>NZ_CP109551.1:5654135-11308271 GCF_045040105.1 Streptomyces sp. NBC_01390 | reverse complement strand
TGACAGGAAGGGTCGCTGTCCTTCCCCCGTGGGTACCGGTGCGTCGGCTCGGCAGGCGGTTGCCTGATCAGCGGCAGGAAGGCCCGTGGCTGGCGCGGGCGGTTGGTGGCCGGTGTCAGCGCTGCGGCCGCAGGTGCGATGGAGGAGCGGGAGCTAGCTGTCCGGGACGCGGGGTCAGGCGGTGGCCGGGTCGTCCGGGGTAGGTGCGAAAGCGAGGCCGTGTTCAGCGAGCGTGTCGGTGAGCATCTGGGTGTGACGGGGCGGGAGTTGTCCGGCGGTGAGTCGGCTGCGGGTCTTGGTGTACCAGGGGCCGATCATGACGTGTTCGCCGTCGACGTCGATCGACTCGCGGGCGCCGGGTGGGCGCTGCCAGCGGTCGAGGAACATCCGCAGGATGAGCAGGGTCTGCTCAAAGGTGCGGCGCTGGGTCGTTGTGCGGTGGGAGGGCAGGGGGCGGGCGGGGGTGAGGCCGATGCGGGTGAGCAGTTCGTGCTGGCCGGGCTTGAGGCGGTTCCAGTCGGTGAGCTGGCGGTGGAGCCAGCCACCCAGTTTGACGGTGCCGATGGTGGTGTCGCGGGTGAGGGTGTCGGGGTGGTGTCCGGCTTCGATGTGGCGAGCCAGGAGGTGGTATTTGCGGTGCCAGTCGGGGCTGTAGGGGAGCTGCCACTGGGGGTCGAGGGCGGCCAAGGCGGCTCCGCGGGCAGGGTCGAGACGGCCTTTGCGGGCGGCGGTGCGCTGGTCGGCGAGGAACTGGCCACCGGGCTGGTGAGCGGGGATGGCGAGGTGGCCGTGCTCGGCGTGGAAGGCCTCGACGGTGGCCATGTGACCCTGCCAGAGGGCCTCGTGCTCGTCCCAAACCATGCCGAGCGCCTCCAGCTCGGCGATCCACGCCGCATCGAGTGCGCCCGCGCGGCAGGCGGTGCGCTGGCCGGTGATGAAGGAGCCCAGCCGGTAGCCGTAGGCGTCCTCGTAGTCGGCCGGCACCCGCAGATGGCCGTGCTCGGCGTGGTAGCGCACGGCGGCCGCCAGACCGGCGCGGCGGGGGGCGGACAGGACGGCGCCGCTGGAGGGCCACACCAGCAGGTCGAGGGCGCGGGCGATCGCCGAAGGGTCGAGGGTGTGGTCGAAGCGGAAGCGGCGGGTGATGTAGGTGTGGGAGTCGCGGGCGGGGTGCTGGTTCTTGGCCCGTGGGGCGCGGGCGGCGATGGTCTGGTCGTGGTGGCGCAGGGCGGCGGTGACCAGCCAGAGAGCCTCGTAGGGGGTGCCGAGGAGGTCGGTGGGGTCCGCGCCGGGCGGGATGTAGGCGGGGATGACGAGGCTGGCCGTCTTCGTCTTGAGGGTGGGGGGTTTGCGCAGGGCGCGCCCCAGGGCTTGGACGATGCGACGGACGCTGGCGGTGCGGTCGGCGAAGACGACTCCGTCGACGGCCGGCAGGTCGACGCCTTCGCCGAGGATCTTGGCGTTGGCCAATACTCCCCGCTCGGCGTCGGTGAAGCGGGCGATGATGTCGGCGCGCCGGTGGGGGCTGTGGGTGCCGTCGATGGACTGCACGACGGTCTCGCCCGCCCAGTCGGGGCGCAGTTCGTCGGGGAGGGTGCGCAGGGTGTGGGCGAACTGGCGGGCGAAGTCGGCGGCGTCGGCGATCTGCTGGAAGTAGACGAACACGTGCCGCAGGTCCTGCTCGCGCATGGCCTTGATGATGGCCAGGTGCAGAGCGGTGGTGCGGCGCGCGGTGGGCCCGGCCTCGGAGTCGGTGAGGGCGGTGCGCAGTTCGGTGTCGGTGACGGTGGGCACGACGAGCTGGTAGTCGGCCAGGACGCCGTCGTCAATGGCGTCGGCGTGGGAATAGGTGTGCAGGCGGGGGCCGAAGACCCTCGGCTGATCCATCGTCGCCAGCAGGGACGGGTCGTCCCAGGCCGGTGCGGTGGCGGCGGTGCGCTTGGGCTGCGCCCTGGTGGTGGGCGGTTCGGTCAGGCGGGGGGCTTCCCATACATACGGGGTGGCGGTGAGGTAGAGGCGGCGCTCGGCAGGGATGCGCTCGTTGTCGTGCAGCGCGGTCCAGTTCTTCTCCCAGGTCCCGGCCGTGGCGTGTGCTTCGTCCACGATCAGCAGGCCGAAGACGGGGGCAGGAAAGATTGCGGAGTGCTGGGCTTCTTCGATCTTGGACAGCGAGTCGTAGGTGAAGAACACGGTCGCTTTGGGGTGGCGGCCCAGCCAGTAGGCCAGGTACTCCCCCGCGTTGGCCGAGTCGACCTTGGCGTCGGCGAGGAGCGGGTGGGACTCGGCGCGCAGCGAGGAGACGGTGATCATCGGCTCACGGCGGCCGTCCGCTCGGGCGGCCGCAGCCCACTGCGCGACCAGGTCCAGGCTGGGCACCGCCACCGCCAGGTGGCGCACGCCGAGTTCCTCGGCGACGCGCAGTGCGAAGAGAGTCTTGCCGGTGCCGCAGGCCGAGACGGCATGTCCGCGGGTGCGCGGGCGGCGCAGGTGGCGAACCGTACTGACGAGGCCCTTTTGCTGGTCCGTGCGCAGGACCAGACGTCCGGTGTGTTCTGTGGCAGGAGGGCTGGCGGTCATCGCACGGTTCCTCGGCATACGTGAGGGGCTGGCTCGCGTTCATTCTCGCGTACAGCGGGGATTCGTTGCAGCAGGTCTCTGTCGACTGGAGCCCAGGGCCTTGGTGTCATGAGCGCCAGCCGACGAGTGGCCGGTACGTGCACCGTGTCCTGTTGTGCGGTCATTCAGCCGCTTCGGTCAGGTGCGTGAGGGTGGAGCCGTCGATGTGCTTGGCGATGTGCAGGCGCTGGGTGATGCGGCGGCGCAGTTCGGGGACGTGGCTGATGAGTCCGACGGTGCGGTTGTAGGCGCGCAGGGAGTCCAGGACGTCGAGGACTTGGTGGAGGGTGTCTTCGTCGAGGGTGCCGAAGCCTTCGTCGATGAAGAGGGTGTCCAGTGCCTGGCCGCCTGCTTCGGCGGTGACGATGTCGGCCAGACCCAGGGCGAGGGCCAGGGAGACGTAGAAGGATTCGCCGCCGGAGAGGGTGTCGGTGTGGCGTTTGTGTCCGCTCCAGGCGTCGAGGACCTTGAGGTCCAGGCCTGATTTGGCGCCTCGGGCTGCTCTGTCGTCGGAGTGGACGAGGGTGAAACGGTGGTGGGACATGCATGACAGGCGGGTGTTGGCGGCGTCGACGACGTCTTCGAGACGGGCTGCCAGGACGTAGGACTCCAGTTGCATGCGGAGCTGGTTGCTGGGTGAGCCGCCGCTGATGAGGCCGTGGAGGTGATCGACGGTGCGGTAGGCGTCCTCGAGGGGTTCCAGGCGCTGGATCTGGGTGTCCAGCTGAGCGGTGAGGGTGGCCAGGGTGGTTGTCCGGTCGGCGGCCTGGGTGGCGAGGGCTGCCGTGCGGGTGTGGGTTGTGGTGGCGGTGTTCAGTTCGGTGACGGCGTGCTCGAGGTCGGCGGGTGGCTGGGTGATGGCTGCCTGCAGTTCGGGTTCGGCGAGCCGGACGGTCAGTACGAGGCGCTGTTCACGCCAGTGGGTGATCTCTTTGTCGATCGCGGTGAGTTCGTCGTCGGGCAGGCGGGCGGCCGAGGCTTCGGCCGGGGAGGTGAAGCCTGCCGCGTGTGCTGCCTGCTCTGCGAGAGCGGTGGCGCTGTGGCGGTCTGTGGCGGTTGTTGTCACGGTGGCCGCGCACGCGGCGGCGGTCTCGAGTCGGCCGGCGTGCTGGGTGAGGTGGGTGATGCGGTCGGCGAGTGTGGCGTGTCCGTTGAGGGTGGTTGCCAGGCGGTGGGTGAGCTCTTCGCGCTGGGTGTGCAGGCTGTCGTAGGTGGCATCGGCGGCGCCCAGGCGTGCCGTTGCGGTGTTGCGGGTGTGTTCGGTGTCGGCCTGTTCTTTTTCCAGGAGGGTGAGTTGTTCGCCGGCTGGTCCGGCGTCGGCTGCCTGGGAGAGGGCGTCGGCGAGGTGTTGTTCGAGGTCAGTGCGGTGGGCGGTGAGGTCGGTGAGGAGGGTGTTGCCGCCGGCTTCACCGCGTGCTGTGGCGGCCTGTTCGTTCAGCTGGGCCAGGGCTTCTTTGGCGTTGTTCTGCGTCTTCTGAGCGTGGTTGTGGGCGGCTTCGGCGGCCTGTTCGTCGGCGGCGGTGGGCTGACCGGGCTGGGCGGTGGCGGGTGTGGGGTGGGTGGGGGAACCGCATACGGGGCAGTCTTCGCCGTCGACGAGCCGGCCGGCGAGCTCGGCGACGATGCCGTCCGTGCGGCGGCGCCGGATGTCGACGTACGTTTTCGCGGCTTGCTCTGAGTCCTTCTCGGCCTGGCTGAGGACCTTGTGGGCGGCGTTGATCTGCTGGTCGAGAGCGTCACGGCGCCTGGCGGCTTCCAGCTGCTTTTCGGCGAGGTTGAGGGTGGGGGTGAGTTCGCGACTGGTTTCCTGCGCGCTGCGACTGGTTTCCAGGCGCGTGGCAAGGTCAGCGCGGCGTTGCGGAAGGGTGTTGAGCCATTGCTGGGCGTCGGTGAGGGTTTCGGTGAGCTGCTGGCGCTCGCGGTCGAGTGCGGCCAGATCTGCCGTGTGGCGCTGGAGGGTGGCCTCGTCGGGCAGCAGTGCCTGGACGGCACCGGTTTCGGCGTGCAGCTGCTGGCCGGCGTGAGTGAGGCCGGCCGTGTCGAGGGATGCGTGTTCGGGCGGCAGCAGGGCGCGGGCGCGGCTGTCGTCGTCCAGGGCACGGGTGTGCTCGCGGTCGGCGGTGTGTGCGGTCTCCAGGACGGATTGCAGTTGTTGGGCTTTCACGGCGCGGTCGCGGCGTTCGGCGAGGTGGTCGTGGTGGGTGGTCTGCTCGTGGAGCAGGCCGAGGTCGTGTGCGGTGGTGCGGTGGGCCTGCTGGAGACGGTGGAGGTCGCGGACGGCCTGTTCCGCCCGGCGGGCTTCGGTCAGCTGCTGCTCGGCGGTCTCGGTGGCAGCGCCGGCGGCGTCTTGGCGGGTGAGGGCCTGGCGGTGCAGGGCGGTGGCCCAGGCGCGGGCGGGTGCGGTGAGGGTGGCGGGGTCGTCGGCCCGGGGGGCGTCCTGGGCCGGTTCGAGGTCGTCGCCGGATGCCTGCTGGATGCGTTCGGCCAGGCGCAGGACGTCGGCGCGGGCCTCGTCGCGCGTCTTGGCGGTGAGGGTTTTGCGGTTGGCGAGGAATTCTTCGATGAGGCCGAAACGGCGGGTGCCGAAGAGGGTGCCGAGCAGGACCCGGCGTTCGGATGCGTCGGCGCGCAGGAACTTGGTGAACTCGTTCTGTGGGAGCAGGACGACCTGGCAGAACTGCTGGCGGGTCAGGCGCAGGAGGGACTTGATCTCTTCTCCGGCTTCCTTGTGGGACTTGATGATGCCTTCCCACTGGCCGTGTCCGTGTTCGTCGAGGACCCACTGGTGCAGGTAGGTTTCGGCTTTCTGGTCGACGAGCTCTGCGCTGTTGCGCAGGTGGGGTCGCTTCTGGGCGGGAATTCTGCGGATCTGCAGACGCTTGCCGGCGAGGGTTACTTCCAGGGTCACTTCGGTGAGCAGATCCGCGGGAGCGTGATCGCTGCGCAGCCGCATGTTGCGTTCGTGGGGCGGCAGGCCATAGAGGGCAAAGCAGATGGCGGCGAACAGGGTGCTCTTGCCGGCGCCGGTGTCGCCGTGCAGAAGGAACAGGCCGTCGGCGGACAGGGCGTCGAAGTCGACGGTGTGGCGGCGGGCGAAGGGGCCGAAGGCCTGCAGGTGTAGGGAGTGCAGACGCATGTCAGACGGTTTCCTTCTCCTGGGCGTGCACGCGCATGTCGTCGACGGCCTCTTGCAGGAGGTCTGCCTCTGCGGTGGTGGGTGGGGTGCCGCGCACGGCGGTGATGAAGTCGTGGGCGATGTCGAGGTCGCCGCGGCCGCGTACCCGTTCGCGGTAGGTGGGGCTGTCGGTGGCCTGTGCCGGGATGCCGGCGGGCACGTGCCGCATGTCCAGCGTCTTGGAGAAGCGCTGTCTGAGGCGTGCCATCGCCTCGTACGGCAGGGCGGTGTCGGTGAGGGTGACCTGCAGCCAGGCTTCGCTGAGCGGTTCGTGTGCGGGGTCGGTCAGCAGGTCTTCGATGCGGCCGGTCAGCCGGGCCAGCGGCAGGTGGAGGTCGGCCGGGATGTCGTGGTGTGTGATCGTGGGGGCGCCGTCGGCCGGCAGGTCGGTGAGGGTGAGGGACTTGGTGTGGTTGGTCTCGGAGAAGGAGTAGGCCAGCGGGGAGCCGCTGTAGTGGATGCGGTCGTTGACGCGCTGCGGGCGGTGGAGATGGCCCAGGGCGGTGTAGTCGATGCCGTCGAAGAGGTCGGCGCCGGCGTGGGCGACGCCGCCGACGCTGATGTCGCGTTCGCTTTTGCTGCTGGTGGCGCCGGTGATGAAGGCGTGGGCTAGGACGACGGAGCGGGTGCCCGGGCGGGTGGCGAGGTCGGCTCGGATGCGGTCCAGTGCCGAGGTGAGCACGGCCTGGTGGGAGGCTGTCTCGGCGTCCAGCTGGGTGCGTACCAGGGCGGGCTCGAGGTAGGGCACTCCGTAGACGGCGACGGGGCCGTGTTCGTCGTCGAGGAGGACGGGGCGGGCGGCGTCGGCGGGGTTGGTGCGCAGGTGGACGCCGGCTTTGGCGTACAGGCCGGAGCCGGTGCCGAGGCGGTGGGCCGAGTCGTGGTTGCCGCTGATCATGACGGTGGGGATGCCGAGGTCGGCGAGCTGGTGCAGAGCCCGGTCGAACAGGCGTACCGCGTCCAGGCTCGGGATGGCACGGTCGTAGATGTCGCCCGCGATCAGGAGGGCGTCCACCTTGTGGGTGCGGGCGGTGGCGCAGATGTGGTCCAGGACCGTGCGCTGGCAGTCGATCAGATCTTCCCCGTGGAACCGGCGGCCAAGATGCCAGTCCGAGGTGTGCAGGAACCTCATGGGCACAGACCGTAACCAGTGCGGTGGGAGCTACGGATGGTTTTCCCGATAAACGGTCTTGTTTCAGGGGCTTGGGGACACGCGAGGGAAAGGTTTCTTCGTCTGCGCTGCCGGGTGGCGGAGCCGGACGCGGCTCGCGGGGTGATTGTCAGTGGCAGGAGGCAAGATAAGCAGTGGGGGAAGGAGGATGTGATGTCGTTATCGCGTTCTGCCAGGACCGAGCACACTGTGGCGCCCGGGGGCTGCCGGTGGTGCGGAATCGAAGCCCGCGCTCACGCGCGGCAATGGACTGCGGAGGCCGGATGGCACGCCTGGGCGGCGCCGACCAATGAGCAGCGCAAGGAGCGCATGCTGCAGCGGCGGGCGCAGCAGCAGGTCAGCAGGCGAGGGCCTGCACCTCGGTGAAGATGTCCCGTAGCTGCTGTGGGACCTCTTCGGGGGTGGTGAGCATGGACACCAGTGCGTAGAGCATGTCGGCCTTGCCGTTGGGGCTGCTCTCCTCGGCCTGCTGTTTGATCATGTAGAGGATGCGCTCGCTGAACTTGCCGCCCCGGTGCTCGGTGAAGTCGTCGGCGCTCCAGGGGCGGCCCTTGGGGCGGGGCCAGTGGGCGTTGGCGGCGGCCGCCCACTGGAGGTCGCTGAAGAGCTCCTCCAGCTCGTTGTAGCCGTCGCTCTCTCCGACGTAGGAGACCTGCTTGGTGAGGTCGAGGCCGGCTTTGATGAGTTTCTCGGTCTTGAAGTGCTTGTTGGCGCGGCTGTCGGCGTCGACCATCAGCATGACGGTGCGGTGGTGCTTGACGAGGTAGCCCGCGAGGTGGAGTGCTCCTTCGTTGTTGTCGCAGGCCCACAGGGCGATGCCGGCCGCCTGCAGGGGCAGCCCCTGCGAGAGGCGGAAGAGCAGGGGCACGCACTGCTGCTCGGTGGGGCCTTCGACTGCCAGGAAGCAGCGTTCGTGCAGCAGGACGGAGTTGCGCAGTCCCACCGCGGCGGCGATCTGTCCGAGGTGGAAGTCGATGCCGTCGTGGGTGTCGTCGTCGAGGCGCTCGACGAGGGTGCGGCCGCTGTCGCTGAGTTTGAGGTGGATGACGTCGGCGATGTCGACGCCGTCGATGAGGTTCATCGAGTGGGTGGCGACGATGACGCTGACGTGGGGCAGGGCGCACTGCTTGCGGATGATGTCCATGACGGTGCGCTGGTGGCGGTAGTCGAGGTGAGTGTCGGGCTCGTCGTAGACGACGATGGTCTGCGTGGGCTGCGGCTCGCCCTGCTCCCCCGCCGCGGCGAGTTCACTGCTTTCGAGGAGGCTGCTGGTCCACTCCCACACGGCGAGGGCGATGCGCCGGGTGCTGCCCTGGCCCGAGCGGGTCAGGTCCACGGGCTCGCCGTCGGCCTTTGAGACCTCCAGCGGCGCCCTTTTGAAGCCGCCCTTGAAGGAGACCTCGGGCTTGACCTCCACGCCGACGAACTCGTGGCAGTGCTGGCGGATGTGCCGGCACAGGGAGTCCGCTTCCTTCTCCAGCCGCTGCGTGATCTCCTTCTCGATCTCCCGGACCTGCCCCTGGAGGGTCTCGTCCTCCAGGTGGGTCTCGTAGCAGCTACTCAAAGCGGTGCGCACCGCGTCGTCCGGGCTCTCGTCCTTGCCGCCGAACGCCAGCAGCCGCGGCAGCCGGGTCTCGAGGTCTTTGGGCAGCGGCTGCCACTGGTCGGTCTGCGGGACGGTCGCGGCGTGTGCGGTGAGCGCGGCCAGCAGGTCGTCCTTCAGCGTGCCCGACGGGACGAGGCCGAACTCGGTGACGAGTTCGGTCAGGTCCTTCTTCATCAGCCGGCCCAGGCCCTGCAGGCGGCTGTCAGCGGGCTGTGATCCGAAGAACTCCCAGCACGCCGCCTCACCGGCCCGTGAGCGGCGCCGGATACGGAGCTCGGCCGGTAAGAGGGCTGCTGCTGTCTGCTCGGCGGTGTCCAGGCGGAAGACGCCCTCCACCCATGTCTCCGCGCAGCGCTGTCCCTTGACGCCCTCGTCCTGCTGGTAGGTGCGGTCCTCGTCCGTCAGACGGTGTTCGCCCAGGAGGAAGGCCAGCGCGGCCAGGACCGCGCTCTTGCCGCCGTCGTTGCGGCCGGCCAGGATCGTCGGGCTGCTGACCGGGATGTCCTGCACGTGGGTCAGCGAGCGGAACCCGCACGCGGAGAAGCGGATGAGGTGCACGGTCGAGCTGCTCCGTATCTCCCCCGCTCCGCCGGGCGACGGACAGGGGTGTGGCGTGCGGGCGTTACGCGTGCGGATGAGGCGCTTGAGGCCCCGGCGCAGGCAGTCATCCTAGAGGCACGTACAGCAACCGTGCCCCGTATTGCGCCAGTTAGCGTCTGGGCGAGGAGAGGCTGAGCCTCTCCTCCTGAGCGCGGAACGCCGCATCCCGCAGGAGCCGGGAGCTGCACCGGCACAGTCTCAGGGAACGTGTTTGACCAGCGTGAACCCAGAATGCTCGGTTCCACACCTCGGGCAGGCAGCAAGGGCGGCCGGGCCTCCTGCTGGGCAGGAGGCAGACATGGGCTTGCGCCGGGAACGCAAAAGAGCCCGGATCGTGTAGATCCGGGCCTCTTCGGCAGTAGCGGGGACAGGATTTGAACCTGCGACCTCTGGGTTATGAGCCCAGCGAGCTACCGAGCTGCTCCACCCCGCGTCGGTGATCCCCACCGTACGCCATCCCAGCAGGCGCCGAAGACCACCTTCCGGCGCAGGGCTCTACGCGGCGAAGCCGACGTTGGTGACGTACTCGTACTGGCCCCACTGCGAGCCGAGGTCGACGATCGTGTCCTGCCACGCGGCGTCGAGGCTCTGGTGGTCGCCGGCCGCCCAGGAGCCGACGATTCGGTCCCAGCGGCGCACGTTCATCGTCCGGTACTCCACCACGCGCTGCAGCGGCTGCGGCACCTGGGACTGGTTGAGCGGGTGGATCTCCACTCGCGTACCACGTCCGTCGCGGTTGAGGCGCCTGAGGAGATGGCGGGCGACGTTGTGACGGCGCACCGCCCGGTACACCTGGTCGATACGTTTCAGGTTGGCCTTGGAGGGGCGGCGTTCGCCCTCAAGCCAGGCCTTCAGCGTCCGGTGGGTCACTGTGAGTCCGGCGTCCTGCGCTGTTTTCAGGGTCTGGGTCGACTTCGTCAGATAGTGCAGGCGCGCCGTCCATCCACGCTTGGCGGTCACAGGAGTGGCGATGCCGCCCGCGAGTTCGTCGAGCTTGCGAGCGACGGCGTCGCTGCCCTTGATGCCCTGGGCGCCGAACCTCCCGAAGTCGATGTTCTTCTCCGGCACTACTCCCCCTCTCCTGTGTGCTCACCGGCGTCAGTTCCGGCGGTGTACGTGTCCTTGACCTTGACCTCGGTAACACTGCGACCTTCGGCGAAGACACGGTGCCAGTCACCGATGACGTGGAGTTCGTCGGTGCCCATCGCCCGGACGACGGCCAGGCCTTCGTCATGGGCCTTGAGCGCCTTGAGCCACAGATTGGCGAAGGCCTGGCTGCGGATGAGGTGCATCCAGTCCGGGCGGTAGAGCTCCCGGTTGTAGTTCGACTCCCCCATCGTGGAGACAAACTTCGAGTACATCGCCTTCACGTACTCCAGCGTCACCGTATCGCCCTGCTCGATCGCCGTGTCGCGGGCGTCCTTCAACGCGATGCGGAACTTTTCCAGCAGGTTCTCCGTGGCCCCGGAGGTGTACGACTCGTGGATCTGAGGAGGCGCGCACAGCTGGCGCTTCGGGCCGGACAGGCGCAGCAGGAGGCGCAGCGTCGGCTCGGTGACCCACAGGGGGCCGGGCTCGTCCCTCTGGCCGATCGGGTTGGGCAGCACCGCCTCGTGCTCCCACTCGGGCGGGGTGATCAGGTGGACTCCGGAGCGGCGGCGGTCGTGGGCCAGGCCGGTGGAGTGCTCGAGCTGGCCTAGGGGGAGGTGCGTCTTGAGGGCGGAGAGGTAGGCGCCGTTGACGTCGAGCGCGGTCACCTCATGCTGGCCGGGCGGGAGTTCGTGACGGGTCCACTTGGGGCGGGCCTCCCAGATCTGGTCGGCGCCGCGCGCGGTCTGCTTCTTGAGGATGTCGGGGATCCAGGGGTGCGCGATCACGTCGTAGCGGGCGCCCTTGCGGGTCTCGTCCAGCAGTCGCATCGCGTCCGGGATCGCCCGCTTCAACAGCGCCGCCGTGGCTGCGTCGACGTCGCCCCGGTGCTCGGCGAGCGCGCCCTGCACCGCATCGCGGATCAGGTCGACCGGGCCGGACGGCTCCTGGAACGCGTGGCGGGCCGGGCCCTTGGAACGCTCCGTCGCACGCGCCGGACGTGTCGTGCGCGGCGGCACTTTCGGGGTTTGCGCAGTGGGCTGTTCGGCTGGCGGGGCAGGCGCGGTGGCGGGGGCTCCGGTGGCGATGGGCTGGCAGTCGGCCGGGGCTAGGTGCTGAGCGAACCCCGCCACGCGTTGTCCGGCCGGACGGCCGCACAGCACGCACGGCTCGGGTACGACGAGCAGTTCTACGTCGTCCCCGTCCTCGTCCTGCGCGGGATCCGGCGAAGACGAGGGGGTGACGGTCGCGGCCGTGTCTGACGTAAGGGGCTGCTCCGCAGCCGGCGCCGCCTCGGCCTCGGTGGCGAGCTTGGTGTTCAGCCCGTCCAGCAGGTACGCGTATTTCGTGCGGATCTCGCCGGCCGGGTCCCGGCCGCTCTCCCATCCGCTGAGGGTTGACGGGCTCACGCCGAGCGCGCGTGCCACCTGCGCCTTGGACAACCGAGCCCACTCCCGCAGCTCGCGGCGCACCTGACAGGGCGGGAGTTCGGCCTCCGGGCCGACAGCATCGAGCAGCGAGTCGATCGCATCGAAGTCGCTCACCGGCTCGTCCCCTTCGCTTCGGTCCGGACAGAACGGCGCCTGTCGGCGGGCAGCACCTCGCACGCTCTGGTCGGACCCGCCAGCAAGTCCAGCGCGCCGATGCCGTAGTGCTCGGCCAGGAGGTCGACGTCGCGCAGGCTCCACGAGATGGCGCCCGACTGCCGGCGCGACACCTGCGTCTGCGTCAGCCCCAGCACCCCCGCAACCGACCGCTGCGAGCCACCCGTCACCTGCATCAACGCGGCCATTGTCAGCCGCAGCGACTCCTCCAAGCTCAATCCCATGCCGCCATCTTACCTGGATCTATGCAACTCTCGCATGTGAATCAGCCTTTTACTATCAGCGATGTAGGAAAGCTTTCATCGTCACGCAGGAGCTGAAGATCCTGGGCAAGCGGGTATCAGTGATCCGGGCCGCCCTGATCACGCGGGATCCGTCGGGCCGCGCGCCGGGCTTCCCGTTTCGCCTGGCGCGCCGCTTCCACCGCACGATCGGACAGGCACCGCGGGCACACGAGGTCCACGACACGGCGGCGCAGAGCCCGGCGCAGCCGGAGCCCGGGCGGTGGCGGCCACCCACGGCAGTGGCGGCGCACCGTACGCACTCCGGTGCCCAAGAGCGCCCCGACCACGGAGGTGTTGTCGGCGTAGTTGGCCAGGAGGAACGCCATCTGCGCCCGGTGGCCGGCCGGGAACCGGGCCGCGAACTCGGTCCGCTCTTCCGGCTGGAGGAGCGCGTCGTGGCGTTCGCAGCGCGGCGTCGTCTTGTTGTTCCGGGTGATGCCCGGGGAGCTGATGTTCATAGCTCAAGAAGCCTGCCGGGGGCCGTCTGTGGACAGCGGGCGACCATTGAGGGCTTCTCGGATGTGCCGTCACCGGTAGGGTCGGCGCCCGTCACACTCAATGCTGCACCGTCCCGGATCATTGCGATCTGTACCGCCGCTCCTCCGTGGGCTCCTTCCAGACGGAGGCACCGAACGCCCATACCCCGCCCCGTGTATCACTGCGGTGGCTGGGGACTGGCCGATGCTCCTTCCGGGTGCTCGTTGATCCAGGACAGGCCGCCGATGTCGAGGCGGTGCCGGGTGCGGGTGACGGCCACATAGGCCAGGCATGCCTCTTTGTCGTCGATCCGGCGGGCAGTCCCTTGCCCCGTGTCGCGCGGCGGGCCGTCGGAGGGCGGGGTGAAGTCGTCGGCGATCTTCACCTGTGCCCATTCCCGGCCTTTGGCCTTGTGCGCGGTGGAGACGGTTACCTCGGACTGGTCTTCGGGGGCGAGATGGGCGACTGTCTGTAAGCACTTCTTTGGGCTCCACTGCACGGACTGAAAGTGGCTCCAGGACGTAAGAAGTTGATCTGGCTCCACTCGGTGGTTTACAAGTGGACGGTCGAACCCACCATGTGGGCGGTGTCCGGCGCCGGCAACGGTGCTACGAGCGCATGCCGGAATGCTTTCTCGCCTTCGCCAGGGCTGCTGTCGCTCTCGTCTGCTTCCGCCAGCTCGCAGGAACGTTGTGCGGCCATAATCACGGCATGTCGCTTCAGGGAACCGATGCGTACCAGGACAACAACATCCCCGCCTTGGTCCAGCGGGCCGTGCAGGCAGCGCGCCATCACGGTTTCGCGTTCTCCTGCAGGCCCGAACAAGGACGTCTGCTACAGGTGTTGGCTGCAGGGGCTTCACGCCGCATAGGCGAGACCGGGACTGGATGCGGTGTCGGCCTGGCCTGGCTGGCCTCCGGCGCGGTCAACGGAGCCCGGCTCATCAGCGTCGAACGTGATCTGGAACGGGCCCGCATTGCGGCGGGTGTCTTCCAAGACTGCGATCACGTTGACGTCCTCCACGGCGACTGGCGACGCATTGCAGATCACGGCCCATACGACCTGCTCGTGCTCGACGGTGGAGGGCAGGCCAAAGGCGACGGCACCGCTGATCCCGCCCGCCTGCTCACCGCCGGCGGAACAGTAGTGATCGATGACTTCACCCCCGCCACCACATGGCCACCCCACTTCAATGGCGCACCCGACCGGTCCCGCCTGCACTGGCTGGAACACCCCGAACTCCGGGCCACGGAACTTCGCCTCGCGGCAGACCTCAGTGTGGTCGTCGGAACCCGTCTCCCCACCTGCTGACAGCACCGCAGCAGCCAAATACAACGCCCGGGGACTGTAAAACGTTCGGTGTAACTCCCGATCATGGAAGATGCATCGATGACCAGCAACAACGTGACTGAGCCCGAGGCCGTCGAGCCGTCTGAGGCGCCGGCGAAGTCTGTGGACAACCGACTGATTGACGAGCTGGTGGGCCGGGCTCAGGCCGAGGGCCTTCAGCTGACCGGCGAGGGCGGGCTGCTCCAGCAGCTGACCAAGCGGCTCCTGGAGTCCGCTCTCGAGGGTGAGATCACCGACCATCTCGGCTATGACAAACACGATCCGGCCGGGAAGAACGGCGGCAACTCACGGAACGGCACCCGGGCCAAGACCGTGTTGACCGATGTCGGCCCGGTGGAGATAGCCGTGCCCCGCGACCGGGAAGGCAGCTTCGAGCCGAAGATCGTCAAGAAGCGGCAGAAGCGTCTGTCCGGCGTGGACGAGATGGTCATCTCGCTCGCGGCGAAGGGCCTGACGACCGGTGAGGTCCAGGCCCACCTGGCCGAAGTCTATGGGGCCGAGGTGTCCCGGCAGACGATCTCAACGATCACCGACAAGGTTCTCGACGGGATGGCCGAATGGCAGAACCGGCCCCTCGACGCCGTCTATCCCGTGATCTTCATTGACGCCATCCACGTGAAGATCCGTGACGGGGCGGTTGCCAACAGGCCCATTTACGTGGCCCTGGCGGTCACTGTCGAGGGTCGGCGGGACATCCTCGGGCTGTGGGCGGGCGACGGCGGCGAGGGCGCCAAGCACTGGATGCACATCCTCACCGAGATCAAGAATCGCGGTGTGAACGACGTCCTCATGCTGGTCTGCGACGGGCTCAAGGGCCTGCCTGACGCGGTCGAGGCCGTCTGGCCCCGCACCACGGTCCAGACCTGCGTGGTGCACCTGCTGCGGAACTCATTCCGTTATGCCGCCCGCCAGGACTGGGACAAGATCGCCCGCGTCCTCAAGCCCGTCTACACCGCGGCGACCGAGGAGGCCGCACTCGAGCGGTTCGCCGAGTTCGCCGATGCCTGGGGCCGGAAGTATCCGGCGATCGTGCGGCTCTGGGAGAACGCGTGGGAGGAGTTCACCCCGTTCCTCCGCTTCGACACCGAGATCCGGCGCATCGTCTGCACCACCAACGCGATCGAGTCCGTCAACGCCAGGATCCGGCGGGCGGTCAAAGCCCGCGGACATTTCCCCACCGAGCAGGCCGCATTGAAGTGCGTCTACATGGCCATCACGTCCCTGGACCCCACCGGCAAGGGACAAGCCCGCTGGACCATGCGCTGGAAGACCGCACTCAACGCCTTCGACATCACCTTCGACGGCCGCCTCTCGGCAGCCCGTCAGTAACTCCAACAACCCCAGTTACACCGCTCGTTTGACAGACCCAACGCCCGCTAAAGGCTGGCGACGTCATCGAGTTCGCCGACAGGCAGGTCCGCGACGTGCCCTCTTTGGAGTGAATGCGCTGCTCCGTCCGCCCGGCGACGGCAGGGTGTGTGCGTCGATCACGGTCTTGTCGGAGGCCGTGAGTGTTGATCGCGGTCATGTCGGGAGGCCGGGTGAGTTTGTCGCGCGCTGAGCTGTTCGCCGCGATCCGGAGGGACAAGCGTCTCGATCCGGAGCTGTCACAGCGGACTCTCGCGGAGAAGTACGGGGTGCACCGGCGGACGGTGCGCCAGGCTCTGAACTCGGCGGTTCCGCCGCAGAGGAAGAAACCGGTGCCGCGGGCGTCTGTTTTGGACCCGGCGAAGGGCTGGGTCGACGCGATGCTGCGGGAGGACCTCACCGCGCCGCGCAAGCAGAAGCACACCGCCCGGCGGATCTGGCAGCGTCTCGCGCAGGAGTACGGCTTCGAGCAGGCGTCGTACTCCACGGTCTGCGACTACGTCGTGGTCCGGCGCAAGGAGATCGAAGCGGAAGCCCGGGAGGGGCACCGGCACATGGACGGGATGGTTCCGCAGGTGCATCTTCCCGGTGAGGAAGCGGAGGTCGACTTCGCGGATGTGTGGGTCCGGCTGGCGGGTGAGGTGGTCAAGTGCCACCTGTTCACGCTGCGGATGTCGTACTCGGGCAAGGCCGTCCACCGGGTCTATGCCTCGCAGGCACAGGAGTCCTTCATGGAGGGGCATGTCGAGGCGTTCAACGTCCTGGGCGGGGTGCCGGCCCGGCACATCCGTTACGACAACCTGAAGCCGGCGGTCAACCGGGTCTGCACCGGCCGCAGCCGGGTGGAGTCGGAGCGGTGGCTCACCTTCCGCGCGCACTACGGCTTCGACGCCTTCTACTGCATCCCGGGCCAGGAGGGCGCTCATGAGAAGGGCGGGGTCGAGCACGAGGGCGGACGGTTTCGGCGCACGCACCTGGTCCCGGTCCCGGACGTCGCCTCGCTGGAAGAGCTGAACGAGAAGATCACCGAGATCGACGCGGCCGAGGACGCCCGGATCCTGTCGGGCAGGCTGACCACGATCGGCTTCAACTTCATCACCGAGACCGATCAGTTGTTGCCCCTGCCGTTCGAGGAGTTCGAGTGCGGCATCACCCTGACTCCGAAGGCCGACCGCAGCAGCCGGATCACGGTCCGTCAGTGCCACTACTCGGTGCCCGCCCGTTTCATCGGGCAGAACGTGCGCGTGCTGCTGCGGGGCAATGAACTGCTGGTCTTCGAACGGCGGAAGATCGTGGCCCGTCACCCGCGCCTGACCCGGCGGGGCGAGTTCCGCGACGAACTCGATCACTACCTGGAGATCCTGCTGGCCAAGCCCGGCGCCATGGCCGGCTCGACCGCGCTGGCCACGGCCCGCCAGAACGGGTCGTTCACCGAAGCCCACGAGGCGTTCTGGGCCGCGGCCCGCACCGCGCACGGAGACGCGGCGGGGACCAGAGCGTTGATCGAGGTCCTGCTGCTGCACCGGCGCATGCCGGCCGACGCGGTCCAGCTGGGCATGGCGACCGCGATCCGGGCCGGCGCCACCACCGCGGACGTGGTGGCCATCGAGGCCCGCAAGGCCGCCGCGCAGGCGCCGGCCCCGCCCGAGGACCTGGACGACGCGGGCGACCCGCCTCCGTGGGCCGAGCCCAGCGGGGTCGTGTCACTGACCGCCCGCAGAGCCCAGCTGCCCGAGGACAAGCGCCCGCTGCCGACGGTGACGCACTACGACCAGCTCCTGACCCGCCAACCGAAAGGCACTGCATGAGCACGACCGCCGCACCCGCCCGCCAGCACGTTCCTGGACCCCGCCGGGATGCCGGACCGGAGGAGGCCGTGGACACGGTCATCGACGAGGCATGCCGCAGCCTGCATCTGCCCACCATCCGCGGCCGGGTCTCGGAGATGGCCGAGGAGGCGATGCGCCAGCGGTCCAGCTACAAGGACTTCCTGGCGGACCTGCTGGAAGCCGAGTGCGCCGAACGCGAGGAACGCCGCAAACAGCGGCTGGTCAGAGAAGCCAACTTCCCCCGGCCCAAGCGCCTGGAGGACTTCGACTTCACCGAGAACCCGAACGTCACGCCGGAACTGGTCGGCACCCTGGCGGACCCGGCCTGGGTCAAGGCCGGGCAGCCGCTCTGCCTGATCGGCGACTCCGGCACCGGCAAGTCCCACCTGCTCATCGGGATCGGCACCGCCATGGCCGAGGCCGGCCTCAAGGTCCGCTACACGACCACGGTCAACCTGGTCAACGAGCTCGCGGAAGCCGCCGACGAGAAGAAGCTGGCCCGCACCATCGCCCGCTACGGCCGCGTCGACCTGCTCTGTCTGGACGAGTTCGGCTATCTCGATCTGGACAAGGCCGGAGCGAAACTGCTGTTCCAGATCTTCACCGAGCGTGAAGAACGCAGGGCTATCGCCATCGCGTCGAACGCTCCGTTCTCCGAGTGGAAGCAGACCTTCACCGACCCCCGCCTCTGCACAGCGATCGTCGACCGCGTCACCTTCAACGCGCACATCGTGGAGACCGGCACCGACTCCTACCGCTTCGCACAGAGCCAGAAGAAGCAACGACGCCGCTGACAGCAACCGACAACTGCGGCCGGCCTCCCTCACGGGAGGCCGGCCGCAGCCTTGTTGGACCCGGCCGCCAAGTCCCAGTGCCGACCGGACCATCGCCCGTTCTCGTCCAGCCATCGCGGACACTGGGCGGTCCGCGACCTCAGCCGAGTCGGGTCGGCAGCCTCCACGCACCTGTCGGGGGCACGCTGACAGAGGTCTGACCGAGACCCCAAAAATACCGCGCCGACCCCCCGTCCCGGCCAGCGGAACCACCCGATCGAAGTGGGGCCAAATCACCTTGCTACAGCGGCGCGAACACCCTCCCCGCACGCCCCCACCAGCCTGCCCATGGAGCCAAAAGAACTCGGTGCAGTGGAGCCCAAAGAAGTGCTTACAGACAGACCCGGTGTCCGCCGGACAGCAGGTCCATGACCTGGGCCATGGCGCCGACGTTGGTACGGCACAGCACCGCGTCGGGCCGGGTGACGGGGCCGAGTTCGGTGGGCACGGTGTCGGCCCCGGTGAGACGGATGGGAGCGTCGGCCAGGTGCAGCCAGCGGTTGGCTTCTTCGGCGAGGCGGGGGCCGAAGCGGAAGGACCGGGACAGGGCGAGCTGGGTGCCGTCGAAGCCGGTCATGACGTCTTTGGCGCCGCGCCAGTGGTAGATGGCCTGGGCGGAGTCGCCGACCATGACCAGCTGGGCGTGGTCGCGTTGGGCGAGGAAGATCTGCTCGACGACGGGGTTGGTGTCCTGGGCTTCGTCGAGGAGCAGGAAGTCGGCGTCGATTTTCGGCTGGGTGAGGGCCCAGATTTTCAGGTAGTGGTCGTGATCGAAGCGGACGGCGCCGTCGTCGGGATGCTGCAGGTCCATCCAGGCTTTGCGGGCGAACGGGACGACGTGCGCGGCGAGTTGCGCGTGCAGGCTGGGCTCTTCCAGGCCGCGAAGGTGCGGGATGTGGTGGCTGGTGATCGTCGTGTCTGCGGTGTGGCAGAAACGGGCCACAGTGCGCAAAGTGACGTAGGAGAGGGTCTTTTGGGAGAGGTCGCGTTCGCCGATGCGGAGGGCTTTGGTGATGCCGAGGGCCTGCCCGGTCTGCCAGGCGGGACGGCGGGGGGCGCCCAGGCGGCGGGTGTAGCGGTGGCCGACGGCAGCGTAGGCCAGGGCGTGGGCTGTCTTGCACAGGACGCTCTTGGGGAAGCGCGCAGTGGCGTCCTGGGCGATGGCCCGGTTGTAGGCGAGGTAGCGGCCGCGGCGCTGGGTGGCGTGGGCGAGCTGGGCCAAGGTGGTGGTCTTGCCGGTGCCCGCACCGGCCTGCAGGGCCAAGTGTTCGCCGGTGCGGAAGGCGTCGGCCGCGGCGGCCTGTTCGTCGGTCGGTTTCAGCACGGCGCGGCTCCGGAAGTGCGGTTCAGGGCGTGCCCGACGGCCGCGATGAGATGGGCGGGCGTGGTGTGGGCGAGCAGTTGCTGCAGGGCCCGGTCGAGGCGGTCGGCCTCGTCGCTGGCGTGCTGGGCCAGGGCCCGGTGAAGGGCCAGTTCCACGAAGCGTTGGGGTGTCTGTGCTGCGCGGTCGGCCGCTGCCGCGAGGGCGGTGTGTGCGGCGGGCGGGAAGGCGACGTTGAGGAGGATCTTGCCGCTTCGGTCGGGGTAGTGCGTGGTGATGACGTCGATGGGCAGCCGTGTGCCGATCTGGCGGCGCAGTCGGGTGAGGGCCTTTCCCGGGGTTTTGGCGCGTACGACGGTCATGAGCCGGGTGGCGTCGGAGTTGGCGGCGAGCGGCATCGTGCGGCCGGCGTGATGGAGTTCGGCCGCGGTGAGGGATCGGGTCAGGGTGATTTCCAGGGCGTGGTGCGCCATCGTCATGCCTCGCCGCCGGGGCGGTGCGGGAGGCGGGTGCGGATGTGTGCTGCGTGCAGGAGGGGGTCGAAGACCTGCCATCCGGCCAGGGCAAGGTCGGCGGCGTTCGGAGCGGCGGCATGGGCGGGGCAGCGCTGGGTGCGCCAGCGCAGCTGCTCCCCGTACGGCAGGCGGCTGAGGTCGTAGAGGGCCATCAGCCCGGCGGGCAGGGTGAGTTGGCCGCGCTGCGGGCTGGCGGGCAGGAGTGCCCAGACCCCTTTGGGGGCGTCGGGGGCGAGGACGGGCAGCGGGCAGCGGCGGCGGTGCCGGGTCTGGGCCACACACTGGATGTCCTCGACCGGCCGGTCGGCGAGATAGCGGCCCAGCAGCAGCTGCGCGACGGGACGGGCGGGCCAGGCGCTGGCGGTCGCCGGCTCACGTTTGAGCGCGGGTGGTGTGGACAGGGCGAAGGCACCGGAGTCGATCAGGCGCCGGGAGCGGACGCCGAGTTGGCGGCGCATCTCCTCGACGTGGGTGGTCAGGCGGGCAGTCGGGGTGCGGCTCGGGCAGAGCACGGCGTGCGGGATGCGGCACCAGGCGCTGCCGTCGCCGTGCGGGTGGGCGATGCCGCAGCTCAGATGCCAGCGGCAGGAAGCGGGGACGTGAGCGACGGCGAGTTCGGCGGGGTGCAGGGCGATGGGGCGCCGATCGGTGCGCTGGTAGAAGTCAATGTGGTTGCCGCAGGTGCGGCAGCGGCCGCTCTGACCGGTGCGCAGCAGGCGGCTGGGGCTGGTGGCGGCCACCCGCAGCGGCCGTCGGGGCCGGGGGGCGGGCGGGCTGCCGTCCCAGTGGCAGGAGGCGGAGGCGGAGTTGGGGCACATGGCGGTGAAGCTTCCAGACGACGCGCCGCTGCACCGGGACAGCACCTCAGAGTGTCCTACGGATGGCGCAATCCGGGGGAACGCCCGCACGACTGAGCGAACGCGTGCTCGATGACGGGTCGCCTGTTCAGGTGATGTCGCGCCGGGGTGACGGAGGGGCCTGACGGGCGGTTCAGAGTTGCGGCGTGCCGGGTGGGGTGTGGTCTGCACAGAGGGAGCCGAGGAGCTCGTCGAGGGAGACGTCGAGGGCATGGGCGAGAGCATGCCAGGTGGTGACGCTGCCGGTGGTGTGGCCGTGTTCCAGGTCGATGAGGGTGCGCCGGGCCAGGCCGCTGCGGCGGGCGAGTTCGTCGAAGGTCCAGCCGCGCTCGCCCCTCAGCCTCGCCAGCGTCACGCGCAACGCGAGGAGGTCGGGATCGGGCGGCAAGATCGTCACTCCACCATCCGACGGTGCAGGACCCTGCCCTGTCAGTGCAGACCTCTGCACTATTTGCTAGGGAAGGGGTGACACTCGGCGGTGCTGGAGTAAGTGCTGCAGCGTGCCCTGTTCCCGCCCCGGACGACGCCTGGGGCACGCCCGTTCGACGGCACCGATCAGATCGGAGGAAAGCGAGCCCGATGAGGCTCTCCACGCACGAGACGGTGCAGCGCATCTGGACGGTGCGGCTGCACCCGCAGCCGGGCGGGCCACTGCTGAGCTGCCCTCAATGCACGCTGCACGGCTACCGACTACCGGCCGCCTCGGCCCGCTCCGTTGCCCTGACGCACCTGGCCCGTCACGCCCGACGGGACGTGCTGCCCAGGCATTTGCGGACCTGCCAGTGCCGGGCTCGAAGCTGCTCCTGGCACCCGCGCCACCGCGGCTGCGCCGGCCCCGTGCTCCTGGCGCTGACCTGCGACCGCAGCGGCCGCGTGTGGCGCCTCGCGGATGCATGCGCCGCCTGCGCGGCCGCCACCACCAACACCGCCGTCGTACCCGACACCCTGCTCGCCTCTACACGCGCGCGGCAGGCCGGTCCGGTAATCAGGCCCTCGCACGGACCGGGCGAGCGGCTGCGCGTGCGGGAAATGCTCACCTACCTCGGGGTGGCGCTGCCCTGCTACTCCTCCCCCGCCGCCCGGCTGCTGGCCCTGCAATGCGCCCTGCGCGCCGACGGCCGAGGCCGCGTCCGGCTCCCCAACGGTCTTCTGCGCAGCATGCGGCTGCACGGCCGTGCCGAACTCTGGAGCGAACTGGAGCATGCCGGGTGGCTCCGCTGTTCCCTCCCGCTGCGTCCTCACGTGGAAGCGCGTCTGCTCGATGCGGACATGCAGACCCAGACGTCCGGTCGCGGCGCCCGCGCGGCGCACTGGGCCTTGCGCCCTGTTCCGCTGGTCGCGCCGCGCGGGGTGTCTCCCGCGGTGCAGCTCACCGCTCTGGTCCTGGCAGCCCATACGTCCGACGGCGTCGGAAGTGCGGAACTCGACGTCCTTGCCCGGCTGGGCGGTCAGTCCCCGCAGCAGGTGGAGGATCTCCTCGACCAGTTGGTCCGCTGCCGTCTCCTGGCCGCCTGGCAGCACCTCAGGGAGCATGACGAGATCTCCTGGCGCCTCCCCGAACACAGCACACCGAGCAGCGCCCCACCAGGAAGGTGACCTCGCGGCGGGCCTGTTGTCCCGCTCCGCCCACACTGTCGGGACTGCCCTGCGTGGTAGCGCTCCCGGCGCCACTTTTCGGTGTTGGGAGGTGCGCCAGGAGGACGGGCCGGGGAAAGGACTGCCGGTTCAGGTCGGGTTGGGGAGGAGAAGGCCGTCGAGGTACAGCTGCAGGATGCGCGCGCTGAGCTGGTCGGTGGCCGACCAGCTGATGCCCGGCAGCGGGCGGCTGAGCTGGGTGACGGCCGTCATGAGCTCCTCCAGGGACACGTCCGTGCGTACCTGTCCCGTCTGCTGCGCACGGGTCAGCAGCAGCTGCGCGGCGTGCACCAGGCGGATCCTTCTGGCGCACCAGTTCCGGGCGCACACCGGCGAGTTCGGCGGACAGGCAGCACAGGGAGGCAAGCCGCTGGCGGGCCGCAGCCTGCACGAAACGGCCGAGCGCGGCGAACGGGTCGTCTTCCTCAGCCGCATCAGCGCCGGCCGTGGCAGCCCGCTCGAGTACGTCCGCCAGGAGGGCCTCTCGCCCGGAGAAGTGGCGGTAGAGGGTGGCGTTACCGACTCCTGCGCGGCGTGCGATCTCGTCCAGGGGTGCTTGCGGCCCCTGCTCCACGAACATCTCCTGGGCTGCGTCCAGGATCCTGGTCCGGTTGCGCACCGCGTCGGTCCGCAGCCCTCTGCATCGTCGGCCTTCGGTGTCCGCGTCCGACCCGCAGGCCCGCACGCTCGCCCCTCTCTCGGCACTCCGCGCTTTCTACGGTGCAGTATCTCCGCTGCGGGCCAAGTACCCTCTGGGCGGCCGAGGTTGCAAAGATCCGGGCGGTCCGCTTCGCAGACGCGACAGGCTGGTCCCGACTGCTGCCGCACACGTGGCACCAGTCCACCAGCTCATGGCTCGCGTGCTCATGAAGGTGCGAATCCGGTCGGACAATGGCTGTAACTGATCATGTATGTGCACGCTCGGACAGGGAGCGGTCATGATTCGTTCTTGCGGCCGAGCATGGCGGTGCGGGCGCTAGCGTCCCCCAGAGTTCGTACTTCTGCGGGAGGCTGGACGTCATAGTGGAAGCGGTCTCGGATCTTCTCACTCTCAGAACGGGCTACACGGCCAAGATCGATGCCGACCTGGAGCTCGTCGAGAAGGATCGCGAGCGCGTCCGTGCGGAGATCACCGCGCTGCAGGATCAACTGCACACCCTGGAGGGCAATCACGCGCTGCTGCTGAGCCTGCGGGAGGCCCTTTCGGATCACTCCGCCACCGCCTGCCCGGAGGCGGGCGCAGACGGTGCTGCCACGACCGCCGGCAGTCCTGCCGCTCCGCCCGTGTCCGACGGCGTGCCGCACACGGACGGCAGTGCCGCTGCTGGTTCTGGCCAGGCGGCCGTGGCAGCAGAAGAATCACCGGAGCCCGCGAAGAAGGCGCCGACGCTGCGGGATCTGGTGACCGGTGAGCTGAAACGACGTGGCGAGCCCTGCTCGTCGAACGATGTCGCCACCTCACTGGCCCGGGCGCACCCCCGCAGGAGGATCAAGGAGCCCGCGATGCGTCACGCGCTGGAGGCGCTGGTCGCGCAGGGGCGGGTACGGCGGGCCAAGCGCGGCTCGCGCGTCTTCTACCTCTCGGTCGGCACACCTTCCGCGGCCGGACCGGCTGGAAACGACGGCACGGGTACGGGCTAAAGTCCGGCCGCCCGGCGAAGCGTGCTGGCTGGTTCAGGCAGCCGCATCACGGAGCGGCGGTGCGGGCGGCAGGAAGACCGGCATCGTCTCGAAGCCGAGAGCCTCCAGGCCGGCTTGCTGGCGGGGCGTCATCTGGGCGCTGTCCCTGCGCCGTCGGGCCAGCCAGGCACCCAGGTGGACCTGGTCGCCGAGGATCTCTTCGGTGTGGTCCTTGGGCATGTCGAGGTGCCCGTAGCGCTGGTGGTACTGGCGTGCCGCGCGCAGGCCGCGGTTGAAGGCGCGCTCGCGGAGGCTGATGGGACGGGTCAGCAGCATGCTGTGGGGGTGGGCGTCAGGGCAGGCGCGCGCCAGGGCGGCCAGGAGGTGTTTTTGCTGGGAATCGAGCAGGTCGGAGTGGGTGATCTGCCGGTCCAGCCAACTGTCCCAGGCGGAGTCACGGCTGGCGTGGCGGTGGTAGGTGCACCGCCAGGTGCTGGTGGTCAGGCGGCGTCTGATCTGCGTGTAGGTGTACTGCCAGCGCAGGCTCCAGGGCGGGTTCCAAAACGGGTCGATGGCGTTGAGGGAGGCGATGCGGGCGGGGGCGAGCTGGCCGGTGTCGGCACGGCAGCGCATGGTCTCCAGCCAGGCGGCCAGGCGGCGGTCGCCGCCGTGGGCGTTCTTGCCCAGGGCGAGGGTGCCGTGGCGGGCGGCACAGGCGGTGATCCGGGCCAGGTGGTGTTCGAAACTTTCGGGGGGATGCGGCCAGGCCAGTCCCATGCTGGTGAGGGCGGCGATGCGCTCGGCGGGCAGGGCGCCTGCCGCGTACAGAGAGCGTTGCTGGCCGATCCACTGGCCCAGGGCCAGGCCGTCGCTGGTGACGTGTTCGCTGGGGACGTTCAGGTGACCGTGGCTGGTCCAGAAGGCCTGGGCGGCCTGCAAACCGTCGTTCCAGAAGGCGTTGTTGGGGGCTTTGTGGGTGCGCAGCTTCAGGGTGCGGGTGACCTCGTCGGCGCGGTGCGGGCGAGGTGCAAGGGGCTGTGGTCGCGCCTTTACTCGGGAGCCGAAGCGCTGGTACGCCCTGGTGTCGTAGACGGCAAGGCCGTTGAAGAAGCGCCAGAAGTCCGAGAACGAGGAGGAGTCCATGGCTTCCTGAGTGGACTGGCCGGGCGCGATGTAGACGGGGATGAAGATGGAGGCGCACTTGGCCTGGCCGGGAGGTTTACGCAGGGCCCGACCGATGCTCTGGGCGATGTTGCTCGGGCTGCGGCGCGGGTCGGCGATCAGGATTCCGTCGGTGTCGGGGGCATCGACGCCTTCGCTCAGTACACGGACGCTGGCGAGCACGGCGCAGTCATGGCTGGCGGCGGTGCTGCCCGGGGTGTGGGCGGAGAAGTGCTCGAACTCACGGAAGATCTGCTGGCGTCGCCAGGTCGGCTGGTTGCAGTACAGGGCGTTCGCCCAGGGGTTGCGGATGCCGGTGCGCTCCGCGAGCAGGTCGGCGGTTTCGGGCAGAGAGGCGACGAAGCCGCGGGCGGCGGCGATCCGGCCGTGGAAGGACAGCACCCGGCGCACGTCGTGTTCGGCCATGGACATCAGCAGGGCTGCCTGCATCGCGGCCAGACGGAGGCCGTCCTGGTGCGGGGTGGGCAGGGGTGCGTGGAGGATGTCGCGCAGCATGCTGTCGTGGACTTCCGGCACGATGAGCTGGTAGTCGGCGAGGATGCCGCGTGCGATGGCCTCGGCCAGGTCCAGGCGGTAGACGACGGGGCCGTAGATGGTGGGGTCGTCCATCGAGGCGAGCCGTTCGATCCGGGTGCGCGCCTTTGGATTTGATGTGGTGCGCCAGTTGCGGGGCGTGGCGGTCATGTAGAGGCGGTGCGCGGCCGGGATGGCGCGGTCGTCGTGGATGAGCGCCCATCGTTTGTCCCAGTCGCCGCTGGTGCGGTGGGCTTCGTCGGCCAGCGCGAAGACCCAGGGCGGCAGCCGCTGGTCACGGTGGGCCTCGGCAATGGTGGGCAGGGAGGCGTAGGTGGCGAAGACGGCGATGCGTCCTCCCTCGGCGACCCGGCGGGCCAGCACCCCGGCGTCTCCGGTGAGCAGCAGGTGGCCGCGCAGGCTGCGGTCGTGGACGCCGGGCAGTGAACACACGCCGATGAGCTGGTCGAAGCCACCGTCGGCCAGCCAGCGGGCCGCGGTCTGCGTCAGGAGTTCGAGGGTCGGGACGAGGACGAGAACGGGGCCCCGCGCGGCGAAGTGCTCGGCGACGCGCTTGCCGATGAGGGTCTTGCCGGTGCCGCAGGCGGCGATGATGGTCACGGCCGCGTGCCCCGTCCCGCTCAGGGCGTCAACGCCCGCGCCGACGGCTTCTCGTTGGTGGGGGCGCAGCTGAACACGGCCGGACATGTGACGCGCTGACTCCCTCGTCGCGGAACTCCGTGCCCGCGGGGGCACCTTCACCAGCCTGTTTGCAGTACAAGAGCGTGGCACTCTTCCTGCAGGTTCCGGTCGGCACTGATCGAATCTGCTCTTTCTTTTCTTCACATGTGCGTAAGAAGTCGACTCTGGGACCGGATGCGCGCCAGGTCGGACCGTTTCGTCGGCCTGAGCTGCCTGCCGAGGGGCGGCGGGAGTTAGATGAAGCCGCAGCCAGACATCCCGGAAGGAGGACGCCGCCATGGCGCAGAAGCGGGACGAATGGCTCGGGCGGCGCCGGATGCACCTGCGGCTGCGGTTTTTGCAGGGCGAGTCCACCGGCTCGTACGTGACGCGGCTGGCTGCCCGTAACAACCGCCCCCGGGAAGAGGTGCTGAGGAGTATGGGCACCGGCCCGGTGCCGGTCGATCCCCAGTACACCGAGATGTACGTCAGCCGCTACGCGCGCGAGCGGCTGGCCACGCTGGCCGGCCACACCGTGGCCGAGATGCAGGAGCGTCTGGTCGGCCTGCGTGACGAATTCCTCATGCCCAAGGACGCCAAGGACGACTGGGAGTGGCCCTGGGATGCGCGGGCCGGCTACATCGTGCAGGCCTGCTCCCTGTGTGCGGCGCGCCGCGGCACCCGCTCGCCTGCCTGGCTGATCCTGCCCGACCCCTGGCAGGTATGCCTGCGCCATCAGCGCTGGACGGACAACTCCCGCAGCACCAGGCACCCCTACGTCGATCTCAGCGAGCTCGCGGAGGTCGTCCGCGCGCAGCAGCGCCTGAACCGGATGCGCAAACGCCTGGGACCTGCCGGGCGGTGGGTGTTCGCGGACGCCTGTTCCGTCCTCGTCCGCTCCGGGTATCTCGAGGACCCGGCACAGACGGAGGAGTGGGCTGTTCTCGCGGCGAAGCTGGGCGAACAGCGGGTGCGGCCGCTGGCGCAATTCAGCCGATTGTCGCTGCTGACCCGGGATCTGGCCTGGCTCGAGGTGCGCCGCCTGAACGGCGTACTGGACAAGACCGAATACCAGGACTGGCTGCCGCGGACAGCGCTTCGGCACGGCTACCGGTTTATCGAGCCGCTGACCCTCTGGCACCACCAGCACCGGCCTCTCAAGCAGGGAATTCCACAGCTCTCCGGTGAGGAAGTGCCCTCACGCGCGGAGGCACAAAGGGTGACAGGTCACGCCCTGCCCTCCCCTTTGGCGCCGGTGGAGGAGCTGACATGCCTGCCGTGGGTACGCATGCCCAACTCGATGGACCGGCTGTTCCTGTAGTCGTCCGCGCCGCATACGTCTCCCCCGACGAGCGGGGCTGCCAGCCGTCAACTCCCAAAAAACTCCGCAAATTCGAACAGAATATCCAGTACCGATAAGTAGTCGTACCGGAAAGCGAATTGTGACTTTGTCATTTTTCGCTCGATCAATGAATAACTTTCCGTCAGAATAGTGAATATCCGGTTACCTCCTGGCCAAAGACGGCCCCAGACGACGGGACGTTCGGTGGCCGAAAGAATCCCTTTCCCAGTCTCCAGGCGGCGCTTCAACGGAGCCGAGCGCACTGCCCTGTACCTGGCCGCGGATGGCATCTGCCAGCGCTGCGATACGCCGCTCCAGCCCGGCTGGCACGGAGATCACATCGAGCCCTATTCCGTCGGCGGCCCCACCGACGTCGTCAACGGGCAGGCCCTCTGCCCCTGCTGCAACCTTCAGAAAGGCACGACCTACATGAGACTTCGCAGGTGGCAGGAAGACGGCCTCCGTAAATTCCTCGGCGCGCGGGGGGACTTCCTGGCGGTTGCGACCCCCGGGGCCGGCAAAACGACCTTTGCCCTCCAGGCGGCCAGGGCGATGATCGACAGGAGCGAAATCTCCAACATCATCGTCATCGTTCCGACCGCTCACCTGCGCGGGCAGTGGGCCAAGGCGGCCAACAGGGAGGGCATCAAGCTCGACTCCGATTTCGTCAACCGGAACCAGCAGGTCGCACGGGACTTCGACGGTGTCGTTGCCACTTATCAGTCAGTCGCCGCGAGCCCTCTGCTGTGGAAGAAGCTCGCCTGCGACCGTCGCAGGCCCACGCTCGTCATCCTGGATGAAGTCCACCACGCAGGAGACTCCGAGCACCTCGCCTGGGGTGCCGCGCTCGCCGAGGCATTCGGTGAGGCTTACCGCCGCCTGTCGCTGTCCGGAACGCCTTTCCGCAGTGACAGCAAGCCCATCCCCTTCCTCAACTACGACGCCGCCCGGCGTGTCGTGCCCGACGTCAACTACGACTACGGCATGGCCTTGCAGGACCAGGAGGTCGTCCGCCCGGTCGCCTTTCCCGCCATGGACGGTGAGGCCCGATGGCGGTTCGCCTCGCAACACCCCATGGCGCAGAAGCTGTCGGAGACGGATCCGACCACTCTGGCCGCAGCGCTGAAGGCCGCTCTCGATCCGACGCACGACTGGATCCCCTCGGTGCTGCTGCGGGCGCACGAGGAACTGGAGCTCATACGCATGGACAAACCGGACTGCGGCGGCCTGGTCGTCGCGACGGACCAGGCCTCGGCCCATGCCTACGCCGAGATTCTCCGTCGCCAGACGGGCGATCAGGTGGATGTTGCGGTATCGGATGATCCTGCTGCCTCCAAAGTCATCGAGCGCTACGGCGCCGGTGATTCCCGCTGGCTGGTTGCCGTGCAGATGGTGTCCGAAGGCGTCGACATCCCCCGCATCGGAGTGATCGTCTACGCCACCCGCATCCGTACAGAGATGTTCTTCCGCCAGGTCGTCGGCCGCTGTGTGCGCAAGCAGGGCGACGAAGACGACATGTGCGCCCGCGTCTTCATTCCCTCCATCACCCAGCTCCTCGGGTACGCGGCCGCGATCGAGCGCACGGTGGATGCTGTTCTCGCGGACGAGGAGAGCCGGGTCCGCCGTTCCACTGCGGAAGGCGAGGGGACGGACCGGGCGCTGCCCAGGACGCCGGAGGTGATCGGGTCGTCGACGGCCGCCCACGCTTTCACGATCAGCAGCGGCGACGCGTTCGAGGAAGCGGAACTGCTGCACGCGCGACGTCTTGGGCAACAGGCGGGTCTGCCGCCGGGGACCGAGCCATCGGCCATCGCACGGCTTCTGCGGCTCACCGGGACCTCGGCGAAACCCGGCGTGGCGCCGGAGCCCGAGGTCGAGCTGACGATGTCGCAACGCAAGAAGGAAGTCCGGGACCTGATCAAGCGCAAGGTCGGCCGGCTCAGCCGGATGACGCGCAAGCCTCACAGCCACCTCCATAACGAACTCAACCGGTCATTCAGCGAGCGATCGATCGATCAGGCCACCCTCGAGACCCTCAGCCAGCGGCTCGTCATCCTCGACCGGTGGATTGAGAACACGTGACCCCGCGCTCGCCGAAGGCCAATGCCGTCCTGGTGCAGGCTCTGGGCAGCGGCATCCGTTCCACGGGCAATGGCCTGACGGATCTTCCGGTGCTGCTTCGGCGGGTCGTGGAGGAAGAAGCGTGGCGGGCTTTCATCAC
Organism: Streptomyces sp. NBC_01390; assembly: GCF_045040105.1. Lineage (NCBI taxonomy): Bacteria > Bacillati > Actinomycetota > Actinomycetes > Kitasatosporales > Streptomycetaceae > Streptomyces > Streptomyces sp. NBC_01390. The sequence continues at coordinate 11,278,382 of NZ_CP109551.1, read as the reverse complement.
CCCGTTGGGCAGGCTGGTTGAGCACGAGCGGTTCGTCGACTTCGTGGCGGCACCGCCCACCGAAGGCCTCGGGGCGACCATGGAACTGATCCGGAAGATCGTTGCCGATGATCCCGTCGCCTGCGATCTGCTCGATCAGGCCGTCGCGGGGCGGCAGGGCAGACGGAGAGACCTCTTGGATGACATACAAAAGGTTGCTGAGGCGGCCGCTCCGTCCGGGACCTCCAGAGCGGCCGGCCTTCGCCGGCTGCGCAAGAACCGCCCCGACCTGCATGCCGAAGTCCTCGCGGGACGCATGTCGACGCACGCCGCCATGATCAGGGCGGGCTTTCGCCAGCGGAAGCTAAGCATCCCCGTCAGCAGCACGGAGGACGCCGCGATGGCCCTGCGACGGCATCTGGAGCCCGACCAGCTCACGGAACTCGTAAGGCTCCTGACGGTCGACAACCGAGAGCAGCGCCTGGGGTAGAGCTGCAGCCGGCTCGGCCTGCTCCTGCTCCCACGCGCCGGCCTGCGAAGTCACGGGTTGCCGCACGATGCACCGACGGCACATGGCGGACACACACGTAGGCATCGTCCGGCTGAACAGGCACACGGAGCGCATCCGCACCAGGGGACATCGTCAAGACCGCAAGCCCACCTGAATCCTTTCGGGTGAACTCCAGCAGCTGGGTCCTACGGGAGTGGGCGGGACCCGGATCCTGTTGAACGTCTGCCGCGCAGCACAGCGGCCGCGGCACGAGAGGAGCAGCTCGTGGACTTACAGGTGCGCTACCGCGACGACTTGGGCCGCGAGTGCGTCAGTACGCCGCGGGCAGTGCACGGGCTTCCGGTGGAGGAGTGGCCGGTGCTGCACGAGCAGCGCGCTTACCGGGGGCGGAAGTCGAAGGTGCGGCAGTGGTGGTCGTCGACCACCAAGAAGGGCGTCAGCTGCAGGTCGCAGGAGCATGCGTACGCGGCCATGTTCCTCGACCGCGATCCGCGCATCGTCTGCCTGGCTGCGCCGTCGCTGCAGGTCGAGTGGCGGGAGGGTGAGCGTGCGGGAGTGGTGAACCCGGCGTTCATGGCACGCACCGCCGAGGGGCAGCAGATGTTGTATCTTCACTCCCCCGCCGGGAGGGAGCCGGACGATCAGGAATGGTCGGTGGCCCGGGCAGTTGCCGAGGAGGCGGGATGGCAGGTGGATGTCGCCCGCGCCCCGGGCGGCCAGCTGCGCCGCAATGTGTACATCGTCTCGCAGTTCCGTCACGACGAGTTCGCCGACGAGAGGTCCAAGACGGTCTTGCTGGAGACATTCGCCCGGCCCCTGCCCCTGGGCGAGGGCGCCGACGCTGTGGATCTTCCCCCGGGACAGGGCCGCGCGCGCAGCTGGCACTTGCTGTGGACGTACGACCTGACGACGCACTGGGATGAGCCCCTGACCCCCGACAGCCTGGTGTGGGCGGCCGGAGCGGCAGCATGAGCGCCGTGCTTGCCCTGCCGGTCGATGCCCCGGACGAGCCTGCAGGGACGCTGCGGCCGGGGATGACGGTCCGGTGGAAGGCCGACCGCTATCTGGTGGGCGCCCTGCAGGGCGCCACCGTGCACCTGGCGGCGATGGACGACGCCGGCCAGGACGCGCTGGTGCTGGTCTGCGTCCTGGTGTCCACCCCGGACTTCGCCGTGCTGAAGGCCGACGGGACGCCACAGGAGCCGGAAGCGGTGCCGGACCTGTCCGTGCTGGACCGCCTGGAGGAGGACCAGCTCAAGGAGGCGCGCCAATGGGAGAAGCACGTCCGTGAGGTGCTGACCGGCCGTCCTGTCGGCGCCCGGGACGGCGCCTTCACTCCGCGGCACGGCTATGATCCCGCGACCACCACCCGCACCGCCCGCTACGCCCTGAAGGCTACCGAACTGCAGGCGGCCGGTCTCACCGGGTCGGTCGCCACCGTGCAGCGCAAATGCCTGGCCTACGAAGCACACGGGCTGCTCGGTCTGGTCGACAAGCGGTGGCTGCGCACCGGCACCGTCTACGGAAACGTCGACGAGCGTGTGGTGAAGCTGATCCGCCAGGAGGACAAAGCCCAGGGCGGCGCGTCGGCGGGCACCTTCTCCCGGCTGTACAAACGAGTGCGCGCGGCGCTGCGCCGCGCGTACCCGGATGAGTACCGCGCCCTGATGCCGGCGCGCACCACCTTCTACGACCTGCTCAAGCGGCTGGGGATCTCGAAGGAGTCGCTGGAGGCCGCGCCCGGGCAGGGCGAGGATGCCACCGCCCCTCCCGAGCCTCCCTACCATCGGGCGCCGGTGTCGTTGTTGGGCGAACGCGTGGAGATCGACGGCACCGGGCTGGACGTCCTGGCGCTCGGCGACGACGGGCGTCCCGTGGCAGTGGAGTTGACCTATGCCTTCGACATCCTGTGCCGCAGCTTCATCGCCGGAATGATCGTTCCCAAGTCTTCGGGACGCAAGAAGGGGCCGGGCAGCCGACGCCGCGGCGGCCGCGGCACCAAGTCGCTGGATGCCGCGTTGCTGCTGGGCCAGGCGATGGCGCCGCTCGCCGTGCGCCCCGGCTGGTCGCCGCAGGCCCTGGCCGCCAACTCGGACCTGCCCTACGCGCAGATGCTGGCCGGCGATCCGCGGATGGCCGGCGCCGCGGCCCGGCCGGTCATCCGCCCGAAGACGGTGGTCGTCGACAACGCCAAGATCTTCAAGGCCCGGCACTTTAGAGACGTGTGCAGCATGCTGGGCATCGAGGTGGAGTCCGCCCGGGAGCGCACGCCCACCGACAAGGCGGTCATCGAACGTACCAATGCCTCGGTCAAGAGCATGTTCTCCCAGTTCGTCGCCGGCTACACCGGCAACACACTGGCCACACGCGGCAAGGACGTCGAAAAGGAACGCCTGTGGACGCTGAACAAGCTGCAGGACCTGTGGCACGAGTGGGTGGTCACCGAGTGGCAGCGGCGGCCGCACGAAGGACTGCGCTCCCCCTTCCTTCCCTCTCTGGTGCTCACGCCGAACCAGATGTATGCGGCGGCGGTGGCCGTGGAAGGCGGCGTGCCGCGGCCGGTCACACCGGATGAGAGCCGCAAGCTGCTCCTCCATGTGAAACGGACCGTCACCCGTGACGGCATCAAGATCGACAACCGTACGTATGTCAGCCACCGCATCCGGGAGTTCAAGAACCGCCACACCGGCATCAAGGGACAGGGCCAAAGCTGGTCGGTCCACTACAACCCCTACGAGCCCAGCCGGGTGTGGCTGTACGACCACACGGTCGAGAAGGACCCCACCCGCAGTCCGTGGGTGCCCTTCGACTTCAAGTACCAGCACCTGATCTACGACTCCTGGACCCAGTACCTGTGGGAGAAGGCCGCCGACCTCGTCGCCGGCCTCACCGGCAGGGAAGGCAGCGAGGAAGAAATCGCCCGGGCCGTGGACGATCTCCTGGCCCGCGCACGGCGCGGCCCCTCCCCCTCCGCCAAGCCGGTGGCCGCGTTCGTTCCGCAGCCCCTGGAGATCGCCGAAACACCGGTCAACCCGTACGCGGGGATCACCCGGGCCGAACCCGGCAGCGTCACGCCCGCACCGTCTCTCAACGTCGATGCCAAGGACCTCTTCCCCGGCAGACGCGCCGCGCTGCCGCCCGCTGCGCCCGAACCTGCCGCCCCGCCTGCGTCGCCGGTCCAGGCGCGGCCGCCGCGGCGTCGTCCCGCCCCTGCGGGAGGGCACAGCCTGGGCGGATCAGCCGGCGACATTTTCCGGGAACTGGCCCCGGATCCGTCCGAGCCGCCTGCGCCGTGGCCCGGCCAGGACTCGCCACCGCCCAGCCAAGACCCCCAGGAGACGTGATGGACACTGCGCGCACCGCCCCGAAATCAGCCGCCTCCGCAGCTCTCGCTGCACGGTGGGCGCCGATGGATCCCGAACTGCTCACGGTGCGGGAGGGGTTCATGGACTTCGTGCACCGCACTCTCAAACCCCCGGATTTGCAGGACTGCGCCCCCCAGGGCACGAAGGTCACCGACACCGATCCGCGGATGATCTACCACGGGGAGATGATCGCCGTCAGCACCCCCGACGTGACCCAGGGGCTGAAGGACGCGCGGCGCACCCTGCGCACCAACAGGTTCCGCCCCACCGGCAAACGCATGAGCATGATCATCGACGGATGTGCCGGCAAGACCACGCTGCTGCTCCAGATCGGACGCGCCTACCAGGGAGTGCTGGAGACCGAACGTCGGCCGGACAGTGAGTGGACCCCCGTCGTCTACATCAACGTCCCGCCACGCCATGAAAGCAACATGGACTGGTCCCTGCCCTTCGCGGACTTCTTCGGCATGGACCACACCATCAACATCGACAAGCGGACCTACCGCAGCACCGACATGACCGAACCGGTCGTGCACGCCATGTGGGAAAGCCGTACCTCCCTGATCCTCATCGACGGCGTCGACCGCATCCACGACAGCGACCTGGCCACCGCCTTCGACTACTTCGACTGCCTCCAGGGCCGCCTGCGCGTCTCCGTCGTCTACAGCGGTCGCGGCGCCACCGACATCGTCAACGAAGGCCTGCACAACCGCCGCCGCAGCGAACGCCCCCGCACCTCCGAGCAGTTCAACAGCAGTCTGCCCGTCATGCGGATCAACCCCATCCCCCTGCATGCAGGGCAGGAAGGGGGATGGCGGGGCGTGGTGCAGCGCTACGACGACAACCTCCGGCTCTACAACCACAGGCCCGGCGCGCTGCTGGACCTCGAGGAAGAACTCCACGCACGCACCGGCGGCTACATGGACACCCTCGACCAACTCATCTGCCAGACCGCCCAGGAAGCCATCGAATACGGAACAGAAGCCATTACCGAAGAAGCCCTCAACAACATGATCGTCGGCCGCCACGACCCCGGCAACGACTGGGATTAGGGAATCCCGGCGCCGGAAACGACCGCCGCAGCACGGCGGGAAGCCGCCGACCGGTTCTTCACTCCGCAGAAGGCTGCAGGCACAAGCCGCCCTCGGGAGAGGGGCCGGCCCCGACACAGAGAGGTGATCATCGTGCAGGAATCGGACGTCATCACCGTACCGACCGGCGACGGCCCCCAGCTGGCGCTGGCTGTTCAGCGTGGACAGCGATCCGTTGCGCATCTCCGCGGCACGTCTTGTCGCCTACGCTGACGTGCCGCGGCGACAGTCCACGGTCCGGTGCGCACGGCCGCAGGACAAGCCGCTCGTGGAGCGGGTCGGGAGCCTGCTGCGCAGCGGGCTGGCCGGCCTCGCCCCGCGAACCCGCCAGGATGCCGAGCAGCGCCTGGCAGATCTCGTCGCCACCGCGAACGGGGACCTCGCCGGGCGCCAGCGGTCCGGGGCGGGCTGACTCTGCCGAGCCGGCCTGCCGTACCGCTCGCTTGGAGGTCATGGTCCGTCAAAGGGCAGGCCGTGTGAGGGACGATGCCCGCATGGACAACGAAGGGAACCGGTCCGCTGCGGCCGGAGCTCAGATCCCCGCACGGCTGCGTGCCGTCGGACCGGGCTGGCATCCCCTTCTGGAACGCCTCCACGCGCAGCTCACCGTGGACATGCCCGGTTACCGGGTCACCGACGTGACGGAGAAGCTCGGCGGCTTGCGCATCCATGTCACCGCCGGCGAGCAGGCTGTGCCCGAGAAGGTAAGTACGTTGGTGGCGGCATCTGTCGCGGAGGCGGCTGCTACATGCGAATTCTGTGGGGCAGTCGGCCGACCGCGCTCACGCAACGACGCCCCCGGAGGATGGATCAAAACGGTCTGCGACACCTGCCACGCCGACTGGTCCGCCCACAAGATCCTGATCGTGCGGGGTGACGTACTGCGCCGCCCGGTTTAACGGCGTGGCCCCTCATGGCGTCATCCGACGGGTCCGTCCAGCCGTAACTCCACCGGCGTGATCCGACCGTGCCGGGCTGCCCAGGCCGCGCCGACCCAGTGGTGTTCGCGGGGAGCGAGGATCACCGCGATGACGCTGTGGAAGCCCAGTTCCGGGTCGCCGAGAAGTTGCCTGTAGGTGGCGGCGTCACGAGCGCTGGGGACGGGGCGGCTGGTGGGGTGGGTGTGCCACTCACCGACCCAGACACTGGCGTCGCTCGCGAACGCCTCGTCGGCCAGTGCCTGGGCGTGTGCCAGGTCGCGGAGGAAGTAGGTGGGTGTACGTACGGCGGCGGGACCGGGGGTTCCGGCGTGGTGGACGGTGACGGTGTTGTGGGTGTGGTGTCCCAGCAGGATGCCTCCGGTCTCGGTGGTGTGGTCAGCCGTACGCAGTTCGGTGGTGATGATCCGGGCGGCCGGGGCGGTGAGGTGCACGGTGGTGACGGGCTGCTGGGTCATGGTGCTTCGCAGGTGGGGCAGCCGGATCTCGGTGGTGTGGCGGGAAGCCAGCGCAGCTCGGCGGTGTGACCGAGGTTGAAGGGCGGGGCCCAGTCGGGCTGTCGGCGCAGGCCGAGCAGGGCGTGCTCTCCCGGCAGTCGCTGGTCGGGGTGCCCGGCGCGTTCGAGGACGGTGGCGACGGCGGTTTTGGCCGCGAGCTGGGCGACCAGGTGAAGGTCGGAGCCGACGGCGGTCATCGGCCGGTGGCGGGTGCCGGTGCCGTACCCGGCGTCCAGGGCGGGCTCGGGGTCAAGGCCGCCTGCCTCGGCGAGGCTCTGGCGCCGGCAGGTGAGGCAGCCGTGCCGGGGCCAGGGGTGCAACCGCAGAATCTCGCCGAGGGCACCGTCCTGCAGGACGCACGCGAGGACTGCGGTGAGGCCGGCGCGGCGGGCCAGGTGTCCGGTGACACGGCGCGGGGCCACCCCGTCTGCCGTGCACACGACGAGGTGAGTGTCCGCGAGGAGGGCCCGGACGTGGTCGGCGTGTTCGATGACGTCCAGGGGCAGGGGGGTGACCGCGGTGTCAGGGCGCAGGGAGGCGAGTTCCTCGGCGAGGGCGGTGACTTTGTGTCGGCCGATGTGTTTGCGGGCGCTGGTGTGCCGGACGAGGTTGTGCCAGTCGAGCCGGTCGGGGTCGATGAGGGTGAGATGGCCGACGCCGTAGCCGGCGAGTGCGTGCGCGGTGGCCGAGCCGATGCTCCCCGCTCCGATCAGCATGATCCGCGTGTTCTGCAGTTCCTTTACGGGCCAGTGACCGCTGAGTTGCCCAATCCCGGTGGTTTCGGGCTCGGCCGACGCCTCGAGGGGCTGGAAGCCCGCACGGGTGACGTGCCAGGCGACGAGGTCCGGCAGACCGCTTTCGGGAAAGGCGTCCTTCACTTCGGGGGCGTGGGTGATGGCCACGTAGCCGCCGTCGCCCGGCGTCTTGAAACCGCTGGGCACGGCGTCCTTGAACACGTCCAACTTCATGGACGTGCCACGCCGTACCCGCAGGAGGTACCAGAGCGCGTGGAGTTCACTCTTGGCCTGGTACCAGTAGCCGGTAGGACGGGAGTCGCAGCTGGCGAGCAGGCGGGGGACGGGCGGCGGCGGGTCGACAGAAATGATGGAGCCGCCGCCATCGGAGATGCCGCCCACCACAGCTAGGTCGTCCGGCTGGCTGATACGCAACGACAGTCGGCCCCACGCGCCCGAGGTGCGGAGTGTGGTCGCGGCGTCCTGTGGGATGAGGATCAGCACGCGGGACCGTCCTGCCCGCCGGTGTCCAGTTCAGGGTGGCCAGTGGTGTCCTCGGGTGGCAGGGGCTGGGCCAGGAAGTGGTCGAGGCTGTGGTCGGTGACGATGCCGCTGCCGGTCATCTGCTCGATCATCTGGTGTTTCATCAGTGCGTACTCGATCCGCCAGCCGGCGGCCTTCAGCAGCAGATCGACAACGGACTCGCGGCCCGTCCATACGTCGTCGCGCAGGAGGCACAGGCTGGCGTCGCCGTTGACGTGCCAGCGGTGCTGGGTCCATTCAAACGGTTCGGGCAGCGGATCGAGGGGGACGAGGCGGGGCGCCACCATGGGGTACGCCTGGCTGTACTCCAGGCGCAGAAGGAGTCCTTCGTCGCCGATCCAGGTGGTGAGGTGCTCGGGCTCGGGCCGGTCGAAAGGCCAGCGGGGCAGCCTGCCTTCCCAGGTTCCTGCTCCGGCGTCGTTCCAGACGAGGCCGGGGAACTGAGCGGTGATCTCGTCGTGGTCGCAGCGAAGCCGGCGTGCTTCGCACGCCCACCAGGTGATGGGCGTGCGGTCATTGGGCGTGTGTGCGGTGGTCATCCCTGGGGTGCGTCCTTGATGGGCCGCGGGGTGATGAGCGCGGGCGTCCCGGTGATCAGCGAGGCAGGCTTGGCCGGTGCAGCGGGTGCCGGGAAGTCGTCTCCGAAGATCTCCTGCCACAGTCGCAGAGCGTCGTCGGTGTCGCCCTCGGTCGCGGCCGCGCAGGCCCGCTCGGCGATGTCCGCCGCGTTGGTGAACGCGGCGGACAGCCCCGCACGGTCGAGGTCCGGCTGGATCTCACCGCACAGGCCGGCCGGGTCCCAGACACCCTCGTTGACGCGGACCGCAGCCGCGGTGAAGAACGTCCTGAGCGCCTGGGACCGGTTGCCGGTCCTGGGCATGCAATTGAGAGCGAGGACTTCCATGACGAGAGACTTGATGCGTCCCTCGACCGGGGCGTCGAGCCGCCACTGCTTGAGGACTCGGACCAGGGGCCGGAAGTGCGACCAGTCACGCTGGTGATCGGCGACCTGCTCGATGAGGTACTCCGGGTTGGCGGGCACCCAACGAGTGCTGAGCTTCTCGGGGATGAGCAGCGTGCCGTCGGGCTGGCGCAGCGCGGGCATCACGTCGACCGTGAAGGCATCGGGATCCTCGGGGTCGTCAAGGAAGCACTTGACCGCGTGGTTACGCAGGAGAGTATGCCGGACCTGGTTGGCGTGAGTGCCGTCGCTCTGGCTCAGCAGTTGGTTTACCCGGGTGCGGACGTGCTCGAGAGCATCCTCTGCGCTTGAGCCCTCGCTCCCCCACTCGGGCTGTTCAGCCTGGTCGTAGACGGCGATGATGTCGACGTCGTGGATGGGCTTGAGCTGCGTGCTGCGGCTCAAGGAGCCCGAGCCGAAGGTCTCCAGGACATCGGGCTCGCTCAGCAGCGCGGTCTTGAACAGGTCCCGGCGCTCACGAGCCAGTCCGGTCTTGCCGATGTCCTCGTTGACGGCCTTCTGCAGCGCGTCGAATGCCTCGTTGATTCCCATGGGGTGTGCCTCCTCGGGCGCGTCGTCCAGCCCGGGTGCACGCCGTGGCCGCTGGCTCCCGGGTGGGGGTGCGGCGGCCGCAAACAGGCATCGGTGGCTGCTCGTTCACCACAGTAAGACCCGCCACTGACAAACCCTCCTGCACCAGGACTAGCTGATTGTTCGCGGTGGCGTTCGCACATATCGGATCCGCGCGCTTTGTGCAGGTGGGAGGCACCTCGGGGCTGCGGCCTCACGCTGAGGAGCCCGCCAGGGCCGGGCCAGTGGCCCCGGGGCCCGATGCGGGCTCGTCCGACGACAGAAGGACGAGGCGGACGGCCGGGCAAAACACACCTTTCACATCTTCGGCGTCAGCGGGCACACAGCGGGACACTGCAGAGGAGACTTCGACCGGAGGATGGGGGGGACGTGTGAGGTGGCATGGGCAACTGAGGCGGCTGCTGTTCTCCCGGGAAGGCGCCGGCACGGTGCTGATGGCGGCCTCCACGGCCGTCGCGCTCGGTGTCGTACCGAGCATCCTGGAGCAGTGGACCAAGCGGCAGTGGGTGTTTGTCGTGGTCTTCGCCGGCGCTCTCGTCCTGATGCTGGCGGGGTGGGTGCTGCAGCGCCCCCGTGGACTCGGCGTAGTGGTCAGCCTGTACCCGGCGGACCGCACGCAGGCCTCGCGGGTCGTGGCGCTGAAGAACGCTTCCCGCACCGCGCACAGCGCGACGCTGGTCATCGATCGCGCGGTCCTGTGGCCCGGCGAGCGCTCTGTGCAAGGCCGTTCGGACGTCGCCGACTTCGTGGCCAGGCTCATCGACGCGCAGATTGAGGAGTTGCGAGCGGGCGGCAGAGCGGAGCCCGAGGTCGCGCTGTACGTGCTCGCTCATCTGCAGGACGGGTTCCTTCTGGGCCGGCGCCTGGCCGACGATGCACAGCTGTCGTTGGCCGTGATGCATCTGTCTCAGCAGGCCGGGCGCTCTGTGGTCCCCGGCGTCGAGCTCGGCAGCTCGCTGCGTGCTGCGCTCACTCCCCCACAGCGCGCGCAGGTCACCGGGCTTCTGGTGGCCCCGACGCGCGGCCGTCCGCAGCTCGTGGAGATCCCCGCCGCAGCCGGAGCGCAACGTCACCGGATCGCGCTGATCGTGCGTCTGGCATCGGCCGGCTCCATGGTTGATGACGCACGCCACGTGGCGGTGACCGGGCAGGATTCCTACGGGCCGGGACACCACACCGGCTACCGTCTCCCGCCCGCGGGCCCCGGCGGCACGGACGGTCCGTGCGGCGCCTATCTCGTCATCGACACCGGCAACGCCTACCTGCCCGACGATCCCGGTGTCTACGCCGCGGTGACGACGTATGTCTGGGAGTGCTGGCAGGCTGCGCGGCAGGAGTGGGCGCAGCGGCTCGGCGTCGCCACCGCGGTGGAGGGGCTGCTGTTCTTCCACGGCCCGCTGCCGATCGCTGTCGCGCTGGGCTGGCTGACGGCCCGTGACCGGATATCTCTGGTCCACCACGACCTGCGGCTGGCGCAGGGCGCGACTCCGCCGTAGGCAGCGGGATCGTAGTGGTTGTGGCGGGTCCTCATGCGTCGATGACGAACGCCTTCTCGTACACCTGCTGCGCGTTGACGTCCTCGTACACGGTGGTCGGGCGCAGCCGGTTCCACCGGTTGCCCAGCAGCAGGGACAGGCCCATGGGGCCGGCCTGGAAAAGGTGGATCGCGGGGTGGGCGCGGCAGGCACGGCGGAGGTGTTCCCGGATGCCGACGGCGAGTGCGTTGGCCGTTGCGGCGTCCGGGATGGAGTTGTCCTTCGCCCCGCCGGGCGGGCGCAGTACCAGCAGCCGGGAGACAGGGATCTGCTGCTCGGTCAGGAAGTCCAGCACATCCTGAGCAGGGTCGGTGGCGACCGCGATGGCGACGGCGAGGTCGGGCCCGAGATCGAGGACGTGCTCGTCGACGGCCGGCTGCAGCGGAGTCTCGTAAGGCTCGGCGGATGACCACAACTGGCCGCGCTGGACCACAGCCAGGTCGGCGCCGGTCACCATGCGGAAGGCCGCACCGACCACGAACGCGGGTGCCAGACGCAGGCTGCCGGTGACGGCAACCGCTGTGGTGCCGGGCGGCATCCGATACGGTGCGGCTTCGATGTCCTCCTGCAGCTGAGCCCAGGTTGCCGGGGCCAGCGGGCGCCGTTTCAGATAGGCCGAGGCGCCCTCGAAGCGCTCCGCCCAGTCCACCCCGTAGTCGGCGTCCTCGGCCATCGGGTCCGGCTTCAGGGTGGCGATGGACACCACCGCACGTGACGAACCCTCAGTAGCTGTTGTCGTTCCGATCTTGAGGGGTGTGAGTCGAACGGGAGTCTCGATCGGGTGGTTGGCGCCGGCTGCGGGCATGAAGGCAGGGCCTCTTGGTAGCTCGGGGTTGCGAAGCCAACCGAGATCCAGGAGACCCTGTTGCCGCAGTTGTACGTGCACACGCCGGTGGAGTTCAACTCGGCTGCACCGACGTGTGATTGTGTCGCCCACCGGTTCGGAAACGCAGCCGATCACCCGGAACGTGTTCGGCGGTATCCCTCGGACATGACGGACGCGGAGTGGACCGTGGCCCGGCCGCTGCTGCCCGTGCCGGGCTGGCTGCGCGGCCGGGGCGGACAGCCGGAGGCGTACTGCCACCGGGCAATACTCGACGCGATCCGCTACCTGGTCGACAACGGCATCAAGTGGCGGGCCATGCCCGCCGACTTCCCGCCGTGGGACCGGGTCTACGCGTTCTTCCGCCGCTGGCGCGACCACTGGCTGGTCAAGGAGTTCCACGACCGGCTGCGCGCAAGGATCCGCGAAAGGGACGGGCGCGACACGGAGCCGACGGCTGGCGTGATCGACTCGCAGTCCGTCAAGGCGGACGCCGTCGTCGGTGCGGACAGCCGCGGCTTCGACGGCGGAAAGCTGGTCAACGGGCGCAAGCGGCACGTCGTGGTCGACACGCTCGGCCTGCTGCTGGGCGTGATGGTCACCGCCGCGGACACCGGCGACCGCGCCGCCGCCCAGGTCCTGCTGCGGCAGGTCGCCGACGCCCACCACCGGCTGGAGCTGGTCTGGGCCGACGGCGGCTACACCGGCAGCCTCGTCGAGCGCTGCCTCACCGTGCTCGCCCTGGTCCTCGCGATCGTCAGACGCAGCGACGACATGCGCGGCTTCGTGGTCCTGCCCAAACGGTGGATCGTCGAGCGCCTCTTCGCCCACCTGATGCGCACCCGCCGCCTGGCACGCGACTACGAACGCCGCACCACCAGCGCCGAAGCGATGATCTACTGGTCGATGACCCTGCTCATGACCCGCCGCCTCGCCCGGCCACACCCGCAGCGAGCGTGAACCGTCCCGGCTGCCCCTCGGCCAGCCAGCCCCGCGCGACCAGTCGCTTCGCCTTCGACCGCAGCGCCTCCACCTTGGCCGGCACCACGTCAAGACCGAACAACACGGCCAACTCCTGGCAGGTCAGCGGACCTTGACGGAGCCGGTCCCGGTCCGCGAGCGCGGTGAGGATGCGCTGATAGTCCACCGACAGCACCGACCAGGCCAGCCCCTCACGCCACATCGGAACCTGCGACTTCCTCTTCGCTGCCTCCGGCACCTGCGGCGTCTTTCCGGTCTGCTCCCCGGCGGCTGGCGCGGTCCCCTCGGCCCGGGCGGGGTCCTGCCCGCTCTCGTCCACGGGGGCCAGCACCTCGCCGACCCGCGAGCAGGCGATGGCCCACTCCCTCCATTCCCGCTCGGCCACGGCCAACTCGGCCTGGACACGGTCGGCTTCCTCCCGCAGCTCGTCAACACGACGGCGAGCACCCAGCTCACGCTGTTCCAACAGCCCAACCACCGACGGCATCCACGACCTCCCGGGCAGCGACAACACGACAGGCCACAACTCCCACGGGATCGCCGACCCTACGCCTGACCAGCGGAAACGCAGTCCTCAAGTCCGGAAAGACAACAGCTTCTTAGTACGTACGCCCGCTCAGCCGTCCCGACCGCGTCGGTCTGCAGGGGTGCAGGGGAGCTGGAGGGAGTCCCGGCCGGTCTGCGGCTGAGCCGCCGAAGGCAGCTGCCCAACAGCTCTTTTGCCTGGTGGAACGTGCTGGGGTGCTCTGGGGCATACGTCCTCCTGGTCAGGGTCACGCCCCAGGCTGCGGCGCCAAGGCCAGCCAGTTGGAGGGCGCCTCCGAGAACGATGAGAACGGTCATGTAGCGGACTGTAGATCGCCCGCAGAGACTCGGCACCCGCGTAGGTAGCTGCAGTAACCGGGGGCCAGGAAACGCGTAGGAGCGTGGCGGCCGGACTGATCGCGGCCTGACCGCGGAGCGCCTGGCCCAGAACCTGGGCGAGGACCCCGAGAGCGAGATGCGCCGCCGCATCATCGACCAGGTCCTGGAAGCCTTTACGCGGATGAACAACGGCGCCTCCGTCGAAGAACCACCACCGGCCAAGCGGCAGACGAAGAAGAAGCGCGCCGCCGCCACCGAGTAGGCCGCATCACCCTCCTCGCCTCCGGCGTCGTCGACACCGGTCTCGCGCCTTCAGGGTGAGGGCGTGAGGCGGTGCCAGATGAAGATGCAGCTCTTGATTAGGTGTTTTTCTTCTTCTTGTCAACCGCCGTTGAGGATGCCGGCCGCGGCCATGACGACCATGCACAGAGTCAGGGTCGATGCGAACGCCGCCCCGGCGTTCCTGGTGATCGTATTTACGTCGGCATGCTGAAGGCGGGCGAGGAAGCCCGCGATCAGTGCCGCGCAACAGGAGATCAGGAAGGCGATCGTGATGAGGGTGATGGTGAGTGCGGCGCCGATGGTGGGCATAACCAGGTAGGTCACAGTTCCGCCTCTCTGCTGTCGGTCGGCCGCGCCGACCGACAGTCGGGTGGTTTGGCGGGTCCGTCGGCACGAGGGTTACCAGGCCAGGGTCGGCGGACCCGCACTTCTTTGAAGGTCGTATGCCATGGAGCATGCACGCCCTCATCGTGGTGGTGCCCAACCAGCCACGCGTTTGATCGTGCGTGGATGGAAGCCTTTCAGGTGGATGGCCATGGATATCTATTAGCGCCCTGACCTGTGCATAGTTCCAATGCACTTCCGTAGTGATGCTGCTTGTCCGGCCATGTATTCGATCTTCAAGTCACCTGCGTGGGTAACCTCGACGCCCTGACCTGCGCCTTTTGGGTGCACCCACATGCCCTAGATTCCTGAGGTATGTGAGCTATACGCTGATGGCACCTGATGGGAGGTCAAGTGCCGACCCTGAATGCACAGTTGAGTGGCGGATTCCGCGATGCGGTGAAGGCTGAATGCGACAGGATCAACCAGCGCAGGCCCAGGCCAGGCGCACCGAAGAGGCAGGCTCCGGAGGGAGGCTTCGGGCCATACAGCGCGGCCTTCACGCTGAACCGCACATGGCTTGCCCAGCTCGTACATGAGCGACATCCCGCTCTGGGTATGTCACTTGAAGATATCGAACTGATCTTCAAGCCGAACTGTCGGCTTCTTCCGGTGGATCTCGATCTGCGTCAGCGCTTCCTCCAAGCGGTGGAGGACGAACTGAGCCGGTGCGCCCAGATCGCAGGCAAAATCGCCCCGACCCTCGACTTCACCAGAACCTTTCTCGGAGCGGAGCCCAAGGTGTATCAGCTCAGCCCGTTCGACTCTGAGGACCTCGGATTCTTTCGGATCTCCACATGGAACCCGGCACGCCCGATGGTCGAGGACCGCAACGTGGCGCCGATCGAGATCGTGGACTGGGCGACCGAGCTGACCCGCCACGGGCAGCGCGAAGACTGGATCCGTGACCATAAGCTGTTCGACCGTTTGCTGGCCGAGGCTCAGGCCGAAGGCATGGGCAGCCCATGTCCTGCCCTGGTCAGTTACGAGGTGGACGATCGGGAACAAGACCCCCGCAGCGAGCAACTGCACCTGAAGGTGTCCCGCTCCGTCTACTCACGTCACGTAGCCCTGCGTAACTACATGCGCGCTGACAAGGCCGCCTACGAAGCAATCCGTAACAGGATCCTCCACGGCAAGTACACCAATGGCCGGCAAGAAGGGCTGCGCCGCATCATCAGGTCCGCCCCGAGGTCCAACATCGCCATCAACGTCACGGTCCAGAGCCGCACCGGCACGCTTATGGTCATCGGCCGTCCGACGGGACAGCGTGTCTGGGCGGACTTCCACCAGGCAGGTGCCCACGAAACCATGAACTGGCCCGCCCCTCAGGAAGACGTGGAATGGTGGTTCAAGCTCGCGAGGCGGGCCTTGAAGGAGGAGATCGGCCTTACAGACCGCTCCGACTACTACGATCACATCGTCTTCTCGTGGTTCGGGTTCTACGCCCTTGAGGCATCCGCATATTTCTTCGCTCACGTGCGGACCCGGCTCAGCGAACAGCAACTCGTCGACGCAGTCCGCGCGTCATCAGGACGCATCGAGGCCGACACTGTTACGTGGATCCCCGTCACCGCAGAATCGCGCGATTCCGTCATCGACACCTGGAAGGCTGGTCCTTGGGAAGAGGACGCCGAGCACGACTCCGCAGAACGCCGCTGGCTCCCGCACTCGGCTCTGTCGCTTACTGAACTCCTCCGGGTATCCGAACAGGGCATGATGGACCCCCCAGAAGCCGACTCCTGATTCAGCAGACGTTGAAGCAGCGCCAGCGCGCCGGACGGCGCCGGGTAAGGACGGCCATCATCCGCCGGACGATGGCTTCCGGGTCCACTGGCTCGTTCGGGGGCTCTTGCGGGTCAGGCGCCTGGTCATCATGGTGATGAGTGCCCAGTTCAGGTGTGCTTCGGAGTGCTGGGAAAGACGTTCGTAGTCGCGTGCGTTGCGGCGGGCGTTCATGCACCAGCCGGTTGGGTCGGCCGCGCGGCGAGGTGCCTGCCGTGGCAGGCCCTTTTCCGCACGGCCTCCCGCCGAACCGGACATGACGGTTTCCTGGTCATCCGGCTCTCCAGTGACTACGACGTGAAGGGCTTGGCCGCCTGCGCCCCGTGGATCCGATCGTGACAGGCATCGCAAGCCACGACCGTTTTACGGCGTCGATCGAGCATGACGCGCGTCCAGTCGGACGGCGGCCATCCGGCATGGGCGAGATCTGCAAGGGCGCGAATGTGATGCACCTGCACATCACCGTTGTGCCCGCAGATCTCGCATGTGTCCGCCAGGAGCCGGGTGACCAGCTCTTTGTGCGGATAGTCCACCCACGTCGGCCGCCGGTCGACCACCTTCGCCGCCCGCTGCCGATAGAGGGGTATTCCACCGAACCGCGCCACCAGCGGTTTCCTGTTCTCCCGCTCGATATGGGCCTCGAAGCAGACTCGAGGGCCATGATCCGTGTCGATTCTGGTTTTGTGCTTGGCAGCCATCTTCGACACGGATGAACGGTGCTTGGACGCAAGGGTCTTGAGCATGGATGTCTCCATAACCCATCGCAGTCGGTGCAGCCGGGAAACATCCCCGGCGAGCAGGTAGTACTGGACAATGCCCCGATAGACGGCCCCGAACGTGGCAACAATCGCGTGATCGCTGCTGTTGATGAGGGCATCTCGCTTTGCGGGTTTGCCGCGGGCAAGATAGGGGGCACTTTTGGACTTGATCGCGTCCAGAGGGACACGAAGAGCGATCTGACCGTTGACGCGTCGGTAACGGCCGGTCTTCTTCGTGTCGTTGTGCTGGGTCGCGATCTCGTAACCGAGGAACCTGGCCGCTTGGGTGCGACCGTGAGTGATCAGCGTTTTCTCCTGGGAAAGCTCCAGCTTGAGTTCTTCGCGCAGGAACATCGCCAGGCGTTGCTTGATCTGCTCAGCCTCGGCCTTCGGTCCGGTGAATCCGAGGAGGTGATCGTCTGCATAGCGGATGTAGCGCAGCCTCCGGTATCCCAGATCTTGTGGATCCGAGCTCGGCAGGCTGACCATCTGCTGCCGCAGCGTCCGGGCCTGAACCCGGTCACCGCGTCGGCGAGCCTTCGCCAGCAGATTTTGCAGCTCCAAATACGCCGGATTTCGGGCCCGACGCACCCCTCTGGTGTACTCCGGAATCAGTACTGTCTCTACGAACTCGTCCAACTTGTGCAGATAGATGTTGGACAGGATCGGGGAGGCCACCCCGCCTTGCGGCGCTCCGGAGAGCGTGGCGCCCCACTTCCAGTCCTCCAGGTATCCGGCTGTCAGCATGTTCCGCACCAGCCGCAGAAACCGCTGGTCATGGACCTTCTCGCCGAGAATCGCCAACAGGACCTGATGGTCCAGGCTGCCGAAGCAGTCAGCGATATCACCCTCGATGAACCAGGCTGTCCCGGTCCAGGTGTGAGCCACCTCCCGCAGCGCGGTATGGCACCCACGACGAGGCCGAAACCCATGAGACCGGCCGGAGAGCATCGGCTCGTAATACGCCTCCAGTAAGAGACGGACGACTTCGCCGACAAGCTTGTCCGACCACGTCGGCAGCCCCAGAGGACGCGTCTTCCCGCGTTCTTCTTGGGAATATGAACGCGCCGGACCGGACGGAAGCGGTAACGCTCGTGGCGCATCGCTTCAATAGTACGGTCAATTTTCCTCTGCGACATGCCGTCAGCGGTTTCCGTTGTGACCCCGGGCGTCATCGCGCCGTGGTTGGCGTAGATTCGCCCGTAGGCCAGCAGATACAACTGCGGGTTGAACAGTTGTCGATACAGTTCCTCGCACGGCAGGCCACGCCTGCCGCGTTCACGCAGGACACCCAGCACCGTTTCGGCACTCTGCATTTCGCATACCTCCCGAGTCTGAAGGTGTCCGAATCACCTGGCCCCCTTCGCCCTGCGGACGGCTTTCCCATCCTCCCTGGCCGGGCGTTGCTCCGGCGACTACTACGAGGCCTCCGTCGCCATAGGACTCGCGTCCCGTAGGCGATCCCACGTTCGTCTCTGTTTGTACGTTCTAGCGCGACGTAGGCGACCCACTCATCTCCTTGAATGTCCTCGCTGGACATCGCCCGCGCTCCGGAGGTGCACCGACCGCACAATAGAAGCCAGTGCAGAGCACGGCGTCGGTTTCAGCTGTCTTTCCGACGGATGGGAACTTGCATCTTCTGGAGATTGGGCTTCAAACAATTCAGTCTTCGCCATATCGCGCGGGCCACCCAGCACACCGCCCCTGACAACTGGGCCCGGTCACTGGTTTTCTGACATGCTTTTGTCCCCTTCGCCTTTCGGTTCCAGGTAAGTCATCGGGCCCAGAAACCTCCTTCCGAGTTCCTCCCGGCTGAGCCGGGGATACAAACAGAGCGCCTCGTGGCGCACAAGGTCCGCTCGATCACCCACCGTTTCGGCAGGGGCTCGAACCCCTTCGTCCGTTGCCGCTGCACCACCTCGACATCGATGCCCAGGACGGCGCCGTGGTTGAAGATTGAGGGGCCCCGAAGTTTCCGGACAGGCACCCAATAGGGTTGTCCTGGACAAGGAAACGAGGAAGAAGTGGCGCCACCCAGTAAGTACTCGCCGGAGTTCCGTGAGGAAGCCGTCCAGATCGCGTTGAGGTCGAGCAAGACGATCTCCGAAGTCGCCCGGGAGCTTGAGCTGAACTCGGAGACGCTACGCGGCTGGGTGAAGAAGCATCAGAAGCAGCAGGAACCGGCTCCCGACGCGGAACTGACGGTGAACGAGCGGGCACGCCTGAGGGAACTCGAACGACGTAACCGTGAGCTGGAGATGGAAAATTCTTTCCTGAAAAAAGCCGCAGCGTACTTCGCGAAGGATCCCCGGTAGCAGGCAAGTACGAGTTCATCGACGAGATGCGGCTCGACACCGAGGAGTACGCATACAGCGTCGAGTTCATGTGCGGTCGGCTCGGCGTATCCAGATCCGGCTACTACGACTGGAGATCCCGCCCGGAATCCGCGACAGTCCAGCGGCGCGAAGAATTGAAACTGCTCATCGAGAAGGTCTTCGACATGTCCGACAGCACCTACGGGCACCGGCGCGTCCAGGCCCAGCTGGACCGCTGGGGCGTCGCCGCGGGCGTGGAGCTGGTCCGCCGCCTCATGCGTGAACTGGACCTGGTGCCTTGCCAGCCACGCCCGAAGAGGTTCAACCTCACTCAGACTGCGGCTGGCTTGGTGCCAGACCTCGTCGGCCGCGACTTCACCGCGGCTGCGCCTGGTGAAAAGCTCGTCGGCGACATTACCTATATCGCGACCGGGGAAGGCTGGCTGTACCTCGCGACAGTCATCGACTGTTGCACGAAGGAAGTGATCGGCTACGCAATGGACGACCACTACCAAACTCCGTTGATATCCAGGGCGATCCGCAACGCGGCACGGAACAGGAAGCTCTCGGCCGGCGCGATATTTCACTCCGACCGGGGCAGCAACTACATGTCATCCGAGTTCGGGAGGACGCTCGACCGGTTCGGGCTCCGCAGATCATCTGGCCGCACCGGAATCTGTTTCGACAACGCCATGGCCGAATCATTTTTCGGCGCCCTGAAGAATGAGCGCGTATCAAGGGTGACTTACCTGACCCGCGAGGCCGCCCGGCAGGACATCACTCGCTACATCGAATTCTGGTACAATCGCAAGCGCCTCCACTCGGCGGTGGGTTACCGCCCTCCGCGCGAAGTCCACGCCGAGTACGAGAAGTTGCGAATCGCCGCATGAAATAGACGGTCAGAAGCCTGTCCGGAAACCGCGAGACCCCTCAGATGCTGTTCTGGTAACCGCCTTCGGCCCAGACCTTCGTCACGCTGGGATGAGCCGCCGCCAGGTCGTCGAGCAGGCGCTTGCCGCCGGTGGTGTCGTGCACGTTCGCGGCGGTGACCAGGACGGCCAGCACCAAACCGAGCGTGTCCGTGATCAGGTGCCGCTTACGTCCTTTGATCTTCTTGCCGGCGTCGATGCCCTGGCTGGTATCGGCGACGTTTGCCGAGGTCTTCACGCTCTGCGCGTCCACCACGGCCGCGGTCGGCTCCGCCCGGCGGCCATGGAATCGGCGGGTCTTGTCGCGTAACAGGTCGTGGACCTGCTGGGTGGTGCCGTCGGCTTCCCACTTCGCGTAGTAGTCATCGACGGTCTTGAACGGCGGGAAGTCGTGCGGCAGATACTCCCACGGGATGCCGGTGCGGTTGACGTAGAGGATCGCGTTGACGATCTCTCGCAGATCGTGCACCCGAGCCGCCGTTCCGGGCCCCGTCCGCCTTGCTCGCCAAGCGGTGAAGACCGGTTCGATCAAGGCCCAGCGGGCGTCGGACACGTCACTGCGGTAAGGACGACGAACACTCACGCTCCACCCAACGACCACCAGCGCCGCCAGTCGCAAACCCATCCCAGAAGACCAACTACCCAGATCAGATGCCCTCCGAGAGAGACCGGCGGGACCTGGAACCGATACGCCGCAGGCGACCACCTACGGTCACCATCCGGCTGGACTCCCCATCGACTCACCGACGGTTGAAGCTCAGATCATGTCTCGGACCGGCTGCGGGTAGCCGATCTCGGCGATGTCCTCGGCCAGGTCTGCGAGGGTGACCTCCGAGTGCAGCGCTGACACGAGCCTTTGGCTCAGCGGTCGCAAGGCATACACGTCGCGCACGGCTTCCAGGTCCACGGGAATCTCGTAGTAGTCCTCGGCGAAGCGCTGGAACGCTTCCGGCGAGCGGTCGACCAGGAGCTCGAACAGACCCGTTGCCCCGTCCGGGTCGGAACAACCGGCGGGGAAATCGATCACGCCGTGCCGCCACCGATCATCCGTCGCCTCCCGCCACAGGCAGGCCGTCACGACGGGAACGTCATCCTCGTCGGTGAACGCCGCCTCTTCGGCGAAGGGCTTGAAGACCTCCGGAACCTCGTCGATCACCCCCGGCCAAGGCTCTCCATCGTTGCCATAAGGGCTCATCGGTGCTTCGTGGTCGAAGCCGCGGACATAGGCCCCGGCCGCCGCGAACACGATGGAGTACTCGTCCCCCGACCCGTTGCGCATCGCCGCCATCTCCTCGCCGTCGGCCCAGCCGGCATTGAAGGAGTAGTACCGGCCTTCCCAGTCCGGGCTCAGGATCGCATCGAGCATCGCCAGTGAGCGGCACAGAGTCCGCAGGTCAGCAATGGAAGGGAGCTGGCGAGCTACGTCAAAGACAGTCACGTGCTCATCCAACCGGACGCCCCGGCCCCCCAGAAACTCCCCCACGAATGTCACGCTTAGTAGCAGTGCCGGAGTCAGGCGGGTCAACTCGCGACGGTTGAACACGCGAGCCCGCCAGTACCAGGCAAGCCGGGGGCCGCCTCCGGTTGCCCGCCGGTCGCGCAGCACGATCAAGGCTTCTAGCGTGGAACAAGGAGTGTTCCACCGTGGCCGCCTTTCTGGCCGATTGGGTGCTCAGCCGTAACGCGCCAGCCTTCAGGGAGGAGACGATGGGTGATGGGCACTGACTGGCAGTTGCGCGAATCCGGCCCAGCAGATGCCGCCAACACGGTGTTGCTGCTTCCCGGGGGCATGTGCAGCGCCGACTCGTTCGCGGAGGTGATGGCGCAACCCGTGCTTGGACGGCTGCGACTGGTGGCCGCGACCATGCCAGGACACGCAGGGGCGGCACCTCTGGAGGACTGCAGCATGGCGTCCTACGCACGGGTTTCGGCGGAGCTGGCGGCCGAGATTCGGGCGGACGTCGTGGTCGGGTTCAGCATGGGCGCGTGCGTCGCGGTGGAGATGGTCACCTCCGGCGCGTTCACCGGGCCGGTCGTGCTGTCGGGCGTCAGCCTCAGCTCCCCCGACGAACCGGCGTTCTTCCGCGCGCTCGTGGGGCTGGGCCGCGTACTCGGCGGCATCCCGGTGAGGCTGCTGGGCAAGGCGACCGGGGTGATGCTCAAGCGCATGCGAATGTCCACGGAGCGTCAGGCCGAACTGCGCACCGACTTCGACAGGAACGACCCAGCGGTCATGCGGTGGATCCTGCTGGAGTACACGCGGTGGCTGCGCCGGGACGAGCAGCGGGCCGTCCGGCTGTGCCAGGCCGGTGTGCCGACCTGGACCATCCACGCCGAGAAGGGCGACGGCGGGCTCACCGACGCCGAGCGCAGCACCTTGGAGACCTGCCCGAGCGCCCGTCTGGTGACGATCCCGGGCTCGGCGTTCTTCCTTCCGGTGGAGGCCCCCGAACCGCTGGCCGCCGCCATCGCCGAGGCCGTCGCCCACGCTACCCGCCCGTAGCCGACGGTGGTCCACCAGCCACAGAACGAGTCAGCCGTGACTCACCGTCTGCGTTGCATCAGGCGGCTCGCGAACACGCGACACCTCAAACATGCGAGCTCACCAGTCGACCGAGGACAGCTCGGCGCCGTAGACGCTATCGTCTGGCTCGGTAGCTTCAGTCGCTGTGGTCATTGCCGTTGATCATGGTCAGCAATCAGAACTTCTCCAGCCGAGCGGCGAGGCAGTCCTTGCACGGATGAACGTCTTCGTCGGGCGAGGGCAGATACATGTCCAAGCACCCGTGGCACTGCGCCAAGTGGTCGAAGGCTTCGCCGCACGCGAAGCACAAATGTTTGAGCTCGGCCGCGTGTAGGACACCTGCCCAGTCGACGACCAAAGCCAAGTTGCTGCACGTCGGGCACGTCTGGAGTGCAGCCTCCGCATCCGGGCTGAATACCTCTACGTAGTCGGCGGCCGCGAATGTGGCCTCATTCCACGCGGTGTGGCAGAAGCGGCACGACGGGGAGATTGGCCCATGGCCGACGACCAGGGGCCAATGATCCGCAGAACGGACACTCCACCGTGCGGTTCGAGACGTCCCTCAACTCGGCGTCCAGCCGCTTCGGCCGCGTGTCGATGAAGGTCTTGATCTGGCAGACCTTCATCCCGATTGACACCAGGCCCTCTTCGACCGCGGTGGCCTTCGCGCCCGGCAGCGCGGGAAGGAGTCTCGAGTCCGTAGTGCTGGAGGGCGTTTGCGCCACATGGAGAGGATGGCGAGGCTCTTGGCGGACTTGTCGTCGACCGTGACGCCGGCGATGTCCTTCAGCCGGGCGATGGCCCCGGTCGCGGTGCAGCTGCCGAAGTCGCCAGCCTCGAACCTACCTCGCTTGGCGGTGCCGGGGTCCTTGACGACAAGGCTCCAGTGTGAGCTTGCTCCGCTTTGACGGACACCATTGGTGTGGTGGTCAGGCTGCGAGTGCGGCCTCGTTTTCGGCGGGGCTGAGGTAGCCGAGGGTGCTGTGCAGACGGTGCAAGTTGTACCAGCTCTCGATAAATTCGAAGATCGCGGTGCGGGCGGTGGCCCGGCTGGGCTAGGCGGCGGTGCCGAGCAACTCGCGCTTGATGGTGGCGAAGAACGACTCGGCGAGCGCGTTGTCCCAGCACTGGCCGGTGCGACCGACCGACAGGCGGACCCCGAACTCCCTCGCCAGAGCGGCGAATTGCTGGCTGGTGTACTGCCAGCCGCGATCGGGGTGGAAGATCACCGGACGGGTGGGACGACGCTGCCGGCAGGCGTTCTTCAGGACACCGCAGCCGGGGATCGCCAGCAGATGCGGTGCTCGGGCGGTGACCAAACGACGGATCTGGCTCTCCAGCGAATTGATTCGTTCCGAGAGACGGCGGCAGTCCGTGACCAGTTCGGCGGCGATGGCCGCGAGCATCCCGTGATGCTGGATCAGGGCTTGGGCCAGGTGGTCCAGGCGGCACAGGCGGCACAGGCGGCACAGGCGGCGAGAGGCGACTGCCAGCTCGGGGTCGAGTTCGTGCAGGAACCAGCGCAGCTTGTTGCCGATCGCGGTGCCCTGAGCGACCAGGGTGCGCCGGTGGTCGACCAGCAGTTCGATGTCCCGGCTCGGCCCATCCAGGCACGCCCGGGCAGGTCGGGCTCGCGCAGAGCGACCCGGGCCACCGCCTCGGCGTCGATCGGGTCGGATTTCCCGCGCTCTCGGGCGGAACGTCATGCGCCGGCCATCAGACGGGTGTGCACCCGTACTACCGCGTGTCCGCGATTGAGCAGGTCGGCCTCGAACCGACGGGTCAAGTGGCGGCAGTCCTCGACTGCTACCAGCACCGGACCGAAGCCGTGCAGCCAAGCGAACGCCTTGAGATGGCCGACGGGTCTGGCGGCCACGGTCAGTTCCGCCAGCCGCTTTCCGAGCGGATCGACCGCCACCAGCATGTGTGTGTTCCTGTGTCCGTCTATTCCGACGACGATCAACGCGCCTCCCTGTGACGATGCCGGATGCTCAGGTGATCGTCCGGTGTCAGGGGCACGCCTCAATCGGGCCAGCGGCACGCTCCTATCAAGCCACACCGCACCGGACATCCTGCGACCGGCGGGCGGCACATCGCCGACAAGCCACCGCCTCGCGGGGCAGCGAAGAAACGAGCCAGCCCACCGGTCGACAGGATCCTGCCACCAGAGAGCGGCACATCAAGGACCAACCGCCAAGGACGACTTCGGCCTGTGGCCATCCACCGGTCGCCAACAGCCTGACATTGACGCGAAGAAAGCCGACGCACGCTTGAGGACTTCGACGTCCTCGCGCAGTCGGCGGCTCTCCCGCCGCAAGGCCTCCAACTCCTCGCGTTCACTGCTGGTCAGACCGTCGCCCTCGCCCGCGTCGACCTCAGCTTGGCCGACCCACAGCCCGCGGTCTCGGTCAGGTCGAAGTCCTTGGCGATCTGACCGACCCGAGCGGTCACCGCGCCGGCACAGCTCGACGATCTCGGCCTTGAACTCCGGCGTGAACGAACGGCAAGGGCGAGGCTTCTTCTTCCCCATGCTCTCCATGATGAACATCCTCCCGAGGCAGAACCCCTGATCTCGAATGTCCGTCAAAGCGAATCAAGCCCAATCACCACCACATGAACCCCCACACACCAAACCCCACCCCATGCTTGGTGGTTCGCGGTTGTTGGCTGCGGTGCTGCTGGCGGCCTCCACCTTGCGGGTGGGGTCACTCGCGGTGCAGCACCCCGAAGCTCTCCAACCGTTCCAACAGAACACGCGCCGCATCACGCCGGACGCCCGACGAGACACCCCCCACCACAACAGCCACCGCCACCCCACCCCCCGAAACCAGCACCCGGACCAACTGACACACCTCACCACACCCGAGCGACGTCCGGGTGTGGTGACCGTTCGCCGCACAGAGAGTGCCGCCCTTGCCGTCCGCGCCCCAGAAGATGCGAGCACGGCGGTCGGCTCGAAGGAGGTCGGTGTCGGCGAGAGGACGTGGCGGGGTGGCCGCAGGCACGGGTTCGAACCCACCGGCCGTCCAGCGGCGCAGCGAGACGGCGGTGACGCGGCGGCCCATCCGGTCCGGTTGGGCGTAAGCGTGCAGACTTTCCACCGGTGTGGTGAGCCCTTCGGGGAGCGTGGGTGAGAGGAGGCCATCGACGCCCGGACCCGGCGCGGTCACGGGAACGTCGTGGACGGGGAGCAGGTTGTCCAAGCTGCTCCCGCCGGTGAGCCGGTTGGGGTCGAGGTCGGCGAGCAGAGACTCCAGCTCGTAGCCGACATGGTGGTCGTCCCGGGGCACGCCGACGTTGACACTCGTCGCGGGAGCCGCCGTGGCGCTCTCGCCGACGTGGTAGTAGTCGGCCGGCCAGTACAGCAGGTCGCCGGGGCCGACATCGGCGGTGAACGACTCACCGCAGTGGTCGGCGTAGTCGACCTTGGTGGAGACGGGCTCGTCCCACGGCTTGCGTGGCCAGAACCGCATGCGCTTGCGGCCACGGAGACCGAACATGAACGTGGCGAAACGGTCCTTGTGCACACCCACGGGGCTGTGCTCGTAGGTGCCGTGGAACAACGTGGTGATGGCGCCCGTCAGAGGCAGGCCGACGATGTCCCACAGACCCGCGAAGAAGGCCCGCTCGCGAGACCACAGCGCGGTGTCGAAAGTGTGGAAACTATTGACCACGAGTGCGTGGCGACGTCCGTCGAGGCGAGCGGCTAGGCGGGCGTCGTACGCGTCGAAGGAGCCGTCCTCGGTAGCGGGCAGCAGATCGTCCGAGAGGTCCCGCTGGATCCGCTCGACCATGAACTGCACATGGGACGGCATACGCCCGTCCAAGTGCGCGGACCGGCTGCCGTGGACGGCGGCACGAAACACCTCCCCCGCAGCGAATGGCGCGGGGGAAAGGGGCAGGGACCGGAACAGCACGGGAGACCGGTCCCAGTACCGATCCACAAAGGTGTTCCAGGAGAATTCCGTCTCCTCCGCCACAGACACGCTCACGCCGAGTTCTCCTGTCCGTCCACATTCACGTCCACGTCCACGTCCACGGCGCGCAGCGTGTACAGCTTCTCCAGCAGCGCCAGGACCGATGCCTCACGCTCCGGTCCGGCCACGGCGCACAGTTGCCGGACGGTGGGGATGTCGCCCTGGCGCAGCCGGTCCAGGACGCGCTCGCCCAGGTTGCCGCGCAGATGGAAGGCATGACCGTCGATCGCCCACAGCCATGTCCTGCTGTCGTCGAGGGGCATGCGAACCACGGCGGAGGCCGGCCGCAAGCGGTCATCCGGGGAGAGACGGACGGGGCGTCGCGGGCCGGGGGCCGGTTCCAGTGCGGCGGCGCTGACCCGTCGTGCCCATACGGCACTCAGAGCATGGTTGAGGTGTGGCGTCGCGGTCGCCTCGCGCAACGCCTCTGCCGTCCGCCCAAGTTCGGGCACATCCGGTGGCGTCGGCACTTCGCCCGGAGGGACCGGGAGGTACGGGACCTGTCCCTGGCCGCGCTGTCTGTCCATCATTCCGGCCACGACGTCCTTGACCTCCGAGTTCAGCAGCCGGGGCTCGCGCGGAACCAGGAGGCGCATCGCGAAGGTCCGCGACCCGAAGTGCACGCGGTGTGGCATGCGTGCCGGCAGGTGCAGCAGGTCGCCGGTCCCGGCGGTGAGGACGGGCCCGGCCAGTGCATCCCGAGGGGTGGCGGTCACGGTGCCGTGCAGCACCCAGATCAGCGTCGAGTGCCGCGGCTCATGTGGGGGGCTGTCGCCCTCCGTGAACCGCTCGCCGAGGACGAGTTCCGTGACGACCGGCAGGACCGGATACCCGATCCGATCCCACAGGGGTGTGACCAGTGAGCGCACGTGTGCCCACAGGGCGTGGTCGAGTACGAGCGGTTGCTCCACCACGAGCAGCCGGCCCCGTCCGTCCATCCGATGATCGAGCCGCTCACCGTACCGCTCGACGGTGCTGTCCTGCGGGCCGGGCAGCAGGTCTCCCGGCGCCCGGATCCGGCCGCCGTCGACGAAGAAGCGGACGTCCGGCAGAGCCTGGAACCGCGTCCCGGCACGGAACGGCCCCGCCGCTTCCACCACCGTCGTGTAGGCGCGGTCGGCGTCGACAACGCCCTGGCCACCCGGAGCGGGTACGACCCCGGGCTCCCGCTCCCATGTTCGAGCGGCGAAGAGGTCCCACCGGGACTCACTCAGCCGCTCTGCGGCTGGTACCGGCTGCGCAAGCGGCTGGCGTAGCGGGCGAGCGGTTCCATCCTCAGACCGCGCCGGAGTTCGTCCACCCGGGCGGGTTGCTCGATGGGCCACGGCTCCAGTTTTCCTTCCTGCAGGCGGAACTTGGTCCCGTACAGCTGCGGCCGGGCGTCCCGGATGCGCAGCGCGTCGGTCACGTAGGCCACCTGCCGCCAGGGCAGATCGCCGTTGCGGGCGGCCTCCTCGATGAGCCGGAGGCACTCGTGCTGGAATTCCAGTGGTCCCTCGGCGTGCTGGACGAGCCGGCAGGCCGCGGCTGCCCCGGCCGGACCGACAAGCGCCCGCCCGGGCCAGCCGTGCCGTTTCACCACATCCTCCAGCCAGCGGGCGGCCGCACCCGTCAGGCTCTGCAGCCTCTCCCCGGTCTCCTTGTCGCTGAAGCCGGAGGTTGCCCAACGGGTGCGCAGGGCCGCGTCCACCCGGTCGATCGCCAGAAGACGGCGTCGTACGTCGAGAGCGAGAGCGGGGCGGGCGAGCGGTTCGGTGCGGATCCTGACAGTGTCCCGATCCCAGGTGTAAACGACCCGGCGCCGGGCCTCAGGCCAGTCGAATCCGACCTCTCCGGTGTTCCGGTCTGAGAGCCGGACCCGTGCTCCGTCTGACTGGAGGGCGCACGGCACCACACGGTCGTACACGTAATGCGTCGCATCACGCAGTGCCACACCGAGCCCGGCCAGATCGTGGCCCCGGCCGTCACGTACGGCGAGTGACGGTGGCATCTGCGCGGACGATCGCACCGACACCGGAGTGTGCGGCGGGCCGACGCGCATCAATGGGCCGCCGAGGACCGGGCGGAAGAAGTAGGGGACGTCCATCACGTCGAGTTGAGCGCCCTCGTCCGGGCCGAAGACTGCGTCGTGCTCGGCATCGGGTCGCGCGGCGATGCCCGGTCCCGTCCCGGTGAGCCGGTCGGCGAGCACCTCGGTGTACTGCGCTGTCGGTCTGAGCAGGACGCGGACGTGACGGTCCTGTCCGGCGCGTGCCAGGAAGCCACGGATCGCGTCGTGGTGGCGGCACATGAGGGTCCAGGCGTCGAACATGCCCCGGAGGAAGACGGAGAGGTAGGGCCCGTATCCGGTGCGGCCCTGAGTGTCGGCGACCACCGCGCGGGTCTGCGGGCGCACGCAGGGCCGCGTCCGCCTGACCAGTCGCAGGCCACCGCCGGCGGTCTCGGTGAAGTGAGCGACGGGACCGTCCACGGCGCACCAGCGGGCCTGGTCCTCCAGCCCCGGGTGATGATGGTCCCCGGCTTCGGCATCGGCGATCAGCCCGGTGTCGTAGAGACGTTGCAGCGGCGCGAGGAAGATTTCAAGGTCGACGGGGTAGTACAGGGGGTCCTGCTGCCCGGGCCTGGTCCCGGAAAGGACATTGCTCTCACCCAGGTCGACGATGCCGAACCGGAAGGCCGCGGCCGCGAGAGACCCTGCTCGATGCCAGAAGCGCTCCGCCTGTCGGCGGTCCAGCCTGGTCCCGGTGAGCCGCCTTCCGGAGGCAGAGCGGATCGTCCCCCACTGCGACGGCGGCTCGATCCACTCCTGCCAGGTGTACTCCAGCCGATCGGGACCCGTGCCCGCCGTACCGCGCACGACGGGGAGGACGACCGGTCCTGTCACAGGCGGCAGAGAGTTGAGGAAGGCGAAGACAGATTCGTCGGGCGCGAGGAAGAGTAGTTCGCCACCTGGCGGGCGGGGTTTGTAGGCGACCGTGCCACCGCCGCGCATACTCACGCGCAGGATCCTGCGGCGCCCGTTGTGTGTCTCCCCGTCCTGGGCCTCGATGGCCGTCACGGGTGTTCGCAGGGAGGGCCGGCCGAACCAGGGGTCGGTGACATCCCGGGCGAGACGTTGCAGGAACTGGTCGAGGAAAGCCGTCCAGCGGACGTGCTGCTCGTCGGCCGCATAGGGGACGCCCGCGGCACAGGCGGTGAAGGCCTCGGTCACGAGCGGACCGAAGAGGCCGCCGTCGGTCACGTCGAGCAGACCGGGGGCGAGCAGGTCGCCGTACCGCTCCGTGGCCCGGTGACACCAGGTGTCGAGGGCGTCGAGAAGGCCGGTGAGCGGGGCGAACCGGGGCGAGGAGAAGGCCGCCGCCAGGACGGCCGCATCGCTGTCCCCCGTCAAGAAGCGCTCGTGCGCGAGTAGACCGTCGTCGGTGGGTCGCATCACTACGGGGAACAACCGGCCGGCGTTGCCTGCCCGTACGGCCTCCACCACCCTTGCGGCGGCGACCGAGTCATGCGGACGCCTGTGCTCCGAACCGGATGGCGGTGTCGTGTCCCACAGCACCTCATTCATGGCGGTGTGCCTCCCGTGCGCGGTGCCGCCCGGCATGTCGCCGAGCGGCACCGCGTGTTCTTCAGTGGGGCGTGGCGGCTGTGGTCAGGGTCAGACGCAGTACCAGCCGATACACGTGTTGGCCGCGGCGCCGGTGCGGTCCGGGATCTGCTGCTCCAGTTCGCCGATGACGAGGTCGAGGTCGTCCTCGGCGGACGACCGGCTCTCGGGGCGAACCTGAGTGTCGTGAGCAGGTGCGTGAGTCACGGTGATTCCTCCTGGGTTGACGAGTTCCACATGAGTCGTGCATCGGATGCACGTTTGAGTTCGGCCCGTTGAGGCCGAGGAGAGAACGAGCTCGTTTTTTGGGGGCAGCGCTCTCACAGGAAGACGGCGCTGGTATCGGCGGCACACAGTGTTGTGGTCGCGAGTGTGCCGCGTTCCACCGCAACGGCCGTGATCGCACAGGCTGCTGCCCCGTTTCGCATGGCCATCACGCCATTACCTCCGTCGCGTGCCACAGCGGTTGGTCGATCCGCTGTCCACGACATGTTTCGCGTGCAGGAGACCCGCCGCCATCGTTTCGATCCTCGTCGAATTCACGAGTCGCCTTTCGGCCGCCCGTCCACCGCCTCTGCGGCATGGAAGGCACCTCTGTGACCTGGTCCGATTGGCCGGAGGGAACTGCGACAGCGGAATATTTCCTGCGCGGTCGTCGACTCGAAAGCGCTTCCTCCGTGGAGCGAGGAAACGGCCACGTCACCGGGTCACTGTCGGTGCCGGGTCCACGACCTCGCGACCGGGGTCCTGCGGTCAGCCGGCGTCAAGGATCCGCAGGCCGAGCGGGGTAACCGAATGGACAACGCTCTTTCCCGTGCGACAGCTGCTGACCAGACCGCTCTCGCGCAGGACCGCGATCTGGTACGAGATGCTGGACTGTGCGACACCCACGGCGTGAGCGAGGTCCGAGGATGTGCGACCGTCCCGGCGGGCGACGGCGGACAGGATGGCCGCACGCGTGCGGCCGAGCAAACGAGCGGCCCCTGTCCCCCATGCCTGGGCCAGGTCCCAGGGCTGTTTGGCCACCGGATAGACGAGAGTGGGCGGGAGTTCCGGGTCGGCCGGGGCCGTCGGGCGCCGCCAGCAGAAGAAGGAGGGGACGAGGAGAAGCCCCCGACCGTTCAGTGACACGTCACGGTCGACCGGGTAGTCCACTTCGAGGACCGGGTCCCGCCACCGTGCGAGGGGAGCCAGACCGTCGAGGAGTTTCTGGACTCCGCCGTCGACCAACGCCCTGGTGCGTGCCTCGACATCGGCTCCCACCACAGCTCGCATGCGTGGCCAGTGTGGCCGTAACGTCGTCTCGAAGTAGGTTCCCAGTGCCCCGGCGACCGCGGAAGGGTCTGTGTCGTCCGGGCGTGGTGTCGTGCCCGGTCTGCCGATCGTGCGCTGAGCCGCGTCCAGTCTGGTCAGCTGCTGTATTACCTCGCGGCGTGAAGTCATGCTGATGGCGTCCAGCGCCGCCGGGAGTCCGTCGGTGGCGGTGGGGGTCAGGAAGTCGGGGATGTAGCCGACGCTGGGCACCAACCCCCGTAGCGGGGACAGAGCCGCGCGCAGTCTCTCGTCACTGTGCAACAGATGGCGCGTCGAACTGCGCCACGCGCCGAATGCCGTCTGCCCCTCGTCGGTCTTCAGTCGGCACAAGCTGCAGATCACTTCCCATGTGGGGTCAGGATCGCGCAGGAGCCGGACCTTCTTCAGGTCCTCGGCGGTGAAATGCAACCGGAGCAAGGGTGCCTCTTTCCCGATGGGTCGGCGGGTTGCCAGCCTCCGGCTCGACGGGTGTCGTCGAGCGCTTGGTCGTGTGCCGATGGCGTGGCTGTGGGCTCCTGATCGCGCACGGCGCTATGCGCGGTGCAGGCCATCGGGCGTACGGCTGGCGGGACGCTCCGGGCTCATGCCCGTGCCGCATCGGAAGCGGACTTCTCCACCACATCGGACATGTGGGGTACGACGCATGGAACATCCCCCTGATTTATCGCAGTTGGTCGGACTGCGAAGCGGTGCCGATCTCGCCCTGCCATGGTGTCCCGCGACAGGCCGACCACGCCAGAGAAGCAGCTTGGAGGATAAATCGATGATTCGATAACCTCATCTCTATGGTTGCCGGGGACAGCCGCCG
This sequence comes from Streptomyces sp. NBC_01390, assembly GCF_045040105.1. Taxonomy (NCBI): domain Bacteria; kingdom Bacillati; phylum Actinomycetota; class Actinomycetes; order Kitasatosporales; family Streptomycetaceae; genus Streptomyces; species Streptomyces sp. NBC_01390. Next base: position 11,246,289 of record NZ_CP109551.1, on the reverse strand, counting down.
AGGACGCCTGCGTGAGCCGAGTGTTCATCAACTGCGCCTGCTGCTGGTGACAGCGGAGGAACTGCACTTCGGACGGGCTGCCGCCCGCATGTTCATCTCACAGCCCGCGCTCAGTCAGCAGATCCGGGCGCTGGAGGAGCGGCTGGGGGTCTCGTTGATCGAACGCGGAGGCGGGGGTGTACGACTGACGCCCGCGGGGAGTGCGGTTGCCGAGGAGTCCAGGGCCGTCGTCGAGGGGCTGGATCGGCTGCTGCAGGTGGCCGACTCGCATGCCGGGGCGATGACCGGACGGCTGCGGGTCGGGTCGCTCGGCGCCGAGGCCGCCATGCCGCACGCCAGCATGGTCCTCGCCGATCTGCGTGAGCACCACCCCCAGCTTGAGGTCGAGGTCCGCACCCTCGGCTTCATCCAGCAGTTCGACTCTCTGACCGGCGGAGAGGTCGACGCGGCCTTCCTGCGCGGTCCGCTGCCCTCGGGCTTCCAGAGCCTTCAACTGGCCACGGAATCCCGCGTGGTGTGCCTGGCGGGCGACGACCCCCTGGCCGGCGAGGAGACGCTGACGCTGGCACAGCTCGAGGACCGCATGGTCGTCGACATGCCACGGGAAGTGCCCCGTACTTGGTGGGACCACCTCACCGTCAACCCCCGGCCCGACGGAACCGCGGTCCGCTTCGGACCCGTGGTCCGGGACACCGAGGCCATGGTCCTGGCGGTCCTGCAGAAACGGGCCATCACTTTCCTTCCGGCTTCGGCACGCCGCCTCTATCCGCGCCCGGGCCTCGTCTACGTGGATGTCCCCGAACTCGGTGAGTCGGTCTCCTTCCTCGTGTGGCTCCCGGCCAACCGTGACCTGCCCGCCGTGCGTGCCCTGCGGGCAGCGGCTCTCTCTACGCGGCAACAGCGTGAGCAACCCCGGGCTGAGCACTGACCCACGCTGCGCCGATGCCCCGCCAGGTGGCGAGCCCGCCCACCGGCGGGTGGGGGCTCCCGGTCAGCCGAACAGGCGCCGCTGGATCTCCCGCCGGTAGTCCTCCAGCGTCCGGTCGAGATGTACGGCCGTCGCCTCGGCGGCCTCGTCGGGTCGGCCGTCGCGAATGGCGCGGTAGTCGCCTCGTGCTCCTCCACTGCGGCCGCGGTGCCCTCACCGAAGGCGTCGTGTATGCCGATCGCGCCTGCAGCGGCTGCGTCACCGGACCGTCTCCGTCGACCAGGGCCCGGAACCGGCGCGGAGCAGCAGACCCTGCGCGCAGGAATCCGCTCCATGGGCCTCGACGACTTCCTGAGCTGTCGCATCCCCGGAACAGAGGTCCACCTCGGCATGTCCCGGAAGCTGTTCGCCGCCTGCGAGCGCCTCTACGAGGAAGACCTCGCCATCGCCCTGCGCACCCCGGGACTACGCGCCGAGGACCAGCCCCCAGCTGACCAGGAACTCAGCGACGAAGCCCAGGAAGAACAGCGCCTCGCACAGCGGCGCATCTTCCGCGAACAGCAGGAGGAAGCCCGCCCACGGCTACGGCCCCTGCTCCGCGACGCCTACGAGCGGGGTGAGGCGAGCAACTGGAGTGACCTGCTGCGCCGTTCCCAGGAACCGGAACTCGACCGGGAGGGCGACGAGGATCTCCTCGAATCGGCGACGCCCGAAACGTACCTGGCCGTCAGCCGCTACGACCTGCCCCCCCCCCCCGCGACCCTGGTCCCGCACCCGGGGCCGCGCAGGCGAGCGCCTTCAGCGCGGCCCGCAGCGTCTCCCCAGCCAGCTCCAGCCTGTTCAGATGGCGTACCGCCGCCAGCACGATGCCTTGCGGAGGATCAGGTTGCCGTGAGGGCGAAGTCGGTGGTGATGGCCCGCTCCAGGACGTGCGGCCGGCCGCGGAAGTCGCGGGTCTCCTTGGGCGCCGATGCCTGCACCGCCGGCCCGCGACCGTTCGGCCGGCGTGCTCTGCGGCACCAGTTCCACCTCAGTTCGCCGGAGAGGTGCTCACGGGCGAACTCCTTGTTGTCGCCGACGTAGCTGCCCGTCACGTGGGCGATGTGGCCGGCGGCAAGCAGGACGCCCAGGCCGCGGTCGTCCATGCCGCAGTTGTTCGACACGACCTTGAGGCCGGTGGTGCCCTGCTCGTGAGGGGCGCCAATCACGGTTTCGGGGATGCCGCTGAGGCCGAAGCCGCCGACGGCCAGTGACGCGCCGTCGGAAATGTCGGCGACCGGCTCTTCAGCGGACGCGTCACCTTGTTGTTCATGAGAACGGGTCCCTTTCAGCCCTCGCTTTTCCCCGGCGCCGCGGCCGAACTCATGGTGTCCGCGATGGACTTGACACCGCCGTGTGCAGTGAGGCCGCCGTCGACCGGGATCTCGGCGCCCGTGATGAACGAGGACTCGTCGGACAGAAGGAAGACGACGAGCGGGGCGACCTCATCGACCGTTCCGGTGCGGCCGAGCGGGGTCTCTCGGATGTTCGCCTCTCGGAAGACGGGCGCCGCGGAGGCGGTCATCTCGGTCTCGATGAAACCGGGGTGGATCGTGTTGACGCGGATGCCGCGCGGGCCGAGCTCCATGGCGGCCGTCTTCGACAGTCCACGCAGCGCCCATTTGCTGGTCGTGTAGGCGACCGGGTAGTGACTGGTGAGGGCGGCGGTGGAGCCCACGTTGACGATGGACGCCCCGGGCGGCATCAGTGGTGCGAGATGCTGGATGCCCAGCAGCGGGCCGGTGACGTTGACGGCGTGGACGCGGGCGAAGTCGTCGGGGGTGACGTCGCCGAGGCGAGCCCGCCAGGTGATGCCCGCGTTGTTGACCAGGCCGTGCACCCTCCCGTACGTCGCGCGCAGTTCGGCGGCGAGCTCCGCCCACTGCTTGTCGTCGGTGACGTCGAGGAGGCGGCAGCTGGGGGCCTCCGACACGTCGGTGGCGATGACGTGGGCGCCCTCGCGCGTCAGGGCCTCGGCCTCGGCGGCGCCCTGGCCGCGCGCGGCGCCGGTGACGACGACGACCTTGCCGAGCAGTCGCTCGGGGCGCGGGCCGGTCACGGCCGCTCCCGGGTGCGGCGACGGGCCGTCGGCAGCGGCACCGGGTCACTGCCGGCGATCACGGTGTTGGAGACGGTGCCGATGCCGTCCACCGTGAGCGTGACCGTGTCGCCGGGCTTCAGCGGAGGCGGTGACTGCTCGCCCCGCACGCCCCACAGTTCGGCGAGGCAACCGCCGTTGCCGCAGGTGCCCGAGCCGAGTACGTCGCCGGGGCGGACGACGGTGCCACGGGAGGCGTAGGCCGCCATCTCCTCGAAGGTCCAGCTCATGTTGGACAGCAGGTCCTTGCCGACGACCTCGCCGTTGACGGCAGCGGTGAGCCCGAGGCGCAGGAACCCGTCGGCGTCCCGGTACGGCTCCAGTTCGTCGGCGGTCACCAGGTACGGGCCGAGGGTCGTGGCGGTGTCCTTGCCCTTGCACGGGCCGAGGCGGACCTGCATCTCCCGGGACTGGAGGTCGCGCGCGGACCAGTCGTTGAAGATCGTGTAACCGATGATGTGGTCGCGCGCCTGCTGGGCGGTGAGATCCCGGCCTTCCCGGCCGATGACGGCGGCGACTTCCAGTTCGAAGTCGAGCACGCTGCTGCCGGGCGGCACGGGGACGTCGTCGTGGGCGCCGATCAGCGCGTAGGGGTTGGTGAAGTAGAAGGTCGGCGCGTCGTACCAGGCGTCGGGCATGCCGCCCGTCCCGTCCACGGACCGCCGTACGCCCTCGACATGCTCCTCGAAGGTGACGAAGTCCCGAATGGTGGGCGGCTCGAGCGGCGGCAGCAGCCGCACCTCCGAGACATGGGGGCCCGGCGGGGCGTCGAGCGTGGTGGCGCCGGTGTTCAGCAGCGCGCCGAGTCCGTCACTGGAGCGGATGAGTTCCGTGAGTGAAGGGGCCGCGGGGACGGGGTGGAGGGTGCCGTTCTCCTCCACGACGGCGACCTGACGGTGGTCTCGGTGTTCATAGGTGGCGAAACGCATGGACGGCTCCGGGCTCCGGCTGTCGGGGAGGAGGGTGGACCGGGGACGCGGCTGGCGGTCAGGGGTTGACAGGGCCGCCGTGTCCCCGGGTTCGGGGTTTGGGCCGGCCGGGGTCAGACCGGCGGGGCGACGAATACGCCGCGGTCGACGTCGTTGAAGGACTCCTTCGCGACCAGCTCGTTCATGGGGTTGGCGGTGCCCCACTGGTCGGTGACCTCGGGCTGGGAGAAGTCGTAGACGTGCGGGTGCCAGGTGTCCTCGTCCAACAGCTCCAACTCCGTCGTGTACTCGACGGTGTTGCCGTGCGGGTCGAGGAAGTAGGTGAAGGTGTTGTCACCCGCCACATGCCGGCCGGGGCCCCAGACCTTCTGGACACCGGCCCGCATCACCCGGCCGGAACCGCGCATGTACTCGTCCAGGCCGCGCATCTCGAAGGAGACGTGGTGCAGGGAGGTGTGCGGGCCCTTGGCGATGGCCATGGAGTGGTGCTGGTTGCTGATCCGCATGAAGTGCATGACGTCGCCGACGTACGGCGAGCTGAGCGTGTCGGAGTGGCGGAAGCCGAGGTGACGTTCGTACCACTCACGGGTCCGGTCGAGGTCCGGCGAGTTCAGCACGACGTGCGACAGCTTGACCGGGATGGACTCCTTCTCCTCGATCCTGCGGTGCTGCCGTACGTCCACGTCGGCCAGGACCTCGATGGTGCGGCCGTCGATGTCGAAGAAGCGGAAGCCGTAACCGCCGCCGGGGGTGTCGGCCTTGCCCGGCTGGGAGATCAACTGAACGCCGCCCGCAAGCAGTTGCTCGGCGAGGGTGTCCACGTCCGCGGCGGAGCCGGCGCCGTAGGAGACCAGGTCGAGGCGCTTCTCCTCGGCCTTGCGCAGCCGTACGACGTACTGTTCGGGGCTGCCCTCGGCGGCGAGGAAGGAGATGCCGGAGTCCTCGGCGACCTTGGTCAGGCCCCAGACGCCGGAGTAGAAGTCGAGTTGCTTGTCGTAGTCGGGCACGGCGAGGTCGACATGCCGCAGATGCGTCAGCGGATATGCGCTCATGGTGGGGGTCCTTCTCTGTGGGTTCAGGTCAGGCCGAGCAGGGCCGCCGCGTTCCCGCCGCGGACGGCGTGGAAGTCGGCGTCGGGAAGGCGTGCGGCGCGCAGTGCGCCGACGGGGTCCTCGGTGCCCATGTCGAAGGGGAAGTCGGAGCCGAGCAGTACGCGGTCCGCGCCGGTCGCGCCGATCAGTGCCCGCAGGACGTGCGGGTCGTGGACCAGGGAGTCGAAGTACAGGCGCTTGAGGTAGCTGCTGGGCAGGTGGGCGCAGTCCGCGCCCGCATCGGAGCGGGCGGACCAGGCGTGGTCGGAGCGGCCGATGTGGGTGGGCAGATAGCCGCCGCCGTGCGCGGCGATCAGCTTCAACTCCGGGTGCCGGTCCAGGACCCCCGAGAAGATCAGGTGCGAGAGCGCGACGGAGTTCTCGGCGGGCTGACCGACCGTGTTGGACAGGTACCACCGGTCCAGACGCTCGTCGAGCGTGCAGCCGAAGGGGTGCAGGAAGAGGATCGCGCCGGTCGCCGCGGCCCGGGCCCAGAAGGGCTCGTACGCCGGGTCGGACAGCTCCCGTCCCGGGGCGTGGCTGGAGATCTCGACGCCCAGCAGCCCCTGTTCCAGGGCCTGGTCGAGGGCGCGCACCGCCTGCTGCGGGTGCTGGAGAGGGACCAGGCCGAGCCCGCGCAGCCGGTCGGGTGCCTCGGCGCAGTGTGCGGCCGTGGCCTCGGCGGCGAGCCGGCAGACTTTCTCGGCCGTCTCCTCGTCCGTCCAGTAGTGGTAGTGCGACGGCGAGGGGCTGATCAGCTGCACGTCCACACCCTGCGCGTCCATCGCGGCCAGCCGCAGGCGCACGTCGGTGGCCCTGGGCAGAACGGCGCGCACCATGGGGCCGCTGACCGCGAGGGACGCGGGGCCGTTACGGCGGGCATCCAGGTCCCTGGCCTCGACCAGTCCGGAGAGGCCGGCCACGAGGGCCTCGACCTCGGGGATCAGGATGTGTGCGTGTACGTCGACGGTCGGGGTCGGGCGCGTGTCGGCGTTCGAGGAGGAGCGGCGGCCGGGTTGGGGACCTGCCCCGGCGGCGCGCATCGGAGGACGGCCCGTCACGGCAGCTCCTTGAGCGTGGTCATCGTGGCGTCGATCAGGCCGGGAACGTCACCCTGGACCCCGTCGAGCTGCCACTGCCCGATCAGCACGGAGGCTTCGACGACCGTCCGGACCCGGTCGATCCGCCGCTCGTAGTAGCGCGTGAACAGCTCCGTGTCCCAGGTGGACCCGCCGGCCAACAGCCGGCTCAGCACCGAGGCGTCCTCCAAGGCCATCGCCGCGCCCTGGGCGATCGTGGGCGGGCAGCAGTGGGCGGCGTCGCCGACGAGTACGACCCTGCCTCGGTGCCAGGCCCCCTCCACCAGCATCCGGTCGAAGCAGGTGTAGTTCACCTGGGCCGGATCGGTGATCGAGTCACGGATCTCGTCCCAGGGACCGCCGTATCCTTCGGCGAGGCGGCGCATCTCCTGCGCGTACGACTCGGGCGGGATGGCGGCGCGGTCGCGGCTGGCCTCGACCAGATAGGCGTAGACCGTGTCCTGGCTGGTGGGCGTGTAGCCGGCGATGTAGCAGGGTCCGCCGTGGGAGAGGGCGCTGCGTTCCACGCCGGCCGGGCGGGGCGCCGGGACCCGCCAGATCGACATGCCGGTCGGTTCGGGCTTGGCGTCGATGCCGATGGCGGCGCGGGTCGCGGAGTTCAGGCCGTCGGCGGCCACGACGAGGTCGTAGCGGTCCTCGGTGCCGTCGCTGAGGCGGACGGTCACCGCTGTGTCGTCCTGGGTGAGGATCTCGGCGGTGGTGCCGAGGCGGACGGTGGCCCCGGATGCCCGGACGGCGTCGGCGAGGATGCTCTGGAGCACCGGGCGCTGCATGCCCAGGGTGGCGGGGAGGTCGTCTCCGCCGGTGCGCAGGACGTCGCCGACGTGGAGCACGGTGCCGTCCGGGGTCGTCAGGCCCAGGGAGTCGAAGGCGAAGCCCTGCTCGCGGACCTCGTCCCAGACGCCGAGCTCGCGCAGCACGCGCAGGGCGTTGCCCTGGAGGGTGATGCCGGAGCCGCGTACGTTCCAGTCCGGCCTGGCCTCGACGAGGTCGACGTCGATGCCCGCCCGGCGCAGCAGCACGGTCATGGCGTTGCCGGAGGTGCCCCCTCCGACGACCAGGACTCTCCTTCTTCGACTCGTTGCTTCCATGGCCAACTCCTTTGTTGGGCGGGTCACTTGACGGCGACCGGGTTGACGGGGGAGCCGACGGCTCCGGTGATGGGCAGGGGTGCGGCGGTGAGCCAGAACTCGTACACGCCGTCGGCCGCGCAGTCGTCGGCGAGGGGGTCGGGGTCCCACATCTCGCCGATCAGCAGGCCGATGTTGGGGATGGCGACCTGGTGCAGCGGCTGGAAGGCGGCGTCGAACTCGTTCGGCCGCACTTCGAAGCCCCAGGTGTCGGTGGCGATCGCGGCGATCTCGCTCGCGTGCAGCCAACCGGCTGTGGTGAAGGACAGCCCGGGTGAGTCGCCGCCGGCGTAGTCGCCCCAGCTTTCGCGGCGGGCGCGGGCCAGCCGCCCGGTCCGGACGACGACGATGTCACCGCGTCCCACGGCCACGCCGTGCGCCCGGGCCGTCGCGGTCAGGTGCTCCTCGGTGATCGCGAATCCGTCCGGCAGTTCTCCGCGTTCGTCGCCGATGACCCGGCCGACGTCGAGGAGGACACCGCGTCCGGCGACGTACGGGGCCATGTGTTCGATGCCGGTGACGAGGTCGCCTTCGGAGGTGACCGTGGTCGCGGCGTCGCGGCCGTTCCACGCCTTGCCGTGGTCGAAGATGTGCCCGAGCCCGTCCCACTGGGTGGAGCACTGGAGCGGCATGGCGATCACGTCGTCGGCGCCGCCGATGCCGTGCGGGAAGCCCTGGTTCCCCAGGGCGGCGTCGGTGCCGGTGTCGAGCATGGTGTGCACCGGGTTGGTGCGGCGCCGCCAGCCCTTCTGGGGGCCGTTCATGTCGAACCGCTGCGACAGCGAGAAGCTGACGCCCTTCCGGACCAGTGCCGCGCCTTCGCGGCGCTTGGCCTCGTCGAGGAAGTTCAGCGTGCCGAGCACGTCGTCCGCACCCCAACGTCCCCAGTTGGAGTACGTCTTGGCGGCCTCGGCGATCGCGCCCTCGGGGTCGTGGCGGTTCACAGCGCCTCCGCCACGCAGCGGGTGCGCTGCGCGCCTAGCCCGGTGACGGAGGCCTCCATGACGTCGCCGTCGCGCAGCAACCGGCCCCAGTGCATGCCGTTCCCTGCCGGGCTGCCCGTCAACACCAGGTCGCCGGGCAGGAGTTGGGCGGTCTGCGAGATGTACGACACCAGCCGCGCGACCCCGAACAGCATGTCCTTGGTGGACTCGTCCTGCATGGTGTTGCCGTTGAGCTTGAGGGTGACCCGCAGATCGCCCGGGTCGGTGATGGACTCGGCCGGCACGATCCACGGCCCGAGCGGGGTGAAACCGGGCGCGTTCTTGCTGCGCAGCCAGTCGGTGCCGATGGCCTTCATGTCCCGGCGGAAGACCGTCGCCCGGTCCGTGAGGTCGTTGGCGATCGTGTACCCGGCGACGTGATCCAGCGCATCCTCGACGGACACCCGCTGGGCGGGCCTGCCGATGACGATGGCCAACTCCAGCTCCCAGTCAGGCTGTTCGGCCCAGGAGGGGAGCACGACCTCGTCGTAGGGGCCGGTGATCGCGCTCGGCAGCCCGATGAACACGTACGGCAGGTCCTCGGCGGCCCGGCGGTCCATGATCGCGGCGATCTCCGCACGCGCCTCCTCGTCCGTGCGCGGGTCGTCGGGCGAGCGGTGGGCGACCTCCAGGTCGATCACGTGCTGCCGGTAGTTGGCGCCGGACTGGAAGACCTGGCGGGGCTCGACCGGGGCATGCACGCGCAGGCCCTCCAACGGTCGCCAATCGGCCGTCGCGTCGGCCGCGAGCTCGTGCAGCCGAGGGAGCACGTCGTCCCAGCGTTCGAGGATCTCCCGGTTGGTCAGGGCGGGCTCCGCGAAGGCCGCTCGCAGATCCAGCACGCGTCCCCCGGGGGTAACGAGAGCGGGGAATGGCGCCTGGTCCGGGGCGGAGAGCCAGCCGAGGGCGAAGGGGCCGGCGAAGGACGCGGAAGCGGCTGCGGGTTTCACGGGAATGTCCTCCAGATTTCGGTGGGACCAATCTGGGGCCTCACCCAGTAATCTGGGAAATAGATTCTTAGGATGTTGATCATCCGCCTGGTAAATATCCCTACGGGCGGCCCAGCTCTGGAGGCGTCGTGTCCCTCTCCGGCCTCGACCTCAACCTCGTCCTGTCCCTGCGGGCGCTATTGGAGGAACGCAATGTCACCCGAGCCGGGCGGCGCGTCGGGCTCAGCCAACCGGCCATGAGTGCCGCACTGGCCCGCCTGCGCCGTCACTTCGACGACGACCTGATCTCACGCGTCGGCAGACAGTACGAACTGACCGCCCTCGGCCGCGCCCTGCTGGACCGCACCGCGACCGCATGCGACCTGCTGGAACGTGTCTTCACGAGCAGGGCCGACTTCGCCCCCGGCAGCGAGGAACACGAGTTCACTCTGCTCACCTCCGACTACGCACTCAGCGTCTTCGGCGCCGAACTCGCCCAGCGGGTGCACGCCGAGGCCCCGGGCGTACGGCTGCGCTTCCAGCGGACGCCCGGCGACGTCACGGAGGACACCGAAACGCTGCTCAGCACGGCCGACGGACTGCTGATGCCGCACGGTGTCATCAGCGGCTTCCCCGCCGTGGAACTGTTCGCCGACCGCTGGGTGTTCCTCGTCGCCGAGACCAACGACGAGGTCGGCGACCGGTTGACCATGGACGACCTGGCACGCCTGCCCTGGGTCGTCTACCAGCGGGCCTACGACGCTCCGGCAGCCCGGCAGTTGAGCATGCTCGGCGTCGAACCCCGCGTCGAGGTCTTCGTCGACAGCTTCCAGGCGCTGCCCCTCCTGGTGGCCGGCACCCGGCGGATCGCCCTGATGCAACAGCGTCTGGCCGAGTTGCTGAGCGGGGTGGCCGCCGTACGGCATATGGAAGCGCCTTACGAGGCGGTCCCTCTCCATGAAGCGCTGTGGTGGCATCCGGTGCACACCCACGACGCGGCCCACATCTGGCTGCGCGAGACCGCGGCCCGGGTGGGAGCGGCGCTGGCCGTGTCCGAACCCGGCCGTGGCTCCGCCGTCCCAACGAGCTGACGGGCTGTTCCCCCAAGCCGACTGACAGGGCTGGCTCGCCGTGCTGTCGGTGGTTGTTTCGCCGAGCCAGCGGGCCCCGCACGGGCCTTGTATCCAGGCCCTGGATGATCCGCATCTTCGATATCGATCGGATGAGGGCTAGGCGCGATCGGTGCCTTGGCCCATAGTCGTCTCAACCCGGCGCCGGAGCCGCACCGCCACAAGCTGCCGGGACCGTGCGGACGCCCGGCGAGCCGACCCGCCGCGACGCCCGGCGGCGCGCCGGCGGCCGATTCCAAGGCCGCCACGGATACCGGGCGGCCCGGCCACAACGGCCGCGTGCCAATCCGTCCCCCTCCCGACACGCCAGGTGGAGTTCCCGCATGCCAGCACCCATGTCCCCGCTCCCGCTCCCACCGTCCGACGCGGCCACGGACGCCCCGTCCGAGCAGACGGTGTCCGGTCCCGGACACCGTCTTAGGCTGACGCTCCTGATGGCCGGCGTCTGTCTGCCGATCCTGGGCGCCGTGCTCATCGCCCCCGTCCTGCCGCAGATGCAGGACCACTTCGCCGAGGTGCCGGGCGTCGACGCGCTCGTCCCCATGGCGCTGACGATCCCCGCCCTGTCGCTGGCGCTGCTGGCCCCCTTCGCCGGCGTCCTCGTGGACCGGCTCGGCCGTAAACGCCTGCTCGTCATGGCAACCGTGGTGTACGCGATCCTCGGCACGGCTCCCCTGTGGCTGGACTCTCTCGGCGCCATCGTCGCCAGCCGCGCCCTCGTCGGCGTCGCCGAAGCCGCCATCATGACCTGCTGCACCACGCTGCTCGGCGACTACTACTCCGGCCGGCAACGCGACCGTTATCTCGCGATGCAGACGATGTTCGCCTCGATCTCCGCGACGGCCTTTTTCGTCCTGGGCGGTGCGGCCGGATCAGCCGGCTGGCGCGCGCCGTTCTGGGCTTACGCCGTGAGCCTGCTGCTCGCCCCCGCCATGGCCGCGTACCTGCCCCGTCCCCGACCGGACGGACTCGCGGACAGCCCCTCCCCCACCACCACCCCGGAGCCGATCGCCGCACGGCCCTTCCCCTGGCGTCCGCTGGCAGGCACCTGCACGCTGACCGTCTTCGGTGCCGTCCTCTTCTACACCGTCCAGGTGGAGATGGCGTACCTCCTGGACGACATGGGCGTGAGCAACACCGCGGTGATCGGGCTGGCCGGCGCGGGTTCCAGCGCCGCAGTCGTGATCGGCGCCGTCGTCTTCACCAGGTCCGGCCGCAGACCTCAGGACTGGCTGCCCACCGCCTTCGGCCTGTGCACCCTCGGCTTCGCGGTGATCTGGCTCGCTCCCGATCCTGTCGTACTGACCCTCGGCGCCGTGATCAACTGCCTGGGCGGCGGCATCATGCTGCCGAGCCTGCTCACCCTCGCCATGTCCCGGCTCGACTTCGCCGACCGCGGCCGGGGCACCGGCCTGTGGACGGGCTCCTTCTTCCTCGGCCAGTTCATCTGCCCGCTCGTGGTCCTCGCTCTCACCTCCGCCCTCGGCACCCGGGCCAACGCCTTGGGCGTACTCGCCCTCGCCGGGGCCGCCGCGACCGTCGCACTCGGCCTCGCCGCCCGCCGACGTCGTACGCAAACTGCCCCGGAACCGATACCGCAGGTGGTGGGCTGACCCGGGGGGGCGGCGCCGGACCACCACGGAGACCACCCGCCCGTCGAGATCGGCGTCGCAGACATCCCCGTGGCGCCGATCGCCCCCCTCCCCATGGGCCCCACGCCGGAGTGCACCTCTGTGCGGCTGATGCGCGCCCGGCCCATCATCGATCGACTGTCCGAGGCCCGCACGAGGCCCGTTTTCAGTGGATACAAGTCAGCTTGGGTCCCACTCCGGGTGATCCCTTTGCATTACATGTGAAGACCCTTTGCTTGTCGTGCTCGGTTCAGGCTCTAGCGTGAAGCGTCACGGGGGGCTTGATCGGCTGTGCCTCCCTTCGGCGTGCGCTCAACCGCCTGTGTTCCAGGGCGACTTCGGGCGCACCGTACGGGGAGGGGGACGCACACCATGGCGCGGAGAACGGGGTGGGGACGCGCGCGGCGGGCGGCACGTCGGTGGGGTCTGCGCCGTACGGCATACGTCGCGATCGGCGCCCTGCTGGTGGCCGGTCCGTTGCCGGCGAGTACCGCCACGGCCGCCTCACCGACGAGCCGTCATGTGTCCCCTCCGGCCGCGCCCCACGACAAGCGCATCCCCTTCGCCCTCGCCACTCCCCGTCACGATTCCGGGCACAAGGGCTTCCGGCACTTCGATCCCACCGCGCACGCCCGGCTTCCACAGCAGGGCAGCGCCGACGTCACACTGCCCGACGCGGTCACCACGACACACCTGGCCGGCAAGGCGTCCGAAGTACGGGCGGGCCGTACACCCCTTCTGCTCGCTCCCGTTGCCGCTGAGCGTACGCAGGCGGGTTCCGCCGCCACCGGGTCCCAGCGTGTACGGGTCACCGTGCTGGACCAGAAAACCGCACGCGATGCCGGCGTCCACGGTGTGCTCTTCACCCTGCGGCGCACCAGCCCCGGCAACGGGAAGATCGCACTGCGGGTGGACGACTCGTCGTTCCGCTACGCCTTCGGCGGGGACTTCGCCTCCCGCCTGCACCTGGTCCAACTGCCCCAATGCGCGCTGACCACGCCGAAGCTGGCCAAGTGCCAGACCCAGACCAGTGTGCGCACCGCCCCCGGCCCGGCGCTGTCCTCGCGGGTCGCCGTACCCGCGCCGACAGCCGCCCCTGCGGAATCCGGCTTCGCCGCCCGCTCGGCGACGGCATCGGCCACCGGCACGGTGGTCATGGCGGCGACCTCCGCCACGTCGGGCTCCGCCGGCGACTACTCGGCGACCAGCCTGTCGCCCGGGGGTTCCTGGTCGACTTCGGGGAACACCGGCGCCTTCACCTACAGCTATCCCATCGCGGTTCCTCCGGCGGTCGGCGGCGCGGCACCGAACATCGGCCTGTCCTACAGCTCCGCCACCCAGGACGCGCGCACCGAAGGCACCAACAACCAGTCCTCCTGGCTGGGAGACGGCTGGAGCTCCACCGAGAACTACATCGAGCGCACCTACAAGTCCTGCAAGGACGACTCCTCTTCCGGAGCTCCCGACAACGACGGCGACCAGTGCTGGGCGGGACAGATCCTCACCCTCTCGCTCAACGGAAAGTCCACTGACATCGTCTACGACGACACCACGAAGACCTTCCGCCCCGCCGACGACGACTCCTCCACCAGGATCGAGGACCTGACCGGTGCCACGAACGGCACGGACAACAAGGAGTACTTCAAGGTCACCGAGGGCGGGTCGCAGTACTTCTTCGGCCTGAACCGGCTGCCGGGCTGGTCCAGCGGCAAGGACGAGACCAGGTCCGTGTGGAACCAGCCCGTCTACCACGCGCACAGCGGGGTGTCGGTGTGCCCCGACAGCACGACCTTCGCCGCCACGGCCTGCGCGCTCGGCTACCGGTTCAACCTGGACTACGTGGTCGACGCGCACGGCAACGCCACCGCCTGGTACTACAGCCCGGAGACCGGCTACTACGGCGCGGCCACGAAGGACACCGCCGTCGCCTACACGCGCGGCGGCACCCTCTCGCGCATCGACTACGGCATGACGTCCTCGACGATCTACTCCGGCACCGCCCCCGAGCAGGTCATCTTCGACACCTCGCAGCAACGCTGCATCCCCGGCACCCCGTCCGGGAACACCTGCGCGGACACCCAGTTCACCCCCGCCAACGCCGCCTACTGGCCCGACGTACCCGTGGATCTGAACTGCACTTCGGGCTCCAGCTGCACCAACCACGGCCCGAGCTTCTGGTCCCGCAGGCGCCTGACCGCGATCACCACGCAGATCCAGACCGGCGGGGCCACCAAGCAGGTCGACAAGTACAGCTTCACCCAGTCCTTCCCCGACGGCGGTGACCACGCCCCCACACTCTGGCTGGATTCGGTCCAGCACACCGGCGTTGACACCTTGGGCGGCGCGTCGGGCAGCGCTTCGACACCGGCGGTGAGTTTCGACCCGCCGCTGCAGCTGCCCAACCGGGTCGGCACGATCCCGCAGATGCCGCTGATGTACCACGACCGGATCCAGACGGTCACCACCGAGACGGGCGCCGAGACGACGGTCGGCTACGACCGCCCGAACTGCTCCAGTGCCCCGGCCGGCGACCCCGACGACCCGACCGACGCGGCAGCGAAGGCCTTCGCCTCCACCAACACCCTGTCCTGCTTCCCGGTGTACTGGACCCCGGACGGGCAGCCCGCGCCGTGGCTGGACTGGTTCTACAAGTACAAGGTGACCTCTGTCGTCACGATCGATCCGCACAACTCCTACCAGGACGGCACCCAGCCGGAGCTGGAGACGGACTACGCCTACAAGGGCAACCCGGGCTGGCACTACGACGACAACGAGGTCGTCAAGGCCAAGAACCGTACCTGGGGCCAGTTCCGCGGCTACCCGGAGGTGGATGTCACCACCGGCGACCCGAACGTCTTCCACTACACCAACGGCGTCAAGGTCCACGACCAGAAGACGCTCGCGAAGACGTACTACTTCCTGGGCATGAACGGCGACACGCTACCCGGCGGCAAGACCCGTTCGGTACCGGACCTGACCAGCCAGGACGGTGTCACCTCGGTCGCCGACGACGATGCCCTGGCAGGTCAGACGTTCGAGACCGACACCTACACCGGTGTCACCGGCAGTCTGGACAGGGCCGTGGTGAGCGTGCCCACGATCATCGGGCCCACTGCCAGTCGCAGCCGCGGCTCCCTGCCGGACCTGACGGCCCGGATGGTGCGCCCCGCCAGGACACTGACCCGTCAGGCCGTGTCGTACGGCTGGCGCAAGACCGAGTCCGACACCTTCTACAACCGGACACTGGGCAAGTCGACCACCGGGATGCCGGTGCAGGCCGACGACCGGGGTGAGACCACCGACAGCGCCAACGTCTCCAAGTGCACCTACACCCGCTACGTCACTGGTACCCCGAGCACCCTGGTGCTGCCCGCCGAGGTCATCTCCACGTCCCAGGACTGCTCCAGCGCGGGCGCCACCCCCAGCGGTGCCCTGCTCTCCGATGTCCGTACCTCTTACGACCACAACGCCTTCACCTACGACGGCGACGGCCGGCAGAACCCGGCGCTCCCCCCAGTCGGCGACGCCACGCTGGACCAGCAGGCTTCAGCCGCCGGCGGTGCCACAGCCACCGCGTTCGTGGACCAGACCGCCACCACCTACGACTCGTACGGCCGCACGATCAAGGCCATCCGTACTCCCCACTCGGTCTCCCCCGACGGCAAGAGCCTCGACCAGTCCGTCTTCACCTCCTACACCCCCGCCACCGGCGCGCTCCCCACGAGCAACACGACCGTCACCCAGGTCACGCCCGGTGTGGACTGCTCCGCGGTGACCGCGTCGTCCAAGGACTGCCGGCTCATGAGCAGCACCCTGGACCCGGCACGGGGCCTGCCCACGGCCAAGACGGACGCGGCCGGTCTGCTCACCTCGCTCTCCTACGACGCACTCGGCCGCCTGACCGCCGTGTGGCTGCCCAACGAGAGCAAGGCGGGCGGCGCCCCGGCGAACTCGACCTACACCTACGCCCTGTCACAGTCGGCTCCCTCGGTCGTCTCCGCCAACACACTGCTGGACAGCGGCAGTTACAGCACCACCGAGACGCTGTACGACGCGATGCTGCGTCCGCTCCAGTTGCAGGCGACCGCGGAGAACTCCACCACCACGGTCTCCGACACCGCCTACGACTCGCACGGCTGGACGGTCGTCAACAACAACGCCTACAACGTGGGCGGCAGCCCCGGCCAGAGCCTGATATCGGTCTCTCAGGTCTCCATCCCCGACACCACCGTCACGGACTACGACGGACAGGGCAGGGCCGACCTGGTCACCGAAGAACGCGACGGGGCCAAGTCCTGGGCGACGACCACCGCCTACGCCGGCGACAGGACCGTCGTGCTGCCGCCCAAGGGCGCGGTCGCCACCTCCACGGTCGTGAACGCGCGCGGTCAGACCACCGAACTCGACCAGTACACCACCGCACCCACACTGAGCGGGTCCGCGGCGGCGGGCTTCACCGCCGGCGGCGGCACCCCGTCCCCGACCACCTACGGCTACAGCGACGCAGGACAGCGAACCCGGGTCACCGGTGCCGACAAGGCGGTGTGGACCTTCGGCTACGACCTGCTGGGCCACAAGAAGTCCCAGACCGACCCGGACGCGGGCAGCAGCAGCTACGGCTACGACGACGCGGGCGACCTGACGTCCACCACGGATGCCAAGAAAGTCGAACTCGACTACACCTACGACCTGTTGGGCCGCAAGCTCACGGCCACCGACAAGTCCGGGTCGGACTTCGAGTTCGCCTCCTGGACCTACGACACCCTCCGGATCGGCCTGCCCACCTCGTCGACCCGCTACGTCCAGGGCACGACCGGCGGGTACACGGTGGCAACCACCGGCTACACCAGCCTGGGCAAGCCGACCGGCACCAAGATCACGCTGCCGGCGTCGGAAGCGCCGCTGCCGTCGACGTACACCACGACCTACACCTACACAACCCGCGACCAGTTGCCGGCGACCCAGACGGATCCGCGCACCCAGGGCCTGAACAGCGAGACCATCACGTACGGCCGCGACGCGCTGGGACACCCGGCCACGACGAAGAGCAGCCTCAGCGACTACGTCGACGCGTCGGTCTACACCAACTACGGTGAGCCGTCCAGGCTGACGTTCGGTGCGTCAACCAACCCGGCATGGGCCACCTACTCCTACGACGACCAGACCCGGAGGGTGACCGACCGCCTCGTCGAGCGGACCCAGGCCCCCGGCCCGGCGGTCGACGACACCTCCTACGCCTACGACGTCGCCGGCAACCCCACCTCCACCACGGACCATCAGTCGGAGACCGGCAACACCGTCACCGACCAGCAGTGCTACAGCTACGACACGCTCGACCGGCTGACCGACGCCTGGACCGCCAAGGACAACTGTGTGGCCAACCCGCCCACGAGCAGCAGCCTGTCCACCACGGCCGGCTCGTACTGGCAGTCCTTCGGCTACGACGCGGTCGGCGACCGCACGCAGAGCGTCGAACACGCCGTCGGCCAATCGGGCACCACGAGCACCACGACCTACGCCGACGGCTGCACCACCGGCTGCAATGCCACCGGCCTCCAGCCGCACACCCTGACCGCCACCACCGGTGGCACCAACCCGACCAGGTTCGGCTACGACGAAGTCGGCAACCTGCACACCCGTACCCCCACCACCGGACCGGCCCAGACCCTGAACTGGGACGACGAGGGCCATCTGACCGAGGTCGGCACCGGCGGCGCCAGCCCCACCAGCACCAAGTACCTCTATGACGCCGACGGCAGCCAGCTCATCCGCCGGGACCCCGGTCAGACCACCCTCTTCGCCGGCGACACCGAGATCGTCGTCAATACCGGTGTCACTCCCAACGTCCTGCTCGGCTCCGTGCGCACCTACACCCACGGCGGCTCGGGCGCCCCCGTAGCGGTCCGCTCCAGCCTCTCGGGCGGGGGCGTGAAGTACCTGTTCAACGATCCGCAGGGCACCGCTGCCCTGGCGATGGACACCACCACCCAACAGGTCGCCCGTCAGCAGTACACCCCGTACGGCCAGCCCCGCTCCAGCACCAACACCACCGCCTGGCCGGACCCCACCCATTCCTTCCTGGGCAAGCCCCAGGACACCTCGACGGGTTACACGGACGTCGGCGCCCGCAAGTACGACCCGGGCCTCGGCAGCTTCATCAGCCTCGACCCGGTATTCGAAGCCGCCAGCCCCCAGGAACTCGGCGGATACGCCTACGCCGCCGACAACCCCATCGCCGGCAGCGACCCCACCGGACTCGAATCGTGCTATCCGTCCGCCTACTGTTCCGGCAGCAACGGTACGTACGGCGACTACCACTCCGAGAACGACCCGGACTCCGGCAACTACAAGGGCTCCAGCCACTACTGCGACACACACTCCTGCTCCGGCGGCAGCGGTGGCGGTGGCGGTCACTATTGCGACGGGTGCCAGGGGACCGGTGCCGCCCCTGTTCCGATCCCGCCCCTGAAAACCGTCCAGATGTTCCAGCGGAAATATCCGAGCGTGGCGCAGATGGCGAACCAGGGGGACTACAACCCGCTGTACACCTATGCGGTCAACGTCGAGCTCTACTTCCGCGGGAGGTGCAGTCAGGACATGACCCAGGGCGGGTGCCTGGAACTGTCGCACTTCTACCACACCTGGGCGGATGTCGATGACATCCCCGAGAACCCCTGCGCCGCGGGCTCGCTCTGCGACATGCTGCCGCTCGTCCTGCTCGGGGCCGGTGCCGCGGAGGAGGAAGCGCCTCCGGCGAGGACCGCGCCGGAGCCGGGCCTGCTGTCGGGGAACGGCGGACTGGGCATGCTGGTCGATTCGACCAAACAGTTCGATCCGAACGCGCAATTGCTGGCGAACAAACTCGGCGGTCGGGCCCAGGTCGAGTTCCTGCAACTCAAGGATTATGAATTCGATGCGGTCAGTGACGAGTATGTCGCCTCCGCGAAACCCGGTAACTTCAAGGTCGGAAAGGCTTTCCGGGATCAGGCGAAACGAATGTACGAGGTATCCGCGGCGTCGGGCAGAACGCCGTACTTCCAGTTCGACAGCGCGCCATCCAGGGATGTGATGAACGCGATCAGGCGGTACGATTCGCGATACGGAATGCAGGCGGTCATTGATATCGGTCCGCTGGGAAATTAGTGAGCGAATGCGCTCGGAAAACATGGGAGAGCGATCGGCGTGGGTGTTTTCGTTGGGATCAGAGGTTGGCTGGAGTGTGACGATCAGCAGCTGGCCCAGGTCAAAGAGATCGTCCAGGCAGACGATGCCGACGATACCTACAGCGGTGGCTGGGCCTTTCCCCCCAGGCAGTACAACTTCACCAACTGGGTCTTCTACGGGGCCCAGATTCGCGCCCAGTCCGTCGACTGGTTTCTCGACCGACTGCGGAGCGTGGCCCGGATTCCGGCCTCGGACGATGACAACGACCTGATCACCGGCTTGTTCTTCGTCAGCCACGAAGTCGACGGCATGAGCGAGTGGCAGGTCCGCGATGGCACGGTGACGATCCGGGCCGCGAGCCAGGAATATCAATTCCTCGACGAATGACGAACAGGGCGTCAGCGCGTGTGCGGAACTGTCACGGCAGCTGTAGTTCTGAGGTTGCTGCTGGTCAGGGGCCGGTTTCGGGCATGGGAACGGCCACCGTGATCATGAACGTTTGTGACGACGTATCAAGAGATGGTGGCCGTGGAGGTCACGATAGCCGGGCGGGCGTGGGCGGCGTGGTTCGGGGCGGCGATGGAGGCGATCGCGGGCTGTTTCGCACGGCGTGAGGCGCGGGCGACGGCGGCGGAGATGATCGGCGGGCTGCTGGGCGAGGTGGACACGCGGAACTGCTGGACGCTGGCCGAGGCGCTGGGACACCCTGGCCCGCACCGCCTGCAGCACCTTCTGTCACGCGCGGTCTTCGACCATGACAGGGCCAGACAGGAGATCGCCCGACTGGTCATTGGTGAACTCTCGGGTCAGGATGTGGTGTTGGTCGCTGACGAGACCGGGGACGCGAAGTCTTCGACGGACTGCGTCGGGGCCGGCCGCCAGTACTCGGGCGCGATCAAGGGCATCGGACTGTGCCAGGTCGCGGTGCATCTCGCGGCCGTCACCCCCTCGATGCGCATCGTGATCGACCGGGCCCTGTATCTCCCGAAGGACTGGGCCGCGGACGAGGAACGACGCGCGGTGGCCGGGGTGCCGGAGGAGGTCGTGTTCGCCACCAAGCTGCAGCAGACCGCGACCATGGTGAAGGACGCCCTCGCGCTGGGCATCGAGGCCGCCTGGTTCGCCGGCGACGAGGTGTACTCCGGGCGCGAACTCCGCGCCGAGATACGTGACGCCGGGCTCGGCTACACGGTCGGCGTCTCCCGCACGCACACCGTCACCGATGGCACGGGCCGGACATGGAAGGCCCACCAGATGATCAACAAGGTCCGGCCGGGTGACTGGATGCGGATGCAGACCGGGCACGGCACCAAGGGCACCCGTGAGTACGACTGGGCCTGGCTCGCCGTTCAGGTCGACGACGCCCCCGAGGCCCATGCGGCAGGTGGCGTCAGCGTCCTGGTCGCCCGCCGGCACCGCTACACCGGCGAGATCTCCTTCTACCGCTGCTGGTCACCGGGTGACGTCACGCTCGCCCGGCTGGTCGAGGTGATCTGCCGCCGCTGGCGGATCGAGGAGACCTTCCAACTCGGAAAATCTTTCACCGGCCTCGACCAGGGCCAGGTGACCTGCTGGAACTCCTGGATGCGCTGGTCGCTGTTCTCCCTGATCGCATCCGCAGTCCTCGCCCTCACCGTCGCCGCGATGACCACCGCCTGCCCGGCCGGGCAGGCCCGGCTCATCCCGCTGACCTGCCCCGAACTGGTCCGGATCCTACGGGCCTTCATCCTTCAGCCACTGATCCGGGACCCCGATCACGTTCTGCGCTGGATGGTCTGGCGCCGCCACCATCAAGCCGTCGCACAAGCCTGCCACCAGCACCGACACGTGTTCCAGGACCAGCCATGACCGGAACTAGAGGCAATGCCGTTGCGTTAGCTTGCGGGCGTAGGTTGTGGTGCAGTGTCCCGGGGGTGGTTCGGGTGGCTGCAAGTGTCTCTGAGTTATCGGGTTTAGGCCTGCTGACTTGGGTGTATCCGCCAGGTCTGGTGGATCGGGTGGTGGCTGCGTGCGGTCGTGCGGAGCAACGCAAGCGCCTGTTGCCGGCCCGGCTGGTGGTGTATTTCGTGCTGGGGCTGGCCCTGTTCTCGCCGGCTCCGTATCTGGACGTGATGCGGCATCTGGTCGAGGGGCTGCGGGGCCTGGGACTGCTGGGAACCTGGCATGTCCCGGCGAAGTCGTCGCTGTTCAGGGCCCGGCAGCGGCTGGGCCCGGAGCCGCTGCGGGTGCTGTTCACCACGACCGCGAAACCGATGGGCACCGAAGCCACCCCGGGCTCCTTCTGGCGCGGACTGCGGCTGCTGGCGGTGGACGGGACCTGCTGGGACGTCGCCGACAGCCCGGCCAATGAGGCTGCCTTCGCACGCCCCGGAAACAGCCGCGGCAGCGACAAGAGTTCGTTTCCCCAGGTGCGGATGGCCTGCCTGGTAGAGGTCGGCACGCACCTCGTACCGGACGCCGAACTCGCCGGCTGCCGCACCGGGGAAGTGACCCTGGTGGGCCGTCTGCCCCGTTCGTGCGGCCCCGGCCAACTGGTCCTGGCCGACCGCGAGTTCCTCGGGGTGCCGTTGTGGCGGTCCTTCACCTCCACCGGCGCCCAGCTGCTGTGGCGGGTGCCCGCCAACCGGATCCTGCCCGTCGACCGGCAGTTACGGGACGGATCCTGGCTCTCCCGCATCCACGCCCACACCGATCCGGCTCATACCGACCCGGTCACCGTGCGGGTGATGGCCTACCAACTCGACGGCACCGGTCATGCCGTCGAGGGCTACCGGCTGGTGACCAGCCTGCTCGATGCCCGCCGCTATCCCGCCCGCCAGCTGGCCGCGCTCTACCAGGAACGCTGGGAAGCGGAGACCGTCTTCGCGGAGATCAAGACCCATCAACGCGGAGCCCACGTCGTCCTCAGCAGCAAGACCCCCGACGGCGTCCTGCAGCAGATCTGGGCCCACCTGCTGGTCCACCGCGCCCTGCGCGAGCTGATGGTGAGAACGGCCGCGACCCGGTGCCTGGACCCCGACGGATCTCCTTCACCGAGACCCTGCGCTCCGCCCGACGCAGTGTGACTGTCACGCCGGGCAGTTTTTCCCCCCTGACCTCCTGGTCAGAACCCTCGTCCTGCTCCAGCAGGACCTCCTGGAACGACTCCTGCCGCCCAGACGCCTGCGCAGCCAGCCCCGCGTCGTCAAACGCAAGATGTCCAACTACCGGCTCAAACGGGCCGAACACCACACGTGGCCCCAACCCACCCGAACCGGCACCCGGGCAATCACCATTCAACGACCCCAGCCCGCAAACCCGTAACGCAACGGCATTGGAACTAGAGGGCGTCTGAAAAGCCTGTCAGCGGGCAAGTTGCCTGGTAGCGGGGTGGTGGCGCACTTTCGGGGGCTGGGGTGTGCGGGCTGCGTACCCGTTACTCGACGGATCTGTCCGATGCGGAGTGGGAGATCCTCTGTCCGCTCGTTCCGGCGGTCAAGCCCGGCGGGCGACCGGCGAAACACGCACGGCGGGAGATCCTGAACGCGTTGGTGTACTGGCTGCGGGCCGGCTGTGCCTGGAGACTGTTGCCGCATGACCTGCCGCCGTGGCAGACCGTCTACCACTACTGGCGGCGGTGGCAGCAAGAAGGTGTGTGGGAGCGGATGTTGGCGGTGCTGCGTGAACGCGAGCGGGTGCAGCTCGGACGCGATCCCACTCCCAGCGCGGCCATTGTGGACAGTCAGAGCGTTAGGGCCAGTGAGCGCGGTGGCCTGCACGGGTACGACGGTGGTAAGAAGGTCAGCGGTATCAAGCGCCATCTGCTCGTCGATACCCGTGGCACCGTCCTGGTGGCCTGCGTGAGCCCGGCGAGCGTCGGCGATCGCGACGGCGCCGCGGTGCTGTTCTCCCGGGCTGCCGATGCCTTCCCGCGCCTTCGGCACGTGTGGGCGGACCAGGGGTACCGTGGCGCCGACTTCCATGCCTGGGCCCGGGAAACCACCGGCATCACCGTGCAGGTCGTGCAACGCCGCGACGGAGGGTTCCGCTCGACCTGGGTCCGGGAGGGGCAACTGCCTTCGGCAGTGCCTCTCTTCGCGGTGGTCCCGCGGCGTTGGGTGGTAGAACGGACGATCGCCTGGCTGGGACGATGCCGCCGCCTGTCGAAGGACTACGAGTACCTGCGAGTCTGCTCGGAGAACGCCATCTATCTCACCATGGCCATGCTCCTCGTCCGGCGTCTCGCGAGATCAGCCCGCTGACAGGCTTTTCAGACGCCCTCTACAGCTGCCGTGACCGAGGTCCGCGGCTCCGGGCCTGGGAAAGTACTGAATCCATACCATTGGCATACCGTTTTCGAAGCGGGCCTGCCCAGTATCGAGGATGTCAGCGAATCCCGTTCAATCGCCGGGCGGAGTTTCCGAACCCGCCAGGGCGTTTATCGGGCGTCGTCGTGGCGAAGAATATTCACCTTCGATCGGAAGTGGAGATACCATGACTGAGCAAACCGGATTCACCGACGCGGATTTCGTGCTGTCGCTGCAGAGCCTCGACCTTGAGGACGACAGCCAGACCAGCGTCATCGTCGACAGTTGCAGCTCCTGCTACCTCTTGAGCTGCTGACAGCGACTTAGCGCTTGCGGTCCCGGACTGTATCGGACAGAGCTCCCTGGTCCCGTCCGGGACCTCTTGCAGAGTCAGATCCTCGGGCCAACAGGTTCCGGACCACAACCACTAGCGCGAAAAGGGGCGGGCTGATATGCAGCGGCCGTGGGAAACAATGCTGTCCTACATGAGTCACCATCCGCGGTGGTTCGAGAACTTCAGCCGGCGCATGCCGAGCAGCGAGCACATGCGCGAATACCGGGCGGCGCTGCCGGACGACTGGCACACCTGGCGTCGTGGCTACTGGATCATCGCCGAACCGCCGGGCGCGCCCGTAGTCGGCCAGGGCTGGAAGCTGCACGTCTCGTCGACCTCACGCAACAGCACCGAGACCTTACGGCGGGCATTGCCGGTTATGCGTAATGCAGGGGTGCGCTTTAAGTTCCTGATGGACCCCCCGGCGGTGGGTGAGGCCAACGGAAAGTCGTTCCCCCGCGCATCGAGTGGGAAGTTCATCACCGTCTACCCGGACGACGACACGCAGTTCCGCGCCATCGCGGCAGCGCTGACCCAGGCCTTGGCGGGGCTGGACGGACCCTATGTCCTGACCGACCGGCGCTGTCCGGGATCGCGGGTGGTGTCCTACCGCTACGGCGGGTTCGTCAGCCGCTTCGAGCTCAAGCCGCTGGGCTTGCGGGATCTGATGATCCAGGCCCCCGACGGCTCGCTGGTCCCAGATGTGCGCACCCCCTACTGGCTCGTCCCGGACTGGGCGCAGGATCCGTACGCGGGTGCGGACCGGGGAACAGAAACGGACAAGGACGGAGCCGCGGGCGCGGGTGGGAGCGCGGGCAAGGGGTTGCTGGGCGGCCGGTTCAAGGTCGGGAGTGCGCTGGCGTTCAGCAACCGCGGCGGCATCTACCGTGGCGTGGACACCGAGACCGGCGCGGACGTGGTGCTGCGCGAGGCCCGGCCGCATGTCGAGGTGGGTCCCAGAGGCATCGACGCGGTGGACCTGCTGCGCCACGAGTACCAGCTACTGACCGAACTGGCCGACACCGGTCTGTTCGTGCGCCCCATCGCGTTCTTCGAGCAGTGGGAGCACGCGTTCATCGCCGAGGACTACATCGACGGCAGCCATCTGGGCCACCTGAGCATCGCCCACAACCCCCTGTACGGCTTGGACCTGACCCCGGCCCGGCTGGCCGACTACTACGACCGGTTCCGTCTGCTGTGGGTGCAGATGGCGGACGCGATCGCGGCCTGCCATGAGCGCGGCATCGTACTGGGCGACCTGTCGATGACCAACATCATGGTCACCGCGGACGACCGGATCCGCATAATCGATCTGGAATCCGCCTTCCACGAGGGGACCGACGGCGGCGCGGGGCTCAGCACCCCGGGTGCGGTCACCCGGCGGGCGATGGCCGCCGGGCGCGGCGACCGGCGCACCGACTACTACGCACTGGGCGGGCTGATGCTGTGCTGCGTCCTGGCCTGCCACTCGAACGACCTGGTCGACCACGACATCCCGCTGCGGCTCCTCGACGAGGTAGCAGCCGATCTGGCTCTGCCGGGAGAACTGGTCGCACTGATCCGGGACCTGTACGACGAGAACGCGCCGCTGCCCGACCCGGTTGCGCTGCGCCGGCGTCTCACCGACCTGCCCTTCACCACCGCCTGGCAGCAGCCCCCGCCGCTGGCCCACCCGGTGACACCCGAACCGGAGTCCGCGGCCGACCTGAGACGGCGGATCGAGACCACGCTGGACGGCGTGGTGAAGTTTCTGCACGGTACTGCCGATCTGCAGCGGGAGGACCGGCTCTTCCCAGCGGACCCTCTGGTCTTCGAGACCAACCCGCTGTCCGTCGCGCACGGTGCCTACGGCTGCCTCTACGCACTCCACACCGTCGGTGACGAGGTGCCGGACACCTTTCTCACCTGGGCGCTGCGCAAGCCGACAGGTCATGAGGCGCTGCCACCGGGCCTTTACTACGGTTCAGCAGGTGTCGCCTGGGTTCTGTCGGCGATGGGCCATCGCGAGGTGGCGGCCCGGGTGCTGCGCGGCGCCGCGGGGCATCGGCTGCTGTACGCCGAGCCGGGCGTGCTGACCGGGGCGGCCGGGCATGGCATGGCCTGCCTTCGGCTGTGGCGCGACACCGGCCGCACGGAGTTCCTGGACCGCGCCCGCGAGATCGGCGAGCACTTCGCGCGGAGCGCGCGGCATGAGGGCGTGCGGGCCCACTGGACCGGCTCCGGCAGGCACGTCCCCGTCGGCTACGGAGAGGGCGCGTCCGGCGTGGCCATGTTCCTGCTGGCCCTGCACGCGGCCACCGGTGACGTGTATGTGCTGGAACTGGGCCGCGCGGGGCTGGAGTTCGATCTGGCCTGCGGCGAGTACTCACCCACAGGACGGCTGTCCTTCCCGGCCGTCGCACGCTCCGACGACAAACCGTCCCCCGTACTGCGCCAGTACTGGGACGAGGGCACCGCGGGCATCTTGACCACCCTGCTGCGTTACCACTACGTGACCGGGGACGGAAGCCTGCGTAAGCACATCGATGAACTACTGCCGGACGTGCGGCGCAAGTACACGACGTTTCCCCAGCTGTTCCACGGGATCAGCGGTATCGGCAACACCCTGTTGGACGCCTACGAGTTCCTGGGCGACCCGGAGCTCCTGGGCGACGCGCAGCGGGCAGCCGAGGCAGTGCTGTGCAGTGCGGTGCGGCGGCCGGAGGGTGTGGTGTTCCCCGGCGAGCAGTCAGTACGGGAGTGCTGCGACCTGGCGAGCGGCTCGGCCGGTGTCGCGCTCTTCCTGGACCGGTTCCGCAGGGCGCGCCCCGGGGCGCGCACCAACACGAACTTCCTGCTGGACGACCTGCTGAAGGAGCCACCGACGGCTTCCGGGAGCCGTGGATGACCGCCACCGTCCCCCCGATCACAGCCGCCGCGCCACGGCTCAGCCGTAACCGCGACTTCCAACTGCTTTGGATCGGCCAGGCGTTGTCGGACTTCGGCTCCTCGATGACGTACATCGTGCTGCCGCTGGTGCTGCTAGCGGCGGGCAACTCCACCACGGTCGCCGCGACCGTCGGCACGGTCTCCCTGGCCGTCGGGCTGGTGGCACGGCTGCCGGCCGGCTACCTGAGCGACCGCTGCGACCAGCGTGCGCTGATGCTCGGGTCCGACCTGGTCCGGCTGGTCGCCGTCGGGGCGCTGGCGGTGTACGTGCTCCTACGGCCTGTGCCGATCGCGCTGGCTCTGGTGACGGTGGTCGTGTCGGTTGCGGCACTGGAAGTGTTCCGCCCGGCCCAGAGCAAGGTGATCCGACGGATCGTGCCGACCGAGCAGTTGGGTGCGGCGCTGTCGTTGAACCAGGCGCGGGCGTACGGCGCAGACATCGCCGCACCGGCGGCGGCCGGGCTGCTGCTGGCGCTCGAACCCTCCGTACCGCTCGCGGTGGACGCGCTGACCTTCGGCGTCTCCGCGCTGTGCGTGGCCGTGGCAGTCCGCGCGCCGCGCCGTGGCCGGGGCCCCGACGGGGCGCCCGGCGGCAGGGACGCGGAAGCAGCGGGTGCGCAGCCGGTCGCTGAGCGGTTCCTGACGAGGTTCACCGCAGGGTGGCGGTACCTGGCGGGAGACCGGTTCATGCGCTGGTGCGTGCTGTACGGCGCCGGGCTGAACGTGGCTTTCTCCGCCCTCACGTTCGCCCTGATCCTCGGCGTGGGCAGCAGACCCGACGGCGCGGTCGCGGTGGGAACGGCCATGAGCGCGGCAGCAGTGGCCGGACTGGCTGGCTCCCTGCTCACCCCGTACGTCCAGCGACACGTTTCCCTGAAAGTGACCCTTGTCGTGGGTCCCGCCACCGGAGCCGTGCTGCTGGCCGTCGCCTGGACCAGCGGGAGCACCATCGCATTCGTCGCCGGGTTCTGCGCCCTGTGCCTGCTCATCCCGGTGATTTCGGCGACGTTCGGCACGATCATGGCGGTCGCCGTGCCGGAGGAAATTTACGGCCGGGTCATCACCACTAGCGGCTTGGTCGCTCAGATCGTCCAGCCCTGCGGGCCGCTGGCTGCCGGGCTGCTGCTGGCCCGGCTGTCACTGCCGACGACCGCCGCCGCCTTCGCGATGGCGTTCGCCCTGCTGGCAGCCGTCCCCGTCGCCCTGCCCAAGCCGCCGCAGACAAGCACACCAGCACCGGCCAGGAGCCCCTCGTGATCACGCCACAGATGCCCGTTGGCGCCGGCAGCGCCCGTCCCGCCGTCTTGCAGTCCGTGCTCGAACTGGGCGCAACGGACAGGCAGATGCCTGCCGAACAGGCAGTCCGGGAGGTGGTTGGCGTCGCCCAGACCGCTGAGGAATGCGGGTTCCACCGCTTCTGGGTCGCCGAACACCACGCCTCGCTCGACGCCGTCAGCAGTGCACCAGCGGTACTCATCGCGCACGTCGCCGCCTGCACCGAGCGCATCCGGGTGGGTGCGGGCGGGGTAATGCTGCCCAACTATGCTCCCTATGCTGTGGCCGAGCAGTTCGCCACGCTGGGCGCACTGCACCCCGGCCGAATCGACCTGGGCGTAGGCCGCTCCTCGGGCGGCACCGGGGCCCACAGCAAGTTACTCGAGGCGGCGCTCAGGCGTGACGCCAGGGCAGCCCTCGAGTTCCCCGCCCTGATCGACGAGTTGATGGGCTTCCTGGACCCGCCCACCCGGGCGCAGACGCCGATCGAGCCGGAGCGCCCGACCCTGCACCTGTCTCCACGGGTTGCCTCGCCGGCCCAGGTGTATGTTCTGGGGACCAGCGAGAACGGCGCCCGAACGGCGGCCGAGCGGTCGCTGCCGTTCGTCTACGGGCTCCACCTGGGCCAGTCCAAGTGCCGGCCGGCGGCGGTGGAGCGCTACCGTGCGACCTTCGCCCCCGGCCCGCGAGGTGCCCGGCCCTACGTCATCGCCTCGCTGAACGTACTGTGCGCGGGGAGTGACGACGAGGCCGAGCAACTGGCTCTGCACACCGCGTGCAACGCCGTGCGGCGCCGCACGTGGACCGCCCTGGGAGAGTCTCCGGACAAGGCCCGGGAGGAGTTCCTCACCCGCAAGGTCCTGGAGGACCAGCAGGTGGTCCACGGCGGCCGGTCCACGGTGATGGAGGGCATCGAGCGGGTCGCGAGAACTCTGGACGTCGACGAGATCATGCTCGTCCCCTTCGACCTCACCGGCACCGGGCGCGGTCGGACACTGCGCATGCTCACGGGGCGTCAAGCGCCGACCCTGGCCGTAGCGGCGGCGACCTGATCCGCCCGGTCCGGACCGGACTCAGGCCAGCATCGAGCGATACTGAGCTTCGAGTACCGGGCTGGGGCCCAGACCGAACTCAGCTGCCAGGAATTGCCGGTAGTCCTCGTATACGGCGAACGCCTCGGTCTGCCGCCCCAGTTGGAACAGGGCATTCATATGAGCGGCCCGTAGGCGTTCGCGCTGTGGATGCAGTTCCATCAGATCATCGATGGTCTCGGCGACCTCCCTGGCGTTGCCTAGCCGCAGCTCAACCTCCGCCCATTCCTCGTACACCTGTAGAAAACGGGTGCCGAGACGTTCCGCCTCGGCTGATATCGTCCGCGAGTTGCGCAGCTCCGGCAGCGACGGCCCGCTCCACAGTTTCAGCGCCTCCTTCAGCAGCCTGGCCGCAGAAGCGAGCGCGCCGTGGCCTGACGCCTCCCTTCCGGCACGGGCGAGGCTGCGGAACCGCAGCGCATCCAACTCCCCGTCGCCGACCAGTAGCAGATAGCCGCTTCCCCGGCGGACCAGCCGCCCGCCCGCTCCAACGTCTTCCAGGAGCTTGCGCAGCGCCGAAATGTACACATGGACGTTCTTCCGTGCGGTCTTCGGCGGTCCGCCGTCCCACAGCGCATCCATCATCAGCTCGACGGGCACCAAGCCATTGGGACGGCACAGCAGGACGGCAAGAAGCATGCGCTGTTTGGGGGGTCCGAGTGAGACCGGTCCATGCCCGCCCCCGCCGGTAACGGAAAGCGGGCCCAGAATTGTGAACCGGACGCCGCGCGGCTGCAGATCGGCCGTCCCTTGCTCCACTTGTCCCCCAATACCTGGTTCATCAACGGAACTCGTTCGCGCGGACATGACCGGGGTCCACGTCGGACTGCTGGTTGAAGAGTGATCCTGGGGACTCCTCCTGTCGAGCACTGTTCCGCTCAGCGGACCAGCGGAAAGAGAGCACGAGCCGGCTGAGCGATCCCTCGGCACGCCGGCTACACCGACTGGACCTCCGATATCTCCACAACCGGGCCCTGTTCCAGACGAGCACCCACAGCACCCCAAAGCCCAAGGCCGTGAAGTTACGGGTTCGAGGGTGTCGGCAAGTACGTCCTGATCTGCGGTCACCCCGCATGCAGGAAGCGGAGCCCCGGTAGAACTGGCAGTCGACCAAGACAGCCGTTCACAGCACCGGAGGCTCCGTTGTCCGATCAGTGTGTCATCACGCGTGAAATCACGGTAGCCAAGGGCCTGTTCGCCCCCGGGGCACCTGGCGGAACTCACCCGGATCGTCCCGTTCGAGATGGTCGATGCGGCCCTTGCCGAGACCGGTGGCGTCCAGCAGCGACTGCGGAAGATCCCCGCCCGGGTGGTGGTCTACCTGCTTCCGGCCGCCGCCCTGTTCGAGGACTGCGGCCGCCTGGCCGTCTGGCGCAAGCTCACCGCCGCGCTGGAGGCTATACCGGTCGCGAAGATCACCGGCACAACGCTCTGGGACGCCCGGGCCCGTCTCGGTGTGCGCCCCATGCGGGCCCTGTTCGACAGATCGCTGACCAGCGACGCTCCGGCCACCTACCGGGAACTACAGCCGCCGTGACTGTTGAGCGGTCAGCCGGCGGGGCTGTTTGCCAGCGTTGGGCCGGGGTTTCCGGCCCAACGCTCAACAACGGGCTGTTGGGACGAGGTCAATGTCCCGCAACTGATTTTCGAAGGTTGTTGCATGCGTGGCGGAGCTGCCAGGAGCGCGTTCAGGCCGGCGGCGTTGGCTCGACAGCGGCGGATACTTCGGCGAGGAGGGATTCGACCTCTGCTCCCCAGCGCGAGCTCACCACCAGGTTCCGTGCTGGGTCGACCCACAGTAGGTGGCCGCCACCGTTTCCCCGGGCACAGCGCCCGGTGGAAGGCGCCTTGGGCCAGACCGTCCGGTGGTCGTTCAGCCACCATGACAACCCGTAGTCGGGCCTGACCGGGCAGGGCCGCCACATCTCCTCGATCCACCCGGCGGACAGCAGCCGACACCCGTCCCACTGCCCGTTCCGCAGGCACAGTTGCCCGATCCGGGCCAGGTCCAGAGCGTTGATCCACAGACCGCCGCCCCAGTGTGCGCCGCCGGACACCACGGGGACACGGCGGCCCTCGATCTCGACCGCAGCATCGGCGTAGCCGCGCCAGGACCAGCCGGACGAGGCCCTGAGCGGCTCCATGATGCGTTCGCGCAGTACCTCGGGCAGGGGCCGGCGGAGCAGGACGGTCAGCGCGAGAGCGGTCAGGTTCACCCGGACGTCGTTGTACGCCCAGCCCGCTCCGGGCGGTCCTCCGGCTGACTCCGTTCCCTCACGGGTGCTCTGGGCGTCGGCCCAGGTGGGCTTGGACCACAGCTCGCCCTCCCACTGGCTGGACTGGTCCAGCAGGTGCCGCCAGGTGATCCTCCGCGCGTGTGCGCCGGCGAACTGCGGCAGGTCGACCGAGCGCCACACGGGCTCGTCCAACCGGAGCAGCCCATCGTCGAAAGCCAGCCCGGCCACCAGGGACAGGACGCTTTTGGTCGCGCTGAAGGCCATCTCCGTCCGCTCCGGGTCTCCCCAGGAGGCGAGCACCACGCCGCTCCGCACGACGACACCGCTCGCCCCCTGCCCGTCGAGCAGGGGGCCCAGCACCTCCCGATGCGAGACGTCACTGACCTGGGAGGCCAGGTAGGACCTCATGTCCTGGATACCCGGTACCGTGCGTTCAGCCTGTTCCTTCGCGGCGCGTGCCAGCCGGGCGGCATCCACCCCCGCCCACGGATCGCCGACGTCCCCGCCTTCGTCCAGACACTGCCCTACGTTGTTCATCAGCCCTGCCCTCTAGGTGTCTGCGGACCGTCTGGAGGCTCCTACCCCACGAGCCACCCCGCGAGATACGCCGGATCAAGGCCGGCTGGGCGCCAACGCGGTCCGCGCCAGATCACGTAGCCAGATGTGTGCGGGGTCGGTGTCATAGCGCTGATGCCATGACAGGTACACCGGGGCCGACGGCAGTTCGAACGGCAGTGGGAGCAGGGTCAGACCGAGAACCGCGGCCGCTGAACGCGCCGTCGATTCGGGGACTGTGACGAGGAGGTCGGAGCCCCGCACGAACGCGAACGCGGCTCCCTCGGTGGGCACGGTCGCCACCACCCGTCGGGTGAGGCCGAGCCGTGCGAGAGCGTCGTCGAGGGCGTTGCTGAGCTTTCCGCGCCGCGAGACCGTGAGGTGCTCGGCCGCGGCGTATTGCTCGGCGGTGACAGCCTTGGCCGGAGTGAGCGGGTGCCCACGCCGCACGACGATGACGTGGTGGATCTCAGCCACCCGATCGGCGCGAACGTCGGGTGCGGTCGGGCGGTTCGCGTTCGCCTCCAGGTCGACCTCGCCGCGACGCAACTCGGGGGTGTCGATGCTCGATTCCGCGATGAAGCGCAGACGCACGCCCGGCGCCTGCTGGCGTACGGACTCCAGAAGGGCGGGGCCGCTGAGGGCGACGAGGGAATCGTGCCAGCGGAGTGTGAAGGTGCGTTCGAGTGTCGTGAGGTCGAGTTCGCGGCTGGGTGCCAGCACGCCCTGAACCTGCTGGAGCAGTTCGTGCACCTGTTCCCGGACGGCGATCGCGTACGGCGTCGGGGTCATCGTGCGCCCGGTACGCACCAGGATCTGATCCCCCGTCGTGCGCCGGATCCGGCCGAGGCTTCGGCTCATCGCGGGGGCGGTGACGTGCAGGCGCTCAGCAGCTCCGGTGACGCTGCCTTCCTCCAGGAGCGCATCGAGCGCGGCGAGCAGGTTCAAATCCAATTGCATGAGAGTCATCCTAGCCGTGCTTTACATGCACTTGCAGTTAATGATGGCCCCTCCTACCTTCGAGATGCGGGCACGGAAGAACACGGTTTTCGCCCGCTCCGCCTCACCACCCCTTACTCAGATGGGAGCATCACCATGCCCGAGTCGATTCAGACCACCGGGATTGCCGCAACCGCCGGCCACGCGTCCGACGCCGACCTGCTCGCGCAGACCGCGATCGCCGTGCGCGCGGCGGGTTCGGCGCTGCGGGAGCGGTTCGGGGAGGTGGTCCGCTACGAGACCCGCGAAGAACTGATGCGCGCGCTCGCCGCCAACGACGACGCGGCCCTCGACATCCTGCGCCCCCGCCTCGCCGTCCTGCGCCCGGACGCCCGCTTGGTGGAGGACGAGCTCGCGGGCGGGGCCCTGCCTCCCGGCGAATGGTGGGTCCTGGATCCGGCCGAAGGCAACGTCAACCACCTGCACGCCCTGCCGGAGTGGGCGGTGACCGCCACTCTCGTGCGTAACAACCAGCCGGTACTGACCGTCGTTCACCTGCCGTTGACCGGTGAGACCTACACCGCACTCGCCGGCGCCGGCGCCCACCTCGACGGCCGCCCGCTGCACGTGTCCCGGACCACGGACCTCGGCCTGAGCCTCGTGGCCACGAGCCAGGCCAGGCCGGACGAGGACGAGAAGGTCGTACGACAAATAGGCTCCTCGATCACCGCGATGCTCTTCGATGCGCTCGTGGTGCGCACATCCGTGCCCGCCACCCTGCACCTGCTGAACGTGGCCGCCGGCCGCGTCGACGCCTTCTGGCAGTTCGCCGGGGCCCGAGCGGACCTGCTTCCCGGGGCGCTGCTCGTCGCCGAGGCCGGCGGACAGATATCCGACGCCGAGGGCCGTCCCTGGACCCCGGAGAGCGAGAGCTTCCTGGCTGCCGCACCCGGCGTGCACACCAAAGCCGTCATCACGCTCTCCCGCTGACTCCCACGAGAACCACGAACACCGGAAGGACCACATCAGCATGACCATGATCGCCGTTCTCGGAAACGGCCGCGTCGGCGGCAACCTGGCCCTGGCCCTCACCCGGGCCGGGCACGAGGTGACCGTTGCGGACCGCTCACCAGGCTCTGCCGCCGACGCCGCCCGGACAGCGCAGATCGTCATCAACGCCACCCCGGGCGCCGGCTCGCTGGAGCGGCTCACCGAAATGCGCGAGGAACTGCAGGGCAGGATTCTCGTAGACGTCTCCAACGCCACCGTCGACGGACCGGACGGCCTGCCGACCGACCTGCTCTACCCCGGCTCGAGCCTCGCGGAGCAACTTCAAGAAGCTCTCCCCGGCACACGCGTCGTGAAGACGCTCAACACGATGCTCTACACGGTGATGACCGCGCCAGCCGCGCTCACCCAGACACCGACCGTCTTCCTCTCCGGCAAGGACCCGGAGGCCAAACAGGTCGTACGCGGGCTTCTCGCCGACCTCGGCTGGCAGCAGGAGTGGATCACGGACCTCGGCGGGATCGAGACCGCGCGAGCTGCCGAGGCCGCGATCCTGTTCGTGCCACACGTGATTCGATCCAGTGGATTCGCGCCCTTCGCAATCTCGATCACCCGCTGAAAGCCCGACGCAACCCTTCGTGCGGATGACCGTAAGAGACGTGGCGAGCCGGAGTGCCCCCGTCCCGATCGCCGAATCCTGGACTACGTCTGCCCCTCAGCTGCCGAGTGCCAATAGGACCGCGTGGCGCTGACCGCGGCAAAGACGAAGCCCGTTCCATGGTCGTTTCTCCCTGGTGAGGGCGGTCGGCGCACATCTGCAGGTTGCCGCCCCGGTGAAGACGCGAGACGTCCGGGGTCGGCACAGGCAGACTCCTCAGCCGGTCCGCGAAGTCCACGGCCGCGGCGCGGTCGACTTGCTGAGCTAAAGGTCACCAGGTGAACTCGGGCGGCGGCGGAGACAATTGATCATTCTTGCGCAGTGCAGGAACAATATGGACCACAGATCGCTGATTTGCCGAGGCCCTGGTGCGCGAGGTGACGGCTGGGCAGGCTAGCTTGCTTCGATGAGTCTCCTTGATGATGTGGCCGAGCGTGATGCCTGGCGGTGCTGGGTGTGCGACGAACCGGTCGACCCCGACAAATCGGTGAACGACCCGCAGGGGCCCAGCGTTGACAGCCGGACCGCCGACCGGAAGGCCAAGGTCGCCGAGCGGCTCGCGCACCGCGCGTGCAACACCCGCAAGGGCGCGGTCAAGGTGGTCATCGCCTGGCCGGACCGCCTGTACGTGGTCGAACCCGCGCCGCTGATCACCGTTGCCGCGCGGCTGGAGCGCAAGGGGGGACGCGAGATCGTGGGCCGTTGTCCGACCAGGCAGGACGCCCAAGAAGCGGCGGATTGGTTGGAGGACCGGTTCTCCCGGCTGACACCTGGGCTGCCGGTGACCGCCGACATCGAAGCGGGCGGCGGCCAGTTCCTCGTCATCCTGGCCACCGGCCGCCGCTGACCAGGGGTCACCAGCCGCGCGCTCGCGTCGACATGAACCTACGGCCCACATGCACCTGTCCTGGCACGAGCTGACCCATGGGTGCGTGGTGGGCTGGAGTTGGGTGACCGGGACGCCCCTCGGAGCGGCCGGGCCGGGTCACCAGGGGCGGGGGCTGGGCCGCTCGCCGGGGACCAATGTGGTTCTGCGACAGCCCGGTACCTCCCTTCCGGCAGGTCAGCCGGACAACCGACCGGGTCGGCCTGGCGCACCACGCGAGGGATGATGGGGGTGGAATGACGGAACGCGAGGTCAGGAGCTTCCATGGCGAAACGGGTTCACCAACCCCGTGAGGACGCGGAGTTCAATTTCATCCTCGGGATGAGCGAAGTACCGGTCCTCGCATACTTCACCGGGACATGGCCCAAGGCAATCGAGCCCTGCCGGGCGATGGACCTCGTCGTGGGTGTCATCGCCGGCGAATACACGGGCCGCCTGACGGCCGTCCGCACCGACATCACGCGTTGTCCGGCCGCAACCGAGCGATACGGGATCACCGCAGCCCCGTCCTACGTCCTGCTGAAGGAGGGAGAGGCAGTGGCGCACGGCACGGGGCCCATGACCATCGGCGAGGTACGGGAGTCCCTGGACGGCCGCCTCTGAGCGACCGCGACGCCCTTCACGCAAGCCGCAGGCGCGACCTTCGTTGTCGAATTCCGGTTCGCCCGGTTCCGGAATAAGGTGTCACGCCTCCATGTCGGCGGGAGGGACCCCCATCCCTTCGGTCAAAGCAACCAGGGCTGCGAGAGGCCCGGGCGGCGAGCAGCTCCGTGATGGGTGCCGTCGCGGAGCATGTTCCGGTTCAGCTTCCGAGGCGGTGTGCGAGGTGGAGCAGATCCGCCAGGCGCAGCACGCGTCCCTCGAAGCCCGGGAGGGGGACATGGAGCGGCTGGGTCCAGTGAGCGGGGATGGCATCCAGCCCGTAGTACGCCCCGGCGAGGCCTCCGGTCACCGCGGCGACGGTGTCCGTGTCACCGCCGAGGTCGATCGCCGCGCGTATCGCGTCCTCGAAGCCGGCGGTGGTGCGCAGGGCCCAGACAGCGGAGCCCAGGCAGGGCCAGACGGCACCGTTGAACTCGGTCGCCTGATCGGGGTGCCAGTCAGGTGCGAGGACTGTGGCGTAGCGCCTGCGGTGGTCGGGATGGACGAGGGTCAGGATGTGCGGGAGCGCGGTGAGCGGGTCGGTGTCGGCGAGCGCGACACGGATGAGTTCATGGAAGATCGCGGTGCCTTCCCAGGCCGCTCGGTCACCGTGAGTGAGGGCGGCGATGCGGCGGGCCGCGTCCATGGTGGCTTGCTGGCCGGCTGTGGCGAAGTGGACGGCTGAGGTCGATGCCCGCATCAAGGAGCCGTTTCCCGCCGCTCGTTGGTTGACCTGGAAATGGATCGCGGCGGCGAGGTCCCAGGGCATGTCGTTGGTGAGGACGTCTTCGGTCTGCAGGCCGATGTCCTTCGGTGCTGATGCTGCCCACCGTTGGAAGCGGGCGAAGATGTCCGGCAGATCCAGTCCGCCCCGCTCCAGCAGCGACTCCGCGATCAGAACGGCCATCTGCGTGTCGTCAGTGGCCTCGCCAGGGTCCCAGCCACCGCCTCCGCACATCTCGCCACCGGCACCTGGCGCCGGAAACCGCGCGGAGAACGCTCCCTCGGGACCGAACTCGAAGGGTCCGCCCAGGGCGTCACCCACCGCCGAGCCGACAATCACGCCGGCGGCCCGCTGCATCCGCTTCATTCGCGCAGGGTATCCGCGACGTGCCGACGGCCGAGCGGCCCAACGTGGGGTGCCGGTACCTCGTATGACACCAGCAAAAGCAGATGCACCAGTACGAGCTCCCGGCACACGTCCAGGCGACAGCACAGCCCGACAGCGGACCCCGCCCCGGATCCGATGTCGTACGGTCTGCCGTTGTGGGCAGCGGTCGCCCGCTGTCCACAACGGATCTCACCAGAACCGGCGTTGCCGCCGGTACGGCCGGTGCGACCGAAAGATCTGAACCGGAACCGGGAGTCAGGCCGCGACGAGCTCCTGCTCGCGGTCCGGCGTCTTGGCCTTGGGCTTCTTGTTCGGCAGTGAGAGGCGGAAGACCTTGTGCCACGCGGAGAACACCTGCTTGGGCAGCGGCCCGGTGACGTACTCCAGCTCGTACTTCTCGAACAGTGCGCGTACCTTCACCGCGACCTCGGCGTACCGGTTGCTCGGCAGGTCCGGGAACAGGTGGTGCTCGATCTGGTGGGACAGGTTGCCGGACATGAAGTGCATGGCCTTGCTGCCGCTGATGTTCGCTGAGCCCATCATCTGGCGCAGGTACCACTGGCCGCGCGTCTCGCCCTTGATCGACCGGCGCTCGAAGACCTGCACGCCCTCGGGGAAGTGCCCGCACATGATCACCGAGTGGGTCCAGACGTTCCGGACCAGGTTCGCGGTGAACGTGGCGGCGAGCGTGGTGAGGAACGACGGGCCCGACAGCAGCGGATGGACCACGTAGTCCTTGAGCACCTGCTTGCGGATCTTGCGGCCCACGGCCTTGGCCCGCTCACGGAACTCCGGGTTCTTGCGGCGGCGCTTGTTCAGGTTCTTGCCGAGCTCCAGGTCGTACGCCGCGATGCCGTACTCGAAGAAGCAGGCGTTGAGGAAGTTCCACAGCGGCTGGCCGAGGTGGAACGGGTGCCACCGCTGGTCCTCGTCGACGCGCATGATGCCGTAGCCGAGGTCGTTGTCCTTGCCGATCACGTTGGTGTACGTGTGGTGCAGTTCGTTGTGCGAGTGCTTCCACTGCTCGGACGGCGAGACGTGATCCCACTCCCAGGTGGTGGAATGGATCTTCGGGTCCCGCATCCAGTCCCACTGGCCGTGCAGGATGTTGTGGCCGATCTCCATGTTGTCCATGATCTTCGCCACGGACAGACCGGCGGTGCCGATCAGCCACGCGGGCGGGAAGAACGAGAACAGCAGCACACCTCTGCTCACCAGCTCAAGCCTGCGCTGCGCCGAGATGACCTTCCGGATGTAGGCGGCGTCCTTCTCGCCCCGGTCGGCGATCACCTCGTCGCGGATCGCGTCCAGCTCGCGGCCGAGCTCCTCGATCTGCTCCGCGGTCAGGTGGGCGGTGGGGTCGATGGCGGTCAAGGTGCTCCTACCGTTCGATGTCGCAAGGGCCCGCCGCGGCGGACACGCAGGTCTGGATGAGGACGCCCGGCTCGGCCTCGGTGATCTCGCCGGTGCGCAGGTCGCGGACGGCGCCCGCCTTGAGCGGTGTGACGCAGCCGAAGCAGATGCCCATGCGGCACCCGGACGGCATGAGCACGCCGGCCTCCTCGCCGACGTCCAGCAACGGTGTGGCGCCGTCCGCGTCGACGCTCTTGCCGGTGGCGCTGAAGGTGACCTCGCCACCGTCGCCGGCGGCGACGATGGTGGGACGGAAGCGTTCGGTGTGCAGGCGCTCCTGGACGCCGTGCTCGGCCCAGTGCTTTTCGGCGGCGTCGAGCATGCCCGCGGGCCCGCAGGCCCAGGTCTCGCGCTCGGCCCAGTCGGGCACGAGTTCGTCGAGACGGGCGATGTCGAGCGTGCCGTCGGTGTCGGTGTGCAGCTCGGTGAGACGCAGCTTCTTGTCCGCGACCAGGTCGTGCAGATCGTTGCGGAAGATCACGTCTCGCGGCCGCGGCGCGGAGTGGACCATGACGACGTCGTCGAACTCGATGTCGCGCAGCATGCCCATCACCGGCGTGATGCCGCTGCCGGCCGTCAGGAAGAGCACCTTGGCGGGCTTGGCCTCCGGCAGCACGAAGTCGCCGGTCGCCTGGTCGAGCTGGATCAGTGTGCCCGGTTTCGCCCTGCGGACCAGGTGGTTGCTGACCTTGCCGTCCGGGATCGCCTTCACGGTGATTGTGACGCGGCCGTCCTGGCGGTCTGTCGGCGAGGTGACCGAGTAGGCACGCCACAGGCGCACCCCGTCGACGTCGACCCCGATCCGCACGTACTGACCGGCTGTGTGGCCGCGCCAGCCCCGTCCCGGTCTGATCACGACGGTCGCGGCGTCGTCCGTCTCGGGGTGCACGGCCTCGATGCGCCCACGCAGGTCGGCGCCCGCACGCAGCGGGCTGACCAGGTCAAGGTAGTCCGACGGCAGCAGCGGCGTCGTGACCATCTCCAGCAGTTTCCACGCCCTACTGCGGAGGGCTGCACTCGTCATGACTCCAGCTTGATGCGCCTCAGGGCGTAAAGTCCTGACCGTAGGACGTAAATCTGGTCGGCCAAATTGTTCGTAGGGAACAAAAGCGTGAGCCATGCAACCCGGAGGGCCAGTGAACTGGCCCTGGATGAGACGACGGTCACGGCGGTTCGGGCCGCGCTGACGACCACCGCCGACGAGGTCGTGCAGGCGATCATCGACGAGGTCCCTCCCTACGCGAACGCCCTTTCGGGCAGCATGGGCAGCACCATCCGCCGAGCCGTCCGCACCGCCCTGGGCCACTACCTGGACCTCGCGAGCGGGAACGCCACGGGCGGCGACGCCGGTGACGCGGCCTACGAGCTGGGCCGAGGCGAGGTGCGTGACGGCCGTTCGATGGACGCCCTGCTCAGCGCCTACCGCGTCGGCGCCCGCGTGGCCTGGCGATGCCTGGCCGCGGGTGCCGTACCCGCGGGTCTGCCCGCCGCCGAGGTCGCCAAGTTCGCCGAGCTGACCTTCGCCTACATCGACGAGCTCTCCGCCGCGAGCGCCGCGGGCCACGCCGACGAACTGGCCGCCCGGGGCCGGGCTCATGAACGTCACCTCGAACAACTGGTCCGCGACCTCCTCACCGACGCGAGCCCGGACGTGCTGTTGGCCTCCGCTCAACGGGCCGGGTGGCAGCCTCCGGTCTCTCTGACCGCTGTCCTGCTGCCCGCCGACCAGGCCCGGCCCGCCTACCGCGCGCTCGACCCGAGCAC
The DNA here is from genome assembly GCF_045040105.1 of Streptomyces sp. NBC_01390. Taxonomy (NCBI): domain Bacteria; kingdom Bacillati; phylum Actinomycetota; class Actinomycetes; order Kitasatosporales; family Streptomycetaceae; genus Streptomyces; species Streptomyces sp. NBC_01390. The sequence goes on along the minus strand of NZ_CP109551.1, from coordinate 11,206,010 downwards.
CCTCGTCCTCGACGATCTGCCGGACGCCACCGGCGTACTGCTCGTCCCCGATGCCGACCGATCACATCTCCTGAGGCAGCTGACCGACCGCGCCGCCGTGGTCGGCCCGGCCCGGCCATGGACTCGGGCGTCCGCCTCGTACGCCCGAGCCGGACGCGCACGGTCCCTCTCCCCCGATATTCGCGACACCGAGGACCACCTGCCCGAGCTGGTGCTGAGCGCCGACGCCGACGCGTTCGCAGACCTGCGTGCCCGAGCCCTCGCACCGTTGCGGGCCCTGCCTCCCGCGACCGCGCGGCGGCTGGAGGAGACGCTGCGGGCATGGCTCCTGCACCACGGCAGGCGGGACGAGGTCGCGGCGGCGCTGTTCGTCCACCCGCAGACCGTCCGATACCGGATGTCGCAGCTGCGGGAACTGTTTCCGGATCTCGCATCACCTCACCGGGTCCTCGAACTGACCTTGGCGGTCGGTCTTCGGGCCGGCTGACCCGCACCGACGTGTTGTTCATGTCACGTGCGTCATCCCACATCCCCCGGGGGAACCTCGACGACAGCCAAGCGCAGGGGTGGGATTGACGTCCGACTGATGCCGGTCACCGCCGACCCTCGTCACCATCGCTCCCGCCAACCCGTCAGCGTCCAGCCACGTGGTCGTTCTGGCGCAAGCCGCCGCGCGGGGGGCCATCCAGCGCGGCGGACTGTTACAGGGACCCTTGCCCTCGGTCGGCAGCGCCTCCGTCGCAGACGGGCCGCGGCCGCCATCTCCGATCGCCGCCCAGTACTTCTTCGCCATCGGTCCGGAAACACAACTGGGCGGGCCAGCGGGGGCCCGGTGGCAACAGACTGATCTCAAGCCGACTGAACACCCAGGCACCCTACGGAAGTACTGGCCGCCACAGGTTCCGTTCCCACGAACCTCGATGACACGCCCGCCAGTGCGTGCCCTTCGCCACAATTTATCCATTTATGGATGGATGCGTGCCTATGGTCTCAAGGCTGGTTGCACGACTTCGGCGATCGGCTCAGGGATGCAAATCCAGGGTCATGGGAGAAGCGTTTCATCATGCTGAGCAAACGACGCACCGGGCTGGTGGCCACCACCGGCGCACTGGGCGGCATACTCGCGGTCACGGCCCTCGGCGGCGTGAGCAACGCCGCCGACGACGGCAAGGCCAACGACGCCCCGACATCGCAGGCGCAGGTCCAGCAGACGGGCGCCCCGGTGACGTCCGACGCCCGAATCGAGATTACGCCCGGGCAAGGCGCGTACGGCGTCGGGATCAACGACCCGGTCGGCGTCACCGTCAGCGGCGGGAAGCTCACCCAGGTGACCATGACCGCCATCGCGACCGGCACCGAGATACCAGGCACTCTGTCTGCGGACGGCACCTCCTGGAAGCCGAACGGCCGGCTGGAGCGTGCCACCAAGTACCAGATCGCCGCAGATGCCGTGGACCCCCAGGGCCGTTCCGCCACCGACAGCGGCACGATCGCCACGGTCTCCCCGGCCAACGACTTCATCGGGCACCTCTCCCCCGAGGACGGCTCGACCGTCGGCGTGGGCATGCCGGTGACGGTCGGCTTTGACCGGGCGATCAGCGACAAGGCCGCAGTACGGTCGGAGATCCAGGTCAGCTCCAGCAGCGGCCAGCAGGTCGTCGGTCACTGGCTCAACGACCACCGCCTGGACTTCCGCCCCGAGCATTACTGGAAGCCCGGCTCCACCGTCACCGTCACACTCAGTCACGAGGGCGTCCAGAAGACCGTCACGTTCACGATCGGCCGGAGCCAGATCAGCACCGTGGACGCGAAGACGAAGCAGCTGACCGTCGTACGGGACGGCCGGACGATCAAGACCATCCCGATCTCGTCAGGCGGCCCCGAGCACCCGACGCACAACGGCCAGATGGTGATCTCCGAGAAGTTCAGGCACACCCATATGAACGGTGCGAGCGTCGGCCTCACGGAGAAGAACGGCAAGCCCTCGTACGACATCAGGGCCGTACCGCATGCCATGCGCCTGACCGATTCGGGCACGTTCATTCACGGCAACTACTGGGCCGCCGACTCGGTCTTCGGCAAGGTCAACACCAGCCACGGCTGCGTGGGCCTGAAGGATGTCAGGGGCGGCGGCGCCAGCAGGCAACCCGCCGCGTGGTTCTTCGACCACTCGATGATCGGCGACGTCGTGATCGTCAAGAACTCCAAGGACAAAACCGCGTTGGCCCCGGACAACGGTCTCAGCGACTGGAACATGCCGTGGAGCGAGTGGGTCTCCGGCGACGCGGCGGGCCTTTCCCAGGGTTAAGCCTGGCCCCGCCCGCCGGCAGGGCCGACGTCGATGACGACGACTCTTCGAGGTCGCCGTCACTCCTTCGACTGTCATCACTCAGTACCCGTTGCCCGGAGACGTGGTGGTGTTGCTGCCGCCGGACGGTGCCGGGGCTCCGCCGACAGTGATCTTCGTGTTCATGCCGAGGTCCCTGTGTCCGCCGATCGGGCAGAAGACCTGGTACGTGCCGGACTTCAGCGTCAGCGTGAGGGCCGTGGACTGCCCGGGATCCAGTGTCTTGCTGCGGTTCTCGCCACCGGGGCCCACGAGTTCCAGGGCGTGTTGGTGGTGGCCCATGTTCTCCGCGGTGAAGGTGTACTGGCCCGGTCGATAGTTCTGCGTCGAGAGCCGGATGTGGAAGTCGGTGAGCACCGCCGTGACCTGGGTCGTCGAGGTACCGGCCTTCGCCGGGGTCGTGGTGGTGTCGGTGCTGCCGCTGTCGCCGCTGCTTCCACAGGCGGCGAGCAGGGCGGTCAGACCGCCGGCGGCCACGCCGAGGAATACGCGGTTGCGGGTGCGCGGAATGGTCATGATTCGGTCCTCCGGAACGTCCCCCTGCAAGGGGTACGGCGCTGCCGGGCGAAGGGATTGCCGTCGACCGGATCACGGACGGGCCGGGGAGAGGGGCGGAGGGGCGGAGGGGCGGAGGGGCGAAGGGGGCGGATAATTTATTGCAAGGCAATACATTTCGGCCGATGAACCGTATCCCTGGTATGTGGCGCATGAGCTTGTCCCTCGGGCGGGTGCCTGACGAGGCACTGCTCACAGGTCTGGCGACGGGCGATCCCGAGCTCGTCGTGGCGTTCGTGCGCCGCTTCCAGGGCGTGGTCTTCGGCGTGGCCGTCGCCGTGCTCGGCGACCCCCAGCTCGCCGAGGACGTCGCCCAGCAGACCTTCGAGCGGGCCTGGCGACACGCACAGATGTACGACCCCCGGCGCGGCTCGGTAAGGACGTGGCTGACGGCCATCGCGCACAACCTGGCCATCGACACGGCACGGGCCCGGCGAGCGAGCCCGGTCGCCCCGGAGGACCTGGACGCGCTGCTCGGCATCGTCACCGAGACGCCCGAGCGGCGGGCCCTCGCCGAGGACAGCGCGCAGCAGGTCCGGCGAGCGGTCGCGGAGCTGCCCCGGGAGCAGGCGCGGGCCCTGGTGATGGCCGGGATCTACGGCATGACGGCGCGGGAGGTCGCGGAGGCGGAGCACGTTCCGCTGGGCACGGCGAAGACACGTATCCGCACCGGGACCCTCAAGGTACGGGCCCTGCTGGAGCCGGAGGAGAAGCGGTGAACGGCATGGAGTGCGAGCGGTTGCGGGAGCTGGACGCCGAACTGGCGCTCGGGGTCCTGCCGGCCCGTGAGCGGGCCGAGGCAGTCGCCCATCTGGACGGCTGCCCGGAGTGCCGGGAGCGTGTCGAGCGACTGACGGCGGTCGGCGACGGCCTGCTCGCCCTGCTGCCGGACGCCGAGCCGCCGGTCGGCTTCGAGAGCAGGGTCGTACGGGTCCTGGGCGCGGAACCCGCGCCGAAGCGCCGTCGGGCGTGGCAGCGGAACGGGCTGGGCCAGTGGCGGTGGCGCCGCCTGCGGCTGGCGGCGGCCGCGGTCACCGCGACTCTGGCCTGCGGTTTCGGTGGATGGGCGATCGGCACGGTAGTCGTGGGCGCACCTACGGCAGTCTCGCAGCGGTCGGACAGCGGCCTGCGCCAGGCGGCCCTGGTCGCGGACGGCCGCGAGGTGGGTCACATCTTCGCCCACACCGGCGACCAGAGCTGGGTGTACATGTCCGTCGACCTCGACAGGTCCGGCCAGGGCCCCGTGCGCTGTCTGCTCGTGCACGCCGACGGATCGGCGGTCCCGGCAGGCTCGTTCCCGCTCAAGGACGGCTACGGGTACTGGGGCACACCGGTCGAGGTCGATCCCGCAACGGTGACCGGCGCCCGCCTGACATCCCCGGACGGAACTGTCGTAGCCACGGCGCACTGGGAGTAGGGGGCCGCCGAGCCCCACTTCCTTGCCCCCCTCAGGTCACTCGCGTACGCCCGTGGCAATTTGCGCGTGAGGCTTGGCGACCGGCCTTGTCCCACCGAGAGCAGGCGGGGATGATCACCGGGTGCAGCACCGAGGGGAACTCCACGAACTACTCGAACGCGCCGGACTCACGGTCGTCGAGGACCTGCGCCCGGGCAGCCTGTTTCCGCCGGAGGCCTGCTGGCGGATCGCGCGGGGGATCTCGGCGCCGGACGGCGTGGCCCGGGAAGCGCTCGATGCCTCGTGGTGGCGCCGCCTTCGGGATGCCGACGGACAGTTCCTGGTGGCCGTCCTCAGGCATCGGATCGGCGGCAACGACTCCTGGTGGACCCGGGTCCGGCATTCGGGGAACGGCGTGCCGGAGTTGACCGGCGCCCCCGGGTTCGTGGCCCTCTCCCTCGACGGGCAGGTGCTGCTGGCGGAGGTACCCGGCGCGGACGGGCCGCGGGTGACGGCCCTCGACCGACTGCGGGAGCGGCTGGAGGAGGCTGCCACGTCCGCCGGGCGCGAGACGGAGGCCGAACGTGCCGAGGTGTGGGCGGCGGTGCCCGGCCGACGTGCGTGGCCTCTGCACTGGGCGGAGGGGATCGGATCCAACCCGGCAGCGACGGACGAACTGCTGATCCGGCTGCTGGATGTGGAGCCTGGCTTCCTGCACGGATGTGACCGGCCCGTCGTCCTCGACGCCGCCATGGCGCACCCCGATCCGCAGGTGCGGTCAAGGCCCGCCGACACCTTCCGGCCCAAGCTCACGTCCGGTCAGTGGGTCCACCTGGTCCGCGCCGAGCCGTCGCCGGATCGACGCGTGCTCTGGGCGGAGCGCGCCTGCAACTGGGGCGCGCAACTCCCCGAGGACCTGTACGACGATCTCCTCGATGGCCCGTCCCGCGTGCCAGCCGCCGAACTCCCGGGGCTCCCCGCACAGCATCTCCCTGGCCTTGCGGCCGACGCCGACCCCCGGGTACGGACGGCGGCCTGTGCCCGGTGGGAGGACCTCGCTGCGCCGCTGCGGGAGCGGCTGCTGGCCGACACCGACGACGCGGTGCGAACGGCCGCGCTGCTCGCCCACCACACCGGCGTACCCATGCCTCGCGAGGTGTTCGCCGCCCTGCCCGACCCGCGGCAGGCGCTCGAACGGTGCCGCCTCGCACCCGAGTTGGAGGCGGAGCTGGTCCGGGACGAGGACGTCGAGGTACGTCGGGCGCTGGCTGCCAACCCGGGCCTGGGCGCGCACGGCGTCGCCGTGTTGGCCCAGGACCCGCAGGACGACATCCGCTCCTCGGTGGCGCTGCGCCCCGACCTCACCGAGGAACAACGCGCCGCGGTGCGCCACGACTTCGACTCGACCTCGATGTCGCGCACCCTGCCCTGGGTCGAGGACCTGCACGGCGACGCCGACGCGATGCGCCGACTCGCCGCGTCGTCCCACCCGCAGGTCCGCCGCAGTGTGGCCCGAGCCCGCCACCTCCCGCCGGATGTCGTGGATTGCCTGGCACGGGACGAGGACCGGGTGGTCCGCCTGTTCCTCGCCGAATCGTGCGAGGAGGCGCCGGCGGACATGTTGCTGGAGGTCTGGCGCTGGTGGGACGGCAGCTTCAGCCACCCCGGCCGGCCGCGCAGCCACCCCAACTTTCCCCGTGCGGGCCTGCTGCGCTACACCGCCGACCCCAGCGGGCGGATGCGTCGTCTGGCCCTGGACGATCCGGAGTCGACACCGGACGACGTGGCCCGCCTGGCCCGGGATCCCGAAGCCGAGGTGCGCCGCCGCGCAGCTGAGGACCCCCGGCTGTCACCGGCCGACGCAGCGCGGCTGCTGAACGACCCAGTGGGCTACGTCCGCGGCACCGTGGTGCGCAATCCGCGGCTGCCGGCCCGCGTCCTGGCCGGGCTGTTGCACGACCGCGACACCGCAATGTCGGCGGTCACCAACCCGGCGATCCCGGTCCCCGTCCTACACCGCATCCTCGCCGCAGCCGCAGCAGCCGTGGCAGCCCCGCGCTGAACACCGACACCCCGCACGGAGACCGTGGCGGTCCGACGCTGAACTCCGGCACGCCCTTCGAACTCGGGGCAACTTCTTGTTCGCCGTCCGGGAGACGGTCGGGCAGCCGACAAGGCCGGGGATCGTCGCTGTCCAGGACAGGGTGACCGGTCGTAGGCCCGTGTCCAGTCCGCCCCGGCTGTGGCCGACGGCCGTCCGGTCGGCGATCGAGGCGCAATTGAGCGTATGGACAGGTGATCGCCCAGAGGATGGCCCTCGCGATGCGCCAGAACGCGTTCACAGCAGTACCGGGGGCACGCAGCCTCACAGCCGGGATCTCAGTACGTCGACCTCGCAGCCCGGTGCGAACGGGTCGAAACCGTGCTCGGCCAGCCAGCGAATCACCAGCAGGCTTCGCAGCGACCACCACGCGCGGATCACGTCGAGGTCGACGTCGGTGCCGTAGCCGGCGATGACGTCGCCGAGGTGCTCCTCGTGGCCGAGAGTGAAGGTGGCGAGGTCGTACAAGGCGTCACCCGGGCCTGCCTCGGACCAGTCGATGATGCCGGTGACCTCGTCGCCGTCGACGAACACGTGCGCGATCTGCAGGTCGCCGTGCGTGAACACCGGAGTCCACGGGCGGAGTGCGGCCTCGGCGACCTGGAGGTTGCGGGTGACGAGGCCGGCGGGCAGGACACCGTTCGTCACGAGCCGCTCGCACTCGCCGTCGAGATCCGCCGCCAACTCGGTGAGGCTCCTTCCCCGGCCGGGCCAGGGCGGCAACGGCGCGTCGTGCAACTTCCGGATGGCGGCGCCCGCGGCGGCCCACGCCTCCGGAGACCCGGTCGACGGCCCGCCCAGGCGTCCAAGCGTCGTCCCCGGGAGTGCGGCGATCGCGAGCACGAACGGCTTGCGCCACAGGACCTTCGGGGTCGGGACCGGCGCCAGGGCCATCGCCTCGACCTCGGCGTCGATGCGCGCCTGATCGGCGTCCACCTTCACGAACACGTCGCCGACGCGCAGGGTCGCGCGCTCGGAGTGGGCGACGACGACTTTGACCTCTTCCATGGGCGACCAGTATCCCGGGGACGCCCGTCGACGTCGCCGGATTTATGGCGTGCGACTACGCGGCTGACCAGGTCCAGCCACCATGTCGACAGCGCTGGCAGTGGGCGAGGCGGGCCGAGGGCTTGCGGTGAGGAGCCGGGACGGGGGGGCGGACCAGGGGTGCAGGCGAGACGGACCTGCGGCTGGTGCGATCGGGCGGAGTCGACAGCAGCGCGCGCCGACGAGCGTGCCAGAGTCTGTGCATGCTCGAGATCGTGGTGGAGACGGAGAACGGGGAGCGGCACGTTCGCGTGTCCGCGGAGGAGTTGGCTGGGCTGGTCCGGCGAATCGGCGGGGAGGGTGACAGGTTTCTGGTGTGTCACCGGATACCCGACCTGCCCGACGTCTTCGCCCAGGTCTGGCACGAGGCGGGCGGGGACTACACGCTGGAGTACCGCGACGGTTCTGCCGCCCGGCATTTCCAGGTAGTGGTCGACGGTGTAGTGGTCGACGGTGCCGAAGCCGTGATCGAGGCGATGACCAGCTGGGCCCGGCAAGGTTCTGCAGGGAGCTCCGGTCTGTCCTGGTCGCTGCTGGACATGGGTCTCGGCCGCGAGGTGCCGCCGCTCGACCTGTCCGAAGGCGAGCGCGAGCAGTTGGAGCAGCGCGTCCGACAGATGCTGGTCGGTGGCTACGCCGGTCGTGCCGAACTGGCGGAGCTCACCGAGGAGTACCTGGTCACCGCGGACCGCCGGCCCGTGTCGCGCGAGCAGGCGCAGGCGCTGGCCGACCGGATGTGGCTGGAGCGCGTCGCGGAGCAGGCCGAGTGGAAGGGCGAGACCGATCCTGAACGCCTCACCCGCGCGTTCGCCGCTCTACAGAAGTCGGGTATCACCGCCCGCGAGAATTTCACCTGCTGCCGCAGTTGCGGCCACACCGAGATCGGCGGCGAAGGCGGGGCCGGCGCCCGCAGCTTCGTCTACTTCCACTCCCAGTGCACGGACTCTGCCGCAGCCGGCCACGGGCTGATGCTCCTCTACGGAGGATTCGACGGCTCGCCCGAGACCACCACGGCCGTCGGTCACGAGGTCATGGCCGCCCTGGAAGCGGCCGGTCTCCAGGCCGACTGGGACCGCGACCCCGACCGGGCGATCACCGTCGCCCCTCTGGAGTGGCGCCGCCGTCTGGTCGGCTAGACATCGCCCCCAGAGCGTCCGCTCGTCCGCTCCTCGGTCCGGCACTCGCCGGGCCGGCCGCCGGTGGGCCAGTCGCTCGGCGGCATCGGTGCGCCCTGGTCGCGAGCCCTGTTGGGCGTCGGGTCCGGTGTGCCCGGGGAAAATTCATGGACGGCAGGATTCCCCAATTGTCCCGCCTGGCGTACAACCTTCCGGTATGGCGGGCAGTCTCACCAGACGTCAGAGTCGCGGCACCAAGGGGGACATCATGCGAGGTATCAGAGCAGCAGGGACGGCGCTCGCGCTGGCGGGCGCGATGCTGGGGACGGCGGCGAGCACCGCGGACGCGGCCCCGGCGGAGTACGCGCGCACGGCGGCGGCCTGCCCGACGGGCTGGGGCAGCGGCGTCAAGAGCGGTGGCGCCGTCATGGGCGCCGATCACCTGACGGACGTCAGGACCGGACAGCACGAGTGCTACGACCGCATCGTGTTCGACATACCCGGTGGTGGCCAGATCGGCTACAACGTCCAGTACGTGGACGGGTTCTACGCCGACCCCTCCGGCCAGTACATCCCGGTCGCCGGCGGGGCGATCCTCGACATCCGCATCGGCGCGTGGAGCTACGACCTGGAGGCCGGCGTGCCGACCTACCCGGGCAAGGTGGGCAAGCCCCTGCCCGGCGTGAACATCAGCGGGTACAGCACCTTCCGGGACACCCGGTTCGGCGGCACCTCCGAAGGCCAGACGCAGGTCGGTCTCGGCGTCCGCGCCCGACTGCCGTTCCGTGTGATCCAGTTGGCCGACCGGGTCGTCGTCGACGTGGCCCACAGCTGGACGAGCTAGGCCGTTTCGTTCGGCCGTCCGACAGTTGCGCCGGACCGGCTGGGCCGTAGCCACACCCCGGCCTCCCCCCAGCCCCCGGCCCCAGCCCCCTGTCGGGATCAGGTCGTCGTCGACGGCTTCCTGGTCGACGGCCTTTCGCGGAGGGCGCCCACGACCCCTCGCTCCAGGACTGCCGACCGGTTGATCAGGGTGCCCTTCTTGCCCATGGAGGTGTCCCTGATGAGGTAGCTCCGTTCGCCCAGGTACTCCAGGGTGGTCCGGTCGAAGATCCAGGCGGTGCGCCAACCGGTCCGGGTGTTGTCGCGGGCCACGCCGATCCCGTGCCGGCCGGCCGCGTCCACCGCGTCGGAGTCCTCGGTCACGCCGGGGATCTTCGCCGCGGCCTTGTAGAGGGCGGCCGCCGTCTTCGGTGGCATCACCGTCTCCCGGAGCAGCTCACCGATGGCGTCGAAGGCGTCCTGATCCGGGTCCCGGTCCTCGGCCGGGGTGTCACGCGCGTCCTGGTCCGTGGTGATCTCGCTGGTGAGCCGCTGGAGCAGGGTGTCGGGGTCGGTGGGCAGGGAGGCCAGCCAGGTGTACGTCGGCCGGTTGAGGCCCGCCGGGTAGCCGACAGCCGTATCGCCGTCCGGGCCCCCGACGGTGATCGGGAAGTACGAGCCGTCCTGGTGGATCAGGCCTTCGTCGATCACCGGCCCCGGCTTCTGCGTGATCCAGACCTCGCGCTCGCGGGGCTCGGTCAGCTTCACCGGGCCGTCGAACTTGCCCTCGTTCTCGGTCTGCAGCGTCCTGACGTACACGAACTGGTCGCCGATGACCGTCTGTTCGTCGCTCTTCGAGGCCACCGAGGCGATTCGGTCGAGCAGCACGGCCGCGCCGCCACGCGGGGCCGTGACCTCGGAGCCGGTGCCCGAGGCGGAGGGCGCCGGAGCGTGATCGCGGCCGGTCACGGCGAGCATGGTGAGCAGTACCCCGCCCAGGGCCAGTCCGGCGGCGGGCAGCAGGACGGCGGGGCGCAGGAGGCGGGGTCGGGGGCGGGCGGTGGTGCTGGCGGTGGTGCCGGCGCCGTCCTGGTCGATCAGACGCATCAGGGTGTCCTTGTGGTGGAGATGACGGCCCGGGGGCAGGTCCCGTTCGGCCGGGGCCGGCAGCAGCCGGGCCAGTTCCTCGCGTTCGGCCCGTGCGGGGCCGGAGGTACGGTCGTTCATCGGGCTTCCTCCTGGATGGGCGGGGCCACGAACGCGGCCCTGTTCTCTACCTCTCCGCGGCGTTGGCGGGGTTCCCTTCCGGGTCGGACCTCTTCTCCGGGTCGTGCTTCCCGCACGGACCCGTCCGGTGTCCGGCGGAGCTGCTCGTCGGTGAGCCGTCGCAGCCGGGTACGGGCGCGGGACAGCCGCGACCGTACGGTGCCGACCGGGACACCCAGGGCCTCGGCGGCCTCGGCATAGTCCAGGCCGGACCAGACACAGAGGGCCAGCACCTCGCGTTCCTGGCGGTGGAGTCGGCCCAGTACCTGCCGGACCGCGGCGAGCCGCCGGGTGTCGTCGACGCGTCCGGCCGTGGCGTCCGCGATGTCCGCCACCGGTTCCGGGGCGGGTCGGCGGGCCAGGAAGGCCAGGCGCCGCCCGATTCCACGGTTGGCGTTGCGTGCCTTGTTCGTGGCGATCCCCAGCAGCCACGGCCGCAGGGAGCCGCCCTCCGGCTCGACGGCGTGCCGGGTACGCCAGGCGGCCAGAAAGGTCTCGGACATGGCCTCCTCGGCCGCCGACCAGTCGCCCGTCAGCCGGTAGGCATGGTTGTAGACCGACCGCGCGTGCTCCTCGTAGAGCGTGGCGAACGCCTCGCGATCGCCCGCCCTGATCCGTGCGCGCATGCGCTCCCGATCTTCCTGTTCATCACATCTCACACCCCCTACCTCTCCGGCCGGGCCGAGAAGTTCCCGTGACCCACGCCACACCACGAGGCCGGGGCTACCATCCCCGATATGGCGTTACTCGAGCGGGAGCACTGGCTTGACGCACTGCGACGCTGCCCGGCAGGGCGGGTGGTTCTGGTGTCCGGTGAAGCGGGTATCGGCAAGACCGCTCTCCTCAGGGCGTTCTGCGACAGCCTGCCCCGGCCGGTCCTGTGGGGTTCGTGCGACGCGCTGCGCACGCCGCAGCCACTCGGTCCGCTCCACGACATCGCACGACAGGTGACCGGTGAACTGGCCGCCACGATGGCCGCGGAGAGCCCGCGGCACGCCATGTTCAGCGCGTTTCTGGACGAGTTGACGGCACGGGAAGCCGTCGCCGTCGTGGAGGACGCGCACTGGGCCGACGAAGCGACGCTCGACCTGCTCATGTTCGCCGCCCGCCGGATCTCCGCCACTCGTGGCCTGCTCGTCATCACCTATCGGGACGACGAGGTCGGATCTGATCACCCGTTGCGCGCGGTGCTCGGAGCGCTCGCCACCGACAGGAGCGTGCTGCGCATTCGGCTGTCACCGCTCTCGGTCGCGGCCTTCGCGACGCTGGTCGGGCCGGACGGTCCGGATGCCGCGGAACTGCACGCGCGGGCCGGCGGCAACCCCTTCTTCGTGACCGAGGTCCTGGCCGATCCCGACCGCAGGGTTCCCGAGACGATACGCGACGCGGTGCTGGCCCGGGCGGCCGGTCTCGGCCCCGCGGAGCGCGACGCACTCGACTCGGTGGCCGTCTTCCCCGGTTATGCTCCCGCGCCTCTGGTCCAGGCGCCCAGGAGAGCCGTAGACGGCTGTGTGGATGCGGGAATGCTGAATCGCGACGGCACGCGGATCCTGTTCCGCCACGAGCTGGCCAGGCTGGCCATCGAGGAGAGCATCCCGTCGGCGCGCAGGACCGAGCTGCATGAGCATGCGCTGGCCGCGCTGACGCAGTGGGGCAGTGATCCGGCCAGGCTCGTCTACCACGCGGAGGAGGCGGGCGACGCGGCGGCCGTCCTTGTACACGCCGGTGCGGCGGCGAGGCGGGCAGCCGCCGTCGGTGCTCACCGGCAGGCGGCCGATCACTACGCCCAGGCGCTGCGTTTCGCCGACGGAATCAGCCCGCGCCACCACGCGGAACTGCTTGAACGCCACGGTGAGGCGTGTGCGCAAGCGGGACGGGCCGCGGCGGCCGTGGTCTCCTCCCGGCAGGCGATCGAGCGCTGGCGGGCTGAAGGCGACCAGGAGCGCGAGGCCGCTCTGATGGCACATTGCTCCTACTACTTGTGGAACCAGGGCCGGAGCGCCGAGGCGCATGCCATGGTGCAGGAGGCGCTCGCTCTCGCCGAGCGGCTGCCGGAGGGCCCCGGGCTGGTCGCCGCCTACACGTGGTCGGCGTACCTTCTGATGCTTGCCCGGGACATCCCCGGGGCGGTGCGGACCGGCAACCACGCCGCCGTGCTCGCCGAGCGGTTCGGTGAACAGACCCTGCTGGCCCGCGCGCTGAACGCGGTCGGCTCCGCCCTGTGGTCCACCGAGCCCGACCTGGCCGAGCAGACCATGCTCCGGAGTGTTCGGGCGGCCAGGGCGGCCTGTGACGACGGGGCCGTCGGGAGCGCGATGGTCAACCTCGGATCCGCGGCAGGCGAGGTCCGCCGCTACGACATCGCGGAACACTGGCTGAACGAGGCCATGAAGTGGTGCTCCGACCGCGACCTGGACGACGTACGGAGTTACGCCACGGCATGGCTCGCCCGGTGCCGGTGGGAGCAAGGGCACTGGTCCGCGGCAGAAGCGCTGGTCGAGCAGGTGGGAGCCACCGAGTGCACGCCGAGCCGGATCGTCGCGCTGACGGTGCTGGGGCGGTTGCGCACCCGGCGGGGCCAGCCGGGTGCGGCGGACACCCTCGACGAGGCCTGGTCGCTCGCCGAACGGACCGGAGACTTACAGCGCCTGTGGCCGGTCACGGCGGGACGCGCCGAACTCGCGTGGCTGAACGGACAACAGGCCGACAGCCACCTGTCCGAGGCCTACGAACAGGTGGTTCGGCTCGGCCTCGGCTGGGCGATCGGTGAACTCGGGCAGTGGCTCGAACCGGAGCCGGGGGAAGTCCACCCGGCCGCCGCCTCGCCGTATCGGATGAACCCCGCCGAGGCCGCCCGGACCTGGGACGAGCTGGGTTGCCCGTACGAGTCGGCCCTGGCGCTCGCGCAGAGCCCGGATCACCTGCGTGAGGCTCTGCGCGGGTTCGAGGCCCTCGGGGCGCGACCCGCCGCAGACCTGGTGGCCCGGCGGATGCGTGACCTGGGATTCCGGACCCCACGGCGTTCCACTCTCGCCCATCCCCACGGGCTCACCGCACGCGAAGCCGATGTCCTGCGCCTGCTCAGAGACGGGCTGCGGAACTCCGAGATCGCCGACCGGCTCCGCATCGCGGAGAAGACGGCCGGGCATCACGTCTCCTCCATCCTGGCCAAGCTCGGCGTGCGGACCCGCCAGGAGGCCGCCAGACATGGGGAGATCGCCGAGCAAACATAGGGAACGGCTCCCGATGTCCGAAGCCCGCTCCCCGTCCGACAGTGGTGGTCGGAAAGGAGCGTGCAACATGCCGCGATATCTCGTGCAACGGACCTTCCCCGAGGGTCTGCACATCCCGGTGAACGACGAGGGCGCCAAGGCCTGTACGAGCGTCATCGAGGGCAACGCCGCGTCGGCGGTCACCTGGGTGCATTCCTACGTGAGCCGTGACAAGAGCGTGACCTACTGCGTCTACGACGGACCGTCTCCGGAGGCCGTGCGTCAGGCCGCACAGACCACGGGCCTGCCCGTCGACCGGATCACCGAGGTCACCGTCCTGGATCCGTACTTCTACCACTGACCCTCGCGGAAATGCCGTCACCGCACAGTCCCAGAAGAAGCGAAGAGGAGACATCAGCATGAAAAGACCTGCTGCCCGGAAGGCCGCTGTCAGGCTCACGGCGATGGCCGCAGCGTCCCTCTCGGTCCTGGCCTTCGCCTCACCGGCGAGCGCGGGCGTCACGACCGTCAAGCCTCGGTCCGTGACCTACTACCAGTTCAAGAACTACTACACCGGCAAGTGCCTGGACGTCGGAGGGCAGGCCAACGGCTCCGTGGTTCAGCAGTACACCTGCAACGGAACCGTCAACCAGCAGTGGGCGCGCAGGACGACAGACAGCGGCTACTTCCAACTGGTCGTCGCAAGCAGTGGCAGATGCATGGAGGTCGTGAATGCGGGCCAGTCAAACAACGCGCTCGTGCAGATAGCCGACTGCAACAGCGGCTACAACCAGCAGTGGACCACGGGGACGACCACCCACACCGGCTGGCCGCAGCTGGTCGCCCGGCACAGCGGCAAGTGCCTGCAGCCCCTCAACGAGAACACCGGCGACCGCATCCAGCAAGCGCAGTTCGACTGCTACACCGCCTGGTCACAGGAGTGGAACCAGTCCTGACCCCGAATCACTAATTCTCCGTACTGGCGGCCCTGGCGGTCCGGGCGAGCTCGCCCGGACCGGCGGGGCGCGTGAGTTGGTGCGGCGTGAGGGACGGCTGCCGTGGGCATCGGTCAGCGGAGAGAGGGAGAGGGCGACATGTTCTGGTCGGCGGCCCAGGAGGCGAGGATGCGCAGCCGTTCATGGGTGGGAGAACCGGGAGCGGCGGTCCACACGGTCAGATGCTGGTCGGGATCGGTGTTGGCGGTGAGGGTGTCCCAGTCGAGGACGAGTTCTCCCACCACCGGATGATTGAGGGCCTTGGTGCCCACGGTGTGGCCGACGACGCGGTGATCGGCCCACCACTGGGCGAACTGCTTGTCCCGTGTGGACAGTTCACCGACCAGTTCGACGAGACGGGGATCCTCGGGATACTTCGCCGCCTCCATCCGCACCTGCGCCACGGCGATCCGCGCCGAGCCCTCCCAGTCGGCGTAGAGGCTGCGCATCGCCGGATCCGTGAAGATGAGCCGGGGGTAGTTGCGGTGCTTCTCCGGGATGCGGGAGAAATCGGTGACCAGGGCCGCCGCGAGCGCGTTCCACGCCAGGATGTCCCCGCGCCGTCCCTGCACGATGGCCGGGGTGGCGGTGAGGTCGTCCAGTACGCGTTGCAGCTGTGCCTGGACCTTCTGCCTGCCGTGGCGCCGGGTGCGGGTGGTGGTCCTGCCCGCGAGCTGGAACAGATAGCCCCGCTCGTCGTCGTCCAGGTGGAGCACACGGGCGACGGAGTCCAGGACGGGAGCGGACGCCTGCATACGGCCCTGCTCCAGCCGGGTGTAGTAGTCGGTGCTGATCGAGGCGAGCTGGGCGACCTCCTCCCGGCGCAGCCCGGCCACCCGTCGGGGCCCGCCCGTCTCCGGCAGCCCGACCGTGCGCGGGCTCAGCTCGGAGCGGCGCTTCTTCGCTCCCCGGATAGATTCCTCCACTTTTCGCTCCCGCCCCCGCGTGCGAGGCTCGATTTCGAGCAGTCGTTCCAGATGATTCCCGGCTGCGGTTCCGGACTTCGTACCGAAGGAAACACCATCATGCGCGGAGCAGTCATTCACGCCCCCGGCGATGTGCGCTTCGAGGAACTCGGAGACCCGAAAATCAGCCGGCCGACCGACGCCGTCATTCGCACCGTCGCGACCTGCGTGTGCGGCTCGGACCTCTGGCCCTACCGCGGCGCGGAGCCGGTGGACGAACCCCACCCCATGGGGCACGAGTACGTCGGCGTCGTCGAGGAGGTGGGCAGCGAGGTCACCAACGTCAAGCCGGGGCAGTTCGTGGTCGGTTCCTTCGCCACCTCGGACAACACCTGCGCGAACTGCCGCAACGGCTACCAGTCCAGTTGTCTGCACCGCGAGTTCATGAGCACCTGTCAGGCCGACTACATCCGCATCCCCAACGCCCACGGCACGCTGGTCGCCACCGACGAGCATCCTGACGGCGCGTTCGTGCCGAGCCTGCTCGCCGTCTCCGACGTGATGGGCACCGGCTGGTACGCGGCCGTCGCCGCCGAGGTCAAGCCCGGGTCCACGGCCGTCGTCGTGGGGGACGGCGCGGTCGGCCTGTGCGGTGTCATCGCCGCCAGGGAGCTGGGCGCCGAGCGCATCATCGCCATGAGCCGGCACGAGTCCCGGCAGCAGCTGGCCCTGGAATTCGGCGCCACCGACATCGTCACCGAACGCGGCGACGAAGGCATCGCCCGCGTCAAGGACCTCACCGGCGGCATCGGCGCCGACTCCGTACTGGAGTGCGTCGGCACCCCCGAGGCCATGCGGCAGGCACTGCACTCCGCCCGGCCCGGCGGCAGCGTGGGCTTCGTCGGCGTCCCGCACGGCGTGGCGATCGACGGCCAGGAGCTGTTCTTCTCCCACGTCGGCCTGCGCGGTGGCCCCGCCCCCGTGCGCCGCTACCTGCCGGACCTGATCGACCGGGTCATGACCGGCCGGATCAACCCGGGCAAGGTCTTCGACCTCACCCTGCCCCTGGACCAGGTCGCCGAGGGCTACCGGGCCATGGACGAACGCCGCGCCATCAAGGCGCTGCTGAAGCCCTGACCCGTACGCCGTTCATCGCGGGCGTCGGGCAGGCCTCCCTGCCCCTCGGACAGCTCCTGGACAAGGACCACCGTGACCACTTTCGCCCTCATCGGAGCCGGACCCGGTCTCGGGCTCGCCACCGCCCGCCGCTTCGGAGACGCCGGCCACAGCGTCGCCCTCATCGCACGGTCATCGCCGTCCTCACCCTGCTCCCGCTCATCGCCCTCGCCGTCCGTGGCATCTCCGGCGGAGGCCGCATCGCGGCTCAGCGCAGGACCCGGGCCCAGCAGTTGGACGACGTACCTGTGCAGACACACTCGCGTCACTGAGTCGGCCTGACCCGTTCCGTCGCCCCGAGGCAGAACGGGCGCCACCAATGCGTCTGGGCGCGCGTGCTCAGGGGCCCCTCAGACCCGGCCCCGCCAGGAGCAGGCCGCCGTCCCCCGGACCCTCACGGGAACCGTGAGCACCGAACCGTCGGCCGGGGTCGGGTTCCTCACCCCGTGCCGGGCCGTGGTGACGAGGAGGTGGTTGTCGGCGGGGTGCAGGCACACCGACGTGGGATGCGGGGCGGGGACGGTCACGGTGCGGAGCAGGTGACCGTCGGGGTGGTAGCGGCGGACCGTGCCGGCGCCCCACAGCGCGACCCACAGGCAGTCCTCCTCGTCGACGGTCATGCCGTCGGGGCTGCCCTCGTCGTCGCGAAGTAGGGCGAAGGTGTCGGGGACGCCGGAGAGGTCGCCCGAGACGGGGTCGACCCGGCAGCGCAGGATGGTGCCGGCGGCTGTGTCGGCGACGTACATGGTCGCGCCGTCGGCGGTGAATGCCGGGCCGTTGGCGATGGTCAGGCCGTCGAGGACGCGGACAACCGTGCCGTCGGGGTCGGTTCGGTAGAGCGAGCCCGCGCCGTGGGTGCCCGTCGTAGGCCATGCTGCCCGCCCAGAAGCGGCCACCGGGGTCGGCGACGCCGTCGTTCATGCGGCTGGGGACCGGCGTACGGTCCTCCGGGCGCTCCAGCCATTCCAGTGCGCCGTCGGCGGTGAGCAGTGCGATGCCGGTGCCGGCGGCGGCGATCCACGCGTCGGGCCTGTCCTGAACCGGTGCGACGGCGCCCAACGGCACGTCGAGTGCGGCCAGTTGACGCGGCGCCACGCTTCCGGTGCCGGCACGCAGCTCGAAGAGCCGGCCGCTGAGGATGTCGACGTACACATACCGGCCGTCGACCCAGCGGCCGCCCTCGGCGAGTTCGTACCCTCCGTCCACGAGGACCGCCGCGGACACTGGCGTTGCTGTCATGTCAGGTCTCCCACGTCAGCGGATGGTCGTTCCGTCGGGCTCGTCGAGCAGCCCGAGTTCGTCCCGCGTCGGAAGGCCTTCCCAGTCGCCCCGGGTGGCGACGGCGAAGGCGGCGGTGGTGACCGCCCGGTGGAGGCGGCCCGTGACGTCGGCGCCGTCGAGGACGCCGGACAGGTATCCGGCGACGAAGGCGTCTCCCGCGCCTACCAGATCGACCGCGTCGACCTGTCGTGCCGCGCGGTCGGTCGCCCCGTCGGCGGTGAAGCTGGTCGCGCCGCGCGCACCGCGCTTGACGACCACCTCGTCGACGCCGGCGGCCAGGATGCCGCGTACAACCTCGGATTCGCGCGCGCCGGATTCTTCCAGCATCAGCGGCAGCTCGTCCTCCGATGCGATGAGCAGGTCGGTACGGTCCAGGAGCGGCCGGAGGGCCGTGCGGGCCTGGTCGGTGGTCCACAGCCGGGAGCGGTGGTTGACGTCGAGGCATACGGTGATGCCGGCGTCGCGAGCTGCCCCGGCGGCGGCCAGCGCGGCCTCCGCCGCCGACGCGCTGAGCGCCGGGGTGATGCCCGTCAGGTGCAGGATGCGGGCCCCGGCGGCCAGCGCGGACAGGGCGTCGGCCGGTGAGACCGCCGAACCCGCCGATCCCGCGCGGTAGTAGCTGACGCGCGTGAGTGTGCCCAGGCGGGGTTCGGTCAGCAGCAGGCCTGTGGGGCGGCCGGCGTCGTCTGTGACGGCGTGGTCGATGTCGACGCCCTCGGCGCGCAGGGTACGCAGGACCAGCGCGCCCAGTTCGTCCGCACCGACCCGGCCGGCCCAGCGCACCCGGTGGCCGAGCCGGGCGAGGCCGATCGCGACATTGGACTCGGCTCCCGCCACGGACAGGCCGAGGCTGCCGCCGAGCCGCAACGCCCCGTGGGCCCGCAGGGCCGCCATCGTCTCGCCGAAGGTCACCACTTCGGGCACGCCCTGGCCGACCGTCGTCGTCACGGCGTCCTCCCTGCGGCCATCTCACGGAACTCGGCGGCCCTGGCGCGGAGTTGGTCGAGGTCGCCGCCGTCGGCAGCGTCCCCGACCAGCGGGGAGCCGACGCCGACGGCGATGGCACCCCGGTCCAGGTAGGCGCGGGCGGCCGTCGCGTCCACTCCGCCGACGGGCACGAAGGGCACCTCGGGGAACGGGTCGCGCAGGGCCTTCAGATAGCCGGGGCCACCGAAGGAACCGGGGAAGAGCTTCACCGCGTCGGCACCCCGGGCGAGAGCCGCTTCGACCTCGCTCGGCGTCAGGGCGCCCATCAGCACGGGCACGCCGAACGACGCCAGACCGTCGACCAGCGCCGGGGTCACGAGGTACGACGCACCCGCGTCCAGAGCACGGGCGGCGTCAGCGGCCGACCGCACCGTGCCGGCGCCGAGGAGCGCGTCGGGGCCCAGTTCGGCGCGCGCCCGCCGGATGACAGCCGGCGCGTCCGTGGTGGTCAGTGACACCTCGACGGCCTCGATCCCCGACTCGGCCAGGACACATACCGTGCGCAGCGCCGCCTCGGGATCCTTGCCCCGGACGATCGCCAGCAGGCGGTGGGCACAAAGCGATTCCACCAGGTTCATGGGATCGGGCTCTCCTCGGTCATGACTAGGTTGCGGGGATCGGGGGCCGGGTCCGGGGCGGGCAAGGGTCACCACTCGGTGAACGCCCCGTCGGGGCCGCGCCATACGGGGTTGCGCCAGCGGTGGCCGCTCTCGGCAGCGTGACGTACCGCCTTTTCGTCGATCTCGACGCCAAGACCCGGGCGGGTGGAGGCGACGGCGTAGCCGTCCCGGAAGCGGAAGGGTTCGGGGTCCATCACGTATTCCAGCAGGTCGGACCCCTGGTTGTAGTGGATGCCCATGCTCTGTTCCTGGATGAGGAAGTTCGGTACGGAGAAGGCGATCTGGAGGCTTGCGGCCAGGGCGATCGGGCCGAGCGGGCAGTGGGGGGCCATGGTGACGTCGTACGTCTCGGCCATGGCGGCGATACGGCGGACCTCGGAGATGCCGCCGGCGTGCGAGAGGTCGGGCTGGGCGACGGCGATGCCGCTGGCGAGGACGTCGCGGAAGTCCCAGCGGGAGTAGAGGCGTTCGCCGGTGGCGAGCGGGATGCTGGTGGACTCCACCAGGCTGCGCAGGTTGGCCGAGTGTTCCGGCGCGACGGGTTCCTCGACGAACAGCGGGTGCAGCGGCTCCAGTTGGGGTAGCAGGCGGCGCGACATGGCGGTGGAGGCGCGGCCGTGGAAGTCGACGGCGATGTCCCGCTCCTCGCCCAGCACCGCACGGACGGCGGCGACGCGTTCGACGACTTCGGCGGTGCGGGCCGGGGTGTCGATCGGGGCGAGCTCGGCCGAGCCGTTCATCTTCACGGCGGTGAAGCCGGCCTTCATCTGTTCCTCGGCCAGTTCCGCGACATCGGCCGGGCGGTCGCCGCCGATCCAGGCGTACATGCGGACGCGGTCGCGTACCGGGCCGCCGAGGAGGCGGTGCACGGGCACGCCGTAGGTCTTGCCGGCGATGTCCCACAGTGCCTGGTCGATGCCGGCGACGGCGCTGGAGAGGATGGGGCCGCCCCGGTAGAAGCCGCCCTTGGTGAGCACCTGCCAGTGGTCCTCGATGCGCAGCGGATCCCTGCCGACGAGGTAGTCGGCGAGTTCGTGGACCGCTGCGCGTACGGTCTCGGCGCGGCCCTCGATGACGGGTTCGCCCCAGCCGGTGACGCCCTCGTCGGTGGCGACGCGCAGGAACAGCCAGCGCGGAGCCACCAGGAACGTCTCAAGTCCGGTTATCTTCAAGGAACTTCCTTCGGCGGCGTGTCGGTCGCGACGTCGGCGGCGCGGTTTTCCCTGTCTTTTCCGGCCTGTACGGCGGCCAGGTCGTCGGAGGCCTGGGCCAGGAGTGAGGCGACGGCCGCCGCGGCGGCGTCCGGGTCGCCCGCTTCCACGGCGTCGACCAGTTCCTGGTGCACGGGGATGGAGTCGGAGAAGTGCTGGGCGCCGTGCACGATCCGGTCGCGGACGCGCAGGCCGGCCTCGATGACGACCTCCATCCGGCTGAGCAGTTCGTTGTGGGCGGAGTCCAGCAGGGCCCGGTGGAAGGCCAGGTCCGCCTCGACCATCGCCGCCGCGTCCGTACCCGCCGCCGCCATCGCGACCAGTGCCTGCCGCATCGCGTCCAGGTCGGCGGCGGTGCGGCGGGTCGCGGCGAGCCGGGCTCCGGCGGGCTCGACGATGGCGCGGACCTCGGCGAGGTCCTCCAGGAAGGCGTCGGTCGGAGCGCTGCTGCCCTGCCAGCGCAGGAGGTCGCTGTCGAGCAGGTTCCAGTCGGCGCGGGGCCGGATGGTCGTACCGCGTTTCTGCCGTGACTCCAGCAGGCCCTTGGAGGCGAGCACGCGCATCGCCTCGCGGACCACGGTCTTGCTGACGCCCAGCTCTGTCTCGAAGTTGGCCGGGTCCACCACGGAGCCCGGAGGGTAGTCGCCGCGGATGATGCGTCGGCCCAGCTCCTCAACCGCCTGGCCGTGCAGCCCCCTACCGGGATGGATCACCGTGTTCTCCGTTTCCGTTCCGGTCCTGTTCGCCCGGGCCGCACACGTCCCACCGCGGGGTGCGCGTCCTTCACGAGGACTCCTTCATGACGCTCCATCCTCCATCAACCACCAGGCTCGCTCCGGTCACGTACGAGGCGTCCGCCGATGCCAGGAAGGCGACGGCGGCGGCCACCTCCTCCGGCTGTCCGAACCGCTTCGCCGCCGTGGCGGCCACGCTGCGTGCCCGGTCGGCCTCCGGGATGCCGTCCCAGGCGGCGGTGAGGATGGGGCCGGGCAGTACGGTGTTGACCCGGATGCCGGGCCCGTACTCGACGGCCAACTGGCGTCCCAGCGAGCAGAGGGCGCCCTTCGCGGCAGCGTAGGCGGCGTGGCCCGGCAGGCCGATGACCGCGTGCACCGAGGAGGTGAGGACGACGGAGCCCGAGGCCTCGCGCAGCATGACCGCGAAGGTCTTCATGGCCCGCCAGGCCGGCTTGAGCAGTACGGCCATCTGACCGTCCCACTCGGCCTCGCTCAGCTCGTGTGCGGGCTTGTTGACCTGCGCGAAGGCGTTGCTGTGCAGTATGTCGAGGCGCCCGTGGCGCTCCTCGACGTGGCGCGCCAGGTGCTCCCAGTCGGCGGCCGAGGTGACGTCGCAGCGTACGTACTCCGCGCGTCCCGCACCGTCCTCGATGTCCGCGGCGAGTGTCCTGCCCGCCGCGTCGTCCACGTCCGTGATCACGACGGTCGCGCCCTCGGCCGCGAGCCTTCGTGCCGTGGCCGCGCCGATGCCGTGCGCGCCGCCGGTGATCACGGCCACGAGTCCGGCCATCCTGTGGCACTCCGTCATCGTTCGCCTCTTCCCTTCGGCTTTCCGCACCCACCATAGCTGTTTCAATTAATTATGAATATATCTTGACTGGGTGGCGGTGCCGTCCCAAGCTGACTGATCGAGCCGCAGACACAGGGATGTAAGGGGCGTACATGAACAGCTCACCACCCTCACGGAGGGCGCTGCTCCGGTGGGGTGCGGGTGCGGCCGGAGCACTGGTCGCCCTTCCGGCGCTCACCGCCTGCGGGCAGACCGTCGGAGCTGCCCGCACGACCCGGCAGGCGGCCACCCGCCCGGGTCAGCAGGTGAATCTCGTCTTCTGGACCTGGGTGCCGATGCAGAAGACCGTCGATCTGTGGAACAGGACGCACCCCGACATCCATGTCGAGTTGCAGGCCGTCCCGGCGAGCACCCAGGGCGGCTATCAGAAGATGTACGCCGCCCTGTCGGCCGGCAACGCGCCGGACCTGGCGCAGGTCGAGTACCAGGAGCTGCCCGCCTTCATGCTCGTCAACGGGCTGACGGACCTGAGCAGTTACGGGGCCGACGAACTGCGTGACAGCTATGTGCCGTGGCAGTGGAACCAGGGCGTCTTCGGCGGGCGGGTGCACACCATTCCGCAGGCGTCCGGCCCGATGGGGCTCTTCTACCGCGAGGACCTCCTCGCGAAGTGGGACATCAAGGCACCGGCCACCTGGGCCGACTTCGAGCAGGCCGCCCGGGTGGTCAAGGCCCGCGGCGACGGCGCCAGGCTGTCCGCGTTCAACCCCAACTCGCCGGCCTGGTTCGCCGCGATGTGCTGGCAGCGCGGGGCCCGCTGGACGGACACCGAGGGCGACACCTGGGTCGTCGGCATGAACGACGACCGCTCCCGCGAGGTCGCCGAGTACTGGCAGAGGCTGGTCCGGGACGACCTCGTCTTCGCCGAACCCGATCTGTCCAGCGGCTGGTACCGGCAGTTGCAGACCGGACAGGTGGTCACCTGGATCGGCCCCCAGTGGGGCGATGCCCTGCTGCGCGGCAACGCGCCCGGCACCAAGGGCAAGTGGCGGGTCGCCCCGCTCCCCCAGTGGAAGGCGGGACAGAACGCCTCCGCCAACTGGGGCGGAGCCTCCACCGCGGTCCTTCAGGGCAGCCGCCACCCGCGTGAGGCGCTGCGGTTCACGCACTGGATCAACTCCGACCCCCAGGCGATCGACCTCAACATCGCCGTCGGCTACGGCTGGCCCGCGGCGACCGGCGTGTTCCAGGGGTCGGCGCTCGACAAGCCCGACCCGTTCTTCGGCGGACAGCGGTACAACGACGTCTTCACCGCCTCCGACCGGGCCATCGACACCTCCTGGAAGTGGTCCCCCACCACGGACGCCGACTTCGCCCACCTGGGTGACGCCTTCGGCGCCGTCATGGCGGGCGAGGGCACCTTCGCCTCGGCTCTGGCCGACGCGCAGAAACGCACCGTGGACGACCTGCTGGCCAAGGGCCTGAAGGCGAGGAGCCGGTCATGAGCAGCACCACCAACCTCGCGGAGGCCGTCCGCCGGCGCGGCGCGCGCCCGGACCGCGCGGCCTGGGGATTCCTCCTCCCCTTCGTCACCCTCTTCCTGTTCGTGTTCGTCCTTCCGCTCGGCTACGCGGTCTACGAGAGTCTGCTGAAGCCGATCCGTTCCGGACCTCTGGGCCTGGGTCCGGCCACCATCGGATTCGCCGGCCTCGACAACTACACCCTCGCGCTGCGGCAGTCGGACTTCCTGGGCAGCTTCGGGCGGGTGCTGCTCTTCGGCATCGTGCAGGTCCCCGTGATGCTGCTGCTCGCCACCGGGCTGGCGCTGGTCCTCGACACGCTCTCCCAGCGCTGGGCGGGCATCCTGCGAGCCGCCTACTTCCTGCCGTACGGCGTCCCCGGCGTCATCGCCTCCATCCTGTGGGGCTTTCTCTACGTACCAGGCGTCAGCCCACTGGTCGACCTGCTCGGGAGGGCCGGTCTCGCGCCCGACTTCCTCGGCTATCACAGCGTGCTGTGGTCCATCGCCAACATCGTGATCTGGGAGTTCACCGGCTACAACATGCTGGTGATCGTCGCCCAACTCAAGTCGATCCCCCAGGAGTTGTACGAGGCCGCGCGCATCGACGGCGCGAGCGCCTGGCAGACGGCGGTGCGGATCAAGCTGCCGCTGGCCCGGCCCGCGCTGGTCCTCACCGGGGTGTTCTCCATCATCGGCACCCTGCAACTGTTCGCCGAACCGCTGGTCATCAAGCCGCTGACCTCGACCGTCACCAGTTCGTACACACCCAACCTGGCCGCCTACAACGAGGCGTTCGCCAACAACAACATCTACCTCGCCGCTGCCGAGTCGGTGATCCTCGCCCTGGTCGCGAGTGTGCTGTCCTTCGGCTTCCTCAGCCTGGTGAACCGCAAGGAAAGGGGTGCACGGTGAGCGTGTCCACACCACAGACGACGAAGTCGGTGGACGTTCCCACTGGCGCCTCGCGGTCCGTCACGGCCGGCCGTGACCGTCGGCCGCGCCGGGGGCCGGAGCCCTCGCGGATCCTGGTGGTCGCCCTTCTCACGGTCGCGGCCCTCTACTTCCTGCTGCCCGTCTACTGGCTGGTGGTGGCCTCCACCAAAAGCAGTGCGGACCTCTTCGGCAGTTTCGGGCTGTGGTTCTCCGACCCGCAGTGGCTGCACAACCTGTCGCGGGTCTTCTCCTACGGTGACGGCGTCTTCTGGAACTGGACGTGGAACAGCTTCCTGTACGCGGGGGTCGGCGGCGCGCTGGCTACCCTGCTGGCGTGCGCCGCCGGGTACGCCCTCGCCGTGTACCGCTTCCGCGGCCGCGAGGCGGTCTTCAAGGTCGTGCTCGCCGGGGTCCTGCTGCCGAGCACCGCCCTCGCACTCCCCCTGTACCTGCTGTTCAGCAAGCTGGGACTGGCCAACACCTACTGGGCGGTCCTGGTCCCCAGCATGGTCAGCCCGTTCGGGGTGTACCTGTGCCGCATCTACGCCGAGGCGGCGATACCCGCGGAGATGCTGGAGGCGGCACGGGTCGACGGCGCCGGCGAGTGGCGGATCTTCAGCACCCTCGTCCTGCGCACGATGACACCGGCGCTGGTGACCGTGTTCCTCTTCCAGTTCGTCGGTATCTGGAACAACTACTTCCTGCCGCTGGTCATGCTCTCCGACGACCACAAGTACCCCCTGACGCTGGGTCTCACCACCTGGCAGTCGCAGGCGCAGCGGTATCCCGAGCTCTACCAGCTCACGGTGGGCGGCGCGTTCCTGTCGATCCTGCCGCTGGCCGCCGCGATGATCGTCCTTCAGCGCTTCTGGCGTTCCGGCCTGACCGAGGGCGCCGTCAAGGGGTGACTGCGTAAAGGGGAGGGGCAGGCCGCCCCTCCCCCGCTCACGGGCCGCCGGCCCCGAGGGTCAGCTGCCCCGCGGACCGGCGGCCTTCCGGTACGCGTCGTAGACGAGCTTGGGCCGCTCCTCGGCGAAGGTGAGCAGGCCCATGACGGAAATGCCGTTGTAGGCCTGGTTGTAGCCGGCCCGCTCCTTGTAGTCCTTGAGGACCCAGTAGGTGAAACCGGCGACGAAATCGCTGCGCGCGGTCACCTGCGCCCAGTGGGCGGTGAAGCTCGCCGCCTGCCACTCCTCCGTGCCCTGGGTGATGGCGGGTCCGTGGGTGCCCGCCACGGACCAGGTGCCGTTCTCGGTGATCAGGATCGGCTTGTCGGGGTACTTCGCGTGCACGGCGTCCAGCGTGGTGCCGAGGTCGGCGTCCTGGCCGTAGAAGTAGCCGAAGTACTCGTTGAACCCGATCACGTCCGCGAGGTCGAAGGCGGGGTCGTTGCTGGTGCTGGAGGCCCAGGTCACCGGTCGGCGGGTGAGGTCGACGGCTTTCACCGCCGCCTTGAGATCGGCGAGCCAGGCCCGGTAGACCGGGGCGCCGGCGGCGTCGATCTCCGACTCGTTCTGGAGTCCCCAGAGGATCACCGAGGGGTGGTTGTGCTGGTTCCACGCCATCGTCAGGGCCAGGGCGCGGGCGAGGCCGTAGCGCTCGGTCTGCAGCTTCTCCTGGGCCGTGTTGAGCCACATGGTGTCGATGTCGTCCATCACCATGACGCCGTGCTCGTCCGCCCAGTCGTAGACGTAGGGGTGGCGGTTGTAGACGCAGTTGCGGATGAAGTCGGCGCCCAGTGCCGTGATGTGGCCCAGTTCCCGGTCGTACTCGGCCGGTGTCATCGCCCTGCCGTGCGCGGCCGTCTCCTCGTGCCAGTTGAGGCCCTTGAGGAAGACAGGCCTGCCGTTCAGCTTCAACTGCGCCTCGCCGACGGCCAGTTCACGCATGCCGTACACGGTGGACAGCGTGTCCACCGGCGGGCCCGAGTGTCTCCCGGCGGCGAGGGTGGCGCGGGCGGTGAGCGTACGCGGCGAGGCCGGACTCCAGTGCGGGGCTCCGGGTATGCGGAGCACGACGCGTACGACGTCCGCCGACCGGGCGGCGATCCGGGCCGCGACCACGGTGGGCCGGCCACCGCTCCCCCGTCCGGGGTCCAGGGTGAGCCGGCCGTCGAAGTCCGAGTCACCGTGGTTCTCGACGACCGCGTGCGCCTCCAGGCGGCCGTCGGCGGCGGCCACGAGCAGTTTGGCGACGGTGACCTGCGGGACCGCCTCGATCCAGGCCGACCGGGTCAGCCCCGCGTAGGGCCAGTGGTCGACGGGCTTGTACGGCAGCTCGTGGTCGTCCGTGACCGGCTGGGGAGCCGAGGCCGTGTAGTCGGTGTAGCTCGCCCGGCGGAAGACCCTTACGGCGATCGTCTGGCGCGTTCCGGGCCGCAGTGCCCCGTCCACCGGGAGCGCGAAGGGCGAGTTGGCGCCTTCGTGCTTGCCCAGGTGCGTGCCGTCGAGCCAGACCTCGGCGCTGTATCCGGCGGCCAGGAAGGCGATGCGCACGTGCCGGGCACGCCAAGACGCTGGTACGTCGACGGTGGTGCGGTACCAGGCGTAGCCGTCGTTGAAAGCCGTGCCCTTGCCGAAGGGTGCGGCCTCCGAGCCGAAGCCGGGGGTGTTCAGCAGGTCCCAGGCCGCCGGGACGTCGATGAGGCCCCAGCCCCGGTCGTCGAGGCGCGGGGACTGCCAGGCCTCACCGAGTCCCCGGTCGGCGGGGTCGAAGCGGAACCGCCACCGCCTGTCCAGGGACAGGTAGTCGCGGGTGGGCTCATGGGTGCGCCAGCCGTCGAAGGCCGGGAGCACCGCGCCGTACTGGAAGACGACGTTGGTGCCGCCGACATCACGCACATGGGTGCCGGAGGGCTCGTTGGCCGGGTGGCTGTCGAGCACCGGGCCGTCCGCCGCTCGTGCCGTCTGTGGCCAGGCCGGCAGGGTGACGAAGCCGGCTGCCACGCCCATTGCCGTGAGGACGGTACGCCGGGACGGGTGGATGAATTCGGTCATGCCCCACAGCGTGGACAACCTCACTACCCCCGTCAAGGATTATTCATAAATAATGAATTGAGCTAGGGTGCTGCCGTCCAGCCGCCGACGGCCCCCTCCGCACACGAACGACGGGTGACCCCATGACCGCACCGCAGCAAGCCACCACGCCCGGGACCACGGGCCAACTGGCCATCACCCTTTGGGACTTCAGCTGGTACACACAGGCAGGCCCCGGTGAGCCGTTCGCCGATCTCGACCGCGCCTTCGCCGAGACGGTGGACCGGGGCTTCAACACCGTGCGCGTCTGCGCCATGCCCTTCCTGCTGTTCTCCGGACGCGTCCCTGCCCCGGAGTCCGTCCAGGTCCGCGGCCTGGGCGAGGAGTTCGGACAGCGCACCCGCTGGTACGACGTCCGCGGCGGCTACCCGCTGGACGGCCGCCGACGGCTCGTCGAGCTGTTCGAAGCGGCGGCCCGGCACGACTGCAAGGTGATCGTGTCCTCCTGGGAGTACCAGCAGTCCCCCAGCTTCGCCGACACCGAAACCTGGCACCGCGCCCTGGCCGACGTGCCCGGCCCTGACCGCGCGGAGGCGGTGGCCGAAGCCCTCGCCGAACTCCTCGACTTCCTCACCGAGCACGGCCTCGCCGACCACGTCGCCTACGTCGAGGTGCACAACGAGGTCGACAACTGCTCCCTGGTACCGCGCGACGGCGCCACCCACTACGCCTATCTGCGCGGCCCCCTCGACCGCGCCGTGAAGCTGCTGCAGGCACGCCACCCCGGCATCCCCGTCACCTACTCACTGGGCGAGCCCTGGCCGAGCGAGATCGACGACCTGCCTCAGGGGGCGCAGATCGCGCACTTCCACTTCTACGTCTACGGCGTGCTCGGCGCGCTCTACGAGACGGTGGGACTCGGCCACGGCACCGAGGCGGCGCCCGAGACGGCCACCTGGCCCACCCCCGAACTGGCCGCCATGCTGCGCCCCGACGCCCCCGCCTTCGCCGACTACCAGCCGGACGAACCGTGGCGACTGGCCGCCACGGGCATCCCGCGCGAACTGTTCTACGCACACGACTGGGTGGACCCCGACCGCTGGGACCTGTGGCTCTACGAGAACTATCCGGCGCACCGGCAGGCCATGCGGGAGACGCTGGCCGGGTGGGTCGACTCCGTCGCCGAGTTCGCCCGCGTGCGCGGCATCCCCGCGGTCCTCGGTGAGGGCGTCGTGGGCTACACCCCGCTCCTGACCCGCTTCGAGGAGGACGCCGTCGGCAAGGACATCGCCGAGTTCGTCGTCGACCGCTGCCTCGCGGCGGGCTTCCAGGGCGTCGTCCTGACCTCCAACGCCGCCCCGCACCACCCCATGTGGCACACCGACGCTGACTGGATGCGCCGGGTCAACGCCCGTATCACCTCCCGGCTTCCCGGGAGCCGGTCAGGGGATCGCGCGCGGTGAACGTGTGCCTCCCCGAGCCGACGGAGTGAGGGGTGCGGTCGTCCGCGGGGAGCAGTACCTGCGCGCTGGTGTTCGCGGGCAGCTCCACGTCGAGCCGGAACGTGCCGTTCCTTCGCGTCCACCGCGCGGACACCACACCGTACGGCGTGCGGTAGCTGCCCTCGGCGCGGGTGAGACCGCCGACCGGGCGGGGGTCGATCACCAGCTCGCGGAAACCGGCCTTCCCGCGCGCCTGCCGGATGCCCACCAGGCCGCTGTGGAACCACTCCTCGATCTGGAGCAGGATCATGTGGTTCTTGGAGTTGCCCATGCCCCACTCCTCGGGAACGGTCGTCAGACCCTGGGGATTGGCGGTGGTGGGCGCCATGAAGAAGCCGTAACTCGGCCGGGTGTCCTCCCGGACACAAACCCCACCGAGCGGGTCATCCTCTCCCCCACCCTCGTGCCGTGCCGGACCACGGGCCGCCCACCGGCGTAGCCCGCCCAAGCCCCCGAACGAGCCGCGAGGAAACGTTCAACCGTTCGGTTGAATGTGAGATTCCACCCGTGGGAAACGTTGCCCAGACGTGGACAGCGGGCAACTATGGAGGCCGCCCGGCGCCCCGTACCAACTCACTCCCGGAGCGACGGACGACTTCGTACACCACCCCCCACCAGAGAGGCTTCCTCAGCATGTCCAGCTTCCTCAGCAGACGACGCGTCCTCACCACCGGAGCGGGCGCCGCCCTCGGCATCGGCGCGGTCGCCGCGAACACCGCCCCGGCCACTGCCGCCCCCGCCGCCTCCCGCGGCACCACCCCGGGCGAGGAGAGAAGGACCCTCGACGAGCTCTACCGAGCCGCGCTCGCCGAGGGCGGCAAACTCGTCGTCTACGCCGGCGGTGACACCCCCACCCAACAGGACGGCACCAAGGCGGCCTTCAAGGCCCGCTTCCCCGACCTCGACCTGACACTGATCGTCGACTACAGCAAGTACCACGACGTCCGCGTCGACAACCAGTTCGCCACCGACACCCTGGTCCCGGACGTCGTACAGTTCCAGACCCTGCAGGACTTCGACCGCTGGAAGCAGCAGGGCCGCCTCCTGCGCTACAAGCCCGCCGGCTTCGCCAAGGTCCACGACAAGTTCAAGGACCCCGAGGGCGCCTGGGTCGCCACCGGAGCCATCGCCTTCAGCTTCCTGTACGACACGGCGGCGGTCGGCACGACCACACCACTCACCCCGCGCGACCTGGTCGACCCGAAGTGGAAGGGCAAGATCGCCTCCGCCTACCCGCACGACGACGACGCCGTCCTCTACCTCTACACCCTGTACGCGCAGAAGTACGGCTGGGACTGGGTCGCCAAGCTCGCCGCCCAGGACGTGCGGTTCTCCCGTGGCAGCAACACGCCCGGCGAAGCCGTCTTCGGCGGGCAGAAGACCATCGGTGTCGGCACCGCCGGGTCCGCGGTCAGCACCACTCCCGTGACGTTCGCCATCGGCGCCGGACACCCCTTCATGGCCTGGGGCCAGCGCACAGCCGTACTCAAGCAGGCGAAGAACACCACCGCCGCCAAGCTCTACCTCAACTGGCAGCTGTCGACGGAGATGCAGAACGGCTCCTTCAACGGCTGGTCCGTCCGCACCGACATCACACCCCCGGCAGGCCTCAAGCCCATCTGGGAGTACCCCAACGCCCACGTCGACGGCTTCCCCCGTTTCATGTCCGACCGTGCCGCCGTCGAACGCTGGAAGCAGACCTTCGCCCTCTACTTCGGCGAGGTCAAGGGCGACCCCACCCCCGGCTCGCTCGGCCTGCACCCAGGGGCCTGACACGCTCCTTGCCCTGAAGGGACGGGAAGCCACGGCTGCGCCGTTGGTCCGCAGCCGTCGGTTCAGTAGCCGATGGTGAAGCGGCGCTGGACGAAACGGGGCAGTTCCGCCTCATCGACGAGGGCGACGGCGGCGTCCTCCACCGAGATGCGGCTGCGCCCGTCCGCGTCGAGTACGGGCTGATCGCCGCCGATCCGGAACCGGCCCGTACGCTCGCCGGGCGCTATGTCCTCCGCGGGGCTGAAGTAGGTCCACAACCGGTTGGAGGTACGCAGGACGTCCAAGGCGTCCCGGTGGCCGCGCACCGCGGCGGTGTACTCCCTCGGCAGGCCGATCGCGTCGAGGGTTTCGTGCAACAGCTCGTCGGAGTCGGCCCGTACGAGTCCGGGCTCGATCTCCAGACTGCCGGCGCCGCCGATGACGATGAGCCGGGTCCGGGGATGGCTCTCCAGCGCCTTCAGGAGTGCTCGCGCGGCTGTGGCGTACACCGTCGGATCGGCGATCGAGCGGGCCACCGTGTCGGCGATGTCCTTGGTGGCATTTCCGGGCTGGAACCCGCTGATCAGGACGTCGAGGCCGGGTATGACGGCGGCGATGGCGTCGGCGTCGAGGACGTCGACGCTCTGCCAGACGACGTTCTTCCGGTCCTCGTCGATCCGCGTGGCGTCGCGGCTGAATGCCCTGACCTGGTGCCCCCGGCCGAGTGCTTCGGCGACGACGCGACTGCCGATGCCGCCCGTCGCCCCGATCACTCCGATGTGCATGACTCTCCCCTGGTTGCTCATGCGTCAGTTGCCCATGCCGTCATCTTCTTTTCACGGCATGCAGAAACTATACGGCGTGAAGTATTGATACGGCACTCGGTATTGTGACGCTGTAGAGTGACTGATCGTGGGAAGCGTGGGAAGCATCAAAGGACGCCGCGAGCGGTTGCGGGCCGAGACGACCGCCGAGATCAAGAAGGTCGCGCTGGAGCTGATGGCCTCGGGAGGACCCGACGCGATCACGCTGCGGGCCATCGCTCGCGAGATGGGGATGACGGCCAACGCCATCTACGGCTACTTCGCCACCCGTGACGACTTGGTCACCACGCTGATCAACAACGTCTACACCGCGCTGGCCGACACGGTGGACGATGCCTGGGACGCCGCCCCCGCCGAGAACCCGGCCGCCCGGATCCAGGCATGGGCCTGTGCCTTCAGGAACTGGGCGCTGGCCAACCCCGAGGGCTTCCGCCTCATCTACGGTGACCCCGTGCCCGGCTACCGGCCCCCCGAGGGCGGCGCCGCCCCGGATGCCGCCCACCGTGTCTGTACCGGCATCACCGCGCTGGCGGCCGCCGCCTGGCCGCACGCCGAACACCGCTACGCGGACAGCGACTTCGAGTGGTCCGACTTCGACGCCGGTCTCCTCGACAAGGTCCGCCCGGCCTTCCCCGACCTGCCCCCGGCCGCCGTGGCCCTCGCCCTGCGCATCTGGAGCCACCTGCACGGCCTGGTGTCACTTGAGATCTACGGCCACCTACAGACCCAGGCTCTCAGCCCGGAAAAGCTCTTTCGTGAAGAACTGGCCCAGCTCATCCGGTCCTTGAGCATCACCTCGCAGGGGTAACGGCCCCACACAAGGGGGGCGCCTGCGAGCTGAGCAGGCTGTGGGGCCGCCGCCTTGTCGCCCGCAGGCACCCAACCAGCGCCGGGGCAGCGATCCCACCAACTTGCGCACCAGGCGGATGGACGTCTCCTGGGAAAGCGCGCGGTGCTCAAGCGCCGATCCCTGAGCGCGCAGCGTTCAGTCGGTGCAGAGAAGCGCCTTCGCCTCCTGCGGCCAGGAGGCGTACATGGAGGGCCACGTCCACGGTCGCCCGGGTACTGGGCCCCAAATGCCACCGCGAGCCGATCAGTCCTTGCTCTCCCCTGCTTGGACTTCTGCGTCGTGCTGTGTCAGGTCAGCTGTCGGGGAATCGAGTCCGTCGGCGGTACAGGCCCTCCGAGTGGGAGAAAACATCAGCACGAGTGCCTGGGCGACTGCTCCGGACAGTCCGATCCACAGGGCGAAGCGATAGCTGACCTGGTCGGCGAGCACTCCGCCAAGTGGTGCACCCACCGCCACCATTCCCCAGTTCATCGAGCGGATCGTCGCGTTCATCCGCCCGCGCAGCCGACCGGGCGTCACCGCCTGGCGGTAGCTCATCTCCACCGGGCTTTCGGCGCCGATGGCCAGGGACACGAGGAAGAAGCCGAGCGACACGGAGGCAAGCGCCCACGGTCCGCGCTCGGCCAGGACCAGGGGCAGCCAGCCGACGGCGGCGAGCAGGCGGAAGGCGATCAGAGTGGCACCGACGTCCAGTCTTCTGGCCACGCGCCCCGAGAGCGCACCGCCGAGTATCACGCCGGCACTCGCGCATGCGTAGGTGACCCCAAGACCGAATTCCCCGATCTTGAGGCTGTGCAGCGCGAAGACCACGAAGACCGTGCTCACCATGCTGTTGAAGAGGAGCATCGCGTGCGAGGTCAGGGCGATGGACGCCAGCGTGCGATGCCGGTAGACCCATGCCACCCCCTCGCGCAGCTCGCTGCCCAGGCTGCGCCGTCCGCCTCGATCAGGGACGGGGTCGGGTGCCTTCACCGAGGCGAGCAGCAGGCCGGACATCAGATAGGTGAGGGAGTCCACCAGCACGGCAAGCGGCGCTCCCATGACTTTGATCAGTACCCCGGCGATCAGAGGGCCGGTCGAGCCGGCCACCGCGCCGGCCTGTTGCACACGGGCGTATCCCGCGTTGAGCAGCTCCTTCGGAACCAGTTGTGGCACATACGACTGGTTCGCCGCCTCGAACAGCAAAGACAGCACCCCGAACACGAAGACGAACATGCACAGCGCGGGGATGCTGAGCCGGTCCAGCGCATACAGCACCGGTATGGCACCGAGCAGGAGTGCCCTTCCGAAGTCCGTGGCGACCATCATCGGCTTGCGCCGCCAACGGTCCACCACGACCCCGGCTATGAGCCCGAAGAGCAGATACGGCACCCAGCGGGCGGCATTGACGATGCCGACCTCCGTGGCGGACGCGCTCAGCGCCACAGCGGTAAGGATCTGCAACGCCAGCCCCGTGACCTGAGACCCGAACGCGGACACAGCCGAGGCGGTCAAGAAACGTACATACCCAGGGACTTCCACCAGGCGCGGCATGACCGGACCGTATCAGCGAAGATCACCGGCCGACTACGGCAGCCATGCGTAGTCGGAAAATCTCAACCCCCTTATCCAATAAGAGACTTGACACCTTTTCGGCTCTCTGGATCCACACTCCTTCCCTCACCTCCCCATCATCTTTCCATGTTCATGACAGAGAAATGGGAAACGTTGCCCACGCAGATCGGTCGTCGCACCGTGCTCATCGCCACGGGTGCCACCGCCTCTGGCCGTGACCGCAGCCCCCCGCATACACAACCCCCACACCCGCCCAGGCCGGTGACACCGCCCCCGTCGCCGCCACAGCCGTCTGCACCCTTACGAGGGAGATGACGGAAGGGCCCTTGGTGGCGGCCGTACCGGGGCCGGGCCCGCTTCGCGGGCCGCGATCGCGACCACTACCAGGCGAAGGCCTCCGGAGACGGTCCCGGTCCCGGGAAGATCTCGTCCAGCCCGGCCAGCAGTTCCTCGCTCAGCTCCAACTCTATTGCGCGCAGGGCGGATTCGAGCTGCTCCGCCGTGCGCGGGCCGACGATCGGGCCGGTCACGCCGGGGCGGGTGAGCAGCCAGGCCAGGGCGGCCTCGCCGGGCTCCAGACCGTGCTTCTCGAGCAGGTCCTCGTACGCCTGGATCTTCGCGTGTACCTCAGGGCCGGACATGCCGCCCGCGGCTCGCCCCTCGCTGCGCCGACCACCCTCGACCTGCTTCTTCAGCACGCCGCCGAGCGCACCGCCGTGCAGCGGCGACCACGGGATGACCCCGAGGCCGTACTCCTGCGCGGCCGGGATGACCTCCATCTCGGCGCGGCGCTCGTAGAGGTTGTAGAGGCACTGCTCACTCACGAGGCCGATGGTGCCGCCGCGACGGGCGGCGATCTCGTTGGCCTGGGCGATCTTGTATCCCGGGAAGTTGCTCGACCCCGCGTAAAGAATCTTCCCCTGCTGGACCAGTACGTCGACGGCCTGCCAGATCTCCTCGAACGGGGTGTCCCGGTCGACATGGTGGAACTGGTAGACGTCGATGTAGTCGGTCTGGAGCCGCTTCAGCGACGCGTCTACGGCGCGCCGGATGTTCACCGCCGACAGCTTGTCGTGGTTGGGCCACGCCTCGCCGTCCGCGCCCATGCTGGCGTACACCTTGGTGGCGAGGACCACCTTGTCGCGCCGCTCGGCGCCCTTCGCGAACCAGTTGCCGATGATGCTCTCGGTATGGCCCTTGTTCTCGCCCCGGCCGTACACGTTGGCCGTGTCGAAGAAGTTGATGCCCGCGTCCAGCGCCGCGTCCATGATCGCGTGGCTGTCGACCTCGCTGGTCTGCGGACCGAAGTTCATGGTGCCGAGGACGAGTCGGCTGACCTTGAGTCCCGTGCGTCCGAGCTGCGTGTACTTCATGGACTGCACGCTAGTAGCGTGGAGTGCGCTCCAGGCAAGAGATCCCGGTCCGGAAGGCCGTCATCAGCCGGGACGGCAGGAACAACCGGACGCGAAGCGCGGCCGCTGATCGCCCAGTTGCTACTGCTGCCGCCACTGCTCCTTGGTGATCTCGTACCGTACGCCTCCATGCTCGGAGCCCTCGACCGTCTCCATGTCGGAAGGAGTGGGGGCGGTGTCCACGAGTGTCATTTCGAGCTTCTCCATGATGTTGCGCGAACCACGGTTCACAGCCATCGTCTCGGCCCAGACCGTGTGCACACCGAGCTCCGTGAACGCCTTGCCCAGCAAGGCCCGCGAGCCCTCCGTGGCGTAGCCCTTGCCCCAAGCCGACTGCCACAGCCGGTAGCCGAGTTCGACTGCGTCCAGCGGCCCCTCCGGTTCGGGACGCAGGATGAACCAGCCGATGAACGTGCCACCGTCCTTCTCCTGCGCGGCGAACAGTCCGAGGTCGCCGCCCCACTTCTCGTAGCCGGCGAGGATGTTCGGGAGGTAGCGATCACGGATGAGCTCCGGCGGGGTCGGACGGCCGCCGGTCAGGTAGCGCATCACCGCGGGGTCGCTGTCCAGCTCGATCAGCAGGTCCGCGTCATCGGCGGTGAAGCGGCGCAGGGCCAGGCGCTCGGTCTCCAGGTAAGTGTCCACAAGTCGATCGTGCCTGAGGCGAGTCGGGCAGCCCAACGGTTTTCCTCGTGGTTGGCGAGTCCACAATGGTGGCCGCAGCAGCGCACGCCGGGGACCTTGTCCCGGACCTTGGAGGAGCCTTGGACTTGCTTGAGGTGCTTGATGAGGCAGTGGCCGCCCTCAAGGCGCCTCTGGGCGAAGTCGACCGGAGCCAGGGCTGGACCGATGATCTCCGACGGGAGATCCAGGAAGAGATCTCGGTCAGTCGTTCGGTGCTGCGTCGCCACGGACCCGGCACTGTGCGGCATCTGCGTCCGCGCCTGGACGAGTGGATGGAGAGTGAGATGGTGCGGCCGGGACGGCTTCGACAGCTGGTGTCGGATGTGCAGCGGCTACTCGTGGACGCTCGCAGCACTGCGCGGTGACACCCCTGCTGACCCCTTCGCCAGGCTGACACTGCCCAACTCCCCCTTCCTTGATGGGTGTACGCCGTTCGGAAAGTCTGGTAGGAAACCTTCCTAACAGTCTGCTCGAACGACCGGGCACCCGACTGAGCGCACGACTCAACCCCTGGAGGGACCCCGTGCACACCCCCCACATACGCACCTCACGCCGCACGCTGCTCACCCTGATCGGAGCCTCCCTGGTGGCGGGCCCCCTCGTCGCGAGTCAGTCCGCGACCGCCGCGGCCGTCGGCCTGGACGATCCGGCGAAGAAGGAGATCGCCATGAAGCTGGTGTCCAGCGCGGAGAACTCGTCGCTGGACTGGAAGGCCCAGTACAAGTACATCGAGGACATCGGCGACGGTCGCGGCTACACCGCCGGGATCATCGGCTTCTGCTCCGGCACCGGCGACATGCTCGACCTCGTGGAGCTCTACACCCGGCGCAAGCCGGGCAACGTCCTGGCCAAGTACCTGCCTGCCCTGCGCGACGTCGACGGCAGCGACTCGCACCAGGGCCTGGACCCCGGCTACCCCGCCGACTGGCGCCGCGCGGCCCAGGACTCGGCGTTCCAACAGGCGCAGAACGACGAGCGCGACCGGGTCTACTTCAACCCGTCGGTCAAGCAGGGCAAGGCCGACGGCATCGGCGTACTCGGGCAGTTCGCGTACTACGACGCGATCGTCATGCACGGCAACGGCGGCGACAGCACCAGCTTCGGCAACATTCGCAAGCGGGCGCTGGCCAAGGCCAAGCCGCCGGCGCAGGGCGGCAACGAGGTGACGTATCTGAACGCCTTCCTCGACGCCCGGGTCTGGGCGATGAAGCAGGAGGAGGCCCACTCGGACACCAGCCGGGTCGACACCGCGCAGCGGGTCTTCCTCCGCAAGGGGAACCTGAACCTGGATCCGCCGCTGGACTGGAAGGTCTACGGGGACAGTTTCCACATCGGCTGACACCGGCTCCCCGATCTCGGGCCCATCCTGTCAATCGGGGTGGGCCCGAGGCACGTCCGGGCCGGACAGGAGCACCGGCAACGCGGCGTGTGAGCCATGCCACATGGTCGGGGTGCATAGCCAGGTGTGGCCCAGTGTCTTAGTGAAGGGTGTAGGAGGTCCGCGGTCGCGCGGCGGCGTATGCGGTCGACGGATGGGTCCGCCGCTCCGCGCCGCACAGACGAGGTAAGGGCCGGCGAGTCCGGCAGGGGGCAAGGGGCGACACCGATGGGGCAGTTGCGGGCCGATGAGTTCGACCGCTTCGTGGCGGCTCGGTGGTCGGTGTTGCTTCACCTGGCGCGGCTGCTGACCGGCGGAGACCGGCACCGCGCCGAGGATCTGCTGCAAGAGGCGCTGGTCAAGCTCTGGTTCGCCTGGCCGAAGGTGGCCGAGCAGGCGCCCGAGGCGTACGTGCGCAAGGTTCTGGCCCGTGCCGCGGCCCGCTCGGCACGGCGCCGCTGGTGGGGCGAACGCCCTGTGGACCAGTTGCCCGATCCGCCCGAGGTGTCCGACGCGACCGCCGCCGTGGACGAACGGACCCGGTTGGAGGCCATGTTGGCGTTGCTGCCGGCGCGGCAGCGCACCGCGGTCGTGTTGCGTTACTACCAGGATCTGCCCGAGCAGCAGGTCGCTGAGGCGCTGGGGTGTCCGGTGGGCACCGCCCGTTCTCTGACGGCACGCGGTGTCGCGCGGTTGCGGCGGCTCATGTCCGACGCGGTCGAACCGGTGGAGTGAAGAAGGAGCCATGGATCACTTCGAGCAGGACCTGGCGCGGATGCTGCGTGACAGCCGGCAGGACACGCCGTACGAAGACCGGCATCGGCTCCGGCTGCGAGTTGCCGTGCGCGCCCGGCAGCGGTTCCGGACGGCATGGATGGCCACCGGTGCCGCGCTGACGATCGCCGGGTGTGGAGTCGGGCTGATGGCTCTGTCGGACACTGTCGCCCACGGCGGTACCACTCCCCGGCCCCGCCCCGTCACCTCCGCCGAGTCGGTCCCAGGGCCGCCGGTGGTCCGCCCCGCGTCGACCGCCGAAGTGCGCTCGAATCCGGCCTCCACGCCGACCGCTCGGCCCCAGTCGTCGCCGTACCGACTCATGACGAGCGGAAAACCCACCACGTGATCCAGAAGAACGCGCCCGTGACCGTCCCCGTGACCGTCCCCGTGACCGTCCCCGTGACCGGGAACGCGGCAGATCCTCCGTCGGTCTCCTGGCAACGGCGAATGCGCGGTTTCGGGTACGTCGGGCACGCGCAGGCGTCCGTGCAGAACCGCCTCATCGCGCCGTTTCCCGCACCACAGCCACGGCGCCGGGCCGGGTGGGGCTGGCCGCTGCTGGTGGCGTTGTTCGCCGGGCTGCCACGTTTCTGGCAGCTGGGCAGCCCCCGGGCGGTGGTGTTCGACGAGACGTACTACGCCAAGGACGGCTGGTCGCTGCTGCGGCTCGGTTACGAGGGCACCTGGCCGGACCGCAAGATCGCCGACCCGCAGATCCTTGCCGACCCGCAGGTGATCCCGCTCTCCGACACCGGCTCCTTCGTCGCGCACCCGCCCACAGGCAAGTGGGTGATAGCCGTGGGCGAGTGGATGTTCGGTCTCACCCCGTTCGGCTGGCGCTTCATGACAGCGGTACTCGGCACACTGTCGGTGTTGATGCTGTGCCGGGCAGGGCGCCGTCTGTTCCGTTCGACACTGCTGGGCTGCCTCGCCGGAGTACTGATGGCGCTGGACGGCCTGCACTACGTGATGAGCCGCACCGCCCTGCTCGACCTCGTCGTCATGTTCTTCGTACTGGCGGCGTTCGCGAGCCTGCTCATCGACCGCGACCACGCGCGCGCCCGGCTCGCGGCGGCGCTGCCGGTCGACGAGGACGGCCGGGTACGCCCCGACGCGCACACCGGCGATCACGCCGGAACGGGAGCGCGGCCCTGGCGGGCTGCAGCGGGCCTCTTCCTGGGGCTGGCGGCATCGACCAAGTGGAACGGTCTGTACTTCCTCGTCTCCTTCGTGGTCCTCACCCTGCTGTGGGATGTCGGCTCACGCCGCGTGGCGGGAGCGCGTCACCCCTACCGTGCGGTGCTGCGCAGGGACCTCGGCAGATCGGTGCTGACCGTAGTTCCGGTCGCCATGCTGACGTATCTGGCGACATGGACCGGCTGGTTCCTGTCCGACGACGGATACGGACGCCACTGGGCGGACGGCCGCGGCGGCGCCTGGTCGTGGATTCCGGCGCCGTTGCGCAGCCTGTGGCACTACGAGTCAGGGGTGTACCGGTTCAACATCGGTCTGCACATCCCGCACAAGTACGAGTCGAATCCCTGGAGTTGGCTGATCCAGAGCCGGCCCGTGCTGTTCCACTACCAGTCACCGAAACCCGGCACCGACGGGTGTCGCACGACGACCGACTGCTCACAGGCGGTCCTCGCCCTGGGCACCCCGCTGCTGTGGTGGGCGGCGTGCTGCGCGCTCGTGTATCTGCTCTACCGGTGGGCGCTGCGCCGCGACTGGCGTGCCGGCGCCATCCTGTGTGCGGTGGGTGCCGGATATCTGCCGTGGTTCCTGTACCAGGACCGCACGATCTTCTCCTTCTACGCGATCGTCTTCGTGCCGTACCTGTGCCTGGCCGTCACCATGATGCTGGCAGCCCTGCTGGGCCCGCCGGGCGCAACCGAAGGGCGCCGGGCGCGTGGCGCGGTGGCCGCAGGTGTACTCGTCCTGCTCATCGCCTGGAACTTCGTCTACTTCTTCCCGATCTACTCCGGGCAGACGATGCCGTACGCCGACTGGCACGCCAGAATGTGGCTCGACACCTGGATCTGAGCCCGGATCAGGACCGCTGGCGGGTCAGCTCGTCACTCGGAAGGTGGCGTCGGCGCGTCCCGTCGCGGTGGTGATCGGGTCGAGCCGCAGCTGGTAGGCGTAGTGGCGGATGTAGTGGTCGGGGTGGTTGTAGGACTGGAACGACGACCAGGTCGGGTCGGCGAGCCCGGCGACCTGGTTGAAGGTGGCGTCCTGGGCGAACTGGCTGGTGCCGTCGTTGTACGCGAGCTGGAAGTCGAAGTCCGAGTGCCGCAGGAAGTACCCGGGGAAGTTCACCGACTCGAAGGAGACGGTCCCGGAGCCCGCGAGGCCCGTCCGCAGCCGGAACCCGGAATCCTCGGCGGGGCTGACGTTCGGGTCGATACGCACGTCGAAGTTGGTGTGCCGGACGTACCGGTCCTGGAAGTTGTACGACTGGAGCCGGTTGACCGCGGTGTTGGGCCAGCGGGCGAGGACACGGTTCTCCTCGGCGGCCGTCAGGTTCAGGATCCAGCCGTGGCGCTTCTTGGTGACACCCATGTTGTAGCTGCTCGACGCCTGCTTCTGGTAGGCGGCGGGATTGGACGGGTCGGTCGTCAGGACCGGCATGTACCCGCCGCTGGAGGCGTACTGGTCGAGGTAGAGGCCCCACTTGTTGGTGCCGTTGAACTTCATCCACATCGGGCCTTCGACCATCGCGCCGGTGAGACCGATGCCGGAGAGGTTGCCGAGGTTGGTCCACGTTCCGAGGATCGAGTTGCTGCCTTCGAGGGTGATCTGGCCGTCGCCGGAGGCCCGTACGTAGCGGTAGTTGCCGACGCCGGACGGCACCTCGATGACCTGGGTGTCGATGATCTCCTGGGCGCCGGGGCGTTCGATGTAGCTCTGCGGGGTGCTGATGGTGCGGAAGTCGCTGGTGTGGGCGTAGAAGATGCGGTGCTTCGTCGCGCCGTTGAAGGGCACGTTCGTCGCCCAGTACAGGATGTAGTCGTTGCTCGCCGGGTCCCAGATCGCCTCCGGCGCCCACGCGTTGCGCCCGTCGGGGATGGCACCGGCGACGTTCAGCAATCGCGGCTGCGACCAGGTGACGAGGTCCGTCGACTCCCACACCACGAGGTTGCGGCTGCCGTCGTTGATGGACTGACTCCAGGTCTGCCCGCAGGAGATGCACAGGTCGGTCGCGACGATCCAGTACTTGCTGCCGTCGGGAGAGCGCACCAGCGCGGGGTCACGCACGCCCTTCGTGCCGACCGTGGAGCGCAGGACCATCCCTCCCCCGTTGAGGTCGTTCCAGTGCACGCCGTCCGTGCTGTGCGAGAGATACATCTGCTGGTTGGTCGACCCCTCGCCCGTGAAGTGCACCATCAGGTAGCCCGGGTCGGCGGCGGCGGCCCGCTGGGGCGTTGTCAGGACCTGGGAGGTGAGGAGCAGGGCGGCGGCGACCAATATCGTCGCCAGCCGGGAGAGAACCGCACGCATGTACATCTCCTGTCGTTCTGGGGATGCCTCGACCCGACGGCACTTCCAAATCCCACAACTTTGGTCGATATATCGAACGACGCACGTTCCGTCGAACCACCCGGCGCCGAAGCTAGGGCCCACCCCATACAGAAGTCAACGCGTCGGTCGTATTCGATTTCCGCGGGTCCCGGTGTAGTGGAACCGGTCGCGAACGATCAGACGACCCGCGCGGCACCGAACACCAGCCGGGTCGCGGCATGTGACGTTCCGTCAACCTGCCTGTATACGCGGGATGTGATGCCGTATGCGGCCGGCCGAGCTCTCGTCGGCTGTCGGCCCCGACCGCCGGCGCCGGCACTCGTGAACGGGCTGGGTGTTCTCCGCGGGATGGACACGCAGGAGACCTCGGCTGTCACGTGGGCGACCCGGGCTGGTGGTGGAAGTCCG
Organism: Streptomyces sp. NBC_01390; assembly: GCF_045040105.1. Taxonomy (NCBI): domain Bacteria; kingdom Bacillati; phylum Actinomycetota; class Actinomycetes; order Kitasatosporales; family Streptomycetaceae; genus Streptomyces; species Streptomyces sp. NBC_01390. The sequence goes on along the minus strand of NZ_CP109551.1, from coordinate 11,163,354 downwards.
AGTCGACGCCACCCGGGACAGGGCCGGGCGCCGACGGCACCCAGCCCGTCCCCCGTCGGTGTCGCGCCCTCCGGCAGCACTGGACACTCGCCGTGTCCAGTGGCCGCAGGCGCATCACAGACGATGATCAGGAGGGGGAAACGACGCCGCTCTCCTCGATGACGAGCTTCTTCTTGGTGGCGCCGGAGCTGTTGCCGAGCCCCTCGATCGTCTTGACGATGTCCGCACCCTCGACGACCTCACCGAAGACGACGTGCTTGCCGTCGAGCCACGGGGTCACCACGGTGGTGATGAAGAACTGCGAGCCGTTGGTGTTCGGACCCGCGTTGGCCATGCTCAGCAGGAACGGCCGGTCGTGCTTGAGCTGGAAGTTCTCGTCGGCGAACTTCTCACCGTAGATGCTCTTGCCGCCCGTGCCGTTGCCGTTGGTGAAGTCACCGCCCTGCAGCATGAAATCGGGGATGACGCGGTGGAAGGGGGCACCCTTGTAGCCGTAACCGTTCTGGCCGGTGGCCAGCTCGCGGAAGTTGCGGGCGGTCTTCGGCACGACATCGTCGAACAGCCGGAAGACGATGCGCCCGAGGTCCTCACCGTTCGCGGAAACCTGGAAGTAGACGTTCTCACTCATGGCACCGATTCTCCACCATGGGCGCGGGCCCGGGGGACCCGGCCCCGCATCCGACACTCCCTGTCACAGGATCGTCACCCAACGGGGCGGGCCCGCCCGCACGTGCGGCGACCCCGGCCGACGTTCACCGCGCCCTGCGGCCATATGCCTGCCCCGCGGCCGGCCCCGCCCGGCCGCAGGGCCGCTGTCGTCAGGACCTCGGCGGCGTCCTGGGTCCGACCAGGCCTTCGTACAGGGCCCGCCGTTGCTTCGAGCCGTCCTCGGTCTCCGCCAGCGCGGCGTCCCACTGCTTCTTGATCTCGTCCAGAAAGGTCCGCCAGTCGCCGCTGGCATGGGCCTTGCCCAGCTCCGCCAGTTCGACCAGGCGTTCGTTCTTGCCCAGCCCGCCCGAGCCGACCTTGTCACCCTTGTGGCCGTGCATGACCGACTCCGGGTTGGCGGTGGCCTCGGTGGAGCGGAAGTCGTGCTCGTAGCCCACCGGACTGGCGGAGTGCGGCGCCAGGGTCTCGATGCCGATCTGCAGTGAACCGTCCTTCTTCGTGGTCGGCCGGTGGTGGACCAGCAGCATGTGGCCGTACGACCCGTTCGGCAGCACCACATCGCCGTTCCAGTCCTTGGAGCCGAGACCGCCTCCGGAGATGTCCTGTCCCCACAGGTCCGGACGATCAGCACCGATGGACACCGCGTTGGTGGCCGACGCCAGGATGCCCCCCTTCTCCTTGAACGCGCCGGGCCTGCCCTCCTTGTTGGCTCCGATGGAGGTCCGGTGCGTGGCGAAGCCGCGATCGACGACGTCCCCTGCGCGAGTGTCCGAGCTGTCGTCCTGGGTCACGCCCAGGAACTCGGGCAGCGAGTAGGCGGGGGCGGCGGCGGAACTCAGCGCGGGGATACGAATGTTCACCCGGCCGCCGTGGGCGAGGGCGCGGATGACGTCCTTCTCGTAGTCGGCCACGTGCGCCCCGGCCTCCGGGTCGTACAGCTTCAGCCCGTGCTGCAGGATGAGCAGCACCTTGGTGAGCATCTCGCGGGCGCGTGCGTCCTTCGCCTCGTGGGGTGACGTCGCGCTCGTGGCTTTGCCCTTGCCCTTGACTGTCGCCGGACTCGCGTCGGGGAGGCCGTCCGGGTGCCGGCGCTCGGGTGCGATCCCGGCCGGGTGCAGGGTGTCGATGGCCGTCTCCCGGATCTGCTGGTCGCGCTCCCGCTCCAGGCTCTCCTTCTCCTTCGGCTCGACACCGGGCGCCTTGGTGAGCATGAAGCGGCCGAGTGTGTAGTCCGGCGAGATGGGGGTGTCCTGGCCCGCCTCGCGCACGGCCGGGTGGTTGGCACGGACGGCGAGGGTGGCCGTGAGGACGCGCTTGCCCGCGGGAAGCGTCAGCCAGTCCTTGAACCCGCCCTCACTGTATTTCTCCGCCTGCTCGTAGGTGCCGATGCCCACCTTCTGGAGCCACTCGGCATTCACCGAGGAGAGGTGCTTGATGTCGTCCAGGTCCTGGTCGTTGAAGGCCTCGCCGCGCATCACCCGCCGGTCGAGGGTCTTCCTGAGCCTGGCCGGCCCTTCGCGCATCCACTGTTCGGGCCACCAGGTGCCCGGCGCGAAAACGTTCTTCTTCATCTTCTTCTGGACCGTGTGCAGTTCGATCGACTGGCTCAGGCGGGCGATGACTTCCGCCCCGTCGGCCTGCTTCCCTGCCCCTTCGGCCGCCGCACTCTGCTCGGCCTGCCCGGGTTCGGCGGGACCCCCGGTCGCGGTGCTCTGCCCCACCCGCTGGACGGACGCCGGACCGGCGTGCGGCTGCGCGTGGCCGTGCTCCGCGTGGTCTGACGGGTGCCCGTGCTCGGCGGGCAGCCGCTGGACGGGGGCGGGGGCGCCCATCACCTGGTCGGCCGTCGCGACCGCCCGGCGTTCGCCTTCGTCGCCCTCGCTCGAGATGCTCAGGCCCGCGCCGTTGTCGGTGCCCGGTACAGGTCCCGCCGCCTGGTCGAGGGTGTGCGCCAGCTCGTGCGCCCAGTCCTTCTTCGACATCCCGCCACCATCGACGATGTGCGCGCCAGTGGTGAACGCCCTGGCCTCGACCGCGGCGGCTGCCCGCTGCGCCGCCGGCCCGTCATGCACCCGCACACCGCTGAAGTCGGCGCCCCCGAACCGCTCCTCCATCTCGCCGAGCAGCGCCGTATCGAGAGGCCGCGACGACGACCGCAGTCCCTCGTCCACCGCGGCCCGCTGCACCTGGGGCAGGCCGGAGGCCTCCGTCGCCCGGCCGGCGCCGCCCGCGGCCACGCGCTGCAGATGACGTATCCACGCACTGCTCATCGCCGTCGGCGCCTTGGTCCGGCGCGTCGCGTCCGATGCCCGCCCGCCGGCCTCGCGGTGCTCCCGATCAATGGAGTGCACAGGTGATCCTCCTTGGTAACTGAGCTGCCCTGTCAACCCGTTGTAGACGAATTCCTCCCCACGACGGAAGGACCTAAGGGGCAACGTCCGGGGTCCCCGGTGCCCGGCGGCGTCGGCCCTCCCCCGCGCCGTCGTGCGGTCACTCCACCCGGGAGGTGGACCGCCTGGAACAATGACCCCGCCAACACCACCCGCTCAGCAACCTCGCACCGCGATTTCCCCGGCGTGCGGCGCATACCGGACGCGCCCCACGCAACACCCCCCATCGGGAGACACGATGAGAGTTCGTCACTTCACTGCTGGAATCCGCTGGACGGCAGGCGTTCTCGCCATGCTGCTCGGCCTGATCGGAGTGCTGCTCGCGCCCGGGCCGGTGTCCGCCGCACAGGCTGCGGGCAGTACGTCCGTCACCGGGCAGGCCGCCTCCGCCTCAGCCCCGGCGTTGCCCACCAGGCTGCGCGGAGTCAACCGTTCCGGCACCGAGTTCATGTGCGTGCAGAACCGGGGCATCTTCGACGGCCCCGCAGACAGCACGTCGATCCAGGCGATCAAGAACTGGCAGGCCAACGTCGTCCGCGTTCCGCTCAACGAGGACTGCTGGCTCGGCATCAACGGCGTCAACTCCGCGTACAGCGGCGCCAATTACCGTAACGCCGTCTCCGACTACGTCTCCCGGCTCCGCCAGGCCGGCTTGTACGTCATTCTCGAACTGCACTGGAGCAGCGGTGTCCACATAGGCTTCGGCTCCAGTTGCTGGACGTACGCCTCGCAGTGCCAGAAGCCCATGCCCAACAGCGACCACACCCCGGACTTCTGGAGGTCTGTGGCCGACACCTTCAAGAGCGACCAGGCCGTCGTCTTCGACCTGTTCAACGAGCCCTTCCCGAACCTGGTGATGTTCGACCACAACGCCTCGTGGAAGTGCTGGCGCGACGGCGGTTCGGCCTGCGTCGGCTTCCTGTACTCCGTGGCCGGTATGCAGACTCTCGTCAATACCGTGCGGTCCACCGGCGCGACCAACTACATCATGGTCGGCGGCATCAACTACTCCAACGATCTGACGGGGTGGCTGACCTACGCGCCCTCCGACCCGGCCGGGAAACTCGTGGCGTCCTGGCACTCGTACAACTTCAACAGCTGCAACACCCAGAGCTGCTGGGACTCCCAGATCGCGCCCGTTGCCGCCCGCTATCCGCTGGTGGTCGGCGAGATCGGCCAGGACGACTGCGCCCACGGTTACGTCGACACCCTCATGAACTGGCTGGACAGCCGAGATCTCGGCTACCTGGGCTGGACCTGGAACACGTGGGACTGCAAGTCCGGCCCGTCGCTCATCACCGACTACAACGGGACCCCGACCGCCTACGGACAAGGACTCAAGAACCGCCTCGCCTCCGGCTGACCGGAGTGCGGGTCACATTCAGTGTGGGAAGCGACGGGGTGGGCGAGTCACTCTGGACTCGCGGAACTCGGCTATCCGCGACTGGACTTGACGCATCAGGTGGGTGTCCTCGATCTGATCCAGGTAGAGGCAGCGGGCGGCCAGGCCCGGGAGGTCGAAGGCGAAGTACAGGGACATCAGTGGGTTCACGAACAACTCGCTCCCCCGGGTTCGCTCAGTGAACCGGACGTCACCGAAGGAGCCGCGTACGGCTGCGGCGATCGATCCGTTCACGATGCTGGGGTGCTCCGGGGTGTGCTGCTGAGCGTGGGCCACCGCGTCGAGGTAGAGAGCACCCTCACGGGTGGCGCGCGGTATCGAGAACGCTCCGAGGTACGCACCGTCGCGCTCCAGCGCGGCGATGTTCTCCAGTACGTGCACGTGGTTGACGCCGTGGTAAGCGTCCACGCCGAAGCCCACTGACACGACGAGCCGGGTCGGTATGCCGTCCAGCGCGGCCAGCGCCGCCACGCTGGCGAGGTCCTCCTCGGGAGTGCCGAGCCCGGCTTCGTCACCGCGCAGCAGAATGTCCGTTCCGCCGTCGACCAGCACCACCGCGTCGATGTCGTGCAGCTCGACCAGTGCCTGGTAGGCGGCACGCAGCGGACGTACCCCGGTCTGGGGGAAGGCGTAGACGGTGGACGGGTAGCCGTGTGCGCGCAGCCACTGGGCGAGGGTCCGCTCCGGGAAGTAGGTCTGGTGCGGGGCGGAGTCGGGAGTGACGGCGGCGAGGTCGGGGGCGGCCCAGTCGTCGAGCGGGAGACCGGCGAGTGCGCTGAAGGACAGGTTGGCGAGATGGACCTGCTTGCCCTGATGCAGGAGGGAGAGGGCCAACGGCAGACCGGAGTAGATGTCGAAACCGCCACCCGCGCCCGCGACGAGGATCCGTTCGGCATCGGCGAGGCGGGTGAAGAGGGGGTTGGCGTGGAGAGACGTCATGACGTCATTGTCCGGGGACCGGCGCCTTCTCCGGACGCCGAAGCGTTCGTAGCGGGCCCGGTTGACTGACCCCACCACAACGGGGCCCACCGCAACGAACGGGAGGGCGTCGGCCCTCTGTCTGCGGCTCAGACCGGTCCGCAGCGGTCGAGCGCGGCACGAACCCGGTCGAGTCCCTCGGCTCGACGGCGGTCCCGGTCGGGCATTTGATCGCTCTGGCGCCAGCGCCAGGCCGAGAACATCGCCCAGTTCAGAGCACGGCACCGGTGAACCAGGTCCTGGTCGGCCCCGGCGTAGTGCTGTCCCACTTCTTCGGGCGCATGGGCGAGGTCGAACTCGATCGGCCCACGGCAGCAGGTGGCGAGATCTACGAAGAGCGGCCCGCTCCTCGTGTTGAGGAGGTTCCCCGGATGCGGCTCTCCGTGCAACAGCTGGTCGTCGGCTTTCGAGCCGCTGATCGCTGCGCTCAGTCCGCTGAGCGTGTCGCTGAGGAACTGCCGGTCGGCGTCGGGCAGTTCGGGGGACCGCTCCCGGTCGTTCACCTCTCTCAGCGCTCCGGCGACTCGCTCGGTGAAGTGCGGCGCATCCAGGTCGACCTTCCGCAGGGCGGCGTGGTGGCGCGTGAAGGCGTCCGCGTAGTCGGCCGGTGCGATCTCTGGTGCCACAGGTTCGTAGTAGGTCCAGAGGGAGATGGCGAAGGCGTCACGCACATGGACACGGGGTTCGACCCGAGGGTCCAGCTCAGCCACCGGGGCGTCCACGTCGGCGAGACGGCGAGCAACCTCCACTTCGAACTCGGAGTCGGCCAGCTGCCCCGCAGGAGCGACCCGGGCCAGCACCCCACAGGGGATCAGGTGCAGCGCGACGCGGTCCGAGTTGTGGATGACGACCACATCGTCGACCTGGAGGCCAAGCGCCGAAGCTGTCGCCCGCCCTGCTTCAACAGCTCGACGAAGTTCATCTGGCTGCATACCGTCTCCTTCTGGTTCCCCGGGTCAGCCGCTCTTGCCCGGCGCCGGCGCGGAGGTGGCCCGGCCGGCTCGGAGCATGGCCTTGTAGAGGGGTTCGTGCCCGGGTGAGTCGGGCAGGGGGCCGCGCGCCGGGGTCTCAAGAGACTGGACGAACAGGGCGACGACGCGTCGCCAGGCGTCCGGGGCCTCGTCGCCGGTGGCGTTGACGACGCCGGCGTTGGCCATGTGGATCAGTACCAGGTCCGAGGGGTCGAAGTCCTCGCGCAGGCGGCCGGTGGCCTTCGCGCGGTCGATGAGGCGCAGCATGGCTTCGTACGCCTGGTTTCGGCGTTGCTCCAGGACCTTGGCGGTGGGGAAAGTCATGGTCAGGACGTCGGCGAAGCCGCTGTCTGCGGCCTGCATGGCGCAGGCGGCCTCGATGTAACCGACAAAGCCGTTCCAGGGGTCGGGGTCGTCCAGGGCGACGGTGACCGCGTCGGCGTAGGCGCCCATGCGGTCGGAGAATACGGCGTCGACCAGCTCCTCCTTGGTGGGGAACCGGCGGAACATGGTGGCGATCCCCACGCCTGCCTCGCGGGCCACGGAGGCCATGGAGGCGTTCAGACCTTCCCGCGCGAACACTGTGCGCGCGGCGACGATGATCCGCTCCCGGTTACGCTCGGCGTCACTGCGCAGCGGCTGTGCGGCGGGGGCGTCGGGGTGCTGGGCGCCAGGGTTCATACCCGCCAGCCTATCTATCGGCATGGCCTATCCCTTTTCGGAGCCGCGTCGGTCGTCTCGGTCGTCTCTCTCGGACGCGGGTCTCCTACGGGCTGACGGAAGCGGTCACGCAGTCCCTGCCGTGGCCGCTTGTCGGGTCAGCGTCGACGCCGGGTAGCCGGGACGCGGCTACCAGGTGTGCGCCACGTCCACCACCAGCCGTCCGGGCAGTACCAGTACCCGGAACGGCAGTTTGGCCCGGACACCGAGTCCGATGTGGGTGGCCGAGTAGTAGTAGTCGCCGAACTTGGCGTCCCTGAAGGTCTGGTAGCCGGTGAAGTCCAGCCCCGGCAGTGGATCACCCAGTTCGACCGGATACTGCGACTGGTTGACCGGTGCGGTGAACTCGATCTCGATGATCGCCCCGCCCTTGACGGGGATCCCGGTCTGGGACGGGACGTGGTTGAAGCCGGGCACGTACTGCACCCAGTACAGGGCCGGATCGGCGGTGGTCATGCCCGGGATGTCGAAGACGATCCGGTCGTAGCAGGTGTGACGGCCGGTCCGGACGTTCGCCAGGGCACCGGTCATCGCGAGCGATCCCGGTTCCGACTTGTTCTGACTCCCCCAGCCCGTCTCGCAGGCGGCAGCGGTCTGCGGTGTGGCAGCGGTGGCGGCGGCCGGAATGGCGCCTCCCCCCGCTAATACCAGCGCCAGCGTTGCCAGCACCGTTGTCAAGCGTTTCATCGGCGAGCAGCCCCCTTCGGCCACCGCGCGGTTCGGTTACCGTGCGGTTTGGTTCCCGTGTGGTGCGATGCCCTGTCAGACAATCGGGACAGTCGGATGGTTGGATGCTTCTATCGTCAGGTTTCGGAAATTCTGCTCCGAACCTCTGAGCGACACCGACGGGCGTGGCCGATGCGAAGGCGTGTCCGAACAGACGTATGCTCACCCTCTTGGCTGATAAGCGCTCCGTGCAACAGCCAGCAGCCAAGGGGCCGTTGAGCGGCTCCCCGGCCGGACAGGTCCCGTGGTGACCGCCGACCGGATCGGCCCCGCAGCAGCCGAAAGGAACCCACGGTGTCCGACGAAGGACGGCTGATCGGCGGCCGATACCGTCTCCTCGACCGGATCGGCCGGGGAGGCATGGGCACGGTCTGGCGCGCCCACGACGATCTCCTCGCGCGCCAGGTCGCCGTCAAGAAACTCCATCCCCAGCCGCAGCTCGACGACCACGACCTGGCCGTCCTCTTCGAGCGCACCCGGCGCGAGGCCCGCAGTGCGGCGCGGATCAGTCACCCCAATGTCATCGTCGTCCATGACGTCGTGGTCGACGAGGGCCTGCCCGCCATCGTCATGGAGTACGTCCCTTCCACCACTCTCGCCGATCTGACCGAAGAGCACGGCCCGGTCCCGCCCGAGGAGGCCGCCAGGATCGGCCGCGAGGTGCTCGCGGCGCTGCGGGCGGCGCACCGGGCCGGGATCATGCACCGGGACGTGAAGCCGGCGAACGTGCTGCTGGCCGAGGACGGCCGGGTGATTCTCACCGACTTCGGCATCGCCCAGGCCGCCGAGACGCCGGCTCTCACCCGTACCGGGCAACTGGTCGGGTCGGTCGACTTCATCGCCCCCGAGCGCCTCGTCGGCGCCCCTCCGGGTCCCGAGGCCGATCTGTGGGGGCTGGGGGCCACCCTCTTCCAGGCGGTGGACGGCCGATCACCGTTCCTGCGGGCCTCGGTGACGGAGACCATGTACGCCATCGCCATGGAGCCGGTCCCCCAGGTCCGGTCCGCCGGGCCGCTGACCCCCTTGATCCAGGGCCTGCTGGCCAGTAAGCCGTCGGAGCGGTTGTCGGCCGAGGACGCCGAGCGCCTGCTGCGCGTGCCGGGAGGAGTCCGTGCGGCGGCCGACGACGCCGCCAATCCGATTCCCCTTCCCATGCCGATTCCGATTCCAGCTCTTGCTTCCGCTTCGGGTCCGGAGCGGAAGGCGGAGCCGGACCCCGGGCTTGGGATGCGCGAGCCGTCCGCTGCCGAAGGGGCCGCCGAACGCCCGGCCGCCGGTACGCCCGATCCGCGCGGGAACGGGTCGGCGGGCCGATGGAAGAAGCCGGTCGTGCTCGCCGCGGCTGCCGCCGTCATGGCGTTGCTGGTGACCTCCGCGTGGTTGGTCCTGGCGACGCCGGAGCAGAACAGCAAGGGCAGCGGCGCCTCGGCGTCGGACGGCCCGTCGGCGGTCGGCGACGCCAACGCGCCGGACACGTCCGTGGCGTCCTCCCCCGTCTCCTCGCCGTCGGGTTCGGCCGGTTCGCCGAGTTCCGGGAGTACCTCGACCACCGCCGGTAGCGCGGGTTCGGGCGGCGCGTCGCCTACGGTGACCGCTCCGTCCGAGCCCACGTCCCAGTCCTCCCAGGAGACCGTCGGCCAGGAGTCCGGCGACGACGCCTCGGCCCCGGCGAGTGGATCCGGCAGCTCGGACGCCCAGTCCGGCCGCCCCTTGGTGGTCGCCGCCTCGGGCAAGTGCCTGAGCGGCGGCACCGGGACCGCGGGCGTCCAGTTGTTCCAGGCCACGTGCGACGGGTCCGCGGCGCAGCGGTGGCGGATCGCTTCGGACGGCACCGTCCGGTCGTCGGGGAAGTGCATGACCGCGGCCGGTGGGGCGACGGCCAGCCGGACCGAGGTCCAGTTGGCCGGCTGCGACGGCCGCGCGAGCCAGGAGTTCCAGCTCGACGGTACGGAACTGAGGGCCGCCCAGGCGCAGCTGTGCGTCGACATCTTCGGCGGCGCGAGCGGTACGGGGGCGGTCCTGTTCGAATGCAACGGAAGGGACAACCAGACCTGGACGCTGGGGTAACCGCCCCGAGAGGTGCCCTGATGTCGCCACGGGGTCCGACCGACACCCAACTTCCTCACCCGTCACGGCCGTTGGCGGACTCGCCGACGAATGCATCGGGGTGCGGCCGGGTAGCGGATAGGCTGCGGCAACGACTCTGGACCGGCTCGGGTACTCAGGTGTGAGGATGGACTCAGGAATGGCCGATGCGGTCCGCGACGCCGGTGCGCGCGTGGTGTTGATCGAGAGCATTCCCCTGGTGCTGCATGGATTACGGGCCGCGCTGGAGGGCGACGGATTCACCGTCCCCGGCGCGACCGGCGATCCGCACACGGGAGTGCGGGCGGTGCTCGAGCAGCGGCCCGACGTGGTCTTCGTCGATCTCGATCTGCCCGGTAGTACAGGAGTCGGGCTGCTCCGGCGGCTGCACCGGCAGAGCCCGACGACACGGATGATCGCCGCGGTGTCCCCGCAGCACGACGACGACAGCCTCCTGCTGGCCGCGCTGACGGCCGGCGCGACGGGCTATCTCCTCAAGGACACGGAGACCGCTGACCTCCTGCGCATCGTGCGGGCCGTGCAACGTGGTTGCGTCACCCTCGGCCCCCGGATCGGCGACAGTCTCTCCGCCCTCCTCATGCGCCTGGCGGGAACCGACGAGATCCCTCGGTTCCCGGCGCTCACCAACCGGGAGCAGGAAGTGCTGCGGCTGGTCTCCCTCGGCTACGGAAACCGCCGGATAGCACGGGAGTTGTTCATCTCGGAGAAGACCGTGCGCAACTACGTCTCGGCCATCCTGCCGAAGATCCACGCCTCCAGCCGTTCGGAGGCCATTCTTTCCGTACGGCTGTCCGGGTCCCCGGCGGACGGAAGCGTCAGCCGAGCCGGGTGACGAGGCCCGCGGCCACGAGTTGCCGCACACTGTCTCCCACATGCCGGTCGACCTCGGCTGAGCCGGGCGTCAGTCGGGCCGCGTCGGCGTACGCGGCGCGCAGCGAGTCGAGGTCCCGCCCGTCGCACAGCGAATAGACCGTCCACGAGCGTGAGTTGAGCCAGTGCATCCGGGCCGAAGCGGCGTCACCGACGAGGAGCTGGCCCAGGCCGGGCAGGGCGCACGCGTCCACTGGCGTGACCCGCTGGTAGGCGCCCGTGAGCGGCGCGGCGGCGGACGGACGGTCCGCCGTTGTCCCGGCACGGTCCTGGGGTGTCGGCGCGTCCTCGTCCACCAGTCGGAGCACGGCGAGGAGCCAGCGCGCGAACCGGTGCCCGTTCTCGGTCAACGCCTCTTCGGGCAGCGCCAGGACACGTTCGGCGAGGTAGCGGGCCCGTTCCGCGCTGGTCCGGTGACTTCCGTGCAGCGCGGCGGGGGTGCCGGGGCTGGGTTCATCGATGACCTCGGCCGCCGGGGGTGGGCCGAACCGCTTGCGGACCGCCTCGTCGGCGGCGGTGGCCGCGGCCTGGAAGACCAGCAGGTGCACGTAGAAGTGGAGGGCGACGAACACCCGGATGACCGTCCAGGACCCGATGCGCCACGGGATCGGAACCCGCTCCGTGGCGTTCCTGACCACGGAGCCGGTCCGCAGCGCGTCGAAGAGCTTGAGATGGGAGCCCTCGTGCAACAGGCTCTCGGCGGCGAGCCACGGGCTCGTGCAGCGTTCGGGGGACAGCAGCACCGACGACGGGAGCGGGTCGCCACCGGACATCGACTGGAGGGGGCCTTCCTGGGTCTCCCGGCGGGTGAAGCCGACCATGGTGATGTGTCCGAGAACGCTCGCTCCCGTCGCCGGCATAAGTGACGCGAGGAGTTCCGCGCCCTCCCGCAGGGTGGCCTGGTCGGCGCTCGTCGGACTGACCGGGGCCTGCGCCCGGGCGGGGCCGTCACCTAGCGCGTCGCGGTACAGCTCCATGAGACGGTCGCCGAGCATCTCGTCCACCGGGTCGCGCGGCTTCAACTCGGTGAGGAGCCAGGCGTTTCCGAGGCCGGGCCAGGCGCGCCGGCGCGGCTGGGTGAGGCCTTCGCAGGGGCCCACCGATGGCGGGTCGGCCACCGGCCGTTCGCCTATGTACCGAGCCAGGTACCGCCCGAGCGCGCTGTGTTCGAGGGTGCCGTTCTCCAGGCGCAGGATGTCGTCCTCGAAGCACTGCCGCAGCACCGGGTCGAACAACAGCGGCCGAAGCCGTTCCTCCGGTTCCGCAGCCGTCGTACGCAGCGTCTGCGCGCAACTGTCGTCCCGGTGGGCCAGCATGGTCAGCCCGAGCCGGAACCGGGCGTAGTTGCGCTCACCGACGGCCGCGGAGTCGCCGAACTGCCGGTCGGCGCAGAGCAGGGAGTCGGCCCGGGCGACCGCGTCGGAGGCACCGAGGTCGGTGGAGGGGAGACCGGTGGACGGAAGTTCGGTGGCGGGAAGCTCGGACAACAACGACGAACCGTCCTTCGATGTCGGGCGGCAGAAGGCAGGGGAGACGGACAGGGGAGCCGGGCAGGGGCGGGCCCACCGGCTGGGAACGCCGCCCCTGCCGGGTGCGCGCCGTGCGTCAGACGGTCAGGGCAGCCTGGTAGGAGGGCAGCCAGGCCCGTTCCGCGGGCGAGTCGGTGGCCACGTCCGGGGCCTCCTCCTCGAGATACGTCCCAGGGGCCAGCTCGGGTACGTCGATGTGGTCGATCAGCATGTCCTGTCCCTTTCGGTCGGTGACGGAGCAGGTGAGGCAGGCGGATCGGCACCGAGGGGCCGGCGCGGGAACGTGACTGCCGGGCCGAAGGCGCCTGTATGCTGCACCATTCTCCGGCATCACACGTCCCAGGATGATGGGGCCACTGTCCCGGATCCTGTCCCGCCCCGGGGCACAACGGTGGACCGGACCACGGCGCCCCCGGCACGCTGTCCCCGTGACGATCACCCCTGATTCGGAGCGGCACGCCACCTACCGGGAAGTGCTGGCCGACCCGCGGTTCCGGCTGCTGTTCGTGACCAGAACCCTGACGGTCACCGCCGACTCACTACGGATCATGACCCTGTCGGTCCTGGTCTTCACGACGACCGGCTCACCGCTCCTGGGCGCCCTGACCTTCGGCGTCGGCTTCCTGCCACAGCTCGCGGGCTCGCTCTTCCTCGGTTCGCTCGCCGACCGGGTCCGCCCGCGCCCGCTCGTCGTCGCGGGCCACGTCCTGTCCTGCGCGACGGCCGCCGCCGCAGGGCTGGTTGTCCTGCCTGTGCCGGTGCTCCTCCTCCTGTTCGCCGCCGTGGCCTGTCTGACCCCGGTCTTCAGCGGCGTCTCCGTACGGCTCGTCGCCGAGACGCTCACCGGCGACGCGTACGTCCTCGGGCGTTCACTGTCCAACATGTCCGCGTCCGGTGCCCAGTTGCTCGGTCTGGCCGGTGGCGGGGTCGCGATCGTGTCGCTGGGGCCACGGAACTCACTGCTGCTCAGCTCGGCCGCGTATCTGATCGCCGCGGTCGCCGTTCGCGTACGACTGCCCGACCTGCCCGCGCCCGGCAAGGCGGCGCGGCCCGGCCCGGGCGCGTCGGTGCTCCGCCACAGCTGGTCGGAGAGCGGCGCGCTGCTCACCGACCGGACCGTACGGACGCTGCTGCTCGCCCAGTGGCTGCCTGCCGCGTTCGTCGCCGGCGCGGAGAGCCTGGTCGTTCCGTTCACGGGCGGTCGGAGCATGTCCCCCGGCTCGACGGGAACCCTGCTCGCCTGTCTGCCGGTCGGCATGCTCGCCGGGGACCTGGTCGTCGGCCGTTTCCTCTCCCCCGCCGCACGGGAACGTCTGGTCCCCGCACTGGTGGTGGTCCTCGGCGCGCCGTTGCTCGTCTTCGCCGTCGATCCGCCGTGGCTGGTCTGCGCGGTGCTCCTGCTGATCACCGGGGCCGGTTTCGCCTACGGACTCGGCCTTCAGCGCCCCTTCCTGGACGCGGTCCCGGAAACAGCACGCGGTCAGGCGTTCGGCCTGCTCTCCGCCGGAATGATGTCGTCGCAGGGTCTGGGCCCCGTCGCGTTCGGGACCATCGCGGAGTTCACCGACGCGGGAACGGCCATGGCTCTGTCCGGCCTGGCGACGCTGGGCATCGCGGTCCAACTGACCCGACGACGACGCCAGGCGTCCGACGTCCGAGGAGCCGGTCCGGGGTGACGCGCGGTCCCCACTGTTGCGGGGGTTGACCATCCCGGCGCGCGCGGCCTCGGGCCTACGGCCTCGACCTGGATCGCGGCGATCCGCACTTCGCCGTCCTCCCCCCATGTCACCGCCTGTACGGCGGCGTCGCGTTTTTCAGAACTTGTTTGTTCGGCACCGGTCGCCCGACAGCGAACAACGCCGGGACCAGTACACCTGGATCGGACGTTCCAGCCAGCGGCTCCGGCGCGATCGGAGCAGCCATGTGCCGTACATCCAGGGGGAGTTGTGCGCTGCTACCGGTTCCACCGACGCACCACACTGATCGCGGTCGCCATCACGGCCACCCTCGCGACGGTCGTCTCCTGCGACGCACCGGCGCCATCGGACGACCAGGACACCAAGGTCACGTCGACAGTCACTGCGCCAGTCGCGTCGACGCGGCTCCTCACCGAACGAGAACAGGATCTGCTGCACGACGCGGAGCAGCGGCTCACGCAGTCCTGCATGGCCGCACGCGGCTTCCGGACCTGGCCGGTACCCCGCCGGCCACTCCCCGAGGACCTCGACTTCCCGTACGTGATCGACGACATCCGCTGGGCCGCACGCCACGGCTACGGCAGCGACCTCGAGGCTCGACGCCTGCAGTTGCGCGCGAACGATCCCAACCAGCGCTACTTCAGGAAGCTGCCCGCAGCCGACCGGCAGCGCGCCGTCGCCGCCTACAACGGCGACCGGTCCGCCGAACGGCTGGAGGTGCGTTCCCCGAACGGTCTGACCGTCGGGCGCGTCAAGGACGGCTGCACCGCTCAGGCGCAGGAGGAGCTCTACGGCGACCTCGCCGCCTGGTTCCGTGCCGATGTCGTCACCGGGGCCCTGCCCGCCCTGCGCCGGCAACAGGTCACCTCGAACGCCGAGTTCAAGCCCGCTGTGCGGAAATGGTCCGCCTGTATGCGGGAGCGGGGCCTGCACTACCCGGACCCGGACCACACGCGGGCGGCGTTCCTCGCCCCCGAAGGGACTGCGCCGACGCCGGCACGCAGGCGACTGGAGAGACGGACAGCGGTGGCCGAGGCCGAGTGCGCCCACACCAGCGGTCTCACCTCCACCACCGGGCGACTCGACCGGCGCTACGACGCCCAGCTGCGGGCCCGGTACCGGAACGAGATACGCGACAGGTCGCGGATGGAACACGCCGCCCTGCCACGAGCCCGCGCCCTTCTGACCACCGACCGAACCAGCACCACCACCCACACCAACACCCACACCCACACCCACACCCACACCCACACCCACACCAACAAGGAGTGATCAGTGATCAGGACCAAATTCACCACCGCTCTCGCCACCGTGGGGCTCGCCGCCCTGGCCCTGTCAGCCCTTCCGGGCGTTGCGCAGGCCTCCGAACCGGGCCCGTCGTCCCGGGATACCGTCGCGGCGGGCCCGGCCGGAGCGACGGCGGACGGGTACTTCTACGCGTACGAACACGCGTACCAGGGCGGCAAATACTGCAGGTGGGTCGGCAACGACGGTGACTGGAGCAGCTGCTCCCCCGGCGGAAACCTCCGCAACCAGGCGAGCTCCCTCTGGAACAACGGGTACGCGGGCGTGTCCGAGGACGTCAACGTCTACTGGGGCCTCAGCTACACCGGAGCCTGGGCCTGCATCGCGAACGGCTACTACTACGCCAACCTCGCCGACTGGTACTTCCCGAACAACGGATCGGGTGGCGGCGAGAACATGAACGACAACATCTCCTCCCACAAGTGGTCCGACGCCTGCTGAGAGACCTTCAGCGCCTCAAGGATCAGCGTGAGCCCGCCGAGCACCTCGCCCGGCGGGCTCACGCACAGGGAAGTTCGACGCTTGACCGGTTGCCACCCTCCCGCACGCTCAGGCGTTGGCCTGACCATGCCACGGAGTCCGCCGCGGAGCGGCGTGGTGCACGGGGCCGCCCCGTGAAGCCTGCCGACGCCACAGCCACACGGACGTCGCCGACAGCAGACCGGTGAAGACCAGCAGGAGGACCACCGACACCCACATCTGCCGGCTTCCGGGGTCGTCCCATCCTCCCAACGCGGCCGAGACCGCCCACAAGACGGCACCGCCGGCATAGAACAGGCGGATTCGGCGCAGTTGGCGCAGGGCTCGTACGGATGCGGAGTGATCAGTTTCCGGTGCCATGCCGACCCAGGTACCCCGATACGCACCATCTACAAGCCGACCGACGAGGCCGTCGCGGTTCAACCAGCGATACGAACGCACACGAGCGGACACGAACAGACCACCCCCACCTTGGGGGCGGTCTGTCACAGCGGGTCACATCGCGGAGTCCGGCCTGGAGGCCGTCCGGAAAGGGTTCGTTCGGGCTCAGCCGCCGCTCTTCCGACGGAACGAACGCTGGCTCGCGGCCGGCCCGTGCGCGCCGTGGATCTTCGACCTGTCGCTGTTCGCAGCGCCGTCGACGGCGTCAGCCTGCTGGCCACGCTTGCGCGCAAGCGCCTCCCGGAACTTTCGCTTCAGGTCGTCCTGACCGTCGTCCTGGCCCTCGTCGTCGGGCGCGAGGGCAGCGCTCTCGCCGTCAACCGGCTCCGAACCTTCGGGTGATGGAGACTCTGCAGCCATGGTGACCTCCTGGGACCGAGCAGTGGAAAGCACAGCTTGTCATGCCGGGGACCGCTCCAAGCCCCCGCGCCCCGCATGACCAGCCGTCATCGCGGGCCCGTGGATCACCAGGCCAGGTCACCATGACGGTCACGGAGGGTTCCGGACGGTCCGTCCGCCCCGATGGTGGCGAGTTCGACGATCGCGTCGGTCCCCTCGGTCACCGTCTGCGGGCCGCTGTGCCCGTTGAAGTCGGTCGCGGTGTAGCCCGGGTCGGCCGCGTTGACCTTCACGTCCGGCCAGGATTTCGCGTACTGGGTGGTGAGCATGGTCACGGCGGCCTTCGACGCCGTGTAGAGCGGAGCGAGGGCTCGGCCCTCGACGCGCTCCACGTCGTGGGTGGCCGCGAACGACCCCATACCGCTCGACACATTGACGATGACCGGGTTCGACGACTTGCGCAGCAGGGGCAGGAACGCGTGCGTCACCCGGACGATCCCCACGACGTTGACCTCGAACACCGCACTGGCGTCGGCGGCCGTCAGCTGGTCGGCGGACTTGTGCGTCCCGAACACACCCGCGTTGTTGATCAGGACGTCGATGCCGCCCTCGCGAGCCCCGATGTCGACGGCGGCCGCGGTCACCGACGCGTCGTCGGTCACATCGATCTGGACGAACCGCGCACCGAGCGCGTCGGCGGCGGCCTGGCCGCGCTCCGGATCACGGGCGCCGACGACGACTGTGTGGCCGGCCTCGATCAGTCGGCGGGCGGTCTCGTACCCGAGGGACTTGTTGGCTCCGGTGATGAACGTTGTTGTCATGCGTTCAATGTCGGCGCCCGTGCCGTGAGGACAACCAGTGCCCGCTGCGACGGTAGGACTGCCAGTACCAGGCACACCGGCTGTCCGGCGGACACAATGGTCGAGTGGACGAGACCCTTGGCACGGCACTGCGCCGCTGGCGCGACCGGCTTTCTCCCCTCGACGTCGGGCGGCCTTCGCGGCCCGGACGGCGTGCCGTGGGGTTGCGACGCGAGGAACTCGCCGACCTCGCAGGGCTGTCGGTCGACTACGTGGTGCGGCTGGAGCAGGGGCGTGCGACGAGCCCTTCGGCGCAGGTCGTGGCGAGCCTGGCCAGGGCGCTGCAGCTGCAACCCGTGGAGCGCGACCACGCCTACCGGCTGGCCGGCCTCCTCCCACCGCAGGAGGGGACGATCTCCACCCATGTGCCGGCGGGGGTCCAGCGGATGCTGGCACGCCTCGGGGAGTTCCCGGTGGGCGTGTTCAGTGCGGACTGGACCCTGCTGTCGTGGACTCCCGGATGGACGGTCCTGATGGGCGACCCCAGCGCACTGAACCACGTCGAGCGGAACCTGGTGCGGACGGTCTTCGCCCCGGGATCCAGACGGCTCGCGGCCTGGCCGGTGATCCATGACGGCGAGGCTCTGAACGCCGCTCTCGTCGCCGATCTGCGTACGGCTCTCGTCAACTACCCTCGCGACCACGGGCTGATCGGCCTTGTCGCGGAACTGCGCTCCGCCAGCGCGGAGTTCACCCGGCTGTGGGACGAGGGCGCCGTCGGTCCGCACGTCTCGGCCCGCAAGACCGTCGTACACCCCCAGGTCGGCGAGGTGATGTGCGACTGTGACGTGCTCACCGTCCCGGGCTGCGACGTCCGTCTCGTCGTGTACACGGTGGCCGCCGGTTCCGTGGACGCCGAGAAACTGGACTTCCTGCGGGTCACGAACGGCGTCCCCGCCGACGGATCCTCCGACATGGCAGGGCCTCCCCGGTCAGGCAGAAGCACGACGGCATGACCCCATTACGCCATAACGCATGACGGAAAACGTGGAAGCTGCTGCAGGACATTGCTGTTTTGGAGACGATAAATTGCTGAAAAACGCGACGGATGTCAGAAAGGTGCTGCCCAGCCGTGGTTTCATGAGCGTCTACCCCACCGACAGGGAGCGACTGAGATGGCGGCACCGCAGGCCAGGTGGAGCGCGCTGCTGGACTTGCTGACGCGCGACGGGCGTATCGAGGTCGAGGCAGCCGCGGCCGAACTCGCGGTGTCCGCCGCGACGATCCGGCGCGATCTCGACGAACTGGCTCGCCAGCAGATGGTCACTCGCACCCACGGTGGCGCGGTGATCAACGCGATCGCGTACGACCTGCCCCTGCGGTACAAGGCGGCACGCCACGCCCCCGAGAAGGAGCGCATCGCGCATGCGGCGGCCGGCCTGGTCAAGGCCGGAGCGGTGGTGGGCCTGAACGGCGGCACGACGACCACCGAGGTCGCGCGGGCGCTGGCGACCAGGAGCGACCTGGGCCCCGAGGGCGGTGCCGAGCCGTCGCTGACGATTGTCACCAACGCCCTGAACATCGCCAACGAGCTGGTCGTACGCCGCCATGTGAAGCTCGTCGTCACCGGCGGAGTGGCCCGCCCGGCCTCGTACGAACTGATCGGGCCGCTGGCCACCGAACTGCTCGCCGAGATCACGCTGGATCACGTCTTCATCGGTGTCGACGCGATCGACTCCGTGCACGGCGCGACCGCGCATCACGAGGGTGAGGCCAGCATCAACCGGGCGTTGGCGCGGCGCGCCCAGCAGGTCGTCGTGGTCGCCGACTCCTCGAAGCTGGGAAAGCGGGCGTTCGCGCGGATCTGCCCGTTGGAGGACGTCCATGTGCTGGTGACCGACAAGGACGCTCCCGCCGGGCTGATCGAGCCGTTCGCCGCCGCCGGAGTGGAGATCATCCGCGCCTGAACAACCGCGCCACGCAAGGGCGTTCGCGACGCCCGTCACCGGCGGACCGTTACCCGGACAACCCTCGCCATCCCACCCGTTCGGTGATTCTCACCCGACGCCGTTCACCCGAATGCAACGGACCTCCGAAGCCGGGCCCGCTGCCCGCGGCTCATGCCGTGAGCAGCGGGCCCGGCTGTCGTCAGCGGCAACTCCGGCCGGCAGGGCCCCGCAGGAATCAGGGAACGCATCGTTGACAGATGAATTTTTCTGCAAGAGTATGTGCGCAAAACTACAAGATCTTGCACAGCTCGTCAGAGACTCCATGCCTCTCCCCGCTGGAGGACACCAGTGCGTGCACAGCCCCGTAGAGTCGGCGCCTCACTCGCCGTCGCCCTGACCCTGACCATCGCCTCGCCGGGCACGGAGGTCCTCGCCCAGTCCGTGCGGGCCGATGTGGCCCCGCGGCCGAGGGTGACCGAAACCGCAAACGGCCTGACACTGGCCGTACCGGCCGCCGGGAAGACCTCCGGCTACACCGTCGACATATCCACCGACGGCAATCTCGCCCTTACCACCGAGCGCGGCGGCACCCCCGTCCTCGCCACCGCGGGCGGTGACACGGGTGCCTTACGGTTCCGCTCGGGCGACGCCTGGCAGCACGCCACCGACGTCACCGCCTGGAGCTGGAAGAACGGCGTCCTGACCCTGACCGCCGACACCACCCTCGACGGGGCCGGCATCGAAGCGCGGGTCACGCCGGCCGCCGACCGCTACCAACTCGACTGGAACGTGGAGGGAGTCGAGCCGGACCGGCTGGGACTCGCCTACGACCTGGCCTCCGCCGGGCACTGGTACGGGCACGGTGAGGCCGAGACCCCGCAGGGCGGTCCCGGCACCGACCAGCCCTGGCCACTGGACAGCGGCGAGGTCGAGCACCCGGGGTTCTCCCCCGCCTCGTACAACATGATCGACCCGTTCTGGTACGCCTCCAGCTCGACCGGGCTCCGCGTCGACACCGGGAATGTCATGGACGTGGCGATCAACGAGGGCAAGGACGGGCTCGGACGCTTCGACGTACGGTCAGCCGACACCTACCGGGCCACCGTCTTCGTCGAGTCGACACCGCTGGAGGTCTACCGCGACTACGTGGGCATCGTCGGGAAACCGGCGAAGAGCGACGCCACGTACGAGCAGTACGCCAAGCCCGTCTGGAACTCCTGGGCGCAGTTCTACACGAACATCGACCAGGAGAAACTCCTCGACTACGCCACCGACCTCAAGGCCGCCGGGCTCGACGGGCACGCCCTGCAGCTCGACGACAAGTGGGAGTCGAACTACGGCAATCTGACCTTCGACGCCAAGGCCTACCCCGACCCGAAGACCATGTCGAAGAAGATCCACGACCTCGGCTTCGACTTCGGCCTCTGGACGACCCTGTGGATCAACCTCGACTCCGACAACTACCGGTTCGCCGTCGACAAGGGCTACCTGCTGGGGGACGCCGCCGACCCCGCCAAGCCGTGCACGGTGACCTGGTGGAACGGCACGGCGGGGATCATCGACCTCGCCAACCCGGACGCCAGGGCCTGGTACACCGGCCGCGTCAAGTCCCTGATGAGCGACTACGACATCGACGGCCTGAAGTTCGACACCCGCTTCTTCGACGACAGGTGCGCCCCGCGCGACGGATACAAGCCGACCGACTACCAGCGGCTCGGCACCGAACTCGCCGACGAGTTCGACCTGCAGGGCGTCGGCATCCGCGTGCACTGGGACTCCACGGCCCACCGGGCGGGGTTCGTCACCCGGCAGGTCGACAAGGGCACCGGCTGGGAATCGGTCCGCGCCGCGGTCACCCAGAACCTCGCGATCTCCACCATCGGCTACCCCTTCGTCACCACCGACATGATCGG
Source organism: Streptomyces sp. NBC_01390 (assembly GCF_045040105.1). Classification (NCBI taxonomy): domain Bacteria; kingdom Bacillati; phylum Actinomycetota; class Actinomycetes; order Kitasatosporales; family Streptomycetaceae; genus Streptomyces; species Streptomyces sp. NBC_01390. The sequence continues at coordinate 11,142,069 of NZ_CP109551.1, read as the reverse complement.
CGGATCCGGCGGCCAACCGGCCCCGGACAAGGAGGTGTTGATCCGCTCGGCGCAGGTGGCGTCGCTGATGCCGCTGATGTACTCGTCCACTTCACCCGTCGACACCATCGACGTGACGACCGGCCGGAAGGTCGTCTACGACCAGGAGACCATCGACCTCTACCGGGCGGCGATCAAACGGCACGAACGTCTCGCGCCCTACATCTGGGACCAGGTCCAGCAGACTCTCAGGACCGGTGACCCGATCGTCCGGCCGCTGTTCTTCGACTTCCCGAAGGACAGGGCGAGTTACACCGTCCCGGACGAGTGGATGCTCGGCCCCGCCGTCCTCGCCGCGCCGCAGGTGACCGACAGGGCCACCCGGACCGTGCACCTGCCGCCGGGCACCTGGTACGACGTCAACCAGGGCACCGTGATCCGCGGCCCGAAGGACCTGAAGGGTTACGGCGCTCCCCTCGGAGTCACCCCGGCCTTCGTGAACCTCAAGGCGAAGGGCGCGGACAAGGCGCTGCGTGCTCTCAGGGGCGTCCACGCCCCCGCCGCCTCCGTGCTGCTCGCCCCCGACGCGCCGGAGACCACCAACGGCGAGGCCTTCGAGGTCACCACCACGGCCACCAACTGGGGCTCCCCGCCGCTGACGCGGGTCACGGCCGCGCTGGAGGTGCCGGCCGGCTGGCACACCGAGGCCACCACGGCCGCGACCACCAGGTCGCTCGCCGCCGGCGCCACGCTCACCACCCGGTGGACCGTCACCCCGCCCACCGACGCCGACTGGGGCAGCCACACCCTCACCGGGACGGTGACCTACGACGGCGGTACGAAGGTCTCCGACCACATCCCCGTGAAGGTGAAACCGGAGCCGGGCACGGTGTCGGCTCCGTACCGCACCGCCGACACCACCGGCGGCGCCCAATTCGCCCAGGCAGGCGGCCAGTTCGCCATCTGGGCGGGCGGCCAGGACCTGTCCGGCTGGAAGGACGAGAAAGCCGCCGTCTACGAGAGCGGGGTGGTCGGTGAAAAAGCCACCGTGCGGGCCCGGCTCGTCTCGCAGGAGTCCGCCAGCCCCGTCGGCAAGGCCGGGATCGCCGTCGCCAACGACCTGACCGCGCCCGGGAAGGGCGGCTACGCGATCCTCGTCATGACGGACAAGTACGGCCTGGAGTTCATGACCGACAGCGACGGTGACGGAAGGCTCGACACCTGGGCGGGCGGTGGCCCGACCTACCACCCGGCCTATCTCAGGCTGGTGCGCGACGGTACGGCCTACACCGCGTACGCGAGCAAGGACGGCACCTCCTGGTCCACCGTCGGCTCGGCCACGGTCGCCTCGGCGTCCGGCACCGGGGACGCGGGACTGGTCGCCTCGGCGGCCAACGTCAACTACCCCGGCGAACGCATCCAGGCCGTCTTCGACGGCTTCTCGGTCACCGCGTCCTGACGCCAGCTCCCGGTCAGCGCGGCCCGGAAGCACCCGACAGCCTCGGCAGCACCCGACAACCCTTTGCCGAAAGGGGTTCACCCATGCCCTCCATGCCACGGCCCGCACGCACCCCCGCCCTCGCCGCCGCCTTCCTCGCGGGCGCCCTCGTCGCGACCACCACGACCGTCATCGCGGCCACCGACGACGACCGGCAGAAAGCCACCACCACCTGGCTGACCGTGAAGGTCGCCGACGCGATGGGCACCAGGGACACCCTCACCTGGGTGCCCACGGGATCCTTCGCCAGTTCCGCCGAGGTCCGCGTGCCGCGCTATCCGATGACCGCCATCGAAGGCAAGGACACCAAGGAACTCGCCCTGGACGCCGTACGCGGCGAGCAGGTCTCCGCGCAGCTCGCGATCGCCTCCGGAAAGAGCCTCCACGACGTGAAGGCGAGGGTCGGCGACCTGACCGGGCCGGGCGGCGCGAAGCTCGACGGTGACAGTACGCAGGTGCGGTTCGTGAAGTACGTGCCCGTGCAGCGCTCCAAGAGCGAGGTCGACTGGTCGGCCACCATCGACCAGGTCAGCTCCACGAAGGAGGTTTCCGGCGACCGTAACCCGGACGTCGTGGGCGACCCCCTTGAGGAGCGGGACTCGGTGGACGTACCCGCGTACGCGGCCCAGCCGCTCTGGTTCACCTTCCACATCCCGAAGAACGCCAAGCCCGGCAGGTACAAGGGCACGGTCCGCGTCGAGGTCGACGACGGCACCCAGGCCACGTACCCGCTCACCATCGACGTCGCCGACACCACCGTGCCGCCGCCCGCCGACTACAAGTTCTTTCTCGACGTGTGGGCGCAGCCGGAGACCATCGCCCAGGCGCACAAGGTCGAACTGTGGTCTAAGGAGCACTGGAAGCTCATCGAGGCGTACGACCGTGATCTGGCGTCGCGCGGCCAGAAGGTCATCAACACGACGATCGTCGACAACCCCTGGCACCACCAGTGGTCGCTCGGCACCCGGGAGTCGCAGACCGCGACGCCGTACACCAGCATGGTCGGCTGGAAGTGGAACGGGACCAGGTTCGCCTTCGACTTCGCCCGCTGGGACAAGTACGTCGAGACCGCCAGGAAGGCCGGCCTCGGCCCCGGCATCGGCGCCTTCTCGATGCTGGCCTTCCAGGACCAGGAGCACCTCACCTACACCGACACCCGCACCGGGAAGACCGTCTACGAGAACGTCGATCTGGGCGGGAACCGCTGGCGGCAGGCCTGGGGCGCCTATCTGCCCGCCTTCGAGGCCCATCTGAAGCAGAAGGGATGGCTCCAGGACACCTGGCTGTCCTTCGACGAGCGGCCGATCAGCACCATGACGGTGGTCAAGGACTTCGTGCACGAGGTGGCGCCGGTCTTCGACGACCGTATCTCCGTCGCCGGATCGATCACCACGGAGGGCGTCGCGTCGAACCTGTCGGTGGACTGGGGCAGCATCGACGCGATGACGAAGGAGAAGGCGGCGGAGCGGCGCGCGGCCGGCAGGACCACCACGTTCTACGTGTACGGCGCGCCCGCCCACCCCAACACGCTGTCCTACTCCCCCGCCGTCGAGTCGCGGATGCTGCCGTGGATCTCCGCGCAGCGCGAGCTCGACGGGTTCCTGCGCTGGTCGTACAACAGCTGGACCAGCGACCCCTTCAAACAGCCCGTGCACATCTTCACCCAGGGCGACGAGTACCTCGTCTATCCCGGGAAGAACGGGCCGATGTCCAGCATCCGCTGGGAGCAACTCAAGGAAGGCATCGAGGACTTCGAGCTGATCACGCGGCTCCGCGAGAAGGACGGCGGTGACAGCACCGCTCTCACGGAGGCCCTGACGAAGGCAACTCGGGACCTGGACGGCCGTACGAAGAACGTCACCGACATCGAGACCGCGCGGGCGGCCGTGGTGAAGGGACTGACCTCATGAGAGGGCACATGAGAGGGCGCCTGAGATCGCTGCTGCTCGCCTCGGTGCTGGCCGCCACGTCCCTGGGCGCTCCAGCCGCCACCGCGGCCGCTCCCCCGCCCCAGGCGCAGGCGGCGCCCACGGCGGGGAGACAGCACACGGTCACCTACGACCAGTACGCGGTGCAGGTCGACGGCAAACCCCTGTACATCTGGGGCGCCGAGTTCCACTACTTCCGGCTGCCCAGCCCGGACGCCTGGCGCGACGTGCTCCAGAAGATCAAGGCGGGCGGGTTCAACGCCGTCTCGCTCTACTTCGACTGGGGCTACCACTCCGCCGAGCCGGGCTCGTACGACTTCACCGGCATCCGTGACGTGGAGCGACTGCTCGACGAGGCCGAGCGCGCCGGTCTGTACGTCATCGCGCGGCCCGGCCCCTACATCAACGCCGAGGTCTCCGGCGGTGGCTTCCCGGCGTGGCGCAAGACCCACACGGGCGTGAACCGTACCTCCGAGGAGGGGTATCTGAAGGACGCCCGGGAGTGGATGAGCCGGATCAATCCGATCATCGCGCGTCACCAACTCACGCGCGGCACAGGCTCGGTGATCCTGTATCAGGTCGAGAACGAGTACCAGGGCGGACGCCACGACGCCGACTACATGCAGACGCTCATCGACTGGGCGAAGGAGGACGGCATCGATGTGCCGACCTTCGTCAACGACGGTGGCGCCAACCGGAACTGGGTGAGCGGCAAGGGCGCCCCCGACATCTACGGTTTCGACGCCTACCCGCAGGGCTTCGACTGCAAGGACCCCGACGTCTGGAAGAACCTGCCGGACTATTCCTACGTCAACGACTGGAAGCCCGAGTCGCCGCTGCTCATCCCGGAGGCACAGGGCGGCGCCTTCGACCCGTGGGGCGGCACCGGTTACCAGGACTGTGCGAAGCTCACCGGCACCGACTTCACCCGGGTGTTCAGCAAGATGAACATCGCCGCCGGGGTCTCCGGTCAGTCCTTCTACATGACGTACGGCGGCACCAACTGGGGCTGGCTCGCCGACCCCAACGCCGTCTACACCTCGTACGACTACGGGGCCCCGATCAACGAGTCCCGCCAACTCACCGACAAATACCAGGAGTTCAAGCGCCTGGGGTATTTCGTGAACTCGGTCGGCTCGCTGGCGCGGACCGACAAGGCCGAGGCGCCCACGCCGTCCGACGAGGCGTTGCGCATCGACCGGCGCGTCAACCCCGACGACGGCACCCAGTTCTTCACCGTCCGGCACGCCGACACCCGGGTCAAGGACAGAGACGAGACCACCCTGTCCCTGACCGGCTCGGACGGCGACTATCCGCGCGTGCCGCAGCGGGGCGCGATCACCGTCGACGGCCGGGACGCCAAACTCCTCGTCGCCGGCTACGACCTGGGCGACCAGCGGCTCGTCTACTCCACCTCGGAGATCATGACGCACGCGACGATCGGTGACCGTGAGGTGGCCCTGCTGTACGGGCGTGCGGGCGAAACCGGCGAGACCGTACTGCGGTACGCGAAGCGGCCCCAGGTGAAGGTGCTCGCCGGTGATGTCACCACCACCTGGGACGCCGAACGCGGCGACCTGCGGCTGGACTACACCCACAAGGGGCTGGCCCGGGTGCGGGTGAACGGCATGGAACTGCTGATCGCCGATGTCGCCGAGACCGCCCACTGGTGGCGGCAGGACACCTCCGCCGGCCCGGTCCTGGTACGCGGCCCGTCCCTGGTCCGTACGGCGGAGGTCAAGGGTGGCACCCTGCGGCTGACCGGTGACTCGACCGCCGTCGCCAGGATCGAGGTCATCGCCAACACGCGGAAGGCGACCTGGAACGGCCGCAGGACCAACGTCACCGAGGCACCGCGCCCGGTACGGCTGCCCGCGCAGACGACCTGGAAGTACAAGGAGGAGGCCCCCGAGACCGCCCCGGACTTCGACGACTCCGCCTGGCCCACCGCCGCCCGCCTCACCGCCGCCAACGCCGACCTGAACGGCTCGCTGCCGGTGCTCGCGATGGACGAGTACGGCTTCCACCACGGCGATGTCTGGTACCGGGGCCGGTTCAGGACCACCGGCGCTGCGACCGCACTCGCCCTGAACGCCGACACCGGCCCCACCGGCCAGTACGCGGTCTGGCTCAACGGCCGCTACCTGGGAAGTTCGGGCGACGGCGCACACACCTTCGACATCCCGGCGGGCGCACTCAAGGACGCCGGCGACAACGTGCTCGCCGTCCTCGTCGAGAACGCGGGCCACAACGAGGAATGGGGCCACGACTACTCCAAGGAGCCACGCGGCCTGCTCGGCGCCGAGGTGATCGGCGGTGCCTCCACCCTCACCTGGAAGATCCAGGGCAGCAGGGGCGGCGAGAACCCCGTCGACACCGCACGCGGCCCGTACAACAACGGCGGCCTGTACGGAGAACGGGCCGGCTGGTCGCTGCCCGGCTACCCGGACGGCGACTGGAAGCGCACCTCGCTGTCCGCCCGGTCCGGGGTCACGGAACCTGGTGTGCGCTGGTACCGCACCGGCGCGAAACTCGATCTGCCCAAGGGCCAGGACAACGCGATCGCCCTGGACCTGGCGCAGCCCGAGGGCGGCAGCACGGCGTACCGCGCCCAGATCTTCGTCAACGGCTGGCTGATCGGCCGCTATCTGCCCGACACCGGGCCCCAGACCCGCTTCGTCATCCCCAAGGGCATCCTGCACGAGCAGGGCGACAACACCATCGCCCTGGCCGTGTGGTCCACCGGCGAGGCGGCGGGCCCCGGTTCGGCGAAGCTCGTCGACCTCGGCGCGAGTGCCGGCGGCATCAAGGTGAACACGGTGACCGCACCCTCGTACGACGCGAGGACCTACGCCATGCCCGCCCCGGGTGCGCGGGTCACGGTGGACGCCGAGCCGTTCCTGAGCACCGGCACTGCCGTCAAGGTCCCCGTCACGCTCACCGTGCCGAAGAACGCCCCCACCGCCCGCGACGTCGAGCTGTCACTGACCGTCCCGGACGGCTGGACGGCGACCGCCGACGGAGTCACCGGCTTCGACCGGGTCGGGCCCGGCACGTCGGTGACCGCGCTCTACACCGTGACCCCGCCCGCCGACCCGGTTCTCTACGCCGTGCTGTCCGCGACCGCCGGACTGAAACAGAGCGGCCGGCCGAAGAGCGTCACCGGCGAACGGGCCGTACAGGTGCCGCCGCCGGGGCTCTCCGAGGACACGTACGTCAGCGATCTGACCCTCGTCAAGGCGGTCAACGGCTGGGGCCCGGTCGAGAAGGACCTGTCCAACGGCGAGGCCTCGGCGGGTGACGGACGGACCCTCACCATCGCCGGCGTCCCCTACTACAAGGGCCTCGGCGTCCACGCCGACAGCCGGGTCAGGGTCTATCTCGGCGGCGGCTGCACCCGGTTCACCGCCGTCGCCGGAGTCGACGACGAGGTCGGTGACGGCGGCAGCGTCTCCTTCTCCGTGATCGCCGACGGCCGCACCCTCACCACCACCCCGGTCGTCTCCGGCGCCGACGGCGGAACCACCGTCGACGTGGACGTGTCCGGCGCCCGCTGGCTGGACCTCGGAGTCGACGGCAACGGCGACGTCTCCAGCGACCACGCCGACTGGGCGAACGCCGAACTGACCTGCGCGGGCGGCTCCTGATGCGCGCCGGGGTTCGTTCGACACGCGGCGGGTTGGCCGCCCTGTTGCTGGCGCTCGTCGCCGTCGTGACCGGTCCGGCGACGCCCGCAGGAGCCGGTCAGCAGGCAGGGCCGCGGGTGGGTCGAAGTGGCTGGACCGGGACCTGGGCGACGGCGCCGAGCGAGCACTACGAGGTCTCGGGAATGTCCGAGGTGTCGGTACGGATGCCGGTGCGCACCAGCGTCGGCGGCTCCCGGGTGCGTATCCGGCTGTCCAACGCCTACGCCACCGGGCCCGTGACCATCGGGCACGCGACCGTGGGGCTGCGCGACGGCGGCTCCGCCGTCACCAAGCCCCACGAGCTCCGGTTCGGCGGGAAGCGTCAGGTCACGGTCCCGGCGGGCGGTGAAGCGGCGAGCGACCCGGTCGGTTTCGCCCTGCCCGCCCGGGCCGACCTGGTGGTCAGCCTCTATCTGTCCGGCCAGGTCACGCACATCACCGACCACTGGTGGGCACAGCAGACCGTGTACTGGACGGACTACGGGGCGGGTGACCATACCGCCGACACCGGTGGTGACGCCTTCACCTGGACGACGACGAGCTGGCCGTTCCTCTCCGGCGTCGACGTGACAGCGCCGAGGGCCGGAGCGGTGGTGGCGCTGGGCGACTCGATCACCGACGGGTCCTACTCGACGGCGGACACCAACCAGCGCTGGCCCGACCTGCTCTCCGCGCGGCTGAACGCCTGCCGGCCCGGTGCCGGAGTGCTCAACGCGGGCATCACCAGCAACCGGATCACCGCGGGAACCGAGACCAACCCCTCCGCCCTGGACCGCCTCGACCGGGATGTGCTGTCCCAGCCGGGCGCGAGGTCGCTGATCCTCTTCGAGGGCATCAACGACCTCGGCGGGGCGAGTGCCGAGCAGATCATCGCCGGGATGACGGAGATCGCCGCCCGGGCGCACCAGCGCCGGATGCGGGTCGTCGGCGCCACGATCACGCCGTACAAGGACTTCACCTGGGGTGGCTGGACCGAGGAGACGGAAGCCCGGCGGCAACAGGTCAACGCGTTCGTCCGGCATTCCGGCGGGGTCTTCGACGACTACGCCGACTTCGACCGGGCGGTACGTGACCCGGCGGACCCGCGGCGGCTCGGTCAGGCATACGACTCCGGTGACCATCTGCATCCCGACGACGCCGGCATGAAGGCGTTCGCCGACTCCATCGACCTCAACTCGCTCGGCCTCGGCCGCGGCTGTTCCTGAGGAGGACCCGTAGTGCTCGGACACCGACGACTGGCGGTTCTGGCCGCGGCCATGGGGGCCCTGGTGGCAGGGCTGCTGCTCCCGGCCGCCCCCACCGCCGTGGCGGCACAACAGACACAGAAGTGGACCGGAACCTGGGCGACCGCCCAGCACGCCGCGTACGACCCGGGCACCTCGGAGGTGACCGTACGGATTCCCGTGCGCGTGAGCGCGGGCGGGTCGAGTGTGCGCATCCGGCTGACCAACGGCTTCACCACCGAGCCGGTGACCATCGGACACGCGACCGTCGGACTCGGTGACAGCGGCAACGGCGGCGCGGTCACGAAGCCGCGAAGGCTCGACTTCGGCGGGAAGAGCGAGGTGACGGTTCCGGCCGGCGGGGAGGCGGCGAGCGACCAGGTCCGGCTCTCCGTGCCCGCCCGGAGCAGCGTGGTGGTCAGCCTGTACTTCCCGGGCCGGCTCACCCACATCAGCCAGCACTGGATGGGCCTGCAGACCGTCTACTGGACGCCCGACGGCGGCGGTGACCACGCCGGGGACACCGCCGGAGCCGCCTTCACCCGTACGGACTCCACGTTCCCGTTCCTGACCGGTGTCGATGTACGGGGCGGCAGCGCGGCCGGGGCCGTGGTCACGCTCGGCGACTCGATCACGGACGGGGCGTCCTCCACGTCGAACGCCGACCGGCGTTGGCCCGACTATCTGGCGGCGCGGCTGTCCGCCTGCTCGACCACCGCCGGCGTACTGAACGAGGGCATCAGCGGCAATCGGATCACGGCCGGTACGGACGGCAACCCGTCGGCGCTCGAACGGCTGGAGCGCGATGTGCTGGCCCAGCCGAACGCCCGCACGGTGGTCCTGTTCGAGGGCGTCAACGACCTCAGCTGGGGCGGCGCCACCGGAGACCAGGTGATCGACGGCATGAAGGAGATCGCCCGGCGGGTGCACGAGCGCGGTCTGCGGTTGATCGGCGCGACCGTCGTCCCGTACCGGGGCTGGGGCGACTGGTGGACGGAGGCCAAGGAGGCCGACCGACAGAAGGTCAACTCGTTCGTCCGGGACTCCGGCGGCGTCCTCGACGGGTACGCCGACTTCGACCGGGCGGTACGCGACCCGGACGAACCCACCCGCTACGCCGCCGCGTTCGACTCCGGTGACCACCTGCATCCCAACGACACCGGGATGAAGGCGTTCGCCGACGCCATCGACCTGCCCGGGCTGCGCGTGGCGCGCGACTGTCCCTCGACCCGGGTCCGCCTCACCCCGTACCGGCCGAGTCTGCAGGCGGGCGGGCAGGGCACGAGGATCACGGCGACCCTGACCAACGACGGCCGTACGGCGGCCACCGACGTCCGTACCCGACTGGATCTCCCGGCGGGCTGGTCAGCCGAACCGGCGGGCGGCGCACAGCTGCGTGTCCTCGGCCCCGGGGAAAGCACCACCGTCACCTGGACGGTCACTCCCGGATCCGACACTGCCTGGGGCACCCACTCGTTGGGGGTGCGCAGCTCCTACCGCCAGAGCGGCAAGCGGCGTCTGGACACCGACGAGGTGGACGCCACGGTCGCCCCCGCCCCCTCCGGCGTACAGGCGCCGTACCTGACGACCGCCACCACCGACGACGCCCGGTACGCGCAGAACGGCGGCCAGTTCGCCATCTGGGCGGGCGGCCAGGACCTGTCCGGCTGGAAGGACGAGAAGGCCGCCGTCTATCTTCCCGGCGCCGCACCCTCCTCCGGTTCCGTGACGGCACGGGTCGTCGCGCAGACCGGCAGCGGGCCCTCCGCCAAGGCCGGGATCGCCGTCGCCAACGACCTGACCGCGCCCGACAAGGGCGGCTACGCCGTACTGACCATGTCCGCGCAGTTCGGCCTGGAGTTCATGACCGACAGCGACGGTGACGGGCGCCTGGACACCTGGGCGGGCGGCGGCTCCTCCTACCACCCCGCCTGGCTGAGGCTCGCCCGCGAGGGTGCCGCGTACACGGCCTACGCCAGTGCCGACGGCATCGTCTGGCAGCAGATCGCCGCCGCCACGGTGCCGTCCGCGAGCGGCGGCGAGGGCGACGCGGGGATGGTCGCGAGCGCCGTCAACCTCAACTACCCCGGCCAGACGACCACCGCTGTCTTCGACTCCTTCTCCTCCACCAAGTGAGAGGCACCTCCATGGCAGTCAACCGCAGGCATTTCATGACCACGGCCGCTGCCGTCGGCGGCGCCGTACTCCTCGCCCCGCCCGGCACCGCCCAGGCACTCACCAACGGCACCGGTGTCCCCGACTACCGGCCCACCAAGTCGTCCCTCGACACCCACCCGGTGCCGCGCTGGTACAAGGACGCCAAGTTCGGCATCTTCGTCCACTGGGGCGTCTACTCGGCGATCGGCGGCGCGACGCCGAGGAGCGCCTCCGAGTGGTACCTGTGGTACCAGAGCTTCAAGGACAGCGCCGAGTGGAAGTACCACCGCGACACCTACGGCGAGGACGTCACCTACGACGACTTCATCCCGCAGTTCAAGGCCGAGAAGTACGACCCCGACGCCTGGGTGCGGCTGTTCGAGCAGGCGGGCGCCGAGTACTTCGCGCTGACCAGCAAACACCACGACGGATTCGCCCTCTACCCAAGCAAGTTGACGGACCGTCACTCGGTGGCGTACGGCCCGAAACGGGACCTCGTCGGCGAGTTGATGGCCGCGGCCCGCAGACGCGGCACGGTTCGGCCCGGCCTCTACTACTCGCTCGGCGAGTTCTTCAACCCGTCGATCGGCCGGCCGATGCGCAACTTCTACACCGACCAGGAGATCCCGCTGACCGGCTACAAGCCGGTCGCGGACTACGTCGGCGACTACGAACTCAAGCAGCTCTACGAGATCATCGACCGTTATGACCCGGAACTGCTGTGGGCGGACGGACAGTGGTTCAGGCCCACCGACAACCCGCCGTGGCGCAGCGAAGAACCCATGGCCCACTACTACAACCGGGCCAAGAACCGCAGGCACCCCAAGGGTGTGGTGATCAACGACCGGTTCGACACCCACTTCGACTTCGCGACGTACGAGCAGCGCACCAACCCCACGATGGACCCGCAGAAGTGGGAGTGCTGCATGACCATCGGCTACTCCTGGGGCTACAACAGGCACGAGCCGGACGAGGACTACAAGACGTCCGAGTTCCTGATCCAGCTGCTCGCCGACGTGGTCAGCAAGAACGGCAACCTGCTGCTGAACATCGGCCCCAGGCCGGACGGCACGATCCCCGACGTCATGCAGGAGCGGCTGCGGGACATCGGCGCCTGGCTGAAGACCAACGGCCCCGCGATCTACGGGTCGACGCCCTGGGTACGGGCGGAGGAGGAGGGCAGCCCGCTCGGCATCCGCTACACCGTCTCCCCCGGCAAGTTCAACATCATCGTGCTGGGCGCCCCCAGCGGCACGCTCTCGGTGCCCGGCGACATCCCCGTCAGCGCCACGTCCCGGATCAGGCTGCTGGGCAGGAACGGCAACCTGCGGTGGACCCGCCGTGACGGCAGGATCCACATCACCGTCCCCTCGTCGCTGCCCAGCGACGTCGCCAACGTCTTCACCGTCGACTGGGACCGGTGAGCCGCATGGGAACCCGTACCGGAACCGAGTTCGACACCCAGGGGCCATCGCTCACCGTCACCACGGAACCGGCCGAGCCGGCCAGTGGGGACACAGTGACCGCCACGGCGGTCCTCACCAACGACTGCCCCTTCCCGCTCCGCAACACCGTGCTCCATCTGATCGACCCCGGCGCCCTCACCGCGGCGAAGACCATCGCGCTCGGCGACCTGCGGCGCGGCGCGCGGATCACCCGGCGCTGGCAGACGTCGATGCCGGCCGACGTGGCCGGGAACGTGTCGTTCACCGCTCACCTGGTCTTCGACGTCGACGGGCGCAGCAGCGACTGCGCCCGGTCCTCGAAGACGGTCACTGTGCCCTACGAGCCCAACGGGGTACGGGACCCGTACCGGACGTTCGCCACCACCGACGACGCCCAGTTCGGCCAGTACGGCAGCCAGTTGGTGATCTGGGCGGGCGGCCGGGACCTGTCGGGCGGCACCGACGAGAAGGGGGGCATCCAACTCCCCGGCTCCGCCGCCGAGTCGAGCGTGGTGCAGGTGAAGGCGGTCGGCCTCACCGGCACCGACAACCCCAGCGCGAAGTACGGCATCGCCGTCGCCAACGACCTGACCGCGCCCGACAAGGGCGGTTACGCGGTGCTGACCATGTCGCTGCAGTTCGGCCTGGAGTTCATGACCGACAGCGACGGCGACGGGCACCTCGACACCTGGGCCGGCGGCGGTGGTTCGACGCACCCGTCCTGGCTGCGGCTGGTCCGCTCCGGCACCACGTACACGGCGTACAGCACCACCAACGAGCTGTCCTGGAGCGAGATCGCGCGCGTGACCGTGCCCTCGGCGAGCGGGGCCATGGACGCCGGCGTGGTCGCCAGCGCGGTCAACACCAACTATCCCGGTACGACCGTCCGCGCGGTCTTCGACCGGTTCTCCGTGGAGGAAGCGTGAGCCCCTACCGCCCCGAGGAGGACTTCCTCGCCCCGCCCGTGTCGCTCACCTTGGAGCCGACCGCCCCGGAGCCCGGTCAGACGGTGACGCTGACGGCCCAACTCACCAACACCACACGGATCCTGCTGCACGGCACGGTGCTGTACCTCTCGGTGGCCGGCGGCGGCCAGGCGTCCTCCATCGGCAGGTTGGCACCCGGCGCGTCGGTGACCCGTACCTGGCGGACCCGGCTCTCCGACGACGCCGAGGGCGTGCTCCCGTTCATCGCGCACGCGATCTTCGACGTGCACGAGAACGGCTCCGACTGCACCCGCACGACCTCGTCACTGAGACTGCCGTACCAGTCGTTGGCCGGCGCTTTCGACAACGCCGGCATCGCCTCTGACAACGACGTCACCGCCGCCGACATCGACGGCTCGGGCTCCAGCCTGTCCGCCGAGGCGCTCGCGTCGGCCGGGCTGACCCCTGGGGCCCCGGTCACCTATGACGGGACCACCTTCACCTGGCCGGACACCGAACCGGGAGACCCGGACAACGTGGTGTCCGCCGGCCAGACCGTACGGCTGGCCGGCACGGGCGGGCGGCTGGCCTTCCTCGGCACCTCCACCTGGGGCGCGGGCAAGGGCCCCGGGAAGGTCGTGTACGCGGACGGCACGGAGCAGGACTTCTCCGTCGAGGTGCCCGACTGGTACGGGGCGTACGCCTCCGCCGCGGTGGTGCTGCCGTATCGCAACACTCCTTCCGGGCGGGACGACAACCCCGTCAGCCTCTTCACCTTCGGCGTCGATCTGGCGGACAAGGAGCTGCGCTCCGTCGTGCTGCCGAAGGTCGGCGACGGCCTCGGCAGCGGCGGCCCCGCCCTGCACATCTTCGCGATGACCGTCGCCTGATGTCGCACCTCTGATGCCGAACGCCTCATGTCGAACGCCTGATGTCGGAAGATCCGGAAAGTCCTGGGAGGACGTCCATGACAGGCAATCAACCGCTCAGCCGCAGAGGTCTGTTGACGGGAGCCGCCGCGTTCGGCGGTGTGGTGCTGCTGTCCCCGCCGCAGGGCGCCCACGCGGCCGAAGGGACCGCCGGCCGACCCACGAACCCGTTCGACACGGCCCCCGCGTCGGCCGCGCTGCGACGGCTGCTCCCCGATCACCACCGGCAGCTCACGCTGCGCGCGCTGACCGGCGGCACCAGCGACCGCTTCCGGGTCACCGGTCGGGCTGGGGCGATCACCGTGGAGGGCACCAGCCCGGCCGTCCTGCTCACCGGGCTCAACACCTATCTCGCGCGGGCGGCGAAGGCCGACATCTCCTGGAACGGCGAACAGCTGAACCTGCCCAGGCTGCTGCCCGCCCCCGCCGGTGAGATCACCGGATCGGCGAACGTGCCGCACCGGTTCGCCCTCAACGACACCAACGACGGCTACACCGGCCCCTACCGCGACTGGGACGCGTGGGAACGGGAACTGGACGTCCTCGTGCTGCACGGCATCAACGAGGTCCTCGTCTACACCGGCGCCGACGCCGTCTACTACGACACCTTCCGCCGATTCGGCTACTCCGACGTGGAGTTGAGAGCGTGGATCCCGGCGCCCGCCCATCAGCCGTGGTGGCTGCTGCAGAACATGTCGGGGTTCGGCGGCCCGGTGTCCCGGCGGCTCATCGAGAAGCGCGCCGACCTCGCCGCGAAGATCACCGCCCGGGTGCGCGAGCTGGGCATGACTCCCGTACTGCCGGGCTACTTCGGTACCGTGCCCGACGAGTTCGTCGCGAAGAACGGCGGTGACGCGGCGGTCGTACCGCAGGGTGACTGGGGCGCCTTCAAGCGACCCGACTGGCTCGACCCGCGTACGACCGCGTTCGGCGAGGTCGCCGCCGCCTTCTACCGGGCCCAGTCGGAACGCTTCGGCGACAGCACGATGTACAAGATGGATCTGCTGCACGAGGGCGGCAACCCCGGTGACGTACCCGTGGGACAGGCCGCGAAGGCCGTGGCAGCGGCGCTGCGCAAAGCCCACCCGGGCGCCGTCTGGGCGATCCTCGGCTGGCAGAACAACCCCAGCAAGGACATCCTCGACGCCGTCGACAGGTCCGGGATGTTCGTCGTCGACGGCCTGTCGGACCGCTATACGACGGTCACCGACCGGGAGAGCGACTGGGGCGGCACCCCGTACGCCTTCGGCAGCATCTGGAACTTCGGCGGACACACCCCGATGGGGGCCAACGCCCCGGACTGGGTGGAGCAGTACCCGAAGTGGCGGGACAAGGACGACAGCGCCCTGGCCGGTATCGCCGCCATGCCGGAGGCCGCCGACAACAACCACGCCGCGCTGGCCCTGCTCACCGACCTGGCCTGGACGCCCGGCACGATCGACCTCGACGACTGGTTCGCCTCGTACGCCGTGTCCCGGTACGGCGCCGAGGACCCGCACGCCCTCGCGGCCTGGAGGACCATCGGCAGCACGGCGTACGGCATGACCCGCCGCGACTCCTGGAGCGAGGCGCCCGACGGGCTGTTCGGGGCCCGTCCGAGCCTGGGTGCGAACAAGGCGGCGGCCTGGGGGCCGGAGGCGGACCGCTACGACACCACCGCCTTCGACCTGGCGCTGACCGAACTGCTCCAGGTGGCGCCCGCGTCGCGCGACAGCTCGGCGTACCGCTACGACCTGGCCGATGTGGCCCGGCAGGTACTGTCCAACCGGAGCCGGCTGCTTCTGCCGCAGATCAAGGCTGCCTACGACACGGCCGACCGGGCCCGCTTCGACGAGCTCACCGGCGTCTGGCTCGACTGGATGAAGCTCATGGACAAGGTGCTGGCCACCAGCGGGCAGCACCTGCTCGGGAGGTGGCTGGCCGACGCCCGTTCCTGGGGCGGCACAAGGGCCGAGAAGGACCAACTGGAGTACGACGCCCGGTCGATCATCACCACCTGGGGCGGCCGGCCCAGCAGCGACGAGGGGCTGCACGACTACGCCAACCGGGAGTGGTCGGGCCTGGTCGGCGGCCTCTATCTCACGCGCTGGACGCTGTACTTCCGGGAGCTGTCCCGCGCCCTGCGGCAGAACCGGCCGCCGAAGTCGGTCGACTGGTTCGCGCTGGAGGACGACTGGGCGCACCGGCACGACAGTTACCCGACGAAGACCAGCGGCGACATCCACCGGCTGGCTCGACGGGTGCACGACACCCTGGCCGCCGACACCCACCAGGTCACGCTGACGGCGTCCTCCCCCAGGGGCGCGGTGGTGGAGGGCAGCGCGGTGACGGTCACCGTGGAGTTCACCAACCGCAACGGGTTCGCCCCGGCGACCGGCGTCACGCTGGCCGTCGAGGCGCCGGAGGGGCTGACCGCCCGGCCGGTCGGCGCGGTGACCGCCGCCTCGGTCGCACCGGGCGAGAGGTTCTCGGCGGCCTTCGAGATCACTCTCACCGGTTCCGTCGACGCTCTGGTCACCCGTGTCCGCGCCACCGCCTCGTACCGCGGTGGCGCCTCGAAGGGCTCGGCGGGTTCGGCGGGTACGCCCCGGGGTTCGGCCTCCGCGTCGGTGCGGCTCATGGCCGGTACGGGGGTGCGCGACCCGTACCGGACCGCGAACTTCAACGACGCCGTCTTCGGTCAGTCGGGCGCCGCGCTGGCCATCGAGGGCGGGGGCGCCGACCTGTGGGGCGGCACCAACCAGTTCGGCGCCGTCCATCGCGCGGGCGCGTTCGGATCCGCCTCGACCGCCACGGTGCGGGTCGCCTCGCAGGACAGCACCGGCGGGTGGGCCCGGGCCGGGCTCATCGTCCGCAACGACCTGTCCGCCGACGGCTCCCCCGGGTACGTCAACCTGGCCGTGACGCCGTCCAACGGATGCGTGCTGTCCTGGGACTCCGGCCAGGACGGGACGTTCGACTCGATCGCACTGGCCGGCTCGTTCGCCGCACCGGTGTTCCTGCGCCTGACCCGCGCCGGCTCCGCCTACATGGGCGAGGCCAGCACCGACGGCACGACCTGGACCACCGTCGGTACGGCCACACCCGGTGGCGCCGCCGCCACCCAGGACGTGGGGGTCTTCATGACGGCGGCGAACGGCTGGACCAGCACCCGTGGGATCGCCGAGTTCCAGGACTTCACGGTCACCTGACCCCCGGCCCGGGATCTGCATCTGGATCTGGGCACGGTTTGTTCGGTAGCCGGCCGCTTCGGGTGTCAGTTCGCGTGTGGACGCAGGACCATGAGCGAGTCTTCCGAGGTCGCCACCATGGCAAAGGGGAAGCGGTCGATCTCGAGACAGAGTGCGACGTCGTCAGGGTGGGCTCCTTGACGCAACCCCGCCGCCAGTTCGGCGGCGGCACGCGACTCGGCGGCGCGGCGGAGGAAGTCGGCAGCGTCCGTCTCGGCCTGGGTGGTCCGCCGGGCGATGTACTGGGCGCACGCCAGGTCTTCCTCGGCCTGCCCGTCTTCGCCGGTGACCACGAACGTGACGGCGTCACTGCCGCGGGCCCGCAGGAGCTGAGCCGTCGCCTCCGCCACCACGAAGCCGGCGCACAGCACCAGCGGCGCGTCCTTCACCGCCAGGGCGCCGACCGTACCCGCGGTGGTCTTCTGTACGACGGTCCGTCCGCCCAGGTCCACAGAGCGCAGCAGACCGGGCGAGTTGACCATGTCGAACCCCGGCGCGGGCGCACCGTCCTTGAGCGCCACCCAGTCCGGGTGGCGAGCCTTGAGCGCCAGGGCCTCGTCCAGCGACCCGGCGAGAACGATCTTCTGCGCACCTTGGGCGAAGGCCCAGGCAGCCACGGTGAACGCGCGCATGACGTCGACCACGACCGCCACAGACGGAGTTTCGACCAGATCGGTGATGCCAAGGAAACGAGCGTCCATTCCGCACATGATCGCGCACGCCCGCCCCGAAGCCCATGGGTTTTTACGGCTTCGGGGCCGCCGCACGGAACAGGGCCAGGAGAGTTCGGGCCGGCGGCGCGTCCGCGTCGAAGAACTGCGTGGACAGCTCGGCCGGCACCACCGTGCCGTGCATCCGGACCTCGTGGCACCTGAAGCAGAACGCCGCCTCGAACAACACCAGGTCGAGGCTGTCCTCGTACGCCCGGATGCCCCAGCCCGGCGAGAAGCCGCAGCGGTGCTGTTCACTGCCGGGCAGGGTTTCGATCAAGGCGAGTGCCTCGGCAGCCTCGTTCCCGGCCCAGTGGGCGACGACCTCGCCGACGTACGGGGTGCCTGGTCTGATCGGGATGCCGGACATCCTTACGACCTCGATCAGCGCGGTGGCCGCGACCGCCCGGGTGGGAAGTCGCATGGTCGCAGTCTGCCCTCCGGGTCGAGCGAGGCCCACGGCGTGTCCGGAGCCCATCAGTGGGAGGCCGTCGCGAGGAGGCGTCGCAGCGAGGCCTGGGCGGGCGGGCCCCAGGTGGGCTTGCCCCCGGGTTGGCCGCGGACGCCGGCATCCGCGATGAGGAGGCCGCTGAGGGCGCGCAGCACCGCCCAGCCCCGGGCACGTCGCAAGATCGCGGCGTCCGGGGTCGGCCGGTACGCCCCGTAGAAGCGGTCGACGGCACCGTCCGGCAGGAGTATCCAAGGGGCGGCGAGGTCGCAGGCCGGATCCCCCGCGCAGAGGTCGCCGAAGTCGATCACGCCACAGAAGGTGCCGTCCGTGGTGAGCACGTTGGCCGGATGCAGGTCGCCGTGGAGCCACAGCGCCGGGCCCGTCCACTGGGGCGCGGCGACGGCGTCCTCCCAGACCGCGCGGACGGCGTCCGGGTCGGGGATCAGCCCCAGCTCGGTGGCCGAGGCGAGCTGCCCGGCGAACCCCTCGGCATGGTCGGTCAGCGGCCCCCCGCGGTCACGACCGGCGGGCGCCCCGGTGGGAGCCGGCCGGTGAAGAGCCGTCAGAAAGACGGCCAACGTGTCCGCCGCCTCCGCCGCGCGGGTCACCGGGGTGCGGTCGGCGGGCTCGCCCGGCACCCAGGTGGTGACGATCCAGGGCCGCGGAAACCGCTCGGAGGGCTCACCGAGGCGCTGCGGAACAGGGATTCTCAGCGGAAGGTGTGGGGCGAGGGCGGGCACCCAGGTGTGTTCCTTGCGCAGCAACATGTCCGCGGACCCCGTCGCCCAGGGCAGCCGGACGGCGAGGTCGTCGCCGAGCCGCCACAGTTGGTTGTCCCAGCCGCGCGCGCCGAGCCGTACAGGGTGATCGGCGAGGTCGGGGTGCTGGTCGCGCAGCAGATCGTGGACCAGTTCCGCGGTGATCTCTATGTCGGTGTGGGCCATGCGGAGCAACGGTAGTAGAGCGCAGCCCCAAGGGTCACTCTCCGCTGGTTCGAGAGTGACCCGTCTCCGGGGCCGACGGGCCCCTTTTTGGAGGGTTACCTGCGCGGGAGCGAGGTGTTGGTGATCGGGAGCTTCTGCACCGTGCCCGCCACGTAGAGATCCCTCGGAGCCGTGCGCAGCTTGAACGTGTCGTCGTAGCCCCGCACGCGCACGGACATCACGAAGAAGCCGTCGTCCTCAGTGGTCGTCTGCACACGGGACTCGTTCTCCCAGTAGGTCTGCAGGAAGACCTCTGTGCCCCCGCGCTCGATCCCCTTGGGAAGGGCGACCTTGCCCTGGATGGTGAGGATGGTGCCCTTCTTCACCTTCTTCTTGTTGACCGTGTAGGTGACCGAGCTGGCCTTGGCCTTGGTGGTCACGATGGTGCGCGCGAAGGTGTCGTCCTGCGGGGTGCTGGGGTTGCCGTCCGCGTCGTAGGAGGCCGTGATCTCCACCTTGCGCTGAACGTCGAGCAGGCTGCTGCTGGTCTCGTGGTCGATTTCGACGCGGGGGATGGTGAACTTGCCCTTGGCGTCGGTGACCGGTGTGCCCAGGTCGCGCGGCTCGTAGTCGGTGGGGTCGATCGGGTCGCCCCAGGGGTTCCAGCTGGTGAAGCGGACGACCTCCTGGACGGCGACGGGGATGTTGGGCACCGGGGTGCCGTCGGCCTTGGTGAGGGTACCGGTGACGTCGACGCGGCGGTGGGTGTAGTCGGTGGTGGTCGGATTGGTGCTCACCGTCAGCACATAGGTGCTGACGGGAGCGTCGTCGGACGGCTTCGCCGACGCGGTGGACGTGGACAGGGCGCCTGCGGTGAGCAGGAGCGCGGCCGTGACGACAAGCCGCGTGGACAGGGACTTCCTGGGCACAGTTCAACTCCGAGTTCGGTCGTGACTAGAGGAGTCGCGCCGGGCGGCACCGGTTCCGCCGCGGCGCAGTTGTGCGACACACCGGGTTCGACCGGCGGGGCGGGACGGTAGTTGTACCTGTGCGGCCACTGTTACACGGCTGTGGCAGAGACGGTTTCGACCGGGCGCCGGGGTGCACCTCTGAGGTCAGCTGCGGGCCGCCCTTGCCCTCGGCGGGCCGGAGTTGGGGACGTCGGAGGGGGCGGCTACTCGGCGGGGCCGCGCAGGCGCAGGTGAGCGACGATCTGTTTGCCGGTGCCCAGGGCGGTGGTGTGCAGTTGGTCGCACAGGCTGGTGACCAGCTGCAGGCCGTGCCCACCGACGCTGCGGACGTCGTATGCGCGCAACTCGGGTGGGCGTGGGGAGTTGTCACGCACTGTGATACGCAGCAGGGCGGCGTCGGGCGTCACCTCCAGGGCCAGGCCGCCCGGACCTGGGGCGTGGCGCAGCGCGTTGGTGACCAGCTCACTCACGACCAGCTGGGCGTCCTGGCTGGGCCGGTGGTCAGGGGGGTGGCCGGCATCGGCCAGCAGCGCGCGCACGGCCGCTCGGGCGTCGGCGATCGATGCGTCTGCCGTGTCCCAGGCAGCGCTGTATCGCAGGGCTGCGGGTTCCCGTTCATCCGATGCCCGGTTTTTGATCGGGGTGACCATAGGACTCTTCCCGTGGATCGGTTCTTCGTCGTCTCAGCTTGTTGTCTGTTTCCGTCGCGTGATTTCGCCTACCCACTGTCGTCTCGTTCATGGTTTACGAGACAGACGGTGGCGCGACGGCTGGGGGCCGTCGCGCCACTGGTGGGGAACTGCCGCCTGTCCCTGGTCGGAGGGGTCGGAGGGGGTCGGCTAAGGAGCCACGGCTCGTCCGGTCGCCGGGGAGATCCTTCCCGCGCACAGACCACGGCCGGTCAAGCCCTGCGCGATGCGTGGAACCGCCGCGAGCGTGTTGGCGGACCAGTCGTGCATGAGGATGACCTGCCCGTTGGTGAGCCGGGCGGCGGCCTGCACGATCGCGTCGGTACTGGCCCCGTTCCAGTCCTGCGAGTCGACGTCCCAGATGA
This sequence comes from Streptomyces sp. NBC_01390, assembly GCF_045040105.1. NCBI lineage: Bacteria > Bacillati > Actinomycetota > Actinomycetes > Kitasatosporales > Streptomycetaceae > Streptomyces > Streptomyces sp. NBC_01390. The sequence continues at coordinate 11,120,959 of NZ_CP109551.1, read as the reverse complement.
TCTGGGTCAGACCGTACTTGGCCGCGACCGCCTTCACCGTCGCGTTGGTCTCGCCGTACGGCGGACGGAAGAGCACCGGAGTGCCGCCCCCCGCGTTGGCGACGGCCTGCTGGGTCCGGGCGATCTCCGAGTCGATCTGCGACTGACCGAGCTGGGTCAGATGCGGGTGCGTGTAGCTGTGGTTGCCGACCCACATACCGGCGTTGACCTGGGCACGGACCAGGGCCGGGTTGGCCGCGGCGTACTGGCCCTCGTTGAACATGGTGGCCCGCAGCCCGTTGCGGGTGAGGGCGCCCAGCAGGGCGGTCGTGTTGGTGGACGGGCCGTCGTCGTAGGTGAGCCCGACGTACCCGTTGCAGGTGGCTGCCTGCGCCGGGGCGGCGACGTGGCCGGTGAGGGCGGTGGCGGCCGCCAGAGCGGCGGCGACCAGTAACGGCAGACGCTTTGCTGTCACGAGGGTCATGGCTAGCCCACCGTGATGTTGGAGTTGCCGCTGCTCCGGTAACCCTCGGTGGCGAGGATCATGTAGTAGTTGAAGCTGCCCATCGGCATCCCGGCGCGGGCCCAGGCGTCGAAGTGGTTGCCCGTGGTGATGGTGCCGCCGGTCCGCTTGGACTGTCGGACGCTCCAGTACTGGTTGAAGGTGCGGGTGCCTTCCACGGACGGCGCGTTGTATCGGGTCGTCTGGTAGATGTCGTACGTGCCGCCGTCGCTGTTGACGGTGCCCTTGTAGGTTCCCGTGGGCCGGTAGGTGCCCCAGTTGTCGACGATGTAGTACTCGACCAGCGGGTTGGACGTCCATCCGTACAGCGCCAGGTAGGCGTTGCCGGACGGGTTGAAGCTGCCCGAGTAACTCACGGTCCTGCGTGAGCCGTTGCTCCAGCCTTTGCCGGCCACGAAGTTCCCGGTGTTGCTCCACGAGGTGCTGTAGTTGCCGCCGGAGTTCAGGGTCATGGAGACGGTGCCCGGCGCGTCGGTCCAGAAGGAGTAGTAGTAGCCGTTGTTGGTGCCGGTCTGGTTGGTGGTGACGACCGTGGCGGCCTGAGCGGTGGTCGGCAGGGTCAGTGCGGCCACGGCGACCAGCAGCATGGTGCAGACGCCACTGATGAGCAGCCTGAGCCGTGATGCGGATGCGGATGCGGATGCGTGTTTCATGTGCGTGTTTCCTCCTCGTCCTCGGGGGACCGATGGGGGCTGCGGAACACGCGACAGTGTTGGCCGGGCCACATCAACTGTCAATGGTTCGGTATTTTCTTCGAAACATTCGAAGTGAGTGACGGTTAACCGGGAGTGTTATTCCTGCTGTTCAGCAGCACATTACGTTCCACCGACGGGGTTGGCGATTAGTCACACCCGTACGTCTCTGGATACCAACGTAAATGCTCCAGGACCATTTTCTCGAATGTTTCGAAGCCTTTGGCCGCATTGCGGGACGGAGTCGGCCTGACAGGATGACGGCATGGAACGTGTGCTGGGAATCGGTGGTTACTTCATGCGGGCGGCGGACCCGGCGACCCTGAGCGCGTGGTATCGCGACTGCCTGGGCGTGGATGCCGACGAGCACGGCCTGTGGCATCCGCAGGCCGGGCCGACGGTGTTGGCGACCTTCGAGGCCGAGACCGACTACTTCGGGTCCCGCACCCAGCAGGCCATGCTCAACTTCCGGGTCCGCGACCTGGACGCGATGCTCGCTCAACTGCGCGCCAAGGGAGCTGACGTGGCCGAGCAAACGCAGGACATGGAGGGTGTCGGCCGATTCGGCTGGGTCACTGATCCTGAGGGAAACCGAGTCGAGCTGTGGCAACCCGTCTGACCGTCTGACCCCGTCTTCACCCAGCCGACGGCATCCGGCCTGTGGCATGCCGATCCCGGCAGCCCGTGGAAACGGCTGCCGGGATCAGTGGACGTGAATCAGTGGACCTGCGCCTACTTGGGCTTACCCGCGTCCTTGGCCTTCTCCTTGGCCGCACGCAGGTCTCCCTTGGTCTCCTCGGCCTGGCCCTTCGCCTTCAGGGACTCGTTGCCCACCGCGCCGCCGACCACCTTCTTGACCTTGCCCTTGGCCTGCTCGCCCTTGGCCTTGGCCTTCTCGTCCGCAGCCACAGTCACCCACTCCTGTCTCGCTCGGAAGAACCTTCTTCCCCCCGGGTCGCCTCGGATTCCCCTCTCAAACACGGCCGTTGGTCCCGACGGTTCACCCCGTCAGCGTCTGCGGCCGGACCAGCCGGTTCCGATTCCCGCCACGTGCAGGGCCAGCAGCATCAGGCCGAGCAGCATGACGTTCGTGGACGTGAAGGCGTCGTTCGTCGAGATGTCGGCGGCGTTGATCAGGAACGCGATGAAGAACAGTACTGCCGCGCCTATACCAAGCATGGAGTGTCTCCTCTCGAAGGGTGAGACCCGTGTGCCCCCGTATCCCCCCGATAGGCCTCGGCTGTCATGGGTGACTCGCGGTGAACGACGGCGCCAGTTGTCCGTACCGGTGGTCATTCAGCAGGCATGAGCGGTCATATACGTAGCATCATCCGCCTTTTCTGACGCTCCCTCGGCCAGTACAGAAACAGCAAGGTCAGCGGCCGGCTGCCCTTCATAGGGTCCGTGCAATGGCGAGGAGGCGACGCCCGCCCCTCGCAGGACGCGGAGGAGACGTCGGTATGAGCAATGTGGAGATTTGCCTCAAGGAGATCATGGCCTCGATCGAGGGCTCGCTCGGGACCGCTCTGGTCGACTACACCAGCGGTATGGCGCTGGGCACGCTCGGGGGCAGTAAGGACCTGGACCTGACGGTTGCGGCGGCGGGCAACACCGACGTGATCCGCGCCAAGACCCGCACCATGGAACACCTCGGCCTCAAGGGCGAGATCGAGGACATCCTGATCACACTCGGCACCCAGTACCACATCCTCCGGCCGCTCAAGGGCCGTGGCGGCAACGGCTTGTTCCTCTACCTCGTGCTCGACGCGAAGAAGTCGAACCTCGCGATGGCCCGCCACCAGCTCAAGAGCGTCGAAGGGCAACTGGACGTGTAGCAAGCCGCGTTCTGAGTAGCCTCGCACGCCCACGACTTGAAGATTTCTTCAACTGGGCACATCGGGATCAGATCAATCCGATGGGCGTGCGGGGCCGGATGCACGAGAATCGGTCCGCAGGACCGCCCGTGGTGACACGAACCGGGCCACCGGGCCACCGGGTCGGATGCGGCCCGTCGAATGCGGCAGGGAGCGAGCGATTCACCATGCAGGTGCCCCTCTACCAGGCCAAGGCCGAGTTCTTCCGGATGCTCGGCCACCCGGTACGCATCCGGGTCCTGGAACTGCTTCAGAACGGCCCCGTCCCCGTACGTGACCTGCTCAGCGAGATCGAGATCGAGCCGTCCAACCTCTCCCAGCAACTGGCCGTACTGCGCCGCTCGGGGATCGTGGTGTCCATCCGGGAGGGCTCCACCGTCAGTTATGCCCTGGCCGGCGGCGATGTGGCCGAACTTCTGCGCGCGGCCCGTCGGATCCTGACCGAACTGATCACCGGCCAGAGTGAGTTGCTCGCCGAACTCCAGCAGGCGGACCCTCGGCCGGCCCTCACCCCGGGCGGCCGGCACTCCTGACTCCTGGGTGCGCGATGCCCGGGGCGCCGGTCGTGGCGGACCGGCGCCTCGGGGTCGGAACGGGGAACGTCAGCTCACGGAGCCGATGCGCTCGACGCGCTCGTTGACGCCGTTACGGAGTTCGCTGAGCGTCGTGCCGGGAGGAGCCGTCGTCGGTGTGGACGACGGAGGCTGCGTCTCGTCCGCGCAGGTCGTGCCGGCGGCCGGGACCTTGCGGTTCACCAGGTAGTCGATGACCGCATCCGTCGCACAGGCACTGCGGCCGAACGCCGTGTGGCCCTCGGCCCGGAAGGTGAGGAGCGAGGCGTTGTCGAGCTGCCGGGACAGCGCCACCGCGTCCTGGTACGGGGTGTCAGGGTCGCCGGTGGTGCCGAGGACGAGAATCGGCGCCGAACCCTTCGCCCGGTAGGAGCCGTCGTAGCGGCTGACGTGGCCGCCGGTCCACTGGACGCAGGCGGTGGCGTGCTGGTGGTCGTACGTGGGAGGGCCGTACGCCATCGCCGGGCCGAGCAGCGGCGCGGCCTTCGCGAAGGAGGTGACCTTGCGCTTCAGGAGGCCCAGGTCGCTCGGATAGTCCCGGTCGACGCACTCGACCGCCACGTTCGGGCCCAGGAAGTCGAAGCTGGCCGGGGACGGCGGCCTCAGCAGGAAGGACGTGTTGTCCCGCAGCTGGGCCTTGCGCAGTGCCGCGCCGAACTCGGGCCAGATGACCTTGCCCTCGTTGATGTTGAACATCAGCCGGTAGACCAGCGTGTAGCCGCCTGCCTGGCCGCCGTTGGCGGTCGGCACGGGGTTGGCGTCCAGGTCGGCCTTCAGCTTCTCGAACGCCGCGCGCGGGTCGCCGTCGCCGAACCCGCAGGTGGCCTGGTCCGCGGCGCACCAGTCGAGGAAGCGGCCCATCGCGCCGTCCAGCGCCAGGTACTGCGGCCTGTCGTACGCGTACGGACGGTCGCGGTAGTGGACGGGGTCGTACGCGCCGTCGAGCGCCAGGGCCCGCACCCGCTTGGGGAACATGGCCGCGTAGACGGTTCCGATGTACGACCCGAACGACCGCCCGTAGTAAGTGAGTTGCTGCTCCCCGAGTGCCTCCCGCAGCAGGTCGATGTCCCGGGCGACGTATTCGGTGCCGATGTACGGCAGCAGCTCGCCCGTGTTGTCCACACAGGCCTGGTCGAATTCGGCGGCCTGGCGCAGCGCCGGCTCGAAGGCGTCCGGGCCGGGCACGCCCTTCGCCTCGGTGACGGCTCGCGTGTACCTCGCGTCGTCGAAGCAGGTCAGCGGTGAACTGCGGCCGACGCCACGGACGTCGTAGCCGAAGACGTCGAACGAGTCGCGCAGTGCGGCCGGCAGATCCGCGTAGTTGTTGCGTACGAAGTCGACACCGGAGTTGCCGGGCCCGCCGGGCTGCAGGAACAGGGTGCCTTTGCGCTTCGTCTGGTCCGCGGCCTTCTTCCGCACCACCGCGAGGGTGATGGTCTTGCCGTGCGGCTTGCGGTAGTCGAGCGGAACGTCGGCGTTCGCGCACTCGAAGCCGCCCTGGCAGTCGGTCCAGGCGAGCGACGGTACGGGCGGCTTCTCCGGCGTCTTCGAGGATGCGGCGACCTGGGTGGCCGTCCCCGTCACGGCGGTCATGAGGGCTGTCAGCGCGACTCCGACGGCCGTGATCCGTCCGAAGCGTCTTGGTTTGCTGCGTGGAGCGGTCATTTCTTCCTTCCCCCTGGGTCAAGGTGTGGCCAAGCGCTCACTGTGCACAGTGAGTTCGGCTATCTGAACAGAGGGAAATGAAGCGAGAACGGTGCCACGCCGACCGGCATTCTTCGATCGATCTCGTTGCGCAGACGCGGGGACCCGCTCCACGGACGCGCGCACCCGCCCCACCGGACACCTCTCCCGCCGGTCAACGCCGGTCTGCTGTCACCTCGGGACCGCGCGAGGCCGCGCTGATCACCGCCGCCCACGACGAGAACTGCGACGCCTGCGTCAGGTGGAACCGGAACCGGGGTGCCTGCCGGGACCGCTGGTGCGGTGGGACAGAGGCGTGGGCGAGAGGACGGTGTCCTCCTCGCCGGGCTCCAGGAGGGTGTTGGCGGCGCCGACGATGAGGGGGTCGGGGGTGCCGACAGCCTCAGGGTCCTTGCTGGTGTAGTCGACGCGCGCCAGCAGACTGCGCATGGCCTCCAGCCGGGCACGACGTTTGTCGTTGCTCTTCACGACGGTCCAGGGGGCGCGTTCGGTGTCGGTGGCACGGAACATGTCGACCTTGGCCTCGGTGTAGTCGTCCCACCGGTCCAGCGAGGCCAGGTCGGTGGGCGACAGTTTCCACTGGCGCACCGGGTCGACCTGCCGGATGGCGAAACGGGTGCGCTGCTCGGCGCGGGACACGGAGAACCAGAACTTGACCAGCAGGATGCCGCCGTCGACGAGCATCTGCTCGAAGGCCGGGCACTGCTGGAGGAACAGTTCGTACTGGTCCTTCGAGCAGTAGCCCATCACGCGCTCCACACCGGCCCGGTTGTACCAGGAGCGGTCGAAGAAGACGATCTCTCCCGCCGTCGGCAGATGCGGGACGTACCGCTGGAAGTACCACTGGCCCGCCTCCCGATCGGTGGGCTTGTCCAGAGCCACCACTCGCGCGCCCCGGGGATTGAGCCGCTCGGTCAGACGCTGGATCGTGCCGCCCTTGCCCGCCGCGTCACGCCCCTCGCACACGACGACCACGCGTGCACCGGTGTCCTTCACCCACCGCTGGAGTTTGAGCAGCTCGATCTGCAGGACGCGCTTGGTCCGCTCGTACTCCTTACGGCTGACCTTGTGGTCGTAGGGGTGGTTCTCGCGCCAGGTCCTGAGCGGTCGGCCGGTCCCGTCCAGCAGGATCGGTCGCTCCTGTCGGCTGGTGTCCACGGTCAGCCCGTCCAGCAGCCCGTCGGCCTGGTCAGCCCTCATCCCACCACTCCCGAGGTCAGAACGGCATACGGCCACGGGTACGTCGGCCCGCCGCGCCACTACGGCCCACGGCACGGGAACTCGTGTGGAACGGCTTGCTGAAGATCCTGCCCAGGACGCCGGGCGCCTTGCTGCCGGCCCGCGCACCGGCGCCGAGCGAACGCTGCGTGCCGCGTTCGGGGCGGCGCGACAGGCGCGGAACGAAGAAGGCCAGCACGGCCAGCAGCACACACAGTCCGATGACTCCGGCAATGATCACGAGTCGGCTCCCTCTTGTCCCTCTTGCTCGATCGGTCGGGAGAACCCAAGTGCCCCGTCGCGTCACCTCTATGTTTCGTTCCCGTATCTCCGTTTCAATGACAGAACAACGGTAACTCCAATAAATATGGATAAATAAGGCGCGCCTGAGGAGGTTACCGATGTCAACAGGAACACTCCTGGCGATCATCATTCCCATCGTCGTGGTGATCGCTCTGGCGACTGTGGCGGCCTGGCTGCTCATGCGTCGCCAGATGCTGCGCGAGCGCTTCGGCCCGGAGTACGGACGAACGGTGGAGGACGCCGACAGCCGTATGGCCGCGGAGCGCGAGCTCAGGGCACGTGAGAAGCGGCACGACTCGCTGGACATCAAGCCGCTGGACGGCAGGGTCAGGGACCGTTACGCCCAGGACTGGACCGGCGTGCAGGACGAGTTCGTGGACCGTCCGGAGGACGCCGTGCACGACGCGGACCGCCTGGTGACTTCCTTGATGCACGAGCGCGGCTACCCGACCGAGGACTTCGAGCAACAGCTCAAGGACCTGTCCGTCGAGCACGGTCGTACGCTCGAGCACTACCAGGCCGCCCACGACGTCAACGTACTGAGCACTCGCCACGAGGCGACCACCGAACAGTTGCGGGGCGCCATGGTGCACTACCGGACCCTGTTCGACGAGCTGCTCTCCGACGGCGGCGAACCCCGCCACGCCCGGGCCTGAACGGCTCGGTGACCAGCCCGTCGCCCGATCCGGAAGTCCCTGACGTCCGGGAACGGAGAAGACATGCAACGCGAAGACATGCCGGACAACACCAACACGAGCGGCCTGTCCACCGACGACCTCGCCCACCCCCGTGACACGTACACCGGGGACGGGACGGCGGACACGTCCGCCGAGGTACCGACCTTCCCCGGCGAGAGCACGGCCACGCCGAGCGACCGCGCCGACGACGAGCCCGAGACGGCCGACTCCGGCACACAGGACGAGGCACCCCAACTCCTCACCCCGGAGGACGAGCAAGGGTTCCGTGCGCGCTGGCAGGAGGTGCAGAACGAGTTCGTGGACGACCCGCGCGACGCCGTGCACACCGCCGACGCCCTCGTCGCCGAGGTGATGCAGACACTTGCCGCCACGTTCGCCGACCACAAACAGGAACTGGAAGGACAGTGGAACCGGGGCGAACAGGCGGACACCGAGGACCTGCGGCTGGCACTGCGCCACTACCGCTCGTTCTTCAACCGCCTGTTGGTCACCTGACACCTGACACGTCGCGCCAGGACTGGACCAATCCCGCACAGCCCCCCATGATGACGATGCCATGACAACGTCGTCTCGGGAGGCCGACCGTGCCGGGAACCTTCGCCAGGGCCAGGGCCGCGCTGGCCGCCGTACTCCTCCTGGTGGCCCTGGCGCCCACGGCCGAGGCGGCGGCCGGACAGGAAGCCGCCTCCGTGGCCGCCGCCCGGCCCGAAGTCGCCGCACCGGCGGCGGCCTGGACGCCGCCACTCAGCACCCGGGGGCGTTGGATCGTCGACGCGAACGGCGACCGCTTCAAGCTGCGGTCCGGCAACTGGCACGGCGCCAGTGGCACCTGGAACGGCTCGGGGAGCCCGGACAACGACGCCGACCACCATGCCGGGGAGAACTCCGGCAGGATGCCGCTCGGCCTTGACCGGGCCCCCATGGCCGAGATCATCGCCGGCTTCCGGGAGATCGGCATCAACAGCATCCGGCTGCCCTTCTCCAACGAGATGATCCACGACAGCCGTCCCGTCACCGACGACTCCGTGGCCGCCAATCCCGCCCTGCGCGGCAGGACCCCGCTTCAGGTGTACGACGTGGTGGTACGGGAACTCACCGCCGCCGGGCTCGCGGTGATCCTCAACAACCACACCAACACCACCCGCTGGTGCTGCGGAGTCGACGGCAACGAACGCTGGAACGCGAGCCAGTCCACCGAAACCTGGGAGAACGACTGGCTCTTCATGGCCCGCCGCTACCGGGACAACAAGCGCGTCGTCGGCGCCGACCTCTACAACGAGGTGCGCCGCAACGTCCTGGACGACCCCAACTGGGGGTCCGGCGACGACCACGACTGGTTCGCCGCCTCGCAGCGCGTCGGTGACCGCATCCTCACGGAGGCCGACCCCGACCTCCTGATCATCGTCGAGGGCATCAACTGGACCGGCGTCCCCGTCGACGGTCTCCCCCACGAGCGCCCCACCCTGGAACCCGTACGCCGCCTCTCGCACACCCTCGTCGACTCCGGCAAGCTCGTGTACTCCGCCCACTTCTACGACTACACCGGCCCGAACCACAGCGGCGCCACCGGCACCGGCGAGACCAGCGATCCCCGCTACCGCGACCTGAGCCCGGCCGAACTGATCAGGGTTCTGGACCGCCAGGCCTTCTTCGTGACCGCGGAGACGGACCAGCACTTCACCGCGCCCCTGTGGATCAGCGAGTTCGGTGTCGGCGGCCGGGACGAGACCGGGAGCAAGCCGCGAGCGTGGTTCGAGAACTTCGTCGACCAACTGATCCGCACCGACGCCGACTTCGCGTACTGGCCGCTCGTGGGCTGGCACGAGAACCGCAAGGGCAACGGCTGGGCCCTCCTGCACTGGGACAGCGAAGGCCACCGTATGGGCGTCTACGACGGCGACGACTGGCGGGCCGCCGCCTGGACCCGGCTCATCGAGGCCCCGGGTCGCACCGGCCCGGTGGGCCGGGTGACGGACTGGTCGATGCTCAGCCCCGATCACGGAGACTTCGTCCAGTCGCGGCGGATGCGGGCACTGCCCGACTGGGACTCCGGCGCCCGCAAGGCGGCGTGCCCCGACGGACAGCGGCTGCTCGGCCTCAGCCACACCGGCAACCGGGGCCTGTGCTCGGACGTGTCCACCGGCCCCCTGTGGGATCCGGCCGGCGGACACGAGGTGGTCGTCGACGAACGCCATGTCCGGCCGGGCGGCGACTGGGCGTCCGGATACACCAAACTCCAGTGCGCCGACGGCCACTTCCTGACCGGCTACAGCGTCCGAGGCTCCGCCGTCTCCGCAGCCCTGTGCGCGGCCGCTCCGGTCGGGAGGCTCGGCGCCGGCGGCCGTACCGTCTGGTTCGACCGGGGCGACAACCGGGGCCCGGCCGCCAAGGGCGGCGACTTCGCCCAGGGCCACTACAAGGGCCAGTGCGCGGACGACGAGTACGCGGCCGGGATCGCGTACACGGCCCGGCTGGGCTCGGCACGGACCCCGGACGCGCTGTACTGCCGGAAACTGACCTGACCGGCGGCGCCGGCCCCGGCGTGTCATTCGAGCGAGCACCCCGGGTCCGGCACGTCAGGACACCGCCGCGGACCGTTCGACGTGCGTCGTCTCGCGGGGTACCAGACAGCTCTCCAGGAACGCCAGAGCTCGCAGGTGGTACGAACGGGCGGCCCAGCCCAGGCTGATGTTGTGACCGGCGTCCGGCTGGCGGTCGACGGTGACGCGAGGGGCGGCGACGAACTGTGCGGCCAGGTCGGCCAGGGTGTCGCCGTCCTGGCGCCACCACGCCTCGTGCTCGGCGAACGTCAGCCGCACCGGGACCCGGACGCGCGGCGCGACGGAGCGGAACAGACCGGGCCGGGCGGCGAGTTCGGCACGTTCCCGTGCGGGCATGTCCTCGGCCCTGCAGCGTGCGCCACTGAACGTGCCGGGCGGGTAGAGGCTCAGGGGGCCCCAGTTCTTCGCCGACCGGCCCCGGTCGAGCAGGACCGACACCTCGTGCGGGTCGACGGCGTATTCGTGACCGCAGCCGGAGATGTCGAGGCCGAGCAGCCCGGGCGGGGTGTGGTCGGCGGCCGCCGCCAACGCCACGTTGCCGCCGTAGGAATGCGCCAGCAGGAAGAGGCCGCCGCCCGTGGCGAAGCGGGAGGAGAAGTCGTCCAGAGCTGCGCGCAGGGCGGCGGCCTGGCCCAACAGGCCCAGCCCGTAGGGCAGTTGGTCGGCCGAGAGTCGGTAGCCCGGGCGGTCCACGGCGATGACGGTGTAGCCGAGGGACGCCCCCAGCGTCAGCAGGGACAGTTGGGGGCGGGCCCGGCCGTCGAAGTAGTCGGCGTTCGTACCGCTGTCGTGGACGGCGACCACGGCGGCCCGGGCGGGTGCCCCGACGGGTTCGCTGATCAGCGCGGACAGGGGAATGCCCGCGGCGTCCAGTGTGATCCGGCGTACGCCCGTGGAGGGCGACGCCTGGGACGGCGGCAGGATCGTCTTCGTCGCCCTCGGCCTCCAGCGGGCCGGGGAAGAGGAAAGCCGGAGGTGGCTCCCGGACGGGATACGGGCCGGGGCCGGCCCCCCTCCCCCATTGCCCTCGTCGTCCGAGACGGCCCGGCGTATCTCCTCGGAGGTCGCCACGGCCGACAGCACCGGGGCGGAGTTCAGGATGGCGGACTGCAGGTCGCGCAAGTGCGCGGAGGGCTCTATCCCCACCTGCTCCATCACCTGCACGTAGAAGGACCGGTAGCCGGCCAGCGCCTCGGCCACCTGGCCCGACCGGTACAGGGCGACCATCCGCTGGTACTGCAGCGTCTCGTTCAGGGGGTGCAGCCCGGCCAGCGCGTTGAGTTCGGGGATCAGGTGCAGATCGCCGCCCTGTCCGAGACAGGCGTCCAGGCGCAGGATCTGCGCGGAGAGACGCACCTCCTCGAGCTTGACCGCGTAGGCGTCCAGGACCGAACCGCGCCGGACGTCGACGAGAACGTCACCGCGCCACAGCGCGAGCGCCTCGCCGAACAGTTCGGCCGCCTCCGCGTTCCTGCCGTTCCGCATGTACTGGTGCCCGGTCTCGACGGACCGGGTGAATTCCTCGAAGTCCTTTCGCATGGACTGCGGAGCACTGAAGAGATATCCGCGGTCGTAGGTCACGATGAATCCTTCGGCACCATCGCGTTCCCGCACGGGACCGGCGGCCCCCGACCGCGCCTCCCTGAGTGATTTCCGAAGCTGCAGAATATAAGTCTGCAGCGTAGTGGAAAGGCTTTTCGGAGGCTCTCCCGCCCAGACTTCCTCGACGATCTCGGAGACCGACACCACAGTGTTCGCACGCATGGCCAGTAGCGTGAATATCTGCCGGAGTTTCGGCGCGGAGGGAACCACTGATTTCCCACCGACACACATTTCGAGCGCACCGAGAACATTTAATTCCACCAGCATCCCCCATCCTCCCCAGGATCGCCACCTCTCCCCCATGGCGACGGGATTACTATACCGAGCCGCACACCCCGGAAAGGCGAAGGAACACAAGGTATACAGGGGGTACCCGTTGGGTACCCCCTGCCACAGAACCAGCAAGAACCGGACAAAATGAGGATTGACTGCCCCTCGATTTTTACTCCGACTTGACCAGTCAATCCGAATGCGAACACTGCCATTGCAAACAGGGTCGAATACGCGCCAGACAGTGACCGAAAGAAATGGATCTTTTTGGCCCCCGGGTGCGTCAGTACGTCGTCGCGGACTGCTGCAACTGGGCCGCCAGCGACACGAGCAGCGCCTCGTCCGCGTACCGCGCGCCCAGCAGTACGCCGATCGGCAGACGCCCGGCGTTGCGGGTGAGCGGGACGGTGATCGAGGGCATACCGGTGAGGTTGTGGACCGCGGTGTACGGCATGAACGCGGTCATTCTGGCGAACTCGGCGGCCGGATCGGTGTCGTCGCGCAACTCCCCGATCCGCACCGGCGGTTCGGCCAGCGCCGGGGAGAGGATCACGTCGTACGCGGCGAACAGCAGGTCCGTGAGCATCTGCCCCAGGCCCCGGAAGGTCGTGAGCGCCGTGTGGTAGTCCCGCGCGGACACCCCGGCGGCCCTCTGCCTGAGCCAGGCAGTGAAGGGCATCAGCTCCCCCTCGCGCTCCGGCTCCACCTCGTACGACGCCGCCTCCACCGACCAGACCCGGGTGAACGCCTCCAGGACGCCCCCGTCGGGAGGCATCTCCAGCTCCTCCACCTCGTGTCCCAGCGCGGCCAGGGCAGCCGCCGTGCTGTCGAGGGCGTCCTCGCAGTCGGGGTGCAGTACCGCGTCCGGCACCATGGGCTGCCGCAGCACCGCCACGCGCACCGCACGGGGCTCCCGGCGTGCGTGCTCCACCAGGGACAGGCCCCCGGCGTGCGCGGGCGCGGTGTACACGTCGCCGGGCATCGGCCCCGCCATCACGTCGACCAGCGCCGCCGCGTCGGCCACCGTACGGGCCAGCGCACCGTGCACCGACAGCCCCGTGACGTCCGGGCGCCAGGGCCCGTTGCTGATCCGGCCCCGGCTCGGTTTCAGTCCGACCAGGCCGCAGACGGAGGCCGGGATGCGTACGGAGCCACCGGCGTCGGTGCCGTGCGCGAGGGGTGCGAGGCCCGCCGCGACGGCCGCCGCCGCCCCGCCGCTGGATCCGCCGGGCGAGCGCCCCGGACTCAGTGGGTGCCGGGTCGGCGGGCCGAGCCTGTTCTCCGTGTAGCAGGGCAGCCCGAACTCGGCGGTGTTGGTCTTGCCCAGCATGACCGTGCCGGCCTCCCGGAGCCGGGCGGCGACATGGTCGTCGGTGTCGCTGACATGGTCGGCGAAGACCGCCGAACCCCAGGTGCACCGCACCCCGTCGACCTGGACGAGGTCCTTGATCGGTACGGGAACCCCGTGCAGCGCTCCCAGTCGCGTGCCGTCCCGACGCGCCGCCACTGCCTCCCGCTCGGCACGTTCCGCCTGGGAGCGGGCGAGTTCCGCGGTGACCGTGAGGTACGCGCCCAGTTCCTTGTCCGCTTCCTCGATACGACCGAGGTAGTGGTCGGTCAGTTCGACGGGGGACAGCTCGCCCTGGGCGATCGCGGCGGCCTGTTCGAGCGCCGTCAGCTCGTGGAGATCGGACATCGGGTCAGCTCCCCTTGCGGCCGCGGGCCAGTCTCAGCAGCCCCGGAGCCAGGGCGGCGAGCGCCGCCGTCCGGCGCAGCCGGGTCGCCATCCGGCGCCGCGTGGAGCGGATCTGCTGGTGCACATCGATGTACACCTCGGGGCGCACGGTCGCCCCGGAGAGCAGCTTCACCACCATGTGGGAGGTGATGGCGCCGAACACCATGGCGACATAGGTGACCTGCGGGAAGCTGTAGTCGGGCCGCCCCAGGTTCGCCCGCACCTCGACGAGCATCTCCACCGGCACGTACCGCAGCGGCACGGCCCGCAGCAGCAGCTGCCAGGAGGTCAGCCGGTCCAGATCGGCCTCGGCTATCGCTCCGTCGAACGGTTCCTTGATGTACCGGTAGTCGTAGCAGCGCACGTACTGGGCGCCCGCGATGTCCCACCCGGTGACCAGCGGCAGCCGCCGCTCGACGGCGACGCGGTGGAGCAGGTGCTTGGCCCGCCAGCCGTCCATGGTCGTCACGTCCACGCCGTCCACGATGACGTCGCAGTCCTCGACCAGCGCCTTCACCGTCTCCTCGCTGACCCCTTCCGGGAAGACCCTGACGTCGGCGTGCGGGTTGATGGCCGCCACCCGCTCACCGGCGACCGTGGCCTTGTTGCGGTCGACGTCGGTGGCCGCCGCGCTCTGCCGGTTGAGGTTGTTCACCTCGTACGTGCCCGGGTCGGCCAGTACGAAGGAGCGCACCCCGAGCCGGGCGAGCGGCTCGACGGCGGCTCCGCCGATGGACCCGCAGCCGGCGACGAGCACGGTCGCGCCCCGCAGTACTGCCTGCTCCCCGGTGCTGACCACGCCCTTGTTGCGGGTGGTCAGTTCCCCGTAGAAGACCTTCTCCTGTGCCTCGGCTCCACTGCTCATCTACGACGCCTCCTTCATGCGGTACGCGCCCGTCCTGCGGGCGGTCATGGCGGCGACCAGTTCCACGAGCGTCATCGCGTCGGGGCCGCCGCTGAGGTAGTCCTCGATGAGGTCCATGTAGTCGCCGAGGTCGGCGTGGACCGGCGCGACGAAGGGAACGGCGATGACGTCCTGGTCGTAGATGGGAGCCATGAGGTCTGTCTCGGGCAGCCGGGGCGAGGTGCCGCGGTCGATCTGGAGGTCGAAGCCGGTGAGCCGGAAGTGCCGTATCGCCACCTTCTCCTTGGCGTCGCCCAGCATGAGGCGCATCCGGTCCCCGGCTCCCGAGATGACCCTGCCCAGGCCCAGCAGCAGATGCCAGGGCACCCGTTCGGTGCTGGGGCCGGGCGGCAGTTCGAGGTCGCGGACGAACCGCTTGATCTCGAAGGCCTGGTGCGTGCCCACGCCGTCGGCCGCGAACCGGCCCAGCAGGTCGATGTCGTGGGCCGCCTCGGTGGAGAACCGGCCGCGGCCCGGATGGTCGAGCGGCATGGAGACCGGGTCCTGGGAGCAGCCGAGGCTGATGTAGCCGCGGATGCGGCCCGTGCGGGTGCACAGGCTGACGGTGTGGACGTTCTGCACACCCGGCGGGTGGCGGACCGTCTCCCGGAAGACCGCCCGCTCGTACACGAGTTGGGGTGACATCCAGCCGAGCCGCAGATACTGCACGAGCCGGAAACCCATGATGCCGTTGAGGTAGCGCAGCGGGAGCTGGTCGTCCTCGACGGTGAGGGTGATCAGCTCGTCCCTCGGGTCGTACACGGAGTAGAGCGGGTCGCCGAGGACATGGTCGGGCAGGGAGCGGAAGTCGAGGGTGGAGTGGAGCCGGATGATGTCCGAGACGTACCGTTCCCGCTCCCGTGCCGGTAACTCCTGCGTCGAATCGACCCCGTTGTCCCGGCCCGTCATATCGGCTCTCCGGCGGCGTAGAGGCTCTCGGTGATCGCGAGGGCGAGTACCTCGGGCGTGCCCTCGTAGATCCGGGCGCCGTAGGCGTCGCGCAGCCGCTTCTCCATGCCGAAGGACTTCACGTAGCCGCGCGCTCCGGTGAGGGACATGGCCATGTCGGCGACGTCGATGGCGACGCGGTCCGCGAAGAGCTTCGCCGCCGCCGGTTCGTACTGGGGGGCGGGGAGTTCGTTGTCGACCTTGTGGGCGGCCTTGAGGTAGAGCAGCCGCGCCGCGTCGACCTTCGCGGACATCTCGGCGAGCTTGGCCGCGGTGAACTGGTGCTCGCGCAGCGGGAGTCCGCCCTGGACGCGGGTGTCGCACCACTCCAGGGCCTGTTCGAGGGCGCCGCGGGCCACGCCGACGGAGATTCCGGCGACGGAGGCGCGAGCCATGTTGCTCTGCGCGATGTTGATGGCCATGCCGTCGCCCTCCTCGCCGATCATGTTCTCGGCGGGGATGCGGACGTCGTGGAACTCCAGTTCGCTGCCGAGGCAGAGCCGGTAGCCCATCTTGTCGGCCACCGGTCCGCGGACCACGCCGGGGAGGTCGAGCGGCACCATGAAGGAGGTGAGGCCGGTGGCGCCGGGCGCGCCCTCCATGTTGGCGAACACGGAGGCGAACGCGGCGACCTGGGCGTTGGTGATGAACCTCTTCTTGCCGTTCAGGACGTAGTGGTCGCCGTCGCGGCGTGCGGTCATCACGTCGCGGGCGTGGACGGCGTTGGCCGGGATGATCAGGTCGCAGCCGGCCTCCTCCTCGGTGACCGCGTTGCACGCCAGAACCGGGGCGTCGCCCGAGAACATGGGCAGGAACCGGGCCTGGAGCCGCGGGTCGCCGGAGAGTAGCACCGGGGTCTGGCCGAGCATGGCGGCACCGAAGATGAGGGCGGTGCCGGCGCAGACGGACGCCACCTCCTCCAGTGCGACCGAGCAGCCGATCATGCCGAGGCCGAGGCCGCCGTACTCCTTCGGCACGGCGACGCGGGTGAGGCCCAGGGCGTGCCCCTGGGCGACCATGTCCCAGTCGAAGTCGTCGGCGGGCGCCGTGTCGAGGGCCGTCACCCGGGGTGCGACGACCTCGCGGGCGAATTCCCTCACCTGGCGGCGGAGTTTCTCCACCTCGCCGGGGAGGACGTCAAAATTGAGCTCGATTTCGTGGTTGTTCGTCATGTCGGTCTCGAAACTCCGTAACTCGGATCCGATTGAGGCAGGAGAATTGCCGAGGTGCCGTGTCGTGGGGTCCGTCGGGCACCGGCGGGCGCGTGCCCTCAGACGGGAAGCCCTTCCTGCGCCGCCAGTTCGGGATAGCGGTCGAAGGCGGGCCGCAGGATGGGGACAAGTTCCAGTACCCGGGCGACCTTTCCCCGGATCCGTACCTTTCCGGTGGCGATGGCGGTCGGCATCATGAGTTTGCCGAGCCAGAGCTGGTGCGCGGTGTCGGACGTCATCCTGATCCTGATCGTCGCGTCTTCGGGTGCGTCGGCCCCGACCTTCAGCGCGTCCGCGGACACGTGCAGCACGCAGTCCGGGTTGGTCTGGGTCAGCCGGATGGACAGGTTGCTCGCACGCAACTGCGAAGTGAACTGCTCGTCCTTCAACAGGATTTCGAAGAGGGTGCCGAAGACCCGCTCGGCCACTTCGGTCGACTCGAAGACAGTCATGGTTCATTCTCCCGTCACACATTCCCAAGAGCGAATCTTCGCTCCGGCGTTGACCGCATCTTAGGAATCACCCACGGCAGGTACGGGAGTATCGACAGGGCGGGAAAAGGAAGGGGACGGAGTATTGAAAGAGAACGCGTTCCTTTATCACCACAGCGCAGTCGAAGCCATGCGGCGCGACGAGCGGACCGAACCGATTCCTGCTCAACGGCCCCTCCGCGCGGGCTCCGCGGGGCGCGGTCCCGGCCCGTCCGATCCGGGCACCACTGGGCGTTCGGGCCCCGGGCACCGTAGATTGAAGAGGTGACAGCCGACCGATCCCGCACCGCCCAGGAATGCCTCGTCTTCGGCCCGCTGGAGAACGAGATCATGGAGGTCCTGTGGCAGGCACCCGACCCGATGACCGTCCGGGAGGTCCTCGGCGCGCTCAACGCCGGCCGTGAGACCCCGTTGGCGTACACCACCGTCATGACCGTGCTGAGCCGCCTCGCCGAGAAGGGCGCGGCCAACCGCACCAAGGCGGGCCGGGGTTACGCGTACACCCCCTGCGTCACGGACGAGGCGGCGATGGCCGTGCGCGAGGTCATCCGCGACTTCGGGGTGAGCGCGGTCGGTCACTTCCTCGACGAGATCCGTAACGTCCCCGACCTGCGCGAACGCTTCGAGAAGCTGCTGCACGAAGGCCCCGGGCACTGACCCGGGGAGGCCAACACGCCGAGCGGGCCGCCGTCTTCCCGGACTGTCCTCCCGGGTTGTCTTTCTGGATTACTTCACCATCACCGCCCACCCTCGCACCCACGACCTACTATGCTCCCGTAGTAGATGCGTGGGGCGCGGCATCCGGTGCGGACGCCCCTCTTACTGGAGGTGCGTAGTGAACGGGGCATTATCGGCGGGCGCGCCCGTACGCGGACGCGGACTGATCATGACGGTCCTCGGCTGCTGTTTCCTGATGGTGATGATGGACAACACCATCCTCAACGTCGCCCTGCAGACGATCCAGCAGGACGTCGGCGCGACCAACGCGGAACTCCAATGGGCCCTGGACTCCTACATCCTGTTCTACGCGGCCCTGATGTTCTCCTCCGGAATCCTCGCCGACGCCTTCGGCCGCCGTCGCGTCCTGGTGATCGGGCTGGTCGCCTTCGGCGCGGCCTCCACCTTCGCAGGCTTCGCCGACACCCCCCAGCAACTCATCTTCTGGCGCGGGGTCATGGGTGTGGCCGGGTCGGTCGTGCCGCCCGCCACGCTCGCGGTGATCAATGACATCTTCGCCCCGGAGGAACGCGGCAAGGCGATCGGCATCTGGTCGGCGCTGGGCGGTCTGTCCATCGCCCTGGGCCCGATCGCCGGCGGCTTCCTGCTCGAACACTTCTGGTGGGGCTCCGTCTTCCTCATCAACGTGCCCATCGCCGCCGTCTGCGCCGTCCTCCTCCTGGTGGTCCTCGCCGAGTCCCGCTCGGCGACCAGGCCACGCATCGACGTCGCCGGCGTACTGCTGTCCATCGCGGGCATCGGCGCACTGGTCTACGGGGTGATCCGCGGCGGCGAGACCAACGACTGGACCAGTGTCGAGGTCCTGGGCACGATCGTCGCCGGAGTGGTCCTGCTGGCCGTACTCGTCCTGTTCGAGAGCCGCACGGCGCAACCGGCCCTGGACGTCAAGCTGTTCCGCAACAAGTCCTTCGCCGCCGGTACGGCGAGCCTCGCGCTCTCCTTCTTCGCGCTCACCGGCGGCACCTTTCTGATGGTCTTCTACGTCCAGGCCATCCGCGGTCACACCCCCCTCGAACTCGGCCTCATCCTGCTCCCGGTGGCCGTGGGCGCTGTGGCCTCGGCCATCCTCAGCAACCCGCTGGCCATGCGCTTCGGCCCCAAGGCCGTCGTCACAGGCGGACTGCTGCTGCTCGCCCTGGCGTTCACCGGGCAGGCCGGCATCGCCGCCGACACCGCGCTGTGGTGGTACGAGATCCTGCTCGGCGTCTCCGGCTTCGGCCTCGGCCTGGTCATGGGCACCACCACGACGACCACGATGGCCGTGGTGGCACCCGAGCAGGCTGCCATCGGCGCGGGCGTCAACAACACGCTGCGGCAGATCGGCGCCGCGCTCGGCGTCGCGGTGCTCGGCTCGATCCTGTCCGTCTGGTACCGCGACGAACTGGGCGGCGCTGTGAACGTACTCCCGGAAGGCGTACGGGAGACGGCCTCGGAGTCCCTGGGCGGCACGGTGGTCGCGGTCCGCGAACTCCAGGAGGCGGGCGCTCTGCCGGCCGGGGCCCGCGAACAGCTCCCCGGACTGCTGGCCACGGCCCAGGACGCGTATCTGTCGGCCATGCATGTGAGCTTCGGTGTGGCCGCCGGGGCTCTCGCGCTGGCCGCGGTCGTGGCCGCGGTGTGGCTGCCGGGCCGGATCGACGTCCCCAAGGGCACCGGCACCGCCGCGCGGTCAAGTGCCGCCGAGTCTCCCGACTCCGCCACCCAACCGGCGCGATAGGCGGCGTCCCGCCGGCTGGTGCGGCGGACCAACGCGCCGCGATCCGCGGGTCGTCACCGCAGTGGCGCGGCTCGGGGCCGCGCATGGCGCTGACGGCAGGTCAGCCACCGCGTGGCACAGGAGCCGTGTCCCGTACGGTGGCCGACGCTCGGCATCCCGGAACGCGTCGAGCAAGGTCGCTCGCACCACGAGGCGGTACAGAAGTCGGTACACGAGGCGGGGGACGACCGTGCGACAGCCGGGTCGTCGCGCTTCGTCCGGCCCGGTACCACCGGGTGCCCGGCCGTACGAGGCGCGAGCGCGCCCCCGTACACGCCGGGCACCCGGCCGAAACAGGCACAGCCTGAGAGTTGCCGGTACGCCTCCGCCCGTCCGGACCGCTCCCAGCCGCCTGCGCCACTCGGCCGACCCTGGCTCGTCACCCGTCCCAGGGTCCGTTCTCTTCTCTCCCTTTCCGGAACGTCAACCGCTCGGATCAGCGAGGGACCGGGTCTTCAGGAGGAACCCGCGCCCCCGCACGGTCTCTATGGCCAGCCCGACGGACACGACCTTCCGCCGTAGCCTCATCATGTGCAGGTCGAGTGCGTTCTGGCTGGCGGAGCGGTTGGCGGACAGGAGCCGCTCCGCCAGTTCCGCCCGGCTCGCCATTCCCGGGCGCCGCTGTACGAGCCCGCGCAACACCGCGGCCTCCGACACGGTGAGGGGCAGGACAGCGCCGGCGTAGCGAAGCAGCCCGTCCTCGTCCACGACAGGAGGGGCGCTCTGGGATGTGGCCTTGAGATGCAGTGACGCGATTCTGGTCTTCAACTCCCAGGCCTCCACCGGCTGTCGCACCCAGTCCTCGTGCGCGCCCGCCAACTCGGGCACCCGTGCACCTCTGGCCACCACGATGAGGCAGGGCAGCCCCTGCATCCGGAAGCCCTCCAGTTTGCCCGACTCGGCCGGCCAGCGGACGATCTTCACATCCGGCGTCATGATGTCTTCCACCCATGCCTTCCTCTCGTACTCTCCCGCTCTGTGGAACCCCGGCGAGCCTGGCGGAGCGGCCCTCCGGAGACAAAGGGGCACGCGGTACGCAACCCCGGCGAAATATTGACGGACACGTATCAATAGATGGTTTTCGGCCTGATGGTGGTCTGGGGGCGCCGCGGCTCGGTGGATGTGCTCCGTCGCTGTCATGCCCGCACCTTCTGTCGAACAGAGTTGGCGTAGCACATACTTCTGGACCGCCCCTCGTGAACCGCTTGAGAGCGTCCGGGAACGGCCGGTCGGGCTTCGAGAGGGGGCCCGGGCGATCGATGAGTCCACGCCGACGGCCACCGAGGGCATGACTACGAGGTCTCCGGTGTCCGGTTTCTTCTCAGTCGAAGAATCCGTTACCCGAGACCTCGCTCACCGCGCGGTCCTACGTATCAGACGTATCAGAGAGGGTTGAGGCGGGCCTTGAGCAGGCAGAACTCGTTGCCTTCGGGGTCGGCCAGGACATACCACTGCTCCTGCCCCGTCTGGCCGATGTCGGCCTTGCGCGCACCGAGCTTCAGCAGGCGTTCGAGCTCGGCGTCCTGGTCGCGGTCGGTGGCGTTGACGTCGATGTGCAGCCGGGACTTGCCCTTCTCCGGCTCGTCCCTGCGACTGAGGATGATCGTCGGCTGTGAACCGCCGAACCCGTCGCGCGCCCCGATCTCGAACATCTCATCGCCCTCGCGGTCGAGCACGACGAAGTCCAGGACCTCGCACCAGAACCGTGCCAGCAGTTCGGGGTCGCGACAGCCCAGCACGAGTTCACTGATACGACATGCCATAACCGAACCTGCTCTCAACCTGGGAACCGCCGGGGTGGCCCCACACGAAACTCATGGACTCCCGGCGGAGAAAACGACCCCGCGACCGTACCGGACGAGGTGAGGACGGGCGAAACGATTTCCGGGCCCCCCTCCCCCGACGGCGGTCAGGGACAGCGGCGAGCGGTGACGATCCAGGCACGCGAGTCGAAGTGGACGCCACCGGCGGTGGTGTGGGCGTCGAGGACGGCGCGCAGCCGCGCACGCGCCTCGTCGGCCGCGGCGGCGTCGAGGGCGGCGAGCAGGTCCCTGACCTCCCACAGGCGGAGCACGGCGTCGAAGGCGGTGGCGCTGTCCGGGCCGTAGTGGACGGGCTCATGTACGTCGGTGAATCCGATCTCCGCGAAACCGGCCGCCGTCAGGATGCCCGTCGTGACGGTCGGGTCGGCGAGTGAGAACGGGTCCGGACCGTCGGGCGGGGCGGAGGCGGCGGTGAGGCTCCGGCGGATCGCGGTGGCCCACTCGTTGCGGTCACGCTCCTGCCAGACCAGCAGCACCAGGCGCCCCTCGGGGCGCAGGGCACGCCCGATGTTGGTGAACGCGGCGACCGGGTCGGCAAAGAACATCGTGCCGAACCTGCTGATGCACAGGTCGAAACGAGCCGGCGGAAAGCGGTGGGTCTGGGCGTCCGCCTGCTGATAGGTGACGTTGCGCAGCCCCTGGTCGTCGCTGAGCCAGCGAGCCCGTTCCAGCATGGGCGCGGAGAGATCGACCCCGACCGCGATTCCCTTGCCGGCGGCGCGGGCGGCCTCGCGCGTGGACTGGCCTGTGCCACAGCCGATGTCGAGCACATGGTCGCGCAGGCCGACATCGGCCGCGGCTCGGAAGAGTTCGTTGTGCCGGCGCAGTTCCGCGTCGTAGTCGAACAGGTCGGACATCACCGTCACCGATTCCTTTCGATGTCTGTGTTTGTGTCTCCGGCTGTGTCTGTGTCGGCCGGGCCGTCGCGCAGTACGCCTCGCACCTGGTCCAGTGACACTGTTTCCGGTGCGAACTCCGCCAGCCACCACGTGGCACCCGCATGGACGTAGGGGGCGGGATCGGTGCCGGGTGGGAGGGGGACGGCGATGTCGTACGAGGCTGTCGTTCGCCGGCGGAGACCGGTGAGGGTGGTGACGATGTCGGCGAGCTGGTCGGGATGTTCGAGGTTGACCGGGACGAACCCGTCGTGCCGGGCGGCGCGGCGCAGCGGTCCGACGTTTCCGGGGAGTCCCGCGGCCCACACCGGCACGCCGGGGCGCTGAACCGGTTCGGGCAGGAAGGAGATCCCGTCGACGGTGTGGTGGCGGCCGTGATGGTGCACCGGTCTGCCGGACCACGCGGCGGTGAGGATCTCCAGTGACTCGTCGAGCATCTCGCCCCGCCGCCGGTCGTCGAGTTCCTCGCCGGTCGCACTCAGTTCGCCGGCGAAGCGATCGCTGCCCAGACCGACGCCCAGCGTGAGGCGGCCGGCGCCGAGCCGGTCCAGCGTGGCGGTCTCCCTGGCGACCTTGGACGGCCGGCGGCGGGCAAGGGGGGTGACCATGGGGCCGAACCGGAGGCGTTCGGTGGCGGTGGCGAGCGCGGCCAGCGTGATCCACGGGTCGGCCACCCGGCGGACCGGCGCCCGCCAGCTCAGGTGGTCCCATACGAACACGCCGTGCCAGCCGGCCTCCTCCGCCTCGGCGGCCAGCCGGGCGATCGCCGCCGGGTCGGCGAGATCGTCGAAGAGCGGCAGCCAGAGCGCCGACCGCAGCCGGGTCATGGCCGGCTGCCCGCGGTGTGCTGGAGCAGAGCGGGGACGAACACGTCCCACAGCGGCTTCGGCAGATCGTGTCCGGCGCCTTCCAGGGTCAGCAGCGTCGCGCCGGGAATCGCGTCGCGCAGCGCGTGTCCGTGCGGGAGTGGGAGAACGGGGTCGTGGTCGCCGTGCACCACCAGGGTCGGGGCGTTGACGGACGTGAAGTCGCGGGACGATCCGTCGAAGGTCATCGCGTAGTGGTTGACGAGGGTGGAGGCGATGTCGCGCGTGCGGGCCACGTCCTGTTCGACCAGCGTGCGGGTGGCGCTCTCGTCGAAGTAGGGCGAGCCGCCCGAGCACGCCTTCGCCGATGCGACGACGAAGTCCACCACCGCACCGGCGTCGGTGGGGTCCGGGTCGGCGGGGATGCCGTCGGCGAGTCCGGCCGACGACGGCGGGAGTCCTTCCTCGCCCGTGGAGGTGGAGACGAACGTCAGTGAGTCCACCCGGTCGGGGTGGTCCACCCCGGCGATGAGCCCGATGCCGCCGGCCATGGACCGGCAGACGATGTGTGCGCGCCGCACGTTCAGGGCGTCCAGGATGCCGAGCGCGTCCCCGGCCAGGTCGGTGAACGTGTAGCCGGGTCGGCCCGGCGGGTAACTGGTGGATCTGCCGGTGTCCCGGCTGTCGTAGCGGATCACGAACCGGTCGCCGCGCGCGATCCGTTCGCACAGCTCGGTCTCCCACCACAGCATCGAGGCGCTCGCGCCGTCGATGAACAGGATCGCCGGGTCCGCGGGGTTGCCGAAGGTCTCGAAGCACAGCTCGGCACCGTTGATCTCCACGAACTGCTCGCCATGCGAAAGGTTGTCGGTCATGAACGTCACGCTAGACTCGGCTTTCCATCGTGAAAAGCGATAGTTTCCGATCAAGTCAATCGTGAATACCGATGTTATTGACCAGGGTGGGCTCATGTCCGATGTGGAACTGCGGCATCTCGCCACGATGGCAGCGGTGGCCGACGAGGGCTCGTTCGGTCGGGCTGCCGTGCGACTCGGGTACACCCAGTCGACGGTGAGTCAGCAGATCGCGGCTCTGGAGAGAGCCGTCGGCGGCGCCGTGTTCGACCGGCCGGGCGGTCCCAAACGGGTGCGGATCACCCCGCTCGGTGCGGTCGTGCTGACCCACGGACGCGAGCTGCTCGCGAAATCCCAGGCGATGGCGGCAGCCGTGGACCGGTTCAAGGCCGGCGACGGCCGGGTCGACATCGGCACCTTCCAGAGCGTGTCCAACGTGATCCTTCCCCTGCTCGTACGCGGGCTTCGGGACGAGCACCCCGACTGCGACATCAGGCTGTTCGAGGAGGAGACGGACCGGCCCCAGGTCCATGAACTCGACCTGACGTTCTTCGACGGCCGTGTCGACGGCGACGTCGAACACCGCAAACTGCTCGACGATCCCTACCTGTTGGTGGCCCGCCGCGGCGCCTTCCCCGGCGGCCCCGTCCGTCTGGCCCGACTCGACGGCGCGCCCATGGTGGCTCACCCGCCGATCTGCGACCAGGCCCGGATGGAGCAGGCGCTCGCCCGGCGCGGCGTACGGCCGCACATCGTGTGCCGCACCGCGGGCAACGAGACCGTGCTGTCGATGGTGCGCGCCGGCATGGGTTCGGCGATCCTGCCTCGACTCGCCGTCCACAGTGCCGATGTCGGCTCCGACGCCTCGCTGTCCGTCCACGAACTCGAGCCGGCACCGCCGCCGCGCGAGATCTTCCTGCTGTGGCAGGCGCATCGCACCCACTCCCCACTCGCGGCACGGGCGATCGAGATGGCCGTGGAAATCGCGGGCAGGATCGCCGAGCGTGGTTGACCCTGCGCCGACCCACGCCATCCGTCGCCTTCTGTGAACTTTCGCGATACGCACAGGCAATACGACCGTCTCCAGGTCTCCACCGCGCCTCCTCCGAAATACGACGGAGCAATTGGACGGGTCAATACGCCGGGGCCCGGCCGTCGTGACGGCCGGGCCCCGGGACGAACGTGTGCGTGCGGGTCGGATCACCAGCGGTACCAGCGGCCTCGGCTGCCGCCGGTGGAGGTGGAACGCATCACGAAGCCGAGCAGCCACACCACCAGAACGATGACGGCGACCCACCAGAGAATCTTGACGGCGAAGCCGGCACCGAAGAGCAGCAGGGCGAGAAGCAGAACAATCAGCAGGGGAACCATTTTATCAACCTCCTACATTGCCGAGTGCCCTGCAATTCCGCCGCCATTCACCGAATACACCCTGTTTATGAAGGGAAAGTGGGGGCACCAGCACGAGCACGGGTGATGCTCTTGAAAAAGGACTTGAAAAAGGAACAGGTGAAACACAGCTGCGAACGATGGCGGGCGGCGCTGCGCCGGACGCCGGTGACCATCTGGAACGACGACGTCACGGACTGGGCCGCCGCGCTGACCTACTACGCGGTTCTGGCGCTGTTCCCCCTGCTGCTGGTGATCCTCTCGATCCTCGGTCTGACCATGCCCACGGCCAAACCCGAGGTCATCGACCGTATGACTCAGGCCGCCCCGGCCGCGTCACGCGAACTGCTGCGCGGCACCCTGCGACAGATGGCCGAACAGTCGTCGACGGCATGGACGCTGATCTTCGTCGCGGGAACGGGAGCACTGTGGTCGGGCTGCAGCTATCTGAGCGTCTTCCGCCGGGCGATGTACTCCATGCATCGCATCGACGCCGACCGCCCGGTCTGGCGTACCGCTCCGCGCATCATCGCCACGGCCCTGGTCCTGGTCACCCTGTTCCTCACATCGACCCTCGCCCTGCTGCTCACCGGCAACCTCACCCGGCGTCTGGGCAGAGCGCTGGATCTCGGCACCGGCACCCAGCTCGCCTGGAACGCCGTGCGGTGGCCGGTCATCGCCGTGGTCGCCGTCGCCCTGGTGCTCGTCCTGTACCGTTCGGGCCCGGCACGCACCCGCCCGGTCCGCCGGATGGCGCCCGGCGGCGCACTGGCGGTCGTACTCCTGCTGGCCGTGTCGGTCGGCTTCGCCGTCTACACCGCACACGTGAGCACCTACGACCGTCTGTACGGGTCGCTGGCCGGCATCGTGGTCTTCCTGGTCTGGCTGTGGCTGTCCAACCTGGCACTTCTGGTCGGCGCCCAGTTCAACGCGGAGCTGGTGAAGCCTGTGCGGGGGGAGTGATCCGCCACTACCCCCGCACAGGCCGCCGGATGTCACTGGGTGGTGAGCATGCCTGCGCGCAGCCGGGCCAGGAGGCGGGTGATCAGCCGCGAGACGTGCATCTGGGAGACGCCGAGGCGTTCGCCGATCTGGGCCTGGGTGAGTTCGTCGACGAAGCGCCAGTGAATGATCTGCCGCTCACGCACGTCCAGTTCGGCGATCATGGGGGCGAGGGCGTGGAAGTCCTCGATCAGTTCGAGGGTCGCGTCCTCGTCGCCGATGAAGTCCGCCAGCGCGGCCTCGCCGTCCTCGCTGCCGCTGATCGCCGCGTCGAGGGAAGCCGACTTGTAGCCGTTGGAGGCCAGTTGGGCCTCGACGACCTCGTCCTCGGGAAGGCTCATCAGCTCGGACAGCTCACTGATCGTCGGCGTCCGTCCCAGCCTGCCGTGCAGTTCCTCGTTGGCGCGCGCCAGTTGGACCCGAGCCTCCTGCAGACGCCGGGGCACGTGCACGGCCCAGGTCGTGTCGCGGAAGAACCGCTTGATCTCGCCGACGATGTACGGGACGGCGAAGGAGGCGAACTCCACCTCACGGGTCAGTTCGAACCGGTCGATCGCCTTGATCAGGCCGATCATGCCGACCTGGACGACGTCCTCCATCTCCTCCGGACCACGGCTGCGGAACCGGCCGGCCGCGTAGCGGACGAGGGACATGTTCATCTCGATCAGCGTGTTGCGCGCGTACTGGTACTCGGGCGTGCCCTCCTCCACCACCGTGAGCCGGTCGAAGAACAGCTTCGACAACTCCCGCGCGTCCTTGGGCGCGACCTTGGAAGGGTCCGCGATCTCCGGTACGCCCACCCTCTGCTCGGCGGTCCGCACGGTGGTCGTCGTCATGATGTGCCCCTCCCGGTCGATCGGTCTCGTCGTCGCCGGTTAAGCGTCCGGCACGCACGCGTCTACCCCGACCGCCGACATACATTCCTCGGATGTTCCCCCGAACTTGCTCGGCCTTCGCAGTCGATCAGTGTTCACTCGTGTCCCCGTGGCTCCGTACGACTTCCTTCACCTTGGCCACCGCGAAACCCCAGCCCTGCTCCACCGTCGGCTTGGCGGGTACGGCGATCTCGTCGGGGTTGGTGAGGACGTCGAGCAGGACGGGACCCTCGGTGCGGAACGCCCGCCGCACGGCGTCTTCGAGGTCGGCGGGGTCCGTCACCCGGATACCGGTGATGCCCATGGCTTCGGCCACGGCGGCGAAGTCGGGATTGTCGAGGACGGTGCCGAACTCCGGCAGCCCGACCTGCTCCTGTTCGAGTTTGACCATGCCCAGTCGCCGGTTGTCGAAGACGACGAGCTTGACGGGAAGGCGGTAGGTCTTCAGGGTCATGAGATCACCGAGCAGCATGCTCAGCCCGCCGTCCCCGCAGAAGGCCACGACCTGGCGGTCCCGGTCGAGGCACTGGGCACCCAGTGCCTGAGGCATCGCGTTGGCCATCGAGCCGAGGTTGAAGGAACCGAGGAGGCGCCGCTCCCCGCGCATCTCGACGAAGCGCGAGAGCCACACCGTGGCCATTCCCGTGTCGGAGGTGAAGACGGCGTCGTCGGCCGCGACCCGGTCCACGGTGGCGGCCAGCGCCTCGGGCCGGATGTCGTGGTCGCGGTTGTCCAGCGCGGAACGGAGGCGGCCCACGATCCCCTTGTCGTGCGCGGGATCGGCGAGCCGGGCCTGGCCGTCGCGCCACCGGTCGTAGTGTGCGCGGGCCTTGTCGAGGTGCGAGCGGTCACGGGTCCCCTCGGGCTGGGCGGCGAGGTGGCCGAGAAGGTCGCGTACGGTGGCGCCGGCGTCGCCCACCAGCCCGACGTCCACCGGTACCCGGCGCCCGACATGGGTGGCCTCGGTGTCCACCTGGATGACCGTACGGCCCTCCGGATACCAGTCCCGGTAAGGGAAGTCGGTACCGAGCAGCAGAAGGGTGTCGGCGTCCTTGAGGGCCGCCGCGGCGGCCGGGTTGCCGATCAGGCCCGTCTGGCCGACCTGGAAGACATTGGCCGGGCCCTCGAAGCCCGCCTTGGCCTTCAGGGTGAGCACCATCGGTGCCGCCAGCCGGTCGGCGAGCGTGAGGACGTCCTGGCGGGCCGCCCGGGCGCCTTCCCCGACGAGCAGGGTGACGCTTTCGGAGCGGTCGAGGAGTTCTGCCGCGTGACGGACGGCGGAGTCGTCCGGTCGGCTGACCGGAGGGTTCAGGGAGAACCGGGCCGGCCGGTCGGCGGTCAGTTTCTGATCGCCCAGGTCTCCCGGCACGGTGAGGACGGCGACGCCCTTGCGGCCCAGCGCGGTGCGCACGGCCGTCTCCAGCAGCCGCGGCAGCTGGTCGGGTGAGGTGATGGTCGCGCGGAAGACGGCCACGTCGCTGAAGAGCGCGTCGTTGTCGACCTCCTGGAAGTAGTCGCTGCCGAGCTCGGCGAGCGGCACCTGACCGGCGATCGCCAGCACCGGGGCGTGGCTCTTGGCCGCGTCGTACAGCCCGTTGAGGAGGTGGACGGAACCGGGTCCGACCGTGCCCATGCACACGCCGAGGGTTCCGGTGAGCTGTGACTGGGCACTCGCGGCGAACGCCGCTGCCTCCTCGTGCCGGCATCCCACCCATTCGAGGCCCTCCGTGGTGCGGAGGGCGTCCGTCAGTGGATTGAGCGCGTCTCCCACGACACCGAAGACTTGGCGCACACCGAGTTCGCTCAGTGCGTCGACGATGAGGCGGGCAACAGTACGGGCCACGTGGATCCTCCAGGTCACAAGGTCACAAGGTCAGACGGTGAAACGGTCGGGGTCGGCGGCCTGCCAGTCGGCCGCCCAGGAGGCAGGCGGCTCGGCGAGCAGCCGGCCCGGCGCGAGCCACTCGTACAGCTCCTCGTAGGAACGCTCGGTGCAGTTGTCGATGCGCCGGTGGAGCATGTGCGGGCGCAACTCGGAGGGGTCGGTGACGCCCATGGACGCCATGAGCTGGAGCGCGCCGGCCACGGTCGCCTCCTGGAAGCGCTGGACGCGCGGCGTCTTGTCCCGGACGTCGAGGGCGCGGGCCCGGTGGGGGTCCTGGGTCGTGACACCCGTGGGGCAGGTGTTGGTGTGGCACCGCTGCGCCTGGATGCAGCCGACGGCGAACATCATCGCCCGTGCGGCGTTGCCGTAGTCGGCGCCCTGCACCATGCGTTTGACCAGCTCGGCACCGGTGGCGATCTTGCCGCTCGCACCGATCCTGACCCGGTCGCGCAGACCGGCGCCGACGAGCGCGTTGTGCACCGTGAGCAGCCCCTCGGTGAGGGGGGTACCCACATGGTCGGCGAACTCCAGCGGCGCGGCACCGGTCCCGCCCTCGGCTCCGTCCACCACGATGAAGTCGGGTGCCGTTCCCTCGTCCAGCATGGCCTTGCACACGGCGAGGAACTGCTGACGCGAGCCGACGCAGAGCTTGAAGCCGGTGGGCTTCCCGCCGGACAGCTCCCGCATCCGGGCGATGAAGCGGACGAGTTCTCGCGGGGTGGAGAACACCCGGTGGTACGGCGGTGAGACGACCGTCTGTCCTTGCGGCACGTCCCGGACCCGGGCGATCTCCGCGTTGACCTTGGCTCCGGGCAGCACTCCACCGATACCGGGCTTGGCTCCCTGGGAGAGTTTCAGGGACACGCACTTGACGTGCTCGTGCGCGGCCTTGTCCGCGAACTCCGCCGGGTCGAAGTCACCGTCGTCGGTGCGGCAGCCGAAGTAACCGGTACCGATCTCCCAGACGAGGTCGCCGCCGGGACGCAGGTGGTACTCCGACAGGCCGCCCTCGCCGGTGTCGTGGGCGAAGCCGCCGGCCGCGGCTCCCCCGTTGAGCGCGAGGATCGCGTTGGCCGACAGCGAACCGAAACTCATCGCCGACACGTTCAGCAGCGCCATGTCGTACGGGCGGGTGCAGTCGGGACCGCCGATGCGCACCCGCGGTGGTGTCTTCGGCACCGCGCGGGGTGCCATGGAGGGGACGAGGAACTCGTAGCCGGGCAGGTACACGTCCCGTTCGGTACCGAACGGCTCCTCCGCGTCGGTGCCCTTGGCGCGCTCGTAGACGATGCTGCGCACGTCCCGGTCGAAGGGCCGCCCGTCGTAGTTCCGCTCGATGAAATACTGCTGGAGTTCGGGACGAATCCGCTCCAGCAGGAAGCGGGCGTGCCCCAGGACGGGATAGTTGCGCAGCACGGAGTGCCGGCGCTGCAGCAGGTCCCAGGTACCCAGCAGGGCGACGAGCGCGAGCGGCAGAGCGGCGAACAGCCAGAAGGGCGTGACCCGGAGCGAGGCCACGACCGCCGCGATGGCTGCGGCCCAGGTCAGGACGATGATTCCCACACGTGTCACCCCTCGCACCTTGCCCGATGACCGGACTCCATGCACTTCGGCCGTCCCAAGAGACGTCAAAGTGCCGTGCCGCGTGTGGGGGCAAGGCGTCGTCCGACGGGGTGAGCTCACACGCGGCAGGCGGTACATCGAGTCCGGTTCGGTCCGGGCCGGAGTTCACCGGCCGGGCCGTGCACGGAGGCGGCCCGGGCGGCGCTCAGTGCCGTAGCCGGGTCAGGTCCGTGTCAGGTGCCGAGGGCGGTGAGGACGACTGACCGCGCCTCCTCCTGGATCCGGTGCAGATGGTCTGCGCCGAGGAAGGACTCCGCGTAGATCTTGTAGACGTCCTCGGTGCCGGAGGGACGGGCCGCGAACCAGGCGTTCTCGGTGGCGACCTTGATGCCGCCGAGGGCTGCGCCGTTGCCGGGGGCCTCGGTGAGCACCGTGGTGACCGGCTCGCCGGCGAGGGTGTCGGCGGTGACCTGGCCCGGGGACAGTTTGGCGAGCAGGGCCTTCTCCTCGCGGGAGGCCGGGGCGTCGATGCGCGCGTAGGCGGGGGCGCCGAAGCGGTCGGTGAGCTGCGCGTAGTGCTGCGACGGGGTCTTACCCGTGACCGCGGTGATCTCGGAGGCGAGCAGGGCCAGGGTGATGCCGTCCTTGTCGGTGGTCCATACCGAGCCGTCGCGGCGCAGGAAGGAGGCGCCGGCCGACTCCTCGCCGCCGAAGCCGAGCGTGCCGTCGGACAGGCCGTCCACGAACCACTTGAATCCGACCGGGACCTCGACCAGCTTCCTGCCGACGTCCGCCGCGACCCGGTCGATCATGCTGGAGGACACCAGTGTCTTGCCGATCCCGGCTCCGGCCGGCCACTGCTCCCGGTGCGAGAACAGGTAGGAGATCGCCACGGCCAGATAGTGGTTGGGGTTCATCAGGCCCCCGTCGGGCGTGACGATGCCGTGCCGGTCGGCGTCGGCGTCGTTGCCGGTGGCGATGTCGAACCGGTCGCGCTGCTCGATGAGCGAGGCCATGGCGTACGGCGAGGAGCAGTCCATACGGATCTTGCCGTCCCAGTCCAGCGTCATGAAACGCCAGGTGGGGTCGGCGAGCGGGTTGACCACCGTCAGGTCGAGCCGGTGCTGTTCGGCGATCCGCCCCCAGTAGGCGACGGAGGCGCCGCCCAGCGGATCGGCGCCGATGCGCACACCGGCGGACCGGATCGCCTCCAGGTCCAGCACGTTCGGCAGGTCGGCGACATATGCGCCGAGGAAGTCGTGCCGCCCGGTGCCGGGCGCGGCGAGGGCGCGGGTGTAGGGGATGCGGCGTACGTCCTTCAGGCCGCCGGTGATGATCTCGTTGGCGCGGTCCTGGATCCAGGAGGTCGCCTCGGAACCGGCGGGGCCGCCGCTCGGCGGGTTGTACTTGAAGCCGCCGTCGGCGGGCGGGTTGTGCGAGGGGGTGACCACCACGCCGTCGGCGAGGCCGGACGTGCGACCGCGGTTGTGGGCGAGGATGGCGTGCGAGACCGCCGGGGTGGGTGTGTAGCCGTCGGTCTGGTCGATGAGGACGGTCACGTCGTTGGCGGCGAACACCTCCAGTGCCGTGATCCGCGCGGGCTCGGACAGGGCGTGTGTGTCGGCGCCGAGGAAGAGGGGGCCGTCGGTGCCCTGGGCGGCGCGGTACTCGCAGATGGCCTGGCTGGTGGCCGCGATGTGGTCCTCGTTGAACGCCGTCGCGAGGGCCGAGCCCCGGTGTCCCGAGGTGCCGAAGGCCACCCGCTGGCCGGGTTCGGCCGGGTCGGGGTGCAGCGCGTAGTACGCCGTGACCAGGCGGGCCACATCGATGAGGTCCTGGGGTTCGGCGACCTGTCCCGCTCGCGCGTCCTGCATTTCCCGCTCCTCCGCAAGGGTCCGACCGTGGGTACGGCCCCCATTCTTCCCTGCCCGGCCCGCCCGGACGCCCACCGGGCGACCGTTGTGGCCCGCGGGCGACGGGTGCGACGATGCAGACCGGCGAGCGAAGGGACACCGATGTGAGGCACGAGGACCAACGGCCGCCCGCTGCCGTGCTGTTCGACGCGCTGGGCGCCGACTACGAGAAGGCGTTCGCCCATGCCCCAGCGCACTTGGCCGCGCTGGACTGGCTGATCGAGCGGCTGCCTCCTGGCGCGCGGACGCTGGACGTGGGCAGCGGCACCGGGCAGCCCACCGCGGCGGCGCTCGTCGCGGCAGGGCACACGGTGCTCGGGGTCGACGTCTCCCCCGTCATGGTCGAACTCGCCGTCCGTCAGGTGCCCGGGGCCGAGTTCCACTGCGGCGACATCCGGGAGCTACCGCTCGAGGCCGACTCGTTGGACGGCGTGTGCGTCTTCTTCTCACTGCTGCAGATGACCCGCGCCGAGCAGGCTGCCCTGACCCGG
The DNA here is from genome assembly GCF_045040105.1 of Streptomyces sp. NBC_01390. Classification (NCBI taxonomy): domain Bacteria; kingdom Bacillati; phylum Actinomycetota; class Actinomycetes; order Kitasatosporales; family Streptomycetaceae; genus Streptomyces; species Streptomyces sp. NBC_01390. Next base: position 11,087,683 of record NZ_CP109551.1, on the reverse strand, counting down.
CGGCTGGCCCTGGCGCTGCGGCCCGGCGGCCATCTGGTGGTGGCCACCGTGCCCGCGGACGTGGAGGACATGGAGTTCGTGTTCATGGGCGAGCCGGTCCGTGCGACGAGCTTCTCCGAGGAGGACTTCGTCGGCATGGTGAGCGCGGCGGGGCTGACGGTGCTGTCCCGCCACAGCACCGTCTTCGCCCCCGATCACCCCGCCGCCGGGCCCGAGCCCCATCTCTTCCTGCACTGCCGCCGCGACGAGACGGCGTGAGGACCCCCTGCGAGAGGACCCCTACTTGGTGAGGATGGCGCCGCTCTTGAAGGTGTCGCCGTTGCCGCTGGACCGGTAGTGCCAGCCGCCGACGGTCAGGCGGTTTCCGTTGGCCACCACCGAGCTGACGCCGAGGGGCAGTTGGGGATCGTTCGCCGGCAGGCCGAGCGACCGCCAGCCCCCGGCGGCCGTCCAGGACAGGCCGACGGCCGCGTCGTCGTTACCGCCGACGACGGCGAGCCCGCCGTTCGGCCGCAGGGTCACCGCCTGCAGTGAGAACGTGCCCGCGGGCAGCTTCACCTGGGTCCACGAGACGCCGTCCCAGTGCAGGGCCATCCCCGCCGGACGCTGCTTGTCGGTGTCGCGGGACCAGCCCACGGCCCAGATGTCCGTCGAGGTACGGGCGGCGATGTCGAAGAGGACCGCCGAGTCGGGGAACGCGGGGGTGGGCGTCCGCGTCCACCGGCGGCCGTCCCAGTGCACGGCGACGGACTGGCCGGTGTCGTAGTCCACTCCGACCGTCCACACGTCGTTCGGCGCCAGCTCCACGACCTGGTTCAGGCCCCAGTTCGCCGACCCCGGAATCTTCACGGACCGCCACCGCCGGCCGTCCCAGTGCTGGACGACCGGGATCTGGGTGAAGGTGTCCTCCGTGTAGCCCTGGCCCACCGCCCAGGCGTCCTTGCCGGAGACCGAACTCACCGACAGCAGGCTGGCTTCCACCGTCCCGGAAGGCAGGGTGCCGGGGGTCAGCTGCCAGGCGCCCCCCACGTAGCGCCCGACCAGGACGCCCTGGCCGTCCTGTCCCTGGTCACCGACGAAGAACGCCGAGCCGTCGGCCGCGGTGCTGATGTCGTTGATTCTGCTGTCCCACGCGTCGGCGCCCCGGAGCGCTGTCCGCTGCCACGCCCCGCCTCGGGCAAGGTCACGCTCGTACATGGCGGGCGTGAACCGGATGGAGCCGCTCTCCGGGTCCCCCACGACCTCGGCTCCGGCGGCCCATGTCTTCGTCGGGCTCGGCTGGGCCACGGTCATCACCGAGACCTGGTCCGTGGACGTCTCCGTCCAGGCCCCTCCCCCTGCCGGCTCTGCGGTCGCGGTTCCGCTGATCACCATCGTGATCGCCCCGACCCCCGCCAGCTGTCCTGCGATCCTGCGTCCCACGGTCACTGTGTGCTCTCCCCTCACGGAGGAACTTGCTCCCCCGTATACATCGATGCGGTGGGGGGCTCGTTTTGTTGCACACACGCTCGTACGGGGTTCTCGGGGGCCGGTGGGGCCGGGATCCGCACATGAGACAACCCCCGATCGTGCGCGGTCGGGGGTGCTGCGCTGAGAAGCGGAGAAGGTGTGCGGCAGGTCGCCGGGCGGCTGACCCGGATCGTCAGTGAGCGGCCCGATGGTGGAACCAGTGGCTTCTCTGGCGGGGGCGTTCGGCCGGTCCGCCGGGTTCTTCGTCCTCTCGCTCCAGCCGCGCCGAGCGCTCGTGGGAGGAGCGGGAGGAGTCGCGATCCTCCATCAGGGCCTCCTGATCGTCCTCGGGTACGGCTGCGGCACGCCGGGACCGTCTGATGCCGTGCCGTCCGGTGCCGCCGCGCCGGGATCCCCGGCTCGCACCGGCAAGGAGCAGGCTCAGCCCGAGCAGAGCCGCCGCCCCTACGACGATCCCGCAGAGGAAGAGGGTGCCGGTGGAACCGGTGATGTCGACTCCGAAGACGGAGAATCCGCCGGTGAGATGGTGGGCATCGCCGCTGTTGGACACAACACCGGCGACACCGATGACCACCGCGGCGACGAGAATGACGAGTCCGAGGATGATCATGACGCGCTCCTGGGATCTGTTTTCTGCTTTCACGGTAGATCCCTTGCGCTCGACCTGCCACCGCCAGAGGTTGCGTCCACTCGGGATCTCGGGTAGGAGCGCAGCGCGAGCCATTCGAGTCTGAGCGCCGCCCTACAGACGACGCCACCGCGCCGAGGCGAAGGAGAAGACACCGAAGAGAACCAGCCCGATCGCCACGGCGACCAGCAGCCACGGCCCCGCCGGTGTCTGGGTGAAGCTGCGCAGCGTCGCGTCCATCCCCTTCGCCTCGTGCGGGTCGAAGCGGACTGCCGCCACCAGGACGAAGAGCCCGGCCGCGGCGAACACCGCACCACGTGCCACACCTCCGCCCACCCCCAGAGCGGTGACGACCTGCTTCGTACGGTGACTCATGGCGCCCGTGTCGAGCTGCCGCAGGAAGCGCCGCATGGCCGCCCGGACGGCCAGTGTCACGCCGACTCCGATCAGAACGCAGCCCGCGGCACCGACCAGAACCCGGCCGTGGGGCAGCTCGAGCGCCGATGCCGTCCAGTCCTGGGACTGGGCGTTCCCGCTGGAGCCCTGGCCGCCCCCGGCCGCGTACACGGCGGTGGCCCAGCAGACGGTGGCATAGAAGAGCGCCCGCCCTCCGTCGAGGATCCGCGAGCCCGCCTTGCGCCGAGCCCCCCGGCCGAGAACCGCGCCGGCACCCCGCCACAACGCCATGGAGCCGAACCCGACGACCAGCGCCCAGAGCATCACCTTCCCGAAGGGCTGCGCCGCGATCCGGGCCAGCGCGCCCTGGCGGTCCGCCGACTCGCCGCCGCTGCCGAAGGCGATCCGGACGGCCAGTACCCCGATAAGGACGTACACCACACCGCGCGCGGTGAAGCCCGCCCGTCCGGCGGCGGTCAGGGTCTGCTTCTCCGCGGAACGGCGGGAATCGGGCCTGGCGGCCCGGAGCCGTCCGGGCAACCGGGATGTTGTCACGTGCCCTCCTTGGAGCGTGGGACCTCGGCACGCGAGGGAGCAGCGACAGCTGCTCCCACAGGCGTCCCTCCGGTCCGAAGCGCGTCGCACAAGTTCCGAGGCAACCCGGTTTCCCGGGCAACGCGCTTTCAATCAGCCGCGGTGCCGCCCGCCGCCGACCGGAGACACCGAGGACAAACGGCAGTCCCCGACGAGACCGTGCTCGTCGGGGACTGCCGTTTGTGGGGAGGGGCACCCCGGTCCGGCCGGGGTGCCCCTCATGAAAGATCCGCGCCGATCCGTGCGCCCGGGTCGGAACCAGGGGGCCGGTTGTCGGAGCGCAGCCTTCAGTACTGCTCGGTCTCGACGAATCCGCCGTCCGCGTCGTTGTCCGCACCGAAGGCGTCAACAGCTGCGGTCGGGTTGAATCCGGGAGGGCTGTCCTTCAGCGCCAGGCCCATGTCGGCCAGCTTCGCCTTGACCTCGTCGATGGACTTCGCACCGAAGTTGCGGATGTCCAGCAGGTCGGCCTCGGAGCGGGCGACGAGTTCGCCCACGGAGTGGACGCCCTCACGCTTCAGGCAGTTGTACGAGCGGACGGTGAGGTCGAGCTCCTCGATCGGCAGCACCAGATCGGCGGCGAGGGCGGCGTCCGTCGGGGACGGACCCATGTCGATGCCCTCGGCGTCGATGTTGAGCTCACGGGCGAGCCCGAACAGCTCGACCAGCGTCTTACCGGCCGACGCCATGGCGTCACGGGGACGCATGGCCTGCTTGGTCTCGATGTCGACGATCAGCTTGTCGAAGTCGGTGCGCTGCTCGACACGCGTGGCCTCGACCTTGTACGTGACCTTGAGAACCGGCGAGTAGATCGAGTCGACCGGGATGCGCCCGATCTCCTGACCGATCTGCTTGTTCTGGACGGCGGAGACGTAGCCGCGACCGCGCTCGACGGTCAGCTCCATCTCCAGCTTGCCCTTGCCGTTGAGCGTGGCGAGGACGAGGTCGGGGTTGTGCACCTCGACACCGGCCGGGGGCGCGATGTCGGCGGCGGTGACGAGACCCGGGCCCTGCTTGCGCAGGTACATCACGACCGGCTCGTCCTGCTCCGAGGAGACGACGAGCTGCTTGATGTTGAGGATCAGGTCGGTGACGTCCTCCTTGACGCCCGGCACGGTGGTGAACTCGTGCAGAACGCCGTCGACGCGGATGGACGTGACCGCCGCACCCGGGATCGAGGAGAGGAGCGTACGGCGCAGAGAGTTGCCGAGGGTGTAGCCGAAGCCCGGCTCCAGCGGCTCGATGACGAACCGGGAGCGGAACTCGTCGACGACTTCTTCGGTCAGGGACGGACGCTGAGCAATCAGCACGGGGTGTTGCCTCCAGTGGTTTGGCGCCCGCTATGTGACGCCGTAGACACTAATGAAGGGTACGGGCGGTTCGGGCGATACGGTCTCCGTACAGCCGAACGGCCTGTCTCCCAACTAAACGAGCAGCCTACGGGCTTCTCTCCCCTGCTCCGCGCACGAGGCGTTCCGGGCCCCGGCCGAACAGCAGTCCGGGCGCGGCCGACGGCAACGAATTCCCTTCCGGTTCCTTCGTCGCCGCAGGCCGGACCGGGCGCCGTCACACGGCAGACACCGATCGGTTTCTATGTCGTCGGCATCGGTTAACCTCGCCGTATGACCACCGAAGTGAAGGCAAGTACGAGAGAGCGGCTGCTGGAGGCGGCGGCCACGCTCACCTATCGGGAGGGCGTCGGCATCGGCGTCGAGGCGCTGTGCAAGGCGGCGGGTGTGTCGAAGCGCTCCTTGTACCAGTTGTTCGAGAGCAAGGACGAACTACTGGCGGCAACCCTCAAGGAGCGCTCCGCCGCCTATGTGGCGACGCTCGTCCCTGCGGCGGACGACGGCCGTTCACCTCGCGAACGGATCCTGCACGTCTTTGAGCAGGTGGAGTCGCAGGCGGGGGCACCAGAGTTCCACGGCTGCCGGTATCTGGCCGTCCAGATCGAGCTCAAGGACCGGAGTCACCCCGCGAGCCGGGTGGCCCACGGGATCAAGGCGAACCTGACGGCGTTCTTCCGCGCCGAGGCCGAACAGGGCGGGGCGAACGACCCCGACCTGCTGGCCCGGCAGCTCAGCCTGGTCTTCGACGGCGCCAGCGCCCGCGCGGGAATCGGCGCCGACGAACTCACCGGGCTCATCATCCCCACGGCGACCGCCCTGCTCGATGCGGCAGGCGTGAGCTGACCCGCTAACAGGTGCAACAGGTGCAACAGTTGTCGGGGTATCGCCGGTTCAGGTGAAGCTCGGCTGCAGCCGGGCCGGACAGGTCCCAATCCGGGAGGCGATGGGAGGTGTGGTGATCTGTCACAGCGATTCCTGCGCTCATCGCTTGGCCCCCGCCCGGGCGGGGGCACCGGGATGCGGGCCCGTCACCGGTGCTGCGCCGTGCCCAGTTCGTCGGTGTACCGGGCGAGGGCGTCCTCCGCTGTGGGAACGGGGCCGAACAGCTGCTGCTGGCGGCGGGGGTCGGCGACGTAGCGGCCGCTGTCGAACCAGCTGAACATCGCGGCCATGTCCTTGACCAGGGGCATGAAGCGTCCGGCGACGGCTCCTGCGGCGCGGGCGACGAGGGAGGGGACGGCCCGTACCTTGATCTTCTTTCCGGCCCGGTTGCCCATCATTTCGGCCATCTCGCGCATGCTGACCGGACGGTCCCAGCCGATGTCGATGCGCTCACCGTTGTCGGCCTCGGCGTCGACGGCGGCCGCCAGGTACGCCGCGAGGTCGGAGGTGTGGACGAAGGTCAGCGGGACGGTGGTCTTTCCGATCCACGTCAGGCGGCCCTTGTCGATCGGGTTGCCCGCCATGGTCGCGATCTGGTCGAGGAAGGCCCCAGGGCGCAGTGCGACGAACGGGACGCCGAGCTGTTCGAGCTTGTCCTCGGCGAGCTTCTTGTGCCAGAAGTGCGGGACCTGGGGCGTCTGGTCGCTGGTGAGGATGCTGGTCAGGACGAACCGGCGGATGCCGGTGCGGTGGGCGGCCTCGGCGAGGTTGGCGTTGCCGACGGTGTCGATGTCGTGCGCGTTCTTGCCGCCGCGGGTGTAACCGGCAGCGGTGGTGATGACGGCATCTGCGCCGTTCATGGCGGCGACGAGCGAGTCGAGGTCGAGCATGTCGCCGCGGGCGATCTCGACACCCCGGCTCTCGAGCCTGCTCGCGTCGGTGGTCGGCCGGACCAGGGCGCGGACGTTCTTACCGCGCCCCAGCAGCTCGTCGACGACCTTGCCGCCCAGGGAGCCGGTCGCGCCGACGACGAGGACGGGGCGGGTGGTGGTCATGGGGGTCTCACTTTCCATCAGGTCAGGTGTGGGGGATCAGGTGGCCGTGGACGTGGGCACCGTCGGCCCGGGTTGCTCAAGGGGCGGTCCTGTGATGGGTGGATCCGCGGCGCGGGTCATCGCCGGCCTGCAGGAGCTTGCGGCAGTCGACGGTGACCCGGACGCGGGTGATGCGGCCGTCCTCGATGTGCGGCCGACCGGCCACAGGGAAGGGATCGGCATTTCCGTGGGAGGGGTGTTGCCCTTTCCCCCGGACGAGTCCCGCCTGCCTGCGCCGGATGGCTCGTTCCCCTGCCGCTCAGGCCCCGCTCAGCCCGTTCTGCCTGACGTACGGGGGGTGAGCGGGGGCCCGGCACATCCGCCGGCTGACCCACCGGGCTTCCGACAGTTGAGGGAGCCTGGCTCCGCTCAGCACGGGCCTTCGTGAGCCAACTACGCTGCGGCAACTGTCCACTTCGCAGGAACGCCGGAAGCGATTCGCACTCCGGGCCGAAGCCGGCGTGCTAACCGGTTACTCAGACTGTTCCTGCGGAAGAGCGGCTGTTGATCGCATCGGCGATGGCGTAGGCGGTGCGGACGAAGGATTCCGCCTGCTGCGCCGAGAGGTCCCGCGCGGAGGTCTCCTCCAGGGCCCGCCACATGGCTGCCAGGGGCTCGCGCATGGCACGGCCCTTGTCGGTGAGGTGGACGACCATGACACGCCGGTCGTGTTCGGCCGGCTCGCGGACGAGCAGGCCGGCGTCCTGCATACGGCGCAGGGACTTCGAGACCGTGGAGTGGTCCAGGCCGACGCTTTCGAGCAGTTCCGACTGGGTCTGGCCGTCCCGGTCCAGGAGCTGCATCAGCAGCAGTTCCTGTCCGGGATGCAGGTCCATCTCGCGGAGCATGGCGGCGGCGCGGGCGCGGTGGGCGCGGGCGAGCTGGAAGATCGCGTAGCTCATCGGCCCCTCGCTGGCCGTGGAGGGGATGCGGTGGGTGGAGGCGGGCATGATGCGGTTCCTCAGACGGTGTGGGTGGGGTAGTCGGTGTAGCCGGCCACTCCGCCGCCGTAGAAGGTCGCCGGGTCGGGGGTGTTCAGCGGCGCGTCAGAGCGTAGCCGCTCGACCAGGTCCGGGTTGGCGAGCGCGAGGGCGCCGACGGAAACGAGGTCGGCCGTGCCGTGGTCGACGTCCTTGGCGCGGGTGGGCAGGTCGGTGCCGGCCCGGTTGAGGATCAGCGTGGTCGGCCACAGCGCGCGCAGGCTGCCCAGCAGCTCCTCGTCGCCCGCGTGCATCACGTGGAGGTAGGCCAGACCGAGCGGGCTCAGGGCGCGCAGGAGCGCCGGATACAGCTCGGCGGTGTCGGACTCGGCGATGTCGTTGTAGGGGTTGCCGGGGGAGATACGGATACCGGTGCGCTCGGCGCCGATCTCGTCGGCCACGGCAGCGGCCACCTCGACGGCGAAGCGGATGCGGCCCTCGATCGAGCCGCCGTAGCCGTCGGTGCGCTGGTTGGTGTTGTCGGACAGGAACTGGTGCACCAGATAGCCGTTGGCGCCGTGGATCTCCACGCCGTCGGCTCCTGCCGCGACGGCAGCCGCTGCGGCGCGGCGGAAGTCGTCGACGGTCGCCGCGACCTCCTGCGTCGACAGAGCCCGGGGCGTCGGCATCTCCTGGGGTCCGGACGCGGTGAACATCACGCCCTGCGGCCGGATCGCCGACGGGGCGACCGGCTGGCGCCCGTGGGGGGTGTTGTCGGGGTGGGCGATGCGTCCGGTGTGCATCAGCTGGATGACGATCCGTCCGTCCGCCGCGTGCACGGCGTCGGTGACCTTGCGCCACCCGGCGATCTGCTCGCCATTGTGGATGCCGGGAGTGAGGAGGTAGCCCTGGCCATCGGTGGAGGGCTGGGTTCCCTCGGTGATGATGAGCGCGTGCGAGGCCCGCTGGGCGTAGTACTCGGCGTTCAGCTCGGTGGGGACGCCTTCAGGTGTGGAGCGGTCACGGGTCATGGGGGCCATGACCAGGCGGTGCGGGAGGGAGATGTCACCGACGGTGGTCGGTGTCCACAGGGCGTTCAGCATGAGGGATCCTTCGACAGGGCGGTGACCGGCCGGTCACCGAAAAGGCTGCGGGTGGTCGTGTGGAGGCGGGGGCGTGCTCAGTCGACGGTCAGGACGAGCTTGCCCCGCACGTGCCCGGCGTCGCTGACCTGCTGGGCCTTGGCCGCCTGATCGAGCGGGTAGGCGGTGACGGTGGTGACGAGCTTGCCGGCCGCGGCGTCCTGGGCCAGGGCGGCGAGGCGGGCGGTCGAGCGTTCCGGGGACCCCTGGGAGAAGGTGATGCCCAGCTGCCGTGCACCGAAGTCGGCGATGGTGACGATGCGCTCGGTGCCGCCCCGCAGGGTGATGGAGTCCTCCAGGGCGCCCTTCCCGGCCAGGTCGAACACCGCGTCCACGCCTTCGGGGGCCAGCGCCCGCACCCGCTCGACCAGGCCCTCGCCGTACACGGTCGCGGTGGCGCCGAGGGAGGTGAGGTAGTCCTGGTTGGAAGGGCCTGCGGTGGCAATCACGCGCGCTCCGCGGGCCGTGGCGAGCTGGATCGCCAGGGTTCCGACCGCTCCGGACGCGCCGTGCATCAGCACGGTCTCCCCGGCGGCGACACCGAGCAGGTTCAGGACCCGCTCGGCCGTCTCGCCCGCCACCGGCAGCGCGACCGCGTGCTGCCAGTCGAGTCCGGCGGGCTTGGGGGCCACGGTGGTGGCCAGCGCGTACTGGGCGTACGAGCCGGTGTCCGACCAGCCCAGCACCTCGTCACCCACCTGCACGTCCTGCACGCCCTCACCCAGGGCGTCCACCACGCCGGCGAGCTCGGCACCGGGGACCGCGGGGAGGGTCGTCGGGCGGACGGCCTCCATCATCCCGGAGCGGATCTTGCCGTCCAGCGCGTTCAGGCCGACCGCCTTGACGCGGACGCGAACCTGGCCGGGGCCGGGCTGCGGGACCTCGATGTCCGCCTCGTGCAGCACTTCCGCGCCTCCGAAACGGTCGAACAGGATGGCTTTCATGACGACTCCTCTCGTACCTCCACCCATTTAGGTGGCTGACCACATAATTACCGTAACAGCAAACATGTGGCTAGCCAAGTATTTCCGTCACTCGGACTGCACAAGATCGACAGCGGCCGCGCCGGCCTCCTGGTCGGCCGTGGGGAAGGGTTCGCGGACGCGCTGCTGCGGCGAGGATGGTCACGGCGGCCTCAGGTCCGGTCGGTGACTGACCGCGTTCACACGTACACGCATAAACGGGTGCAAACAGCGGGATAGGCACTCAGAGGTGCTTCACAGCGGTCACGCCCCGGATGCATCTGCGCAGGAGCGTCACACAGGCTGCACATACTTCGCCGAAAGCATCGCTACCTTGACTCACGGCTCGCCCACCCGTGCGAAAGTGAATACAGGAAGACCGTAGATGGACTACTGCTCCACGTGTCGTCGGCATCTGAACGGCGCCCTTGTGTGTCCCGGATGCGGCGCCTACGCCCCGGACATCGCTCCTCTCGCCGACGGAACGCCCGCACCGTCTTCCGTAACGGCCTCACCAACCCCGCAAGCCCCGGCTCACCTGTGGAGCGAAGCGGATTCCGTCACCGAGGATCTCGTACAGGTGCCCCAGGAGCACCTGTACGACGGTCCGGACGCTCCCTCCCCCGCGCCTGCGGGCCGGGCGGCGCGGCGCCGGCAACGGGAACGCTGGAAGAAGACACAGCGCAGGGCCCTGGTCGCCACCGCGGTCGCGCTCGTCGGCGGAGGCATGACGGTCGCCTCGCTGAACCGTCAGTCCCCGGACCGGACCCAGGCGGCGTCCGCGCCGGACAGGGAGGTCATGGGGGCCGCCGAGGAGCAGGTCACGGACCCCACTCCGGATTCCTCGACGCCCACCGACTCGCCCCGGGGGAGGCACGCCGCCTCCCCCGCCGCCGAGCGGTTCGCCACGACCGACACGCCGCGCGAACAGGCCGCCGCCGCGCCCCACGCCAGCCCCAACACCCAGACGGTTCAGCGGAAGAGCGTCACGAGCCCCCTGACGGCGCTGAACTCGGACGTGTCAGCGGTCGCCTCCACCGTGTCCAAAACCACGGACACGGCAACAGGGACGACGCCCTCCCCCACACCCCCGGCCTCCGACAACACCAGCACCAGCACCAGCACATCGGGTACAGACACGGCCACGGACACATCGTCGGCGACTCCATCGCCGTCCGATCCCGCGACGTCCTCTTCTTCTTCGGCCTCGTCGTCGCCCACAGGGATCTGTCTGCTCGGGCTGGTGTGCATCACCTGATCCCGTAGGCGAGTTGTTCGGTCGCGCGGTGAGGTCTCGATCCCGGGAACCAGCCGGTGACTATCTCCCGATCGCCACCACTACGTAAAGGCACCCGAGAACCGCGACCACAAGAACAACAGCCAGGGCCAGCAACGCACAGCCGAGTGTCCCCACGCTTCCGGCGATCACTCCCCAGCCGAACCGCGTTGCTCGTTCGGCCCGTTGGACCGCCTGGTCGCGGTCACTGTCGTCGTACCAACCACGATCAGCCATGATCACACCCCCTCGCGGACCCTACAGGCCAGCTGCGAGACCGGGTAGGGACGGTGAGGTCAAGGGCAATGCAGGCGACGACCAAGTCGGCCGCGGGGGCTGGCCTCCGAGGCCGACTTCTGCGCGTACCGCGTCAGCTGATGCGGTGCACTCGCTGAGTGGTCAGCTCGTAGCGGGCGCCGACGATGGCCAGGGCGCCCGAGTCCACCTTGGCGGCGAGGTCGGGTTCCGCTGCGAGCCGTGCCCGTATGAGCCGTATGTTGGCGTCGATCGTCGCGTCGACACGCGCGTCGCCCTCCTTGCTGCGATCGATGGCCGGGGTGATCTGGTCGGCCAGGTACTGGATGTGGGCGGGCAGTCGCTCGCCCGACTGATCCGCCTGGACCGTGGCCTTCACTGCCCCGCACGACTGGTGGCCGAGCACCATGAGCAGGGGGATCCCCAGTTCGAGCACGCCGTACGCGAGGCTGCCGAGCACGGCCTCGTCGAGGACCTGACCTCCGCTGCGTATGGTCATCAGATCACCGAGGCCCTGGTCGAAGACCATCTCCGGAGGCACCCGTGAGTCGATGCAGCCGAGCACGAGCGCGAAGGGGTGCTGACTGGTCGTCAGCGCCTGCCGGACGGCGGGAGACTCGTCGGGGTGCTGCTGCCGGAAGGTACGCCAGCGACGGTTGCCCGCGGACAGCTCCCGCAGGGCCTCGTCGGCAGTCGTGGGCCGCTTTCGCGGAGCGGCGGCGTAGGGGGCGGGGGCGGCGACCGCGGGTTCGGCTCCGATGACCAGGCCGGCGCCGAGGACCGTGGTTCCGGTGAGCGCGGCACGCAGAAGGGAGCGCCGAGCGGGGGGTGTCGCACCGGAGAGCGGGGCGACGGATGCCGTCCGCTGCGGGTGGACGGCAGTGTGGGGTGCTGCTTGAGAGTTCACGAAAGGGAACGTATGTCCGACCCTGTGCGCTCCCGCACGGGTTGCCGAATCATGATCAAATACTGAACCGTTCTTGGCCGGAGCCGGGGGAATCCCTTGGCCAACGCTCGAATCCGGTTCGCGCAGGGCGGCTGGGCCGGCGCATGGACGGCCGGGTCCTGTGGCCTACGTGTCAGCCGATGCGTGTTCCCGCGCCGCCGACCCGGACGCGTGGGTCGCCCGCGCGCAGCGTCACCGTGAGTTCGCCGGGGCGGCCCAGGTCCTCGCCCTGGTGCAGGGTGAGGACGGTGTCCTCGGGGACCAGGCCGAGCTCCCGGGCATACGCGCCGAACGCTGCGGCGGCCGCGCCGGTGGCCGGGTCCTCGACGACACCGCCGACGGGGAACGGATCACGGACGTGGAAGACGGTGGCCGACTCGCGCCACACCAGCTGGGTCGTGGTCAGGTCCAAGCGGTGCATCAGGGCTTCGAGGCGCTCGAAGTCGTACGCGAGATCCGCGAGGCGGGCGCGTGTCGCCGCTGCGAGAACGAGGTGACGGGCGCCGGCAAAGGCGATGCGGGGCGGGAAGGCCGGGTCGAGATCATGGGCAGGCCAGTCGAGCGCGGCCAGTGCCTCCGTGAGGTCGGTGCCGGTGATCTCCTCGATCCGTGGCTCGACGCTGGTGAGTGTGGCGCGGAGGGTCCCGCCCTCCTCGGCCACCACCACCGGCACGATGCCGGCGCGTGTCGCGAACACCAGCTCTCCGGGGCCCCATCGCTCGGCGAGTGCGATGGCGGTCGCGACGGTCGCGTGCCCGCAGAACGGCACCTCGGCGCGGGGACTGAAGTAGCGGATGGCGTACGCCCTGCCGTCCTGGCCGCCGAGGCCGGCCGGCGGCGCGGTCAGGAACGCGGTCTCCGAGTATCCGAGGTCGGCGGCGATGGCCACCATGTCGCTGTCGTCCAGGCCGGTGGCGTCCAGGACAACGCCGGCGGGGTTTCCGCCGACGGGTGAGGTGGAGAAGGCGGTGTAGCGCAGCACCTCGGGCTTCGGCGTGTTCGTCGTCATGCCTGCCGCAACACGGGGCGAGGCCGCTGCTGTTCCCGGGCGTCCGGTCGCCTCGACGGACCAGCTCCGGGTTCCGGCGGCGCGGGACGAACACGTCGTAACGCTTCCGTGTCGCATCACGCGTCGCCTCACGTATCGCCTCACGTGTCGAAGGCGACTTCGAGCTCGCGCTTCAACCGGTACAACCCGCGTCGTGCGTGGCTCTTGACGGTGCCCAGCGGCCAGCCCGTGCGCTCGGCGATCTGGCTCTGGCTGAGGTCCTCGTAGAAGGCGAGCCGCAGCACCCGCTGCTGGGCCGAGGCCAACTTGGCGATTTCGGCGCGCACCACCATCCGGTCGAGGGCCCGCTCCAACCGGTCGTCCACGGGATCGGCGAGCGCCGGCCAGGAGTCCGGCGCGGCGACCGGCCGGCAGCGGCGGGTACGTGCGGTCAGCGCGTCGGCGATCCGGTGCCGGGCGATGCCCACGATCCACCCGGCGAGCGGCCCTCGGTCCGGCCGGTAGCCCCGCCGACCTCGCCAGACGCTGAGGAAGACCTGTTGGGTGACGTCCTCGGCCTCCTTGGCGTCTCCCAGGGAGCGCCGGGCCAGGGTGTGCACCAGTGCCGACCAGCGCCGGTACACGGCCGCCAGGCATGCTTCGTCGCCCGCGACGAGGCCCCGGACCAGCTCCTCGTCGTCCGGCGACGCGGCCGGCGCGGCGACCGGAGCGGTGCACTGGGGCATGTTCATGAGGGACTCCTCGTACGGGACCGAGCCGGCCGCCGCGATCCGGCGTACGGCGGTCCCGTCATCGTCGGAGTCCCTGGCACAGGGCGGCAACTCGCATCGATTCTGCGTCGTATGGGTGGCGGAAGTCGTAGAGTCGGCCCATGGACGGCACTCCGGGCGACAGGGCGGTGATCCGGAGCGAGCCGACGCCCCAGGACGTCGCGACCGGTCTCAGCACCGGCGGGCTGGCCCGCCGGCTGGGGGTGTCGCCCACCACGCTGCGTTCCTGGGACCACCGCTACGGCATCGGGCCCGCGATCCGCCCCGACGGCCGCCACCGCCGATGGGCCCCGCGCGATGTGGCCGTACTGGAGACGATGTGCCGGCTCACGTCCGCCGGTGTGCCGCCCGCAGAGGCGGCTCGCGCCGCGCGGGCGGCGGCCGGGGCCCCGGGCGACAGCCGGGCGTCTGCCGACGCGCCACGGCCGGCTGCCGGCGCCCGCTCCCACGCGGCGGGCCCGCTTCCGCTGGGCGATGTGCGCCGGGAGTGCAGGGGACTCGCCCGCGCCGCCGTACGTCTCGACGTGCCCTCCGTGGAGCGACAGCTGGCCAAGGCGGTCGAGGCGCACGGTCTCGTGGTCGCCTGGCAGGAGGTGATGGTGCCGACGCTGCGCGCCGTGGGCCGCAAATGGGCCTCGTCCGGCGACCGTTACGTCGAGGTGGAGCACCTCCTGTCCTGGCACGTGTCGACCGCGCTGCGTCGCTTCGCCCCACCGGCGGTCGGCAGCGGCGGTGGCCCGGCGCCCGGGCCGGTGGTTCTGGCCTGTATGCCCGGCGAACAGCACACGCTGGCGCTGGAGGCGCTGCACGCCGGACTGGGTGAACGGGGCCTGCCCGCCCGGATGTTCGGGGCCGCCGTCCCCGCGGAGGCACTGACCGCGGCGGTCGAGCGGCTCGGCCCGGCGGCCGTCGTCCTGTGGGCGCAGGTCCGCTCCACGGCGAGCCTCCCGCTGGCCCGGCGCGTCGCCCGCGCCCGGTGGGGGGTGAAGGGCGCCCGCCTCAGCCCCCTGGTGCTGCCGAGCGGCCCGGGCTGGATCGGCCGGTCCGACCCGGGCATGCCGTGGCCCACCTCCCTGAAGGATGCTCTGGACACACTGGGGGCTCTGTACAGCGGCGACGCTCCCCCGACGGGCCGGTGAGATCGTCCGCGACGGCCACTGTGGTCAGGGCGGTCAGAGCGGTCAGAGCGGTAGAGCGGTCAGGGTGACGGCTCAGTCGAGTCCTCGAGCCCGCTTGAAGCGGTCGAGCCCGTCGGACAGGCCGACGATCGGGTCCGGGTAGTCGACGGCGGCACGGTCCAGGCCGCGCAGTTTCCACGGCTCGTGCACCGCCGGGCCTGCCAGTGACCGCAGTTCGGGCACCCATCGGCGCACATACGCGCCGTCGGGGTCGTACCGCTTGGACTGGGTGACGGGGTTGAGGACCCGGTTGGGCCGCGAGTCGGTCCCGGTACCGGCCATCCACTGCCAGTTGAGCTGGTTGTTGGAGATGTCACCGTCCACCAGCAGGTCCAGGAAATGCCGGGCGCCGACACGCCAGTCGACGTACAGCGTCTTGGTGAGGAAACTCGCCGTGAGCAGCCGTCCCCGGTTGTGCATCCAGCCCTCGTGCCGCAGCTGGCGCATCGCGGCGTCGACGATCGGGTATCCGGTGCGGCCCTCCTTCCACGCCTCGACGTCCTCGCGCGCCTGCCGTCCGGACCGCCAACGGTCGTGCCGGGTGCGGTAGTCGGCGGCCGCCGTGTCCGGGCGGGCCGCGAGCACCTGACGGTGGAAGTCGCGCCAGGCGAGCTGCCGTACGAAGGCGTCAGCGCCCGCTCCACCCGCACGGCGGGCCCTGTGCACGAGTTCGACGGCGGAGAGCGTGCCGAAGTGCAGATGCGGCGAGAGCCGGGAGGTGGCGTCGCCGGCCAGGTCGTCATGGCGGTCCTCGTACGACGCCACCCCGGCGCGCAGCCATGCGGTGAGCCGGGCGCGGCCCTCGGTCTCACCCCCGGCGGCGAGCCCCTCCGAGAGTCCCGGCAGGCCGCTCCTGGACGGCAGGGAATCGGACTCGACGCCCTCCGGCACCCGTACCGTCCGCGGCGCCCCGAGCGGCTCCCGCAGCGGGTGCCGCGACCAGTGCCGGAAGTAGGGCGTGAAGACCGCGAAGTGGTCGGAGGCGGCCGGAACCACCGCACCCGGGGCGACGGCGACCGTCACGGTGTCGTGGACGTGCAGCCGTACGCCGTCGGCCTCCAGGGCGCGTCGCAGCCGGTCCTCCCGGCGGCGCGCGTGGCCGCTGACGTCGGCCGCCATGTGCACCTCGTCGGCGTCCACCTCGGCGGCGACCCGGCACACCTCGCGCACCAGGTCGCCGTGGCGCAGGACCAGCCGTCCGCCCCGCTCGCGCAGACCGGCGTCGAGGTCGCGCAGACAGTCGGCGAGGAAGGCCAACCGGTTGGGTACGGCGAACCCGGCGCCGTCCACCGCCGGGTCCCGCACGAACAGCGGGACGACCGTGCGGCTGTCGTCCAGCGCGGCCCGCAGCGGCGGATGGTCGTGCAGCCGCAGGTCGGCGGTGAACAGGACGACCGAGACGTTCATGGTGCGCACTCCGGGGAGCAGGAGGAGGGACTGACGGGCGGTGCCCGCTGGTGACCACTTCCAGGTGTGGGCACGCATTGGATGCGCACCGGCGGAATCCGTGTTCCCGGGACACAGTTCATATCACCACAAAGGCGTCATTTTTCCGCCAATTCCTCCTTCTACTCCTCTCTACATCCTCACTACTCCTCTGCGATGAGGCGGATCAGCAGCACAGCGGGCGTGCGCGGGAGCGACACCGTCAGCTCGTCGCGGTCCCCGTCCCAGGCCGCCGAGCCGGCGGTCTCAGCGGTCTCAGCGGTCGGGTGCAGGATCTCCGCGCGGACGTCCCGGCCCGCCAAGTGCGCGACGGGCAGGCGGAGTTCGGGCTGTCCGCCACGGCGCCAGACGGAGAGGTAGGACGTACGGTCTCCGGGCACCCGCATGCCCAGCGCCAGCCACTCGTCCGTCCACCCCGGCAGACCGAGCGGCCAGAACTGTACGGCCCGCGCGAGATCGCCGCGGAGCGTCTTGTACACGGTCACCGCGTCCCGTACGAGGGCGAGCTGGTACTCCGACATCCGGTCCAGATGGCCGGAGAGATGGATCCGGCCGAGCAGCGCCCCGCCCAGGGTGAAGGTGATCAGGTCGTCGTCGAACCCCGGCTGCGGGTAGGCCCAGACGGCACCCTGCTCGGGCGGCACCGCAGTGGGCGCGGCGGCGGCGATCGGCGGGTACCGGAGCGGGTCCTGCTGGTCGCTGGTGGACTGGAGCTGGGTGACGGCCAGGGTGGCCCCGTCCATGCGCATCCCGCCCGAGGCGCAGTTCTCGATCACCAGGCCCGGGTGCCGGTCCAGTACCTCGGAGAGCCAGGCCAGATACGCCTCGGCGTGGCCGAGCAGTCCCGCTCCCGGCGCGATGTCCCCAGGGGCGCAGGTGCCCGGGTCGACGGCGATGTTGTAGTCCAGCTTGAGGTAACCGACACCCCAGTCGCCGACGATGCGGTCCACCGTCTTGTCGAGGTGCGCGCGGGCTGCGGGGTGCCGCAGGTCCAGCTGGTGGCGGCCCTGTTCCGTCAGACGTACGCCGTCCCGCTGGAAGAAGGCCTCCGGCGGGAGTTCCGACGCGACGGGGCTGCGCACGCCCACGACCTCCGGCTCCAGCCACAGGCCGGGCACCATGCCGCGCTCCCTGATCCGGGCCAGGACCGCCTGGATGCCTCCGTCGGGGAAGCGGCGCGTCGAGGGCAGCCACTCGCCGACGCTGTCCCACCAGCCCTCGGTGCTGTCGTCGTACCAGCCGGAGTCGATACAGAAGTACTCCGAGCCGGCCCGGGCCGCGGCGTCGATCAGCGGCAGCAGTTTCTCCGTCGTCGGGTCACCCATCAGGGTGTTCATGTAGTCGTTGAAGACGACCGGCAGCGCGCTGTGGTCCGGGTGCGGACGACGTACGGCGCGGCGGTACGAGGTCAGGGCGGCGAAGGCGTCGTCGAGCCCCGAGCCGAGGGCCAGGACGCCGGGCACGGTGGTGAACTCGGCGCCGGGCGCGAGGCGGACCCGCCACTGGTGTTCCGCGTCCACGGGCCCGTTCAGCGCGAGATACGTGCCGTGGTCGCGCTCGCCCGCGTCCCAGCGCCAGCCGGCCGGGGACTCGACCTGCCACAACCAGGCCCGGCCACCGCCGCGTTCGGTGATGGCACCCATCGGAAGGTGCCCGTCGGAGGGCCAACTGCCGCGTCCGGTCAGGGTCAGTGCCGCCCGGCTGTCGTGCTGGTGGACGTCGACCTGGATGTCGCTGACGGTGTCGCGCAGCGGCTCGGTGTACCAACGGCACTCCGCCAGCCAGTCGTTGCGGGCGCGGTGGATGTCGAGGCGGTCGGGAGAGGGCAGTGCGCCGAGCAGCAGGCTGCTCACGGACTGGATGACGAGCGGCTCCTCTCCCCCGTTGCGGAGGCGGACTCGGGAGCGCAGCACGGGCAGCCCGAGGGGCGAGGACAGTTCGACGGATGCCGTCAACCCGGTCCCGGCATCGTGGAGTTCGACGGTCAGATACGTCCAGCCGCCGGCTTCCCGGGTGGTGTGGCTCCGGTGCCGCAGCCGGGCGCCGAACGCCGTGCCGGTGAAGCGGGGGCCCGACCAGCCGCTGCCGTGGCCGAGGGCGGTGAGCTCCACGAGGTGGAGGGGTGCGTCGGGGCCCGGTACGGGCGCCGAGTCGCCGGTGCGGGACCCCGCGTCGGCACCGGGCCGCGGATCGGGACGCGGATCGGGACGGGTCAGCCGGACCAGGCGCAGGATCCCGTCGGCGCCGGTGGCGAACTCGGCCTCCAGGGCGCGGTGGCCCCAGACAAAGTGCTGCTCAGTGGCGGTGCGGGGGGCCGTGCCCGCCGAATCCGACGTACCGGTCAACGTCTTCCCCTCCCGAAGCCGCCTGGGCCGACGGTCTGATTCTGCCGCGTGAACTGATGGTTACGGTCTCTTGACGACCCTCATGTGACCGGTCACAATCCTGGCATGAATGTGACCGGTCACACAAGACGCTCAGTGAGCATCCGGGATGTCGCCACCGCGGCCGGAGTCTCCTACCAGACCGTCTCCCGGGTGATCAACGACCACCCCAGCGTCAAGCCGTCCACCCGTGACAGGGTGCTCGCCGCCATCGACGAGCTGGGGTTCCGGCGCAACTCCAACGCGCTCGCCCTCGCCAGCGGACGCACCCGTGCCGTGACCGTGCTCACCTCCAACACCACGCACTACGGCTACGCCTCGATCCTCCAGGGCATCGAGGAGGCCGCCCGCGCTGCCGCGTACACCGTCGGGGTCGGCGTCCTCGAATCGACCGGCGGCTCGGACGAGGCCGCCGACGAGGCCGCCGTCGGCGCCCAGGTGCGGCGGGCGGCGGACGCGGGCGGCGGACTGATCGTGATCGCATACGATCCCGCCGGTGTACGGGCCCTGGGCGCCGTCCCCGCCGACCTCCCCGTCGTCGGCGTGGTCGAGACCCCCGCGAGCCCGCCCGGCGGCGACCGCCCCTGGGTGTGGACCGACGACCGCGAGGCCGCCTACGAGGCGACCCGCCATCTGCTCTCCCTCGGCCACGAGACCGTGCACTACGTCGCCATCCCGTCCAGCACCCGGCGCACCAGCGCCCGCACGACCGGCTGGCAGCAGGCGCTCAGGGAGGCTGGAGCACCCGAACCCCGTCCCCTGCAAGGGAGTTGGGGCCCGGCAGGCGGTCACGCGGCGGGCCTCGAGCTCGCGAAGGACACCGCCGTCACCGCGATCCTGTGCGGCAACGACGACCTCGCGCTGGGAGTGATCCGCGCCCTCCACGAGACGGGCCGCGCGGTCCCCCGCGAGGTGAGCGTGGCCGGCTTCGACGACGCCCCGCACTCCGCCTATCTCACCCCGTCGCTGACGACCGTACGCCTGGACTTCACGGGCCTCGGCCGGTCCGCGTTCGCCCTACTGCACGGCGTGCTGGAGGAATCCGCGCCGATCGCCCCGCACCCCGTGTCCGTACCGGAACTGGTGGTGCGTGAGAGCTCGGGGCCACCGCCGGAAGGCGGCTGAACCCGTCACCACTGGAGCCTCGTCCTCATCCTGGGCGCCGGAGCCGCCTGGCTCGCGCCCCGCAGGTCGAACCTGGTCTCGGCGGCGTACGCGATCCGCTTCAGCGGACTGCTGTTGCCGCCCGCCGTCATCACCATCGTCATGGAACCGCGGCAGCTGGGGCTCTCGGGCACCCGGCCCGGAATGACCGGAGGTCCCTCAGCGTGAGCACCCCGACCCCCACACGAGCCCGCGCAAGATCCCGTACCGCAACTGTCCTTGTTTCAGCCGCACTTGGAGCAGCCGCCATGGCAGGCACCCTCCCCGCCGCAGGTCCCGCAGCAGCTGCCGAGCCGCAGCGCGTCACCGTAGACCTCGGCGCGTCCGAAGGGCCGGTGACGCTCGGCGCCAACGGCACCCTCTACGGGCTCAGCGACGACGGCGTGCCGAGCGACGCCATGCTGGTCCCCTTGAAGATCACCAGCATCTCGCAGAAGCCGGAGGGCGGCGCCCAGCACCCCAACGGTGACGCGCTCACGGTCTCCCGGTCGTTCTTCCGCAACGGCGGCGGCGAGATCAACGTGATGATGCAGGACATCTACGCGAAGTGGCCGTACGAGGACCTCGGCATCGAGGACTACCTCCCCAAGGTCGACAAGATCGTCAAGGAGGTGTCGGCGGACCCGAACAGCGAGCACTTCGTCTACATCCCCTTCAACGAGCCGGACCAGATCTGGTACAACCTCGGCACCTCGGACCAGGCGCAGTACGAGGTCAACCGCGACCGGTTCTTCAAGGACTGGAAGACGGTGTACGAGCGCATCCGCGCGATCGACCCGGACGCCAGGATCGCCGGCCCGAACGAGTCCGGGTACCACAACCGCCTGCTGACCGACTTCCTCGCCTTCGCCAAGCGGGAGAACGTCCTGCCCCAGGTCATGACCTGGCACGAGTTGGACTCCAGCTCACTGAAGAACTTCCAGGGGAACTACGACAACTACCGCTCGACAGAACGCCGACTGGGCATAGCGCCCCTGAAGATCAACATCGATGAGTACGCCAACCGCCGCGACCTGTCCGTGCCGGGCCAACTCGCCCAGTGGGTCTCGATGTTCGAGCGCAACAAGGTGTACGCCAACCAGGCCTACTGGGACGCCGCCGGCAACCTCGACGGCAATGTCGTACGCAGCAACATCCCCAACGGCGGCTGGTGGTTCTTCCGTTGGTACGCGGGAATGACCGGCGACACGGTCAAGGTGACCCCGCCGCAGGCCAACACCGTCGACACCCTGCAGGGGCTGGCCTCGTACGACGAGAAGCGCCGCCAGGCGCAGGTCCTGCTCGGCGGCTCGGCCGGTGACGCCGACGTCGTCGTGCGGAACGTCTCCCGGTCCGCCTTCGGGCGTACGGTCACCGCGACCGTCGCCGAGGCCGCCTGGTCCGGCTACGAAGGTCAGCACGCGGCGCCCCGTGTCCTCGCCCGTACGAAGGTGAAGGTCGCGGCCGACGGCACGGTGACCGTCCCGCTGCGCGGCCTGCACAAGATGTCGGCGTACCGGATCGTCCTCACCCCCGGCGGCTCCGGCACCCCGTCCGCCGCGACCGTCCCCTGGTCGGCGTCGTACGAGGCCGAGGACGCGGCCATCACCGACGGCAAGGTCTACACCCAGGGCACAGTCAGCAACGCCAACGGTTACGCGGCCTCCGGGACGAAGGACGTCGGCTCACTGAACGCGGCCACCAGCAAGGTCGACTTCACGGTGGACGTGCCCGCGGCCGGGACGTACGACCTGGCGATCCTCTACGGCAACCAGTCCGGGACGCCGGCCACGCAGAAGCTGTCGGTCGACGGCCAGGACCCGGTCACGGTCTCCTATCCCTCCACCGAGAACTGGACCTACCGCGCCAAGAAGGACGTCACCGTCGAACTGCCGGCCGGGCGCCACGTCCTGACGCTCGCCAAGGGCGACACCGAGGTCACCCTCGACCGCATCGACCTGACCGCCCGTACCTCCGCCGCGCCCTCGGCGTCGTACGAGGCCACGCTCGCGGACATCAGCGGCCGGCCGTCCTTCGACTACTCGTCGTCCGCCGGGGTCGGCACGGGCGCTCTCGTCCTGCACGCCGGTGACAAGGCGGTCTTCGACGTCTACGCGCCGCGCGACGGCTACTACTCGGTGGCGGCGCGAACCTCGGCGCCGGTACGGCTGGAGCTGCACGGCCAGAAGGTGACGGCGGTACCCGGCAAGGCGCTGCGGCTGTACCTGGTCGCGGGCAACAACCGCGTCGCGATGACGACCGCCAAGACCGCCGCCGTCCGTTCCCTCGATGTCTCGGGCAACGGCTCGACCGACGGCACCCTCTCCTACGAGGGCGCCTCGGCCACTCTCGCGGGCGGCGCCGAGCTCGTCGACTCCCGCTACGCGTCCGCCGGTTCCTACATCGGCCGGCTCGGCAACAGCGCGGCCAGCACCGCCGAGTTCACGGTGCAGGCGCCCAGGTCTGGCCGCTACATGCTGGTCATCAGCTACGCGCACAACGAGCGGCGCGACAACGGCCACTCCTACAACACGGACATCATGTCCCGTACGGCGGACCTCACGGTGGGGACGAGCGCTCCTCGGACGGTCACCTTCAAGAACACCTGGAGCTGGGACGACTACTGGACGCTGGGCGTCCCCGTCGACCTGAAGGCGGGCTCCAACAAGGTGACGTTCGGGAACGCGAGCGCGTGGGCCCCGAACATCGACCGCATCGAACTGGGCCGGGTCATCGGCTAGTCGGCCGACTCCGCAACAGGGCCGGGCCGGATCTCCACGTCAGATGCGGCCCGGTTCCGCGTCGGGGCCGTTGTCAGGGCGGTCAGAGATTCGCCGCCAGCGGGTTCAGGAACGTCAGCACGGAGGCGTCCTCCTCGATCAGCGGGACGAGGGCGGCGTTGAAAGGGCCGCCGTACGGGGCGTTCAGGTGTGCCTGGAAGGCGTCCTCGTCCCGGTACACCTCGAAGATCCAGAAAGCGCGTGGGGCGGTCGCCTTGGTGTAGACGTCGAAGGCGATGTTGCCTTCCTCCTCGCGCACCTTCAGGGCGTAGTCCCCGATCATGCGGGCGACCTCGTCCTGCGCTCCCTCGCGGGCGGTGAACTCGGCGAGCAGGGTCTTCTTCATGGTCTCGTGTCCTTGTGGGTCTGGGGCATCGGCTGTGGTCGTCGGTCTCGGGCGTCTGTTCTGGGCATCGGTCTGGGCGTCACTGGTGGGCGGAGCCGAGGTGCCGGACGACGGCACTGTCCAGGTTCACCGAACCGTTCTCGGCGAAGACCTCCACTCCCTGGCTCGCGGGGTCGGGGAAGATCTGGTCGGTGATCACGGCCTCGCCGCTGCCGCCGAAGACCTCGACCGAGGACCAGTCGACGAGGATCCGCAACGTCACCTTGCCGTTCCGCGCCGTCAAGGGTGCCGTCTGGACGCCGGGAAAGGTGCTGTCGAAGTCGACGGCGCCGGAGTGGGTGCGGTCGACGTACATCTCCTGTGTCGTGGTGTCATAGCCGATGACGGTCTCGTCGCCGTTCGCGCCCGTGCGCACCTTCAGGCCGAACCGGTCGGCGTCCTCGAGGGAGAACGTCGCCTCGATGTCGAGTGCCCTGCCCTGGGCCGCCGGGCCGATCAGAGGCTGGGAGGTGTTCTCGAGGGCGACGCCGGCCGCGGTTGCCGGCGCTCCCTGCCGCAGGGACGACACGCTGTTCACGGGCAGACTGGTCAGCCGGACCCGGCCGTCGACCGTACGCAGGGCCATCTCCCGGGGGATGCTCTGCGCGCCGCGCCAGGGGGATGTGGGGACGGCGCCGCCGTAGTCCCAGTTGTTCATCCATCCGATCATGTACCGCTTGCCGCCCGGGGCGTTCTCCCAGGACACGGCCGCGTAGTAGTCCTTGCCGTAGTCGGCCCAGTCGGCGCGCTGCACGACGGACTTCGCGGGCGCGTCGGCGACGGTGAACCGGTCGGCGAGGAGGTGGCCCCAGCCGGCGGTGTTCATGTCCACGAGCTGGATCCGCGCCTGCTTGCCGGCGTAGGGGCGCATGTCCCAGGAGGCCCAGTCCAGGGTTTCGCTGTTGGAGCCGGTGGCGCTGCGGACGACCTGGCCGTCGACGATCAGGTTGACGGCCGTCTCCCGGGAGACGGGCCGGGCCTGGGTGTCCGACAGCATGATGTGATCGACGTTGAGGTGTCCCCAACCGCCGGTGTTGTCGTCGACGATCTTGATCTGGGCCTTCTTGCCGACGAGGTCCCTGACGTCCCAGGAGGCCCAGTCGAGTGCCTCGGCGTTCTGTCCGGTGGCGCTGCGGACCACCTGGCCGTCGACGAGGAGTTCGACCGCTGTCGGGTTGTCGGAGCCGGCGGGGTGGTTGCCACCGCCGACCAGGAAGTTGACACGGTCCTTGTCGATGGTGAACTCGGGCGAGGTGAGGGTGCCGGTGGTGGAGTCGCCGGAGTGGAAGCTGTTGACCAGGCCGCTTCCCAGGTAGCCGGAGACCTGCTGCTGGTCGGGGAGGGTGCCTGGGGCCGGCGCCGTGCCGAAGGCGTCCCCGGTGGTCGTCCAGTCGCCGTAGGTGCCGCCCTCGAAGTCGGCGAGGACCGTGCCCTCGGGCGGCGGGCCCTGCTCCAGGACGGTTCCGTTCACGTGCGGGTGCCGGCCGCCGCCCACCTTGAAGTTCAGGTACTCGCTGTCGACGGTGAAGGAGGGCGAGGTCAGGGCACCGGTGGCGGAGTCGCCGGAGTGGAAGCTGTTGGCGAGACCCGTCCCGTCGTAGCCGTCGACCGTGCCCTGCCCGGCCAACGCACCGGCTGCCGGCGCCGCGCCGAACGCGGTGCCCGTGGTCGTCCACGAACCGAAGTCGGTGCCCTCGAAGTCCTGCGTCACCGTGCCGGTGGGCGGCGTGTAGGTGCCCTTGTCGTCGGCGGTGAACTTCCTGCCGTCGAAGTCACCGACGAAGTACTGGGCGGCCGAACCACCGGCGATACCACCGGGGTTGATGTTGACGACCAGGACCCACTTGATCTTCTTCTTGTCCCCGTCGACCGCCAGGGGGAACAGATCGGGGCACTCCCACACGCCGCCCGTGGCACCGGCCGGTCCGAACTCGCTCAGCTGTGTCCAGTCCTTGAGGTTCTGGGACGAGTAGAACCGCACCTTGTGCTCGGCGGACATCGACACCGTCATCAGCCAGCTCTTCGTCGGCGCGTACCACTGGACCTTGGGATCGCGGAAGTCCCTGGAGCCGATGTCGATGACGGGATTGCCCCCGTACTTGGTCCAGGTGCGTCCGCGGTCGGTGCTGTAGGCGAGGGACTGCGACTGAACGCCCGTGTCCTTGGCGTAGCTGGTGTAGATCGCCACCATGGCCGGGTTGCTCTTCGTGCCGAAACCGCTGGTGTTGTTCTGGTCGACGACCGCGCTGCCGGAGAACACCATCTCCTTGTCGTCGTGCGAAAGGGCGAGCGGCAACTGCTGCCAGTGCACAAGGTCCGTGCTCACCGCGTGGCCCCAGGACATGTCGCCCCAGGAGTTGCCACTCGGGTTGTACTGGTAGAAGAGGTGGTATTCGCCCTTGTAGTACACGAGACCGTTGGGGTCGTTCATCCAGTTCCGCTCGGGTGTGAAGTGGAACTGTGGCCGGTAGGTCTCGGAGTACGGCGGAGTGTCGGCGGCTACGGCCTGAGGCGAGAGCGGGGCGGCGGACAGGGCGCAGACGGTCGCCACCGCCGCGATCATCCGTGTGCGGGCATGCCGGGACACACGTCCAGATCTCATGGTGTCTCCTGTGCTGTGACCGTCCACTGGCCGGAACGTGCGGCACGTGTGGACCGGCCGAAGAGTGAGACCCCTGGGCAACGCCGTCGTCCACGCCGACGCCCACGGGTGTCAACGCTGACTTGTGTCATCGATGACATCGAGTGGCCCGATGATGGGCGGAAGCCGGGCCGCGCGTCAACGGGTGCGACAGACCTGTCCCTTTGGGGCCGCCCGGGGCGTCAGGCGCCACCTGCGGCCGTGACCTCGGCCAGCTGGTTTCCCCACGGCGGATTGGGACCGGCGACCGAGCAGGTCAGGGATGCCACCCGAGCGCCGAACCGGCAGGCGTCGGCGACCTCGTCGAGACCGAGCCCGACGAGTCGGCCGCCGAGGAGTCCGCGGGCGCCGAGGTGGTGCAGCAGGCCGGCCGTGAAGGAGTCGCCCGCCCCGACCGTGTCGACGACCCGCGTGGTCACCGCGGGCACCCGCAGCCGTTCGCCGTCGAGCGAGGCCAGGGCGCCACCGGCGCCGAGCGTGATCACGACGAGCCGCACTCCCGCCGCATGCCAGGTGTCGCACGCCTCCTCGGGCGCGGTACCCGGCAGGAGGAGTTCGAGGTCGTCCTCGCTCAGGCGCAGGATGTCGGCGAGCGCGCACCAGCGGGCCAGCCGGGCGCGGTAGACCTCGGGGCGCACCAACAGCGGCCTGACATTGGGATCGATGCTGATGGTAGCCCCCTCGGCCGCTGCCGCCGCGGCCAGGAACTCCTCCACCACCGCCCCGCCGGGCTCGCGGACCAGCGCCAGCGATCCGGTGTGCAGGCAGGCCGTTGTGGACAGGTCCACCTTCGCCAGTTCCGCCGCTGTCCACTGCCAGTCGGCCGTGTTCTGCGCGTGGAACGAGAAGGCGGCCTGCCCCTCCGCGTCCAGTTCCGCCACGGCCAGCGTGCTGGGCTCGGCGGCCGCGACGGCGTCCGACAGGTCTACGCCGGACGCCTCCAGGTGGGCCCGGAACAGACGGCCGAACACATCGCCGGACAGCCGGGCAAGAAAGCGGGCCGGGGTGCCGAGGCGGGCCAGGGCCACCGCGGTGTTCGCGGGTCCGCCGCCGGGCAGCACCCGCAGAGCGAGTTCGTTCGAGGCGCCTTTCGCCGGTTCGGTGAAGGCATCCGCGACGCACTCTCCCAGAACAGTGATCTGACGCGGGCTCATGGGCTGCTCTCTCTCGCAAAGGGCTCGGAAGGGACTCGGCAGAGCTCGGACGGGCTCGGTAGGGCTCGAACGGCAAGAAATGACGGGTACCGGAGAGGCTCGGCGACCCGTCCCCGACCGGCTGCTCGGAGACGGCGACGGGAGCGTTGCCGATTTGTGACGGGCGGAAGGCATTGACGTTGCCGGGATCCGGAGTCCATCATCCTCGCCAGGCAGTGTCAACGATGACATAAGTCAACGATGACACCTCGGACGGCATGCGCTGATCCCAACCCCAGTGCCGCTCGCTATCTCACAGGAGTCGATCATGTCTCGCACCACTCGCCTGTCCTCGTCCCTCCTCAGAGCAGCCGCGGTCACCGGGGTCGCGGCGCTCACCCTGACGGCCTGCGGGTCCGGCTCCGGATCGGGCTCGTCGGGCTCCGGCTCGGGCGAGGTCAAGGTAGGTCTCATCACCAAGACCGACACCAACCCCTTCTTCGTGAAGATGAAGGAGGGCGCGGAGCAGGCCGCCAAGGAGAACGGCGTCCAACTGTCCACCGCCGCAGGCAAGTTCGACGGGGACAACGCCGGTCAGGTCACCGCCATCGAGAACATGGTCGCCGCCGGAGTGAAGGGCATCCTGATCACTCCGAGCGACTCCAAGGCGATCGTGCCCGCGATCGCGAAGGCCCGCGCCAAGGGCGTTCTGGTCATCGCCCTGGACACCCCCACCGAGCCGGAGAGCGCGGTCGACGCCCTCTTCGCCACCGACAACCTGAAAGCCGGTGAGCTGATCGGCGAGTACGCCAAGGCCGCGATGAAGGGCAAGACGGCGAAGATAGCCGCGCTCGACCTCGCGCCGGGCGTCTCCGTCGGCGTTCAGCGGCACGACGGCTTCCTCAAGGGCTTCGGCGCCACCGAGAAGGACGTCGTGTGCGCCCAGGACACCGGCGGTGACCAGGCCAAGGGCCAGACGGCGATGGAGAACTGCCTCCAGAAGGAGCCGGACATCAACGTCGTCTACACGATCAACGAACCGGCGGCCCTGGGCGCGTACACCGCGCTGAAGAACAAGGGCCGGGAGAAGGACGTGCTGATCGTCTCCGTCGACGGCGGCTGCACCGGCACCCAGGCCGTCAAGGACGGCAAGATCGCCGCGACTTCACAGCAGTACCCGCTGAAGATGGCCGCCGAGGGCGTCAAGGCCGTCGTGACGTACGCCAAGGACGGCAAGAAGGCGTCCGGTTACACCGACACCGGCGTCACGCTGATCAGCGACAAGGCTCAGGACGGGGTCGCTTCGAAGGACACCGGCTTCGGTCTGGAGAACTGCTGGGGCTGAGCGGGCCGCTCCTCTGGGGGGCGCGGTGTTTTGCTGCGGGCCCGGTGGGGGCTGGTCGCGCAGTTCCCCGCGCCCCTTGAAGGCGCCCCTGCGGGGCGGCCTTCACCAGAACCACCCCCTTCACCCCGTCCCTCGCCCGCCGACAAGGACATCTGTCTTCCGACAAGGACTTCGCATGACAGCCACGACAACGCCGTACTCGGAGCTCAAAGCGCCGACCACGGCGCGCAGACTGCTCACGGCGCCGACCACCGGGCCTCTGGCCGCCCTCATCCTGGCCTGCGCCTTCTTCGCCTTCTCGACCGACCAGTTCCTGACCGGCGGGAACTTCTCGCTGATCGTGCAGCAGGTCATGGTCGTGGGCACCCTCGCCATCGGGCAGACCCTGATCATCCTCACCGCGGGCATCGACCTGTCGTGCGGCGCCGTGATGGCGTTCGGCAGCATCGTGATAGCCAAGATGGCCGCCGAGGGCTCCCTGCCCCCGCTCCTCGCCATCGCTCTGGGCCTGGTGGTCTGCGG
Organism: Streptomyces sp. NBC_01390; assembly: GCF_045040105.1. Lineage (NCBI taxonomy): Bacteria > Bacillati > Actinomycetota > Actinomycetes > Kitasatosporales > Streptomycetaceae > Streptomyces > Streptomyces sp. NBC_01390. The sequence goes on along the minus strand of NZ_CP109551.1, from coordinate 11,059,033 downwards.
TGGGTTCGGGCTGCTCAACGGTCTGCTGGTGCAGAAGATCCCGCTGCCGCCGTTCATCGTCACCCTCGGCATGCTCAACGTGGCGTTCGCGCTGACCCACATCTACTCCGAGGAGCAGACGGTCGCCAACCTGCCCGGCCCGCTGACCGCCCTCGGGGAGACCTTCCCGATGGGTCACACGGACATCACCTACGGCTCCCTCGTCACCATCGCCCTGTTCCTCCTGCTCGCCTACGCGCTGAGCAACACCGGCTGGGGCCGCCACGTCTACGCCCTGGGCAACAGCGCCGAGGCCGCCCGGCTGAACGGCATCCGTACCTCCCGCCTCACCATCGGCATCTACACCGTGGCCGGTCTGCTGTACGGGGTCGCCGCCCTGCTGCTCATCTCCCGTACCGGCGTGGGCGATCCGCAGGCCGGGCAGACCGACAACCTCGACAGCATCACCGCCGTGGTCCTCGGCGGCACCAGCCTGTTCGGCGGACGCGGCTCGGTTCTGGGCACCTTCATCGGCGTCCTCATCGTCGGGGTGTTCCGCAACGGCCTCCAGCTGATGGGCGTCGCCTCCATCTACCAGACCCTGATCACCGGGGTCCTGGTGATCCTCGCGGTGACCGTCGACCAGCTCTCCCGGAAGAAGGCCCGATGACCGCCACCTCCTCCCCCACGCCCGTGCTGCAGGCCCGCGGTCTGGTCAAGCGGTACGGACAGGTCACCGCCATCGACGGCGCCGACTTCGACCTGCTCCCCGGCGAGGTCCTCGCGGTCATCGGCGACAACGGCGCGGGCAAGACCAGCCTCATCAAGGCCCTGACCGGCGCGGTGGTCCCGGACGCCGGCGAGATACGGCTGAACGGCGAACCCATCACCTTCTCCGGGCCCCAGAGCGCTCGCGCCCACGGCATCGAGACGGTGTACCAGGACCTTGCCGTCGCCGCCTCGATGGACATCGCCTCGAACGTGTTCCTCGGGCGGGAGCTGCGCCGCCCCGGTGTCCTCGGCAGTGTCTTCCGCATGCTCGACAAGAAGCGCATGCGTCAGGAGGCCGCCGAGCACATGGCCGACCTGAAGATCGGTCTGCGGTCACTGACACAGTCGGTGGAGACGCTCTCCGGCGGACAGCGGCAGGCCGTGGCGGTCGCCCGTTCCGTTGCCTGGGCCAGCAGCGTCGTCGTCATGGACGAACCCACCGCCGCCCTCGGCGTCAAGGAGTCCGGCCAGGTCCTCGACCTGATCCGCCGGGTCCGGGACAAGGGCATGCCGGTCGTGCTGATCAGCCACAACATGCCGCACGTCTTCGAGATCGCCGACCGGATCCACGTACACCGTCTCGGCCGGCGCGCCGCCGTGATCAAGCCCTCCGACTACTCCATGGCCGAGGTCGTCGCCATCATGACCGGCGCACTCACCGTCGACGAGGCCGGAGATACTGTCGTAGCGGATTCGGAGGCCGCGAAGGCCGCCGGAGTCCAGGCCACCTGACAGAACAACCCCGCTCCCGCAGTTGCCGGCCGAGGCCGCGGCCGCAACCGAGAGCCCTCAGGAGACGGTTTCCTCCATGGCAGCGAACCGCCGCCCCACCCTGGCCGACGTCGCCCGCGAAGTCGGCGTCAGCGCCAAGACGGTCTCCCGGGTCCTCAACGAGGACGGACCCGCCTCCGCGCAGACCAGGGAACAGGTACTGGCCGCAGTGGCCAAGCTCGGCTTCCAGCCGAACCTGATGGCCCGCAACATCCGCGTCGGCGGCCCCGACACCACCATCGGCCTGGTCATTCCCGACCTCGCCAACCCCTTCTTCGGAGCCGTGGCGCGCGCCATAGAGGACACCGTCCGCGAACGCGGACTGACCCTGCTCATGGGCTCCTCGGCGGACGACCCCGAGCGCGAACGCGCCCTGACGGACAAGTTCCTGGCCCGCCGGGTCAGCATCCTGATGGTTGTGCCGTCCGTCGGCGCCGACCACTCCCACCTCAAGTCGCACCGTACGGCGGGACTGCCGGTGATCTTCCTCGACCGGCCCGGGGTCGGACTCGCCACGGACAGCATCGTCAGCTCCAACCGGGCCGGTGCCCACGACGGCGTCGCCCATCTCGTCGCCCACGGGCACCGGCGCATCGGTTTCGTCGGGGACCTGCCCCTGAACCTGTACACGCGCCGTGAACGTCTGGCCGGCTACCGCTCGGCGCTGCAGGAGGCCGGCCTCCCGCACGACCGCGCGCTCGTCACCAACGCCCATGACCAGCGGGGCGCCGAGGCAGCGACCGCCCAGCTCCTCGGTCTCCCCGATCCTCCCACCGCCCTGTTCGCCGGCAACAACATCATGGCGATGGGCACGGTCGCCGAACTGGCCCGCAGCGGGCGCAAGGACGTCGCCGTCGTCGCCTTCGACGACGTGGCGCTCGCCGAGGCGCTGGAGCCGGCGCTGACGGTCGTCGCCCAGGACGCGGAAGAACTCGGCAGGGCCGCGGCGAACACCGCCCTGGCCCGGCTGGACGGCGACCGCACCCGGGCCCGAACCGTCACTGTCCCCACACGCCTCATCGTCCGGGGTTCCGGCGAACTCCCTGTCCCCGTACTGCAGGAAGCGTGACCCGACGACGGGCGAGGAGGCGCGACCGGGCGAAGGCGCAGGTCGCATCGCCGGCGCTCCCGGTCCGCTGAGCGGAACAGAACGCGACAGAGGGTTTCCCGCCATGCCACGCTGTCGACCGGAATTCGACATCCCCAAAGAGATGTCGATCGCACGGTACCCATGTCAATCGCGGGGGCGAAAGTGACATCAGAGACAGTTGCGCTGGAATTGCGCGTGCTGGGACCGTTGGAGACCGTCGTCAACGGCAGATCCGTGGACCTCGGCGGTCCGCAACTGCGGTGCGTCCTCGCCCGGTTGGCGGTCGTACCCGGTCGGACGGTGAGCGTGGGGGCGCTCGCGGCCGAGTTGTGGGGTGGGCGTCCGCCGGCGGACGCCCACCGGACGGTACGTACGTATGTGTCGAGACTGCGCACCGCGTTGCGCTGCGCCGCCGGCCCGGAGGAACTGCTGGTCACCCGGCCGCCGGGTTACCAGCTGCGCGTGGATCCGACGGTCGTCGATGCCACGCGGTTCGAACAGCTGGCGGCGTCGGGTCTGCAGGCGCTGGCGGCGCGGCAGCCGCAGCTCGCCGTCCAGCGTCTGACGAACGCGCTGGGCCTGTGGCGGGGCGACGCCTTCGCCGAGTTCGACCACCACCCGGCGATCGCGGCCGAGGCGACCCGGTTGGAGCGGTCACGGATGTCGGCGATCGAGGCGCGGACCGAGGCATCCCTGGTCATGGGACTGCACGTCCAGGTGGCCGTGGAACTGGAATCACTGGTCCGGATCCATCCCACGCGGGAGGTGCTGTGGGGGCAGTTGATGACCGCGCTGTACCGCTCGGGACGACAGGCGGAGGCGTTGTCGGCGTTCCGGATCGCCCGTACCGTCCTGATCCAGGATCACGGGGTCGAGCCCTCACCGGGGCTTGTCGAGATCCATCGCCAAGTCCTGCAGCACGATGCGGCGTTGAGTCCCGCCAGGCGTTCCCCGTCCGCCGGCTCGGCCGTCATCCCGCTCGCCCGGAGTGACGACCGGCGGGCCGAGGCCGGGTCCGCCGGGGCGTTCGCCGCCCTCGGCGCCGCCCCGGACCATGGCTCACCCGTCGTACCGTGGGGCACGGCTGTCTGACGCCACGTCCTCGTCGGTCGCGTCACCGCCGAGCAGGGCGCGGTTCGCCAGACCCTGGCCGTACGGGGTCAGCAGCTTCATCAAGGTCATGGCGAACTCGACGGCATCCATCGGGTGGCTGTTGCGGAAGTCCGCCCACGTGAGATACCAGGCCGGACCGGGCAACCCGCCGGGCAGGCCGGAGACGAGGCTGAACCCGTCCGGGAGGCCGCCGCCGAGGAAGACCCAGTTCGCCACCTGCTCTCTCGTCACCGCCATGGGGAAGAGCAGACGCCATTGCGCGTGACCGGGGAAGGTGAACACCTTCGCCACGGGAGGCGCGGCGTTCGGCGGTTTCCGCCGGTCGCGTGCGGTTCGTGGCGCGGCTGTGGCCGGCGAACCGCCGGTACCCGCACTACCCGTACTGCCCGCAGGAAGCGAGCCCGCCGCGCGCAAGGGAACACCGACCGGGTCACCAGCCCCGCCGGCGCCGTCAGGGAGCCGGTGGAGACCGTCGGCGGACCGTCCGGGCCCGCCGACGTACGGCTCCGCGGCCGGCCCCCGTGCGGGCGTGGGTAAGGTCGTCCCGGCCGGGGCGACCTTACCCACGCCTCGGGCGACAGCGGCCAGTACCGTCGCGGTCAACCGCCGTCCCGTCTGCCGGGACATGCTGTCGGAGAGGGCGTCCGCTCCCTCGGCGACGCCAGGGAGGTGGTACTGCGGCCTCATCGAAGTCTCCCTAGTGGAGGTAGCGACCGAGGTCGGCGGCCGGGACCTGGACGAGGTCGTCGCGCTCGACCCAGAACTCGTTCAGCTCACCGATCGCGGCCGTCAAGCCGATGTCGGGATCGGGGTGCCGGTGATAGCGGGTGGTGCCGAAGCGAGGGTCTCCGGGCTTCGGGCCGGCGACGAAACTGTCGAGGACGTCGACGATCCTGCCCTCCCCGGGCTGCCGGTCCACGATCGGGCGACCGGCTTCCCTCACCTCGTCGAAGACGTCGTGGATGTCTCCTCCGACCCAGTACGCAGCGGCCAGTGCGACCCGTTCGGCGTCCGCGTTGGCCGGAGTGACACGGACTCGTAAGTCGGTGCTGAACCAGCCGCCGACATCCGTGTCCGGTCCGACCGCGCGCACCCATGGATCGGGCCCGAACAGTCGCTGGGAGTTGAGAATCCGCTGCTCCAGCCGGCCGCCCTTGTGCGCGGCCCGGTAGATCGTGGTCTCCGCGCCGTGCCTGAGCCGGAAGATCTGATGACGCTGGCCGGCGGAGAGAGTGCTGGTCCTGTCGCGCATGCCGGCATCGAGGGCGGCGAGCGCTGCGTCCCTGATCGGTGCGATCACCTCGGTGAGGTTGTACCGGTGCCGCCTCCCGCGATCGTCCTTGCTGACCTCGGCGTAGTACTGGACGTGTTCGGCCTGTGCCCGTTGCAGGGCGTTCGGGTGGTCGGGGATCTCCGGGTGCTCCACGATCGTTGCGAGTTCTCTGGCCGTGTTTATGAAGTACAGGAAGTCCCGGTAACTCCGTATCACACCGGGCAGGTTGCGCCGCAGCGCGTCGACGTCGATGTCGACCACGTACGGCCATGAGGAGGACCCGAACGTGCTGACGTCCGGTTCGCTGCCCGGCGGCAGCGGGCCCTTCCAGCTGTCCCACACCCCGGGGGTCGGTCTGGCGCCGGCCCAGGTCCAGAAGGCGAGTTCGGCGTTGCCGAGGTCGATGTTGTGCTGGGCCGAGCCGCGGGCGAGGTTGACGTAGGTGAGGATGTCGTTGACCGCTGCGATGGCCAGCGCCGCGCCCGCCACCGTCCGCTGTCCCCCGCTGTACCGGCTCGTCACCTCCGGTGGTCGGGGCGCCGTCGGCCGAACCGGCCCCGCGCCGACGGGCCCGACGCCCTCGGTCACCACGGAGGTCGGCGGGGTGCCCGCTCCGGGTCCTGGGACCGGTGGCTCCGCCGGGGCCTGCTCCGGCGTGGGCCGCGGCACGACGGGGGTCTCCGCCACCGCCTGGGCCGCGGCAGCCGTCGGCGTGCCCGGCGTGGCCGTACCGCTGATGGGCCGGAACGTTCTCGATCCGCCCATCCAGACGTACTTGATGATCGCGCGGGTTCGGCCCGCCGCTCTGAGCATGACCTCCCGGCAGGCCGAACAGGGGTTGTACTGACCGATGATGGTCATGACGTCCCCGGGGCGGAGGTCCGCCTCCCGCACTGCCCGCGCCTCGGTATGAGTGGCGTTCACGTTGTGCGGGAAGGGCAGGGCCGCTTCCTCGCTGGTCATGTTGCCGCTGACGAGATCTGTCCGCCGCCACACCTCGACGCCCTCGCGACGAACGGAGGCGGTGGCGTGGTGCGGCGGGCGGTAGTCGCTCTCCACCGCCTTGGCACGCGCGCTGTCGTTCGCCGGAATCCGCTGCCGCATGACGGCGCGCGCCGTTTCGTCGCCGTCCGCCATGCGGCGTGCCAGTTCGCGGTCGGACATGCTCGTGTATCTGTCGACCAGTTCGTGCGCGGCTGACGCGTCGGTCCGGGCCCGCCGGCGCAGGTCCTGGAGCCTGGGCGGCTTCGGCGGCTGCGGTCCGGCTGTGCCGGTCGCCCCCGGCGTTCTGCGCGGCGATGCCTTGGCCGGTGTTCTCGTGGCGGGCGGCGCCGCACCGGTTGCCGGGGCCGCCGGTGGTGTCTCGGCGGTCGGCGGTTCGGAACGGGGTGCGCCGGCCACCGGCCGGGTGCTGTCCGGGGTCGTCGCGGCCGGCGGTTGGGCACCGGTGGTCTCGGCCGCCGTCGGTGTCGTGACCGGTGCCACGCCGGTCGGCGGTTCTCCACCGGCGTTCTCGGCCGCCGTCGGTGCCTTCGCGGGCGGCGGCTCCGCACCAACTGCCTTGACTGTGGCGGGCGTTCGGGTTGCAGGTGGGCGGGCCGAAGTCCGTACCGCCGGTCGCACCGGAACGTCTGCCGGCGCTCCCTCGTCCTCATGGGCCGGTATGGCGTACGCGGCAGCGGCCCCCTGACCGGGTCCGTACGGTTCCCAGTCCGCCGGAGCGACCGCCGTGTCGCCGTGGTGCCGCTCGGCCAGTACCCGCTCGGCGTGCGCCAGCCGCGCCGCCACCGTGCGGGCCAACAGCTGACCGAGCGCCTCCAGTTGCGCCGGCGTCGGCTCCCCCACCATCCGCACGGCAATCGGGATGTGGCAGTTGGTCCGCATGTCACCACCTCGGGAACTGTCCGACAGATACGGGCTACAGGTACGGGCTACAGGTGCAGGGTGATCGACGCCGACGCCGACGCGGTCCCGCCGCGGGAGTCCGTGGCGGTGACCGTGAGGGCGAAGGTTCCGGTGGTGGGCAGCGCGATCTCGGCCCGCCAGGTCGACAGGTCACCACCGGCCGCGGTGTTCACGGCGGCCCCCGAGGGACCGTTCGCGACCGAGTACCGCACCTCAGTGACCCCCGAAGACGCCCCGGGTGTCGTCCCGGTCAGGGTGAGCCGGTAGGGCAGCGAGGCCACCTCCACGTCGCCGGCGAAGGCGTCGAGCGTGACCGTGGGCGGTGCGCCGTCGTGTCCCACGACCGAGCGGGTCTGGGTCGACGCGCGACCGTCCGGATCGGTGCACTTCACGGTGATCGACCGGGTTCCGAGCGGCGCCGGAGCGAGAGCGACGGTCTTCCGGAACTCGGATCCGCTGTACTGCTGGGTCGTTGTCATCCCGTCGAAGGTGATGTCGACCGAGAGCGGGTAGTACTGGTCGGCCGACGTCAGCACCACCTCCAGCGAGGCACCGCCGGGGGCCAGGTCGACGACGGTCCCGTCGGCCGGCGCCGCCCACGTGAAGACCGGCGGACCGGCGGGTGACACATGGACGTTCACCGGGTCCGCCGTGATGCGCGCTCCGTCGGACGTCACTCCTGCCGCCGACACCGTGTAGCCGCCCGGCCGGGGGAAGGTGACGGAGTAGGTTCCGCCGCCGCCTCTGTGGTCCCTGATCGACTCGACGCCCGGGATGTCCACCTCCGTCTCCGTGTAGGTGACGAAGTCCTCGCTGTCCCAGCTCTGGTCGGCGGGGATCCACTTCCAGCGGACACCCTCGTCGGCGATCACCGTGATCTGGACGGGCGTATTGGCCGTGACGTTCCCGGGCAGCGGCTTGATCTGCACCGAGGGCGGCCTGTTCTTCGGCGGAGCCACGGAGGCCGGGGTGTTGGTTGGCATGGGAGTTCCCTCAGGGGTTGGTGTAGGTGACCTGGACGGAGGCCAGGGTGACCGGGTCGGTGGTTCCCACTCCGGTGTTCGCCGAGATGACATAGCGGAAGTTCGCGAGATTGACGACGTTGACTTCGGCCGAGGGCAGCGTCAGCTCGGTGTTGAGCGGAACGGTGCTGGTGTCGAAGCTGATGATCTTCTGGCTGGTGCCGTCGCTCACGGACACCCGGTTGAAGAAGAAGCTCGTGTTCTGTCCGCTGGGCGCGACGCCCTTGCCGCGGACCCGCAGCGAGGTGATCGTCACGTGGTCGGGCAGTGCCAGGGGCAGCATTCCCGCCGGTGCGCCGGTTGTGGGTGCCACGGCGTTTCCCGAGGTCTGCAGTGCCCAGGCCGGTGAACCCTGGACCGGCAGGAGAGTCGGCGGGAACGACAGGGTGACCGTGTGCGGCACAGGTGGTACCCGTGCGTTGAGAAGGTCGAGTTGGGTGCCGATCTGGGCGACCACCGTGGACACGCCGTGGAGGTCGCTCTCGATGGTCTCGAACCGGATGTTGAAGCCGTTGGTGCCTCCGGCCTCGCACCGGTCGATGTTGTCGACCCAGGCGAAGTGGTGGAATTTCGGCGTGTAACTGAAGTCAGCCACGAGTGTTGTCCCTTCGTAGCGGTGGCAGCACGCTGCGGATGCGGAACTTCGGGAAGGTGAAGTCGGGGTTGACCTCGGCCAGATTGCCGCGGACCTCGACGGTGTGATCCCGGATCAGCTGGGTGTTGACCTCGATGCCCACCGGGTGCAGGGCGTTGAGGATGTTGAGGATCAGGTCGTACTGGTCCTTGGAGATCACCGTGTCCGGGTTGTCGAGCTCCGGCCGCAGGCCGACCCGGAAGGTGTACGGAGCGGGCAGGTCGCCGAGCAGGTAGCTCGCCTGCACCCAGGCCGGTCCCGCCGAGTCACCGCGCAGGACGGTGGACGACTGCTTGGGGTTGCCCAGGGAGACGTGGGCTGTGCCGAAGGTGCCCGTCGCCCAGCCGAGCCGGATACGGCCGGTGCCGGCCGGTCCGGGGGGCGCGTCGGGGTTCAGGGCCGGTTGTACCGACAGGTCCAGCGTCTCGCCCTCGTCGAGTTCGATGACCGGGGTTTTGTCCCTGGCGTCCGGGCCGTGCACCACGACGGGGTCCCCGGGGGCCTGCCGCACGGTCACCGTGTCGCCGGTGTGCGTGACATGGCCGAACCCGACGGCATGTGCCAGCCCGGCGAGCGCGCCGGGCGGGACGGTGGTGTGCTGCAGGGCCAGCATCCGGCCGTGGGCGCCGAACTCGTCACCGGCCGGACTGAACGCCGACGTCACCGTGAGCCGGCCGGCGGTCGATCGCCGGTCCAGTTCGGCGAGCAGGGCGTCCAGCGTCCGCCGGACTGCCGGCTGCATGAGGTGGTTGTTGTCGTCGCTGCCGTAGTTCACCCGTGGGTCGTCGTGGCGTGCCAGGAACTCCCGGTCGAAGAACTCGTCGGGGTCGCTCACTGTCCCGGCCGGTGCTCCGAGGGTGCCGTCGGCGGCGATCTTCCCGCCGTCCGGCAGGTCGGGCAGCCCGATGCGCAGGGGGCGACTCGCGGACACGGTGTGTCTGCCCCGGGTCACCTCCGCCTTGACGATCAGACCGCCGGGAGCGGCGGCCCGTATCTCCGTGACCGACGTCGGACGGCCCAGCACGCCGGTCGTGGTCAGCGTGGCGCGTCCGGGTCCGGCCGGTACGGTCAGCCAGCGCAGCACCGAGTCCGCGGGCGGCGTCGGACGCAGCGTCAGCGCCGCTGTCTGCCCGACGTCCAGGTCGGTCGGGCCGGCCGGGGCGGGGTCGAGGTCGAGGTCGACTGCGAAGTAGTCGCCGGGGGCGCTCGCCGCGTAGACCGACGCCCCGTCGCCCTTGCCGTCGGTGCGGAACTGCACGAAGTCGAAACCGGCGCGGTGGGCCAGCGCGGCCAGCCGGCCCGGGGCGATTCTGCTGTGTCCGAGCAGCACCGCCCGTCCGGTGGCCCGCAGGTCGGCCGCGCGGGGATCGAAGGCGGCGCCGATCCGCAGCCGGCCGGGGGCGCCCGGCTCCGCCGCCAGGGTGACCAGTCGGTTCAGGGTGTCCGCCAGGCAGACCTGCACCAGGTGCGGGTCGGGCGGGAGTTCACCGGGGTCGAGGTCGCGCGGTGGCGGCACGGTGAAGTCGACCGCCGTACTGTCGTAGCGCAGCAGGAACACGGGGTCGAACCGCTCCTCCTGCTGAGCGGTGCCCACGGTGTCCGCCTCGTTCACCCCGCGCCGCCCCGCCGCGTCGATGCTTTCCCCCTCGCGCAGCGCCACCGGCCGTATGCGGACCAACCGGCTGCCGCGGACGAGGGTGGCGTTGGTGTCCTGCACGACCAGGGGATCCCGCTTGCCGCCGATGGTTCCGACCAGTTCGTTGAGCATCGCCGCGAGGTTGGCCGGGGTCGGCAGCGCCCAGCGCCGGAACAGCCTGAGGCGCCTGCGGTAGTGCTCGTCCGCCTCGCCCAGCGCGGGCGCGAAGTCGGTCCGGGCCGTCGCGGAGATCCGTACCTCGTCGATCACTCCCCGGAAGGCGCTGTCCGCCGGGCCGATCCGTAGCGGCGCGGTGTTGACGACGGCGCCGAGTCGGCCGAGTGGCATTTCGGCGCGCAGTACCCCGTCGACGTAGAGCCGGAGCCTTCCCGCGGTCCGGTCCAGCACGCCGGCCAGGTGGGTGAAGGCATCCGTCGACAGGCTCAGGTCGGCGAACAGGGTGAGGGGTGGCGTGGTCCCGTCGCTGACGAGCAGCCGTGGGTTGCGGGCCACTCCGCGGCCGAACTCGCCGACGGAGAGCAGCCAGCCCGCTCCCGCGCCGCCCGGAGCCGGGTGCCGGAACAGCACCTGGCCGTCGCCGCCATCGGCGTCGGGCCGTACGAAACACTCGACCGTGGCGCTGCCGTTCGGGGCGATGTCGAACGCGGTGTCGGTCGCTACCTCGACGACCGCGTCCGGCAAGTTGAAGCCGAAGGCGGCGCCGTACCGGCCGGCCGCGCCTCGCTGTACAGACGTGTTCGGGGACCCTGGGTGGCCGGTGCGGCCGGGATACTGGCCGGTGACGTCCTGGGCCACCGTGCTGCCGGGGGCGTCGTCGAGGTGGTAGAGGGCGACGGTCGCGTCGTCGAAGCCGTAGGGCAGCGGCGGGAACCTCGGTACCCCGAGGTCGGCGCCGATCAGGTCGAGGCTGCGGCCGGTGGCCCTGGGCAGATGGCGCTGGGCGACCGTCCGGGCGAACTGCCCGCGCAGCTGGTCACGTTCACCGCCGAGCACCCACAGCACCTTGGCCGTGTTGCCCAGCAGGGCGGTCAGCCGCCAGGCCTGGTCCGGGTGGCCGTCCGGTGCGGCCGGCGCCGTCCGGAGGCCGGTCAGCCTCAGCTGCGCGGAGACGGGTATACCGAGCGCGACGGAGGCGCCGGCCACGGTGCCCGCCGGGAAGGTCGCCCGTACCGTCAGCGGTGGCCGGCCCGGCTCGGCGCAGGTCACCGTCACGGTGGTGTCGGCCGGCACGTCCCTCGCCGCGGCCAGCACATAGCTGGGCTCGGGCGGCCGGTCGAAGCGGCTCTGGTGTTCGGTGAAGTCGTACGGTGCCACCTCGGCGGCCGACGGGTCGGCGCCCGGCAGCAGTCGTAGCGTCAGGGTGTCGGCGCCACGTGCGAACGGCGTGGTCAGCCGCTCGCTCATCCGGACGGCGGCGAGCGTCGGCGCCGTCATGACGTCACCAGCGCGATGTCCAGGACGTCTCCGTCGGCCGAGAAGATGGCCAGTTCGGTCGGGCCCATGACCAGGTTCTCCCCCACCTCGGCCTCGATGGCGACGCTCTGCCCGGATGTCACCGGGCTGCGGCGCAGGTGCAGTTGCCGCACGTCGACCACTCCGGGCTGGGTCACGAATGCCCGCACCACCTGCGAGTACAGGACGTCACCGCCGAGCCGCAGACTGCTGATGTCGGTGGCCAGGCGCTGCCGGATGGAGGCCAGCAGGGCGGCCCCGTCGGAGCCGGGCTGTACGACGACCTTCGCCCGTACGCCGACCTTGACGTGGATGGCTTCGACGATGTTCGGGTGGACGCCGACCGGCCGGACCGTGTCGACGGCCGCGGTGACGCGCTCGAAGATCCCCTGGACGGGGCCGATGGTCCGCCACGGCGCTCGGGAGTCGTGTGCCACCAGGACGTTGAAGAAGTACGGTTCGCCGATCCGCCGGGCCTCTGAGCTGAAGGCGCGCTGATCGAACGCGAAGGTTCCGAAGTAGCTCTGTGAGACGTCCACTCCGCCGAGCGGATCGGAGAGCACCACGTCCAGCACGCCGCTCACGCCCAGGGCCGCCTGCGCCACCGACTCCACGGTCCACAGGTTGCGGGCCAGTCCGGCGAGCCGGGCGCGGTAGGTGTCGTCGGGTACGACCTTGTCGCCACCGCTGGTCGCCTTCGGGTTCGTCACGGTCAGGGTGGCGGTGCCGAGGTCGGCCAGGAATGTCGAACGGTACGTGGGGTCGACGGCGGCGATCGCGCCGGCGGCGACGTTGCCGTCGGGCCCCGGTTCGAAGGCGACCACGTCCACCGTGGTGGTCTGCTGTGTCGCGTCCAGTGTCACCGCGGCCGTGGCGGCGAAGGCCCGCACCGGCGCCGCGGTGACCAGGATGGTGCCCTCGGGCACGACGTAGCGTCTGCCGGGCGCGCCGCCGTCCAGCGTGATGCGCACTGTGCCGGTACTGGGAAGGTGCGGCCTGGCCAGGCCCATGTCCTCGCCGAGCAGGTCCAGGTTGTCGCCGGAGGCGGTGGAGACGAAGTTGCCGTAGTACAGGTCCTCCATCCGTTTCCACAGTTCGCCGTCCTCGGCGGCGGTGACCTCCAGGATCTTTCGCAGCGGGCTGGTCTCGGTCAGGTCGATGTCGTCGAAGACGGCACGGGCCCGCTCGAACGCCTCGCTGAGGATCCGATCGACCGGTTTGAGCACGAAGCCGTCGTCGGTCACTCCGAAGTCGCTCATCCCTCCCTCACACCCCCACATCGGCGAGCAGTGTCAACGGGTCGCCCGCAAGGGTGTCCAGCTCGACCCGCACGGTCCACACGCGTCGGTGGCGCGCGGCCGGGTCGTCGTCGAAGACGATCCGGCGGATGTCACGGACTCGTGGATCGGTGCCGAGGGTGCGGACCAGGTTCAGCTGCACCAGCTGCTTCACCACCGACACGGGGTTGGACTGCGTGAAGATCCGGCCGATGTCCAGGCCGTAGCCCGTGTTGAAGGGATCGGATCCGAGCGGGGTGAGTACGCGCAGCGTCAGCGCCTGGCTGAGGTTGGCCACCGACTCGACTTCGCGCAACTGCCCCTGGGTGACTACCAAGTCGCCGTCGTCGAGCAGCAGGCTGCGACCGAACGAGATGGTCATGCTGCCTCCAGTTTCGTCTGGCCCGCGTCGCTCGCCTGCCAGGTGCCGGCGTTGGTCGTCCCCTTCGCGGTGGCCAGCAGCACGGGCCGGCCGCCGACCGTCAGCGTCGTACTGACTCCCGCGGTGACCGCCGAGATCCGGACGCACGGAGCCTGAGCGATGCAACCGCTGATCACGGCGAGCCCCAGATCGTCCGCCAGCAGCACCGGCGATCCGTCCACCGTGAGCGTGTGCTGGCCGGCCGTCGCCCGCACGGTCCCCTGATGTACGCAGGCGAGCTTGGACGCCGTGGTCAGGACGGCCGGCATCACGTCACCGCCACGGAGGAGCCGTCGAGCTTCATGCTGACCGAGCCGTTGGTCAGGGTGATGGGCCGGTCCGATGTGCTGATCGTGACCGCGCCCCCGGAGTCCACTGTGATCATCGTTCCGCTCTGGTGTTCGATGGTGATCGAGTTGTCGGTGGGTGGATCGGGCCGGGTGCCGACCTCGGGCAGGGCGTCGGTGCCGACGAGTACGTGCAGGGCGGCCACCTGGATGACCCGCTGTCCGGCGCCGTCGGTGAGGTCGTTGGCCCCCTTGCCCCGTGGCAGGCCGTCCGCGCCCAGCTCGGTGGGCAACGCCAGCCAGTGGTCGCCCACCCGGTTGGGCGGACGCTCCTGGGCCGGGTTGTCCGGCCAGACGAAACCGGTGATCAGCGCGTCGTCGACCTGGCCGCGGTTGTGCGCCAGCACCGCGCGCATCTTCGGGTACACCGGAGTCATCAACCCGGTCCGGTGGAAAGCGAACGGCGACGCGATCGGCTTGTCGTTCAGCTCGACGGTGGTGTCGATCGGGGTGGCGACACTGGGCGCCACCGTTCCGGGCTCCGGCCGCTGCCCGTAGTACAGCGACGCCGCATGCCTGCCGTCGGCGCCGGGGACGTACTCCGTCACCTCGCCCAGATCGACCGACGGGTGATCCTCACGGCTTCGGTCCACGACGTCACGCCAGCGGTCCACCACACCCTGTACGCCGGTCCGGACCTGGGCCCGCTCTCCGGGGACGGCGGCGATCAGCAGGAGCCGCGCGGTGTAGCCCGCGCCGACCCGGAAGGAGTGCTCCACGTGAGACACCCTCAGCGGCCCGGCCGGCACACCGGACAGGCCGGTCGTGGTGGCCACCTGTCCCACGCGCAGCCGGGGATGGCCGAGCACCGTCAGGTCCAGTGTGGTGCGGACCGGAGGCAGCACCACCGGCGCGGCGCCGGGTACGTCGTCCTCGGCGGGCCGGGGCGGAAACGCGGGGCGGGCCTCGGTGTCCTCGGAGGTCGAGCTGCTGAGGGAGACCAGGTTGGTGTCCGGGTCGAACACGACCGGCGCCGGGTCGGTGAACGCACCGACCGCCGAGCCGAGGTAGACCTCGCCGTCCCGCACCACCAGCGGCACGTCCGCCTGCGCCGCCAGCTCGCCGAGGGCGTCAAGGGCGGATCCGGCCCGGACGGTGAGGTCCTTCGGGCCGCCGCCGATCGTGGAGCCGTCCGCCAGCGACACCCCGGCCGCCTTGGCCAGGGACTTGGCGAGGTCGACGGTTTCGGTGCCCGCGCGGCGGTCCAGCTCCACCGGCGTGTTGCGCAGCAGGTATCCGCCTTCCTCCTGGCCGCGGAGCACGGTGCGGGACAGTCCGTCGGCGCCGACACTGCCGGTGACGGTGACGACCCGGCCGACCAGTACCTGTCCCGCGGTGGTCCTGGTCGTCGGCTCGTCGAAGTAGCCGAGATGGATGGTGGCGTTCACCGGCCCGGCGGCATGGGTGTTCTTGATCAGGTCCGTGACCTGGCCGGGCAGGTTGATCAGGCTGATCTCGAACGTGTCCGCCGAAGCGCCGTCGGTCATCGTCACGGTGACGTCCGCGTCGATGACCAGTGAACCGCTCAGCACGTCGTTGGACACCTTGAGCGGCAGGCCCGGGCCGGACCGTGCGGCCACCGCCCCCGTCACCCGACCGCCGGGCAGGTCGGCCTCGGCGATCTCGATCATGTACCAGAGCACGAAACTCATCCGACTGCCACCCCGCCGACCACCTCGGAGCCGAACGAACCGGCCGAGTTGAGGTTCCGAAGGTCCAGCCGCAAGGTCCGGAAGGTCAGGACCAGTTCGGCCGCCCGGTACTCGACGCCGGACACCAGCTTGCGGCGCAGGATCGAGACGGGTCCGCCGGGTTCCTCCCGGTCCACCGAGAGCACCAGGAACGCCTGAGCGGCCGGCAGTTGGAGCGGCCCGGCCGGCGCGCCGCGGACGACGTCCTCCGCCACGTTGGCGTACAGCCGGAACTGGTAGTTGCGACCGGCCACGGCCAGCCGGAACGCCTGTGGGAAACCCTCGTCGGCGTCGATCGGCAACCGGAGAAAACTGCGCGTCGCCACGGATCGCCTCCTTCTCGTCCTGGTTCTGGTCCTGGTCCTGGTCTGGATCCGCCGGTCCGCCGATCCGTCGAGCGGCTACAACAGGCCCTGCACGGCACGGGCGATCGGGTTGGGTGCCACCGAGCCCGGCAGCAGCGCGGTCCCGGCCGCCACGGCGAGATCCGCCACCTCGCCGATCACCGCGGTCAGGCTGGACCGGGGCACCTCCAGCAGCGAGATCGACACGTCCAGGGCTTCCCGCCTGGCCACGCTCTGCGTGAAATGCAGCTCGGTGATCTGCATGTCCAGACTGATCGTCAGACCGGA
The DNA here is from genome assembly GCF_045040105.1 of Streptomyces sp. NBC_01390. Taxonomy (NCBI): domain Bacteria; kingdom Bacillati; phylum Actinomycetota; class Actinomycetes; order Kitasatosporales; family Streptomycetaceae; genus Streptomyces; species Streptomyces sp. NBC_01390. The sequence continues at coordinate 11,042,998 of NZ_CP109551.1, read as the reverse complement.
CACCACCGGGATGCCGTTGGGCAGCAGCGCCACCGAGGTCGCCACCAGCGCCCTGGACGTCAGCGCCAGGGCCTCCAGCGCCTTCTTCAGCCCCCACCGGCTCGGACCGATCAGCAACGCCTCGATGCTGATCTGCTTCTTGGTGGGATGGGTGGCCTGAAGGAACCGGCTGCCCATGATCCGCTCGATCTCGTAGCCCTCGACGACCGTCATCTTCTGTACGTAGAGCAGCGGCACCGGCCCCACCAGCACCGGAACGTTCGTCCCCGCAGCCATGTCTCCCCCTGCCCTTGTCGATCCGGCCCGCGCCCGGCGTCAGAGCCGGCTGGCGAGCTCCCGCCCGATCTGGTCGAACACCCGGCCGACCAGCTGCTCGCTCTCGCTCTCGGGCAGTGCGCCCAACGCCTGTATCTCGACCGGAAAGTGGTAGTTGATCACCGGGCCGGTGCCAGCTGCGTGCGGTGCGACCGCGAGCGGGTCGCCCGCCTCCTCCTCCGCGTCCACGGCGGCTATGCCTCCAGGCCCACGTCCAGCGCCAGACAGCTGAAGCTGGCCTGCGGAACGCCGTCGATCACCACGTTGCTGGGATTGGCCGAGGTGACGACGCAGCGGGCGAACTTCATGGAGTCGAACGCCCAGTCGGTGCCCTTCTTCTCGGCGACCACCACGGAGAACTCCTGACCGTTCGCGGCCAGTTCGGTCAGATCGGCGACCGCGGCCGCCACCGCCGGCACCGCCATCATGAAAGTGAAGGTGAACGGCTGGCGGACGAATCCGACGTTGTCCGCCTCAATGCTGTGCAGCACGGTGTGCGGCACGTTGAACGTCGGGGTGAAGCTCGAGATCGGGGTGATGGTGCTGTCCCCGAGCTTCACCTCGAGCCGTGTGTTCCAGTCCGGCATCGATGCTCCCTCAGTTGAAGTTCATCGCGATGGAAAGCCTGTGCGTGACACCGGCGTAGTGGATCGCGATCATGACCTGCACCATCCGCCCTACCTCGGCCTGGTGGATCTGCTCGGCCTCCGCGGCGGTGAGCGCCGCCGGGTCCTTGTCCAGCAGGGTCAGCAGCGGCACGAAGACCTCGAACCCGTTGAGCACCTCTCGCTGCACTTCCGGTCCGAGGATCGCCTCCAGCCGGGCGATCAGGGCACGCAGCCCCGAACGGCTGATCCGCACGTTCCCGATCGTCTTGATGAGCGACGCGTTGAGGCGGAAGTTGAGGTCGTCGACCGTGCGCATGGCGTCGATGTACTTCGTTCCGCCCGGATTCCCGGTGTAGCCCTCTCCCATGTAGACGCCGCTGCCGGGGATGATCGACGGGCTGGTCAGCCAGTTGACGCCGCGTCCGGCCGGGCCGGATTCGAACGTCTCCGGGCCATTGAGGGTCTCGATCGAGGCCTGGCTGAACGACGGGCTGGTGATGTTGACCGGCTTCAGCAGCAGGGAGATGTGCGGCTGGTGGCCGGCGATCGCGCCGGCCACGGCCGCCGCGGCGTCCTGGGTGCTGCGATGGGCGACGTAGACCATGCGGTCGTGGGCCAGGGTGCCCTGTACCGGGCCGGGGTCGGACGAGTCCTTGGGCAGCATGGCCACGCCCAGCCGCTGCCTGCCCTCGCCGCCGGTCTCCGACACCGAGGCGACATGCTTGGCCAGCGTCACCAACGCGCCTTCCGGGGCGTCGACATGAGCGGTGGTGGCGTTCAGCGGCGTGTTGGCGAGCACCACGAGTTGCACGTCCAGGCTCGCGACCACGTCCAGCGCGGCCTTCCAGTCCGGATTCTGCTCGTCCACCCGGACCGCCGTCACCAGGGACGGGCCCGGCGACTGCTGGAAAGCGAGCGCCACAGCTTCCCCGAGGTCGCCCGGAGCGCGTCGACGCGCCTCGGCCGGGTCGGTGAAGTCGATCGGTGTGTTCACCTTCGCCGGATCGGTCGGCGGTGACTTCGGCGGCAGCGTGACCTTGCCGACCACGGCGATGTTGCCGTAGGCGCGAACGGCTGGTGCGAACAGATCGACTACCGGGTTCATGCGGACGTAGCGGACGGTCATCGGCCCCTCCTCAATCTCTGTCAGGTATCTCTGTCGGAAATCTCTTCCGGGAATCTCTTCCGGGCCTGAAGTGCGCTGACTTTCAGTGGTATTTGCGCAGGAGCCGGGCGCGCAGGCGCAGCAACTCCTGGTGGGAGAGAACGGCGGGTGCGGGAGTTGCCCCACCGGGCGGCTCATCGGATTCCGCGCGGGTCTGCGCGTCAGCGATTCGGGCCGGTTCACTCTCGGCCGGTGTGCCCCGCTTCTCAGGATCCGGAGTGGGTGTGGATCGTTTTCCGGACGGCGTGTCGGTCGGCATGTCGAATTCCTCAGCTCGTGTTCAGGAAGAGCGCGGCCACACCTGCACCTGCGAACAGTCGCCCGACCTCGGCGGAGGTGATCCCGTCTTTTCCGGGGGCCTCCTCGGCGAAAATGACGGCGACCGCGTAAGCGGCGGTGCATTCGGCCACCACCGCCTTCGGTGGCGCCCCGGTGAGCTCTCTGCTTGCTTCCCGGACCGTTCGGGCGGCGCGCAGTCCCTCGGCGAGATCGAAGGGATCCACTGTCAGGGCGGCGAGCGCGACATTCAGGGTGTACGTGTTGGCCGGGTCGTCGGGATCGAAGGGCGCGGCGGCCCGCAGACGTACCGTCGTCCGCACGTACTGGGAGGCGTCGCGGAGTTGTTCCACGGTGCTGATGCCGTGCTCGGCCATGAACGCGTCCAGGTCGATGAACGGGAACTGCCGGCGGAACTCGTCCAGTGTGGAAAAGCTGTCAGCCGCCTCGGAGACGACCGATTCGGCACCGGCCGGATCGATCTCCGCGACCACCGTGACCCGTAACCGGGCCAGGATGTCGATCCACACCGGGTTCCGTGACGTCGTCCCGTCCAGGGCGAGTTCCGTCCGGGCAAAGCTGGGCACCGTCTGTGTCCAGGTGCCGGTCTTCCGGTCCGTCGCGAAGAGCGGGTGCTGCAACTCCAGTTCGCCCACCGTCACGTCCCGGACCCGGTCGATCCGCACCGCCGACAGGTCGTACGTCGCGGCCAGCATCGTACGGATCAGCTGCCGGTCGGGATCCCCGGCGGGCAGCAGCAGCGCGCCGAACGCGGCCGGATCGCCCAGCTCCAGCATCACCCGGTCCCTGAATGACGTCACGTGCGTGATCCCATCGGCTACAGGTGCAGGTTGATGGTTCCGGAGGCGGAGACGGTGCTCCCACGGGAGTTGGTGGCGGTGACCCTGAACGTGTAGCTCCCGGTGGTGGGCAGGGCGTCCCGCAACCGCCAGGCCGACCAGTCACCGCCCGGCGACGTGTCCTGCGCGACCCCCGACGGACCGTTGTCGAATGCGTAGGAGACCTCGGTGATCCCGGACGGCGCGCCGTTCGTCGTCCCGGTGAGGGTGATCGGGTGCGGCAGCGAGGTGACGGTCTGGTTCCCCTCGAAAGGGTTGAGCGCCGCGGTGGGCGGCACGCTGTCACGTCCCATCAGCGAGCGGGTCTGGGTCGAGGAGAGACCGTTCGGATCGGCGCACGTCACGGAGATCGACCGAGCGCCCACCGGCGTGGGCCCGAACGGGACCGTCTTCGTGAACTCCGTACCCGTGTACTGGTCCGTCGTTGCTGGAAGACCGTCGTGCGCGATGCTCACTGTGAAGGGATAGAACTGATCGCTCCCCGAGGTCAGCCGCAGGGCGACCTGCCCACCGGCCGGCCCCAGATCGACCATGTCACCGACGGCCGGAGTCGCCCAGGTGAACGCCGGCGGGCCCTGGGCGACCAGCGTGATGGTTCCGGAGGCGGAGGCCGTACTCCGACGGGAGTTGGTGACCGTGACCATGAACGGGTAGGTCCCGGTGGTGGCCAGCGGAGCCTGCACCCGCCAGGCCGACCAGTCCCGGCCGGACGAGGTGTCCTCCGCGGACCCCGACGGGCCGTTGGCGAACGCGAAGGCGACCCCGGTGACCGCGGACGCCGCCCCGTTCGTCCTCCCGGTGAGGGTGACGGTGTGGGGAAACGACCTGGCCGTCTGCCTGTCGCTGAAGGGGTCGAGTGTCACGGTCGGCGGCACGCTGTCACGCCCCACCAGCGAACGGGTCTGCGTCGACGAAAGCCCGTTCGGATCGGCGCACTTCACGGAGATCGACCGAGCGCCCACCGGCGCCGGACCGAACGTGACCGTCTTCGCGTACGAGGTGCCCGAGAACTGCTCGGTGAGAGCGGGCAGACCGTCGCGCGTGATGCTCACCGTGAACGGCTGGAACTGATCGCTCCCCGCCGTCAACCTCACCTCGGCCTGCCCACCGCCCGGCCCCACATCGAGCGCCGCGCCATCGGTCGGCGCCGTCCACGTGAATGCCGGAGGGAGCGCCTCGGCCACCGAGATGATCCGTGCGGGGGCCTGCAGCCAGGCTCCGCCGGTTGTCTCAGCGTCCGCCGAGAGGCCATGGTTGCCGGCGTTCGGGAAGGTCGCGGTATAGGTGAATCCGCTTGCTCCGGGAGAATTGATTTTCCTGCCCAGAATGTAGAGATCCGACTGGGTGAAGGTGACCAGAGGTTCCTTTTCCCATTTCCTTCGCTCCTGGTCCCAAGTCCAACCGGTGCCGCGGTCGACATTCACCGTGATCTTTACCGGCCTCCCCGCCCACACCGTTCCGGTTGGCCAGAAGATACTCACACTCGCCGGTATATCGGCCGGCTTGGTCGTCGCGTCAACAGACTCCGGCGATTCATCGACGGTCACGGATTCCCCCTTCAGGTAATGGCCGCTCACTCCGGACAACCGTCGCAGAGCCCGTCGACAGTCCGTCGACAGTTCATCGACTGTCGGCGGAACGAGTCATCTGGCGCCCAGCCGAGCGCTGATCGTCCGCCCCGTCTGCTGAACGACATCCACGAGCCGGTCCAGGCTGTGCGCGGGATCGGTCACGACGCTCAAGGAGGCCAGCGACACACCACTCGACCCGTACAACGGCACCGCCACACAGCACGCCCCCGCCGCCACTTCCTCCCGGTCGAAGGCGACACCCCGGTCACGGATGGCCTCGGACTCGCGTCGCCAGGACGCGGGCAGCGGCCCCAGCGGGATACCTGGGTGCGCCCCGGCCACCAGCACCTTGCCTGCCGCCGTGAACCAGGGCCAGACCACGCCGTTCGGCACGAGGTCGAGCGCGTCGCCGGTCTTGCAGGCCGTCCAGTCCAGGACCAGCGTCCGCCCCTCCCGCAGTACGTTGACCCCCACCACCGCGCCCGTGACCCGCGCCAGCCGGTGGGCCGGCCCCCGGGCGGCGGATCGCAGCCCCGGATACGGCTGCCACGCCTGCCCGAGCCGGAACAACCGCGAGCCCATGCGATAGCCCGCGCGGCTCCGCTCGACGGCGCCGAGGTCGACCAGTTGCTCCAGCAGCCGGTACGCGGTCGTCTTGGGCAGCCCGCATTCCGACGCGAGCCTCGTCAGTCCGGCCTGGCCGGCCCGCTCCACCGCGTCCAGTAACCCGAACGCGCCTTCCAGCACGCTCCGCCCGCCACCGTCCGGCGCCGTCGGCGCGTACACCCCCGCGACACGCTCGGACTCGGACTCGGCGGGCCGGTCCAGCCGCCGCACCGACAGAGCCGCCGTTCCTGCCGCTCCCCATGGCTCGTCCACGTTCGTCTCCCCCCCCACACAGCCCTCCACGCGCTCTCCGGCTCATTCGCTCCGCGCGCCACCGTCCCCCGGGTGCGGAGCGCCGCCGTGCGTCGACGCCTCTTCGACCCTCAGACTGGGGTTCGAATGTGGCTCAGAACGTTGTCGATAGGTTGTCGCGCAGCGTGAGATTGTGCGCGACACGTGGAGAAGATCTGCACGGGGGGTGCGGAGAGTGTGATGGATGTGCGACTTCTCGGTGCGGTGGAACTGTCGGTGCGGGGCCGGCCGGCGGAGGTCGGGCCACCCCAGCGCCGGGCCGTGCTGGCGGCGCTGGCGGTGGACACCGGCCGGCCCGTCACGGTCGACGTCCTGATCCAGCGGGTCTGGGGAGCGGATCCGCCCGACGGGGCACGACGCGCACTGCACGCCCATATCGCCCGGCTCCGGCGGCTGTGCGAGCAGACCGTGGACAGGGAGCGGGAGGACGCCCGGTTACGCCTGCTGCGCCGCTCCGGCGGTTATCTCCTGGAGGCTCACCCGGACCGGGTCGACATCCACCGATTTCGACAACTCACCTTGGCAGCAAGGGAGTTGGGGCGCACGGAGGAAACAAGGGCTTCGATGCTGCGCGAGGCCCTCGGCCTGTGGCGCGGCGAACCACTGGCCGGGCTGGACGGGCAGTGGGCGGGGCGGGTGCGGGAGGCGTGGCGGCAGCAGCGGGTGGACGCCGCCGTCGGGTGGGCCCACCTGGAGTCACGCACAGGTGATCCCGTCGCCGTGATCGGACCGCTGACCGAACTGGTCGGCGAGTACCCGTTGGTGGAGCCGCTCACCGGGGCGCTGATGCGGGCCCTGCACGCAGCCGGGCGCGGCGCGGAGGCTCTGGACCGCTATGCCACCGTCCGGCGGCGGCTGGCCGAGGAGCTGGGCGCCGACCCCGGGACGGCGTTGCGGGAGACGCATCAGGCGATCCTGCGGGGAGACGGGCCGGGCCCCTCGTCATGGCCGACACCCCGGCCGCCGGCCGAGGTCGCCCACCTCGCCGCTCCCCCGGCGCCCCGGCCGGCGGCGACCGTGCCGTGTCCGGGCGGGATTCCCGTACAACTGCCCATGGGTGTACGCGGATTCACCGGGCGCAGCAAGGAGCTCGCGCGGCTCGACGAGATCCTCGAATCGGCGTTGGACCAACCGTCGGCGGTGGTGATCTCGGCGGTGTCCGGTACCGCGGGGGTGGGCAAGACCGCGCTGGCCGTGCACTGGGCACGCCGGACCGGGCAGGCCTTTCCCGACGGGCAGTTGTACGTGAATCTGCACGGGTTCGATCCCGGCGGGCCGGCGGTGGGTCCGGCGGAGGCGGTACGGGGGTTCCTGGACGCCTTCGGGGTGCCGCCGGCCCGTGTCCCGGCCGGCCTGGAGGCCCAGGTCGGGCTGTACCGCAGCCTCCTGGCCGGGCGGCGGGTGCTGGTGGTGCTGGACAACGCCCGCGACGCCGAACAGGTCCGTCCGCTGCTGCCCGGGGCACCCGGGTGTCTGGCGCTGGTCACCAGCCGGAAGTCGCTGACCGGGCTGGCCGCGGCCGAGGGCGCCCATCTGCTGACCCTCGGCCTGCTCGGTCCCGTCGAGGCCCGGGAGCTGCTGATCGGCCGGCTGGGAGCGGACCGGGTGACGGCCGAACCCGCCGCCGTGCGGGAGATCGTAGGCCAGTGCGCGGGGCTGCCGCTGGCGCTGGCGATCGTCGCCGCCCGCGCCACCGCCCAGCCCGGTCTTCCGCTCGCGGCGCTCGCCGGGGAGCTGCGCCGGGCCGACGGACGCCTGGACGCCCTCGACGGCGGGGAGGCGGCCAGTCAGGTGCGGGCGGTGTTCTCGTGGAGCTACCAGGCGCTCGGCCCCGACACCGCCCGGCTCTTCCGGCTGCTGGGCCTGCACCCCGGACCCGACGCCGCCCTCCCGGCCGTCGCCGCGCTGGCCGGCGTACCGACACCGCGTGCCCGGGTCCTGCTGGCCGAGCTGGTTCGCGGGCACCTCCTCACCGAACAGGTGCCCGGCCGGTACGCCTTCCACGACCTGCTGCGCGCCTACGCCGCCGAACTCGTCGCCGCGCACGACAGTGCGGACGTCCGGCGCGGGGCCACGCACCGGATGCTAGACCACTATCTGCACACCGCCCACGCCGCCGACGCCCTGCTGACTCCCCGGCCCCACCCGACACCCCTGCCACCCGCCCGGCCGGGTGCCGCGCCCGAGGAGTTGTCGGACCATCCCCAGGCGCAGGCCTGGTTCGCCGCCGAGCACGCGGTCCTCCTGGCCGCCGTGGAACAGGCAACGCTCCAGGGCTTCGACAGCCATACCTGGCGGCTCGCGTCGGCGCTCACCACGTATCTCGACCGGCACGGGTACCGGCGAGCACTGACGGCCGTCCACACCACCGCGCTGGACGCCGCGCTGCGCCGGGGTGACAAGGAGGGGCAGGCCGACGCCCATCGCGGTCTCGGACTCGCCCAGGACCGGCTGGACCGTCCCGACGAAGCCCGCGCCCACTACCTGCGCGCGCTGGACCTCTTCGGCCAGGCCGGCAGCCACGCCGGCCAGGCCCGTATCCACCAGCACCTCTCCCGGATGTCCGAGACACAGGGCCGGCACCACCAGGCCCTCGGCCACGCCCACGACAGCCTCCGGCACCATCGGGCGGCCGGTGACCGGGCCGGGCAGTCGGCCGCGCTCAATCACATCGGGTGGATCCTCGCCCAACTCGGCGACCACCCCCAGGCTCTGGCGCACTGCCGCCAGGCCCTCGCTCTCGCCCGGGAGACCGCGGATCTCAACGGACAGGCCCATATCCAGGACAGCCTCGGCTACATCCACCACCGCCTCGGCCGGTACGAGGAGGCCGTCGCCTGCTACCGGCAGTCCCTCGACCTGTTCCACCGGACCGGCGACCGCCACGGTGAGGCCGCCGGGCTCGTCTGTCTCGGCGACATCCACCACGTCACCGCCCACACCCACGCCGCCACCGGCGCCTGGACCCAGGCCCTGGCGGTCATCACCGATCTCGGTCTCCCGGACACGGACCCCTTGCGTATCGGCCTCCTGGAACGTCTCGGTCCCGCTTCCGCACCCGCCGCCGCGTCCTCGCCGTGGATCGGCCGGGGCCCGACACCGGTCGCACCGGGCAGCGGAAGCGGGCCGAGCCCGGAGAGCCGTACTCCGGTCCGCCCCTAGAACTCCGTTGGAACTCCGTCCAAGCCCCGTCGATCTTTGTCCATGGACGGTTCCACCCGCCGGGAGTAAGGGTGGAGGGATGCGACGGATGCCGAGTGGACTGATCGCGCTGGCCCTGGGCGGTTTCGGTATCGGGCTGACCGAGTTCCTGATCGCCGGGCTGCTGCCGCAGGTGGCGTCGAGTTTCGACGTGTCGGAGGCTGTCGCCGGCCGGCTGATCTCCGGGTACGCGCTCAGTGTCGCGGTCGGCGCGATCGCGCTGACCGCTGCGACGGCCCGGCTGCCCCGCAAACAGGTGCTGGTCGGCCTTCTGACGTTGTTCGTCATCGGCAATCTGCTCTCCGCGGTGGCGCTCACCTATGAGGTGATGATGTTCGGCCGGATCGTCGCCGCGTTGTGCCACGGTTCGTTCTTCGGTATCGGCTCGCTGGTCGCACGCGGTCTGGTCGCGCCGGAGAGGAAGTCCCGGGCGGTGGCGGTCATGTTCGCCGGGCTGACGGTGGCGAACGTGCTGGGCGTGCCGTTCGGCGCACTCGTCGGTGAACGCTGGGGCTGGCGGGCGGCCTTCTGGGCGGTCACCGCGATCGGCCTGCTCGCGCTGGCCGGCATCGTCACCCTCGTACCGGGCCCGGCCGGTGAGCCCCGGCCGTCGGAGGTGACGGACCGTTCGGAGCAGGTGCCGCCCAGCGGTCTGCGGGCCCAGTTCCGTACGTTCCGCTCCTGGCAGGTCTGGCTCACGCTGACGGCCACCGCGCTCGGCTACGGCGGCATGTTCGGCGCGTTCACCTATATCGCCTACACGTTCACCGAGGTCGGCGGCTTCTCGTCGTCGGACGTCGCCTGGCTGCTGATGGTGTACGGCGTCGGCCTGGTCGTCGGGAACCTGGTGGGTGGCCGGGCCGCCGACCTGGACCGCGACCGTACGCTGGTCCTTTCCCTGCTCGGACTCACCGTCACCCTGGCCCTGTTCGGACTGCTGGCCACCAGCTCCGCCGCGTCGGTTGTACTGGTGTTCCTGATGGGAGTCACCGGGTTCGCCAGTGTCCCCGGCCTGATCACTCGCGTCACCGACCACGCCCATGGAGCCGCGCTGGCCGCCGGTGCCAATGTGTCGGCGTCCAACGTCGGCAACGCCCTGGGCGCCTGGCTCGGCGGCCTGGCCATCACCGCGGGCCTCGGCTACACGGCGCCGCTCTACGTCGGCGCCGGCCTCGTCCTGATCGCCGTCGTCGTCATGGCCGTTGCCGCACATCAGGCACGGTCGCCCGCACGGCGGTTGGAGCACCGCGTGTGAGGGGATGCCGGTCAGCCGTCGAGCACCGGGCCCGCACGCGACGCGGCGGCAGGCAGGCTTCCGGTGGCCCGTGGGGTCGCAGTCCTACGAGAGCTCTGATCCTGTCTCCACGCCCGGGAGTCGGCCCGCGCCGCCCTGGGACGGAAGGCTGGTGGGCCGGGTGCGGAGCACCTCTTCGACGGAGGAGAGGGCGAACCGTACCGCGCCGGTGATCACGGCCTCGTCGCCCAGGGCGGACAGCCGCCACTGGGGCAGGTCGACGAGGAGACTGCCGGCTTCCTCCTCGGCGGCCTTCAGGAGGAGTTCCGCCGCCGGCAGCAGGCCGGGCACCGGAAAGAGGCTGGTACCGAGCACGACCAGCGCCGGATCGAGGGCCAGCAGCACGGGGGCGATGCCGGCGGCCAGCCTCCGCCCGTACGAGGTGACGCCGGCGACCGCTTCCGGGTCCCCGGCGGCGGCGCCCCGGACGATGTCGGCGCCCGCGCGGTCCGGGGCGGCGCCGGCCGGTACCAGGGGTTCGAGGCCGGGTTGCGAGGAGGTGCTGCCGGGGAAGCGGATGAAGCCGATCTCCCCGGCCGCGCCGCGGTGTCCGCGCAGCAGGCGCCCGCCGGTGATGACTCCGGCGCCGAGGCGTTCACCGAGCAGGACGAAGACCATTTCGTCGGCGGCGCCGCCGACTCCGCGCCACTGTTCCCCGAGTGCGGCGAGGTTGGCGTCGTTCTCGACGGCCACCGGGCAGCCGAGGGTGTCGCCGAGAACGGTGACGATGTCCGCCTCGGCCCAGCCCTTGAGGTTGTCGGCCTGACGGATTCGGGTGTTGCCCCGGTTCACCAGGCCGGGGGTGCCCACGGTCGCGGCCCACACCCGCCGGGCGTCGGCTCCCGAGCCCTCAATGGCGCGCTGTACCACCGCGGTCACCGCGCGGGCGCGGGCTTGGCCGCCCAGGTCCGCGCGGACCGCCCGGCGTTCGACGGCCACCGTCCGGCCGTCGAGGTCGGCCAGACAGGCGCTCACCGACCGGGCCCGTACGTCCACGCCGACGACGAAACCCGCGTGCGGGCGGAAGCGGAACCGGCGGGCCGGGCGCCCGGGCGACCGCTGGCCCCGGGCGGAGACGGCGGGGGCGACCTCGATGAGGCCGCAGTCGGTCAGTTCCTCGACAATCGCCTCAACTGTGGGGCGGGAAAGCTTCGTTGCCTCGGCCAGCGCGGCGAGCCGGGGGTGCGGGTCCGTCGAGCGGACGGCGGCGAGAACCGCTGCCGCGTTCGTGGCCCGCAGGTCCGCGACGCCCACCACCGCGGGCAGTTCACGCCCCGGGGAGAGTGGCTGCGGCAGTCCTCCGAGCGGCCACCACACCTGCGGGGCGGGGGCCGTGGACGGGGAACGGTCCCTGGACGTGGCCAATGATCAACCTCCTGTGAAGCGGCACAACGGGACCGGCGCGGACCGCCCCGACGATAACAATCCAGCCATGACTCCTTGACGCATGCCGGAGCCACTCCGATTATAAAACGCAACTGCGTTATCGAACCAGGGCGCCTCCTCCCCTCGCGCCCTCTCGGCTCTCCTCTTGCTCCCTTCTCCCCTCGCGCCCGCTTCCCCGGCTCCCCACAGTCCCGTCATGTCTGTCCTGTCATGCCCAGGAGACCTCATGAGCCCCAGCCCGTCGTCCCTGTCCAGACGTACGTTCCTCACGGCCACCGGCGCGCTCGGCGCCGCGGCACTCACCGCCTGCAGCGATCTGACCCCGGGCGCCTCGTCGTCCGACAAGAGCAGCACCGGTCCCGTCTCGACGGCCGTACCGGCCGACAAGATCACACTGGTGGTCGCCGACGCCGACGACACCACCATGACCCCGGGCCTGATCGCGGCCTTCCGCGAGAAGCACCCCAACATCAGCGTCAAGCGCCAGTACACCGGCTGGGACGACTACCTCAAGAGCATCAACACGACCATGTCCGCCGACAGCGCTCCCGACATCGCCCAGTTCACCTCGGGCATGCAGAACCTCGTCCCCGGACGACTGCTCCTCAAGGTCGGCGAGTACGGCAAGGCGTACGGCTGGGCGGGGAAGTTCCCCGGCCTGGACCAGATCACCCTCACCACGGACGGCAAGACCGTCGGGACCGGTGACCTCTACGGGGTGGGCGCGGGCCTGTCGTTCGAAGGCGTCTACTACAACAGGACCAAGGCCAAGAAACTGGGCCTGACCGTCCCCCCGGCCACGCTGGAGGAGTTGGAGGCCCTGTTCGCCAAGGCCAGGGCGGCCGGTGAGACCGCGCTCGTCGCCGGCAATCTCGACGGCGGTCTCAACCACCCCTTCAACGTGCTGCTGTCGGCCTACCTGGCACCGAAGGACCGCGAGGCCTGGGCCTACGGTCACAAGGGCGCAACCATCGTGCTGCCGGAGGCGAAGACGGCGGCCGAGACGCTGCTGCGGTGGGTCGACAAGGGGTACGTCACGGCGAAGGTCAACGGCGTCAGCGACAACGACGCCACCGCCTCGTTCGCCAAGGGCGAGGGTGTCTTCAGGATCAGCGGCAACTGGGCGGCGGCCGCGGTGGCCAAGGGACTGGGCGAGCGGGCCGGGTACTTCAACATGCCGCCCGTCACCGCCGGCGGGAAGGTACGCACCACCGGCGCCGGGGTCTACTACTGCGTGTCCAGCAAGTCCCGCAACGCGGCCGCGGCCGCCGCGTTCCTCGACTTCGCCGCCAGTGCGCAGGCCGCCGCCGTCACCGCCAAGGCGGGCTTCATGGCTCCCGACGCGGGCGCCATGCCGAGCCAGAGCGGGCTCCTCGCCGATGTCCAGCAAGGCTGGCAGACGGTCGTCAAGGACGCCGGTCTGCAGCCGTTCATCCAGAACTCCTCCAGCCCGACGATGGGCGACACGCTCACCACCCAGCTGCAGCTCCTCGTCGGCGGGAAGGCCACCCCGGAGAAGTTCCTGGCCGGGCTCCAGACGGACTACGAGAACTACCACAAATGACCACTGCCGACCCTCGACCGGCCGACCCCCGACCGGCCGGTCCCGCCCTCGCCTCCCTCACCCCGCCTCCGACGGAGCGCGGCGCGGAGCACGCCCCGCGCCGAGGCCTTCGTACGGCCCGCTCCGACCGCCGCCGACGACGGGCCGTGGCGTTGCTGTACCTGCTTCCGGCCCTGCTGCCCTACACGCTCTTCGCCGTGCTGCCGACCCTGCACACCGCCTACCTCTCACTGTTCGACTGGGACGGCGTGACCCTCCCGTCCTTCGTCGGCCTCGACAACTACCGCCGTATCGCCGCCGACCCCCAACTGCGCGCCGCCGCCTGGCATGCCGGCGCACTGATCCTGTTCTTCTCCGTGCTGCCGATCTGCGTGGGCCTGGTCGCGGCGGCGATCGTGTCCCGGCGGGCAGGGCGCCGGGGTACCGGTCTGGTCCGCACGGTGCTGTTCCTGCCCCAGGTCATCCCGCTGGTCGCGGTCGGCATCCTGTGGCGCTGGGTGTACGCCGAGGACGGCATCCTCAACCAGGGACTGCGGGCGCTCGGTCTGGGCTCTCTCGCCGACGCCTGGCTGGGCAGCTTCACCTGGGCGCTGCCGGCCGTCGGACTGATCGGAACCTGGGTCGTCTCGGGCCTGTGCATGGTGCTGTTCCTGTCCGGGACCCAGCGCATCGACCAGGAGATCTACGAGGCGGCGCGGATGGACGGAGCGGGCCCGGTACGCGAGTTCGTGTCGATCACCGTCCCTCTGCTGCGACCGGAGTTCGCGGTCGCGCTGTCCATCACCGTGATCGCGGCCCTGTCCAGCTTCGACCTCATCTACATCACCACCGGAGGAGGCCCGGGCAACAGCACCGTCGTCCCCGGGATCCTCATCTACCGGCTGGCCTTCGGGGGTGGCGCCGTCGGGGTGGCCAGCGCGCTGGCGATCGTCCTGACGGCCGTCATCTCCGTCGCTGTCCTGGTGATCAACCGGCTGTCCAGGGAGGCACCGTGACCACAGTGATCTCAGCGACCTCGCCGGCGAGAGCGGTCGCGGGACGCTTCACCGCGCCCGTCGTCCTCGCGGTGTTCATGGCCGCCGTACTCGTGCCGTTCGCCTCCCTGCTGCTCGCGGCACTGCAGCCGGCGGGCGCGCCGCTGACCGGCTTCGCCCTGCCGGACGGGCTGCATCTGGAGAACTTCTCCCGCGCGTGGTCCGCGGCGGGGTTCGGCACGCTGCTGCGGTCGAGTGTGGTGATCGCGGTGTGCGTGGTGCCGGCCGCGGTGGTGTGCGCGACGCTGGCCGGGTACGCGCTGGCGACCCTGGACGTTCCCGGCCGGGGACGGTTCTACGCGTATCTGCTGCTCGGCCTGTCCATCCCCACCGAGGGCACCGTCATCCCCCTCTACTACGACCTGCGGGCCGTGGGGCTGACGAACACGGTGCCGGGGCTGGCCCTCGCGGAGATCGGCGCGTTCATGCCGTTCGGGGTGTTCTGGATGCGCGCCCACTTCGCGACCATGCCCCGCAGCCTCATCGAGGCGGCACGGCTGGACGGTGCCTCGTCGTGGGCGACGCTGTGGCGGATCCTGCTGCCCAGCTCCCGCCCCGCGGTGACCACCCTGGGCGTCCTGTACTTCGTCTGGAGCTGGAACCAGTTCCTGCTCCCGCTCATCCTGATCCAGGACCCGGCACGCCGTACGGCACCCGCCGGACTGGGCTTCTTCACCGGGCAGTTCGGCGTCGACGTGCCGCTGCTCGCCGCCGCCACCCTGATCGTGATCGCCCCGGTGGTGCTCGTCTACCTGTTCTTCCAGCGGCACTTCATCAGTGGCGTGCTCAGCGGCGCCCTCAAAGGCTGACCGCACCCGTGAACGAACGCACAGGAGGTCGGAGATTTCCATGGCAGAACTCGAAGTCGCGCTGATCGGCGCGGGCGGCATCGCCCGCACTCATCTGCCCGCGTGGACGGCCCTCGGCGCGCGGGTACGCATCTACGCGCCCGACGGCCAGGCCCCCGCCCTGGCCCGCGAGTTCGGCGCGACATCGGTGGGCACCCTGCGTGAGGCGATCACCGGCGCCGGTGTGGTGGACGTGTGCACGCCGACCGACAGCCACCGGGAGATCACACTGGCCGCCGTCGCGGCCGGGGCCCATGTCCTGTGCGAGAAGCCGCTCGCGCTCGGCGCCGCCGAAGCCGAGGAAATGGCTGACGCGGCGGAGGCGGCCGGGGTGCGGCTGTACCCGGGCCATGTCGTGCGCTTCTTCCCCGCCTACGCCCGGCTGCGCGACCTGGTCGCCGGGGGCGGCCTGGGCCGGGTGGCGGTCGCCCGGTTCACCCGGACCGGCCGCTATCCCACCTGGAGCGGCTGGTTCGCCGATCCGGCCCGCTCCGGCGGGATTCTGACGGACCAGATGATCCACGACATGGACATCGCCCGCTGGCTCTTCGGCGACGTCGTCCGGGTCCACGCGTCGCAGCAGGGCCATCTCACCGCGCCGGCCCCGGAAGGCGCGGTCGCCACCGGTACTGCCGTGCTCACCCACGCGGGCGGCACCATCACGCAGGTCGTGGGGGTGTGGGGGCCGCCGGCGACACCGTTCCGCACGACGTTCCATGTGGCGGGCACCGGCGGCACCGTCCAGCACGACTCCCAGGCCCACCTCGACCTGCGGATCACCGGCGGCACGTCCGGCGGTCCGGCGCAGGGCATACCGGCCGGGGACTTCGGGGAGTCGCCCTACCTCACCCAGATCCGTGAGTTCACCGAGGCGTTCGCGGGCGGTCCGGAACCCCGGGTGAGCGGCCGCGACGGTGTGGCGGCCGTCCGTATCGCCGAAGCGGCGGCCGAGTCGGCCCGTACCGGGCGGGCAGTGGAACTCGCCCCGCTCCCCACCACCGTCTCCACGGAGGGAATCGACCAGTGAGAGTCGCCGTACTGTCCTTCGCCCATCTGCACGCCGCCGCCTACATCGGGCTGCTGCGCGACCGCGAGGGCATCGAACTGATCACCGCGGACCCCGAGGCCCCACCCGGCGACCCCACCCGCGGCCGGCGCCTCGCCGAACGGCTGAACGCGGACTACGTCGACACCTGGGACGAGGTGTTCGCCCGACGCCCCGACGCCGTCGTGGTCACCAGCGAGAACGCCCGCCACCGGCACCTGGTCGAACGGGCCGCCGCGACCGGGGCACATGTGCTGTGCGAGAAGCCCCTCGCGACCACGGAGGCCGACGCGCAGGCCATGATCGACGCCTGCGCGAAGGCCGGGGTACGGCTGATGACGGCCTATCCCGTACGGTTCAGCCCCGCGTTCACCGCCCTGCGCCGCGCCCTTGCCGACGGCTTCCTCGGCGGGCTGATCAGCGTCCACGGCGCCAACAACGGCTCGAACCCGGCCCTTTCGCACCCCTGGTTCGCCGAACCCGAGCTGTCGGGCGGCGGAGCGCTGGCCGACCACACCGTCCATGTCGCCGACCTCGTCGACGCGCTGCTGGACGGCGAACAGGCGGCGGAGGTCTACGCCCAGGCGAACCGCGTCCTGGACGACGGCGGCCCCGAGCCGGCCGTCGAGACCGCGGGCCTGGTCACCATCCGGTACCCCAGCGGGCTGGTCACCGCGGTGGACGCCAGCTGGAGTCATCCGCCGAACCATCCGACCTGGGGCGGGCTCGCCATGACCTGCGTCGCCGAGAAGGCGATCGTGGAGTTCGACGCCTTCCCCCCGCTGCTCGGCGGCTTCGACTCCACCACCGGCCGCGGCCGTTGGGAGGCGGGCGGGGCGGATCTGGACGCCGCGATGCTCGACGAGTTCCTCGACGCCGTACGCACGGGACGGCGACCGTCCCCCGACGGCGAGGCGGGCCTGCGCACCCTGCGGATCGTGCTGGCCGCCTACGAGTCGCTGCGCACGGGACAACCGGTCGCCCTGCCGACGGGGTGAAGCCAGGCCTTCACACTGTCAGGGGTTGGCCACGCCGAGCAGGATGTCCCGCATGGACCCCATCCCGTACTTGTCCTCGCGGCTGGACAGTTCCGCCACCTCGCGCAGGATCGGTCCGAGGTCGACCCCCGCCGTCCGCGCGTCCGCGCACAGATCGCGCAGCGCGAGAAGTTCGTCGCGCGTGTCGGAGCCCTGGTCGACGGCGGACATGTGCAGCAGGCTCTGCCGGAAGCCTTCGGGGGTGGGTTCGAAGGGCAGATGGGTGGCCCAACGGAAGGAGGGGTGCCGGGAGAGGAGCGCGCGGACGGACACGCGAAGCGCCTCGTCGCCCTGTGCGTAGAGGGCGATGAGGGCCCGCAACGCCGACTCGGCCTCCGCCCGCACACCCGCTTCGTCCAGTGGCGCCGGCCCCTGCCGCATCCTTGTCACCCAGTCGGGATCGTTGACGTCCACCGGCCGGTTCGCGATGGGCCGGACAGCCGCGTCGACCAGAGCGACGCGTTGCGCCAGCTCCTCGATCCCGGTCGGCTGCTCCATGTCCCGCTCCCCCAGGGGCTGTTCAGTGCTCGGTCTTCTGCAACGCCGGCCCGGGTGCCTGGTCCACGACCTGGTCGTCCGTGTCGCCGCTGTGGTGTTTTGCCCGCTGGATCTGTTCGTAGACATGGGCGCGCAGTTCGGCGAAGCGGGGGCTGGAGCGGGTGTGCAACTGGTCGCGTTCGTCGGGGAGATCGATGGTGACGTCCTCCTGCACGACGGTCGGCGACTTGGACAGGATGACGGTGCGCTGACCGAGGTAGACGGCCTCGTCGATGTCGTGGGTGACGAACAGGACGGTGACGCCGAGGTCCCGCCACAACTGCCGGATAAGGTCCTCCAGTTCGGCCCGGGTCTGGGCGTCGACGGCCGCGAAGGGCTCGTCCATGAGCAGGACCTTCGGTTCGAAGGCGATGGCCCGGGCGATGGCGACGCGCTGCTGCATACCGCCCGACAGCTGCCACGGGTAGGCCTGGTGGGCGTCGGCCAGGCCGACCACCTCCAGCGCGTGGTCCACCAGTTCCGCCGTCCGCGCCTTGCCGAGCTTCTTGCGGCGCAGAGGCAGAGCGACGTTGTCGCGGACGTTCATCCAGGCGAACAGCGAGCGGCCGTACTCCTGGAAGACGACCGCCATTCCGGGCGGGGGCCCCACGACCGGGCGTCCGTCCAGGAGTACTTCGCCGTCGGTGGGTTCGAGCAGTCCCGCCATGCACTTCAGCAGCGTGGTCTTGCCGCATCCGGAGGGGCCGACCAGGCAGACGAGTTCACCGGCATCGATGTGGAACGTCAGGTTCCGAACGGCTTCGACGTTGCGGTTCCGTCCGGTGTAGATCTTCCGCAGGTTGCGTACGTCGAGCATCGACGGCTCCGTTTCAGGGGTTGCGCTGGGCGCGGCGCAGGCCGTGGTACCAGGCCAGGACCCGGTTCTCGGCGATCCGGAAGAGCAGGGACAGCAGGAAGCCGAGGATGCCGAGCAGCAGGACGCCGCTCCACATCTCGGGGATGGCGAACGAGCGTTGGAACTGCACGATCGTGAAGCCGAGGCCGTTGCTGGCGGCGAACATCTCGCTGATGACCATGAGGATGATCCCGATCGACAGCGCCTGGCGCATGCCCGTCACGATCTGCGGGCTCGCCGCGCGGAGCACCAGATGCCGCAGACGGGCGGCACCGGTGATGCCGTAGGACCGGCAGGTGTCGCTGAGCACCTCGTCCACGGCGCGGACGCCCTCGACGGTGTTGAGCAGGATCGGCCACACGCATCCACTGACGATGACGATCACCTTCATGGTGTCGCCGATACCCGCGAACAGCATGATCACCGGCACGAGTACGGGCGGCGGGATGGCCCGGAAGAGTTCGAGGACCGGTTCCAGGACGTCTCGTACGGCTCGTCGCATACCGACCAGCAGGCCGAGTCCCACTCCGGCGGCCACGGCGATGAGGTAACCGGCCGTGAGGCGCAGCAGACTCGGGACGACGTCGGACAGCAGCCGCTCCCCCGTCCAGACCTTGCCGAAGGCTTCCAGGATGCTGGACAGCGGCGGCACGTAGAAGTCGGTGCTGTCGGCGGTGGCGTACCACCACACGGCGAAGAGGACGGCGGGCAGGCCCAGCAGAAGCAGGGCGCGCCGCAGGACGCTGAGGACGGTCATCCGGCCACCTCCGTGCGTACGGACTGGTGCCAGTGCAGTGCCCGTCGCTCGACCGCCCGCGCCACCAGGTTGACGGCGACGCCGAGCAGTCCGGTCACCAGGACGAGAGCGTAGACCTGTGGCACTGCTCCGGACGTCTGTGCGACGGCGATCTCCTGGCCGAGACCGGGTGCGCCGATGACGAGTTCGGCGGTGACGGCGAGGATGAGCGCCACGGTGGCGGCCAGCCGTACACCTGTCATCACGTACGGCAGGGCGGTTGGCCACATGACGTGGCGCAGCCGTCCCCAGGTGCCGAGCTGATAGCTGCGGGCGGTGTCGTCGGCGACCGGGTCGACGTCCTGGATGCCGGCCAGTACCTGGACGATCACCTGCCAGAAGGCCGCGTACACGACGAGCAGCAGCTTGGACCTGAGGTCGGCGCCGTAGAGCAGGACGGCGACGGGGATCAGGGCGACGGACGGGATGGGGCGCAGGAACTCGATGGTGGAGGCGGTGACCGCGCGCAGGGCGGGTACGGAGCCGATGACGAGCCCGGCCGCCACGCCCGCCACGACGGAGATGGCCAGGCCCAGACCCCAGCCGGTGAGGGTGTCACCGAGCGCGGTCCAGAACGTCTGTTCGGCGAGCAGCGCCCACAGTGCCCGGACGGTCACCGAGGCCGGTGGCAGATAGTCGGCGGACACCAGGCCGGTGTGCGGCAGCACCTCGATCACCGCGACGAGCCCGGCCAGTCCGGCGAGCCCGCGCAGCGGAGCGACGGCCCGCTGCGGCAGCCGCCGGGCGGAGATCCCGGCGGGGCCCGTCGCATCGGCGGTGGCGGCGACGCGGGTCATGAGAAGAGGGCGTTCAGGTCGGGCTTCTTGCCGTCGAACAGGCCGTCCGTCTCACCCAGGGAGGCCAGCTTCTGCAGGGACGCCATGTCGATCTCCGCAGGCCAGGCGGGCAGCGTGAGCTTGTTCAGGACATCGCCGCCGATCTTCGTGTACGTGGTGAGGATCTGGCGTGCCTCGTCTGGGTGGTCGGTGGCGTACTGGAGCGACTCGCTCATGGCGGCGGCGAACTTCTTGACCAGGTCGGGCTTCTGCTTCGCGAGCTGAGTGGAGGTGAAGTAGGTCGCCACGGTGAGCTTGGGGTCCGTCTCGGCGAACGGCGAGGCCACCACGCGGGCCCCCTGTGCCTTGGCGATCGTCATCGCGGGGTCACCCATCCAGGCAGCGTCCACCCGCCCGCCGTCCAGTGCGGCCGGCATCTGATCGAACGGCATTTCGACGAACTTGACCTTCGACGGGTCGCCACCGGCCAGCCGCACCGACTCACGCACCGTGGTGGACCCGATGTTCTGCAGGGTGTTGACGGCGACCGTTCGCCCGGCGAGGTCCTTGGCCGACTTGACGGGGCTGTCCTTCTTGACGGCCACCCCGGTGACGTCCGCCCCGACCTTGCCGTTGGAGGCCGCGCCGTTGACCACGGACTTGATCGGTACGCCCTTGACCTGGGCGATCATCAGCGACGTGGTGTTGCTGAACCCGAACTGGAACTGGTCGCTCACCACACCCGGGATGATCGCCGCGCCGCCCTGGGCGGGCACCATCTCCAGGTCGATGCCCCTGCTGCTGAAGAACCCCTTCTTCTGGCCCAGGTAGAGCGGGGCGACATCGATGATGGGGATGATGCCGACCTTGACCTTCGTGGTGCCGCCGCCCGAGGCCGACGAACCACCGCCTGCCGGGTCCGACGACCCGCATCCGGCCGCGCCGACGACCGTGATCACTACTGCCGCAAGCCCGAGAACACGCCTCTTCATGGGCCTCTCCTGACGGAATCAACGGTGAACGGGGAGGGGACGCCCCGACGTGACGGAAGGGGTCGCGCGGACCTGCGACCCAAATGTTGTGCACTTTCTTGACGGCCGCAATGTACACACCTATGTTCGCGCTGTCAGTACTCAGGACAAGAGAGGCCCCGACAACTTCGACGAGCGCGGCTTTGCCAACGAGGCTCAGCCAAAAGGGAGTTCCGTCTGTGCAGCCCCGCATGACATTCCGCGGCCCCGTCGGCCCGACATCCACGTGACCTCGTCCGTCCCCCCTGACGCCGGGGATCTACCGGTCGGCCGTACCCTTTCCGACGTGCACGACGAGATCACCCAGGCCGCCGAGGAAACTCCCGCCGGACCGCAGCCGCGCCCCCAGTCACTCATGTTCGCCCTGTTCGGCAGTTACGTTCTGGAGGAGGAGCTCGGACACGTCTACTCGGGCAGCATCATCGACGTCCTCGCCCGCGCCGGAGTCGGGGAGCACGCGGTCAGGTCCACCCTCACCCGCATGGTCAACCGGGGTCTGCTGCGGCGTCAGCGCCATGGGCGCAGGATGTACTTCGGCCTGACCGAGCAGACGGCCGAGATCCTCCTGGACGGAAAACGGCGCCTCTGGCAGACCGACGCCGTCAACGACGACTGGGACGGCACCTGGACGCTGCTCGGCTTCTCACTCCCCGAGTCCTGGCAGCGCCAGCGGCACGATCTGCGCTCCCGGCTCACCTGGTCGGGTTTCGGCGCCCTGTACAGCGGGCTGTGGATCGCGCCCGGTGACATCGACGCCTCCGCGCTCGTCTCCGAACTCGGCCTGGCCGCCCACGTCAAGATCTTCCACGCCAGGGCCGACGACGCCACCGACATCGGTCTGATGATCCGGGACACCTGGGACCTGGCCGGCGTGGGCGCCCGGTACGCCGAGTTCGAGCAGCGCTGGTCCGGCTGGCCCGGCAGCGGCGCCGACGACCCGCTCGGTGTCCGGCTACGGGTGATCAGCGAATGGCTCGACACCATCCGCACGGACCCGAGGCTGCCCGCCGGCCATCTGCCTCCCGACTGGCCGGCGCGCTCGGCCCAGGAGACCTTCCACCGCATCGCGCGACAGACGGAGGCACCCGCCCGCCGGATGGCCGGCGAACTCCTGGAGACCACACCGGTACAGGTGCCCTGAGCGCCGGCCCCGCCCAAAGATCACGTGTCGGCAAAATCTCCCCATCACCACACGTATGAAGCAATGCTGATCCATTCGGTCGGAATCGAGATCAGGGAGTCACCAAGTGCCCATAAGACAGGCCAAGTTGGCAGCGCTTCTCTGCACAGCGGTGCTCGTGACCGGATGCGGTGGCGGCGGCGGTGACGATTCCGACGCGAAGGCCTCCCCATCGGGGGCCCCGTCCGTTTCCGCGCCCGCGTCCACAGCCACCTCGGCGTCCGCGTCCGCACCGGAGCCGGAGGCTGCCGCCGACCCGCTCGACGCGGCCGAGCTGAAGTCCGCGGCACTGTCCGGCACCGAGGTGGACGGCTTCCAGATCACCGACTTCCCCGCCAAGCCCGCCGGCGGCGGCACCGCCCGTCCCGCGGTCTGCCAGCCGCTGGAGGACATGCGCACAGCGTCCCCCAAGCCTGCCCCGAAGCAGTTCCACGGTCTCCTCGCCTACGCCACCGCCGGCTCGTCGGCCGGCTCCGCCACCACCATCGGTCTGATGGCCTACGACCAGCCGGACGCCGAAGGCGTCCTCGACGGCCTGCGCACCGCCCTGAAGGACTGCACCGCCTACGAGGGCGGCGTCCCCGCCCGGACCACCGCCAAGCCGGCCACCGCACCCGACGTGGGCGACGACGCCGTCGCCTTCGGCCTGCAGACCCAGGGCGACTCCCCGGACGCCTTCGTGGTCGTCCGCAGCGGCGCCACAGTCGTCATGTTCTACGCGGTGAGCGGCACCGGTTCGGCCGCCGAGGTACCGGCGGAACTGGTCTCGGCCCAGCTCGGGAAGCTGAAGCAGGCCTGACGCTCGGTTTCACCGCGGTCAGGTCTGCCGCAACGGCTCGTACACGTCTGCGCCGAGGCCGAACGTCCAGGCCACACCCTCGCGGGCGGTGCGGGTCGTCGGCGGCACCCGCAGCCAGTACGTACGGCTCGTACCGTCGGGCTCGGGTGTGGAGTTGACAACCTCGACCATCACCACGTCCTCGTCGCCGACGAGTTCGACCCGCCACAGCACCCCGGTCTCGTCACGGTGGACGGGCTTCGCGCCGGACTCGTCCAGGTACCGGTCGTAGCCGTAGAACTCCAGCATCACGCGCCGGAGTTCGGCGTTCTCCTCGCCGCGGATCCGCTCCGGGGTCAGTGCGGTCAGCTCGTCCAGGAAGTCCCGCGGCACCGGCATGCCACGCCAGGCGTACAGCTCGAACCCGTCCGAGTAGCCGAGGGCCGGGCCGTCGCCGCGGTCCAGGCGGCCCGCCTCGTCGCGGTGCAGGGTCAGGGGGCGTTCACTGACGATCGCCGTCTTCTCGTAGGGCCACCACCAGCCCGCTTCACGTGCCACGGCGGCCAGGCCCGCCAGGGGACTGTCGACGTCCGGCTCGAACGCGCACAGCCAAGCCGCGTCGTGCTGTCCCAGCGCGGCGTCCAGGAGCAGCAGGCGGACCTGAGCCTCCTGCTGCCGGTCGGCGGCGAGTTCCTCGACCACTCCAGCCCGCACCCGGTCGACCAGCATGCGGGTCGAGTCCCACAGGCCCGCTCCGGTGGCCCGCCAGTGCCCGCTCCACCGCTCCGGGCCCAACTCCGCGTGCAGCCGCTCCCGTTCGGCCGCCCAGGGCGCGCCCAGCACGGCGTCGCGGACACCGGCGCCGAGGGGGCCCAGCGCCGAGCCGTCCGCGTGAGCGGCCATGAGCACCTGTACGGCCTCGCGGGGCGAACGCGTCCACAGGACGCGGTCCGGTTCCGGCAGTCCGGCACGCCGGTACGCGAGCCGGACGCCCCTCTCGGCCGCCGCCCGGTCACCCGGTCCCGTCGCCGCTGCCGCCGTCCGCCAACTGCCCTGATCCGTCAACGCCGTTCCTCTCCAAGTGCCGTGCCAGGCCGCATCCCCGTGCCGCCCGGTCCTACGCTTCGCCCGTGTGTCCCGGTGTGTCAGTCGGCGACGACGCGCACCGAACCCGGGATGTACTCCCGCTGCCGGATCACCCGGTACCAGCCCTTCGGCAGGGGGATCGCCGCGTGCTCCTCGTGCACGACACGCGCGCCCTCGGGCACGTGCAGCAGCATCGGCCCGAACACGCCGGCCTCGCGGATCAGCCGTCCCGGACCGGCCACCGCATGGGCGTGGCCGGTGACTTCACCGAGGGCCAGGACGAGTCTGCCCCGGCCGTCACGCGGTTCGGACGCCGCGTCGAGCGCGTACTCCGGCACCGCGTCCTCGGCCAGCGACACGATCAGTACGTCTCCTTGCCGGTACATGGGTCTCCCTCCCGATGCGGCACTCCGTGTGCCATGGGAACGACCGTAGAGGCGACCACTGACAATCGGCCCTGGTCCGTGTGCCGTTCGGCCGTCCGCGACTCACCCACCGGTTGTCGGACCTGCCTCGGTGGGGCCCCTGTTCGCGGCGTTGTCAGTGGGGCTTGGTAGAACTCCTCTACCTGGACGCGGTCGGCGCGCGCCGGGCGCATGACCACGACCGCCGATCCACCGGCCTCTGGATCAGGGAGCACGCACGCATGACACTCGGTAGCCACCTCGGGGAATTCCACGGCCTGCCGGCCTTCGCCTTTCCCGAAGCCGGTGACGCCCAGGCGGACCTGTCCGCTCTTCCGTCGCCCGAGTCCGTCGCCTGGCGCATCGCCGCCGACTCCTACGACGCCAAGGAGCAGTGGGAGGAGACCTTCGCCCGCTTCCTGGAGTCGGTCGACACCCGGCGGGTGCGCGCGCTGATCGTCGGTGCGTGGAGCGACATGTACGACAGCGGCCCCGACGAGGTGATCGGGGCGCTGGTGGCGGCCCGCGACCGGCTGCCCGCCCTGCGCGGTCTGTTCCTGGCCGATGTCCTGTCGGAGGAGTGCGAGATCTCCTGGATCACCCAGGGCGATGTCACTCCCTTGCTGGAAGCCTTTCCCGACCTGGAGGAGTTCGGGGTCCGCGGCGGCAACGAGCTGTCCTTCCCCGCCGTCCGGCACGAGCGGCTGCGCACACTGACCGTCGAGACCGGCGGCCTGCCCGTCGAGGTGGTGCGCGGTATCGCGGGCAGCGATCTGCCCGCCCTCGTCGAACTCGACCTGTGGCTGGGCACGTCCGAGTACGGGGGCGACGCCGACGTGGCCGACCTGGAGCCCTTCTTCGCCGGCACCCGGCTGCCCGGCCTCAGGCGGCTCGCCCTGCGCAACAGCGAGATCCAGGACGCCGTCTGTTCGGCGCTCGCGTCCGCGCCGGTGGTGGCGCGTCTGGAGGTTCTCGACGTCTCGATGGGCGTGCTCACCGACGACGGTGCGACCGCCCTGCTGACCGGTCAGCCGCTGACCCATCTGAAGAAGCTCGACCTGCACCACAACTACCTCAGTGAGGCGCTGCGTACGCGGCTGCTCCAGACACTGGAGCCCGCCGGTGTGGAGGTCGACGTCGATCCCGACGACGCCGACTCCGACGAGGAGGACGACGGCACGGTGTGGCGTTTCGTCGCGGTGGGCGAGTAGCCCGACGGCGTCCGGACGGAACAGACCAGGGCACGCAGGCAGACAAGGGGGGGAGTGAGCGGCATGCGGTACAGGGAGGCGGAGAGCGCCCCGCCGAGATGGGCGGTGGTCGCCAACGGGGACAACCGCCGGGTGAGCCTTTTCCGCGCGGCCACCCGGGCCGCCGGTCACGGCACGCCGCGCGTGGTCGAGTGGCGGGACGTCCTGCGCGACGGGGGACACGACTTCGCCGACGACGAGTTCGTCCGCCTCGACTCCCCCGGGGAGAGCGCCGAGGTGGACGCGTTGTTGCGCGGTGTCGACGATCCGACGCGGGTGGAGGGGTCCGCGCGCTGGTACGGACGGTTCCTGCAGGGGGTGGCCTCGTTGCGCGGCGGACGGCGGCTCGACGACCGGGTGGATCTGGCCGTGATGTTCGACAAACGGCTGTGTCACGACCGGCTCGTCCGGGCGGGCGTGCCCGTACCGTCCTCCCCCACCTCCGGGGGCGGGGCGCCGGTGCGGGACTGGGCGGACGTACGCGCCCGTATGGCGGAGGCGGGCCTGCGGCGGGTGTTCGTCAAGCTCGCGCACGGCTCCTCCGCCTCCGGTGTCCTGGCGATCGAGACGACCGCGTCGGGGCGCATCCGCGCGACCACGTCCGTGGAGCGGACCGAGGAGGGCCGGCTGCACAACTCCCTGCGGGTGCGCCGCTACACCGAGGAGTGGGAGATCGCCGCGATCGTCGACACGCTCGCCCCCGACGGGCTGCACATCGAGCGATGGCTGCCGAAGGCGTCGCTCGGCGGCCGGTCGGCGGATCTGCGCATCGTGGTCGTGGGCGGCCGGGCCACCCACGCCGTGGTCCGCACCAGCCGTTCTCCGCTGACCAATCTGCATCTCGGCGGAGCGCGCGGCGACCTGGCGGCCGTACGGGCGCTCGCCGGTGACCGCTGGGCGACCGCCCTCGAAACGAGTGAGCGGGCTGCGGCCTGCTTCCCCGGCACCCTGTGCGTCGGTGTCGATCTGCTGCCGGCCATCGGCTGGCGCCGCTTCGCCGTCGGAGAGGTCAACGCGTTCGGTGACCTGCTCCCCCGTCTCACCGGCCTCCCCGGCAGCGGAGCGGAAGGCCTGGACACGTACGCAGCGCAGGTCGCCGCGGCAACGTCGTTCGCCCCCGGCCACTTCCAGCAGGCGCCGGAGCCGGGGCCGACGACACCAGCGGCATCAACTGTCCCACCCGTTGCACCCGTTCCACCGCACGAGCTTCCGAGGACCGCGCATGCCACCGTCTGAGCCCCTTCCCGCCCCGGCCGCCGGGCCGGACATGAACGACGTGGTGGGCCGTGACGACCTGTTGCTGCTCACCCTGGACACCCTCCGCCACGACGTGGCCGTCGAACTCGCCGCCGCCGGACGGCTGCCCAACCTCACCGCCCATCTGCCGGGCGGCACCTGGGAGAAGCGGCACGCGCCCGGCAGCTTCACCTACGCCTCCCACCAGGCGATGTTCGCGGGCTTCCTGCCCACACCGGCGGCTCCGGGGCCGCATCCCCGGCTGTTCGCGGCCCGGTTCGCGGGCAGCGAGACGACAGCGGACGGCACGTACGTCTTCGACACCCCCGACCTCGTGTCCGGACTGGCCTCGCACGGCTACCGCACGGTGTGCATCGGCGGCGTCGGCTTCTTCAACAAGCAGGGCGCCCTGGGCGACGTACTGCCCGGGTTCTTCCAGGAGAGCCACTGGGAGCCGGAGTTCTCCGTGGCCTCCCCGACCTCCTTCGAGGCACAGGTGGCGCGCGCCGAGAAGACGGTGTCCGAACTGCCGCCCGAGCAGCGGCTGTTCCTCTTCCTGAACGTCTCCGCGCTGCACCAGCCGAACTGGTTCCACCTGCCCGGCGCGACCCGGGAGGCGGGCGACAGCAGACTCACCCATGCCGCCGCGCTGGAGTACGTCGACCGTCACGTCGGGCGGCTGTTCAAGGCGATGAGTTCGCGTCGCCGCTGCTTCGCCATCGTCTGCTCCGACCATGGCACCGCCTACGGGGACGACGGTCACACCGGTCACCGCCTCGGCCATGAATCCGTGTGGACCGTGCCCTACGGCCACTTCTTCCTGGAGCCGTCCACATGAGCCCCACCGCCACCTCGACGGACACCTCCGCCACGGACACCGTCGTCCAGCCGCCGCGGCCCTACCAGAGCTATACGTACGCGTACCCGCACAAGACCGCCTACCGGCCGCTCACCCACGGGCCCCGGCTCGCGGACCTGTGGGCCGGGGAGTCCCGCCAGTCGCTCTCGCTCTACCTGCACATCCCGTTCTGCGAGGTCCGCTGCGGCTTCTGCAACCTGTTCACCCGGATCGGCGCGCCGGACGGTCTGACGGGCCGCTACCTGGACGCCGTGCGCCGCCAGGCCGTCGCGGTCCGCGAGGCCCTGGGTGACACGCAGGCCCCGCGGTTCGTCAACGCCGCGTTCGGCGGCGGCACTCCGACCTTTCTGGAGGCGGCGGAGCTGGAGCGGCTGTGCGACATCGCCGAGCAGGAGATGGGAGTGGATCTGCGGGCGGTCCCGCTGTCCGTGGAGGCGTCACCGTCCACGGCCACCGCCGACAGGCTGGCCGTGCTCGCCGAGCGGGGCGCGACCCGTATCAGCCTCGGCGTGCAGAGCTTCGTCGAGGAGGAGGCGCGGGCCGCCGTACGCCCGCAGCGCAGGTCCGACGTCGAGGCGGCCCTGGCCCGCATCCGTGAGGCCGCCGTGCCCGTGCTCAACATCGACCTGATCTACGGTATCGACGGGCAGACGGCGGCCAGTTGGCGCTACTCCCTCGACGCGGCCCTCGCCTGGCACCCGGAGGAGATCTACCTCTACCCCCTCTACATCCGTCCGCTGACCGGCCTCGGCCGCCACAGCGACCGGGGGGCCGCCGACCGGGAATGGGACGAGCAGCGGCTGCGCCGCTACCGGGAGGGCCGCGACCACCTTCTCTCCTCCGGCTACGAGCAGGTGTCGATGCGTATGTTCCGGCGCTCGGACGCGCCGCCCCAGGGTCCCGACGACTACGCGTGCCAGACCGACGGGATGATCGGTCTGGGCTGCGGTGCCCGCTCGTACACCTCCCGGCTGCACTACTCCTTCGACTACGCGGTCTCGATGCGGGAGATACGCGGCATCATCGACGACTACACCGCCACCGAGGACTTCTCCCGCGCGCTCCACGGCAGACGGGTCGACGAGGGCGAGGCACGGCGCCGGCACCTGCTGCAGTCCCTCCTCCAGGCCGAGGGCATGCCGCTGGCCGAGTACCGGCTCCGGTTCGGGTCGCAGGCGTACGACGACTTTCCCGCCGAGCTGGACACCCTCGCCGCGCGCGGCTGGCTCGACGACGGCGGCAGCACCGGTGCCGGTGCGGAGCGGCTGCGGCTGTCCGCCGAGGGGCTGGCCCACTCGGACGCCATCGGCCCGGAGTTCTTCTCACCGGACGTGCGCGACGCCATGGCCGCCTACGAGACGAAGTGAGAGGCGCCCGGTGGATCTGACGCTGCTGTACCGCGGGCCGCTCGCCTCCTGCGACTACGACTGCCCCTACTGCCCGTTCGCGAAGCGCCGCGACAGTACCGCGCAACTGCGCGCCGACCGCGCGGCACTGGAGCGCTTCACCGCGTGGGCGGGCGAGCAGCGGGAGGACGAGCTGTCGGTGCTCTTCACCCCGTGGGGCGAGGGGCTGGTCCGCTCCTGGTACCGGCGCGCGCTGGTCGAACTCTCCCACCAGCCGCACATACGCCGGGTCGCCATCCAGACCAACCTGAGCTGCCGCACCGACTGGCTCGCGGACGCGGACAGCGACACCGTCGCCCTGTGGTGCACCTACCACCCCGGGCAGACGCCCTACGAACGGTTCCTGGCCAGGACGTACGAGCTGTCCGCGCTCGGGATCCGCTTCAGCGTCGGCATCGTCGGCGTACCGGACCATCTGGAGCACGCGCGGAGGCTGCGCGCGGAGCTCCCGGAGCAGGTCTATCTGTGGGTGAACGCGGCCGAAGGGCACACCTACACCGACGAGCAGGCCGGTGAGTGGACCGCGTTGGACCCGCTCTTCCCGTTCAGCCGCCATCCGCACCGCTCGGCGGGCCTGCCGTGCCGCACCGGGGAGTCGGTCCTCTCCGTGGACGGTGAGGGCACCGTACGCCGCTGCCATTTCGTCCGCGCGGAACTCGGGAATCTGTACGACGGCTCCTACCGGGACGCGCTGCGCCCGCGGGCCTGTCCCTCGGGAGTGTGCGACTGCCACATCGGATACGTGCACCTGGAGACACTGCCGTTGTACGACGTGTTCGCGGGCGGCGTCCTGGAACGCGTCCCGAGGGCGCTGCCGGACCGGCCACTCCTGTCACTGGTCCCCGTCGAACGAACTGGCGTCGACGCGGCCGCCGTGACAGGGTCGCATCGATCGTGAACGTGTGAACGTGCAGTTGGTGAGAGGAAGTTCGTGGACACGCAGACCTGGGACGCCCTGGCCGCATCGATGAGGAACGCGTACGTCGCGGGCCCCGGCGAAGGGGAGCTGCCCCGCCCGGTCATCATGCCGCTGGTTCGCGGTGAACTGGTCGGCCTGATCTGGCTGCGTCCCGTCGAGACCGGCAAGGACGCGCTCACCGGCATCGCCCAGCTGTCGAACATCGCGGCGGCGGCCGGTGCCGACGAGGTCGTCCTCGCCTGGGAGACCCAGGACGTCGCCGCCACCTGCGAGTTGCCGGTCACCGGCCCGTCGCCGTGCCTGAACCTGGTGCACGCCACGAAGGACGGCCACACCCTGCACCGGTTCCCCTACGCCGAGCAGACCCCCACCGACTCCCCCGTGGGTCAGGCCGCGGCCGCCCCGGAGTGGCTGCCCGCACTCGAGCCGCTGCCGGGCGGCGAGCTGATCCCGCCGGTCCGGGCCGCGGTCGACTACTCGTTCATCCCGCTCGACATCGACCACCCCTCGCCCTTCGGGGTGACCGTCGTCCTGATGGAGGAGGACGGCTACAGCGTGCGCCTGACCGAGGCGTTCGCCCTCTGACGACGGGGTTCCAGGCAG
This sequence comes from Streptomyces sp. NBC_01390, assembly GCF_045040105.1. Classification (NCBI taxonomy): domain Bacteria; kingdom Bacillati; phylum Actinomycetota; class Actinomycetes; order Kitasatosporales; family Streptomycetaceae; genus Streptomyces; species Streptomyces sp. NBC_01390. Next base: position 11,012,159 of record NZ_CP109551.1, on the reverse strand, counting down.
CCCTTCCGGTCTGCGACCGAGAGGCTCCCGGGCAGGCTCCGGCCCGTTCCCGGCTCGGTGTCAGCGGCCCTTGCGGACTCGGGCAGCCGCTCGGGCTTCGGCCGTCTTGCGGGCCTCGGCGGCTTTGCGGGACTCCTTCGCCGGGCGGCCCGGGCGGGTGCCGATGCCCCGGAAGGGAGCGTTTCCGGTGTTCGTTTTCGTCTCGGTCGGCGGGCGCTTCGCGCCGGTGATGGCGGTCAGCTTCTCCTCGCCGGAACGTACCTGTGCGACCGTCGGGCGAATCCCGGCCTCCGTCATCATCCGGTTGACATCGCGCCGCTGGTTGGGGGTGACCAGGGTGACCACCTTCCCGGACTCCCCCGCGCGCGCCGTACGCCCACCACGGTGCAGATAGTCCTTGGCGTCGGCCGGCGGGTCGACGTTGACGACGAGGTCGAGGGCCTCGATGTGAATGCCCCGCGCGGCGACGTTGGTGGCCACCAGCACGGTGATCGCGCCGTCCTTGAACTGACCGAGGGTGTGCGTGCGCTGCGGCTGCGACTTCCCGCTGTGCAGCGCTCCGGCCCGTACCCCGCTGGCCCGCAGATGACGGGTGAACTGGTCCACACCCGTCTTGGTGTCCAGGAACATCAGCACCCGGCCGTCCCGCGCGGCGATCTCGGTCGCGGTCGCGTACTTGTCGGCGGCGTGGATGTTCAGGACGTGGTGTTCCATCGTGGCGACCGAGCTCGCCAGCCGGTCGACCGTGGCGAGCACCGGGTCGTGGAGGTGGTCGCGCACCAGCTGGTCGACGTTGCGGTCGAGCGTGGCCGAGAAGAGCAGCCGCTGTCCGTCGGCGGGGAGCTGGTCCATGAGCTCGGAGACCTGGGGCAGAAAGCCCAGGTCACACATCTGGTCCGCCTCGTCCAGCACCGTGATCCGCACGTGGTTCAGGACGCAGTCCCGGCGCGACACCAGGTCGGTCAGCCGCCCGGGGGTCGCGATGACCACGTCGGCGCCGGCCCGCAGCTCGGCCTGCTGCCGGTTGATCGACAGGCCGCCGACCACCGTCGCCAGTCGTACGTTCAGGGTCCGCGCGTACGGTGCCAGCGCGTCGCCCACCTGCTGTGCGAGTTCCCGGGTCGGCACCAGCACCAGTGCGAGCGGGCGCTTGGACTCCGCGCGGCGACCCGCCGTCCGGACGAGCAGAGCGAGCCCGAAGGCGAGCGTCTTGCCGGAGCCGGTTCGCGCTCGGCCGAGGACGTCACGGCCGGCCAGTGCGTTCGGCAGGGTCGCCGCCTGGATCGGGAAGGGCTCCGTCACCCCGAGGCCCGCCATCGTCTCCGCGAGCTCCGGCGGCAGCCCGAGCGCGTCGAAGGACACGGCCGGGGGCAGGCCCGGGGACACCGTCCGCGGGGTGGTGAGCTCACCCTGCGGCGCGTTGTGAGCCGACGGTTTGGCGTTCATGAGGAGCCTTCCTGGTCTGACGCCCGCAACGCACCGGGGCCCGTACCCCTTGGCACGGGCCCCGGCGGTGTCGAAGCGTGACCCCATTTTATCAGCGGTGGCATCGTCATTCAGTTGTGCGAGTGCTGAATGCGTTCGGATTCCCCTGTTGGACCTCTGGGCGTCGGCGAGCAAGGGTGGTGGGGCACATCCTTACGCCGCGACACCCGGAAGAGGTCACGAGCAATGCAGACTCGACGCATCGGTGACGTGGAGGTCAGCGCGATCGGTCTGGGCGGTATGCCCATGTCGATCGAGGGACGGCCGGACGAGGCCCGTTCGCTCGCCACCATCCACGCCGCGCTCGACACGGGCGTGACCCTGATCGACACCGCGGACGCCTACCACCTGCGTGCCGACGATGTGGGGCACAACGAGACCCTCATCGCCAGGGCGCTCGCCTCCCACGAGCGCGGCCCGGACGTCCTGGTCGCCACCAAGGGCGGACATCTGCGTCCCGGTGACGGCAGCTGGACCCTGGACGGCTCCCCCGCACACATCAGGGAGGCGTGCGAGGCCTCGCTGCGCCGCCTGGGCGTGGAGGCCATCGGGCTGTACCAGTTCCACCGCCCCGACCCGAAGGTCCCGTACGAGGAGTCGGTCGGCGCGGTCCGGGACCTGCTGGACGAGGGCAAGATCCGTATGGCCGGAATCTCCAACGCCGACCCGGATCAGATCCGGCAGGCAAGCGAGATCCTCGGCGGACGTCTCGTCGCCGTGCAGAACCAGTTCTCCCCGGCGTTCCGCTCCAGCGAGCCGGAGCTGCGGCTGTGCGACGAGCTGGGCATCGCGTTCCTGCCCTGGAGTCCGCTCGGCGGTATCTCCCGGGCCGGCGACCTCGGTTCGGCGTACGCCCCCTTCGCCAGGATCGCCGCGGCCCACGGCGTCAGTCCGCAGCGTGTGTGCCTGGCCTGGATGCTCGCCAAGTCGCCGGTGGTCGTGCCGATCCCCGGCGCCAGCCGTCCGGAGACGATCCGGGACTCCGCCGCCGCCGCTCAACTGACGCTCTCCGCCGAGGAGTCGGCGGAGCTGGACGCCGTCTGAGCCACTGGGCGCCGGGCCCGCCCGGACCCGGCGCCCTCTCCCTCCGTCACGGGCGGACAACTCGACGCGGTTTGACGGGAGTTTGGCCCCCCCGACGTGTGTGCATGGTCAACAGCGACCTAGAGTCTCCCCTTGGCCTCCGTGTGAGTGCCTTGTACTCAGTTTCACCGTGACATGGGGGGATCGGCGTGAGACGTCGATGGGTGAAGGTTCTGCTGATCACGGTCGTGGTGCTCGCCGCGCTGTTCACAGCGGCGGACCGCGTGGCCGTGCACTACGCCGACAAGGAGATCACACAGCTCGCCAAGGAGAAGTACGGCTACGCCAACACCACCGACGGCCACATGGACGTGTCGATCGAGGGTTTTCCGTTCCTGACCCAGGCCGCCGCCCAGAGCTTCGATCATGTGACGCTGACCGCCGAGCGGTTCCTGATCGACACCACGACCAACGCCCAGGGCGGCTATCTGGACGTCGACCGTCTCCACCTGGACCTACGGGGTGTGACGGTGACCTCGATGACCGCGCGCAGCGCCGAGGCGAACACCGCCACCGGCACCCTGACCCTCTCGTACAAGGAACTGTCCGGGGTGTTGACCCGACTCGCGGGCAACGGCGGCCCGCTGCAGGTGTCCCAGGCGCCCGGATCCAACGGCCAGGCGGCCCGCGTCAAGGTCTCGGGCACGGTCGACGGGGCGGCATCGAACACCACGGGAACACTGCTGGCGCAGGGCACGGAACTCTCCCTGACGGTCCCTGGAGTCGAACGGGCCGAAATCTCCTGGCGGGTCGGCCTCCCGCAGGGCGTCGGCTTCGAGGTGGCGCGCGCCACGGAGGACGGCGTCGAGATCAGCCTCGTCGGTCACCAGGTGACGCTCGGCTCGTCGCGCTTCGACGGCTGAGGTGCCCGTCGGTCGCCGAGGATGCCGCAGGGGCGCTACGGGAGCAGGCCGGCCCGGCGGGCCGCGGTGACGGCTTCGAGACGGGTGCTGGTGCCGAGCTTGCGCATCACCGAGCGCAGATAGCCCTTCACGGTCTCCAGGCCGATGTCGAGCCGGTCGGAGATGTCCAGGTTGGTACAGCCCCCGGCGACCGCGGCCAGGACGTCCAGTTCACGCGGGGACAGACTCGCCGCCGGTCGGGGTGAGGTCCGCTCCGCGCAGCAGCCCGACTCCAGCAGGGAACACACCTCGTGGAAGCGTTTCTTGAGGTGGTCCTCGCCGATCGTCTCCGTCAGGTCCAGCAACTCGGTGTGGACCGCGTGCACCTGTTTCAGGGCCGTCGTGTCATGGGGCGAGGGAGTGCTCGGCACGGCCCGCGCCTCCGAGAGGAGCCGGTGCGCGTGCTCGTGGGACGCGAGGAACTGCTCCAGGTCGCGAGCCGCCGCCGTCACCGCCGTCAGTACGCGGTCACTCAGCCGTACCGCCTCCCGTGACCCCACGAAGAGCGCGGCTCGTACCGTCGTACCCACGATCACGGGCGCCGCCACCATCGCCCGCACCTCCTCCTCCGTGATGAAGGAGTCGTACTCGTGGCTGATCTGCCGCGCCGCCCGGTAGTCGGTCACCGCTGCGAGCCGACGTGTCGTCAGCACCTTGCCGACCAGTCCCGTGCCCGCGGGCACGGGGAATCCTCGGCGTCCCTGCGTCTTCCTCAGTCCGCTGGTCTCACCGATCCGCAGCAGCCGCGGGTCGACGACCCAGGCCACTCCCGCGACAGCCATACCGCTGTCCCTGCGCAGCGCCAGCACCGCGGCACGGGCGGCCGCAGCCTCCGCACTGTCCTCCGCCGGCAACACGAGCGGGTCGACTCCTTGTCCGAGCACAGCGCCAACGACTTCGTCGGGACGGCGGTCCGCTGCCTCTCCTGGTGCGCGGAGGGGGCTGTTCCACTGTCGCCAGGAGAACAGTTCTGCAACAGTTCTTCGGCGTCAAGTCTCTTTCCAGAACGGGTAGTTGACTGTTTCTCACCTTCACCCGGAGGGGTGCGCCCACCCTCGGGATCCGGTACGCCCGCGGACGACTTTCGGCGACCCCTCATCCGGGGGTAGCTGTGCGGCCCGGTTTAGCTCAATCTTGGTGCCAGTAGAAAGCCGTTCCAGGTCCGGAGAACGGGATGTACAACCGTATGACCCGTCGCCCGGGCCACGCGCACCACCCCAGCGCGAGGCCCGCCGAGCCCGAGGTAGTCGTGTGCACCCGTCGGCTCCGAGCCTGCACCGCCCAGAGAGGAACCCCTCCCCCATGGATTTCTCCCGATTACCGCTTCCCGCCGGCCTCGGAGAAAGCGCTGTCGTCGACCCGCACCGCGGGCCGGTCGGCGCCTCCGGCACCCACGGATTCGGGATGCCGCCGCCCGCGCTCTCGCGGACCTTCGCCGGCTGACCCGCGCCACGGACACGGGCCCCACATCCGTCTGGTGGTACATGTGACACACACCGATCCGAGCAACTCACCCGCGACGAACCCCGATTGCCAGGGCCTACGGGACCGGCTGGAACCGCGCCGGCTCGTCCACACCCACGCGGCCGCCCTGGACCGGCGGAACCCAACGGTGTTCGCCTCGCTGCTCGACGGCGGCGGCGAGCTGATCCTGAATTCCCGGCCGGCGACAGCGCCTCGGGGGAGACCGACTCTCTCGCGCACGAGATGTACGCCGCTGCCGACGCCCACGCCAGAATGCGCGTGCGCGGCATCCGCTACCGCGACTCCTACCGGCGTACGACAGGAACCTGGCGCTTCTTCCGCCGGGAACTGACCGTCGACCGGGCCGAGGACCGCGTCCTCACAGCACCAACCGGCCACTGACCCCGGCCGCTCCCGCCCCCAAGGGAACGCACCACCGGAGCACTCTGTGCTCCCGCGCAGACCGAGGAAACGTATGACAGTGAAACCACCCCCCGTCTCGGACGAAGACCGCCAACTCAAGCGTGCCATCGACGCGTTACGCCACACCACCGACGTGGATCTCACCTTCGGCGGCGTCGTGACCAGAGGGCGGCACGCGCAGCTCACCGAGTTCGCCGGCAACTCGACCAGAGCCCTCATGGGACTGACTCTCGGGTTCGGTATGGGGCTCGGCGGCAAGGCGGTGGCTCTGCACCGCCCCATCGCGGTCAACGACTACGCGAACTCCAAGCGGATCAGCCATCACTACGACCTCATGGTCGCCGCGGAGGGCATCCAGGCCGTCGTGGCGGCGCCCGTGGTGGTGAACCGCACGGTACGGGCGGTGATGTACGGCGCGGTCCGCCAGTCCGTCGGGCTGGGCGACCGGACGGTCGACGCCGTCATGGACACCGCCCGCGCCCTGGAGCAGAACCTGGCGGTGCGCGACGAGGTGGTGCGGCGCCTCGGCCTTCTCGACGAGCCCATGGCCGCCGGCGAGCGCCCGCCCGAGCCGGCATCCCCTCACTGGGAGGCTATTCGCGAGGCATACGCCGAGCTTCGGGTGCTCGCCCAGCGCGTCACGGACACCGACCTGCGCGAGCGGGTCGCCGCGTTGAGCGACAAACTGGCCGGCGCCGGGGCACCCGCCTCCCGGCGTCCGTCCGACCCGGCCCTCTCGGCGCGAGAACTCGACGTCCTGTCGTGCGTCGCACTGGGACGGACCAATACCGACGTGGCGGACGAACTCGGCCTTCGGGCCGAGACGGTGAAAAGCTATCTGCGCAGCGCCATGCGCAGGCTGGGATGCCATTCACGGTTGGAGGCGGTCATGACCGCCCGCCAAATGGGTCTGCTTCCCTGAGAGGGGAAAAGGCCGCTGACGCATTCCGTGAGAGGACACGGTTCAAGAAGTGAGTGCTTCTTTGCGGAGCTGTTCGAGGACGGCCAGCCGGTCTTCCTGCTCGATACGCGCGGTGGTGGAGCGGTCGGGATAGCAGCGCATGAACATGTTCGTGAAGTGCGTGCCGTAGTGGATGAATTCGTCCGCCTCGGGCGCGTCCAAAGGACGGGCCACGGCCTGGAAGGACGGCTCGTGGAAGTACGCCATCGTAAAGCGCTCACGGTCGGCCAGGCGCACCTTGTGCGGGGTGGAGAGGAGGGTTCCCCCGGTGATGAACTGCATGATGTCGCCGGGGAAGACGGTGAAGACCGAGGGGGCCGGGGCCACGAAGGTCCAGGGGCCCTCGTTCTCGTAGCGCCCGGCCATGGACTCGTCGGGCAGCCAGTTGCGTCCCCGGGCCTCGCCGGGGACGGGCGGGCGGATGTAGAGGCCGCCGACCTCGTCCTGTGCGGCGATGACGAGCAGACCGTAGTCGGTGTGGGAGCCGATACCGCGCTCGGAGGTGGCGTCCGCCGGCGGGAAGCGCAGCACCCTCATGTGGTGCCAGCCGTCCTCGGTGAGCCGTGTGAAGTGCTCCATGTCGTCCAGGCCGAGGCCCAGCGCGGTCAGTTGGAGCAGTCGGTGGCCGATGTCTCCGACGACGTCCATGTAGTCCTTCATGGCGGCGGCGTACTGGTCGGACGGCCAGGGGGCGGGGCCGTGACACGGCCACCTGTCGAGGACGCGGGGGTCGTCGGCGGGGATGTCGGGGCAGACGGTGAAGATCTCCGAGCCGTCCTTCTCGCCGGCCGTCTCCTCCTCGCCGGATGCGACATAGCCGCTGTAGGTGAGGTCGGAGACGTACTGGGCCTTCTCCTTGAGCGGCCGGCCGACGAAGGCCCTGGATGCGTCGAGGGCCCGTCCAGTGGCAGCATCCTGTTCGGGGGTGGCCTGGATCTGGAAGATACCGTCGACCTGCCAGGCGGCTATGAGTGCCCGACCGAGTTCCCGGTCGGCTTCACTGCCTTCGACGGTCGCGGGCAGTGGGAATGTCTGCAGTTCGGTCATGCCCCCACCATGAACCGGACGCAGACGATCCACTACCCCCTTCTGAGGGGGCCGGACCGGCAAAGACCTGTCAGCAACACCCGTACCGACAAAGGGACTTACGAATGATTGTCTTCGGCACCAAGGGATATCTGTACCAGCTCGCGATACTCACACTGGTGTGCGGCCAGTGCGGGAATCCGTCGGCGCACGCGCTCCGGAAGCGCGTCACCAAGTTCACCCTGTTCTTCGTGCCCCTTTTCCCTTTCTCGACCAAGTACCTGACGCAGTGCACCTTCTGCGGTGCGGAGCAGAAGGTGACCAAGGAACAGGCGGAGCAGCTGCTGAGCGGCGGCGGCGACCGGACGAACACGCCGCCGCAGCAGTCCTACCGCCCCTGAACCCAGGTGCCCGCGGTCGTCATCGTGTTGCGTTCCTGATGCGGCGAAGCAGCAGGAAGCCGGAGATCAGGAGAAGCGCCCCGAGCCCGGCCGGCCACAGCTGGGTTCCCGTGTCGGCGAGATCGCCGGTGACGGCCTGCGGTTCGGGCCGTGTGGCGGAGGCGTCGTCACCGTTGCCCTCGTCGGCGGTCGCCGCGCTGCCTGTGTCGCCGCCGGCGTTGGTGTCCTGCGCCTGCGTCGGCGAGGCGGCCGTCTCGGCCCGCTGGGTGGCCGGCGGTGACGTGTAGGCCTTCGGCTCCGCCTCGACGGGCTCCTTCGAGGGAGCGGCGCTCGCCGGGTCCGGGGTCCGTGTACTCGGGGACGGCGAGAGCGAGGGCTCCGGCGTCTCGTCCTCGCTCGGGGTCACCGTGGGGTCGGTGGTCGGCTCGTCGGTCCCGCCGGACGGGGGGTCGGGAGTCGCGGTCGGCGTCGGGGTGTTCTCCGGGTCCTCACCGTTCGAGGAGCCGGCGCCGCACTGCCGTCCGGAGTTGATGCAGTCGACCATGTCCCGCATCAGGTTCTCGTCGAACACGTTGATGAAGTCACCGTGGTCCGTGACCGGTTTGTGCAGCTGCTCGGGGAACGAGTCGACCGCGAACAGGGGCGTCGTACGGCCGCCGTCCTGAAGGCTCGGTGCGTCGACGTCGTAGACGATGCGCTGGACCAGCTGCGGAATCGCCTGGAAGCCGTTCCCGCAGTTTCCGGCGGCGTCGGCGAAGGCCACATGGGTGCGGTGGTTGGCGCTGTCGATGTTCCTGCCGTCCCAGCAGCTCTGGAACCTGAACGTGCGCACAACGTCACTGCCCTGGGGGCACAGCGGGTACTTGTCCTTGAGCTGCCGGTCCTCGAACCCGGTGCAGCTCCAGGACGCGTTGGCGTTGGCGGTGCCGTTGACGAACGCCTTGGCGTCGCCGGTGATGATGCGCAGCAGCTTGGGCATGGCCACGACCTGGCTGCCCGGGTTGCCCACGAACGTCATCGTGACCTGCTTGGCCGTGACGATCTCGCCGGCGTTGCCTTCGATGCCGCCGCCGGGAGAAGCCGCGTCCTGTTCCTGCGTGCCGTTCTGCAGGCGCAGCACGGGCCAGAAGTAGGAGGACCTGTCGCCCTGGTCCACGCAGCTCGTCTGCGCTGCGGCCAGGTCGTCGTTGCTCGCGAACGCGTTGTTGGCCTGGTTGCCGACGTAGTCGTGGAAGTGGTGTGCGCCGTTGGACACGCCCGGGGCCACGATGACGTTGTCCGAGTTGAACAGACCGTTCGCGTTCACTCCACAGCTCGTGGCGAAGGTGCCGCGCGAGGCGTTGTTCTGCGGGGAGGGGTTCTGCGCGGTGGGCTGGACGGTGGTGATGTCCGCGTAGTCGTCGGCGACCGGGCCGTTGCCGGCCTGGCCGCCGTTGCCGTTCTGCTGGTCACCCTGGTCCTGGCCACCCTGACCGCCCTGGCCGTCACCCTGACCATCGCCCTGGTCCTGGCCGTCCTGGCCGGCGTCGTTCTGGTCGCCGTTCTGGTCCTGTCCCTCCTCGGACTGATCGTCGGAGGCGCGGAAGGTGCAGGCCGCCAGGTTCTCGAGTCCCTGGGGGCGGTCTCCCACCCGGTCGATGGCGATCGCGATCCGCTCGATGGTCGCGGACCGCTTCTCCTTCAGTGGGTTCATGATCGCGGAGTCGGCGAAGCCGCCGTCCTCACGTATCGCCTGCGCCGAGTTCTGCAGCCGCTGGTAGGCCTCGGCGATCTGCTGGTCCAGGGCGGCGAGTTCCTGGTCGACCTCCGAGCGAGCCTCGTCCGGTACGTCCGCCAACTGATCCCCGACATCGGGGCAGTCGATCGTCGCGGCTCCCGACGACAGAGTCCGGTCGGCCCAACTCTGCTGAGAGGAGTCGCCGTTCGGGCCGTTCTCGGTGGCCGAGGCGTAGACGTTCGCGACGACCAGTCCACCTCCGCCCAGCATCAGGGCGACCGCCGCAAAGGTGGCTCGGCGTGGACCTGTCGGGCGTCTGCGCGTGTTACGTCCCACGGATGTCTCCTGCGCTGCATGGCCGGTTCGGCATGTGAATGCCCCCAGCGTCATACGCGGGCGGACGCCCGGGTGTTCAAGCGCCACTCGGATTCATAGGAATCTCTCAGAGAACGGGGTCCCCGGGAGCGGCATCCAGACTCATAAGTCCACTTTATGAGCTCATAACCCCGACCCCCGTACCAGCTTAGGCTTGCCTTAGTTTAGGCTTCCTTCGAAGATCTCTTGTCATCACTCGAAGGGAACCTGATCATGCCTCGCGCACTGCGGGTGGCCATTGTCGGAGCCGGCCCCGCCGGGATCTACGCCGCCGACGCGTTGCTCAAGTCCGCAGTGGCCGCGGAGCCCGGCGTGTCCATCGACCTCTTCGAGCGGATGCCGGCCCCGTTCGGCCTGATCCGCTACGGCGTCGCCCCCGACCACCCGCGCATCAAGGGCATCATCACGGCCCTGCACCAGGTGCTCGACAAGCCACAGATCCGGCTCTTCGGCAACGTCGACTACCCGCGTGACATCAACCTGGACGACCTGCGCGCCTTCTACGACGCGGTGATCTTCTCCACGGGGGCCACGGCCGACCGGGCCCTCGACATACCCGGCGTCGAGCTGGACGGCTCGTACGGCGCCGCGGACTTCGTCTCCTGGTACGACGGGCACCCGGACGTGCCGCGTACGTGGCCCCTCGACGCGGAGAAGGTCGCGGTCCTCGGAGTCGGCAACGTCGCACTCGACGTGGCGCGCGTCCTGGCCAAGACGGCGGACGAGCTGCTGCCGACGGAGATCCCGCCGAACGTCCACGAGGGGCTCAAGGCCAACAAGGCGATCGAGGTCCACGTCTTCGGCCGTCGCGGCCCGGCGCAGGCCAAGTTCAGCCCGATGGAGCTGCGTGAGCTGGACCACTCCCCCAACATCGAGGTCATCGTCGACCCCGAGGACATCGACTACGACGACGGCTCGATCGCGACCCGGCGCGGCAACAAGCAGGCCGACATGGTCGCCAAGACGCTGGAGAACTGGGCCATCCGCGACGTCGGCGACCGGCCGCACAAGCTGTTCCTGCACTTCTTCGAGTCGCCCACCGAGATCCTCGGCGAGGACGGCAAGGTCGTCGGCCTGCGGACGGAACGGACCGCTCTGGACGGCACCGGCAACGTCAAGGGCACCGGCGAGTTCAAGGACTGGGACCTCGGCGCGGTCTACCGCGCGGTGGGCTACCTCTCCGACAAGCTGCCCAAGCTGCCCTGGGACGTCGAGTCGGGCACCGTTCCCGACGAGGGCGGCCGAGTGCTCCAGGAGACCGGCGAGCACCTCCCGTCGACGTACGTCACCGGGTGGATCCGCCGCGGCCCCGTGGGGCTGATCGGGCACACGAAGGGCGACGCCAACGAGACCGTCGCCAATCTGCTGGACGACTACACCAACGGCCGCCTTCCCGAGCCGGCTTCGCCCGCACCCGAGGCGGTGGACGCGTTCCTCGGCGAGCGGGCCGTCCGCTTCACCACCTGGGAGGGCTGGCACCGGCTGGACGCCGCGGAGAAGGCTCTGGGCGAGCCCCAGGGCCGCGAGCGGGTGAAGCTCGTCGAGCGCGAGGACATGCTCCGGGCCAGCGAGGCGTAGGCAGGACCAGTAGAACCAGAGAGACCAGAGGGACAACGACGACGGGGCTCGGCTCGCGGAATTCCGCGAGCCGAGCCCCGTCGTCGTTGTCGTCCCTCACCAGTTCTTGTCCGGGCGGGCGGTCGGCGGGGAGTCGAGTTCCGGCCCGCCGCCCAGTTCCCGCGCCTGTGCGCGCAGGCTGCGCAGGGCCAGCAGGAGTACGCCGATGTCGTCCAGGTAGACGGGGTCGGGCAACAGGTCGGTCGGCAGCACCAGATAGGCGACCGCGCCCCAGAAGACCCAGCGCGAGCCCGTCGGCAGACCGGCGCGGCGCAGATCCCGCCGGGTGCGGACCAGCCGTACCAACAGGGTGCCCGCCACGGCCAGCGCGGCCACCGCCAGGACCGCGACGATCAGGATCAGTGTCGTGGTGGAATCCATCGCCCCTCCGCCGTTCAAGGCCGGCCTTCGCCGCGACCTTCCTGCCCTTCGCTTTCCCCTTCACGATGTCTCCACACCGCGCTTCCCCACCTCTTCGTACAGCACATCCGTACGGCACATTTGAGCCAGTACTCAATAGTAATTCACAGCCGGTTGATTGTTCCGGAGTGCCACTGCCATAATCCGCTTCCAAACCCGTCGTCACCCCTGACGGGCCCTGGGCAGCCACGAAACTCCCCCGATGCTCCGCACCGGAATTCCTCGGCTATACGTCCGGATTCACGACTCCCCCACCAAGTCCGCACAAAAACGCAGCTCCGGCGTCCTCCGCCACCCCGGTGAGCTGGATGATCAACGGCTCGGAAGAGCTGGATGCGCGACATAATGCAGCGAAGAAGGTGCGTTCATGTCCAATTACTTCATGCGGCCGGACCAGCCGCCCGCATACAGGCCGACGTACACCGAATCCGCATCGGGACAGGCCATACACAGCCATCCTGAATTTCAGTCATTGCGGAACGGGTACCGCCGCTTTGCAGCCGCGTCGACAGCGGTCGCCGTCGGCGGGTTCCTGTTGTACATCCTGTTGTCGAACTTCGCACCCGGCATCATGAACCAGCCGATCGCCGGTCATCTCACCCTCGGTCTGACGCTGGGGCTGGGGCAGTTCGTGGTGATGGGGGTGACCGTCTGGCGCTACGTCCGGCGGATGCGCACCCACTTCGACCCCGTCGCCCGGGGGCTGCGCGCCCAGTCGGAGCAGCGTCGGCCCGGTCAGCGCCCGCCGGCCGAGCAGACCGGTCCCCGTCCGCGGAGCACGGGGGAGTACCGCACGTGGTGACCATCGGGGCCGGCGTCGTCGATCCCTTCAGCCGGCAGCTGACCTTCGTGCTGTTCCTGTCGGTCGTCGTGGTCACACTGTTCGCCGCGCTGCTGATCGCCCCGCAGCGCGACGAGGTCGGCGAATTCTATCTCGGCAACCGGGAGATGTCGCCGCTGCGCAACGGGCTGGCGATGTGCGGGGACTATCTCTCGGCCGCGACCCTGCTGGGCAGTACCGGGCTGGTCGCCCTCACCGGCTACGACGGACTGCTGTACCTGTGCGGCACCACGGTCGCCTGGATGATGGTGCTCCTGGTGATCGCCGAACCGCTGCGCAACTCCGGCAAGTTCACTCTCGGGGACACAGTCGCGCTGCGGCTGCCCCAGGGCGGACGGGGGGTCCGGATCGCGCTCGCCCTCTGCACCCTGACGATCTGCTGCCTCTATCTGGTGGCTCAACTCGTGGGCAGCGTCGCCCTGTTGACCCAGTTCACCGGCGTGCCCAGCACCACCACCCGCACGTTGTGCGTCGTCGTCATCGGCACCATCGTCATCGTGTACGCCTCGCTCGGCGGTATGCCCGGCGCGACGTTCATCCAGATCGTCAAGGCCGTCATGCTCGTGTCCGGCGTCGCCGTCACGGCCGTCATGGTCCTGCACCGCTTCGACTGGAACTTCGACGCGCTGCTGGAGGCCGCCACCGAGAACAGCGGCATCGGCCAGCGGTTCCTGGAGCCCGGTCTCCGCTACGGCGCGAGCACCACCAGCAAACTCGACTTCCTCAGCCTTCAGTTGGCCATCGTGCTCGGGCTCGCCGCACTCCCCCACGTGATGATGCGGCTGCTCGCCCCGCGCTCCACCAACGTGCTGCGCTCGTCGGTCGTCTGGGCCGCGGGTCTGGTCGGCTTCGTCTGTCTGGCCGCGGGCGTTCTCGGTCTGGGCGCCACCGCGCTCGTGGGCCGCGAGTCCATCATGGAGACCGACCCGAAGGGCGACGCGGCGGTGCTGCTGCTCGCGCAGTCCATCGGCGGCGGGATTCTCACCGCGCTCCTGTCCTGCCTCGCCTTCGTCACGCTGCTCGCAGTCGCGGCCGGCCTCACCCTCGCGGCGGCCTCGTCCCTCGCCCACGACCTGTACGGCGAGGTCATCCGCAATGGGCGCGCCACCCAGGCGGAGGAACTGGGCGCGGCCCGGCTGGCGGCGGTCCTCATCGGCGTGCTGGGGATGGGCCTGGCTCTGCTGTCGTGGGAGACCAACGTGTCCACGCTCGCCTTCCTCGCCTTCGCCATCGCCGCGTCCGCCCTGCTGCCCACGCTTCTCTACAGCCTGTTCTGGCGGCGCTTCAACTCCCGGGGCGCACTGCTCAGCCTGTGCGGAGGGCTGGTCTGCTCGGTGCTTCTGGTCGTGTTCTCGCCGGTGGTCTCGTCGACCGCGTCCTCCATCTACCCGTCGGCCGACTTCGCCTGGTTCCCGCTGCAGAACCCCGGCATCGTCTCCATCCCGGCGGGCTTCCTCCTCGGCTGGCTCGGCACCGTGCTGACTGACCGTCAGGACACGTCCGCGTACGAGGAGTTCGAGGTCCGTACGCTCGTCGGGGCCGGAGCCGACACCGACTAGCAGGTACGACGCCCGGGGGCGAGGTCCGCCTCTCCCCCGGGGCCGGCCGGGTCAGCGGCGTGGCAGCGGGCGTCCGCGCGACCAGCCCAGCAGGACCAGCGAGCAGAGCGCGGCGAGAGCGCACCAGGTCGACACGAACTCCAGTCGCCACAGCGCCCAGCACGCCGACGCGCCCGTCCCGGCCAGCAGCCCGAACACCACCAGACGGCGGTCGCCGGAGAGAAGCAGAGCGCCGACCGTGGCGATCAGATAGCCCGCGAGGATCGGTCCGGAGTGGGACAGGCGGATGCCGTAGCCGATCGTATGGCCGCGGATGTCCGCCGTGACCCGGTGGTTCGCAAGGTTGTACGCGAGTGCCGCGCTGGTCACGACACCCACGGCCAGCGGCAGCAGAAGACGGTGCCGCGCTCTTCTGGGCGCCGCGCACAGGACGGCCGCCGGCACCCACAGGACGAGGAGCGGAAGGGCGATGACCGCCCACGCCACGGTCGCCGGGCCGGATCCGCCGTCCGCCCGCCAGACCAGGGACTCGACGATCTGGTGGGCCCCCAGGAGCAGGGGCAGCGCGGCCAGCGGCAGATCACGGCCCCTGCCGGCCCGGGCCACCGCTGTCACGCACGCCACACCCACGGCGGCGATACCCATGCCCGCCGCCAGATCAGCCGTCGCACTCCAGCACATCGCGCCGCCACGGGGTCCGTCGTCGCCTGCCTCGGCTTCACAGCGGACCACGGCCGGGCTCGGGCCGCATGCCGAGCCCGGCGACACCCTGGGCAGGTCAGACCGGCCGGTGGGCCACCACGGCGAACATCGTCACCGACATGTGCAGCGCGCCCCGCTCCGCGGCTTCGGTCAGCCCCGCGTACAGGCGGTCGCGCTGCTCCTCGGTCATCAGTCCACGCCGTACGGTCGACTCGCCCATCATCCGGACCAGGGGCCAGGGCACCGTCGTGTGGTCCTGGAGCAGTGCCTGCGAGCCCCGGTCGTCGACGACCAACCCCGCCGCGGACAACTGGTCCGCGAGCCGCCGTCCGGAGTACGGGTTGGCCGCCGCGGCCACGGTTCCCGCCATCAGCGCAGCCACCGCGTCCGGCTCACCGGGGTACAGGAGCGCGGTGGCCCAGTCCGAGTCGATGAGCGCCACGCGTCCACCGGGGCGCAGGACCCGCGCGATCTCACCGACGGCCTTGTCCGGTTCGGACAGATGCTGCAGAACCCGTTCGCACCAGACCACGTCCACCGTGGCGTCGGGCAGCGGAAGGGCGAGCGCGTCGCCGTCCACGAAGCGGGCCGTACTGCCGGCCGCCGCCGCCCGCTGCTCGGCGACCTCGCGCAGCGCCGGGTTCGCCTCGACGCCCACGGCGTCGCCGGACGGGGCGACAGCCGCCGCCAGTGTCAGAGTGTGCGACCCCGTACCGCTGCCCACGTCGATCACGTGTTCGCCGGGGCCCGGGTTCAGCGCGCTCTGTGTCCAGGCGCGCAGCCGCCGTACGCCGTCGGCCCGGTCCTGCGCGTCGAGGGCCGCCACCAGCCGTCCGACATCCGCCGTGGAGAAGTTGCGGGCGTGGAACTCCGAGCTGGGCCGCGTGTCAGGTGATTCCCCCATGCGGCCCACTCTATGAGCCGGGGCACGCACCGACGACCGGAAACCGTCACTTCCTGCCGGAGCCGCCGCTGCCGAAGGAGCCGCTGTTGCCGGGTGACCAGCGTGGGCGGGTCTGGTCCTCGCCGCGCTTCGTGCCGGCGGAGTGGAGGTTGTGCGGATTGAGCCGCTCGCTCTCCTCCATGGTGTGCGGCACCTCGTCGGGCTCACGCATCTCGCGCTCCTCGTGCACCGGCCCGGACTCCGGCAGCCTGGGCTGCTCGTCGGGCCTGGGCGGGGGCGACTCCGCCTCCTTGGCCTTCACTCCCAGCCGTACGGCCCAGATCAGCAGGGCCACCACGATCAGGCCACCGGCGAAGGCGGCGATCACATTGAGTACGTCGCTCGATGCGGCGAGCACCTGTCCCGCGTCTGCTGCTTCTGCCAGTCTCATGGCGCCCGAGTGCCCAGGAACCCGTCGGCTACTCGCACCGCTCACCTGCGACGGCGACGACCGGGCTGGGGAGGGACGGGACCTGGTGCCGGAGGTTACGCGAGCGCGGGGGTGCGGCCGCACCCCCGTGCCGGCCGCCTCCCCCGCACCCGCGGGTCCTCGGGGCCGGTTTCCGGCCAGGCACCACGGCGCGGACACCGACGCTCCCGCACCCCGCCGGGGGAGGCGCGCAGACCGGAGCACCGACGTCCCGGCGAACCTACGTGCGGGCGGGCACGGTGTGTATCGCGCCCATGCCCCTTCTCCCCGGCCGAGGACTCACTCGTGCACGGTCCCGCCCGGCTGGCCCCGTTTCGTCCGGTCGGCGGCGGGTTCGTCGAGGTCACCGAGTGCCAGATGGGCGAGGACGACCTCGTACAGGTCACTGCCGCCGGCGAGCAGCTGGCGTTCGAGGACGGGTTCCGCGCTGCGTACGTGGTCGCGCACGGTCTGCGCGTGGATGCCGAGCACCTGTGCGGTGCGTTCCGCGTTGCCGCCGACGGCGATCCAGGTGCGGACCGTCCGTCGCAGGTCCCGCGTGTCCGTGGCGAGGCGGCCGAGGAGATCGTTCGCCCAGGCCAGCAGCGGATCCGTGCGCAGCAGTTCGGTCAGTCCGGCCGGCGGGGCCGCGGCCGGGCGCGGCTCGTCCGGGGCCGCCGCCTGGGTGTTCAGGGCCAGTTGGACTGCGGCCCGGGTCGTGAGGTCCGAGAAGTCGGCGTCGAGCAGCCCTTCCACGCGTTCCATCCGGGCACGCACGGTGTTGCGGCTGACGCCGAGGATGATCGCCGTCTTGACCGCGGTGAACGAGAACCCGAGCCGGGTGGTGGCGAGGAGTTCGGCGCGGGTGTGGTGGGGCAGGTCGTCGAGCGGGCTCAGCAGCCGGTCCGCCCAGCCGCGCAGCGCCAGTGGGTTCATCAGCCGCTCGGGGTGGGTGCGTTCGGCGTACACGGCGGCCCGGTCCGTGCGGAAGCGGGCCACGGCGAGGGCGCTGACGGCCTGTCCGTAGGCCGTGGCGGTCTGGGCCAGGCCGTGCCGGACGCTGCCGCCGACGAAGGTGTCCGGGCGTTCGCCGACGACCGAGCGCAGTTCCGGACCCGCCAGGTCCTGGCCGTGGTCGATGGGCGCGACGACGATCAGATGCTCGTCCACGGCCGGACAGCGCACGATCAACGCGTGTCCCCCGGCTGCCTCCTGGCACTCCACCGCGAGGTCGTCGCGGTGTACGGAGGGGACTTCCAGTACGTAGACACAGGTCGTGTCGGTGTCGAACAGGCCGGGCCAGAGACCGGCGGCGACCCGACGGGCCGCGATGGTGTCACCCACCATCAGCAGCTGCAGGATGGCGAGTCTGAGGTCGGCGGTCGCCCGGTCCAGCCGGTGTTCGGCGCTCACCGTTCCGCGTTCCCGCAGGAGCAGTTCGAGCACCCAGACCGTGCTGGCGACGATGTCGGTGGCACGCCGGTCGAACGGCCCGGTACGGGCCACCGCGAGCACACCCATGGTGCCGGGGTGTCCGAGTCCGGCCAGCCTGACGTGGCGTCCGTGTGCGTGCACCGCCGCGGAAGCGATTCTGCCGGTGGAGACGTCCCGCACCAGGTCGTCGTCCGCGGGCAGCCGGGGGCCGGCGAGGAGGGCACCGGTCACGTCCTGGAGGGACACCTCCGCCTCGATGGCCGCGGCGAGCCAGTCGGTCACCCTGCCGAGGTCACGGGCGCCCGGTCGCAGCTGGTCGAGGAGTTCGCCGGCCCAGCCGCCGGAGGCGTCGGCGCCCATGCCTCCGGTCCTGCTGCCTGGCACGACGGCTCTCCCCCGGTCGATCTGGTTCTCACGGCATCACCGTCCGGAACCTACCTCACCGAGGGCATAGGCTCGACGGATGGCAAGGTACTTCGACGTCCATCCCGACAACCCGCAGCCCCGCACGATCAGTCAGGTGGCGGACAGCATCCGCTCCGGCGCGCTGATCGCGTATCCGACGGACTCCTGCTTCGCGCTGGGGTGCCAGCTCGGCAGCCGTGACGGCATCGACCGCATCCGGTCGATCCGGCAGCTCGACGACCGTCACCACTTCACTCTCGTGTGCCAGAACTTCGCGCAGCTCGGCCAGTTCGTGCAGGTCGACAACGATGTGTTCCGGGCCGTGAAGGCGTCCACTCCGGGCAGCTACACGTTCATTCTCCCGGCGACCCGCGAGGTGCCGCGCAAGCTGCTGCACCCGAAGAAGAAGACCGTGGGTGTACGCATCCCCGATCACACGGTCGTGCAGGCGCTGCTGGCCGAGCTGGGCGAGCCGCTGCTGTCCAGCACGTTGCTGCTGCCCGACGAGAAGGAGCCGCTGACGCAGGGCTGGGAGATCAAGGAGCGACTCGACCATGTCGTGGACGCTGTCGTCGACTCCGGGGACTGCGGTACGGAGCCGACGACGGTCATCGACTTCTCCAGCGGGGAGGCCGAGATCGTGCGGCGGGGCGCGGGAGACACGTCACGGTTCGAGTGACGGCTCCCTGACCTCGTACGCCCCGAGTTCGTCCCGCGCGCGGGAGGCCGCCCCGACGGCCACGGCGTCGCTGCCGAGCCCGGCCCGTACGACGCTGACGGGCCGTCCGCTGACGGGCGGCTCGGCGGCGAGGGCCGCGCGGACGGCCGGTTCGAGCAGATGCCAGGCGCGGCTGACGCCGCCGCCGACGACGTAGTCGGTGACGTCCACCAGCCCGGCGGTGATGAGAATCGCCCGGGCGACCGCCTCCCCCGCCTCCTCGTAGACGACGGCGGCGTCGCGGTCGCCGGCGTCCGCGGCTGCCGCGACCGCTTTCGCGGTGAGCCCGGCGCGACCGGTGCGCTCGCCGTGGCGTCGCCCGATCGCCCGCCCGGAGGCGAGCGTCTCCAGATGTCCACGGCCACCGCACGTACAGGGCAGGTCACCGAAGCCGGGTACGTGCCCGATCTCCCCGGCCGCCCCGTGCGGACCCCCGTACAGCGCCCCGCCCATCCACAGCGCCCCACCGACCCCGGTGCCGAGCGTCATACCGAGCACATGGGGTACGCCCGCCACGGCGCCCCTGGTCGCCTCGCCCCGCAGGAACGCGTTGACGTCGTTGTCGAGGTACGCCGGGACCCCGAGCGCGCCCCGGATCGTCGCCGCCACCTCGAAGCCGGCCCAGCCGTGGAAGGAGTCGCTGACGACGAGCACACGCCCGGCCTCCGCGTCCACGATCCCCGCCGCTCCCACCCCCACACCGAGAAGCCGGGCCGGTGTCCGGGCGAGGAGACCGACGAGCGCACCCAACGCCGCATCGATCACGGCCTGCCCGCCGTGCGCCGCCGGGGTGGGCACCTCGGCCCGGGCGAGAACCGCGAGGTCGGGGGCGCACAGCACGACCTGCGTGGTCGTCCCGCCGATGTCGACACCGGCGTACACCTCGGGGAGGGGGCGGGTCACGCGGTGACCCCCGTTCCGTCGGCGGCGGGGGCGGCCCGGCGTCGCAGAACCGGGTCGGTCACCGGCATGGCGGCAGTCGGACGCGGGGGGTGATCCGCACCCGGGTACAGGAAGGTCGTCACGCCGAGGCCCCCGTCCCACCGGCAGCAGGCACAGCCCGGCGCTCCGTCCGCCGCCGGCGTTGCAGAACCGGGTCGGGGACGGGCACGGCGGCGATGAGGCGCCGTGTGTAGTCCGTGCCGGGGTGCAGGAGGGTCGTCGCCGTCGGGCCCTGTTCCTCGACCTGTCCGGCGCGCATCACGACCACCCGTTGTGCGAACTGCTGGACCACAGCGAGGTCGTGGGAGACGAAGAGGCAGGCGAAGCCCAGTTCGTCCTGGAGTTCGGTGATGACTTCGAGGACCGTCTGCTGGACGCTCACATCGAGGGCGCTGGTCGGTTCGTCGGCCACGAGGAGACGTGGTTCGAGAACGAGCGCGCGGGCCAGGCTGACCCGTTGACGCTGCCCGCCGGACAGCTCGCGCGGGCCGCGTCCCGCCAACGCCCTTGGCAGGCGGACCCGTTCGAGCACCTCGGCGACCCGCGCCCGGCGCTCCGCCGCCGGCATGCCCCTGCGGTGGACGCGCAGCGGCTCGGCGACGCATTCGCCGACGCTCATCCGCGCGTCCATGGAGGCCACCGGGTCCTGGAGGACCACGCCGACTCCCGCGAGCAGGGCGCGCCTCGCACGTCCCCGGGCCCGGCCCAGGTCGGTGCCGAAGAGCGCGACCGAGCCGGACGTCGGCGGGACGAGGCCGAGCGCAACCCTGGCCGCCGTCGACTTGCCGGAGCCGGACTCGCCGACCAGGCCCACGGTTTCGCCGGGGGCGACGGTGAGGGAGACGTCCTGCAGGGCCCGTACGGTACGGCGACCTCGGCCGAAGTGGACTGAGATGTCCCGGAGTTCGACCACGGGAGCGTCGGTGCGGACCTCGGGGGCCGGTGCGGGCACGTCTCCCGGCCCGGCGACCGTCAGTCTCGGTACCGCCGACAGCAGTCGTCGCGTGTACTCGTGGGTGGGCCGCAGGAGCACCTCTTCGGCGGGGCCCGTCTCGACGATCCTCCCCTGGAGCATGACGGCGACCCGGTCGGCGAAGTCCGCGACGACGCCCATGTTGTGCGTGACGAGCAGGACGCCGGTGCCGGAGTCGGCGGCCAGGGCGCGCAGGAGGTCGAGGATCTCGGCCTGGACGGTGACGTCGAGGGCGGTGGTCGGTTCGTCGGCGATGAGCAGGCCCGGCGAGTTGGCGATGGCCATGGCGATGACGACGCGTTGGCGTTGGCCGCCGGACAGTTGGAAGGGGAAGGCGGAGGCCCGCGTCCCGGGGTCGGGTATGCCTACGCGGCGCAGGAGTTCGACCGCTTCCGCCGCGGCCTCCTTGGTGGAGAGGGGGCGGTGGTTGCGTACGACCTCGGCGATCTGGGCGCCGATCCGGGTGAGCGGGTCGAGGGCGGTGGCGGGTTCCTGGAACACCATCGATGCCGTAAGGCCGCGCAACCGGGACAGGTCGGCCTCACTCGCGCCCACGACGTCCACTGCCCCGATCTCGACCCGGCCCGTGGCCCGTGCGTTGCCGGGCAGCAGCCCCAGAGCGGCGAGCGCGACCGTCGACTTGCCGGAGCCCGACTCACCGACGAGGGCCAGGGTTTCGCCGGGGCGGACGTGCAACGACACCTCGTGGACGGCGGGTACGTCGCCGGTCTCCGTGGAGAAGGTGACGTCCAGGTTCTCGATCTCCAGGATGTTCATCCACGCCCCTTGACGTCGAAGGCGTCGCGCAGCCCGTCGCCGATCGCGTTGAACGCGCAGACGACGAGGATGATGGCGAGGCCCGGTGGCACGATGAGCCACCAGCGGCCCGAGTACGCGGCGGTGAGGCCGGCCGACAGCATGCCGCCCCAGTCGGTCGACGGCGGCTGGACGCCGAGGCCGAGGTAGGAGACGTACGCGACGAGCAGGATCGCGTCGGCGACCTGGAAGGTGGCCGCGACGACGATGGTCGACACCGAGTTGGGCAGGATGTGCCGGGCGATCGCGCGGCCGTGGGTGCCGCCGATGGCGCGCAGCGTCAGGACGTAGTCGCGGTTCTTGAGGGTGAGGGTTTCCGCTCTGATCAGGCGGGACGGTACGAGCCACGACACCAGGCCCAGGACGACGATCAGGCCGAGGGTGTCCGGCGTGGTGATCGCGGAGACGACGAGCAGGATGAACAGCGCCGGGATGGCGATGCCCGCGTCGACGACCCGCATCATCACCGCGTCGATCCAGCCGCCCGCGTACCCCGCGACCGCGCCCCACAGCGTGCCGATGACGGTGGCGAGGATCCCGGCCGCGAGCCCGACGAGGAGGGACACCTTCCCGCCGTACATCAGGCGTCCGAGTTCGTCGTGGCCGACGGCGTCCGTGCCGAGCCAATGGGAGCCGTTCGGAGCGAGGTTGACCTGGGTGAGGTCGGTGTGGGTCTGGTCGGTGGAGTGGAGAAGCGGGCCCACGAAGCAGAAGAGGAGGAACAGAATCACTGCCGCCAGTCCGGCGACCGCGAGCCGGTTGCGTGCGAACCGGCGTAGCGGCAGGCGGTGTCCGGCGGCCGCCTCCACCGGTGGGGTCGTCGTCCGCAGTACGGCGCTCATGCTCGGCCGACCTTCACCCAGGTTCGCCCTGGGATGTTCACGCCGGTCATACCAACTGACCTGCCTTTCTGCTGGGGGTCCGGGAGTCATCCCCCGGGAGAATGCAGCACTCGGGGGTCGACCAGTCGTTGCACGATGTCGGCGAGCAGGGTGCCGACGACGGTCGCGACCGAGATGACGAGAACGCAGCCGAGCAGCACCGGGTAGTCGGATGACTGGGCCGCGCTCCAGAACAGCAGCCCCATTCCCGGGTAGTTGAAGAGCTGCTCGACGACGAGGGCGCCGCCGAAGAGCACCGGCACGTAGTAGCCGAGCATCGCGACGACGGGCGTGAGGGAGTTGCGGAACACGTGCCGGCGCAGGATGGCGCCCTGTCGTGAGCCACCGGCCCGGGCCGTGCGGACGTAGTCCTCGGAGAGGTTCTCCAGAGTCGCGGCACGCATGTAGCGACTGAAGACGGCGACCATCGAGGCGGCGCCGGCGACGACCGGCAGGACGAGTGCGTTCGGCTGGGAGAGGACCTGGCCGAGGGTCTCGCCCTGGGGTGCCTGGGACGGGAACCAGGGCAGCAGCTGGGTGAAGACCAGCACGAGGATCAGGCCGAGGAAGTACACGGGGGTCGCGTAGGCGACGAAGCCGAGCGTGGTGATGACGTAGTCGACGGGCTTGTTGCGCCGCACCGCCTGCCACATGCCGAGCGGGATCGCGAGCAGCAGCCCGACGAACGCGGACAGGACGGTCAGGACGAGGGTTTTGGGCAGACGCTGTTCGATGAGCGTGGAGACGGACTCGTTGAGGGTGTACGAGGTGCCCAGATCGCCATGGAGCAGGGTGCCCAGGTAGTGGACGTACTGCACGGGCAGTGCCTGGTCGAGGCGCTGTTCGTGGTTGAAGGCGGCGATCTGCTGGGCGGTGGCCTGCGGGCCGAGGATCCCGCGTGCGGGACCCCCGGGCAGCGCGTGCAGGAGGCAGAAGACCACCACGGTCACGATGATGATCACCGCGAGCGCCTGGAGGATCCGCCGGCTCAGGTAGAGGAAGGTGTCCATGCGAGGGGCCTCAGCTGGTCCACTTCCACTGGGCGGGGTGGAAGTTGGCGAGCGAGTCCTGGGAGAAGCCGCCGAGGCCGTTCCTGACGACGGAGATCTGGTAGACGGGCTCGGGCAGCCAGACCACGGGCAGGTCCTTGGCGAGGGCCGAACTGTAGTCCTGGATGGCCTGGTTGGACGTGGATGTGGTGGAGGCGGTGATGAGCTTGTCGACGTCCGGGTTGGAGTAGTTGCCGAAGTTGGAGCCGCCCTTGGTCTGGAAGAGCGAGTCGCCGGTCGGGAAGGCGTTGAAGTACCAGCTGCCCGCCGTGCCGAAGAAGGACAGCTGCCACTTGCAGATGGCCTGGCTCGCGGTGCACTGCGGGGTCTGCGCCAGCACGGAGTTGACGGGCGCGGTCTTGATCGAGAACTTGATGCCGGTCTTCGCGAGGGACGACTGGATCGCGCTCATCATGTTGTCGGTCACGGTCGAACCGGACTGCGACAGCACCTGCATCTCGAAATTCGTTCCCTTGGCGACGCCTTCACCGCACTGGGTCGCTCCTGTGCCCGCGTCCGTGCAGACCATGACCCCGCCCTGTTCCGTCCAGCCGTGACCGGTGAGAAGGGACTTGGCCTCCTCGGTCGAGAAGGGGTACGGGTTGCTCTTCTGGGTGGCGGAGAGGAAGTCGGAGGACTGTGCCTGCGGGATCGGGCCGTAGCCGGGGACGGCGGTGCCGTTGAGGATGACCTTGGCGAGACCGGCCTGGTCGATGGACTTCTGGACGGCCTGGCGGGCGTACAGCTGCTTGAACACGGCGCCCATGGTGGGGTTGTTGAAGTTGTACGGCAGATAGGTGATCGCCCAGCCGGACCAGGGCTGCACGGCGTAGCCCCGGTTGGTGAAGCTGTCCTTCTGGTCGAGGTCGGTGGCCTCGATGTAGCCGTAGTCGACGCTTCCGGAGCGCAGGGCGTTCTTCTCGGCGTCGGCCGTCGTGAACGGCAGGAGGTTCACGGTGGCGATGTCCGGCTTCTCACCGCCGTCGTACTTCGTGTTGGCGGCGAGGACGACCTTCCCCGACGTGGCGAACGACTTGATCGAGTAGGGGCCGCTGATGGTCTTCCACAGGGCGTCGCTGTCGTAGCCGGAGATGTTCTTCGCGGCCGTGTTGAGGTACGTCCACACCTGTTTGGCGCCCGCGGCCGTGCGGTCGGCGTCCGACACGGCGGCCGAGGTTCCGGCCTTGTCCCAGGCGTGCTGGGGCAGCGGGGTGATCTGGCTCAGCTCGTTGGCCAGCATCCACTGGGAGTTGTAGGCCTGGTCGAAGGTGATCGTGAAGTGCCGGTCGTCGACGGCCTTGAACGCGGTCCAGTTGTCGGGGGCCTTGCCGGGGTTGTAGCCGGCCCACTCAGCCTTGTTCGCCTTGATGACGTTGAACCAGAACTCGACGTCCCGTGCCGTGATCGGCTTGCCGTCGCTCCAACTCCGGTCGCCGAGCGTGATGGTGACGCTCTTTCCGTCGGCGGCGAAGTCCGCGGCGGTGGCGATCGACGCCTTCTTGTTCCAGGCGATCTTCCCGGTGGAGCCGTCGTACGCGATGAGCGGCTCCCACAGGCCGGCCGCGATGGAGTTGTTGTTGGTGTTGAGGTGGGCCGCGGTGCCGATCGGCAGGATCCAGTTCGGGGTGAAGTTCGCGGGCAGGGCGTAGTTGATGGAGTCCTTCGACGCGGACGACGTGTCACTCGTGCCGGAACAGCCTGCGAGCAGCAGCGCGCTCGCCGAGACGACGACACCGGCGACGAGCGCGGTGCGAGCAGGGGACGACATGGTTCTCCTCGGATCACCGGAGATGTGATGTGCGATCGATGAGCCAGTCAACGACTCGTGGGTACGAAGAAACAGACGCCCAGCCGTAAAAAGCCTGTTTCTGCTCTTCTGGAAAAAGCCGGAGGGCACGATCTGCGACCTATGCTCGTCACTCAAATCCCCGCCGTCGGAAGTTACTTCGCCCATGACCGAAAAAAGTGCCCCGCACCGAAGGACCTCCCCCGGTGTCTCCTCGCTGGCCGGGCGGGTGCTCGAACTGCTGTCCTCCGGGCAGGCGACGACACGGACCGAGCTGGCTGATCTGCTCGGCGCCGCGCCCTCGACGATCTCCTTCACCGTCGGCCAGCTGGTGACCCACGGGCTGGTCGCGGAGCACGGCACACGGTCCTCCACGGGCGGGCGGCCCCAGAAGGTGCTGCGGCTCGGCGGCAGTGACGGGTTCGCGGTCGCGGCGGACCTGGGCAGCAGGCACGCCCGGGTCGGGGTGGTGTTCCCCGGGGGCGGGCTCACCGACGTGTCGACGGTGCCGTTCGCCACCGCCGAGGGGCCGGAGGCGGCGCTGCCCGGTCTCGCCGAGACCCTGGACACGCTCGCCGCCCGGCACGGCCGGGAGCTGCTGCGGGGCGTCGGGCTGTGTCTGCCGGGCCCGGTGGACGTCGATTCGGGCGTCGTCACTCTCCCGGCGCGGATGCCCGGTTGGAACAGGTTCCCGGTACGGTCCTGGCTGGAGGACCGCTTCGGTGTCCCGGCGGCGATCGAGAACGACGCCAACTGCATGGCCGTGGGCGAGCACAGCGTCCAGCCCGCCGAACGGCGCCAGTCGATCATGGTCAAGATGGGCTCCGGCATCGGCGCCGGTGTCATCGCCGACGGCCGGCTGTACCGGGGCGGCACCGGAGCGGCCGGCGAGATCACCCACGTCCGCGTCGAGAACGAGAACGGCACGCCCTGTTCGTGCGGCAACACCGGTTGTCTGGAGACGGTCGCGTCAGGTGCGGCGCTGGTGCGGATCCTGCGGGAGCGGGGCGCCCGGGTCGACTCCATCGAGGACGTGGTCAAGCTGGCCACGGACGCCGACCCGGAGGCGACCGGTGCGGTGCGCCGGGCCGGCCGCCATCTCGGCACGGTCCTGTCGGCGAACGTCAACTTCTTCAACCCCGACGCCGTGTATCTGGGGGGTCTGCTGTCGACGCTGGAGCCGTTCGTGGCAGCAGTGCGAAGTCAGCTGTACGAGGGCTGCCATCCGCTGGTGACCGAGCAGCTGGTGATCGAGCGGGCGAGTCTCGGCGCCGACGCCGGACTGGTCGGCGCGGGACGGTTCGCGCTGCAACGGGCACTGGCGCATGCCTTGCGGACCCTGACCGGCCCCTGACCGACCCCTGCCCGGTCGCTCTCCGTCATCTCACCTCTGACCCCCTGCCGAGGAGCCATGCCCCAGTCCCGTACCGCCACAGCCCGTCCGGTGATCGCCGTCGCCGGGCTCGGTATCGAGTCGTCGACCTTCTCCCCCGCCCGCACCGAGGCGCCCGCCTTCCATCCGCAGCGCGGCGCGGACGTCCTCACGCGTTACCCGTTCCTGGCTCCCGGGGAGCCGTTGCGGGAGGCGGCAGAGTGGCGGGGCGCGCTGGTCGGCAAGGCGCTGCCCGGCGGGACGGTGACGGCTGCCGCCTTCGCTCTGCTCGCCGACGAACTCATCGACAGGTTGCGGGAGTCGGGGCCCGTCGACGGCCTCTGGTACGACATCCACGGCGCGATGACGGTGGAGGGTGTCGACGATGCCGAGGTGGTCCTGCTGGAGCGGATCCGGGAGGTCGTCGGCCCGGCCGTGATCGTCTCCACGTCCATGGATCTGCACGGCAACGTGTCGCGCGAACTCGCCCACCGGAGCGATCTGATCACCTGCTACCGGACGGCCCCGCACGAGGACCACATGGAGACGAAGGAGCGGGCGGTACGGAACCTGGTGAACGTCCTGGTCAGCGGCGCTCCACGGCCGGTCAAGGCCTGGATCCCGGTGCCGGTGCTGCTGGCCGGTGAGCAGACCTCGACGCGGATCGAGCCCGCGCGGAGCGTCTACGCGGCCGTCGCCGAGGTCGAGGCGGCCGACGGTGTGCTGGACGCCGCGATCTGGGTCGGATACGCGTGGGCGGACGAGCCGCGCAACCGGGCCGCGGTCGTCGTCACCGGGTCCGACGAGGCCGCCGTTTCCGCCGGCGCCGAGCGGCTGGCGCGCGGCTTCTGGGAGGCGCGGAGCAGGTTCGCGTTCGTCGCGCCGACGGGCTCGCTGGACGCGTGTCTGGACGAGGCGCTCGCGTCGGACGCCCGGCCGTACTTCATCAGCGACACCGGCGACAACCCGACGGCGGGGGGTGCGGGTGATGTGACCTGGGGGCTCGGGCGTGTGCTGGACCGGCCCGAGTTCAAGGACCCGGACGGTCCGACCGTGATCTACGCCTCCGTGCCGGGGCCCGCCGCCGTCGAGGCGGCGGTGACAGCCGACGTCGGGGCGGTTGTCACGGTCACCGCCGGCGCCGAGGTGGACGACCGGCATGCCGGGCCGCTCACCATGACCGGGGTCGTGCACGCGGTGCGGCACGGGGACCGGGACGCCGGGACCGAGGTCGTGCTGCGGGTCGGCAGCGTGCACGTGATCCTCACGCGGCTGCGGAAGCCGTACCACCACGAGCACGACTTCACCGACCTGGATCTTGATCCGCGCGGTGCCGATCTTGTCCTCGTCAAGATCGGCTATCTCGAACCTGAGCTGTTCGACATGGCTGTGGGGTGGAAGCTCGCGCTGACCCCCGGTGGTGTCGACCAGGACTTGGTGCGGCTGGGGCACCGGCGGATCCGGCGGCCCATGTTTCCGTTCGATCCGGAGATGGGTGAACCGGACCTCGCGGCGAGGATCGTTCCGCCGTCCGACCAGCCGCTCGGCGGAGAGGACGAACAGGGGGCCTCGTGAAGGTGCGGGGTGCGCGCGGGGCGTGGGCCGGGCATGGTGGTAGGGAGTCCGGTCGAGCAAGGAGACGTCATGCCGATCCAGCACTCCGATGCGCCCTCTCCCTCCGACGACACCACCACCCCCGACGCCCTGCTGCACACCGGTGCGGAGCATGGGGCGTCGGCGGAGGACCTGGTGCTGGCCACAGGCCGCGACCTCACTCCGCGCAACCTCGCCTGGGCGGAGCGGAAGCTGGCGAAGGAGGGTCGTGCGGCGCTGGACAAGTTGTTGCCGTGAGGGTCGTCTGTCGACTGCGGGCCGGTGGGGGCTGGTCGCGCAGTTCCCCGCGCCCCTAGCGGGGCGCGTCGTGCCGCACGGTCAATGGGTCGAAGGTGATCCTCGTGCGGGTGCCGTCCTCGGCCCAGGTGATCTCTGCGGTCGTGTCGGTCACCTCCACGTCCGAGACGACCCGCTCGGGCACCAGTGGTTCCGGGTCGGCCGTCAGGACCGCCAGCGCCACGTGCAGTGACGTGCCGGAGGTCTCCCCTGTCAGGCGTGGGACCACGGCCCAGCGGGTGTAGGCGGTGCCCTGCGGGGCGCGTGTCTCCTCGGCGTCCGGATTCCAGCCGTACAGGCCGTGCAGGGTGGATGTCACCTCCTCCTCGGGGCCCGTCGCCCAGCCCGTGTGGGTGACCCGTGCCCCGGCCGGAGCGCCGGTCACGCGGTGGACGCGCACTTCGTGGCGGCCCCGTACCACCGTGACGCTCTCCACCCGCAGCCCCGGCACCATGGGCGGCCCGGCGGTGAAGACGGGGCGGTGCCAGGACGCGGCCCAGCCCCAGCCGTCCCCGTGGCCCGCGCCCAGCGGGTGGATACGGCGCCGGACACTGCCCCGGCCGCCGATCTCCACGGAGAGGTGGTTGTCGGCGATGTTGGCAGGGGCTGTCGGACCGGAGTGGGTCGAGTAGGCCTGGCGGCCGTAGTGCGGATCGTCCTCGGCCGCCGACTCGCTCTCGTGCGGGCGGACGTGATCGCTGCCGTGGTTGTGCAGCCGTACGATCCCGTCCGCGCGGGTCGACTGCGCCAGCAGCCCCGGTGCGGGCAGCGCGAGCACCCGGTCGCGCTCCTCGACGGGCGCCGGTTCCTCGCGGGCCGTCCACAGCGGCGCGTCGGCGGGTGCGAGCAGGGACACGAAGGCCTTCGAGGCCCAGTACGGCGATGCCGGGCCCGAGTACGTCTGCAGGGTGGCCTGGTGCGGGCCGTGCCAGCCGAGAGTGAGCAGGCCGTCCTCGGTCAGGGCGCCCCGGTCCAGGAAGTGACGGAAGCTGCCGCTGATCAGCCGGCGGCTCGTGCCCGGGGTGAGCGGGGTGTGACCGGTGAGGGCGCCCAGGCCGACGGCGGCGGAGGCGGCGAAGCGGTACGAGAGGGAGCGGCCGAAGTGGATCGGGGCGCCGTCCCCGCCGAACATCAGCCCGAAGCCGTCGAGGTGTTCGCGCAGGCGGGGGCCGTAGCGGGCGGACAGTTCCCGGTCGTCGCCGAGGTGGGCGTCGAGGACCGGGTACAGGTGCAGGGCCCAGCCGTTGTAG
Organism: Streptomyces sp. NBC_01390; assembly: GCF_045040105.1. Taxonomy (NCBI): domain Bacteria; kingdom Bacillati; phylum Actinomycetota; class Actinomycetes; order Kitasatosporales; family Streptomycetaceae; genus Streptomyces; species Streptomyces sp. NBC_01390. The sequence continues at coordinate 10,982,315 of NZ_CP109551.1, read as the reverse complement.
TGGTCGAAGGCCCGGCCGTCGCCGTCCGCGTACCAGCCGTCGCCCCGGTACCAGGTCTCCATCAGCTCCAGGGCCCGCTGACGTGCCCTGGCCGTCTCGGCGTCGCCGCGTCCGACGGACTCCAGGAAGCCGGCGACCGTGTAGGGGAAGAGGTACCAGTTGTTGGGGGCCGGCGAGTGGCGCAGCGAGCCGCGCAGCCATTCCTCCGCCCGGTCCTGTACGGCGGAGTCGAGCCGTTTCCACAGCCAGGGCGCCGTCAGCCTGAGGCCGAGGGCCACGGACGCCGACTCGACCATCGGCTGGCCCTGCACGTCGTGGTCGAGGATGAGCGGCCAGGACTCGGTGTCCGCGCGGCCGGGGGTGAGGGTGCCCGCCGTGAGGCCCTCGGCGTACCGGTCGAGCCAGCCGTGCGGGTCGTCCCCGTTCGCGCCCGCGACACGGAAGGCGGCGGCGAGGAAGGTGCGGGCGTAGCCTTCGAGCCCGTCGGAGCGCACTCCCGAACGTGACGGGACGCCGGGCAGGTCGAGCAGGGCGCCGCCGGGGGTGCTCCAGCGCCACGCGGCGGCCAGCAGCCCGTCCGCCACGGCCTCCCAGTGGGTCCGGGTGTATCCGGTGTACGGGCTCGACTCGCGGTCCTCGGGCGGGAACTCGAAGGGGATGCCGCTGCTGCTGATACGGGTCGTGCTGCTCATGCGAGGAAGGCCAGCCTTTCGCGTCGTACGGGGTGGCGGAAGCCCGCGCCGGATGCCCAGTGTTCCGTCTCGGCGACGGCGAGATCGGCCAGGCGGCGCCACTCGTTGCCCTGGGATCCGGCGAGGTGGGGGGTGAGAAGCGCGTCGGGGCAGTCCCACAACGGGTGTTCGGGCGGCAGGACTTCGGGGTCGGTGACGTCGAGGACGGCGCGGATGCGGTGCTCGCGGACCGCGTCCGTCAGGGCGTCCTGATCGACGACGCCTCCCCTGGCGGTGTTGATGAACACGGCGCCGGGGCGCATGGCGTCGAGCAGGGCCCGGCTCACCAGGCCTCGGGTGCTGGGCAGCAGCGGGGTGTGCAGGCTGACGGTGTCGGCCCGGGCGAACAGTGCGTCCAACTCGACGCGTTCCACGCCGAGTTCGGCCACGTCGGCGTCGGCGACGTAGGGGTCGTACAGCAGGATGTCGAAGTCGTGGGGGCGTAGCAGTTCGATGACGCGTCGGCCGACCATGGAGGCGGAGACGATGCCGACGGTCCGGCGGTAGTTGCCGATCGTGCGGGAGGTGCGCAGCCAGTTGTCGCGGGTCTTCGTGGCGGCGTAGGCGTGGGCCCGTTCCAGGACCTGTTTGCCGCTGAGCAGGATCATGGCAAGGGTGTACTCGGCGACCGGCAGGGCGTTGGCGGCGGCGGCGGACGACACCTCGATGCCGCGTTCCCAGCAGGCGTCGGTGACATGCGGCCGGACGCTGCCCGCGGTGTGCACGACCGCCCGCAGCCGGGGCGCCGCCTCGAGAGCGTCGGTGTCCAGTACGGGGCAGCCCCAGCCGGTGACCAGGAGGTCGACGTCGGCGAGGATCCCGCGGGCGCGCTCGGTGGAGAAGTCGTCGAGTACCGGCAGCGGGGCGAGGTCGCAGACAGCGGCGAGGGCGGCCAGCGAGGCGGGGTCGAGGACGGCGGCCGCGGCGTCCGGGGACATGGCGAGGGCTGCACGGGGGCGGAAGCCGGGGCCCGGCGAGGACACGGTCATTCGGGGTCGGTCACTCCTTGCTGGTCGGGAACTCCGTTGATACGAACCGCTACTTGACGGAACCCGCGGTCAGACCGCTGCGCCAGAAGCGTTGCAGCAGGGCGAAGGCGAGGACGAGGGGAAGGACGGCGAGCAGCGATCCCATGATCACCACGGGGTAGTACTCGGGCGACACGGAGGCCGAGCTGTTCCACTGGTACAGGCCGAGGCTGACCGGATAGAGGTCCTGGTCGGAGAGCATCACCATGGGCAGGAAGAAGTTGTTCCAGATGGCGGTGAGCTGGAACAGGAAGACGGTGATCAGCCCGGGTCCGAGCATCCGCAGCGCCACCCGTACGTACGTGGTGAGTTCGCCCGCGCCGTCCACCCGGGCGGCTTCCAGGACCTCGTCGGGGACATAGCCCTGACTGAAGACACGTCCGAGGTAGACCCCGAACGGGTTGAACAGGACGGGGATGAACACGGCCCAGAAGGTGTTGACGAGGCCGGCCTTCGAGGCCATCAGGTACAGCGGCAGCGCGAGTACCGTCTGCGGCACCATGACGGCGGCCAGGACCAGACCGAACAGCTTCTCCTTGTGCTGGAAGCGGTACTTGTCGAAGGCGTAGCCGCAGGCCACGCTCACCAGGGCGCCGATGCCGGCGCCGAGGACGGCGTACAGCAGGCTGTTGCCGTACCAGCGGCTGTACAGGCCGTCGTCCATCGCGAACAGGTCGCGCAGGTTCTGCACGAACGAGAAGTCGCTCAGCGACAGGATGTTGCTGCTGAACAGCGCGTCCCGGTTCTTGCCGGCGGCGAGGACCAGCCACAGGACGGGCAGCAGGGTGTAGAGGACGGAGAGCGCGACCACCACGTTGACCGTGGCCCGGCCGAGCAGACGCGGGCGCATGAGGGTGCTGTCGCCGGTGCTCATCGGGCCGTCTCCTCGGGGGTGTTGGCGCGGCTGGTCCAGCGGGTGACGCCGTAGGACAGGGCGATCGTGCACAGGAGCAGGACGACCGATGCGGCTGCCGCGAGGCTGTAGTTGTTGCGGGTGAACGCGGCGTCGTAGATGTACATGCTCGGCGAGAAGCGGGAGTTGATCATCGGGGAGGACTGGCTGAGCAGGACGGGCTCGGTGAACAGCTGCAGCGCCCAGATGAGGGTGAAGATGGCGACCATCACGATCGACGTGCGCACGAGGGGCGTCTTGACCTGGAGTGCCGTGCGGACGGGGCCCGCGCCGTCGACGACCGACGCCTCGACGACCTCGCGGGGTACGGCCTGGAGGGCGGCGTAGAAGACGACCATGTTGTAGCCGAGGTTGCTCCACAGGGCGATGTTCACGATCGACGGGAGGACGGTGTGGATGCCGAGGAAGTCGATGGTGATGTCGGCCTTGGCGAACAGGTCGATGATCGGGCTGATGCCGGGTGTGTAGAGGTACAGCCAGATGAGGGCGGCGATGATGCCAGGCACGGCGTGCGGCAGGAACAGGCCTAGCTGGGCCCAGGCGCGCAGTCGTACGACGCCGGAGTCGAGGAGCAGGGCGAGGGCGAGGGCGCCGATCACCATCAGGGGGATGTAGATCAGGCAGTACAGGGCGACCGTGGCGAGCCCGGACAGGAACGTCGGGTCGGTGAGGACGGCGGCGTAGCTGCGCAGTCCGACGAAGACCGTACGTTCGGGGCCGAAGCCGAGGCCGGGCTGGTCGTCGCTGAAGAAGCTGAGGTAGACGGCGGTGCCGACGGGGATCAGGAAGACGGTGACCAGGAGGGCGAAGAACGGTGCCATCAGGACGGCGCACGCGGCGAGTCGACGGCGTCGGGCCGCCTTGCGGGCGCGGTGTGCCGAGGCCGGGGCGGCGGTGCGGGATGCGGCGGCAGGCGCGGTGTGGTGGGCCTGCGTGGTCGCGGTCATGGGGTGTCACCTGCCTTTGCCTTTCGGGCGGCTCGGAGGCCGTGTTCGGCGCGGGTGCTCATGTGGTGTGCTCGGTGGTCGACAGGCCGAGGGCCTTGAGGTCGGGCATGGTGCCGTCCTGCGCCGCGCGTACGGAGTCGATGAGGGAGCCCTGACCGCCGCCGACGCGCGCGAAGTTGTCCTGCATCACCCGCTGGGTGGCGGTGAAGCGAGGTCCCCAGACCCAGCCGTCACGGATTCTGTGGGCCTCCTCCTCGAAGAGGGAGTAGATGTCCTGACCGCCGTAGTAGGAGCGGTCGAACGCCTCGCGGCCCACGGCGACCAGTGCGGACGCGGCCGGGTACTGGCTGCTGGTCCCGCTGGAGAGACGGGCGCGCAGCGAGTCGGGGTGGGAGACCTGCCAGGCGATGAACTCCAGTGCCGCTTCCGGGTGTCGGCTGTCCTTGGTGACCGCGAAGGTCGAACCGCCGTGTGTGCCGACGGCCGGGTGGCCGGTGTCCCACCGGGGCAGCGGGGCGATCCGCCACTGGCCGGTCTGTGCGGGCCGCGCCTTCATCTGGGCGCCGGCGTCCCAGGCTCCGCTGAGCCGGGTGAGGACGAGTCCGTTCGCGATCTGCGCGTCGGACTGTCTGCTCTCGCCGGCGTTCATGAAGACGAGGTCCTCGTCGATGAGACGCTGCCAGTAGGCGGCGACGCGCCGGGTGGGGGCGTCGGCGAGGGAGACGTTCCAGGCGCCGCCCGCCGTGTCGAACCACTGGGCGCCGGCCTGCCAGGCGTAGGCGGCGAACTGGGTGCCGCCGTCCGTGGGGAAGAGGACCAGCCGTCGGCCGGGCAGCTTGCGGCGGACGGCCCGGGCCAGGTCCTCGAACTCCTCCCAGGTGCGCGGGACTTCGAAGCCGTACTTGGCGAAGAGGTCGGCGCGGTAGTGCATCACCATCGGTTCGACGTCCAACGGCACGCTGAACACGCGCTGTTCGAAGGTGGTGAGACCCAGCGCCTGGGGCAGGAGCTTGGCGCGCAGTTCGTCGCTGATCATCGAGGTGAGGTCGCGGGCCACGCCGTCGATGGCGAAGCCGGGCACCTGCGGGTACTCGATGGTGGCCACGTCGGGAGCGTTGCCTGCGCGGGCGGCGTTGCTCAGTTTCGCGTAGCCGCCCTGGCCGCCGGACGGGATCTGCTGGAAGTCGACCTGGATGCTGTCGTGGGTGCTGTTGAAGGCGTCCACCACCTCCTGGCTGCCGCGCAGCGCGGACCAGAAGGTGATGCGGGTGACTTTTCCGCCGGTACCGCTCGACGCGGAGTCCGCTCCTGCGCTGCAGGCGCTCACGGCGCCGGTCAGTGGCAGTGCGGCCATCGCGGCGAGCACGGACCGGCGGCTTCGTCGACGGTGACTCTGTCGACCAGGCATGTGGTGCCTCCCGCGGCTCCGGCGTGTCCCTGAGACACGTCCTGTTCGAGATACGGGAATCCTGATCGGCACAAGGAAAGCGGTCAAGACATCGATCAGAAGAAAATAAAGCGGTCAAACGCTCATCCAGCATCGGATCCGCGTGCGGATACGGACGCTCAGGAGGTCACCGCCCGGGTCGACCCGCGCACCTTCAACTGCGGCAGCAGCTCGATGCGCCGCACCGGCCCCGCCCCGCTGCCGCGCGGATCCCTCAGCCGCTGCAGAAGCAGTTCGGCGGCGGCCCGGCCGACCTCACCCTTGGGCGGGGACACAGCGGTGAGGGGGGTGCTGCCGAGGGCGGCCACGACATCGTCGTACGCCACGACCGAGCAGTCCTCCGGCACCCGGACGCCGTGTGCGGTCAGCTCCTGGACCAGCATCAGCGCGTCCACGTCGCCGTGCAACACGCATGCCGTGGCGTCGAGTTCGCGCAGGACACCGGGCAGGTCGACGGAGTGCCGGTCCACGCCGGACGTACGGTCGGGGCCCGCGTCGGGGGAACTCAGGGTGAGGGTCCAGGCGTCGAGGTCCGGATGGACGCCGGCGATCCCGGTGAGGGCGGTGCGCAGGGCGCGCGCGGTGGGGCTGTCGTCGCGGGTGGCGAAGACGATCCTGCGGTGACCGAGGGCGACCAGGTGCTCGACAGCGAGATGGGCGCCGTACCAGTGGTCGGAGCAGACGGAGTCCAGGGCGTGCATCGCGCTGCCGGGGCGCGGCCTGCGCTCCATCAGGACGGTCGGTACGCCGAGCCCGCACAGCCACTTCGCGTCGGCCTCCTCGGCGGCGAGGGTGCGCCAGCGGGGGGCGATCAGGACGCCCCGGGCGCCGTCCGCCAACGCCCGCTCCACCAGCGGCTGTTCGGCGCCGGCGACCTGCGGGGCGATATGCAGCGCGATACGCACGCCGGCCTCCGCCAGGACGGGGCGGGCGCCGTGCAGGGTCTCGTAGAGGTAGGAGTGGCGGGCGGGGACCACCAGGGCGACGATGTCACCGTCCCCGGCCGCGGTGACGGGCTCGGGCGGGGCGTCCGGCACCGGGAGGGTGGAGCGGGCGACGCCGTGGCCGCGCCGGAGCCTGCCCTCGCGGGCGAGTTCCTCCACGTCCCGGCGGACGGTCACCACCGAGACCTCCAGCTCGGCGGCGAGGTCGGTCACCCGGGCCGCGCCGCGCGCCTGCACGGCGGCCAGGATCCGCTGCCGCCTCAGTTCGACCGGCTCACGCATACCGTTCGCCCCCCTTGCTTCGTGCGCCGGCACACCCGCCACCGGAATGTTCGTTTGAGCGCTTTCCGCGCAGCATAGCGATCAGCGGTCCGGACGGCAGCATCAGCACCGGAACAAGGGCTTCCGGCCGATTCCCATCCCTTTTCGACCGTTCTTGACCATGGTTCAAACAAAATTCACCGAGTACTCGCGGTAACTGCTTGCTTTACCCACACTCGGGGCGAGAATTTCATCCCTCAACATCTTGCACCTCGGGGGGAATTGGCATATGCGAGGAACAATTGACGGATTCAGCTACGGGTTCGTCACCCCAGTGGCCGCCTACATCATGGCCTGCCTGGGAAGCGCCCTGGGGCTGCGCTGCGTGGTCAGATCACTGCTCAACCAGGGCTCCTGGAAGCCGGGTTGGCTGGCGCTCGGGGCGGCGGCCATCGGGTGCGGGATCTGGACCATGCACTTCATCGCGATGATCGGGTTCCAGGTCAAGGAGAGCGCGGTCCGCTACGACGTCGGGCTGACCGTCACGAGCCTCGCCGTCGCGATCGTCGTCGTCGGTATCGGCGTGTTCGTCGTCGGCTATCGCGGCGCCACACCCGCGGCACTGTCCACCGCGGGCATCGTGACCGGCCTCGGCGTCGCTGCGATGCACTATCTCGGCATGGCGGCGCTCCAGGTGAACGGCGCGATCCACTACGACACGGCGACCGTGGCACTCTCCGTGGTGATCGCCATCGTCGCCGCGACCGCCGCACTGTGGGCGGCCGTCTCCATCCGGGGCTTCGTGACCAGCCTCGGAGCCAGCCTGGTGATGGGCGTGGCCGTCAGCGGTATGCACTACACGGGCATGGCCGCCGTCAGCGTCCACCTGCACGAGGCGTCCAGCACCACCTGGTCCGGCACCTCCCCGACCTCACTGCTGCTGCCGATGCTGATCGGCCCGACCATCTTCCTGCTGCTGGCCGCCGTCGTGGTGATGTTCGACCCGCTGCTGGTCATGGGTGACAGCGAGTGGGGCGCGAAGGGCTCCCGGCAGACCGAGCCGACGTCACTGATACCGAAGCAGCCGGCGAAGCGGGAAACGTGGCGGCCGGCCACGAACCGGCAGCGGACCGCGACCCGGACGGATCTTCGACTGTAGGACATTGCTACGGTGCCCCGATGGCTGACTCCGCACCTGCCCACTCCTCCCGCGACACCGCCGAGGGCGCGGGCTGGGGCCTCGAAGACCCGGGAACCTACCGGGAGTTGATGCCCCGTCGGGTCGAGAAACTCTCGTGGGTCAATCCCCGGACGCTGTGGCCCGCCCGCAACGGCGTGCTGGCCTCCTGGTTCGGGGACCCCACGGGCCGTACCCGAAGCCGCTGGGCCGACCAACGGACAGCCGCGGGCGCGCCCGCCGACAAGGTGGTCAGGCGCGGCGACCCGGACCGCTTCTCCTTCATGGTCATCGGCGACACGGGCGAGGGCGACGCACCCCAGTACGCCGTCGTCCCGGGCTTCCTGAGGGTCGGTCAGGACACGGCGTTCACCGTGCTCGCCAGTGACGTGATCTACCCCGTCGGAGCCACCGACGACTACGGCACCAAGTTCTTCCGCCCCTACCAGGACTACCCCGCACCCATCTACGCGATCCCCGGCAACCACGACTGGTACGAGGATCTGAACGGGTTCATGCGCGTGTTCTGCGACGCCCCGCCCCTCCCGGCGGAGCCCGCGCCCCGCGCGCTCACACCCGCCCGGCTGCGCTCACTCCTGTGGCACAGGCCGAGCGCCGTCGACGAGCAACGCCTCGCCGAGGCGGCCAAGTTGCGCTCGGACCCCGCCCAACAGGCGGTCCAGCCCGGCCCGTACTGGGCGATCGACGCCGGACCCATACGCGTCATAGGCATCGACACCGGGCTGCTGGGCACGCTCGACGCCGAACAGGGCCGCTGGCTGAGGGAGGTGTCCGCCGGGCCGGTCCCGAAGATCCTCATCACCGGTTCGCCCCTGTACGTGGACGGCGAGCACCACCCCTGCCCCATCGATGGCGGCGGCACGGTCGACGACCTCGTCCGCGACCCGGAGCGGAACTTCGTGGCCGCGATAGGCGGCGACATCCACAACTACCAGCGCTATCCGGTGAGCGTGCCCGGCGACACCGGCCACCCCGGCCGGAACAGCCGGACCAGCCGGACCGTCCAGTACATAGTCTCGGGCGGCGGCGGCGCGTTCATGCACGCCACCCACACCATCGAGCGCGTCTCGGTCGCCGACGTCACCGAGGACGAGTTCCGCTGCTATCCGCTGCGCGGCGACTCGCTGGCCTTCTACAGCAGGCTCTACGGCCGACGGCTGCACCTGCGCCGCTTCTTCACCCTCACCGAGGCCGAGGCGACGGCCGTGATCGCCGAGCGCCTGGGCATCCGTCCGACCCGCGCGCCGGGCGAGTCGGTCCGCCTCACCCGGCGCATCCGGCTGGTCGCCGCTCTGCTGGGCACGGCCCGTCGTCCCGACCGTGCCCGGCGTCTGCGGCTCCCGGTCCGGAAGGCGTACACGCAACTGTTCTCGCCCGGCTCGGCGACGTACAGTCCACCGTTCTTCAAGAGCTTCCTGCGTCTCGACGTGTCCCCGGAGGCAATCCGGCTGCGCTGCTTCTCCGCGACCGGCAAGCTCAGGCAGGAGCTGGATCCGCCGGTCGAGGACGAGGTGGTCATCCCGCTGACCCGGCCTGCTGGCACAATCGACGAAGCGTGAACATCCGTACGACGATCGTTGGAGGAGCCCGTGCCGTCCCCCTCACAGCCGCTGCGCAAACTGGGCTTTCTCACCATCGGACTCTTCGACGGCGACGATCCGCGCGCCGGGCACGAGTCGACACTGGAGATCATCGAGCTGGGTGAGCGGCTGGGCTTCGACAGCGCCTGGCTGCGCCACCGTCATCTCCAGTACGGGATCTCCTCCCCCGTGGCCGTCCTCGCGGCGGCCTCGCAGCGCACCAGCCGTATCGAACTGGGCACCGCGGTCACCCCGCTCGGCTGGGAGAACCCGCTGCGCCTGGCGGAGGACTGGGCGACCGTCGACGTCCTCTCCGGAGGCCGGCTCAACCCGGGCCTGAGTGTGGGCCCGCCGATGAACTACGACCATGTCAAGGGTGCCCTGTACCCCGACACGGCGGACGCCGAGGACTTCAGCTACCAGCGGGTCGAGCGGCTGCTGGACCACGTACGTGGGAAGGCGGCCAGCGACTTCAGCGGGGTACAGGGGTTCGAGGTGTTCTCGGACCGGGTGCAGCCCCATTCCCCGGGCCTCGGCAGCCGGCTGTGGTACGGCGGCGGGAGCGTGCGGTCGGCTCGGTGGGCCGGTGAGCACGGCATGAACTTCCTGACCAGCAGTGTCGTCAAGGCCGAGGGGGACGACGAGTCACCCGACTTCGCCGAGATCCAGCTCGCGGGCGTCCGGGCCTTCCGCGCCGCACACCCGGACGGCGACCGGGCCCGGGTCTCCCAGGGGCTCGTCGTCATCCCCACCGACAGCGCCTCGCCCGCGCAGCGCGCGAAGTACGAGGAGTACGCGGCGAAGCGGCTGCCGCGCACCGCGACCCCGCAGGGTCCGGCGCGGCTGATGTTCGCGCCGGACCTCGTCGGCACCTCGGCCGAGATCGCCGAACGCCTGTACGCGCACGTCGCGTTCCAGGAGATCGACGAGGTGGCCTTCGCGCTGCCGTTCACCTTCGACCACGAGGACTACGTCCAGATCCTCACCGACATCGCGACCCGCCTCGGTCCCGCCCTGGGCTGGAAGCCGGCCACCGGCTGACCGCCCGCGGGCCCCTCACCACCGCCCGGGTTCGGTTCCGGTGACCGCCTCCGACCGCCTGCCGTCCACGCCCGCCGGGATGTCGCCGGTCAGCATCACGCGGTGCATGACCCGGGGGTGGCCGAGGTGGGCGTTGTCGCTGGGCGCGAGGTGAATGGTGGCCCGGTTGTCCCAGAAGGCGACGCTGCCGGGCTCCCAGCGGAATCGGACCGTGTACTCGGGCCTGGTCGCCTGTTCGAGCAGCATCTCCAGGAGGAGCCGGCTCTCCGCGCGCGAGACGTCCACGATCTGCTCAAGGTAGTAGCCGTTGACGAACAGCACCCGCTCCCCCGTCTCCGGGTGGACCCGCACGAGCGGATGCACCGAGGCGGTCTGGTGGTCGAGGAGATGCCGGAGATACGCGTCGTCACCGGGCCGCGCCTGGTAGCCGACGCCCAGCCGGTGCTCGGCCCGCAGACCGTCCACGAACTCCCGTACGGGCGCGGAGAGTCCAGCGTACGCGGCGGCCAGGTTGGACCAGGTGGTGTCGCCGCCGTACGGCGGGACGGTCTCGGCGCGCAGGATCGTCGCGGCGGGTGGGTCGATCCGGGCGCCGTGGTCGCAGTGCCAGCCGCGCAGAGTTGAGTGGCGGCGCCGCTCCAGCCACTCGGCGTGCTCCATGCCGTAACGTCCGCCCAGCTCCAGCCGGTCGGCGGTCGTCTCGATCTCGGGGAAGCCGGACGGCGAGGCGCCGCCGCGCCGCCCGAGGACGACCGGTTCGCCGAACCGGCGCGCGAAGGCGATGTGCCCGGCGTGGTCCAGCCGCTGGCCGCGGAAGAACACCACCTTCCAGCGCAGGACGGCCGCCCTGATGCCGGCGACCACGGTGTCGTCGAGGGGCTCGGTCAGATCGACTCCCGAGATCTCGGCGCCGATGTGCCCCGCGACGGGCCGCACCTCCACCCCGGCGACGTCCGCCGGCCTCCTCAACTCCTCGGCACCCGGCTGCACTTCACCGTTCATGGCCCGGTCCGTTGTCATGCACACTCCGCTCGTGGGTCCGTCGTGTCGGTCTCGTCCGTCGCGCCGGTCGATCTCGCTGGCGAGCGTGCCAGGATTCGGCGGGCGCGGCGACCGGGCGTCGGGCTCCGCCGGTCGTGCGGAGTCGGTACGGGGCTTCAGTGCGGCGGGCGTGACTGCGAGACTGCGGCAATGACCACTGCCGAGTCCGGTGACCCCCAGCCCAGTGCCTTCGTCCGGCGGCTGCCGGTCGGGGAGCGGTTGCCGATGCCGGAGAACCCGGTCACCGGGTGGGAGACCTTTCCCTTCGAACTGGCCGAAGGGGAGTTGCGGGTCAAGCCGTTGCTGCCTCCGGTGCTGCCCGAGCCGGAGCGCGACGGCGAGGCCGGGGCCGGGCACTGCGCGGTCTGCCGCAAGCCCGTGACGGAGGCTCTCTGGGCGGACGGGCACTGGCGGGTGGACGCGGTCGGCGGGGCCAGGCTGCCCGCCGTGGTGCTGCTGCAGCCGCGCGGTCACTACGACCTCGGCGATCTGCCCGCAGCCAGGTCGGCGGAGCTGGGCCCGATGCTGCAGCGCGCCGAGCGGGCCGTCCTGGCTGTGGACGGCGTCGCACGGGTGCACGTCAACCGGTGGGGCGACGGTGGGGCTCATCTGCACTTCTGGCTGCTGGCCCGACCGGCGGGGCTGACGCAGTTGCGCGGCACGTTCCTCCCCCTGTGGGAGGAACTGCTGCCCCCGGTACCGGAGTCGGAACGGCTGCGGGCCCATCGCCGGATCGCGGCCGAGCTGGCGGACGGGGGCGGGACGGCGTATGCGGGGTAGGGCGGGTTACGCACCCACCCCCGCCATCCGCCACCCTTCTGTCCGGTCGTGCTGGGAGACGGCGTCGGCCGTGGCCAGGACCAGCGGGACCAGGCGCGACGGCTGGAGCATGTGCAGCGGGCCCACGAGACCCACCGCCGCCACCACCGTGCCGCGCGCGTCTCGCACCGGGGCCGCGATCCCGCCCCGGCCCTCGCGCAGGGTGCCGCAGGCCAGCGCGTATCCCTCGCGTCTGATCCTGGTCAGCTGATTCCGCAGGGCGGCGCCGTCGGTGGGCGTGGCCCCGGTGTAGGCGCGAAGGGGGCCGGCGCAGATCTCGTCCTGCACCACGGCGCCCTCGTTCGCCAGCAGCACCAGACCCACCGCGGTGGCGTGCAGAGGGAGCCGATAGCCGAGGTCGCCCCCACGCGCGCTGAGGACTGGGTCGTTGGAGACGAAGGACAGACAGACGGTCTCCGTTCCGTCGCGCAGCGCGAGGACCGCCGCGCCGCCGTACTGCCCCTGGAGTTCGACGAGGTGCGGCTGCGCCGCCTCGGCCAGGTCCCCGTACCGGGGCGCCAGCGTGGCGGTCTCCCACAGTCTCAGGCCGATGCTGTAGCCACCTGCCTCTCCTCGTTCCAGTGCGCCCCAGCCATGGAGCTTGTTGACGATGCGATGAACCGTGGCGACCGGAAGACCGGCGCGCCGGCTGATGTCGCTCAGCGTCAGGGTGCGGTTGTCACGGTCGAAAACGCCGAGAATGCTGAGCGTGCGGTCGACAACCGAGCGCTCGGGGGCGCCGGGGTGGGTGGTCATCCCGTTTCTACTTCCCTTCACCTGCACATCATGTGGGGGCGGTTACTCGTGTACTCGTGCATGCGCCAGAAGTGATCCGGCTACGGGCGGCCACGCCTATCATTGATTTTTAAAGTAGCTTGAGAAAGGTCGATTCCGGAACGCTCATGGTCGATTTCGCTTCGTTACCGATCCCGGTGGTCCCCTACACCCCCACGTGCAGACCCGGGATCGGCCTGGCCATGGCCCCGCTCAGTGAGGTGCGCAAGAAGCTCCGTACGAACTTCGCCAGCGCTCCCCACCGGCTCGCCTTCCACCAGCTCCTGCTGGTCGAAGCGGGGGCCGGCGACTTCACCATCGACTCCACGCGGTACGCGTGCCGCACGGGCTCCCTGCTGTGGATCCGGCCGAACCAGGTGATCCACTTCGCGTCACCGGTGCAGATGGAAGCTCAGCTCGTCATGTTCACCGAGACCTTTCCCCTGCGGCTGCGTGCCCAGATGGGGATGCTCGACGACGTCCTGCGCCCCAGTCACTGGCAGCTCAGCGAGGACGAACTGGCCGGCTTCGGGCGCGTGCTGGCGTTGATGCGGGAGGAGTTCGAGCGGCCCGACCAGGGACTCGGCGAGGACATCCTCAAGCATCTGCTGGCGGTCGCCCTGATGCACATCGACCAGATGTGCCGCAGCCAGCGCACGGATCCGCAGCACGCCGAGAGCCCCTCCGGCGAGAACAGCGAGCTTTTTCTGCGCTTCCGGCGCGAACTGGAGGCCTCCTACCGCACGACCCGGCTGGTCGAGGACTACGCCGCCGCACTCAACTGCACGCCCCGCACCCTGTCCCGGGCCTGTCGTATCGTCGCCGGCACCTCCACCAAGGACCTGATCGACGCACGCGTCACCCTGGAAGCGAAACGTCTGCTGGTCCACACGGATCTGCCTGTCGGAACCATCGCCCGCCAACTCGGGTTCACCGAAGTCACGAACTTCGGCAAGTTCTTCGCCCGTAGAGTGAATATGACGCCCGGCACATTTCGGCGCACCGCCGATTCCCGGAATAAACGTCGGCGCCCGGCCGTCGGCCAGGACTTCACTCGGCAGTAACATTCAGCCTCGCGGTTCTACGCCCGTAAACAGGGATTTCTTTCCACTCTCCGGAAGCGTGGTTGTCCAGGATTCGGCGAACTGGCGAGACTGTGGGCCTGCATGCTTCGGGCGGCCACTCCCGAACACAGCTCCGGGTCAGCTGTCCGGCGCGTCCTCGTGCCGGCGGGCCGACTCGTTCTCCTGGGCCATGCGCCGCAGCGCCAGCAGCGCGGGCTCCAGGAGGACGGTGAGCAGCAGCGCGCGTTCGACGACCTCCAACGGGTCCTCGATTCCGTCCAGTTGGTCGAGGTCGAGGACCGCGGTCTGCTCGGCCAGCCGGGCGTACGGCAGGAGCACCCGCGCGTCGAGCGGTGAGCCGAGGGTGCGCAGAGAGGCGAGGGTGTCAGCCAGCGTGCCGCGAGCGGGCGCGGCCTGGTGCACGTTCCAGCCCAACTCCTGGATCAGCGCGTCGACTTCGGCCGGTTCCGGAGAGTCCGCCTCCGTCTCGTCGGCGAGCCGGATCGCCCCGAGCCCGAGCCCCAGCAGGCGGTGGGTGTCGGCGGTGTGTTCGTCGAGCGCGCCCAGCACCTCCCGGGTGGTGCTGACGGACAGTCCCCGTACGCCGATCAGCGCACGGATCAGCCGGAGCCTGCGGAGGTGGTTCTCGTCGTACTCGGCCTGCGTCGCCGACAGTTGGCGGCCGACCGGGAGGAGCCCTTCACGGAGGTAGTACTTGATCGTCGTGACAGAGACACCACTGCGGCGGCTCAGCTCGGACATACGCATCGGTCGGGCTCCGCTCTGGTCATTGGATACCTCTACTGTCTAACATGGATAGTGGAGGTATCCAAGTAGGCCTCCGCTCCGCCCTGCCTCTCGGAAGAAGGCCGCAGCCATGCCCACCCTGCCCTGGACAACCGTCAACGAGCCCGCTCCGGACGCGACTGCGTTCGTCATGGCGTCCCGTCTGGAAGTCCGCTCCCTGAAAGACGTTCCCCGCTTCTTCCTGCGGTCGCTCGCCGCCTGGAAGCAGGTCAGGAGCGCCCCCGGCGCCTACGGCGCCACACTGATCGCCGAGCCGCTCAAGCGCACCTTCTGGACCCTGTCGGCCTGGGAGGACAGGCAGGCCCTCTACACCTACGCGCGGACCGAGCCCCACAAGTCGGTCATGACCGGTCTGCGCTCCACGGTGAGCCGCTCGGTCTTCACCTTCTGGGAGACACCGGCCGCGGGCCTGCCCCTCGACTGGTCGGACGCACGCGACCGACTGGCCGCCCAGGAGCGCACGGACGCGGACGGCAATCCGCCGACCGCCTGAACCCCGTCCGCGCCCTCCGACCGCACCCGGCGTCTTCGCCGCATGGGAGACCCGGGTCCCGCAGCCGATGCTGCGACGGACGGGCGGCCATCGGCAGGCCATCGGCAGGGACCGTTGAGACGCTGCTCGCGTTCGTAGCCGTCTCGCGGACAATCACGCCCTCGCAGGGCCACACTGAGGTGTCATGGCGCGCTCACGCTCTCACCCTCGGGGGATCCAGCATGCGCAACCTGCTTCGCACCGCCACGGCCGGTGCCGTCACAGTCACCGCGGTCCTCGCCTGCGGTACGGCCCATGCCACGCCGCCCGGACCAGGAGTGTCGGGCCGGATTCTCGCCCAGACCACCATCGGCGACACCGACTACACGCTGCGGGAGGTCACCATCCCCGCCGGCCAGGCCACCGGCTGGCACTACCACGACGGCCCGCTCTACGGCCTCGTCAAGGAGGGCACCCTCAGCCACTTCGACTCCACCTGCGAGTCCGACGGTGTGTATCCGAAGGGCAGCGCCATCAGCGAACCGGCGGGCCCCGGGAACATCCACATAGGCCGGAACCTCGGCAGCACGCCCGTCGTACTCGACGTCCTGTACGTCCTGCCGCACGGCTCACCCTTCTCGGAGGACGCGCCGAACCCCGGCTGCGACTTCGAGTGACCGATCACCGAACCGACCCTTCACCGAACCGACTCACCCGCCCGGACCATCCGGCCGGCTTCGGACCGGCTCCCCTGTCGGCCCCGACGGTCTAGTCCGTCGGCAGCGGCTGCTCGGCCCAGATCGTCTTGCCGGTGCCCGTCTGGCGGCTGCCCCAGCGCTGGGTGAGCTGGGCGACGAGCAGCAGTCCACGGCCGCCCTCGTCGAAGGCGTGCGCCCGGCGCAGGTGCGGTGAGGTGGAGCTGCCGTCGGAGACCTCGACGATGAGGGCGCGGTCGCGGATCAGTCTCAGCTGGATGGGCGGCTCGCCGTACCGGATGGCATTGGTGACCAGTTCGCTGACGACCAGCTCGGTGACGAAGGCCTCCTCCTCCAGCCCCCAGCCGGCCAGCCGCTCCATGGCCGCCTGACGGGCGACGGACACCTGCGCGGGGTCCGGCGGCACGTCCCAGACGGCCACCCGGTCGGCGCCCAGCGCGTGCGTACGGGCGAGCAGCAGTGCCACGTCGTCGCCCGGCTGCTCGGGCAGCACGGCCTTGAGCACCGCGTCGCACACGGCGTCGAGCGAGGCGCCGGGCAGGTTCAGGGCTCGGCACAGCTCCGCCGTCGCGTGGTCGACGTCCCGGTCGCGGTCCTCGATCAGCCCGTCGGTGTAGAGGGCCAGGAGCGAGCCCTCGGGCAGTTTCAGTTCGGTCGCCTCGAAGGGCAGGCCGCCGACACCGAGCGGCGGCCCCGCCGTCACCTCGATCAGCTCGGCGACGCCGCCGGGCGGCACGACGGCCGGCGGCGGGTGTCCGGCGGAGGCGAGGCTCAGCCGGCGCGAGACCGGGTCGTAGACGGCGTAGAGGCAGGTGGCGCCCAGTTCGGCGACGTCGGCACCGTCCTCCTCGTCGGCCAGATGCGTGACCAGGTCGTCGAGGTGGGTGAGAAGCTCGTCCGGCGGCAGATCGACGTCCGCGAGGGTCCGTACGGCCGTACGGAGCCGTCCCATGGTCGCGGAGGACTGGATGCCGTGGCCGACGACGTCGCCGACGCAGAGGGCGACCCGGCTGCCGGACAGCGGGATGACGTCGAACCAGTCGCCGCCGATGCCGGCCACCGACCCGCAGGGCAGATAGCGGTGGGCGACCTCGACTGCCGCCTGGCCCGGCAGTCCTCGGGGCAGCAGGCTGTGCTGGAGAGCCAGCGCTGTCGTGCGCTCACGCTCGAAGCGGCGGGCGTTGTCGACGCAGACGGCCGCACGGCTGGCCAGTTCCTCGGCGAGAACGACGTCGTCCTCCGTGTAGGGGTCGGGGCGGCCGATGCGCAGGAAGACGGCGACGCCCAGGGTGGTGCCCCGGGCCCGCAGCGGCACGGTGACCATGGAGTGGACGCCCTTGCGGTACGGGCGGCCGACGGGCTCGCGGGCGTTGCGCTCCGCCACCCACTCGTCGAACGCCGGTTCACCGACCCGCCCGAGTACCGCCCGGCCCTCCGCCATCGCCCGCACCGGCGGGGTGAACGGCGGGTAGATGTCCTTCGCGCCCAGCGGAATGACCGCCTCGGGCGTGCCCTCGGTGACAGAGCCGTGGGCGACCCGGTGCAGGACGACCTCGTCGGCCCGCACCGCGGCGGGTTCGTCCGCGCCGAGCACCCAGTCGAGCAGGTCGACGCTGACGAAGTCGGCGAACCGGGGCACGACCAGTTCGACGAGTTCCTCGGCGGTACGGACGACGTCGAGGGTGGTGCCGATGGCGGCGGCCGCCTCGTTGAGCAGGGCGAGCCGCCGTCGGGCCCAGTGCTGGTCGCTGCTGTCGAAGGCGGCGATGCCCACCGAGGTGACGGCGCCCAGGTCGTCGCGCACCGGCCACATCTCGATGCTCCACGCGTATTCCCGGCCGCTGTCCGCGTCCTTGCCGAAGGATTCGTAGCGCACGGGGAGGCCGGTGCGGGCGACCTCGCGCAGGTTGAGCAGGAAGCCCCGGCTGGTCCGGTCGTCGGGCACGATCTCGCCGTAGAGCCGTCCGACGAGGGCCTGTTCCTCGACGCCCATCAGGTCGCAGGCGGAGTCGTTGAGCCAGGTGTAGCGCTGGTCGGTGTCGAAGGCGGACATCGACACGGAGGCCTGCCGGATGGCCCGCTCCAGCGGGGCGGGCCCCTGCGCGGCCGGCGACGGAGCGGGCGCCGCCGGTTCGGGGAGGGCGGTGACGACATATCCGCGCGTGTCGCCGTTCTCGTCCTGCACGGGGCACGCGCTGACGGCGAGTTCGACCGGGTGGCCGTCCCGGTGGCGGAGTGTGAGCACGCCCGCCAGCTCGGTCATCGCCGTCGACGCAGGGTCCTGTGCGAGGAGTACGGCGGCCGGACGTCCGACGACGGCCTCGGCCGTGTGCCCCGTCAACCGCCGGGCACCCTCGCTCCATCCCGTCACCATGCCTCGGGCATCGATGATCACCGCGGCGGCGACTTGTTTCATACGCCCCAGGATGG
This sequence comes from Streptomyces sp. NBC_01390, assembly GCF_045040105.1. Lineage (NCBI taxonomy): Bacteria > Bacillati > Actinomycetota > Actinomycetes > Kitasatosporales > Streptomycetaceae > Streptomyces > Streptomyces sp. NBC_01390. The sequence continues at coordinate 10,964,102 of NZ_CP109551.1, read as the reverse complement.
TCCCTGGGCCCCGGGGCATCAACCCCGACGGCCCACCTCGGCACGGCGATCCCGCCGAGCCGCCCCTCCGTGGGGCGGCCGGGCGCGGGTGCGGCGGTCGTCAGCCCTGGTGGGCGCGGAGCGCGGCGAGGGCACGGTCCGCGTGGGTGTTCATCCGCAGCTCGCTCGACACGACCTCCAGGACCGTCCGGTCCTCGGCGATGACGAAGGTGGCCCGTTTGGTGGGCATCATCGAGAAGCCGCGCTTCACCCCGAAGAGCTCACGGACCGTCCCGTCGGCGTCCGACAGCAGCGGCATGCCGAGCGTGTGGCTCTGTGCGAACTCCTGCTGACGGTCGACGGAGTCCCCGCTGATCCCGACCGGCCGCGCGCCGACAGCGGCGAACTCGGCGGCCAGGTCCCGGAAGTGACAGGCCTCGGCCGTGCAGCCGGGTGACAGGGCCGCGGGATAGAAGAAGAGGACGATCGGCCCCTCGGTGAGCAGTTCGGACAGTCGACGCGGCGCTCCGCTCTCGTCCGGCAGCTCGAAGTCCTCGATCTTGTCGCCGACGTTCACCTTGCTCATGACCGGCCTTCTCCATTCTTCGCGACACTGCGTGCCCACAGGACGAGCGGCACCTGAAGCGGCAGCCGCCCGATGGCTCCGGCCCGCAGGGCGGCGGGCCTGCCACGCCAGTCGAGGGCCATCTTCACGTTGGCCGGGAACACCCCGACGAAGAACCCCGCCGTGGCCAGGGCGGCGACCCGCCGGGTACGCGGCAGCGCGACCCCGGCCGCGAGCGCGAGTTCGGCGGCGCCACTGGCGTACGTCCAGGTCCTGGGCGTACCCGGCAGCGCGCGCGGCACGATCGCGTCGAACGTGCGGGGCACGACGAAGTGGGCGACGCCGCCGGCGGCCAACAGACCGGCGAGCAGCAGGGGCGAGCGTTGGGACCGGGGCACGCTTCCTCCTCGGATGGTGTGCCGGGCGATCCTACTGGACGGTAAATCCAGCTCCAGAGCCAGGTGTTCGATAGCCAGGTGTTCGACTACCGCCGATGATCCGCCATGGGCCCTCCATGATTCGCAAGCAGGAGACCTCCCGCTCGGTTCGCGTCGCCCGGCGCGGGGAACCGGGTGCGCTCCCGCACGGTGGACAGCCGACCGGGCACCCCGGTTCTCCCGCGGCCGGAACCGGTTGGCACACGGTCGACCTGGCGTTCGACGGGGAGTGGCCGATCGCACCGCGGGTGCGGTGCGACACGGCACGAGGTGCTGCGTCAGGCGTCGGGGAGGGGCTCGACGAGACCCACCACGCCGTCGTCATCGAGGGAGTAGGCCAGGAAATCGTCGACCATCCGGTGGAACAGACCGGCGAGCTGCTGAAGCTCCTCGGCGGACCAGTCGCCGAGGGCCAGTTGCATACCCCGCCGGCTCGCCTCCCGGACCCGCTCGACGGCCACCTCGCCCCTCGCGGTCAGCTCGATGCGCTGGGCGCGGCGGTCGTCCGGGTCGGGTACGCGGGTGACGTAGCCGGACTTCTGGAGCTGCTGCACCTGGCGGGTGACGTGGGACGCCTCGACCGCGAGCCGGTTGGCGAGTTCGCCGGGGCGCATCGGTTCGGAGTCGGCGATCTGCCGAAGAAGCGCGGTGGCGGCCCGGTCCAGCGGGACACCGGCGATCGCCATCAGACGTTCGTGCTGCCGGGCACGGCTGAGCAGATAGGAGATGCGGGTGAGAGCGCGCTCGATCTCAGCCACATCCTTCGGGGCGGGAGCGGTCTTGGGCGGCGGTGTGGACATACCCTCAAGTTACCATCTCGTTGCGTAACTCAAGTAAATTCCGCCGCCGGTACCTACGACACTCACGAGCGGCCTGCCATGCCCTTGCGGCACAGCCGGGAGACGAGCTGCTCGACGGCGTTGCCGCCCCGGTACCCACAGCCGGTACTCCGCCGGAGTCAGGTCGAGAGCACGCCGCCCCGGCGCGCCTCGCAACCGCCGGCCCGGGAAAGACCGTTCACAGAGGATCCAGGGCGAGGTGGGCCACGGTGCCCTCAAGGCCGTCGTCCGTCTCGATGGCGGCGAGCAGGTCGTCGACCATCCGGTCCACGAAGCCCGTCAGGCGCCGGAGATCCTGGGACGACCAGCCCTTCAGCGACATCCGCATGGTGCGGCACTTGACCCCACGGATACGGGCGACCGCCTCCGCGCCCGCCACGGTGAGCCGGACGAGCTGTGCACGCCCGTCGTCGGGGTCGGGGATCCGGGTGACATAGCCGGCCTCCTGAAGGCGCTGCACCTGCCGGGTGATGTGCGAGGCCTCCACGGCCAGCAGATTCGCCAGCTCCCCCGGGCGCAGGGGTTCGGAGTCGGCCACCTGCCGCAGGAGCACCACCGCGGCCCGGTCCAGAGGGACGCCGGCCAGTTCTCGAAGCCGCCCGTGCTGTCTGGCGTGGTAGGCCAGGTGAGCGATCCGGTTGAGGTTCCGGTCGATCTCGGCCACGTCCCGCTCCGCCGGAGAGAGGGCTTCCGACGACAGCGATGCGGGCCCGCCCACCCTGTCCACATCCTGCTCGCGCGACTCGAGCAAAGCCACCCACACCCCTTCCGGGCTCGACCTCGATCCCACATTAGCTTGCTTGACTCAAGTAATTCAATGTGCTTGCCTTACTCAAGCAAAACAGGGTTCGTCGCCGTCGGAAACACCCCGGCGCCCATGGACCCTCGCTCGACGAACGCAGGAGCTCTCATGACCCGCACCACCTGACCACCCTCCCCGGTGACCGACCAGGTCACCGAAGCCCGCGCCGCGAAGAGCCGCGGGCACCCGGACCGGGGCCGCCTTTGAGCGGAGGAGGCCCCGCCGCGCCGAAACCCGTGGGGACGGGGACCGGCGCGCTCCCCGGGCTCGGCGCCGGACAACTCCCCCCGTCCGGCGCCGAGCCCGGGGACACATCCACCCCGTTCCGACGGCGACTCCTCGTGACCACTGGGCACCCCCTGGCCCACTCCCCCGGCGCACGAGGCCGACAGCGCCGTCGGCTCCGTGTCGCTCACCGCCCACCGTCGTCCCCCGGGCCACGCGCCCCCGAAGCGAGCGATACCGGCCCGGCCGGTATCAGGAGACGGAAGGCAGGACACCGCGATGAGGAACTCCGCGCGAGCCGGACTGGCCGGGGCGGTCGCCTTCGGCGCGCTGGTCACCGTGATCACCGTAGGACGCGGCGGCGACGACGATCCGGCCCCGCCGCAGGGCCCGTACGTGGCGCTGGGCGACTCCTACACCTCGGGCCCGGGGATTCCCACCCAGGCCACCGCCCCCGCGGGCTGTGACCGTTCCGACCGGAACTATCCCTCTCTCGTAGCGCGACAACTGGCCCTGGGCACGGCCGACTTCCGGGACATGAGCTGCAGCGGCGCGAAGATCGCCGACCTCTCCTCGGCCCAGTCCACCCAGGACGGCATCAACCCGGCCCAGCTGTCCGCGCTCACCGTGAGGACCGCGCTGGTCACCATCGGCGTGGGCGGCAACGACATCGGTTTCGCCGCCACAGTCCGGGAGTGCGTCAAGAAGGGCCTCGTCCGCCGGCTGACCGGCAGCGGAAGGTTCACCGGGGACGACGCGCCCTGTCGCAGGGAGTACTCCTCCGACGGCACCGACGAGGTGGCGCGGCGGATCGACGCGGCGGGGGCGCGGCTGACCGGCGCACTCGCCGAGGTGAAGCGCCGGGCACCGCGGGCCGAGGTGTACGTCGTCGGCTACCCGACGATCCTGCCGTCCGAGGGGAACCGCTGCGACGACGACATGACACTCGCCCCCGGCGATGTGCGGTTCCTGGACGCCAAGGAGCAGCAGCTCAACGCCACCCTGCGAAAGCGGGCCGCGACCGCCGGTGCGGTGTACGTCGACACCTACGGGCCGTCGGTCGGCCGTGATGCCTGTGCGGCCGGGGGCACCCGCTGGGTCGAGCCCCTGCTGCCGGTGGCGGACGCGGCCCCTCTTCACCCCAACGAGCGAGGTGAGCGCGGCATGGCCGACGCCGTGCTGCGCGCTCTGAAGGCCACGGGATGAGCACCCATGTCTCATGAGCATGTCTCCTGAGGCGGACAAGCCCCCAGCGGCCCGAGCGGCATCCCCGGAACCCACCCCTCCCGCCAGCAACACCCTTACACAGAAGGCGAGTTACCCATGTCCACCACGATGAGGTCCGCGCACACCGCGAAGGACAAGGTCGAGGTCGTCGACGTCGAACGCCCCGTGCCCGGCCCCAAGGACGCCCTCATGCGCGTCCGCGCCTGCGGAATCTGCGGCACCGACACCTTCTTCCTCCACCTCGGCGGCATGCCCGGCGCCGACGGCACCACCCGGTCCATCCCCCTGGGCCACGAGCCCGCCGGCGAGATCATCGAACTGGGCGCCGAGGTGAAGTACCTGAAGGTGGGCGACCGCGTCGTCGTCAACCCCCAGGGCGTGTCCTCGGGCATCATCGGCTGCGGCGGCGCGCACGGCGCCATGAGCCAGTACCTGCTCCTCGACGACTGCGAGGTCGGCCGGACGGTCGCCGTCTTCCCCGACACCGTCCCCTTCGACGTGGCCTCTCTCAACGAACCGATGGCTGTCGCCCGGCACTGCGTCAACCGTTCCGCGGCGACCCCCGACGACACCGTCGTCGTCTTCGGCGCCGGACCCATCGGCCTGGGCGCCACCATCTGGCTCAAGCTCCGCGGCGTCAAGCACGTCGTCGTCGCCGACGTCATCCCCGAACGCCTCGAAACCGCGCTGGCCGTCGGCGCCGACGCCGTCATCGACTCCCGCACCGAGAACGTCACCGAGCGGCTCACCGAACTCCACGGCCAGGCCGCCAACGCCCTCGGGCAGCCCCGCCCCGCCACCGACATCTACATCGATGCCGCCGGCGTCCCCGCCGTCTTCAACACCACCGTCGAATCCGCCAAGTGGGGCGCCAAGCTCGTCATGGTCGCCGTCCAGAAGAAGTCCGACCAGATCGACCTCGGCGGCATGCTCCGCAGCGAGCTCACTCTTATCGCCTCCCAGGGCTACCCGACCGAGATCTTCGAGGTCACTCCCGAACTCGTCGAGCACCACGAGACCTTCGCCAAGCTCATCAGCCACCGCATCCCCTTCACCGACGTCGGCACCGCCTTCGACCTCGCTCTCACCCCCGGAGCCGCCGAGAAGATCGTCGTCACCTTCGACGAAGAGGACACCGAGTAGCACGAACAGCCGGTCGGTCCGGCGGGCAGCGGGAGGGGTCCGGGGAGTCGTGACTCCCCGGACCCCCCCTGGCCCCCACCTGCGGTGAGGGCCGGTGGCGGGGCTAGTGCGGCCTGCACGCGCGGTGCGAACTGCCTGGGCGAAGCCACTGGTTCGGAGAAGGAGGGGGTCGGGAGGGTCTATCGTGTCGGCATGTCCGTCCCTGAACTGATTCGTATCGTCTCCCGCGACTCGCCCATGGCACTGGCCCAGGTGGAGCGGGTACGCGCCGAGCTCGCCGTCGTCCACCCGCACGTCCGCACCGAGGTCGTCCCCGTGAAGACGACCGGCGACAAGTGGATGGGCGATCTGTCCCTGGTCGAGGGCAAGGGGGCGTTCACCAAGGAGGTCGACGCCGCGCTGCTGGCCGGTGAGGCCGATCTCGCGGTGCACTGTGTGAAGGACGTACCCGCCGACCGGCCGCTCCCGGCCGGCACGATGTTCGCCGCGTTCCTCCGGCGGGACGACATCCGTGACGCCCTGATCCACCCGGGCGGCCGCACCCTCGACGAGTTGGCGGACGGCACCCGGATCGGTACGTCCTCGGTGCGCCGGATCGCCCAGCTGGCCGCATCCCACCCGCACCTGGAGTGCGTGCCGTTCCGCGGCAACGCCAACCGGCGGCTGGAGAAGCTCGCGGCCGGGGAGGCGGACGCGCTGCTTCTCGCCGTGTCCGGTCTGGAGCGCATCGGCCGGATGGACGTCGTCAGCGAGATCCTCTCCCCCGAGACGATGATGCCGCCGATCGGCGCGGGCATCCTCGCCCTCCAGTGCCGCGAGGGCGACACCGAGGTGATCGACGCCGTCAGCGACCTCGGCGACCCGGACACGCATCGGGAGGCGACGGCCGAGCGCATGTTCCTGCACGTTCTCCAGGGGCACTGCAACAGCCCGATCGCCGGGTACGCGAAGGTGGCCCGCAACGGTGAACTCTCGCTGCGCGCCTGCGTGTTCACTCCGGACGGCAAGGTCCAGCTCAACGCCCACGAATGGGCGGGCCGCCTCGACCCGGCCACGCTCGGCACGTCCGTGGCGGTGGCGCTGCTGCGGCAGGGCGCGCGCGAGCTGATCGACGACATCGCCCACTGAGGGCACGGGGGCACGGAGAACAACGACGGGGGAACGAGAGACGGGGCACGGGAGCGCGGGCCGTCCGGCGGCGGTGAAGGTGGCACGCCGGTTCGGCCGGTGGCTCAGGTGGGTTCCGTCTGGCCCTTCTGGTCCCGCTGCTCCCTCAGCTCCCGCTGCTCCTTGAGGAAGTCGCTCGCCTGGTGGGCCACCCCCTCGCGGGCCGGGCCGTGGTGCGCGCCGGTGCCGGTGAAGTCCTCGGGGAGCCCGATCCCGCCCGCCCAGAGGTGCCGGGGGGTCCACTCCTCCTCGACCCGCAGCTGGATCTGTACGTCCACCTGCGCCAGCGAGGCTTCCGGACCGGCCGCGTAGAGAACGGCCGTGGCGCGACGCAGCGGATGTACGTCGAAGCCCTCGATGAACTGCGAGTTCCGCCAGTCGATGAAGGCGCCCTCGCCGTCGGGGCCGAGCCGGACGTCGATCTGTCCGTCCTCCAGATGGACGCCGAAGTGCCGGTCGCCGCGGTTCTCGACCGTCACCCGGAGGCTGAAATAGGTCAGTCCCTCGGCTGCGTCGTCCCGCCCGCGCGGCGGTTCGGCCGCCACCAGACGGTGGACGCGGACACGCAGGCCGGCATGCTCGTCGTACTCGTGCCAGTCCCCGACCACGTTCGGCTCGCGCACAGTCCACCTCTCGACTCGGATGGCTGCTTCCTATCCTTGTGTCCGGCGCACAGTCAAATGAGCAGAATGCGCTGTGGCCAGCGAATTCGCCCCCTTGATCACTGATCAAGCGGTGTGCAGCGGAAATTCGCCGAAGGACCTTCCCACACCAGGTGGGCGCGTGCCGCACATCACGTTCCCGTGCATGGTCGTGACCGGCGTTCAGCGGGCCAGCCGGCCGACGCGCTCGGCCCGCTCGCGACGCGGGACGCCGAAGACCCGAGGCGAACAGGACGAGGTTCTCGCGTCCGGTGAGCCAGGAGTCCGGTGAGCCCGGAGGCGGCGGACAGCTGCTGCGGTACGTATCCGAGTTTATGTCGATTTGTTTCCATAGCGTCCGGAGCGGGAATCAGTCACCTAGTGCTTCGGACTGGAGGCACGCCCGTGGGAGCCGGTTCGCCGGACTCCGGCCGACCTCCGTCCGGTCCGTGAGCGCACCCTCCCCCGGTGTCTGTCCATCCAGCACCAACCGAGGAAGGTGCGCGCGATGCGTATCGCCACCAGAACGAGGCAACATCCGCACGACGACGCCCCCGACACCGCCGCCGACTTCGAGCGGCTTGCCCGACTCCCCGAAGGACCGGAACGTCAGACGCTCCGGGACGACCTCGTGCGGGCCTGGCTGCCCATGTCGGAACGGATCGCCGTCCGGTTCCGGGGCCGCGGTGAGTCTCTGGAGGACCTCTACCAGGTCGCCGCCGTCGGGCTCGTCAAGGCCGTCGACCACTACGACCCCGAGCGCGGCGCCGCCTTCGAGGCCTACGCCGTACCGACGGTCACCGGTGAGATCAAGCGCCACTTCCGCGACCATCTGTGGGCGCTGCATGTGCCGCGCCGGGTGCAGGAACTGCGCAACCGGGTGCGCACCGCCTCCAGGGAACTCGCCGCCACCATCCCGGGACGGCCCCCGACCGACGCCGAGATCGCCGCGTACGCGCAACTGAGCGAGAGCGAGGTGCGTGCCGGCATGGAGGCCCTGGAGTGCTTCTCCGTACTGTCGCTGGAGGCCGAGATGCCGCGCACCGACGGATACGCGCTCACGGACACCGTCGGCAGAACCGACCCCGGCTTCGACAGAATCGTCGACCGGACAGCCGTCGGTCCCTGTCTGCGGGCTCTGCCCGAGCGCGAGCGCACCATCCTCTACCTGCGGTTCTTCGGCGGGATGACACAGAGCCGGATCGCGTCGCAACTCGGCATCTCGCAGATGCACGTCTCCCGGCTGCTCAGCACCTGCTGTGCGCGCATCCGTGAGGAGCTCGACGAGGAGTCCGCCGCCGAGCCTTCCGTCGAACACGCCGGGAGGAGCCGGACGCGGTACGGGGACATGCTCGCCGACGCCTGCTGAGGGCGGGCCGGACCCGTACACACCACAGTCGCCCGGGCGATTGCTTCAATGCCGGGCGACTGGGGGACGGGCTCACTGCCGAACCCTCCCGGGAACGGTTCACCAGCGCACCCACCCCTCCCGGTTGCACCGGAGAGACGGAGTTGAAACACCCTCCCGTCGCGGGACTTCGCGCGTCGCCGGCGAACCGCGTCGGCGAACCACCCAGGTGCCGACAGGCCCGATCGGGGTACTCGACAGGCACCGGGACGGGGTTCGGTCGGAGACTGGTGTCGGACCGGTGCCCGCCGGTCGACGAAGTCAGGACACGAGTGCCATGAACCACCCGACACATCCCCGCGGCGCGACGGACGTCGTCTCGACGCATTCCGTGTTCGGCGCACCCTGCTGGGTGAGTCTGACCAGCCGCGACCTGCGGGCCACCGAGTCGTTCTACAGCGCCGTACTGGGCTGGCGATGGCGGCCGGCCCGGCTGGGCGACCGCTTCCGGGTCGCCCTGGTGGACGGCACACCGGTCGCGGGGATCGCCGCGGTGGCCTCCGTATGGCAGATGGTGGTCGCCTGGACCCCGTACTTCGCCGTGCCGAGCGCTGACGACGCGGTGGCCCGGGTCCGCGAGCGCGGAGGCACGGCGGCGGTCGGGCCGCTCTCCCTCCCGCCCGGCCGGGCGGCCCTGCTGGCCGACCGTGACGGCGCGATCTTCGGGGTCTGGGAGGGAGAGCTGCTGGCCGGCTGGGAGGCCTGGCGGCGGTCGGCGCCGACGTTCGTACGGCTGCACACCCGTGACGCGTTCGACGCGGCCATCTTCTACGGCGAGGTCCTCGAGTGGGCTTCGGACCGGCCCGGATGCTGCCAGGTCCTCTACGAGGGCAACGAGGTCGTGCTGCGCAGCCGGGGCGATGTCGTGGCCCGCATCGTGTCGGGTGCGCTGGAGGCCGCGCCCGATCCCACGATCCGGCCGCACTGGCAGGTCCACTTCGCGGTCGAGGACGTGACGGCCTGCGTCAAGGCCGCGCAGGACAACGGCGGCAGCGTCCTGCGGCACGTCTCCGGTTCCGTGCCCTACGAGGCGGTGCTGCGCGATCCGGACGGGGCTCAGTTCACGGTGACCGCACGCATCCCGCGCTGAGCCCGGCGGCTACCGGACCGACGAGTGCAGACGCCGGTCGCCGCCTTCCCGAATCCCGGTGTGCACCGGGCCGATCCAGAGCAGCAGGCCGTGGCACCGCTCCCAGCGGGCGACCCGCCACCCGCGGGCCAGCCACGCCGCCGCGAAGAGCAGCGGCCAGAGCGCCAGTGTTCGCCACCACAGCAGTCCACCGCCCAGCGCGGACGCCACCATGACGACGAAGAGATACACGTTCACGCAAGTGCGGTACTCCTTGCCCGGCGCCGGCAGCACCGCGCCGGGCTCCTCCAGCGCGACCGCCCTGTCGAAGTCCCGCCCTTCCCCGAACCACTTAAGCCGGGAGACGGTGAGCACCCCGAACCCCGCGGCGCACGCCAGGGCGAGCAGACCGAGGGCGATCGCCGGACCGACACCTCGCGGCGCCTCCGGAGCACCCTCCACCCCGACCACCACCCCAGCGCTCACCGCTGTCGCGCAGACCGCGAGGATCCCGCACGTCACTTCGTAGTGGACATACCGGACCACGGCGTTCCCCCTGTGCCCCACCCCGCCCCCGTAGCAGGGTGCCAACTTCACTATGCCCAGGGAGAGTCGGCCGTACCGCTGCTACGCGTTCACGAGAACGCCCGGTGCCCGGCATCCCTCTCGCAGGGTCGGCGCGGGCGGGGCCGGGATCAGCGGCACGCCTTCGCAGGAGCGGGCCCGGCGCGAGAACCAGATGACCTTGGCGCTCGTGTCGGTGTCGCAGCAGCCCCAGCCGTCGCTCGCCGCGGCGATCCAGGCCAGGCAGTTGCCGAGTTCCTGGTCGAGCCGCAGGTCACGGTCGTGTTCGGCGATGGCGGTGATGAGGTGCTGGCCGCTCCACCACATCTCGATCACCGCACGCTTGTCGGTGGCGTGCCCGTCGATGGCGCGCAACAGAGCTTCGATGCCGTCACAGACGGACCCGACCAGGTGTTCCAGGTCCCAGAGCCGGAGGTGGGCGGCCAGGATGCGGCCCACCTGCCCGATCCGTTCCGGACAGACCTCCACGTCGAGGTGGTAGTAGCGGGACTCTGCGGTCTTCATCTTCGTTGGCTCCTCACGGCGGCGGCCCACGTTCCGCACGCTCTGCGGGGCACGGCCCCGAGCGCGAAGCGTGAGCACTGTTCGCTTCTGAGTCACCTCCCAGAGTGAGAGCGCTAGTCCATTCGTGCAACACGAGCACCACGCACAGTGGTTGAAGATCCAACAAGACGCTGGGTCGTCGCGCATGCACCATGAGTGAAGGTCTCGCCGCAGAAGCAGAGTCACGAGGAAGGGGACCAGCGCCATGCTGTTGCCCGCCAAAGCCGAGGTCGCCCGACAGCTGAACAGGTACCGGGAGTGGGAGCGCGTCATGCTCGCCGCCCCGTCCGACCGTGAGGCGCGGGACAGTTTCGAGGACTCGGGCTACACCCTGTGCGTGCTGATGGGGAAGCGATGCGCGCGCGAGGCCGTACACGCCGCCGAGCGCTATCTCCGTACCAGCCTGGTCGCCTACCTCCGGGAGCAGGCGGGACGGGCCCACGCGGACCGCTTCACCGGGCGCACTCCCCCGGCCGTGCAGCGCTCCACGGCCGGCGGATAGCACCACCCACGGCCCCTGCCAACCCCGACCGACCCCGACACCGACACGCCCCCGCCCCCGACCAAGCCAGAGGTGAGACCCATGAGCCCGACCCCGGCCATCGGCCGCATCCCGGTGCGGGAAGTGCGCCCGGCCGTCGAAGGCGGCAGACGCCCGGCCAAGGCCGTCTCGGGAGAGACCTTCCAGGTCACCGCGACGGTCTTCCGTGAGGGCCATGACGCGGTCGGCGCGAACGTGGTGCTGTGCGACGCGGAGGGCCGGCCGGGCCCCTGGACGCCGATGCGTGAGCTGGCCCCGGGCACGGACCGCTGGGGCGCGGACGTCACCCCGGACACGGTGGGCCGGTGGACCTACCGGGTCGAGGCCTGGGGCGACCCGGTCAGCACCTGGCGGCACCACGCGGGCATCAAGATCCCGGCCGGGATCGATGTCGGGCTGGTGCTGGAGGAGGGCGCGCTGTTGTACGAGCGGGCCGCCGCGGGTGTGCCGGAGCGGGCGGCGCGGGCTGTCGTACTGGCCGCGGCACAGGCTCTGGGCGACGACTCGCTCCCGGTCACGGATCGTCTCGCACCGGCGCTGACTCCGGCGGTGGCCAAGGTGCTGCGCCGGTTTCCGCTACGAGACCTGGTCACGTCGAGTGAGCCGTTGGCGCTGACGGTGGAGCGGGAGCGGGCCCTGTACGGGGCGTGGTACGAGTTCTTCCCGCGGTCCGAGGGCACGCCGGAGCAGCCGCACGGTACGTTCCGGACGGCGGCGCGGCGGTTGCCGGCGATCGCCGCGATGGGTTTCGACGTGCTGTATCTGCCGCCGATCCATCCGATCGGGCGGACCTTCCGCAAGGGGCCGAACAACACGCTGTCGGCGTCGGCGCAGGATGTGGGGGTGCCGTGGGCGATCGGTTCGGAGGCGGGCGGTCATGACGCCGTGCATCCGGATCTGGGGACGCTGGAGGACTTCGACTTCTTCGTGGCCGAGGCGGCCCGGCACGGTCTGGAGGTGGCGCTGGACTTCGCGCTGCAGTGTTCGCCGGATCATCCCTGGGTGCAGAAGTATCCGCAGTGGTTCCATCACCGCCCGGACGGGACGATCGCGTACGCGGAGAACCCGCCGAAGAAGTACCAGGACATCTATCCGATCGCCTTCGACGCGGATCTGCCGGGTCTGGTCGCGGAGACGGTGCGGGTGCTGCGGCACTGGATGGGTCACGGGGTGCGGATCTTCCGGGTCGACAATCCGCACACCAAACCGGTCGTCTTCTGGGAACAGGTGATCGCGGAGATCAACGGCACCGACCCGGACGTGATCTTCCTGGCGGAGGCGTTCACCCGGCCGGCGATGATGCACGCCCTGGCCCAGGTCGGCTTCCAGCAGTCGTACACCTACTTCACCTGGCGTACCGGCAAGGGCGAACTCACCGAGTACCTGACCGAGTTGTCCGGTGAGGCAGCCGCGTACATGCGCCCGAATTTCTTCGTCAACACGCCGGACATCCTGCACGAGTACCTTCAGCAGGGCGGACGCCCAGCCTTCGAGGCGCGAGCCGTGCTGGCCGCGACACTCTCCCCGACCTGGGGCGTGTACAGCGGCTACGAACTGTGCGAGAACACCCCGCTGCGCGAAAGCAGCGAAGAATACCTGGACTCCGAGAAATACCAACTCCGCTCCAGGGACTGGGAATCGGCCGAACGGAACGGGCATTCGATCGCCCCGCTCATCGCCGCCCTCAACCGGATCAGACGCGAACACCCCGCCCTGCGCCGGCTCAGGAACCTGCACTTCCACCGGACCGACAACGACGCGGTGATCGCGTACAGCAAGCGCACCGGTGAGGACACGGTTGTGGTGGTCGTGAACCTCGACCCCCACCACACCCAGGAGGCGACGGTCTCGTTGGACATGCCGCAACTCGGCCTGGACAAGCGGGAAGACGAGGAGTGTTCCCTCGTGGTGCGTGACGAACTGAGCGGTGAGACCTACCGCTGGGGCCGCACCAACTACGTACGTCTGGAACCGGGCAGGACGCCCGCGCACGTGTTCCACCTGCTGCGGTACTCGACTGGAGGCCAGTAACACCGTGACCGTCAACGAGCCTGTTCCGGACACCTTCGAGGACACTCCCGCCAAGGACCGGGACCCCGAGTGGTTCAAACGCGCCGTCTTCTACGAGGTCCTCGTCCGCTCCTTCCAGGACAGCAACGGCGACGGCATCGGCGACCTCAAAGGCCTCACCGCCAAACTCGACTACCTCCAATGGCTCGGCATCGACTGCCTCTGGCTCCCCCCCTTCTTCAAATCCCCCCTCCGCGACGGCGGCTACGACGTCTCCGACTACACCGCCGTCCTCCCCGAATTCGGCGACCTCGCCGACTTCGTCGAATTCGTCGACGCCGCCCACCAACGCGGCATGCGCGTCATCATCGACTTCGTCATGAACCACACCAGCGACCAACACCCCTGGTTCCAGGAGTCGAGAAACGACCCCGAAGGCCCCTACGGCGACTACTACGTCTGGGCCGACGACGACAAACAGTTCCAGGACGCCCGGATCATCTTCGTCGACACCGAGGCCTCCAACTGGACCTTCGACCCGGTCCGCAAGCAGTACTACTGGCACCGCTTCTTCTCCCACCAACCGGACCTCAACTACGAGAACCCGGCGGTCCAGGAGGAAATTCTCGCAGCTCTCCGATTCTGGCTGGACCTCGGTATCGACGGGTTCCGTCTGGACGCGGTGCCCTACCTCTACCAGGCCGAGGGCACCAACTGCGAGAACCTGCCCCGCACTCATGAATTCCTGAGGCGGGTCCGGCGCGAGATCGACGCGATGTATCCCGACACGGTGTTGCTGGCGGAGGCGAACCAGTGGCCCGAGGACGTCGTCGACTACTTCGGTGACTTCCAGAGCGGCGGCGACGAATGCCACATGGCATTCCACTTCCCCGTCATGCCCCGCATCTTCATGGCCGTCCGCCGCGAATCCCGCTACCCGGTCTCCGAAATCCTCGCCAAAACCCCCGCCATCCCCTCAAACTGCCAATGGGGCATCTTCCTGCGCAACCACGACGAGCTCACCCTCGAAATGGTCACCGACGAAGAACGCGACTACATGTGGGCCGAATACGCCAAAGACCCCCGCATGCGCGCCAACATCGGCATCCGACGCCGCCTGGCCCCCCTCCTCGACAACGACCGCAACCAGATCGAACTCTTCACCGCGCTGCTGCTGTCGCTCCCCGGGTCCCCGATCCTCTACTACGGCGACGAGATCGGCATGGGCGACAACATCTGGCTCGGCGACCGCGACGCCGTCCGCACCCCCATGCAATGGACCCCCGACCGCAACGCGGGCTTCTCCTCCTGCGACCCCGGCCGCCTCGTCCTGCCCACGATCATGGACCCCGTCTACGGCTACCAGGTCACCAACGTCGAAGCCTCCATGTCGTCCCCGTCCTCGCTCCTGCACTGGACCCGGCGCATGATCGAGATCCGCAAACAGAACCCCGCCTTCGGCCTCGGCTCCTACACCGAACTCCCCTCCTCCAACCCCGCCGTCATCGCCTTCCTGCGGGAGTACAAAGACGATCTCGTCCTGTGCGTCCACAACTTCTCCCGCTTCGCCCAGCCCACCGAACTCGACCTGCAGGCCTTCAACGGCACCCACCCCGTCGAACTCATCGGCGGAGTCCGCTTCCCCGCCATCGGCGAACTCCCCTACCTCCTCACCCTCGCAGGCCACGGCTTCTACTGGTTCCGGCTCACCCGATCCGCCCCGCGCACCGCCCGACGGCCGTGACCGTGTCCCCCGCGAAAGGAGCGTCACCATGCCGAAGACCGCGTCTCTTCGCCCGAGCCGGACGGCGGCCCTCGCCGAGCCGCTGAGCTCGCTCGGTGGACTGCTCCGCGAGTGGCTGCCGCAGCAGCGCTGGTTCGCGGGCAAGGACCGGCCTGTCACGGACCTGGACCTGCTGTCCGTGACGGAGCTGTTTCCGGGCTGCCTGCACCTTCTCGTCCGCACCGGCCACACGGCCGTCCCCGTCCCCGGCGGCCCTCCCCCGCCCGGCGACTGCTACCAACTGCTCCTCCGCGTCCGGGACCGCCCGTCGCCGCGCCTCGGCCGGGCTCTCATCGGCCGCGCGCACGAAGGGCCCTTGGCCGGTCTGCTGGTCTACGACGCCTTGCGGGACCCCCGGGCGGCGGAACTGCTGCTGGAGCGCCTCCGGCACCCCTGCACGTCCGGCCCCCTGCGC
Organism: Streptomyces sp. NBC_01390; assembly: GCF_045040105.1. Lineage (NCBI taxonomy): Bacteria > Bacillati > Actinomycetota > Actinomycetes > Kitasatosporales > Streptomycetaceae > Streptomyces > Streptomyces sp. NBC_01390. The sequence continues at coordinate 10,948,723 of NZ_CP109551.1, read as the reverse complement.
TTCGAGGCCGACCCCGCCGTCAGCGTGCCCGCCGGACTCGCCCCGCGTCTCCTCGACGTCGAACAGTCCAACTCCTCGCTCGTGTACGGCGACTCGTTCATCCTGAAGGTGCTCAGACGCGTCCAGCCCGGCGTCCACCCCGATCTGGAGGTGCCCGCCGCCCTCGCCCGACAGGGCTGCGCCCGGGTACCCGCACCGGCCGCCTGGTTCAGGACCGATCTGCCTCAGGACGCGACCCTCGGAGTGCTCCAGCCGTTCCTGCCCGGCGCCTTTGACGGCTGGACCCTCGCCCTGCGCGCTCTCGCCTCGGGGCACGCCTTCACGGACGAGGCCCACGAGTTGGGCCGCGCCACCGCCGATGTCCACCTGGCTCTCGCGACAGCCTTCCCGTGCGACACCCGCGGCGACCGGCACAGCAGGCGTACGGCGGCGGCGATGACCGACCGTCTCGATGCCGCCGTGCACTGCGTACCGGCGTTGCGGCCGTACGCCCGGGGGCTGCGAGCCGCGTTCGACACCCTGGCCGGGTTCGACGCCGGCCCGGCCGCGCAGCGCGTCCACGGTGATCTGCACCTCGGACAGGTGCTGCGCACGGGCGGTGCCGGCGGGGACTGGTACGTGATCGACTTCGAGGGCGAGCCCTCCCGCCCGCTCGCGGAACGGCGCAGCGCCCAGTCACCGGTGCGGGACATCGCCGGCATGCTGCGCTCCTTCGACTACGCCGCCCGCACCCGGCTGCCGTGGCACCCCGAGTGGGCCCGGCGCTGCCGGGACGCCTACTGCGCGGGGTACGCCGCCAGGGCCGGGTGGGACCCGCGCCACGACCCCGGGCTGCTGCGCGCGTACGAGACTGACCGCGCCGTGTACGAGGTCGTCTACGAGGCCAGGCACCGCCCGGACTGGCTCCCCGTTCCCATGGCGGCGATCGAACGACTCGCCGTCCGAGGAGGCTGACCGCTGTGGCCCTGCACGACCCCTCCCTCCCCGACACGCCCTCCCTGGGCAGGCCCGACGCCCTGTGGGATCCCGAAGACAGGCAGCGTCTGCTCGCCGGCACCCATCACGACCCGCACTCGGTCCTGGGCGCACATCCCCTGCCGGTCGGCGGGGTGGTCTTCCGTGCGCTGCGCCCGTTCGCGCGGGGTGTGAGCGTGCTCGTCGACGGGCGGCCGCACACGCTCGACGACGACGGTGACGGGTTCTTCAGCGCCGTACTCCCCTTCGGTCCCTCCCCCGCGCTTCCCGACCACACGCTGCTGGTGTCGTACGAGGGCGGTACGTCGGAGGTCGGGGATCCGTACCGTTTCCTGCCCTCGCTCGGTGAGCTGGATCTGCATCTCATCCGGGAGGGGCGGCACGAGGAGCTGTGGAAGGCGCTGGGTGCCGAACCGATGACCCATCAGGGCGTCGCCGGTACCCGCTTCACCGTCTGGGCGCCGAACGCGCAGGGGGTGAGGGTCGCCGGTGACTTCACCTGCTGGGACGGCACCGCCCACCCGATGCGCTCGCTCGGCGCCGCCGGGGTGTGGGAGCTGTTCGTGCCCGGTGTGGGTGAGGGCGAGCGGTACAAGTTCGAGGTCGTGGGTCGGAGCGGCGGCCGGGTCATGAAGGCGGACCCGATGGCCCGGCGCACCGAGGTGCCGCCCGCGACCGCGTCCGTCGTCACCGCCTCCCACTACGACTGGGGCGACGAGGAGTGGCTCGCACACCGGGCCGGTTCGCGCGTGCACGAGGAACCCTTCTCGGTGTACGAGGTCCATCTGCCGTCCTGGCGACCGGGACTGACGTACCGTCAACTGGCCGATGAACTCCCCGCGTACGTGGCCGACCTGGGCTTCACCCATGTACAGCTCATGCCGGTCGCCGAGCATCCCTTCGGCCCGTCCTGGGGGTATCAGGTCACCTCCTACTTCGCGCCGACCGCCCGGCTGGGTTCCCCCGACGACTTCCGGAATCTGGTCGACGCGCTGCACCGGGCCGGTGTCGGCGTCCTGTTGGACTGGGTGCCCGCGCACTTTCCCAAGGACGAGTGGGCGCTGGCCAGGTTCGACGGGGAACCCCTCTACGAGCCCGGTGACACACGGCGTGCCGAGCATCCGGACTGGGGGACGTACGAGTTCGACCTCGGGCGGACCGAGGTGCGCAACTTCCTGGTCGCCAACGCCGTGTACTGGTGCGAGGAGTTCCATCTCGACGGGCTGCGGGTGGACGCGGTCGCCTCGATGCTCTACCTCGACTACTCGCGCGATTCGGGGCAGTGGACGCCGAACGTGCACGGCGGGCGGGAGGATCTCGACGCGGTCGCCTTCCTCCAGGAGATGAACGCCACCCTGTACCGGAGGGTCCCGGGGGTCATGACGATCGCCGAGGAGTCGACCGCGTGGGACGGGGTGACCCGGCCCACCGACAGTGGCGGGCTCGGCTTCGGCCTGAAGTGGAACATGGGCTGGATGCACGACTCGCTCGGCTACGTCCAGCACGACCCGGTCCACCGCAAGCACCACCACCACGAGATGACGTTCTCCATGGTGTACGCGTACAGCGAGAACTACGTCCTGCCCATCTCCCACGACGAAGTCGTCCACGGCAAGCGGTCGTTGGTGTCGAAGATGCCTGGCGACTGGTGGCAGCAAAGGGCGAACGAACGGGCGTACCTGGCCTTCATGTGGTCCCACCCCGGCAAGCAACTCCTCTTCATGGGCCAGGAGTTCGCCCAGGGTTCCGAGTGGTCCGAGGCCGACGGGCCGGACTGGTGGCTGCTGGACCCGGAGTACGCGGCCGAGCCCGATCACCGGGGTGTCCGCGATCTCGTCCGCGATCTCAACACCCTCTACCGGCGCACCCCCGCGCTCTGGCAACGCGACACGGACCCCGCCGGATTCCGGTGGGTGGCCGGGGACGCCGCCGAGGACAACGTCTTCGCCTTCCTCCGCTACGACGCGGAAGGAGTGCCCTTGTTGGCCGTCAGCAACTTCTCGCCGGTGGTCCGCCACGAGTACCGTCTCGACGTCCCCGGCCCGGTCATCGCCTGGCAGGAGGTCCTCAACACGGATGCCGCCCGTTACGGAGGCGGTGACGTCCTCAACCCCGGGGCGGTGACGTGCAGGTCGTCGGGCGTCCGGCTGACCCTGCCACCACTCGCCACGGTATGGCTGACGCCGGCCCGAATGAGGTGAAGTGAGGTGAGGTGAGATGAGGTGCGGTCACGGAAGTTCTCTTCCGAAACCTCCAGAGGACAACGACTTCACAGTTCCCGACAACAAAGCCCGTGACCTGAGCTAGATTCGTTCACCGTCGATAACTCCACTCGTCGGCGCGGTCACAGTCAGTACGATCCAGGAGCAGCGCATGCGCGACTTCGCCCTCGCTCCCCCCACCTCCGCACCGTTGACGGGCGGACTCGCCGACAGCGTCTTCGACACGGCGATCCGGGAACCCGACATGGTGCAGCTCGCGCGTCGCATCGATCCGGCGAAGCAGCTCTGGACCAAGGTGACGGCCGCGGAACTGCGGGACGAGGTTGTCGATCTGGCCAAGGGGTTCTTCGCCTCCGGCATCTCGCCGGGCCACCGGGTGGCCATCATGGCCCGCACCCGTTACGAGTGGACGGTGCTCTGCTACGCGCTCTGGGCGGTGGGCGCCGAGGTCGTGCCGATCTATCCGACCTCCTCGCGCGACCAGGTCGCCTGGATCCTCGCGGACTCGCAGTGCAGCGCCGTCGTCGTCGAGGACGAACAGGGCCTCATGACCGTCGGATCGGTGTGCACCTCACTGCCCCTGCTGCGCAACGTGTGGCAGCTGGACGACGGAGCCCTCGCCCAACTCGTGGAGCTGGGCCGGTCGGTGGCGACGACCACGGTCGACTCGCTGCGCCGGATCGTACTGCCGGACTCGGCCGCGGTGATCGCCTACACGTCGGGCACGACCGGGCATCCGCGCGGCTGCGCCCTGAGTCACCGCAGTCTGGCCAGCCCCTGCGACACCCTGCTCGCGGGCTGGCGACACACGGCTGCGCCGCCCGGCGAACAGCCGAAGGTTCTCGCCTTCCTGCCCTTCTCGCACGTGTACGGCCTGATGATCCAGGGCCTGTGTCTGCGCGGCGGCCTCCTGATGGGCCACGAGCCCGACCTGAGCGCGGAGGCGCTGTCCTCGGCGATGCTCTCCTTCCGGCCGACGTACCTGTACGCGGTGCCTTCGGTGTTCGAGAAGATCTACAAGAACTTCCTGCGCGCCGCCCAGAGATCGGGCCGGGGCAGCCTGTTCGAGCGTGCCGTCGACACCGCCCGGGATTTCGCGACGGCCGTCGAACGGCAGCGACTGGGCACGGGCTCCGGACCTGGCCTCGACCTGCGGCTCCAACACGCCCTCTACGAGCGGACGGTGTACCGCAAACTCCGTGGCGCGCTGGGCGGACGGGTGTGCGGCGCGGTGTCGGGCGGCTCGCCCCTCAACCGTGAACTCGCCCTGTTCTACTCGGGGATCGGCATCCTCGTCCACGACGGCTACGGCCTCACCGAGACCTGCGGGGGCGTCACCGCGCAGCCCGTGGGCCAGGAGAAGTTCGGGACGGTCGGAAAGCCACTGCCCGGCACGGAGATCCGGGTCGCGGAGGACGGCGAGATCCTGGTGTACGGCGCCTCCGTCTTCCAGGGGTACGTGAACGACGAGGCCGGGAACCGGGCGGCGCTGCGCGGCGGTTGGCTGGCCACCGGGGACATCGGGCGGCTGGACAAGGAGGGGTATCTGACGATCACCGGGCGCAAGAAGGACATCATCATCACCAGCAGCGGCAAGAGCATCGCTCCCGCCGCCCTGGAGCATCGGCTGCGCATGCATCCGCTCGTGCACCAGGCGGTGATCGTGGGCGACAACCGGCCGTGCGTGGGGGCTCTGATCACCCTCGACCCGGAGTTCCTGGCCCACTGGCGGGCCTCGCTGGCCCTGCAGGACGACACGCCGCACCGCCAGGCGCGCGAGGAGAACGCCCTGCGGGAGGAGGTCGCCCGGGCCGTCGCCGCCGCCAACAGCTCGGTGTCGCGGTCCGAGTCGATCCGGGTCTTCCGGGTCCTCGCCGAACCCTTCGCGCTCAGCAACGGCATGCTGACCCCGTCGATGAAGCTGCGCCGGGACGCGATCGTGCGGCACTACGCCTTCGAGATCGACGCGATGTACCAGGCCAGGACGCGCTCGCCCCGGCCGAACGCGGCGGCGGACGAACTCGCGCACTGGGACGACTCGGACAACGTGTTCCGCTGATCGTGGGCCGCGTATGCGGGGCAGTTCTTGGTTGACGGTACGACGGACGGGCCCGCAGAGTGATCTCCGAATCGGCTCCCGTACGGATTGGACGATCCCCGTGACCAGTACCGCCGCACCGTGGTCGCACGCCCCCGTCAAGGTCGGGCTCGTCGGCGCCGGGCCCTGGGCGCAGTGGGTGTACGCACGCATGCTGGCCGCCGGGCCCGAGACCGAACTCGCCGGCGTCTGGGCGCGCCGCCCGGAGGCGGCCAAGGAGGCGGCGGCACCGTACGGCGCCCCGGTCGCGGCCCGGTTCGAGGAACTGCTCGACTCCTGCGAGGCGCTGGCGTTCGCCGTGCCGCCCGCCGTCCAGGCCGAGCTCGCCCTGCGCGCCGCGAAGGCGGGCAAGGCGCTGCTGCTGGAGAAGCCGATCGCGGAGGATCTCGGGGCGGCCCGGCTGCTGGTGGACGCGATCGACGAGGCCGGGGTCGTCTCCCAGGTGACCCTGACGAACCGCTACCACCCCGAGACGCGCCGGTTCCTGGCGGCGGCGCGTGAGGCGGACGTGTTCGGCGCTCGGGCGGCCTTTCTGAGCGGTGCCTTCCTCGGCGGCGCGTTCGCCAGCCCCTGGCGGCTGGAACAGGGCGCGCTGCTCGATCTGGGGCCGCACGTCCTCGACCTCCTCGACGCCGCCGTGGGGCCGATCACGCGGGTGCGCGGCACCGGGGATCCGCGCCGCTGGATCGAACTCACCTGCGAGCACGAGAACGGCGCGGTGAGCCAGGCCTCCCTGTCCGGTTCGGTGAACGTGACACAGGGCTCCGCCCGGGTCGAACTCTACGGATCCGGACCGGAGTTGGTGTTCGACAGCGCCGAACTCGACCACGAGGAGACCTGGCCGGTACTGCGCCGCGAGTTCGCGACCGCCGTACGCACCGGTGTCTCCGGTGAGCTCGACGCCCGTCGCGGCCTTCGTCTGCAGACGCTGATGGCCCAGGTGGCCGAGTGACGTGGATCACGCGCCGCTTCGGAGTCGATGCGGAACAACGCGGAGGGGCCGGCCGTTCTTGTCTACGTGGCTGCGGAGGGGACAGTGTCCCCGGGCCTCACCTATAGCCCATGGGGAAGATCGTTCGGCTGAAGCCCCATGGAGCCTTTCGCCGCGAGGCGACCGCCCTCCGCGTGCCACCACCTACGGCCCTGGCTGGTCTCCCCCGTCCAGCCAGGGCCTTTTTCTGTCAAAAAGCAGATTCTTGCCCGCCGCCGAGGTGCCCGGCGCGTCCGCAACGGCTCAAATGGGTGTAGGGGAAGCCGCCGAACCCTGACAGCGCGCTGCCGTGGCGGACGCCTTCCCTCCGGATCGCCGGTGAGGAGCCCTGCTCATGACCAAAGCGACAAAGCTGCTGACCGCCCTTCCCCCGCCACGCCGTGAGCGGCTGCTCGCGCTCGCGACGGAGGTGTCCTTTCCCGAGGACTTCAAGATCTTCGAGGCGGGCGGCACCGCCGACCGCTTCTGGGTCGTCCGCTCGGGCGCGGTCTCCCTGGTCCAGCAGGTGACGCCGGTGCAGCGGGTGACCGTGGCCGGGCTCGGGGCGGGCGATCTGCTCGGCTGGTCGTGGCTCTTCCCTCCCCACCAGTGGGACTTCGGCGCCGAGGCATTCAGTCCCGTACGCGCATACGAGTTCGACGCCGCGTCGGTGCTCGAACTCTGTGAGGAGGACCCGGCCCTCGGGCTGCAGCTGGTGCGGGTCATCGCCGAGATCCTCGCCCATCGGCTGGAGCTGACCCGGGGCAGGCTGATGGAGCAGTTCGCCCCGCACAGGCGTGGCTCCGGGTGACGAGTCCGGTCCGGGGCTCAGACGCGGTAGCGGCGCAGCGCCGGCATCGCGGCCGTCAGGGCCAGGGTGACGGCGACGACCAGGAGTCCGCCGCCGGCGACGGCCGTGCGGGGGCCCAGGGCTGATGCCGTGGTGCCGTGCAGCAGGTCGGCCAGTCGGGGACCGCCCACGACGACCACCGTGAAGACGCCCTGCATCCGGCCGCGCATCTCGTCGGTCGCCGCCGACAACAGGATCGCCACCCGGAAGACACTGGAAACCAGGTCGGCGACTCCGGCGACGGCCAGGAACGCCACCGCCACCCACAGGCTGGTGCTCAGTCCGAAGCCCGTGATCGACAGCCCCCAGGCGACGACCGCGCCGATCACCATCCAGCCGTGCCGGCGCGCCCGCGAGAACGTACCCGAGAACAGTCCGCCGAGCACCGCGCCCACGGGGATCGCCGCGAACAGCAGACCGAGGGCGAGCCCCTCCCCGTAGGGGGCGTACGTCTGGGCCGCCAGCTGCGGGAACAGGGCGCGGGGCATGCCGAAGACCATGGCGACGATGTCCGCGAGGAAGGAGAGCAGGAGCACCTTGTGCAGGGCGATGTAGCGGAAGCCGGCCACGATCTCCTGTGCGCCCGCCTTCCGGGAGGCCGCCGGCCCCGGCGGCAGCGCGGGCAGCCGGACGACGGACCACAGGGTGACGCACAGGGCGAGCGCGTCGAGCAGATACAGCTCGGCGAGACCGACGACGGGTATCAGGGCCCCGGCGAGCAGCGGTCCCGCGACCAGGCCGGTCTGCATGACGGTCGTCCCGAGGGCGTTGGCCGCGGCGAACTCCTCCTCGGGGACCAGCTGGGCGACGACGGCGCTTCGGGCCGGTGAGTTCAGGCCGAAGAACGCCTGCTGGAGGGCGAGCAGAAGCATCAGGGTCGTCACCGAGTCGAGGCCGACGAGGGCCTGGATCCAGAACAGCAGCGAGGTGACGGCGATGCCGGTGTTGGTGATCAGCAGCAGCTTGCGGCGGTCCATGCTGTCGGCGATCGCGCCGCCCCACAGGGCGAACACGACCAGGGGCACGAGCCCGGCCAGGCTCGCGTAGCCGACCCAGGCGGAGGAGCCGGTGATGTCGTAGATCTGCTTGGGCACGGCGACCGCGGTGAGCTGGCTGCCGACGGCGGTGACGGCGGTCGAGGACCACAGGCGGCGGTAGGCGGGGCGGCGCAGGGGCCGGGTGTCCATGGCCCAGCGGCGCCCGGCCGGGCGGGGTTCGTCCGGGGGCACGGTCGGCTGGGGGTCAGAGTCCTTGCCGGTGCTGCTGTCGCTGGGGTCCACAGGTGTCCTGGTTGCTCGGTACATCCAATCGGCTCAGCTTTCAATATCACAAGTACTGCCGGGGCCCTTTCCGGCGAGCGTCCGTGCCGCACTGTCCAGCAGCATGTCGAGGGCCGTCGGATAGGCGCTGGCGACCATCCGGGCGGCCAGCAGCGGGGCCGCTTCGGCGATGCGGGGGTGGGTGGTGCGGGGCAGCCGGGCGTAGGTCGAGCGCCACATGTCCTCGTCGGCGGTGAGGCTGGCGCGCGGCAGAGCCAGGGAGGCGGCGTCGAGGGCGGCGAAGGCCAGCGTCTGGTCGATGAAGGCGTGGTAGATCCGTACCGTCTCCGGCAGCGGGAAACCGGCCGTGCGCAGGACGTCGAGGATGGCCTCGTCGGCGGCCAACTCGTTGGCGCGGCCCGTGACACGGCTGGCGGTCAGCACGGCCGCCTGCGGATGGGCGACGTACACGGCATGGACGCGCAGCCCGATGGCGCGCAGGTCCGCCGACCAGTCCCCCGTGGGCCGCCAGCCGTGCAGCGCCTGGCCGATGAGGGCGTCGCCGATGGCGAGGGTCAGCTCGTCCATGCCCCGGAAGTAGCGGTAGAGGGTGCTCGGGTCGGCGTCCAGGGCGAGGCCCAGGCGGCGGGCGGTGAGGCCGGCGCTGCCGTGTTCACGGAGCATGCGCAGGGCGGTGGCGACGATCAGCCGCTCGGACAGCACGGTGCCGCCCCTGGTGGGACGACGGCGCCGACGCTTCTCCTCCGGCACGACCTGCTTGGGCACAGCGCGCCTCCCTGTTCCCTCTCTTATGCCAACGCCATTGACCTTAGACGACGGCACAGCGTTGGATCGGGCGGACAACGGGTCCGAACCTTCGCGAACAGGGAGATTTGCCATGCGTGTGCTGCTCGTCGGAGCCGGCGGTGTAGGGACCGCCATCACCCGGATCGCCGCCCGGCGCTCCTTCTTCGACCGGATGGTCGTCGCCGACTACGACCCGGCGCGGGCCGAGGCCGCGGTCGCGGCGCTCGATGCCGGGGAGCGGTTCGTGGCGGAGCGGGTCGACGCGTCCGACGAGAGTGCGGTGACGGAACTGCTGACCCGGCACGGGTGCGACGTGCTGCTCAACGCGACCGACCCGCGCTTCGTGATGCCGCTGTTCCGCGCGGCCCGTGCAGCCGGGGTGACCTATCTCGACATGGCGATGTCCCTGTCGCGGCCACACCCCGAGCGCCCGCACGAGGTGTGTGGGGTAAAGCTCGGCGACGAACAGTTCGCTGCGGCGGACGAGTGGGCGAAGGCCGGCGCGCTGGCCCTGGTCGGCATGGGTGTGGAGCCGGGCATGTCCGATGTGTTCGCCCGGTACGCGGCCGACGAGCTCTTCGACGAGATCGAGGAGATCGGTATCCGCGACGGAGCGAACCTCACCGTCGACGGCTACGACTTCGCGCCGTCCTTCAGCATCTGGACGACGATCGAGGAGTGCCTCAACCCGCCGGTCGTCTACGAGTCCGGCCGGGGCTGGTTCACCACACCGCCGTTCAGCGAGCCGGAGGTGTTCGACTTCCCGGAGGGCATCGGCCCGGTGGAGTGCGTGAACGTCGAGCACGAGGAGGTGCTGCTGGTGCCGCGCTGGATCGACGCGCGCCGCGTCACCTTCAAGTACGGCCTGGGCGAGGAGTTCGTCCAGACCCTCAGGACGCTCCATCTGCTCGGTCTGGACCGCACCGACCCCGTGACCGTCCCGAGCGCCGCCGGACCCGTCTCGGTGTCGCCCCGGGACGTCGTCGCCGCCTGTCTGCCCGACCCGGCGACTCTGGGCGACCGTATGCACGGCAAGACGTGCGCGGGGACCTGGGTCAAGGGCACGAAGGACGGGGCGCCGCGCGAGGTGTACCTGTACCACGTGGTCGACAACCAGTGGTCCATGGCGGAGTACGGTTCCCAGGCGGTGGTGTGGCAGACGGCGATCAATCCGGTCGTCGCCCTGGAACTCGTCGCCACCGGCGCCTGGTCCGGCTCGGGTGTCCTCGGCCCGGAGGCGTTCCCGGCGCGCCCCTTCCTCGACCTGCTGACGGCGTACGGCTCGCCGTGGGGCATGCGCGAACTGTGAGGTGGCCTCCCCGGGCCGGAACCCGGGGAGGCTGGTGGTTTCCACTGCGAGGCTCTACGGCTCTACGGCGCGGAGGGCTTGCCCTTCGTGCCGATCCAGGTCAGGAACAGCTGGTCCAGGTCCTTGCCCGAGATGTGCTCGGCGAGGGCGGTGAACTGGGCGGTCGTACCGTGCCCGCCCCGGTGCTCGGTGGCCCAGGTGCGCAGGATCTTGAAGAACGCCGGGTCACCGACCGCTTTGCGGAGCTTGTGCAGGGCCATGGCGCCACGGGAGTAGACAGGCGTGCCGAAGATGTTCGCGCCGCTGCCCGGGTCGGCCGGCGGGAACGACCACAGGTCGTCGTCCTTGGGCTTGGCGTACAGGCCGTCGAAGGTCTTCTGGGCGCTCGGGCCGCCGTGCTGTTCCTCGTACAGCCACTCCGTGTACGTCGCGAAGCCCTCGTTGAGCCAGATGTCCTTCCAGGTGGTGAGGGCAACGGAGTCACCGAACCACTGGTGCGCGTTCTCGTGGACGAGGGTGCTCAGGTCGGGTGCCTGGTCGTAGACGGGACGGGTCTGTGTCTCCAGGGCGAAGCCGACCTGCGGGGCGCGGTCGACGATGGATCCGGCGGCCTTGTACGGGTAGGGGCCGAAGAGTTTCGCCTCCCAGTCCAGTACGGACGGCAGCTTCTTCAGCACGGGCGCGGCGGCGGAGGCCTCGCGCGGGTCGACGGCGTTGTAGACCTTGATGCCGCCGCGGGTGGTGTACTGCTCGACCTTGAACCTCCCGACCGTGGCCGTGGCCAGGTAGGCGGCCATCGGCTCGGTCTGGCGCCAGCGGAAGGTGGACTTGCCGCCCGCCGTCTTCTGGCTCAGGAGGACACCGTTGGCGACCGCGGTGCGGCCCTGGGGGACGGTGATCGTGAAGTCGTACGACGCCTTGTCCTTGGGGTGGTTGTTACCGGGGAACCAGCTCATGGAGCCCTGCGGTTCGCCGGCGACGAACACGCCGTCGTCGGTGGCTATCCAGCCGTCCTTCGAGCCGTCCGGGTCGATGACGGCCTTGGGGACACCGGAGTAGGTGACGGCGACCTGGAACGTCTGGTTCTTGTTCAGCGCGCGGCGCGGGCTGACGATCAGCTCCTGCCCGGAGCGCCGGAAACCGGCCTTCGCACGGTCGACGGTGAGGGCGGTGACCTTCAGGCCGCTGAGGTCGAGGTTGAAGCGGGTCAGCTTCTGGGTGGCGCGGACGGTGAGCACCGCCTTGCCGTCCAGGCGGCGGCTCACGGGGTCGTAGCGGAGGTTCAGGTCGTAGTGGGCGACGTGGTAGCCGCCGTTGCCGGACAGCGGGAAGTACGGGTCGCCGACGCCGGAGGTGCCTGTCGTCGCGGCTGAGGCGGGTGCGGCGGCGGCCAGCAGGGCCGCGAGAGCGACGGGCACGGTCGCGACGACGGCGTCACGGCGGAGGACTGCGGTGCGGCTGCCTGCGTACTTCCTGGGGGGTCTCACGCGAGCTCCTACGGTGATGGGTCTGATCATCTTCAGGTCTTTCACCCTAGAGGCGCCACCGCGAGGATTCCTCCTCCTTCTGGTCAAGTTGCGAGTCCTGGAGACCGGCCGCATCATTCTTTCGGCCCTCTCTCCCCACCCCGCCGGAGGTTCACCGTGACCGTCCGCGTCCGTCGAGTCCACGAACCGCCCGAGCAGGAGGACGGCGTCCGCGTCCTGGTCGACCGGCTGTGGCCGCGTGGACTGTCCAAGGACGCGGCGCACATCGACGAATGGCCGAAGGCGCTGACCCCGTCGACCGAGCTGCGCCGCTGGTACCACGCCCAGGAGGACGCGGCGGCCACGTACGACGAGTTCCGGCGCCGGTACGAGGCGGAGCTGGCGGCGCCCGAGGCGGCGGACTCCCTGGACGCGCTGCGCGCAATGGCCGGCAGGGGACCGGTGACGCTCGTGACCGCCACCAGGTCCCCCGCGCGGAGCCATGCCTCAGTACTGGTCGATCTGCTGACGTCCGGGGGCGGCCACTGAAGGAGTCTCAGGCCGTTGCGCGGGCCGCCGCCCGTCCCGCCGCGCGGCCCGAGAACAGGCAGCCGCCGAGGAACGTGCCCTCCAGGGCGTTGTAGCCGTGCACGCCGCCGCCGCCGAAGCCGGCGACCTCACCGGCCGCGTACAACCCCTCGACGGGCTCGCCCGTCGCGCCCAGCGCGCGTGAGTCGAGGTCCGTCTGGATGCCGCCGAGGGTCTTGCGGGTGAGGGTGTGGAGTTTGACGCCGATGAGCGGGCCGGCCTCGGGGTCCACGATGCGGTGCGGGACGGCGGTGCGGCCGAGCCGGTCGCCGATGTAGCGGCGGGAGTTGCGGATGCCCTGGACCTGCGCGTCCTTGCTGTACGGGTTGGCGATCTGGAGGTCGCGGGCCTCGATCTGGCGGCGCACCAGGTCCACGTCGAGGAGCGGCTTGTCGGTCAACTCGTTCATCTTCACGATGAGTTGGTCGAGGGAGCCCGCGACCACGAAGTCCGCGCCGTGCTTCACGAAGTCGGCCACCGGGCCGGGGGCGCCCTTGCCGAGGATTCGTTCCTTGAGGAAGGCCTTGCGGTTCTTGGCGGTGATGTCGGGGTTCTGCTCGGAGCCCGAGAGCGCGAACTCCTTCTCGATGATCTTCTGGGTGAGGATGAACCAGGAGTGGTCGTGCTCGGCGATGTCCTCGGTGGTGCGCAGGTACTTGAGGGTGCCGAGGGTGTCGTACCCGGGCAGGCAGGGGTCGGGGAGACGGCGGCCGAGCGCGTCGAACCACATGGAGGACGGGCCGGGCAGGATGCGGATGCCGTGGCCGGGCCAGATCGGGCTCCAGTTCTGGATGCCCTCGGTGTAGTGCCACATGCGGTCACGGTTGACGAGGCGGACTCCGGCCTCGGCGCTGATGTCGAGCATCCGCCCGTCGACGTAGGCGGGCACCCCGGTGACCATGTTGGCCGGCGCTGTGCCGAGCCGCTCGGGCCAGTAGCGCCGCACGATGTCGTGGTTGGCGCCGATGCCGCCGGTGGTGACGACCACGGCCTGGGCGGTGAGTTCGAAGTCGCCGATCCGCTCCCGGCTGGAGGCCACCCCGCGCGCGGAGTTGTCCTCGGCGAGGACCGTGCCGCGTACACCGCGCACGGCGCCATCGGTGACGACGAGCTCGTCGACCTGGTGTCGGTGGTAGAAGGTCAGCAGTCCGGCGCGGGACGCCTGCTTGGCGCTGAGCACGAACGGTTCGACGACCCCGGTGCCCGTGCCCCACGACACGTGGAAGCGGGGTACGGAGTTGCCGTGCCCGTGGGCGCGCAGGTCACCGCGCTCCGCCCAGCCGACCGTCGGCAGGAAGGAGATGCCGTGACCGGCGAGCCAGGACCGCTTCTCCCCGGCCGCGAACTCGACGTAGGCGCGCGCCCATTTCACCGCCCAGGAGTCCTCGTCGTCGAGGCGGTCGAAGCCGGCGCTGCCCTGCCAGTCGCTCCAGGCGAGGTCGAAGGAGTCCTTGATGCCGACGCGCCGCTGCTCCGGGGAGTCGACGAGGAAGAGCCCGCCGAAGGACCAGAAGGCCTGCCCGCCGAGGTTGGCGGCGTTCTCCTGGTCGACGAGTGCGACCCTTCGGCCCTTGCTGGTCAGTTCGTGTGCCGCGACCAGCCCGGCGAGGCCGGCTCCGACGACGATGACGTCCGCATCCATGGCGACCGTTCCCTTTCTCATCCGCCGCTGTGCGCGGTCGGGTTGTCATGGCCGTCGGTGAGCAGTGCGGTGAGCAGCTGCTTGAGCCACGCGCGCGCGTGCTCGACGTCCTTGTCCAGCAGCAGTTGGGTCGTGACCCCGTCGTAGGCGGCGATCACCGCGTGGGCGGCGCCCTCGGCGCTGCCGAGTACGGCGGGCAGTTCGGTGTGTGCGGTGGCGCGGGCGAGCCGGTCCGCGACGGCCCGTCGCAGCCGCTCGCGGTGTTCCAGGAGGGTCTGTGCGACGGCGGGGACCCGGGCCGCGTGGACCAGGAAGTCGGTCTTGACCAGCAGCCAGTCGTGGTCGAGCAGCAGGACCTCGGTGACCCGGTCGACGGCCGCGGGGACGTCGAGATCCGGGCCGTCCAGAGCGAGGGCGCCCGCGACCTGGTCGGCGATCAGGCCCGCGCGTTCTCCATAGAGGGCGAAGAACAGTTCGTCGAGGCTGTCGAAGTTCGAGTAGAAGGCGCCTCTGCTGTAGCCGGCGGCCTCGCAGACCTCCTCGATGGAGACGCGCCCGAACCCCTTCGCGGCGAACACCGCGAAGGCGGCCTCCAGCAGATTGGCCCGCGTCCGCACCCGGCGCTTGGTCACCCGCCCCGTCGTTCCCTCGACCGCCATGTCCGTCCCTCCGTTCGATACGCGAATGTATCCGATGCATCGATGTATCCAAAGGGTTCGGGAGAGACGGAATCTCGGGTGACCGTTCGCGGGTGTTGGCGATTGAGGTGAGGTGGCTTCGCTGCTCGCGCGGTTTCTAGAAGGGCTTCGCTGGTCACGAAGAGTGTTTGGCCCGGTTATTTCCCGTGGCTATGCAGACCCCGAGAGCCCGTCCGCGTGCGGGGCGGTCACCAGGTCATCGTTTTGAGCGAACCCGTCGTGACAGTCAGAACCAATGATTGGTCGACAAGCAGCACGTCGTCGCGACGAAGCAATCGATCGCGGACTCGGTGGACTCGTGCAGGGCGCAGGGCGCGCCGAACTTCTCCTCATACCAGAGGTGCATGCGCGGGGGTGCGGCTGGAGCCGGGGCCTGCCCCGACTTGACGGGCACGCACGGGCAACGGCCCGATCACCATCCACATCGAAGATCAGCCACGGCCAACCCGCCCCACACGAACGGCGAGCCCCACGCTCCTACGAGATGCCATCGGGCGCGAGGTGCAACGGGGTTGACACCTACCGGAAACCCATCGCCCGTCTACTGGAGTTACCTTTCGTTTCACTGGAATGGACTCTTCGAGGGGTTGAGACGAGCGCCACGCGTGGCTCAATCCGCAAGGTCGGAGGTGGGTCCCAGCACGTGCCGAGCAGCAAGACGGGGTGCGGCACGGCGCCGGGCCCGCCGAAGTCCGGATCCGCCTGACGGACTGCCCCGAGAAGCGGGCGCTCTGCCCGCACATCAAGGACGAGAGGTATCCCGAACGGGGGCGCGACCGGCGCCTCCTGTCGACGGTGAAGGCCTGCCCGACCGCTGCACCTCCCGGTCCAGGTCCGGCATCTGATCCGGCTCGCCGGTTCTGGCCGATCCTGCTCCGGACCGGCACCCACCTCGCCGCCTCACCAAACTTGCACAAGTTCCCGCCCGGAATTTCCTGTTCGCCTCTGTTCTCGCCGGATTCCCCGGCACAGGGCCGGTGGCAAGGGGCCCATGCGCCGCCGCGACACCGCCGCACAGTTGCTCGCCGACTGCTGGAAGGACATGCCGTGACAGTTCCCCGTGAAATCACCGGCTCGGAGCCCGTACCGAGCACTGCCACGGTCACCGTCGATGACCGCTCACTGCTCAAGACCATGCACTGGTACGACGGCTTCGTCATGGCGCTGTCGAACCCCGGCTTCATCATCGCCAACATCGGCTACACCACCGGGCAACTCGGCGCCCTCGGAGCTTTGGCCGTCTGGCTCGGCTCCATGGTCATCGCCGTACTACAGAACAAGATCTACACCGAGCCGGCCACGATGTTCCCCACCCACTCCGGCGGCATCGCGATGTACGCCTTCGAAGGCTGGCGCAAGCGGTTCAGCCTGGCCGGGCCGATGTCAGCCGTCGGATACTGGGCAGGCTGGTCGTCTGTCCTGGCGATTTTCGGGATGACCATCGGGGGTCTGGCGCAGTCGGAGTGGTTCCCCGGCCAGACGTGGAGCACGTCCGGCCTGATCCATCTGGACCTGCCACGGGTCATCGCCATCGGACTGATCCTGGCCATCTGGGTCATCAACGCGCTGGGCATCAAACCGGTCAAATTCCTCGGTTACCTGACCGGCGGGCTGCTCATGGTGCCGCTGGTGCTGTTCGCGCTGGTGCCGTTCTTCCTGTCGGACTTCGAGTGGTCGCGGATGAGCTGGGGGTTCGGCGGGGCCGGCGCCTCGGGCTGGGGCACTGCGCAACTCGCGCTCGTCTGGCTGTACTTGAACTCCTGGTCCGCCTACGGGGTGGAGGTCAGCGCCACCTTCGCGCCGGAATACCACGACACCGAGCGGGACACCCGGCTGGCCCTGCAGCGTGGGGCGATGTTCTCACTCGCCGTGTACGCGCTGCTCCCCCTGGCCCTGGGCGGGGTGATCGACCAGCAGGCCATGGCGGAGTCACCGCTCGGGTTCTACACGGACCTCCTCCACCGGGAGATCGGCAGCGGGCTGTCGAATGTCGTGATCATCTTCATGATCGGCAGTTTCATCCTGGGCATGAACGCGGCGAGCGCCGGCGGGGCCCGGACGCTGTACGGGATGTCCAGGGCCGGAATGACCGTGCGCTGGCTCGGTCACCTCAACAAGCACAACGTGCCCAACCGAGGCATGTATGTGGACGTGGTGGCCAACATTCTCGCGGTGCTGCTGCTCCCGACCACCGTCGCGGTGCTCGCCGCGAGCAACCTCGGCTACGTCCTGTGCCATGTCCTCGCGCTGTCCGCCGTGGTGCTGATGCGCCGCGACCGGCCCGCATGGCCGCGGCCCCTGCGGCTGGCCAAGGGGTGGGTGGTCCTGGCCGGTGTGCTGGCCATGTTCAACCTGGTGCTGCTCGTCGTGGGATCCCTGTCGTTCGGACTGACCGGGTACGGCGGGTACGGTCAACTGCTCATCGGCATCGGCCTGCTGGCCTTCGCCTGTGTGCTGTATGTGTACCGGCAGGTCGTCGAGGACAAGAAGAGCTTCCGGCTCCGCGACGACGCTGACACTGAGGCTGACGACGCTGTCGAACAGGTCGCGGCGTGAACCTGACGATCACCTGCGTATGCGGCGCCACCGGCAGGATCCGGTACACCGGAGTCGACCAGGCCTGGCAATGCCCGGACTGCGGCTCCGCCTGGCAGGCCGACCAGCGATCCACCGCCGGGCTCGCCGGGTTCGCCGCCGAACTTCGCCGGATCCGGCTCACGGTCCTCCTCGCTGTGCTGTCGGCGGTGACCGCCGCCGCGGTTCTCGCCTTCATCGAACCTGGCCGGATCCTGCTGGTACCCATCGTCCTCGGTGTCGCCGCATTCCTGTACCGGCCGCGCTACCGGCGCCGGCTGGCCCAGGTGTACCAGCATCTGCCCCAGGCCGTATCACCGAGTAAGCGATCATGACCTTCGCCCCGCCTCTCGCCCGGCTGCTGCCCGACCGGATGCGGACCGACGGGCTTTGAGCGTCCCGGCCCGGGCTCCGCCCCCTCGCGGAGATCACGGCATCACCCACCGCACCAGCCGTTTATGCTGCCCGAATGGACGGCAAAGGATGAACGAGGAGCAGGACCGAATCGACCACGGCCCGGCCGCCCGCGAGGTCAACCAACCGGCCCCCGTCGATGGAGTCCTGGAGCGGGCGATCGCGGTGCAGGTGCGCCGCTACCGACTGGCGACAGGGCTCACCGTCGGGGACATGGCGAAGCGGGCGGGCATCTCCAAGGCCATGCTCTCGAAGATCGAGAACGCCCAGACCTCGTGCAGCCTCACCACCCTGTCCCGTCTCGCGGCGGCGCTCGACGTGCCGGTGACCGCGCTGTTCCGGGGTGCCGACGACAACCGCGAGGCGGTGTTCACGCAGGCCGGCACCGGAGCGCGGATCGTACAGCGCGGTTCGCGCGTGGGGCACGACTACACCCTGATCGGCGCGCTGCGTGGACAGCACAAACGGATGGAGGCACATCTCGTCACCCTGACAGAGCGGAGTGAGGTGTTCCCGCTCTTTCAACACCCGGGCACCGAGCTGCTGTTCATGCTGGAGGGCGAGATGGTCTACGGGCACTGCGACGCCTCGTACCTGATGCGTCCCGGTGACGCGTTGCAGCTGGACGGCGAGGGCATGCACGGCCCGCAGGAGCTGGTTGAGCTGCCGATCCGCTTCCTCTCCGTCGTGGCGTACGGGGACATGGAGGCCTGACGCCGCACGGCGCGAAGGCAACTGTGGAGGACACACCGAAGAGCTGACCGAAGCAGAGGAAGACAAGCCTGGCCCGCCCCCGTAAGCCGACGGGGATGTCGACGGCCGGGCTTTCCGTTTGCCGGCACGGACCGAGCGTCGACCTTTACATGTCGTAACCGCCCCGAAACCAGCGAGTCTGTTTCCTCTCGCGATACTTAATTTCACCAGAGGACACGAGAGGTGAGCTCGCATGGCACAGTTGTCCCCGCCGCCCCCACGACTCCTCCTTCCCGGCCTCATCCCCCGCGAGCCGGGGCTCGAGACCTATCCGGTGCGCCCTGGCGGTCTCACCGGCGTACGGCTGGCCCCCGGCGACCGGATCACCGTGATCGACCTGCACGGTCGGCAGCCCGCCGAGCTCACGGTCCTTGACCGCACGGGCTGCACCGGCGCCGCGCTCGGGATCACCCTGGACGTGCCTGCGACGGTGTTGCGCGCCTCGACCGCTTCACCAGTGGCCGCCGAGCACGGCGTCGATCCCCACCAGGCCCTGGCGGTACAGCTGTTCGGGCCCTGGTCCGCCGCCGGGTCCCAGGAGGTGTTCACCGCCGCCGAGGAGGCCGTCGCCCTGGTCGCGGCTCCCGCCGCTCCCATGGACGTCCACGATGCCACCGCGAATCCGCCCTCCGACCTGCTCCTCGAAGTACGCCGTGCGACCCCTCGCCGCACATTCGAGCCGCTGCTGCCCGAGCCACTCGCCGAGCCCGTGCTCGATCTGCGGATCGATGCCACGAGCGCCCGCGCGTACGAGGTGAAGAAGGGCCAGTACGTCCAGGTCATCGATGTCGAGGGGCGCCAGTGCTCCGACTTCCTGGCCTTCGGCGCCCGGCAGTTGCAGCAGGGCGTCGAGCGCGGTCTCGACGCGACCACCACCCGCTATTTCACGGGCCGCGCCTATCCGCGGCCCGGCCTGCACGGCAAGTTCTACGACGAGGAGGCGCAGCCACTGGTGGAGGTCGTCCGCGACACGGTCGGGCGCCACGACACCTTCGGACTCGCCTGCAACGCCAAGTACTACGAGGACATGGGCTACCCGGGCCATCCCAACTGCACGGACAACTTCAACGAAAAGCTCGGCGGCTACGGCGTCGCCGCCCGTGCCGGCTGGCCCGCCCTGAACCTCTTCTACAACACCGCCTTCGACGACGACCATCAGCTGATCTTCGACGAACCGTGGTCTCGTCCCGGCGACTACGTCCTGCTCCGTGCCATGACGGACCTCGTCTGCGCCTCCTCCGCCTGCCCCGACGACATCGACCCGTCGAACGCCTGGGTGCCGACCGACATCCACGTCCGCGTCTACGACGCGAGGAGGTCCTTCTCCATGGCCATCGCCCACCGTGTCACCCCGGAGGCCGAGCCGACGCTCAGCAAGCAGACGGCGTTCGCGCCCAGGACCCGGGCGCTGACCCGTCAGTTCACCGAATACCGCGGATTCTGGCTGCCCGACAGCTACGACAACCACGGCCCGCAGGCCGAGTACTGGGCCTGCCGCGAGCGCGCCGCGGTCATGGACCTGTCCCCACTGCGCAAGTTCGAGGTCACCGGCCCGGATGCGGAGGCGCTGCTCCAGGCGACCCTCACCCGCAACATCCGCAAGCTCTCGCACGGCCAGGTCGTCTACTCGGCGATGTGCAACGAGACCGGTGGAATGCTCGACGACTGCACCGTCTTCCGGCTCGGCGACACCAACTTCCGCTTCGTGGGCGGCGACGACTACGACGGCGTCTGGCTGCGCGAACAGGCCGAGCGCCTGGGCCTGGACCGTGTCTGGGTCAAGCCGTCCACCGACCAGCTGCACAACATCGCGGTCCAGGGACCGGCGAGCCGTGAACTGCTCGCCCAGATCATCTGGACTCCGCCGACCCAGCCCGCCTTCACCGAGCTGGGCTGGTTCCGCTTCGCGATCGGCCGGCTCGGTGACCACAACGGGATTCCGCTGCTCGTCTCCCGTACGGGCTACTCCGGCGAGCTCGGCTACGAGATCTGGACGCATCCCCGCAACGCCACCGCTCTGTGGGACGCGGTACGCGAGGCCGGTGAACCGTTCGGCCTGACCCCGCTCGGCCTCCAGGCGCTCGACATGCTGCGGATCGAGGCCGGGCTCGTCTTCGCCGGACACGACTTCAGCGACCAGACCGACCCGTACGAGGCTGGCATCGGTTTCACCGTCCCGCTGAAGTCCAAGGAGGACGACTTCGTCGGCCGCGAGGCGTTGCTCGCCCGCAGGGCCAACCCCCAGCGCACCCTTGTCGGACTGGAGCTGGAGGGCAACGAACCCGCCCGGCACGGCGACTGCGTGCATGTCGGCCGCTCCCAGGTCGGCGTGGTGACGAGCGCGACCCGGTCCCCGGTCCTGCGCAAGAACATCGCCCTGTGCCGGATCGCCGTCCAGTACGCCGATCTCGGCACGGCCGTCGAGATCGGCAAGCTCGACGGCCACCGCAAGCGCATCCCTGCCCAGGTGGTCCGCTTCCCGTTCTACGACCCGGACAAGACCCGCCCCCGCTCATAGGCCTGCCCCGTCTTCCGCCTCCGGTCAGAGGCCTGTCCCCGCCTCCCGCCCCGGCCATAGACCAGTCCCCGCACCCCGCACAGAGACCTACCCGCGCTTCCCGCACCCGCTCACAGACCTACCCCTCTCCCGCCCCCGGAGGTTCAGTATGTCCCGCGTTGCCATCATCGGTGCCGGCCCCAGCGGCCTGGCCCAGCTCCACGCCTTCGAGGAGGCCCGGCGCGGTGGCGCCGACGTCCCCGAGGTCGTGTGCTTCGAGAAGCAGAGCGACTGGGCCGGACTGTGGAACTACACCTGGCGCACCGGCCTCGACGAGCACGGCGACCCCGTCCACGGCTCGATGTACCGCTATCTGTGGTCCAACGGGCCCAAGGAATGCCTGGAGTTCGCCGACTACACCTTCGACGAGCACTTCGGCGGGCCCATCCCGTCGTTCCCTCCGCGGGAGGTGCTCCACGACTACATCACCGGCCGGGCGAAGAAGAGCAACGTCCGCCAGTACATCCGGTTCGACTCGCCCGTCCGCCGGGTCGCGTACGACGCGACGTCCGAGCTCTTCACCGTCGCGGTGGAGAACCGGGCCGACGGCACGAGTCGTACCGAGGAGTTCGACTGGGTGATCGTCGGCACCGGGCACTTCTCGACGCCCAACTTCCCCGAGTACCCGGGCTTCGCGGCCTTCCCGGGGCGCATTCTGCACTCGCACGACTTCCGTGACGCGGGCGAGTTCGCCGGCAAGGACCTGCTGATCCTGGGCAGCAGCTACTCCGCGGAGGACATCGCGCTGCAGTCGCTCAAGTACGGCGCGAAGTCCGTCACCATCTCGTACCGCAGCAGCCCGATGGGCTTCGGCTGGCCGGACGGCATCAGCGAGGTTCCCGGCCTCGATCGGGTCGAGGGGCGTAGCGCGCACTTCGCCGACGGCACCGCACGGGATGTGGACGCGATCATCCTGTGCACCGGCTACCAGCACAGCTTCCCGTTCATGGACGAGGAGTTGAGGCTGCGCACCGGCAACAACCTGTACCCGGAGAAGCTGTACAAGGGAGTGGTCTGGAAACCCAACCCCAAGCTGATGTACCTGGCGATGCAGGACCAGTACTACACGTTCTCGATGTTCGACGCGCAGGCGTTCTACGTGCGTGACGTCGTCCTCGGCCGGATCGAACCGCCCGGCGCGGACGCGATGGAGGCCGACATCGCAGCCTGGCGCGGCCGCCTGGAGACCCTCGACGGGCCGATGGACGAGATCGACTTCCAGACCGACTACCTGCGCCAACTCCTCGCGGCCACCGACTACCCGGACTTCGACCTCGCCCTGGCCCGAGAGCACTTCGCGACCTGGGAACACCACAAGGAGGAGTCCATCACCGGCTACCGGAACAAGTCCTTCGCCTCCCCGTGCACCGGCACGGTCGGCCCGGTCCACCACACCCCCTGGTGGGACGAGCTCGACGACTCCCTGGCCACCTTCCTCCGGACGAAGTGACCGGCCATGGACCGCTATCTCGTGACGCTGAAGTGCCGGGACCGGCCCGGCATCGTCCGGGCGCTCGCGGACGCCGTCTACGAGGTCAAGGGCGACATCACCGAGAGCGCCCAGTTCTCGGACCCGAGCACCGGGCTGTTCTGCATGCGGACAGTGTTCGCGAGCCCCGAGACCGATCACTCGGTCGTACGGGACACGCTCGGCACGAAGCTTGCCGGCTTCGGGCCCGTGCTGACCGTGCGCGCCGAAAAAACCTGGCGGCGGGCGCTGTTGATGGTGTCCAGGTCAGAGCACTGTCTCGATGATCTGCTCTACCGGCGGCAGACCGGCGAACTGCCGGTCGAGATACCGGTCGTGGTCTCCAACCACGCGTCCGCACGGGCCACCGCCGAGCGCTACGGCATCCCCTTCGTGCATGTCCCGGTGACGCCCGCCACCAAACGCGAGGCCGAGGACCGGCTGCTCGAGATCGTCGCCGAGTACGCCGTCGACTTCGTGGTTCTCGCCCGCTACATGCAGGTGCTGACCGACGAGCTGTGCCGGGAGCTCCCGGGCCGGATCATCAACATCCACCACTCCTTCCTGCCGGGCTTCAAGGGTGCGAAGCCGTACCACCAGGCGCACGAACGGGGCGTGAAGCTGATCGGCGCCACGGCCCACTTCGTCACTCCCGACCTCGACGAGGGCCCGATCATCGAGCAGGACGTCGTACGGGTGGGCCATCGCCACACGGCTGAGGAGCTCGTGGCGATCGGCCGCGACATCGAGCGGCTGGTGCTGGCGCGGGCGGTGCGGATGCATGCAGAGGACCGGGTGCTGCTCACCGGACACCGCACCGTCGTCTTCGGCTGAGCGGGACGTACCCCGAGTTCACAGGGGTGTAACCCATCCATCGTTTCACCGTATGACACTAGATTTCACGTCAGGATACACATCAGGAGGGTGAGGATGACCACGACCGAAGGTCCGATCCTGAAGGTGCAGGACGGCGCGACCAACCTCCCGAGCATGGAGGTCGAGGGATCCAAGGCGTTCATCGGCGACGCGTTCGTCAACCCGGGCGGCGCGGTGATCTGCTCCGGCTTCTTCGAGCTGTTCCACTCCGAGCCGCTCATCTACGAGTACACGTACGACGAGACCAAGTACGTCGTCGAGGGCGACTTCACCCTCACCGACATGGCGACCGGGCAGGTCGTCACCGCGGTCAAGGGGGATGTGCTGTTCTTCCCCAAGGGCACGACGGTGAAGTTCGAGACCTCCGGCCACGCCGTCGGCTTCTACGCCGGCCACCGCACCTTCGCGCCCTGACATGGGCCTGAAGCACTCGAGTGTCCCGCGCTGGCCGACGGCCGACCCGGGCCTGGACCGCTCCGGGAACGCGTACGCGGTGATGACCTTCGGGCCCGCCGCGTACGCGCTCGGGGCCGCCTGGCGGGGCGAGTTGGCGGCCCTGGGGCGAGCGGTGTGGCCCTGGCACGGCGATGCCGCCACGGGGGTCGGCCTCGCCTGGCTCCGCGAGCAGATCGCCGCCGCCACCGTGGGGTGGCGGCTGCTGCTCGCGGGCCCGGAGCCCGAGGTGCTGCTCGCCTACGCCGAGGCGGTGGCGGGCGGGGTCCTCGATGCGGAGATCACCGTGGTGGTCACGGACACGGCGCGGCGCCGGGTGTGGTGCTCGCACTGCCGGACGACGACCGTCGCCGAGGTGGCGCTCGGTGCGGAGACCGAATGCGCGGGATGCGGGCGCTCGCTGCTCGTGTATCACCACGTGTCGCGGCGGCACGCCGCCCACCTCGGGTTCATGGCCGACGCGGAGGAACTGCCATGACGCTGAAGCTGATCGTCCGGCGCAGCACCGAGATCGCCGACGGCATCCGCGAACTCGCGCTCGCCCGCTCCGACGGCGGCCCGCTGCCCGCGCATCCGCCGGGCAGTCATGTGGTCGTCGAGTGCGGGGCGCGACGCAACGCCTACTCGCTGACGAGCAGCGGGATCGAGCCGTACGAGTACACCGTCGCCGTTTTGCGGCTGCGCGGCGGAAACGGCGGGTCGGAGCAGATGCATCGCTTCCGGACCGGTGACCGGGTGGGGGTGTCCTCCCCGCGCAGCGACTTCCCGCCGGTGTCCACCGCGCGGCGCCATCTGCTGATCGCCGGGGGCATCGGGATCACCCCGATGCTGAGCCACGCGCGCGACGCGGTGCGCTGGGGACGGGACGTACGGCTGCTGTACGGCCACCGCGCCGGCCAGGGAGCGTACGTCGAGGAGCTGACCCGGCTGCTCGGCGGGCGCATGCAACGGGCCGCCGGCTCGGGCGAGTTCGCGGGGCTGCTGCACGAGGCGCTGCACTCGCAGCCGATCGGCACGCATCTGTACATGTGCGGTCCGGAGTCGCTGATGGACCGGGTGACCGAGGAGGCGACCACCGCCGGCTGGCCGCCGCAGCGGTTGCATCTGGAGCGGTTCACGCCCGCCGAACTCGATCCGGGACAGCCGTTCACGGCGCGGCTCAGGCGTTCGGGCCGCAACATCACCGTACCGGCGGGCACGAGTCTGCTCGACGCACTGGAGCGGGCCGGGGTGCCGGTGGCGAGCATGTGCCGACAGGGCGTGTGCGGCGAGTGCCGGGTACCGGTCCTCGCCGGGCGGCCGTTGCACCGCGACGAGTTCCTGTCCGAGGACGAGCGTGCGGCCGGCGACAGCGTCATGTGCTGTGTGTCCCGCAGCGAGACCGAGAACCTGGAGGTGGACCTGTGACGGTCACCGCACTCCCCGCCCGGATCACCCGCTTCCCCTTCCCGTTCCGCACCGACTCCTACCGTTACTCCACCAACGTCGAGCCCGCCCGGGTGCCCGTCGCGACGGAGGCGGGCGAGTGGGGCGCCACCGTCGTCGACGTCGACGACGAGTACGCGGACGAACTCGCCCAGCGCGAGCGGATCCTGGCGGCCGACCCGACCCGGCTCACCGTGCTGCCTCATATGCGCCCCGCCTGCTGGGACGCCCTGCACACGGTGCTGCGCGAGCTGGCCGCGCTCCGTCCGGACGTGATGGAGCTGCGCCGGGAGGGGCACGATCTCCTCTGGCGCAACGACCTCCTCGGCGTGGAGCAGCGTTTCCGCGACGGCGACGACGACGCGCTGCCCGGCGGACCGCTCGGGTTCCTCGGCAGTCAGGTCCAGGACGACATCGTGCTGCTCGACCAGCGCGAGGGGTCCCTGTGGGCCGACGCCGGACTGGTCACCTTCGCGGCCGACTGGTCGATGCACTTCGACGTCGGGATGCGCTTTCTGGAAGTGCACGGCCCGGTGCCGCGCGTCCACGAGGAGGGCATCATCCCGCGTGCCGAGCGCTTCCTGATGCGGCTGCTGCCCGGCCAGGAGTACCGGCGTACCAACTGGACGATGTCCGTGGACCGGCGGCTCGACCAGTCCACCGAGGTCTATCCGGCCTGGGGCAGGGACCGGCGCACCATCGCGGAAGCGCCCGAGCGGGAGCTCGCCGAGCGGCTTCAGCTGCGCGTCGAGGTGCAGCACCTCATCCGGCTCGGCGCCTCCGGGGCCGTGATGTTCCTCATCCGCACCTACATGCTGTCGCTGGCCGAGCTGGCGCAGGTGCCGGCCTGGCGAGCGCGGTTCGGGCACGTCCTGGCCGAACTGCCCGACGACATGGCCGACTACAAGGGTCTGACCCGCTTTCGCCACCAGGCGGCGGACTGGCTGCTGTCCCCTCAATCGCCTCCGGAGTCCTCATGACCGACGAAGCCCTCACGTCCGCCCCGTCCGCCGACCTCGCCGCACGTGCCCGCGCCGACGATGTGAAGTTCCTGCTCGCGCTGTTCGTGGATCTGACGGGCAAGCCGTGCGCCAAACTCGTCCCTGTCGAGGCCGCGGACGAACTCCAGCACGAGGGCGTCGGTTTCGCCGGATACGCGGTCGGCGCGATCGGCCAGCAGCCCTGCGACCCCGACCTGATCGCCATACCCGACCTGGACTCGTACACGCCGCTGCCGTGGGTCCGCGAGGGCCTCGCTCTCGTGCACTGCGATCCGCATGTCGAGGGAAAGCCGTGGCCGTACGCACCGCGGGTGATCCTCAGGACACTGCTCGAGCGGGCCAGGGAACGGGAGTTGGAGCTGTACGCCGGCGCGGAGGTCGAGTACTTCCTGGTCGAGCGTGACGGCGGGGGCCGGATCGCGCCCGCGGACGCCAAGGACACCAGCGCCCAGCCCTGTTACGACGCGCGCGGACTGACCCGGATGTACGACCACCTCACCACGGTCTCGGTGGCGATGAACAAGCTGGGCTGGGGCAACTACGCCAACGACCACGAGGACGGCAACGGCCAGTTCGAGCAGAACTTCGCCTACGCCGACGCGCTGACCACGGCCGACCGGGTCATCACGGCCCGCTATCTGATCTCCATGCTCGCGGAACAGCGCGGCATGACAGCGACGTTCATGCCCAAGCCGTTCACCGACCGCACCGGCAGCGGCATGCATCTGCACCTGTCGTTGTGGAACGGCGACACCGCCCTGTTCCCCGAGGCGGAGGACGAGCGGGCGCTGGGCCTGTCCCCGCTGGCGTACTCCTTCCTCGCGGGAATCCTGGAGCACGCGCCCGGCATGCAGGCGGTGCTCGCACCGACCGTCAACTCCTACAAGCGCACGGGCGCCGTCTCCACCCGCTCGGGCGCCACCTGGTCGCCCCGGCACGCCAGTTACGGCGGCAACGACCGTACGCACTTCGTCCGCGTCCCCGACGGCAACCGCATCGAGCTGCGCGGCGGCGACGGTTCCGCGAACCCGTATCTGGCGCTGGCGGCGGCCCTCGCGGCCGGGCTCGACGGGATCGGACGGAACCTGGACCCGGGCTCGCCGGGGACGGACGGTGCCAAACGCCCCGAACTGCCGATGACGCTGCTGCACGCCGTCGAGGCGCTCGCCGAGAACCCCGTGATCAGCGGGGCACTCGACGCCGCGGGCGCGGGGGTGGCCGACTACTTCGCCGGGCTGAAGCGCGAGGAGTTCTTCGCCTGGCACAGCACGGTCGGCTCGTGGGAGATCGACCGCTATCTCACCGCGTTCTGAACCACCATGAATCACCGTGAACCACTGTTGACCATGCGATTTCCGGAAGGGGGAAGCGCCCATGTGCGGGATTGTGGGGCTCCACTTGCGTGACCCCGAACTGCATCCGCAGCTCGGCATCCTGCTCGACGCCATGCTGGGCCAGGTCGTCGAGCGCGGCCCCGACTCGGCCGGCGTCGCGGTCTACGGCGACCGCCGCCGCTGCCCGGAGGGTCACGCGGCCGTGTCGGTTCTCCACGCGCCGCCCGATCTCGCGAAGGCGCTGCCCGACGCGCTGATCACGACGGCCGGGGACACCACGGTCGTCGCCGCGCCCCTCGCGGTCGACGCACTCTCCACGGCCGTACGGGAGGCCGCCCCCGACGCCCGGATCGTCGGCACCGGCACCGAACTGACCGTCTACAAGGGCACCGGCCACCCGAACGCCCTGTCCGCGACCTACGACCTGGCCGGCGCACAGGGCTGGCAGGGGCTGGCCCACACCCGGATGGCCACCGAGTCGGCGGTCACCCCGGAGGGCTGCCACCCCTTCTCGGTCGGCGACGACCAGTGCCTCGTCCACAACGGGTCCTTCGCCAACCACGCCACGATCAGGCGGGAGCTGCAGGCCGAGGGTGTGGTCTTCGACAGCGAGAACGACTCCGAGGTCGGCGCCCGTTTCGTCGCCTCGCGGCTCGCCCAGGGAGAGGACCTGGAGAAGGCGTTGCGCACCCTGTGCGAGCGATTCGACGGCTTCTACACGCTCCTGGTGACCAACGGCGACGGCTTCGCGGTGGTCCGCGACGCCATCGCCTGCAAGCCCGCGATCATCGCCGAGGCCGAGGGATGGGTGGCGATGGCCTCGGAGTTCCGCGCCCTGGCCGTGCTGCCGGGCATCGAAGACGCTCGTATCTACGAGCCCGAACCGGAGAGGGTCTACGCATGGCACCGCTGACGTCACGGGTCGACCTGGCGACGAGCCCCGTACGGGATCTCAACGCCAAGCTGCACACCGGCTCCGTCGAGGCCTGTCAGGTACTCAACCCGGGCGGGCGGCACGCCATCGCGGTCGGACTGCGCCATCCGGTCACCGTCGACATCCACGGGCACGCGGGCTACTACTGCGCGGGCATGAACGACGGCGGCTCCGTCACCGTGCACGGCAGCGCGGGCACCGGAGTCGCCGAGAACATGATGTCGGGGACGGTACGGGTGCGCGGCGACGCCTCCCAGTCGGCCGGGGCCACCGCGCACGGCGGGCTGCTGGTCGTCGAGGGCAGCGCCTCGATGCGCTGCGGGATCTCGATGAAGGGCGTGGACATCGTGGTGGGCGGCGATGTCGGCCCCATGAGCGCGTTCATGGCGCAGGCCGGACGCATGGTCGTCTGCGGGAACGCGGGCGAGGCGCTCGGCGACTCGGTCTACGAGGCCAGGCTGTACGTACGCGGCTCGGTGGCCTCCCTCGGCGCGGACTGCGTCGAGAAGGAAATGCGGGCCGAACATCGCGCGGAGATCGCCGAGTTGCTGGCCGCGGCGGGCATGGACCATGACCCGGCCGAGTTCCGCCGCTACGGCTCGGCGCGCACGCTCTACCACTTCGCGGCCGCCAACTCCGCCGCGTACTGAGGAGGACCTCGTATGACCACCTCGCATCTGCGCGAGTCCGCCACCTTCGACCGCGCCACCATCGCCGCGATCCAGCACGCCGCCGAGACCGGCGTGTACGACATTCGCGGCTGGGGCGCCAAGCGACCGCTGCCCCACTTCGACGACCTGCTCTTCCTCGGCGCGTCCATGTCCCGCTATCCGCTGGAGGGTTACCGGGAGCGCTGCGACACCGACGTCGTGCTCGGCGACCGCAACGCCGCCTTCCCGCTCCACCTCGACATCCCCGTCACCATCGCCGGGATGAGCTTCGGGGCGCTGTCCGCACAGGCCAAGGAGGCGCTGGGACGCGGCGCCAGTGAGGCCGGGACGTCCACCACGACGGGCGACGGCGGAATGACGCCGGAGGAACGCGGCCAGTCGAAGCACCTGGTCTATCAGTACCTGCCGTCGCGCTACGGCATGAACCTGGAGGACCTCCTCAAGGCCGACGCCATCGAGATCGTGCTCGGCCAGGGCGCCAAGCCGGGCGGAGGCGGCATGCTGCTCGGCCAGAAGATCAGCGACCGGGTCGCCGAGATGCGCACGCTCCCGCCCGGGATCGACCAGCGCAGCGCCTGCCGTCACCCCGACTGGACGGGCCCCGACGACCTGGCCATCAAGATCCTCGAACTGCGGGAGATCACCGACTGGGAGAAGCCGGTCTATGTCAAGGTGGGTGCCACCAGGACGTATTACGACGTGAAGCTCGCGGTCGCGGCCGGTGCGGACGTGGTCGTCGTGGACGGTATGCAGGGCGGCACCGCCGCCACCCAGGAGGTGTTCATCGAGCATGTCGGCATCCCGACCCTCGCCGCGATTCCCCAGGCCGTACAGGCACTTCAGGAACTGGGCCTGCACCGCAAGGTCCAGCTGATCGTCTCCGGCGGTATCCGCACCGGCGCCGATGTGGCCAAGGCGATGGCACTGGGTGCGGACGCCGTCGCGATCGGCACGGCCGCGCTGATCGCGCTGGGTGACAACCATCCACAGCATGCGGCGGAATACGAGCGGCTCGGTTCCGCGGCAGGCTTCTACGACGACTTCCAGGACGGCCGGGACCCCGCTGGCATCACCACCCAGGACCCCGGTCTCGCCGCTCGTCTGGACCCGGTGGAGGGCGGCCGCCGGATCGCCAACTATCTGCGGGTCCTGACCATGGAGGCGCAGACCCTGGCCCGCGCGTGCGGCAAGGCGCACCTGCGTCACCTGGAGCCCGAGGATCTGGTGGCTCTGACCATCGAGGCGGCGGCGATGGCCCGGGTACCGCTGGCCGGGACGACGTGGATCCCCGGGAGTGGACTGTGAGCACCGGTACGGCCGACGTGGTCATCGTCGGGGGCGGAGTCGAGGGAACAGCCACGGCCTGGGCGCTGGCCCGGCGCGGCATCACCGATGTCGTCGTCTGTGAGCGCGACACCATCGGCTCCGGCGGCACGGGCAAGTCCAGCGGCGTCGTCCGCTGCCACTACGGCGTGGGTTCCCTCGCCGCCATGGCCTGGAAAAGCCTGCATCTCTTCGAGAACGCGGCCGGCATCCTCGGCCGGGACATCGGCTTCCACCAGACCGGTTACGTCGTCGGCGTCGGAGAACGGAACGCCGACGCCCTTCGCGCCAACCTGGATGCCCAGCGTGCCCTCGGCATCGAGACAGGCACGATCTCCCACGAGGAGGTGGCCGCTCTGTGGCCGACAGCGAAGCTGGACGACTTCGCGGCGTTCGGCTGGGAGCCGCGCGGCGGCTACGGCGACGGGTATCTCACGGCACAGGCGTTCGCCGCGGTCGCCCGCCGCGCCGGCGTACGCGTCCGGCAGGGCACGGCGGTCACCGGACTCCTCACCGACCGGAAGGGGGTGTCCGGGGTCCGGCTCTCCTCCGGGGAGGAGATCGCCACCCGTTCGGTCGTCGTCGCGGCGGGCCCCTGGTCGGTCGGTCTCCTCGCACCTCTCGGCATCGATCTGCCGGTCACTGTGCACCGCGAACAGATCGTGCTGGTCTCGCCGGGCCCGGGTGTCGACGTCTCCAAGGTGCCGGTCCTCTCCGACCTCGTGTCGCTGCAGTACATCCGGGCGGAGACCTCCGGGGACCTGCTCTTCGGCAACAGCGACCTGAGCCGCCCGGAACCCGCCGACCCCGACCGCTACACCGACCGGGCCGACCCCGCCTTCGTGGAGTCGGCGGTGGAGAAACTGGCCCACCGGCTCCCCGGTCTGACGGACGCGTCCGTGGCGAGTACCTACGCGGGCTGCTACGACGTGACACCCGACTTCAACCCGGTCATCGGCCCCGCCGGTGCGGAGGGGCTGATCGTCGCGGCTGGATTCAGCGGCCATGGCTTCAAGATCTCCCCCGCGGTCGGTGAACTCGTCGCAGACCTCGTCCACGACGCGGACTCCCGTGACCCGGGGGTGCCCGCCGCGGATTTCCGGCTCGACCGGTTCGCCGAGGGCAGACCGCTCACCAGCCCGAGGCCGTACATCGGCGCGGGAGAAATGCGCTGACGTGGCGTCGCCGGTCGCGTGCGGTCATGGCGATCATGGTCTTCGGCATGAACTGACGCCGCCAACAAGCCTGAACGGTCACATCTCGCCACCCGTCACCCAGCCTCGTCACCTCCAAATGATAGGAACGTGCATTCGAATACGGGGGTACGCTGATGTCATGACCGCGCATCTTCAGGGTTCACTCTTCGACCAGACGGACGAGCTTCGGCTCGACACCCTGGCCGGAATGCGCCGTACGCCGCTGGGCCAGGGCGCCTGGATCGACGAACTGCCCGGCTGGCTGCACGGAGCGGACGCCCTGTTCGAACAGCTGGCGGCCGAGGTCCCCTGGCGGGCCGAGCGCCGGAAGATGTACGACCACGTCGTGGACGTACCGAGG
This sequence comes from Streptomyces sp. NBC_01390, assembly GCF_045040105.1. Classification (NCBI taxonomy): domain Bacteria; kingdom Bacillati; phylum Actinomycetota; class Actinomycetes; order Kitasatosporales; family Streptomycetaceae; genus Streptomyces; species Streptomyces sp. NBC_01390. Next base: position 10,916,499 of record NZ_CP109551.1, on the reverse strand, counting down.
CTGCTGGCGTTCTACAGCGAGGCGGACGCCCTGCCGCACCCGGTGCTGTCCCGCGCGCGGGACGAGCTCGCCGCGCACTACGCCGCCGAGCTCGGGGAGCCGTTCACCACGGCCGGGCTGTGCTACTACCGGGACGGGCGGGACAGCGTCGCCTGGCACGGGGACCGGACCGGGCGGGGTGCCCGCGAGAACACAATGGTCGCGATTCTGTCCGTGGGCACGCCGCGCGATCTGCTGCTGCGGCCGGTGGGCGGCGGGGAGGCGGTGCGGCGCGCGCTGGGGCACGGGGACCTGATCGTGATGGGCGGCTCCTGTCAGCGGACCTGGGAGCACGCCGTTCCCAAGAGCACACGGGTCACGGGTCCGCGCATCAGCGTGCAGTTCCGGCCGCGCGGGGTGCTGTGAGACACGGAGGGATGTGCCCCGTCGTGCTCCGCTCCGGCGCCGTCTGCTTTGCTGTGCGTCATCCGGCAGCGAACTGCAGAACGGGAAGATCATGCGGGCAGACGTCCAGCAAGTCGCCGATGGCATTTACCTCGTACACGGGAGCAACACCAACTGGGTGATCCTCACCGAGGGGGACGCCGCCACCCTGATCGACACCGGATACCCCGGCGACCGGCAGCTGGTCCTCGACTCGCTGGCGCAGGTGGGCAGTTCACCGGAGGCGGTCGCGGCGGTACTCGTCACCCACGCCCACAACGACCACATCGGCTCGGCCGAGTACCTGCGCTCCACGTACGGCACGCCGGTGCTGACGCACGAGGCCGAAGTACCGCACGCGCGCCGGGACTTCCTGCACCAGGTGACCGTCGGGGAGGTGCTGAGGAACGGCTGGCGGCCGGGTGTGCTCCCCTGGGCCGTGCACGCGATCCGCTCCGGCGGCACCGCGCAGGTCCCGGTCGCCGAGCCGCAGCCGTTCCCGGAGGCGCTCGACCTGCCGGGCGGGCCCATCCCCGTACACACCCCCGGGCACACCGACGGGCACTGCGCCTTCCACCTCCCGGACGCCGGGGTCGTGGTCTCCGGTGACGCCCTGGTCAGCGGGCATCCGACCTCTCGGCTCAAGGGCCCGCAACTGCTGCCGGACATGTTCCACCGAGAGCGCGCGCGTGCGCTGGCCTCGCTGGACCTGCTGGCGAAGCTCCCGGGCGACGTCGTACTGCCCGGGCACGGGCCCGTGCACCACGGCAGCGTGCTGGAGGCGGCCGGGCAGGCGCGGGAGCGGGCCCTGTGAGACGGCGCTCTACAGTGATGTGACGATCACCGGCAAAACGAGAACGGTCGAGCCATGGCATTGCAGATCAGCGCCACCAACCCCGAGCACCCCGCACTCCTGCTCGAACTGCCGTGGGACCTCCCCCTGGAGGAGTGGCCCGACCGCTACCTCGTTCCGCTGCCGCGCGGTATCTCCCGGCACGTCGTGCGCTACGCACGCGCCGGCGACGAGGTGATCGCCGTCAAGGAGCTGGCGGAACGTCCCGCCCTGCGTGAGTACGAACTGCTGCGCGACCTGGACCGGCTCGGCATCCCGGCCGTCGACCCCCTCGCCGTCGTCACCGGGCGGGCCACCGACGAGGGCGGCGCCCTGGAGCCGGTGCTGATCACCCGGCACCTCGGCGGTTCCATGCCGTACCGCTCGATGTTCGAGACGACGATGCGCCCGGCCACCATGCACCGTCTGATGGACGCGCTGGCGGTCCTGCTGGTCCGGCTCCACCTCGCCGGGTTCGCCTGGGGCGACTGCTCCCTGTCCAACACCCTGTTCCGGCGTGACGCGGGCGCCTACGCCGCCTACCTGGTCGACGCCGAGACGGGCGATCTGCACCCGCAGCTCAGCGACGGACAGCGCGAGTACGACCTCGACCTCGCCCGGGTGAACATCAGCGGTGAGCTGCTGGACCTGGAGGCGTCCGGGGCGCTGCACCCCTCCGTGGACCCGATCGAGTTCGGCATGGAGATCTGCGCCCGCTACCAGCGGCTGTGGCAGGAGCTGACCCGGACCTCCGTCTACCCGGCGGGCAAGTACCACTACATCGAGCGCCGGATCCGGCGCCTCAACGAACTCGGTTTCGACGTGGCCGAGATGCAGATCGAGCACTCCTCGAACGGCGACACCGTGACCTTCGTACCGAAGGTCGTCGACGCCGGCCACCACCAGCGCCAGCTGCTGCGGCTGACCGGGCTCGACACCGAGGAGAACCAGGCGCGGCGGCTCCTGAGCGACCTGGAGAGCTGGATGGCCACCCAGGACGACTACGAGCCTGGCGATCCCCTGGGTGCCAGCCCGGAGGTGCTCGCGCACCGGTGGGTGCGCGAGGTGTTCCGGCCGACCGTGCGCGAGGTGCCGCGCGAACTGCGGGGGAACGTGGACCCCGCCGAGATCTACCACCAGCTGCTGGAGCACCGCTGGTACCTCTCCGAGCGGGCACAGCACGACATAGGTCTGGACGAGGCGGTCAAGGACTACATCGTCAACATCCTGCCCAAGGCCCGCCAGGCGCTGCCCCTGCCGACGGACGAGACGGACGAGACGGCACCGCCCGTCTGAGTCACTCGTGCGGGACCACGGCCACCGGGCAGTGCGCGTGGTGCAGTACGCCGTGGGCGACCGAGCCGATCCGCGCGCCCACGGCGGAGCGGTGCGCGCGCCGCCCGACGACCAGGAGCTGCGCGTGCGGGGCCACCGAGAGCAGTACCTCCCCCGCGCTGCCCATCTCCACCTGCTGGGTGACCGGCACCTCGGGGAACCGATCGCGCCACGGCTCCAGCGCGGCGGCGAGCGCGTTCCTCTCGTACGGTTCCAGCCCCCCGGCCTCGTCGAGGAGCTTCATCGAGCCGGGACTGTACGCGAACACCGGCGGCAGACTCCACGCGCGGACGGCACGGACGGCCGCGCCACGGGCCGCCGCCGCCTCGAACGCGAACCGCAGGGCCGGCGCGCTCTCCTCCGGGTCGCCGTGCTGCCCGACGACGACCTCACGCCCGGCGGCCTCGTCGGAGGCGCGGTCCTCGGCGCGGACGAGGACGACGGGCCGCGTGGACTCGGCGATCACGTGCTGCCCGACCGAGCCGAGCAGGAACCCGACGACACCGCCGTGCCCACGGGAGCCGAGCACCAGCATCTCGGCCTGCGCGGCGGCCTCGGCGAGCGAGTGCGCCGCGCCGCCCTCGACCACGTCGACGGTCATGTCCAGCCCCGGATGGCGTTCGGTGACGCTCCGCGCGGCCTCGTCCACCCCCTCCCGCACCCACTGGTCGTGGGTCTCCCGGGTCCCGGCCCCGAACGCCTGGTCCGGCACCAGCTGCCAGACGTGCACGACCCGCAGGGCGAGGTCCCGGCGGACGGCCTCCCGGGCTGCCCAGGCCAGCGCGGCGTGACTTTCGGCAGTTCCGTCCACCCCTGCCGTGATCGGACGCGTCATACGGTTCCCTCCGGGTCGTGATCATGCTTACCGGGCCCAGTGTTCACCACCCTGTGCCCATGCCCTCGCAGTGGGAACAAGTGATCGTGGACGCGGCGACCCCGGAGGGCGACGAACTCCCCGTGCTCGGCGAGCGGATGAGCCGACCGGAGCGGAGCGCGGCTCGCCATCCAGCGGGGCGTCCGGGACGACAAGCACGGCTGGATGCCCCGACTGGGCTGAGCCCCGCATGCCACTCGGCCCGCAGCCCTTCCAGGGCCCGTCCGGACGAGTTCCAGGCGGGCTCGCTCTGCGTATTCCCTCCCGTTCCCTCCCGTCCATGCAGCCGCCCGAACCGGCCAGGCTGCCGTACGGATCCTCCTCGACCGGGAACTGGACGACTCCGCGTTCGACGCCCTGCACGACCTGGGTCTGACCGGATTCGGCAGCGTAACCCTGCACTACGACACCACCGAGGCCTGCTGGGTCCCGGTCCCCGCCGACGACAGCCCGGAAGCCGACTGGCCGAGCCGGTCCGGCGGCTCGACGAGATGCCCGCGTACCCCGGGTGGGACGGGTTGCGGACGATTCTCGGCCACGTGCGGGCGTTCCTGGACGAGCCTCTCCTCGCGGACGCGTGACCTTCCGTCCGGGTTGTACGCAACAAGGCCGATTGACCCTGTGGTAGTTGATGCGTTTGCCTCGAAGGGAGCCCTCGGCGCGGGGCCGGGGGTCATGCGTCAACGGGGAACACAAGGGGGAACATGTCCAAGGCTTCAGCCATGTCCGGCAGAGCTGAGACCGTGTCCGGCATTTCCTTGTCGACGGCGCTGCTGCTCGCGTTCACCGGAACGACCGCCGGTGCCGCGCAGCACGCGCCCCGGACGGAGCGGGTCAGCACCGCCGCCGACGGCACCCAGGGCGACGGCGCCTCCAGCGCGGCCGTCACCACGCCGAACGGCCGCTACATCGCGTTCCGTTCGTCGGCCACCAACCTCGTGCCCGAGGGGGTCACCCGCCCGGGCGCCTACTCCTACATCCGTGACCTGACAACCGGCGAGGTCACCAAGATCGAGCAGGCGCTGAGCACGCCCCGGCCCAGCGCCGACGGCCGCTGGGCCACGTACACCGACTGGGGCAGCCGCAACATCAACGTCTTTCTGTCCGACCTGAGCACGGGCACCAGAATCCGGGTCGGGGCCCCCGCCGGCCGGGACACCGCGTCCTCGCCGACCATCAGCGAGGACGGTCGCTACATCGCCTACCGGTGGCTCGGGCACCCTGAGTTCCCGAATCGCATCGACCTCTACGACCGTCTGACCGGCACCCGTGAGACCGTCAGCGCGGGCCCGCAGGACTCCAACCGGGACATGGACAGACCGTCGATCAGCGGCGACGGCCGCCGGGCCGCCTACCAGGACAACGGCACCGGTGACGTGTGGGTCGCCGACCGCGTCACCGGCGCGCAGACCGAGGCCGACGACGGCACGCCCTCGACCGTGGTCCAGCTGAGCGCCAACGGCCGTGTCCTGGCAATGGATTCGGCCGACGGCTCCTATGTACGGGACCTGCGCACGGGCTGCGTCCGGCACTTCCCCGGCGTCCGGGTCCTGGCCGTCAGGCCGGACGGGCAGCGGCTGTTGACGCGGGACACGGACGCGAACCCGACCCTGCGCGGCGGACGCGAGATCCCCGTCGGACACGGCAGCGCCACCGCGGGCTCGGTCTCCGCCCACGGCCGCTCCGTCGTCTACTCAACGGAGGACCCGGACGTCGTCCCCGATGACACCAACGGTCTGTACGACGTCTTCCAGTGGAGGTCACGCTGATGTTCCGCGCCTCAAGAGCCGTGCTCGGCGCGGCAGTCGCGATCGCGCTCGCCTGGACGCCGGCGGCCGCCGCACAGGACCGGGGTCACCAGAGGCCCGACGAGCCCCGTACCGAGCGGGTGAGCACGGCCGCCGACGGCGGTCAGGCCGACGGACCGTCGAGCGGGGCCTCGATCAGCGCCGACGGCCACCAGGTCGCGTTCACGTCCACCGCGCCGAGCCTCGGCTGCGAGCGCCTCTCCCCGTGCCTGTTCCTGAAGGACCTGACCGACGGCGGCCTGACCAGGATCGACCTCGGCAGCGGCCACACCTACGACGCGCCGCTGTCCAGCGCCGACGGGAGCCGTGTCGCCTTCTCCGCCGGCACCCGCTTCCAGGCTCCTTACCTGTACGACAGCGCCACCGGCCGTTCGGAGCGGCTGTGGCCCGAAGACCCGCCCGGCTCCGCCGAGTTGGGCCGCGCCCAGTCGATCAGCCCCGACGGCACGCACGTCGCGTACACCGTCGGCGGCCGCAACGGAGGGCAAACCGCGCGGCTGCTGTACATCCGGGACACGGAGACCGGCACCGAGGAGCTGATCTCGACCGCCGAGGAGGGCGACAAGAGCAAGGCCTCGGTGAGCGGTGACGGCAATCGGGTCGCCTACTCGGTCCAGGGGGACATCGAGGGCGACGACCCGAACGACGTCTTCGTCAAGGACCGGGCGACGGGCCAGCGCATCCACGTCGACGCGGACCTCGGTGTCGCCCATCTGATCCGGATCACGGCGGACGGCCGCCGGGTCCTCCTCAACGCCAACACCGGGGTGTACGTCCACGACTTGAGCACGGGCACATCGCGACGGGTGGCCGAAGGAACCGCCTCCTCGGCCACGGCGGACGGCCGGTACGTCGTCGTCACGGGCACGGACGGCGTGCGGGTGCGTGACCTGCGCACGGGGCTGCGAGGGGCCACCCTCTCGTGGACCGCCACGGTGATGGGCGACTCTCTGTCCGCCAAGGGACGTGTGGTGGCGTTCAGTTCGACGGAATCCCACCTGGTGCCGGGCGACACCAACCGGCAGTCGGACGTGTTCGCCTTCTCGGGCGACCTCGGGAAGAACCCGGCCCCGATGCCGTCCGTCACCGAACGGCTCGGCGGACCGGCCGGGGCGTCCCACGCCCCGGAGATGGATGAGCGCAAGCTCGTCACCTTCACCTCGGAGGAAGACGTCTTCATCAACGCGCCCCTCCGCGTCGTCCAGGTCAACTCCGACACGGAGAAGCCGTCGTCGGAGAGCACTCTCTGCTCCAACGGACGCATCGTGGGCTACCTGGTCCCGTCCGCCGCCGACGGCGCCCCGGAGGTCCACGTCCGCTACCGCTCAGTCGGCCAGGTCACCACCCTGGACTCCTACCAGGGCGTCCGCTTCACCTGGATGGGGCGGCCCCGGATCAGCCCCACCTGCCAGTGGATCACCTACGCGGCGACCCTGCCCGCCACCGACGCCGACCCGGACCCGCAACCCCGCGTCTACCGCTTCAAGTTGGACAGCGGCACCACGGACGTGGTCAGCGCGCCCTCGGGCGGTCCGGCGGGCAACCCGTCCATCGACTACGACGGCCGGTACATCGCCTTCGAGCAGGGAGGCGACGTCTACGTCCATGACCTGGACACCGGCGACCTGTCGAAGGTCGCGCACGGCGCCTCGGCCCCCTCCCTCAGCGGCCGGACGATCGCCTTCCAGCAGGGCCGGTACGTCTGTGTCCGGAACCTCGACACCGGCACCACCACGGCCCGGGTCAGGGGCGCCCAGCCCTCGCTCTCCAGGCACGGCACAGAGTTCGCGTACACCTCGGGCCGTTCCGTGTACCTGCTCGAAATCGCCACGGGGAAGAACCAGTTGGTCAGCGTCGATCGCTGGGGCGGCCGCAACGACCTCCCGGCCGGGCACCCCTCGGTCAACGCCGACGGCACGGTCGTCGCGTTCGAGTCGGCCTCACCCGATCTGGTGGAAGGGGACACGAACGGGGTGACGGACATCTTCCTGCGGACAGTGCGGTAGCAGGCGACAACCACCACGAACAACAGGCAACACCACAACGGGGGACCATCATGCACACAACACCGAGCGAGTCTTCGCGCTCGCGCGCACGCCAGTGGTGTTCCTCGGCGAAAGCCCTGCGCCTGCCGAAAAACTCATCCGTCCTGGTGGGGGCTGGTGTACGGGTGGTGTCGAGCGCGGGCGCTCGGGCGGGTGCTCCGGGCACCTGGTGAGTGCACCGGCAGGATGATCTGTCGTGCTGCTGCGACTGGCCTGTCTGGGTGTGGCGAACGTGTTCGCCCTGCTGCGGCTGCTGCCGGTGAGCAACGAGGACACGGCTGCGGAGATCCTCGCGCTGCGTCATCGGATCACGGTGCTGGAACGCCAACTCGACGGGGATCGGGTGTTGTTCGCCCCGAGTGACCGGGTGTTCCTGGCCGCGCTGCGGCGGGTGCTCGCGGACGTGCCGGTGGACGGACAGTGGATCGTCGTCTCGGTTCGCGTCCGCCGCCTGGCGTGCCCGGTTCTCGACTGCCCGCGGCAGACGTTCCGTGAGCAGGTTCCCGGCGTCGTGGAGCGCAGCCAGCGCGGCACCGACCGTCTGACCGACCAACTGAACTCCGTGGTCTAGGAGTTACTGACCTTTTCGGGTTGCCTTCGGGTGGTGACGTTGGGTGATCCCTGCGGTATGCCGGTGTTGTGCGGTACGCGGATGGTGAGGGCCTGACTGCTGAGCGGCGGGCCGTGCGTGAAGGGATCCGGCTGGAGGCCGGGCAGAGGTTCGCACGAGGTGACAGGACTGCGGACATCGCCAAGGACGCGCGGGTGAGCGAGCGTTCGGTGGGGCAGTGGCGCCGGGCCTGGCGTGAAAGCGGCATGGAAGGTCTGACCGGGCGCGGGGCGGAAGCCCTTGCGGGAGGCCGATCCGGGGCAGGTGCCCGCGTTGCCGGCGCTGGTCGAGCCGGACCAGCGCGGCGACCCGAAATCTCCTCTGCTGTGGACGGTGAGGTCCACCCGGAATCTGGCGGCCGAGCTGACGCGCCAGAGGCACCGGGTCGTATCGGACACAGTGGTCACGCCGTTGAAGGCGGAGGGGCTTCTCCCTGCAGGGCACCTCCAGGACCACCGAAGGGGCCCGGCATCCGGATCGGGACGCCCAGAGCTTTCCGACACCGTTCACCGACTGGCATGCGCTGTCGCCCTGCGTACGTTTCCAAGTACGCAGCCCAGCCCTGCAGGACCGGGTTGAGATCGGCGACCACAGCGGATACCGGCCGCTCAGTCTTCGAACGAGCGGTCGCCGCACGGACTTTGCCCCGCAGTACCCGCATCGCCCTCGCCGAGGGAGCCTCCCATTTCCCGGTTCTGCCAGTTACAGGAAGGCCACGCTTCCCGGGCCGCAACTCCGCTCCAGGTCCGAGATCGTCTTCCGTGGCCTTCGCCAAACTCAACTGGCTTCTGACGGAAAATATTCATGGCAGGGACATGACGAACAATGGCCACAGGGCATACCCTCGCAACGCCCCGGAGGGGCGGTCGACGGAGCGTCCGGCCCCCACCGGACAACCCGTACCGCTCATTCGCGGACCCGGCCCCGCCGGGGCCGGATTCCCCCCACGGATGAAGGATCAGCAATGTCCCTCGGCACTTGGCTCAAGGCAGGCACTTCCGCCACAGCGCTCGTCCTCGCCATGGCGGGCGCCGCGACCGCCGCCCCCGCTCCCCCGGATGAATCGTCCACTGCGCAGGCGGCAACGGTGACGCTTCGCTACGACGACAGTCGCGCCCCAGGCTGGGAGGCCGCGATCGCGGCAGGAGTCGCCTCGTGGAACGCGAACGTGAGCAACGTCCATCTGGTAGAGGCGGCGCCCGGCACCGTGGCCGAGATCGTGATCGTCGCCACCACGGGCTGGCCGCAGGCCACGCTCGGCCCCGTTCGTCCGGGCCGTCAGGTCCGCGTCGAACTCGGCAGCCAGGCCGTGGACCAGGGCTACAACAAGACCCGGATCGCCGCTCACGAGCTGGGACACAGCCTGGGCCTGCCGGACACCAAGCCCGGCCCATGCTCACAGCTGATGTCGGGGTCGAGCCCCGGCACAGCCTGCACGAACGCCACACCGAACGCCACCGAGCGCTCCCGCGTACAGTCCGCCTACGCAAGCGGAATCGCCGCGTTCGCACCCACCGACGGCCGGATCCTCATCGACGCACCCTGACCACACAGCCATCAAGCGGACGTGCGTCCCGGGGATGTCGGAGATCCCCGGGACGTGGCGACCATCGCGGCGTCCAAAGCGTCTTCTGTCGCTCCGCGAGGATGAGCATCCGCACTTGCCCGCAGCTCACGGGCGCGACGCCGTCCGCAGTCCCCATCTCCCCGTCAGGCCGTGGCAGGCTTGATCTTCATGTCGACGCCGTTCACCCGCACGGCGACCCGCCTCCGGTCTCGTGCACGGTCGGCCACGATCTTGTAGGAGGTGACTCTCCCGCCCCGCCACGCACAGCTGACGTCGTAGCCGCCCCGGGCGCGGAGCCCCTTGAAGGAACCCTTGGCCTTCCAGCTGTCCGGCAGGGCAGGCAGCAGATGGATCACGCCGTCGTGGCTCTGCAGGAGCATCTCCGCCACGGCTCCCGAGGTGCCGAAGTTGCCGTCCATCTGGAAGGGCGGATGGTTGCAGAACAGGTTCGGCAGCGTGCTGTACGTCAGGAGGCCGCGCAGCATGATCTGGGCGCGGTGGCCGTCACCGAGGCGGGCGAAGAGCGCGGCCCGCCAGGGCCAGGTCCACGAGCGGCGGCTGTCACCCGACACCGTCGCGGCGGTGAAGGGAACCCCTTCCTTCTCGCCACACCGTGCCTTGAGCGAGACGAGCGCGGCGGCCGCGAAGCCGGCTGTCCTCGGGGTGATCTGACGACCGGGATAGACCGCGAAGAGATGCGAAGTATGGCGGTGGATGTCCGTGGGGCTGTCGATGTCCTCCTGCCATTCCTGCAACTGCCCCCACTTTCCTACCTTGTTCGGTGCGAGACGCGCCTGCATGTCGGCGACCTTCGCCCGGTAGGCGGGGTCGGCCTGGAGGACCGCCTCGCAGTCGAGGTAGTTCTGGAAGAGGTCCCAGATGATCTGCTGGTCGTACATCACGCCGTCCTCGCGCGGCCCGTGCTCCGGCGACCAGCCGTTCGGCGAGACGAGGAGCCCGTCTTCGCGCTCCTTGAGGTGGTCCTCCCAGAACTCGCAGATCTCCTTGATCATCGGGTGCGCGACGGTGCGGAGATAGTCCAGATCCTGGGTGAACGCCCAGTGCTCGTAAAGGTGTTGGGCGTACCAGGCACTCGCGACGGTGTTCCACTCCCACGCGTTGCCGCCGAAGACACTCTGGCTGGTGCGGGCAGTCCAACCGCGCGTGTCCTTGCCGAAGGCGTTGCGGGTGGCCACGCGGCTGGGCACCGCGACCTGCCTGATGAACTCGACGAGCGCCTTGTGGCTCTCCGGCAGGTTCGTGGTCTCGGCTCCCCAGTAGTTCATCTGGATGTTGATGTTGGTGTGGTAGTCCGAGGCCCAGGCGGGCGCGTTGCTGTCGTTCCACAGGCCCTGGAGGTTGGCGGGCAGGCCGCCCGGTCGGGAGGAACTGATCAGCAGGTAGCGGCCGTAGTCGAACATCGTCTGCTCGAGGGTCGGGTCGTCGCCGCCGGCCGCGTAGCGCGCCAGCCGCGCTTGGGTGGGCAGGGCGACGACGGCGTCCTCGGAGGTGCCCCAGTCGACGGAGACCCGGTTCATGAGGGTACGTACCTGGGCGGTGTGCTCGTCGCGCAGTGCGCTGTAGGACCGTCTCGCGGCCGTGTTGAGCGCCTTGTCGATGGCGGGCTGCGGGTCGGCTCCGCGCCACCCGGCGGCGGCGTCGAGCTTGTAGTCGGTGCGGGCGTCGAGCAGCAGGGTCAGCGTCGTGCAGCCGGTGAACCTGAGTGCCGAGCCGTCGGCACTCACGGTTCCGTCGGTATGCAGGACCCGGACGGCGCACGCGTGCTTGAGGCCGTTGCCCATGACTCCGTGGAAAGCGAGCCGTCGGGCGTCGGCCGTCGTCGGGGCTCCGTCCTGCGCGGACGTCAGGGAGACTGTTCCGGACAGTTCCCGTGCACTCGCCGACGTGTACCTGAAGACCATCACATCCGCGGAGCGGCTCGCGAAGGCCTCCCGTTGAAAACGCCGTCCCGGTGCGCCGAAGCGGGTGGTGTGCACCCCTTGGGTGAAGTCCAGGGCGCGTTGGTAGTCGACGAACGTGCGCTGTGTGCGGGTGTCGAACTCCGCGCCCGCCAGGGCGACTTCCGCGACCTGGAAGCCGGTGGACGATTCGCCGGGCGAGAACGTGATCCGGTACGTCTGGTACTCGGTGGTGTTGGCGATCCGGTAGGTCCGCGTCTCGCCGCGCCCGGCGAAAGGCGCCGCGAAGCTCTGCGTGTCGAGCGTCACCCACGCCTGCCCGTCCTGGGAGCCCTGGAGCGTCCACCGCCGGGGGTCGTCCCGCGGCCGGTCCGGGGCCGCCGTCAGGGAGTACGAGGTGACGGCGGCCGCACCGGCCAGATCGGCCTGCCATACGACCGTCCGCGCGGCACCGCCAACCCGCCAAACCGTACCGGGATCACCGTCCACCGAACGGGAGATGTCCGTTTCCCGCGAACCGGTCCCAAACCCCCCTGAGTGTCCGCTCGGCGAGGACAGGTACACCGGACCGACGCCGGAGCCGAGGTCGACACCCGACAGCCCGATCTCGCTCACCTGGAAATGGCTGACCCCCGCCTTGGGGACGAAGTCGAACCGGTAGAAGCGGTACGACCCACTGGCGGCACAGGTGAAGTCCTTTGTCTGTAACCGGCTTTCGAAAGGAGTCGACAGGGAGCGGTCGTCCAGCGTGGTCCAACTTGCACCGTCGGCGGAACCGGAGAGCGTCCAGTGTTGCGGGTCCCGCTCCGGTACGTCGTTGGCACTGGTCAGCCGGTAGGACGTGACCGCGACGGGGTCGGGCAGCTCGACCTGCCACTGCACCTTCGAACCGGGCCCGTCGATACACCACTTGGTGCTCGATGTCCCGTCGTACGACTTGTCGACCCCTTCCGCCGAGGAGGAGTTGTACGGCCCTCCCGGGGCCGTGACCTTCGGCCGGGCCCCGTGGGACCCGAACGCCACGACGACGTCTCCGAAGTTCCGGTACGAACCGAAGCCCGTCATGCCGGTGTCGAACGCACTGTCCGGCTGACCCGCTAGGGCGTTGTCGTAGTCGTTGACCCCACCCCACAGACTCTGCTCGTTGAACTGGATACGGTCCACGGAGGGATCGCCGAAGAGCATGGCGCCCAGCCTGCCGTTCCCGATCGGCAGTGCCTGCGACTCCCAATCCGCAGCGGGGACCGAATACGTCAGCGCCTCGCGCGACAGGTCGGGCCACTGGACGGCTGATCGCCTTGCGCTGTCGGCGACGGCCGGTCCCCCGAAGAGCCCGTCGGCCAGCGGTGCGAGGGCGAAGGCGCCGCCGAACTTGAGGACGCTCCTTCGCTGCGGTTGGGGCACTCGGGTCACAGCAGGTCTCCCAGGCAGTGGTCAGTTCCGGACATCAGGGAATCGCGGCCTCATCGCCCCACGCTACGTTGACATCAGCCCCATCATCGTCAGCTGATAGATAGGACGTCTAGAGGTGTGAGCGCCATGAATTACGACTTGCCCTCGCAGAATCAGTCCAGTGAATCACGATACATGGGACGTATTGGTCAGATCGGCCACGCTTGAGATCACACCACCTCAAACGCACGGAAGCGTTGTCCCGAAGGCAGGACTGAGACCTCCCGGGGATCTTGCTGGTCGAGCGCAGCCAGCACGCGAGTCGGATCGTCGATCAGATCGAACAGGCCGCTGGCCCGTCGCGCCCACTTCTCTGGATCCTCTCCCTCCGCGAACGCCGCGGCCGACGCGAACTGGTCCTGGAGGTTGGCCGGCAGTCTGCCGGCCAGGGACGCACCGAGCTCTCGGCCCAGGACGGCTCGCGACGATGGCGGCCACATGGAGCGGGCCGGCTTGCCGGTCGCCAGGACGGCGGTGCCGCTCACGCCCTCGAGAGCCGCGACGGCATCGCGCACCCAGCCACCGTCCCAGGTGTCGGGGAGCGGAACAGTGATCCACTGAACGCTGGCGATCACGTCCCTCCCCAGCGCGAGCGAGAGCCCTCCCGGATCCTCGTGGTAGTTCAGGTAGCGGGCGACGTCGACGCCTGACGGGCAGACCTCGTCGAGCCCGACGTCGCCGACGAAGTTGCTGGGATCGACGAGCCATCCCTCCCGCACCACGACGGACGGATTCAGATGGACTCGGTACAGGCAGAATTGGTTGCCCCGGTCGGCCTGGTCGCGGATCCGCCTGAGCATGTTGTGGACAGGGACCTCGTACGTGCCGACGTGGAGGGCCTTCGCCCGCTGGCGTGCGGCCCAGGCGGAAACCCGCTGCTCTCCGCCCATCCTGCTGCGGGTCTCGGGAGTCAAGACGGCTGCCGGGTCGAAGTGCCGCGTCGGCCAGTCCGGCTGCGTGCTCGTGTGGATGGTGTGGCTTCAACTGCCGCAGCGGCGGGCTACGAGCACAGCACCCCGTGGCGGCCGCGGCTGCCGAACTCGCCGGAGGGCGACAGAAGCCTGGGCCCTGCAGATCGCGCACGCCTGCCTGACGATCCTGGCGAGCAGTGAGCGGTTCAGCATCCCCGGGGCCGTGGAGCGGGCGGTCGGTCATGTGTGCGGTCCACCGCTTGCGGACTGGGCGTACGTCTGTGTCAGCGTCACCTCTAGGGCGCTCCATCCGTCGACATCGGTGGGTGGCAGCTCGCTGCGTTCGACTACGCCGGCGATCCGCTGCTGCCGCCGAACCCGGCAGTTCCGGTGTACTGGCGCTGGACCCCGACCGTGTGGGTGCCCTTCTTTCACGTCGTCGGTCTCGTCGACCACCAGGACCGCGGCATCGTCAGAGAGGTGCTCGACGACATTTTCGCGCACGTCATCACGGAGGCCGTCGGCATCCCAGACGGCTCGGCACAGCAGATGCTGCATGCCGTGCGGGCTGGCCTCCCCGGCCCACTCCGCGATCGTCCAGCAGTTCTTCCTCGGCAGGTCCAACAGCAGACCCAGCACCAACCGCCCGGTCGCTGTGCGTCTTCAGGATTTCCATTACATGGGCTTTCTCTGCATTTCTTGAAGCAAGACGTCCAGATTCTGCAAACCGCTCAACACGGCTTCCGCCGGAAGGCCGAAGTCGATGAGGCAGGCGATTTCATCGACGCCTATCCGGCTGAAGTCCTCGGCGACAGAAAGGGCATGGTCAACCGTGCCGATGAGACTGCAATCGTGCATGTACTTCTCATACGCCGGCTGAACCGCGAGGCGAGCGAGCCTAAGTTGGCTCCGGGCATCAACGCGGGAGCCATCCGCGGGCCGCATCAGGTTCATCGCGCTCATGAGGTACTCCTCCAGCGGGCCCCGAATCTCCTGCTCAACCTCGGATTTTCGCTGACCCACGTAGGTGTGGAGCATGAGCGTGACATGTCCCAAGCCCGGGCTTCCGCTGTCCCGAAAGGCTCTGCGGTACTCCTGGATCCGTTGAGCCAACACCGCGGGGGACTGGGAGGCCAGATGGGTCAGTACGCCGACGCCGAGACTGCCGGCTGCAGCAAAGGTCTCAGGGCTGCCTCCGGAAGAAAGCCAGAGCGGAATTTCCGGGTCGCCGTCCTGTCGCATTTTCCGAAGAGCATGCACGGCCTCCGTTGTCGACCGAACGCGGTCTTCAAATCCGGTCGGGTTCAGGACAAAATCACCACGATTCCATCCTGAAGCGAGCGACACACCGGCCCGCCCGTTCGAGGAGGCGTTGATCAGCCACCAGTCCCTGGCGATCTGCTCGGGGTTGTGAAGCGGCGCGACAACGCTTCCAGCACGTACCGCAACCCTTTCCGTGACAGCCGCAACGGCTGCCCCGGTGACAGCGGGATTCGGATAGTTTCCGCCGAAGCGATGAAAGTGACGCTCGGGCGTCCACACAGCGGTGAAGCCATGCGTGTCGGCGAACCGTGCACCTTGCAGCAACAGATCGTAACGCTGTGCGGCTTGACGGTTCGAATCATCCGCGAAGTAGAATACGCTAAAATCCACGATTAGGCTTCCTCTCTCCGGCCTGGTCGATTGTCGAGGATGCTTTGAGAAGAATTATCGGCCGAAGTACTCGGTACCGTGATCGGGACCATGCGCCAGGAATCCCGCCACCGCGTGACCGTGATCTGCGGTCCTCGAGACGCTGTGCGCCACTGTCGGCAGGACGGCGTCAGCCGCCACCACGCCGCCACTGAGGTACTCCCTGATGACCTGCTTCGTCGCCGCGTGTGCCTGAGTAGGACCGGTGGCAAGATCCAACGAGAATGCGTGCGCTTCATCCGCGAACTTCGCGGGCTCGAACAGGGCGTTGACGACCCCCCAGTCCGCAAGCGTCGACGCTCGGTACAGCCTGCCCGTCATCACGAGCTCCCGGGCTCTTGAGACCCCTGCCCGTTCGGCGAGGCGTTGCGTCCCGCCCATCGCAGGCGTGAACGCCACTCTTCGCTCGACCAATCCGAACCGCGCACCACTCACGGCAACGATGAAGTCGCAGGCCAGCGCGATTTCGAAGGCGGCGGTGAGAGTGAGTGAATGGGCTGCGAACACCGTAGGGCACGGCAGCCGCTCCAAGGTTTGGACGATACTCAGATTGCGGCGCCAGCACTCCTCAACCTTGTCAGCAGGGGTGTCGCGGAAGATTCGGACATCGACACCCGCGCTGACGACACGACCCTCTGCCCTGATCAACAAGGCCCGCGGCACGTTGTGTTCCAGCCAGTCGGCGGCTGCGAACCACGCCTGCCACATTCCATCGTCGAAGAGGTTGTGCGGCGGATTGTCCATCGTGATCACCGCGAGGGGGCCGTCGAACGACAGACGCAACGGAGCGTTGGGATCGCCCAGGGCACCAGGCACCGCAGTACCGCCCGAATCAGAGTTGGGCACCGGGTCGTTCACGACATCCGCCGAAAGATGCTGATCGCATTGTTTCCGCCGAATCCGAATGCGTTGTTCTGAACGTAACGGACATTCGGAACCGGGCGGGCGGCCCCGGTGACGAGATTCAGGTCGAGTTCGATCTCGCTCGAATCGACCACGGTGGGCGGCACCAGGCGATGCCTCAGCGTCAAGCAGGCTGCCACGGCGCCGGCTGCGCCGGCAGCGCCCATCATGTGCCCGATTGTTCCCTTCACGGCCGTCACCGCGGCGTGGGGAAAGTCGTCGACGAAGATACGTCCCTCAATCTCGTCGTTGATGCGGCTGCCGGTGCCGTGGGCATAGATGACATCGATGTGGGACGCTTCGAGGCCCGCCTCTTCAAGGGCACGGCGATGGCATCTCCTGACGCCTGCAGGATCAGGCGTTGTCGGGTGGCTGGCGTCGTTGCTGATCGATGCCGCAACCAGTTCCGCGTAGGGATGCTGGTCCTGCCGCAAGGAGCGCTCTGTCTGAAGGACCAGTGCTCCTGCACCCTCGGCGGGGGTGACGAAGCGTCGGTCCCTTGAGAAGGGCCGGCATCCCTTCGGACCGATGGCCTGCAGGCTGCTGAAACCGATGATGTTCTTCTGCGAATAGGCATCGCAGCCCACCACCACCGCCGTCTCGGCCATGCCCGAGACAAGCACATCCCGCGCGCATGAGAGGGCGGCGTTCGTCGATGCGCAGGTCGCCTGTACCGCGAATGCAGGCCCGGCACTTCCGACGACCTGGGCAACGGAGGACGGGATGCCGGCACTCGAGAAACGTGAGGACCCGTCACCATCGCCCGCGTAGATCGCCTCAAGGGCGTCGGCCTGGCCGTCACTGGTACCGACGCACACCACAGATCGGGACAGTGAGGGGTCTCCGGCGAGGAAACCGGCGTCCTCGATGGCTTCCGTCGCGGCGTACGCGGCGTAGACCTCCGCCATCCGAAGCTTCACACCCGCGTCGCTCTTGATCACAGCGATGGCAGCCTCGCGGGCCGACTCCGGTACACATGCTCCCAGCGCTCCGGGCTTCATTCCCGCGTAGAGGGGCGGCAGCTCATCGAAGTGGGGCGCTGCTGAGGAGAGGCCGTCCCAGTAGGCCTGCCTGCCTGCTCCTGCGGGTGAGATGATTCCGACACCCGTCACAAACACCCTCGACACGGTGGCTGTCATCGGCCACTCCGTCCCATATTCGCACCTTGCTCTGACAGACGGGTGATCGTCACTTTCCCGCGAGGCCCTCTGAAGCTGAGGCACTCCATGCTGACGCTCTCCCCGATTTCCATGCGGCGGGAGGCCCGGAGAAGATCCGCCAGGGCGAAGGCACTGTTGCGGCCGTAGCGAGCGCAGGTAGCCCCAATCGGCCCGCGCAGGTATATCCGGGAAATCGGCGGCTCGCCGATCTCGTCTGCTTCGTCCGGCGCATTGAACTCAAAGCCTGCTTCGAATTCGGAGCCCGCCGTGAGACATGTGTGCACGAGCCCGGGCTCACACGCGAGATCCGGTGTTTCTTTCCCTGCGTCCGCACGGGATTCCGGGCAATAGATGTCACCCACAAGCAGCCTGCTCCCGGAGCTCTCCGGGTATCCCAGACCACACAGCGCCTGCCAAAATGCCATGATCGGGGTGAGGAGACCGGCGTTGATCGTATAGTTTCCGCCAGTGGCTCCGATGCGCATGCTCAGGAATGCCGCAGCGGAACTCGAGGTTGCGCTCGGGAAGTACTGCGAGGACATTCGCCGCCCTTGGGACTCTGCCGCACGCTGAAGTCCTAGGAGAGCAGGGGTATTTCCGTACTCGGTGCCGACGACAATAACCTGGTTGGCGGCATCTTGGGCCGCGTCGAAGGACCTCCCCACCGCATAGAGGCACATGCGAGTGAACCAGTCGCGATAGCGGTCGCCACCGGTTTCTATGACGTCGTATAGATCTTCGGGCGGAGAAGAAGGCTCAGAGGAGTCACCTGGCACATCAAGGGAAACCAGGTCGACCTCGCCGAAATTGAACTTGAACAAGATTTCACCTCCAGCCATTAAATGCAGCGCTCATAACTCATCCGGGCTACAAGTTTTACGGGTACACCTGCTGCACCATGTTGTATCAAGGGCTCTTCGAAGTGGTCGCTTCGGATCCGCCACAGAACATTGCGCGGAGACCTCGTGGTTGGCCAGTCCTCCGGGTTGACAACGCCCCAGCGTGCGAGAGTCTGAAGAAAGAACGGGTCCGCAGCGATCCACTGCCCGTTCACGTCGACGTCGAGCCATATGTGCGGTACGAGAAAAGGGGTACCCACGAAGTATCCCGACGCCTGACGCACCACCAGTCCGGCTTCGGCGGCCACACCGGCGAGATGGATGCTTGCTGACCTGCAGTCGGCGATACGGTGCTCACAGAGAAAATCCATATCTTGCGCGAGTTCGCGACTCAGCCTATGGAAGTGGAGCTTTTCGGCCTCTTCGACAAGAGCGGCGAACCCATCCTGGAATATATGGTCGTCATTCAACAGCTGTATGTTCAGGTCTGCGTTCCAGCCGGAGCTGTCATATACTGCCAGACCTGCTGACTGACTTTCGATTCGAGGGCTCATGGTGAATTCGCAGCCACAATCTCCTGCATGCTCCGGTACCGGACAGGACCATGAAATCTGTACGGTACAGCGGGCTGTGGCCAAGCGAGCCGGGTTCCTGAATGTCCTCGCCCAGAGCGACATGGCGGTACGACTCGCCGACGTCAGCTCCAGATCCAACCCCAGATTTTCAAGGTCCAGTGGATCGAATGTGACCCGCTCACCCCGGCCCTTATAGGGAAAACCCACACCGATCAGCGCATCGACAAGCTTACTGTTGACGCCGTACAGCGCACGTGCCTCAGCCGGCGATACACTGTACGACCTACACCACTCAGGTTTCACCAGTGCACGATCTACGGCTTGCTTGAGTCTTTGCGAGCCTACGTCGTCGTATCCCATATCCCCTCACCCTTGAAGTAAAATAAAGATGAGATCACTCTCGCCGCGCGCTCTCACTCATCGCCATCAAATCGTTGGCGTGCGCGAGTTCTGTAATGGCTTCGGTGAGACTGCCGCTGGCCGCTTCGATGTCGAGCTCGTGTACGACTTCCTCGACGCCGAGAGCATGGATTCCCTGGATCTCTTCCGGACTCAGTGCCGTGCCGGCCGCGACGGCCACTCGCCCAGGCCTTCCGTTCACTGCCCAGAACTGTTCTTCCGACAGCGCGACCCGCTCCGCGATCTCATCGAAGGCAAGCGCATCGATGATGTAGACGCCGGTGTTCAACTCCGCGGAAAGCCTGAGTCCAAGCCCATCGCCGCAGTCAGCAAGCCAGAACGCCGGATCGGCATGCTGCGGAGCAGGGTATGTGTGAACGCTGTACTCCTCCTCCTCGGGTCCAGCTCGTAGCACGTGCTTTCCGCTCCAGAGGTGACGGGTGGAAAGGATCTGCGCACGGGCATGGTCGACACCATCGGAAGGACCGCCTGGGAGTGACTCTCCCTCCTTTCGGCGCCCGACCCTCGAGAGCAGCTCTACGCGCGCGTTCGAGAGGTTGTCCACGACTGACCAGTCCTCCGCTATTCGCAGAGGGTCATGTCCCGGTTGCTCCGCCTTTTCGACACGCACCCGGATGTGCTGGGTGCTGACCGATACGGCTGCGGCTACGAGCACGGGATTCGGCTGGGCCGCGTCGACGCCACAGTCACCATGGGTTAGCCAAATAGAGTGGAAGCCACAGAGCTCCGCGATACGTGCGGCTTCCACCACCGCCCGCCAGCCCTCTTTCTCCCAACGGTCGCCGACGCCGAGTGATACTGAAAGCCCGCAGAGCCGTTTATCGTCGCCGCGCTGCGCCTCACGCGAAGTCGTCATTTCCTATTCCCCAACCCCGTAGCCAGAGCTTCCCATAGGTGGGCGGTGGCCGTACCCAAACGTTCGAAACGCTCGTCCATCCGAGCCGCGATCGAGGTCGATGGCATGGATTCGAACTTGAGCGACTGCAGTCCGAGTACACGCCAGTCGTTCATGAGTATCCGGCACAGATCGGAGACATACTCCGGTGCTTCGGCCCGGCGTAATGAATGTTCAAGCAGTTTCAAACTCGGGAGAACGTAGAGAACGTTCACATGGTCGAAGAGACGCCGTGCCGCATTCTTGGAGACATCCTCTGCGCTCGCCATCACCTCTCGGCACAGAAGCCTGTATTCGTGGATGGCGTTGAAATAACAGGAATTCGTGCGGAATGCCTCCGCTTGCCTCAGAAGGCCCGTCGTCGCGACATCCCTGCTGTCGGCCCCATGTTCACGCACCGCGACCAGTGTGTGGAATCTTCCCATGTGATCGAGGGACTTGGAGCGTATGCGGTCAAGCATTGCACCTTCGAACGCGGTGTCCGTCATCCAAGCAACACAGGAATAACGGCTGCGCTCATCGACGAGCGAGTCGAAGACCTTGATTCGCCTCAGATCTCCCGACTGCTCCAAGACCAAGACGGCGTGCATGAAGCCTGGATGGGATGAGTAGACATCGGCATAGTCCAGATGCGCGGAGTTGACCCAGACGGTGACACCGGCGTGCTCGGCCAACAGGTCCTGCAGTTGCTCCCGCCACTCGTCTGGCTTGATCGCGACGGCTTGAGTCTCGTACCCGAGCGAGCTCAGGCCAGAGAGGATGACGGACTCCACTCCGAACACCAGTTCCGGGCGTGACCGTTCATCCAGGCCGGCCTGGAGGAGGTAGCCACCCCCAGCCTCCATGATGGCAGCCTCCTCGACCTGCCGATCAAGGAGTAGCGCCATCCGCTGGAGGCTCCCCGAGAAGCAGTTGCGGGCCGCTACGGGGAATTGCTCGACTTTACCCGCCTTCACGTTTTCGATTTCAGATCCCATGAGCAGACCTTCAGATCTCGTCGAGCGCAGCGATGAGACGCTGAGGGTCGTGGTTCTCCGTGTGGGCCAGCAGGCCCAGCAGCATGCGCTCGATACCAAAGGCGATGCACATGGAATGCATCGCAGGGCCTTCCGTCGCGGTACCTATGTGAAAGGACGTAGTGAACAGATCTTGATGCAGGTTGCGAGAGCCGATGGCGACCTCGCTCCCGTCGCCCCAGGGAACAGATATTTCCCGCTTGACCCCCCGCGCGAGCTGCACCCTGCGCGTCACCTCTGCGCGGTCGCCGTAAAAGACGTCGTTCGCCTTGCTGACGGACACCTGACTGTGCAGCTTGCCGACCAGATCGACGGCTTCGTTGAACGCCGACTCGCCGTGGCTCACCACCAGGTCTTCATCGCCGATGAGGACAAACTCACGCATCGTGAAGCTTGCCAGTCGGAAGGCCTCGAGCGAGGGTTCGAACCGATGGCAGGTCCCACGTGCCGTGTAGCAACGCAGGTCCCAGCGCTGGTCGATGCCCGAGAGGTGGGCGAACGTGTGGTAGCAGGTGGACGGGCTGAGCACCCACTCGTCCTGCTTCGAAATCTCAACCGAAGCGACCTCATGGGGCACCGCACTCATGGGAATGCAGGGGAGCTTGTCGAAGAAATCTATCGCCTCGAGCACATCCCGCTGAACCAAAGTGGTACAGGAATGCGGAAAAAGCGGGAAGCGCTTCTCGAAGAAGAGAACCAGCGCGCGGTCCAGCGCCTCGAACGCTTCGAAGAGCGGACCGTAAAAACGGTAGCCGATGAGCCCGGTCTCATTCACTACCGATGAAATCAAATGCTGGGCACGCAACTCGTCGAGCATGGTGTCGCCGCACATCTTGGAGACCTCCTGCGTTCCTTGCATTCAGTCCGCCTCCTGGCTGATCTCAAGCCAGAGTTCTTCGACGGTTCTCACATCTGCCGAAACGTCATCGCTCAACTCGATACTGTACTCGCCCTCCAGGTTCACGATGAGATCCATGAGCTTCAGCGAATCGACGCCCAGCTCACTCCGCAGGTTCTGCTCGCCGGTGATCACGAGATCCTCCGGAAGTTCTGCGACGGACCGCAATATGGCTTCGAATCGGGTATCGAACATTGCCGCTCCACCTTCTTTCGTTCATACGGCGCGCCGGTCGGTAATCGGCACAGGCTGCACGGTTTGAGGGACACGTCGGCCTACGTGGGACTACGCAAGATACTTCAGTACCGTGAGCCGTAGGCTACGGATACTCTTGAAGGTCTCAAAAGAAAGATCCTCATCGGAGAGGGCGACATTGAAGGCTTGCTCCACTGCCACGAGGATTCCGATCGTGCCCACCGAGTTCAAGCCGAAGTCCTTCAGGTTGTCATCCGGGTGGATAGAAATATGGGGTTCGAGATCGGGGCAATACTCCCTGATAATGCTTTCCAACTGCGCATCAATCGTTTCTGTGCTCATGCGAGACCTCCTGCAGTAAGGAGCCGAAAGTCGTCCAGTTTCCCTGACTACCCACTCCAAGCCTCCTTCGTCGAAGCGCTTCGACGAATTCGGGGTCGAAGATGGCCTCCCCCGCGTCAGCTCGCCGTATAGGCGGTCGCCTGGATTCCGTAGAGGTTGGCGTAGCGCCCGCCGAGAGCGAGGAGTTCCTCGTGAGTGCCCTGTTCGGCCAGGCGGCCCCGGTCCATGACCAGGATGAGGTCGGCACCGCTGAGGGTTGAGAAACGGTGGGACACGATCACCGTGACGGCTCCGGTGCGGGCGGCGAGACTGCGGGCACGGTCCATGTAGCGCTGGAAGATCTCTCTCTCGCTGGGTGCGTCGAGCGACGCCGTCGGCTCGTCGAGGACTAACAGGAGCGGGCTCTGACGCATGGCGGCGCGCGCCAACGCCGTCTTCTGCCACTGTCCCTCCGAAAGGTCGACGCCGCCGAGTTCCCTGCCGAGGCGGGTGTCCAGTCCCTCTGGAAGGCTGTCCACGACCGACTCGGCGTCCGCCGCGGCCACCGCCTCGGCGATCCGGCTGGGCTCGTCCTTGTGAGGCAGGTCGCCGAGGCCCACCGTCTCCGCGAAGACCGTGCGGAACCGGCCGAAATCCTGGAAGGCGGCGCTGATGCGGGCGCGCCACGCATCAGTGTCCAGTGAGGCCAGGTTGCACCCGTCCACCGTGATCCGGCCGGAGTCGGGGCGGTAGAACTTGGCCAGCAGCTTGACCAGGGTCGTCTTGCCGGATCCGTACTCACCCACGACCGCCACCACCGCTCCGGCCGGCAGCGTGCACGAGACCGCGTCGAGCGCGATACGGTCGGTGCCGGGGTAGGTGTACGTGACCTGCTCCACGCGGATGCCCTCGCGCAGTGATCCAGGGACGGTCTCGGTCCCCCTGGCGCGGGCGCGGTCCCGGGCAGCGTAGGCCCTCAGCCACAGGAACGGTTCGACCAGACGCATCCCGTCGAGGGTCTCCCCGGCGCGGGCCAGGGTCTGCTGTACCGCCTGGCGCAGGGTGGCCGCCACCGTGATGGTGAGGACCACGTCCCCGGAGCTGCCCTGCCCGTGTGCGGCCTGCCACGCCACCAGTCCGAGTCCGCCGCCGAAGCCCATGGTGAAGACGGCCCAGCCGGCGGCCTTGACCGCCGACGCCCGCAGCCGGGCCCGGTAGCGCGCGCGCATCGCCCGATCCCAGGCGGCGGACTGCCGTTCGGCGAGCGCGGCGGTGGCGCCTGCGACCCGGATCTCCTTGCCGGAGCCGGCGTCGGTGGCGAGTTCGAAGAGGTGGCGCTGCAGCCGGAAGTCCTCGGCGGTTTCGGTCTCCGCGGCGGTGACCAGACGCTGGGCGCGGTAGTTGGCGAGCAGCGGCAGACAGGCGGCGGGCAGGAGCAGCAGCAGCCAGGGGCTGACCGTACCGAGAAGGCAGAGCAGCACGACCAGCTGCAGGGTGTCGGCGAGCATACCGATGGCACCCCACAGACTGTTGGCGATCCCCCACGCGGAGCGGCTCACGGTGGTGACCCGGTCCAGGAAGTCGGTGCGCTCCAAGTGTTCCAGACCTTGCAGGGTGCCGATGTCGCGATAAATCTCGCTGTTCACGTCCGTCAGGCCGACGCGCTCGACGGCCACCACCCGCAGGGTGCCGGACATGAGGGCGCTCATGTGGGAGACCGCGTAGCAGACCGCGGCTGCGGCGGCGCCGACGACAGCGGCATTCCGGTTGCCGCCCGCCATCCCGTCCACGGCCCGCGCCAGGGCGACGGCGGTGCCGCAGGTCGCCACCACACCGAGCGAGAGTACGGCGAGGTTACCGGCGACGACGCCGGGCGTGCGGCGCCAGGACAAGGCGAAGAGTTCCGCCCAGAGGGACACGACGCGCTTCATGCCGATTCTCCTTGGGTGGTTCCCGTCCCGGGACGATCGTCCGGCGGGCCATCGAGCCGGTCGTCGTAGCCCCGCCGGAACCGTTCGGCTTGGATGTGGAACATCTCCGCGTACGTTCCGCCGAGCGCCATCAGCTCGTCATGGGTGCCCTGCTCGGTGATGCGGCCGCCGTCGAGGAGCACGATGCGGTCCGCCTGACGGACGGTGGACAGGCGGTGCGAGATCAGGACCACGCCTGCGTCTCCCCTGCGCCGTGCAAGTCGCGCGAACACGTCGAACTCGGTGCGGACGTCGAGATGGGCGGTCGGCTCGTCCAGCACGAGAAGCCCGGCCCCGCTGTGCACGGCGTACAGGGCGCGGGCGAGGACGACCTGCTGCCACTGCCCGCCGGACAGGTCGACGCCGCCGGTGCGGCTACGCGCCAGCGGCGTGTCCCAGCCTGCGGGCAGCCGCTGCAGCACAGGGCTGAGACCGGCGTCGGCCGCAGCCCTGGCCAGTGCTTGCTCGTCGCGAGGCCGGTCGGCCCGGCCGAGGACGACGTTCTCCGCCGCGCTGAGTTCGTAGCGGACGAAGTCCTGGAAGACCATGGAGACATGGCGTCGCCATGTCTCTGGCGCGACGTCGGCCAGGTCCGTTCCGCCCGCCGTGATCCGTCCGGAGGTGGGGGTGTAGAGGCCGGCCAGCAGTTTGATGAGGGTGGACTTTCCGGCGCCGTTCATTCCGACGATCGCGAGGAGTTCACCGGGTGCGATCTCGAGGTCCAAGCGGTCGAGCACGGTGCGGTCGGTGCCCGGGTAGCGGAAGGAGACGTCCTCGAACCGAACGGTGAAGGGACCCTCGGCGAGGTCCGCCGCCCCAGCCGCCGGCCTCACGGGCAGCAGACGTTCCAGTTCGGCGGCGGCCTCCAGACAGGCACGGGCTCCCACGACATCGCGGGGATCGCAGTACTCGGCGAGCGTGAACAGCGACCAGCCCGCGCTGATTGCCGCCGTCGCCGCCGCGACCGTGCTCTCCCGGCCGGCTGCCGAGGAGGCCGCGGGGACGAACACGCACAGCAGCACCACCAGGACGACCGCACCATGGGCGAGGCAGCGCCACAGATGCCGAATGTGCTCCCGCCACAACGGTTCGAACATCTCCAGCAGGTGGTGGCGGAGGCGGCCCACCATCCATTCGCCGAGACCGAAGACGCGTACGTCCTTGCCGGCCCCCGCCGACGCCAGGGCGGTGGCCCATACCATCATCTGGTCCCACGACCCGGTCCCGGCGAGCCAGCGGCGGACGAAGGCGGAAATGGAGCGGCCGAAATGCACCCGCAGGGCGACGGCGGGAACCACCAGGACCGGCACCGTCCACCAGGCATAGCCGGCCAGGACGACGGCCGAGGCACCGAAGCCGACGGCCGCGCAGAGCAACCGGAGCTGGGCGACGGCCCCGTCAGACGGTTTGCGCTCGGTCCAGTTCTCGGGATCGGCTGCGGCGGTACGCAGCAGCCGCCGGGTGTCGGGCCGCTCCAGTACCTCCAGCGTCGGCGTGCCGGCCGCGCGCAGCAGCAGCCGTCTGCGGTGGTCGCCGTCGACCCTCGCGCGGGCCATGAAGTCGAGCGGTTCGGTGAGGCACTCCAGGAGGTGGGCGCCGAGGAGCAGCCCGGTGAAGGCCAGCAGCGGCCAGAGCACGGCCTGCCACAGTTCCTCGCCGGGGACGCCGCGCACGCGCCCGACCAGTTCTCCCATGGCCAGTGCGGTGGCGGCCGGCAGCAGGGCCTGGAGCAGCAGGAGGGTGAGAAGCGCGGTGAGGAGGACGGGCCCGGCGGCCCGCAGCGGGCGGAGGAAGACGATGCGCATGGTCATCCTGCGGCCGGCTCGGCGGCGAGGTAGCGGGTGAGCGCCTCAATGGTGGGGTGGTCCCAGGCCGGCGTGGACTCCGCTTCCAGTCCGTAGCGGTCCTGGACTTCGCCGCACAGGGACAGGGCGTGGATCGAGTCCTTGCCGAGGTCGCTGAGCTTGTGCTCCGGATCGAAGCCGAGCGGGTCGTTCCGGTCCTGAGGGCCACCGAGGAGCTTCTCGATGCCGCTGCCGTCCCGTGTGGAGTCAACCGGCGTGTTCTGCTTCTGCTCGGTGCCGATACTCATCCCTGCGCCTCCGCAAGTCGTGCCGTCAGCGGCGAGAAGAGCTCGCCGCTGTCGTACTGAGCAAGGAGCTGCTCCGGTGTCGGCGCGCGAACTCCGCGACGAGCCGCAGCGCCCGGTCACCCGCGCCGAGCGAGAGCCCCGCACCGAGTGTGTGGGTGATCTGGAGGCCCTTGAGGACGGTCTCCACGCCCGCCCTCGCATAAGAACCCCATCGAGACGCCACGCCAGCATCGCTGATCAGCAGGAATCAGGACGCCGGGGCTTCATCGACCGTGGCAGGAGTCGACTTGTCGAAGCGCTTCGATCGTCTAATCCTTACGACTGACAACCAGCCGTGTCAATGGGACTGGGGCCTGCATGTGCTCCCTTGCGTTGGGGAATGTCCATTTTGATGGCATGTCCCCTGAGGGTATTTCTTGTAAGTGTTGACAGGCTCAGGAGGCGCCCTCTACGGTCAATGCCCAAGCTGAATTAATTCATTAATTCACATTCTCTGGCGTATGCGGGGGCGGCATGGAAGAGCATTATCTAGTGCGCTGGTTCGACATGATCCGTGGTTTCTCCAAAGAGGTTTGGGATCACGTGCAACACAGTGATGAATCTATTTCTGAACTGTCGTCGAGTGTTCCCGAGTTGGCGCACCTCATGCACCTGGTCGAAACGTACGAGGTGCAGTCCGTCATAGAGGTCGGCTTCAACATCGGTTTCTCGAGTCATGCGTTTCTTAGTGCGTCCGACAGTGTCCAGGTGGTGTCGTTCGACCATCCCAAAAACCTGGCGTCGTCCGTCGCCAAGCAGTTCATCGATCAGAGGTTTCCCGGCCGTCACCAACTGATTTTGGAGGACTCCCGTACGGCTCTTCCCAAGTACCTCACGGAGCACGGGGAGTCGCTCTTCGATATGGCTTTCGTTGACGGCGGCCACGAATACGACGTGGCGAAGTCCGACCTCGGGAACTGTCAGCTTCTGTGCCGGCCGGGGAGCCTCGTCGTGGTCGACGACCTCACCCCGTGGGTTCCCTGGGGTGTCGGCCCCACGCGTGCCTGGAGCGAGGCGCTGGACGCGGGGGACGTCAAGCAGGAGGAGATCTACCGGGACGGCGTCTTGGCCGACCGCGTCGAAGGCCCTGCGGACCGTGTCTGGGTTCAGGGGCGCTTCAAGTAGGGGTTCTCAGGCCTGAGTCCGTGAGTGAGATGCTCCGTGCCCGAAGGCAACGCAGTTCGCAGAGTGGTCGAAGAGCTTCTTCAAGATGGCCGCCGATCAGGTGACGGTTCACAGACCGCAACGAGCGAGGTCCCCGGGCTGTTGATCGAGTTGTCTGACGTCTCAATCACGCTGCTCGGGGGCCTCGTTGGTCATCTGTCCTGCCGCACTCGACCTGCCGCATGCGCTCGTGGAATGGGTAACCACCGCCCGTGAGGGCGACCGGCGCCGCAAGCTCCGCCCGTCGCAGCGTGCGATGGCGGCACTGGTTGCGGCGCGTGATCCCGGGGTTCGTCGCCGAAATCTGGGCACCGTCATCTGGAGCACCAGCGCCGGGAGTTCTGCGAGGACGTCACCTACGACGATTGGATCGACCGGTGGCGGGCCGAGGCGGGATCCCCAGGCGTGGCTCGAGCGACTGGTTCAACCCGGCCCGCCGGGCGGCCATGGCGGACGAGCCCCTGTTCGACTTCGCCTTCAACCGCCGAAGCGACCCGAGGCCGCCGGGGTGGGCTGCTTCAATCTGCAGTTGCCAGATGTGAGCGACACCGATCACCCGCGCCTGCCGGCCGAGATTCGGTGAAGGGTGCCGTGTGTGGAGGAACGAGAGGTACGTGAGTGAGCCAGAGATCTGCTGTCACGCGACGTGAGCTCGTCTTCCAGGCGGAGCGTGGCGGCACGTTCGCCGCGACCTGGGGTCAGCGGCATATCAGAGCCGAGATTCAGCGGTTCGGCCCGGTGGACGACTGGAACCTACGGTTCCGTTGCCGTGTACCGGCCGGCGCGGACGGTCCGGTGACGGTGCAGCACGCGCTTGACGTCATACACATTCTGATCGAACGGCACGTCGCGTTGCGCACCCGGTTCCGGCTCGACGCGTCCGGCGGTGTCGTGGAGCAGATCGTCGACGCGGGCGGGCGGATCGGTGTGGACATCGTCGCCGAGGACAGTCCGGAGCGGTGCGAGCAGGCGTTATCGGCGCACCTGGACGCCACGGCGTCCCGGCGCTTCGACCTCGAATTGGACATGCCGGTCCGGTTCATCCTCGGCGTGTGCGGCGCGAGCGCGTACATGTTCGGGATCGTCGTGTCGCACGTGAGCCTGGACGGGGCAGGCGCCCTGGCGCTGGTTGAGGACCTGCGGCGGATCGTGTCCGGGCGCAAGCCGGAACCGGTCGCATTCGATCCGATCGCCGCGGCGGCCGAGGAGAGCAGCGCGCTCGCCCACGCCCGCAGCGAGCGGGCGCGGGAATTGATGCGCCCGGCCATCCTGGCCGCGGCGGACAATCCGCTACGCACCCCGCGCCACGCGCCGGCGGTCCCGATGGTCCGGGGCGCGCATCTGAGCACTGACTCCTTCCAGTCAGCGCACGAATACCTGGAGCGTAGGCTCGGCCTGTTCACCTCGGGCGCGATCACGATCGTCGCCGCGGCCACAGCCGTGCACCGGGTGCTGGACGCGCCGCGCGCGGTGTTTAAGATCGAATGCGGGGACCGGTGGACGCCCGCGACCCAAGCCTATGTGGGCCATCGCTCCCAGCCCATCTATATCGCGGTGGCGGGCGATGCCGCGGACGCGGTGGCCGAGATCCGCGGCGTGGACCGGGCGATCTTCGCCGCCGCGCGCCGTTCCCCGTATGACCCGGACGTTATGCAGGCGCTGATCGAGCAGGTAGGTGCCGACTCCTGGATCAGCTTCAACGACGTACGCTCGGCCGCTGGCAAACCCAGCCTGCGCACGGCGCGCCCGGAACTCGCCGACGCGTTCCTGCGCCACGATGAGGACGCGCCCCCGACGCCCCTCGAACACCACGATTCACGCGCCGTCGGCGCCGGCCCGCTCCGGGTCCAGGCGATGATCCACCTGTGGGGGAGCCACCTGGACCGGCTCAACCTGTCGCTCGAAGCGGACGACGAATACCTCGACACCGCGGAGATATCGGCACTGCTGCGCGAGATCGAGCGCACTGTGATCGCCCTTGCGCGCTAATCACGCAAAGTTCGAAGCGCTTCGATAGAGCTGATGGGTTCGTCAACGCTCGCGAGGTCGCGAGAATCGCAATAAAGGGGGCGCGCTGACGGCGGCCGTGGAAATCTGACTCTTCCAAGATTTTCGTGAAGCCGGTCATGCGGCCGTCATTGTTGTCACCCTGTGTGCAAGGCCCCGTGGAGAGTCGGGTCCGCCCGTTTTGATCATGGGGTGCCGTCAAGAGTGAGGACGGTATCGGGTGGGGTGTGAGCGCGCCGGCCGCTGGCGATGTTGGTCCAGCCTGCGCGATGGAGCCCGGCGTGGGCGAGGTCGCGGAAGACGCTCATGACAGCGGGGGGTGTGGTGGCGGCGGACCTGGCTCAAGTCCTCGCCGAAGACCACGTCCTTGGACCAGTGCACGGTGGAGTACGAGTCGGCCAGGGGCGCGGTTCCGCCGGGCGTTTCCCCTGGCCGCTCGCCCGAACCCGGCGTGGCAGTTTCCCGGCACCGGGCTCTCCACAAGTCCCTCAGGCTGTGGCCTGGGCTGGTCGCGCGGACCACGGGGTGGGGATGGTGTCGCCTCGGTAGCGGTATCGCTGGACGGGTACCTTCGCGGGGTTGAACAGGTCCACGCCGTCGGCGGTGAAGCCCCACCGGTTGTGGGGGGGGGTGCCGTAGGCGCGGACGATCCGTCTCCAGTTCCGGCGCCGGTGGCGTCGGCGGAGCCACTTCCACACTCAGTGCGACAGGTAGTGTTCCAGCTCACTGAAAGTGATCTTGGATGCGCCGTGGCGGAAGTAGGTGGTCCAGCCCCGCAGGGCCTGTCCCACGAGGATGAAGGCCCTGCGGGGGTCTGTGTTCGTTGTCTGTCGTCCGGTCAGCACCTTGATCTTGGACTGGACCGATTTCACTGCTCTGTCGCTGGGATAGGTGTAGACCAGGCGGCGGCTGGAGCCCTACTGGGTGTGGCGCTGGATGCTTCGCGGCGGTGGCGGGCGCCGGTGCCATTCCTTGGACCTTCACCGCCGCCCAAGCCGTGACCGCCGCGGCCCTGTTCATCGGCTGGGACCTGCTGGGCGCCCGATCCCTCAAGCCCGAGCGGCAGCTCAGTGCGTCGACCCTGTTCGACCTGGTCAAGCTCGCCTTCGGCGTGCTGACTGGATCAGGGGCGCTGGTGGCTCTGGTGGTCGCCTACCTGCAGGTACTCACGTGCTGCCCGGATCACCGTTGCCGTCGCCGTGGCCCCTCCCCGTCACGTACGGTCGTTCTATGGCGCCCGAGAGGTCTACCGTAGGTGTAATCATGACCGTGGACGACGACCCCGGGGTGTCCCGGGCCGTCGCCCGCGACCTGCGGCGGCGCTACGGCGAGTCGTACCGGATCGTGCGCGCGGAGTCCGGCGAGTCCGCGCTGGAGGCGCTGCGGGAGCTGAAACTGCGCGGTGATCTGGTGGCGGTGATCCTGGCCGACTACCGCATGCCCCAGATGAACGGCATCGAGTTCCTCGAACAGGCCCTGGACGTCTATCCCGGCGCGCGCCGGGTGCTGCTCACCGCGTACGCCGACACCAACGCGGCGATCGACGCGATCAACGTCGTCGACCTCGACCACTACCTCCTCAAGCCCTGGGATCCGCCCGAGGAGAAGCTCTACCCGGTGCTCGACGATCTCCTGACGGCCTGGCGGTGCAGTGACTTCCGGCCCGTGCCGAGCACCAAGGTGGTCGGTCACCGGTGGTCGGCGCGCTCGTCGGACGTACGGGAGTTCCTGGCCCGCAACCAGGTGCCGTACCGCTGGTACTCCACCGAGGAGCCCGAGGGGCAGCGGCTGCTCGCGGCCGCGGGCCAGGACGGGCAGCGGCTGCCGGTCGTGATCACGGCGGACGGTACGGCGCTCGTCGAGCCGGAGGTGCCCGAACTGGCCGCGCACGTGGGGCTGGCGACCACGCCCACGGCCGACTTCTACGACCTGGTCGTCATCGGCGGCGGACCGGCCGGGCTCGGCGCCGCCGTGTACGGGGCCTCCGAGGGGCTGCGTACGGTGCTGGTGGAGCGGTCGGCCACCGGCGGGCAGGCCGGCCAGAGTTCACGCATCGAGAACTACCTGGGCTTCCCGGACGGGGTGTCCGGCGGCCAGCTCACCGACCGGGCGCGGCGCCAGGCCACCAAGTTCGGCGCCGAGATCCTCTCCGCGCGCGAGGTGACCGGCCTGGAGGTGAGCGGCTCGGCTCGGCTCGTGCGGTTCGCGGACGGGTCGCAGATCGCTGCGCACAGTGTGATCCTGGCGACCGGTGTGTCGTACCGGCAGCTGGAGGCGCCGGGCGCCACCGAGCTGGCGGGCTGCGGGGTGTTCTACGGGTCGGCGCTGACCGAGGCCGCCGCCTGCCAGGGCCACGACATCTACATCGTGGGCGGCGCCAACTCGGCCGGGCAGGCGGCGATGTACCTGTCCAGGGGCGCCAAGTCGGTCACGCTGCTGGTGCGCGGAGCGGATCTCACGGCGTCGATGTCGCACTATCTGATCCAGCAGATCGCCCAGTCGCCGAACATCTCGGTGCGGGCCCACACGGTCGTCGAGGCCGCGCACGGCGACGGCCACCTGGAGCAGCTGACCCTGCGCGACACGACGAGCGGGCAGACCGAACTGGTCGACGCGCAGTGGCTGTTCGTGTTCATCGGCGCGGCCCCGCTGACCGACTGGCTGGACGGCACGGTGCTGCGCGACGAGCGCGGGTTCATCCTCGCCGGGCCCGACATGACCGCCGACGGGCGGCCACCGGCCAACTGGGAGCTGGACCGGCCGCCGTACCACCTGGAGACCAACATCCCCGGCGTGTTCGTCGCCGGGGACGCTCGCGCGGAGTCCGCCAAGCGGGTCGCGTCCGCCGTCGGAGAGGGAGCCATGGCCGTGATGCTCGTACACCGGTATCTGGAGCAGTCGTGAGCGGCCGCCTGATGCCGTGCAGCCCCGGCGAGATCGGGGCGCTGTTCCTGTTCGAGAAGCTGACCGCCGAGCAGCTGGGCAGGCTGTGCAGCGAGGGCCGGGTAGAACTGTTCGACCCGGGGCCGGTGTTCGCCGAGGGTGACCCGGCCACCTGCTTCTACGTGATGATCGAGGGCACGGTCATCATGTCGCGCCGGGTGGGCGGCGACGACGTCGAGGTGAGCCGGACGTCCCAGAGCGGGGTGTACGCGGGGGCCGTGCAGGCGTACCTCGGGGACGGGAAGCCTCGGGGGTACGTGAACTCGTTGCGGGTCTCGGAACCGACCCGGTTCTTCGTGCTGCCCGCCGATTCGTTCTCGGCCGTCATGCACGAGTGGTTTCCGATGGCGGTCCATCTCCTGGAGGGGCTCTTCCTCGGTACGCAGACCACGCAGCGGGCCGTCGGGCAGCGCGAACGGCTGCTCGCGCTGGGCTCGTTGTCCGCCGGACTGACGCATGAACTGAACAACCCGGCCGCCGCGGCGGTGCGGGCCACGTCGACGTTGCGCGACCGAGTGGCCCATATGCGGCAGAAGCTCGGAATCCTCGCCTCGGGCCCCTACCAGCGCGAGTCCCTGAAGAGCCTGGTCGACATCCAGGACCGGACGGCCGAGCGGGTCGCGAAGGCGCAGTCGCTGAGCCCGCTCGAAGCGTCCGACCGGGAGGACGAACTCGCCGACTGGCTCGAGGACCACGGTGTGCAGGGCGGCTGGCAGATCGCACCGGCCTTCGTGCAGGGCGGTCTCGACGTCGACTGGCTCGAACAGGTCGCGGCGGCCGTGGACACGGAGATGCTCCCGAATGCCGTCAGGTGGCTCAACTACACGGTCGAGACCGAGCTGTTGATGTCCGAGATCGAGGACTCCACCACGCGCATCTCGCACCTCGTCGACGCCGCCAAGCAGTACTCGCAGCTGGACCGCGCCCCCTATCAGGTCGCCGACGTGCACGAACTCCTCGACAGCACCCTGCTGATGCTGTCGGGGAAGATGGGCTCACGCGTCAAGGTCGTGAAGGAGTACGACCGTTCGCTGCCGCGGATTCCGGCCTACCCCGCCGAGCTGAACCAGGTGTGGACCAACCTGATCGACAACGCGGTGTCCGCCATCAACAGCGCGGGCGGGGACGGCACGTTGACCGTTCGGACGGCGCTGGTGCACGACCGGCTGCTGGTGGAGTTCCGCGACACGGGCCCGGGGGTGCCGGCCGAGATCCGCGGCCGGATCTTCGACCCGTTCTTCACCACCAAGCCGGTGGGCGAGGGGACGGGGCTGGGGCTCGACATCTCCTGGCGGATCGTCGTCAACAAGCACCACGGCGATCTCAAGGTCGAGTCCGTACCCGGCGACACCCGCTTCCAGGTCCTGCTCCCCCTCACCGCCACGGACCCCGAGACCGGGACCGACACCGAATCCGACCCCGACCCGGCCGTGGGCTCCGCCCCGGCCCAGGAGCCGTCATGACCAAGGACACCGGAATCGACCCCAGCGTCCCGCCCAGCGGGGCGGGATGCGTCGAGTGCGACGCCGTCGGCGGCTGGTGGTTCCATCTGCGGCGCTGCGCCCAGTGCGGGCACATCGGCTGTTGCGACGACTCACCTGCCAAGCACGCCACCGGCCACTTCCGGGACACCGGCCATCCGGTGATCCGCAGTTACGAGCCCGGCGAGGCCTGGTTCTGGAACTTCGAGACGTCCGAGCTGGAGGAGAACGGCCCGGCCCTCGCTCCCCCGGCCAGCCACCCGCTCGACCAGCCCGCGCCGGGGCCCGCGGGACGCGTCCCGGCGAACTGGGCGGAGACGCTGCGCTGAGCCCCCGGGCAGCCGCACTGGCCCCGGCGGCCCGGGGGCGAGCAGGTCGTCGGCGCGCGCGTGCCAGGATTGATCCGTGCCGCAGAACCTGTACAACACCCCGCTCATCGGCCGGGACGACGAGCTGAGCCGCCTCGGCGGTGTGCTGGACCGTGCCCGTGTCCGTGAGGCCCGTGCCGTGCTCATCGCCGGGGACGCCGGGGTGGGCAAGACGCGGATCCTGGCGGAGGCCGCCGGGCGGGCCTCCGACCGGGGAATGACCGTGCTCACGGGGCACTGCGTCGATCTCGGTGACGTCGGGCTCCCGTATCTGCCGTTCACCGAGATCCTGGGCGTGCTGGCCGCCGACGAGCGGTTCGCGGCGGCGCTCGCCGCGCATCCCGTGGTCGGCCGGCTGCTCGGCGGCGGGGCGGAGGACGGAGTGCAGGACGCCGGCGGGCGGCTGCGGCTGTTCGAGGGGATGGCCGGGCTGCTGGCCGCCGTCACCGAGGTCGCTCCCCTGCTGCTCGTCCTGGAGGACCTGCACTGGGCCGACCAGTCGTCCCGGGATCTGCTGCGCTTCCTGCTCAGCCGGGGCGTGCTCCAGGCGCCGGCGGGCGGCGTGCCCGGCCACCGGCTCGCGGTGTTCGCCTCGTACCGCGCGGACGACCTCCATCGCCGCCATCCGCTGCGCCCCCTTCTCGCGGAGCTGGTGCGGCTGCCCGCCGTGGAGCGGCTGGAGCTGCGGCCGATGGCCGACGCCGAGGTGGCCCGGCTGGTGCGTGCCCTGGGCGAGGGGCCGCTGCCCGACATGACCGTCCGCCGGATCGTCGAGCGGGCCGAGGGCAACGCGTTCTACGCGGAGGAGCTGCTCGCGGCCACCGACGCGGAGTCGGGGGGCGTACCCAGCGGGCTCGCCGACGTTCTCCTCATCCGCTTCGAGCAACTGAGCGACACGGCCCAGCAGGTGCTGCGTACGGCGGCCGTCGCGGGGCGGCGCGTCGAGCACGAGCTGCTGAGCGACGCCGTGCGGCTGCCGGAGGACGAGCTGGAGTCGGCGCTGCGCGAGGCGGTCGGACGCCAGGTGCTCGTCCCCGGCGAGGGCGACACGTACTCCTTCCGGCACGCGCTCGCCCGTGAGGCCGTCTACGCCGATCTGCTGCCCGGCGAGCGGTCGCGGCTGCACGGGGCGTTCGCGCGGCTGCTGGCCGGGAGGGGGCGCCCGGCCGAGAGCGCGGCGGAGCGGGCCCACCACTACCGGGAGAGCCACGATCTCGCCGAGGCGCTGACGGCGTCCCTGGAGGCGGCCGATCACGCCCATCGTGTCGGCGCGCCCGCGGAGGAGCTGCGGCATCTGGAGGCCGCCCTCGACATGTGGCCGGCGGTGGAGGCGGGCGCCCGTCCCACGGGCGAGGGCGTGGACACGGTGACATTGATGCTGCGGGCGTCGGCGGCGGCGGCGCACGCCGGGGACTCGCACCGCGCGGTGTCACTCACCCGGGCCGCTCTCGCCGGGGTCGGCCAGGACACGGACACCGAACTCGCGGCCCGTGTCCGCTACACCCTCGCCGACAACCTCATGAGCATCGACCACCTGGCGGCGGCGTTCGCGTACAGCAGTGAGGCACTTGCCCTGATCCCGGCCGACCCTCCGTCACGGACGTGGGTGTGGGCGGCGGCCACGCATGTCATGGCGGCACGGCAGATGGGCGACAACGAGACAGCGCTGCGAGTGGCGCGGCAGGCGCTCACCGTGGCCGAGGAGCTGCAGGCCCTCGACGCGCAGGCCGACCTCATGATCTCCGTGGCCGGTCTCGAAGCGGGGGGCCGGCGCACGCCCGAGGCCCGCGAGCGGCTCCGGGAAGCCAGGGAACTGGCCCGGCGGGCGAGCTGTACACCGGTGGAGATGCGGGCGCTGTTCAATCTGGCGATCGGCTCCTTCGAGTCCGGTCTGCTGGAGGAGTGCCTGCCGTGGCTCTCGGAGGGCCTGGACCGCGCCCGCCGCGCCGGCCTCCTGTCATCGCCGTACCCCCTGGAGATGCGCTATCTGCACTCCCTGGTGCTGTACACCCTGGGCCGGTGGGACGAGTGCGTCCGCGCGGCGGCGGCCGACACCGAGGTGCTGCCCGCGGCCGCCGGTTACGTGGCCGGGCCCTCGCTGTACGTCGCCCTGGCGCGCGGTGACCTGGGCGCCGTGGACCGGGCCCGGGCTCTCCTCGACGGCCCGTTCGACTGGATGGCCACGCTGGTCGCGAGCGTGGTGCTCACGGACGCCGCCGCCCTGGCGGGTGACCCCGAGGCGGCCGTGGAGCGTGTGCACAGCACGGTGAAGGCGCTCACCGACGACGCCGGGGCGCGTCCGGAGGTCGCGGTCCGGCTCGTCGCCCTCGCACTGGCCGCCGTCGCCGACACGACCGGCCGGCTTCGCCGGAACGGCGACGAGGAGGGGACCGCGCGGTGGACGGACACGGCGGCCGAGCTGCTGGAGCTCGCCCGGTCCCGGGGCTCGATCGGCCGCGACGGATCCCCGCAGGGCCCGGAGGGACACGCCTGGCTGGCCCGTGCCGAGGCGGAGTGGGCCCGGGCGACCGCCGGTCCCGAAACCCAGGCGTGGGAGCGGGCGGTCACGGCGTTCGACTTCGGCGACGTCTATGAACAGGCGCGCTGCAGAAGGCGGTTCGCCGAGGCCCTGCTGGCGGACGGCCACCGTGCGGAGGCGGCCGCGCAGGCTCGCGCGGCACGGGAGACGGCGCTGCGCCTGGGCGCCGCACCCCTGCTCCGGGACGTGGACGCCCTGATCCGGCGCGGCCGGCTCACGGACCCCTCCCCCGCCGAGGACGCCGGCGCCGCCTCGTCACCGACCCCGCTCACCGCCCGTGAACAGGACGTCCTGCGGTTGCTCGCCCTCGGCCGCAGCAACCGTCGGATCGGCGAGGAACTGTTCATCAGCGGCAAGACGGCGAGCGTCCATGTCTCCAACATCCTGGCCAAGCTGGGCGCCGCGAGCCGCGGGGAGGCGGTGGCGGTCGCCTACCGGGAGGGGCTGATCCCACCGGCCTCGACGGCGGCGACCGCGTCCACGGCGGATCCCGCGCCGGAGCCACGCTGACGCGAGGTCCTGACCCGCTCTGCTCCTACTGTTCCGCTCTGACGAAGGACCGGATCGCCGTCGCCGCCGCCCCACGCGCCCACTCCTCGAAGGGCAGCGGCCGGGTCAGCAGCTCGCAGCGGGCGGCGGAGCCGAAGGCGGTGGCGGTGAACGCGTCGCGGATCTGGTCGGCGAACAGGTCGTACGCGGCCAGCCCCTCGCCGGAGATGATCACGCGCTCGGGGCCGAGCAGATTGGCGACGGTGGCGATGCCCCGGCCGATCGCCTCACCCGCTCGCGCGTACACCTCCCGCGCTCCGGGATGACCCGCGTGGGCCAGGGCGACGGCCTCTGCGCTGTCGATGACTCCGGAGCCCGTGGCCTCCCGGACCCGGGCGACGATCTCCGCGTCCCCCGCGAACGCCTGCAGGCAGCCCCTCTTGCCGCAGTGACAGGGCGGGCCCGCCGGATCGACGACGAGGTGCCCGATCTCGCCGGCCACGCCGTGCGTCCCCTCGACCACGCGCCCGTGGACCACGAGCCCGCAGCCGATGCCGGCGCCGACGGTCACCACGGCGAAGTCGGACAGCCCCACCCCGGCGCCGAACCACTGCTCGGCGACGGTGAGCGCGCGCACGTCGTTGTCGACCGTGACGGGCAGCCCGATGGTCATGGCGGCCGGCTCGGCAAGCCGCATGTCACGCCACTGAAGGAACGGCGAGTACCGTACGACGCCCTCGGCGCGGTCGATCTCTCCGGCGACGGCGATACCGCAGCCGAGCACCGGCACCCCGAAACCGTCCGCCTCGGTGAGCAGCTCCCGGACCAGCTCGGCGACCGAGACCAGCACCGCCCTCGGGGCCCGGGCGGTGAGCGGCAGGTTCCGGGCGACCCGGACACGGCAGCACAGGTCGGTGAGCACGCCGAAGATCTCGTCGCCGGTGATCTTGATGCCGATGAACAGTGCCCGGCCGCCGTCGACACGTATGGGGTTCGCGGGGCGCCCCAGCCCGGGACGGGTCTCCGCATCCTCGTCCTCGACCAGATAGCCGGCCTCGATCAGCGGGCGGACCGCTTTGGTGACGGCGGCGGCGGACAGCCCCGCGCGCCGGGCCGCGTCGGCTCGGGTGAGGGGGCCGTGGGACAGGACCGTGGTGAAGATCAACGAGGCGGTCGGCGTACGGGCCGGAAACGCCTCGGCACGGAAGGTCGAGGGCATGGCCGGGAACCCTAGCTTATTTTCCCCTGTCAATGAAAGAAGCACCAAGGAGACGAACCATCCCTGGAGAGGCATCTAGACTTGCGAAAAGCCGATACAGACATCCCATTGACACGAGTTCCATGGCTGCGCTTGGCTTCGCCCAGTAACGCCAGTACCACGAACGTGAGGCACCATGCCGCTGATCTCCCACTCCCCGGACACCGGGGTCTGGCTGCTGACCACACCGCGCACGTCGTACGCGCTGCGGATCGACGAGAGCGGCGCGCCGTGTCATCTCGCGTGGGGGCCACGGCTGACCCTCACGGAGGCGGGCGCGCTGGTCGCCCCGGCTGAGGACTCGGCGAGCAGCTTCGAGGGCCGGACCCCGGTGGGCGAGGAACTCCCCGTCGACGGCGGCACCCGCTACGGCCCGCCTTCTCTCCAGGTGCGGTACGCGGACTCCTCCCGCGGCTTCGAATGGGTGCCGACCGGTCACCGGGTCCTCGAACCGGCCCCCGGAGTCGGTGAGTTGGTGCTGGAGTTCCGCGACCGTCTCTACCCCCTCGACGTCGCGCTGCACTACACGGTCCGCACCGACTCGGACGTCATCGAGCGCCGGACCGTGGTGCGCAACGCCGGTGACGAGCACGTCGACCTGCTGCGTGCCGACTCCGCCGCCTGGACGCTGCCGCCGCTGCGCGACTACCGGCTCAGCCATGTCACCGGCCAGTGGTCGGCCGAGAGCCAACTGCGGCGCGACACGCTGCCGTTCGGCGAGACGGTGCTGACCAGCCGACGCGGCATCACCAGTCATCACGCGAACCCGTGGGTGATGCTCGACGCGGGCGGGGCGACGGAGGAGCACGGCCGGGTGTGGAGTGCGGCCCTTGCCTGGAGCGGGAGTTGGCGCATCACCGCGCAGCGCACCCCCGACGGGCTGGCCGGGTTCACCGGGGGCGTGGGCCATGAGGGTACGGGTGTTCCGCTCGCGCCGGGCGAGGAGTTCACCACGCCGGTGTTCGCCGGACTGTGCACGGACGGCGGGTTCGGTGCGGCGAGCCGCGCCTGGCACACGTACACGACGACCCATGTGCTGCCCACCGCACGGGAGTTGGCGCCGGTGCTCTACAACTCGTGGGAGGCCACCGGCTTCGACGTCGACGAGGCGAGCCAGCTGGCGCTGGCCGAGCGGGCCGCCCTGCTCGGGGTGGAGCTGTATGTCGTGGACGACGGCTGGTTCGGGGCGCGGCGCAGTGACCGGGCGGGGCTGGGCGACTGGACGCCGACTCCGGAGCGCTTCCCCGACGGGCTCAAGCCGCTGACCGACGCCGTGCACGGGCTGGGCATGCGGTTCGGGATCTGGGTCGAGCCGGAGATGGTCAACCCGGACAGCGAGCTGTACCGCGAGCACCCCGACTGGGTGCTGCACCTTCCCGGCCGGTCCCGCACCGAGCTGCGCAACCAGCTCGTCCTGAACTTCGCACGCGACGAAGTGGCCGAGTGGGCGTACGGCTGGCTCACCCGGCTGGTCGGGGACCACGGGATCGACTTCCTCAAGTGGGACATGAACCGCTCGTTCGGCGAGTCGGGCTGGTCGGGGCGGCCGGACGGCGACGACCGGCTGTGGACGCGGTACGTGGCGAATCTGTACGACGTCATCGACCGGCTGCGCGCCGACCATCCCGGACTGCGCGTGGAGACGTGCAGTGGCGGCGGCGGCCGGATCGACCTCGGCATCCTGTCCCGTACGGACCAGGCGTGGACGTCCGACAACACGGACGCCGTGGACCGGCTGGTGATCCAGCACGGGTTCGGACAGGTGTATCCGGCGCGTGCCATGTCCGCCTGGGTGACCGACGTGCCCAATCAGCTCACCGGGCGTTCGGTGCCGTTGCGGTTCCGTTTCCATGCGGCGATGTGCGGGCTGCTCGGCATCGGCGGTGACCTCACCCGCTGGTCGCAGGAGGAGCTCGCGGAGGGCGCGGCGCTCGTCGCCGAGTACAAGACGGTGCGGCATCTGGTGCAGCACGGTGAGCTGTACCGGCTGTCGGGGCCGCTCGGGGAGGAGCCGACGGCTCTGCAGTACGTCGGCGAGAACGGGGCCGAGGCCCTGGTGCTGGGCTTCCGCTACGGCCCCCGGCACGGCCTTCCGCGGATTCCGGTGCGGCTGCGGGGCCTCACCCCCGGCGCCCGGTACCGGGACGCGCGCACGGGTGCCGTCCACCACGCGAACGTGCTCGTCGACTACGGGATGCGGCTCGACCTCGCGCCCGGCGACTGGTCCAGCACGGCCGTGCACCTGGTGCGCGTCGAGGAGGCGTAGCCGGCCCGTTCCCCGGTCGGCTGTCGCAACGGCCGGGGAACCGCGGCGCCCCGGCCGTGCGTTACAGGGGCAACGCCCCCGAGGGCGCGAACGACGACCCCAGGGCAGGCGCGATGAGCGAGTTGGTCCCCGGGGGCAACACGCCCCTTCCGGGCGGCACCCTGACGCTCCGGGTGCCGGGCCCCTTCGATGTGAGCGCGCTGGTGACCGACGACGGCGGCAAGGTCGGCGGCGACGCCGACTTCGTGTTCTACAACCAGCCGGCCGCACCAGGAGCCCGGCTGCACGGCGACACCCTCACCGTCGATCCGGCGGCTCTGCGGCCCGGCGCCACCCGGGTCACGGTGGTGGTCAGCCCGGCCGATCCGGGTGCGGCGCTGGGCGGGCTCCCCGCGCCCACACTCCAGGTCACCGGCCCCGGAGGCCGTCCGCTCGCCCGGTTCACGCCGCCGCGCCCGGAGCGGGAGACGGTCCTGCTGCTGGCGGAGCTGTACCGGCGGGGCGCGGGCTGGAAGCTGCGTGCACTGGGGCAGGGGTACGCGGACGGGCTGGCGGGCCTGGCCCGGGACTTCGGGGTGGACGTCACGGACGACGCCTCCTCGGCGCAGCCCTCGCCAGGGTTCACCGCACCGCCTTCGACGGCCGGTGTGCGGATGGGCGCACCGGCCCGGTTGTCCGGCGCCGCCTCCCGGTTGTCGGGCGTGGCCTCCCGTCTGTCGGAGGCGGCTGCCCGGCGGTCCCGGCCGACGGGCGGCCCGTCATCGGCCGGCGCCGGCGGGTCGGCTCCCCCGGCCGGCGTGTCGCCGGGGTCGGGGTACCCGGCCGCCGGAACACCGGGCCCGCTCGCTCCCGCCGACGGGTTCCTCGGCCTCGTGAACTCCGCCCGGGCCGCTGCCGGTTCTCCGCCCGTCTCCCTCGACGGGCGGCTCGGCGCCGCCGCGCAGGCGCACGCCGACGACATGGCGTCGGCCGGCCGCCTCGGCACCGAGAGCCGGGACGGCACCTCGGTCCACCAGCGCGTCACCGACACCGGGTACACATATCTGACCGTCGGCGAGCACCTGGTCTCCGGCCCGCGTACGCCCGAGGAGTTCGTCGACTACTGCCTGCGCACCGAACAGGCCCGGCGCACCCTGCGCGACCCCGCGTTCACCCAGGTCGGCGTGGCACACGTCACCGGGTCCCGTACGGGTGACACGTACTGGACCGCCCTCTGGGCCCGCCCCCTCATGCCCGGTGACCTGGTACGAACGGCCGCCGAGGTCACGGACCTCACCAACCGGGAGCGCACCCGGGCCGGGCTGCCGCCGTTGGCCACCGACACCCTGCTCACCCGGGCCGCGCAGGCACACAGTACGGACATGGTGGTCCGCGCGTTCTACTCGCACACCGGGCCCGACGGCAGCCAGCCGTGGGACCGGGCAGCCGCCGCGGGGTCCACCCGGCGGACGATCGGCGAGAACATCGCGTGCGGGCAGCGCTCCCCCGCCGAAGTCGTGGAGGGGTGGATGAACAGCCCCGGGCACCGCGCCAACATCCTCAAGCGGGAGTTCACGCACATAGGCATCGGTTTCGCGGGCGGCGGCAAGGCGGGCACGTACTGGACCCAGCTCTTCGGCGCCTGACTCCTCTCCCCAACGGTCGCCGCCCGTCTACGGTTTGCGTGCGACACCGCCCAGGGCGATCACCTCGCCGGTCGTGGCGGCCGTCCCGGGATCGGGGCGCCAGTCGGTGAGGGGGACGACTCCGGGGGCCAGCAGTTCCAGGCCGTCGAAGAACCCGGCGAGTTGCTGCGGGCTCCGCAGGTGGTAGGGGGCAGCCCCGCTCTCGTTGTAGAGGCGGGTGGCCTCGGCGTTGGCCTTGTTGGTGTCCACGCTGTCGTTGAAGGCGAGGAAACTGCCCGACGGCAGGGCGCCCAACAGCGCCCTGACGATGGCGCGCGCCTCGTCGTAGTCGGCAATGTGCCCGCTGACCTGCATCAGGGTGAGAGCGACCGGCCGTTCGAGGTCCAGGGTCCGCGCCGCTTCCCGGAGGACGGCGTCGGGATCGTGCAGGTCGGCGTCGACATAGGCGGTCACGCCCTCGGGAGAACTGGTGAGCAGGGCCGCGGCATGAGTCAGGACGAGGGGGTCGTTGTCCACGTAGACGACACGGGCGTCGGGAGCCACCCGCTGGGCGATCTCGTGAGTGTTGTCCGCCGT
Organism: Streptomyces sp. NBC_01390; assembly: GCF_045040105.1. NCBI lineage: Bacteria > Bacillati > Actinomycetota > Actinomycetes > Kitasatosporales > Streptomycetaceae > Streptomyces > Streptomyces sp. NBC_01390. The sequence goes on along the minus strand of NZ_CP109551.1, from coordinate 10,872,992 downwards.
GGGCAGGCCGGTGCCGATGTCGAGGAACTGCCGGATCCCGGCTTCGCCGGCCAGGTGACGCACGGCGCGGCCGAGGAAGGCACGGGAGTCACGGGCCAGGTCGGTGATGCCCGGGAAGACCTCGCGGAAGGCGTCGCCCGCCGCGTGGTCGACCGGGTAGTTGTCCTTGCCGCCGAGCCAGTAGTTCCAGATCCGGGCCGAGTGCGGCACCGTCGTGTCGATCTTCTCGGGCGTCTGTGTGCCGGGGGCGGACGAGTCCTGCGTCACCGGGCAACCTCCTTGTGGGGAACAGTAGTTGGCCCTGCCCTACAACGTAGCGTCACCGGCACCGCCGACGGCGCGGATCGTCCGGACCCGGAGCTCCCTTCCGGTCGCCGTTCGCCTGCTCGTCGCCCCTTTCCGCGCGTTCTCCTGGCGGAACGGCACCCTCCGGGACACGATGCCCGCATGAAGGGTGACCTCTTTTCCAGTGAGTACATGGTGCAGCCGGCCACAGCGCCCGGTATGACCACCGAGAACGCCAAGTCGATCAAGTACGCGGTCAACGGTGAGATGTTGGCCCGCCAGGGCGCGATGATCGCCTACCGCGGCAACCTCCAGTTCGAGCGCAAGGGCCAGGGCGTCGGCGGCATGCTGAAGCGCGCGGTCACGGGCGAGGGGCTGCCGCTGATGACGGTGCGCGGACAGGGCGAGGCCTGGTTCGCACACGAGGCGCAGAACTGTTTCATCGTCGAGATCGACCCGGGTGACGTCTTCACGGTCAACGGACGCAACGTGCTGTGCTTCGACGCGTCCCTGACGTACGAGATCAAGACCGTGAAGGGGGCGGGAATCAGCGGCGGCGGCCTGTTCAACAGTGTCTTCACCGGGCAGGGGCGGCTGGGGCTGGTCTGCGAGGGCAATCCGCTGGTGATCCCGGTCTCGCCGCAGTATCCGGTGTACGTCGACACGGACGCGGTGGTGGGCTGGACGGCGAGCCTGCAGACGTCGCTGCACCGTTCGCAGTCCATCGGCTCGATGATCCGCGGCGGTTCCGGCGAGGCCGTCCAGCTCATGCTCCAGGGCGAGGGGTTCGTCGTCGTACGGCCGAGCGAGGCGACTCCGCAGAAGGCCCAACAGCACTGACGCTCCCGCGACTCGTGCCTCGGCACGTGATCGCTGCGGGCGCTGCTGGGCTTCCTCGTGCACCGGGAAGTGTGAGGGGGGAGGCGGGGATCCGGTGGAAAGATCGTGTGCGGGCCGTCACGCGCTGCCATGGAAAGTCCCCGTTTCTTCGCACACCCGCTCGCCGCAGATGAATAAAAGGAAAATCGGGCCCGGGAGTTGCGGAATTATTGAACAGACCCCGTCGCACCCCTCGTACCTCTGGGAAAGGTGAAAGCCAGGGGTTCAGCGAGGGATGGCCATGGTCAAGGCGCACGTCTCCACACACGAGTTGGTGGCCGGAAGGTACCGACTCCTCGATGTCGTCCATCGCGAAACGAACCGGGTCTCCTGGTACGGCGAGGACACCTCGTCCGAGCGCCCGGTCGTCCTCACCCAGATCCAGCTCCCGCCCGACCCCCGGGAGCAGACCGCGCGCCGGGCCATCGCCCGGGTGATGCGCGCCTCCGAGATCCTCGGACTGGTTGTGCCCGGCCGGGTGGGCGTCGTGATCGACGTCCTCGAGGAGTTCGGCACCCTGTGGACGGTCGCCGAGTGGATCGACGGCACACCGCTCAGCGAACTCCTCGAACGGCAGGGCACGTTCAACTACGTGCGGGCGGCGCGCATCACCCTCGAAGTGCTCGACGTGCTGGAGGCCGCGCACCGCGAGGGCATCGTGCACGCCGAACTCAGTCCCGGCCAGGTGTTCGTGCGGGACCAGGGGCCGGTCGTGGTGACCGGCTTCGGTCTGGCGGGGGCCACGTCCGCGTCCCGGGTCGGCGCGCCCTCGTTCGCCTCACCCGAGCAGGCCCACGGCGCGCGCGCCGAGCCGTCGGACGACCTGTGGGCGCTCGGCGCGCTCCTCTACGCGATGGCCGAGGGGCGGCCGCCCTTCCGTGACCGGGGGCGGCCCGACGCCACGCTCAAGGCGGTCGACCGGCTGCCGCTGCGCAGCCCGGTGCGCGCCGGTCCTCTCACCCAGGTCATCCAGGGGCTGCTGCGCAAGAACGCCCGGGAACGGCTGACCGCTCCGGTGGCACGGGACGCCCTGCTGCGCGTCATCAGGGACGAACCCGACACCTCTGACGAACCGCTGCCCTCGGTCCGGCCGCGCGGCGCCGGCGCCAGTGCCGTCGTCGGAGCGCGGCGCGTCGGCCGGATCGGGAACGGAGGTGCCGCCCGCAAACTCGTCCTCGCCGGTACGGCCCTGGCCGTCGTCACCGTCGCCGTTCTCGCCACGACGGACAACCTGCCCGGCATCGACGCCTCAGCGTCCGGCGCGGACACCACACCGTCCGCCGTCGCTCCCGTCCCGTCCATCCCCTCCACGGGCGGCGGCGCCAGCATCCCCGACCAGATCCCACAGCCGAGTCCCTCCCCCTCCGTACCGGCCTCGCCGACTCCGTCGGCGCCGCCCTCCACGCCTCCCGCGCCCACCCCCACTCCCACGCCCTCGCCCACCGGCGGGACCGCCGAGGCCCTGCCTGCGGGGTTCCGGGTGTACAACGCGCCCGAAGGGTTCACCATCGCCCTCCCCCAGGGGTGGAAGCGGCTGAGTGAGGAGGTCTCCCCCGGCAACGTGGCCTACCGCATCGTGTTCGGCGCCGACGACGACCCGCGCACCCTGACCGTCACGTACAGCCAACTGCTGCGCCCGGACCCCGTGGCCGTGTGGCGCGACGACGTCCAACCCGGCCTGATCCAGGCGAACATCGGCTTCCAGCGGATCGGCGCGATCAGGGCGACGACGTATCACGGGCGGAGCGGGGCCGACATGGAGTGGCTGTCCGACTTCGAGGGCACCCGCATCCGGACCTTCGGCCGGGGTTTCCTCACCGGCGAGAAGACGGGCTACTCGCTGCGCTGGACGACACCTGCGGCCGACTGGAACGACACCGCCAACCGGCAGGCACTGGACACCTTCCTGCGGACCTTCAGAGAGTGAACCGCCCGCAGCCATGGGCGGGTACACGTGTCGACCACCGGGTGTACGGACCCGGTGACAGGCCGGGATCCGGGGTCGGGCCCGGTCTGTCAAAGCAGCGTCAATGCGCGCATATAGGCTGCCTGTCTGCACCTTCGCACTCCGTCCAGCCTGCCCGGGAGAGTCACCTGTGACCGTAGCGATCGCCCCGTCCGAAACGTCCGGGACGCCTGAGCCCGCCGAGACGCCCGAGATGCCCCCCGTGTCCGAGGAGTTCGACGGGTCCGAGTGGTCCGAGCCGTCGGCGGAGCGGGACGCCACCGACGACGCCGATGACACCGATGACGCCGACGACACCGACGCCGCCTCCGTCGCCCCCGCCGACGTGTCCCCCCTCGTGGCGCGCGACGCACAGGAGTTCGGGGCCTACGTGCGCACCGGAGGCTGGGCCTTCGGGCTGAGGGTGGCGCGGAGTGTGCGGCCCGGTGGTCAGGCCGCCGGTGAGACGCCGAAGGTCTCCGCCAAGGAGTTCGCCGCCCTCGCCGACTGCTCGCCCGAGCGGGTCATGCGCTACTACAAGGCCTGGGACAAGGCCGCCGACGACGGTGTCGTCCCGCACTTCGAGGCGCTGGCCCCGGGCGCGGAGGTCGAACTCCCGGGCGCCGACCTGTGGCTCACCTACTACAGCTCCCGTTCCAGCGCGGGCTCGGAGCGCGGCGTCGCCATCTCCGAGGCCGCCGAGGCGGAGGGCATCCGGCCGACCAAGGCGCTGGAGGTCGCCGAGAACCCCACCGCGCTGCGGGCCGCGATCATGGCCGACCCCTCGACCGCCCGCGCCGCCCGGCACGCACTGCTCGACCGGATCAAGGAGGACCCGGACCTCCAGGCCGAGCTGGCCCGTGACATCGTCCGCGCCGACGACCTCAAGAAGGCCGTGGCCACCGAGTCCCGGTCGGCCGACCGCGTCGGATACGTGCGCCAGATCGCCGAGTCCGGCCAGGTGAAGACGCCCGCCGGACAGACCATCGAAGCCCCCGTCGACCTGCGTCAGGAGGCCGAACGGCATCTGTCCCTCCTCGACGAGCTGGACGAGGACGAGGACACCGGCGAGTGGGCGAGCGAGGCCTACGACACCCTCAAGAACCTCGTCGTCGAGGCCGTGGAGGCCGACCCGGAGCTGCGCGTCCAGGAACGGCGGACCAAGTTCTACAGCAGCCTGACGAAGGCGACGAAGGCGTTCGAGGAGCTGACCTTCGACGACGTCCAGGAGTTCGCCGAGGACGACATGGTCCAGCAGCTGGAGGAGCTCCAGGAGGCCATCGCCTCGTGCATCACGGCGCTGCGCGGGGCACGTACTTCGCCCGCGTAGCACCTGAGGACACGGGCGCCCCCGCTTGAGTACGCGTACTCAAGCGGGGGGCCGGGACGCTCCGCCACGATGGTGCTCCACCACAAGGAGCGTCCCGATGCCCGCAGTTGACACCGCCTCCCGCCTTGTCCCCGCCGCCACCGGCGCCCCGCGCCGACACCTTCCCGTGCTGCTCGCCGGGCTGGTGACCGTCGCGCTGGCGGTCTCCGTCTGGCAGCCGCACGACCTGATGACCTGGTTCCTGGAGACGTTCTGGATCCTGGTCGGGCTGCCCGTGATCGTCCTGACCTGGCGGCGCTTCCCCCTCACCAACCTGCTGTGCTGCCTGCTCGCGCTCCACGCGCTCGTCCTGATGGTGGGCGGCCACTACACCTACGCACAGGTCCCGCTGGGCGACTGGGCGCGCGACACGTTCGGCCTCGACCGCAATCCGTACGACCGGCTCGGCCACCTGATGCAGGGCTTCGTGCCGGCCGTGCTCGTACGGGAACTGCTGAGCCGGACGTCACCGCTGCGCGGCAGCCGCTGGCTCGCGCCGCTGACCGTGTGCGCCTGTCTGGCCTTCAGCGCGCTGTTCGAGATGTTCGAGTGGGCGGCGGCCGTGATCGGTGGCGCCGCGGCCGACGACTTCCTGGCCACGCAGGGCGACGTGTGGGACACGCAGTGGGACATGTTCTGCGCGCTGATCGGTGCGACCCTCTCGGTGCTCCTGCTGAGCCGCCTCCACGACCGGCAGCTCGCGGCGCTGCGCGCCCGCGCTCAGTCCGTGGTGTAGCGGTACCGCGTCCACAGCGGCAGCACGAACCAGCAGGCCAGGTACCAGGCGACGATCCCCGCGACCAGCCAGGGCACGTACGCGTCGTGGGTGGCCACCCTGAGGACCAGCAGCAACGCCGAGGTCATGGTGGCGAGCAACAGCACCAGACCGGTGAAGGTCAGGCGCGAGGCCCAGCGCACGGCCTGCGGTTTCACCCGGCGTCCGGAGACGATCCGGTGCAGGGAGACCGGCCCGATGAGGGCGCCGGTCGCGGCGGCCCCCAGCACGACGGTGACGATGTAGATCGTGTGTTCCGTCTGGCCCAGCTGCGGGTACCTCGGGGTGAAGACGACGGTCAGCAGGAAACCGAACAGGATCTGCACACCCGTCTGCGCGACCCGCACCTCCTGGATGAGCTCGCCCCACATACGGTCGGCCCGCTCGTCCTCGGTCTCCGTGCGCCCACGTTCGCGCGAGCCGGCCGCGCCGTCCGTGTCCACCATGATTCCTCCCGGCCCACTCGCCCTCGCGTCCTGTCGGCTACGGGTTCCCCGTCTCCGCGAAATCGATCAGGTCCGGACCGGCGGGTTTGAGTGATCGGGGGGAGGGCTACTCGTATCGCACCACGGTGCCCACGTCGAGAAGAGGTCCGGCCATGTCCGGGACGCAGCTCACCCTCACGGTCAGTGGCGGCACCGCCGCCGACGCTCAGACGATCGTACGAGCCCTGGAATCGGCCTTCGGGCCGGCGGACGAGTCCCCGGGGGACGACGACGGACACTCGACGGTGCACACGGCCGCGTTCACCGTCGGTACGGCGTCACTCGCGCCCGGTCATCCGACCAGGACGCCGCTGTCGGCGCCGGTGATGGTCACCATGCAGGGCACTCCCACGGCCGTCCGCTGCGCGGGCGACACCCTCACCGGTACGTTCACCGCCCACGACCAGGGCAGTGTCTCCGGCGACCAGGAACAGGAACGGCAACTGCTCCTGGAGCCGTGACACGCGTACGCCGGTCCGCTACCAGCGGCTCTCCACCTGAGCCTTGATCCGGCGCTCGTAGAGGTCCTGGATCGCGGTGAGCGTCTCCTGCGACAGCGGCGGCAGGGCGGCGGTCGCCGCGTTGGCGCGGGCCTGCTCGGCCGAGCGGGCGCCCGGGATCACCGTGGTCACACCGGGCTGCTCGAGGATCCAGCGCAGGGCCAGCTGCGCCGGCGTGTACCCCTCCGGGGCCAGCGCGGAGAACTCGGCCGCCGCCTCGACGCCGGTGGCGTAGTCGACACCGGAGAAGGTCTCGCCCTGGTCGAAGGCCTCGCCGTGGCGGTTGTACGTGCGGTGGTCGTTCTCCGGGAACACCGTGTCCTTGGTGTACTTGCCCGACAGCAGGCCCGAGGCGAGCGGCACCCGGGCGATGATGCCGACGCCCGCCTTCTCGGCGGCCGGGATCACCTCGGCGAGGGGCTTCATCCGGAACGCGTTGAGGATGATCTGCACGCTGGTCACGCCGGGGCGGGCGATCGCGGTGAGTGCTTCCGCGCAGGTCTCGACGCTGACGCCGTACCGGGCGATACGCCCCTCCTCGACCAGGGTGTCCAGTGCGTCGAAGACCTCGCCGGAGGAGTAGACCAGGGTCGGCGGGCAGTGCAACTGGACCAGGTCGATCCGGTCGACGCCGAGGTTGCGCCGCGAACGGTCGTTCCAGGCACGGAAGTTGTCGAGGACGTAGTTCTCCGGGAGCTGGTCCAGCCGACGGCCCATCTTGGTCGCGACCAGCACGTCCAGCTCGGGCCTGCCGCGCAGGAAGGCGGCGATGGTCTGCTCGCTGCGCCCGTCGCCGTACACGTCGGCCGTGTCGAAGAAGGTCACTCCCGACTCGACCGCCGCGTCCAGCACCGCGAGGGCGTCCTTGTCCTCCACGTCGCCCCAGTCGGCGCCCAGCTGCCATGTTCCGAGGCCGATGACCGACGCCCGCTGACCCGACCTACCGATTGCACGTTCTTCCATGGCGCCAGTCTTTCATCCGTCCGACCTGCCCGCGGACCAGGGCCGCATGTCACCCACACGGGTGAATCGATGAACGCGGCAACTAATTCGAGCTCGTCACCCTTTAGCGTGACCTGATGGCTGATCACTTGGCGCGTCGCGGTTTCCTGCTCGGCGCGGCCTCCCTCGCCCTGGTTCCGATCGCCGCCGACCCGGCCGTCGCCGCCGACGAGCTTCCCGGCTTCCCGGCGGCCGTCACGCCCTACCGCTCCGGCTACCGCAACTGGGTCGGCGAGATCACCGCCGACGGACTGTGGGCCTGCGCGCCGGCCGACCCGGACCAGGTCGTCGCCGTGGTCAACTGGGCCTGGCAGCAAGGCTGGACGGTCCGCGCCCGGGGCTCCGCGCACGGCTGGTCGCCCCTCACGCTCACCGCCGGTACGGAGCCCGGCGCGCGCGTGCTGATCGTGGACACCGCTCCCCAGCTCACCGGCCTCGCCCTGGAGTCCACCGGCCCGGCCTCCGTGCGCGCCGGTACCGGTGTCACCCTGGAGGCCCTCCTCACCTACCTGGAGCGGCACGGACTCGGGGTCACCGCGGCGCCCGCACCCGGCGACCTCACGCTGGGCGGCGCGCTGGCCGTCGACGCGCACGGCACCGCCGTACCGGCCGCCGGCGAGACCGCGGTGCCCGGCCACACGTACGGCTCGCTCAGCAACCTCGTGCTGCGGCTTACGGCGGTCGTGTGGGACGAGGACTCCGGCGCCTACGTCCTGCGGACCTTCCACCGCGACGAGGCGGACTGCGCGGCGCTCCTCACCCACCTCGGCCGGTCCCTGGTCGTCGAGGTGGTGCTGCGGGTGGGGGCGAACAGCAATCTGCGCTGTGTCAGCCGTACGGACATCTCGGCGGCGGAGCTCTTCGCGGCACCCGGCGGCGGCTCCGGCGGGCGGACCTTCGCGAGTTTCCTGGACGAGGCCGGGCGGGTCGAGACGATCTGGTTCGCCTTCACCGAGTCCCCCTGGCTGAAGGTGTGGAGCGTCGCGCCGACCAGACCGCTGGCCTCGCGGCACGTGTCGTCGCCGTACAACTACCCCTTCTCCGACAACGTCCCGACCCTGGTGGCCGACCTCGTCGGGCGGATCCTCTCCGACGGGGCCTGGTATCTCGCGCCGGTGCTCGGCAACGCGCAGCTGGACGTGGCCGCGCTCGGGCTCGTGGCGACGCTGTCGGCGGACATCTGGGGGCCGTCGAAGAACACGCTGCTGTACGTCAGGCCGACGACCCTGCGGGTCACCGCGAACGGGTACGCGGTGCTTACCAGCCGGGCCCAGGTGCAGCGGGTCATCGCGGAGTTCACCGGGTTCTACCGGGAACGTCTGGCTGCGTACGCCGCGTCGGGCCGCTTCCCGGTCAACGGCACGGTCGAGATCCGCGCCACCGGTCTCGACCGCCCGGGCGACGCCGACTCGGCCGGCGCCCGTGCCCCGCTGCTGTCCGCGCTGCGACCGGTCGACGGGCATCCCGAGTGGGACACCGCCGTCTGGCTGGACGTACTGACGCTGCCCGGGACGCCGTACGCGGAGGAGTTCTTCCGCGAGCTCGAACAGTTCCTCCTCGCGACGTACGACGGCGGGCACGCGCTGACCAGGGTCGAGTGGTCCAAGGGCTGGGCGTACACGGACACGGCCGGGTGGAGCGACGAGGAGGTCATCGGCACGGCGGTCCCGGCCTCCTACGGCGACACCGTGTGGCGGGAGGCCGTCGGCACCCTGGACCGGCTCGACCCGCACGGCGTGTTCGGGAACGCGTTCCTCGACCGGCTGCTGCGCTGAAGCCCCGTCAAGGAGTGAGCAGGGCCTGCACCGTGGGGGCGTAGCGGCTCACGATGTCGTCGATCGTCGCCTCCCGCAGATGCGTTCCACGGGCGATGCCGTACATGACGCCCAGGCCGAGCAGGGTGGCGACGGCCAGTTCGGCGCGCAGGCCCGGATCGGGGCCGGTGAGGCGGCCGGCGAGGCGGTCGCTCACCTGGGTGCGGAAGTTGGCGCGCATGATGTCGCCGCGGTCGCCCTGGAAGGGGGCGAACACGATCCGCAGGACGGGGTCGGCGCCGCGCTCGGTCTGGCCGGTGAGGAGATGGCGGACCATATGGCGGCCGAGGTCGTCCAGGGGCGCGTCGAGGAGGGCGTCGGCGTCCTGGTCGAAGGACATGACGCGGGCGAAGAGGCCGTCCTTGTTGCCGAAGTACTTGAGGATCAACGGCGGGCTGACACCGGCGCGTTCGGCGACCGCCTTGAGTGTGATGTCCGCCTGGGAGTGGCGGGCGAGGAGGTGGCGGGCGGCGCGCAGGATGGCGGCCCTGGTCTGCTCCGCGTCCCGGCGCGGGGCCGTGGCCGGGGACGGATCGTCGTCGGTCGTCGGTGGTGTGGGCACGGGACTCATGTTCCCTCCATCGCCCCGTCCCGTGCTGCCGGTGTGTGCTCACGGGCGCGCCGGGTGGAGCCGGTGACCGGGTCGCCGGGGATGGCGAGGGCCGCCGTGCAGGCCAGCAGGGCCACGACGCCCGCCATCCCGAAGGCCAGCAGATAGCCGTGCAGGGTGGGTACCGGGACACCGCCGACCGGGCTGGTGTGGCGTACCAGCACGGCGACGACGACGGCGCTGCACATGGCCTGGCCGACCGTGCGCATCAGGACGTTGACACCGTTGGCGGAGGCGGTCTGACCGGGCGGCACGGCCCCCAGGATCAGCATGGGCAGCGCCGAGTAGGCGAAGGTGGTGCCCATCCCGACGACGGCGGCGCCCACGATGATCATCCAAAGGTCACGGCTGTCCGCGATGCGCACCACATAGCCGAGGGCGATGACCGCCGTGCCGACGGCCAGGGTGACCCGCGGTCCGTACCGTGCCGAGAGGCGGGCCGAGACGGGCGAGAACACCAGCATGATGATGCCGCCGGGCAGCAGAACGAGGCCCGTCTGGACGATGGACAGGCCGAGCCCGTAGCCGGTGGCCTCGGGGGCCTGGACCAGCTGAGCCGTCACCAGGGAGTTGGAGTAGAAGGCGAAGCCGGTCAGCAGGGCGGCGACATGGGACAGGCCGACCCGGGGCCGGGACACCAGCCGCAGGTCCACCAGGGGCCGCGGGGTGCGCAGTTGGTGCCACCACCACAGGCCGAGCATCGCGACGGCACCGAGGAACAGCCCCAGGACGCGCGCGCTGCCCCACCCCCACGCACCGCCCTCGACGATGCCGAGGAGAAGACACACCAGCCCGACGGCCAGCCCCAGCGCGCCCACGACGTCGAAGCGCCCCGGCTCACGGACGGGCGATTCGCGCACCGCCCACCACACGGCTGTCACGCCCACCGTGCCGAGGCCCGCGGTCGCCCAGAACATGACGTGCCAGTTCGCGTACTGGACGATCAGCGCGGCGAGCGGCAGCCCGAGGGCGGCGCCGATCCCGACAGTGGAGCTCATCAGCGCGACGGCGCTTCCGGTGCGCTCGGGCGGCAGTTCGTCACGCAGGATGCTGATCGACAGAGGGACGACGGCGGACGCGGCGCCCTGCAGGGCGCGGGCCGTGATGAGCACGCCGATGTCGGAGGACAGGGCGCACATGACCGAGCCGAGGACCATCAGCCCCAGAGCCGCGATCAGTACCCGCCGTTTGCCGTACATGTCGCCGGCGCGGCCCAGCACCGGGGTGAGGACGGCGCCGGACAGCAGGGTCGCGGTCACCATCCAGGAGACCGCGCCGGGTGAGGCCCCCGTCAGCCGGGGCAGGTCGGGCAGCAGCGGGATGACCACGGTCTGCATGACCGCCATGAGCATCCCGCCGAACGCCAGCGCGGGAACGGTCATCCGGTCGCGCAGGGGCCGCCGGGCGGACGGATCGGACACCGCGGACAGGTCAGAGGGGGCGGATGGGGCGGGTATCGGGACAGGCTGGTCCATCGGTGCTCCAGCGGCCGGCCGCTCTGCGCGACAAAGAAAGGGGTGAATGGCGATTCACCATAGCGGTGAATCGCCATTCACCCAATAACAGCCGCTGTGACCTGGCTGTTCGCCGTCAGACCTCGGCGTCTTCCCGGGTACGGGAGGCCAGTGCCCGGGTCTGTGCGGTGCGGGCGAGCTTCGGGCCGAGCCACCGCTTGAACCGGCGCAGCGCCTCCAGGCGCCCCGCCGCCCGGTCGATGCCGTAGTACAGCTGGGGCGGCACATAGGGCAGCAGGGGCGAATGGCGCTGGCCGAGGAGGGCGAACATCCGGGCGGGGGGCAGCCGGATGTAGCGCGGCAGGTTCTCGTACCACTGGGCGCTGTAGCGGGCCGCGCTCTGGATGGAGAGCAGTTCGGACTTGCGCCGTTCCTCGTACGCGGCGAGCGCGGCGGGGAGTTCGGCGTGCTCGCGGATGGCATCGGCCAGGGCGATGGCGTCCTCCAGCGCGAGGGTGGTGCCGGCGCCGATGGAGTAGTGCGTGGTGTGGGCGGCGTCGCCGAGCAGGACGAGGTTGCCCCGGTGCCAGGTCCGGTTGGTGAGGGTGCGGAAGTTGAGCCACTGGGCTGCGCCGTCGGCGGCGGCGCGGCCGATCAGGGGGTGACCGTCCAGCAGGTCGCCGAAGAGCTTCTCCAGCAGGGCCAGACCGTCGGCCTCGTTCGCCCGGTCGAGGCCGAGTCCGCTCCACGTCTCGGGGGCGCACTCGACGACGCAGGTGCTGTGGTCCTGGCTGTAGCCGTAGCCGTAGCACCAGATCCAGCCGTGCTCCGTCTCCCTGAAGTCGAAGGTGAAGGCGTCGAAGACCTTGGTGGTGCCGAGCCAGATGTACCGGTTGCGTCCGGCCCTCAGGTGGGCGCCGAAGTGTTCGGTGTGCTGTTCGCGCAGCGCGCTGTTGACACCGTCGGCGGCCACGACGAGGTCGGCGTCGGCCAGTGCCTCGTCGTCGGCGTCGGTGATCCCGTGCTCGAACTCCAGCCGTACGCCCAGTTGCCGGGCCCGGTCGGCGAGGATGTCGAGGAGCTTGTGGCGGCCGATGCCGAAGCCCTCGTCGCCCGGGTGTCTGGTCTCGCTGTCACCCACGCGGGCGACCCCGTCGTTCCAGGACACCGAGGCGTCGCCGACGGCCCGCGCGGACTCGGGGTCGTGCTCGTGGAGTTTGTCGAGCAGTCCGCGCCAGTAGGTGACGCCCCAGCCATAGGTCGAGCCCGCCGGGTCGCGCTCGTACACGGTGATGTCATGGGACGGATCCTGGAGCTTCAGCAGGATCGAGAGATACAGGCCGGCGGGCCCGCCTCCGACACAGGCGACCTTCACACACACCCCTAGCGATTACGGAAGGTGGTCAGTTCGCGTCGGAGGGTAGCAGGATGCGGGAACGCCGAAACGCCGTCCACCGCGGTGGTCGGGTGACTGGCCCGGTGACGTGGGGTGAGGTCGGATGCCCTCAGGCGTCGGCCGTACGGCACTCCGGGTGACCCCAGCCCTGGGCGTTCTTGGCGATGGTCTCGCCGGCCGCGTAGGCCTTTCCGCAGAGGCAGCGGCCGGGGAACTTGGCCTTGAGGGTGCGGCCGGAGCTGCCCGAGTTGCCGCTTCGCGGACGGGACGTCTTCGTGCCGGCGGTACTGGACGTGCCTGACGTGCCGGACGACTTCGTGGCCGTGGAGCGTGGGGTGTCGGGCGAAGCCGGGGGGCGGGGGGAGCCCAGGTCGCTGCCGGCCGGCTGCTGCACGATCGCCGCCTGGCTGGCGGCGCGGTCGGCGAAGTCGTTCAGCTTGTCGCCGTCGACCTGGTGGGCGGGTACGTAACGGAACTCGACCGAGCGGCCGGCGAGCAGTTCGTCGATGCGGACGACGAGTTCCTGGTTGGCGACCGGCTTGCCGGCGGCGGTCTTCCAGCCCTTGCGCTTCCAGCCGGGCAGCCAGGTGGTGACGGCCTTCATCGCGTACTGGGAGTCCATCCGGATCTCCAGCGGTACGTCCGGCGCGACAGCCGTCAACAGGCGTTCCAACGCGGTCAGTTCGGCGACGTTGTTGGTGGCCCGGCCGAGCGGTCCGGCCTCCCAGCGATCCGGGTTCTCCGAGCCGTCGGCCACCACCCAGGCCCAGCCCGCCGGTCCCGGATTTCCTTTCGAAGCCCCGTCGCACGCGGCCACCACACGTTCACGCATGGGCTCGATCATGCCATGCGTGCGGCGGGCTCCCGGCCTTCGTGGGCTGCCTCGCTCAGCCCACGTCCACCGACTTGGGCAGCTCACCCGCCGTCGTCGTGACGTCGATGACGGAGAAGTTGGCGCCCTGCGGATCGCTCAGGGCGGCGAACCTGCCGAACGGGGTGTCCATGGGCCCGAAGCGCAGTACGGCGCCGAGCTTCGTGGCGGCGGCGACGGCGTCGTCGCAGTTGCCGACGTTGAAGTACACGTTGATGTACGGCGGCATCTCGGGCGGAAACTCCTCCGTCATCCGCATCCGGCCGAGGACGGTGTCGTCGCCCAGGTTGTACATGCGGAAGTCGACGGCGTCGTCCTGCATCTGCTTGGCCGAGTAGCTGAAGACGTTCTGGAAGAAGGTGTCCGACTTCTCGGTCTCGCGCGTGAAGACCTCGGCCCAGCAGTAGGCGCCGGGCTGTTCCGGTCCCGCTTCGAAGCCCTCGTGGATACCGCCCTGCCAGACACCGAAGACGACACCGCTGGGGTCGCGGGCCAGGCACATGGTGCCGAACTCGCCCACCTGCATCGGCTCCATCAGCAGTTCGCCGCCGTTGTCCCGGATCCTGGTGGCGGTGGCGGCGGCGTCCGGTGAGGCCAGGTACAGGCACCACGCCGACTGCCCTTCCTGGCCGGGCATGGGCGGGACGACCGCGGCGACCGCCTTGCCGTCGGCGTACGCCTGCGTGTAGTTGCCGTACTCCGACGACGACTCGCCGAACGTCCAGCCCAGCACCTCGCCGTAGAAGCTCTTGGCTCCCTCGACGTCGCGGAACATCGCGTCGGCCCAACAGGGGGTTCCTTCAGGTTTCACGGCCATGGCTGCGGCCTCTCCGGTCTCGTCGAACTCGCGGGTTGTCCGGATTTCACGCTAGCCAGGCTTGGTCCGGGCCGCGCGCCGAACGGTCCGGGCTGTTACAGACCGGGGAGCCGGGGGACCTGTCCTCGCCGTGCGGCTCTCCTTCAGCCGCCGCAGCCCGGGGCGCGGCAGCAACACGCCGCTGCGGTCTGATAATTTCATCGGCGCTCGTCTCCTTGGCCCCTCCCCTACCTCCAGGTGTCCAGATGTCCGCTGCACGGGTGCGACGCCGCCTCGCGGCGCGGCATGCCCGCGGCGGCCTCCCGCACCTTCTGGGCGGCGTCATGGTCCTCGTACTCGCCCTCGCGACGTTCGCGTTCACCTGCGCCGGCTCCCTGCCCTCGCCGGACGCCGGGACCTCACGGTCGGCGTCCGCGCACGCCGTGCACACCGTCGACCGGGACCCCTGCCAGGAGAGTCCGCACCACGGCTGTCACGCCCCCGGACAGCACGGCGTCCTCAACCACGCCCCCTTCGTCGGCGCGGACCGGGCCGCAGCGCTGGACCAGCCGAGCACCGACCCCGCCCGGCTGCCGCTCGGCCCGTCGAGGGTCCCCGGCACCGCCCGCCCTCCCGATCTCCACGAACTGCAACTGCTCCGGGTCTAGACCGTGGCCGACCCACCCAGCCACGACCATCACCCCAGCTTGCAGCGCCGTGCCCGGAGACAGGCACGGCACGGAGAAGGACATCCCATGGGTACATCCAACGCCAAGGCGAAGACCGCGGCCCGCCGCGCCCACATGGAGGAGCTGCGCAAGACGGAGCAGGCCCGTGAGCGCCGTATGCGTCTGCTCACGCTCGGCGCGACCGGCGTCATACTCGTCGGCCTGGTCGGCGGCGGCTGGCTCCTCGTCGACTCCGCCCAGGACAAGGAGGAGGCGAAGGCGGCGCCGATCTCAGGTGTGAAGACCTGGTCCAAGCTCACCCAGAACCACGTCGCGAAGCCCGTCACCTACAAGATGAGCCCGCCCGTGGGTGGCGACCACAACCCGGTGTGGGTGAACTGCGACCGGCAGGTCTACACGAAGGTGGTCCCCAACGAAAACGCGGTGCACGCCCTCGAACACGGCGCCGTGTGGATCACGTACAACGACAAGGCGGCCAAGGCGGACGTCGAGACGCTCTCCGAGAAGGTGACGAACACGTCGTACACCTTCATGAGTCCGTACGAGGACCAGTCGTCGCCGATCGTGCTCAGCGCCTGGGAGCACCAGCTCAAGGTCGACAAGGCGTCGGACCCCCGGGTCGCCAAGTTCCTCGACAAGTACGTACAGGGCGAGCAGACGCCCGAGCCCGGTGCCGCGTGCACCAACGGGATGACACCGTGAACTGAGGTCCGGCCGCGGGGCGTTCGCACCGGACGACCCCGCGCCGGCGCCCGTGTGTCCGGGTGTCCGTGCCGTGGAAATTCGGTGGACCACGGGCCCGTCGGCGGCTGGGATGGGCCCATGTGTGCCCTGAAGATGCATGCGGACGAGGTGGAGATCGATGCCTCGCTGGTCCGACGCCTGATCGCCCGCCAGTTTCCCGAGTGGGCGGGTCTGCCGGTGGAGCGGCTGGAGTCCGCCGGGACCGAGAACGCCATGTTCCGGCTCGGCTGTGATCTGGTCGTCCGGCTGCCGAGACATCCCGGCGCGGTCAGCAGCATCGAGCACGAGCAGCGCTGGCTCTCCCTGCTGGGGCCCCGGCTGCCGGTCGCCGTGCCCGAGCCGCTCGGGCGGGGCGGCGCCGACGAGGAATTCCCCTGGCCCTGGTCCGTGTTCGGCTGGCTCGACGGGCGGAATCCGGCGGTCGACGCCCTCGGCTCACCCGAGACACTGGCCCGGGAACTCGCCGGCTTCGTCCGCGCCCTGCGCCGCGTCGACGCCGGCGACGGGCCCGCCCATGCCCGGGCCGTTCCGCTGTCGGCACGGGACACGGACACGCGGGCGGCCCTCGCCCGGCTGACGGGGACGGCGGACCCGGTGGACACGGAGGCGGTGACAGCCCTGTGGGAGAAGGCCCTGCTGGCTCCCGAACACACGGGCCCGCCGGTCTGGGCGCACGCGGACCTCTCCCCGGGGAACGTGCTGGTCACCGAGGGACGACTGAGTGCCGTGATCGACTTCGGCTGTACCGGGATCGGTGATCCGGCCGTCGACCTGATCGTGGCCTGGAACCTGCTGCCCGCCGGTGTCCGTGACACCTTCCGCGAGGCGGTCGGCGCCGACGACGCCGAGTGGGCGCGCGGGCGGGGCTGGGCGCTGTCGATCTCGCTGATCCAGCTGCCGTACTACCGGGTGACGAATCCGGTGCTCGCGGCGAACTCCCGGCATGTGATCAGGGAGATCCTGGCCGAGTGAGCGGCCTGAACCGCCCGGGAGGGGGCGGCTCGGGCCCGACGGCCGGGCGGGTGCGCCGCTACTCCCCCGCGTACGCCTTCTTCAGGGCGGCGATGTCCAGCTTGCCCATCGCGTACATGGCTTTGGTGGTCCGGACGGCCTTCTCCTGGTCCGGGTCGCTGATCATCTCGATCAGGCCGTCCGGGACGACCTGCCAGGACAGGCCGTACTTGTCCTTGAGCCACCCGCAGGGGCCGCCCTCGCCGCCGCCCTCGGTGAGCTTCGCCCAGTAGTGGTCGACCTCCTGCTGGTCCGCGCAGTAGATCTGGAAGGAGACGGCCTCGGTGAACTTGAACTGCGGGCCGCCGTTCAGAGCGACGAACTTCTGGCCGTTGGCCACGAAGTCGACGGCCAGCACACCGCCGGCGGGGGCGGGGCCCGCCTCGTTGTAGTAGCCGATCCTGCCGATGGTCGAGTTCTTGAAGACGGAGACGTAGAAGTGGGCGGCTTCCTCGGCCTGGCCGTCGAACCAGAGACACGTGGTGAATCCGTCGGTGGTCATGGAGTACCTCCTGGAGCGGGAACCTGTCACCTCTTTCGACCGATCCTCGGACGGAAACTCATCGGTGGCGCGACGAGTTCTCCGTCCGGGCCGTCTCAGCACCCCTCAGCGCTGACGAGGCGCTCCCGCACCGGTGGTCACTGACCCACGCGGCCGTCGATGCACTCGCGCAGGAGGTCGGCGTGGCCGCAGTGGCGCGCGTACTCGTTGACATGCGCCGACAGGACGTCGCGGAGCTGGAGCTGCCCGCCGGGCTCGGCGCCGAAGTCGGAGTGGCCGGCGTTCGTGGTGCCGAGGTCGGCGACACCGGCGATGAACCGGTCGGTGAGTTCCGTCTCCGCCCGCCACTGCTTCCAGGCATCCTCCACGACGGCCGGATCGGCGACCGCGCCGTTCCAGTCGCCGTCACGGTCGTCGTCGGTGCGGTACAGCTTGGGCGCATCCTCCCCGGCCATCACCCGGCGGAAGTGCCGTTCGTCCTCGGTCAGGTGCCGTACCAGCCCGAGCAGGGACATCGTGGACGGCGGTACGGATCGCCGGGCCATCTGTTCGGCGTCCAGGCCCGCGCACTTCATCTCCACGGTGAGGCGGTAGTGGCGCAGGCCCTCGAGCAGCGTGCCGCGTTCGTCGACGATCTCGGTGTCGGTCTCGCGCGGGTCGTCGTCCGGGTCGACCCACATGTCGTCATAGACGGTCGCGACCGTCCACCGGGCCGCCGTTGTCCCGCTGCCGTGCTCACGCGAATCCATGGGGGCATCGTCGCGCCCGTCGACACGGCCCGCCACCGGTTTTCGGGGCCGGCGCGGGGCCTTTCCCCACCGTCTGCCGCCGGTGGTTCCGCCTACCGCGCCTGGTGCACGATCTGGATCAGATTGCCGCAGGTGTCGTCCAGCACCGCTGTGGTGACCGGGCCCATCTCCCGCGGCTCCTGGGTGAAGCGCACGCCCAGCCCGCGCAGCCGGTCGTACTCCGCGTGCACGTCGGCCACGGCGAAGGCGGTGGCCGGGATTCCGTCCCTGGCCAGGGCGTCCCGGAACGGCTTCACCGCGGGGTGGCCGGAGGGCTCCAGCAGCAGTTCGGTTCCGCCGGGGTCCTCCGGCGAGACCACGGTCAGCCACCGGTCCGCGCCCAACGGCACCTCGGTCTTCTTCACGAAGCCCAGCACGTCCGTGTAGAAGCGCAGGGCCTCCTCCTGGTCGTCGACGAAGACGCTGGTCAGATGGATCCTCATGGTGTGCTCTCTGATCGTCGGGGTTCGTCCTGGTTCGCCCTGGTCCAGGGCCGTCTACGAGGCGGCGTCGGTCCACATCGCGGTGAGTCCGTCGTCCACGGCCGGGGCTCCGCCTATCGGCTGCTCCGCCCAGATGGTCTTGCCGCTGTGGTGGTAGCGGCTGCCCCAGCGTCTGGTGAGCTGGGCCACCAAAAACAGCCCTCGGCCGCCCTCGTCCGCCGCTCGTGCCCGGCGCAGGCGTGGCTGGGTGTTGCTGGAGTCCCGGACCTCGCACACCAGGGTGGTGCCGTCGTGGAAGAGGCGCAGCCCGACGGTGCCGCCCGCGTACCGCATCGCGTTGGTGACCAGTTCGCTGACGATCAGCTCCGTGCTGAAGGCCAGGTGGTCGAGCCCCCAGTCGGCGAGTCGGCGCGCGACCACGTTGCGCGCGTCGGCCACCACCGCCGGGTCGTCGGGAAACCGCCAGTCGGCGATGTCGTTCGCCGGAAGCAGCCGGGGGCGGGCCAGGAGCAGCGCCATGTCGTCGCGGGGCGGCGGCTCGGCGGCGCCCGCCATGACGGCACTGCCCATGTCCTCCAGGGTCCCGGTGCCCCGGCAGAGCGACGAGAGAGTGTCGAGCAGTTCTCGGGTGCCCTGGTCGACGTCACGCGCGCCCCGCTCCACGAGGCCGTCGGTGTAGAGCGCGAGGGTACTGCCGGGTTCCAGGGAGACGGTGGTGACCTCGAAGGGCATGCCACCGACGCCGAGGGGTGGCCCCGGGGACACCTCGACCGGCCGGGCGGTGCCGTCGGGCCCGATCACGGCGGGTGCCGGATGCCCCGCACTGGCCAGGGAGCAGCTGCCGGAGAGCGGATCGTAGACCGCGTACAGGCAGGTGGCGCCGACGGTGTCCCTCTCCTGGGGGTCGACTTCCTCGGCGAGTTGCTGGACGAGGTCGTCCAGGTGGATGAGGAGCTCTCCCGGTTCCAGTTCGAGGTCGGCCAGGGTACGGATCGCGGTCCGCAGGCGCCCCATCATCGCCGCGGCGTGCAGACCGTGGCCGAAGACGTCGCCGACGACGAAGGCGACCCGCAGCGACGGCAGCGGGATGGCGTCGAACCAGTCACCGCTGATGTCCGCGCCGCCCCCGGCCGGTACGTAGCAGCCGGCCGACTCGGCCGCCGCGGTCCTGGTGGTGGCGCGTGGGAGCAGGCGCTGTTGCAGCGCGACCGCCGCCCGGTGTTCGCGCGTGTACTGGCGCGCGTTGTCCACGCTGAGCGCGGCCCGTGAGGCGATGTCGAACACGAGGTCGGCGTCTTCCTGTTCGAAAGCCTCCGGCTGTTCGGTCCGCCAGACGGTGACGAACCCCAGCAGCAGACCGCGCGCGTACAGCGGGGACACCACGGCGGAGTGCCCCTGCTCGGGCATCGTCGCCCGGATGAGTTCGGGATCGCCGAGAAGGTCGACCATCTCCTGCCGGGTCGTGTTGAAGACGGTGTCCCCGTGGATGGCGGCCCGCCGCACCTGCGGCACATCGGGGAACCGCGGGATCAGACCGCCCACGGGGACGAGTTCGGCGGGCCAGGGGCCGGTGTCGGAGGCGACAGCCACCCGGCGGAGCCGCAGCCAGTGGCCGGGAAGGATCACCTTCGACGGTTCCTCGCCCTCCAGGACCGCCTCGGCCATCTCCACCGTCGCCATGTCTCCCAGGCCGGGGACCAGCACATCGGCGATGTCCTGGGCGGTACGGGTCACGTCCAGGGAGTCCCCGATGCGTGCCGACGCCTCGTGGCCGACCTTGGTGCGCCGCCGTGCCCGCCGCTGTTCCGTGCTGTCGGTGAAGAACGCCGCGATGCCGGCCGGGCGGTCCTGGCCGTCCGCCAGCCGGAAGGCGGACACCGACACGTACCGTTCCCGCCCCGATCCGTCCGGCGCGCGCATCCGCTGTTCCCGTGCGAGCAGCGGCGCCCCCGTCTCCAGTACCCGGCGCAGCTGGTCACCGACCTCCTGTGCGTCCTCGGCGGCGATGACGTCCTCGACCCGGTGTCCCGGTCGCAGCAGCGGCCAGCCGTGGACCTCGGCGGTGACGTTCGTGAGAAGAACCCGCAGTTCGGTGTCGCAGAGGACGACCCCGAGCAGGGACTGGGCCAGCAGGGCGGTCAGCAGCGACGATCCCTGTTCCTGTCCGCCCTCGTCGCGGGCCGGCGCCGCAAGCAGGACGATCTTGGAGGAGCCGTCCAGGTGCACCTCGTCGACGGTGGCCTCGACGGGCACGCCCGAGGCGTGCCGGAAGACGGTCGGTCCCGTTGGTACGAACGGGGTGTCGCCGCGCGCGTCCACACCGTTCGTCGACACCGGATCGACGAGCAGCCCCGCCATCGGCCGACCGCAGACCTGTTCGGCCGACCGCCCCAGCAGTTCCGCCGCCGCGTGCGACCAGCCCTGCACGATCCCCGCGCTGTCGAGCAGCATGACGGCGACCTCGTCGGCCGACTCGGCCGACACGTCCGCGTCGTCGTGCTCGCTCAGGGCTGCCATGGGCCACCTCACCTGCGGCGCTGTCTCCGGCGCCGCCCTCCCCCTCATTATGGTGCGCCGCGCGGGGTCACGCCCGGCACTCCGGAGCGCCGGCCCGCTGCCCCGACACGCGTCGGGCCCACCGGGCCGGTACGGTCGACGGACCCGGTCTGCGGGAGGGGCGTGAAGGCCTCCCGCCGCCGTCGTCGCGGGGTCCCGGACCACCGTGAGGCCGACGTCACAGATCGGTCGAGTTCAAGGTCACAGCCTGGGGCTCTGCTGCGGCCGGACCTCTCTGCCCTAGCATCCGGGCATGACAGTCCTGCCCAACGACGGGCTCTCGCTGGCCGCCGAGTTCCCCTCCACGTCCCATGAGCAGTGGCAGCGCCTGGTGGAAGGCGTTCTGCGCAAGGCGGGCAAGGAGGTCTCCGCCGCGACAGCCGAGGACGCGCTGTCCACCGCGCTGGAGGACGGGCTCACCACCCGGCCCCTCTACACGGCGCACGACGAGTCCCCCGACCCCGGCTTCCCCGGCTTCGCCCCCTTCGTACGCGGCGGACGCCCCGAGGGGAACACGGTCGGAGGCTGGGACGTACGGCAGCAGCACACGACCCTCGTCGGCGACTCGGTCCTCGCGGATCTGGAGAACGGTGTCTCCTCGCTCTGGCTGATGGTCGGCCCGGACGCGATCCCGGTGTCGTCGCTCGCCCGGGCCCTCGACGGCGTGTATCTGGACCTGGCCCCCGTCGTCCTCGACGCCGGACGTGAAGTCGAGCCCGCTGCACGGGAGTTGCTGCGGCTGTACGAGGAGCGGGGCGTCGCCGGGGAGGCGGCGCGCGGCAACCTCGGTGGCGACCCGCTGGGCCACGAGGCCCGTACGGGTGAGGAGTTGGCCTTCGCACCGGTCGTCGAGCTGGCGCGGCTGTGCGCCGAGGAGTACCCGGGGCTGCGCGCGCTGACCGTGGACGCGCTGCCGTACCACGAGGCGGGCGGCTCGGCGGCTCAGGAGCTGGGCGCGTCCCTGGCGACCGGGGTCGCCTACCTGCGGAAGCTGACCGAGGCGGGGCTGTCCGTCGAACAGGCCTGTGCGCAGCTGGAGTTCCGGTACGCGGCCACCGCCGACCAGTTCCTGACGATCGCCAAGCTGCGCGCGGCCCGGCGGCTGTGGGCCCGGGTCGCCGAGGTGTCCGGGGCGCCGACGGCCGGGGCGCAGGTGCAGCACGCCGTGACCTCGCCGGTGATGATGTCGCGCCGCGACCCGTGGGTGAACATGCTCCGCACGACGGTCGCCACCCTGGCAGCAGGGGTCGGCGGCGCCGACTCGGTCACCGTCCTCCCCTTCGACCACGCGCTGGGCCTGCCGGACGCGTTCGCGCGCCGTATCGCCCGCAACACGTCGACGATCCTGGTCGAGGAGTCCCATCTGGCGCGGGTGATCGACCCGGCGGGCGGCTCCTGGTACGTGGAGCGGCTCACCGACGAACTCGCCCACGCGGGCTGGGAGTTCTTCCAGTGGATCGAGGGTTCGGGCGGTCAGGCCGCCGCCCTGCGTTCCGGGCGCCTCGGTGAGGCGCTGGCCGCCACCTGGGCGGCCCGTTCCGCCAAGCTGGCCAAGCGGCGCGAGCCCATCACCGGGGTCAGCGAGTTCCCGAACCTCGCCGAGCGCCTCCCGGACCGCGAGCCCGCGCCCGAGCCGTCGTCCGGAGGGCTTCCCCGGGTACGGCGCGACGAGGCGTACGAGGCTCTGCGCGCCCGCTCCGACGCCCACCTCGCCGCCACCGGGTCCCGGCCGCGCGTCTATCTGGCGACCATCGGTCCGGCCGCCGCCCACAGTGCGCGGACGACCTTCGTCTCGAACCTCTTCCAGGCCGGCGGTATCGAGCCCGTCACGGCGGGCACGTTCGAGGAGAGCGGTGCCACCGAGGTGTGCATCTGCTCCAGTGACACGCTGTACGAGGAGCAGGCGGCCACCGTGGCCGCGGAACTCAAGGCGTCCGGCGCCTCTCATGTGTTCCTCGCCGGCCGTCCCGGGCAGTACACGGACGTCGACGCGTACGTCTTCGCGGGCTGCGACGCCGTCGCCGTGCTCTCCGCCACCCTCGACCGCATGGGAGCGATCTGATGGGAATCCCCGACTTCTCCAAGATCGAACTGGGGACCCCGGCCGCCCAGGCCGACGCCGGCGACTGGCGTACGGCTGTCAAGGGAGCCACCGGCTCGGACAGCACCTTCTGGGAGACCCCGGAGGGCATCGCCGTCAAACCGCTGTACACCGGCCGCGACCTGGAGGGCCTGGACTTCCTGTCCACGTACCCGGGTGCCGCGCCGTATCTGCGGGGCCCCTACTCGACGATGTACGTCAACCAGCCCTGGACGATCCGCCAGTACGCGGGTTTCTCCACCGCCGAGGAGTCGAACGCCTTCTACCGCCGCAACCTCGCGGCCGGCCAGAAGGGCCTGTCCATCGCCTTCGACCTGCCCACGCACCGGGGTTACGACAGCGACCACCCGCGCGTGACCGGTGACGTCGGTATGGCGGGCGTGGCGATCGACTCGATCTACGACATGCGGCAGCTCTTCGACGGCATCCCGCTCGACAAGATGACCGTGTCGATGACGATGAACGGCGCGGTGCTGCCCGTGCTCGCGCTGTACATCGTGGCGGCGGAGGAACAGGGCGTGCCGCCCGAGAAGCTGGCCGGGACCATCCAGAACGACATCCTCAAGGAGTTCATGGTCCGCAACACCTACATCTATCCGCCGAAGCCGTCGATGCGGATCATCTCCGACATCTTCGCGTACACCTCGCAGCGGATGCCCCGCTACAACTCCATCTCGATCTCCGGCTATCACATCCAGGAGGCGGGTGCGACGGCCGATCTGGAGCTGGCGTACACGCTCGCCGACGGGGTCGAGTACATCCGGGCGGGCCGTGAAGTGGGCCTGGACGTCGACGCGTTCGCGCCCCGGCTCTCGTTCTTCTGGGCGATCGGCATGAACTTCTTCATGGAGATCGCCAAGCTGCGCGCGGCGCGCCTGCTGTGGGCGAAGCTGGTGCGGCAGTTCGACCCGCAGAACGCCAAGTCCCTCTCCCTGCGCACCCATTCGCAGACCTCCGGCTGGTCGCTGACCGCGCAGGACGTGTTCAACAACGTGACGCGTACGGCCGTGGAGGCGATGGCCGCGACGCAGGGCCACACCCAGTCGCTGCACACCAACGCCCTGGACGAGGCGCTCGCGCTGCCCACCGACTTCTCGGCGCGTATCGCCCGCAACACCCAGCTGCTGATCCAGCAGGAGTCGGGTACGACCCGGGTGATCGACCCGTGGGGCGGCAGCGCGTACGTGGAGAGGCTGACGTACGACCTCGCGCGCCGCGCCTGGCAGCACATCGAGGAGGTCGAGGCGGCGGGCGGTATGGCCAAGGCCATCGACGCGGGCATCCCCAAGCTGCGCATCGAGGAGGCCGCGGCCCGCACCCAGGCCCGGATCGACTCCGGGCGCCAGCCGGTGATCGGCGTCAACAAGTACCGCGTGGAGACCGACGAGCAGATCGACGTCCTGAAGGTCGACAACTCCTCCGTACGCACCCAGCAGATCGAGAAGCTGCGGCGGCTGCGCGCGGAGCGCGACGAGCGGGCCTGCCAGGACGCGCTGGACGCACTGACCCGCGCGGCCGGCGGTACGGGCAACCTGCTGGAGCTGGCGGTGAACGCCGCCCGCGCGAAGGCGACGGTCGGGGAGATCTCCGACGCGCTGGAGAAGGTGTACGGGCGGCACGCGGGCCAGATCCGTACGATCGCCGGGGTGTACCGCAACGAAGCAGGCGAGTCCCCGTCCGTCGACCGCACCCGCACCCTGGTGGACGCCTTCGAGGAGGCCGAGGGGCGCCGGCCGCGCATCCTGGTCGCCAAGATGGGCCAGGACGGCCACGACCGAGGCCAGAAGGTGATCGCCACCGCCTTCGCCGACCTCGGCTTCGACGTCGACGTCGGCCCCCTGTTCCAGACCCCCGGCGAGGTCGCCCGGCAGGCGGTGGAGGCGGACGTCCACATCGTCGGGGTGTCCTCGCTGGCCGCCGGGCACCTCACCCTCGTACCGGCGCTGCGCGAGGAGCTGGCGGCCGAGGGACGGGAGGACATCATGATCGTCGTCGGCGGGGTGATCCCGCCGCAGGACGTGCCGACCCTGCTGGAGATGGGCGCGGCTGCCGTGTTCCCGCCCGGGACGGTGATCCCGGACGCGGCGTACGACCTCGTCCAGCGGCTCTCGGCCGACCTCGGGCACGGCCTGTGATCGATCTCGACGCGTACGTCAAGGGCGTGGTCGACGGGAAGCGGGCCATGGTGGCCCGGGCGATCACGCTCGTCGAGTCGACCCGGCCCCAGCACCGGGCGCTGGCACAGGAGTTGCTGACCGCGCTGCTCCCGCACAGCGGCCGGGCCCGGCGGATCGGGGTCAGCGGGGTGCCGGGGGTCGGCAAGTCGACGTTCATCGACGCGTTCGGCACGATGCTGACGGGGCTGGGACACCGGGTGGCGGTGCTCGCCGTGGACCCGTCCTCCAGCCGTACGGGCGGCTCGATCCTGGGCGACAAGACCCGGATGGAACGGCTGGCCGTCGACCCGGCCGCCTTCATCCGGCCCTCCCCCACCGCCGGCACGCTGGGCGGAGTCGCGAAGGCGACGCGTGAGTCGATCGTGGTGATGGAGGCGGCGGGCTACGACGTGGTGCTGGTGGAGACGGTCGGCGTCGGCCAGTCCGAGACGGCCGTCGCCAACATGGTCGACTCGTTCCTGCTGCTGACGCTGGCGCGCACCGGCGACCAGTTGCAGGGCATCAAGAAAGGCGTCCTGGAGCTGGCGGACGTCATCGCCGTCAACAAGGCGGACGGCCCGCACGAGCGCGACGCCCAGGCCGCCGCACGGGAGTTGGCGGGCGCCCTGCGGCTGATGCACGGCAGGGACGTGGCCTGGACACCGCCCGTGCTGACGTGCAGCGCGCGCGAGTCGACCGGCCTGGACACCGTCTGGGACCGCCTCGAACAACACCGGACCCTGCTCGACTCGGCCGGCCGCCTCACCGCCAAACGCCGTGACCAGCAGGTCGACTGGACCTGGGCGATGGTCCGCGACGACCTGCTGGGCCGGCTGCACGCCGACGAGGCCGTACGTGCGCTCACGCCGGGCCTCGAACAGCAGGTACGGGACGGCGAGTTGACGGCCACTCTCGCCGCCGAGCGCATCCTCAGGGCATTCGGCGCCGGAGGCCACTGACCGTGGAAAGGGAATGAGGAATTCCTGAGACCGCTGCCCTGCCCGGCCGCCGCATGGTTGATGATGGGCGGGTCATGACCATGCTCCGTACGCCGACGACGTGCTCCGCGCCACTGCCCGTGTTCCGGGCAGCGGTGTTCGCCGTCGTCGGCACGGTGCTCGGGGTCAGCGCGCATCATCTCGGCGCCGGGGAGCCGGCCCCGTGGCGGTCCGGCGTGGTGGCGGCGGTGCTGCTGTTCGCCGTGGGACTGGCCGGTACCCGGCGCCCGCGTTCACTCGCCGCGGTGGTGGCGACCAGCGCGACGGCGCAGACGGGACTGCACGTGTGGCTGACGGCCGTTCACACACGTCCGTGGGGAGCCACCTCCGCGGCCATGCCCATGGCCGCGGACACGCATCCTGCGATGTCCGCCCATGGGACCTGGCCCGGGCGGCTCCACGACTCGGCGGCGATGACCGCCCTCCACGCCGTGGCCGCCGTACTCGTCGCCGTGCTGCTGCACCGCGCGGACGCGGCCTGCTGGTCGCTGGCGCGTGGTCTGACCGGGGTCGTCGACGCGGTGCGGGCGCGGATCGCCACCGTGCGGGCACTGCTCGACGGCCTGCCGGTGCCGTCCGGGCGCGGATCGCGGGCACGCCGCCCGCGCCGGACGGAGCCGCCGCCCCTCGGGACCGGACTCCTCAGGAACGTGGTCGTACGGCGGGGTCCGCCGCCGGCGTGGTCCGCCCACGCCCACTGACCCTGCCGGAACGACCGGACGCAGATCGGCCGTTCCGTGCCACCGCACGCCCGGAAAGACCCGGAGACACCCATGTTCACTGCCCCCGTCCAGCACGGCACCGCGCGACGCCTGGCCCTCGCGGCCGCCGCTGCCGGCACCCTCGTCCTCCTCACCGCCGGGCCGGCCGCCGCCCACGTGGAGGTCGAGTCCGACAAGGCTCAGGCGCTCGCGGAGAACGTCGAGATCTCCTTCGACGCCGAGGCGGAGTCCGACACCGCGGGGATCGCCGCGGTCCGGGTGATCCTGCCCGCGGGCATCGCGCCCGGTGACGTGACCTACGGCGAAGGCCCCAAGGGCTGGAAGTTCACCGCCGCCGACGACGGCTACACGATCAAGGGCCCGGCCCTGAAGGCCGGTGTGAACGCCGAGTACTCCGTCGTCGTACGGCAGCTCCCCGATGTGAAGGAGCTCGCCTTCAAGTCGCTGCAGACCTACAGCGACGGCAAGATCGACCGCTGGATCGAACTCGACGAGAGCAGCGAGCAGCCCGCGCCGGTGCTCAAGCTGAAGGCCGCAGCACCGGGTGCGAAGCCGGTCGATCCGTCGCCGAGCGCTACGGCGTCCGAGTCGCCGTCCGCATCCCCTTCCGAGTCTCCGTCCGCTTCTCCGTCCGTGTCGTCCACGTCCACGGTCGAGGCCACGGAGGCGACGAGCGACGACGGCGGGATGTCCGCGGGGGCCTGGATCGGCATCGGGGCGGCTGTGGTCGTGGCGGCGGGTGCGGCGTTCTACGTAGTACGACGCCGGAGCGCGACCCAGGAGTGACAGGCACCGTCAGCCCGTCCGGCGTTTGAGGACGAGCGCGTTCAGCGCGACGAGGGAGGCCGGGGGCATCGCCCCCAGGGACGGGACGGGTAGGGGCGGCGGGGGCGAGACAGACCCGCCGCCCCTCAGTCGTGCGGCGCGCTGCCGCTGACTCGGTGGTCGGCGTGGCTCAGCGCCTCCATCACCAGGCGGCGCAGATGCCCGTCCCGCAGGCTGTAGTGGACGTACCGGCCCTCGCGCCGTGTCTCCACCAGCCCCGCGAGCCGCAGCTTCGCCAGATGCTGGCTGACCGCCGTCCGTGACGCCTCGCACCGCTCGGTCAGCGAGCCGACGTCCGACTCCCCCTGCGCGAGCAGCCACAGCAGATGGAGCCGCGTCGCGTCGGACAGCAGCGCGAACACCTCGGTCGCCTCCGCGAGACGCGCGCTGTCCGGGGCACGCAGGTGCGCGTCGGCCGCAGTTGGCAGGGTCTCGCGAGCTGGCATGCCCTCAGCGTAGAGGCAGAACGGGCCCGTCGAGAGGGTCGGCGTACCGATTCCCGCATCAACATGTGCACGAGTGCGCACCTATGGCTAGAGTGGAGTCGGACCGCGCCCGCTCCCCGACCGGCCAAGGGACCGCCGCATGCTCTCCGTACTCCGCAACCGCACCTACCGCCGCCTCTTCACCGCCCAGGTGGTCGCCCTGACCGGCACCGGCCTCGCGACGGTCGCCCTCGCGCTGCTCGCGTACGACCTCGCGGGCGCGGACGCCGGTTCCGTCCTGGGTACCGCACTCGCGGTCAAGATGGTGGCGTACGTGGTGATCGCCCCGGCCGTCGGCGCGGTCGCCGACCGGCTGCCGCGCCGCGCACTGCTGGTCACGGCGGACCTCACCCGGGCCGGGGTCGCGCTGTCGCTGCCGTTCGTGGACCAGGTCTGGCAGGTGTACGTCCTGATCTTCCTGCTCCAGTCGGCGTCGGCCGCGTTCACACCCACCTTCCAGGCCGTCATACCGGACGTCCTGCCGGCCGAGCGCGACTACACGCGGGCGCTGTCCCTGTCCCGGCTCGCCTACGACCTGGAGAGCCTGTTCAGCCCGGCCCTCGCCGCCGCCCTGCTGTCACTGATCACCTACAACCGGCTGTTCCTGGGCACGGTGGCGGGATTCCTGGCCTCGGCCGCCCTGGTCGCCTCCACCGCACTGCCCGCACCCGCACCCACCACCACCCCGCGGACCGGCGGTGTCGGCGTGAAGCGGGCCGCGGGCGTCCGTCTCTTCCTGGCCGTCCCGCAGCTGCGCGCCCTGCTCGCCCTCGATCTGGCGGTGGCCGCGGCGGGCGCCATGGTCACCGTCAACACCGTGGTCTACGTCCGTGATCAGCTCGGCCGGAGCGCGGGTGACGTACCGCTGGCGCTCGGCGCGTTCGGTGCGGGCTCGATGATCGTGGCGCTGCTCCTGCCCCGGTTGCTCGACCGGGTCCCGGACCGTGCCGTGATGCTGCCCGGCGCCCTGCTGCTCACCGCCGTCTTCGTCGCTCTCGGCGCCATCACCTCGGCGGGCGGCGGCAGTTGGCGCTGGCCCGCGCTGCTGGCGGCCTGGGCGGCGTTCGGCGCGGCCTGCTCGGCGGTGCTCACTCCGACGGGGCGGCTGATCCGCCGGGCGGCGCCCGCCGAGGCGCGCACCTCGGCATTCGCGGCCCAGTTCTCCCTCTCGCACAGTTGCTGGCTGCTCACGTATCCGCTGGCCGGATGGCTCGGCGTCGCGGCCGGACTCCGGTCCGCGGTACTCGTCCTGGGCGCCGTCGCCCTGGCCGCCGCGCTGCTCGCCGTACGGCTGTGGCCCGCGCGGGAAGCGACGCCGGTCGAGCACGAGCACGCCGGTCTCCCCGTCGGGCACCCGCATCTGGCCGACGCCCGACGGGTTCGCGGCGGCTGGCGGCACAGCCATCACCCGCTCCTCGACAGCCTGCACGCCCACGGCTGACGGCCTGCCACCCGCCCGCCGGGACCGCCCGGTCCGGGATGCCGGCCATGAGCGACCCCGGTTTCGGTCAGGCGTCAGGCGTCGACCAGTCCGGGAAGGTGCTCGGCGAGATGCATGGCGTGCAGCCGTGCGAACTCGTCGTGCGTGCAGCGTCCGTACGCGGGGTGGGGGGCGTGCGGGCCCGTGTGGGCGGCGAACAGGGCCACCGCGTCCGCGAGGCCTGCCGCCGCCTCCGCCGCCGGCAGGGCCGGGTCCAGTGCCGGGGCTCCGTCGATCTCCGCGCCGAGCGAGTGCTTCGTCGCTCCACGGCGCAGGAAGATCCGCTTGGCCAGGGCGCCGGCCGTGGCCCGGAACAGGGCGGGCTTGAGTATGGGGTATCCGGTGACGGAGTAGCGGACGGTCTGGGCACAGTGCTGCAGCGTCTGCGAGAGGTTCCAGGGGCCGCCCGGAGCCAGCAGGTCGGGGGCGGGGCGGCCGCGGTCCGAGTGCAGACGCTCGGTGAGCTCGGTGAGGGTGGATGAGGTCATGGCGCGAGCGTATCCCGGTGCGAAACCATTTCGTTTCGCACCGATTCGCCCCCGTGTGCGCCGCCTCGTCAGCCTGAGGACGCCAGCCACGGCAGCGGGTCCGCGTAGTAGCCGTCGTAGATCACCTCGAAGTGCAGGTGCGGCCCGGTGGACAGCCCGGTGGAGCCGACCCGCCCGATCACGTCACCGGCGGACACGGCCTGCCCGGCGGTGACGCCGAGCGCGGACAGATGGCTGTACGTCGTCTCCAGGCGCTTGCCCTCGATCGTTCCGTGGTCGATGACGACGCGGTTGCCGTACGCCTTGGTCATCGCCGCGAAGACCACCTGACCCTGGCGGGCCGCGCGCACCTCGGCGCCCTGGGGCGCGCCGAAGTCCACGCCGGTGTGGAGTTTGGTCACGCCGGTGAGCGGGTGCTGACGCGATCCGAAGGGTGAGGTGACGACGAGGGTGCTCACCGGTGCGGCCAGGATCGCGCTCGCGGGTCCACCCCCGGTCGGGGGCTCCCGGTCGAACGCCTCGTAGCGCGGGAGCAGTCCTTTCACCTCGGCGAGGTAGGCCCGCGCCCCGGCGGGCACGCGTCCCGCCGCGGTGACCTCGTGGATGCCCACGGCGTACGCGGCGAGGGTGAGGTCCACCAGTTCGCCGTTGACGGTGCCCTCGGTCCTGAGGTCCGTGATCTTCCGTGCGAGGGAGCAGTCCTGGCGGCCGAGCGCCATGATGGCGTCGGCCTCGTCGCGCGGCGAGGAGGTTCCGTTGCCGTCGTCGTCCCTGCCCCAGGTCCGCCACTGCGCGGCCGTGAACCCGGCGATGCCCTGTTCGCCCGAGAGCTCCCCGGTGTCGTCGCGCCAGCCGGTGAGCTGGTCGATCTGGGCGGCGAGCACGGACGGCGCGACGACCGAGCAGGTGGCGGCCTTGCGCAGCCACGGCCCGTAGGTCTCGTTGACGCCGCCCCCGGCACTCTGCTGCGGGTCCGTGTCCGAGGGGCCGTCCCCGGGCAGACCGCCCGTCAGGGCCAGGAAACCGGCGACCGCGGAAAGGGTCACCAGACAGGGCAGCACCATCAGGGTGAAGAAACCCGGACCGCGTCTGCGGGGGCGCTCCACGGGCTGTTCCCGCTGCGGAGGGTCTGCGGGATCCCCGGGTGTCCCGGTCTGCCGTACGGCGGTCTGTGTCTCGTGCGGTGGTGTCCCGACGGCGTTGTCGTCGCTCACTCAACCGGCCGTTGCGGGGAGTTCCTCGTACTCACGTGCGGACGTTAGCGCCGCGTCGACCGCTCGTCAGCGGACCCGGGGGCAGAACCAGAGGCAGAAGTGGGTGCCGCCGGGGCAGGCCCGCCGGGTACGGCGTTCCCTCAGCAACAGCTCGCGTCCGCGCCGCCCGTCCCGACGTCCAGTCGGCAGAAGCAGGACGCCTCGATCGGGACGTCCGCCAGGGCGAGGGCGATCTTCAGCTGCTGGGCCACGATCCGCGCCTCCCCGTCCCTGCCCAGCCGGACCAGGCACTCGTGGAAGCCGTGCAGGGCCCAGACGTTGCCGGGGTGCTGCACCGCGCGCGGCAGTGTCTCGTCGAGGCCGAGGTCTGCCCGGTAGACGGCTTCCGCCTCGGTGACGCGTCCCTGTTCGAGGAGCAGGGCACCGTAGGCGTGCCGGGTGGGCTGCATCCAGCCCCAGGGCTCGTCGTAGGGAAGGTTGTCGTCGAGTTCGATCGAGCGCTCCAGGGCGGCGAAGGCGGCCTCGTGGTTGCCCTTGCGGTACTCCAGTTCGCCGTCGAGCATCGCCGACGCGACGGCGAGGATGTCGGGGCAGGTGTTGTTGAACAGCATCCGGGTCTCCGGGATCCGGGTGAGCGCCGAGCGGAACAGTTCGCGCTCCGCCTCGGCCTCGGCGATCCGGCCGGTGGCGGAGAGGGCGACCCCTCGGGCGTACCGGAGCATGGCCGTGGTCACGCAGTACAGCGACGGGTCGGCGGGGAGCGGCAGTTCGAGGACGTCCGCCCAGCGGCCGAAGCGGATCAGCACATGGACCCGCATGGCGAGAAAGCCCTCCAGCCAGTCGGCCATGGGCGGGCTCTCCACGCGCAGGAGTTCCTCCGGGACGGCTGCCTCCAGCTGCGCGGCGGCCTCCAGCGCGGTCCTGGACTGCCCCAGGAACATCGCGCCGTAGATCCTGAAGTGGTGGTTGTGCGCCCGGTAGAGGGTGTAGAAGTTCATCGCGCCGGACCGCTCACGGAACTTCTCGTCGGCGGCGATCGCCGTGCCGTTGTCTGCCACCACCCGCCGGTAGTCGCCGCAGAGCACGTCCAGGTGGGTGGGCATGTGCTGCAGGTGGCCGGCGTCCGGGACCAGGCCGCGCAGCCGGTCCGCGGCGGGCAGGGCGGTCTCCGGGGCGGCGGACATCTCCATCAGGTGGATGTAGAGGTGCAGGAGGCCCGGGTGGCGCGAGCCGGCGTCGGTCGCGATCGCCCGCTCCAGGACGGACTTCGCGACGAGGGTGCGGGCACCCTCGGCCGGTTCACCCGTGCGTACATCCCACAGCTGCCACGGCGTCAGGTTCATCAGCGCGTCGGCGTACAGCGCGGCGATGTCCGGGTCGTCGGGGGCGAGTTCGTACACCGTCCGCATACCGGCGGCGTAGGGCTCGTTCCACACCGAGCAGTCCTCGACGGCCTCGGGCTGCGGGTAGCGGGCCCGCAGAGCGCCGATCAGGGCCTGCTCGACCGGCGTGGCACCGGCCGCCGTCCGCCGCGCGCGTTCGACGGCGGCGTGGGTACGGGCGACGGTCCGTGCGAGGTCCTCGCCGTCGAAGAACTCCCAGGGCTTGTTGTAGTTCGGGCCGAGGGCGTAGGCGATACCCCAGTGGGCCATGGCGCAGTCGGGGTCCGCCGCGGCGGCGGCCTCGAAACAGGCGACGGCCTCCTCGTGGTGGAAGCCGTACGTCCACACCAGGCCCCGGTCGAACCACTTCTGGGCCTCGGCCGAGGACGTCGTCACGGGCCGCCCGTGAGTGCCGAGGTCGTAGCCGTAGTCGTCCATCCGTCTCTCCCACCGCTCGGGGCCTGTCCGGCGAGACTAGAGGCCGCCGCCGGCGCCCGTCCGCAGCCGATTCCGCCGCCTGCCGCCCTGGGCGCGGGGAGCCCGGCCATAAGATCACTCTCGTAGGCGCGAACGATGTTGACGGCTCGGGTGGGTGTCAACGTCCGTGCGGGGCAAGGGAAGTGAACGAGAGGAAACGACGTGAGCGAGCAGGGCAGCACGTCAGAGGGTCAGAGCCGGCTGGACACCTCGGTGGCCCACAACGCGCGGGTGTGGAACTACTGGATCGGCGGCAAGGACAACTACGTCGTCGACCAGGCGGTCGGTGACCACATCGACGCCGTGTTCCCGCTGATCCGCAGCGTGGCCCGCGCGGACCGCGCCTTCCTCGGGCGGGCCGTGCGCTTCCTGGTCGCCGACCGGGGAGTCCGGCAGTTCCTGGACATCGGGACAGGGCTGCCGACGGTGGACAACACCCATGAGATCGCCCAGCGCATCGCGCCGGAGTCACGGATCGTGTACGTCGACAACGACCCGATCGTGCTCGCGCACGCCCGTACGCTGCTGACCGGCACGCGCGAAGGGGCCACCGACTACATCGACGCGGACATCCACCGCCCCGACACCATCGTCCAACGCGCCTCGCACACGCTCGACTTCGACCGGCCCGTCGCCGTCATGATGCTGGGCATCCTGAACTTCGTGCTCGACACGGGCCAGGCACAGGACATCGTGCGCCGGGTCATGGCAGCGGTGCCCTCGGGAAGCTTTCTGGTCCTCACCCATCCGACGACCGACCCGGACCTCCACGGTGAGGGCAACGTCGAGGCGATGAAGTTCTGGAACGAGAACGCCACCCCGCCGATCACCGCGCGCCCCCGTGCCGAGGTCACCGCTTTCTTCGAGGGCCTGGAGCTTCTCGAGCCGGGACTCGTCTCCTGTGCTCGGTGGCGCCCGGAGAGCGACTCCGCAGACACTCTTCCGCAATTCGGCGCCGTCGCTGTGAAGCCCTGACCGAAGCCCTGACTGAAGCCGCTGGCCGACAAGAAAGGGACAGCGATTCCACAGGCTCTTTTCGGACGCGCATTCAGAGGCCGTCGGCGATAATCGCCATATGAGTACGACAACGTCTGAACTACTGGCCGCGTCGAGCGATCTACTCAACGTAACGGCCGCATTTGTCGCGGGCCTCTTCATCGCCGGCGCACTGATCTGGGCCTTCTGGTTCGGCATGCGGGTACGGGACCGGGAATCCGCCCGGCCCCGCCCCGACGAGCAACCCACTCTCCCGCCTTCCGGGCCGGTCCACGAGGTCCGCGAGATGAGGGAGCCCGACGAGATGCCGCGCGCGGCACAGGAGCGGGAGCGGCTCATGCCGCACGAACTCCACCACGCGTCGACGAAACGGCGCGAGGACCAGCAGCGGGGGCGCTGGGATCCCGGGTCCAGCGGGTCCTTCGGCAGTGGCGGCCTGGGGCGCCACTGAGCCGTCCTCGGCCTTGGTCCGCGGCCCTCGACCGGGGGTCGCGGCCCGCGGAGGTCTGCCCGGACGCGGTTGCCTTCAACAGGAGGCAACCATTCACCCGTTCGATTCGTATAACTCCTTGGAGGCGGGGCACAGGGAACTGGACAGTTGTATTTCCGGAGCTCCCCCGTCCACTTGACCGACGTCGTCGCCGATCGAGGAGAAGCGATGCAGCTGTTCGTCCTGAACTACGCGCGCCCGGCTGACCAGTTGGAGGTGAGCACTCCGTACAGCTATGACTGCGCACTGCAGTTGAATGTGCTTCCGGGCGGGCGGATTGCCGCTCATGACCATGCCGTGATGCGCGAATTCGGATCCACCACATCAACTGCCGGTTCCAAGACGCACTTCGATGACTGACATGGGCCTGACGCGATGACGGTCCTGGTTCTGACGTCCGAACAGGATGTGACGGCGGATCTCGTGGTGGCCCGGCTGAACACCACCGGCATTCCCGTGGTCCGGCTCGATCCCGCCGACCTGCCCGGCGAGGTCGCCCTGTCCGGCGAGTACGCGCACGGCGCCTTTCGCGGGTATCTCTCCGTCGGCGGCAGGGTGGTGGGCATGGACGGAGTGCGGTCCGTCTGGGTGCGCAGGCCGGGGGTGCCGGGGGCGCGCGCCGCCGTGCCGTCCGGCTGGCTCACGGAGGAGGCCTCACAGGCCTTCTACGGCATGCTCCGGGGCACCGGCGCCCGCTGGATGAACCATCCCGACGCCGCCGCCCGGGCCCGCCACAAGCCCTGGCAGCTCCATCTCGCGCAGCGCAGCCGGCTCCCCGTACCGCCCACCCTGATCACCACGTTCCCGCAGGCCGCCCGGGACTTCGCGCGGCGCTTTCCCGACCTGGTCGTCAAGCCCGTCTCCGGTTCGCATCCGCAGGAGCCGCCCAGGGTGGTGCCGACGAGCCGGGTGGCGCCCGACGTCGACTTCGCCGCCGTCGCGTTCGGGCCGACCCTGCTGCAACGCCGGGTCGACAAGCGGGCGGACATCCGGCTGACGGTGGTCGGCGACCGTGTCCTCGCCGCCCGCAAGGCCGTCGCACCCGACGCACACCC
This sequence comes from Streptomyces sp. NBC_01390, assembly GCF_045040105.1. Classification (NCBI taxonomy): domain Bacteria; kingdom Bacillati; phylum Actinomycetota; class Actinomycetes; order Kitasatosporales; family Streptomycetaceae; genus Streptomyces; species Streptomyces sp. NBC_01390. Next base: position 10,837,209 of record NZ_CP109551.1, on the reverse strand, counting down.
CGACGACATCGATGTCCGGTTCGCGCCCTCGGCCGAACCGTGGCGGCCGACCGACGTGTCGCCGCGGCTCACCGAGGCCGTGCACCGGTATCTGCGGGAGGCCGAACTCGCCTACGGCGCCTTCGACTTCGCGGAGGACACCGACGGGATCTGGTGGTTCCTCGAATGCAACCAGTCGGGTCAGTTCGGCTTCGTCGAGATGGACACCGGCCAGCCGATATCCCGGTCCGTCGCCGACTGGCTGGCCGGGGAAAGCCCGCCGGACCCACCCCTGAGCACCCATGCCCCCCTGGGGGCCGCCCACTTCGACGGGGCGCGTTCGCTCCCCCTGCGGACCTTCGGAGCCGACGTTCTCACCGTCGCCGACGAACTCACCGACGCGTACGTCGAGGTCTTCACCGCCCCGCCCTGGGACGACAGGGACCCCGAGGAGACCCGGGCGAGGTTCCGCGAGCGGCTGGAGACGGACGCGCACCGCCCGGGCTTCCGCGCCGTCGTCTCCTTCGCGGACGGCGGCGGAATACAGGGGTTCGTCACGGGCTGGACCACCGAGGCCCCGTTCCGCACCGACCGCGCGTACGGCAGGGTGACCGAGCTGCTCGGCGCGGAGCGCGTCGACGAGCTGCTGGTGGGCGCCTTCGAGATCGACGAGCTGGGGGTGCGGGCCGACGCCCGAGGCACCGGACTGGGGCGTCGACTGCTGTCCGCGCTCACCGCGGCCGCACCGGGCGGCCGGGCCTGGCTGCTGACCTGGGACCAGGCGCACGACACGGTGGCGTTCTATCGTCGGACGGGCTGGCGGGAGCCGGAGCCCCTGCCCGGCACGGAGTCGGACGTCGTGGTGTTCCTGTCCCCCTGCCACTTTCCCCCGCCCTCGACCCCCTCGCCTCGCTCCCCCACCTCGCCCGCAGGCGGTTGCACCGCCCCGTCCGAGCTCAACTGTTAATGGGATCCATTTTCATGTAGCGTCCTGTCTCGCTTGCCGACCGAGGAGGATTCCCATGGCCGTTCCCAAACGGAAGATGTCCCGCAGCAACACCCGCCACCGCCGGGCCCAGTGGAAGGCGACCACGACTCAGCTGGTGCCGGTCACGGTCGACGGGGTCGCGCACATGGTGCCGCAGCGGCTGGTCAAGGCGTACGAGCGGGGGCTCATCCGGCCCTGACCCGCCCGCCCCGTCGACAGTCCCGGCCTGCGCCACGGCCCTCAGTTGTTCCAGCTCTCGTCGTACGGGTCGCGCGGGGTCGGGACCGGCTTGGCCTCGGCGATGTCGAAGAACGGGATGACGCCGTGGTTCACCGGGTCCCTGGTCAGCCGGCCGGTGTACGTGCCGGTGAGTTCGAGCCAGGTGTCCGGTTGCAGGACCGGGGGGATCCGGCCGGTCAGCCCGACCTTGACCGGCTGGGCGTCGGCCGCACAGCAGTTGAGCGCCATCCGCACGAGGTACGGGGTGCCCTTGCCGTCGAGCGCGACGAACCCGGTGATGGAGATCCTGCGGTCGCCGAGCGAGCGCCCGTGGTCGTAGGCCGCGCGTCCCGCATAGTCGACCAGACTGAGGCGTACGGGGTCACCGGAGGGCAGCGGCGGGTAGGCCAGCGGCGCCTGCAGGGCCGTCCCCGTGCGCAGGGCACTGTAGGAGCCCAGGGCGGGCGGGGCCACCAGGATCAGGGCGAACAGGGGCAGCACCAGCAGCCAGGAGACACGCGGTTCGCGGTGGACGTGCGCGTCGTCCTCCGGTGCGTGGCCCTCGGACACGTGGACCTCGGTGCCAACGTGGCCGGTTCTCGCGTGTTTCCGCTCGTACCAGACCGTCGCGAGCGCGGCCACCATCAGCACCGCGCCCGCGCCGACGACCATCGGCTGGAGCCCTGCCTTGACGTAGCGCAGGTAGAGGTCGGTGGTGCCGGCATGCACCATCGCCCCGCCGACCAGAAACAGGACGACCGCCTGTGCCTGCCGGTTCACAGAAGCACCGTCCCGACCAGGACCGCCGACGCCACGGCCACGACGAAGGTGGCCGGTGCGAAGCGGAGAGCGAAACCGCGGCCGAAGGTGCCCGTCTGCATGGCGAAGAGCTTGAGGTCGATCATCGGGCCGACCACGAGGAACGCCAGCCTGGCCGTCAGCGAGAACTGGGTCAGGGACGCGGCGACGAACGCGTCCGCCTCCGAGCAGATCGACAGCAGCACCGCGAGGACGGCGAGCGCGAGGACCGCCACCACGGGGTTGTCCGCGGCGAGGCTCAGCCAGCTCGCCGGCACCATGGCCTTCAGGGTGGCGGCGGCCATCGCGCCGACCACCAGGAAGCCGCCCGCGTGCATCACGTCGTGCCGTACGGAGCTCCAGAACGCGGCCCATTTGCCGAGGCCCTCGTCCAGGGGATGGGCCGGCGGGCGAAGCCAGTCGGTGCGGCCGAGCCGCTGCCAGAGCCAGCCCATCGCGCAGGCCGCGAGCAGACTCGCGGCGAACCGGGCGACGACCATCTCCGGCCGGCCGGGGAACGCGATGGCGGTCGCGGTCAGCACGATCGGGTTGATCGCCGGGGCGGACAGCAGGAACGCCAGCGCCGCCGACGGGGCGACACCCCGCCGCACCAGAGCGCCGGCCACCGGCACCGACGCGCACTCGCAGCCGGGCAGGATCGCTCCGGCCATCCCCGCGACCGGCACCGCGAGAGCGGGTCGGCTGGGCAGGGCCCGGACGAAGAACGACGGGGGTACGAACACCGCGAGCAGCGCCGACAGCAGCACGCCGAGGACGAGGAAGGGCAGTGCCTGTACGACGACGGCGACGAACACCGTCATCCAGCTCTGCATCACCGGCTCGGACACGACCCGGCGGATCGGTCCCTGCAGGGCGACCATCAGGATCAGCAGCATGGTCAGGACGAGCGGCGAGCTGAACTGCCAGCCCTGCGGCTCGCCCTTCACCCTGCCCTGCGCCTCGTCCGGCGGGTCCTCCGTGTCGTGGTGGCCGGCCCCGGGCGGGGCCACTTTGGTGATGCTCACGGGTGAGGTACCTCCGGGCGTGGCTGTGCTGCGTGCGTTCCCTACCACTTCAGTACGCCCGGACGGGCAGGGTTGCTCATTTTGCGAGATCGGGGAACGGGCTAAGTTGGCGCGTATGCAGTCCTACACCATTGGTCAGGCCGCCCGTCTGCTGGGCGTGAGCCCCGACACCGCGAGGCGGTGGGCGGACGCGGGCCGGGTGAAGACCCACCGCGACGAGGGTGGGCGGCGGCTGATCGACGGACGTGATCTGGCCGCCTTCTCGATCGAGCTGGCCAACTCCGGCCCGGGCACCGGATCCGGCGAGGACGAGCCGTCGTACACCTCGGCCCGTAACGCCTTCGCCGGCATCGTCACGGCCGTCAAACTCGGTGATGTCGCCGCGCAGGTCGAGATCCAGGCGGGTCCGCACCGGCTGGTGTCGCTGCTGACCCGGGAGGCCGTGGAGGAACTGGGCCTGGAAGTCGGGGTGGAGGCGACGGCCCGGGTGAAGTCGACGAGCGTGCACATCGACCGGACATGAGCCGGGTGCACGGCCGGTGACGCACGACCGGCGGCGCGCGGGATGGCCGGAATTAACCGGTGGCTGTCTCTGCGCGGCCCTGGCTACGGTCGCGGGATGGTGGAGACATTCGGCACGTGCACAGACCGGTTCGCCCCCGTGCGCGCGGCGTTGGCCGCCTCGCTCGACGACAAGGACGTGGGCGCGTCCGTCGCGGTGTACCTCGACGGTGAACCGGTGGCCGACCTGTGGGGCGGCCACCTCGACGAGGCCCGTACCGTGCCGTGGGAGCGCGACACGATCACCAACACGTGGTCCACGACGAAGACGATGACGGCCCTGTGCGCCCTGGTCCTCGCCGACCGGGGCGAACTCGACCTGGACGCGCCGGTGGCCCACTACTGGCCCGAGTTCGCCGCGCACGGCAAGGACGACGTCCGGGTGCGGCACCTGCTGGGTCACACGGCCGGCCTGCCCACCTGGGACGTTCCGATGACGGTCGAGGACCTCTACGACTGGCCGGCCGCCACCGCCCGTCTCGCCGCCCAGACCCCGGCGTGGAAGCCCGGAGCCGAGGGCGGCTACCACGCCGTCACCTTCGGGCATCTCGTCGGCGAGGTGATCCACCGGGTCTCCGGCCGTACCCCGGGTGTCTTCTTCGCCGAGGAGATCGCCGGGCCGCTGGACGCCGACTTCCACATCGGGCTGCCCGCCGAGCACGACCACCGCGTCGCGCCGGTGATCGCGCCGCCCGAGCGTGTGCTCGACCCGGAGGCGGCCCTGCCGCGCGACCGCCCGGGCAACCCGCCCATCCCGCCCGCCACCGCCAACACCGAGGCGTGGCGGCGCGCCGAGATCCCCGCCGGGAACGGCCACGGCAACGCCCGGTCGGTCGCCGCCGTCCAGTCGGTCCTGTCCTGCGGCGGCACCGCACGAGGTGTACGGCTGCTGTCGGAGGCGGGCTGTGAACGCGTGCTGGAGGAGCAGTTCGCCGGGACGGACTCGGTCCTCGGCGTGCCCATGCGCTGGGGCCTGGGGTACGGCCTGCACAACGGCCAGCTCCCCAACCCGCGTACGTGTTTCTGGGGCGGCTGGGGCGGTTCGATTGTCCTGGTCGACATGGACGCGCGCCTGACGGTGGCCTATGTCATGAACCGCATGATCGACGCGGGCGCCCTCGGCGACGACCGGGCCTTCCTGATGCTGGCGGCGGCCTACGAAGGGCTGTCCGGGTGAGAGACTCGCCCCCGTGGAACAGCCCCTCGTCTCCCCCGCGCCCACCTTCGCCGGCCTCGTCGGCCGGGCCCGGGCGCTGGTCCGGGACGACCGGCGGGCCGTCCTCGGTATCGCCGGGAGTCCCGGCTCGGGCAAGACGACGCTCGCCGAGCGGCTCGTCCAGGCACTGAACGGCGATGGCTCGCCCTGGGTCGCCCATGTGCCGATGGACGGGTTCCATCTCGCCGACGTCGAGCTGGAGCGGCTCGGTCTGCGGGACCGCAAGGGCGCGCCCGACACGTTCGACGCGGCGGGATACGCGGCGCTGCTGCGCCGGCTGCGTGCGGACGGGCCGGGGGCGAGCGACGGCGAGATCGTCTACGCGCCGGGGTTCGAGCGGGTGCTGGAGCAGCCGGTCGCGGGTGCGATCCCGGTGTTCGCGTCGGCGCGGCTTGTCGTCACCGAGGGCAACTACCTGCTCCTGGCGGAGGGTTCGTGGGCGCGGGTGCGTGCCCAGCTGGACGAGGTGTGGTTCTGCGAGCTGGACGAGGACGAGCGGGTCCGCCGGCTCGTCGCCCGGCACGAGGAGTTCGGCAAGGACCACGACTCGGCGCTGGCGTGGGCCCGGGGTACGGACCAGCGCAACGCCGATCTGGTGGCCGCGACCCGGGACCGGGCGGATCTGGTGGTGCCGGGGTCGCTGCGGTACGCGACCGCCGGGTGATACGAGGCCGAGCGGTGCGCGGGTGAACCGCTCGGCCTCGTACGTTCTGCTTCCCTCCGGCCGCCCCCAGTCCTCAGTCGAGAAGCGTCAGCTCCGGTTCGCCGTGGGCGTCGCCCGCCACCTCGCCGATCAGCGCCGTGAAGGCCTCGGTGCGCACCCGCAGGCCGTCCGGCGTCGCCTCGAAGACCGGGGCGAAGGGGCCGTCCCCGTCGGCGCCGTACCGTACGGCGAAGACGGTCAGCCCCTCCGGTGCGCCGGGCGCCGGGTCGGCCTCCAGCGCGGTGGAGGTGACCAGGTGGCGCCAGCCCTCGTCGGGGTTGCCGTAGCCGCGCGGGTCGGACGCGAGGGCGAAGGCGGCCTGTTCCTGGGTCGTCTCCGTGCGGGCGTCGAAGTGGTCCACGCCCTTCGACAGGGGGTGCGTCAGACGCAGGGGGCCCGCGGAGGTGACGCCGACGGCCTCGGCCGTCCTGCGGACCCGGTCGCCGTCGTCGGTGGCGTACGGCAGTCCGGCGAGCAGGTAGGGCGTGCCGTCGAGGTGTTCCACGGCGACCGTGACCCACAGGGTCGTGCCGTCCGTGACGTACAGGGACCGGAGGTGGCGCAGTACGTGGTCGCGGCCGACGACGGGCTTGGTGACCAGCTTGGCCGCGAGGCCGGCGGTGCGCACGTCGCGCACCCGGACCTCGCCCATGGGGCGGCACAGCAGGAAGCCGTCGGTCACCGGGCCGAAGCCGTGCTGACGGCCCACCACCGCCGGCAGGTGGTAGGTGCCCGCCGCCTCGACCAGTGACGGGGTCATCTTGTCGTCGAAGGCCACCGAGACCGTGCCGGCGCGGAGTTGGTGGCGCGACGGCCGGGTCGAGGGGGTGCGGTGCCAGGGGGTGGTGTCCTGGATCTGCCAGACCAGCATCCACGCGAAGTGGCCGTCGATGCCGCCGTCCTGCTTGACCGCGTGGCGGGCCCAGCGGCTGTCGCCCCGGTAACGGCCGAGGTCGGCGCCGATACGGGCGCCGAAGTAGCGCAGGCCGAGGACGGACTCGAACGCGGAGTGCTGTTCGCTGTAGCGGGGGCCGCCGTTGTCGTAGCCGCCGTTCGTGAGGCGGGCGTCGATGTAGCGGGCCAGCGCGTCGCCGTCCTCGGCGAAGATCTCCTCGCCGCTGATCCGGTGGGCCTGGGCCAGGAAGGAGAGGGAGATCGGGCCGTAGTTGTTGTCGTAGGCGCCGCCGTGCTCGGGGGGCAGTGCCGCGCCCCGGTCGCTCACCCGGTGGGCGCGGATCTTGTCGACGTACAGCGAGATCGCGCGGGACCGCACCGACTTCCCTTCCTCCGGGGGGAGATGGGGCGCCAGCATCAGACCGCCGACGACGCAGCCGATGGCCTGGTTTCCGGCCTCCTGCGGGTTGAAGAAGGTCGCCTCGGTCAGCCAGCGCCAGTAGCCCCGCGCCAACTCGACCAGTTCCGTGCGCTGTTCGTCGGCGACGAGTCCCTCGGCCGCGTCCAGGAGGTTCACCGCCTGGAGCAGCGCCCACACCGTGCTGGGCCAGTCGCCGATGGGGTGGGCGCCGGACTCCAGTACGTAACGGGCGTACGGCAGGCGGGAGTTGCGCACCTTCAGGTTCGGGTAGCCGGGGTTGTCCTCGACGTAGACGCGCTCGCGGAGATGGAAGACGAGGCTGCGGTGCACCGCCTCCGGCAGCCGCGGGTTCTTGCCGCGCTGCCAGGCGAGCGCGAGGAGCGAGGTGATGCCGAGCGAGGTGTCGCCGATGTCGTCGACGCAGTCGGGGTGTTCGAGGTTGCCCTCGGGGGTGAGGCGGGCGAGGGCCTGCTCGACGGCGTCGGCGAGGACCGCGTCGTACGCCTCGGGGGTGTCGGGCAGGTCGTGCAGGGGGCCGCGCTGGTGGGTGAGGTGCACGGGGATCAGTCCTTCATGCCTGGGGTGGCCATGGTGGGGTTCGTCGGGGTCACTCGACGGATGCGGGCCGGTGGGCGCGCAGTGCGACGGTCAGTGTGTGCGGGCCGAGTCCCCCGATGTGGACGCGGTTGCCGGTCGTCGCGTCGGTGCCGCCGGCCACGGTGTAGTCCTGACCGGGGTCGTACCGCAGGAGGTCGCTCCGGTCCGGCCCGGCGAGGGGTTCGCCCGCCTCGACAGCGGCCTCGACCCGGATCTCGTCCTCGCCGGCCCGGTAGGTCATCGGCCCGGTCGTCAGGTACCAGCGTCCGTCGCCGAGCGGGACGGCGCCCTCGGGTGCTCCGCCCGGCCGGAAGGTCAGTTCCAGGGCCCAGGGCACCCGGGGGCCGCTGATGTCGATCCGCAGGTCGGCGCCGTCGTCGCGCAGGTCCACCTCGACGCTGGTCGTGTGGGAGACCTCGTCCCGAGGGCGCTCCGGGAAGGCCATGGCGGCCGAGAAGCGTCCGTCGTCCACCAGTCGGTAGTCGCCGTCGTCCCGTCTCCGGTCCTTCGGGAGCGGCTGGTAGTAGGCGGCCGTGAGGGTTTCGGTGAGTTGGTACCGGTTGTCGGCGAGCTGTCGCATCTCGGCGGCGCGGAACGGGCCCAGGTCGAAGAACCCGCGCGCAAGACGGACCGCGTCGAGGACGGCGGCACCGGCGAACAGACGCAGGAAGGTGGGGTTGCAGGCGAGGCCCGAGCGGATGCGCCGGTGCTCGGGCACGTCGGAGCCGCCGTACACCACCGTGTGCGCGTCGGCGGAGGCGCGGGTGGCGAGACGGGCGGTGGTGAGGTAGCGGTCGCGCGGCAGGGTCTCCGGGGCCGGGGCCGGCAGGGAGCGGCACAGGTCCGGGGTGAGGAGGGTCTGGGCGAGCAGGTCGGGGTCGTCGATGCCGCCGGTGGCGGCCAGGCGGGCCGCGCGGGCGAAGTCGCCCCGGCCGGTGCGGATCGCGAGCAGCCGGTAGTGCGGCAGGTAGGGCCACAGGGGGAACGAGAGCTTCTGGTCCTGGCGGCGTGAGTGGACGGTCTCCACCGTGCCGTCCGGCCTGATGAGGTCGAGGGTCGTGGCGAGGTTGCGTTCGACGGCGTCCAGCAGGTCGGTGCGGTCGAGGACTTCGGCCAGCAACAGCAGCGACGGGTTGGTCACATGGGACGCGTAGACGGCGCTGCGTTCCGAGTACAGGCCCTCCGCGTCGATGTCGACCCCCTCGGAGAGCCACTCCTCGACACGGTCGAGCAGCCTGTCGTCGGGGAAGGACCGGTGCAGCCGGGCCAGCGCCGCGCACAGCTCCCAGCGGTGGTTCGGGGTGTGCACGCCACCGGTCAGGAGACTGGCGGTGGCGGCTCCGGCGATCTCGGCGAGCGCGGCCGTCACCTCGCCCAGTTCCGGTCCCGCGTCGGCGGCGAGGACGTATGCGTCGCACACGTCGTTCACGGTGAACGCGGAGTCCGGCGGTGACTGCACGTTGTCTCCGCCGGCGAAGAGGCCGGTGGTGGTCTGCGAGGCTCGCAGAGCCCGGACGTGGGTCGTCGCGGCGGCGACGGCCTGGCTGCTGCCGTGCAGTGCCGAGTCCGGGGAACGGTATGCCGCGACCAGGGTCTTCACCCGCCGCGCCAGACCACGGTGCGGCACACCGACGGGTTCCTCGTCGTGGCCGGCCGCCGACGGGGCGGCCGACCGGTCCGCGGCCCCGGCAACCGCGCGGACGAACTCGTGGTCGAGCGGGGTGGGCAAGGTCAGTCCTTCAGTCCGGCGTTGATGTCGGCGCCCATGACATAGCGCTGGAAGACCAGGAAGACGAGGATCAGCGGGATCATGGAGATGACCGAGGCGCCGAGCAGTACCGACCAGTTGATGTTCTGCGCGCCGACGATGCTCTGGATGCCGATCTGCACGGTGAACTTGTCGGGGTCGTTGAGCATCAGCAGCGGCCAGATGTAGTCGTTCCACCGCCACTGGAAGGACAGGATGGCCAGCGTCAGCATGATGGGCCGGGACAGCGGCACCATGATCCGCGCGAAGATCGCCAGCTCACGCGCGCCGTCGATGCGTGCGGCTTCCACGAGTTCGTCGGGAACCGTCAGGAAGAACTGGCGGAACATGAAGCAGCCGGTCGCGGTGAGCACGGCCGGGAGGATGATGCCGGCGAAGGAGTTGTAGAGGCCGAGGTTGCGGACCACCAGGAACTCGGGGGCGAGCATGACCTCGCCCGGCAGCATCGTGGTGGCCAGGATGCAGATGAAGAACGCCTTCAGCCATTTGTTGTCGTACTTGGCCAGCGCGTACCCGGTGCAGCAGCTGACGCCCACCGTGAGGATCGTCGTGATCACACACACGAGGGCCGTGTTGAGGAAGTACTGGGAGAAGTTGGCGCTGTCCCACGCCGCCTTGAAGCCCGACAGGGTGGGGTTGTGCGGAACCAGCGTCAGCGGATACGAGAACAGGTCGCTGGACGGCTTGAAGGAGCTGAGGACGAACCACAGCACCGGGAACCCGTACAGGCACGCCATGATCCACAGCAGTGTCGTCGGGGCGATCGCCCGCCGGAACCCGCCGCTGTTCGCCCCGCTGGGCCGCTTCTTGGCTGCGGGCCGCTTGGCGTCGCCGTCGAGCGGTCGTGGCACGTCTGTGGTTGTCATCGGTTCTCCACCCGTCGGTTGACGATCAGCTGGACGATCGCGACGGCCATCAGGATGATCATGAGCACGAATGACGCGGCGCTCGCGTAGCCGATCTGGCCGCGTTTGAAGCCGGTCTCGTAGATGTACTGGACGAGCAGGTTGTTCGAGGTACCGGGTCCGCCGTTGTTGAGGGCGACGAACACCGGGTACTCCTTCATCGAGTTGATCGTGTTCAGCAGGATGACGATGAACGAGGTGGGCGCGATGCTCGGCAGCGTGATGCTGAAGAACTGGCGCCAGGGGCCGGCGCCGTCGAGCGAGGCCGCCTCGTAGTAGGACACCGGTACGTTCTTGATCGCCGCGATGAACAGCAGCATCGAGAAGCCCGTCCAGGCCCAGGACGCCGCCATCACGACGACTATCAGGGACAGGTCCGCGTTCGACTGCCACGGAACGGCGCTGCCGCCGAACTTCTCGATGACGTAGTTGACCAGTCCGAAGTTCTCACCGAACATCCACCGCCACAGGACACCCACGACGATGGGCGACAGCAGCCACGGAATGAAGAAGAGGACGCGGGCGACCGACCCGCCCTTGGCGTTCTTGCTCACCAGCAGGTTGGCGGCGAGCAGGGAGACCGCGAAGTTCAGCGGCACGAAGAGCACGGCGTACAGCAGCGTCCGGGTCAGCGCGTCGTAGAAGGTGGAGTCCCCGAACAGGTTGTGGTAGTTGTCCAGTCCGATGAACTGGAACGCCCCCACCCCCGTGTAGTTCGTGAACGAGTAGACGAGCCCGATCACCGCCGGCCAGACGAAGAACAGCGCGAAGAGCACCACATTGGCCGCGATGAGGACGAGCGGCGCGAGGGTGTACTTGTTGCGTCTCCTGGACCGGCTCGGCGGGCTCGCGGACACGTCCGGGGCGCGTTTTGTCATCTTCCTGACTCCGTGCTGGTGGAATGGATTCCGGTGGGCTCACGCCATGAGCCCGGCCTTGGCCGGGCGGCCGGGCCGGGCGGCGGGGTCGAGACTCCGCCGCCCGGCCCTCGGGCCTACGATCAGCCGCCGACCTGCTGGTTGTAGCCGGCGACGATGTTCTCCAGGGCCTTGTCGGCCGACTGCTGGCCGTTGATGGCCTTGCCGAGCTCCGTCTTGGTCGGGTCCTCGGTGAGGCTCTTGCCCTTCAGCACCCAGTTGGTCTGCGCGCCGTTGAAGTAGCCGGAGATCGGGGCGTACAGCGGGATCGACTCGTTGTAGAGCTTGAACGCCGCCTGCGCCGCCTCGGACTTGAAGGGGTACGTCGGGTTCAGACCGCTCTCGACCGGCAGGAAGCCGGACGCCTCGCACAGCGCCTGGTAGTGGGCCGGCTCGTACAGCCAGGACAGGAACTTCTTCGCGGCGGCGGACGCGTCGGCGTTGTTGTTGAAGCCCACGACGTTGCCGCCGCTGTTCACGTCACTGGCCTGCACCGGCTCGGCGGGAGTCGGGACGCTCGCCCACTCGAACTTCTTGATGCTGTCCGCGAAGGCGGGCACCTGCCACACGCCGGACCAGTAGGCGACGACGTCACCGCTCTGGAACATGGCGGACGGGTCGGCGCCGCTGGTCCACACCGACTTCGGCATGGTCTTGTCGTCGTTCCAGCCGACGAAGGTGTTCACGGCCTTCTTGGTCGCCTCGTCCACCGAGAACTTGCCGGAGTCGTCCGCGTGGACGTACTGCCCGCCCATCTCGTACACCATGGCGCGCAGCCGCGAGGGCGACTGGTCGAAGGTCAGGGAGTACTTGGCCTTGGTCTTCTCGCGGACCTCGTTCGCCGCCTTGATGAAGTCGGTCCAGGTCCAGGTCTTGTCGGGCGAGGCCGGGTAGGAGACACCGGCCTTCTCGAAGAGCGTCTTGTTGATGTACATGCCGGACGCGGTGACGTCCGAGGGGATGGCCAGCACCTTCCCGGACGAGTCCTTCGCGAGGAAGTTCGGGTTGATCTTGTTGGTCGCGTTGTTGGCGATGGAGGCGAGGTCGATCAGCTTGTTCGACCAGATCGGGTCCAGCGCCGGCACGGCGGCCACGTCGGGCAGGGAGTTCGCCTGCGCGGCGTTGTGCAGCTTCGTCGTGTAGCCGTCGTAGGGGATGTTGACGAGCTTGACGGCGACGCCGGTTTCCTTCTTGTAGTCCGCCACCATCTTCTTCCAGCCCGCGTCCTGCCCCGGAACCGTGGAGATCCAGAACGTCAGCGACTTGGACGTGCCGCCCGAGTCCGAGTCCCCTCCGCAGGCGGTGAGGAGCAGGGCACCCGCCGTGGCAACGGCAGCGAGGGGAGCCAGGCGGCGCATGCCGCCGGGGCCGATTCGGCGCGAGCGCCGTACACCCACAGTGGTCATCTTCGATCCCTTTTTTCGTCGTAGGAGACGGAGCACGGCACCGACTGAGGCGGTACGGGTGCATTTTGCAGGAATAGTCGCTTTCCGGGGGCGCGGCCTCGCCCGGCCACGTCGTCCACGCGGGGCCGCATCCCCGGCCGTCCAGGCCGTCACCGCACGGGCACGCCCTCGTGCGGTTGCCGTACATCAGTACGGGCGGGAGGCTCACCCCAAGTCGGCGTCCCGGCCGACTTAGAAAGCGCTTGTCCGGACATTGGCAGACCGAGTCCGAAACCGTCAATCCTTCGCCCGCGCTGCCTGGGTCACGGTTTGGACTCCTCTGGCGACCGCGAGCCGTGCCGCACCCACCACGGTGCCGAGATCACCGACCTGACTGCTGACCACCTCGGTGGGCCAGCTCAGCCGTGCCAGCTCGGCCCGCACACCGGGCAGGAGCTGCGGAAACGAGCCGGTGCTGCCGCTCAGGACGAGCAGTCCGGGGTCCAGTACGGCGGTCACGGCGGCGGCCAGCCGGCCCACGTCCACCGCGTGGCGGTCGACGACGGCGCGGGCTCCGGCGCTGCCCTGTTCGGCCAGCGAAAACAGCCGTTCGACGGTACGAGGGTATGAAACGTCGGATTCCGGCCAGGCTTCGGCGGCCCGGCGCAGCAGGGAGCGGGCGCCGATGTACTCCTCCAGGGCCTCACGGCGGGGCTCGAGGGCGTCGTCCCAGGGGTAGGGCAGTCGGGCGAGCTCTCCGGCCGCCCCGTTGGCCCCGGCCAGCACCTGGCCCCCCACGACGATGCCGAGACCGATACCGACACCGATCCGCAGATAGCCGAAGGTGTGCCGGCCGCGCGCCGCGCCCTCGTACAGCTCGGCGAGCGCGGCACAGTTGACGTTGTTCTCCAGGTGGACGGGCACCCCGGGCGGCAGCGCCACGGCCACCGCGTCGAAGACCGGTCCCGCCTTGGCGGTCGCCGGACGTACGGTGCCCTCCTCGGCGCGCGCGGTGACGTCACCGACGGCCACCACGATGGCGCGCAGCGGAGCGTCGGCGGGGAGCGCGCCCAGCGCTTCGCGCACCACGTCGGCGGCCTCGTCACGGGAGCCGGTGGCCTCGGCGAGCAGGGTGCCGTCCAGGGCGCAGCCACGCACCCTGGTCAGGGCGGGGCCGAGGTCGACGGCGAGTACGGAGCCCGCCGCGGGACCGAGTGCGTATACGGCGGCGGAACGGCCGGTGGGCCCGGAGGCGATGCCAGAGTGGGCGGCGAGCCGGGCGCTCTCCAGCTCCGCCACGGCGGAGGACACGGTCGGCTTCGACAGGCCCGCCAGACTCGCGAGCTGCGGCCGGGTGGCGGTGCCCGCCCCGGCCAGCACGGCGAACACCGCGCTCGCGCTCTCGGTCAGGCGGGGGGCCTTCGCCACTTCATGGTCCACAGTTCTCCCCCAGGTCGAGGGCCGCGCTCCCCGGTAGCTCGATGTCGTGGGATGCGGCGACGGGATGCCTTGGTATCGCGGTTTCCCGCCTCGCTCCGGCCCGTCGGGCCGCCATCTCGGTCGAGTGCGCGATACCTCTTGACACGCACTGTACTTCGTTAGTTAACTTCCTAACGAATGTCACGGTACTCGCCTGCCGTGTCCGCCCAGAGGCCCGTCCCGGGGCTTCCCTAGTTCTTCCCCTGCTCCTCAATACAGCTTCCGTACAGCGGGTTTCGCCTGCTCCCGGCACGGTTCGCCCACCGTCGCAGCCACAGCGCAACGACGAAAGAGGATCCGTGCAGGACTCTCCCTTCCCGCGCCCGCTCGTCGTGGGCATCGACGTGGGCGGCACCAAGACGCACCTGCGCGCCTACGCCGGGGACGATCTGATCGCCGATCACATCCGCCCCAGCGACGGCTGGCGTCCGCACGACCCCGTGGCCGCCGCCGGCTGGCTGGCCGCGCTGGTCACGGGCGCCCTGCCCGCGGGCGCGCGCCCGTCCGCCGTCGCCGTGGGCGGACACGCCTGCGAGACACCCCGGCAGTGCGCACAGATCAGCGCCGCCCTGCATCCTCACTTCGACGCGCCCGCGTCGGTCGTCGGCGACGCGGAACTGCTCGTTCCCGCCGCCGGTCTGGCCCGGGGCGCCGGCCTGGTCGCCGGCACCGGTTCCGTCGCGGTGGGCCGCAGAGAAGACGGCACCCTCGTCCAGGTCGGCGGCTGGGGCGCGCTCCTCGGCGACGAGGGCGGCGCCGCCGGTCTCGTCCGCGAGGCCGTCCGCGCGGTGTGGGCGGCACACGACCGCGGTGAGGAACCCGACGAACTCACCAAGGGCCTCCTCGCCGCGTTCGGGGTGCCCGACGTGCCCGCGCTCGGTGGGGCGCTGGAGGCCACCACCTCTCCCTCCGCCGACTGGGGCCGGCACGCGCCGGTCGTGTTCGCCGCCGCCGAGTCGGGCTCGTCACTCGCCGGCACGGTCGTCGCCGAGGGCGGCCGGTCACTCGCCGCGCTCGTCGCCCGGCTCGCCGCGCGCGGTGTCCCGGTCGACGACGTCGTGATCGCGGGCGGTACTGTGCTCGCTCAACCAGCCCTGCACGACGCGCTGTTGGCGTCTCTCGCGCAACTCGTCCCCGGCGCCCGGCTACAGCCGTTGAGGGTGCCGCCGGTCGAAGGGGCCGTGGAGCTGGCTCGTTCACTCGTATGACGGTTCGCGGCCGTCTGGCGGTCGCCGAACCATGGGCATCGGTACATGCCCTGGCCGTAGATCTTCGCTCGTACGACCCACCCCGTGCGCTTCCTCCTCCGGAAACACACAACACGCAGGCCTCGTACACCCCATGTGCCTCATACGTACCTGGGACACCGCCGTCCGCATGTCGTCACCCGGCCGCAGGGCCGAAGAACTCAAGAGAGGCATCGCATGCCGTCAGCAGCCGGGCACCACGCCACCCCGTCGGCCCGTGGCCGTGAATTCGCCGTCGACAGACGCGGGTTCCTCCGTACCTCCCTCGGCGCGTCGGCGGGCTTGCTCGCCGCGCCGACCGCCGTCAGCTGGCTGGCCGCGGCCGACGCGAAGGCGGCCACCGCGCCTCTCGCGTTCGTCGACGACTACAGCACGAACATCGTCGCCAACTCGACGGCCGAGACCAACGCGGTGATCCGTGTGCTCGGCGGCTTCGCCAAGGTGTGGAAGACCGCCGCCGCCTGGAACACGGGCACGCCGCTGCTGCCCGAGATACTGCGCGCCAACGTGCGCTACAGCATCCGC
Organism: Streptomyces sp. NBC_01390; assembly: GCF_045040105.1. Taxonomy (NCBI): domain Bacteria; kingdom Bacillati; phylum Actinomycetota; class Actinomycetes; order Kitasatosporales; family Streptomycetaceae; genus Streptomyces; species Streptomyces sp. NBC_01390. Next base: position 10,821,582 of record NZ_CP109551.1, on the reverse strand, counting down.
CTCACCCACGCGCGCACCGAGGAGCAGGCGAGGGAGGCCTTCGTCTACGACCGTCAGCACCAGAGCTACGCCGTCATCGGCGGCCTCGGCCCGCTGGCCGACCTGTACCGTTCGGGCGCCAAGGCGGTCACCTCGATCACCTCCGCTCCGCACGGCATTCCGGCCGCCAAGATCAACGACGCCGTCCCCGCCGACGCCCCCGCGGGATCCGCGCTGGGCGCCGGCTCGTACGACTCCGACCTCGGCCAGGTGGCCAAGCTCGTCGACACCGTGCGCGGCGACTTCACCTCCAGCAACCCCGCCAAGTTGAGCTTCCAGTACCCGCGGCCGTGGCGGATGAACGAGAACAGCGAGGTCGTCGAGACCGGAACGACCGACGCCCTCGGGTTCCCGGTCTACGACTCCGACGTCGTCGTCGTGACGCAGCTGCTGCGGCAGCGCAGCGACGTCCCGGCCGAGGACGGCGGTTTCCCCAGCGGCCACACCAACGCCTTCCACCTGGCGGCCCTGGCGTACGCGTACGCGGTCCCGGAGCGCTTCCAGGAGATCGTGACCCGCGCCTTCGAGCTGAGCCACACCCGGATCATGTCCGGCATGCACTCCACCGTCGACGTCATCGGCGGCCGGATCATGGCCACCGCGCTGGCCGCCGCCGTGCTGTACAAGCCGGAGAACACCGCGCTCAAGGCCGCCGCCCGCAAGCAGGCCGCCGAGTACTTCCAGGCCAAGACGGGCACGACGGCCGACACGCTGTTCGCCTACGCGCACTCCGACGCCCACGACAAGTACGCCGACCGGACCGCGAACCTCGCCCTGGTCACGCCCAAGCTGACGTACGTCCTTCCCCGGCAGGGCCGCTCGACGCCGCTGACCGTCCCGAAGGGCGCCGAGGTGCTGCTGGAGACGCGGCTCCCCTACCTGAGCGCGGACCAGCGCCGGGCGGTGCTGCGCACGACCGCGGTGCCCTCCGGTTACGTCCTGCTCGACGGCTTCGAGCAGTGGGGGCGGCTCAACCTGGTCGCCGCGGCGGACGGCTACGGCTCCTTCGAGTCCGACGTGACGGTCAAGCTCGACAAGGCGGCGCACGGCTTCGGTGCGGCCGACGCCTGGCGCAACGACATCGACGGCCGGGGCGGCCTGACCAAGACGGGTACCGGCACACTCACGCTGACCGGGCAGAACAGCTACACCGGCGGGACGGACCTCAAGGCCGGCGTGCTGGTCTCGGCCTCGTCCCACGCGCTGGGCCACGGCGATGTCCGGGTACAGGGCGGGACGCTGCGGGTGACCGAGCCGGTGCAGCTGCACGGCACGTACTCCCAGCAGTCGGCAACGCTTGCGGTCACGCTGCGCAAGGACCGTCACAAGGAGGTCGTGACGGTGAGCGGGCGCGTGGTCCTGGCGAAGGGCAGCGTCCTGTCGCTGACCCTCGACGCCAAGAACCCGCCCGCCGTGGGCAGCGTCGTCCCCGTCATCGGCGCCACGGCCCTCCGGGGCCACTTCGACCGTGTCGTGGTGAACTCGGACAAGATTCGCGCCGTACCCGTCTACACCGCAAAGGGTGTTTCAGTACGACTTATGAAGCGGTAACGCGCGGCGCGGGGCGGGAGCCGATGCGAGAGTAGGGCCATGGCCCGGCTCCGGATCACTCCCGCCACCGCGCGGTCGGCGTCACCGCGGGGCGGACGATGACGCGCGATCGGCACACGGTTCTCGACCCCAGGACACCCCCTGATACGGGGAGCCCGCCCGGCTCCGAGGCTCCGGAGGAGGTACTCCCCGGTGCCGGAGCCGCCACGCCGGCGCCCCCGACCGGACGGTTGTGGCTCGTCGCCCGGCTGAGACGTCACCGGCGCCTGCTGATCCCGCTCGCCGTCGCCGTCCTGCTCCTCCAGATGGCCGTGGCGATGGTCACCACGGCGGTGGAACAGACGCCCACCATCGACGAGCCCGTGTACGTCGGCACGGCGGCCGTCTACCTCCACGAGCACAGCCTGCGCCTCAACCCCGAGCACCCGCCGCTGGGCAAACTGCTCATCGCCGCCGGGGTGGCCGCGGCCCACCCGCACTTCGACCGGGACTACGCCGGCGACCAGGGCCACGTGGGCCGCCATCTGCTCTACGAGTCCGGCAACGACCCCTGGCGGCTGATGATGTGGGCGCGGCTGCCGGTGATCGCGCTGACGCTGCTCTTCGGGCTGGTGGTGTTCACCTTCGGCCGTGAACTCGCCGGTGCGGTCGGCGGGTTGGTGGCGCTCACCCTGTACACCTTCTCGCCGGACATCGTCGCGCACGGCTCGCTGGCCACCCTCGACGTACCGTCTGCCGGGTTCGTGCTGACGTCGGTGTGGCTGCTGTGGCGGGCGAGGGGCCGGCCCCGTCTGTATCTCCCGCTCGCCGGAGCCGCTCTCGGGGCGGCCCTGGCCACGAAGATGAACACCCTCGCCGCCGTCCCCGTGCTGCTCCTGCTGGCCGGCCTGTCGGTGTGGCGCGCCCGGCGCACAGCGGTCCCGGGAGCGCGGCTGAAGCTGCTCGCTCGGGCCGGCGCGGGCGCGGCCGTGGTGGCCCTGGTCGCGGTGGCCGTCGTATGGGCGTCGTATCTCGCCGTCGATCCCCGGTTGCACTGGGCGCCGGTCTCCGGGGATGTCCCGGCCGTGCACGGGTTGTGGGGGCGACTGACCGGTCTGCTGCCCTTCCCGGAGGCCTACCGCGACGGGACGCGCATGCAGTTCGGTCTGGAGAACGCACACTGGGAGGGCTTCCTCTTCGGGCGGCACTACGAGGGTTCCCTCTGGTACTACCTGCCGGCCGCGCTGCTCGTGAAGACACCGCTCGGCGCGCTGGCACTGTGGTCGGCGGGCATGGCAGCGTTTTTGACGATCCGTCAACTACGGCCCGTCGCACCTTACTTGCTGCTTCCCACGGCCGTGCTGCTGGCCGCGGCCATGGACGGGCAGCGGAACTTCGGGGTGCGGTACGCCATTTTCGTGCCGATGTTCGGGGCGGTGGCGGCGGTCGGTGTGCTCGCTCTGCGGCGGCGGTGGGTGCCGGTCGCGGCGGCGGGGCTGCTGGCTTTCGTGGCGGTCAGTTCGCTGCGCACGTTCCCGTTCTATCTGCCGTACTCCAACGAGGCGTTCGGGGGAACGGCGAAGACGCACGAGCGGCTGCACGACTCCAACGTCGACTGGGGCCAGGACCTGGGGCGGCTCGCGGACCGGCTGCGGGACAGGTACGCGGGTCAGCGGGTCTGGCTGGTCTACAAGGGCAGTGGGGTGCCGGCGTTCTACGGGATCCAGGCGTCCGATCCTCGCGGCCGGCCGGAACGGAAGGTGCGCGGGCTGCTGGTGGTGTCGGACTCGTCGGTCGCCAAGGCGCGGGGGCCACTGGCGCGGCTGATCCACAGCAGCCACGAGGTCGACGAGGTCGGCCACTCGATCACGATCTTCCGCCGGTGAACGGTGAGCTATGTTGAGTCGCTGTGGGAGACGAACGAGGCACATCGGTGCCATCGCCGCAGCAGGCACGCGCCCAGGCGTCCGCGATCACCTCGGGGAAGACGGCCCCCGAGGCGGAAGCGGCCCCGACCTCCCGGCTGCGGGAGTTGTTCGACGGGCCCCGGCTCTCCCCCGGACAGCGGCGCATCGCGCAGTATCTGATCGAGCACATCACCGAGGCCGCGTTCCTGTCGATCACCGATCTGGCGGACCGCGTGGGAGTGAGCCAGCCCTCCGTGACCCGGTTCGCGGCGGCCGTCGGCTTCAGCGGCTACCCCGCACTGCGCGAGAGGCTCCAGGCCATCGCGCTCAGCACCCTCGCGAGCGCGCCGGGCACCGCGGAGGAGAACCGGAGCAACGAGCTCCAGGCCGCCGTGGACGCCGAGATCGCGAACCTGGAGAACCTTCGGCGGGACTTCGCCGACCCCGACCGCGTGATCGAGGTCGGCCGGCATCTGTCCCGCTCGACGCCGCTCACCGTGCTCGGTCTGCGCATCTCCGGGTCGCTGGCGGAGTACTTCGCCTACGCCGCCCGCCGTATCCACCCCGACGTCCGGCTGGTGACCCGGGGCGGCAGTGTCGCCTACGACGCGCTGCTGCAGTCGCGGGGGGCCGGGGGCACCTGGGTGCTGGCCTTCTCGATGCCCCGGCACGCGCAGGAGACGCTCACCGCGGTGCAGGTCGCGCGGCGGGCCGGGCTGCGGGTGGCCCTGATCACCGACCTGGCCCTCGGCCCGCTGGCCGACGAGGCCGACGTCGCCTTCGCCACCGGCACCGGATCCCGGCTGGTGTTCGACTCGTACGCCGGGCCCGCGGTGCTCTCGGCCGCGCTGCTCCAGGCCATGACGGACGCCGATCCGGAGCGGACCCAGGGGCGCCTGGAGGAGTACGAACAGAGCGCCGACCAGCACCACTTCTTCCTCCGGGACTGAATCGCCCGCCTGCGCCCTCGTCCGGGCGTATGGGTGTTCATCCCGTTTTGTGCATGAATTTTTTCATACTTCTTGCAAACCGGACGGCATATATAAATACTGCTCACGGATCGCGTCCCGGTGGGACTCCGGGACGCGTTCCACGCCCTGCACACCCGCTGCCGCCGTCTCCTACCCGCGTCGGCGCCGTGGGTGTCCGGACGGGTGCCGCCTGCGCGAACGCCCGTTGTGGCCCCGGCCATCCCCTAGGCCGGGGCCGCTGAATCCCGTCGCACCACCCTGTCGACGCCGCACTACCGGAGCGATGAGCATGCCCATGACGTCCACGATGACCACGCGCACCAGTCCGGACTGGCCCTGTCAGGTCAAGATCCCCGGCAGCTACGACTGGGAGCGCTCGGCGGTCAAGTGGCTGCGCGAGCTGGTGCCGACGCGCTACGCGGGCTACCCCACGCTGATCCGCCACCCCGTACTGCTGGCCAGGCACGCGCACATCCAGGTCCAGCACGAGATCCGGGTCGCCCGCACCGCCCTCCAGACGGCCCGCGCCGACCTGCCCGGCCTCGGGCTGAGCGAGTCGGTCATCGAGCACACGATCAAGATGTACGCCGCCGAGGTGCTCCAGCTCCAGCACATCGCCCGCAGCATCCGCGCGGTCAGCCAGGCCCTGGTCGACACCCACGCCGCACGCTGAGGCCGCCCCGCTCGCCGGGTCAGCGGTCCGTCGGGGCGGCGACTCGTCGGCCAGGTGGTGCCAGCCCGATCCGCCGACAGGCCGGCTCAGGAACCCGTACGGGACTCCAGGTCCTTTCGGGTGTCGTCCCCGTAGACGCCCGACTCGTCGCCGCGGATGCCGTACCAGAGCTGGAAGCGGGCCACGGCCTCGGTGAGGGCGGTGTCGTAACTGCCGCTGGTGGCACCGTGGGTGTAGACGTCGGGGATGCGCAGCAGGCGCTCCTGGAGGTCGGTCACCTCGGGACCGCTGTCCCCCTCGCGCAGAGTGCCCGCGCCGTCCGGGTCCGCCACGGCCGGTGCCGAAGGTACGGGAGCCGATGAGGCGACGGGCGGGGCGACCGAAGGCGCCGCCGGACGGACCTCGTCACCCTCGGCGCTGCCGGGGAGCAGCAGGGCCGAACCGAAGCCGACCAGAGCCGCCGCGCTGACCGCGACCGCGATGGCGGCCCGGCGCAGGTTCGGCCCGAACCCGAAGCCGACCCGCTCGCTCTGTTCCGCCGGACCGGACTGCCCCCCACGTCCCCGCCGCTGCCTCCGTTCGGCGCGTCCGCGGTGGGTGACCGGGGGCAACTGCTCCGTCGCCTCCTCCACGTCGGGCGCGGGCCGGGGCAGCGGGACGGCCTCGTAGCCCTCCGGCATTCCGGCCATCGCCTCCTCGTGCTCTCGCATGAGCTGCGCCAGCGCCTCGGTACGGCGGCGGCGCACCACGCGCGTCGGCTCCAGGGGCCGACGCCCTTCCGGCCGGCCCGGTGCGGGCGGTGTCGACACTCTGCACCCCTTCCCTGCGTACGGACTCCACACGGGCCGCGTACGGCGATGCCGTCGGCTCCGTGAAGTGATACGCGATCAGGAGCCACCGGGTTCAGCACGACGGGCCGAGGTTGAGAGAAGAGCGATGCCCGTCGCCGCCCCGGCTCAGGTACCGCGCACGGCGAAGTGGTCCAGGTGGTCCGGAGCGGGCGCGGAAAATAGTAGCCATGAACATAGTAGCCATGTAATCTATTCGGCATGAGCAAGGTTTCACCGGGCCCCACGCCCGGATTTCTGGTCTGGCGGCTCGCCAACAAGTGGCGTGTCGCGGTCGATCGCGCGGTGGGGCCGCTGGGCCTCACCCACGCGCAGTACTCACTGGTCGCATCGCTGTACGGCATGCAGCACGCCGGCGAGCGGCCCAGTCAGCGCCGCCTCGCCGACCACACCGGCCTGGAGGCGCTGTACGTCTCGAAGCTGGCACGCGCCCTGGAGTCGGCCGGTCTGATCGAGCGCACCCGCGATCCCCGCGACCCGCGCGCCGTACAGCTCGCCCTCACCGAGCAGGGCCAGGCCGTCACGCGGCAGGCCATCGAGGTGGTCCAGGAACTGCACCAGCAGCTGCTGGAGCCGCTCGGCGGTCCCGGCGCCCCGCGGACGCGCGCCTTCACCGACGAGCTGATGACCCTGCTCGACGCACCTCTCACTCCCTCCCTGCCGAACGACCAGAGGAGAACACCATGACGGCCACCGCATCCACCACCGCACCCGCCGCCGACGGCCGCACCCTCGGCCTGGCTCACTACGCCGCCCGCGGCGTACTGGAACACGTCCTGGCCCGGTACGGCGCCACGTTCCAGCAGCAGGTCGCCCTGCGCGCCGCCGTCACCGCCGACGCCCCACGGACACCGGACGATCTCGTCGCCCAGGTCCAACACTCCCTCAAGGCCGATCCGGCGGACATCCGTGCCACCCTCGACGAGTTGTTGTCCAAGCAACTGCTCACCACGGACGGCACGCACCTTCGCCCCACCGACGCCGGGCGCGAACTGCTCGCCGCCGTCGGCGCGGAGACCGCCCCCATCACCGCCCGGATCTGGGGCGGGATACCCGCCGAGGAACTGGCCGCCGCCGGTCACGTCCTCGCCCTAGTCGCCGAGCGCGCCAACGCGGAGCTCGCGGCGCTGACCGTCTGACCTCCGCAGCCGGGTCGGCATCCACTGCGCCGAACGTGTCATCCACGAAATCGTCGATCGCCGAACCCCCGACCCGACCCAGCAGCGACACCGGGACCGATGCCGCGTCCGATCTCCAGGACACTCAGTTCCCCATGTGGAGCGCACTGAGTGCCATCAGCATCGTTCTGATGCTAGTTTCCGGACCATGACCAAACCGCCCATGCGGGACGCCCTGGTCGCGGCGGCCTTCCAGCTCTTCCTGGAGCGCGGCTACGAACAGACCACCGTGGACGACATCGTGGCGCTGGCCGGGGTCGGGCGGCGATCGTTCTTCCGCTACTTCCCGTCCAAGGAGGACGTGGTCTTCCCCGACCACGAGCGGTGCCTGGCCGACATGACGGCATACCTGGCCGACAGCCCCGAGGACGCGGAACCGGTCGGGCGGGTCTGCGCCGCGGCCCGCATGGTGCTGCTCATGTACGCAGAGAACCCGGCCTTCTCCGTCCAGCGCTACCGGCTCACCAAGAAGGTCCCCGGACTGCGGGCCTCCGAGTTGTCGGTGGTCTGGCGGTACGAGCGCGCCCTGGCCGCGTATCTGCGTGAGCGTTTCGCGGGGCGGCCCGACGGGACGCTGCAGGCCGACGTGATCGCAGCGTCCGTCGTCGCGGCCCACAACAACGCACTGCGTTCCTGGCTGCGCTCGGACGGACACGGCGACGCGACCACGGCCGTCGACCACGCCCTGGACTACGTGAAGTCGGCGTTCGGCACCCCACCCGTACCCCGCAAAGAGAACGAGCCGCAGCTCGAGTCCGGCCCCGACTCCGAGGACGTCGTGGTCGTCGTCTCGCGGCGTGGGGCGCCGATGTGGCGGGTCGTCCAGGAGATCGAGTCCCTGCTGGGAACTCCGCGCGAAAATTGAGGGTACGCAGTGCCTTTACGCATGACACTGAGTGCCATACCCTGAGGCCGTGCACGGTGGCACAGCGAACCGCGCACTTCGGATTCAGGCCGAGCGCAGGGAGACACCGTGTACCACTCACTAGGCGCCACACGTCCGACGGGCGCAGGCTCAGCCACAGGCCTGCTCGACGCGCCGGCCGACACGAACACCCTCGTCTTCCAGCGCTGCGGCTGGTGCGCCACCGCCATGTACCACCGGCTGCTGTGCCCGGTCTGCGCGGGCAGCGACCTGCGCATGGAGCGCAGCGAGGGCACGGGCACGGTCCGGCACGCCACGGTGGTCAACCGGAACACCCCGGCCGCACGCAACGTGTCACTGGTCGAGATGGCCGAGGGATTCGTCGTACGCGGCCGGGTGATGGGCCCCGCCATCGGCATCCACAGCGGGGACAGGGTCCGGCTGGCCATGGCCAAGGACCCGGTGCGCGGCGAGCCGGTGTTCCAGCTGCTGGACGAGCCGTACCGGGCCTGGATCTGACGCTCTGACGGCCTCGACCTCCTGACACTCCGTCAACTCCTGGCACATTGAAGCTGTTCCCCTCCCCCGCCTCACCAACCTCCGCCGCACGCACACCCATTGATCCTCCTCCACAGGCAACCCACAGGTCCCTGAGCCCGTCCTCCGAGCCGAGAGGGGCCCGTCGGAAGACCGCGGGCCCTGAGCAAGGGCCAGGAGGAGAGAGCATTGCTACGTGCCGGGCGAATATGGGTCACCGCGGCTGCGGTACTCGCCGTGGTGGGAGGATCGCCGGGATGGGCGCAGGCGCAGCAGCCGACGAGGACTGAGGTCGCGGCCCAACAGCTGCCCTCGGACTGGACGTTCACCGGAGAGGGTGCACAGCGGCAGCTCGTCTGGCGCTCCGGCAGGCCGGTGCCGATGGGTGACGCGCGCGTCGAGTTCTACGCGGGCGGCCAGTTGCTCGGGCGGCCCGTGGCGGCGCGGGACGGCCGGACGTTCCGGCTTTCGCTGGAAGAGGCGCTGAAGGCCGACGGCCTCAAGGGTGCCGAGGCGCTCGGGGACCTTCAAGTGCGCGCCGGTGGACGCCGGTTGGACGCGGCGGGAATCGCGGCGCTCCCGGACCGGCGCCGGGCCGCTGTCGCTCCGCCCGCCGCGGCGCCGGCCAATCCCGTGGACCCCGGCAAGCCGGGCTCGTACCGTACGGTCTCGGGCGAGTACACGCTGGACTCGGTGAAGCTGCCCGGGATGCCCGTGCCGGTGGAGATGAAGGCCGTGGTGGTCGCCCCGACCGGGGCCACCGGCCGCAGGCCTCTCGCGCTGTTCCTGCACGGACGCCACTCCACCTGTTACAAGCCCGGCAGCACCGATGTCGACGGCGCCTGGCCCTGCCCGGCCGGTGAGAAGCAGATACCGAGCTACCGGGGATACCTCCGCGACCAGAAACTCCTGGCGTCCCAGGGCTATGTGACGGTGTCGATCTCCGCCAACGGCATCAACGCCCAGGACTCGGACCTGGAGGACGCCGGGGCGCAGGCCCGTTCCTCCCTGGTCCGGCAGCATCTCGCCCGCTGGGCGGGCTGGACCACGAACCGGCCCTCGGCACCGGCGATCGTACGGACCGCCCCGCCGGCCGACCTCTCCCGAGTGCTGCTGGTCGGCCACTCCCGGGGCGGCGAGGGCGTCAACCGCGCCGCCATGGACAGCCTGTACCGGCCGCCGGCCGACCAGGACGGGGCCCCCGGCCCGGTGCGCTGGAACATCCGGGGCACCGTCCTCATCGGCCCGACGATCTTCGGTCAGAACCCGGTCGCCGACGTGCCGTCGATGACGATTCTGCCCGGCTGCGACGGTGATGTGTCCGATCTCCAGGGCGAGTTGGCCGTGGACGGCACCCGCGGGATCAGCCGCGGCAGCGCCCTGCACAGCGCGGTCTACGTGATCGGCGCCAACCACAACTACTTCAACACGGAGTGGACGCCGGGGCTGGCACAGGCACCGGCGGACGACGACTTCTGGTCGGACCCGAACGACCCGAACGACCGGGACCCGGTCTGCGACGTGGGCACCAGGACCCGGCTGACCCCCGACCAGCAGCACAGGGCGGGCGCCTCCTACATCGCGGCGGCGGCCCGGCTGTTCGTCGCGGGCGACGACCGGGTCCGTCCGCTGCTCGACGGCTCCGGCCTGCGGGCGCCGTCCGCCGACCCGGCGCGCGTCCTCACGCACGCGGTGGGCGCAAACCGTTCGGCCGGCATCCTGCCGGACGGCGCGGTGACCGTGCAGGGCGGCGGCGGACGGCTGTGCTCGGCCGTGGACGACCGTCCTTCGGTCAGGTGCCTGGCCCCGGACGCCGGTCAGTCCCCGCACTTCGCGAGCTGGGCGACGGAGCGGGAGGTCGGCCGCCGGGCGGTCGCCGTCAAGTGGTCGCAGCCCGGTACCGCGGTACGGGTGACTCCCGGGCGACCGGTGTCCCTCAGCGGCGCCAAGGCCCTCGCCCTGCGCGTCGTCGTGCCCCCGAACACCACCGGGACGCAGTTGGACGTGTCCGTCACCGACACCGCGGGCAAGCGCGCCACGCTCGGCCGGGTGCGCGTGGACGGACTCCCCGGCAGCAACCGGACGGCTTCGTACTGGGCGCGGGAGGTCCGCGTACCGCTGTCCGCCGCCGCTCGGGCCGGGGTCGATCTTCGCAAGGTGCGGAGTGTGGAGCTGACTCCGCGCAGCCGTGCGGGCCAGGCCCTGCTGATCGACACCTGGGGCTGGCGCCCCGGCACACCCGCGGTGCGCCCGGCCGCGCTGCCGCGCGTCGACCTCGGACGGCTGATCGTCAAGGAGGGTGACTCCGGCACCCGGACCTACCGGGTCCCGGTCCGGATCACCGGGCAGGGAGGCGGCACGGTCCGCCTCTACGCCCAGAACCCCGGGACGGACACCATGACGAGCCGGTTGGTCACGGTGCGCCCCGGCGAGCAGAGCATCGACGTGCCGGTGACGGTGAAGGGCGACACCCTGTACGACTACGACGTCTGGCGCAGCGTGTTCGTGAAAGCGGTGCGCGGTGCCGTCATCGGCTCGTACAGCGGTGGGGTGAACGTCGAGAACGACGATCCCCGGCCCACCGTCACCATCACCCCCGTCGCGGACCGGGTCACCGAGGGACAGCCTCTGACCTGGCGTGCGACGCTGTCGGCGCCTTCCCGGGCCGAAATGTACGCCTACCTGGAGGTGCTGCCGGTCACCGGCGGCGCGGAGCTGTCCACCACGGATGTCGACCCGGCATGGCTGGCGGACGCCACCGGTCAGTCCCCGCTGCCTGAACGGCCGTTGTCCAAGATCGACGGACTCTACCTCTTCATGGACATCCAGCCGGGGCAGTTGACCACCGACGTGAGCCTGCCGACGGTCGCGGACACGGTGGCCGAACCGGAGGAGTCGGTACGGCTGCGCGTGGCCGACTACGACGAGGAGACCGGGGAGCCGATTCCTGGGCCCGAGTTCACGGGCACCGTGCTCGACGCGTCGTAGCGACGCGTCAGTGGTGGATGTGCGTCAGTGAGTGAAGGTGGGACCGCTGCCCCTGCGGGCGCGGTCCCACCTTCAGCTGTTCACGAGGGTGATCCGGATCCCGACCGTGCCCGTCCTGCCGCGCCGCAGCCGGCTGCCCAGGAGGGTGAGGCGGCCGAGTACGCCGTACTTGCGGGCGAGAAGCCGGCGGTAGGCGTCGGTCGCGGGCTGGTCGAGGATCTCGGCGGTGGCGGGGACCTGGTCGCCGGTCGGGTTGCCGCGGACGTCGCAGGGGCCGACGAGGACGTCGGCCCGGTTGCGGATCCGCTTCACCTTCCAGGAATCGGCCACCGACCAGGCGCCGAGAGCGTCCCCGTCCCGCACCACCCAGACCGGGGTGGCGACAGACGTGCCGTTCTTGCGGAAGCTGGTGATCAGCAGGTACTTGCCCGCGCCGAGCCGGTCCAGAGTGCTGGTGTCGTCCATGGGCGGGAGTCTAGGCGCCGGGACTTGACCTGCCACCCGGCGCCCGCCCCTCCCTCCTCGCCTGCCCTCACCAGCGCGGCAAACCCGGAGCACCCGAGGCCACAACCGACGCGTCCAGACTCTCGCCAACATCAACAACCTTGTCTAGATTGCAGGTTGACACTTTCTCGCCGGTGTTCAGGAGCTGCCCCCGTGCCCGAGAACCCCCCGGCCGCATCGCTGCAGGCGCGGATCAACTCGCGTCAGCCGCAGACGGCTCGGATCTGGAACTACTGGCTCGGCGGCCGGGACCACTACGAGGTCGACCGCGCGGCCGGCGACCGGATCCGTGAACTGCACCCCGGCATCGGCGAGTACGCCCGAGCTGACCGCCTCTTCCTGGCGCGGGCGGTGCGTCATCTGGTCACCGAGTGCGGGATACGGCAGTTCCTCGACATCGGCACGGGACTGCCGACCGCCGACAACACGCACGAGGTGGCCCAGCGGATCGCCCCGGAGACCCGGGTGGTGTACGTCGACAACGATCCGCTCGTCGTGGTCCACGCCCGCGCCCTCCTCACCAGCACACCCGAGGGGCGTACGGACCATGTCGACGAGGACCTGCGCAACGTCGACGCTGTCCTCGAACAGGCCGCGCGCACCCTGGACCTCACCCGGCCCGTCGCCCTGATGCTGCTCGGGGTGGTCATCTTCCTCGGCGACGACGAGGACCCGCACGGTGTCGTACGACGGCTGGTGGACGCCCTCCCACCGGGCAGCCATCTCGCGCTGTCGCACACCATCACCGGCCCGGCGCTCGGCGAGGTGGACGCGGCGGTGCGGTACTGGAACGCGCACGGCACCCCCCGGCTGACCCAGCGCAGCCCCGAGGAGGTGGCGCGTTTCTTCGACGGCCTGGACCTCCTGGAGCCGGGGGTCGTGTCCTGCTCGCGCTGGCGCCCGGAGTCGGTCCGCACCGGCCAGGACGAGCCGGCGGAGGTCGCCATGTACTGCGGAGTGGCCCGCAAGCCCTGACACGGTCCGCCCTCGGCCGACGGAACCGAACGGGATCTTGGAGATGGTGAACACGAACACCGCTCGCCACGTATGGAAGTGAGGGTCACTCAACGACCGGAGGGCCCCGCGGTGTCCACACCGCGCGTTCGGGGTTCGGGAGCCATTGATGAGGCACGCACGACGACGGATCGTCCGGCGAGCGACACGGCTGGCGGCCGTCGGCGGAGTGATCCTCGGCGGACTGATGGTCACCCAGGCTGTGGCGAGCGAGCCGCCAGAAGTCAATCTGCCGTTCAGCTCCGCCCAGGCGGCCGGCACCACCGGCAGTGAACTCGTCACCGAACTCGGCACCGACCGGACGGCGGGCAGCTGGATCGCGGCCGACGGGAAGCCGGTCGTCGCGGTCACCGACGCCGCGGCCGCGTCGGAGGTGGAGAAGGCGGGCGCTCGCGCCAAGGTCGTGGACCACAGCATGAACGACCTCAAGTCGGCGACACAGACGCTGCGTTCGGCTCCTCGCGTGGCGGGCACGGCGTGGGCGGTCGACTACACGAAGAACGAGGTGGTCGTCCAGGCCGACAGCACCGTGTCGGCCGCCGACTGGGCCAAGCTGTCCGCGGTCGCCAAGAGCATCGGCGGTTCCGTGCGCATGGAGCGGAGCGGGGGCACGTTCACCACCCGTATCAACGCGGCGCAGCCGATCCTGTCGACCGGCGGGCGCTGCTCGGCGGGCTTCAACGTGACCAGCGGGTCGGCCGACTTCATCCTGACGGCCGGCCACTGCGGGCCCAACGGTTCGGTGTGGTTCGCGGACACCGCGGGCCAGAACGAGATCGGCAAGACGATCAGCGGCAGCTTCCCGATCAACGACTACTCGCTGGTGCAGTACGACGGCGGCTCGGCCGGTGACGGCGCCGATGTCGTCGCCATCGGCAACGGGCGGGGCGTGCGGATCACAGGTGCGGCCGATCCGACCGTCGGGCAGAAGGTGTTCCGCAGCGGCAGCACCACCGGCCTGCGCGACGGCAAGGTGACCGGACTCAACGCCACGGTCAACTACCCCGAGGGCACGGTGTCGGGCCTGATCGAGACCACGGTGTGCGCCGAGGCGGGTGACAGCGGCGGCCCGTTGTTCTCCGAGGGCATCGCGCTGGGGATCACCTCGGGCGGCAACGGCGACTGCAAGACCGGCGGTACGACGTTCTTCCAGCCGGTGACCAAGGCTCTGGCCGCGCTCAATGTGCGGCTGATCGGCCAGGCGGGTCAGGCGGCCGCTCCGGCGCCGTCCGCGGCGGCCACGCAGAGCGCCGTCGCCCCCGGGGAGGCCCAGCCGGGCTCGGTGGCACCGGTGACGGGCAGCTCCGCCGGGGAGGCACTGCTGGACAAGCTCGCGGACCCGAAGAACGTGGGCCCCGGACTGCTGATCGCGGGTGGCAGCCTGATCGCTCTGGTCGCCACGCGATGGTTCCGGGTGGAACAGGACCGCAGGGACTACCGCAGGTCGTACGCGGCCACCTGGCGCTGACGCTCCGCTGGTTCGGCGGTGCTTCGGCCGAGGGCCCGGTGGGGGCTGGTCGCGCAGTTCCCCGCGCCCCTTCAGGGGCGCGGGGACGACGAACCGGAGAAACACTGAAGGCCGGGGCTGACGCGCTCTGTGCGCGGCCCCGGCCCTGTCGGCCAGACGTCGATCGGAAGTGGTTACGCGTCGCGCCCGGGGTGCGGGGAGACCGCGGCCCATTCGGCGACGAGCTGCTGATACGTCAGCCGCTGCTCGCTGTTGAGGATCCCGCCCGACCGGAGCCACAGGGCCCGGATCTCTTCGTTGACGTCGGCTGCCGAGCGATCAGGGGCGGATTGAAGAGTGGTGGACATGCTGTGAAGCATATGACGCCCCCGGTGAAAACTAAATCGATTAATACGGACTATTCCGGCATTTCCGACCGTGTTACTGATCACGTGCAGTACGTCACCCTCCCCGCCCCCGCCTCGGAGTTCACCGGTCGGCCGCCCCCAGCACCAGGACCTGGATGGCGAGTACGGCGGCCCCGCGCGCCCAGTCGTGGAAGTCGGAGACCTTGGTCTCCAGGTTGACCGGGTCCGCCAGCGGATGCCGGTTGGCGAGGATGCTCTCCTCGATCGTGGCACCCGCGACCGCGACGAGACCGACCCCCTCCCCGGCGAGCAGGATCTTCTCGGGCATCGCGAAGTTGGCGATCTGGGCGACCAGCGTGCCCAGCGCGCGGGCCGCCTCGTCGACGACGCGGGCGGCCATGGGGTCACCGGCGGCGGCCCGCGCGAGGATCTCGTCGTACGTCAGATCGTGGCCGGTGGCGGCGCGGATCTGGTAGCGGATGCTGGGGATCGTGAGCAGGGAGATGGCACTGCCGCGCTCCCCGTCGGGGGTGAGCGGGCCGTTCGGGTTGACGATCCAGCGGCGTCCGATGCCGAGACCGTCCTCGGAGGACGGCACCCGCCGACCGCCGCTGACCAGGCCGTAGCCGAGGCCCGCCCCTATGGTGAGGACGGCGAAGCGGTCGAGGCCACGGCCCGCGCCGAACCAGCTCTCGGCCTCGACGAGCGCGGTGACGTCGTTCTCCACGACCACCCGCAGTCCGGTGCGCTCCTCGACGAGGTCGGCGAACGGGACGTCGTACCAGTCCAGGAAGACGGAGTCGGCGACGACCGAGCGGTTCTCGACACGTCCGCCCACGCCGATTCCGATGCCCGACACCGCGGGGTGGGCGGCGGTCAGTTCGGCGGCCATCCCGGCGACCAGGTCGGCCACGCGGGCGGGGTCATGGCTGGTGAGGGGCCGGTCCAGGCGGGCGACGACCTCGCTGCGCAGGGAGGTGACGACGCTGTAGACCATGTCGTCGGTGATCTTGAAGCCGAGAAAGGCGCGGGACTCGGCGACGACGTCCAGGGGCTGCGAGGGCCGCCCCTGGCGTACTTCCTCCGGGGATCCGGTGTCGGGCGCCTCGACGAGCAGTCCCGATTCGAGCAGCGGTTTGGTGAGCCGGGTGAGGCTGCCGGCGGAGAGGTCGAGCCGCCGGGCGAGTTCGGCGCGGGACAGGGGGCCGTGGACGAGCACCTCGATCGCCACCGTTCGCTCGCCGGGGCTCAGCGGCGGCCAGCCGTCGGTCACTGCGGTCATGCCGATCAGACCCCTCACCTCTTCGACCTTTTCTTTTGCCACGAAACTAACAAGGTCACGATACGGCGAGAATCCTGGCTGAGAAAAGATGTCCACCCGCACCTTGACGAATGGATTCTTCCACCTCGAAAGTAAGTGCCCTGAGGACGAGCCGCCGACGAGCAGACGAGGGAGTCTCTCCATGACCGTCGCCTCCACCAGCCCTCCCCTGCGTCGACCACATGGTGACGGGGCGCTCGCGGCGCTCTTCGTCGCCCCGGCGATGCTGGGCTTCCTGGTGTTTCTGCTCTGGCCGACGCTGCGGGGCGTCTACCTGAGCTTCACCCGTTTCAATCTGCTGACTCCCGCCGAGTGGGTGGGGCTCGACAACTACGTCCGGATGGTGCACGACCCCATCTTCTGGGACTCGTTGACGGTCACGGTCGAGTACGTCGCCATCAACATCGGCGTTCAGACGGTGTCGGCGCTCGCCATCGCCGTGCTGCTCCAGCGGCTGACCCAGTCCGCGGTCCTGCGCGGCATCGTGCTCACCCCCTATCTGATGTCGAACGTCGTCGCGGGCATCGTCTGGCTCTGGATCCTCGACACCCAACTGGGCATAGGCAACGAGATCGTCGCGGCCCTCGGCTTCGACCGGATCCCGTTCCTCGCCGACGAGACCTGGGCGATCCCGACGATCGCGCTGATCAACGTCTGGCGGCACGTCGGTTACACCGCGCTGCTGCTGTTCGCGGGCCTGCAGGCCATCCCGAACGACATGTACGAGGCCGCCAAGGTGGACGGGGCGAGCGAGGGGCGGATGTTCTGGCGGATCACCATGCCGTTGCTGCGGCCCGTGCTCGCGGTGGTCCTGATCATGACGGTGATCGGCTCGTTCCAGGTCTTCGACACCGTCGCGGTGACGACGTCGGGCGGTCCCGCGAACGCCACCAACGTGCTGCAGTTCTACATCTACGGCGCCGCCTTCGGCCGCTTCCAGTTCGGCTACGCGTCCGCGATGTCCGTGGCCCTGCTGGTCGTGCTGAGCGCGATCACGTTCCTCCAGTACCGGCTCACCCGGGCCGGCCACACCGACCTCGGCTGACCGGGAGGAGCGAGACCATGACAACTCCGTCAACCCTGATGACACCGGCGGCCACGCCGACACCCACCAAGGCGGTCGTACGACCGCTGCGGCGCCGGCCCTCCCTCGGGCGGATCGCCGCCTGGGCGGTGATGACCGCGATCGTGCTGGTCACCCTGCTGCCGTTCTACTGGATCCTGCGCACCGCGCTGTCCACCAACGCGGGTCTCGCCGCCGACCCGACCAACCCCCTGCCCGTGCATCCGACCACCGGTGGTTTCGAGCGGGCGCTCGGACTGCAGTCCACCAAGGAGGCGATAGCGCAGGGCGGCGCGGGCGGCGGGCTGGACTTCTGGCGCTACCTGCTCAACTCGGTGTTCGTGTCGACCCTGATCACCGGCTGCCAGATCTTCTTCTCGGCGATGGCCGCGTACGCCTTCGCCCGGCTGCGCTGGCGCGGCCGGGACACCGTCTTCGGGCTGTTCCTGGCGGGCCTGATGGTCCCGGCGATCTTCACCCTGCTGCCGAACTTCGTCCTGATCAAGCAACTCGGCCTGGTGGACAACCTGTTGGGGATCGCGCTGCCGACGATGTTCATGACGCCGTTCGCGGTCTTCTTCCTCCGCCAGTTCTTCATGAACATCCCGCGCGAGGTCGAGGAGGCGGCACTGCTCGACGGCGCCGGCAAGATCCGCGTGTTCTTCCGGGTGCTGCTGCCGATGGCGTCCACGCCGGTACTCACGCTCGCGATCCTCACGTACATCACCGCCTGGAACGACTACTTCTGGCCGCTGATGGTGTCGTACAGCGACAGCTCGCGCGTGCTCACGGTGGCGCTGGCGATCTTCCGGGCACAGACCCCGCAGACGGGCGTCGACTGGTCGGGGCTGATGGCGGCGACCTTGATCGCCGCGCTGCCGATGCTCGTGCTGTTCGCGTGCTTCGCGCGCCGCATCGTGAGCTCCGTCGGCTTCACGGGCATCAAGTGACCGCGCCGACCGACCACCTGCTCACCTGCTCACCTGAAAGGACGGACATGCGAATTCGTACGGTCGTGGCACTGACCGGAGCTCTGGCGCTGTCCCTCGCTACCGGTTGCGCGCAGGGCGGGGCGGCCGGCTCGTCGTCGGACACCGTGACGTACTGGCTGTGGGACGCCAACCAGCAACCCGCCTACCAGGCCTGCGCGAAGGGCTTCGAGCGGGAGAACCCCGGCCTGACGGTGAAGATCACCCAACTGGGCTGGGACGACTACTGGACCAAGCTCACCGCGAGCTTCATCGCGGGCACCCAGCCGGACGTGTTCACCGACCACATCCAGAAGTTCGGCCAGTTCGCCGATCTGAAGGTCCTCGAACCGCTCGACGACCTCGGCATCGAGGACTCCGCCTACCAGCCGGGCCTCGCCGCCAACTGGATGGGCCAGGACGGCCACCGCTACGGCGCGCCGAAGGACTGGGACACCGTCGCCCTCTTCTACAACCGGAAACTGGCGACGGCCGCCGGTCTCACCGCCGCACAGCTGAACGACCTCTCCTGGAACCCGAAGGACGGCGGCACCTTCGAGAAGGCGATCGCGCACCTCACCGTCGACAAGAACGGCAAACGGGGTGACGAGGCCGGCTTCGACAAGAACAACGTCAAGGTGTACGGCCTCGCCACCAACGGGGGCGGCGACGGCGACGGCCAGACCCAGTGGAGCACCTTCGCCGCCTCGGCGGGCTGGACCTACACGAACGAGAAGCGCTGGGGCACCGAGTACCGGTACGACAGCAAGACCTTCCAGTCGGTGATCAAGTGGTACTTCGGTCTCGCGGACAAGGGCTACATGGTCCCCTTCACGGACTACAACTCCCAGTCCAACCAGGCGAACACCCAGATCTCGTCGGGCCGGGCGGCAGCCGCGTTCGACGGTGCCTGGATGATCTCGTCGTACGCCGGCTTCAAGGGCCTGGACATGGCCACCGCCGTCACTCCGGCCGGCCCGACGGGCAAACGCGCCACGATGATGAACGGCCTCGCCGACTCCGTCACCAAGGACGCCCACAACATGGCGGGCGCCAAGAAGTGGGTCGCGTACCTGGCGTCCGCCGAGTGCCAGCGGACGGTGGGGAGTTACGGGATCGTCTTCCCGGCCACGCCCGACGGCACGAAGGCCGCGGTGGCCGCGTACCGGAAGAAGGGCATCGACGTCTCGGCGTTCACCCGGCCGGTCGCCGGCGAGAAGGCGGGCGGGAAGGAGTTCGCCACCTTCTCCTACCCGATCACCAACTACGCGGCCGACGTGTACGCGTTGATGCACCCGGCCATGCAGGACATCTTCGGCAACGGCAGGTCCGTGACCAGCCTCGACCGGACCAACAGCCAGATCAACCTGATCCTCGACCAGTGACGACACCGAAGTCACCGGTCGGACACCATACGAAGGGCACGCACAACATGACGTTCTCCCTCGGCATCGTGGGCGCCGGGCAGTTCTCCGGCCAGTTCGCCAAGCTGTTCCTCGCTCATCCGGGCGTCGGCGAGGTGTATGTGACCGACCTCCTGCCGGAGCGCGCGGAGCAACTGGCCGCGGCGGAAGGCCTGTCGGGCACGTTCCCGTCGTACGAGGCGATGCTGGAGTCGCCCGCGGTCGACGCAGTGGCGATCTTCACCCAGCGCTGGACACACGGGCCGCTGGTCCTGAAGGGCCTCGGCGCCGGCAAGCACGTGTACTCGGCGGTGCCGATGGCGATAACCGCCGAGGAGATCGGCGCGATCATCGACGCCGTACGGGCCACCGGACTCACGTACATGATGGGTGAGACGAGTCAGTACAACCCGGCGACCGTCCACGCCCGCAACCAGATCGCCGAGGGCGCCTTCGGCAGGCTCTTCTACGCCGAGGGCGACTACGTCCACGACATGGACCTGGGGTTCTACGAGGCCTACCAGTACAGCGGCGGCGAGAACTGGAAGGCGACGGCCAGTTATCCCCCGCTCCTGTACCCGACGCACTCGGTGGGCGGGGTGCTCGGCGCCTGGCAGACGCACGCGATCAGCGTGTCGGCGATAGGCGTGCGGGACGAGCGCGGCGACGGTGTGTTCGACAAGGAGGTCAGCCAGTTCGGCAACGACTACTCCAACGCGAGCGCCCTGTTCGAGGTCGCGGGCGGCGGTTCGTTCCGTACGAACGAGTTCCGGCGCGTCGGCTACCCCTCGCAGATCCGGGAGTCGCGGTTCCGGTTCTTCGGTACGGACGCCAGCATGGAGCAGCTCGCCACGGTCGCCTTCTGGCAGGACAAGAAGGGGGTCACGGACATCAGCGAGCTGCTGGAGCCCAAGCCCACCATGGCTCCTGACGATCCGTCACTCCAGCACATCGCGCCGGACCTACGGGCCGCCTTCACGTCCGGCTCGGCTCCGGTGCACGACCGGTCGCGCCTCCCGAGGGAGTTCGACGAGCTCCACAACGGCCACGAGGGCAGTCACCACTTCCTGGTGGACGACTTCGTGACGACGGTCAACACCCGCACCCTGCCGTCGGTGAACGCGTGGGTCGCCGCCCGCTACACCCTGCCGGGCATCGTGGCGCACGACTCGGCGCGGCAGGGCGGGGCGAGGCTGCCGATCCCCGACTTCGGGGACGCGCCCGAGGCGTGACCCGGGGCACGGTACGAGGGTCGGCCGGGTGCCTCAGGTGCCCGGCTTGCGCCCGTACACGAAGACGTCGTCGCCGTTCTTCAGCAGCGACCAGTACTTCTTGGCGGTCGTCTTCGTCATGTTGACGCAGCCGTGCGAGCCCGGGGGGTTCCACATGCTGAGGCCGACGGAGTGGAAGGCCTGCCCGCCGTCGAAGAACTGGCTGTAGGGCATCGGCACGTTGTAGATGTTCGAGACGTGGTCGATGTCCCGCCAGTAGATCTTCTTCAGTCCGGTGCGGGTCTCGTAGCCGTCGCGGCCGGTGCGGACCGGCACCGGGCCGTAGACGAGGCGGCTGCCGTCCTGGATCCAGCTCAGCTGGAGCGTGAGGTTGACGCAGGCGATACGGCCCTTGTTGGTCGGGCACTTGCCTTCCTTGTTGGGGTTGTTCCCGACGGCCCGCTGCTTCAGCATCAGGTCCATCACGCCCCAGGTGACGGAGCCCGCGTAGCCCGCGCTGGGAGTGATGCCGTGCTTCTTCTGGAAGTTCTGGGTGGCCTTGCAGTCGGCGGCGGACTGCACACCGTCGACGGGCCGCCCGAGGAACTTCTCCACCTTCTTCTGGTACGGGCCGGTCTGCGTCGTGCAGCTCGCGGCCTGCGCCGGGGCGGCGGTGGCCACCAGCGCGAGCGGCGCCACGAGCCCCGCGACTCCGAGCGCGACGACCCCTCGTCTGCGTACGTCCCCCATGTCGGTACCTCTCTCCTGCGTGCTGCGAGCGGGTTGTCATGAACGTTCTCTGCTTGCTAGACCGCTGTTCCGGCTGATCGGTTGTGGATCCGCCCGGGCCGGGACGAAACGGTGACACTCCCGTGGCCCGCCCATGTCGTGCCCCGCCGCGGTGTCATGGTCCGACCGTACTGTCCCGGCGATCAACTGGGCAGATAGCGTTCGGACATGTCCGCGTTCATTCAGCAACTCCCCGCTCTCATAGGTGTCGTCATCGGAGCCCTCGGCTCCTACTGGGCCATCGCACGAGGGGAGCGGGTCCGCTTCACGCGCGAACGGGAGGCGCGGTGGGAGGAGCGGCGGCTGTCGGTGTACACCGACTACGCACGGGTGCTCAAGAAGTCGGTCACGCTGACCTACCGGGTCGCGGCGGGCCTCGGCAACGACCCGCATCCGCATCCCCTGACGCCCGAGGAGGCGGCGCCGCTCATCGCCGAGGCCACCGTCGCCAGGGACCCGTACGGGGAGGCCCTGCTTCTGCTGGGCGACCCCGAGGTGGTGGCGAAGGCCCGGGAGTGGGTCGCCACACTGCTGGAGATGGAGGCGTTCCTGCGCGAGCGGACCGAGGATCCGCGCGCCTGGCAGGTGCTGCTGCAACGCCAGCGGTCCGGACGTGAGGGCTACTACGCGGCCGTTCGCAGCGACCTGGCGCTGCCACCGGGCCACTCCGCCCGCTGGCCGGTGGTCCCGGCCGGGGGACCACCGGCGACGGCGACTGATGCGTAGGCCCGCGCCTGCGCATCAGCGGATGATTCACCTGACGAGTGCTGTCTCTACCGGTATCCGGCCGTGTCCGCCGGTTTCCCCGCGTCCTGGACCTCGATCACATAGCGCCAGGCGTCCGGACGGCTGCCGTCGAGGTCGGTGAAGCCGTAGACCTTGGCGAGCCCGCCGCTGGAGAGGGACTCGCCGTTCCAGCGGGACACGTCCGGGTCGGCCGCCAGAGCCGTCACGGCGCGGCCCACGAAACGCGGGGTCTCCGAGATGGCGAAGTGCGGGACGCGTTCCAGGGCGTCCCGCCAGTTCTCCTCGCGGACGCCGAAGTGTTCGAGCATCATCTCGGAGCGCAGCCAGCCCGGGGTCAGCGCCACGGCGGTGGCGCCGCGCGGGCCCAGTTCGTGGCCGAGGGCGAAGCCCATGCGCAGGACGGACGACTTGGCGAGGTCGTAGAAGAAGGAGGTCCGGTAGGTGTCCCGGTTGTAGTCGGCGGTGCCGTCGGTCATCTCGACGACCAGGCCACCGGGGTTGCGCAGCAGCAGGGGCAGGGCGTGGTGGCTGGTGATCGCGTGTGTCTCGACGGCCAGCCGCAGCAGCCGCAGCCCCTTGTCGAGGTCGTGCTCCCACACCGGGCTCTCCCAGTCGAAGAGGTTCTCGCCGCCCCAGATGTCGTTGACCAGGACATCGAGCCGGCCCTGCTCCTCGGCCACCCGGTCCACCAGCACCCGTACCTGCGCCGGGTCCAGATGGTCGGTGGGTACGGCGATGCCGTGGCCGCCCGCGGCGGTGACCAGGTCGGCCGTGTCCTCGATGGTCTCCGGCCGGTCGTACTCGGAGCGCTGCTGCCGGGTGCTGCGGCCGGTCACGTAGACGGTGGCCCCGGCGGCCCCGAGCTCCACGGCGATGCCGCGCCCGGCCCCGCGGGTCGCCCCGGCGACCAGGGCGACCCTGCCCGCGAGCTTCCCGCCCTGAGCCCCTGCGCCTTGAGCCCCTGCGTCCTGTTGCCCGTCCAGGGGGCTGTCCGTCGTCCTCGGCATGTCCGTGTCTCCTCCGTGCGTGACCGCAAGCCCGACCGACCCGGTCTGCGGGCCGGCGTCACGTCCAGGGTGTCGCTGATACCGGACATCCGCTGTCGGGTATTCCGCTCACGACATGCCGCAGGGCGGGCAGCTGCTCCGCCAGCGGGTCCAGGCCCACGTCCTCGCGGCGCTCCTCGACCGTCTCGGGGTGGCGGATCGGGTACGGGCACAGGGTGTCCGCGTTGATGCGGGTGCCGTAGAACTGCGGCTGGCCCAGCTCGACCGCGCAGTGGTCGGCGATGTAGGCGTGGTGCACGGCCGGACAGCCGCCGTCCGCCACCGCCTCCGCGATCAGGTCGCGGCAGGTGAGCTGGAAGCCGAGGTCGGCGGTGTGCAGAAGGATCATCAGCGCCGCCGTCGAGGCGGGCTCGCCGACCTGGGCGGCCTGGGGCCAGCCGCGCCGGGCCACGACCGATCTGAGGGCGTCGGCGTTGGCGCCCCGGCACCGGGTGACGAAGTGCCGGTTGAGCGCCGTGGGCGTCTCGCGGGCCAGCCGGGTCAGCCGCTGGTCCTCCTCGGCCCGGCGCACCAGTTCGGCGGCCAGAGCGCCGTGTCGCGGCTCGGCCGCGCCGGGGCTTCTCGGTTGTCCGTGCGTCACGGGGGCCATCCAGGTCTCGCATCACTTCGGGGTGGGGCTACGTACTCGTCCGGATCTGTCGGGACGTCAACTTCCCGGCGGGGGACGGGTTTCGGTGACACCACCGCGCGATGTACGGCAGGTCACCCGATCACTATGGTGACCGACAGGCACAGCTCGCAACCTTCGTTCTGATAATTTCAGAATGAAGCGCAAAGCCCTGTCGGTGTCAACCGAAGACATGGCACACTGCCCGCTGTGACGGCTGTCCCCGGAGGTCCCACGTGAGCGACAACCGCTCAGGCGGAAGTGCCCCCACCGTCCTTCGGATGGTCCTCGGCAAGCGGCTGAGGCAGCTGCGGGAGCGGGCAGGGGTCTCGTTCGAGGACGCCGCACGGGCGATCGAGGTCACGCCGTTGACGGTCCGCCGGATGGAGAAGGCCGAGGTCGGCCTCCGCATCCCCTACGTGAGGGAGCTGCTCAGCACCTACGGGGTCCGGGCCAAGGAGATCGACGACTTCCTCCACCTAGCCAGGGAGGCCAACCAGCCGGGCTGGTGGTACTCGTACCGCGATGTGCTGCCGGACTGGTTCAGCGCCTATGTGAGCCTGGAGAGCGAAGCCACCGTCATCCGGCTCTACGAACCCCACTACGTCCCCGGCCTGTTGCAGACCGAGGACTACGCCGTCGCGCTGCTGCGCATCGGCTTCCCCAACGACAGTCCCGAGGACATCCGGCGCCGGGTCGCCCTGCGGCTGAAGCGCCAGGATCTGCTCGACAAGCCCGAGGCGCCCGCCGTCTGGGCCGTACTGGACGAGACCGTGCTGCGCAGGCCCGTGGGCGGGGCCGAGGTGATGCGGGCTCAGATCGATCACCTCAGTGAGGTGTTGGAGTATCCGAAGGTCCGGCTCCAGATCATGCGCTTCGCCGCGGGTCCGCATCCGGGAGCCTTCGGTCCCTTCCACTACTTCCGCTTCGGCTTCTCCGAACTGCCCGACGTCGTCTACACGGAGAGCCTCGCCGGCGCGCAGTACTTCGACCAGCCCGCCGACGTCGTGACCTACCTGGAGGTACTGGACCGGATGTCCGTTCAGGCGGACCCGGTCGCTCGGACCAGGGAGATCCTGGCAGCACTGCGTAAGGAGTTGTGAACCATGGCAACCGACAACCCCGTCCACAGCGGCATGCCCGCGTCCGAACTCGGCTCCGAGGGCTGGCACAAGCCCTGGAGCGGCACCAACGGCGGAAGCTGCGTCGAGGCCAAGCGACTGCCCGACGGCAGTGTCGCCTTCCGGCAGTCCAAGGACCCCGACGGGCCCGCGCTGGTCTACTCCCGGGACGAGATCGTGTCGTTCCTGGAGGGCGCCAAGTCCGGCCAGGCGGACTTCCTGATCGCCTGACACCTCGGCCCGCCGTACGCCTCCGGCGCGAGCTGTCCGCGTACGGCGCACCACCACATCCGCACAACCGGACCACCCGTTCGTGGACTCCCGCCGTGCGGGAGTCCCGTACAGACTGAGGGAGTTGACGCGCCACCGCGCCGTCGCGCGGCCTCGCCGCATCCGTGTCCCCGCGCCCCACCTGTCCCAACTCCCATGATTGAAAAGGCAGTTGACGATAGGTTGACGATGTCCGCGCGAGGCAAGTCAGGAGAACTCCGATGACAGAAGGCCGGCCCACCCCCGACCAGGAAGCACTGTCCAAGATCGACACCACGGTGCCCCACTCCGCCCGCATCTGGAACTACTGGATGGGCGGCAAGGACAACTACGAGGTCGACCGCGCGGCAGGCGACGAGTACCGCGAGATCGCCCCCGACATCGAGACGATGGCACGCGCCTCGCGCACCTATCTCATCCGCGCGGTCACCTTCGTGGCCCGCGAGTGCGGCATCCGCCAGTTCCTCGACATCGGCACCGGCCTGCCGACGTACGACAACACGCACCAGGTCGCCCAGAAGGTGGCCCCCGAGTCGCGCATCGTCTACGTCGACAACGACCCGCTCGTCCTGCGGCACGCACAGGCCCTGCTCACCAGCACCCCCGAGGGCACCACCGACTACATCGACGCGGACCTGCACGAACCCGAGAAGATCATCGAGGCGGCTCGCCGGTATCTGGACTTCGACCAGCCGGTGGCGCTGATGCTGATGGGCATCCTCGGCCACATCCAGGACTGGGAGGAGGCCAAGGCGATCACGCGACGCCTCCAGGCGGCCCTGCCGCCGGGCAGCTACTTCGTGCACTACGACAGCACGGACACCGACGAGGAGCTCAAGCGCGCCCAGCAGGGGTACGACGACACGGGCGCCGTCCCGTACGTGCTGCGCAGCCCGGACAAGCTCTCCGCGCTCTACGAGGGTCTGGAACTGGTGGAGCCGGGCATCGTCTCCTGCCCCCTGTGGCGCCCGGAGCCGGGCACCTCTCCGCAGCCGACAGATGTGTACGGAGGCATCGCCTACAAGGCGTAGCCGCTTCCGCTGTACCGGTCGGCCATGTTTAATGTCATCCTGTCGATCGACAGGATTCCTGGCAATAGCCCGACCGAACGGAACCGCATGTCCCTCCTCGCCAGGCCTGCGGTGGCCTCCCTCATCGCCAAGGTGTTGCAACGTCTCGTCATGCTGGCGGACCGACGGCCCAGCGGGCGGGGCTCCGCCGCCGCGTCCCACGCTCGCCTTCCCGAATTCCCGCGTGCCACAGCTGAGTTGACGATCCCGACCTCGGTCGCCCCGGCCCGGGTCGTGGTCTACCGGCCGGCGACCGAGGACCCGGCCCCGCCGGTCCACGTCAACTTCCACGGCGGCGGATTCATCATGCCGTTGACGGAGTCGGACGACGCCTTCTGCCGTGCCGTGGCCGCACTGGCGGGCGTGGTGGTCGTCAACGTCGACTATGTCGTCGCCCCGCAGCACCCGTTCCCGGCCCCGCCCCGGCAGGCGTACGAGGTCGTCCGGTGGATCGCGGCGCACGGCGCCGAGCACGGCTGGGACGGTGCCCGGCTGACCGTGGGCGGGCAGAGCGCCGGCGGCGGTCTCGCCGCGGCCGTGGCCCGCCAGTCCCTGGAGGAGGGCGGCCCCGCGATCGCGCTCCAGGTCCTGCACTACGCGCCCCTCGACCTGGCGACCGCGGCGAAGGACAAGCGGGCGGCGATCGCCAAGCCGATGCTGCGCCCGTGGATGGGCGAGGTGTTCGACAGCGCGTACGTACCGGACCCGCGCGAACGCACCGACCGGCTCGTCTCCCCCGCCCACCCGAAGGAGACCGCGGACCTCAAGGGCATCGCCCCGGCCCTGGTCGTCACCGCGGCGCACGACCGCCTCCGGGCGGAGGCCGTGCGCTACGCCGAGCGGCTGCGCCAGGTGGGATCGCTGGTCGAGCACCTCGACATGGCCGGGGTCGACCACGGCTACGACCTCGACGACGAGGAGAAGGCCCGGGAGGTCTACCCCCTCGTCGCCGACCACGTACGGCAGGCCACGGCGGCCCTCTGACCCCGCGCCGCCGGCCCTCGGCGTTCAGCGCAGGGTGAGCGGGGTCTCCGTCTCGGCCCGGGTCAGTTTCTCCGGGTTGCGGACGTAGTAGAGGCCTGTGACCAGGGCGTTCTCGACGCGCATCGCCAAGATGCCGTCGAGCTCACCGTCCAGGTGCACGACGAGCGCCGGGCCGCCGTTGACCACGGTGGGGGCGACGGTGATCGGGGCCTTGTTCTTGCCCAGGACGCCGACCAGGAACCGGGCCACCTTCTCGGCGCCGGTGATCGGGCGCAGCGCCGCCTGTTTGATTCCACCGCCGTCGTTCACCATGACGACGTCCGGAGCGAGTACTTCCAGGAGAGCCCGCGGGTCCCCGGTCTCCAGTACACGCCGGAACGATTCATGGACGGCCCGGGTCTCCTCGGCCGAGACCTGCCGGCGGGGGCGGCGGGCATCGACGTGCCGACGGGCGCGGTGGGCGATCTGCCGGACGGCCGCGGGAGTCTTGTCGACGGCGGCGGCGATCTCGTCGTAGCCCGTGTCGAAGACCTCGCGGAGCACGAAGACGGCGCGTTCGGTCGGCGAGAGGGTTTCGAGCACCAGCATCAGGGCCATCGAGACGCTCTCGGCGAGTTCGACGTCATCGGCCACGTCCGGCGCGGTGAGCAGCGGCTCGGGCAGCCACTGACCGACGTAGGCCTCCTTGCGTCGGCTCATCGTGCGCAGCCGGTTGAGGGACTGGCGGGTCGTGATCCGGACCAGGTAGGCGCGCTGGTCGCGGACCTGTGCGAGGTCGACCGCGACCCAGCGCAGCCAGGTCTCCTGGAGGACGTCCTCGGCGTCGGCCGCCGACCCGAGCATCTCGTAGGCGACGGTGAAGAGCAGGTTGCGGTGGGCGACGAACGTCTCGGTCGCGGGGTCGGTCCCGGGTGCCGGGTCGGTGCCGGGAGCCGGGTCGGTGCCAGGGCCCGTGGTGCGGTCGCTCATGTCCCGGCCACTGTCCGGCGCGGGGGCTGGCGTCGGCCGCCGTCGGTTCTCGGGCGTGATTCCACAGCAGGGTCCTTTTCGTTGTCGTCGACAGCCGTGCGATCGGCAGGGGAACACTGCCCGGCGCCCGGCGCTGACACGCCGGGCGGTGTCTCAGGCTGCCCGCTCGGCGGTGACCCTTTCCTGGTCGGCCCTGGCCCGGAGGAGCTGGCGGCGCTTGGCGTCCTTGCTCCACCAGGTGTGCGCGCCGGGCTTGCGTGCCTCGTACGACAGCTGCCAGGGGATGCTCCTGCAGATGAGTTCCTTGACCTTTGCGCCGGTCCGGCCGCCGAGGTAGTACCTCTTGGCCGTGTCGTCCCTGCCCATGATCTGGAAGACGCCGGCGTGACGCCCCAGGCTGATGCAGGTGGCGACGAACCCCACGTCGATGGCGGCGGGCCGCTCCCCCGCGATGCGGCTGAGCACCGTCTCGGCGGCCTGCGGGCCCAGCTGGACCGCCGCCTGGCAGCTCATCCGGAACGGCAGGTCCGACGGGGCCGCCGAGTCCCCGGCCGCGACGACGCGCTCGTCGTCGACGCTCGTCAGTGTCTCGTCGGTGAGCAGACGGCCCAGGGCATCGGTGCGCAGTCCGCTGCGGGCTGCCAGGTCCGGCACCCCGAATCCGGCGGTCCAGACGGTCACCGCGCTCGGCAGCTCGCGGCCACCGGCGAGGCGTACGGCGTCGCGGGTCACCTCCGTCACCTTCGTGCCGGGGCCGTCGAGCACGCTCACCCCGAGTGCGGCGAGCCGCCTGGCCACCGCGCGCCGGCCCCGCGGATGGAGGGACAGGCCGAGCAGGCCGCCGCACACCAGGGTCACGGTGCGGCCCTGTTCGGCGAGCTCGGCGGCGGTCTCGATGCCGGTCGGACCGGCGCCGACCACGGTCACCGGGGCCGAGGCGGGCGCGGCGTCGAGGGCCGGCCGGAGCCGCTGTGCCTCCTCCAGGCCGGCGATCGGGTACGCGAACTCGGCGGCGCCGGGGACGCGGGGGTCGGCGCTGCCGCTGCCCACGGCGTAGACCAGGTGGTCGTAGCCGACGGTGGCGCCGCTCTCGAGCGTGACACCGCGCCCGGCCGTGTCGATCCGGGTCACGGTGTCCACCATCAGCCGGACGTCCTGGGCCAGGATCTTCCGGTAGTCGGTGACCGCGTCGTGGGTGCCGCCGACGAGTTGGTGGAGGCGGATCCGGTCGACGAAGGCCGGGCGCGGATTGATCAGGGTGACGGTCACGTCGGCTCGCTGTGTCAGCCGGTTGGCCGCCATGACTCCGGCGTAACCGCCGCCGATCACGACCACTTCGGTGTTGCCGCTCATGGTGTCTCCTCCGCTTCGACGGTCGCCCCTTGGATGGGGTTCGGCCTCAAGACACCGGCTGGGCGAGGGTTGTGACAGGTTCGGGGACTTTTTCTTTCTTTCGCCGAGGGCATGCGCAGCACCTTGCGCAGTTGCCACCCAGTTGGCCCCTGGTTGGTGAGCACTTGGCTCGCCGTTTACGCGCGGATAACCGCCGTTACGGCCACTTCGGCTATCAGGTCAAGCGTCCCGGACTATTGACTCCATCACCCTGCTGTAGCGATCCTCATCACAGATTTGCGCGAGCCATGACAACCTCTGTGCGAGGACGTGAGTGATGACCGAGCCTGCTTTCCCCCCTCGCCCGCGTCGCGGTCGCAGACCCCTTACCGTGCTGCCCCTGCTGCTCGCTGTAATGGCGCTGGTCCTCGGTACGGGGCCCAGCTCGGCGGCCGGCACGGACTGGTGGACGCCGACCGCGCGCCCGACGCCCGACTCCCAGATCAATGTCACGGGTGAGCCCTTCAAGGGCACCAACTCCCAGGGCGAGGTACAGGGGTTCGTCGACGCGCACAACCACCTGTTCTCCAACGAGGCCTTCGGCGGGCGGCTCATCTGCGGGAAGGTCTTCTCCACCAGCGGGATCGCCGACGCGCTCAAGGACTGTCCCGAGCACTACCCCGACGGCACCTTCGCGGTGTTCGACTACATCACCCACGGCGGCGACGGCAAGCACGACCCGGTCGGCTATCCGACGTTCAAGGACTGGCCCGCGTACGACTCGATGACCCATCAGGCGAACTACTACGCCTGGGTCGAGCGTGCCTGGCGCGGCGGCCAGCGTGTGCTGGTCAACGACCTGGTCACCAACGGCATGATCTGCTCGGTCTACTTCTTCAAGGACCGCAGCTGCGACGAGATGACGTCCATCCGCCTCCAGGCGAAACTGACGTACCAGCTCCAGGACTTCATCGACGCCCAGTACGGCGGCACCGGCAAGGGCTGGTTCCGGATCGTCACGGACAGCGCGCAGGCCCGTGAGGTGATCAAGCAGGGCAAGCTGGCCGTCGTCCTCGGTGTCGAGACGTCCGAGCCCTTCGGCTGCAAGCAGATCCTGGACATCGCACAGTGCAGCAAGGCCGACATCGACAAGGGCCTCGACGAGCTGTACGGCCTCGGTGTGCGCAGCATGTTCCTGTGCCACAAGTTCGACAACGCGCTGTGCGGGGTGCGGTTCGACGAGGGCGGTCTCGGTACGGCGATCAACGTCGGCCAGTTCCTGTCGACGGGCACCTTCTGGCAGACGGAGAAGTGCACGTCCGCGATGCACGACAACCCCATCGGCGGCGCCACGGCGACCAGCGCGACGGAGGATCTCCCGGAGGGCACCGAACTGCCCACGTACTCCTCGGACGCGCAGTGCAACAAGCGCGGGCTCACCTCGCTCGGCGAGTACGCGGTGCGCGGCATGGTGAAGCGCAAGATGATGCTGGAGATCGACCACATGGGGGTCAAGGCCGCCGGTCAGGCGATGGACATCTTCGCGGCGGAGGCCTACCCGGGCATCCTCTCCTCGCACAGCTGGATGGACCTCAACTGGACCGACCGGGTCTACGGTCTCGGCGGCTTCATCGCCCAGTACATGCACTCCTCCAAGGAGTTCGTCGCGGAGGCCGCGCGCACCGACGCCCTGCGCACCAAGTACGACAAGGGCTACGGCTACGGCACCGACTTCAACGGCATCGGTGACCACCCCGCCCCGCGCGGCACGGACACCGGTACGACGGTGACGTACCCCTTCACCAGTGTCGACGGCGGCTCGGTGATCGACCGGCAGACCACCGGGTCCCGCACCTGGGACATCAACACGGACGGTGCCGCGCACGTCGGCCTGATCCCGGACTGGATCCAGGACATCCGGCAGGTCGGCGGCGCGGACGCGGTGAGCGACCTGTTCCGGGGCGCCGAGTCCTACCTCGACACCTGGGGCGCCGCGGAGGCCCACAAGGCCGGGGTGAACCTCGCCAAGGGCGTGACGGCTACGGCCAGTTCGTCGGAGTCGAACCCGGTCACCAGCTACCAGCCGGGCCAGGCCGTGGACGGCGACTCGGGCAGCCGTTGGGCGAGCGACTGGAGCGACGACCAGTGGCTCCAGCTCGACCTCGGTTCCACGAACGTGGTCAAGCGGGTCACCCTCGACTGGGAGAAGGCGTTCGGCAAGTCGTACCGCATCGAGGTCTCGACCGACGGGACGACCTGGCAGACCGCCTGGTCCACGACCGCCGGCGACGGCGGCCTGGACACCGCGCAGTTCTCGGGAGTCCCGGCCCGTTATGTGCGCGTCCACGGACTGGATCGGGGCACGGACTGGGGATACTCACTCTACGAAGTAGGTGTCTACAGCAGCTGAGTTCCGACCTAGGGGGAGTTCATGGCACGCAAGCCGTCGGCCGAGCGGCGCCGGCAGCTGACCGAGGCGGCCATCCGCGCGATGACCCGGGACGGCGTCCCCAGGACGACGACCCGGTCCATCGCGGCCGAGGCAGGCGTGTCGCTGAGCGTCTTCCACTACTGCTTCGACTCCAAGCAGGCCCTGATCGAGTCGGTCATCACGACGATCATGGACCACTACGTCGATGTGGTGCGTGAGGCGATCCAGCCCCAGTCCACCCTGCGGGAGACCATCAGGGCGGGCTTCAGGGCGTACTGGGACCATGTGGCGGCCCACCCGGGCCAGCACCTGCTGACGTACGAACTCACCCAGTACGCCCTGCGCGAGCCGGGGTTCGCGCATCTGGCCCGCCGGCAGTACGAGCTGTACGCCGAGACGTACGCCGAACTGCTGGAGCAGCTGCGCGAGACCATGGCGTTCGAACTGAGCGTGCCCGTCCCGGTGTTGGCCCGCTATCTGGCCACGATGACGGACGGGCTGACGCTCAACTTCCTGGCCCTCGGCGACGAGAAGGCCTGCGCGGAGATCCTCGACACGGTCACCGACCATGTGGCCTCCCTCGTCCGGGAGCAGGCCGTACCCGAGTAGCGGGCTACAGGGCTACGGCCAGCAGCCGTTCGGCGTACTCCGTGAGGTACTCCTCCCGCTGCTTCGCCGACGCCTCCCCCGGGGCGCGGGCAACGAACGGCGGGAGGACGTCGAAGCCGAGGCAGCCGAGGATGCCGTGGTGGATGGGCCAGAGGGCGCGGTCCAGGTCCTCGTCGGTACCGCCCTCGCCGTACAGGCCCGAAGTGGTGCCCGTGGTCGTGCACACCAGGGCGCGTCTGCCCTTCAGTTGGCCGGTGCCGTAGGCGCGTCCCTCTCCGTAGGCGAAGCCGCGGGCCATCGTGCGGTCGATCCAACCCTTGAGGATGGCCGGCATTCCGGACCACCACAGCGGGAACTGGAGGATCATCAGATCGCACCGGGTGACCTTCTCCTGCTCCGCGAGGACGTCGGGCGGGGTCTCGTGCGCCGCCGACACGCGTTCCTGCTCGGCCGCGACATCCAGGAAGTCGGGGTCGGTCCAGACTCCGGGGAAGTCCTCGGCGTCGACCGCCGCCTTCCAGCCGAGCCTGTACAGGTCGCTGACCACGACCTCGTGCCCGGCCCGCTTCAGGACGTCCACGGCTCTGACCTTCAACGCGCCGTTGAAGGAGCAGAGTTCGGGGTGGGCGAAAACGATCAGTATGTTCACGGTGGGGGGTCTCCTCAGATCGTCCGTGCTGAGCCGTCGGACCGAGTCGTTGTGTTCAGTTGAATCGTTGTGTTCGCATTGCTGCCCTGTTGGATCAGCTGTTCAGTGGCTTGTCCGTCCTGTCTGTTCTGTCCGTCCTGTCGAGCGGGATGCGCAGGGTGAAGGCGGTCTCGCCGGGGCGGCTGGTCAGGTCGAGGGTGCCGCCGTGCGCCCGGACCAGGGACAGGGCGACCGCGAGTCCGAGACCGCTGCCGCCCCGGTCACGGCTGCGGGCCTTGTCGACCCGGTAGAAACGGTCGAAGACCCGGTCCTGGTCGGCGGCCGGGATGCCGGGGCCCGCGTCGACGACCCGGACCACGGCGTGGCCGTCGTCGACCCGCACCTCCAGGGACACCGCCGTACCTGCGGGCGTGTGCACGGCCGCGTTGGTCAGCAGGTTGTCCAGGACCTGCCGGATACGCAGCGGGTCGAGACGCAGCCGCAGTTCCTTCGGGGGTGCCGTCACCGTCAGGGGGCGTTCCGGGTGGCCCGCGCGGAAGGCGTCCGCCGCCTGGCCGGCCAGTTCGACCAGGTCGGCGCTCTCCGGGCGCAGCGGGGTCTCGACCTGGGCCGCGTCCAGCCGCGCGAGCAGCAGCAGGTCGTCGAGCAGGACACCCATTCGGGCCGCCTCGGCGCGCAGCCGGGCCAGGTGCCTGTCCCGTTCGCCGGGCTCGTTGGCGGCGGCGTACTGGAAGAGGTCCGCGTAGCCCCGTACCGACATCAGGGGTGTGCGCAGCTCGTGCGAGGCGTCGGCGACGAAGCGGCGCAGGCGCTGTTCGGCCTCGGTGCGCACGGCGAGGGAGTCGTCGATGTGTTCGAGCATGGTGTTGAACGCGGTGCGCAGTTCCTCGACCTCGGGGCCGCCGTCGGCCCGGTCGGCGCGTACGGGCAGCCGGGCGGAGTCGGTGAAGTCGTGGGAGGTGATGCCGCGGGCGGTGTGGGCCATGTCGCTGAGCGGCCTGAGGCCGCGGCGCAGCACCGCGCGGCCGAGGACCACGAGGCCGAGGAGGGCGAGCGCGAAGGCGACGACCTGGACCGTGACCAGCCGTTCCATGGTGTCCTCGATGTCCCCCAGGGGAGCCGCGGTGACCAGCACGACCCCGTCCTCGACCTCGCAGGCGCGCAGCCGGTAGCTGGCCCCGCCGATACGTGCGGTGCGCAGCACGGGCTCGGCGCCCGTGGCCCGTACGATCTCGGCGGCGGCGAGGAGTTCACTGGCGTCCGGCGGCAGGTCGGCGGGCTTGCGGAGGACGGGTTCCGGACCCGAGATCTTGTACGAGGCGCTGTACCAGCCCCAGTAGGGCTTGTCCTTGACGCCGCCGTACACCACTACGTCCTTGGCCTGGCTGGTCTGGACGTGCGACATCTGGTCGCTGAGCTGACGTACCAGGTACTCCCGCATGTACATCGAGAGCGACGCGCCGACGACGGCGAACACGACCAGCGAGAGCACGCCCATGCCCAGCGCCAGCCGCGTGCCCAGCCGCAGCCTGCGGTAGTTCTCCCGGGCGCGGCGGATCACTCGCCGACCTGCCGGACCACGTAGCCGACGCCCCGCACGGTGTGGATCAGCGGTTCGTCGTGCTGGTCGGGGTCGTCGAGCTTGCGGCGCAGCCTGCTGACGACCAGTTCCACGACGTTGGAGCGGCCGCCGAAGCCGTACTCCCAGACATGGTCGAGGATCTGCGCCTTGGTGAGGACGGTCGGTGACTTGCGCATCAGGTAGCGCAGCACCTCGTACTCGGTCGGGGTGAGTGTGAGCCGCTTGTCGCCACGCCTCACCTCACGGGTGTCCTCGTCCATCGTGAGGTCGGCCACCCGGAGCACGGAACGCTGGAAACCGGGGCCGGCGCTGCGGCGCAGCACGGTCCGCAGTCTGGCCATCAGCTCCTCCACGGCGAAGGGTTTGACCAGGTAGTCGTCGCCGCCCCGGGTGAGTCCCGCGACCCGGTCGGCGACTCCGTCACGGGCGGTGAGGAAGACCACGGGAACCATCGTGCCCGACAGCCGCAACCGGTCGAGCACGGCGAAGCCGTCGAGACCCGGGAGCATCAGGTCGAGCACCACGATGTCGGGACGGAACTCGGCGGCCCTGGTCAGCGCCTCCTCACCGGAGTACGCGGCGACCGCCTCCCAGCCCTCGTAGCGGGCGACCGTCGCGACCAGGTCGGCGATGGGCGGGTCGTCGTCCACGACGAGAAGTCGTACTTTTTCCACGTGCTCATACTGCTGCACGCCGCTCGCAGCACCATAGCTTCCTCCCCCCGTACGCGTGATCGATAACAACTTGAAAGTCCAACGACAGCTTAATGACAGCTACGGTCGGTCAGACTCGGGGTCCCTGGACCCGATCAAGGAGCACCGTCCGTGACGACCGTCCAATCGCCTCCCGCGCCCCCCACGGCGATACGGCCCAAAGTGGTGGCCCGCGCCGGCCTGTACGCAGTGCTGGCCGCCAATGTCGCCGTCGTGACCGTCTTCTTCGTACAGGCCGGGTTCGCGTCGAACGCGCTGATCGTGCTGGGCCGGCTCGCCGGGCTGTACGGCGCGCTCGTCATGGCCTTCCAGCTGGTGCTGGTGGCCCGTCTGCCGTGGCTGGACCACCGCATCGGCATGGACCGGCTGACCACCTGGCACCGCTGGGTCGGCTTCGGCCTGCTGTGGACACTGATGTCCCACGCGGTGTTCATCACCTTCGGCTACGCCGAGGGCACCTCGATGGGCCCGGTCGACGAGCTGGTGGAGCTGGCCGAGACCACCGAGGGCGTGCTGCGTGCGATCGTCGCCCTCGCCCTGATCATGATCATCGGAGCGGTCTCCGCACGCTACGCCCGCCGCCGGCTCGCCTACGAGACCTGGCACTTCATCCACCTGTACACCTACGTGGCGGTGGTCCTGGCGTTCACCCACCAGGTCGGTGTCGGTACGACGTTCACCTCGTCGTCCGCCGCCACCACGTACTGGTGGGCCCTGTGGAGCGTGGCGCTCGGTTCGGTGTTCCTGGGCCGGGTGGTGCTGCCGCTGCGCAAGAACCTCCGGCACCAGCTGCGCGTCTCGGCCGTCGTCCCCGAGGCCGACAACGTCGTGTCGATCTACATGACCGGCCGCGACCTCGACAAGCTGCCCGCCCGCGCCGGCCAGTTCTTCCTGTGGCGGTTCCTCACCAAGGACCGCTGGTGGCAGGCGAACCCGTTCTCGCTGTCGGCGGCGCCCGACGGCAGGTCGCTGCGCCTGACGGCGAAGGTGGCCGGTGACGGCACCGCCGCCCTGCGGCACATCCCGGTCGGCACCCGGGTCTTCGCCGAGGGCCCGTACGGCGCGTTCACCGCGATGCACCGCACCCGGCCGGAGGCCGTCCTGATCGCCGGCGGTGTGGGTGTCACGCCGATCCGCGCGCTGCTGGAGGAGATCCAGGGCCACGCCGTGGTCATCTACCGGGTCGCCCGGGACCAGGACGCCGTCCTCTACGAGGAGCTGCGGGACATCGCCCACGCCAAGGGCGCCGAGCTGCACCTGGTGTCCGGGCCGGTCGTCCCCGACAGGCTTGCCCCGGAAGCGCTGGCCGAGCTGGTGCCCGACATCGCGGACCGGGACGTCTTCCTGTGCGGGCCGCCGCCCATGATGAACGCGGTGCTGCGCAGCCTGCGGGAGCTGGGCGTGCCCCGGTCGCAGACCCACTTCGAGCGCTTCAGCCTGGCCGGATAAGAGGAACGTCGTGAAACGAGCACTGCCTGTACTGGTCCTGAGCATCGCGGGCCTGGTCCCCGTCTGGCTCTACGAGCCGTCGCTGGGCATCACGTCCTCCGGGGCCTCGACCCCGTCCGTGTCGTCCTCGGCGTCTTCCGGGTCCGCCGGTTCGTCGTCCACGGTCGTCGCCGGCACCACCGTGCCCACCGAGAAGGGTGACGTCCAGGTCGAGGTGACGTTCGCGGGCTCGAAGATCTCCTCGGTGCGGATGCTGAAGCAGCCGAACCACCCGCAGACCACGGCCGCCGTGCCGGTCCTGATCAAGGAGACGCTGGCCGCGCAGAGCGCCGACATCGACACCGTCTCCGGCGCCACCATCACCAGCGACGGTTACCAGAAGTCCCTCCAGGCCGCCATCGACTCCCAGGCGGACTCCGCTGCGTCGTCCCCGTCGCCGTCCGCGTCCACGTCGGCGCCCGCCGCGGAGTCCGCGTCCAAGGTCGTCTCCGGGACCGCGGTGGACACCGAGAAGGGCACCGTGCAGGTCGAGGTGACCTTCGAGGGCGACAAGATCGCCTCCCTGAAGATGCTCCAGCAGCCGAACCACCCGCAGACCACGGCCGCCGTGCCGGTGCTGATCGAGGAGACCCTGGCCGCGCAGAGCTCCGACATCGACACGGTGTCGGGTGCGACCATCACCAGCGACGGCTACAAGGAGTCCCTCCAGGCCGCGATCGACGCGAAGGGCTGAGCGGATGCGGCGCGTCGAACACATCATGGGGTTCCCGATCTCGCTGCGCATCGACGACGAGAACGCTCCGGCACAGGCGGCGGACGCCGTGTTCGCCTGGCTCCACGAGGTCGACGCGCGGTTCAGCCCCTTCAAGCCCGACAGCGAGGTGTCCCGCCTCGACCGGGGCGAGCTGGAGTCCGGCGAACTGAGCGCGGACCTCACCGAGGTACTCGGCCTGTGCGAGGAGTACCGGGTCGCGACCGGGGGCGCGTTCGACGTACGGCTGCCCGGCCGGGGCCTCGATCCGTGCGCGATGGTGAAGGGCTGGGCGGTGCAGCGGGCGGCGGAGCTGCTGGAGAAGGCGGGCGTACGGACGTACTGCCTGAACGCCGGCGGTGACGTGGTCGCCGCCGGGCGCCCCTGGCGGGTCGGTGTACGGCATCCCGAGCACGCCGACCAGCTGTGCACGGTGCTGGAGATAACCGAGGGGGGTGTGGCGACCTCCGCCCGCTATGAGCGGGGCGACCACATCCTCGACGGTCGCACCGGCCGCCCGGCGACCGGGCTGCTGAGCCTGACCGTCGTCGCCCCCACGCTCACGGAGGCGGACGCCACGGCGACGGCCGCGTTCGCGATGGGCGCGGAGGGCGTCGACTGGGCAGCCACACGCAAGGGCTGCGAGGTGTTCGCGGTGGACGCCGACCGGCAGGTGCTCCGGACGCCGGGATTCCCGGTGGCCGCCTGAACGGACCCGGTCGCTGTCGTACGTCCGTGTGGGCGCCCCCCGTTGTCGACGGTGGGCGCCCACTGGCGTTCGGTGACGGTGGGCTCAGTGGCCCCGGGTGATCCACTCCTGGAGGTGCGGTGCC
Organism: Streptomyces sp. NBC_01390; assembly: GCF_045040105.1. NCBI lineage: Bacteria > Bacillati > Actinomycetota > Actinomycetes > Kitasatosporales > Streptomycetaceae > Streptomyces > Streptomyces sp. NBC_01390. The sequence continues at coordinate 10,782,774 of NZ_CP109551.1, read as the reverse complement.
TCGGCCCCGATGGTGGTGGGGTCGCCGTGCCCGGTGAGGACCTTCGTCTCGGGCGGCAGGGCGAGCAGCCGGTCCCGGATCGAGTCGATGATCGTCGGGAAGTGGGAGTAGGAGCGGCCGGTGGCACCCGGGCCACCGTTGAAGAGGGTGTCGCCGGTGAAGACGGTGCCGAGCCCCGGGTCGTAGAGGCAGACCGCGCCCGGTGCGTGTCCGGGCGTGTGCAGGACCGTCAGATCGGCGCCGGCGGCCTCGATCACCTGGCCGTCGGCGAGCCAGGCGTCGGGTTCGCGGTCCGGGTGGGTCTGCTTCCACAGCGGCAGGTCGTCGCGGTGCAGCCAGATGGTGGCGCCGGTGCGATCGGCGAGGTCCGGGGCCGCGTCGATGTGGTCGTTGTGGGCGTGGGTGCACACGATGGCGGTCAGGCGCCGGTCGCCGACGGCCGCCACGATGGCGTCGGCGTCATGGGCGGCGTCGATGACGATCGCCTCGTGGTCGTCGCCGATGATCCACACGTTGTTGTCGACGTCCCACGTGCCGCCGTCGAGGCTGAACTGCCCCGAGGTGACGAGGCGTTCGATACGCGCGGCCATCACAGCACCACCACGGAACGCAGTACGTCGCCGCCGTGCATCCGCTCGAACGCCTTCTCCACGTCGTCGAGTTGGATGGTCTCCGTCACGAACTTCGCCAGGTCCAGGCGGCCTTGGAGGTGCAGGTCGATGAGCATCGGGAAGTCGCGGGAGGGCAGGCAGTCGCCGTACCAGGACGACTTCAGCGAGCCACCGCGCCCGAAGACGTCGATCAGCGGGAGTTCGAGTTTCATCTCCGGCGTCGGCACCCCGACCAGCACCACGGTCCCGGCGAGGTCACGGGCGTAGAAGGCCTGCTTGTACGTCTCCGGGCGGCCGACCGCCTCGATGACGACATCGGCGCCGAAGCCGCCGGTGAGTTCCTGGATCGCCTCGACCGGGTCGGTCTCCTTGGAGTTGACCGTGTGCGTGGCGCCCATCGTGCGGGCGGTGGCCAGTTTCCGGTCGTCGATGTCGACGGCGATGATCTTCGCGGCGCCCGCGAGGTTGGCTCCGGCGATCGCGGCGTCGCCCACGCCTCCGCAGCCGATGACGGCGACCGTGTCACCGCGACCGACGTTCCCGGTGTTGATGGCGGCGCCGATACCGGCCATCACCCCGCACCCCAGCAGCCCGGCCACAGCGGCGGAGACAGACGGGTCGACCTTGGTGCACTGTCCGGCCGCGACGAGGGTCTTCTCGGCGAAGGCGCCGATACCGAGCGCCGGCGACAGCTCCGTGCCGTCGAGCAGGGTCATCTTCTGCTTGGCGTTGTGCGTGTTGAAGCAGTACCACGGGCGCCCACGCAGACAGGCCCGGCAACTCCCGCACACTGCACGCCAGTTGAGGATCACGAAGTCACCGGGAGCCACGTCCGTGACCCCCTCGCCCACCGACTCCACGACCCCGGCGGCCTCATGGCCGAGCAGGAAGGGGAAGTCGTCGTTGATCCCGCCCTGCTTGTAGTGCAGGTCGGTGTGGCACACGCCGCAGGCCTGGATCTGCACCACGGCCTCACCCGGACCGGGGTCCGGCACGACGATCGTCTCGACCCGCACCGGTTCGTTCTTACCCGGTGCGATCACGCCGCGTACTTCCTGCGCCATGGTGCTGAACCCTTCCATCGGCCAATGTTCGGTTCTTCGCTCCGACCCTACGTGCGACCGATCGGTAACGGCACGCCCACCGTGGCGCTCCGGGTCGGCGTGCGTGGCGGACGGGGGACGACCGCCTCTCCGCTCCCCCGGCCGCCGACGTAGGGTGAATGTCCGCCCGACCCGCCGAGGAGCGCCGTGAGCATCGCAGAGCCGAACGCCGGTCCGCCCGCCTGGCGGCTGCTCCTCGGATACGTACGACCGCACCGGTGGACCCTGTTCGCGGGCGCACTGCTGTCGCTGGCCACAGGTGCCGCCGGGCTGGCGCTGCCGCTGGTGGCGCGGGGGCTCATCGACGACCTGTCCCACGACCGGACGATCGCCGGGGCGCTGGTGCTGATGTCGGCGCTGGTCGTCACCAACGCGGCGCTGGGCGCGCTGGGTTCGTACGTCCTGCGGCGTACCGCCGAGTCGGTGGTACTGGGTGCCCGGCGGGCGTTGTCCTCGTATCTGCTGCGGCTGCGGATACCGGCCGTGGACCGGACCGAGCCCGGCGATCTGATGGCCCGGGTCACCTCGGACACGACCCTGCTGCGCGAGGTCACCACCGACTCGCTCGTCGGTCTCGGCACCGGCGGCCTCACCCTGGTGGCGACGGTCGTGATGATGGGCCTGGTGGACCCGGTGCTGCTGGGCGTCACCCTGGCCGTGATCGTGGCGGCGGGGACCGTGCTCGGGGTGATCGTGCCGCGTATCAACAAGGCGAGCCGGCGGGCGCAGGACGCGGTCGGCGTCATGGGCGCCTCGCTGGAACGGGTGCTGGGCGCGCTGCGCACGATCAAGGCGTCCGGCGCCGAGCACCGCGAGGAGCAACGGCTGCACGCGGCGGCCGAGGAGTCGTGGAAGCAGAGCGTGCGGGCCGCCAAGTGGGCGGCCGCGGCGGGCAACACGGCCGGCCTCGCGATGCAGATCGCCTTCATCACCGTGCTCGCGGTGGGCGGCGCGCGGGTGGCGACCGGCGCGGTCGAGGTCGGCACACTGGTCGCGTTCCTCCTCTACGTCTTCTATCTGATGTCGCCGATCCAGCAGGTCGTGGGCGCGATCACGCAGTACCAGACGGGTGCCGCGGCCCTCACCCGCATCCAGGAGGCCCTCGCCCTGCCCTCCGAACCGTCGTCGGCCCGCCCCACTCCCCTTCCAACCGGCGACGCCGAACCGGCTGCACTCGCCTTCGACGACGTCCGCTTCCGCTACGCCGACGATCTCCCGTACGTCCACCACGGCGTGACGTTCGCCGTGCCGCCCCGGGGAATGACGGCGTTCGTCGGCCCGTCCGGCGCCGGCAAGACGACCGTTTTCTCGCTCATCGAACGGTTCTACGACCCCGAGTCCGGTGTCATCACCCTCGACGGCCGTGACGCCGCCGACTGGGAACTGGCCGAACTCCGTTCCGCCATCGGCTATGTCGAGCAGGACGCGCCCGTGCTGTCGGGCTCGTTGCGCGACAACCTGCTCCTGGGCAACCCGGAGGCCGACGAGGAGGCGGTCACGCGCGTGGTGAAGACGACCCGGCTCGACGGTCTGGTGGCCCGGCTGCCGCGCGGCCTCGACACCCTGGTCGGGCATCGCGGCACCAAACTGTCGGGCGGTGAACGTCAGCGGGTGGCCATCGCCCGCGCGCTGCTGCGCCGCCCCCGGCTGCTCCTGCTCGACGAGGCGACCTCGCAGCTGGACGCGGTGAACGAGGCGGCGCTGCGCGACACGGTCGCGGATGTCGCCCGTACGACGACCGTTCTCGTCGTCGCCCACCGGCTGTCGACGGTGACGATGGCGGACCGGATCGTGGTGATGGACGCGGGGCGCGTCCGCGCGGTCGGCACCCACCGTGAACTCGTCGCCGGGGACCCTCTGTACGCCGAGCTGGCGGCGACGCAGTTCCTGGCGACCACCGGCTGAGCGCACGCGGTCCGTGGAACGCTCAGCTCTCCAGCCTGCGCAGCCGTTCCGTGTCGCAGGTGCGGGGGCAGGTGGAACAGGCGTCGTCCGGGCGGATCGTGTAGTAGAGGCAGCAGCCGGTACGGGTGCGGGTCGGGTGGCGGCGCCCCGAGGAGTCGGTGAGGTGGCGGAAGTCGGCGCCACCGGGGTACGGGGAGACAGCGGAGGGCAGCAGTTCGCCGGCCGCGCGGACGGCGTCGTCCTCCCGGCCGAGCACCCTCCCCAGGTACCAGATCCCGGAGACCAGGTCGTCGGAGACCAGGCCCCACAGGGCGCGTGATCCCCGGCGGGCGATCGGGCCGAGTGCGGTGAGCAGCGGGGCCATGTGGTCGGCGACGGCCGAGCGCAACTCGGTGCGCAGCGCCTCCTCGTGCGGGAGCACGGTGACTCCGGGGAGGGTCGCGGCGGGGTCTCCCGGGAGGCAGGACAGGGCGGAACCCGGTGTGATCTTGTACACGCCGCTGGAGAGGTCCAACCGGACGTCCTGCGGCCGGATGCGTGGCACGCGTCGCTCCAGGTACCAGACGCCGCTCATCAGCAGGCCGACCGACCAGGCGTAGTCGTGCAGGGCGCGGGAGGCGGCGACGTGCGGGCGGGCCGTGTGCCCATAGCGCTCCTGGATCCGCGTGGCCTCGGCCTCGACGAAGGACTCCAGTCCCTCCTGACTTGTCGTCAATTCCACTCCGCTGAGACCTACTTGAGGGCCAGTCATGTCGGAGTGCGCCACCTGCACGGTGAGTACGTCGCAGAGGTCGGCGAGGCGTCGGTAGGAGCCGCCGAGCACACGCGCGGCGGTGCCGGCCGACGAGGCCTCCAGGTCGACAGTCATCGATACTCCTGCGCGGCGAGGTTCAGCTGGGGTTAGATAGGCAAGCCTTACCTTATCGACAAGATCACAAGGCGGCGACCACCGATGCCCCCACTTCGACGATCAAGGCCCCGATCAGGGGCTATGCACCTCACAGCGTTCCCATGGCCGGTTGAAAAGTAAAGTATGCCTAACCTAAGCTCCGGCTCGTGACTGCGACCCGACCGGGTGCACCGATCGGTGCACCCTTCCGTGCCCTGAGGCACATCCCGATCCTTCTCACCGGCCTCGGGGCCCTGACCCTGTGCGCGGCGCTGAGCCTCGCCCTCGGTGCGCGCTCGGTGCCCCTGTCGACGGTGGCCGACGCACTCTTCGGCCACGCCCAGGGAAGAGACGCGCTCGTGGTGACCGGGCTGCGGCTGCCGCGTACCGTCATCGGGCTCGCGGTCGGGGCGGCGCTCGGGGTCGCCGGGGCGGTCACCCAGGGCATCACCCGCAACCCGCTCACCTCGCCGACCACCCTCGGAATCAACGCGGGTGCCGGTTTCGCGGTGGTGGTCGCCATCTTCGCGCTGAAGCTGAGCGACCCGGTCGAGTACGTGTGGTTCGCCTTCGCGGGCGCGGCCGGTGCCGCTCTCCTCGCCCAGGCGCTGGCCCGCCGGGCGGGCGACATCGACCCGGTTCGGCTCGCGCTCGGCGGCACCGTCCTCCAACTCGTCCTCCTCTCCTGGACGTCGGCGGTCATGCTCCTGAACCAGCGCACCCTGGACGAGGCCCGCTTCTGGCTGGCGGGCTCGCTCTCCGGGCGCACTCTCGACACCCTCTGGCCAGTGCTGCCCACGCTGTTGCTGGGCCTGGTGGTGGCGCTCGCGGTCGCGCCCGCCCTCAACGCCCTTGCCCTGGGTGACGATTCGGCGCAGGCGCTGGGCGTCCCGGTGGCCCGGATCCGGCTGGCGGGCGGTATCGCCGTCGTCCTGCTCGCCGGTTCCGCGGTGGCCGTCGCGGGCCCGATCGCGTTCATCGGCCTGGCGGCACCTCATCTCGTACGCCCGCTGCTGGGCGGCGACCACCGCCTCCTGGTCCCCGGGTGCCTGATCGCGGGGCCGCTGCTCCTGCTCTCGGCCGACATTGTGGGCCGGCTGGTCATCCGCCCCTCGGAACTGGAGGTCGGCATCGTGACCGCGTTCCTGGGCGCGCCCCTGCTGGCGCTGCTGGCAAGGAAGGTGACCCGATGAACGCCGCCACGACTGTCGCGCGTACGACAGCCGGTTCCCGCGTCCGGTCGAGTTGTCGTGTACCGCTCTACGCAGGCTTCGGCGTCGTCGCGGTCTTCGCGCTGCTCACCGTTGCCCTGACGACGGGTGAGATGAGCATGCCGGCCGGTACCGCGCTCCGGGCGCTGGTCGGGCTCGGGGACTCCGGGGACGTGCTGGTGGTCCAGCAGTTCCGGGCGCCCCGGGCCTTCGCCGCCCTGGTCGCCGGCGCCGGGCTCGGTGTCGCCGGGTGTGTACTGCAGCGGCTGTTCCGCAATCCGCTGGCCTCGCCCGACGTCATGGGCGTGACCGGCGGTGCGTCGCTCGGCGCGGTCTCGCTCATCGCGGCCGGTGCCTCCCAGACGCTGATCCCGGTGGGCGCGCTGGCCGGGGGGCTTCTCTCCGCCCTGCTGCTCGGCGTGTTCGCCTGGCGCTCGGGGGTCGCGGTGACCCGGCTGGTGCTGACCGGGCTCGCCGTGCAGGCGGGGCTCGCCGCCGCCGTGAACCTGCTGATCGTGCGCTTCCCGGCCGAGCTGGCCGGCTCCGCGCTCCAGTGGACCACCGGTTCGGTGTACGGGCGGACGTGGACGGAGGTGTGGGGAGCGGGCGGCGCCATGGTGGCCGCGCTCGCCGTCACCCTCGTACTGCACCGGCGGCTCGCCGTGCTGGACCTCGGGGACGACTCGGCGGGCGCGCTCGGCTTGAACACCTCTGCCGCCCGGCTCCAACTCCTCTTCGTCGCCGTCGCGTTGGCGTCCCTGGCCGCCGCGCTCGCCGGCCCGGTGACGTTCGTCGCCCTCGCCGTCCCGCATGTCGTCCGCTTCCTCACCGGCCCGCCGACCGCCGTCTCCCTGGCGCTGGCCGCTCTCACCGGGGGCGTACTGCTGCTCGCCTCAGACCTGGTGGTCCAGCATCTGCTGCCCGTCGAGGGGCTGCCGGTCGGGGCGGTCACCGCCACACTCGGCGCACCCTGGCTGCTGGTGCTGATGTTCCGTCAGAGCAAGCCCGTCCACAGGAGTCACGCATGAACGCCCGGCCGGACACCGTCAACCAGCTGCGCACCCGGGCGCTCGATCTGCGCTACGGCGACCGCCTCGTCGTCGGCGGGCTCGACCTGACCCTCCCCGGCGGTGCCGTCACCGCCATCGTCGGCCCCAACGCCTGTGGGAAATCAACCCTGTTGAGAGGACTGAGCCGACTGCTCTCACCCGCCGCCGGTACCGTCACCCTCGACGGCTCCGACATCCACCGGATGTCCGCGAAGGCGCTGGCCCTGCGGATGGGACTGCTGCCGCAGCAGCCGGTCACCCCGGAGGCGATCACCGTCGAGGCGCTCGTGCGCCTCGGCCGGTATCCGCACCAGCGCCTCCTGGCCCCGTGGTCGACGGCCGACCAGCGAGCGGTCGACGAGGCCCTGGAGCGCACCGGCACGACCGCGCTGCGCGACCAGCCCGTCGACCGGCTCTCCGGCGGGCAGCGCCAACGCGCCTGGATCGCCCTGGCGTTGGCGCAGGACACCGAGCTGCTCCTGCTCGACGAACCGACCACCTTCCTCGACCTGCGCCACCAGCTCGACGTACTCGATCTGGTCGCCGCACTGCACGCCGAGGCGGGCCGCACCGTGGTGATGGTGTTGCACGACCTCGGACAGGCCGCCCGTTACGCGGACCACATGGTGGTCCTCAAGGACGGCCGCCTCGCCGCCGCCGGCCCACCCGCCGACGTGCTCGACGCGGAGCTCGTCAAGTCCGTGTTCGACGTGGACTGCCGGGTCATACCCGACCCGGAGACCGGCACCCCGCTGGTCATCCCCAAGGGCAGCGCGGTGCGGCACTCCGCCGCGACCGCCTGACCCGCCCGTACCGCCGTAATCGACAGAAAGACCAACCCCCCTCATGCGCAACACCCGTTCACTGCCCGGAATGAGCCGGTTCGGCCGTCTTGGGCGCCTGCTGGCTCTGCTCCTCGCCGTCGTACTCGGCACCGCCGTGCTCGCAGCCTGCGGCAGCGGCGACGCTGACGACAAGGGCGGCAAGGGCACCGACACGGCCGCCGATGCCGCCGCCGACACCGCCGGGTTCCCCCGCACTCTCAAGACCGTCATGGGCGATGTGAAGATCCCCGCCAAGCCGAAGCGGGTCGTCGTGCTCGACACCGGCGAGCTGGACGACGTCACCCTCCTCGGCATCGATCCGGTCGGCGCGGTCGCCCCGCACTTCAAGTCCGAGGGCGGCTTCCCGACGTATCTGAAGGGCGAGTTGAGCGACACGAAGGACGTCGGTCCGCTTCTGGAGCCGAACCTCGAACTGATCGCCTCCCTCAAGCCGGACCTGATCCTGTCCTCGAAGGTCCGCCACGAGGCGATCTACAGCAAGCTCAGCGCCATCGCGCCCACCGTCTTCACGGAGACCACCGGCGGTGTCTGGAAGCAGAATCTGAAGGTACACGCCGAGGCCCTCGGCCTGGAGACCGAGGCCGCGGCCAAGCTCAAGGAGTACGAGACTCAGGCCAAGGCGCTCGGTGAGGCCATCAGGGCGAAGGACAAGGGCACCATGCCGACCGCGTCCGTGGTCCGCTTCATCGCCGGTCCGACCCGTCTCTACCAGTCCAACTCCTACAGCGGTGTCGTCCTCGGCGACATCGGCCTGGTCCGCCCGAAGTCGCAGGTCTCCACCGACCCCGAGGTCACGATGAAGGACGTCAGCCCGGAGCAGATCGACCAGGCCGACGCCGACCTGATCTTCGTCACCGCCGCCGACACCGAGGACAAGACGCAGAAGCAGCAGGTCGTCACCAACCCGGTCTGGAAGAGCCTGCCCGCCGTCAAGGACGGCAAGGTCTTCGAGGTCCCGGACGAGATCTGGATGTCCGGCATCGGCGTCCAGGCCGCCGAGCAGATGCTCGCCGACGTGGCCAGGGCCACCGGCGTGGATCTCCCGAAGAAGTAATTCCCGCTGTACGGGGGCGGGGCGCGCCCTTCTGCACGCGCCCCGCCCCCGGGCCCCGACCCGGGCCACAACCCCCCACCCGCTAGCGGAAGTTGCTCCACACGTCATGCGTCTGTACCTGCTCGCCCTCAACCCCACCGACTCCGTCACCGAGGGCTTTCTGCCCGCCGCCGCCCGGCTCGGCCTCGATGTCACCGTCCTCACCGACCAGCCCGACGCCCACCGGGCCGCGTGTTCCACGTATCCGGGCATCGAGATCCTGGAGTGCGACGTCCGTGACTTCCGGGCCGTCGTCACCCGGATCTCCACACATCACCGGCCCGACGCCGTCTTCAGCAACAGCGACCACCTCCAGACCCAGGCCGCCCTGGCCGCCGACTACTTCGGGCTGCCCGGCAAGGACTGGCGGGCCGCACTCGCCTGCAAGGACAAGGCCGAGATGCGGCGCAGGCTCGCCGCCGCCGGCGTGGACACCGTGTGGTCCGCGGAACTGACCGACACCGCTCCCGTCGAGGCTGTCGCGCTGGCCGCGCCGTATCCGTGTGTCCTCAAGCCGCGCGAGGGCGTGGCCAGCGAGGACGTCGTCCTCGTCGACAGCGCCGAGGAGCTGGAGAACCGCGCGGAGGAGATCTTCGCGCGGCGGCCGGGGACCGTCCTGGTGGTCGAGGAGTACCTGCCCGGGGAGCTGTACACCCTGGAGACGCTCGGCGACGGGAACGTCCGGCATGTACTGGGCGGTTTCCACACCGAGTTGTCGCCGCCGCCGTACTTCATCGAGGAGCGGCTCGTCCTCGTCCAGGCCCACCCCGAGCCGGTCGTCGCGCAGATTCTGGCCCAACTCGACGCACTGGGAGTCGGGTTCGGCGCGTGTCACACCGAGTTCGTGGTGCACGAGGGACAGGCCCGCATCATCGAGGTCAACTACCGGGCCATCGGCGACCAGGTGGACCTGCTGCTGGCCCGGCTCCTGGGGATCCCGCTCTTCGAGCACATCCTGCGCACCCATCTGGGCGAGCCGCTCCCGGCCGACCTGGGAATCCGCCGGGGCGGCGCGGCCCGCCTGGAGTACCCGTGCGCCGACCGCGCGGGCACCCTGACCTCTGCTCCCCCGGCCACCGAACTCCACCTGGACGACGTGCATCTGACGTACCGTCCGCTCCGCGCGGTCGGTGAGCGGCACGAGCTGTACCGCACCAACCGGGACTATCTGGGCGTCCTGCGGGCCACCGGCACCGACCAGTCGACGGTCGACCGGGTGTCGGCGCAGTTCCTGGCGGCCCGGCGCTGGGAGGTCCAGCCGTGACCGCCGCCCCTACCCTCCCCCTGACGACCGACGCCGCCGAGGCCGTACTGCTCACCCGCGTCCTGAGCGCGCTGCTCCGCGAGGACGTGGTCGGCCTGCGCACCCTCGGCACACTCTCGCACCGCCCGGACGGCACCTGGCTGCGCCTGGCGACGGGCGACGGCGACGCCCTTCTGCTGCCGCTCACCGAGGACGGCTTCCAGTGCGTGTACGCCGCCCGGCTGCCACTGCTCGTGCGTGAGTCGGACGGCGCCGAGCTGACGGCGTACGACACCGTGCTCGCCGCCCTGCGCGCACTGGCCGACCCCGTGGACCGTGACGGCTTCGACGCCTTCACCGAGGAGTGCCGGCAGACCCTGGCCACCCTGCGGCTGCACGACGCCACGCGCGACGAGACCGACGAACGACTGACGGGCCGTCATGGAGCCGACCCGGCGGGCTGGACGGGCCTGACGTCGTCTCTGGCGTACGACACCCTCGCCGCCCGTACCGACCACCCCGTGTATCCGACCGCCCGTGGCCGGGCCGGGCTCACTGAGGTGCAACTGCGGGCGTACACACCGGAGTTCCACCCCCGTTTCGCGCTGCGCTGGCTCGCGGTACCCCGGGAGGCGGTGACCCTCGCGGGTGCGCTGCCGGAGGTCTGGCCGACGCCCGCGATGCTCGGTATGGAAGACCTGCAGAACACGCATCTCGCCCTGCCCGTGCACCCGTTGACCGTCGGAGCCCCGCTCGACGAGGCGCTGCGCGTGACCGGCCTCTCCGGACGCGCCCGGCTCGCCGACCACGGACATCTGGAAGTGGTGCCGACCCTGTCGACGCGCACTGTCGCGGTGGCCGCCGATCCCACCCTGCACCTCAAACTCCCCCTCACCACATCCACGTTGGGGCTGCGCAACCGGCGCTCCATCAAGCCGGGCACGCTTGTCGACGGCGCCGCCGGGCAGCGGCTGATCGAGCGGGTCGTCGCACGCGAGCCCCGCTTCCGGGACACCGTCCTGCACGCCGACGAGACGACGTACGCGCACGCCGGACACGAGCTCCTCGCCGTCCTGTGCCGCCGCCAGCCGGCCGGCCTCGACGACGCCGCCGTCGTCCCGCTGGCCGCTCTCCTCGCCGAGGCGCCCGGCGGACGGCTGGTCATCGACCATCTCGCGGACCGCTTCCACGGCGGCGATCCGCTCGCCCTGCTGGACGCCTGCCTCACTCTCCTCTTCGACTGGCAGACCACCCTGTTCGGTTACGGCATCGCCCTGGAGTCGCACCAGCAGAACGTCTCACTGGTCCTGGGGCCCGAACCGGGCGGGGTGCGGCTGCTGTTCAAGGACGACGACGGTCCGCGCCTCAACACCACCCGGCTCGCCGCCCTCCTGCCGGGGCCGTGGGGCTTCGACGACGAGCGGACCTACGGCACCGAGGACGAGCCGGTCGCCGACGTGTTCACCACCATCACCGTCCATCTGTGCGCGGGCGCCTACGCGTTCGGGCTCGCCCGGCACGGACGCGCCCCGCTGCCCACCCTGCTGAGGCTGGTCCGCGACCGGCTCGGCGAGGCGGTCGAACGGCTCGGCGGCAATCCGGCCGCCGTACTGCGCACCAGGATCCTGGACGCGCCCCAGCTGCCCGTGAAGGCGATGGTCAGCGCCGGAACCCTGCTCAGCAAGGAACGGTCGGGCGCTGCCGACATCAACAAGCACTACACCACCGGCCCCAACTACCTGCTCCACGCGGGAGACCCGACAGACGCGGGCAACACGGCAGACACGGAAGAAGCGACCTCGTCTCGCTCCGGGATCGCCGGATGAGCGCCGAGGCATGGCGCCTGCCAGGGCGGCGCTCCTCGTTCGGCCGCGGTCATGTGCACGCGGTGGCCGGCTGCTACTTCGTCGCGTCCTTCGCCGCTCTCGGACTGCCCCCGTATCTCACCCAGATCCTCCCGGAGCTGGGCGACCGCTCCGCGCGCTGGGCCGGGGTGCTGTACGTGGTCCCGACGGTGTTCGGCGCGCTCGGCGCCCCCTTCTGGGGCCGGCTCGCCGACCGCTTCGGCCGCAAACGCCTGCTGCTGCGCGCCCAGTTGGGCCTCGCCGTCGCCTTTCTGCTCGCGGGCTGGGCGGACTCCCTCGGCACGTTCACGGCCGCGCTGATCCTCCAGGGCGTCCTCGGCGGCACCTTCGCCGCATCCAACGGCTATCTGGGTGCCTCGCTGGAGGGCCCCGCCCTGTCGAGGGCGCTCACCCTGATGCAGGGCAGCGCCCGGGCCGCCCTGGTCGTCGCGCCGATCGTCGTCGGCTCGCTGTCGGGCTGGCTGTCACCGCACCGCCAGTACGCCCTGCTGGCCGTACTCCCGCTGACCGCCGCCCTGTTGCTCGCCGCGCTCCCCGAACCGAGCGAGGAACAGGCCGCGGAGCCCATACCCGAGACCGCCGCGCCCGCCGTGGCGCCGGTGGTCTCCCTGCGCACCCTGTACGCCCTGGAGTTCGCGTTCGTGTTCTCCACCGTGATCTCCTTCCCCTATCTGATCTCCCTGGTCGAGGACCAACTGCCGGGCACGTCGGCGACGTTGTCCGGCGTTCTCTTCGCCCTCCCCCACCTGGTCTATCTGGTGTCGGCGCTCGCGGTGCACTCGGCGGTCCGGGACCGGCCCAGGTCCGGGATCGTCCTCGGGTTCGCCTGTATCGCGCTCGGTCTGGCCGGACACGGCGTCACCGATTCACTGGCCGAGCTGGTCGCCGTACGACTGGTTCTCGGGGTGGGGCTCACCCTCGGCCTGGTGTCCCTGTCCGTACTGGCTGCCGACTGCGCCAAGGGCCGTGCGCCCGGCGGGATGTTCGGGTCGCTGGAGTTCTTCTCCAAGGCCGGCGCCGTCGTCGCCGGTCTCGCCGCGGCGGCGGGCAGCTCCCGTTTCGGCCCGGCCGCACCGGTACTGACGGGCGGCGCAGCCGCCGCCGTCACCGTGCTCGCCTCCCTCGTTCTTCTCAACCCCCGCTCGCCCCACGCCCGTTGGAGCCGCTGATGCCCTCGCTGACCGACTCGCCCGACGCCACGACCGCCCCCGCCTCACTCCCCACCGCCGACGACGTGGTGACCCACACGCTCCTCAACTGCCTGCTGCGCGAGGTGTCGGGCCCGGAACGCCAGACCGTCGTCGACGACGGTCACCTGCTGCTCCGGCTGCCCCGCCGCGGCGTTCTCCTGCGGGTCGGCCTGCGCCGTACGTCGCTTCTGGGCGCCCACCGCTTCGCCGGCCCGGTGAGCGAGCGGGCCGGCGACGGCTGGGCGACGGTGGGCTGGCGGTGCCTCGCCCAGTACACGCGCGACGAGCTGTCCCTGCGGACCGGGGAACGCAACGACGAGTTCCTGGAGCAGATCACCTCCAGCCACCAGGCCGTCACGGCCGCCCTGGCCGGTGAGCGCCCCACCGGACCGGCCGACGACCAGCTCGCCGCCTACCTCGCCTCCGAGCAGTCCCTGCTGTTCGGCCACCGCTTCCACCCCACGCCCAAGGCCCGCACCGGCGACCCGCGCGCCTGGGCGGCCTACGCGCCGGAGACCGGGGCCGTCTTCCCGCTGCGGCATCTCGCCGTGCGCGCCGACCTGATCGCCGAGGAGAACGCCGCCCCCTGGGCCGTCGCCGCGCTGGACGGTCAGCGCACGGACGTCCCCGACGGCTACCGGCTGCTGCCCACGCACCCCTGGCAGTACGGCACCCTGCGCGAACACCCGCTGCTGCGTGCCGCGTTGGAGCGTGGCGACATCCTGGACCTCGGCCCCGGCGGTCGCCCCTTCGCCGCCACCGCGTCCGTACGCACCCTGTACGACGGCGAGACGTTCCTCAAGTTCAGCCTGAACGTGCGGATCACCAACTGCCTTCGCAAGAACAGCAGTTACGAGCTGTCCGGCGCCGTCGCCCTCACCCGCGCCCTCGCCCCGGCCCTGACCGACCTTGCGACACGCTTCCCCGGCAGCGCGGTGCTCCGCGAGCCCGCCTACCGCACACTCGCCCTGCCCGGGCTCGACGGCACCCCGGACCGTGAACTCTTCGAGGGCTTCGGCGTGATCGTCCGCGAGGGCCTGCCCCGACGCCTCGCACCGGGGGCAACTCCCCTTCTCGCGGCGGCGGTTGCCGACGAGTACCCGTCGAGTGCCGCACATGTCTCCCGGCTGCTCGCGGACACGGCCCCGGAGACCGCCCTCGACTGGTGGTCGGCGTACCTCGACCTGCTCGTCCCCCCTGTCCTGGCCGCCTACTTCGACCACGGACTGGTCCTGGAGCCGCATCTGCAGAACGTGCTGATCTGTGTGGATGGCGACGGTCACCCCGTCCAGGTGCTCTTCCGGGACCTGGAAGGCACCAAGCTGGTGCCCGAGCACCACGGGGACACTCTCGCCGCCGTACCGGCCGAGGTCGCGGGCCCGATGACGTACGACGCGCAGCGCGGCTGGGACCGGGTCGTCTACTGCCTGCTCGTCAACCACATCGCCGAACTCCTCGCCGCCCTGGCCGACCTGCACCCGGAAGCCGAGGCCGCCCTGTGGGGGCGGGTGCGCGACACGCTCCGGTCCTACGCGGAGCGTTCCGGCTGCCCGCCGCGGCTCGCCGCACTGCTCGCCGGGGTTCCGCTGCCCGCGAAGGCCAATCTGCTCACCCGTTGGGAACGAAAGGCGGACCGCGAGGCAGGTTACGTACGGCTGCCGTCCCCGCTCGCCGAGGACATCCTGCGCGACACCACCCGGAGCACCCGATGACCCTCGCCGTGCGCGACCACGCGCTGTCCCTGTCCACCGACGAACTGCCCGCGTACGTCTACGACTTGGCGGAACTGCGCACTCACGCGGCAATGGTCCGGGAGTCGCTGCCCGAGCGGGCCGAGCTGTACTACGCGGCCAAGGCCAACCCGGAGCCGGAGATCCTGGCCGCGCTGTCGCCGTACGTCGACGGTTACGAGGTCTCCTCCGGCGGCGAACTCGCCCATGTCGCGGGCGCGGCGCCGGTCCGGCCGCTGGCGTTCGGCGGGCCCGGCAAGACACCGGACGAGGTACTGACCGCACTGAAGCTGGGCGTCGACCGGTTCCACGTCGAGAGCGAGCACGAGCTGCGCATGCTCGCCGAGTTGACGCGGCAGGTCGGGACCGAGCGCCGGGTGGCTGTGCTGGTGCGCGTCAACATCTCGGTGTCCGACGGCTCGTTGGCGGGCAGCTCGCTGACGATGGGCGGCCGGCCGACGCCCTTCGGACTCGACCCGACCGGGGCCGCGCCGGTGTTCCGGGCGCTGACCGACGGGACATATCCGCAGCTCGAACTGCGCGGTGTCCACGCCCACTTGGCGAGCGGACTCGACGCCGGGGAGCAGCTGGCGGTGGCCGAGTCGGTGGTCACCTGGGCGGCGGGGCTCGGCGTGCACATGGCCGAGGTGAACGTCGGCGGCGGGATGGCCGTGGACTACGCCGCGCCGGCCCGGCGTTTCGACTGGGCGGCGTTCGGCAGGGGTCTGGCCCGGCTGACGGAGGCGTACCCGGAAACGACTCTGCGCATCGAACCCGGCCGGGCGCTGACCGCGTACTGCGGCTGGTACGCGACGGAGGTGCTGGACGTGAAGCGGAGCCACGGCGAGGAGTTCGCGGTCGTCCGGGGCGGCACCCACCATCTGCGCACCCCCGCGACGAAGGGCCACGACCAGCCGTGCACGGTGCTGCCGGTGGACGCCTGGCCGCACCCCTGGCCGCGCCCGGCGGCCAAGGAGCCGCGGGTCACGCTGGCCGGCCAGCTGTGCACCCCGAAGGACGTACTGGCCCGGCAGGTCCCGGCGCCGGGGCTGCGGGCCGGTGACCGGGTGCTGTTCTCGATGGCGGGCGCCTACGCGTGGAACATCTCCCACCACGACTTCCTGATGCACCCGAGGCCCGGCTTCCACTTCCTGGGCGCGGAGCCGGCGACGACGAGCGGGCCGCAGGAGCACACAAGGCCGCAGTAGCAAACAAGGACGACACGCCTGCGGGCCGCCCGGTCCGGCCGGGCGGCCCGCATACCTTCGGTCCGTGAGTCCGTCAGGCCTCGATACCCGGCAGCAGGCCGGTCACGGGGGCGGCCAGGTCGGTCAGCTGCTGCAGCTGCTGGAGGTCGTTCAGCCGGTTGAGCGAGCTCAGCTGGCTGGAGACCCGCGGCAGGTCCTCTTGGTACTGGGCGGGAATCTCGCTCATGGCGAGCGAGTCGAGCTGGGCGATCGGGTTCAGCTTGCCCGCGTTCTGGTCGGCGGCGGGAGCCGCGCTCGCCAGCGGGGCGGCGAGGCCGGTGACACCGATGGCGAGACCAACGGCGGCGGCGATTCGTCGTGTTGAGATCATGTCCTGAGCAACGTCGCGCGCCCCTCACCGGACACGGGCACCGCGCCCCGCTCACTCGTCAGGCTCATCGTCCGTCTGCGCTTGCCGAGCCTCCCGGGACGGAGGACGCTCGGGAGAGAGGCCCCTCGCGGCCCGGACCCGATCGGGCCGCGGCCCTCGAAGGAGGTCACCATGGGCACCGCGGCAAGCCCCACCTTCGACACCGAAGCTCTGCGCCGGGGTATCGAAGGACAGGACGCGGCAGCACTGCTGTCGCTCTACGCCGACGACGCCGAACTGCGCGTCGTCGACCACAAGACCCAGCCCAGCCACCCGATGGTCATGCACGGGCGCGGCGAGATCGAGGCCATGCTGACCGAGGTGTACGGCAGGGACATGACCCACAAGCTGGAACAGGTCGTCGTCCAGGGCGACCAGGTCGCCTACACCGAGTCCTGTCTCTATCCGGACGGCGTCCGCGTCCTGGCCGGCTCGATGATGTCCCTGCGGGACGGCAAGATCGTCGACCAGACCGTGCTGCAGGCATGGGACGAGGAGGATTCCTGACGTCGGTTAGGCTGGGCGCGGGTCGTGACTGGCGCTGAGGTGGACAACCACCGGGGAGCGGCCTCGCGAAGAACGCGGAGCGCGTGCCGTGCGCCTGGGCGATGACTACTGCTCGCTCAGGAGTGGACCATGTCTCAGGCCCGGCTCATGGACGGCACTTCTCTCGCCCGGCGCATCGTCGAGGACACCGCGAAGAAGGCCGCCGATCTCACCGACCGCACGGGCGCGACGCCCTGCCTCGCGACCGTGCTGGTGGGAGCGGACCCCGCCTCCGTCACGTACGTCCGGATGAAGCAGAACCGCTGCCGCAGGGCGGGCATCGAGTCCCGCCATGTGGAGCTGCCCGCCGCCACGACCACCGAGGAACTGGTCGGCACGCTGCGCTCCCTCTCGGACGACCCGGGCGTCCACGGCATACTGCTCCAGCACCCGATGGGCGCGCACATCGACGAGCGGGCCGCGTTCGAGGCGATCGCACCGGAGAAGGACGTCGACGGTGTCACCTTCGCCTCCTTCGCGACGATGAGCTTCGGTCTGCCGGGCTTCGTGTCCTGCACGCCCGGCGGCATCATGCGGCTGATCGACGCGTACGACGTCGAGCTGTCCGGCAGGCGGGCCGTGGTGGTGGGCCGCAGTGCGATCCTCGGCAAGCCGGTCGGCATGCTGCTCCTCGGCCGGGACGCGACGGTGACGTACTGCCACTCGCGGACGCGGGACCTGTCGTCCGTCGTCCGCGAGGCGGACATCGTGGTCGCCGCGGTGGGCCGGCCCCGGCTGATCCGGGGCGCGGACATCAAGCCCGGCGCGGTCGTGATCGACGCCGGGTACAACCCCGGGAACATCGGCGACGTCGACTTCGACTCCGCCGTCGAGCGGGCCGGACTGATCACCCCGGTGCCGGGCGGTGTCGGTCCGATGACCATCGCGACCCTGCTGGAACAGACCGTCGACGCGGCCGCCCGGCAGCTCGGGGCGTGAGCCTCCGGGCCCCACTGCGGTGTTCTCCAGGCCGAGGACGGCACCGGTGACCGGGTCCATGATCGGCATCAGGCGGGAGCCGCGTCCGTCGCACACGCAGGCCTGACCGGGCAGGTGCCAGTGGTCGAGCAACACCCCTACCGTGTACAGGAGTTCGGGCGTGGTCCGTCTCCCGGGCGGGGGTGCCGGCGGTGCCTGTGCCGATCCGGTTCGACGGGGGTTTCCGGGCGGGCAGGCCGGTCTCCCTGGGCGTGGACCACGACCGCCACACCGGCCTCGGCTCTCGTACGGGCGCACGGTGACCCCTCGTACGGCGAGCGGGCGCGTGTCCTCGCGGCCCGGATCGGCGCGCGGGACGGTGTCTGACCGGTGCTGGAGTCGGTGAACCGGACGGGGCCCCCTGAGCAGCGCCGGCCGGACGAGCGCACCCCCGTCCGGGCGGCCCCGGGAGCGTCAGGAGGTCCCGGGGCCCTCGGCTCGCGCCGAGCCCGGGGGCAGCCAGCCCGACGGGCGCAGGATGCCCAGCAGCATCCGCACCAGTTCGTCCACCACCTCGTCCAGCGTGGCGTCCACCCACCCGGCGCTCCAGTCGTGCAGCAGGCCGTTGACGCTGCCGATGAACGCGGTCGCTGCGAGCCGGTAGTCGCGTGGCGCCGCCTCACCCACGGCGACGGCGGCCTCCGCCTCCGTGCAGATGAGGTTCACCCAGCGGGAGCGGCGGGCCAGGCGCTGTTCCTCCAGGCGGGCGCTGACGCCGATGATCTCGACGAAGGTGATCCGGATGCGGCGCGGGTCGGCGGTGACGTTGGCGGCGTAGGCGCGGAAGATCGCGTCGGCACGTTCGGCCAGCGGCAGGCCCTCGGCGGCGGCCAGCGCGGTGCGCGCCGCCCCCTCGGCCCAGTCGTTGACCTGGAGGTGAAGGGCGGCCAGGAGGTCCTCCAGGGTGCGGAACTCCTCGTAGAACTGGCGCGTCGACAGACCGGCCGCCTCGCTGAGCGCGGCGACGGTCGTCGAGCGGTAGCCCGGCGTGTCGCCGAACAGCTGGAGTGCGGCTTCCAGGAACCTCCGGCGCCGTTCGGCCTGTCGTTCCTCGGCCGTCCTGCCTGCGTAGCGACCGGTCGGCGCCCTGAGTCTGCCCGCCAATGAACACTCCTTCGTCGGTCCGGGGGCCAAGTTTGTCGTGTACGGAGTCTTGTGGAGAAGGGCACCCCCTCCTTACTTTCCAGTAAGTCCAATCTGAACGGGACCGTGTTCAGTTTTCCCGCCCGCAGCCGCGATCTCTCTTTTGCCCCATATGTCATGCACCCGCCACAGTCCGTCCGTACACTCCCGGAGGGGAGAGCACTCATGTCCGCTTCCAGATCCAGGCACCTCTGTGCCATGGCCGCCGCCCTCGTTCTGACCGTCACCGCTCCCGCGACCACCGCCATCGCCGCGACGGCGGCCGAGGACTCCGGCACGTCCGCCGCGAGCCTGCGCGAGGTGATGTTCGTCGGCAACAACTGGGAAGGCACCGCGGACGTCATCAAGTCCACCGGCGACTTCGCCAAGATCGGCCGGATCAACGTCGTACCCGACAAGGCGGCGCGGCTGGCCGCGATCAACGCCGACCCCATCAAGTGGATCTACTTCATGGCCATCCGCAACGGGGTCGGCGAGGGCCACGACCAGCTGGTCGACGACATGTACTCCACCCCGGACGGCAAGTCGGTGGTCGTCTCCCGGCCCAGCTTCGCCGACGTCGTGTCGATCAACCTCGCCACCGGGGCGATCAACTGGCGCTTCCCCGTGTCGGGTTACCGCTCCGACCACATGGCGGTCTCCCCCGACGGCACCCGGGTCGCGGTCTCCGCCTCGATCTCCAACACCGTGCACGTGCTGAACATCAACACCGGCGCGCAGATCGGCTCGTTCGCCACCGGCGACAAGCCGCACGAGAACATCTTCACCAAGGACGGCAAGTACATCTGGAACATGGCCATCGGCGACGTCAACACCTCGCAGGACGCTCCGTGGCAGGACTTCACGAAGGGCGACCGGAAGATCACGGTCGTCGACGCGACCACCTTCAAGCAGGTGAAGGTGATCGACATGCGCGACCGGCTCAACGCCATCGGCCTGACGGACTTCTCGGACGCGGTCCGCCCGGCCGTCTTCTCGCCCGACGAGTCGAAGCTGTACTTCCAGGTCTCGTTCTTCAACGGCTTCTTCGAGTACGACGTCGCCACCGACAAGATCACCCGGACGAAGACCCTGCCGAAGAACCCGGCGACCAGCGACGACCGCACCACGTTCGTCAACGACTCGCGCCACCACGGGATTTCGATGAAGCCGGACGGCACGAAGCTGTGCGTCGCGGGCACGATGGACGACTACGCGACGGTCGTCGACCGTGCGACGCTCCAGGAGGGGCCGCTCGTCCCCGCCTCGAAGCCCTACTGGGCCACGGTGAGCGGCGACGGCAAGTCCTGCGTGATCTCCGAGAGCGGTGCCGACCAGGTCACGGCCATCGACTTCGCCACCGGGCTGAAGACGGTGTCCGTGCCGGTCGGCGACCACCCCCAGCGAGTCCGCCTCGGCCATGTCGAGGCGGACTGGACTGGCCCGGCGACCAACTGACCTGTCATTTCAGGCCAGTTGACCGCCGGTTGCTCGACTAGCTGAACTTCTGCGCGGCCCACGAGGCCAGTTCGGTCCGCGCGGCGTTCAGCAGCGTCGCCGAGGGAGCCGTCGCCCCGTTGGTCACCAGCGCGTAGTGCAGGACCCCCGAGTCCGGCGCGGTGAGCAGCAGGCGGCGGCTTCCCGTGTTGCCGGGATCGGTGCCCGCCGCGATCGGGGTCGTGGCGGTGTAGGCCGGCGGGCCGTAGACCGTGCCGAGGTCGGAGACGACCGTGGTGGTCGCCGTCGGGAAGGACGCCGGCAGATGGAGCTCGGTCGGCGCCGAGATGCCCTTTGACCGCCACACCAGCACCGAGTACTGGCCCGAGCCCACCAGTTGGGACACGTTCGGCAGTGAACTCGGCACCGGGTTCCAGGTGAGAGTCGTGGACCCGTCCCGGGAACGGTCCTCGTAGGTGAAGGCGAGCGTCGTCCCCGCGGTGGCGCCCGGATAGACGCGGTCCAGCATCCGGGCGTCCTGCCGCAGCACCGCCGTACCGGAGTCGTCGAGGCGTACGGCGGACAGGTCCTCGTCGTTCCAGCCGTCACCGCTGGTGATCACTTTGTCGGCGTTGTCGTTCATCAGCTCCCTGTGGCGGCCGTTGTAGATGTCCCACTGCCACTGACTGCCGGACAGCACCGGCCCGGAGACGCTCGCGTTCGCCCACCAACTCGCCCCCTTCACACGGGAGTCGAGGGCCTGGTACATCGCCTTGTAGACCGACGGCGCCTTGCCGGACACCGATCCGCTCAGCGGGTGGCCGAACTCGCTGACGATCCCGGTCGTCCCGAGGGCGGCGGACCGGTCGCGGACCGTGCCGAAGTCGGTGACGTACTGGCCGTCTCCCGCGTTGCCCCACATCAGGATGCCGGAGATGGCCTTCTGGTCGTAGAAGTGGGTGTTGAAGACATAACGCGGGCCGGCCGTCCCCGCGTCGAGGAGCCCGCCCTCCTGCTTCTGGGAGTCGATGTTGGCGTTCCAGAACATGTTCGGTTCCACGAAGGCCGGCTTGTCCTGCCAGCCGGCCGAGTCCATCCGCGCCCGGAACTTCACGAAGAACGGCCACAGGACGTCCTTCTCCCAGGTCCGGCTGGTCTGACCCGAGTCGAGGTTCCCCGGATGCGGTTCGTTGTACGGGTCGAAGCCGACCACGCCCGCGAACTGGTCGCCCGTCAGGTTCTGCTTGAAGTACGTCATCGTCTTCTGCGCGGTGTCGAGGAACGAGTCCTGCAGCCCGTACCTGTTGTGCCAGAAGTCGTACGTCGAGTTCTTCACCGCGGCGTTCTGGGTGATGTTCTGCCCCCAGAGGATGCAGATCCCGCAGTTCTCGTCCGGGTAGTTCCCCAGGTCGACGGCCCACTTGGGGGCGCCGTCGCCGGTGTACCAGCTGTCCGAGTCGAAGAGCCAACGGGAGTAGAGGTCCTGGTGGAAGTCGGGGTAGACGCGGATGCCCGCGTCCAGGAAGGCACCCATCTGGGCGGTGGCCGCGGCCAGATAGCTGCTGCTCACCGAGGACCGCACGGGCTCCGCGTAGGCCCAGGAGAGCAGGAAGCGGACACTGTTGCCGCCGCCGAGCGCTCGCAGGGCGGTCGCCGACTTCTTGGCGTCTGCCACGGAGGCGAACGGCAGTCCGTTGTTCTCCTTGAGCTTCGTCTCGCCGGAGACGTTGTAGCCGCGGAGGACGACCTCTCGGCCCAGGGAGTCCGTGAACCGGCCGTTCTGGACGGTGAGAGCGGTGGAGGCCGGAGAGTCGAACCAGAGAGTGTCGGCCCGGGCGGGCTGGGAGCCGACAGTGGTCACGAAACCGGTGACCAGAACCAGTACGCCGAGCAAGTGCACACGTGACTTCGACATGCGCATTACAGTCCCGCGCGCATCAGGGGCCGTCAATAGAAACTGACTCCTGAGTAATCTTCAGCTTTTGACCCTCATGGGCGATGATCAAGTCACATGGGCGACAAAAGGAGCGGATCGTGCGAGACATCCTCCCGACGCTCGGGCGCTGGTACGCGGCGGCCGAACCGTTCGGACTCGCCACCGTCGTCTCGGTGAGCCGCAGCGCACCCCGCGACCCGGGGGCCGCGATGGCCGTGGGGCCCGGCGACGAGGTGGTGGGCAGCGTGTCCGGGGGATGCGTCGAGGGCGCGGTGTTCGAGCTGGCCCGGGAGGTCGTGGCGCACGGCGAGGCCCGCCTCGAGACCTTCGGCTACAGCGACGAGGACGCCTTCGCGGTGGGGCTCACCTGCGGCGGCGAGATCACCGTGCTCGTACGGCCCGTCACGCCCGCTCTCGATCCCTCCTTCGCGGCGGTCGCGGAGACGGTGGCAGCCGGCCGCCCGGTGACCGTGGCCACGGTCACCGGTGGTCCCGCGACGCGCGGCGCCACGCTCGCCGTCTGGCCCGACAAGGTGGCCGGCACACTCGGCACGACCGGCCTGGACGTGGCCGTCACCGCCGATGCTCGCGGTGAACTCGCCCTGGGAGCAACGGGGTTGCGGCACTACGGACCCCACGGGGAGCGACGCGAGGACGCCGTCACCGTGTTCCTGCACTCCTTCGCGCCCCCGCCCCGCATGCTCGTCTTCGGCGCCATCGACTACGCCGCCGCCGTGGCCCGGATCGGCGCCTTCCTCGGCTACCGGGTCACCGTCTGCGACGCCCGCCCGGTCTTCGCCACCCCGGAGCGCTTCCCCGAGGGCGCCGAGGTGATCGTCGACTGGCCGCACCGGTATCTGAGCCGCACGGACACCGACGAGCGCACGGTGATCTGCGTCGTGACCCACGACCCGAAGTTCGACGTACCTCTGCTCGAGGAGGCGCTGCGCCGGCCCGCCGCGTACATCGGGGCGATGGGCAGCCGCCGCACCCACGACGACCGGCGGCGACGGCTGACGGAGGCCGGCCTCACGGCGTCCGAGCTGTCCCGGCTGCGCTCCCCCATCGGGCTGGACCTCGGCGCCCGTACGCCGGAGGAGGTGGCGGTGTCCGTGGCCGCCGAGATCGTCGCGCTGCGGTGGGGCGGCAGCGGGGTGGCGCTGACAGCGACAGGCGGGGCGGTTCATCCGACCGGGACGGACTGACTGCTCAGGGGTGCCGCGGCGGCAGCCTGTGCAGTTCCACGTCGGTGAGCTGCCCGCCGTCCGTCACCGTCGCCGTCAGGTACGTGCAGTGCGGCTGGCGGCGCCGGTCCGTCGGCGAGCCGGGGTTCAGCAGCCGCAGGCCGGTTTCCGCGGTGCTGTCCCACGGGATGTGGCTGTGGCCGAACACCAGGACGTCGACGCCCGGGAAGCGGGCGACGCAGCGGGCCTCGCGGCCCTGGGCGGGGCCGGTCTCGTGGACGACCGCGAAGCGCAGGCCGCCCAGGTCGGCGTAGGCCACCTCGGGGAGTCTGGCGTGTAGGTCGGGGCCGTCGTTGTTGCCGTACACGCCGATCAGGCGGCGGGAGCGGCTCTCCAGCAGGTCGAGGGTGGCCGTGTCTACCCAGTCGCCGGCGTGGATCACGACGTCGGCGTTCGGGAGTTCCGCGAGGAGTGCCGCCGGCAGGTGTTTGGCGCGTTTGGGGAGGTGGGTGTCGGAGAGGAGCAAGAGGTGCACGGGCCTCAGCGTAGGCGCGCTGCTGGGTTTGCGGGCGGCGCGACTGGGGGTGCCACGATCTGCCGTCTTGCGGCTGCTGCGCCGTCGTGGCTTGTCGCGCAGTTCCCCGCGCCCCTTGGGGGCGCTGCCGCGCCCCGGCAGGTGTCGGTTGGCGCGCGAGGTTAGTATCAGGCAGCCCGGACCGTGTCGTTGCGGGAACGGGGAGTAGAGCCAAAAAGGGAGCTTTCAGCCGCATGCCGGTCAAGGTCAGCGTCATCGTTCCGGTGTACAACCCGGGACCGTACATCGAGGACTGCGTCGCGTCGTTGCTGCGGCAGTCGCTGCCCGCCGACGAGTACGAAGTGATCTTCGTCAACGACGGTTCCACCGACGGGACCCCGGCCCGGCTGGACGAGCTCGCCGCGGCGGAGCCGAATATCCAGGTCATCCACCAGGAGAACTCGGGCTGGTCGGGCAAGCCGCGCAACGTCGGCATCGAGGCCTCGCAGGGCGAATTCGTGATGTTCGTCGACAACGACGACTACCTCGGCGACGAGGCCCTCGAGCGGATGTACGAGTACGGCGTGGCCAACGGCGCCGATGTGATCGTCGGCAAGATGGCCGGCAAGGGCCGACCCGTGCCGGTCGAGCTGTTCCGGCACAACCACCCCAAGGCCACTGTCGAGAACACCCCGCTGATCGACAGCCTCACCCCGCACAAGATGCTCCGTCGCGCGTTCCTCGACCGCATCGGCCTGCGCTGGCCCGAGGGCAGGCGGCGCCTTGAGGACCATGTCTTCGTGACCGAGGCGTATCTGCGCGCGGACAACGTCTCCGTGCTCAGCGACTATGTCTGCTACTACCACATCAAGCGCGACGACGCCTCGAACGCGGGCTTCCAACGCTTCGACCCGGTCGGCTACTTCCGCAACCTGCGCGAGGCCCTCGACGTCGTCGAGCGGTACACCGAACCGGGTGCGGTGCGCGACCGTCTCTACCGGCGCTGGCTGCGCAACGAGATGGTCGAGCGGATGCGCTCCAACAGGCTCCTGAAGCTGCCGGAGGACTACCGCAAGGAGATGTTCGACGAGATCCGCGGGGTCGTCGTCGAGCGCTTCGGCCCGGGTGTCGCGAACGGCATGCAGGAGGCGCAGCGGATCGTGGCGGCGCTGATCGCCGCCGACCGTCTTGACGACGTGGTGGCGTTCGCCGAGTGGGAGGCGTCCCTCGCCCCCACGGCCACCCCGCAGAGCGTGGAGTGGCGGGACGGGGTCCTGCACGTCGGCTTCACCGCCGAGTTCACCTCGCGCGGCAAGCCGATGACGTTCCCCGCCGAGGACGACAGCGACGGCGCCGACCTGGACGGCACGCCCACCGACGCGGACGACGCGATCGCCCGGGTGGGCGCGTCCACGGTCGCCCGGTTCGGGAGCGCGACGGCGGACTTCCTGGTGCGTGAGCGGTCCACGGCCGCCCAGTTCTTCCAGCCGGTGGAGCTGACCCGTGAGACCCTCCCGGCCGACGAGGACGGGCAGCAGGTGCGGCTGGTGCTGCGCGGCACGGCCACCGTCGACCCCGGCACGGCGGCGGGCGGTGTGGCACTCGGCGGCGGTCTGTTCGACGTGTTCGTCCGGATCAAGCTGGGCGGCTGGACCCGTGAGTGCCGTCTCGGCCCCGTGAAGCTGGACCCCCGCCCGGTGCCGCCGGCCGGTGTGGTCGCCGGTCGCGTGGTCCTGCCGTACTGGACGGCGAAGCAGGCGACGCTGTCTCTGGACGTCGACCGTGCCGTCAAGGGCGTGGGCCTGGGCCGGGTGAAGCCGGACGACGTCACCGTCACGGGTGACCGTCTGCGTGTGGCACTGCCCCTGCATGTGCCCGGCGACACCAAGGCGCTGCTGCGGCTGACCTCGTCGGCCGTCGCCGAGCCCGTGGAGGTGTCCGGCACGCTGTCCGGGGCCCCAGAGGGTTCCGGGGCGTTCGTCGAGGCGACGCTGCCCTCCGGCGGGTTGGCCGACGGGACGTGGAAGCCGTCGCTGTGCCTGGCCCCCGAGGCGAGCGAGCCGCGCTTCCTGGTGATGTCCGTCAGCCTCAGCGCCAAGGGCGGCCGTCTGCAGGTCGTGCGGCCCGTCAAGCCGGCCGGGCCGAGCACCGGGCAGCGACTGGTCCGCAAGGTGCGGCGCACGCTCGGGAAGATCGCGCGCAAGGCCGGGCTGCGACGCGGAAACGGAGCCTGACAGCATGCGAGCACTGGACATCGAAGGCTCCTGGGTACTGGAGCCGAAGATCTTCCCGGACGACCGGGGCGCCTTCCACGAGTGGTACCGGGGCGAGGAGTTCCGCGAGGCCACCGGCTACGACCTGTCCCTCGCGCAGGCGAACTGCTCGGTCTCGCGCCGGGGCGTCGTACGCGGGGTGCACTTCTCCGACGTGCCGCCGAGCCAGGCCAAGTACGTGACGTGTGTGCGCGGGGCGGTCCTGGACGTCGTGGTGGACATCCGGGTCGGCTCGCCCACGTACGGGCAGTGGGAGGCGGTGCGGCTCGACGACGAGACCCGGCACGCGGTGTTCCTCGCGGAAGGCCTCGGGCACGCCTTCATGGCGCTCACCGACGACGCCACCGTGGTGTACCTGTGTTCGACGGGCTACGCGCCGGGGCGCGAGCACGGGGTGAATCCGCTCGACCCGGAGCTGGGCATCGCCTGGCCGGAGGGCATCGAGCCCGTGCTGTCGGAGAAGGACGCCGAGGCTCCGACGCTGGCGGAGGCGAAGGCGGCCGGGCTGCTGCCGTCGTACGAGGAGTGCGTGGCCCTCTACGCGGGGCTGCGCGCCGGCCGGTAACTCCCTTACGGCACGCACGAGTACGAGATAGGCCTGGGGCCCGGCTGCTGATCAGCAGCCGGGCCCCAGGCCTTTGTCCGGTTCCGCGTCAGCGGGTGGTGCTCAGCGGCTGCAGGCTGCGCCGCAGCTGCTCCAGGCCTCGCGAGCGCTTGGTGCCGCGGTTGCGGGACTTGACGAGCGGGGCCCAGAAGCCGGCCTCGATCAGGGTCTCCGGCTTGATCGCCGGCGTCCGCTCCAGGACGCTCTCGGGCACCTTCTGCGGGTCCGGGACCTCGAACTCCGCGATGATCTCGTCGTACTTGTCCTTCAGCACGGTGTTGTCGGGGTCGGCGCCGAAGACGATGAGCTGTCCGGTGGGCGCCGTGTCGACGAGGACCGTGACCAGGTCGGGACGGTACCGGGTGAGGATCTCGATCAGCTTGTAGACGTCGCCGGTCCAGGCGTTGGTGTGCCGGTCGCGGGCGGCCTCGTCGATGCTGCGCGGCAGCATGTCGTCGAGGACGATGACGCTGGCCCAGTCCGAGTGCTTCTCGACGTTGATGAAGTCGCGCAGCGCGTACTCGAACAGGTGCATGCCGTCGATGAACGACAGGTCGAGCGTGGTGCGCTGCCAGTAGCCGAACGGGCTGCGGTTGCGGGCCAGGTTGCGCAGCGGGTGCCGGCCGCCCTTGAGGTGGGCGAGGGGGTTCTGCCGGGCGAAGAAGTCGTCGCTGGTGGCCTTCGCGAGATGGACGTCGGCGCGGATCTCCGAGACCACCTTGAACGCGGGGTCGATCGCGATGCTCGGTACCCGGGACAGGGTCAGGCTTCGGCCGTCGTTGACGCCGATCTCCAGGTAGTTCCTGTTCGCGCTGACCTTGTGGAGCTCCCGGAGGAACTCATGGCGTTTCACGAGGAAATCTCCTTGCGGATGTGTGGCAGTGCTTCGTGCAGGGCGGTACGCCAGTCACGGAGGGGTCCGAGACCGGTCTGCTGCCAACGGCTGTGGCCGAGGGCGCTGTATGCGGGCCGGGGTGCGGGCCGGGTGAAGGCCGCGCTGGTGGTGGGACGTACCCGGTCCGGGTCGGCGTCGATGCGGCGGAACACCTCACGCGCCAGCTCGAACCAGGTGGTCTCGCCGGAGTTGGTGGCGTGCAGGACACCGTGCGCCTCGGGACCGATCCGGGGTCCGAGGTCGGCGATCCGTACGGCGACGTCGGCGCTCCAGGTGGGCTGGCCACGCTGGTCGTCGACGACGTCGAGGGTGTCCCGACGCGCCTCCAGGTCGATCATCGTACGCACGAAGTTGCCGCCGTGCGCACCGTACAGCCAGGCCGTGCGCAGGACGACGCCCGTGTCCGGGAGCGTGGCCAGGACCGCCTGCTCACCGGCGAGTTTGGTACGGCCGTACGCCGTGCGCGGGGCCGGGGTGTGGTCCTCGGGGTACGGGGTGTCCCGGGCCTCACCGTCGAACACGTAGTCGGTGGACACCTGGATGAGCCGGGCGCCGTGCTCGGCGCAGGCCTGGGCGAGCAGACGCGGGCCGACGCCGTTGATCCGCAGCGCCGTCCCCTCGTCCGTCTCGGCGTCGTCGACGGCGGTGTAGGCGGCGCAGTTGACGACCAGGTCGGGCTCGTGGTCGGTGAAGACACGGCGCACGTCGTCGGGGTCGGTGATGTCGAGGGCGGCGCGGGCGAGGCCCACGACGTTCTCACCGCGCCTGAGGAGTTCCTCGACGGTGTCGCGGCCGAGCATGCCGGCGGCGCCGGTCACCAGCCACTTCATCCGCCCACCTGCTTCTGGTCCTTCTTCTCGGCGGCGCCGACGCGCCGCTTGAGGGGCTCCCACCAGGCGCGGTTGTCGCGGTACCAGGCGACGGTGGCGGCGAGTCCGGCGGCGAAGTCGTGGCGCGGGCTGTAGCCCAGCTCGTCGTGGAGCTTGCCCCAGTCGACGGAGTAGCGCAGGTCGTGGCCCTTGCGGTCCTCGACGTACTCCACGCTGTCCCAGTCGGCGCCGCACGCTTCGAGGAGCAGCCCGGTGAGCTCCTTGTTGCTCAGCTCCGTACCGCCGCCGATGTTGTAGACCTCGCCGGGCCGGCCGCCGGTGCGCACCAGGTCGATGCCCTGGCAGTGGTCGTCGACGTGCAGCCAGTCGCGGACGTTGAGGCCCTCGCCGTACAGCGGGACCTTCTTGCCGTCCAGCAGGTTGGTGACGAAGAGGGGGATGACCTTCTCCGGGAACTGGTGCGGCCCGTAGTTGTTGGAGCAGCGGGTGACGCGCACGTCCAGGCCGTGGGTGCGGTGGTAGGCGAGGGCGAGCAGGTCCGAGGACGCCTTCGACGCCGAGTAGGGCGAGTTGGGGGCCAGCGGGTGGTCCTCCGGCCAGGAGCCCGTCTCGATCGAGCCGTACACCTCGTCGGTGGAGACGTGCACGAAGGGGCCGACGCCGTAGCGCAGGGCGGCGTCCAGCAGCACCTGGGTGCCCACGACGTTGGTGCGGACGAAGTCGGCGGCCCCGTCGATCGAGCGGTCCACATGGGACTCGGCGGCGAAGTGGACGACCTGGTCGGCCTCGGCCATCAGCTTGTCGACGAGTTCCGCGTCGCAGATGTCGCCCTGGACGAACATCAGCCGGGGGTGCTCGGCGGGGAGGTTCTCCAGGGTGCCCGCGTACGTGAGCTTGTCCAGCACGGTGATCCGGGGCGCGTCGGGGGCGTCGGACGCGAGGAGGGTGCGGACGTACGTGGAGCCGATGAATCCGGCGGCGCCGGTGACGAGGAGGTTCATGAGTGGATCTGCACCTTGCTGTGGTCTCCGAGGACGAGTCGGTGGGCGCTGGGAACACTGGGGGCCGGGGTCACCTCGACGTGCCTGCCGATGAGCGAGGACTCGATGCGGCCCACCCCGGCGATGGAGGAGTCCCGCAGCACGATGGAGAACTCCAGCTCGCTGTCGGTGATCCGGCAGTTCTCCGCGACGGAGGTGAACGGCCCGACGTAGGAGTCGCTGACGACGGTTCCGGCGCCGATGACGACGGGTCCGACGATGCGTGAACGGCTGATGCTCGCGCCCTCCTCGATCACCACCCGCCCTATGGTCTCGGACGCGGTGTCCACGTCGCCGTCGATCCGCCGCTCCAGGCCCTCCAGGACCATGCGGTTGACCTCCAGCATGTCGGTGACGTTCCCCGTGTCCTTCCAGTAGCCCTTGATGAGCGTGGATCGTACGTCGGACTTGGCGTCGATGAGGTACTGGATGGCGTGGGTGATCTCCAACTCACCGCGCCGGGAGGGGCTGATGGAGCGTACGGCGTCGTGGATCGCCGGGGTGAAGAGGTACACGCCGACGAGCGCGAGGTCGCTCTTGGGGTGCTCGGGCTTCTCCTCCAGGCCGATCACCTGGCCGGCCGCGTCGAGTTCGGCGACGCCGAAGGAGCGCGGGTCGGGCACCTGGGTGAGCAGGATCTGGGCGTCGGGGCGCAGGCGGCGGAACTCGTCGACGAGGTCGCTGATGCCGCCGATGATGAAGTTGTCACCGAGGTACATGACGAAGTCGTCGTCACCGAGGAAGTCCCGCGCGATGAGCACCGCGTGGGCCAGGCCCAGGGGCTTCTCCTGCGGGATGTAGGTGACCTTCAGGCCGAACCGCGATCCGTCGCCGACCGCTTCCTCGATCTCGGCGGCGGTGTCGCCGACGATCATGCCGACCTCGGTGATGCCCGCGTCGGCGAGGGATTCCAGGCCGTAGAACAGCACGGCTTTGTTGGCCACGGGTACGAGCTGCTTCGCCGAGGTATGGGTGATCGGCCGAAGCCGCGTACCGGCGCCACCGGAGAGCACGAGAGCCTTCATCCGTTCACCCTAGCTTCGATTTCCCGCGACGTAATATCCGGTGCCGCAGCGTGACCGTCGGGGGAGCCTGCCGACGTCCTCTCAGGGCTCCAGCGCGAGCTCGCTCCACACCTGTTTGCCACCGCTGACCGGGACGGTTCCCCAGGCCGCCGACATGGCCTCGACCAGGAGCATGCCCCGGCCGCCGGTGGCCTCCCAGCCGAGGTTCGTCGGCCTGATGGGTGTGCGGGGCGAGTTGTCCGCGACGGCGACGCGCAGCCGGCCGTTGAAGACGGTGAGGTCGAGACGGACCTGGCCGTCGGTGTGCACGAGGGCGTTGGTGACCAGCTCGGAGACGACGAGGAGCACGGTGTCCATGTTCTCCTGGAGGCCCGCCTCGCCCGCGAAACCCCAGGCGCGCAGGGTGCGCCGGGTGAAGCGGCGGGCGTGCCGGACCGCCTCGGGCACCCGCCACACCGTCCAGCTCTCGCGCAGCGGGCGGTGCTCCATGCCGTCGTAGCGCAGCAGGAGCAGGGCCACGTCGTCGTTGCGGTTGGCGCGGGCGAGCAGGGCGTCGGCGACCAGACCGAGGTGGGCGGGGTCGGCGGCGGCGAGGTCGGCGGCGAGAGCGTCGAGGCCGTCCTCGATGTCGATCTCGGCGGACTCGACGAGACCGTCGGTGGTGAGGGCGAGCAGGGTGCCGGGCTGGAGGCGCAGCAGGCTCATCGGGTAGTCGGCCCGGGCGACGACGCCGAGCGGCGGCCCGACGTCGGACTCGGTCACCTCGGTGGTGCCGTCGGGGTGGCGGACGACCGGCGGGAGGTGGCCGGCACGGACGTACCAGGCGGTGCCCTCCTCCATGTCGACCTCGACGTAGCAGCAGGTGGCGAAGAGGTCGGTCTCCATGTCGGCGAGGAGCCGGTTGGCGTGGGAGACGACGACGTCCGGCGGGTGGCCCTCGACGGCGTAGGCGCGCAGGGCGGTGCGCATCTGGCCCATCAGGGTGGCGGCGCCCGCGTTGTGGCCCTGGACGTCGCCGATGACGAGGGCGACGTGGTTGTCGGGCAGCGGGATCACGTCGTACCAGTCGCCGCCCACCTCCAGGCCCTCGGTGGTCGGCAGATAGCGGGCCTCGGCGACGCCGCCGGGCAGTTTGGGCAGGCGGCGGGGCAGCAGGGAGCGCTGGAGCATCCCGACGAGTTCGTGCTCGGCGTCGAAGGCGTGGGCGCGGGTCAGGGCCTGGCCGGCGAGGCCGGCGGCGGCGGTGAGCAGGGCGCGTTCGTCGGTGCCGAACTCGTGCGGGCTGTCCCAGCCGATCAGGCAGACGCCGGCCATCCGGCCGCCGGCGGGCAGCGGCAGCACGGCGAGGCCGCCGGGGCCGACGCCGTCGAGGGCGGGTTCCAGTTCGGTGCCGGCGGGCCAGATCGCGGCACGGCCCTCGCGTAGGGCGGCGGCCAGTGTGGGCATGGAGCGGACGGGTGACTCGGGCCATTCGGAGCGCCATTCCAGCCGCCACAGCTCGGGCCAGGACTCGGGCTCGGGCGGGTCGAGGACGGTGACGACGAGCCGTTCGTTCTCCAGTTCGGCGAGGGCGATCCGGTCGGCAAGGAGCGGCTCGCGCAGCGCCGTGACGACGGCCTTGCTGACGTCACGGACGGTCCCGGCGGTGGCCAGGGCGGCGGCCAGGCGCTGTACACGGGCCACGTCGGTGACGCCGGAGCGCAGGGTGGAGGCGTCGCCGACGGTGCCCACGAGCCGGGCCGGCCGCCCCTCCCCCGTGGTCGCGAGCCGCCCGCGCAGCCGCAGCCATCTCGGCGGGCCGGCGGGCTGGAGCACCCGGAACTCCAGCTCCCGGTCGCCGATGGACATGTGGTCGGCCTCGACGACGGACATCAGTGAGGGCAGGTCCTCGGGCACGGTCAGGCCGAGCAGGGTCTCGACCCTGCCGTCGAAGTCCGCCCGGTCGAGCGCGAACAGTCCGAGGAGTTCGTCCCCGACCTCGACGCGTCCGCTGTCCATGGCGAGGCTGAAGGCGTTGGCCGGCAGTTCGCCGGTGTCCGAGGCGGCGGGCGGTGCGGGCCAGGCGACGGCGTCGGCGAGCAGTCCGAGGCAGTCCCGGGCCTCGTCGTCGAAACCGCCGGGGCTCTCCGTCACGGCGAGCAGACAGCCGCCGTCACCGACCGCGGCGCCCGCGCGGACGGGCAGGGCGGCCAGATGGACGTCACAGGCCGACATCCGCCGGGACTCGGCGCATTCGGCGAGGTCGTCGGGGCCCAGCCAGACCGGCCGTCCGGTGCGGTGGGCGTCGGCTACGGGCGAGTGGGCGGCCACGGGATAGCTGTCGCGCAGGCCGTACAGCGTCCTCGGCACACCGGCCGACTCGACCAGGCACAGCACGTCGGCGGTGTCGCCCGGGGTGTAGACGGCGGCGACGGTCGCCCCCGCGAAGACGAGCGTCTGTTCGAGTACGCGGCGGAGGCGTTCACGGGGGTCGAGTTCGACGGTGAGCGACTTGAGGGCAAGTTCGGCGCGCGCCGTTCTCGTTCCGCGTCCCGCGTCCTCTCTGCCCACGTTCGTCATTACAGCGCGTATGGGGCCCCGGCGCAGCCCCTGGCACTCGCATGCGTCGGCCCGGCCGTACCTGTGCGTTCCGCACAGTGCTCTCGTGACAGCCGTGACTGTCGGGACCCGTCCACGGACTGGAAGGCTCGGTGCCAGCCATCGAGGAGGTGGGCATGGACCAGCGGTACGAGGTGTACGCGCTCGCCGACCAGCACTTCTACGAGACACCGGACCGGTTGTCCGGCGCGGCCGAGGTCGCTCCCCAGTTCGAGACGGCCCGCCGGGCGGTGCCGGAGGGCTGGCGTGCGGGGCGGATCGGCGACTGGCTGGCACTGACGCCGATCGGTCCGGACGGCGACCCGCTGCCCGGCCCCACCCAGGGCTGGAAGGTGCACGCGTCGGCCACCCGGGCGAACGCGGAGCGAACAGCCGCGACCGTGTGGGACTACTGCGTACCGCGCGGCATCCCGTTCAAGTTCCTGCCGGGCCCCCATCTGCTGCATCTGCGGAACACCAAGTACGCGGGCCGGGACGGCAGCGGGAAGTTCGTGACGATCTACCCGGCCGACGAGGACCAGCTGCACCAGGTGCTGACCGAGCTCGGCGCCCTGCTGGAGGGCTGCGAGGGCCCCTACATCCTCACCGACCTGCGCTGGCGGGAGGGGCCGCTGTACGTCCGCTACGGGGCGTTCGCGCGCTCCTTCGTCGTCGACGAGCGCGGCTCGCTCGTGCCCGCCGTCCGGGACGGCGAGGGCCGGCTGGTGCCGGACCGGCGCGCGCCGTCCTTCCAGGTCCCCGACTGGGTGCGGCTGCCCGCGTTCCTGGAGGCCCAGCTCGCGGCCCGCAACGCGACGACGGTCGCCGATCTGCCGTACCGCATCGAGAAGGCCCTGCACTTCTCCAACGGCGGCGGTGTGTACGTCGGCACCGACACGCGCGACGGGCGCCGGGTCGTCCTCAAGGAAGGGCGTCCGCACGCGGGGCTGGCGGCCGACGGCGCGGACGCGATCACCCGGCTGGAGCGCGAGCGGGCGGCGCTGGAGCAGGTGTCGGGGCTCGGGACGGTGCCCGAGGTGCGTGACTGGTTCACGCTAGGGGACCACCGCTTCCTCGTCATGGACTTCATCGAGGGGCGCCCCCTCAACTCCTTCTTCGCCGAGCGCCATCCCCTGCTCACCCACGACCCCGATCCGGAGGCGGTGGCCGCCTACACGCGCTGGGCCCTGCGTATCCACCGCGCGGTCGAGGAGACCCTGCAGGCGGTGCACGCGCGCGGGATCGTCTTCAACGACCTGCACATCTTCAACATCATGGTCGCGCCCGACGAGGAGTCGGTGTCCCTGGTCGACTTCGAGGCGGCGGCACCGGTCGAGGAGCGGGGCCGCCAGGTCGTCGCCCACCCCGGCTTCTTCGCCCCGCCCGACCGCAGGGGCATCGACGTCGACCGGTACGCGCTGGCGTGTCTGCGACTCGCCCTCTTCATGCCCCTGACCACCCTGTTCGTGGTGGACCGGGGCAAGGCGGCCCACCTGGCCGAGGTGATCGCCGGCCAGTTCCCGGACGTACCGGCCGACTTCCTGGCCGAGGCGGTCGCCGAAATCACCCGTGACGTGTCTCCGCCCGGCGCGGGGCGCCCCGCGCCCTCGCCACCGGCGGCTCCCGTCGAGCCCGGCGACTGGCCCTACAGCCGGGACTCGATGGTGAAGGCGATCCTCGCCTCCGCCACTCCCGAACGCGACGACCGGCTCTTCCCCGGCGACATCACCCAGTTCTCCGACGGCGGCGGACTCGGCCTCGCGCACGGCGCGGCCGGCGTCCTGTACGCGCTGTCCCGGGCGGGCGCCGAGCGGTACGAGGAGGGCGAGCGCTGGCTCCTGGCCCACACCGACCCGGTGCCGGTGGGCACGCCGCTTGGGCTGTACGACGGTCTCGCGGGCGTCGCCCACGTCCTCGACCTGCTCGGACACCGGCCGCGCGCGCTGGACCTGATCGACCTGGTCCTCCGGGAGAAGTGGCACAAGCTCTCCTCCGACCTGCGCGGCGGCCTGGCCGGGCTGGGTCTGGTGCTCGGCGGGCTGGCGCGCACGACCGGGGAGACGGAGTTCGCCCGGCGGGCCCAGGACGTCACGGACATCCTGGTGAGCCGCCTGGACGAACCGCTCCCGGACCCGAAGAAGCGCCGCGCCGGACTCCTGCGGGGCGCGAGCGGACCCGCGCTGCTGTTCCTCAGGCAGTACGAGGCGACCGGCGACCCCGCGCTGCTCGACGCGGCCGGCACGGCGCTGCGCCGGGACCTCGACGGCTGCGTCGTACAGCGGGGCGGTGGCCTCGAGGTCGACGAGGGATGGCGGACCATGCCGTACCTCGCGGAAGGCAGCGTGGGGATCGGCCTGGTCCTCGACGACTACCTCTCCCATGCCCCCGCCGACGGCCGCGAGGAGTTCGAGGAGGCCCGGGACCGCATCCTGACCTCCGCCGCCTCGCGCTTCTACGCACAGCCCGGACTGTTCCAGGGCAGAGCCGGCATGATCCTGCACCTCGCCCGCACCGGCGCCCCCGAGTCGCGACGCCGCGAACAGATCGCGGGGCTCGGCTGGTACGCGATGTCGTACCAGGGCCAACTGGCCTTCCCCGGGCACCAGATGATGCGGCTCTCCATGGACCTGGGCACCGGCACGGCGGGCTGTCTGCTCGCGCTCGGCGCGGCCCTCGACGAGACGGCCCCCGCCGCCCTGCCCTTCCTCCCGCCGCCACGGCGGCCCCAGAACGCGGCTCCTCACCAGGAGTCGTGACGCGACACCCGTCCCCACCGAGAACCCGGACCACCGGGATCGACGAAAGGAATCGACATGGCACTGCTCGACCTTCAGACGATGGAGTCCGACGAGACCGCCAACACCGGCGGCAACAGCACGCTGAGCCTGCTGTCCTGCGTGAGCGCGGCCAGCGTCACCCTCTGTCTCTGAGCACAGCCGGCAGCAACGCCGGGCGGCCACTCCCACCGTGGAGGGCCGCCCGGCGGTCCGTCATCCGCCGTCGGAGGGCCCACCCGATGACGACCACTTCCCCCGACCGGCCGGCCCCGGCCGAGAACACCGCCTCGCCGCTGCGCGCGACCGTGCGCCGCACCCGGACGAGCTGTGCAGTCCTGTTCCTGGTGGCCACGGTCTCGACGGGGCTCAGCCTGGCCCTGCCCCTGACCCTGGGACGGGCCCTCGACGTACTGCTGGCGCACCCGGACGGCACCGGCGCCCTGCGCTGGGTCCTGTGGTGCGCCGTCATCGTGCTGCTGCTCGCCGTCCTCGACGCCGTCGACACCGTGCTGAGCGGCACTACCAACGCCCGCGCCACGGCGTGGCTGCGACACCGGCTGACCGGGCACCTGCTCGCCGTGGGGCCACGGGCCGGGGAACGCTTCGGGTCCGGCGAGCTGGTGGCCCGGCTGGTCGGCAACGCCGCTCAGGCCGGCACCGCGCCCGCCGCCCTCGCCGCACTGCTGGCCGCGCTCGCCGGACCGGCCGGAGCGGTGGTGGCGCTCGGTCTGCTCGACCCGTGGCTGGCCGCGGTGTTCCTCGCCGGGGCGCCGCTGCTCGCCCTGCTGCTGCGGGCCTTCACCCAGGACTCCTCCCGGTGTGTGGCCGCCTACCAGGACGCCCAGGGGCGGATCGCGAGCGGACTCACGGAGGCGATCGGCGGAGCCCGCACCATCGCCGCGTGCGGGACGGCGGACCGGGAGGTGGCCCGGGTCCTGCGGCCTCTGCCCGAACTCACCCGCGCGGGCCACCGGATGTGGCACGTCCAGGGACGCGCGGCGGCCCGGGCGGTCGCCCTGGCTCCCTTGCTGCAACTGGGGGTCGTGGCCGTGGCCGGTGTCCTGCTGGTCCACGGCCGACTGACGGTGGGCGAGATGCTCGCCGCCTCGCGGTACGCCGTCCTGGCGGCCGGGGTCGGTGTCCTGGTGGGCCAGTTGTCGGGCCTGGTCCGGGCCCGGGCGTCGGCCCGACGCCTCGGTGAGGTCCTCGCCGAGCCGGTGACGGCGTACGGAAGCCGCCGGCTGCCCCCGGGGCGGGGCCGGCTGGAGCTGCGCGGGGTCACCGCCCGTCGCGGCGGACGCACACTCCTGGAAGGCGTCGACCTGGTCGTGCCCGAGGGCGGCACCCTCGCCGTGGTCGGCCGCTCCGGCGCGGGCAAGTCCCTCCTCGCGGCGCTCGCCGGGCGACTGGCCGATCCGGACGAGGGAACCGTGCTCCTGGACGGCGTGCCGCTGCCCGAACTGGACCACGACGAACTGCGCCACGCGATCGGCTACGCCTTCGAACGCCCCGCCCTGCTGGGCGACACCGTCGCGGACACGATCGGCTTCGGCGTCCGGACGGCCCCGCCCGACCGGATCAGGGCCGGCGCCGCCGCCGCCCGCGCCGACACGTTCGTCCGCCGGCTGCCCGACGGCTACGCCACCCCCTGCCGGGCCGCGCCCCTCTCCGGGGGCGAGCGGCAGCGCCTCGGACTCGCCCGGGTGCTGGCCCGCAACAGCAGGCTGCTCATCCTCGACGACGCGCTGTCCAGCCTCGACACGGTCACCGAGCACCAGGTCGTCGACGCCCTGCTGCACCGCTCCCCGGACGGCACCCGGGTGATCGTCGCCCACCGGGTCTCCAGCGCGGCCCGCGCGGACACGGTGGTCTGGCTGGACACGGGGCGGG
Organism: Streptomyces sp. NBC_01390; assembly: GCF_045040105.1. Lineage (NCBI taxonomy): Bacteria > Bacillati > Actinomycetota > Actinomycetes > Kitasatosporales > Streptomycetaceae > Streptomyces > Streptomyces sp. NBC_01390. Next base: position 10,744,795 of record NZ_CP109551.1, on the reverse strand, counting down.
TGCGGGCGGTGGGAACACACGCGCGACTGTGGCGGGAGAGGGGCTACCGGGAGGTGTTCGCGGATGCCGAGGAGTGAGTCCGCCCGGCCGCGGCCGGGCGGAAAGGACGGCCTCCGCGCGCGTGGAGTGCGGTTTCTGCTGGAGCAGCGGCGTGTCGTGGCCCGGCTGGTGCTGTGGTCCGTACTGGAGACCGCGCAGACCTTCCTCATGGGTTACGCCCTCGCCCGCGCCCTCGACGAGGGGTTCCTGCACGGCCGGGCGGACATCGGGCTCGGCTGGCTCGGGGTCGCTGTGCTCGCGGTCGCCGTGGGGGCGTACGGCACCGGACGGGTCTACGGGGCCGTCGCCGCGCTCGTCGAGCCGCTGCGGGACCGGCTCGTGGAACGGGTGGTGGCACGGGGGGTGCGGGAGGCGGACGGCGGGGCCCTGTCCGCGCTGACCCAGCAGGTGGAGATCGCCCGGGACACCTTCGCCGGTGTGGTGATGGTGTCCCGTTCCTTCGTCTTCACGGCCGCGGGCGCGCTGATCGGGCTGGGCTCACTGGCACCACCACTGCTGCTCGTGGTCGTGCCCCCGCTGGTCGTCGGCGTGGGCCTCTTCGCGGCGAGCATGCGGCCCCTGGCCCACAGCCAGGAGGCTTTCCTCGTCGCCGACGAACGGCTCGCCGACCGGTTCGGCGACGTCTGCGCCGGACTGCGGGACGTGACGGCGGGCGGTGCCGAGGAGCGAGTCGCCGCCGACGTCGGCGAACGGGTCGAGGACGAGCTGCGGGCGGCCCGCTCACTGGCCCGCTGGGGAGTGCCGCGCGTGGCGTCGATCGCCGTCGGCGGACAGCTCCCCATCGTCCTGCTCCTGCTGGCCGCCCCCTGGCTGCTGCGCGGCGGCGTCACCCCCGGCGCGCTGGTCGGCGCGCTCGCCTACGTCACCCAGTCCCTGCTGCCCGCCCTGCAGAACCTGGTCCACGGCATGGGCACCAGCGGCTCCCGGCTCGCGGTCGTCCTGCGCCGCCTGGTGCCGGCCGGCGGGGCAGCGGACACCGGCAGCGGTCCGGACGCCCGCCCCGCCCACAGCCCCGTGAGCACGCCGGCCCTCTCCGTCTCCGGCCTCGCCTTCGCCTACGGCCCCACCTGCGCGCCCGTGGTCGACGGCCTCACCCTGAGCCTGCCCCCGGGCGCGCGGCTCGCCGTGGTCGGCCCCAGCGGCATCGGCAAGTCCACCCTCGTCTCCCTGGCCGCCGGTCTCCTCGAACCCCAGCACGGCGCGATCCGGCTCTGCGGGCATCCGGTGTCCGGCAGCGCCGCCCACGCCCACCGGGTCGTCATCCCCCAGGAGGCGTACGTGTTCAGCGGGACGTTCGCCGAGAACCTGGGCTGTCTGCGGCCGGATCCCGTGCCCGGGTCCGAGCTGCTGGCCGCCGCCGAGGCGGTCGGACTCGCCCCGCTCCTCGCCCGGCACGGCGGGCCCGAGGGCCGGGTCGACCCGGCCGCGCTGTCGGCCGGCGAACGGCAGCTGATCGCACTGACGCGCGCCTGGCTCTCGTACGCCTGTGTGGCACTCCTCGACGAGGCGACCTGTCACCTGGACCCCGAAGCGGAGGAACGCGCGGAGCGGGCCTTCGCCTCCCGGACCGGCACCACCCTGGTCGTGGTCGCCCACCGGCTCGCCTCGGCGCGCCGCGCCGACCGTGTCCTCGTCATGGACGGCCGGCAGTGCGCGTACGGCACGCACGACGAACTGCTGGAGCGCTCCCCTCTCTACCGCGATCTGGTGGGCAACTGGTCGGCCACCGGATCGGGGGAGTCACAGCCAGCCCTCGCCCTGCGAGATACGGATGGCGTCGACGCGGTTGCGGGCCCCGGTCTTGCGGGTGATGGCCGCCATGTAGTTGCGCACGGTTCCGTGGGACAGATGGAGGCTGCCGGCGATCTCCGCGACGGACGCACCCTCCGCGGCGAGTGACAGGACGCTCAGCTCCCGCCGGGTGAGCGGAATCTGCGTGGCCCTGAGGAAACCGAAGCCGAGCGAGTCATCGACGAAACGTTTCCCCGACGCGACCCGGCGAATGGCGGACACCAGTCGCTCCGGCGCCCCCTCCCGCTCCTTGTCGACATAGCCCACCGCACCCGCCTCCGCCGCCCGCTTCAGCAGGCCGGGTCTGCCCGCGCTGGCCAGCACCAGCAGCCGCGGGGCGTACATGCCCGACCCGCGGCCTCGTAACTCGCCCAGCGGAGGCAAGCCGTAGGAGTCCGAACTCTCCAGGTCGGCGGCACAGACATCGGGCCGCACCGACCTGAGCCGACCCGCCGCGCCTCGCCAGGAGGCGTCGTACACCCCCAGGTCGGACTCTCTGTCCAGCCACTGCGCCAGGACCGATCTCACCAGACACGCGTCATGCACCAGAAGCACTCGGATCACTGCAGCTCCTTCACTCGCCTCGCCCCGGGTCATCCGCTGTCGCGTGTGCCCCCTTTTCGACTCTCACCTCTCACCACGGCTCCCAGACGTGCAGAACAGGCCAACAGGGTGCGCGGGGGCGCACTCACGGGGCTTCCACGCCGGACTTGTGCTTCCACGCGGGGGTACGAGCCCGCGCGGAGGGGACAGGGGGCGAGGTTCCTCCTTGCCGAGGTGCCCGTGCCCGGGGCGGGTCCGGGGCGTGCCCGGCCCCGCTCGCCGTGCGCGACGGGCCGAGTGGACAGAGCCTTGACTCGGAAGCACCCGGCCGTGCGAGGAGGTGGTCCCGGTGGCCCGTCGAGGGACCTCCGCACACCGGCGACCGAGGTCGGACGCCCGTTCGACCTCGTTCGGGAAGCCGCTGCTGTCGCTGGCGCTCGCCGGGATGATGGAGGAGGTCCGCGCACTCTCGGGCGCGGTGTATCTGCTGGAGCCCGGGGGCTCGGTGCTGGAGATGGCCGTCATGGCTGGTCTGCCCCGGGCGTTCGCGGCGCCCTGGGAACGGGTCGGGCTCGGCGCGCCGGTTCCCGTCGCCGAGGCGGCGCGCGAGCGGCGGTTCGTGTGGGTGGGCGGCGAGGAGGAGATGGCCCGGCGGTATCCACGGGTCGCCGTCGTACTCCCCTACCCCTTCGCGCTGGCCGCCGTACCGGTGGCGACCGCCTCGACGGTGTACGGGTCGGTCTTCGTGACCTGGCCCGGTTCGCATCCGCCGGAGCTGTCGGACCGGGAGCGGCAGCAGCTCGGCGCGGCCTGCGACCGGCTGGCGCTGCGTCTGGAGCGGGCCGCCGCAGAACACCGTCCGCTGCGGCCCGAGACGGATCTGCTGGCCATCTCGCCCGAGGCGCCGGCCGCCGACACCCTCGGCACGGTCGAGGCGGCACGGATGGTGTCACGGCTGCCGTACGGGCTGTGCTCCCTCGATCTGCACGGGCGGGTCTGCTTCGTCAACGCGGCGGCCCCGGAGCTGCTGGGGGTCCCGGCGGGAGCGCTGCTGGGATCCCAGCTGTGGGCGTCGGTGCCCTGGCTCGATGATCCGGTGTACGAGGACCGCCACCGCGCCGCGCTGTTCAGCCTGCACGTCACCTCGTTCGTGGCGCTGCGCCCGCCGGGCGACTGGCTGTCGTTCCGGCTGTATCCGAGTGCGACCGGGGTGAGTGTCAGGATCACCCGGGCGCGGGCGGTGGCCGAACTGGACCGGACGGGACGCAGGCCGGGCGGGCCGTCCAGTCTGGTCACGATCTCGCAGGTGCTGTCCCTGGCGGGGGCCCTCACGGAGGCGGCGGGTGTCGAGGACGTCATCCAGCTGGTCGCGGACGAGATCATGCCGGCGGTGGGCTGCCAGACCCTGGTGATGCTGGGTTCGCGGGGCGGCCGTATGCGCGTGCTGGGGCATCGCGGCTACGCCGACCCGCGGCTGGTGGAACAGTTCGACGGGCTGCCGCTGACCGAGCGGACCCCGGGGACGCAGGTCCTCACCACGGGTGTGCCCGCGTTCTTCGAGTCGAGGGGCGAGCTGGAGCGGGCGTATGCGACGGTGCGGGAGGTGGCCGGTCCGATGGCGGCCTGGGCGTTCCTCCCGCTCGTCGCGTCCGGACGTCCGGTGGGCACCTGTGTGCTCGGCTACGCACAACGGCACACGTTCCCCGCGGACGAGCGCGCCGTCCTGACCAGTCTCGGCGGCCTGATCGCCCAGGCCCTGGAGCGGGCCCTGCTGTACGACGCCAAGCACCGGGTCGCGCACGGCCTGCAGGCCGCCCTGCTGCCGAGTTCCCTGCCGTCGCTGCCGGGCTTCGAGGCCGCCGCGCGCTATCTGCCCGCTACCCAGGGCATGGAGATCGGCGGCGACTTCTACGACCTGGTGTGCTCGCACGGGCGGGCCTCGGCGGTGATCGGGGACGTCCAGGGGCACAACGTGACGGCGGCCGGCCTGATGGGGCAGATCCGCACGGCCGTACGGGCGTACACGACTGTCGGTCAGGCGCCGCAGGAGGTGATGAGCAGCACCAACCGGCTGCTGATCGACCTCGGCACCGAGCTGTTCGCGAGCTGTCTGTATCTGCGGCTCGATCCGGGGACCGGCCGGGCCGTGATGGCCCGTGCGGGGCATCCGCAGCCGCTGCTGAGGTACCCGGACGGGCAGGTGCGGGTGCTCGACCTGGCCGGGGGTCCCCTGCTGGGGATCGACTCGTCGGCCGAGTACCCGGCGACCGAGGTCGAGCTGACTCCGGGCTGCGTCCTCGCCCTGTACACCGACGGGCTGATCGAGTCGCCGGGCGTCGACATCGACGAGACGCTGGCCGCCCTCGCCCGGCGGCTCGCGGAGACCGGGGACCGGCCACTGGACGAACTGGCCGACGGGCTGGTCGAGTTCGGCGCGGGGGTGACGGACCGGGTGGACGACATCGCGCTGCTGCTGCTGAGGGCGCGGACGGAACGGACGGAGCAGACGGAGAACTGACCAACGCCGGGTGGGAGAGCGCCCGTGCGGGTGGGCCGGGGCTCAGGCCCTGCGACGGGGCCGGCCGACGCCAGGTGCGCCGATCGGCCACCGCCACGCTTCGAACCGCGCTGTGGACAGCCCGGCGCACGCAGAACGGTCCGGCCCTCCCGCCGGAGGGCCGGACCGCGTCAGTGTCGGCCGGTACTACTGGTGTGGCCGGTCAGTGCTTCTCGTTGTTCCCCAGGCCCGTGCCGTCGTCAGCGCCGTTGCCGCTGACGTTGCCGTTGGCGTTCTGGTCGTCGACCCCGCCGAGCTCGTCGCCACCGACCTCTTCACCGAGTCCGGCGTCACCGCCCGCGCCGGCTTCCTGGCCCGCACCGGCTTCCTGACCAGCGCCAGCCTCCTGGCCCGCACCCGCCTCTTCACCCGCACCGGCTTCCTGACCAGCGCCGGCCTCTTCACCAGCACCGGCCTCCTGGCCCGCACCAGCGTCCTGACCGGCACCGGCCTCTTCACCGGCACCGGCACCGGCACCAGCGCCCGCACCCGCGTCGCCCGCGCCGAGGGTCGCGCCGACGGCCGCGAGGGCCGTGGTGACCGGCTGGAAGAAGGTCTCGCCGCCGACGGTGCAGTCGCCGCTGCCGCCGGAGGTCAGGCCGATCGCGCTGCCGTCCTGGGTGAACAGCGAGCCGCCGCTGTCGCCGGGCTCCGCGCAGACGTCCGTCTGGATGAGGCCGGTGACCGTGCCCTCGGCGTAGTTGACGGTGGCGTCGAGGCCGGTGACCTGGCCGTCGTTGAGGCCCGTCGTGGAGCCCATGCGGAAGACCTGCTGGCCGACCGCGGCATCGGCCGCCTGCAGGATGTCGACGGTCTGGCCGTTGCCGACATCGACGGTGCTGGCAGCGACGGTCGCCGGGTCGTCGTACTTCACAAGTGCGAAGTCGCCGTCGCCCGGGAAGGTGGCCGCCTCGACGGTGGCGATGGGTGCGCCGCCCTCCGTGTCCGACCACTCGGCCGCCGCGACACCGCAGTGACCGGCGGTCAGGAAGCCGGGCGTGCCGTCCCCGGTCACCACGTTGAAGCCGAGGGAGCAGCGGGCGCCGCCGGCGAAGATGGCGTCGCCGCCCTCAACCAGCGGCTTGAAGGTGCCCGCGGTCTTCTTGATGGTCGCCATGCCCGAGCCGAGGCTCTTGACGGTCGACTCGATCGTGTTCCAGGCGGCGCCCGTGACCGTGCTGTCAGCGGTGACCTGGATCTTGTTGGTCCGGGGGTCCAGGGCCCAGGCCGTGCCGGGGATCGTCGCCTTCGTCTTCAGCGTCTGCGCGCCGGCCTTCAGCTCGGCGATGCTGTTGTCGACCTCGCGAACAGCCGCACCAGCCTTTTCGGCCTGGACGACGACGTTGTTGTTGTCACCGTCGACGACGTTGATGACCAGCTGCTGCTTGTCGGCGTCGTAGTAGGAGCCCGCGAAGGCGTCCCCGAGCAACTGCTCCAGCTGCGAGGCCAGACCCGAGGCGTCCGTCGCCTTCAGGGTCTTGGGAGCCGCGCCGGCCGCATTGTCGGTCTGGGACGCCATGGCGTTGGGCAGCAGCAGGGCCGCCGCACCGAGCGCCGCGACACTGCCCACCGCTATCGCGGCCTTACGCTTCGGAACTCGCTTGTGACTCAACTTCTTGACCTCCTGCGGGGCGGGGTCTTAGCCGCCGATCGTTCATCGGCGACCTAGTGGGGCGCCTGGATAGCTGTAGGTACGGACGGGTTGCTCGGGGCGTTCAAATTATTTGCCAACTCCCTTTGCGAAACAGCGAATCGGCCATTGCCAGGGCCTGACCGAGGGCCGCCGGGAACAATCACCCATATGACGATGACGCCCGCCGAGGCAGACAAGATCCTTTCCGCCAACTTCGCCCTCTGGGTGCTCGATCTCGGCCTGTCGGTCGAGGAACTGGGCGAGGACCGCGCGCTGCTGCGACTGCCCTGGTCAACCCGGCTGGCACGCGAGGGCGGCGCACTGTCGGGGCAGGCCCTGATGGCCGCCGCCGACACCGCGACCGTGATCGCGGTGTCGGCGGCGCGCGGTGGGTTCGTCCCCATGACGACGGTCCAGCAGTCCACGACCTTTCAGCGCGCGGTGACCGGATCCGATGTCCTGATCGAGGCGGTCCTCACCAAGCTCGGCCGCCGCACGGCCTTCGCCGACATCACGCTGACCGACGCCGGATCCGGTGAACTCGCGGCCCGCGCGAGCACGGTGTACGCCCTCCTGGGCTGACCCGGCACGCCGAAAGGCCACCGGAGGACACTTTCCGTAGCCGCTGGGTGTCTTTGTGTCGGCCGAACCGCTCCGAATCCCGGCTCCAGGGAATCTGCACAGCGAATACGCAGTCAGGTCACCGCATACGACGGTTCCGCACATCCGCTCGTTACACGCCACGCCTTTGGTGGCGGACTGTCCGATTCCGCACCGCTCCCCTGGGTCGCGTGCGCACCGGACCGCAAGAGGTGGAGTGCACCGAAGTCGTGCGGCATGTGGAGAAGTGACCGACAAGCCGTGCGCACACCCTCACGGTTTGGTGCTCGTGGGGCGCAAGTGCCCTGGTGGGGCGGTTGGTTGATTGGAAGCGCGCTGCACGGGCGTGCTTTGATCCATCGCATCGCAGGGGCCGCTGAGGTTCCGGAAACGAAACCTGGCAGCCCTGCGGTCGCGGCCGTCATCTGCCCCCAGAGGGGGGCCGCTCTCCCCTTGTGAAATCCCCATATGAAGGGAAGTTCCCCCATGAACTCCACCCCCCAGGTTGAGACCGCCGAGCTGTCGGACGCCGCTCTCGACGCCGTCTCCGGCGGTCTGTCCCTGAACGCCGTCGGCACCGTCACGAACCTGGTGGACAGCGTTGCCCCCGGCGCGCTCCCCCTGGTCGGCACGGTCGTCGGCACGGTTGAGGGTCTCACCGGCCTGAACACCGGTGCGATCACCAACACGGTCGCCGGTCTCTGATCGTCGCCTCGCGCCGCTGAGTCCCGGAACCGTTTCGCGGTTCCGGGATTCTCGGGTTCCACCAGGCCATCGGCCCGGCCCACGCAAGTTTTCTTACGCAGGTGAGGAAAGCCCGTGCAGTTCCGCCAACAGGCCCTCGCCAAGCTCCAGTCGGCCGAAGAGCTGGATCTTCCGGTGCGTTTCGCACGGCCTCAGGGCTGGCTGGTCCTCTCCGTCACAGTCGTCGTCATGGCGGCCGCGTCGGTGTGGGCGGTCACGGGGTCCGTCTCCTCCACTGTCAGCGCGCCCGCCATCCTCACGCACGGGGAGGGCAGTTACGTCCTGCAGAGCCCCGTCTCCGGTCAGATCACCGCGGTCCTCGCCAAGGAGGGCGCGCGGCTGCCCGCCAACTCCCCTGTACTGAAGGTCCGTACGGCATCCGGCGAGTCGGTCGTCCGCTCGGTCGCCGCGGGCCGGCTCACCGCGCTTGCCGCCACGATCGGCCAGATCATCGGTACGGGTACGAACATCGCGGCCATCGAGAAGGTCGCCGACGCGAGCGACCCGCTGTACGCGACGGTGTACGTCCCGGCCGAGAGCGCCGCCACGATCCCCGCGAACGCCGCCGTAGACCTGAGCGTCCAGACCGCGCCCACCCAGCAGTACGGGGTGCTGCGCGGCCAGGTGAAGTCGGTGGACCGGGCCCCGCAGACGCAGGCACAGATCGGTACGTTCCTCGGTGACAGCCAGCTCGGCGAGCAGTTCACGAAGAAGGGCCGGCCGGTTGCCGTCCTGGTGGAGCTGGACAGGTCGTCGGCCACGAAGAGCGGCTACCGGTGGTCCTCCGCCGAGGGGCCGCCCTTCCAGCTCACCTCCATGACCCTGGCCTCGGGCTCGATCCGGCTGGCGGACCAGCGTCCCGTCGATTGGCTGCTGCCGTGAGTGCCGCACAGAACTCCCGGGCGAAGCGTCGCTCGGCCCCGCCCCCGCGCACGGTCCCCAAGGGCAGCGGCAAGTCCGTGCGCACGCCGACGGTTCTCCAGATGGAGGCCGTGGAGTGCGGCGCGGCCTCGCTCGCCATGGTCCTCGCCCACTACGGGCGGCACATCCCGCTCGAAGAGCTGCGTATCGCCTGCGGTGTCTCACGGGACGGCTCACGCGCCAGCAACCTCCTGAAGGCGGCCCGGAGTTACGGTCTGACGGCCAAGGGCATGCAGATGGACACGGCGGCGCTCGCCGAGGTGAACGCGCCCGCGATCCTGTTCTGGGAGTTCAACCACTACGTCGTCCTCGACGGCATGGGGCGCCGCTTCGGCCGGCGCGGGGTGCACATCAACGACCCCGGCAAGGGCCGCCGGTTCGTGCCGATGGAGGACTTCGACTCCAGTTTCACCGGTGTCGTCCTCGTCATGGAGCCCGGCCCCGACTTCGAGCGCGGCGGGCGCAAGCCAGGCGTCCTCGGTGCCATGCCGGCCCGGCTGCGCGGTACGTCGGGCACGATGCCCGCCGCGATCCTGGCGAGTCTGCTGCTGGTGGCGGTGGGCGCCGCGATGCCCGCGCTCAGCCGCACCTACATCGACACGTTCCTGATCGGCGGCCAGACCTCGATGCTGGAGGTGCTGTTCGCGTCGATGGGTTCGTGCGTGGCACTGACTCTCGTGCTGACCTGGCTGCAGCAGGCGAACCTGCTGCACGGCCGCATCATCTCCTCCACCCTGAGCAGTGCCCGCTTCCTGCGCCATCTGCTGCGTCTCCCGGTCACCTTCTTCTCCCAGCGCAGCCCGGCCGACCTGGTCCAGCGCCTGCAGTCGAACGACGCGGTCTCCGAGACCCTGGCCCGCGACCTCGCGGCGGCGGGCGTCGACGCGATCGTCGTCGTGCTGTACGCCGTGCTCCTCTATACGTACGACCCGCAGCTGACGGTCGTCGGCATCGGCGTGGCGCTGCTCAACATCGTGGCCATGCGGGTGGTGATCCGGCTGCGCGCGACCCGTACCGCAAAACTCCGCGCGGACAACGCCCGGCTCACCAACACCGCCTACTCCGGGCTCCAGTTGATCGAGACGATGAAGGCGACCGGCGGCGAGGAGGGCTACTTCCGCAAGTGGGCCGGGCAGCACGCGACCACGCTGGAGGAGCAGCAGCGGCTCGGGGTGCCGAGTGCCTGGCTGGGGGTGGTCGCGCCGACGCTCGCGACGCTGAACAGTGCGCTGATCCTGTGGATCGGCGGGATGCGGGCCGTCGAGGGCCATCTGTCTGTGGGCCTGCTGGTGGCCTTCCAGTCCCTCGTGGTGCGGTTCACCGCTCCCCTGACCCGGCTCAACGGGGTGGCGGGCCGGATCCAGGACTTCGCGGCGGACGTGGCCCGGCTCAAGGACGTCGAGAACTTCCGGGCGGATCCGCTGTACTCCCGTGCCGGGGGCGGCGATTCGACGCGCCGACTGCACGGTCATGTCGAGCTGCAGAACATCACCTTCGGCTACAGCCCCCTCGACAAGCCCCTGCTGACCGGCTTCGACCTGACCGTGGGGCCGGGTCAGCAGGTGGCTCTGGTCGGTGGCTCCGGCAGCGGCAAGTCGACGGTGTCCAGGCTGATTTCGGGCCTGTACGCGCCCTGGGAGGGCGTCATCCGGATCGACGGGCAGCGACTCGACGACATTCCGCGCGGGGCGCTGGCGGCCTCGGTCTCCTTCGTCGACCAGGACGTGTTCCTCTTCGAGGGCAGCGTCCGCGACAACGTGGCGCTGTGGGACCCGTCGATCCCGGACGAGTCGGTGGTGGCGGCGCTGGAGGACGCTGCGTTGTACGACGTCATCACGCGCCGGCCGGGCGGTATCCACAGCCGGGTCGAGCAGGACGGGCGGAACTTCTCCGGCGGACAGCGTCAACGCCTGGAGATTGCGCGGGCGTTGGTGCGCAACCCCAGCATTCTCGTCCTCGACGAGGTGACCAGCGCACTGGACGCGGAGACCGAGCAGACGGTGATCGACAACCTGCGCAAGCGCGGCTGCGCCTGTGTGGTGATCGCGCACCGGCTCAGCACCGTGCGCGACAGCGACGAGATCGTCGTACTCCAGCACGGCACGATCGTGGAACGCGGGCGGCACGACGCCCTGGTGGCGGCCGGCGGGGCGTATGCCGAGCTGGTCAGGGAGCGCTGAGATGACGACGGTTCACGGAGGCGACGTCGATGTCGTCCTCACCGCGCTCGGGCAGATGGGGACGCGTTTCGACCTGGCCGGGCAGGGCCGCCTCGATCTCGAGGGCCCGCAGGTGCTGTGGCTGGTCGCGTCCGGCGCGCTCGACCTGTTCGCGGTGGACACCGTGGAGCAGGGCCAGTGGCACCACATCGGCCGGCTGGAGGCGGGCGCCCTGCTGCTCGGCCCGGTCACCGGCCCGGACCACACCCTGGTCGCCCGCCCGGTGCGCGACTGCGTGGTGCACCGCGTCGGCCTGCGCGAGCTGTACCAGTCGCCGGGCACGGAGACCTGGTCGTACGACGAGTACGGCAACGCCCAGTACGTGCCTCCGGCGACCAGCCCGCTGGAGTACGCCCTCGCCCTGGGCGTCGGGCGCGGGCTGTCGGTCCTCTTCCAGGCGCCGATGGCCTCGGAGCGGGCCGCCGCGCCGACCGACGACGACGTGTTCTGGATGCAGGTCCCGCCGGGCAGCGTGCAGTACGGGTCGCTGTACGGGGCGGAGGCCGCCGCCGATCTGCTGATGGACCCCGGGGTCTGGCAGGGCATGGTCGACCAGCAGTACCGGCTGCTCGCCACCCTCGACCGCTGGATCGAGCAGCTCGAACACAGCCATGAGACCCGTACGGCGGCCGGCATCAAGGCGGGCGAGGCCGTGCGTGCCCAGGCCGACCGGACCCTGCTGGCGTCGATCGGCAGGCCGTCGGGGAAGCGCACGACCGCCGCGGACGCCGACGCCACGTACGCGGCCTGCAAGCTGGTCGCCGAGGCGGCCGGCATCACGCTCGCCGAGCCCGCGCAGAGCGGCACCGAGAGCGACCGGCTCGACCCGGTCGAACGGATCGCGCTCGCCTCCCGCGTCCGCACCCGGGCCGTCCGGCTCGACGGACGCTGGTGGCACGACAACGTCGGCCCGCTGATCGGCCACCGCAGTCTGTCCGGCGCACCGGTCGCGCTGCTGTGGCGACGCGGCGGCTATGTCGCCCTGCAGCCGTCGTCGGGACGCGAGACGCCGGTGGAGAAGGCGAACGCGGCGGAGTTCGAGGAGCGGGCGGTGATGTTCTACCGCCCGCTGCCCGAACGCGGGATGACCCCGCTGCGACTGCTCCGGTTCAGCATGGGCGGCAGCCGGGGCGATGTGGTCAACCTGTTGCTGAGCAGCCTGGTGACGATCGCCATCGGCGCACTGGTGCCCGTCGCCACCGGCAAGGTGCTCGGCGAGTTCGTGCCGAAGGCGCAGACGACCCTGATCGTGCAGTTCTGTCTGGCCGTGATGATCAGCAGTGTGGTGGCGGCGGCGTTCACACTGCTGCAGAACCTCACCCTGCTCCGGATGGAGGGCCGGATCGAGGCGACGCTCCAACCGGCCGTCTGGGACCGGCTGTTGCGTCTGCCGACGAAGTTCTTCACCGAGCGCTCGACCGGCGAGCTGGCGAGTGCGGCGATGGGCATCAGCGCGATCCGCAAGCTGCTGGCGGGAGTTGCCCCCGTCGTCACACAGTCGGTCACGATCTCTGCGATGAACCTGGGCCTGCTCCTCTACTACAGCGTCCCGATGGCGCTGGCGGCGGTCGGCATGCTCGTGGTGATCGCCGCCGTGTTCCTCGGGCTCGGACTGTGGCAGGTGCGCTGGCAGCGGCGACTGCTCGTACTCTCCAACAAGCTGAACAACCAGGCCTTCCAGACCCTGCGCGGCCTGCCCAAGCTACGGGTGGCGGCGGCCGAGAACTACGCGTACGCGGCCTGGGCGGGCGAGTTCGCGCGCAGCCGCGAGCTGCAGCAGAAGGTCGGCCGCATCAAGAACCTCACCACGGTGCTGGGCGCGGTGTATCTACCGGTCTGCACCCTGCTGATGTTCATGCTGCTCGCGGGTCCGGCGCGCGGTGCGATGTCGGCTGCCGCCTTCCTCACCTTCAACACCTCGGTGACGATGCTCCTGACCTCGGTCACCCAGCTGACCGGCGCCTTCGTCTCCGGTGTGGCCGCGCTCCCGCTGTACGAGGAGATCAAGCCGGTGCTGGACGCGACCCCGGAGGTCCGGGTCGCGAGCACCCGGCCGGGCGTGCTGACCGGCGCGATCGAGGCCCGCCGGCTCTCCTTCCGCTACGCGGACGACGGCCCCCTCGTCCTGGACGACGTGTCCTTCCAGGTGCGGGCGGGCGAGTTCGTGGCGATCGTCGGCCCCAGCGGCTGCGGCAAGTCGACGCTGCTGCGCCTGCTGATCGGCTTCGACAGACCGGTCTTGGGCAGTGTGCTGTACGACGGTCAGGACCTGGGCGCGCTCGACCAGTCCGCCGTACGCCGTCAGTGCGGTGTGGTGCTCCAGCACGCCCAGCCGATGACGGGTTCGATCCTGGACGTCATCTGCGGCACCGAGCCGTACACACCGGAGGAGGCGATGGCCGCCGCCGAGATGGCGGGACTCGCCGAGGACATCCAGCGGATGCCGATGGGGCTGCACACCATCGTCCAGGGCAGCGGCGCGATCTCGGGCGGCCAGCGGCAGCGGCTGATGATCGCGCAGGCGCTGATCCGCAGACCGCGCATCCTCTTCTTCGACGAGGCGACCAGCGCCCTGGACAACGAGACCCAGCGCACGGTCATCGAGAGCACCCGTGCGCTGAACGCCACCCGGATCGTGATCGCGCACCGTCTGTCGACGGTGCTGGACGCGGACCGGGTGATCGTCATGGAGGACGGCAAGGTCGCCCAGCAGGGCCCCCCGGCCCAGCTGCTGGCGGACACCGGCGGCCGGCTGCACGAGCTGGTGCGCCGGCAGCTGGCCTAGAGACAGGTGTCCGGGTGCGCGGGAACCGTCAGGGTGTCTCCGCCGCGCCCCGCCACAGGTCGGGGACCCGGCCGTCGGTGGCGTACATCTGGGTCGCCAGTACGCGTACGGCCGCCGCGAAGAGGGAGGGGTGGCGCAGGAACTCCATGTGGATGCCGGGGAACTCCACCCACGGCACACCGATCCGGCGGGCGATCTCGACCGACGGCCGGGCGTAGTAGGTGCCCCGGTCGTCCGCGCCGGCGCCCAGGACGATGGGGAAGGGGGCGGCCCGCAGCGCCGCCTCGTCGGGGTGGAAGGCGGCGAAGCCGGGCCATTCGCTGCCGAAGAGGTGGTCGGTGTTGCCGAGGAACCGTTCCCACAGGTCGGCGGGCCAACGGTAGGAGCCCTCGCCGCGAATCGTCTCGGCGAAGCGGCGGCCCGCGGCAGGGGCGCCACCCGCCGCGTACCGGGCGGCCAGTTCGGCGAAGAAGGCGCGCCCGGGGTCGTCGTCGGCCAGGACGTTCACGGCGGGCGGTTCGTGGGCGATGAGGCCCACCAGGCACTCCGGGTGACGTGCGGCCAGGGTGAGGCCGATGATCGCGCCACCGCTGTTGCCGAAGACCAGGGCCCGGCCGTCCGCGAGTTCGGCGACCAGGGCGCGGGCGTCGGCGGCCTGTCGCGCCAGCGACATGGGGGCGGCGCCGTCACCCGTACTGCGGGAGTTGCCGCGCCGGTCGTAGGTGATCACGGTGAAGGCGTCGGCGAGACCCTCGGCGATCCCCGAGTAGTAGCCGGCGTCTCCCCCGGCGCCGCTGATCATCAGCAGGGCCGGACCGGCCCCGCGCACCTCGTGGTACAGGTCCGCCCCGTCGACCGTCAGTCTGCCGCTGCGCACGTCCGCACATCCTCCCTAGCGATACTTTCTCGTATCGATACTTTGCCGTTTCGATGAATGTGGTCTAATCTCAGAGGGCCGAGAGTACGAAACAGTTTCGTTTACATACTCGTAACCTCTCGTCCTTTTCGTCTTCCGTCACCACTCGTCGCTCCGCTCCACGAGCGGCCTTCCCTGGAGTGTGCTCAGATGTCCCAGTCCATTACCGAAGGCGCCCCGAAGGGCGTCACGCACGACCCGGACCAGGGGTCCGCCGCGCCGAACCCGAAGCGGTGGTGGATCCTCGCGATCATCGGACTCGCGCAGCTGATGGTCGTCCTGGACGCCACCATCGTGAACATCGCGCTCCCCTCCGCGCAGGCGGACCTCGGCTTCTCCGACGGCAACCGGCAGTGGATCGTCACCGCCTACGCGCTGGCCTTCGCCTCCCTGCTGCTGCTCGGCGGCCGGATCGCCGACCTCTTCGGCCGTAAGCCCGCCTTCCTCATCGGCGTCGCCGGATTCGCCGGCGCCTCCGTGCTCGGCGGCGCCGCGAACGGCTTCGAGATGCTCGTCATCGCCCGGGCCCTCCAGGGTGTCTTCGGCGCGCTGCTCGCGCCCGCCGCCCTGTCGCTCCTCAACACGACCTTCACCGACGCACGTGAGCGTGCCCGCGCGTTCAGCGTGTACGGCGCGATCGCCGGGGCCGGCGGCGCGGTGGGCCTGCTGCTCGGCGGCCTGCTGACCGACGCGCTCGACTGGCGCTGGACGCTGTACGTGAACCTGATCTTCGCCGTCGTCGCACTGGTGGGCGGCTGGATACTGCTGAGCAACCACCGTGACGCCGCCAACTCCAAGATCGACGTCCCGGGCACGCTCCTGGTCTCCGCCGGTCTCTTCTCCGTCGTCTACGGCTTCTCCAACGCCGAGTCGCACGACTGGAGTTCGCCGCAGACCTGGGGCTTCCTGATCGCCGGCGTACTGCTCCTCGCCGCGTTCACCCAGTGGCAGACCCGCGCCAAGCACCCGCTGCTGCCGATGCGCGTCCTGCTGGACCGTGACCGTGCCGCCTCGTTCCTGACGGTGCTCATCTCCGGCGCGGCGATGTTCGGGGTCTTCCTCTTCCTCACCTACTACCTGCAGCTGAACCTCGGCTTCAGCCCGACCAAGACCGGTCTGGCCTTCATGCCGATGATGGCGGCGCTGATGGTCGCGGCCCAGGTGTCCACCACGATGCTCGTGCCCCGCTTCGGCCCCAAGCTCATCATCCCGCTGGGCTTCGTCCTCGGCGCGGCCGGCATGGTCTGGCTGACGGACATCGGCGTCGGCTCGTCCTTCAGCACCGCCGTGCTCCCGCAACTGCTGGTGATCGGTGTGGGTATGGGCACCATCATGCCGCCCGCGATGCAGCTGGCCACCAGCGGAATCGGCGCCGAGGACGCGGGAGTGGCCTCCGCGACGGTCAACACCATGCAGCAGGTGGGCGGTTCGATCGGCACCGCGCTGCTGAGCACGCTCGCCGCGAGCGCCGCGACCAACTACCTGTCCGGCCGGAACGCGGCCGACAAGCTGGTCCAGGCCCAGTCGACGATCGAGAGCTACACCACCGCCTTCTGGTGGTCGGCCGGCTTCTTCGCCGCGGGCGCCCTGATCACCGCCCTGCTGTACCGCCCGGGTGTTCCGGTCCAGGACGAGAGCGCCGCACCGGTCGTCCACATGTGACCCGCCCGGGTCACATAGGCCCCAGGGGCCGCCGTCCACAGGGAGACGGCGGCCCTTCCGCTTGCCCCGACACCTCCGCGGGTGAGTGCACAGTGCACGAAATGTCAATGAATGCAGCAGCAATTCACCTTGTCGAGTGAACTAGATCTTGCGGGCCGCGTGTCAGGGATGGTCCGGACCCAGCGGGGGTAGTTACCGAGATCCAATGCGCCCCGCCGAGGTGGAGCAGCCATGACGCCGACGGCCAACCCGTATGCCCGTACGTACCCGCACGGGCCGTTCACCGTGGTCGAGGTCCTGGGCGAGATCGATCTGGCGACCGCGGGCTTCCTCGCCGACCACCTGGACGCCGCCACCTCACACCCCGCCCCCGACGTGCTCGTCGACCTCCGGCACGTCGACTTCTTCGACTGCTCGGGCCTGCGCGAACTGTGCCGGGCCGACAATCGGGCCCGCGAGCGCGGCGGGCGGCTGCGACTGGTCTCGGACACGCCCCGCCTCCACCGTCTCTTGCGCGCCGCAAGCCTGTTTCGGCGCTTCCCGCCCCTCGCCCACTTCCCGGAGCCGGATCAGGAACCGGACCCGGAGTGAAGTGCGGGGACCGGCGGTGTCACCTTCCCGTGCACGCGTAGTGGGCCGGTCGGTGGCCCCACACCACCGACCGGCCCTGCTGCGAGATCGCGCGGCACCCCGCGACACAGGGTTTCGCACTCCCCATCCGCATACGCCCTGAGTGGCTCGCGGAGGCGCGCGACCCCGGTCTCTAGAACGCGAAGACGGCCTCCCCGAAGCTGCTCTTCACGCACTCGTTCGCGAAAGTCCGCTCATAGGCGACCCGCTGGCCCCGCCACACGCCCTCGACGGTGACGACCACGGGCTCGTACTGCTTGGTGCACTTCACGTCGCTCGTCGCCGCCAGCATGTCGAAGTCCCCGCCCACGGCCCGGAGTTCGGCACAGGCTTTGGACGCCGCCGGGTGCGTGCCGGACGCCGTCGGGGCACAGGTCAGGGTGACGGCACGCTCGGGCGTTACGGTGGCCGCGGTCTCACCGTGCCCCATGGTGAACACCAGGGCCGAGGGTGCGTAGAGCCCGGAGGCGGCGGGGCCCGGGGCGGCGACGGCGGCCCCGGTGAGGGGGGCGCAGACGGCGGTGGCCGTCAGGGTCAGAGTCGCTGCCCAGCGCGCGGTGTTCGGCATTGTGTGCATCCTTCCGCTCAGTTCGAAGATGCGAATCGAAGGTCAACGGTCCGCATGGGTGCTCGATCCCAGCCGGTCGGGCCGGATCAGCGAGCGTGAGTCTGCCGAGTCCGGCGCCGAAACTCATCTCGACCCCATGCGTTTCAGTAACCTTGCGTATTGAATCAGTGGCGTGAAGTTACGTTGTTCGAACACGCGGAGCCCGCAACTGGGCGGCTGTTGATCGTCCGGGGCGGCCGAGTGGCTGGATCCACCTGCTTTTTTAATCGGCCTGAAACATTCCGATTCCGCTCCGCACGGTCTCCCGGGCGACCTCAACCGTCACTCACCCGTTCATGAAGCCTTGATCCCCGATCCATGTGACGCCTCCCTCCACCGGCCGTCGGGGGCTGTCAGAGGCTCGCGCTACGTTGTGCGTCATGAGCGAATTCATGTTGGTCGCGGGGGCACGGCTCGGGGCGTGGGCCTGGGACGAAGTGGTGGTCGAGCTGCGTGCCGCCGGGCACGGGGTGCACCCGCTGACATTGTCGGGGGTGGCGGAGCGGCGGGGCGAGCCGGCCGGGCAGCAGGCGCATGTGCGGGACATCGTCGAGGAGGTGGAGCGTCTCGATCTGCGGGACGTCGTGCTCGTGGGCCACAGTTACGCGGGGATACCCGTCGGGCAGGCCGCCGAGCGGATAGGTGAGCGGCTGGGGCGGGTGGTGTTCGTCGACGCGAGTGTCCCTGCCGACGGGGAGACGTTCCTGGACGGCTGGGACAGTGCCGGGGTGGTGGCGTCGATCGCCGAGAACGACGGATTCTGGCCGAGCCCGGCGGCGGACCACTTCGCGGGCCAGGGGCTCACCGACGAGCAGGTCGCGCGCATCGTGAGCGGCTCGACGCCCCACCCTGGGGCCACCCTCACCGAGCCGGCCGTCCTCGCGGGCTCGATGGCCGACCTCCCCGCGACGTACGTCAAATGCCTGCTCGACTATCCGGAGCCGTCCGAGGACGTGGTCGAGCTGCTCAAGAACGACCGGTGGGAGCTGGTCGAACTGGACACCGGGCACTGGCCGATGTTCTCCCGCCCGCGCGAGCTGGCCGCCGTCCTGCACCGAGCGGCGACCGGAGGCTGACCGGGTGTTCTCGCCCCCTGGGGCCGCGCTCGGCACCCGGGAACGGGATGGTCCCGACGGCGAGGACGCGGTGACCGCGCTGCGGGTTTCAAGGCCGCCCAGCGGCTCGGATTCGCGCTGGACGAGGTCGCCGCGCTCCTCAAGGCAGGCCGCCACCGGCGCGGCCGCCCGCGGCCGGGCTGCGGGACCGCGCCGCGGCCAAGCTCGCCGAGGTCAAGGCGAAGATCGCCGACCGCACCACGATCCGCACCGCCCTGGGGCCGCCGCCGATGTGGGCTGCGACGACCTGACCGCGTATGCATCGATGGCCTGCCGCCCCATTCCCTTCACAGACCTCGCCGAGGAGAACCGTCGTGCCGGGCCCTGCTGCTGACCACCGACGCGGGCGCGCGCCGACGGCCTGGGAGCCCTGGCCGCGCTCGCCTGCGTCGCGTGCTGCGCTTCGGTGAGGATCCGACTGAACCTCGGTCTCCTCGGTCAGTCGAGGCCTTCGACGATGCGGAAGTCGCGCTCGACGGCGTCGGAGAGGGCGGCCAGCGCCTCCTGATAGGCCGCACTCTCACGCGCCGCGACGGCCTGCTCGAAGCTGTCGAACTCGATCAGGATGGTGCGCTCGGCGATTCCTGCGTCATACGCCACGACCCGACTGCCACGGGAGAGGACCCGGCCGCCGCCGGCCGCGACTGCCGGACGGGCCAGCTTGTCGTAAGCAGCCAGCTTCTCAGGGTCTGAAATGGTGCGGTAGACGCTGACCCAGTAGCCCTTGGGCATGGAACCTCCAGTGTGGGAATGAGTGCATCTGGCTTCTGACTTACGGGGTGGTCTCGGACGAGCGTCGACGGGCGAGAGCGACGCTTGTCAGCGTCGTGATCGCCATGGCGCCGATGCCGACCAGCGCCGCGGTGGTGTAGGCGCTGTCGTCGGGGAAGAAGCGGCCGGGGCCGGTGCCGGCGGCGAGGATCAGGCCGCCGATGGCGCTGCCCAGGGAGTACCCGACGCTGCGGACGACGTAGTTGAAGCTCATCGCGCTCGACGTCTCGCTCCTGGGGGTGACGGCCAGGATGACGCCGGGCATCGCGGCCGAGAAGCCGCCGACGCCGAAGCCGAGCACGCCCATCGCCACGAACAGTTCGGCCAGGTCCGACCGGGCCGCCGCGAACAGGGCGAACCCTCCGCCGACCACGACGGCGCTGCCGGCCAGGAGCAGGGGGTCGCTGATCCGCGTCCGGACCCGCGGCGTGAGCTTGCCGGCGACGAACCCCAGCGCCGAGAACGGGATGAGGACCAGCCCGGCGACGAAGGTCGTCAGTCCGAAGCCGTAGCCGGCGCCGTGCGGCGTCTGCGCGTACCGGGTGACGAGCGTGAGCAGCAGGTACATGCCAATGCCGCCGACGAACATGGCGAGGTTCGCCCCGGCGACCGCCGGGTGCCGCACCGCCCGCACATCGACCAGCGGCCTCGAGCTGCGCAGTTCGATGACGGCCCAGACGCAGAGCAGCACCACCGCGACGACGGCGAGGCCTGCCGCCACGGCGAGGTGCCGGCTCCACAGACTCCGTTCGCCGGCGAGGAACAGCACCAGGAGAAGCGCGGCGGCCAGGACGACAGCGCCTGTCACGTCCACGTGGCCGGAGCGGCCTTCGGGGGCGTCGGGCATGGAACGCCACGCGGTCAGGAGGGCGGCGGCGGTGACGACCAGGCCGAGGCCGTAGGCGGCGCGTACCCCGCCGAGCTCGGCGAGCAGTGCGGCCAGCGGGTAGCCGACGCCGGCCCCGATGATCGAGACGACCGAGATCAGGGCGATCACGGCGGCGCCGCGCTCTTCGGGGAGGTGATCCCGGGCCACGCCCATCATCAGCGCCGTCAGCCCCAGCCCGACTCCCTGGGCCGCCCTGCCGGCCAGCAGCCACGCGAACGGCAGCGGCAGCACGGTGAGCGCACTGCCGGCAACGACGACCGCCAGCGTGGCGAGGATCGTGGCCCGCCGGTGCGGGCCGGCTCCGAGCCGGCCCAGGACCGGAGTGGCGACGGCGCCGCTGAGCAGCGCGACGGTCAGCGTCCACTGCGCGCTGCCGAGCGAGACGTGGAACGAGGTCGCCACGCTGGTGATGAGCGGTGTCCCGAGGCTGGCGACCGCCGCCACGACCAGAGCGATGAACATCAGGGCGGGGACCAGCAGCCGCGCCTCGGCACGCGCCACCGGGAACGCCTCCCCCGCGACCCCGCCGACAGGCTGCCCGGTCACCGCTTCGGCCCTTCGCGGTCCTGGCTTTCGAGCTCTGCCAAATGCGTCAGCGCCGGAAGGGCCGCCACCAGCGCCTCGACCTCGTCGCCGGTGAGCTCGCCGATCAGCCGCTCGAACGCGTGGACACCCGCCTGGCGCCGCGTCCGGACATATGAGGCGCCGGCCTCGGTCAGGCACACCAGCGTGACCCGCTTGTCGGTCGCGTCGCCCCGCCGCTCGACCAGGCCGGACTCCTCCATCACCCGGACCAGGGCGGTCATCGCGGGCTGGGTGACGCCCTCGACCGCGGCCAGATCGGTGATGCGCCGCGGGCCGGTCCGGTCCAGGGTGGCCAGGGTGGCGGCGGACGTCAGGCTCATGTCCCGGGGCAGGCGTCTCGCGGCCCTGGTGGCCAGGCCGTAGAGGGCTGCCCCGATGGCGGCGGACGCGCCAGGAGCAGTGTCTTGACGACTCATGCTCGAAGCATAACCTTTTTATATTCACAGGTTATGCAAATGGCTGACCGCCGCCTCTACCGTTACGGCGAATCCGCGCCGACCTGTGCAGCCTTCCCCCGTGGCCCCCCTATCGACAGGGACTCGGGGCTGGCGGTGACCGTGTCCGTGTCCGTCAGCCAGCGTTGTTCCGCGGAGCCGTCGCGGACCTTGACGACCACGTCCGTGTCGGGGTCGTCGGAGGCGGGGGCGACGGCGAGGCCCTCTTCCCAGCGGGGCAGCAGCTCGCCCCGCACGGTGAGGTCGTAGCGGACGTCGTCGCCCCGCTCGGCGGACGCGGGAGCGCAGCGTCCGAGGATGACGACACCGGCGTCAGCGTGCGAGTCCAGACACAGTGAGGGGTTGGCGACACTGCGCAACAGCCCGTCGTCCTCGTACGTCCACATCTGGGTCCACGCGGTCGAGCAGGACGCGAGCCTGGCGACGGCGCCGACCGTGGCCCTGCCGCCCCGGATGTCCAGGCACAGGTCGGCGGTGACATTGCGCAGCCGGATGTGCCGGGTGGCGGTCGGGTTGCCGGCCGTCGCGGGCGGCGAGGAGGACACCGCCGGCGGGGTCGGCGAGGCGTCGGGAGCCGGGGCACGTCCGCCGGTCGCGCTGGAGGAGGCGGCCGGGTCGGCGCCGCTGCCGTCCTTCGGCCACAGCCCGCTGCCCAGCACGACCGCGAGGACGACGGCCGAGGCCAGGCCCACGCTGGTGAACAGTGTTTTCCTGTTCCGGGTCCCGCCGAGCGCCGGACCACGCGGGGAGGACATCCGTGACAGCAGCCCCGGACGCCCCCGGCCGGCCCCCCGGCGACCGGTACCCTCGCCGCCCCTGCCGCTGCCGCCGTGCCGCCCATGACCCCGCGCCCGCGTCCCGCTCTGGCCGCGCCCGGGGCGCGAGTCGAGATAGCGCCGGGCACCCCAGCCGAGCACCGCCTCGGCGAGCAACGTGTCGAGGCTGCTCTCGGCCTGGCTCAACTGCTCGGCGGCGTAACGGCAGTAGTGGCACTCCGCCAGATGCTGCTGGACATCGGGCAGCAGCGCCCCGCCACGCCGGATGGGGACATCGAGGAGACGGTTGTAGAACCGGCATTCCTTTGACGGCGCGAATTCCCGATGGGCGCGTACACACCCCTCGCGGAATTGTTCGCGGGCCTGGTCCAGCGACGCCGTCGCCATATTCGTGTCCATGCCAAGAAGCTCGGCCGGGACATTTATCGACTCGGCCTCCACCTCGGTGTGCCACAGCAGACACTGAGCGAGTCCGGGAAGGGCCTGGAACGCTCGCTCCGCGAGCTTTCGGTTTTCCGGCGTCATGGACTTCGCGGCGCGCATACCGCGACCGCCCGCCGGTTTCGTCAGATCCGGCAGCACATCGGCTATGCGGTCGTCCGCCGACCAGTCCCTGACGATGTCACGCACGACCACGAGGAACCGGGGACGCAGCGCGACGGCCGAGTCGGCCCGCATCACCCGCTCCAGGACCTGGTGGAAGGCGGCGGCGGTGACCATGGACGAGGTCGGGGCCGAAGTGGCGAGGCAGATGACCGCGTACTGGTGGGTCGCCTGCCAGTGCCGCGCCGTCAGCAGGGCGACGGCGCGGCCGGTCTCGCCCTCCGGTCTGCCTCTGAGCTGGGCGGCAAGACTCTCGTCCGATTCCCCCAGAACCCCACCGGAGTACGGGGGGTAAGGCGGACGAGCGGGGTGGGGGTGGGGCACTGAGCGGTTTCCTTCCCACGCGCGAGTGACTCGCAGAGGTTCCGGGAAAGCCGCCCGGACGAGTCCGCGCCGGCACCGACGGCATTGTGTCCCCCCGCCCCCGGCCCCCGGCTGTGGCGCTGGACCGCCACCGAACCACCACCGGCGATCCGTGCCCGGCCATCCCCCCTGCACAAGTAGTTCACCCTTGCACAAGTTACTCCTGGCCAACAAGGCACTTGGGCAACATCCATTCATTGAAGCAAAGTCAGCAACAGGAGCAACTTTCGATGCTCGTACCGGCTTTCGATGTTTTTCCCGCGCCCCGTGTGAACCGCGCGCACCCACCGGTGCGCCACGCACGCTCCCGGCGCGCGGGGCGGTGCAGTCCACTGGAAGCGGCCCTTCTCGGAGGCCTCGCGCGAAATGGCGGCTCTCCCGCGCGACGGCCGCCGACCCCGTTCCTCCCGCCCTCGGTCGGCGGCCCCGAGGGCGGCCCGCCTCGACGACTCGCAAAAACCGAAGAACCGAGGAATGGAAGAACCGAGGAATCGACAAAGCCACGAAACTACGAAGCGGTGCAGCGCTCAGATCTGCCAGGAGCGGAGCCGGTCGGCCGCGCCGTAGACGTCGGCCTTGCCCGAGATCAGGTCACGGGCCAGGTCGACGAGAGCGCCGTAGGGCGGGTCGATGCCGACGTCGCTGACGAACATGTACGCCACGGCGGTCGCGCAGGCGAAGCGGGCGTTGGCCGACGGCAGCGGCTTGAGCAGCGCGAGGGTGTGCAGCAGCGCGGCGGCCCGCCAGGCCGGGTCGGAGTCCACGCCGAGGCGCGGCGGGTCGACCCGGTGGCGGGCCACGGCGGCCACCAGCGCGGAGAAGTCGTTCACCGTGGGCTGGTCCGGCAGGACCTCTTCGTGGCGCTGGAGCAGCCACGGCACATCGATATGGATGACGGGAGCCATCGGTCAGGCGACCCGTCCCTGACGACCCGACGCGACCGGTTCGTCCTCGGGGAACGCGGCGGCGAACTCGTCGGCGTGGGCCGCGAAGAACCGCCGGAATTCCTCCGCGCCCTCCTGCAGGGCGCGGTGCCGGGCGATGTCGGCCGCCGCCGCCTCCCGCACAAGGGCCTTCATGGACGTACCGCGCTCCTTGGCTATCTGCCGCAGGTCCTCTAGCTCGCGGTCACTGAACTCCACGTTGAGAGCTGGCATGCCCCCACGGTACCGCGCCGGTACTTACCCGTAAATACGGCCAGGTCAGACCGGTGGGACGGTGGTACCGAGGGGGCGTGAACCGGCCGCTACCCCTGGTCGGCCACGAAGGACGCCATCCTGGCCAGGGCCGCGTTCCAGTTGACCGCGTGCTCGTTCGTCGACCAGGACTGGATGTCGTCGATGTAGCAGAACTGGCCGACGCAGCCCTGCAGTTTGCTCTGTGCGTAGGGGTCCTGAATGCCTGAGTTGGGGCCTCCGGAGAGCGTCCCGTCCGGCGGGCTCGGCAGCTTCGGGTCGAGCTGGTGGGCGTACCAACGGCTGTGCTGCTGGTGGGAGTTGACCTCGCCATAACCGGTCACGTACGACATGTTCAGCGCGTTTCGGCCCAGGAGGTAGTCCATGCTCTGGAGTGCGCCGTCCCGGTACTTCGAGGCGCCGCTGATGTCGTAGGCGGTGGCGACGACGACGGCGTTGTTGAGGATCTGGGCGTTGGAGCCCCAGTCGTACACGTTGGCGTCGGGGGCGTAGGGCATGCCGTACGGCTGTGCTGCCAGCGTGGCCAGATAGCGGTCGGCGCCCTTGACGACGGACTGGCGGACCCTGTCCCGGCCGGGGAGTTTGTTCGGGACGGTCGCCAGGTCGAGGCGGCCGGCCGCGGCGGTCCTGGCCCAGTCGAAGCCGAGGGGGCCGAAGATGTCGGCCGTGTGGATCGGCGAGGACAGGACGTACTGCTCGAACGCCCTCTCACCGGTGGTGAGATACAGCTCGGCGGCCGCCCAGTAGAACTCGTCCCGTGCGTCGGTGTCGTTGTAGGCACCGCCACCGGTCGCGTCGTTCGGGTCGGCGTGGAGGTCGGGGTGGGCCAGGGCCGCCGTCCATGCCTTGCGTGCGCCCGCGAGGGCCCGTGCGGCGAACGCGCGGTCGTAGGGCCGGTACAGCCGGGCCGCCTGCGCCGCCGTGGCGGCCAGGTTCAGGGTCGCCTCGGTGGTCGGCGGGTGCAGTTGGCGCTTCTGCGGGTCGTCGCTCGGCAGCAGCGGCAGCCCGGTCCACTGTTCGTCGTGAATCTTGTGGTGGGCCATGCCGGCCAGCGGCTGCCCGGCGGGCACCTGCATCTTCAGCAGGAAGTCCAGCTCCCAGCGGGCCTCGTCCAGGACGTCCGGCACCTTGTTCCCGCTCTCCGGGATGGCGAGCGTGCCGTCGCCGAGTTTGTCCCGCTGCCCGGTGCGGGCGTGCAGGGCTCGCTCGTACGTGCTCAGCAGTTCCCAGGTGGAGATGCCGCCGTTGACGACGTACTTGCCGTGGTCGCCCGCGTCGTACCAGCCGCCGGTGACGTCGAGGGTGTA
This sequence comes from Streptomyces sp. NBC_01390, assembly GCF_045040105.1. Lineage (NCBI taxonomy): Bacteria > Bacillati > Actinomycetota > Actinomycetes > Kitasatosporales > Streptomycetaceae > Streptomyces > Streptomyces sp. NBC_01390. The sequence continues at coordinate 10,719,067 of NZ_CP109551.1, read as the reverse complement.
GTCGCACACCCCCGGTTGGCACGGCACCTTGGAGTCGCCCTGGTTGGGTGCCACGTCGACATGGCCTGCGGGGCGGGCGTAGCCCGGGCGCAGGTCGTCGCGGATCTCGATGCCGCTGCGCTGCGTGTAGTAGTACTTCAGCGAGTCCAGCCGCAGCCGGTGGTAGGCGCTCGCGTCGATGTCGAAGGGACGGCTCGTCTCTCCGTCGACGACCAGGGTGAGGCCGGTGCCGCGCCCCCGGTAGGAGCCGAAGTCGATGCTGTGGACGTTCTGTCCGGAGGAGGCGTCCGTGCCGCGCGGCACGGTGCTGCCGTGGGCCACCGTCTTTCCGTCGGCCTTCTTCAGCTGCCAGGGCAGCGGCTGCGTGGAGCCGGTGACCAGCGTGGCGTTCTTCGGTCCCGTGGGCAGATAGGCGACCTGGTTGACCCGTACCCGGGGGCCGGTGTCGGGTTCGTACACCTCGGGCGGTACCCCGCCCACCAGTGACACGTCGTCCATGCAGAACCGGAAGGGGTCGGCGCTGCCGCCGAGCTGGAATCCGACCTGGCCCTGGGTGGTGTCGGCGGAGGCGGTGAAGGTGTACGTGTATGCGTCGCCGGACACGCTCAGCTGGGGGCTCACCTCGAAGTAGGTGTCGTACGGGGACACCGACAGGCCGACGATCGCCCGGACGACGTGTCCGGCGGGGGTGCCGGTCGCCTTGAAGGCGAACCGGTAGGACTGGCCTTTGACGAGGGTGATGTCGTTCTGGCCGACGGCGGCGTCCCAGCGGTTGGTGGTGCCGCCGGGGACGTCGGCGCAGAGGCCGCCGCCGGCCAGGCCCGCGGTGACGTTGCTGGTCGTCCACCAAGGGGCGGTGGTGGTGTCGAAGGTGCCGTTCTTGACCTGCTCGATCTCGTCGGCGCCGGCCGGAGCGGCGGGCAGCGCGGTCAGTGCCGCCGCGAGCAGGGCGGTCACGGAGAGCAGGGTGGTTCTGCGTCGTTTCACGTCTGGAGCTCCTCGGGTGAGGTGGGGGCGCGGGTGCCGTGGGAGCGCTCCCAGATGCGGACGTGGCCCATGCTGTGCGAGGCGCTCCGCGTCGTCAACGGTCCGGACGGGTCGGGGTTGGCGTACGAGGATTTCGCCCCCGCCGCCCCTACCCGTCCCATCCCGTTCCTGGGGGCTGCGCCCCCAGACCCCCCTGTCGGCTCTGAAGGGGCCTCGTCCTCAAACGCCGGACGGGCTGGAGGTGCCGGCCGGCGTTGGTATTTCAGCCTCTCCGGCGTTTGAGGAGCGGGGGTTCGGGGGCAGCGCCCCCGAGGACGGGACGGGTAGGGGCGGCGGGGGCGAAGAACCCCCTACGGCGCCTCCACCCTGCTGATCCGTATCGCGCCCCGTTCCTCGCCCGGGTAGCGGCTCGTCAGGTCCAGGCGGAGGCCGGTGCCTCTTACCGGCGCGAAGATGATCGCCGAGGGTGTGTCGGAGGTGTCGGCCCACTGGACGGTCGCGTCCGGCACCGGGGCATACCGGTCGCCGTCCCACACCGATACCTCGACCGACGCGGGCAGGCCGTGCGTCGCGTCCACCGTGAAGGAGACCTCGATCCGGGTGAAGTCGCGGGCCCGTCCCCAGTCGACGCTGATCCAGTCCCTGGCGCGGGCCCCGCTGAACGCGGGCAGCAGCGCGGTCGGCGCCTTGTAGAACGCGTTGGACCAGCCGGTGGACGGCGCGCCGTCCAGCATCGCGGCGGGCAGACTGTCCGAGCGGCCGGAGTAACCGGCGTCCGCCAGCGGGTAGGTGGGGGCCGCGGGACCCGGGTCGGGAGCGAAGGGCGTGGCCGGAGTCAGCGCCTCGTCGTGCGCGGCCGTCGTACGGACGGTGAGTGTTCCCGTGCGCAGGCCGGCCGCACGGGCCGTGACCTTCAGCCGCCCGGCCGCCGTGCCCGCCCGGACGATGGCAAGTACCTTGCCGTGGAAGGCGGTTCGGGTGCTCGCCTGATAGCGCTCGGCACTCTCCTCGCGCCCGTTGTCGAGTCCGGCCAGCGAACCGCCGTCGACCTCGAAGGCGAGCAGGTGCTCGGCGCCGGGCACGAGCACACCCCGGGCGTCGACCACGTCGGCGGTCACGAAGCACAGGGAACGGCCGTCGGCCGCCAGGGACTCGCGGTCCGCGGTGAGACGTATCGCGTGTGCCGGTCCCGCCGTCCGCAGGACGTCCGTCGCCACGACCCGGCCACCTCGCCTGGCCACCGCCTTCAACTCACCCGGCTCATAGGGCACATGCCAGGTCAGATGGAGTTTGCCGGCGCTGCCGGTCGGGCTGGTGTAGCTGCCGGGCCAGGCGCCGGCGGTGACGGTCTTGTCGTCGCCGGTGGCCTCGGTGGTCTCCAGGTAGGCGCGGCCGTCGACCGTCCTCTTCGTGTCGAACCGCCTTGTGCCACGGGACTTTCCGTTGAGGAACAGTTCCACCGTGTCGACGTTCGCGTAGGCCCAGACCTCCACCGTGTCGCCCGTTTCGTGGTTCCAGGTCATCGGGAGCAGATGGACCATGGGCTCGCTCGTCCACTGGCTGCGGAACAGGTGGTACATGTCCTTGGGGAAACCGGCGGTGTCGACCGCACCGAAGAAGGACGCCTTGACCGGGAACACGTCGTACGGGGTCGGCTCGCCGATGTAGTCGATGCCCGACCACAGGAACTCGCCCGCGAACCACTTCCGGTCCCGGTCCTTCTTCAGGCCGTACTCGCCGCTCATCGTCCAGGAGGCGAGATTGTTGTCGTACGACGAGACCGCGCGTCGGCCCGGGGTGTGGTTCTCGCCGGTGTTGAGGTGTTCCGGTTCCTGGTAGGTGCCGCGTGTGGAGGTCTCGGACGAGGACTCCGACTCGAAGAGGAACAGGTGCGGGTAGGCGCCGTGCAGGGTGTCCACCGACTTCGCGGTGTTGTAGTTGAGGCCGAGGCCGTCGAGCTTGGCCAGCATCAGATCGGCCGCGGAACCCTTCGCGGGCGGGGTGCGGTACTTGTCGGAGCCGATGACGAGGGGGCGGGTGTCGTCGGCGGCCCTGATCGCGTCGATGATCCGGTCGGCCATGGCGAGGCCGGCGGTCCGGGTGGAGTCGGGGATCTCGTTGCCGATCGACCACAGCAGCACGGCGGGCGAGTTGCGGGCCGCGAGCACCATCTCGGTGGCGTCCTTCTCGCACCACTCGTCGAAGAACCGGCCGTAGTCGTAACGCGTCTTGGGGCTGCGCCAGCAGTCGAAGGCCTCCACCATCATCACGATGCCCAGTTCCTCGCAGACCTGGATCATCTCCGGCGAGGGCGGGTTGTGGGAGGTGCGGAAGGCGTTGACGCCCATCGACTTCATGATGGTCATCTGCCGGCGGATCGCGTCGATGCTGACGGCGGCCCCGAGGGCGCCCAGGTCGTGGTGGAGGTCGACCCCCTTGATCTTGTGATGGCTGCCGTTGAGCTGGAAACCCTCGTCCGGGTCGAAGCGGAAGCTCCGGATGCCGAAGGTCGTGCGATGTGTGTCCACGGTGGCGCCGCCCACGCGCAGTTCGGTCTTCAGGGTGTAGCAGTGGGGGGCCGTGACGTCCCACAACCTCGGTTCGGGGACCGCGAGTTCATGGGTCTCGGTCGACCGGTCGGTCACGGCGACCGTGGAGGAGGTCCGGGCGACGCTGCGGCCGCGGGGATCGACGATCCGGGAGACGACCTCGACCTCGGCGGCGGTGTCCGACTCGTTCACCACCAAGGTCCGCACCCGGACGACGGCGCGCTTCTCGGTGATCTCCGGGGTGGTGACATACGTACCCCAGCGCTCCACGTGCACCGGTTCGGTGACGACCAGGCGGGCCTCGCGATAGATGCCGCTGCCCGAGTACCAGCGGCTGCTGGGCAGGCGGTTCTGCACCTTGACCGCGAGCACGTTCTCGGTGGTGCCGTCGGTGTGCAGGAGATCGGTGAGGTCGAACGCGAATCCGGTGTAGCCGTAGGGGTGGCGGCCGAGCTCCGTGCCGTTGCAGTAGACGTACGAGTCCATGTAGACGCCGTCGAACTCGACCGAGATCCGCTTGCCGGCGAGCGCGGGCGGGAGGGTGAAGGGGAGGCGGTACCAGCCGAGGCCGCCGGGGAAGAATCCGGTGCCGCTGGTGGTGCCGTGGTCGGTGGTGGGAGCGAGTTCGATGCTCCAGTCGTGCGGCACGGCGACCGTCCGCCACGTCGAGTCGTCGTAGGCGGGATCGGGTGCGTCGGTGTACGCGCCCGTCGGGTCGGTGAGCCCGCCCGGGTCGACCAGCGCGAAGCGCCAGCCGTCCCGCAGCGATACGGTTCGACGGCCGGCCCGGCCCGTGGCGGCCCGTGCGTCGGCCGCGGTCCCCAGCAGGGCTCCGACCGCGGGGGCGGACGTACCGGCGACCAGGACCGACCTGCGCGTGACCGTCATGCGACTCTCCCTCATCAGGGCCCAGAAGTACTCACAACTGATCGTTAACAAACAGATTCTGACGGCGTGGAGCATGCACCCGTCAAGACCTCGGGAGCGCACTTCGGTCTCACCCGTCACAACGGCCTGAATTCCCGCCCTGTGCGGCGGTCCGCACGGTGGTCCGGGACAGGGGTGTTCCTGCCCGTGCGGGGGCAGGACGCATTAGGGTGGAACACCAGTGACGTCCCTTGCTCACTGTGTGTGTTCACGATGGAGTGGCGGCGATGAGTCCGGTGTACCCGTTCGACGATGCCGCCACGGCGCGGGCCGTCGTCGACTCGCGGGGCGCGCTGACCGGCTGGAACGAGGGCGCTCGACAGCTGCTTGGCTGGTCGGCGGCCGAGATGCTGGGCCGTCCCGCCGCCTCCCTCCTGGTCGCCGACGGCTCGGACGGGCCCGGCCCGCCGGCGGAGGATCTCTGGCACGGCACTCTCGCGCTGCGTCACCGCGACGGCCGTACGGTGTCCGCCTGGCTCCTCGCCCACCACCGCCCGGCCCCGGACGGCGGCGCGGGCGACTGGCTCGTCGTCACCCCGCTGGAGAACGGTGCCCGGCCCGCCGACGACCCGCTGACGCGGGCCGCGCTCGCCCAGGCGCCCTGTGCGACGGCCGTCTACGACGACCGGCTCCGGCTGCACGCCGTCAACGACGCGATGGCCACTGTCATCGGGCTGCCGCCGGCGCGCATCCGGGGGCTCAGAATCGCCGAGATAGGGGGCCGGGAACGCAGTTCGGAGCTGGAGATGCACATGCTCGACGTGCTGACCAGCGGCCGGGCGAAGGACGTCCAGACCTATCTGCGCACCGCCGGCGAGGGCCACGCCCACGCCTGGCTGGCCAGGATCGCGCCCCTCAGGGACGCCGAGGGCCGGGTGCGGGGGGTCTGTCTCGCGGCCCACGACTTCACCGAGCAGTACCTCGCCCGGGAACGGCTCCAGTTGGTCAACGAGGCGAGCGTACGGATCGGCACCACCCTCGATGTCACCCGGACGGCGCAGGAACTGGCGGACGTCTGCGTCCCGGCGCTCGCCGACTTCGTCAGCGTCGATCTGCTGGACCCGCCGCAGCACGGCGGCGACCACCACCCGGCCGAACTGACGGCGCCCCTCAGCCTGCGCCGGGCCGCCCACCGCTCGATCCTGCCGGGCAGCCCCGAAGCGGTGACCAAGGTGGGCCAGCTGGACCGGTACGCCGCCTCCTCACCCCAGGCCGACTCCCTTCTCGCGGCCCGCACCATCGTGGCGACCCTGCCCGCCACCGACGTCGAACAGTGGCCGGCCTGGGACAAGGCCCGCCTCGACCGGGTCAGGGAACTCGGCATCCACTCCACGATGTCCGTGCCGATCACCGCGCGCGGTACGACCCTCGGTGTCGCCGTACTGACCCGGTACCGGCGGCCCGACCCGTTCACGGCCGACGACGCGCTGCTCGCCGAGGAGGTGACCGCCCGGGCCGCCGTCTGTATCGACAACGCCCGCCGGTTCTCCCGCGAACGGGACACCGCTCTCGCCCTGCAGCGCAGCCTGCTCCCCCGGACACTGCCGCGCACCGCCGCCCTCGAAGCCGCCTCGCGTTACCTTCCGGCCGCGCGGGCCGGGGTGGGCGGCGACTGGTTCGACGTGATCCCGCTGTCGGGGATGCGGGTCGCGATGGTCGTCGGGGACGTGGTCGGCCACGGCATCCAGGCCTCGGCCACGATGGGCCGGCTGCGCACCGCCGTGCGCACGCTCGCCGACATCGACCTCGCCCCCGACGAGCTGCTCACCCACCTCGACGATCTCGTCGTACGGCTGTCCGCCGAGGCCGGCGGCGAAGGCAACCCGGGCGAGGTCGGAGCGACCTGTCTGTACGCGGTGTACGACCCGGTGTCGCGTCGCTGCACCCTGGCCCGCGCCGGGCATCCTCCGCCGGTCGTCCTCACCCCGGGCGGCACTCCCCGGCAGGTGCGGCTGCCCGCCGGACCGCCGCTGGGCCTGGGCGGCCTGCCGTTCGAGTCCACGGAACTGGAGCTGGCCGAGGGCACGGTCCTCGCCTTCTACACCGACGGGCTGATCGAGAGCCGCGAGCGGGACATCGACGCCGGCCACCGCATGCTGTGTGACGCGCTGGCGGCGTACGCGGACTCGCTCGACGAGACGTGCGACCGCATCCTGAACACCCTGCTCCCTCCGGGCGGCGCGGCGGACGACGTGGCACTGCTGCTGGCCCGCACCCAGGGCCTGCCCGCCTCCCGCGTAACGAACTGGGACATTCCGGCCGACCCGGCGCTCGTCGGGCCGATCCGCAAGCAGGTCGGCGAGCAGCTCGACGTGTGGGACCTGAGCGAGGCCTCGTTCACCACCGAGCTGGTGGTGAGCGAGCTGGTCACCAACGCCATCCGGTACGGCTCGCACCCCATCCGGCTGCGGCTCATCCATGACGCGGCCACCCTGATCTGCGAGGTCTCCGACAGCAGCCACACCGCCCCGCATCTGCGGCGCGCCAGGACCTTCGACGAGGGTGGCCGCGGTCTGCTGCTGGTCGCCCAGCTCACCGAGCGGTGGGGCAGCCGCCACACGCCCGACGGGAAGACCATCTGGGCCGAGTTGTCCCTGACGGGCGAGATGTGAGTCCCGGCGGTCGCTGAGGACGGCTCGATTCGGTGCCACACGGGACTTTTGGGTTCCGGTCGCATCGGACACGCGTGACGGGGCACGAGACGCCGTACACGCAGTGACCTCAGGAGTGTTGGACATGGCGACCTTCCGTACCACCCGGCCGGCCCACCGGGCCGCGCTGCTCGCGAGCGCTGTCGCGTTACCGGTCCTGCTCGCGGCCTGCGCCGACGGCGGCGGCACGACCGTCCGCTCGACAGCCGTCGTCCCCTCCCCGACCACCGTCCCGACCACAGGCGACACCCGCTGCCGCGCCTCCGAACTCCGCGCCACCGTCGGGCGCCCCGATGCGGGCGCCGGGCAGCGGAACTTCCCCGTGGTCCTCACCAACGACTCCGCCCGCACCTGCACCCTGCGCGGCTATCCGGGCGCCGCCTTCGTGGACGCGGCCGGTGAACAGCTGGGCCCCGACCCGAAGCGCTCCGCCGCCCGGCTGACGACGGTCCGTCTGGCGCCCGGTGGGAGTGCCTGGGCGGGTCTGAGCTTCGCCGACCCGGAGCTCAGCGGGGCCGAGACGGCGACTCCGGCGGAGCTGCTGGTGACCCCGCCGGACGAGCGGGACCCACTGAAGGTGACCTGGGAGAAGGGCGCGGTACCGGTCGGCGGCAACGAGGCCTCGGTGTTCCTGACGGTCTTCGGTTCCGGCACCGGACCCTGACCCGGCCCCGGCCCCGGCCATCAAGCCGACAGGCGGAACCTGCTTTCATGGACGGGTACCGCCACCCCTGTCCCGGAGGACCGAACCCTGAACGCCCCGTCCGCCGAGGCACTGTCCGTCGTCCTGCTCATCGCCGTCCTCGCCTGCGCCGTCGTCCGCCCGTTCGGGCTGCCGGAGGCGGTCGTGGCGGTCCCCGCCGCCGGGCTCGTGGTCCTCACCGGCGCGATCTCGCCGGATCACGCGTGGGAGGAGGCCGAGCGGCTCGGGCCGGTGGTCGGCTTCCTCGCGGCGGTGCTGGTGCTGGCCCACTTCTGTGATGTCGAGGGGCTCTTCCGGGCCTGCGGCGCGTGGATGGCCCGCTGGGCGAGGAACCGGCCCGGTCGGCTGCTGACCTCGGTGTTCGTGCTCGCCTCGGCGATCACGGCCGTACTGAGCCTGGACGCGACCATCGTGCTGCTCACGCCGGTGGTGTTCGCCACGGCCGCCCGTACGGGGGTCAGGCCCAAGCCGCACACCTACGCCTGCGCGCATCTGTCGAACACGGCGTCGCTGCTGCTGCCGGTCTCCAACCTCACCAACCTGCTGGCGTTCAGCGCGAGCGGCCTGAGCTTCACCCGGTTCGCCGCGCTGATGACGTTGCCCTGGCTGGTCGCGATCGGCGCCGAGTACCTGGTGTTCCGGCGCTTCTTCGCCGCCGACCTGGCCGGGACGACGCCGGAACCGTCCCCCACGGACACGGACACGGACACCGGGGACGCGCCGGCGCTTCCGCTGTTCGCCCTCGTCACCGTGGCCTGCACGCTGGCCGGGTTCGTCGTGGCCTCCGCGCTGGGCATCGATCCCGCGTGGGCCGCGCTCGCGGGGGCGCTCGTGCTCGCCGGACGCGCGCTGGTACGGCGGCAGGCCACCCCGGTGACGGTGCTGCGGGCCACGGCGCCCGGGTTCCTCGCGTTCGTGCTGGCGTTGGGCGTCGTTGTCCGGGCGGTCGTCGACAACGGGCTCGCGGACGCGCTCGGCCGGGTGCTGCCCGAGGGGACGGGGCTGGTCGCGCTGCTCGGGATCGCCGCGCTGGCCGCCGTACTCGCCAATCTGATCAACAACCTGCCCGCGGTGCTCGTGCTGCTGCCGCTGACCGCCGCGGCCGGTCCTGGTGCGGTGCTCGCCGTGCTGCTCGGAGTGAACATCGGCCCGAACCTCACGTACGCCGGATCGCTGGCGACCCTGCTGTGGCGGCGCATCGTGCATCAGCACGAACACGACGTCGGGATCGGGGAGTTCACCCGGCTCGGACTGATCTCCGTGCCGGCCGCGCTGATCCCGGCCGTGGCGGCGCTGTGGGGCTCGCTCCTCGTCCTCGGGGGCTGAGGGGCGGCCGGATCCCGGTCGTCAGCGGGGTCCCCAACCGCCGTATCCGCCGTAGCCGTACCCGTAGTTGCCGCCGTAGGGGTTTCCGTACGGGCCGGGTCCGCATGGGTAGGGCCCGTAGGGGTTGCAGGGGCCGTTTTGCGGGTTCGAGGTCGAGGGGGTCGGCATGGCCGCCGACGGGGTCGGGGTCGGCTCGGCCGGTCTGGAAGTGGGGGTCGGCGTCGGGGTGGTCGACGGCTCGGGGCCCTTCTTGACGACCGGCGGTTCCAACTCGGTGGCCGCGTCCCAGTTGACGGCCTCCATCTGGAGCGAGGGCGCCGAGGAGTCGAAGACCCAGTGCTGGTCGGCGGCCTCCTCGCGGGGCTTCAGGACCAGCGGCGCCTCACCCCTGGCGGCGGCGGGCGTCAGCGCCAGCTCCTGGTCCCAGCGCGGGACGAGGGTGCCCTGGAGGGTGAAGTCGTACCGCACGTTCTTGGTGCCGGGCTGGGAGACGCCCGTGCACGGGGCGAGCTGGACCGAGTAGCCGAGGTGGGAGTCGAGGCAGAGGTCCGGAGCGGCGGCGTTGCGCAGCAGGCCGTCGGTCTCGTAGGTCCACTCCTGGCCGGTCGCCGCCGAGCAGGTGGTCAGCTCGGTCTCCGCGCCCTTGACGGCCTTGCCGCCGACGATGCCTATGCACAGCTTGGACTCGACGTTGTGCAGTCGGCCGCGCAGGGCGCCCTTCGTGGTCTCCCCCGAGCCGACCCACGACGGATCGCTGTCGGACGTGCCGGAGCCGTTGGTGGCGGTGTCCGAGGGGCTGGTACCGGCGGTCTGGCCCTCGTCGTCGTCCGAACCCAGGACGGACCAGAGGACCAGCGGGACGAGGACCAGCGCGCTCACGGTCGCCGCGGCCAGGACACGGTTGCGGCGCCGGACCGCGCGTCTGGCCGCCTTGTGCGCGGACCGGTGCGATCCGGGGCGGACGGCCAGCTCGGTGGTGGGCGGTTTCGCGGGCATGGGCGGCGCCTGGGCCAGAACACGCGGGACCGGGAGCACGCTCTCGACCGTGGCGATCTCGACGACCGGGACCTGGTCGACCTCCACGATGGCGCTCTCCGCGGCGCGGCCCGGGCGGGACTCCAGATAGGCGCGCGCACCCCAGCCGAGGACTCCCTCGGCCAGCGCGAGGGCGAGGTCGCCGTTGAACTGGTTCAGCTGGTCGGCCGCGTACCGGCAGGGCTTGCAGTCGGCGAGGTGCTTGGCGAGGTCGGGGTCGATCTCGAAGCTGCGGCGCCGGCAGGTGACGTCGATCAGCCGGATGTAGCGGCGGCACTCCTCCTGCTGCACGACCTCGCGGTGGACGTGCAGGCACTCCTCGCGCAGGCGTCCGCGGGCCCGGCCGAGTTCCACGGCGGCGTCCGTCACGCTCAGGCCCAGCAGGCCGGCGGGTATCTCCAGCGGTTCGCCCTCGACCTCCGCGTGCCACAGCAGGCAGCGCGCGGACTGCGGGAGGTTCTGGAACGCCCTGGAGAGCAGCCGCCGGTCGGGGGCGGGCAGCAGCCGGGCGGCGACACGGTTTCCGCCGGTGGTGGAGCGCAGTTCGGGGTGGAGCATTTCGTGCCGGTGGTCGCCCTCCCACTCCGCGGCCAGTCGGCGCACGGTGACCAGGAGGTGGGGCCGCCACGCGGAGGTGGGGCCGCTCTGCCGCAGGGATTCCCCGAAGAGGCGGGTGAACGCGGCCGTGGTGAGCATTCCGGCGGGACGCGGGCCGCTGGTGCACAGACGGGCATAGGCGAAGGCCGCTTCCCAGTGCCGGTCGAGCAGTTCACCCACGGGATGGAGCGCGGGCGTCGTCCCCGTCCACTTCTTCAGCTCCGCGCTCAGTTCGACATCCGAGGCGTCGTACGCGGGAGCCGGGGTTGGGGAATTCGACAGGCCTGCGTCTTTCACGTCTGTATTCCTCCACGGACAACGCGGGTTTTAGTCCATACCAAGGGGTATGCGACCCTGCCGACGAAACGACAGGATCCGACCAAACGGGGAATCGGTGTCGCGAACACCCGTGGCAGACAGCTCTTTTGGAGCGGGGAGTCAGCGGGGGCGTCGTGTACGTGCAGAGGGAGAAAAGATCGCCCGCACGGCGACGTGCACACCTTTGCACAGCTCATCGAGCCGTAACAAGAGATCACGCCGTTTTCCGCATTGCTCTGTGACCTAAAGCGGTTGACGGCGTGTCAATGGCATGCACCTTTAGGGATTGCCACTGTATCAACATCCTCATTGCAAACGGTATTCACTTCGCTCAGGGACGTTTCACAACCATTGAGCCGACCCATCTGTCGATGGCGTAAAACCGCCCGCCCACGGTGTCCTGTCCGTGCCTCTTGCGTGTTTTCGCAGCTCATGGTTGCGGGCGTGCGACCGCCGTCGCAACGGGCGCCGTCGTCACGTCGGTTGACCCGTTCCTTCACATCTCCCGCCCACAGCCGCCTCGGAACCAATAGCGGGCGCGGTCTCGGCCGAACCCCGCCTGCACAGCGTCCGGTACGCGCCCGGCGGTGTCCCGTGACGCTCGCGGAACACCCGGTTGAAGTGGAAGGGGCTGGCGAAACCGGAAGCGGCGGCGACGCGTTCCACCGGCAGGTCGGTGGCCTCCAACAAACGGGCGGCATGGCTCAGCCTGGCCTCGCGCAGCGCCCGCATCGGGGACCGGCCGAGCTGCTCGGTGAACAGGTGCGCGAACCGCGAGGGGGAGAGCATGACCCCGTCGGCGAGCGACCGGACGGTGTGCGGCGCGGCGGGGTCGGCGGCGATGAGGGCCTCCGCCCGGCTCACTCGTGCATCGACTCCCGGCCGGTTCGGAAGGGGACGGGCGGCTGCCGAGGCCAGCAGGACGATTTCCTCCAGGGAACAGAGGGCGAGCTCCCGGGCGGCGGTGCCGTGGGCGACGGCTGTCGGGCCGTCGGGCGTGGCGGGGGATGCGGAACCTGGCGGCCGTTCCGCGCTGCCCGGCCAGCGGGCGTCCGACAGCATGCGGGCGAACGCCGTCGCCATACGGTCGTGCAGGGCGTCCGGAACCGAGCCGACGACGTACATGCCGTCGCCGACCGCGTACGGGCTCAGCCAGGCCGTCCAGGAGGGCCGGGCCTGGCAGTGCGCCCACCAGAACCGCCAGTGCCGGGCCCCCGGCCGGACCTGGTAGCGGTGCGGCACACCGGGCCCGAGAACGACCAGGTCCCCGGCGCCGGCCCGCGCCCCGGCCGCGCCCTGGGTCAGCAGGCCGTGGCCGTCCGTCGTCCAGGTGAACAGCCAACTGTCGGCGCCCTGCGGCCTGTTGACTGCGTAGCCGGGTCCCTCGTCGTAGCGCCCGACGGTCACCAGACCGGGCGGTGGTGCGCAGACAGCGGTCTCGGGCAATCCGTCAGCGTTCATGGGCATCCTTCCCGGGGGCGGCAAACCCTAGTCTGACGGCCGGTGACAGCGAACCGAGGGAGTGGACGATGACAGTCACGGATATCGATGCCGCCGACGCTTCCATCCTGCCGGAGGAGGAGCGCCGACGGTTCGAGGAGGACGGATTCACCGTCGTGCGGGGCCTGTTCGGGTACGACGAGATCGCCGCACTCCGCGCCGAGTTCGCGGCGCTGCACGCGGCCGGTCCGGTGCCCGGGCACTTCGAGCCGCGTCCGGCCGGGCAGGACGGGCGCCCTGCCGACCCGCTGGACGCGTATCCGCGGGTGATGCAGCCGCACGAGTTCCACGAACCGTCGCTCGGCTGGCTGCTCGATCCCCGGCTGAGGGCCGTCCTCGAAGTGCTGCTCGGCGAGGAAGTGCTGGCCGCGCAGAGCATGTTCTATTTCAAGCCGCCGGGTGCGCGGGGCCAGGCGCTGCACCAGGACAACTTCTTTCTGCGGGTCGAGCCGGGCACATGTGTCGCCGCGTGGATCGCCTGCGAGACGATCGACCGGGAGAACGGCGGCCTGGAGGTCGTGCCGGGCACACACCGCATGGACCTGTTCTGTCCGCAGGAGGCGGACGCGGGAGTGTCCTTCGCCCGGGAGTACGTGCCGCCGCCGCCCGGACTCACCCCGGTGCCGGTCGACATGGCCGCGGGTGACGTCCTGTTCTTCAATGGCAGCCTGGTGCACGGCTCGCAGCCCAACCTCAGCACCGACCGGTTCCGGCGCTCCTTCATCGGGCACTACGTGGGCCGCTCGACGGAGCGCATCGGGCACTACTACCGCACGATCTCCATGAACGGTGACCGGGTCCGGCTGCGTGAGAGCGAGGACGCGGGGCCGTGCGGTACGGAGTTCGGGCAGGCGTCCGCACCGCACTGACGGCGACGCCGTCGCCCGGTCACGGGCCCGGCGTGCCGTCCAGCCGCTCCGGCGACTCCGGCAGCGCGTCGCGGAGTTGGGCGCGGCCCGTGATGCCGAGCTTGGGGAAGACGCGGTAGAGGTGGAAGCCGACCGTGCGCGGCGAGAGGAAGATGCGTTCGCCGATCTCCCGGTTGGTGAGGCCGGCCGCGGCCAGCCGGGCGATCTGGAACTGCTGCGGGGTGAGTTCGGCGAGGACGTCACGCGGGGCGGTACTGGTGGCGGTGACGCCGGCGGCCCGCAGTTCGGCGCGGGCCCGCTCGGTCCAGGGGCGGGCGCCGACCCGCTCGAAGGCGACGAGTGCGGCGGTGAGCTGTGGGCGCGCCTCCACCGCACGGCGTCTGCGGCGCAGCCACTCCGCGTAGTCGAGTCGGACCAACGCCCGCTCGAACAGCCACTGTTCGCCGGTCGGGTCGGCGAGCGCGGCCATGAAGTGCTCCTCCGCCTCGTCCCCCTGGCTCAGCAGGGCCTCCGCCCGGTGCAGTACGGCGGCCAGCCGGGCGGAGATCCCACCGGCCGCGAGGCGACGCCGGGTCGCGTCGACGATCCGGCGTGCCTCGTCGGCGCGCCCGGTGCGCACGGCCGCCGCCGTGAGGTCGGCCAGGTAGTAGTGGGAGGCGTGGAAGTGCACCGGCTCGGGCTCGGGGTCCTGGGTGTAGACCGCCCGGAAGCGGGTGTAGGCGCCGGCGTGGTCGCCTTCGGCGAGGGCGGCGGCGCCGAGGGCGTAGTGCCTTCGTACCTGCAGGCTGCGGGAGTTGGGCAGATCGACGCCGTGGACGGCGCGCTGCACGGCGGCGCGGGCCTCCTCGGTGTCGCCGCGCAGGGCGAGGACGGTGGCGACGACGACGGGCGAGCCTGCCGCCACGATCTCCAGGCCGGCCTCGGCGGCCGTCCGGTACGACTCGTCGAGGATGGTGTGGGCCCGGGTCCAGGAGCCGCTCTCGTACAGGGCGAGGGCGAGGGCGTTGGCGACGGTCGCGTTGGCGCCGGCCGTCGGTGAACGGCGCAGATGGTCGAGGGCGGCGCCGAGCAGGCGGACGGCCTCGGCGGTCTCGTCGAGGACCCAGGCGGCGGCGCCCACCACGATCAGCCGGGACAGTCCGCGGTCCGGGGCGGTGCCCTGGGAGTGCCCGGTCGGGTGCTCGGTCCAGTCGGTGCTCCTGAGCAGTGCGAGGGCCTGCTCGCGGTGGCGGGCGGGGTCGCAGCCGGCCAGCGTCCACACCCGTGGGCTCTCGTCGTCCTGGGGCGGAACGCGTTCGGTGATCCGCTGGATGCGCTCGCGGAAGGAGGGGTCCCCGGAGTGGTAGGCGGGGGTGGTGGCCGTACTGAGGGCGTCGAGGGCGAGGCCCGGATCGGTTTCGACGGCGGCCTCGGCGACCGGCAGCAGGAAGCCGAGGGAGTCCTCGAAGCGGGTGGTCACGGCGAGCGCCCAGCCGGCCCGGAGCGAGGCCTCGGCGAGCACGGCCGGGTCGTCGGTGAGGGTGAGGACGTGGGCGGCCAGTTCGCTGACCCAGCGCGGGTGCCCGGCGAGCATGGCCATGGTCGCGGCCCGGACCAGGCGTCTGGAGCGGGTGTCGGGGTCGGGGCTGAGCCTGGCCGCCCGTTCGAGGGCGGCGGCCGCGGCCGCGTAACCGCCTCGGCGTTGTGCGCGGCCCGCGCTGTCCTCCAGGCCCTGGGCGGCCTCCTCGTCGACGCCGAAGACGGCGGCGGCCCGGTGCCAGGCACGCCGGTCCGGGTCACCGGCGAGGACATCGGCCAGGGCGGTGTGGGCGGCGTGGCGCTCCGCGTAGCTCGCGGACTGGTAGACGGCGGAGCGGATCAGCGGGTGCCGGAAGTGGAGCCGGCCGTCGTCGATGCGGACGAGACCCGCGTTTTCGGCGGGCCGCCAGTCGCCAGGGGTCGCGGTGTCCCCGGCGGCGGAGAGGATGACGGGCAGTTCGGCCGTCTCGGCGGCTGCCGCGAGGAGCAGCAACCGGCGGGTGGGCCCGGGGAGTTCGGGCAGGTCGGCGGCGAAGATCGCCTCCAGCCGGTCGGTGAGGGGCAGCGCGTCGGTGGCGCCGTCCTGTCCCGTGGCGGGGTCGCGGCTGACCGCCCGGGCGAGTTCGACGAGGGCGAGGGGGACGCCTGCCGCCTGGTCGAGGATGCGCGAGCGGGCGCGGCCGACGGGCCGTTCGGGCTGGAGGTCGAGGAGGCGTCCGGCGGCGTCCGGGGGCAGCGGCTCGACGGTCAACTGCCGCCTTTCGCGGGCGAACTGCGGGGGTACGGCGTTGTCCCGGGTGGCGAGCACCATCGCGACCGGCTCTCCTTCGAGGCGCCGGGCGACGAAGGCGAGGACGTCGAGGGTGCCCACGTCGAGCCAGTGGGCGTCGTCGACGACGAGCAGCAGCGGCCCCCGGCTCGCCGCGTCGGAGAGCAGGGTGAGGGCGCCGAGCGAGGTGAGCAGCGGGTCGGGAGCGGTGTCCTCGGACTGCTCGGGGTCGAGCCCGAACACCCGGAGCAGCGCGGCCCGTTGGCGGACGGGCAGCTCACCGGCGAGGTCCAGTACGGGCCGCAGCAGTTGGTGCAGGCCGGCGAACGGCAGCCCGGACTCGCCTTCGCAGCCCCGGCAGCGCAGGACACGCAGTCCGGCCCGCAGAGCGATACGGCCGACGGCGTCGAGCAGCACGCTCTTGCCCGCACCCGGTTGGCCGGTCACGACCAGGACGCCCGGCAGGGCACCCGGGAGGTCGCCGGGTTCGGCGACGGTCTCGTTCACCAGGTCGGCCAGCAGGGCGAGTTCGCGGTCACGGCCGACGATCCACTCCGCGCCGAAGCGGGAGGGGCTCATTCGGCGGCCCGGTCGGCCGGGGCCGCCGAATGGCGTAAGTCCGACGGTTTGCGGTCTCCGATCATGTCATGACAATAAACGGTGGGTTGACCGTCCGCCGTCCCCGGAGAGTCCGGGGGACAGCATGCGGTTCAGGGCTGAAGGAGCAGGCTGAGCGTCGGCAGTGGTCCGCCGGGGAACTGCTGGAGGCGTCCCCCATCAGCCAGTCCGCCCAGGTCGACGGCCACCCAGCCCGCGTGTTCGACGAGCCGGGCGACCCGGTTGTTGGCGCCCAAGTGGTCGCCGGAGAGAAATATCACCCGGCGTCCGGCGGGCGTACGAGGATCCGCGCCGAGGACCGCCGGCGCCAGGGTGTTGAACGCCTTCACCAGCCGGGCGCCGGGCACCAGTCCGGCGACGACCTCGCTGGACGGGCGTCCCTGGAGGTCGACGACCCGGAAGTCGGGCGGGCCCAGCGGGTTGGTCGCGTCGATGACGATCCGTTCCTGCCAGTCGGACACTTCGGCGGCCCCCACTGCCTCGGCCAACTCCCGCCAGGGCACCGCGAGTACGACGATCTGTGCGCAGGCCGCCGCCGCCACGGTCGTCGGTGTGAGCCCCGGCCCGATCGCGTCGGCGACCTCCCGTAGCAACCGGGGGCCTCGGACGTCGCTGAGGAGAACCTCTTGCCCGGCGGCCACGAAGCGGACCGCGAGGGCCTGTCCGAGGGCTCCGGCGCCGATGATGCCGATGATGCCGGTGCGCATGACATGCCTTCCTTGACTCGGCGAGAAGGTGCGGGTGAGGACGTGTGCCGAGCATGGCCGGGTGGTCGGACCGTGGGCTTCTGTCAAGTGACTGGGAATGCGCCCGACGTCCCGGCGCGGACGTCCATTTGACTGCGGGCGGGCCGGACGCTTTGATCCTGACCGTGCCAGGCCGCGTGCCCGGCACACAGAGGTGCGCCCAGCCGGTAATGGACCTTCTCCGAGTCCGGCCCGAGTCGCCAGGAACGCCACGGCGTCCGAGGCGGGGCCGCACCCGCGACCGATGGAGCGGACATGCCCGTCGAGGGTGTACCCCGCGTCACAGGTCCCGGGACGGCCGCGGTCGTGCTGGCGACCGTCTGCGCAGCCCTGTGGGGACTGACGGCCTGCGGTACCTCGCCGGAGTCGGATCAGGGGGCAGGGCCCGCCCCGGCGGCCTCACCCGCCCCTTCGACCGAGGTCCGGCTGCCGCCGCGGCACGCCGGCTTCGACTACCAGATCGGCGGCGCCTACCCGCCCCCGGCGGGCGTGCGCATCGTCAGCCGTGACCGTACGGCGGCTCCCGCGGCCGGGCTGTACAACGTCTGCTACGTCAACGCCTTCCAGGCGCAGCCCGGCGAGGAGAAGGCGTGGCCCGCCGATCTGCTGCTGCGGGACGCCAACGGCGAGGTCGTCATCGACGAGGACTGGGACGAGGCCCTCCTCGACATCGGCACGGCGGCGAAGCGGAAACGGATCGCGGCGCGGGTGAACAAGTGGACCGACGGCTGCGCGGACAAGGGCTACGACGCGGTCGAGCCCGACAACTACGACAGCTACACCCGCTCCAACGACCTCCTCACCGCCGAGGACGCCACCGCCTTCATCACCCTCCTCTCCCGGCACGCGCACGCCCGTGGGCTGGCGATCGGCCAGAAGAACACCGTGGCCCTGGCCGGGCTCAGGAAGCGGACCGGGCTGGACTTCGCGGTCGCGGAGGAGTGCGGCCAGTACGACGAGTGCGGGGAGTACGCGGAGGCGTTCGACGACCGGGTGCTCGTGATCGAGTACACCGACACCGGACTGCGCAAGGCCCTGGCGGCCTTCGGCGACCGGCTGAGCATCGTGCGCAGGGATGTCGATGTGTCGACACCCGGCAGCGCGGGGTACGTCCGCAGGACCCGCTGAACCGGAACGGGGCATCGGCCTCACTGGCCGGTGGGAGCGGGCGTAGTCGTGTGCGGTGAGCGTCGACCCGTAATGGATGATCCGCCTCACGAGTGGTCACGACGTTCTGCTCGCCCGCGCCGTCCAGCTCAGGGCGGCGGCTCTGGCCAGGTGCAGGTGTGCGTGTTCCTCCGGCAATGAGGGTCCACGCACGCGGACGTGATGGAGATGCAGCAGGTCCGCGAGCAGGGCCGGCGGGGACAGCGTTCCCGCGTTCTCCAGTGCGCCGCGGTAGGCGGCCAGCGCGGCGCGGCGTGCGGACCAGCTCGCGGTGACATGCGCGTCCAGCATGGGGGTGACTGGGGAAGGGGTCGTGAGGAGGGCGGTCGTCAGGGCGATGGTCTGGTCGTAGACCGCTCGGTGGGGGGCGTTCCTGTCCGTGTGGGTGTGGTCGACCAGCCAGCGCATCGCCGTCGCGTCGTCGCCGAGCAGGCCGACGGCGATGTCCACCATGCTCGCGGCGGTCACCGCACGAGCGTCCGGAGCGTCCCGACCGGACTGTGCGGTCAGTTGGGCGAGGGCGGCGGCCGCGTCGGCGGCGAAATACTCCTCGGCCGCTTCCATCGCCTCGGGGCCGCCGAAACGCGCGGTCTGCGGGTAGTAGGTCTCCAGGCTCGCGTGGGTGATCAGGCCCGCGTGCCGAAGCCGCCGGGTCCACTCGCCGATCTGTCCGACAGCGGCGCCGAGTGCACCGGGCGGGCAGGTCAGCTGGAGGCGGAGGTGGTCCTCGGGATCGCTGTGGCGCTCGAACCACCAGCGAGGTTCTCCCAACTCCCCCAGCAGGGACGGCAGATGCCGGGTCAGGAGCGGATCCTGCCGGTCGCGGTGCCCTGCCAGCCGGAGGGAGAGCAGGTTGCCGCAGCCGGGCAGCCGGCCATGGTCCCGGCCGACGACGGCGCCCGCTGCGCGGACCGATGTGCGGACCGATGTGCGGACCGGTGCGCGGGGCCGGTCCACGGCGGCCAGGGGGATGACGATCTCGTGGGCGCGCCCGCCCGCCCAGCCCAGGTCCTCGGGCATGGGTGCGGTACGCAGCAGCACACTGCCGTCGCGCTCCAAGTGGGTGCGGAGCAGGAGTCGGTGCGAGGGCTCCGCCACGTCCAGGTGCACGCGCCGGTCTCCGTCGCCCATGTACACGTGGTCGGGCAGGCGAACGTCGCGACGCCACTCGGCCAGGGCCATGTCCCACTGCTGCCACGGCGTCCCCGGGTCGGGCAGGTCGTCGGCGCCGAGTGTCCAGCGGGCCGGGGACAGTACGGTGCGCCCGTAGCGCAGGGCGGGCAGGAACGGCAGGCTGGAAACGGCCGCCCCCCCACGAGAACCCGGTGCACGGGACGGCCAGTGCCACCGGTGCCTCGATCAGGAACCGGGCCAGCGGATGGGTGTGGTGGGTCAGATCCACCGCGTTCAGCAGCATCGTGTGCACCGGGCGGCGGCGGGAGACCGAGACCAGGTGCAGCCGTTCGGCGTCGGCGGTCACCGCCAGGTCCGTCACGGGCAACTGGTCCGTGTCCGGGCCGTGGTGGTCGCCGAGGGGGATCACCACGTCCGCCACCTGCGGGGTGTGCGCGACGTTCGCCGAGCGTACGTACAGCGGGGTGGTGCCGATCTGCGCGATCAGCGCGTCCTGATGCACACCGGGCAGGCCGGCGTACACGTCGGTCATCCGGCGGCGGTCGTCGGCGTCGAGCAGGTGCAGAAAGCGCCCGGTGCCGGTGCCGGCCGCACGGGCCACCCCGACGACGTGCAGGGTGAACTCCCCTTGTTCCAGGGCGGATACGCTCGCAGCGTGGATCCGCACGGTCACCTCGGTGCTCGGCTGCACGGGCCGGCCGGCATCCGCCACCGCCAGTTCGTCGATCGCGGCGTCATCGAGCCGGACGTGCCGACGGCGCCTCGTCCCGGCGGTGTACGCGAGCCTCAGCAGCCGGCTGTCACGGGGCGTCAGCGTCGGGCCCGGCGACGCGGCGCCGGACCCGAGGTAGCCGGACGGGTAGCCGAGGAGGTCGACGGCGTCCAGCACGGGTACGACCGCTCCCGGGCCGTAGCGCTCGAGGAAGCGGCCGTGCCAGGCGACCCACCCGGGGCTGAGCGCCGCTCGTGGCGCCAGGCGTGTGAGCGCCGCGGCGGCGGCTGCCGCCTCCTCGGCCACCGCCTCCGGGATCACCAGGTCCCAGTCCAACCGCAGGTCGAGGGCTAGCGCGGGTTTCGCGGGGGGACAGAGCCGTGTCATCGCGGCCGTCACCCGTGCACGTGCGGCGCGGGCGTCCGCGGAGGCGGCGGTCGCGTCATGGCAGGCCAGGCCGGCCGCGACCTCGCGCAACCCGGTGGCTTCAGCCGTGGGCAGGTGCTGTATCTGTCCGAGCAGGGCGGCGATCGGGTCGGAGGCGGTGACCGCGGGGCGCAGACCGGTGGTCAGGAATCGCTGTCGTACGAGGTTCGCGAGCAGGCTCTCGATCGCGGTGGGCGACGCGGCGGGGAATCCGGCGGCGAGCGTTTCGGCGAGAACGGCCCACACGACCGGCGCCCGCGCGCCGTCCATGGCCATACGGACCGGCCCGGTCGCACGTATCGCCACGTGCGCGGGGGCGCCGTCGTTCGCGGTGCTTGAGCGGTGCTCGATCGTCAGGCGTCCGTCGCGCTCGAACGCGAGGCCGGAGGCGAGGAGTGTCAGACGGGGGCGGAGATCGCGGTGTTCCTCCAGCCGTTCGACGAGCGCCGCGGTCCAGGCCGCGTCCGGTCTGGTGACCGCCCGGTGCCCGGTCCCCGCCCGCAGCACGGGAGCGGCTCCTGTGCGGGCGGCCTCGACCCCGGCGAACAGACCGAACGGAGTGGCACGTGAGCGGGCGCGCAGCAGGTAGCGCAGCACCGAAAGCACCGCGCGCCGCACGGCGAGATCCGCCACCGGCTCGCCGTCGCATATCTGGTGCACCCGTCTCGCCAGGTCCGGGCTGGAGAACTCGACCGCGGTGGCGAAGTCGGTTGCCTGCCACAGCTGTTGAAGCCACACCCGCCACGCCTCCGGGTGCGCGGACGGGCCGGTCAGGTCCGGCCAGACCGTCGGTTGGTCGGGACGCCAGACCGCTGCCCGGACCACTGCCGCATCGACGTGGCGGTACAAACGGCCCTCCAGCGGCACAACGACGGTGGTCTTCATCTTCCCGAATTTTTCCGAAATTTCCCGAACCGCCCGGCGCCGGGGGCGGTTATGAGCCATGGTCACTTTGACGGCTGCTGCGCCGCTCCGGCACCGCAAGGTCTCCTTCAGCCACTGACCTGGCTGAATTCCGACCCTGCCGAACGACGACGTATGGGCTGTTGACGGACGTGCGGTCTGGCTACCGTGGGGCCACGCACGGCAAGCAGCACATTCCCATCACGTTGACGAAGGGAAGAAAATCATGACTGCTATGTCTCCTGAGAAACTCGCCGATGAGGAATTCGGTGAACTCGAAGAACTCCAGGTGATCGATTCCAGCGAGCTGAAGCTCGGCGCCGCCTACCACACGTACACCTACATCGCGGCGGAGAGCACGGAGGACATCCCCGAGTAGGGCGTCCGGGAGCCAGGCAACTCTGCGACGGGGTCGGACCGGTGAGGCGAGGAGGTGGGTCGTGCCGTCCAGCCAGTCGGTGGACCGTACCCGCACCGACGTCCTGTTGATCTTCCCGCCGCAGACCGAGGCCCGGTTCTTCCCGTATCTGAGCCTGCCGTACCTCACCGGCCACCTACGGCGCCGGGGCCGGCGGGTTCACCAGGCCGACCTGAACATCGCGGTGCTCCACGAGCTGCTGCGATGTCCCGAACTGCTGGCTGACGCGGTCCGCGCCCAGGACACGGGCGACGAGGGTACGGCCATGAGCGACTGGTATCGCCGAGCGGTGGCCGACGTCTTCGCCGCGCACATCGGCGAGTTGCGTGCCCATGTCCTGCACAAGGAGCCGGCCGGCGAGCTGGGCCCGGACCGCGCGGTCCGGCTCGCCACTCTGGCCCTCGAACTGCTGGTTCGCGACACCTTCCTGGTACGGACCTGGGAAGACCTCCACCGGCTCGACGAGGCCGCACGCCGGGCCGCGGACCGGCCGCCCGCCGCGTCGGGCGTACCGCTCGTCTCGTTGCACCGCCTGGTGGCCGGGCTGCTCGGCCGGCATCGCCCCCGGGTGGTCGGCCTGTCCGTGGCGTTCTTCAGCCAGTTGGCGCCCGCGCTGCTGATCGCCGCCTGGGTCCGGCGACTGGCGCCCGACACCCGGATCTGTCTGGGCGGTCAGCAGGTGATGCTCCGTCACGACGCTCTCGCCCGGCTGCCCGGAGTCCGGGAAACGGTCGACGCCTTGTGCCCGACCGCCGGGGAGGAGCCGCTCGAACGCTGGCTGGACGCGCTGGACGGGACGGTTCCGCTCGCCGACGTGCCCGGCATGACCTGGCTGCCGCGTTCCGGAGCCGGGCAGCGCACGGCGCCCGCGGTGACCCTGCGCTTCCGGGACCTCGGCCCACCCGACTTCACCGGACTGCCCTTCCGCTCCTATCTCAACGACGCGCTGGAGCTCGCGGTCGTCTCCTGCGTCGGCTGCTACTGGGGGCGGTGCGCGTTCTGCTCTTACGGCAACCGGTCGCTCCCGCAAGGGAGTTACCAGCAGGGCACCGCGGTCCAGATCGCCGACGCCGTGGAGTCCGTGGTCCGCGCCACGGGCACCCGGTACGTGTCGGTCGCGGACGAGAACACCAACCTGCGGCTGATCCTGAACGCGATGCGCGCGGTGCGCGCACGAGGCATACGGGTCCGGTTCGGCGTCCGCGCGCGGCTGGAGGCCGCCCTGACCGACCCGGAGTTCTGCCAGGACCTCGCGGCGGTCGGCTGCGCGATGATCTCGGTCGGTTACGAGGGCACCTCGCAGCGGCTGCTGGACCGGATGGAGCGGGGCGTGCGCGCGGCCGACTACCAGCGGATCCTCGACAACCTCGCCGCGGCCGGCATCACCGTCCGGTTCACCGTGATGGGCCAGGTCCTGGACGAGACGCCGGACGAGTTCGAGGCATCCCTGCGCTTCCTCGTCGACAACGAGCGGAACATCGGCATCGACGCGCTGGAGCTGATGGTGGCGGAGCCCGGCAGCAAGCTCGTGGGCAGCCCGGAGCACTACGGGCTCGCCCTCGACACCTCGGACCGCCTCGCGGGCAACCCCGAGCTGAGCTACCTGACCGGCCGGGTCGGCCACCCGCTGGCCGTCCGCGACGGTCCGACGCGCAGCGAGGCACTGGACCGGCTGGTGCGGATCTTCGACACCGTCAGACCGGGCCGGGCGAGCGGCTCGGCACCGCCGCGCCCCACCTCCGACGGCCGGCGCGCGCCCGCCGTCACGGCCCTGCGCCCGCACCCGTGGGTCCGCGCCGTCCCCGAGTACGCCGACGACCGTACGGCCGACCGCCTCACCGTCGCCGACGTCGTCCGGGAGCGGTTCTACGCACTCCCCCGCGACGACGTGGAACAGGGCGCCGACGGTCTGCTCGCGGCCCGCACCGACCGTGGCCGCCGGCTGCTGGCCCGCCTGGCCGACGCGGCGGCGGGCACCCCCGACCCGGCCCATCGCGCCGACCCGGCCCCCTCAGCCAGGAGCTCGTCATGACGCAACCGCCGCGCACCGCACCGGGCGGCGCCCGAACCGACACCGTCACCGCAGGCGCGCGCAGGATGGGCCTGGGGGTGCTGATGGACATGCCGTGGGGCGGCGGACGCCTCGGCAGGCGCGGCATCGGATTCGTGGAGAGCGACGACGGCGGCGGAGACATCACCGACCGGGTACGCGCCTTCCTGCACCGCCACGGCGGCGACTTCGCCTACGGGGCCCTGTCGTTCCAGCCGCGCTCGCGCGCCCGCGTACGGACGGCCGACTACGTGCGCGCCTACGACCGCTTCTTCGAGGCGCTGCCCGCCGGTTCGGCCCGCGCCTTCCACCAGACCGAGCTGAACATGGGCACGCCCGAGCGCTACGACCGCCGCCCGGCCGCCGAGTTCACCAACGAACTGGCCGCCCGCTACGGCTTCTCCTGGGTGGTCGAGGACCTGGGCATCTGGAGCCTGCGCGGCATTCCGATGCCCTACCCGCTCCCGCCGCCACTGACCGGGCCGGGCCTGGAGATCGCCACCCGGAACGTGGCCGAGGCGGCCAGGCTGCTCGATCCGCCGCTGCACGTCGAGTTCCCCGGCTTCACGGAGGGCGGCTCGTTCGTCCTGGGACACATGGACGCCTTCGAGTACTTCGCCCGGTTGGCCCAGGACGCCGACGTCCGGGTGACGCTCGACGTCGGCCACCTGCTCAGCTACCAGTGGCTGAGAGGACGTACCGGACGCAGCATGTACGACGGGATCGACGCCCTGCCCCTGACCCGTTGCCGGGAACTGCACCTGTCGGGCTGCCAGATCGTGGGCGGCAAGTTCCGCGACCTGCACCACGGCGTCCTGCTGGACGAACAGATCGACCTCACCGCGTACCTGCTGCCGCGCTGCCCGAACCTCCTCGGAGTGTCCTACGAGGATCCGATGTACCGCGAGGACGGAACTCTGGTGGAGAAGTCCCGGCGGAACTACGCGCGGCTACGGGGACTGGTAGCCGACTGGCAGCAAGGGCAGGCGGCGTGAGCACGGCGGAACCGGGCGCTTCCCTGGACGGCGAGCGGCTGGCCGACCTGCTCATGCGGCTGCTGCTGGACGCCGACCTGCGGACCCGGCTCGCCGACGAGGGCGCCGAGGCCGTGGCGGCGGATCCCGGCGAGCTGGAGTGCCTGGCCTCGGTCGACCTGGCCGAACTGGACACCACCGCGCGCCGGTTGCGCTCCCAGGTCTGGCGGCCCGGCAGCGGCGCCAGCCTCGCGACCACGTTCCCGCGCGGTCTGCGTCTGCTCCAGGACGCGGGTGCCACGGAGTCCGGCCTGCTCACCGGCTTCCTCGGCTCACCGCACTTCGCCCGCTTCCGGCTGATCCCGTACACCGCTCCCGGGCTGTCGGCGGAGGAGGCGTTCGCGTCGTACCTGCTGGACGGCGTCGGGTCAGGGGTCCTGCGCGACACCGTGACCCACGAGCTGATGATGGCCCTGTTCACCTCGCTGGCCTGCGAGCAGCCGCTGTCGTTCGTGATCGAGGCGGACGGAATCGTCCGCACCGACCGGGGCCACGCCACCGTGCGTACCTACGAGGCAGCGTCCGTAGCCACCTGGGCGGCGGCCACCTCGGGCACCGCGGACGCGGAAGCGGAAGGTGTGCACTACGCGTACTTCACCACGTCCGCCGGACTGGCTCACGGCGTGGTGTCCGGGCGGGTGGCGGCGGCCTTCGAGGCCGAACCGTCGGCCCGGCGCGAGACCGCGCGGCGGGCGCTGGCCCGCCGCGAACTGTGGTG
Source organism: Streptomyces sp. NBC_01390 (assembly GCF_045040105.1). Classification (NCBI taxonomy): domain Bacteria; kingdom Bacillati; phylum Actinomycetota; class Actinomycetes; order Kitasatosporales; family Streptomycetaceae; genus Streptomyces; species Streptomyces sp. NBC_01390. The sequence goes on along the minus strand of NZ_CP109551.1, from coordinate 10,693,392 downwards.
ACGGGGAGAGGAACCGCCGTGCACATCGTGTTGGTGGACATGCCGTGGTCGTCGCTCGACGCGCCGTCCCTCGCCCTCGGCATTCTCAAACGCCGGATCCTCGACGTCTTCCCCGACGGCGCCGCGGACGTCGAAGTGGTGCACGCCAACCTCGACTTCGCCGACTGGGTGGCCGCTCGTACGGAGTACGGCATCGAGGAGTACGACTTCTGCGCGACGTCGTACTTCTCCGGACACAGCGAGTGGATCTTCTCGGCCGCGCTCAACGACCAACCGCTGTGGCGGGTGGCCGAGTTCACGGAACACTTCGGCGGGAAGATGCCGGAGCGCATGCTGGCCAAGGCGCGGGAACTCCACGAACTCGCGCCGCTGTTCGTCCGGGAGACAGCCGCCAAGATCGCGGCCACGGCACCGGACGTGGTCGGCTTCACCACCACGTTCGCGCAGAACGCGGCAGCCCTCGCGGCGGCCCGCGTTGTCAAGGAACTGGCACCCGGCACCACCACCGTCTTCGGCGGCGCCAACTGCGACGGCCCGCAGGGCGCCGCACTGCACCGTAATTTCGAGTACGTCGACTTCGTGGTGCGCGGCGAGGGCGAGATCGCGTTCCCGCGGCTGCTCACCGCGCTCCGCGACGACGACGCCGACGGCCTGGCCGCCATCCCCGGCCTGTGCCGCCGCGACCCGGACGGCCGGTCCGTGGCCCACCCCATGGACGCCGCCCCGCTGCCCCCGGGAGCACTGGTCACCCCGGACTACGGGGACTACTTCGAGCGGCACGCGCGGTCGACCGCGGGCGGCTGGGTGGAGCCGCGCCTTGTGGTGGAGGGCTCACGCGGCTGCTGGTGGGGCGAGAAGCACCACTGCACCTTCTGCGGCCTCAACGGCTCGTTCATGGAGTTCCGCAGCAAGGACCCGCGGCGGTTCGTGGACGAGATCCTCGGCCTGGTCGAGCGCCACCGCGTCCTCGACGTATGGGTCTCCGACAACATCCTCGAGATGGCCTACCTCAACTCCATGGCCCCGCTCCTCCAGGAGAGCGGGTACGACCTGCGGCTGTGCTACGAGATCAAGTCGAACCTGCGGCGCGAGCAGCTGGCGACGCTGTACGCGGCCGGAGTCAGCTATGTCCAGCCCGGCGTGGAGAGCCTCAGCAGCCGGGTACTGAAGCTGATGGACAAGGGGGTGACCGGCTGCCAGAACGTACGGCTGCTGCGGGACGCGGAGACCACCGGCGTCAACCTCAGCTGGAACTACCTCTACGGCTTCCCCGGCGAGACCGAACAGGACTACGACGAGATCATCGACCAACTGCCCGCGCTGCACCATCTCGGACCGCCGGCCAACTCCACCCGCCTGAAGGTCGAGCGGTTCAGCCCCTACTTCGACCGGCCGGAACTGGGCTTCGGCGACCTGCGCCCCGCCTCGCACTACCAGCACATCTACGACCTGCCGCCGGACGAACTCGCCGACCTGGTGTACATCTTCGACTCACCGAACCAGGGCATCGCCGACGACTGCCGCGACCGGCTGCGCACGGCCGTCGCCCACTGGACGCGGGCGTACCCGCGCAGCCGCCTGACCCACTGCGACCTCGGCACGCACATCGTCCTGGTCGACACCCGGCCGGACTTCTCCTGGCGGCTGCTCGACCTCACCGACCCGTTCGAGGTGGCGGTGTTCCGGCTGCTGGACACGCCGCACAGCCCGGCGGCGCTGCTGCGCAAGACCGCTGCCCGGGGCGCGGACGCGCGGGAGCCGGTCGGCGAGGTGACGCCCGAGCGCGTCGCCGGGCTGCTGGCACGCTGGCGCGACCTCGGCCTGGTCTTCGCCGAGGGCGGCCAGTACGTGCAGGTCGCGCCCGCGGTGGCCAACCAGGACCTGCTACGACTCGACGGCGCCGGACTGCACAGGGACGACACGGCGCTGGTCCCGGCTCTGGCAGCCCCCTCCACGGGAGACACGCGATGAAGCCGGAGCTGACGCTGTGGAAGGACCGCGACCCGGCGGCGATGCGCCTGCCGGGCATCCACTACGGCACCCTCGACGGACCACCGGACGAGCCGGTGGACGCCGTCGCACAACTCGCCGCCGACGGCGTCCAGTTCGTCCAGGTGCACGAGCCCGTGGACCTCACCGATCCGGACGGCGCGTCCGCGGTAGCCGTTCTTCTCGTCATCCGGGAACTCACGAGCCACGGCATCGCGGTGGAGTGGACACTGCGCACGGCCGACCCGGCCCAGTGGCGGGCGCTTAGCCATCTGCACCCCCCGGCAGCCGTCTTCCGCGCCTCGACGGGAGCGGAGACCGAGGGAGACGTGGTCAGGGCGTGGCGCGGCTCGTTCCACATCGCTAAGTGCGGCTACCGCCGCGGCCCGGGGTTCCTGGAGATCCGCGACCATCGCTGGGGCTCCTTCCGGCGCCTGGTGGTGCAGGCTCCCCGGAGCACGGCGTTCCAGGGGCTGCTGGACGGCGTCCCGGCGGTCGCGTCGGCGGCCACGGAGCGGGCCCTGGCTGGTCACCTGCGCGAAAACCTGCTCCATCGCGTCGGACGCCACCTGTGGTGGACGCCGTACCGCCTACGACGCTGGCCGCTCAGCACGACGATCCCGTAGGAACCTCTCGACCCACCGTTCCGTCAACTTGTCGGCCTGACGCCTGATCCCCGGATCCGGCACCGACGCGGGCGCGCCGACACCGAGGAAGTCCAGGCACCCCAGCAGGCCTGCCTCGTAGTCCGCGACCAGGTCCTCGTAGACGACGGTGTGCGGGTCGACGTCGTGCCGGCCGAAGTAGTCCTCCCAGACCGACGCGTCGCGGTCCAGCATCCGCAGATGCCGGCGGATCTCCTCGTAGCTGTACCGAGGAGCGGCGCGCGTGCGCCGCTCCGGCAGAAAGGTCCCGTCCAGGATCCAGACCCCACTCTGCTCGGCCATGGTGTACGACACGGCCTGCCGCAACCGGTCCCTGCGTCGGATCCAGATGTACCGGGGTGCCTGGAGGATGTCGTACGGGTCGGCCTCCAGGCTCCCGAGATGCGCCGCGTGGATCCGCAGCCCGAACACGCCGTTGGGGCTGGTCCGGCATGTCATCAGCCGCCGCACATAGCCCGCCGCCAACTCCCGCGGATCGCCGGAGTCGAATCCCCACCGTTCGAAGTAGTCCAGCACGAAGGCGTCGGCGAAGTAGTCCTCGGCGAAGCCGGCCAGCCCTGTGTGCCACAGGGCTCGGGCGAGCATGTTGCTGCCGCACCGGGGGGTCGAGGCGAGCACGTAGCGGACCGGCGGCAGACCGGTGAAGAGAGGGAAGTCGAACTCCGGACCGTTGGTCCGATAGCGCAGCACCATGGGAACACCTTCACGCCCGGCACCAACGGCTGTCACCGGCTCCGTCGCCGTTTCGGACACGACAGCGGCCGGGACCAGAAAGAACGCACGCGCCTCGGAGACGATCTCGACCACCGGATACAGTGCGCGGGAAGGCAGTCCGGCTTGTGAGGGGAATCGTGACCGACACCAGCGAGACCCGGCCCGCGGACAGTGACGCGCAGGCGCCCCGGCAGAGCCTGTTGCACCGCCTGATGCGCTACCTCCCCCTGATCGCCCCCGTCCTGCTGTGGGCCGTGCCGTACGGGGTGCTCCTGCACACCGGCCAGCGCTGGTCGCTGCCCGTCACGCTGGTCGGCACCGCCCTGCTCGTCCTCGGCCTCGCCGGCATGCCACTCGCGATGATGCGCGGCCACGGCCGGCGCCAGCAGGACGGGATGGCGATCGTCGGTGACACCCTGCTGGGCGCCAGCTGGGTCCTGTTCACCTGGTCCGTGCTGCTCGGCGTCCTGCTACGGCTCGCCCTGACCGTGTCCGGCGTCGGCGAGAGTCAGGACCGGGCCCGAATCGTCACCTGGGCCGTCCTGGGCGTGACCGCCGCCCTGCTCGCCTGGGGGTACGCCGAAGCCCGCCGCGTGCCACGCGTGCGCCGACTCGACGTACAACTCCCGCGCCTGGGCGCAGGTTTGGACGGCACCCGTGTCGTCCTCATCACCGACACCCACTACGGCCCCCTCGACCGCGCCCGCTGGTCGGCACGGGTGTGCGAGACGGTCAACGCCCTCGAAGCCGACCTGGTCTGCCACACCGGCGACATCGCGGACGGTACGGCCGAACGCCGCCGCGCCCAGGCCACCCCGCTCGCCACCGTGCGGGCGACTCGGGCCCGGGTCTACGTCACCGGCAACCACGAGTACTACACCGAGGCCCAGGGCTGGGTCGACCTGATGGACGAACTGGGCTGGGAACCGCTGCGCAACCGCCATCTGCTGCTCGAAAGCGGAGGCGACACCCTCGTGGTCGCCGGCGTCGACGACGTCACCGCCGAGTCCTCCGGCCTGGCCGGCCACCGCGCCCACCTCGCCGGAGCCCTGGACGGCGCCGACCCCGACCTGCCCGTCCTGCTCCTGGCCCACCAGCCCAAGTTCATCGACCGGGCAGCAGCAGCCGGCATCGACCTCCAGCTCTCCGGCCACACCCACGGCGGCCAGATCTGGCCCTTCCACCACCTGGTCCGCCTCGACCAGCCCGCCCTCGCGGGTCTCAGCCACCACGGCTCCCGCACCCTCCTCTACACCAGCCGAGGCACCGGCTTCTGGGGCCCGCCCTTCCGCGTCTTCGCCCCCAGCGAGATCACCCTGCTCGTGCTCCGATCCCCGCACCGGCCCGCCTCGCCGTAGCACGCGAGGGGCCGACACCTCCGCGCCGCCTCAGCTCGGACTCTCCTCACGACGGCCGCACCCATCAGCGCCCCGGTCGTCAGGATGCCCGTCCCGAACCCGCCTCCTTTCGTGTTGACGGCACGCCAGCTCGGCGTCGTGATCGGAGCACGACCGGCTCGGCCGTACGCCCGTGGGCCGGCGGGGCCCTCAAGGGATGCGCAAGGGCCGTAGCCCGTCGGCCGGTTCGGGACGGTGCACCCCGCGTGGCCGATACCCGAGGCGGTCGGACCGCCCCACCAGATCCGCCAGCAGCCAGACGATGGCCAGCCACATCTCCGTTCCCTGCAGGCCCGGTTCCGGGCCCGGCCCCGCCGTACCCGGTCCGAACCCGAAGCCCTTCCCGTCCTGCCAGGCCGCCAGGGCGGTGGTGAGCCGGCGTTCGGCCCAGGCCCGGATGTCGGCCGCCCGATAGGTGTCGTCGGCGCCCCCTCCCCCGCCGCCCGACTGCCTTGTGCACAGCCACAACGGGTGCGCGACGTCCAGGACGTTGCAGGCGTTGTCGCGGCCCGCCCCGAAGTGGCGGGCGTCCCGGCTGTGGTCCAGTACCGCGTCCACCACCCGCTCCGCGGACGGGACGGGCATCCCGAATTGCCCGAAGGAACCCCGGGTGAGGCGGTAGTAGCCGTTCACCACCTGGAGACGGCCGACAGCGGTCGAGGGGCTGCCCCACATCCCGGTCCAGGGGTCGGCCCGGGTGAGCAGCCAGCCGAAGAGGGCTTCGAGCGTGCCCGGAACGAGAGGGGCCGCGGCGTGGTGCCGTAGGTTCCAATGGGCGGCTGTGGCCCAGGAGTCGATCCAGGCGCCCGCGCCCCAGGCGCCGTCCCGCCAGGGCAACCCCTCCAACCGCGCCACGAGTTGACTTGCCGTCATGTCGCTTACGCCGCCGATCGGTTGAGGGAACGAAGCGCCCAGGAGATCCAGCGCGTAGCCCACCGACAGGACGTGGTAGAGCGCCGGGCCCTCACTGACGAACCCGTCCGGGTCCGGGGCGGGCGGCTGCTCGCCGAGTTCGGCCACCAGGCCGGTCGCCTCGTCCTGGAGGGACGCCAGGCGCTCGATGTGTTCCGCCCTGTCCAGTTGCTCGGGGGCGGACGACAGCAGCAGGTCGGCGATCTCCACGGCGTCGCAGTGTGCCCGCACGGTGGGTGCGGCGCCGGGACGGTCGATGTAGTGGTCGCCGTTCCAGGCCCGGGCCAGGATGCCGGCGGCCTGGTCGCGGGCGGTGTCGGCGAACCGGGCCAGGGCATCGCCGCCACCGTCGTCGCCGCCCGGGGTACTCAGCCGCTCCCGGCCCCCGCTCTCGCGCCGGTCCCGAATCCGCCGCGCCGGATTCCCCGCCGCCACCGTCCACGCCGGCAGGTCCTTCGTCACCACCGCGCCGGCGCCGATCACACAGTGGTCGCCGATGGTGACACCGTCGACGACCACCACATGGGAGCCGATCCAGACGTCGTCGCCGACGGTGACGCCCCGGCTGGACTGGGGCTGCCGGAAGATCGGCTCGTCGGGGGCCATCGAGTGGTTGAAGCCCAGGAGCGACGTGTGGGCACCGATGCGTACGCCGGTGCCCAGGCGGACAGTGCCGCGGGCCACGGTGAACGGGTTCAGCGTGCAGTCCGTGCCCGTGGTCAGGGTGCCGGTGACATAGGCGTGGGCGGCGATGTACGAGTCGTCGCCCAGTCGCAGAAGGTCGGGAAAGACCGCCGCCGACTCGGCCACATAGCAACGCTCGCCCACCGCGCTGTCCCCGCCGAGAGACCGTTGCCGCTCCCGCTGCGCGGCCCGCCGCTCCTCCGTGGCCTCCTTCTCGAACAGCCAGGGGCAGTGGTCGAAGCGGTCGACGCGGTCGGACGACTGCGCCGACGGCTGCTCTCGGTGATCCATGAGAGCACGCTAGGCAGACGACTGCGGCACGAGGAAGAGGGCCTCGTGGGAACTGGGGCCGCGGTAGACGCACGGCGTGGGCGGCCAGCCGTGCGTACGGCGGGCCCCTTCCCCTCAGCAGTAGGCACTGTCTCACTTCACCAGGAACTCTCATGGACCTCTCCACCAGCACCGTCCTCGTCCGGCCGGAGGAGCAGGGCATCGCCTCCGGCGCCAACAACGCCATCCGCGAAGTCGGAGGCGCCATCGGCGGCGCAACGCTGGCCGCGGTCTTCTCCGCCCAGGGCGGCTACGGATCCGCCTCACTGTTCACGGACGGGCTGAAGCCGGCCCTCCGGGTCGGAGCCGGTGCCGTCGCCGTGGCAGCGGCTGTGGCGTTGCCCATACGCCGGCAGCGCAAGGCCGACGGCCCGACCTCCGGCCTTGCTGCAGGCAGTGCTGCAGCCGGCGCCCCGCTCGCAACCTGATGCCCGGACCGAGGGGCGGTCCAGCCGGCTACAGCGGGGCCACCCCTCAACTGTCCCGCCCTGACCTCCAGGCTGAGCCGTTCTCGGTCGCCAGGCGAGAGCAGGGCCCCTCTTGCGGTCCACTGACCAGCCATTTAGGATGATGACCGTAATTTAATAAGTGGAGCCCGGCGTCGTCACTTGCGGCCATGCCGTGAGGTGAGGCTCCCCCGAAGAGTTCCGCCAACGAGGCGAGCCCCGAGCACTGCACCGGGCGCGCCTGACGTGCGCTCTCCCCCGAGGCTGCCGCCCCCTGCCAGCCGTGAACGAGCCGCGAGGGGCGATCGGGTCGTCACAGGGACCCCTTTCATCCGCCAACGAGACCGACCTGACACCCCCACCAGAAGGACCTGGACATGAGCGCACCGCGGAACTCCCCACCCGCCTCACGATCGTCATACAAAACGCGCTGACGCGCTTCGTGACCGTTGACGGGACGGACTTCGCCTATCGGCCACGTACCGGGCGGACCCGGTGTCGGGCGGTGGGGGGAGATCGACCTCGCCTGTGCGGGCGCCCAGGTACGCGAGGCGCGCGACCTCGTCCCCATCCTCCACGCGACCGTGGGACCGTGGGACCGCCCGAGCGCGACGGCGGCTTCAGCTACACACTCGCACCCCCCAGGGCGAGCGAGCTGAACGGCTTCCGGATCGCGGTGTGGCCCGAGGACCCCTCGTGCCCCGTCGACCACGACGTCGTCACAGCGATGGACGACGCCCTCAATGCCCTCAAGGCGGCCAGCGCGAAGGTCGAGGTGCGGCCCTCCGGCCTCCCGGACGACATGGCGACCAGTCATGACATCTTCCTGCGCCTGCTGTTCGGTGCGTTCACCTACGACCGCTCCGGACTGACGCCGGCCTCCAACACGGCGCTCCTGGCGCGCCTGGCCCAGCATCCACGGGGAGAGGCGCTGTACGCGTTGCGCGGGACCTTCCAGTCCTACTACAGCTGGCTCCAGGCGGATGTGGCACGCCATGAGCTGCGGCAGCGGTGGACCGAGTTCTTCCGGGACTTCGATGTCCTGCTCATGCCGGTCACACCGACCGCGGCACCGCCTCATCACAACAAGCCGATCGACAGATTCGGACGGCGGATCCAGGTCGACGGGCGGTCTCGCCCGTACTGGGACCAGGTCAAGTGGAGCGCCATCGCCAACGTGGCCGGTTCTCCGGCGACGACCGTTCCCGTCCGAACCGGCCGGGACGGTCTGCCTGTCGGGCTCCAGGTGATGGGTCCGAGCGGCGGCGACCTCACCACCATCAAGTTCGCCGAGCTCCTCGGCCGGGAACTCGAGGGCTACCAGCCCCCGCCGGCCTTCGTGTGACGATCCGCCGACCGCACTGCCCCGCACCCGCCCCCGGCTGACGCCGACCGCACCGAAGAAGAGCCCGGATGAACACGCTGGACACGTCCCTCACTCTCCCGAACGGCCAGATACTGGCCAACCGCCTGATGAAGTCGGCGCTCAGCGAGTCGCTGGGAAACAGGAACAACGCGCCCGACGAACGCCTCGGCCGTCTGTACTCCACATGGAGCCGAGGCGGCTACGGCCTCATGATCACCGGCAACGTCATGGTCGATCGCGCCCAACTCGGTGAACCGGGCAACGTCGTCATCGAGGACGAGCGTGATCTCGACGCGCTCTCGCGCTGGGCCAAGTCGGCCCAGGACTCGGGAGGTTCGATCTGGGCACAGCTCAACCACCCCGGGCGCCAGGCCAACCCCTTGGCACTCGGACACACGCCGGTGGCCCCCAGCCCGATCCCGACGAAACTGCCCGGGGCCAGGACACCGCGCGAACTGCGACCGGAGGAGATCGAGGAGATCATCGAGCGCTTCGCCACGGCCGCGGTCGTGTGCGAGACAGCCGGCTTCAACGGCGTCCAGGTGCAAGGGGCCCACGGGTATCTCATCTCGCAGTTCCTGTCACCGATGTCGAACCGGCGCGACGACGAGTGGGGCGGCGATCTCGAGGGGCGGATGCGTTTCGGCCTGGAGGTCGTCCGCCGTATCCGCAGCCGCGTCAGGCCCGGCTTCGCGGTGGGCATCAAACTCAACTCGGCGGACTTCCAGCGGGGCGGATTCACCGAGGACGAGTCCCAGACCGTGCTGGCCGTGCTCGCCCGCGAAGGCATCGACCTCATCGAGGTCAGCGGCGGTACCTACGAGTCCATGGCGATGAGCGGCTCGGCGGCCGCCAGTACCAGGGAACGCGAGGCGTACTTCCTGGAATACGCCCGCACCGTTCGCAAGCTCGTGGGCGACATCCCACTCGCCGTCACAGGCGGATTCCGCACCCGCGATGCCATGCAACGTGCCGTACAAGCCGGAGAATGCGACATGGTCGGCATCGGCCGGCCGACGATCACCACGCCGGACGCGGCCCGGCTCATCCTCGAAGGACAGACCGAGGCACTCACGGCACACCAGGTGCGCTACGGCATGAGAACCCTGCTGGGCAAGGTCGCCGACCTCAAGTCCCTGGACGGGGTACTGGACATCAGCTGGCACACCGACCAGATACACCGCCTCGGCAACGGCCTGCACCCCGACCTGAATCGCGGCAGCCTTGCAGCCACCGTCGCGATGGTCCGGCGAAACGGACGCACCTCGTTCCGCGCGAAGCGAGGCGGCGCATCGAGAAGTTGACGGGACTCTCTTTCGCAGGTCCTTCAGACGTCTTGCGTGTGTGGCGCTCAGCGCGTGGGGGTCAGGGTGCCGCGGAAAGTACGCCGGTAGGCGAGCGGCGAAACGCCAACGGCGGCATGCAGGTGTTCTCGCAGCGATGTACCGCCGGCAAAGCCGACTTGGCCGGCGATCTCGTCCACCGGCAGGTCGGTGGTTTCCAGGAGGTGTCGTGCGCGGTCGACGCGCTGCCGGATCAGCCAGCGTCCCGGGCTCATGCCCACCTCTTCCGTGAAGCGACGGACGAAGGTCCGCAGGCTCATGTGCGAGTACTCGGCGAGGTCCGTCAGAGTCATGGGCTCGTGGAGGTTCTCCAGGGCCCGCTGGCGGGCGGTGGCCGTTCCGGTTGCCGTGGCCTCGGGCACCGGATGCTGGATGTACTGCGCCTGTCCCCCGTCACGCCACGGAGGGGCGACGCAGATGCGGGCCACCTTGTTGGCGACTTCGCTGCCGTGGTCCTTGCGGATGATGTGCAGGCAGACGTCGAGCCCGGACGCGGCGCCCGCTGAGGTCACTACGTCCCCGTCGTCGATGAACAGAGCGTCCGGATCGAGTGCGACCCGAGGGAAGAATGCGTGGAAGAGGTCCGCGACCATCCAGTGGGTGGTGGCCGGCCGTCCGTCGAGGAGACCGGCGGCAGCGAGGACGAAGGCGCCGGTGCAGATGGACACGAAGCGGGTGCCGGAGGTTACTGACGCGAGAGCCTGGACCACGGTTTGCGGCACTTCTGGGGGCACGACGGTGGTGGTGAAAGGTGGGATGACGACGGTGTCGGCGGTGCGCAGCACCTCCGGTCCGTGCTCGACGGTGATCGAGAAGTCGGAGCTGGTGCGTACCGGGCGGCCGTCGACGCTGCAGGTGAGGACCTCGTAGCGGCCGTCCGCCTCCTCGAGGACTCGGCTGGGAATGCCCAGTTCGAAGGGGTACACGCCGTCTACGGCCAGAACGACGACTCGGTGAGCGGTTGCCATGGCGTGATCCCGTCGAAAGTTGGAATTCATGCCATGGTATCGAATGGTGACGGCTCCACGCTGGACCCATCACGCACAGCGTCACCTTGCAGCAGGAAGGTCTGGCGGCGTTGATGGGGATTCCCTTTTCGACCAGGCCCGCTCTCGCTCCCCGCTGGATCCGAACCGATCCGGCCCTCTTCACTCCAGAGCATCTCGGCAAGTCCTGGCTGAAGAGAACCTGTCGGAGTCGGGGCTGCTCCCTCGCGGGCCACAACCTGGGGCCAGGGATGCGGTAAGTCAGACGCGCTGCTCGGCGTCCAGCAGGGCCAGAACGTTGCTTATCCCCTGGTCGAGGAGCTCGTGGGCGAGTTGACTGTCCGTCAAGGCGCGCGCGAGCTGCAGTGTCCCGGCCATCAGGCCGAGGAGGCTGAGCGCCTTCACACGCGCCGAGGGCGGGTCCTCGGGCGCCATGCGGGCGGCAATGCCATCGATGAGGACCAGCACACCGTCGGTGTATGCCTGTCGGGTTGTGTCGGTGCAGCGCCCGATCTCGTCGAGCAGAGCGGCGTTGGGGCAGCCGTCGGCAAGGCTGTCTCGGTGCTGGGGCGACAGGTATCCGCGCACAATCTGCTCGAGGCCGGCACGGCCAGGTGCAGCCCGCGCGACGACGTTCTCGGCCTGCGCCTTCAACTGATCGGCGACTGCCGTGGTGACGAGGTCATCCTTGGATTCGAAGTGAGCGTAGAAGGCCCCATTGGTCAGCCCCGCGTCCTTCATGAGCGTCGAGACCCCGGAGCCGTCGATACCGTCTCGCTTGAACCGGCGGCCCGCCGTCTCGATGATCCGCCGCCTCGTCTCCGACTTGTGCTCTTTGCCGTACCGCACCACTGCACGCCCTCCATCGCCGACCGGAAGGACCGGTCGGCCTTCAGTCACTCCGCCATTCTATGACATTGCGAACGTAATCCAAAGGGTCGACAGCGACGACGGCCGGCCACCTCGTCGCCAGCTGCCCTCTGCGACAAGGACGACGGGCAAGCGTCGGACCTTCACCGTGTGGGCGGGCACGGGCCCAGCACCTGAACTCGACACCGCCGGCGAGGCTCATGGGTCGGCCATCACCATGAGCCGTAGACGCGGTCGTGCTCATAGCGCATCACGTCGCGCCGTTGCACGCCGGTCGGCGGGTCACGGTCATGCCAGCGGTTCGGTCCTCACCGCACGAGAATGCAGCGCACGGCAACCGGCGCGACCTGGACGCCATGCAGCCGCTTGAGGTCGACAGCAGAGCGAGCGGGCCCGTGCATGGTCTGCCGCCGCAGCACTTCTACCAGGCTCGCGATGTTCTCTGGGCTCCGGCTGGGGCTGCCGGCGCAGACCCTCTTCACCGTGCGCTTGCCGGCGGGGAATGGGAATGCCCCGCCATACACGGGGACACCCGGCCCGTGGCCGTCAGCCGGTCATCCGGTTGAATTTGCGCACCTGCTTGTCGAAGGTCCGGGCGGGGAGGACGCGGCGCAACACCTTGAGGCGCGGGGCAAGTGAGCCGGCGGGATAGCTCAGTTTCGGCTTCCGGTCGGTCGCTGCCGCGACGACCACCTTGGCGATGGCGGCGGGATCGTCGCCGTTCCTCAGCCCCTCCTCAATCACCTCGTCGTAGATGGCCCGTTGGTGGGCGTATCCCGGCACAGGGGTGTCGGCCTCGACCGAATTCGTGTCGAACGAGGTGTTGAGGGGGCCGGGCTGGACGCACAGGACCCGAACGCCGTGCTCGCGGATCTCGTGGTCCAGGGACTCGGAGTAGCCCTCGACCGCGTACTTGGTCGAGATGTAGACGGACATGAAGGGGTTGCCGACGAACCCGCCCAAGGAGGAGATGTTGATGACGCGCCCGCGACCCTGGCCGCGCATGTGCGGCAGGACAGCCCTGGTCATGCGCATGAGGCCGAAGACGTTCACATCGAACACGCGCTGCGCCTGCGCGGCGGAGATTTCCTCGGCGGCGCCGTTGATGCCGAGCCCGGCGTTGTTGACCAGGACGTCGATCCGCCCGAACCGCTCGATCACCTGCCGGACCACGCTGCTCACCGAGTCGTCGCTGGTCACGTCGAGGGCGAGGAACGTCACGCCGTCGCCAGGAGTGCTGTCCGGCGTCTTCCGGCTCGTCCCCACCACGTCGAACCCCGCCTGGGCGAGTGCGCGCGCTGTTGCCTTGCCGAGACCCGAGAACGCGCCCGTCACGAGTGCCACCGGCCGATTTGCTGTCATGGCCACCTCCTGAAGCTTTTACATTACGTCCATACTATCATCGGTCCCGCTCAGGACAGCTCTGATCGCAATCGCCTACATCCCCGCTCCTGCCTTCGGTTGCTGCGGATTCCTGCTCTTCGCGGCTCCGTGCCGTTCCCTGGCGGCCTGGCGGCAGTGAGCGAGAGGGGCACGTCCCGGCGGGGGTTGCCGATCGCGCCCGGGAGCCGCTCGCGGTGGTCGTGGCCGACGCCAGAACGAGGGCCCGGCCTGACCGGCCCACCCGAGGTCGCTTCTACAGGCCGGACCGTGGGACATGCCGACCCGTGACCGTCCAGTCGCAGGGGCAGTCGGGAGCGCGACAAGATCGTGAACGGCCGAGTCCACAAGCTCGACCGTTCACCGCCGAGAAGGTGAGAGGTGGCCCACCCGAGGGAACGCAACCTCAGTGACACTGCTTACGAAGCGCCCACCGAGGTAGTCGGCCGAGTCACCCCGGGCTCCGACCCCTCGAAGCCCCAGGTCCGCACCTGTCCGCCAAGCAAGTCGACTTCCGGCAAAGGCACATGGGGCAAGAGGCATGGGGCAAGGTCAACCCCTCTACGCCTTCCCGGCCCCCTCCACCGTCAGCACGATCTTGCCGGTGATGCGGCCGGTCTCCCCCAGGGCGTGGGCCTTGGCGGCCTCGGCGAGCGGGAAGGTGGCCTCGATATGGACGCGCAGGGCGCCGGTCTCGGCGAGGTCGGCGATAGCTTGCATGCCCGCGCAGTCGGCCTCGACGAGGAGACTCTCGAAGCGGACACCCCGCTCGGCGAAGTCGGCCAGTTCGTCGAGGGTGACGGGTACGGGAAGGATCGAGACGAGAGTGCCGCCCGTGCGCAGGACGGCGAGGGAGCGGGCGCGGTCGGCGCTGTCCAAGGAGACCGAGTCGAGGACCACGTCGATGTCCTTGACGGCCTCGGTGAACTCGACCGTGTGGTAGTCGATGACCTCGTCCACTCCCAGGGAACGCAGGAAGTCATGCTTGGCGGCGCTGGCGGTGCCGATGACGTAGGCGCCACGGGACTTGGCGATCTGCACGGCGAGATGGCCGACGCCGCCGGCCGCCGCGTGGATGAAGACGCGCTGCCCGGGCTGGACATCGGCCGTGTCGACGAGTGCCTGATAGGCGGTCAGGGCCGCTAGCGGCAGCGCGCCGGCCTGAACGTGGTCGATACCGGCGGGCTTGTGAGCGAAGGCGCGAGCCGGGCCGGTCACGTACTCGGCGTGGGAGCCGACCCCGTGGGGGTAGGGCAGCATGCCGAAGACCTCGTCGCCCGGCTTGAACAGGGTGACGCCTGTGCCAACCGCCTCGACGACTCCGGAGACGTCCCAGCCCAGGATGAGGGGCAGGCTGTTGACGGTGATGGGCTGGGCGCGGTTCCGCCAGTCGGTCGGGTTGACGCCTGCCGCGCGGACGGCGACCAGGATCTCACTCAACCCCGGCGCAGGTCGGGGCAGTTCCACCTCCTTGAGCACCTCGGGGGAACCGTGGGTGTCCTGGCGGATGGCGCGCATGGTGGCGGTATTGGGATTCGTCATGCGTCCAGCGTCGCGGCCCGCCACTCCTCGACACCATGGCATGAATGCCAACTTTCAACGGGATCACGCCATGCCCCCTTCGACACGCCTGCTCCCTCGCCGACTGTCACAGGTGATGAGATCGCGGCGCGGGGCGACCTCAAGAACCCGACCGACACCCCGGTCCACACAGCAGAGGCGGCTCTCCAGCTCTCGGCGGCCGGTCCTACCTCTACCGGCCTTCAGCGCCCTTCTGCTGCGCCCGGCCTGACCATCTGCCGACGGCGGCTCATCGCCGGCCGCCCTCTGTCCCTGGACCGATCGACGGTCCCGTCAGTCCCTCCGGAGTTCTCCGTGTACATCGCCTACGTCGTCACCGCTGTCGTGCTGTCCCTCGTACTGGTCCTCTCCGCCGTTCCCGACATCACCCGCGATCCGAAGATCACACAGGGAATGAAGGCGCTCGGGGTGCCCGACAGCTGGTTCTTGTCACTCGGTCTGATCAAGATCGCGGGCGCTCTCGGGCTGCTCGTCGGCATCGCCTACCGCCCCTTGGGCATCGCGGCGGCAATCGGTGTCGTCCTGTACTTCCTGGGCGCCGTGAGCACGCACGTCCGTGGAGGCGACACGAAGGGAATCAGCCTCCCGGCCACCATCATGGTCGTCGCCGTGGCGCCACTGGCGCTGGGTTTCGCGACCGTCTGATCGTGCATCGCGATCAGACCAGCTCGCGATCACGCGGCACAGCAACTGCCGGGCTCTTGCCTCCAGCGCCACGGGCTGGAGGCAAGTCGCTCTGGGAGGGCCTGCGCCTGCACATGTCCGGGACTTGGGGGGCGACTACAGGGCGCAGTCGGGGTCGGAGTCGCAAAGGCGCCAGTAGTGCCGATCAGGTGGCAGACCATCAGCTTCGGGGAACTGATCGGCGAACCCATCGGCACAAGCGTCGGCGGCCCGGCCGAACCCTTCGCGCGCTGCGACGCGCTCCCGCAGATCTCCCGGTTCGCACCGGATTCCCAGCACGCCACCCAGTCCACCTCCCGGTAGGTGACGCCTTCCGGCTCGCGGGCCTTGAGATGGGCGCCGTCCGACACGATGGGCATCGCAGCCAACTCGGACTCGGGAACCGCCAGTCCGGCGAGGAAGTCCGTGAACTCCGGCGCCTCCGGGCTCAGTTCGACTGCAGCGTGCTCAGACCCGTGGCACCCGCATGGGGCCATCTGGTCGTACCGGCCCGCCAGGACGGACCGGTGTCGCCGGGGATTGTCAGGCGGTGAGGGTGGGGTAGTCGGTGTAGCCGGCCGCGTCGCCGCCGTAGAAGGTGGCGGGGTCGGGGGTGTTCAGCGGCGCGCCGGCGCGTACGCGCTCGACCAGGTCGGGGTTGGCGAGCGCCATGGTGCCGACGGTGACGATGTCGGCGACGCCGTTTTCGACGTCCTTGGCGCGGGTGGCGATGTCGGTGCCGGCCCGGTTGAGGACCAGGGTGGTAGGCCACAGTTTGCGGAGGGTGTACAGGAGTTCGTCGTCGCCGGCGTGCATTCCGATGTGCAGGTAGGCGAGGTCGAGGGGTGCGAGAGCGCGTACGAGTGCTGGGTACAGGTCGTGGGTGTCGCTCTCGGCGATGTCGTTGAACGGGTTGCCCGGGGAGATCCGGAGGCCGGTGCGGCCGGCGCCGATCTCGTCGGCCACGGCCGTGGCGACCTCGACGGCGAAGCGGATGCGGTTCTCGACGGAGCCGCCGTAGCGGTCGGTGCGCTGGTTGGTGTTGGTGGCGAAGAACTGGTGCAGGAGGTAGCCGTTGGCGCCGTGGATCTCGACGCCGTCGGCGCCGGCCGCGATGGCGGCGGCAGCGGCGCGCCGGAAGTCCTCGACCGTGGCCGCGACCTCCTCGGTGGACAGTTCGCGCGGTACCGGCATCTCCTGGAGCCCGGACGCGGTGAACATGGCGCCCACCGGTCGGACCGGGGAGGGGGCCACCGGCTGCCGGTGGTGGGGGGTGTTGTCGGGGTGGGAGATCCGCCCGGCGTGCATGAGCTGGATGACGATGCGTCCGTCGGCCTTGTGCACGGCGTCGGTGACCTTGCGCCAACCGGCGATGTGCTCCTCGGTGTGAATACCGGGGGTCACCGGGTAGCCCTGCCCGTCGGCGCTGGGCTGAGTGCCCTCGGTGATGATGAGGGCGTGCGAGGCGCGCTGGGCGTAGTACTCGGCGTTCAGCTCGGTCGGTACGCCTTCGGGGTTGGACCGGTTCCGGGTCAGGGGTGCCATGGCCAGCCGGTGCGGCAGGGGGATCTCCCCGACGACGATCGGATTCCACAGGGCGTTCGGCATGGATGTTTCCTCAGATAAAGGGTGAGAGAGACTTGCGGGGTGGCGGGCCGGACGGGCCTGGTGGCCTGCCACCATGGAAGGGCCGACCGCGCGGAGGGGCAGTCGACGGTGCGGAGGGGTTTGCCGCGCTCCGCTCATGACCGCCGCCAATGGAGGGCTGGGCCCCGGCCGTCCGTCCAGTGGGGAGGACGCCGAGTGCGTCGGTCTTCAACCCACGCCCCAGGACGCATCGGTCGTGTGCGGCACCAGCCGCACCGTAGAGAACGGCACCGTAGAAAAGGGACTCCCGTGCCGAAGTCGGAGCGGCGGTCAGCCGCGGTAGCGATCGGCGGGGACCCTCAGCGACAGGTTCGGGACGAGCGTCTGACGCGCCTTCTCGAACGACTCCCAGTCGCTGATCTGGGGCAGCGACGGGATGGTGACGGGCTCCCCCGCGTCGAGGCCGGCGAGCGCCGCGTCGACCACGTCGTCCGCGCTCATGATCCACTCGTCGGGGAACGCCCCGAGATCGGCGCCGGAGCCGTCCCAGAACTCGGTGCGGACAGCACCCGGCAGCACGGCCTGGACCACGACGGGGCTCTCGGCGAGTTCCTGCTGCAGGGCCTGGGTGAACGTCAGCACGTAGCTCTTGGTGCCGCTGTAGACGGCGCTGACGGGCAGGATGTTGAGAGCGAGGGCAGAGGAGATGTTGACCACGGTGCCGTGCCCGCGGGCCGTCAGACCCGGCAGGACCGCGGTGGTCAGCCTGGTCAGCGAGGTCACGTTGAGGTTGATCAGCGCCTCGGAAACCGCGGCGTCGGAGGTCTCCAGCGGCGTGAACAGCCCCCCGCCGGCGTTGTTGATCAGTACCTCGATGCTCTCGTCGGTACGTAGACGCTCCTCGACCAGGGCGATCTGCGCCGCGTCGGTGAGGTCGGCGGTGACGATGTCCACCGCGCGGCCCGTGCGGCTGCGGATGTCCGCCGCCAGCGTCTCCAGTCGCGCGGTGTTGCGGGCCACCAGGATCAGGTCGTAGCCCCGGTCGGCAAGCCGCTGCGCGTAGGCGCTTCCCAGGCCGGCGGACGCGCCGGTGACGACAGCGGTCTTGTTCTGCGTGGTCATGGGGGGATCTCATTTCTGGGCTTGCGGATGAGTGGTGAGCAGGGGGGGCCAGAGCGTCGGCCCCGCTTTAAATTACGATAGCTATCTAAAGAACTCCGGTCAACGCTGCGCGATCCCCCCAACCACCGCCCACGACCGGAGACCGCTCGCGTACGATAGATGCACATAGCTATCTAACGTGGGCAGGTGAGTGATGAGTCGGGTTTCGCAGGCACAAGCGCTCGAGAACCGCAGGCGCGCGGTCGCCGCGGCCTCGCAGCTGTTCCGGGAACGCGGCGTGAATGGCACCAGCGTCGCCGATCTGATGAAGTCCATCGGGCTGACCACGGGTGGCTTCTACAAGCAGTTCCCGTCCAAGGAGGCTCTGGTGGCCGAGGCTGCTCAAGCCGCTTTCGGGGACCTCGACGTACTCCTGGCGGGGTTCGAAACGGACCACGGCGATCACGACACCGCGCGCGCCGCCCTCGTCGACTTCTACCTGTCGGCTGAGCACCGTGACCAGCCCGGCACCGGTTGCCCCACCGCGGGATTCGCCGGCGACATGGCTCGCGAGCCCATCGCCGAGGAGGTGCGCGAAACGTACGCGACCGGAGTCCGGGAATTCGCCGCGTGGCTGTCGGCCGACGCCAACGACGGCCTCCCCATGGTGGCCACTCTGGTCGGCGCCATCCTGCTCGCCCGGGCCACGGCAGGCACAGAGCTGTCGGAGAAGATCCTGGAATCGACCCAAAGAGCCATGACTGCGTCACAAGGCCCTGAACTGGAATCCTGAGACGGGCTGTTCGACTCGCCAACGCCACGGGTGAGTGAACCTGAGCGCCCTGCGCTTCCTGGACCGCTCCCCCGCCCGCAGTCGCCCCTGGTCAGGCCCTCGCACCCCGCGTGACGTGTCAAGAATGCGATCACGGTGGACGGACAGCCTCGCATGCGTGGGCAGGCATGCTCAGGACAGCAGCGTGGGCCCGCCGAGCGACGCGCGTCGCCAGTTGGGGGTGCGGTCCTTGTCGACCAGGGCCGCACGGACACCCTCCAGGAAGTCCGGCGTGCGGATGGTCGTGCGTGTGAGGGCGAGTTCGGCGTCGAGGCACTCTCGCAGCGTGTGCTGCGTGCCCCGGGCCAGCAGGGCGTGAGTGATGTCCAGGCTCTCCGGCGAAGCGGACTCGAGGGCGGCCAACGCGGCTGCCGCCCAGGGGGTTTCGAGGTGGCGCAGGCGTTTCTCGATCTCACCGAGGGCCGGTGCGCCGAACGCCCAGTCCACGTCCCCGCGTGCCTCCGCCAGTCCACTGCCCGCCACCGGGGAACGGCCGGCCAGGCGGTTCAGGACCACGTCCACCGGGTCGCCGGGGTTGTCGGCCAGGGCCTCCCCGACCGCGTCCAGCCCGTCCGCGGGAACGAAGTGCGTGGCCAGCCCCGTGTACAGCGCGTCGGCCGCGTCGAGCCGGTGCCCGGTCAGTCCCAGGTACATGCCGATCGCGCCGGGCAGCCTCGGCAGGAAGAAGCTGGCCCCGACGTCCGGGAAGAACCCGATCCCGGTCTCCGGCATCGCCAGCACCGCGCGTTCGGTGACGACGCGGAAGCTGCCGTGGACGGACAGACCGAGACCGCCGCCCATGCACAGGCCGTCGATGAGCGACACGACCGGCACGGGATACCCGGCGATCCGGGCGTTGAGCCGGTACTCGGAGGCGAAGAACCGCTCGCTGGCCTCGGCATCCCCGGCGAGGCTGTGCTCGCGGATCGTACGGATGTCTCCACCGGCACAGAACGCCTTCGTGCTGGTACTGGCGATCAGCACAGCGGACAACGGCGTGTCCTCCCACGCGGCGAGCACACGGTCGATGGCAGCGACCATGCCTGTCGTCAGGGCGTTGAGCGCCTTGGGCCGGTTCAGCAGAATGCGGCCGACGCCCCGATGGACATCGGCGAGAATCTCGTCCGCCGCGGTGTCAGTCACGGTCGTCACCTCGCCATCCGTGCGGACCTGCTGTCATGGCCATCACGTTCCTCACCGGGGTGGACACCTCAAGATCCTGACACAGGGCGCGGAGCACCCTTCAGCGAGGCAGGAGGACTTCGACCTGCCGCCGGATGTCCTGCACGAGCTCCTCGACGCTCAAGCCGATGTTCACGCTCACCGCCAAGCTGAGGAACGCCACGGCGGACACGATGTGTGCCAGCGTCGCGGCGTCGCCCTCTGCGACCCGCTCGTCTCGGCGCAGCGCTGCGGCGATGGCCTCCTCGGTCTGCGCGACGATGGCGAGTGCCTCACTGTGTCGGGGCTCCTCGGGGTCACCGAAGATCATCTCTCGCAGGTAGGTACGTCCGTTGTCGATCTGGACGCGGTTGCACTCCACGATCGGCCGGACGATCGCCAGCACCGCGTCCAGCACGTCTGGGACGGTCTCGGCGTCCGCCCGGCCCTGCTCGAGCGCTTTGACGTACTTGGCGTTCTGTACAAGCAGGAGGAGTTCGCCCTTGGTCTTGGCATAAAGGAACAGGGTCCCGGTGCCGATGTCGGCCTTGTCGGCGATCTGTTGGGTCGTGACCTCATCGACGCCGTGTTCGGCGAACAGCTCACTGGCGGCAGCAACGATGCGGTCCAGCTTGTCCCGCTTGTTCCGCTCGCGCCGTCCGACCGAGTGGGAGGCGACAGGCATGGCGGTGTCCTCCAGAGAAAGATTCTGACTGTGATCATTCATGATGGCAGTCACTACCGCGTGGGCTCGAATGTGGCTGCGCTCATTCTCCCACGGCAGGGCAAGAAGCCCTGGCTCGCGGCATCACGCCGGGCCCCCGTGATCCATGGCGCTCTGCTCGCTCATGGTCGGCCGGCTCCGCGCTGCTCATTCCTCGTAGTGCGGGAGGATGTCGCCGTTCTTGACGTAGGTGAGGGCGGCGGCGACGTCGTACGCATGGATCGCGGAGACCTGCGGCGCCAGCCGGTTGGACAGGTGCCCGAGCACGTCACCGGTGAAGAAGGCGTCCCGTGCGGCAATGTCGGTGAACCCGAGGCTGACCGAGGCGTGGAAGTGCTGGTCGCGGGGGTTGTCGTGGGCGACGAGCGGGGTGTCCCAGAGCTTTTTGCTCCAGGGCAGGAACGTCTGTGTGCGCAGTTCCTTCAGTACTCCGGTGCCGACGAGCGCGGGAGCGAGTTCCTCGTTGACGAACTTCCGGAAGGCGCCGGCGCCGACCGCGTCTCCGCGGCGAAGGTAGATCAGAGCGCGGGCACCGACCGGCTGATCGCGGCCTCCGACGTCGTACCACCGAGAGGAGTTCGGCGGGCCGGCGTAGAGGAGGGTGCGGCGGAACACGTTGATCTCGTCGGCGTAGGCCAGCTTCGTCTGCTTGCGCCCTTTCAGGGGTGCGAGCGCCGACTGGAAGGTGACTTCCGCGACGCCGTCGATCTTCCGGTCGGCGGGGATCTCGGTCTGGACCCCGTCGATGGCCGGCCACCGGCCCGTGTTGTGCTCGGCGAGGTGGATCTGCCGGTACTCCTCCAGGCCCGGAGTGGCGGAGATGATGGCCGAGTGCGGGCCCTTCCAGTGGTCCATGCCGGTCTGGCGGGGCTGGTCGGTACGCACCCACAGCAGGATCGAGGAGGTGAGGCGCTTCTTCTCCGCCGGGGGCGCGTCGCCCGGTGACGTGCTCATGGTGTTTCCCTTCTCTTCCTGGTCAGGCGGTGGTCATCGGGCGAGGAACTCGACCGCCAGGGGGGCGAACGCCTCGTGGTACTGGAAGATGCCACCGTGCCCGGAGTCGGGGTAGATGATCACCTCGCTGCCCTTGATGCGCCGGTGCAGGTCCTCCGACAGGACCGACGGCACCATACGGTCGTTGTCGCCGTTGGCGATCAGGGTGGGCTGCGTGATCGACGACAGGTCGTCGGGGGTGGAGCGCCCCCACTTCTTGATCGCCTTCAGCTGCGTCTGGAACGCCTTGTTCTTGATCTTCGCGTCACGGTCGACGGTGCGCTCGGTGAGCCGGTTGACGAATGCGCGCCCGGCCGCCTTGCCGGCCGTGTCGCGGTTGAAGAACAGGAACTCCTTGGGGTCCGACCGGGTCAGGGTGGCGCGCAGGATGTCCCAGTAGGTGGTTCGGGCGACCTTGTCGATGTCCTTGCCGCCCTTGGGCCCGGTGCCGGTGAGAACCAGCTTGCGGATGAGCTCGGGGTGCTTCACCACCAGAGCCTGGGCGACCATGCCGCCGAGGGAGAACGAAAAGACGTCGATCTTGTCGTACCCGAGCGCCTTGATGAAGGTGTAGGCGTCGTCGGCCATCGCCTCGACACTGTCCGGCACCTGGCCGGTGGACGCCCCGACACCGCGGTTGTCGAAGGCGATGACGTGACGGCCCTTCGCGACGGGGTCGATGATGCGGGGGTCCCAGTTGTCCAGGGTGGCGGCGAGGTGGACGAAGAAGACGACGGGGATACCGCCCTTCGGGCCCAGCTCCCGGTAGGCGTAGGTGACGCCACCGGCGCTGACGGTGCGGGCCGGAGCCTTCGCGTAGGAGGTGATGACGGCTTCGTTCGGGGTGTCGGTGCTGCTCATGACGGATTCTCCTGGTCTGTTTTGTGTCGCCCGGTTTTGTGTCGCGGGTTCTGTGTCGCCCGTCGCGGTTGCGGCGGGTCGGTCAGCCGTTGCCGATGACGACCTTGCCGCGGAAGCCACCCTGGGAGAGGGACTGCAGCGCCTGCGGGGTCTGGTCGAAGCCGACCACCTTTCCCACGACCGGGCGCACGACGCCCTGGTCGATGAGGGTGGTGATCTGGCGGAGCTGGTCGCCGCTGGCGCGCATGAGCAGGAACTCGTACGTCACGCCGAGTTTCTCCGCCTGCTTGCGGATCTTGCGGCTCAGGCCTGCGACTGCCAGGCGCAACAGCGGGTTCAGGCCGGCCTCGCGCGCGAACGCGGAGTCCGGAGGACCGGCGACCCCGATGGCCTTGCCGCCGGGCTTGAGCACCCGCAGGGACTTCTCGAGGGTCTCCCCGCCAAGGCTGTCCAACACCAGGTCGTAGCCGGTCAGGAGCTGCTCGAAGTCCTGGGTGCGGTAGTCGATCACCGTGTCCGCGCCGAGCGCCCGTACGAAGTGCGCGTTGGAACCGCTGGCGGTCGTGGCGACGCTCGCACCGAGGTGCGAGGCGAGCTGGATCGCGATCGAACCGAGCCCGCCGGCGCCGGCGTGGATGAGGACCTTGTGCCCGGGCCGCACCCTCCCGCGCTCCACCAGCGCCTGCCACGCAGTGAGCGCCACCAGCGGCAGCGAGCCCGCCTCTTCCATGCTGATCGAAGCGGGCTTGAGCGCCAGGTCGCCCTCCGCGACGGCGATGCGCTCGGCGAAGGTGCCGATGCGGTCCTGGTCGGGCCGGCCGTACACCTCATCTCCGGGCTGGAAGCCGCGAACCGCCGTCCCGACGCTGATGACGGTGCCCGCGACATCGTTGCCCAGGATCAGCGGCAGCTTGTAGGGCAGGATCTGCTTGAACTCACCGGCGCGGATCTTCTCGTCCAGCGGGTTGAGCCCGGCGGCCTCCACCCGCACCAGCACGTCGTGCTCCCCCACGGTGGGCTCGGGGACGTCCGCCTCCTGCAGCGGCTCCTTGTACTTGGTGACGACGAACGCTCTCATGAGGCGCCACTCCTAACCTTGGTCCAATTTATCCAGGTATGAGACCGGGTCGGCCAGTTCGGCGCGACACCCGAGGTCTCGCCTCACTCAGTCGATCCGAGTACACTCAACTATGAGCGCACTCAGAATTCTTGTCAAGGGAGGCCCCATGGGAAGCGGTCACATGCCGATCGGGCGCCGCGAGCTGGCCAAACAGGCCAAGCGCGAGCGCATCATGACCGCGGCCCGCGAGTTGTTCGCCGAACACGGCGTCGGCGGGGTCACGACGCAGCAGATCGCCGACCGAGCCGAGGTCGCGATCGGGACGCTCTACCTGTACGCGTCCACGAAGGCCGAGTTGCTGATCATGGTGCAGAACGAGAAGTTCGCCGCCGCCATCGACGACGGCCTCGCCGCCGCGCACGCCTCCACTGCGCACGCCGCTGCCGGACAGGGCGCGCTGGAGCCTGTCGTCGCTCTCATCCGTCCCGTGGTGGAGTGCGTGAGGGAGCACATCGAGAACGGCCGCACATATCTGCACGAGCTCGTCTTCGGCGACCCGGTCGAGCCCTACCGGAATGCGGGTCTCGCCCTTGGCCGCCGCCTCGAGGACAGCGTCACCGGCCTGCTCACCCGGCACGACCACATCGATACCGCCGACGCGGCAACGCTGGCGCGGGTGATCACCGCGATCATCCACCTCAGCACGACCGCCACGGTGTACCTGCACCACAGCGACGAAGGCGTCATCGCCGACATCCGCGACCAGATCCACGCCACCCTGGCGCCCCACCGACGCGCCGCATGACCACTCGCTCCACGAGCCACCCAACGACCCTGCTCGACCATGTCGGCCGGCATGCGGTACTTGTGTCCGACACAACTCCGCAAGCGGCCCCAACACCATCCCTCGAAGCCACAAAGGAGTGCGCGATGGGAACGTACGAGGATGTCTTCGACGCCAGTACCGAGGACCCGGAGAACTTCTGGCTGAAGGCGGCGGAGGGCATCGACTGGGATGTCGCTCCGCAGCGTGCCCTGGACTCCTCGGGCGCACCGTTCTACCGCTGGTTTCCCGACGGGCGACTCAACGTCTGTTTCAACGCGCTCGACCGGCATGTCGAAGCCGGCCGGGGAGACCAGTCCGCGCTCGTCTACGACTCGCCCGTGACCGGCACCCGGCGCACCTACACCTACACGCGGTTGCGGGACGAGGTGGCGGCCTTCGCCGGAGCACTCGTGCAGCTCGGGGTGGGGCACGGTGACCGGGTGGTGATCTACCTGCCGATGGTTCCCGAGGCCGCCGTCGCCATGCTGGCCTGCGCCCGCATCGGCGCGGTCCACTCGGTCGTCTTCGGCGGGTTCGCCCCGCGCGAGCTCGCCCTCCGTATCGATGACGCGGCCCCCAAGGTGGTCGTGTCCGCCTCCTGCGGGATCGAGGGCGAGCGCGTCATCCCGTACAAGCCACTGCTCGACCGCGCGATCGAACTCGCCGCCCACAAGCCGGAGAAGCGTGTGATCCTGCAACGCCCGCAGGAGCGGGCCGAGTTGGGTCCCGACGATCTCGACTGGGGCGACCTGGTCGCCGCCGCGCAGCCGGCCGGCTGCGTTCCCGTCGCCGCCACCGATCCGCTCTACATCCTCTACACGTCCGGAACGACGGGAAAGCCCAAGGGAGTCGTGCGTGACTGCGGCGGCTACGCGGTCGCCCTGCACTGGTCGATGGGGGCCGTCTACGACGTGGGCCCGGGCGAGACGATGTTCACCGGTTCGGATGTCGGCTGGGTCGTCGGGCACTCGTACATCGTCTACGCGCCCCTGCTGGCCGGCGCGACAACAGTCCTGTACGAGGGCAAGCCGGTCGGTACCCCGGACGCGGGCCAGTTCTGGCGCGTCGCCGCCGAGTACCGGGTCAAGACCATGTTCACGGCACCCACCGCCTTCCGGGCCATCAGGAAGGAGGACCCGAAGGGTGCGCTCATTGCGGG
Organism: Streptomyces sp. NBC_01390; assembly: GCF_045040105.1. Classification (NCBI taxonomy): domain Bacteria; kingdom Bacillati; phylum Actinomycetota; class Actinomycetes; order Kitasatosporales; family Streptomycetaceae; genus Streptomyces; species Streptomyces sp. NBC_01390. The sequence continues at coordinate 10,667,762 of NZ_CP109551.1, read as the reverse complement.
CTACGACCTCTCCCACCTGCGCTACCTCTTCCTCGCGGGCGAGCGCCTCGACCCCGAGACCTATCACTGGGCGAGCGCCCTGCTGGACGTCCCGGTGATCGACCACTGGTGGCAGACCGAGACCGGCTGGCCCATCGTCGCCAACCCGGCCGGGATCGAAGTCGCTCCCCTCAAGCCCGGCTCCCCGACCCGCCCGCTGCCGGGGTGGGAAGTCCGTGTCCTCGACGCTTCGGGCAAGCCCGTGCCCGCGGGCGTGGACGGCGCGATCGTCGTGAAGCTTCCTCTGCCGCCCGGCGCCCTCCCGACTCTCTGGAACGACGACGACCGCTATGTCGCCTCCTACCTCTCCGCCTACGACGGCTACTACCTCACCGGCGACAGCGGACACATCGACAACGACGGCTACGTCTTCGTCATGGGCCGTACCGACGACATCATCAACGTCGCCGGCCACCGGCTGTCCACCGGCAGCATGGAAGAGGCCCTGGCCACCCACCCCGACGTCGCCGAATGCGCCGTCATCGGCGTCGCCGACGCACTCAAGGGACAGATCCCGCGCGGCTTCGTCGTTCTGAAGAGCGGGACCGACCGTGAATCGGGAGAGGTCGAGGCCGAACTCGTCCAGCTCGTGCGCGACCGCATCGGCGCCGTCGCCTCCCTCAAGGACGTCACAGTCGTGGCGGCCCTGCCCAAGACCCGCTCGGGAAAGATCCTGCGCAAGACCATGCGCGGCATCGCCGACGGCCACGACGAACCCATCCCCTCCACGGTGGACGACGCGAACGTCATCGAGGCCCTGCGCCCGGTCCTCCGCCGGTAAATGAGTTGCCGGTAGGCCGGTCCGGCCCGCAGGATCACGCCATGCCCACGATCGAAGCCCCCCGGCCGCTGTCCCCCTCCACCGCTCGTCCGGTGCGGGTCCAGCAGCAGCCCGGCCGCCCCTGGAGGCCCGTGCTTCCCCGGTCATGACAGCCGCGCTCGTCGCGGGGCTTCTCGCGGGGTACGGCATCGCCGTCCCGGTCGGAGCCGTCACGACCTATCTCGTCTCCCTCACCGCACGTACGTCTCTCAGGACCGGCGTCTGCGCAGCGCTCGGTGTCGCCACCGCCGACGGTCTCTACGCGCTGCTCGCCACGCTCGGGGGCAGCGCGCTGGCCGGTGCCCTGCAGCCGGTGCTGGTGCCGCTGCGCTGGGCCTCGGCCGTGGTGCTGGCCGCACTCGCGGTCAGGGGCGCGCTCGGCGCCCTGCGCCAGTACCGCGCCGGGGTCCTTTCCACCCGGGCCGACAGCACACCGCCGAGTCCGGCGCGGGCGTTTCTCATGCTGGTCGGCATCACGCTGCTCAACCCCACCACCGTGATCTACTTCGCCGCGCTGGTGCTCGGCAGCCGGGCCTCCGACGCCGTGTCCCCCTGGGAGCAGGGGGTGTTCGTGCTCGCGGCGTTCCTCGCCTCGGCCAGCTGGCAGGTCCTGATCGCCTCCGGCGGCGCGTTGCTCGGCCGGGCGCTGACGGGCCGGCGCGGACGGCTGGTGACGGCCCTCGTGTCCAGTGCGGTGATCATGGCGCTGGCGGTGCGGATGGTGGTGTCGCCGACGTGAGGGCGGACACGTGGAACCGGCCCGTCCGCCTCGGATGAATCCGGCCCGTTCGGGTGTTGGAACGTCGTACGCGACAGTCAAAACGTCGTATGCGACAGTCAATACGCGACGAGACGATGGGACGAACTCCATGCCTCTTGAGGGCGAGTACGAAGCCAGTCCGACCCAATGGGTGCGTGAGCAGGTGGAGTTGTACGAGAAGTCCGGCGGCACCGAAGGAACGACTCTCCTCGACACCGGTATGCCGGTTGTCCTGCTCACCACCCGGGGCGCCCGGAGCGGCAAGATCCGCAGGACTCCGCTCATGCGGGTGGAGCACGACGGCCTGTACGCGGTGGTCGCCTCGCTGGGCGGCGCGCCCAAGCATCCGGTCTGGTACTTCAACGTCCTCGCCGATCCGCGCGTCGACATCCAGGACGGGCCGGTGCGCCAGGACATGGTCGCCCGTGAGGTGACGGGCGAGGAGAAGTCCCTGTGGTGGGAGCGGGCGGTCGCCGCCTATCCCGAGTACGCCGAATACCAGAAGAAGACCGACCGCGAGATACCCGTGTTCGTCCTCGAACCGCCTGCCGGGAACTGATCCGCACCGGACGGAGAAACAATCCGGTGCCCGGAGGATTGAACTCCTCGCCTCCGGGCACCCGAGCCTCAGGCCCCGCCGCGCTCCCCCGTCGCGGCGGGGCTCCGCGCTGCCTCCTTCGCCGCCGCGTCGGTCACGTCGAGAAAGATCTCGCCGACCTCCGGGACCGCGTGGACGACCGAGCGCTTGATACGTACGGCGACCTCCTCGACCCGCTCGCTGTCGAGCCCGGGGACCAGGTCGATCCGGGCGGCCACCAGGGTGGAGTCGAGCCCCATCTTCATCGTGAACAGCGCCTCCACGCTGTCGATCTCGGGCTGGGCCGCCAGCAGTTCGCGGACCTCGCGGCTCACCTCCGGGTCGGCGGCCTCGCCGATGAGCTGGGCGCGCGCGTCCCGCCCCAGCCAGAAGGCGACGCAGACGAGCAGCACCCCGATGGCGAGGGAGGCCGACGCCTCCCACACGACCTGCCCGGTGACCATGTGCAGCGCCATGCCCACGATGGCGAGCGTCACACCGAGCACCGCGGTGCCGTCCTCCGCGATCACCGTACGCAGGGCGGGATCCCGCAGCGCGCCCGCGGCGCCCGCGCCCTTCGCGCCCTCACCGCGTGCCTGGTGCACCGCCCGCGCAAGTGAAGTGCCCTCCGCGAGCAGCGCCACCCCGAGCACGGCCAGGCCCGCCACATAACCGCCGAAGGACTCCTCCGTGTCGCTTCTGAACGCCTCCACGCCCTGGAAGAAGGAGAAGCAGCCGCCCATGACGAAGATGCCGACGGCCGCCAGCAGCGACCAGAAGAACCGTTCCTTGCCGTAGCCGAAGGGGTGCCGCCGGTCGGCGGGGCGGCGGCTTCGGCGCAGGGCGGCGAGCAGGAAGACCTCGTTGAGGCTGTCCGCCACCGAGTGCGCGGCCTCGGAGAGAAGGGCGGGCGACCCGGTGAGGAGTCCGCCCACGGCCTTGGCGAGGGCGATCAGCAGATTGGCACCCAGCGCCACCAGTACGGTCACCCGCGTCCGCCGGTCCGCGGACGCCGTACCGGCGGCCGCCCGGCTGTCCCTGCTCTCCGTGCTGCTGTCCGTGCTCTGCGTGCGGGCCATCAATGCTGCTTGGGGGCCGTCGGTACGACCTTGAAGAGGGTGAACGAGTGGCCGGCCGGGTCTGCGTAGCCGCGCTCCTCGTACGGGCCGCCGGCGTCCTTCGTCTCCAGCGGGCGACCGCCGAGCCCGATCACCTTGCGTTCCACCTCGTCGAGGTCCTCGACCCGGAAGTCGAGATGGACCTGGAGGGAGTTCTCGGGGCGCGGCCAGCTCGGCGGGGTGGCGTTGACGTCACGGCGGAACGCCATCCGGGTCCCCTCGGCACCGAGGATCTCGATGCGGTTGGCGGTCGCCTCCGTCTCCTCGGCCGCGAGGAGCTCCTTGTAGAAGGCGGCGAGTTTCTCCGGCTCGGCGCAGTCCAGCACCACGACGCCCGCTGTCACCAAGGTCATGCTTCCTCCGTACGGGGATCCGGGGCGGCCCTGTTCGCCGCTGTCCTCTCCGGTTCGGATACCCCGCACGCCGAAATCACACGGTCGGTGGGCCTTCGGACGCGGTGAGGTGGGCGAGACGCGCAGCCGCGGCCGTCAGGAAGAGGTCGAGTGCCGCCGGGTAGGAGCTGTGGCGCATGTCCATCACGAGGTGACGGGCTGTCGCGTTGATGTGAGGGTGGGTGTCGGCGGGAAGCCGGGCGTAGGTCGCCCGCCACACGGCCGTCTCCGCCTCACGGGCGGCCTTGGGCAGCGCCGCGTTCGCCGAGTCGAGGGCTCCGAAGGCGAGCGCCTGGTCGACGAAGGCGTGGTAGATCCGTACCGCCTCGGCGTCCGGGAACCCGGCGCCGCGCAGCACACCGAGGGCGGTCTCCACGGCCTGGATCTCGTACGCCCGTCCGGTCACCCGGTAGGAGCTGAGCACGGCCGCCTGCGGCTGCGCCAGCGCTCCGGCGTGCATCCGCAGGCCGAGGTCACGCAGGTCGGCGAGCCAGTCGCCGCTGGGCCGCCAGGTGCGCAGCGTACGGCCGATCAGCTCGTCGGCGATGGCGAGCATCAGCTCGTCGGTGTCCCGGAAGTAGCGGTACAGGGCGCTCGGGTCGGCGCCGAGGGCGCGGCCGAGGCGGCGCACGGAGAGGGCGTCGGCGCCGTGTTCCCCGAGCAGCCGCATCGCCGTCTCGACGATCAGCTCCTCTGAGAGGACGACGCCGTGCTTGGTGGGGCGCCTGCGACGCCGGGCGGCGGGCGGGACGACACGTTCGCTCACGGACTTCCTCCACGGACTTCCCTCTGCGCGGTGGCCGGTGCGGGCACCTTATGACAACACCGTTGACCTGTTAAGGCCTCGGGCAGTTTCATGTGCGTTCACCGGGGTCGTCCAAGGCCCCCAGGTGTGAGCGGAGACCGCCATGACCGATCCCCAGCGCTATGGAGCTGCCCCACCCGCGTCCGCCGCGTCGGCCGGGCCGCCCGCGCTGCGCAAGACCCTCGGCATGCTGGACGGCGTGGCCATCGCCGCGTCCAGCACGGCGGCAACCACCAGCATCGGCATCGGTCTCGGGGTCACGGCCGGGGTGGTCGGACTGCATCTGCCGGCCATCATGCTGCTGGCCTTCCTGCCGATCCTGGGCATCGCGGGCGCCTACTCCCGGCTGAACAAGGTGGAGCCCAACGCGGGCAACGGCTATGTGTGGGTGGGGCGTTCGCTCAGTCCCTGGCTCGGCTTCATGGTCGGCTGGGTGAACATCGTGGCGGCGGTGGTGTTCCTCGCGTACACCACTGCGGTCACCGGCTCGGCGGTGCTCCAGCTGGCGGGCGACGCGGGTGTGCACCGGGTGGCCGGGCTGGCCCTGGACCCGGGGTCGACCGCGCAGACGACCGGCGTGGGCATCGTGGTCCTGGTCGCCGTCACCCTCACCGCGGTCTCCGGCATCAGAACGGCCGCACGGCTCCAGGGCGGACTGCTGGTCTTCGAGTACGTCGTGCTGCTGGGCTTCTGCGGCTACGGCATCGTCGCCGGCCCGCGCCCCTTCAGCCTGAGCTGGTTCGACCCCTTCCAGATCCCCTCGGCGTCGGCGCTCGCGCAGGGCATGCTGCTGTCGGTGTTCTGCTACTGGGGCTTCGAGGCGGCGTTCAGCGTGAACGAGGAGGTGAAGGACCCGAGGCAGGCGTCGCGGGCCGGGATCACCACCCTGGTGACCATGCTCGGGCTGTTCCTGCTCGGCTCGATCGCCTTCCAACGGGTGCTGTCGGAGGGCGAGTTGGCGGGCCATGGCGCCGAGGGGCTGGCCTTCTTCGGCAACCGGCTCGCCGACCAGCCGCTGGCCGCGCTGCCACTCGTCGCGCTGATGTTCTCGGCGGTGGCCTCGCTGCAGGCCGGGGTGATCCCGACGGCCCGCGCGATGTTCGCGATGAGCCGCGACCGTACCCTCGGCCCGGCCTGGGCCAGGGTCAGCCCCCGGTACGGCACTCCGGCGGCCGGCACGCTGATGATCGGCGCGTTGGCGGCGGCGGTCGCCGGGCTCGCTCTGGTCATCCCGCGCCTCGCCGACATGATCCTTGCGGCGGTCAACGCGATCGGCATGGTCGTCGCCCTGTCGTACGCGCTCACCGCACTCGCCGCCGCCGTACGCTTCCGGGGCCTGCTGCGCGAGAACTGGCGGGACGGTGTACGGGCGGTGGTGCTGCCCGCGTTGAGCGCAGCCACGCTGCTGGGGCTCGGCGGCTATCTCGGCTGGTCCTTCTACACCTCCGCCGACTATCTCGAACTCAGCCCGGACAACGGCTGGTTCCTGCTCCTCGTACCGTCACTGATGGTCGCGTCCGGTTTCCTGGCCGCCGGGTGGGCGAAGTGGGGACGCAAGTCGCCGTACTTCCACACGGGCCGGGGTACCGATGCGGACGCGCCGCAGCTGCTCGCCGTAGGGGAGCCGTCGGTGCGGTGAGCTCAGCGGGGCGGCGGTTCGTTTGCCTGCGGGCCGGTGGGGGCTGATCGCGCAGTTCCCCGCGCCCCTGAAGGGGCGCGACTGCCCACCGTTCCTCACCAGCACCGCCCAGACACCGCATCCGGCCCCCGTCCCCTTCCCTCCACTCCCCACACTTCAAGGAAACGGACCATGCACGCTGACCTCCTCTTCACCGGCGGCCCGGTATTCGCGCCCGGGAGTCCCACGGCCGTCGCGGTCACCGGCGGGCGGATCACCGCCGTGGGCCGGGCCGAGGTGCACGATCTGATCGGGCCGGGGACCGAGGTCGTCGATCTCGCCGGGCGACTGCTGCTGCCCGGCTTCCAGGACGCCCACGTCCATCCACTGCCGGCCGGACTCGAACTGACCCAGTGCGATCTGACCGGCACGAGGACCGCCGAGGACACGGTGGCCGCCGTCCGCACCTACGCCCTGGCGCACCCCGAGCGGGAGTGGATCACGGGTGGCGGCTGGTCCATGGAGGCCTTCGAAGGCGGCACGCCCACCCGGGAGTTGCTGGACTCGGTGGTCCCTGACCGGCCGGTGTACCTGCCCAACCGGGACCATCACGGGGCCTGGGTCAACAGCCGTGCCCTCGAACTCGCGGGGGTCACCCGGGACACCCCGGACCCGGCGGACGGCCGCTTCGAACGGGACGCCTCCGGCGAGCCGACCGGCATGCTCCAGGAAGGGGCCATGGAGTACGTGGGCCGGCTGACCCCGCCGGTCACGGCGGCGGAGCGACTGGCGGCCCTGCTGTCCGCGCAGCGCCGGCTGCACTCGCTCGGTGTCACGGCCTGGCAGGACGCGCTGGTGGGCTCGTTCCTCGGTATGGAGGACCCGTCCGGGACCTACCTCGCCGCCGTCCGGGACGGTTCGCTGACCGCGCGGGTGGTCGGCGCGCTGTGGTGGGACCGGGAGCGCGGGGCCGAGCAGATCCCCGAACTCGTCGAGCGGCGGGCCGAGTTGAGCCGGGGCAGGTTCCGGGCGGGCAGTGTGAAGCTGATGCTGGACGGGGTCGCGGAGACGGGCACGGCCGCGCTGCTCGACCCGTACCTCGACAAGTGCGGCTGCGCCACGGCCAACCGGGGCACGAGCTTCGTGGACGCGGCTGAACTGCCCAAGTACGTCACGCAGTTGGACGCCCTCGGCTTCCAGTGCCACTTCCACGCGCTGGGCGACCGGGCGGTACGCGACGCCCTGGACGCCGTCGAGACGGCGCGCGCCGCCAACGGGCCGAGCGACACCCGACCGCAGCTGGCCCACCTCCAGGTGGTGCACCCGGACGACGTGCCGCGTTTCGCCCGGCTCGGCGCGGTCGCGAACATCCAGGCACTGTGGGCGATGCACGAACCCCAGATGGACGACCTGACGATCCCCTTCCTCGGGCCCGAACGGGCCGCGTGGCAGTACCCGTTCGGCGCGCTGCTGCGCTCCGGGGCCACGCTGGCGGCGGGCAGCGACTGGCCGGTCAGCAGCCCCGACCCACTCCAGGCGATCCATGTCGCCGTCAACCGCGCGGCCCCCGGCTCCCCCTCCTCCCCCGTGTTCCTCCCCGCCGAACGCATCGGCCTGACGGACGCGCTCACCGCATACACCGCGGGTTCGGCCTACGCCAACCATCTGGACGACACGGGCAGCGTCCGCGCCGGGGCGCTGGCCGACCTGACGATCCTCGACCGCGATCCGTACGCCGGACCGCCGGAGGCCATCGCGGAGACGAAGGTGGCGCTCACGTACGTGGGAGGCGAGCGGGTGTACGCGGCGGAGGGGGCCGGCTGAGCGCCGGCCCCGAGGGTCGCTCACAGCCCCCGGCGCAGTGTCACCGCCTGGGGCGCGAAGCCGCCACGCTCGTAGAAACGTATGGCGTCCGTGTTGGCCGCGTAGGCGGTCACCTCGGCGTGCCCGGCGCCCTGCGCGGCCGCCCAGTGGACGAAGGCCTCCACCAAGCGGGCCCCGGCTCCCGAACCCCGGTGGGCGGGACGAACGTACACGCTCATCAGCGTGGCGGCCTTCACCGGGCGCATGGCCGTGGGTTCGGTGAGCAGGCCCATCAGATGACCGACCACCGTGCCGGCATGCTCGGCCGCCAGCACCAGGCGTGCCGGGTCGTCCAGCGCCGCCGCGAACGACGCGGCCGCGTGCTCGCGCGGCCAGTTCGCGTCGACGCCCGGATCACGGGTGCCGGCGTCCTCGGCGAAGAGGCCGGTGCTGGAGGCGACGAGTCCCGGCAGGTCGTCGGCGCGAGCGGAGCGGACGGTGATCGTCGGGTCAGGGGCCGTGTGATCAGTCATGTCCGGCACGCTAGCGGCGAGGTCTGACAACCCGGTCCGCTTGCTGGACACCTGTCCATGTATGCTGGCCGCCTGTCCATGATGGACACCTGTCGAAGAAGTGGCTCTCAGGGGCCTGACGTAGGAGATTGCCGAGCATGGAGACGGTCGCGAACGTGCTGGTCGGTCTGGTGGCCGCGCTGCACCTGTACATCCTGGTGATGGAGATGTTCCTGTGGCAGCGCCCGCCGGGACGCAAGTTCCACGGCTTCGACGCGGAGATGGCCCGCGCGACCTCCGCCATGGCCGCCAACCAGGGGCTGTACAACGGGTTTCTCGCGGCGGGCCTGGTCTGGGGGCTGATCGCCGCCGATCCGACCGGGTTCCGGGCGCAGGTCTTCTTCCTGTCCTGTGTGATCGTGGCGGGCGTCTACGGCGCCGCGACGGCGAACCGGCGCATCCTGTTCGCCCAGGCGCTGCCCGGCGCCATCACCCTGGCCGCCGTCCTCGTCGCGCGGTGACGCGCGGCGCCCCGGAGGACCCGCGGGCCGCTCGCACCCGGGCGAAACTCCGTGCGGCTCTCCTCGCGGAGTGCGCCGAACACCCGCTGGCGGAGATCGGCGTCGCCGCGTTGGTCCGCCGGGCGGGGGTCGGCCGGGCCACGTTCTACGTCCACTACCCCGACCTGGAGGCGCTGGCCGTCGACGCCTGCGCGGACGTCGTACGGGAGGCCGTGGACGCGCTGCACGCCTGGCGCGGCCGGCCCGACCCGATGGTCGCCCCGGCCGCGCTGGTGGAGTTCTTCGCGGACCTCACCCCGCACAGCGCGCTGTACCGGGCACTGCTGAGCCCGGGCGGTGGGGGTCCGCTGGGTCAGGTACTGCACCGGGATCTGCGCGCGCGGAGTCTCGCGGAGCGTGAACTCGCGGGGGCGGCGGATGCTCCGCTGGTTGCCTCGGCGGTGGCCGCGACGTTCGCCGGGGTCCTGGCGGACTGGCTGCACGGGCGGATCGAGGCGACGTCGGAGGGGATCGCCCACCAGGTGTGGCAGTTACTGGTGGCGCTGCATCGCAGCCGGTAGGGGGTTTCTTTCGCCCCCGCCGCCCCTACCCGTCCCATCCCGTTCCTGGGGGCTGCGCCCCCAGACCCCCCATCGGCCCTGAAGGGGCCTCGTCCTCAAACTCCCCCAGAGGGGGGACCCCCAGACGGGCTGAAACTACTCACCCCGAAGGTCAGTACCGGCTTGATCGTTTTGCCCGCGCTCATGTCCCGTACCGCCTGGTCGATGTCCGCGAACGAGTAGGTGCTGATCAGGCGGTCCAGCGGAAGCCTGCCTGCCTTCACCAGGTCGACCAGGTCGGGGATGAAGGACTGCGTCTCGGCGTCGCCCAGGGTGATGCCGACCACGCGCTTGCCGGACAGCATCCCGTTGACGTCCAGGGCGACTTCGGTGCCAAAGGGCGGGGCGCCGACCACCACGAGGGTGCCCCGCTGGGCGAGCGCGTCGACACCCTGGCGCAGGACGGCTACGTTGCCGGTGGTCTCGACTACGCCGTCCGCGCCCTGGCCGTCGGTGATCTCCGCGACGGCCTCGGCGAGATCGGTCTCGCCCGCGTTGATCGTGTGGGTGGCGCCCAACTCCCTGGCCAGCGACAGACGTTCGCCGACCCTGTCCACGGCGATGATCCTGGTCGCGGGGGTGAGTGCCGCCGCCATGACCGCCGAGAGACCCACCGCACCGGCGCCGAGGACGAGGACCGTGCTGCCCAGGCCCGGCTTCAGCACGTTCCAGACTGCGCCGACGCCCGTCTGGACGCCGCAGCCCAGCGGGGCGATGGACTCCAGCGGTACGTCGGGGTCGACCTTGACCAGGCTGCGCTGGTCCACCAACGCCCGCTCCGCGAACGAGGACTGGCCGAAGAAATGGCCGCCCAGCTCCGTGCCGTCACGGCTGATCGTCGCGGTGCCGTCGGCGCGCCGGCCACCGAGGAGGTTCAGCGGCAGCCACGCCACGCAGTACGCGGGGTGCCCGGCACGGCAGTTGCGGCAGGCGCCGCAGGACGTGAAGGACAGGACGACGTGGTCGCCGGGCTCGATGCCGGTGACGGCGGAGCCGACCGCCTCGACGACGCCCGCGCCCTCGTGCCCCAGAACTCCGGGGAGGGGAAAGGGCAGTCCGCCGCTCGCCACGCCGAGGTCCGTGTGACACAGACCGGTGGCGACCAGCCGTACGAGTGCCTCGGTGGGCGCGGGCTCGGCCAGTTGGACGTCGGAGAGGGTGAAGGGTGCGCCGCCGGACTCGACGACGGCGGCGCGGGTGGTGATGGACATCCTGAACTCCCTTTGCGGGCAGACGAATTGACGGGGGCGCTCAGTCGAGCGAGACGACGACGGACTTGACTCTGGTGTAGGCGGCGAGCGCTTCGGGGCCGTACTCCCGGCCGAAGCCGGAGTCCTTGACACCGCCGAAGGGGATCGCGGGATCGAGCATCGCCCAGTCGTTGATCCAGACGATGCCCGCCTGGAGCCGGTTCGCGACCCGGTGGGCGCGGGCCAGGTTGGTGGTCTGGACGCCCGAAGCCAGGCCGTACGAGGTGGAGTTGGCGAGCTGGACCGCCTCGTCCTCGGAGTCGAAGGGCTGCACCGTGAGGACCGGGCCGAAGATCTCCTCCTGGACGACCCGGGAGTCGTTCGTCAGGTCGGCGATCACGGTCGGCTTGTAGTAGTAGCCGCCGTCCAGGTCGAGCCGCTCGCCGCCGCAGACGATCCGCGCGCCCTCCTTGCGGGCCAGCGCCACGTACTCCTCGACCTTGCGCAGATGCTTCTCCCCCGCCATCGGACCGACCACGGTCTCGGGCTGCCGCGGGTCGCCCACCGGCACGCCGGGCACCGCCTCGGCGAGGATGCCGATCAGGGTCTCGTACACCGGGCGCGCGACCAGCAGTCTTGGGCCGCCCATGCAGAACTGGCCGGTGTTGAAGACGAAGCCCTTGATGACCGCGCCGACCGCCTTCTCGACGTCGGCGTCCTCGAACACGATGTGCGCCGCGTTTCCGCCCAGCTCCATGGTGACCGGCTTGAGCGCCTCGCTCGCGGCGCTCGCCACATGGCGGCCGACGGCGGTGGAGCCGGTGAAGGCGATCTTGTCGACGCCGCTGTGCCGCAGCAGCGCCTCGCCGGCCACCGGGCCGGAGCCGGTGACGACGTTGACGACGCCGTCCGGGACACCTGCCTCCTGGAACAGCCTGGCCATGTAGAGGGCGCTGAGCGGGGTCTCGTCGGCGGGCTTGTGCACCACCGTGTTGCCGGCGGCCAGCGCCGGGCCCAGCTTCGTACCGGCCAGGACCAGCGGGAAGTTGAACGGCGTGATCGCGGCGACCACACCGATCGGGTCGCGCTTGGTGTAGGCGAGGGCGTTGTGGACCGTCTCGCGGGTCGCGCCGTCGAGGGAGAAGGCGAGGGCGGCGAAGTACTCGTAGTCGTTGGCCGAGTTCGTCACGTCGACCGCGTGGCACAGGCTGATCGGCTTGCCCACGTCGAGGCTCTCCAGCCGCGCGATCTCGTCCGCGTTCTCCCGGATCAGCTGGGCGACCCGGTTCAGGATCCGGCCGCGCTCACGGCCGGTCGTCGTGGCCCACGGGCCGTTGTCGAAGGCCTCGCGCGCGGCACGTACGGCCGCGTCCACGTCGGCCGCCGAGGCCTCCGCGACGGTCGTGACGACCGTGCCCCGGGACGGGTCGACCACCTCGGTACGTGCTCCGTCCGCCGCCTCGCGCCACTGCCCTCCGACGAACAGTCGCCCGGGTTCGATCTCGAAGGTGGTCATCACCGCTCCTCAGCCTCATTGCCAAGATCTCAATCAACAGGATTCCTGTTGGTCCGCAGTTTGGTTACAGACAGGTTTCCTGTCAATGCTCTAGTCTGAATCCATGGTCAGCACCAAGGCGCCCCCGTCACTGCTCTACATGGTCAAACAAGTGGAGCTCATCGTGCGCTCACATCTGGACGAGCTGGTCAGGCCCGCCGGAATCACCGCACTCCAGTACACCGCGCTCACCGTCCTGGAGCGACACGACGGTCTGTCGGCGGCCCAGCTGGCCCGCGACTCGTTCGTCACCGCGCAGTCCATCGCCGACCTCGTCCGGTCCCTGGAGAACCGCGGGCTGGTGCGCCGCGAGCGCAATCCGCACAATCGCCGCGAGCTGCTGATCCTGCTGACCGACACCGGCCGCGAGCTGCTCGACCGCTTCACGGAGCCCGTGCGGGAGCTGGAGGAGCGGATGATCCGCGACCTCACGTCGCACCAGGCGGAGCAGTTCCGGCAGTCGCTGTCCAAGGCCTGGCACGCCCTGTCGTAGCCCCGCCCCACAGCTCACGCAAAGACGGGTGGAGACACGCGTCAATTTCGAAGACATATGTCAATCGAACATGCTCAAATTCACTCCATCGGGGGTAACTTGCAGGGCGGGGAACTCATCTGCGCTCACCCGGGAACCGGAAGCACGTCCACGCTCGCCGTACGACGTCACGCCGGGCCCGGTGACCGGCGGGTCCCGCCACCACAGCGGCCGGTTGGAGGCGATGTAGTCGTGCAGCAGGATCCTGCACCGCCCACTCGGTATCTGCGTGTCCACCAGGACCGTGGCCACACCGTGCTGGAGTTCCACGGCGAGATCGACATCGCCGCGGCCGTCGAGATCATCCCGCACCTGGACGCGGCCACCGGGCATCCGGACGCCCGGGTCGTGATCGACCTGACGGACGTCGAGTTCTTCGACTGCTCCGGGCTGCGGCTGCTGTACCGGGCCCGGCACCGGGTGCTCGCCCACGACGGCCGGCTCCAGCTGGTCTGCACGCACCCGCTGACGCTGCGCGTCCTCAAGGTGACCGGCCTGGCCAAGGTGCTGCCGCCGGCCGCGTCCCTGGAGGCGGTCCTGGGGCTGCCCGAGGCCACGTCCGGCACCTTATGACCTGACCCGCGTCCACTGTCCGGCTCCGGCCGGAACCCCGGGATATTCGGTTGCGGCCGACCGCGAGGGCCACGCCATGATGGCCCCGGCCGAATCTCCCCGACCTCAGGAGCACGGAATGCGCCGTTTCCTCGGAACCCTCCGCCCATGCCGGATCACCGTTCCCGAGGACTCGACCACCCATGTGCCCTTCGCACCACCCGCACACCCTGAACATCGGGATTCTGGCCCATGTCGACGCCGGTAAGACCAGCCTGACCGAGCGGCTGCTGTTCGACTCCGGCGCCATCGACCGGCTCGGCAGCGTCGACGCCGGTGACACCCGGACGGACGACGGCGCGATCGAGCGGCAGCGCGGGATCACCATCCGCTCTGCGGTCGCCGCGTTCACGGCCGGCGACACCCGGATCAACCTCATCGACACCCCCGGGCACTCCGACTTCATCGCCGAGGTCGAACGCGCTCTGGAGGTCCTGGACGGCGCGGTGCTGCTGCTGTCCGCCGTGGAGGGCGTCCAGGCGCAGACACGCGTGCTGATGAGGACACTGCGGCGGCTGCGGCTGCCCACGCTGATCTTCGTCAACAAGATCGACCGCTCGGGCGCCCGGTCCGACGCGCTGCTCACGGAAATCCGCCGCCGGCTGACCCCGTACGTCGTCCCGCTCAGCGACGTCGACGGCGTGGGCACTCCGGCCGCCCGCGTCCGGCCCCGCCCCCTCACGGCGTCGGCCACGGCGGGGGCGATCGCCGAGGCCGACCCGGCTGTCCTCGCCGCGCTCGTGGACGGCCCCGCACCGACCCCGGACGAGCTGGACAGGGCACTGGCGGCCCGCACCGCCGACGGCTCGCTCCACCCGCTCCTCTTCGGCTCCGCGCTGGGCGGCCAGGGCGTACCCGAACTCGCCCTGGCCCTGACCCGGCTCGTCCCCCGGCCCGCCCCGGCCGCCGCGGGCGCGCCCCCACGCGGCACGGTGTTCGCCGTACGCCCCGCACCGGACGGCACCCGGACGGCGTATCTGCGGCTCTACGAGGGCGAGGTGACGGAACGTCAGCGGCTGACGTTCCTGCGCCGGGAGGCCGACGGCCGGACCACCGAGGTCCGCGGCCGGGTCACCGGTCTCGAGGTGATCGGCGGCGGGGGACCGCTCACCGCCGGGAACATCGCCGCCGTGACCGGTTTCGGCGCCGTCCGTGTCGGCGACCGACTCGGTGAACTCACCGCCCGCGCCCCGCAGTTCGCGCCCCCGACCCTGGAGACCCTGGTGCGGGCCCGGCAGCCCGAGCAGTCGGCGCGTCTGCGCTCCGCCCTGCTGGCCCTGGCCGACCAGGATCCGCTGACCCACGCCCGGCCCGCGGCCGACGGCAGCACCGCGCTGCTGCTCTACGGCGAGGTGCAGAAGGAGGTCCTCGCCGCGACCCTCGCCCAGGACTTCGGTGTCGAGGCCGAGTTCGAGCCGAGCCGGGTCCGGTTCCTGGAGCGGCCCGCGGGCACCGGCCGGGCGTCCGAGGAGAACCCGTGGCTCGACCGCGGTCACTGCTTCGCGACGGTCGGGCTGCGGGTCGAGCCCGGGACGCTCGGCTCGGGCGGGGTGTTCACGTACGAGACCGAACTCGGTGCTCTCCCCCGCGCGTTCCACCAGGCGATCGAGGACACCGTCCACGCGAGCCTGCTCGCCGGCCCGCACGGGTGGCCGGTCACCGACTGCCGGGTCGTCCTGGTCCGCTCCGGGTTCGTCGGACCGCTGAGCACCGCCGCGGACTTCCGGGCGCTCACACCGGTGGTACTGCGCCGCGCCCTGGAGCGGGCCGGGACTCGGGTGTACGAGCCGTACCACGCCTTCGAGTTGGAGATCCCGTCGACCGCGCTGGCGCCGGTGACCGGTCTGCTCGCGTCCCTCGGCGCGGAGTTCGGCCGGACCACGGACGTCGGCGGCGGCTGGCACCTCACCGGCGAACTGGCGGCCCGACGTGTGCGCGAGGCCGAGCTGCGGCTGCCCGGGCTGACGCATGGCGAGGGGGTGTGGTCGTCGCGTGTGTCGGGCGACCGCGCGCTCCGCTAGGACCTGTCCGGCCGATCAAGTCGGGGTGCCGGTAAGAACGCTGTCACCAGCCGCAAACGGCGGTGATCAGTCCTCCGACCGGGTGGGTTGGGGCAGTTCCGGCGTGCTCGTCGCCTCGGCGAGTGCGAGGCGACCACCCTTGAGTTCGGGCACGTAGTTGTAGATGGTGTTGCGGGAGACGCCGAGGAGCTTGGTGATCGAGGTGACGGTGTTCTCCGGGCGGGCGAGTAGGTCGCGGGCGTGACGTACCTGCTCCTCGGTCATCGCCGGCGGGCTGCCGAGTCGGGCGCCGCGGGCGCGGGCGGCGTCCAGGCCTTCGTTGGTGCCCTGCACGATGAGTTCGCGGATGAACTCCGCCAGGGCCGCGAACACGTGGAAGACCAGGCGCCCGCCGGGCGTGGTCGTGTCGAGGGCCTACTGCAGCGAGGTGAAGCCGATCCCACGCTTGCGCAGGCCGGACACGATCGCGATGAGGTCCTGGAGGGAACGGCCGAGCCGGTCCAGCGACGGGACGACGAGGGTGTCGCCCTCGCGCAGGCAGTCGAGGGCCTTCCACAGTTCCTCGCGTTCGGCGTTCTTGCCGGACTTCTTGTCGGAGAAGATCCGGATGCAGCCCGCTGTGTTGAGTGCGTGGATCTGCCGGTCGAGCAACTGCCCCTTGGTGGACACGCGTGCGTATCCCACGAGGCTGCCGGTCCGTACGGCCGGAACGGGGGCGAGGAGATCGGCGGCGTCGTCATCCTGAGGTGGCTGTACCTGCCAGATCGTACAGAAAAGGGTGCTCCTCAAGTTCTTGAGCACATCGACTTTCTGACACCGTTTTATGGGCATGATCCGGCGCCGATCCGGTCGCGCACCGCCACTTACCGATCTTGTTCATCAATCGGTCGACAGGTGAGCGCCACGCAAACGAGCCGTGTGTTCGCGAACATGCGCGACGCCTTTCGGTCACCCGTGCGCTTGTGCGACCTTCGGGTTGTCGGCCCCAGTGCTACTGATCCGGAATTGTTTGGGTGAGGAGCCGACCACGCGACGGAATGCGGTGCTGAACGCGCTCTCGGATTTGTAGCCGATCATGAACGCGAGTTCGGAGATCGTTCGCGTGCCGTGGCTCAGGGCGTCGCGGGCGAGGCTCATTCTCCACTGGATCAGATAGTCCAGCGGGGTGGTTCCGACCCGGCCCTTGAAGGATGAGGCGAACGCGGAACGTGACATGTGGCTGATACCGGCAAGCTCTTTGAGTGTCCAGGGGTGTGCTGCGTCGGTGTGCATGGCGCGAAGGGCTGCACCGATACCGTCGTCGTTGAGCGCTCCCAGCCAGCCGGTGGGCTGATCGGCCTGTTCGGCGTGGGCGCGCAGCATGTGGACGAACAGGACCTGTGCGAGGTGGTTCAGGACGAGAGAGCTGCCGGCGGCGGTCCTGCTCTCGGAGACCAGGAGCTCGCTGAGATGTGCCAGGAGCTTGCCGCGGGGATCTGCGGCACGGACAAGCACGAGCAGCGGTAGGACTTGAGTCAGGACTGGGGCGTTCGTGTCCTCGAACGAGAAGTGCCCGCCGCAGAGGTATGTGTCTTCCTCGGCCTCCGGGCCGATGCGTACGACACCGTCCTTGGCGCTCCCCCACACCGGCTTCGCGGGGCGCGATGGTGCGGTGAGTGTGCTGGCCAGGACGTAAGACGGGGGGTTGCCCAGCAGGTAGAAGTCGCCCTCTTCCAGCAGTACGGGCTTGTGCCCGTCAAGGGTCAGCCAGCATGCGCCGCGCGCGACGACACCAAGCTTGACATGCGAGGACTGATCGAAGCGCAGCGCCCACGGTCCTGCCGCATGAAGACCGGGGTCGATCACGGTGCGAGGGCGCAGAAGACCGATGGCGTCGGCGATCGGATCGCTGGAGCCGAGCACGCCCACCTCCTTTCTGGACGATACGTAAAGAAATACGGACTACACATGATGCACCGTACCGGACTGTTCCTGAAGTATGGCTCGAAGCAGGTCAACACAGAGGCTATGGAGACACTCGCATGGGACAGCTTGAGGGCAGGACAGCTGTGGTCACCGGCGGCAGCACCGGAATCGGTCTGGCCACCGCCGCACGTCTGGCAGACGAGGGCGCGCACGTGTTCATCACAGGCCGGCGCAAGACCGAGTTGGACGCCGCCATCGAGACCATCGGAGCGTCGAGGGCCACCGCGGTGGCCGGCGACATCTCCGAGGCAGCCGACCTGGACCGGCTCTACGACGCGGTCCGGGCCCGGGGACAGGGACTGGACGTGCTCGTCGCGAACGCGGCGGTCGGTGCGTTCGTCATGCTGGAGCAGACCACCGAAGACCACTTCGACCAGACCTTCGGAGTCAACGTCCGGGGCACTGTGTTCACCGTGCAGAAGGCGCTCCCGCTGCTCAATGACGGCGCCTCGGTCATCCTGACCTCATCCACAGCCGCCGACAACGGCATGGAGGCGTTCGGCGCGTACGCGGCGTCCAAGGCCGCCGTCCGGTCATTCGCGCGGACATGGTCCAACGAACTCAAAGGCCGGGGCATCAGGGTCAACGCGGTGTCGCCGGGCGGGGTGGAAACTCCCGGACTCGCCAGCATTTTGGGCGGCGAGGAGACACTGTCCGCTGTTAAGGAGAATGTCGCCGCGACCGTGGCCAAGGGCCGCATAGGGCGTCCTGAGGAAGTCGCCGCCGTCGTGGCGTTCCTCGCTTCCGGACAGAGCAGCTACATCGTCGGCGCGAACATCTACGTCGACGGCGGGCAGAACCAGATCTGAGAACTTGATTCGACTCTTGCTGATCGGTGAGAAACGCCCAGCCTCTGAGCTGCTTCTTCTTCGTTCTTCACGCTCTTGACGCACGGCGGCGGGGGCTGGGAGGCAGGAGGGAAGGGGGGACGGACGGAGTCGGGCGGGGCGGTGGCAGGGGCCTGCCCGAGGTGATCTGTGAGGAACGGTGGACGCCAATGGCTCCGAGATGATGCGCTGGTGCCGGCTTAGTCGGTCGTCCACGCGTCTGATCCGCAGTTCGACGGGAAGCCGTGGCTGACCGCATTTTCGCGCGAGCACCTGGCTGAGCTGGCCGAACAGTGCAAACGGCGCCCGTTCGTAGACGCCGAGCTGGTGGCCCGTGTCACCGGCACCGCGTCGGTGGCGGGACTGGACCGCCCTTACGCGTCCGCACCTTCCTCGGCCGGCTCCTCATCGCCCGCTGTACGAGGGCCTCGGCTGTGCGGCCCGTCCAGTCGTAGGACTCCAGCTCCGAAGCGGGAACCTGCACCTGACGGGCGACGAACTCCACGGCCTCACCGGGCAGCTGTGCCCGGTTCCGGGGAAACCGGCCGTACTGCGTGTAGAACTTCAGCAGCACGGCGAAGCCCAGTCTCGTCACACCACGCTTGCCGGACACAAGCGCCTGCTCGTCCTTCAACAGCGTCCAGTGCTCGACGAGTTCGTCCAGCGGAGTACGGGCCACGATCGCCGATCGTCCTCGCAGAGCTTCACCCACCGCAGCCGTACGGCCCAGGACTCACCCACACAGGTGACGCCGTCGCAAGATCACTGCCGTTTGCGGCTGGTGACAGCATTCCTACCGGCACCCCAGGTCGCAGGAAAGTGGCAGGTCCTGTTCAGCGCCGGTGAGCGGCGTGTGGGGTGTGCAGCTGCAAGGCGGAGGAGGGCGTCGACGCGATGGGGGTCCCCCCGGTCGAGCGCAGCCGAGAGTGGGGGAGTCGGCAACCGACGACAACGCCGCTGGGGGTCCCCCCTCTGGGGGAGCGCGCCCCACACCCCGCGTCTGCGGCATGACCGGCCGGACAGGTCCTGGGGCCGACGGACCCTGGGGCCCCTCTCAATTGTCTCGATACGTCAACAGGACGGTCTGGCAAGGCATTTGGCGGGCATCCGTGTCACTACGAAGAAAGAAGGAGGTCCGTCGCCATGACGACGTCCATCAAGGCCGTGCGGCGCATGCCCCTCTGGGCCAAGGTGCTGAGTGCCGTGGTGCTGGTGTTCGCGCTGCTGCTGGCCGGGCTCCGGCTGGCGGTGCTGCCGGTGCTGGGGGACATCTTCGGTGAGGAGACGCACGACCGTTCGGGGCCCGCGCTCCTCGAATCGATCCAGGACATGAGCCGTTACGACGCGGCGTCCGGCAACTTCCAGGTCGTCGTGGACCTGGAGAAGGACACCAAGTACCTCCCCGACGCGATCAAGGGCACCCGCGTGCTCTATGTGGGTGCCGGCACGGTCGACGCCTATGTCGATCTCGGCAAGGTCGCGAAGAACGACGTGACGGTCAACGGCGACCGCACCTCCGCGACGCTCCGACTGCCGCACGCGGCGCTCGGAAAGCCCGCCCTGGACCCCGACCGCTCCTACGCGGTCTCCAAACAGCGCGGAATCTTCGACCGGATCACCGACCTCTTCTCCGACAACCCGAACGACGAACAGGCGGTCCAGAAGCTGGCGGCCCGGCACATCGGCGACGCTGCGAAGGAGAGCGAACTGACCGCACGCGCCGAGCAGAACACGACCAGCATGCTCAAGGGCCTGCTCGGCTCCCTCGGCTTCACGGAGGTGAAGGTGACGTTCGGGACCTGAGGAACAGCCGGCCCGCCCGGGTCCCGGACCGGGGCGGGCCGGCGCGGATTCCCCGGCCTGTTCGGGGGTAGCTGCCGTTGCACGGGGACCAGTTGAAGACCGGAGGACGTTGATGGCCCGATCAGCTCCGCGCACCCTCGCCGCGCTGCGCCTGCGCCCGGCGAAGGCCGAGAGCAAGCCGCCCGAGAGCCCGCCGAAGTCCGCACCCAAGTCACCGTCGAAGTCCGGGCCGAAGTCCGCACCCAGGTCAGCGACCAGGTCCGACTCCAAGTCCAAGTCCGGGTCCAAGTGGTCGTCGAAGTTCTCGTCGAAGGTCCGGAAGGCCCCGAAGCCTGCCCCGGAACCCGCCCCGAAGGCCTCCCCGCCGCCGAAGCAGGCTCGGCAGAAGCGTCGCCCGTTCGCCTTCCTGGCCCGGGTGCTGACGATTCTGATCGCCTTCGTGTTCATGGTGGCGTTCGCCGTGATCCTGGCCCGGCTGACCCTGGAGCCGTCCCCGGCGTCCGTGGCGCTGACCCACAACAACCTCCATCCGGGCCGTTCGTTGCGCGCCTACCTGGACCAGCCCGAACTGCGCGACGCCGTCCGTCAGATCGGCGGAAACATCCTCCTGGGCGCGCCCTTCGGTGTTCTGATGCCCGTGGTGGCCCCCCGGACGCGCGGAGTTCTGCGGGTGCTGTTCGTGACCGCGATCGTCATGCTCATGGTCGAGGTGGCCCAGGGCGCGCTGATCACCGGACGCGCCTTCGACATCGACGACGTCATCCTCAACACCTCGGGCGCGCTGATCGGATACCTGCTCCTCGGCCGTCGCGTCAGCCGCGCGGTGCACGCACCGAAGCGGCAGCGAGCGTAGCCGGGACACGGTCCGCCGGGTCGGCCGGGGCCGGTTACCTCGACCTCGTCCAGGTGAGCTTGTCTCCGCCGACCCAGCGGACCGTGTCCGGATCGTCGAGGTCATGGACCGTGATGCCGGCCGCGGCGGCCACCTTCAGCACATCGATGAGCGCGCGCGCCGATCCGACCACCTCACCGTCGATCTCCACGATCCGGAACGGCGGGATGCCCGGCTGCACCCCGAGCACCATGATCCGCGGACGGGAGATGTACGGGCTCGCTATTTCGGTCATACATCGAGCGTAGAGCGATTTCGGCCATCATGTACCGGCCACGCAGGGTCTCGGAACGGTCACCTCCGCCCCCCCCTCCGTGGTGCGGAGGCGACGAGCCCGGGCGACGCTGGAGACGGAGGTGACGATGGCCATGGCCATGGATCCCGTCGAGGCGCTGGACCGGATCGCCTTCCTGCTGGAGCGCTCCCTGGCCCCCACGTACCGCGTACGTGCCTTCCGCACCGCGATCGACGTGCTGGCGGAGCTGTCCCCCGAGGAGATCCGGCAGCGGGCCGGCACCGGCACGCTGGAGTCCCTGAAGGGCATCGGCCCGAAGACCGCGCAGGTGGTGCGCGAGGCGCTGGCCGGGCAGGTGCCCGTATATCTGGAGAAGCTGGAGCGCGAGCAGGGGGTGACCCCGCCGCTCCGGGACGGTGAGCGGCTGCGGGCGCTGCTGCGCGGGGACTGTCATCTGCACTCCGACTGGTCGGACGGCGGCAGCCCGGTCGAGGAGATGGGCCGCACGGCGGCCCGGCTCGGGCACGAGTGGGCCGTGCTCACCGATCACTCACCGCGGCTCACGGTGGCGCACGGCCTGTCCGCCGAGCGGTTGCGCGAGCAGCTGGCCCTGGTCGAGCGGCTCAACGCGACCTGGGCGCCCTTCCGGCTGCTCACCGGCATCGAGTGCGACATCCTCGACGACGGCTCCCTGGACCAGGATCCGGAGCTGCTGGAGCTGCTGGACGTCGTGGTGGTGTCGGTGCACTCCAAGCTGCGCATGGACGCGCCCTCGATGACCCGCCGGATGGTGGCCGCCGTACGCGATCCGCACTCGGACGTGCTCGGGCACTGCACCGGGCGGCTGCTCGTCGGGGAGGAGCCCCGGGGCGGCGGTGGCGGGCGGGGCAAGCGGGGCGGGGGCCGGGCGCGGCCCGAGTCGGAGTTCGACGCGGAGGCGGTGTTCGCCGCCTGCGCGGAGACGGGCACGGCCGTGGAGATCAACAGCCGTCCCGAGCGGCTCGACCCACCGCGCCGGCTGCTGCGCCGGGCCGTGGCGGCGGGCGTGCTGTTCGCGGTCGACACCGACGCGCACGCCCCGGGCCAGCTGGACTGGCAGATCCACGGCTGCGCCCGGGCGGAGGAGTGCGGCGTACCGGCCGAGCGGGTGGTCACGACCTGGCCGGTGGACGACCTGTTGGCCTGGGCACGGGAGCGCAAGCTGCCGCCGGGCCTCGGGGAGGGCGGCAGCGCGGCTTGACCTCCAGCGCGCCGCAGTCCTTGCCGAGTCGCCCACTCGTCAGGATGAGTCTGTACCCGGTTCCGCGGGGCCGTACAGCGCGGCGGGGGCGCCGGTTGTCAGGGCCCAGTACCGGTCGCCGTACGACCAGTGCCACCACTCCGTGGGGTAGTTGACCAGTCCCGCTCCGCGCAGTGCCTTGCCCAGGATCTCCCGGTGGGCGCGGGCCTCGGCGCCGATGCCGTCGGCGAGTGTGTAGCAGGCGCCCGCGCTGTCCTCGGGGCTGGCGTTCATGGCGGTGCCCAGGTCGAGTTCGCGGCCGTCGGCGTCGACCAGGGTCAGGTCGACGGCGGCGCCCGCGCTGTGCGGGGCGATCTCGGGCGGGGAGACGTAGCGGCTCGCGGCGGAGCGGAGCCGGTCGGCGGGCCAGTCCGGGTGCTGGGCCCGCAGTTCGGCGGAGTACTCCTCGAAGTACCGGCGTTGCAGGGCAGGCGGCCGGTAGCCCTCGACGAACAGCAGCCGTATGCCGTCGGGAAGCTTCTCCTGCGCGTCGAGCAGCCGGTCGAGGACGCCCTGCCGCAGCTTGAACTGGGCGCCGGCGGACTCGTGTTGCTGTCGGTCGTCGGTGAGCAGGGCGCCTCGCACCTCCACCAGCCGCTCACCGCACTCCTCGACGGGGACAGCGGCGACCTTCGCGTCGGACATCAGGATGATCTCGCTCATGACCCGATCATCTCCCGCCGCACGGGTCAGAGATCGGCCAGCGCGGCCGTCAGCGCGGGTCCCACCACTTCCCGCGTCCACCGCACGCGCTCCTCCCCCACCGCCCGCGGCACCGTCTCGGTCAGCATGATCAGGTAGAGGTAGGCGCGGTACAGGGCGAGTCGTCGGCAGGTCGCGCTGTCGAACTCGACCTGTCCTCCCGCCTCCTGATATCCCGTCAGGAACTCCGCGTCGTCCCTGATGTCCCCCAGCAGCGCCAGCGACACGAAGTCGGCCACCGGGTCGCCCCAGAACATGCGCTCACCGTCGATGAGGCCGCCGACTCGGGGAGCACCCGCCGAACGGTCCACCAGGATGTTCCCGTCCCACAGGTCGAAGTGGACCAACTGGGGCACAGTGACCGCGTCCAGGGCGTCGTACGCGGCCCGGAGGGTACGGGCCACCTCGTCCACCGGGACGGGCAGCCACGCGTCGTAGCGCACGGCGTCGTCGAGCACGGCGTCGAGCATCGCGGTGAACGCCGTACGCCAGTCGGGGGCGAGGGGGCCGAGGGCACCGGAGGGGTAGCCGAAGGCGGACCCGGTGACCTGGTGCAGCCGGGCCACCAGGCCGCCGAGCTCGGCTCGCAGGAGCGCCCGCTCGGCGCCGGTGGTGGAGTCGTCCCAGGGAGCGCCCGGGCAGGCGGTCATCAGCAGGTGACCGTCCCCGACGGCCACGACGCTCGGCGCCGGAACGCCGACCGTGCCGGCGGCTCGGTAGAACTCCGCCTCGGAGACCAGCAGTCGGGACTCGTGGCGCAGCCCCGGCACCGTTTCGGGCGGTGGGATCTTGAGGACGTATCTGCTGCCGTCGACCAGACGGAGGTCCTCGACGGTGTTGTACGTTCCGCCGGTGAGCGGACTGCGGTCCACGAGGCCGTCCGGGGGCAGCCCCGCCGACACCAGGACCTGTCTGGCCCGCTCCCACGAATCGGTCACCGTCCGCGCCTCCCCTGTCCCGTCCGGCGCGCCCGCGCCCTGCGTACGCCCCCACAACAGGGTACGGAACGTGTGCGGGGACGCTCCCGCGGCTACACGGAGACGACGCGGTGGGCGGTCCCCGCGCCCTCGGGGGCGCCGAACCGGGCGAGGCAGTGCCACACCTTCTTCAGGTCCTGCGGTTCGTGCCGGCCGGTGCGGGCCGCGTCACCGATGATCCGCGGGTCGAGGTGCCCGTCGTCGGCGATCCGGGCTCCCAACTCGACGTACTCGGGCCCCCGGTAGTCGGCGTGACGGCGCAACTCGCCTACGGAGAGCCGGTATCCCGGATGCCATTCGAGCGGTACGGGCAGGGCACGCGCCGCCTGTTCCACCGGGGTACCGCGATAACTCGCGTCGAGGACCAACGCCTCGGCGTCCCGGGCGAGTTCGACGGGGCCGTGCACCTGGGCCTCGATGTAGTCGTCGAGCGCGTCCCGCGCGTCCGCCTCCGCGAGGGCGACGAGGGACATGCCGGCGGCGACCCCGAAGTGGACGGGTTCGGCCGCGCTGTCCGGGTAGCAGAAGGTGGCCCGCGCGAGGGCGGCGCCGGTCAGCCGGAAGTGCGAGGAGCCGAACCTCGGGGCGGCGCCCACGACTTGGCGGCGGAAGTTCAACGCCCCGTACACGGGGCGCTGATGGGCGGGCGCGCCGTCGTACGCCTCGGCGAACATGCGGCTCTCCCAGCGCCAGCGGTCGCCGCCGGGGCGGGCGGTGAGCCCGCCGTTGCTGGTGCCCGTGACGAACTGCGAGCGGTAGAAACCGTCCTGTGCCAGCGCCCTCAACAGGTGCAGGTCGCGAAACGTCCGGTCGGGGTGGAAGTTCAGGGTCACCCGCAGGTCCGAGGGCAGGGCCGGGCCGGCGGAGAGGGCCGCGACATGACGGATCGCCTTCGTGTGCGCGGAATCGGGGTCGTGCACCATGCGTACCAGGAGATCATCCGGCGGCCCGGGAGATCCACAATTTTTGGGTCAACGAGGAAACGTCCCTGATCACGTGAGGAATACCTCCTTCCGCATCACGCGCGCCCGCGGGCTTCGGTGAGTACGCTCGGTCCGCTTATGGGAAGGGAGGCGTGCACGAATGCGAGTGGTACCTGATGAGTGGACGGCATCCGTCGTCCGGTTGGTGCGGAAGCGCCACGAGCCCGTGGTCGTCCAGTCCCTGCGGTCGACGGCCGCCGCGACGATCGCGTACGTCGTCGCGCTCCGGTTCAGTCCCGAGGCGGCGCCGCTCACCGCCCCGCTGACCGCGCTCCTGGTCGTCCAGGTGACCCTCTACGCCACGCTCACCACCGGTATCCGCCGGGTGAACTCCGTGGTCACCGGGGTCGTCATCGCGATCGGCTTCAGTGTGCTGGTGGGCCTGACGTGGTGGAGCCTGGGACTGATCATCCTGGCCTCGCTGGCGGTCGGGCATCTGGTGCGGGTCAGTGAGTTCGTGCCCGAGGTGGCGATCAGCGCGATGCTGGTGCTCGGTGTCACCCGGGTCGGGGACACGGCCTGGGCGCGGGTGCTGGAGACCGTGATCGGCGCTGTCGTCGGGCTCGCCTTCAACCTGCTGTTCGCTCCCCCGGTGTGGGTGGACGCGGCCGGTGAGTCCATCGAGGGTCTGGCGCGCCGGGTACGGCAGTTGATGCTGCGCATGGGCGAGGAGGCCGCCGGGCGCACCCCGGTGGACCACGCGACCGCCCGGCTGCACGAGGCCCGCCGGCTCGACCACGACATCGTCGAGGTGGACGCGGCACTGAAGCAGGCCGAGGACAGCCTGCGGCTCAACCCCCGCGTCCGGGAGGGCCTGCTGCACCGGGTGGTGCTGCGCACCGGTCTGGACACCCTGGAGATCTGCACGGTCGTCCTGCGTGTCCTCGCCCGTAGCCTCACCGACCTGGCCAAGGAACGGGAACCCGACCCCCTGTTCGCCCCGGAGACGGGCGCCGCGCTGGAGCGGCTGCTGGCCGAGATCGCCGACGCGGTGGTCAGTTTCGCGGTCCTCGTCACCACCGACGTCAGTGTCAGCGCCGAGTCGGCGGAGAGCCGGCTCGACACCGAACTCCGGGCCGCGACAGCCACCCGCGACAAGCTGGCCCAGCTGCTTCTGGCGGAGATCCAGCAGAATGCCCAGATCGCCGCCCAGTGGCAGCTGCACGGTGCCGTCCTGACCGAGGTCAACCGCATCCTCGACGAGCTGGACACCGAGCACCGCTCCCGGCGGCTGCTGGAGGAGCTGGACCGCTGCACGCGTGAGGAGCGGGAGCGGATGCCGTGGGTGCCCCGGCTGCGGAAGTACGTGCGGGTGCCGGGCCGGAACCGTGAGGCGGTGTCACGTCGTTCTATGTGACGAAGTCACAGAGAACATGAACAGGACGACTGATGTTGGGGGGCTGCGCATGGGTGACTCCGAGGTGCGGATCGAGGGGAACACGCTGCGGCTGCCGGGCGGTGCGGCCGTCCGGTTCATCCGTACTCTCCGGCTGCCGGAGACCGGCACGCACCCGCTGCCGCCGGGGCTCGGCGAGTTCCCGGTCCGCCGGGTCGCCGACTACGCCGACACGGTGCCGGAGGCCTGGCGGGCGCGCGGTGGGGTGATGCTGCCGGTGTATCTGCGCGAGGCGATGTGGCTGAGCTTCGGGGGCACGACACTGCCCACCGCGTTGCAGGTGGGCGTGGGCAAGGTGTGCGCGGTGTCGGGCGAGCCGTGGAGCGACCGGCTGTCCAGGAAGCCGCAGAACTACGTGGTGCTGCCGCGTCAGCCGTGGCTGGACGGGATCAACTCCGGCAAGGGCACGGTCCGGCAGTTCGTGGCGGTGCCGCTCGGGCTGGGTGCGACCGTCGAGGGCCAGGTCACGGGCGAGGAGGTGTGGGGCGGCGTACAGCTCCAGTCGTTCGCGCTGACCGACGCGGAACTGGCGAAGTGGCGCGACGAGGAGCGGCTCAGGGCCGAGCGGACTCGGGCGGCGGTCGCGTCGACCGGGGGGTACGGCGGGGCCGTACCCATGGCGCCGATGGCGATGTCCGCCCCGGCGGCACCCGGTGGCGCGGCGGGGCCGCGGCGGTCGGGGGCGGCGATGGGGCTGGGTGTCGGTGGATCGATGCGCCAGGAGGTCTACCGGGACGACCGGCCGCTCACCGCATGGTCGAAGCGGCCCGCGGGGCGCGTGTTCGTGCATCTGGTGACCCCGCCCGAGTGGCGCCGCATCACCGGTGAGGCCCCGCCCCCGTCGCCCGTGGACCGCGCGGCGTACACCCGGGCCGGCCTGCCCTGGTTCGACTACTTCGACCAGGACGCCGAGGATCTCGCCCCCACGGACCCCCTGGCCGCCGTACAGCCGGTCGGCGACTGGCTCGGCGACGACCACGAGCCCTGGCAGGCGCCCTCGCCCGGGCAGGTGAAGCCGCTGACGGGGAAGCCGGTGGAGGACGGGGACTGGTAAGCCGTTCCGGCATTGCAGCATGTGCAACGTACGTTGCTTCTCTTGCGCGCGACGGGCGATCCGCGTCAGAGTTGCCGGGTGACGGCTGAGGCGACCGAGACCCGGGGTGCAGGTATGAGCGGTGGTACGGAACCGGCGCGGGGCGAGCGCCCCGGCTGGAGCAGGCGCCGGTTCGTGGGTGCGGCGGCGGGCACGGCCGCTACGGCGTCCGTCCCGGCGCGAGCGATGACGGCCGCCCCGGTGGATCCCGCCGCCGCGCCGCAAGCACCCGCGCCGACGCCGACACCTGAGCCCGCGCCCTCCACGCCGACCGTTCCCCGCCCGCTCCTCCTCGGCACGTACACCTCAGTCGAGGGCGGGGGCACCGGCGTCGGTCTCGCGACCTACGATCCGGTCTCGGGCCGGGTCACCGGCGCGGGAACCGTCACGGGTGTGGCGGACCCGTCCTACCTCGCCGCCCACCCGGACGGCCGCACCCTGTACGCGGTGAACGAGCGTCAGGACGGCGGCGTGACCGCGATCCGGCGCGACGGCGAGGGCGGCGGCCCCCAGGTGCTCGGCACACGCGGGACCGGCGGGGCGGGACCCTGCCATCTGTCGGTTCATCCGAGCGGGCGCTGGCTGCTCAGCGCCAACTACGGCTCCGGCAGCGTGGCGGTGCACCCCGTCGACGCCTCGGGCGCGATCGGTGAGCGCACCGACCTGGTCACGCACTCCAGTCCGACCCCGGGCCCGGGTCAACAGGGCCCGCACGCCCACCAGTTCGTCACCAGCCCGGACGGCGGCCATGTGCTCGCGGTCGATCTGGGCACGGACACGGTCTACACCTACCGCCTGGACCTCGGACGCGGCACGCTCACCGAGGTCTCGCGCGCCCGGACCCGCCCGGGCGCCGGCCCCCGCCATCTCACCTTCCACCCCGGCGGCCGGTACGCGTATCTCGCCAACGAGGTGGACAACACGGTCGCCGTCTGTGTCTACTCCCCCGCCACCGGGCGCCTGGACATCGGGGAGGCCCAGCCCACGGGGACGGGAGCGGGCACGAGTTACCCGGCCCAGTTCGTGGTGACCCCGGACGGCCGGTACGCGTATCTGGCGAACCGTGGGCACAACAGCCTGACGCGGTACGCCGTGGAGGCGGGCGGTGCCCGCCTCCGGCTGCTCGACACGGTGCCGGTCGGGGGCGACTTCCCGCGCCACATCGCCCTCGCGCCGGGCGGGAACCTGCTGTTCGCGGCGAACCAGCGGTCGGGTACGGTCAGCGTCTTCCACGTCGACCGGGCGAGCGGTGAACTGCGGCTCGCGGGCGAGCCGTTCGCGTCACCCGTCGTCGTCTGCGCGCTGCCGCTGTAGTGCGCGGGGGCGGGTGGCGGCACTGGCCCGGGTGAGCAGGACGTGCATGCGCTCGGTGAGCTGGGACACCGAGTCGGCGGGCCGGTGGAACGTCAGCCGTACGTCACCGTGGGTGCGGATCCGCTCGATGCGCAGGGTGAGTCCGTGCCGGTCGACGGCGAGCGGCCGGACGTTGACGGCGCCGTGCAGGCTGTCCGGCTCTACCAGGCGGGTGAGTCGCTCGACGGCGTCACCGTGGCAGTCGGCGAGATGGGTCAGCAGTTCGGCCTCGGCGGTGGCCAGCGGGTCGGGCGCGGCGGCGGCGAACTCGGCGAGGTCGACGACGGCGGCACCGGACGTCTGGCGCAGGACCACGCGCGTCGGGCGGAACGCGAGCTGCTCGTCCTCGGCGGTGAACCAGCCGGCCATCCACAGCCGGGCGCGGATCCGGTTGCGTACGGGGACGGGCGAGACGTCGGCGAACTCCAGTACGGCCGACGGCTCACCGCGCGGTGCGCAGACGGCGGCGGCGAGCAGCGCGCTGTCGGCCGGCACGTCCAGGACCACCCGGCCGTCCTCGCCGACGGTGTGCGCGCCGACGAACTCCTCGCGCCCGCCGTCAGCAGTCACCGCGCACGACCACGCGGCGGCAAGCACCGAGCGCGCGCGTTCCGCCGCGGCGGGCGCGGCCGCCCAGGTCTGACTGTCACCCATCCCGAATCTCCTTAGGTAAGCCTTGCCTAACCTATCGAAAATCCGGGTGCACGCCAACCACTTCCCACGATCCCGTGCGATTCCCGGGCCTGAGGCCGCCCGGACTCAGGGCGCCAGGATGCCGAGCAACGACCGCGCGCACAGGTCCCGCACCTGCTGCCGGGTCAGATCCGAACCACGCAGCCACTCCAGGCACACGGCGGTGGTGAACGCCAGCCAGCCGCGGACGGCGAGGCGCAGTTCGGGCCGCTCCGCGGCCGGCCGCCCGAACTCCGGGTCGGCCGCGAGCGCGGCGAGGATCTGCCGCTCCTGTGCGGCCAGCGCCCGCTGATAGACCTTCCGTACGGCCTGGTCGCCGGACGCGTCGGCACGATGGAAGGCGCGATAGCCGTGCGCGTGCTCTTCGACATAGGCGAGGAAGGCGTCGAGGTTCGCGTCCAGCTGCTCACGCGCGGGAACACCCGGCACGGCCGCCGTCATTCGCAGCATGCGCTCGCTCTCGCGCTCCACGACCGCCGCGAAGAAGTTCCGCTTGGTCGGGAAGTAGTGGTAGAGCAGCCCGCGCGAGACCCCGGCGATCTCGGCGACCTGCTCGATCCACACCTCGTCGTACGGACTCTCCGAGAACAGCCTCGCGCCGACCGCCAGAAGCTGCTCCCGGCGCTCGCCGGTACTCAACCGCCGACGTGTACGCTCCCCGCCCCTCGCAGCCATGGCCGCACTTTACTTGACGTCGGTTCAACAGCGGGATCAGACTGACCCCGCTATTGAATCCACGTACAACAGGATCAACACGCGCCTGTATCAAGGGAGATGGCGTCATGACCGAGACGGCGACCAGGACAGCCGCGTCCAGGGGATTTCGCAGTGCCGAGCTGGGCTGGCCGGAGCTGCACCGGATTCCCCGTCCGCCGCACCGGATTCCGCTGCTCGGCGACCTGGTCGGTGTCAGTCCCCGTACGCCTCTCCAGGACTCGATGCGTGTCGGGCGGCAGCTCGGGCCGATCTTCCGGCGCAGGGCGTTCGGCAAGGAGATCGTGTTCGTGTGGGGCGCGGATCTCACCGCCGATCTCGCGGACGAGACCCGTTTCGCCAAACACGTGGGCCTCGGGGTGGCCAACCTCCGCCCGGTCGCCGGGGACGGCCTGTTCACCGCGTACAACGACGAGCCCAACTGGCAGCTGGCACACGACGTTCTCGCCCCCGGTTTCAGTCGCGAGGCGATGGCCGGCTACCACCCGATGATGCTGGCGGTGGCCGGGCAGCTCACGGATCACTGGGACCGCGAACTGGCCGCGGGCCGTGCGGTGGACGTGCCCGGGGACATGACGAAGCTGACCCTGGAGACCATCGCGCGCACCGGCTTCGGGCACGACTTCGGCTCCTTCGAACGGGCCCGCCCGCACCCGTTCGTGACGGCGATGGTGGGCGCCCTGAACCACGCGCAGTATCTGAACATCGTCCCCGCGCCGCTCGCCCCGCTGCTGCTGCGCCGGGCAACACGGCGCAATGAGGCGGCCGTCGCGTATCTGAACCGCACCGTCGACGAGCTCGTACGGGCCCGCCGGGAGTCGGACGGCGGGGGCGGCACCGCCGGTGACCTGCTCGATCGCATGCTCGACACCACCCACCCGGAGACCGGTGAACGCCTCGCGCCGCAGAACGTGCGCCGACAGGTCCTCACCTTCCTCATCGCCGGCCACGAGACGACGTCCGGCGCGCTCTCCTTCGCCCTGCACTACCTCTCCCGGCACCCGGAGATCGCCGACCGCGCCCGCGCCGAGGTGGACCGCGTCTGGGGCGGGGCGGAGGTCCCCGGCTACGACCAGATCGCCAAGCTGCGGTATGTGCGCCGGGTGCTCGACGAGTCGCTGCGGCTGTGGCCGACGGCGCCCGGTTTCGCCCGCGAGGCCCGTCACGACACGGTGCTCGGCGGTGAGCATCCGATGCGCGAGGGTGCCT
The DNA here is from genome assembly GCF_045040105.1 of Streptomyces sp. NBC_01390. Taxonomy (NCBI): domain Bacteria; kingdom Bacillati; phylum Actinomycetota; class Actinomycetes; order Kitasatosporales; family Streptomycetaceae; genus Streptomyces; species Streptomyces sp. NBC_01390. Next base: position 10,636,167 of record NZ_CP109551.1, on the reverse strand, counting down.
GGACGCTGGTCCTGGCACCACTGCTGCACCGCGACCCGACGGTCTGGGGCACCGACGCGAACCGTTTCGACCCGGACCGTTTCGACGCGGCGGCCGTGCGCGCCCGCCCCGCCCACGCGTTCAAGCCCTGGGGCACCGGAGCCCGGGCGTGCATCGGCCGCCAGTTCGCCCTGCACGAGGCGACCCTGGTCCTCGGTCTGCTGTTGCGCCGCTACGACCTGAAGCCCGACCCGGACTACCGGCTGCGGGTGGCGGAACGCCTGACGGTGATGCCGGAGGGGCTCCGGCTGCGCCTCGAACGCCGGTCCCCGGGCAAGGAGTTGGCGGCTGCCTGACCCGGCACCTCACAGATGAATTTTCCTGCGTGTCGGGGTCTCCACATACAGAGGTAAACAACCTCCGGTACTACTGGGGCAGACCCCCTGAGACGCGGGAGAGACCATGTGCACACATCAGCCTTCGTGCCCGCCCGTCGACAGTACGGACCACGATGCCGCGGTCATCGTCAAGGCCCACCCCGAGCAGGGCTGGAACCTGCTCTGCAACGGCACCATCGTCTTCGACGACACGGGTGAACTCCTGCCCGACGGACGGGTGGTGGGCCCGCAGCGCGGCGGCGGCGCGCTGTCCGCCGCCGCCTGAGCAACCGGGTGTCGTCACACCTCGTCGCGGGTCAGGGCCAGCAGGCGGTCGAGCACCCGGGGGCCGCCCGCCCGCACCCCGTCGTGCTCGAACTCGTCCGTGACCCAGGTGCGCAGGCCCCGCACGGCGCGGGCCGTCCGCAGGGAGTGGGCGGTGTCGACGTACATGTCGTCGTGGTAGACGGCGGCCGCGACCGGCACCTCGTTGACGGCGAGCCGGCTCGGGTCGTACAGGGGTAGCCAGCCCCGCTCCTCGGCCAGATCTGCCGCGGTCTCCCGCAGCGGGCGCAGCGCGGGGTCGTTGTCGAACATCCAGGGGTGCACGGACTCGCCCGTGAACAGCAGCGGGCTGTCGCCGGTCAGCGTCTTGGCGGCGTCGAACTGCGGGAACTCACCGCGCACCCGCTCCGCCGCCCAGTCCGTGGGGCTCGCGTCCTGGCCGTAGATCGCCTCGTGGAGAAGCGCGTACAGCGGGTGCCCCGCGTACGACAGCAGCCCCTGGACCTCCTCCTGGAAGGAGTCGGACAGGGCGGGGCCCTGCGGGGTGCGGACGAAGGCGTCCTCCAGCAGGAAGTGCAGCCGGTGGCTGCCGTCGCCGCGTCCGAGCACGATGCCCAGCGACTGGAACGCCTCGACGGTGAACCGGTAGCCGTTCGGCAGGACGACGTCGTGCTGGAGAAGGTGCTCGGCGATCCGGCGGGCCCGCTCGACGTCCTGCGGGTAGCGCTCGTAGTGCGCGGCGACCTTGCGCTCGATGCGCGGGTAGGCGGCCCGGTAGACGTCGTCGGCACTCGCGTCGAGGGAGGGCAGTCCGCCGGTGATCAGGACGGTGCTCAGGCCCTCGGGCGCTTCGGACAGATAGGCGACCGCGCAGAAGCCTCCGAAGCTCTGGCCGAGGACGGCCCAGGGCGCGCCGCCGGTGACCTTGCTCCGGATGGCCTCGCAGTCGCGGACGATCGAGTCGGCACGGAAGTGGGCCAGATAGTCGGCCTGTTCGACGGGGCCGCCGCGCAACGGGAGGGTCTGGCGGTTGGCGGGCGTGGAGGCGCCGGTACCGCGCTGGTCCAGGAGCAGCACCCGGTATTCCCGCAGGGCCCGCTCCAGCCAGGCCTCACGGCCGATGAAACGGTTCGCCCCGAAGCCGGGGCCGCCCTGCAGATAGACCAGCCAGGGCAGTTCGGCGTCCGCCTTGTCGCTCGCGACGACCTCGCGGGCGTACAGCCCGATGGTCTCGCCTCCGGGGTCGTCGTGGTTCAGGGGGACGGTGAAACGGCGGTCGGTGAGGACGACACCGGGCTGTCGGTAGCTGGCGGACAACAGGGCTCCTTGAACGTACGAATTCCAGGCCGGTGCCCAGTCCAGCACAGATTCTTCGCCCGGCCGACCCGGTGGATCAAGAAATTCCCAGGAACCTCAACCGAATCCGCTACTGAACGGTGACTCAGCGGGCCGACAGGCTGGAGCGCCGGACCACCAGCTCCGGCTGGAGTACGACCCTGCGGTGCGAGTGCCGCCTCGCGCCGGATTCCGCCTCCGTCTCGGTCTCCTCCAGGAGGAGTTCCGCGGCCAGGGCACCCATGGTCACGGCGGGCTGACGGACGGAGGTGAGCGGAACGGCCGCCGCCGCGGCGAACTCGATGTCGTCGTAGCCGACGATCGCGAGGTCTTCGGGGACGCCGACACCGGCCGCGTACATGGCCTGCAGGACGCCGAGGGCGAGCAGGTCGTTGGCGCAGAAGACCGCCGTCGGACGGTCGGCGAGGCCCAGGAGGCGGGCGCCCGCGTCCCGTCCCGCGGCCACGTCGAGGCGCTCGGTGGGCAGCTCGCGCAGAGCGGTGGGGCCGAGGCCTGCCTCGGCGAGCGCGTTCAGGGCGCCCGTGCGGCGGTCGCGCACCTGGTTGAAGCCGGGCGGTCCGCTGACGTACGCGATCGAGCGGTGTCCGGCGTCGATGAGATGGCGTACGGCCAGTGCGCCGCCCGCCACGTCGTCCACGGACACCGAGCACTCGGTGGTGCCCTCGGCGACCCGGTCGACCAGGACGAACGGGATGCCGTGCCGGCGGAACGACTCGATGTTGCGGCCGGTCGCGTCCGCCGGGGTGAGCAGCACTCCGCGCACCCGCTGCTCGGCGAAGAGCGACAGGTAGTCGGCCTCCTCCCCGGCGCTCTGCGCGCTGTTGCAGACCATCACGCCGAGCCCGGCGTCCCGCGCGGCCCGCTCGGCGCCGCGTGCCACGTCCACGAAGAAGGGGTTGCCCATGTCGAGGACGAGCAGCCCCATGATGCGGCTGCGCCCGGCGCGCAGCTGACGGGCCGACTCGCTGCGGACATAGCCGAGGCGGTCGATCGCGGACAGCACCCGCGCGCGGGTCTCGGTGGCGACCGAGTCCGGGCGGTTGATGACGTTCGAGACCGTTCCGACGGAGACTCCGGCGGCGCGTGCGACGTCCTTGATACCCACCGGCTGGGCCATCAGGCGGGGACCTCCAGGGAAACGAACGGTACCGGGCAGACCCTTACATTAGCGGCCTGCCCGGCTTTGACTAATCCGCCGATCATTCCGGTCACGACGGCAGCCGGAAGTCGACGACGTGGAGCGCCGAGGGGGTCGTACCGCTCGACTTCTCCTGGTAGAGGACGGACAGGACGTTGTCCTGGGCGATTCGCGTCTCGTCGATCACGACCTCACCGAAGGCGTTCAGCCCGCTGCCGTCGAACAGCACCGTCCAGTCGGTGTAACCGGAGGACTTCGAGGCGCCGGCTATGCGGCCGAACGGGAAGATCGCGTAGGCGTTGTCGTACTTGTCGAGGATCAGCTTGGTGCGCTGGCTGGAGCCCAGTACGACCGGGATCTCGGTCTTCTGCCAGCTGCCGGTGGAGTTCTTGCGCAGATGGAAGGCGCGGCCATTGGCGGTGCGGTTGGCGACGTAGTCGGTGGTGCACTGGCCGAAACGGCCGGGTACGTAGCTGATGATCGCGTGCGGCAGCCCGGACGAGTCGGTGAACTGGCTCTCCTGGTTCATCAGGGAGTGGTCCGGGTTGAGCGCGTCGACCACCAGACCGCTGTCCGTCACGGCGACCTTGTCGGAGCCGCCGGTGGTGCCGACGACCGTGCCCGCGTTGTTGCGCCAGGTGCGGCCCCGGTCGTCGGAGTAGACGTAACCGGTGTCGTGGTTGGTGATGCCGCCGCTGTTGCACATGACGGCGCCGTTCTGCTCGCGCCAGGTGAAGAACGAGTGCAGGCGGCCATTCTTGTCGTAGTCGATGCCGTGCAGGTACATGTTGCGGGCCGTCGAGGAGCCGTGCTCGCTGGTGTACGTGCCGGTGGAGCTGGACCACTCGCCGAGGTTGGTCCAGGACGTGCCGTCGTACTCGGCGATGGCGTTGCGGCCGTTGCCGGAGATGCCGACGCGGTAGCTGAGCTGGAGCTTGCCGTCGGGCAGCGAGACGAACTGCGGGTACGTGAACTGCGTGGTGAGCGCGAGTCCGTCGAGTGTCGACTGGGGAGCGCCGAAGCGGGCGGTGGTCCAGCTCAGGCCGGACGGGTTGTCCATGAGCCCGGCCACCGACTTGACGTAGGTGAAGCCGTCGCTGTGCGAGTCCATGTTGAGGTGGAGGCGACCGTCGGTCTTGGAGACGCCCATGGAGATGACGTTGTGCGAGTCGCTCGACTTGAGGGTGTGCCCGACCTGGACCGTCGACCAGGTGCTGCCGCCGAGGACACGGCGGCCTACGACGGCGTTCTTGTCGGCGGTGTACCAGACGGCGTACTGGTAGCCCTTGTAGGTCAGCAGGGCGTTCTTCTGGAACGAGTTGTTGTTGACCAGGCCGTCGTAGGAGACGAAGAAGACGGCCTGTGAGTCGAGTGTGGTGTTACCGGTCTGGGTGACCGAGGGGCCGGGGTCGGCGGCGCGGGCGCTGCCGGCGGCGAAGGCTGGGGCCACCACGGCGCCGGCGAGGGCGGCGCCCAGCAACGTACGTCTGTTCATCTCGGGGACTCCGTTGTCTTGCGAAATGAGAAATGAGAGGGCTGCGGCAGGGGGATCAGGCGAGGTGGAACACCTCGGTGAGGGGCTTCATGGCCTCGTCGGGGCGGGCGCCGTCCAGCGATTCGAAGAACGGCGCCATCTCCGTCTGCCAACGGGCGTTGACCTCGGCGGCTTCCATACCGGCCTGGGCGGCGGCGAAGTCCTCGGTCTCCAAGTAGCCGACCAGGAGGCCGTCTTCGCGCAGGAAGAGCGAGTAGTTGTGCCAGCCGGTGGCCGAGAGCGCGTCGAGCATCTCCGGCCACACGGCGGCGTGCCGCTCGCGGTACTCGTCGAGGCGGTCCGCCCGGACCTTCAGCAGAAAGCACACACGTTGCATCAACAGCCCCCGGGGAATCAGAAGTCGACCTGTCAGAAGTTGAACTGGTCGATGTTGTCCTTGGTGAACACGGTCGGCTTGCCGAGGCTGATCACACCGTCCGCGCCGATCGTGTACTCGCCCATGTCGCCGGCCTTGAAGGTCTCGCCCTCCTTGCCGGTGATCTGACCCGAGGCCAGCGCGACGGCGGTGTACGCGGCCAGCGAGCCGAGCTTCGCCGGGTCCCACAGCTCGAAGCCCTCGACCGTGCCGTTCTTGACGTACTTGCGCATGTCGTTGGGGGTGCCGAGGCCGGTCAGCTTGACCTTGCCCTTGTACTTCGAGCCGGACAGGTACTGGGCGGCGGCCTTGATGCCGACGGTGGTCGGGGAGATGATCCCCTTCAGGTTCGGGTACTCCTGGAGGAGACCCTGGGTCTGCTGGAAGGACTGCTGGGCGTCGTCGTTGCCGTACGCGGTCTTGACCAGCTTGATGTCCTTGTACTTCGGGTCGGCCAGCTCCTTCTTCATGAAGTCGATCCAGACGTTCTGGTTCGTCGCGGTCTGCGCGGCGGACAGGATCGCGATCTCGCCCTTGTAGCCGATCTGCTCGGCGAGCAGCTGCACCTCGGTACGGCCCAGGTCCTCGGCGCTGGCCTGCGAGACGAAGGCGTTGCGACAGTCGGTCTTGGTGTCCGAGTCGTAGGTGACGACCTTGATGCCGTTCTTCATGGCCTGCTTGAGCGCGGTGCACAGGGCGCCCGGGTCCTGCGCGGACACGGCCATCGCGTCGACCTGCTGCTGGGTGAGGGTGTTGACGTACGACACCTGCCCGGAGGTGTCGGTGGCGCTGCTGGGGCCGACCTCCTTGAAGCTGGAGCCCAGCGTCTTCAGCGCGGCCTCGCCGCCCTTGTCCGCGGAGGTGAAGTACGGGTTGTTGACCGCCTTCGGCAGGAAGCCGACGGTCAGACCCTTCTTGGTGGCCGCGTTCGGGTCGGCCTTGCCGGTCGCGGCGGCGGAGGCGCCCTCGTCCTTGACGTCGTTCTTGGTGGTACCGCCACAGGCGGTGAGCGCCAGAGCGAGCGAGGTGGCAGCGGCAAGAGCCGCGGAGGCACGACGGACAGATGATCTACGCATGACGGTTCCTTAAAAGAGAGGGTGAGGAGGAGCGCCCCGAAAGGGGCGCGGGGCTGTTTTCGATGTGCGGCTCCGCCGCGCGGGCGCGACCAGCCACAACGGACCGGCAGCCGACGAACAGCCCTTCTACGTCAGCCTTTGTGAAGCCCGAGCAAGTGAGACCTGCCGAGCGACCCGAGGTCCCAGCACGGAAAGCACCAGCAAGATGCCCGTGACGACGATCTGCGACTGGGCCGAGACATCCTGAAGGCTCATCACGTTCTGCAGCGCGCCGAGCAGGAAGACCCCCGCGATCGCACCGCCGAGCGTCCCCTTGCCCCCGTCGAAGTCGATACCGCCCAGCAACACGGCGGCGATGACGGAGAGTTCGAGCCCGGTGGCGTTGTCGTAGCGCGCGCTGGCGTAGTGCAGCGCCCAGAAGATCCCGGTGAGGGAGGCCGTGAGCCCGGTCACCATGAACAGGATCAGCTTCTGCCGCTTGACCCGGATACCGGCGAACCGGGCGGCCTCCTCACTCGCGCCGATCGCGAACAGCGAGCGGCCGAACGGGGTGGCGTGCAGCACGACCACGGCGATCGCGAGCAGCACGAGGAAGGGGAACAGGGCGTACGGGATGAAGGTGTCGCCTATGCGTCCCGCCGCGAAGTCCAGGTACTGGGTGGGGAAGTCGGTCACCGCGTCGGAGCCGAGCACGATCTGTGCGATGCCCCGGTAGGCGGCCATGGTGCCGATGGTGACGGCGAGGGAGGGCAGCCCGAGCCGGGTGACGAGCAGTCCGTTGACCAGCCCGCAGACCACTCCGAGGAGCAGACAGATCGGGATGATCATCTCGATCGTCAGGCCCTGGTTCCACAGGGCGCCCATCACCGCGCCGGAGAGGCCGGCGGTGGAGGCGACCGACAGATCGATCTCGCCGGAGACGACGAGAAGGGTCATGGGCAGCGCGACGAGGGCGATCGGGAGGGTGTTGCCGATCAGGAAGGACAGGTTGAGCCCGTTGCCGAACCCGTCCACGAACCCGAAGGACAGCAGGAGGACGACGACCAGGAGGGCTCCGACGGCCGAATCCCACCTTTTCAGGGAGGACAAGCGGCCGGCGCCGCGTGCGAACGACGAGTCAGCCATGGCGGGCGTTCCTCTTCTTCAGTGCGGACGCCACGCGCAGGGCGACGATCCGGTCGACCGCGATGGCGAGGATGAGCAGGATGCCGTTGATGGCCATGACCCACACCGAGCTGACGCCGAGGGCGGGCAGCACGCTGTTGATGGAGGTCAGCAGCAGCGCGCCGAGCGCCGCCCCGTAGACGCTGCCGGAGCCGCCGGTGAAGACGACACCGCCGACCACGACCGCGCTGACGACGGTGAGTTCGTACCCGTTGCCCGTGCTGGAGTCGACGTTGCCGAACCGTGCGAGGTACAGCGCGCCGGCGAGTCCGGCGAGGGCGCCGCAGAAGGTGTACGCGATGAGGATCCGCTTGCGCACGGGGATGCCGGCGAGCCGGGCGGCCTCGAGGTTGGAACCGAGGGCGTACAGCTCACGGCCGCTGCCGAACTGCCTGAGGTAGTAGGCGGTGACGACGAGTACGGCGAGCGCGATCAGCGCGAGATACGGGACCGCCGAGATGCCGCCGGAGCCGAAGTCGACGAATCCGTTCGGGAGGTCGGCGGCCGTGATCTGCCGGGAGCCGACCCAGATGGAGTCGATGCCTCGGATGATGTAGAGCGTGCCGAGGGTGACGACGAGGGCGGGTACCTGGCCGAAGCTGACGAGCAGCCCGTTGAGGAGCCCGAAGCCGATACCGAGGAGGATGGCCAGGGCGATGGCCACGACGGGGTTTCCGCCGCCCTGGAGGTAGAGGCCCGCGGCGAAGGCGCTGATGCCGAGGGTGGAGCCGACCGACAGGTCGACGTTGCGGGTGATGACCACCAGCGACTGGCCGGTGGCGACCAGGACCAGGATCGTCGCGTTCAGCAGTAGGTCCTTGATGCCCTGTTCGGACAGGAACTCGCTGTTGCCGGCCTGGGTGACGGCGATCATCACCAGGAAGACGAGCAGGATGGCGAGTTCGCGCATCTTGAAGACGCGGTCCACCAGCCGGGTACTGCTGGACTTCGGCACCTCGGCGGCGGGGGCGGGGTTGGGGGCGGTCACCGTCATGCGGCGGCCCTCCCGGTGGCTGCGGCCATCACCGTTTCCTCGGTTGCTTCGGAGCGCGGGATCTCGGCGGTGAGGCGGCCCTCGTGCATCACGAGCACACGGTCGGCCATACCGAGGATCTCGGGCAGGTCGGAGGAGATCATCAAAATGGCCACGCCGTCGGCGGCCAGTTCACTGAGCAGGCGGTGCACCTCGGCCTTCGTACCGACGTCGATGCCCCGGGTGGGCTCGTCGACGATCAGTACCCGGGGGCCGGTGGCGAGCCACTTGGCCAGGACGACCTTCTGCTGGTTGCCGCCGGACAGCGTGTTGACGGTGTCGGCGATCCGGGCGTACTTCACGTGGAGCTTGACCGCCCAGTCCAGGGAGCGGCTGCGCTCGGCGCCCCGGTCCATGAGTCCGGCCCTGACGGTCGTACGCAGGCCGGTGAGGCCGATGTTCCGCTCGATGGACATGTCCATCACCAGGCCCTGGGCGCGCCGGTCCTCGGGGACGAGGGCGAGCCCGGCGGCCATGGCCGTGGAGGGCGCTCCGTTCGTCAGAACCGTGCCGTCCACCTCGACCTCGCCGGCGTCCCAGCGGTCGATGCCGAAGACGGCCCGGGCCACCTCGGTGCGGCCGGCGCCGACGAGGCCTGCGAGACCGACGATCTCGCCGTGCCGCACCTCGAAGGAGACGTCGGTGAAGACGCCCTCACGGGTCAGCCGGCGCACGCTGAGCGCGACCTCGCCGGACTCGACGTCCTGCTTCGGGTAGAGCTCGTCGAGATCGCGGCCGACCATCCGGCGTACGAGATCGTCCTCGGTCATGCCGTCCAGCGGCTCGCTGGCGATCCAGGCGCCGTCACGCAGTGTCGTCACCCGCCGGCAGATCTTGAAGATCTCCTCCAGCCGGTGCGAGATGAACAGCACGGCGGCGCCCTGTTCGCGCAGGGTGCGGACGACGCCGAAGAGACGGGCGACCTCGCTGCCGGTGAGGGCGGCGGTCGGCTCGTCCATGATCAGGACGCGGGCGTCGAAGGAGAGGGCCTTGGCGATCTCGACGATCTGCTGGTCCGCGATGGACAGGCCGCGCGCGGGGCGGTCGGGGTCGAGTTCCACGCCGAGACGCCGCATCAGGGCGGCGGTCGCCGCGTGGGTGGCCTTGTGGTCGATCCGGCCGAGGGCGCGCCGGGGCTGGCGGCCCATGAAGATGTTCTCGGCGATCGACAGGTCGGGGAAGAGCGTGGGCTCCTGGTAGATCACGGCGATACCCGCGTCGCGGGCGTCGCCTGGGCCGTGGAAGACGACGGGTGCGCCGTCGAGCAGTACCTGGCCTGCGTCCGGTCGGTGCACCCCGGCGAGCGTCTTGATGAGGGTCGACTTGCCGGCACCGTTCTCCCCGGCGAGTGCGTGCACTTCACCGGGAAACAGTTCCAGGGAGACGTCCCGCAGGGCACGCACCGCACCGAAGGACTTCGAGATGTCCTTGAGTGCCAGCACAGGGGCCGGCCCCGGGTCGGACGGGTGGGTCATGAGGGCTCCTCGACGACGCCTGTGGGGCTGGCCTCACGACGTCGTGAAAGGTTTCAACTGGGTTGCCGGGACGTTAGGCATGGTAGCCATGTCACGTCAATGGGTCCGTGTCGAAATTCTTTCGATAATCGAAGGTCACAGCCAAGTCACGGTAAGCCGAATCGGTCAGGGGGCTTGACACCCCTTCGGGGGGCTCATAGCTTCCCGTTCTGAATCGTTTCATCAGATCGTCGTTCAGCGCGCTGTTTCCCAGCAGTCGTTCCGACCCGATGTCACAGGAGTCCTGAAGTGACCGAGCTCAGCGCGGTGAAGGCCGCTCTCAAGGCCCAGGCCATCGAAACGCCGTCGTGGGCGTACGGAAACTCGGGTACCCGTTTCAAGGTGTTCGCACAGCCCGGCGTCCCCCGCGACCCCTTCGAGAAGCTGGATGACGCCGCCCAGGTGCACGCCTTCACCGGGGTGGCCCCGACCGTCGCCCTGCACATTCCGTGGGACAAGGTCGAGGACTACGAGGCTCTTGCCAAGTACGCCGAGGAGCGCGGCCTGAAGCTGGGCGCGATCAACTCGAACACCTTCCAGGACGACGACTACAAGCTCGGCAGCATCTGCCACCCCGACGCGGTGGTGCGGCGCAAGGCGCTCGGTCATCTGCTCGAATGCGTCGACATCATGGACGCCACCGGGTCCAAGGACCTGAAGCTGTGGTTCGCCGACGGGACGAACTATCCCGGCCAGGACGACATCCGTGACCGGCAGGACCGGCTCTCCGAGGCGCTGACCGCGGTGTACGAGCGGCTCGGCGACGACCAGCGAATGCTCCTGGAGTACAAGTTCTTCGAGCCGGCCTTCTACGCGACCGACGTCCCGGACTGGGGCACCGCGTACGCGCACTGCCTCAAGCTCGGCCCGAAGGCGCAGGTCGTGGTCGACACCGGGCACCACGCGCCCGGCACCAACATCGAGTTCATCGTCGCCACGCTGTTGCGGGAGGGGAAGCTCGGCGCGTTCGACTTCAACTCGCGGTTCTACGCCGACGACGACCTGATGGTGGGGTCGGCCGACCCGTTCCAGCTGTTCCGGATCATGTACGAGGTGATCAGGGGCGGGGGGTTCTCGCCCGAGGTCGCGTTCATGCTGGACCAGTGCCACAACATCGAGGCGAAGATTCCGGCGATCATCCGGTCTGTGATGAATGTTCAGGAGGCGACGGCCAAGGCACTCCTTGTTGATGGGGCTGCGTTGGGTGCGGCTCAGCGGGCCGGGGATGTGTTGGCCGCCAACGCGGTGCTCATGGATGCGTACAACACGGATGTTCGGCCGTTGCTGGTGGAGGTTCGGGAGGAGTTGGGGTTGGACGGGGATCCGATCGCTGCGTATGCCCGGAGCGGGTGGGGGGCGAAGATCGTTGCGGAGCGGGTTGGTGGGGAGCAGGCGGGGTGGGGAGCCTGATTCCGGGTTTCGTCTGCCGGGTTCTGTTCGTCGCGGAGTGCCGGTCGTCCGTGGCTGGTCGCGCAGTTCCCCGCGCCCCTAAAAGCGTCTCTCCCCCACCTCTCTCGAACACTTCACGTAAGGATTGATCTCGCATGGCAACCCATCCCGAAGCCGCTGCCCTCATCGCTCGGTCTCGTCGGCTTGGTGCTGACGCCCGTAATACGAACTACGCGGGTGGCAACACGTCCGCGAAGGGGACCGACGTCGATCCCGTCACCGGGGGTGATGTCGAGCTGATGTGGGTGAAGGGGTCCGGGGGTGACCTGGGGACCCTGACCGAGGGTGGGCTGGCCGTGTTGCGGCTGGACCGACTGCACGCGCTCAAGGGTGTGTATCCGGGGGTCGAGCGCGAGGACGAGATGGTCGCCGCGTTCGACTACTGCCTGCACGGCAAGGGCGGGGCGGCGCCGTCCATCGACACCGCCATGCACGGGCTCGTGGACGCCGCCCACGTGGATCACCTCCACCCCGACTCCGGTATCGCGCTGGCCTGCGCGGCCGACGGGGAGAAGCTGACCGCCGAGTGCTTCGGGGACAGTGTGGTGTGGGTGCCGTGGCGACGCCCCGGGTTCCAGCTCGGGCTGGACATCGCCGCCGTGAAGGCCGCCAATCCACAGGCCGTCGGCTGCATTCTCGGCGGGCACGGCATCACCGCCTGGGGCGACACTGCCGAGGCGTGCGAGCAGAACTCGCTGCACATCATCCGTACGGCCGAGGCGTTCCTCGCCGAGCGGGGCAAGGCCGAGCCGTTCGGCCCGGTGATCGAGGGGTACGCGGCCCTCGCGTCCGAGGAGCGGCGGGAGCGGGCCGCCGCTCTCGCCCCGTATGTGCGGGCCATCGCCTCGCAGGACAAGCCGCAGGTCGGGCACTTCAGCGACGCGGACGTCGTGCTGGACTTCGTGTCGCGCGCCGAGCATCCGCGCCTCGCCGCCCTCGGTACCTCCTGCCCGGACCACTTCCTGCGCACCAAGGTCAGGCCGCTGGTCCTCGACCTGCCGGCCTCCGCTCCCCTGGACGAGGCGATCGCGCGCCTCAAGGAGCTGCACGCCGAGTACCGCGAGGAGTACGCCGCCTACTACGGGCGCAACGCCCTGCCCGACTCCCCCGCGATGCGCGGCGCCGACCCGGCGATCGTGCTGATCCCGGGTGTGGGCATGTTCAGCTTCGGCAAGGACAAGCAGACCGCCCGGGTGGCCGGTGAGTTCTACGTCAACGCGATCAACGTGATGCACGGGGCCGAGGCGGTCTCGACGTACGCGCCGATCGAGGAGTCGGAGAAGTTCCGGATCGAGTACTGGGCGCTGGAGGAGGCGAAACTCCAGCGGATGCCCAAGCCCAAGGCACTGGCTACCCGGGTCGCGCTGGTGACCGGCGCCGGCAGCGGGATCGGGAAGGCCATCGCCGAGCGGCTGGTCGCCGAGGGTGCCTGTGTGGTCGTCGCCGACCTCAACGCGGAGAACGCGGCGGCTGTGGCGGAGGAGCTCGGTGGGCCCGACAAGGCCGTGGCCGTCACCGTGGACGTGACCTCCGAGGAACAGATCGCCGAGGCGTTCCGGGCGGCCGTGCTGGCCTTCGGCGGGGTGGACCTCGTCGTCAACAACGCGGGGATCTCCATCTCCAAACCGCTGCTGGAGACCTCGGCGCGGGACTGGGACCTGCAGCACGACATCATGGCGCGCGGTTCGTTCCTCGTCTCGCGTGAGGCGGCCCGGGTGATGATCGCGCAGAAGCTCGGCGGCGACATCATCTACATCGCCTCCAAGAACGCCGTCTTCGCCGGACCGAACAACATCGCGTACTCCGCGACCAAGGCCGACCAGGCCCACCAGGTGCGGCTGCTCGCCGCCGAGCTGGGCGGGCACGGCATCCGGGTCAACGGCGTCAACCCCGACGGTGTGGTGCGCGGCTCCGGGATCTTCGCCGGCGGGTGGGGTGCGCAGCGTGCGGCGACGTACGGCATCGAGGAGGAGAAGCTCGGCGAGTTCTACGCCCAGCGGACCATCCTCAAGCGCGAGGTGCTGCCCTCTCACGTCGCCAACGCCGTGTTCGCGCTGACCGGCGGCGAGCTCACGCACACCACCGGGCTGCATGTCCCGGTCGACGCCGGCGTGGCCGCCGCCTTCCTGCGATGAGCCGGACCCCGAAGTCGTACGCCGCGGTCGACCTCGGCGCGTCCAGTGGGCGCGTCATGGTCGGCCGGGTGGGGCCCGACACGCTGGAGCTGGCCGAGGCGCACCGGTTCGTGAACCGGCCGGTGCGGGTGCCCGAGGGGCTGCGCTGGGACGTTCTGGCGCTGTACGGAGGCGTGCTCGACGGGCTGCGGGCGGCGGGGCAGGTCGACTCGGTCGGCATCGACAGCTGGGCCGTGGACTACGGGCTGCTGGATGCCGACGGCGCCCTGCTCGGCAACCCGGTGCACTACCGCGACGCCCGCACCGAGGGCGTCGCGGAGAAGGTGTGGGCGAGTGTCCCGGCCGCCGAGCTGTACGCGGCGACCGGGTTGCAGTACGCGCCCTTCAACACCCTCTACCAGTTGGCGGCGGCCCGCGACACCCGCCAACTGGCCGCCGCCCGGCGACTGTTGCTCATCCCCGATCTGCTGACGTACTGGCTGACGGGCGAGGCCGGCACCGAGCTGACCAACGCCTCCACCACCCAGCTGATCGACCCCCGTACCCGCGACTGGGCCCATGACATCGCGCGGAGACTGGACATCGACCTCGGGCTGTTCGCGCCGCTGCGGCAGCCCGGTGATCCGGCGGGCGTGCTGCGGGCCGAGGTGCTGGAGGAGACCGGGCTCAGCGGCTCGGTGCCGGTGACCACCGTGGGGTCGCACGACACCGCCTCGGCGGTGGCGGCCGTGCCGGCCGTGGACGAGCGGTTCGCCTACATCTGCACCGGCACCTGGTCCCTGGCCGGTCTGGAGCTGGCGGCGCCCGTCCTCTCCGAGGAGAGCCGGGCCGCCAACTTCACCAACGAGCTGGGGCTCGACGGCACCGTCCGCTATCTGCGCAACATCATGGGGCTGTGGCTGCTCCAGGAGTGCGTACGGGCCTGGGGAAACCCTGACCTGGGCGCGCTGCTGCGGTCGGCGGCCGAGGCGCCGGGGCTGCGGTCCGTGGTGGACGCCGGGGACGCGGCGTTCCTGGCGCCCGGGCGGATGCCGGAGCGGATCGCCGAGGCCTGCCGGGCCTCCGGGCAGCCGGTGCCGGGGACCCCGGGCGAGATCACCCGCTGCATCCTCGACTCCCTCGCCCTCGCCCATCGGCGGGCGGTGGCGGACGCCCAGCGGCTCGCCGGGCACAGTGTCGACGCCGTGCACATCGTCGGGGGCGGGACGCGCAACGCGCTGCTGTGCCAACTCACCGCCGATGCCTGCGGGTTGCCGGTGGTGGCGGGTCCGGCCGAGGCCGCCGCGCTCGGCAACGTCCTCGTCCAGGCGAGGGCCCACGGGCTCGTCGGCGACCGTACGGACATGCGCCGACTGCTCGCCCGTACCCAGCCACTGACCCGCTACGAACCGTCCGGTGACCCGACGGCCTGGCGTGCGGCCCAGGCCCGCCTGTTTGATCCCCGGTGAGCCGGGGATTCCCTGTCGCGTGACCTCCACGTACTCTGCACCCATCCGATGATCGATCGCTAGGAGCCGCGATGCGTGTCGCTCTGTTCCTTACCTGTGTCAACGACACGCTGTATCCGGACACGGGCCACGCCGTGGTGAAACTGCTGACCAGGTTGGGTGTCGAGGTCGACTTCCCGATGGCTCAGACCTGCTGCGGACAGGCGCACTACAACACCGGATACCGGCATGAGGCCGAGCCGCTCGCTCGGCATTTCTCCGATGTATTCGGGGGGTACGAGGCCATCGTCACGCCCTCCGGATCGTGCGGCGCGATGGTGCGGGAGCTGTATCCGCGCCTCGGTGAGCGGGCGCGGGCCGAGGGGCGCGGGGACGGTCTCGCGGCCACCCTGGCGCCCGTGGTCCCCAAGACGTACGAGCTGACGGAGTTCCTGGTGGATGTGCTGGGGGTGACGGACGTGGGCGCCTACTACCCGCACACCGTCACCTACCACCCGACGTGCCACGGGCTGCGCAGCCTCGGACTGGCCGACCGGCCGCTCAGGCTGCTCCAGGCCGTCAAGGGGCTGGAGCTGCGCGAGCTGCCCGGCGCCGACGAGTGCTGTGGCTTCGGCGGCACGTTCGCGCTGAAGAACGCGGATGTCTCGGCGGCGATGGGCGCCGACAAGGTGCGCAACGCCCAGTCGACGGGGGCGGAGGTGCTGTGCGCCGCCGACAACTCATGTCTCATGCACATCGGCGGGACCATGACCCGGCTGAGCACCGGTATGCGGCCGGTGCACATCGCGGAGATCCTGGCGAGCACGGAAGAGGAGCCCCTGGCATGAGCGGGACGTTCGTCGGAATGCCGGCCTTCCCCAAGGCGGCCCACGAGGCGGTGGGCAACCAGACCCTGCGCGCCAATCTGCGGCACGCCACCCACACGATCCGCGGCAAACGGGCGAAGGCCGTCGCCGAGGTGTCCGACTGGGCTCAGCTGCGGGAGGCGGGCAAGCGGATCAAGGACCACACGCTCCGTCATCTCGACCGCTATCTCGTCCAGTTGGAGGAGTCGGTCACGGCGGCGGGCGGTGTCGTGCACTGGGCCGCCGACGCGGACGAGGCCAACCGGATCGTCATCGAGCTGGTGCGGATGACCGGTGAGTCGGAGGTCGTCAAGGTCAAGTCGATGGCCACGCAGGAGATCGGCCTCAACGAGGCCCTGGAGGCCGAGGGCATCCACGCCTACGAGACCGATCTCGCCGAGCTGATCGTGCAGTTGGGCAAGGACCGCCCCTCGCACATCCTCGTCCCGGCGATCCACCGCAACCGGGGTGAGATCCGGGACATCTTCCGCAGGGAGATGAGCGAGTGGGGCCGCCCGGCCCCCGAGGGCCTCACCGACACACCCGCCGAACTGGCCGAAGCGGCACGGCTGCACCTGAGGGAGAAGTTCCTGCGCGCCAAGGTGGGCGTCTCCGGCGCCAACTTCATGGTCGCCGAGACCGGCACCCTGGTCGTGGTCGAGTCGGAGGGCAACGGGCGGATGTGCCTGACGCTGCCCGAGACGCTCATCTCGGTCGTCGGCATCGAGAAGATCGTGCCGACCTGGCAGGACCTGGAGGTCTTCCTCCAGACACTCCCCCGCTCCTCGACCGCCGAGCGCATGAACCCGTACACCTCTACCTGGACCGGTACGACGGACGGGGACGGCCCGCAGGCCTTCCACCTGGTCCTGATCGACAACGGCCGCACCGACACCCTCGCCGACGAGGTCGGCCGTCAGGCCCTGCGCTGTATCCGCTGCTCGGCCTGTCTGAACGTGTGCCCGGTGTACGAGCGGGCCGGCGGCCACGCCTACGGCTCCGTCTATCCCGGCCCGATCGGCGCCATCCTCAGCCCCCAACTCCGGGGCACCGAAAGCGAGATCGACGCCTCGCTCCCGTACGCCTCCTCGCTGTGCGGGGCCTGCTACGAGGTGTGCCCGGTCGCCATCGACATCCCGGAGGTGCTGGTGCATCTGCGCGAGCGCGTCGTCCAGGGCGGGCCGGCCACCCGGGAGGGCAACAAGGTGGTGCTGAAGCCAGCGAAGGGGCATGCCGCCGAGCGGGCCGCGATGCGTGCCGTCCGCTGGGCGTTCAGTCATCCCGGCGCCCTGCGCACCGGCCAGCGCCTCGCCTCCCGCACCCGCCGCTTCCACCCCCGCACGCTGCCCGGGCCCGGCAGGGCCTGGAGCGGCACCCGCGATCTGCCTGCCGTACCGGCGGAGCCGTTCCGCGACTGGTGGCAGCGCACCCACGGCGGAAAGGACACCTCGAAGTGAACAGCCGCGACCTGATCCTGGGCCGGGTGCGCCGCGCCCTCGCCGACGTGCCCCGCGACGACACGCCGTACGACCAGGCCGTCGACCGCGACTATCTGCGCGAGCACGGGAACCGCGATGTCGAGGAGACGGTTGAACTCCTCGCCGAGAACCTGGCGGACTACCGGGCGATCGTGCACCGCTGCAGCGACGCGGAGCTTCCCGTCCTGCTCGCCGGGCTGCTGGCCGCGCACGGGTCGGCTTCGGTGGTTGTGCCCCCCGGGCTCCCGCCCGCGTGGCTGTCGGCCGTGGACATCACCCGGGTCGAGGACCGTGCGGTGAGCACCGCGTACGACCTGGACGAGGTCGACAGCGTCGTCACGGCCTGTGCCCTGGCCATCGCCGAGACCGGCACCATCGTCCTGGACGGCGGTCCGGACCAGGGGCGCCGCCGGATCACTCTGGTCCCCGATCACCACATCTGTGTCGTCCGGGTTCCCGACCAGGTCGTCTCCTCGGTCCCCCAGGCCTTCGAACTCCTCGATCCGGCACGGCCGTTGACCTGGATCTCCGGGCCGTCCGCGACCAGTGACATCGAACTCGACCGGGTCGAGGGGGTGCACGGTCCACGCACCCTGGAGGTGGTGCTGGTGAGCGGTGACGGCCGGGCGTGAACCGGCTTGAGGGGCCGGACGCTACGGCGGCGGAGTGCCGTCGCGCGGATTCGTGCGTGACAGGCGCGGTGAACAAGCGCTTAGATAGTGACTCAGGAACCCGTTCACGCCCGTGCTGGAGGCCCCGTTGTTCACATCCGTCGACGATGTCTCCGCACGCCTGGCCGAGACCGGGTATCTGGCCTCGCCCGCCGTGGCCACCACGGTCTTCCTCGCCGACCGCCTCGGCAAGCCGCTCCTGGTGGAGGGCCCGGCCGGCGTCGGCAAGACCGAGCTGGCCAAGGCCGTCGCCGAGATAGCCGGCGCCGAGCTGATCCGCCTCCAGTGCTACGAGGGGGTCGACGAGTCCAGGGCGCTGTACGAGTGGAACCACGCCAAGCAGCTCCTGCGCATCAGCGCGGGCCGCGACGAGACGTGGGACGCGGCCCGCACGGACATCTTCAGCGAGGAGTTCCTGCTCCCCCGGCCGCTGTTGACCGCCATTCGCGGCGACAACCCGAAGGTGCTGCTGATCGACGAGACCGACAAGGCGGACGTCGAGGTGGAGGGTCTGCTCCTGGAGGTGCTCTCCGACTTCCAGGTCACGGTCCCCGAGCTGGGCACGATCACCGCGACCCGCCGTCCCTTCGTCGTCCTCACCTCGAACGCCACCCGCGAACTGTCCGAGGCCCTGCGCCGCCGCTGTCTCTTCCTCCACATCGATTTCCCGGACCCCGACCTGGAGCGCCGCATCGTACGACTGCGCGTCCCGGAACTGGACGCGGCGCTGGCCGAGTCGGTCGTACGGGTGGTCGGGGCGCTGCGCGCGATGGACCTGCGGAAGGTGCCGTCAGTGGCCGAGACCATCGACTGGGCGCGCACCCTGCTGGCGCTGGGGGCGGACACGCTCGACGAGACGGTTGTACGAGACAGTCTGGGCGTCCTCCTCAAGCACCAGGACGACGTCCTCAAGGCGAACGCCAAGTTGGACCTGGACGCGATGTGAACGCGCCGTCGGCACACGCCGGTTCAGGGGCCGATGTCGCCGAACGGCTGACAGGGCTGGTCGGCGCGCTGCGTGCGCACGGAGTGCGGATCGGCACCGGGGAGACCGTGGACGCGGCGCAGGCGGTGGCCGTACTCGGCTTCTCTGACCGGGAGTTGCTGCGCGAGGGGCTGGCCGCGACCCTGCTGCACGGCACGGACCAGCGCCCGACGTTCGACCCGGTGTTCGACCTGTACTTTCCCCGGGGCGTCGGGGGGCCCGGCACCGGACCCGCCGAGCGGGACGAACTGCGCGACCGGCTCGCCGCCGCGCTGGCCGCGAACGACCAGGCGCTGCTGGCCCGGCTGGCCGCCGAGGCGGTCGACGGATTCGGCGGCTACGGCTCCTCGCCGGGATCGGACGGCTGGTCGTCGTACCAGACGCTGGACCGGCTGCGGCCGCAGACGCTGTTGGCCCGGGTGCGGACGAGCCTGCGGGAGGGCGCCGGGGAGACGGGGTTCGCGGACCGGCTGCTCGACGACGAGATCCGGCGGCGGATCGAGGAGTTCCGGCGGCTGGTCGGCGCGGAGGCGCGGCGCCGGGTGGCCGAGCGGCGCGGCCGGGACGAGATCGCCCGGCGGGCGGTGGCACCGACCGCCGACCGGGTCGACTTCCTGCTCGCCGGGCGTACCCAGCTGGCCGAGCTGCGCCGGACGGTTCAGCCCCTCGCGCGCAAGCTGGCCACGCGGCTGGCGGCCCGCCGCCGCAAGGCCGCACGCGGCTCGATCGATCTGCGGCGCACGGTGCGCGCGTCACTGTCGACGGGCGGGGTGCCGATGCGGCCCGTACTGCGCCGGCGCCGGCCCGCCCGGCCCGAACTGGTGCTGCTGTGCGATGTGTCGGGCTCGGTGGCCGGCTTCTCCGACTTCACGATGCTGCTGGTGCAGGCGCTGCATGACCAGTTCAGCAAGGTCCGTGTGTTCGCCTTCGTCAACCGGGTCGACGAGGTGACCGGCCTGCTCGTGCACGGCGCCGCCGACGCCGAGGGCCTTGGCGCCCGTATCCGCGCGGAGGCGACGCTGACGGGCTGGCACGGCAGCAGCGACTACGGCGTCGCCCTGGGCGAGTTCACCCAGCGGTACGCCGACGCGGTCGGCCCCCGGACGACGGTGTTCGTGCTCGGTGACGCCCGTACGAACATGAGCGACCCGAACCTGCCGGCCGTACGGCAGCTGGCCGAACGGGCCCGTCGCGTCTACTGGTTGAACCCGGAAGGGCGGCCGCAGTGGGGCACGGGCGACTCGGCGGCGCCGGCGTACGCCGAGCTGGTGGAGATGCGCGAGTGCCGCAACGCCCGCCAACTCGGCGCGCTGATCACCCGGTTGCTGCCGGTGTGAGCCCAGGTCAGCTTCCCTTCGCCTTCGCGTAGTCCTGGGCCATGGGTCCCGCGAAGTCGTGGACGATGCACTGTTCGTCGCCGACGACCCACGCGTCATGCCCGGGCGAGCACACGAAGACGTCGCCGGGGCCGACTTCCTGCTCGCCGCCGCCGTCGTCCATGACGATGTGCATTCGGCCCTGGAGGACATAGCCGTTGTGGTGGATCTCGCAGCTCTTCGTGCCCGCGATGGGCCCTACGGACTCGGACCAGCGCCAGCCCGGTTCGAAGGTTCCGATGGCGAAGTCGAGGCCGCTCATGTGTACGGCTTCGACGTGTCCCTTGGGGAAATCGCGCCGCTCGTCCGGCTTCTCTACCGTCTTGATCTCCAGCATGTCCGCTGCCTCCCATTCCCCCCATGACTGTCGGACCCCCGTCTGACTCCATCGTCCGCCCGTCAAGCCGGGGCCGCCATCGGAGGGACCTCCGGTGTCAGAGTTCGAAGGTCACGAAGCCGTCCGCCGCGTCCGGTGCCGGTGCTGTCACCGTGTAGCCGAAGCGGTCCTTGAGGGAGGCGACGTCCCAGAGCTCGGCACGGTCGCGGTAGTTGAAGACGATCTCCTTGCCGGCTCCGCCGTGCTGGAGGATGCGGGACATGGCGATGTCGTCGGGGTGGTTGTGCCGGGCGCCGCTGGTGGAGATCAGGTAGCGGTCGCAGTCCAGGAGGTCCAGCAGCTCGTTGGAGAGGTTGTGGCCGCTGCCGTGGTGGGCGACCTTCAGGACGTCGACGTGGAGCCGTCCGCCCGCCGCCTCGGCACTGGGGCGTAGCGACTCGACGAGCCGGTGGTCGTCCGCGTCGCCGGTGAGGACGATCCGCCGGTCCTGGAACTCGAAGAGCAGTCCGATGCTGGTGAGGTTCGTCGGTGATTTGTCCGGCTTGAACGGTGTCGCGGCAAGCTGCTCCACGTTCACGTCGCCGCCGAAGTGCTCGAAGCCGGGGACGACGGGCGGCTCGTCGGGGTCCCGGCCCGGGATCAGTCCATGGGCGGCGCACTCCTGCACCCACACCGGGGCCAGCTTCTCCAGCTGCCCCCGGTCGGGCGAGAGCACCTCCATCGTGGACCCGTCGTCGAACCACCCGAGCTGCCGCCCGACCTCGGCGCCGCGCCCGCCGAACGCGTC
This sequence comes from Streptomyces sp. NBC_01390, assembly GCF_045040105.1. Lineage (NCBI taxonomy): Bacteria > Bacillati > Actinomycetota > Actinomycetes > Kitasatosporales > Streptomycetaceae > Streptomyces > Streptomyces sp. NBC_01390. The sequence goes on along the minus strand of NZ_CP109551.1, from coordinate 10,614,824 downwards.
GTTCCAGGGCACCTTCTGTGCGAGCAGCGCGCTGGTGAGTTTCTCTCCGTCCTGGGCGCCGAACCCCTCGGTGTCGAGCAGGTGGTCGAAGCCGTTGAACCACACGTCCCCGATCTCCACCGGCCGCTCCGGGTCGTCGAGGAGGGCGAGCACTCCGAGGATGTGGTCCTGGTCGATGTGCGTGACGACGAGCAGGTCCACCAGCCCGTCCAGGCCGGCGAGCACCGGTTTGACCAGCGGATACGTGCCCGTGCGCCCGCCGTCGACGAGGATCCGCCGGACGAAGGTGTCGTCGCCGTATTCCAGGAGCAGACAGTCGCCGTCCTCGCCGGGCAGCATCGTGAACCGGATCATCGCGGCCTCCCTGGTCGGGTCTCTCGCGCTACTGGGGCACCCCTCGCAGTCCGACGATCACGAACGGCTCGCGCATGTCCACGCGGTAGGACAGCAGCCGGGCCTGGTCGAGGCGGGTGGCGCACTCCGGGTCGTCGGGGAACTCGGAGAGGCCGTGGATGAGGCGGCTCAGGCCCAGGGTGAAGACCGGGACGCCTCGGTCGAAGGCCTCGACGAGCGCGTCCCGTGCCTCGCTCAGCTCGGTCTCGGTGTGGGCCCGGCGCAGATGGCGCATGCCCCACAGCAGCGAGCCGTCGCTCAGCCAGGGGAACTCGCGGCGCAGATGGTCGAGCCAGTCGTCCCAGCGGTGCCGGCGTTCGGTGAGCTCGCTGCCGACCAGGATGTAGGCGCCGGCCACCGCGGCGAGGGGGTTCTCCATCTTGGCGTAGAGCATGTCCTCGGCGTCCTTGACCAGTGCCGCCGCAGTGTCGAAGGCGCCCCGGGCCATGTAGCCGAGGGCGGGCCCCACCCGGCTGTCGCGGACGGTGACGGAGACGGTGCTGCCGGTCGGGCTCTGGCGTTCGTTGACCAGGACCTCGATCTGCGCGTTGCCCCAGGGGGCGGGGAGGGTGACGACGTACTCGGCGCCGGTCAGCGAGACGACCAGGAACTGCCGTTGCCCCGTGGGCCCCTGCCGGGCGGGCTCGCCCTGTTCGTCGAGCGGGCCGTGCGGGCCGAAGCGGTAGAGGCGAGCGGCGGAGTCGCCGAGGTCGAGGCTGGGCACGGTGTGTGGCGCCGAGTGGGCCAGGTCGAGGGCGATCGGTTCCGGTGACGGGCCGCCGGTCAGGGCGAGCATCGTGGGGAAGTGCCAGCTGTCGGGCTTCGGGTCGCCGACCCAGACGGCGCTGCCCGGCGCCACCACCCCGCCCGTCTCCCACACCCCGGAACGCGAGCCCTGCGACCGGGGCACCTCGATCGTCTCGTCGTCGTGATAGGCGCCGTACGACTCGATGTTGCCCATGAGGTACTGCCAGGAGTGCGACTCGTAGGGCGAGGGCGCGGTACGCAGTGTCACATGGGTGTCCCTGCCCTCGCTGACCTCCGCGTCCTTGGAGAGCACGATGCCGGAGGGAAGCGTGGCGGAGACGAGATAGCGCCCGGGGTCGACCTCGTAGCGGGCCGCCGGCGCGGAGGTCCCGCAGGGGAAGAGGACGTCCCGGAGGGCGCTGCCGGTGCCGTCGGCCGGGTAGATGTCGCCGACGACCTTGGCTCCGTAGGGCAGGTCGGACTCGTGGAGGCTCAGCGCCACGGTCACCTGCAGTCCGGTACTCATGACGGCTTCCCCAGCTGGACGCGCCGGAACACCGGACGCACGGTGACCGGTTTTCTCCGCACCTCGTGGTCACCGAGATGTGCCTCGAAGACGTAGTTGCCGAAGCCGAGTTCGATGGCCCACTCGCTCTCGGGGTCGTCCGTGTCGATGTCGCCGGCCGGCCGGCGCAGCCGTTCCGGGCCGTCCTGTCCGCCCTCCCGGCACACGAACTCGGCCTCGGCGTTGTCGCCGGCCGGGTCGCAGCCGACGTACACCGGGACGACCGGGGTCCCGGCCAGCTGGTGGAGGACGAAGACGGGCAGCTCACCGACCGAGGGGACCTGGACGCTCGCGACGGCTCCGGCAAAGCTCGGCTGGTGCATGAAGTGGTCGATGGCCGTGAGGAGTTGGGATGTGTTGACCTGCCAGTCGCCCTCGGGGTCGTCGCTCGCGGCCCCGGCGAGGCTCTTCAGCAGGGCCTCGGTGAACAGGCTGACCTGGCCGGCCCTGCCGTACGACTTGTCGCCGGCCAGGGTGGCGTAGTAGGGGATGTGGAAGCGCCGGGGCAGGTCCAACGGGCGCGCGCCGGCGCCGAGCGGGGTGCAGCCGGCGAAATGGGTACCCGAACTCTCGATCAGCACATCGGAGTTGGCGCGGCAGGCGTCCACGAAGAACACCTGCTGGCCGGCCTTGCACCGCTTGAGGCCGTTCATGAGGCCGGCGAAGTCCAGTGCTCCGTTGAGGGGGTTGTGGTGGTCGGCGAAGACGTCGGCGGCGAGCAGCGCCATGTCCTCGCCCTGGGAGACGCCGTGTCCGCAGAAGTAGAAGAGGAGCCGGTTGTCGACGTGGCTGTCGCCTCGGTCGTACCAGTCGCCGACCGCGGTGACGATGTTGCCGATCGTGGCCTCGTCGACGTCGTGGTCGGTGCTCGTACGGGGGTCGGTGAACGGCGTCGGGTGTTCCTCGCTGAGCAGCAGGGCCACGCTGCCGAGCGGGCGTTCGGGGTCGTTGTACTCGCTGAGCAGCCAGGTGGCGAAGGCGCGGGCCGACACCGGGGGCGAGCTGAGCTGGTGCATCCCGTCGGAGTCGGCGACCGGTGACTCACCGCCGTCGAGGTGCGGGTACTTGCCGACTCCGACGACCAGCGCGTGCGTACGGGGCGGGGCGGCCGCCGCTTCGTCGGCGACGGCGGCCAGATCTTCGAGATGGATCACTGAACCGGCCATGGATCCTCCGGAACACCACCGCTCCCGAGCATGCCCATTGGCATCATTTCTCCTACTATATTTCTTAATGCGCTATATGTCCTGGCATACGTCAGTGAAGGTGAGGCCGCCATGGCCAGGAACCTCGTCATCTGTCTGGACGGCACGGGCAATCAACTCAAGGCGAAGGGCAACACGAACGTCGTACGGCTCTACGAGATGCTGGATCTCTCCGATCCCGCCCGGCAGATCGCGTACTACGACCCCGGGGTAGGCACGTTCTCCTCCGCGGGCGCCGTGACGACCGTGGGCCGCCGGCTGTCGAAGCTCTTCGGGCTCGCCTTCGGTTCCGGGATCAGGGTCAACCTCGCGGAGGCGTACACGTATCTGATGCGGGAGTACGAACCGGGCGACCACATCTACGTGTTCGGCTTCAGCCGGGGCGCGTACACGGCGCGTGCGCTCACCGGCATGCTCAAGGCGGTCGGTCTGCTGCGGCCGGGTCTGGAGAACCTCGTCCCGTACGCCGTGTCGGTCTACGCCAGGAACAAGACCTTCACCGCCGACGACTGGGCTCAACTGCACCATTTCGCGGGCACGTTCAGCATCAAGGTGGAGGCCAGGACCGGTATCCCGGTCGAGTACCTGGGCCTCTGGGACTCCGTGAAGGCGGCCGGCATCCTGCGCTGGAACCTGCGTTGGCCGCACACGCGACAGGTCCCCAACGCCCTCCGGGTCCGGCACGCCGTCTCCATCGACGAGAAACGCACGCCGTACCGCGAGTACCTGGTCACCTCGGGAGAGCAGCCGGCGCTGCCGGAGGGGGTCGAGCAGGTGTGGTTCGCGGGAGTCCACTGCGATGTCGGCGGCACCTTCGAGGACGACCACCGTCTCGCCACCGTCGCCCTCAAGTGGGTGGTTGACGGCGCCCTGGCCCCCGACGGCAAGGGCCTCCTGCTGAAGCCCGGTTCATACCGGCGCGAGGTGCCGGTCGGCCCCGCGTACGCGCTGGGCAAGGTGCACCGGATGGGCTGGATCTGGGCCCTGCTGACCTACCGGCACCGCCGAATACCCCCGTACGCCCGGGTGCATGCGAGCGTCCGCGCCCGCGTCGGTGAACTGCCGGACTACGGTTCCCGCATCCCGAAGACCGTCACCTGGGCGGACGGGGACTGGCTCACCGCCCGGGGCTGACGCCTGGGCGCTCCCCGGACGCGTCCCCAACCTCCGCCCGCCTCAGGTCAGTTCGAGCACACCCCGGCGTACGGCCTCCGAGACCGCCGCCGCCCTGTTGTCGACCTTGAGCTTGCGGTAGACGCGCACGAGATGTGTCTTGACCGTGGCCTCGCTGAGGAACAGCGCCGCGGCGATGGCCCGGTTGCTGAGACCCTCGGCCATCAGCCGTACGACCTCGATCTCGCGTCCGCTCAACTCGTGCTCCGGGCTGACCACTTGGCCGACGAGTTCGCCGACGATCTCCGGTGCCAGTCCCAGCGCCCCGGCGGCGGCCCCGCGCACCGCCCGGAACAGTTCCTCGGGCGGCCCCGCCTTGAGCACATAGCCCCGGGCGCCCGCCTCCAACGCCCTGACGACATCGGCCCGTCCGGCATAGCTGGTCAGCATCACCACCGCCACACCGGGCGCCTCGGCGGCGAGCCGGCGAATCGCCTCGACCCCGTCGATCCCGGTTCCCGGGCTCCCGAAGCGAAGATCCATCAGGGCGACGTCGGGCAGCATCCGGGCGACCAGCCCGACAGCCTCCTCACCGCTGCCGGCCTCGGCGATCACCTCGAGATCGGGTTCGCCCTCCAGGAGCGCGCGCAGACCGGCCCGTACGACGGCGTGGTCGTCCGCGATCAGGACGCGCAACGGGTCGCCCCGGCCGGGCGGGGCCTCGGTCATCGGACGGTCGCCGTGGGGACCGGCTGGGCCGGCACGACGGACCCGGCGGGGAGCTGCGGCCGGGGCCGCGCACAGACCGTGGCCCGGATCCGGGTGCCCCGGCCAGGCGCGCCGCTGACGTCCAGGTCACCGCCGTACTCGCGCAGCCTGGCCCGCGCCGCGGGCAGCCCGAAACCCCGGCCCGGGCCCGGTGACGTACGGGCGAGGACCTCGGCGGGGTCGAACCCGACACCGTCGTCGCTGACTTCGAGGTCCACCTGGTCCGGCCGCCGTCGGCTGAGAGTGACCTGCACGTTCACCGCGTGGGCGTGTTCGCGGACGTTGGCCAGTGTGCTCTGCGCGACGCGGAACAGGGTGGTCGCGGCGTGTTCGTCGAGAACGGGCTGGGGGTCGCCGACCGACCGGAACCGTACCCGCGCCGCCGTCCCGTCGGCCTGGGAGCGCGCGCACAGGACCCGCAGCGCGCCCTCGATGCCGGTCTCGGCGACGGCGGCCGGGGTGAGGTCCCGGATCATACGGCGGGTCTCGGTGAGGTTGGTGCCCAGGCCGTCGGCGACAGCGCGGACACGTGTGCGTGCCACGTCGGGGCGCTCCTCCCAGTCGCGTTCGGCGGCCTGGAGCAGCATCAGCCCGCCGGCGAGTTCCTGGGCGAGGGTGTCGTGCAGATCGCGGGCGATCCTGGTCCGCTCCGCCAGTACACCCGCGCGGCGCTGCTGCCGGGCGACGAGTTCCCGCGTGTCACGCAGTTCCTCGACGAGAAGCCGGCGCGCCTCGGCGTCCCGTTGCTGCACGCGGTAGAGGGCGACGGTTCCCCAGACGGCCGCCACGGGCACCAGCACGGTGTCGATCGCGAACCGGCCGTCGGCGTCGGCCAGTGCCGTGACCAGGACGACGGTGATCAGGGCGTGCGCCGCGGTCGCGGACCGGGGGCCGAGCACGCGCTGCGCGGCGCACGCCAGCGGCAGGGCACACCACACGAAGGCGGAGGTCAACGCGGGCGGGACGAGGAAGAGGAGGAGCCCCCACAGGGCGAGCAGCACCGGAATCCAGGCCGCCCGCCCCGCCGTCCCGAGCCGGTCCCACAGCAGCACTCCGCCCGTGTAGGCGAGCGCGAGCAATCCGCTGACGGTCGCGATGTACCAGCACAACTCACTGTTGAGCCGGGCGAGTTGCAACAGCGCCGACGCCACGATGCAGAAGAACGCCAGATGCGAGACACGTTCCAGGCTCAGCCGACCGCCGACCGTGAGCGGCGAACGGACGGGGACACGGTCGGACACGGGGATCCCCTTGGGCAGACTGATCCAATCGAAAGGACCCCCGAGTCTATCGACCGCTTGTATGACCACCGTGAAGAACTGGTGAACCGCTCAACCGGCGGAGCTACGCGCCGGGGTGCAGCCCCAGCGTGCCGGGAGTCGGCTCCCCCTTCACCTCACCGAAGTACAGCGCGAACGTCTGCTTCCAGCGCTCGATCCCCGCGCGGTCGGCCATGAAGCGGGGGAAGCCGTCGAAGTTGGCGTTCGGGTACTTCCAGACGGGCTGGAGGCCACCCGCGGGGGTGACGTCCGTCCGCACCGACCAGCCGTTGCGGGAGCTCTGCTGCTGGGCGGTGGAGAGCTGCCAGTTGAGGTAGAGCTTGGCGGCCGTGGTGTTCCGGCCCTGTTTGAGGATCGCGGCCCGCTGGCCCCAGGCCATGAACGGGTGTCCTTCGGCGACGCCCCACTGGGTGGGTGCCGTGGCCGACGGCACGAGCGAGCCCGAGCCGCCGACGCCGATCGCCTTCTGCCCGCTGGTGACGGCCAGTCCCGGGCTGTTGCTGCCACGGGCGAACTGCACGTCCTGGGCGGCGAACCTGGCGGCCCAGTCCCAGCCGTAGTGGTCCACGTACAGCTTGAAGAGGTAGAGGACGGCGTCGTCGTCGTGCGGGTAGGACGACGCGATCCGGCCCTTCCACTTCGGGTCGATCAGGTCGAGCGGGGACTTCGGGGCGTCGGCGCCGACCGCGGCGATGTTGTACAGGTAGCTGAAGCCGATCACCGCGATGGCGGTCCAGTGGCCGTGCGGGTCCTTGAGGCTGTCGTACACCTTGGAGAATCCCGCGGGCTTGTAGGGCAGCAGGCGGCCCTGTCCCGCCCAGCGGGTGAAGTCCTGGAGGGTCTGGAGCTGGACGACGTCCGGGACGAGGGTGTCGGTCGCGAACTGGTTGTCGATGCGGACGTCGTGGTACTTGCTGTAGTCCACGACGACCTTGAGGTCGATCTCCGGGAAGCGGGCCGCGAAGCCGCTGCGCACGCCGTTGCCCTGGCTGTCGACATCGCCGCCCTGGTAGAGGACGAGCTTGCCGCCCTCGGCGAGCGCGGCCTGGTACAGCTCGTCAAGCGTCCGGCTCTCCTCGGCGCCCGAGGACGAACGTGACCCGGCGGACGAGGCCGCGGCGGCGGGGGTTCCGGTGGCTCCGAGCGCGCCGACGCCGAGCGCCGCTCCGGCTCCGGTGGCGAGTACACGTCGTCGGCTGAGGAAACTGGACACTCTGCGGGCCTCTCGATGGGGGGGAGTCTTGCTGGGGTTCGAGCCTGACGTGAGCGAGAGGGTCTTCGCGTCGGCTGTACGGAGCCTCATCGGGGCTGGTGGATGAACCCCCGTTCAACCCATCGGTTGAACGGGGTCGCCGGGTGTCAGACGGCCTGGAGCGCCTCGGGGACGAGGTCCTTGAGGGACGGGTATCCGTCGACGGCCATGATCAGGTCCGTCTCGGCGAGCAGGGAGCGCAGGACGTGGACGATCCCGTCGGTGCCGCCGAGGGCGCAGCCGTAGGCGTACGGGCGACCGATCCCGACCGCCGTCGCGCCCAGGGCGAGGGCCTTGACGATGTCGGCGCCGCCGCGCACACCGGAGTCGAAAAGGACGGGCAGGTCACCGGCCGCCTCGACGACGGCGGGCAGGACGTCGAGGGCGGGAAGGCCGCCGTTGGCCTGCCGGCCGCCGTGGTTGGAGCAGTAGATGCCGTCCACTCCCGCGTCGCGGGCGCGGCGCGCGTCCTCGGGGTGGCAGATGCCCTTCACGATCAGCGGGAGGTCGGTCAGCGAGCGCAGCCAGGTCAGGTCGTCCCAGGTGAGCGGGTTGCCGAAGACCTGGGTCCAGTGGAGGATCGCGGACTGCGGGTCCTCCTCCGGCGAGCGGCCGAGCGTGGCCCGGAAGGCCGGGTCGCTGGTGTAGTTGGCCAGGCAGTGGCCGCGCAGCTGGGGGAAGTTGGCGGTCGCCAGGTCCCTCGGGCGCCAGCCGGTGATCCAGGTGTCGAGGGTGACGACGATGCCCCGGTACCCGGCCCGCTCGGCACGGTGGACGAGGCTCTCGGCGATGCTCCGGTCGGTCGGGGTGTAGAGCTGGAAGAAGCCGGGGGTGTCGCCGAGTTCGCCGGCCACGTCCTCCAGCGGGTCGACGGAGAGGGTGGAGGCGACCATCGGGACTCCGGTACGGGCGGCGGCGCGGGCCGTGGCCAGGTCGCCGTGTCCGTCCTGGGCGCACAGTCCGACGACGCCGATCGGGGCGAGGAACACCGGGGACGGGAGTGTCAGACCGAACAGCTCGACGGTCAGATCACGCTGGGCGGCACCGACGAACATGCGCGGGATCAGACCCCAGCGGGCGAAGGCGGCGACGTTGGCCCGCTGGGTGTGCTCGTCGCCGGCGCCTCCGGCGACGTAGGACCAGACGGACGGCGGCAGCGCGGCCCTGGCCCGGTCGGCCAGCTCGGCGAACTCCATGGGGTAAGCGGGCAGGACACCGCCCAGCCCGTTCAGGTAGATCTCGTTCTGGTAGTCGGCGAACGCCATGCGGGCACCCTTTCCCTCAGGTCGAGCGGCTCGTGACTCAGGCGGCTCGTGGCCGGGCATGGAGCAGCAGGTGATCGGCGAGCAGCTCCAGCGCGGCCCGGCTGTCGGCGGTGTTGCGGTCGACCAGCCATGTCATGTTGAGGCCGTCGATCATCGAGTGGACGTACCGCGCGAGCACCGGTACCGGTTCGTTCCACTCGATTCCGGCGTTCTCGGCGGCGAGTTCGAGCAGACCGGCGAAGGCGCGCAGGAAGATCTCGTACTGCTTCCTGGCGACGTCCTCGAAGCCGGGATTGCGCAGCGCGTACTGGGTGAGCTCGTAACTGATCTGGTGTTCGCCGGGGTTGGCCACAAAGCCCTTCCAGAAGGCGTGCAGACTGTCCAGGACGCTGTCCCGGATGTCCTTGTGCGGGGCGAACAGGCCGCGGACCTCGGCGACGTACCGCTCGGTGAGGGTCTCGGTGACGAGTTCGAGCAGCTGCGCCCGGGACTCGAAGCAGTAGTGGAAGGCCCCTAGGGTCATGTCCGCCTCGGTGACCACCGCGCGGGTGGTGGCCTTGGCCACGCCGTCGCGTGCCATCACCCGGATCGCCGCCTCAAGGAGCTCCGCTCTCCGGTCGCTCGCCGCCATGCGGGGCACGCGTTCTCCTCTCCACACCGGTCTCACCTGCGGGTTCGCTCGTCAGGATAGCCAACCCGCCCAGAAGAAGTAAGTCACTCGTCCAGGACGCTTGACTTACTTCTCTCCTCTGGGCCACCGTAGCGGGAAACGGACGGGTACGAGCACCCTCAGGAGGCAGGCGTGCGACCGAGGGCCACAGTCGTTCTGGACGGATTCGGCGTCCTGGAGTCGCTGCGCTGGCACGACGACGCCCTGTGGTTCTGCGACCTCGCCCACGGGACGGTGCACCGCTGGGACACCCGGGGAGAGCCGGAGACGGTCGCCGAGGTCCCCGGCCGGGCGGGGGGCCTGGGCTGGCTGCCCGACGGGCGGCTGCTGGTCGTCTCCATGGACGGGCACTGTGTGTACCGGCGGGAGCCGGACGGTTCCCTGGTCGTGCACGCCGACCTCAAGGGCATCGCCGGGGGTCCCGCCAACGACATGTTCGTCGACCGGCTGGGCCGCGCCTACGTGGGCAACTTCGGCTTCGACTACCACGGCTTCGTCCGCCGGCAGCCCAACTCGATGCTCTACGCCCCGCCGGGACCGCCGAGGACACCCATCGCCTGTTTCTCCCCCGAGGGCGAACTGCTGGGCCTGAGCGAGCCGTTGGTGTTCCCCAACGGCATGTTCCTGATCGACGACGACTCCACGCTGCTCGTCGCCGAGACGCTCGCGATGCGCCTGACCGCACTCCCCGTACTGCCCGACGGGAGGCTGGGCCCGCCCCGGCCCTGGGCTCCGCTGATCCCCTCCGCCCTGTGGACGTCCCTCAACCATCCCGGACTTCGGGGACGCGTCACCCGGCGCGTCTCCGCCTTCCTCGACCGGCCGGCGATCGCCGCCCGCTCCGCCAGTCCCATCGCCCCGGACGGCATGGCGCCGGGCCGGGACGGTACGGCGTGGGTCGCCAACGCGCTGCGCGGCGAGTGCGTCCGGGTGGGACCCGGCGGCGTGATCCTGGACCGGGTCGCCACCAGCAGGCCGACCCTGAGCTGTGTGGTCGGCGGACCCGACGGCAACACCCTGTACGCGGCCACCACACCGACCGACGACCCGGTGCGCGCGGCTCGGCTGAACGGGTCGCGACTGGAGGCGTACGTCCTGCCGTCATAACCGCGCCCCTCGTCGACTCGGCCTGTTTTCCCGGGAGTTCACATGCACGGACAGCGAACGGACGGCGCGCGGCACTCCCGCGCCGACGCTCGGGGCGGGGGCCCGCGATGAGCGTCGTACTGATCACCGGTGCCGCCAGCGGCATCGGTGCGGCGACCGCGCGCGAGGCGGTGCGCCGGGGGCACCGGGTGGCCCTCGCCGACATCGACCTGGCCGGAGCGACCCGGATCGCCGGTCAACTGGGCGACGCCGCCCACGCGTTCGAGCTGGACATCCGTGACGAGGCAGCGTGGGAAGCGGTCTTCGACGCCGTGGCGGAGCGACTCGGCCCGGTCGACGTGCTCGTCAACAACGCCGGGATCATCCACACCGGCTACGCCCGCCAGTTGCCGCCGGCTCAGCACCGGCACATGGTGGAGGTGAACCTGCTCGGACCGATCACCGGCATGCTGGCCGCCCTGCCCCGGATGCGCGCCCAGGGCCACGGGCACATCGTCACCGTGTGCAGCATGACGTCGTTCCTGCCGCTGCCCGGCTACACCACCTACGGCGCGACCAAGCACGGGCTGCGCGCCTTCCACCACAGTGTGGCCATCGAGGAACGCGACGGGCCCGTGACCTTCAGCATCGTCCATCCGCCCGGTACCCGCACCCCCATGCTGGAGCAGGAGATGGCCGATCCCAGCGCGGTGATCACCTTCGCCGAGAAACCGCTCTCCCCCGAGAAGGTGGCCTCGGTGATCGTCGACGCCATCGTGAGAAAGCCGGTAGAAATCGTCCACCCCGCCATCGGCGGACGCGTACAGCGGGTCGCCGGTGTGTTCCCCCGGCTGATGCGCTTCGTGATCCCCAAGGTGGCAGCCATGGCCAAGCGCCGCAGCACGGGCCTCGTCCCGGCACCGACCGCGGTACCCGAACAAGGAGACACCCACCGATGACCATCGACACCACCGCCCCCAGAACCGGTTCGGATCCGATGGCCCAGAGCCATTTCGACGGACTGCGGGCGGCGACCGCCGAGCTCGAACCGCCCTTCGGCGTGATCGACCTGGACGCCTTCGACGCCAACGCCCGCGACCTGGAACGCCGTGCGGGCGGCAAGCCGATCCGGCTGGCCAGCAAGTCGCTGCGCTCCCGTGCCCTCATCAGGCGAGCCCTGGAGCGCCCCGGATTCGAGGGCATCCTCGGTTTCACCCTGCCCGAAGCCCTGTGGCTGGCCGAGGAGTTCGACGACATCCTCGTCGGCTACCCGACCGCCGACCGCACGGCGCTGCGCCAACTGGCCGCCGACGAGCGGCTCACGTCCCGGGTCACCCTGATGGTGGACTGCGTCGAGCATCTCGACCTGATCGACGCCGCGACCGGCCCCCGCGAGACCCGGATCCGCGTCTGCCTGGAACTGGACGCGGCCCTGCGCCTCGCGGGCGGCCGGATCCACCTGGGGCCGCGCAGATCCCCGGTGTACACCCCCGAGGAGGCGGCGGCGTTCGCGCGTGAGATCGCCTCCCGTCCGGGCTTCGAGCTGACGGGCATCATGGGGTACGAGGGGCAGGTCGCCGGTCTCGGCGACAACGTGCCCGGCAACGCCGTCAAGCGGGCCGTCGTACGGGCGATGCAGCGTTCCTCCGTCGAGGAGCTGAGCCACCGCCGGGAAGCCGCGGTGGCGGCCGTACGGGCGGTGACACCGCTGCGGTTCGTCAACGGCGGCGGTACGGGCAGCCTGGAGACCACGACCCGCGAGGACTCGGTCACCGAACTCGCGGCGGGCTCCGGCCTGTACGGTCCGGGCCTGTTCGACTTCTACCGCGCCTTCCGGCCCGTCCCGGCGGCGTACTTCGTGCTGCCCGTCGTACGCCGTCCCTCGTCGTCGGTCGCGACCCTCCTCGGCGGTGGCTGGGTGGCGTCCGGGCCGCTCGGCAAGGACCGGCTGCCCACGCTGGCCTGGCCCCCCGGGCTGCGCGTGACCGCCACCGAGTCCTTCGGCGAGGTGCAGACCCCGCTGGTGGGCAGGGCCGCGAGCGTGCTGAACATCGGGGACCGGGTGTGGCTGCGGCATGCCAAGGCCGGTGAGCTGTGCGAGCGCATCGGCGACCTGCACCTGGTCAGCGGCGGCGCGGTGGTCGACACCGTGCCCACCTACCGCGGTGAGGGCCGCCACTTCCTGTGACCGCCACGACCACCATCACCGGCCGGACGGTCCTGATCGTCGGCGCCTCCTCCGGAATCGGGGCGGCGGTCGCCCGCCAACTGGCCCCGGCGGGCAACCGCCTCGTCCTCACGGCCCGGCGCGCCCCCGAACTGGCCGCCGTGGCCCAGGAGGTACGGGCCGCGGGCAGCGCCTGTCTGGACCTCGCCGCCGACGCCCTGGACCCGGAGGCGGCGGCCGGGGTCGTGGCGGCCGCCGTCGCGGAGTTCGGCACAGTCGACATCGCGCTGCTCAACGCCGGTCAGGGGCCCGACATGGCCATGGACCGGGTGAGCACGGCGGACGTGTCCCGGATCATGGCGTTGAACTACGACGTCGTCGTCAACTACCTGGTCCCGCTGATCCGGTGGATGGGCGAGCAGCCGCACGGCGGACTGATCGCCCACACCAACTCCCTCGCGGGGCTGATGGGCATCCCCCGCCAGGGCCCGTACTCGGCGGCGAAGGCGGCCGTACGCACCCTCCTCGACGCGGCACGCGTCGAACTGGCCCCCCGGGGCATCCGGTTCACCTCGATCCACCCCGGCTTCGTGGGAACGGACCGGGTCGGTACGGACGGTCTGCCCAAGCCCTTCCAGGTCAGTCAGGAGCGCGCCGCGCGGTACGTCGTACGCGCCCTGGAACGGGAACCGGCGCAGGCCTGTTTCCCCTGGCAGACAACGGCGTTGGTCCGGGCGCTGCGTGCCCTGCCCACGCCGGTCTCCGACCGGGTGCTGCGACTGCTGGCGGCGAGGTAGGGCCACCGCGTCACTCCGCCGTCAGGGGCAGCACACCGAACATGTGCCTCTCCCACAGGCGGCGGGATGCCTCCTCCGGGGCGGCCCCAACAGCAAGCCGGGGTTCGCGAAAGCGCGCCAACGGTTCCCTCCCCTGCGCACGGGCCTGCGGGCGCACTAGGTTGTGCGCCATGAGCAACCTTGACCGCGCGCCCGTACCCAGCGTCTGTGGCGGCCGTGGATTCGTCGTCGCCGAACCCGTGCGCGAACTGCTGAGCCCCCGGCGCGTCAAGCTCGGGGAGGGCACCGAGGTACGCCGGCTGCTGCCGAACCTCGGGCGGCGCATGATCGGCGCGTGGGCCTTCGTCGACCACTACGGGCCGGACGACATCGCCGACGAGCCCGGCATGCAGGTGCCGCCGCACCCCCACATGGGCCTGCAGACGGTGAGCTGGCTGCACGAGGGCGAGGTGCTGCACCGCGACTCGACCGGCAGCCTCCAGACGATCCGCCCGCGCGAACTGGGCCTCATGACCTCCGGCCGGGCCATCAGTCACTCCGAGGAGAGCCCCAGGTCCCACGCGCGGTTCCTGCACGGGGCCCAGCTGTGGGTCGCCCTGCCGGACGACCACCGCCACACCGACCCCCGCTTCGAACACCACGCCGATCTGCCCACGGCCACGGCACCCGGCGTGACGGCGACCGTGATCCTGGGCGACCTCGACGGCGCGACCTCGCCCGGCACGACGTACACCCCGATCGTCGGCGCCGACCTGACGCTCGCCGCCGACGCCGACGTACGCCTTCCGCTGGTGCCCGACTTCGAGTACGGGGTGCTGGCGATGTCCGGGGAGGTGCACGTCGACGGGGTCCCGGTGCTGCCGGGCTCGATGCTCTACCTCGGCTGCGGCCGCACCGAACTCCCGCTGCGCGCCGCGTCCGACGCGAGCGTGATGCTGCTGGGCGGTGAGCCGTTCGAGGAGGAGTTGATCATGTGGTGGAACTTCGTCGGCCGGTCCCAGGAAGAGATCGTGCAGGCGCGCGAGGACTGGGCGAAGGGGGCCCGCTTCGGCGAGGTGAAGGGCTACGACGGGGCCCCGCTCCGCGCACCGTCGCTCCCCGATACGCCGCTGAAGCCGCGCGGGAGGGTGCGCTGACCTGGGAAGATGTCGGCCGCTAATCCTGCGTGACGGGGAACGCCTCTTCGCCTGTCCCGCAACGACGAACTCCGGCAAAGTGGCCCCGTCGAGGGCTGCCGCACCAGCGCCTCCGGTGCCGTTCGCGTTCCAGAGTGTGGGCTTCTGCGGGCGACTTCGCCAGGACGAATGCTGACCCATTGCTGACTTACTGACGGGCCGGCGGATGGCACAGTGCCGACGCGCCGGGGTGGCTTCCCGGCGCGGCGGCGTCTGCTGGGGCGGACGGACGGGGTGGAGAGGGATCAGAAGGTGAGGCTCCAGCTGTCGAGGTAGCCGGGGTCGACGGTGAAGATGCCGGGGGTGTTGTCCGTGACGCGGAGCTTCCAGGTGCCGTTGGCGGGAAGCGCCGAGGCGTCGACGGTGAAGGTCGCGTGCAGTTCCGTTCCGGTGTCCCAGACGAAGTCCTTCACCAGCAGCACAGTGCCGTCCTCGCCGACCAGGTTGATGACCTGGCCGCCGATGAAGTCGTGCACCAGATCGACCGTCACCCTCAGTTCACGGGGCGCGTTTCCCTCTCGCCCGGTGACGGTGATCGGGGACTCGATGGTCTGCCAGTTGGGGATGTCGTACCGGTCGGGGTTGATGAAGAAACCACCGCCGGAGCCGAAGACGGGCCAGACGAAGGTCAGGGTCCGTGTCTCCGCCGCGGAGTTCCTGATGACGATGGCCGTCTCGAAGTCACCGGCCGCGGTCGGCGTGCCCGAGATCAGTCCGGTGCCGGGGTCGATCGACAGACCGGTGGGCAGACCGGTGGCGGAGTAGGTCAGACCGCCGGGGCGAGTGGTGGTCGCCTTGATCTGCCGGGCAACCGACTGGCCGACGGCCACGGCGCGGGCGGAAGGGGCCTCGGCGGCGATGTGGTTCACATAGCGCGCACCGACGTTGACCGCGGCCCATGCGTTGCCGACAGCCTCGTACGCATCGCTGGAGCTGCCGAACAGGTCGGCCGCGGCCTGCAGAGTGGCCGTGCGGGCTCCCGCGTAGTCGGTGGTGCTGGTCATGTAGCGGGTCAGCGCCCGGTACCAGACGTTGGTGGCGTTTTCCCGACCGATGCCGGAGACCGGCAGGCCGTCATAGGTCGGGCTGTCGTAGTCGATGCCGTTGATGGTCTTCTTCCCGCTGCCCTCGGCGAGCAGGTAGAAGAAGTGGTTGCCCACGCCGGAACTGAAGTGAGGGTCGAGCTTCCTGGTCTGTGCAGTCCAGTAGTCCTGGGAGGTACCGGCAGCGTTGGTCTCCTTGGAAGGCTGGTCCATGTAGCGCAGCGGCTCGCCGGTGCCGCGGAGGTCGATGAGCTCACCGATGTGGTAGTCCGGTACGTCACCCGCGCTGTGTGCGAAGAACTCGACGGCGGTGCCCATGATGTCGCTGGTGGCCTCGTTGAGCCCACCGGATTCACCGGAGTACACCAGGCCGGCGGTGGCGGAGGTCACGCCGTGGGTCATCTCGTGGCCGGCTATGTCGAGTTCGGTCACCGGCCTGTCGTTGCCGCGCCCGTCGCCGTAGGTCATGCAGAAGCAGGAGTCGAGCCAGAAGGCGTTGGCGTAGCCGACGCCGTAGTGCACGCGGGAGTAGGCGCCGCGTCCGTCGTCCGCGATTCCGTTGCGGCCGAAGCGGTCGTGGTAGAAGTCCCAGGTCTTCGCGACGCCATAGGCGGCGTCCACGGCCGCCGTCTGACGGTCGGACGGTGTTCCGTCACCCCAGACGTCGTCGTCATCGGTGACCAGTGTGCCCTTGTCGAAGGTCCCACCCGCGTCGAACGTCTGGTGGCTGCCGCGCTGAGGGTCGGTCAGCTCGAAGCGGTCGTTGTTCCGCACGCTGCCGACCTGAACCCGACCGTTGTACTGGCTGGTCCCCTCACCGTTCTGGACCTCATCGTGACTCATCAGCCGGGCACCGGTCGTGGCATCGGTCAGGACCTGCAGACGGCTCGGCGTCCCGTCCTCCCGCATACCGCTGACAACGTTTTCCCAGGCCAGTTTCGACTCACCGCCGCCCGCCCAGACGACCAGCCGCGACTGCCCCTTCAGGGCGGCGTCGCGAGTGTCCTCCCGCTTCGCGACGGTCAGAGCGGACTTCTCCGCCTTGGCCGCGGAGACGGCTGCCTCGGTCGTCGGGACGGAGATCGCCTCCCTGGACAGCTTGGTGACCGTACGGGAGCCGCCGCGGTCATGCACCACCAAGTCGCCGCCGAGGACGGGCAGTCCGGCGAAGGTGCGTTCGTAGCGGGTATGCACGGTGCCGTCGGCGTCCTTGACGATGTCCTTGGGTATCAGCTCCTCCTGCCGGCCCAATCGCAGTGCACGGGCAGTGGCGCCGTCCGCGTCGGCCGCCGTCTCGAGCATCTTCTTCCGCTCCACCGGGGCCAGTTGGACCGTTCTGGCACCCGGTCTGGGTTCCGCGGCGATCTGCCGAGGCGCTCGATCCGTGTCGTCCGCCACCGGGGACGCGCCCCAGGCGGGAAGCGCCGATCCGAGCAGTACCGCCGTCGTGCCGACCGCGATCCCCGTCATCCGTCGACGAACGTGGGAGCCACGACGGGAAGGAGGGGAACCATGGAGCGAAGTCGCCCTGTTGGCATGGAAGTTGTTCGTCACTGCTGCAACTCCTTGTGCCCGGCTGCCTGATGGGCAGCCGGTGAGAACGGGAACGGAGAACGGAAGGTCCTCCGCCGAGGAGATGTGCGTTGTGGCGCGCGGGCGTTGAGAAGATCGTTTCAGTCGGCGGGGGCATATGCCAGCAGTGCGGAGACCGTTGTCCGAAATCCGGAGAACCGGCCCTGCCCCGACAGCTTCCCGCCCTGTGGATCACATGCGCCTTTACGTGGCGGCAACACACCCTCGCCATCCCCTTTGGCCGCTTCCCGCCCATGGACCGACGGACAACGTCTCAGCCCGGCACCGGAGTCGAGACGCCGTTCGGGATTCCGGCAGGACACCGCCACCAAGGCCCCTGGGGCCGCGACATGACCGGGGACCGGCCCTCGGCAGCTCTGGCATCGCTGCGACGCAACGACCGCTGCTGCCCGGCCCCTCCGTCCGTTTCCGCCGTGTACCGACGACTTCAGCCGCTCCCCAGCCACTCCCCCCACGCTCGCCCTCCGGACAGTGCTGTCGCTGATCCCGTCGGCCATCACCTTCGTCGGGCCCACCAACGCGCCGCACACGCAGAACATCGTCGGACTCGCCGAACCGACCATCCGCCGGCTCGCGCAGGGACCCAGCGCCGACGTCGTCGACGACGCATTGGCCGCAGCCGCCGCGGTGCGGAAACCCGTGCCCGGATCGCCCTCCGGTTCAGGCTGCTCTTCTCACCGGTCACCGTCACCGCGTGATGTCCCTCAGCGCCGAAGCTGACAGGCACCCGCCGAGGCCCGGCCACCGGCCGGGACCGGCATCGTGCCCTGCCCTCTCCGCGCGCCACCGGTGTGGTGCGCCCACCCGGAAAGACCCCCGCTTCGATGATCTCCTCCTCCCGTCTCATTGCGCGCCGCCGAGCGATCGCCGCGACCGGTGCCGCAGCGGCTCTCGCACTGACCCTGGCCGCCTGCGGCTCCTCCAGCGACTCCTCCTCCATGCCCGGCATGGACCACGTCGGCAAGGCCGCCGCCCCCTCGCCGAGCACCACAGCCTCCATGGGTGACATGCCCGGCATGGATCACACGGCCGCCGGCAACGGCCTGTCCGACACCCAGGACGGCTACCGCCTCACCTCGAAGGACTCCACGCTGCCGGGCGGCAAGCAGACCGCTTACCGGTTCACGGTGACCGGCCCGGACGGCAAGCCGGTCACCGGCTTCGCCGTCGACCAGACCAAGCGGATGCACTTCTACGCCATCCGCTCGGACCTGACCGGCTTCCAGCACGTCCACCCGACCATGGCCGCCGACGGCACCTGGAGCGCCGACCTGGCCTCCCTCGTCCCCGGATCCTGGCGTATGTTCACCTCCTTCACCCCCGGCAGCGGGGCCGGGATGGGCAAGGACTTCGTGCTCAGCCGCACCGTCACCGTCCCGGGCCAGGCCACCAGGACGTCGCTGCCGGCCGCGGCCGGCAGCACGGAGGCCGACGGGTACACCGTGACCGTGCAGGGCGAGCTGATGGCGGGCATGGCGCACCCGCTGACCGTCTCCATCGCCAAGGGCGGCAAGCCGGTCACCGACCTGCAGCCCTACCTGGACACCTACGCCCACCTGACCGCTTTCCACGAGGGCGACGCCGCGTTCGCCCACCTGCATCCGACCACGAAGGTCAACGGGGACCACGGCGGCCCGGACCTGTCCTTCCACGCCGAACTGCCCAGCGCGGGCAACTGGCGGCTGTTCCTGCAGTTCCAGACCGGCGGCAAGCTCCACAGAGCGGCCCTGACCCTGCGCGTCGGCTGAATCCCGGCGGGGGCGCCACCCGCCGGGTGGCGCCCCCCACCCCCGGCTCGCGGACCACGACCCTCGGGTCTGCGCATCCGCGAACCAGGACCTGGCTGAAGGAGGAAGGCTTCACCGATGCACGCCATCCTGCACGCCCTGTCCATCGCCGGATCCATGACCTGGGAAATCACCTGGGCCCTGATCCTGGGCTTCGCCCTGTCCGCCGTCGTCCAGGCCGTGGTCCGCCGGTCCACCGTCGTCTCACTCCTCGGCGACGACCGCCCCCGCACCCTCACGGTCGCCGCCGGCCTGGGCGTGGCGTCCTCCTCCTGCTCCTACGCCGCGGTGGCACTGGCCCGCTCCCTGTTCCGCAAAGGAGCGAACTTCACCGCCGCGATGGCCTTCGAGATCGCCTCCACCAACCTCGTCGTCGAACTCGGTGTGATCCTCGCCCTCCTCATGGGCTGGCAGTTCACCGCAGCCGAGTTCGTCGGCGGCCCCGTCATGATCGTCCTGCTGGCGGTGCTCTTCCGGCTGTTCCTGCGCGACAAGCTGCTGCGCGAGGCTCGCGAGCAGGCCGAGCGCGGGCTGGCCGGGTCGATGGAGGGCCACGCCGCGATGGACATGTCCGTGCAGCGGGAAGGCTCCTTCGCCCGGCGGCTGTTCTCCCGTGAGGGCTTCACCTCCACGAGCCATGTCTTCGTCATGGAATGGGCGGCGATCCTGCGCGACCTGGTCATCGGCCTGCTCATCGCCGGCGCCATCGCCGCATGGGTGCCCGACTCGTTCTGGCGCGCCTTCTTCTTCGACGGCCACCCCCTGGCCTCCAAGCTGTGGGGGCCGGTCATCGGCCCACTGGTGGCGATCGTCTCGTTCGTGTGCTCGATCGGCAACGTCCCGCTGGCCGTGGTGCTGTGGAAGGGAGGCATCAGCTTCGGCGGCGTCGTGGCGTTCATCTTCGCCGACCTGCTGATCCTGCCGATCCTCAACATCTACCGGAAGTACTACGGCGCGAAGATGGCCGCGTTCCTGCTCGGCACCTTCTACCTCGCCGTGGTCATCGCCGGATACATCGTCGAATTCGTCTTCGGCGGCCTCGGCCTGGTCCCCGACCGCGAGGACGCGAAGATCCCCATGGAGGGCATCTCCTGGAACTACACGACCTGGCTCAACATCGCCTTCCTCCTGCTCGCCGCAGCCCTGCTGCTGCGCTTCCTGCGTACCGGCGGTGTGTCCATGCTCCGCATGATGGGCGGCTCACCCGACGGCCATGACCACGGCGACCACGCACAGCACGGTCACGAACCGGGGCAAGCCCACCACGGTCACCACTGAGGCGTTCTCTTCTCCACCCGGGGGCGGGAGCCACGTTCCACCCCCGGGCCGATCCGCGCGGCGCCCTGTACGTGGTGCAGTGGCCCGGTGACCGCCACCTTGCCGCGCACCCTGCCCAGCCCGGACGGCAAACCGCTCCCGCCGCCCGGGAGCGCGGAGGTTTTCCGGGTCTTCGCCCGCGATCTCGCCGCAGGACGACGTCCCTGGACAGCCGAGACCGCCCACTTCATCGCCGACCGGTTCGACCGGCTCGCCGCCGACTGGGACACCACCCAGGCCACCGGCCGCGACGACCCGCTGCTCGACGCCCTCACCCGCGGCGGACCGTTCCCCGCCGGCCCCTGCCTCCAAGTCGGCAGCGGCACCGGCTCCTTCACGCAGCTACTGACTTCCGCCTTCACCAGCGTGACCGGCCTCGACCTGTCCGAGCAGATGCCGCACCGGGCCGCCGGACGCTCGCCGAACCGCGTGCGCGCCGACGCCGGCCACTGCCGCTCGCCGACGCATCAGCAGCGGCCGTCGTCGCCATCGACATGCTGCTCTTTCCCGCAGAAACCGCCCGCGTCCTTGCACCCCACGGCGTCATGCCGTGGATCAACCAACTCGGTCAGGACAGTCCCCTCTACCTGGCCGCCGACGATGCGAGAGGGGCATTGCCCGGACAGTGGCAGGCCCTCGAAGGCGAACGTGATCACCGCGACAGCCACGATGTTCAGCCGGCCGGCCCGGCATAGATCCCCGCTGTGATCGGGATCGTCTCGCCCGGGGCGGGGACGCCGAAGTCCTCCATGAAGACCACGGCGCCGACCGCCCAGTAGCCGTAATGGCCGAGCAACGGGTCGAGGTGGGCCAGCGGGCCCGGCAGTGGCGGCGCCGCACCTGCACCGTACGCCGCGCCCCCGGCGCCCCGGGGCCCGTGCGCCGCTCAGCAGGGCAGGTCGAGGATGACGGCGCGCCCGTGCCCGGTGTTCTCGGCGTGCGTGCTGCCGCCGTGGCCGCTGGCCACCGCGTATACGAAGGCGAGTAGGTAGACGTCGTCGGCCTCTGACCCTGGGCGCCAGGAAGCGTCCCTTCGCCTGTCCCGCTACGACGAACTCCGGCGGCGCGGCCCTTCCGAACAGCCCGCCCATTCGTAACGGTGGGCGTCGCGCAGGATGGCGGGGGTTCATGGGCCGCCCGCGCGGCGGCCGGGAAAGAGCCGGCGGAACGCAGAGTTCATCGGGGTGCGTCGGCAGGGAGTGTGTGAAGGCAGTGTCGGCGCTGGAGCGGCCATTCAAGCCGACTTGAGGCTGTATGTCGCCACGAATGTAAAGGATTCGTGACGGACTCGTGTGCGTGTCGGATGCTGGTTCGGGCTCGAACCAGGGGCCCCGCACCAGTGACCGGCACACACATTCGTCGCGCCTGCCACAAAGGAGTACCCATGAGGAAGTTGCTCCGCCAGGGCATCGTCGGCCTCTCGGCCGCCGCCTCGCTCGCCCTGCTGCCAACAGCCGCCACCCCCGCACAGGCCGCCCCGACCGCCATCCCGTCAGGGATGACCTGGACCGTACTCGCCGAGGGAGCCGCGAACGGCACCGTCAGGGTGGGGGCGGACTCCGGGACCGATCCGTATTACGGCGACACTCCGGCCACCGCCACGCTGCCACTGCTGTGCCTGAGAGTCACCGGCAGTGGCTTACCCAGCGGGATCACCCCGGACTTCTACGCGGGCTGGGCTCGCGGCACCGTCGCCGCCACACCGCCCGTCCTGGGGAGGTCGCTGACCAGCCGCTCTGTCGCCGACAGCCTCTGCGCCCAGTACTACGGAACCGGCTGGCGCATGGCCGAGTTCCACGACGGCCGCTACGGCAGCAACCTGGAGTCGAGCGGCGGCTGGTCGTTCTGGGCGCACGGCTACCTCCCCGAAGCCACGCGTTTCTGGGCAGCCATCGACGACCAGCCCGCGAACCCCTGGAACTGAGCCCCCGGCCACAACTCGTCACAGCTTGTGCGCCCAGCTCACGGGCTGGGCGCACAAACGATGGTCGCCGCGGTCCGTCGCAGGATCCCGGCGACCACGGCAGGGAAGTTCTTCGCCGCCCGTTTCAGAGGTCCTCGGCGGCCCGGGCCACGAGGTTGGCGCAGCACAGCACCTCCGGGCCCAGCAGGGCGGACGGCTCGTGGAGGTTCGTCGACGTGCGTACGAGGAAACTGCGGGTCTCTCTCGCGGGCAAGGAGACGAGCATGTCGTCCACGATCGCGTCGGGCGCGACCTTGTCGGCCAGCAGGGCGAGATCGCGCACGTAGGAGGTGGCTCGTACGTCGATCCGGTAGCCACCGGCCACGGGCAGGACGCGGGCGGTGAACGGCGCCGGGTCGTAGGCGAGGTCGCGGTCCTCGGCGAAGAGGTGATGGGCGCGGGCATCGTCTACGGCTGCGATCAGCACTTCGGTGCGCGGGTCGGCGGGTTTGAGCAGGTCGTCGGCCAGGTCCAGCCGGCCGGTGGACCGGGGTGGCACGGCGAGTGGCAACTCTGCGGTGGCCAGCACCTCGCCGGCGAAGGTCTGCCTCGTCGCGAGGACGGTACCCGTCCACGGCTGGTCGTAGTCGTTGACCGCGACCAGCGTGGGCCTGCCCTCGCGGGGCTGCACGGTGAGCAGCCGTGGCGTGAACGCCTGCCTGATCGCGTAGTAGAGGGGTTTGGGTCGTTCGTCGCTGTCCACCGCGGACCAGGAGATGGCGGGCCAGCAGTCGTTGAGCTGCCAGACGAGTGCCCCGGCGGTGCGTGGCCACCACGAGCGGAAGTGTTCGATGCCGAACCTGACGGCGCGGGCCTGGTTGAGCTGGGTCGCCCAGTGCCAGCGCTCGAGGTCGGTGGGGACCGGCAGATGGGGCTCCAGACCGCGGTGCAGCTTGCCGTTGCCGTCTTCGGCCTTCTGGTGGAGCAGGAGCGCGGGTGAGGCGGGTGTCATCGGCTCGTCGTGGATCCAGCGGTGCAGGGTGGTCCAGGTGGGCGGGCCCTGGAAGCCGAACTCGGAGCAGAACCGCGGCACATGGTCGCGGTAGTGGGTGTAGTCGACCGCGTTCCACACATCCCACTCGTGGCGGGTGCCGTGATGGGCGTCGTTCGGTGGCAGGTCGCCGGGGCTGTAGGGACTGCCGGGTGCGTAGGGGCGGGTGGGGTCCAGTTCGGCGACGAGCCCGGGCAGCAGCTCGGTGTAGTAGCCGAGGCCCCAGCTGCGCCCCTCCAGGCTGTCCCGCCAGTTCCAGTCGGTGTAGGCGGGAAGGTTCTCGTTGTTGCCGTTCCACAGTACGAGCGAGGGGTGGGGCAGGAGCCGGGTGATGTTCTCCCGGGCCTCTGCCTCGACCTCGTGGCGCAGGGGCTCCTCCTCTGCGTAGAAGGCGCAGGAGAAGGGGAAGTCCTGCCAGACCATCACCCCGCGTTCGTCGCAGGCGTCGTAGAAGTCGTCGGTCTCGTAGATGCCGCCGCCCCAGACCCGCAGCATGTTCATGTGCGCGTCGACGGCCTGGTCGATCCGGCGTGCCGTTCGCTGCGCGGTCACGCGGGTGAGGAAGTGGTCGTCAGGGATCCAGTTGGCGCCCTTGGCGAAGACCCGTTTGCCGTTGACGACGAAGGTGAACGGCGTGCCGATCTCGTCCGGCTCGGTGTCCACGGTGACGGTGCGGAACCCGATCCGGTGCCGGAACGAGTCGACGGGCTCCCCGTCGGCCAGGAGTGTGACGGTCAGCTCGTACAGCGGCTGGTCGCCGTAGCCGAGCGGCCACCACAGCCGGACGTCCGGCACGAGGACGGTGGCACGCGCGGTGGTGCCGTGGACCTCGGCCCGGACCTGGTCGTCGCCGATCGTGACGGCCACCGTGTACTCGCGGTCGTCGGCGCTGTCGACGTCCATGCGTACGTCGACGCGGCCGGTGCCGTCGGGGTCGACGGTGACGAGCGGGCGCACCTGGGCCAGCCTGCCTGCGTCCCACCGCTCCAGCCGTACGGGTTTCCAGATGCCGGCGGTCTGCAGGTCCGGTCCCCAGTCCCAGCCGAAGGAACACGCCATCTTCCGGAGGGCGTTGTACGGGTGGGGGTAGGCGCGCTTGCGCCAGCCGAGCTGGGCCTCCGCCTCTTCGGCGTGGGTGAGCGCTGAACTCAGCGACACGGTCAGTTCGTTGAGGCCCTCGCGCAGCGACCCGCGGGCGTCGAACCGGTAGCCGCGGTGCATGTTGGCGGTGTGGCCGAGCACGTCACCGTTCAGCTCGACGGTGGCGATCGTGTCGATGCCCTCGAAGACGAGGTCTGTCCGCTCGCCGGGGCGCGGGCCTGTGGCCCGGAACGTGGTCGTGTACTGCCAGTCGGCGCGATGCATCCAGGTCAGCGCCGCCTCGTTGCGGTCCAGGTAGGGATCCGGGATGAGACCGGCGGCCAGCAGGTCGAGGTGGGTGCTTCCCGGCACTTGAGCGAGTACCCGCCGGTCGGCGAGGGCGTCCGGTACCTGCCCTCCCACGGCCCGCAGACTCCAGCCGTCGTGCAACGTCATCCTGATCATCCGTGCTCTCCTCGTTGGTCGTCGACACGACTTCGAGACGATCACCATGCTTACGTAGCCAACCTAAGTAAGTCAACAGCCAGGGGAAACGCTGAACTTGGCAACCTTTGGAGCAGGTTCCACATCATCACGTCACCAGTATTGACCGCTTTCTTAGCGAACTTAATAATGTCAGGCGTGCTCCCACGTCGCTGCACCCCCGAGCGCCACGACGAGAGGACTTCGCCATGTTGTCGACAGAACGCGGCGCGAGAACGCGTGCCGTGGTGATCCTGGCCGCCATGACGCTCGCCGCAGCGGGATGCCAGGCGTCAGGCACGCCGGCCCAGGGCAGAACGCCGACGCTGATCGCGTACACCGGGCAGGCCAGCGACTACCAGATCAACTTCAACCCGTTCGCCCCGACGGCCATCGGTGGGACCGGGACGATCTTCCAGACGCTGTTCTTCTACAACATCGTCCGCAAGGACACCCCGGTGCCGTGGCTGGGCAGGGCGTTCTCCTGGAACAAGGACGGCACCGAACTGTCGATCACCCTCCGGGACGGGGTGAAGTGGTCCGACGGTCAACGGTTCACCGCCGCCGACGTCGTGTTCACCCTCGACATGATCACCAAGCACAAGGGCATGAACAACGCCGGATACGCGGGCCACGCCACGGCGGTCGACGACACTCATGTGACCATCGCGTTCGACAAACCGTCGTTCGTCGACGGCCCGTCGGTCCTGGGCAAGACCTACATCGTGCCCGAGCACAAGTGGAAGGACCTCGCGGATCCGGCCGTCGCCGTCCTGAAGGATCCGGTCGGCACCGGTCCGTATCTGCTGGACGACTTCAAGCCGCAGGCGTACACGCTGAAGGCGAATCCGGCGTACTGGGGCGGGGCGCCCGCGGTGAAGAGGATCCGCTACCCCGCCCTCTCCGGCAACCAGTCCGGCGTCACCGCGCTCAAGGCCGGGCAGATCGACTGGCAGACGGGGCCGGTGCCGGGCATCAAGGACGTGGCGAAGAACTACCCCGGCTACAAGTCCGTCATCACACCGGTGAACCAGATCGTCCTGGACACCTGCAGCAACGCCGATCTCGGCTGCCAGGGCCCGCAGACCGACCCGGCCGTGCGTCAGGCGATCTACCACGCCATCGACCGGACCCAGCTCAACGCGCTGGCCTTCGACAACACGGCCGGCGACATCTCGCCCGGCTTCCTGCTGCCGAACCGGGACCGTGCCCTCATGTCCGGCAAGCTGCGGAACGCGATCGCGCCCGCGAAGCCGGACGTCGCCGAGGCGCAACGCATCCTGGAGGACGCCGGCTACGCCAAGAATTCCGACGGGATCTACGCGAAGGACGGCAAGCCACTGGCGCTGACGGTCAAAACCGTCTCCGGCTGGACCGACTACATCACCGCGGTCAACACGATCGGCCAGCAACTCAAGAAGGCCGGCATCAAGCTCACTCCGCAGCAGCTGTCCTGGAACGAGTTCGTCGACTCCCGGGACCGCGGCTCCTATCAGCTGATCATCGACTCCCTCTACCAGGGACCCGCGCCGGACCCGTACTACCTCTACACGTACTTCCTCAGCACCGCGCAGACCGCGAAGGTCGGCGCCAAACCCGGCTCGAACTTCAGCCGCTTCTCCGACCCGCGGATCGACCGGGCTCTCGACGCGCTCAAGCACATCAACCCCACCGACAATGCCGCGCGGCAGCCCTACCTGGACACCATCCAGACCCTCGTCGAACAGTCCATGCCGTACATTCCGGTGCTCACCCAGGGCACGATCAACGTCTACCACGACGCGAAGTTCACCGGCTGGCCGACCGACAGCGACCTCTATGCCTTCCCCGCCGTCTGGCAGAGCCCCGACAGCGCGGAGGTCTACCTGCGTCTCAAGCCCGCCGGGAAGTGAGACCGACCCATGCGGTACTACGCGCGCAAACTCGCTTTCTACCTGGTCGCCCTGTGGGCGGCGGTGACGCTGAACTTCTTCATCCCGCGGATGATGCCGGGCGATCCGGCGGACATCCTCATGGCGAAGCTGCAACAGCACGGCGGCGGAGTCGATCCGGCCGCGCGCCGGGCGTACGAGCTTCTGCTCGGTGCCCACACGGACGAGTCGCTGCTCAGTCAGTACGTCGCGTATCTGGGCAACCTGCTGCAAGGTGACTTCGGGATCTCGGTGAGCGACTTCCCGACCCCGGTCTCGACGGTCATCGCCACCTCACTGCCCTGGACCATCGCTCTCGTCGGGATCGCGACGATCCTGGCGGTCGTCTCCGGGATCGTGCTGGGAGTGTTCGTCGGGTGGCGGCGCGGCACCTGGCTGGACTCGCTGGTGCCGGCGACGACCGTACTGTCCGCGGTGCCGTACTTCTGGCTCGCGCTCATCCTGGTCGCCGTCCTCGGCTCGTGGCTGGGCTGGTTTCCGCTTCTGGGTGGGTACGACGTCGCCATCACCCCCGGCCCGTACAACGACTTCATCGGCTCCGCGCTCTACCACGGCATTCTGCCCGCGGTCACCATCGTGATCTCCTCGGTCGGAGGATGGGTACTGGCGACGCGGAACATGATGGTCTCGGCGATGGCCGAGGACTTCGTGCTCACCGCCAAGGCGAAGGGCCTGAGCGATCGACGCGTCATGATCCGGTACGCGGCACGGAACGCGATCCTGCCGTCCGTCGCCGGATTCGCGATCTCCCTCGGCTTCGTCGTCGCCGGCTCGATCGTCACCGAACAGGTCTTCGCCTACCCGGGCATCGGGTCGAAGCTGCTGCAGGCGGTACAGAACAACGACTACGCGCTCATGCAGGCCGTCTTCCTGGTCATCACGGTCACGGTGCTCGCCGCCAACCTCGCCGTCGACCTGCTCTACGGCCTCATCGACCCACGCACCCGGACCAGCGGCTGAGGGGGCACACAGATGACGAACATCAACCCCGGCGTGCTGCCACGCCCCCGCGACGGCGGGCGCGTGCGCCGGTCACCCAAGCTGGCCGTCGGATCCGCCCTGATTCTCGCGATCACCCTGTTCGCTCTCGTCGGCCCGCTGCTGGTCGGCGACCCGGACCGGATCGACAACATCGGTCTGACCTCGCCGGGCAGCGGGCACCTGCTCGGCACCACCCAGACCGGTCAGGACGTACTCGCCCAACTCGCGTACGCCACCCGGGGCTCGCTCTCCATAGGTGTCCTGGTCGGCGTCCTGGCCACCGTGCTCGCAGCGCTGTTCGGCATCGTCGGGGCCTATCTCGGCGGCGTGGTCGACGAGGCGTTCTCGCTGTTCTCCAACGTGATGCTGGTGATCCCCGGCCTTCCCCTGATCATCGTGATCTCCGCGTTCGTCCCGCCGGAACAGCGCGGCTGGTGGACGATCGCACTGGTGCTGGCGATCACCGGCTGGGCAGGGTCGGCCCGCGTCCTGCGCGCCCAGACCCTGTCCCTGCGCAATCGGGACTATGTACTGGCCGCCCGTGTCGCCGGGGAGGGACCCGGGCGGGTCATCGGCGTCGAAGTCCTGCCGAACCTGCTGCCGCTGCTGGCCTCGCAGTTCGTGTTCTCGGTGATCGCCGCGATCCTGAGCGAGGCAGGCCTGTCCTTCCTGGGCCTGGGCGCGTCCTCCTCGTCGACCCTCGGCACGATGCTCTACTACGCGCAGAACGGCTTCGCCCTCCAGCTCGGCGCCTGGTGGTGGTTCGTGCCGCCAGGGCTGGTCATCGCCCTGTTCGGCTGCGGTCTCGCCCTGGTGAACTTCACCCTCGACGAGATCATCAACCCGACACTGCGCAACCGCCCGCGGCGGACAGGACGTACGGCCCGCCCTGCCCCGGTCCTCGAAGCGCACCCCGAGGACGACGTGGTACTCAGCCTCACCGACCTTTCCGTGACCTACCAGGGCGAACAGCCGGTGCGGGCCGTGCGGGACGTGTCACTCACGCTGCGCCGGGGCGAGATCCTCGGCCTGGCCGGAGAGTCGGGCTGCGGCAAGACCACCCTCGCGTACGCGGTCAACCGGCTGCACCTGCCGCCCGCCGAGGTCACCGGCGGCTCCGTGGCCTTCCACGACCGTGACGGCGGCGTACTCGACGTGCTCGCCCTGTCCCCGGGCGAGCTGCGCGCCTTCCGGTGGTCGAAGCTGTCCATGGTCTTCCAGGGCGCCATGAACGCGCTCAACCCCGTCCTGACCATCCGCGCACAGATGGAGGACGTCCTCACCACCCACCGGCCGACGATGTCCCGCGCGGCCCGGCGGGCCCGCTGCGCCGAGCTGCTCACGACGGTCGGCATCGATCCCCGCCGCCTGCGCTCCTACCCGCACGAGCTCTCCGGCGGGATGCGGCAACGGGTGTTGATCGCCATGGCCATGCTGCTCGATCCACAGGTCGTCATCCTGGACGAGCCGACCACCGCGCTCGACGTGGTCGTGCAGCGGGGCATCCTTCAGGAGATCATGCGGCTCCGTGACCAGAGCGGCTTCGCCGTCCTGTTCATCACCCACGACCTTCCCCTGCTGCTGGAGGTCGCGGACCGGATCGCGGTCATGCTCGACGGCCGGATCGTCGAGAACGCGTCGGCCGAGGACATCCGGGGCGGGCCACAACACCCGTACACGCGCCGGCTGCTCGCCTCCTTCCCCAGCCTCACCGGCGAGCGCGGGGCGTTCGTGCGGTCCGGAGGCGCGTCATGACCGTGCTGGAAGTGGCCGACCTGGTCAAGGAGTTCCGGGTACGCGGTGGCCTTCGCCCCACCCGACTGCGGGCCGTCGACCATGTCTCGTTCACCCTCACCCCGGGCCGCACGGTGGCGCTGGTCGGCGAATCCGGGTCGGGCAAGTCCACGATCGCCAGGATCATCGCCCGGCTCGAACAGCCCACCGGCGGCCGGGTCGCCCTCACCGGAGCGGACGGCGCGCCGGTCCCGGATCGCGACTACCGCCACCACGTGCAGATGGTGTTCCAGGACCCGTTCGCCTCGCTGAACCCGTTCCACACCGTCGCGCACCACCTGGCGCGCCCGCTCCGTCTGCACGGTCGCGCCCGGACCCGTACGGAGACCTGGTCCGCGACAGCGGAACTGCTGGAGCGGGTCAGCCTGCCGGCCGGCACCCTCACGCACCGTCGGCCGCACGAACTCTCCGGCGGTCAGCGCCAGCGCGTGGCCATCGCCCGCGCGCTCGCACCCGGTGCGACCGTGCTGGTGGCCGACGAGCCGGTCTCCATGCTGGACGTCTCGATCCGGCTGGACGTGCTCAACCTGCTGGCCCGGCTGCAGCGGGAGGAGAACCTCGCCGTCCTCTACATCACCCACGACCTGGCGACCGCACGGCACTTCGCCGACGACATCCTGGTCCTCTACCGGGGACGAGTCGTCGAGCGAGGCCCCGCGGACAAGGTGATCCGCACCCCGCAACACCCCTACACGAAACTGCTGGCCGCGGCGTCACCCGATCCGACGGCACGGGGCCGCTTCGTGAACATCGACCCCGCGGAGGTGATCAGGGCAGGCGGCATGCCGCCGTACGAGCACCGCTAGGCGCTCCGCTGGAAGTACCGCGGTGGGCCGTCAGCCGTCCGCGGCGCCGTCGTGGCTGGTCGCTCCCCCACTCTCGGCTTCGCTCGAGCGGGGGGACCCCCATCGCGGCGGAGCCGCAGATCGACACAGCCCCGCGCCCCTTCAGGGCGCTGCCGAACCGCAGCGGACTTCGCCCGACCCGCTTGGCAAGGCGGCCGAGGAGTCAGGAGGTCTCACCGGTGCCGGCGAGCAGCGGCCGGGGTCCGTCCTGCGGGTGGGCGAGGGTCAGCTCGCTCTGCAGGACGAGGATCGCGCCACCGATCGCCGCCGCGTCCGAGCCGTTCACCGACGGTACGACCCGCACCGGATGCACTCGGCGCGCGAACGTGCGCCGGTCCACCTCCTGCTGGATCACCGCCTGGTAGATCGAGCCCGCCACGGCGAAGCTCGGCCCCGCCAGCACGATCGTGTCGACATCGAACAGCGTGGCCATGGTGACGGCGGCGTACCCCAGATGGCGAGCCGACCGCTCGACGAGACCCCGGGCCTCGGGGTCACCCGCGTTCGCGGCGGCCGCGATCCGTGCGAACTCGGTGAGGAAGCTGTCGTCGGTCGGACCGAGCGCCAGCCTCTGGGCCAGTCCCGGCATCGCCATGGCCTGCCGGACCAGGGCGGAGGGGCCGGCGTAGTTCTCCAGGCAGCCGATGTTGCCGCACGGGCACTCCTCGCCGTTGACGTCGACGGAGATGTGTCCGATCTCCACGCTGTTCGAGGAGCTGCCGCGGTACACCTCGCCGGCCACCACGACCCCGCCACCGATGCCGGTGGCCATGTAGATGCAGCCATAGGTGCTGCGTGGGGCGACCGCTCCCAGCCAGTACTCGCCGATCGCGGCCGCGGCGGCGTCGTTGTCGAGCAGGACGGGCAGTCCCAGGCTCTCCGCGAGCCTCGGCGCGACCGGGCAGCCCAGCCACTCCTCGGTGGGCTGCGGGGTCAACAGCACACCCGTGCGTCGGTCCTGCGGACCGTAGCCGACCAGGCCCACGCCCAGCACCTTCTCGCGGTCGACCGCCGCGGTGGCCAGCAGCGCCTCCACCTGGGACGCCACCAGCGGCAGCGTCCGATCCGGCGACATCTCCGCGGTGCCCTGGAACGATGTCCGGGCCACCTGCCGACCGGCCAGATCGACCACCACGATCACGCACGTGTTGCGTTCGAGCTGGACTCCGACGCTGTACCGGGCTTGCGGGTTGAGCTGGAGAACCGTGCGCGGCTTGCCGCCCGTCGGCGCGCCGCGGCCGGTTTCGACGACCAGGTCGTCGGCGATGAGCTCCCGCACGACCGCGGAGATCGTCGCACCGGTCAGACCCGTCGCCGCCGCGAGCTCCACCCGACTGGTCGCGCGCGCCGACCTGATCACATCGAGGACCAAGCCGCGCGTCTTCAGCCGGCTTGCCCAGAGGGGGCTGGTCGCCACGTGTTCTCCTTCGTTCCGTGCTTTGTCACCTTAGTTTACTTAGGCCGTGCTGGGACTTTCGCCCCCGACTCGCTTCCCGCTCCAGAAGCCAGTTGCAGGCGCCTTGACTTTCATAAGTTACCGAAATAACGATGGGCATAACTCCCGTCAGTCCCGCACGGCAACGAGGAGATCAGGTGAAACGTAGACACGCCTTAACGGCCATCGGCGCCGCCGGTGCGCTGATCCTGGGTGGCATCGCGGTCGCCGCCCTACCCGCATCGGCAGCCGCCACCGGCTGCTCGGTCACGTACAAGGTGCAGAGCCAATGGTCCGGCGGATTCAACGCGGACGTGGCCATCACCAATCTCGGCGCCGCCGTACGAGGGTGGACCCTCACGTTCGGATTCCCGAACGCCGACCAGAAGGTCACCAACGGCTGGAACGCCACCTGGAGACAGACCGGGACGGAGGTGTCCGCCGCCAGTCTGGACTGGAACCAGACACTGGACACCGGCAAGTCCACCTCCATCGGGTTCACCGGTGCATGGAAGGGCGCCAATCCGGAACCGGCGTCCTTCGCGCTCAACGGCGTGACGTGCACCGGCGCGGTGACGTCCCCCACCCCCACACCCACGCCCACCCCTACCCCCACGCCCACGCCCACTCCGCCCGGCGGCCCCGGCGGTCCGGCCCCGAAGCTGAAGGTCTCCGGCAACAAGATCGTCACCGCGGACAAGAAGCCGTACCGGCTGCTGGGTGTGGACCGCTCCAGCGGTGAATACGCCTGTGTGCAGGGCAAGGGGCTGTGGGACAGCGGCCCGGTCGACCAGGCATCCGTCGACGCGATGAAGACCTGGAACATCCACGCGGTACGCGTGCCGTTGAACGAGGAATGCTGGCTCGGTATCAACGGCTCGCCCAGCGGAGCCACCTACCAGCAGGGCGTCAAGGACTACGTCACTCTGCTGGTGGCCAACGGCATCACTCCGATCCTCGATCTGCACTGGACCCGGGGCGCCTACACCAACGGGCCGGACTGGCACTGCAAGGACGCGACCGCGACATGCCAGAAACCGATGCCTGACGCGCAGTACGCCCCCCAGTTCTGGACCGGTGTCGCAGGCGCGTTCAAGGGCAACGACGCCGTGGTCTTCGACCTGTTCAACGAGCCGTACCCGGAGATCGCCAGTAACTGGGACAAGACCCTCGGCTGGACGTGCTGGCGGGACGGCGGCACCTGCACCGGCCTTCCCTATGAGACCGCCGGCATGCAGGATCTGGTCGACGCGGTGCGGGCCACCGGCGCGACGAACGTCCTCATGCTGGGCGGCCTGGAGTGGGCCAACGACATGCGGGAGTGGCTGACGTACAAGCCCACCGACCCGCTGAACAACCTCGCCGCGTCCTGGCACTCCTACAGCAACAACGCCTGCGCGACCGAGTCCTGCTGGGACAGCCAGGTCGCGCCGCTCGCGCAGCAGGTGCCGATCGTCATCGGTGAGTTCGGCCAGGACAACTGCGGCTTCGACTACATGCAGCGGTTGGTCGACTGGGCCGACGCGCACAGCCTGGGATATCTCGCGTGGACCTGGAACCCGTGGGGCTGCAGCACCGGCGCCGTACTCATCAAGGACTGGGCCGGTACCCCGGAGCCCGGCGTCGGCGAGGGACTGAAGGCCCACCTCCTGAGCCAGGATCCCTACGCAACTCCGTGACCGAGCACCCGCTTGCCCAAGCCGCCCCTGCCCCGGATGTTCCGGTGGGACAGGGGCGGTGCCGGTGAAGACGTACCCGCGCTCGTCGTAGCGGGTGACGTCTGCCCGAGCCTGCGCCAGGCACCAGCGCTCCGGTGCCGTCCGGGTTTCCAGAGTGCGGTTACCCCCGTTCGGGTGTAGTGCGCGACGCGCGCCGGATTCGACCATGTCGTCGGCAGCGTCGTGGCACGCAAAGGAGCGGCACATGGCAGACGTACAGATCGAGTTCGACGTCCCTGCGGAGATGCGTGACGGCACGGTACTGCGCGCCGATGTCTACCGGCCCGGGGGTCCCGGGCCATGGCCGGTGCTGCTGAGCCGGCTGCCGTACGGGAAGCAGATGGCCCTGGCGGTTGTCCTGCTCGATCCCCTGGCGGCGGCCAGGCGCGGCTTCATGGTGGTCATCCAGGACACCCGCGGCCGCTTCGCCTCGGAGGGGCAGTGGGAACCATGGACGTACGAGGAGAACGACGGGTACGACAGCGTGCGCTGGGCCGCCGCCCTCCCCGGCGCGAACGGCTCGGTCGGCATGATCGGTGCCAGCTACTTCGGCAACACGCAGTGGATGGCGGCGCTGTCCAAGCCGCCGGAGCTGAAGGCGATCGCGCCGATCGTCACCTGGTCCGATCCGGACGACGGGCTGTGGACGCGCGGCGGCGCGATCGAGCTCGGCATCACCGCGCCCTGGACCCTCATGATGGGCGCCGACGCGCTGATGCGCCGACACAGCACCGACCCCGCCGCTCTTGTGGGCGGCATCACCGGCCTCGTACAGGATCTCGACGGCCTGGCGGGCGGCGGTTACGGAGAGCTGCCGGCCGGGCGGTTCCCTGCGTTCGCCCGGCACGACCTGCCCGAGCTGGGCTACGAGCGTTCCCGGCGGGAGCCCGACTGGGCGCGGTCCTGCCGGGTGGCGGGCCGGCACGACGAGGTCGACCTGCCCACCTTCCAGGTCGGCGGCTGGTACGACATCTTCTGCCAGGGCACGCTCGACAACTTCACCGCCATGCGCGGTGCCGGCCGGTCCAGCACACTGATCATGGGTCCCTGGAGCCACGCCAACCAGCAGCACGTGATCGGGGACGTCAACTTCGGGTTCGCCGCGAACTCCCAGTTCATGGGTATGCGCGGACGCCTGCACGACATGCAGCTCGACTGGTACCGGCGCACGATCGGCGACGGCGAGGCTCTGGAGCCGGACACGGGCCAGGTGCTGCTGTTCGTCATGGGCGTCAACCAGTGGCGCGAGGAGAAGGAATGGCCCCTGCCACGGGCCGTGGAAACCGACTTCCACCTGCGCGCCGACGGCCGTCTGACCCTGGAGCAGCCGTCCGCCGCCGAGCAGCCCGAGGAGTTCACCTACGACCCCATGGATCCGGTACCCACCACCGGCGGCCCGCTCCTGCTGTCCGACGAGTTCCGACCCGGGCCCCTCGACCAGACGGCCGTGGAGGCGCGCCAGGACGTCCTGGTCTTCACCACCGAACCGCTCGCCGAGGACACCGAGGTGACCGGCCGGGTCCGGGCAGTGCTCTTCGCCGCCACCGACGGCCCCTCGACCGACTGGGTGGCACGCCTGTGCGACGTCGACGAGAACGGTGTCTCCCGCAATGTGACCGACGGCATCGTGCGGGTGCGCGCCGCGACACCGGGCGAGCCTGCCGAGCACGTCGTGGACCTCTGGTCGACCAGCAACGTCTTCCGCGCCGGGCACCGTATACGGGTTCAGATCACCTCCAGCAACTTCCCCCGCTGGGACCGCAACCTCAACACGGGCGAACCCGAGGACAGCGCCACCACGGCCCGAGTGGCCAGCCAGCAGGTCTTCCACGACCCCGATCGGCCCTCCCGGATCGTCCTGCCCGTGGTGCCGGCCTGACAGTGCCCGGCGAAAGATCGACTGATTGGTCGCGTCGGCCTGCGCGCGCCGGACCAGTCACGTTGGTTCTCACGGAGGCGGCCGGGCACTCCGTGAGGACCTCGTGTTCGAGGTCGTAGCCCTGGCCGCCGGGGATGGCTGCGTTCTTCGGTACGCCAGTCAGGGAAGCAGGCCCTGTCGCCGTGCGGCGACCACCGCCTCGAAGCGGGTGCTCGCTCCCAGCTTGCGCATCGCGCTGCGCAGATACGACTTGACCGTTTCCGGAAGCAGCGACAGCCGGCGACCGGCTTCGGCGTTGCTGCATCCCAGTGCCACCTCCGCCAGGACGTCGAGCTCCCGGGGCGCCAGCGCCGGGCCCGGCGCAGCGGGGGCATCGGAGGGCCGGGCCAGCCGCCCGGCCGCGTCGAGCAGCCGGCCGCGCAGGTCACCGTCGGGCACCTGCTGGGCTATGCGCCGCAACTCGGCGTGGACTTGGCGGAGTTCGTCCGGAGCCACGCCTCGGTGTCCGTCGACGGCGCCGCTCCGCGCGGCGTCCAGCAGGCGCAGGCGATGGTCGACCTCATCACGGATGACCAGCTCGGCGGCCAGTCGCCGGGAGGCCGCGGCGACCGCGTCGGCCGCCCTGTCCCCGAGCGGGGCAGGGCCGCGACCGGCCCCGTAGAGCACAGCGCGCACCGCACCCGACACCACGACGGGGACGGCGACGACAGAGCGGATCCCCTCCAGCCGCACGGGGTGGTCGTAGTCGTGCGTGATCGAGCGGGCCGACCTGTAGTCCGTCACTTTGGCCGGCCGCGCCGTGGTGAGGACCTGGCCGCCCAGCCCGGCTTCGGCTCGCACCCTGAGACCGCGCAGACTCGCCGTCCGCACACCGATGAACTGCGACAGGCTCAGCGATGTGTCCTCCACCTGTCCGCCGAACAGGACGGGGATGCCGGAGCGGTCGTGGACCTGGCGCAGTGCCTGCCGGAGCGCGTCACCGTCGTCGGGCCGCAGAAGGGTGTCGGGAGGGGAGTGCATCACCCGTACCCCTTTCCGGGGGGTCGTGCGCCGTCGTCGTGATGCGGAGCATAAACCGCCGTAACAGCACCGTCATAGAGCCGCGGCGGAATCGGAAAGGGGATGGACGTGACCATGAGCGAACGATCGGCGTCGGCGGTGACCGCGGCCGTCGGCGGCCGTCGGCCGAGCGGACCCGGGGTCAGCTGAGGCCGAGCTTGGTGAGCGCGGTGGTCCAGTCGGTGACGATCGCCTGTTGCGCCTGCGCGAGGGTGACCTTGCCGGCGCAGACCGCGGTGTGCAGCTTTGTCTCCACCGGGTCCTTCGCGTTGTTGACCCCGCTGCCCTTCTTGTGGCCCGGGTCGGCCGGCTCCACCCACAGGTTGCGGTAGTCGTTGGGGTCGCCGCCCAGCTGCAGGCTGATCAGGTGGTCGTACTCGGCGTCACGCATGTTCCCGGTGAAGCCGTAGGAGGCGGCGTTGAGCTTCTTCTCCTTGCCGGTTATGTACGTGGAGGGCCGCACGCCGGAGGTGTAGCCGCCCTTGCGGCAGATCGTCGACTTCAGGTTCGTCTGCGTGACGGCAGGGGATATCGCGCCCGGCGTGCACCGGGAGTCCTCCAGCGGCTCCCCCTTCTCGTACCGGTAGTGGCAGCTACCGGCCGCGGGCTGCTGCTGCACCGTGTACTTCTTCTGCGGGCCGGCCCCCACTGCTATCGAGCCGGCCCCGCCTGGAGCACCCGACGCAGACGGCGCCGACGGGTCCGACGTGCCCAACGGGACGGACGAACAGCCCGCCAGAAACAGGCAGGACAGCAGCGCGGGCGAAGCGACCCGGCGGGTGAAGCGCATGACGACCCCTCATGGGCAGGCGACAACTGAGCAGATGCTGCCCTACCGGGAATTCCGTACACCGGGCGGGGTGTCCGGGTGGGAGCACCCACGCCATCCGGCGGGGCGCACGGGCGGCGACCCGGACCGTCCGCGGCCAGGACGTCGCGGGGCCGGTCTCGTGCTGCCGGGCCGTGCCCAGCAGCACGACGGCGGAATGACCGGCCGCCCGAACCGGTTACCGCCTCCGAAGGAGGCAAGAGTGGAGACCACGACGTACACGTACTACGACCACGGAACCGCTGCGGAGCGCTGGGAGCGGGCGGGGCTGTTCTTCGACGCCAAGGACTACGCCGGTGCGGCGCGGGTGCTGGGCGGGCTGGTCGAGGAGGTGCCGGAGCAGACCGCACCCCGGCTGCTGCTGGCCCGCGCCTACTACCACTCGGCCCAACTGCGGCGCGCCGAGGCCGAGTTGCTCGTCCTCGTCGAGCGCGACCCAGTGGAGCAGTACGCCCGGCTGTTGCTGGGACGCACGCTCCAGCGCCAGGGCCGTCACGAGGAGGCCGCGCCGCACATGAAGCTCGCCTCGGCCCTCGCGGGCGACTTCGACAACTTCGAGTAGTCCACGACAGACAATCCGGCCCGGCTTCCCGGTTCAAGGGAGCCGGGCCGTCCCGTACTACCGCGCCCCGGCCCGTTCCCCGTACGTCCGGTTGCCCCGCCGGTGGTCGATCTCGCCCAGAATCACGTCGACGGCGATGAAGGCGGCCAGCGGAATGCCGAGCAGCGGAACGAAGTAGCCCACCACGGCCACGCCCGCCATCAGCGCCACGAGGAGCAGCGGGGGCACCTGCTGCCAGGCGCCGCGCGGGATCGGGCGGCCGAAGGCGGAGGCCCGGCCGCGCAGCCACCACATGCGGTAGCCCCAGACGATGAGCAGGACGAGCGAGAGCGCGAGGGCCATCAGCGCGAGCTGGTTGACGAACCCGAACAGGAGCCCGGTGTGGGCGTCGATGCCCCAGCGGGTCAGCTTCGCGAGTACCGGATAGTCCGCGAACCGGAGGACGTCGAGGACCTCGCCGGTCGACGGGTCCACGGCGACGGCGTCCTGCTTCTCGGGCCAGCTGCGCTGGGTCTGCCGCACCACGTACGCGGAGGACTCGTCGGCGGGCGGGACGATCTCGACCGGGTCGCCCAGCCCTTCGGCGCGGGCGGCGGCCAGCACCTTGTCGAGGCCGACGCCGTGCTCGCCGGCACTCCCGGCGCCGGCCGCCGCGCCATGGCCGGCGTGCTCGCTGCCCGCCGCGGCCGAGACCGACGGGGTGGCCTGGCCGAGGTTCGTGCGCAGGACATCGATGTTGGCACCCGCGTAGGTCGACCAGGTCAGACCGGTCGCGGAGAGGAAGACGAAGCCGGCCGCGGCCCAGACGCCGACGGTGCCGTGCAGACCGAGGGTGCGGCGGCGTCCGCTGGTGCCGCGTACCTTGCGCTGGGTGCGGCGGCGGGCGAACCACAGCACCAGGCCGCCGCCGGCTATCACCCACAGCCAGCTCGCGGCGAGTTCGCTGTAGAGGCGGCCGTTCTCGCCGAGGTGGAGATTGCGGTGGAACTCGCTGATCCAGGTGCGCAGCGGCAGCGCGCCCGACGACCCGTACTGTTCGAGCGCGCCCTCCACCTTCGCGGTGTACGGGTCGACGAACACCGCGAGCGTGTGCCCCTCGCCGACACCGGGGACGCCGGACAGCATGACCCTCGTCGTGGCGTCGTCCTCGGGTGAGGGGCGCACAGCCGCGACGGTGCCCTCGGGGTGGGCCTTGCGGGCGGCGGCCACCTGCTCGGAGATCGGGAGCTTGGTGTCTCCCACGGAGGACACGGTGAGCTCGTCGGCGTAGACGATCTTCTCGGCCTGGAACGAGGCCGCGTACAGGCATCCGGTCAACGCGGCGACCAGCAGGAACGGGGCGACGAGCAGGCCGGCGTAGAAGTGCAGCCGCAGGACCAGCGGGCGGAGCGTGGCGGCGGCGGACGGCTTCGCCGGGGCGGAGGGTTTCGACGCGTCCGGTGAATCCGGGGATTCGTCCGTCGTGGTCGTGGGAGCGGTGGACATCGGCGGCTTCTCCGGTGGGCTGGGGACGGTGAGCGGGGAAGGGGAGCGAGGAAGGCGGCCGTGGGGGCGGCGACCGACTGCGAGCGGCTACGACAGGGGGGGACGGGTCAGTAGTCGGATCGCCCGGTCGTCGAGTTCCCGCCCCCGCATGTGGCGTACGTCACACAAGAGGGCGCCGGGTGTCGGAAGTGCGTGACATCCTGACGCCATGGCAACTCCCCATCACCCGAGCCCCCTTGCCGACCAGGTCGAGCAACTCCTCGCCGTCGGCGGCCCATTGCCGATCGTCGCCGCCGGCGACCCGGTACTGCGCCGGGCGTCCGCGCCCTTCGACGGGCAGCTCAGCGCTGACTTGTTGGCCCGCTTCGTCGAGGCGCTGCGCGAGACGATGCACGCCGCGCCGGGCGTCGGTCTGGCGGCGCCGCAGGTCGGGGTGGGACTGCGGATCGCGGTCATCGAGGACCCGGCGCCGGTACCGGAGGAGGTACAGGTGGCGCGCGGGCGCGTGCCGCTGCCCTTCCGGGTGCTGGTGAACCCGTCGTACGAGGCGGTCGGCACCGAGCGGGCCGCGTTCTTCGAGGGCTGTCTGAGCGTGCCGGGCTGGCAGGCGGTGGTGTCCCGGCCCGCGGCGGTGCGGCTCACGGGCCAGGACGAGTACGGGCGGGCGGTGGACGAGGTGTTCACGGGGTGGCCGGCCCGGATCGTCCAGCACGAGACCGATCATCTGGACGGCACGCTCTATCTCGACCGCGCCGAACTGCGCTCGCTCTCCTCCAACACGGCCATGACGGAGCGCTGGGCCCAGCCGACCCCGGCACGGGCGGCCGAGGAGCTGGGTTTCACCCTCTGACCGCCCGTCTCCTCCGACCGCCC
The DNA here is from genome assembly GCF_045040105.1 of Streptomyces sp. NBC_01390. Lineage (NCBI taxonomy): Bacteria > Bacillati > Actinomycetota > Actinomycetes > Kitasatosporales > Streptomycetaceae > Streptomyces > Streptomyces sp. NBC_01390. Next base: position 10,574,693 of record NZ_CP109551.1, on the reverse strand, counting down.
GACCGCTGCGACTCAGCCGACCGCCCGCCTTGTCTGCCTTGTCTGCCTGCCGGTTGCTACTTCGCGTCCCGGAAGGCTTCCAGTAGCCGCAGCCAGACCTCGCTGATCGTCGGATACGACGGCACCGCGTGCCACAGCCGTGCGAGCGGGACCTCGCCGGCGACGGCGACGGTCGCCGAGTGGATCAGTTCACCCACGCCGGGGCCCACGAAGGTCACGCCGAGCAGGGTCTCGCGGTCCAGGTCGACGACCATGCGGGCGCGCCCCCGGTAGCCGTCGGCGTACAGGCCGGCGCCCGCCACCGAGGCGAACTCCACGTCGACCGCGCGCACACTGCGGCCGGACTGCTCCGCCTCGGCGAGGGAGAGACCGACGGACGCCGCCTCCGGGTCGGTGAAGACCACCTGCGGGACGGCGCCGTGGTCGGCGGTCGCCGCGTGGGCGCCCCAGGGGTCGGTCTCCAGGAGGGGTACGCCGGCCGCGCGGGCCGCGATGGCGGCACCCGCGATCCGGGCCTGGTACTTGCCCTGGTGGGTGAGGAGGGCGCGGTGGTTGACGTCGCCGACCGCGTACAGCCACTCGCTGCCGGTGACCCGCAGGCTGTCGTCGACCGGGATCCAGGCGCCCGGTTCGAGGCCGACCGTGTCGAGGCCGATGTCCTCGGTGCGCGGGGCGCGTCCGGTGGCGAAGAGGATCTCGTCGGCCTCGATCCGGTCGCCGGTGTCCGTGACCGCGACGACGGTGCCGTTCTCCCTGGTCACCGACTGGACCGACGTACCGGTGCGGACATCCGTGCCCGCCTCCACCAGGGCTTCGGCGACCAGTTCGCCCGCGAACGGTTCCATGCGCGGCAGCAGGCCCTTGCCGCGGACCAGCAGGGTGACCCGGGAGCCGAGGGCCTGCCAGGCGGTGGCCATCTCGACCGCGACGACACCGCCGCCGACCACGATCAGGCTGCCGGGCACCGACTTGGCGCTGGTCGCCTCCCGGCTCGTCCAGGGCCGGACCTCGGCGAGGCCCGGCAGGTCGGGCAGTTGGGCGCTGGTGCCCGTGCACACGGCGACCGCGTGTCGGGCGGTCAGCGTCCGCGTCGAGCCGTCCTCGCCCTTCACCTTCACGGTGCGGGGCCCGGCCAGGCGCCCCTGGCCGCGGTACAGGTCGGCGCCGATGCTCTCCAGCCAGCGGAGCTGGCCGTCGTCCTGCCAGTTCGAGGTCTCGTAGTCGCGGTGGGCGAGAACCGCTTCAGCGTCCAGGGGACCTTGGACGAGGTGACGCAGGCCGGGTACCCGGCGGGCGTCGGCTCGCGCGATGACCGGGCGCAGCAGGGCCTTGCTGGGCATACAGGCCCAGTAGGAACACTCGCCGCCGACCAGTTCGCTCTCCACGATCGCGGTGGAGAGGCCGGCCGCGCGGGTGCGGTCGGCCACGTTCTCCCCCACGGGTCCGGCACCGAGCACCACGACGTCGTACACGTTGGTTTCCGTTTCCGTCATGGGGGCCAGTCTGGTGGCTGGCATGGCCCGTGGCGACACGGGTAGGGGCGCGGAATAGGCGGCGGCCGGGCCGTGTTGTGCGAGCGCCACCGGTAACGACCCGACAGCAGGAAGAGGAATCAGGTCATGAGCAGCACCGTGGAGCTCACCAAGGAGAACTTCGACCAGACGGTCACGGAGAACGAGTTCGTGCTGATCGACTTCTGGGCGTCCTGGTGCGGGCCGTGCCGTCAGTTCGCCCCGGTGTACGAGAAGGCCGCCGAGGACAACCCCGACCTGGTGTTCGGCAAGATCGACACGGAGGCGCAGCCGGAGCTGGCGCAGGCCTTCGGTATCCAGTCGATCCCGACGCTGATGATCGTCCGGGACCAGGTCGCCGTGTTCGCGCAGCCGGGCGCCCTGCCCGAGGCCGCCCTGACGGACGTCATCGGGCAGGCCCGCAAGCTGGACATGGACGAGGTCCGCAAGTCGGTCGCCGAGCAGCAGGCCCAGCAGGGCCAGTAGCCGGGTCGGGCTCGCGCCCCGCAGGGGCGCGGCCTTAGGGGCGCGGGGAACTGCGCGACCAGCCACAACGGGCCCGCAGGCGACCGTCCGCCCTTCCGACGGAACCTCTAGAAGGGGTACGGGGCGACATCTCCCCGTACCGTCGTCCACCGCACGTCCGTGAACGCCTCCAGGTTGGACTCGCCCCCGAAACGCGCACCCGTGCCGGACGCGGCAACCCCGCCAAACGGAGCGACGGCCTCGTCATTGACCGTCTGGTCATTGATGTGGACGATCCCCGTCGGGATCCGCTCGGCGAGGTCGAGGCCGCGCGAGGTGTCCCGGGTGACGATGCCGAGGGAGAGCCCGTAGGGGCCGGCCGAGGCGAGCGCGGCGGCCTCGTCGAGGGTGCTGAAGGGGCGTACGGGCGCGACCGGACCGAAGACCTCCTCCGCATAGGCGGGGGTCCGGTCGTCTGCGTCGGCGAGAACCGTCGGCCGGTAGAAGAGGTCCTCGTGCGTGCCGCCCGCCGCGAGCTTGGCGCCGCTCGCCGTGCTGGACTCCACCAGGCCGTGGATCTTGGCGAGTTGGGCGCCGTCGATGATCGGGCCGAGGTGGACCTGGGCCCGGTACGGGTCGCCGACGGCGAGGGCGTCGGCCTTGGCGGCGAGCCGCTCGACGTACTCCCCGTACAGCGACTGGTGGACGAGGTGGCGCCCGGTCGTCATGCAGATCTGGCCCTGGTGGAAGAAGGAGCCCCAGGCGGCGGTGGAGATCACCGCGTCGAGGTCGGCGTCCTCCAGGACGATCATGGCGGAGTTGCCGCCGAGTTCGAGGTGGGCGCGCTTGAGGTGGCGGCCGGCCGCCTCACCGACGGCCCGGCCCGCCGCGGTGGAGCCGGTGAAGGAGATGACCGGGACCAGCGGGTCGGCGACCAGTGCCTGTCCCGCGTCCGGGCCGCCCGGCAGGATGTGCAGCAGGTCCGCGGGCAGGCCCGCCTCGGCGAAGACCGCGGCCAGGGAGAGCCCGCCGCAGACCGCCGTGCGCGGGTCCGGCTTCAGGACGACCGCGTTGCCGAGCGCGAGGGCCGGGGCGACGGAGCGGATGGAGAGGATCAGCGGGGCGTTGAACGGCGAGATCACGCCGACCACCCCGACGGGCACCCGCCGGGTGTAGGACAGCCGGGGCGCCTCGGAGGGCAGTACCTGCCCGGCCGGGCGGGAGGCGAGGGCGGCGGCCTCGTAGCACTCCTGGGCGGCGACGTGCAGTTCGAACTCGGCCTTGCCGGGTATGGAACCGGACTCGCGGACGATCCAGTCGCGCAGTTCGTCGGCGTGCGCGGCGAAGAGGTCCCCCGCCTTGCGGAGCACCCCGGCACGGACGAAGTGCGGGGTGCGCGCCCATTCCCGCTGGGCGGCACGGGCGGCCTGCGCGGCCGGTCCGACGTCCTCTCCGGTGGCGAGCACGACCGTACCGAGCGTGTCGCCGGTGGCGGGCTCGGTGACGGCGTACTCGGGGCCCGACAGGGGACGGGCGGCCTGGGACTGCCAGGTCTTGGGGTCGAGCAACGGCATTGCGGCTCTCCGATCAGTCACCGGCGGGACGCGCGGAGCGAACACGGGTCCCGTTGTGGTTCGCGGCCGTTCGTCAGCCGCGGGGCGGGATGCGGTGATCCGGCGCGCGGCAGAGCAGCACGCGGCGTCCGGTGGTCGACGGCATCCCCACTGGTTGAGCGTGCAACATCCTAGTCACGCCGTACGGGAACCGCGCCGCCCAAGTCGCCGCGTACGTATGCCGGCTCAGCTGGAGTCGCGGTGGACGAGTGCCGCTCCGTGGACGTGATAGGTCTCGGCGTCGGCGCCGGGATTGCGCACCGCGCGGTCGACGAGTTCCGCGAGGTCCCGGCCGGCCGGGAGTTCGATGTGCACCGTGCTCAGCCGGGGCCGCAGCAGCCTGCCGAGGACCAGGTCGTCGGCACCGACCACCGCCGTGTCCCCGGGGACGGTGACGCCCGCGTCCTGCAGGGCCCGCATCAGGAGCATCGCGTACTCGTCGTTGAACGCGAAGACGCCGTCCAGGCCGAGTTCGGGCCAGCGGGCGGCGAGGCGGGCCGCGGACTCCTCCTCGTACGCGAGCGGCAGCACGGTCACCGAGGCGTCCGTGCCCTCCAGCGCGCCGCGCACCCCGTCGAGGCGGGGCTTGGAGAAGACCTTCAGGCCCGGCTCCGTGGGCATGACGACGCCGATCCGGCGGCGGCCCCGGGCGTAGAGATGTGCGCCCGCGACGCGGCCGACACCGGCGTGGTCGATGAGCAGGCTGTGGGCGCCCTCGATGCGCTCGGTACCGAGCGTGACGACGGCCCGGGCGCCGGAGCGCTTGAGGACGGCCACACCCTCCGGTCCGATCCCGCCGACGGGCACGAGGACGGCGGCGGGCCGCAGTTCGGCCCAGGCCCGGGCCGCCTCGTCTCCCCGCAGCCCGACCGAGGCGTACTGGACGACGGTGTAGTCGAGGCGGCTGAGCGCCCACTGGAGTTCGTTGATGAACTGGCTGTAGAGCGGGCCGATCGGCACGCTCGGCGCGGGCATCAGCACCATGCGGCTGTGTCCGGCCCGCAGACTGCGTGCCGCCGCGTGCGGAACGTACCCGAGTTCCTTCGCCGCCTCGTGGACGCGGCGGCGGGTGGGTTCGCTGATCCGGACGGCACTGGTGTTGTTGAGGACGTAGGAGACGGTTGCGCGCGAGACGCCGGCCAGGCGTGCCACATCCGCGCTCGTGGGCACGGAGCGCGGCTGGGGTACCGCCGGGGCGGCCGAATTCGGTATCTGCACCATGACGTACGGCATCTTTGCAGAAGCTCGGGGCATAGTTTTGACCGGGGGAACTTCGCAATCGACCCGATAGCAAAGGCGGTTGACGAAAGCGCTTTAGGAAAGCGCTTTACCAATCCGCCTTTGAAAGATCATTTCTGGTTGCCCCGGACCCGTTGGCCAACTGATTCACAGCTGCTCCCCGCGTTGTCACCCACCGAACGCGCTTTCCGGACAGGCGGAGCCAAGTCCCGGACAGGACGCACCGGTTGACCACCGCCGCACACCGTGGCGCGACCGGCGCAATTGGCCGAAACTCGCGCTCAAAGTGACGGCGTGCCGCCCGCGATCCGGTCGACGAGGTCGATCCAGCCCGCCTCCAGACGTGCCGGCGGCATCCCGCACTGCCTGGTCAGGTGATGGATGAGGGCCGGATCCAGATAACCCATCAGTGTTTTCGCGAGGAGTTCGCAGTCGGCGTCCGGAATCGCCTGACGCAGCAGCATGGTGACGTGACTGGACCGGACCAGGTGGGGTGCGGATGCGAAGCGGCGGCCGGGTTCGCCTTCGGCGGCCAGCTGCAGTTCCAGCTCGTCGAAGGCCCGGCGCAGTACCGCCACCCCGAACGCGCGCAGCCGCTCCACGGGCGGCGCCCCTGGTCCGAGTGGCGGCGGCCCGCTCAGGAAGGCGGCCTGGAGCTTTCGCTCCGAGTGGTCGAGCAGGGCCATCAGCAGGCCGGTGCGGTCCCCGAAGCGGCGGAACACGGTCCCTTTGCCCACCTGCGCCGCGGCGGCCACCGCCTCCATGGTCAGGCCGGCCGCGCCGTGCTGCTCCACCAGCCGCCCGGCGGCCTCCAGCAGACGGGCGCGGTTACGGGCGGCGTCGGCGCGCAGACACGGCTCGTCGGCCTCCCCTTCGGTGCCGACCCCGGTGTCGGCGCCGGCCCCCAGTTCCAGCAGCAGGGGTTCGTCGGTCCGCCGCGCGGGCTTCGGGAGGGGCGGCAGGGTGTCGGACATGAAGGCAGCGTAACGCGTCGGAAGAAAACTGGACCACGGTCCGTTTCACTGGTAGAACTTTAAACGGACCTCGGTCCGGATCGTAACGACGATGTTTCAACCCTCAGTGGAGTCCCCCATGTCTGTTCGTATCCTTGCTCTCGTCGGCAGCCTTCGCGCCGGTTCCACCAACCGCCAGCTCGCCGAGGCCGCTGTGAAGCACGCCCCGGAGGGTGCGGAGGTCGTACTGTTCGAAGGCCTCGGTGACATCCCGTTCTACAACGAGGACATCGACGTGGAAGGCAGCCTCCCGGCCGCCGCCGTCGCGCTGCGCGAGGCCGCCAACTCGGCCGACGCGCTGCTGCTCTTCTCCCCCGAGTACAACGGCACGATTCCGGCCGTCCTGAAGAACGCCATCGACTGGCTGTCCCGCCCGTACGGTGCCGGCGCCCTCTCCGACAAGCCGGTCGCCGTGGTCGGCACCGCGTACGGCCAGTTCGGCGGCGTCTGGGCGCAGGACGAGGCCCGCAAGTCCGTGGGCATCGCCGGTGCCAAGGTTGTCGACGTCAAGCTCGCCATCCCCGGCTCGCTGGTCCGTTTCGCCGAGACGCACCCGTCCGACGACGCCGAGGTCGCCGCGCAGCTGGCCGAGGTCATCGGCCTGGTCCACGCCGAGGCCACGTCCGCCGCCGCCTGATCGCCGTAGCGACACGGGCATAGCGACACGGACATGTGGGGAGGGCCGGAGCCCGTACGGGCTCCGGCCCTCCCCACATGTCCCCTGTCTCCCCCGGCCTCAGCCCAGCTCGGCCGCGCGCCGCACCGCCGGGGCCGCGAACTCCTCGATCCAGGCCGCCTGCTCGCCCGTGCGCGGCGCCAGCATCACCGTCTCGATGCCGAACTTCGCGTACCCCTCGATGTCCCGGACGAAGGCGTCGACGTCGTTCTTGTCCGCCGCGTCGCCCATGTAGAGAAGCGTCCTGGCGATGTCGTCGTACGGGCGTCCCACGCTGTCGCAGTGGCCGCGCAGCACGTCGAGCTTGTGCCCGATCTCCTCCGGGGTGCTGGCGAACAGGTTGCAGGCGTCCGCGTACTGGGCGACCAGGCGCAGGGTCTTCCGCTCCCCGCCACCGCCGATCATGATCTCCGGGCGCGGTGAGCTGACGGGGGCCGGGACGCAGAGGGTCTCGGCGAGCCGGTAGTGCGTGCCCTCGAAGGGTCCGTTGTCGTCCGGGTCCCACATCTGGAGACAGATCCGCAGCGTCTCCTCCAGCCGTTCGAACCGTTCGGCCGTCGACGGGTACGGCACCCCCAGGCCCTCGTGCTCCCTGTCGTACCAGGCCGCCCCGATGCCGAGGGTGGCCCGGCCGCCGGAGAGGACGTCGAGCGTGGTGGCGATCTTGGCGAGCAGACCGGGGTGGCGGTACGTCACACCGGTGACCAGCGCGCCGAGGCGGACCGTGGAGGTGTGGGCGGCGAGGAAGCCGAGGGTCGTGTAGGCCTCCAGCATGGGGTCCTCGGCGCCGCCGTTGAACTCCATCTGGAAGTAGTGGTCCATGACCGTCAGCCGGTGGACGCCCGCCGCCTCGGCCGCGGCGCCGACCGCCGCCAGCTCGGCGCCGAGCGCGGGGCCCCCTCCGGAGTGGTTGAACCGAGTGATGTGCACGCCGAGTCGCATGTCCGTCTCCGATCGCCTTCGTCGAGCCGTGTTCCCACAGCGACGCTAGTTCCTGGAGCGCACACGAAGTCAAGACTGCAGCTGGGCGGCTGCCGCTTCCTCCTGCTTCTTCGAGGCCCGCAGGCTCGTCACGGTCGTGACGGCCAGTACGAGGACGATGAAGCCGAGCGAGAAGGGGATGGAGATCTGCGGGACGTGGACGCCCGACTCGTGCAGCGCGTGCAGCACCAGTTTCACGCCGATGAAACCGAGGATGATCGACAGGCCGTAGCTGAGGTGCACCAGCTTCTTCAGGAGGCCGCCGATGAGGAAGTACAGCTGACGCAGGCCCATGAGGGCGAACGCGTTGGCGGTGAAGACGATGTACGGGTCCTGGGTCAGCCCGTAGATGGCGGGGATGGAGTCGAGCGCGAACAGCACGTCCGTGGAGCCGATCGCGAGCATGACGACCATCATCGGCGTCATGATCCGCTTGCCGTTCTCCACGATGAACAGCTTGGTGCCGTGGTACCGGTCCGCGACGCCGAACCTCTGCTCGGCCATCTTGAGCAGCTTGTTCTCCTCGTACTCCTCCTCGTGCGAGCCGGCCCTGGCGTCCTGGACCAGCTTCCACGCGGTCCAGACGAGGAAGGCGCCGAAGACGTAGAAGACCCACGAGAACGTGGTGATGATCGCCGCGCCCGCCGCGATGAACCCGGCCCGCAGGACGAGGGCGACCAGGACGCCGACCATCAGTACCCGCTGCTGGTACTGCGAGGGCACCGCGAACTTGCCCATGATCAGGACGAAGACGAAGAGGTTGTCGACGCTCAGCGACTTCTCGGTGATGTACCCGGCGAAGAACTCACCGGTGGGTTTGGTCCCGCCGTAGATCAGCAGCCCGAGCCCGAACAGACAGGCGAGGACGACCCACACCACGGTCCAGATGCCGGCTTCCTTCAGGGACACGTCGTGCGGCTTGCGGCCGATGAAGAAGTCGACGGCGACCAGGACGCACAGGCCGACGACGGTCAGCGTCCAGACGGTGAGTGAGACGTTCACAGGTGCTCCAGAGGAAAGATGTGCAAATGGCAGCGTTGTCATAGCCGGCGATCACTTCCACCCCCGCACAGTGAACACCAGGTCATCACTCGGCAAAGTCCCGAGGTCACTGCCGTTGGTACGAGTCCGGGCGGGACCAGGCCCGCCCGGGTAACCCGCCGAACGGCGGGCAGGTTCCGCCGGACGGCGGCGTGTACGGCCCCGCCGGGTGCGCGGACCATCGGCGTACGATCCGCCGCACGCAGCATGAGGAGCAGAGGCAATGACGCTTACGCCGCCGCCGTTCGACCCGGAACTCGCCGCCGTCCTGGAGATGATCAAGGACACGCTGCCGCCCAAGCTGACCATGGACGAGATCGCGACCGTGCGCAACGGGCCCGGCATCGACATGCTGGCGGACATGGACCTGACCTCGGGCGGAGCCTTCGAGGTCGAGGACCGGATCGTGCCGGGCCACGAGAACGCGCCCGACATCTCACTGCTGATCTGCCGGCCGGTCGCCCCGGCGACGGAGGGTCCGCTGCCGGTGATCTACCACGTCCACGGCGGCGGCATGGTGATCGGCAACAACCGTGTCGGCGTGGACGCTCCGTTGCGGTGGGCCAAGGAGCTGGGCGCGGTCGTGGTGTCCGTCGAGTACCGGCTGGCGCCTGAGAACCCGTATCCGGCGCCCGTCGACGACGTGTACGCCGGGCTGCTGTGGACCGCCGACCACGCGGCGGAGATCGGCGCCGACCCCGAGCGGATCGTCATCGCGGGGGCGAGCGCGGGCGGTGGCCTGACGGCCGCACTGGCGCTGCTCCTCAGGGACCGCAAGGGTCCGCGGCCGCTCGGCCAGCTGCTGATGTGCCCGATGCTCGACGACCGCAACGACAGCCCCTCCGTGCACCAGATGGAGGGCCTCGGTGTGTGGGACCGCACGGCCAACGACACCGGGTGGACGGCGTTGCTCGGCGCGGAGCGCGGTGGCCCGGACGTCTCCCCGTACGCCGCCCCGGCCCGCGCGGAGGACCTGTCCGGGCTGCCCCCGGCCTTCCTCGACGTCGGCTCCGCCGAGACGTTCCGCGACGAGGTCGTCTCCTACGCCACCCGCCTCTGGCAGGCCGGCGGAATCGCCGAGCTGCACGTCTGGCCAGGCGGCTTCCACGGCTTCGACGGCTTCGCCCCCCAGGCGTCCCTGTCCCAGGCCTGCCAGTCGTCCCAGCTGGCGTGGCTGCGCCGGCTGCTGGCGGAGTAGGACGACGCACCCCAGACGCCCTGAGACGCCGCCGGCCCCGGGGGCTCCGCCCCGAAGGAAACACACCCCCTCAGGGCCGAGCCCTGAGGGGCGCAGCCCTGAGGGGCGCGGGGAACTGCGCGCCCAGCCCCCACCGAGCCCGCACCAGAAGACACACCCCTCCCCCGCGAACCACCCAGCAGGCAGCACACAACCCCACCTAAGGGGCGCGGGGAACGGCGCGACCAGCCCCCACCGGACCCGCAGCAGAAGACCACCCTGCCCCACGGAGCACCCAGCAGGCGGCACGCAACCCCCCAAGGGGCGCGGGGAACGGCGCGACCAGCCCCCACCGGACCCGCAGACAAGGAACCGCACAACCTGCGGAGCAACTGGCACCATGGGGCCATGAAAGAGCTGGCGGGGCGACTGACCGCACTGGATCCGGACGCCGGCGCCGCCGTCCGGGTCATCGCCTACTTCGATCGGCTGGCCGAACACCGGGCGGGCCTGGAGGCGCTGGTGCGCGGAGTCGCCGTACTGGCGGGGTGCCCCGCGCGGCTCGCCGACGCCGGACGGCGGGTGCGGCTGCGGGTCGAGACCGACGGGCGCCGCCGTGACACCGACCAGCCGCCGGACCCGGCCTGGCCGTCCGCCGCGCTGTCCCCGGACGGCACCCCGGCCCTGTGGCTGGAGCGTGCCGGGGCGCCCACCGTCGTCGACGCGGTGATCCTGGAACGGGCGGCTGCCGCCATCCGGGACGTCCTCGACCGCACCCGTGGACGCGCCCCCGCGACCCCCGCCGACGACCCGGCGCTCGTGGAGACCGTGCTCGACGCCACCGCGCCCGAGCAGGTACGGCTGCACGCGGCCCGGCGTCTGGGTCTGGACCCGGGCGCCCCGGCCCGCGCGGTCGCCCCGCTCGACGGCCCGCCCCGCGTTCTCGCCGCCGGAGAGCCGCGCAGGGCGGACTCACCGGCTCAGGCCGAGCCGGCCGCGCCCTCCGACCCCAGATCCGAACGCTCCCCGCTCCCGCCCGGCCGGGCCGGCGTCGGGCCCGCCGTGCCCGTGCTCGAACTGCCGGGCTCCTGGGCCGCCGCCCGCACCGCCCTCCGGTTCACGGCCGACGGCACCCCGCACTCCCCCGGCCCACGGGTCGTGTACGCCGATGAGCTCGGCGGTATCGGACTGCTCGCCGAGCTCGTCGTGCCGGGGGCGGATCCGCCGCCCGATGTCCAGGCGCTGGAGGCGGCGGTCGCGGACGCGCCCTGGATGCTGGCCACGCTGCACGCCGTGGCCTCGACGGCGAGCCTGCGGGGAGCCGCCGTCGAGGTCAACGTCCACCACTCCACGCTCCAGGACCGGTTGGGCCACGCCGAGGCGCTGCTCGGGTGGCCCGTCCGTACCCCACAGGGCCGGCTCAGACTGCAACTGGCCCTGACCATGCGGCATTTGGGGCGAGGATAGCGGGGTCTGCGCCTACGCCCAGGCGGTCACGGGGAGGAAGGAGCTGTCCTGGCGGAAGGTGTCGGTGCCGTCCGTCACGTCCACCCGCAACTGGTAGTTGTAGTGGCGCAGGAAGTAGCCCGGGTAGTTGTACGACTCGAAGCGCACGGACCCCGACGCGGTGCCCGTCCGGGCGATGAACGTGGCGTCCTTCGCGAAGGTCGACGTACCGTCGTTGGCGTCGAAGCGGGCGCGGAAGTCCCAGTGGCGCAGGTAGTTGCCGGAGCTGTCGCGGAACGAGTAGCCGTTGCCGTCGGCCAGTCCCGCGACGACCGTGAAGGTGGACGCCTGCTTGAGCGCGGTGGTGCTGGAGCCGCTCACCACGGGGAGGTTGAGCAGGGAGGACTGCACCTGCCAGTACCGCGTCGAGTAGTTGACCGACTGGAAGGAGCGCGTGACGCCCTTCGAGAGGCTCGGGCCACCGCTGACCGTCTCCTTGACGACCGTGAAGTGGCGCGCCGTGCCGGAGACCGAGGGCAGCGCCTTCGCGGCGGTCCAGGTGGCGAACGTGTCGTAGCTGTCGCTGTAGTAGTACTTCCCGTCGCCGTAGCCGTCGAAGAAGATCCGCCAGCCGCCGTTGTCGAGCTGGATGACGGACGGGCCTTCGCGGTAGCTGCCCCAGCCGGCCCAGTCACCGGTCTTCTTAATCGTGTAGGGGCCGGCGAGGCTGGTGGCGGTGGCGTACTCGATGTACTTCGTCGTCTCGTTCTTCGGGAAGGCGTGGTAGGTCGAGCCGATCTTCACGATGCAGGTGTCGATGTGGTTCGGTCCGATACCCGACAGCGCCACCGGTGAACTCCACGCCGTGAGTGCGGAGTTGGTGGCCTTCAGCAGATACGGGGTGAAGGTCCACTCGTCGCTGGTGACCGAGCAGGACACGATGATGTTCACGCTGCTGTCGCTGTCGACGAAGAACTCGGGGGCCCACGCCCGGGACAGACCGGCGATCGGGACCGTGTAGTCGTACAGGAACGTCCAGTTGACGCGGTCCGAGCTGCGGGCGAAGCCGATGGTGGTGCTGGTGTCCTGCCAGGTGTGCGTGGTGTAGGTGACGTAGTAGTAGCCGTTGGTGTGCTTGAAGACGCTCGCGTCGCGGATGCGGTTGCTCGGCGGGGTGTAGGCCGAGGACTGCACGAGGCGGAAGTCGGTGGCGTCGTCGGACTGGTAGACGTTCACCGTGCCGTCGTTGCTGTTGAGGAACGGCACGATGGTGTAGCGCGTGGCGGAGCCACTGGGCGGGGCCGCCGCGGCGGCGGTGCCGAGCAGTCCGGGGAGTTCGCCCAGGACGAGCGCCGAGACGGGCAGGGCGGCCAGCGCGCGCAGCAGGCTGCGACGGGAGGGCGTGGGGCGGGAACTGGTCACGTACGGGCTCCTTGGTGATCCAACCGACGGCTCTCTACGTTCGACATTGCGAACGCAGTTCGGTAAATCGGTCAGACCGTAAGTCCACGTCGTGTGCGCGTCAATAGTTCGGACGTGCTCCGACCTGTGAACTTCCGGCCCAACACGGCACATTCGACATCTCGCACCGTGCCGCCCGACCGGCTGTCACCGAGCGAAGGTAAACCTGTGCAATCGCTATGGGAAACGCACTGCCGGGGCGCGGGCATGACCGCCGGTCCAGCCGGTCGCCGACTCGACGGCGGCAGATGGGCGCCCCGGCCCTTACCCTGTGGCCATGGACGACGCGCCGATGGTCGGCTTGATGGGGCGGGTGACGGGCACGATCGGGCCGGGGCTGGTGGGCGAGGTCATCGTCCGGGTGCGGGGCGGCGCCGAGCACTTCCTCGCGTATCCCGCCGCGACCCAGGACCGTATCGAGCGCGGGACGGTGGTCATGGTCGTCGAGTACCTGCCGCCGCGCACCGTGTACGTCACCGCCGCCTACGACAGTTGAGCCCGGCGGACGCGCGCCGGTGGAGCCCGTGGAGTCTGTGGGGTCCGTACGTCTGCGGATGATCACGTGTGCGTCAAGCTTGCAACAAGGATTCCTCAGCCGCTGTACCCAGGCCTCGCACAGGAGCACCCTTGCGTCGTTCGGTGCCGAAAGGGCACCAGGCAAAGGGGGCGTATGCCGATGTTCGTCGGCGTCGTTGCGGGGGTCGCGGTAGTTGCCGTCCTCGCACTCATCGGTGTTTTCAAGATGATGTGGCGGGTCGCTGAACCCAACGAGGCACTCATCATCTCCGGTTCGAAACACAGGACCGAAGGCCTTGAGGAAGGCATGGGGTTCCGTATCGTCACCGGGCGGGGCACGCTCGTGCTGCCCGGGATGCAGGCGGTGCGCAAGATCTCGCTCGACCTGAACGAGACCGAGCTGCATGTGGACTGTGTGACCACCCAGGGCATTCCGCTCAAGGTGCGGGGCGTGGTCATCTTCAAGGTGGGCGACGACTTCGTGTCGATCGCCAACGCGGGGCGCCGTTTCCTCGACCAGCAGAAGATGATGGCCGAGCGTGTGCACAACGTGTTCGCCGGTCATCTGCGGTCCATCGTCGGCGGGTTGACCGTCGAGGACATGATCCGCGACCGCGAGAAGCTCACCGGGCAGACCCGGGCCGCGTGCGGCACGGAGATGGAGAAGCTCGGCCTGATCGTCGACTCCCTCCAGATCCACGAGATCGAGGACCCGACCGGGTACATCAAGAACCTCGCCATGCCGCACGCCGCCGCCGTCCAGCGGGACGCGCGGATCGCGCAGGCCGAGGCGAATCGTCTCGCCACCGAGGCCGAGCAGAGGGCCGCGGCTCACATGTCGGAGGCCACCCGGGACAGCGAGATCCTGCAGGCCGGTTACCAGGCCGAGCGCGACAAGGCGGCGGCGAAGGCCCGGCAGGCCGGACCGCTCGCCGACGCCGCCGCCCGGCAGGACGTCGTCATCCAGGAGACGCGCATCGCCGAACTCGACGCCCTGCGCCGGGAACAGCAGCTCCAGGCGGACGTCCGCAAGCCGGCCGACGCGCAGGCCTACGAGACGCGGGCGCGGGCCGAGGCCGAGCGTGACGCGCGTATCTCGGCGGCGCAGGCCAAGGCCAAGGAGACGGAGCTCGCGGCCCTGGCCGAGGCGAACCGGGTCACGACGGCGGCGACCGCCGAGGCCGAGGCGACCAAGGCACGGGGTGTGGCAACCGCCATGGCGACCCGGGCCACGGGTGAGGCCGAGGCCGCCGCGTCCCAGGCCAAGGGACTCGCCGCCGCCGAGGCGACGAAGGCCAAGGGACTCGCGGAGGCGGAGGCCATCAAGGCACGGGCCGCCGCGCTCGCGGAGAACCAGGAAGCGGTGGTCGCCCAGCAACTCGCCGAGAACTGGCCGGAGATCGTCAAGGCCGGTGCGTCCGCGTTCGGCAGCGTCGACAACATGGTGGTGCTCAACGGCGCCGACGGCATGGCGGAGATGCTCGCCAAGGCGCTCACCATGGGCGGTACGGGACTGGGCCTGGCGCGGCAGCTGCTCGCGTCCATGAACCAGAACGGGCAGCCGGCGAACGGGACTTCGGCGCTGAACGGGCTGGCGGCGCCGACGGTTCAGAAGGTGCCGGTGGAGAAGAACGAGGGCTGATGCGGTGAGGGCCGTGCGGTGAGGTGCGGGGCGCTGCCGGGTGGGGTGGTGCGCAGGCTCTAACGTGGGCCTCGTGACCGACCTTTCCCATGACGAAGTCCCGGGCCGCTACGGCCCTTCCGCCACCACCGAGGCCGACCCTCGCGACGTGGGGCGGGTGCGTACGGAGTACTCGCCCGCCCACGACGGCGATCCCGACCCCGGGGAGATCGTGTGGACCTGGGTGCCCTTCGAGGAGAACGACGGGCGGGGAAAGGACCGGCCCGTGCTGGTTGTCGCCCGCGAGACCGCCGGGACGTTCCTCGCCGTGCAGCTGTCCAGCAAGCGGCATGACGGCGATCGGGAGTGGGTCGCGATCGGGAGCGGGCCGTGGGATCGGACCGGGCGTGATTCGTGGGTCGATGTGGACCGGGTGCTGCGGCTGTTCGAGGACGGGATGCGGCGGGAGGCCTGTGCGTTGGATCGGATGCGGTTCAACTCCGTTGTGATGCGGTTGCGGGAGCGGTACGGGTGGAGTTGAGGGGTTCGGTTCTGGGGTGCGTGCGGGCTCGCTGTGGCTGGTCGCGCAGTTCCCCGCGCCCCTAGAAGGTGACGGTTGCGGGAGCGGTACGGGTCGAGTTCAGGAGTTCGGTTCCGGCGTGCGTGCGGGCTCGCTGTGGCTGGTCGCGCAGTTCCCCGCGCCCCTAGAAGGTGACGGTTCCGGGGTGCGGGCGGGTTTGCTGTGGCTGGTCGCGCAGTTCCCCGCGCCCCTAGGGGGTGAACGTACGCTCGAAAGCCGCCTTCGTGGTCGTGGCGCTCGTGCGGTCCAGGATTGCGAAGACGATCTTCTCGAATCTGCCTTCGAAACGGCCGCCCACCAGCAGGTTTCTGAAGGTGGTGGCCACCGTCGCCGGGTCGTTCTGGAAGACTCCGCAGCCCCAGGCACCCAGGACCAGGCGGCGGTAGCCCTCTGTCGCCGCCGTTTCCAGGACCCGTTCCGCGCGGGAGGCCAGGGCCTGGGGGAGGTTCGCCGCCCGATCGGGCGATGTTCGTCGGACGACCCCCGCGTTCGGGGCCGCAGAAGTCAGGAAGCCCGCCTTGTACGGGACGTCCAGGAGGCGGCCCCGGTCGTCGCGGAACACCGGCACCCCGGGTGAGTGGATGACACGGTCCGTGTAGAACGGGTCGCGGTGGGTGCGGTGGTGGTCGTAGAACTCGCGCACCTCCGTCAGGCAGGCGTACAGCGCCGAGGCCCGGCACAGGGCCTCTTCCTGGGCCTGTGCGCCGTTGAGGTATCCGCCGCCCGGGTTGCGGGCCGAGGAGAAGTTCAGGACCGCCACCGGGCCGGGGAGGCGACGGGCGGCCTCCAGGCTGCTCTCGCCGGTGACCTCGAAGGACGTGTCCAGTGGCGCGGCGGCCGGCGGCACGTCCAGTGGGCCCGGGCCGTAGAGGCGCGTGCCCGCTCGGGCGGCCTTGATCGCCACGGCGAGTGACACCTCGCGTCCGTCGGACGCGCGGTAGGAACCGGCCGCGACGATCTCCTCCGTACCACGGGCGAGGTCGCGCAGACGAGCGCTCATGGCGCCACCCCCGTGTGCGCCATGACCGTGCCTGGTGCTCGCTCCCCCGCCGTGCCCATACCGGCATCGTGGGTGATGCTGGACGTGCTGTGCAACAGAGTTTCCCGGGTCGGCGAACAACCTGGAAACACCACGGAAACGGAGATCCGTTGTCCCGAAAGCGCCCATGCGCACCCTTGTGCGATTCGACGCGAGGAGTTTGGGTGGGACGAGTGTTGCCTGGCCGGCCCATCCGAAGCCGGTTCGGGCGACATGAAGGAATCTCAGGAGGATCCCGACATGTCCGATTCGGTAAGTGGCTGTACGAAGCGCCGCACCGCCCTGTCCGAGGCCGAGGTGGAAGCCCTGATCCGGGGCATCTGCTTCAAGACCGGGCCGCCCCGCACCCTCGGGGTCGAGGTGGAATGGCTCGTCCACGAGCTGCGTGACCCGCGGCTCCCCGTGACACCCGCACGGCTCGAAGCGGCCTACGCCGCACTGCGGAACCTGCCTCTCAGGTCGGCGCTCACCGTCGAACCCGGCGGCCAGCTGGAGCTCAGCTCCGCTCCCGCCGACTCCCTGATGGAGTGCATTCAGTCCGTCTCCGCCGATCTGGACGCCGTCCGCGCGGTACTGCGCAAGGACGGTCTCGGCCTCGTCGGCATCGGCCAGGATCCCTGGCACCCGCCCCGCCGTTTCCTGCACGAGCCGCGTTACGACGCCCTGGAGCGGTCCCTCGACCTCACGGGCCCGGCCGGGCGCGCCATGATGTGCACCTCGGCCTCCGTACAGGTGTGCCTGGACGCGGGTCACGAGGAACCTGGCCCGCTGGGGCACGGACGGCGCTGGTGGCTCGCCCACCAGCTCGGCGCGGTCCTGGTGGCCGCCTTCGCCAACTCCCCGATCGCCCGGCGCAGCCCCACCGGCTGGCGTTCCACCCGGCAGGTGCTGTGGGCGGAGATCGGCGCCGGACGGGCCGGCGCGCCCCAGCTGGACGCCGAACCCAGACAGGCGTGGGCCCGCCATGTGCTCGACGCCCCGGTGATGTGCGTACGGCGGGACAGCGGGCCGTGGGACGTCCCGGAGGACGGGCTGACGTTCCGGGAGTGGATCCGGTCCGGGGTGCCCAGACCGCCGACTCAGGAGGATCTCGACTACCACCTGACGACCCTGTTCCCGCCGGTCCGGCCGCGCGGTCACCTCGAACTGCGCATGATCGACGCCCAGCCCGGCGACGACGGCTGGATCGTCCCGCTGGCCGTCACGGCCGCGCTCTTCGACGACCCGGAGGCCGCCGAGGTGGCCTACCGGGCGGTCAAGCCGCTCGCCGAGCGCACCCTGTCCCTCCCGGCCCCGCACAATCCCCTGTGGACCGACGCGGCCCGCTACGGCCTGAGCGATCCCGAGCTGCGGGAAGTCGCTCTCGTCTGCTTCTCGGCCGCACTGGAGGCCCTGCCCCGGCTCGGCGCGAGCGCCGAGGTCGTCGACGCCGTCGACACGTTCCTCAACCGCTTTGTCGTCAAGGGCCGTTGCCCCGCCGACGACCTGCTCGACCGGCTGCCCGGCACGGACCGGCGTGCGCACGGGACCTCGTACGGAAAGGATCTCCGCACATGACCGACCCCGCCCTGGAACCGGCGGTGCTCCGCGAGCGTGCTCTCGCGGCACTCACCACCGCACGGGAGCGGACCGCGCTCCTCACTGCCGTTGACGATCCCGAACTCACCGCGCAGCACTCGCCGTTGATGTCCCCGCTGGTGTGGGACCTCGCGCACATCGGCAACCAGGAGGAGCTGTGGCTGCTGCGCGCGGTCGCCGGCCGGGAGGCGATGCGGCCCGAGATCGACGGCCTGTACGACGCCTTCGAGCACTCGCGCGCCGAACGGCCCACACTGCCGCTGCTGCCGCCCGCCGAGGCCCGTAAGTACGCGGCGGAGGTGCGCGGGCGGGCCCTGGACGTACTGGAGAGCGCCGAGTTCGAAGGTACGGGCGCACAGCTGACCAGGGCCGGGTTCGCCTTCGGGATGATCGCCCAGCACGAACAGCAGCACGACGAGACGATGCTGATCACCCATCAGCTGCGGACGGGGCCTGCGGTTCTCCGGGCCCCCGACCCGGCGCCCGCTCCCCCGTTCAACGGTCCGTCCGAAGTCCTGGTCCCCGGTGGGCCGTTCACGATGGGCACCTCCACCGAGCCGTGGTCCCTGGACAACGAACGGCCCGCGCACCGGCGGGAGGTGGCGCCCTTCTTCATCGACACGACGCCCGTGACGAACGGCGCCTATCAGGCGTTCATCGCGGCCGGCGGCTACGAGGACCAGCGCTGGTGGGCACCGGACGGCTGGGCGCATGTGCGCCAAACCTCGCTGTACGCACCGCAGTTCTGGTTCCGGGACGGCGGGCAGTGGCTGCGGCGGCGGTTCGGGGTCACCGAGGTGGTGCCGCCCGAGGAGCCCGTCGTGCACGTCTGCTGGTACGAGGCGGACGCGTACGCCCGCTGGGCCGGGCGCCGACTGCCCACCGAGCCGGAGTGGGAGAAGGCCGCGCGGCACGACCCGGCGACCGGCCGCTCGACGCGCTACCCGTGGGGCGACGCCGACCCGGGGCCCGAGCACGCCAACCTCGGTCAGCGGCACCTGCGTCCGGCGCCCGCCGGAAGCTATCCGGCCGGGGAATCGCCGCTCGGGATACGGCAGTTGATCGGTGACGTGTGGGAGTGGACGGCCAGCGACTTCGCGCCGTACCCGGGGTTCAGCATGTTTCCGTACAAGGAGTACTCGGAGGTGTTCTTCGGGCCCGAGTACAAGGTGCTGCGCGGCGGTTCGTTCGGCGTGGACGCGGTGGCCTGCCGGGGGACGTTCCGCAACTGGGACTATCCGATCCGGCGGCAGATCTTCTCCGGGTTCCGCACCGCCCGTACCCCGGAGGGTGTCTGATGTGCCGCCAACTGGCCTTTCTGGGGCCCCCGGAGGCGATCGGCGGTGTGGTGGTGGACCCGCCGCACGGGCTGTACCGGCAGTCGTGGGCGCCCCGGCGCCAGCGGCACGGGACGGTCAACGCCGATGGTTTCGGGGTCGGCTGGTACGCCGAGGGTGATCCGGTGCCGGCCCGCTACCGGCGCGCCGGGCCCGTCTGGGCGGACCCGTCCTTCGCCGACCTCGCCCGGGTCGTACGGACCACGGCGCTGCTCGCCGCCGTACGGGACGCGACGCTGGCCGGAGCCGACGGTGAGGCCGCCGCGGCGCCCTTCGCGGCCGGCGCCTGGCTGTTCGGCCACAACGGGGCGGTCAAGGGGTGGCCGGGCTCCCTGGCGCCCCTCGTACAGGCCCTGCCCGGCGAGGAGTTGCTGTCGATGGAGGCACGCACCGACTCGGCGTTCGTCTGGGCCCTGGTGCTGCACCGGCTGCACGCCGGTGACGACGTCGGACAGGCGTTGGCCCGCACCGTCCTGGAGGTCGACGCGGCGGCCCCAGGCTCCCGGCTCAACCTGCTGCTCACCGACGGCGAGACGATCGCGGCGACCACCTGGGGCGACAGCCTCTTCCACCTGACCGGGCCCGGCCCCCGCACGGTGGTGGCCTCGGAGCCGTACGACGACGATCCCCGCTGGCAGGAGGTACCCGACCGCACCCTCGTCATCGCGAGCCGCACCGAGGTACGGCTCACCCCGCTCCAGGACTTGAGCGGCGACCTGGCATCCCTTGAAATGAGGCAGTCATGACCGGCCCCCGCGCCTACGGCTACACCGACACCCTCGACGCCGAGCACTACGCCAAGGCACTGCGCGCCGACATCCGCGGCGGGCTGACCAGCACCCCCAAGTCCACAGCACCCACCTGGTTCTACGACGCCCGGGGCAGCGAACTCTTCGAGGAGATCACCCAGCTCCCGGAATACCCCTTGTGGCGGGCGGAACTGGGGTTGCTGCAGCTCCACGCCCAGGACGTGGCCGCGCTGACCGGAGCGCGCACCATGGTGGAGCTGGGGTCCGGGAGTTCGACGAAATCCAAGCTCATCATCGAGGCGCTGGGGCCCGTCGACCTGCGCTACGTCCCCGTCGACGTCAGTGCGGACGCACTCCATCAGGCAAGCGGGCAACTCGTCCAGGACTATCCCGGCGTCCGGCTGCACGCCCTCCGTGCCGACTTCACGAATGCCCTCGTCCTGCCGGCGATGCCGGAGGAGGGACCACGGCTCATCGCATTTCTCGGCAGCACGCTGGGAAACTTCCGGCGCCCCGGCCGAGGCGCCTTCCTCCGCGGGCTACGGAACCTCCTGCGCCCCGAGGACTACCTTCTCCTCGGCGCCGACCTGGTCAAGCCGGAGCACGAAATGACCGCCGCCTACGACGACGGTCAAGGCGTCACCGCCGAGTTCAACAAGAACCTGCTGCACGTCCTGAACCGTGAACTGGACGCCGACTTCGACCCCGACACCTTCGATCACGTAGCGGTGTGGAACAGCGCGGAGAGTCATATCGAGATGAGGCTGCGCAGTCGGGTCGAGCAGCTCGTCAAGGTCCGGGGACTCGACCTGGCGGTGAGTTTCGGGCGCGGAGAGGAATGGATCACCGAGCGCAGCGCCAAATTCACCGTGCCCGGACTGGAGGCGGAGATGTCCGACGCGGGTCTGCGCACCCAGCAGCTCTGGGCCGACCCGAGCGCCGGCTTCACGCTCACTCTCGCCAAAGCCGTCTGAAAGTGAGCGTGAAGGCCGCCACGTAGGGGCCTCAGCCCTTCGGCCGGACTCCCTGGAGGAACGCGTCGACGACCCGTTCGGCCAGATTTTCCTCCAGCAGCGAGTTCGGCCGCAGGGTCGCCCGGCTGAGGACCGGGCTGACCACCATGTCGACGAGGAGTTCCAGGTCGTCGCCGTACTCGGGGCGGATCTCGCCGTCGGCCAGCCCGCGTTCCAGAATGCGGGCGAAGGCCTGGCGGCGCGGGACGATGAAGGTGTCCCGGTAGGCCTGCCACAACTGCGGGCTGGTGTGGATCTGCGTCAGCATGTTGCGCATCAGGGCCGACTCGTGCTTCGCCAGGCTGCGCTTCCTCGTCGCCTCGACGGCGTTGACCAGGTCCTCGCGCAGCGAACGGCCGGCCGGTTCCGGCAGCGGGTCCTCGATCGCTTCCAGGACGTCCAGGAGCAGGGCGTCCATGGTGGGCCACCGGCGGTACACGGTGGCCCTGCTGACACCGGTCTCCCGGGCGACGGCCACCATGGACAGGTCGCCGAAGCTGACCCCTTCGATGAGCAGCCGCAGGACCGTGTCGACGACCGCGCGGTCGACGGCCACGTTGCGCGGACGTCCGCGCGGCGCGACCGTCTGACCGGGCGGCTCTGTCACTTGTCCGCACCTACCGTCTGCCGCTCGGCCGGGTCGTCACCGGCCGCTTCCTGCGGCTTGGGCTTCGGCGGCAGAGTGAACATCACGACCACAGCGCCCAGGACGGAGACGACGGCGGCGGTCACGGCCGTGATGTGCATGGCGTGGACGAAGGCGTCGTTCGCGGCCCCGACCAGTTCCTGCCCCCGGGGACCGAGTTTCCCGGCGGCGCTGAGGGTCGCCGAGATCGACTCGCCGGCGGCGTGGCGGGCGGATTCGGGGAGCGCGTCGAAGTGGTCCTGGACCTCGCTGCGGTAGACGGTGGACAGCAGGGAGCCGAGCACGGCGATGCCGATGGCCCCGCCGACCTGGCGGAAGACGTTGTTGATCGCGGAGGCGGCACCGGCCTTCTCCCGCGGCAGCGACGTCATGATCATCACGGTGGCGGGCGGCAGGATGTGTGCGAAAGCTGTACCCATCAAGGCGAAGAGTACCGCCAGGACCCAGATCGGCGTGGACCGGCCCAGCACCAGGAAGCCGGCGAAGGCCACGGCGTTGAGGGCGAGTCCGGCAGTGCAGACGGCACGTGGACCGAAGCGCTCGACGACGTGCCGCGCCCGCGGGGCGAAGTACATCTGCGCGGCGGCCAGCGGCAGGAACAGCAGACCGGTCTCCAGGGCGCTGTAGCCGCGTACCGCCTGGGTGTAGAAGACGACGAAGAACGAGACGCCGAGCAGGGCGAAGGAGACCAGCGAGATCGCGGTCACCGCGCCGGAGAAGCGCCGGTTCTTGAAATAGGAGACGTCGAAGGCCGGATGGTCCGTGCGTCGCTCCCACCAGACGAAGAGGCCGAGGGTCGCCAGTCCGCCCAGCGTGCAGCCCCACGCCTCCGGCTCGCCGAAGTCGCCGAGCTGGCCGCCCTTGATGATGCCGAAGACGAGCAGGACCATGCCGGCGATGGACAGCAGGACGCCGAACGGGTCGAGACGGCCCGCCCGTTCGTCCCTCGAGTCCGGGACGAGCACGAACATGGCGACCACGGCGATGATCACGATCGGCACGTTGACCAGGAAGATGGAACCCCACCAGAAGTGCTCGATCAGCGTGCCGCCGACGATCGGGCCCATGGCGACGGCGAAGCCGACGACGCCTGTCCAGATACCGATCGCCTTGGGCTGCTCCTCGCGCTCGAAGACCTGCGTGAGCAACGCGAGGGTCGCGGGCGGGATGAACGCGCTGCCGAAGCCCATCGCGCCCCGGTAGGCGATGAGTTCACCCGGGGAACTCGCGTAGGCGCACAGGGCGGACGTGACGCCGAACACGAGCATGCCGAAGAGCAGGACTTTCTTGCGGCCGAGCCGGTCACCGAGCACGCCACCGGTGAAGAGCAGCCCCGCGAAGACAAGGGTGTAGGCGTTGACCGCCCATTCGAGCTGGCTCTGGCTCGCGCCCAGGCCGTCCGGCGAGGGCTGGGCCAGGGTCTTCATCGCCACGTTGAGGATCGAGTTGTCCAGCACGGTGACGAGCACGCTGAGCAGCAGGACGGCGAGGATCAACCAGCGACGCCGGTGAATGGTCTCCGGGATGCCGGAGTTCTGTAAGGACATGCGGAGCATCGTAGAGTCATTTTCGATACAGTGCTGCCTTGTATCGCAACGATGACGTAAAGATGCCCCCTGGGTGCGAACCAGCGGTGGAATCCGGCCAACCTCGACCGCGCGACGATCGAGGGTTCCTGGCGGCTGGGCGGCCAGGTAGCTTATCAAGCACTTGATTCAAAGCAGCCGACTGGCAACTGCCTGTCATCAGGTAATGAGTTGACCAAGAAGGGCATGAGGCCCGCATGACGTCCACAGAACGTACGGTCACCGAAGATCCGACACATTCCCCACCGCTCGCCTTCCCGGCGCCGAAGGCCGCCGGCTGTCCCTTCGACCCACCGCCGGCCGTCGATCGCGCGCACGCGAAGGCACCGCTCACCCGGGTCACGCTGTGGGACGACTCCTCCGCCTGGCTGATAACCGGCCATCAGCATGTCCGGGAGGTTCTGGGCGATCCGCGGTTCAGCGCCGAGGCCACCCGCCCGGGGTTCCCCTTCCTCGTGGCCGGCGTCCGGGAGCTGGTCCGCACCATGAAGCCGACCTTCTTCCGGCTGGACGATCCGGAACACGCCCGGCTGCGCCGCATGCTCACACCCGACTTCATGACGAAGAAGGTTCAGGCGATGCGCCCGCACATCGAGCGCCTCACCGAGGACCTGCTCGACCGGATGACCGACGGGCGGACGACGGCCGACCTGGTCTCCGAGTTCGCGCTGCCGCTGCCGTCCGTGGTGATCTGCCTGCTGCTCGGCGTCCCGTACGAGGACCACGAGTTCTTCCAGGAGCGCAGTGCGGCGCTGTTCAGTCTGGAGGCGACGGCCGAGGAGGTCCGGAGGTCGCAGGAGGAGCTGATCGCCTACCTGGCCGAGATCGCCGAGCACAAGAAGCGCGAACCCGACGACAGCATCATCAGCAGCCTGGTCGCCCGCGGCGAGCTGGGTGTGGACGAGATCGCCGCCACGGGCCGGCTCCTGCTGGTGGCCGGCCACGAGACGAGCGCGAACATGATCGCGCTGTCGACGCTCGCTCTGCTGCGCCATCCCGAGCAGCTCGAACGGCTGCGCAGGGATCCCTCGCTGACCATGGGCGCGGTAGAGGAGCTGCTGCGCCATCTGACGATCGTCCACAACGGCATCCCCCGGGTCGCCGCCGAGGACGTCACCGTCGGCGGACACACCATCCGGGCCGGCGAGGGCGTGCTGTGCATGGTGAACACCGCCAACCGGGACGAGGAGGTCTTCCCCGGGGGCGCCACGCTCGACATCGGCCGCAACGCACGCCGCCACCTCGCCTTCGGTTTCGGCGTGCACCAGTGTCTCGGGCAGGGTCTCGCCCGGCTGGAGATCGAGATCGCCCTGAACGCACTGCTGCGCAGGCTGCCCGACCTGCGCCTCGCGATCCCTTTCGAGGACGTCGCCTTCCGCCACGACATGGCGATCTACGGACTCGGCTCACTGCCGGTCGCCTGGTGACCGGGCAGGCACCGACGGGCCGGTCCGTCCACGACACCACCATCCGCACCGGCCGCCCGGCGGCCGGACCCGCTCCGGGAGGCACCATGCGCGTACGCGTTGACCAGGACAAGTGCTGTGGAGCCGGCAGCTGTGTGCTGAGCGCGCCGGAGGTCTTCGACCAGGACGACGAGGACGGCCTGGTCCTTCTCCTCGACCCCCATCCCCCGGCGGACCTGCACGAGGCCGTCCGCGAGGCCGCCGCAGTCTGCCCCGCCGAGGTGATCGTCCTCGACCAGACGGAGCGTCCGGCCTGAGGGCGCCCGCCCGCGCCGGTTCCCACGCACACGAAGGAGTGCCCGTATGACGATCAAGATCGGTCTCGGCCTGCCCCAGCTGAAGCAGTACGACGTCGGCCGCGATGTGGCGACGGTCGCACGGGCCGCCGAGGACATCGGCTACGACAGCCTGTGGGTCTTCGAGGTCCTCATGTACCCGACGCCCATGACCCAGGGGTTCCACGGTGTGCCCGGACTGCCCTGGCCCGACTACTTCCGCAGTGTCGCGGACCCGCTGGTCACCCTCAGCCTCGCGGCCGGCGCCACCGACAGAGCCCGGCTCGGCACCGGGGTGCTGGTGGCCCCGTTGCACCTGCCCTACCAGCTGGCACGCTCGCTGGCGTCTCTGGACGCCGCCAGCGGCGGACGGCTCGTCGCGGGATTCGGCACGGGCTGGTCGACCGACCAGACCGCGGCGCTGCCCGTCGCGCCGTTCGAGAAACGCGGTGCGGTGCTGGACGAACTGCTGGACGTGTGCGCGGCCGTGTGGGGA
This sequence comes from Streptomyces sp. NBC_01390, assembly GCF_045040105.1. Taxonomy (NCBI): domain Bacteria; kingdom Bacillati; phylum Actinomycetota; class Actinomycetes; order Kitasatosporales; family Streptomycetaceae; genus Streptomyces; species Streptomyces sp. NBC_01390. The sequence continues at coordinate 10,549,168 of NZ_CP109551.1, read as the reverse complement.
CCCAACCCCGTCTCGTACCAGGGTGAGATCACCATGATCGCGCCGTGCGAGGTGGCCCCCAAGCCCGTCGGGCCCATACCGATCTACCTGCCCGCGCTCAGCAACCGGTCGAAGCGGAGGCTGGTGGACCGGGCGGACGGCTGGATGCCGGTGGCGAGTGGGGTCCGGACGCTGGCCGAGGAACAGAAGAAGATCATGGATCTGGCGACCGAGCGAGGACGGGAGCGGCCGCTGGGGCTGATCGTGCGTGTCACCACGACCTGGACCCCCGAACCGGTCGAGGGCAAGGACCGCCGTCTCTTCCACGGCAGCGTCGCGCAGATCACGGAGGACATCGCGGCCCACGCCGAGATACCGGGCATCGACGAGTTCGTCGTCGAACTCCAGGTGACGACGCGCGACGCCGCCGAACTCGTCGACGTCGCGGCCGAGACGTACGCGTCGCTCCGCGCGGCGGGCATCTGACCCACCGCCGGCCCAGCCTGCGAGCACCAGCACCAGCACCCCAGCCATCAGAAGGCAGCATGCTTCCCGTCGATCAGCAGACCGTACTCATCACCGGCGCGACCTCCGGCCTCGGCCGCGGCCTCGCCCAGGAACTCGCCGGGCAGGGCGCCACCCTCGTCCTGCACGGCCGCAGCAAGGAGAAGGGCGAGGAGCTGCTCGCCGAACTGCGCGAGACCACCGGCAACGACAGACTCACCTATCTGCTCGCCGATTTCGCCCGGCTGTCCGACGTGCACCGGCTCGCCGAGGAGGTGTCCGCCCTCGGCCGGCTCGACTCACTGGTCAACAACGCGGGGATCGGCGTCTTCGGCCGGGAGGAGAGCGCCGACGGCCACGAACTCACCTTCCAGGTCGACTACTTGGCCGGCTACGTCCTCGCGGCGAGGCTGGCCCCGCTGCTCGCCCGGTCGGCCCCCGCGCGCATCGTGAACGTGAGCTCGGCGGGCCAGTCGCCCATCGACTTCGACGACCCGATGCTGACCCGCGGCTACGACGGTATCCAGGCCTACTGCCAGGCCAAACTCGCCCAGATCATGCTGGCCTTCGACCTCGCGGAGGCCCTGGGCAGCCAGGGCGTGACCGCCAACGCGGTCCATCCGGCCCCCTACATGCCGACCAACATGGTGGTGGGCCGGTTCCCCGTGCAGAGCACCATCGCCGACGGGGTGCGCAACACCGTGAGGCTGCTCACCGACCCCGCTCTGGAACAGGTCACGGGCCGCTTCTTCAACCAGAGCACCGATGCCGGGGCCGCGGCCCAGGCCTACGACCCACGGGCCCGGGCCCGGCTGCGCGCCCTCAGCGAAGAGCTGACGGGCGTCCCCTTCCCGGCGGGTCCCCTCGGTTAGACGGTCCCCTCGGTCGGGGGCGGGTCCCCGTCCCCGACCCTTCGGCGTACCCGATCGGGTACCCCGGTCCGCCCCGGGCGGCCCGTTGTGGCAGGTCGTTCGAGGATTGTCGCTTCCCAGGGGCCAGGACAGGCTAAGGCGAGTCGGTGGAGGGCAGCGCCCTCCCGACGTGCGTTGCGCACGGAACGGTGCGCACGGAATGGAGATGGACATGACGGTTACGGCCAGTACGGAACTCCAGCAACCCGGCGACTGCTACGCCCTCGACATTCTCTCCGCGCTGACCGACACACCGGACCGGGTGGCGGTGCACTGGCGCGGGCGGGAGATACGGGCCGGCGAACTGGCCCGGTCGGTCGCCGACACGGTCCGCACGCTGCGCAGGCGTGGCATCGGCCCGGGCAACACCGTGGGCATCCTGGTGACTCCCAACAGCCCGGAGATGCTCACCGTGCGGTACGCCACCCACCTGCTGGGCGGCGCCGTCACCTACGTACGCGGCACCAACCCCGGCTCCACCGTCCCCGTGCTGTCGACGGACGCCCAACTGCGCATCCTGTTCGACTCGTCGGCCGCCGTGCTGTACACCGACACGGAGAACTCGGGGCGGGCCAAGGAACTGGCGGACCGCGCGCCCGGCCGGTTCGCGGTCGTCGAGGCCGAGGCCCCGATGACGGTCACGGAACCCGGGGACGTCCGGGAGAGCCTGGGCGAACTGCCCGCCCCCGACCCGCGCGGCCGGGCGCTGATCTCCTTCAGCAGCGGGAGCACCGGACAGCCCAAGGGGGTCTGCGTGTCCACGCGGGTCTGGGAGGGCACGGTGCGCGGGACGGCGCCCCTGGTGGGCGAGCCCAGCCCGCGGCTGCTCGTCGCGACGCCGCTCAGCTTCGTCGTCGGCCCCATGGCCGACGCGGTCCTGCGGCTGGGCGGACTCGTCGTCCTGCACGAGCAGTTCGACGCCACGCAGGTCATGCGGGCCGTGGCCGAACACCGGATCACTCGCACGTTCATGGCGACACCCCACCTGTACCAGTCGCTGGAGGTGGTGAAGGCCGAGGGCACCGACCTTTCCTCGCTGCGCGCACTGGTCTACACGGGCGTCGCCGCGGCCCCCGCCCAGCTCGAGGAAGCGGCACGGGTCTTCGGTCCGGTGCTGCTGCAGGCGTACGGCAGTGCCGAGGCGGGCCGCATCAGCATCCTCCTGCCCGAGGACCACGACGTCGCGCGTCTCAGGTCGTCGGCCGGACGCCCGTTCCCCGAGGTCGAGATCAAAATCTGCGACCAGGTCTCGGGCGAGGAACTGCCCCTCGGCGAGACCGGCGAACTGTGGGTGCGCTCGCCGAACCTGATGGACGGATACCTGGCCGACCCGGCGACGACGGCCCGCGTGCTGCGTGACGGCTGGTACCTCACCGGAGACATCGGGCGGGTCGACGAGCAGGGGTACATCTCGCTGGTCGACCGGGTGGCAGATGTGATCAAGACCGACGGCGTCAAGATCTACCCGGCCGTCGTGGAGCGGGAGATCGGGAGCCTGCCGGGCGTGGCGAACGCCGCTGTCTACGGCGTACGGGACTCCCACAACCTGGAGCACGTGCACGCGGCGGTCGTGCCGAAGCCGGGGGCGCGGCTCTCGGCCGACACCATCCGCACCCACGTCGGCGCGAGGCTCTCCCCCGTCCACGCTCCCGAGCGGATCCGCTTCCTGCCGGAACTCCCCCTCGGAGTCTCCGGCAAGCCGGACAAGCAGCGCCTGCGCCTGCTCGACCAGGCCGGCTGATCGCCGGCCCGTGCGACGAACCCCTCAGAGAGCGACCGCAGAGAGCGAGTTACACGATGACCCAGCACCTGGACTTCTTCGCCTCCGAACTGACGGAGCTCGGCGACCACAGGCGTTCCTTCCTGGAGATAGGTCGCCGCGCCGGCCGGTTCCCGAGCGCCTTCGCCCGCACCCCGGACGAGCCGGCCGACCACGAGGTCAGCGTGTGGTGCAGCAACGACTACCTCGGTATGGGGCAGCACCCGTCGGTGCTGGAGGCCATGAAGGGGGCGATCGACGCCTTCGGCGCGGGCTCCGGCGGCTCCCGGAACATCGGCGGCACCAACAGTTACCACGTCCTGCTGGAACAGGAGCTGGCCGCGCTGCACCGCAAGGAGGCGGCGCTGATCTTTCCGTCCGGCTTCACCGCGAACGACGGGGCGCTGAGCGTCCTGGCCGGCCGGATGCCCGGCACCCTGGTCTTCTCCGACCGGCTCAATCACGCGTCGATCATCGACGGCCTTCGGCACAGCGGGGCCGAGAAGGTGATCTTCCGGCACAACGACGCCCAGCACCTGGCGGAACTGCTCGCCGCCGCCGACCCCGACCGGCCCAAGCTGATCGTCATGGAGTCCGTGTACTCCATGAACGGTGACGTGGCTCCCCTGGCGGAGGTCGCCGAACTGGCCGAACGGTACGGCGCGACCACGTTCGTCGACGAGGTGCACGCGGTCGGCATGTACGGGCCCGAGGGCGCCGGCATCGCCGCGCGCGAGGGCCTCGCCGACCGCTTCACCGTCGTGATGGGCACCCTCGCGAAGGGCTTCGGTACCGCGGGCGGCTACATCGCCGGTCCCGCCGTCCTGATCGAGGCTGTCCGCAGCTTCTCACGGTCCTTCATCTTCACCACGTCGATGCCGCCCGCCACCGCCGCGGGCGCCCTGGCCGCGGTGCAGCACCTGCGGTCCAGCGAGACCGAGCGCCGGCGGCTGCGGGAGAACGCGACGCGTCTGCACCGGCTGCTGAACGAGAGGGAGATCCCGTTCCTCTCGGACCAGTCGCACATCGTCTCCGTGCTGGTCCGGGACGATCTGCTGTGCCAGCAGGCCTCCGAACTGCTGCTGCGGCGGCATGGCATCTACGTCCAGGCGATCAACGCGCCGAGCGTGCCCGAGGGACAGGAGATCCTGCGTATCGCGCCCTCGGCGACGCACACCACGGCCGACGTCGAGAAGTTCGCCGAAGCGCTGGACGGCATCTGGGAGGAACTGGCCGTCCCCCGCAACACGCCCGCGCAGACCCACTGACCGAATCCGCCCGGTGTCCCGGACCGCGCCTCCGGGACACCGGGCGTTCGACGAGCGGAGGTCCTATGTCCATGTCCCTGGCAGCGGTGCTCGCCGAGTCCGCGACCCGTCGCCCGCGTCACCCGGCCGTCGTCCACGGCCGAACACGACTGACGTACGAGACCCTGTGGCGGCACGCCCGGCAGTACGCCACCGCGCTGGCCGGCCGGGGTATCCGGCCCGGCGACCGGGTGGCACTGCTGGTCGGCAACGAACCCGCTTTCCCCATGGCCTACTTCGGCGCGCTGGCACTCGGTGCCGCGGTGGTTCCGGTCAACACACTTCTGAAAGCGCACGAGATCGAGTACGTCCTGCGGGACGCCGCGTGCGCCGCCCTGGTCTGCTCCGGACCGTTCCTCGGGCCGGGGCGCGAAGCCGCGGCCCGAGCGGGAGTGCCCCTGCTGACCGTGTCCGCGCCGGAGGAGCCCGGCACGGTGGCGCTGGACGCACTCGCCGGGCAGGCCGAGCCGGCCGACAGCTGGGTGCCGCGCGAGCCCGGCGATCTGGCACTCGTGCTGTACACCTCCGGGACGACCGGCCGCCCCAAGGGGGCGATGCTGACGCATCTCAGCGTCACCCTGAACGTGACCGTGGGCATGCTCTCGCCCTTCGACTTCCACGAGGACGATGTCCTGCTGGGCTGTCTGCCGCTGTTCCACACCTTCGGACAGATCTGCGGCATGGCCACCTGTTTCCGTGCCGGTGCCACGATGGTGCTCATGGACCGCTTCGACGCGGGCCGGGCCCTTCGGACCATGACGGAGCACGGATGCACGGTCCTCATGGGCGTCCCGACGATGTACATCGAGCTCCTGGATGCGGCGGCGACCGATCCCCGAAGGCCACCGCTCGACCGCGCGTTCAGCGGGGGCTCGGCGCTCCCCGTCCCGGTTCTCGAGAAATTCGAGGAGGTGTTCGGCTGCCGGATCTACGAGGGGTACGGGCTGACGGAGACATCGCCCGTGGTCGCGTACAACCAGCGGGCCTGGCCCTGCCGTCCGGGAACGGTGGGCAAGCCGATCTGGGGCGTGCAGGTGGGGATAGCCCGCGCCGAACGGGAGGACGGCATCGAGTTGCTGGGACGGGACGAGGTGGGCGAGATCGTCGTCCGCGGGCACAACGTGATGGCCGGATACCTGGGGCGTCCCGAGGCCACCGCCGAGGTGCTGATGGACGGCTGGTTCAGGTCGGGGGACCTGGGGGTGCTGGACAAGGACGGTTATCTGTCGGTCGTGGACAGGAAGAAGGACATGGTCCTGCGTGGCGGGTACAACGTGTACCCGCGCGAGGTCGAGGACGTCCTGATGCGTCATCCGGCGGTCGCGCAGGTGGCCGTCGTCGGCGTGCCGCACAGCCGGTACGGCGAGGAGGTCTGCGCGGTCGTGCGGCCCCGGCCGGGCTCCCGGCCGGGGCCGGAACTCGGCGCGGAGCTGGTGGCCTGGAGCCGGGAGCGACTCGCCGCGTACAAGTACCCGCGCCGGGTCGAGTTCGTCGACGACTTCCCGCTCGGCCCGAGCGGCAAGATCCTCAAACGGGAACTGACCGCCCGGCTGAGCGGTTGAGACCCGTGGCGGGACAGCCCGCGCGGCACGCCGGGCGGGCCGTCCCGTTCACACCGCGAGCAGTCCGTCGTCCATCGCCCGTACGACCGCCAGCGTGCGGTTGGGGCAGTTCAGCTTCGCCAGCACGTTGCCCATCAGCCGTTTCACCCCGTGCTCGGAGATCAGCAGCCGGTGCGAGACCTGTTTGTTGCTCAGCCCCTCGGCGACCAGCCGCAGCACCTGCAGTTCACGGGGAGTCAGCGCCGGTGCGACGGGCACCCTGGTGGGGGCAGCGCCCGTGGTGCGGCCGGCGAGGGTGACAAGCCGGTGGGCCAGGGAGGACGAGACGTGGAACTTGCCTGCGGTGACGTCGGCGAGCGCGTCCGCGAGGCGACGCGGCTCCAGCTCCACCCAGTCGAGGAGACCCTGCGCCCGGCAGGCCGCGATCCACGGCGCGTCGAGCGCGTCCGGGCCGTCGACCAGGAGGAGCAGCCGCGGTCCCTGTACGCACAGCACGCGCACCGCCTCGCGGACCGTGTCGGCCTCCAGGTCCGCCGAGGCCGCGAGCAGGACGTCGAACCGTCGGCCGTCGTAGGCGTTGACGCTCTCGCCGCCCGGGTCCACGGGCCGGACCGGGGCGCTTCCGGAGAGTGAGTGGATCATGCCTTCGACGGCGTAGCGGTGCAGGGTGTTGCGGATGAGCAGGGCGACGCGGCATCCGGCGTCGTTCGCCTGGCTTCCCACTGGGCGCTCCTTCGGGCTTCTCACACGGTTCGCGGCAAGCGGCCGCGCCGGACTCAGGGGTACGGGGTGAACTCGATGCTGCCCTCGGCGATCTCCGAGCCGAACTGGTGGAGGCCGACGCGTACCGTGACGCGGTCCCCGGAACCGGGCCTCGCCTCCGCCGAGTACGCGAGGGGGGCCTCGAACTCGCCGAAGTCGGAGAAGGTCGTGGACAGTCCGGTCATGGCGGCGGCGGGGGAAGCCAGCAGTCCCGAGCGGGTGGCCTCGATCAGGGCCGCCTGGCGGAACCCCTCGACCATGAAGGGGCCGGGCACGTGGTCGTAGTCGTGGTCGAAGTAGGAGGGGTGGCCGCGGTCGATGACGAGCGGGTAGCGCGCGGGGCCGGCCGGGTGCGGCAGCGGGGCGGGCTCCCCGACGACCACGTTCCGCTCGTCCCGTCGGCCGACCAGCGCGGGATCGACGGCGGCGGCCGGCTGCCACGGCGGGACGTCCGCGAGCGGCTTGCGGGAGCGCTGGAAGGCGCGCAGTGCCTCGTAGTCTCCTCGCGGCAGGAAGACGACGTCGCCACTGATGGTCATCACGGGGACGCCGTCGATCTGGAGTTCGCCCTCGATGGTCATCGTGCCCGACTCGCCGCCGCGCAGCTCCTGACGCCCGGTGCGGTAGCGCAGCAGCCCCTGAAGCGGCGAGCGGCGATCGTCCCGGTAGGGCCGGTGGTCCGAGGTGACCCGGAATTCGAACCGCTGCAGGCTGAACGGCAGGTCGAGGGGGATGCCGAGATGGCGGTGCACGACCACGAAGCAGCCCTGCCGGGCGGCCTCGGCGATCGAGAAGGGGTCGTGGAACGGTGCCGTCCGGTCGCCCCACAGGCTGTGTGCCCGGGGGATCTGCCAGGCAAGCAGGAACTCGTCGTCGGTGACACGGGCGGAGTCCGTGACGAACACCTCGCCGACGGCCCGCCGGTGCGCGACGGCGCGGGGCACCGTCTGATCGAAGGTCAGTTCGGTATGGACGGGTGAGGGCCGGAGGGTCTCGTTCGTGGTCATGGGGTCCTGTTCTCCTGGTCGTTCGGTCTGTGCCGGGCCGGTGGGCGAAGGGGCGTCAAGAAGCCGGAGTGACGGGTCGGCTGCGGGTCGTGGGCCGGACAGCAGGCCGGCCGGTGGCGGCAACCTCTTCGAGGACGGGACGGCGGCCGGCCCAGCGGCGGCGCACCTCGTCGCGCAGGGTGGTGCCCAGCTCCCTGGCGAAAGCCGGCCGCCCACGTTCGGGGCTCGCCATCCGGCGTGCGGTGGCGCCCAGCACGCGGGCCGGGGTCAACAGATCGGAAGGCCCGGCGTGATGGCTGAACAGGTCGAGGAAGCGGCCGATCTCGCCGGCGCCGTACATTCGGGCGACCACCTCGGGCACGACCGACGGCAACGGCCCCACCCGGCCCAGATCGGTGGCGAGCCAGTAGTACTGCGCGTACTGGCGGTCGCGCCAGCGACCGAAGTCCGCTGTCGCCCGGTCGATCGCCGCATCGGATCCGCGCAGCGCCTTGACGAGCGCCGGCGTGAGCCGCTCGGCCTGGGTGAAGGCGTCGCCGATGCCCCGGCCGGCCGCCGGGTCCTTGAAGTGCCCGGAGTCGCCGATGAGCACCCAGCCGGGTCCGGCGGCCTCCCGAAAGTAGCCTTCGAAGCGTGAGATGCCGTAGATCCGGGTGGCGACCTTGGCCTCGGCGAGCACCTCGGCGACCGGCGGGCAGCTCTGGACATGCTCCATGAGGGAGTCGTGCCGGTTGCTGCGGAAGGCCTCCCTCTCGTGCTGCTGCGGGGACACGCCCACGATGTACAAGCCGCTGTCGGCGGGTCCCGCGAAGATGTGGCGGTCGCCCCAGCGGTGGAAGACGAAGGTGGGGGTGACGGCGAGGTCCGCGCCCTCGAAGTAGGTCCAGTAGTACCGGCGTTCGTTGCGGGTCACGTTGTAGCGGCGGGCGCCGCGCAGCTTCGCGACCGTCGAGTCGCGGCCGTCCGCGCCCACCACGAGCCGGGCACGGATCCGCGACTCCACCCCGCCGCGCACGAACCGTACGCCCGACACCCGGCCGTTCTCCTCCAGCAGGCCGGTCACCTTGGTCCCCATCCTCAGGTCGACGCCGGCCGCCACAGCCGCGTCGCTGAGGATCGGGTCGAGTACGCGCCGGCGTACGCAGGCCGCGCCGCCCACGAATCCGGGGAAGGCCGGGAAGTCCGCGACGAACCGGAAGTCACCGAGCCGGGTGTCGGTCCGGGACATGAAGGGGGCGCCGGTCGCCCGGATCCGGTCGAGTACCCCGAGCCGGTCGAGGAAGGTCAGCGCGTCGGCCTGAAGGACGTGCGAGGACAGAACAGGCTTGAGGTACTCCGACTGTTCCAGTACCGCGACCTTCAGACCGCGTCGCGCGAGCAGCGTGGCCAGCGGGGAACCCGCGACCCGTGCGCCGACCACGACCACGTCGAACTGTTCCGCCATGACATCTCCTTGGGGTTCGGGGCGGCCTCACGGCAGCCGGACGACCTGCGCCGCGTGGGCGAGGCCCGCGCCGAAGGCGAGAAGCAGCGCGAGATCACCGCGCCGGGCCCGGTTCTCGGCGCGCAGCCGGTCCAGAGCGAGCGGGACCGAGGCGGCCGAGGTGTTGCCGCTCTCGACGACGTCCCGGGCCACCACCGTGTCCTCGCTCAGGCTCAGGGACCTGGCGAGCGCGTCCACGATCCGCCGGTTGGCCTGGTGCGGGACGAACACGTCGATGTCCGCCATGGTGAGGCCTGCCTGCTTTACGGCCCGCTCGGCGACCTCGGCCATCTCGGAGACGGCCCACCGGTACACCGCCGGGCCCTCCATCCGCAGCGACGGGGCGGGACCGCTCTGTTGGTGACCTGCCGCGGCGGCCACATGGGTCATCCCGATGACGTCCCGCCGGGTGCCGTCCGAGCCCCAGACGACGGGCCCGATGTCCGGTGTGCCGGAGACTCCGACGAGCGCGGCCCCGGCCCCGTCGCCGAAGAGGAAGGCGGTGGAGCGGTCGGCGGGGTCGACGAGGTCCGTCATCCGCTCGGCGCCGATCAGCAGGACGTGGTCGGCGGTGCCCGCCCGGACCAGGGCGTCGGCAAGCGCTGTCCCGTAGCAGAAACCGGAGCACGCGGCGTTCAGGTCCATCGCCGCCGGCCCCGGAAGGCCGAGTCGCGCCGCCACCTCCGTCGCCACCCCGGGGGTGGCCTGCCGGTGCGAGATGGTCGCGACGATGAGGGCGTTCACCTCATCGGGCGCCACACTCGCGTCGGCGAGGGCGGCACGGCCGGCGGCCTCGGCCATGGCTGCGAGGCTCTCGTCGGCGGACGCGTACCGGCGCGAGCGGATGCCGGAGCGGCTGACGATCCACTCGTCGGTGGAGTCGATGGGGCCGCAGATCTCGTCGTTGCCGACAACGCGGGCGGGCCGGTACGAGCCGGTGCCCAGGATGCGGCTGTGCCTGAGGGATTCAGGCGCTTGGCAGGGTACGGACATGTGCTGCTCGTTCCTCCTCGTGCCGCCGGTCACCGGGCACCGGCCAGCCGGCGCCGGACGACGGCCAGCGCCCGGTTCTCGTCGTCGTCCAGACAGAAGTGGCCTCCGGCCAGCCGGTGGATCTCGCAACCGGCGACCGTGTGGCCGCGCCAGGCCGCCAGCCCGGCGGCGGACACCGACGAATCGCGGTCGCCCGCGAACGCGGTGACGGGGAGGCCGAGCGGGGGGCCTGACCGGTAGGTGTAGGCCAGGGCGAGTTCGAGGTCCGCGCGCAGGACCGGCAGGAAGTACGCGACCAGCTCCGGCACGGCCCGCACCTCGGCGGGGATGCCCGCGTAGTGCCGGTCGACAGCGCGGATGAGCGCCTCGTCGTCGGCGGGTACGGGAAAGACCTCACGGGCGTCGGGGGCCGCGCTCGCGGACACGATCAGATGTGCCGGCGGGCGGCGCCGGCGCTGCAGTTCGCGCGCGGTCTCGAAGGCGAGGGCCGCCCCGAGGCTCTGCCCGAGCAGCGCGTACGGGCCGGGCACGGAGGCCTCGATCGCGTCGGCCGCGTCGGCGACCACCGACTCCCAGCGGTCGGCGAAGGGCTCGTCGGCCCGGGCCGCGCGGCCCGGCAGCACCGCGGACCACACCTCGACGTCCGGGGCGAGCGACCGGGCCCAGCGGTGGAACACGCCGGGGCCCGCTCCGGAGTGGGGGAAGCAGACCACGCGCAGTCGCGCCCGGGGGCAGGGCGCGAGGCGGACGACCGACGCGCCGGTCGTCACCTGCGAGCCGGTGTTCATGAGCCGTCTCCTTCCGCGGCGGGGCCGCCTCCCGCGGAGTACGCCGGGACCGGGCCGTTCTGCGGCGCCAGCCTCCGGGCCACGGTCCGGGCCAGCGCCCGGGGTGTGCCGTCCTCCAGGAGTGCCTGGAGCGGTACGGCGACCGCGAAGTCCCGTTCGATACGGTTTTTCAGTTCGACGATGGCCAGCGACCCCAGGCCCAGCGCCCCGAGGGTGCTGTCCTCGGGCACCTCGGTGGGGCCGCCCAGGTCGAGGGCCTCCGCCAGCCGGCCGCGGACGTACTGGGCGACCGTCTCCTCCAGGTCGGCCCCGGACAGTGCGGGTGTCCCTTGGGCCGGCCGCTCGGGCGCCCGGGTCGGAGCGGCGGTTCCGCCCGGGTCGACCGGCCGCAGGCCGAGCCAGTGGCGGCGGCGCTGCCAGGGGTAGAACGGCAGCGGTACGCGGCGGTCGGCGCGTGGGAACACCTTGTCCCAGCAGAGGTCCAGGCCCGCCCGGTACAGCTCGCCGAGCGCGATGTCCAGCGCGGACCGCGCGGACCTGTCGCGCCGCAGGCTGCCGACGGCCACCCGGCGGACGTCCGAGGGGTCCAGGGGTGCGAGGTGGTCGAGCGTCGCACCGATGTCACGCAGCAGGACAGGGTGCGGGCCGATCTCCAGGAAGACCGTGGCACCGTCCCGGGCCAGCGCGGCCACCGCGCTGCTGAAGAGCACCGGTTCACGCAGGTTGCGGGCCCAGTGGACGGGGCCGAGGTCCCGCGACCGGACATGGTCGCCGGTGACGGTCGAGTACTGCGGCAACCCGCCCTCACACGGTGTCAGCCGGTCGAGGCCGGCCGCGAGTTCGGCGTCGTATCCGTCGAGCAGCGGGCTGTGGAAGGCGTACTCGACGGGCAGTCGCTGGGTCCTCGCCCCCTGCCGTTCGGCTGCGGCCTCGACGAGCGACACCCGGTTCGGGTCGCCCGCGACGACTGTGGAGCACGGCCCGTTGACAGCGGCGACCGAAACCCGTCCGCCGGTCCTCGCGATGATCGCCGCGACCTCGTCGGCCGTCAGGGCGATCTGGGCCATGGCACCGCCCCGGGCTCCCTTCTCGGTGATCCCGGCACGGGTGACGAGCAGGGCGAGAGCCTGCTCGCGGTCCAGCGTCCCGGCGACGCACGCCGCGACGATCTCCCCCATGCTGTGCCCGGTGACGGCATACGGTTCGACACCCCACGAGCGCCACAGTGCGGCCAGCCCGAGCTGCAGGACGGCGATGCAGACCTGGGCGATCTCGGTCTCCCGCAGCCGACTGCCGGGCCCGGGCCGCCGCAGTTCCTCGATCACCGACCAGCCGGCCAACTCCCGGACCAGGGCATCGCAGCGCTCCGCCTCCTCGCGCACCACCGGTTCGTCCAGCAGGTCCCGTCCCATGCCGACCCACTGGGAGCCCTGGCCGCTGAAGACGAACGCCACCCGCTGCCGGGTGGGGTGCGGGCGCAGGAACTCCGGGCGCACCGCGGCCAGTTCACGCACGAGTGCGTCCGGTGAGTCGGCGGCGACCGCCAGCCGGTACGAGTGATGGCTGCGGCCGGTCGCCGCCGCCGCGCAGACCTGCGCCACGGTCCGGGTGTCCAGCCCCGCCAGCCGTTCGGCGTACACCTCGGCCAGCGCGCCGAGCGCGGGGCCGCCCCGCGCCGACAGCGGCAGGAGCAGCCGGGGGCGGCGGATGCCGTCGTGGACGGGCTCCTCGGCGGGCTCCGGTGCCGTCGGCGCCTCCAGGATCACGTGCGCGTTGGTGCCGCCGAACCCGAAGGAACTGACGGCGGCAAGGCGTCGGTCCGCGACGGGCAGCGCGGACAGAGTGGTCGGCACGGTGATGCGAGTGCCGTCCAGCCCGATCTCCGGGTTGAGCCGCTCCAGGTGCAACGTGGGCGGCACCTGGCCGTGTTCGAGGACCAGCATCGTCTTGAGCAGCCCGATGATGCCTGCCGCGGCCTCCTGGTGCCCGAAGTTCGTCTTCACCGAGCCGACCGCGCACGGCTGATCGCCCGTGCCGTACACCTCGCCGATCGCCTCCGCCTCGATCGGGTCGCCGAGCCGGGTGCCGGTGCCGTGGGCCTCGACGTAGAGCACGTCGCACGCGTCGGTCCTGGCGTCGGCCAGCGCCCGGCGCAGCAGGTCCGCCTGGGCGGTGGGGCTGGGCGCGGTGAGGCCGTTGGAGCGCCCGTTGTGGTTGACCGCGGACCCGCGCACCACCGCCCGGACGCGCCGGCCGTGGGCGCGCGCGTCCGCGAGCCGCTCCAGCAGGAGGACTCCGCAGCCCTCGGAACGTACGATCCCGTCGGCCGAGGCGTCGAAGGTGCGGCAGCGGCCGCCGGAGGCCATGGGCAGCACCTTCTCGGTGGCCGTCATCATGGACTCGGCGAGCAGCACGTTGACCCCGCCCACCAGGGCGAAGTCGCACTCCCCGGTGCGCAGGGCGCGCACCGCCAGGTGCAGCGCGACCAAGGAGGACGAGCAGGCGGTGTCCACGGCGAGGCTCGGACCGTGCAGGTCCAGCAGGAACGACAGCCGGTTGGCGGCGATGCTGTGGGCGCTGCCGGGAGCCGTGTAGGCGGTGATGTCGGCCTGTCCGGACAGCTGTGCCGTGAGGTAGTCGGAACCGTACAGCCCGAGGAAGACGCCGGTGGGCCGCTCGCGCAGTCGTTCGGCGGGCAGCCCGGCGTCTTCGACCGCCTCCCACGCCGCCTCGAGTACGAGTCGCTGCTGGGGGTCCAGATGGTCGGCCTCGTCGCCGGACAGGCCGAAGAATCCCGCGTCGAAGCCGTCGACGGAGCGCAGTGACCCGGCCGAGCGGGCTGTGGTGCGGGTGCCGTCGCGCCGGCCCTCGGGGTCGTCCTGCCATGCGGTCACCGTGTCGGTTCCCGAACGCAGCACCTGCCAGAGCGACTCGAGGTCCTCGACCCCGCCGGGGGCACGCAGCGCGGCCCCGACGACGGCGATCGGCTCGTGCCGGGCGCCCTCGGCGGCGGCGAGCCGTGCCCGCGCGTCGTCCAGCTGGGCCCGGGCGTCCTTGAGGCGGCGCAGGGCCTGTTCCAGAAGGTGTCGTTGCTGCTCGTTCGTGGTCGGCGTACTCATCGCTCTCCTTCCGCGTCGAACGCCTCCAGTTCGGCGGCGAGCAGGGCTGCGACCTCGGAGTCGTCCAGGTGGGACAGGTCACCGCCGGGCCCGGCCGGCGTGGCACGGGCCGCGTCGGGGTGGCCGCCGGGTTCCCGGGCCGGCTCGGGTTGGTCCTGGGCCGCTTCCAGCCGGGTGAGCAGCTGGTCGGCGAGGGCGTCGACCGTGGGGTGCGCGTACACCAGCGTCGCGGACAGGCGCAGATTCAGCGCCGCCTCCAGCCTTCCCCGGAGTTCGACCGCCATGAGCGAGTCGAAGCCCAGGTGCTGGAAGGGGACATCGGCTTCGACGCCGTCCGCCCGAGCTCCCAGTACCTGACTCACCTGCTCGATGAGGAAGGCGGAGAGGGTGTGCCGACGGCGGACCGGGGTGACGAGCGCGAGCAGCTCGTCGCGCACAGCGCCGGGCCTCTGGGCACCGCCCCCACCGCCCCCTCGCGTGTCGTCCGCCGTTGTGCCGTCCGACGCCGTGTCCTCGCCGGGCAGCAGCGGGGCCAGCAGGCCGCGGGCCGCGGGCCAGATCCCGGCCCTCAGCAGCCGCTCCGGCGCGAAGGCCGACACCGCCAGGTGGGGAAGGCCGCTGCCCATGGCCTCGTCGAGCAGGGCGAGCGCCTCGTCCGGGTCGAGCGGCGGCACGCCCCGCGCGGCGAGCCGGTCGACACCACCGCCCGTCTCCGCGAGACTCGCGCCGCCCCACGGGCCCCAGTCGATGCTCTGGCCGGGGAGCCCGAGAGCCGCCCGGTGGCGGGCCAGGGCGTCCAGGCAGCTGTTGGCGGCCGCGTAGGCGCCCTGGCCGGGAGAGCCGATCAGGCCGGCGAGCGAGGAGAACAGCACGAACAGCTCGACGGGTTCGTCGCGGGTCAGTTCGTGCAGGTTCCACGCCCCGGCCGCCTTTCCCGCGCAGGCCCGGGCCAGGGCCCGCTCGTCGAGGTCTGGCAGGAGCGCGTCCTCCAGCACGCCTGCCAGGTGGAAGACGCCGCCGACGGGGGGATGGTCCACGTGTCGGCCCGGGGTGCCCTTGAGTGCCGCGCGCAGTTCGGCGGGGTTCGCGAGGTCCACGCCGGCGACCCGGACCTCGCATCCGGCGGCTCGCAGGTTCGCGATGTGCCGTTCCGCCTCGGGCGAGGGCGCGGAGCGGCCCAGCAGGAGCAGATGGCGTGCGCCGCGCTCGGCCAGCCGGCGGGCCAGGCGCAGGCCGAGCGCGCCCAGACCGCCGGTGATGACGTGGGTCCGTTCGGATCGTGGGGTGGGCGCGTCGTCCGGTCGGCGCGGCAGCTCGCCGAGGACGGGGGCGACGAGGATGCCGTCGCGCACGGCCACCTCGGTCGGCGGCTCCCGCGTGAGCAGGACGGCGACCGCCGCGTCCAGGTCCCGTGCGGTTCCGGGCTGTTCCAGCTCGACGAGCGAACAGCCCTGCTCGGGGAACTCGTTGGCCATGGTCCGGCCGAGGCCCCACCGGACCGCCCTTGCCAGGGCGGCGGCCGGGATCGGGCCGCCGTCCGTCGAGGCACCCGTGGCGAGGAACCACAACCGGGGCGCCGCACCCTGCCACTGCCGTCCGGTGACGGCCTGCACCAGGCGCAGCACGTCGCCCCCGTGCCGGTGCAGTTCGGCGGCCGACGGCAGCCCCGCGGCGCTCCCGGCCGTCGCGGCGGCAGAGGCCTGGGCGTTGACGTGCCGTGGCGAGGCCGTGGCGGAGGTGGGGTCCGTTGGGGTGGCGCGGGTGTCGATGACACCACGCAGGGTGCCGTCGTGTTCGGCGGCGGCGAGCACCGCCTCAAGGTCCGCCGGAAGTCCGGTGCCCAGTGCCGGGCCACCGGGGGTCACGTCCGTTCCGGGGCCGGCCAGGAGGCACCGGGCGCCGGCGTGGGTGAGTCGGTCGGCGAGGTCACGGGCGAAGGCATGGGAGCCGTCGTCGGCGAGGAGCAGCCACCGTCCCGGGTCCGCGGCGGCGGGGCCGGGGTGGTACGGCTGGTGGCTTACCTCGTAGACGCGACCGTCCTCGGGCCGTCGGCGCGGGGCGGTCAGGCGCAACCGGAAGCCGGTGGCGGACCAGAGGGGCCGGTCCATGTCGTCGAGGACGGTGACGTCGGCGACGATGTCGCGGTCGTCCGCCCGCACGACGCGGGCGTGGCACCAGCCCTCCCGCAGTGGCTCCCCCACGGTCCGCGCCCACACGCGCTCGGCGCCGACCGGCAGCGGGACGGCGCCCCGCGGCAACGCCTCGCCCGTCGCGGCGGCGACCGTGTGCAGACAGCTGTCGAGCAGCGCGGGATGCATCGGGGCCGCGCCCGGGCCGAGCCCCGCGGGGAGCCGGACCCGGGCCAGTGCCTCGCCGGTCCCGGCGGTCAGCCGCTCGATGGCGCGCAGCCGTGGGCCGTACCGCAGCCCGGTCGACCGCAGACGCTCGTAGAACTCCTCGACGGACGCCTCGGCGGGGCAACGGGCCGCGATCCGCTTCACGGCCTCCCCCTCGTAAGGGTCCCGGCCCTCGTACAGGGCCTGCCCGTCGGCCGGTACGCCGATCACGCCCGTGGCATGGACGACCGGCTCCCCGGCGGGCGGGCAGGAGACGACGGTGAAGTGCCGCCGGCCGTCCTCGCCCCGCCTGGCGCCGAGCTGAAGGACGGGCTCGGCCCCCTCGACCAGCGGGCAGGGCCGGGTGAACACGACATCGTGCAGCGTGACGTACCCACTGCCGGCCGCCGGACCCGCGGACTCGGCCGCAGCTGTGAGCCAGTACGCGCCGGCGACGACGGGCACGTCCTCGACCACGTGATCAGCGAGTTCGGGCGTGCCGCGCAGTCCGATGGGCAGGTCCCACAGGCGTAGCGCGGGGTCCGGGCCGACGAGGATCCGCTCCCCCAGCAGGGTGCCGTCCCGACGTCCGACATCCCGGGGCGACGGCGCGGTCCGGGCGAGCGGGGGCGGGGCGAGCCGGGTGATCGGGTGGGCGCGATGATTCCAGCCGTGCCGGGGCAGTGGGGTGTGGCCGGGGGTCCCGGGGTGCAGCGCGGCCCAGTCCGGAGAGCCACCCGCGGCGTAGTGGGTGCCGACCGCGGTCAGCAGGGAGCGCAGTTCGTCCTCGCCCCGCCGCAGCGAGGACACCACGAGTACGTCCTCGAGTCCGGTGTCGCTGATCCGGTCCAGGACCGGGCGGGCCAGTACCGGATGCGGGGTGATCTCCACGAAGGTGTCGTAGCCGTCGGCGAGCAGCCGGTCCAGAGCGGGGGCGAAGCGGACGGGCGCCCGGACGTTGGTGACCCAGTAGGCGGGGCCCAGGTCGCCCCCGGCGATCGGTGCACCGGTCACGGTGGAGTACAGCGTGGTGGTGGTGTCGCGTGGGACGAGTCCGTCGAGTGCGGTGGCCAGCCTGGGCTGCAGGGGCTCGACCTGGGGGCTGTGGGCGGCGAACTCGACCGCGATCCGGCGGGCGAAGACGCCGCGGTCGGCCAGCCGGGCAAGGACGTCGTCCAGTGCGGCCACGGTGCCGGACAGCACGGTGGCACGAGGCCCGTTGAGGGCCGCGACGGCCAGCTCGTGCTCGCGGCCCTCGACCAGTTCGGCCGCGTCGTCCGCGTCCAGCTCGACCAGCAGGAGGCCGCCGAGACCGGACAGTTCGGTGAGCAGACGACTGCGTTCGCAGACGATCCTGGCGGCGTCGTCGAGCGACAGGGCGCCCGCCACGTGGGCGGCGGCGATCTCGCCCATGCTGTGGCCGATGACGGCGGCGGGCCGCAGGCCCCACGCCCGCCAGGTCGCGGCCAGGGCGACCTGGGTGGCGAAAAGGGCGGGCTGCACCTGCGCGGTGCCCTCCACGGCCAGTCCGCGTTCGTCGTTCCAGAGGGAGCGCCCCAGGTGGCGGGCGATCGCGGCGTCCGCTTCCCGCATCGTGTCGCGGAACACGGGAACGGTGGCCGCGAGGCGGCGCCCCATACCGGTCCACTGCGGCCCCTGGCCGGGAAAGAGCAGGGCGACCTTGCGTTCCCGGCGGGCGGCCTCGCGCACTCCCACGGTGCCCGGGGCGGGATGACCGGAGGCGACCGCGGCGAGGGCCTCGGCGAGTTCGCCGGCGTCCGCGGCCACGACCGCGGTCCGGTGCCGGGCGTGCTCGACGCGCAGCGCGGCGGCCGCGCCCGCGCGGGCCGTCCAGCCGGGTTCACCGACCCTGGCCCGTGCCTCGGCCGACCAGGCGGCGGCTCGACGCGGCAGTGCCTCGGCGGAACGCGCGGACACGGGCACAAGCCTGGGCAGCGCCTCGTCCGGCGCGTCGCCCGGGCAGGCCGTCGGCGCGGCGGTGAGGACGAGGTGGGAGTTGGTGCCGCCGAAGCCGAACGAGCTGACTCCGGCGGAGGCGGGGCTGCCGTCGGGACGGGTGGGCCATTCCTCGCCCTTCGCCACCACAGTCACCGCAACGCGGTCGAGGCCGAGCAGCGGATTGGGTTTCTGGAAGTGCACGGTTGGCGGAAGGCGCCGGTGGTGCAGGGACAGCGCCGTCTTGATCAGGCCGGTGACTCCCGCGGCGGCCTCCAGATGACCGAGGTTCGACTTGACCGAGCCGATCCGCAGCGGGCGGTCGGCGGGCCGGTTCGGGCCGAGGACCGCGGCCAGCGCCGCGACTTCGATCGGGTCGCCGACCGCGGTGCCCGTGCCGTGCGCCTCGACGTAGCCGACGTCGGCGGCGGTCGGGCCGGCGCCCGCGTACGCCGCGCGCAGCACGGCCTCCTGCGCGGGACCGCTGGGTGCCGTCAGGCCGTTGGTGCGGCCGTCCTGGTTGACCGCGCCACCGCGCACGACGGCGTAGACCCGGTCGCCGTCGGCGAGAGCCCGGGAGAGCGGTTTGAGCACCACGACCCCGACGCCCTCGCTGCGGACGTAGCCGTCCGCGCGGTGGTCGAAGGGCTTGCAGCGGCCATCGGCGGCCATCAGTCCGCCCTGGCTGAAACTCAGCGCGATACGCGGGCTGGTGACGATGTTGACGCCGCCCGCCAGGGCCAGGTCGGCGTCGCCGGCGCGCAGTGCCTGGCAGGCCAGGTGCACCGCCACCAACGACGACGAGCAGGCGGTGTCCACGACCAGGCTGGGGCCGCGCAGGTCCAGGCAGTACGACAGCCGGTTGGCGACGATGCTCAGCGCTCCCCCGGTGCCGTCGTACGGTTCGGGCCGGGCCAGGGAGCTCCACAGCGCGGTGGCGTGATCGAAGGTCGACACGCCCATGTAGACACCGGTGCGTGAGCCGGCCAGTCCGTCCGCCGGGATGCCCGCGTCCTCCAGTGCCTCCCAGGCCACTTCGAGGGCGTGGCGCTGCTGCGGGTCCATACGGGCGGCCTCGCGTGCGGAGATCCCGTGGAACTCCGCGTCGAACCCCTCGACATCGTCCAGGAAGCCACCCCAGCGGGTGTTCATGTGTCCGGGTACGGAGGTGTCGGGGTCGTACAGGGCTCCGGCGTCCCAGCGGTCGGCGGGTACCTCCCGGACGGCGTCCACGCCGTCGGTGAGCAGCCGCCAGAACTCGGCGGGGCCGTTGGCTCCGGGGAGTCGGCAGCCGATACCCACGACGGCGATCGCCGCGGACTCGTCGGTGCCACCGGCCGTGTGCCGGGCTTCGGCGGTCCGGGGTCCGGACGTGCCGTCCCGCCGATCGGCGAGCTTCGCGACGTGCGCGGCGACGGCCTCGATGGAGGGATGGTCGTAGGCGACGGTGGGGCTGAGTTCCACACCTGCCCAGCGCTGCAGCCGGTCGGAGAGCTCGACCGTCTGCATCGAGGAGAGGCCGAGCGCGGTGAAAGGGGCGTCGGTCTCGGCCTCGGGTGCGGTCGGGCCGAGCAGTTCGGCGACGGCCTCGACGAGGAAGGCGACGGTCCGTTGCTGCTCGGGCATCAGGAGATTCCTTCCAGTGCGCGGGCGCGGGGCTCCTGGGCGGGGATGAGTTCGCCGTTCTCGTAGGCCGCCCGGCAGGCCCGGCGCTGGATCTTCCCGCTGGATGTCCTGGGCACCGAGGAGGGCACCACCAGATGCACGTCGTGCAGCCGGATGTCGTGGTCGGCGGCGACCGCCGTCAGCACGGCCCGCCTGATGTCGGCGAGCGACGGTGCGGGCGCGCTGGCCGCTTCGCTGCCCGGACGCCGCGTGTGCACCGGCCTGAGCACCTCCGCGACGACGACGACGACCTGTTCACGTCCGTCGCGTTCGACGGGGAACGCGGCGCTGAAGCCGGGCCGCAGCCATGGGTGGGCGGCCTCTGCGACGGCCTCGATGTCGTGCGGGTAGTGGTTGCGGCCGTCGACGATGACCAGGTCCTTGTGGCGTCCGGTGATGTACAACTCGCCCTGGTGCAGCGCGCCCAGATCGCCGGTGCGCAGAAACGGTCCCTCGCCCGTGTCGGCCGTGTACGCCTCGAAGGTCTCACGGGTGTCCTCGGGCCGCTGCCAGTAACCGAGCGGCACGTCGGGGCCGGTCAGCCAGATCTCGCCCACGGCTCCTTCCTCGCATGTGTTGCGGGTGTCCGGGTCGACGATGAGGACGCCGCGACCCGCCCGGGGCCGGCCGACGCTGATCAGGGGGTGGTCGCCGCCCGCGGCCACTCGGCCCGCGCGCAGTGCGGCGCGGTCGGCGTCGAGCGTGACGGGCACCTCGGAGCTGAACCCTCCGGTGGCGATCAGGGTGATCTCGGCGAGCCCGTACGCCGCCTGCATCGCCCGCGGCGCGAGCCCGTGCCGGGTGTATGCCCGGACGAAGGCGTCGAACGTGGCAGGTCGGATCGGCTCGGCACCGCTGAAGGCGACCCTCCAGGAACTGAGGTCGAACTCGTCCCGGTCCTCTTCCGGGATGCGCCGCACGCACATGTCGTACGCGAAGTTCGGCGCGCCGGACACCGTGCCCCGATAGCGGGTGAGGGCGCGCAGCCAGCGGGCCGGCCGCTGGACGAAGGCGCCGGGCGGCATGAGGACGAGATGGGTGCCGAGGTAGGCGGAGTGGAGCACCTTGCCGATCAGACCCATGTCGTGGAAGAGCGGCAGCCAGGAGACGATCACGTCGTCGGAGGTCGTCCCCATCACGGCGGAGAACATCTCCTCGTTGCGCAGCAGGGCGCGGTGACTGACCATCACGCCCTTGGGCAGCGAGGTCGATCCGGAGGTGTACTGGAGGAACGAGAGATCCTCCGGGCCCACGCGCGGTGCGCGGTGGTCGGCGGCTTCCTCGATCGGCACGGTGTCGACGTCGATCCATTCGAGGGCGGCCAGGTCCGGCGCCAGGTCCCGCAGGGGTTCGCGCAGTGCGGTGGTGCTGCCGGTCAGGACGACGCGGGCACCGCAGTCCGCGGCTATCGCCTGGAGGGTGGCGGCCTTGCGCGGCTGGCGCAGCGGAAGCGGCGGGGCCACGGGAACGGCGACGACGCCGGCGTGCTGGCAGGCCATGAAGGCGCGGATGAAGTGGGCGTTGTCGGTGGCGAGAATCAGTGCGCGTTCACCGGCGCGGACGGAGCGCTGCAGCCGCGCGGCGACGGCCCTGGCCTCGAGGTCGAGGGAGCCGTGTGTCATCACGTCGGTCTCGTCGTGGCCGTTGCCCAGGATCGTGCAGGCCCGCTCGTCGCCCCGGCGTTGCGCGTTCTCCGACAGCAGCGCGGAGACGTTCGGAGCCTTCAATGGCGTTTCCAATTTTCCGCTCCCCAATGTACTGAACGACGGCACAGCGATGTTTTCTGGCATGACGACGCCTGGTCGCACCACTCCATGAATACGGCGGCCCTGACGTCCGGAACCGGGGGCGCTCGGGCCCGCCCGGTCATCCGGAAACCGTTGGGAGTACTCAACGGCGATTTCGGCCGATTGACGGCCGGATACCCTCACGACATTAACCGTGGCAACATCCGGCGGTCAACGACTTTCTGCTTCCCATAAACAAGGGCACATCCGGAACGGTGACTTAAGAAATCCGGTCGTTCACGAGATTGTGGACGGCCTTGTACACCAGCAGATGCGCCCAGAGTTCTTGCTCGATCATTTCCGGCGATCGGGACCGCATGACTTTCTTGCGACTGCCGCGGAAAGCCGCGAGCTGGGCCACGGCCTCGTCGTACAACCACCGGTCGGCATGGACGGCGCGCAGTTCCGCGGCGGGTGCGGCGCGGGCGTCCAGGACGGTCGTCACCAGTCTGCGGGACCCGTCGGCGCTCTCGCCGACCACCCGCACCAGTCCGGGCCCCGTGCCCGTTCGCGGGCCCGGCGCCGCACCGATGTAGGAGTCGTCGGGCAGTAAGTCACCGGACGACGGCGTGGCCGCCGCGGGAAGGTTCCACAGCAGGTCGGCTCCGGTCGCGACCCCGGCCGGCCACAGCTCGGGGCGCGCGTACTCGGCGTCGGCCAGCAGCAGGTCGCCGGGCTGGAGCCGGCGCACGAGAGCGGCCGCGATGTCCGGGACACCGCGCGCGACGGGGGTGATGTCGGCGTCCACCAGCGTCCCCGTGCCGCCCTCGGTCAGCACGGTCACCCGAATCCGCGGTGACGCGGCCTCTGCCGCGTCCGACGACCCGGCGGGGACCTCCCCGTACGCGGCCACGTTCTCGGGGGTGTCGGGCACTTCGACGGCACGGCCGTCCAGGACCCATAATCGCCAGCGGCCGTATCGGGCGCCGGGCGGAGCCGTGTCCTGGGCGGGCGGGCGCCCGGAGGTCTCGGCGAAGAGCGCCTTGAGCGGCTCCACACCCAGGCGCGCCCGGGCCCGCGAGATGGCGGCCGTGGTCGGCACGGCCGTCAGGTTCAGAGGTTCCTGGAACTCCGAGAGGGCCAGCCCCCTGGACAGCAGCCGGGCCACTTCCCCGTAGGCCTCGTTCGGGAAGAGGCACAGGGCCAGTACGTAGTAGACCGTGACCAGTGGGGGCAGCAGGCGGTTGCGCACGCCCATCCGTCCGGTCGCCCGGACGGCCCTTTCGATCACGTCGGGCGGAAATGCCCAGGTCAGTATCCTGACGGCCAGCCGGTCGGACAGCCGTTCTCCACCTAAGTCCTTCAATTTTTCCCCCGTGCACGCCAAGCGGACCGGATTTCAGCGGAATATCCAGTCCAGGTAATTCGCCACCCGACGTCGGACCACTCTGTCCGCCACCGGTGGGCGTCGAACTCGGATCACCCGGATTTCTCGATGAACGACGGTGCGTCCCGGGTGCCCGTGTATGGCGTCTGCCGACTCCTGCGCGAGCCGTTGTTGAATTCGCGACCAAAACTGCATCTGCTCTGACCGGGCCTGATGTCCCACCCCCTCCGCACAACGAGCCGATATTTTTTTCGCGTCGCCGAGATTAGCTCAGGGAACGCGAGGACAACCGCTCGCCGTGCGGTGGTTTCCGGCCGTCAGCCGGGGCGGTGTACGCGCGTCCCGCGGCGCCTCGGAGACCTCAGCCTCGGCAGGATCAGGGTGCGCAGCAGCAGGAAGGTCACGGGGTGCGGCAGATAGCGCCCGGAAAGCCCCTGGAGCCGGGCCATCCTGCCCGGAACCGAGATCCGTCGGCCCCGCTCGGCCGCGAGCAGCGCGGTGCGCGCGACCGTCCCGGGTGTCTGCCAGGCGAACCAGCGGCGCGTCTCGAGTTCCCCGGCACCGCCCACCGTCATGAACTCGGTGCGCACCGGGCCCGGGGCGAGCAGCGTGCAGGTGACGCCGGTACCGCGCAGCTCGCCGTGGAGCGACTCGGCGAAGGTGTTCACGAACGCCTTCGTAGCCGCGTAGGTCGCCGCGCTGGGCACGGGCTGCCAGCCGGCCGTGGAGCCGGTGATCAGCACCGTGCCGCTGCCTCGCGCCAGCATGCCCGGCAGCACGGCGAGCGTCAGCTCGTGCGTGGCGACGACGTTGACCTCCACCTCCTGGGCCTCGCGCAGCGGATCGGCCCCGGACAGCGGACCACAGGTGGTGAAGCCGGCGTTGTTGCCCAGGACGTCGATCTCCAAGGCAGCCAGCTCCCGGCACAGGGACTCCCGCTCGGCACGGTCGGCGAGATCGCACGCATGGATCTCCACCTCGACCCGGTGCAGCGCCCGCAGTTCCGCGGCGAGCCGCGCCAGCCGGTCCTTGCGGCGGGCGACCAGCCTCAACCGGTGCCCACGAGCCGCCAGTTCACGGGCAAGTGCCTCCCCGATCCCCGACGACGCACCGGTCACCACGGCCCAGCCGCCCGGCAGCCCGGCACGGGAGGAGCGGCCGGTCACGACCGCACCGGCCCTGCGGTCGCCAGGTGCTCGGCGAGTTTGCGGCCGGCGGCGTCGCCGGCCCGGGTGCACGCCTCGATGGAGACACCCCACAGGTAGTCGCCGGACAGTTCGAGGCCGGGCAGGCCGTCGACTTCGCGGCGGACGTCACTGAGGAACTCACCGTGGTACGGCAGATAGGCACTGTAGGCGGCAGGCCAGATCCGGCCCACCGAGCGCACCGGCCGGGCCCGGCTCACCCCGAGGTAGCGGGTGAGACGCTGCTCGGCCTCGCCGACCCAGGTGTCCAGCTGCTCCGACGTGAGGTCGGCGCCCCGGGCCCCGGCCCCGCTGAACGTGTAGCGCACGATGTGCCGGTCGTTCATGCCGTACGAGCCGGCGTTGCTGCAGGGGCCGCCGTCGTGCATGGCGAGCGCCCGCACCTCACTGCCGAACACCGGACGGTCGTACTCGACGAGCATGACGCTGGACGGGTTGTAGCGGACCTCGGAAAGCCGCTTGCCGAGGCCGGGCAGTTCACCGCGGACGATGTCGGCGGCCGCGTAGGCGGGCGCGGCGACCACCACACCTGCGTAGTCCTCCTCGCGCACGGGGCCGCCGCTCTCCGACAGGCGCAGCCCGGCGATCCGTCCGCCGCGCACCACCAGGCCCTCGACGGTCGTGTTCAGCCGCACCGTCACCCGGTGGGCGAACGCCTCCAGCGCCGGCTGGATACCGTCGACCAGCTGGTCGTAGTGGTCCAGCAGCAGTGCCAGGTTGGTACCGAATGTGCCCAGGTAGACCTCGTCGGGCTCGGCCCCGTTCATACGGACCGTCATCGGGCGCAGCAGAGTGTCGGACAGTGCCGCGCTGAAGTGGGCGTTCAGGGGTTCGTGGTCGTAGCGGCCGGAGAGCCCGGTGAAGTACTTCGAGCCGAGGAACTTGTTGGACTCGTCTCGGCGGATGCGCGCCACCATGGCGGCCAGCCGCGCGAAGTCCCGGGGTGTGCCCATCTTCCGGATGTTGCCGAGGGAGC
Source organism: Streptomyces sp. NBC_01390 (assembly GCF_045040105.1). Taxonomy (NCBI): domain Bacteria; kingdom Bacillati; phylum Actinomycetota; class Actinomycetes; order Kitasatosporales; family Streptomycetaceae; genus Streptomyces; species Streptomyces sp. NBC_01390. The sequence goes on along the minus strand of NZ_CP109551.1, from coordinate 10,523,742 downwards.
GACGGCGGCGGGTGCTGTCCAGGGTGAGGACCTCGTCCTCGCGCATCACGGAGGTGTTGATGCCGAAGGACTCCCAGGTGTAGCTGCCCAGGGTGTCCAGCCAGGTACGGAAGGCCGTGTAGCGCCGTCCGATGTTCTTTCCGCCCATCATGACCGGGCGTTCGCCCAGCCGTCCGATGCCGAAACGGCCGCCCGGCGTGTCCTCGCGTTCGAGGACCTCGACGTCGTACCCGGCGCGTTCCAGCCACAGGGCCGCTGACAGCCCCGAAATGCCGCTGCCGACGACCGCTACCCGCGCTCCGTCTCCGACGTGTTGTCCCAGCATGGTGTATCACTCTCTCGGCGTCGTTGAGTTGAGTGGATGTGTCGGGAGTGCCGGTGCGCTGTTCCTCGGAGGGGCGTCAGGGACGCTCGGTCTCGGCTGTGGTGCCGGACCGCCAGGCGGGCAGACAGGTCGCGGCGAACGCGGCGGGGTCGCCGCCGGTGGTGCGCCGGTGGGTACGGACGTCGTCCAGGTAGCGACGCAGAGTCGCCTGTGTGGACCGCCGGCTGGCCAGGGCGAGAAAGCGTGCCCGTTCCATGGCGAGCCCCCTGCCCAGGGAACGCGAACCGCCGCGGTAGACCGTCTGTTTCACGGCCCGGACCGATCCGGGGGCGCGCCGGGCCAGCCGCCGGGCGGTGTCCATGGCTTCCTCGTCCACCATGCCGTGCGCCACGACACGGTGGACGATTCCGGCCTCCTGCGCCTCTCGGGGTGTGAACAGGCGTCCTTCAAGCAGCTGTTCGACAGCTCGCCCGGCACCGAGCACCCGGGTGAGCAACTGGCTGCCGCCTCCACCGGGCAGCAGCCCGAAGGCGATCTCCATCAGCCCGACCTCGTAGGGCCCGTCACCGATGACGCGGATGTCGCACGCGAGCGCGAGTTCGAAGCCACCGCCGAGCGCGGTCCCCTCGATGGCGGCGACGAAGACCTTGTCACTGTTGCGGATGCGTCGCACGACATCGTGGAAGGCGAGGAGGGCTCGCATTCCGGCAACCGGGGAACGGTCCAGCAGCCGGCGCATCCCCGGCACCCTGTCGAGCGCCGCGACCAGGCGCAGCGGAGCCGGAGCCAGGTACGCCGGGACCTCCATTCCGCCCGCCTCCGCGCCTGCCAGCAGTTCCTCGATGTCGTAATGGCCGAGGAACACGCCGGGGACGGCGCTGCCCAGGACCACGGAGCGGACGGTGGGGTCCCGTTCGGCACGGGCGAGGACGTCGCTCAGTTCGGCGAGGACCGCCCCGGTCAGGAAGTTGAAGGGTTCGTTGCGCAGGCGCACTGTCAGTACCGGACCGTGCCGGTCGGTCACCAACACACTCATCGCAGCCTCTCCGGATCGTTCGGCGTTCTGGAGCCCCCGTGCTGCCGACCGGCTCACACGGGCTGTCCGACTTCTTCTGCCGTGAGCGCGGCGAGCACCTCGGCTGCCGCGCGTTCGCCGGAGGTCACGGCCCCCTCCATGCCTCCGTAGTCCTTGAGCACCGTCTCGGAACCGGCCCAGTGCACCCGTCCGAAGGGCTCGCCCAGGGCACGTGCGGACCGGGCCATGGCGCCGATCGCCGGCAGCCCGAAGTAGCCGCCCCGTGACCAGGGGTCGGCCACCCAGTCCTTCTCGGCGTACGCGTCGGGCGTGCCGGCCCCGGGGCCGAAGAGCCGTGCGAAGGTCGCCAGCACCCGCTGACGGCGCTCGGCCGTCGGCAGGCCCGCCAGGTTCCGGGCCTGCTCGCCGGGCACGAACCCGACCAGCACACCGCGGCCGCCTTCGCCGGGCGGGGAGTTGTCGAAGACGGCGGTCACCGGACCCTGGTCGGTGAGCGCCGTGCCGCTCAGACCCTGCTCGCGCCAGAACGGGCGGTCGTAGACGGCGGACACCTTGACGACCGCACCCATCGGGAGGCTGCGCAGCGCCGCCAGCCGCGCGTGCGGCAGCCCGGGCTCGAACCTGATCGCGGCGGCGAGCTGCGGCGGGACCGCCACGATCACCCGGCGCGCCCGGACGGTGCCCCGGGCGGTGTCGACCTCGACGCCCGCGCCCCTGTGGACGATCGCCCTGACCGGTGCGTCGAGCAGAACCCGCTCGCCGAGACCCTCGGCCAGCCAGTGCGGTACGCGTGCCGCGCCGCCCGTGACGCGGTCCTGGATCTTGGTAGTGGTCATGTTGTCGAAGCGGCCCGTGCTGCCGATGTAGGCCAGCGCCTGCAGCAGGTTGATGTCGTGCGGCGTCGCGCCCCACATGGTGGTGAAGGCGAGGTCCAGCAGCCGCCGTCCCTCCCGGCTGCGCACGGTGCGGTCCAGCCACTCTCCGACACTGCGGCCGTCGAGTTCCTCGGCGTGCGGTGCGCGCCAGGGTGCGCGTACCGGCACCGAGCCGACGAGCCGGTCCAGCCGCAGCCGGGCGAGCGCGACGTCGAGCAGGCCGACCGGACCCAGCGGCGGCACCTTTCCCTGCTGGCGGCGGAGGCGTCCTGAGAGCTCCAGCAGGTCCACGCCCGGCGCGCGGCTGCGAAACAGCGACCCGCCGGCCTGTCGTGCGAGGGCTCCCATACGGGTGTTGCCCTCGGCGAGCCACTGGCCGCCCAGTTCCATGACGGTGCCGTCGGCGAGCGTCTCGTTCAGCGTACGGCCGCCGACCCGGTGGCGGGCCTCCACCACAAGTGGCTCCAGTCCGGCGGCCAGCAACCCGTGGGCCGCGGACAGCCCGGCGAGCCCGGCCCCGACGACGATCACATCTGCTTCCCGGTGTTCCACTGCTCCCCCTTGTCCTCTCGTGTCCGCCGCGCGGTCAGGCACGCTGACGATCGGCGGTGAAGTCGTAGCGAACGCCGGTGGCGGCCTCGGACACCTCCCAGAGCCGGGCGGCGATCCTCGCGTCCGCGGCCCGCCGGTGCGGTCGGACGACGCCCGGGCCGCCCCGGTAACCGCCCAGGCGCCGAGGGCCGACGAACACTCCGCCAGGCAGGTCGGGAAGGGTCGCCGCGCACAGCGTGGGCAGCGCGCCGGCCTGCGGGCCGACGGCGAACAGCGCGTTGCTGACGGCCATCACCGCACGCGTCACCGGCCCCTGCCCGGCCAGTTGCAGATTGGTCGCGGCATAGCCGGGGTGTGCCGCGCAGGAGTGGATCCCGGCGCCGGCGACGGCGGCTCGGTGCTGGAGTTCGGCGGTGAACAGCAGGTTGGCGAGTTTCGACTGCGCGTAGGCACCGTAACGGCGGTAGCGCCGCTCGGCGTGCAGGTCGTCGAGGTCGATCCGGCCGAAGGCGTGGAAGGTGCTGCTCACCGTCACGACGCGGGGCGCGGGCGCGGCCAGCAGCGCGGGCAGGATCAGTCCGGTGAGCGCGAAGTGACCGAGGTGGTTGGTGCCGATCTGCAGTTCGAACCCGTCCGCGGTGGTGCGCCGTGGCGGGGCCATGACGCCCGCGTTGTTGACGAGCAGGTCCACGCGGTCGTGCTCGCGGGCGAAGCGTGTCACGAAACTCCGGACGGACGCGAGGTCGGCGAGGTCGAGTTCCCCCACCTCCAGCCGTGCGCCGGGAGCCGCCGCGGCGATCTCGGCGGCGACGGTCGCGCCCTTAGCGGTGTCCCGGACCGCGAGCACGACGTCCGCGCCCGCCCTGGCCAGCTCGCGTGCGGTGACCAGACCGATTCCGCTGTTCGCACCGGTGACCAGGGCAACGCGTCCGGTCAGGGACGGAATGCGATCGGTGGTCCATCCGGCGGGGATGTCGTGGGTCGCGTCGAAGAGCTGGCCTCGGTCATGGACGGGCGGCATCGAAGGCCTCCAGAGCGTTGCGGTCGTTCTCCTGGGCCGTACACGACCGACACTGACGCGCCCGGACCGGCAATGTCAAGTGCTATACATCCAACAGCCATTTGATGATGAGCATTTGACTGTTCAGCATAAAGCACTTGAGGCAAACGGCAGCAGAGAGGCAACGACGGAGGGGCAAGGCGGAGTCGAACCGACGGAGGCGGACGGCGTAATCGGGGCAGCGACAGACTCCGGAACCGGGCAGCGGGCGACGCGACAGGGGGAGATCGGGGCGGGTGGGGGTCAGTTCGGGGCCGGGGGCCTTGTTCTGCCGCGCACCCGGCCCCCCTGGCGGTTCTCGCCCTCCAGGCCGTCGGCCAGGTCCTCCAGCAGCCGGCGCAGCCGCTCCGAACCGTCGGCGCCCAGGATGCGGGCAATCGTCCGCTCAAGTTCGATCATGGCGGCATCGGCCTCCGCCAGCAGTTCCTCACCCTTGACGGTCACCCACATCTCCACCACGTTGCGGTGGCGGGCGTTGGGCTGACGCTCGATGAGGCCCCGCCGCTCCAGCCGGGCGGTCAGGCCGGCGATGTTCTGTGGGGTCACACTCAGTTCACGCGCCAGCTCGGCACCCATGGCACCCGGGTTCCCGGAGATCGCGGCGAGCAACGAGTAGTGCGCGGAGGACAGTTCAAGAGGGCGCAACTGCCGCTCCTTGGCGCTGCTCAGGGCACGATGCGCCCGCCGCTCCGCCCAGATGACCCGATTGAAGCCCTGATCGTTCATGGCTACAAGATAGCGCCCATAAACCGGTTGTAAAGCACTTGACGCAAGTCAGGCGCTTAGGGAAAGGTCTGAACGGCCGAGCCGTCTCGCCGCCCGTCGCGCGTCAACGCCTCATGAGTGCAGGCGTTTTCGCACGTCAGCTCGACCGTGTCGCCCGCGTTCCGGCACCGCGCGCTCCCACTCGATCTCCCGCTCGATTCCCGCACCCACTTTGCGACAATCTCGGGGAGGATCCATGACGGATTCGTCCGCAGCACCTCAACCGCCCACGCCTGGTCCGCCTTCCGGCCCACCCCGGCCGACCCCGCCGCCGCACCCTTCTTCCTCGGCCCCCGAGGTCGTGGTGCACGTCAACGGGGGCACCGTACGCCTGCGCACCGACGTGCGGACCACCCTGCTCGACGCGCTGCGCGACGGGCTCGGGCTCACCGGCACCAAGAAGGGATGCGACCGGGGCCAGTGCGGAGCCTGCACGGTGCACGTCGACGGCCGCCGCGTCCTGTCCTGCCTCACCCTGGCCGTCACCATGGCCGGCCGAAAGGTCACGACCATCGAGGGTCTGGCCGAGGACGACCGACTGCACCCCGTCCAGCAGGCGTTCCTGGACCACGACGGCTTCCAGTGCGGCTTCTGCACACCGGGCCAGATCATGTCGGCGGTGTCCGCGCTGGAGGAGGGCGCCGCCCACTCGGACGCAGCGCTCCGCGAGGCCATGTCCGGCAACATCTGCCGCTGCGGCGCGTACGAGGGCATCCTGCGCGCCGTCCGGAGCGTCGCACCACCGTCCGTCGCACAGGACGGGGCAGCCTGATGCGCCCCTTCGCGTTCACCGCGCCGCGCTCCGTCCCGGAGGCCCTGTCCGCGTACGGGGAGGACTCCGTCTACCTCGCCGGCGGCACCTCGCTCGTGGACCTCATGAAACTCGACGTGGCCCGTCCACGACGCGTCGTCGACATCAACTCCCTTCCCCTGCACGGCATCACGGCCGACGACGACGGTCTGTGGATCGGCGCGCTGGAGCGCCTCGGCGACATCGCCCGAGACCCCCTCGTCGTCGCCGGCTACCCGGTGCTGCGCCAGGCGCTGCTGGCCAGCGCCTCACCCCAGCTGCGCAACATGGCCAGCCTCGGCGGGAACCTCCTGCAGCGCACCCGGTGCGGCTACTTCCGGGACACGGCAACGCCCTGCAACAAGCGTGCGCCAGGCAGCGGTTGTTCCGCGCTCTCCGGCGAGCACCGCGGGCACGCCGTCCTCGGCACCGGCCCGGCCTGCGTCGCCACGCACCCCAGCGACCCGGCCGTGGCCCTGGTCGCCCTGGGCGCGACCTTGGAACTGCGGGACGGGGAGGGGGTGCGCACCGTGCCGCTGGAAGAGTTCCACCGGCTGCCCGGGGAGACCCCGCACCGCGAGAATGTCCTGCGCGCCGGCGAACTCATCACCCGAGTACGGGTTCCGCGACTGCCGTGGGCGACCAGGTCGCTCTACGTCAAGGTCCGCGACCGGCGCTCCTACGAGTTCGCGCTCGTCTCCGCCGCCGTGGCGCTGGACCTGAGGGAGGGTGTGGTGCGGGACGCACGCATCGCGCTCGGCGGGGTGGGTACCAAGCCGTGGCGGGTGCCCGCCGCCGAAGACGCGCTGCGCGGACGGGAACTGACCCTCCACACCGCCGCCGAGGCCGCCGAACACACCGGTGCCGGTGCCCGCCCGCTGGCGGGCAACGCCTTCAAGATCCGGCTGATGCGGCAGACCGTCACCCACGCCCTCCTCCGGCTGGGAGGCCGTCCATGACTCCTCCGCTCATCGGCAGCCCGATCAACCGCGTCGACGGAACGGAAAAGGTGACCGGCCGGGCCCGGTACGCGGCCGACAGTCACGCGCCTGGCATGGTCCATGCCCAGCTGGTACTGAGTACCGTCGGCCGGGGCTCCGTACGTTCCATGGACACTCGCGCGGCGGAACGGACCGAGGGGGTGCTGGCCGTCTACTCACCGTTCCGCCCGCTGAAGCTGCACAGCATCAAGACCACGCCCGACCTCTGTTTCGTGGGCCAGTTCTGGCTGCCCCTGCAGGACGCCGAGGTGCACCACCACGGTCAGATCATCGCCATGGTGGTGGCCGAGACGTTCGAGCAGGCGCGCCACGCGGCCTCGCTGATCACCACCGAATACACGACCCGGCCGCCGCGGGCGTCCTTCGCCCAGGGGGTGCCGGCCGCCCTGCGGCCGCCCGTGCCGGTCAACTACGAGGATCCGCAGACAGACCTGCTGGCAGAGGGTGTCGACTCGATCGACGAGGCCCTGGCCCTGGGCGCGGTCCAGGTCTCCGCGACCTACACCCAGCCGTCCCAGGTGCCGTTGGCCCTGGAGCCGCACGCCGTCCTCGCCTCCTGGGACGAGGGCAGGCTGACGCTGCGGCTCGGCTCGCAGAGTCCGCTGGGCGGCATGCTCGCCGCGGCGGAGACCATCGGCCTCGGCCTGGACCAGGTCCGGGTGATCAGCCCGTACGTCGGCGGGGCCTTCGGCGGGAAGCTGTACATCTGGCCGCACCCGCTGCTCACGGCCGTCGCGGCCCGGGAACTGGACCGCCCGGTCCGCACCGTACTGACCCAGGAACAGGTCTTCACGACGGTGGGGCACCGCTCCGCCGTCTCCCAGAACCTCGCCCTGGCAGCCGGACAGGACGGCACACTGGTGGCGCTCAAGCACGACGCCGCGTCCAGCCTCTCGCTGTCCGGCGTGATCTACGAGACGGCCGCGCACACCACGTCCCGCTACACCTACAAGTGCCCCAACATCCACGTCGGGCAGAAGGTCGTACCGATGGACACCCCGCCCACGACATGGGTCCGCGCCCCTGGTGAGGCACCGGGGTCGTTCGCGCTGGAGAGCGCGATGGACGAACTGGCCGTCGCGCTGCGGCTCGATCCGGTCGAACTGCGGATGCGCAACTACGCGACTGTCTTTCCCGGCCGGGGCGTGCCCTGGTCCAGCAAGCACCTGGACGAGTGCTACCGGGTGGGCGCCGAGCGCTTCGGCTGGCAACCGCGCACCGGCCCCCGTCCCGCGCCGTCGGACACCGACCCGGACCACGTCTGGCTGACCGGCACGGGCATGGCCGGCGCCACCTACCCCGGCCAGCTCCTGCCCGCCACACAGGCGAACGTACGACTGCTGGCCGACGGCACCGCGTCGGTCGCCTCAGCCACCTCCGACCCGGGCACCGGTATGCGCACCGTGCTCGCCATGACCTGCGCCGACGACCTGGGCATCCCTGTCGATCGCGTCGAGGCGCTGCTCGGCGACTCCACGCTGCCGCCGAACTACGGGTGCTTCGCCTCCATGGGCACGGCGAGTTCGGCCGGCGCCGTGAGGTCCGCGACGTCGGCGGTCATCGGCCGGCTCGTCGAACTGGCCGTCGAGGACGAGCGCTCGCCCTTCCACGGCATGCCGGCGGACGCCGTGACGTATCGGGCCGGCCGGCTGACCGGTGGTGGGCACAGCTTCGGATTCGGCGAACTGCTCACCGCCACGGGCCGGGCGGACCTGGAGTCCCCGGGCGGCTCCGCGCCCGGCGCCGAACGTCTGCGGTACGCCGTCCACTCCTTCGGCGCCCACTTCTGCGAGGCCGAGGTGCACCGCTGGACCGGGGAGATCCGGCTGCGACGCTGGACCACCGTGATCGACGGCGGCACCATCATCAACCGCAAGACCGCGCGCGGCCAGATCGTCGGAGGCATCCTGTTCGGTATCGGCCAGGCACTCATGGAGGGCGTCCGGGTCGAACCCCGTACAGGCCGCTTCGCCAACGCCGGCCTCGGCGACTATCTGGTGCCGGTCCACGCCGACATGCCCGATTTCGACGTGCACTTCCTCGACCGTCCCGACACCAACTTCACCCCGCTGGGCGCGCGGGGCATCGGAGAGCTCGGCACGGTCGGCGCGGCGGCCGCCATCGCCAACGCCGTCCACCATGCGACCGGGCGGCGGGTGCGCGACCTGCCCATCACTGTGGACAAGCTCGTCTGACCGCGGCCCTGCGCGAAATCGCATGAAGGGCCAGGGCGGAAAGGGCGAACGGCCCGGTCGGAATCCTTCCGACCGGGCCGTTCGTCCGCCGTCCGTCCCGCGCGAGCGCCCCATGGAGCCGCCGTGCCCGGCCGGTCAGCCGCTGTGGGCGACGATGTCATCCATCGCCCTCTCGGCGAGCGCCGTGATGAGCAGCGACGGGTTGGCCCCGCCCGCGTTGCCGGGAACCAGCGACCCGTCCAGCGCGTACAGATCGCGGTATCCCTCGACCCGGCCGTACAGGTCCGTCGCCCGGCCCAGGGGACAGCCGCCGAGCGGATGAGCGGTGCCGCCCGTCGGCGGCAGGATCGGGGACGGTCCGGCCACACCCCGTCCGATGATCGTGTTGCTGAAAGCGGCGGCCGCGGCCTCCGGCCCCAGGTTCTTCTCCGGCCCCCAGTCGAGCATCTTCACCTCGTCCGTAGCCTTGTCGTAGGTCCACGTCCCCCGGTTGTCCATGTCGACCGCGACGCTGAACTGTGACAGGTACGGTTCCCCACCGAAGGCCAGCGCGTACCAGTTCTCGATGCGCAGCGGCATCCCGAAGCCGTCCTCCACGAAGACCGCCGACGCACAGGGGGCGCCCTGACTCGCTCCGGTCGGGCCCTCGAAGGCGCGATAGACGAATGCGTCGCCGTTGCCGCCCCAGCAGGTGCCCACATGCTCGTTGAGCTCGGAGAGTTCACCGGTGTCCCGGGCTCTGACCAGCAGCCGGGTGGTGTTCACCGAACCGGCGGCCAGGAAGAGCATGTCGCAGCCGAGTTCGCGGGTCGCGACGATGCCACCGTCGGGCGCGTGCTCGCGGATCCGCACGGTGTAGCCGCGGCCACCGGGTCCGACAGCGATGGATGTCACCTCGGTGAGCTGGCTGATGCGGACGTTCCCGGTGGCAAGGGCGGCGGGCAGGTAGTTCTGCGTCAGGTCGTGCTTCGCACCGTTGCTGTTGCCGAACGACGACTCGCCGATCACTGACGACGGGCGCAGCCGGCCGGCGAGCTCCCCGCGCACCCGGCTCCAGTTGAACGTGGTACGGATCGGCTGGGTCGGGAACCCTGCCCGCTTCAACTGGGCGTCGAAGGCCCGGGAGTGGGTGAACGGGTCGGTCCGGTAGATGTCCTCGGGCATGTAGGAGGCGGACAGCATCTGCCGCACCCGGGGGAAGTGGACCTGGTCGAGCTCCGTGTAGGAGACTCCGGCCGGGAAGAGCGCCTCGAAGTGCCGACGCCTGGGCTGCACGGTCACGCCTGCATAGACCACGGACCCCCCGCCGACGCAGGCGGCCGTGCCGATCTGGATACCCCCCGCGGTCACCACCTCCATGAGCCCGGGCATACGGTCGATGAGCGTGGGCTGCATGGTGAGCCAGATGGCGAAGTCGTTCTGCCAGAACATCTGGCTCATCGGGTTCTGTTCGTTGCCGAAGACCTGCTGGGTGGGGCTGTACGTCCAGTGCCGGCCCCGCTCCAGGACCAGCGTCTGCACTCCGGCCTGTCCCAGCCGCAACGCGGCGACAGCGCCGCCGAATCCGGATCCGATCACAATGGCCCGGTTCTTTTCCGGTGCAGTGGAAATCTGGTCGCCAGAATCTAGGGAAAGTATGCCGCTGGACTGAGCTGACGTCACCTAAAATCTCCTCCAATGCCTTGTCACCCGACCTTGGCACGAGCATCGCATTCAAGAAGACATCAGCTCCGTCGCCCGTGGCAAGCGAAAACCGAGGCGAATGAGCAATTCCGCTTGTCCGGTTGGTGACTTAACCGTGCAGGAGTGGAGTCACGACCCGCACCATTCCGACCGCACAGAATCCCCATAGATTACCCACAGGCCTCTCCAACCCCATCTCCACCTGGCCTTCATCCACACAGAGCGACAACCGAAGGCGCCGGTAACGGTCTTCCGATCGGCGCGTCGAATACCTCTTAAGTCAGCAAGATTTCGCGCGGTGCAATCCAACACACGCCGGATCGTGCAGGTTGACGGTTATTCTGGAAGGCGTCAAGAGCGGTCGGCGGCACGGGATTCCTACCGAATGACTCCCGGTCGTTCCGGGCGACGGTCACGGGGAAAGGGCCCGAAATGCTGGACATCGCGGCGGAACTACGCGAGTGGTGCGAACAGGGGCGCGACTTCGCCGTCGCCACCCTCGTCGGGATCGACGGCAGCGCTCCTCGGCAGCCGGGAGCTTCCCTGGCTGTCGACGCCGCCGGGCACGCCGTCGGCAGTGTCTCCGGCGGATGCGTGGAGGGCGCGGTCTACGAAGCCTGCCGCCAGGCTCTGGTGACCGGCACACCGGAGCTGCTGGAGTTCGGGCCGCGCTCCGACGACCCGTTCGCGGCGCACCTCACTTGCGGAGGCGTCGTCGAACTGCTGACCGTGCCCGTCCTCGCGGACACACGCCGAACGGTGTCCGCCGTCCTGGCCGCGGCCGTCGAGGGCCGTGGTGCGGCCCTGGTCCGGTCGGTCGGGACCAGCGGTGACCTGCTCGGCCGCCCGCTGCTGGTGCACCCGGACGGCTCGTACCAGGGGTCGCTCGGCGGTCCGTCCGCCCTGGACCGACGTACGGCGGACGAGGTGCGGCAGGTACTCGCGGACGGCGTCCGCGTCACGCGGATCGTGCTGGAGGCGCCGGCGGGCCCAGGGGAGGCACCGGCCGAACTCTTCGTGGAGGCGAGTGTTCCGCCGCCCCGGATGCTGGTGTTCGGCGCGATCGACTTCGCGGGCGCCGTGAGCCGCGTCGGCCGGTTCCTGGGCTTCCGCGTGACGGTCTGCGACGCCCGTCCGGTCTTCGCGACACCTGAGCGCTTCCCGGACGCCGACGAGGTGGTCGTCGACTGGCCGCATCGCTATCTGCGGTCCACCGACACCGACGAGCGCACCGTGATCTGCGTCCTCACCCACGATCCAAGGTTCGACATCCCCCTGCTGACGGAGGCACTGGCCCTGAACGTGGCGTACGTCGGCGCGATGGGCAGCCGCCGTACCCACGAGGACCGCACGGCCCGCCTGCGCGCCCACGGGCTCACCGACCGGGAGTTGGCCCGGTTGCGCAGCCCCATCGGGCTCGACCTCGGCGCGCGCACACCGCAGGAGACGGCCCTGTCCATCGCCGCCGAGATCGTTGCCGTGGCCCGCGGCGGCACCGGTGTGCCACTGACGGGTACCTCCTCCGCCATCCACAGACCGGCCCCGGTCCCACAGCCGACCGCCGGCTCCTGCGCCGACCGCGCTCGGCCATGACGACCAGGTTCGCGAACGGACCGGCCTCGTCCTGCCACTGAGCACCACCCGGCGACGACACCTCGCGAACCACCGCCACATGGGGCACGGTGGAACGTGGAACGCCGCCGGCAGGATCCACCGCGGCCGGTTCGTCCAGCCCTGGACGTCCAGCACCGCCAGTCCAGCAGGTTCAGCACCGCGAAGAGGAGCACCCGCATGTCGAACCACACCTATCGGGTCACCGAGATCGTCGGCACCTCGCACGAAGGCGTCGACCAGGCCGTCCGCAACGGCATCAGCCGGGCCTCGCAGACCCTGCGCAACCTGGACTGGTTCGAGATCACGCAGGTCAGGGGCCAGATCGTGGACGGGCAGGTCGAGCACTACCAGGTCGGCCTGAAGGTCGGTTTCCGGCTGGAGGACGGCGAGTAGCCGTACGGGTCGGCCGACTCAGGTCCGGCCCTCGGTCTCCTGCGCCTCCTTCAGCGCGCCCGACTCGGCCGTCCAGCGGGCCCGTACGACGCTGAAGCCCGCGCGTTCCGCGTCCTGGCAGACGAGTTCGTCGTCGTCCACCAGGACGCGGATCTCGCGGCTCTGGGCCAGCCGGCGCAGAGTCTCCAGTTTGGTGCCGCGGGCGGGCCTGCGGTCGTCGTTGCGCCGCATCCAGAGCCGGCCCTCGGGCAGTCCGTGCGCGGCGAGCCAGGCGAGCGTGTCCCGGCGGCAGCGCTCGGGCCGGCCGGTGAGGTAGACGACCTCGCAGTCCCGCGCGCTCTCCAGGGCCAGCGCGACGCCCTCGGTGAGCGGCGGATCGTGCGGCGCGGCGGCGAAGAACGCGTCCCAGTCACGCGGTTTGCGCTCCAGGTACCGCTGTCGGTGCGTGGTGTCCGCGAGCGTGTTGTCGAGGTCGAACACGGCGAGCGGTCGGCCGTTTCTCGGGCCGCTGTTCTTCGGGCTGCTCTGCCTCGGGCTGCTGTTGTGCGTCACGGTCACCGACCCTAGCCAGTCGGCCGGACCCGGCAACCTCCACCGCCTCGGCGGCCACTCCTTGGCGACAACAGCCGAGGCAGAGGCAGGAGCCGTACATGCGCAACGCAGCGATCCGGACGGGAACGGCGGTCCTGGGCACCGCGTTAATGACAGCGGGGATGCTGGTGGGAGCCGCCACAGGAGCGTCCGCCGCGACGACCCTCGTCGTGGCGACAGGCGGCGACGACTCGGCGCCGGGCACGTCCGCGCGCCCCCTGAAGACCATCCAGCGGGCCGTCGACCTGGCGAAACCGGGCGACACGATCACCGTGCGCGGGGGCACCTACGCCCTCACCGACAACATCACCATCGCCACCTCCGGCACCGCCTCCCAGCCCATCACCCTGGGCGCCTACCCGGGCGAGCGGGTCGTGGTCGACGGCGAGCGGCTGCCCGCCAGTCACACGCCGGTCGGGGGCAGCATCCCGCGTGCCGAGCGCGGTGCGATCCACCAGGAGGCCTCCTACTGGCGGATCTCGGGGCTGGAGATCGTGAACGGGCCGTACGGCGTCTACTGCGACGGCTGCAACAACAACGTCTTCGCCCGGCTCGTCACTCACGACAACTACGAGTCCGGATTCCAGCTCCAGGGCGCCTCCGCCAACAACCAGATCCTGGACCTGGACAGTTACGGCAACCGCGACCCCCGCAAGAACGGTGAGAGCGCGGACGGGCTGGCCGTCAAGGAAGGCACCGGGACCGGCAACCTGGTGCGGGGCGCGCGGCTGTGGAACAACGTCGACGACGGCTTCGACGCCTGGAAGTTCACCTCGCCGATCACGATCGAGAACACGATCACGTACGGCAACGGCTTCAACCGCTGGAACTTCCCCGACTTCGCGGGCGACGGCAACGGATTCAAGCTGGGCGGCGGCTCTCCGGCGCCCGCCGTGGCGCATGTCCTGCGCAACACGGCGGCGTATCGGAACGCGGCGCACGGCTTCACGGACAACGGCAACCCGGGCGCTCTCGGCGTCAACCGCAGTACCGCGTACGGGAATGCGGGCACCGGCTTCGACTTCGACGTCTCCGGGGGACACGCCGCCCTCACCGCCGATCTGTCGCTCGCCGACGGACGCGCCGTCGCCCTTGGCTCCGCCACCGTCTCCACCGGCAACTCCTGGGACCTGGGCGGCACTTGGAACGCCGCCTCGGTGCTGAGCACCGACCCGGCGGCGATCACGGCCGGGCGGCGCGCGGACGGTTCACTGCCCGCCGCGCCCGACTTCCTGGTTCCGCGCGCGGGAACGAACATCGGCGCCCGTTTCTAGGTGATCTCCAAAGGGGCGTGAGGAGTCAACCGGAATTTGATCTGTCGGAAACATTGACTCACTCCCGCCCCTTACCTATCTTTCGGTCGAACCTCCGTACGTCGTTCCATATATCGAACAATGTCGGCCCGGGAACAGGCCGCTGAAGGAGACTCGCCGTGGACCGCAGCCGCAATGACGCGACCAGCAGACGCACGCTCCTGAAGGCCTGTACGGCACTGGTCGTCGCCGTGACCGTGCCGGCCGTCGTCGGTACCCCCGCGTTCGCCGCCGTCCCGGCCTCGTCGGCCGTCACCTTCACCAACCCGATCGCCGCGCAGCGCGCCGACCCGCACATCTACAAGCACACCGACGGCTACTACTACTTCACCGCCACGGTCCCCGCGTACGACAGGATCGTGCTGCGCCGCGCGACCACGCTGCAGGGTCTGGCGACCGCCGCCGAGACGACCATCTGGACCAAGCACGCCAGCGGTGACATGGGCGCCCACATCTGGGCTCCGGAGATCCACTTCATCGACGGCAAGTGGTACATCTACTTCGCGGCCGGCGCCTCGAACGACATCTGGAAGATCCGCCCGTGGGTCCTGGAGTCCTCGTCCGCCAACCCGATCACCGGGACGTGGACGGAGAAGGGCCGTATCGCGCTGCCCTTGGACACCTTCTCGCTCGACGCGACCACCTTCGTGGTGAACGGCACCCGCTATCTGAGCTGGGCGCAGAACGACCCGGCCGTCGGTGACGGCACCAACATCTACCTCGCGAAGATGTCCAACCCCTGGACCATCAGCGGCACTCCGGCGATGATCTCCCGGCCCACGCTGTCCTGGGAGATCATCGGGCACACGGTGAACGAGGGCCCCTCCGTCATCCAGCGGAACGGGAAGGTCTTCCTGGCCTACTCGGCGAGCGCCACCGACGCCAACTACTGCCTGGGTCTGCTGACCGCGTCCGCCTCCGCCGATCTGCTCAACCCGGCCTCCTGGACGAAGAGTTCGCAGCCGGTGTTCACGAGCAACGCCTCGACGGGGCAGTACGGGCCGGGCCACAACACCTTCACCGTCTCCGAGGACGGCACGTCCGACGTCCTCGTCTATCACGACCGCGACTACAAGGACATCAGCGGCGATCCGCTCAACGACCCCAACCGGCGCACCCGTTACCAGAAGCTGTACTGGAACGCGGACGGCACCCCGAACTTCGGCATCCCGGTCTCCGACGGTGTCACCCCGGTCCGCCTCTCGTCGTTCAACTACCCGGACCGGTACATCCGGCACTGGGAGTACCGGGCGAAGATCGAGGCGAACGTCACCAACCTCGCCGACTCGCAGTTCCGGTTCGTCACCGGGCTGACCGGCTCCGGGACCGTCTCGCTGGAGTCGGCGAACTTCCCCGGCTACTACCTCCGGCACAAGAACTACGAGCTGTGGGTCGAGAAGAACGACGGCACCGCCACCTTCCTGGCCGACGCCTCCTTCACCCGGCGGGCGGGCCTCGCCGACGCGGCCGGGGTGTCCTTCGAGTCGTACAACTTCCCGGGCCGTTACATCCGGCACTACAACGGCCTCCTCCAGCTCCAGCCGCTCAGCACCTCACTGGACCAGCAGGACGCGACGTACTACGCCGAGTAGAGCCCGGATCAGACACGTCGGACACGTCAGCCACCTCAGAGACGAGGCACCTGTGACCCCCCATCTGTCGAGACGGTTTCTGCTCCAGAACGCGATACTGGCCGCCGCCGCACCCGCGTTCGCCTACGCCGGATCCGGCCGGGCGGCGGCCGCGGCCCTGCCCGCGCCGTCCGCCTGGACGCTCCGCCCCTTCGAGCTGAAGGACGTCGCGCTCGGCCAGGGCGTCTTCGCGAGCAAGCGCCAGCTGATGCTGGACCACGGACGCGGCTACGACGTGAACCGGCTGCTCCAGGTCTTCCGCGCCAACGCGGGCCTCGCCACCGGCGGCGCGGTCGCCCCGGGCGGCTGGGAGGGCCTGGACGGCGAGGCCAACGGCAACCTGCGCGGCCACTACACCGGGCACTTCCTGAGCATGCTGTCGCAGGCGTACGCGAGCACCGGGGACCAGGCCTACGCCGACAAGATCGCCACCATGGTCGGTGCGCTGACCGACGTACGCGCGGCGCTGCGCACCGACCCGCACATGCTCACCGTCACCGGGAAGTGGGGCGGCGCGCACGAGAACGTCCGGGGCTCCAACCAGTACGTGGATCTCCCGGCGGCCGTGCTGGGCGGGGCCGCGGCGATCACCCTGTCGGCCTGGGTGAAGCCCACGCACGACGCCAACTGGCAGCGTGTCTTCGACTTCGGCAACGACACCACCCGGTACATGTACCTGGCCTCCCGCAACGGGAGCGGCGTGCCGCGCTTCGCCATCACCACCAACGGCGCCGGCGGCGAACAGGGCCTCAACGGCACCGCCGCGCTGCCGCTGAACCAGTGGAGCCACCTCGCGGTGACCATCTCGGGCACCACGGGCACTCTCTACGTCAACGGCACCGCCGTGGCCACGAACACTGCGATGACCGTCAACCCGTCCGTCCTGGGCACTCTGACGAACAACTGGCTGGGCCGCTCGAACTACTCCGGCGACCCCGTCTACGCGGGCGCCTTCGACGAGTTCAACGTCTACTCGCGCGCCCTGACGCAGGCCGAGATCACCTCGATGCAGAGCAACGAGGCCAAGAACTCCGCCGCCGGGCTCGGCAACCTCGCCTCGTACTACTTCTCCGCGACCACCGGCGGCACGTTCGGCGACGCCTCCGGGCGCGGGCTGACCGCCACCCTGCGCCGCACCTGGGGCGGCCCGAGCCACCCGGGCTTCCTCGCCGCCTACCCGGAGACGCAGTTCATCGCACTGGAGTCGGCGACAAGCTCCGACTACACCAAGATCTGGGCGCCCTACTACACGGCGCACAAGGTCCTCAAGGGGCTGCTGGACGCCTACCTCGCGACGGACGACGCCCGCGCACTCGACCTCGCGTCGGGCATGTGCGACTGGATGTACTCCCGCCTGTCCAAGCTGCCCGACGCCACCCTGCAGCGGATGTGGGGCATCTTCTCCAGCGGTGAGTTCGGCGGCATCGTCGAGGCGATCGTCGACCTGTACACGATCACCGGCAAGGCCGAACACCTCGCCCTGGCCAAGCTGTTCGACCTGGACTCGCTCATCGACGCGTGCGCGGCGAACACCGACACGCTGAACGGCCTGCACGCCAACCAGCACATCCCGATCTTCACCGGCTATGTCCGGCTGTACGACGCGACGGGCGAGGCGCGCTATCTGACCGCCGCGAAGAACTTCTGGGGCATGGTCATCCCGCAGCGCATGTACGGGATCGGCGGCACCAGCACGGGCGAGTTCTGGAAGGCGCGCGGGGTGATCGCCGGGACAGTCAGCGACACCAACGCCGAGACCTGCTGCGCGTACAACCTGCTCAAGCTGAGCCGGACACTGTTCTTCCACGAGCAGGACCCGAAGTACATGGACTACTACGAGCGGGCGCTGTACAACCAGGTGCTCGGCTCCAAGCAGGACAAGGCCGACGCCGAGAAGCCGCTCGTCACGTACTTCATCGGACTCAACCCCGGCCATGTGCGCGACTACACGCCCAAGCAGGGCACCACCTGCTGCGAGGGCACCGGCATGGAGAGCGCCACGAAGTACCAGGACTCGGTGTACTTCAAGGCGGCCGACGGCACCTCCCTGTACGTCAACCTGTACAGCCCCTCGACCCTGACCTGGGCCGAGAAGGGCGTCACGGTCACCCAGACCACCAACTATCCGCAGGAGCAGGGCACGACGCTCACGATCGGGGGCGGCAGCGCGGCCTTCTCGCTGCGGCTGCGGGTGCCGGTCTGGGCGACGGCCGGGTTCCAGGTGACCGTCAACGGGCAGGCGGTGAGCGGGACCCCGGTCGCCGGGAGCTACTTCGCGGTGTCGCGGACCTGGCAGAGCGGGGATGTCGTACGGATCAGCGTGCCGTTCCGGCTGCGGGTCGAGAAGGCGCTCGACGACCCGTCGCTGCAGACCCTGTTCTACGGGCCGGTGAACCTGGTCGCACGGAGTTCGAGCACCAGCTATCTGTCCGTCGGGCTGTACCTCAACGCGGCGCTCTCGGGCGACCTGCTGCCCTCCCTCACCCCGGTGAGCGGCAAGCCGCTGCACTACACGCTGAACGGCACCGAGTTCGCCCCGTTCTCCGAGGGGACCGAGGACCCGACGCACGCCTACGTCCGGCGCGCCGAGCCGACGGTGGTGTTCGGGACCGTCGACTCGGGGGTCGCCAATCCGGCGAAGACCGACGGCACCACGCTCCTCGACGAGATCTGGGCGGGGGCTCCCTTCGCGAACAAGGCGGCGCTGGTGACGCGGGTCCGGTCGACCACGGCGGCCTGGGTTTCGGCGGGGCTGCTCACACAGGCGGCGGCCGACACGGTGGTCAGCACGGCGCAGGGCGCGTCGTACGTGTCCTGATCCCCGTACGTCTCGCGAGCGCGGCGGGCGGTACCCCTACCTGAGGGGTACCGCCCGTCCTGCGCGCGGAGGACGGGTGGGGGCGCCTCTACTGCGTTCTCAGTAGTCGCGATTGTCGGCAGGCGCACGACGACGGGAGGGGGTCGGTCCCGGGAACCTTGTCGGGTACCCGAGATCCGATGATGTGGAGACCTCCCCCTCGTGGCCACCTTCCTGTACAAGCTGGGCCGACTTGCCTTCCGGCGGCGCTGGTACGTCGCCCTGATGTGGGTGGCGGTGCTGGCAGCCGTCGGTGCCGGTGCCGCGACCGCGCCCGCCGCCCCCGACGCGGACAACTCGATGCCGGGGATCGAGTCCCAGAAGGCCTTCGACCTGATGGACCAGCGGTTCCCCGGCTCCAACGCGCACGGCGCGAACGCCCGGGTGGTGTTCGTGGCGCCGGGCGGCGAGAAGGTCACCGCCACCGAGAACAGGGCGGCGATCGAGAAGTTCGTGGGCGAGGTGGCCGACGGTACGCAGGTCGCGTCCGCCGCCGACCCCTTCCAGGCGCGGGCGGTCAGCGAGGACGCCTCGACGGCGTACGCCACCGTCAACTACACGGCGAAGGCCGACGATCTCACCGACGCCACCAAGGACCACCTCAGGGACGCCATCAAGGAGGCGCAGGGCTCGGGGCTGACCGTGGAGGTCGGCGGTACGGCGCTGGCGACCACGCCCTCGGCGGGCGGCGCGGCCGAGGCGATCGGTATCGCCATCGCGGCCCTCGTCCTGATCGTCACCTTCGGCTCGCTGGCCGCCGCCGGGCTGCCGCTGCTGACCGCGGTCATCGGGGTGGGCGTCAGCATGGCGTCGATCCTGGCGCTGAGCAGCGCGCTCGGCCTGTCCTCGACGACCGGGACGCTCGCCAGCATGCTGGGCCTGGCCTGCGGAATCGACTACGCGGTGTTCATCGTCTCCCGGTACCGGGAGGAGCGCGGCAAGGGGCACGGCCCGCAGGAGGCGGCGGCGCTCGCGACCGGCACCGCCGGATCGGCGGTCGTCTTCGCCGGTCTCACCGTCGTCATCGCGCTGGCCGGGCTCATGGTGGTCGGCGTGCCGATGCTCACCAAGATGGGACTCGCCGCAGCCGGCGCTGTCGGCATCGGGGTGCTCGTCGCCCTGACCCTGGTCCCGGCCCTGGTGGGCTTCTGGCCG
This sequence comes from Streptomyces sp. NBC_01390, assembly GCF_045040105.1. Taxonomy (NCBI): domain Bacteria; kingdom Bacillati; phylum Actinomycetota; class Actinomycetes; order Kitasatosporales; family Streptomycetaceae; genus Streptomyces; species Streptomyces sp. NBC_01390. The sequence goes on along the minus strand of NZ_CP109551.1, from coordinate 10,503,906 downwards.
AACGCCCTCCTCTCGCGCTCCGCCCGGAAGTCGGGGCAGGTCAAGGCAGCCGTCGAGCACAACGGCGGCACCCGCTGGGCCCGGTTCGTGCTGCGCCGTCCGATCCCGGTGCTGATCGCCTCGGTGGCCGGTCTCGGCGCCCTCGCGATACCCGTGATGGACCTCCAGCTCGGCACGTCCGGCGACGAGGCCAAGCCGACCTCCACCACCGAGCGCCGCGCCTACGACGACCTCGCGACGGCCTTCGGCCCCGGTTTCAACGGCCCCCTGACCATCGTCGTGGACGCCAAGGGGGCCGCAGACACCAAGGGCGCGGTCGCGACGATCTCCCAGCGGATCGCCGACACGAAGGGGGTCGTGTCCGTCTCGCAGGCCCGCTTCAACCCCGCCGGCGACACGGCGATCTTCTCCGCCGTGCCGGCCGACGCGCCGACCAGCACCAAGACGCAGGACCTCGTGAAGAGCATCCGGTCCGAGCGGTCGGCCACGGTGGCCGGCACGGACGCGGAGTTCAGCGTCACCGGCACCACCGCGGCGAACATCGACGTCGCCCAGAAGATGCAGGACGCGCTGGTCCCGTACCTGATCGTGGTCGTGGGTCTGGCGATCGTGCTGCTCCTGCTGGTCTTCCGGTCGATCCTCGTGCCGATCAAGGCGGCCCTCGGCTTCCTGCTCTCCGTCCTGGCGGCGCTCGGTTCCGTGATCGCGGTGTTCCAGTGGGGCTGGGGCGCGGAGTTGCTGGGGGTGGATACCACCGGTCCGATCATGAGCATGATGCCGATCTTCCTGGTGGGCATCGTCTTCGGCCTCGCGATGGACTACGAGGTGTTCCTGGTCGCCCGGATGCGGGAGGCGTACGTCCACGGGGACGGGCCCGCGCAGGCGGTCGTCACCGGCTTCCGGTACAGCGCGCGGGTCGTCGCCGCCGCCGCGCTGATCATGATCGCCGTCTTCTCCGGGTTCATCGGGGCCGGCGAGTCCATGATCAAGATGATCGGCTTCGGACTGGCGGTGGCCGTGCTGTTCGACGCCTTCGTCGTCCGGATGGCGCTCGTCCCCGCCGTGCTGGCGCTGCTCGGCAGGGCTGCCTGGTGGATACCGGGCCGGCTGGACAAGGTGCTTCCCAAGGTCGACGTGGAGGGCGAGGCGCTCGCCCACCGGGCGGCCACACCCGAGGACGGGGCGGACGGAACGGCAGACCGGGAGGCGGTCCAGGTCTGACTTTCAGCCGTACGCCCTGGGGGTCGCCCGTGCTGGACACACGGGCGGCCCTCGCCGGACGTCGTGACCCGCTTTCGTGGACGATGGGTCCACACCCTTTGACCGGAGAGAACCGATGAGCACCAGCGTCGAGCGTTACATCGCGCGTCATCCCCGTGTCGTCGACACGGGGACGGTGGTGACGTTGTTCGTTCTCTTCATGGTCGGCGCCCGGCTCACCCTGCCCGGGGCGACCCTGCGGGAGGATCTGTGGCCCGCCGCGGTCATCGCCGTCACCGCGTGCGCGGGTGTGCTGCTGAGCCGCAGCCGTCCTCGTACGGCCGTCGCGGTGACCACGATCTGCGCCATGACCGCGAGCGCGCTCGGCTATCTGCTCACCGTGCTGACCCTGGCGCCCGCCATGGTCGCGATCTACTGGCTGGCCATCCTCACCGACCGGCGGACGACCCGCTTCTACTGCCTCGGCATGATCGTCCTGCTGGTGGCCACGGACGCACTCCTCGACCCGGTCGACCACCCGGTCGTCCTCACGACGGTCGCCCCCGTCGCCTACGTACTCCTCCCGGTCGCCACCGGCACCGCGCGACGCATGCGCCGCGCCTATCTCGACGCCGTGCACGCCCGCGCCGAGCACGCCGAGCGGACCCGGGAGGAGGAGGCCCGCCACCGGGTCACCGAGGAGCGGATGCGTATCGCCCGGGAGCTGCACGACGTCGTCGCCCATCATCTGGCCCTGGCCAACGCCCAGGCGACGACCGCCGCGCATCTCGCCCACAGCAACCCCGAGCAGACCCGCAGGATGCTCAACGACCTCACCGGCACCACCTCCTCTGCGCTGCGCGAGCTCAAGGCCACCGTCGGTCTGCTGCGCCACGCCGACGACGTCGACGCCCCGCTGGAACCGGCCCCCGGGCTCTCCCGGCTCCCTGAGCTGATCGACACGGTCCAGTCGGCCGGGATCGGGGTCACCCTCACCACCACGGGCCGGGAGCGCCCGCTGTCCCCGGGGGTGGACCTGACGGCGTTCCGGATCGTGCAGGAGGCGCTCACCAACATCACCAAGCACGCCGTCGGAGCGACAGCCCATGTGCGGCTCGCGTACTCGGCGGACCGGCTGACGATCACGGTCACCAACAACACCACCGGCACGGGCCCCACCGGTCCTGTCGTGTCCGAGGTCGTGTCCGAGGCGGCACCCGGCTTCGGCCTCATCGGGATGCGGGAGCGCGCCCACTCCGTCGGCGGCGACCTGGCGGCAGGACTCCGTCCGGAGGGCGGTTTCGAGGTCTCCACGGCGCTGCCCCTGTATCCCCAGCCCTCGGAAGAAGAAGAGCGCACCCCATGACCATTCGCGTCCTGCTCGCCGACGACCAGGCCCTGCTCCGGGCGACGTTCCGGATCCTGATCGACTCCGAGGCCGACATGACGGTGCTCGGCGAGGCCACCGACGGCCGGGAGGCGGTGGAGCTGACCCGCACCCACCTTCCCGACGTGGTCCTCATGGACATCCGCATGCCGGGCACCGACGGTCTGGCCGCCACCACCACGATCTGCGCCGACCCGGAGCTGTCGGCAACGCGGGTGCTGATCCTGACGACGTTCGAGACGGACGAGTACGTGGCCCAGGCACTGCGGGCGGGCGCCAGCGGCTTCCTCGGCAAGGACGTCACCGCCGAGGCGCTGCTCTCCGGCATCCGCACGGTGGCCTCCGGCGATTCCCTTCTCTCCCCCAACGCCACCCGCGCCCTCATCACCACCTTCCTCAACTCCCCCACGCCGGGGACCCGGTTGGCGACCCCGGAGGCGCTCGCCGCGCTCACCACCCGGGAACGGGAGGTGATGTGTCTGGCGGCCGAGGGCGGGTCGAACGACGAGATCGCGGAGAAGCTGTACGTCAGTCCGCTGACCGTCCGCACCCATGTGCACCGCGCGATGACGAAGCTGGGCGCCCGCGACCGGGCCCAACTGGTCGTCATCGCCTACCAGTCGGGGCTGGTGCGGGCCCTCCCGCCGCAGGCGTCCTGAGCCCCGGGACGAACGAGGTCCCCCGTGCCGGTTCGCCCCGCTCGTCAGTCGCCGACCGTCGTGGGCTGCACCGTCTCGTCCGTCGGCGCCGTGGCCGGGGTCTCGGGGCGGGCCCGACCGGCTCGCCATACGCGGGCCCGAGCCGCCAGGGGCTCGGTCCAGCGGGCGGTGAGCGGGCCCAGGACGACCAGGATCAGGACGTACGCCGTCGCCAGCGGGCCGAGATCGGACTCGACGCCGGCGGTGACCGCGAGGCCCGCGATGACGATGGAGAACTCGCCGCGGGCCACCAGCGCACCGCCCGCCCGCCAGCGGCCCTTGACCGAGATTCCGGCACGGCGGGCCGCCCAGTAGCCGGTGGCGATCTTCGTGCCCGCCGTGACGACGGCCAGGGCGAGGGCCGGCAGCAGCACGGGCGGGATGCTCGCCGGGTCGGTGTGCAGCCCGAAGAAGACGAAGAAGATGGCCGCGAACAGATCCCTGAGCGGACTGAGCAGGGTGTGCGCGCCCTCCGCGACCTCCCCCGACAGGGCGATCCCGACGAGGAACGCCCCCACGGCGGCGGACACCTGGAGTTCCTGGGCGATGCCCGCGACGAGGATGGTCAGGCCGAGGACGACCAGCAGGAGTTTCTCGGGGTCGTCGCTGGAGACGAAGCGGGAGATGACCCGGCCGAACCGGACAGCCACGAACAGCACCAGACCGGCCGCCCCCAGCGCGATCGCCAGGGTCACACTGCCGGCGGCGAGCGAGACACCGGCCACCAGCGCGGTGACGATGGGCAGATAGACCGCCATCGCCAGGTCCTCCAGGACCAGGATGCTGAGGATCACCGGGGTTTCACGGTTGCCGACCCGGCCCAGGTCGCCCAGCACCTTGGCAATGACACCGGAGGAGGAGATCCAGGTGACCCCGGCCAGCACGACGGCGGCGACCGGGCCCCAGCCGAGCAGCAGCGCGGCGGCGGCGCCGGGCAGCGCGTTCAGGGTGAAGTCCACCAGGCCGGACGGGTAGTGGGACTTGAGGTTGGAGACGAGATCGCTGGCCGTGTACTCGAGGCCGAGCATCAACAGCAGCAGGATGACGCCGATCTCGGCGCCGGTGGCGATGAACTCCTCGCTCGCGCCGAGCGGCAGGAGGCCGCCTTTGCCGAAGGCGAGACCGGCGAGCAGATAGAGAGGTATCGGGGAGAAACTGAACCGGGCGGCCATCCGGCCTAGCAGCCCGAGGGCCAGGATGACGGCGCCGAACTCGATCAGCAGGACCTGGGAGTGCATGGTGGTGTCACTCCCGTCCGAGTATCGCCGCGGCGGCGTCGACGCCCTCGCGGGTACCGATCACGATGATGACGTCCCCGCCCGCCAGCCGGAAGTCGGGCGTCGGGGAGGGGATCGCCTCGGCGCGGCGCAAGACGGCGACGACGGACGCCCCGGTCTCCGTTCGCATCCGGGTCTCCCCGAGCACCCGCCCGTTCCAGCGCGAGCCCGCGGCCACCTCCACCCGTTCCGCCACCAGACCCAGCGGTGTGGTGGACAGCAGGCTGGAGCTGTGGTGCGAGGGACTCAGCGCGTCGATCAGCGAGGCGGCCTCGGGCGCGGTCAGCCGCAACGACTGGGCGCACGAGTCCGGATCGTCGTCCCGGTACAGGCTCACGGTACGGCCGCCGTCGCGGTGGGCGACCACCGACAGATGGCGTTGCTCGCGCGTGACGAGGTCGTACTGAACCCCGATGCCCGGCAGCGGAGTCGCCCGAAGGCGTGGCGCAGACACGTTGAATCCCCTTGCTGATCGGTGGTGTTGATACCTCTGTGGGGGCTCAGGCCCCGGTGGCCCCGTCGACGAGTTCGCGCAGGAGGTCGGCGTGGCCGTTGTGGCGGGCGTACTCCTCGATCATGTGGACCATGATCCAGCGCAGCGAGAGCCCCTGGGTACCGGCCAGGGCCGCCTCCGCCTCCGACAGCTGCCCGGACTCGTCCAGTGAGTGCGCGGCGGCGACCAGTTCCCGGCCGCGTGCGACCTCCGCCCGCCAGACGGTCAGCGCCTCGTCGAGCCCGCGCCCGGGGACGAGGGTGAAACCGTCGCCCTTGCCCTCCGCGTAGACGGCGGGCACGTCCAGGCCCGCGAACACCCGCTGGAACCAGTTCCGTTCGACCTCGGCCAGGTGCTGGACGAGCCCGAGCAGGGTCATCTCCGAGGGCGCCGCCGAGGCCAGGCGTGACTGCCGGTCGTCGAGGCCCTTGCACTTGAGGGCGAGCGTGGCGCGGTGGAAGTCCAGCCAGGCGCTCAGCATGGCGCGTTCGTCGGCGTTCGCGGGAGGTATGGGACGGCCGTCCGGTGTAGTCGACATGTTCTGCACCCTTCCACAGGTGCCCGGGGAGTCGCGAGGAATACGGGCGTCCGGGAGATCGCTGACACGGACACACCCGAGGACGTCCGGAGCCGTTATGCCGAACCCAGCAGATCAACCGGAGCAGCCGCAGCGACCGGGTCCGGGCGCGGTGCTGTCCGCGACCCGGTTCTCCGTGCTCGACCGGTCCCGTACGCGGGAAGGGCGCCCGGACGCCGAGGCCCTGCGGGACACGGTGGCACTGGCCCGGGAGGCGGAACGGCTCGGCTTCCACCGGTTCTGGGTCTCCGAGCACCACGGCGTGCCCGGGGTCGCCGGTTCCGCGCCGACCGTGCTGGCGGCGGCCGTGGCGGCGGCGACCCGTACGATCCGGGTCGGCACCGGCGGCGTCATGCTGCCCAATCACCAACCCCTGGTCGTGGCCGAGCAGTTCGGGGTCCTGGAGTCCCTGTTCCCGGGCCGGATCGACATGGGGCTCGGCCGCTCGGTGGGCTTCACCGACGGGGTGCGCCGGGCGCTGGGCCGTGACAAGGAGGTGGCCGAGGACTTCTCGGCCCAGCTCGACGAGCTGCTCGGCTGGTTCGGCGGCACCTCACCGACCGGGGTGCACGCCCGTCCCGCGACCAGTCCCTCCGGGGCGATCGCGGTTCCGCCCTTCGTGCTCGCCATGGGCGAGGGCGCCTCGATCGCCGCCCGGGCGGGCCTGCCCATGGTCATCGGGGACCTGCGTTCCCGTGAGCGGATGCTGCGCGGCATCGACACCTACCGTGCCGGTTTCCGGCCCTCGGCCTGGGCGAGCGAGCCCTACGTCGTCATCTCGGGCACGGTCGCGGTGGCCGCCACGACCGAGGAGGCCCGGCGGATCCTCGTCCCGGAGGCCTGGTCGATGGCGTACTCCCGCACGCACGGCACCTTCCCGCCGCTGCCGCCCGCCGACCGGGTCGAGTCCCGCACGATGACCGCCAAGGAGCGCGGCTTCTACGAGTCCGGCCTCGTGGGCCAGCTCGCCGGAACGGCGGACGAGGTGGCCCACGAACTGGAGACGGTGGTGAAGGAGACGGGCGCACAGGAGGTTCTGGTCACGACCAGCACATACGACCGGACAGCCCTGCTGGACTCCTACCAGAGGCTGGCCGGCCTGTTCCGAGCCGGCTGACCGCCCCTGTGAAGGAGTGACGGCGCAGCCAGTCTCTCCTTCACAGGGGCGCGGGGAACTGCGCGACCAGCCACAGCGAGCCCGCACCCGCCCGCAACCGGATGCTGCCCCAGCGGCAGCTGGGCCGCTCGGGCCAGAGCCCGCCGGTCCGGGTGGCTGCCCGGCGCTATGGCGTCCCGTACCCCGACCTCCGCGACCAGCCCACGCGCCGACACCACCCGCCACACCGACGTGAGCAGCGAGTCCTCACCGACGAAGGCGGGCGCCGTACTGGCCGCTCCCCCGGCGAGCCGGTAGTGCAGATGCACCGGCTGGACGGGCACGCCCGCGTCCAGCGCGGCCTGGAACACCGCCCGGCGGAAGTGTCCCTGCGCCTTGCCGCACCAGGTGCTGCCCTCGGGGAAGGCGACGACCGCCGTGCCCTCGCGCAGTGCGTCGGCGATCTTCGCGACGGTCTGCGGCAGCGCCCGCAGCCGGTCGCGCTCGATGAACAGCGCACCGCTGGTCGCGGTGAGCGCGCCCGCCACCGGCCAGTGCCGGATCTCGGCCTTGGCGAGCATCCTGGCCGGCCGTACGGCGGCCAGCAACGGGATGTCCAGCCAGGAGATGTGGTTGGCGACCAGCAGCACGCCCCCGGTGGGCGGGGTGGGGCCGGTCACCCGGAGCCGGACGCCCGCGGCCCGCACGATGGTGCAGGCCCAGCGCCGCACCCACCCGGCAGGGATCAGCCTGCCGAGCGGGCACAGCACGATCCCCGCGAGCAGGACGACCAGGACGGTCACCAGTCGCAGCACGGCCAGGGGTGGGGCCGTCGTGGAACCCTCCGTCTCCACGCACGTCCTCGGGGTGCAGGGCGCGCTGGGCAGCCAGACGCTCATCAGGCCGGGACGAGGGAGAGGAAGTGCCGCAGATAGCGCTGGTTGATCCGGCGCATCGACAGCAGTACGTACAGGTCGGCGACCCCGAAGTCCGGGTCGTGGGCGGGCTCCCCGCAGACCCAGGCGCCGAGGCGGACGTAGCCGCGCAGGAGCGGAGGCAGTTCGGTGCGGCCGGCGGGACGGGTCACACCCTCGGCGGACCAGGGCAGCAGCGGCCGTACCCGGTACTCCTCCGGGGCCAGGTTCTTGGCCTGGACGCGGTCCCAGGTGCCGGCGGCGACGGTGCCACCGTCGGAGAGCGGGATGGAGCAGCAGCCGGCCAGCCAGTCGTGGCCGCGGTCGACCATGTAGCGGGCGATTCCGGCCCAGATGAGGCCGATGACCGCGCCGTCGCGGTGGTCGGGGTGGACGCAGGAGCGGCCGACCTCGACGAGCCCGGGGCGGATCGCGTCGAGCGGGGAGATGTCGAACTCGCCCTCGGAGTACAGGCGTCCGGCGATGGCCGCCCGTTCCGGGGGCAGCAGTCGGTAGGTGCCGACGACCTGGCCGGTGAGGGTGTCGCGGACCAGCAGGTGGTCGCAGTAGGCGTCGAAGGGGTCGATGTCGAGGCCGGGCTGCGGGGAGGACAGCAGGGCGCCGAGCTCACCGGCGAAGACGTCGTGGCGCAGCCGCTGTGCGGCTCGTACGTCGTCCTCGTCGCGGGCGAGGGTGACGGTGTAGCGGGTGGGTGTGGCGGGGAGCGGGGGACGTTCGATGGTGGAAACGCCGGTCATGGCTCTCTCCTGGTCACGGGCCGGGGACGGCGAGGGGTGAGCTGGCCGGTCCCGTTACGTCCGGCCGTATCAGTTCTGCCGACCTCGGCTGTCCTGCGCGTGACTCTCGAAGGGAGAGCGGGTGTGGGCTTGTTGAATGCCAGGGGTGCCTGGCGGGACCGGCAATGAGCACCACTCCCGGTCCCGCCCCGTCGCACCCTTGTCGGCGAACGGTCACTGGAGCCCCCGATAGGGGCGCGGGGAACTGCGCGACCAGCCACGACGGACGCGCACCCGACAACGGCCCTATCGGCTCGCCTCTCTCCGAGCAGCTCGCAGCCACTCCTTGTTCATCCCGGTGATGGAGACGAGGGGGATGCCCTTCGGGCAGGCGGTGGCGCACTCCCCGGCGAGCGTGCAGCCGCCGAAGCCCTCCTCGTCCATCTGGGCGACCATGTCGAGCACCCGGGTCTCGCGCTCGGGCGCCCCCTGCGGCAGCACGTTCAGGTGGTTGACCTTGGCGGAGGTGAAGAGCATGGCCGCGCCGTTCGGGCAGGCGGCCACGCAGGCGCCGCAGCCGATGCACTCGGCGTGTTCGAAGGCGAAGTCGGCGTCCGGTTTCGGTACGGGGGTGGCGTGGGCCTCGGGGGCGGCGCCGGTCGGGGCGGTGACGTAGCCGCCGGCCTGGATGATCCGGTCGAAGGCGGACCGGTCCACGACGAGATCCTTCACCACGGGGAAGGCGGCGGCGCGCCACGGTTCGACGTCGATGGTGTCGCCGTCGGTGAAGGACCGCATGTGGAGCTGGCAGGTGGTGGTGCGCTCGGGCCCGTGCGCGTCGCCGTTGATGACGAGGGAGCAGGCGCCGCAGATGCCCTCGCGGCAGTCGTGGTCGAAGGCGACCGGGTCGTCGCCCTTGAGGATGAGTTCCTCGTTGAGGGTGTCGAGCATCTCCAGGAAGGACATGTCGGCCGAGATGCCGTCCACCTCGTACGTGGACATGGCGCCGTCGGCGTCGGCGTTGCGCTGGCGCCAGACGCGCAGGGTGAGCTTCATGCGTAGCTCCGCTGGGTGGGGTGGACGTACTCGAAGACAAGGACTTCCTTGTGCAGGACGGGAGCCGTGCCCGTCCCGGTGAACTCCCAGGCGGCGGCGTACGAGAACTCGTCGTCCCTGCGCTCCGCCTCGCCGTCCGGGGTCTGGGACTCCTCGCGGAAGTGGCCGCCGCAGGACTCGGCGCGGTGCAGGGCGTCGAGGCACATCAGCTCGGCGAGTTCCAGGTAGTCGACGACGCGGTTGGCCTTCTCCAGCGACTGGTTGAACTCCGCGCCGGTGCCCGGGACCTTGATGCGCCGCCAGAACTCCTCCCGGATCTGCGGGATTCGGCTCAGTGCCTTGCGCAGCCCGCTGTCGCTGCGGGCCATTCCGCACAGCTCCCACATCAGTTCGCCGAGTTCACGGTGGAAGGAGTCGGGGGTGCGGTCGCCGTCGACGGCCAGCAGGAGGTTCAGCCGGTCCTCGGTCTCGGCCAACACCTCCTGTACGACGGGGTGTTCGGCGTCGACGGGGTCCTGGCCGGGGTTGCGGGCCAGGTAGTCGTTGATGGTGGCCGGGAGGACGAAGTAGCCGTCCGCGAGGCCCTGCATCAGCGCGGAGGCGCCGAGCCGGTTCGCGCCGTGGTCGGAGAAGTTGGCCTCGCCGATCGCGAACAGGCCGGGGACGGTGGTCTGGAGGTCGTAGTCGACCCAGAGTCCGCCCATCGTGTAGTGCACGGCGGGGTAGATCCGCATGGGGACCGTGTAGGGATCCTCGGCGGTGATCCGCGCGTACATGTCGAAGAGGTTGCCGTACTTCTCCTCGACCGCTTTTCGTCCCATCCGCCGGACGGCGTCGGCGAAGTCGAGGTAGACACCCTGGCCGCCGGGGCCCACTCCCCTGCCCTCGTCGCACACGTTCTTGGCGGCGCGGGAGGCGATGTCACGCGGTACCAGGTTGCCGAAGGAGGGGTAGATCCGCTCCAGGTAGTAGTCGCGTTCGTCCTCGGGGATCTCGTTCGCGGGCCGCCGGTCCCCCTTGGCCTTCGGCACCCAGATGCGGCCGTCGTTGCGCAGCGACTCGCTCATCAGGGTGAGCTTGGACTGGTGGTCGCCGGTGCGCGGAATACAGGTCGGATGGATCTGGGTGAAGCAGGGGTTGGCGAAGTGGGCGCCGCGCCGGTGCGCCCGCCAGACGGCGGTGGCGTTGGAGTTCATGGCGTTCGTGGACAGGTAGAAGACGTTGCCGTAGCCGCCGGAGGCGAGGACGACCGCGTCCGCGAAGTGGCTGGAGATCTCCCCGGTGATCAAATCCCGGGCGACGATCCCCCGGGCCCGCCCGTCGACGACGATCAGGTCGAGCATCTCTGTGCGGGCGTGCATCTCGATGTTCCCGGCGGCGATCTGCCGGCTCAGTGCCTGGTAGGCGCCGAGCAGCAGTTGCTGTCCGGTCTGGCCGCGGGCGTAGAAGGTCCGGGAGACCTGGACCCCGCCGAAGGAGCGGGTGTCGAGCAGTCCGCCGTACTCACGCGCGAAGGGCACGCCCTGGGCGACGCACTGGTCGATGATCTCGACGGAGATCTGCGCCAGCCGGTGCACGTTGGACTCGCGGGCCCTGAAGTCGCCGCCCTTGACGGTGTCGTAGAACAGCCGGTGGACGGAGTCGCCGTCGTTGCGGTAGTTCTTCGCCGCGTTGATGCCACCTTGGGCGGCGATCGAGTGGGCGCGGCGCGGGGAGTCCTGGTAGCAGAACTGGACGACGTGGTAGCCCTGTTCGGCGAGCGTGGCACCCGCGGAGCCTCCGGCCAGCCCGGTGCCGACGACGATGACGGTGTGCTTGCGGCGGTTGGCGGGGTTGACCAGCTTGGCCTCGAAACGGCGCCTGTCCCAGCGCTCGCCCACGGGGCCGGCGGGCGCTTTGTGGTCGACGAGGGGCTCACCGGTCGTGAACTCGGTGTATTCGGACGTCATTTCAGCTCACCACTCCGGTCATGACGCCCACGGGTACGGCGAGGAAGCCGGCCGTGAGCAGCAGCGCGAGAACGTTGGCGACGGTTTTGAGGGCGCGGTCGCGGGTGCGGCTGCCGACGCCGAGCGTCTGGGCGGCGCTCCAGAAGCCGTGCCGGATGTGCAGGCCGAGGGCGAGCATCGCGACGATGTAGATGACGTTGCCGTACCAGGTGGAGAAGGTGTCGACGACGTTCTGGTAGGGGTGGCCCGGCTGGAAGCCGCCGGAGTGGACGGTGCCAGTGGTCAGGTCGAGGACGTGCCAGACGATGAACAGGCCGAGGATGATCCCGCCCCAGCGCATGGTGCGTGTCGCGTAGCTCGCCCGCGCCTTCCTGTGCACGTACTTGCTGGGGCGGGCCCTCAGGTCGCGGCGGCTGAGCTGGTAGGCGGAGGTGGCGTGGGCGACGACTGCCACCACGAGCGCGACGCGCACGAGCCAGAGCGTCCACTCGTAGTGCATGAAGGGCTCGCCGACCGTGCGCAACCAGTGGGCGTAGTGGTTGAACTCGCCGGGCCCGAAGAAGATCTTCAGGTTGCCGATCATGTGGACGACGAGATACAGCAGCATGATCAGGCCGCTCACGGCCATCACGGTCTTCTTGCCGACGGAGCTGTCCCACACGGTGCGTGCCATGGACGGCCGTCGGTCCGTCCGCGTTGCCAGAGCCATGGGTCAGACGCTAGGCCGCACGCCCCCGATCGGTCCAAGACATGGTCCGGCTCGTTTCCATAGCCACAGCCTATGCAGGGCCTATCCTGAACCCATGCAGTTCCAGCAGCTCCAGTACTTCGTGGCGGTCGCCGAGACGCGGCACTTCACCCGGGCCGCGGATCTCGTCCATGTGGCGCAGCCGTCGCTCTCCCAGCAGATCAAGTCGCTGGAACGGGAGTTGGGGGCCGAGCTGTTCCTGAGAGCGCGCGGCAACATCACCCTCACGGACGCCGGCGAGGCGCTCCTCCCGCTCGCCCGGCGCATCCTGGCCGACGCGGACACGGCCCGGCACGAGGTGCAGGAACTGGTCCAGCTCCGGTCCGGCCGGATCCGGCTGGGCGCGACGCCGAGCCTGTGCACGGGTCTGCTGCCGGACGTGCTGCGCGCCTTCCACGACCGCTATCCCGGCATCCGGCTGCTGATCGAGGAGGGCGGCTCGCACGATCTCGTACGGGAGCTGGCGCGCGGTGCCCTGGACCTGGCCCTGGTCGTCCTCCCGCTGCCGACCCCGTCCCCGGCGCTCACCACGCTGGAGGTCCTGCGCGAGGACCTGGTGGTGGTGTCGTCCCCGGACGCGCCCGCACCCGGCCGGGGCCGGCGGACCGTCCGTGTCGCCGACCTGGAGGGCGAGCGCCTGGTGATGTTCCGGCACGGCTACGACCTGCGCGAGCTGACCGTGGCGGCGTGTCGCTCCGCCGGGTTCGAGCCGGAGTTCGCGGTGGAGGGCGGGGAGATGGACGCGGTGCTGGGTTTTGTGCGGGCGGGGCTGGGCGTGGCCGTCGTACCGCGCATGGTGGCCGGCCGGTCGGGGCGGGGGCTCAGGGTCACGCCTCTTGCCCGGCCCGGGCTGTTCCGGGCAATCGCGCTCGCCCATCGCAGTGATGTGGCTCCGCCTCGGGCGGCTCGGGAGTTGCAGCGGATGCTACTTGAGCGGTAGCGCTGCGCAGGCCAGGGGGCGCGAGGTAGTGGACCCAGTTCCGGTAGTACGTGGCTGGTCGCGCAGTTCCCCGCGCCCCTGGGTGGGTCACCCTGTCGCGTCCACCAAGGCCAGGTCGTGGAGGCGCTCGGGCGGGCCCGGGCGGGCGTAGTACCAGCCCTGGGCCGTGTCGCAGCCCAGTATGCGGAGCTGCTCCGCCTGGGCGCCCGTTTCCACGCCCTCGACCGTGACGGTGAGGTTCAGGCTGTGGGCGAGGGAGACGATCCCCTCGACGATCTTGAGGTCGACGGGGTCCGCCGGGAACTGCTGCATCCCCTGGGTGAAGGAGCGGTCGAGCTTGAGGATGCTCACGGGGAGGCGGCGCAGGTTCGCCAGGTTGGAGTAGCCGGTGCCGAAGTCGTCCAGGGCGATGTCGACGCCCATCTCGGCGAGGCGGCGCAGAGGTTTGAGGAGGTCGTCGTCGGCGCCGATCAACGCCGACTCCGTCACCTCCAGGCACAGCGCCTCGGGTGCCAGGCCCGCCCGTTCCAGGATGTCGACGGTGTCCTGCACCAGCCCGGGGTGGGTGAGCTGACACGGGGACAGGTTGACGTTGATGCGCAGCGGGCCCCCGCCCGGGTGTCCCCCGAACTGCTCCTGCCAGTCGCGGGCCTGACGCACCGACTGCTCCAGGACCCAGCGGCCGAGCGGGACGATCAGGCCGGTGTGTTCGGCGAGCGGGATGAAGCGGTCGGGGCCGAGGACACCGTGCTGCGGGTGCAGCCAGCGCACCAGTGCCTCGGCGCCACTCACGCTGCCGTCACCGAGGTGGACGAGCGGCTGGTACTCGATGAAGAACTCACTGCGGTCCAGGGCGGCCGGCAGCGCGGTGGTGAGACCGTGGCGGGTGATCGCCCTCAAGTCGGCTTCGGGATCGGCGAGTTCGAAGCGGTTGCCGCCCGCCGACTTGGCCCGGTACATGGTGATGTCGGCGCTGCGCAGTACCTCCGCCGGGCCGCGCTCCCCCGCCGGGCCCTCGACGATGCCGATGCTGCCGCGCACGGTCAGCTCCCGGCCGTCGACGCTGACCGGCGCGATCATCGCGTTCATGATGCGGGCGGCGAGGTCGTCGACCTCTCGTTCGGTGTCGGGGCCGGTGGTCAGCGCCACGAACTCGTCACCGCCCAGCCGGGCCACCATCTCGCCCGGCGCGGTCGCACAGGACTGGAGCCGGTCGGCGACCTCGACGAGCAGCCGGTCGCCGGCCGCGTGGCCGAGGCTGTCGTTGATGGTCTTGAAGCCGTCGAGGTCGAGATAGCACAGGCCGAAGCGCTGGCCCTCGCCCGCGGCCAACGCCTTCTCCAGGCGTTCGAAGAACAGGGTGCGGTTGGGCAGCCCGGTGAGCGCGTCGTGCGTGGCCTCGTACCGCAGCCGGAGGTTGAGGAGCCGGCGCTCGGTCGTGTCCTCCATCAGCGCCAGCTGGTACTGCGGACGGCCGTCGGCGTCGCGCAGGAGGGAGACCGTGAGGTTGGTCCACAGGACCGTTCCGTCGGGGCGGTAGAACGCCTTCTCGACGTGGTAGTGCTCGCGTTCGCCGCGGACGAGTTCGTCGTAGAGACGCCAGACCTGCGGGGCGTCGTCCGGGTGGGTCCACTCCGGGACCCTGCGGCCCCGTACGGTCTGCTCCGAGCCGCCGAACATACGTTGCAGCGCGCCGTTGATCTGCAGGATGTTGCCGTCGAGGTCCGCGATGCCGATGCCTATGGCCGCGCCCTCGAAGACGGCACGGAAGCGGGCCTCGCTGTCGTGCAGCGCCTCGGCGACCGCGCTGCGCGCACTCTGCGCGGCCCAGGCGATGGCCTCCTGCTCGGCCAGTGTCCGGTCGCGCAGCGCGCCGGCGTAGCCGGCGGCCATGGCGTGCTGGAGCCTCGACGAGCGGGCGCGCAGGTCCTCCTGCGGGCCGTCCGCACCGCAGTAGAGCACCAGGTAGGCGTCCACGCAGTCGAGCGAGCGCAGAAGCGTCTCGGGGTCGGTGCAGTGCGCGGAGACCAGCGCGGCGCCGACCGCCCGGCCCTCCTCGGCGTCGAACGTCCTGGCTCGCAGCGCCTCGCTCAACCGCCCGGCGAGCGGCAGGAGTTGCTCCTCGAACTCCGGCCGGGTGAGCGAGGTGGAGGTCGCCTGGTACACCGCCCGGCTCCAGATGGTCGCGAACCTGCGCAGTCTGTCCTGGGGGCCGTCCGGCTCCGCGGTCATGCCTTGCGCCCCACGCCGGCGAATCCGGAGAACGCGTACGCGTCGTCGTCCTCCGGTGCCGTCTCCGGCCGCCAGCGCGGCATCGGCACCAGTCCCGGTTCCACCATGTCGTACCCCTCGAAGAACCGCGCGATCGCATCGCGCGAACGCATGACCAGCGGATTGCGAATGTCCTTGTACACGTCGACCGCGCCCTCGGCCCGCTCCGGCGGCAGCGGGATTCCCTCGTACGAGGCATGCGTCAGGACGAGCAGACTGCCGGGCGCGAGCGCGTCGCGCAGCTCGGCGACCGCCGCGTACGGGTCGTCCGTGTCTTCCACGAAGTGCAGTATGGCAACGAGAAGCAGGGCCACTGGCCGGTTTTGGTCGATCAGGCTCTGCACCTGGGGGCTGTCCAGGATCTCCCGGGGCTTGCGCAGATCGGCGGCGAGGACGTCCGCGTGCTCGTCGCCGGCCAGTACCGCCCGGCTGTGGGCGACGGCGACCGGGTCGTGGTCGACGTACATCACCCGCGCCTCGGGGATCACCTCCCGGGCCACTTCGTGGACGCTGCCGAAGGTGGGAATGCCCGAGCCGATGTCGAGGAACTGGGTGATGCCCTCGGCGGCCGCGAAGCGGACGGCCCGGCGCATGAACGCGCGGTTCGCCTGCATGATCTTCGGAAGTCCCGGCATGAACTCCATGGCCCGGCGGGCGGCTTCCCGGTCGACCTCGAAGTTGTGCGATCCGCCCAGGTAGAAGTCGTAGATCCGGGAAACGCTCGGCACCGAGATGTCGATGCCCCGGGGGGCCCAGGCGGGACGCTCCATCTATCTCTCTCCCAGGAGTTGGCAGGCGTTGGCGGACCAGTGTTCGAGCTGAGGTTACTGATCGCCCGCCAAAGGAGCGAGCGGAAACGGAAATTGACCATCCGTTCCCGGTCACTGCCCGCGGCACGTGCCGAATTGACGTACCGCGAACTCTCTACGAAATGTATCCG
The DNA here is from genome assembly GCF_045040105.1 of Streptomyces sp. NBC_01390. Lineage (NCBI taxonomy): Bacteria > Bacillati > Actinomycetota > Actinomycetes > Kitasatosporales > Streptomycetaceae > Streptomyces > Streptomyces sp. NBC_01390. Next base: position 10,487,623 of record NZ_CP109551.1, on the reverse strand, counting down.
GAGCATTCCAAAGAGTTCTCAAGGGTTACGAAGTATGGCTGCCGACTCCCGCCGAAATACGGCGAGTCGGGGACGATTCGCCGACAGATCGCCTTACTTACCGGCGAGTTGTGGACATGCCGAAGCGGCCTGCGCCCTTCTTCCCGCACGGAGTGTGCGGGAAGAAGGGCGCAGGCCCGGAGAAGTCCGTTCGCCCTGTTACTGGTTGGGCGCTCCGACCAGCTTGCCGTCGGGTGCCACGGCGTACCAGGTGCCGCCGACGCCCTGGCCGTTGGTGTCGCCGGGCTTCTTGTCGTTGATGAAGGTGTAGATGGGCGAGCAGTTGAGGGTCTGCTGGCTGGCACCGTTGTCGGGCCGGGTGAAGTTCATGTAGCCCTTCTCCGGGATGCCCTTGGTGTCCTTGAAGGCGACCGGTGAGACGACCGGCCACTTGTCCAGGCAGGCGCCGACACAGGCGGACACCGGCTTCGGCCAGGCCTGGTCCTTCAGGAAGCGGTAGACCGTCATGCCCTTCTTGTCGACGACGATCGTGCCGAGCTTGGGGTCGTTGCGGGTGGACAGGCCGGGCAGCGCGGCGAGCGTCGCCTTCTTGCCGTCAGGAGCGAGGCCGTACCACTTGCCGCCCACACCCTGGCCCTTGATGTCGCCGGGCGAGGTGTCCTTGGCGTAGTAGTAGGCGGCCCAGCCGCCGACGGTGAGCTGCTTGGTGCCGTCGGAACGGGTCACCTCGCCCAGGAGCGCGGAATCGACACCGGCTCCGGCCGAGACGTCGTCCGCCGGAACCGGCGGCCACGCGGTGGCGCAGTCGCCGTCACAGTTGGACTTCGGCGGTTCGGCCGTGTCCGCGTCGAAGCGGTAGAGCGTACGGCCGCTGCTGCTGGCCAGCACCTTGCCGACCGCAGCGCTCGCGACCACGTTCAGCTGGCCCGCCGACGCCGAGTTGCCGGCGGCGGCCTGCTCTCCGTTGGCCGCCGCACCGGTGTCAGTACCGGTGTCGGTGCCCGTGTCCGTACCCGTGCCTGTTCCGGCGGTGCTGGTACCGGCCACGGAGCCGTAGCCGCCGCCGGCGGCGGGAGCCGCGGCGCCGACGTTCTGGCTGCTCGTGTCCGTGCCCTTGTCCTGACCGCACGCCGTCGTCAGCACCAGCACGGCCGCAGCTGACGCTACGAGTGAGGCGCTCCGCCAGGAGGTCTTCATTACGTACTCCCCGTAATCGTTAGGGTGTTGCGACGCCCTGCTGGGCCGCCGCACGGTCCTAGATACGGGCGGCGATGGTCACCGTGTTCAACCGCGGCACAAAATTCTTTCCGAAACCTGTGGCCCCACCTGTCACAGCTCGCACACGGGGACGATCAACGGCCGCACCTAGAACGGGTGATCCAAACCGCTGCACCACATATGTCACTCGTTCGGGGCAACCTCCTCGCGCTCCCGCGCGCGCGGGAGCGCCCAGCACACATGATCTTCGTCGTGTATGGACCCACACGGACCCGATTCGCCCCCGCCATACGGGTATTGGCGCTGCTGGGCCTGACCTGGCTGCTCGTCGGCATGCCCGTCGGGACGGCCGAGGCGACGACATGCGTCTCCGTCTCCACCGGCTCGGGCAGCGACACCTCGGTGACGCTCACCGGGAACGGTGCCACGGTCACGGTCGGCACCGGTGTCCCGGTCGACGCCGCGGACGGCTGGTCGGTCAGCGCGGGCAACGGTGGAGCGGCCGTCACCGGGAACGGTACGGCGGTCGTCGTCGGCACCGGTTCCTGGTGCCCGACCCCGACACCGACACCGCCCTGCCCCACACCGACGCCGACTCCCCCACCGACGCCAACGCCCACGCCGGAACCTCCGCCACCCCCGAAACCGAGGCCCACGCCCACTCCCACACCCACCCCGAAGCCCACTCCCCCGCAGAAGCCGACGCCGGCGCCCGAGCCGAAGCCACCGGCCGCGCCGCCCGCCCCGGCACCCCGGCCGACCCCGAGTCCGCCGCCGCCCCCCGCTCCGGCACCCGCACCCGCGCGCACACCGACGCGCACCCCGGAACCGAGCCCGAGCCCGACCGCGTCACCGGCTGCGGTGTCGTATCCGCCCTACCGCGTGTCCGCCCACAAACGGACCGTCCGCGGCGGCCCCTCGCTGGTCTCGTTCACCCTGCTCATCACCCTGCCAGCCGTGATCGCCGTCGCCGCGCTGCGTCCGCGCTGACCCCTTGGAGGCATCCCCTTGTCGGAATGGCTTGTTCTCGCCCTCGCGATCGCGGCCGCGTGCGTGGTCGTCATCCTCATCACCTTCGTACGGGACCGCAGGGCCCCCGAGGACGAGGATCCGTCCGAGACCCCGGACGTGATCGAGTACATGACGATGTGGATCGGCGTGGTGTACGCCATCGTGCTGGGTCTGGCCATCGCCGGCGTCTGGGAGGCGCGCGGCGTCGCCCAGGACCACGTCTCGACTGAGGCCCACGCACTGCACGAGATCTCCGAGCGGGTCCGCGTCTACCCGCCCGACGTCCGTGACCGTATTCGGGACGACGTCAACGCCTATGTCGGACACGTCGTCAAGACCGAGTGGCAGGAGATGGCGGACAACGGCCAGGTCACCAAGCGCGGCGACCACTTGCTGGAGCGCGTCCGCGTCGACGTCACCGACTACGAGCCGACGACGGACTTCCAGGCCCAGGCCTACCAGCCGCTCCTCGACCAGGTGACCACCGCGGACCAGGCACGCGCGGCCCGCGCCGACTCGACCGGGCCGACCATGCCCGGCGTCGTCTGGTTCGGCCTGATCGCGGGTGCCGTGATCACGGTCGGCATGATCTTCGCCCTCCAGATCCGCCGCACACCCCGCGAACTGATCCTGGCCGGGCTCTTCTCCACCCTGATCGCCTTCCTGCTCTTCCTGATCTGGGACTTCGACGCGCCCTACAGTCGCGGCATCACGGCCACGGCGGATCCGTTCCTGGCGCTCTTCCCGGGCGCGGGCCGCTGACCGTCCGAGGACCGGCACCGATGGACTGACCGATCGACTGACGGTTCCTCACCGCACGCCCTGCGGGGGACACGCGCCACACGCGCGTGTCCCCCGCTTCGCTCAACAAGGTCCCCTGAGCGGCCCACATCCATGCCCCATTCGCACGACACCGATCGCGCATACGCACACGCGTTCCTAGCGTTTCGGTCATCGAGGTGCATTCTGGCGCGACCGGTACGGCGCGAGCGGAAGACGTCCGCAGCTGCTCCTCGGGGACCCGGAGGACCCATATGCACGCGATACGCGTCGCCTCGGCCGCACTGCTGGGCGTCACCGCCCTCGCCTTCGCCGCACCCGCCGCCCAGGCCGCCGTCATGAACAACGACGTCACGTCGTTCGGCTTCAGTGTCGTGCCCTCGACCATCGCGGCGGGCGGACAGGTCACCCTGCGCGTGGACGGCTGCAACGACGACACGCGGGTGTCCTCCGGAGTCTTCGATCCGGTCACCATCCCCAAGGGACACAAGTCGGCGCGGGCGAATGTCGACTGGGACGCCAAGCCGGGGGCCTCGTACCGGGTGACGTTCAACTGCGGCGGGGAGAGCGGCCGCACCGACCTCACCATCGCGATCGGGCGCCCCAGCGAGCCGACGCAGTACCCCCTGCCGGTGCAGCGGGGTGTGCACGCGGGCGAGGGCGGCAGCGTCGCCGGCTTCGACCTCAAGGAGATCGGCCTCGGCGCCGCGCTCATCGCGGGGTCCCTGACCGTGGCGTACCGCCTCTCACGCCGCCGCACGGGCGACGACAACGCCTGACGAGCCGGCACGGGCTCAGCCCTTCGCCCCGGACCCTGACGGGTTCCGGGGCGAAGGGCTGAGAATTGCGAGTGTCAGATCCGGGTCTCGGACCGGCGGCGCATCCAGAACACCCCGCCACCGACGAGCGCGGCGGCCACCAGCCCGCCTCCGATCGCCATGTCGGCCGGCGTGGCCCCGGCGGAACTGCTGCCACCGAGCCCGCCCTGGACCCCGCCGATCACCGTGAACACGCTGGTGAAGGTCTTCGTCCGGTTCTCGCAGTTGGTGGTGACGCTGTACGAACCCGCGGTGGCGTTCGAGTTGACGGTCACCGTCGCCGTCGCCGTGTTGCCGCCCATGGACCTGAACCTGGCTGTCGGGAAGGCGTTGGAACTGATGGTGCTGCCTTGCACGGTGCAGGCCGAACCATTGGCCGTGAGCACCAGCTGACCGCCCGGCGCGATGACGCTCGGTGCGGCGGTGACGCTGGACGGCTGGTCCCAGGCCGAGGCCGCCGGGGCGGCGAGCCCCACCGCGGCAGCCGTGGCGGCAGCCACCACCAGGGCACGAGTAGTACGCATGTGAACCTCCGCGGAAGGCGCCCCGGGACCCGTCCCCGGTCGATCGGCGAGAAAACGCCTCCCAGACGAACCCTCAGATGCCGTGCGCGCAGCCGCATTTCGGGAATGGTCCGTCCTGGTGAGAGGACACGCCGAAGGAAGACCGGACAATCAGATATTGCCGCAGGTCACGGACCGTCAGAAAAATACTTTCGGCGCCGACTCGGATGGCTCACCGATGACGGGCCCGCCACCCGTTCGCTGCTGCCCCGTCGCCGGTTTCCCGCCGGGCACTTAGCGTTCTGGTATGCGCGATTGACCGGGCGACGGCCGGGTCGAGAGGGGATGACGAATGTCTGCGTCGGAGCTGGCGGAAGAGGAGCAGCAGCGGAAGAGGCGCGCTCCGTGGGGCGTGATAGCGCTTGTTCTGCTGACCGGCCTCGCGCTCATCCGAAACGGTTCCGGAGAGTTCGACGTCGGTCCGCCGCAGCCCGCGTCGGCGGCGGCAGCGGACAGCCACCTCCCGGGCGGAACCTTCTCCGGTGTCCCGGCCGCACTGCCCTACTCCCTGGTCGACCGGGTGCGGATCCCGGCCATCCGGGTCGACGCCCCCCTTCTGCCGGTGGGTCTGGACGCGGCCGGGTGGGTGGACGCCCCGCCGCCGGAGGACCCCAATCTGGCCGGCTGGTTCACCGGCGCGGTGTCACCGGGTGAGAAGGGCACCGCCGTGATCGTCGGCCATGTCGACAACAAGCAGGGCCCCGCCGTTTTCTACGGACTCGGGGCCCTCAAGAAGGGACATCGCGTCGAGGTCCAGCGCCAGGACGGAAAGGTGGCCGTTTTCGAGATCTACGGCATCGAGGTCTTCGAGAAGAACAACTTCCCCGGCGACCGTGTCTACGGCAGCAAGAACACCCCCGAATTGCGGGTCATCACCTGTGGGGGCGGTTTCTCCAAACAGAACGGCTACGCCGGGAACGTCGTGGTGTTCGCCCGCCTGGTCGAGGTTCGCTGAGCGTTCCTCGGCCGGGCGGGCGAAAGCCCGTGGTCGGCGACGCGGTTATGTGTAATGCCGTGTCGGTACGGTGATGTGGTACCCGGAATCGAGCAGGTCCGGCAGATAGTCGCGCAGCGCCCGGACGCTCTGCGAGCGGTTGCCGCCCGCGTCGTGCGAGAGCACCACGACACCCGGGGCGGCGCCGCGCTCGACCCGGTCGACGATGGTGCGGGCGCCCGGGGCCATCCAGTCGAGGGTGTCGACGGTCCAGGCGAGCGGCTCCATGCCGAGTTCGGCGCCGAGCTGGAAGGCGGCCCGGTTCCAGGCGCCGTAGGGGGCGCGGAACCAGGCGGGCGCCTCGCCACAGGCGTCCTCGATGACCTCGCTGGTGCGTTCCATCTGGGAACGGATCTCGGAGCGGGTGAGGCGCGTCAGCAGCGGGTGGTCCCACGTGTGGTTGCCGACGACGTGCCCGTCGTCGGTCATCTCGGCGAGCAGGTCCTTGTTGCCGACCGCCATCTCCCCGCACACGAAGAACATCGCGCGGACGTCGTGCTCGCGCAGGGTCCGCAGGATGTCCGGGGTGTAGCGGGGGTCGGGGCCGTCGTCGAAGGTCAGCACCATGGTGCGGCCACGTCCCGACACGCGCAGCAGCGGCTCGTGGCGTACCAGGGTGCGTCCGTGGGCGACGTCGTGCGGCGGCCCGTAACCGGTGAGGGGTTCGAGGCGGTACGCGGAGGGCTTGAGCGCTTGGTGGGCCGGGGGGCCCGCGGCGGGGGCGGCGGGCCGGGCGGCCGGGGTCGTGTCCTGGCCGGTGGTGAGCAGCGCGGCCGTACCGGCCGCTCCCACGGCGGCGGCTCCGCCGATCATCAACGCCCGGCGCCGTGTGAGCAACTGATCCTTCGTCATGACTCATCAGTCGCCCGCGCCGGTCCCGGCGCCCCGCATCGACACCGGTGCGGCGGCAGGAAAGCACCCGCCTGGACCAGTACGCCCCGGTCACGCCCTCCCCCGCGCGTCCCGTCCGCCCCCGGCTCCCGATAGCCTCGCAGCGTGACGGAACAGCAGCACTCACCCCAGGACGGGCACCAGTTCGAGCGGGGCACGGACGGTCCGAAGGTCATCGTGGTCGGCGTCGACGGCTCCGACTCGTCGGCCCGTGCCGCCGCCTACGCCGCGGGGCTGGCCCGGCGCCAGCACGCGCTGCTCGCCCTGGTGTACGTACAGCCGGTGATGGCGGCGGGCGCCGCGTTCGGGGCGCCCGTGGCGGAGACGACGGACCGCATCGCGGAGGATCTCATCGCGCAGATCCGGGAGTCGACCGAGCAGGTCAAGGGGATATTCGACATCCGCTGGGAGTTCCACACCTTTCGCGGGGACCCGTACACCGGCCTGGTGAAGGCGGCCGACGACCTCAAGGCGGACGCGGTGGTCGTCGGCGCGTCCGAGCAGGCGGGCCACCGGATCATCGGTTCGGTCGCGATCCGGCTGGTGAAGGCGGGCCGCTGGCCGGTCACGGTCGTGCCGTAGCCCCGACGCCGGCGTCCGGGTCCGCCTCGGTGCCGGATGAGGAACCCGCCGTTCAGACCGTTCGTCGCACCGTTCGTCGACGGGTCCGACCGTCCGCCGCACATTCCGGTCCACGGTCTGTCCCGAATCGGGGCCTTGCGATGCCATACGGCCATGACGGCCGGAACCACCATCACCCACGGGACGACGACCGCCGAGCACGAGCTGGCCGCGCTGCAGCGCGAGCACGGCCGACCGCTCTTCGCCCTGCTGCTGCGTCTGTGCGACGGCGACCGGCAGCGCGCCGAGGACCTGGTGCAGGAGACCCTCGTACGCGCCTGGCAGCACCCCGAGGCGCTGCGCGCCGACGACTTCGAGTCCGTACGGCCATGGCTGCTGACCGTCGGGCGACGGCTCGCCATCGACGCGCGGCGGGCCCGGCAGGCACGGCCCGCCGAGGTCGGCGACGCGATCCTGGAGAGCGCGCGGGTGTGCGCCGATCACGCGGAACGGTCGGCGGCGACGCTGGATGTGCGGGAGGCTGTGAAGACTCTCACTCCCGAGCATCGTGAAGTCCTGGTGCTGGTGTATTTCCAGGGGGCGAGTGTGGCGGAGGCCGCGACGGCACTCGGAATCCCGCCCGGTACGGTGAAGTCTCGCGCGTACTACGCGCTGCGCGCCCTGCGCCGGGTCCTACCGGGTTATGCGGCCGACCTGCGGTGAAACCGACGGTCGGGTCAAGCCTCGGCAAAGTGCCTTGCTGAGGACCATGGTTGAGCAATCAGCTGTCTTCATCGGTGTCCGGACCGGGTGACGGTCCCGGAGCCCGGGGTCGGGCGACGCGCACGCACCGGAGGAAGGCAGGAAGGGATGCTGCACAGAGGTCAAGAGAGCACGGACGGCACCGGCGGGGGCGAACTCACCGTCCCCATGGCCTGGTTGTACGCCGAGTACATCGCCGACGAGCTGTTGCGGACGGGCGACCTGATGCCGCCCACGTCCTTCGAGTTCCGTGCGGGCAGAGACGCGCTGGCCCTCACCATCTTCCTGTCCGACACCAGCGGTGAGCTCTCCGGCATCCGGGTCATCACTCAGCTGGAGAAGTGGCTTTCGCTTACGGCGTACGACCAGCCCTGGCAGGACTGGGTCCGCACACGTATTTCCAGGTTGGCGGCCGACGCACTCGCATCGAGAGCACCGGCCCCGGACTTGGATCTGGCGGCCGCCGCCTGGCGCTGGCTGGAGGAGACCGAGCTGCTCGCCCCGGATCTGGACGCCGTACCGGGTGGCGGGCCCGTGCTCGGTGAGGACGACGGACCGAAGGTGTGGACCCCCGCCTGGCGGCTGGGACTGCCTCTCGGGCATCTGGCGATCCATCTTTTTTAGAATCCGACCAATCCGCGGCCCCCTCCGCTCCGAACACCTTTGGTCTCGATTCGGTATGGGCCTTGAGTGATTCCGCTGCGCGGTGCGTACCGGTGGGAGCAACACCACCCCACCCGTACCATCGGCACGAGGATTCTGCATGAGGTCCCTGGAACGGCATCGCGACGTCGGCGCATACGCGCTCGGCGTGCTCGACGAGGCGGACGCCTTCCGCTTCGAGGACCACCTCATGGAGTGCCCCCAGTGCGCGGCCCATGTGACTGAATTCGGTCCCGCCACACGGCAGTTGCTGCTGTACCGGCGAGCCACGCCGCGCTCCGTGCACCCCATGGCCCAACCCGGTCCCACCCTGCTGGACAGGCTGCTCGGAGAAGTCGCGAACCGGCGGCGCGCCGGCCGGCGGCGCTGGCTGTACGCGGTCGCCGCGGCGGTGGTCTTCGCCGTGGCCGGCCCCGGCATCGCGATCATGGCGAGCGGCGACGCGGACCGGACGCAGCAGGTCGCCGCGACCGACGAGCGGTCGGGCGTCTGGGCACAGGTCACCAGCGAGAACACGGTCTGGGGCAGCCAGATCGAACTGAAGGTCAAGGACGGCGCCGGCCCCCGCGCCTGCCATCTCGTCGCCATCGCGGACGACGGCACGGAAGAGACGCTGACCAACTGGAACGTGCCCAAGCAGGACGCGCGGGCAAGCACGATGATGGGGGCGTCCACGTTTCACCCGGACCAGATCGATCGGTACGAGCTGCGTACGGCCGACGGGCTGCACCTGGTGACGCTCGACGCGCCCTGAGCACCTGCCTTCGCTGTCGTCGGTACTCTGCGGCGCCGTTGTGGCTGGTCGCGCAGTTCCCCGCGCCCCTTCAGGGCGCTACTTCAGCAGGCGTGACAATCTGCGGTCCGCCAGTGGTTTGCCTCCGGTCTGGCAGGTGGGGCAGTACTGGAGCGAGGAGTCGCTGAAGGAGACCTCGCGGACGGTGTCCCCGCACACCGGGCAGGGCTCGCCGGTCCGGCCGTGCACCCTCAGGCCGGTCTTCTTCTCCGCCTTCAGGCGTCCGGCCGCGAGGCCCCGGGAGCGCTCGACCGCCTCGGTGAGCGTCGTGCGCAGTGCCTCGTACAGCCGCCGGTTCTCCTCCGGTGTGAGTGAGGCGGCGAGCTTGAACGGGGACATCCGCGCGGCGTGCAGGATCTCGTCGCTGTAGGCGTTCCCCACCCCCGCCAGCAGGCTCTGGTCGCGCAGCGCGCCCTTCAACTGCCGCCGCTCTCCCGCCAGCAGACCGGCGAGGCGTGCCTCGTCGAAGTCGTCGGCGAGCGGGTCCGGACCGAGGCGGGCCACGCCGGGCACCTCCTGCGGATCGTGTACGACGTACACCGCGAGCCGCTTCTGGGTGCCGGCCTCGGTGAGGTCGAAGCCCTCGCCCGTCTCCAGGGCAACACGCAGTGCGAGCGGGCCTTTTCCGGGTTTCGGCGGGCCGTCGGGGAGGCGGTCGCGCCAGTGCAGCCAGCCCGCGCGGGCCAGGTGGGTCACGAAGTGCGGGCCGCCGTCCACTGTCAGGTCGAGGAACTTGCCGTGCCGGTGCACGGCTGTGACCTCGCGGCCCTCGAGGGCGGTGACCGGTGGGTCGTACGTCTTCAGGACGCTGATCGCGACGGGCAGCACACGGACCACCTCGTGGCCCACGAGCCGTTCGGTGAGGAAGTCCCTGAGCGCTTCGACCTCGGGCAGTTCCGGCATAGGTCCAGAGTGCCACCGCCCGCCCCGGCGCTCAGCTCGTGGGCGGCACCACGAACTCGCACCACACGACCTTGCCGCCGCCCCGCGCCTCGACGCCCCAGTCGTCGCCGAGGAGATCGACCAGGAGCAGACCGCGCCCGGAGACCCCGGACTCCCCCGCATCCCGGCGCCGCGGCAGCGCGCTGGAGGAGTCCTCGACCTCGACCCGCAGCCGACGTTCCGCGCCGCTCAGCACACGCAGCGTGACGACGGCCGCGCCCTCGGTGTGCATCAGGGTGTTGGTGATCAGTTCGTCCGCCACCAGTTCGACCTCGTCGGCCCGCTCATGGGCGCCCCAGGCCCGGACCGCCGCCCCGACCATGTGCCTGGCCTGGCTCAGCGCGTCGGGGTCGGCGGGTGCGACGTGCTGCTGGAGCCGTCCGCCGGACTGTACGGCGGGCAGGCCCTGGCGGCGCAGGAGAAGCAGGGCCACGTCGTCGTCCCCGCTTCGCTCGTCGGCCACCTCGATGAGGGAGTCGGCCATCTTCCAGACGCTGTCCGGGCCTGCCGCGATGAGTGCCATCAGGGTCCGCAGCCCGTCCTCCAGGTCGGCGCCGGGCTGCTCGATGAGTCCGTCGGTGCACAGCACCAGGGTCTCGCCGGGGTCCAGTTCGAGGGTGGCCACGGGGTAGTCGAGGCGCCCGAACTCTGCGGAGAGGCCGAGTGGGAGCCCACCGTCGACCGCGACGCGGCGGCAGGTGCCGTCGGCGCGCCGCACCAGCGGGTCGAGATGACCGGCCCGGACCGCCTGGACCACCCCGGTGGACAGGTCGGCCTCCGCGTACAGGCAGGTCGCGAAACGGTCCGTGTCGAGTTCGTGCAGGAAGACGGAGGCACGGGCCATCACCGTGGCGGGCGGGTGCCCCTCGGTCGCGTAGGCCTTCAGGACGATCCGCAGCTGGCCCATGACGGCCGCGGCGTGCGTGTCGTGGCCCTGGACGTCCCCGATGACCGCGCCGACCCGGCCGCCCGGCAGCGGGATCACGTCGTACCAGTCGCCGCCGATGTCGCGGCCCAGCTGGCCGCCGGAGGAGGCGGCACGGTAGCGGACGGCGATGTCGGCTCCGGGCACGGTGGGGATGGAACGCGGCAGCATGGCCTGCTGAAGGCTCTGCGCGAGGTCCTTCTCCTGCTCGTAGAGCATGGCCCGCTGGAGACTCTGCGCGATGCTGGTGCCGAGCGCCACGAGCACGGCGCGGTCCTCCGCCGAGAAGCCGTACCGGTCGTTGTAGAGCAGGCCCATCGCGCCGATCGGGCGGGCCTGGGCGATGAGCGGCAGATAGGCGGCCGAGGTGATGTTCAGGTCGGTGAGGTGCGGCCACAGGACCGGGTACCCGGCCGCGAACTCCTCCGGCGACTCGATGAAACGCGGGCTGAGGGTCCGTACGACGTCACCCATCGGGTAGGGCTCGTCGATGCGGGTGATGCGGGTGCCGGGCACGGAGGCGCCCACCGGGCCCTCGGCGACGAGCCGGATGCGGCCGGCCTCGACCAGACCCATGACCAGGCTGGCCGCTCCGAGGTGGGGGACGCCGTGGGAGTCGGTGAGGACGTCGATGACGTCCTCGACGGTGCGGGCGTGCGCGAGGGCCGCCGTGATGACCTGCACCACGTTGGTCTGGCGGCGCCTGGCCTCGTCCTGGGCGGCCTGTTCGGTACGGGCCTGGCTGTCCCGCAGCTCCTGTGTGGCGTCGCGGACGAGGCCGATGATCCGGCGCGGGCGGCCTGTCTCGTCACGGCGGATGTAGCCCTGGGTGTGGGTCCAGCGCAGGGTGCCGTCACGGCGGCGGACGCGGAAGTAGGCCCCGTAGTTCTCGCTGCCGTCCTTCATGGCCTCGGCGACGACGGAATCGAGCCGCCTGCCCTCCATCGGAGGCACCCGCACGGCCAGGCTCTCGGGGTGGCCGTCGTATTCCTCGGGGCGCAGATCGAAGATCTCGAACGCCAGGGCGTCCATGTGGAAAAGGCCCGCGTCCAGGTCCCAGTCGAACGTCCCCATGCGATTGAGCGCCAGAACCGGGTCCGGATGGGCGGGCCAGTCGTCCGGGAGTGACAGGGCGCTCGCTCCCCGATCAGCCATGCGCCCACCCTGTCAGTTTTTGGCTGATTCTTCGACTTGTCCGACGTATTTCGGTGGGCAACTCTCACTCGCCGAAGCCCTCGCAGGGGTCGTACGGAACATAGGAGCCGTAAGCGGTGGAGTTCTCGTCGGGAATCAGGCCGCCGCCGTCGGGCAGGTCGGGGATCTCCGGGACGGTGTCGGGGCCGATGTCGTCGCAGGAGTCCTGGGCCGTACCGACACCGAGGTCGTCCGGGGACAGGACCTCCGCTCCCGGCGGGTCGCCGTCCCAGCCGCCGGCGAGCAGCGCCGCGGAGAGTGCACAGGCCGTGACAAGGGTTCGGTGCATCCCTCATTGTCTGCGTCGCCCACACGGCGTACGCAAGCCGAGAAGGTCACCCAGCGTCACACTGGAGGAAGAGAAGGAGGGAAAAGGAGGGAAGAAGGAGAGGAGAGGGAGAGGCGGACTGGAGCATGGAGTGGTTCACCGCACCCGACTACTGGCTGAGCCGTCTGCTCCTCCAGCGTGGCCTGGCCTGCGTCTACCTCGTCGCGTTCCTGGGGGCGGCGCTCCAGTTCCGGGCGCTCATCGGCGAGCGGGGCATGCTGCCGGTCCCCCGGCTGGTCGCCCGGCTGCCTTTCGGACAGGCACCGAGCGTGTTCCAACTCCACTACTCCGACCGGTTCTTCGCCTGCTGGTCCTGGACGGGCTGCGCGGTGTCGGTCGCGCTGCTCGCGGGGTTGGACGGGCAACTTCCCCTCTGGGGCGGGATGTTGCTGTGGCTGCTGCCATGGGCGATGTATCTGTCGATCGTCAACGTCGGTCAGACCTGGTACGGCTTCGGCTGGGAGTCACTGCTCCTGGAGACCGGCTTCCTCGCCGTCTTCCTGGGCAACGACGAGGTCGCGCCGCCGGTCGTCGTGCTGTTCCTGCTGCGCTGGATCCTGTTCCGCGTCGAGTTCGGCGCCGGCCTGATCAAGATGCGCGGCGACGCGTGCTGGCGGGAACTGACCTGCCTCGACTTCCACCATGAGACACAGCCCATGCCGGGCCCGTTGAGCCGGTACTTCCACCGTCTTCCGCGGCCGGTGCACCGGATCGAGACGGCCGCCAACCATCTCACCCAACTCGCCGTCCCCGTCCTGCTGTTCACCCCGCAGCCGGTGGCGACGGCCGCCGCGTCCCTGATGGCCGTCACCCAGTTGTGGCTGGTCCTGTCGGGCAACTTCGCCTGGCTGAACTGGCTCACGATCGTGCTGGCACTGTCGGCGGTGCGTCTCCCGGACACGGCCCCCACGACTGTCCCGCACACCCCGCTCTGGTACGAGATCGTGGTCCTGAGCGTCGCCGTGGCCCTGCTGGCCCTCAGCTACCGACCGGTCCGCAACATGCTCTCGCACCGGCAGGTCATGAACCGCTCCTTCGACCCGCTTCATCTGGTCAACAGTTACGGCGCCTTCGGCAGCGTCAGCCGTATCCGGTACGAGGTGATCGTCGAGGGCACGGCCGACGACGTACCGCGCGAGGACTCCGGCTGGCTGGAGTACGAGTTCAAGGGCAAGCCGGGTGAACCAGGGCGCCGGCCACGCCAGTTCGCGCCCTACCATCTGCGGCTCGACTGGATGATGTGGTTCGCCGCGCTGTCGCCCGCCTACGCCGGCTCATGGTTCGGCGCGATGGTGGAGCGGCTCCTGGAGAACGACCCCGACACGCTCCGGCTGCTGCGCCGCTCCCCGTTCCCGCCCGACGCGCCCCCGCGCTTTGTCCGCGCCCGCCTCTTCCGGTACCGGTTCACGACCTTCCGGGAGCAGCGGGCGACGGGTGCGTACTGGGAGCGGGTGTACGTACGGGAGTTCATGCCGCCGACGCGGCTGGCCGGGCCGGTTCAGAGGCGGTAGACGCGGGTCGCTGTGCCCGCGAAGACCTGCTCGCGTTCGTCCGTGTCGAGGGAGGCGGTGAACTCCTGGGCCAGGGACATCACTTGGCCGTAGGACGCGGCGAGCGTGCACACCGGCCAGTCCGAGCCGAACATCAGCCGGCCGGGGCCGAACGCCTCCAGCGCCGTGTCGGCGTACGGCCGCACGTCCTCGGGCGTCCAGGAGGCGTGGTCCGCCTCGGTGACCAGGCCGGAGAGTTTTCCCACCGTGTTGGGCAGGGCGGCCAGGGAGCGGAGGTCCGAGGCCCAGGGTTCCAGCGTGCCGGAGGCGATCGACGGCTTCCCCAAGTGGTCGAGGACGAAGGTGAGTTGCGGCAGTGACTGGGCCGCCTCGACGCATGCGGGCAGCTGGTACGCAAGGACGATCAGGTCGTACACCAGGCCCGCCTCGGCGACGGCGGCAAGGCCCCGGCGCACGTCGGGGCGCAGCAGCCACGCCGGATCCGGCTCGCCCTGAACCTGGTGGCGGATCCCCTTCAGGTACTCGCCGCCGGGGAGTTCACGCAGCCTGGCCAGCTCGTCGGCGATGTCGGCACGAGTCAGGTCCGTCCAGCCGACGACGCCCGCGATCGGCTCGTACCGCGCCGCCAGCGTCAGGAACTCCGGGGTCTCCTCGGGCACCGTGACCGTCTGGACGAGGACCGTACGGCCGACTCCGGCCGCGCGGGCCTGCGGCGCGAGGTCCTCCATGGTGAAGTCCCGGCGCAGTGGGCTGTCCTCGGCGATCCAGTCCTGGTCCCGGACGGAGAGGTCCCAGACGTGATGGTGGGCGTCGACCGCTCCCATGACCGGGAAGCTCACGGCAGCTCCCAGACGACCGGCAGCCCCGAGTCCGCACCCTCGGTGGAGTAGTCGTGCACCACGTCGAGGAGTTCGGCCATCCGTGCCTGCCAGGCCACGTTGACCGGCAGTTTCTCCAACTCGGCGAGGAGGCGGCCGTAGTCCTCGCACTCCAGGACGTGGAAGAGGTCGGTGCCGCTGCGCCAGATCGTCCAGGAGGTGGCCCCGGCGGCGCGGATGGCGTCGGTCAGCTCGACCGGCACCTCACGGTGGGCGGCGTCGTACTCGGCGACGCGGTCGGCGCGGACCCTGGTGTGCAGGGCGACTCTCATGACGGCTCCTGGGACGGCTCGTCGGCGGACAGCAGGCCGGTGTCCTGGAGCTCCTGCCAGAAGGCCGGGGGCACGGACACGGTGAACTGCTCTGCGCAGTCGCGGACTTCGGCGGCGGAACGGGTGCCGACGAGGACCCCGGCGACGGCCGGGTGGGCCGCGCAGAAGGCGAGCGCGGCGGCGCGCAGCGTGATGCCGTGGCGGTCGGCGACGGCCTTCATGCGCAGGGCGCGGTCCAGCAACTCACCTGAGGCGGTGGTGTAGTTGTAGGTCGCTCCGGGCCTGGGGTCCGCCAGCAGACCGGAGTTGAAGGCGCCGCCGATCACCACGGACTTTCCGCGTTCGACCGCGGCGGGCAGGAGTTCGGTGAGCGCGCTCCGGTCGAGGAGCGTGTAGCGGCCGGCGCACAGAACCACGTCGACGTCCGTGTCCCGGACGAAGCGGGTGAGCATCCCGGTCTGGTTCATCCCCGCGCCGATGGCGCGCACGACGCCTTCCGAGCGTAGTTTCTCCAGCGCCGGATAGGCCTCGCCGAAGGCCTCCTCGGCGTGGTCGTCGGGGTCGTGGAGGTAGACGACGTCGACGTGGTCGACGCCGAGCCGCTCCAGACTCGCCTCCAGGGTGCGGCGCACGCCGTCGGCGCTGAAGTCCCAGACCCGGGTGTGGGTGGCGGGGACCGCGAAGCCGTTGGCGAGGTCGTCGCCGGCCGGGGTCTCGGCGGGCTCCAGGCGTCGGCCGACCTTCGTGGAGAGGGTGTACGCCGAGCGTGGGTGCTCGCGCAGGGCCGCGCCGAGGCGTCGTTCGGAGAGGCCGATGCCGTAGTGCGGTGCGGTGTCGAAGTAGCGGATGCCCGCGTCCCAGGCGGCGGACACGGCGTCGTGCGCCTGTTCCTCGGTGACCTCGGTGAAGAGGTTGCCGATGGCGGCGGCGCCGAAGGCCAGGCCGGTGATCTCGACGCCGCTGCGGCCCAGCGTGTGCACCGGCATGGGCGCGGGTGCGGAGCCGGGGGCGCTCCCTGGCGTGCTGTTCGGCGTGTTCACTCGGATTCCCTCACGTTGTCCGCGCCGGTCGCTCCCGCTGACCGGAAGTTCTGCTGGAGGTCCCGGGGCTGTCCTCCGGGAAATGCGGTCACCGGCCGGCCGGGCGCAGCCGCAGGCCCTGCATACCGCCGTCGACGGCGAGTGCCGTGCCGGTGGTGGCGCCGGACAGGGGGCTCGCCAAGTAGGCGATGGCGCCCGCGACTTCGGCTGCCGAGACCAGGCGGCCGGTGGGCTGGCGGGACTCCAGCGCGGTGCGTTCGGCGGCGGAGTCGGGGGCCGCGTCGAGGAGGCGGCCGACCCAGGGAGTGTCGACCGTCCCCGGGTTGACGCAGTTCACGCGCACTCCCTCACGCACGTGATCGGCGGCCATGGCCAGGGTCAGCGAGTACACGGCGCCCTTGGTGGCGCTGTACAGGGCGCGCTGCGGCAGGCCGGCCGTGGCCGCGATCGAGCAGGTGTTCACTATGGCGGCGTGCGCCGAGTTCCGCAGATGCGGCAGTGCGGCGCGGGCGACACGGACCATGCCGAGCACGTTGACGTCGAAGACGTGGTGCCATTCCTCGTCGTCGTTGTCCTCGACGGTGCCCTGGGCGCCGATGCCGGCGTTGTTGACGAGGATGTCGAGGCCGCCGAGGTCGGCCACGGCCGCGGCGACCGCCTCCCGCACGGACGTGTCGTCGGTGACGTCCGCCTTGTGTCCGAGCAGCGGTTCCTCGACCGACGACGGGTCCAGGTCGAGGACGGCGACCCGGGCGCCGCGCGCCGCCAGCAGTTCCGCCGTCGCCCGGCCGATGCCGGACGCGCCGCCCGTGACCAGCGCCTTGAGACCCTCGAAGTCGGTCATGCGGCCTGCCCCTTCTCCTTCGCCAGGTCGGCGGCCCAGAAGGTGCCGCCGGGGAACGTGAACTCCGCGATGGACTCCGGCCGCATGGTCGCGGAGAAGCCCGGCGCGGTCGGTGCCAGGTAATGACCCTGCCTGATCACCACGGGGTCGAGGAAGTGGCCGTGCAGATGATCGACGTACTCGATGACCCGGTTCTCGGTCGTGCCGGCGAGGGCGACGTAGTCGAACATCGACAGGTGCTGGACGAGTTCGCACAGGCCGACGCCACCCGCGTGCGGGCAGACGGGGACGCCGAACTTGGCGGCGAGCAGCAGGATGGCGAGGTTCTCGTTGACACCGCCGACGCGGGCCGCGTCGATCTGCACGATGTCGAGGGCGTCGGCCTGGAGGAGTTGCTTGAAGACGACGCGGTTCTGGACGTGTTCGCCGGTGGCGACCTTGACGGGTGCGACGGCCCGGCGGATCGTGGCGTGGCCGAGGATGTCGTCGGGGCTGGTGGGCTCCTCGATCCAGTACGGGTCGAACTCGGCGAGCGCCTTCGTCCAGCGGATCGCCTCGTCGACGTCCCAGCGCTGGTTGGCGTCGATCGCCATGCGGATGTCGGGGCCGACGACGGCGCGGGCGACCCGGCAGCGGCGCATGTCGTCGTCGAGGTCCGCTCCGACCTTCAGCTTGATCTGCGTGAAGCCGTCGGCGACGGCCTCGGCGGCGAGCCGGGTGAGCTTCTCGTCGTCGTAGCCGAGCCAGCCGGCGGAGGTGGTGTAGGCGGGGAATCCCGTCGCCAGCAGCTCGGCCGTGCGTTCGGCGGCGCCCTCCCGGCCCCGGCGCAGCAGGTCGAGGGCTTCCTCGGGGGTGAGCGCGTCCGTGAGGTAGCGGAAGTCGACCTGCCGGACGAGCCACTCGGGTTCGGCCTCCGCGAGCAGCCGCCACAGCGGCTGACCTGCCCTTTTGGCTGCGAGATCCCAGACGGCGTTGACGACGGCGCCGATCGCCATGTGCATCACGCCCTTCTCGGGTCCGAGCCAGCGCAGCTGGCTGTCGCCGATCAGGTCGCGGTTCAGGGTGCCCGGGTCCGCGCACAGCTCGTCGACGGACCGGCCGATCACATGACCGCGCAGCGCGTCGATCGCGGCGACCTGGACCTCGTTGCCCCGCCCGATGGTGAAGGTGAACCCGTGCCCCTCGTGCCCGTCGCCGGCGTCGGTACGCAGCACGACGTAGGCCGCCGAGTAGTCGGGGTCGGGGTTCATCGCATCGGAGCCGTCGAGCTCCCGCGAGGTGGGGAACCGGATGTCGTAGGTGTCGACCGCGGTGACGCGGGCGGAGGGGCCGGGGGGACCGGGGGTCGGGGACACGGGATGCCTTTCGTCAGTGGCAGGGGCTCCACCAGGGGAACCTCAGGGGTACGTCAGGTACGTCAGGGGTGTGGCTCGGGATCAGTCCTGCGCACGTCCTGTCGTCAGACGGGCGATCATCAGCGCCACCAGGATGATTCCGCCGTAGATCGCCTGGATCCAGAACGACGGCACCTGGGCCAGAGTCAGCAGGTTCTGCACCACACCCAGCAGGAGTACGCCGGTCAGCGCACCGAACATCGTGCCCTTGCCGCCGTCGAGGCTGATGCCGCCGATGACGGCCGCCGCGAAGACGGTGAAGATCATGTTGTTGCCCTGGTTGGCGCTGATCGCGCCCACATACCCGGTCTGCATGATCCCGCCGACGGAGGCGAGCACACCGGCGACGACGAACACGCCGAGCATCACCCGTTCGACCCGGATTCCGGCGGCCCGGGCCGCGTCCGCGTTGCCGCCGATCGCGTACAGAGCACGGCCGACGCGGTGGTACTTGAGGACGAGTCCGGCGACCGCGAAGCAGGCCCCGGCGACCCACACCGACATGGGGACGTTGAGGAAGGTGGTGGTGGCGAGGGAGTAGAAGGAGTCGGGCATGCCGAACAGGGTCTTGCCCTTGGTCGCGCCGACGAGCAGCCCACGCAGCACGATCAGCATCGCGAGGGTCACGATGAACGCGTTGAGCTTGAACTTGACGACCAGGATGCCGTTGAACGCGCCGATCACTCCGCCGACGACGAGGATCGCCAACAGGGCCAGTACAGCAGGCAGTTCGGTCCCCCACCCGGACTGTGCGACCGGCAGCACGAGCAGCGCGCCGACGGCCGGGGCGATGCCGACGACCGACTCCAGGGAGAGGTCGAACTTGCCGGTGATGAGGACGAGCGACTCGGCCAGCACGACCATCGCGAGTGCGGCGGAGGCACCGAGGATCGAGATCAGGTTGCGTTCGGTCAGGAACGAGTCGTTGACCACCGTACCCAGCACCATGAGCAGCAACAGAGCCGGTACCAGGGCGAGTTCGCGCGCGCGGCGCAGCAGTACGGTCTTGGCCGAGCGCGGGTCCGGAGCCCGAACGGGCGTGCGCGGCACCTGCATCTCAGTCATCCCGGGCCTGCTCTCCTCGGCCGGGGGTCCGGGGGTCGTCCCCCGGGGAGCCGCTGTAGCCATGGTCCACTCCTTCGATGGAGGCGATCAGCTCGTGGTCGCGCCAGCCCGCCGGATGTTCGGCGACGACGCGGCCGTGGAAGAGGACGAGGACGCGGTCGCAGCGGCGCAGGTCGTCGAGTTCGTCGGAGACGACCAGGACCGCGGTGCCGTCCTCGCTGGCGCTGTCCATGCGGGCGAGGAGGGACTCCTTGGACTTCACGTCGACGCCCGCGGTGGGGTTGATCAGGACGAGCAGCTTGGGGTCGGAGGCGAGCGCGCGGGCCATGACGACCTTCTGCGCGTTGCCGCCGGACAGGTCGGACACCGGCTGGTCGGGGCCCTCGGTGTGAATGTCGAGACGGTCGATGAGGGCGGCGGAGAAACCGCGTTTGCGGGCCTCGGACACGAAGCCGTACCGGCCCAGACGGCGCAGCACGCTCATGGTGGCGTTGTCGCCGACGGTCATGCCGGAGACCAGTCCCTGTTCGTGCCGGTCACGCGGCACACAGGCGACGCCCGCGGTCAACGCCGCCTGCACATCGCCGAACGGCAGCAGTCCGCCGTCGAGCCGGGCGCTGCCACTGGTGGGTGTGCGCAGTCCGGCGAACGACTCGGCCAGCTCGATCTTGCCGCTGGCGCTGGAGCCGGCGAGCCCGACGACCTCACCCCGGCGCACGGTCAGGTCGATGTTCTCGTACGCCGGTGAGGTGAGCCCCTCCGCTGCCAGCAGCACCGGCGCCCCGGGCTCGACTCCCTTGGGGGTGAAGGCCTGTTCGGCGATCGACTCGCCGGCCATGGCCTCCACCAGGGCCTGGCGCGGAAGGTCGGCGACGGGTGCGGTGATGATCCAGCGGGCGTCGCGCAGGACGGTCACCGTCTGGCACACCTCGTACACCTCCTGGAGGTGGTGCGAGATGAACAGGAAGGTGACGCCGGAGTCCTGGAGTGCGCGCATCCGGCTGAAGAGCCGGTCGATCTCCCGGCTGTCGAGCTGGGCGGTCGGTTCGTCGAGGACGATGAACCGGGCGCCGATGCTCAACGCCCGTGCGATCTCCACCATTTGGCGGTCCTCGACCTTGAGGTCGGAGGTGTGGGCCTCCGGGTCGACGTGGACGTCCCAGGTGTCGAGGAGTTCGGCGGCCTCGGTGCGCAGCCGACGCCAGTTGATCGCTCCGCCGCGGCCGGTCGGCTGCCGGTTGATGAAGAGGTTCTCGGCGACCGTCAACTCGGGGACGACAGTGGGCTTCTGGTAGACGCAGGCCACCTTGGAGCGCCAGGCGTCGCGGTCGGCGAGCGGGGGCGCGGGCCGGCCGTCGAAGCTGACCGTGCCCTCGTCGGGTGCCTGGAGGCCGGTGAGGATGGTGACCAGGGTGGACTTTCCGGCGCCGTTGCGGCCGACGAGGGCGTGCGACTCACCCGGCAGGACGGTGAGCCGACCGCCCTGGAGTGCGGTGGTGGGGCCGTACCGCTTGGTGATGTCGCGCGCCTCGACGAGCGGTACGGCGGGGGTGTCCGGGTTGTCCCGTGGCTGGCTGTTCATCCGACCGTGTTGCCCCAGAGCGCGGTGTCGTCGACGTTGTCCTTGGTGACCAGGGGCGCGGGCAGCTGGTCCTCCAGGATGCCGCTGGGCAGCTTGACGATCGTGGAACCGTGGTCGGTCGGGCCCGGCTTGAAGGTCTTTCCCTCCATCGCGGCCTTGATGTAGAACATGCCGTACTTGGCGTAGAGGTCCGCGGGCTGCGAGACGGTCGCGTCGATCTCACCCTTGCGGATGGCGTCGAACTCCTGCGGGATGCCGTCGTTCGAGACGATCGCGATATGCCCGGGCTGGCCGGTCTTCTTCAGCATCCCCTTGGACTTCAGGGTCTGGAGGGTGGGCGCCAGGTAGACACCGCCGGCCTGCATGTAGATGCCCTTGAGGTCCGGGTTGGCGTTGAGCAGCGTGTCGAGCTTGGAGGCCGCGGTGTCCGACTCCCACTTGGCCGGGATCTCCAGCACCTTGAGCTTCGGGAACTTCGCCTTCACACAGGCCCGGAACGCCTCCGACCGGTCACGGCCGTTCACCGACGCGAGATCGCCCATGATCTGGACGACCTTGCCCGAGGTGATGTGCTTGCCGAGGTACTCGCAGGCCTGCTCGCCGTACGCGACGTTGTTGGCGCGTACGACCATGGCGACCTTGCCCTTCTCGGGCGCCACGTCGACGGCCACGACGGGCACGCCCTTGCGTTCGGCCTGGTCGAGCCCCGCCTCGATGGCGGCGCTGTCGAGAGGCGCGACCACCAGGCCCTTCACTCCCTGGTTGAGCTGGTTGTTGATGTCGGTGATCTGCTGAGCGGGGTCGCTGTTGGAGTTGACGGTCTTCAGCGTGTCGACGCCCTCGGCCTTGGCCATCTTCGGTACGTAGTCGTTGTACGCCTGCCAGAACGGCGACGTGAGCAGCGGCAGGATCACTCCGACCTTGCCGGTCCCGTCACCGCTGTCGCCACCCGAGGCGACGCTGTCCTTGGTGCTGCCGCAGGCGCTGAGCACCAGACCGGCACAGGCGGCCACAGCCACCGCGCCGACGGCCCTCGTCGTGCGTCGCCTCTTCGGATTCCCCACTGTTCTGTCGAACATCTGACAGCTCCTCATTGAGCGTGATCGAGCGGATGCCCGCATATTTATCAGACCACTTCCAGGTTAGAACACCCCACAGGGCCAAATTTTCCTCGATTCAGCCAGTAGTGGTCCGACCAACCTGCTGGTTAGACTGCGGCGGCACCCGGCGACAGGAGGACACGGCGTGGACGAGATCCCGGCCGTCAGCACAGCGGCCGCCCCGCAGAAGGGCTCCGTGACGCAGCGCGCCATCGAGCAGATAAAGGCGATGATCGGCGAGGGCCGCCTGGAACCCGGGCAGCGACTGCCCACGGAGCGCGATCTCGCCGTCCGGCTGGGCATCTCGCGCAGCTCGATGCGGGAGGCGATCCGGGCGCTCACCGTGATGGGCGTCCTGGAGGCCCGGCACGGCTCGGGCATCTACGTGACCCAGCTGGAGGCCGGCGATCTGCTGGAGACCTTCGGTGTGGTCGCGGATCTCTCGCGGGGCCCGCGACTGGCCGAGCTGCTGGAGGTCCGGCGCATCCTGGAGTCGACGGCGACCGCGCTGGCCGCCGCACGGATCACCCCGGACCAGCTCGCGAAGGTGGAGAAGCACCTCACGGCGATGAACGCCACCGACGATCCCGAGGAGATCCTCGCCCACGACCTGGCCTTCCATCGCGAGATCACCGCCGCGGCCGGCAACGACAGCATGGCGGCGATCCTGGAGGGCCTCTCCTCCCGCACCTTCCGCGCCCGTGTCTGGCGCGCCTACCAGGAAGAGGGCGCGTTCACACGCACACGGCGTGAGCATGCGGCGATCCACCGTGCGCTCGTCGCCCGCGACCCGGAGGCGGCCCGGGCAGCGGCGGCGGCGCACGTGGGCGAGGTGGAGCAGTGGTTGCGGGGCCAGCCTGACGTTCCACTGGGGAGGCCGTGATTCGTCCGCGGGTCCGGTCGGGGCTGGTCGCGCCCCGCGGCGGAGCCGCAGATCGTGACGGCCCGCGCCCCTCGCAGGGCGCGCGGGGCGCCCCGCCACGATCGTCAGCCCTTCGCGGACCTGTACAGCCCGAACTCCGCGATCCGCACCTCCGAGCGTGACCGTGTCACCCGGACCCGCCACCGCCGGGCCCGGACCGGTGCCGTCAGCAAAAGGATCCGGCTCGCACCGACGGTGCCCGCCCCTGCCACCCGGGTCCAGCGGCCCCCGGTGAACGCCTCGACGACGAAGTCCTCGACCTGCTGTCCGTACCGAATGTCCTCCGCGAGCCGAACCCGGTCCACCTCCCGCTCCCTGCCGAGGTCGACGGTGACGGTCCCCGGAGTCCGTGTCACCTGAGCCCCGAGCGTCAGGTCGGCCGGCAGCTCCCGGTCGACGCGCTCCCGGAACTCCCGTAGCCGGGTGACGTCGGAGGCGGCGAGGCGGCCGTCCGTGTCCGGCGGGACGTTGAGAAGGAGTACGGCGTTGCGGCCGACCGAGCCGAAGTAGATCTCGGTCAACTGGTCGACAGTCTTGGGCTGTTGGTCGGCGTGGTAGAACCAGCCGTCCCTGATCGACACATCGCACTCGGCCGGCCACCACTGGACGTAGTCGGCCACCCCACGAGCCGCGACGAGCGCGTCCCGGCCGCCCATGTCCGCAGCGTCGTACGAGAGCGCGAAGTCGGTGCGGCCGTAGTCCTTCTCGGTGACCGGTACGACGCTCCACTCGTTCTCGCGCGCCAGGCCGCCCTCGTTGCCGACCCAGCGGACATCGGGGCCGGAGACTGCGATCGTGGCGTCCGGGGCGAGGGTGCGGACGAGGGTGTACCAGCTGTCCCAGTCGTACTTCTCGACCTTGTCCGGCGGGATGCGCCCCTGGGCGCCGTCGAACCAGACCTCGTCTACGGGCCCGTACTCGGTGAGAACCTCGTAGAGCTGGTCGAGCATATGGGCGCCGTAGTCGGTGGCGGGGAGGGTGAACACCGGGCCGTCCGGCCGGTCGTCGTTTCCGACCGGCGTCGGGATGGTGTGCTCGGTGCGCGCGCTGCCGTTGGCGTAGACGCCGTGCAGATACTGGTTCTCGTCGGCCGGGGAGATGTACACACCGACCTTCAGCCCGTACCGCCGCATGGAGTCGGCGAACGAGCGCAGTACGTCGCCCTGGCCGCTTCTCCAACTGCTCGATGCCACCGAGTGGTTGGTGTACCGGGAGGGGTAGAGGACGAAGCCGTCGTGGTGCTTGACGGTGAGAATGGCGAGCTTGAAGCCGCCGTCGCGCAGGGCCCGCGCCCACTGGTCGGTGTCGAGGCCGGCCGGCTGGAAGACGTCCGGGTCCTCGTCGCCCGTGCCCCATTCGAGGCCGGTGAAGGTATTGACGCCGAAGTGCAGGAACGCGGTCCGCTCCAGCCGCTGCCAGGCGATCTGCCGTGCGGTGGGCCGCACTTGGGATGCCTTGCGGACAAGGACCTCGGCGGAGTCGGTGGGGCCGACGGGGATACGGAACACCGGCTCATCCGCGACCGGAGCCGCTGCCGGGGCGGCGAGGGCCGCCGAGGTGCCCCTGGAGGCGGCGATCGCGGCGGCCGCCGTGACGAAGAGACGTCTGGAGACTGTCATGGGGGAACGACTCCTCGGGTCAGTTGGCGGTGGTCAAGTGCCAGACAGCGGGCGGGTGTTGGTCCGGCGGGTACTGCACGAGACGACCGTCGTCGGTCACCCGCACCGCCATCCGTGTGATCGCGCTGACGAGGTGGTAGCCCCCTGCGGACTGCTCCAACTCCCAGCGCTGCAGGGTGTTCGCGGCGTCACAGGCCTGCGCGGTGAGCTCGACGCCGGGCTGGAGCGGGGTGTTGAGCGTGAGCTTTCCGCCGCGCACCTCCAGGCAGCCGTCGCCGGTGCGCAGGGTGACGTATCCGTCGGGTGTGCGGCGCACCTCGGCGGTGAGGGAGTCGGCACCCGCCGCCGTGAAGGTGTACGTCCCGTCCGTGACCGGCACCCGGGTCAGGTCCCGCCAACCGGGTGCGTGCCCGACGGCCGTCCCCCGCGCGGTGAACCGGGCGTACGTGGCGTCGGGATGCGGATCGCCCCAGGTGGCCTGCGCGAGCTGCCGCAGCGCCGGGCCGGTGTCGACGGCGACCTCGTTCTCGGTCTCGCCGCGCCCGTTGTCCGGCCAGAGGCTGATCTTCGCGCCGGTGATGCCCTCGCTGGTGGCGAGCTTCTCGCCCTCGAAGCTGCGCGGGTCCCAACTCTGGTCGTACAGGCCCTTGGTGTCACTGTGGAAGCCGCCCCGGACGAGATACAGGGCGTAGGCCGCGTTCATCAACGGGTAGCCCTGGGCGCGGAGTTGGCTCGGTTTCACGGCCACGTTCAGCCAGTGCTCGACCGTGGTGCCGACGGTCACCGGCACGGTGTTGGCGCCGGTGAGCCCGTCGTTCCAGATGCGCAGCTTCTTACCCTTGGCGGCCAGGTGGGCCTGGACACGGTTGACGAAGTCGATGAAGGCGTCCTGGGGTGTGGCGTTCGCCCCGAACCTCTCCCGGGCGTACCGGAGCATCTGCGGGTACTTGGCGAAGTCGGAGCCGAGCATGTACTCGTCGGCGCCCATGTGCCAGGAGCGGCCGGTGAACACCTGCGCGTACTCGTCGATCAGGCTCGTGTAGTAGTCGAAGGCGGCCGACTGGGTGATGTCGAGCCTGCTGGTCTGCTTGGCGCCGTCGGAGTCGGTGAGCTGGAGATCGGGGCGGTTCTCGATCCAGGGGTCCATGTGGCCCGGGGAGTTGATCTCCGGGATGATCTCCACGTGGTACCTGTCACCGAGGGCGACGAGCCGCCGTATCTCGTCCTTGGTGTAGTAGCCCCAGGTGTTGGCCTCGGGGTGGGTGTCGCTCTTCACCTTGAGTTCCAGGAGCAGCTGGTTGAGCTTGTGGTACGCCATGTCGCGTACGAGGTTCTCCAGCCACCCCGTCGAGATGTGGATGTAGCAGGCGCACACGCCGACGCCCCGTTCGGCGTACCGGGGTACGTCGACCGTGCGTCCGGCGGGGATCCGGTCGCCCTGGGCAAGGAGCTGGAGCAGGGTACGGGTGCCGTAGAAGGCGCCGCGCTCGGTCGCACCGGTCACCGACAGCCGTGCACCCGCCCGGAGTTCGTATCCCTCGGCGCCCAGTGCGGTCCGCCCCGGAGCCACGTCGATAACGATGTCACCGGCATGCGCACCGCCGCTCACCACGGGTACGGTGCCATGGCCCGCCTCCCTCAGATCGTCGGCGAGGGTGTCGGCGACTCTGCGCTCGGGCACGGAGTCGGCGACCAACCTGGCAGAGCCGAGGTACCGGTAACTCCCCTGCTCCGGCGTCCAGTTCGCGAGGGCCGGCACGGTGACGGGGACGCTCGCCGCAGCGGTGCGCGCGACGGCCGGGACCGGGGCGGCCAGCAGCAGCAAGGCCACCAGCACACCCAGAAGCCGACCTCTTGGATACCTACTCATCTGGAAGCTCCCATTCATCGGAGGTGTGATGATTGAGCGCACCCCAAAGGCTGTCAATGGGGCCCGAAGCCATGACAGTTGGGCCAGTGATCGGATGACCAGCGGCTCCACGTCGGAACCTGGCGGCCCGCACGCCAGAAAAGTCCAAGCGACCCGGCCCGAATGTCCAAGCTCGACGACACTCGACGGCCCCTGTACTCACGAGTAGCCTCATCGCCTCACGCGTAGCACGATGTGTCGTATCCACCCCGAGGAGCCCCCGTGACCAGCTGGGCCGGCCGTACCGCCGTCGAGATCGCCGCCGCCGTACGCGAGAAGCGCGTCACACCGCGCGAAGTCGTGGCCGAGCATCTCGCGCGCATCGAACTGCTGGATGCTCGCGTCGGTGCGTTCCGCCGGCTGCGGGCCCAGGAGGCGCTGGCCGAGGCGGACGAGGTGGCGGGCCGCGCGGACCTGGCGGACCTCCCGCTCGCGGGCGTGCCCATCGCAGTGAAGGACAACCTGGGCGTGCGCGGCGAGTCGACACGGCACGGCTCCCCCGCGTCGCCGGACACCCCCGCCGACCACGACCACATCACCGTGGCCCGGCTCCGCGCGGCGGGCGCGATCGTCGTCGGGGTCACCAATGTGCCCGAGCTGTGCATCTGGGGCACGACGGAGGGCCCGCTCGGCACGGCCCGCAACCCCTGGGACACCACCCGCACGGCGGGCGGTTCCTCGGGCGGCAGCGCCGCGGCCGTCGGGGCCGGGATGGTGCCGATCGCGCTGGGCAACGACGGTATGGGCTCACTGCGGATCCCCGCCGCCAACTGCGGTGCCGTCACCATCAAGCCGGGCCTCGGGGTCGTCCCGGCGGGCATCGGCAACGGCGACTGGTTCGGCATGTCGGAGAACGGCCCGCTGGCGACGACGGTCGAGGACGCCCGCCTGATGCTGTCGGTCCTCGCGGACACGGAGTTCGTACGGTCGGACGCGCACGCCGGCCGCAGGATCGCCCTCTCCGTCCGCAGCCCCATCGCCGGCGTCACCATCAGCAGGCCGTTCACATCGGCCGCGCGTGAGGCCGCCGCGCTGCTGGACAGCGCCGGTCACGAGGTGCGGCCCGCCGACCCGCCCTACCCGCTGTCGATCGGCGTCACCTCGTTCACGCACTGGACGGCGGGCACGGCACGGGACGCGGAGGGCTTCGACCGGAGCGGACTGAGCCGGCGCACCCGGGTCCACGCGGCCGTCGGGCGCCGGTTCGTCGGGTACGTCGAGCGGGGGCAGCACAAGGAACAGCTCCGCCGGCGCCTGGAGCCGTTCTTCGCCGAGCACGACGTGCTGCTCACCCCGGCACTCGCCCGGCGTTCGCCCGCCGCGGCGGCCTGGCACGAGCGGGGCTGGCTGCGCAACGTCCTCGCCAACACGAACTACTCGCCGATGACGCCCCCGTGGAACCTGACGGGCTGGCCGGCGATGGCCGTACCGTTCGGCACCCTGCCCTCGGGCGCGCCCTGCTCCGTACAGCTGGTGGGCCGCCCGGGCTCGGAGGCCGTACTCCTCGACGTGGCCCAGCAGTTGGAGGAGCTCCACCCCTGGCGGCGAACGGCCCCGCTCGCCTAGAAGCGGTGGAACCGCTCAGTCGCCGAGGGCCTTGTGCATGATGTGCAGGCCCACCCGGCCGTGGCGGGGATGGTCGAACGCGTCCGGCACGGTACCCAGGATCGTGAAACCGAGCGAGGTCCACAGCTTGACCGCGGGGTTGGTCTCGACGACGGCGTTGAAGACCATGCCCCGGTAGCCGTGGGCCTCGGCCTCGCTCAGGACGTGTTCGGCGAGGGCTCGGCCGATGCCACGGCCGCCGCAGTCGGGGTCGACCATGAAGCCGGCGTTGGCGACGCGGGCCGCGGGACCGCCGTAGTTGGGGGTGAGGAACGCGGAGCCCACGACGGCTCCGGCACTGTCCTCGGCGACGTACACCTGCTTGGCCGGGCTCATCCACAGGTCGCGGGCCGCTTCCTCGGAGGTGTCCGGGGCCCAGGCGTAGGTCTCGGCGGCGGCGACGACGCGGTGCCAGAACGGCCAGATCCGGGGCCAGTCGTCGGCCGTGGCCCGCCGGATCTCTGTGCTCAGCATGGGCGCAAGTCTGGCACGCCCATGCTGACGGCGATCTCTGCAGGTCCTGTCGGGGCGTCAGTCGACGCTGGGCAGGATGTGGGGCTCGGCGAGGTCGTCCTCGTAGCCCGCCAGGCGGATCGGGGCCGACCTGGCCCACACGTCGAGGCTGCCGAGCCGGTCGCTTCGGTCGCCGGGGGCCGCCGTGCGTTCTTCAGGGCCTTGTTCGAGATCCGTCTTCTTCGGTGTCACCGCGCACTCCTTATGTGTCGGTCACCCTCGGGACTTCGGGACCAGTCTGATGCCGGCCGCTCCACATCCACTCGGGTCTGGGTCGAGAACAGTCAGGACGCGGTGGCGCCGGTAACGGACCGTGGGTGTGGGTGGAACCCAGTCGTGCTGCCCGTCCGCACCAGTATTAACCAAATGAGCGGGCGCCCGCTCGATGGGGTGAAAACAAGGAGTAAAGAACTCAAGTCGCTCAGTGTTCATTGAGCCATAATCTGCGGTTGTTTGTAACGTTGAGAGCGTTTTGCGCATCACTCGTACGGCTCAACCGGCAGTTCAGCTTCCGTTGGCCCGCGCGCAAGTCGGCCATGGTCTGCTGCCGACGGCAACGGCTGGTCCCGCGGTGGAACTCGGGAGGACTGACGTATGGAGCTGCGCGGCGTCGAGGAACTGATGGATCTGCTGCACGCCTGCCGGGGCACCCCGGCGCACGACGGCGGCACCTCCGGTCCGGTCGACCTGCACGAGCACGCCCTCCAGACGGCTGCCCTGCTGCGCCGAAGTCGCCCCGCCGACAAGGAACTCCAGGTGGCGGGCCTGGTCCATGTCATCGGCCGGCTCCTCGTACCCGGCGCCCCCACCCGGCACGCCCGGTTCGCGGCCGACGCCGTCCGGCACCTGCTCGGCGAACGGGTCGCCCGCCTCGTACACGACAGCCCGCACGCCTCGGACCTGGACCCGCACACGGAAGCCGACACGCTGGCCCTGCGCCAGGCGGACGAGGCCGGCCGGGTCCCGGGCTTCGACGCGGGGGTCCTGGAGGACTGGCGCACCCTGCTGGAGCTGGTCGCGGAGCAGCACTCCCGGCTGGGCGCAGTCGACTGACCCCCTGGGTCCAGGGGCTGTTGGCTGACGGTCCGTCATGAGACGGTACGCGGATGACGTCGCCGTACGGACTTGAGGGGCGGGTCGCCCTGATCACCGGGGGCACGCGCGGGATCGGGCTGGCCGTCGCCCGGGCGCTGACGCGGGCGGGGGCGCGGGTGTGTGTGACGGCCCGCGACCCGGACGGGGTGCTGCGGGCCGCCGAGGAACTCGGTGGGGTCGGGCTGGCGGGCAGTGTCGCCGATCCGGCACACCTGTCGGCGTTGACCGAGTTCACACTCGACGCGTTCGGGCGGCTCGACATCGTCGTGAACAACGCGGCAACCAACCAGCCCTACGGCCCGCTCATGGACGCCGACCCCGACATCTGGCGTGCGGCGTTCACCGTCAACGTCGAAGCCCCCCTGCGGCTGACGCAGTACGTGTGGCGGGCGTGGATGCGCGAACACGGCGGCACCGTGATCAACATCTGCACGGAGGGCGCCACGCATGTCGGCCCCCACGTCGGCGCGTACGGCACCAGCAAGGCCGCACTCCTGCACCTCACCCAGCAGCTCGCGGGCGAACTGGCCCCGAAGGTACGGGTCAACTCGGTCTCCCCCGGCCTCGTCCGCACGGAGATGGCCCGCTTCGTGTGGGAGCCGGGCGAGAAGGAAATCGCCACAGGCCTACCACTCGGCCGAATCGGCGAGCCCGAGGACATCGCCCGAGCGGTCCTCTGGCTGGCCTCGGACGCGGCGGAATGGGTAACGGGAACAGACCTACTGGTGGACGGCGGAACCCGAGTACGCCCAGCACACCCGGCAGCGACACAAACGGTTCATGACCACATGCGGCTGCACAAACCCACCTAGGGGCGCGGGGCTGTGTCGATATGCGGCTCCGCCGCGTGGGCGCGACCAGCCCCCACAGCCCCGCAGACGCACGAGGACGCCCGCCTACCACTTCCCGGGCGCGTAGTCCTTCATGAAGACCCCGTACAGATCCTCCCCCGCCTCACCCCGCACGATCGGGTCGTACACCCGCGCCGCACCGTCCACAAGGTCGAGCGGCGCATGAAACCCCTCGTCGGCCAAGCGCAGCTTGTCGTAGTGCGGACGCTCGTCGGTGATCCACCCCGTGTCGACCGAGGTCATCAGAATCCCGTCCGCCTCGAACATCTCCTGCGCACTGGTCCGCGTCACCATGTTCATCGCGGCCTTCGCGGCATTCGTGTTCGGATGCCCCGCACCCTTGTAGCCGCGGCCGAACACGCCCTCCATCGCGGACACGTTGACGACGTACGCGCGCTTGCTGACCGCCTCGCGCGCCGCCCCGGACATCGCCGGCCGCAGCTTGCTGATCAGGATGAACGGCGCCGTGTAGTTGCACAGCTGGGTTTCGAGGAGCTCCACCGGGGAGATCTGCTCGATGGTCTGCACCCAGGTGTTGGTGTCGACGACGTCGGGCACGAGACCGCCCGCGTCGATGGCCGTGCCGTCGAGGTGCCGGGCGACGCTGGCGTTGCCCGCGACCAGGGCGAGATCCGCGACCTTCTGCGCGTCGAGGCCGCTGATGCCGACGGGCAGCGCGGTCAGTCCGTCGACCGCGCCGGAGTTGAAGGCGCCGATGACGTGGTGGGCGGGCAGTTCACCGGCGGGCAGCGGAGCGCTCTCCGCCTCGACCAGCGCGGCGTACGCGGAGGGCAGCCGGCGTACCGTCTGGGTCGCGTTGTTGATCAGGATGTCGAGCGGGCCCTGTGCGGCGATCCGGTCGGCCAGGGCCACGACCTGCGCGGGGTCGCGCAGGTCGGTGCCGACGACCTCCAGGCGGTGCAGCCAGTCCCCCGAGTCGTCCATGGCCTTGAAGCGGCGGATGGCGTCCTTGGGGAAGCGCGTGGTGATCGTGGTGTGCGCGCCGTCGCGCAGCAGCCGCAGCGCGATGTACATGCCGATCTTGGCCCGGCCGCCGGTGAGCAGCGCGCGCTTGCCGGTGAGGTCGGTGCGGGCGTCGCGGCGGGAGCGGTTCTCGGCGGCGCAGTTCTGGCAGAGCTGGTGGTAGAAGTAGTCGACCTCGACGTAGCGGGCCTTGCAGGTGTAGCAGGAGCGCGGGCGCTGGAGTATCCCCGCGATCTTGCCCTCCTCGGTCACCGACGACGGCAGGATGCCCTCGGTCTCGTCGTCGATGCGCTGGGCGGAGCCGGTCGCCGTGGCCTCGGTGACCGCCTTGTCGTGGGCGGTCTTGGACGCCCGGCGCTCCTGACGGCGGCGCTGCTTGACCGTGCGGTAGACGCCGGCGGTGGCGCGGCGCACGGCGATGGCGTCGGGGTGGTCGACGTCCAGCTTGTCGAGTTCTTCGAGCACGCTGAGGCAGACGGCCATGCGCTCGGGGTCGATGCCGGGACCGTAGGAGACGTCGACCACGCCGGCCACGTCGTCCATGCCGTCCACGGCCGTCGGGCCGTCCTCTGTCACCGTCATCGCGCTGCCGTTCCCTGGGTCGCCCTCGCGGCGCTCGACCGCGCCGGCTCTCGAACAGGCGATTTTACGGAAGCCCGGGCCCAGTCACCAAACCCGCGACGATCATGACGCAGGTCACAGGGCGCAGGCGGCGACCAGTGTCTCCACCTCGGCGGCCAGCGCGGCGGCGAACCGATCGAGGTCCGGGACGGCTTCCGCGTCCGCGACGAGCCCGAAGTGGACCTGCCCCCGGTAGGTGGAGATGGCGACCGCCAGTGACTGGCCCTGGGCGAGCGGGGCGAAGGGGTAGACCTCGGTGAGCGGGTTGCCGCCGAGCCTGAGGCCCAGGCTGGGCAGCGGCACGCTGGTGACGAGGATGTCGAACCAGAGCCGGGCGGCCTGCTTGACCAGCGGCCCGCCGAGCCGGTGCGCGAGCGCCGGCACATGGTCGGCGAGCAACGCGATCGCCCCCGCACCCCGCTCGGGCCCCGCCTCCTTGCGGCGGTCCATGACCATGCGTACGGCGTTGAGGCGCCCCAGCGGGTCGGGATCGTTGACGGGCAGCCGCATCAGGTACCCGGAGAGCCTGTTGCCCTGCGGATGCGCGGTGCGCGGACGCCGCTTGGAGACGGGGATCAGCGCACGCGGCGCTACTCCCTCGCTCCCGTCGCCGCGCTCGTCGAGCCAGCGCCGCAGGGCTCCGGAGACGACGGCGATGAGTACGTCGTTCACGGTACCGCCGACGGTCTTGCGCACGATGTGGACGTCGTCGAGGTCGAGAGCGACCCCGGCGGTGCGGCGGGTGCCCGTGGACTCGGCGACGAGCGCGGCCGACGAGCGGGGGTTCAGGTTGTCCAGGCCGGAGAGGGCGACGGAGGCCCCGATGTCGAGGGCGCGGCCCACGTCCGACAGGGCGCCGCGCACCAGGCCGGGCAGTCTCCGCACGTCCGGGAAGAGGCCGGCGGAGGGCTGTTCGGGGCGCGGGCGCGGCGCGGGCAGGTCGAGGGGGTCCATGACGCCGGCGGCGAGGGTCAGTGCGCGCAGACCGTCGGCCAGGGCGTGGTGGAACTTGAACAGCACGGCGAAGGAGGTGCCGTCCTCGCCGGGCAGCACATGGGCCTCCCAGGGCGGTCGACCGCGTTCGAGCGAGCGTTCCATGAGACGTCCGGCCTCGGCGTGGAAGTCGGCCGTCGGGGCGTGCAGCCGGACGTGGTCGAGCGGGTCGAAGTCCGGCGCCGGCTCGCGGGTGGCACCCCCGAAGGCCAGCGGGAACAGGGGCCGCCAGACGTCCCGGATGCGCATACGCAGTCCGGGTACGGCGACGGCGCGGGCGGCGAGCAGATCGGCCGCGTGGGCCCCGGCGGTGGGCGAGTGGGCCGAGAAGACCCCGAGGGCGCCCAGGTGCATGGGGTGCAGATCGGAGTCGATGTTCCAGAACGCCAGGTCGAGGGGGGCGAGCAGGTCCGAGGTCTCAGAGGTCAAGGGATCGCTCTCGCGTCGACGACGGGTGAGTCAGCAGTCAATCTCTCGCGGGCGATTACGGTCAAGTACGATCAAGCTACGCTCAGTTAACAACGCGTTACGTCCCGCCGCCACGGAAGCGGCGGGACTTCGGTAACTCACAGCGTTGCCAAGGGCCGCGGGGGTGCCTATGTCAGGGCCGGCGGCGCCGCATCCTCGCCGGTACCCCACCCGGACGGCTCCGGGCCGACCGTGAAGTCGAGCGAGCGGGCGCCCCTCAAGAGCCCGCTCGTCACATACGTACGGCTGTACGAGGAGCCGTCGACGGCCACCGACTGGACGTACCGTCGGCTGTCCGACGTACCCGGTGCCGTCACCGTGAGGGCGCCGAGGGGGTAGTAGCGGGGGTCGAGGGTGAGGTCGATCCGGTCGAAGACGGGTGTGGACAGTCCCCAGGTGTCGTAGCCGGGCTGCACCGGGAAGATCCCGATCGCGGACAGGACATGCCAGGCGGACATGGTGCCCAGGTCGTCGTTGCCGGTCATCCCGGTCGGGCCGTCCGTGTAGAGGGTCATGGCGGCGTGCACGACCTCGGTCGTCTTCCAGGGCTGGCCGGTGGAGAGGTAGGTGTACGGGGCGGTCAGGTCGACCTCGTTCTGCGGGTTGTACTTGTCCGCGTTGTAGTAGGCGTACGGGCCGTTCACCCACACCTCGCGGGCCGTCCCGGCCGGGTCCGCCGTCAGTTTGTCGTAGGCGAAGAAGGCGTCGAGCCGCTCGTTGGCCGCCTGTCTGCCGCCGAGCAGGTCCACCAGGCCCGGCAGGTCCTGCGGAACCAGCCACTGGTACTGCCAGGCCGTGCCCTCGTGGAACCCCTCGCCCTTCGCCGGATCGGGGTCGCCCGCGAAGGCGCCCGAGCCGTCCCGGGGCCGGAAGAAGCCGGTCGAGGCGTCGAAGACGTGCCGGTAGTTCTGCGCCCGGGCCGCGTAGCGGTCGGCGTCGGCGTCGTGGCCCAGCTCGCGTGCCATCCGGGCCAGCATCGCGTCGGACAGGGCGTATTCGAGGGTGACGGACGCGCCCCAGTGGTAGTCCGAGTCGCCGGGCTTGGTGCGCGGGCGGCCCTTGAGATAGGGCGCGTAGCCGTTCTCGATGTACTCCTGGTTCGCCTCGCGCCCGAGCATGGGCAGGGCGGCGGGCGGCACGCCGTCGGCGTTCTTCCTCAGGGCGCGGTAGGCCCGCTCCTCGTGGCCGTGCAGCAGCCCCTGCTGGTAGGCGTGGGTGAGGAACGGGGTGACCGGGTCGCCGGTCATGATGTTCGTCTCGACCGTGCCGTAGCCCCACTTGGGCAGCCAGCCGCCCTCCTCGTCGATCTTCAGCACCGAGAGCGCCATGTCCCGGGCCTCGCGGGGCGCGAGCAGCGACAGGAGCTGCGCCTGGGTGCGGTATGTGTCCCACAGGGACCAGTTCTGGTAGTACGTGAAGTCCCGCGCGCGGTGGGTCTTCAGGTCCCAGCCGGTGTAGCGGCCGTCGGCGTCGCTGCCGGTGTTGGGCGCGAGGAAGCTGCGGTAGAGGGACGAGTAGAAGGTCCGGCGCAGCGTGTCCGAGCCGCCGGTCACACCCACGTCGTCGAGGCGTGCCTCCCAGGCGTCCCGGGCCGCCTCCCGCACCTCGTCGAACGGGCGTCCGCCCTCGGCGCGCAGGTTGCCGGCCGCGCCGTCCGCGTCGACGTACGACAGGGCGGTGGTCGCCTCGACGGTACGGTCCCCGTCCGTCGTGTCGAAGCGGACGTAGGCGCCGTCGCCCCCGGTACGGGAGCCGCCGGTGACCGTGGTGCCGTCCCAGGTGCCGTACTCGGTGAAGGGCCGGTCGAAGCGGGTGACCGTGTGGACGGTGTACGGCTTGGTGCCCCGGCAGAAACCGGAGCCCGTGATCGTCGTGCGCACGGTCCGGTCGTCGAGGATCTCGACCTGGTTCGCCACCTTCGTGTGCAGCGACTGGCCCGCGTTGAGCAGCACGTTGGCCTGGGTGGTCGCCGGGAAGGTGTAACGCTGGACGCCGGTGCGGGCGGTCGCCGTCAGCTCGGCGTCGATGCCCGATTTCAGGCCGACCCGGTAGTAGCCGGGGCTCGCGGACTCGGTGTCGTGGGTGAACTCGGTGGCGTAGGCCGCGTAGTCGGTGCTCGTGATGTCGCCGGTGGTGGGCAGGACGGGCAGGTCGCCGCCAATGCGGCAGCCGACGCCGGAGAGGTGGACGAGAGAGAAGCCCCGGATCCGGGGCTGGGAGTAGCGGTAGCCGGTCGTGTGCCCGGTGTCGGGCGAGAGCTGCACCATCCCGAAGGGCACGGTCGCGCCGGGGAAGGTGTTGCCCTCGTTCTCCGTACCGATGAACGGGTTGACGAGGTCGGTGAGCCGCTCGTCACGGGCTTGGGCGGCCGGGGTGGCGAGCGCGCCCGCGAACAGGGCGGCGGCCGTCACCACCCCGGCGGTACGCAGCATCCATCTCACAGGAAAGACCTCCGTACGGTCGGGTCGGATGCCCGGGACCGTGTCCCGGATCCGTTCCTCGCCGGCCGCCGCGATCCGCGCCGCGCCGCGCACGGTCACCTCGGGGCCGTACGGCAACAGCCCGTTCGGCCCACGCGCCGGACCCCGGACACGCCGTCGGCCCCGGTGAGCACGGGCTCACCGGGGCCGACGGCACAAGCCGGGCGGCGTATCCGGGGCTACGACACGTGCTGGCCCTTCCCGAGGCCGATCACACCGCCCTTGGAGACGGTGTACAGGTCGGCGTCCCGCTCCGGGTTGACGCCGATCGTGGCGCCCGGCGGGACCTCGACGTTCTTGTCCAGGACGGCCCCGCGCACGATCGCGCCCCGCCCGATGCGCACGTTGTCGTGCAGGATCGACCCCTGCACCACGGCACCCGGATCGACGCGCACCCCGGGCGAGAGGACCGAGCGCGAGACCTGGCCCCGGATCAGGCACCCCGCACTGATGATCGACTCGCTGGCGATGCCGCCGGCGTTGAAACGCGCGGGCGACAGCTGGCCGGAGTGGGTGTAGACGGGCCAGTCTCGGTTGTAGAGGTTGAAGGCGGGCCGCTCGGCGATCAGGTCCATGTGGGCGTCGTAGTACGCGTCGAGCGTGCCCACGTCCCGCCAGTAGCCCTGGTCGCGGGTGGTCTCGCCGGGGACGTGGTTCCCGCTGAAGTCGTACAGCTGGGCCTCGCCCCGGTCGGTGAGCGAGGGCAGTATCGAACCGCCCATGTCGTGCACGGAGTCACCGTCCTCGGCGTCCCGCTGCAGGGCCTCTATCAGCGCCTTGGTGGTGAAGATGTAGTTGCCCATCGAGGCGAACACGCACCCGGGGTCGTCGGGCAGACCGGGCGGGTCCAGGGGCTTCTCCAGGAAGCCCTGCACGCTCTGGCCGTCCGAGCCGGGACTGATCACGCCGAAGGACGACGACTCGGCGCGCGGCACCCGTATGCCCGCGACCGTGACCCCCGCGCCGCTCTCGATGTGCTGGTTGAGCATCTGGCGGGGGTCCATGCGGTAGACGTGGTCGGCGCCGAACACCGCGACGTAGTCGGGCTGTTCGTCGTGCACGAGGTTGAGGGACTGGAGGATGGCGTCGGCACTGCCCAGGTACCAGCGCGGGCCCAGGCGCTGCTGGGCGGGAACCGGGGTGACGTAGTTGCCGAGCAGACTGGACATCCGCCAGGTGGTGGTGATGTGGCGGTCCAGCGAGTGCGACTTGTACTGCGTGAGCACGCAGATGCGCATGATGTCACCGTTGACGAGGTTGGACAGGACGAAGTCGACCAGGCGATACGTTCCGCCAAAGGTCACCGCCGGTTTCGCGCGGTCCGCGGTCAAGGGCATCAGACGTTTGCCCTCTCCGCCCGCCAGCACGATTCCGAGCACAGAAGGCCCACCACGACGCATCGCCGCTCCCCTCACCGTGGTTGTGCACGATGCTTGCCCGTACGCCGGTCGGGCTAAGCCTGTTGACCTTGTTTGAGGATCTCCTCATAGAGTCCTGCCGTCCGCCGGGCCACCGCGTCCCAGCCGAACTCCCCCACCGCGCGCTCCCGTCCGGCGTCCCCCATGCGCCGCGCGGCCTCCGGATCACCGATCACGGAGTCCAGGGCACGCGCGAGGTCCGCCTCGAAGATCCCCGAGTCGTCGTCCAGGGACACCAGTACCCCGGTTTTCCCGTCCTCCACCACCTCGGGGATGCCCCCGACCCGGGAGGCCACGACGGGAGTTCCGCAGGCCATCGCCTCCAGGTTGACGATGCCCAGGGGCTCGTACACCGAAGGACAGACGAACACGGCGGCGTGCGTGAGGAGCTGGATGACGTCAGGACGCGGCAGCATCTGCGGGATCCAGAAGACGCCCTCGCGTACGGCGCTCAGTTCCTGGAAGAGTTCGCGGAACTCCCGGTCGATCTCCGGTGTGTCGGGGGCGCCGGCGCACAGCACGACCTGGGCCGCCGGGTCGATGTCCCGTACCGCGCGCAGCAGATGGGGGACGCCCTTCTGGCGGGTGATGCGGCCGACGAACAGGACGTAGGGCCGGTCGGGGTCGACGCCGATCCGGGTGAGGGCGTCCGTGCCGTGGTCGGGCTGGTAAAGGGTGGTGTCGATGCCGTTGTGCACGACGTGGACGGTGGCCGGGTCGAGGGCCGGGTAGCAGGCGAGGATGTCCTCGCGCATCGCCCCGGACACGGCGATCACGGCGTCGGCGGCCTCGATGGCGGTGCGCTCGGCCCAGCTCGACAGGGCGTAGCCGCCGCCGAGCTGCTCGGCCTTCCAGGGGCGCAGGGGCTCCAGGGAGTGCGCGGTCATCACGTGCGGAATGCCGTACAGGAGCTTGGCGAAGTGGCCGGCGAGGTTGGCGTACCAGGTGTGGGAGTGGACGAGTTCGCGGCCCTCGAGGGCGGCGGCGATGGAGAGGTCCGTGGAGAAGGTGCGCAGCGCGTCATTGCTCCCGTCGAGCGCCGGCCAGGACCGGTGCCGGATGACGCCGACGCCGCGGCCCTCACCCCAGCAGTGCACCTCCAGGTCGGTGAGGGCGCCCAACTCCCGGGCGAGGAATTCGACATGGACGCCCGCGCCGCCGTACACATCCGGCGGGTACTCCCGGGTCAGCAGGCCCACACGCACCCAAAACTCCCTGTCTCGGCGGTTGGTTCCCACATGGTCACCCAGATGCGGCGTCCGGGGAAGACCATGGGGTCCTGGTGAAGCAGCAGTCGCCGCAGATTCCGCCTCCGGGCACGCGGTAGTAGAGGCAGCAGCTGCGCCGCCGGAAGGCGGTGCCGGTGAGGGTTCCGGTCGGGGCGAGGCGGGGGTGGGTGAACAGTTCGACGGCCAGGGCGCGGGCCCGGGTGCCGGCGTCGGTGCCCGCCCCGCGCGGTCCGCCCGCCCAGCGGTCGAGTTCGCGGACCGCGCCGGCCAGCGCCGAGCCCGCGTTGCCCCACAGCAGGCCCTCGGCGACGCGGTAGCGGGCGTGCAGGGCGGCCGCGAGGGGTTCCAGGTGGTCTCGTACGACGAGGTCCGCGATCGTTGCCGCGTCGGCCGCTCTGGGGCGCACCGACGACAGCCACAGGTCGTCGGGGGCGGACGCGGCGGCGTCCCAGTGGAGCAGACGCGGATCGAGGTCGGGGACGCTGCCGTACAGGACGGCGCAGCCGAGGGCCACGGACCACAGTCGGGCCGCGAGCGCCTGTTGGGCGATCGACGCGGAAACCCGCAGCTCAGAGGCGCGGAGACGATCCGTGACCGTCTGGACACGAAAAGTTATGGAATCCGCGTAAACGTCCTCTCCGCGATGTGCGTACGCCTGCGCGAGTGTCGGCGGCGGATCGGCGGGGGCTCCGGCCGTGCGTAGTACGAAGAAGCCGCCGAGCGGTCGGAGCGCCGCGAGATCGGGGTCGAGGTCCACGAAAGGCAGTAGTACCAGGTCGGGCGGGAACTGTGCGCAGCCGCTGCGCCCCCGCGTCGCCCACCCTGGGGAGGACGTGCGCAGCGGTGTACTCCATCGGCAGTAGGACCCAATGAGTGCTCTGGTACGACGACAGGGGGACCGCGAGGGGGGATCGTATTGACCATGGAAGCCGACCGTTCGCCGCGCCGGGCCCCGCGCCCTCGCTGCACGCAGAGGAGTTGCTCATGAGCGCCCTCGCGTTGTCCATTCTGCTGTCGCTCGTCTCCGCTGTCGCCTACGCGGGCGGAGCGATCCTGCAGGAACGTGTCGCTGATTCCGAACACGCCCGCTCCTACGCCGCCATACGCAGGCCGGTCTGGTGGGCCGCCGTGGCGCTGAACGGGTTCGGTGGAGTGCTGCACGTGGTGGCGCTGGCCTTCGGCCCGCTGAGCGTCGTCCAGCCGATGGGCGCGCTGACCATCGTGTTCGCCCTGCCGATGGCGGCCCTGTTCGTGCGCCGCAGGGCCGGGGCGGCCGCGTGGCGGGGCGCGATCATGGCGACGCTCGGACTGGCGGGTCTGCTGTCCCTGGTCGGCACGTCCGAGGCGCAGTCCCTGGGCACCACCGAACGCGTGCTGCTGGCCGTCTTCACCGGCGCGGCGGTGGTGACGCTGATGGTGGCGGCCCGCGCCGCGCACCGGCATCCGGCGGTGCGCAGCACTCTGCTCGCGATCGCGTCCGGTATCGCCTTCGGTATGTCGTCGGTGTTCACGAAGGTGGTCGCCGTGGACTGGTCCGGTGGCCTCACGGCCGCGGATCTGCCCTCGCTGGCCCTGATCGGCGTGCTCGGTGCCTCCGGTCTGCTGCTCTCGCAGGCGGCCTACCGGGGCGGCGGCCTCACGGCCCCGCTCGCGACGCTGACGGTCGTGAACCCGGTGGTGGCGGCGGCGGTCGGCATCACGATGTTCGGCGAAACCTTCCGCTACGGCACCACGGGCACCATCCTCGCGCTGAGCTGCGGTGTGGTCGCGGCCGGCGGGCTGATCCTGCTCACCACGGAGCGGCTGCAGCACGGCGCCCACGCCCCCGCCCACGCCGACGCCCACCCGCTGCCCTCCGCCTTTCCTGCCCCTGCTTCCGCTGCTTCGGTACTCGCGGCACCGGTACCGGAGCAGGCAGGGCTCGCCCACGAGGAGGAGGCGGCGGTGACCGAGGAGCCCGCCCGGCCGATTCCGGCCGCAGCAGTGACAGCGGCACCCTCGCAGGACACGTTCGACGAGGAGCCCCTCCACTACGGAGCCTTCTACGGCATCCCTTACGTGCCGATCCCGATTCCCGCCCGGGACCGGCACCGTATGCGGGTCAAATCCTGACGCCTCCGGCCCGGAGATAGGCCACCGGGTCGATGTCGCTGCCGAAGCCAGGCCCCGTCCGCACCTCGAAGTGCAGATGCGGGCCCGTGCTGTTGCCCGTGGAACCGGACCGCCCGATGCGCTGCCCGGCCGACACCGACTGCCCGGCCCGCACGGAGATCGCGGACAGATGGGCGTACTGCGAGTAGCGCCCGTCGGCGTGCCGGATCACCACCTGGTAGCCGAAGGACCCGCCCCAGCCCGCGTCGACGACCTCGCCCACCCCGACGGCCCGTACGGAGGTGCCGGTGGGCACCGGGAAGTCGACGCCCGTGTGGTAGCCCTTCGACCAGGAGGAACCCGCCTTGTGGTACTGCGTCCCGGTCGCGGCGTTCACGGGCGAAATGAGCGTGCTGGTGGTCGGCGCCTTGGGAGCCTTCGTCGCCGCGGGCCTCTCGGCGGTGCGCGAAGGGGCCTTCTCCGGCCGGGACTTGTGGGCGGGCTTGGCGGGGGCGCCCGGTGCGGCCTTCGTACGGAGGTTCAGCCGCTGGCCGGGGACGATGAGGTCCGGGTCGGCGCCGATCGTCTTGCGGTTGCCGGCGTACAGGCGCTGCCAGCCGCCCCGGACGGCGCGGTCGTCCGCGATGCCGGAGAGGGTGTCGCCGTGCACGACCGTGTACATCTCGGCGGTGCCCGCCTGGGACTGGGGTGTGGTCTGCGGTTTCACGTCACGGACGGTCCGCTGGGACGTCCGTTCCACGCCGACCGAGTCGCCCCGGCCGCCCGCGGGGTGGATGTCCGGAGTGTCGCCGCCCCGGGTGAGGCCCGCGCGGACCGAGCAGGCGGGCCAGGCGCCGGGGCCCTGCGCCTTGAGCACCTTCTCGGCCACGGCGACCTGCTGGTCCCGGGTGGCCAGATCCGCGCGCCCCGCGTAGGCGGTGCCGCCGTACGCCTCCCAGGTGGACTGGCTGAACTGGAGTCCGCCGTAGTACCCGTTACCGGTGTTGATGCTCCAGTTGTTCGTCGACTCGCAGGCGGCGACCTTGTTCCAGGTCGCCATGTCCGCCGCGTCCGCCACTCCGGCGCCGACGAACGGGAGCGCTATACCGGCGCCACCTGCGGTGACGGTGAGAGAGGCGCGGTTGATCCTGTTCGGTTGGTACCGGCGGTGCTTGCCGCGTACGGCCATGGAAGAGCCCCCTCACCTGTGCCAGGAGCCGCAAAAGTAAACGCTGCGAACAGGCCACACAAGCGGCAAACCAGCCTCTGTGCGGCCGAAGTACGTCTGCAGTACGTCTGCGACGAGGTCGAAGTGGCCGGGAATACGGGCCGGTTGCGTAAGTGCTGAGGCAGGTGGGGGTTCTGGTGCGTATCTGCGTACGCAGGAACGGCGAACCCGGATGTGCGGTCTGCGTACGGGCACGTCAGGATGGTCCGCAAGGGCAATACTGGCGAGCACGACACGAACGGCACCACCGGTTCCAGGACCCACCGGCACCACCGTTTTCCAGGACCCACTAGGAGTCATCCGCATGAGCAACTCAGCCCAGATCGGCGTCACGGGACTCGCGGTGATGGGCCGCAACCTCGCCCGCAACTTCGCGCGCAACGGCTACACGGTCGCGCTGCACAACCGGACGGCGGCACGCACGCACGCCCTGGTCGAGGAGTTCGGGACCGAGGGCGACTTCATCGCGGCCGACACCGCCAAGGAGTTCGTGGCCGCGCTGGAACGGCCGCGCCGTCTGGTCGTCATGGTGAAGGCCGGTGAGCCGACCGACGCGGTGATCCAGGAGTTCGCCCCGCTCCTCGAGCCCGGCGACATGATCATCGACGGCGGCAACGCGCACTTCGCGGACACCCGGCGCCGGGAGCGCGACCTGCGCGAGCAGGGCATCCACTTCGTCGGCATGGGCGTCTCCGGCGGCGAGGAGGGCGCGCTGCTCGGCCCGAGCATCATGCCGGGCGGCCCGGTCGAGTCGTACGACTCCCTCGGCCCGATGCTGGAGAAGATCTCCGCGAAGGCCGAGGACGGCACCCCCTGCGTCTCGCACGTGGGTCCCGACGGCGCCGGGCACTTCGTGAAGATGGTCCACAACGGCATCGAGTACGCCGACATGCAGCTGATCGGCGAGGCGTACCAGCTGCTGCGCGATGTCGCCGGGTACTCCCCCGCGCAGATCGCCGACATCTTCCGCACCTGGAACACGGGCCGTCTCGACTCCTACCTGATCGAGATCACCGCCGAGGTGCTGTCGCACGTGGACGCGGCGACGGGCAAGCCGTTCGTGGACGTGGTGGTGGACCAGGCCGAGCAGAAGGGCACCGGCCGCTGGACCGTGCAGATCGCCCTCGACCTGGGTGTTCCGGTCTCGGGCATCGCCGAGGCGGTGTTCGCCCGCTCGCTGTCCGGGCACGCGGCGCTGCGTGAGGCCTCGCGCGGTCTGGCCGGCCCGAAGGCGACCCCGCTGAGCGAGTCGGAGGCGGCGGCCTTCGCCGACCGCGTCGAGCAGGCGCTGTACGCGTCGAAGATCGTGTCGTACACGCAGGGCTTCCACGAGATCGCGGCGGGTGGCGCCGAGTACGACTGGGACATCGACCTCGGAGCCGTCTCCGCCCTCTGGCGCGGCGGCTGCATCATCCGGGCGGCCTTCCTGGACCGTATCCGCGCCGCGTACGACGCGCGGGCGGACCTGCCGAGCCTGCTGTCGGACGACACGTTCGCGCAGGAGATCGCGGCAGCGCAGGACGACTGGCGCGAGGTGCTGGTCGCGGCGACCCGCCAGGGTGTCCCGACGCCGGGCTTCGGCGCGGCCCTCGCGTACTACGACGCGCTGCGCGCGGAGCGGTTGCCTGCGGCGCTTACGCAGGGGCAGCGGGACTTCTTCGGGGCACACACGTACCGGCGCACGGACCGTGAGGGGGCGTTCCACACCCTGTGGGGCGGCGACCGGTCCGAGGTCACTGGCTAGGTCGCTCCGCGGGCTGGCCGTTGTTGGCCGCGGGCTCGTAGGGGTTGTTCGCGCAGTTCCCCGCGCCCCTTAAGGGGGCGCGTAAGGGTGGGCGGTCGGGTTTTCCGGCCGCCCACCTGGCGTTTTCGTCCCGTCGCTGGGTCAGTACAGGGGTGGGCCCGGTTCGGGGTCGGGTACCGGCTCTGGGCCCGGAGGTTGCGGGATCGGCGACGGGTCCGGGGGCGGTACGGGAGTCGGCCCCGGGGGCTGGGGTTGCGGGTCGGGGCCCGGCGGCGGA
Organism: Streptomyces sp. NBC_01390; assembly: GCF_045040105.1. Taxonomy (NCBI): domain Bacteria; kingdom Bacillati; phylum Actinomycetota; class Actinomycetes; order Kitasatosporales; family Streptomycetaceae; genus Streptomyces; species Streptomyces sp. NBC_01390. The sequence continues at coordinate 10,443,447 of NZ_CP109551.1, read as the reverse complement.
CCCGGGGTCGGGTCCGGGTAGGGGCCGGGGGTGGGGCCCGGCGGGACAGGGCGGGGATGCGGGTCCGGTTGCGTCACTGTGTCCTCCAGCCAGTGGGTGCGTCGGCTCTGGACTTCTCCCCCGCGTACCCGGCGCACGCGCCCCCACTCACTCCTTCGCGCTACGCGCGCCGGTGGGCCGGTCCGGCCGCCCGTGTCGCCGCCGCGCCCGCCGCCAGGCCCAGCCGTGGGCTGGACAGCACCGGCACCGCGGTGGTCGTCAGCGGCTGTGCCGGGGCCATGGAGGCCTGGGCGAGGATGATCGCGTCGGCGCTGTCGCCGGGGACGGAGTCCACCGCGTCGGCCACCGAACGGACGTAGCCCTCCGTGTCGCCCGCCTGGAAGAAGGCCCAGGCGCCGCCCACGAACAGGGTCCGTACGTCGGCGGGGAGCCCGGCACGACGCGCTTCCTCCTCGACGAGGGCGACCGTGGGCCCGAACGTGCTCTCCGAGGTCGCGACGACGACCACCCTCGGGCCGATGGCCACGGCCGCGGCGGCCATCGGACGGTCGACCCGCAGCACCGGCACCCCGACCTCCTCGGCGGCGGCCTCCGCGACCCCGCCGATGGAGGAGCAGGTGCAGAGCACGGCCAGGGCCCCGTCCGCGACGGCCTGTTCAAGGACGGCTCGGACATCGTCGGCCACGGCGTCGGGACTCTCGGCCCGCGCCCTGGTCAGCAGGTCCTCGTGGACGAGGTGGGCGAGGCGCAGGCCCGAGTGGTCCTCGTCGCGCAGGGCGTCGAACACCGGGACGTGGAGGGGCGAGGTGTGCAGGAGGGCGAGCACGGGTGCGGAGGGTCCCCTTGTCGGACTGTCGACTTGTCGGACTGTCGACTTGTCGGACTGTCGACGAGGTCGGTCAGAAGCGGTCGGGGTTCGCCGCGAGCCACTCCTTGGCGGCGCGGAGAAGGTCGGGGTCCGCCACCGGGGCCTCGGCGGGGTGGCGCTCGGCCCACTTCACGACGTACGGGCAGAGGGGTGCCACGGCGATGCCCTCACGGGCGGCCATGAGGTAGAGCTCGCGGGCCAGTGAGCCCGCGATGCCCTTTCCCTCGTGTGCCGGCTCGACGATCGTGTGGACCGGGACCAGCGCGCGTCCCCGCGCGGCCAGCACGAAGTACGCGATGTGGCCCACGACCTCCCCCGCCGCCACCGCTTCCAGGCGGCCCGCCGGCCGGTCGTCACGGATCTCGATGTCGCTCATGGGCACTCCTCGTCGGATCGTCACATCGCCGGACGCGCCTGCCCGCCGGCTCGCCGGCCGGTCAGGCCGTGACCGCCTGCGGGCTGCGCTCCTGGTCCGAGCCCGGCACCGGCTCGGCCGGGTCGGCGCCCAGCGCCACGACGCGGTTGCCCTGGTCCACATGGACCACCTTCGGCCGCAGCGCCCGCGCCTCGGCGTCGGTCACCTGAGCGTAACTGATGATGATCACCAGATCTCCGGGATGGACAAGGTGGGCCGCCGCCCCGTTGATCCCGACGACACCGGACCCCCGTTCGCCCTCGATGACGTACGTCTCCAGCCGGGCGCCGTTGGTGATGTCGACGATGTGCACGAGCTCGCCGGGCAGCAGGTCGGCGGCGTCGAGGAGGTCGGCGTCAATGGTCACGGAGCCGACGTAGTGCAGGTCGGCCTGGGTGACGGTGGCGCGGTGGATCTTGGATTTGAACATGGTCCGCAGCATTCTGGACTCCTGAAAGACGGCTCCCTGCCTGCTTTCTGCAGGTCAAGGGCGTTCTTCAATGTACACCGGCCCGCTTTCGCCCCGAAGCCCTTCGAACGCATCGTGCGGCGCAACCACGTGTGCCCATGCGACGCACCACGTCCAACGTGGTGCGTCGCATGGGTGTGCCCGTCCGGTGTGGGCCGCGGCCTTCTGGTCCGTGGCCTTCGGTCTCAGTAGGCCGTGCGCCCGCCGCGGGTGCCGCCGCCGTTCGTGGTCACGAAGTAGAACGTGGTGCCGTCCAGCACGTCACTGGCCACCACCTTGTAGCCGGCGTCCTCCGTGACCAGGGTCCAGTGGTCCTGGCAGTAGCCGTGAGCGGCCCAGCACACGGCCACCCACTGGTTGCCGCCGGAGTCGATCCGCAGGTTGATGTCGTTGCAGCGCGAACTCGTCGTGTAGGTGCCGCTGTAGCCGTTCGGCGGCAGACTGATCGCCACCGATCCGCCGTAACAGGTGACCGCCGCCTGGTCGGCCCCGGCGGTGCTCGCCGACGCGGTGACCGGCACCAGAAAAGAGAGGAACAGTGTGCTCGCGGCCAGTATCCCAAGCCGACGTGTACGGAAACCTCTCTCCCGTATACGACCCATGATCTGTCCTTTCCGTTCGAAGAATGGTGATCGAATTCCAGTCGCCGAATTACGGTCGCTACAGAACCGTCCCGGTGTTTCCTTTGTGGCTGGCTTGAAGGCATGTTCCCAACGCCCGACTCGGACTGTCATGCTCGTTCGATTCCAGTGAAGATTCGCAGGTGCATCTGGGGGGAGGCAGCGGATGCTCCGCTTCCATTTCACTGCCGAGGACTTGGCGCGAACCCGGGTGGCGGCCTCGCCTCATCCGTTGTGGGAGATCGCCTGCAGCCTCCACAGATTCCAGACGCGGAGCGGTAGATGGAAATACGCGGACTGGTATGAACGTGCCTGCGGAAACCTTGAGGAAGCAGGTCTCGCGCAACCGGTGAGAACGATGTTGCTGCCACTCTTCCCGCGTGCCCGCTATTTCGCCGACTTTCTCACGCCGTTCGAAGGCGTCGACGGTCTGGAGCCCGCGCTGGAGGCCATACTCGCGACACCTGACGGGCAGGTGAACCATGAGATGGCGAGGGCGGCCAGGGCGAGCCGGGTGCCGTCCTGGACGTCACGGGTCGCCGAGAAGCCGCTGCGCGGCGACCTGGTGAACCTGTTGCGCGCCTACCACCGGACAGTCATCGCTCCCCACGAGGAGGACATCCAGGAGACCTTCCAGGCGGAGCGCGCCCGTCACGCCCGGAACATGCTGGCCGAGGGAACCGCCGGACTCCTGGCCGGCCTCTCACCGGCGGTCCGCTGGCGGCACCCGGTACTGGAGGTCCCGGACTATCCCGACGAGAACGATGTGCGGCTGAACGGCCGCGGGCTGCTGCTCATCCCGTCCTACTTCTGCTGGAAGTCACCCATCGCCCTGGCGGATCCGGGACTTCCGCCGGTGCTCGTCTACTCCGTCCACCATGTACTGACGGCCGCCTGCCCCCAGAACGAGGCCGCCCTGAACGCCCTCCTCGGCCGTACCCGCGCTGTCATCCTGCGAGCCGCCGTCACCGGGGTCACCACCAGTGAGGCGGCACGCCGGGCCGGCGTCTCCTCCGGAACCGCCACCCACCACACCACGGCCTTGCGGGACTCCGGCCTCATCACCACCCACCGGAACGCCAACAGCGCCCTGCACACCCTCACCACACTGGGAGCGGCCCTTCTTGGTCGCGGAGCGGGGACCATGACGGCGGGAAGGGGTGCACCATCCGGTGAAGCCGAGGGTCGATCGGTCGACTCGGTCTACGACTGCGGGAGTTGAGCCCCGCCCGACCCCGCTACCGGACGAGCGACCTCGCGATGGGCTCGCCACTGCGTCGGGCGTACGTCATCCGCTCGCGCACCTCCCTGAGGGTGCGGGGGCGGTAACCGGGCCCACCACAGCAGCTCTTGTGGAAGCGCACGCCGGCGTGCAGCAGTACGGACAGCGTCCGCCAGGCCGCGGTGTCACGGCGACGGGGTGCGGCGAAGGCGGAGCCCACATGGATCAGCGGCTGCGCGCAGCGGGGGCAGCTCCGCTGCCTGTGCGGGTCGTAGGGCTGCTTGTACGAGGCCCGGCAGGGCAAGCAGACGTACGACGTCTTCGCGTGGGACATGCCAGCAGGGTAGGCGTCGTCCGGGCGGAACTCGACGGAGTTTCCGCGCGGGCCGCGCGCCTCCCCGGCCTGCCCTGGCCGGCCTCCGCCCCGGGCGACGTAACGCCAGGCCATCGCCGGAAGGAGCACTCCTACCGGAGGGTGCTCTCGTCGGTGGTCATGTCCTGGGTGCCGATGACGGAGAGCAGTTCCAGCTGGGCGGCGCCCTCTGTGCCGGGCGGGGCGCTGAACCACAGGAGGCGCTGGCGTCCGTCCTCGCTGAACAGGTTGTGGCAGTCGAGTTCCACGACCCCCAGGGTGGGGTGGACGATGCGTTTGTGGTCGGTCCGCCGCAGGGCCACGTCGTGCGTGTCCCACAGGGCGGCGAACTCCTCGCTCTGACGCCGTAGTTCGGCCACCATCCCGGCGACCTCCGGATCCCGGCCGCGCCGGGCCGCGACGGCCTGGAGGTCGGCGACGAAGGCCCGGGAGTGCTGCGGGTGGTCCTCGACGGGATAGAGCAAGCGGGAGTCGGGATCGGTGAACCACCGGTACACGAAGCTCGCCGCCGCACCACGTCGCGCGGGAGCGCGGCCGAGCAGCGCGGCGGCCAACTCGTTCTGTACGAGGGTCTCGTGCAGGTCGGTGATGATCTGCGCGGGCGTCGTGGTGAGCCGGTCGAGCAGGCCCAGGAGGGCAGGCTGGGCATGGGCGTTCGGGCTGTGGGCCGTCGAGGGGACGGGCCGGTCGGCAAGATGGAACAGGTGGTCGCGTTCGTCGCCGCCGAGCCGCAGTGCCCGTGCCAGCGCGGCCAGCACCTGCGCCGAGGGCTGGACATCGCCCCCGCGTTCGAGCTCCGTGTAGTAGTCCGCCGACAGCCCGGCCAGCTGGGCGACCTCCTCACGTCGCAGACCGGGGACCCTGCGGCGCGGCCCGGTGGGCAGTCCGACGTCGGAGGGCCGTACCCGGTCGCGCCGGGACCTCAGGAACGCGGCGAGTTCAGGAAGGTTCACCTTCCCATCATCACGCGCGGGGCCGGGCGCAGCCAGGGGACGTCAACCCCAGGGTGGACAGAGCCCTGGCTGATCGTCCCGCCCGGGACGACTGTGGTGTGCACGGCGGGCCGAGCCGACGGCTTCGGGCCCGCAGCCCCACCACACCCGCTTCCTTCGCACACCGGAGATTTCCATGCCGAATCCGAATCCCACCGCCCATCAATCCGGCGATGTCAGTGCTGCCGGTGCAGTCGACTTCGCCCCCGACCCCGACCGTCCGCGCGTCGCCGTCGTCACCGGCGGCTCCCGAGGTATCGGGCGCCGAGCCGTGACCCGACTGGCCGCCGACGGATTCGCGGTGGTGGTCGGCTACGCGGGCAACCAGAAGCTCGCCGAGGCCGCCGTCGAAGAGGTCACCGCCGCGGGCGGCCGAGCCGTCGCCGTACGCGCAGACGTCGCCGACGAGCGGGCGGTGGCCGACCTGTTCGACACCGCCGCCTCGGAGTACGGCGGTGTCGACGTCGTCGTCCACGCGGCCGGCCGGGCCCATACGGCGCTCATCGCCGACCTGGATCTGACGGAACTGGACGCGTTGCACCGCACCAACATCCGCGGCACCTTCGTCGTCGCCCAGCAGGCCGCCCGCACGGTGCGCCGGGGCGGGGCTGTCGTCTTGTTCTCCACGTCCGTGGTGGGGCTGGCGTTCCCTGGTTACGGCGCCTACAGCGCGAGCAAGGGCGCGGTGGAGGCGGTGACGCTCATCCTGGCCCGCGAGCTGCGCGGCCGGGACGTGACCGTCAACGCCGTCGCGCCCGGCCCCACCGCCACCGACCTGTTCCTCGACGGCAAGGACGAGGAGACGGTGGCCCGGCTGGCCGCACAGCCACCGCTGGAACGACTCGGTACCCCGTCCGACATCGCCGAGACCGTCGCCTTCCTGACGTCCCCGGCCGGTCACTGGATCAACGGCCAGGTCGTCCGCGCCAACGGCGGCATCGTCTGACCCGGCCGACCGGCCGGCGGCATCCCCACGACGCCCCGCACACAGTCCCGTACAGAACTGCTCGCAGAGAGAGAACCGTCATGCCGTTCGCGAATTTCAAGGTCCCCGCCGGCACCCTCACCGAGAAGCAGAAGGAGCAGATCATCACCCGCACGACCGAGCTCTACGTCGACATCTACGGCGAACGAGCCCGCGCCACCACCCTCGTCCTGGTCGAGGAGGTCACCGACGGCGGCTGGGGCATCGGCGGCAACGTGCTGACCCTCGCCGCGCTCCAGCAGGCGCCGGAGAACTGAGAGCTGACCGGGGCGCCGTACGGCGTCAATCGGCGCCGGTGCAGGCGGAGTTCCTCGGGTTCTCGGAGTTACCGCACCGGCACCTCCTCGGCGGGCCGGGTCGCCGCCACCGTCAGGAGGGCGAACGCCAGAGCGAAGCCGAGCATGGTGAACACCCCCTTGGGCCAGAAGATGTGGCTGTCGACGAACGACCAGCAGGCCGCGGACAGCACGGCGGCGCCGGGCAGCACCCGCACCCCGTGCCGCCGCCCGAGCACCGCACAGGTGGCGAACGAGGCGACGGCGAGCCCGTACACACCGGCCCGGCCCAGTTCGTCTCCCACGGCGAACAGGTGGCCGGCCGCGCCGTGGACGCCGTGGTCCACCACGGTGCCGGCGGAGATGCCGGCCACCGCGTCAAGACCGGAGTAGTAGGCGGCGAACCAGAGGCAGCCGGCCCACGAGAGAACCGTCAGGGCCCCCTCCGCGTCCCGGCGCGGCCTGCCCCACAGGGGAACGACCAGTCCGAGGACGAGGAGCGGGAAGACGGGCAGCAGGACGATGTGCAGCCCGGCCCAGTGGCCGGCCGTCGCCGCCGTCAGATGCCGGGGATGCATCAGACCGGCGGCGGCCAGCAGGAGCGGAGCGGCGGTGACCAGAACGGTCACACGCACGGTACGGAGGGATCGCATCCGGTCAAGCTAGGCGGCCGTCCGCTGTTCGAACGGCCGCGGTCATCACACGTAAGACCTCCGTAACCTCATGCGACGGGCCTACGACGGCTGTGCCTGACTTTCCGCACGATCAGCCACACCGCCGTCACCGACGCCACGACCACCAGCGCGACCAGCCAGTTGCGTGGATAGTCCAGCGGCAGCACCGACGAGTTGGCCTTCCGGCCCGGCCGTAGCAGCACCGGCAGCGCCACCGCCGTCAGCGCACCCGCGACCAGCAGCGCCCCGCGGACGGGCCCGCGTACACCGCCCCGCACCAGCGCCATCCCGATCAGCAGCACCACCGGGGCGATCAGCACGTCGTGCAGCACGATCGCCCCGCCCAGCCACACCAGCACACCGGGCAGGTCACGGACGTCCGTCAGCAGGGACACGCCGACACCCATGAGGGCCAGGCCCGCCGCCCCTGCCACCACTCGCAGCGTCCTCATGCCAGCACCTCCAGTCGGCCGACCCACTTGGTCTGCAGCACACCCGGCCGGTTGGGGGCGATGAGCCGCGCCGGATAGCCGTGGTCGGGTTCGAGTTCCGCACCGTTCAGACGCAGGGCCAGCAGGGTGAGCGGGTCACGGGCATGCGCGTGGCCCATCTCCGACACCCGGTAGCCACCGCGCAGCTGCAACGACATCACCCGCACGCGCGCGTCCTCCGGCGCCCCCGCCCGCTCCAGCAGGTCCACCACACGTACGCCGGTCCAGTGCGCCGACTTGCTCCAGCCCTCCACACAGGCGATCGGCAACTCCACCTCGTGCTGCGGCAGAGCCCGCAGCTCGTCCAGGGTGAGGGTGTAGGGGCGCGGACCCGCCACGACCAGGCGGTACTCCTCGGCGGAGACCCGGCCGACCCCCGCCGCAGCGGCGGTCCGGTTGACCGGCAGGCCCTGGGGCCCCTTGTCCGGGTCACGGGGCGCGAACAGGATGAAGTCCTTCAACGGGGTGAACGCCTGTCCGACGGTGGTGAGGGTGACGGCCCCGACGGCCGCGCCCACCGCTGCCAGCAGCGAACGCCGGTCCGGGCCGTCCTGCGCGGGCAGCGCGAGTGTTCCGGGCGACCGGCGGCTCCAATGCGCCTTGATCTCAGGCGCCTTGACCGCGATGTGCAGGACCAGTGCCCCTACGACCAGCCACGCCACGGCGTAGTGCACGGGCACGAACGAGAACGGCCACGGATACCACTGGGCCGCGTTCAGCAGCCCCGTCGCCAGCTCGAAGACGGCGCCGGCCACGAGCACGGCGACCGACAGCCGCTCCAGGGCATGCCGAACCGAACGCAACGGCGGCCACGCGAACAACCGCGGGTACACCGTCCACAGCTTGGCCAGCAGCAGCGGTACCGCCGCGATTCCCGAGGCGACATGCAGTCCCTGGGTGAGCCGATAGCCCCACGAGGGGCGACTCGGCAGGCTGTCGGCCAGCCATCCCGGGGGATGCTGCATGAGGTGACTGAGCAGGCCGGTGAGGAAGCACAGGACGAATGCCGGCCCCAGCCACCGACCGATCACGGTCGCCGTGCGGGCGTCGTGCAGTCTGCCCCTGAACTCGGGTGGAGAGACACTCAGTTTCATGCCTTCCATCCCACTCCGCGCACGGCCGTTTCGGAACGATTGAACTCTTACGGAACAGGGACATCCGACGGCGGACCAGCCTCTTCGGGGGGCCTGGCGCATGAGCGGATCCGCGGAGCAGCAAGTTCTTACGGAGGCATGACATGCCGCGAAGGACCCGCCCTCACGCTGGTCCCACCCGTAACGATGGCCACAGCCGAACACCCCATGCCTGACAGCGAGTTGCCTGCCACGGCGTGTCCGGGGTCCGCACGGACCAAGCCGATTTCATCCGCACTCACCTGATTCGAACCCCGCAGAGGAATCCCATGCGACGCAATATGCGCAAGCGATCGAAGACGACGCAGCGAGCCGTGGCCGCCGCGGCAGGCCTGGCCCTGGGGGCGGGAGGGCTCATAGCGGTCAACGTGTACGCGTCCGCCCACGAGAGTGGCGACGGCGGCTCGGGGTACCGCGCGTCCCAGGGGCAGGCGAACCAGGTCCTGGCGGCCGGAGCCTCCACCATCAGCTGTCCCGACGTCCGCATGAAGCTGCCCGGGGTCCCCGACCAGGCCCGAGGACAGGTCGACAGGGAACTCGCACTCCTCGACCAGCAGGTGGCCGAGGCGTACCAACGACTGCGGAATTCGGCCCGGGCCATCCAGCAGGACAGCAACTTCGCCAACAACGCGATCATGGGTCCTCTCAGGGACAAGCGGGCCGCGACCATCGACCGGATCGCGATCGCCATCGGCAGGTCGGGCGCCAGGCCGCAGGGCCTCGAAGCCCTCGCCACCTGCTCACTGCGCGCCGCCGGCAACCAGCAGGGCACCGGCCAAGGGCAGGGACAGGGCAACGGCGCCGGTCAGAACGGAAACGGCGGCAACAGCGGCAGCGGTGGTGACGGTAATGCCGGCAACGGTCCGGTGGCCGCCGACTTCGTGGACATCACCAAGGTCCAGCCGAACGTGCGCAGCCCACGCCCCTCACGCGGTGCTTCCACGGGCACCTTCACCACGCGGTGCGGGGTCAACGCGAACAAGCTGTACAACTCCGACAACATCATCGTCGCCCCCGGTGTGACCAACGGCGCGCACCACACGCACGACTACGTCGGCAACCAGGACAACGACGCGTTCACCACCAACGACGAGTTCGCCGCCGCCGCGACGACTTGCCGCAACCAGGGCGACAAGTCGACCTACTACTGGCCCGTGCTGCGCCTGCAGGACGGCACCCGCGAGTTCGACGCCAAGCAGCTCGGCGGCGGCGCCGAGGGCAACACCGGCCGGATCCTGACCGCCTCGCGCGTCACCCTGAACTTCGTCGGCAGCCCGCGCGGCAAGGTCGTGGCGATGCCCAAGTTCCTGCGGATCATCACCGGCGACGCCAAGGCGTTCACCAACGGGACCGCGAACGCCAACGCGGCCTGGAGCTGCACGGGATTCGAGAACCGGCAGCTGACGGACAGGTACCCGATCTGCCCCCAGGGCAGCAGCCTGGTCCGTACGTCCTCGTTCCAGAGCTGCTGGGACGGGCGGACCCTGAACATCGACAGCGCCAACCACCGCGCCCACGTCGCGTTCGCCGACCGGCGGACCGGTGCCTGCCCGACCGGCTTCAAGGCCATCCCGCAGCTGGTCCAGCGCCTCGTCTACGACGTGAAGGCTCCCAGCCTCAACGACAACGGAAAGACCAGCCCGTTCTACGCGGTGGACGGCTTCCCGGAGCAGATGCACAAGCCGATCACGGACCATGGCGACTTCATCAACGTCTTCGACGACAGCCTCATGAACCAGCTGGTCCAGTGCGTCAACACCGGCCGAAAGTGCCGATGACCTCACACCACGAGTAGTCGGAGTGGTCAAAGTAGAGCGGCGGTGCGTCCCATGCGGGTGACCGCCTCGGTGAGGACGGACTGGGAGGTGGCGAAGTTGAGGCGGACGTGCCCCGCTCCTCCCGTTCCGAAGATGTGGCCGGAGGAGAGAGCCACCTTGGCGTGCTCCAGGAACAGCCGTGCGGGCCCGGCCTGGTCGGTGACCACCGCGAGGTCCGTGGTTTCCTCGTCCGGGCTGAGGGCGAGGGACCGGCAGTCGAGCCACGCCAGATAGGTTCCCTCCGGCCTGGCGTAGCCGACCCCGGGCAGGTGTTCGGCGACCAGCCGGCCCAGCAGGGTGCGGTTGGCGTCGAGCCCGGCCAGCAGCGCGTCGAGCCACGCGTCGCCGTGCCGGAAGGCCGCCGTGTGGGCGATGACGCCCAGGAGACTGGCGCCGTGGTGCACCTCCTCGGGCATCCGGCGTAGCTCTGCGGCGGCCTCGGGCCCTGCCACGGCGAGCGCGGCCTTGATGCCGGCGAGGTTCCATCCCTTGGTCGCCGACATGAGCGAGAAGGCGTCCTCGGCCCCGGGCACGCTGAGGTAGGGCGTGAACTCCGCGCCCGGCAGTACGAGCGGGGCGTGGATCTCGTCGGCGACGACACGGACCCCGTAGCGGCGGGCCAATGCGGCCACGGCAGCGAGCTCCTCGTACGTGTGGACCGTGCCGGTCGGGTTGTGCGGATTGCTGAGGAGATAGGCGATCCTGCCTTTGCCCCTCTGTTCCCGGGCATGCCGGAACGTCTTGTCGAGCGTTTCCAGGTCGATCCGGTGGTCCTGACCCAGTGGCGCTTCGACGATCCGGCGGTCGTCGTGGGTGACGAAGGCGTAGAAGGGTGCGTACACCGGGGAGTTGACGACGACCGGGTCACCGGGCTCGGTGATCAGCCGCAGGACCTGGACCGCACCCATCATCACGTCCGGGATCAGGGCGACCCGGTCGACGGCCACTCCGTGCCAGTTCCAGCGCCGCGCGGCGAATTCGGCCAGTGCCTCGGCGAACTCGGTTCCGACGGGGTACCCGGTGTCACCGGTCTCGACAGCTTCGTGCAGCGCGTCCGCGACCGCCGGGGCGAGCGGGACGTCCATCTCCGCCACCCACAGGGGCAGGACGTCAGCCGGATACGTACGCCATTTCATGCTCCGGCGCCGACGGAGTTGTCCGAGCGAGAGCTCTTCCAGAGGGTTCACCGGCTCTCCGCCACCCGCACCGCCACCAGCCGAACCACGCCCTCCACATGCCGTCACCTTCAGCATTGGACCGCCATCCCGATCTCGACGCAAGCGCCCGGAAGCGCACCCTTCTTGACGCGTAACTGACAACAGTGGCTTGATGTACTGGAACGTGGGAGCGCTCCCACGACTCACTCGCGGTGAGCCGACAACACAGCCAGGGAAGGGATCACCATGCGAAGTACCCGCAACCTGTCCCCCTTACGGATCTTTCTGGCCACGCTCCTGCTGTCCCTCGGCGTGGCACTCGCACCCCCCGCCGCCGCGGCACCCGAAGCCGCGGCGGCCGTGCGCATCATGCCGCTGGGCGACTCGATCACCGGCTCGCCGGGCTGCTGGCGGGCCATCCTGTGGAACAGTCTGCAGAGCGCCGGATACACGAACATCGATTTCGTCGGCACCCTCAACCAGCAGGGCTGCGCCCAGGCACACGACGGCGACAACGAGGGTCACGGCGGCGAACAGGTGACCGCCGTGGCGGATCAGAACCTACTTCCGGCCCGCCTCGCCGCCACCCGGCCCGATATCGTTGTCATGCACTTCGGCACGAACGACGTGTGGAGCAGCCTCACCCCTGACCGCATCCTCGCCGCCTACACCACACTGGTGCAGCAGATGCGGGCGTCCAACCCGGACATGAAGATCCTCGTCGCCCAGTTGATCCCGATGAACCCCGACAACTGCACGGCCTGTGCCCAGCGTGTCGTCGACTTCAACGCGCGGATCCCCGACTGGACCCGCGCGACGAGCACCGGCCGCTCCCCCGTGACGGTCGTCGACCAGTGGACGGGCTTCAACACCGCCACGGACACCTACGACGGCGTGCACCCCTCCGACGCCGGCAACCAGAAGATCGCCGCGCGCTGGTACCCGGCCCTGAGCGCACTCCTCGTCAAGGGCGTGCCGGGCGACCCCGGTGACCCGGGTGGCGAGGAGCCCGCCTGTACGGCCACCTTCCGGGCCGTCTCCTCCTGGCAGGGCGGCTACCAGGGCGAGGTGACGGTCACCAACGCGTCCGTCTCCCCCGTCTCGGGCTGGACCGCGACCGTCGTACCCGCCACGGGCGCACGCCTCACCCAGCTCTGGAACGGCAGCCTCACCACGGCCGCCGACGGCAGCACCACCGTCACCAACGCGGCCTGGAACGGCACCCTGGCTCCGGGCGCGAGCGCCACCTTCGGCTTCATAGCCACCACCCCGGCGACGGCCGGGACCCCCTCGGCCACCGTCGGCTGCACCGCGCGAGCCTCCGTTTCCTGACGGGCGAAGCGGGCACTTCGACCACCTCGGCCATCTTCCGGCGAGCGCCTCACGCACCCTGTCCGCGAGTGCGTGAGGGGCTCACGAGTCGGGGATCCTCTCTCGGTGCTCGGTGCTCGGTGCTCGGTGCTCGGTGAGGAAGCCGCGCGTGCACGCGCACGGTGGGGAGATGACGGGCCGACCCGACCCGCACAACACCGGCAGCGGTGTACGGCCTTGAGTGCCAGGCAGACTGGGAGGCCGAGCGGTACACGTCGTTCTCCCCACCGAATGGAGACAGCATGTCCTCCGCCACCGCACGCCGCCGCGCAGCGGTGGTCGGTCTGGGTGCCCGTGCCCGGCTGTTCACCCGGGCTCTGGCCGGTCCCTACGCGGACCGGTTCGAGCTGGCCGGCTTCTGCGATGTCAACTCCCACCGGATGGCGGTCCACAACGGCTGGCTGGCGGACGCCGATCCCGGCCGGACTCCTGTACCGGCGTACGCCGCCGAGGACTTCGACGAGATGCTGCGCCGCGAACGGATCGACCTCGTCGTGGTCTGCTCCGTGGACCGCACCCACGACGACTACATCGTGCGCGCCCTGGAGGCGGGCTGCGACGTGGTCACCGAGAAGCCGATGACGACCGACGCCGACCGGGCCCGGCGCATCCTGGACGCCGTCCGGCGCACCGGCCGCGAGGTGCGGGTGGCGTTCAACTACCGCTACAACCCGGTGCATTCGGCCGTACGGGAACTGATCGCGGCCGGGGAGATCGGCGAGGTCGGCTCGGTCCACTTCGAGTGGCTGCTCGATCTCAGCCACGGCGCCGACTACTTCCGGCGCTGGCACCGCGACAAGGCCGACTCGGGTGGCCTCATGGTCCACAAGGCAACCCACCACTTCGACCTGGTCAACTGGTGGCTCGGCTCCCGGCCGGAGACCGTCTTCGCGCAGGGCGGCCTCTTCTTCTACGGCGACGAGGCCGGCCGGCGCCGGAAACTCGCCCGGGACTACACCCGCGCCCACGGCTCCCCGGCGGCCCGGGACGACCCCTTCGCCGTACATCTGGAGGACTCGCCGGTGCTCAGCGCGCTGTACCTGGAGGCGGAGGCGGAGGACGGCTACCACCGCGACCAGAACGTGTTCGGCCCCGGCGTGACCATCGAGGACGACATGGCGGTCCTGGTGCGCTATGCGACCGGCGCGACACTGACGTACCACCTGACGGCGTACGCGCCCTGGGAGGGATACCGGATCGCCTTCAACGGCAGCGAAGGGCGGCTGGAGCTGCTGGTGGAGGAGTCGACGTGGACGCGTCCACGCCTCCGGACGATCGGCTCCGATCCCGTGCTGCGCGGCGCGGAGGCCGACGACACCGCCGGCCGTACCGAGTTGACGCTGCGCCGCTTCTGGGAGGAACCGCGCGCGATCGAGGTCACCACCGGCGAGGGCGGCCACGGGGGCGGCGACGCGCGCATGCTCCAGGATGTGTTCGGCATCCGGGTCCAGGACCCCCTCCACCGTGCGGCGGACGCGGCCGACGGCGCCCGTTCGCTGGTCACCGGTCTGGCGGCGAACCGCTCCTTCGAAACGGGCCTGCCGGTACGGACACGGGATCTGCTGGACCTCTGACGAAGGTCGGAGGTCTCGTACGGCGGGCCCGGGCCTCCCGGTAGTCGTCCCCCTGGTGGTGTCCGCCCTGCCGAATCGGGAGGACTCTGGGCAATGTTGCGCTGGCGAGCTTGTCGGTGCCGGTCGGTCGAAGGAGATGTGATGACCGCGGTTCCCGCTGGCAACAACCCGCAGCAGAAGGTGGGACAGGAGGCTCTCCACCCGCGCTACGAGTGGCGGCTGCAGGAGCTGATGGCTGTCCGCAAGAACTGGTACAGCACGACGTCCTAGCTGTTGCGGGTCAGGGCGTTGGTGGCGGCGCGTAGTGGTGGGCGAGGTCGGTGGCGAGGACGCGGAGGCGAGCCCTGGCTTCGGTGGGGCCGTGCACCGTGATGGTGCTCCCGAACTGCAGGAGTGCTCGCACGTCCTCCAGGTGCAGGAAGCGGATGGTCACCTTGTGGCCGGTGGCGGATTCTTCGTGGTCGTCCCGGACGAGTCGTTGGCCGAAGATCCGTTGCGCTCGCTCGATCTGCGTCTGGTCGATGGTGGCGCTGACCTCTGTCGCGTGGTCGTGTTCCCACTGAGTGATGAGCGCCGCGGCGACGGTGGCCAGGGTCTGGTCCTCGCGGATCCGTCGTGGCTGGTCGACCTCTCTCCACGTCGTGATCCGTTCGAGTCGGTACAGCCGTGGCACCCGGGCACAGTCGGCGACGAGGTACCAGGTGCCGGCCTTGGCGAACAGCCCGTAGGGATCCACGACCAGGTCGCGTGGGCATGGCTCGCGTGTGCTGTCGTACTCGATCCACAGCCGGCGGCCTCGCCGCACCGCGCCGATCAGCGCAGCCGGAGTCGTGCCGGAAGCTCGTACCTGATGCCAGGGGCGGCTGTCCACGTGCACCACGTCGGTGAGCGGAAGGAGCTGCTCATGAACTCGATGTGGCTGTGCAGCGGCGATCTTGGAGAGCGCGCGCCGGCTCTCGACCGATGCGTCGAGCTCCGCACGCTGCTTCTCGTCCAGCCCGGTGAGCGACAGCTGATCACGCTCGCCCGGTGTGAGTCGCGTGAGGTCGAGCCCGGATCCGGGCAGCAGGGTCACGCCTCCGAGACGGCCCCGTTGCGCGGTCACCGGCAGACCGGCGTCGCGGAGCCAGTTCAGATCCCGGGTGATGGTTCGAAGGGACACCCCGAGCGCTGAGGCGAGTTCCTGTGTGGTCACGGCACCCCGCGATGTGAGGAGCAGCATCAGGTTGAAGAAGCGATCTGGGGTCACACACCCGATCTTTACAGGAATTGCGACACGATGCGGCGCATATTCCGGTCAGGCTGGTGGCCGCGTACCTACGACCTGCCTGTTCGCCGAGTGGGTGCGCGCATGCACCCGCCGATCCAGAAAGGTGCTCGCGATGAGTGCCAGCACTACCGACGCCGAATCACCGGTGGCGTACCACCCAGGGTCTGCCGAGTACGACGAGCACCGTGCCGGCTTCCAGTTGCGGGAGCGACATCGGCCGGCCCACGTGGTGGCGGCACGGGATGCCGACGACGTCGTGGCGGCTGTCCGGCACGCCGCGGAGGCAAGTATGCCGATCGCGGTCCAGGCCACAGGGCATGGACTCGCCAACCCGCTCGCCGGTGAAGGTGTATTGGTGTCGACGCGAAGGATGGACAACGTCGATGTCGACCCCGGCGCCGGCACCGCACGGGTGGGCGCTGGAGCGCGGTGGCGCGACGTGATCGAGGCCGCCGCACGCTACGGTCTGGCACCGCTGTCCGGGAGCATGTCCGGCGTCGGCGCTGTCTCCTACACGCTCGGCGGCGGCATCGGGCTCATGGCTCGTCGCTACGGCTTCGCCGCGGACCATGTCACGCGCTTGGAACTGGTCACCGCCGACGGCTCCCTGCTGACGGTTTCGGAACACGAGGAGCCGGACCTGTTCTGGGCGCTCCGCGGCGGTGGCGGGAGCTTCGGCATCGTGACCGCGCTGGAGATCGCTTTGATGCCGGTCGCCAGGCTGGTCGGGGGCGGTCTGATGTTCGACCTGGGCGAGACGCCGGAGGTGGCCTCAACCTGGTTGCACTGGACGGCGACAATGCCCCAGGAGATGACCTCGGCGATGACCACGCTTGAGGTTTCCAAGCGGCACATGGCCCATGTCCAGATCGCCTTCCTGGGTTCGGCTGCGGAGGCCGACGAGTTGGTGGCCCCGTTGCGGGCGTTGAAACCTGCGTACGACGGTTTGCGGGAGATCCCGTACCGGCGGTCCGACACCGTCTTCAGTGAACCGGATCAGCCGCATGCGTATGTCGCCGACAACGTCCTGTTGCGGGCGATCGACGAGGAACACCTCCGCGACGCCATCGCCACCTCGGCGCCGGGCCGGTCGGTTCCCTCCATCATCTCGGTTCGTCATCTCGGTGGGGCGCTGTCCACTCCGCCGAGGGTGCCGAACGCAGTCAGCCACCGCGAGGCGAAGTACCTGCTGTGTGCGGTGGCCCCGACAACCAAGTCGAACGGCGCAAGTGCGCGGGCGCTGCAGGATGAACTGTTGGCCGGCTGGTCCGGGACCGCCGTAGGAAGCTCGCCGAACTTCACCCTCGGACGACCCGACCAACGTACCGCCGCAGCGCCGTTCGACGCCGGGCGTCGTGACCGATTGCTGCAGCTGGCCCGTAAGTACGACCCCGCCGGACTGTTGCACCCCAGCTTCGTCATCGCCTGAGCACCTCCTACGAAAGGTTGACCGATGCGGCTGGTCCTTGCTCAGTTCGCCAAGCACCGACGGTGGTTCACCGGCCTGATCGTCTTCCAGTTGGTCAGCGTCATCGCCACCCTGTATCTGCCGACGATCAATGCGGATCTGATCGACAACGGCCTACTGCGCACGGACGTCGGGCACATCTGGACGGCCGGCGGGTGGATGGCGGTCGTCAGTGTCGTCCAGTTGCTGGCAGCGGCGATCTCGTCCTATGCCGGAACGCGCGCGGCCACAAACGCTGCGCACGACCTGCGGTCAGACGTCTACGACAAGATCGCGACTTTCTCCAGCCGGGAACATCAGGACTTCGGCACGCCGACGCTGATCACTCGCAGCACCGACGACGTGCAGCAGGTACAAGCGTTTCTGCTCACCCTCGGCACAGTGGCGGCCGCCGCACCGATCACGATGCTCGGCGGGGCCTATATGGCGTTGCGTGCGGATGCCGGCCTGTCCCTTCTCATCGTCGTGGCAGCCGTCGTACTGGGTGTGGCGTTGGCGGTGATCCTTCGCTGGATGACGCGGGTGTCGTGCCGGATGCAGGACCGGCTGGATGCGATCAACCGGGTCCTGCGCGAGCAGTTGATGGGTCTCACGGTGATTCGCGCGTTCACCCGTGAGCGCTTCGAGGCCGAGCGGTTCGGGCAGGTGAACAACGAGCTGGCGGTGGCAACCCGGTCAATGGGGCTGCTGAACGGGACGTTCGTTCCGGCCGTCATGCTGATCACCGATCTGTCGATCTTGGCCGTGGTGTGGTTCGGTGGCCACCGGGTCGAGTCGGGACATCTGCTGATCGGCGGTCTGACGGCCTACGTCACCTACCTGGGCCTGATCCTCGGCGCAGCCATGATGGCCGCCTCGGCGGTGATGATGTTGCCAAGAGTGATGGTCGCGGCGGAACGTGTTCAGGCGGTGCTCGACTCCACCCCTGTGCTACGGCCATCGGGCGTACCCGCCAGGCCGGTCCCGATTCGCGGCGAGTTGGAGCTGCGCGGCGTCGCGCTGCGGTACCCGGGCGCCGATGCTGACGTCCTGTCCGGCATCGACCTACGGGTTGAGCCCGGCGGCACGGTGGCGATCGTCGGATCGATGGGTGCCGGCAAGACCACCCTGCTGTCGATCGTCGCGAGACTTCAGGACGCGACCTCCGGATCCGTCCGGCTGGACGGCGTTGATCTGCGCACCATCGATCTCACTGTGCTGCGCGGTCAGCTCGCGATCGTTCCGCAGCGTTCGCTGCTTTTCAGAGGTACGGTCGCAAGCAATCTGCGGCTCGCCAGGCCGGACGCCACTGACGCCGAACTCTGGGAGGCGCTGGAGGTCGCGCAGGCTCGCGAGTTCGTCGCCGCGATGGACGACGGACTCGAGTCACCGATCGTCCAGGGTGGAACGAATGTCTCCGGCGGCCAGCGGCAACGGTTGTGCATCGCCCGCGCACTCGTTGCCGCCCCGCGGGTCCTCCTCCTCGACGATCCGGTCTCGGCGCTCGATCCCGAAACATCCGCACGGCTACTGGCAGCGCTGCGCACAGCCACGGCCGACGCGACAGTCCTGCTGGTGTCGCAGCGGACCGCCGGTATCCACAGTGCCGAACGGATCGTGGTGCTCCACGAGGGCAGCATCGTCGGCGACGGGACACATCAGTCACTGATGGACAGCTGTCAGACGTACGAGGAGCTCGTGGCTTCGCAGGACGCGATCGGGGCATCGATATGAGCCGCCAGGAGCGTGGTCGGCTCGAAGACGGCGCGAGCTTCGCCGCAACGTCGCGCCGGATGGCAGGCCTGTTCCGGCAAGTCCGGATGTCGGTGATCGGTTCGCTCGCTCTGGCTGTGTTCGGCGTACTGGCCTACCTGGTCGGCCCGCGGATCTGGGGCCGTGCGATCGATGCGGTGCTGGCCGGCACCCTGGGCGCCGGTTTGCCAACAGGACAGACCAAAGAGGCTGCCGCGCAGGCGCTGCGCGACAGCGGCCGAAACAGCTTCGCGGACATTGTCGAGAAGCTGAACGTCACGCCCGGGTCCGGCATCGACTTCGGTTATGTAGGACATCTACTGCTGATAGCCGCCGGCCTGTACTGCCTCGGCACCCTGGCGGGATTCGGCCAGCAGTACATCCAGAACAGCGCGATCGCTCGCATCATGCAAACTCTGCGCAACGACGTTGAGGCGAAGCTCAATCGGCTTCCGGTCCGCTACCTCAACGGCTCTTCACGCGGCGAGCTGCTGTCACGGATGACCAACGACATCGACAACATCGCGACC
The DNA here is from genome assembly GCF_045040105.1 of Streptomyces sp. NBC_01390. Lineage (NCBI taxonomy): Bacteria > Bacillati > Actinomycetota > Actinomycetes > Kitasatosporales > Streptomycetaceae > Streptomyces > Streptomyces sp. NBC_01390. The sequence goes on along the minus strand of NZ_CP109551.1, from coordinate 10,424,012 downwards.
TCGCTCAGCCAGACGCTGACCCAGTTGCTCTTCGGTCTGCTCACGGTCGTCGGCGCACTGGCCATGATGCTGAGCATCTCACCCCTGCTGACACTGCTTGCGTTGATCTCGATACCGCTGACCTTCGCTATTGGGGCCGTGATGGCGAAGCGAAGCCAACGGCTGTTCGGCGACCAGTGGCGACTGACCGGAGAACTCAACGCACATATCGAGGAGTCCTACTCCGGCCACGAACTCGTCACCGTGTTTGACCGCGGAGGCGCGTTCCGCGAGACGTTCGCGAACAGGAACGCCGAGGTGAAGAAGGCGAGCCATCTCGCGCAGTTCGTGTCCGGCCTGATCGCCCCACTGGTGCTGTTCATCGGAAACCTGAGTTACGTCCTGCTCTGCGTCGTCGGTGCCTTCAGCGTGATCAGCGGGCAGCTGACCCTGGGCGGAGTCGTCGCGTTCGTCCAGTACTCGAGACAGTACTCACAGCCACTCGGAATGCTCGCCTCGATGTCCAACCTGTTCCAGTCGGGTATCGCGTCGGCTGCCCGCGTGTTCGCCCTTCTCGACGAGCCGGAGGAGGACCCTGGCAGCCAGGGACGGCTGCCGGTCGTTCGGCCGCGCCGGATCACGTTCGAGCAGGTGTCGTTCGGCTACGACCGCGAGCTGACCATCAAGGACCTCGACCTGGTCATCGAGCCGGGGCGGACCGCGGCGATCGTCGGCACGTCGGGCGCCGGGAAGACGACCCTGATGAACCTGCTGATGCGGTTCTACGACGTTGGCAGTGGACGCATCCTCGTCGACGGCACGGACATCACCTCGGTGTCACGGGACGCGTTGCGCTCCGAGATCGGGCTCGTTCCTCAAGAGCCGTGGCTGTTCGGCGGGACCATTCGCGACAACATCGCCTACGGGCGGCCGGATGCCACGCCTGAGGAGGTCGAGCAGGCCGCTCATGCCTGTGGTGTCAGCCGCGTCGTGAACGCTCTTCCACAGGGCTACGACACGGAGGTCGACAGTGGGAACGGACGCCTGAGCGAGGGCGAGCGACAGCTGATCTGCATCGCGCGCGCGTTCATCGCCGACCCAGCCGTGCTGATCCTCGACGAGGCCACCAGTGCGGTTGACGCCCGCACCGAGCTCCTCCTGCAACGGGCGACCTCGCGGCTGCGTCATGGCCGCACATGCCTGGTGATCGCTCATCGGCTCTCCACCATCCGCGACGCCGACGTCATCGTCGTACTGCAGGACGGTCGGATCGCGGAGAAGGGAACGCACACGCAGCTACTGCGAGCCGGCGGTGCGTATCACCGGCTCAGTCAGTACCAGTTTCACGAGCCGAGCACCTTGCCGGCGCTGGCACCCGACCAGCATTCGTCGCGATGAGGAGTTCGAGGGGAGACTCGACCTGCCGATGACGCCGCACCGGGCGCGCCTTGTCAATTTCGGGGGAGACAAAGCGATCGCGTCGCGGGGCCTTGGGCGGCCAAGTCTCCTGAGCCATCCAGCGGGTTCCCTGTGACAGCCATACCCAGAGACCCCCGGCCCGCCGATCTTACGAATGACCAGCTCAGACCCACATCAGTCGACAGGATGTACTGGAACGAACGAGGGCCTTGAGCTGGCCGTGGTTGTCTTGCTCATCACCTTGGACATCAGGAGCGTCTCCGGCACATCAGCCGTTTGAGGATCCGCCCGTGTCCCTCGTCCACGGCGGTCATCGCACAAGCGCAGGCCCTGGGCGAGGACCAGCCGTGGACACGGGCGTCCTTCATCGACGAGATCGTCGCCCTGCAGCGACAGCGAGAGTTGGAGGCCACCGGTCCTGTTCAGGTGTTCGACCGTTCACCCGTCTGCACCCACGCCCTCGCCACCTACCTGGGGTGGCCGGTGTCTCCAACGCTGGCCGCGGAACTCGAACGGATCACCTCGGAAGGGGTCTACGAGCGGCAAGTGTTCTTCGTCCGCAATCTAGGGTTCTGCGAGCCGACAGCGGCTCGGCGGATCAGTTTCCAGGAATCCCTGGCTTTCGAAAGGATCCACGAAGACAGCTACCGCGCGTTCGGCTACGAGCTCGTCGCCATCCCTGCGAGCGACCTGGCTTCATCGCGTCGCCATGGTGAGCTCAATGATCGCGCCCCTGCCGAAGGAACCCACAGGATGAGTCGCATCACAGCGACTCTCTCGGAATGACAGGGTCTGCCGCACGATCGGGTGACAATCTGTCACCCGCATCAGCCCCCCGGCCAGCGGCCGTGGTGGCCTGCGCTGACCACATCCATCACGGCGAGCCAGCCGTAGCCTGATCCGACCCCGTCGAATTGTCCGACCAGGAACCCTGCCCGTATCGATGCCCGGGCTACATACCCGCCCCAACCTGTGAGAGCAGCTTGGAAGAGGCTCACAGATCGTGACGACACCGGGAGGTATCGGCATCCAAGAGCATTGCTCTCCGCCGGCACGGCCTGCGGAAACCGCGGTATGTCCGCAGGCCGCTCCCTTCCCCAGTTCCCTAGGCAGTTACCTGGGCGGCCTCCGCCACCTCCGCCGGCTCCCCGTGCCGCTGCGTGAACTGTGTCCGGTACAGCTCGGCGTATCGCCCGTCCAGGGCGAGCAGTTCGTCGTGGGTGCCGCGTTCCAGGATCTGGCCGGCCTCGATCACGAGGATCAGGTCGGCCGTGCGGATCGTGGAGAGGCGGTGGGCGATCACCACGGCCGTGCGGTCGGCCAGGGCCTCCGTCAGGGCCTCCTGGACGGCCGCCTCCGAGGTGTTGTCGAGGTGGGCCGTCGCCTCGTCGAGGATGACGACGCGCTGGCGGGCCAGCAGCAGCCGGGCGATGGTCATGCGCTGGCGTTCGCCGCCGGAGAGGCGGTAGCCGCGTTCGCCGACCACCGTGTCCAGGCCGTCGGGCAGTTCGCGGACCAGTTCGTCGAGGCGGGCCCGGGTCAACGCCTCCCACAGTTCGTCGTCCGTGGCCGTGGGGCGGGCCAGCAGCAGGTTGGCTCGCACGGTGTCGTGGAAGAGGTGGCCGTCCTGGGTGACCATGCCGAGGGTGGCCTGCAGTGACGCGGCGCTCAGGTCTCGGACGTCGACCCCGCCGATGCGTACGGCGCCCTCGTCGGTGTCGTACAGGCGCGGCAGGAGTTGTGCGATGGTCGACTTGCCGGCACCGGAGGAACCGACCAGGGCGATCGTCTGACCGGGTTCGGCGCGGAAGCTCACGCCGTGCAGGACCTCCGTACCGCCCCTGGTGTCCAGGGCGGCGACCTCCTCAAGGGAGGCGAGGGAGACGCGGTCGGCGGCGGGGTAGGCGAAGCGGACGTTGTCGAACTCGACCGCGACCGGGCCCTCGGGGGCCTCACGGGCGTCCGGCTTCTCCTCGATGAGGGGCTTCAGGTCGAGCACCTCGAAGACGCGCTCGAAGCTCACGAGGGCGCTCATCACCTCGACGCGCGCCCCTGCGAGTGACGTGAGCGGCGCGTACATGCGGGTCAGGAGGAGGGCGAGCGCGACGACCGCGCCCGGTTCCAGGCTGCCGCGCAGCGCGTACCAGCCGCCGAGCCCGTACACCAGGGCGAGCGCGAGGGCGGAGACCAGGGTGAGGGCGGTGATGAAGACCGACTGCGCGAGGGCCGTCCGTACGCCGATGTCCCGTACCCGGCGGGCGCGGGCCGCGAACTGGGCGGACTCCTCGTCGGGCCGTCCGAAGAGCTTGACGAGGGTGGCGCCCGGGGCCGAGAAGCGCTCGGTCATCCGGGTGCCCATCGACGCGTTCAGGTCGGCGGCCTCGCGCTGGAGCTTGGCCATGCGGCTGCCCATCCGGCGAGCGGGGATGACGAACACCGGCAGCAGGACCAGGGCGAGCAGGGTGATCTGCCAGGACAGGGTGAGCATCACGACGAGCGTGAGCACCAGGGTGACCAGGTTGCTCACCACACCGGACAGGGTGTTGCTGAACGCGCGCTGCGCGCCGATGACATCGTTGTTGAGCCGGGACACCAGTGCTCCCGTGCGGGTGCGGGTGAAGAACGCGACCGGCATGCGCTGCACATGATCGAACACAGCCGTCCGCAGATCGAGGATCAGCCCTTCCCCGAGCGTCGACGAGAGCCAGCGGCCGAGAATCCCGAGGACCGCCTCGGCGACCGCGATGACCGCGATCAGCAGCGCAAGCCGGACGACCGTGCTCTCGTCGCCGCCCGACACGATCGTGTCGACAACGCGGCCGGCGAGGACGGGGGTCGCGACGGCGAGCAGTGCGGTCAGCACGCTCAGGACGACGAAGCGGATGATGCGGCGGCGGTGCGGGCGTGTGAACTCCGCGATGCGGCGCAGGGTCGCGGGGTCGAAGGGGCGCCGGTCCTGCTGGGAATTCATGACGCTGTGCAACTGCATCCAGGCTGTGGTCTCCATACTCATGCAGTGACCGTACGACCTCAAGCAACCTTGAGGTCAAGGTCGGCCTCCGGGGTGGCGAAGGTCCGCGTGCCGTTGCCCGGCGCTTCGGCCGGTGGCCGTGCGTCCGCAACCCGGTGTTGGTGCGGCACGGAGAACCTCTCCGGTTGTGACAGCCGTTCTCTCTCCCCCGGCCCGGCGCCGACGCTTTCCGGTACGGCAGGTCCTCTGCCTGCTCCCGCTCCTCCTTGTCTCCGTGGTCGCGGTGCGCCACCGGCAGGTGCTCGCCGAGGGCTTCGGCCAGCTGGCGTCGGCCAAGTGGCCCTGGCTGCTGGCAGCGGCCGGAGCGACATGTCTGACCTGGGTGGCCGCCGCCGTCAGCCGGCAGGGGGCCGTCCTGGAGCGGCTGCCCAGACTGCGACTGCTCGCCACCCAGTTCGCAGCGGGCTCGGCCAACCATCTGCTGCCGACGGGGCTCGGCGCGGGGGCGGTCAATCTGCGGTTCATGACGGTGTGCGGTCTGCCACTGGCCCGTTCCTCGGCGGCGCTCGCCCTGTACATGCTCGCGGAGATCGTCGGCCGACTGGGCCTGCTGGCCGCGCTGCTGATCGCGTTCCCCCACGCCCTGCGGCTCGGAACTCTCGTTCCCGGCACGGCGCTCGGCCCGCTGCTCATCGGCGTGTGCGTGGTGCTGTCGGTGGCGGCGGGCGCGCTGATATCCGTACGGCGGCTGCGCACTGCCGTTGCCTCCTTTCTGCGCACGGCGCTCGGCGAGGCCCGTTCCGTGCACATGCGGCCGTCCCGGGCACTGGCGCTGTGGGGCGGCTCGCTGGCGTTTCCGGCGTTGCAGGCCGCCGGACTGGCCGCGGTGGGGACGGCGCTGGGGCTGCCGGTGCCGGCCTGGCACATGGCGCTCGCGTACCTCGCCGCGACGGTCGCGGTCGCACTGATCCCCACGCCCGGCGGTATCGGCTCCGTCGAGGCGGCGCTGATCGTGGCCCTGGTCGCGGTGGGCGGGCCGGTGGCCGTCGCCACGGCGGTAGTGCTCGCGTTCCGGATCATCACCGTCTGGGTGCCGCTGCTGCCGGGGGCGCTGACTCTGGGGGCACTGGTGCGGCTGAAGGTGATCTGACGGCCACCTCGGCGGCGGCCCCAGCGGCAACCCCGGGAAGCCGTTTGTGAAAATGGTTTCCAATAAGCTAGCGTATGCGGGCATGCCCACCACTTCCAGTGACCCCCGCCTGCCCGTGACCGTGCTCTCCGGATTCCTCGGCGCCGGAAAGACGACGCTGCTCAACCATGTTCTCGGCAACCGTCAGGGCCTGCGGGTCGCGGTCATCGTGAACGACATGAGCGAGATCAACATCGACGCGGCCCTAGTCCGGGACGGCGGCACCCTCTCCCGTACGGAGGAGCGGCTGGTCGAGATGACCAACGGCTGCATCTGCTGCACCCTGCGGGACGATCTCCTGGAGGAGGTCGAGAAGCTGGCCCGCGCGGGCCGTTTCGACTACCTGCTCATCGAATCGTCCGGGATCTCGGAGCCCATGCCGGTGGCCGCCACCTTCGCCTTCGCGCGGGACGACGGTGCGAGTCTGCTCGACATCTCGCGCCTGGACACCATGGTCACGGTCGTGGACGCGGTGAACTTCCTGCCGGAGCTGGACCGCGGCGACGACCTACTGGAGCGCGGGATCACTCCGGTCGAGGGCGACGAACGCACGGTGAGCGATCTCCTCATCGACCAGATCGAGTTCGCCGACGTCATCCTCCTCAACAAGACCGACCTGGTCTCCGAGGAGGCGGCCGATCGCCTGGAGGCGACCCTGCGGCGCCTCAACCCGGCCGCCCACGTCCACCGCACCGTCCGCGGCACGATCGACCCCGCCGAACTCCTCGGCACGGGACTGTTCGACCTGGAGAAGGCGGAGCAGGCGCCGGGCTGGGTGGCCGAGTTGAACGGCGACCATGTGCCGGAGACGGAGGAGTACGGCATCTCCTCGCTCGTGCTGCGCGACCCGCGCCCCTTCCATCCGGGCCGCCTCTGGGACCTGGTCACTGGCCCGCTCGGCGCGGGCGACTACGGCCAGGTGCTGCGCTCCAAAGGCTTCTTCACCCTTGCCTCCCGCCCCGGCACCACGGGCCTGTGGTCCCAGGCCGGTTCGGTGGCCCGCTTCGAGCCGATCGCGACGGGTGACACCCAGGGTGGCGAATCCCCCGTACAGGGGCAGGAGTTGGTGTTCATCGGCACCGATCTGCGTCGCCAGACGCTGCGACTCGCTCTGTCACGCTGCCTGTTGACGGAGGAGGAACTGGCCGCGGGCGCAGCGGACTTGGCGCACATGGCGGACGAGGACCCCTTCCCCGCATGGGAGGTGCACCCGGCGGACGTCTGCGATGCGCTCCCCGCCTGAGCTGCTCAATGGCGGGTTTGCCACTGCTCGGTGACGATCGGTCGGCCGGATGCGGCAGGATGAGCGGTCGCCGGACGTCGTACAGACGTCCGGGGACTGATCGCACATTCAGAACTTTTCGCACATTCGAACAGGTGGCAAGTGACGAGACTTCACATCCGGCCGTCGGTGGCGCGGGGCGCCGCGGAACCACTCCTCGGAGGTGAGCGGTGAAGCGAGAACTCACCGTGGACGATCTGGTCGTCGCGGGCATCGCCCTCGCCGTGGGCCTGCTGGCGGCCTTCCTGCTGCGCATGCTGCTGCGCTGGCTGGGCAGGCACGCGGACCGCACCCGCTGGAGCGGGGACGACGTCATCGTGGACGCGCTGCGCACGGTGGTGCCGTGGTCGGCGTTCACCGGGGGCGCGGCGGCGGCAGCGGCCGCGCTGCCCCTGACGAAGACCGTCGGGCACAACGTCAACCAGACTTTGACCGTGCTGCTGATCGCCGTCACCACGCTGACGACCGCGAGAGTGGTCAGCACGCTGGTGCGCACGGTCACCCAGTCCCGGTCGGCGGTGGCCGGCTCGGCGACGATCTTCGTCAACATCATCAGGGTCGTCATCCTCGCCCTGGGCTTCCTGGTCGTGCTGCAGACGCTGGGCGTGTCCATAGCGCCGATGCTCACCGCCCTGGGAGTCGGCGGTCTGGCCGTCGCGCTCGCCCTCCAGGACACCCTGGCGAACCTCTTCGCGGGCATCCACATCCTGGCCTCGAAGACCGTCCAGCCCGGTGACTACATCAAGCTGAGCAGCGGCGAGGAGGGATACGTCGTCGACATCAACTGGCGCCAGACGACGATCCGCCAGCTCTCCAACAACCTGGTCATCATCCCGAACGGGCAGCTCGCCGGGACCAACATGACCAACTTCAACCGCCCCGAGCAGATGCTGACGATCCTGGTCCAGGTCGGCGTCGCCTACGACAGCGACCTGGAGCAGGTCGAGCGGGTCACCTGCGAGGTCGTGACCGAGGTGATGACGGAGATCACCGGCGCCGTCCCGGAGCACGAGCCGCTGGTGCGCTTCCACACCTTCGGCGACTCGCGGATCGGCTTCACGGTGATCCTGGGGGTCGGCGAGTTCAGCGACCAGTTCCGGATCAAGCACGAGTTCATCAAGCGACTGCACCGGCGTTACCGGGCGGAGGGCATCAGCATCCCGGCGCCCGCGCGGACGGTCGCCCTGCAGCAGGGCGCGGTGGTCATTCCGCAGCAGCGGAACGGCCACGACGAACCCGACCTCGGGCTCGGCCTGGAGCAGGGCGGAGCGACGTCCGCCCTGTTCGACCGATGAGACGGACGTCTCAGCTGTCAGTCCCGGAGTCCAGGGATCAGAGGGTCGCGGAGTTGTCGTGATGACCGGCCGTACGGTTCTTCGGCGCGAGCAGTGACGTGGACACCGGGGTGACCGTCCAGTCCGGGTGACCGGGCATCCGTGGTGTCGTCGTGCCGTACAGCCAGTCCCGCAGGAAGCCGGAGAGGTCCTGGCCGGCGATCTCGGAGGCGACCGAGATGTAGTTCTCGGTCGTCGCCGAGGCGTTGCGGTAGCGGTCGAGGAAGGTGCGCTCGATCGCGGTGAAGGTGGTGTCGCCGACGAACTCGCGCAGCGCGTAGAGGACGAGGACGCCGCCCAGGTAGCGCTGACTGTCGAAGAGGTTGGCCTCGTTGGGGGCCGCGACCGGCCCGGAGGTGCGGCGCCACTGGTCGCCGCGCGCGTACGTGTTCTTCATCCGCGCTTCCATGGTGGTCAGGCCGAGGGAGTCGGTCCAGCCGCGCTCGTAGCGGTAGAGCAGTCCGTAGAAGTCGGCGTGGCCCTCGTTGAGCCAGAGGTCGGCCCAGGTGCCGGGGCTGACGCTGTTGCCGAAGTAGGAGTGGACCAGCTCGTGCATCATGTGCGAGCCGATGAACTTCTCCTCCTGGAGGAGGTAGTTCGGCTTGTAGAGCGTGAGGGTCTGCGTCTCCAGGCCGGTGAAGTCGAAGGCAGCCGGGTCGTCCGAGTTGCACGGCAGCAGGCCGTACGTCTCGAACGGGTAGGCACCGAGCCGCTGTTCGAGCCATGCCACCAGGCCGGGGGTGAGCGCCAGCGCCGGTTCGAGGGCCGCGGCGCGCGCGACCGGGACGACGTCCCGCAGCGCCAGCCCGTGCGGGCCCTGCCGGTCCTTAACCACGTAGTCACCGACGGTGATCTGCACGAGCTCGGTCGCGATCGGCGAGCCCGAGCGGTAGGTGTACGCGGTCCGGTCGCCCGCCAGGCTCTCCGTGCTCACGAGGGCACCGCTGGCGACTCCGCGCAGGCCGTTCGGAACAGTGATCCGGCATGTGAAGTCGGCCTTGTCGACCGGGTGGTCGTTGCACGGGAAGACGGTGTGCGCCGAGTTGGGCTGCGGGCACACGGCGAAGCCGTCGGGGGTGGGGACCCAGGCGGTGTGGGTCAGGGCGCGGCGCGGGTCGGCGCCGTACTCGACACAGACCGTCGTCCAGGTCTGCGCCGGCAGCGTCCGGGCCGGCGTGATCCGCAGTTTCTCGTCGACCTGCTCGTACGTGGCCGCACGGCCGGCGACGCGGACGGCGCGGATGTCCAGGCCGAAGGCGTCGAGGGAGAGGCGGGTGAGTGCCTGGGTGGTGCGGATGCGCAGGGTCGCCTCGCCCTCGACCAGCTTGGTCGTGGCGTCGTAGGCGAGGTCGAGGTGGTAGGCGGCGACGCGGTAGCCGTCGTTCCCCAGACCCGGGAAGACGGGGTCACCGAGGGTCTCGGGACCCGGGGCGGCGGTGTCGTCCCCCGAAGCCGCCCTGGCTGTTCCCCCGGACGCGGCGTGGGCCGAGGAGGCCAGGGTGGTGGCCGCGGCCGTACCGAGCAGGGCTGCCGCGGGGGCCGTCAGTCTGGTGCGATATCTCATGGGTCGCTTTCGCTCTGGCAGCCGGCTGGTCAGGTCCGGCTGTCGATCAGGTGTGCGGGTCTGCCCCCTAGACCACAAGATCGGCGAAGTCGGTTGCCTCACCGTCCGAACAGATCCCGAGCGACTTCCGCGCCGGGCTCTGAGATATCTTGATGTCGAGCAATGTTGCAGACGTGGAGCGGAGCACCCGGTGACTGACTCGACCATCATTTACACGCACACTGACGAGGCGCCCGCACTGGCGACGCACTCGTTCCTGCCCGTGATCCAGGCGTACGCCTCGCAGGCCGGGGTGAACGTCGAGACCCGGGACATCTCGCTGGCCGGGCGCATCATCGCCGTCTTCCCGGAGTACCTGGAGGAGGGGCAGCGCATCGCGGACGCCCTCTCCGAGCTCGGTGAGCTGGCGAAGACGCCCGAGGCGAACATCATCAAGCTGCCGAACGTGTCGGCGTCGATCCCCCAGCTCAAGGCGGCCGTCGCCGAGCTGCAGAGCCAGGGCTACGCGCTGCCGGACTACCCGGACGACCCGAAGTCGGACGAGGAGCGCGACATCCGCGCCCGGTACGACAAGATCAAGGGTTCCGCCGTGAACCCGGTGCTGCGCGAGGGCAACTCCGACCGCCGCGCCCCCGCCTCGGTGAAAAACTACGCCAAGACCCACCCGCACCGCATGGGCGCCTGGACCCCCGAGTCCAAGACGAACGTCGCGACGATGGGGCAGGACGACTTCCGCTCCACCGAGAAGTCCGTGGTGATCTCCGAGGCCGGTTCGCTGCGCATCGAGCTGGTCGGCGAGGACGGCTCGACCAGCGTCCTGCGCGAGTCCGTACCCGTCCTCGCGGACGAGGTCGTCGACGCCTCCGTCCTGCATGTCGCCGCGCTGCGCGAGTTCCTCACCGCGCAGATCGCCCGCGCCAAGGCGGAGGGTGTGCTGTTCTCCGTGCACCTCAAGGCCACGATGATGAAGGTCTCGGACCCGATCATCTTCGGCCACGTCGTGCGCGCCTTCTTCCCGAAGACGTTCGCCCAGTACGGCGAGACCCTCGCCGCGGTCGGCCTGTCCCCGAACGACGGGCTCGGCGGCATCTACAAGGGCCTGGAGGCGCTGCCCGAGGGTGCCGCGATCAAGGCGTCCTTCGACGCCGAGCTGGCCGAGGGCCCGGAGCTGGCCATGGTCGACTCCGACAAGGGCATCACCAACCTGCACGTCCCGTCCGACGTCATCGTCGACGCCTCGATGCCGGCCATGATCCGCACCTCCGGCCACATGTGGGGCCCGGACGGCAGCGAGGCCGACACCCTGGCGGTCCTCCCGGACTCCTCGTACGCCGGTGTCTACCAGGTCGCGATCGACGACTGCCGCGCCAACGGCGCCTACGACCCGTCGACCATGGGCTCGGTCCCGAACGTCGGTCTGATGGCGCAGAAGGCCGAGGAGTACGGCAGCCACGACAAGACCTTCGAGATCCCGGCCGCCGGTACGGTCCGCCTCGTCGACCAGGCCGGCAACGTGCTGATCGAGCAGCCGGTCGCCGCCGGTGACATCTTCCGCGCCTGCCAGACCAAGGACGCGCCGATCAGGGACTGGGTGAAGCTGGCCGTCACCCGCGCCCGCGCCACCGGCGACCCGGCGGTGTTCTGGCTGGACGAGACCCGCGCCCACGACGCCAACCTGATCGCCAAGGTCAACGCGTACCTGCCGGAGCACGACACCGAGGGCCTGGACATCCGTGTCCTGAACCCGGTCGAGGCGACCAAGCTGTCGGTGGAGCGCATCCGGCGCGGCGAGGACACCATCTCGGTGACCGGCAACGTGCTGCGCGACTACCTGACCGACCTGTTCCCGATCCTGGAGCTGGGCACCAGCGCCAAGATGCTGTCGGTCGTCCCGCTGATGGCGGGCGGCGGCCTGTTCGAGACGGGTGCCGGCGGCTCCGCCCCGAAGCACGTCCAGCAGCTCGTCAAGGAGAACTACCTGCGCTGGGACAGCCTGGGTGAGTTCTTCGCGCTGGCGGCCAGCTTCGAGCACCTCGCGACCACCACGGGCAACGCGCGTGCCCAGGTGCTCGCCGACACGCTCGACCGTGCGACGGCGACCTTCCTCAACGAGGACAAGTCGCCGACCCGCCGTGTCGGCGGCATCGACAACCGTGGCAGCCACTTCTTCCTGTCCCTGTACTGGGCGCAGGAGCTGGCGGCGCAGACGGACGACGCGGATCTGGCGAAGGGGTTCGCCTCGTTCGCCGAGGCGCTCACCGCGAACGCGGAGACGATTGTGGCCGAGCTGATCGCGGTTCAGGGGAAGCCGGCGGACATCGGTGGGTACTACCAGCCGGACGTGGAGAAGGCGAAGACGGTCATGCGGCCGTCGGTTACCTGGAACGAGACGCTGGCGACGTTGAGCTAGCGCTCGGCGGGGTGGTTCGGTCGTTTGTTGGGCGCGGGCCCGGTGGGGGCTTGTCGCGCAGTTCCCCGCGCCCCTGAAACGCCCCCCCCGCTCACCGTCTGGCCCCCGGGACGCGTATCTGCGTCCCGGGGGCCGGTTTTTATGACGGGTTGATGTTCCTGACCCTTGCCAGGACGTCTCGGATCATGTCGGCGCTGATGGTGAAGTGGGCGCGGGCGATTTCTTCCGCCTTCTCCGGGTCGCCGGCCGCTACCGCCTCGTAGAGGGCCTTGTGGTCCTCGCCGCCTCGGTGGAAGTGGGTACGTTCGCCCTTGCCCCAGGGTTCGACCGGGAAGCCGAGGCTGGCGCGGGCCAGCAGGTCGCGGCTGAGCATGGCGATCTGGGGGTTGTGCGTGGCGTCGCAGATGCTGCGGTGGAAGGCACTGTCGGCGGCGTGTTCCTCGCGCGGGTCGCGCGCGGACAGGTAGGCCGTCAGGGCGTCACGCATGGGTACGAGGTCCTCGGGGCGCCGTCGCCTGGCCGCCGTAGCCGCCACCATTCCCTCCACCAGCCCGCGCAGGTCGAAGAGTTGCTCGAACTCCGCCCAGCGCGGCACCAGGGTGCGCCGGACGGCGGCACCGGAGGACTCGGTCCAGCTGTCGCGCACATAGGCGCCGCCGTTGCGGCCCCGGCGGATCTCGATGACACCGACCGCCTGGAGCCGGCCGACCGCCTCACGCACCGTGGGACGGCTCACCCCCAGCAGCGTGATCAGCTCGCGCTCCACCGGCAGCCGCTCCCCCGGCAGGAAGTCTCCGACGGCGATCGCGGTGAGCAGCCGGTCGGAGACCTCGTCGACCGCCGAGGCCACACGCACCGGGCGCAGTTCGGGCGAGGGGGCGCCACCGCCCGACAGGGCACGGTCGAAGACCCGCGAGAACTCGTCGCCGACGCCTGGTCGGTCCGGCGGCTCGGGCGGTTGTGGTGACTCCGGTGCGACGGTCAGCGGTCCTCCCCGGTCGGTCGCGGGTTCCGGGCGCGTGAACGCGCGGTTACTTCTGCCGGGCCACCGCTAAGAAGCCTTAAAAGGTCTTGTGGACTGAGCATTTACCCAAACAGTATGTCAGCCATCCCCGAACACCAATCCTTTTCAGACGCCGACTGGCTTGATTCTGCCCTGCCCCGGAGGCTCTTCAGTGGCGATCCCCGAACCGAACCACACCGGGACCATCGACTTCAACGGCTGGTCCACCTGGTACCGCGTCACCGGTGAACCCGGCAGGACACCACTGGTGGTCCTGCACGGCGGCCCCGGCGCCGGTCACGACTACACGCTCCGCATCGCCGGCATCGCCCAGCAGGGCCGCCCGGTGGTGCACTACGACCAGCTCGGCATCGGACGGTCCACCCATCTGCCCGACGAGGGCGCCGACTTCTGGACCGTCCAGCTGTTCCTCGACGAACTCGACAACCTGCTGGGGAAGTTGGGCTTCGCCGACGCCTACCACCTCCTCGGTCAGTCGTGGGGCGGCATGCTCGCCGCCGAGCACGCCGTGCGCCGGCCGGCCGGGCTGCGCGGGCTGGTCATCGCCAACTCCCCCGCCTCCATGGAGCTCTGGCTGGCGGGCGCCGCCGAACTGCGCTCCGCGCTCCCGCCCGAGGTCCAGGAGACCCTGCTCGCCCACGAGACGGCCGGGACCACCGACCACCCCGACTACCACGCGGCCGAGCAGGTCTTCTACGAGCGCCATGTGTGCCGTACGGTCCCGGCGCCCCCCGAGGTCCAGGCCACCTGGGACAATATCGCGGCCGACCCGACCGTGTACCACACCATGAACGGGCCGAACGAGTTCCATGTGATCGGGACCATGAAGGAGTGGTCGGTCGTCGACCGGCTGCACCTGATCGACGTGCCGACGCTGCTGGTGTCCGGCCGCCACGACGAGGCGACGCCCGACACGCTCCGGCCCTTCGCCGACCTCGTTCCCGATGTGCGCTGGCACATGTTCGAGCACTCCAGCCATATGCCGCACGTCGAGGAGGAGGAGCTGTACCTCCAGGTCGTCGGCGACTTCCTCGACTCGACCGACTGAGTCGCCCAAACCCCCCGCGCCTTCAACGCCCGCTTCTCCGACGGGAGTTCCCGCCCATGCCCCGGATCACCAGACGCACCGCCCTCGCCGCGGTGACCGCCGCCCTTGCCCTCACCGCGACCGCCTGTTCGTCCTCCGACGACGGCGGCTCGTCGAACCCGACCTCCACCGCCACCGGCGGCGCCCAGTCGGCCGCGTTCCAGCCCGCGCACAAGGGCGGCACGCTGAAACTGGTCGCCCACGCGGCCGCCGGAACCTTCGACCCGCAGGTCAACTACACGCTCCAGTACTGGCAGTTGTACCAGTCGATGTACGACGGGTTGCTGGCGTTCAAGAAGACCGGCGGGCAGGAGTCGTTCACCGTCGTCCCCGATCTGGCGGCGGCCATGCCGGTGGTCGGCGACGGCGGGAAGACGTACACCTTCACGCTCCGCAAGGGCATCAAGTTCTCCACCGGCAAGCCCGTGACCACCGACGACGTGGTGGCGTCCTTCCAGCGGATCTTCAAGGTGTCCAGCCCGACCGCCGGCACCTTCTACAACGGGATCGTCGGCGCGGACGCCTGTCTCAAGACGCCGGCCTCCTGCACGCTCGCCAAGGGCGTCGTCGGTGACGCGGCGGCCGGCACGGTCACCGTCCATCTGACCGCGCCGGACCCGGAGTTCGCGTACAAGCTGGCCGTTCCGCACGCGAGCATCCTGCCGAAGGACTCGCCGGTGAAGGACGCGGGCACCAAGCCCCTCCCGACGACCGGCCCGTACATGGCGGCCTCGTACGATCCGAACCGGGCGCTCAAGCTGGTCCGCAACCCGTACTTCAAGGAGTGGTCCCGCGAGGCCCAGCCCCAGGCCTACGCCGACGACGTCGACTACACCTTCGGGCAGACCGTCGAGTCCGAGGTGACCGCCGTACAGAACGGCTCGGCGGACTGGATGTACGACCCGCCGCCCTCCGACCGGCTGAGCGAGATCGGCACGAAGTACGCCTCGCAGGCGCACGTCAATCCGCTGACCGCGTTCTGGTACGTCACGCTGAACGTCAACTCGGCCCCGTTCAACAACAAGTTGGCGCGCCAGGCCATCAACTGGGCGGTCGACCGGGACGCGGTGGTCGGGCTGTACGGCGGCAAGAACCTCGCCTCGCCCGCGTGCACGATCCTGCCGCCGGGCTTCCCCGGGCACGTCGACAAGTGCCAGTACACCAAGGGCGGCGGGAAGACCTGGTCGGCGCCGGACCTCGCCAAGGCGAAGGCGCTGGTCAAGCAGTCGGGGACGGCCGGGCAGGAGGTCGGCATCGTCGTCCAGGACGACGAGGTGAACAAGTCGATCGGGCAGTATCTGCAGAGTCTGCTGACCCAGCTCGGCTACAAGGCGACGCTCAAGCCGCTGTCCGGGAACATCCAGTTCACCTACATCCAGAACACCAAGAACAAGGTGCAGTTGGCGCTGACGTCCTGGTACCAGGACTACCCGGCCGCCTCCGACTTCCTCAACGTGCTGCTGTCGTGTGCCTCGTTCCACCCGGGCAGTGACTCCAGCATCAACATCTCCGGGTTCTGCGACAAGGGCATCGACGCGCGGATGCAGACCGCGCTGAAGACCGGGCAGACCGACCAGAAGGCCGCCGACCAGCAGTGGGGCACGATCGACCAGGACATCATGGCGCAGTCCCCGGTGGTCCCGGTGATCAACCCGAAGCTCGTCGACTTCACTTCGAAGCGGGTCGGCAACTACCGGTTCAGCAAGCAGTTCTACATGCTCGTCGGGCAGCTGTGGGTCAAGTGAGCGGCATCGCGACCCAGTTGGCCGCCCCAGAGGCCCGGCGACGTTCGCCGGGCCCCTGGCGGACCGCCGCCGCCGACCTGCTGCGCAACAGGTCGGCGGTGGCCGCGGCCCTCGTCCTGCTCGCCGTCGTCACGGTGACCCTGTGCGCTCCGCTGTACGCCGACCACATCGCGCACACCGACCCGTTCCAGTCGCATGTCTCCGGTACGACGGTCGTGGGGGGAAAAACCGTGCCGGTGCTGACGCCCAGCACCACCGGCCTCGGTCTCGGCGTCACGCCCATCGGCCCCACCTGGGACTTCAGCCACTACTTCCTCGGCTCCGACAACCAGGGCCGGGACGTCATGGCCCGGCTGCTCTACGGCGGCCGTACGAGCCTGTTCATCGGGGTCGCGGCGGCGCTGGTGTGCTGCGTGGTCGGTACGGCCGTCGGGGTCGTCGCCGGGTACGCGGGCGGGTTCGTCGACGCGGTCATCTCCCGTGTGCTGGACGTGATCTGGGCCTTCCCGGTCTATCTGCTGGCCATCTGTCTGTCCGTCGTACTGCTCACGGACGGGCTCAGTCTCGGACCGGTCACCGTCGAGGCGGGGAGTCTGTGGCTGCCCGTCGTGATCATCGCGGCGATCTACGTCCCGTACGTGGCCCGGCCGATGCGCGGGCAGGTGCTGGTGCTGCGGAACAAGGAGTTCATCCAGGCGTCCATCGGGTCGGGCGCGCCCGCGCTGCGGGTCATGCGACGGGAGGTGCTGCCCAACGTGCTGCCCACCGCGATCGTGTTCCTGCCGCTGATGACCGCGCTGGCGATGCTCACGGAGTCGGCGCTGTCCTTCCTGTCGGTGGGCGTCCAGGCGCCCGACGCCAGTTGGGGAACGATCATCGAGGACGGCCTCGGGCTGCTGTACACCCGTCCGACGGTGACGATCGCGCCCGGGCTGCTCATCGCGCTGACGACGGCCGCCCTCAACGTGCTCGGCGACGGAGTGCGCGACGCCCTCGACCCGAACGCCCGACTGCGCGGAGGGGTGTGATCCGATGCTGTACTTCGCGCTCCGGCGCTTCCTCTCCGCGCTCCTGGTGATGTTCGCGATCAGTGTGCTGGTGTTCCTGATCTTCTTCGCCACCCCGGGAGTCGACCCCGCCGCCCGTATCGCGGGCCGCAACGCCGACCCGGCCACCCTCGCCCAGGTACGGCACTCCTTCGGCCTCGACCGGCCGCTGCCCGTGCGCTATCTGCTGATGATGCGGCACCTCTTGATCGACCGGGACCTGGAGTCGTTCGTCAACCGCGGCTCGAAGGTCATCCCGCAGATCACGCAGGCCATGCCTGTGACGCTGTCGCTGGTGATCGGGGCGGCGGTCATCTGGATGACGGTCGGCATCCTCATGGGCACGGTGGCCGCCGCCCTGCGCGGCACGGCCGCCGACCCGCTGATCATGCTGGTCGGGGTCGTCGGCGTCTCGCTGCCCGCCTACTGGCTCGGCGAGGTCGTCAACCTCCTCACCCAGAAGCGGCTGCACGACTCGGTGTTCTCCTGGGTACCGCCACCCGGGTACGTGGACCTGACCAAGGACCCCGGCCAGTGGGCGCTGCACCTGCTCTTCCCTTGGCTCACCCTGGCGCTGCTGTACGCCGGTATCTACGCCCGGCTGCTGCGCGGCGAGGTCGTCAGCGCGCTCGGCGAGGACTACGTACGCACCGCCCGTGCCAAGGGACTGTCCGAGCGGCGGATCCTGGTCCGGCACGCGCTGCGCTGCTCGCTCATCCCGATCGTGTCGCTGTTCGGCCTGGACTTCGGCGCGCTGGTGGGCGGCGCGGCCCTGCTGACCGAGGTCGTCTTCGGCCTGCCAGGCGTCGGCAAGCTCACCTTCGACGCGCTGCAGAACCTGGACCTGCCCGTGATCATGGGGACGGTCATGTACGCGGCGTTCTTCGTGGTCCTCGCCAACGCGCTGGTCGACATCCTGTACGCGCGACTCGATCCGAGGGCCCGCCATGTCTGAACCTTCTGAACCCCTGCTCGACGTACGGGATCTGCGGATCTCCTTCCGTACCCGCACCGGCACGGTCACGGCCGTGGACGGGTTGTCCTTCTCGGTCGTCCCCGGCGAGATCCTGGGCGTGGTCGGCGAGTCGGGCTCCGGCAAGAGCGTCTCGATGCTGGCCGTGCTGCGGCTGCTCACCAGTCCGAACGTCACCGTCACGGGCGAAGTCCGCTTCCGTGGGCGGGACTTGCTCACCCTCCCCGACAAGGAGATGCGGTCGGTGCGCGGCCGGGAGATCGCCATGGTCTTCCAGGACCCGATGACCGCGCTGACCCCGGTCTACACGGTCGGCTGGCAGATCGCCGAGCAGATCAGGGCGCACGAGAAGGTGTCCCGGAAGGAGGCGCTCGCGCGGGCGGTCGACCTGCTGTCCGACGTGGGCATCCCGGACGCCGCCTCGCGTGTCGACGCCTACCCGCACGAGTTCTCGGGCGGGATGCGGCAGCGGGCGGTCATCGCGATGGCCCTCGCCTGCGGTCCGGCGCTGCTGATCGCCGACGAGCCGACCACCGCGCTCGATGTGACGATCCAGGCCCAGATCCTCGACCTGATGCGGGAGTTGAACCAGCGCGGTTCGGCGGTGGTCCTCATCACGCACGACATGGGTGTGGTGTCCGAGATCGCCGACCGGGTGCTGGTGATGTACGGCGGGCGGGCGGCCGAGGAGGGGCCGCGCCGGGCCGTGTTCCACGGCCCCCGGCATCCGTACACCTGGGGGCTGCTCGACTCGGTGCCCCGGGTCGGCGGGCCTCGGCTGCGCCGGCTGCCCACCATCGCGGGCGTGCCCGTGTCGCCGGACAGCCTGCCGGAGGGGTGCGCGTTCGCGCCGAGGTGCCCGGCGCGGCACGACCGGTGCGCCGAACGCCCGGTACTGCGCGGCGAGTCGGGGCACCTCGACGCCTGCTGGCTGCCGGCCGAGGAGCGCGCGTCGGCCCGTACGGCGCACTCCACACTGGACAGAAAGGCGGCACCGTGACCACGGCCCCCCAGACCGGAACCGGCGGCGCCGACGTGCTGTTGCGCGCCACCGACGTCACCAAGCACTACCCCCTGCGCGGCGACTCCCTCACCCGGCGCCGCAAGGTACTGCGAGCCGTGGACGGGGTCTCGCTGGAGGTGCGGCGGGGTGAGACCCTCGGCATCGTCGGCGAGTCCGGCTGCGGGAAGTCGACGCTCGGCCGCTGTCTGGTCCGGCTCACCGACATCACCGGCGGGCGGGTCGAGTTCGACGGGCAGGACATCACCACCCTGTCCGCACGCCGACTGCGCCCCGTACGACCGGGGATGCAGCTCGTCTTCCAGGATCCGCAGGCCTCCCTGAACCCGCGCCGCCGGGCCGGGGACATCGTCGCAGAGCCGCTGCTCATCCACCGGTACGGGGATGCCGCCGCCGTCCGGCGCCGGGTGGCCGAGCTGTTCGACGTGGTGGGGCTGGCGGCGGCCCATCTGGACCGGTACCCGCACGAGTTCTCGGGCGGTCAGCGTCAACGCATCGGTATCGCGCGGGCGTTGGCGACGTCCCCGAAGCTGGTCGTCGCCGACGAACCGGTGTCCGCGCTCGATGTGTCGATCCAGGCGCAGGTGCTGAACCTGTTCGCCGATCTCCAGGACGAGTTCGGGCTGACGTACGTCTTCATCGCGCACGACCTGGGCGTGGTCCGTCATGTGTCGGACCGGATCGCGGTCATGTATCTCGGTGAGATCGTCGAACTCGCCGACACGGAGACGCTGTACGGGGCTCCCGCGCACCCCTACACCGAGGCGCTGATGTCGGCGGTCCCGGAGATCGACGACGGGACGGGCGCCCCGGACGCGCCGCGCCGTGAGCGGATCGTCCTCACCGGGGACGTACCCAATCCGGTGGCCAAACCGGCCGGCTGCACCTTCCACACGCGGTGTCCGTACGCGCGGGAGGTGTGCGCCGTGGAGCGGCCCCCGCTGGTCACGACGGCGGCGGGGAGTGCGGTCGCCTGCCACTACCCGTTGGTGGCCGTGGGGTGAGAGCGGTTGCCGGGGGCGGGTCCGCCCCCGGCTCTCGTGCGTCGCGTCAGACGCGCAGCCACTCCGTCACGACGACCTCCGCGTCCGTCCGCAGCCGGAGCGCGAAGGGGCCGGTGACATGCAGGTCGCTGGTGAAGCGGCCCATGCCGTCGGCGGTGAGGGTGGGAGGCGAGGCGAGCTGCGGACCGCTCAGCACCTCGATCCTGGCCTCCTGCGGCGGTAACACCTGCCCCATCAGACCGTGTGCGCTCACCTCGATGTCGACCGTCAGTTCGTCCGTGTGGAAGGTCAGCATGCGGGGCGGGGCCATTTCGCCTCTGACCGGGATTCCGTGGACGAGCGAGTCGAAGGTCAGCTCCGCCAGCCGGGTGTCGAGCGAGTACAGGGCGTAGGCCTCGACCGCGGTCTGCTGGAGCTGCGCCGGGACCGGATCCATGACGGCGGCGGCCTGGCTCAGTGTCTCCTGCAGAAGGTCGTTGTCCAGCGAGTCGTCGCCCTCGAACTCCGGCAGGTCGTCGGCGTCGTCGATGTCGTCGTCGAATCCCTCGGGGTCCTGGGGCAGTCCGTCGCCGTCGTGTGCGTTGTTCACAGCACCCCCCGGGCGGCCAGTCGTACCCGCAGCCGGCGCAGGCAGCGCTGGCGCAGGGGGCCGATGCTGCCGACGGCGATACCGAGGCCGGCGGAGATCTCCTGGTAGCTCGGTGGCGGCGAGGACATCAGGATGCGCAGCAACTGCCTGCAGCGGGCGCCGAGTTCCTCGAACTCCTGCCATAACCGCCGGACGCGCTCCGCCTCGGCGGAGGCCTCCTCGGACTGGATCACCCACTGTTCGGGCGTACGGTCGTCGCTGATCCGGTCGAGCAGCTGGGCGTCGTCCGTCGGTGTCATCCGCTGGGTGCTCCTGATGACCTTGAGGCACTCGTGCCGGGCCGTGCTGGCGAGCCAGGAGCCCGCCTTCTCCGGTTCCCGGATCCGGCCCAGATGCTGGGCGAAGCGGAACCAGACGGTCGAGTAGACCTCGTGCGCGTCGGCGTCGGACAGCCGGTGGGCGCGTGCCACCGACCACACCAACGGGCTCAGCCCCTCCACCAGCGCCTTCCAGCCCGCCGCGTCACCGTCGACGGCAGACTGGACCAAGGCGCCGACCGCAGCTCGGTCCACGTCCCCACCCCTCGTGTACGGCCAGTCATCGTACGCCGTGGAAGGGGGTGCTCCACTCGTCCTACGCATGGTCCTCACTCGATTTGTCCTTGTACGGAGGCATGTTGACCTCATGGGGCGGGCTGGAGGTTCACGACCGGCACCGGGCTCCAGGTGGGCGGGATCAGCGCGGGTACGACCGCGCCCCGGACCTCGGCGAACTCGGTGTTCGCCGCGAGGAGTTGCTGCCGGGCGACGCGCGGGTCGGCCTCCTTGTGTGCGGTCATGTGGGCGGCGATCATCGCGGCGACCACCGGGGTGGCGAACGAGGTGCCGCTCCACTGGGCGAACCCCTCGAACATCACCTGGTCCGGGGTGCCCGAGGCGGTCTCGGTGTCTCCCGAGAGCACACCGAGGTGCGCGGGGGCCTGGCAGGTGCAGGCGTAGGTGAAGTGGTGCCGGCAGGTGGCGTACGTGCTGTGCTGGTAGATGTACGGCACCGGTGTCCCGAAGCCGGTGAGAGCACCGGTGAGACGCTCACCGGGGGCGTAGACCTTCACCCACGCGCCGTGGTTGCTGAAGCAGGCGCCGAACTCGCCGTCGCTGCGCAGGGCGCCCACGGAGATCACCGACTGGGCGTACTCGGGCTTGTCGGCGTAGGCGGCGGGCCAGAAGGGGGTGGCGCTGGCGTTGTTGCCGGCGGCGGCGACCAGCAGGGTGCGGGGCTGTTGGCGCAGGGCCTCCATGAACGCGGTGAGGCCGAGCAGGCCTTCCGTGCTGCCGTTCGACGTGCCGGCGGAGAGGCTGATGATGGGGGGCCAGCCGTCGCGCTCGACGGCCTCGAAGAGTTTGTCGCCGAACTCGGACTCCAGGATCGCGCCGGCGTCGTTGAGGGTGTTGCGGGAGACGATGTTCGTGTTGGGGGCGACGGCCGCGACAAGGCCCGAGATGAACGTGCCGTGCCCGGCGTACTGCTGGAGCACGCCGTTCGCGTCGCACTCGTCGAGCTGGGTGTCGCCCTGGACGTGGGCCATCGCCGGGTAGGACGCGTAGTCGTGCATGAGGCCGGTGTCGACGACCAGGACGCCGACCGCGCTCTCCGGGTCGTAACCGCTCTCCGCGACCGCCGGGTTGGGTCCCGCGGCGAAGGGGACAGGCACGGGCTCGTCGCCGGGACAGGCGTTGACAGGGGCGATGTGCACCACGTGGTTGCGGCTGACCAGGCGCCGCCCCGCGTTGCCCTCCGTCTCCCTGAGCGCACGCAGCGCGCCCGCCACCGCGCGGTCGCCGTGCCGGCCGCCCTGGGCCGGGTCGCCGACCCGGATCCGGGTGATGCCCGACCGGTTGGTCTGCGGGCTCGCGCGGCGCACGTCGTCGGCGGCGAGGCCGGCGAACGTGGTGAAGTGCGCGCGTACGGTGTCCTCCACGATCCGCGCCTCCTCGCCGTCGCGGGCGAGGACGACACCCTTCTCGTAGATGAACTCGGCGGCGTCGTCGGGCCCCATCGCCAGCTCGACGCCGGGCATGGAGCGCTGGATCTGGTCGAACTGCTCCTGGAAACGCTGAGGTGCCATGGAAATGCCCTCCCCCTTGAACCGATCCCCTGTTGCCACAATGAAGAGCCGTCCGGCCGCCGCGTGATACAGGGGTCGCGGCACGTTTCTTGATACAGGGATCGTTCAGCGATGGACAGCGAGTTATCCATGGCCAAACCTGTGTGACGCGGGGCGCGGAGCACTACCATCCGTTGGGTGACAGCGGGAAGCGACACGGTCCTCGAACTGCTCCCAATGGTGTTCGCCCGACCGAAGGACGCCCTCGCGCGCGCGGAGAACGTCCTCGGCAGCGATCCGACGCCGTTGCACGCCTCCGTCGCCCATCAGGTGATCGGTATGTGGCAGCGGGACTTCGGCGACATGCGCGTCGCCCTGCGTCATCTGCGGCGCGCCCGCGATCTCGCGGCGGACGCCGGTTCGGCGGAGCGTGAGGCGGACGTCCTCGGCACGCTCGGTGTGGCGCTGGTCCACGCGGGCCGTACCCGGCAGGGCCTGGAGGCCTTCGAGCAGGGCGTCGACCGGGGCACGGGCCATACACGCGCGCGCGTGCTGTACCGGCGGGCGTACGCCTGGTGGGTGCTGGGCCATCATCGCGAGGCCCTGGAGGACGTACGGCGGGCCATTCCCGTGCTGCGGCAGGCGGACGACACCATCTGGACGGCGCGGGCGCTGACCCTGCGGGCGACCGTGCATCTAGCGCTGGGCCGACCCGAGCGGGCCGACGCCGACTTCACGGCCGCCGAGCAGCTGTGGGACACCACCGGCCAGGAGCACGACAAGGCCGACGTCGTCGAGAGCCGGGCGCTGGCCGCCTACCGGGCCGGGGACATTCCGGCGGCGCTGCGCCTGTTCGACGAGGCGGCCGAGCGCTACGACCGGCTGGGCACGCCGATCTTCGTGTTCTACATCCGGCGCTGCGAGGTGCTGATGGCGGCCGGGCTGGTGCCGGAGGCGGTCGCGGAGGCCGACGCGGCGCTCTCCGTGCTCGACGGCATCGGCGGACAGAGCACCCGCAAGGCGGAGCTGCTGCTGACCGCCGCGAAGGCCGCCCGCCTCGCGGACGATCCGCACACCGCGATCGCCCGCGCGGCGGTGGCCGTACGTCTGTTCGCCGGGCAGCGGCGCAGCTGGTGGGAGGCGCACGCCCGGCTGGTGCTGCTGGAAGCGCGGGTCGCGACCGGGCGGACGTCGGGCAGGCTCGTCGCGGACGCGGCGGCGGTGGCCGACCGTCTCGCCGCCTTCGGGTCGCCGGCCGCGCCGGAGGCATCGCTGCTCGCGGGCCGGATCGCGCTCAAGCTGGGCTGGACCGAGGACGCGGAGAAGCATCTGAAGGTGGCCGCCCGCAGCCGGCGCGTCGGGCCACCGCTGGCCCGGATGACGGGCTGGGCGGCGCAGGCGCTGCGCGCGGAGGCGGCCGGGTCGGGGCGCGGCGTGCTGGAGGCCTGCCGGCGCGGGCTCGCCGTCCTGGACGACCACCGGATGACGCTCGGCGCCTCGGAGCTGCGGGCCCGGGCCACGGCTCAGGGTGCCGAACTGGCCGCCCTGGCACAGCGGGCGACCCTGGTGTCCGGGGGGCCGCGGCGGCTGCTGGTGTGGAGCGAGCGGTGGCGGGCCACGGTCCTGTCGGCGCCGCCCGCCCGGCCGCCCGACGATCCGGCGCTCGTCCAGAGTCTGACCGCGTTCCGGGAGATCGCCTCCCGCGCGGAGGAGGCCCGGATCGACGGCCGCCCGGTTCCCGCGCTGGAGCGTGAACAGCGTCGCCTGGAACGGGAGGTGCGCTCGCGCACCCTCCACATCAGCGGCGAGTCCCCCGGCGGCGGGCGCAGCTTCGACCCCGGTCGGCTGCTCGAACACCTGGGCAGCGGTGGGCGGTTGATCGAGATCGCCGTCGTCGACGGCAGGGTGCAGGTGCTGCTCTGTGGTGAGGGGCGGGTACGCCGCTTCGAGGCGGGGCGGCTCGCGGACGCGGTGACGGAGGCGGAGCACGTCCAGGCGGGTCTGCGGCGGCTCGCGCATCCGGGGGCGGAGGGCAGGCTGCCGGTCCTCGAGGCGTCGGGGCGCCGGCTGGAGGAACTGCTGCTGGGCGCCGCCGTTCCGTATCTGGGCCAGGGCCCGGTGGTCGTGGTCCCACCGGGGAGGCTGCACCGGGTTCCCTGGGCGCTGCTGCCCTCCCTCCGGGAGCGGGTGCTCAGTGTGTCCCCGTCGGCGAGCAGTTGGCTGCGCGCCCAGGAGACCGGGCCTCCGTCGGGCGGCCGGCATGTCCTGGTCCGGGGGCCGGGGCTGGCGAGCGGCGGGGCGGAGGTGCCCGACCTGGTCGACCGGTACGGCAGGCCGACGGTCCTCGAACACGAAGGCGCGCGGGTTCCGGCGGTGCTGGAGGCGCTGGACGGGGCCGCGCTGGCCCATATCGCCGCCCACGGCACCTTCCGGGCGGACAGTCCGCTCTTCTCGTCGCTGCGGATGGCCGACGGTCCGCTGATCGTGCACGACTTCGAGCGCCTCGGCCGCAGCCCGTACCGGATCATCCTGTCCAGCTGCGACACGGGCCGCCTCGCGACCGTCGGCGCGGACGAACTCCTCGGTCTGGTCACGGCGTTGCTCCCGCTGGGCACGGCGGGCGTGGTGGCGAGCAGCGCGCCGGTCAACGACGCGGCCGTGGTCCCGCTGATGCTGGCCCTGCACAAGGGCCTCAGCGTGGGCCTCTCCCTCGCCGAAGCCCTCCGCGACGCCCGCGCCGCCCTGCCCGGGGACGCCACCCACCAGGCGACGGGCTGGGCCTTCTCGGCGTTCGGCGCCGCCTGAGCCCGCCTAGGGGCCTGCGCCCCTGGACGGCGGCCACGTGAGCTGCGCGCGAGGCGTCGAGGCGCTCAGCATGCCGACCGGCTCGCGCCCCCTGTTCGGGAGCGGCGGGAGCCCGGCGCAGGGCAGCGCCCGAGCCCCGGCGGCGATCGTGCGGGCTGCGCCGAGAGCCGGGTCATCCCCGGACCGCGATCACGCGGGCTGCGCGGCCGGGGTGTCCTCCAGCAGCCAGGGCAGGGCGGCCCGGTCGCTCGCGCCGAGTCGGGTGTACGCGCTGTACAGGTGGTTTCCGACCGTACGGATGGACAGGGTGAGCCGGTCCGCGATCTGGCGGTTGCTCAGGCCGGTCGCCGCCAGGGTGACGATCTGGCGCTGGCGCGCGGTGAGTTCGCCGAGGACGAGACCGGACAGCGCAGGGGTACGGGCGCCCTGGCAGCGCCGGGCCAGAGTCATCGCACGGGAGCGGGACCTGCGCGCGGCGCTCGGGTCACGGTGCACCGGGACGGCCTGGGCGTGCGCCTCGGCCGCGAAGAGCAACAGGCCCCGGCGTTCGAGCAGTTCGGCGGCGCGGTCCAGCGCCGGGCCGTCCTGGCGGACGAGCGCGTCGGCGTGCCGGGCCAGGGGTTCGGCGCCCGCGCCGGGCAGTCGGGCGAGCCGGTCCGCGACCAGGTGCGGGGCCCCGAGGCGTACGGCGTCGTACAGGGTGTACGCCTCCCCCGCGCCGCCCTTGGGGTCCGTGACCGACTCCAGTGCCCCGGCGAGGTCGCCGTGCGCCGCCCGCAGCCAGGGGGTCGCGTGCCCGGGGGACGCGGTCGCCGCCTCGCTCGACTGGGCTGCCGCCAGCGCCAGTTCCGTACGGCAGGACGGGTCGTCCGGGTCGGCGAGCAGGCCTTCCCGGGCCCAGGACAGTGCTTCGCGCAGTTCTCCGCGCAGTCGGGCGAAGCGGGCCCGGACGGTCGCGTAGCCGACCGATACGGCTGGGTGCGGTCCCGTGTTCTCGGCCGTCAGCCAGTCCCCGACGGGGCCGGCCGGCTCCTGGACGTCGGTGCGTTCGATCCGGTCGGCCAGTTCGGCGCGCTCGGCCTCCAGGGCCGACGCGCACTCGGCCGGGGTACGGGACAGTCGCCTGGCCCGGAGTTGTCCGGCGCCCGCGCGCAGGACGGGGCCGTGCAGGGGGTGGGCGAGGCGGACCTCGGTCATGGCGTCGACGCTGATCAGACCATCGGCTTCGAGGCGTTCGAGGGCGTACAGGTCCAGGTCGGCGAGGTCCAGTGCGAGCGGTTCACTGAACGCCAGACGGTCCAGCGCGTCCCGTTCCGCGGTGCAGGAGCGGTTCAGTGCCTGGGCGGCTCTCTCACGTACCGCGGCGGTCACGGGAACCGGGCCTCGCCACTTCAACTCGTCCGATTCCAGGGCGAGTTCGCCGCGTCCGAGCACCGCGCCGATCAGGTCGCGCAGCAGCCGCAGGTCGCCCTGGCAGAGGTGGTGCAGACGGCGGGCGGTGAGCGGCTCGACCGGGCCGCCGACAGCGGCCGCGACCAGCTGGGCGGTCTCCTCACGGGGCAGCGGCTCAAGGGCGAGACGCGGCAGCACCTCGCCGGTCCACAAGCGGGACACCGCACCGGGCGCCGCACTGCCGTCGGTTGCCACGACGAGCAGCCGGGTACGTCCGTGGACCGCGAGCTGGTGGACCAGGGCGGCCGAGGAGTCGTCCAGCAGATGGGCGTCGTCGACCAGCAACGTCCGTACTCCGGTGAGGAGTTGGACCGCGCGATGCAGGGTCACCTGCTCCGGGAGGAGGTGGGCGAACGCGGCGAAGGGGATGTCCCGGGTCTCGGGCATGCCGGTCACCTTCGGGCACTCGATGCCCCGGACGGCCTCCGTGACGAGCCGGGTCTTGCCGCGTCCGGCCGGACCCGTCACCACGACGCCCCGCCGTTCGGCCGCCAATGACCGGCGGACCAGCTCCAGTTCGTCGTCCCGGCCGGTGAACGGCCAGGGCAGTTCCAGGGTCCTGGCATCCCGTTCGAAAGTCGTCACGTGAACAAGAGCGGGGCTACTCAGCTTTGATACAGGGTGACTTGAGTAGCCCCCGACTCAGGCGCCCGAGCGCCGCGACCCGCAGTCTGTTCCCCATGAACGCACGGTTCTGCTCACTTCCGCAGCAGCCGGCCCCCACGTTCGCACCGGGGCTGCCTGCCGAGCGGCTCAGTGCGCTCCTTTCGGGGCGCCTGATGTGGGTGAACGGCACCGTGCTCCACTACTACTTCTTCGACCGGGACAGCGACGGCTCGGTCATCCCTCTGCCGGGGACCGGGGAGACACGGTGGGAGTCATGGGTCGGCGCCGAAGCACAGCGCGACGTCGTCCGTGACTGCTTCCGGGAGTGGCTCGGCCTGGGGATCGGGCTGTCGTTCGTCGAGGTGCGCGACCGTTCAGAGGCAGAACTGCGCATCGGTTTCCAGACCGGTGACGGTTCGTACTCCACGGTCGGGCGGGACGCACTCTCGGTGGGTCTGGGGCGGCGCACGATGAACTTCGGCTGGGACCTGACCGCGCTTGGGGAGCGCGCGACGGCCCTGCACGAGATCGGGCACGCCCTGGGCCTGCTCCACGAGCACCAGAACCCGTTCGCCGGTATCCACTGGGACGACGAGGCCGTGTACGACGACCTGGCAGGTCCGCCGAACTTCTGGGGCCGCGACAGGACGAACGCCAACATCCTGAGCAAGCTCGACCCGGACGAGGTGAACGGCTCCGTCTGGGACCCGCTGTCGATCATGCAGTTCCCGTTCTCGGCGGGGCTGATCCTCGAACCGGAGCAGTTGCGCTCCGGGGTGCGGCCACCGGGGACACTCTCCCCGGCCGACAAGGAGTGCGTGCTCCGCTGGTATCCGCCGACGGGCTCGGGCAGGCCCGCCGAACTGGTGCCGTTCAGGTCGGCGCCCCTGCGTCTCGGCGCGGGCGAGCAGGCCGACTTCGGCATCGCGCCGCCGGAGACCCGCGACTACACCGTGGGGACCTTCGGGGAGAGCGACACGGTCGTCGCGGTCTTCGAGGAGATCGACGGCGAGCCCCGCTATCTGTCCGCCGACGACGACGGCGGCACTCCGCACAACGCCCATGTAAGGGTCCGGCTCGTCAAGGGCCGCCACTACTTCGTCCGCGTACGCCTCTACTCCACCTGGGGATCGGGGGAAACGGCCGTCATGTGCTGGTGATGCTGGGGGCAGAGACCAGCACATGACGGCCGCCGCGAACGACACAGACCACCTTCGGGCACCCGGGGGAGCGGTCGAGGACGTCACCTTCATGGGGGAGGGTGACGTCCTCGACCACGCCATGTACGAAGGTTCAGGACGCCGCCCGCTCCCCCGCTGCCTCGGCGTCGGGGTGGGCGAGGCCGAGCCGGTCGCGGAGGGTGGTGCCCTCGTAATCCGTGCGGAAGACGCCCCGCTCCTGGAGCAGCGGGACCACCGTGTCGGCGAAGCCGTCGAGGCCGCCCGGAGTGATGTGCGGGACCAGGATGTAGCCGTCGCTCGCGTCGGCCTGGACGAAGTCGTTGATCGTGGCAGCGACCGTGGCCGGGGAGCCGACGAAGTTCTGCCGGTTGCCAGTCTCGATGACCAGGTCACGGATCGACCAGTTGTTGGCCTCCGCCTTCTCGCGCCATTCGCGGGCGGTGGCCAGCGGGTCGCGGTACATCCGCACCTGGGCCCGGCCCCGGGAGACGGTGTGCTCGCCGAGGTCGGGATCGATGTCAGGCAGCGGTCCGTCCGGGTCGTAGGCGGACAGGTCCCGGTTCCACACGAACTCCAGATGCTTGATCGCGGTGGCCCCGCTGACCTGCAACCGCCGCACCTCGCGGGCCAGTTCCTCCGCCTCGGCGTCCGTGTCCCCCAGGACGAAACTCGCGGCAGGCAGGATCTTCAGTTCCTCCGCGTGGCGGCCGTACTTGGCCAGGCGGTTCTTGACGTCCGTGTAGAACTCCTGCCCCTCCTTGAGAGTCGCGTACCGGCTGAAGATCGCATCCGCGGTCGACGCGGCGAACTCACGGCCCTCGTCCGAATCGCCGGCCTGGAAGATGACCGGGCGGCCCTGCGGGGAGCGGGGGACGTTGAACTGGCCCTCGATGTCGAAGTGCTGCCCTTGGTGGGTGAAGGCGCCGGCTTTGGCGTCGTGCAGGAAGGTGCCGGTGGGCTGGTCGGCGAGGATCTCCTCGCCGTGCCAGGAGTCGAAGAGTTCCCCCGCCGTCTGCAGGAACTCCTTGGCCCGGGAGTAGCGCTCGTCCTGGGGCAGGAAGCCGCCGCGGCGGAAGTTCTCGCCGGTGAATGCGTCCCAGGAGGTGACGACGTTCCAGGCGGCGCGGCCGGCGGAGAGGTGGTCGAGGCTGGCGAACTGGCGGGCCACCTCGTAGGGCTCGTTGAAGGTGGAGTTGATGGTGCCGGTCAGCCCGAGGTGTTCGGTGACGGCGGCGAGCGCGGCCAGCACCGTGAACGTGTCGGGCCGTCCCACGACGTCCAGGTCGTAGATTTTTCCGCCCTGTTCCCGCAGCCGCAGTCCTTCGGCGAGGAACAGGAAGTCGAACTTGGCGCGTTCGGCGGTCTGGGCGAAGTGGACGAAGGAGCTGAACTCGATGTGGCTGCCGGCCTGCGGGTCGCTCCAAACGGTGGTGTTGTTGACGCCGGGGAAGTGCGCGGCCAGGTGGATCTGCTTCAGCGGCTTGCTCATGGGATTGTGGGGTCCTTCCGACTCAGGCGCTGGGAGCAGCGGTGGCGTAGCGGTTGGCGGGGCGGGCGAGGCGGAGGAGCCCGCGCAGGGTGTCGGCCTCGTACGTCTGCCGGAAGGCGCCCCGGCGCTGGAGTTCGGGGACCAGCTTCTGGGTGATCGCCGGGAGGTCGTGTCCGGCGACGGCGGGCCGCAGCCGGAACCCGGACAGCCCCGCCGACGCGAACTCCTGCAGCAGGTCGGCGAGTTGCGCGGCCGTGCCGGTGAAGATCCGGGCGTCGCTGGTGTACTCGTACCCCGCCAGGGCGTCCAGGCGCTCGCGGCGGGCCGTGGCCTCGGCCGGGTCGTCGTCGAGGAAGACGACCAAGTCGCCGAAGACGTGCAGGAGTTCACCGGCACGGCCGGCCGCCGCCTGCTCGGCGCGGATCTCCTCGACGATGGCGCGGGCCTGCCCGGCGTCGTGCGGAGTGACGTAACCGACGTCCGCCGCCCGGGCCACCAGCCGGTACGGGACGGTGTCGTGGGCCAGCGCCGTCACGACCGGCTGGCCCTGCGGCGGGCGAGGCGTGATGGACGGGCCCTTTACGCTGAAGTGCGGGCCCTCGAAGTCGATGTAGTGCAGCTTCTCCCGGTCGACGAAGCGGCCGGTGGCGATGTCACGGATCTCCGCGTCGTCCTCCCAGCTGTCCCACAGCCGACGCACCACCTCGACGTAATCGGCGGCCTCGTCGAAGAGGGCGGCCACGGAATCCCAGGCCCGTGGGTCGTTCAGCGGGTCGATGTGGGGTATCGAGCGGCGGCCGAAGTGGGCGGCCTCGTTCTGGCGGGCGCTGATCTGGACGCGCAGACCCGCGCGGCCGGTGCTCACATAGTCGAGGGTGGCGATCGCCTTGGAGAGGTGGAACGGCTCCGTGTGGGTGACGACGGCGGTCGGGACGATGCCGATGTGCCGGGTCAGCGGGGCGATGCGGGCCGCGATCAGGACCGCGTCGAGGCGGCCCCGGACCTGGTCGGTGCGGTCGTCCGGTTCGATGGGGTGCGAGGACTGGAGGCCGAGGCCGTCCTCGATGGTCACGAAGTCGAGCAGCCCGCGCTCGGCCTCCGCGACCAGGTCGGCCCAGTAGCGGGCGGTGAACAGTTCGGCCGGCCGGGCGACGGGTTCGCGCCAGGCGGCCGGGTGCCAGCCGGCGCCGTCCAGGGCGACGGCGAGGTGGAGGGGGGCGGAGGGATCGGGCGAAGCTGATGCGGACACGACGGGGTGCCTTCCTGATCGACCGTACGAAGGGGCGGGACAGCGGTCAGGAGCGACAGAGCGCGCCGGCGACGCGCAGGAGGTCGATGTGCCGCCGCGAGTACAGCCTCGGACGGCACGGAATGGGCTTCAGCACGACGTGGTCAACAAGGCGAGGCCATCGCGTGTTCCGGCTCTCTGTGTCAACCAGATGAACACCGGCCGGGTTCAGGAGCGTCTCGAAGGGGGCGCGGCAGCGAACGGCCTAGCCGACGGAGCGTTCGGCGGAGCGCTCCGCGTGCGCCGCCCAGTCCAGGATCTGGACGGCGGCCCCGGCGGACTCAAGTCCCTGGCAGTGGGCGTGGTGCCGGCGGGCGATGGCGTCGAGGTCGAGGTGGGGGCCGAAGGACGGGTGGGCGGCGAGGCGGCGGGCGTAGGCCCACAGGGAGGGGTGGTCGGCGACACGGTGCACGGCGGCGGCGTCCAGGTGCCAGCGGTGCACGGTGTCCAGGCGTACCAGCGAGACCCACAACTCCACGTCAGCCGCGGTCAGTTGGTCACCCAGCAGGTAGGGATCCGCCGCGAGCCGGGCGTTCAGCGAGCCCAGGGTGCGCAGCAGGGAGGCGAGCGCGTCCGCACGGTCGGCGTCCTCGACGGCGGCGTCTCCGGCCCGCTGGGCCGACGCGTCGATGCCCTGGGCGCAGAGCCGCTCGACGGCCTCGATCTCCGGCTCCAGGCCGCACGGGTACAGCGTGGGACGGCCGCCGCCGAAGTGCCGGGACAGGTCGCGCAGGATGTCCGGGGTGTGGGTGCTGACGATCCGCCCCGACCAGTCGTCGCTGAGCACCGGGACCGTGGCCGCGCCGGAGTAGCGGTGCGCGCTCGCCTCGTACAGCGGGCGCAGGGCGGAGTGTTCGCCGCCGGGGGCGTCGGGTACGGCGGGCAGTTCGGTCACCGGACAGGCCGCGCCGAGACCGAGCAGGCTGTGGGTGACGGCGATCCGGAGGCAGTCCGGGTCGGCCGGGGACAGGTGGAGGCGATAGCGGCGCGGCACGGCGTAGTGGCCGCTGCGCGCGTCCCGGCCGAGCCGGCCGCGGAAGGCCGGGGCGGGACAGGCAGAGGTGGCGGCCAGTGGTGTGACGGTCATGAGTCTCCCCAGGTGTGTGCGCAGACGTACGCGCGGCGGAAGGCGTAGTCGGGGGCCACCGGTGTGGCGCGGGGTGGGCGGCCGGGGTCAGCGCAGGGGGCTGATGGCGCTGCAGACGCGCTGGAGGTCGATGTGTCGGCGGGACGTCAGCAGCGGGGTCGGCCGGGGTGTGTGAACCACCCGACTGGCGTTCGACTCCACGCGCATCTCGTTTCCCTACCTTTTCACTAGGATTCCCACTGGGGAGTGTCGATCGGCTCGCGGCCCACGTCAAGGGCGTCTCGTACGGCGGACGGTGCGGGCCGCCGTAGCCGCTGCCCGGCCCCGCCCCTGGAGAGACGCCGGTGCCGGCGGGCCGGGGGCCTTCGCGCGCGCTCGAAGCGGCACGGGCGCGGCGGGCGCCGGGCGCAGTCGCTCACCCTGGCCGGGCGTGGCGACGACCGGGCGCCGGGCGACCTGTTTCCGCCCCGCGGATCAGCCCTCGGTCGCCTCGGCGGCCTGTTTGACGGCCTCGCGGATCCGGCAGTACGTGCCGCAGCGGCAGACGTTCTCGATCCGGTCGATGTCCGCGTCGGTCGGCTCGGAGGTCCGCCGGAGCAGCGCCACCGCCGCCATGATCTGGCCCGGCTGGCAGAAACCGCACTGCGCGACATCCTGGTCGAGCCACGCCTGCTGGACGGGGTGCAGGGTGTCGCCGTCGGCCAGCCCCTCGATGGTGGTGACCTTGCGGCCCGCGCAGTCGGCGACGGGCACGACGCAGGGCTGGATCTCCGCGTCGTCGAGATGGCTGGTGCAGGCGCGGCAGACCCCGACCCCGCAGCCGTACTTGGGGCCGGTCACGTGGAGCAGGTCGCGCAGCACCCACAGCAGCGGCATGTCGGCCGGGGCCTCGACGGTGACCGGTTCGCCGTTGAGGTCGAAGGTGTAGCGGGGCATCAGTACCTCTCGGAGGGCGCGTAGGAGTGGCGGTTGCCGGCTGGTCAGAAGGTGAGCGGGAAGCGGCGGGGCTTGCTGCCGGTCGCCCGGGCGTAGGCGTTGGCGACCGCGCCCGCCGCGGCCGGCACCCCGAGTTCTCCGGCGCCGCCGGGCTCCCCCGTGGACGGCATGATGTGCGCCTCGAAACGGAGGGGAGCGTGCCGCTGGCGGGCATAGCGGAAGTCGTCGAAGCTGCCCTCGCGGATCGCGCCCCGGTCGACGTGGAGGCCGGCCCGCAGCACGGTGGAGATGCCGTCGATCGTGGCGCCCATGAGCTGGGCCTCGAGTCCGCGTGGATTCACGGCCGTTCCGACGTCGGCCGCCAGCACCGCCCTGGTCACCCGGGGGTTCTTCGGGTCGGTGGCGTCGATCTCGATCAGACAGGCCACGCAGGATCCGTACTCCTCGTGGACCGCCATGCCCTGTCCGTGTCCGGCCGGGAGGGTCCGCCCCCAACTCCCCGCGGACGCCGCCTTGTCGAGTACGGCGCGCACGGAGCTGCTCCGGAGCACGGTGCGCCGGAAGGCGACCGGGTCCTTGCCGAGGCTGCGGGCGATCTCGTCGACCATGATCTCCTCGACGGTTCGGCTCGTCCCGGAGTCCACCGACCGCCAGGCGCCGAGCGGGATCGCCGCCAGCGGCACATCGCCCGAATCCCCGGAGAGCCGGCCGAAGTTGTACAGCCCGCTGTCGCTGGGCACCGGGCCCGCCGCCGCGCGTCCCGTCCGCACGGCCAAGGACGTCACCCCGCCCTGCGCGGCGAGGCCCTCCCCCTCCCACGACTCGCTCACCGAGGACGTCGCGTGGACGAAGGCCACCACCCGGCCGCCTTTGTGGCTCGCTCTGATCCGGTGGTGGGTGGCCGGGCGCATCCTGCCGTGCCGCAGGTCGTCGCCGCGGCTCCACATCAGCTTGACCGGCCGGCGGGCCGCCTTGGAGACGAGGGCGGCCTCGATCGCGAAGTCGTGGTTCAGCCGCCGCCCGAACGAGCCGCCGCCCCGCATGACATGGACCTTGACCTTCGACGCCGGGAGTCCGACCGCCGAGGCGATGGCATCACGGGCGTCCATCGGCGTCTGGGTGGAGAACCACAGCTCGGCCCGGTCCGCGCGGACGTCCGCCACCGTGGTCAGCACCTCCATCGGTGCATGGCTGACGAACGCGAACTCGAACTCCCCGGTCACCTGCGTCGATCCGCTCGGCGCGGTACCCAGCGGCGGGACGGCGGCGCGCAGCCGGGCTCTGATCGCCGGGTCGGACAGCGCGGCCAGCGGGCCGGGCGCCCAGGTGATCCGCAGGGCGTCCCGGGCCTGGAAGGCATGGTGGAAGGTGTCCGCGACCACGGCGACTCCGCCCGCGACCCGCACGACGGCACGGACGCCCGGCATCGCGCGGGCCGCCCGGTCGTCGACGGCGCGGATCTTTCCGCCGAGCGTCGGCGGCCGGGCCACCACGGTCGGTTTGGCGTCGGCCACCGTCAGGTCACCGGCGTACCGCGCCCTGCCGGTGATGATGTCCCGGGCGTCGATCCGGGTCGTGG
Organism: Streptomyces sp. NBC_01390; assembly: GCF_045040105.1. Taxonomy (NCBI): domain Bacteria; kingdom Bacillati; phylum Actinomycetota; class Actinomycetes; order Kitasatosporales; family Streptomycetaceae; genus Streptomyces; species Streptomyces sp. NBC_01390. The sequence goes on along the minus strand of NZ_CP109551.1, from coordinate 10,388,848 downwards.
GCTTCCCGATCACCTTGTGCCGGGAGGGCGGTTTGGGTTTGCCGGACACGGCCGGTCGGGTGACCTTCGCGGCGGCGGCGGTCAGTGACCCGAAGGTGGCCGTACGGCCGTCCGGTGCCACCACCATGGTGTTCCGGGTCCGCAGCGTGCGTGCGGGCAGGCGCCACTGCCGGGCGGCGGCGGTCACCAGCCGGGCGCGCGCGGTGGCGGCCAGCGCCCGGGCGGGTCCGTACAGCGAGCTGACCGAGTTCGAACCGCCGGTGTACTGGCTGCCCCTGGTGCGGGCGTCGGCGAGCGGGATGTCGACGTCGGCCAGGCGGGCGTCCAGTTCCTCGGCGATCATCATGGCGACCGCGGTGGTGACCCCCTGGCCGACCTCGACGCGCGGCAGCCGGACGACGACCCGGTTCGCGGCGGTGACCTCCAGGACCAGCATCTCGTCGTCGTCACCGGTGACCACGACGCCGGGCCGGGTGCTCGCGTCCGCCGCCAGGTGTTCGGCGCCCTCCGCGGAGGACGTGTCGCAGCCGATCGGCGCGGCCACGGTGAGGGTGGTCGCGGCCAGCGTGTAGACCATGAACCTCCGACGGGACCACTGCCGCTCCATCGCCACCCCTGCCGATTCCTGTCGGTTCCTACCGCTGTCCGCCTGTTTCCGGCGGTCCGTCGACGCACCAGCTGTCGGTGCGTCTTCTGTGTAGGAGGGGTGAGGGGGCTTCGTGGTTGCGTGCCGGCACCGGCCGGTCCGGGCGCCCCTCCCCCGGGCCCCCGGGTCCCGGTCGGCCGGAGCGGCTCGCACGCCGGACAACGGACGAAGCGCGGGCCGGGAGTGATCCCGGTCCGCGCTTCGTTTCCGTCATCCAGTGGTGTCAGCCGAGCAGCTTGGTCGCCAGGGTCGCCGCGTTGTACGAGCCCCAGCCAGTGGTGAAGTCCCAGCCGGTGGCGGCGGAGTAGGCGCCGTTGCTGCCACTGGTGATGTCGTGGAAGCCGGTGCCGCTCGCCGTGTAGAGGGCGGGGTTGGCGAAGCCGAGGTTGGCCTTGCCGGCCGCCGCGGCCTGCTGGTTGTAGAGCGCGGCGAACGCCGCCCACTCGGGCGCCGCGGCGCTGGTGCCGCCGACCGTGCCCCACGAGCCCTGGGAGTAGATCGAGACGCCGGGGCTGGGGTTGGCGTGCGCCGAGACGTCCGGGACCTGGCGGAAGCCGCCGCCGGCGGTCTTCTGCACCGCGGTCTGCCAGCTGGGGATCTTGAAGACGGAGGACTTGCCGCCCCCGCCGCCGGACCAGGCCACCTCCGTGCTGAAGGCGTTGGCCGAGGTGACGGTCAGCTTGGTACCGCCGACGCCGGTGACGTACGGGTCGCTGGCCGGGTAGTCGACGGTGGTGGTGCCGTCACCCGCGTCGTCCGAGCCGTCGTCGCCGGAGGCCGCGTAGAAGCCGAGTCCCTGGGCGGCTCCCGCCTTGAAGACGGCGTCCACGGCGTTGATGTTGGAGGTGGTGCGGGCGCTCTCGGAGGCGCCCCAGCTGATCGACGTGGTCGGAATGCCGCTGTCGACGATCGCCTGGTAGGTGTCAACCTCACCGGCGTCGGAGTTGGGGCCCTCGAAGACGGTGACGTTCGCCTTGGGTGCGATGGCGTGCAGGACCTCGATGTCCAGCTCGACCTCGACCTGACCGTCACCGAGCGCGCCGGAGCCGCCGTCCACCTTGGACACGGTCGGGGTGGGCGAACCCAGGCTGTAGTTGGTGTCGTACTTGGTGATGTTGGCCTGCTGGAACCCGTCGAACTCCAGCAGCGCGATCTTCTGGCCGCTGCCGGTGTACGTACCGGACACGTTGTAGCCGCCCTTGAGCTGGGCCGGGGTGTAGCCGCCGCCCGGGCCGTTGCGGGGGGCGACACGGGAGGACGACTGGTGGTGCAGCTGGGTGCGGTTGTTGAGGCCGGCGACGTCGCTCACCAGGGAGGCGACGGAGGCGGGCAGGGTCGGCGCGGCGTCGTTGGCGTAGAAGGAGCGACCCGACGACGCGTCCTTCCAGGTCGACAGCCTGGTGCCGAAGGCCTTCTCCAGCTGGGCGGCGGTGCCGCTCGCGTCGACGAGCAGGTTGCCCGAGTGCACCTTCCCGACGGTGAGGCCCTGGGCCCGCAGGTAGTCCTTGAGCTGCTTGACCTCGGCGTGGGTCCGGCCGAAGCGGGCGGCGAACCGGCTCTTCGTCAGGTAGTGGCCGTAGGAACTCGACCGGGGGTCGCTGACCTTGGCCACGAAGGTGTCGAGCGCCTTGGCGTTTCGGGGAGCCAGGCTGATCGCCACCGATATCCGCTTTCCGGCGGCGAGCTTGCCGGTCCGGGTCGCGCTCTTGCTCAGGCCCTTGAGGACGTCTCCGGTGACAGCGGCGCGCGTGGCGTGCGGCTGTGCGATGTTGGCCGCGTAGGCGGTGGGGACCGCGGCGGCGAGCAGCACCGGTGCGGCGACCAGGCCGAGCAGTTTCAGGCGTGACTTCACTGAGGTCCTCCGGAGAGTGGGGGGCGTGTCCCGGAAGCGGAACGTCTTCACCGTAGGAACGGCGGCCCCACCCCCGTAAGCGGGGGAACCCTTGCTCTACGTGTTAACTGCACATGTCATGTCAACGGCGTGTGTCCGGCGCCCGGGCCGGCCGGATCCGGCCGGGCTGACTCATCGTCACTCCCGGTGGCACCGGGGTGACTTGGTCGTCGTCGCTGTACGTCACGGCGGCGCCGGAGGCGAGGACGGCGACCGCCATGGCGTGGGCGAGCGCGGTGCGCGAGCGGACCCCGAGCTTGCGGTAGACCCGGGAGAGGGCGCCCTCCACCGTCTTGACGCTGATGAACAGCTTCGCGGCGACTTCCCTGTTGGTGGCCCCGCCGCCGACCAGTTCGGCGATCCTGGCCTCCGTCGGGGTGAGTTCGGGTTCGCCCGTGCCTGTCTCACCGGCGCGGTCCCTGGCGTCCAGCCGCGCCAGCTCGTCCCAGGCCCGTGCCGCCAGCGGAGCGGCGCCGATCCGCTTCGCGATGTCCAACGCCTCGTGGAGGACCGTTCGCGCAGCGCTTCTGCGCCGCGAGCGGCGTTCGACCGTGCCGAGGGCGATCAGGGTGCGGACCAGCTCGACGGGCAACGGCAGCCGGCGCAGCCGGTCCACGGCGCGACGCAGGTGCAGCGCCCCCTCCTTCGCCCGGCCGAGCGCCGCCTCTCGCAGCCCCTCCGCCCGTTCCAGAGCCGCCAGTACGCTGCCGGGCGCGTCGGCGGACAGCAGTGCGCGGGCGTCGTGGAGCACGGTTCCGGCCGCATCCGTCTCGCCCAGGACCACCAGGGCCTCGGTCAGATCCGCGTACCAGTGCAGCAGCGGCGGGTCGGCCGCGCACATCGTCTCGCCGAGCCGCTTGACGCGTCCCAGCACCTCGACCGCGGCGGCGGCGCCCGGCGGGTCGCCGGCGAGCAGTTCGGCCTGGCCGAGCACCGCCAGCGCGCGCAGCAGGAACAGCCGGTCGCCGTCCGCCTCCGAGGCGCGTACCGCCTGCTCGGCGAGAGACCGGGCCTCGTCCGCGCTGCTGGCCGCCGTCGCCGCGAGGGCCGCCGCGTAGAGCGCCGGCGCGGCCAGTACGCCCGACTCGGCCAGGATGTCCGAGCAGTGGGCGGCGGTGCGCAGTGCCTCTCGGCAGTGCCCGGCGCGCACCTGGATACGGGTCAGCGCGACCAGGGTCGCCATGACCTCCTCGACCCCCGCGTACTCGCCGATCTCCGCCAGCAGCCGGGTGACCCGCTCCCCCGCCTCGGTGACCCGGTCGGAGTCCAGGGCGAGGATCGCCCCCATCCGGATCAGTCCCCAGCTCTCCGGGCCGGTGTCGGCGCCGCCGGCCAGCGCGAGGGCCTCCTCCAGGGCCGCGTCGGCGGCGACCGCCTCTCCGGCCAGGGACCGCACTCGGGCGAGAGTGGCGAGGGCCCCGATCCCGGTGTCCGTGTCACCGGCCAGCTCCGCCTGCCGGGCCGCGCGCCGGGCGTGCCGGGCCGCGTCCGTCAACTCCCCGCACAGCAGGCCTCGTACGGCCGCCCAGTAGTGCAGCCAGGCTTCCGACCCGGGATCGCCGGCGGCCTCCCTCAGTCCCTCCTCGATCAGGTCACGGGTGCCTTCGAGGGCCTGTCCCGCGTTGCGCAGCAGGATCACCCGGGCCCGTGTCCGCTGCCGCGCGGAGCCCGACCCGGCGAGGACGGTGGCGGCCGCCTGTCCCGCCTCCTGCGACAGACCGCCGTCGCAGGCGTACTCGGCGGCGGCGAGCAGTCGTTCGACGCGGTCCGCGGTGCGGTCGGCGGGAGTGCGCAGGGCGGCGAGCGCGGCCAGCTCGAAGGCGGCTTCGGGTGTGCCGTCGCGGCGCGCCGACTCGGCCGCGGACATCAGCGTGCGGGCGGTGGTCTCGTCCTCGTGCGGGTGGGCGAGGGCGAGGTGGCGGGCGCGCTCCACCGGCTCGGTGACCGCGCCGGCCAGCAGGGTGTGCGCCGCACGGCGGCCGTACTCCGGCGCGTCGGCGTACACGGCGGCCCGGACCAGCGGATGCCGGAATCGTACGGTTCCGTCGGCGCCGGCCGTGGCGACGCCGAGCCGTTCGGCCTCCGCGAGGGCGTCGGCGGCGTCGGGGAGCCCGGCGGCGCGCAGGACGGTGAGGGTGGGGTGGGCGGCGGCGCTCGCGACCAGGAGGGTGTGCCGGGCCGTCGGCGGCAGCGAGCGCGCCTCGTCGAGGAGCCGGTCGCGCAGGCCTCGGGGCACCGGCAGCGGGCGGGCGAGGCCGAGGGACGCCGCGTCGCGCGGGGCCGTCCGCGCCAACTCCAGTGCGTACGACGGGTTTCCGGCGGCGGTGTCCTGGATCGCCCGCAGCACGCCCGGTGGTGACTCGGCGCCGACGACGGTGCGTACGAGTTCGGCCACCTCGTCGTCGTCCAGGGGCGGCACGAGGAGTTCGAGGGTGTCCGGCGGGCAGCAGCGCCGCCGTTCGGGCCGCTCGCCGTCGGACACGCGCTCGGCGGTCAGCACCCGGATGTCGAGGCCCCCGACCCGTCGTAGCGCGAAGGCGAGCACCTCGGCGGTCGGCTCGTCGAGCCACTGGAGGCCGTCGACGACCAGCAGGACGGGGCCGGCGGCGGCGAGCGCGCGCAGTACGTCGAGGACGGCGACGCGCACCGCGAGGCGGGCGCGGTCGTCGGCCGGTTCGCGCTCGTGCAGCAAGGCGGCTCTCAGTGCCGCCCGGGGTTCGGGCGCCAGTGCCTCCAGGCAGCTCTCCGGTACCCGCGCGAACAGGTCGACGAGGCCGACGAAGGGAAGCCCGGCTTCCTCGGCGGCGGGCGAGCAGCGCAGCACCGTTCCGGACGGCTGGGCACGCTCGGCCGAGGCCGCCACGAGGGACGCCACGAGAGCGGACTTGCCGATCCCGGCGGGACCGTGGAGGAGGACTCCCTGACGGCCTGCCAACTCGGCCCGGGCGGCGCCGAACAGCTCGCGGCGACCGGTCACGGACGGGACGCCCATGGCGGCGGCCCGGCCTCGGCCGTGGCGCGGCAGGTCACGGGGCAGGTCCCGAGGCACTTGATCATGCGCTCATGACAACCTTGGTGGATTCGGGTTGTCAATCGTTCAACACAGCCCACGCGAAGGTCCGTCCGGAGCCGGCGGGTCGCCTTTCCTCGCCCCCGCTCGACGTGAGCGGACCGTCGGCGACGGTGATCGAGGCGGAACTCGCCCTGCGGCCATACGTGTTGGAGGTGGCCGCGCCGTCTCCGCGGCAGCCGGAAACCGACCGTACAATCCTCGCGACCAAATCGGGGGCGACATCAGCGGGGGAGTCCGCGTGGAAACAATCATCGTGCAGTTGCCCGGTACCGCCCAGTGGGGTGTGGACGAGACGGACAGTCCCGAACTGATCCATCTGGGGCCGGGGGAAATCGCGGACTTCGGGCGCGGCGGGACGGGGGTCCGTATCGTCCTCACCGACCCGGGGATATCCCGCAGAGCCGGGCAACTGGAAGCCGCGGAGGACTACTGGCGGCTGTCCAACTTCAGCCGCAGCGTGTCGTACGTGGTGGAGAACCTGGAGGGGGCGGGTGAGTACCTCACCGTCGCACCGGGACGGCTCGGGGCGCCCGTGCCCTTCGAGTTCTCGCGCGTGGTGCTGCCCGCCCTGTCCGGCGACGCCACGTTCAAGGTGTTCGCACCCCAACACGCCTATCTCAGCGAGCAGTCCGTGCCCGGTCGCGGCGAACAGACCGTGCACCCCTTCGCCCTGGACCCGACGTCGAAGTACTTCCGCGTCCTGGTGGCCCTGTGCGAACCCAGGCTGCGCGACCCGTCCGACACGGCGCTGCCCGGCGTCGGGCAGATCGTGGAACGGCTACGGCCGCTGGAGTCCTGCCGGGACCTGACGCGCTCCGCGGTCAACTACCACATCGACTATCTCGCCTTCACCAAGCTGCGCCTGGACCCCGGCGAGGAGTCCACGACCGCGACCGACGGCGGCCGCACCGGCGCCAAGCGCACCAGGCTCGCCTCCGTCGCCCTGCGCTTCGGTCTGGTGCGCGAGGAGCACCTCAGCCTGCTGCCGCCCCGCGGCACCGGCCGCCTCACCACCGCTCAGGAGGCCGGCGCATAGCGACGCCCTCAGTCGCTGTCGCTTCAGGTGTCCGTCCCCCGAAGGACCGGGGTGGGACATCTCCCTTGTCCCAGGTGGTGGCCCCTGACGTATGTCAGGGGCCACCACCCCTTTGGCCTGCCTAAGGTGCGAGGCGAGCCCGGACGGCGCGGATCGCCTCGGGCCGGCCGGCTGAACAGGCGCAGAGGGTTTCGACCGGGCTCCTCCCCGACCAGTCGACCGCGCCAGGTGGCATCCGCCTCAGAAGCGACGCGACCGGCGGCGCGACCCGGCAGCGGTCACGCCACGAACCCTCCGGGTCCGCCCGGTCCGGCCCGGATCACCGTACGAAACGACCACCCGGCACCGAGCCGGGCTGGCAAGGAGGGATTCCATGCGCACATCCCGCAGCAGACGCGCCTTCGGGTCGCCGCTGCCCAGGCCCTTACTCCTCGTCCTCGCGACCGTCCTCGCGGTGTTCGGGCTGTCGACCGCTTCCGGGGCCGCCCCGGCGACCGCCAATGCGTCACAGGTGAGCGCGGGAGCCCGGCCCGACTTCCGGCTGCCCTTCGCCTGCGGCCAGACATGGAAGTTGCAGACGTACCTGGGACACGCTCCCGACGACAAGAAGCTCGACATGTACCGCGTCGACGGGCAGACCCTCGGCGCCTCGGTCGTCGCCTCGGCCGCCGGCACGGTCACGGAGCGCTTCCCACCCGGCGGCCTGGAGATCAACCACGGAGGCGGCTGGTTCTCCGTGTACCTGCACATGGACCGCATCGACGTGACCGTGGGCCAGCAGGTCTCCTCGGGCACGCCGCTCGGCAGGCTCGGACTGGTCGGGACCGACTCCGCCCACCTGCACTACGAGCAGCTGTACGACACCAACGGCGACAACGACGGTGAGACGGACGAAATGGTGTACCCGGTGATCCAGAACACCGAGTACCGCCTCTCCCCCTCCGGGCCGTTCCCCGACGTCACCAGCACCAACGCGTGCGGCGGCAACCCGCCCACTCCGAACCGGTTCTGGGTGGACACCTTCGCCGACGCCCCCGGCTACGCCGCCGTCGACTGTGTCGGCGACACCAGCCCCCGCTGCGCGGTCCAGGGCAAGCTGCTCAATGGCACCAACTACGTCCTGTGCAAGAAGAAGGGCGCCGAGGTCCGCGTGGGGAACTCCTACAACCACTGGTGGCTGCTCACCGACCTCGACGAGGTGGCACCGGGCGGCTCGGGCCGCGCGTACGTCTCCGCGTACTACCTCCAGCGCTGGGGGAACAACGAGGCGAAGGACAACGACGGGCGCGACATCGACCTCTGCTGACCCGGATCAGCTCGGAGAGGGCCGGGCCGGGCACTCGGCCAGCGCCGGACGGTCCTTCGTCCGCACGGCCGGCAGCCAGGCCGTGGTCCGGCCCTTCTCCGCCGTGAGACGCACCCTGTACCACCGCACCGAGCGCGTGCCCGCCTCGTCGGCCACCGGCATCCCCTGCGGGAACTGGCAGTCGGCGGTCAGTACGTCGCCGCCCCAGACCCTGGTCCGCACGACGTTGTCGATGTCGTACGGCAGCGAGGGGTCGATCGCGAGTCCGAGGCTGCACAGGTTGTGCCGCTCACCGAGCGTGCGGCACGACCGCTCGGCGTTGTACACCTCTATACGCGCGTTCGCCACGACGCTCACCGTCGCCCCGCCCCGCCCGGGCGCGGCGCCCCCGCCCGATGACCGGTCCTCGTCGTCGAACTGGAGCCACCCGGCGGCGCCAGCGGCCCCCACCCCGCCCGCGACCACCGTCAGTGCGGCGGCTGCCAGGACCCTGCGCCTGCGCAGTGTTCCCGGCGGCGCCACGGCCCGCTCCTGTTCGGCCCTGATACGGCCCAGCAGGCTTTCGGCGGTGTGCGCGGCCCGGTCGGTGTGCGCCGGGCTGAGGCAGTCGGCCGCCAGCTCACGCCAGAAGGGCGGCATCCGCAAATCCATGCGCAGCGGTGCCCGTCCGTCGGCGTACTCCTGGGCGGCGGCTCCACGAGCCGCCGGCGTGGCTCCGGGAAAGGGCAGGACGCCTCCGGTGAAGACCTGATGGATCATCACGCCGAGCGCCCAGATGTCGGTGCTCTGCCGTACCTGCACGCCCCGTTCGCCCAGCGACGCCTGCCGGCGTTCCGGCGGCAGGTAGTCAAGGGTGCCCAGGGGCGGTACGTAGGCGTGGGTGCCGGTCAGTTCCACCGAGAGGCCGAAATCCGCCAGCCGTACCGATCCGTCCGCCATGAGCAGGACGTTGTCGGGCTTGAGGTCGCCGTGCACCCAGCCCAGTTCGTGCAGGTGCGCCAGCCCTTCGCAGATCTCGGTGAGCAGCCGCGCTCCCTCCCGCACCGACAGCGGCTCCTCTCCGGACGGCGAGGAGCCGGACCGGCCGGAGGCGGACGAGGCCTCCAGCCGTTCGCGCAGGCTTTGTTCGGCCCGCTCCATCACGAGCACCACGGCCCCGTCGAAGGCCGAGCCGGCGGACTCGCCGAGGGTGATGGAGTCGAACAGCCGGATGAGCCGGGGGTGCCGGGTGCGCCGGCTGAACTCGGTCTCGCGCCGCCCGGTCTCCACCAGTCCGCGCGCCTGACGCGGCGCGAGCCCGGCCGTGGGCAGAAACTTGAGCGCGACCTCCGCCGGGGCGGTCTCCCCACCCGCAGCCGACCCACTCCCGTCGTCGCTGACGTTCCCGTCCTCACCGGCATCGACGGCGGCGGCGCGCCGGGCTGCGTATACGGTCCCCCATCCCCCGGCCCCGATCAGGTCGGTGACCTCCCACTCGCCGACCCGGTAGCCGCGCGGGACCACCTCCACGGATCCGCTGTTCACTCTCCCGCCACCCCCGTCCCCTGAAGCGACGCTCTCCTCGACGGCAGGCGAACCAGTACGCCGCGCATGCTCTCCTTCTCCTCCTCGTGTTCCTGATGCCCATGCCCACACGGTCCCGGTCCGGACGGAACTCCGCTCCAGGGCTGTGGGATTCGGCCCGGCCGGGTGCGGAACTCCGACGCCGGCGTCGATCGGATTTCCGCCCACACCGAAGGCGTGCCGGGGGCTAAGAGGCGACGGCGGCGGTACTGGTTCCCGGCCGTGGGACACGGTCACGTTCGGTCCCCCTGATTCCCTGCAACGACCGAGTACGGCAGTGCCCGGCGGCCCCGAGCCAGGATGGTCGGTCCCGCGACCAGGGCAGCGATCAGAACATTCACACGACAGCACCCCCGTTGTCATGGGATTCAGGCATGCGGAATCTCAACCCGTCGATAAGGTAATCCTCATGAATGAGAAAACGGGCAACTGCCATAGCCGGTAACAGATCCGAGCGGCCCGCTGAACCGAGCGTCCATCAGTTGCGGCTGTTCGTGGTGCTCAGTGAGGAACTCCATTTCCGGCGCACCGCCACACGTCTGTTCATCACGCAGTCCGCACTCAGCCAGCAGATCCGGGACCTGGAACAGCGCCTGGGAGTAAGGCTGTTCGAGCGCACCAGCCGGGCCGTCGCGCTCACCGCCGCCGGACGGGCCCTGCTCCCCGAGGCACGAGCGGCCGTCGACGCCGTCGCCCGGGTGCGGAGAACGGCCGACGCCCAGGCACGCCAGCTCTCCGGCCGGCTCGTCGCGGGAACCATCGGGGCCGAGGCCGCCATGCCGCACACCCGCGCCGTCCTGAGCACGCTGCTGGACCGGCACCCCCGGATGACACTGCAGGTGGTCAGCCTCAACTTCGCCGACCACTTCGCCGCTCTCCTCCGGCAGGAGGTCGACGTGATGTTCCTACGGCCCCCCGTCCCGGCCGGCATAGAGATACACCGACTCGCCACCGAGCCCCGCGTGGCCTGCCTTTCCGCGAGCGACCCGCTGGCCTCGCTGCCCAGCGTCTCCCTGGCGCAGTTCGCCGGCCGACCCGTGGTCGCCATGCCCGAGCAGGTGCCGCGGGTGTGGTGGGACTTCTGGGCGGAGGACCCGCGCCCCGACGGCAGCCCCGTACGGTACGGGCCAGTGGTCACCGACATGGAGTCCCTGCTGCACGCCGTGGCCGGCGGAGAGGCGATGTGCTTCCTCCCGGCGGCCGCACGCGACTTGTTCCCCCGCCCCGGCATCCGCTACGTCGACGTCACCGACCTCACCCCCTGCAACGCCGCCCTGGCCTGGCTCGCCACGAGACGCGACGAACCGAACATCGCCGCCGTACGGGAGGCGGCCCGTACGGTTCTCCGGAGCCGGTGAGGTACGGGAGAAATCCCCACCGGATCCCCCACCCCCGCAGGCTTCGCCCGGCCGCGCGGAAAGCCTGCACGGCGAGCCAGGACGAGGGACCGCGAACTGCGGGCGCTCCAGAACGCCGGCGCCCCCCAACGTCAGAACGTCGAAGGCTGACCAGCCCCGCCAAGCCCGGCTCGGTCTCGCTGCGCGTCGCCCTCACCGACGTCGATGGCGACCGTCCGCCCCAGACCGTCCACCGCGCCTACCGCACCACCAAGTAGACGGGCGGTCCTCGGAGTTGCCCCCTGCCGGGCGACCCGCAGGGGGCGACCGCGGTGCCGAGCCGGCATCGCGCGTGTGGTCGCGACCCGCGCACCGACCTGGCCTTCTAATCATTAATACGTATTAACGCCTACGATTCACCGGTGCTCGACCAAGCGTGCTCCGGTTCGAAGTCGCGCACCCTGGGCGCGCCGTGCGGCCTGCCCTGTCTGATGCCTGCTCAGGACTCTTCGCCACCCGCACTTCCTCACCCCCGCCGAGGCGACCGTCGCCTTGCGCAACGGACAACAATCAGGAGGCCCCGTGACTGTCCCGCATCACCCTGGCGGAAGGTCGGTGAGCAGATCCCCCATCGGCCTTGTCCCGCATGGAGGGAGGCTCGTGGTGGCGCTCCTCGTGGCGTTGAGCGCCATCGTGGCGCTGCTGACCGTCGTGCCCGCTCCGCCAGCTGCGGCTGTCGATGATGACACGGGCAGAGACCTGGTCAGCGGCTCGTGGAACATGCAGGGAGAACGTGATGGAACCGGTGGGCCGCCTGAGTCCCGATGGCTGACCGGTGTCCGGCAGATGTTTCGCGACGGCGTGGACGTGGCGGCGTTGCAGGAGGCGGGGTCCGGCCCGCCGGGTTCGTCGACGCAGACCGATCGTGTCTTCAGCGAGCCAGGTGTGACCGAGCATGTGTACCGCTTCGGCAGTACCGACGTGGTGAACATCTACTGGGCCGATGTCGGCCAGCAGCGCAACGGTCTGGCGATCGTGACGCGGGAGACCGTCCAGGACGCCGTCATGCTGCTGGTGCACAGTGGTCGTGAGTCCCGGCCGATGATGGGTGTGCTGATCGATGGGACCTGGTACTTCAGTGTTCACGCCCTCTCGCGTGGCGGCGTCGATGCCGCGGCGATCCTCGACAGGGCGTACAACTTCGTCAGGCTGCGCTCACCGGGTGCCCAATGGCAGGTGTTGGGAGACTTCAACCGTAACCCCGCAGGGATGGCCTCCCGGTTCCAGCGACACATCGTGCGTTCGGACGAGCCGACTCAATACAGCGGCGACGAACTCGACTTCGGTTTCTTCAGCAATGGGACCGACAGGACGGTCACTGCCCAACGGAGGGGTGCCGATTCCGATCACTGGTACGTCCGGTTCTCCTTCAACGCCGGCTGCCGTGGCCTGCGGGCGGCGGCAGCGACGAGCGTGTCGAGTGGCGAGGAGTGCGACGGCCCGGTGCCCGGCACGACCTACCGGGTGCGGGCGACCTCCGGCAAGTGGTCCGACCAGGTCATCACGAGCGGGGAGTCGCTCTACGGGGATATTCCGTTCACAGACCAGGTGAACGGGGATGCCACCAGCCAGACCGTCGAGGTCCTGTTCAGCGTCCGGCCGGGCCGATATGTCCTCAGGATGGGCAAAGACCGGTGTATCACACGTGATCAGTGGTCACAGGCCGTCTGGTACGAGTGCGCACGCCAAGACAAGGACTCCGACTGGGTGTTCTCCGGCGGGAACATCGTGGATCCGAACGCCAATGGACCCAGCTTTCTGCAGCCGGTGGCGAACAGCGACTTTCCCGACGACCCGTACCTGATGGCCAGAACAGAGCCGTACCACTGGCAGTTCGAGGAAATCGAGGACAACCGGAACAGGCTCGATATCCGTGCGATGCCTTTGGGTGACTCGATCACCGCGGGCGTGGCGAGTTCGGACGGCGACGGCTATCGCAGCGTGCTGTACTCCGCTCTGGAGGACACGGTCGGTGCCGGCCGGGTCGACTTCGTCGGCTCAGCCCGCAGAGGCAGAATGTCCGACCCCGACAACGAGGGCCATCCGGGCCGACGCATCGACGAGATCGCGTCGATCGCCGACTGCACCGTGGACGAGTACCAGCCGAACGTGATCACGCTGCACGCCGGGACCAACGACTTCAACCAGAACTTCGCCCTGTCGTCGGCCCCTCAGCGCATGAAGAACCTGATCACACAGGCGCTGGCGGACTCGCCGAAGGCCGTGGTCGTGGTCGCGAAGGTCATCACGACCGGGAAACCCGGCCTGCAACCCCGTATCGACGCCTTCAACGCCACGTTGCCCGGCATCGTGTCCGACCTCCGCGCAGACGGCAAGCACGTGGTGCTGGTGGAGACCAGCGACATCGAAGTCAGCGAGGGTCTGCAGAACGACGCCCACCCCGACGACGGCGGCTACGCGAAACTCGGCGGCGACTTCTACCAGGGCGTCATGGAAGCCGCGGACCAGGGCTGGATCAAGAAGCCCGACCCCCAGAAGTCGGCCTCTGGATGCCAGGCGCAGGACGATCCGTCGGACGACCCGTCGAGCGGTACCGCACTCGGCGACGGATGGCGCAGGCTGGGTGTCATCGCGCCCGGTATGCAACGACCCGCGTCCTACGACCGCACGGAGCTCGCCGAGATGAACGGCGACGACCGGGCCGACTACGTCCAGATCCGCAAGGACGGCTCGATCCGCGTCGCGATCAACACCAAGGCCCAGCCCGGGAAGCCCGACTGGAAGAACTGGGGCGGCGGCACGGGAGAGTTCTCCCCCGCCGGGACCGCCGGCACGCCGGACTCGAACTTGGGCTCCTACGTCCGGTTCGCCGACATCGACGGCAACGGCCGGGACGACTACCTTGTCGTACTCGGTTCCGACGACGAGTCCATGCTGGTGGACGTCTGGCTCAACCTCTCCGGTGACGACGGCCGGCCGACCTGGTCGGACGGGATGCCGCGTCTGCGCATACCGATGAAGAACGCCAAGCTCGACCACATCCGCTTCGCCGACGTCACCGGCGACGGCCGCGACGACGTGCTGCGCGTGGGCGACACCGGCGAAGTGCACGCCTACTTCAACATTCGTACACCGGGCAGCCTCCAGCCGCTCTGGTCGGAGAAGCTGAGCTGGGCACCAGGAGTTGCCGGCGCCAACCTGAACCTTCTCCGGTTCGCCGACGTCGACAACGACGGCAAGGCCGACTACCTCATGGTCGGCGCGGACGGCTCCGTCCACGCCTATCTCAACAAGGGCGGCAAGGACGCCGGCGGCTTCGAGGGGCACCGCAACTTCGCCAACGCATCCAACTACCCACGCAAATATGTGCAGTTCAAGGACATCAGTGGCGACGGCAGGGCCGACTACGTCGTCATCTATGACGGCGGGGCGATCCGCGCCTGGCTCAACCGCGGCGGCAACACCCCACCGCCTCCAGGACCGGTGACCGAACCGGAAGACCCCCCGCAGGGACCGAACGCCAGCCCGTAGAAGCCCCAGAGGAAGCCAGGCTCGCCGGTCCCCGACCGGTCTCCAAAAATGATCAAGGGGCCGTTTCAGATCTTCTCTGAAACGGCCCCTGACCTACGACTTCGAAAAGTCGGGACGACAGGATTTGAACCTGCGACCCCTTGACCCCCAGTCAAGTGCGCTACCAAGCTGCGCCACGTCCCGGTGCGTCGACCCGCGGTTGTCCCGCGTGATCGCACAGACAAACCCTACCGCACACCCGCCCTGCCTCCGAGCGGTTACGGAACGGTCACCGAGACATCAAAGGCCCCTTACCGCCTCATCCGCCGCACTACCGTCGTCCCACCCGAAACACAACAGGGGGACGATCATGAGCAACCCGTACAACACTCCCGGGAACGTGCCGCCTGCTCCGATACCCGGGCCGACGCCGGGCCGTCAGGGTCAGGGTCCGAGATGGGCTCGTAAGAGATTCGTGCTGCCCGCCCTCGGGCTCGTGTTCTTCATCGGCGTCGGCATCGGCGGAAGCGGTCAGGACGACGGCAAGGACCCGGTGGCCGCCGCCCCGACGCCCACGGCGACCGTGACGGCGACGGCGACCGCCACGGTCACGGTCACGAGCACCGTGACAGCCACGCCCGAACCCGCCCCCACCGTCACCGTGCGGGCGACCAGGACAGTGACGGCCGAGCCGGCCGTCGACACCAACAGCGACACCGGCTCCGGCACGGGATCGGACGACGGCTCCGGGTCCGGCGACGACAGCGTGTACTACGAGAACTGCGCGGCCGCCCGCGCCGCCGGCGCCGCCCCGGTGCATGTCGGTGATCCCGGCTACGCACCGCATCTCGACCGGGACGGCGACGGCGTCGGCTGCGAGTGACGGGCTGGGGCAGCTGTCAGGCGTTCGGGTCGAACGCGATGCCCGCCGGCATGGCCGCCGCCAGGTGGGAGGCGAAGTTGCCGTCCTTGAGGCCGAAGTTGGCGCTGCCCCAGTCGGCGGAGGTCAGCTTGTCGCGGATGCCTGACGGATAGCCGTTCCAGCCGACCAGCGCCGGGAACTGCCAGGTTCCCTTGTGGTTCTCCGGCGGCTCGTCGTTGGTGTTCGCGAGGCGGAAGCAGTGCGTTCTGATGCCGTCCTTGTGATAGACGATCTTGGGGTGTGTGCCGTCCCAGCGGACCGTGTCCCGGGTGTGGACGGTGAAGCTGCCGTGGTTGGAGGTCGAGACGTACTCCGCCACGCCGTCCCGCACCCACACCACCACGTGCTCCCAGTCGTGCCGGTGGCCCCCGATACTGCTGCCGGCGAGTGCCTGGTCCTTCTCGAAGTAGAGGCCGTAGATGATCGCGCACCAGCCGTTGTTGCACTTGTAGCGGGAGTAGCCGTTGGTGTTGTCGAGGTCGGAGGCGTCCCTGCACTGCCCGTTGAGGGAACCGGTCGGATTGAGGCCGCCGTTGAGGGTGCCCGTGGGACCGATGGCGGGGGTGGAGTAGCAGCCGTCCGTGTCGTAGTCGTAGGCCGGCTGGTACGTCTGCTCGGTGCCGTCCGCGTTGGCCGGGAGGGCTCCGGGCGGGGCGGCGAGGGCGGTGCCGGGAAAGGCGACGACCAGCGCGACCGCGCTGCCGAGGACGAGCGAGGCTCTGCGGGTGCGCACAGGTCTCTTCACGGGGGCCTCCTGATCGATGCCGTGCGGGATACGACGGTTCGGTCAGATTGGCATGCCCATATCACGGAGCGGTCACTCGGAAGGAAAGGTTCGAGGGCGCCCGGCTGAAGTGCGGGCTACTCCGGCGGCGTCGGCGTGTCACGCGTCCGGTACATCGCCTGTACGTCCAGCTCCAGTTGGACGGTCGGCCCGACCACCGCGATGCCCCGGGCCAGCATCGAACGCCAGTTAAGGGTGTAGTCCTCGCGGTGCAGTTCCGCGCGGGCGTGGGCGGCGCAGCGCAACTCCTCGCCGTAGCCGCCGTTGACGGACCCCAGGTAGGTCGTGTCCAGCGACATCGAGCGGCTCACCCCGTGCATCGACAGCGAGCCCTGCACCGCCCACTTCGCACCGGCCCGGTAGGAGAAACGCGAGCTCACGAAGTCGATGTACGGATAGCGCTCGACGTCCAGGAAGTCGGCCGATCTCAGGTGGTTGTCCCGGGTTCGGTTGCCGGTGGTGATGCTCGATGCGTCGATACGGACCTGCACCCGGGACTCGGCCATCGACTGCGCCACCTGGATGCCGCCCTCGAACCGCTCGAAGCGGCCGTGCACATGGCCCATTCCGACATGCTTGGCGATGAACCGGATCGCGGTGTGCGGCGGATCGAACAGCCAGGTGCCGGGCACCGGGAGGTCCAGCGGCCGGGCCGGCTCCAGCTGGACGCGCCGCGTCGGAAGCATCGCCCCGTCGACGAGATCGACCGTCTCGCGGTACGGCGTCAGGCCCTCGGCCATCACCATGAGGCTGTAGCGGCCCGCGGGCAGCACCGCGAGGAAGTAGCCGTACGGGTCCGTCGTACCGCGTGCCATCACCTGGTGGGCGTCGGTCGCGCTCACCGTCACATCGGCGCCGCCCATGGGCTGGCCCAACGGGTCGAGTACCTCGCAGCCGAGGGCGCCCGCACCGGACGGCAGGGAGAGTGAGAGGCCCTCACGGTCGGGGGCGCCTTTGGACCTCAGTCGTCTGAGCAGTGCGAGGGCCATCGGGGTTGGTCGCCTTTCTGTCGTTCTTCTCTCGGCACTTGACCGTGAAGGGCTGGGTCGGTGACGTACCGGGGCCTCAGCCCGCCGTCCCGGGCGCCGCGCCCCGGTACGCCGCCCGCAGCAGACCGAGCACACCCTCGGGCGTGACCTCGCGCGGGTTGGCGTACGGCCGCTGCCCGGCGACCTGGGCCGCCGCCACCGCCACATCGGCCTCGGTGAGGCCCAGTTCGGCCAGGGAACGCGGGGCGCCGAGACGTCCGGCCAGCTCCCACAGGGCGGTCGGGGCATCGGTCGCGCCGCCCAGCGCACTGGCGACGGCGTCGGCCGCGTCGGGTGCGGCGGGCGCGTTGTAGGCCAGGGCGTGCGGCAGGACCACCGTGTGGGTCTCGGCGTGCGGCAGGCCGAAGGTGCCGCCGAGGACGTGGCACAGCTTGTGGTGCAGGCCCATGGTCGTGGCGCCGAGGCAGGAGCCGCACAGCCACGCCGCGTACAGGGCCCGGCCGCGCGCGTCGAGGGACACCGGGTCGGCGGCCACGGCCGGGAGCGCCTCGGCCATCGCCCGTACGCCCTCCCGCGCCATCAGGGAGACGAGCGGCGAGCCGTCGGGTGCGTAGAGGGCCTCCACGGCGTGGGCGATCGCGTTGATGCCGCTGGTGACCGAGAGCGGGACCGGCAGGGAGAGGGTCAGCTCGGGGTCGTACACCACGCTGCGCGGGAGGACCGATCGGTCGCGGCCGGTGGTTTTCACGCCCTGCTCGGTCAGGCCCCAGACGGGGGTCATCTCCGAGCCGGAGTAGGTGGAGGGCACGGCGATCAGCGGCAGGCCTGTGCGCAGCGCGATCGCCTTGCCGAGGCCGATCGCGGAGCCGCCGCCGACCGCCACACACCCGTCGGCGCCCATCGCGAGCGCCACTTCGACGGCCCGGTCGGCGACTTCGACGGGTACGTGCATCCGCGCCTCGGCGTGCAGACCCGCCAGGGCCGGTCCGAGTGAGTCGGCGACCGCCTGCGCGGTCTCCCTTCCACGCCCGCCGCACACCACCAACAGCCGCCGCAGGCCCAGCCGTTCGGCCTCCCCGGCCGTCGCGGTCACGGCGGCCCCGGCCCGCAGCACGACCCGCGTCGGCTGGGCCTCGTAGACGAAGTCCGTCTCGCCCCTCACGCCTTCTTCTCCGGCTTCTCCGACTTGTCCAGTTCCAGTACGAGATCGAAGCGTGCGTGGCGGAAGGGGTTCGGTACGCCGAACTCCCTTGCCAGGGACGGGTCGTCGGTCTCGCTGAAGTCCTGGACCAGGCTCTCCTTCACCGCGAACACGGCGTCCGAGTCGAGGTATTGACTGCCCGCGACGAAGATGTGGGTGGTGACGGGCTCGTGGCCGTCGGCGGTGGCGATGAAGTGGATGTGGGCGGGGCGGTAGGGGTGCCGGGCGGTGGCGTGGAGCAGTTCGCCGACCGGGCCGTCCGTCGGGATGGGGTACGGGCTCGGCACACAGGTGCGGAACCAGAAGCGGCCCTCCTCGTCCGCGGTGAAGAGCCCGCGACCGTTGCCCGGCGGCTGGACGTCCGGCTGCTGGACGTCGTAGTAGCCCTCGGCGTCGGCCTGCCAGACGTCAAGCAGCGCACCGGGCAACGGAGTTCCGTCCCGATCGAGCACCCGGCCGCTGACCACGCACGGCTCGCCGGAGCCCACCAGGTCGATGTCGGCGCCCAGTTCACGTACCGGCGACTCGGTCATGTGGAAGGGACCGAGCACGGTCGACTCGGTGGCGCCCGCGTCCCCTTGGCCGTTGATGGTCTCCACGAGCATCGAGACACCGAGGACGTCCGACAGGAGGATGAACTCCTGCCGGGTGTCGGTGCAGGTCTGCCCGGTCGCCGTCAGGAAGCCGATGGCCCGCTCCCACTCGGCCATCGTCGGCTCGGTCTCCCGGACGAAGGCGTGCAGGTGGCGGGTGAGAGCGGTGAGCAGCTCGCGCAGGCGCGGGTCGGCGGTCCCGCTCATGCTGTCGACGACCGCTTCGGTGACGGCGGTCGTGAATCCCGCGCCGTCACCGCCCTCACCGCCGTCACGTGGGCTGGGTTCAGTGGTCATGCCGCGCTCTCCGTCCTGTGCGTCCTGCCGTCCTGCCCGGCCTGTCCCGTCAGGCATGTCCGAGGATCTGTCGCAGCGCGTCCGTCAGCAACTGTTCGGCGTTCTCGGCGGCTTCGGCGTGTCGGAACGCGACGAACCCGTCCGGGCGTACGAGGAGCACGCCGGCGTCGGACACCTCGCTGAGGCCGGCCCAGTCGCCGTAGGGGTCCTCGTACTCCTGGCCGGGGCCGACGACGACCGTGGCGATGTCGAGGGGCTGTGCCTTCGCCGCGCGCACCCAGGCGTCGCCGCCGATGCCGGTGAGGAGGGTGAAGCGGCCCCCGCCCACGATGTCGAGGGTGGACAGGGTGCGGGTGCCGGAGGTGAGCCAGGCGTGCGGGATCCGGGCTCCGGGGCGGGTGGTGGGCTGGTGGTGCAGCTCGGGGTCGCGGGTGAAGCCGGGGTCGGGGGTGCCGTCGGGGACGATCGCGGCGGACTCGTAGCGCTGGTTGAGGTCGACTCCGTGGGCGTTGAACTCGTACACCTTGGCGGCGATCGCCGCACGCAGCCGGGCGCGCTGTCCGGCGGCGGCCTCGGTGGCGTCCTTGCGGGCGGCGATGTTGGCCCACAGCTCCTCCGGGGTCTGCGGGGAGAGTCCGTCGAGCGCCTCGAAGATGGGTGCGGTCTCGGCGATGGACTTGTTGGCGCGGGTGACGATCTGCTTGCCCACGGGGGCCCGTTCGGCGGTGTAGCTGTCGAGCAGCGAGGGGGCGGCGACGCCGTCGAGGACCAGTTTCAGCTTCCAGGCCAGGTTGTAGGCGTCCTGGATGGAGGTGTTCGAGCCGAGCCCGTTGGACGGCGGGTGCCGGTGGACGGCGTCGCCGGCGCAGAGGACGCGTCCGTTGGCGTAGGTCTCCGCGTACATCTCGTTGACCGTCCAGGCCGAGGACGACTTGATGGTGACGGGGATGTCGTCGTCGCCGACGAGCCTGCGGACGATCGATTCGGCGTACTCGGTGGTGAGGTCGGGGGCGCCGGCGGTCACGTCGTAGCCCCAGACGATCATCCACTCGTTCCAGGGGCGGACGTTGCGGACGAGGCCCGCGCCGATGCCGCCGACGGTGGCGCCGGGGGCGAGGACCCAGTAGAGGGTGGAGGGGCGGTGGGCCGTGTACCGGGTGAGGTCGGCGTCGAAGACGATGTTGATGCTGCCCGCGACGCCCATCTGGCCGCCCATGGGCAGTCCGGCGTCCTCGGCGACCTTGGACCGGCCGCCGTCGGCGCCGATCAGGTAGCGGGCGCGGATCTCGTACGTGTCGCCGCGCAGCCGGTCGCGGACGGTGGCCGTGACACCGGCGTCGTCCTGAGTGTGCGTCAGGTACTCGGTCTGGAACCGGAGTTGGGTGCCGCGTGCGACGGCGGCGTCGACCAGGACCGGTTCCATCAGATGCTGCGGCAGGTCGCACATGCGGGTGGGACTGGCCAGTTCGTGCGCGGCCTGGACGAGCGGGTCGTTGCCCCAGGAGCGGACCCGGCCCAGTTCCTCGCCGGCCAGGCTGGTGCAGAAGGTGGTGTTGCCCATCAGGTGCTGGGGCGTCGCTCTGGCGACCACGTCCCGCTCGACGCCGAGGTCGCGCAGGACCTCCATCGTGCGCTGGTTGGTGATGTGCGCGCGGGGTGTGTCGGCGAGGCTCGCGTACCGGGTGACGACGATGTTGGGTACGCCGTAGGTGCTCAGCGCGAGCGCGGCCGACGCCCCGGCCGGGCCGCTGCCCACGATCAGTACGTCGGTGTCGACAACGGTATGCACGGGAAGCACTCCAAACGGTGGACAGGCCGCGTCCGGGAACAGCCGGGCGGCCAACCATGATCGTGGAGCGGTATGGCCGTGCGTGGGTGTCTCAATACGAGACACCCGGTACTTCCCGGATTCTCACCGCACCACCGGGGCGGCACGCGAACCCGGCCCGATACGGTGAGTCGTGCCATGACCACCGCCGAAGAATCTCCCGCCCTCCTCCTGCTCAGTCAGGCACGCCAGCGGTTCCTGACCGGGCACCCCCTGCCCGACGACGTCCCGGACGAGACCGTCGCTGCCTGGCGGCGCGCCCGCTTCCTCGGCGTACGGCACGACGTGCGTCAGACCGGCCCCGTCGACGGCCGGGCCTTCGGATCGGCCCTGCTGGCGGCGGCCCGGCCCGTCCTCGAACGGCTCGCCCCGGCCCTCGGCGGCGGGACGGCGCTGCTGCTCACCGACGAACGGCTGCGGGTGCTGTGGGCTAAGGGCGGCGTGCCCGGGGGCGAGTTGCGCCGTGATCTGGCCGAGCGGGAGGTCGGGCACAACAGTGCGGCGCTCGCCCTGCGGGTCCGGCGGCGCGCCGAGGTGCACGGTCCCGAGCACTTCCTCGACGTGTGGCAGGACGTGTCGGCGGTCAGCGTGCCGGTGTTCGCCCCGGAGTCCGGCCGGCCCCTCGGCACGATCACGGTCGTCTCCGAACTGTGCGCCGGCGCGGGTCCGCATCCCGGCGCCGCCCTCGCCGAGGCGGCTGCGGCGGCGGTGGAGGCGGAGTTGCTGGCGGGTTCCCGCTCGGCCGAGCGGGCCCTTGTGGACGCCTACGCACGGGCGGCGCGCGTGCCGGAGGGGGAGCACCGAGGCGGGAACGGTATCGGGAACGGTGGCGGGCCGGAGCGCGCGGTGGTGGCGCTGGACGGGCGCGGCCGGCTGGTCAGCGAGGCGGCGGTGCGACTGGTGTCGCCGCAGGTGCTGGAGTGGCTGGAGCGGGGCGCACGGGCGCTGTTGCAGTCGTCGGCGCCCGTCTCGTCGTACGACATCGTCCTGCCCGAAGGGGCGGGCTGCAGCGCCGAGTTCCGTCCGGTGCGGGAGCGGGACGGTGGCCGGGTGGTCGGGATCGTCGCCGTGCTGGAGGCGGACACGGAGAGGGCGGTGACCCGGGCGGCTGTACGGTCGGTGCCGCGGCCTGCGACGGGGCGGCTGGCCGGGAGTTCGGTGCCGTGGCTCCACGCGGTGGGCCGGGCCCAGGAGTTGGCGGGCGGCAGCGAACCGATCCTGCTCACCGGGGAGCGCGGATCGGGCAAGACCGCGCTGGCCCGCGAACTGCTGGACGGCGCCGAGCCGCTGGTCCTCGACGCCGCCGAGGAGCCGGAACTCGGTCTGAGGCACGGCGAGTTGACCGGAGACCGGCCGCTCCTCCTCCGGCATGCCGAGCGTCTCGCCCAGTCGGACGTCGCCGCGCTCAACGGGCTCCTCGACGAGCGTCCGGACGTCCGTCTGCTGGTCACCTACACACCCGGCACTCCCCCGGGTCCCTGTCTTCAGCGGTTCCTGGACACGCTGGGCGCCCGCTCCGTCGTCCTGCCCGCGCTGCGTGAACGCCCTGAGGACATCCGCGAGTTGCTCCCGGCCCTGGCACCGAGGCCGGCCGACGGCACACCGCCGCTCACCTGGACGCTGGACGCGCTGCGGGCTCTGGAGCGCTATCCGTGGCCGGGGAATGTCACCGAACTCGCGCACCTGGTAAGGACGTTGGCGGACAACCGACGGGCGTCGGGGCCGGTAGGACGGGCCGAACTCCCGGACCCGGTAAGGGCAGGACCGCCGGTACGCCCGCTCAGCCCGATGGAGCACGCCGAGCGCACCGCGATCCTGGAGGCGCTGCGCCGCAACGGCGGCAACAAGGCCCGCACGGCGACGGCCCTGGGCATCGCCCGCGCCACGCTGTACCGGAAACTGCGCGAGTACGGGCCCTGAGAGGGCTTCTTCACGGGATTTCGGCAGGTGCTGCCGTCGTCCCCCGGATCTCCAGTGCCGGGGCGGCGAGGTGGACGCTGCCCGGGGCGCCGGGCGTGTCGAGCCGGTCGAGGAGGCAGCGGGCGGCGCGGCGGCCGACCTCGTGGCTGGCGCTGTCCACGGTGGTGAGCCAGACGTGGCGCAGCCGGGAGATGTTCGTGTTGTCGTAGCCGATGACGGACAGGTCGCGCGGGACGCCCATCCCCAGTTCCTCGGCGGCGGAGATCGCGCCGACGGCGGTCATGTCGTTGACGGCGAAGACGGCGGTGGGCCGCTCGGCGGGGTTGCCGAGCAGTCGGACGGTACTCCGGTAGCCGCCCTCCTCGGTGAGGTCGCCGGCCTCGACGAGGGCGCTGTCCGCCAGACCGTGCGCGCGCATCGTCGCCTCGAAGCCGCGTCGGCGCAGCTCACCGACGGCGCCGTACCCGGCGATGTGGGCGATCCTGCGGTGCCCGAGCCCGAGGAGGTACTCGGTGGCGATCCTGGCGCCGTGCTCGTCGTCGTTGGCGACCACGTCGACGCCGGGCAGCTCTGGCTCGCGGGCGCCCGCGACGACGACCGGGAGGCGCTCGGCGAGGGTGCCCAGGACCGCAGGGTCGGGGAGGGTGCCGACGACGACCAGGGCGTCGACGCCGAGGTCGCGGAAGGGGCCGGTGAGGTCCTGGCCGCTACGTCGGTTGAGGCGGGCGTCGGCGAGCAGCATGTGCAGGCCGTTGTCGTGGAGGAGGGAGCCCAGGCCGTCGAGAAGGTCGACGAACCAGGGGTTGCGCAGGTCGTTGAGGAGGACTCCGACGGTCCGCGTGCGCTGCTCGCTGAGGCTGCGAGCGGCCGCGTTCGGCCGGTAGCCCAGTTCGCGTACCGCGACCAGGACGGCCTCCCGCTTCTCGGGCCGCACCTGGCCGGAACCGCGCAGCACCAGCGAGACCAGGGATTTCGACACCCCGGCTCGTTCGGCGACGTCTCGGATGGTCGGCGGTCTCATGGGTTGGACCGTTCCACAGCCTGCCATCCTCTGTCAAAGGTGCAGATCGAGGGTCCGATCATCGCTTGGGAGGGGAGAGGGAGAGCTGAGGGAGGGTTGACAGCGGCGGCAGGCGGGCCCGAGGGTGAGTGGGAAATGTTCTGGACCGGTCCAAAGAGGGGCTGTCATGGCAAGTACGCTCGGTGTCGCCGTCGTGGGGTTCGGCTGGATGGGACGGGTGCACACGCAGGCATACGTCCGTCTGGCGCACCACTTCCCCCAACTGGGCCTGCGGCCCGAACTGGTCATGGTCGCCGAGGAAGTGCCGGGCCGGGCCGAGGAGGCCGCCGCGCAGTTCGGCTTCGCCTCGACGACCCGTGACTGGCGTGCCGTGGCCGCCGACCCGCGCGTGCAGGCCGTGAGCATCACCGCGCCGAACTTCCTGCACCGGGAGATCGGCGTCGCGATGGCCGAGGCGGGCAAGCACATCTGGATCGAGAAGCCGGTGGGCCTGTCGGCGGCCGACGCGGGCGCGGTCGCCGACGCGGTCGCCAAGGCCGGCGTCCAGGGCACGGTCGGCTTCAACTACCGCAACGCGCCCGCCGTGGAACGCGCCCGGCAGCTCATCGCGTCCGGCGACATCGGCACGGTCACGCATGTCCGCGTCCGTCTGTTCAGCGACTACGCGGCCCACCCGGACGGCGCGCTGACCTGGCGGTACGAGCGTGAGCGCGGCGGCAGCGGGGTGCTGGGCGACCTCGCCTCGCACGGCGCGGACCTGGCCCGTTTCCTGCTCGGCGACATCGCCGCGCTCACCGCCGACACGGCCGTCTTCGTGCCCGAGCGGTCCCGTCCGACGGGTGCCACGGCCGGTCACACGCTTGCGGCGGGCGGTGAGCGCGGTCCGGTGGAGAACGAGGACTACGTCTCCTGCCTGCTGCGGTTCGCCTCCGGCGCGCGCGGGGTCCTGGAGGCGTGCCGGGTGTCGGTGGGCGAGCAGAACAACTACGGCTTCGAGGTGCACGGCACGAAGGGTGCGGTGTTGTGGGACTTCCGCCGGATGAACGAGCTGGGCGTGAGCACCGGCACGTCGTACCAGGACCAGCCGGTCAGCACGGTGTTCGTGGGGCCGGGCGACGGGGAGTTCGGGGCGTTTCAGCCGGGGGCGGCGAACGCGATGGGGTACGACGATCTGAAGGTCATCGAGGCGCAGCGGTTTGTGCGGTCGGTGGGTGAGGGGACTCCGTACGGGGCGACGTTGGTGGATGCGGTGCGGAGCGCTGCCGCGGTGGATGCGATGGGGCGGTCGGTGGAGTCGGGGGGGTGGGTGTCGCTCGGGGGGTGAAGGGGTTGGAGCTGCTCGCGAAGGAGTGTGTACAGGGCCGAATTAGCTCGATCGTGTGATCGTCCACGTGCGGGCTTGCGGTGGTCTGGGCTGTTCGGGCTAACGTGATCGTGCGGCCTGGCCAGTGGGTACGGCGTCAGCGTGCGGGGCCCCTGCTCCACCAGAGGATGGTTCAGGGCCTCCCCGCCGCCCTCTGGCCGTACCCACTGGCCAGGCCGCACAGGGAACTGGCCTCCCGGGCCCGGACCACGCACACGATGCGTGTCGCCACCCGGGGTCGAGTACGCCGGGGACCAGCTCGCCCAAGACCGTTCGGGGCGCGCGGCTGAACGGACTCACCCCCGCCCAGTCCACAGGAACGGTGCGGTGGCTTGTGTGGTGGAGTCATTGCGGGTGCGTTGCGGCTGGGCGCGCAGTTCCCCGCGCCCCTGGCGGGGGCGCGGGGTCGCGCCCCCGGGTTCCGCGGAACGGCTTGGAGGGGGTCAGCGTGGGGGCATGTTGTATGGGGTCACTACCTGGATCGCGGACGGGAGGGTGGGGCCGGCGGGTGGGAGGGCGCCGTGGGTGCGCATGATGGTGCGGCAGGCCTCGTGCATGTCCTGGCGGAGGTCGTGGTGGAGGACGCAGGACAGGCGGTGTTCGCGCAGCAGGCGGGTGTTGTCGTGGTCGAGGTCGTGAGCGACGAACACGGCGCACTCCCGTCCGAGGTCCGCGAAGGCCCGTA
The DNA here is from genome assembly GCF_045040105.1 of Streptomyces sp. NBC_01390. Classification (NCBI taxonomy): domain Bacteria; kingdom Bacillati; phylum Actinomycetota; class Actinomycetes; order Kitasatosporales; family Streptomycetaceae; genus Streptomyces; species Streptomyces sp. NBC_01390. Next base: position 10,362,862 of record NZ_CP109551.1, on the reverse strand, counting down.
GTGTCGCGATGTTGCCGCCGCCTATCGAGTACACGGCGCGGATGTCCGGGTCGCGTTTCAGGGCGTCCCGGACCAGGTCGTACTGGGTGGCGTCCAGGCCCTGCCCCTCGGTGATCTCGACCAGGGCGCGCTCGGGGTGCCGGGCCCGCATCGCGCCCCGGAAGCCCATCTCGCGCTCCTCCTCGTTGCGGAAGAAGCCGCTGCTCAGGCTGGTGAGCACGTTGCCGGGGCGGTCGCCGAGCCACTGGCCCATCAGATAAGCGGCGGTGGCCCCGGCGGCCCGGTTGTCGATGCCCACGTACGCGAGACGGGCGCTGGAGGGCAGGTCGGTCACCAGGGTGACGACCGGGATACCGGCGGCGACCAGGCGGCCGACGGCGGCGGTGATCTCGGGCACGTCCGGTGCCTTGATGATGACGCCCTGCGAGCCGCGCCGGGCGATGCGGTCGAGGCCCGCCGCCAGCTCCGCCACCGGGCCGGTCTCGCGGAAGTGGAAGCGGGAGCGCACGACGGCCGGGTGGAGGGCGGGCAGCTCGGCCTCCAGGGCTGCCCGGACCGCGGTGGTGAACCGCTCGGGCGCCTGCATCACGATGTCGATCATGAACGTACGGCCGACCAGCCGGACTTGGGTGCGCTGTCGGTCCAGGTCGGCGATGGCCTGCCGCACCTCCCGCCGGGTGCTCTCGCGCACGCCGCCCCTGCCGTTGAGGACGCGGTCGACGGTGGCCTCGCTGAGGCCGGCCTGACGCGCGATCTCCCGGATCGGAAAGGGGTGGCCCATGGGGAGGTTCCTCGGCTTCCGCTTGAGGGGTTTTTGATGGCCGTCTGCTGGTTGTTTGACGAGTTTGTCATGACAACAATGACAGCAACACCGAGAGTCGAGAGAAGGACGACGATGTCCCTCAGCGCCGCACAGCGCCCCGCGTGGCTGTCCGAACAGGACTGCGATCTCGACGCCTTCCGCGCCGAGGTCGAGCGCACGACCGACGCCGCCGACTACCCGTACGCGACCGCCGTCCGCGACAACGTCCTCGTCTACGACAGTGAGCGGCTGCGCGCCGTCACCGCACCGGACGGACGCCGGGAGGTCCTGGCGGAGCTGGTGCGGGCGCTCACCGACGGACCCGGCGTCGTGGTACTCCAGCGGGCCTTCGCCGATCTGTCGGTCGTGGACCGGGCGACCGCCGCCTTCGAGGCGCTCATCGCCGACCAGCGCGCCGCGGGGACGGTGGCAGGCGACCACTTCGCCAGGCCGGGCGCCAACGACCGGGTGTGGAACGCCCTGGAGAAGACGGCCCTGCGCGCGCCGGAGGCGTTCGCCGACTACTACGCCAACGACATGATCGCCCTCGTCTCGACGGCCTGGCTCGGCCCCGGCTACCAGGTCACCTCGCAGATCAATGTGGTCAACCCCGGTGGCGCCGCGCAGAGCCCGCACCGCGACTACCATCTCGGTTTCCTGTCCAACGAGGCCGCCGCCACCTATCCCGCGCACGTCCACCGGCTGTCCCCCGTGCTGACGCTGCAGGGCGCGGTCGCCCACTGCGACATGCCCGTCGAGTCCGGCCCGACCCTGTATCTGCCGTACTCGCACTCGTACGAGCCCGGGTACCTGGCCTGGCGACTGCCTCGGTTCGCGGCGTACTTCGACGCCCACCATGTGCAGCTGCCGCTGTCCAAGGGCGACGCCGTGTTCTTCAACCCGGCGCTCTTCCATGCGGCCGGCACCAACCGCTCCGCGGACATCCGCCGGATGGCGAACCTCCTTCAGGTGTCCTCCGCGTTCGGGCGGGCCATGGAGACGGTGGACCGGGAAGCGATCGTGAACGCGGTCTATCCGGTGCTGCTCGCCCGCAAGGCCGAGGGAGCGGGCGACGCATGGCTGCATGCGGTCGTCGCGGCCTCGGCCGAGGGCTACCCCTTTCCCACCAACCTCGACCGGGATCCGCCGGTCGACGGCCTGGCCCCGCCCTCGCAGGCGGACCTCGTGCGGCGTGCGCTGCGCGAGGAGTGGACCCCCGAGGCGCTCCGCGACGCACTGCGGTCCGGCGCCGAACGACAGATGAGCTGAGGAACGAGAACAGCATGGGACTTCTTCAGGACAAGGTCGTCCTCGTCAACGGCGGCAGCCAGGGCGTCGGGGCGGCCATCGCCCGCGCCGCCGTCCGCGAGGGCGCCGTCGTCGCGGTCACCGGACGGCGTCCGGAACCGGGCGAGGCGCTGGTCGCGGAGCTGACGGCGGCGGGCGGCAAGGCCATGTACGTACGCGTCGACCTGTCGGACGCCGAGCAGGCGAAGGCGTCCGTGGCCGAGGTGATCGCCGCGCACGGCCGGATCGACTGCCTGGTCAACTCGGCGGGCCTGACCTCGCGCGGCACGCTGCTCGACACCACGCCCGAGCTGTTCGACGCGCACATCGCGATCAACCTCAAGGGCCCGTTCTTCGCCATGCAGGCGGCGGTGGCGGACATGGTGGGCCGTAAGGCGCCAGGCACGGTCGTCAACATCATCACGTCCTCGGCGCACGGCGGGCAGTCCTTCCTGGCCCCGTACGTCGCCGCCAAGGCCGGTCTCATCGGGCTGACCCGCAACGCGGCGCACGCCCACCGCTGGGACCGGGTCCGGATCAACGGCCTGAACATCGGCTGGACCGCGACGGAGGGCGAGGACGCAACCCAGCGGGCCTTCCACGGAGCGGGCGACGACTGGCTCGACCAGGCCGCCGAACGCCTCCCCATGGGCAAGCTCGGCCAGCCGGACGAGATCGCCGACTTCGTGGTCCTCCTGCTGTCCGACCGGTCGGGCGTGGTCACCGGTTCGGTGATCGACTGGGACCAGAACGTCCTCGGCGGACTGGACTGACCCCCGCCCCCTTACCTCCGCCCCTCGCACCACGCTCGTACCGCACCCGCACCACACCCAAGGAGCACCACAGCCCATGCGTATCGGAATCCTCGGCCTCGGCCGCATCGGCGCCTTCCACGCCGAGACCCTCTCCGGTCTCGACGCCGTCGACTCCCTCGTCTTCAGCGACCCGTTCGCGGACGCCGCGAAGACCGCCGCCGAGCGCTTCGGCGCCCAGGTGGCGGACTCCCCCGAGGCCCTGCTGGCCGCCGGTGTCGACGGCATCGTGATCGCCGCCGCGACCGACGCCCACCCGGCCCTGATCCTCGCCGCCGTCGAGGCGGGTGTCCCGGTGTTCTGCGAGAAGCCGGTGGCCCGCACGATGGCCGAGGGCGTCGCGGTACTCAACGCCGTCAAGGACAGCGGCGTCGAGATCCAGATCGGCTACAACCGCCGCTTCGACGCGGGCTTCGTCGCCGCACGGGCCGCCGTGCGCAGCGGTGAGCTGGGCCAACTGCACACGGTCCGGTCGACCACGCTGGACCCGGCGCCGCCGCCGGCCGCGTACATCGCCTCGTCCGGTGGCATCTTCCGGGACTGTTCGGTGCACGACTTCGACATCATCCGCTGGGTGACGGGCCGCGAGGTCACCGAGGTGTACGCGGTGGGCTCCAACAACGGCGCCGAATACATCAAGGAGGCGGGCGACGCCGACACCACCGGCGCCATCCTCACCCTGGACGACGGCACGATCGCCGTGGTCTCCAACTCCCGCCACAATGCCCGGGGTTACGACGTCCGTATGGAGATCCACGGCTTCCAGGACAGTATCGCCGTCGGCCTGGAGGACAAGCTCCCGCTGCGCTCCGTGGAGCCGGGCGTGACCTTCCCGGCGGGCGTCCCGCACGACTTCTTCATGGACCGCTTCATCCCCGCCTACCGCGCCGAACTGACCGAGTTCACGGAGGTCGTCGCGGGCAACCGCACGTCCCCGTGCACCGTCGCCGACGCGCTGGAGGCGGGCTGGATCGCGGACGCGTGCACGCTCTCGCTCCAGGAGCACCGCCCGGTGCGCATCGAGGACGTACGCACGGTCTGAGCATCGTCCACTCGAACGGCCCGCGCTGCCCTCACCGGTACAGCGCTGGCCGTTCGACGAGTTCCACCTCCACGCGCCGGCCCTCGGCCCGCGCGCGTACGCCGGCCTCGCAGACGGCGGCCACCGCGTAGCCGTCCCAGACACAGGGCCCGGTGACCTCGCCGCGCCGGGTGGCGTCGACCCATGCCTGGACCTCACGGTCGTACGCGTCCTCGAACCGCTCGACGAAGTCCTGGGCGATGCTTCCGCCCCAGTGACCGGCCGAGTTGACGACCATGCCGTGCCCGTCGCCGATCCGCGCGGTCCCGCGCTCGCAGACCACCTCGGCCTGCACCTGGTATCCGAAGCCGCAGTTGACGTTGATCTCGACGTCGACGATCGCGCCGCCCTCGGTCTCCATCACGACGAACTGCGGGTCCTGAAGTCCGTCCGGCGCGTTCCGGGACGGCCTCGGACACAGCACGGTGACCGCGGTGATCTCCTGGTCGAGGAGCCACCGGGTCACGTCCATCTCGTGCACCACGGAGTCGTTGATGTGCATCTCGCTGGTCCACCAGGGCGGTGAGGCCAGATTGCGATGCCGGTTGTGCAGCATGAGGGGGCGCCCCAACTGCCCTGTGTCGAGCAGTGACTTGAGCTTCAGGTACTCGGCGTCGTACCGCCGCATGAACCCGACCTGGACCCGCCGGTGCCCCAGCCTCAGCTCGGCCTCCAGCACCCGCAGTGCGGACGCCGCGTCGGGCGTGAGGGGCTTCTCGCACAGCACCGGCAGGTCGTACGAGAACGCCGCGAGAAGGGCCGCCTCGTGAGCGGCCCCGGGCGAGGCGATGAGCACGGCGTCGACATCGGCGGACGCCATGGCGGCGCGGGGGTCGGTGTGGGCCGTACAGCCGTCGACACCGGCCGCGATCGACCGGGCCCGCTCCTGGTCGACGTCCACGACGCCGACCACCCGGGCCCCACTGGTGACTTCCTGGATACGACGAACGTGATCGGCACCCATCTTGCCGGTGCCGATCACGAGAACGCCGAGCGTGCCATGGTTTTCCATGGAGATGCGGTGCCCCTTCAACAGGCGGCGCGGCGGAGCTCGCTCAGGGGCGCGGGGACCTGCGCGACCAGCCACAACCGACCCGCGCCCGCCGAACTACCGCTCATTCCCCCACGCTACGCGCTACGCCGACTTTCCCTGCGAGGAGGTGGCGACGGAAGCCTTGAGGTCCTTCGCCTCGGGGAGTTCTTCGACGTCGACGCCGCGTACCTGGGCCAGCTCGTGTTTGAGGGCTGCGAGTTCGGCGCCGCCGGCCATGTGGTTGGTGAGTTCTTCGAGACTGACGTCGCTGCGGGCGGCGGAGAGTTCCATGGTGCCCAGGCGCAGGACGCTGAAGTGGTCGCCGACCATGTAGGCGTGGTGCGGGTTGTGGGTGATGAAGATGACGCCCAGGCCCTTGTCGCGGGCTGCGGCGATGTACTTCAGCACGACACCGGACTGCTTGACGCCGAGGGCGGCGGTGGGCTCGTCGAGGATGAGGACGCGGGCGCCGAAGTAGACGGCGCGGGCGATGGCCACGGACTGGCGCTGGCCGCCGGAGAGGGTGCCGATGGGCTGGTCGAGGTCGTCCAGGACGATGCCCATGTTGCGCAGTTCCGCGTCCGCGGTCTGCTTCATCTTCTCGATGTCGAGGCGGCGTACGGGCCAGGGGCCCTTCGTCATCTCGGAGCCGAGGAAGAAGTTGCGCCACACCGGCATCAGCGGGACGGTCGCCAGGTCCTGGTAGACGGTGGCGATACCGGCGTCCAGGGCTTCGCGGGGTGTGGCGAAGTGGACGGGGCTGCCGTCGATGAGGAGTTCGCCCTCGGTGTGCTGGTGCAGCCCGGAGATGATTTTGATCAGCGTCGACTTGCCGGCGCCGTTGTCGCCCAGCACGCAGGTGACCTGACCGGAGCGGACCGCGAGGTTCACGCCGTGCAGGGCACGGACGTTGCCGTACGACTTGCCGGTGTCGCGCAGTTCGACGATCGGCCGCGCGTCCTTCGGCGCGTCGCTCTGCGGCGAACTCTCGTCGGTGAGGGTGTCGTTGGGCGAGACACCATTGGGGGAGGTTTCGTTGGTTGTCATCAGTTCACCTCCGGGTCGCCTGGCGGCGGACCCACAGATTGACGAGGGCGGCGACCAGGAGCATCACGCCGAGGAACGCCTTGAACCAGTCCGGGTTCCAGTTGGCGTAGACGATGCCCTGGGAGACCATGCCGAAGATGAAGGCCCCGATGACCGCGCCGACGGCCGAGCCGTAGCCGCCGGTCAGCAGACAGCCGCCGATGACGGCCGCGATGATGTACAGGAACTCGTTGCCCACGCCCTGGCCGGACTGCACCGTGTTGAACGAGAACAGCAGGTGCATGCCCACGAACCAGGCGCCCGCGCCCACGCCCATGAACAGGGCGATCTTCGTGAAGTTGACCGGGACGCCGACCGCGCGGGCGCTGTCGTTGCTGCCGCCGACCGCGAAGATCCAGTTGCCGAACTTGGTGCGCAGCAGGAGCCAGGTGGCGAGCGCGGCGAACACCAGCCAGTACACGATCGTGATCTTGAAGCTGACGTCACCGATGGTGAACTCGGAGGCGAAGACCTTCTTGGCCTGGTCGAATCCGTCCATGTCGGCGATCGAGTCGGACGCCACGTTCCCGGTGAAGATCTTCGTGACGGCGAGGTTGGCGCCCTGCAGGATCAGGAAGGACGCCAGTGTCACCAGGAAGCTCGGCAGTCCCGTCCTGATCAGCAGCCAGCCGTTGAACGCTCCCACGGCGAGGGAGACGATCAGGGCGACGAACACGCCGGTCCACACGTTCATGGACAGCTGGAAGCTGAGGATCGCGGCGGTCAGTGCCGAGGTGGTGACCGCGACGCCGGCGGACAGGTCGAACTCCCCGCCGATCATCAGCAGGGCCACCGGCAGCGCCATGATGCCCATCACGGACGCCTGGTAGAGCACCGTCGCCAGCGCGCTGGTCTCACGGAACGAAGGCGCCGCCGCGAAGAAGAACACGTACACGAGGATGGCGGCGATGAGAGCGCCGACCTCGGGGCGGCCGAGCAGCCGGCGTCCCAGGGAACGCTGGTTGGTGCGGCCGTCCTTCTGAATGGCCGGCGGAGCCGGCGGCGAGGAGCTCGCCGCCGGTGCCGTGGTCTGACTCATCGACATCACCGAGTACCCTTCGCCGCGAACGCGGCGATCTTCTCGACGTTGGACTTGTCGACGAAGGCGGGACCGGTCAGCACGGGCTGCTCACCGCCACCGCTGTAGTTGCCGTTGTTCTTGAAGAGCCACTGCGAGTCGACGGCCAGGTAGCCCTGGAGGTAGGGCTGCTGGTCGACCGCGAACTGGACGTCGCCCTTCGTGATGGCGTCCGTCATCTCCTTGTTGAGGTCGAAGGTCGCGACCTTGGCCTTGCTGTTGGCGTCGGACACCGACTGCACCGCGGTCAGCGCGTAGCTGGCACCGAGCGCGACCACGTAGTCGATGGCCTTGTCCTGGTTGAGCTTCGCGGTGATGGTCGACTTCACGGACGGCATGTCGGTGCCGTTGACGTTGAGGATCTCCAGCGTGCCGGTGAACGTCTTCTTCACACCGTCACAGCGCTGGGTGAGGCCGACGTTGCCCTGCTCCTGGATCACACAGACGGCTTTCTTGGAGCCGACTTCGTTCAGCTTCTTGCCGAACGCCTCGCCCGCGACGGACTCGTCCTGGCCGAAGAACTGCTGAAGACCGAGCTTCTTCCAGTCGCTCAGGCCGGAGTTGAGGCCGACCACGGGGATGCCCGCGGCCGTGGCCTTGGCGACGACGTCCTTCATCGCGTCCGGCTTCGCCAGCGTGATGGCGATGCCGTCGACCTTCTGGTCGATCGCGTTCTGGACAAGGTTGGCCTGGTTGCCCGCGTCAGGGTCGGCCGAGTAGACGAGCTTGATGTTGTCCTTGTCCGCGGCGGCCTGAGCACCCTTGCGGACGATGTCCCAGAAGGCGTCACCGGGCGCCTGGTGGGTGACAAGGGCGACGGTCATCCGGGGGGTCGTGGCCTTGCCCGCAGAAGCGTCTGCGCCACCGTCCTCGGACTTCTTGCCGCCGGAACTGCTGGAGCAGCCCGCGAGGACCAAGGCTGCTGCCGCGGCAGCGGCAACAACGGGGGCGATTCTGCGGGAGCGAGAAGAGCGAGCCATCTTTCCTGCACCTCACTGTGCGACCGGGGAGAGGGTGGGGATCCTGGTGATCCCGGGCCCGGGTCCCGGAACTCCGGGCCGTGTGCCGCGAAACACGGCAGTTCGTGTTGGGACCGAATCCAATTCCTTGGACCTGTCCGCTGTCAAGACTTTGTTAAGACATTATTTCACTAGCAGGTCAGAATGTAAGAACAAACTCTTGACAGCGTCACCCTCCGAGTCCTACACCTGGGGGGACGACAGGCCCCTCGGGACCCGCATCCTCCGCAGCTCGAAGGAGCATCGCATGACCGAGTCAGCCCCGCCCTTCGACCTGGTCACCCTGGGCCGCATCGGAGTGGATCTCTATCCGCTGCAGTCCGGAGTACCGCTGACCCTAGTGCAGACGTTCGGTAAATTTCTCGGTGGGTCTGCGGCCAACGTCGCGGTCGCGGCGGCCCGTCTGGGCCGTTCCTCGGCCGTCATCACCCGTACCGGCGCGGATGCCTTCGGCGACTATCTGCACCAGGCGCTCGGGGAGTTCGGGGTCGACGACCGCTGGGTGACGCCGGTCGACGGACTGTCCACTCCGGTCACGTTCTGCGAGCTCTTCCCGCCGGACGACTTCCCGCTGCACTTCTACCGCCAGCCTACCGCCCCTGACCTGCGGATACGTACCGACGAGCTGGATTTCTTCGGCATCCGGGCCGCCCGCGTCTTCTGGATCACCGGCACCGGCCTGAGCGAGGAACCGAGCCGTTCGGCGACCCTCGCCGCCCTCAAGGCCCGCGACCGGACGGGTATCACGGTCTTCGACCTGGACTGGCGGCCGGGGCTGTGGAGCGAGACAGCCGAGACAGCCTGGAGCGACCCGGAGGACGCCCGCCCGTACTACGCGGAGGCCCTGCGCCACGCGACCGTCGCGGTGGGCAACCTCGACGAGTGCGAGGTCGCCACCGGCGTACGCGAACCACGGGCCTGCGCCGAGGCGTTGCTGGCGGCCGGGGTCGAGCTGGCCGTCGTCAAGCAGGGCCCCAAGGGCGTACTGGCGATGCACCGCGACGGCACCGTCGCCGAGGTCGCGCCGGTCCCCGTCGAGGTGGTCAACGGCCTGGGCGCGGGTGACGCGTTCGGCGGCGCCCTGTGCCACGGGCTGCTGTCCGGCTGGGAGCTGGAGCGGACGATCCACTACGCCAACGCGGCCGGCGCCCTCGTCGCCTCCCGTCTCGCGTGCTCGTCCGCGATGCCGACCGAGTCCGAGGTCGACGCTCTCCTCGCGAGCGGATCGCCCCGATGAGCGAACGCCCGACCGCGCCGATCCCGGGGGCGACGATCCCGGGGGCGGCCGAACGGGCGCCCCGAACCCCTGGCCGACCTGGCAAAGAGGGCGCGTACGAGCGCCGGCGCAAGGCGCTGCGGCTGCCGACCGTGCAGGCTCCGGTCGTCGGCCGGTCGCTGCTCCACCCGGCTTCGGGCAGTGTGGAGGCTGCCGTGGACACGGCGGTGGGACTGCTGTGAACCGAGACATCCCAAGGACGGCCGTGAACAGGGTCAACACGGGACCCGCTGTGAACAGGAGCGACAGATCATGACCACCGCCTACCACCTCCCGGCCGGCAAGGCTCTCGGCGGCCCGTACGTCGTCGACGTCAACCCCAAGAGGGCGGGCTGGGGCTATTCCAGCCTCCGGGTGCTGGAGCTGCCCCCGGGCGGCTCGCACACTTTCTCCACCGGCGACAGCGAGTGGATCGCGCTGTCCCTGAACGGCGCCTGCACGGTCGACACGACGGACGATTTCGGCCACTCCACCTTCGAGGTGCAGGGCCGCGACAGCGTGTTCAGCGGCGTCAGCGACTTCGTATACATGCCCCGCGACGCCCGTACGACCATCACGTCGGCCGCGGGCGGGCGCTTCGCGCTCACCGGCGCCCGCTGCACCCGGCGGCTGCCCGCCCGCTACGGGCCTGCCTCCTCGGTTCCGGTGGAGCTGCGCGGCACCGGGAACTCGTCCCGGCAGGTCAACAACTTCGGCGCGGCCGGCGTCTTCGAGTGCGACAAGCTGATCGCCGTCGAGGTGATCACCCCCGGCGGGAACTGGTCGTCCTTCCCGCCGCACAAGCACGACGAGCACCGGCCGGGCGAGGAGTCCGTCCTCGAGGAGATCTACTACTTCGAGTTCGCCGAACACGAGGGCACGCCCGGCCTCGGCTACCAGCGGGTGTCCCCGTCCGGGCAGGGCCGGAACACGGATGTGCTGGCCGAGGTGCGCGGCGGGGACGTCGTCCTCATCCCGGACGGCTGGCACGGACCTTCCATGGCCGTGCCCGGCCATCACATGTACTACCTCAACGTCATGGCGGGCCCCGAGGCCGACCGCGCCTGGCTGATCTGCGACCACCCCGATCACGCCTGGGTCCGCGGCACCTGGCCCGAGACGCCCGTCGACCCCCGTCTGCCCCTCTACACGGCCCCGGAGAAGTCCTGATGAGCACCACCCCTGTCCGCCGTCTGACCGTCGCCCAGGCGCTGGTGCGGTTCCTGTCCGTCCAGTACACCGAGCGCGACGGTGTCCGCCACCGGCTGATCGCCGGCACGTGGGGCATTTTCGGCCACGGCAATGTGGCCGGCCTCGGTCAGGCGCTGCTGGAGGCCGGTGAGGACGCGATGCCGTTCCACCAGGGCCGCAACGAGCAGGCGATGGTCCACGCGGCCGTCGGTTACGCCCGCCAGCTGAACCGGCTCTCGACGCAGGCCGTCACCACCTCCATCGGCCCGGGTGCCACCAACCTCGTCACGGGCGCCGCGCTCGCCACGATCAACCGCCTCCCGGTGCTGTTGCTGCCCGGCGACTACTTCGCGACGCGCAGCGCCGACCCGCTGCTCCAGCAGCTGGAGCACCCGGTCGAGGCCGACCTGTCGGTCAACGACACCCTGCGCCCGGTGTCGCGTTACTTCGACCGGGTGACGCGCCCCGAGGCGCTGATCCCGTCCGCGCTGAACGCCGTACGCGTCCTCACGGACCCGGTGGAGACCGGTGCCGTCACGCTCGCGCTGCCGCAGGACGTGCAGGCGGAGGCGTACGACTGGCCGGAGGAGTTCTTCGCCGAGCGCGTCTGGCACGTCCGGCGCCCCGCGCCCGACCCGTACGAGCTGGCCGAGGCGGTCGCGGCGATCCGGGCCGCCGAGCGCCCGTTGATCGTCGCGGGCGGCGGGATCCACCACAGCCAGGCCGAGGAGGCGCTCAAGGCCCTGGTGGACGCCACCGGCATCCCCGTGGCCTCCACCCAGGCCGGCAAAGGCTCCCTGCGCTACGACCACCCGGCCGACCTGGGCGGCATCGGCCACACCGGTACGGCGGTCTGCGACGACCTGGCCCGTACCGCCGATCTGATCATCGGCGTCGGCACGCGCTACACGGACTTCACGACCGCCTCGAACACTCTGTTCCAGAACCCCGGCGTGCGGTTCCTCAACCTCAACATCGCCGCCTTCGACGCCCACAAGCTGGCGGCCCGGACGCTCGTCTGCGACGCCCGCGCGGGCCTGACAGCGTTGACGGAGGCGTTGTCCGGTCTCCGTGTGAACTCGGCTTACGAGGCTGAGTACCGCGCCGGTAAGGATCGTTGGGAACAGGTTGTCGAGACGGCTTTCAGCGGTGCCGACGAGCACGCCGTGCCCACCCAGACGCAGGTGCTGGGCGCCCTGGACTCGGTCGTCGGCGACGACGACGTGATCATCAACGCCGCCGGTTCCCTCCCGGGCGACCTGCACAAACTGTGGCGGGCCCGCAGCCCCCGCCAGTACCACCTGGAGTACGGCTACTCCTGCATGGGCTACGAAATCCCGGCCGGCATCGGCGTCCAGCAGGCGGCGCCGGACACCCCGGTCTGGTCGCTGGTCGGCGACGGCACCTATCTGATGATGCCGACCGAGATCGTCACCGCCGTCCAGGAGGGCCTGCCGGTCAACCTGGTCCTCATCCAGAACCACGGGTACGCCTCCATCGGCGGTCTCTCCGAGTCGGTCGGCGGCGAGCGCTTCGGTACCCCCTACCGCTACCGGGCCGCCGACGGCACCTTCACCGGCGACCCGCTGCCGGTGGACCTCGCGGCGAACGCGGCCAGCCTCGGCATGGACGTCCTGCGCGCCAAGACCGTGGGCGAGCTGCGCACGGCCCTGGCCACGGCCCGCGCCTCGGACCGGCCGACCTGCGTGTACGTGGAGACCGATCCGGCGCCGACCGCGCCCCCGGCGGAGGCCTGGTGGGACGTACCGGTCGCGGAGACCGCCACCCGCGAGTCCGCCGTACGGGCCCGGGAGGAGTACGACCGCCAGGTCGGCGACCGCCGCAGGCACCTCTGACCCCCAGGTGGGCAGCGGCCTCAACCTCGTTTCCCCCAGCCACTCCTGACGCATCGTCATCAACTGAAGGGAGGTGTCCCCGTGGCGACACCCGGTGATCGTGCCCGTGCGGTGTCCGGCTCCCCGCTCGACACCCTGGACTTCACGCTGGACCGCTCCAGCCCTGTACCGCTCTACTACCAGCTGGCCCAGCAGCTGGAGGCGGCGATCGAGCACGGCGTCCTGGCGCCGGGCAATCTGCTGGGCAACGAGATCGATCTCTCGGTCCGCCTCGGCCTGTCCAGGCCCACGGTCCGCCAGGCGATCCAGTCCCTGGTGGACAAGGGCCTGCTGGTACGCCGGCGAGGCGTCGGCACGCAGGTGGTGCACAGCCAGGTCAAGCGTCCGCTCGAACTGAGCAGTCTCTACGACGACCTGGAGACCGCCGGACAGGGGCCCACCACCCAGGTCCTGCGCGACGAGCGGCAGCCGGCGTCCGCCGAGGTCGCCGCCGCCCTCGGGGTGAAGGAGGGCAGCGAGGTCGTCGTGCTGGAGCGGCTGCGCTGCGCACACGGCGAGCCGGTGGCGTTCCTCTGCAACTACCTGCCCTCGGGACTCCTCGAACTTGACGCCTCCCGGCTGGAGTCGACGGGCCTGTACCGGATGATGCGGAGCGCCGGCATCACCCTGCACAGCGCCCGCCAGACGGTCGGCGCCCGCTCGGCCACCGAGGCGGAGGCCAAACGCCTGGAGGAGCCGGAGGGCGCGGCCCTGCTCACCATGCAGCGCACGGCGTACGACGACACCGGACGGGCCGTGGAGTTCGGCACGCACATCTACCGCGCGTCGCGCTACGCCTTCGACTTCCAGTTGCTGATGCGCTCCTGAGGCACCCCCGCCGCCGCCCCTGCTCCCGTCGGCCGTACGGCTATCGGGAGCAGGGGCGGCCCGGGTACTCCCTGCTCTCCGGTACGCCCGCCGCGCGCATCCGGCGCAGTACCTCGCCCCGGATCGCCTCGTCGTCGATGTAGAGGGGGCAGTTGACGTCCCGGTCGAACACCAACACGTCCCCGGCGGTGTCCCAGAGGACCCATCGGGGGGCGTGGGGCGAGTCCTGCCACAGCCGGGTGTATTCGCCGATGGTGTCCGTCGTCGGAGCGCTCACAGCTTTCCCTCCACTGTCTCCCGGCCGTCGACGAGTGTCGCCACGACCTCGATGTCCCCGATGCGTGAACTGTCGACGCTCCGGGGGTCGTCTCCCAGCACGACCAGATCGGCCCGCTTGCCGGGGGTGATGCTGCCCGCGCTGTCCTCCCAGTGACAGGCGTGGGCGCCTTCGACGGTGTACGCGCGCAGCGCCTCGTCGACGGTGATGCTCTCGTCCGGCCCGATCAACTGCCCCGACAGCGAGGCCCGTTCGACCATGAACTGCACGGCCCGCAGCGGCGACCCGTCCGCCACCGGCCGGTCGGAACTCCCCACCAGCCGGATGCCGTGCTCCAGGAACCCCCGCCCCCGGTACAGCCAGGGCGCCCGCTCCTCCCCCATGATCGACGCGTAGTCGTCGCCGAAGTACCGCAGGAAGTTGGGCTGTACGACGGCTGCCGCACCGAGCCGCGCCATCCTGGGCAGCTGGTCGGGCCGGATCAGTCCGGCGTGCTCGATCCGGTGCCGGGCGCCCGGCCGGGGCCGCAGGCGCTGTGCCTCCTCCAGCGCGTCCAGCGCGACGTCGGCGGCGCGGTCGCCGATGGCGTGCACGGCGAGCTGCCAGCCGGCGAGATGCCCGTCCACGATGGTGCGCCTGAGGAGTTCGGGCTCCTCCTGCAACTGCCCTGCAGTGTCGAGCCCTTGGTAGGGGTTGCTGAGGGCGGCGGTGCGGGCCATCATGCCGCCGTCGGTGTACACCTTCAGCGCCCCGACGGACAGCCAGTCGTCGCCGAAGCCGGTACGCAGCCCGAGGTCGAGGGCGCGCGGGATGCCGTCGGCCTCGTGGGCGGTGACGGAGTGCAGCCGGTCAGCGGCCACCATCAGCTGGACCCTCAGGGGCAACAGGCCGCGTTCCCGGGCCAGTTGGTAGGCGCCGAGCTCGACCGGGCTGTTGCCGAGCAGGGCGCCGCCGATACCCGCCTCGGCGCACGCCGTGACACCCTCGGCAAGGCAGGCTCGGGCGGCGCGTCCGATCGCCTCCGCCAACTCCTCCTGGGAGTGGGGCAGTCGAAGCGCGCGGGCTGCACCCATGGCTCCCTCGGCGAGGAAGGCCCCCTCGTGCGGGACCACGCCGGGCAGATGCTCCAGCACCGGGCTGCTGACCGCGCACCCGTGTCCGGAGTCGTGCATCAGGAGCACCTTGCGCCCGGCGGCGGCCCGGTCCAGCTCGGCGAGGGTCAGATGCCGGCCGAGCCCTCGCTGGTCGTACCCCGCGACGTCCACCCAGGCACCGGGCGGCACCTGCGCCGCGGCGTCCGCGACGACCGCGAGCACGTCCTCGACCCGGACGCACGGCGCCACCGTGGGCGTCGCCGCCTTGAACCCCGCCCAGGCCAGGTGGACATGGCTGTCGATGAATCCGGGCAGCACGGTCGCACCCTGGAGGTCGATCACCCGCTGCGCGGGCAGCCCGGTCACCGCCTCGTCCAGGCCCACGATCCGGCCCCGCCAGATGCCCACGTCGTGAGCGACGGGGTGGTCGGGGTCCATGGTGAGGACGCGGGCGTTGGTCAGTCGCGTGGTGAGCATGGGGAGTCGGTTCCTCGTTCCGGGTCCTGAGCCGATCCGATCGTTCCGATCGTCGCGATCGATCCGATCATGGACTCAGCCGCTCCGCTCCATGCGCTCGGCGAGGCTCCTGGGCCGCATGTCCGTCCAGTTGGTCTCGATGTGGTCCAGGCACTCCTGGCGGGGCGCGGGGCCGTGGGCGACGGTCCAGCCGGCCGGTACGTCGACGAATTCGGGCCACAGGCTGTGCTGGCCCTCGTCGTTGACGAGCACGGAGTAGACGCCGTCGGGGTTCTCGAAGGGGTTGGTGCTGCTGCCGCTCATGCGGGTTCTCCTCGGTCGGGGTGAATGAGTGGGGTGAGTGTGCGTGGTCAGTTCTGGTCGAGGTTTTCGGCGCGGGCGACCAGGGACTTGAGTGCCCGGAACCAGGTCTCCGCCAGATCCCGTACCGCCTCCTCGGACAGGACGGCGGCGGGCCAGGACCAGTGGGCGGCCAGGACGGGCCCGTCGGCACGGTCCTCGGTGACGACGTTGATGCCGAGGGCGTGCCCCTCCCGCATCTCCGGCTCGGCGCCGATGTCCGAGACGTCCTCCTCCGGGGCGTACGACCAGTCCGTCGCCTCGGGGATGCCGAAGCGGCCGAGGTAGTTGAACTCGATCGGCGGAGCCGCGAAGCCCGCCAGGACCGGGGCCGTACGGGGATTGAGGTGGCGGAGCATGCCGTAACCGGCGCCGTTCGCGGGCAGCGAGGCCAGGTGGGCGCGCACCCGGGCGAGCGCCTCCTCGATCTCGGGGCCGCCCGCGAGGGCCGCGTCCAGGTCGACGGGACCGGGATCGAGCAGGACCGGGAAGACGCTGGTGAACCAGCCGACCGTACGGGAGAGATCGGCGTCCCCCGCCAACTCCTCGTCGCGGCCGTGGCTTTCGAGGTCGACCAGGGCCGGCCCGCCCTCGGTGTCCCCGTGGCGCCGCCGCCAGTCGGCGACGGCGAGGCCGAGGCCGGTGAGCAGTACGTCGTTGACGTTCGCGGTGAAGGCGGACGGCACGGCGGACAGCAGCGGGCCGGTGATATCGGCGGGCAGTCGCAGTTCCAGGTTCCGTACCGTGCCTGCCGTGTCGCGGGCCGGGTCGAGCGGCCGGTCGAGCGGAAGGGGCGCGGCTCCTTCGAGTACGCCGGTCCAGAACGGCAGTTCAGCCTCTCGGGCCGGGTCCTGGGCCAGCTCTTCGAGCCTGCGGGACCAGGTGCGGAAGGAGGTGTCGACGGGCGCGAGGGTCGCGGGGCGCCCGGCCTCGACTTCGGTCCAGGCGGCGGCCAGGTCGGGCAGCAGGATCCGCCAGGACACGCCGTCGGTGACGAGGTGGTGGGCCATGAGGAGGAGCCGTCCGGGTTCCGTGCCCGCGTCGAACCACACGCCTCGCACCATGGCGCCGGTGTCCGGGTCCAGTGCCGCGCGGGCGGCGTGGGCGCGGTCCGCGACGACCGCCCTCAGCTCCTCCGCGTCGAGTCCGGCGACGTCCACGCGCTCGATCCACGTCCCGGTGTCCACCGTTCCGACCTCCGGTACCTCCAGGGTCCAGTGACCGGTCTCCGTGCGGACGAGGGTTCCGCGCAGCATGGCGTGCCGGTCGGCGAGTGCCAGGAGGACGGCGGCGAGCTTCGGCCGGTCCAGGGCGGCGGGCGTCTGGACGAGGGCCGACTGGTGGTAGCTCCGATACGGGCCGCCGAGTTCGCGCAGCCAGTGCATGACCGGCGTGAGCGGCACGGTGCCGGTTCCGTCGTCGACGGGCCGGGCGACGGCGGAGCCGGTCGTGGTCGCGACCTCGGCGAGACGGGCCACCGTGCGGTGGCGCAGCACGAGTCGCGGAGTGATCCGTACGCCCACCGCCCGTGCCCTGCTGACCAGTTGCATCGCCATGATGCTGTCGCCGCCGAGCGCGAAGAAGTCGTCGTCGACGCCGATCTCGTCCAGACCGAGCACGTCGGCCAGGACCCCGCACAGTGCCTTCTCCAGCTCGGAGCCGGGTGCCCGGCCCGTGGAGAGCGCGGCGAAGTCCGGTGCGGGCAGGGCGGATCGGTCCAGCTTGCCGTTGGCGAGTTCGGGCAGCCGGTCGAGGAGGACGACGGCCGCCGGAACCATGTGGTCGGGCAGTTGGCGACCCAGCTGGGCGCGCAGCCGCCCCGAGTCCGGCAGTTGTCCCGGTACGGGGACCACGTACGCCACCAGGAGCTTGTGCGCGCCTTCCTGACGCACCGTCACTACTGCCTGGGCGACGTCCGGTTCGGCAGCGAGCACGGACTCGATCTCGCCGGGTTCGATACGGAACCCGCGGATCTTGACCTGGTTGTCGGCCCGGCCGAGGTAGTCCAGGTGTCCGTCGGCGGTCCAGCGTGCCAGGTCACCGGTCCGGTAGAGACGGGAGCCCGGTGTGCCGAACGGATCGGCGACGAACCGCTCGGCGGTCAGCGCGGGGCGGCCTAGATAGCCGCGGGCGAGGCCGCCGCCGGCCAGATACAGCTCGCCCGTCACGCCGGGCGGCACGGGCTGCAGCCGGTCGTCGAGGACGTACGCCCGGGTGCCCGCCACGGGGCGTCCGACGAGCGGCCGGTCGCTGTCGCGCACCCGGGCCACCAGGGCGTCGACGGTGGACTCGGTGGGCCCGTACAGGTTGAACGCCTCGGTGCCGGTCAGGCGCCCGAGCCGCTCCCACAGCGCCACGGGGACGGCTTCGCCGCCGACGCCGACGACGGCGAGAGGGCAGCTCCCGTCGTCACGGACCAGGCCCGTCTCGGCCATCTGTGCGAAGAACGACGGGGTGACCTCCAGGAAGTCGAAGCCGTGCTCGATGACGGCTGCCGCGAGCAGCTCCGGGTCGCGGCGGGTCTCGTCCGACACGACATGGACGCAGTGACCGTCCAGCAGCCACAGCTGGGGCTGCCAGGAGGCGTCGAAGGAGAACGCCCAGGCGTGTCCGGCCCGCAGGTGACGGCGGCCGGTGGCGGCCTTCGCCGGGGCGTACAGCGTCTCGCGGTGGCTGTGGAAGAGGTTGCCGACGCTCTCGTGGGTGACGACCACGCCCTTGGGGCGGCCGGTGGAGCCGGAGGTGTAGATGACGTACGCCGGGTGGCGTGGGGTGAGGGGTGCGAGGCGGTCGCCGTCGAGGAGGTCGGCCGTGTCCTGGACGGCGAGCAGGTCGACGGTCGCCGGGGCGTCCAGCTCCAGCGTCGGCGGGCCGTCGGCGGGCAGCAGCCGGGCGATGTTGCCGGTGGTGAGGGTCAGCACCGGGCGGGCGTCGTCGAGCGTGTCGCGGAGGTGGGCGGCCGGTGCGTCCGGGTCGAGCGGCAGATAGGCGGCGCCCGCCTTGTGCACGGCGAGGACGGCCAGCAGGGTGCGGGCGGTCCGGGGCAGGGCGAGCGCCACGAGGCGCTCCGGGCCGGCGCCCCGCGCGACGAGCAGCCGGGCGAGCCGGTTGGCCTCGGCGTTGAGCCGCGCGTACGTCAGCTCGATGCCGTCGGAGGCCACGGCGGGCGCGTCCGGGGACAGCGCGGCCTGCCGCTCGAAGAGGGCCGGGACCGTGGTCGGGTCGGAGAGGAGCGGCCGGGCGTTCCACTCGGTCAGGATCCGGTGGCGTTCGGCGGTGCCGAGGATGTCGATCCGGCCGATCGGGGTGTCGGGGGCGACGGCCACCGCCTGCAGGAGGCGGACCAGGCGCTCGGCGATCGTCGCGGCGGTCGCGGGGTCGAAGAGGTCCGCGCTGTACTCCAGCACACCGTCGACGCCGTCACCTCCGGCACGTTCCACGAAGTCGAAGGAGAGGTCGAACTTGGCGGTGTCCGCGCCGAGTTCCTCCCGCCGCGACTCCAGACCGGCGAGGCCGGCCCCGTCGACGCCCGCGGCCAGGTACACGACCATGACCTGGAAGAGCGGGTGCCGGGAAAGTGACCGGGCGGGGTTGAGGGCGTCCACCACCCGCTCGAACGGTACGTCCTGGTGGTCGAAGGCGGCCAGGTCGGTCTCCCGTACCCGGGCGAGCAGTTCACGGAAGGCGGGATCGCCCGAGGTGTCGGTGCGCAGCACCAGGGTGTTGAGGAAGAATCCGACCAGATCCTCGAGAGCCTCTTCGGAACGTCCGGCGATGGGGCTGCCGAGCGGGATGTCCGTACCGGCACCGAGGCGGGTCAGCAGTGCGGCCACGGCCGCCTGGACGACCATGAACATACTGACGTTGCTCGACCTGGCCAACTCGCGTAGCCCGGCAGTCAGTTCGGCGTCCAGGTGGATGGTCGCGGCGCCACCTCGGTAGGTGGCCTCCAGCGGGCGCGGGCGGTCGATGGGCAGCGCGAGTTCCTCGGGGAGCCCGGCCAAGGTCCGCTTCCAGAAGGCCAGTTGACGGAAGGCCAGGCTTTCCGGGTCCTGCTCGTCACCGAGCATCGCCCGCTGCCACAGGCTGTAGTCGGCGTACTGCACCGGCAGCGGCGCCCGCTCCGGCGCCCGGCCCGCCACACGCGCCTCGTAGGCGACGGCCAGGTCGCGGTTGAGGGGCGCGTCGGACCACTCGTCGCCAGCGATGTGGTGCAGCAGGAGCAGCAGTACGTGCTCGTCCTCGGCGGTGCGGAAGAGGTGCGCGCGCAGCGGGGCTTCCCGGTCCAGCTCGAAGCCGTGGGCGGCGGCCTCGGCGAGCCGCTCGGCGAGTTCCTCCTCGTCGCGGACGGTCTCGGTCGCCAGCTCGACGCGGGACTGTCCCGGCTCCAGGATCAGCTGGTACGCCCGCCCGTCCTCCTCCGGGAAGACGGTGCGCAGCGGTTCGTGGCGGGCCACCAGGTCGTCGACGGCCAGTTGCAGCGCGGCGGCGTCGAGCCGTCCGGTGAGCCGCCAGGCGAGCGGGATGTTGTACGTGGGGCTGGGGCCCTCCACCCGGTACAGCACCCACAGGCGCTGCTGGGCGAAGGAGAGCGGCAACCGCTCCGGCCGCTCGGCCGGTGCGAGGACGGGCAGGCCCGCACCCATCTCCTCGCCGCTCTCCACGCCGGTCCCCTTGAGACGCTCGGCGAGCCGGGCGACCGTGGGCGCCTCGAACACGGTCCGCAGGGAGACGTCGGCGGCGAGCGTGGCCCGGATACGGGCGGCCAGCCGCATCGCGACGAGGGAGTGCCCGCCGAGGGTGAAGAAGTCGTCGTGGATGCCGACGCGGGCGAGACCCAGGACGTCCGCGAACAGGCTGCAGAGGATCTCCTCGCGCGGGGTGCGCGGCAGGCCTTCGCCCGTCCCGGCCGCCGACGCCGTCGCCGTGAAGTCGGGGGCGGGGAGGGCCCTGCGGTCGAGCTTGCCGTTGGGGGTGAGCGGCAGCGCGTCGAGGACGACGAAGGCCGCGGGGATCATGTGCCCGGGGAGCGCGGCGGCCGTGTGTCGGCGCAGCGTGGCGGTGTCGACGCCGACGGAAGCGACAGAAACGGCGGACGCGGCGGAAGTGGCTGGGACGACGTGGGCGGCGGGCACGACGTAGGCGACGAGTTGCTGGTCGCGGGCGACGACGCTGACCTGGGCGACGGTGTCGTGGCGGGTGAGCACGGCCTCGATCTCGCCCAGCTCGATACGGAAACCCCGGATCTTCACCTGGTCGTCGGTCCGGCCCAGGTATTCGAGCGTTCCCTCAGTTGTCCAGCGTGCCAGGTCACCTGTGCGGTACATGCGTGAACCGGGTTCACCGAACGGGTCGGCTGTGAACCGTTCGGCCGTGAGTTCCGGGCGCCCGAGATAGCCACGGGCCAGCTGCACACCGGCCAGGTACAGCTCCCCCGCCACACCCGGCGGCACCGGTCGCAGCCCGGCGTCGAGCACATACGCACGCGTGTTCCATACCGGCCGACCGATCGACACCCGCCCGGCCGACTCGCTGACCTGGGTCGCGGTGACGTCGACCGACGCCTCCGTGGGCCCGTACAGGTTGTGCAGCTCCGCCGGCAGTACGGCACGGAACCGCTGGGCCAGCTCGTCGGGCAGCGCCTCTCCGCTGCACATCACCCGTCGCAGCCCGAGGCAGCCCGCAGCCGTGGGCTCCTCCAGGAACAGCTGGAGCATGGACGGTACGAAGTGCACGGTCGTGATGCCCTGCTCCTGGATCAGCCCGGCCAGGTAGAAGGGGTCCTTGTGCCCCTCGGGCTTGGCGACCACGAGGGCCGCGCCGGTGATCAGCGGCCAGAAGAACTCCCACACCGACACGTCGAAACTGGACGGCGTCTTCTGCAGGACACGGTCGTCGCCGGTCAGCCCGTACTCCCCCTGCATCCACAGCAGACGGTTGACGATGCCCTCGTGCGGCACGACAACGCCCTTGGGGGTGCCGGTCGAACCGGAGGTGTAGATGACGTACGCGGGGCTCAACGGATCGTAGGACACGGGGAGTTCGCCAACCGGCGCCCCCTCCGGAAGCACATCCCGGATCACCGCCACCGGACGGGCGTCCGCCAGCATGAACGCCAGCCGCTCCTCCGGGTAGTCGGCATCGAGGGGCAGATACGCCCCGCCCGCCCGGTGCACGGCCAGCAGCGCGACCACCAGCTCCACGGACCGGGGCAGGGCAACGGCGACCGTACGTTCCGGGCCCACGCCGAGGCCGGCCAGCACTCGGGCGGTCCGCTCGACGCGCTCGTCCAACTCTGCGTACGTCAGCCGCTGTTCGCCGAAGACCAGCGCCAACGCGTCCGGGATACGGGCCACCTGGGCCCTGAACAACTCCGGAAGGCTCTGGGACGTCACCTCACGAGCGGTGGCGTTCCAGTCCCCCAGAACAGCCCGCCGCTCCGACTCCCCCAGTACCTCCAAGTCCCGCACCAGCAGATCAGGTCGGCTCGCCACTTGTTCCAGCAGCTGCACCAGCCGCGCGGCCGTCCGAGTGGCCGTCGGTTCGTCGCAGAGGTCGGTCGCGTACTCCAGGAGAAGGGTCAGGCGGTCCGGCTCGTCCACGAAGGTGAAGTGGAGGTCGAACTTGGCCATACCGGTGTCCATGTCGAACCACTCGGTCGGCATGCCGAACATGTCGGGGTCGCCGTCCGGGCGGTAGTGGTAACCCAGCATGACCTGGAAGAGCGGGTTGCGACCGGGCACACGGGCTGGGTTGAGCGCCTCGACGACCTGGTCGAAGGGCAGGTCCTGGTGCTCGAACGCGGCGAGCGACGATTCCCTTACGCGCGCGAGGAGTTGCCGGAAGGTCAGTTCACCGCCCGACAGGTCCGTCCGCAGCACGAGCGTGTTCACGAAGAAGCCGACCAGGTCGTCGAGGGCGTCGTCCGTGCGGCCGGCGATGGGAGCGCCGAGGGGGATGTCGTCAGCGGCACCGAGGCGGTGCAGGAGGGCGGCCGTGGCGGCCTGGAACAGCATGAACATGCTGGTGCCGGTGGTGCCGGACAGGTCACGCAGGGCCTGTCCGGTGTCCGCGGGCAGCTCCAGGCGTACCTTGCCGCCGCGCCCCGTGGGCTCGGCGGGGCGGGGCCGGTCACGAGGCAGCGGCAGTTCCTCAGGGAGGGCGCTCAAAGTCTCGGTCCAGTGGGCGAGTTGGTCGGCACCGACCTCGCCGAGCAGCTCGTCCTGCCACAGGGTGTAGTCCGCGTACTGGACCGGCAGCGGCGCCCACTCGGGGGCGCGGCCCGCGCGCCGGGTCCGGTAGGCGGTGGTGAGGTCGGCCAGGAACGGGCGGTCGGACCACTCGTCGGTGGTGATGTGGTGGAGGACGACAGCCACGACGTGATCGGCCGGCCCGAGCCTCAACACCTCGCAGCGCAGTGGGAGTTCTGAGGTGAGGTCGAAGGGGCGGCGCTGGGCGGCCTCTATACGCTCGGCCAGCTCCCCCTCCCCGCAGTCCGTCACGGTGAACGCGGGGTCGGCCTCGGCCGCCGCGACGATCAGCTGGTACGGCTCCCCGTCCTGCTCGGGGAACAAGGTCCTCAGCGCCTCATGGCGTCCCACCACGTCCCGTACGGCTGCCCGGAGGGCGTCGAGGTCCAGGGCGCCACGGAGGCGGAAGACGAGGGGGAAGTTGTAGGCGACGCCGCTGCCGGTGATCCGTTCGACCAGCCACAGGCGGCGCTGTGCGGCCGAGAGCGGGATGCGCTCGGGACGTGCGGTGACGGTGACGGCCGGGCGGGCCGGGCGTGAGGTGTCGGCGCGGGATGCCAGGTGCTCGGGCGTGGGTGCCTCGAACAGGTCCCGGATGGCCAGTTCGGCGCCGAGCTCGGTGCGGGCACGGCTGATGAGGCGGGTAGCGAGCAGGGAGTGGCCGCCGAGGTCGAAGAAGCTGTCCTCGGCGCCGACTTCGGGCAGGCCGAGCACCTCCGCGAAGAGCCGGCAGAGCACCTCTTCACGCGGGGTGCGCGGTCCCCGGCCGGTGCCGAGGGCGACGGCCGGTTCGGCGTCGGGCAGGGCGCGGACGTCCAGCTTGCCGTTGTCGTTCATGGGCAGCCGGTCGAGGGTGACGAACGCGGCCGGGACCATGTAGTCGGGCAGCCGCTGCTTGAGGTCGTCGCGGAGCTGTCGGATCAGGCTGCCCGCGTCTCGGGCGGCCGTCGGGGCGTTGGCGTACGGGGCCGCTCCGCCGCCGGGGAGGTAGAGCCCTGCGGTCAGCGGTGGTACCTCGCCCGTGACGAACACGGCGTCGTACGTGCCGGGTTGACCGGACCAGGTGGTCAGGACGCGATACCCGAGTTCGGCGGCGAGGTCGCGGAGCGTCTCCGGGTCGACTCCCCCGGCGGCGCCAATACGGGCGTCGGGGATGCCGGTGAGGCGTACCGGGGCGACAGCGAGCAGACCCGCCAAGTCACCGCTCTCGAGAGCGACTTGCCGCGCGTCGAAGGGGACGGCCGGGACACCGGTCAGCCGCAGGCCCGGCTCGTCGGCGTACAGCACGGCGTCGTAGCGGTAGCGGGTGAGTTCGTTGTGGTGGCGGGCCTGCTTGGTGCGGAGGTCGACGCCGTAGCCGAGGGTGGTGAAGTAGTCGGGGTCGACGAGGAGTTCCTTCTCCAGGCGCAGGCCGCGTTCCACGGCTCGGGCCAGCGCGTCGCCGGTGACGCCCTTCGCCTCCTGGATCTCCGTCTGGAAGGTGCGGGCGAGCCGCAGGTTGCGGACGTCTCCGACGAACAGCGCGCCGCCGGGGGCGAGCAGCTCCATCGCGCCCCGGATCACCGAGGTCAGGTAGTCGATGCTGGGGAAGTACTGGATGACGGAGTTGATGACGATGGTGTCGAACCAGCCGTCGCCGGGCAGGCCGGTGAGGTCGTCGGCGGGCTGGGCGCGGAGCGTGACCCTGGAGGCCAACTCCGGGTCCTGGAGCAGCTCCTGGCCGATCTTGCGGATGACGGGGGCCGCGAAGTCGGTGGCCCAGTAGGCCTCCGCGTCCGGGGCGAGCTTGGACAGCAGCAGGCCCGAGCCGACGCCGATCTCGAGAATCCTGCGGGGTCGCAGGGAGCGGATGCGCTCCACCGTCGCCTCGCGCCACTCCCGCATGTGGTCGAAGGGGATGGGCCGACCATCGTAGGAAGAATCCCAGCCGGCGTACTCCTCGGTGAAGACGGCGGTGCTGATCTCCTCGTACTCGTCGGAGTAGATCTCCTGCCACTCGCCGACCT
Organism: Streptomyces sp. NBC_01390; assembly: GCF_045040105.1. NCBI lineage: Bacteria > Bacillati > Actinomycetota > Actinomycetes > Kitasatosporales > Streptomycetaceae > Streptomyces > Streptomyces sp. NBC_01390. Next base: position 10,338,052 of record NZ_CP109551.1, on the reverse strand, counting down.
GGTCGAGTTCGGCGAAGGCCCGGTCGGTGTCGGTGAGCCCGGTGGGGACGACGTAGCCCACGAGGCGTTCGTCGCGGACGATCACGGCGGCGTGGGCGACCCGGTCGTGCTGGGCGAGGGCGGTCTCGATCTCGCCCAGCTCGACGCGGTAGCCGCGGATCTTCACCTGGTCGTCGGTCCGGCCGAGGAAATCGAGGTTGCCGTCGGGATTGCGGCGGACCAGGTCACCGGTGCGGTACATGCGCTCGCCGGGTTCACCGAACGGGTCGGCGACGAACCGTTCGGCGCTGAGGGACGGCCGGTTCAGATAGCCGCGGGCCAGGCCGATGCCGGCGATGTACAGCTCGCCCGGCACGCCCTCGGGGACCGGACGCAGCCAGGCGTCCAGGATGTGGGCGCGGGTGCCACGGATCGGACGGCCGACGGTCGGGGTCGCGCTGTCGAGAGTGCCGCCGCCCAGGGTGTTGATGGTGTACTCGGTGGGCCCGTACAGGTTGTAGCCGTAGGTGCCCTCGGTGTCGCGCAGCCGGTTCCACACCGTCTCCGACACCGCCTCGCCGCCGAGCAGTACCAGCGGCGGGCGGTGGCCCTCCAACAACCCTTCTTCGATGAGGAGATGGGCGTAGGTCGGGGTCACGTTCACGACGTCGACGCGATGACGCTCGCAGTAGGCGACCAGGGCCTCGGCGTCGCGCCTCAACTCCTCGTCGCAGATGTGGACTTCATGCCCCTCGACCAGCCACAGCAACTCCTCCCACGACATGTCGAAGGCGAAGGACACGGTGTGCGCGATACGCAGTCGGCGTCCGCCGGCCGATGCGGTCGCCGGTTCGAAGATCTCCTTCTGGTGGTTGAGCTGCATGTTGGTCAGCCCCCGGTACGGCGTGACGACGCCCTTGGGGCGGCCGGTGGAACCGGAGGTGTAGATGACGTACGCCGGGTGTTCCAGGCTGAAGGTGACGGAGACCAAGTCGCCTGGCAGTGCGGCGAGTTCGGCGGCGATCGCCGGGTCGTCGAGCAGCACGCGGGGGGTCTCGCCCACCAGTCGCGCGGACACGGCCGCCGTGGACAGCAGCATCGCCGGGCGGGCGTCGTCGAGCATCGCGGCAAGCCGGTCGTCCGGGTAGTCCAGTTCCAGCGGCAGATAGGCGGCGCCCGTGCGCAGTACGGCGAACAGGGCGACGACCATGTCGAGGGAGCGGGGCAGTCCGAGAGCCACGACCCGCTCGGGGGCGGCGCCCCGCGCGATCAGCAGTCGGGCCATCCGGTTGATGCGGGTGTCGAGTTCGGCGTAGGTCAGGGTGCGGTCACCGAAGACGACGGCCGTGGCGTCGGGGGTGGCAGCGGCCTGGGCCGCCAGCAGATCGGCGATCGTGTCCGTGGGGTCGGGGACCCGTCCGGCGGCCCGCTCCTGCTCCAACTCGGTGTGCTCGGCCGGGAGTAGCGGGTCAAGACCGCCTACCGGGGCGTCGAGGTCGAGGGTGAGCCGGTCCAGGAGGAGGGTGAAGCGGTCGAGCAGGTCCTGGGCCCGGGGGCGGGCGATCACGTCGGCCCGGTGGGTCAGGGTGACCTGGATGGAGCGGCCGGGGGTGACGACGAGGTTGACCGGATAGTGGGTCGCGTCGACGTTGGCAACGGCAGTGGCGCCGTGCCGCTCGCTGAGCTCCGCGAGCCGCTCCTCGGTGTCGTTGTTGCGCAGCACGAACAGCGTGTCGAAGAGACGCCGGTGGCCGGTGTCGGCCTGCAGCACACCCAGGCCGAGATACTCGTACGGCATGACGGCGAGCCGCTCGTCCTGGACTCGGCGCAGCAGCCCGAGGACCGGTTCGGCCGGGTCGTAGGCGATGCGGGCGGGGACGGTGTTGAGGAACATGCCGATGACGTTCTCGATGTCCGGCACCTCGCTCGGCCGGCCGGCGACGGTCGTGCCGAAGACGACGTCGGTACGGCCGGTGGCGCTCGCCAGGGTGAGTCCCCAGGCCGCGTTGAGCACGGTGTTGAGGGTCAGCCCGTGCCGCCGTCCGATGGTGCGCAGCCGTTCGCCCACCTCGTCGGGGACGAGGACGTCGAGGCTCTCCGGGATGTCCGGTTCGAGGCCCTGGTCGGCGGCGGCGAGCAGGGTGGGCTCGTCGAGTCCGGCGAGGGCGCAGCGCCAGGCGTCGGTGGCGACGGCCGTGTCCTGGACCTCCAGCCAGGTCAGGTAGTCACGGTAGTTGCCTGGTGCGGGCAGGGTGCTCGCGTCGCCGCCGTTCTCGTACAGGGCGAAGAGCTGGTCGAGGAAGATCCAGGCGGACCAGCCGTCCCAGAGGAGCAGATGGCGCCCGACGATCAGCCGATCGCCCCGGTCCGCGCCGAGACGGACGAGGAGCATACGGAAGAGCAGCGGCCTGGTGAGGTCGAAGCGGCGGGAGCGCTCGGCCTCGGTCAACTCCCGCAGCCGCACGTCCTGTTCGGCTTCCCGCAGCCCGGACAGGTCGACCTCTTCGAGGGGGATCTCGGGGTCGCGCACGATGAACTGCACCGGCTGGCGCAGGCCCTCACTGGTGAACCCGGCGCGCAGGCTGGGGTTGCGGGCCAGCAACACCCTTACGGCGTCGCGGAGTCGGCCGGTGTCGAGGGGATCGGCGAGGTCGAAGGACTCGTGGACGGTGTAGACGTCCAGGGCGCTGTCGTCGTACGTGGAGTGGAAGAACAGGCCTTCCTGGAGCGGGGCGAGCGGCCAGATGTCCTCGACGGGGGCGGGGCTGAGCCGGTGGACGCGCTCGGTCTCCTCGGCCGTGAGGGCGAACGAGGAGCGCGGGGCGGCCACTTCGGCCACGGGCGCCGCCGCTGCCGCGAGGGCGGCCGGGGTGCGGTGCTCGAAGACGTCACGCGGGCCCAGGTCCAGGCCCGCCCGGCGGGCGCGGCTGGAGACGCCGATGGAGGTGATGCTGTCGCCGCCGAGCATGAAGAAGTCGTCGTCGACACCGACGTCTTCGAGCTTCAGTACGGCGGCGAAGATCTCGGTGAGGGCGTGTTCCCGCTCGTTGCGGGGCGCGCGCGTCTCCGTTCGTACCGCCTGCGGGGCGGGCAGGGCGGCCCGGTCGAGCTTGCCGCTCGGGGTGAGCGGGAGGGCTTCGAGGACGACGTAGGCGGCCGGGATGACGGCTGCGGGCAACTCCTGGGCAAGTGCGGCCCGGAGTTCGGCGGGCGGCGGGACGTCTGCGTCGCTGGCGGGCACGACGTAGGCGACCAACTGGCCGCCGCTGACGGTGACGGCGGCCTGGGCGACGGTCGACTGACGGCTCAACGCGGCCTCGATCTCGCCGAGTTCGATCCGGTTGCCGCGGATCTTCACCTGGCGGTCGGTGCGGCCGAGGTACTCGATCACACCGTCCGTGCGGCGGCGCACAAGGTCCCCGGTGCGGTACATGCGCGTGCCGGGTTCCCCGTAGGGGTCGGCGACGAACCGTTCGGCGGTCAGGCCCGGCCTGGCGTGGTAGCCGCGTGCCAGCTGGACCCCGGTCAGGTACAGCTCGCCGGGCACGCCTTCGGGCGTGGGGCGCAGGCAGGAGTCGAGGACGCGCAGGCCCGTGTTCCACACAGGACGCCCGATGGGCACGGTGGTGCCGGGTGCGCCGTCATAGGCGTGGTGCGCCACGTCGACGGCGGCCTCGGTGGGGCCGTACAGGTTGTGCAGCGGTACGCCGGTCAGCGCGTGCCAGCGAGCGGCGGCCGCGGCGGGCAGCGCCTCGCCGCTGCTGAAGACGTTGCGCAGGGAAGCGGCCCAGGCCGGGTCTGCGGTGATCTCGTCGGACTGGAGGAAGGCCTCCAGCATCGACGGCACGAAGTGCAGGGTGGTGACGCCCTGTTGGCGGATCAGCCCGGCGAGGTAGGCGGGGTCGCGGTGTCCGTCCGGGAGGGCGAGGACCACGGCGGCGCCCTCGCACAGCGCCCAGAAGAACTCCCAGACGCTGACGTCGAAGCTGGCCGGGGTCTTCTGCAACACCCGGTCGGCGGCGGTCAGTCCGTAGGCGCCCTGCATCCAGGACAGCCGGTTGAGGACGGCCCGGTGGGTGACGACGACACCCTTGGGGCGGCCCGTGGAGCCGGAGGTGTAGATCAGGTAGGCCGGGTCGTCGGGGTGGGCGGGGAGCGGTTCGGGGCCGCTCTCCTCGGACGGAGTGTCGAGCAGCAGAAGAGCCTGGCCGGACGGGAGTTGGGGGGCGGTCGCCGAGGTGGTCACCACCGTCGTGGCACCGGAGTCGGCGAGCATGTGGGCCACCCGGTCTGCGGGATAGTCCACGTCGACCGGGAGATAGGCGGCGCCCGACTTCAGGACGCCGAGCAGCGCGACCATCAGTTCGGCCGAGCGCGGTACGGCGACGGCGACGACCGTACCGGGCCCGGCGCCCCGGACGGTCAGCCGGCGTGCCAACTCCGCTGCTCTGGCGTCGAGTTCGCGATAGGTGAGCGTCTCACCCTCGTACACGACCGAGGTCGCGTCCGGGCTGCGAGCCACCTGTGCCTCGAAGGCCGCCGCGAGGGTCGTGCCGGGAACGTCCCGGTGTTCGCCGGTCGGGTGGGCGTCGAGGAGCTCGTCCGCCGACAGGAGTTCCACGTCGGCGACGCGCTGCCCGGGGTCTGCGGCGAGGGCGTGCAGGATGCGGGAGAGCCGGTCCGCGATCCGGCGTACGGCGTCGGCGTCGAGCCGCTGGGCGTGGTGCTTGAGCCGCAGGTCGAGTCGTCGGCCGGGCTTGACGATCAGGGCGAGCGGATAGTGGACGGCGTCGTGGAACTCGTGACCCGTCAGCCGAAGGGTGCCCGTCGGGTCGGCGAGGTCGGTCGCGGCCGGGTAGTTCTCGAAGACGACGAGCGTGTCGAAGAGTTCGCCCGCGCCCGCGAGGCCGGCGACGCGCTGGAGTTCGGTCAGGCCGAGGTGCTGGTGGTCCAGCAACTGGGCCTGTTCGTCCTGGAGGCGGACGAAGAGGTCGGCGAGGGTGTCGGAGGGCTCCCAACGGAAGCGTGTCGGGAGGGTGTTGATGAACAGGCCGACCATGGACTCGATGCCCTCGACCTCGGCGTCACGCCCCGAGACCGTCGTACCGAACACCACGTCCTGGCGTGCCGTGAGCCGCCCGACGAGCAGTCCCCAGGCGCCCTGGACGACCGTGCCCAGGGTCACTCCGTGCTCGCGCGCCCGGGCCGCGAGTCGGGCGGTCACCTGCTCGGACAGTTCGAGACGGATCTGCGCGGGTTCTACACGGGTGCCGTCCGCGGGCGACTCGACGAGCCGCGTGGGCTCCTCGACCCCCGCGAGAGCCGTGCGCCAGGCGGTGCGGGCGGCCTCGCGGTCGGCGGTGGCCAGACGGCGCAGATAGGCGCTGTAGGGCGCGGGCTGCGGCAGCGCGGCCGGGGTGTCCCCGTAGGAGGCCATCAGTTCGCGGTGCAGGACGGGCAACGACCAGCCGTCGGCGACGATGTGATGGAACGTCAGCAGCAGTCGGCTGCGGTGGTCGTCGAGTCGGACGAGCGCACAGCGCATGAGGGGCGGGTTGGCGAGGTCGAAGCGGTGGGCTCGTTCGGCGGCGGCGACCGCGTCGGCCAGCGGTGCGCGGGCGGGTCCGTCGTGGACGGTCAGGTCGACTTCGCGCCAGGGCAGTTCGAGGTCCGCGGCGATGATCTGCACGGGCTGCCCGTCGGGGAGCCGGCGGAAGCAGGCGCGCAGCGGGGCGTGCCGGTCCAGGACACGCTGGGCGGCGCGGCGCAGGGCTTCGCCGTCGACGGGACCTGTCAGGTCGAGGGCCTGCTGGACGACGTAGGCGTCGAGATCCGCGCCGTCGACGAGGGAGTGGAACCAGAAGCCCTCCTGGAGGGGGCTCAGCGGCAGCACCTCCTCGACGGTGACCGGGAACTCGGCCCGGATCTCGGCGAGTTCGGCCTCGGTGAGGGTGATCAGCGGGGCGCTCGGCTCCGTGTCCTGCCGGACCACCGCAGCTGCCGCCGCCGCGAGCGCGGCGACCGTGCGGTGTTTGAAGACGTCCCGGGAACTGAGGCGGAGGCCCGCGCGGCGGGCGTGGACGAGGAGTTGGATGGCGGTGATGCTGTCGCCGCCGAGGGCGAAGAAGTCGTCGTCGATGGTCGCCGAGCGCAGTCCGAGGACGTCGGCGTAGGCCGCGCACAGCAGTTCCTCGCGGGCGTCACGGGGCGGCCGGCCGGCACTGAGGGCGCCGCGATCGGGGATCGGCAGCGCGGCGGCGTCGAGCTTGCCACTGGGGGTGACCGGAAGACGGTCGAGGGGGACGACGGCGGCGGGGACCATGTATTCGGGGAGATGGTCGGCCGCGTACGAACGCAGCGCCCGCATCAGGGCGTTGACATCCCGGAAGGGCGCCGGGCGGTTGGCGTGCGGGCCGGAGCCGGAGGGGCGGTAGAGGCCGGTGAGCGGGGTGTCGCCGAGGGCGAACACGACGTCGAGGCTGCCGTCGTCGGCACTGCCGTTCCAGGTGACGGCGGTGCGGTGACCGTACCGGGCGCCGAGCGCGTGGAAGACCTCGGGGTCCGGGGCGTCCGCCGTACGGCTGCTGTCGTCCAGGGCGGACAGCGCGGCCAGGTCCTCGGCGAGCCGGGCGTTGGGCACGCCGGTGACCCGGAGCAGTGCGGGCCGCTCGGCGAGGCGGGCTTCGAGGGCCTCCGGCCCGCTCCAGACAACCTCCTCGACGTCGATGGGCTCCGAGGCGAGGGCGTGCTTGCTGAGCACGACGTCGTAGCGGTACCGCGTCAGTTCGTTGTGGTGTGCGCCCCGCTTGATGTGGATCTCGGCGTCGAAGCCGTCGAGGGCCGCGAAGTAGTCGGGGTCCAGGAGGAGTTCGCCTTCCCAGGCGATCGACCGCTCGACAGCGGCCCGCAGGGCCTGCTTGTCCTGCGGGTCGCGGGTGCGGCGGCTTTCGACGGCCGCGCGCAGGCAGCGCAGCAGCCGGGCGTTGCGCACATCGCCGATGAACAACCGGCCGCCGGGAGCGAGGAGCGACCCGACCGCATGGACGACGTCGGTCAGATAGTCGGCGCTCGGGAAGTACTGGGCGACGGAGTTGATGACGACGGTGTCGAAGCGGCCCTGCGGCAACCCCGTGGTGTCGTGAGCGGGTTGGGCGGACAGCCGGACCCTGTCGGCGAGTTCCGGTATCGCATCGACCTGGTCGCGCAGGGCGCGTACCGCTTCCTCGGAGAGGTCGGTGCCCCAGTACTCGGCGCAGTGGGGCGCGACGCGGGAGAGGATCAGACCGCTGCCGACGCCGATCTCCAGGACGCGTCGGGGCGAGAGTTCCTCGATGCGGGCGACGGTCGCCGCGCGCCACTCGCGCATCTCGCCGACAGGGATGGGCAGTCCGTCGTACATGCTGTTCCAGCCCGCGAAGTTCTCGCGGAACCCGGTCAGTTGCTCCTGACCGCCCTCCGATCCGGCAGCCGTGTACAGGAGTTCGTGGAGGTCCTTCCATTCCCCGACCTGCTCGGTGGCGTCCGGGACGGTCTCACCGTCCAGGGCCGGGACGACGTAGGCGGCGAGGCGTCGGTCGCCGGGCCGGTCCTCGCGGACGACGACCGCCACCTGGTCGACGGCCGGGTGGCCGCGCAGGACGGACTCGATCTCGCCCGGTTCGATGCGGAAGCCGCGGATCTTGACCTGGGAGTCGGCACGGCCCAGGAACACCAACCGGCCGTCGGCCTGCCAACGCACCAGGTCGCCGGTGCGGTAGAGGCGTTCGCCCGGGGCGCCGAACGGGTCCGCGACGAACCGCTCGGCGGTCAGGTCGGGCCGCCCGAGGTAGCCGCGGGCGAGCCCGGCGCCGCCGAGGTAGAGCTCCCCCGGAACACCGGCCGGGACGGGCTTCAGACGGGCGTCGAGGACGTACGCACGCGTGCCGGGGTCCGCGATGCCGATGGGAACGACGGAACCGGCCGGGATGTCGGGATCGCACAGGCCGAGGGTGGAGTTGGTGGTGGCCTCGGTGGGGCCGTACGCGTTGAACATCGCCCTGCCGCGCGCGTACCGCCCGACCAGTTCGGGCGAGACGCGTTCGGTGCCCGCGAGCAGGGTGGCGGGCGGGAGTTCGACGTCCTCGGGCATGGCGGCGAGCAGCGCGGGCGGCAGGATCATGAAGGTGATGCCGTGCGCGTGGGCGTAGTCGGCCAGGGCAGGGCCGGGCACCCGACGCTCGGACGGTACGACGACGAGCCGGCCGCCGGACAGCAGGCCGAGGCACAGGTCCCAGAACGCCACGTCGAAGCTGGGCGAGGCGAACTGGAGCACCCGGCTGTGCGATCCGATCCCGAACCGCTCGGTCTGGGTGGCGACCAGCTTGGCCACGCCCGCGTGCGTGAGGACGACACCCTTGGGGCGGCCGGTGGAGCCGGAGGTGTAGATGACGTAGGCGGCGTTGGCGACGGTCAGCGCGCTCGCGTCGGCGCCTGCCGACTGCCCGTCCCGCAACTCCCGCACCACGTCCGGCGAGTCGAGGACGACGACTGCCGTGCCGTCGTTCACCGGGATGTCCTCGGCGACTTCCTCGGTGGTGACCAGGCAGACGGGGCCGGCGTCGGCGAGCATGTAGGAGATGCGGTCGGCCGGGTAGTCGGTGTCGACCGGCAGATAGGCGGCGCCCGACTTCAGCACGGCGACCTCGGCGACGATCAGCTCCGCCGAGCGGGGCACGGCGAGGGCGACCACCCGCTCGGGTCCGGCGCCCCGGGCGATCAGGGCGGCTGCCAACCGGCCCGCACGGTCGTCGAGTTCGGCGTAGGTGAGGGTGATGTCCTCGAAGACCAGCGCGATGTCGTCAGGGCGCTGCCGTACCTGGTCGGCGAACATCTCGGGCCAGGTGCGCGGCGGGATGTCGTGGTCGGTGTCGTTCCACTCCCGCAGGACGCGGTGGCGCTCCTCGGCGCCGAGCAGCTCCAACTCGCCCACGGGGGCGTGCGGGTGGGCCAGCGCGTCGGCGAGGAGGGTCGTGTAGTGGTCGGCGACGCGTTCGGCGGTGGCGGTCTCGAAGAGATCCCCGCGGTATGTCACGCACAGGTCGCCGGCGCGGACTTCGAGGGCGAGGTCGAGGTCGAAGCGGGCGCCGTCGGCCGGCCCGGCACCGAAGGCCGTGTTGAACAGCAGGCCGCCGCCCCGGGTGGGTTCCGGGCTCAACCAGTCGACGAGCGCGGCGCGTTCGACGCGGTGGGCCCGCGCCTCCTCCTGGGCCGTGGTCACCTGCCCTACGAGGTCCGCGAAGGAGGTACCGCCGTCCACGGCGATCCGGAGCGGCAGACCGTCGTGTCCGAAGGTGATGTCGTGGCCGCCGCTGTAGCGGTGCAGGAGCGCGGCGTACGTGGCCAGAAGGATCGGTTCGTCGGCTGTCGCCGTCAACGGGCGGCGGAGGGTGTGCCGTTCACCGGTCGGGCGCAGCGGGTACGGGAAGTCGACCGGGAGAGCGGTCTCCTGCGGGAGCGGGTCGAGGCGCCGCAGCCAGAAGGCCGCGAGCGCGCCTTCCGCTTCGTCGTCGACACCGAGCACACGTACTTCGAAACCGGACACAGGCGACCGTGCCTCCATGGTGTACGGACCGGCTGAGCCGGAGGACCGGGCGCAATACTAAGGTAAGCATTACCTAACCAAAAGACCCCAGTCCCGGCAGACCCGCTTCCCACCCCTACTATTAAGGCCTGCCTAACCTAAGGGAGTTATCCGTTGGAGACCGCACGGTGACGCGGGGCAGAAGCGTTCGCCCCGTACTTCTCGTGGCAGTGCTCGGTGCCGTTCTGCTCGGACTGTGTCTTGCGTCACTAGCCCTCGGCGCGGCCAGCATTCCACCCGATCAGGTGATGCGGGCTCTGCTGGGTGACGCGCCCAGCCGGTTCGTGGACAACGTCATCTGGTCGGCGCGGGTACCCCGTACGGCGCTCGGGCTGGCGGCCGGGGCGGCGCTCGGGCTGTCGGGCGCGCTGATGCAGGCACTGACGCGCAATCCGCTCGCGGACCCCGGAATCCTCGGGGTGAGCGCCGGTGCCTCGTTCGCGATCGTGCTGGCTGTCGGAGTGCTCGGCATCGGTTCGTTCTACGGATACGTGTGGTTCGCGTTCGCGGGCGCGATGGCGGCCAGCATCCTGGTGTACTTCCTGGGCAGGCTCGGGCGCTCCGGGCTCACACCGGTCAAACTGGCGCTCTCCGGCATCGCGGTGACCTCTCTGCTGTCCTCCCTGACCAGCGCGATCGCGCTGACCGACGCCGACGCGCTCAACCGCTACCGCTTCTGGTCGGCCGGTTCGATGGCGGACCAGGACGGCGAGACCGTCCTCAGGATCCTGCCCTTCCTCGCCGTGGGCGCGGTGCTGGCGTTCGCCAGTGCGCCCGCCCTCAACAGCATGGCCCTGGGTGACGACGTGGCGGCCTCCCTCGGCCGGCGGCTGGGTCTGGTCCGGCTCCAGGGCGTCACCGCGGTCACCCTGCTGACCGGAGCCGCCGTCGCGGTCATCGGCCCGGTCGTCTTCATCGGGCTCGTCGTGCCCCATGTCGCGCGTGTGCTGGCCCAGTTGGCGGGCATCGGCCCCGACCAGCGGTGGCTGCTGCCGTTGTCCGCCGCCCTCGCGCCGAGCCTGCTGCTCGCCGCCGACATCATCGGCCGTCTGGTGGCCCGGCCCGTCGAGGTCCAGGCCGGCGTGATCGTCGCCTTCATCGGCGGGCCGTTCTTCATCGCCCTGGTGCGGCGGCGGAAACTGGCGGAGGTGTGAGGATGACGAACCCCGAGTCCGCAGGTGACGCTGCCGTGTTGGCGCCCGCTCCGCCCTCCCCCCGCGACCGGCGCACCTACCGGCTGACCGTCCCCCCGGTCTCCGGGATCCTCCGGCCCCGTCTGGTGACGGTCGCCGCCCTGCTCGCCGTCGGCACGCTCCTCCTCTTCTGCTGGAGTCTGACGATCGGCGACTACCCGATCGCGTTCACCGACGTCGTACGCGCCCTGACCGGCTCCGGCGATCCCGGAACCGTGCTCGTCGTGCAGGAACTGCGGCTGCCGCGCTCCCTGGTGGGACTGCTGGCCGGGATCGCGTTCGGCGTGTCCGGCGGGCTGTTCCAGACCATGACCCGCAATCCGCTGGCCAGCCCCGACATGATCGGCCTCACCCAGGGAGCGGGCACCTTCGTCGTCGCGGGCATCGTCCTGGGCTGGGACGGCGGTCTCGGCACCCAGACGCTCGGGCTGCTCGGCGCGCTGACCACGGCCCTCGTCGTGTACGCGCTGGCCTGGCGGCGCGGCACCACCGGCTACCGGATCATCCTCGTCGGCATCGGCGTCGCCTGGATCTGCACCAGCGCCACCGACTACCTGGTCGCCAGGGGCGGCCGGTTCCAGGCGCAGGCCGCGCTGGGCTGGCTGGTCGGCAACCTCAACGGCCGTACGTGGTCGGACGTCGGCCCGCTCGCGATCGCCCTGGCCGTCCTCCTGCCGACGGCACTTCTCCTCGGCCGGCTGCTGCGCACGCTCCAGCTGGGCGACGACGTGGCGATCGGCCTCGGCACCCGCGTCCAGCCCGTCCGGCTCGCCGTCCTGCTCTCCGGCGTCGGTCTGATCGCCTTCGCGACCGCCGCCGCAGGGCCGGTCGCCTTCGTGGCGCTGGCCGCCCCACAGATCGCCCAGCGCCTCGCCCGCACCGCCTGGCCGCCCACGCTCGCCTCGGGACTGACCGGGGCGCTGATGGTCCTGGGCAGCGACCTGATCGCCCGTACGGTCATCTCCGGCACGGAACTGCCGGTCGGAATCGTCACCGGCGTGCTCGGCGCGCCCGTCCTGCTCTGGCTGCTCGTCCGCGCCAACCGCGCGGGTTCAGGAGGCTGACCCCATGTCGACGAACCCCAAGGCCACCACGACCACCACGACCACCACGACCACCGAGGACGCCATGCCGGTCGCCCCCCTGCCCAGCACCGCGCAGCCGGCCGCGGACCCGGACCTCAGGGCGACGGGACTGCGGCTGTCGTACGACAACCGGGTGGTCGTGGACGGCCTCGACCTGGCCGTGCCGCCGGGCCGGATCACGGCCATCGTCGGCGCCAACGCCTGTGGGAAGTCGACGCTGTTGCGGGCCCTGGCCCGACTGCTCGCCCCCCGCGAGGGCACCGTCCACCTGGACGGCCGGGCCCTCCAGTCCATCCCCACCCGGGAGTTGGCGCAGCGCCTGGGCATCCTGCCCCAAGGCCCCGTCGCGCCCGAGGGGTTGACGGTCGTCGACCTCGTCAACCGGGGCCGTTCACCGCACCAGACGTGGTGGCGTCAGTGGTCGAAGGCCGACGAACAGGCCGTGCACGAGGCGCTCGCCGCGACCAACATGACCGACCTCGCCGATCGCCCGGTGGACGAGCTGTCCGGCGGCCAGCGGCAGCGGGCGTGGATCGCGATGGCGGTCGCCCAGGGCACGCCCGTACTCCTCCTCGACGAACCGACGACGTATCTCGACCTGGCCCACCAGATCGACGTACTGGACCTGATCACGGACCTCAACCGCCGCGAGAACCGCACGGTCGTGATGGTCCTGCACGACCTCAACCAGGCCTGCAGGTACGCCGATCACGTCGTCGCCATGAAGTCCGGCCGGATCGTGGCGGAGGGGCCGCCGGCGGAGGTCATCACGGCGGAGACGGTCGAGGACGTCTTCGACCTGACGTGCCGCATCACCCTCGACCCGGTCAGCAACACCCCCATGGTGATCCCGATGGGCCGCCACCATCAGGATGTACGTGCTAAGACGTCCCCATGATCTTGAGAGCCGAGCGAACCGACGCGCGCACCTGGCCTGTTGAGCACCTGAAGGAACTCTTCAGCGAGAGCTTCCCGGAGTTCATCACGGCTGACCGGCTGGTGTCGGAGTACATAGGCCGGGTCCGGGAGTGGTTCCCTGCCTGGGACCTCACGTTGGTGGACGAGCGTGAAGTGCCGGTGGCGGCGGGTTGGGGCGTACCGGTCCGCTGGGACGGGTCGGTCGAGGACCTGCCGTCCGGATACACGGACTCGCTGGTGCGGGCCGTCGAGGGACGGGAGCGGGGCGTGGCACCGGACACGCTGGTGATCTGCGGCGCGGTCGTCACGCCCGCGCTGACGGGGCGTGGGCTGGCCGGCGAGACGCTGATGGCGCTGCGCGGGGCCGCCCTGGAGGCCAGGCTGGTCCGGGTCGTCGCGCCCGTCCGTCCGACTACCAAGGCGCGCTATCCCCTGACGCCCGTCGAGACCTTCATGCGCTGGCGCCGCCCCGACGGGTCGGCCCTCGACCCGTGGATCCGTACGCACGAGCGACTCGGTGCCGAGATCCTCGCCGCGGCCCCCGTCTCCCAGACGATGACCGGCACGGTCGCCCAGTGGGAGAAGTGGACCGGGCTCGACCTTCCCGAGTCGGGCGAGTACGTCATCCCGGACGGCCTGGGGCTGCTGCGCGTCGACCGTGCCCGCGACGAGGGCATCTACCAGGAGCCCAACGTCTGGATGCGGCACCTCTGACACCCACCAGGGGTCGGCTAGAGCCAGGCGCCGGCCCGGATCCCGTAGACCACGTTCCGGCGCAGCGGTCCTTCCGGGACTGTCGGGTCGTCGAAGTCCTTGGCCGGGGCGTGGGTCATGCCGAGGCGGCGCATCACCGCCTGCGAACGCAGGTTGGTGGCCGTCGTGATCGCCAGGACCTCTTCGAGGCCGAGGCCCTTCTCGTCGAAGGCGTGGGCCAGCACCGCGCGGGCGGCCTCAGTCGCGTATCCGTGCCCCCACGCCCGCCGGGCCAGCCGCCAGCCCGCCTCGACGCCGTCGAACGCCATGTCTGCGTCCACCGGATCCAGCCCGGCGAAGCCGACGAACTCCCCCGTACCGGTGACCTCCACCGCCCACCAGCCCCAGCCCCGTTCGTCGAGGTCGGCCTGGAAGCCGGCGGCGGAGGCCTCGCTCTGCTCGCGGGTGAGGATGCCCCCGAGGTGCTCGCGGACCTCGGGGTCAGCGTTCATGGCCGCCCAGGGAGCGAGATCGGAGTCGCTCCAGGAGCGGAGGACGAGGCGTTGGGTTCGCAGATCAGGCATGACGCCATCCTGACGTGATCACGCACCCGCGTCGAACGGGAATCGGTCCGCCCGCACGCCCCACCGCCCCTCCCCCGGGTCAGGGCCGTGCCGTCAGATACCCGCCCATCGTGCGGAAGTACTCCGTCGCCGCGATCTCCGACCCGCCCTCGGTCCGCACCCGCTTCACCAGCAGGCCCCGCAGCCGCCCGTTCCGGGCCTCCGTGCCCGCGACCACGACGATCCCGTCGCCCTCGCGGATGAAGATCCGGCCCGGTGTGCCGCCGTAGCAGCCCTCGGACACCTCGGCCTCGACGATCCGTATCCGCTGCCCCTTGTGATGCGTGAAGGCGTTGGGGTACGGGTCCGACTGGGCGCGGATCAGGCGTTCCAGGTCCTCGGCCGGCCAGGTCCAGTCGATGCGGCTGTCTTCCAGGGACCGCTTGTGGAAGAAGCTCGCCCTGCTGCGGTCCTGGGGGATCCACTCCGCGCGGCCGGAGGCGATGAGCCCGAGGGACTCATGGACGACCGGTGTGATCAAGTCCACAGTGCGATGGAAGAGGTCGGTCACCGTGTCGCGCGCACCGACCGGCACCGCCCGCTGAAGCAGCACGTCACCGGCGTCCAGCTCGGCGTTCATCCGGTGAGCGGTGACACCGACCTCCCGTTCGCCGTTGATCAGCGCCCAGATCAGCGGGGAGAAGCCCGCGTACGCCGGGAGCAGCGAGTCGTGGATGTTGAGCGTGCCGTGCGCCGGGAGGTCGAAGATCTCGGGGGGCAGGACTGTGCGCCAGTTGTTGGCGACGATCAGGTCCGGCGCCAACTCCCGCAGTGCGGCGAGGAGTTCGGGGTCGTCCGGACGGTTCCGCAGCAGGACCGGAATGCCGTGCTTCTCGGCGAGGTCGGCCACCGAGTCGTCCCAGATCTTCTCGTACACGTGGTCGCTCTTGGGGTGGGTGACCGCCATGACCACCTCGTGATCGGAGTCCAGCAGCGCCTGGAGCGTGCGATGCCCCCAGGTCTGATAGCCGAACATGACGACCCGCATAGTCGATCCTTCCGTAGGACACACCATTGCAAGGTAAGGCTAACCTTATTTAACATCAGTGGCGCCTAGGGGAAGGGAAGTTGCGGTGAACGCACTGCACGATGAACCGGACGCCGTCCATGACGTGCTCGGTATCGGCTTCGGTCCGTCAAATCTGGCGCTGGCCATAGCCATCGCGGAACACAACGCACAAGCCGCGCCCGAGGAGCGGATTCGCGCCGAGTTCCTGGAACGCCAGCCACGGTTCGGCTGGCACCGGGGCATGCTCATCGACGACGCGACCATGCAGGTGTCCTTTCTCAAGGACCTGGTCACCATGCGCAACCCGACCAGCGACTTCAGCTTCCTGTGCTTCCTGCGGGACCGCGGCCGGCTGGTGGACTTCCTCAACGCGAAGACGCTCTTCCCGCTGCGGATCGAGTTCCACGAGTACTTCGAGTGGGCGGCGGCCCGGGTCGCGGACCAGGTGACGTACGACGCCGAAGTGGTCTCCGTGGAGCCCGTGCTGACGGAGAGCGGCGAGGTCCGCTGGTTCGACGTCGTCACCGGCGTGCCGGGCGATCCGGAGCGTACGGTGGTGCGCCGGGCCCGCAACATCTCGGTGGCCGTCGGTCTCGAACCGCATGTCCCGCCGGGAACCGCACTGTCGGACCGCATCTGGCACAACAGCGAACTGGTGCCCCGCACCAGCGAGTTGACCGCCACGGGTGCCTCGGTGGGCCGCATTCTCGTGCTCGGCGCGGGTCAGAGCGGTGCCGAGGCGGTCGACTATCTGCACCGCTCCTTCCCCGGCACCGAGGTCTGCGCGGTGTTCGCCAAGTACGGCTACACACCCGCCGACGACAGCCCCTTCGCCAACCGGATCTTCGACCCGGAGGCGGTGGACGTCTACTTCCGGTCGCGGCCGGAGGTGAAGCAGTCCCTGCACGACTACCACCGCAGCACCAACTACTCGGTGGTCGACATGGACCTGATCGAGACGCTGTACGCCACCATGTACCGCGAGAAGGTCCAGGGCACCGAGCGGCTGCGGATGCGCAACGTCTCCCGCATCCGGGACGTCGAGCAGCTGGACGACCGGCTGGACGTCACCGTCGAGTATCTCCCCACCGGAGAACGGGAGGTGCTCTCCTGCGACGTGCTCGTGCACGCCACCGGCTACCGCCCCCGGGACCTCGACACCCTGCTCGGCAGAGCGGCCAAGCTCTGTCTGCGGGACGACAACGACGCCGTACGGGTCGGCCGTGACCACCGGGTCGAGGCCGCACCCGAGGTCACCGCAGGGATCTACCTCCAGGGTGCGACCGAGCACACGCACGGTCTCACCTCGACCCTGCTGTCGACGACCGCCGTGCGCTCGGGAGAGATCCTCGACTCCCTGCTCACGCGTCGCAGCGGTGACGTCGTCGCCAGCACTGGGCAAGCGCTGTAAACTTAGGGTAGCCTCACCTACGTTTTGGGCCCGCCCGAGTGCACGCGCACACCCGTACTCAGGCAGGCCTCAGCCCCCAACTCGGGCCTTTCCGGCCTCCACTGTCGTCCGATCCCGGAGGGGTACGGGTGAGTAGTCCTTCACAGCCGTCGGGGCGGGACGTCCTGCGCCAGTCGGTCCGTGGACAGCGGCGTGACGTCGCGCTCGGCGCGCTCCTCGGCTCCGGCCACCAACTGGGCGAAGTGCTGGTGCCGGTCGTGATCGGCCTGGTCATCGACCGCGCCGTCACGGGCTCCGACACCGGCGCCCTGCTGAGCTGGCTCGCCGCACTCGCCGTCATCTACGTCGGCCTCGCGCTCAGCTGGCGTTTCGGCGCCTGGTCCACCGAGCGGGCCGCCGCCCAGGCCGAACACACCCTCCGCATCACCCTCGTCCGCCGGATCCTGGCTCCCGGGGGCGGCGCCGAGGAGGGCCGGCTGCCCGGCGCCCTCGCCAACATCGCCACCGAGGACGCCAAACGCGTAGGCGCCGTCAACATGGCCGCCATGGCCGGGATTTCGGCCCTCGCGGGCATCCTCGTGGGCGCGGTCGTCCTGCTGCGCATGTCCGTCACTCTCGGCCTGGTCGTACTGCTCGGCACGCCCGTGCTGCTGTGGCTGGGCCATCTGCTGAGCAAGCCGCTGGAAGCACGCAGCGAGGCCGAACAGGAACGGGCCGCGCACGCCTCGGCCGTCGCCGCCGACCTGGTGGCCGGCCTGCGTGTCCTCAAGGGCATCGGCGGCGAGTCCACCGCGCTGGCCCGCTACCGCGCCACCAGCGGCGACTCCCTCCAGGCCACCCTGAAAGCCGCCCGCGCACAGGCCTTCCAGAGCGGCATGGTGCTCGGCCTCACCGGGTGCCTGATTGCCGCCGTCGCTCTGGTCGGCGGCCGGCTCGCCGCCCAAGGGGACATCAGTCTGGGCCAGTTGGTGTCGTCGGTCGGGCTCGCCCTGTTCCTTCTGGGCCCGCTGGAGGTGCTCGCGTGGGTCAACGCCGAGCTCGCCCAGGGCCGGGCCTCCGCGACCCGGATCGCCGAAGTACTGGCCGCCCCGCACGCCGTCACCCCGGGCGCGGGCACCCTGGCCCGGCCGGTGCGCGGCGCGGTCCGCCTCACCGGTGTCAGCCACGGCGGCCTGAGGGGCGTCGACCTCGACATCGCACCGGGTGAGCTGCTCGGCGTGGTCGCGACCGACCCCGCGCACGCTACCGACCTGCTGCGCTGCCTGGCCCGGCAGTGCGACCCGGAGGCGGGCACCGTCGAACTGGACGGCATACCCCTGCGGGACCTCGACCCCGCCGAACTGCGCACCGCCCTGCTGGTGGCCGAGCACGACGCCGACCTCTTCGAGGGCACCGTCCGAGGCAACGTCACGGCCGCCGCCCCCGACGACGCCGACCCCGAACCGGCGATGACCGCGGCCGGCGTCGCCCAGGTCGCGCAGACCCTCCCGGACGGCGAGAACACGGCGGTCAGTGAACGGGGCCGCTCACTCTCCGGAGGGCAGCGTCAACGCGTCGCACTGGCACGGGCGTTGGCGGCCGAGCGGCCCGTCCTGGTGGTCCACGATCCGACCACCGCCGTCGACGCGGTCACCGAGGCGGGCATCGCCACCGGCGTCCGGGAGCTGCGCAAGGGCCGTACGACGGTCCTGGTGACCAACAGTCCCGCGCTGCTGTCGGTCACCGACCGGGTCGTACTGCTGGAGAACGGGCGGGTCACCGACACGGCCTCGCACGCGGATCTGATCCACCGTCATGAGGCCTACAGAGCGGCGGTGCTGGCATGAGCGACAACGAACTGACCGCCGGATCACGGGAGTTGCTTCCCACCGCGACCACGGCCCGTACCCGCGCCGCCGTCCGTGAACTGGTCCGCCCGCACCGCCCCCTCGCCATCGGCGCCTTCGCCGTGCTGGTCGCGGCGACCGCGGTCGGGCTGCTCGTCCAGCCGCTGCTCGGCCGCATGGTGGACCTCGTCGCCGAGCACCGTCCGCCCGACGATCTCACCCTCCCCGCCGTCCTCCTCATCCTGGTGGCCGTCGCCCAGGGCGCCGCCACCGCGCTCGGGCTGTCCCTGGTGTCCCGGCTCGGGGAGACCGTGCTGGCCCAGTTGCGCGAGCGGTTCGTCGAGCGGGCACTGCGGCTGCCCCTGGAGCAGGTGGAGAAGGCCGGCTCCGGCGACCTCAACGCCCGTGTCACCAGGGATGTCTCGGTGGTCGGCGAGGCGGTGCGGGGGGCGCTGCCCGAGCTGGCCCGCTCGCTGCTCGCCATCGTGCTGACCTTCGCCGCCCTGGCCGTCCTGGACTGGCGCTTCCTGCTGGCCGCGCTGCTCGCGGTGCCCATCCAGGCGGGAACCGCACGCTGGTACGTACGCAACGCCGTCCCCCTGTACGCCGAGCAGCGCATCGCCACGGGCGCCCAGCAGCAGCAGTTGCTGGACACCATCGCGGGCGCCGGCACCGTACGGGCGTTCGGGCTGGAGGAGTCGCACACCGGGTCCGTCACCCGGCGCTCGTCCGCCGCCGTCGCGTTGACGATGCGGGGCGTGCGGCTGGTGCTCGACTTCTACAACCGGCTGCACATCGCCGAGTACACCGGCCTCACGGCGGTCCTGGTCACCGGGTTCCTGCTGGTGCGCGCCGACTCCGTGTCCATCGGTACCGCCACGGCCGCCGCGCTCTACTTCCACAGCCTCTTCGGCCCGGTCAACCAGGCCCTCGCGCTGCTCGACGACGCCCAGTCAGCGACAGCGGCACTGGCCCGGCTGGTCGGCGTCACGGACATACCGGCCGCCGAGTCCGCTCCCCCGGCCCCCACGGCGCAGCACCGCGAGGCGGGCACGGTCACCGTCACCGGCGTCCACCACGAGTACGTGTCCGGGCGTCCCGTCCTTCGGGACGTGCATCTCACGCTGGCCGCCGGGGAGCGGGTCGCGCTGGTGGGGTCGAGCGGCGCGGGCAAGACGACGCTCGCCAAGCTCATCGCGGGTGTGCACGAGCCGACCTCCGGCACGGTCCGGCTCACCGGCGCCTCGACGTCCCCCGGCGGTCTGCCGGTTGCCCTCGTCACCCAGGAGACGCATGTCTTCGCGGGCCCGCTCGCCGACGACCTGCGGCTCGCCCGCGCCGACGCGACGGACGAGGCCCTGCGTGCGGCCCTGACCGAAGTGGCCGCGCTGGACTGGGTGTCGGCGCTGCCCGAGGGCCTGGCCACCGTCGTCGGCGAGGGCGGGCACCGGCTCACCGCCGCCCAGGTGCAGCAACTCGCCCTGGCCCGGCTGGTGCTGGCGGATCCGCCGGTCGCCGTGCTGGACGAGGCGACGGCCGAGGCCGGCAGTTCCGGCGCACGCCTGCTGGAGAAGGCGGCCGACCGGGCGATCGAGGGCCGTACCGCGCTCGTGGTCGCCCACCGGCTCACCCAGGCCGCCGACGCGGACCGGATCGTCGTCATGGACGGCGGCCGGATCGTGGAGAGCGGCACCCATGACGAGCTGTGCGCGGCGGCCGGAACCTATGCCCTGCTCTGGCAGGCCTGGTCCGGCACCCGTTCGCCGGCCGAGAAGCCCCCCACGCGTCCCCGCACCGATACGACCACCACCGTGAAGGACCACTGATGTTCGGCTCTCCCAGAGGCACTCGGCTCGCCGCGGCGCTCACCTCCGTACTGCTTCTCTTCGGCACCGCAGCCGCCTGCGGCTCGGGCGACGACTCCGGCGCGGCGGGCCCCGCCGCCGACGCGTCCGCCAACTCCGCCTTCCCGGTGACCCTTTCGCACAAGTACGGCAGCACCACGATCAAGTCCGAGCCCAAGCGGATCGTCACGGTGGGACTGACCGACCAGGACGCCGTGCTCGCGCTGGGCAAGGTGCCGGTCGGTACGACCGAGTGGCTGGGCGGCTACAAGGGCGCGATCGGCCCCTGGGCGGCGGACAAGCTGGGCAGCGCGGCGGCGCCGACCGTCCTGAAGGACACCGGCACCGGCCCGCAGACCGAGAAGATCGCCGCGCTCCGGCCGGACCTGATCCTGGCCGTCTACGGCGGTCTGACGAAGGCACAGTACGACACACTGTCGAAGTTCGCCCCGGTGGTGGCCCAGCCGAAGGAGTACAACGACTACGGCGTGCCGTGGCAGAACCAGACCGAGATCATCGGCAAGGCGCTCGGCCAGGAGTCCAAGGCGAAGGAACTGGTCGCCGGGGTCGAGTCCGACTTCAAGAAGGCCGCGGCCGAACACCCCGACTTCGCCGGTGCCACCGCCGTGATGGCGACCCCGTACGAGGGCATCTTCGTCTACGGCAGTCAGGACTCGCGCTCGCGCGTCCTCACGGACCTCGGTTTCAAGCTGCCCACCGACCTGGACAAGGTCATCGGTGACGAGTTCGGGGCCAACATCAGCAAGGAGCGCACCGATCTCCTCGACACGGACGCGATCGTGTGGATCGTCTCCGACACCACCAAGGACAAGGCGGCGCTGCGCAAGAACGCCCTGTACGCGGACCTGAAGGTGGCCAAGGAGGACCGCGAGGTCTTCGTCAAGGAGACCAGCGACTACGGCAACTCCGTGTCGTTCGTGTCGGTGCTGAGCCTGCCGTACATGCTGGAGCGGCTCGTCCCGCAGCTGTCGGCGGCCGTCGACGGCAAGACGGCCACGAAGGTGACCGAACCGGCCGGCTGACGAGCTGACGTGGTGACGGTTCGTCACATGGTGGTGGCCCGGCCGGAGTTCCGGCCGGGCCACCGCCGTCCGTCAGTACCTGCGGCTCAGGTGGTGGGCTTGATCTGCCACTGCTGGCAGTTGTTGCCCAGCCAGGACCACTGGCGTACGTCGGCGCCGTTCGTGGTGGAGCAGTCGGCGACGTCGGCGACCTTGCCGGTGGACTCGTTGACGATCCGGACGTAGTCGCCGGTGGCCGTGTAGACGAGCCTGAACTTCTGGCAGTTGTTGTTCAGCCAGGACCACTGGCGCAGATCGGTGCCGTCCGCCGTGGCGCAGGCCGCGGTGTCCATCACCTTGCCGGTGGCGACGTTGACCAGTCGACTGGTGTCGTCGGCCTGGTCCTCGATGCGCCACTTCTGGTTGGTGCCGCCGTTGCAGGTCCACTGAAGAATGTTGGTGCCGTCGGCGGTGTTCCCGCCCTCCACGTCAAGGCACTTGCCGCTGTTGCGGTTGACCAGCGTGTACGCGGTCGGGGTCACGGCACTCTCGCCGGACGGGCCGGGCGATGTCGTACCGAGGGCCACCGGAGTACCGAAGTTCGGTGTGCCGTCCGCGTTCCAGGTGAACTTCTGGGCTCGGGTGGTGCGGCCGTTGCCGCAGCCGCCCGAGGCCGAGTCGTTGGCGTGGTAGACGATCCAGTTCTCGGTGCCGTCGGGCGAGGTGAAGAACCCGTTGTGGCCCGGCCCGTAGACCCCGGCGGCGTCGTTGCGCTGGAAGACGGGCGTCTGCTTCTTCGTCCAGGAGGACGCCAACAGCGGGTTGGTGCCCGTGAGTTCGAGCTGACCAAGCTTGTAGTCGGGGGTCTGGCAGTAGCTCGCGGAGAAGGTGAGGAAGGTCCGGCCGTCGTGGTAGAGCGGTTCGGGTCCCTCGTTGACAGCTGCCCCGGAGGTCTCCCAGCTCAGCGTGGGCTGGGAGATGAGGCTGAAGGTGGAGCCGCTGACCGTGTACGGGTTGGTCATCGGCGCGATGACCAGGCTCTGCCTGCTGCCGCCGATGGCGCCGCTGCCGACCAGGTAGAGCTTGTTGTTGTACGTGAGCACGGTGGCGTCGATGAGCCAGCCGCCCGGGTCGAGGTTGGACCCGGTGAGCTGGTTCTTGAAGGTGTACGGGCCCATCGGATCGGTGCCGGCGCTCTCCACCACGTAGGTCCGCTGCTGGTCACAGCAGGCGGCGCCGATCGGCGCGCCGGAGTAGTACAGGTACCAGTGGCCGTCGAAGAAGTGCAGTTCGGGCGCCCAGAAGTTGTTGTTGCGGGTCGAGGTGGTGTCACTCCAGACCTGCACGCTGGGAGCCGTCGCGAGCCCGGCCAGAGTCGGCGACTTGCGCATGGTCAGGACGCCGGTGAAGGACGTGGTGACCAGGTAGTAGCTGCCGTTGTAGTACTCGAGCCAGGGGTCGGCGCCCTTCTGCGACTTGACGGGGTTCGTGTACGGACGCCCCTCGGCCGCGGCGGCGGGCTGCAGGCCGACGACAGGTACGAGCAGCGCCAGCAGCGCCGCCAGGAGGGTCAGCCAGTGACGGGTACGAAACACGAATGGCCCCTTCTCATGGTCACATTGTTCGAAATTCCGGACGTCGTGCGTAACTTCGACCAGAACATAGGTACACGGGTTGCATACGTCAACGGTTGTGGCAGGTTCCGTTCCGTTTGGCATGTCTCGCGCGGAAAACAAGTTGTCCGACCTGTCGAACGTCGTTCGAAAACTCTTGACGCCCCTGGTCGCACCGATTGACACTCTCGCAACGCGCGGACACACAGACGAAATCTGCTGTCTCCCGTTACCGCACCCCGTGTCCGAGCAGAGGAAGCCGAAACGATGCAACTCGCGAGATCACGCGGCCGCAGCAGACCCTGGTCGGAGAGGCTCGCCGGCGTGACCGCCGCATCGCTTCTGCTGGGCCTCGCGGGGCCGTTGGCCCTGGCCGTGCCCGCTCACGCCGCCGCGTCGGACATCACCGACGGTCTGGCCCTCTGGTACAAGCTCGACGCAGCTTCCGGCACCACGGTCACCGACTCCTCGGGCAACGGCCGTACGGGCACGGTGAACGGGACCACCGGCTGGTCCAACTCCGGTGACGGGCTTGCCTTCAACGGTTCCGACACCTACATCAAGGTGCCGGACAACATCATGAGCGGGATGAACTCGATCTCCGTCTCGATGGACGTGAAGGTCGACTCCACCCAGTCCAACCCGTACTTCATCTACGGCTTCGGCAACACCAGCGGCACCGCCGGCAACGGCTACCTGTTCACCACGGGCAACTCGTACCGGACCTCCATCGCCAGCGGCAACTGGTCGACGGAGCAGACGACACGGACCGCGGGCACCAACCTGCAGCGCGCGGTCTGGAAGCAGATCACGTACACGCAGACCGGCAACACGGGCGTGCTCTACGAGGACGGCGTGGAGGTGGGTCGCAACACGGCGATCACCCTCACCCCCGGCTCCATCGGCTCGGGCACGACCACCGCCAACTACATAGGCAAGTCGGTCTACCCCGGCGACAACCTGTTCAAGGGCAACATCCGCGACTTCCGGGTCTACGACCGGGCGCTGGCGAGCACGGAGGTCGAGGAACTCTCCCTCCCCATCGCCGCGCAGGGCGTCGCCGCCGACAAGGCGGCCCTCACACTGGGCGACACGAGCGCTGTGACCGCAGACCTGACGCTGCCGAGCGCGGGCCCGGCGGGCGGCTCCGTCATCACCTGGGCGACCGACAGCGCCTCCGTGGTCTCGTCCTCCGGCGCGGTCACCCGCCCGGCCGCCGGTCAGCCGGACGGCCACGCCACGCTCACGGCGACCCTGAAGAAGGGCCCGGTGAGCGACACCAAGACCTTCGACGTCACGGTCCCGGCCACCTTCGACGACACGACGGCCACCCAGCAGGCCGCCGACGCGCTGACCGTCCCGAACCTCGACGACATCCGCGGGAACGTCACGCTGCCGTCAACGGGCGCCTACGGCACGGCGGTTACCTGGTCCTCGGCGAACCCGGACGTCATCGCCACCGACGGTGTGGTCCACCGCCCCGCGCACGGCGCCGGCGGCACCACGGTCGACCTGACGGCGACGATCACCAAGGGCACCGCCACCGCGACCCGCACCCTGACGGCCAAGGTCCCCGAACTCCCCGCGAAGGCAGCCCTCAAGGGCTACATGTTCAGCTACTTCACCGGCGAGGGCACCTCGGACGGCGAACAGCTCTACGCGGCCCTCAGCAAGGGTAACGACCCGTTGAAGTGGCGGGAGTTGAACGACGGCAAGCCCGTCCTGACCTCCACGCTCGGCGAGAAGGGCCTGCGCGACCCGTTCATCATCCGCTCCCCCGAGGGCGACAAGTTCTACCAGATCGCCACCGACCTCAGGATCTACGGCAACGGCGACTGGGACGCCTCCCAGCGCACCGGCAGCAAGTCCATCATGGTGTGGGAGTCCACCGACCTGGTCCACTGGACCGACCAGCGCCTGGTGAAGATCTCCCCCGACTCGGCCGGCAACACCTGGGCGCCGGAGGCCTTCTACGACGCCAAGCTCGGCTCGTACGTGGTCTTCTGGGCCTCGAAGCTGTACGACAACGCCGACCACTCCGGCGACACGTACAACCGCATGATGTACGCGACCACCCGGGACTTCCGTACCTTCAGTGAGCCCAAGGTGTGGATCGACCGCGGCTACTCGGTCATCGACTCCACGATGATCAAGGACAAGGACACCTACTACCGCTTCTCCAAGGACGAGCGGAACAACTCCTCCTCGACGCCCAACAGCAAGTTCATCTTCGAGGAGAAGAGCGACTCGATCCTCAACCCGTCCTACGACTTCGTCGCCGAGGGCATCGGCAAGGGCGCGATGAGCGCGGCCGAGGGGCCGCTGGTCTTCAAGTCCAACTCCGAGGAGAAGTGGTACCTGTTCGCCGACGAGTTCGGCGGGCGCGGCTACATCCCGTTCGAGTCGACGGACCTCGCGTCGGGTGTGTGGACTCCGTCCACGGGCTACGACCTCCCCTCGAAACCCCGCCACGGCACGGTACTTCCGGTCACGCAGGCGGAGTACGACCGGCTGCTGAGCACCTACCAGCCGGACCAGATCATCACGAGCGCGGAGAACGTCAAGGTCGAGACGCGCATCGGTGAGGCCCCCGTCCTCCCGGCCACCGTCATCGCCGAGTCCGCGGACGGCGTGAAGCGGCCCGTCGCGGTCACCTGGGGACACGTGGACCCGTCGCAGTACGCGCAGGCCGGCACCTTCACGGTGACGGGCGACCTCGCGGGCGACTCCGCCATCGCGGTCAGCGCCGAGATCACGGTCTCCGCCGAGGGCCCCGACATCCCGGCCGACCTGCTTCTGCACTACGACTTCGACGAGACCGGCGGCAGCATCGCCCGCGACTCCAGCGGCCACGGCTTCCACGGCACCTACGTCCGTACGCCCGACTTCGGTACCGGCGTGCACGGCGGCTCGTTCAAGATGTCCGGCGGCAACAGCAGCTCCAGCTCGCCTTACGTGAAGATCCCCAACGGGGTTCTCAAGGGCACCACCAGCGTGACCGTCTCCACGTACGTCAAGTGGAAGGGCGGCGACAACTTCCAGTGGCTCTTCGGTCTCGGCCCGGACAACAACAAGTACCTGTTCGCCTCGCCCTCCAACGGCGCCGGCAAGCTGTTCTCCGCGATCACCAAGGCCACCTGGTCCGGTGAGAAGCAGATGATCGGCGGCTCCCCGCTCACCGCCGGCGAGTGGCAGCACGTCACCGTCACCCTGGACGGCGCGACCGAGACGGCGATCCTCTACCTGAACGGCGCCGAGACGGCCCGCGTGAGCGGTGTCACCATCAAGCCGTCCGAGCTGTACGACGCCTCGAAGGACTACTCCGGCTACATCGGCAAGTCGATGTACTCCCCGGACCCCTACTTCGGCGGCGAGGTCGACGACTTCCGGATCTACAACCGGGCCCTCACGCCCGCCGAGGTCCTGGAGCTCGGCGGCAACACCACCGGGATCGCCGCGGTGACCCACCCGGCGCTCAAGGTCGACGCGATCATCAACGACAAGGACAGCAAGGTCGTCCTGCCGCTCAACCCGGGCAGTGACGTCAAGGCCCTGGCGCCGCAGTTCACCCTGGCCCACGGCGCGAGCATCAGCCCCGCCTCCGGCACCCTGCGCGACTTCAGCAAGCCGCTGACGTACGAGGTCACCGGTTCGGACGGCAAGAAGCGCACCTGGACCGTGTCGGCTGTGGAGATGAGGAGCCCGGTGCTGCCGGGTCTGAACGCCGACCCGAACATCGTGCGCTTCGGCGACACCTTCTACATCTACCCGACCACCGACGGCTTCGAGGGCTGGAGCGGTACGCAGTTCAAGGCGTACTCCTCCACCGACCTGGTCCACTGGAAGGACCACGGCGTCATCCTGGACCTCGGTCCCGACGTCAGCTGGGCCGACAGCCGCGCCTGGGCGCCGACCATGGAGGAGCGGAACGGCAAGTACTACTTCTACTTCTGCGCCGACGCGAACATCGGCGTGGCGGTCTCGGACTCCCCGACCGGCCCGTTCAAGGACGCCCTGGGCAAGCCGCTGCTGAAGGCGGGTGACCACCCGGGCCAGATGATCGACCCGGCGGTCTTCACCGACGACGACGGCCAGTCGTACCTGTACTGGGGCAACGGCCGCGCCTACGTGGTCCCGCTCAACAACGACATGGTCTCCTTCGACGCCTCGAAGATCACCGACATCACCCCGAGCGGCTACAACGAGGGCTCGTTCGTCATCAAGCGGGGCTCCACCTACTACTTCATGTGGTCGGAGAACGACACCCGCGACGAGAACTACCAGGTGGCGTACGCGACCGGTTCCTCGCCGACGGGCCCCTGGACCAAGCGCGGGGTGATCCTGCAGAAGGACCTCTCCCTGGGCATCAAGGGCACCGGCCACCACTCGGTGGTCCACGTCCCGAACACCGACGACTGGTACATCGCCTACCACCGCTTCGCCATCCCCGGCGGTGACGGCATGCACCGCGAAACGACCATCGACAAGCTGGAGTTCGACGCCGACGGTCTGATCAAGAAGGTCGTCCCGACCCTGTCGAGCATCGACCCGGTGACGATCGTCCACGCGGGCGCGGACACGACGGGACCGGAAGGCAGCGCGATCCCGCTCACGGGCAGCATCTCCGGGGCAGGAACCCCGAGTTGGAGCGTGAGCGCGGCGACCCCCTGCACGTTCTCCAGCCGGACCACGATCCCGACCACCATCACCTGCCGGGACAACGGCACGTACGAGGTCACACTGACGGGCGGTCGCAGCACGGACACCCTGACGGTCACGGTCTCGAACGCGCCCCCGTCGATCACCTCGGTCCAGGGCCCGAAGACCCCGGTCCAGGCCGGCAAGAACACCCCGGCCCGTATCTCGGCGAAGTTCACCGACCCGGGCAGCGCCGACACCCACACCTGCACGATCGACTGGAAGGACGGCACCACCCCGACGGCCGGCAAGGTCACGGGCGGCACCTGCGAGGCGAGCCACGCCTATCTGAAGGCGGGAATCCTCCGCCCGACGATCACGGTGACGGACGACGACAAGGCCTCGGCCACCGCTCAGCTCCCCGAGCTGATCGTGTACGACCCCAAGGCCGGCTCGGTCACGGGCAACGGTGTGATCGCTTCCCGGCCGGGCGCCTACCCGGCCGACCCGAAGCTGACCGCCAAGGCGGCCTTCTCCTTCGGCGCCTCCTACGGAAAGGGCGGCGCAGTCCCGACAGGCACGGCTTCCTTCGACCTGAAGGCACCCGGGAAGTCCAAGGCAGCGGTGCAACTGCGCGGCACGTCCTCGGACTGGCTGGTGATCACCGGTTCCACGGCGGTCTACCAGGGTTCCGGCAAGGTCAACGGCAAGGACGGCTACGCCTTCCGCATCACGGCGACGGACAAGCCGGACACGTTCCGCATCCAGATCTGGAAGAAGTCCTCGGGCGTCGTCGTGTACGACAACCGCACGGGGACCGCGACCAAGGGCATCGTCCTCCGCCGCTAGGCCGGCGGCACAGGTAGCGCCGGACAGCTGGAACTGAGGGCGCGCACACCGAGTCGGGCTTCATCGCCCACTCGATGTGCGCGCCCTCTCCTCGTCCGGTGCGGTCACTGGGCGACGGGCCATCCGCTGCTCCAGTTCAGAAGGTTGATGCCGAGCTTCGGAGCACCGTTGCCCTGGCCGTCGTAGTAGTGATAGACGATCAGATCGCCGTCCGCGTCGTGCATGACCGACTGTCCGCCGGGGCCGATGTACCGGCCGTGCGACTCCAGCACGGGCGTCCCGCCGTTGTTCATCATGGCGACGCCGTTCCTGTCGTAGTACGGGCCGGTGACCCGCGTGGCCCGGCCGACCTTGACCTTGTACGTGGAGCTGGTGCCGGCGCAGCAGGTGTCGTACGAGGCGAACAGGTAGTAGTAGCCGTTCCGTTCGACGAGGTAGGGAGCCTCGACGGCCTTGGTTCCCGTGGGGCGTGCGGCGAGCGAGTAGCGGGCGGTGTCGGAGGAGAGCTGTTTTCCGGTCGCCGGGTCGATCTGGACCATTTTGATCCCGGTCCACCAACTGCCGAAAGACAGCCACCACTTGCCGTCGTCGTCGACGAAGAGGTTGGGGTCGATGGCGTTGTAGTCGTTCGACGGACTGGAGGTGTACACGATGCCCTGGTCGGTCCAGTTGCCTGGTCGGCCGCTCGGCGATGTCGCCAGCCCGATGGCCGAGTTCTGCGAGCCGAAGGACGAGACGGAGTAGTACATCAGGTACTGGCCGCCGTGGAACGAGATGTCGGGGGCCCAGGCCTCCGGCACGGAGGAGTAGGTGCGCCACCAGCTCGGCCTGACGGAGAAGGCGTCCGCGCCGCCACTGAAGGAGACGCGATCGCTGGAAGCACGATTGCCGATACCTCCGCCGGTGGCATAGAGCAGATACTGGCCGGACGAGGTACGGATCATCGTCGGGTCGTGGACCACGATCGAGCCGGTGACACTGCCCGGATTCGGATACGCGGACGCCGAGCTCGGGACGAGCGCGAGCAGGATCGCCGCGGGGACGGCGAGGAGAGCGGTTCTGCGGGAGGTGGGGCTCACGCGGATCCTCCTTGTGTGCGGGGACGAGGGGGGACGCTCCCGTTCAGGCAAATCCAGCCATGTTCGAAATGGTGAACACCGGTCACGGCATCGAACGGGACCGTAGAGACGAACCCCTTGCGCGTCAACGGTTCGCGCAACGACTCCCCCGGCACGACCGGCGTCGGATCACGTGGTCACCAGGAAACCTCGACCAGGACGAACACAAAAACGGGCCTGCCGCTTCCGGCAGACCCGCTGATGAACACCGTCGGGACGACAGGATTTGAACCTGCGACCCCTTGACCCCCAGTCAAGTGCGCTACCAAGCTGCGCCACGTCCCGGTGTGATGACCCGCGGTTGCCCCGCGTGATCACGCGAACAGAACCTTACCCCACGTTAGCGGCTGCCCCGAAGGCGGCGGGGAGCGCGCGACAATCGGGGTATGAGCGGTGCGTCGGAGGATCGGGCAGCAGTGGACGGGCGGGACCGGGACGAGGAGGGGCGGGCACGCAACGCACGGCCGCGGGACGGCCTCGGGCGTCCGCTGCCGTACGGCGAGCGCGGGGTCGCCCGGCAGCCCGAGGGCGTCGTACGCCGTCCCGAGGACAGCGTCGCCGAGGCGCAGGCGTTGCTGGACGCGGGGAAACCGTTCCACGCGCACGAGGTTTTCGAGGACGCCTGGAAGTCGGGGCCAGAAGAGGAGCGCGGCCTGTGGCGGGGGCTCGCGCAGCTGGCCGTGGGACTCACGCACGCCGCACGAGGGAACGTCACAGGCGGCGTCCGGCTGTTGCGGCGCGGGGCCGGCGCGGTCGAGGAGTGGGCGGCGGTGGGTGCGCGCCCGCAGCCGTACGGGATGGACCTCGCCGGTGTCGTCGCCTGGGCACGGGAGCTGGCCGCGGAGGTCGAGCAGGAGGAGGCCCCGGTCGTCGATGCGGGAGACCGGGCGCCCCGGTTGTCGAGCCGTACCGTCGGCGGCTGACCCGGCCCGCCTGCCGTGTCGTCCGGTTGTCAGTGGGGTGCGGCAGACTCGGGGGCGTGCGAAGGATCCAGGTCATCGGTATCGGCGCGGGCGACCCCGACCAGCTCACCCTGCAGGCGGTCAGGGCGCTGCGGAGCACCGACGTGTTCTTCGTCCTCGACAAGGGCGAGGCCCGGTCCGACCTCGTGGGGCTGCGCCGGCACCTGCTCGACACGCATGTGCCGGAGGGGACGTATCGCCTGGTCGAGGTACGCGATCCGGACCGGGACCGGACGGCCGGGAACGCCGCGTACTCCCGCGCGGTCGGCGACTGGCGCCGTGCCCGGGCCGAGATCTACGAGCGGCTGATAGCCGGGGAGCTCGGCGCGGACGAGAGCGGGGCTTTCCTGGTGTGGGGCGATCCCTCGTTGTACGACAGCACGCTCGGGATCCTGGAGGACGTCCTCGGGCGGGGCACGGTGGAGTTCGGGTACGGCGTCGTGCCCGGCATCAGCGGCGTCTCCGCGCTCGCCGCCCGTCATCGCACGGGCCTCAACCGGGTCGGACGTCCCGTCCAGATCACCACCGGGCGGCGGCTCGCCGAGGAGTTTCCGGCAGGGGTCGACGACGTGGTGGTGATGCTGGACGCCCATCAGGCCTTCCGGGAGCACACCGACGAGGACATCGACATCTTCTGGGGCGCCTACCTGGGCACCCCGGACGAACTCCTCGTCTCCGGGCCGATCGCCGAGGCCGCGCCGCGTATCGAGCGCCTGCGCGCACGGGCCCGTGAGCGCAAGGGCTGGATCATGGACACGTATCTGCTGCGACGGAACGCCGGGGGCAGCGGGCCCGGGCAACCGTAGGCATCGTGGGGAACCCGAGCGGGCCGTCCCCCTTGCAGTGGTGGTGCACCGGTGTGATCGTGACCTCGTGACAGCCGTCGAGGACACCACCGCACCGCCCGCCGCCGCGCAGCCGCCCGTGCTGGACTCCCGCCGCCGCAACGTCGTCTTCGTCACGATCATGCTCGGC
Organism: Streptomyces sp. NBC_01390; assembly: GCF_045040105.1. Taxonomy (NCBI): domain Bacteria; kingdom Bacillati; phylum Actinomycetota; class Actinomycetes; order Kitasatosporales; family Streptomycetaceae; genus Streptomyces; species Streptomyces sp. NBC_01390. The sequence goes on along the minus strand of NZ_CP109551.1, from coordinate 10,306,675 downwards.
ATGCTCCTTGCCGCCCTGGACCAGACGATCGTCGGCACCGCTCTGCCGACGATCGTGTCGGACCTGGGCGGCGCCGAGCACATGTCGTGGGTGGTGACGTCGTATCTGCTGGCGGAGACCGTGGCCACGGTGCTGGTCGGCAAGTTCGGCGACCTGTTCGGCCGCAAGGTGGTCTTCCAGGTCTCGGCGATCGTCTTCATCACCGGATCGTTCCTGTGCGGACTCGCCACGAACATGACGCTGTTGATCGTCTGGCGGGCCATGCAGGGCGTCGGCGCGGGCGGGCTGATGGTCACGGCGATGGCCCTGATCGCCGACGTCATCCCGCTGCGGGAGCGCGGCAAGTACCAGGGCGCGATCGGTGCCGTGTTCGGTGTGGCGACGGTCATCGGGCCGCTGCTCGGCGGCCTGTTCACCGACCATCTGACCTGGCGCTGGGCCTTCTACGTCAACGTGCCGATCGCGATCGTGGTGGTCATCGCCGCGGCCCGCACCATTCCGGTGGTGAAATCGGCGGTGCGGCCGGTCATCGACTATCTGGGCATCGCGTTCGTCGCGATCGGCGCCAGCGCGCTGATCCTGGCGACGAGTTGGGGCGGCAACCAGTACGCGTGGGATTCCGGCGTCATCATCGCGCTGTTCGTCGGCGGCGCGGTCTCGCTCGGCCTGTTCTGCTGGGCGGAGTCCCGCGCGGCCGAACCGATGCTTCCCATGCGGCTGTTCGGCAACCCCGTCTTCACGGTGTGCTCGATCCTCAGCTTCATCGTCGGCTTCGCGATGCTCGGCGCGATGACCTACCTCCCGACCTTCCTCCAGTACGTCGACGGCGACTCGGCGACGGTCTCCGGCGTACGCACCCTGCCCATGGTGCTGGGCCTGCTGATCGCCTCCGTCTTCAGCGGCAACGTGGTCAGCAAGACCGGCAAGTACCGCCTCTTCCCGGTCATCGGCCTGGCGGTGATGGGCCTGGGCCTGTATCTCCTCTCCCTGATGGACGCCTCGACCAGCGCCTGGCTGTCCTCGCTCTACATGTTCGTCCTCGGCACCGGGATCGGCCTGGGCATGCAGGTGCTGACGATCGCCGTCCAGAACACCGTCGAGTACGCCGACCTGGGCACCGCGACCTCCGGCGTCACCTTCTTCCGTACGCTGGGCAGTTCGTTCGGCACCGCGGTCTTCGGCACGCTCTACACCAACTCGCTGACACCGAACCTCTCCGACGGCATCGCGGAGGCCGCCCGCACGGGCGCGGCGGACCAGGCCGCCATCGTCGGCGCGGCAACGAGCCCGGCAGGCCTGCACCACCTCCCCGCCCGGGCGGCCGAGCCGATCATCGACGCCTACGCGGACACCATCCAGACCGTCTTCCTGTGGACCGTGCCGGTCGCGCTCATCGGTTTCGTCGTCGCCCTGTTCCTCAAGCAGGTGCAGCTGCGCGACAGTGCGCGGATGGCTTCGACGGACATGGGTGACGGCTTCGGTACGCCGACCAGCCCGGACTCGCGCCGTCTGCTGGAAGCCTCCGTCGGCAAGATCATCGGCAGCACCGACCTGGACACCGCGCGCCGGATCGTCAGCGACTCCGACACCCGTCTGGACATCGCGGGCGCCTGGGCCGTGATGCAGGTCGAGCTGTTCACCCGGATGGTCGGCCATGCCGGTCTCGGTCTGATCGCCGCCCGTCGTCACATGCCGCCCGAGGTACTCCTGCCGGTCTTCGACCGCATGGTCGAGGAGGGCTATCTGACCCGCACCGGCTCCTTCTTCTCCCACACCGAGGCGGGTACCCGCGAGGCCGGGGTGATCGGCGGCGCCTGGGGCTCCTGGCTGGCCGAACGAGTGGAGCAGGACCTCGGCCGCCCCTCGGGCGACGACCTGCGCGCCGCGGTGGACGCCATCTCCAAACGCCTCCTGGTGGAGGACCTCAGCAGCAGCCTGCCGAGCCGACCTGCGGCGCTGGCGGGCTCAGGCGACCGGCGGAACCCGGAGAGCCGCTGATCAGCGCAGCAGCAACTGGGCTCCGCCCACCACCGTGGCCGCGATCACCAACTGCTCGAACAGCCGCTGGTTGATCCGGCTCACAGCCCATTTGCCGAGAAACGCGCCGGGGACGACGAACAGCACGAGCGCCGCGTCGAGCAGGAGCGAGTGGCCGTCGATGAGACCGAGGCCGGCACTGAAGGGGACCTTCGAGACGTTCACGATCAGGAAGAAGAACGCCGACGTCCCCAGGAAGCCGAGTTTCCGGAATCCGGCCGACAGGAGGTACATCGACATGACGGGGCCGCCCGCATTGGCGACCATCGTCGTGAAGCCGCCGAGGACACCGTACGAGCGGGCCTTGAGTTGTCCGGCGCGAGTGCTCACCGCCTCCGGCTCGTCCTCCTCCCGCTCTTCCTCTCCCTCCTCCTCCCGCTTCGCCTCCGCTTCCGCCCGCCGTCGGCGCCACACCGTCACCCCGGCCATCAGCAGCAGGATCGCCCCGATCGAGGTCCGTACGACCTCGTCGTCCGCCCACACCAGGAACACCGTGCCGACGACCACCCCCACTGCGACCGCCGGGAACAGCCGCCACAGGGTCGGCCAGTGGGCATGTCTGCGGTAGGTCAGTACGGCCAGTACGTCCCCGGCGATCAGGATCGGCAGCAGCACACCCGTGGACTCGCGGGCGGGCAGAACGGCCGCGAAGATCGCCAGACTGACCGTGTTGGCCCCGCTGACAGCGGTCTTGGAGAAGCCGACCAGCACCGCTGCGGCGGCGAGAGCGGCGAATTCCCAGTGCGTTATGTGCCAGAGCGTCATCGTGTTCATGCGGACACCGATGCTAAGCCCACCCAACTGCCACCGTCAGGACCGTCTCGCCAGGTGACACCTGCCCCACCCCGACGCGTCACCGTGGACCGGCCTCGCGAGTCCTGGGAAGATCCACGCACACCACGCTCACCACCCACGCCTTCAACGACGCACCCGGAGAAGCCATGGCCGAGTCCCGCGAGTACGTCCTCACCGGCAGCCGAGGCGAGATCGCCGTGCGCGAGTGGTCCCGGCCCGCTCCCAGTGACTCCGAACGTCCGCTCGATCCGCCCCGCTATCTCGCCCTCCTCTCGCACGGGTACGGGGAACACACGGGCCGCTACGAGGACCTCGCCGGCGTCCTCGTGGACCACGGCGCGACCGTTCTCGGCCCCGATCACCAAGGACACGGCCGGTCGGCGGGCGAGCGGGCGGTGATCGCGGACTTCGAGGACGTCGTCACCGATCTGCACGCCGTGGCCGAACTCGCCCGGTCCGTCCACCCGGACGTGCCCGTCGTCCTCATCGGCCACTCCACCGGCGGCCTGATCGCGGCCCGCTTCGCACAGCGGTGCGGCGCCGAACTCGCCGCGCTCGTCCTGTCGGCGCCCGTACTCGGCAGCTGGGACCTCCCGGAGCGGCTGCTCGAACTGGACGAGATCCCCGACCGGCCCATCAACCCGGCCGCGCTGTCCCGCGATCCCGCGGTCGGCGCGGCGTACGCGGCGGACCCGCTGGTCTGGCACGGTCCGATGAGACGGCCGACGCTGGAGGCATTCGTACGGACGCTGGAGACCGTGGCCAAGGGCGGTGACATCGGACCGCTGCCGCTGCTGTGGCTGCACGGCGACGACGACCGGCTCGTCCCGCTCGCCGGAAGCCGCGTCGGCATCGAGGAACTGCGGGGCACCGACTGGACCGAACGGATCTTTCCGGGCGCCCGGCACGACATCTTCCTGGAGACGGACCGGGCCGAGGCCTTCGCCGAGCTGACCGCCTTCGTGGACCGGGTACTCGCGCGCCGGCCCCACTGATCCCTCCCTTCTCCGCCTGATCACCTTCCTCTCCACCTGTTCGTTCTCTCTTCCCGCCGCCGATCGCTCTCCGTCGCCCCCGATGGCCTGTTCCGTCACGTTTCCGCCCCTCCGACCTGGGCACCCGCGTTCCATGGAGTGGTTGCGGCGAGCGGCCTGTGTGGGAGAGGACCCGGAACTGTTCTTCCCCATAGGCACGAAGGGGCCGGCGGTGCGCGACACCGCTGCCGCGAAACGCGTGTGCGCCCACTGCCCGGTGACCCCGCAGTGCCTGGACTGGGCCCTGCGCAGCGGTCAGACCTCGGGTGTCTGGGGCGGCACCTGCGAGGAGGAACGGGCCGCGCTGCTCCGTCCCACGAGAGAACGGGTCCGGTAGCCAGAACCCGGGCCGAGCCACGAGGAGGAGTTACCCCATGACTGTAGTGAAGAGCAGCCTGCCGGAGCCGGAACGCAAGATCACCGGTGACGCCCTGCAGGCGACCCTGGTGGATCTGCTGGCGCTGTCGCTGATCGGGAAGCAGGCCCACTGGAACATCGTGGGGCCGAGGTTCCGTTCGATCCATCTGCACCTCGACGAAGTGGTGTCGGCCGCCCGTGCGTTCTCCGACACCGTGGCGGAGCGCTCGGCGGCGCTCGGCGTGCCGCCGGACGGCCGCCCGGAGACCGTCGCCTCGGCTTCCGTGTTCCAGAGCCCGAAGGACGGCTGGATCCAGGACACGGATGTCGTCCAGCTGCTCGTCGAGGCACTGGCGACGGCGATCGAGCGTCTGCGCGAACGCATCGACGCGACGGAAGAGGCGGACCCGGTGACCCAGGATCTGCTGATCGGCATCACGGCCGAACTCGAGAAGCAGCGCTGGATGTTCGAGGCGGAAAACGCGACCCGCGGCGACTGACCGGGCCCTCCCCTCTTCTCGGTCGACTCACCCTCACCCTCGTCACCCCAACAGCCATCCCCGGCAACGAGGGTGCCGACGAGGCCGGTCACGTCGGCTTCGACGGTCGCCACCGCCATCGCGCCCGGTAGGCCCCTTCCTCGACCTGGCCGCTGAACGACCAACACCCCTTCGAGGTCAGGTCTCCTCGAAGGGGTGGTCGTGTGCTCCGGCGACGTCGTGCACCGGCGCCCATCGGAGACCCTTGCCGCGTCATGTCTTCCCCGTGGGGAAGAGTGCCCGCACCTCCCACCCCTGCGTCCGCCCGGCCGGCGGCCCGGCGCGCAGGTCCCCGCCCAGTGCCGTGACACGTTCCGTGAGGCCGACCAGGCCGAAGCCACCTCCGTGAGCGGCGGCCGGGAGCTGGGTGCCGCCCCGTCCGTCGTCGGTCACCCCGACCTCCAGGCTGCGGCCGTCGTGGCGGAGCCGGACGGTGATCTCGGTGGCGTCGGCCGCATGCCGCCGTACGTTCGTCAGCGCTTCCTGCACCACCCGGAACGCGGCGGCCTGCACCTCGTGCGGGAGGTCGTCGGGGACGGTGGGGTCACGGTCAAGGGTGACGTGCTGGAGCGGGTTCGCGAAGCCTTCCGCCAGTTCCGCGATGCCGTCCAGGTCGCCGACGGGCCGGCGGTCCGCGGCGTCGGGCCCGGTGTCGCGCAGCACGCCGACGGTACGGCGCATCGACGCCAGCGCCTCCGTGGCCGCGCGTTCGATGCCCGCAAGGACGGTGTCCAGGCGCTCCGGCTGGGTGGTCGCCATCATGCGGGCCATCTGGGTCTGGACGAGGATCCCGGTCACATGGTGGGCGACGAAGTCGTGCAGGTCGGCGGCGATCGCCACCCGTTCCGCCCGCCGGGTGGCGACGACCGCTGCGGCCCGCCGGTGGTCCAGCGCACGCAGATACCCCGCGAGACCGGCGACAAAGCCGATCAGAACGAGCTCCACCAGCATGAATCCGAGCAGGCTGGTCCGGTCGTCCCGGTAGAAGCGCACGGGGGTGCCCAGCAGCGCGGCGGCGTTCAGCGTCGCGCAGATGACGGCCCAGGGCTGCGGGCACTGGTGTACCGCCATGAACAGCAGAATCAGCAGCACGAGCGTCTCGCCCGGACCGAACGGGGCCTGCTGGTCCAGCAGCAGCGAACCCGCCGTGAACAGCAGTGAGACGACGGCCGGTACGCCCGTGCGCAGTTGCGGGGTGAACCACCGCGGCCGCCGGCTGCTCGGCCACAGCAGAGCGGCGTACCCGAGCGCCAGGACGAGCACGTGGGGCCAGACCACGTAGCCACTGTCCGTCGCGTCGAGGACGTCGACAGCCCCGGCCATGACCAGGAGTGCGACGACGAAGGCCCGGGCGCAGTTGCGGGGCGAGTCCGATGTCATGCGGATCACCGTATGCGTGGACGGGAACGGCGGGATCGGCCGAATGGCCGAGGAGCCGGTCCGCAAGGGTGGCCGGACGGCTGAGGCGCGCACTCGTGCCCGCGGGACAGAGTGGAGCCAATTCCACCCGGTCCGACCTTCAGGAGTACGAGATGCAGCGCAAGGCCCTCATCAGCGTGATCGGCGGTGCGACCGCCGCGGTCGCCCTGGCCGGCGTAGGTACCCATCTGCTCGCGGGCACCGAGTCGACAACCGCTCTGGACAAGTACACGGCGGTGACGGTGGACGGCCACAGGGCCCTGTCGGCAGACATCGTCGCGGGGCGCGCCCAGAGCAAGTTCCACCCACTGCCCTGGGTGGGCACGAAGGTCTCCCGGGTGTCCTGCCCGACCGGTCTGAAGGCCGTGGCCGGCGCGAGCATCACATGCTCCGGCCACACCGGCAAGGGCAAGGACATCGACATACCGGTGACGGTGGTCAAGGCGACGAACACCTCCGTGACCTGGAAGTTCGAGCGCTGAGCAACGGCTAGCTGAGCAACGGCGAAGAGACCAAGGAGAACGAAGAGACGATGAGCACTGTCCTGGCCGGTGTCGGCCTCACCAAGAAGTACGGCTCCACCACTGCTCTGCACGGCGTGGACGTGAAGGTCGGTGTCCGCGAGTCGCTGGCGATCATGGGTCCGTCCGGGTCCGGGAAATCGACCCTCCTGCACACGCTTGCCGGAGTGGTCCGTCCGGACGGCGGCGAGGTCCTCCTGCACAGCGGGCGTATCGACAACCTGGGTGAGAACCGGCTGAGCGAACTGCGTCGCAAGCAGTTCGGATTCGTCTTCCAGTTCGGCCAGTTGCTGCCCGAACTGCCCGCAGAGGAGAACATCGCCCTGCCGCTGATGCTGGACGGCATGCCCCGTGCCCGGGCCGTCTCCCTCGCCCGGCGCTGGTTCGCCCCGCTCGGCCTCGACGGTCTGGAGAATCGCCGCCCTGGTCAGCTGTCCGGTGGTCAGGCCCAGAGAGTCGCGATAGCCCGCGCCCTGGTCGTCCAGCCGGACGTCGTCTTCGCCGACGAGCCGACAGGCGCGCTGGACCAGGTCACCAGCGAGGAGGTCATCCGGCTGCTGACCTCCGTCACCCGTGAGCAGGGTGCCTCCCTGGTGATGGTCACCCACGATCCGGACGTAGCCGCCCACTGCGACCGCGTCCTCCAGGTCCGTGACGGCCGCATCACCGGCCATCACCAGTACACCGTCACTCCTTGAGTCACGGTCCGCAGTACACGGTCACCGTCACCGTCGCACCCTGAGCCACGTTCCTCGCCGCTCCAACGCCCCTTCTCCTGGCACTGGTTCGTCCTCGCCGCCCCCTTCTGCCCGATCACCGGCCGCCGCGCCCTTCCCGAGCCTCCCGGAGCCCTCATGTCCTCGCCCATCCCCCGGTTGACGTGGTTTCTCGCATGCCGCTCCGGCCGCCGCGGTCTGCACAGCCAGTTGCTGGCGGCCGGCGCCGCGGCGGTCGGCGCGCTGATCCTCCTGGTGCTCACGGCCGCCTACTTCGGCAGCGGCACCCGCGCTCACGACACGGCCTGGCGCACTCCCGCCCCCGACCGGCACGGCACCGCCGTCCAGACACTCGGCACGACCTATCTCGGCGACCGGCCGGTCACCGTGGTCTCCCTGGCCCAGCTGCCGGGCCGGAAGGCCACTCCGGCGCCCCCGGGGCTGACCGAGTTCCCCGAGCCCGGGCAGGTGTACGTCTCGCCCGCCCTGGCCGACCTGCTGAACCGGACGCCGGCGACTCAACTCGCCGACCGCTTTCCGAGGGTGTCCTCGTACGGCGCCATCGGCGCCGCCGGTCTCGCGGCGCCCCAGGAGCTGGTGGCCGTCGTGGGGAAGGCCGCGTCCGATCCCACAATCTCCTCCGCGGCCGAGCCGCTCGGCCTGTTCGGCCAGTTCGGCGGGTTGACCGCCCGCTCGGTGATCTCCGGCTTCGACGGCACCGATGTCAGCGTGTTCACCTCGGCGGACAAGCCGGCGGTGTCGGTCGGTGTGGCGATCGTCGCCGTTCCCGTGATCGTGCTGGCGGCTGCCGCCGGACGGCTCGGCGCGGCCCGGCGTGAGCAGCGGCTCGCCGCGCTGCGCCTGGCCGGGGCGACACCTCGACAGATCCTCGCGATGACCGGACTGGAGTCGGCGGTCGTCGGAGCGGCCGGGGCGCTGACCGGCGCGCTGGCCTACTGTCTGCTGCTGCCCGCGCTCGCGAAGATCCCGTTCGGCATCGGCAGCTGGTACACGGGTCAGTTGTGGGTGGGGCTGCCGTGGCTGCTGGCGGTCACGGTGTTCGTGGCAGGCCTGATCGCGGTGAGCGCCATGATGACGCTGCGTCAGGTGGCGGTCTCTCCGCTGGGCGTGGCACAGCAGGCGAACCCGCGCCGCACCCGCCTCATCCGTCTGGTCCTCTTCGCGGCAACCCTGCTCTACATCTACGTGACAGCCTCCTCGGGCAGCACGGGCCCCGGCAAGCAGCTCGCGATGCTGCTCATGTTCTACGGCGCCTTCTGGCTCCTCGGTCCCTGGGTCGTGGACCGTCTCGGCCGGATCACGGCCCACTTCGCCCGCCGTCCGGCGACCCTGCTGGCGGCGCGCCGGCTCAGCGACGACCCGCGCGGCTCATGGCGCACCGTCAGCGGACTGGTCCTCGCCGGGTTCGTGGCCGGGTTCTTCACCGTGGGCAACGTGGGTATCGACGACTACCACTTCCCCGCTCAGGTCGCCGTACCCACCACGAGCACCGCCACTGCCCGCACCGCCGCGACCGAGGCCCGGTCACTGCTCGACGCGGCCGGAGTGAAGGCGACCGTCACCACGAGCAAGGGCGGCGACGATTTGCTGGGCACTTCCACCGGAGTGCTGGTCCACGTCTCCGGCGGGACGGAGCAGCTCGACACAGCCGTCACCGCACTCTCGAACCTGGTGCCGGGCCAGTTGCCGTACACCCAGGAGTACGCCAACGCCGAGAACGACGCCTTCACCGGTCGGCTGGGCGAACTCGGCACCGCCGCCCTCGCGGTCAGTTTCCTCGTCGCGACCGCCTCCGCCGGGCTGACCGCCGCCGCGAACGTCCTCGACCGGCGACGTGTCTACGCCCTGCTGCGGCTGGCCGGCACTCCGCTGAAACTCCTCGACCGGGCCAGGTTCCGTGAGACGGTCCTCCCGCTGGTCGTCCTCGCCGGCGGCACCACCGCCGCCGGGATCTACGCCGCCTTCCAGGTCAACAAGATGTTCGACAGCACGATCAGCACCTCGGGAGCGGTGACCCTCGCGGTGTGCATAGCTGTGGGCGCGCTGGCCATGTTCGCGGCGATCGGAGCGAGCAGGCCCTTGCTACGGGCGGTCACGGAGAACGCCGCGCAGACGGCGGACTGAGAACAAAAGACGATGCTGCACCCCACTCCTCCCCTTCCACCCCTGAGGCATGATCGAGCCATGACTGCCGCCCCGCCCAGCCCACCGATCCGCGTCCTCATCGCGGACGACCAGGACATGGTTCGTACCGGCTTCCGCTTCTTCCTGGACGCCCAGCCCGACATCACCGTCGTCGCCGAGGCCTCCAACGGTGAGGAGGCCGTGGCGCTGGCCCGCCGTGAGCGTCCTGACGTATGTCTGCTGGACATCCGGATGCCCAAGCTCGACGGCCTGGAGGCGACCCGGCTTCTGGCCGGCCCCGGGGTCACCGACCCGATGCGAGTCGTCGTCGTCACCACCTTCGACCTCGACGAGTACGTGTACGGGGCACTGCGTGGCGGCGCCTGTGGGTTCCTGCTCAAGGACTCGGGGCCCACCCTGCTCGCGGAGGCGGTACGGGCCGCGGCGGCCGGTGACTCCCTGGTGTCGCCGTCGATCACGGTCCGTCTGCTCCAGCACATCACCGCCCCGCAGGCCACCGCGTCCCGCCCGGCAGCTCCGCCCCAGGTCTCCGCCGCGACGCTCACGGAACCGCTCACCGACCGTGAACTCGACGTGGTCCGGTTGGTCGCACTCGGTCACACCAATGCCGAGATCGCCGCCTCACTGTTCGTCTCCCTCTCCACGGTCAAGACGCATCTGTCGAGTGTTCAGCTGAAACTGGCCGCACGGAACCGGGTAGAGATCGCGGCCTGGGCATGGCAGAACGGGCACGCGCGTCCGGAGGTCTGACAGCGTCCGTACAGCCGGATGTGGCGCGTTCGACGTGCAGAGGCTCTGCAGAAACAGGACGACTTGAAAGTACGATCAGCCAATGTCTGAAATGATCGAAACCACGCCCGGCTGGTTGGCACCCGACGAACTCGAGCAGTCTCGCGCCCGGATGCCGATCCTGTACGTGGAGGCCGTGCCGGTGCGCGTCGACGACAACGGCGAAGTCACCAGCATCGGCCTGCTCCTGCGCATCGGATCGGACGGCAACGTCAGCCGCGCTCTGGTGTCGGGCCGCGTTCTCCACCACGAGCGCGTGCGCGACGCCCTCATGCGCAATCTGGAGAAGGATCTCGGCCCGGTGGCCCTGCCCAGGATCCCGGCCTCCCCGCAGCCCTTCACCGTCGCGGAGTATTTCCCGACGCTGGGGGTCACCCCGTTCCACGACCCGCGCCAGCACGCGGTGTCCCTCGCCTACATCGTCCCGGTGGCCGGCGACTGCCGTCCACGCCAGGACGCCCTCGATCTGGTCTGGTTCAGTCCGGAGGAGGCGTCCTCCCCCGTGGTCCAGAACGAGATGCCGGGCGGTCAGGGAATGCTCCTCAAGCAGGCCCTGGCCCATGTCGGCCGCCTGTCCTGAACAGGCTCGGTGGGGCGGCTCGGGGGTGACAATCCCCGAGCCGCCCGCCCCCGTCGACAACCGTTGTCCGTACGCCCGGGAGGAGCCGGCCGTTCCGGATTCAGGCGATCTCGACGAGCAGGTCGCCGCCCTCCACCTGCTGGATCCTGTTGATGGCGAGCCTTGTCACCTTGCCGGCCTTCGAGGCGGTGACCGCGGCTTCCATCTTCATCGCCTCGATGGTGGCCACCGTGGCGCCGACCGCCACCTCGTCCCCCTCGGCGACGGCGAGCGTCACCACTCCGGCGAACGGCGCGGCGACATGTCCGGGGTTGGCCCGGTCGGCTTTCTCCGTGGCCGGGATGTCGGAGGACACGGCGGTGTCGCGTACCTGGATCGGCCGCAGTTGGCCGTTCAGCGTGGACATCACCGTGCGCATGCCACGTTCGTCGGCCTCGCCCACGGCCTCCAGCTCGATGAGGAGCCTGACCCCCGGTTCGAGGTCGACCGAGTACTCCGTCCCGGGACGCAGCCCGTAGAAGAAGTCCTTGCTGGCCAGCACGCTGGTGTCGCCGTAGGTCTGACGGTGGGTCTCGAACTCGCGTGCGGGGCCGGGGAACAGTAGCCGGTTGAGCGTCCCCCGACGGTCTTTCGCCAGCCCTGTTCGGTCGTCCGAGGTCAGTTCCACCATGGGCCTGGGTGCGGCCCGGCCCTCCAGTGCCTTGGTGCGGAACGGCTCCGGCCAGCCGCCGGGCGGGTTGCCCAGCTCACCGCGCAGGAACCCGATGACGGAGTCGGGGATGTCGAACCTGTTCGGCGTCGCCTCGAAGTCCTCCGGCGAGACGTCGGCGCCGACGAGGTGGAGGGCGAGGTCGCCGACCACCTTCGACGACGGGGTGACCTTCACCAGCCGGCCGAGGATCCGGTCCGCGGCGGCGTACATCGCCTCGATCGCCTCGAAGCGGTCACCGAGGCCCAGCGCGACCGCCTGGGTGCGCAGGTTGGACAGCTGCCCGCCGGGGATCTCGTGGTGGTAGACCCGCCCGGTCGGCGAGGCGAGGCCCGCCTCGAACGGTGCGTAGATCTTCCGGACGCTCTCCCAGTACGGCTCCAGGTCGCCCACGGCCTGCAGGCTCAGCCCGGTGGGCCGCTCGGAGTAGTCGGTCGCGGCGACGATGCCCGACAGCGACGGCTGCGAGGTGGTGCCCGCCATCGACGCCACCGCTCCGTCCACCGCGTCCGCGCCGGCCTGGATCGCGGCGAGGTAGGTGGCGAGCTGGCCGCCCGCGGTGTCGTGGGTGTGGAGGTGCACCGGCAGATCGAACTCGCGGCGCAGCGCCGACACAAGGGTCGCGGCGGCCGGGGCGCGCAGCAGCCCCGCCATGTCCTTGACGGCCAGGACATGGGCGCCCGCCTCGACGATCTGCTCGGCGAGGCGCAGGTAGTAGTCGAGGGTGTAGAGCCGCTCGGACGGGTCGGAGAGGTCGGACGTGTAGCACAGGGCGACCTCGGCGATGGCCGTGCCCGTCTCGCGTACAGCGTCGATGGCGGGCCGCATCTGCCCGACGTCGTTGAGCGCGTCGAAGATCCGGAAGATGTCGATGCTGGTGGCCGCGGCCTCCTGTACGAAGGCGTCGGTCACCTCGGTCGGGTACGGCGTGTAGCCCACGGTGTTGCGGCCGCGCAGCAGCATCTGCAGGCAGATGTTCGGCACGGCCTCACGCAGCGCGGCCAGGCGCTCCCAGGGGTCCTCGGCGAGGAAACGCAGCGCGACGTCGTAGGTGGCGCCGCCCCAGCACTCCAGGGACAGCAGCTCGGGCAGGGTCCGGGCCACCACCGGGGCGATGGCGAGCATGTCCTTGGTACGGACCCGGGTGGCGAGCAGTGACTGGTGGGCGTCGCGGAACGTGGTGTCGGTGACGCCGATGGTCGGCGACGCGCGCAGCCACCGGGCGAAGCCCTCCGGGCCCAGTTCGACGAGCCGCTGCCGGGAGCCCGCGGGCGGCTCCGAGTCCGGCAGCTGCGGGACCTTGGTGACCGGGTCGATCAGTTCGGGGCGTTCGCCGTGCGGCTTGTTCACGGTGACGTCGGCGAGGTAGGTGAGCAGTTTCGTGCCGCGGTCGGCGGAGTGACGTGCCGTGAGCAGGTGCGGCCGTCGCTCGATGAACGAGGTCGTGACCCGACCGGCCCGGAAGTCCGGGTCGTCGAGCACGGCCTGCAGGAACGGGATGTTGGTGGCCACGCCACGGATGCGGAACTCGGCCACGGCACGCCGGGCCCGGCTGATCGCGGTCCCGAAGTCACGGCCCCGGCAGGTGAGTTTGACCAGCATCGAGTCGAAGTGCGCGCTGATCTCCGTACCGGCGTGGGTGGTGCCACCGTCGAGCCGGATGCCGGAGCCGCCGGGCGAGCGGTAGGCGCTGATCCTGCCGGTGTCCGGGCGGAAGCCGTTGGCGGGGTCCTCGGTCGTGATACGGCACTGCAGTGCGGCGCCGTGCAGGGTGACGGTCTCCTGGGAGAGCCCGAGGTCCGCCAGTGTCTCGCCGGAGGCGATGCGCAGCTGCGACTGGACGAGGTCGACGTCGGTGACCTCCTCGGTGACCGTGTGCTCGACCTGGATACGGGGGTTCATCTCGATGAAGACGTGGTTGCCGTCGCGGTCGAGCAGGAACTCCACGGTGCCCGCGTTGCGGTAGCCGATCTCCCGGGCGAACCGCACGGCGTCGGCGCAGATCCGGTCGCGCAGCTCCGGGTCGAGGTTCGGCGCGGGCGCCATCTCGACCACTTTCTGGTGGCGTCGCTGCACCGAGCAGTCACGTTCGAACAGGTGGATGACGTTGCCCTGGCCGTCGGCGAGGATCTGTACCTCGATGTGGCGTGGCTCGACGACCGCCTTCTCCAGGAAGACCGTGGAGTCACCGAACGCGGAGGCCGCCTCGCGGGCCGCGGCCTCGATGGACTCGCGCAGCTGGGCGGGTTCCTCGACCCGTCGCATGCCGCGCCCGCCACCGCCGGCGACGGCCTTGACGAACACCGGGAAGCCGATGTCGTCGGCGGCGCGGACGAGTTCGTCCACGTCGGCGGAGGGCGCCGAGGAGGCCAGCACCGGTACGCCGGCCGCGCGGGCGGCGGCCACCGCGCTCGCCTTGTTGCCGGTCAGCTCCAGCGTGTCGGCGCTGGGCCCGACGAAGGTGATGCCGCCCTCCTCGCAGGCGCGCGCCAGATCGGGGTTCTCGGACAGGAACCCGTAACCGGGGTACACCGCGTCCGCGCCTGCCTGTCGCGCCGCGCGGACGATCTCCTCCACGGAGAGGTACGCCCGGACGGGGTGTCCGGGACTGCCGATCTCGTAGGCCTCGTCGGCCTTCAACCGGTGCAGTGAATTGCGATCCTCGTGCGGGAAGACGGCCACGGTCCTCGCGCCCAGCTCAAAGCTGGCGCGGAACGCGCGAATCGCGATCTCACCACGGTTGGCGACCAGCACCTTGCGGAACATCCTGGATCCCTTCAGCCTGCCGGTGACGCGCCCCATGGTGTCGGCCGGGCCCGGCTCGCGCCATGTGAGCCGGGCCACTCACACCCACCAGGGGCACGTTCAGCGGAGGTCGGCCGAGGCAGGGGCGTCGTCCAGGAAGCCCCCCGACTGGTGCTGCCACAGCTTGGCGTAGGCACCCTCAGCCGCGAGCAGCTCCTGGTGCGTGCCCTGCTCGACGATCCTTCCGCGGTCGAGGACGACAAGCCGGTCCATACCGGCGACCGTGCTCAGCCGGTGCGCCACCACGAGCGCCGTGCGCCCCTCCATGAGCCGCCACAAAGCCTCCTGAACGAGGATCTCGCTCTCGGAGTCCAGGGCGCTGGTGGCCTCGTCGAGCAGCAGGATCGGAGCGTCGCGCAGGATCGCCCGGGCGAGGGCGACCCGCTGTCGCTGTCCGCCGGACAGCTTGACTCCGCGTTCGCCGACCATGGTGTCGAAGCCGTCCGGCAGCGCGTCGGCGAACTCCGTGACGTGCGCCGCCTCGGCCGCACGGCGGATCTCGGCTTCGGTGGCGTCGGGGCGGGCGAACTGGATGTTGTCGCGGAGCGTGCGGTGGAACATCGCCGGGTCCTGCGGCACGTAGGCGATCAGGCTGCGCAGGTCCCGCTGGCGCAGCCGGCTGATGTCCTGGCCTCCGATCATGATCCGCCCGGCGTCGATGTCGGTCATCCGCAGCAGCAGGCGGCTGAGGGTGGTTTTCCCCCCGCCGGAACGGCCGACGAGGCCGATCTTCGCTCCGCCGGCCACCGCCAGGTCGAGACCCTCGAAGAGCGGCTCGGCACCGGCGTGGGCGAAGGTGACGTTCTCGAAGCGGACGTCGGCAGCCCTGGACCGCAGGGCTTCCGGCGCCGGGGGGTCGACCACGGTCGGCGAGGTCAGCAGCAGTTCGGTGAACTGCGCGGCCTCCGTCATCGAGCTTTCCAGCCGGCGGTAGATCTGGTTGAACTCGAACATGATCCGGGTGGCGTTCGAGTAGTACGTGAAGGCGACCACGACCGTCTCCACACCGTGCCCGTTCCCGGCGAGGGTGACCGCGAGCAGCAGGCCCAGGGCGTTGGTGAGCACGGACAGTGGTGCGACCAGCGTGTCGATGCGCAGGTTGCCGTAGTCCCACGACCTGAGCATGAGCCGCCGTGACGCCGCGACCCGGGACCGGTGCTCGGCGGCCTCACGTTCCTCGGCGGCGAACGCCCTGACCGTGTCCATGTTCATCAGGCTGTCGGCGACATGGCCCGACACCCGAGCGATCGCCTCCTCTCGCTTGTCGACGAGTGCCTGGCGGCGCCGGATGAGGGGCACCACGCACAGCGCCGTCAGTGCGATCATCACCAACAGACCGACCACCAGCATCGGTTCGTAGCGCCACAGCACCACCGACCCGAACACGAGTGGCACGAGACTGCCCACGACCTGGAACGTGAGGGTGTCGACGAACTCCTCGAACCGGGAGGCGAAGCTCAGGACCCGTTTGGTCAGCGACCCGGCGAAGTTGTCGTGGAAGAACGCGGCGTCCTTGGCGAACAACTCGTCCATGCCGATCACGTACAGGTGCTCGATGCCACCGGCGTCGACGCGGTTCAGGCAGTGCAGGCCGATTCGCCAGAGCACCTCCGAGAGCAGCATGACGCCGGCGAAGGCGATGACGTAGGGCAGTGCCGAGCCGGCGGTGACGCCGTTGTCGTCGGCGATGCGGCCGACGAGCTTCGCGACGATCAGCGGCGCGACGTAGTTGAGGCCGATGTTGCCCAGCGCGGGCAACATCATCGCGGGCACCGTCAGCAGGCGGAGACGGGTCAACTCCCGTCCGTAGTAACGAAGGGCGAGGAGCACAGGCCCCTTGCCCGGTGGATCCTTGGGCGATTCAGGCGATCCCATTCCAACCCTGTGGTGTCGTAGGGTGGCCGGCCACTCGCCTTCGCCGGGGTCGTCCGGGCAGGCGGGCGCGACGGCGCCGCCGCCACGAAGCTCGCGGCGGCGCCGAAGTACGAGTAGGGGCAGGCCAGAAGTCGCAGTGTCCCGCGTCGGCTTCCCCGCGGTCCACGCGTTTTTCTCAGCCAACGGCATGCCCGAACACGGGTGCGACCCCAGGTCGGAGCGGTGTGTTTATCCTTCGACCGTGGCTGACACCGACACCGACAACACCCCGATGCGGCTTCCCGACATGCCGCTGCACGATCCGTTCGTCGTCGCCGACAACAGGACCCGCACCTACTACCTCTACACGTCCAACGACCCGTCCGTATCGGGCGTGGACGGCACCGGCACGATGGTCTACCGCAGCCACGACCTGCGGGACTGGACGCGCCCCGTGGTGGTCTTCCTGGCCGCCGAGCAGAAGGAGATCTGGGCGACCGACGGCGGCTGGGCGCCCGAGGTGCACGAATGGGACGGCCGGTACTACCTGTTCACCACGTTGCACGACGAGAACAGACCGCTTCCGGTCCCTCCGCCGAACCGGTGGGGCACGCCGTTCCAGATCCCGGCCTACATGCGCGGCACGATCACGGCCGTCTCGTCCTCGCTGCTGGGCCCGTTCACCGTCGTCGACCCCGCACGCCCCACCCCGCCCGAGAACCTGATGACGCTCGACGGCACGCTCCACGTCGACCCGTCCGGACAGCCCTGGATGGTGTACGCGCACGAGTGGCTGCAGACGATCGACGGAACGATGGAAGCCATCCGGCTCGCCCCGGACCTGTCCCGGACCATCGGAGATCCGGTCTTCCTGTTCAAGGGCTCGGACGCGTCCTGGCTCGCCGAGCAGATCCCCGGCGGCCTGCCGAACCAGCTCCCGCCGTACGTCACCGACGGCCCGCAGCTCCACCGCGCCCCTGACGGCTCGCTGCTCATGCTGTGGTCGACGTACGAAAAGAACGCCGTCGGCCGGGACGGGACCATCAGCGGCGGCTATGTGCAGACCTACGCCACCTCGGCGTCCGGCGCCGTCACGGGGCCGTGGCAGCAGCACCGGCCGCTGGTCCGCGAGGACAGCGGGCACGGGATGCTCTTCCACACGTTCGACGACCGGCTGATGATGGTGCTCCACCGCCCCTTCGACAACGCGCGGGGCAAGCTGTACGAGATGGAGATCGTCGGCCATGAGCTGCGGGTGCTCCGCCGGCGCGCCGACCTCGACGGCGGCGGCTGACACCCCGGTACGAAAACGCCGGAGGCCGTCTCCTCATCGCTGAGAAAACGGCCTCCGGACTCCGACTTCACAAGTCGGGACGACAGGATTTGAACCTGCGACCCCTTGACCCCCAGAAACTGATGCCCGGTCTTTCTCGTCCGTCCAGTCCACACAGTCCGCAAACGTCCAGGTCAGGGGACTGGACTCCGGGGTACGGGTTGGGGTGCGTGACACATCGGTGACACGTCGGGGCCCAGTCCGGGTGTGCCCTACGGGGTCACCAGAGCCTCCAGGAAGCCGGGCGCGGGCGTCGGTCGACTACTTGATCATGGAGCGCGAAGCGCTCGCGTAGTGGATCTATACGGCCCGCAGAACTGGCACACGGTTTGCGGCTACCGCTTCTTCACGTCGTCCGGCTCCTGCCACTGCGGGAGCGTCGTGGTGAACCCGTACTCCTTGGCGATCTCCTCAAGGTCGGTGGTCCATGGCTTCCCGGTGAGCACCTCGTTGAAGGCCAGCATCGCGAAGTGGAAGATCCATAGGCAGTACAGTTGACAGGCCACGAGCTCTTCGTAGATCGGCACCTGACTGACGTGGAAGTCCTTGCCATCGTCCTTGAAAAACATCTGTGCACCCGTGAGCGTCGGGTGCGAGAAGCGCGAATCGACCTGGTAGAACGTCCGCTCCATCGTCAGGCGGTAGCCCTCCATCAGGTGCTCGATCTTGGCCAGTCGCTCGTTTGGATCCGCCGGGATAGTCTCTTTCACCGTCTTCACGGTCTTGACCATGATCTCGTAGGCGTCCTTGTAGCGGTCCTTCGTACCGTCCGCCTTGAGGGCCTTGGCGAGTTGGATCTGGTCGGCCCCGAGCTTCCGGTTATAGATGTCGCCCATCCGGTCGCCTTGGTCCACACACCATCGCAGCGTGATGGCGTACTCCAGAGCGCTCCGTCGGTTCGGGGAAGCTGCGCCGCACGCGCCGGCCTGGTGCAGGGTGAGGATCGCACAGACCTGGTGAGCCACGTTGAAGAAGAGGCCCCAGCCGATGACTGCGGCTCGGCTCATGGGATCGATACGCCTGTCCAGATCGCCCGAGATCAAGTTCTCAAGACGGATCAAGGCTTCACCAGAGTTCGGTTCTGTCATGAGTGGCATCATGTCGAGGCTCGGGTCGGCTCCGCTACACGTTTTCTGTATCGTCCGGAGCCGCAACGCTCGCCGATCTCTGTGCTACGGCTTCCCAGCGGCGGGCAGCAAGATCGACGCACATGTGAGTTTGTCGGATTTTCCTGGTTGGCAAGTTGCCGTAGGCTCATTGGTTCCGCCTTGCGCAACCTGGATGGTGAGGCGTGTCGCCTCACCAGCTTGCCACACAACTTCCATCGTTTGCTTGATGTCACCATTACCGTCAGGACGAAGCACGGCTTTATAGACTGGCTTGTCATCTAGAGCAACTTCGCCTTTGAAGCCTTGAGCTTCCACGACCACTGCTTGACTGTTGGGTACACCATCGGCATCTACCGTGAAGTTGATTTTCACCGGAGAGCCAGGAACGACAGATAGGTTCGTGATGTTAGGTCGGCCATGGTCCGTCGCATAGCCTGCGACACCCGTGAGAGCGACATATAGTGCCGCGAGGTATGCGCCAGTTCCAATCGAAAGAACCAACACTTGAATCCAATTTTGGAGTGTGCTACTTCCGAGAAATAGTGACGCCATACTCAAAGCCACAGCACCAAGACCGAGCCCGATCACCCACCTGAAACGCTCCGGGTCGTTATTGATTGCGGCCAGTAGATTTTCCTGCGAGATCCCAAAGGTAGTTCCGACACCTGCAACCGCAGCGAACACACCGGCTAGGGTTTTTGCGATTCCGGCCAGATTTTTGTCTACTACCTTTTCTCTTTCCTTCGCTTGCGGTTCAGTTGACGATGCAGGTGCAGCCGGCGGTGGAGTATACCCGGCTCCCGAGTCAATCATAGCGTTCATACTCACCAGAGAACGACTGGTGACTACGCTTGTCAACGCAGATGATCCATTCGAGTGAATGACTCTGGTGCGGAAGCACTCGGAATAAGTACCGCAAGTCTCCGGCGCATCGCTACGGCGTTGCCCAAATTAGGCGCCAAAAGTACAGGGAAGTAGCTGTCGCCAACAAAACAAAGAGTTCTACCAGCAAGAACGAGTGTCGCAGTCTTTTAATCCGCATAGCTAGCGTCGATGTTTCTCTAACGAGCAAAAATGCAGCCACGAAAGCTACAGGGATGAGGATGACTGCGGCATCCTTTGCAGTGATGCCATGCGTGAAGTCTTCTTTTTGCATCTCATTGATGCTTCTGGGAGGCGCATCATGAGAGTCGAGTACACCACGCCAAATCAGGAGAGCAATTGCGCCACCCGTTATAGCCATGGCAAGATATAGGAACGCAGACGTCAGGCGCGTGAGCCGCAGGTGACATTTGACCCAGATACGCTTGGGGCGATCCGGTGTTGAGTCTTGCCGTAGATAGAGTTCGGCCGTTTTTTCCTCTTCATCCGGATGCTCCCGGATCGGTTCACACTTATCTCCAAGAACTAGGTGATCACCTCGCTCATGATGAAGCTTAACTGCGGTATCCGACACCCTGATACTCAAATGGTTCGTCTCGGCATCATTGAATGAAATCATCTTCCAAGCCGTTTTCCCGTAGTGCCCGGTGATCGGAAAGAGCTTCCCCCTGTTTGGCCTGGTGTGCCACTTTGCAGTAAAGTGAATTGGGCGCGTCTCTTCTAGCGTGACAATGAATTTTTCATTTCGCGGCACGGCGCACTTCGCAAAGACCATCCAGCGTAGACCATTGATGGCATATGTAGATAGGAACCCTTTAGCCGATTTCCTCTCATCACAACTACCACGCTTTTGTTTCTTGCGAGCCTCTCGCAGAACTTTACGCAACTCTTCGAGTACGTCGGTGATCATCTCTTTAGTAACCTTTTCATCCCGAAGGCGCCGCATCTCCCTAGCGAATTGCGGAAGTGCAACAAGAGGGTTCTCGCAGGAGCTCTTATAGTCCGCAGGCTCAAATTTCCGCACAATCTTTCCGATTTTAGAAGAGTATCCCTTCCAAGTTTCGTAAGTTGACTTGTCGACCTTGAACCCCAGAATAGAACTGCATTCTTTCAAATATTCACGTACGGGGTCTGCGTTCGCCACCCTTCCTTTTGACCAGTGGTACCAGCTCCCTGGACTCCAAACGTTTAGCTGGTTGTACTTGTTCCAGAACTCCCCGTACTCCTTCGACGGGAAATAGAATAGTGCACTTAGCAAAACAAGGAGGATTTCACTTACTTCGAACCCTGCAACCTTTGCCAATCGGCCGACATATTTGGCGTGGATCCAGGAACCTTCATCCAAGGGGATCCGGTAGACCTGCTTTTCGGCTACCGTGATGCGAAGGTCCAAGATGGGAACTCTTGGTAGGTACGCAATAGGTAGAATGAGATCTATTTCTTTTACATCTGGGTCTTCCGACTGGACGTCTGTGAGACTCTCCCTGAGTCCATCGTGTGCCGTGGGCGTGGAATATTCACTACTGTCTTTGAGTGACGTTACCAAATTCGGGAACTCCTTCACATGAATTTCTCGCACATGCTCAGCCCACAGCTCGCTTGACAGATCGATTCGTTCGATAGCGCGAAGGCGCCATGAAGGCAGAATATCGATTAGGCCGATAGCAATCTCCTCTAGCTTCTCATTTTCAGTCATTCTTTACTCACTCCTTTTTATGGATGGAATACCATGCAGGAGTAATCTTTTCACGGCTTCACAGCTATCGCACTCCGAGCGCACCCAACCAGGTGACGGATCATCGATGTAAATCCTCTAGATATTTAGGGGATTGACGCGATTCGAGAACATACCTGTATAATAGTTCTATATGCCAGAAGGAGGATCGAAGTCGGAGAAACAAACAGGGTTCGATGTTGACAAGGAGTTCCATAAGATAGTGGTTGAGAAACGCGCTAAAGCAGGACTCTCGCCACTTGAATTACCAAGAAATCCTGCCCTTCCTCCATGGGGAAAGAAGGAGGAGAAACGTTGGCGCAAGCAGCTCAGGAGGGCCGGTACTCTTCGAGGTTGATGCTGTTTGTAATCTACCGTACATCTTTCCTCGCTCCTGCCTCCTATAATCCGTTCTCATATGGCAGAACGAGCAAGACCTACATTTGATAAAGCAGCCGTCGCGAGGGCGCTTGGCACTCAGGCTCAAGCGGTGACCGATCCCGCGTACGGCGAGGGCCAGCACTTTCAGGTGCGAAGCAACGGCACCTTTCTGAGTCTGGATACCTTTCCTGAGCGAGGCGTTTCCCGCATCACCACCAAGGGTGCTCGTATCGAGCTCTTCGGCGACATGCTGCCCCGCGTCGAGGACGAGGGGATCGTCTTCCTACAAAAGGACCAGGGGCACGAGCACTCCACGGCGACCATTCATCCCGATGGTGGCTTGACGTTTGGCTACCAGGTCGATGCCGGGCCGGTTGCGGTCTCTGGCCTCCCGCAGGACCTGGAAGACACCGAGCAGATCATCACGCGCCATGAGGCCGTCCAGGCCCCGGCCGAGGAGGACGAGCCGCCTGTCACCGTGCAGGGAGCGAAGCCTCCGGAGAAGCCCCGGCCGGAACCATCCCGGGCACTTGGTGCCTTCCCTGATGTGCGCCCGATGATCCAGCAGGTGCAGGCCGAAGCCACGCCCGAGCCCGCCAAGCCCACGGAAGGCGCGCCACAGCAGGAGCAAGGCGCGAAGGAGGAGTCGGAGGCCGGCGAGGCCGAGCGTCAGCGAGTCAAGTTGGTTGGCCGACTGGGGCGTACCCCCACGGTGCGGGAAACTGCGGGCGGCAGGCTCGTTGGGAAGTTCCCCCTGGCCGTCCATCTCGACGACGGCACGACCAAGTGGCACAACATATTGGCGTTCGGCAAGCGCGCAGCAGCACTCAAGACGCGCACCGAGGCCGGTGAGTTGGTCAAGGGAAACGAGATCGAGGTCGTGGGCTACCTCCACGAGCGGGAGTACCAGGGCAGAGACGGCACGACCAAGATGGCGCAGGAGATCTACTCAGTTGCGGTAACACGACACTGAGAGCAAGTCTTCGGGCTTGGCCGTGGATGGCGCGTCGGCGCCTCTATTTACTTTTCTACCATGAAACAGTGGGGTCTCCCTGCGCATTTTTTTGGGACGACACAATCCTGTCGTCCCTTTTTGCTTCTTGACACCCATGTGTCAAATATGAGAAAAACAGCTATATATGTCAGAAGGTGGAGAAGGGCAACAACCGGACAGCGAAGAGGTGCAGACATCGAAACGGGTCGAGCGGCTTCCTGTTGAATCCGTATTTTCTTCCGAAGGTGCAAAGAACTTGCTACCCTACGTGGCTGGTGAGCTCCAACATATTGCGGAAGAAAAAGGCTCACTCGACGAGCGAGCCGTCAGCAGCGCGAACCAGACCCCAGCAGGAATCTTGCTTGAAGACATGCACGATCTTGGAGTTGGCACATATAACTCTTGGTTGAACCAGCGAGAGACGGGAGTGACAGAAACTCCCTCAGGCCATCCGGATGCGTACCCGGAGGCCTACGCTGATATGTCTGCGGCAACAGCTGCTTATACCCTTCTTGCATACCCCCGTTTGAGCGCGATGGAGCAAGGTCGAACCATTGATTGGGCGTTGCAAGAAGTGAAGACTTGGGGGACGCACCGTGCGGAGCGTGGAGGTAATGGAATTTGGTTGGGGTACAAAGGTGCGGAGCTTGTCCAGTCCTTGACGGAGCGCACAGGGCTACAGGGACGCTCGTTTGTTTCCACCCTGCAACCGGGGAAGACGCGGATGCATTCGCACGAGACGTCAAGGTCGAGCCACGACCCTGCGAAGATTCACCACGTAGCATTTCCTTGAACCCCATAGGCCAGCTTCTTGAGGGGAAGCATGAGTCCAGTGATGTGCAAGCCCTAGTCAGGCGGTTCCTTGATCCTATTGTTAACGGTATTGCGTACTCAAAATATGCCGGAGCGCAGATGATTCAAGGAAAACGTCTTCTGGAGGCGTTGTTGATTGATGTGATGAAGCGCAGCCTCTCGCCTGATTCCCCAGAGTTTCGCATTCGTGCCGCTGAGATCGCATATCAGTACCGCGACTACCTCAGAGTTGACTACGAATCCACTGATGGGAGCTCGTTCTCCCTTCCATGGAGCTGGGAGCAATGGAGACAAGACTTGGTCCGCCGTATAGTCGCAGGTGATCCGCAACCACTCCATGATTCGCAAGTATATGCCCGTATCAAGCAGGACCTTGACATGAAGCTTAGGGAACATCTCATTTCCTCCGAGTTGGCACTTTGGCGCTACAGCCGTCGAGAGACGCTGCTGCGCGAACATGCAGAGAAAGTGCATCCATTTCTCAGGAA
This sequence comes from Streptomyces sp. NBC_01390, assembly GCF_045040105.1. NCBI lineage: Bacteria > Bacillati > Actinomycetota > Actinomycetes > Kitasatosporales > Streptomycetaceae > Streptomyces > Streptomyces sp. NBC_01390. The sequence continues at coordinate 10,282,640 of NZ_CP109551.1, read as the reverse complement.
CCTGTGCGATCTTTGTGAGCTTCTGGCTGCAGAGCCTGTTTATACCTCCGTACCCGGGCATAGCGGCCGGCCTGCACAGACCTATGCTGATGCGCAGGCCGAGCTGTCGAACGCCATCAAGGGACTCCCCAACTACTTTGCGTTCGTCCGTCTGCGCACCGATCCGGTGCAGGTTTCCCGTGTCCGGCTCTCTCCTCCTGGCAATCCATTTCGTGATGAGCTTGAATCAGACGAACATCGCGAAGAGGTCATATGGCGTGCAATACATCTACGCGGCTCCTCAACACTTGTGATTGCCGCCGACGGTTCTCTTAGCTGGGGTGATAGTGAGGAGCGAGAAGAGAGGCGGAAACGATGGGAGGAGAGGGATTTTCGAAGTCTGAAGGATCGTAGCTCCGAAGAATTTGGAACCCCTCGTGAGACTGTTGACGCGGAGATCAGGGACAGGCGAGCGCGCCTCTTTGGACAACACGGCCCAGAATCACCAGTCAGTGCCAAGAAGTCAGCGTCGCTCCCAGTTGATCTGGCCCAGGCGACCGCACGGGCGAAGTGGCAGCGGGAACATCCAAAGACCCCGGAGACTTCCTCTCGTCAGCCGCCGGTACATGAGCAATCTGATGGGAGTTCCTCAAGGCACCCTTCCATCGGCAGGAGGTCCCCCAAACGTCGCGATGCCGCGCCTCAACAGCAGGTAGAAGAGGCCGGGAAACGACGGCAACCTCTTGGCGGTGCGGATATGCCCCGGGCGAGCCGGCCAAGCGTTGCATCGGCACTTGAACGACTCTCGTCGAGAGGCAACATGCGCATTTGCGAGTTCGCCGAAGAACTAGGTGTCGAGAGTCAGGTTGTTTTGGATGAGCTTGACAATCTGGGTCTGTTCGTCCGTTCGCCGGATTCAACTCTGAAGGCATCTGCCGTGCATAAGTTGATCGTCGCCTTCCGGAAACACCCGAAGTCTTGAGAGGGCCGACTCTCTTACGGGAGTCTTACGGCCTTGCCATGCAAGTTCTCACACGTGTTTGGCAAAGTGACTCAATGAACGACTCACTTCATACTTCCAGCGCCGCGCCGCATGGCCCGCTTCGTATCGGAGCCGTGGACGAGGAGATTCTCCGTGCCATCAACCGGTTGCAGTACATGACCGCCGCCCAGGTCGGCCGACTGCTGTATCCCGACCAGCACGACGACAATCGGTATGTTCAGCGTCGCCTTCGTAGCTTGGTCGAGGCCGGCTACCTTCTCAGGCTCCGCGAGCTGCCCACGCCTCGCATCGGTTCTGCGCCCCACGTCTTTACGCTTGCCGACCGGGGCCGGCGCTTTGTCGCGGGTCGTGGCGAGGTGCTTGCCAGTTCGTACTACCGACCGTCTGAGGAGCGGGCGAAGGCGCGAGACAACCCGTTCATGGAGCACACCCTTGCCGCCGTGGACGTTCTGGTTGCCGCCGAGAGCCTGTGCCGCAGGTTCCAGGTGTCGATGCCCCGCTTGCTTAATGAGCGCCAGCTCAAGCGGAGCAGTGTCCGGGTGCAACCCGCTGGCCGCCCCGCTCCCCGTGTCGCCGTCATTCCCGACGCATGGTTTGAGCTTCAGGTCTCAGACGATCCCTCGGTGGCAATCACCCTGGAACTCGACCGGGCCACGGAAGGCCAGAAGCACTGGCGCCGCAAGATCGCCGCCCTCACGGCCTGGGCCGAGGGCCCGTATCGGCAGGCCTTCGGGGCCGACAACCTCACGGTGGCCGTCGCAGCCCCAAGTACGCCACGTCGTGAGCAGCTCAGCGCCTGGACACATGAGGAACTTGAGGACATCGGCAAGGCGGAGCTGGCTGACATCTTCCTCTTCACCGAGGCGTCCCCCGTTGAGACTGACCCCTTCGAGCTGTTCTTCACCCCTTGCTGGTACCCAGCAGGCCAAGACGACGCTGTGAGCCTGCTCGACCCCCTGCCAGAGACGCCGGAGGCAGATGCGACCGCCACCGTTCACCCTGCCGCGGCGTCGAAGCCGGACGAGACAGCGAGTCCACCTAAGTTCACTTGGGCGCTGATGGATGTAGAAGAGGAGGTGGAGCGGGAACCCGAATGATCTTCTTTCCTGCCCGCCCACAGCCACGCATCCCGCTTGGCACCTACCGCAGGTGGCTTCTCCCCCGCACGCTCTATCTGCCGCTCAATGAAGCCCGCGTCCACATGCATGTGTTGGGCAAGACGGGATCAGGCAAGAGCTACTTCCTCGCCTCCCTCTTTCTCTCCCTCTTCCTGGCGGGCCAGCCCGTCACGCTCATCGACCCCCATGGTGATCTGGCCCAGTTGGTCTTGGCCCATCTCGTCCAGGCCGCACAGCTCGTCACCCCAGAGCAGCGCGCCCGGCTCATGTATCTGGACGTCCCCGCAGCCGCCGTTGAGGGCCGCTTCCTGCCGTTTAACTTCCTCTCCCAGCCGTACGACGACCATGCGATGGCCGAGCACGTCGCCGAAGCCGCCAGGCGGGCCTGGCCCGAGCTGGCCCATGGTGCACCGACCTTTGAGAACATCCTCAAGCACTCGGTCGTGGCACTGCGCGAGGCTGGGCTTCCGCTGACCCGCCTGTCGGATCTGCTGACGGACAAGGCCCTACGGGACGAGCTCTTGACCCATGTTCACGATCCGCAGGTGATTCGCTTCTTCAAGCTGCGCATGGATCAGTGGGGACGAGACGCACCCCGGATGAAAGAGTCAACGCTCAACCGGGCGGATCTCCTCACCCTCTCCCCCATCCTCCGCTACGCCCTGGGCAACGAGCGGAACGTCCTGGACTTTCGAGCCATCATCGACTCGGGTACGTCCCTCATCGTCAATCTGGCCGTCGCCTCACCCGACGCCCGCCGGCTTTTTGGGTGTCTCCTCACCGTGGGCATGGAGACCGCAGCACTCAGCCGGGCCAACGTCCGGGCCGCAGGATCAGGCCGTGCCCCGCATTTTCTGATCTTGGACGAGTTCTCGCAGTTCATGGCCCAGAGCGAGGAGAGCCTCACCCGCATGCTCTCGGAAACCCGCAAGTATAACCTGTTCTGTGTCATGGCTCACCAGAACTGGAGCCAGGCATCAGACCGGCTCAAGGGAGCCCTTCAGAACGTCGGCATGGAGGTCATCCTCAAGGCCGGGAGGCCCGACGCCGAGCATTCGGCCCGCCTCTTCGGCACCGTCGACCCGGACGCCGTCAAGCACATCGTCACCGACCACACCGCCGAGGAGCGCACGCATCCGACGTACTACGCCCTCCAGGAGCAGTGGGAGCGACAAGTCCAGTCCATCCAGCAACTGCGCGTCGGGCAGGCATTCATCAGGCTGCCAAGCGATGAAGTCCGAAAGGTCACCACCCCCACACTTCCCAACCTCACCGAACCACCCGAGGGCCTGGCCGAAGTCGAGCAGTACTACCTTGACCGCTACTTCGAGCCACCCGATGTCGCGGCCCCTCTCGTGACCACCACCACGCAGGCCCCGGCTCTGGCAGCCTCTATTGCCCGACGCCGTAGGACTCCCATGGGCAAGACCGGGGCAACCGTCTACCGCTTTCCGCCCGAGGCAAAAGCGTCCAGGTAGGACGCGATTTTGCCCGTTGAATCCGGTATGTAGATTTGATATAAATAAAGCATCCTATGTTTACTGAAGAACAATTGAATCAACTGCGCGGCCTCTTGTCCCCCATCGAGAAACGACTAGGCACGCTAGAGCAGGGGCAAGATGCCTTAGAGCAAGGGCAGCGAACCCTTCTCGCCCGAACCGAATCCATCGAGGCTCGTATGGGAAATTTTGAAACGAAGGTTGATGATCTCCATAAGGGACAACGTCAACTTGCAGTGAAAATCGATGCGCTTGCCCAGACGTCCGAAGAGCAGCATAAGGGAATCTTTGACGCAGTACTCGGGCTGAATGACATCGCGCACACGCGCATCGCCCGCGTTGAGAAGCACCTCAACTTACCACCCCTAGAGTAAGGTCCCTTGACCAACCTTTCCCTTTTTCCTCCCTTAATTGACGTCCCCTTGCGGGCTTTCCTCTCGCGTCACGGATTGGCGGAGCCGGCTTGCGAAGTCTTATCTGGCGACTACTGCATGGAGTCCAGCTGCGAGGAGTTGAGCAGTTACTCGGAGCAATCGCGCGTCTTCCCGAACAAGAGCACCTGGCGCACCTGCATCCATAGTTAACACCCCCCACTTTTTGCCGTTTGAACAGACACCAGCAGACATAAAAGTTGTGTACTCATTCCATCCAGGCGCAAGCCACTCAGGGGGCGGATTTTCGAAACTAGAGCCTGGGCTCGTAACGTCCTTGACGTAGATGGGCTCGCTATCGCGCTGAGCCATCCACTCCAGTAGGTAGTCTCCAGGGCCGGTTCTACCCAGGAACTTAACTTTGGACTTACTGTCACGACCAGCGTGGAACTCATCCCCATCGCATGTCAGGCGAGGAGGGTTATTCTTCGAGCCTTGGTGGTATTCGTAGAAAGAAACCCTGACGTCTGTGCCGAACGACTGAGCAAGCTGTCGCACGAAGTCCTCTTTGAGGTGCTGGCGAATCGTATTCTCAGTTCCCGAACTGATACGGACTAGTCGCTGCACCTTTGTCGCCAGGGGTTCCAGGAGATCCGCGAGGCGCTCACGCTCGGCGAGTGCAGCAGCATCTCGTTCTTGTTCCAGGCGCTCGCGCTCATGCTTGCTTTTCTCCTCTAGTTCCTGCCGTTCCTTGATTGCTTGTCTTGCTGGCATGACAATAGCCACCAGTGTGCAGACTGCACCTGGGATGCCGAACTGCGGCTCATCGACAACTTGTAGGAAATATGCGATTGCCGACACGACACCACTCAGAGCGGTGATTACGCCCCAGCGCCGCCAGTTCCATGGGTTTCCCCACCTAAGCCAATGCCATGCCACTGAACTCTATTACCACGAACTCCACCTCTCCAAACTCGCCCAAGCAGGTGACCACTTGACACAAGAGGGCAGATTGTTTATAAGGAACTAGTGCTCTAGCGCAGATAGCGCACTACCGTACCAACCCGATGAAAAATGAGCGTTACAACCTTCCCCCAGAGCCACAACTACCCAAGTGGTCTTACAAAGAAATCAAGTCGTATCCTCACGACTGGGCTTGGCGATTACACGACTGGGAAAAGGAAGCATTCAAAGGTTCCGGCGTCGAGAGAATACGCGCATGGGATCGTCGCAGGGAGAAGGTTCGACGCCTCATTCGTCGCCAGGAGAGGCGCGAATCCTTAGAGAGCATTCGACACTTCGTGGACGTTCGGCACGAGGTGCTGGTATTTCTAGGTCGACAACAACCACGGATTGAAAAGTATGTAAGATGTCCGTGCTTTAAAAGGCCCTGCCAGCACGGCAACCCCAACTCAGTCTAACTCTTCTTTCCCTTCCCTCCCTTAATTGACGTTCTCTTGCGGCTTGCCTCTCGGGTCAAGGATCGGCGGAGCCGGCTTGCGAAGTCCTTGACGCGTAGGAAAACCGCGGCATCATAACGCCATAGGGAGGAAGGCTGTCCTATAGCTCAGAGGTTCTTAGAGGCCTCATGTCGCAGAAGAAATGTTCCTCGACAGGATTTTGAGGCTGACACCCTACTCAGGACAGTTAGGTGGGTCCTATAGCAGTGGTGTCAGCCTCAGTGGTTCTTGCGTTTCTTCTCTTGTGGCTCTTCTTCGCTTTAGCTGTTACGTGAGCCTAGAGCTTTTCACTCCTCTTTGATCGATACGCTGAAGTTTCGATTGCGGATTAGAACGCGCTCGACCTCATCGCTGATCTCGAACTTGCCTTCCACGTCCGTGGGCGTGATGACTTGCGGGACGGACCCACTTGGCTCGTCTTCAGTCAGGTTCAGGTGTAGTTCGTCAGGGGTTGGAACGATCGGTGGGGGTGCAAGTTCCAACTTGAGTTTGAATTCGGGGGTTTGGCACGAACACGTGCCCTTCACCGTAACCCAGCGTCTACCCTTGCCATCTCGGTATGCCGTGGCAGTGAAGTCTTGAGCACCAGCTTTGCAGGCGAAGCCGTTCGTAGACTCAGACATGGCTACTTCCCGTCGTCTACTCGTTGCTTGACAGGTCACACGCGCATCCAGTGTCAGCACGCTTGATGACTGTCGCAATCGGAGGCGAGGTTTTCATCCATGTGGCTGCGCCTATTTTGTGGAACCTTTCGCGCGGTGGTAAGCACCAAAAGGGCCCTGAGCCTTTACCCACCTCCCTCGTAGTGGGGCCCGACGCGGGAAGACCAAATCGGACACTAAAGGGCAGCTGGAATGCTGCCCGATCCGCTGGCGAGCGTAAGGCCTTCCCGCTCCCACCACGATGCAGGCCACCGGCCAAAGCCTCAGGCCCAAGAGCCTTCCGGTTTACGACTTGCGGTCGTACGTGTGGCACGGGCACGTGCAACGGCGTACGAGCAGGATGCCGCTGGCACCAGGAAGCGGGATGTCTTCGATCTGGCGGCATCTGGTGTGCAGATCCGTGTAGTCAGGACGAGCAGCGAGGGCGCACTCAGCAGACCGCGTTTCGAGGTCGTCGGCAGCAGTCGTACTCATCCGAACCTCTGCGCCCGATTGAGTTCGGTGACGCGGGCCCGCAGCGCTTCCGTCTCAGTCGCCGGCCTGACCTTGTCGGGGTTCGCGTCCCACTCAACTCCCCCGCCCGGTGCACGCAGTTGAACGTATGGCCCTCGTGTCCCATCACGTATCCGATCTTGTCTTCCTTCGAGGTGTCAACGACCAGGGCGTCAACCGGGTGCTCCGTTGTCATCACTCACGGCCCCCTCGCCGTAGGGCGTCCGCCAGTCGCACGGCTACATCGGCGCGCACCCGTCCGAGATCAACGAGCTTCAAGTCCGGCGACACGTGGTCGACCGCGAGAGACGGAAAGACGATGCCGCCCGCCTCGTATAGCGCCTCGCGCAGGGACTCCATCGCCGTGTGCGGGTCGACGTCCCGCGTCATGTCTTTGGCCATGAACAGGACGCTAGAAAAGGGGCGTTGGGGACCGCTACGGAAGTTGCATGAAGTTGCTTGACGACTCGGGAAAGTTGCGGGATGTTGTCGACGCAGGGCAACGGAACTTCTCCCGCTGAGTGTTGGTCTCGGGGAAGCTTGGGAGATCAGTCCCCGACGAAAGGCACTGATCATGGCGCGACGACTGCGCTTCAACGGCACAGGGAGCGGTGACACCGGGTGCCCTGCCGTGCATGAAGATCTCGACACGCGAGAGGTCATCGTGCACGGTCCGCCGCTCACGGACCCCGAGGACATCGCCCGGCTTCAGCACCTGGGCCCTGGTGAAGTGCCGATCGTGGTACCGCGTGAACTTCTCGTGGACTGGGGCCCCAAGGACATGACGCGCGACGCTGAAATCATCGACCTGGACGCCTTCAACCGGCTGTTCGAGATCTTCGAGCACTCGGCATGGCGTCTGGAGACACGGCGCCGCTACGCCTCGGACGAAGCCACGGACACCTACACCCAGTTCGCTGCTACCGGCCGTGTCACCTGGGACATGGACTCCTGGTACTGCAACACCATCCGGACCCAGGTCGCTGCGGGTAAGTCCGTCGGGCGTGTACGTGTCGTCGACAACCCGCCGACCGACGGGCAGCGGTATCTCATGATCAACGCGGAGCGGAACGCGCAACTCGGCGAGAACATGTGCAACGTCTGGCGCGAGGACGCAGAGCGGCTGAACCTCGGCGATCAGGACTTCTGGATCTTTGACAGCCGCCTGGTGGCCGTCCTGAACTTCACCGACGACGACCAGTTGACCGACATTGAACTCATCACGGAACCGGGCGAGGTTGTCCGGCATTCCATGCTGCGTGATGCCGCCGTGCATCACGCCATCCCCTACGAGCGCTTCGCGGCCCTACTGCCCGCGAAGGAGTGAAACAGGCAGGTGAGTGCCGGTGGGCACGGACTATCAACAGGCGCGGGCAGCGCTCGGGCTACGCCTGAGGGAACTGCGGCTCTCGGCCCCCGGAGGCCGGCTCACCGGTACTCAGCTTGCTGAGCAACACGGCTGGCACAAGTCCAAGGTCAGCAGGCTCGAAAACGGAAAGATCACCCCGACTCCTGACGATCTGCGCTTGTGGGTCGACGCCACCGGCCAGCCCCAGGCGTACGACGAGCTGCTGTCCAGGCTCAAGGGTTTCGAGTCGCACATCCGCTCATGGCGCCGTCAGCTCGCCGCCGGGCATCAGCCCGTGCAACAGACGATCGCAGCCGAATACGCACGGTCCAGCGTCGTGCACGGCTTCGAGAGCGTCACCGTGCCGGGTATTTTCCAGATCCCCGACTATGCCCGATCGATCTTCCAGCGGTACGCGGAGCTCCAGCGCTCCCCCCGCGACACGGAAGACGCCGTGCGAGCGCGACTCCAGCGGCAAGAGCTGCTGTACACCAGGGGCAAGCGCTTCAAGATCCTCATCGGCGAGACGGCGCTTCGCTCACTGATCTGTCCGCCCTCCGTGCTAGCCGCTCAGCTGGACAGACTGACGGGGCTCATCGGCACAGACACGGTGCAGCTCGGCGTCATCCCCTTCACAGCCTCGCTGAAGATCCCACCTACAGGCGGCTTCTGGATCCATGACGAACGGCTGGTCACTGTCGAGACATGGCACGCCGAACTGTGGGTCGACGACGCGGACGCCATCGCCGCCTACCTGCGAACGTGGCGCACACTCCAGGAGTCCGCCGTCTACAGCGCCGACGCGCAGAACGTCATCAACGCCGCGCGTCGGGCGCTCAACTCACACTGAACAACGAGGGATTCTCAGTGTGGGTCCCCGCTTTCGGCGGGGCCTTTTCTAATATTCCCCCATTGACACAATACTGCACAATTCGCTATTCTAGGGTCAGTTTGAGAAATTGCGCCGAAATAACCCGTTTGGGTTTTCGGTGGATTTAACTTACCTATGGTCATTTCAATCGCATCACAGAAAGGAGGTGTCGGAAAGACATCATCTACCATCTCGTTGGCCGCAGGCCTGGCCCGCAAAGGCAAGCGCGTCTTGCTTGTTGACATCGACTCCCAGGCCAACAGTAGCAAGGTGCTCCTTCACAATTATCCGCAGGTCACCAAACAGCAGACCGTTTTTGCGACGATTCTTGAGCGCAGCCCCCTCCCTACCCACGAGACAGGCGTTCCCAACCTTCATATCGTTCCGTCACACATCCTGCTCTCCAACACAGATGTCGAGCTGACAACGGCCATCGACCACCGAGAGGAGCGGCTCAAAAAAGAACTCGATGCACTCAAAGGGAACTATGATTACGTTTTTATTGACTGTCCCCCTACTCTCTCGTGGCTTACCATCAACGCCTTTACCGCCTCAGACAAAGTGATTGTCGTTGTATCACCCGGCTACTTCGAGCTTGATTCGATTGTCCAGATCAGCAAGACGATCAAAGAGGTAAAGGAGTATTTTAATCCGCACCTTGAGCTCGCCGGCTTCCTGTTTACCATGAGTGATCCGACCGTCAACAGCAAAACCTCGCTTCAGATCTTGCGACAAACCTACACCGGCTCGGTGTTCAATACGGTGATCCCTCGCAATACCGATCTGCGTGACGCGCACTTCAACCGGCAGGATGTCTTTTCGTTCAATCCCCGATCGACAGCAGCACTCGCCTACAACAAGTTGATTGGCGAGCTTTTTGATGTATGAACAAGATTCTCAACACCGACGCAATACAAAACGATCTGGAAGAATCGGCCTTCTTTCGCCAAAGGAAGAATGATTCCGTACTACCGGTACCCCCCGTACGGGAGGTACCCCCAGGACTACCCGTACCCCTCGTCAAGCGAGTGATGAAACAGCGGCATCCGTTTGATATCTGGCGAGATCAGTATGAGTCTCTGCAACAGCTTTCCCTTGAAGAGAGAAGACGGGGCGAGGTAGGGAGCATGTCCGCCTTTGTTCGCGAGGCAATCGACAAGCTTCTCCTTGAAAGACGTCAATCGTCAAAATAGCTCACCTCAATATCGCTTACCCCGTACTACCCGTACCCCTAGTACCCCCGTACCTCTAGTACGGGCCGGCCCGTACGGGTCGTACGTTCCGTACGGAACTAGGCAAGGCCCATGTCGATTTGCTTATATCAATAAGCAGACCAGGCAGCCGCCGTCTCCCCCGCGCAAGTGGGGTTTGCGACTAAAGACGGACTAGCCTGCCGTGATCGAAGTGACCGACTGACCGAAGCAAACACGATCGATCCAGTAAGTACTGGATCTTTCTAGGACGCTGGTTCACTACCAGTCAATCTGAGTTACCTCATCGACCGAAGGTCGATAGGCAAGCGAAGGGAACGAGGGAGCCAAGAGAACGGGAAATAGGGGAGCCACCAAGGGGGACCTTAGGGGGAAGGTTCGTCGTACCCAAAAACGGTGCACGTGGCTACGAGCTTGGTTCGTAGTGAGTCACAAGATTGATCGTTTATCTTCCGTACTCGGTTTTGAGTAGGTCGGGTGTCGTACCGTCTCAGGCCGGTACGACAGGCGGTACACGAGAAGCGGGTCAGTGGAAGCGTCCTGCGGACGGTTGTAGCTGGAAGGAATGGCCCGCTGACCAGCGGGTTCGGGGTGGTCATCGGACGGGGGGAGTCAGCCGCGCCAGAGGTAAAGCTCAGCCTCCCATGCGGTCGGTGGCGCGGCTGACTCCCCCCGTCCTCTCCACCAGCACACAAGGTCTACGACCAGCCCTTCGGGTGTGTGCCGGCTCCGAGTCCACCCCCCAAGGGGGGCCACAGTGGCCACCCGACGGCATTCCTTCCAGACCTTCCTTCCGTCGGGTGGCGATAAGCCGCTAACGCGGTAGAACGGATCGCGGTGCGATCACCAAATTGGTCGCTTCGCGAAAACCGAGGGTGACTCGGTACCCGAGTAGGGGACTGATGGGTTGATGGCCTGCCGGAGGTTGCGCGGGGCGTTTTCGTCCTCTGTCGGTGGTACGGCGCGGCTGGTAAAAATGGGGAGGAGACACAAGGGCAAAAGAATCTTCCCCTTGCGTCCCTTTTCGCCCGATATTGCTTGGGTTTTGGCGGCTGGCCGGATAAAATAGAGGGAGCAGGCTGACCCTCTTCTTGTGCAGCCGAGCATCCTCATATCTCCACCAACGGTCTGTTGGGAATGTTCGCCACCACCCGCACTGGGCGGTGTCGCCAAGGAGTGATCACCTTGCAACCCACTCTTGATGAGATTCGCTCGTGGGCAGCCACGATTGATGTGTGTCAGGCCGCTTTGGCCCTGGGAATTTCCAAATCTCACTTGTACGAGTTGATCAAGCGGGGTGAAGTCCCGTTTCGGGTTGTGGCGTTTGGCAGCCGTTACCGGGTACTAACCGCCTCCTTGGTTCGGTACCTCGAAGCCCTCTAAGAGGGCGGGGGAGCCTGTTGCTTTTGTCCCGCGTCAGGCTCACAATCTGAGCACCACCTCGGGGGGTCAACCGAGAAGCAGGTGACACCGTGGGTGATCCAATCAAGAAGATCACGCTTGCGGACGGTACGGTGCGATACCGCTTCGTCACGGACGGCCCGCGTCAGGGCAGTGGTAGAAGACGCCAGATCAGAAAGACCTTCGACACCAAAAAAGAGGCTCGCGCGGAGTTGGCCCGCATTCGGCATCAGTCCACGACCGGTACGTTCGTGGTGCCGACAAAGGTCACCGTTGACGAGCTTCTCGATCTGTGGCTCAAGAGCGCGATCCGAGGCGTCGAGGACGCAACCGCCTCCAACTACGACAATGCCATCCGCCCTGCTCGGTTGTTTCTCGGGGACAAGCGGCTTCAGCTGCTGACCGAGGAGGACGTTGAGGCATTTGTTGACTGGATGCTCACCCGTGGTCGGCAGCGTGGTGGAAAGCCGGGCACAGGTCTGAGCCTTCGCTCCGTACGGCTTACCCTCGGTCGGCTTCGGTCTGCACTGCACCTTGCGGTTCGTCGAGGGTGGGTGGCGCGCAATGTCGCCGAGCACGTTCGGGTGTCTCGTGACGCCGTACGCAAAGCCGCCCGGGATGACGCTCAGCGTCGCCCCTGGGACGAATCAGAGGTCAAGGCGTTTATCGAGGCGACCAAAGGTGACCGCCTCTTTGGCGTGATGCTTCTGACGCTTATCGCCGAGCGGCCCGCCGAGGTGTGCGGTACTCGCTGGGAGCAGGACGTTGACCTCACTGGGGATGGCACCATCGCTGTGGGGAATACGCGCACCATTGTGTATGACCGGAGTCTGCCGAAGGGGCAGCGGAACAAGGTGGTCGAGAAAGACCCCAAGACTCAAAACGGGAAGCGTATCCTCCCGCTGCCCACGCTTCTCCAAGCAGCGCTTGTTACCTTCCGCACTCGGCAGGCGGAGGAGAAACTCGCTGCGGGTCAAGCGTACGAGGACAGCGGTTATGTCGTCGTTGACGAGCTGGGACGCCCCTTTAAGACGGACAAGCTGCGCCGTGAGGCTCACCGGCTGATGGCCGAGGCCGGTGTTCGCAAGGTGCGTCGAGCAATGCTCAGGACTTGTGGATCGGTTCCGGGAGGGCGTGCGAAGGGCGTACCTTCCCGAATGATCCTTTGATGGTCACCGAGTAGGCCCGCGTTCGCAGCGCGGGTCGGGAAGGCACGCCCGTGCTCAGCGTAGTGAACGCCGATGGCTCGACCGAGACCGGCTCCCTGATCGACGAGATCGTCCGCGAGGGCGCCCGCCGGATGCTGGCCGCCGCCTTGGAGGCCGAAGTCAACCAGTACATAGCCGAGTTGACGACCGAGACCGACGAGCGGGGGCGTCGGCTCGTGGTCCGCAACGGTCATCACCGGCCCCGGACCGTGGTCACCGCAGCCGGGCCGGTCGAGGTCACCGCGCCTCGGGTGAACGACCGTCGAGTGGACGAGGCCACCGGTGAGCGCAAGCGGTTCTCGTCGAAGATCCTTGCGCCGTGGTGCCGCAAGTCGCCCAAGGTCAGCGAGGTGCTGCCGCTGCTCTACCTGCACGGACTGTCCTCTGGGGACTTCGTGCCGGCGCTGGAGCAGTTCCTCGGCTCGGCCGCCGGACTGTCGTCGGCCACCGTGACCCGGCTGACGAAGCAGTGGGGCGACGACCACGCCGCCTTCCAGGCCCGTGACCTGTCCGACCGGGACTTCGTCTACGTGTGGGCTGACGGGGTGCACCCCAAGGTCCGGCTCGGGCAGGCGCACTCATGCGTCCTGGTCCTGCTCGGGGTGCGCGTCGACGGCACGAAGGAGCTGATCGCGATCGCGGAGGGGCTGCGTGAGTCCACGGAGTCGTGGGCCGACCTGCTGCGCGATTGCCGCCGGCGCGGCATGCGCGACCCGGAGCTGGTGGTCGGTGACGGCGCGATGGGGCTGTGGCGGGCCCTGGCCGAGGTCTTCCCCGCAGCCAGGCATCAGAGGTGCTGGGTTCACAAGGCCCGAAATGTCACGAACGCCCTGCCGAAGTCCGCGCAGCCGGGCGCGACGAAGGCGATGCAGGAGATCTACAACGCCGAGGACCGCACGCACGCCGAGAAGGCAATCGACGCGTTCGCGAAGACCTACGGGCAGAAGTGGCCCAAGGCCGTCGCGAAGATCCTCGACGACCGGGAGGAACTGCTGGCGTTCTACGACTTCCCGGCCGAGCACTGGATCCATCTGCGGACCACAAATCCGATCGAGTCCACGTTCTCCACGGTCAAGCTCCGCACCAAGGTCACTCGCGGCGCTGGCAGCCCAGCCGCGGCCCTCGCCATGGTGTTCAAGCTCGTGGAGTCCGCCCAGGCCCGCTGGCGGGCGATCACCGGCGCACACCTGGTCCCGCTGGTCCGCGCGGGCGCGAGGTTCGAGAATGGCCAGCTCGTGGAGCGAAACGAGGTCGCGGCCTGATGACCGCCCTGGATCCCCTCACCGACGAGGAACTGGACGAACTCGACGAGCTGGCAGGGGCCGCGACTCCGGGCCCGTGGTTCGTCCGCAGCCTCGACGATGCCGACGCCATGAGCCTTGTCGCCGTGAGCACAGTGCCCGACACCGGCCTCGGCGAGCGGTGGCCGGGCTTCGACCACCGCGAAATCGTGGCGGCGACCCTCATCCAACAACCCCGCTACGTCGATGCCGTCGATGAGCGATGGGACGAGAACGCGCACTTCATCGCGGCCACCCGCGGCACCGTCCCCCGCCTCGTCGCCGAAATCAGGCGTCTGCGCCAACAGCTGGAGGCCACCAGTCCTACGAATGGTCAAGAAGCGAACTGATCCACAACTATTGACAATTGCTCAGGTGCGTCTCTACGACGCCCGCCATGCGTGCCTCTCGTGGATGGCCAACAACGGCGTACCCGACACCGTGGTCTCCGCCTGGGCGGGGCACAGCGACTTGTCCTTCACCAAGCGGGTCTACGTGCACCCCGATCCGCAGAGCCTCAAGGCCGGTTCGGACAAGCTCGGGGAGTTGTTCGCCGCTTGAGGAAGATCCACCAGGCTTGTGACCAAATGTGACACGACAGCCCGGAAAACGATCAAGGGCCCTGGCTCACCGAAGTGAGCCAGGGCCCTGACCTGCGACTATCAGTGTTTCTCTAGTCGGGACGACAGGATTTGAACCTGCGACCCCTTGACCCCCAGTCAAGTGCGCTACCAAGCTGCGCCACGTCCCGATGCTGTCTGACCTGGGCTTTCCCCTGGCCGAACACGCATGGAAACAATACCGCACTCGGGTCGATGGTCGCGCACCCCTTTATTCGCACGTCCGGCGCTTGACCTCAAGTTTGGTTGAGGTCACAGGATCGTCTCCATGACAGCCACAGCCACGCACACCGACCCGTCCGGGACACACGACGCACACGGCACACCCGACCGGTACGGCACACACGGATACGCCGAGCTGCCCGGACTGATGGGGCTGCTGACCGGCGACGAGAAGCACGGGCCGGCGGCGACCTCCACCCTGGACGTGCTCTGGGTCCTCTACGACCGGGTCCTGCGTGTCGGCCCGGACCGGATGACGGCCCCGGAGCGTGACCGGTTCCTGCTGTCCAAGGGGCACGGGCCCATGGCCTACTACGCGGTACTCGCCGCCAAGGGCTTCCTGCCCGTGGACTGGCTGCCGGGCTTCGGCTCGTACGACTCGCCGCTGGGCCACCACCCCGACCGGGTGCTCGTGCCGGGAGCCGAGATCGGCAGCGGTTCGCTCGGGCACGGCCTGCCGATCGCCGTCGGTACGGCGCTCGGGCTGCGCGCCCAGCGGCTCGACGGGCCCGCGGTCTGGGTCCTGGTCGGCGACGCCGAACTGGACGAGGGCAGCAACCACGAGGCGATCGCCTTCGCCGGCCCGGCCGGCCTCGAACGCCTGCACACCGTCGTCGTCGACAACTCGTCCGCAAGCCACGCCCGGCCCGGCGGTATCGCCGCCCGCTTCGAGGCCGCGGGCTGGTCCACGGCCACGGTCGACGGCCGTGACCACGAGGCCCTCTACACCGCCTTCACCACGCCGCACCCCGGCCGCCCGCACGCGGTCGTGGCACGGGTCGAACCGAAGTCCGCATGACCTGCACCGGCACACCCCATCTGTCCGACCTGTCAAACCGTTCTCATCGACCCGAAGGGATCCACTCCCCCATGGACACCATGCGTGACCGCTTCGCCCCCGTGATGACCAGGCTGCTCGACGACGACCCACGCGTCGCCGTCGTCCTCGCCGAGATCGGCGCGGACGCGTTCGCCCGGGCGCGGGCCCGGCATCCCGACCGGGTGATCAACGTGGGCATCCGTGAGCAGCTGCTCGTCGGCGCGGGCGCCGGTCTGGCGCTATCCGGTATGCGCCCGGTCGTGCACACGTTCGCGAGCTTCCTCGTGGAGCGCCCCTTCGAGCAGGTCAAGCTCGACCTCGGCCACCAGGACGTCGGCGCCGTACTGGTGAGCGCCGCCGCCTCCTTCGACTGGCCGGCGGGCGGTTTCACGCACATGGCACCCGGTGACGTGGCCCTTCTCGACACCTTGGACGGCTGGACCGTCCATGTGCCGGGGCACCCCGACGAGGCCGAGACGCTGCTGCGGCACGCGGTCGCCGCGGGGGACGACAAGGTGTACGTCCGGCTGTCGGCGCAGTCCAACGCGGAGGGGCTCGCGGTCGACGGCGCACGGTTCCTCACCGTCCGCGAGGGCCGCTCCGGTGTCGTGATCGCCGTCGGACCGATGCTCGACACCGTGCTGGCCGCCACGGAAGGGCTAGACGTCACCGTCCTGTACGCGACGACCGTACGGCCCTTCGACACCGCCACGCTGCTCCGGGCCACAAGGGCGGCGGGCACCGACGTCGTCCTCGTCGAGCCGTATCTCGCGGGCACGTCGACGGCCGTCGTGAACGACGCGCTCCCCGATCTGCCGCACCGGGTGCTGGGCCTGGGCGTCGGCCGGCGCGAACTGCGCAGGTACGGGGAGGTCGACGAGCACGTCGCCGCGCACGGGCTCGACGCACGGACGCTCCGGGAGCGGATCCAGGGGTTCGTGGCCTGAGCCCGCCCTCCGGGTTCAGCCGGCACCCGGAGCCCCCAACTCCGGGTAGGCGTCCAGCAGTCGGGGCGGGGCCGCCTGGCGCCAGGAGTCGACGAGGATGTCCCGCAGTTCGCCCTCGTCCTCCAACGCGGCCAGGCGCACTCTCACCCAGGCGAAGGCCGCCTCGTGGTCGGCGATCCAGAACTTGTCGGGCTCGGCCAGGACCAGCTCGTCGCGCTCCTCCTTGGGACAGCGCACCGCGATGGAGGTCTCGTTCTCGGGCATGGTGGCGAACATCTTCCCCGCCACCCGGAACGTGGGCATGCTCCAGGCGATCTTCTCCGAGGTGTCCGGCAGGGAGAGGGAGATACGGCGTACGTCTTCGGCTTCCGACATGCAAGGCACCGTAGCCAATGCCACTGACAATCACTCGCGCTCCCCTGGCGAGAAGGCCCGCTCCCCCTGCCGGACGGCACGCCTAGGTCTGCGCGGCGGCGCCGAGTGCCTCCAGCACAGGCCGGATCAGCGGGTGTTCCTCCGCTCCCCTGCGGACGGCCGCGAAGACCCTCCGGGTGGGTGCCACCCCGTCGACCGGGCGTACGACCACCCCCGTCAGCTCCATGCCGCGCAGCGCCGAACGCGGCACGAGGGCCACACCGGCGTCGGCGGAGGCGAGGGCCACGACCGCCCGGAAGTCGTCGGAGGAGTGTTCGAGGCGGGGCCGGAAGCCCGCGTTCTCGCAGGCCAGGACGACCACCTCATGACAGGGATTGCCGGGGTAGGGCCCGATCCACGCGTCCTTGGCCAACTCGGCGAGCGGCACCTCGCGGGCGTCGGCGAGGCGGTGGGTGACCGGGACGACCGCGTCGAAGGGCTCGGCGTAGAGCGGGACGTGGGTGAGCCGGGGGTCGTCGGCGGGCGGCGCTCCCCGGTACTCGACGGCCACCGCGACGTCGACCTGCCGGTCGAGCACCATCGGCAGGCTGGCGTCACCCTCGGCGTCCTGGACGCGGACCCGGATGCCGGGGGCGGTCTCCGCGAGGCGGGCCAGGGCGGGGGCGACGACCAGGGCGATGCCGGTCGCGAAGGCGGCGACGGTGACCGTACCGGCATCGCCGGAGTCGTACGCGGCCAACTCGGCCTCCGCCCGCTCCAGTTGGGCGAGGACCAGATTGGTGTGCGCGAGCAGGATCTCGCCGGCCGGGGTCAGCCGTACGCCCTTGGCGCCGCGCTCCACGAGCCGGTGGCCGGTCTCCTGCTCCAGGGCGGCCAGCTGCTGGGAGACGGCGGAGGGGGTGAGGTACAGCGCGGCGGCAGCGGCCGTCACCGTACGGTGGTCGGCCACCGCACGCAGGATGTGGAGCCGCCGCGCTTCGATCATGCAGTCGATTATCCAGCACGTCCGGGGCGGTATGCCCTGAACGGTCCCGGTCCGGTCAGCCCGCCAGCTCCGCCCGGGCGGCGACGAAGGCGTCGACAGCACGGTTCACGTCCTCGGTGGAGTGCCCGGCGGAGAGCTGGACACGGATCCGGGCCTGCCCCTGCGGCACCACCGGGTACGAGAAACCGATCACGTACACGCCCCGCTCCAGCAGCAGCTCCGCCATCCGGCCGGCCTCCGTGGCGTCACCGATCATCACGGGCGCGATGGCGTGGTCACCCGCCAGGATGTCGAAACCCTCCTCGGTCATCCGGCGGCGGAACAGGGCCGTGTTCTCGGCGAGCCGGATCCGCAGGTCGTCCGCCGACTCCAGCAGGTCGAGCACCTTCAGCGAGGCGGCGGCGATCACCGGGGCAAGCGTGTTCGAGAAGAGATACGGCCGGGAGCGCTGCCGCAGAAGCGCGACGATCTCGGCGCGCGCGGCCACATAACCCCCGGACGCACCGCCCAGCGCCTTGCCCAGCGTGCCGGTGACGATGTCCACGCGGTCCATGACGCCGTGCAGCTCAGGGGTGCCCCGGCCGCCGGGGCCGACGAAACCGACGGCGTGCGAGTCGTCGACCATGACCATGGCGTCGTGGCGCTCGGCGAGATCGCAGATCTCGCGCAGCGGGGCCACATAGCCGTCCATGGAGAACACGCCGTCGGTGACGATCAGCTTCCGGCGCGCCCCGCCCTCCGTCGCCTCCTTCAGCTGTCGTTCCAGGTCGGCCATGTCGCGGTTGGCGTACCGGAAGCGGCGGGCCTTGGACAGGCGGATGCCGTCGATGATCGAGGCGTGGTTGAGGGCGTCGGAGATCACCGCGTCCTCGGCGTCGAGGAGGGTCTCGAAGACGCCGCCGTTGGCGTCGAAGCAGGAGGAGTAGAGGATCGTGTCCTCCTGGCCGAGAAACGCCGACAGCCGGGCCTCCAGTTCCTTGTGCACCTCCTGCGTACCGCAGATGAAGCGCACGGAGGCCATGCCGTAGCCCCAGCGGTCGAGGGCCTCGTGGGCGGCGGCGACGACCTCGGGATGGTCGGCGAGGCCGAGGTAGTTGTTGGCGCAGAAGTTGAGCACCTCGCCGGGGCGCCCGCCCGCGGTCACGGAGACGGTCGCGGACTGCGGGCTGCCGATGACCCGCTCGGGCTTGTGCAGACCGGCGGCGCGGATCTCGTCGAGGGTGGCGCGCAGGTCGTCGCGCACGGAGTCGAACATGGCAGAAGCTCCTGAAGGGGTGTGGGAGTTACGTGGTCCAGTCGAGGATGACCTTGCCGCCCCGGCCGCTCGCCGCGTCCGCGAACGCGGCCTCGTGGTCGCGGTGGTCGTACCGGCCGGTGATGACCGGGGAGAGGTCGAGGCCCCCCTCCAGGAGCACCGACATCGCGTACCAGGTCTCGAACATCTCACGGCCGTAGATCCCCTTGATGGTGATCATCGAGGTGACGATCCGGGACCAGTCGACCGGGAACTCCTGGGTCGGCAGGCCCAGCATGGCGATGCGTCCGCCGTGTGTCATGTTGGCGATCATGTCGCGCAGAGCCTCGGGGCGCCCGGACATCTCCAGGCCGATGTCGAAGCCCTCGCGCAGACCGAGGGCGCGCTGACCGTCCGCGACGGTCGCCCCGGAGACGTTCAGTGCCAGGCTCGCGCCGATCTTGCGGGCCAGTTCGAGCCGTTCCTCGCTGATGTCGGTGACGACCACGTTCCGCGCCCCGGCGTGCCGGGCCACCGCTGCCGCCATCAGGCCGATCGGGCCGGCCCCGGTGATCAGGACGTCCTCGCCCACCAGGGGGAAGGACAGGGCGGTGTGCACGGCGTTGCCGAACGGGTCGAAGATCGCCGCCACGTCGAGGTCGACGGGTACCCGGTGCACCCACACGTTGGCGGCGGGCAGCACCACGTACTCGGCGAAGGCCCCGTCCCGCCCGACGCCGAGCCCCACCGTGGCCCGGCACAGATGGCGGCGCCCGGCGAGGCAGTTGCGGCACCGGCCGCACACGAGGTGCCCCTCGCCGCTGACCCGGTCGCCGACCCCGATGTCGGGGACGTCGCGCCCTGTCTCGACGACCTCGCCGACGAACTCGTGCCCCAGCACCAGCGGCGTACGGATCGCCTGCCGCGCCCAGCCGTCCCAGGCTCGGATGTGCAGGTCGGTGCCGCAGATCCCGGTTCTGAGCACCTTGATCAGTACGTCACCGGGGCCGACCGCCGGTTCCGGCACGTCCGCGAGCCACAGCCCGGGCTCCGCCTTCTTCTTGACCAGCGCCTTCAACGCAACGGCTCCTGTGGGTAGGCCCTCGGGGCAGGGCACGCCGAAGGCGCCCGTGGCGGGGAGGGGGGGTGACGTCGACGGCAGGACCGACGAGAACGCGTGTCTGAGAACGCGAGACGAAATCTGCCGTACGGCGGCTCCCGGGTCCATCGAGGTTTTCTTAAGCGCCGCCGCAGCTTTCCTTCACGCGTCCGCACCAGGTCGGGCATCGCCGTGCGGGACGACGTCTGGCATATCCCCATTGGCCGGAAGAGCGACAACAGCCGCGCCTCTGTTGATCCGACCGGAACCATCAGCCGTATCCCCTCGGAGAAACCGTGCGAACCGACAGCTCGGCCGACAACTGAACCGACAGCCGCGCCCCGTCGGGGCCGTAAGGAGTCAGGAACCCGTCATGCCCGCACCGCACTTGGCGCTTCCGCCCAACGACCGGGTCCTGTCGCTGTTCACCGGCTGGACCCGGGCGCACTGGGAAGCGCTCGCAGACCGGCAGCTGGAGGCGCTGGTCCCCTATGCGACGCCGGGTCTCGCGCAGTACCGGCTGCCCGGCCGGAACTCCTCGGCGGGCGTGGTGTCGGACGGACTCGAGGGTTTCGCGCGGTCATTTCTGCTGGCCTCCTTCCGGATCGCGGGAGCGGCGGGCGAGGTGGATTCCCGTCTCGTGGAACGCTACGCGCAGGGTCTGACAACGGGCACGGACCGTGACAGCGGCGAGGCCTGGCCCGAACTCACCGACTGTTCCCAGCCGATGACCGAGGCGGCCTCGATCGCCATCGGGCTGCACGAGAGCCGTCCGTGGATCTGGGACCGGCTCGACGTGGATGTGCAGGAACGAATCGTCGACTGGCTGTGGGGTTTCGTGGGCCGCCGCACCCGGGACGACAGCGGGCGGCTGTGCCAGGTGGTCGCCGAGCAGTTCCTGGCCTCCGTCGGGGCGCCGCACCGCCAGGAGGACATCGACGGCGGCCTCGACCGGATCGACGACTGGTATGTGGGCGGCGGCTGGTACAGCGACGGCGACGGCCGTACGTTCGACTATCACGTGGGCTGGTCGCTGCACCTGTATCCGCTGCTGTGGTGCCGGATGACGGGCGGCGAGGACGGCGGACGCGGCCGGGTCCACCGTCGCCGCCTCGCCCAGTTCCTCGCCTCCTACCCGCACTTCTTCGGGGCGGACGGCGCCCCCGTACACCAGGGCCGCTCCCTGACGTATCGTTTCGCCGCGACCGCTCCCGTCTGGCTGGGCGCTCTGGCGGAGTGCACCCCCCTGGCTCCGGGGCTGACCCGGCGGCTGGCCTCCGGCGCGGTGGCGCACTTCGTGGAGCGCGGGGTGCCCGACGAGCGAGGACTGCTGCCGCTGGGCTGGTACGGCACGTTTCTGCCCGCGACCCAGGCGCACTCGGGGCCCGGGTCGCCGTACTGGTCCAGCATGGCCTTCCTCGGCCTGCTGCTGCCCCCGGAGGACCAGGTGTGGACCGCCAGGGAACGCCCACTACCCGTCGAGGAGTCCGACCAGTTCACGGCGTTGCCGGGACCGGGCTGGCTGCTGCACGGCACCCGGCACGACGGCATCGTGCGCCTCGTCAACCACGGCAGCGACCGCAACCCGATGGAGGGACCCGCCGACGACGATCCGCACTACGCGAAGTTCGGCTACTCGACGGCCTCCGCACCGGAGACGGGCTCGCCGGCCTGGGAGCGCAACGTGGACGGCCATCTGGCGCTTCTCGCCCCCGACGGCACGGCGTCACGCCGGCGCAGAATCCTTCCGCTGCACTGCTCGGGACGGGTCGCCGCCTCCCGGCACGAGGCCGAACTCCCCGGCGTGGAGGGCCGGTTCCGGATCGAGTCGACGAGTGTGCTGCACGGCTCCTGGGAGATCCGCGTGCACCGCGTCCAGGCACCGGCCGACGCGGCGGTCCGCGAGGGCGGGTACGCGGTGGCCGACACCGCCCTGCCCGAGGTCGAGCGGGGTGACGGCTGGGCCCTGACCCGTACCGCCTCCGGACTGACCAGCGTGGTCGTCGCGCTGCACGGCTGGGACGAGGCCACGGGTGTGGCCCGCGAGGTCGACGCGAACGCCTTCGGCCCGCACTCGGCGACACCGTACCTCCAGCGCGCGGCGCAATCCCCGGGCGCGAGCAGGCTGTTCGTGACGCTGGTCGCGCTGACCCGGGACGCCGTGCATCCGCAGGCCCTGCGCGAGGCGGTGTCGTGCGCGGTGACGGAGGAGGGCCGCGCCCTGATCATGTTCCCGGACGGCGAGACGGTCTCCGTGTGACGGAGCAGCCCCTCGGAGAGCCGCCCCTCAGAGAGGGGCCTCCCCCGGAGCGAGCTGCCCGACCAGTTCCGCCGCCATCGCCTTGATGGTTTCCAGCCCCGCTCTCCCCCACGGGCGCGGCCCGAAGTCGGCGACGCACACCGTGCCCAGCGCCATGCCCGCGGTGTCGATGAGCGGCGCGCCCAGATAGGAGCGGATGCCGAACTCGTCGACGACCGGGTTGCCCGCGAACCGCGGATAGTCGCGGACGTCCTCCAGGACGAGCGCCTTGCGCCGGACCACCACGTGCGGGCAGAACCCGTGGTCGCGCGGCAGCCGTCGGCCCACCCGCGGCTTCACCTCGTCGGAGTCGGCGCCGGTGTCCCGACCGGGGCCGGCATCCGCGGGAACATGGAGCCCGGCGAAGAACTGCCGTTCCTCACCGATGAAGTTGACCATCGCGTACGGCGCGCCGACCAGCGCCGCGAGGCGGTCCGCGAAGGCGTCGAGGGCGGGCTCGGGCCGTTCCCCGAAGCCCAGTCCACGCAGTCGCCGGGCGCGGGCCGGGGCCTCGTTGTCCTCGGGGGTCAGCAGCAGACGACCTGCCGGGCGTGGCGGGTCGTAGCTCATGGGCGGGCTCCCTCACTGTGGGCGCTGGGTGCGGGGGCGGGCGCATGGGCGAGCAGGTGCCGTACGAGGGTGAGCAGGGTCTGCACCCCCGAACTGGAGATCCTGGCGTCGCAGCGCACGATCGGGATCTCGGGGTCGAGGTCGATGGCGGCGCGCACCTCCTCGGGGTCGTAGCGGTACGAGCCGTCGAACTCGTTGATCGCGACGATGAAGCCGAGGCCGCGCTGCTCGAAGAAGTCGACGGCCGCGAAGCAGTCCTCCAGGCGCCTGGTGTCGGCGAGGATCACCGCTCCGAGCGCGCCTTCGGAGAGCTCGTCCCACATGAACCAGAACCGCTCCTGTCCGGGCGTTCCGAACAGATAGAGGACGTGTTGCGGGTCCAGGGTGATGCGGCCGAAGTCCATCGCCACGGTGGTCTCGACCTTGTTCTCGATACCTTCGAGACTGTCGGTCGAGGCGCTCACCGTGGTGAGAAGTTCCTCCGTACTGAGCGGCGCGATCTCGCTCACCGCACCGACCAGGGTCGTCTTGCCGACTCCGAACCCTCCGGCCACCAGGATCTTCAAGGCGGTGGGGAAGGGATCAGAGCTGTCGTCGTAGTCCATCGAGCACTGCCTCCAGAAGAGACCGGTCAGTGGGGTTGTGGTAGAACTCGGGCGGTTTGGTGGTGAGTGCGCCGCAGTCGACGAGGTCGGACAGCAGCACCTTGGTGACCACCGCCGGCAACTTCAGCTGGGCGGCCATCTCGGCGACCGAGACGGGCCTGCGGCACAGGTCGAGAGCCTGTGCATGCTCGGGGCCGAGATAGCCGAGAGGTGTCGCTCCGGTGGCCATCACCTGGGACATGAGGTCGAGGGCGGTGCTCGGCCTGGTCCGGCCGTTGCTGACGGTGTAGGGACGCACGAGCCTTCCGGCCGCTTCGTCGAGCCAGGGCCCGTCGCCGGCCGCCGTCACGCTCAAGGCCTCATCGCCGAGGGTTCGGCCGACTGCCGGGGAGCGGTCATCAGATACGGGCGGACGCTCTTGACCAGCATCGCCATCTCGTAGCCGAGGACCGCGGCATCGGCCTCACGGCCTGCCAGTACGGCGAGACAGGTGCCGGAGCCCGCGGTGGTGACGAACAGCAGGGTCGAGTCGAGTTCGACGACGACCTGGCGCACCTCGCCGCCGTCTCCGAAGCGGACGCCCGCGCTGCGTCCGAGGGAGTAGAGACCGGAGGCCAGGGCGGCCATGTGGTCGGCACTGTCCGGGTCGAGTCCGTGCACGGACTTGACGAGTCCGTCGCAGGACAGGAGTACCGCGCTCGTGGTGTGCGGTACGCGCTGGACAAGGCCGCTCATCAGCCAGTCGAGATCGGATACATGGCCGGTCGGCACATCGCTCGCCATGGTGGATCGACTCCTTGGGGTACGAAGGTCTGCGGGAGCGCTGGGGGTGGGGGCAGGGGTGGTGCTGCGGGGGGTGGTCATCCGGCCGGTGCGCTCCCGTCGTGCCGGGCAGTGAGGTCCAGGTCGTGTCCGGGCGCGCGCAGCCGGTGCGCCTCGGGTATCGGGGACGTGTCCGGCGGCGGTACGTCCATGGCGTCCGGCAAAGACGCGACGGCATCGGCGCGGCCCTCGACCGGGCCTGTCGGAGGGATGCCCGGTCCGGTCGGCCGCGCGGAGATCCGCTCCATGAACACCGGCTCCGTCGGCATCGGCTCCGTGGATACGGGCTCCAGCGGCGCCGGTACGGCGGCGGCCGGGTGGGCGGGCTCCCCGTACGTCGGCTCCCCGTACGTCGGCTCCGAGGGTGCCGGTTGCCTGTCGGGCGTTCTGGTGTGCGCCGGCTGCCCGTAGTGCGCCTCGTACTCCCTCTCCATCGCCGCCAGCGCCGGGTCCGTGTAGTCCGAGTCCAGTTGACGTGCCTCGGCGAGCCCGATGCCGCGCTGGAAGGCGGCCATGAGGCCGGGGTCGTGCCCGACGACGTGTTCGCTCTCCGGCCGGGGAGCCGCCGGGCCACCGCGCAGTTGGGGCGCGAGGTGTTCCTGGGCGCGGCGGCGGGGCAGTTGGGGTTTGCCCATGGTGCCGCGCACCGCGCCGGTCCGGGGGGTGGGTGGCGCGCCCACGTTGTCCGCGACGGTCCGCCGGTCGTCGGGGCGGATGCCGGGCATCGCCTCGGCGGGGTTGGGCCGCTCCACGCGGGCCCCCCGGACGGGCAACGGAGCCGGGCCCCGGCCGTCCGGCCCCGGTGCGGTGGGCCGGGGTGCCTCCGGGCGTCGCCGGGTCGAACCGCCGGCCCGTGTGCCGGGGCCGGACGTGGTGGGGCCGGACGTGGTGGGCGCCGGGGGCCGCTCCTCGTGGCCGGCGGCAGACGGGCGCTGCCGGGGCGGCTCGGCCACCCTCCGCATGCTCCCGGTGTCCTGGGTCCGGGCCGGGGTGGGGGCGTTGGGCTGAGGCATCGCCTGAGACCTCGGCTGGGGTACGCCCCCGGTCCTGCCCGGCCCCGTGTCCATGCCCAGCAGCCCCTGGGGTACGACCAGTACGGCCTGCACGCCGCCGTAGATGTTGGTCTGGAGCCGGACGTGGATGCCGTGCCGGCGGGCGAGCTGGGAGACGACGAAGAGGCCGATGCGGCCGTCCTGGAGCAGGCTGGCGACGTTGACCTGGTCGGGGTCGGTGAGCAGCGTGTTCATCTTGTGCTGCTCTTCCACGGGCATGCCGAGGCCGCGGTCCTCGACCTCGATGGCGAGCCCCGAGGTGACGAGGTTGGCGCGCAGCAGCACCTGGGTGTGCGGGGCGGAGAACACAGTGGCGTTCTCGACGAGTTCGGCGAGCAGGTGGATGACGTCGGCGACGGCGTGGCCGCGCAGGGTGCCGTCGATCGGGGGCACGAGCTTGACCCGCGAGTACTGCTCGACCTCGGCGATGGCCGAGCGGAGCACCTCCGTCATGGAGACCGGGTTGCTCCACTGACGGCGCGAGACGGCGCCGCCGAGGACGGCGAGGTTCTCGGCGTGCCGGCGGATACGGGTGGCGAGATGGTCGACGTGGAAGAGGCCCTTGAGCAGGTCGGGGTCCTCGATCTCGTGTTCCAGCTCGTCGAGGATGGAGATCTCACGGTGCACGAGTGACTGAAGGCGCCGGGCGAGGTTGACGAAGACCTCGACCTTCTGTTCGCTGCCCGCCTGGCTGGAGAGCTGCGAGGCCTGGACGACCGCGGTGACGGCGCCGTCGTGGGCGCGGGCGATGTCGTTGCCGAGGAGCTCGAAGTCGTCGGCGTCGGGCGCCGGGGCGCCGCGCGTGGCGCGGGCCGGGGGTGCGTCGCCGCGGCGCAGCGCCTCGACGAGGGCGCGCAGGTCGGTTTCGCTGCGGGCGCTGACGCGGCGCAGGGCGGCGAGGCGTTCGTGCACGGATCCGGCGGCGCGGTCGGCGGCGACCAGGGCGATCACGACGCCCCCGAGGGCCACACCGACCGCCCCGGCGATCACGGCGAACAGGGTGAGGGTGGGCCGCACCTCGGAGGATCGGACGATGAACAGGACGGCCGCGCAGGCGCTGAGGGCGACCGCGAGCGGCGGCAGTACGGCGAGCCGCATGAGCTGGGGCCGTATGTGGGTCTCGGGCAGCGAGGGGACGGTACGGGCGACCGGCCGACCGTGCCGCCCGCCCTCACGGCGGTCTGCGCGGGGGGCCGGTGCTCGGAGGTGAGACATCTTCGTCCTCGTACTGGTGCGTCGGGACCTGGGGATCGCGCGTCTGCGCGACTCGGGCGTGCGCCATCGCGGTGCCGGTCGGGAGCCGAGAAAAACGGCCCTGTGTTGCCCGGCGGCCACTCACAGTAGTCGGGAAGGAATCAGGTGCGGTGGGCAGTTGACAAACTCCTCCGGGAGGCGGCCCGCTCTGCTATGAGGCTTCGCACGGCAGACCGATAAGCTTTTCGGACGCGCGTTCCCCCACCCCGCCGAATCGATCGGGCCTGGTCAGAACCGGTCACGAACAGACGGCGAGGGCCGGGGAGTCAGATGCTCCCCGGCCCTCGCCGTTCGTACGCTTGTGCGTCTGCCGTGCGTTCTCTCCCGTGGGCGTCAGCCCGCCGAAACGGCCTTGGGCTCTCCGCTGCCGTCGGCAGTACCCCCCTGGATTTCACCGGGCGTGTCGATCCGCACCTCGTCCACATC
This sequence comes from Streptomyces sp. NBC_01390, assembly GCF_045040105.1. Lineage (NCBI taxonomy): Bacteria > Bacillati > Actinomycetota > Actinomycetes > Kitasatosporales > Streptomycetaceae > Streptomyces > Streptomyces sp. NBC_01390. Next base: position 10,255,407 of record NZ_CP109551.1, on the reverse strand, counting down.
AGCCGTACGAGTGACATCCGCCGCCCGAGGGACTTCGGCTGCCCCGCCCGCGTCGACCGCCGGCCACCCGCCCACCGGGAGCACCGCCACTTCCCGCCACCAGGGAGCCGAGGGGACGGCCTCGGCGGCGGGCTCGCCGGGGTGCGGCAGCGCGATCCGCGCGTTCGCGTCGCGGGCCGCCGCGATCGTGCCCTCGCCGGGGTCGGACCACGCGTGCGCCGCCAGGTTGAAGGTGCCCCAGTGGATCGGCAGCATCAGACCGGCGGCCGCCCCGCCCTGGAGATCGAGGTGGGCGCGCATGCCCTCCTCGGGGGTCATGTGGATGTCGGGCAACATGACGCCCTATCAGGCGTGACAACTTCGGCCACGCACGAGTCGGCACCTGGTCGCTGACGAGGCCCTAGATTGAGGCTCGGGAGGATCAGCTCGCGCAGTTGGCGACGGCGCCCCAGCGAAGAAGCTCCGTACCGCCAGCGCCGTCGAGGACCGCAACCGCGTACCGGGCGTAGGCCCACTCCGGCCGGGCGCGGGATTCGGTGAGCACTGACTCGCAGGCCACTTCTGCGGCGGTCTGCCCCCATTCAGCCCGCGTACTTGGGTTCCACTCGGGCTTGGTCGCCCACACATACATCACGCCTTCGTGTGGAGCGAAGCCGATGCTGGTGTTCTCGTCGCTGATGTAGCGGGCGTCATGAAGCAGCCGGGAATTGCCGTTCCACTCCATGAAGAGATTGTTGACTGCCTCGGTTGCCACTCGGATCTCGGCCTTGTCGACGCTCGGGATCTGTGCTGCCGCCAGGCCGGCTTCGGTGGGATGCCAGTTAGGGTCCTGTCCCTGGTCCGTGGTGTTGCGTTCAATGGCCTGCGTAGCGCATCCGGTGTTGGCGCGGAAGTCGTCCTCCCACACGATCGTTGGTGCCGTTCCGGTCGTGTTGTCCACCAGGGCGTACTCGTCGTAGGGAAGCTCCTCATAGATGTCCGCCATCATGCGCAGGGTGAGACATGCGTTGCTCGCCGCTCCTTGGATGACGCGTGACTCGATATGCGGGCCGCTGATGGCGATGTAGATCTCTCTCCTCGACTGGGCGTAGCTCACCTTGTACTGGCCGCTGTAGTTGTATTCCTCACCTACTCCCAGGCTGACATCGTGCCCGAGTGCGGCCTCGGTCTCGATCTCTGCCTCTCCCTTGGCGCGACGGGCCGCACGCCATGTGGTGATGGTCGCCTCGTCGGCGTCTGCGGGTGGTGATGACAGACCTTCCGGTGTCTGGGGACCTGCCACCGCTGAAACGGGAGGCGAGGTATCGGCGATCGTGGTGGAGGACGCACCGACGTGGGGACGGGAGGTTGGCGACGTTGCCTCTGTCCTGCCGGGCTGAAGGGCCAGCACTCCGCCTGCCAGGCCACCGATGACGACGCTCGCGACTACGGCGATGCCCGCGAGGCGTCTGCTTGAGCGGGCGGGATGGCGCCAGGTCGGGTCGTTCGCGGCAGGGACATCCCACTCGGCCGCAACGAGATCACCGACCAGTGTCGGTTCCCCACCGGCCGGGATGACCTGAGTGGCCTGAGCCGAGAGAAGAACGGCGCATTCCTCGGCAGCGTCCCTCGCGGTGGTTCGGCTACCCGGCTCCTTGGCTAGGGCGGTCTTCACAATTTCGTGGAGTTCGCCGGGAAGTCCGCGGAGTTCAGGCTCCAGGGACATGACACGGTAGGCAACCACGTCAGGGGCTCCCACACCGAAAGGCACACGGCCGGTCGCCGCGTAGGCAACGAGTGCACCCCAGGCGAACATGTCGCCCTCGGGGCCCGTGGTACCGACGCGGTAGCCCTCAGGGCTGATCCAGCCGGGGGTGCCGGTCATGATGCCGGTACGGGTCACGGAGGTGCCGTCGGTGGCATGAGCGATGCCGAAGTCCAGGACGCGGGGGCCGGCCGGAGTAAGGATGACGTTCTGCGGCTTGACGTCCCGGTGGACGACACCAGCAGCATGCACGGCCGCGAGAGCCGCGGCGGTGCCAGCGGCGAAGGCATACAAGGTGATTCCAGCCAGCGGACCGTACGTGGCAAGGTGCCGATCGAGAGTGAGCCCTGGGGCGTAGGCGGTGGCCAACCACGGCAAGTCAGCCTCGGCATCGGCCGCGAGTAGGGGTATGAGGCACGGCCCCTGCACGCGGGCGGACAACTGAACTTCGCGGCGGAAGCGGGCCCGGAACTCTGGGTCTTCGGCCTGCGCGGGATGGACGACCTTGACCGCCACCCGCAGGCCGGCGGCGTCGAGACCGGCATGCACGGTGCCCATGCCGCCCGAACCGAGACGGCCGATGATCCGGTAGGGACCGACCCGCTTGGGATCACCAGAGCGGGCGGGCAGCACCCGGCCACCGGAGCGAGCACTGCTCACAGGCTTCCATTCTCCTTGAGCTACGGAACGTGCCATGGCCGGGCGCACGCCGGAAGGATACGTCCGTGCCTGGAAGCTGGATGCTAGCCGTGCGTCGGCGCAACGAGCACTGCCCTCTCAGACACCCTCGGGCGCATCAGTCACAGAACTACGCAGTTCCGCTGGGTGAGTTACCGCTGGTGGCCGAGCTTGTCGTCGTTGTGGCGGTTGCGCTCTGCTGTTGCTGCACGCCTTGGGCCTGCTGTCCCGCGCTGCCACCTGAGGCCGGTGGCGACGTGCCCGTCGAGGAGGGTAAGTTGGCGGCGGAAGCAGAGTTACGGGTCTTCCACGCGGCCCACAGCCCCAGGATGACGGCCAGGGCCCCCGCGAGAAGGGCCAACTCCTCAAGCATCTTCTTCACCCAGCCGTACAGATCCGCAAACCAGGCGAACGGCCCCTCATCCTTAGGTGCCGCCTTCACTTTCGCCTGCACGATGATCGGTGGCTTTTCGTACAGGACGGTTTCCGTGTCCTCGTAGTACGAGGTCACGGTGAGAGCAAAGCGTGCCGTTCCGGCCTTCTTCGGGGTCACTTCCCAAACCCACGCGGTTGCCTCCTTGAAACGGCGATCACCCGTCACCAGCTGACGCTTCGAAGAAATAGGAGTGCACGTGGCAGCTCCAGAGCAGTGGAGGGCTACCTTAACCTGGCCACCCACAGCCACCTTTGCACTCGCCCGGCCCTTCTGCACTGCATTCCAGCGACCAGAAATCTGAGCATGGAAATAAACTGGCTTTTCGACCGCGAGATGAAGCGTCGCGGGTTTTGTGTAGTCGAGGCGACCGGTGAACAGCTGCTGTCGAGCACGGTTGAGCTCTTCGATGAAGTCCCCTTCGCCCCTGCCTTGCCAGTCCGGTTCACATGATGCTCCAGCGGTGCACTGTCCTTCCCCGGCTGTCATGATCGATAGCACGCTGCCAAGACTGGCAGCCATGAGACCCCCCAAGACAGCCGCGATGAGATTCCTCGAGACCCCGCCACGAAGTCTGGATATAGCGGAGGTCCACCCGAACCTCGCCCTAGATTCGCTTCCTGCCGGTCTGGGATCGCGCTCACCGTTTTTGCTGGGTTGATACACGTGGCCCCTCCGTGAAATTCGCACCGACCCGGCAGGCGACAGGGGTTCGCGTGTGCGGCAACTACTCTACCGGCGTCACGCACGGTGCGGAATCTGATGTTGAAGCTGCCGAGCAGGTGTCCATCGGACTGACTACCGCGCCGGGCGGTGTAGGAACTACCGGACGGACCAAGCCTGTTGCGCAGTTACACCCATTTGAATCCGGTGGAGGGCATCTGGTCTCTGTTACGGCGCGGCCTGCTGGCCAACACCGCCTTCACCGACGACGAGCACCTCGAACGCACTCTCCGCCGGGGCCTGCGCCATATCCAGCTCCGGCCCGACCTCATCGACGGCTGCCTCGGCGGCACCGGACTCACCTCATCCAGCACCCGACAACAATCCGACGAGCTCAGTAGGCCCTCTGCAGAACCGACGGGCGGCCAGGGAATCTTCGCTCTGCCGGTTTGACGGCTCCTGGCGAGCAGGACAGGCACGGCTTCCAAGATCATGGAGTTCACTGCGCCCCGTGACCTGCCTGGAAGACCGTTCCTGCCAGCGCATCATCGCTGATCCCATCTGCCCTTGAACAGCTCCGCAAGCGGCTCCAGGTTGCGCCAGGAGGGTGCAGGGTCTGCTGGAACGGCTGGCCGAGGTGCCAGATCCTCGCGATCCGCGCGGGGTTCGACACGCCCCGGCCGTCTTGCTCGCGCCAGCCGCGGGTGCGGTGTTGGCCGGGGCAACCTCACTGCTCGCGGTCAGCGAGTGGATCACGGCCGCACCACCGCAGGTGCTAGAACAACTCGGCTCGCAGATCTGGATCAGGCCGTGAGCGTGGCGTCGTTCGCCGGGCGAACTGGGCTTTCAGCGGTAGGCACTGACGCCCGACAGGTACACGGCGAAGACCGAGACGACAGCACTGCCGCCGACAAGGACTGATGCCGGCGGGCTGGTTCCGGCTCGCCGGGCGATGAAAGCGGCGGCGCTGCCGATGTGGAGGGCGACGGACACGGCGAGCAACAGCGCGATCACGTGAGGGGTGGACATGTGGGGCGCCTCCTTGACAGCGAGGGATTGATGATGAAGCGGCTGATGTGGAGGTTGCCTGTCCGGCGACGTGTCCTGCTGCTTTCCGCCACCGGATTGGACGTTCGGCCGTGCCATCGGGGAGAAGTTGCCTACGATCCCGGTGTCCGGTCATGTCCGTTCCGGACAGTACAAGGCACTGGAGTGGCTAGTAGTGGGAAGCAGTTCGACCATTCTTGACGACTTACGTCGCGTCGGGATGTTCAAACGAGATCGGCTGAGCGGAAGGCCGTCCGACAACGTCTTGTCCAAAGTGCCGGTTCCGGATGTCTCCCGTGACACGGTCGGGGCGTGGCTGCGCGGGCGCCGGTTACCTCAGCGCCTGGATCCTCTGCTGGCCATCGTGGGGCGCATTCGGGTCGAGGCCGCTGGCCGCGGCGTGCTGCATGAGCGGGTGGATGGTTCTTCGGGCGAAACAGCCGAGGAACTGCTGGACGAGGCCCGGTGGCGGACTCTGTGGGAGGCCGAGCAGCACAGTCGTGTCCGGGTTGTCAGGGGCGGCGTCGAGCGGCGTCAGGCCCTCAGAGCGCTGGAAGACGAGGAACGGCGGGCGCGGCAGGCTGTGTTGGCCGACCGCCCCCGTCCGGTGCGTTCGTGGTCCCAGCAACGGCTCGGTGTGCATCCCTCCATCCCCGGGCGGGGAGTTGCTGCGACGGGGTTCGTCCTGCCCACCTTCGTGCCACGGCCCCATGACGCGCGGTTCCGCGAGACGGTGTCCGCGGCTTGTGCCGAAGGGGCCTCCCCCCGGTTCGTGGTCGTGTGCGGCGCATCGTGCACCGGGAAGTCCCGCACCGCCTGCGAGGCCTTGGCCGCTGTCCCCGACGACTTCGACCTGATCTTCCCCGCCGACGCCGAGGGGCTCCTGGCCGCTCTGGCCGCCGACGCGCTCGGTCCCCGCACGGTGCTGTGGCTCAACGAGGCCCACCGCTACTTCGACACCCCCGTCGGCAACGCCGTTGCGGCCGCGCTCCTGCGCCGCCTCGACGGGAACGGCCCGTTCCTCGTGATCGCCACGCTGTGGCCCGATCAGATGGATGCCCTCACCACCCGACGCCTGGGCCCGGAACAGGACAACCCCCACCGCAGCGCGAGGGACCTGTTCCGGCAGGCCCGCCGCATCGACCTGCCCCGGTCGTTCGCCGACGACCTCGACGCCGTCCGGCGCGCGGCCACCCAGGACGCGTCGTTGGCCACAGCTCTGGAAATCGGCGGGGAGAACCTCACCCAGGTCCTCGCCGCGGGACCGGACCTCGTGCGCCATTACGAGCAACCGGCAGGCGAGCACGGCATCTACGGCAGCGCGCTGCTCGCCGTGGCCATGGACGCTCATCGTCTGGGCCTGCCCCTTCTCCCGCTGTCCTTCCTTGAGGCCGCCGCCCCCGGCTACCTGACCGACCAGCAGCGCAGCGAGGCCGGTCCCGACTGGTTCACCGGTGCGCTCACGTATGTCCGAACCCTCATCAAAGACACCACCCGCCCTCTGCAGGAAGTACCGCGCCCCTCCGGCATGGGCGCCCTGCCTGGTGTGCTGCGTCTGGCCGACTACCTCCAGCAGCACGGCCGCCAGACCCGATGGGCGCGCTGCCCGCCGCCCTCCTTCTGGGAGGCCGCCTCCGTCCATCTCACCAACGGCGCCGATCTCACCCGGCTCGCCGACGAGGCGCAGGCTCGAGGCCGCTTCCGGTACGCGTCGCTGCTCTACGGCGCCGCTGTCAGGATGGGCAGTCTGGAAGCGCGAGTGGTGCTGGCAAGGACAAGGGAGTACGCGGGCGACCGGGAAGGCGCGCTGCGGGTCGTCCGCCCCGCGGCCGAGCAGGGGTACACAGGTGCCATGGTTCTGCTCGCGTTCCTGCACAACCGGGCCGGGGACCGGCCAACTGCCCTCGGGATCGCTCATGCCGCCGCCAGAAGCGGTGCCCCTTACGCGAGCCTGGCACTCGGACTCCTTCGGCAGGGAGGAACGGTGCAGCGCCCATGGGAGATGATGCCGTCACCGCCTTGGGACCCGGAGTCCTGGTACGAGCGTGAGCTGCGCCCCCTCATCCAGTCCCTGACAGGACAAGCGTTGTTCGCTGGCAGGTATCGCAAACTTGACCAGGCGAAGCACCTCGCCTACGACGCCGCCAAAGCCGGTGCCCCGTACGCCCTGGCCCGGATCGCCCTCCTGCTGAAATGGCGGGGAGACGAGCAGGGCGCAGCCCGGTTGTACCGGCTCGCCGTCGACGCCGGGCACCTCGGCGCTCTGGGAGGGCTGGCCCGGATCCACAACGAATCCCCGGATGCGTACATGCGCCTCGGACTCGAAACGGACGGCTCCCTCGCCACCCCCTGGACCTGGGACGACCCGGACTCACCCCCAGCCGACCACACCCCCGGCCCAAACTGAAGAAGGGCACAAGCCTGATCCCAGCCGCCCCTGCGCCGCGCGCGACCTGCTCATCCGCGCACGACAGTACCCGCTGGCCGGATCGTCTTGGGCTTGCGGGAGCCACCTCGGCCGTCGACGAGCGCGGCAATCAGTTCAGCGGACTCGGGCTACTGATCTTCACTCAGGTAACAGATGCCCTCACCCTCCGGCGGGGTGCCGGTCTCCTTGCCGAGCGAGTGGCGCTGGCTGACGGCGGTCCGCCAGCTGTAGCGCTCGTCCCACACCAGGGCAGGTGTGCCGGCTCCAGTCAGCAGCACAGCACCAGCGGGCACGTCGCCCTCCAAACGCTGCACCCGGACGTCCTGCTCTCAGTAGCTGTTGTCGTTCCGATCTTGAGGGGTGTGAGTCGAACGGGAGTCTCGATCGGGTGGTTGGCGCCGGCTGCGGGCATGAAGGCAGGGCCTCTTGGTAGCTCGGGGTTGCGAAGCCAACCGAGATCCAGGAGACCCTGTTGCCGCAGTTGTACGTGCACACGCCGGTGGAGTTCAACTCGGCTGCACCGACGTGTGATTGTGTCGCCCACCGGTTCGGAAACGCAGCCGATCACCCGGAACGTGTTCGGCGGTATCCCTCGGACATGACGGACGCGGAGTGGACCGTGGCCCGGCCGCTGCTGCCCGTGCCGGGCTGGCTGCGCGGCCGGGGCGGACAGCCGGAGGCGTACTGCCACCGGGCAATACTCGACGCGATCCGCTACCTGGTCGACAACGGCATCAAGTGGCGGGCCATGCCCGCCGACTTCCCGCCGTGGGACCGGGTCTACGCGTTCTTCCGCCGCTGGCGCGACCACTGGCTGGTCAAGGAGTTCCACGACCGGCTGCGCGCAAGGATCCGCGAAAGGGACGGGCGCGACACGGAGCCGACGGCTGGCGTGATCGACTCGCAGTCCGTCAAGGCGGACGCCGTCGTCGGTGCGGACAGCCGCGGCTTCGACGGCGGAAAGCTGGTCAACGGGCGCAAGCGGCACGTCGTGGTCGACACGCTCGGCCTGCTGCTGGGCGTGATGGTCACCGCCGCGGACACCGGCGACCGCGCCGCCGCCCAGGTCCTGCTGCGGCAGGTCGCCGACGCCCACCACCGGCTGGAGCTGGTCTGGGCCGACGGCGGCTACACCGGCAGCCTCGTCGAGCGCTGCCTCACCGTGCTCGCCCTGGTCCTCGCGATCGTCAGACGCAGCGACGACATGCGCGGCTTCGTGGTCCTGCCCAAACGGTGGATCGTCGAGCGCCTCTTCGCCCACCTGATGCGCACCCGCCGCCTGGCACGCGACTACGAACGCCGCACCACCAGCGCCGAAGCGATGATCTACTGGTCGATGACCCTGCTCATGACCCGCCGCCTCGCCCGGCCACACCCGCAGCGAGCGTGAACCGTCCCGGCTGCCCCTCGGCCAGCCAGCCCCGCGCGACCAGTCGCTTCGCCTTCGACCGCAGCGCCTCCACCTTGGCCGGCACCACGTCAAGACCGAACAACACGGCCAACTCCTGGCAGGTCAGCGGACCTTGACGGAGCCGGTCCCGGTCCGCGAGCGCGGTGAGGATGCGCTGATAGTCCACCGACAGCACCGACCAGGCCAGCCCCTCACGCCACATCGGAACCTGCGACTTCCTCTTCGCTGCCTCCGGCACCTGCGGCGTCTTTCCGGTCTGCTCCCCGGCGGCTGGCGCGGTCCCCTCGGCCCGGGCGGGGTCCTGCCCGCTCTCGTCCACGGGGGCCAGCACCTCGCCGACCCGCGAGCAGGCGATGGCCCACTCCCTCCATTCCCGCTCGGCCACGGCCAACTCGGCCTGGACACGGTCGGCTTCCTCCCGCAGCTCGTCAACACGACGGCGAGCACCCAGCTCACGCTGTTCCAACAGCCCAACCACCGACGGCATCCACGACCTCCCGGGCAGCGACAACACGACAGGCCACAACTCCCACGGGATCGCCGACCCTACGCCTGACCAGCGGAAACGCAGTCCTCAAGTCCGGAAAGACAACAGCTTCTCAGTCAGCCCAGCGCCGACCAGGACTTCGGTGATGCGCTGCAGGTACGGCTGGACCTGCCAGGCGCGCAACTCGGTGGAGGCGCTGCCCAGAGCCGTGCACTGCACCGCGTCGGATATCCGAGCCTGGCAGCGGCGTCCTCGGGAGACAGGTCCGGTTCGCCCTGCAGCAGGTCGGCGATGCGCTCTCCCCGTAGCCGCGGCAGTGCACGCGCGGCCGCGGCATGGGACAAGCCGACATGCTCCTGAACGGCTCCGATCGTCAGAGCCAGGTCGTTGTCGAGCAGGTCGCCGACCCGGGTCACAGACGCTACGCGCCAATCACCTTCACTCGAACCAGCACCCCTCTACGCCCCACGGGCGGCAGCGGCCGGTACTCCAACGCCCGCTCCTGTTCCTCCCGACGCACGAGCCCGTCGATGGCTCGAAACGCCTGATTCCGCTCAGCCACCGACAAGGCGACAAGAGCTTCCGTCACACGCCGCAGCTCGTCCACGCTCAGACCTCGCCCACCAGATCAAGGTCCTCACGAACCGTCTTCGCAGCGATCTCAGGTACAGGCCACTCGTGATCCGGCACGTACCCCACACCCCGCCACCACGCCTCGACAGGAAGCACCCCGGCCGGCTCGAACGGCTGACCCGGAACAGGAAGAGCAACCGCCTGCCCCACCCCATCAGCAGCAGCCTTCGTCCACTCACCCGGCTCAGCCCACGGATGACCCGACAGATTGAAAGTCCCCCAATGGATCGGCAGCAACACCCCACCCACATCGCCCTGCTGCAGATCAAGATGCGACCGAACCCCGTCGACAGGACTCATGTGAATGTCCGGCCACGCCCCCGGCAACGGCATAGAATCCGTGTGGTTCTTGGGCCACAAGCCGTACTCGGCGCATGGAGTTCAAATACGGCGCCCGTAACGGGGGTACCGGTTGATCCACAAGTCTTGAGTGTTGCTCTCCGGTTGGCCACAAGGCACTCAGACATCTGCCCGCCCACTTGGTAGCGGCGGGCAGATTAGTCAGCGGCTCAGCCCGACCGTACTGACGCCCCATAAGCGTCACTCTGGCGAAACACTGTCACCGCTGCGACGGGTGCCGGCCATACCTGGATGAGGTACCACTCGGTGACCTCATCGGGCGCAAGGTCGACTGCGGTGTCCCGGCCGCGGGCGTGAATGCGCAGCCGGTAGTCCCCGGAGCCGGTGAAGGACAGGACGGGGAGTTCCTCGTCCAGGTCGGCCATCAGGCTGCGGACCATGAGATCGCCCGACGCGGAGTGCGCCGAGATCTCCACGATCTCCTGCCAGTCCCTGCTGTCCGGCGCGGGTTCGGCCTCGAAGAGCGTGACAAGGACATCCACGTCGCCGGTGTGGATGCCGGTCAGGACGATGGCGACGCCGTCGGTAACCTGCACAAGTCCGTTGTGCTTGTAGCTCAAGTCGGGGCCGGTCGGCCCGTCCTCGTCGCTGATGTTGAACTGGTGATACTGGACCGGGACAGGTCCGCTGGCCCGTTCGACCTCATCGCTCATCTCGCAGTCCTCGGCCTGACGGTGTGTCCTTACTTGATCCACACCAGGAACCGGTCTCTTTCGATGATGCGGTTGTACACGTAGAAACGGCCCAGTGCCTGGCCGCCATTCCTGTTCTGCACCGCGTCGATCATGCGCCGACTGTAGCTACCGCCGGTGTTGGCACCCTGCCAGATCGAGGCGAAGGGGTACTCGTCGCCCTCGCGGGTGACCACGCACGTGTCGCGTTGTTCGGCGAGCGCTGCGATGTCCGCGCATGTCAGGTGTTCGCCACTGATCGCGATCATCCGAGCGCCATGATCCGGATCGAAGCACGGGCCCCGGCACGGTGTCCACGCCTCGTCCGAGGGGCGGCAGGGGCGTATATGATCCGGCGATGCTTCGGATCGGACTCATCGGTTTCGGGCGCATGGGTGCTCCCATCTGCGCCAATCTCGTTAAAGCCGGCCATCCTGTAGCCGTGTTCGACGCGGATCCCGACCGCGAGAGTGCGGTGATCGAGTGCGGCGCGACGTGGCGGCCCTCGCCCTTCGAGGTCGCGGCGAATGCCGAAGCGTTCATCACCGTGCTGCCGGGTTCCGCCGAGGTCGACGCGGTGATGAGCGACGCGGTGCTCGACGCCCTCGAGCCGGGTGCCACCTGGATCGACATGAGCAGCAACACGCCCACCGCCGCGGCGGTGATCCGCGAACATGCGCACGCTCGCGGCGTCGATGTCCTGGAAGCCCCGATGGGCGGCGGCCCCGACGACGCCGACGCCGGCACACTGCGGCTGTTCGTCGGTGGCGACAGCGAACTGCTCGCGCGGCATCGGCCACTGCTGGAAGTCATCGCGGACCCGAACAAGATCGTCCACACGGGCGGCCCCGGCACGGGCTACACGCTCAAGCTCCTGGTCAACCTCTTGTGGTTCGGCCAGGCCGTGGCCACAGCCGAAGCACTTCTGCTCGGACACCGCGCCGGCATCGCCCTCGACGTACTGCACGACACCCTTGCGGGCAGCGCCGCGAGCAGCGAATTCATCCGCCGGGACCTGCCCGGGCTGTTGGCCGGCGACTATCTCGCCTCGTTCGGACTCGATCACATCCACGACCAACTCGCAATCGTCACCTCGCTCGCGCGCGACCTCCACACCCCGCACGACGTCGCCGACGCCGTCCGCCGAATCCATCAGCTCGCTCTGGAGCGCTTCGGACCGGTTGACGGCGAACTCCTGGCCGTCGCGCTCCTGGAAGAACAAGCCGGGCTCCGACTGCGCCGGTGATGCCGAGTTCATTCTCATTTGCTGAGAACGCTGTTACATCTGTCGAAAGTTCTCCCGGCCGCTCTTGCTCATCGGGACAGTGACGGTCTTACTGAACCTCAGCACCGACGGAAGTCCGTGGTGAATTGAGGTGAGACGGTATGGAGCAGCATTCAGCGCTCGGCAGAGGCATGGACGTGCTGACCGCGGTCGGTGAGCTCGCCCCCACTACCGTCGAGGCTCTCGCGGCGAAGGTCGGCCTGCCGACCAGCACCACTTATCGCTACGTGAGAATGCTGCGCGAGCTCGGGTTCATCGAACAGTACGAGGGCTACTACGACGTCGGTGTGCGGATGCTCGGCCTGGTGTGGGACATACGCGCACAGGACGCGCTGGCCCGGCTGGCGTCACGGCTGCTGTTCGAGCTCGTGGGGAGGACCTCGGAGACCGCGAGTCTCGTCGTACGCGAGGGCCACTTCGCCCGCACCGCGATATCGGTCGAACCGCACAGGCCCGTTCGCCTGTCCTTCCGGACCGGTACGACCCTTCCCCTGCATTCGGGTGCGCCCGCCAAGATGCTGCTCGCGTGTATGCCTGACGCCTTTCGGCTCGACTACTTGGCCAAAACCGCGATCGAGACGCTCGGCGAGCAACTGATCGCCATCCGGGAAGCCGGGGTGTGCATCACGCAAGGAGAAGTGGACGCGAATGCCGTCGGTGTCGCCGCGCCCGTGTTCCGACACGAGGAACTGGTCGCCGCGATCAGTGTCGCCGGCCCTGCGGACCGCCTGCGCGGCAAACGGTTGCTTGAAACCGAACAGCTGGTCAGGACTGCCGCTCGCCAGGTCGAAGGATTACTGGACGGCACGATCGACACCCATGAGGCATCTCTCGGCGCCTAGACGCCCTGTTTCGTTCGAGCCGCACCTGTTCAAGGAATGGAACCGTGAGCACTCCAGCTTCTTTGTTCGACGTCGTCCTGACCGGTCTGCTGCCTGGTGAGGACGGCGTCTGGTCCAGGCGGGAGATCGGGGTCCGCGACGGCGTCATCGCCGCGATCGGCGCACCCGGATCGCTCCTCGGCTCGCGCGCGCTCGATGCGGGTGACGCCATGCTGCTGCCGGGCATGGTCGACGCGCACGTGCACAGTCTGAGCCACTCGGGAGAGGGAATCGCGGCTTCGACTCGTGCGGCTGCCGCCGGAGGTGTCACCACGATCGTCGAGATGCCCTTCGACGCGACGGGCCCGATCAACTCCGCGGACCGGCTCGCCCGCAAGAAGGACCTGGTCGCCGACGAGGCACACGTCGATGTCGCGCTCCTCGGGACGGTCGCGCCCGAGGGTGGCTGGCGCTCGGTCGACGCGCTGCGCGAGCACGGCGTGGTCGGGCTCAAGGTCTCGATGTTCCTCACCGATCCGAACAGGTTCCCGCGCATACCCGATCCGGAACTGGTCAACGTGTTCTCCGCCGCTCAGGCGAACGGCCTTCCGGTCTGCGTGCACGCCGAGAACGACGAGATCGTCCGCACGCTGATCGGCCGGTTCCGGCCCGAGGGGGCCGATCCGCTGGCCCACTGCCGCAGCCGGCCGCCGGTCGCTGAGACCACGGCGATCCTCACCGCGCTCGAGTTGGCGGCGCACACCGGTGTGAAACTGCACGTCTGCCATACGAGCCTGCCGCGCTCGGTCGATCTGGTCCGCGTGTTCGCCGAGCTCGGGGCGGACGCGAGCCTGGAGACCTGCCCGCACTACATGCTGCTCGACGAGCAGCACATGGCGCGCCGCGGCACTCGGCTCAAGATCAACCCTCCGCTGCGGTCACCCGCCGACCGGGAGGGGCTGTGGGATCGCCTGCGGCTCGGCGTCATCGATGTCATCAGCTCCGATCACGCGCCCTGGCCGGTCGAGTGGAAGACCCGGCCGAACGTGTTCGACAACCACTCCGGCGCCCCCGGGGTAGAGACCGTCTATCCGCTGGTCCTGGGCGAGGCCCACAAGCGCGGCCCGGGGGTCTTCGACGCGGCGGTGCGAGCGATGCGCCGAAGCGGCGTACTTCGGGAAGACCTTCGGCCGACCGGTTGAGCCGCCGCCGTTCTGGTTCGCGGGGGTTGTCGAGCCGAACACACCGACCTGTGGGCGACCGCCGACGAGACGCGTGAGCAGATCGTCGACGACTACCGCCGGGTGTGCGCTCACTCGGACGGAGACTGCTTGCCCGACGTCGGCGTGCTGCGGGCCGAGCCGGATGTGTTCGGCCCGCCGGCCCCGCCCGACCCCGCCGGCAGCCTCGAACTCGCCCGCAGCCGCTGCTGTTTCCGCGCCCACATCCCCGAACGCCACGACCTCGCCCACCTCTCCGCGCGCATCCACGACGGGCGCCAAGTCGCCGTCGGCACCGTGGAGATCACCGGCGCAGCCGAGCACGTCCTCGAAGACGGCACCGCACGCGGCCCGTTGGTCGCCCGCGATCCGCGGCCGCGCCCGGGCAATCTCCCTCGGCTTCGGAGACGAACGCCTGTGAACAATCGGGGGAAATTGGCCAACCTTGACGGTAAACCGTTTGGATCTTGGCTGAGCGGACAGCGTATGCACACCCCGCACTGCACACCAGTACGAGAATTCACCACTTCTCACAGGAGGGGAATCCGTCCATGCCAGAGACCAGGCCCGCCCGCATGGCCGTACCCATACCGAAGGAACGCTCGCGGGGCTGCCCCTTCGATCCCCCGGCGGCCCTGCGCGACCTTCGGGAGGAGGACCCCGTCTGTCCCGTCACCCTGGCGGACGGCAGCAGCGGCTGGCTCCTCACCCGGCACGAGGACGTGCACGACGTCCTCGGCGACTACCAGCGGTTCAGCTCCCGCGGCGAACTCCGCAACTCCGCCCTCGACGGCCAGGTCACCGCCGCCCGGCAGGCAAAACCCGGTGAGATCAACGGAGTTGACCCACCGGAGCACACCCGGCTGCGCCGCAAGCTCGGCGGCAAGTTCACCACCAGCCGCATGACCCAGCTCACCGACAGCATCACGGACATCGTCGACGACGTCCTGAATGTCATGGAGCAACTGACCGGCCCGGTCGATCTGGTGCAGGTCTTCGCGCTGCCCGTCCCGTCCCTCGTCATCTGCGAGTTGATGGGCGTCGACTACGCGGAACGCGAGGTCTTCCAGGAGAAGACCACGAACATGCTGGCCCTGTCCGCCACCCCCGAGCAGTACATGGCGGCCCTCGACGACATCTACTCGTACGTCAACGACCTCGTCGTCCGCAAACGCGCCCGCCCCACGGACGACATCCTCAGCAACCTCGCCGCCGACGAGGAACTGACGGAGGAGGAGGTCTCCCGGATGGGCCTGGCGCTGCTCGCGGCCGGGCACGAAACAACGGCCCACATGCTCGCCCTCGGCACCTTCGCCCTGCTCCAGAACCCGGACCAACTCGCCGCCCTGCGCGCCGATCCCGCCCTGATCACCGGTGCGGTCGAGGAACTCCTGCGCTACCTCACCATCGCCCAGTACGGCGCCGAACGCTCGGCGACCGAGGACGTCGAGGTGGGCGGCCGGCTCATCAAGAGGGGCGACGTGGTCGTGCCCGCCCTGATGGCCGCCAACCGCGACCCGCGCCGCTTCGACCAACCTGACGCCCTCGACATCACCCGCCGCACGGCCGGGCACATGGCGTTCGGCTTCGGCATCCACCAGTGCGTGGGCCAGCAACTCGCCCGCGTCGAGCTGAAGATCGCCTACCAGGCACTCATCCGACGCTTCCCGAACCTGCGGCTCGCCGTACCGCCGGAGCAAGTACCCCTGCGCACCGACTCCGTCACGTACGGGCTGGTGGCACTCCCGGTCATCTGGGACTGAGTTGACGATGTCCGTTGCGGTTCGGCGGCTCCCTGGACGCGGCGATATCGGCGGCACCGGCGCCGTGGCGCAAGCCGCGGGCCGTGCATGATCCGGGCGAGATCCTGCTGGATACGGCCTCGGCCGTCACACTCGGCCGAGACTGCCTGTCCGACGTCGGCATGTTGCGGTCCGAGATCGAGGCTAAAAGGACACCCTTACGACCGGAAGGTCAAAAGGGGAGGCGCCCCGCAACGAAAGGCGCACAGCGCACACACATTCCATGCATATTTCCGGACACTGGCACGGAAACGGGAAGAGAAAGGAACCGAAAAGAGATCGCAAAGAGAATGCTGCGACGCCCCACCCGCAGCGCCCAACCGACCAGCACGCGGCAGTAGCCGCCGGCATCACCGCAGACCAGACACTTTGGCGCGTGACATATCGGACTGTTTCCGTCTTTCAGTAGATCCACGCTCCAGAAAATCGTGACAACCAGCATGCGCGAGTGTTCTCGGGGCGCCCCTCTACCGGACCACGCACCGGGCATTTCAGACTTCGGCGACCGCTACACGATGGCCGAACCACCGTCTCCTTTCGGCCAGAAGCCGTCTCCCGGGCCGTGAAATCGCATGCTTGCGTGACGCGCCGTTCCGTGATGCGATTTATGGACGGTCGGCTCCGGCATACGCGGCAGGCAAATCCTGCGCCCCCACCCCCCACCCTCACCCCCGACTGATCCCCATTTCCTTCACGACATCGTTGTCGGCATTTTCCGAGCTTTGCCGTATCGATCCCTCTGCTTGCCCCCAATTCAGGGAGGTCTCGTCGTGGTCGCGGTAATTCACCAGCTTGCCCTGAACGAAAACCATTCATCGCTGCTGCCCGGAGTGGCCGAGGCCGTCCGTGAGGTCGGCGAACGCGCCAACCTCACCCTCGACCCCCTCGCCACCGGCCTCACCCAGGAACTGGCCGGCCGGCTCGGTGTACCGGCCGACCGTGTGGTGGCCGGCGCGGGATCGGGCGCGCTGCTCCAGCAGTTCCTGAGTGCCCACACCGGGCCGGGCACCGAAGTGGTGCACGCCTGGCCCTCGTTCGAGATGTATCCCCTGCTCGTGCGCAACGCCCATGCCGAATCGATCGCGGTGCCGCTGCGCGGGCACGGCCACGATCTGGCGGCCATGGCCGACGCCGTGACGCCACGCACCCGTGTCGTCCTGCTGTGCAATCCGAACAACCCGACCGGTGAGGTGCTCGACCACGGTCAACTGACCGATTTCCTGGCCGCGTTACCGTCCGACGTCCTCGTCCTGGTCGACGAGGCCTACCGCGAGTTCGCCGAGCCCGGTGCACTCGCCGACGCCCTGGCGCTGGCAGCGGACGACGAACGCGTCGCCGTGGTACGCACCTTCTCCAAGTCGCACGGCCTGCTCGGGCTGCGCGTCGGCCATCTGGTCGCCGCCGCGTCCGTCACCGCCCCGCTGCGCAGCACGAGCCCGTTCTTCCGGGTGAGCACGCCCGCACAGGCCGCGGCGCACGCCGCCCTGGCGGCCGAGGAGCGGATGCGGGAGCAGTGCGCGGAGGTCGCCCGGGAGCGCGACCGGGTCCGGGCCGGGCTGCTCGACCTCGGCTGGGACGTGCCGCCCAGCGGCGGCAACTTCCTCTGGGTGCCGCTCGGCGACCGCAACCAGGCGTTCGTGAGCCACTTGGCGGCCCACGGCGTCGCGGTCCGGGAGATCGCGGGCGCCGGCGTGCGGGTGAGCACCGGTTCCCCGGAGGCCAACGACGCGGTCCTCACGCTCGCCAAGGAGTTCGCCGCCCGGAAAACGTCCGACACCGCCGCGAAGGGGCCCGTCATATGACCGCCAAGGCGGTGGCTCCCCGCACGCCCGCCCAAACCCTGTCCCCGACGGCCGACGCGCTGCGCCGTGAGCTCGACAGCCGCAGGCCGGCCGACGGCGACCGGATGCAGGAGATCGCCCGCTACGCACTGCTCGCCCCGGGGAAACTGCTGCGGCCGGTGCTCCTCGTCGCCGCTGCGGAGGCGACCGGCGGCTCGCGCGACCAGGTGGTGCCGGCCGCCCTGGCCGTGGAGTACCTGCATGTCGCCTCCCTCGTCCACGACGACGTCATCGACGGCGACGACCTGCGCCGCGGCCAGGACTCCGTGCACGCCCGCTACGGCGTCCCGGACGCGATAGCCATCGGTGACGCCCTGCTCTTCCAGGTCTTCTCGGCCGTGTCCGAATGCGCCGCGCTGGGCGTGCCGGACGCCGCCGTCCTCGCCGCGGTCGGGGTGCTGGCCCAGGCCGGCGAGGAGCTGTGCCGGGGCCAGCTGCAGGAGGCGCTGCTGACCGCCGCCGGGCCGCGGGGCTGCGGTCTGGACGCCTACCGGGAGATGGCCTCGCTGAAGACCGGTGCCCTGCTGCGCGGCGCCTGCCGGGCCGGTGCGCTGCTCAGCGGGGGCACGCCGGAGGAGACCGAGGCGGTCACGGCGTTCGGGGGGCACATTGGACTCGCCTTCCAGATGTACGACGACCTGCTGCCCTATCTCGCGGACGAGACGGTCACCGGCAAACCCGGCATGAGCGACGCCGTCAACCTGCGGCCGACCTTCCCGGTGCTGCTCGCCTACCGCACCGGCACCGCGGCCGACCGGCGCCGCCTGGAACGGGTCCTGCGCGGCGGCCTGAGCCCGGAGGCCACCTTCGCCGCGCTGCGCGAGGTGATCACCGCGACCGGCAGCCTGGAGCTCGCCCAGGACCAGGCCCGAGGTGAGGCCGCGGAGGCCAGGGCCCGGCTGGACGCGCTGCCGCCGACCGAGGCCGCCGACGTGCTCGCGGCGGTCGCGGACCTCACCGTACGCCGGGACCGCTAGCCGTGCCCGGCCTGCGGGAGTACACCCGCACGAGCATCGTCGCCCATGTGCAGACCTGGCGCCCGTACACCACCTGCTACCCCGCACTGCTCGGCCTCGCCGGTGCCGCCTGGGCCGGGGGCGCGGGGCCCGGGGAGCTGCTGACAGCCGTCGTGGCGCCCGCGTTGGGCTGGCTGTCGGGGCACTATCTGGGCGACTGGATGGACCGGGACCTCGACGCGATCGGCAAACCGCAGCGGCCGATCCCGTCGGGGCGGCTGTCGCCCGGTGCCGCCCTTTGGAGCGGGATCGGGTGCGCGGTGGTGAGCGCCGTCCTGGCCGTGGGCGCCAACTGGCGGATCCTGCCGCTGTTCCTGCTCGCGATGGCCGGGATCGTGAGCTACAGCCGCGTGTTCAAGAAGCGCGGCCTGTCCGGGAACGTGGCCCGGGGCGTCCTGACCGCCCTGGCCGTCGTCATCGGCGCCATGGTCGCTCAGCCGTTTCCGCCGTGGTCGCTGCTGCCGGTCGCCGCCGGGTTCCTGCTGCACGACACCTCGTCCAACCTCGTCGGCACGGTGCGGGACGTGGACGGCGACCGGGCCGGCGGATACCGGTCGGTGCCGGTGCGGCGCGGGGTACGGCACGCGGTCCGGCTGGCTCTCGCCCTCTACGTCTGCGGCCTCACCCTCCTCGCGTCGGCCGCCGCGGGCACGCCCGCGGACCCGGCGGGGTACCTCGCGTTCCTCGCCTTGGCCGCGGTGATCGGCGCCGCCGCCTTCGTCCCCCTGCTCCGGTCGGGCACGCGGATCGGGCAACGCGCCGCGCTGCGCGGCCACGAGGTGCTGGTCGCCGAGCGGCTGGTGCTGGCTGCGGGCGTCGTCGCCGGCGCGCTCGGTCCGGCCACCGCGGCCCTCGCCGTCGTACCCGTCCTGCTGTTCTCGCTCGTCACCCAGAAGCTCATGCGCGCGGGCCACGAGTTCCCGCCCGCCCTCGTACGAAAGGAGCCTGTGACATGAGTACACCCCTGCTCATGGACGAGGTCTCGGAGGCGATCGACGCGGCCGCCGAAGCCCTGTTCGCCGCGCAGCGGCCGGACGGCGTGTTCATCTACGGGATCGGGTCGTCGGCCACCACGCTCAGCACCGTCGGCGCTGTCAGCGCGTTGCACTTCGCCGACCCCGAGGGCTCCGCGGACCTCGTACGGCGGGGCGTCGACTGGCTCGTCGCCGCGCAGGCCGAAGACGGCGGCTGGAGCATGGTGCCGGGCCAGGAGTCCGAGGCCGGCCCGACGGCGGTCGCCACCGCCGTACTCCAGCTCGTCGCCGCCGACGCGGCGGCCGGCCAGGTCAAAGCGGGCCAGGACTGGATGCACCACTACGGCGGCCTGGACGCCATCCCGCACCTCGAAGTCGTCGCGTGGTGCCGCCAGTTCTACGGGTACGTCGGCTGGATCGACCCGCGCGACATGCGCCGCTTCCCGCTGGAACTGGCGCTGCTGCCCGGACTGTACCGGCGGCTGTTCGACCTGCGGGCCCCGATGGTCTCCGCCCTCGCCCTCGCCCAGACCCGGCACAAGCCGTTGACCAACTTCCAGCGCAGACTGGCGCGTTGGGCCGAGCCGAACGCCCTCTCCGTGATCCGGCAGGTCTACGAGCACGAGGGCAGCACCGGCGGCTGGTGCGAGGACGCCTGGGTGACCGGGCTGATCGTCGCGGGGCTGGCCCGCGCCGGGCTCGGCCGGGACATGGTCGAGGCAGCGGTGCGCTGGTTCCGGGAGCAGATCAACCCGGACGGTTCCTGGAGCTCCGGTCCCCTGGACCTGACGTGGACCATGTACGCGGCCCGCGGTCTGCTCGCCGCGGGCTACGCCGACGACGAGCGGCTGCGGCCCGTCAAGGCGCTCTTCCTGCGGCTTCAGCAGCACGAGCCGTTCACCGCGTTCGGCTGCCCGCCCGGCTTCTGGGGCTGGTCGGGCACGCACGGCTGGCCGGCCACCCTGGAGACCGGTGAGATCGTCTCCGTACTGTCCCGGCTGCCCGGCGACGACCAGGCCGACGCGATCCGCGACGGGGCCGGCTGGCTCACCCGCCAGCAGGACAGCCGCGGCTCGTGGGGACTGTGCGTGCGCAACACCAAGGTCGCCAACAGCGGCCCGTGCCCGCACATGACCGCGCAGGCCCTCGACGGACTCCTCGACTCCGGAGTGCCCGCCGACGACCGCCGGATCCGCAGGGCACTCGGCTGGCTGGCCAAAGCCCAGCAGCCGGACGGCAGTTACCAGTCGGTGTGGTACCGCATGCACACCGCGGGGACCTCCGCCGTCCTACAGACCCTGGTCCGGGCGGGCGCCGGGAACTCCCCCGCGGCCGTACGCGCCCGGCAGTGGCTGGAGCGGACACAGCGCGACGACGGCTCCTGGGGCACCGGCCTTCCCACGGATCCGGGCACGGTCGAGGAGACCGCGTGGGCCGTGCGGGGACTGCTGGCCGCCGGGGCGGACCCGGCGGCACTCCTGCCCGGCGTACGTTGGCTGCTGGCCGCCCGGTTGCCCGACGGCGGCTGGCCTGCGGCTCCGGTCAACGAGTACGTGCGGTACGTGTCGCGCTACCCGATGCCGCCCCTCGCCCAGGGCCTCGCACTGCGCGCCCTGTCGCACTACCGCCAGGCGGTGGCCCGATGAGCGGCACCGACGTCGTGGTCTGCGGCGCGGGGGTCGGGGGCCTGGCGACCGCCTGTGCGCTGGGCGGGCTCGGCCTGCGGGTGCTGCTCGTGGACAAGCAGCCCGAGATCCGTCCGGTGGCCAAGGGCGAGGTCTTCCAACCGGGTTCGCTGCCCATGCTGCGTGCGTGGGGTGTGGCCGGGCACCTCGAGAAGGCGGGCGCGCTGCGGCTCGACCGGCTGGTCGCCCGGGATCCGGACGGCACCGCACGGATGACGCTGGACTACGGGCTGCTGCCCACCGGCAGCGGCAACTGGCTGCTGGCGCACGACTATCCGGCCATCCTGCGCGCCTTCACCGACGCCCTGCCGCCGTCGGCCGAGCTGCGGCGGGGCACGGTGGTCGACGACCTGCTCGGCGCCGCCGACGGCCGGGTCACAGGTGTACGGCTGCGCGACGGCGAGGAGGTGAAGGCGGCACTGGTGGTCGCGGCGGACGGGATCTCCTCACGACTGCGCCGGGCGGCCGGGCTCGATGTGGAGCGGGTGGAGTACCCGCACCGCCTGGTCGCCATGGAACTGACCGACGCCCCCGAGGTAGACCCCGACTTCTCCGCGTACGTCACCCCGCGCGGCCTGCGGCTGCGGTACGCGCTGCCCGGCGGCCGAGTCCGTCTGTACGCGCAGGTGGCGCCCGACGAGTTGCGCGGGGCGGACGAGAGCCGGCTGGCGAGCTGGGTGGCCGGTCTGGTCCGGGACACCCCGGCGCTCGCCCCGCTTCAGGAGGCGCTGCGCGCTGCCGTGCCCCGGCGCCAGACGCTGCCGGTGGCACGTGCGCTCGCGCCACAACTCACCGTCCCGGGGCTGGCGTTGGTCGGCGACAGCGGGCACGTCGTCCACCCGATGGCCGCGCAGGGCATGAACAGCGCGGTCGCCGACGCCCACTGCCTGGCAGAACTGGTCGGCCGGTGCGGTGAGTTGACGGCCACGGCGGTGGACCACGCACTCCTCGGCTACGGACGGCGGCGCCACGCCGATCTGACGCTGGTCGGCCGGACCAGTCACAACGCGGCACGGATGGTGACCGACCTGTCGTGGGCGGGACGGCTGCTGGGGCAGCGTGCGCTGCGGCACACCGGCGCCAACGCCCGGATCCGCTACACCGTCATGCACAACATGGCGGGGCTGGGCGCGCATCCGCTCACCCCGTTGGACCGGCTCCACCAGATCGGGCTGCTGCCGGACCCGAGGGCCCGGCAGCAGCCGGCCTGGGCGTAGCCCGTGTCAGGCGGCGCCCCGCCCGGGGGCAGGCTGTGCGCATTCGACGAGCAGCAGGCCGCCGGGCAGGTGGCGGGTCGACAGGACGGCGAGGTCGGCGGCCGCGGCCAGGGCGTGGAAGTCCCCGGCGGTGCGCTCCCGGCCGCCGAGCAGGGTCAGGGACTGGAGGTCGAACGAGGAGTTGTTCTTGGCGTGTTCCGCACCGGCGAGCACTTCCACGATCAGCACCTTCCCGTCGGCACCGGCGGCCTCGGCGCAGCGTGCCAGGATCCGGGTCGCGTCCTGGTCGCTCCAGTCGGTGAGGACCCGGGAGACCATCAGGACGTCGTAGCCGGTGGGCAGCGGGTCGAGGAAGCTGCCGCCGACGAACTCCGCACGCTCGGCCAGCCCGGCCTCGGCGAGCGCCTGGTTCGCTTCGGGCGCCACCTCGGGCAGGTCGAGCACCGCGCCCCGCAGGTGCGGGTGCTTGTGCAGGACCTCGCTCAGCAACGCGCCGATGCCGCCGCCGACGTCGATGACCCTGCGCACGGGCTCCCAGTCGTACTCGGCGGCGACGGCGGGGCCGGTCTGCCAGGCGTGCCCGGCCATGATGGCGCCGAAGAACAGGCGCAGCCGCTCGTCGCGCTGGTAGTCCTCCCAGAACGGCACGCCGTGCGCCGTGTGATAGGCGGACTCGCCGGTGCGGATCGAGTGCAGCATGCCGGTGTAGGCGAGGTCCATCTTGGTGCCGGGGCCGTCGATGTCGAGCCAGGCCAGCTGCCACTGGTTGTCCTCGGCGAGCAACTCCCGGGTCAGTGTGGTGGGTTCGTACCGGTCCGGCTCGGGCTGCTCGAACAGCCCGATGGCGACCAGGTGGTTGAGCAGCCGGGCCAGCGAGCTCTCGTGGACGTCCGCGGCGCGGGCCAGCCCCGCCAGGTCCCTCGTCCCTGCCTCGACCAGTTGGGGCAGCCTCAGGCTTACGGCAGTGCGGATGGCGAACGGGGTCGCCAGGTCGACGAGCCGGGAGATTTCAGCGCGAGGATCCATGACCGTGAGATTCCTTCCGATTCCTACAGGAGAGCGCCGCCAAAAACGGCGCGAACACAAAATCATCCTGCCCGCGGAAAACAATTCCAGTCAATAATTCCACCGACGTCGCGACCAATTTTTCAAAAGGCCGCGAAGTTAATTCATCCTGCCTGGAATTCCAGATGCAGAAAAAGCGAAGAGAAGAGAATGGTGATGCCGTGATGGCGAACTCCGGAAGTCGATTCCAGGTCCGTCCGGTGTCGGGGGCGCTGGGCGCCGAGGTGTTCGGGGTGCCGTTCGGCAGGCTCACCGACGCCGACCTCGCCACCGTACGGGAGCTGCTCCTCGAACATCTGGTGCTGTTCTTCCCGGACGCGGCGGAGCTGGAACCGGAGGCGCACAAGGAGTTCGGCCGGGGGTTCGGGAAGCTGGAGGTGCATCCGTTCCTGGCGAAGCTTCCCGGGCACGACGAGCTCGTGGTGCTGGACTCGGAACAGGGGGCCAAGGCAGACGTGTGGCACACCGACGTCACGTTCTCGGACTCGCCGCCCGTCGCGTCCGTCCTGCAGATCGTCCAGTGCCCGCCTGCCGGCGGCGACACCATGTGGAGCAATCAGTACCTGGCCTACGAGGCGGTGTCCGCACCGCTGAGGGATCTGCTCGACGGGCTCACCGCCGTGCACGTCTTCGAGCATCCCGGCACCTCGTACCGGGCGGAGGCCGAGCACCCGGTGGTCCGCACCCACCCCGAGACAGGCCGCCGCTCCCTGTACGTCAACCGACTCTTCACCCGTCGGATCCCCCAACTCGCTCCGGTCGAGAGCGAGTTGATACTCCGCCACCTTTTCGAACTGTCGGAGAGCCCGCAACGGGTGTGCCGCTTCCGCTGGCAGCCGGGCGCGATCGCCATGTGGGACAACCGCGCCACCCAGCACTACGCGGTCAACGACTACGTCGGCCGCCGAGTGGGCCGCCGGGTCACCATCCTCGGCGACAAGCCGGAGGGCGAGGCGCCGCGGTGGGGAGCGTGGACAGCCGAGACCGCCGGCAACGGTGTCCGGGACACGATGGCGCGCGCCTGAGATCAACGCCGCTACACCTCCGGGTCGGCCCTGGACTGCACACCTGTCAGCACCGCGCACCTGACTCCGTTTGGAGGACGACGCCGTCATGAGGTGCGCACCGGCGTGACCGAATGCCTTACCCGGCCCAGAACCTCGGCGCAGGCCGGCGCACGGACGCGTCACGTGCCGCCGGGACCCGGTCCCGGATGCCGTTCCACCAGCGCGGGCGTCGCCATCTTCCGGCCCGGGGTCACCTCGCCGGGACTCGGCGGCGGTTCCGCTGCCGCCGTCGCCGCAGCGGCGGGCACCGCGGAGACGACGACGGCGGGCACCGCTCTCCCGCGAGGGCTCGCAGCCAGGAAGACATAACGCGTCGTGCCCAGATGTTCAGGACTACGGTCACGCGCTGCTCTCAGTGGAGGCCTCATCGGCCCGGGTCCAGAAAGGCGTCGCAGTCCCGCACTCGAACAGTCCGGTGCGGGCGGTCCCCGCTACGGAAGCTGTTGCCAAGGAATTCGGCAGGCCAGGCCGATCTCATCGAACCGGTGGATCACGTTCCGGACGGTGTCCTCGTCGGCCTGCATCAGCTGGGCGATCACCGGCACCCGGTTCCCGCCGGCCGAGGCCAGCAGCATCACCGCCCGCCGAAAGCGCACCGTGCTGGTCGGCCGGTCCGGGCGGCAAACGCCGTGCAGCTCCGCACGTGGAGGAGAAGCACGCCGATCCGGAATGGAAGCTTTCTTTCTTGCGGGCCCATCCGACGCGGGGATTCCGCACATCGACGCTACGGCTCAGTCTCCGCCGAGGGACAGCTCAAGGATCGCCACGCACTCCATGTGACGCGTCATCGCCAAAAGATCAACACAAGGCCGACGTATCACGGAAGCTACGCGCCAATCACCTTCACTCGAACCGTCACCCCTCTACGCCCCACGGACGGCAACGGCCGGTACTCCAACGCCCGCTCCTGTTCCTCCCGACGCACGGGCCCGTCGATGACTCGAAGCGCCTGACTCCGCTCAGCCACCGACAACGCGACAAGAGCATCCGTCACACGCCGCAGCTCGTCCACGCTCAGACCTCGCCCACCAGATCAAGGTCCTCACGAACCGTCTTCACAGCGATCTCAGGTACAGGCCACGCGTGATCGGGCACGTACCCCACACCCCGCCACCACGCCTCGACAGGAAGCACCCCAGCAGGCTCGAACGGCTGACCCGGAACAGGAAGAGCAACCGCCTGCCCCACCCCATCAGCAGCAGCCTTCGTCCACTCACCAGGCTCAGCCCACGGATGGCCCGACAGGTTGAAAGTCCCCCAATGGATCGGCAGCAGCACCCCACCCACATCGCCCTGCTGCAGATCAAGATGCGACTGAACCCCCTGAACAGGGCTCATGTGGATGTCCGGCCACGCACCCGGCAGCGGCGAAGACTCCGTGTGGTTCTTGGGCCAGAAGTCGCTGTAGGCCCCGATCTGGATCATCGTGGCGTCGAACGGGCCGTGGTCGGCGCCGATGTCCCGGAAGCCCTCGAAGTACCCGGTGTCGCCGCTGTGGTAGACGCGGTGCTCCTCACCGGCGACGACCCAGGAGGCCCACAGGGTGTGCTGCGTGTTGCGCAGGCCACGGCCGCAGAAGTGGCGGGCCGGCGTGGCGGTCAGGGTCAGGCCGCCGACCTTCGTCGCCTCGTGCCAGTCCAGCTCGCGCAGCCGGTCGGCCGAGACTCCCCAGCGCTCCAGATGGGCGCCGACTCCGAGCGGCACCGCGAACAGGGTGTCCGTGCCGGCCAGCGCCTTGATCGTGGGCATGTCCAGGTGGTCGTAGTGGTCGTGCGAGATGACGACGACGTCGACCGGGCCGAGCTCGGCCAGCGGCACGGGCACCGGGTGCAGCCGCTTGGGACCGGCGAAGGCGAACGGCGAACAGCGCTCGCCCCAGACGGGGTCGAAGAGCACCCGGTGTCCGTCGATCTCGGTGAGCACGCTGGAGTGGCCCATCCAGGTCAGCCGGAGACCGCTCACCGGAGGCTTGGCGAGGTCGGCGAGCGTCGTGGCGTGCACCGGCACCGTGCCGGCCGGGGCGCGGCGGACCCGGTCCTCCTTGCGCAGGGAGGACTTGGCGAACTCGAGCATGGCGCCGTCGGGCCGGGGGGTGCCCGGCGGATTCTGGAAGACACCGTCCGCGAAGTGCGGCGATCTGCGGATCCGGGCGAGGCGCTCCCCACTCGCGTCCGCACCGAAGGCCTCGGGCCGCAGTGCGCGCAGCCTGGAGCTCGGAGAGGGGAATCCGGTCACGGTACCTCCAGGAAAAAGTCGGTCAGGCATTCCATTATGGTCGCTCCCCACGACACTCCGGCGTCGGGCGTGTGTCGGCCGGGTCCTCGCGAACCACGACCGACGTCCTCAACGGCGGGTCGAGGCCGACGAAGGGCGGAACGCGGCCAGAGGGACACACCTGGTAGCCGGGGCCGACGGGCCGCAGTACACCCCGTCGGGCGGCATAGGCGGCCGACGACGCACGGCGGCTCGGGCAGCAACTGAACGGTGAGTCAGTATATTGCCCTCATGGCAACCCCTCGGAGCGCTCCGCTCCTCTCCCTCACCTGGACGGATCACCTCACCGGCCGCCAGGGCTTCCTCGTCGTGGACAGACTGGTGCGGGGCGTGTCGAGCGGCGGGCTGCGGATGCGCGAGGGCTGCACCCTCGACGAGGTCGCCGGGCTGGCCCGCGGCATGACCATGAAGGAAGCCCTGCACTACGCCCCCGAGGGCCGGTACATCCCCCTCGGCGGCGCCAAGGGCGGCGTCGACTGCGATCCCCGGGACCCGGGGGCGTACGACCTGCTGGTGCGGTACCTGCGCGCGATGCGGCCGTACGTCGAGAGTGTCTGGACCACGGGCGAGGACCTGGGCCTCACCCAGGACCTCGTCGACCGGGCGGCGACCGAGGCGGGGCTCGTGTCGTCGATCCAGGCGGTCTATCCGCTGCTGGACGACGAGACCGTGGCCCGGGAGCGGCTCGCGGAGGCGTTCGGGGTCGAGGTGGACGGCATCGGGCTGGACGAGCTGGTCGGCGGCTGCGGGGTCGCCGAGTCGGTGCTAGCGGCGCTCGACCGGGCCCAGGTGCCGTACGCCGGGACACGGGTCGCCGTACAGGGGCTCGGCACGATGGGCGGGGCCACGGCACGCTTCCTCACGCGCGCGGGACTGTCGGTGGTGGCCGTCGCCGACGTCAAGGGGACGATCGCCAACCCGGCGGGCCTCGACGTCGAAGCGCTGCTCGCCGCCCGGGACGCGTACGGCACCGTGGACCGCGCGGTGCTGCGGCCCGACGACCGCGAACTGCCGGGCGAGGCCTGGCTGTCGATGGAGGCGGAGGTGCTGGTGCCGGCTGCAGTCTCGTACGCCGTAGACAGCGGGAACCAGGAGGGGATCACCGCGCGTTGGATCGTCGAGGCCGCCAACATGCCCGTGCTGCCGGAGGCCGAGGAGCTGCTCGCGGCGCGCGGCATCGTCGTACTGCCGGACGTGGTCGTCAACTCCGGGACGAACGCCTGGTGGTGGTGGACGCTGTTCGGGGACATCGGCGCGGATCCCGAGGAGGCGTTCGCGCACACCCGGCGCGCGATGCGCACCCTGATCGACCAGATGCTCGCGCGAGCGGAGGCCGACGGGACGACACCGCGGGCGGCGGCGCACGCGATCGTCGAGGACCGGCTGCCGGTGATCGCGGAGAGGTTCGGGTGGTACCGGTGACGGTGGTTCCGGTGATGGTGCCCGGCTCCGGGTGCCTTCGCCGACAACCGGCCGTATTGGCGGGGATTCACGGACATTGAGGGGGCTGGCCCGACATCGTGTCCGGTGACGGATTAGTGTGGCCGCGTGGCAAGGGTGCGGTTGAGCGTGGCCGAGCGGCGCGAGGACTTGTTGCGGGCCGCCATCGAGCAGATCGAGGCGCGCGGTGTGGCGGCGGTCAGGATCGCCGACGTGGCCGCCGTCCTCGGGGTGAGCAACGCGCTGGTGCTGTACCACTTCTCGACGAAGGAGAAGCTGGTCGCTGCCGCCTTCCGGTACGCCGCGGAGGCCGATCTCACCCACCTGGGCAAACTCCTCGGCCGCCGTTCCCCGGCGCTGCGCCGTCTGCGGTCCGCCGTGCGCTGGTACGCGCCGACCGGTCAGGCCAAGGGCTGGCGGCTGTGGATCGAGGGCTGGGCGGTGTCCCTGCGCGACCCGGCGCTGCGGGAGGTCGCCGGCGACCTGGACCGGCGCTGGAAGGCCGCGATCACCGAGGTCATCGCGGAGGGGGTGGCCGCGGGCGAGTTCGAGTGCCCCGACCCCGCCGGCACGGCACTGCGGCTCACGGCGCTGCTGGACGGGCTGGCCGTCCAGCTGACGGCGTACGACGGGGTGTCACGGACGCGCGCCGAGCAGTGGGTGGACGCTGCGCTGGCCGGGGAACTGGGCCTTGAGCGGGCGGCGTTGACCGGCCCCAGGTGAGTGACCTGGTCGTCGACCTGGGGCTGCGCCCCTGGACCCCCGCTTCGGCCATCGGCCTTCGGCTTGAACGGCCTCGTCCTCAAACGCCGGACGGGCTGTGGATGCCCGCCCGGCGCCGAGAAGTGTCGAAGCCCCGCGATCGACTCACGCGAACGACTCGCTCACGCGACCCAGTCGATACGGCTCTTGATGTCGTCGGGCGACAGATGCCCCTTGGCCGTCACGGTGTCCCCCGACGACTCTCCCCTCAGCCGCCGCCCGATCCACGGGACCAGGTACTCGCGGGCCCACTGGACGTCGTCGCGGCGGATCTCCAAGGTGCCCCGGGGAGGCAGCAACGGCCAGGGCTGGTCCGGGTCGGCCGGGATTTCGAGGCCGAGCACCTGCCCCGCGCGCAGCGCCACGCGCGTGTGGCCCTCCGCCGACAGATGGAGCCGGTCGCCGTCCCAGGCCCTGCGGTCCTGGATGGTCTTCAGGGACCACAGGTCGAGGACCGGACAGTTGTACCGGTCGGCGATGGCCCGGAGGTGGCCGTTGTACGTGGCGATCTTGCCGCGCATGTGCTTCAGGACAGGGACGTTGCGGGTGTCGAACCCGGTCGTCACCATCACGGTGCCGACCTCCGAGGTGAGGCCGATCACCGCCCGCTCGAATCGCTCGGCGACCTCGTCCGGGTCGCTGCCGGGCCGGATGATGTCATTGCCACCCGCGCAGAAGGAGACCAGGTCCGGCGCCTGCTCCCTGGCGACGGGGAGCTGTTCGGCCACGATCTGGTCGAGCAGCCTCCCGCGTACCGCGAGGTTCGTGTAGTCGAAGTCGCCCTCGGGGCGCCGGTCGGCGAGCAGAACCGCGAAGCGGTCCGCCCAGCCGACGAACGCCCCGTCGGGGCCGGGGTCGCCGACGCCCTCGGTGAAGCTGTCCCCCACCGCCACGTACGACCCGATCACTGCTCTGCTGTCATTCTTCGAATCGTCTGCCACATCGGCCCATGATTCACCTTCCGATGTGAGCTACGCGACCGTAGGAAGGGGTTGACGTGTGGTGAGATAAGCCACGTGTCAAGTGTTGGTCAACCCGGAATAACGGGGAGACGCAGCTCACGGACGCTGAAGTCGGTGATCCTGAAGTGGCGTAACGGCGCAGCCGGGTCGCGGTGTTGGCGTTGGCGCCGCAGCCGACGTAGTACGTCGGAGACCGCCGAAGACCGGACCCGGGATCGGGGCCGGCCTTCGGTGGATGTACGTGGATGCACTGGGTGGACATCCTTGACGGACGTCCGTGCACGAGGTGCGCGTCAGCCGACGGCGACACCCTTCGAGCGGAGGTAGCCGACCGGGTCGATGTCGGATCCGTAGTCCGGAGTGGTGCGGATCTCGAAGTGCAGGTGCGGTCCGGTCACGTTGCCCGTGGCGCCGGAGAGACCGATCTGCTGCCCCTCGCTCACGGTCTGGCCGGCCGAGACGGAGAGCTGGGAGAGGTGGCCGTACTGGGCGTAGTAGCCGTCGGCGAGCTTGATGACGACCTGGTTGCCGTACGCGCCGCCCCAGCCGGCGGAGACGACGGTGCCGGCGCCGACCGCCTTGAGGGAGGTGCCGGTCGGGACGACGAAGTCGACGCCCGTGTGGTAGCCGCTGGACCACATGCTGCCCGCCACGTGGTAACCGGTGCCGATGGTGGCGCCGGTCACGGGAAGGGTGAAGCCGCTGGAACTGCTGGAGCTACTGGTGTCGGCGGCCTCGGTCGTCGTGGAGGTGTCGGCCGTCGCGCTCTCGGCGGCAGGCTTGGACTCCGTCTTCCGCGTGGACTTCGAGGAGGACGAGGACTCCACGGCGGACGACGAGGTCGACGCGGCCTTCTTGCCGATCGTCAGCTTCAGACCGGGGTGGATCAGGCTCGGGTCGGCGCCGATGGCGGTCCGGTTGTCCGAGTAGAGCTTCTGCCAGCCACCGCTGACGCTCTCCTCATGGGCGATCTTCGAGAGGTAGTCGCCGGACCGGACCGCGTAGGTCCTGACGCCCGACTTCTTCGCTGCGGCAGCCTTTTCGGTCTTTGCCGTGTGCACGGAAACGGAATCGGCCGTTACGGACTTGGCTGATTCCGAAAGCGACTGAACAGCCTGAGTCGTGGACTCCGCCGTGGCCGCATGGGCGCCGGTGGCTCCCAGCAACGGCAGGGCGAGAGCCGCTCCGCCGGTTCCGGCGACGGCTATCGAGCGAGTGAATCGCTGGGACTTCGGACGGCGGTGCTTACCCTTCGCGGGCATGACGAATTCCTCTCCGTCGCCTGCGAGGTGAGCTGTCGGGTGCGGACTGGAGATGTCCGGCCACGCCTGAACGTGACTTAACCCCAAGCCTGTTCCAGAGACCGGAACAGGCGTTCTACCTGTGGGTCCCCCGCTCCTGCCGTACTCGGGTGTTCGATGGGGGCTCCGGGCGGCGGCAGGATTGGGCGTCCGTCCGGATTGGTGGCGAACGTAAGCGACCAAGACGCACGGAAACAAGCTTCAGGTTCCCTGTGTACGGGTTTCCTGTGATCCTCCCCGGAATTCCCGGTCACTGTCCGTGAATTCCGGATCTTTCAGCCCCTTGAACTTCCTTTAATCACGCCGAAATTACGTGAACATGACGGCGACACACCGTCACGAATATGACCCTGCTCACGCGCCCGATTCACAGCAACCCCCATTTCCCGGCGAGTTGTAATTAAGGCGCCATAACGGACAGAAGTGTCAGATGCGACGCAGTCGGAAAACTGCCGCATCGAGGTCACCCTTCAGCCCGGTTCGCAGGCCGCGATGCAACAGCACGGCCCCTCTGTGGATTTCGCCCGTTTCGCGGCATTCATACGTCGCCGACGGGTCGAGCCCGCGCAGCCGCAGCGCCGGAAGCGGCTCACCGTGGTGCTGCGCCTGGAGCCAGGCGAGGACGACGGTCTCGTCCCCGAGCACGTACTGCACCGCGCTCAGTCCACCGGTCGGCCGCCGCAGCCGGTAGAGGTCGCCGCGCTGTACGACGGGCCGGATCTCCTTGTAGAGCCCCACCCACTCCCCGGCCTCGGTCAGCTCCTCCTCCGTCCACCGGGCGAGGTCGCCGCCGACGCCGAGCACCCCGGCCATCGCACTCACGAACCGGAAGCGCAACGAGCTGACCCGGCCGTTGAGCTGGGTGTTCGGGCTGTCCGTGACCCAGGCGGCCATGACCCGCGCCGGATGGATCTGGCTGAAGCCCTCCTGGATGGCGAGGCGGTCCAGCGGGTCGGTGTTGTCGGAGGTCCACACCTGGTCCGTACGGGCGAGGACCCCCAGGTCGATCCGGCCGCCGCCACCGGAGCAGGACTCGAAGGCCACCGTGGGGTGGGCCGCCCGCAACCGGTCCAGCAGGGCGTACAGCCCGTGCACGTGGTCGACCCACAGCCGCTGGGGGTAGTCCTCGCCGGGCCAGCCGGCGTCGGTGAAGCAACGGTTGAAGTCCCACTTCACATAGTCGATCGGGGCACTGGAGAGCAGCCCGTCGAGCTGCTCCCAGAGGTACTCGCGGACATCCTCACGGGCGAGGTTCAGGACGAGTTGATTGCGAAACTCCGTCCGCTTCCGTCCCTGCTGAAACTGCACCCAGTCGGGGTGCGCGCGGTACAGGTCACTGTCGGGGTTGACCATCTCCGGCTCGACCCAGATGCCGAACCGCATACCCAGGGCCTGCACGTACTCGGCGAGCGGTTTGACACCCGCCGGGAAGCGGTCCGGGTTCGGCGTCCAGTCACCGAGACCGGCCCGGTCGCTGGTCCGGGCCCCGAACCAGCCGTCGTCCACGACGAACAGCTCGACACCGATCGCGGCGGCCCGCCGGGCCAGCGTCCCCTGCTGCTCCTCGGAGATGTCGAACTCCGTGGCCTCCCAGGAGTTGTAGAGCACGGGCCGGTCCCGGTCCGCGTCGGGGACGACGAACGCGCGCTGGTACGTGTGCCACGCCCGGCTCGCCCCGCCGTGCCCCGAGTCGGTCCACAGCCCCGCGAAGACGGGCGTGGTGAAGGACTCGCCCGCCGCCAGGCGCAGCAGGCCGGAGTCGTCGTATCCGGCGCCGCCGGTGATCTGCACACGCGCGTCGGGCAGCTGGGCGACGGCGATCCGCCAGGAGCCGGACCAGCCGAGCGCGCACGCGTACACCTCGCCCTGCTCCTCGGTCGCGTCGGTGTCGAGCGCCACCCAGGGCAGGTGATGGTGCCCGGTGTGGCCGCGCCGGCTGCCGATGACCTTCTCACCGTAGGTGAGGTCCGTCCGCACGAGACGGGACTCGGCGGCCCAGCGTCCATGGAGCTGGGAGAGGCGCCAGCCGTCGCGCTCGGGAAGCGTCCAGGTGGCGGAGTCCGCACGGAGCAGCTCCAGCGGGCCGGCTCCCTCGGGCGCGTCATGGGCGAGGGTCACCCAGCGCTCCACCACGTCGTGGCGCATCCGGTAGTGGAGCGTGATCGCCAGCCCCGCGTCACGGAACCGAAGCCGCAGTTCGTCCCCGTCGTCGCCGCCCTCGGTCTCGTACGCCTCGAAGCGCCACTCGGTGCCCCGGCGCTCGTCGCTCCGGACGGACAGCGCGGGCCGTACGAAGCGGGGGCCGCCCTCGACCGGGTACTCCTCATGGCCGTCCAGCGGGGCCTCGAAGGGCCAGTAGTCCGGCAGCGGACGGACGGCGAGCGCCTCGGCGTCCGCGAGGGCGATCCTCGGGCCCCAGTGCAGATGGAGCAGTTCGTCGTCCTCGGTGAGATGGACGGCGTAGCTGCTCGTGGGCCCCGAGAGGAGCCACGTACGACCGGTTCCGGCAATTTCCAGCATCATGTCCCCACAGATCCGAACAGGCACGCTCAAGCATCAACATCATCAGCGCCACGGCGGCCGACGGCAACGCCTGTGGAAAACTCATTGGCCTGCTCACCCATGTCGTATCGTCGAAGCGCGCCCGTCGACGAGCAGCGTCCGCGGGGCGGTGTGGGAGGGGAGCCCCCGTGACGCAGCAGGTCCCGTCGACCGAGCCCGAGCTGGGCGGCGTACGCAACTTCCGTGACGTGGGCGGGCTCCCGACGGTGGACGGCCGGCGTGTGGCGCCCGGACGGCTGTTCCGCAGCGGTCATCTCGCGCACGCGACCGACGAGGACGCGGCGTTTCTCGGTTCTCTCGGGCTGCACACGATCTTCGACTTCCGCAACGCGGCGGACATCAAGCTGGAGGGGCCGGACGTCGAGCTACCGGGCGTGCGCAATGTGAACATCCCGCTGTCCGACCCGGCGCACGGCGCGGAGTTCTGGAAGATGGTCCGGGAGGGCGATCTGGACGAACTGCGCAGCCTGCTGGCCGACGGCAAGGGTGAGCAGCGGATGATCAACTCCTACCGCGAGATCGTCAGGGACCGCACGGCCGAGCACTCCCGGATGCTTCACGCGCTGGCCGAGGACAGCGTCCCGGCCCTGATGCACTGCGCGGCCGGCAAGGACCGCGCGGGCCTGTCCATCGCGGTGACGCTGCTCGCCGTCGGCGTGGAGCGCGAGGCCATCGTGGCCGACTACATGGAGTCGAACGCGGCGCACCGCCGGTACAAGGTGCGCCGGAGCGGCTCCGAGGCCAAGGCCTACAGCCCCGAGGTCCTGGAACTCCTCAACCCGCTCTTCGGCACCCGCCCCGAGTATCTGACGGCGGCCATGGAGATGGTCGAGGAGACCTGGGGAAGCGTCGACGGCTATCTGGAGCAGGGTCTCGGCCTCACCCCTGAGGTGCGGGAACGGCTGCGGGAGCGGTTCCTCGACTGAGGCCGAACCCGCCGTCCGTGGCCGCTACTGCTTCGCGCCCACCTCGAACAGCAGGTAGATGAAGCCGGCGAAGAGGTGCCCGACCGCGATGTAGATGATCAGCCGGACCCACAGGGCCCGGGGGAACTTCTCCTCCATGTCCGTCATGGCGTCACTCCGGTGGTAGGGCCGATGCAGAGGCCGGCGGTGGGGCTCTGCAGCAGGGTGTGGACGAAGAGCAGGTCGGTGCCGTCCCGGCCGTCGGCGGCGAGGCGGTGCGGGGTCAGCGAGTCGAAGTGCGCGCTGTCGCCGGCTGCGAGGACGTGCGTGGTGTCCCCGAGGCTCAGCCGCAGCCGCCCCGTGAGGACGTACAGCCACTCCTCACCGGGGTGGACGCGCACGATGTCGCCCTGCGCCCCGTGCGGCACATGGACGCGCAGGGCCTGCATTCCGCGTCCGGACGCACCGGCCTGCCAGTAGGACCAGCCGCCCGCGGCCGTGGGCTCCATGTCCGCGGCACGCACAATGGCGTCCCGGTCGGCGACGGTCTCGCCGAGGAGTTCGGAAACCGTCGTGCCGTAGATACGGGCGAGCCCCAGCAGCATCGGCAGGGAGGGCTGACGCTGCCCGGTCTCCAGGCGGGAGAGATGGGCCGGCGACAGCCCGGCTGCCCTGGCCGCGGCCTCCAGGGTGAGGGAGGCCCGGCGGCGCAGCACACGCAGTTGCGGTGCGAGAATGGGTAGGTCCTCGACCGACCCGGTGTCAGCCCCGGGCGTCCGCAGGGGTTCGGCGGGAAAGCTCATGCCCTCCATTCAGCCGCACCCTTGCCTCTGGGGCAAATTTATTGCCCCAGAGGCAAAAACGAGGCCTACCTGTTGGCCACCGCCTGCTTGACCAGCGTCTTCCCGAAGTCCCACATCAGCCCGCTCCCGCTGTGCGCGTCGTCCATCACGGCGGTGAAGGCGTCCACGAACCGGTCCACCTCCCTCTCGCCGACGACCAGCGGCGGAATCAGCTTGATCACCTCCAGGTGATCGCCGGAGACCTGGGTCAGGATCCGGTGCCGTTGCAGCAGCGGTACGACGACCATCTGCGCGAACAGCCCCTTGCGCGCGGCCTGCAGCATCGTCCAGCGGCTGCGCAGCTTCAGCGACTTGGGCTTCCCGAACTCGATGCCGATCATCAGGCCCCGGCCACGTACGTCGGCCAGCAGCTCGTACTTGTCGACGAGCGCCGCCAGCCGGGACCTCAGCTGGTCCCCCGTGGCCCGGGCGCCCGCCACGATCTGCTCGTTCTCCATGACCGACAGCACGGCGAGGCCCGCCGCCATGGCCTGGGCGTTGCCGCCGAAGCTGGCCGAGTGCACGAGGACGCGGTCGATCGACGAGTAGACCTTCTTGAAGATCCACTCCTTGCCGATCGTGGCGCCCACGGGCACGTATCCGCCGGACAGCGCCTTCGCCACGCACACCAGGTCGGGCTCGACCCCGTCCTCGTGCTGGTAGGCGTAGAAGTCGCCGGTCCGCCCGAGACCGGTCTGCACCTCGTCCGCGATGAGCAGTGCCTTGTGCCTGTGCAGCAACTCCTGGGCGGCGCGCAGATATCCGGGGGGTGTCTCGTGCACGCCCTTGCCCTGGATCGGCTCGACGATCAGGGCGGCCACGTCGCCCTTCTTCAACTCCCTTGCCAGGGCGTCGAGATCACCGAGGGGGACGGCGGTGTCGGGCAGCAGCGGGGCGAAGCCGTCCCGGAAACCGTCCTCGCCGTTGACCGACAGCGACCCGGTGGTCAGGCCGTGGAAGGCGTGCGTGCAGTACAGGACGCGCGGCTTCCCGGTG
The DNA here is from genome assembly GCF_045040105.1 of Streptomyces sp. NBC_01390. Classification (NCBI taxonomy): domain Bacteria; kingdom Bacillati; phylum Actinomycetota; class Actinomycetes; order Kitasatosporales; family Streptomycetaceae; genus Streptomyces; species Streptomyces sp. NBC_01390. Next base: position 10,218,815 of record NZ_CP109551.1, on the reverse strand, counting down.
GCGTACCGGGCGAACTTGAGCGCGGTCTCCACCGCCTCGGTGCCGCTGTTGCCGAAGAACACCCGGTCCAGGTGCGGACTGTGGGTGAGGAGCCGCTCCGCGAGCAGCCCGGGCAGCGGCGGGCAGTCGAAGCGGGTGAGGTCGGCGAGCCGGGCGTCGAGGACGTCGTGCAGCGCCTTGCGGACGACGGGGTGATGGCGGCCGAGGCCCATCACCCCGAACCCGGCCAGCATGTCGAGGTAGTCGTTGCCGTCCGCGTCCCAGAAGTACGCGCCCTCGGCCCGCTCGTAGACCTTGTCGAAGCCGATGGTGTGCAGCATGCGCGGGAGCTGGTGGTTGAGATGCCTGGCGTGCAGCTCGTAGCGTTCGGCGCCGCGCTCGGCGAGCAGGGCGCCGAGATCGAACTCCCCCGCCGGGGAACCGGGTTCAGCGGTTGTCATTCCTGTTTCTCCTTGGACGTCCCCTTGTGCTTACGCTGGGACAGCTCTTCCTTGGCGGCCAGCCCGGCGCCGATGCGTCCGGCGATCTCGACGGGTGTGAGACCGATGTCGGCGAGCAGCTCGCCGCGCTTGCCGTGCGCGAGGAACTGCTCCGGTATGCCGAACCGCCGTACGGGCACGTCGACTTCGGCGTCTCCCAGTGCCAGCGCCACGGCGGCCCCGACCCCGGACGCACGGCTGTTGTCCTCGACGACGGCCACCATGCGGTGCTCGGCGGCCAGGCCCGGCAGCGCGGGGTCGACGGGCTTGACCCAACGCGGGTCCACGACCGTGCAGTTGATGCCACGCGCGGCCAGAAGGTCGGCGGCCTGCAAGCACACCGGAGCCATCACGCCGACGGCCACCAACAGCACGTCGGCTGCCTCCTCCGACCGGTGCAGCACATGCATCCCGCCCACATGGCCGACCGCCTCGATCGCCGGCCCCACCGACTCCTTGGGGAACCGGATCAGCGTGGGCGCGTCGTCGACGGCCACCGCCTCCCGCAGCTGGGCGCGGAGCTGGTCGGCGTCGCGCGGTGCGGCGATTCTCAGGCCGGGCACGACCTGAAGGATGGACATGTCCCACATACCGTTGTGCGACGCCCCGTCGACTCCCGTGACTCCGGCGCGGTCCAGCACGAACGTCACCCCGCACCGGTGCAGTGCGACGTCCATCAGCAGTTGGTCGAAGGCGCGGTTGAGGAAGGTGGCGTAGACGGCGACGACGGGATGCAGACCTCCGGTGGCGAGGCCCGCCGCCGACACCGCCGCGTGCTGCTCGGCGATCCCGACGTCCCACACCCGGTCGGGGAACCGCTCCGCGAACCTGCCAAGGCCCACGGGATGCAGCATGGCCGCCGTGATGGCGACGACGTCGTCCCGTTCCTCCCCGATCCGGACGATCTCGTCGCCGAACACCGAGGTCCAGGAAGGGCCGTTGGAAGGGGCGAGCGGTTCGCAGGTGAGCGGGTCCATCACCCCGACGGTGTGGAAGTGGTCCTCCTCGTGCGAGCGCGCGGGTTCGTAGCCGCGCCCCTTCTCCGTGAGGCAGTGGACGAGCACGGGCCCGTGGAACCGCTTCGCGCGCCGCAGCGCGGACTCCACCGCCCCGATGTCGTGCCCGTCGATGGGACCGACGTACTTCAGGCCGAGGTCCTCGAACATGCCCTGCGGATTGAAGGCGTCCTTGAATCCCTTCTTCGCGCCGTGCAGCGACTCGTAGAGGGTGTTGCCGATGACAGGTGTACGCAGCAGTACGCCCTTGCCCCAGGCCAGCACCTGCTCGTAGCTGTCCGTCGTGCGCAGGGTCGCAAGGTGGTTGGCGAGACCGCCGATGGTGGGCGAGTAGGAGCGTTCGTTGTCGTTGACGACGATGATCAGGGGCCGGTCCTTGGCCGCCGCGATGTTGTTGAGCGCCTCCCAGGCCATCCCGCCGGTGAGCGCGCCGTCACCGATGACCGCGACGACATGCCCCTTCTCGCCCTGTACCTGGCGGGCCTTGGCGAGCCCGTCGGCCCAGCCGAGCGCGGTGGACGCGTGGCTGTTCTCGATGACGTCGTGCTCGGACTCCGCACGCGAGGGATAGCCGGACAGGCCGCCCTTGCCGCGCAGCTTCGAGAAGTCCTGACGCCCTGTCAGAAGTTTGTGGACGTAGCTCTGATGCCCGGTGTCCCACAGGATGCGGTCGACCGGTGACTCGAAGACCCGGTGGAGCGCGACGGTCAGTTCCACCACTCCCAGGTTGGGCCCGAGATGGCCGCCCGTCCTGGCCACCGCGTGCACCAGGAACTCCCGTATCTCGTCGGACAGTTCACCGAGTTCCGTCTCGGACAGCGCCTTCAGGTCGCGTGGTCCCCGGATGTTCTCCAGAATCGTCACGCTCGGGCCCCCTTCTCTTCCGTACGCTTCAGGCCGTGCTGTTCAGCTCACGGTGACCGCCGGTTCGCCCGACGCGACGCCGTCCTGCTCCATCTGTTCGGCGATCTTCATCGCCTCCTCGATCAGGGTCTCCACGATCTTCGACTCGGGGACGGTCTTGATGACCTCGCCCTTCACGAAGATCTGGCCCTTGCCGTTGCCGGAGGCGACGCCGAGGTCGGCCTCGCGGGCCTCGCCGGGGCCGTTCACCACGCAGCCCATGACCGCGACACGCAGGGGCACCTCCATGCCCTCAAGGCCTGCCGTGACCTGGTCGGCGAGCTTGTAGACGTCGACCTGGGCCCGCCCACAGGACGGACAGGACACGATCTCCAGCCGCCGTTGCCGCAGGTTCAGCGATTCCAGGATCTGGATGCCGACCTTGACCTCCTCGACCGGCGGCGCCGACAGCGAGACCCGGATGGTGTCCCCGATGCCCTCGCTCAGCAACGCCCCGAAGGCGACAGCGGACTTGATGGTCCCCTGGAAAGCCGGACCGGCCTCGGTGACGCCCAGGTGGAGCGGGTAGTCGCACCGTTCGGCGAGCAGCCGGTAGGCGTTGACCATGATCACCGGGTCGTTGTGCTTGACCGAGATCTTGATGTCCCGGAAGCCGTGCTCCTCGAAGAGCGACGCCTCCCACAGCGCCGACTCCACGAGCGCCTCCGGTGTCGCCTTCCCGTACTTCTGGAGGAGTCGGCGGTCCAGCGAACCGGCGTTGACGCCGATCCGGATCGGCGTGCCGTGATCGTTGGCCGCCCGGGCGATCTCCCTCACCTTGTCGTCGAACTGCTTGATGTTGCCGGGATTGACGCGAACGGCCGCGCAGCCGGCCTCGATCGCGGCGAACACGTACTTCGGCTGGAAGTGGATGTCGGCGATCACCGGGATCTGCGACTTGCGCGCGATGGTCGCCAGCGCGTCCGCGTCGTCCTGCGTGGGGCACGCCACCCGCACGATCTGGCAGCCGGACGCGGTGAGTTCGGCGATCTGCTGGAGCGTGGCGCCGATGTCCGACGTACGTGTCGTCGTCATCGACTGCACCGACACCGGGGCCCCGCCCCCGACCACCACCGGCCCGACCTCGATCCGCCGGGAGACCCGGCGATCGGCGATCGGACGGACCGGTACCTCGGGAACGCCCAAGGAGACGGCGGTCACGACGTCACTCCCTGTTTCCGGCGACGGTCTCACGCATGGCGCGCAGGGACTCCTTGAGGGACCCCATGGTGGCCATGACGGCCGTCGGCTCGTAGCCGCAGTGCGCCATGCAGTTGGCGCACCGGTCGTCCTTGCCGCGGCCGTAGGAGTCCCAGTCGGTCTTCTCGATGAGGTCCTTGTACGTCGTCACGTACCCGTCGCTCATCAGGTAGCAGGGCTTCTGCCAGCCGAACAGCGAGTAGTTCGGGATCGCCCACGCCGTGCACGGGAAGTCGACCTTGCCCTCCAGGAAGTCCAGGAAGAGCGGGGAGTGGTTGAGCCGCCAGCGTCGACGGTTGCCGCCCCCGAAAGCCTTCTTGAACAGCTCGCGGGTCTGCTCGACGCCGAGGAAGTGCTCCTGGTCGGGTGCCTTCTCGTAGGCGTAGGCAGGCGAGATCATCATCTCGTCGACCTGGAGGTCGTCGTTGAGGAAGTTGAGCACCTCGATGATGGTCTGCGGGGTGTCGGTGTTGAAGAAGGTCGAGTTGGTGGTGACGCGGAAACCGCGCTTCTTGGCCTCCTTGATGGCGGCCACCGCCTCGTCGAACACCCCCTCCTTCGCCACGGACTCGTCGTGCCGCTCGCGCAGGCCGTCGATGTGGACGGCGAACGCGAAGTACGGCGAGGGGGTGAACTTGTCCATCTTCTTGCGCAGCAGCATGGCGTTGGTGCAGAGGAAGACGTACTTCTTCTTCGCCACCAACTGCCGCACGATCTCGTCGATATGAGGGTGCATCAGGGGTTCGCCGCCCGCGATGGACACCATCGGGGCCCCGGATTCGAGCACCGCCCCGACGGCCTGGGCGACCGGCATGCGCTGCTTGAGCACACCGGCCGGGTGCTGGATCTTGCCGCAGCCCTCGCACTTGAGGTTGCAGGCGTAGAGCGGTTCGAGTTCGACGATCAGCGGGAACTTGTCCCGCTTGCGGATCTTCTGTTCAGCCAAATACGTAGCGATCTTGATGGTCTGGCGGAGCGGCATGGCCATCTGACTCACCTCCTGGGGAGCAGCAAGGAACGGTGCCATTCGACAAAAGCGGGAAGGATCGAACGAAGGACGCGGAAGGCCGATATTCCACCGCGAAGTGTGCCGATCCGGACGAGTTCATGTTCTGGAGCGTCCACGACCACCCGTACGGCCGCAACGGGGCGCACGCCTGTGCGTACGGCGCTGTGGAGCGTGGCCGCCGACTCCATGTCGACCGCGATTGCGCCGGTCGCGAGCAGCTGCGACCGTTCGTGACCACGCACGACGTGATCGGAGCCGGTGAGCGGGCCGGTGTGCACCGTCCGCCCGGGTACGGCGCGCACCAGTTCCTTGACGAGCAGTTCGGTGCCGACACAGGGCGTGACGCCGCCCGGGCCCCGGGTCTCCTCGGCGACCACCAGGTCACCGGGGTGCATACCGGGGGCCAGCCCCGCGCAGAATCCGGTGGCCAGCACGGCGGCGTCGCGCAGCGCCGGGCCGGCGAGGGCCCGGGTGACGGCCTCCGAGGCCGCCTCGGGACCCATTCCCGTGCGCAGCACGGTCACGGCCGCGTCGCCGCGCCCGCCCCGGCGCAGGGCGAGCCGTTCGATGCCGAGCGCGCAGGCGATCAGCAGCGGGGCCGGCTCGGGCTGAGCGTCCATCAGTCCCCCTTGACGTCTGCGAAGGGCTCTCCGTTGACGTACCGGCCGAGGGCGGTGAGCGGGAAGACCAGGCGGTAGAGGTGGTAGTTGATGGAGAAGTCCCAGGGGAAGCCGGTGCCGGTGAAGTACGGCTCGTCCCAGGAGCCGTCCGGCAGCTGGGTCGCGGCCAGCCACTCGACACCTCGCTCGACGGCCTTCGAGTCGTGCTCCCCCGCTGCCAGCAGGGCGAGCAGGGCCCAGGCCGTCTGGGACGGGGTCGAGGCGCCCCGACCGCTCCAGCCCGCACTGTCCTGGTAGGAGCGCAGATCCTCGCCCCAGCCGCCGTCGTCGTTCTGGACCTTCTCCAGCCAGCCCACCGCGCGCCGGATCGCCGGGTGCGCGGCGGGCAGGCCGGCGGCGGTCAGCGCGGGCACCACCGAGCCGGTGCCGTAGACGTAGTTGACGCCCCAGCGGCCGAACCACGCGCCGCCCGGCTCCTGTTCGGCGAGCAGCCACTCGATGCCGCGCCGGGTGCGCGGATCGTGGGACATGCCCTCGACGGCGAGCATCTCCACGACATGCGCGGTGACGTCGGCGGACGGCGGGTCGATGACCTCCCCGAAGTCGCAGAACGGCAGCTTGTTGGGGAGCGTGCTGGTGTTGTCGACGTCGAAGGCGCCCCACGCGCCGTTCTTCGACTGCATTCCGAGGTTCCAGCGCACCCCGCGACCGATGGCCTTCTCGACCCGCTCCGGATCGTGGTGCCGGACGCGGCGCAGGGCCAGGACGACCTCGGCGGTGTCGTCGATGTCGGGGTAGTTGTCGTTGTGGAACTCGAACGCCCAGCCGCCCGGGGGCAGTTCGGGCCGGCGTACGGACCAGTCGCCGGGCCGGACCACCTGCTCGCCGAGCATCCAGTCGGCCGCCTTGACGAGTTGGGGGTGGTCGGCGGGCAGGCCCGCGTCGGCGAGGGCGATGACGGCGAGGCAGGTGTCCCACACCGGCGACTGGCAGGCCTCGATCATCCGGGCGCCGTCCTCACGCCACACCGTGAAGCGGTCCAGGGACTCCAACCCCGCCCGCATGACCGGGTGTTCGAGGTCGTAGCCGAGCAGGTGAAGGGCGATCACCGAGTAGACGGCGGGCGGCTGGATGCCTCCCCAGCACCCGTCGTTCTCCTGGCGCTCGATGATCCAGCGGGCGGCGGCGTTCATGGCCGCCTTGCGCAGCCGGCGCACCGCGACCTTGCGGTAGCCGTGCAGGACCCTGTCGAGACGCTGGAACGCGCCGTCCCAACTGGCCAGCGGCGCAAAGGACTTGCCGGGGTTCGGCAGGTCGGGGTCGGTGTGCAGCTCGTCGAGCGGGAACGGCGCCGGGCGGACCGGCCGCTTCGCGCTGACGATGGTGAGCGGCACGATGGTCTGCCGGGCCCAGCAGCCGAAGTCGTAGATGTTGAGCGGCATCCACTTCGGGAAGTAGATGAGTTCCGGCGGGAGTTCGGGGAGGTCGTCCCACTTCCACCAGCCGAACAGGGCCAGCCAGATCCGGGTGAAGACCCGAGCGGCGGCGATGCCACCCCGGTCACGGATCCAGGCGGACGCCCTCGCCATGTGCGGCGCCTCGGGTGCGTCCCCGGCCAGCCGCAGGGCGACGTACGCCTCGACGGTGGCGGAGAGGTCGGCGGGTCCCCCGTGGAAGGTGGCCCAGGTGCCGTCGTCGCTCTGCTCGCCGCGGATGAACAACGCGGCCGCCCGGGTGGTCTGTTCGTCGCGGATGCCCAGGAACTGACGGAGCAGCAGATCCTCCGCGTCCATCGTCACGTTGGTCTGGAGGTCGCCCTTCCACCAGCCCTGGGCGTCCTGCCGCGCGAGCAGGGAATCCGTGGCGCGCCTCATGGCACGCTCGGCGGCATCCTGAACCCCTGCCGCCACTGGGGTGTTGGTGTCGGTGTCGCTGGCCGAGGCAGCGCGAGGCGGCAGTGCCCCGGTGCTTCCGTCGGTCGTCGCTGTCATGGCTTCCCCTTCGTGCAGTGAGTGTCAATGTCTCTGCTGATTGGGTCCGCCGTCGGCCGGTGCGCCACTGAACGCGACGCCGGCCGGCGACTACGCGAGGCTTATTCGACCGATAGTGATCATCTCTTTCGTACGACGACGAAGTCGGCGAGCGCCGTGAACTGCGCGCGCACCCGGTCGGGCATGTCGATGGCGCTCAGTGCGTCGACGGCGATGGTGTGCTGCCGGCGCGCCTCCCCGGCGGTCCATTCCCGGCCGCCCGCCTGCTCGATCAGGGCGGCGCGAGCGGCGAACTCCTCCTCGGAGAAGTTCTCGAAGTCGCTGCTCTTCGCGTCGGCGGCGAGCAGTTCACCGAGCCGCTCGGCGGCCGGGCCGCTCGCCGCGAGAGCGGCGACCACGGGCAGGGACTTCTTGCGCTGACGCAGATCGCTCCACGTCTGCTTGCCGGTGGCCTCCGGGTCGCCCCAGATGCCGAGGAGGTCGTCGACGGCCTGGAAGGCCAGGCCGAGGTGGTAGCCGTACTTCTCGAGGGTGTCGGCGGTGCGGTCGTCCGCGCCGCCGAGGACCGCGCCGATGGAGCTGGCGCAGGCGAGCAGGGCGCCGGTCTTGTTGCCCTCCATCTCCAGGCACTCCTCGACGCTCACGCGGTCGCGGTGCTCGTAGGAGATGTCCTGCGCCTGGCCGTCGATGAGGGCCCGGGTCGCGGTGGTCAGCCGGCGGGTGGCGCGGCCGGCCTCGACGGTGCCCAGTTCCAGGAGGATCTCGTTGGCCAGCGCGAACAGGGCGTCGCCGACCAGGATGGCCTGGGCGGGACCGTGCACCTTCCAGACGGTGTCGCGGTGGCGGCGCTGTTCGTCGCCGTCCATCAGGTCGTCGTGCAGCAGCGAGAAGTTGTGCACGAGTTCGACGGCGACCGCGCCGGGGATGCCGACCTCGGGTGCGGCGCCGGTGACCTCGGCGGACAGCACGGCGAGCGCGGGACGTACTGCCTTGCCGCCGTCGCCCTCCGCAGGCCTGCCCTGGGCGTCGATCCAGCCGAAGTGGTAGGCGGAGACGGTGTCCATGGGTGCCGCGAGACGGTTGATCGCCGCCCGCAGTACCGGGGTGGCCAGGGTCCGGCCGCGCTCCAGAAGCACGGTCACATCCACGGCGTCGGCGGCTTTCGGGGCCGGGGGCACAGTGGGCACAGTCTCTCCTCTTGTTGCGGTGCTGGGGGTGCGGGGACCTGCCGTGTGCCGATGGTCGAGCATCAGGCCGCCTCCTCGACATCGAAGAGATGGTGGCGGGGCCGGCCCAGGGCACTCAGCGCGGCACCTGCCGCACCGACTCCGCTGCGGACCGCACTCTCCATGGTCGCGGGCCACCCGGTGGCGGTCCACGAGCCGGCCAGGTACAGGCCGGGGGCGTTGGTGCGGGCGCCCGGCCGCAGCCGACCGACGCCGGGGGTGGGGGCGAACGTCGCTGTCCGCTCCCGGGTGACGAAGAAGTCCCGTACGGCGGCGCCCCGCGCGCGGGGCAACAGCCGCTCCAGCTCCGGCAGATACCGCTCGCGCAGCGCCGCCACGGGCTCGTCGATCTCGTCGTGCGCGGCCGACTGCGACAGCGCCAGATACTGGCCGTCGCCATCGAGTCCGGACGCCTCGGTCCGGTCGAAGACCCACTGCACCGGACTGCCGAGCGCCGCGACGAACGGCGTGTTCAGCACCTTCCGGTCGTACACCACATGCACGTTGAGGATGGGCGCGGTGCCGATCTCCAGCAGCCGTTCGGGGGCGTCCAGCGCACCCTCCGGCAGCAGTTCGTGGGCCTCGCGCTGGGCCACGGCGAGGACGACGGCGTCCACGTCGAGGGTCTCGCCGGGAACCGATACGGTCCAGCGGCCGTTCTCGTTGTGTCGGACGGAGGTGACGCGTGTACGGACTTCGGTACGCACGCCCGCGGAGTCGAGCGCCTTGCGGGCCAGAGTGTCGTGCAGTTCGCCCAGCGGGACACGCGCCCAGCCGATGTCGGCCGCGCCCGGGTCGGACAGCAGACCGGTCTTGAACACCATCGCGGCGAGCCCCAGGGACGAGTCCCCGGCCACCGCGTTGAGGGTGGCGACCCCCACCAGGTCCCACAGTGCCTCGACGGCACGCGGCGACTGACCGTGCGCGGCCAGCCAGCTGCCGAAGTTCTGCGCGTCCAGCGCCGGGTCGGCGAGGTCCAGCGCCTTGAGCGCGAGCGCGGCGCGTCCCACTGAGGCGCGCTCTGCGAGCGAGAGATGCGGATAGGTGGCCAGGCTGCGCCCGAGATGCAGGGGTACGGGCAGCGCGTCGCGCCGGAGTCTGCCCAGGCGCCGGCCGGCCGGCCTCGCCACGTCGACGACAGGTACGTCGAGACGGGCCTGCACGGGTGCGAGCGCGGCGGCGTCGATGCGGTCGAGGAACCAGCGGTAGGCGGTGCAGCAGCGCAGGTACACGTGCTGCCCGTTGTCGACGGTCAGTCCGCCGCGCTGGAAGGAGAAGGCGAGGCCGCCGAGACGTGGCCGGCCTTCGAGCAGCGTGACACGGACACCGGCGTCGGCGAGCGAGAGTGCCGCGGTGATACCTGCCAGCCCACCGCCGACCACCACTGCGCTCTTCTCACCGCGGTGTCCCGGATGTTCCCCGGGCCGGGTGCTCCCGCTCATCGCGCACTCCCCCCTGCACACCCGTCGCGCCGGACGAACGCCGCGCGGCAGGCCGTTGAAGTCAGGGACGCCGTCCCCGACCGGAGGGTTGCGCGCCGGTTCGCCGCGGGCGCGTCACGTTGGACCGAATCGTCCATCAGGCCCGCCTCCTGACGGTCCGCCGGGAGACGTGCCGGGCGTCCAGGCCGGACAGACCGCGCACCGCGACGTACGCCTTCTCGCGTCCGGGCAGGGAGACCCGGCCGCGCAGCACGGCCTCCGGCTCGCGCTCGATGCGGTCGAGGAGCCGTCGGTAGATGCCGGCCATGGCGGCGACACAGGCGCCGCTGCGCCGGTCGAGCATGGGCAGCAGACGGTAGCCCTCGGCGAACAGGGTGCGGGCGCGCCGTACTTCGAAGTGGACGAGGCCCGCGAAGTCGGAGCCCTCCGGCGGGTTCGGACCGCTGAACCCGGCCGAGCAGCCGAACTTGGCGAGGTCGTCGGCGGGCAGATAGGTCCGCCCGCTGTCGGCGTCCTCGCGGATGTCCCGCAGGATGTTGGTGAGCTGGAGGGCGAGCCCCAGCGTGTCGGCGTACTCGAAGGCGCGTTCAGAGCCGCGCGCGCCCCGTTCCGTACCGAACACGCCCAGGGACAGCCGTCCGATGGCCCCGGCCACACAGCGGCAGTAGACCTTCAGGTCGTCCCAGGTCTCGTACGTCTCGCCGTGGACGTCCATCACGACGCCGTCGATGAGTTCGTCGAGGCCGCCGAGCGGGATCGGGAACTGTGTCCCCGCGTGGCTGAGGGCGACCGCGACCGGGTCGGTGTCGTCCTCGTCGACCGCGCCCTCACGCACCCGGGCGAGCAGGGCTCTGGTGTCCTCCAGCCGTGCCGCCTTGACCTCGGGGGCCAGCGGGCCGTCACCGATGTCGTCGACGCGGCGCGAGAACGCGTACAGGGCCGACATCGCGCGCCGCTTCGACGTCGGCAGCAGTCTGATGCCGTAGGCGAAGTTGCGGGCCTGCTGCCCGGTGATGGACTCGCAGTAGCTGTAGGCGGCGAGTACCGGTGCGGACACGTGTGGTTCCGACTCCACGCTCCGGATCACCCCTCTCCTCGCAGGGTTGTGCCCACCTCACGCAGCAGCTGGATCCTGCCGGGCTTGGGCGGGCCGGGAAGTACGTCGTATTCGGCGGCGGCGATCGCCTGGATCGCCGCCTTTCCCCCCGCCACGAAACCCGCGAGCAGCAGCTTCAGCCTGCCGTGGACGCTACCCACGAGGGGGGTGCCTTCATTCAGGAGGCGGCGCGCGCGTTCCGCTTCGTATGCGATCAGTGCGCGCACCGACGCGCCCGCGGTGGGGGCGGCGAGGTCCGTCTCCTGGACATCGAAGCGCTTCAGGTCCTGGGCGGGCAGATAGATCCGGTCGCGGCCGAGGTCCTCGGCGACGTCCTGGAGGTGCTCGACGATCTGGAGGGCGGTGCACACGGCGTCGGAGCGGCGGATCCGCTCGGGCGTCGCGGTGCCGGTGACGGCGAGGACGAGGCGGCCGACGGGATTGGCGGACAGCTCGCAGTAGGCGACGAGGTCGTCGTACGTCTTGTACCGCTTGACCAGCTGGTCCTGGCGGTTGGCGGCGATCAGGCCGAGGAAAGGTTCGGGGGTGAGCGAACGGCCTCGGACGGTCGGCTGCAGCCGGCGCAGCAGGGGGTGGCGCGGGGTGCCGTCGAAGACCCTGCGCAGGTCGGCCTCGAACGCGTCGAGGAGGACGAGCCGGTCGTCGGCCTCCGCGGGGGCGACGCCCAGCAGACGGGCGTCGGCGCCACCGGGGGCCAGATCGCCGTCGCCGATGTCGTCGACCAGGCGGGCGAAGCCGTAGACGGCCATGAGATCGGTGCGCCAGGCCTTGGGCAGGAAGAACGGTGCCACGGGGAAGTTCTCGTCCGCGGCCTTGTCGAGTGTGCCGCGCGCCGGATCGTCGGTCCGCGTGGGACCGGTTGCCGTCACTGTTCGCTGCCCGGGGCGGGGACGGCGCACGCTGTGGGGAGCTGGGGAGTTTCCGTAGCCATCGCCGTCACATCTCCCGTTCTACACTGCGGACCCAATGGGCACTATTTCGGACACGCCGCCCAGCCGTCCACGCGGCGGTCCTATGCCGGGTGTCGCGTGTTATCGCCCCACTTGCCGCGATTCAGCACTGGTACAGCTTACGTTGTACAACGCGCCATGGTCCGTCGGGGTGTCCCGCGCATCACAAGAACGCACCGATTGGCGTCAAGATTCCTAGGACGCCTCGGAGTTGACGTTTCCTTTGCAGACGCGGGGCCCCGCCGGAACAGTTCCGGCGGGGCCCCGATTCGCCCGGTTGATCACCGGTTCACCGCCCGGCTACTTGCCGGTGAACTTCTCGTACTCCTTGAGGACCTCGTCCGTCGGCCCGTCCATGCGCAGTTCGCCGCGTTCCAGCCACAGGACGCGGTCGCAGGTGTCGCGGATGGACTTGTTGTTGTGACTGACGAGGAACACCGTGCCGGCGTGCTTGCGCAGCTCGCGGATCCGGTCCTCGGAACGCTTCTGGAAGGACCGGTCGCCGGTGGCCAGGGCCTCGTCGATCATCAGTACGTCATGGTCCTTGGCGGCGGCGATGGAGAACCGCAGCCGCGCCGCCATACCCGAGGAGTAGGTGCGCATCGGCAGGGTGATGAAGTCGCCCTTCTCGTTGATGCCGGAGAAGTCGACGATCTGCTGGTAGCGCTCCTTGATCTCCTCGCGGGACATACCCATCGCGAGGCCACCCAATATGACGTTCCGTTCGCCCGTGAGGTCGTTCATCAGGGCGGCGTTGACGCCGAGGAGGGAGGGCTGCCCGTCCGTGTACACGTAGCCGCTCTCGGCGGGGAGCAGACCGGCGATGGCGCGCAGCAGGGTCGACTTGCCGGAGCCGTTGGAGCCGATCAGACCGACGGCCTCACCCCGGTAGGAGACGAACGAGACGCCCCGTACGGCGTGCACCTTGCGCACGCCCGGGGAGTCGCCGCGCTTGATGATGCGGCTGAGGGCGGAAGTGGCGCTGCCCTTGCCGGTCTTGGCGCCGTTGACGCGGTAGACGATGTGGAGTTCGTCCGCGATGACTGTGGGGATCTTGGCCCCGGGAATCGGGTCAGCCACGGCCGTACCTCTCCTCCGACTGCCAGAAGTACACGAATCCGCCGACGGCGAAGAGCGCGGCCCAGGCGCCGGCGACCGCCCAGACGTGCGGCGGCAGGTTCTCCGGGCCGTAGCCGTCGATGAGCGCGAAGCGCATCAGGTCCATGTAGATGGCGGCCGGGTTCCACTGCAGGGCGTCGGCGACCCACTGGGGTTTGTCGGCGAGCATGACCGGGATGGAGAACATCACGCCGGACGCGTACATCCACGTACGCATCACGAACGGCATCAGCTGGGCGAGGTCCGGGGTCGCCGAGCCCCACCGGGCCATGATCAGCGCGAGGCCGGTGTTGAACAGGAACTGGAGTGCCAGCGCCGGGACGATCAGCAGCCAGGACGCCTTGGGGTAGCTGCCGAAGCCGATCGAGACCACGAACAGCACGAGCATCGAGAAGAGCAGCTGCTGGAGCTGTTGCAGCGCGAAGGAGACCGGCAGGGCGGCGCGCGGGAAGTGCAGGGCGCGCACCAGACCGAGGTTCCCGGAGATCGCGCGGACGCCCGCCATCACCGAGCTCTGCGTGAAGGTGAACACGAAGACGCCCGTGACGAGGAAGGGGATGTACACCTCGCGGGGCATGCCTCGGTCGGCTTTGAGGATCACGCCGAAGATGAAGAAGTACACGGCCGCGTTCAGCAGCGGTGTGGCCACCTGCCACAGCTGGCCGAGTTTGGCCTGGCTGTACTGGGCGGTCAGTTTCGCCTGCGAGAAGGCCAGGATGAAGTGACGCCGTCCCCAGAGCTGGCGGACGTACTCGACGAGTCGGGGGCGGGCGCCGCTCACGGCGAGCCCGTACTTCGCGGCGAGTTCGGCCGCGGAGAGGCCGTCGTCGGGTGACGGTCGGTCGCTCACAGCGACACCGCCGTCATGCGTTGTCTCACTCACAAATGGAAACTTTCGTCTTCAATATGCGCAGCTGAACGGGACAGAGCGCGAGCCGGGTCCATGGTCCGACCGGCCCGCGGGGCTCTCATGGAGAGCTTGTCAGATCACTGGGGGGCGGCCCAGTCGGGTCAGCCGCCACACCGTACGCCACCGGATGGGCCGGCGGGGTCCGCACGGGGTGGTCAGCCCCTCCTTGAACCCGCCCCACCAGGCTCTGAGCGCCGGGCGGGAGGGTCGGCGGAGAAGTGTGAGGAGCAGCCAGTCCCCCAGGTAGACCGGAACCAGGGGGGCGGGGAGGTTGCGGCGGGCCAGCCAGACGCGGTTGCGGGCGACCATGCGGTGGTAGACCGCGTGCCGCGAGGGCGCGGTCGCCGGATGGTAGAGCAGCATGTCGGCCCGGTAGTCGATCATCCAGCCCGCGTCGAGGGCCCGCCAGGCGAGGTCGGTCTCCTCATGGGCGTAGAAGAACTCCTCGGGGAGGATGCCCACTTGGGCGAAGACCTTCGTGCGGACGGCGTTGGCGCCGCCGAGGAAGCTGGTGACGCGGGAGCTGCGCATCGGGTCCGTGGTGCCCGGGCGGGGCACGTGGCGGCGCTGGGTGAGGCCGGTGTCGGGGTCGGCGATGCGGAAGCTGATGATGCCCAGGCGGGGGTCGGCGGTGAAGGCCCGGCGGCACAGTTCGGCGGTGTCCTGGTGGCCGAGGAGGCCGTCGTCGTCCAGGAACATCAGGATGTCGACGTCTCGGCCGGCCGGGCCGAACGCCTCGATGCCGACGTTGCGTCCGCCGGGGATGCCGAGGTTCTCGGGCAGCTCGATGCTCCGTACGCCCTCGGGGAGGTCCGGGACGGGTGCGCCGTTGCCGACCACGACGACCTGGACCGGGTCGCCCTCCTGCTTGACGATCGAGTCGACGAGGGCGCGCAGTTCGTCGGGGCGGTTGCCCATGGTGATGATCACCGCGCCGACTCTCATCCCGGTACTCACCGCAACCTGCTCGACGCGAGGATGGACACGAGGTGCAGCACGGTCTGCAGGATCGCGATGCCGGCCAGGACCGCGATGCCCAGGCGGGTCCAGAACAGGTCGCCGCCGAAGGCGTCGAGGACCGCCACGAAGAGGATGAACAGGCTCGCCTCGATGCCGCCGATCAGCCGGTGGAACTTGAGCGCGGCGGCGGCCTTGCGGGCCAGGGCGAGCCCCTCGGAGCGCGGCACCGACAGCTCCTCCTTGGCGGCGGCCAGACCGCTGCGGGACCGGGCCACGTCCACCAGGTCGGTCTCCGCCTTGATCAGGATCGCGCCGAGCGCGGCCAGGGTGCCGAGGAACGCCCACAGCCACTCGGGGCTCCCCGAACCGTCCCACAGGTCGGCGCCGCGCAGCCCGAATCCGATCAGCAGGGCCGCCTCGGAGAGGTAGTGGCCGACGCGGTCGAGGTACACGCCGGTGATCGAGGTCTGGTTGCGCCAGCGGGCGAGTTCCCCGTCGACGCAGTCGAGGAGCAGGTACAGCTGCATCAGTACGGCGGCCAGGACCGCGCCGGTGAGGCCCGGCACCAGGAGTGCCGCGCCCGCCATGGCGCCCGCGACGACCATCAGGTACGTGAGCTGGTTGGGCGTGATCCTGGTGTCCACCAGGTAGCGGTCGACCCGCAGGGACACCTCGCGCATGTAGAGGCGTCCCGCCCAGTGCTCGCCGCTGCGCCGGTCCTTCACCCCTTCGGGGTGGACGACGGGGCGTAGTTCAGCTACCGATGGCCTTGACATAGTCCGCGTACGTGTCCTTGATCTGGTCGTTCGTGAGGTCGAGGTGTTCCAGGATCGTGTAGCGACCGGGTCTGGTCTGCGGGGCGTACTCGACGACCCGTACGAACTCGTCCGTGGTGAAGCCGATCTCCTCCGGCAGCACCGGCAGCCCGTGCCGGCGCAGCACCTCGGCCATGTACGCGGCCTCCTCGTGCGCGCCCCGCAGGTACATGGCGAAGGCGGCGCCGAGGCCGCACTGTTCGCCGTGGCTGGCGGCACGCTTGGGGTACAGCAGGTCGAAGGCGTGGTTGATCTCGTGACAGGCGCCGGAGGACGGGCGGGAGTCGCCCGACACCGACATGGCGATACCGGTGAGGACGAGGGCCTCGGCCAGTACCTGGAGGAACGCGTTGTCGCCGACCCCGCCGGGGTGGCGCAGGACGGCTTCTCCGGCCTGGCGGGCCATCGCGGCGGCGAGACCGTCGATCTTCTCGCCGTTGACCCGGCAGGCCAGCTCCCAGTCAGCGACCGCGGAGATGTTCGACATGGCGTCGCCGATGCCGGAGCGCACGAACCGTGCCGGGGCCTCGCGGATCACATCGAGGTCGATGACGACGGCGATCGGGTTGGGTACGCCGTACGAGCCGCGCCCCGCGTCGTTGTCGAGGGTGGCGACCGGGGAGCAGAGACCGTCGTGCGCGAGGTTGGTGGCGACCGCGACGAGGGGCAGCCCGACGCGGGCGGCGGCGAACTTGGCGCAGTCGATGATCCGGCCGCCGCCGAGGCCGACCACGGCGTCGTAGTGGCCGGACTTGATGGCGTCGGCCAGCCGGATCGCGTCGTCGATGGTTCCGCCGGCGACCTCGTACCAGGTGGCACCCGGCAGCGCCGGGGTGAGCCGGGCGCGCAGCTTGGCGCCGGAACCGGCGCTGACCGCGACGGCGATCTTCCCGGAGTGGGAGATCCGCTGGTCGAACAGCACGTCCGACAGGTGGTCCAGGGCCCCCCGGCGGATGTCGACGACGACCGGCGAGGGGATCAGCCTCGTCAGTACCGGCACGCGATCTCCCGTCCTCGGGCGAGATCGTCGTGGTTGTCTATCTCCACCCACGGGACCTCGCCGATGGGTGCCACGTCGATGCGGAAACCACGGTCGACCAGTTCCTGGTAACCGTGCTCGTAGAACTGCTGGGGGTCGGTCTCCCACACGGTCTTCAGGGCGTCGGCCAGGTCGGCCGCGGCGGCGCCCTCGATGAGGGTGACGCCGATGTACTCGCCGGTGGCCTCGGCCGGATCCATCAGCTTGGTGATCTTCCGCACGCCCAGCTCCGGGTCCACGATCACCTTCATCTCCTCGTCGGCGAGATCCTTCACCGTGTCGAGGGCCAGGATGATGCGCTTCCCGTCGCCGCGCGCGGCGAGCAGCGTCCGCTCGACGGAGACGGGGTGCACGGTGTCGCCGTTGGCGAGGATGACCCCGTCGGCGAGGACGTCCCGGCCGCACCAGAGGGAGTAGGCGTTGTTCCACTCCTCGGCGCGGTCGTTGTCGATGAGGGTGAGCTTCACCCCGTACTTCTTCTCCAGGTCCGTCTGCCGCTCGTACACGGCTTCCTTGCGGTAGCCGACGATGACCGCTGCCTCGGTGAGGCCGATCTCGGCGAAGTTGGCGAGGGTGAGGTCGAGGACGGTGGGGCCGTCCTCGTCGCCCGCGGGGCCGACCGGCACGAGAGCCTTGGGCAGGCTGTCGGTGTAGGGGCGCAGACGCCTTCCGGCGCCGGCCGCCAGCACGAGGCCGATCATGCGGGTACTCCTTCGTCGTGTACGGCGGGGGCGCCGCCCTTGTGGGCGGTCACCCAGTAGCCGATGCTCTCGACGAGCACCAGCAGGGCCACGGCCACGGCGAGGACCGTGAGCGCGACCACGAACTGCGAGGCGGTGAGCAGCGCGGCCAGTACGACGACCAGTAGTGTCCGGCCCTCGTGCCCTCCGCTCGCCCGTACCAGCCAGTGCGGGGGCGCTCCGGCGTTGCCACGGATGCGGTACACCGTGTCGTAGTGATGGTAGGCGACGGCGGCCACGAGGCCGAAAGCTGCGGGAAGTGCTCCGTTTACCTCCGCTTTGCCCGCGAGAAGGAGAACTGTGCCGTATTCGGCTGCCCGGAAGAGCGGGGGGACGAGCCAGTCGAGGCGGCCGGAGAGGGGTGCGGCGACCGCGCTGCCCGCGCAGAGCACGTACAGCACGGTGAGGACGGCGGGGATCGGGCTGCCGTAGGAGCACACCGATACGGCGAAGGTCAGCACCGCCGTGCCTTCCAGCGCGACGAGGAGGCGCGAACCGCCGGGATTGCGCCCGGGAATACGTGCCACGAGCTCGGCGAGGGGCCCGCTGTCCGCGAGGTCCGCCAGGGCCTGCGTCGCCCGTCCCGTCCGCTGGGCCCTTCGGGTGAGTGAGCGCAGGACGCGGCCCGCCGTGGTGTACGTGGCCGCGAAGGCGCAGCCGACGAGCAGCACGGTGAAGGTGGCCCGAGGGGTGGTGAGGGCCGTGAGGACGGCGATCAGGGCCCAGCGCTCGCCGATCGGCAGGACGATCATCCGTCGCACCCAGACCGTCCAGCCGACGCCGTCGAGACGGTCGGAGAGGGCGGCCGTCGGACTGGTGTTCGCCGTCGCGGCCGGGTCTCCGGCGTTCGCCTCGTTGAAGGCGAAGTCGACGACGTGCCGGCAGCTCTGGAGGACCATCGCACCGAGGGCCAGTGCCCATACGTCGTCGCCGCCGCGTGCCGCCCCGAGTGCGAGGCCCGCGTAGAAGGCGTACTCCTTGGCGCGGTCGAAGGTGGCGTCCAGCCAGGCGCCGAGCGTCGAGTACTGGAGGGAGTAGCGGGCGAGCTGGCCGTCCGTGCAGTCCAGGACGAAAGAGACCAGGAGGAGCACGCCTGCCACGACATAGCCGCCGCGGGTGCCGGTGGCCGCGGAGCCGGCCGCGATCAGCGCGGTGAGCAGCGAGGCGGTGGTGACCTGGTTCGGGGTGAGTCCGCGGCGGGCGCACCAGCGGGCCAGATAGCGGGAGTAGGGGCTGACGCAGAAGGTGGTGAAGAAGCCGTCCCGGGACTTCACGGCCGACTTCAGGCGTACGGCCTCGTCGTCGACGGCGGCGACAGCCTGCCGTGCCTCGTCGCGGGCCTCGGGGCCGGCGGGGACGGTGGCGGTCAGACTGCCCAGAGCGGGGCGGTGGACGCCGGGGCCGTCCGTGTCCAGAGCGAGGGCGATGCGGTCGGCGAGGCTGTCCACGGCGACGGCGGGGCCGGCCGTGCCGGGGTTCGCCGGGGCGTCGCCGCTCGTGGAGATCTCCCGGGCCAGTACGCGGGTCAGGGCGGTGCGGCCGGGGCCGGGCTGTGCCGTCAGGGCGCCCGGTACCGCGGCGAGCGGGAAGCGGGGGTCGGTGAGGCCGAGGCGCAGCGCGTGGAGGTGGCCGACGAAGCGGGCGTCCACGACGGCGACCCGTTCGTCACAGGGTGACTCGGCGAGGAGGGTCTCGGTGTCGGCGACGTCGGTCGCGCTCCGCACGTCGAAGCCGAGGGACCGCAGATCGCCCTCGATCGACGATCCGGGAACCGGCTGACCCGTGAGGATGGCGGTCGGCAACCGAACTCACTCCCTGGACACCGACGCGTGCACGCCGGTCCTGTACATGATGGTGGGGGAACCCTGACCCACGGTGGCCGGGCAGCATGTCGGCAGAGGCTATCGGATGGGGCCTCGCCCGTGCTCACCGGCTGTTCAAGGTCCGATTCCGGCGGACCGGCGGCCACCGGCGACCCGGTCGTCATGGGCGAGCCCACCCGCCGCGCACAAACCGTCGGCCCGGCGAGCGGCCAGGGTCTCCGCACCTCTTGACCAGGGTTTCGTTTCCGCAGGTCAGGGCACATGACAACGGTGTTCAGTGCCGCGTTGCCACATACCCCCCACCCGTAGTTCACTGATCCCGGGACGGGGCTCGGCACGAACACCAGGAGGCGGCTTCCATGGGGGCTGGGCACGACCACGGACACGCGCACGGCGCGCCGACCACGGGTACGGCGGCAGCGGCGTACCGCGGGCGGCTGCGTTTCGCGCTGGCCATCACGCTCACCGTCATGGTCGTCGAGATCGTCGGCGGGCTCGTCGCCGACTCGCTCGCGCTCATCGCGGACGCGGCGCACATGGCGACGGACGCGCTGGGTCTCGGCATGGCGCTCCTCGCGATCCACTTCGCGAACCGCCCGCCGAGCGGCAACCGCACCTTCGGGTACGCCCGCGCCGAGATCCTCGCCGCGCTCGCCAACTGTCTGCTGCTGCTCGGCGTCGGTGGCTACGTCCTGTACGAGGCGATCCAGCGGTTCGTCACGCCCGCGGAGACCGAGGGCGGGGTGACCGTCGTCTTCGGTCTGATCGGCCTGGTGGCGAACATGATCTCGCTGGCGATGCTGATGCGCGGCCAGAAGGAGAGCCTGAACGTGCGGGGCGCCTTCCTGGAGGTCGCCGCGGACGCGCTGGGCTCGGTGGCGGTGCTGATCTCGGCGGCGGTCATCATGGCGACGGGCTGGCAGCGGGCCGACCCCATCGCCTCGGTCGTCATCGGTGTGATGATCGTCCCACGCACCTGGAAGTTGCTGCGCGAGACGCTGAACGTGCTCCTGGAGGCGGCGCCCCGGGACGTCGACATGGCGGACGTGCGGGCCCACATACTGGCGCTGCCCGGCGTGGAGGACGTACACGATCTGCACGCCTGGACGATCACCTCGGGGATGCCGGTGCTGTCGGCGCACGTGGTCGTCAGTTCGGAGGTGCTGAGCGGGATCGGGCACGAGAAGATGCTGCACGAGCTCCAGGGCTGTCTGGGCGACCACTTCGACGTGGAGCACTGCACCTTCCAGCTGGAGCCCGGCGGGCACGCCGAGCACGAGTCGAAACTCTGCCTCTGAGCCCGTCCGACGTGCGCCGTCGACGGAACACAGCCGTCCGGCGCGCGCCCGCATGCCCTCCTTCGAGCCCCCCTCGCGGGCGGTTCCCCGACCGGGCAACTGGGCACGATGGACAATCACGTCACCGTCGGGCCGCTTTCGCGCCGGGCATGCGGGGGGCGCCGCGAAGTGCCGGGAGTGCCGGATTCGTACGGCAGACTTGGGGCTCGAAGACCGAGGCGAAGGATGGGTATGCCGATCACACCTGCCACCGCGACGCACAACAGTTCGTCGAACGGCACAGCAGAAGCGATCTTGCTCGAACTGGTCGACGAGAACGGCACGACGATCGGCACCGCCGAGAAGCTCTCCGCCCACCAGCCACCAGGCCTGCTGCACCGGGCGTTCTCCGTCTTCCTCTTCGACGAGCAGGGCCGACTGCTCCTCCAGCAGCGTGCGCTGGGCAAGTACCACTCCCCCGGCGTCTGGTCCAACACCTGCTGCGGCCACCCCTACCCGGGCGAGGCGCCCTTCGCGGCGGCGGCACGGCGGACTTACGAGGAGTTGGGCATCTCCCCGACGCTGCTCGCCGAGGCGGGCACGGTCCGCTACAACCACCCCGACCCGGAGTCGGGTCTGGTGGAGCAGGAGTACAACCACCTGTTCGTCGGCATGGCGCAGTCGGCGCTCGCGCCGGATCCGGAGGAGGTCGGGGACACGGCCTACGTCACCGCGGCCGAGCTGGCCGAGCGGCATGCGAAGGACCCGTTCTCGGCCTGGTTCATGACGGTGCTGGACGCGGCGCGCCCGGCGGTCCGGGAGCTGACGGGTCCGTCGGCCGGCTGGTGAGGGCCGCGGCTACGGCCGCACCTGTACGGGGGTGAGCGGCAGGGCCGCCCAGACGACCTTGCCGCCGCTCGCCGTGTGCTCGATGTCGCAGACCCCGCCCGCCTCCCTGGTGATCTCACGGACCAGAAGCAGCCCGCGACCGCCGGTCCGGCCGTGGTCGGTCTCCAGGGCGCTGGGGCGGTAGGGGTGGTTGTCCTCCACCGACACCCGGACCCACTCGGCGCCGACGGCGACCTCCACGGCGAGGGTCGGGGAGAGGAGCGCCGCGTGCCGGACGGCGTTCGTCGCCAGTTCCGAGACGATCAGCAGCAGCCCGTGCACCACGTCCGGTGCGGCCGGCACTCCCTGCCGGTACAGCAGGTCCCGGACGGCGTGCCGCGCCTGCGGGACGGAGGCGTCGACGGCGGGCGCGGTGAACCTCCATACCCCTTCGTAGGGAAGCGGGTCCGGGGGTCTGCGCTCCGCCTCCGTCGGCCCACCGTCGTCCGCTGGGCGTGAGCCGGACTCGCGCCCATGGTCATCCATCGTTCGGTCGCCGCCCTCGCGCTCGATTGTCACCACGGGACGAGTGTTGGTAACGAAGGGTCGCCACCGGTGAACTGAACAGAAGTCAGCACGTATCGAACGCTTCCGACTGATCCAGCACGCCATGAGCCCGCATACGACCGAACCTGGTCATGCGGTGTCGACTTCGTGAACTATTCGGGTTGTACGGGTTTGCTGCCGCCGCCGTCAGGGCGCCCGGATCCGGCGGATACCATCCGGCCCATGGAGCCGCAGCTGACACACAGTGCCGCCGACGGGATCGCCACCGTCGTCATCCGCCACCCGGCCAAGCGCAACGCCATGACGGCCGGCATGTGGCGCGCGCTGCCGCCGCTGCTCGCCGGCCTGGCCGCCGACCCGGACGTCCGCGTCCTGGTGCTCACGGGAGCGGACGGGACGTTCTGCGCGGGCGCGGACATCTCGACACTCAAGGGTTCGCCGGAGGAGGCGCAGCGGCTGGCCGTACGGGCGGAGGACGCCCTCGCGGCATTTCCGAAGCCGGTCCTCGCGTCGATTCGCGGGCACTGTGTGGGCGGCGGCGCACAGCTCGCGGCGGCCTGCGATCTGCGGTTCGCGGAGGAGGGCGCGCTGTTCGGGGTGACTCCGGCGAAGCTGGGTCTCGTCTACCCGGCGTCGTCCACCCGGCGCCTGGCGGCCCTGGTGGGTCCGGCGACCGCCAAGTACCTGCTGTTCTCGGGCGAGTTGATCGACTCGGAGCGCGCGTTGCGCACCGGGTTCCTCGACGAGGTGCTGCCCACGGGTGAACTCGACAAGCGGGTCACGGAGTTCGCCCGCATCCTCACCTCACGCTCGCGGCTCACCCAGGCGGCGGCGAAGGAGTTCACGGCCGGCCGCACCGACCGGGACGCGTACTGGGCCGAGCAGGCGCGGGAGAGCGCCGAGGCAGCAGAGGGGGTCGCCGCGTTCCTGGAGCGCCGTCCCGCGGACTTCTCCTGGACGGGGTCGACGTCGCCTACCGCACGGTGAACCGGCTGCGGGAGCGCAGGAGTTCGACCAGGCGGGCGGGTGCCTTGTGCGGGGCGCCGGCGTCGTAGGGCGGCTGCGGGTCGTACTCCGTCGCGAGCTGTACGGTCCGGGCGTGCTCGTCGCCCGCGATCCGACCGGTCAGAGTGAGGGCCATGTCGATGCCGGAGGAGACCCCGGCCGAGGTGACGTACTTGCCGTCGGTCACGACCCGCTCCCCCGTGGGTTCGGCGCCGTACTGCCGGAGTTCGTCCAGGGCCAGCCAGTGCGAGGTCGCGCGGCGCCCGGCGAGCAGGCCGGCTCCGGCCAGGAGCAGCGAGCCGGTGCACACGGAGGTCGTCCAGGTGCTGGTGGTGTCGACGGCACGCAACCAGCCGAACAGCGCCTCGTTCTCCATCTGCGCGGACTGCCCCGGCCCGCCGGGAACGACCACGATGTCGGGATGCGTCACGTCGGCCAGGGCGCGGTCGGCGGTGAGCGCGAGGGTGCCGTCGTCGTTGCGGACGGGCCCGGCCGCCTCGGCGACAAAGACGGTCTCCGCGTCCGGGAGCCGGCTGAGGATCTCGTACGGGCCGACGACGTCCAGGGCGGTGAAGCGGGCGAAGAGCAGCAGGGCGATCTGCAAGGCGGGCCTTTCGGTGCGGTGCGTGCGGGTCAGCCGGTGGGTGCGGGGTGGAAGCGGCGCCGGTACTCCGCCGGGGCCGTGCCGAGGCTTCTGACGAAGGCGCGGCGCATGGCCTCCGGGGTGCCGTAGCCGCTGGCGCGCGAGATCCTCTCGACGCCGTCGGAGGTGTCCTCCAGGAGTCGCCGGGCGTGTTCGAGGTGGACCCGGTCGACGAACCGGCCGGGGGTCATGCCGGTCTCGGTGCGGAAGGCTCGGGCGAAGTGGCGGGGTGAGAGACGGGCGCGGGCGGCGAGGGACTCGACGCTCAGATCGTCGTCCGGGTGTTCGGATATCCAGTGCTGGACCTCGCGCAGCGGCTCCCGCCGGGCGGTCTGTACGGTGAGCTGGGCGCTGAACTGGGCCTGGTTTCCCGGTCGGCGCAGAAAGACGACCAGATGGCGGGCGACGGCCAGCGCGGTGTCGCGGCCGAGGTCCTCCTCCACGAGTGCGAGGGCGAGATCGATCCCGGCGGTGACACCGGCGGACGTCATCACCCGGCCGTCGCGCACGTAGATGGGCTCAGGGTCGACCTCGACGGCCGGATGGTCGCGGGCGAGTCTGTCGCAGTACGCCCAGTGGGTGGTCGCGCGCAGCCCGTCCAGGAGACCGGCGGCGGCCAGCAGGATCGCTCCCGTGCAGACGCTCACCAGCCGTTCGGGGCGCGGCCCGTGCTCGCGAAGCCAGTCGACCAGGCGCGGGTCGGCGGCGCGGGAGCCGGGGCCGCCCGGGACCAGGAGGGTGTGCGGTTCGGGTGCGTCGGCGAGCGGCCCGTCCGGTACGACGGTGAGGCCGCTGGAGGTGCGTGTCGGCGCTCCGGTCAGTGAGGCCGTATGGATGCGATAGCTGCCCGGGTGCCGGGTGGAGGCCTGTGCGAGCACCTCGACAAGGCCGGTGACATCGAGGCTCTGGACGCCGTCGAAGAGGACGACGAGGACGGTTCGCTGCGCCATGCCCCGATTCTTGACGGGTGCCCGGATGGCTGCAAGGACAAGTTCCCCACCTTTCCTGCCATCCCCGGTGTGAGGCGGCCCGATGGCCGGTGAGCGGTGGGGTGTGTGGCGCCCTGCTCCCCGGATGTCGGTGCCACCTGCCACAATTGCCGCGCAACCTCAGTGGAGAAGGCGGTACGGGATCGTGACGACACCCCTCGTAGGGTCCATCGAAGGCAGGATCGCCGAGGAACTCGGCGTACGGGAGCGGCAGGTGCGGGCCGCCGTCGAGTTGCTCGACGGCGGGTCGACGGTGCCCTTCATCGCCCGCTACCGCAAGGAAGCGACCGAGATGCTCGACGATGCGCAGCTGCGCACGTTGGAGGAGCGGCTGCGCTATCTGCGGGAGCTGGAGGAGCGGCGGGCCGCGATCCTCGAGTCGGTGCGCGAGCAGGGCAAGCTGACGCCCGAGGTCGAGGCGCAGATCCGCGGCGCCGAGACGAAGGCGCGCCTGGAGGACATCTACCTGCCGTTCAAGCCGAAGCGGCGGACGAAGGCCCAGATCGCGCGCGAGGCGGGCCTCGAACCGCTGGCCGAGGGGCTGCTCGGGGACCCGTCCGTGGATCCGCTCGCCGCGGCCGCGGCCTTTGTCGACGCCGACAAGGGCGTCGCCGATCCGCAGGCCGCGCTGGACGGCGCGCGCTCGATCCTCACCGAGCGGTTCTCCGAGGACGCCGACCTGATCGGTGAGGTGCGTGAGCGCATGTGGGTGCGCGGGCGGCTGGCGGCCAAGGTCAAGGAGGGCAAGGAGGAGGCGGGCGCCAAGTTCGCCGACTACTTCGACTTCGCCGAGCCCTTCACCGCCCTGCCCTCGCACCGCATTCTCGCGATGCTGCGCGGCGAGAAGGAGGACGTGCTCGACCTGGTCCTGGAGCCGGAGGAGCCGACGGAGGGTCCTTCCTCGTACGAGGGGATCATCGCCCACCGGTTCGGGATCGCCGAGCGCGGCCGTCCCGGCGACAAGTGGCTCAAGGAAACGGTGCGTTGGGCCTGGCGGACCCGGATCCTGGTGCACCTCGGCATCGACGTGCGCCTTCGGCTGCGTACGGTCGCCGAGGACGAGGCGGTCAACGTGTTCGCGGCGAACCTGCGCGACCTGCTGCTTGCCGCCCCGGCCGGCACGCGCTCGACGCTGGGGCTGGACCCCGGTTTCCGGACGGGCGTCAAGGTGGCCGTGGTGGACGCGACGGGCAAGGCTGTCGCCACGGACGTGATCTATCCGCACGTACCGGCGAACAAGTGGGACGAGGCGCTGGCCAAACTGGCCCGGCTCGCCAAGGAGCACTCGGTCGACCTGATCGCCATCGGCAACGGTACGGCGTCCCGTGAGACGGACAAGCTCGCCGGTGAACTCATCGCCAAGCACCCGGAGTTGAAGCTCACCAAGGTGATGGTGTCCGAGGCGGGCGCCTCGGTGTACTCGGCGTCGGCGTTCGCCTCGCAGGAGCTGCCGGGCATGGATGTGTCGCTGCGCGGGGCGGTGTCGATCGCCCGGCGGCTGCAGGACCCGCTGGCCGAGCTGGTGAAGATCGACCCGAAGTCGATCGGGGTGGGGCAGTACCAGCACGACCTGTCCGAGGTGAAGCTGTCGCGGTCGCTGGACGCGGTGGTCGAGGACTGTGTGAACGGTGTCGGTGTCGACGTCAACACGGCGTCCACGCCGCTGCTCTCCCGGGTCTCCGGCATCTCCTCCGGGCTCGCGGAGAACATCGTGGCGCACCGTGACGCGAACGGGCCGTTCACGTCACGGTCCCAGCTGAAGAGTGTCGCGCGGCTCGGGCCGAAGGCGTACGAGCAGTGTGCGGGCTTCCTGCGGATCCGGGGCGGGGACGATCCGCTGGACGCGTCCAGTGTGCACCCGGAGGCGTATCCGGTGGTGCGGCGGATGGTGAAGTCGGCGGGGGGCGCGGTAACTTCGCTGGTCGGGAACACGGCGGTGCTGCGGTCGCTGCGGCCCGACGACTTCGTCGACGAGAAGTTCGGTCTGCCGACGGTGACGGACATTCTGCGCGAGCTGGAGAAGCCCGGGCGCGACCCGCGGCCCGCCTTCGCGACGGCCACGTTCAAGGAGGGGGTCGAGAAGATCGGCGACCTGGCCTCCGGGATGGTGCTGGAGGGTGTGGTCACGAACGTGGCGGCGTTCGGGGCGTTCGTGGATGTCGGCGTCCACCAGGACGGACTGGTGCATGTGTCGGCGATCTCGAAGACGTTCGTCAAGGACCCGCACGACGTCGTGAAGTCCGGTGACATCGTCAAGGTGAAGGTGCTCGACGTCGACATTCCCCGGAAGCGGATCTCACTGACGCTGCGGCTGGACGACGAGGCGGTGGCCTCCGGCGAGGGGCAGCAGCAGACGGGCGGGGGGCGGCCTCAGCGTGGGGGACGGCCGCCTCAGCCCCGGCAGCGGCAGGGTCAGGGCCAAGGGAGTGGAGCGGCTCGGCAGGCGGCGCCCGCGCCGGGGAACAGTGCGATGGCGGATGCGCTGCGGAAGGCGGGGCTGGTGGATCCCAAGCGGCGGTGAGTTCTGGTGCCGGGTGCCCCCTGCTGTGAGGGCACCCGGTGCTGGTGCTGACGGCGGGCGGGGTCGCGCAGCCCGGCGCTGACGGGGTGCCGCCTGCGCCCACCCGTGGCGCCCCCAGCGGCACGCATGCCCGCAGGCTGGGCGGGTTGGACGGGTTGGACGGGCGCGGAGCGCCCTCCCAGGGGCGCGGGGAACTGCGCGGCCAGCCCCCACTGGGCCGCAGCCCTGCCTGCTACCCCAGCTCCGACACCTTGCCGTCCGCCACCTCGAAGCTCCGCGTAACCCGTACCGCGTCCAGCATTCTGCGGTCGTGGGTCACCAGGAGCAGCGTGCCCTCGTAGGAGTCGAGGGCCTGTTCCAGTTGTTCGATGGCCGGGAGGTCGAGGTGGTTGGTCGGCTCGTCCAGGACCAGGAGGTTCACGCCCCGGCCCTGGAGCAGCGCCAGGGCGGAACGGGTGCGCTCGCCCGGGGACAGGGTCGCCGCCGGTCGTAGCACGTGCTCCGCCTTCAGGCCGAACTTGGCCAGGAGCGTGCGGACCTCCGCAGGTTCCGTGTCGGGTACCGCCTCGCAGAACGCGTCCAGCAGCGCCTCGGGGCCGTGGAAGAGCTTGCGGGCCTGGTCCACCTCACCGACCACCACACCCGAGCCGAGCGTGGCGTGCCCCTCGTCCAGCGGGATCCGGCCCAGCAGCGCGGCCAGGAACGTTGACTTGCCGGCGCCGTTCGCGCCCGTGACCGCGATGCGGTCCGCCCAGTCGATCTGTACGGTCACCGGGCCAAGGGTGAAGCCCGCGCGGCGCACCTCCGCGTCCCGGAGGGTCGCGACCACCGAGCCGGATCGCGGCGCCGCCGCGATCTCCATGCGCAGTTCCCACTCCTTGCGCGGTTCCTCGACCACATCGAGGCGCTCGATCATGCGCTGCGTCTGGCGGGCCTTCGCCGCCTGCTTCTCACTGGCCTCGCTGCGGAACTTGCGGCCGATCTTGTCGTTGTCGTTGTTCGCCTTGCGCCGGGCGTTCTTCACGCCCTTGTCCATCCACCCGCGCTGCATCTGGGCCCGGTCCTGGAGCGCGGAGCGTTTGTCGGCGTACTCCTCGAAGTCGTCGCGGGCGTGCCTGCGCGCGACGTCCCGCTCTTCGAGATAGGCCGCGTAGCCGCCGCCGTACAGCTTGATCTGCTGCTGGGCGAGATCCAGTTCGAGGACCTTGGTGACCGTGCGGGTGAGGAACTCGCGGTCGTGGCTGACGACGAGCGTGCCGGCGCGCAGGCCCTTGACGAAGCGCTCCAGGCGTTCTAGGCCGTCGAGGTCCAGGTCGTTCGTCGGCTCGTCGAGGAGGAAGACGTCGTAGCGGGACAGGAGCAGGGAGGCGAGGCCCGCCCTCGCCGCCTGGCCGCCCGACAGGGACGTCATCGGCTGGTCCAGGTCCACAGTCAGGGCGAGGGAGCCGGCGACCTCCTCCGCCCGCTCGTCCAGGTCGGCGCCGCCGAGGTCGAGCCAGCGTTCCAGGCTCACCGAGTACGCGTCGTCCGCGCCCGGCGCTCCGTCCACGAGCGCCTGCGTCGCCTCGTCCATCACACGCTGCGCCTCGGCCACGCCGGTGCGGCGGGCCAGGAAATCGCGGACGGTCTCGCCCTCCCGGCGCTCCGGCTCCTGCGGGAGATGGCCCACGCTCGCGCTCGGCGGGGAGAGGCGCAGTTCGCCCTCCTCGGGCGGCAGCAGCCCGGCCAGCATCCTGAGCAGGGTGGACTTGCCCGCGCCGTTGGCACCGACGAGCCCGATCACGTCTCCGGGCGCGACGACGAGGTCGAGCCCGGCGAAGAGGGAGCGGTCGCCGTGGCCGGCGGCGAGGTTCTTGGCGACGAGGGTGGCAGTCATCAGAACGCCGATCCTAGCTGCCGTCCACAGTGCCCCGCGTCCGGGATTTCACCGGGCCACCGGCTCCACCAGCACGGTTCCCGACGTACGCGCCACGATGAACGACTCCCCCTTCACCGCCCTCGCCTCCAGCGGGATGCGGTGCCGGCCGGGTTCGAGGATGCCGTCGAAGACCTCCAGTTCATGGGTGCGGGACAGACGGTCCAGCCGGTACGCGGTGAGATGGACGCGGCAGGTGGAGGTGACCTCTATGCCCGCCTCGCCGGCGGCGGCGACCAGGCGGGTGAGCCGGCGCTGCACCGGCGGGCTGCGGTCCAGGGCGTGCTCGATCTGGGCGACGAGGAGCGGGACGATCGGGGCGAGACCGTCGACGTACGCCACTTCGACGCCCGCACGTTCGAAGGAACGGCGTACGGCGGCGCGTTCCTCCTCGTCGATCGCGCGGCCGAAGGCGACGGCGCCGTAGCCGCGCAGTTCGTCGGCGGGGACGTCCGTGGCGTCCCGGGTGATGTCCGCGCCGATGCCGATGGTGCGCAGCGCGGCGGCGAGCTTGGCGAGCACCGCGACCCGGGCGCCGATCAGCAGGACCCGTCGACGGGCCGGAGCGGAGTCGACGGAGCCCACCGCCTCGGCGGCTCCCGCGGTGTCGAGGAGGGAACCGAGGGTGTCCCGGTATCCGGCGCCCGGGAAACGGAAGGGCCCGATGCCGTGGTAGCCGTTGAACTCCAGGTCGGCGTGGGTGTCCGTCTGCCAGGCGAAGTCGCGCCACACGTAGTCGTCGCCGTCCCGCTCGATGGCCGCCGTCACGGCGCCGCACGCCAGGTCGGCGCACTCGGGACAGCCGTAGATGATGTACCGGCCGCCCGCCAGGGGTGCGTCGGCCTCCAGGAGCAGACTGCGGACCTGCGCGGTGAAGATCGCGGGCGGGACGTCGGAGGCGAGCGGGGAGACCGCGTCGAGGTCGGAGAGCTGGTGGAGGAGGGGGCGCCCGTCGACGATGAAGTCGAGGAAGTCCCGGTGGACCTGGTAGTCACCGTTGGCCAGGACTCCACCGGCACGTATCGCCGGTGCCAGGCCGAAGGTCGCATACTCGGCAGACATGCTGTGAGTATCCCCAGACCGGGACCGATCTGAGCACGGCATGACATATTCCGCTACGGTCCCCGCGTGGAGACGCGACAGAGTGGTGAAGTGATCGTGGTCGGTGGCGGGGTCATCGGCCTGACGACGGCGGTGGTGCTGGCCGAGCGCGGCAGGCGGGTCCGGGTCTGGACGCGGGAGCCCGCCGAGCTGACGACCTCGGCGGTTGCGGGTGCGCTGTGGTGGCCGTACCGGATCGAGCCGGAGGCGTCGGCCGGGGAGTGGGCGCTCGCGTCGCTGTCCGTGTACGAGGAGTTGGCGAAGCGGCCCGGCGCGACGGGCGTACGCATGGTCGAGGGTGTACAGGCCGGGTTGCGGCTGGACGAGCTGGGGCCGTGGGCGGCTCGGGTACCGGAGTTGCGGGAGACGGCTGAAGGTCTTCGGGCGCGGCTGCCGTTGATCGACATGCCGGTCCATCTGGGGTGGCTGCGGGAGCGGTTCCTCGCGGCGGGCGGGGTCGTGGAGGAACGATCCGTCAGGGATCTTGCCGAAGCCGTCGAGTCCGACGCGGTGGATGCGGTCGTCAACTGCACGGGGATCGGTGCGCGCGAGCTGGTGCCCGATCCGGCGGTGCGTCCCGTGCGGGGGCAATTGGTCGTCGTGGAGAACCCGGGGATCACCACGTGGTTCACGGCGGCGGGGCACGCCGACGCGAAGACCACGTACTTCTTTCCGCAGCCGGGCGGGCTGATCCTGGGTGGCACGGCCGAGGAGGACGAGTGGTCACTCGTGCCCGATCCGGCGGTGGCGGAGGAGATCGTGCGGCGCTGTGCGGAGGTACGGCCGGAGATCGCCGGGGCACGGGTGCTCGGCCATCGCGTCGGGCTGCGACCCACCCGCGACTCGGTGCGTCTGGACCGTGAACTTCTGCCGGGTGGGCAGGTGTTGGTGCACAACTACGGGCACGGCGGCGCCGGCGTCACGGTCGCGTGGGGGTGCGCGGAGGACGCTGCGCGGCTTGGCGGGGGCTAGGACCTGTCCGGCCGATCATGCCGCGGACGCGGGGTGTGGCACGCACTCCCCCGGAGGGGGGACCCCCAGCCGCGTTGTCGTCAGTTGCCGACTCCCCCAGTCTCGACTGCGCTCGACCGGGGGGACCCCCATCGCGTCGACGCCTTCCTCCGCCTTGCAGCTGCACGCACCACACCCCGCTCACCGGCGCTGAACAGGCACCGTCGTTTTCCCGCGACTTGATCGGCCGGACAGGTCCTAGGCGCTGCGTCGGTCGGACAGTTCGTTCGCCGCGGGCCGGTGGGGGCTGGTCGCGCGGTTCCCCGCGCCCCTGACGGGGCGCAGGGCGCGCCCGGCTTCGATCACGACCGCCCGACCGACAGGGGGGCGGGGCCGGTCGGCCCGGCCTGTTCAGCAGGCCGTGACCGGCTCCCCCGCCGTCAGGTGGTACGGCGCCCGTTCGTCGAGCAGCAGCGGTACGAGGGCGCGCAGCGACTGGCGCAGGGGAACGTAGGCCCCGGCCCCTGTCCCGTCCACGTCGGTGGTTCGCCGTACCCGCACTCCGTGCAGCGCCAGTTCGTCGGCCACCTCCGCGTACTGGTCGCCGGTGAGCCGGTAGCCGCATGCCGGGTTCTCGATCACCTCGGCGGGTTCGGCGGGGTCGTTGTCGGCGCCGCCGAGGTAGACCGGCCCGGTGTCCCGGTACCCGGCCAGCCGCGCGGCGCCGGTGGCCGCGTCGACCTGTCGGCCCCGCTCTCCGGCGAAGCTGAACAGCCCCTTCAGTGCGGCGAGTTGGGAGTTCACCCGGCGCCGGTTGTTGTCCGGCTCCGGGGTTCCTGCCGTCAGCGGCTCGACCCGGCTCTCGATCAGCAGCCCGACCGAGTGCTTCACCCCGGACATGTTCCGCAGGATGCGCTCCTGACCGTCCCCGGCGACCTGCCGGATCGGGTCGCCGGTGACGGGGTCGGTCCAGATGCCGTACGTGCCGGTCGTGAACCCGGCGCTCCGGGCGGCCGGCCGTACGTACGTCTGCGACAGGGTCTGTGCCTCGTTGTGCACGGCCGCGTCGGTGTTGAGGTTGCGCGGCCAGAGGTCGAACAGGTCCTTGTCGTAGTACGGGGGTGTGGCCCCGTATTCGTGCAGGTCGTAGACGACGTCGGGCTTGCGGTCGCGCAGTACCGCCGCCATCGCCCGCGCCTCCGCCGTCCGCAGGGCCAGATGGTCGCGGTTGATGTCGACGCCGTCGCTGTTGCCCCGGGTGTCGGCGGCCCGCCCGTCGGGGTTGGCGGTGGGGACGACGAGCAGGGTGGTGTGCGACAGGAACGCCTTTGTCCGCGCGTCCTTCGCGTACGCCAGGTCACGGATCGTGGTGAGACAGGCCTCGCGGCCGGACGGCTCGTCGCCGTGCTGGCTGCAGATGAGCAGCACAGCGCGGGTGGTGGGGCGTTCGCCGACGCGTACGAGTTGCAGCGGGCGGTTCTGCTGGGTGGTGCCGATGCGGGTGAGCGTCACACGGGCGCTCCCCCGGTCGACGGCCGCCAGGAAGTCCTGTTCCTCGGGCTGACTGGTCCAGCGGGCGCCGTTCGTCTGCTCGAATCCCGTGCGTGGAGGCCCGCTTGGGCCCTCGGCCGCGTAGGCGGGAGCCGACAGCAGGGGCGCGGCGAGGGCAGCGGCGAGCACCGCGGTCAGGCGCGGTTTCATACGGCCCCCGGTATCCGGCGGGCGGCACGCGGGTCGCGGACACCGTCCAGGAGGGACGCGCCCGGGGTGGCCGCGACGGCGCCCGCCGTGGCCCGCGCGAACGCGCCCGCACCGCCGACGAGCGGGACCCTGGCCGTCGTACGGGACAGGTCGAGCGTCAGGGTCGGGGTGGTCGACGGGGGGTCGATGAGGTCCTTGTCCGTGCCCGCGACGATCAGGGCGAGGCGGTGGCCCGCCGGGATCACGTGGTCGCCGGCGTGCAGGGCGAGGGTGATCGTGTAGGGCTTGCCCGGGGTGAGCGGGACGCCCTTGGTGGCGGAGGCGTGGTTGCCCAGGTCGGCCCAGCCTCGGCTGAAGATCGTGTAGTCGACGGCCGTCGTCTTGGCCTGCGTCGAGCGGAAGCAGGAGCTGTCGCCGGTGGTGCTCGGGCCCCAGCAGGTGCGGTCGGTGAGCGTGGTGATGCCCTCGGCGCCGTCGGCGTAGTCCCGGATGGTGTCGGGGCCGAGGTCGACCAGGACGGCGGTGAGGTGGGCCGTGGTGGTGCTCGGGGTGGCCGTCACGGTCACCGTGGACGAGCCGGACACGCGCAGGCCCTTGGTGAGGGGCTTGGTGATGAAGCCGGCCTTGCCGGGTGTCGGGCTGTCGATCTGCGCGGACCAGTCGGTCTCGCTCAGGCTCGGGTCGTCGGTGAACGTCGCCGTGCCGGACTGCCCCCGCAGGCCCAGGGTGCCGACGCCGGGCTGTGCGCCGGTGCCGGGGCGCAGGCTCACTGTTTGCGTGGAGCGGGGCGGCCAGGTGGTCGAGGTGACCCACTGGTCGGGGTGGCGTTCGATGTCGGCCATGGGCTCACGGTCGATGCCGTTGTCGTAGCCGAGGAGTTCGTGGTCGAACCAGCGGTGCAGGGTGTCGACCCAGGAGGCGCGGCGGAAGTCGAAGGGGTCGACGTGGCCGGTCTGGGAGAGCCAGATCTTGCGCTCGACGCCGTGCTTCGCGAGGGCGTCCCACCACTGACCGAAGTGCTTGGGGCGGACGTTGAGGTCCTGCTGACCGTGGACGACGAAGACGCTGGCCCTGACCTTCCGGGCGTCCTTCGCGTAGTCGCGCTCGGTCCAGAAGGAGGTCAGGTCGCCGGTACGCGGAGCCCCGTCGACGATCTTCTGCTGCACGGCGGCGCACTTGGCGCGGGCGGCGGGGCTCTCCACGTAGTCGGACAGCCAGTCGGGGCCGGAGTCGTAGAGGGGGGCGCCCTGGGCGAAGTAGTAGTCGTACCAGGAGGAGATGGCGCTGATCGGGACGACCGTCTTCAGGCCCTTGACCCCGGTGGCGGCGACACCGTTGGCGATCGTGCCGTCGTAGCTCTTGCCGATCATGCCCGTTCTGCCGTTGGTCCAGGACGCCTTGGCGCGGCTGGTGCCCGTGCGGCTGGTGTAGCCCTTGGCGCGGCCGTTCAGCCAGTCGACGACGGCCTTCGCGGACTGGACGTCGGAGCGTCCGCCGACGTCGACACAGCCGTCGGAGCGATTGGTTCCGGCCAGGTCCACGCCGACGAAGGCGTAGCCGCGGGGCACGAAGTAGTTGTCGTAGAACAGCGGCATCTGGACAACGTTGCCGCTCGCGTCGTAGGTCTTGCGCTGGCTCTCGTTGCCGCGTCCGCAGCAGGAGTAGTAGGGGCTGGCGTCCATGATCACGGGTATTTTGCGGCCCTGCGCGGCGGGTTCGCGCGGCCGGACGATGTCGACGGCCACCCGGTCGGTCTTCCCGTCGCTGTCACCGTCGAGTCCGGTGTCCACCCAGACGGCCTCGCGGATCGCGTTGTCGTAGGAGTAGACGGGTCTGCTCTCCCGTGGGGCGCTGTGTGCGACGGCCGGGGTGAGCAGGGCGGCCGTGAGGGCGACGGTGGCCGCCGTGGCGAGCGTTCTCCAGGCCGTGAGGCGCGTGCGTATCGGCATGCGCCGGACGGTACCTCGGTCAACTCCCGTACAGAAGAGGGCAGCTGAGGGGCGCGAGGGTGTGAAGGGGCCATGGGGTGGCTGTAAATCGCCTGTGCGGAGGGTGGTTCGTGGCGGCCGAATGGCGATCGTGTGACACCGGTGACCATGGACACGCGTGGGGGCACAGCGAATGAATAGGCTCGGGACAGCTTCGCCTTCCCCCACGACTACGACTGTCTCTACGACTTGGAGCTCTCGTGCACCGCAGACTCATCGCCCCCGGCGCCCTCACCGCCTCCCTGCTGCTCGCGATCCCCGCGTCGGCCGCGAGCTACGTCCCTGGGGCGCCGGGCATCGGCGACCCCTACTACCCGGCGTACGGCAACGGCGGATACGACGTCTCGCACTACGACCTGCGGCTCAAGTACCAGCCGGCGACGGACGAGTTGGAGGGTACGGCGACCCTCCTCGCGACCACGACTCAGGATCTGTCACGGTTCGACCTGGACTTCCTGCTGGACGTCAGCGAGGTCCGTGTCAACGGCGCTCAGGCGGCCTTCGCCACCTCCGGCGAGCACGAACTGGAGATCACTCCGCGCACTCCCCTGGCCAAGGGCACGGCGGTCACCGTCGTCGTGCGGTACAGCGGAGTGCCCTCGTCGAAGCAGGCCTACGGCTTCACCAGTTGGCATCGCACCCCGGACGGCGGCGTCGGGGCCAATGAGCCCGAGTCCGCGTGGTGGTGGTTCCCGAGCAACGACCACCCGCTCGACAAGGCCACGTACGACATCTCGGTGCTCGTCCCGGACGGCTCGCAGGCGATCTCCAACGGCACACTCCAGTCGACGAGTTCACGCCTCGGCTGGACCCGCTACAACTGGCGCTCCAACAAGCCGCAGGCCACGTATCTCGCCACACTCGCGGTCGGGAGGTTCGACCTCACGACCGGCACGACCGAGAGCGGCATCCCGGTGATCAACGCCTACAGCAAGGACCTGGGCGACAACTACGGGGCCGCGCGGGCGAGTGTCGAGCGGACCGGGGAGGTCGCCGACTGGCTGGCGGGGTACTTCGGCCCCTACCCCTTCAACGCGCTCGGCGGGTACGTCCCGAACACGAACACCGGCTACGCGCTGGAGACGCAGACGCGCCCCTTCTACAGCCCCCGCCAGTTCGCGAACGGCACGAA
Organism: Streptomyces sp. NBC_01390; assembly: GCF_045040105.1. Taxonomy (NCBI): domain Bacteria; kingdom Bacillati; phylum Actinomycetota; class Actinomycetes; order Kitasatosporales; family Streptomycetaceae; genus Streptomyces; species Streptomyces sp. NBC_01390. The sequence goes on along the minus strand of NZ_CP109551.1, from coordinate 10,182,838 downwards.
CGTCTCCGTCGTCGTCCATGAGCTGGCCCACCAGTGGTACGGCGACGAGGTGTCCGTCGCCGGCTGGAAGGACATCTGGATCAACGAGGGGTTCGCGCGGTACGCCCAGTGGCTGTGGTCCGAGCACGAGGACGAGGGCACGGCACAGGAACTCGCCGACTACGTGTACGCCGTCCACCCGGCCGACGACCCGTTCTGGACCGTGAAGCCGGGCGACCCCGGACCCGAGAACCAGTTCGACCTGGCCGTCTACGACCGGGGCGCGCTGGCCCTTCAGGCACTGCGCAACGAGATCGGCGACGCCGACTTCTTCGCGGTCCTGAAGGGGTGGCCCACGCGGTTCGCGTACGGCAACGCGTCCGTCGCGGACTTCCAGGCGTACGCCGAGCAGGTGTCCGGGGAGTCGCTGGGGGCGCTGTTCGACACCTGGCTGTTCCAGGCGTCGAAGCCGGGTGCGCCGGCGGTGCGGGCGTCGGCGGTTCCGGTGCCGCCGAAGTCGTGGAGGGAGATCGCGGCGACCAATTCCGTGCACGCCGGGTGAGAGTGGGCGTCCCCGCAGCCCGGGCCGTGTTTCCCACCCACCCGTTTCCGGCCCGACTACTGGGCACCGTCGAACTTCCCAGCGCCAGGCCGGCCTCCAACGGTCTCCCCACCCCCACAGCCCTTCCAGCGCCGGCCCGCATATCCAGCCCGTCTGGGGGTCCCCCCTCTGGGGGAGCTTGAGGACAAGGCCCCTTCAGGGCCGATGCGGGGGTCTGGGGGCGGCAGCCCCCAGGCACCGGGGCCGGGAAACCTACCCGTCCCCGAACCCCTCCCCCTTCGCCGCCTTCTCCACCAGCAGCGCCGGCGGAGCAAACCGCTCCCCGTACCGCTCCGCCAGCTCACGCGCCCGCGCCACGAAGCCCGGCAGGCCGCCCTCGTAGCCATTGACGTACTGCAGGACACCCCCCGTCCACCCCGGGAACCCGATCCCGAAGATCGAGCCGATGTTGGCGTCGGCGACCGACGTCAGCACGCCCTCCTCCAGCAGCCTCACCGTGTCCAGCGCCTCCGAGAACAGCATGCGTTCCTGCATGTCCTTGAAGGGGATCCGCGCACTCTCCGCGCCCTGACGCGTGAAGTGCTCCCGCAGGCCCGGCCACAGCCCGGCCCGCTTGCCGTCCTCCCCGTACTCGTAGAAGCCCCCGCCGCCGCTCCGCCCGGTGCGGCCGAACTCGTCCACCATGCGGTCGATCACCGCCTCCGCGGGGTGCGTCGTCCACGTACCGCCGGCCTCTTCCACCGCCCGCCTGGACTCCGCCCGGATCCTGCGCGGCAGCGTCAGCGTCAGTTCGTCCATCAGGGACAGCACCTTCGCGGGGTAACCGGCCTGCGCCGCCGCCTGTTCGATCGACGCGGGCTCGATGCCCTCGCCGACCATCGCCACGCCCTCGTTGATGAAGTGCCCGATCACCCGTGAGGTGAAGAAGCCGCGCGAGTCGTTGACGACGATCGGGGTCTTCCTGATCTGGCGGACCAGGTCGAAGGCCCGCGCCAGCGCCTCGTCCCCCGTCCGCTCGCCCTTGATGATCTCGACGAGCGGCATCTTGTCGACCGGCGAGAAGAAGTGCAGTCCGACGAAGTCTGCCTGGCGTTCGACGCCTTCGGCGAGGGCGGAGATGGGCAGCGTCGAGGTGTTGGAGCACAGCAGGGCGTCCGGTTCGACGAGGTGCTGGATCTCCTGGAACACCTTGTGCTTCAGGGCCGGGTCCTCGAAGACCGCCTCGATGACCGCGTCGCAGCCGGCCACGTCCTGCGGATCCGCGGTCGGCGTGATGCGCGCAAGCAGCGCGTCCGCCTTCTCCTGGGTCGTACGTCCCCTGGAGACGGCCTTCGCGCACAGCTTCTCGGAGTAGTTCTTCCCCCGGGCCGCCGCTTCGGCCGACACGTCCTTGAGGACGACGTCGATGCCCGCGCGGGCGCACGAGTACGCGATGCCCGCGCCCATCATCCCCGCGCCGAGGACCGCCACCCTGCGAACCGGACGCGGCTCGACGCCCTTGGGGCGGTTCGCGCCCGAGTTGACGGCCTGGAGGTCGAAGAAGAACGCCTGGATCATGTTCTTCGACGTCTGTCCGGCGGCCAGCTCCACGAAGTAGCGGGCCTCGATGACCTGCGCGGTCTCGAAGTCGACCTGGGCGCCCTCGACGGCCGCCGCGAGGATGGCGCGCGGAGCGGGGTAGGGCGCGCCGTTCGTCTGCTTGCGCAGGTTGGCGGGGAAGGCGGGCAGGTTCGCCGCGAACCTGGGGTTGGCCGGGGTGCCGCCCGGAATGCGGTGGCCGGGCTTGTCCCACGGCTGCTGCGACTCGGGGTTGGCGTCGATGAAGGCGACGGCCTTGGCCATCAACTCGTCCTGGGTGGCGGCCACTTCGTCGATCAGGCCGTTCTTCAAGGCGCGCTGAGGGCTGTACTGGGTGCCCTGGAGGAGCACCTTCAGCAGCGCGTCGGCGATGCCCAGCAGACGTACCGTACGGACGACCCCGCCGCCTCCGGGGAGCAGACCGAGGGTGACCTCGGGGCAGCCGATCTTCGTACCCGGCGCGTCGAGTGCGACCCGGTGGTGGCAGGCCAGCGCGAGCTCGTAACCGCCGCCCAGGGCCGCGCCGTTCATCGCCGCGACCACCGGCTTGCCCAGGGTCTCGATGCGGCGCAGGTCGCGCTTGATGGCGAGGCCGGCCTCGAACAGCTCCTGGGCCGTTTCGGGGGTGACCCGGATCAGGTCGCGCAGGTCGCCGCCGGCGAAGAACGTCTTCTTGGCGGAGGTGAGGATGATGCCGCGGATGGTGTCCTTCTCGGCCTCCAGGCGGTCGGTGACCACCGCGAGTGAGTCGCGGAACGCCTGGTTCATGGTGTTCGCGGACTGGTTCGGGTCGTCGAGGACGAGGGTGACGAGACCGGTGCGGTCCTGTTCCCAGCGGATGGTGGTGCTCTGTGTCATGACGGGGATCTCCGTAGAAGCTCAGAAGTCTCTTGGTGCCGTCGAAGCCGGGGCGGTCAACGACTCGCCCGATTCGGCCGACTCACCCGGTTCGGCCGACTCTGCTGATTCCGCCGGGAGGTCAGAGCCGCTCGACGATCGTCGCGATGCCCATCCCGCCGCCCACGCACAGCGTGGCGAGGCCGTACCGCTTGTCCTGGCGCTCCAGTTCGTCCACGAGTGTGCCGAGGATCATCGCGCCGGTGGCGCCCAGCGGGTGGCCGAGCGCGATGGCTCCGCCATTGACGTTGATCTTGTCGAGGGACAGGCCCATGTCGCGTGCGAAGCGCAGGACGACGGCTGCGAACGCCTCGTTGATCTCGACGAGGTCGATGTCGTCGATGGTCAGCCCGGCCTTGGCGAGCGCCTTGCGGGTGGCGGGCGCCGGGCCGGTGAGCATGATGGTGGGCTCGGAGCCGGAGACCGCGGCGGAGACGATCCGCGCGCGCGGACGCAGCCCGTAGCGCTCGCCGACCTCCTTGGAGCCGATGGCGACCAGCGAGGCTCCGTCGACGATGCCGGAGGAGTTGCCCGCGTGGTGGACATGGTCGATCTTCTCGACCCAGTGGTACGTCTGGAGCGCCACGGCGTCGAAGCCGCCCAGGTCGCCGATGTCCGCGAACGACGGCTTCAGCCGGGCCAGGGAGTCGGCCGTGGTGCCGGGGCGCAGGTGTTCGTCGTGGTCGAGGACGACCAGGCCGTTCCTGTCCTTCACCGGGACGAGGGACCGCTCGAAGCGACCCTCCTTCGTCGCCGTCGCGGCGCGCTCCTGGGAGAGGGCCGCGTACTCGTCGACGTCGCGCCGTGAGAAGCCCTCGATGGTGGCGATGAGGTCGGCGCCGATGCCCTGCGGCACGAAGTTGACGGCGAGGTTGGTCATCGGGTCGTTGAACCAGGCGCCGCCGTCCGAGGCCATCGGCACCCGTGACATCGATTCGACGCCGCCCGCGAGGACGAGGTCCTCCCAGCCCGAACGCACCTTGGCGGCGGCCATGTTGACGGCCTCCAGACCCGACGCACAGAAGCGGTTCTCCTGGACGCCGGCCACGGTGTCGGGCAGCCCGGCGACGACCGCGGCGACCCGCGCGATGTCGGAGCCCTGGTCGCCGACCGGTCCGACGACACCGAGCACGACGTCGTCGATCGCGGCCGGGTCGAGGTCCGGGAAACGGTTCCTGATCTCGTGGATGAGGCCGACGACGAGGTCGACGGGCTTGGTGCCGTGCAGGGATCCGTTCGCCTTGCCGCGTCCGCGCGGGGTGCGGATCGCGTCGTACACGTACGCTTCGGTGCTCACTGGTGGACCTTTCGGGGAGGGTGGGCGAGCGGGCGGCGACCGAGGTCAGCCACCATCCTTCAGGAGTCGGGGCACGTCCCAGTCGCGCGCCACGTCGGCCGTGTCGGCGCCCGGCCGGGCCGGGCCGCTGTGGATCGACGTGTGGCTCACGGAGAAACGGGGCGCGGGGGCGGGCTGGGTGATGCCGCCGTGGTCGGTGAAGGTGCCGCGGGCGGCCAGGTGCGGGTGGTGCGGGGCCTCGCGCAGGGTGAGGACGGGCGCCACACAGGCGTCGGAACCCTCGAAGACGGCCGTCCACTCGTCCCTCGTACGGGTGGCGAAACGGGCGGTGACGGCCTCGCGCAGGTCGTTCCAGCGGGTGATGTCCTTGCGGGCGGCGGCGTGTTCCGGGAGGCCGAGCAGATCGAGGAACTCCTCGTAGAACTGCGGTTCCAGCGCGCCGACCGCCATGTAGCGGCCGTCGGCGGTCTCGTACGTCCCGTAGTACGGGCAGCCCCCGTCGAGGAGGTTGGCGGCGCGCCGGTCCTGCCAGCCGCCCGCCGCGAGCATGCCGTGGATCATCGTGGCGAGGTGGGCGGCACCGTCGACGATCGCGGCGTCCACGACCTGGCCGACACCCGTCGCGCGCGCGTGGTGGAGGGCGGCGAGCACACCGACGACGAGGTAGAGGGAGCCGCCCGCGAAGTCACCGAGGAGGTTGGCCGGGACGGGCGGCGGTTCCTGAGGCCTGCCGATCATGCCGAGAATGCCCGTCGGGGCGAGGTAGGCGATGTCGTGCCCGGCGCGGCGGGCCAGCGGTCCTTCCTGGCCCCAGCCCGTCATCCGGCCGTAGACGAGCCTCGGGTTGCGGGCGTGACAGCTCCCGGGGCCGATACCGAGGCGCTCGGCGACGCCGGGGCGGTAGCCCTCGACCAGGATGTCGGCGCGGGCGGCCAGGTCGAGGACCCGGGAGGGGCCGTCGGCTGCCTTGAGGTCGACGATCACCGACCGTTTGTTGCGGTTGGTGACGTCGTACTCGGGGTCGATGGCGAGTCCGGTACCGCCCGGGCGGTCCACCCGGACCACGTCGGCGCCCAGGTCGGCGAGGAGCATCGCGGCGAACGGTCCGGGCCCGATGCCCGCCAGCTCGACCACGCGCACTCCGGTGAGCGGACCGCTTCCCGCCGTCCCCGCCACTGACATCGCGCCCCCGTTCCCGTGACCCAACCGATGCGACACTCGCGATGCTAGGAACGCGTTCCACTCCGCACAAGGCTTTGCCGGGCAGAGATTAAGCAAGCGCTTGGCCAAGCAGCCCGTTCCGGACACCGCCCGGCCGCGAGACTCCACTCCCCCTCACGCTAGCCTCGACCACCGACAACGGCGTGGGACGCGCGATGAGGGGTGTCATGAGCAGGTCGAGCAGGGTGGAACGTCCGTACGACATCGTGCTGTTCGGAGCCACGGGCTTCGTCGGCACACTCACCGCCGAATACCTCGCCGCGCACGCGCCCGAGGGTCTGCGCTGGGCGGTCGCCGGCCGCAGCACGGACAAGCTGGAGCGGCTGCGCGAGCGCCTCGCGGGCGTGGGCGGGGCGGCCGAGATCGGGGTGCTGCGGGCGGACGTGTCCGACCCGGACTCGCTGCGCGCCCTCGCGGGGCACACGCGCGTGCTGGCCACGACGGTGGGCCCCTATCTGACGTACGGCGAGGAACTCGTCGCCGCCTGCGCGGACGCCGGCACCGACTACCTCGACCTCAGCGGTGAGCCCGAGTTCGTCGACCTGATGTACGTCCGGCACGACACGCGCGCGCGGGAGACCGGCGCCCGACTGGTGCACGCCTGCGGATTCGACTCGATCCCCCACGACCTGGGCGCGTACTTCACCGTGGCCCAGCTGCCCGAGGGGGTGCCACTGACCGTGGACGGCTTCGTGCGCTCCGACGCGATGTTCTCGGGCGGTACCTTCGCCTCGGCACTCAACCAGTTCTCCCGGGGACCCCGGATGCTGGCCGCCGCACGCGACCGGCGGCGCCATGAGCCGCGGTTGCTGGGCCGCCGGGCGACCGCCCCCGCGGGTGCGCCCCGGTTCGCCGGGGAGGTCGATGCCTGGGCGTTGCCGCTGCCCACCATCGACCCGCAGGTCGTGGTGCGTTCGGCACGTGCGCTGGAACGCTACGGCCCCGATTTCCGTTACCGCCATTACGCGGCGGTACGGCGGCTGCCCTTCGCGGTGGGCGGGGTCGCCGCCGTCGGCGCGGTGTTCGCGGCGGCCCAGGTGCCGCCCGCGCGGCGCTGGCTGTCGGGGCGACTGCAGCCGGGTGACGGGCCGAGCGCGCAGCGGCGGGCGAAGAGCTGGTTCTCCGTGCGGTTCGTGGGCGAGGGCGGCGGACAGCGGGTGTTCACGGAGGTCGCGGGCGGCGACCCCGGCTACGACGAGACGGCGAAGATGTTCGCCGAGTCGGCGCTCTCCCTGGCCTTCGACGACCTCCCGGAGACGGCCGGGCAGGTCACCACCGCCGTGGCGATGGGCGACGCGCTGATCGAACGCCTGCGCAAGGCGGGGATCACGTTCCGGGTCGCGGCCGCCAGGTGACCCCGGGTCCCCGGCAGGCTCGGCACGCCCGGAGTGCTCCCGGGGCTTACTGGGCCCAGCCCGTGACCGTGTAGATCATGCCGGCGATCCAGGCGAGTCCCGCCAGTACGGCAACGACCAGTGCGGCCGTGACGGCGCGCTCGACGGGCTGGGCGGGGCTGGTGAGGGGCTTCGGGGCTCTGTGCGTGGTCATGGGCACAGCCTGCCGACAGCTCGGGCCCGCCGACATCCGTACAAGTACTCAGATCGCATACTCAGATGATCATTTGATCCCGTCGGACGAGTCCTGCTTCCAGGCGGTCGGCACCTTCAGGCGTTCGACACCTTCAGGCAGTCGCTTCCTTCAAGGCACGTCTGCACAGGGCGTCCGCCTGGCGAGTCGTCTCCGGAAGGCGGTAATCCGGGGTGAGCGCGAGGGTATGGGCGCACGCCGTGTCGAGGGAGGTGCGGTGACCGACCGAGACGAACACCGGTTTGACCGCGTCCCGGGTGCGTAGGGCGCGGCCCACCTCCTCCGCGCCCGCCAGGAGCGGTGCCGCCGAGCCGCGCCGGGCACCCGGCTCCTCGTAAGTGAAGGTGAACGGGTTCTTCGCGACGCCGATCGTGGGGAGCCCGGTGAGGACGCCCAGATGGGCGGCGAGGCCGAAGCGGCGGGGGTGGGCCAGGCCGTAGCCGTCGCAGACGACGAGGCCGGGCGGGACGGGCAGCGCCTCCAGGGCGGCCAGGACGGCCGGGATCTCCCGGAACGCGAGCAGACCGGGCACGTACGGGAACGGGACGCGCCCGGCGGCCGTCGCCTCGGCGACGACATCCAGGCTCGCCGCGTCGAGGACGACCGCGGCGGCCACGACGAGGTCGCGCTCGTCGTCGTAGGCGACGTCGACACCCGTGACGTGCCCGGTCTCGGGCGGCGGGCCCGGCTCGTCCAGGACCACCCGCGACCGCAGCTCGTCCTGGACCGCGCGGGCCCGCTCCTCGGTCGTGGGCCAGCCCGCCGGAACGGATACGTTCGTCGTCATCGCCATGGTGACGACGAGCGTACGGGCCCGCCGGTTCGGGTCTCGCACAGCCTCACTTGTCGCCGAGGGCCCTCTTCAGCTGTGCCTTGTTCATGTCCGAGCGGCCCTGGACGTTCCGCTTCCTGGCCTCCTGGTAGAGCTGGTCGTACGTCGGCCCCTGGGCGCCCTTGTGCGAGTGCTGCCCGCCGCGCCTGCCGGACGACATGTCCTGGGTGGACGTACGACTGGCCGTCTTGGACTCGCCGGAGCGGGCGCGTTCCTTGTTGACGGTCCGCGCGGCGATCTCCTCGGCGCGCTTCTCGCTCTCGCCCCGGTCCAGCGCGCTGTCCTTGATGTGCTCGTACTGACGTTCCCGCTTGGGGCTGGCGCCGCGTGGCATGACCGTTCACTTCCTTCGCTCGTGCGTCCTCTCGTTCCGTGCCGTGAACGGGTACCCACGCCTCACGATTCGAGCCGTGCCACCCGCCCCTTCTCACCGGCGGCCCAGCAGCCGAGGTCGGGGGCGCAGTCCACGGTGTCGTACGAACCCGTGTCGACGGTCTTCCAGGTGCGCCCCGCGTCCGTGGTGAGGTCGGTGCCCGTGGGGCCGACCGCGAGAGCCACTGTGCGGCTGTACGGGAGCCAGGCGACGCCGGAGCGGTAGGCGGGCGGGGAGGTGGCGGCCGTCGTCCAGGTGCGGCCTGCGTCCACGGTGACCGCCCCCGCGCGCGGTGAGGTCTGGTCGGCGCGGTAGTCACCGCCGACGGCGAGTCCGTGCGTCCGGTCGCGGAAGGCGAGCGCGAAGACACCGCGGGCCGGGTCGCCCGCCGGTATCGGCGTGTCGGAGGCCGTCCAGGTGAGCCCGCGGTCGGCGGAGTGCAGCACACGCGCGCGTGCACCCCCGCCGGTGGCCAGCCACACATCACGCGGACCCGAACTCACCAGGCACTGCCCGCTCGCCGCGAAGCCCGCCTCGCCCTCCAGGGCGGCCGGCATACCGGCGCTGGGCAGCACGGTCCAGGAGCGTCCGCCGTCGCCGGTGGAGAGGATGCGGAACTTACCGTCCACCGGGTCGCTCATCGCCAGGCCGTGGCGGCTGTCGAAGAAGGTGAGGCAGTCGTAGAACGCCCTGGCGTCGGTGTTGCGGAAGGACTCGGTCCAGGTCTCGCCGCCGTCGTCGGTGCGGTAGACGCGGGAGTCCTCTCCCTCTCCGATGGCCAGGACCACGGCGCGCCGCGCGTCGAACGCCTCGATGTCCCGGAACTGGAGTTCGGCCGCGCCCGGCGGAGAGACGTTTCGCCAGCTCCTGCCGCCGTCGGTGGTACGCAGAACGGTGCCCTGGGTACCGGCGAGCCAGGCGGTGCCCCGGCTGACGGCGGACAGTCCGCGGAAGCGGACGTCGGTGGTGCCGCTGTCCTTCGGCGCCCAGTGCGGCGCCCGGTGTCCGGCGCCCGAACCCGCGCCCTCGAAGGCCGGTGCGGCCTGCGCCGGGGCCGCCAGTCCGGCGGCGACGGCGGCGAGTGCGGCCCCGCAGGCCCCGGTCATCATCGCTCGCCGCATCCGACTCGCACGCCTGTTCTGTCGCTGCATCCCCATGATCCTCATGGCGGGCGACCGTAGCAGTGAATGAACTCGGTGACAGAGGTCACTAGAAATTCAGGTGCACTGATTGGCTCATTCCAGCGTCTCTCTCAGTGTGCGGACCGTTCCATCCCGGAGTCCGGCCAACCGTCACAAGGGAGCAAGGCGTTGTTCACCGTCATCGAGCAGCTCGTAGATGCCCGTCTCGTCGCCGCAGCACCGCGGGTGACGAGCATTCCCGCGACACTCACCTACGACCGGAGCGACCCGTTCGCGGTCCGGATGACCTTCCCCGCGCCGGCCACGCTGGAAGGCGTGGAGGTCTGCTGGACCTTCGCCCGCGAACTCCTCGCCGACGGCCTGCGGGAGCCGCAGGGCCATGGTGACGTGAGGGTGCGGCCCTACGGCTACGACCGCACGGTCCTGGAGTTCCACGCCCCCGAGGGCACCGCGGTCGTGCATGTCCGCTCGGGCGAGCTGCGGCGCTTCCTGGCGGCCACCACCGAGCTGGTGCCCGTCGGCCTCGAGCATCTCCAGACCGACCTGGACCGCGACCTCGCGGAGCTGATGCGCGACGCCCTGTGAGAGCCCTGTGAGGGGTGTTCCCTCCGCCACAGCGGTGGGCCGGCCCTAAATGCTCTAAATGCTTTGACAGCCTGAAACGCCTCTTCCTACGCTTGCAGCGGTCCTGTTGCCGTCGAATGGAGAAGGACGTTGCTCTACTGAGGTCTTGAGACACCGCGCCGCACACCCTCCAGTGGTGTGTCCGCGCAGCGTGCGACCTCGGTGTTCGAGCCGTCCGTTCCTCCCTCCGGAACAGGGCCTTTCTCGTGCCTCCAAGATTCCCCCGCCTGCCGTCGGTGTCTCGACACGCGTTTGCCCCCACCGAATCAAGCAACCGCGAGGCCACATGTCAGCCACCACTTCCGTCGCCGTCACCTCCCTGTCCTTCGCCTGGCCCGACGGCACCGTCGTCTTCGACGGTCTCGACGTCGCCGTGGGCCCCGGCCGCACCGGGCTCGTCGGTGTCAACGGATCAGGGAAATCAACCCTGTTGAAGCTGATCGCCGGACAGCTCCGGCCCGCCAACGGCACCGTCCGCGTCGCGGGCGACGTCGGCTACCTCCCACAGTCCGTCACCCTCGACACCGCGCTGCGCGTCGAGGACGTCCTCGGCATCTCCGCCAAGCGAGCCGCGCTGCACGCCATCGAGACGGGCGACGTGGCCGAGGAGCACTTCGAGACGATCGGCGACGACTGGGACGTGGAGGAACGCGCCCTGGTCACACTCGGCGAACTCGGGCTCGGCCACATCGACCTGGACCGCACGGTCGGCGAGGTCTCGGGCGGCGAGGCGGTCCTCCTGCGACTGGCCGCGCTGCTCCTCGACCGCCCGGACGTGCTCCTGCTCGACGAACCGACCAACAACCTGGACCTGTACGCGCGCCGACGCCTTTACACGGCCGTCTCCGCCTGGCCCGGCGTGATGATCGTGGTCAGCCATGACCGCGAACTCCTGGACCTGGTCGACCAGATCGCCGATCTGCGCTCCGGAGAGGTCACCTGGTACGGCGGCAACTTCTCGGCGTACGAGGAGGCTCTGGCCACCGAACAGGAGGCGGCCACGCGCATGGTGCGCGTCGCCGAGGCCGACCTGAAGCGGCAGAAACGCGAACTGGCCGACGCCCAGCTCAAGTTGGCGCGCCGTAAGAAGTACGGGCAGAAGATGTTCGAGCAGAAGCGTGAGCCGAAGATCGTCATGGGGGCGCGCAGGCGGGCCGCCCAGGAGTCGGCGGGCAAGCACCGCATCATGCACGAGGAACGGCTCGCCGACGCGAGGGAGCGGCTCGACGAGGCGGTGGACGCCGTACGGGACGACGACGAGATCCGCGTCGACCTGCCGTACACGGCCGTACCGCCCGGGCGCACCGTACTCACGCTCCTGGACCTGGAGTTGGCGTACGGGGCGAGCGCCGGCTCCTTCGATCTGCGCGGGCCGGAGCGGATCGCGCTGGTCGGGCGCAACGGGGCGGGAAAGACGACCCTGTTGCGGACGATCGCCGGGCAACTGGCGCCGGTCTCCGGGGAGGTGAGGGCGCATGTGCCGCCGCGATTTCTGCCGCAGCGGCTCGATGTGCTCGACGACGAGCTGACGGTCGCGCAGAACGTGGCCCGGTTCGCCCCGGGCGCCACCAACAACCGGGTCCGCGCCCGGCTGGCCCGCTTCCTTTTCCGGGGTGCCCGCGCCGACCAGCGGGCGGCGACCCTGTCGGGCGGCGAGCGTTTCCGCGCCGCCCTGGCCGCCCTGATGCTGGCGGAGCCCGCGCCCCAGCTCCTGATGCTGGACGAGCCGACGAACAATCTGGACATGGCGAGCGCGCGCCAGCTCACCACGGCTCTGGACTCGTACGAGGGCGCACTGATCGTGGCCAGCCACGACCTGCCGTTCCTGGAGTCGATCGGGATCACCCGGTGGCTGCTGCTGGACGGGGAGCTGAGGGAGATCGATCCGGAGGAGGTGGGGTGATCGACGAAGGGGTGCGGACCCCGGTCTGACCTCCGGGGCTTTTGTCCGCACAGGCCCGCCCTGCATGATGTGCGCGGACGCCCCCTTCCGATACGGAGTTCCCCTCGTGCCCAGCAAGAAGGCCCTGATACGTCGCCCCAGCCCTCGCCTGGCCGAGGGCCTCGTCACGCACATCGAGCGCGAGGCGATCGACGCCGACCTCGCCGGCCGGCAGTGGGAGGCGTACGCGGAGGCGCTGCGCACGCACGGCTGGGAGACCGTCGAGGTGGATCCGGAGGACGACTGCCCGGACTCGGTGTTCGTCGAGGACGCGGTGGTCGTCTACCGGAACGTCGCGCTGATCGCGCGGCCCGGCGCCGAGTCCCGGCGCGGTGAGACCGGCGGTGTCGAGGAGGCGGTGGCCCGCCTCGGCTGTTCGGTGAACTGGGTCTGGGAGCCGGGCACCCTGGAGGGCGGCGACGTCCTCAAGGTCGGCGACACCCTCTACGTCGGCCGGGGCGGGCGGACCAACGCCGCCGGGGTGCAGCAGCTCAGGGCCGTGTTCGAACCGCTCGGCGCCCGGGTCGTCGCCGTGCCCGTGAGCAAGGTGCTGCACCTGAAGTCGGCGGTCACCGCGCTGCCGGACGGGACCGTCATCGGGTACGCGCCCCTGGTGGACACCCCGTCCCTCTTCCCGCGCTTCCTGCCGGTGCCGGAGGAGTCCGGGGCGCACGTGGTCCTGCTGGACGGCGGGAAGCTGCTGATGGCGGCGAGCGCGCCGAAGACCGCCGAACTGCTCGCCGACCTCGGGCACGAGCCGGTGCTCGTCGACATCAGCGAGTTCGAGAAGCTCGAAGGCTGTGTGACATGCCTCTCGGTGCGACTGAGGGAGCTGTACGCCTGACAGGTGACGGCGATACTCGTTCAGCCCTTGACCTGCGGGTCCGGAGACCCCCCTTGCCCTGGCATGAACCCGCTGATCAGGGATCTTTACAACGGTCTTAACCTACGGTGGCGTAACCTACGGGAACGTAGCCTACGATGCCGTAGGTCCAGTCACCCGCAGTCCGCGTACCCCGCTCGCACGTCATTCTGGAGCATTCATGACGATCACTTCTCCGCACCTCGGCAGCCCGTCCAGCGCCTGGACCGACGCTCGACTGCTGTACGCCCTGGAAGAAGTGGTCGAGACGGAACTCAACCGTCACCTGAAGGTCGCCAAGGACTGGATGCCGCACGAGTACGTGCCGTGGAGCGACGCCCGCAACTTCCCCGGCATCTTCGAGGACGGCGAGGCCTGGGACAAGGAGCAGTCCAAGGTCACCGAGCTCGGCCGGATCGCCCTGGTCGTCAACCTCCTCACCGAGGACAACCTCCCCAGCTACCACCACGAGATCGCCAGCCTGTTCGGCCGCGACGGCGCCTGGGGCACCTGGGTGCACCGCTGGACGGCCGAGGAGGGCCGCCACGGCATCGTGATGCGCGACTACCTGCTCGCCTCCCGCGCAGTCGACCCCGACAAGCTCGAAGCGTTCCGTATGCAGCACATGGCCGAGGGCTTCGAGTCGGACAACCGGCACTCCATGCTGCACTCGGTGGCGTACGTCGCCTTCCAGGAGCTGGCCACCCGCGTCTCGCACCGCAACACCGGTCACCAGTCCGGCGACCCGGTCTGCGACCGCATGCTGGCCCGCATCGCGACCGACGAGAACCTGCACATGGTCTTCTACCGGAACCTGCTGAAGGCCGCCTTCGAACTCGCGCCCGACCTGACCATGCAGGCCGTACGGGACGTGATCGTCAACTTCCGGATGCCCGGTCACGGCATGCCCGGCTTCGAGCGGGCCGCCGCGCAGATGGCGATCGGCGAGGTCTACAACATGCGCATCCACCACGACGACGTGCTCCAGCCCGTCCTGCGCCACCTGAAGGTCATGGACATGGGCGACCTGGGTCCCGAGGGTCTTCAGGCCCAGGAGGAACTGGGCATGTACATGGGGGGCCTGGACGCGGAGGCCTCCAAGTTCGACGCCAAGCTCGCGGCCCGCAAGGCTCGCATGGCGGCCCGCGCCGCCGGCTGACCCACCGCCCCCGGAACACCACTCACCGGTCTCACTCGTACGCCGTCACCTCGGCCCGCACCGCGTCCCGCACGCCGGCCCCGGGTGGCGGCGTGGCGCTGTCCCCTCCCCGCGCCGGACGTCAGTGCGTGGTGTCCGAGGTGCGTCGGAGGTGGAGCCGCTCCTTCTCGGAGAGGCCGCCCCAGACGCCGAACCGTTCGTCGTTGCTGAGCGCGTACTCCAGGCAGGCGGGACGCATCTCGCACATCCCGCAGATGCGCTTGGCCTCACGGACCGAGCTGCCCGGCTCGGGGAAGAAGAAGTCGGCCCCGGTCTGCGCGCACAGGGCCTGCGCCTGCCAGGCGCTGTCCATCGGGCTGATCGTCTCGTAGTACATGCACGAGAGCGTGTCGGACGGTGAAAAACGTTCGCTCAACGTCCGATCAACGGCGACCACCGGGCCGCCGGGCGAACGGCCCGCGATCTCCCGGCGGTTCGCCCGATGATGCTCCCGCCGTAGGCACGAGCGCACGGCGGCGCGCGGAGCGTCCTGGAACCAGGCGCGGCTGCTCCCTCACTCACGGTGACCACAGGCGGCGCCCGGCCGCCAGAAGCGCTACGGCAGCGATTGTCAGTGGGCGGTGCGAGACTCGGCAGAGCAGGCAACGGGTCCCTCGCAGAGGGCGGGGCCCACGAAGGAGGGCAATGATGCTCACCACCCGTTTCGTGACCGGCGCTCCGAACTGGATCGATCTCGGCACCCCCGACATCGAGGGCGCCACCACCTTCTACCGGGCGCTCTTCGGCTGGGACTTCCGGTCGGCGGGCCCCGAGGCCGGCGGGTACGGCTTCTTCCAACTGGACGGGCGGACCGCCGCGGGCGGCATGCAGATGGCCGAGGGCCAGGGTCCCCCGTCCTGGACGGTGTCCTTCCAGACCCCGGACGCCGACGCCACCGCCAAGGCCGCCGCGCAGGCCGGGGGCGGCACACCGGCGCCGCCCATGGACGTCATGGACGCGGGCCGGATGGCCATCCTCACCGACACCACCGGCGCCGTCTTCGGCCTCTGGCAGCCCGGCAGGATCAAGGGGCTCGAGGTGGCCGGCGACCCCGGTTCCCTGTGCTGGGTGGAGCTCTACACGACGGACGTGCCCAAGGTCGCCGCGTTCTACGCCGCGGTGCTGGGCCTGGAGACCTCGGCGGTGCCGTTCCCCGGCGGCACGTACACGTGCGTGAATCCGGCGGGTGCGGGGGACGACGGGATGTTCGGTGGCGTCGTCGACGTGGACGAGGACCCGACGGGCATCGAGACCACGCCGTACTGGCTGCCGTACTTCGAGGTCGCCGACACCGACGCGACGGTGGCGACGGCCCAGGAACGCGGCGGGCAGGTCCGGCTGCCGGCCACGGACATCGAGGGCGTCGGCCGCGTCGCCAGACTGACGGACCCGTACGGTGCACGGTTCGCGGTGATCAGGAGCGCGTCGGCACAGACGTGAGGGGCGCCCCCTCAGGGACGTGGGGGCGCGCGACCAGCCGTCTCGGACCGCGCGACCAACCTGCCTTCTGCGGCTCGCGGCACTCGCTACGACCGAACGTGAACCGCCCGTCCCGCGAGCGCTACGCCGAGGCGCGGCGGACCAGGGTCGTCGGCAGGACCAGCCCGGGCGGCGCGTCCGCCGGGGCGGCCCTGCCCGCGGGGCCGAGGTCACGCAGCAGCAGACGGGCCATCAGCCTGCCCATCTCCTCGATGTCCTGGCGGACCGTGGTGAGCGGCGGGTCGGTCTGCTCGGCGATCGGCAGCATGTCGTCGAAGCCGACGACGGCGACGTCCTCGGGCACGCGCCGTCCGCGTTCGCGCAGGACTCGCAGGGCGCCCGAGGCGGTGAGGTCGTTGGCGGCGAACACGGCGTCCAGGTCCGGGCACCGGTCCAGGAGTTCGCGCATCGCCCGTTCCCCGCCCGCCGGCGTGAAGTCGCCTTCGGCGATCAGTCGCGGGTCGGCGTCGGGCACGACGTCCCGGAACCCGTCGAGCCGGTCCGCCGCCGAGGTCTGGTCGAGGGCGCCGGTGATGTGCGCGATCCGGGTCCGCCCCAGGTCGACGAGATGCCGTACGGCCGTCCGGGCACCGCCCCGGTTGTCGCTGTCGACGTACACGGCGTCGCGGGTGCCGTCGCTCCAGCCGGGCCGGCCACCGAACACGGTGGGCACGCCCGCGCCCCGGACCAGATCGGGCAGCGGGTCGTCGAGGTGCAGGGAGAAGACGAGGGCGCCGTCGACATGTCCACCGGCGAGATATCGGCCGACACGGGTGTGGTCGTCGCGGCCTTCGGTGAGCAGCAGTACGAGTTGGGAGTCGTGGGCGGTCAGTTCCTTGCTGATGCCCCGGAGCTGGAGGGCGAAGAAGGGGTCGGCGAAGACCCGGGTCTCCGGTTCGGCGATGACGACGGCGATGGCGTCGTGCCGTCTCGTCACCAGGGAGCGGGCGGCCTGGTTGGGCACGTAGCCGAGTTCCTCGACGGCCTGTCTGACTCGTTCGACGAGGGGTTCGCGCACACCGTCCCCGCCGTTCACGACGCGTGACGCGGTGGCCCGGGAGACTCCGGCCCTCGCGGCCACGGCCTCCAGGGTGGGACGCGACGCGGTCTCGGTCACTTCGGGGCTCCTCATCCGGCGGTTGCCGATCAGGATAGTCCCGGCCCGGCACCCGATGAGAGCGCTCTCCGATCCCGTCAGTGCCCGTGCGACGACTGCGCCTCTCCCGTCCCGCTCACACCGTGCGGCTCGTAGCCCGGAATCGTCCCGTCCGCCCTGCGCACCAGGAAGAGACCCGCCATTCCCATGTCCGAGTGGCTCTGGACATGGCAGTGGTACATCCACGCGCCCGCGCCGACCCCCTCTCCCGCGATCACCTGGAAACCGAAGGAGTCCGCCGGACCCACGATCTTGTTGTCGAGGACCTGGCTCGGATCGTCGGGGCCGGTGAGCAGGCCGGTGCGGTTGTCCGCCCAGCGGTGACCGTGCATGTGGAAGGTGTGGTAGTACTCGCCGTGCGTGATCATCACGAACTCGACGCGATCGCCCACCGTGGCCTCGAAGTTCGGGCTCTGGTGGCCGGGCCGGTTGTTTATCGTCATGTCGTTGAAGACGATCGTGTACGTGGTGTCCGGGAGGATGTCCCCCTTGCGCCGGACGATCACCGGCCCGTAGAGCCCCTTGCGGATGCCGCCGGTGCCGTGTTCGGTGCCGACGACATGGTCGTGGTAGTGCCAGTAACCGGCGCTCCCGGCCCGCCAGGTGCCGTCCGCGCGGCGGCCCGGGGCGTGGGTGCGCCAGGTGTACGTGCGGGTGCCGCCGGGTTCGACCTCGCTGCGGCTCAGTTTGGTGCCGTCGCTGGAGATCTCGTAGTCCAGGCCGTGGACGTGCAGGCTCACGGCCACGTCCGTCGTGTTCTCCAGGGTGATGTGCGCCGTGTCGCCCTCGTTCAGCTCGATCAGCGGGCCGGGAACCGATGCCGTGCCCCTCGCGAAGCCGTAGCCCATCTGCCCGTCGGGGAGTCGCTCGGCGTACAGCTGGAGGTGGCGCACCTCGCCGCCGGCCGGGGCGGTCTTCGGGGGCGCGGCGGTGGCGGCGGTCGCGCCCCCGGCCTCCGGGGCCATGGACAACGATGTCGCGACGACCGCGCCGCCCAGCAGCACCCGCCGGTTGAAGTCACGCCTGTCCATGCCGAACTCCCCAGTCTGGTACGGAAGATGCGCAGCGGGAACGAGAGGAACCGGTGAGACGGTAGCGGCACGGAGCCCGTTTATCCACACCCAGGACAAAGTTCGTACCATCCCGGTCATACCTCTTGGCGAGCCACCCAAAGGGGTCTAACTTCCTTTGCGTTTGCTGTGACCGAGGAGGGGTGGGTGGCCACGTGCGGTTCACATCGCATCAGGAGTCCAGGCGTTTACGGGAGTTGAGCGCGAGGAGCAGAGGAAGGAACGGGAGCGGACGGAGACGGGCCTGGGCGGCCACGGTCGCCGCGTCGGTCGTCACCGCCGGGTTGCTGTCGGGGCCCGCCGCGAACGCCCGGCCGGCACCCGACCCATCCGCGACAACGATGTCCGTCACATCCCCACCCGGTGGCAGCGGTGTGCGCGTCCTGGTCTTCCACGGTTCGGCGGCGGCCGGGGACGAGTCGCCGGTCGTCAATGCCGGGATCGAGGCGATCGAGCGGATCGGGCTGTCCGGTCCGGTGGAACAGCGCTTCGACGTCGAGGCGACGGACGACGCCGCCGTGTTCACGGACGGGCCCCGGCTCGGGACCTACAACGCGATCGTCTTCCTGACGGGGGGCGGTGACGTCCTCGATCCGGAGCAGGAGGCCGGGCTGGAGACGTACATGGAGGCCGGCGGCGGCTTCCTCGGGATCCATGACGCTGCCCGGGCGGAACCGTACTCCGACTGGTTCACCGGTCTGGTGGGCGCCCGGCCTGCGGCCACCAGCCCGACGGCCGTACAGCGGGCCACCGTTGAGGTCGGCGACCGGCGGCACCCGGCCACCAGGGAGCTGCCCGTCCAGTGGAAGCGGCCGGACCAGTGGCTGAACTGGGTGAAGAACCCCTCCGGCGACGTACACACCGTGGCCCGGGTGCGCGAGTCGACGTACAAGCCCGGTGCGAGCGCCAACGGCTGGGACCACCCGGTGAGTTGGTGCCGCGACTACGACGGCGGACGTTCGTTCTACACCGGCATGGGCGGCACGGTGTCGTCGTACGACGAGACGGACTTCCGCGCTCATCTGCGCGGGGCGCTGCTGTGGACGACCCGGCTGGCGCAGGCCGACTGCAAAGCCACCATCAACGCCAGTTACCAGGCGGAGCGGCTGACCCTGCCCAACCAGCCGGGGCGGAGCGACCAGATCGGTGAGCCGCACGGGCTGGTGACCGCGCCCGACGGGCGGGTGTTCTACATCGGGCGGGGCGGCGCCGACTCCTCCCAGCCGGTGGTCACGGACTGGAACAACCCGGCCGTCGGCAAGGGCACGGGCCAGATCCACGTCTACGACCCGAGGACCAGGAAGGTCACTCTGGCGGGCGAGTTGACCGTCTTCGGCAACAAGGGCGGCGGGGACGAGCTGATCAAGGTCGAGGAGGGGCTGCTCGGCATCGAGCTGGATCCGTCCTTCGAGCGCAACGGCTGGGTGTATCTCCACTACACGCCCCACTCGCGGATCAACCGCGACACGCGAATGGCCGAGCGGTACGTCTCGCGCTTCACGCTCGACCTCGCCACCAACCGGCTCGACCTGAACAGCGAGAAGGTGCTGCTCAAGTGGCCGGTGCAGATCCACAGTTGCTGTCATGCGGGCGGTGGGATGGCCTGGGACTCCAAGGGCAACCTGTACATCGCGACCGGTGACAACAACTCCAGCCAGTTCAGCGACGGTTACTCCGGCAACAACCCCCAACCCGCCTACAAGGGCGTGTCGTTCGCGGACGCACGGCGCACCGCAGGCAACACCAACAACCTCAACGGCAAGATCCTGCGCATCCACCCGGAGTCCGACGGAACGTACACGCTTCCCGAGGGCAACCTCTTCACGGGCCGGGAGACCGACGAGGGCGGCGGCAAGACGCGCGGCGAGATCTATGTGATGGGGGTCAGGAACCCGGCCCGTATCTCCGTCGACAGGGCGACCGACACCCTGTACGCGGGCTGGGTCGGACCGGACGCGAGCGCGCCCTCGACGACCTGGGGGCCGGCGAAGTACGACACGTTCGCCGTCATCACCCGGGCGAGCAACCGGGGTTGGCCGTACTGCATGGGCAACAAGCAGCCCTATCGGGACCGCAATCTGCCCGATCCCACGAAGCCGCTGGGCTGGTACGACTGCGACCACCCGAAGAACGAGTCGCCGAACAACGACGGTCTGGTCAACCTGCCGCCCGTCACCGGCAACAACATCTGGTACTCGCCCCAGGGCGGCGCCCCGGACTTCCCTCGCGACGCGAACGGCATCCCGTCCTACAAGCAGGCCGAGAGCACCTATCTGCTGCCGTGGCTGAAGGGCGGCGGTCAGGCCGCGATGAACGGGCCGGTGTACCGCTACGACGCCGCGAGCGCGAGCACCACCAAGTGGCCGGCCTACTGGGACGGCAAGTGGTTCGTCGGCGACTTCTACGACGCCGACCAGCCTCGCAACGCGGTGCTCACCGACCCGAAGACCCAGGGCGACGGCGGACTGCCCATCCACTCCGAGTCGTTGAAGAAGATCGTGCCGATCGGCAACGACGGCATCAAGAACCTCATGGACTGGAAGTTCGGCCCCGACGGCGCGCTCTACGTCCTCGACTACGGCCGGGGCTTCTTCACCTCGGACGCCAAGTCGGCACTGTGGCGGATCACTTACACCGGCGGCGGCCCCACGCCCGCGGCCGGCGACCTCGCGAGGGGAGCGAAGTAGTGCGCAGACGCAGGCAGCTCTGGACGGCCCTGTTGGCGTCCCTGTTCATGGTCCTCGGACTGACGTCGGCGGCAGGGGCGCGCGGCTCCGCCGAACCCAGCGCCGAGCCCGCCGCCGCGCCGGCCGCCGCTCAGGTGCTCACCTGGACGGCGGGTGACGACATCACCAAGTACGCCTCCGTACCGGCCACGGCGGTGGCGGGCGCGACGACGATCGTCTTCGAGAACAGTGCGGCGACCGGCAACACCATGGGAATGCCCCACACGTTGACGTTCGACGTCTCCGACCCGGAGTACAACAACGACGTTCCGCTCAACATCCTCGCCAACCCGAACGACGACCAGGGCGGCCGGCACACCGCCGAGGTCACGCTCGCTCCCGGCCGCTACCGCTACCACTGCACGATTCCGGGCCACGGCCAGATGCAGGGCATCCTCGTGGTGACCGAGGGCGGCGGCGCGGACACCACGGCCCCGGAGACCTCGGCGACCGTCACCGGTGCGCAGAACTCGCAGGGTGCGTACGTCGGTTCGGCGAGCGTGGCAATCGGCGCGAGTGACGAGGGTTCCGGCGTCGACCGGGTCGAGTACGCGATCGGCACGGACGGCGCCTGGCAGCCGTTCACCGCACCGGTGGTGATCGACCAGGTCGGCAGTCATTCGGTGCGCTACCGGGCGTTCGACAAGGCGGGCAACGCGGCTGCCGAGAAGAGCGTCACGTTCACGGTCGTCGCGCCGCCGACGGACGACACCGCGCCGCCGGAGACCTCGGCGACGGTGAGCGGCGAGCAGAATCCGGCCGGGGCGTATCTCGACATGGCGACGGTCACCGTCTCCGCGTCGGACACCGGGTCCGGGGTCAACACGGTCGAGTACGCGGTGAACAGCGGGAGTTGGCAGCCGTACAGCGGGCCGGTGATGGTGCATCAGGTCGGCAGTCACAGCGTCCGCTACCGTGCCACCGACAAGGCGGGCAACGTCTCCCCGGAGAAGAGCGTCGCGTTCACCGTGGTGGCACAGCCCGCCGAGGACACCGTTCCGCCCGTGACTGGGGTGACCGTCGAGGGCACCCGGAACGCGAACGGCGCCTATGTCAACAGCGCCAGGGTGACCGTCAGCGCGACGGATCACGGCGGCTCGGGTGTCGCCACGGTCGAGTACTCGCTCGACGGCGGGCCCTATCTGGCGTACACCGCGCCAGTGGTCGTCGACCGGGCGGGGGCGCACACCCTGACCTACCGGGCGAGCGACAAGGCCGGCAACAGCAGCGACGCGCGTTCGGTGAGCCTCACGGTCGTGGCGGGTGGCGGGGTTCCGGCGCCCAACTGCCCGGAGTACGACGAGCGGTTGACGGTGATCGTCGGCACGGTCGACTCGGGCGTCGCCAACCGGGTCACCAACAACCGTTGCCGGATAGGCGAGTTGATCGAGGACGAGCGGGAGTGGACGTCCCACGCCCTGTTCCTCAAGCATGTCCGGACCGTCCTCGACCGGCTCTTCAAGGACGGCGCCGTCGACGAACGGGAGGACGCGGCGATCGAGGAGGCGGCCCGAGCGTCCGGTATCGGCAGGCCGGGCCAGACCGAGGGCTACCGCACGATCCTCGACGGTACGGCCGCGTCCTTCGCCAAGTGGCAGCAGGTGGGCGGCGGTTCGTTCACGCCGAACGGCGACGGGTCGATCACCAGCAGCACGACGGTCGCGGGGATGGGCATGCTGTGGTTCCCGGAGCGGAAGTACGGCGACTTCTCGCTGAAGCTCCAGTGGCGTGACGACGCGCCGGGCACGGGCAACGCCAACGCCGGTGTGTTCGTGCGGTTCCCATGGGTCCACGACCACCCGGAGGAGACGCGGCCGGAGTGGGTCGCCATCAAGTACGGGCACGAGGTGCAGGTGCTCGACCGGCCCGACGGCGACATGTACAAGACGGGCTCGGTCTACGGCTTCGACCGGGTGGGACTCGCCGGGGCCGGCGTCACCCAGAAGGGCACCTGGAACGACTACGAGATCCGCGTGGTCGACCAGCACTACTCGGTGTTCCGCAACGGCGTGCTGATCAACGAGTTCGACAACACCGGCGGCCAGGACTTCACCCCGCCGCGCTCGGACGACCCGGGCACGGACGGGCGGCGGTTCGCGTCCGGCTACCTCGGGCTCCAGGTGCACGGCACGACCGATGTGGTCTCGTACCGGGACGTCCGGATCAAGGAACTGTCCTGAACAGGGGGTCACCTCCCGTCCGGTGGATCAACCGCGCCGAACGGGAGGTGACCCCACCGGGTCGGTCAAGTCACTCCTTGCGGGCCCGACTTGGCTGTACACGCTTGGGCTCGCCAGGCATCTTCGGGTACTCGGGGGGATACGGCAGATCACCGAGTCCGTGCTCGTGTTCGTCACGGCGGGCGAGTTCCAGGAGGGTGTCGAGGGAGAACGCGTGGTCGTCCATGTCCGCGTGGACGTCGCCGAGTTCGGCGAAACGGCCGGGCATGGTCGCGAGGTCGAAGTCGAGTGGCCGCGCGTCCGCGACCTCCTCCCACGTCAGCGGCGCCGAGACGGGGGCGTGCGGCCGGGGCCGGACGGAGTAGGCGGAGGCGATGGTGCGGTCGCGGGCGGTCTGGTTGTAGTCGACGAAGATCCGCTCCCCGCGTTCCTCCTTCCACCACTTGGTGGTCACCTGCTCCGGCATCCGCCGTTCCAGTTCCCGCCCGACGGCGATCGCCGCCCGCCGGACCTGAGTGAACGTCCATCGCGGTTCGATCGGCACGAAGACGTGCAGCCCCCGCCCTCCGGAGGTCTTGGGCCAGCCGCGCAGACCGCCGAACTCGTCGAGCACGGCGCGCAGTTCGTGGGCGGCGCGCACCGCGTCGGCGTAGTCCGTGCCGGGTTGCGGGTCGAGGTCGATGCGCAGTTCGTCGGGGTGGTCGACGTCGGCGCGGCGCACCGGCCAAGGATGAAAGGTGAGGGTGCCGAACTGGGCGGCCCACAGCACGGCGGCGACCTCGGTCGGACACATCTCGTCGGCACTGCGACCGCTGGGAAAGGTGATGTGGGCCGTCGGGATCCAGTCGGGCATGTTCTTGGGCGCCCGCTTCTGGAAGAAGTTCTCGCCGGTCACCCCGTCCGGACAGCGCTCCAGGGTGGTAGGCCGGTCGCGCAGCGCACGCAGGATGCCGGGGCCGACGGCGAGGTAGTACTGGGCGAGGTCGAGCTTGGTGAAACCGCGCTCCGGAAAGAAGACCTTGTCCGGACTGGACAGCCGCACCGTCCGGCCGAACGCTTCCAGCTCCACCGCTTCGCCCATGCGAGCCACGGTAGGCGTATCGCGCGAAGCTCGCACACCGGGCGATCACGGTCATGGACGCGCAGAATCGAACCATGGATCTCCCGGTCATGCCCCCCGTGAAGCCCATGCTCGCCAAGTCCGTGGCGCGGATCCCCCCGGACATGCAGTACGAGGCGAAGTGGGACGGTTTTCGGGCGATCGTGTTCCGTGACGGGGCCGAGGTCGAGGTCGGCAGCCGGACCGGTAAGTCGTTGACCAGGTACTTTCCCGAGCTGGTGGCGGCGCTCCGGGAGCGGTTGCCCGAGCGGTGTGTGGTGGACGGCGAGATCGTGATCGCGCTCGGCGGGCGCCTCGACTTCGACGCGCTGACGGAGCGCATCCACCCCGCCGAGTCCCGGGTGCGGACGCTGGCCGAGCGGAACCCGGCCTCGTTCGTCGCCTTCGACGTACTGGCGCTGGCCGACGAGTCGCTCGTCGACGTCCCGCTGGCTGACCGGCGCGCGCTGCTCACCATGGCCCTGTCCGGCGTAACCCCGCCTGTTCATGTGGCGCCGGCGACCACCGACATCGAGGTGGCGCGGCGATGGTTCGAGCAGTACGAGGGGGCGGGCCTCGACGGTGTCATCGCCAAGCCGCTCACCCTGCGTTACCGGCAGGACGAGCGGGTGATGTTCAAGGTCAAGCACGAGCGGACGGCGGATGTCGTGGTCGCCGGGTACCGCCTGCACAAGAGCGGGCCGGTCGTGGGCTCACTGCTGCTCGGGCTGTACGACGCCCGGGGCACCCTCCAGCATGTCGGGGTGAGCGCGGCGTTTCCGATGAGGCGGCGGGCCGAACTCGTCGAGGAACTGGAGCCGCTACGGCTGGCGGACGTGGGCGAGCATCCGTGGGCCGCCTGGACGGACGAGACGGCGCATGAGTCGGCGCGGCTGCCGGGGGCGCCGAGCCGCTGGTCCACGAAGAAGGACTTCTCGTGGATCCCGCTGCGGCCCGAACTGGTGGCCGAGGTGGCATACGACCACATGGAGAACGGGGCGCGCTTCCGGCACACGGCCCGTTTCCGCCGCTGGCGCCCGGACCGCACGGCCGACAGCTGCACGTACGACCAGCTGGAGGAGCCGGTGGGGTACGACCTCGCGGAGATTCTCGGGCCGCAGAACTGAGGTCACCCTTGGACCACCTCCTCCGTGGGCCGTTCGGCCCCTGGTCCGCGCGCGATCAGAACCGATCGGGTATGGCCACCAATGACCCGATAAGCGCACAATCGTTGACACGGACTTGGTGGCGACGGTGGGTATGCGACGGATGACGCGAACGACACGGACGTGGCGGCACGGAACGGCCGCGGCGGCACTGGTGACCGCCACCGTGACGGCCTCTCTGATGGCCGGCTGTACGAGCGGTGACCGCCCCTCCGACGACGGACGCGGACAGACCCACAGCGAACCCGGCCACCCCGAGTCGCCCAACCCGACGAGCTCCGGCCCGGTCCTCGCCGTGAAGATCGACAACGTCCCGGCGGCCCGCCCCCAGACCGGCCTGGAGGCGGCGGACCTCGTGTACGCCGAGCAGGTCGAGGGCGGTCTGAGCCGGCTGATGGCGATCTACGCGACCCGGCTGCCGGAGGCCGTCGGGCCGGTGCGCAGCGCACGCGAGTCCGATCTGGAGCTGCTGGGTCAGTTCCACGAGCCGACGCTCGCCTTCTCCGGGGCCCAGCGCAAACTGCTGCCGCTGATCGACCGGGCACCGCTGACGGCCGAGCCCCCTCCGTCGGCGGCCGGCGCCTACTACCGGGCTACGGACAAGGCGGCGCCGCACAACCTGTACCTGCGGCCGCGGAAGCTGGTCGCCGCCGCCCCGGGAGCGGACGCGCTGACCACCGGCTTCCGCTACGGCGCCGCGCCCGGGGGCGGCACACCGGAGAAGTCGCGCACCGTCCGCTTCCCGTCGGCGCACTTCACCTTCACCTGGTCCGCCGACCGGCACGGCTGGCTGGTGTCGATGGACGGCACCCCGACCGTCGCGGGCGACGGCAGGCGGATCGCCGCCGCGACGGTCGTCGTGCAGTACGTGAAGGTGCGCGAGTCGCGCTTCCACGACGTGCTCGGCAACAACTCGCCGTACACCCAGTCCGTGGGGTCGGGCCGGGCCCAAGTACTGCGCGACGGGCGCGCGTTCGACGTCAGGTGGAGCCGCGCGGCGGCCACGGACGGAACGGCCTTCACGACGGCGGACGGTACGCCCGTGAACTTCGCGAAGGGGCAGGTGTGGGTGCTGTTCGCGAAGGCCTGACGAGGCAGCCTGTCGCCCCGTGCACGAAGCGGCGCCCGGACCGGCCGACCCACCGGAGTCCCTTACATCGCCCGACGGCACCGAGCACGCCACCAGAACGTCCACGACGCCCGACGGGCAGCGGCACACCACCATGCCCGCGCGGGCGCGACCCCCTCCAGTGGACCCCGGGTCGAACAATGCGGCCGGTGGAGCCCTCCTCATGCCTCGAACGGCAGCCCGGCCCGTGCCAGTTCCCCCGCCGCCTCGCGCAGCGCCTCCGCGAACCGCGTCACCCGCTCGGGGGTGAACCGCGTACTCGGCCCGCCGAAGGACAGCGCGGCCAGCACCGTCCCGCCCCCGCTCCGCACCGGCACGGCCACCGCCGACAGCCCCTCCTCGCGTTCGCCGTGACTCACCGCGTACCCGTGGTCCCGGGCCTCCTCGATCCAGGTCCGGAGGGTCGCCAGATGTCCGGCCCCGTACGGTGAGGCCTGCGCGACCCGCAGCAGCAGCCCGTCCGGGGCGTCCAGCAGCAGCGCCTTGGCCACGCCGCCCGCCCACAGCGGGAGTTCGTCGCCCACCCGCACGACCTGGCGCAACGCCTGCGGACCCTCCTCCTGCGCGATGCAGACGCGGTGGATGTCCCGGCGCACATACAGGTGCACGGTCTCCTTGTGCTCGGCGGCGAGGTCGCGCAGCAGCGCCCGGGCGGCGGCCGGCAGCCGCCAGGCCTGCTCGGCGAGCCGGGACCAGCGCAGCAGGGCGGGGCCCGCGAGGTAGCGGCCGTGCTCGTCGACCCAGAGCAGCCCGTTGAGCCGCAGGGTCTGGACCAGTCGCAGCACCGTGGTCTTGGGCAGCCCGGATGTGCTGACGATCTCGCGGAGGGACAGCGCGGGCCGGAGCTCGTCGAAGAGCCCCAGGATGTCGATGGCCCGCTGGACGGTACGCATCCCCGCGGGTTCGGACTCGGCCGGGCCTCCTGCCCCGGATCCGCCGGCTGCCATCCCTGTTCCTCCTCGGCTCCGGACCGCCCCACCGTCCGGGCTACGGTCTCGCCCCGCACGGTATCCGCTCCGGGTCCGCTGAGCGGACCCGGCCTGCCGCGGAAGTGCGGTCAGCGCGGAGAGCTGGGGGAAGTGAGGGGTTCCACCGGGTTGCGCAGCCCTTCCGCCGCGTCGGCCACCCGCTGGATGAGGTCGAGGAAGACGGTCTGTTCGCCGGCGGAGAGCGGGGCCAGGAAGACCTGGTTCATCCTGGCTGTCCGTACGGTCAGCTTGCGGTGTGTGCGCACCCCTTCGCCGGTGGGGCGCAGCAGGGAGCGGCGACCGTCCTCCGGGTCGCGCACCTTGTCGATGAGGTCGCGGCGGCCGAGCCTGCTGACGACCTCGGCGACCGTGGACCGGTCGAGGCCGACCCGCTCCCCGACGGTGCGCTGATCGAGGCCGGGTTCGGCGACCAGGGCGTTCAGGACCGCGAACTGCGGTGAGGTGATCTCCTCGGAGACCATCGTGTTCCACAGCAGGTAGTGCGCCTGCTGCAGGCGCCGGGCGAGGTGCCCGGGGTGGGTGGAGAGGTCCGCCGCGGCCATGTCCGCTCCCGGTGTCGTCTGCTTCGCGTCGAAGTATCGAATATTTCGTGACCGCATTATTCGTCTGTGTACTGAGGATACCGGCCCGACGTCACCCTGTCTCCCGTCCGGACGCATCGCCTCCACCTCACAATTCCTGCCACCTATTGACGACATGACCGGCTAGTGGCAGCGTGAGGGAAACCTTGCTGAAATACTCAGTGCCCTGAGTAATAGCGCGTCGGCATCGGCAGAGATGGGGCTACACGGATGGACAAGGTGGTCGCCACAGCCTTGGAGGCGGTGGCCGATGTGCCGGACGGTGCGTCGCTCGCGGTGGGTGGTTTCGGGCTCAGTGGAGTTCCGAACGTGCTGATCGGGGCGTTGTACGAGCGTGCGGTCTCGGGGCTGTCGGTGGTGTCCAACAACTGCGGCGCCATGGAGTCGGGCCTCGCGGTGCTGCTGGCGGCCGGCCGGGTCGCCCGCGTCACCGGCTCGTACATCGGAGGGAACAAGGAGTTCGCCCGCCAGTATCTGGGTGGTGAGCTGGAGGTCGAGATGATCCCGCAGGGCACGCTCGCCGAGCGGCTGCGCGCCGGCGGGGCCGGTATCCCCGCCTTCTACACGCCTGCCGGGGTCGGCACCCAGGTCGCGGAGGGCGGTCTGCCCTGGCGGTACGACGGCTCGGGCGGTGTGGCTCTGGCGTCGCCGCCGAAGGAGGTGCGGGAGTTCGACGGCACGCAGTACGTGCTGGAGCGGGCCATCCGTACCGACTTCGCGCTGGTGCGGGCCGCCAGGGGCGACCGGCACGGCAACCTCGTCTTCAACAAGTCCACCCGGAACTTCAACCCCCTCGCGGCCATGGCCGGCCGGATCACGATCGCCGAGGTCGAGGAGCTGGTCGAGCCCGGCGAGATCGACCCGGACGCGGTGCATCTGCCGGGCATCTTCGTGCAGCGGGTGATCGCACTGACGCCCGAGCAGGCGGCCGACAAGCGGATCGAGCAGCGGACGGTGAGCAGCTGATGGCCTGGACCAGGGAAGAGATGGCCGCCCGGGCCGCGCGTGAGCTGCGCGACGGGCAGTACGTGAACCTGGGCATCGGTCTGCCGACGCTGATCCCCAACTACCTCCCCGCCGACGTCGAGGTGATCCTGGAGTCGGAGAACGGCATCCTGGGCACCGGCCCCTATCCGACAGAGGACCAGGTCGACCCCGATCTGATCAACGCGGGCAAGGAGACGGTGACCGTCCTGCCGGGCGCCTCCTTCTTCGACTCGGCGATGTCCTTCGGGATGATCCGGGGCGGGCACATCGACGTCGCCGTGCTGGGCGCGATGCAGGTGTCCGCCGGGGGCGACCTGGCGAACTGGGCGATCCCGGGCAAGCTGATCACCGGGATCGGCGGTGCCATGGACCTGGTGCACGGCGCCCGTACGGTCATCGTGGTCATGACGCACACCGCGAAGGACGGCTCCCCGAAGATCCTGGAGCAGTGTGAACTGCCGCTCACCGGCAAGGCATGTGTGAACCGGGTCATCACCGACCTGGGTGTTCTCGATGTCACCGACGACGGGCTGGTGCTGGTGGAGACCGCGCCGGGCGTCACCGTCGAGGAGATCGTGGCGAAGACCGCCGCGAAGGTCCGTACCCCCGAGGAGATCCAGCCGTGAGCCGTCTCAAGGACGTCTACATCGTCGACGCCGTACGTACCCCGATCGGCCGCTACAACGGCGCCCTGGCCGGGGTCCGCCCGGACGACCTCGCCGCCCACGCCATCCGCGAGCTCCTCGCCCGTACGCCCGGCCTGGACCCCTCCCGCATCGAGGACGTCTACTTCGGCAACGCCAACGGCGCCGGTGAGGACAACCGCAACGTCGCCCGTATGGCAGGTCTCCTCGCCGGACTGCCGACCTCGGTACCCGGCGTCACCGTCAACCGGCTGTGCGCCTCGGGGCTGGAGGCGGTGATCCAGGCCGCCCGTGCCATCGCGGTCGGCGACGCCTCCATCGCCCTCGCGGGCGGTGTGGAGTCCATGACCCGCGCCCCCTACGTCCTGCCCAAGAACGACCGGCCCTTCCCCGCCGGGCACACCGAGCTGTACTCGACGACGCTCGGCTGGCGCATGACCAATCCGAGGATGGACCCGCAGTGGACCATCCCGCTGGGCGAGTCCGCCGAACTCATCGCCGACAAGCACAAGATCACCCGCGAGCAGCAGGACGAGTTCGCCCTCACCAGCCACCGCAAGGCCGCCGCCGCCCAGCAGGCGGGCCTGTTCGACGCCGAACTCGCCCCCGTCCCCGTCCCCCAGCGCAAGGGCGAGCCGGTCGCCTTCGCCGCCGACGAGTCCGTACGCGCCGACGCCTCCCTGGCAGCGATGGCCAAGCTCAAGCCGTCCTTCCGCACGGACGGCGGCACCGTGACGGCCGGAAACGCCTCCCCCCTCAACGACGGCGCCGCCGCTCTCCTCCTGGTCGACGAGGAAGGCCTGAAGGCCACCGGCCGCGAGCCCCTCGCCCGTGTGTCCGCCACCGGCGTCTCCGCGATCGACCCCGACTACTTCGGTCTCGCCCCCGTCGAAGCCGTCAACCGGGCACTCGCAAAGGCGGGCAAGGGATTTGACGACCTGTCGACTCTCGAACTGAACGAGGCGTTCGCCGCCCAGGTCCTCGGCTGCGTCGCCGAATGGCCCGAGTTCGACCCGGCGGTCCTCAACCCGCAGGGCGGTGCGATCGCCCTCGGCCACCCGCTCGGCGCCTCCGGCGCCCGGCTCGCCGGGACCGTAGCCCACCAACTCGCCCGCAAGGGCACGGGAGTCGGCGTCGCCACCCTCTGCATCGGCGTGGGCCAGGGCCTCGCCCTCGTCCTCGAACGCTAGGAACTCCCCATGTCTCTCTCCCAGTCGGACATCGACATCGAGGTCAGTGACCTCCAGGACGCCTACGACAAGGCGGTCGCCGAAGGCGCCCCCGTACAGAACCATCCGCCGCGCGACTACGCCCCCTACCGCAGCTCGGTGCTGCGGTACCCGAAGCAGCCGCTGGTCGCGGTGAGCGGTGGGGACCCGGAGACGGTCGAGCTGTCGGGACCGGTGTTCGGGGTCACCGACATCACCGAGATCGACAGCGATCTCACGATCCAGCACCAGGGCGAGCCGCTCGGCGAGCGCATCACCGTCTCCGGCCGGCTCCTCGACCGGAACGGGCGCCCCGTGCGCGGTCAGCTGATCGAGCTGTGGCAGGCCAACGCCTCCGGCCGGTACGCGCATCTGCGGGACCAGCACCCGGCGCCGCTCGACCCCAACTTCACCGGTGTGGGACGCCTTCTGACGGATGATCAGGGACGGTACCGGTTCACCACGATCAAGCCGGGCGCGTACCCGTGGCGCAACCACACCAACGCCTGGCGCCCCGCGCACATCCATTTCTCCGTCTTCGGCACGGCCTTCACCCAGCGCCTCGTGACCCAGATGTACTTCCCGAACGACCCGCTGTTCCGCTACGACCCGATCCTGCGCTCGGTGACCGACGAGGCCGCCCGGGCCCGTCTGGTCGCCGCATACAACCACGACCTGTCCCAGCCCGAGTTCTCACTCGGCTACGAGTGGGACATCGTCCTCGACGGTCCCTCCGCCACCTGGATCGAAGAAGGCCGCGACTGATGAGCGTCTCCCCCGCCTCGCCCCTCTCCCCGGCGAACCTTCTCCCCACCCCGTCCCACACCGTGGGCCCCTTCTACGGCTACGCCCTCCCCTTTCCCGAGGGTGAGCAGGTGGCGCCCAAGGGGCACCCGGACACGATCACCCTCCACGGTCACGTCCTGGACGGCGAGGGGAACCCGATCCCCGACGCCCTGCTGGAGTTCTGGCAGGCCGCGCCCGACGGCTCCCTCACCGGTGCCCCCGGTTCCCTGCGCCGCGACCCGGTGACGGGCGGCTTCCTGGGCCGCAACGGCACCGACTTCACGGGCTTCGGGCGGGTCGCCACCGACGCCGACGGGCACTACGCGCTGTACACGCTGCCGCCGGGCAACTCCGGGCTGCCGTACATCAGCGTGTGCGTGTTCGCGCGCGGCCTGCTGACCCACCTGTACACGCGCGCGTATCTCGCGGACGGCGCAGACGCACTGCTCGACTCCCTGCCGGCCGAACGGCGCGCCACGCTGGTCGCCGCCGAGGGCGAGCGGCGCACGTACCGTTTCGACATCCGCCTTCAGGGCGAGGGCGAAACGGTCTTCCTGGAGTTCGAGTGACACCACCTGCCGATGCCGAGTCCGATGCCGACACCGGCCTGCTCTCCCCCGGGTGGGCCGGTTCCCCGGCGGCCTTCGCGACGAGCGACACCGCCTATCTGCGGGCGCTGCTCGACGCGGAGGCCGCGCTGACCCGTGCGCAGGCCGGGCTGGGGCTGGTGCCGGAGGAAGCGGCCACGGCGGTCGGCTCGGCAGCGGGTGACGACTCCGGCTTCGACGTCCGGTCGATCGCGCTGCGCGCCCGGTCCGGCGGCAATCCGGTGATCCCGCTGGTCGCGGACCTGACGACTGCGGTGGGCGCGCGGTACGGGCCGTACGTCCACCGGGGTGCCACCAGCCAGGACATCCTGGACACGGCGACGATGCTGGTCGCCTCCCGCACCCTGGACCTGATCCGTACGGACCTCGACCGCACCGCACGGGCGCTCTCCCGCGCGGCAGCCGTCCACCGCGACACCCCGATGCCGGGCCGCACGCTCACCCAGCACGCCGTACCGACGACCTTCGGACTGAAGGTGGCCGGCTGGCGCTCCCTGGTCCTGGACGCCCGGGACCGTGTGACAGCCGTACGCCACAGCCTCCCGGCCCAACTCGGAGGCGCCGCCGGGACCTTGGCCGCATTCACCGTGTTCGGCGCGGGTGATGCTCCGGTCGACACCCGGGCCCTGGTCGCCGCCTACTCCCGTGAACTCGGGCTCGCCGAACCCCTGTTGCCCTGGCACACCCTGCGCACCCCGGTCGCGGATCTCGCCGGAGCGCTCGCCTTCACGGCCGGCGCCCTCGGGAAACTCGCCGCCGATGTGCTGACGCTGGCCCGGACGGAGATCGCCGAGGTCTCCGAGGGCAGCGGCGGGGGTTCGTCGGCGATGCCGCACAAGGCCAATCCCGTACGGTCGACGCTGATCGCCGCCGCGGCCCGGCGGGCACCGCAGCTCGCGGCCACCCTGTACGGCGCGCTCGTTGCCGAGGACGAGCGTCCGGCGGGTGCCTGGCACGCCGAGTGGGAGACGCTCAGGGAGCTGCTCCGGATCGCCGGGGGCGCGGCCCGGGACGCCGTGGAGCTGGCAGAGGGGCTGCGCGTGCACCCGGATGTCATGCGTCAACACCTGGGCATCACACACGGGTTGATCGTCTCCGAGCGGCTGGCCGCCGAACTCTCGCCCGTACTGGGCCGCGCCCGTGCGAAGGAGCTGCTCACCCAGGTGGCCGCCCGAACCCACGCCGAGGGCCGGACACTCGCCGAACTCCTGGCCGAGGAGCCGGAGTTGCGAGACCTGCCCCTCAACGACCTGACCGAACCCGCCCGTTACACCGGCTCCGCCGGAGCCCTCACCGACCGTGCTCTGGAGCGACCGTGACCGACAGACTGCCGCACCACCGTGTCGAGGGCTCCGCCACCGCTCCCCCGCTGCTGCTCGGGCCCTCGCTCGGAACGTCGTACGCCCTGTGGGACAAGGTGGCACCCGAGCTGTCCGTCACCCACCGGGTGGTCCGCTGGGACCTGCCCGGGCACGGGGGTTCGGCGCCCGGGCTGATCGGGCCGGGGGCCACCGTCGGTGATCTGGCGGCGCTCGTGCTGGCGCTCGCCGACTCGCTCGGCATCGACCGATTCGCCTACGCGGGCGTGTCGTTGGGCGGTGCGGTCGGCCTGTATCTCGCCGTCCACCACCCGGAGCGGGTGTCGTCGCTCGCCGTCCTGTGCTCCTCGGCCCACTTCAACGGCAGCAAGCCGTGGGAGGAACGGGCCGCGCTGGTACGGAGCGAGGGGCTTGCCGGGCTCGCGGAGAGTGCCGACGCCCGCTGGTTCACGCCCGGGTTCACCGTGCCGGAGCTGGTCGCGGATCACCGGAGCGCCGACCCGGACGCGTACGCCGCCTGCTGCGACGCGCTCGCCGCCTTCGACCTGCGTGACCGGCTGGCCGAGATCGGCGTGCCCACACTGCTCGTCGCCGGACGACGGGACCCGGCCACTCCCCCGGCCCACCTGCGGGAGATCGCGGACGCCGTGCCGGGTGCCACGCTCGTCGAACTGCCGGGCGCCTCGCACCTGGCCGTCGCACAGTGCCCGGAGGCAGTGCTGGCCGCGCTGCGCCCGCACTTCGGGGTGGCTCCCCGGCGGGGCATGGAGGTGCGCCGGCAGGTGCTCGGCGACACGCACGTGGACCGGGCGCAGGCACGGCAGACGCCCTTCACGGCCCGCTTCCAGGACTTCATCTCGCGCTATGCGTGGGGCGAGATCTGGACCGACCCGACGCTCACCCGGCGTGAGCGCAGCATGATCACGCTCACCGCGCTGGTCGCCCACGGCCACTACGACGAGCTGGCGATGCACGTCCGCGCGGCCCGCCGTAACGGGCTGACCCCCGAGGAGATCGGCGCGGTACTGCTCCAGACGGCCGTGTACTGCGGAGTCCCGGCGGCCAACTCGGCGTTCGCCGCGGCGCAACGCGTCCTCGCGGAAGAGGACGACACGGCGGAGTGACCCCGGTGGTCGTAGGTACGACGACCGGGCGCCCCGCCGGTCAGCGCAGTCCCCGTCCGCCCTCCAGGACGTCCCGCGCCTGGGCGACCAGGCCGTCCGCGCCGCACGACTTGGCGAGCGTCAGGCCGCGTTGGATCTCGGCGATCGAGCGGGCAGCGATGCCGTACTCGACACGGGCCGCGGCGTGTTCGTACTGGCAGGGTGAGGACTCCAGGTAGGCGACCGCCTGGTGGGCCAGGCGTACCGCCCGCTGGCCGGTCTCCAGGGCCGCCGCGCAGCGCAGGGCCTCGCCGATGGCGGTGTCCGTGCCGAAGCGTTCGGCGTACCGGCGGGCGTCGGCCGCCAGCACGGCGGCCCGGAGCGGGTCCTCCGTGGCCAGCGCCCGGGCGAGGTCGACAGCCCAGGTGGCGAGCACCGGGTTGTGGAACCCGCGCCCGGTGGCCGCCTTCTCCGCGGCCTCCAGTTCGTTGATGCCCTCCTTCTTGCGGCCGACGGCGATGAGCAGCCTGCCGCGTACGGCACGGGGTTCGGGCAGCACGATGGTGGAGGGGTAGGGCGGGGCGAACCCGTACTGCTCGGCGACCGTCCAGGCCTCCTGGACATGGCCGCGGGCGAGCAGCGTGTCGACGAGGTTGCAGGTCGCCGACCAGTACAGGGGCAGGCCGCGCCCGACGCGTTCGGCCAGCCGCAGGGACTCGCGCAGCGATGTCTCGGCCTCTCTGAGCCGGCCCCGCCTGCGGTGTCCCAGACCGACGTACGCATGGGCGAGGGAGAGGTGGCCGCCGCTCCAGCCCGCCGTCTCGTAGGCCCGCAAGGCGTCCATGTAGAGCGCCTCGGCGCGGTCGAGCCGGTCGGTGTAGGCGTAAGCGCAGGCCAGCATCATCGGCAGCTCGATGCCCCACTCGGGGTCGGTCCAGCCGAGTCCGGGAGCGAGACGGCCGTTGACGAGGGCGCGGTCGCACACCTCGACGACCTCCTCCGCGTTCTCGCCGCGCGACATGGCGTCGAAGCCGCGCAGCATGAGCAGCGCGCGCTCGGAGTTGTCCCGGCCGGTGCAGGGGCGGGCGAGGTCGGCGAGGCGCTCGGAGCGGCCCGGCACCGTCACATCGCCGCCGAGGAGGCCCTCCATCATGAACTGCACGCCCTGCAGACGCATCCGGGCGGGGCCAGGCTGATGCCGTGCGGCCTCCGCCTCGACCGTACGGACGGCGTCCTCCGACTGGCCGTTGTGCAGCAGGGCCTGCGAGAGCCGGACAATCGCGTCGACGCGCAGGTCACCCTCCAGGCCGGGCATCGAGAGAGCGGTCTGGAGGTGCCGGATCGTGGTGGCGGGCGCGGTGAGGAGGGTCGCGCAGCCCAGTTCGAAGAGCACGTGCGCGTGGCTCTCGGGCCGGGGCGGTTCCAGTAGGGCCCGCTCCAGACAGCGACGGGCCGCGTCCGGGGCGCCGACCGCCTGGTGCTCGCGGGCCGCCTCGCGCAGCTGGTCGACGAGTTCCTCGTCGTCGTCCGGATAGACGTGGAGCAGATGGTGGGAGGCCGCGGCGGCGCCGAGCCCCGACTCGGTGACGACCTGGGCGGCGATGCCGTGCATGGCGGTGCGCATGCCGTCCGGGATGGAGTCGTAGACGGCGGTGGCGATCAGGGGGTGGACGAACTCCAGCTCGCTGTCGGTGACCTGACCGGCCATCAGATGGGGCTCGGTGAGGATGCGGGCGCCGCACAGGAGGTTGGCGCAGCGGTAGGCCTCGTTGGAACTGAGGGTGGCGAGCCGGGCCACGAGGTCCACGGAGATGCCCGTGCCGAGAATGGCCGCCGCCCAGGCAAAGCGGGTGGCTTCGACGCCGAGGTCCTCCAGGCGAGCGACGAGGCCACCGCCGCGTGCCGCGTTGTTGAGTTCGCGCAGCCGGCCGCAGGATGCCTCGACCGGGGCGAGCCGGGCGTCCTGGACCTTGGCGAGGAGTTCGACGGTCTCGTACGGGTTGCCACCGGTGACCGCCCACACCTCGCGGCAGAACGGGGCGTCCGCGTGTGGGCCGAGGGTGGTGCGGGTGAGACCGGCGGCGGCTGTCGGGGTGAGCGCGTCGAGCGTGGCGACGGGTCCTGCCGCCCGGGCGATCGCTGCCAGGTGGTCGGCGCGGGCGCCGGTGGCCTCGCCTGGCCTGCGGGCGACCACGACGAGGACGGACAGGTCGTCGAGCCGCTCGGCGAACGCGGACAGCCAGCGCAGGGTCTCCTGGTCGACCCAGTGCGCGTCGTCGATGAGCAGGACGAGCGGCCAGTCCCGCTTGGCGAGCCGTCGTACGGCCGCGACCAGGCCGTCGATCACACCCTGCGGGTCGGCCTGCCGGTCGCCGGGTTCCGTGATGCCGAGGGCGGGGCCGGCGATGTCGTACCAGTCGCCGAGGTACTCGCGGGCCTCCTCCGGCATCAGGGACACCAGAGCGGGCTGGAGCAGCTGCCGTACGACGTTGAAGGGGACAGACTTGAGTGTCTCGCCGCCGCGTGCCGACCACACCGTGCAGTTGCGCCGCTCGGCGATGCGCCGGGTCTCGGCCATCAGCGCGGTCTTGCCGAGGCCCGCCTCGGCGGTGAAGAGCAGCAGATTGCCCGAGGAGGCGCTGTCGGCGCGCAGGGCGTCGATCGCCCGGTCGACGGCGGCGACTTGTGTGTCGCGCTCCCACAGGGCGGCAGAGCCGGCCGTCCCGGGCCGTTCCTCCGTCATCCCGCTACCTCCCCAAGTCGCCTGAACGACGTACAGAACCCGAGAGTAGCCGTCCGACTGTCGCGGTGGAGGCGGGTCCGTCCAGGTAGTGCCGGGACGAGTGACAAGGAGGGCGGCAGGGCGACGCGGCGGGCCCGCCACCAGCCGTCGTCGAGGTGATGGACCGTCAACATCCTTTGATACGGGGCTGGTTTGCCATCCCCGGGCAAGTGCGCCTTCGAGGGGCTGTGCCTCTGCGGGCCGCCCTGTCCGCACCCCTGGAGAGGATCACCGGGATGCTCCCCTCTTCACCCCGACGGGGGCGGCGCGACGGAGAGGCCGACGCGGACGCCACCATCATTCGCACTGGCATTCCCCTTCGGTCCGCGTGGCAGAGGGCGTAGGGCCCTGACCTCTCGTATCCCGCTTTCTCGGCATCTCGGCCCGCCATTCCGCGCCTTTCCCGGCGGAAAGGCCACTCCTCTCATCCGCCTTTCACTCTGGCCTCATACGGTGGGGGCATGACGCAGGAGACTCCCCCCGGCTGGTATCCCGACCCCGGGCAGACAAGTGACAGCCCCGCCACCGAGCGCTGGTGGGACGGCAGGACATGGACGGAACAGACCCGTCCCGAGGGCTCGGCCCCCGCCTGGGGTCCACCGGTGCTGGCCACCGGCGGGGCCTATCCGGCGTACCCGGAGCATCCGCCGACGGGCGCCCGGCGCGGGTTGCGTACCGGCATAGCCGTCGCGGTGGCGATCGCCGTCCTCGCCGGCATAGGCGGCGGCGTGTACGCGCTGACCAAGGACGACGGCGGCAGCGATGTGAGCTCACAGGTGCCGGGCGGCCCGGGCGGCACCGGCGGACAGAACGGCGGGGGCCAGAACGGCGGCGGTCAGAACAGCGGCGGCCAGGGCGGTCCCGGTGGTGGCACCGGCGGCGGCCCGGGCGGCCAGACGCCGGATCCGCAGCAGTCCGAGCCCTCGGAGAGCCCGAAGATCGACAGCGGTTCCGTGCCCGACGCGACCAACGGGATCAGCATCCCGATCCCCGACGGCTGGTACGGCCAGCAGATCGCCGTGGGCGGCCAGGTCACCTCGGACAGCTCCTACAAGTGCCCGGGCGACACGACGAAGTCGTGCACCAAGGGCGGGGCGTACTCGGCGCCCGCGCTGGCGCTGGGCACCTCGGGCAGCACGGCCGAGGCGGTCGCCAAGGCGGACATCTCGGCGAACGCCGAGGAGTCCTACGGCGGCACCACCTACGGGAAGATCACCTCGCACGACGTCCTGGCCTCCAAGGCGGTGACCGTGGCCGGGCAGAAGGGCTATCTGGTCCGCTGGAAAGCGGTCACCAGCAAGGGCGCCGACGGCATCGTCGAGTCGCTGGCCTTCCCCGCGCCGGCGAACCCCCGGCAGATCGTCGTCGTCCGCTTCGGCGTCGACGCCGACCAGAAGGAGGCGGTGATCGACCAGATCACCGCCGGTATCAAGGTCTCGACGGGCGGCGGCAGCGGGACGAACGTCTGATCCGCCGGTCCGCGCTCCGGACAGCCGTCCGGACGGCCACGAGGTGCGGGTGGAGGTGGATCGGCCGGGTGGGGCGCCTCTCCGCTCAAGAGGAACCCCACCCGGCCGGGGGGTGCGCGCCGCCCCCGTCCCCACGGGTCGGCGCGGACAGGTCACCGTCCGGGCGTGCCACGGACGGCGGCCTGCGTCTC
The DNA here is from genome assembly GCF_045040105.1 of Streptomyces sp. NBC_01390. NCBI lineage: Bacteria > Bacillati > Actinomycetota > Actinomycetes > Kitasatosporales > Streptomycetaceae > Streptomyces > Streptomyces sp. NBC_01390. The sequence goes on along the minus strand of NZ_CP109551.1, from coordinate 10,144,072 downwards.
AGGTGACGCCGAGTGCGGGGAGCACCGCGGCCTCCACGAATCCGACGAGGTACTCCGGGTCCGCGTACCGGCCCTCCAGGACCGGGCGGACCCGCAGGACGCCTATCATCTGCGCCGGTACGTACTCCAGCGCCGGATGGTCGGCGGCGACCTCGCCCCGCTCGACCGCGCGGCGGATCATCTCGCGGTACGCGGCCAGCTCCGGTTCGACGATCGCCTCGCGCAACGCCTGCTGGAGCTCGGGGTCCTGCATGGCGGCGTGGCCGAGAGCCTGCATCAGCTGGGTGTCGCTGCCCGAGGACGCGCCGGTGGCCCGCGCCGCCGCCCGCAGGTCCCCACCGAGGGACCCGGTGTCGACGGCGAAGCGGGCGCGCCGGTTGGCGCGCAGCGCCGCGGCCACGAACTGCGGTTTGGTCTTCCACTGCCGGTAGAGCGTCGACTTGCTGCACCGCGCGCTGGCGGCGACGCCCTCCATGGTCAGCGCGTCGTATCCGCACTCGCGGATCTGGACGAGCACGGCGTCGAAGTACTCCTGCTCACGCTCGGGCGTGATCCTGGAGCGGCGGGAGGCGACGACCGGTTCCGGTCCCTCCGCGGCCTGCGACGTCATGACTGCGCTCCCTTTCCCTGGCGGTGCTGTCGTTGTTGTCGGGGTTGTCTGATTGTCGGGCTGCTCTGTGGCTTATTCCCGATTCCAGTGTGTCGTAAGTCCATCGATACGCCAGTGTACCGGTACGGATTCGTTTCGGTACACTCTCGTATCGGTACACCAACGTATCGATGAGACGAGCGCCCGTACAGACGAGTTCCCGCCCATCACGCAACACGTGCGCAGACGCGCCACTCAGGGAAAGGGCCGGGGGATGAAAGCCAGCACCGAGCCTGCCAAGGCGGAGCCCACCGGCATACGACGGCCGCCGCTCGTCCGTGAACTCCTGCTGGTCGCAGGGCTGTTCCTCGTCTACAAACTCGGCCGGCAGCTGGCGACCGGGCACACCGCCGAGGCCTTCCACAACGCGCACCGCGTCTGGGACTGGGAGCGGGCGCTGCATCTCCCCGGCGAGGGCGCCGTGCAGTCGGCGCTGCTGCACAACGACACCGCTGTGCACGTCGCGAACACCTACTACGCGACCGTGCACTTCCCGGCCACCGTCGCCTTCCTGGTCTGGCTCTATCTGCGGCGCCCCGCGCACTACGTCTGGGCCCGCCGGGTCCTCGCCGCGGTCACCGGGGCTGCCCTGGTGATCCATCTCACCTTCCCGCTGGCCCCGCCGCGACTGCTCGGCGAGGCGGGCCTCGTCGACACCGGCCAGGCCTTCGGACCGACGGTCTACGGCGCCTCACCCGAGGCCGACACCCTGTCCAACCAGTTCGCGGCCATGCCGTCGCTGCACTTCGGCTGGGCCCTGATGGTGGCGATCGGCCTGATCGTCGCGACCCGCTCACGCTGGCGCTGGCTGTGGCTGCTGCATCCACTGGTGACGCTGCTGGTGATCGTCGGCACGGCGAACCACTACTGGCTCGACGCGATCGTGGCCTCGGCCCTGCTGGGCATCGCCCTCGCCGTCGTCCACCTGCCCCACCGCACCCGGTCGACCGCCAGCCACAGCAGCAGGCTCACCCCGGTCGACGAGCCCGTCCTCGTGGGAGCGGGACGATGAACGCCGCCACGCTCGCCGCCGTCGCCCTCTCCCTGTTCTCCGCCGTCGCCTACGCCGCCGCGGCCGTCGCCCAGGAACGGCTCGCCTCACGCAATGCCGACGCGGGGATCGGCCGGTTGCTGGCGTCCGGTGCCTGGTGGGGCTCGGTGCTGCTCAACGCGGGGGGCGCGCTGCTGCACGTGGTCGCGCTCAAGTACGGGCCGCTCACGGTGGTCCAGCCGCTGGGCGCGCTCACGCTGGTCGCCGCGGTGCCGCTGGGCGCGCGGGTCGCCGGCCGGCGGGTCACCGCGGTGGAGTGGCGCGGTACCGCGCTGACGCTGCTCGGCCTCGCGGCCATCCTGGTCACGGCGTCCGGTCCGGCGCCGGACCACATCCTGAGCCTCCCGGAGGCCCTCGCGGTCGCCGGTACGACGATGGCCCTGATCGGGGTGCTGGCCCGCCCCGGCGCCCGGCCCGGCCTGCGGCACGCGAGCGCGTCCGGGATCGCGTCCGGGGTTGCCTCGGCGCTCACCCAGACCGTCACGGTCGCGGCGACGGACAGCTCGGGTCCGCTGCTCGGCTGGCAGGTGATCGGGGTGGCACTGCTGGTCGCGGCGTTCGCGGCGGGCGGCCTGATCCTGTCCCAGACCGCCTACCGGGGCGGCCTCGGCGGTCCGCTGGCCCTGGTGACGCTGGCCAACCCGGTCGCGGCGGCGGTGATCGGCCTGACGCTGCTCGGCGAGCGGCTCCAGGGCGGCGCGGCCGGTCTGCTCCTGGCGCTGGTCGGCGCGGGGCTCGCGGGGTGGGGTGTGGTGACCCTGTCGCGGGCGACCCCGGCCCCGGTCACGGAGCCGGTCCCGGACACGGCGGTCGCAGTGTCTCCGGAGCGCATCGTGATTCCGTCATCGGCATCGGCGGCGGCATCGGCACAGGCATCGGCGGCTTCGGTCCTGGACGACGAGGAGCATCCGGTGGTGTCGGTCCTCGCACTGGAGGCCCACCCGGCGCCCGTCGAACCGTCGTTGATGCCCCGGCAGCCGGGACACCTCACGTCACTGTGAACCGCGTGAACCGCCCGGCCCCTGTGAACACACCTGTGAACAGGGGCTTCGGCCGGTCTCTGTGAACCGACCCGCCCACTGTGAACCGACCGGTCAGCCCAGGCCTCGTGAATCCTGCTTCAGCGCCGTGTCGACGGTCAGCGCCGTCGCCACCACAAGGCTCAGCAGGGGCTCGGGCAGCTGGTAGTGGATCTGCAGGACGTAGTTGTCCGCGGTCGTGAACATCGTCTTCGCCAGACCTTCCCAGGTCTTGGTGATGCGGGCGACCTCGTTCTCCGCGTGGTCGACGATGCTGAAGTTCCAGGCCCGCCAGTTCTCCGCCTTGATGGCGCCGACCTGCTGCCCACCCGCGTTGATCGCGAAGTTGATCTTCCCGATCATGTTCTGCTGGACGATCTCACCGACCGGCGAACCGTCCGGACGCTGCACGATCACCTTCGACTTGATGAACTTCCGGGGGCGCGTCAGCAGCAGCACCGGCTGACCGTGGGCGTCCCGGATCTCCAGCTTGTGCGTCATGTACTGGTCGAGGCTGGAGACCACGCGCAGGATCTTCTTCAGGACGCTCTGTCCGACCTGGACGACCGAGCCGAGGTCCCGGCCCTGCTGGTCCATGACCTTGTACTCGTTGGTCACCTCGATCAGCTTGGCCTTCTGGTTCACCACCAGCACCGGCTCGGTGAACAGCGTGCCGCCGCCCGCCCCGCCCCCAGCGACCCCGGCCTGCTGCTGAACCTGCTGCTGCACCCGCGCATCGGCACCGGGAGCCGCCGGCTGCGGAGCGCCGAAGCCCTTCTGGAGCTGGCCCTGAGGCTGACCGAATCCCTGCTGCGGCAGCTGAACCGGCGCCGCCTGCGGCTGCTGGGCCTGGGGCTGCTGCGCCTGCTGCTGGTCGGTGTTGGTGTGGTCGGTCCACTGGGAACCGTCCCAGTACCGGAGCGTCTGGGGCGCTCCGTGCGGATCCGCGTACCAACCTGCAGGTATGTTCGATTGCGTGGTCACCGGGGCACACTACCGTGACGTGGCTGGATGACAACCATGTACCGGTCAAGGTGTACCCCGGGCCCCGTACCGCCCGTCAGCAGGTCACGATCGCCGGATCACTCACACCCGCCCGGCCGTTCTCCACGTGCCCGGCGAACCGGCGCAGGAACGACGCGTCGCCCTCGGAGGTGACCGTCAGGTCGTACCACCGCTTGCTGGCACCCAGGTCCACCCGGTGCTTCACGACCGCGCCGGCCCGCACCCGGATCGTGCGCGCGTGTCCCCCGTACCCGCTGCTCAGCTTCAACTCGACTGCCTTGGCACCCTTGTTGGTGAGGGTCAGTTCAAGGTCGTCGCCGACGTGCCGTGCGGTCACCTCGGGTCCGGCGGCGCCCTTTCCGTGCCCCTTGAAGACGCGCAGGAAGCCGTTCGGGCCGTGCACCGTCAGGTCGTAGGCGTCCTTGGAGTACGCCGAGTTCCAGGTGTCGGAGAGGGTCTTGCCGGCTCCGGTGGTGTACGCCCACGGACCGTCGGTGCGGTTGCCGGAGGTCACCAGGAAGGAGGCGCCGGCGTGGGCGCCGGAGGCGAAGGACAGCGTGAACTTTCCGGCCGCCAGGTCTGCCGAACCGTCCACGTACGGGGCGTACTTGAGCGGGCGGGCCGGGCGTAGGCCGCGTTCCTGCCGGGGCAGGACCGGGTTGGCGGGCGGCGTCGGGACGTAGTCCGGGTGGCGGTTCTTGTCCGGCGGCAGGTAACCGTCGGTGCCGGGCAGGGCGACGGGCTTGACGTCCTTGCGGGAGAAGTCGAAGGCGGCCGTCAGATCGCCGCAGACCGCGCGCCGCCAGGGCGAGATGTTGGGCTCGTGTACCCCGAAGCGGCTCTCCATGAACCGGATGATCGACGTGTGGTCGAGCGTCTCCGAGCAGACGAACCCGCCCTTGCTCCAGGGGGAGACGACCAGCATCGGCACCCGCTGCCCGAGCCCGTAGGCACCGGCCGCGTGCTTGCTGTCACCCTTGAAGAGGTCCGGGCCGACGTCGACCGTCGACCTGCCCTGTGCGGCGGAGCCGGGCGGGAACGGCGGCACGAGGTGGTCGAAGAAACCGTCGTTCTCGTCGTACGTGATGAACAGCGCCGTCTTCGCCCACACCTCGGGGTCGGAGGTGAGCGCGTCCAGGACCTGGGCGATGTACCAGGCGCCGTAGTTCGCGGGCCAGTTGGGGTGCTCGGTGAAGGCCTCGGGGGCGACGATCCAGGAGACCTGCGGCAGCTTGCCCCCTGACACGTCGGCCTTGAGCTGGTCGAAGAAGCCCTCGCCCTTGCGCGCGTCGGTGCCGGTGCGGGCCTTGTCGTAGAGGGGGTCGCCGGGCTTGGCGTCGCGGTACTGGTTGAAGTAGAGCAGCGAGTTGTCGCCGTAGTTGCCCCGGTAGGCGTCCTGGATCCAGCCCCAGGAACCGGCCGCGTCGAGCCCGTCACCGACGTCCTGGTAGACCTTCCAGGACACGCCCGCCTTCTCGAGGCGCTCCGGGTACGTCGTCCAGCCGTATCCCACCTCGTCGTTGCCGAGTACGGGGCCGCCGCCCAGCTCGTCGTTGCCCGTGTAGCCCGTCCACATGTAGTAGCGGTTCGGGTCGGTGGAGCCGATGAACGAGCAGTGGTAGGCGTCGCAGACGGTGAAGGAGTCGGCCAGCGCGTAGTGGAACGGAATGTCCTCGCGGTTCAGATAGGCCATCGTCGTCGACGACTTGGCCTCGATCCACTTGTCGTACTTGCCGTTGTTGAACGCGACGTGCCCGTCGCTCCAACTGTGCGGGAGGTCCTGGATGAAGGCCAGTCCGAGGTTGTCGGCGTCCGGGTGGAAGGGGAGCACGTCCTTGGTGCCGTCCGACTGGTGCCAGACCGACTTGCCGTTCGCCTGCGTCACCGGATGCGGGTCGCCGAAGCCCCGGACGCCGCGCAGGGAGCCGAAGTAGTGGTCGAAGGACCGATTCTCCTGCATGAGGACGACGACGTGCTCGACGTCTTTGATCGTCCCGGTGCGATGGTTCGCGGGGAGGGCGGCGGCACGCTCGATGCTGTTGGAGAGCGCGGTGAACGCCGTGGTCGCGCCCGCGAGTTGGAGGAAGCGGCGCCGGTTGACTTCGGGCATGGGGGAATGGCCTCTCGTCCTGATGACGGCATTGGGTGGAACGTGACGGAATGCGCGCCTGGAGTTTCCCAGGGGTACCGAACGGCACGGAAGGGTCCGGTGGCATCCGTGTGAAGGTCGTCGGTACGTGAGATGAGGGATGGGCCAAGGCCGGCCCAAGAGCTCCCCACGGTCTCTCCCCCGCCGCGCCCACCGTCGGACGGCGTCCCGGGTCGCCGGAGGAGAGCCTCCGGCGACCCGGGACGGGACGTCCGTGCGTCAGCAGGTCGGGACGCCGTCCAGCCAGGCACCGCCCTTGATGTAGATGTTCGTCATCCAGGAACCGTTCGTCAGCTTGGCCCAGGCGTCGTTGGTGTAGCCCTCGGCCGTCACCGTCTGGGCGTGCGCCTGGCAGACCACGTTGACCGTGGTGGGCTGCGCGAAGTAGTCGACCACCCCGGCGTTGACGTTCGGCTCGCTGTGCGTACGCACCCCGGTGCCCCAGGTCTGGAACGGCTTGCTGCCGCTCGACGGCGGCGGGGTGCTGCTGCCGCCGCAGTCCGGGATGCCGGGCAGCGACGCCGGGCCCTTGATGTAGATGTTCGTCATCCAGGAACCGTCGGCCAGCTTGGACCAGATGTCGTTGGTGTAGCCCTCGGCGGTCACGCTCTCCGCGTGCTGCTGGCACTGGACCGACACCTGGGTCGGTCCGGCGAAGGTGTCGACGACCGCGCCGCCCACGCTCGGCGTGCGGTGGGTGCGCACCCCCGTGCCCCAGGTCTCGAAGGTCGTACCGCCGTTCGCGGGCGGCGGAGTGGGAGTGCCCGAACCGTTGATCCGGATCGCGCCCGCGTAGTCGCCGCCGGTGCGCACGGGCGCGACCCTGATGTGAGTGCCCGACTCGTACGCCTCGACCATCTGCCCGCCGCCCAGGTACATGGCGACGTGGTGAATATGCCCGCTGCCCCAGAACATCAGGTCGCCCGGCAGCAGCGGGGCGCTGCCCTGCGAGGCGGAGAAGCGGGCCGAGGCCTGCGAGCTGTTGAACTGGTCGTTCGCCGTACCGTTGAGCAGGTCCCTGCCGGTGGCCTGGGCGTACGCGTAGCGCACCAGGCCGGAGCAGTCGAAGCCCTTGCGCTCGTTGTCGTGGAGGCTGTCCGGGTCCGAGCCGTCGTAGTAGCCGTAGCTGGCCCCCGGCGACGCTCCGTGCCCGCCGCCCCAGCTGTACCAGACGCCGATCTGCGAACAGGCGGCGTTCACGGCTGCCTGCGCGGTGGCCGAGGCGCCCGGAGCGAGGACGCCGCAGGTGGCGTCCTGCGCGGCGTGGGCCGGCGCGGAGAAGAACGCGGACAGGGCGAGGACCGAGGCCCCCAGGAGCGCGCCGCTGGTCCGGCGGCGCGTGCTGCTGATCATCAAGGAACTCTTCCTTCTAAAGAGGTGCCGTCACCGGCCGGGCCGGAGACGTCGGTGGTGTGGGTACGTGCCGCTCCCCCACCCCCGTGGAGGGAGCGGCACGAGTCAGCTGCCGAGCGCGTCGCGCATCTTGGCCAGGCCCCGCATCCGGTTGCGCTGGACCGTTCCGCGGTGCGCGCCGAGCCGTTCTCCGGCCGTGTCGTGGCTGAGTCCCTCCAGGTCCACGAGGATCACCGCCGCGGCCTCCTTCTCGGAGAGCACACCCAGCAACGCCAGCGTGGTCTCGGAAGCCTCGTAGGAGGCCAGCCCGCCGTCCCAGCCGGTCTCGGGCAGCCGGTCGGTGGACTGTTCGCGGCGCGAGGGACGCTGCCAGGAGTCACGGAGCAGGTTCAGGGCGACGGTGCAGGTGTAGGCGTACGGGTGCTGCTGGTGCGTCAGGTTCTGGGCGCGGGCCCTTCTGAAAAGCCGTAGATAGGTCTCCTGCACCAGGTCGTCGGCGTCGTGCGGGTTGCCCGTCAGGGCCAGCAGCCGTCGGCGCAGGCGTGGCATGTCCGCCGCGAAGGAGGCGTCGAAGTCCTTCGGGCTCATCCGGTCGCCGTCCTCGCGAGGCGGTGGCGGACAGGCGTAGGTGCTGGTGTTCACAACTGTTCCCCTCGTTCGTACGCGCGGTCGTACGGTCGTGTCGCGTCGTGTCGTGTGCGCCAGGCGGCTGGTCAGGCCGTCGGGTTGGGCGGGGCGGCGGGGCCGTAGCGGGCGGCCGGTGCCTGACGCAGCAGCGCCCAGTACCGGTCGCCGTACGACCAGTGCCACCATTCGGTCGGGTAGTTGACGAAGCCGGTCGCGCCGAGGGCCCAGCCCATCAGGGCCCGGTTGGCACGCGCCTCGGCGCTGATCCCGGGCGCCTCGGTGCGGCAGGCGCCCTCGCTCTCCTCCGGGGTCGCGTTGACCTCCGTGCCCAGTGCCAGCTCCCGGCCGTCCTGGTCGCACAGCGTCAGGTCGACGGCTCCGCCGCTGACGTGCGGTGCCACCTCCGGCGGGGAGATGTACGCGCTCGCCAGTTCGCGGATCCGTTCCGGCGAAGCGTCCGGGTGGGCCAGGCGCATGGTTCGCGCGTACTGCTCGAAGTAGCGGCGCTGCAGGTCGGGCGGCCGGTACCCCTCCACCACCAGGAACCTGACCCCGGCCGGCAGCAGGCGCTGGGCCCGCACCAGCCGGCGCAGCGCCCCGGACCGGAGGTGGGCGTAGTGGCCGTCGTCGTCGGCCTGCCGGTGGTCGAGCCACAGGTGGCCCGTCCCGCGCAGGTCGACCAGCGACTCACCGCAGTCCTTCTGCGCGACCGCGGCGACCCGGGCGTCCGAGAGCGTGATGATCTCTGTCACGCTCAAAGAGTCCCGGACGGCGCTGCAGATCCTCTGCAAGTTGTCTGCAAGCGGCCCACAGGGATGCCTGCAGACGCCCACCAGGATGGTCCGCGGACGGTGCGGACTACTCGGCGTCCGCCGCCGGCTCTGCCGTCCCGCAGCCCAACTCCCGGAAGACCGCGTGTGCTTCGGCCCGGGCCGAGCGCGCCGCCGCCGGGTCGCCCTGCGCCTCCCACACCTCGGCCAGATCCCGGACGGTACGTGCCCGCCACAGCGGCAGCCGCAGGGTCTGCCAGGCCGACAGCGCCTGCTCCAGGGGGTCCCGGGCGCCGTCCGGATCACCGGCCGCCAGATGCCACTCGCCCAGGGTGCGCAGGACGAGGGCCTCACCGAACCTGTCCTGGCGTTCGCGGGCGATCTCCAGGCACCGGCCGAGCCGCTCGCGTGCCTCGTCGAGACGCCCCAGCCGCAACTCCGTCTTGGCCAGCGACTGTTCGGTGTACATCACGCCGAAGGTGTCCCGCAGACCGGCGAAGATCCGCAGCGCCTCGTGCAACAGCCGCTCGGCGTCCGCGAGTCGGCCCTCGGCCCGGTGGCACAGGGCCAGCGATCGCAGGGTCAGCGCCTCACCGTTGCGGTCGCCCTCCGCGCGGTACAGCTCCAGCGCCCGCGCGAGCACCTGCCGGGCCTGCTCGCCCCGTCCCTGCTCCCGGTGCACATAGCCGATGCCGTACAGCACCCGGGCCCGGGCGCCCCGCTCGCCCGACTCCCCGTACAGGCCGAGTGACGCGTTCAGCAGCTCCAACGCCTCGGCGTACCCGGCCTGTTCGCGCCGGGCCGTCCCCATCCCGGCCAGCGCGAGAGCCGCGCCCTCCGGTACGTCGCCGCGTGCCTCGAACAAGCGCAGGGCCTTGCAGAAGTAGGAGTACGACTCCTCGAACTCGTCCTGTTCGTAGCGCAGTTGGCCCAGCCCCGCGAGCAGCCACGCCTCGCCCTCGCCGTCCCCGCTGCGGTGTACGGCGGCCATGGCCGCGGCGTGCGAGCGGGTCCAGGCGTCGAACTGGTTGTACAGCGCGGCCGAGCTCGCGATCAACGCGCCGGCCAGGTCGCGGGCGGCACGGTCCATACCGTTGTCCGCGCAGTACTCCACCGCCGCGAGCAGACAGGCCTGTTCGGCGGCGAACCAGGACGCGGGGCGCCCGAGCAGCTCTTCCTCCGTCTCCGCGTCGAGGGCCCGTACGGCGGCCGGCTCGGGGAAGTACCGGCCGGCCGCGCCCGGGCCCAGGGCCGCCGCCTTCCTGGCCAGCCCCAGCCAGGACGCCACCAGCCGCAGCACGGCCGCCCTGCGCTCCTCGGCGCTCTCCTCGGACAGACAGTGTTCCCGCGCGTGTTCCCGGGCCAGGTCATGGATGCGATACCGGCTGCGCCCCGTGTCGTCGACGCCGATCACGTCGATGAAGTGGCAGTCCACCAGCCGCTCCACCGCCTCCTCGGCCTCCAGCGTGCCGATGTCCAACAGAGGGGCGGCGATCCAGGACGCGAAGTCCGGCAGGTCGAACAGGGCCAGCCGACGCAGCGCCTGACGCTCCGACAGATCCAGGTCGGCGTATCCGAGCTCAAGGCTGGTGCGCAACTCCAGGTCTCCGGCGCGCAGTTCGTTGAGCCGGCTGCGCTGGTCGCGCAGTCGTCGGGCGAGTCGGCCGGGCGCCCAGTGCGGACGGGCGGCCAGCCGGGCGCCGGCGATGCGCACGGCCAGCGGCAGCCGCCCGCACAGCGAGACGATCTCGGCGGCCCGCTCCGGTTCGGCGTCCGTACGGTCGGGGCCGGCGACCCTGCGCAGCAGTTCGAGCGCCTCCGCCTGGTCGGGCACGGCCAGGTCCAGATGGGCGGCGCCCTCCAGCGCCACCAGCCGGCGTCTGCTGGTGACGAGCACCGCGCAGCCGGGGCCCGGGGGCAGCAGAGGCCGTACATGCGCCTCGCCGGCCGCGTTGTCCAGGATCAGCAGGACGCGCCGGTTCCCGATGAGCGTGCGGTACAGCCCCGTCAGCTCCTCGACCGAGGTCGGCAGGTTCTCGGGGTCGGCTCCCATGGCGCGCAGCAGCCTGGCCAGGGCGTCGGCGGGCTGCAGCGGGGCGGTGTCCCCGGCGCGCAGGTCCACGAACAGACGGCCGTCCGGGAAGAGCGCGGACATCCGGTGGCCGACGTGTACGGCGAGCGCGGTCTTGCCTGTTCCGGAACGGCCGGAGAGCACGCCGATCGGTGAGGCGGTGCGGCCGGTCTCGTCGACCTTGCTCAGCAGCGCGGAGGCCCAGTCGATCTGCTCGGAGCGGCCCACGAAGTCGGCTATGTCCGGCGGGAGATGTGACGGCGCGGGTCTCGGCGGGGCGCTGGACGCGCCGCGCGCCGCGCCCGGCGACGGCTTCGGGAGCCTCGGCTGCTCCCGCCCGGTGCGCTGCGGCCCCGGGTCGCCCGACAGCTTCGCGTCGTTGGTCAGTACCGCCTGGTGCAGGGCCCGCAGTTGAGGCCCGGGATCGATGCCCAGTTCCTCGCGGAGGATCGCGCGGCCCTCCTGGTACGTGCGCAGGGCGTCGGAGACCCGGCCGGTGCGGAACAGCGCGGTCATCAGCTGGCCGCGTGGCCGCTCCCGCAGTGGGTTGGCGGCGACGTGCGCGAGCAGGGGGGCGATCGTCCGGTCCGCGCCGCCCAGGTCGAGGCGCAGGGCGAAGGACTCCTCCTGGGCGATGAGCCGCAGTTCCGCCAGCCGGGCGGCCTCGATCCGGGCGAACGACTGGGCGAGCCCTTCCAGTGCCTCCGGGCCGCGCCACAGCCCCAGCGCCTCGGACAGCAGGTCGGCGGCCTCCTCGGGTCGGCCGTCCGCGGCCGAGGCCCGGCCCGAGGCGAGGAGATCCTCGAAACGGCGGGCGTCGATCTGCGACGGTTCGAGCTCGGCGACATAGCCGGGCGGTCGTGTGCGGACGACCGCGGCCGGGGTGACCTGGGCCAGTGCGCGACGCACGGCGGAGACATGCGTGGCCACGAGAGCGCCCGCGGTGGCCGGTGCCCGCTCGTCCCAGACGCAGTCCACGAGCCGCTCGGTGGAGAGCACCTCACCGAGGTGGACGACCAGCGCCGACAGGACCGCGAGGGGTCTGACACCGCCGAGCGGAGCCCGCCGGTCGCCCTCCCACACCTCCACCGGACCGAGCAGCCGCACTTCGAACATCGCTCCCCGATCGCCGTACCGTCCGCCCCGCGGAACAGGGTAAAAGATATCGGCGATCACGCGTTCGGCACGGCGGCGGCCGGACCGCCGTGACCGGATCCGGTCGCTGCGGCCAACCGGTTCCGTTCCCCAGCGATCACGCGGCGGACAGAGCGTGTCGGCGGTGCCGCCGACAGAGTCGACGCGCCTCCCTTCTGCCATCAGTTGGCTGGATTCCGACGCTCGGTGAGGCGCGTGGCGTGCAGGAAGGACGGCTCGCCCGACGTCGCCGTATGACCGTCGGAGAAAGATCGCCGAAAGAAAAGAAACCCGAGTTTCGAGCGCATACGGATGGGGCCCGTGAGGCGTCAACGGGTCGAGAAGAACACGTTCGTTCGACAGGAGCCCCGGGAGGCGCCGCATGCACCGCTGGACCTTGGCCCTGCTGACCGCCGGTCTGCTGGCCGCGACGGCCACCGGCTGCGCGGGTGGCACCGCGGCGGTCCCCGGTGCCGCCGATCCCAGTACGGCAGTTCCCAGTACGGCCGTTCCCGGTGCCGCCGACGCCGGCCCGCGCCGGACCACGGGCGACCCTCGGGAGACGCTGGCGCTCGCCGAGCAGCTCCTCATCAAGGAGTGCATGGAGAAGCAGGGGCACGAGTACTGGGTCGAGCCGTCCAGGCCCGACGACGTCTCGACCCGGTTCCCCTACGTCGTGGACGACCCGGCATGGGCCAGGGCCCACGGCTACGGCACCGACCTGCGGCGCGACCGGGAGGCCGAGGCCCGGCGCAACCCGAACCAGCGGTACTTCCACTCCAGGCCGGCGAAGGACCGGGCCGTCCTGGTGAGCGCCCTCAACGGGGCGCGGCCACAAGGGCTTTCGGCGCGGCTGCCGGGCGGCATGCAGGTCTCCCACAGTGACCAGGGCTGCCAGGCCACCGCCGAACGCAAGCTGTACACCGACCTCCAGGCCTGGTTCCGGGCCACCCGGGTCACCGACAGCCTGGCCGGGATGCGCGTCGGCCTCGTGACGAACGACAAGCGCTACCGGGCAGCCGTCGAACCGTGGGCCCGCTGTATGCGCGACCAGGGGTACGCGTACCCGGGCCCCGCGGAGGCCCGCGCCGCGGCCACCCAGCCGGCCGATCCGTGGCCGCACACCAAGGAAGTACGGCTGGCCTCGGCCGAGGCGGCCTGTGCCGCCTCCAGCGGCCTGTCGACCGTGGCGAAGTCCCTGGACACCGAGTACCGGGACAAGCTGCGGCGGCGCTACCCCGAGGAGACGGCCGATCTCGCGCGTCTCAGGCGCGAGGCACTGCCCCGGGCCCGCGGGATCGTCGCCCGCGGCGACTGAGCCGGCCCGCTCCCCCAACAGACCCCCCACGGCCGCCGAGCCGTGGGCGAACCACCCCGCTCACCACAGAACAACTAACCAACGAACCAACAAGCCAACGAAATTGAGGAACACCATGTCCGTCAAGCGTCTCTTCACCGTCGCGGCCTCCGCCGCCGCCGTCGCCGCCCTCTTCTCCCCGTTCTCCAGCGCCAGCGCACTGGACGCGGGATCGCAGGGCACCAAGTCCGCCCAGCTCGCCTCCTCGGACGGCTTCCTGCACGTCTACACCCAGCCCAACGGCCGCGGCCGGGAGTGCAAGTGGGACGGCAACTCCGACAACTGGGGCAGCTGCCGCAACCTGACCTCCGACATCTGGAACAACGGCTACGCGGGCTTCCTGGACGCGGTCGACCTGTACACCGCCCCCAACGCCGGCGGCGCACACGCCTGCATCAGCCAGGGTGACCGCTGGTCGGACACCACCACCGGCAACTACCGCTTCACCTACGGCGCGGGCCTGTCCCAGTTCGGCGCCAGCGTCAACAACAACATCTCCTCGCACCGCTGGGTCGACTACTGCAGCCAGGGCTGAGGATCGACGAGCGCGCCCCGGTACTCCCGTTGACGGGCGTACCGGGGCGCTCGGACGTCCACTGACCAGCCCGGTCACACCGGCGCCTACGCCTGGCAGAAGCCGCCTCGGGCGGTGATGGCGTCGCCCAGGGCCAGGAACCGGTGGTCCAGCCGGCGCACCTGTCCGACCTGCCCCAGCCTGCGGATCTCGTCCGGCAGCGAGTTGAGGCCGACGTTCACCGTGGTGTGCCGTATCCGTGGATCCCCGGGATGACGAGCTCTCCTCCCGTCTGTCCGGCCTGGTCGATGTCGGCGTCGTCCAGGGTGAGCTGCAGCTTGAGGCCGAGTTTCCCGACCGTGTCGAGGAGCCACTCCGGCACGGTGTCGGGGGTGAGGTGCAGTCGCAGGACGGACGGCACGGGAAGGCCTTCGACACCGGAGACCGTGCCCGTCAGGCTTTCGACGTACATGGTGATGCGGTCACCTTTCAACGTGGACGTCGAGCCGGGCCCACCGTCGATGTGCTGAACCTCCGGGCCGACGGGCACCGCCATCTTCAGGTCCCGGATCGTGACGTCCGCCGCGGAGAACTTGAGCACCCGCTTGGGACCTGCGGCCGTGTCCACGGTCACCACACCGCCGAAGACGACGTCGTACAGGGCGACACGGCTCCCCTTCATGTTCCACGACTCGGCGGCGAACGGACCGGCAGCGTTGTCCTCGGGGGCCTCGAGATCACCGATGTCACAGGTGCGGTCGGCTTCCCCGGTGGACTCCGGCCGGGGCGGGCCGGGCGAGGGCTCGGCGGGCCGGTGGCCTGTGGCAGGCGATGCGTGGGGCGAGGGCAGCAGTGGGTCGGACGGTGCCGTGGCCTCCGACGTCGGAGAGGTCGGGCTCGGAGAGGTCGGGCTCGGCGAGGGGCTCGCGTGGGGTTCCGACGTCGGCGAGGGGCTCGCGTCCGGTGCCGGGCTCCGCTGCGCGCTGTTGTCGCCGAAGAGGGTGCCGATGATGCCCGCGAGACCGGAGGCGGTGGAACTCGCGCTCGGAGAGAGAGTGGGGGTGGGAGTGGGGGCGGCGGCCGGAGCCTCGACCGGCCCCGTTCTTTCCTCGGCCACGGGCTCCGACGGCTTGACGGGCTCGTCGCCCTTGGGAGCGCTGGACGCGCGGCGGGCGGCCGTCGGAGTGGGGCTCACGGAAGCCGCCGCGGCAGAGGCTGACGAGTCGTCGGGACGGGCGCAGTCGACACCGGCCCCCGCCTCCTCCTCGGAAACGGAGTGAGCCACGGTGGCGGTCGTGTCGGCGGCGGGCAGACCTCTGCTTCCGAGCACGAGTGCGGTCGGCAGTGCGGTCAGCGCGAGAGCCTTCCCGAGCGGCAGGCGCAGGCGCGTCAGCGCGGGCGTACGGGGAAAGGCGTGTCGGCCTCTCGACGGCTGGACGGAGCGAGGCTCTACGGCCTCGCCGCGGAGGTCGGGCGAGTGGTCAGGCATTCTCCGGCTCTCCCTCCGAGCCGTCGGTGCCGGCGGGTATGTCCTCGTCCACCGGACCCCACGCCAGGGCGAGGAGCCCGCCCGTGGCCGCGAACAGCGTGCCGAAGAAGAACCCGCCGAAGTTGGAGATGGGAAGCGAGAGCACACCGAGGAAGATGGCGACGCAGCCGGCGAAGAACCTGATGACCGGCTGGGACCAGAGAAGTCCGGCGAGGACGATCAGCGTCAGGCCGATGACCAGGGACCCGGCCCCCGCGGTGGTGGACATCGCCACCGACAGGCCACCCAGGGAGAGGTTGAAGTAGGGGAAGTAGATGATCGGCCCGGCGGCGAGCAGGACCAGCAGGCCGGCCCAGAACGGGCGGGTGCGCCGCCAGGCCCGGAAGTCCCGGCGAGTGCGGGCGAAGCCGCTGTCACTGTAGGGGTGCGCGGATGCGCCTGCACTCGTCATGTGGAAGTTCCCAAATCGTGAGCGGGGTGGGGGGAAGCGAGGTCAGAAGCAGTCGTGGCGGCCGGCCGAGATGCCCATGTGCAGGCCCGCCAGTTCGAACGTCCCCGCGGTCGAGGCCCAGACCGTCTGGCGGGCGTCGATGATCTTGACCGTGTCCGCCTCCTGGGCGTAGCCGTTGGGGTCGACATGGTCCTTGGGGTTGACCTGACCCTTGGTCATGGAACCGGTGGCGACGCCGATGTCGATGTTGGTGAAGGTGCCGGACTTGGCCTGGAGGTCGGTCATGTCGAGGTACAGGTCCTTGGCCCTGACCGGCGTGCCCTCCCCGCCGGCCTTGAGGGTCATCGTGTACGTCCCGAGCACGGGAATGTCCACCGGGACGGACTGGCACATGTCGACGACCTTGGCGTTCTTGATCGACGAGACGGCCACGGGTACGTGCTTGCCGTTCTTGGTGACGTCCACCGTGGCGTAGTTGCCGAATCCGGTGCCGCTCAGGGAGGCGGCCGAGACCTTGAAGTCGGAACCGGAGATGCTGAACGAAGCGGCCAGTGCGCCCTGGGCCATGGAGACGGCGACAGCCGCCGTGGCGGCCACCGTCGGCACCACGCCGATGGCGAAACGCTTCCAGTGGGTTTTACCGATTCGCTGGGACATGGTGGGGTTCTCCGTTGTCGAGGCGTACGGGACGACCGGGCCGAGGACCGACTGGCCGGCCCGGACCCGGGCGGGGGGAAGAGCTACGGCCGGGTGCGAAAGCGGGCACACCGAGGACGCGCTCGATATCTCAACTATCGAGTGGCTGATAGTGGCACTATCGAACCCACGGGGGCAACCCCCGGTAACGCGATACTGGTGGGACAGTTGAGCGTGAGGGAGCGCATGAGGATTTCAGAGCTCGGCCGACGGTCCGGGGTGCCCGTGGCGACCATCAAGTACTACCGAAGGGAAGGACTGCTCCCCGAGGGCCGCGCACTGAACCCGACCACGGTCGAATACGGCGAGGAGCACATCCAGCGGCTCCGTCTGATCCGTTCGCTCATCCAGCTCGGCGGGTTGTCCGTCGCGCGCACCCGCGAGGTACTCGAAGCCGTCGACCGTCCACTGGACGCGTTCGAGACGCTGGGCGTCGTCCACCACGCACTGCCCGCCCCCTCCGCAGAGGCGAAGGTGAAGAACAGCGGCGCAGGCGACGGACCGGACAGCGCAGCCGATGAGGCGGTGTCAGGTGCTGCCGCCGCGAGGGTCGAGGCGCTCATCGAAGACATGGGCTGGGAGATCTCCGAGGCGTCACCGCACCGCCCGGCACTCGCCGAGAGTCTCGCGGCGCTGAGCCGCCTCGGCACCGACTACACGGCCGAGGACCTGCTCCCGTACGCACAGCTGGCCACCTCCACCGCGAACCTGGATTTCGCGCAGTTCGACGGGATCGAGGACCGCATCGCCCTCGCCGAACGGGCGGTCACCCTCACCGTGCTGTTCGAGCCGGTCGTCATGCTCCTGCGGCGACTGGCCCAGGAGGACGCGAACCACCGCCGTCATGATCGCCGCGCGTGTACGCGGGAGGCGCATCCGGCCGAGTGAGTCCCGCGCGGGGTGCCGACGCGTCACGCGCCGAGCAGAAGCAACCCGCCAGTGGGACTTGCATGCGAAAACCGATCGGTTTACAGTGGCGAAACTGACCGGTTTCTCGCTGTCGGGGCGAGCCTCGAACCCGCATCCCTAGGAGCATCGGATGACTGGCGCGCGCGACACCGAGGGGCAGGTGACCGAGGGGCGATCGGCGGAACCCAGGCTCCCTGCGAAACTGGCGGCCCACCCCTCGGTACAGGCCGTACTCGCCCGGCAGAGGGCCGCCGACGCGACGAGCCCGCCGCCGTTGATCGACGCGACCTGGCTGCGCGAGCTGTGTCTGGCGGCCGGTGCGGACGACGCGGCCGCGGTCAGCCTGGACCACCCCGATCTGGCCGGCGAGCGCGAGTACGCACAGTCCGCGCTGCCCGGCACCCGCACCCTGATCGCGATGGCGGTCCGGATGAACCGCGACAACTGCCGCTCCCCCGCCCGCAGCGTGGCCAACCAGGAGTACCACCAGACCGACGAGCAGGCCAACCATGCCGCCCGCACTGTCACTCGGGCCCTGCAGGACGCCGGCTACCGCGCGCTCAATCCGTCGGTCGGCTTCCCCCAGGAGATGGACCGTTTCCCCAGTGAGCGGATCTGGGTGGTGGCGCACAAGACGGTCGCCGTGGCCGCGGGGCTCGGCGTGATGGGCCTGCACCGCAACGTCATCCACCCGAAGTTCGGCAGCTTCGTGCTGCTGGTCACCGTCCTGGTGGACGCGGAGGTGAGCGAGTACGGGCAGGCGCTGGCCTACAACCCCTGCATCGACTGCAAGTTGTGCGTCGCCGCCTGCCCGGTCGGCGCCATCGCCAAGGACGGGGCCTTCGACGCGCTGGCCTGCACCACGCACAACTACCGCGAGTTCATGAGCGGGTTCACCGACTGGGCCCAGACCGTGGCCGACAGCGAGGACGCCACCGACTACCGCTCCCGCGTCACCGATTCCGAGAGCGCCTCCATGTGGCAGAGCCTCAGCTCACCCCCGGGCTACAAGTCCGGCTACTGCCTCGCCGTCTGCCCCGCCGGCGAGGACGTCCTCGGCCCCTACCTGGACGACCGCAAGACTTTCATGGACACCGTGCTGCGACCGCTCCAGGACAAGAAGGAAACCCTCTATGTCCTGCCGGGCTCCCACGCGCAGGAGTACGCGCGGCGCCGCTTCCCGCACAAGCCCGTGAAGGAAGTCACCGGCGGCTGGCATCCCCCGGCGAAACGCTCCGAACCCCACTGACGCCGTCCGCCCCCCTTCCCTTCACCCTGCACCTTTGTTGTCAAGACCGGAGTAAGTCATGACCCGGAGTAAGCCATGAGTGCCATTCCTCCCTTCCGCGTACTGCGCGCGAAACCCTTGTGGATCGCCAACGGCCTCATCACAGGCGTACTCGCGCTGCTGTTCACCGTGTTCTACGTCGGCGCCAACATCGATCCGGCCGGTCACCTGGAGAAACTGCCCGTCGGCCTGGTCAACGCCGACAAGGGAGCCGCTGTCGACGGCAAGCAGGTCAACCTCGGGGCTCGGATCACCGGTGCGATCAGGAAGTCCGCCGCAGGCGGGGACAAGATCGACTGGAAGGTGATGAACGAGAGGGAGATGAAGGAGGAGCTCGGCAAGGGCAAGCTGTTCGGCGCACTCGTCGTGCCCGCCGACTTCACCTCCGCCACCACCGCGCTGACCGGCACCGCAACCACCCAGACCCCGGGCCGCCCAACGCTGACGGTGCTGACCAACCAGTCCGCCGGCAGCATCGGTTCCAGCATGGCCCGGACGGCCACGACACAGGCCGCCGAGAACGCCTCGCTCCAGCTGGGCAAGGAACTGACCGCGCAGACCTCGGCCCAGCAGGCGAAACTCCCCGCCGCGGCACGCGTTCTCCTGGCCGATCCGGCCGCCGTCACGGTCGAGGACGGCCATCCGCTCGGCTCCCACAGCGGCCTGGGCATGACGGCGTTCTACTACGCCCTCGCCCTCGTGGTCTGCGGCATGCTCTCCGCCAACGTCATCACCGGTCAGGTCGACCACGCCCTGGGCTACACCCACAACGACATGGGCCCACTGCGCCTGCACCGCCCGCTGATCAGGGCGACCCGCGTGCAGACCCTCGCCATCAGCAGCACGCTCATGGCCGGTCTGTCCGTGCTGATGGGAACCCTGGTCATGGCGGGCGCCGTCGGCATCATGGGCATGGACGCCTCCCACCTTCCGCTGCTGTGGCTGTACTCGGTGTGCGCCATCGCGGTGGCCGGAATCGGTGCGCTCTCCCTCCTCGCCGTCTTCGGCACCCCCGGCATGCTGCTGGTCACCCTGTTCTTCATCGGGATGTCCGTGCCGACGGCCGGCGCCACCACCCCGCTCGAGGCGCTGCCCGGCTTCTACCGCTTCCTCGCGGAGTTCGAGCCCCTGCGCCAGATCACCGGCGGTATCCGCTCGATCCTCTACTACGACGCCCAGAGCGACGCGGGCCTGACCCGGGGCTGGGTGATGCTGGCCGTCGGCCTCGCGGTGGCCGTGCTCTTCGGCTTCGGCGTGCTGAGGTGGTACGACCGCAAGGGACTGCACCGCATCCCGGTCGAGACGAAGCCCGAGAAGACCGCCGTCCCTGCCTAGCGGAATTAGCAGGAGCAGACCGTCGACCGCGTCATGGCAACGCCCGTCAGGAACGGCGACGCCCCCGCCGCCGTCGCCAAGGCGATCGGCTCGGCAGCCACCGCTGCCGAGCCGAAGCTGCGCTACCCCGCCGGTCCCCTGGCCGGACGCGCGCACGTACTGCGCCGCGTCGCCCCGGCCGGGGCCTTCGGCAAGCAGATCCGCACGCTGTTCGCGGCGGTGACAGACCTGCCCGGCGCCTCTTTCGTGGGCCCAGATGGTCCGGGTGAACGACGTGGCAACCCCACTCTGATCGGCCGTTCCGCCCGCGCCAGTGACACGGACGCAGCCGTGCGCTTGTGGACCGCCTCCGAGGAACTCACCGGTGTCGCCTTCCCCGAGCAACTGAAGGCAGCGGCCGGCCACCGATGAGCGGGGCCGCGGAAAGGGTGCGTACGAATCCCCCAGACAGAACAGGGGTCTGACCAGCTACTTCACAGAAGCCCTTCCGCCTGGCAGAAGCTCCCTTGCCGAGCCGATGCGAGCCTCACGACCCTGGTTCCAACCACGGCACGCGGGGCGACGGCGCCCCGCCGACAGGGACGGGAACGCCATGCCTCACACCACCGCCTTCGCCAGGAACCAGTGGTACGTCGCCGCCTACAGCCACGAGGTGGGGCGGGACCTGCTCGGCCGGACCATTCTCGGTGAGCCGCTCGTCTTCTACCGCACCGAGGACGAGGGAACGCCCGTCGCCCTGGCCGACCGGTGTGTGCACCGGCGCTACCCGCTCTCCGAGAGCGGACTCGACGGCGACCGGATCGTGTGCGGCTACCACGGCTTCACCTACGACACCACAGGCGCGTGCGTGTACGTACCCGGGCAGAAACGCATTCCGCGCACCGCTCGCGTCGCCTCCTACCCGGTGGTCGAGCAGGACGCCCTGATCTGGGTGTGGATCGGTGACCCGGCCCTCGCCGACGCCGACACGATTCCGCGGGCCCGGCACCTCGACTCCCCCGGCTGGGTCACCGTCAAGGGCATGGAGCCGATCGACGCCGACTACGGTCTGCTCGTCGACAACCTCCTCGACCTCTCCCACGAGACCTATCTGCACGGCGGCTACATCGGCACCCCCGAGGTCGCCGAGACGCCGATCAACACGGAGGTCGACGAGGGCGCGGGCATCGTACGGGTGAGCCGGCACATGGACGACGCCGAGTGCCCGCCGTTCTACGCCAGGTCGACCGGCATCGAGGGGCGGATCACGCGCTGGCAGGACATCGAGTACCACGCGCCGTGCCTGTATCTGCTGCACAGCCGGATCGCGCCGGTGGGTGTTGTGCCCGAGGCCGACGGCAGTGACCCGAACGGGTTCCACACCGAGATCACGTACGCCATCACACCGTCTGCCGACGGCAAGGTGTACGACTTCTGGATGGTCTCCCGCGACTGGGCCACGGACGACGACGAGGTCACTGAGTTCCTGCGGGGCAACAACCACACCGTGGTCATGCAGGACGTCGACGCGCTCAACCTCCTTCAGCGGACGCTGGGTTCGGAACGCTCCGGGTACCAGGAGCTGAGCATCAACATCGACACCGGCGGTCTCGCCGCCCGCCGGATCCTCGCCCGGCTGGTCGAGGAGGGCGACAAGCCGGTGGAGAAGGTCCTGTGAGCGGCAGCCCCACGGGGGAGATCTACCGCATCGCCTGGCTGCCGGGCACGGACGTCCTGCACGGCACCTGCCACTGCGGCCGTGAACACAGCTCGCAGGACCCGATCGAGATGTGGGAGTGGATGCTCGCCCACCCGCAGGGACACGAACCTCAGCCGGACCAGGCACAGGGAAGCGGCTCATGAGCGTCTACGAAGCCGAACTCGTCGTGGCACAGCGGGAGTCGGCGGCGGACGGGGTGCTCGCGCTCACGCTGCGGCATCCGCTGGGCGAGGAGCTGCCGGGCTGGGAGCCGGGCGCCCACATCGACGTCGTGCTCGGGCCCGGCCTTGAGCGGCAGTACTCGCTGTGCGGCGACCCCGCCGACCGGTCGACCTGGCGGATCGCGGTGCTGCGCGAGCCGGACGGTCGCGGTGGATCGGCGTACGTGCACGGGCAGTTGGGGCTGGGCGACAAGGTGCGGGTACGCGGGCCCAGGAACCACTTCGCCCTCAAGCCGGCCCCCCGGTACCGCTTTGTCGCGGGCGGCATCGGCATCACACCGATCCTCCCGATGCTCGCCGCCGCCGAGGCGTCGGGCGCCGAGTGGACGCTGCTGTACGGCGGGCGCACCCGTGACTCCATGGCGTTCACCGAGGAGTTGGGGCGCTACGGGGACAGGGTCACGTTCGCTCCGCAGGACGAGACCGGGCTTCTGGACCTCGAAGCGGAGGTCGGGCGGCTGCCGGAGGGCACCCTGGTCTACTGCTGTGGCCCCGGGGCCCTTCTCGACGCGATCGAGACGGTCTGCCCCGCCGGTGCGCTGCACGTCGAGCGGTTCGCGCCCAAGACCGGGCAGGGCGGCGCCGACAGTGAGTTCGAGGTGGTCCTGCAGCGCAGCGGTCGTACGCTGACCGTGCCCGTCGAGGTGTCCGTGCTGGACGTCGTGCGCGGCGCGGGGGTCGAGGTGCTCTTCTCGTGCACCGAGGGCACCTGCGGGACCTGTGAGACGGACGTACTCGAAGGCACTCCGGACCACCGGGACTCGGTGCTCTCGGACGAGGAGCGGGAGACGGGCGAGACGATGCTCATCTGTGTGTCCCGCTGCCGTGGCCCACGGCTCGTCCTCGATCTCTGAGACCTCTGAGCCACCACTACGGACAGGGCGGTGGCCCCGGTGCCGTCGACGACCTGAACGCCGACGGTTCCGGGGCCAGGTCCCGTCTCACGCCTCCGGGGCCGGCACCACGCTCAGGTGGCTCGCCGAGCGCCGCGGGCGGCGTGGTCCGCGTGAGGTGTCCGCCGGGCGCCGCGTCTCGCGGAGCACCAGCGTCAGCCTCGTATAGCCCAGGTCCGCAAGAGACCTGGGGGTCTCGCCCACGACCCGGCACTCGGTGGCGCCCCAGCGCGGATCGGGGTGCAGCAGCGGGCGCAGTGCCCCGTCGTGCTGGACGGCCTCCGCACCGACCGCCCGGATCCAGTGCGGCAGGCCCTGCCGGTAGGCGGCCTCCATGAGCGGGTCCTGGGCGATGTCGCGGCGGATGGCCTGGAGACCGCGGTCCTGGGCGTGCCGCTCCATCGCGGCGGCGAAGTGCGCCAGCATCGGCAGACACCAGCTCGACTCGTGCTCGCCGAGGACCGTGCCCGCGTCCGGATGGAAGAGGACGAAACGGAGGAAGTTGTCGCCGGGCATGGCCGTGGGATGCGGGCCGACGGCGCGGAAAAGTGTCTCGAACGCGGTGTTGGAGAGGACCACGTCCCAGCGGTGGTCGAGGACGACGGACGGAAAGGTCACGGCCTCGACGAGTGCGGCGTAGTCCCGCAGATACGCCTGGGCCTCGGGACTCTCGGGGACGGGCCGCGGCGCCGGCCGCTGCCCTCCTGCCTGAAATGCCATCGGGAGGTCACCCCTCTTGCCTATGCGGCCTTCACGCGGCGCCCTGATCCTGCTGCCCTGGCAGGAGCCGTGTCAACTATCGTGGCATTTCATGCCTGTTGACGGCTGAATCTGGCCACAGATGTGGCGAGCGCTGGATGTGAGTTCGAACAACCCGCTACTCTCTCCGGGCAGTTCACGGCGACCGACGAAGTCGCGGCAGAGGTACGTAGACGTACGGGGACGCGAAGACCTGCGCGACCCACATACACAGAAGACGGTAGGAGATCTGTCGGTGACGGATGGCTACGAGGTTCCGGGCGCCACGGCGACGGTTCTGCTGTCCGCCGTCGTGGCCCGGGTCACCGCGCTCGCGGACCGGCTCGGAGTGGCGCACGCCGAGGTCTTCCGGACCGGGCGGCTCTCCGCCGCGTCCGGCGTCCCGGAGAGCGTCGTCAAGGCCCTGCTGAGCGGGCAGAGCGCCGGCGAGCCCGATCTCCAGGCCCGTTTCCTTCAGCGGCTGGGCCTGCTGCGCCGCACCCGGCTGAAACCGAACGGCCGCAAGTACACCCAGCAGGAGATCGCCGACGGCGCCGGCATGTCGCGCCAGCAGGCGGGCGCGCTCATCAACGGCGACCGGCGCCCCACCATGGAGCACTGCGACGCCATCCAGCGCTTCTTCAGAGTGCACGCCGGTTTTCTCACCGCGGAGGATCCCGAGGCACTCGCGGGCGCCCTCCAGGCTTGTGAACAGGAGCTTCTCCAGCAGCTCGCCGACCGGGAGCGCGAAGCGGCGAAGGCCGCCGACGACCCGCTGCAGCGGCTGCTGCAGGACCACGGCGTCCGCGGCATCGCCTGGCGAGCCGCGCAGCTGCCCTCCGACCAGCATCGCGACAAGGTCGCCGAGTGGCTGGACATGCTTCTGGAGAGCGTCAAGCGGCCGGAGTCGTGATCCGAGGGATGACTGTGAACATCGGCAAGGAAATGCGCCGCCTGTGCGGCGAGCTGGTGACCGAGCTGAAGCTCCCGGCACCGGCCGAACCCGCCGACCTCTACGCGGCGCTGTGCGACGCCATGAGCAGGCGCCGGGGCCGTCCCGTCGTGTTCCGAGCCGCCCCCTTCCCACCCGGCACGGCCAGCGGGCTGTGGCTCGACATGGCCGACCAGGACCTCATCGTGGTCGAGGAACGCACCGCGCCCGACCACCAGTTGGTGATCCTGGGCCACGAGCTGTGGCACATGCAGGCCGGGCACTGCGGCCACCATGTCGAGGGCGCGGTGGTCGCCGCCCGGCTGCTCAGCGACACCGCGGACCTCCAGGCGACGGTGCGCAAGGTGGCCGCCCGCACCCGCTCCGACCTCGCCGACGAGCAGGCCGCCGAGAGCTTCGGTCTGCTGCTGGCCAGCAAGTGCCGTACGTGGCTCGCCGGTTCGGCGCGCCGGCCGGTGCGGCGCGACCAGCTCGCGGGCCGTATCGAGGCCTCCCTCGGCTATCGCGGGCCGCAGAGCTGAGGCGGCGCCCGCCGTGAACGACTCCAGTTACTACGTGCCGTCGGCCGCGATGGTGATCGTCCTCCTCCTCAAGGGCCGGGCGGTGCTGCGCGCCTGGCGCGACCCGCTGCTGCGGTCGGTGTACGCGCTGCTCCTGCTGTCCGTGCTGGTGTTCCTCTTCGCGGCCCCGCCGACCATCGCCCGGGTCAACCGGATCACCGCTGTCCCGAACTTCTCGGCGCCGCTGGTGTACTGCCTGCTGAGCGCCTTCAGCGCCTCCTGCCTGGTACTGATCATCAACTGGCGCGGCGGCCCGCCCGAGGCCACCCGGCGCGCCTCGCACCGCTGGATCGCCGGGTACGCCGTCGTGATCGTGGCGACGGCGGCCCTGTTCGCCCTCGGGGACACGCCCGAGCAGCGTCTGCGCGACTTCGACACGTACTACGCGAACACCCCGTTCGTCCGCGAGATGATCGTGCTGTACCTCGTCGCGCTGACGGTCGCGAACATCGCGATGAACATGGTCTGCTGGCCGTGGGCGCTGAGGGTGCACGGCTGGCTGCGGGTGGGGCTGCTCGTCATCGTGGCCGGTTTCTTCTGCAACATCGCCTTCGCGGCCACCAAGCTGACGGCCGTCGTCGCCCGCTGGAACGGCGGAGACCTCGACTACCTGAGCACCTATGTCGCCCCCGCGCTGGCCGCCGCCGCGGAGGTCGTCACCGCGGCCGGCTTCTGCATCCCGCTGGCCTGCCAGCGCGTCGAGGACGTGTGGAGCACCTGGTCGACGTACCGCCGGCTCAGCCCGCTGTGGCGCGAGCTCGCCCCGCTGTCGGACCACGGCGACCACGCGGTCCGTATCGCCTGGTGGTCGTCTGCCGAACTCCAGGTCACCCGACGGGAGTCCGACATCCACGACGGCATGCTCAGTCTCTACCCGTACTTCGACGCGACCGTCCGGACCCGGGCCTACGAGGCCGCCCGCGCCGCGGGTTCCTCCCCCGACGTCGCCCGCGCCGAGGCGGACGCGGCCATGGTGACGGCGGCCTTACGGGCCCGGTCGGCGGACCCGGACGGCAGAATCATCACTGCGGCGACGCCGGAGAACGGCGGCCCGCCATCGGCCACGGAGACCCCCCGCGACCTGGTAGCCATGTCCCACGCCCTGCGCCGGTCCCCGGTGGTCGCAGCGGTGCGAGAAGAAGCGGCGGCTTGGCGGTAGGCGCTGATGCTTTCAGGGGCGCGGGGAACTGCGCGACCAGCCACAGCGAGCCCGCAGCCGAGACACTACGTAGCGCTACGTTCGCTGACCTCACGCAAGTCCCGTTCCACCGCCCGCCCATGGACATCGCAGGGCCGCCCGTCGATCAACAGCTCCCGCCAGTGCTCCCGACTCCAGTCGGCCGGCGCACTCCCCCCGGTGAACTCCTCGACCAGCGCCACGAACCGCGCCGGATCACCGTGGAACGGAAAATGCCCCGCCCCCTCGAAGATCTCCAGCCGGCTGCCCGGCATCGCCTCGTGCGCCCGGTACGCGTGCCGCACCGGCACCACGCTGTCCCGGTCCCCCCACAGCAGCATCGTCGGCATGCCCTCGGTGAGATAGCACCGGTCGAGCATCGTCACGACCTGCCCGCGCCAGTCGACGACCGCGCGCAGGGTGCGGATGAAGGCGTTGCGGGAGGTCTCGTCGGGCAGCGCGTCGACGAGGGTGAGCAGTTCCTGCGCGTCCTGGCCCAGATCGGTGTCCAGGAGCTTCATCAGCCGTACGGCGAGCCCCACTTGGAGCCGCATCCCGGGCAACCGCAGCGCGGAGAGCGCGAGATGGGCGCCGGGCACCGACACCGCGCGCAGGACCGGGTTGACCTCGCGGCCCACACCGCCCGCGCTGACCAGGATGAGCCGCTCGGTGCGCTCGGGGAACTGGTAGGCGAACTGCATGGCCACCCCGCCGCCGAGCGAGTGTCCGACGAGCGTCGCGGACTCGATGCCGAGGCTGGTGAGCAGATCGCGCACACCGTTGGCGTAGGCGGCCACCGAGTAGTCGGCGCGCGGCTTGTCGGAGGCGCCGTGACCGAGCAGGTCGGGGGCGATCACGGTGTGGTTGCGGGCGAGGTCGGGGATCAGCTCGGCCCAGGTCTCCGAGGAGTCCCCGATGCCGTGGATCAGGACGAGGGCCGGGCCCTCGCCGGCCATCCGGAAGGCCCGGCGGTAGCCGTGCACGACGCGGTACCGCAGCTCCAGCTCACCGTCGCCGACCGGTCGCAGCCGTACCGCGCGCGCCGGTCCGTGACGCGGGATGTCCGCCACACCGCTCACCTCCCCGCTTCCTGTGCCCGAACCCCTGAACCTCTTGCCGAAAACCCTTTCCATCCAGCGTAGAACCCCATTCTCACGAGGCGTTTCGAGAAGGTTTCGCCTCCGCTAAGCGAGCGAACCGACGTGTACGGAACCGGGATTGTCAGTGGTGGGCGGCAAGCTGGGAGGTGCACCACTGAACAGAGATGACGCAGAGATGACGCCGACATGGGGAGAGCCGTCCGATGCCGACCGCCGTACTGACCGACCGTGAGCGCACCGCCGTACAGGCCTACTTGCGGCTGCTGCACACCGTCCGCGCCGCCTTCGACGTGCCGCAGGGCAGCCACCGGCCACCCGTGGTGCCACCGGCCGTCCTCGCGGAGGCGGAGGCAGCCCTGGCGCAGGCGGGGCTGACGGGCAACGAGGAGAGATTCTTCCGGTTGCTCAGGCAGGCTGGTGCGGCACACTGACCGCCGTCGCCAACAGCCCTCGCCGCACGGTCCAGCGCCCGTCGAAGTACCCGAGTTCCCGGCCGCCGACGACCGGTCCGGGCACCAGCAGACGGGCCCTGAAGGTGCCGTACGGGTGCGGGCCGGGCACCGCCGTGAACTCGATGTCGGCCTCGCTGAAGTCGAGCCACCTGCCGGTGAGGGGGAACCACGCCTTGTAGACCGACTCCTTGGCGCTGAACAGCAGCCGGTCCCAGTGCACGGGGTCTCCGGACGCGTTCGCCGTCAGTGCGCGCAGGTGTACCCGCTCGGCGGGCAGGGACACGGAGTCCAGGACGCCCTCGGGCAGTGGCTGGTGGGGTTCGGCGTCGATGCCGACGGAGGCTAGGTCGTCCGCGCGGACCAGTGCGGCGGCGCAGTAGCCCTCGCAGTGGGTCATGCTGCCGACCAGGCCGGCCGGCCACTGCGGGGCGCCCCGCTCACCGGGGAGCACGGGCTGCGGCGGCACGCCGAGCTTCTCCATGGCCCGGCGGGCGCACGCGCGTACGAGGGTGAACTCGCGGACGCGCTTGGGCACCGCCCGAGCCACGAGCGCCGCCTCCTCGGGATACAGCGTCGCGCCCCCGGGCCCGCCGGCCCCGTAGGCGCTGTCGGCCCACTCGTCACCGTGCGTCTCCACGGCCACCACCGTGGCCGGAAGCAGCTCCTCGATCACCGGATCCGACCTCCATCGGCAGTATGCGGCGCAGCCGTCCCGGGTCTCCCGGGCGCTTCTGCCATTCGCGGGGGTAGCCCACGGACACTTCTTCGAAGCGGACGCCCTCGTGCCAGGTGGTCCGAGGGATGTGCAGATGGCCGTAGACCATGGTCGCGACGCGGAACCGGCGGTGCCAGTCGGCGGTCAGCGTGGTGCCGCACCACATGGCGAACTCGGGGTGCCACAGCACGTCCGTCGGATGCCGGTCCAGCGGATAGTGGTTGACGAGCACCGTCGGCAGGTCCTCGGGCAGTTCGGCGAGCCGCCGCTCGGTCTCCGCGACGCGGGCCCGGCACCAGGCCTCGCGGGTCGGGTAGGGGTCGGGGTGCAGGAGGTACTCGTCGGTGCAGACGATGCCGGTGCCGTGCGCGTACGCCAGTCCCTCCTCCTTGGTCGCGGAGCCCCGCGGCAGGAAGGAGTAGTCGTAGAGGAGGAAGAGCGGCGCGACGACCACGGGGCCGCCGGGGCCCTCCCACACGGGGTACGGGTCCTCTGGCGTCGTCACACCCAGCTCGCGGCACAGCTCGACCAGGTGTTCGTAGCGGGCGACCCCACGGAGAGTGACCGGGTCCTTGGGGTGTGTCCACAGCTCGTGGTTGCCGGGGGCCCAGACGACCTTGCGGAAGCGGCCGGCGAGGGTTTCGAGGACCCAGCGGATGTCGGCCACCGACTCCGACACGTCGCCGGCGACGAGCAGCCAGTCGTCGTCCGTCTCGGGGCGCATCTGTTCGACCAGGGCGCGGTTCTCCGGGTAACCGATGTGCAGATCACTGATCGCCAGCAGCTGTCCGGCACCACCGGCCGTCGTCTCCACCCCAGCCCCTTCCGCATCCGAACTCCGCCCCCGCGGGCGCACGTTCGGACCCACAAGAACACATCACCGGCAGCCGGACAAGTACGGCTCCCCGCCGTCCGGCACCCCTCCCGGCGCAGCTCACCGGACGGGCCGAAGATCATTACAGGGGACCACTGTTGGTACACAAGGAAACACACGGGGTACTGCTGTCAATTCCGTAACACGCGCGTAGCAGGAACAGGGTCTGCGGAGCCTTATGATCGCCTCAACACTTCCGCCGAAAATCCGGTTCGCACCCGGGTGGCTTGTCGTGTTCCCAACTCTCCCCTGGCCGGGCTCGGCCTTGTTTTGACGTGTCGCCGCGCCCGTGAACCTTGAAAGGTGGCCCTGCATGGTCTCTCGCGTACGCGTCTGGCTGAACCGCACGTACGCGGAGAACGTGTTCTTCATGGAACAGCTGAGGAGAAATCCCAGCGACCGCGCCGTCGAGATCCACGCCACCCACGGGGACGCCGACTCCCCCGTCCTGGCCGCCGCCGACACCGCCGCCATGGAGCCCGAGGGCCTGTCCCCCGCCGCGTACGTCGAGTACGCGCTCGACCAGTGCGACCGTCGCGAGATCGACGTGTTCGTACCGCGGCTGCACCAGGACGCGATCGTCGGGCACCGCGCGGACTTCGAGGCCGTCGGCACCAAGCTGCTCGCGCCGACGCCGGAGGCCGTGGCCGTCTTCCAGGACAAGGCGACCGCCTACCAGGCCGTCGAGGCCGTCGGCGTCCCTGTGCCGCCCTGGTGGCGGGTGCGCAGCGCCGACGAACTCGTCGTCGCCGTCGAACAGTTGGAGGCGGACGGCCACAAGGCGTGCTTCAAGCCGGCGGCGGGCGCGGGTGGAGTGGGCTTCCGCATGATCACGCGCGCCCCCTTCTCGATGTCGCACCTCAACGGGTTCCCCAGCCCCTACGTCCAGTTGGACATGGTCCTCGACGTGCTGCGGAACACCGACGAGGACATCGACTGGCTGGTGATGCCCCGTCTGGAGCAGCCGGAGGTGTCCGTCGACTGCCTCACCGGCCCCGACTCGCGCATCCGGATGGCGATCGGCCGCACCAAGAACGGCCGGCGGCGCGGCTTCACCCTCGACGAGGCCTGGCTGGAGCCTGCGCGGCTCATCGCCGAGGGCTTCGGACTGCACCACCTGAGCAACATCCAGTTCCGGATGTACGAGGACCGGCCGGTCCTGATGGACGTCAACACCCGGCCGGCCGGCGGTCTGCACCAGCTCTCACTGTGCGGCATCAACGCCCCTTGGGCGGCAGTGCAGTTGGCGCTCGGCGAGGACCCGGGCGACCTGGTGCCGCCGTTCCTCGGGCAGGACTACGCGGTGATCTCCGCGCCGCGTCTGGTGCGTACCGTGTCGGCGACCGCGGACGAGGTTCCGGAGCCCACGTCCCAGCTTGCCGCCGTACCGGCGACGGCGCCCGCCGAGGAGCCGGTCTCGGCGGCGGACGCGTCCGCGGGAGCACCGGCGGCGGCCACCGCGTAACCCCCTCGTCAACCGGACACACCCACCGGACTCACCCTCATCGGTCTGGACCAATCGGCGCTCAGTCTCTTGACAGCCCGACTGGTCCAGACCAACTTTGTTGCGCACCCCTCTGCATCTTCGTGCAGAGCTCTGCACTCCCGAACACCCCCACCGCTTCAGGGAGATCGCGTGCGCTTCACACTCACCAGACACCGACTGCTCGCCCTGCTCGGCTCCGCCACCCTGGCCCTGGCCGGGGCGGTAGCCCTGCCCGGCACCGCCCAGGCGGCCAACGTCCTGGCCAACCCCGGCTTCGAGTCGGGTTCCCTCTCCCCCTGGTCCTGCACCGGCAACCTCGGTCAGATCACCTCCTCCCCCGTCCACGGCGGCACCAAGTCCCTTGCCGGGGCGGCCAGTTCGAGCGACAACGCCCAGTGCACCCAGACCGTCACCGTCCGCCCCAACACCGCCTACACACTCAGCGGCTGGGTGCGCGGCTCATACGTCTACCTGGGCGTCGACAGCGGCGCCTCGACCTGGACGACGTCCCCCTCGGCGTACGCCCAGCTCTCCGTCTCCTTCACCACGGGAGCCGCGCAGACCACCGCCACGGTCTACACCCATGGCTGGTACGGCCAGGGCACCTACTACGCCGACGACATCAGCCTCGACGGCCCGGGCGGTGGCGGCTCGGACACCCAGGCACCGACCGCGCCCGGCACCCTCCGCTCCACGGCCAAGTCCTCCTCGACGGTCTCCCTGGCCTGGAACGCCTCGACGGACAACGTCGGCGTCACGGGGTACGACATCTACCGCGGCGCGAACCAGGTGCAGAGCGTGTCCGGCACGACGGCCACGGTGAGCGGGCTCTCGCCGAGCACCGCGTACTCCTTCTCGGTGAAGGCGCGCGACGCGGCGGGCAACGTCTCGGCGGCCTCCAACTCCGTGAGCGTCACGACGGACGCGGGCGGGAGCACCACCGGGTTCAAGCAGGCGGCGCCCTATCTCTACCTCGGCTGGGGCGACCCGCCGAGCGCGACCTCGGTGATGAGCGCGACGGGCGTCAAGTGGTTCACGCTGGCGTTCATCCTGTCCTCCGGCGGCTGCAACCCGGCCTGGGACGGCACCCGGGCGCTGACCGGCGGCAACGACCAGAGCGTCATCAACTCCATCCGTGCGGCGGGCGGTGACATCGTCCCGTCGATCGGCGGCTGGAGCGGCAACAAGCTCGGCCCGAACTGCTCGACGCCCGAGGCACTCGCGGGCGCCTACCAGAAGGTGATCGACGCGTACGGGCTCAAGGCGATCGACGTCGACATCGAGAACTCGGACGAATTCGAGAGCGAGGTGGTGCAGGACCGCATCCTGGGCGCCCTGAAGATCGTCAAGGCGAACAACCCGGGCCTGCGCACGATCCTCACCTTCGGCACGTCGACCACCGGCCCGACCTACTGGGGCAACCGCCTCATCGAGCGCGCGTCGGCCCTGGGCGCCAACATCGACGTGTTCACGATCATGCCGTTCGACTTCGGCGGCGGCGCCGACATGTACACCAGCACCGTGAACGCCACGGAGGGGCTCAAGACGAAACTGCGGTCCACGTTCGGCTGGGACGACGCGACGGCGTACGCCCACATCGGGATCTCCGGCATGAACGGTCTGTCCGACCAGCAGGAACTGACCAGCCCGACGACCTGGACGCAGATCCGCGACTGGTCCAACTCCCACCACATCGCCCGCCTCGCCTACTGGGCGGTCAACCGCGACCGCCCGTGCCCCGGCGGCGGAGTGGTCAGCAACTGCTCGGGCATCAGCCAGAACACCTGGCAGTTCACCTCGATCACGGCCGGCTTCACCGGCTGAGCAGCCGTTGAAAAAGGGGCGACCCGGCCCGCGAAGAGAGGCGGGCCGGGTCGCATCGACAGGAACGGGCGGGGCCGCAAGAACACGGCCCCGCCCGTCCCACCCAAGGGGCGCGGGGAACTGCGCGACCAGCCCCCCACCGGCCCGCAGCCAAACAACCGCCTGACCGGCGGAGCCGTCAGCCGACAGCCAGTCGCAACGTCAGCACCTCGAACGGCCGCAACGACACCGCCACCGAGTCACCTTCCACCGCAGCCTCCGACAACGGCCGTTCCAACAGGTCGGTGACCTTGGCCCCCGCCAACGGGAACCCCGTGCACAACACACCCTCCGCCCGACCACCACGCGACTCGTACAGACGCACGACGACATCGCCGGACGCGTCATCGGCAAGCTTCACCGCCTCGATGGTCACCCCGTCGCCGTCGGCCCAGACAACCGGCTCCGACGTACCCGCCGCGTCCGCGACACGCAACGGCAGATTCAGCGAGTACCCCTCGGCGACCGCGTCCTCGATGCTCGCGCCGGGCAGCAGCGAGTACGTGAAGCGGTGCTTGCCCTGGTCGGCCCCGGGATCGGGGATGCGCGGGGCGCGCACCAGCGACAGCCGGACCGTGGTCGTCGTACCGCCGTCCTCGCGGACCGTGCGGGAGACGTCGTGGCCGTACGTCGAGTCGTTGAGGACCGCGACGCCGTAGCCGGGCTCGGCGATGTGCACCCAGCGGTGGCCGGAGACCTCGAAGCGGGCCGACTCCCACGTGGTGTTGGTGTGCGTGGGCCGCTGGACGTGGCCGAACTGGATCTCCGCGCTGGAGTGCGCCGCGCGGACGTCCACCGGGAAGGCCGCCTTGAGGATCTTCTCGGCCTCGTGCCAGTCGATCTCCGTCTCGAAGTCGATCCGGGGACTCCCGGCCCGCACGGTGATCGTCTGGACGATCTTCGAGCCCTTGCCGAAGTCGCGCTCCACCCGGATGGCGCTGAGGAGCGGGTCCTCGTCGGTCACCGTGACGGAGGTCGTCTCCAGCAGGTCCGTGTAGCGGTTCTGGTAGTGCTTGTCGATGTCCCAGGCGTCCCAGTAGTTCGGGAGGTCGGTGTGCAGGCGGAGCAGGTTGCCCTTGTCTGCCAGGACTTCGCGGTTCGCCTTCAGGTCGCGGACCGAGGCCAGCGTGCCGTCCTCGGCCAACTCCACCCGGACCAGGCCGTTGTCGAGGATCCGCCCGTCGGTGACCGTCACCGGCCGCGGGGGCTCCGCGACGGCCAGCGGGGCGCTGCCGCTCGCCGGGACCTCCACGTACATGGGGACGCCCGTCGAGGTGCGGACCACCTCGGCCCGGTCGTACGGGCTGGTGTTGAAGGCGCGGGACTCGCCGCCGCCGAGCGCGGCCACCGCCTCGGCGGTGAGCGCCTCCAGCTCCTCGGCCACGCGGGCGTATTCGGCCTCCGCCTCGCGGTGCACCCAGGCGATGGACGAGCCCGGCAGGATGTCGTGGAACTGGTGGAGCAGGACCGTCTTCCAGAGGCGGTCCAGGTGCTCGTACGGGTAGGCGTAGCCCGGCGCGTGCAGCGCGGCCGTCGTCGCCCACAACTCGGCCTCGCGCAGCCGGTGTTCGCTGCGCCGGTTGCCCTGCTTGGTGCGGGCCTGGGAGGTGTACGTGGCCCGGTGGAGCTCCAGGTAGAGCTCGCCGACCCAGACCGGGGCCTCGGGGTACTCCTCGCGGGCCTTGGCGAAGAAGTCGTCGGGGTGTTCGATCTCGACGGTCGCCGAGCCCTCCAGGTCGGCGAGCCTGCGCGCCCGTTCCATGATCTCGCGGGTGGGGCCGCCGCCGCCGTCGCCCCAGCCGAAGGGGGCCAGCGAACGCGAAGCGGCGCCCTTCTCCTGGTAGTTGCGCGACGCGCGGGACATCTCCTCGCCGCTGAAGCGGGCGTTGTAGGTGTCGACCGGCGGGAAGTGCGTGAAGATACGGGTGCCGTCGATGCCCTCCCACCAGAAGGTGTGGTGGGGGAACTTGTTGGTCTGGTTCCAGGAGATCTTCTGGGTGAGGAACCACTCGTTGCCGGCGAGCTTGGCGAGCTGCGGGTAGGCCGCGGTGTAGCCGAAGGAGTCCGGCAGCCAGACGCCCTTGGTCTCGACGCCGAAGTGCTCGATGAAGAACCGCTTGCCGTGGATGAGCTGGCGGGCCATCGCCTCGCCGCCGGGCAGGTTGCCGTCGGCCTCGACCCACATGCCGCCGACCGGCGCCCACTGGCCCTTCTTCACCGATTCCTGGATGCGGGCCCACACCTTGGGGTAGTTGTCGCGCACCCACTCGTACTGCTGGGCCTGCGAGCAGGCGAAGATGAAGTCCTCGTACTCGTCGGCCAGCGAAGTGACGTTCGAGAAGGTGCGGGACGTCTTGCGCTTGGTCTCACGGATCGGCCACAGCCACGCCGAGTCGATGTGCGCATGGCCGACGCCCGAGATCTTGTGGGCGCTGGCGTTGGCCGGCTTGGCCAGCGCGGGCGCCAGGGCCGCTCGTACCGCCGCCGCCGAACCGGCCACGTCGTCCAGGTCGAGGAGGTCGAGGGCGCGGTCCAGGGTGTGCGCGATCTCGTGGCGGCGCGGGTCGTGGTCGTCCAGCTCCAGCATCAGCTCGCGCAGTACCTGGACGTCGAGGTCGAGGTGGAAGACCTCCTCGTCGAGGATGGCGAGGTCGGCGCGCTGGAAGGTGTAGATCGGCTTGTCGCCGGCGGTGAGGATGTCACCCATGGGGGTGATCTTGGAGAAGTTGTCGGCGAGGATGTCGGGGTTCGAGGCCGCCTCGACGAGGTAGTCGATCTCCTCGCCGCCCAGGGCCGGGTTGGCGATCGGCACGTACTGGTTGAGGGGGTTGACCGCCTTCAGCGGGGTCCCGTCGGTGAGGTGGACCAGGGCCTCGGCCTGGTTGCCGGGCCAGTCGCCGACGAAGCCGAGGTCGATGACCGCCTCGACGCGCCGCCCGGCCCACTCGGCGGGCACCCGGCCGCGCATCCGGAACCAGGTGGTGCCCCAGGGCGGGCCCCAGAGGGTGTCCATGGCGAAGGGCGCGTACTTCGCTGCCGCCGCCTCCTCGAAGGAGACCGGCTCGCCCGGCGCCTGCCAGGCCTCGACCTCGAACGGAACCGTGGCAGCGTAGATCGCCGCCTTGATGCGCTGGTCGTGGAGGCGCTGGACGCGCTCCTCGATCCGCCGGCGTTCGTCGTGCATGAGAAGTCTCCAGACCAGATACGAGCAGACCAGATGTGAGCAGACCGGGGTGAGCGACCCCGGACACAAGCAGACCGGACAAGGCCGGGAAAGCGCTTACTTAAGGTACGCCAGGCCAGGGTGGACCGAGGTGTACCCGTCGACCAGTCTGCGGGCCACGTTCACGGAGTCGACGAGCGGGTGCAGGGCGAACGCCTTGACCGCCGTCGCACGGGAGCCGGACTCGGCGGCGGCGAGCACCTCGCGTTCGACCGCCTTGACCGAGCAGACCAGGCCGGAGGCGTGGTCGGGCAGCGGGTCGACGGCGACGGGGTGGGCGCCGTTGGCGTCGACCAGGCAGGGCACCTCGATGACGGCCTCGGAGTCGAGGACCGAGAGCGTCCCGCGATTGCGGACGTTCAGGATCAGCGTGGTGCGCTCGTCGCGGGCGATGGCCCGCATCAGGGCGAGGGCGACCTTCTCGTAGCCCCCGGACAGGTCGTCGGCGTCGCGTTCGCCCGCGCCCGCCGTCTCGCGGGCCTCGGCCATGTAGGTCGCCTCGCGCTCGGCGCGGGTACGGTCCCAGGCGGTGAGGGCGGCGGCGTCCGGCCGCTTCATCTCGTCGTAGAAGCCGGCCTGCTGGTCGCGCAGGAAGGCGCCGCGGGTCTTCTCGGCCTCGCTGTAGGCGCGTACGGCCTCGCGGTTGAAGTAGTAGTAGTGCAGGTACTCGTTCGGGATGGCGCCCAGGGACTGCAGCCAGTCGGTGCCGAAGAGCTTGCCCTCCTCGAAGGAGCCGAGGAGGTCGGGGTCGGCGAGCAGTCGCGGCAGTTCGTCGCGGCCGTTGATCCGCAGCCCGCGCACCCAGCCCAGGTGGTTGAGGCCGACGTAGTCGATCCACGCCTCGCCGGGGTTGGCGCCGAGCACCCGGGCGATCCGGCGGCCGAGGCCCACCGGGGAGTCGCAGATGCCGATGACGCGGTCGCCGAGGTGGCGGGACATGGCCTCGGTGACCAGGCCGGCCGGGTTGGTGAAGTTGATGACCCAGGCGTCGGGGGCGACCCGCGCGACGCGACGCGCGATGTCCTCGGCCACCGGGACCGTGCGCAGGCCGTAGGCGATACCGCCCGCGCCGACGGTCTCCTGGCCGAGGACTCCCTCGGCCAGTGCCACCCGCTCGTCCTCGGCCCGGCCCTCGAGACCGCCGACGCGGATCGCGGAGAAGACGAAGTCGGCGCCGGTCAGCGCCTCGTCGAGGTCGGTCGTGGCGCTCACCTCGGGGGCGTCGGGCACCCCCGCCGCCTGTTCGGCCAGGACCCGGGTGACCGCGGAGAGGCGGCCGGCGTCCAGGTCGTGCAGGACGACATGCGTCACCCTGCCTTCGGCGTGGTCGCCCAGGAGCGCCCCGTACACGAGCGGGACGCGGAATCCGCCGCCGCCCAGAATGGTCAGCTTCAAGGTTGCACCTTTCCTGCCGTGATGATCTGCACCCCGGCCTCCTGCAGAGCGGACTGCGTCGCCGGGTCCACCGGCGCGTTCGTCACCACCATGTCCAAGTCTCCCGGGCCACAGACCTTCGCCATGCCCGTGCCCGGGAACTTGGCGCGGTCGGCGAGCAGCACGACCCGGTCGGCGGCCTTGATCATGGCGCGCTTGACCGGCACCTCGACCACCGTGGTGTCCATCACCTGGCCGCCGGGCCGGACGCCGCTGGTGCCCAGGAAGACCCAGTCGGCGTGCAGCTGGCGCAGGTTGTCCTCGGTGAGGAAGCCGACCAGGGAGCGGTACTCGCGCCGGACCATGCCGCCGAGGAGCACCAGTTCGATGCCCTCGTCGTCCACCAGCTCCTCGAAGACCACCAGGTTGCTGGTGATCACGGTGAGCCGGCGGCCGTGCAGCTGCCGGGCGAGCCGGTAGGCGGTGGTGCCGATGTCGAGCAGCACGGACTGCCCGTCCTCGACGAGGGAGGCGGCCTTGGCGGCTATCGCGTCCTTCTCGGCCACGCGCACCTCGGCCACCTCGGCGAAGGGCTGGTCGCCCTCGTCCGCCACGGCGCCGCCGTGTACACGTGTGAGCAGGCCTTCCTCCTCCAGTCTGACCAGGTCTCGCCGGACCGTGGCGGGGCTCACGCCCAGCTGCTCGGAGAGATCGGTCACGGCTGCGGGACCCCCGGAGCGCAGGGCCCGCAGGATGAGTTGATGTCGTCGTTCTGCCAGCACGCGACGAACAGTACTCGTCATCTTCAATCATTTCTATGCTTGCTTCTGCTCGACTCTTGCCAAATCCCCGGAAGGCGCGCACGATTCCGGTCATCAAATGACGAGTTTTGACGAGAGGATGCACGCGTGGACGACGAACGGCCCGATGTGCTGCTGACCGGGCTGCTCTTCTTCGACCTCGTCCTCACCGGCCTGGGCCAGCCCCCGACGCCCGGCGAGGAGATCTGGACGTCGGGGATGGGCACCAGCCCCGGCGGGATCGCGAACCTCGCCGTGGCCGCCGCCCGGTACGGTCTGAAGACCTCCCTGGCCACCGTCTTCGGCGACGACGCGTACGGCGCTCACTGCCGTGCCGTCCTCGCCGGCCAGGAGAACGTCGACCTCTCGCTCTCACGCACCGCGGACGGCTGGCACACCCCCGTCACCGTCTCGCTCGCCTACGACGGCGACCGCGCCCTGATCACCCACGGGCAGCCGCCCCCGTACTCCCAGGAAACCCTGCTGGGCGACCCGCCCGAGGCGCGTACCGCGCTGGTGCACCTGGAGGCCGAGCCCCACCGCTGGCTGGCCAAGGCGGCGGCGAACGGCACGCAGATCTACGCGGACGTCGGCTGGGACCCCACCCAGGTGTGGTCCTCCGACCTTCTCGACCAGCTCGCCCTGTGCCACGCCTTCCTCCCCAACGAGACCGAGGCGATGGCCTACACCCGCACGGACACCGCGGTCGCCGCGCTGGGCACACTCAGCGAGCTGGTCCCGGTGGCCGTCGTCACCCGGGGCGGCGACGGCGCGATCGCCGTGGACCAGACGACCGGCGAGTACGCGGAGGTGCCGGCCCTGCCGGTGGACGTCGTGGACTCCACCGGCGCCGGGGACGTGTTCGGCGCCAGTTTCGTCGCCGCCTCGCTCGGCGGCTGGCCGCTGGAGGAGCGGCTGCGGTTCGCCGTACTGGCCGCCTCCCTCTCCGTACGGCACCACGGCGGGGCGCTCGCCGCACCCGGCTGGTACCACATCCACCGCTGGTGGCACTCACTCCACGACCCCGAACTGCGGCGCACCTACGGCTTCCTGGCCGACCGGCTGCCGGCCGACCCGGGACCGCCGGTGCGGTTCGCACCTGTCACACCCTGAGACCTGTCACCCCCGAGCCCCCACTTGAGACCTGCCTCCCTCTGAGACCCGCCCTCCCCCACTGCCCTGTCCCCCTTACTCGCCCCCCACTGGCGTTTCCCCTTACGCACGCACCGAACATCCGAAAGGCGGTGGGAGCTGTGCAGCTCTCACGAAGAGGCCTGCTGCGCGCGGGTCTGGCCGGCACGGCCGCCACAGCGCTCGGCGGCCTGGCGACCGGCTGCGCCGTTCCGACCGGCTCCACCGGGCGCAACATGGTCCTGTGGTACTGGAGCGGCGGGCTGAGCGACACCGTCGTCAAGAACGCGAAGGCCCGGTACGACAGCTCCGTCGACCTCCGGGCCATCCAGATCGGCGGCCAGTACCGCTCCAAGCTCATCACCACCATCACCGGCCAGGCCCACATCCCCGACATCGCGGGGCTCAAGGGCGAGGACATGGCCGCCTATCTGCCGAACGCCGACCAGTTCATCGATCTGCGGACGCTGGGCGCGGAGAAGTACAGGAGCCAGTACCTGCCCTGGAAGTGGGACCAGGGCATCGCCGACGACGGCACGATGGTCGGCTTCCCGATCGACTGCGGGCCGGTCGCGCACTTCTACCAGTACGACGTGTTCCGCAAGGCGGGCCTGCCGTACGAGCCCGCCGACGTGTCGGAGGGTCTGGACACCTGGGAGAAGTACTTCGCCGCGGGCGAGCAGCTCGCCAAGCGGGTGTCGGGGGCGAAGCTGCTCACCGACGTCAACGGCGTCTTCGAGAACGTCGTACAGCAGGGCGCGAAGCGGTACGTCGACAAGGACCGTCACTTCATCGGCGACCAGGAGCATGTGCGCCGCGCCTGGGCGCTCGCCGTCGAGGCCAAGCAGCGCGGGATCGTCTCGGACCTGGTGAGCGGCACCCCGGACCAGCTGTCGGCCATCCAGGACGGCAAGCTGCCGAGCCAGCTGAACGCCTCCTGGGCCAGCTTCGACATCAAGAACGGCGTGCCGAAGACCAAGGGCAGATGGCGGGTGGCGCAGATGCCCGTGCGGCCCGCCAACAGCGGCGGCTCGTTCCTGTCGGTCACCAAGGCCTGCCGGGACCCCGAGGAGGCGTTCCGGATCATCACCTGGATCCTCGACGCGGCCAACCAGGCTCAGGGTTACGTCGACGCGGGTCTCTTCCCCTCCACGCCCGCCTCCTACGGTCTGAAACAGATGCGGGAGCCCGACCCCTTCTTCGGCGGTCAGGTCACCACCGACGTCTTCGGACCCGCCGCGCAGCAGATCGTGGTCGCCTACAACAGCCCGTTCGACATCGCGCTCGGGACACCCCTCAGGGACGAGATCAAGAACGTCGGCGTCCTCGGCAAGGACCCGAAGAAGGCATGGAGTGACGCCATGAGCAAGTGCCGTCGCATCGCGAAGCACCTGGGGGTGAGCTACTGATGGCTGTCATCGAACAGACCCCGCCCGTGCTGACACGGCCCGCCCCGACGCAGCCCAAGAAGGGCCTGCGCAAGTACTGGCACCTCTACGCCGCCATCTCCCCCTTCTATCTGATCTTCCTCGGCTTCGGACTGTTCCCGGTCGGCTTCTCGCTCTATCTGTCCTTCCACCGCTGGGACGGCCTCGGCTCGATGGAGTGGGCCGGGCTCTCGCAGTACCAGTACCTGCTGAGCGACAGCGACTTCTGGAACTCGATCGGCAACACGATCATCATCTGGGCGCTGGCCACCTTCCCGATGATCATCCTGGCGATGGTCACGGCCGTGATGCTCAACTCGGCGGTCCGGTTCAAGAGCCTCTACCGCGTCGCGTACTTCCTGCCGAACGTCACCTCGGTCGTCGCCATCGCGATCGTCTTCGGCTCGATCTTCTCCACCAACGCCGGCATGGTGAACGCCGTCCTGCACCTGGTGGGGATCGACCAGGTGGCGTGGCTGAACACACCGTGGGGCATCAAGGTCACCATCGCGGCCCTGATGACCTGGCAGTGGACCGGCTACAACGCCATCATCTTCCTCGCCGGGCTCCAGACCGTCCCGAGCGAGCTGTACGAGGCGGCGCGCATGGACGGCGCCGGCCCCGTCCAGACCTTCTTCCGCATCACGCTGCCGCTGCTGCGGCCGACTCTGCTGTTCGTGCTCGTCGTGTCGACGGTCACGGGCCTGCAGAGCTTCTCCGAACCGCAGGTCCTGCTGCAGACCTCGTCGAACGACTCGACGTTCGCGGGCGGGCCGGGCCACTCGGGCCAGACGATGGTCCTCTACTTCTTCCAGCAGACCTTCGACAACAACGACTTCGGGTACGGAGCCGCGGTGGCGTGGGGCATCTTCCTCGTCGTCGTCCTCTTCTCGATCATCAACTGGCGCCTCGTGCAGCGCCGGGGCGACTAGGAAGGGCGCGCATCATGGCATCCATCAAGGGTTCTCGCCGCAGAGGGATCGCGCTGCACCTCCCGCTGATCGTCGGCACGCTGGTCTCGGCCTTCCCGTTCTACTGGGCCGTGATCATGTCGACGCACAGTTCGACGGAGATCTTCTCGTACCCGCCGAAGCTGCTGCCCGGCACGCACTTCCTGGAGAACGTCCGCAACCTGTTCGACGCCATCGACTTCTTCGGGTCGATGTGGAACTCGCTGCTGGTCGCGACGTCGGTGACCTTCCTGGTCCTGCTCTTCGACTCCCTCGCCGCCTTCGTCTTCGCCAAGTTCGAGTTCCCCGGCAAGGGGCTGCTGTTCGGGCTGCTCATGGTCATCTTCATGGTTCCGGCGCAGCTGTCGGTCATCCCGCAGTTCGTCGTCATGGCGAAGATCGGCTGGATCGGCTCGATGACCGCGCTGATCGTGCCGGCCGCCGCCAACGCCTTCGGCATCTTCTGGATGCGCCAGTACATGAAGACGGCCATCCACGACGAACTGCTCGACGCCTCCAAGCTCGACGGCGCGAACTTCCTGCGCCAGTACTGGCACGTGGCGCTGCCGGTGGTCCGCCCCGGTCTCGCCTTCCTCGGCATCTTCACCTTCATGGGCCAGTGGAACGACTTCGCCTGGCCCCTGATCTCCCTCACCAACCCCGACAACGTGACCCTCCAGGTCGCGCTGTCCCAGCTCAACGGCACCCACGGCACCACCGACTACGGCATCGTGATGACCGGCGCCCTGCTCGCCCTCGTCCCCCTGCTGATCGTGTTCGCGGTCGGCGCCAAGCAGATCATCGGCGACCTCGCGAAGGGAGCTGTCCGCGGATGACCAGTGATCCGCTGCTGGCGCTGCGCCCCTGGGAGTCACCCGAGGTGACCTCCTGGGGGCGGCTGCCCATGAACGCCGTCGACCGGCGTGCCCAGGCACGCTCGCTGGACGGCGACTGGCGTTTCCAGCTGCTCCCGACACCGGCGGCCCAGGTGGGCGACGACTGGTCCTCGGCCCGGGTCCCCGGCGCCTGGACCCTCCAGGACACCGACGACCTGCCCTGGTACACCAACGTGCGGATGCCGTGGCCCGACTTCCCGCCCGCGTCCCCCGCGGCCAACCCGACGGGTGTGTACGAGCGTGAGTTCGACATTCCGGCCGAGTGGACGGGCCGG
Source organism: Streptomyces sp. NBC_01390 (assembly GCF_045040105.1). NCBI lineage: Bacteria > Bacillati > Actinomycetota > Actinomycetes > Kitasatosporales > Streptomycetaceae > Streptomyces > Streptomyces sp. NBC_01390. Next base: position 10,101,399 of record NZ_CP109551.1, on the reverse strand, counting down.
CGGATCGTGCTCCAGGTCGGCGCCGCCGAGAGCGTGCTGCTCGTGCACGTGGACGGGCGGCCGGTCGGCATCTCCAAGGACTCCCATCTGGCGGCCGAGTTCGACCTCTCCGACGTCGTGTGGCCGGGCGGGTCCGCGACACTGCGGCTGACGGTCGTCAAGTGGTCCGACGCCACCCACATCGAGGACCAGGACCAGTGGTGGCACGGCGGTATCACCCGCTCGGTGCTGCTGTACGCGACGGACCCGCTCCATCTCGCGGACGTGACCGTGCGGGCGCCCGCCACCGGTGAGCTGCGCGTGGACTGCCGGGTGCGGGACGCCGGCGGCGCGCTGCCCGCGGGGTGGTATGTCACCGGTGAGATCGACGGCCAACTGCTGCTCCAGGACGCCGAGTTCGACCGCCTCAACGCCGAGGACGACCGTGTCTCCGACTTCCTCGGCGAGCCCCGGCTGAGCGCACAGGTGTCCGACGTACGCACCTGGACCGCCGAGACACCCGAGCTCTACGACCTGACCGTCCGGCTGCACCACGCCGACGGAACGGTCGCCGACACCGCGCAGGCGCGCGTCGGATTCCGGGACGTCGAGATCGTCGGCCGCGACCTGCTCGTCAACGGGGAGCGGATCTACGTCCGGGGCGTCAACCGGCACGACTTCCATCCGCTGACCGGACGGACCGTGTCGTACGACGACCAGCGCGCCGACCTCGTACTGCTGAAGCGGTTCGGGTTCAACGCGATCCGCACCGCGCACTATCCGAACGACCCGGCGCTGTACGACCTCGCGGACGAGCTGGGTTTCTACGTGGTCGACGAGGCGGACATCGAGTCGCACGACCACGCCCACGAGATCGCGGACGACCCGCGCTATCTGAACGCCTTCGTGGACCGGGTCTCGCGGATGGTCCTGCGGGACAAGAACCACCCGTCGGTCATCATCTGGTCGCTGGGCAACGAGTCCGACTACGGGGCGAACCACGACGCGGCGGCGGGCTGGCTGCGCCGGCACGACCCGACCCGGCCGCTGCAGTACGAGGGCGCGGCCAAGCTCGGCTGGGCCGATCCGGCGGTCGCCTCCGACATCGCCTGTCCGATGTACGCGCCGCTGGAGGACTGTGTCGCGCACGCGATGTCCGGCGAGCAGACCAAGCCGCTCATCCAGTGCGAGTACTCGCACGCCATGGGCAACAGCAACGGCACGCTCGCGGACCACTGGGCCGCCATCGAGTCAACGCCGGGACTTCAGGGCGGGTTCATCTGGGAGTTCTGGGACCACGGAATCCTTCAGTCCGTGAACAGCGGCAGACCGGTCGGGCGCGTGGGCGCCGGGCTCTATGACAACGGTGTCGCCGCCCCCGGCCTGCGCTGGGCGTACGGCGGCGACTTCGGCGAGACGATCCACGACGGTGCCTTCATCGCCGACGGTGTCGTCTTCCCCGACCGGACCCCCAAGCCCGTCATGTACGAACACCGGGAGATCGCGGCTCCGGTACGTCTGGAGGCCTTCCGGCACGAGGGGCTCGTGGTCGCCAACCACCAGTGCTTCCGGGGCCTGGACTGGCTCGCGGGCACCTGGGAACTGGCGCTCGCGGACGGCCGTACGCTCACCGCGCCCGCCGAACTGCCGGATCTGCGACCGGGTGAGACGGCGGCCGTGCCGCTGCCCTTCGAGTTGCCGGCGGACGGTGGCGAGGCCTGGCTGACCCTGCGGGTGACGACGGCCGGCGACGAGCCGTGGGCACCGCGCGGCACCGAGATCTGCGTGCCCCAGCTGCTGCTGCGGGCCGCGCCGGACGTGCCGGAGGCGGCGGTCGCGGGACCGCGTGTCCAGGTCGACGGCGACGGCCTGCTGGTCCACCCGCTGCTGGCGTCCGCGCCCGTGCTGTCCCTGTGGCGGGCCCCGACCGACAACGACGAGCTGGGCGGCATGGCCGCCCGCTGGCAGGCCTGGGGCCTCGACACCCTCGTCCGCAAGGCGGTCGACGTGCGGCGCAACGGCGGGAGCGTCACCGTGCTCGCCGAGTACGCCGCGAACGCGGGCGTGATCCGCCACGAGCAGGTGTTCACTCCGGTCCAGTGCGGCATCCGCGTCGAGGAGACCGTCGAACTGCCCGACGCCTACGACGATGTGGCGCGGGTCGGTTCCGTGTTCGAGACGGTGTCCGGGCTCGACCTGCTGGAGTGGTACGGGCAGGGCCCCTGGGAGTCCTATCCGGACCGCGCCGCCGGAGCACCCGTCGGGCATCACTCTGCGCCCGTGGACTCCCTGTTCACCCCCTATCTGCGACCGCAGGAGAGCGGCGGACGGCACGGTGTACGACGGTTCACGCTGTCGGCGCCGGACGCCACCGGTCTCTCGGTCGTGCTGGACCGGCCGCGCCAGGTCTCCGTGACCCGGTACCGCGCCGAGGATCTGGCCGCCGCCGCACACCACGACCAGCTGACGCCACGGCCCGGCTGTGTGGTCCACATCGACGCGGCACACCGGGGGCTCGGCACGGCGTCGTGCGGCCCCGACACCTTCCCCTCCTATGTCCCGCAGCCGGGCACCCACCACTGGGCCTGGACTCTTCGCACGCTCTAGCTCCCCCCACACACCTCTTCTCACCTCACAGAACCTCTTACGGAGTCAGTTGTGTGCACCTCGCACGAGTCCGGGCACGAGCCTGCCCTCGAAGCACCTCAGGCGGGCGCCGGACGGCGTAGTTTCCTGCGGGCGACCGCGCTGATCGGGGCGGCGGCGACCACGTCCGTCGCCCTGCCGACGGCCGCCGAGGCCGTGACGGACAAGGCACGTTCGTCGTGGCGGCCCGACACCGACAGCCGCCGGTTCACGCTCGCCGTGATGCCCGACACGCAGTACCTCTTCGACGGGCCGAGCATCAACCCCGCGCCGATCGAGGCCTCGCTGCGCTATCTGCTGGAGCACGGCAGGGACGAGAACATCGTCTTCCTCACGCATCTGGGCGACATCACGGAGAACGGCGCACAGGCCGAAGTCGACGCCGCGGGCAAGGCGTTCGAGCTGCTCGACCGGCGCGGAGTGGGCTACAGCGTCCTCGCGGGCAACCACGACATCCGCTCGTCCACCACCGACCAGCGCGGGCCGACCCCGTACCTCGACGTCTTCGGACCCGAGCGCTTCCGGTCCAAGCGAACGTTCGGCGGAGCCTCGGCCGACGGCTACAACACCTTCCACGTCTTCAAGGCCGCCGACCGCGAGTGGCTCGTCCTCGCCCTGGACTGGCGGCTGTCGGACAAGGGGTACGCCTGGGCCGAGAGTGTCCTCGCCCAGCATCCGACCCTGCCGGTCGTCCTCACCACGCACGAGCTGGTGTACGAGGACGACACGCTCTCCGCGTACGGGCAGCAGCTGTGGGACAAACTGGTCAAGAACCACGACCAGATCTTCCTCACCCTCAACGGGCACTACTGGCCCGCCGCCCGCGCCACCCGCAAGAACGCGGCCGGCAATGACGTCCATCTGCATCTGACGAACTATCAGAACCGTTACTACGGTGGCGCGGCGATGATCCGCCTCTACCACTTCGACCTCGACCGGGACACCATCGACGTCGAGACGGTCTCGCCGTGGATCCTGGGCCGGGCGGCCAAGGGGCTCAACGAGCTGGAGCGCGAGGAGATGGAGCTGTCCGGTGACGCGGACCGCTTCTCCGTGGACATCGACTTCGAGCAGCGGTTCTCGGGCTTCGCAGCGGTGGCGCCGCGACCGGCCCGGCCGGTGAAGAAGATGCTGGTTCCCGGGACCGTCGCGTACTGGCGCTTCGACGGACAGCAGGACGGCGCGGCCGTGACGGGCACGGTCCGCGACCAGTCGGGCCACGGCAACGACCTGAGCCTGGTCACGGTCGGCGCGGCCGCCCTCACCTGGTCGTCCGACCACCACCCGGACCAGCCCGGCCACGGCAGCCTGGAGTTCCAGGGCTACAAGTCCCCCTTGAGGGGCGCGTATCTGCGCACGGTTGACGGAGCGCCCCTCAACTCGGCCACCTTCAAGGCCGGTTACACCATCGAGGCGTTCTACCGTCTGCCCGCCGACTGGGACCCCGCGCACCATGCCTGGGCCGGACTGGTCAGCCGTACCGGCACGGGCGGGGCCGCGGGCAAGACCGCGGACGACCCGGACGAGCCGCTGGCCACGCTGTCACTCTCCGACGGGCCCGGCCCGCAGTGGGCGGTCCGGCCGCTCAACCAGCAGGGCATCGCCACCAACTGGGGCGACGAGACCGCCCGGGAGGTGTGGTGGCACGTGGCCGTGGTCAACGACGGCCGGCACACCACCCTGTACGTCCAGGGCTGCCCGGTGGCCCGCAATCCGCACGCCACCGCGGTCGGACTCACCTCGGTCGGCCTGCCGTGGCTGCTCGGCGGCTACGAGTACGCCGGGAAGATCGACCAGATCCTGCACGGCCGCCTCGGTGACGTACGGATCGTCGAACGGGCGCTGCCCGTCAGCTCGTTCATGAACCACTGACGGACATCACTGACAGACACCCCTCACACACACCGTCTGGCTCCGCCAAGCCTCCTGGACACCACACCTCTCCAGATCGCAAGGGACCCACAGACCATGACAGAGCAACAGCTGCCTGCCTGGGCCGACCCCGATGTCTCCCCCGCCGGCCTCGACGCCCAGGGCGTCTCCCGGCGTCAACTCCTGCACCGGGCGGGCCTGTTCGGCGCCGCCTTCGCCGCCGGGTCACTGGCGACACCCGCCGCGGCGGCATCCGGCCCGCATCGGCTGGGCGGCAGCGACCCGCGGCTCGCCTACCTCGTCGGCGACCATCACATCCACACCGTGTACAGCCACGACGCCAAGTACACCTTCTCCCAACTGGCCGCTGCGGGAGAGAAGTTCGGCCTCGACTGGATGGTGTTCACCGAGCACTCCAACTTCGGGCACGCCCAGTACGGCGCCCCGCTGGAGCACGCCGAGATCCTCAAGGCACGGGCGGAGAACCCGCGTCAGCTGATCTTCCAGGGCCTGGAGTGGTACATCCCGGGCGCCGAGCACTGCACGGTGTTCTCGCCGCCCGGCAAGCACGAGGTCGATCTGCTCACCAAGTTCGAGAGCGCCTACGACGGCAAGCTCCTCGGCTACACCGACGGCTCGGCCGGCGGCGCGAACACCGCCCGCAACGAGGCACACGCGGTCAACGGCATCAAGTGGCTGGCCGAGCAGCGCCGTACCGGATACGTCGACGACGTACTGGTCCTCGCCAACCACCCGATGCGCCTGGGCATCGACTCGCCGCACGAGATGCGGGCCTGGCGGGACGCGGCCCCCGAGATCATGATCGGCATGGAGGGCGCGCCCGGCGCCCAGGGCGCGGCCATCCCCGGCTGGCGCGGGGCCACCTCGATCCGCGGCGAGTACGAGAACAAGCCCTCGGCGCAGTCCTGGCAGGGCTATCCGGCGGACGGGTATCTGACGTACGGCGGCTTCGACTGGGCGACCGCGACGGTCGGCGGTCTGTGGGACTCGATGCTGGCCGAAGGCAGCCTGTTCTCGATCACCACGAACTCCGACGCGCACCGGATCGTCTTCGACACCTGGAAGAACGGTGACTGGCCGGCCGGGCAGAACTTCGACAACACCGGCAAGCTGCCCGACCCGGTGAACACCGACACCCCGCAGCCCGGCAGCGACTTCTGGCCCGGCCAGTTCAGCCGCACCCACGTGGGTGTCACGCGCTACGGCTACCGCGCGGTGATGGAGGGTATGCGCGCGGGCCGGGTCTGGCTGGACCACGGCCATCTGCTGGACGGCCTCGACGTGCGGCTGACGCGTGACTGCGACTTCGGCCGCGGGGTCACGCTGGGCGGCCGCATCCGGGTCCGCCGGGGCGAGAAGCTCACGCTGAACATCACCGTGACCACCGCCTCCCGTCTCAACCCGCAGGGAATCCTGCCCGAGTTGGCCCACGTCGACGTGATCCGGGGCGCGGTGCGCGGTCCGGTCGCCGACCGGGACACCTGGCAGGCGCCGGACACCAGGGTCGTGAAGTCGAAGGACGTGACGGGACGCACGGGGACGTACACCCTGCGCGTGCCGCTGACCGCCGGTGACGAGTCGTTCTACGTCCGGCTGCGCGGCAGCGACGGCAACCGGCACGGTGCCGGTTACCTCGGCGCGTCGGTCGACCCGCACGGGCCGATCGTCCACGCGCCCGGAAACGGTGACCCGTGGGCCGATACGTGGTTCTATTCGAACCCGGTGTTCGTCGACGTCGTAGGTGGCTGACTGATGAAGCGTCAACTCCTGTCCCTCAGCGCGTTATTAGGCCTGGCCGGAGCGCTCGCGCTCGGCGGCGGTGGCACGGCGTCCGCCGCCGACCCGCAGTGGACGGAGACGGGTTCCGCCCAGGTCGACTCCCTGGGCGGCGGTCAGGGGCTGGCCTCCCGCGCGGACGGCACGCTCCTGTACCGCGGGCTCGCGTCGATCCCGCTGGACCTGCGTATCGCCGGCTGGAACCACATCGGTGACCCGGACATCACAGACGGCTATGTGTTCGACGCCTACCAGGGCTCGGACACGGCCACGTCCAAGATGTTCGCGGTCACCACCCCGGCGGGGCAGCGGTACCAGTATGTGCACCAGCTCGACTCCGGGGAGAAGCTGAACAACTCCTTCGCCACCGTCTCGCCCGACAACCAGTGGCTGGTGTCGGGCGAGTGGGGCGACCAGGGGCGCCTTCAGGTGTTTCCGGCCCCGCTCCTCAACGCGTCCACCCCCGCCACGGGCGGCGCGCTGACGCAGGCCGGGCAGATCACCCTGGACAGAACCGTCCGGGACATCCAGGGCTGCGACTTCGTCACCGCGACCCGGCTGCTGTGCGCCTCGGACGACGACTCGGGCACCCTGTTCCCCGAGGTCCGCCCCGTGCTCCAGGTCGACCTGTCCCGCGCGGTGGACGGCAAGCCGGTCACCGGGCACGTGACAAGCCTGTTCGCCCTTCCGCAGCGCAGCGCCTGCACGGGGACGGCGTACGAGGCGGAGGGCGTCGACTACGACACGAACACCGGCACCCTGCGCGCCGAGGTCGTCCAGCCGGGCATCTGCGCACTGGCGACCACCGTCTACTCGTACCGGCAGGTCACGGGCTGACGTACTGATCGCCCGGGCGCCCTGGAGCGGGTCAGGCGTAGAAGCGGGACAGGCTCTGCAGCACGGCCGCCGGCTTCGGGGCGCCCTCGATCTCGATCGTGCCGTCGACGGTGATCTGCACCCCGCCCGGTACCTCCTGCACTTCGGCCAGCCTGCCGACCAGCCGGATCTTCGAGCCGACCTTCACGGGCGAGGGGAAACGCACCTTGTTGAGGCCGTAGTTGACCTTCGTGGTGACGCCCTGGACGTCCAGCAGCTCGGTGAAGAGCGGGATGAACAGGGAGAGGGTGAGGTATCCGTGGGCGATCGGGGCGCCGAAGGGGCCCGCGGCGGCCTTCTCCGGGTCCACGTGGATCCACTGGTGGTCGCCGGTCGCGTCGGCGAAGGTGTTGATGCGCTCCTGCGTGACCTCGATCCACTCACTGGTGCCGAGGTCGCTGCCGGCGAGCTTCTTGAGTTCGTCGATGCCGTTGACCGTGATGCTCATGTCGCGTTCCTTAACTGGTAGTTGAGCTGGTAGTTGATGAGGGAGCGGGCCGGGGCACGGGTTACCGACCCGCCCCGTACGCCTTGCGCACCCGGGCCTTGAGGAGCTTTCCGGAGGCGGTGCGCGGGAGTTCGTCCGCGATGACGACCGACTTCGGGATCTTGTACTTGGCGAGCCGCCCGGCCAGCGAGGCGAGCACCTCGTCGGCGTCCAGGACCGCGCCCTCGCGGGGTACGACGACCGCGCGCGGCACCTCGCCCCACTTCTCGTCGGCGACGCCGATGACCGCGCACTCGACGATGTCGGGGTGGGCCAGGAGGAGATCCTCGATCTCGGCGGGGTAGATGTTCTCCCCACCCGAGATGATCATGTCCTTGATGCGGTCGACGACGAAGACATAGCCGTCCTCGTCGATCCGCGCGGCGTCCCCGCTGCGGAACCAGCCGTCCGTGAAGGAGGCGGCCGTCTCCTCGGGCAGCCCCCAGTAACCGGGCATGACGTGCGGCCCGCGGACCACGATCTCGCCGGGCTCGTCGACCTCGGCCGGTGTCAGGTCGGGCCGTACCACCCGTACGTCGCTGAAGAAGTGCGGTACGCCCGCCGAGCCGGCCTTGCTGACCGCGTGCTCGGCGTCCAGGAACAGTGTGCCGGGCGAGGCCTCGGTCATGCCGTAGCCCTGGAGGAAGGTGAGCCCGCGCTCCTGGAACCGGGCGATGAGCGGGGTAGGCACCGGTGAGCCGCCGCAGGAGAGCATGCGCAGGGACGACAGGTCGGCGTCGGCCCAGCGCGGGTGTCTGGCCACCTGGTCGAACATGGTCGGCACCCCGAACATGAAGGTGATCCGGTGCCGTTCGATCAGGTCGAAGGTCTCGTCCGGGGCGAAGGCCTCAACCAGGACACAGGTACCGCCCTTGAGCAGCACGGGCAGGGTGAGCATGTTCAGCCCGGCCGTGTGGAACAACGGGGCGGAGACCAGGGCGCGTTCGTCGGTGATGACGTCCTGGTCGACGAGCACGTTGACGGCGTTCCAGGTGAGGTTGCCGTGCGTGAGCATGGCGCCCTTGGGCCGACCCGTCGTGCCCGAGGTGTACATGATGATGCAGGTGTCGTCGGCCGTGACCGGCGCGTCGATCGGTTCGGCCAAGGCACCGGCGAGCGCGTCCTCGTACTCGGCGCCGACCTCGACGTACGTCCGCACGTCCGTGTTGCCGGGCAGGCCGGCGACGAGACCCGCGTGCGAGGGGCCGTAGACGAGGGCCTTGGCGCCGGAGTCGGCGAGCTGGTAGGCGATCTCCGGGCCGGCGAGGCGGATGTTGAGCGGGACGAAGACCGCGCCGAGTGTGCCCGCCGCGAACAGGGTCTCCAGGTAGGAGGGGTGGTTCGGGCCGAGATAGGCGATCCGGTCGCCACGGCGCACTCCCCGCTCGCGCAGGGCGTGCGCGAGCCGGGTGGTGCGTTCGTACAGCTGTGCGTAGGTGAGCGTGGTGTCGCCGTGGATCAGGGCGGTGCGTTGGGGGGTCTTGCGGGCCCGGCGGGCGGGCCAAGACCCCAGTCCCTCGTTGCGCATCGTTGCGCCCCTCTACGAGTAACAAGACAGGTGACTGGACTTCCAGGGCTTATGGCTTCGTGAGTCCGAGCAGTCGGGCCGCGTTCTCCTTGAGGATCTTCGGCCTGACCTCGTCCTTGATCGGCAGCTTCTCGAAGTCGGCGAGCCAGCGATCCGGGGTGAGCACCGGGTAGTCCGAGCCGAAGAGGACCTTGTCCTTGAGCAGCGTGTTGGCGTACTGCACGAGCTGCGGCGGGAAGTACTTCGGTGACCAGCCGGACAGGTCGATGTGCACCCCCGGCTTGTGCGTGGCGACGGCGAGCGCCTCGTCCTGCCAGGGGAACGACGGATGCGCCAGGATGATCTTCATCTCGGGGAAGTCGGCGGACACGTCGTCGACGTGCAGCGGGTTGGAGTACTTGAGCCTGATCCCGCCGCCACCGGGGACCCCCGCGCCGATGCCCGTCTGGCCGGTGTGGAAGAGCGCGATGGTGCCGGTCTCCTCGATCACCTCGTACAGCTCGTACGCAACCGAGCGGTCGTTGGGGAAGAAGCCCTGGATGCTGGGGTGGAACTTGAAGCCCCTGACCCCGTACTCCTCTACCAGCCGGCGGGCCTGCTTGACGCCCGCCCGGCCCCGGAAAGGGTCGATGGAGGCGAAGGGGATGAGCACGTCCGGGTTGGCCGCGGCGGCCTCGGCGACCTCCTCGTTGGGGACGGGCTCGGTGCCGGTCGCGGACTCGGCGTCCACGGTGAAGATGACGGCGGCCATCTTCCGCTCGCGGTAGTACGCGGCGGTCTCCTCCAGGGTCGGCTTCCGCTTGCCCTCGACCTTGAAGTAGGCCGACGAGGCGTCGTGGAGGTCGTCGTCCAGGGACGAGGTGCCCTTGGAGGAGATCTCGGCGTGGGTGTGGACGTCGATCGCGACGAGTTCCTCGACGTTGAGGTTCGCCATGGTTACGCCTCCGGGAACTTGGGGGCGGGGATGCCCACCGACTGGAGCTCGGCGCCGACCGAGGTGGACCAGGCGTCGGCCAGGGCCTCGGGGGTCCAGCCGCCGTCGGCGTACGCCGTCCTGATCTCCTGCGGATGCGACCAGAGTGCCACCTTGTCGCCGCCGATGCCGATGGCCTGGCCGGTGATGCCGCGAGCGGCCTCGGAGGCGAGGAAGGGGACGAGGCCGGCGCAGTCCTCGGGGGTGCCGAAGCCCTCACCTTTGCGCAGGAAGGCCGGGAACGGCACACCGTTCTTCAGCGCCTCGACGTACGGCGCGAAGGCGGGGATGGTCTCGGTCATGGCGGTGGCGGCCACCGGCACGATCGCGTTCACGGTGATGTTCGCGCGGCCCAGCTCCATCGACCAGGTGCGGGCGAAGGCGGCGATGCCCGCCTTGGCCGCGGCGTAGTTCGTCTGCCCGAAGTTGCCGCGCTGGCCGGCCGGGGAGCCGACCAGGATCAGCGTGCCGCCCTCGCCCTGCTCGCGCATGCGTACGGCGGCGGCGCGGGCGCAGGTGAAGGTGCCCTTGAGGTGGGTGGTGATCACCGCGTCGAAGTCGTCGTCGGTCATCTTCCACAGCACCTTGTCGCGCAGGATGCCCGCGTTGGTGACCAGGATGTCGAGCCGCCCGAACTCCTCCACGGCGCGGTTCACGAGCCGCTCGGCGGCCTCGGTGGTACCGACCGGGACCACCTCGGCCACGGCGTTGCCGCCCGCCGCGGTGATGGACTTCACGGCCTGCTCGGCCACGTTCTCGTCGATGTCGTTGACGACCACGGAGGCGCCGGCGGCGGCGAGAGCGTGCGCGTAGGCGAGGCCGAGGCCACGGCCACTGCCGGTGACGACGGCGACCTTGCCGGTCAGATCGATGCTGGGCACGAGGGAGGTCCCTTCACAAGACGACAGCTCAAGACGACAGCCTCAAGTCGACAGCCCAAGGCGACTGCTTGAGATCGAAGCTAAGAGCAATAATTGTTGACGTCAATAGTTGTTGCCGCCAGATGGGTGCGCCATGCTGGAATCTGTACATGGATCCGCCCCGCCCGGGGCCACGACGAGGGAGCCCGCCATCGCCCGCCAGCAGGACGTCCAGAACCCCGCCCCGATCGACGCGCACGAGCCCTGGATGCGCGGCCTGCACGCGGACACCGGGTACCTGCTGTACCGGCTGGGCCTGCGCTCCGGCCAGTTGTTCAACACCTTCCTCCAGGAGTCGGGGCTACGGCTGCGCCACTACGCGGTGGTCCGCTTCCTGGCCACCTCGACGGGCGCCCTGCAGCGCGAGCTGAGCACCGCGCTCGGCTACGACCCGAGCGCGATCGTCGGCCTGGTGGACGACCTGGAGAAGCTGGGCTTCGTCGAACGCCGACCCTCCCCCGACGACCGCCGCAGCCGGATCGTCGCCCTCACCGAGCACGGCCGCGCCTTCCTCCGCGACACCGACGAGGCAGGCCAGCGCGTGACCAACGAGCTGCTGAGCCCCCTCGACCCGGCGGAGCGGGAGTCCCTGCACACCCTGCTCCAGCGGATCACGGAGGACGGACCCCGCTGACCTTGGAAGTTGTGCAACTTCTTGACTGCCGCTTGATTGGTGCCTAACTTCACCCAGGCACCGGTGCGATCCCCCCGACCGGTGACGTCCCCCACGGCATCGGCATCAGGGAGCTTCCCGTGCAGCCAACCCGCCCGTCCTCCGGCTCGTCCCCCCAACTGAACCCGGATACAAGGGAGTTGCGCCGCGTCGCACTCTCCGGACTGCTCGGCACCACCGTCGAGTTCTATGACTTCCTCGTGTACGGCACGCTCGCCGCGCTCGTCTTCGGCGACCTGTTCTTCCCCCAGGCCGACCCCACGGTCGGCACCATCGCCGCCTTCGGCACCTTCGCCGCCGGCTATGTCGCCCGACCGCTCGGCGGCATCGTCTTCGGTCACTTCGGCGACCGGCTCGGCCGCAAGTCGATGATGCTGCTGACGATGACCCTGATGGGCTGCGGCAGCTTCCTCATCGGGCTGCTGCCGACCTACGACGCGATCGGCGTCTGGGCCCCGGTCCTGCTGGTCGCCCTCCGGGTCGTCCAGGGCCTCGCGATCGGCGGCGAGTGGGGCGGCGCGACCCTGATGGTCGTCGAGCACGCCGAACGCACCCAGGGTTCCCGGCGCGGCCTGTGGTCCGGCTTCACCCAGCTGGGCGCCCCGCTCGGCTCCGTGCTCTCCGCCGGAGTGGTCACCCTCGTCTCCACCCTCCCCGACGACCAGTTCCGCTCCTGGGGCTGGCGCATACCGTTCCTGCTCAGCTTCGTACTGCTGGGCGTCGGGCTGTTCGTCCGGCTGCGGATCGCGGAGAGCCCGCTGTTCGCCGAGGTCAAGCGGCAGGGCACCCGGGAGACCTCCGCCAGGCCGCCGATCCTCGAAGTGCTGCGCCGCCCGAAGCCGGTGCTGCTGGCCTGCTGCGTCGGCATCGGCGCCTTCACCGCCCAGTCACTGCTGACCGGCTTCATGATCTCCTACGCCACCGACAACGGGTACAGCCGTCCCCAGGTGCTCACCGCCGTGACCGTCGCCTCCTGCGTGGCGCTGGTCGTCCTGCCCACCGCCTCGGCGCTCACCGACCGCGTCGGCCGCCGCCCGGTGGTCCTCGCCGGTGCCGTCGCCTCGGCCGCGCTCGCCTTCCCCGTACTGTGGCTGGTCGACTCCGGTTCGCCCGGACTGCTGATCCTCGCCCTCGTCCTCGGTCACGGCATCGCCCAGTCCACGATGTACGGGCCGCTGGGCGCCCTCTTCTCCGAGATGTTCGGCACGAAGGTCCGCTACACCGGCGCCTCGCTCGGCTACCAGGCGGCGACCCTGGTCGGCGCCGGGTTCTCCCCGCTGATCGCGACCAGCCTGCTCGCCTCGAACGGCGGTGGCAGCACGCCCGTGTCGCTGCTGCTGTGCGGCGGCGCCCTGATCACCGCGGTCACCGTGTGGCGGATGCCCGAGACACACACGGACACGCTCGACTCCCCCGTCCCCGCCCCCCGGCAGTCCCCCGCCGCCGAAAGGATCCACCCGTGAACTCCCGCGCTCTCGCCGTCCTCGCCACGCCCTTACTCGCCACCCTCTCCACGCCCACGCTGTCCGCCCAGGCCGCCACCACCGCCGCTCCCGCCCAGCGAGTGGAGGGCCGGCTCCCCTCCGGCGCGACCTACCTGATGGACGTGCCGGCGGACTGGAACGGGACGGTGCTGCTGTTCAGCCACGGCTACCGCGACGCCGCCCGCGGACCCAGCGCCGCCGAGGACGCGCCGACTCCGGAGGTGCAGGGGCAACTGATCGACGCCGGATACGCGCTCATCGGATCGTCGTACGCGACAACCGGATGGGCGGTCACCGAGGCCGTGCCGGACCAGTTGGCCACGCTGGACGTGTTCACCGAGAAGTTCGGTGAGGCCCGGCGCACGATCGCCTGGGGCCGGTCCTACGGTGGCCTGGTGACGACCGCCCTGGCCGAGCGGCATGCCGACCGCTTCGACGGCTCGCTGTCGATGTGCGGTCTGGTGCAGGGCGGGGTCGCCAACTGGAACAGCACGCTCGACCCGGTCTTCGCCCTCCGTACGCTCCTCGCCCCGGACTCGGACATCCGGCTCACCGGATTCACCGACCAGGCCACCGCCCTGTCGGCCGCGAACGCGCTCGCCGCGAAGGTCACCGACGCCCAGCAGACCCGGGAGGGCCGGGCCCGCATCGCGCTCGCCGCCGCGCTGCACAACATCCCCGGCTACAACAACGCCACGCAGCCCGTCCCCGGCCCCACCGACTGGGACGCCCAGCAGGCCAACCAGTACACGGCGGTCACCGGCCTGATCATGAGCCCCGCGTTCAGCCGGCGCCAGGAGGCGGAAGCCCGGGCCGGCGGCAACCCGTCCTGGAACACGGGCGTCGACTACACCCGGATGCTGCACCGGTCCTCGGTATACAAGGAGGTGACCGAGCTCTACAAGGAGGCGGGACTCTCGTTGCGCGACGACCTGAAGGCACTGAACGGCGCCCCCCGGATCAGCGCGGACCCCGGCGCCGTGGCCTGGATGAGCGGGACCAGCAGCTTCACCGGCCGGCTCACCGCTCCCCAGCTGAACATCCACACCACCGGCGACCCGCTGATCCCCGTACAGGCCGAGAGCGCCTACCGGCGGGCGGCGACCGCGAGCGGCTCGGGCAGGCTGCTGAGCCAGGCCTACGTCGACGCTCCCGGACACTGCACGTTCACCACCGGAGAGACGGTCGCCGCCCTGCACACCCTGGAGCACCGCCTCGACACAGGCCACTGGGACACCTCGGCGACCACCCTCAACTCCCGTGCGCAGGAAGCGGATCCGACCACCTCCGCACGCTACGTGACCTACCGCCCGACGCAGTACCCGCGCCCCTACGACCTGGCCCGGACCCACACCTCGACGCCCCCGGGAGCTGCCCGCCCATGACCACCCGCTCCGCGCCCGACCGACTGCTGTCCGTGCTCAGCGCCTTCGACCACGAGCATCCGGCGCTGACCCTCACGGACATCAGCCGGCGGGCCGGGCTGACCCTCACCACCACGCACCGCCTCGTGGGCGCCCTCACCGAGTGGGGCGCGCTGGAGCGGGACGAGGCCGGCGTCTACCACGTCGGCCTCCGACTGTGGGAGGTCGCGGCGCTCGCCCCGCGCGGGCTGGCGCTGCGGCAGATCGCGCTGCCGTATCTGGAGGACCTGTACGAAGCGACGCACGAGAACGTGCAGTTGGCGGTACGGGACGGCGGCGAGGTCGTCTACATCGAGTGGCTGTCGGGCCGTTCGGCGGTCGGGGTGCACATCCGGGTCGGCGCCCGCTGGCCCCTGCACGCCACGGGCGTCGGCCTCGCCCTGCTCGCCCACAGCGACCCGGCCCTCCAACAGGAGTACAGCGAGGGCCCGTTGGCCGCCTTCACCCCGCACACGATCACCGACCCGGCCGCACTCCGCCGTGTTCTGGCCGAAGTCCGGCGCACAGGCGTGGCGGTGAGCAGCCGTCAGGTCACCGACGACGCGCTGTCGGTGGCCGCCCCGGTGCACGGTCCGGGCCGTTCGGTGATCGCCGCGGTCTCGGTCGTGGTGCCCCGGACAGACGCCCAGGTACCGGTGCTGGTGCCCGCAGTACGACTGGCGGCGCGGGGCATCTCACGGGCCCTGGGGTGGCAGCCGGAGCGGCACTGAGAAGAACCACGCGACAGCGTCCTCAGCGGAATCTCAGACACCAGACCCCCGCACAGTGCACCAAGCCCCCATCCGGCCGCCGGGGCAGAGGCCTGACCTTCCTGCCCCCCGAGCGATATGAGGCCCTCGAAGAGGCCCGCCGGGCCCAGGACACCGACGAGTGGAAGGCCCGCTACAAGGTCCGGGCCGGCGTCGAGGGCACGATCTCCCAGGCCGTGCGTGTCACCGGGATCCGCCGCACCCGTTACCGCAATCTGCCCGCAACCCGCCTTGGGCACGTCTTCGCCGCCACCGCGATCAACATCGTCCGCCTCGACCGATGGCTGACCGACACTCCGCTTGGCGGCACCCGCACCTCCCGCCTCGAAGCCCTCATGCTCGCGGCCTGACAAGCCGATTCGCGGATTTCTCAACAGAGTCCTTCAGAGTGGGGGTGATGGCCATCCTTGGTTCGGAGGCGCGAAGCGTCGGAGTGCTCTGTGTCTTCGGGGTTGCGGTCAGACGGGGCGCTGCTGGTTTTCGATGTACTGCTTGATGACGGTCAGGGGTGCCCCGCCGCATGATTCTGCGAAGTAGGAGCCGGACCAGAAGTGTCCGCCCCACAGGTACCGGCGGACGTGGCTGTCGTACTCCTGGCGGAGCCTGCGTGAGCTGACGCCCTTGAGGGAGTTGACCAGCTTGGAGAGCTGGACTTTGGGCGGGTAGTGCACGAGCAGGTGGACGTGGTCCTGTTCGCCGTTGAACTGCTTCAGCTCGGCCTCGAAGTCGGCGCAGACCTCCCGCATGATCTCTTCGGTGCGGGTCAGCATGGCGTCGGTGAACGCGTTCCGCCGGTACTTCGTGACAAAAACCAAGTGAACGTGCAGGTTGTAGACAACATGGCGACCGGTTCTGACATCGGGATGAGGGTTCCAGCGGGGTGACATAAACCAATGCTAGGTTCTGGATCATGAGTCACGACACCCTGGTCAAGCGGCAGTTCGGGCACCGTGCCCGGCTTGCGCTGTCGCCTGCCGAGGTGCTGAAGGCGGACGACCAGGCGCACGCCGCCCGCACGATGTGGAACCTGCTGCACGCGTGGTGGCAGATGATGCCGAAGGAGAAGCGGACACTCGGACACGCGGACGCCGCGATCCGGCAAGCCCGTCAGGAGATCGACTTCCTGGCCGTTCTCCCCGCCCAGGCCGCCCAAGCGGTACTCAAGACGTACTTCCAGGCATGGAAGAACTGCTGGGACGGGCGCGCCCACGCCCCGAACTTCAAGGGCCGGTTTCGCACGGTGATGTCCGTGGACATCCCGCAGGGCCGTGATCTGAACATCACCCGCGTGCACCGGCGCTGGGGCATGGCCAACATTCCCAAGGTGGGCCGGGTCCGCTTCCGCTGGATCAGAGACTTGCCGGTGGGCAGGCGTGCGGGCGCGGAGAACCGGATCACCGGGGCACGGCTGATCAAGGACGCACTCGGCTGGCACATCGCCTTCCGTGTCCTGACCCTTGAGGCCAAGCCCGATCCCCACCAGGGGCCGGACATCGGAATCGACGTGGGCGTCACCGTGCCCATCGCCCTCTCGGACGGCGAAACCTATGAGCACGGCGAATGGCTGACCGGCAAGGAGAAGGCCAGGCTCCTGCACCTGGAGCAACGCGCCGCGCAGCGCAAGCGGCACCGCAGGCCCGGCGAGCGCACCAGCCGCCGACTGCACCACACCTACGACCAGATCGCAGGACTGCGCGCGAAAGCCAAGCGCCGGGCCCTGGACTGGCAGCACAAGACCACCACTCACATCGCCCAAACGTACGGCGCGGTCGTGGTCGAAGCACTCAGCATCACGAACATGGTCAAGTCTGCCAGGGGAACCGCCGAGGAGCCGGGGAAGAACGTCACCCAGAAGTCCGGACTGAACCGCTCCATCAGCGGGGAGGCATGGGGCCGCACAGTCACCTTGCTGACGTACAAGACCGCCCAGCTCGGCGGCACCTTGGTCAAGGTCCCGGCCCCCGGCACCTCCCGGCGCTGCTCCGCGTGCGGCTGCACCACGCCCGGGAGCCGGGAGTCCCAGGCCGTGTTCGTGTGCAAGAACCCGGACTGCGGCTGGTCGGGCAACGCCGACCACAACGCGGCCCGCAACGTCCTGCATCTGTACCGGACGGGCCTCGCGCTCATCCCGGCTGCCGGGAGGGCAGTCGTCAGGCGCGCGAAGCGCGTCAAACCCGCTGCCGCAAGGTAAGCAGGAATCTCCCGGCCTCAGCCGGGAGAGCACTTCAAGACAGCTCCATGCTCGGGGACGTGGTGATCGTCAGGAACTCGGGCGAGGTGACGGTGGACCCGGCCAACGGGCTCAAGGGCTGGAACCTGAACTGGGCGGACTGGAAGGCGGGCAGCGCGGTCTAGGACCTTCCAGAACCCCTTCGCCGTTACCACATTCATGTCTTCATCGGGTGAACTCACCTGTGACGAAAGGAAATTCTGGGTTTCACCTCTTGACGGCCGGAGTCACCGGGAGCACATTGGGCCCACTTTGAGAGCGCTCTCACGCTTTCTCGAAGGCGCCCCCGCACCCCCACCCCGTACCCGAAGAGGCACCCATGAGGGACACTTCAGGCACTTCACCCACTCCGCTCGCTTCGGGCCCACCTGCCACACGCGGCCCCCTCCGGCGCGTGCTCGTCGCCGTCGGCGCCGTCCTCAGCCTCGCGGCCGCCGCCGTGTCGGTGGCACAGGCGGACGCGCCGACACCGCCGACCGGCTGGACGCAGGTCTTCCTGGACGACTTCAACGGCACCGCCGGGACCGGCGTCAACACCACCAACTGGCAGTACGCGACCGGGACCTCGTATCCCGGCGGTCCCGCCAACTGGGGCACCGGCGAGATCGAGACGATGACGAACAGCACGAGCAACGTCTCGCTCGACGGCAGCGGCAACCTCCGGATCACCCCGGTGCGCAACTCCGCCGGCGCGTGGACCTCGGGCCGCGTCGAGACCAACCGCACCGACTTCCAGCCCCCGGCGGGCGGAAAGCTGCGCGTCGAGGCCCGCCTCCAGGTACCGAACGTCACCGGCGCGGGAGCCCTCGGCTACTGGCCCGCGTTCTGGATGCTCGGGGCGCCCTACCGGGGCAACTACCAGAACTGGCCGAGCGTCGGCGAGCTGGACATCATGGAGAACACCCAGGGTCTCAACACCATCTGGGGCACCATGCACTGCGGCACCAGCCCGGGCGGCGCCTGCAACGAGACGACCGGTATCGGCTCCACGACCAGCTGCGCCGGCACCACGTGTCAGGCCGGCTTCCACACGTACCGCATGGAGTGGGACCGCTCGGTGAGCCCGGAGGCGATCCGCTTCTACGTCGACGGCACCAACTACCACACGGTGACCGCGAACCAGGTCGACGCGACGACCTGGGCCAACGCGACCAACCACGGCTTCTTCATCATCCTGAACGTGGCGATGGGCGGCGCCTTCCCGGCCGCGTTCGGCGGCGGCCCGGACGCGAACACAGTCTCGGGGCGCCCGATGGTCGTCGACTACGTGCAGGTGCTCCAGTCGACCACCGGCGGCGGCACGACCACACCTCCGCCGACCGGGACCCGGGACGCGTACGGCGCGATCCAGGCGGAGTCCTACAACAGCCAGTCCGGCGCCAGCACGGAGACCACCACCGACACCGGCGGCGGACAGAACATCGGCTCGCTCGCGGGCGGCGACTGGGCGCTCTACCAGAACGTCAACTTCGGTTCCACGGCCGCCACCCAGTTCGTCGGCAGGGTCGCGAGCGGGGCCGGCTCGGGCGTGAGCGGACTGGTCGAGGTGCGCCTCGACAGCCGTACGAGCACCCCGGTCGGCAGCTTCTCGATCGGAAACACGGGCGGCTGGCAGAGCTGGCGCACGGTTCCGGCGAACATCAGTTCCGTCACCGGCACCCATGACGTCTATCTGACCTTCACCAGCGGCCAGGCGCAGGACTTCGTGAACGTGAACTGGTTCAACTTCGGTCACTGACACGGACGTTGCCGATGCCCCGCGAGACCTTCCGGGCCTCGCGGGGCATCTGTGCGCGCGGGCACCGGCCGCTCGGCGCAGTTCCGGTCGCAGCCGAGGGGACCGATCCGCGGGAAGTCCGGTCATGACAGTGGCCACTGGGGAAGGATGTCGCTTCATGACAGTCGACGCCGTCGGGCGCATGTCGCCCATGTGGCCGATTTGGAGAGAAGGATTGCAGATGCGGTGATCGGCCCCCGCTCTCCGGCCCCCGCACGCAGACTGCGGCGAGGGGCGCTCGGCGTGTACGCGAATTCAACAGCAGCCGAGCCCCGGTTTCGGCCATTGTGACCGAAGGGGTTTCAACTCACAGACTTCGGGAGCGAGTTACCGCACTCGCCCCTACAATCAGCCCAACGTCACGGCCGTCGCACCGCCGTGCTGCGTCACTGGAGAACCGCGTCCGACGGGGGCCGCACGTCACCCCTGTTCGTCGCGTTCGTGAACGGGGGTTCTTTGCCATGTCCGGTGTCGACGACGACGGCGGAACGCTCTTCGCGCTGCCCCTGGTCGTGCCCCGCTCCACGGAGTACAGCCGCCTCGGCGTGCCGCCGGAGGCGACGGCCGACGAGATCCGCGCGGCAGCCGCGCGCTACGACGCCCTGCTCCAGGCACGGGGAGCGAGCGAGGACGAGGTCGCCGCCGCGCACGCCGTCAACCTGGAGAACGCCGAGGCCCGCGCCGCGCACGACGCCCGCCATCCCCCGCTCCCGCTGCTCCGTCTCGAACCGACCTGGGAGCCGGTGCTCGACGAGCGGGACGTCGGACTGACCGTGCTGCGCAGGGAGTTGGAAGTCTTCCTCGCCGCCGCCGGCGAAGAGGTCCACCACCCCACGGACACCACCCGGACCGACTTCACCGGCGATTTCACCCGCACTCACCTTCTCGACGGCTTCGCCGACGAGTGAACCCCGGAGGAACTCCCCATGGATGACCAGCTGCACCGGGTCGTCGGCATCGACCTCGGCACCACCTACTCGGCCGTGGCCGCCTACCACCCGGACGACCTCGCCCCCAGGATCCTCGCCGACCCCGAACGCGAGGGGAACAGCGCCGTGGCCACCCCCTCGGTCGTACGCTTCGACCGGGCCACCGGCGCGCTCGTCGTCGGACACGACGCCAAGGACGCGATCAGCGCGGACGGTCCCGGCACCGGCGACACGCTCGTGGAGATCAAGCGGGAGATGGGGGCGGTGTTCACCCCGGAACTGCTGGAACACTTCGGCGCGACCGGCGTCCACAAGGAGGGCGACCCGGTCCGGGCCCGGCTGGGCGGTGAGTGGCTGCGCCCGCAGGAGATCAGCGCCCTGGTGCTGATGCGGATGAAGCGGATCGCCGAACAGGCCCTGGGCGGCGAGATCCACGACGCCGTGGTGACCGTACCGGCGTACTTCATGGAACGGCAGAAGAAGGCCACCGAGGAGGCGGCCCTGCTGGCCGGTCTCTACCCCAGGCAGCTCATCCCGGAGCCCACCGCCGCCGCCGTCGCCTACGGCGTGGACCGCGCCGAGTCGGAACGGCAGGTCTACCTGGTGTTCGACCTGGGCGGCGGCACCTTCGACGTGTCGATCATCGAGACCAGGGACGACGAGATCGAGGTCATCGCCACCGCCGGCGACCAGCGTCTCGGCGGCGGCGACTTCGACGACGCCGTCGTGGACTGGATCGTCCGGGAGCTCGGCGACGCGCTGCCGAAGGGCACCGAGCGGCTGCGGATCAAGGCGGCGGCGGAGGCAGCCAAACGCGAACTGTCCCTGCGGAACACGACGACGATCGACCTCGGCGGCGGCATCCCGGCCCTGGAACTGGACCGCGACACCTTCGAGCGGGAGATCCAGCCGATCCTGCAGCGGTCCCTGCACCAGGTCGACGAGGCCCTGCGCTTCGCCAGAAGCGCCAAGGGCGTGGAGCGCGAGGACGTCAACGCAGTACTGCTCGTGGGCGGTTCCACCCGTATCCCGCGGGTCCGGCGGATGCTGCTGGACCACTTCGACCAGGACGAGGACTTCGTCCGCGGCGACGCCAACCCCGACACGCTGGTCGCCCGGGGCGCGGCCATCGTCGCCAACCGGTTCGAGCCGACACCGGCCTTCGACCTCGCGACCCGCCCCACCGCCGAACGCTCCGCCGACGACCAGGACTACACCGTCACCCTGATCACCGAGCACACCCTCGGCGTCGGCGTCCAGCAGGGCCGGTTCAACACGCTGATCCCACGCGGCACGAAGATCCCGGCCCGCCAGGCGAAGACGTATGTGAACCCGGAGCAGGCCAACCGTATCGAGGCGGCCATCTACCAGGGCGAGGGCGAGTACATCTACGACAACACCCTGATCGGCACGATCCACCTCGACGACATCGAGCCCCGTCCCGAGGGCCATCACCAGTTCGAGGTCGAGTTCTCGCTCGACGTGAACGGGCTGCTCGGCGTGCAGGTCACCCACACGAACACGGGTCGGGAGTACCAGGCGACCTTCGACCAGAGCACGACCATCGGGAAGTTCGACGAGCTGGTGGAGCGGCGCGCCGCCCTGGTGCGGCTGTTCGCCGAGGGCTCGCCCCGGACCCCGGCTCCGTCCGGACCCGGCGCCGGATCCCCGCGGATCACGATCCCCGGACCGGTGACCGCGTCGGTGCCGGACCCGATCACCGTCCCGGCTCCGGCAGCCGCGCCGCTGCCGGAGTTCGACGTGGCCGAGGTCCCCGCCGAGTACCGGCGCACGGTCAAGAAGGCCCTGCGTTCGGCGCAGGAGGGCCCGGAACGGCCGCCGCTCACCGAGGCCCTGCGGGTCTTCGTGAGCGCGGTGCGCACGGGCGCGGACGAGGACACCCTGGACGAGCTCGCCGACCGGCTCGAAGGCGAGCTGTGACGACAGCCGTCGAAGAGGAACTCGACGCCGAGTACGCCGGCGCCGGCTGGTGGGGCTCGCTGTACCGCGCGCCCCGGCGGCGCCGCTGGTTCCGGCTCATCCCGAACGAGGAGATCAGCGGGGAGCAGCGGTCCGAGCTGGTCGCCTGGCAGACCCGGCCGCGCCGCCGTGAGCTGGTCCCCGTGGTGAAGGGCGCCGGGGGCGAGCAGCGGCAGTTCGGCGGCCGCTGGTTCCAGGTCGTCAGTTACGAGACCGACGCGCGGCGCAGCCTGGCCGACGCCCTCGAATCCCCCGATCCGGCGCACCGGGTGGCGGCCCTGGCCACCGTGCTGAAGGCGTACCCGGGGTGGCGCGAGGCTGTCGGACCGGGGCTGGTGGCGCTGCCCGCCGACATCGTGCTGGCCGGGGACCGCGGCCCGCTGCTGCTTCCGCTGCCGCCGTGGGGCGCGCCGTCCCTGGAGCAGCTCGCGGGCGCGCCGGCGCGGATTGCCCACCTCACCCCGGAGGCGGCGCGCGGTCTGGTGCCAAGGGACCGTGACCCCGGTCTGCACGCCCTGGCGGTCGCGGCCCGCGGCTGTTTCGAGAACCTGCCGGACGGCGACACCGACCGGCTGCTCCAACGCGCCGCGTGCGCCGCCGTGTTCACCGAAGGGCAGCGCGAGGGGAGGCTGCCGTCCTGGATGCGGCGTGTGGAACCGGTACGCGGTGTGCGCGAGCGGCTGCGCGATCTCACCGGGCCGCGCGCCACACGGTGGAGCGACACGGAGGCCGGGCAGCTGGCGGACGCCCTCGACGAGGCGTGGCGCGCGATGAACCCGTTGAGGGCCGTAGAGAAGCTGCGTGAGGCGGGCAGTCCGCGGCTGGCCGTGGGGCTCGCCCAGGCGGCGCTGGTCGACCGGCCGAGCTACGACCTTCTGATTCTCGCCGCCAAGATCGCCCGGCGGGACCTGAAGGAACCCCTGGAGGCGCTGTCCCTGCTGGAGCGCGCGGTGCAGGCGGACCCGGGGCGGTCGGAAGCCTACGCCGCGCAGTTGTCGATCATCGGCGGGCTCTGGTCGGTCGTCCAGGGCGGCCTCGCCCAGGCCACCGACGGCTCGTTCGCGCAGCGGCTGAACGACACGGCCCGCACGGCCTTCAAGCGGCTGCCGGCGGAGCAACAGCGCGAACACGCCCATGAGATGGCCACCTGTCTCATCGGGCAGCGCGCGTACGACGAGGCCAACCGCCATGTGTACACGTGGCTGCACGACAGCCAGGACACGCTGATGTGGTGGCGTCTCGACCTCATGCTCGACTACGCCGAGACCTTCGAGGGGCTCAAGCACTTCGACACCGCCGCCCAGGTGGCCGATCAGGTCAGGACCGGTCTGGGCAGGCTGCGGGCGACCCGCCAGATGAGCGCTTCCGAGATCCACGAGCACGGCATGCGACTCGCCGCGCTCGACCGACGGCTGCTGGAGGGCAAGGGATGACCACGTTTCTGCTGGCGGTCGTTCTACCGGTGCTGTTCCTCACGACCGTGGCGAGCGGGGCGTACTTCCTCGTGGTGCTGCCCGGTCGCTGGCGTGTGCCGTACGAGGAGGCCCTGGCGCTGCTCGACAGTGACGACCGGGACGAGCTGGAGCGGGCCGAGAAGCTGCTCGGGCAGGCCGTCAACGCCGGGCCACGGGGGCGGGCACTGAACCGGACCCGGTTCGCGCAGGCGCAGGTCCGGGCGATGCTGGGGACGTACGAGCCGGCCCGCTACGGCGCCGCCGCGACCGTGCTCGACGAGCTGATCGCCGCCGAGGGCCGCACGGAGCACTCGGCGTGTCTCGAACTGTGGCTGCAGGCGCGACTGGAGAACCACAACCGGGTCACCGACCTGTACACCGAGCACCGGCTGTTGCTGGACTCCCGCCCCGACAGCCGCCGTATCGCCGCCGTCTCCCACCTCCAGCTGGCCCTCACCCACTGGCGGCGCCGGGAGACCGACGGGGCGCTGCACCACTTCGACCGGGTCCGGGAACTCGGTGAGCTCACCGACCACATTCCGGCCGAGCTCAACGAACTCCAGCTCGCCAAGGGCGTCCAGGCGGTGTTCGACGGGCGGACGGACGACGCGCGCGAGGCGTTCGGCGCGGCGCGGGGGCGTATGGAGGGGGAGCAGTTGTCCACCGTGGAAGCCGAGTTGGGGCTTGTGGTGTGCGACTGGCAGGACGGCGATCCCCGGCAACTGGGCGACTGGCTGGGACAGTTGGCGGAGCAGTTGGAGCGACGACCGCCCGACAGCGAGGCCACCGCCGTGCGACTGCGCTCAGGTGTCGCCCTGTTGAGGCTGCTGGCTCTGCTGCGCGAGTGGCTGGGCAGGTCCGAGCCCGGGGCGCCGTCGCCGGACGACTTCGCGGAGTTCCAGCGGCGGGTGGACGCGGTGCGCGAGGCCGACCCCGACCTGGGGGACGCCGACCTCGTCGAGGGGCTGGTCCGCTACTACTTCGCCTCGAGCCAGCCCGAGCGCGAAGAGGCGCTCACCGTGCTCGACGCGGGGCAGCGCAGGGCCAGGGCCGTTCTGCTGCCCGAAGTTCTGGAGCTCATCGAACGCGAGCGGGAGTTCGGTGGCGAGGGCAACGCCTTCTCGCGCTATCTCGTCCTGCTCGGGGAGTTCCTGGCCGATCCGGGCCGCTCCGCCGAGGACCGGGCCCAACTCCTGCGCCTGAAGGAGAAGTTCCAGCGGTTCGCGACGGCGGACGACCTCGACGACCAGGCCGTGCCCCACCAGCGTGCCCCGCTGGACGATCTCAAGCGCCGCTCGGCAGCGCTGCGCCGCCGGGTCGAACTGATCGTCTTCCCGAGGATCCGGGACCTGCCGGCGGACGACCCCGCCAGGGACGCCCTGCGCCGGCTGCTGGCCGAACTCGACCACGCCGTCGACACGGCGGCCGACGGCGCCGGGGTCCTGCACCGGGCCGAGCTGGACCTCGTCACCAGGACGGCCCAGACACTGCTGCCGGAGGAGACCCCGTGACCCGATATCTGCCGACGCTCGGGTACCGCACGCCTCGCCGTCGTACGGCGGACGACGCGGCGCTCCTCGACCGGCTCCCGCCCATCGAGCACAGGCCCGCGCCGGACCAGGACCAGCTCCTCGAACAGGCCTCGCTCGCCCGGGTGTTGCTGCTCATGGCGCGGGTCGACCAGGAGTCCGAGTACCGGCTCTGCCGGGAGCTGGCCGAACACGCACTGGGCGAGGTGCCCGAACCGGGCGAGTAGGTCCGAGGCCCTCGTGTCCCCCTGCCGCCTCCCCCGCCACGTCCCGTCTCAAGCACCGGAAGAGGACCCGTGACCGGCACCGGCCGTGACCACACGTTCCACGAGATCCGTCCCGTACAGACGCTGCGCACTCCGGCCTTCGAGCTCAGGGAGGGCAGGGGGCACGGGGACTTCGCCGATCACGACCGGCGGCTGGAGGAGATCGCCCGCGAGGCCGCCGCCGCCGACACCTCGCGTACCGCGCAACTGCTGGCACCCCCGGTCGCCGCCCTCAGCGAGCTGTCCCTGCATCTCGGCGACGACGGCGAGGACCTGCTGGAGGACGCCAGGGCGAACGTCGGCAACGGCGAGTACCAGACCGCCCTGGAGCTGCTGACGGAGTTCCTGGAGACCTCCCCGGAACACCAGGAGGCCCGTTATCTGCGCGCCTTCTGCCTGTTCCACCTGGCCGGCGGGAACCGGACCCAGGCACTGCGCGTCCTGCGCCCGCTGCGCGACGAGCCGCTCCCGGAGGACCTGCGCCCACGGGTGAGCGAGCTGCGCCGCGAACTGCGCCGCCTGCTGACGCCGGTCGAGATCACCGCGTACGCCGAGACCTCCCGGTCCGATCCCGAGGGCGCCCTCGAACGCGTCGAGGCCTTCCTGGAGCTGGCTCCGGAAGAGGGCAGCCTCTCCTATCTCCTGGCCGTCGGGCAGGCCCGCGCCGGGGATGTGGAACTGGCGCTGGAGACCGCCGAGCGGGGTGCCCGCGAGGCGGACACCGACAAGGAGGGTGTCGCGGCCTACGCCCGCCGGCTCAGGCTCGTCGTCCTGATCCCGCACGCCGCGCGGGCCGTGGCGGCGTTCAAGGACGGCGAGCCGCGCCGGGCCCGCCAGGAACTGGCCGCGATGGCCCCCCACTGGCGGCGCGCCGTCGTCCTCGACGACTTCGAGGCCCACCTCCGCCTCGTCGTCAAGCACGGCGAGCGAACCCCCTACCCGGAGCCACGGCTGAGCGAGGACCGCGCCGAGGACCTCTACACGCTGCTCGCGGAGGCCGACACACAGCGGGCCGCCAGCCTGCTGTCGACGGGCCGGGTCGAGGGGGCGAAGCGGCTCATGGACAACCTGCTTCCCCTCGTCCCGGGCTTTCGCTGGCTCAACTTCCTCTACGCCGCCTGCCTCCTGAGCCTGGGCCAGGACCCCGACCGGGCCGCCGCCTGCGCCGAGATCGCCCAGCGCGACCCGACCCTCACCCAGGCCCCGGAGCTGCTCCGGGCGATCCGGGACTGGCAGGAGGCCGCGGCCGTCAATCCCGTGGCCAAGGAGTACGTCGACATCATGGAGTCCGTCCGCGGCGGTGTCGTCGACGCCGCCGGTCTGGCGGTCGTGCGCACCCGGCTGACCAACCTCCAGCGCCGGCTCCCGCAACTGCGCGGCCGGACGCGGACCGAGGTGGGCGGACAGGTCGTCCGCCAACTCGACGAGGCGATCGTGGAACGGCTGGGGGAGATCGAACAGGCCGGGGCCTCCATGGCGGTCTCCGATCTCGTGGGGCGGTTCAACGCACTGGCACAGCAGGTGCGCGGAGCGAGCCCGCACACCATGCGTGCCCAGCTGAGCGGGATCCTCCAGGACGCCCGGCGGCTGCGGAAGGACCACGCGCGCACCCTGCCCGCGGAGTCCAGGAAACTGCTCGACGAACTGATCGGGACGATCGCGAGGGCGCTGGGATGACGACGGAGCGGGCCGCCGACCAGTGGGACGTGTTCATCAGCTACGCCCGCGAGGACTACGTCCAGGCCAAGGACCTGCACGACGCGCTGCTGGAGTGCGTGACCGAGCGCGGCGGGACACCGAGGGTCTTTCTCGACCTGTCCCGCACCGGGATGCCCGCCGGCGCGGACTGGCAGAGCTACCTGGAGGAGGCCCTGCGCAACACCCGCCATGTCGTGGCGCTGTACTCGCGGACGTACTTCGAGAAGGACGTCTGCCAGTGGGAACTGCACAAGGCGTACGAGCTGCGGCTGACCGAGGCCGGCCGGTTCATCCCGCTGCTGATGGATCCGGGAGCCGCCAAGAAGGTGCCGTACGTCGTGAACCGGATCAACTGGATCCCGGCGACGCGGCCACGCTGGATCGACGAGGTGCGCCAGGCGCTGGGGCTGAGCACGACCGTGGCGCGCCCTGCGCTGCGTTTCGACGCGCCGGCCGGGGACGCGGTCGTGGGCCACACTCTCCCGCCGCTGACCGTGCGCGTCTCCTCGCCGAAGGGCGCGCCGGCCTGGCCGGAGGGTGGCATGGTCTCCCTCTCCGCGCAGCCGTCCGACGCCGGGCTGACCGGCACGCTCGCCGTGCCGGTCACCGGAGGCGCGGCGGTCTTCGGTGACCTCGCGTTCGGGGCCCCGGCGGCGGAGGCGGTGCTGGTTGCGGCGGCCCCCGGGTGCGAACCGGTCGCCACGGCGCCCTTCGCGGTGCGGGCGCCCCGGGAGCAGTCGTCGTGGGATGCCGTCGACCGGCCGGTTCTCGCCGCGCGGGGCCGCCCGGTCTTCTTCCCCGACGGCCGTACGCCGGCCGATCTGGACGGGCGGACGTTGACGGTGCACGCGCTGACCGGGGCGGGGTACGAAGCTGTCGGCACGGCGGAGTTGAGGGAGCGGCCCCGGCTGTGGGCGCACGGGCGACGCCGGCTGGCCGTCGCCGACTGGTCGGGGCGGGTCGTGGTGGCGGACCCGGACGGCACGACGCGCGCGCACGACCTGCCGAGCCCGGAGGGCGCGCGGCTCAACGTGCCGGGGGCACTGGCCTTCGACGGGGACGACGCCCTGTACGTGGGCATGTGGTCGGGGCAGGTCTGGCGCCTGTCCCGGGACGCCGAGGAGCCGGAGCCGGTGCTCAACCATCCGGCCGGTGTCCAGGTGCTGGCGGCCGACGGCGAACGGCTGCTGGTGGGCGGGCTGGACGGGCGGCTCACCGAGTACATGGGGCGCCGCATCGCGGCGGAACACCTCCTGGAACCCGTACTGCTCGGCATCACCCGGGTGCGGGACTTCGCTCTGGTCGTCGGCGAACAACGCGTCCACCGACTGAATTTGACGGGACGTCAACTCCTGCAGGTGACCCAGCCGGTCACGGCGGTCACCGGTGTCCTGGCGGGCGGGGACCTGACCACGATCGTCGACGCGAAGGGCCAGGGTGTCTGTTTCGACGGGGAGTTGGCCGTCCGCGTCGGCTTCCGCACGGTGCCCGGCGCCCGGCCGGTGGGCTCCGCGCTCGGCGGCCGGCTCCTCGTACTGGAGCATCCCGACGGGTCCCACGCCCTGGTCCGTGAGGGCCGGACGACCTACGTCTGCGGGCACCCGCTGGCCGTCTCCCCGGACGGCAGTCTGGCGGCGGTCTCGGACGGGCGGCGGCTGCTGATCCTGCCGGTGGCGGAACTGGGCGGAGAGGAGACGCGGGCATGACCCCTCGTACCGGGCTGGAGAACCGGCCCCTCACCCTGTGGCGGCTGGCCCAGCCGCTGTGGTCCCGGATCGAGGAGGGAGAGCGGCTCACCCAGGGCCAGCTGGACGCGGTCGTCGAGGCCTTCTTCCGGATCGGCGTCCATCCGGGCACGGACCCGGTGACCGCGCTGAACCTGCTGGCCCGCGCCCATCGCCTCGACAGCACCAACCCCAAACACCCGTACCACGTCGGCCTGCTCTATCTGCGTCACGGGCGCCCGGAGGCGGCGGTCCGCTGGCTGACCGCCGCCGCGACGCTGTCCCCCGTCAACCACCGTGTCTGGGCCCATCTGAGCCTCGCCTACCGGGGACTGGACGAGCAGCGGTCGGGCACTCCGGGCTACGACGGCGAGCATCGCGCCCGGGCCGAGGAGATCGGCGCCACGATCCGGGACGGCCACGACGACTTCGACCCGGAGGCCGGGGAGCCGCCGCTGCCCCTGCTGTGGCCCGGAGTGTGCCGGTGGACGGGGGTCCACGACATGGCGGCCGACGGCCGGCTGCGCGGCCGGACCGCCGAACGGACGAGGGACACGCTGCACGCCGATCTGGAGGCTGTCGCCGGACTCGTGGACGGCCGGCGGGGCGGCGCGGCCTCGTTCACCGTCCTCGCCGTCCAGTGGATGGTGTACGGCTATCCGCCCGCGACCGTGCGCCGTCTGATGAAGCAGCTTCCGCCCGACGACGGTGCGGCCGGCCGGGTGCTGTCCCTGGTCTGTGATCTCTTCGAGGCCGACCGTGCCGAGCTGCCGGCCCGGCTCGCGGTCTGTCTCTCGATGCGTTCCCTTCCCGACGTCCTGGTCGCGCTGATCCACCGGCAGCGGCTCTTCTGGCGTCCCCTGCGGTTCCCGGACCTCGGCGCCCACGCGGCGGCCAGGGCGTTCACCGACGGCGACCCCGCCCGGCACGAGAAGGCCCTGGCCTCGGCCTGGCGGTCGCTCGCCGAGGAGCCCCCGAACCCCATGGCGGATGTACCGCTCCCGGAGGGCACCGAGGAAGCGCCGACGGCCGGTCCCGACGAGCGGCTGGCGGTGTTCACGGACACCGCGGCCACCCTGAAGAGCCTCCGCGAGGACGCCCAGGCGCACGCGAAGGACCTGGCCCAGGGGGCGGTGACGGACGCCGCCGACCACGCGCGGACCTCGGGGGACAGGGACGTCCTGACGGAGCTGGTGGACCGTCTGGAAGCCGTGCGGCTGTCCTGGGTCGAGGAGTTGCGCCGCTTCAAGGGCGCCGAACCGGCTGGCCTGGTCATGCCGTTCTCGGAGTTCCAGCGCCGACTGGAGGCCTGCGAGGCGGAGTTCCAGGAGCCCCTGGGCAGTGTGCGGGCCGTCCTCAAGAAGCGGGTCGACCGCAAACTCGCCAAGTACCGGGGCGAGTTCGCGGCGGACGGCCCCACGCCCTCGCCGGAGGCGCTCGCCCTGTCGGCACGCCTCACCGCACTGGAGGGGCCCGCCGCCGAGGAGTCGTCCGGCGCTTCGACGGCGACGCCGGCGCCCGGCTCGGCGCCTTCCGCCCGGCGCCCCGCCGCTCCTCCCCCACCGCCCGTGGACGCCGACGCGCGGGCGCGGGTCACACACGCCCTCGCCATGGCCGAGGACCGCCTGCGCACCAACTTCGCCGAGGCCCGCACCACACTGGAGGCGTATCCGCCCGAGTCCCGGCACCGTGAGGCGGTCACGCTGCTGCGCGCCTACCTGGGCGGACAGCAGGCCGAGGCCGAGCTGCGGCTGGGCCGGACGACCGACGCCCGGCGGTACTGGAACAGCATGCTCGCCGACGATCCGCTGCACCCCGGGGTCCTGCGCAACCTCGCGGTGGCGCACACCTCGGCCGGTGACCTGGCACACGCGGGACTGGCGTGGCGCCGCTGCCTCGAAGCCCTGTATCTACGGGATCTGCTGCACGGGGACATCCGCCGCGGCGCCGCCGAACGGGCCGATGTCCACCGCGTACTGGCCGGTTCCTTCGGCACCGCCCCGCTCGTGCAGGGCCTGACTCCCCGCAGCGAACTGGAGGAGGACCCCCGCCAGATCCCGCCCGTCCTGGCCGGGAAGGGAAAGGTGGGGACGGCTGTGGCCCATCTGCGCCTGGACGAGCTCAACCACGTCCTCACCCACCGCAGTCCGACCCTCCTGCTGGGCGTCGGCCGCTCCGTGGACGAAGCGGAACTGGCCGCCGCCCGGGGCCGTCGCAGGGCGGCCGTCACCACGGCCGTGGCCGCGCTTCCCGCCCGGGTGCGGGGGCCCTTCGAGGAGGCGTGCGTCCGGTTGATCGACGAGGCCCACGCGGAGGCCTCCCGGACGAAGGGCCGCACCCGCAGGCCCGGGGACGAGGCGGAGGAACAGGCGCACCTGGCGTGGGCGCGGAGCCGTGTGCTGTGGAAGCTGGCGATCAACAAGGCCGTCGTACAGGACGCGGAGGCCGACTGGGCGCTCACCGAGTACTCCGGCGACGTGCTCGGAAACCTGCGCCTCATCGACGCGCTGCCGCTGGACCCGACGGACGACATGGTGCTGAGCAGCGTCCGGCAACTGGGCCTGCAGGGCGATGCCGCGGTGTTCGTACGGCAGCTCAACAAGCTCGGCGAACTCGCCTGCGAACGCGCGGTGTCCCGGGTCTTCGAGGTCGCCGCGGAAACCACGTCCGGCGGCGCGGACCGCTTCCCCGACCGGTTCAGGCGCATCGGCCGGTCCTGGGTCCGCAACTCCGTGCCCGACCGGTACCTCGACTTCCTGAACGATCCGCAGGGGCTCTACTTCCCCTCGATCAGGTCGGCGTTCTCCATCCTGAACACCTCGGGTACGCCCGCCGACGACCACGAGCGCAAGGTCGTGGCCGCCGCCGTGACCGCGCTGGAGCGCTGGATGCGGCGCCTGCCCGGGGCCACCGGCCCGGCCGTCGTGCTGGCCCGGCTGCTGAGCAGCCTCGACCGCTACGACGAGGTCGAGGCGGTGCTGTCCAGGGCGGGGGCCGAGGCGTTCGACGAACGAGGACGGCAGAAGCTGACGCCGGCCTACATCCGCCTCGACATCGACCGCGGACGGTACGCCGGGACCGTGCCGCGCATCCGGACGCTGCTGGCGGCCGAGCCGGACGACGACCAGCTCCGCAGTCTTCTGGTCTACGCGTACGACCGCTGGATCGATTCCGGGAAGAGCGTGCCGTCGACGCGGACCGTCGCCGAGGACTTCGCCCGGTGGACGGACGAGGAGACCGTCGAGCTACGACGGCGTCTGGTCCTGAGGGCGGCGATGGCCGCGTACCGGTCCCGCCACGAGGCGGGCGGAACGGGCCCTCTCGTCGCCGAACTCGGGGATGTGTGCCTCCGGGACCCCGGCGACACCCAGGCCCTGTACCACCTCGTCGAAGCGCTGCACAAACACGCCTTCGAGCTGCGCGGGGAGATGCAGGGCACCTCCGGCGAGCGGCGCAGGGCCCTGCGCACGGAGCTCAAGAAGCTCAAGGTGACGTGCCAGGAGCACGCGGCCGCACTCCTGAGCGGCAGTGAGATCAACGAGGAACAGCGCGCGAGACTCCGGGAGATCATCCGCAACCTCCGCCCCGAGTGACCTCAGCTCAGCTCGGCCCGGAACGCCACCGGGGTGGCCCCGGTGTGCAGTTGGAAGAACTTGGAGAAGTTCGCCGCGTCGGGAAAGCCGACGGCCGCGCCGACGCGGCCGATCGGCAGGGTGGTGTGGGCCAGCAGTCGCTTGGCCTCCAGGATCACCCGCTTGTCGATGAAACCCTTGGGCGTCTCACCGGTCGCCGCCCGCACCGCGCGGACGAGGGTGCGGCGGGAGTAACCGAGGGCGTCGGCGTACGCGCTGACGCTGTGGTTGGTGGCGAAGCCCTTCTCCACCGCGTCCCTGAAGAGGGTGAACGTGGTGTCGGCCTGCCCGCGCGCCGCCTCCGCCGAACTCGTGGCGAGGTGGGACAGCCGCAGCAGGAACGCCGTGAGCGAGTGGCGCAGCACGGAGGTGTGCAGGCCGATCGGGAGGGTGGCCGTGTCCTCGTACTCGCGGCCCAGCTGGGCCAGGGCCGCCCGCAGGCCCGCGAGTTGGGGCCCGTCCGGGCGCAGCAGCGGGGGCAGGTCGTAGTGGTAGAGGCCGGTCGCCTCGACCGTGGTCCGGGGCAGGAAACCGGGTTGCATGGTGAGGACGGTGCCGCGGTACTCGCTGGTGCGTGAGAAACGGTGCACCTGGCCCGGGCGGATCCACAGCAGGTCGCCCGCTGTCGCCTCGTACTCGGCGAAGTCGATCATGTGGGTGACCGGGCCGTCGTCGAACAGCAGCACGACGTGGAAGTCGATGCGGTGGACGCGTTCCAGGGGCGCCTCGTCGTGCCAGGTGCGGTCGGGCGACATCGGCCCGACCTGCATGCCGACACCCAGGACGCTCAGATCGACCGGGAAGGGAAACGTCCTGATGGCGTCTCCGTCCCGCAGGGCCTCTTGGATGGTTCTGTCCGCCATGTCCTTCTCTTGCCGTCGGTCCCCGCCGTCCGTGTCCCACTTTCACCAAAGGGTGACACACAGGCACCTGGCCCCGTAAAAGTCAGACTTTTAAGTTCGAACACGTCAGAGCAGTTACTCCACCTCTACCGAGGACTTCTTGAAGATGAGTACGCAGACATCCGACAGCCTCCAGTGGACCGATCTCGACCGGCGTGCCGTCGACACGGCCCGTGTACTCGCGGCCGATGCCGTGCAGAAGGTCGGCAACGGCCACCCCGGCACCGCGATGAGCCTGGCGCCCGCCGCGTACACGATCTTTCAGAAGGTGATGCGACACGACCCCGCGGACCCCGAGTGGACGGGCCGTGACCGCTTCGTCCTCTCCCCCGGTCACACCTCGCTGACCCTCTACACCCAGCTGTTCCTGTCCGGGTACGAGCTGGAGCTGGACGACCTCAAGGCGTTCCGCACGCACGGCTCGAAGACTCCGGGCCACCCCGAGTACGGACACACGGCCGGCGTCGAGACCACCACCGGCCCGCTCGGCCAGGGGGTCGCCAACGCGGTCGGCATGGCGATGGCCGCCCGTTACGAGCGCGGCCTCTTCGACCCCGAGGCGCCCGAGGGCACCTCGCCCTTCGACCACACCGTCTGGGCGATCGTCTCCGACGGCGACCTGGAGGAGGGCATCTCGGCCGAGGCCTCCTCGCTGGCCGGTCACCAGAAGCTCGGCAACCTGGTCTTCGTCTACGACGACAACCACATCTCCATCGAGGGCGACACGGCGACGGCGTTCTCCGAGGACGTGCTGAAGCGGTACGAGGCGTACGGCTGGCACGTGCAGCGCATCGAGCCCGAACTCGGCGGCGACATCGACATCCACGCGCTGTACACGGCGCTCGAGGAGGCGCGGGCCGAGACCGCGCGCCCCTCCATCATCGCGATGCGCACAATCATCGCCTGGCCGGCCCCGAACGCCCAGAACACCGAGGCGGCCCATGGCTCCGCGCTCGGCGCCGACGAGATCGCGGCCACCAAGCGCGTCCTCGGCTTCGACCCCGAGCAGACCTTCGAGGTCGCCGACGAAGTCCTCGCGCACGCCCGCCAGGCCCTCGACCGGGGCGCCGAGGCACACGCCGCCTGGGACAAGCGACTCACCGAGTGGCGCACGGCGCAGCCCGAGCGGGCGAAGCTGTTCGACCGGGTCGTGGCAGGTCAGCTGCCCGAGGGCTGGGAGGACGCGCTGCCGGTGTTCGAGGAGGGCAAGTCAGTCGCCACCCGCGCGGCCTCCGGCAAGGTGCTCCAGGCCCTGGGCCCGGTCCTGCCCGAACTCTGGGGCGGTTCCGCCGACCTGGCCGGCTCGAACAACACGACCATCGACAAGACGTCCTCCTTCCTCCCGGCGGACAACCCGCTGCCGGAGGCGGACCCGTACGGCCGTACCGTCCACTTCGGCATCCGCGAGCACTCGATGGCCGCCGAGATGAACGGCATAGCCCTGCACGGCAACACCCGTGTCTACGGCGGCACCTTCCTCGTCTTCTCCGACTACATGCGTAATGCCGTACGTCTGGCGGCGCTGATGCAGCTGCCCGTGACGTACGTCTGGACGCACGACTCCATCGGCCTGGGCGAGGACGGCCCGACGCACCAGCCGGTCGAACACCTGGCCTCCCTGCGCGCCATCCCGGGCCTGAACATCGTCCGCCCGGCCGACGCCAACGAGACGGCCGTCGTCTGGGCCGAGATCCTCAAGCGGCACGCCACGAACCCCGCCCCGCACGGACTGGCCCTCACCCGGCAGGGTGTCCCGACGTACGCCCGCGACGAGAACGCCGCGAAGGGCGGTTACGTGCTGCGGGAGTCCTCCACGGGTACCCCGGACGTCGTCCTGATCGCCACCGGCTCCGAGGTCCAGCTCGCCGTCGCCGCGCGCGAGGCGCTGGAGTCCGAGGGTGTGGGTACGCGGGTGGTGTCGATGCCGTCCGTGGAGTGGTTCGAGGAGCAGCCGGCCGAGTACCGCGCGAGTGTCCTTCCGCCGTCAGTGAAGGCGCGCGTGGCGGTCGAGGCGGGTATCGGTCTGACCTGGTACCGCTACGTCGGTGACGCAGGACGCATCGTCTCCCTCGAACACTTCGGTGCCTCCGCCGATGCCGAGACGCTGTTCGCCGAGTACGGCTTCACCGCCGAGAACGTGGCCCGGGCCGCGCGGGAATCCCTGTCCGCCGTCCGTGGTTGATCCGCACGCCAGAAGGAAGATGATCACAGTGACCACCGAAACGATTCCCACCACGGGAACACCGCTCAAGCGCCTCTCCGACGAGGGCGTCTCGATCTGGCTGGACGACCTCTCCCGGGGCCGCATCGCCTCCGGCAATCTCGCCGAACTCATCGACACCCACCACGTGGTCGGCGTGACCACCAACCCGTCGATCTTCCAGGCCGCCATCGGCTCCGGCGAGGGATACGAGGAGCAGCTCGCCGACCTGGCCGTGCGCGGCGTCACGGTCGACGAGGCCGTACGCATGATGACCACGGCCGACGTACGCGCCGCCGCCGACGTCCTGCGCCCGGTGTACGACGCCACGGCCGGGCGGGACGGCCGGGTCTCGATCGAGGTCGACCCGCGTCTCGCCCATGAGACGGCGGCGACGATCGCCGAGGCCAAGCAGTTGGCCTGGCTGGTCGACCGCCCCAACGTGATGATCAAGATCCCGGCGACAAAGGCGGGCCTGCCGGCGATCACCGAGGTCATCGGCCTCGGGATCAGCGTCAATGTCACGCTGATCTTCTCGCTGGAGCGCTATCGCGAGGTCATGGACGCGTACCTGGCCGGCCTGGAGAAGGCGCAGGCCGCGGGCATCGACCTGGCGACCATCCACTCCGTCGCCTCCTTCTTCGTCTCCCGCGTCGACTCCGAGATCGACAAGCGCCTGACGCTGCTCGGCACGGACGCGGCGCTCGCCCTCAAGGGCCGGGCAGCGCTGGCCAACGCACGGCTCGCGTACGAGGCCTACGAAGAGGTCTTCGGAGGTGACCGCTGGACCGCCCTGGGCGGCGCCCACGCCAACAGGCAGCGTCCGCTGTGGGCCTCGACCGGCGTGAAGGACCCCGCGTACAAGGACACCCTGTACGTCGACGAGCTGGTCGCGCCCGGCACCGTCAACACGATGCCGGAGGCCACCCTCAACGCGACCGCCGACCACGGTGACATCCACGGCGACGCGGTGACCGGCGGCTACGCCCAGGCCCGCGCCGATCTCGCGGCCGTCGAGGGGCTCGGCATCTCGTACGACGAGGTCGTGAAGCTGCTGGAGGACGAGGGCGTCGCGAAGTTCGAGATCGCCTGGAACGACCTCCTGAACGCGGTCACCAAGTCGCTGGACAGCAAGGGAGTTGACGGGGAATGAGCGACGAAGCGACTCTGCCGGCGGCCACCGCCGAACCCGGGACGGTGTCCGAACCGGACCTCGGCGGCGACTTCGGGGCCGAGTGGGACAACCCGCTGCGCGATCCCGGCGACCGCCGTCTCCCCCTGATCGCCGGCCCGTCCGGGCTGGTCATCTTCGGGGTGACCGGTGACCTGTCCCGCAAGAAGCTGATGCCGGCCGTCTACGACCTCGCCAACCGCGGTCTGCTCCCGCCGGGCTTCTCGCTCGTCGGCTTCGCCCGCCGGGACTGGGAGGACGAGGACTTCGCGCAGATCGTCCACGACTCGGTGCGCGAACACGCCCGTACGGAGTTCCGCGAGGAGGTCTGGCAGCAGCTCGCCGAGGGCATGCGGTTCATCCCGGGCGACTTCGACGACGACGCGGCGTTCAAGCAGCTGCGCGCGGCCGTCGACGAGCTGGACGCGTCCCGGGGGACGAGCGGCAACTACGCCTTCTACCTCTCCGTACCGCCGAAGTTCTTCCCGAAGGTCGTCCAGCAGCTGAAGAAGCACGGGCTGGCGAACGCGCCGGAGGGTTCCTGGCGTCGCGGGGTGATCGAGAAGCCGTTCGGGCACAACCTGAAGAGCGCGCGTGAGCTGAACCGGGTCCTGCACGATGTGTTCGACCCGGAGCAGGTCTTCCGGATCGACCACTACCTCGGCAAGGAGACCGTCCAGAACATTCTGGCGCTCCGCTTCGCCAACCAGATGTACGAGCCCATCTGGAACCGGTCGTACGTCGACCACGTGCAGATCACGATGGCCGAGGACATCGGCATCGGCGGCCGGGCCGGCTACTACGACGGCATCGGCTCCGCGCGTGACGTGATCCAGAACCACCTTCTCCAGCTGATGGCCCTGACTGCCATGGAGGAGCCGATCGCCTTCGACGCCGAGTCGCTGCTGACCGAGAAGCTCAAGGTCCTCAAGTCCGTGAAGCTGCCCGAACACCTGGGCGAGCACACCGTGCGCGGGCAGTACGCGGCGGGCTGGCAGGGCGGCGAGCAGGTGTCCGGCTACCTCGAAGAGGACGGCATCGACCCGAAGTCGAGCACCGACACCTACGCGGCCGTCAAGCTGGAGATCGACAACCGCCGCTGGGCGGGCGTCCCCTTCTATCTGCGGACCGGCAAACGGCTCGGGCGGCGCGTCACGGAGATCGCGGTCGTCTTCCAGCGCGCCCCGCACTCCCCGTTCGACTCGACGGCCACCGAGGAGCTCGGCGCGAACGCGATCGTCATCCGCGTCCAGCCCGACGAGGGCATGACCGTGCGCTTCGGTTCCAAGGTCCCGGGTACCTCGATGGAGATCAGGGACGTCACGATGGACTTCGCCTACGGCGAGTCCTTCACGGAGTCCAGCCCGGAGGCGTACGAACGGCTCATCCTGGACGTCCTGCTCGGCGACGCCAATTTGTTCCCCCGTCACCAGGAAGTGGAAGAGTCCTGGAAGATCCTCGACCCGATCGAGGAGTACTGGGGCACGCACGGCAGGCCCGCGCAGTACGCCTCGGGCAGTTGGGGCCCGGAAGAAGCCGACGAGATGCTCGCACGAGACGGACGGAGCTGGCGCAGGCCATGAAAATCGACCTCACCGACACCACGGCAAGCAAGATCAACAAGGCACTGGTGAAGGGGCGGCGCGCCATCGGCACCCCTGCCGTGGGCATGGTCCTGACGATGGTGATCGTCACGGACGAGGAGAACGCCTACGACTCGATCAAGGCGGCGGAGGATGCCTCGCACGAGCATCCCGCGCGCACCCTGGTCGTCATCAAGCGGCACGCCCGCAGCCCGCGCGACCGCACCAAGTCCCACCTCGACGCCGAGGTCAGGGTCGGCGCGGACGCCGGCACCGGCGAGACGGTCGTCCTGCGGACGTACGGCGAGGTGTCCGACCACGCCGACTCGGTGGTCCTGCCACTGCTGCTGCCGGACGCGCCGGTCGTCGTCTGGTGGCCGGTGAACGCCCCCGAGGTGCCCGCCAAGGACCCGCTGGGCGCGCTGGCCCAGCGCAGGATCACCGACATGTACGCGGTCGAGCAGCCGCTCGTCGCGCTGGAGGCCAGGGCGCGCTCGTACGCGCCCGGCGACACCGACCTGGCGTGGACGCGTCTCACCCCGTGGCGCTCGATGCTGGCCG
Source organism: Streptomyces sp. NBC_01390 (assembly GCF_045040105.1). Classification (NCBI taxonomy): domain Bacteria; kingdom Bacillati; phylum Actinomycetota; class Actinomycetes; order Kitasatosporales; family Streptomycetaceae; genus Streptomyces; species Streptomyces sp. NBC_01390. Next base: position 10,062,355 of record NZ_CP109551.1, on the reverse strand, counting down.
CTGCCCTCGACCAGGCCCGTACGAAGATCATCTCGGCCGCCGTCGAGAGCGAGGCCGAGAACCCGAGCGCCGAACTGCTGGCCCGGTGGCTGGGCGCCCGCCTGAACGTGAAGGTCGACCGCGTCGTCACCGCGGGCCCGGTCGTCACGGCGGTCCGCCTCGGCACCGACAAGGGCGAGATCGTCATCGACCGCCCCGAGGGCCCGCTCGCCACGCTGACCCTGCCGGGCCAGCCCTCCCGCACCCTCGCGCTGAAGGTGCGCCCCACCTCCGAACTCATCGCCGAGGAGCTGCGGCGCCTCGACGCCGACGAGATGTACGCGATCGCTCTGCGGGGCGACGGCACCAAGGAGACCCCCCGTCATGTCTGACTCCCCCAGGCTCACCCAGCGCCCCGAGTGGACGGCGCTGGAGGACCACCAGGCCGGTCCGCTCAACCGGCCGCGGCTGCGCGAGCTGTTCGCCGCCGATCCCGGGCGCGCGGAGCGGTACGTCGTGCGGGTGGGTGACCTCCACATCGACTACTCCAAGCACCTGATCACGGACGAGACCCTCACCCTTCTCCAGGAACTCGCCGCCGCCACTGGTGTGTTCGGGCTGCGGGACGCCATGTTCCGGGGTGAGCGGATCAACATCACCGAGGACCGGGCGGTGCTGCACACGGCGCTGCGGGCGCCGCGTGACGCGGTGGTGGAGGTCGACGGGGAGAACGTCGTGCCGGCCGTGCACGCGGTCCTGGACCGGATGGCGGGCTTCGCGGACCGGGTGAGGTCCGGCGAGTGGACCGGGCACACCGGCAGGCGTATCCGGAATGTCGTCAACATCGGTATCGGGGGCTCGGACCTGGGCCCGGCGATGGCCTACGAGGCGTTGCGGGCGTTCACGGCACGGGAGTTGACGTTCCGGTTCGTGTCGAACGTGGACGGCGCCGATCTGCACGAGGCGGTGCGGGACCTGGACCCCGCCGAGACCCTCTTCATCGTCGCGTCGAAGACGTTCACGACGATCGAGACGATCACGAACGCGACCTCGGCCCGTTCCTGGCTGCTGGCGGGGCTGGGTGACGAGAAGGCGGTCGCCCGGCATTTCGTGGCGCTGTCGACGAACTCCGGGAAGGTCGCCGACTTCGGCATCGACACGGACAACATGTTCGAGTTCTGGGACTGGGTCGGCGGACGCTACTCCTTCGACTCCGCGATCGGGCTGTCGCTGATGATCGCGATCGGGCCGGAGCGGTTCCGGGAGATGCTGGACGGCTTCGCGCTGGTCGACGACCACTTCCGCACGGCTCCGGCGGAGGCCAACGCGCCGTTGCTGCTGGGCCTGTTGGGCATCTGGTACGGCAACTTCTTCGGCGCGCAGTCGCATGCCGTGCTGCCCTACTCGCACTATCTGTCCAAGTTCACCGCCTACCTGCAGCAGCTGGACATGGAGTCCAACGGCAAGTCGGTCGACCGTGACGGCAACACCGTGCAGTGGGAGACCGGGCCCGTGGTCTGGGGCACACCGGGGACGAACGGCCAGCACGCCTACTACCAGTTGATCCACCAGGGGACGAAGGTCATCCCGGCGGACTTCATCGGGTTCGCCGAGCCGGTGGGCGAACTGAGCGGCGAACTCAAGGGCCAGCACGACCTGTTGATGGCCAACTTCTTCGCGCAGACGCAGGCGCTGGCGTTCGGCAAGACCCCGGACGAGGTACGGGCCGAGGGGGTGCCGGAGGAACTGGTCGCCCACAAGACGTTCCAGGGCAACCACCCGACGACCACCGTCCTCGCACGCGAGCTGACGCCCTCCGTCCTCGGCCAGTTGATCGCGCTCTACGAGCACAAGGTGTTCGTGCAGGGCGCCGTCTGGAACATCGACTCGTTCGACCAGTGGGGCGTCGAGCTGGGCAAGGTGCTCGCCAAGCGCATCGAGCCCGCGCTCACCACCGGGGCCGACGTCCCCGGTCTCGACTCCTCCACCGCCGCCCTCGTGGCCACGTACCGCGCTCTTCGTGACGCTCAGGAAGTGAACTGACATGCAGATTGGTCTGATCGGTCTCGGCAAGATGGGCGGCAACATGCGCGAGCGCATCCGCCGCGCCGGCCACACCGTCATCGGCTACGACCGCAACCCCGAGGTCTCCGACGTGAGCAGCCTCGCCGAACTGGTCGACAAGCTCGAAGCGCCGCGTGTGGTCTGGTCGATGGTCCCGGCCGGCGCGGCCACCCAGTCCGTCGTCGACGAACTCGGCGGCCTGCTGTCCGCCGGTGACACGGTCGTCGACGGCGGCAACTCGCGCTGGACGGACGACGAGAAGCACGCCGAGGAGCTGGGCACCAAGGGCATCGGCTTCGTCGACGCCGGTGTCTCCGGCGGTGTGTGGGGCCTGCAGAACGGCTACGCCCTGATGGTCGGCGGCGACAAGGAGCACGTCGAGCGGCTCCACCCGATCTTCGAGGCGCTCAAGCCCGAGGGCCCGTACGGCTATGTCCACGCGGGCAAGGTGGGCGCCGGGCACTTCTCGAAGATGGTCCACAACGGCATCGAGTACGCCATGATGCAGGCCTACGCCGAGGGCTGGGAGCTGCTGGAGAAGGTCGACTCCGTCACGGACGTGCGCGAGGTCTTCCGGTCCTGGCAGGACGGCACCGTCATCCGCTCCTGGCTCCTCGACCTGGCGGTCAACGCCCTCGACGAGGACGAGCACCTGGAGCGGCTGCGCGGGTTCGCGCAGGACTCCGGCGAGGGCCGCTGGACGGTCGAGGCGGCCGTCGACAACTCCGTCCCGCTGCCCGCGATCACGGCCTCCCTCTTCGCCCGGTTCGCGTCCCGGCAGGACGACTCCCCGCAGATGAAGATGATCGCGGCGCTGCGCAACCAGTTCGGCGGCCACGCCGTCGAGTCCAAGGAGTAGAAAACCGTGGGTGACCTTCTGCTGGTCCGCCACGGCGAGACGGAGTGGAGCGCGTCGGGACAGCACACCAGCTGGACCGACCTGCCCCTCACCGCGCACGGCGAGGAACAGGCCAAGTCCCTCGTTCCGCTCCTCGCCGGACGGACCTTCGCCCGAGTACTGACCAGCCCTCTCACCCGCGCGGTCCGCACCGCCGAACTCGCGGGCCTGTCCGGGGCGTTGACCGACCCGGACCTGCACGAGTGGGACTACGGCGGCTACGAGGGCGTGACGACCGCCGAGATCCAGCGCACCCGGCCCGACTGGTTCCTGTTCACGGACGGGGTGGTACCCGGCCCCGACGGACACCCTGGCGAGTCGCCCGAGGAGGTGGGCCGGCGCGCGGACCGCGTGCTGGCCCGTATCGCGGACGCCCTCGGGGAGGGTGACGTGATCCTGGTGGCGCACGGACACTTCCTGCGTGTGCTGACGGCCCGTTACCTCGGGCTGCCGCCCGCCGACGGGCAGCTGTTCCAGCTCGCGACGGCCACGGTCAGCAGGCTCTCCACGGAGCACGACCGTCCCGTGATCACGGAATGGAACTCCCGCTGGGAAGCGGCGAGTTGAGCCGCCCGCCCAGGGCGGGCAACTGAAGTGCCAATCGGGTCCGGGGCTTTGTCCCCGGACCCGATTGACATGAGTGCCGAAGGCGCGTCAGAGTCGCCCCGATGGAGATCAACGAGCTGACGGCGGCCGAGGAGCGGGTGTGGCGGGCCTTCCCCAGGGGCGAGCCCGTGGACTTCCGCGAGGGTGACGCGGAGGCCGACAATCCGGCTCTCGGCTCCGACTGGGGACCGGAGCGGACGGTACGCGCCGCTGTGCTGCGGGCCCTGTTCCTCGGCGCAGCGCGGGAGGACGGCGAGATCCCCACGCTCCGGTTGTCGGGAGCCCGTGTCACGGGGCAACTGAAGCTCGCGTACGCGGTGGTGGACCACCCCATCCATCTGCGCTACTGCCACTTCGACGAGTCGCCCGATCTCTACGGCACCCGGCTGCGTCAGCTGAACCTGCGTGGCTCGGTGCTCCCCGCGGTCAACCTCGCGAGTACGCGGATCGACGGCCCGCTCCGCATGACCCTCTGCCGAGTGCGCGGGACGGTGCGGCTGGCCGGCGCCGAGATCGCCGGCGCGCTCTTCATGGACGGCGCCGAACTCACCACGTCCGACCCGTCCGTGGCGGTGCTCCAGCTCCATCAGGCCGTGCTCGGCGACGGCTTCGCGGCACCCGGGCTACGGGCGCGGGGCAAGGTGTTGCTCGACGGTGCCACGGTGGGCGGGTCGATCTCGCTGGACGACGCCGAGTTGACCAACCCCGGCGACCACGCCCTGTGCGCGCGGTCCCTCGAAGTGCGGGCCGACATACGGGCACGGAATCTGCGCACCCAGGGCGGCATCGACCTGCGCGGCTCCCGGATCGCGGGCTCTCTCGACTTCACGGGCGCACGGCTGTCCAACCCCGGCGGTACGGCTCTGCGGGCCAGCAGTTGCGTCATCGGGGAGCTGTGGCTGTACCGGTGCGCGCCGATCGAGGGCAGGCTGCATCTGCGCCGCTCCCGGATCGACGTACTGGGCTTCGAGTCGGAGGTCGCGCCGGGCGAGGTGCTCTTCAACAACCTCAGCTACACGGCACTCAATCCGACCGAGCCGGCCCACCTCCGCCTGCCCCTGCTGGAACGGGACGGCGACGGCTATGTCCCGTACGCCTACGAGCAGTTGGCCGCCGCGTACCGGCATGTCGGCGACGAGGGCGCGGCTCGCCGGGTCCAGCTCGCCAAGCAGCGCCGGCACCGGGCCACCCTGCCCTGGATCGGCCGGGCCTGGGGCCATCTCCAGGACACCACCGTCGGCTACGGCTTCCGTCCGCTGCGCGCCGCCGTCTGGCTGCTGTCACTGCTGGCGGCCGGCTCGATCGCGTACGCCCTGCACCACCCGCAACCGCTCAAGGCCGACGAGGCCCCGCAGTTCAACCCAGTCTTCTACACCCTCGACCTGCTCCTCCCGGTGATCTCCTTCGGCCAGGAGGATGCCTTCGCGCCGACGGGCGGGTACCAGTTCCTGTCGTACGTCCTCATCCTGACCGGCTGGATCCTGGCCACCACCGTCATCGCCGGTGTGAGCAGGAGCGTCACCCGGTAGTCGGGACCGGCAGTGGTGACTCCCGTCAGTGAAGCGGGTGTTGTGCGTGCTGGGCGGCGAGCCGTACCGGTGCGTTCTGGGCGCCGTAGCCCTGGTAGCCACCGTCGCGCTGGACCAGTTCGAAGAAGACGCGGCCCACGGTCCGGGTGTAGCAGTGCCTGAACTCGCCCTGTGCGTCACGGTCGTAGAGGATGCCGAGTTCGCGGTAGGTCGCCAACTCGCCCTCGCCGAACTCGTAGCGGGCGGCGAGGTCGTCGTAGTAGTTCGCGGGCATCGGCAGGAGTCTCCCGCCGGCTGCCCGGAAGCGCCGGGCGGCGGCGATCACGTCGTCGGTGGCCAGCGCGATGTGCTGGGCGCGGGTCTCGCCCTCGCTGGGCGCGGGACCGACGGCGAGCGCGATACGTACGCTGCCACCGGAGTTGGTGACGGCCCTGCTGCGGAAGAGCCCGTACGGGTCGGCGACGTCGACGCTCTCCTGCCCGTGCAGCCCGAGGACACTGCGGTGGAAGAGGGCGGCCTCGTCGAAGTGGTGCCAGGGCTGGGTGAGGGCCAGATGGTCGATGCGGCCGACGCCGCCCTCAATGTTCCCGGCGGTGCCGGTGGTCTCGAAGTCGGCGCGCCAGTTGGGGAGTTCGGGGCGGTTCGTGGCGCAGAAGAAGAGTTCCGTGCCGTCGGGGGCGGCCACCGCGTCGAGCGGGGTGTCCTGAGAGGCGCGGCGGCGGGGCAGGACCGGGGCCAGGAGCGCCTCCGCCCGGCGGGCGGCGCCCGCGGGGTCCGGTGACTCCAGGCCGACGGCGGCCAGACCGGTGCCCTCACGGCGGGCGGCCGGGCCGGTGTTGACGAGGATGCGGGCCGCACCGCACTCCCAGAGGTCCACGGGCTTGCTGCGGTGGCGTGCCGTACGGGCGAGGCCGAGCGCGCCGAGGACGGTCGTGACGGGTTCGGCGTCGGAGGTGACGAGTTCGGCGAAGGCGATCTCGGTGGGGACGACGGGCTCGGGCAGCGGGGCGAGGCCGATGCTCTCCTGGAGGACGAGGAGTGAGCGCCGGGCGTCGACAGCGGTGGGTCCGGCCTCGGACTGCCGGAACACGTCGTTGAAGACCTCCAGGGACAGTGGACCGTCGTAGCCGGCCCGGACGACGTGTCGTAGGAGGCCCGCGATGTCGAAGCCGCCCTGTCCCGGGAAGCAGCGGTAGTGGCGGCTCCACTGCAGCACGTCCATGGCGAGCAGCGGGGCGTCGGCCAGCTGGAGGAAGAAGATCTTCTCGCCGGGGATGTCCGCGATGCCTTCGAGGTCCTTCGGTTCCGAGCTCCGGGAGAGGATGTGGAAGCTGTCGAGGCAGGTGCCGAGCGCGGGGTGGTCGGCCGCCTCGACGATGCTCCAGGCGTGGTCGTACGTACTGACGTGCCGTCCCCACGCGAGCGCCTCGTAGGCGACGCGGACGCCGAAGTCCTGTGCCAGGTCGGCCAGTTCGCCCAGCTGGGCGGCGGCGAGGGCGTCGTCGTCGAGGGCGAGCGGGGAGACGCTGGAGCAGACGAGGACGGTGTCGGTGCCGAGGCGGCGCATCAGCTCGAACTTGTGCCGGGCGCGGCGCAGGTTGCGGGCGAACTCGTCGTCGGGCACGGCCTCGATGTCACGCATCGGCTGGTAGAGGTCGATGGTGAGGCCGAGGTCGGCGCAGCGGGCGCGGATCTCCTCGGGGGTGAGGGGGCTGGCGAGCAGGTCGTTCTCGAAGATCTCGACCCCGTCGAAGCCGGCCCGGGAGGCGGCCGCGAGTTTCTCGGTCAGGGTGCCGCTGAGCGACACGGTGGCGATGGACGTACGCACGTCGGTACCTCTGCCTTCTCGTTGCCTCGACGTCACTGCTACTTCGGTGCCGGGAGCGCGCCCGCCAGTTCCGCGATGTCGGCCAGCATGCGCGCGGTGTCGGGTTCGCGGCCGGTGAAGAGACGGAACGCGTCTGCGGCCTGGAAGACGGCCATGCCACCACCGTCGAGCGTGGCGCAGCCCAGCGCACGGGCCGTACGCAGCAGCTCGGTCTCCAGCGGGCGGTAGACGACCTCCGCGACCCACAGACCCGGGTGCAGCAGTTCGGCGGGGAGGGGCAGGCCGGGGTGGGCGGCCATACCGGTGGGTGTCGCGTGCACCAGTCCGTCTACACCGACACCGACACCGACACCGTCGGACCGGCCGATCAGCGCCGCCAGCCGGTCGGGCGTCGTGGCCGTCGCCCGGCCCTCGCCGAAGTGCCGGTTGAGGGACGCGGCGAGGTCGGCGGCCCGGTCGGGCAGCGCGTCGACGACGGTGACCTGGCCGGCGCCGAGGGTGAGGGTGGCGTGGGCGACCGCGGCGCCCGCGCCGCCGGCCCCGAGCTGCACGACCCGGTCCAGCGGGGCGTCGGGCAGGCCGCGGGCGAAGGAGGCGGCGAAGCCGGTCACGTCGGTGTTGTGACCGATCGCGCGGCCGTCCTCGAAGACCACGGTGTTGACAGCGCCGAGCGCCTCGGCCTGCGGATCGAGGTCATCGAGGTGTTCGATGACGAGCTGCTTGCACGGATGTGTGATGTTCAGCCCGTCGAACCCGAGGTCGCGGGCGGCCCGTACGAGATCTCCCACCGCGTGTGCCTCGACGCCCAGCGTCTCGATGTCGATCAGCCGGTACAGATAGCGCAGCCCCTGCCGGTCGGCCTCCCGCTCGTGCAGCGCGGGGCTCAGCGACGGGCCGATGCCGGAGCCGATGAGCCCGACGAGAAACGAGTCCTTGGCCACGGCCGACCTCCATTAATGTACGAACTAGTACGTTAGCTATATCAGCACCAGAGGGCCACAGGGAAGCCCCCGGGGATGCTTCGGCGGTGCTTCTAGAATCACGGGACAGGCCCCTCGCCCGAAGGAACCCGATGACCAGCGTCGAAGAACCGGTACACACAGGCGGGCGCATTCGCGACGCCGCCCGGACCAGGGCCGAGATTCTCGACGTGGCCACCAAGGAGTTCGCGCGGGCCGGCCTGGCGGGGGCCCGCGTGGACGAGATCGCCGCGCTCACCCGTACCACCAAGCGGATGATCTACTACTACTTCGGCGGCAAGGAGCAGCTGTTCACAGCCGTCCTGGAGCACGCGTACTCCGTGATCCGGCAGGCCGAACAGGACCTCGACGTCGAGCATCTGGACCCGGTCGCGGCGATCCGGCGGCTGGCGGAGCTCACCTTCGACCACCACGAGGCGCACCCGGACTTCATCCGCCTGGTGAGCATCGAGAACATCCACGAGGCCGAGCACATCGCCGCCTCCGAGCAGCTGGGGAAGATCGGTTCGCCCGCGTTGGAGGTGATCCGCCGGATCCTGGCGTCGGGTCGCGCGTCGGGCCTGTTCACCGCCGAGGTGGACGCCGTGGACCTGCACGCCATGATCAGCTCCTTCTGCTTCTTCCGGGTGGCCAACCGGCACACCTTCGGCGCCCTGTTCGGCCGCGACCTGACGGCTCCGGACCAGCGGGAGCACTACCGGGCGATGCTCGGCGACATGGTCATCGCCTATCTGACGGCGGACCGTACGGCCTGACGAGGGCAGGACGGAGCCCGCACGGGTCGGCGAGGGCAAGATCCTTCGCCGCGACCTCTTGACACCCGGGAAACGTGGGCGCAACATCCGTAGCCACCGCTACTAACTACCCAGTGGGTTAATTAGCCGGGTCGCTCCCGGCACAGCCGTCCCGTCACCCCAGGGGTCCGGCACCTTCCCCCCTCCCTCCCCCTCCGCTCACTCCACCATGGGTGGAGTACCCCCGAAGGAGCATGCCGTGGCGGATTCCGTCGCACCCCGCGACCCCGCAGCACCCCTGGACGCCCCAGCCGGCGGCCAGCCGAGGAAGGCCGCCACGGCCGCCTGGATCGGCAGCGCCCTGGAGTACTACGACTTCTTCATCTACGGCAGTGCCGCCGCCCTGATCTTCCCCAAGGTCTTCTTCGACGAGTCCGACCCGGCCACCGCGACCCTGCTGTCGCTGGCCACCTTCGGTGTCGCGTACGCCGCCCGCCCGGTCGGCGCGCTCTTCCTCGGTCACTTCGGCGACCGGGTCGGCCGCAAGAAGATCATGGTCTTCACGCTGATCCTGATGGGCCTGTCGACGTTCCTCATCGGCTGTCTGCCCACCCGCGGCCAGGTCGGCACCCTCGCTCCGGTCCTGCTCGTGCTCTGCCGTGTCCTGCAGGGCATCTCGGCGGCCGGTGAGCAGGCGAGCGCCAACTCCATGACGCTCGAACACGCCCCGCCGGGCAGGCGCGGCTTCTTCACCAGTTTCACCCTGAGCGGCACCCAGGGCGGCCAGCTCCTCGCCACCCTGGTCTTCATCCCGATCGCCGCGATGCCCGAGGACCAACTCCTGTCCTGGGGCTGGCGGATACCGTTCTGGCTGAGCATCGCGGTCGCCGTCGTCGGCTACGTCATCCGCCGCAACCTGCAGGAGACCCCGGCCTTCGCCCAGCAGACCGCCACCGAGGGCGTCGTGAAGCTGCCGCTGCTGATCCTGCTGCGTGAGCACTGGGCGGACGTCCTGCGGGTCGTCGCGGGCGCGCTGGTCGCCTCGGTCTCCACGATCTTCACGGTGTGGGCGCTGGCGTACGCGACCAGCGACGCGGTCGGCATGGACCGCACGTCGATGCTGTGGGTGGCCGCGCTTGCCAACGTGGTCGCGCTGGCCGCGATCCCGCTCTGGGCCACACTGTCCGACCGCATCGGCCGCCGCCCCGTGTTCCTGATCGGCGCCGCCGGCAGCGCGGTCATGATGTTCCTCTACCTGTGGGCGATCTCCACGGGCTCGTACCCGCTGATCATGGGCCTGGGCATCGTCACCTTCGGTGTGCTCTACAGCGCCGCGAACGGCACGTGGCCCTCCTTCTACGGCGAGATGTTCTCGACCCGGGTACGGCTGTCGGGCATGGCGATCGGTACGCAGATCGGTTTCGCGGTCGCCGGTTTCGCGGTCACCTTCGCCGCGGAGATCGCCGGTCCCGACGGGGACGACTGGTCCTCCGTCGCCCTGTTCACGGCCGCTCTGTGCATCCCGCCGATGCTGGCCGCGATCACGGCGCGTGAGACACACCGGGTGCCCACCGAGCGACTCGGTGAGCGCGACGCCGAGAACGTGGCGAAGCGCGAGGCCGTGTCGGCCTGAGCCCCACCCTCGCTCCCGCCCAGGTCCCCGACAGCGATGGGCTGTTCGGGGACCTGGGCGGTCGCGGCCGAGTCGGCGGGGATTCCTCCGCCCCGGGGCCAGGGGGTGACCGCCGGGACCGGCTGCCACCCCCGCCGCTCACTGCCCGTACGCGACCAGCAGGCTGGTGGCCGGAACGACCACGAGCCCGCCGCCCGCACCGAGACCGGTCAGCGGCTGGGACACGTTGTGCTCGTCGGGCTCCTCGATCGACGCGCCGACGTCGGTGGACCAGACGGACTGACCGGTGGCGCCGTTGAGCGCCCACAGCCGACCGCTTCGTGAGCCGACGTAGACGTAACCGTTGACGACGATCGGCGCCGTACTGATCTGGCCGTCACCCTCGAACTTCCAGCGGCTGGCCAGCGTGCGGCTGTGCCGCTCCTGAAGGACACCGTTGTCGACGAAGTAGCCCTGGCGGCCGTCGAACGCCGGTGCCGGCGACCAGCCCGTGGCCTCGTACGTGCCACGGACCTGCCCGTCGGCGGCGCCCAGGACCGTGGGGGTCATCCCTGCGTCGTCGCGAATCCAGACACCGCCGTCGGCGACGACGGGGGTGCGGCCCCCGCCGCCGGAGCACTCCGTGTCGTGGTGCCACAACGGGTCGCCCGACTTGGGGGCGAAGGCGTACGTCTGCTCGCAGGCGTACGAGACGTAGACCCCGTTCGCCGTGACGGCGGGCGAGCTGTTGTCCCCGTTCGCGACCGGCCGGGTCCAGAGCACCGCACCGCTGGCCGCGTTCACCGCGTACAGGGTGCCGCCCGAGCCGGCGCCGCCCGTGTACACGACGCCGTCGGCGAAAGTGGGCGGAGAGGTGAAGGAATACTGCCCGGGCAGCGAGACGGTCCAGAGCTTCTTTCCACTGGCCGGGTTGAACGCCGTCAGCTCGCCGTCGTAGTTCTGCGCGTAGAGCCGACCGCCCCCGTAGGCGAGCGCGGACCACCAGTAGGTGCCGCCGAGGTCGACGGGCGCCCAGGCGTCCTTGCCCGTGGCCGCGTCGACGGCGTAGAGGACGGTGCCGTACCCGCTCGGCGAGGAAGCGGTGGCGAAGACGCGCCCGCCGGCCACGACGGGGTAGGAGACGTCCCCACCCAGGTCGCGGGACCACTTCTGGCTGAGCGGCGGCGCGCCCACGGCGGTGTCGACGAGACTGCCGTCGTGGCGTGCGTTGATCTGGTAGGTGGTCGTGACGCCGGTCGTGACCGATTGGGCGCCGGCCGGTGTCACGAGCCCGAGAACCGACAGCGCCACGCCTAACAGGACAGTGATGGTTCTTCGAAGATTCACTCAGACATCCCTCGTCCTCCGGCATCGCCGCAGCGATGCGCGCGGGTGCATCAACTTCGTCGGGTGCGGTTGCCCCCTGGCGGGTCTCATAGTCCTTCAAGGACGAAGAAGCGTGGGGAGGCCGATGGTCCGGACCGGCGCGCGGAAGTGCCGGCGAGGGCGCCCGGGGTACGGCCACCAGGACCCTAGCGGCGGGGCAGGCCGTACGCCCTTTCCACCCTGATCCGCAGTACGAGCCGCCCGTCCCGGACCATGGCCGCGCGGTAGTCGTCCCAGTCGGGGTGCTCGCCCCGTACGGCCCGGTAGAGCCGGACCAGTTCCTCGACGGTTTCGTCGTGCGGGTCCTGTGCCACGGGCGTCAGATCGGCCACGCCCTCGACCACGGTGTACGCCCAGCGGTCGTCGCTGGTCACATGGTAGGAGACTCGCGGGTCCCGGCGCAGGTTGCGGGTCTTGGCGCGGGAGTCCGTGAGGGAGATGCGTACGGTGCGTTCATCGGGTGCGTAGGTGTGGTTGACGTTCGAGAGCTGGGGGCGGCCGTCGGCCTTGATGGTCGTCAGCACTCCGCCGTCGTACTCGGAGAGCAGCTTGAGGAGCGGGTCCTGCGCGTCGTCCTGAGTCATGTCTCGCTCAACGCGCTTCGGGGGTCCGCCATTCCGATCCGGGCCGCTCCGGTCCTTCCAGTCCCCCCGCTTTCCCGAAACGCGGTAGACAGTGTCTACCGACTTCCTGTAGACACTGTCTATGAATGATTCGCTGCGTACCCGGCTCATCGACGCCGGCGTCGACCTGGTGACCTCGGAAGGTGTCCACGCGCTCAGCCTTCGGGAGATCGCCCGCCGGGCCGGCGTCTCGCACGGCGCCCCGCGTCGGTACTTCCCGACCCATCTGGAGCTGCTGTCCGCCATCGCGCGCCGCGGCTTCGCCGAGCTGGCGGCCAGGGGATCAGCGGCGATCGAGGAGAGCGGGCCCGCTGCGGCCCCACGGGAGCGGATCGCGACGCTCGGACGCGTGTACCTGGACTTCGCGCTCACCAACCGGGGCATGCACGAGCTGATGTTCCGTCACGACCTGCTGGAGAGCAACACGTTGGGGCTGCGCGAGGCCAGCCTGCCCGTCTTCGGCCTGCTGGTGGAGCTCGTCGGACAGGCCCGGCCGGACGCCGACGCCCGGCTCGTCGCGGGGGCGCTGCTGGCGAACCTCTACGGCATCGCCCAGCTGTGGGCCTGGGGCAGTCTTCAACTCACCACCGGCGCCGACGACTTCGCGCCCCTGCTGCACACGGCCCTCGAAGCGCACCTCGGTCCGGAGGAGCGGTGAGCGCTCATCGGAAGGTTGCTCTCGCGAGCAGTGTGATCGGGGCGGTGGTCGTCGCACTCGACGGCACCGTGCTGACCATCGCGCAGCCCACCCTGCAACGGGAGCTGCACGCCTCCTTCGCCGAGGTCCAGTGGACGAGCACCGGGTATCTCATCGCGGTGGCCGGTCTGCTGGTGTTCGCCGGGCGGCTCGGCGACCGGTACGGGCACCAACGGCTGTTCACCATCGGGATGTTGGGCTTCGGAGCGGCGTCGGCAGGCATCGGGTTCGCGTCCGGGGTGCGGTGGGTGATCGCGCTGCGGGTCGTCCAGGGGGTCTTCGGCGCACTGCTGCAGCCCGCCACGCTCGGAATGCTGCGGGCCGCGTTCCCGCCCGACCGGCTGGGGATGCCTATCGCGCTGCGGACCAGCGCGATCGGAGTCGCGGCGGCGGCCGGCCCGCTGGTGGGAGGCGTCCTGGTGACCCAGCTGGGCTGGCGGGCGGTGTTCTTCCTCAATGTCGTACCGGCGCTGGTGCTGGGCGTACTCGCATCGGCCGTCCGGGCTCCCCACCCCGGTCCGCTGCCCTCGGCCGGACCCGCGCGGCTCGATCTCCCCGGTGCCGCACTGCTCGCAGTGACCCTCGCCTGTCTCGTGCACACGCTCGTCGGTGTCCCCGGGCACGGCTGGAGTCCGTCAGCCGTCCTCGGGCTGCTCACAGCGGTGGGCGCGGGCCTCGTCCTCGTACGCCACGAACGGCGTACCGGTGACCCCCTGCTGCCGCCCGAGGTGCTCGGATCGCCGGTCGTGGGTGCCGCGCTGGGCATTCTCGTGCTCGCGTCGGCTGCGATGTTCGGCACACTCTTCGTGGCCAGTTACGTGCTCCAGAGTGAGCTGGGCATGGACCCGCTGCGCACCGCTCTGGCCGCGCTGCCGGGCGGCGTCGCGATGGTGCTGGGAGCGCCGTGGGCCGCCGTACTGATGCGTCGGTACGGGGCCCGGCGGACGACCGCGGCCGGTCTGGTCCTGCTCGCGCTCGGGGTGTCCGTCCTGTTCCGGGCGGCCGCAGCCGTGCCGGTCGGCGGTGGATTCCTGCTGCTCGGAGCGGGTTTCGCCGCCGTGATGGTGACCGCGACGGCCGTCGTCGTACGGCATGCCCCGCTCGGGTCCGCCGGGGTGGCCGGCGGGTTGCAGCAGACGGCGATGAACGTCGGGCCGGTCCTCGGGGTGGCCACGGCGGCGACCCTCGCCACCATGACCGACGGGCTACGGACCGCGCTGCCCGTGCTCGCGTGTACGGCCCTTGTGGGTGTGCCGGCCGCACTGAGGCTGCCGGACATGGGTGAACGGAGGGCGACGCCTGCCGGGTCCCTGCGACACCATGGGGGGTCGTAGGCCTGTGGTGATCCTTTCGGGGTATGACAGCACGGCACTTCGAACGACCGGAGGGGAACGATGGCACTGCTGCGACAAGAGGTCGAGCCGGGCGAGGCAGGACTGGACGCGAAGGCGCTGCACCGCCTCGACCAGCACTTCGCCCACGTGGTCGACGAGGGACACCTTCCCGGTTTCCTCGTGTCCGTGGCCCGCGCCGGCCGCGTCGCACACCTCACCACGTACGGCCGGCGCGACGTGGCGGCCGGGCTGCCGGTCGAGGCCGACACGCTGTGGCGGATCTACTCCATGAGCAAACCGGTCACCTCGGTGGCCGCGCTGATCCTCCTGGAGGAGGGCCGGCTCTCCCTCACGGACCCCGTCTCCCGTTTCCTGCCGGAGTTCGCCGACCCGCGGGTGTACGTGAGCGGTTCCGGCAGCGACCTCGGCACCCGGCCCGCCCAACCTCTGCTGCTGAGGCATCTGCTGACCCACACGGCGGGCCTCACCTTCGCCTTCTACCACTCGCACCCCGTCGACGCCCTCTACCGCGCCGCCAACCTGGAGTCGTCGGTGGTGCCGGGTTCGACCCTGGCGGAGACCTGCGCGGTGTACGCGAGTCTGCCGCTCCAGTTCGAGCCGGGCACCCAGTGGAACTACTCGGTCGCCACGAACGTCCTGGGCCGGGTCATCGAGGTGGCGTCAGGCCGACCGCTGGACGAGTTCGTCACCGACCGTGTCCTCGGCCCGCTCGGTATGACGGACACCGGTTTCTGTGTGACCGACGAACAGGCGGACCGGCTGGCCGAGTTGTACGGGGAGACGGAGGACGGCGGCATCGAGCCGACCCTCGGCCTGCCGCTGAGGGGCCGCCCCCGGTTCCTGTCCGGCAGTGGCGGTATGGTCGCCACCGCTCACGACTACCACCGGTTCATGGAGATGCTGCGCCGGGGCGGCGAACTCGACGGCGTCCGTGTCCTGTCGGCCGACACCGTGGCCCTGATGACCTCCAACCACCTGCCGGGCGGCGCCGACCTGCGGACCTTCGGTGCCCGACCGCACGACGAACCCGGCAACGCGGGTGTCGGATTCGGCCTCGGGGTCTCGGTGGTGATCGACCCGGACCGCACCCTGGCCCCGGCCGGCCTCGGCACGTACGGCTGGAGCGGGGTGGCGACGACGACGTTCTGGGTCGACCCGGGCCGTGATCTGACAGTGCAGTTCATGACCCAGGTGCGACACAGGACCAGCCGGCCGTACTGGCAGGACCTCAAGCGTCTGGTGCACGAGGCGGTCGTCACCGGATAGAGACGACCCCGACAGTTGTCGAAAGGCGGGGAGCGCTCCGCCGTCAGCCGACGGTGAGCCTGAACTCCAGTCCCTCCCCGCCGAGTTCAGCCAGCCACTCGTCCGATCGCCGTGCCGTCTCGGCGGCGCGGCTCAGGCCCGGCGGCAGCGAACCGTCGAGGATGTGCCCGACACCCAGGGCCAGCGTGCGGGAGACGCAGCGGGCCATCGCGCTCTCGGCGGCGTCGCCCTCCAGGTCGAGGAGATAGCGGCCGGACCAGCTTCGCCGCCGCCCGGAACCACCGTCCCCGTCTCCGTCGCCGCCCCCATCCCCCTCCGCGTGTTCATCCGCGTCCACCTCAAGGGACACGGCGAGGACCACTCGGTCGCGGTCGGCGTCGGTCGTCGGGTAGCGTGCCGCCAACTCCCTTGCCAGCGCGCCGATCCGCTCGTCGTTGCCGCCCTTCAGCTCCTCGAAGACGCTGTCCCAGGCGGTGAGCCAGCCGTCCAGGCGCAGGGTGCCCCGGACGAACGCCCGCGCCTTCCATGCCGTCGGCAGCTCGTACTGCTCGACGAACGGCACGCTGTCCCGGTTCGGGTACACCTCGAAGGTCTCCCCGTCGATCACATGCGGACGGGTGACCTCCCAGGGCCGGTCGGCGACCGTCTCGGCGCCGTCCTCGATGTAACGGGCGGGTGAGCGAAGGGCGTTGAGCACTCCTGCGGGCGCCCAGCTGAACCGGTACCTGAAGTCGTTGGGCACCGCGGGGATGCCTCCGCAGTACGACGTGAGGCGGTACGAGGCCGGTGTGCCGGTGCCGATGGCGTGCTCGGCGCGGGTGACCAGGCTGTGCGCGAAGAGGTGGTCGATGCCCGGGTCGAGCCCGCACTCGGTGAGGACGACCAGACCGGCCGCCTCGGCCGCCGGAACATGTTCGAGCACCGCCTCCGACACATAGCTCGAACACGCGAAGTGGGCGCCGCCGAGGACGCAGGCGGCCAGCAGCGGGGCGTGCTCGGGCGCCGGGAGCATGGAGACGACCACGTCTCCGGGAGCCAGTTCGGCGCTGAGCGCGGGGAGGTCGTAGGCGCGGGGTTCGGCGCGGCCGGTGAGCCCCAGGTGGGCGAGGGCCTCGGCCGCGCGGTCCTTGGTGCGGTGCCACACCCGTACCTGTCGCACGGCGTCGCTGTCGCAGAGCGCGGCCAGTCCGCCGCCCGTGGACAGACCCACGCCGATCCAGTGGACGGTACCGCTCGCGGGAACCTTGTCCGTCATGCGCCCACTCCCCCTTCGCTTCCCGACTCGCCCTTGACCAGGCCGAGTTCACGGCATGTCTCGTCGAACCGTGCCAGACAGCGTCCCCAGGCGCCGCCCACCTCGAAGTCGAGCAGCTGGGGCACCAGGGCGGCCGAGAAGTCCGTGCTGGCCTCGCGAGGCAGCAGGGAAGGCAGGTTGTCGATGGCGATCAGGTCGAGCGGCGGCTCGTCCCGCAGCCTGCGCACGGGGTCGTCCCAGGTGGTGGCGGTGTCGTACACCGGGAGGAGGTTCATGGGCGAGCCGACGTCGACGGTGACGTCCGAGAGGGTACGGAGGCGGCGGCCGGGGGTCTCCAGATCCTCGTCGGTCAGGAAGGGCGGGACCGGGCTGGTGGTGAGGACGGTGTTGACCAGCAACTCGTGGGCCAGCAGGGCCGGTCGGTCCAGGTTCCGAGTCTCGGCCAGGTCCCAGCAGGTCGGCTCGACGCCGGCCTCGGCGAGCGCGACACGCGCCCCGCGTCCGCTGCGGCCCAGGGCGCCGATCACCAGTGCGCTCAACTCCCCCGTACTGGAACGGAGTTCGGAGGCCAGCTCCTCCTGGGTGGTCGGTCGCAACGGAGTCGCGAGCCTGCCCCGGTGCTGGAGCACGGCGAGGGCCGCCCCCAGATATCCGGCCCAGTAACCGAAGGCGGCCAGCCTGCGCCCCTGGTCGTCCGCCAGATACTCCAGGTCCAGCAGCGCCCCGCCGCCGGCGACGAAGCGGCCGAGCAGCTCGGCCGCGCCCGGCTGGCCCTTGTAGGCGTGCCCGAAGAAGATGTGCCGGTGGCGCAACTCGCCCGGCCGGTCGGGGAGTTCCTTGAGGCCGACGATCACCGCGTCCGAGGGGGCGGAGACCCAGGACCCGGCGTCGGCGGTGCCGCAGCCGACAGCCTCGTACTCCTCGGTCGGGAAGATCCGCTGCGGGGACTCCTCGACGGTCAGGCGCACCCCCTGTTCGACGAGCCGGCGGGCGTCGGAGGGGACGACGGGGGTGCGGCGTTCGGTCGTACGGGTCTCGTGGCGCAGCCACAAGTGGAGCTCGGTCATACGAGGTTGACCTCCGGGCGCAGGGCATCGGCCGCGAAACGGCCGGCGTTCAAGGGGCTGATGTCGACGAAGGGTACGCGGCCGAGGTACAGGTCACGGACCACCTCGCCGACCGCCGGTCCCTGGAGGAATCCGTGGCCGGAGAACCCCGTCGCGTAGAGGAACCTGGAGGGTGAACTCGCCTCCCCGATCAGGGCGTTGTGGTCCGGCGTGATCTCGTACAGGCCCGCCCAGCCGCCTGTGCGGCGCAGGTCGAGCAGGGCGGGCGCCCGGTGTTCCATCGCCTCGTACAGGCGGGGGATCCAGCGGTCGTGGGTGTCGGTGGCGAAGCCGGTCGTCTCGTCGGGGTCGGACATGCCGAGGAGCAGGCCGGGTCCCTCGGTGTGGAAGTAGAGGCTGCTGCTGAAGTCGATGGTCATGGGGAGCGTAGGCGGCAGTCCGGGGACCGGTTCGGTGACCGCGATCTGGCGGCGCAGGGGGTCGACGGGCAGGTCGACGCCCGCCATCGCGCCGACCGCCCGTGACCAGGCGCCGGCCGCGCAGATCACGGTGCCGGTGGCGATCCTGCCCTGGTCGGTGACCACGGCCGTGAGGGTGTCGCCGTCGCGTTCGATGCCGGTGACCTCGGTGTGGCGCAGGACGGTCGCGCCGTGGCGTCGGGCGGCGGCGGCATAGCCGTGGACCACCGCTTCCGGCGTGCAGTGGCCGTCGTCGGGCGAGTAGGCCGCCGCCAGCAGGCCGTCGGTGGTGATGAGCGGGGACAGCCGGTGTGCCTCGGCGGGGGTGAGCATCCGGCTGGGCACGCCCAGGCCGTTCTGCAGCGCGACGCCCGCCTCGAAGGACGCGACGTCCTCGGGCGTGGAGAGGAGGAAGAGATAGCCGACCCGGTGCAGTCCGATGTCGTGCCCGATCTCCTCCCCGAACCGTCCGAACGCCTCCAGGCTGCGCGCCCCGAGCTGGATGTTGAGCTCGTCGGAGAACTGCGCCCGGACCCCGCCCGCGGCACGCGAGGTGGACCCGGAGGCCAGTTCGTCGCGCTCGACGAGAACCACGTCCCGCACTCCCGCCCGAGCCAGGTGGTAGGCGATGCTCGTACCCATCACCCCACCCCCGATCACGACCACGTCGGCCCGTGTCACGGTCATCGCCCCTCCCCGCATGCCGCGTAAGCCGCCACGTCCCACATGCACAGCCCGACGCGGCCTCGGAGGGCCGTTCCGCCGACGCCCGCACAGGTGGTCGCCGCGCCCGAGCCCACACCCGGCCGCCGCCGACCACAACCACAGCCGCCTCCCGAAGCACACTCATCGCGCCGCACCCCGCGTCCCGCGCAGGACAGGCCAGGCCACCGCCGCGTCCCGCACTGCGACCCCGACTCCGTGGCAGAAGACCATGCCGCCGGCGCCCGGGCAGACAGTCACCGTGCCCGTACCCACCACCGACCACAACCACATCCACCCGCCGAAGCCCCCTCATCGCCCCGCCCCCCTCGCCGCGTGGATGACAGCCCAGGCCGCCGCCGCGTCCTGTACACCCAGCCCGACGCTGTTGTAGAAGACGATGTCGTCGGGGCCCGTGCGGGCGGTGCGTGCGCCTGTGAGGACCTGCCCGAGGCCGATCAGGTCCTCTCGGGACAGCAGGCGGTCCCGGAGAGCGTCGACCACCGGTCCGGCGTGTTCCGCCGCGGTCGCCGGGTCGTCGACGACGACGGCCGCCGCCCGCCGTACGACCCCGGCGTCCACCTCGCTGCGAGCCGGCTCGAACGACCCGACGCTGACCACCGTGCACCCGGGCGCGAGCCACGCGCCGCGCACGACGGGGGTGGTGCTGAGGGTGCAGGCCGCGACCAGGGACGCCCCGGTCACCGCCTCCCGGGGGGTGCCGGTCGCCTCGGCGGCGATGCCGAGTTCGGCCGCGAGCAGCTCCGCCGCCCGTGCGCGCCGCTCCGGGTTCGGGCTCCACACCCGGACTGACTTGAGGTCACGTACCCGGGCGACGGCCCGTGCGTGGGCGAGTGCCTGGGTGCCCGAGCCGATCAGGGCCAGTTCGGCGCTGTCGGCGGTGGACAGCGCGTCGAAGGCCACGGCGCTGGCGGCGGCCGTACGCAGGGTCGTGACGGCCGTGCCGTCCATGACGGCGACGAGTTCGCCCGTCACCGGGTCGAGGGCGGTGATGACGGCGTGCACACTCGGCAGGCCGGCCGCCGCGTTGCCGGGGTTGACGCTGCCGAACTTCGCCACCGCGCCGGTGTCCCGGGACAGCCGGGAGACGTACGCGAAGACCACACTGTCGTCGAAGCGGCTGGGATGCATGATCTTCCCGGGCAGATCGGGCTGACTGGCGCCACCCGCGCCCAGCGCGCCGAACGCCGCGCGCTGCGAGGCGATCGCCGTGTCGGCGTCGAGGAGGGCCGTCACCCGGTCCCGGGAGAGGAAGAGGACGTCGTCGGTCATTCCCTCTTCCTTTCCGGAATCGGGGCTTCTGGCACCCCCCGCGCGCATCCGAATGACACGCGCCCCCTGATCGGGACTCCCGGCCGGCTCTCGCGGTCAGACGATCAGACCGTCAGCCGGGTCAGGACCAGTGCGCCACCGCGTCCAGGTGCGGCAGAACGTGGTCGAGACGCTCACGCTTGGTCCGCAGGTACGTGATGTTGTTCTCGCACGGCGGGATCAGCAGCGGTACGTCTTCGGCGATCTTGATGCCGTGGTGGACCAGCGCCTCACGCTTGCGCGGGTTGTTGGACATCAGGCGCACCGAACGCACCCCGAGGTCGTGGAGGATCTCCGCGGCGACGCCGTAGTCACGGGAGTCCACCGGCAGACCCTGCGCCAGGTTCGCCTCGACGGTGTCCAGGCCCTCCGCCTGGAGCTGCATCGCGCGCAGCTTGGCGAGCAGTCCGATACCCCGGCCCTCATGCCCTCTGAGGTAGACGAGAATGCCGCTTCCCTCGGCGACTATCGCGCGCAGCGCGGAGTCGAGCTGGTCCCCGCATTCGCAGTGCTGGGAGCCGAAGGCGTCGCCGGTCAGGCATTCGGAATGCAGCCTGGTGAGAACGTCGTCCTCGGCGATCTCGCCGTAGACCAGCGCCACTTGCTCGTCACCGCGATCGTGGTCCATGTATCCGACCGCCTGGAAATCGCCGTACACGGTGGGCAACGGCGCATTCACCACGCGTTCCACTCCCGAGGCCTGGGAGGCTTTGCCGAGTACGCCAAGTTTTTCTGTCATGATCTGGTTCCTAAGCAGAGACGAAAGGCCGGGAGAACATGGATGAATCGGGAATACGGTCGACGGCGTCCGTAGCGTTGCCGACCGGCGGCCTGTTGCCGGTGGACACTACGGAAGACGTACGGACACGAGCCGCCGGCGTCTCAACGCAGGTCGCCGTTCTTCCGGTCGGGAGCTTCGAACAGCATGGTCCCTTCCTTCCGTTGACGACCGACACCCTGGTCGCCTGTGCCATTGCCCGGGAGATCGCAGCCGCATACCCGGTGCACCTCCTTCCTCCGGTGACCATCGCCTGCTCGCACGAACACGCCAAGTGGCCGGGAACCGTCAGCATCTCCTCCGTGACCCTTCACGCGGTAGTACGGGACATCGCCGACTCGCTGCGCCGCTCGGGCGTGGAGGCCCTGGTCGTCGTCAACGGACACGGCGGAAACTACGTACTGGGCAACGTCGTTCAGGAATCCTCCGCGCGCGGTGAGCGCATGGCGCTGTTCCCGGCCGGGGAGGACTGGGAGACGGCGCGTGAGCAGGCCGGAGTGGTGACCTCGCTGCTCACGGACATGCACGCGGGGGAAATCGAGACCTCCGTCCTTCTGCACGCTCATCCCGAATTGCTCCGTCCCGGTTATGAAAGCTCTGATTTCGTCGCCGACGACCGCCGGCATCTCCTCACCCTCGGCATGGCCGGTTACACCGATTCCGGTGTCATCGGACGCCCTTCACTGGGTTCCGCCGAAAAGGGGAAGGCGTTGCTGGCGAGCTTCGCCGATTCCTTCGGGGCGTATTTCTCGATGCTCACCGATGCCGATGCGGGTGCCGATGACGCCGGTTCCGCAGGCGCTGCGGGCTCCGCAGGCGACCAGAAGTAGCGGACGACCAGGACGACCGCGCCGGGCAGGGCGGCCACGAAGCTCAGCACGCCGTACACGACGGCGACGCTCAGCCCCATGCTGGCGCCCAGCCCCGCCGCCCCGAACGCCCAGGCGGTGACGCCCTCGCGGGGGCCCCAGCCGCCTACGTTCAGCGGCAGACCCATCGCCAGCAGCGCCAGTACGGCTATCGGCAGCAACTGGGCGACGGAGGCCGAGGATCCGGCGACCCGGGCGGCGACCACGAACATCCCGAGGTGTCCGGAGAGGACGACCAGGGACGAGAGCGCCACGCCGGGCAGGTTCTCGCGGGAGAGCAGGGCGCCACGGGCCTCGGTGAGCACGGCACGCAGGGCCCGGGTCCGGCGGGCGGCGGCGCTCGGGGCGCGGTTCATCCGGACGGCGACGAGGACGGCGACGGCGCCCACGGCGGCGAGGGCCGCCATCAGGGCGAACCGGCGGGCATCGGCCAGTGCCGGTGACGGCAGCGTGAGCAGTACCGTTCCGCCGACGACGATCAACGCGACCTGTCCGGCGGCCCGTTCGAGGACGACCGCACGGACCCCGCGCCCCATGTCACCGGCGCTCCTGCCGTGCCGTACCGCGCGGTGCACGTCTCCGAGGACGCCGCCGGGGAGGGCCGCGTTCAGGAACAGTGAGCGGTAGTAGTCGGCGATCGCGGGGAGAAGGGGCAGCCTGAGCTGCAGGCGCCGGGCGACCAGTGCCCAGCGCCAGGCGCTGAACCCGGTGGTGAGCAGCCCGATTCCGAGGCCCACCAGCAGTGTCGTCGCGTCGATGCGGCGGAGCCCGTCGAGGAAGACACCGGTGCCGAGGCGCCAGAGCAGCACGCCGAGAATCGTCACTCCGGCGATGGTGCCGAGGTGCGGGCGCAGGGCACGAGTCGCGCGGCGGAGCCGGCTCGGGGTGGCGGCCGGCTGGGCGGCGTCCCGGGGCCCGACGAAGCCGATGACTCCGGCGCGGCCCGCCGAGGCGGAGTGCGCCCGGGCAGGCGCTGCTCGTTCGGTGCGGGCCGGCGGGGGCCGGTGGTCGAGCCCCGCGGCGGAGCCGCTGACCGACACGGTCCCGTGCGCGACCTCGCCGAGGCCGCTGAGCACGACCTCCGCCGCTTCCACCGTCTGGACGGTCATGACGTCGTCCCGCCCGTCGGCCTGGCCAGGGCCAGGAGGTCGCTGTGATGAACCTCTACGCGCAGCTCGCCTGCGGCGCAGGCCTCCAGGCGCTCGGCGAGGTATTTGTCGGCGCGGTCCCGCAGCGCCGGGCGTTCCTCCACCGCTGCCGCGACCCAGCCGCGCAGCCACTCCGCGGTGAGCGGGGCCTCCACGGGGCCGAGGTGCCAGGCACTCGGGTGGACCCGGACCGTGGCGCCCCGCTGGTCGAAGGCTTCGCAGGCCGCCGTGACCGCGTCGGGGCCGAGCATTCCCGATCGCCGCTGATGGGCGTTGAACGCGTCGGCGAGGTCCCCGTCCAGCGGGTCGGGGTCGGCGAATTCGACGCGGCCGGCCACGGACAGGGTCAGCAGGGCCGGGCAGCCGGCGCCCGCGCAGGCGGTGGCAAGGGCGTCTACCTCCGCACGGGTGAGGACGTCCAGCAGGGCGGAGGCGGTGACCAGCGAGGCGCCGGCCAGCGCGTCGGAGGTCAGCCGGGCGACGTCACCGCGTCGCGTCTCGACCGTCACGCGGCTGCCGTCGGCGGCGGCGCGCGGCGAGGCCACGGCGGCGAAGTGCAGCAGGTAGGGGTCGCGGTCGTGCAGGACCCAGTGCTGGGCGCCGTCGAGCCGGGGCGCGAGCCAGCGGCCCATGGAGCCGGTGCCGCAGCCCAGGTCGTGGATGACGAGCCCGCCCGGCTTTCCGGGCAGGTTGGCCAGCCGGATGCGCAGCGGGTCGAGCAGTTCGACGGCGCGTGCGGCGGCGTCGGGGCCCTCGCGCAGCTCCAGCCAGTCGGGCGCGTACCGGGGCGGGTCGTCGGGGCCGGCCTCGCGCAGCCGGATCGTGCCCCGCTCCACCGGGCCCACCGGCCCGGCGCCCGCCTTGACGTCCCGGTGCGTCGGCTGGGCCGGAATCCCGGCGGCGGGCTCGGCATTGGCGTCCACCGGAGTCACCGGTCCTCGTCGCTGGATCTCCGACGCCGCCGAAGTCGTGATGGTCGTCGTCTTCTTCATGCCGCGCTCCTTGCTTCCCGGGCAGTCCGCCCCGACACCGCCACGAGACTCCGCAGGGCGGCAGCCCCACGCCCCGGAGCAGCCACCGGCCCGTCGCCGACGCGCACAGGCGTCACCGACCCGGCCGAAATCACCACCGCCACCGACTCCCTCATACCGCGCTCCCGACTTCCCCGGCAGCGCGCCCCGACGCCCCCACGAGACTCCGCAGGGCGGCGACCCGAAGTCCCCGAGCGGCGACCGGCTCGGCGCCGATGCGCACGGGTGCCTCCGACCCGGCCGAAGCCGTGGTCGTCGCGTTGTTTGCGCTGCCCGAGGGGATCCGTCCCCGTACTCCGACGGCACCGCGCAGCGCCGCCGCCCGGAGTCCCCGGGCGGACACCGGCGCGAGGCCGGCGCCTATGAGCGCCGCCGGAGCCGTCGTCGTCGACTCGCTCATGCGGCCCTCCGAGGTTCCCAGGGGATCCGGCCCAGTACGCCGGCCAGGCTCCGCGCCGTGGCCGCCCAGCCGTCCAGGGCTGCCCGGCGGCCCCGGGCCGCCGCCTTCAGGCGTCGGCGGACGTCCGCCTCGCCGAACCAGCCGCGCAGTTCCGCCGCGAGCGCCGCCGGGTTCTCCGGCGGTACGAGGATGCCGGGGACCCCGCCGTCGGGCGCCCGCCCGACCGCCTCGGGCAGGCCGCCCACGTCCGTGGCGAGGACGGGGATGCCGCGCGCGAGGGCCTCGGTGACCGCCATGCCGTAGGTCTCCGCGTAGGAGGTGAGGACCATCAGGTCGGCGGCGGCGTAGCTGGCGTCGAGCTGGGCGCCCGCCTGGGGGCCGGCCAGGTGCAGCCGGTCCTCCAGTCCGTGCCGCGCGATCAGGGCGCGCAGTTCGGCGACGTACTCGGGATCCTGTTCGAGCCCGCCGACGCAGACGCAGCTCCACGGCAGGTCGGTCACCGCTGCCAGCGCCTCCACCAGCCGGTGCTGGCCCTTGCGGGGGGTCACCGCGGCCACGCAGAGGAGGCGGGAGACGCCGTCGGTGCCGGAGGCGAGGGGGGCGATGTCGGCGCCGGGGGCCGCCATGTGCACGCGTTCCGGGGCGAGTCCGTGGTGGGAGACGAGGCGTCGTACGGCCCAGTCGCTGGTCGCGATGACCGCCGGCACCGCCCTCAGGGTGGTCCGCTCCAGGGCGTCCAGCTCCGCCGCGACGACCGGGTCGAGGCCGGTCTCGTCGCCCAGCGGGAGGTGCACCAGCACGGCGAGGCGCAGGCGTTCGGCCTCGGGGACGATGATCTCGGGGACCCCGCAGGCCACCAGGCCGTCCAGCATGACGACGGTGCCGTCCGGCAGCTCCCGCAGCGTCCGCGCCAGTTCCGCGCGGGCGTCGGCACCGGGCCGGGGCCAGTCACCGTCGACGGCGTGCTTGTGGACCTGCCAGCCGAAGCCGGGCAGGTCGAGGCTGATCCGGCGGTCGTAGGCGTTGCCGCCGCTCGGCTTGGCCGGGTCGTCGACGCCGCCCGGCATCACGAAGTGCACGGAGCGCAGGGACATGGGGATGATCGCCGCGTTCTTGAGGGCCGCGTTCTGCACGGGCACGTAACTGAGCGTGGTCTGCACGGGAGCCTGTACCTGTACCTGAGCCGGGGCGGCCGAAGGAGCCGCCGGGGAAAGGGGAACCGCGCGGTCGAGGGTCGTGTCGGTCACAGGGCACGCTCGTAGCTCGCCCAGGCGACGTGCGACTCGTGCAGGGTGACCGTGAGGCCCGCCAGGCCTCGGGCGCCCTCACCCAGGGCACCCTTCTGGATCCGTGCGGCGAGCCGGTCGGCGATGATCTTGGCCAGGAACTCCGTGGAGGTGTTGATGCCGGCGAAGTCCGGCTCGTTGTCGAGGTTGCGGTAGTTCAACTCGCTCACCACGGCACCGAGCTCCTGGGTGGCCAGGCCGATGTCGACGACGATGTTGTCGTCGTCCAGCTGTTCACGGCGGAACGTGGCGTCGACGAGGAACGTAGCTCCGTGCAGGCGCTGCGCGGGCCCGAAGACCTCTCCGCTGAAGCTGTGGGCGATCATGATGTGATCGCGAACGGTGATGCTGAACAACGGACGACCCTCCAGGTGCGGCGCGTCTTGCCTCGTGCTGATCGCTGCCGGGGCATGCCGACTAGTACGGCTACCCACGGCGGCTTGTTCAACGACTTGTTCATGTGCCGGATTTCCTGTGCCGGTCCCCTGCTCGGAGACCGGCACATTCGTCACTCCGCGTCCGGATAACGGACGCGATGGCAGAGTGCCGGCGTCTCCCCGGAGGCGAGCCTCGGCAGCACGTCGGGGAGTTCCTCGAAGGCGCACTCACCGGTGACGAGGGCGTCGAGCGCCGGGTCGGCCAGCAGGTCGAGGGCCAGGGCGAGCCGGTCGGCGTAGGAGCGGCCGGGCCGCGCGGCCGGGGACACCGTCCCCACCTGGCTGCTGCGGACGGTGAGCCGCCGGGAGTGGAACGCCTCGCCCAGCGGCAGACTGACGCGCCGGTCGCCGTACCAGCTCAGCTCGACGACCGTGCCCTCGGCGGCGAGGAGTTCGAGCGAGCGGGCCAGTCCCGCCTCCGTGGCACTGGCGTGGACGACCAGGTCGCACTCCCCCAGGGCGTCCCCGGGCAGCGCGAAGTCGACGCCGAGTGCCTCGGCGGTCTTCGCCCGCCCGGGATCGGCGTCCACCAACTGGACGCGCACGCCGGGGAACCGGGCGATCAGGGCGGCCACCGAGCAGCCGATCATCCCGCCGCCGACCACCGCGATCCGGTCGCCGGCCAGCGGCGCCGCGTCCCAGAGGGCGTTCACGGCGGTCTCCACCGTCCCGGCGAGCACCGCGCGTTCGGCGGGCACCGAGTCCGGCACCAGGGTCACCGCGTCCACCGGGACGACGTAGCGCGTCTGGTGCGGGTAGAGGCAGAAGACCGTACGGCCGACCAGCGCGTCCGGGCCCTCCTCCACCACGCCGACGTTGAGGTAGCCGTACTTGACCGGACCGGGGAAGTCGCCCTCCTGGAACGGCGCCCGCATGGCCGCGTACTGGCTGACCGGGACCCCACCCCGGAAGACGAGCGTCTCCGTGCCCCGGCTCACCCCGGACCACAGGGTGCGGACCAGTACCTCGCCCTCGCCGGGCGCCGGCAGTTCGACGTCACGGATCTCTCCGTGGTCCGGCGAAGCGAGCCAGAACGCTCGTGCGGCGAGCTTCATCGGAGTTCCTCCTGAACGCTTGGGAAGTTGCTCACGTACTGCGAGGTGCACAGTCCGCGCACAGTACGCGGCATGATCCACTCTGTACATACGGCGGAGGACTCGCGGTGGCCCTGAACAACACGTACGAAGCGAGGCTGGTTCAGCAGGAGACCGCGCTGGGGGCGGGCCTGCAGGTCCTGTTGCTGGCCCTGCTCGGCTCCGCGATCGGCCTGGGCCCGGCGGGCTGGCTGACCGGACTGGCCTTCGCGATCGCGACCTGGGCCGTGCTGTCCCGCGCGTTGCACCGATCCGGGTCGAAGTCGTTCGGCCCGGCGAACCGTGTGACCCTGGGCCGGGCGACGCTGGTCGGCGGGGTGACGGCCCTGGTCGCGGACTCCTACGTGAGTTCGCCGCCCGTCACCCTGTTCGTCGGCCTGACGGCCGTGGCCCTGCTCCTCGACGGCGTGGACGGCAAGGTCGCCCGGCGCACGGGCACCTGCTCGACGCTGGGGGCGCGTTTCGACATGGAGGTCGACGCGTTCCTCATCCTGGTGCTCAGCGTGTACGTGTCGATGTCGCTGGGCCCGTGGGTCCTGCTGATCGGCGGCATGCGCTACGCCTTCGTCGCCGCGGCCCGCGTCCTGCCCTGGCTGAACGCCCCGCTCCCCCCGAGCACCGCCCGCAAGACCGTGGCCGCCCTCCAGGGCATCCTGCTGCTGCTCGCGGCCTCCGGGTACCTGCCCCTCGTTGCGACTCAGGCGGTGGCCGCGCTGGCCCTGGGGACGCTGGTCTGGTCGTTCGGCCGGGACATCCTGTGGCTGTACCGCACGTCCCGTCCCCGTACGACGGCGCCCGTCGCGTCGGTCGCCTCGGTCGAGCGGCAGCTGCGCGCCCTGGTGCCGGAGTCCGTGTCCCGCTGAACCGCGGCCCGCCCGGCGTGGCACGGACCGCGGTTCACGGCGACCGACTGCCGTACTTCCTACGGCTGTTCGGCTGTTCGGCTACGAGCGGGCGGTCCGGGTCCTGACCAGCGTGAACGCCGCCGTGGCCAGGCCCAGTACCCCCACGATCAGCCCGGCGATCCCCAGTCCGCGAGCCGTCGAGTCACTGGCCGAACCCGAGTCCTGAGCGGCTTCGCTCTTCGGGGAGGCCACTGCGGAAGGCGCCGCCGCCGCTGCCGCCGTCAGTTTCAGTGTCGGTGCCGGGTTCTCCGGCTCGTCCTGGCCCGCCTGAGCGGTCTCGATCCAGCGGACGACGTTGCCGTCGGAGTACGTCTGCAGGGTCTTGAAGGCCAGCTGGTCCGTGCTGTCGGGGAGTTGACCGAACGCGACGTCGAAGTCCTCGTACTCCCCCTGCCGGATCCTGCCGCCGGACCAGGTGATCTCGGAGACGGCGTCGGTGATCGTCCCGTCGTCCGTCTTGATCGGCGTCTTCAGCTTCGTGGTCGTCACCTTCGCCGTCCAGCCCGCCTCCGGGGTGACGAGAACGCCGAGGACGGGGTGGTCGGTGGGCAGGAAGACCTGGACCTTCGTGGTGGTCGCGCTGTCCTCCTCGTTGGGGACCCGGAAGCTCAGGACGCCGTCCGTGGCGCCCTTCGGGTAGCTCTCGGGGTGCACGGTGACGTGTGCGAAGGCGGCACCCGCCGCGGCGAGGACACCGGCGGCGGTGAGACCGGTGACGACGCCGGCGCGGCGCAGGGTGATGCGTGTCGGGAACATGGCAAAACTCCGTACTGGTGACTGGTGACTGCTGTCGAGGAACTTCAGGGCGTGTACGGAATCCCTGTCGGCGGTCCTCGACCGCTCACCGCGTACCGCAGGAGAAGCCGGCGCGGCCGGACGTCCGGCGACGACGCGCGTCCCGGGGCCGTGCGGGCCGGTCCGAGGGGCGCGTCCCGCCACCAGGCGGCGAGGCCCGGCACGAGGGCGACCGCCCAGCGCAGCAGCGACCACAGCGCGGCCTCACCCCGCCGCAGGCACCAGGAGGCGACCAGCGCGGCCACGACGTGCGCGGGGACGGCGTGGCCGCTCAAGGCGTTCATCGTGTTCGCGGGGCCCAGCTGGGCGTGGGACATCCGCATCCCGTGCATGCCAAACATCCCGTGCATCCCGTGCATCCCCGGGTGATGCGCGTGCGCCATCGCCCGTGTGCGCACCGACCCGAACGCGCCGAACGCCGCGTGCAGCCCCGCCTGGGTGACGAGCATCAGGGCGCCGATCCCCGGCAGCGACCGTTCCCGGCCGCCGAGCAGCCACCCGGCGGCGAACACCGCGGCAAAACCGGCGCCTTCCGCCCCCGCCGACGGCGCACCCCCGGTCGCCAGAGCGTGCGCGGCGGCGGCCAGCAGCACACACACCGCGGCGAACACCGCCGCGCGCAGACTCCGTACCGCCGGGGAAGCGCTCATCGTGCCGGGATCCTCCCACGGCAGCTCCCCGGCACGATGCGACGGGTCACCTCAGGCCGTGCGCCGACCTGACCGTCCAGCCCGTCCGGCGTTTGAGGACGAGCGCGTTCAGCGCGACAGGGGGGTCTGGGGGCGCAGCCCCCGGATGGGGACCGGGGTCATTCGGCCCCGCCGGTCTCCTCGCCCTCCAGCGCCGCCCGGCACCACCCAGCCCGTCCGGCGCTTGAGGACGAGCGCGTTCAGCGCGACAGGGGGGCCTGGGGGCGCAGCCCCCGGATAGAGACCGGGGGTCACTCGGCCCCACCGGTCTCCTCCCCCTCCAGCTCCTTCGCCAGGCGGCGCAGATGCGGCCCGTACTCCGGGTGGTTGAGCGCTGCCGCGAACTGGGCGGTGAGGTAGGCGAGCGGGTTGCCGGTGTCGTACCAGCGGCCGTGGATCACCTGACCGTAGACGGCCCGGCTCGCGGCGTAGGCGTTGATGGCGTCGGTGAGGTAGACCTCGCCGGTGCGATGGTCGTACCAGCGTTTGGTCTGGTCGCGCAGTTCGTCGACGATGCCGGGCGTGATGACGTAGCCGCCGATGGCCGCGTACGAGGAGGGCGCGTCCTGCGGGCGGGGCTTCTCGACCAGGCCGGTGATACGGAGCAGACCGTCGTCGAGGTCCTCCTTGACGACGGGGACGCCGTAGCGCTGCGAGTCGCCCGGGTCCATCGGCATCAGGGCGAGGACCGGGGAGTTGGTCGCCTCGTAGGCCTTGATCAGCTGCTGGGCACGCGGGACCTCGGCGACGAACACGTCGTCGGGCCACAGCACGAGCATCGGCTCGTCGCCGAAGTTGCGGGCGGCGTTGAGGACCGGGGTGCCGTTGCCGTACGGGCCGTGCTGGTCGAGGTAGGTGATGTGGCCGAGCCTGGACAGCTCGCCGACCTCCTCGACGGCGTCCGCGTAGGCGGCCTTGCCGTCGGCACGCAGTTGGTCGACCAGGGCGGGGTTCGGCCGGAAGTGGTCCTGGATGAGGCCCTTCCCGCCGGACACCACGATGGTGATGTCGGTGATGCCGGACGCCACGAGCTCCCGGACGGTGTGCTCGATGACGGGCTTGTCACCGACGGGCAGCATCTCCTTCGGTGTCGCCTTGGTGAGCGGCAGCAGCCGGGACCCCAGTCCAGCTGCGGGAATGACTGCCCTGCGAATCGTGGCCATGGGCCCCCCTGTACGAAAGCGCGACGCGTATCTGCGGTCGTGGTGCGCTGTGCGTGGTCGTGGTGTGCGTGGTCTTGCTCGGTGGTCTTGCTCGGTGGCGCTGCTCAGTGGTGCTGCTCGGTGCTCACCCGTGCCTGTCGGCGCGAGTGGTGTGACGCTACCAATTCGGCATGCCCCACGGCCGTGCCCCCCAGACCCCCTGAGTGCTTCCCCGGCCACGGTTCAGGCTCGGCGCGGCAGTACGGCGATCGCCGCCAGGGGTACGGCGGCCAGTATCAGCCACGGCACGGCCGCGGGCAGCCCGGTGTCGAGAAGGGTGCCGGTCAGTGAGCTGCCGACCAGCACGATCAGGCCGGAAACCGACGACAGGGCGCCGGTGTAGAGGCCGAGCCGGCCCTCCTCGGCGAGGTCGGGCACCCAGGCGCGGGCCACGGGCGCCACCAGCATCTGGCCGAAGGTGAGCAGAACGACGAAGCCGGCCGCGGGCAGCAGCCCGGCGCTGCCGGTCCACCCTGCGGGCCTGGCCAGCGCCACCACCGCGAACCCGGCGGAGATCAGCAGCATCCCGGCGACCATCGAACGGCGCGGGGCGAGCCGGTCGCCGACCAGGCTGGTGACCGGCAGTTGGGCAGTCACGACGAGCAGGGAGGACAGGGCGAACAGCCAGGCCAGCGCGGTCTGCGAGCCGGTCGCACGCTCCACCTCGTCGGGGAGCGCCAGATACAGCTGGTTGTACGCGAGGAGATAGGCACCGTACGCGCCGCAGAGTGCCAGAAATCGACGGTTGCGCAGCAGCCCGCGCACGCCCCCTTTCGCGCGTACGCGCTCCCGGCCGGCTATGTGCTGCGGGAGCAGCCAGGCGTGTCCGGCGAGGACGAGGACGAAGATTCCGGCGCCCGCGAGGCACACCACCCGGAAGTCGACGGACAGCAGGAGTCCGCCCAACAGCGGCCCGACGAAGGCGCCCGCCTGTCCGGCGACGGTGAACAGCGCGAGGACCCGGGTGCGTGAGCCGTTGCCCCGTTCCTCCCAGACCACCGCCTGCCGGGCCACCTCGGACTCGACGGCGGGCGAGAACAGCGCGGCGGCGAAGCCGATGAGGAGGACGGCGCCGATGACGGTCGCGGTCGAGTCCGCGTAGCCGAGCCAGGCGAAGCCGGCGATGCGCAGGGCGCAGCCCGCGAGCACCACCGGCCGGATGCCGTACCGGTCGGCGAGCGCGCCGCCCACCACGAACAGCCCCTGCTGGCTGAAGGTGCGCAGCCCGAGAACGAACCCGACGAGCCACCCCGCCATGCCGATCGCCTGTCCGAGGTGCTCGGCGAGAAAAGGCAGGACGGCGAAGAAGCCGATGTTGAAGGCGAGTTGGGTCAGGATCAGCAGCCGCAGCAGCGGCGTGAGCCGCATCCGGGCGGGCAACGCCTCGTCCCCGACGACGGTCGCGGGCACGGACCCGGTCACTGGAGCACCAACTCCCCTGCCCCCGAGCGCGGTTGGGACGCCCGCCGCACGGGCTTCCGCCGTTTCCGCCGGACAGTGAGGCCCGCGGCGGTGACGGCCAGGGCGCCGAGCAGGGCGAGTACGGCGGCGGGGGCGAGGACCGCCCAGGGGGCGCGTTCGGCGTACGGCTGGTTCTCGGCGAGGAGCAACCCCCATTCCGGGGACGGCGGTTGGGCGCCGAGGCCGAGGAAGCCGAGGGCGGCCAGGGCGAGGGCGACACCGGGCAGCCGCAGCAGGGCGTGCCGGGTGACCGGGGGCAGTGCGGCGGGCAGGAGTTCGTGGCGCAGGACGTACCAGCGGTCGGCGCCGAGGGCCCGGGTGGCCGTGACATGCAGAGTGGCCCGTTCCTGGCGCAGCAGGGCGGCGGTGTGCGCGGCCAGCGGCGCCCAGGCGACGGCGGTCACGGCGAGCGCGGGGGTGGCCCCGCCACTGCCCACGACCGCCGTGACCAGCAGCGCGGCGAGTACGGGCGGTATCGCGTTGACGGTGTCGACGAGCGGTCCGGACAGCCGGGGCACCAGCCCGAGGGCCAGGCCGATGAGAAGGGCGGCGGCGCTGATCGCGGTGGCGAGCAGCAGCGTGTCGAGGGCGCCGTGCCCGAGGCGGGCGAGGACGTCCCGGCCGAGGGCGTCCGTGCCGAACGGGTGGGCCCAGGAGGGGGGTTGGAGCCGGGCCCGGGTGTCCAGCGCGAGAGGGTCACGCGGCAGCCCGAGGGCGACGACGCCGAGCAGCACACCGGCGTACAGCAGGGGCGGGGTGCGGCGGGCGGGCGGCGCGGGCCGGTGCAGGGAGGAGAGTCCGCCGTCGCGCAGGGCGGGGCCGATGAGCAGCCGGGCCGTGACCCGGGCCGCGCCCGCGGCGACCGCTGCCAGCAGGACGAGGGCGAGGGTGCTGGCCTGGAGGACGGGCAGGTCCTGGGCGATGGCGGCCTGGAGGGCGGTGCGGCCGAGGCCGGGGATGTCGAAGATCTGCTCGACGGCGACCGAGCCGCCGGTCAGTCCGACGACGAACAGCCCGGCGTTGGGGAGCAGTGCGGGCAGACAGCGCCGCACGGCCTGGCTCGCGATGCGCCGGGCCGGGATACCGCGCGCGGCGGCGGCCAGCGCCCAGGGCTCGGCAAAGGCGCCGGGCAGGAGATCGTCGAGGAGGCGCCCCAGGAGCGCACCGGCGGGCAGGCCGAGGGCGAGGCCGGGCAGGATCGTCCACTGGAGTCCGTACCAGCCGAGGGCCGGCAGCCAGCCGAGCTGGACGCCGACGACGGTGGCCAGCACGGACGCGGTGAGGAACTCGGGCAGCGCGGCGACCATCGCCGACCCGCTGCCGCCGCTCCGACGCCCGTCGCCGCCGCACAGCGTCCGGACGCACACCAGCGCGGCGACCAGAAACGCGATGGTCAGCGCCACAGCCATCAGCAGCAGCGAGGCGCCGAGCGCCGCCAGCACATCCGGCATGACCTCGGCACCGGAGATCCAGGACCGCCCGGCGTCCCCGCGCGGCAGCCCGCCGAGCCAGTCCCCGAGCAGCCGCAACGGCCCCGCGTCCAGGCCGAGTTGGCCCCGGATGTCGGCCAGTACGGCCGGGGTGGCCTCGCGCTCCGCCGACCGTGCCTTGAGCACGGTGAACGCCGGGTCGGTGCGGGTCAGCCAGGGCAGCAGGCCGATCCCGCACACGAGCAGCGCGGCGAGGAGGGCACGCCACAGCAGCGTGCCCGCACGTCCCCGCACGGGGTCAGCGCCGCGTTCCGGTACCGACCAGCGTGCGCTCGTACGGATCGAGGAGCACGCCCTGTACGTCGGCGTCGACTCCGGTGATGATCCGCTGGTGGACCAGCGGGACGACCGCGTCGTCACCGAGGATCAGGGCCTCCGCCGCCATGGCCGCGTCCTGGCGCTCGGCGGTGTCCTCGATGCCCTCGGCCTTGGCAACGGCCCGGTCCACCTTCTTGTCGCAGAGCAGGGAGAGGTTGTTGCCGCCGTCGCAGGTGTAGTCGCTGGCGAGAACCGACACGGGGTCGCCGGTGTCGAGCATGGTGTTGCGGGCGGCGACGGCAGCGTCGAACTTCCCGGCCAGCAGGTCGCTTTCGAGGCGCGAGTACTCCCTCACCTCCAACTTCACCCTGAACCCGGCCTTCTCCAGCTGCTGCTTCAACACCTGTGCTGTTTCGGGGAGTTCGGGCCGGTTGTCGTACGTGGCCAGGGTGACGGAAGTGCCGTTGGGCGCCGTCGCCTTCGCGCGCCCGGTGGGCTGGACGCGCTTGCCCTCGGCCCAGGTGAGTGCCGGGCCGTAGATGCCCTGTCCGGTGTCGGCGTGGCCTTCGTAGACACCGTCGGTGAGGGCGGAGGTGTCCACGGCGGCGCGGGCGGCGGCCCGCAGTTTCGCGTCCTTGAAGACGCCGGACCCGGTGTTGAGGTGCAGGTAGGTGGTGCGGGCCGTGGCGGTCTCGCGGCGGGTCGCCTTGTCGAGGGAGGCGGCCTGGGCGACGGGGATCGACTCCGCGATGTCGACCTGGCCGGTGCGCAGGGCGTTGGCGCGGGCGGTGCCGTCGGCGATGAACCGGGCGTCGATCCCGGCGGCCTGGGCGCGTCCGCCCCAGTAGTCGTCGAAGCGGTCGAGGGTCGCCGCGGTGGACCCGGTGGTCTTCGTCAGCTCGAAGGGCCCGGTGGCGGTGCCGACCGGGTCGACGGCGCCCTTCTTCGCGAACGCCTTCGGCGCGAGGACGACGAGGCCGGGGCTGGACAGGCGCAGCGGGAGGACGGGGTCGGGCTCGGCGGTGGTGACGGATATACGTCCGTCGGCGGCGGCCTTCGCCGTGAGGGTGACGCCGGTGAGGGCGGCGGGCTCGGGCTCGGCCCGGGTCGCGCGGGTGAGGGCGGCAGCGACGGTGGCGGCGGTGACGTCGGTGCCGTCCTGGAAGCGCGCATCGCGCAGCGTGAACAGCCAGGTGCGGTCGTCCTCGCGGGTCCAGGACTCGGCGAGGGCGGGCGCGGCGGAGCCGTTGGCGTCGAGGACGGTCAGGCCCTCGGTGACGCCGAGGCGGCTGAGGAGGGTGGCGTCGGCACCGTACGGCGAGAGGTTCTCGGTGGACGGGAAGGCGAGCGCGACCCGCAGCCGGGAGCCGGACCCGGCGTCGGACGACGAATCGCTGCCGTCGTCACCGCCGGAGGCGAAGCAGCCGGTGAGCAGCGGGGAGAGCAGCAGTCCGACGAGCAGTCGGCGACGGCGGGGGGTGCGCATGGTCCTCGGTTCCGTAAGAGAGGTGGGGCGGGCGATGGGTGGGTGAGGTGGGTGGGGTGGCGCGACGAGGGCCGCACAGAATCGGGAGACTACATGATAATCATTTCCAATAGCTAGCCCGAGAGCCGACCCGATCACCCATCGATCACGGGGTCAGCGGAACCTCGAAATGCACGACGCCCGGCCCACCACCCGCACCCTCACCCTCGCGCTCGTCGTGCACGACCTTCCCCAGGGACCGCCAGAACCCCTCGGCGCCGGCGACCGCCGGGTCCGTGTGCAGATACACGGCGCGATAGGCGCCGTCAGCCGCCGCGAAGGCCAGCAGTTCGGTCACGAGCCGCCGGGCCAGACCACGCCTGCGGTGCTCGGGGCGGACGTACACCCGGCGCAACTGCGCGGTGGCGCCGGAGGGATAGCGCTCGGCGACATGCAGCGGGTTCGGCGGATGGAGGGGGCCGCGCGAGTCGAGCGCGGCGGTGGCCACGACATTCGCGTCGCGCTCGTCGACCGCGACCAGGAGGGTGTGACGGGCGGGCGCGAGATAGACGGACACCGGGTCGATGATGTCGCCGTGCCAGCGAGGCACGTAGCCCGTCCCGAAGTCGCGGTAGACGGTGTCGAGCATGACGGCTCGCGCGCCGTCCAGGTCGCCGGGGGTCGCAGCCCTGATGCAGTAGTTACGCACCTGCACATCATATGCATTTAGGTTCATCGAACAAGCGGTTGCCAACTGCACATCACCGCAGCCCAGTTGAGGGCGAGGCGATTTGACAGAGCCCCGGGAGCCGCATAAAAACTTGCCACATGACATTCATTTTCAAAACAGCTCGTGAAGAGCCTCGTGAAGAGCCTCGTGAAGAACGAGGAGCGGCCCGGTAATGCGCGTCGCGTTCGTCGGCAAGGGCGGCAGTGGCAAGACCACGCTGTCCGCCCTGTTCTCCCGTCATCTCGCACGCTCCGGCGCACCCGTGGTCGCCATCGACGGCGACATCAACCAGCATCTGGCCGAGGCGCTCGACCCGGTCGGCGGTGAGGCCTTCGCCGCGCCGCCGCTCAGTGCCCACCTCGGTGACATCAAGGACTTCCTGCGCGGCACCAACCCGCGTATCGCGTCGCGCGAGGCCATGGTCAAGACGACCCCGGCCGGCCGGGGCTCACGGCTGCTGCGCCCGCTCGGCGACGACGAGATCCACACCCGGCACGTCGAACGGGTGGGCGGCGTACCGCTGATGGCGACCGGCGCCTTCGCGGAGAGCGACCTGGGCGTGGCCTGCTACCACTCCAAGCTGGGCGCGGTGGAGCTCTATCTCAACCATCTCGTCGACGGTCCCGGCGAGTACGTCGTCGTCGACATGACCGCCGGCGCGGACGCGTTCGCCTCCGGACTGTTCACCCGGTTCGACATGACGTTCCTGGTCGCCGAACCGACCCGCAAGGGCGTCTCCGTCTACCGCCAGTACCGCGACCACGCCCGCGAGTTCGGGATTCCGCTCGCGGTGCTCGGCAACAAGGTCACCGGCGAGGACGACCTGCTCTTCCTCAAGGAGGAGACCGGCGACGACCTGCTCACCCACCTCGTCCAGTCCAGTTGGGTGCGTGCCGCCGAACAGGGCCGTGACCAGGGCGAACTGGAGCCGCAGAACCTGCACGCACTGAACCTGCTCCGGGAGGCGGTCGACGCCCGCCCCAAGGACTGGGCCACCTTCCAGCGGCACGCCGTCGAGTTCCATCTGCGCAACGCCCGGGCGTGGGCGGACCGGGCGACGGGGCTGAACCTGGCCGAGCAGGTCGACCCGGAGTTCGTCCACGGGCCTGCCGCGCTCACCTGATCCAGCCTCGGCCGCACCACCCGCGAACACGCAGGACACCCGAACGCACCAACGCACCAACTCACCAACCCGTGAACGCGTGAACCCACTAACGCGCGAAGACCAGAGAACAGGACACCCCCCATGTCGCTCGACGTCTCCCCCCAGCTCCTCGCCGAAGCCGAGCAGGGTGACATCCGCGAGGACGACTTCATCGAAACCGTCCGCACCTCGCTCCCCTACGCCTACCAGCTCGTCGCCGACCTCACCTCCGAACTCCAGGGCGGCACAGCAGAGTTCGCCGACAACCAGACCCCGCCGCCCTCCGACAAGGAGCGCGGTCAGCTGCTGCGGGCGCTGGCCAGTGACGCGATCCGGAGCAGCCTGGAGCGGCACTTCGGTGTCGCGCTCGCCTTCCAGAACTGCCACCGGGTCGCGGCCTTCCACCCCGGCGCGCGGAACGGCGCGACCTACGCCCGCTTCACCTCGCTGCGTTCGCAGATCCTCAACCAGTCGCCGGAGTTCCGCGACTGCTGACGCACGTGCGCCCAGAACGCCCGACAGTGATTTCCCGGGGACGGGGGAACCGGAATCCCCGGGGAATCACCGGCGAATCCCCGAGGCGCACACCGCCGGCCCCGTGGCGGGTTCGGCGGTGGCCGGGTGATTGCCCGGGGGACTCCGGAACACGAGGGGGTCGTCCCTCGTTCTCCTAAGGGGACGTTCCCGCGTGCACTCCTGGAGAGGAAGTGAGCACGATGGCGACCGATACCGAGGTGACCGACGTGTTCGACCCGGCCACCGAGGACGAGAGCGATGCTCCCCTCCCCCGGCTGACCACCACGGGAGGATCGGTCGACCAGGTGCGGGACTACCTCCGACTCATCGCCCGGGTCCGGCTCCTCAGCGCCGAACAGGAGGTCGACCTCGCCAAACGGATCGAGGCCGGACTGTACGCGGAGCACAAGCTGCTGGACGACCCGCCCGAGGACCCCGTCCGCCGCCAGGAGTTGACGATCCTCGCCGAGGACGCGGAGCGCGCCAAGTCCCACCTCATCGAGGCGAACCTCCGTCTGGTCGTGTCCGTCGCCAAGCGCTACACGGGCCGCGGACTGCTGTTCCTGGACCTGGTCCAGGAGGGCAACACGGGCCTGATCAGGGCCGTCGAGAAGTTCGACTACACAAAGGGCTTCAAGTTCTCGACGTACGCGACCTGGTGGATCCGCCAGGCGATCTCGCGCGCGCTCGCCGACCAGGGCCGGACCATCCGTATCCCCGTGCACCTGGTCGAGGTCATCAACCGGGTGGCCCGCACCCGCCGCGAGCTGATCGAGGACTTCGGGACGGAACCCACTCCGGAGGAACTGGCGGACAAGGCCGGCGTCCCGGTGGAGCGCCTGCCCGAACTCGCCGCCTACACCAGGGAGCCCGTCTCGCTGCACACCGCCCTCGGCGAGGACGGCGACGGCGAGTTCGGTGACCTGATCGAGGACAGGGACAGCGTCACCCCCACGGACATGGTCACCTTCCTGCTCCTCCAGGAGACCATCCAGGCCATCCTCGCGGAGATGACCCCGCGAGAAGCCGGCATCATCTCCCTGCGCTACGGCCTGTTCGGCGGCCGGACCAGAACCCTGGAGGAGATCGGCCAGGTGTACGGCGTGACCCGCGAACGTATCCGCCAGATCGAGTCCAAGACGATGTCCAAGCTGCGCCACCCGTCCCGTTCCCAGGTGCTGCGGGACTACCTCGACGCCATGTGACCCGGCCGGCGGGTTCCGGATCACGAGGAGGGACGGGGTCGGGGTCGGGGTCGGGTGGCGCCAGGGTGTACCGAATACCGTCCTCAAGCCGCCGATCGATTGCCCGGCGCCGTGGCTTCGACGGCTTCGGCGGCGCGGGCCACACAGCCTCTCCTACGGCCTCTCACTGCGCCCACGCGGCCGACAACCGGCCCTGCCCAGTGGTCAGTTGCGAGCGGCGGCTTCCGACTGCGCGGTGGCCGTCCCGGCAGCGGCGCGGGCGGAGCCGAGGGGTTTGTCGCTGCGGGCGGACGGTACGAGGAGGGCTGCCAGGGCGGCGGCCAGGCACAGGAGGGCCAGCAGCGCGAAGGCGTGGGTGTAGCCGGATTCGTACGGCAGGCCCGACGACTGGACGCTGCTCGTCACCAGGAGGCTGGTGAGCGCCGCGCCGACGGAGCCGCCGATGGTGCGGACGTTGGCGTTCATGCCGGTCGCCGCGCCGGTCTGCTCGGGCGGGACGCTGCCGACGATCAGGTTGGCCATCGAGGCGAAGGCCAGTCCGATGCCGAGGCCGAACACGCCTGCCACAAAGCCGACCTGCCACTTCTCGTCGTGCCAGAGGGTGAGGAATCCGCAGGCGAAGGCGCCGAGCGCGGCACCGGCCGTGAGCAGTTTCCTGGCGCCCAGGACCGGAGTCAGCCGGCCACCCAGCACGCCCGAGACGAACATCGCGATCAGCATCGGCAGCATGAGCAGTCCGGCGGAGGTGACACTCGCGCCGAAGCCGTACCCGGCCGAGCTGGGCGTCTGGACGAAGCCGGGGAGGAAGGACCAGATCGAGTACATGCCCGCGCCGAAGAGCAGCGCGGCGGTGTTCGTCGTCCGCACGGTGGGCAGGCGCATGATCTTGAGGTCGATGAGCGGGTTGCGGGAGCGCGCCTCGGTGAACAGCCAGAGTACGAACAGGAGCACGGCGGTCACGAACAGGCCGACGGTCCGCCCCGAGTCCCAGCCCCATCGGGTCGCCTGGCTGAGCGGCAGCAGCAGCGCGACCAACCAGGCGGACAGCAGCACGGCGCCGAGCCAACTGACGCGCCCCTCGGCCCTGTTGGGCGATTCGGGGACATAGCGGAGGGCGATGAGCGTGGTGACGGCGACGACGGCGACGGGCAGCCAGAACAGCCAGCGGTAGTCGAGGGCGGTCACGATCGGCCCGGCGGCCACCATGCCGACACCTCCGCCGGCCGCGATCACGGCGGACAGGTTGCTGATACTGCGGCTCACCTCACCCGGCGGGAACTCGTCACGGATGATGCCGAACGACAGCGGGAACAGCGCACCGCCCGCGCCCTGGACGACCCGGGCGAAGATCAGGACGCCGACGTTCGGCGCGAGCGCGGCGAGCAGACAGCTCAGTGTCACGACCACGAGTACGGCGACGAGGGTGCGTTTCCTGCCGACCAGGTCACCGACCCGGCCGAGGATCGGGGTGAAGACGGAGGCGGACAGCAGGAAGGCCGTCATCACCCACGTCACGGTCGACTGCGAGGTGTGCAGGGCGTGTTGAACGGTCGGCAGGGCCGGCGCGATCAGCGACTGGAGCATGGAGAACACACCGGCCCCGGTCGCGAGGACCGCGAAGGTCAGCCGGGTGGAGCGAGTGGATGTGCGGGGCATGGAAAAACTCTCCGAACAGAGGTGGCGGAGTCTTCGAGGGGTAGGGGCGGCGTTCGCGCACGTCGGTGACGCGACGGACGGCCGTACGCGTCGAGGCATCAAGACTTCAGGACTTCAAGGCATCGACGTGTCCCCCATGACGCGTGACGCGTCGCAGGGGGAAGGCACCCCGACTGCTAAAGTGGAGGTACGCCTCCACTCTAGCGGAGGCACACCTCCGCTTCAAGAGCGGAGGCTCCCATCCGCTTCGATCGTGCCCGGCATCAGCCCCACACCCCGCCACGCCAGGGAGGCATCCATGACGGCCCACCCGTACCCCGTCAGCGATTTCGTCGCCGCCCGACGCCCGCACCGCAAGGACGCCGCACGCAACTACGACGCCCTGCTGTCCGCCGCGCGCGAGGCGTTCGCGGAGCACGGGTCGGCGGCGTCGCTGGAGGACATCGCCCGGCGCGCGGGCGTCGGCATCGGCACGCTGTACCGGAACTTCCCCACCCGCCGCCATCTCTTCGAGACCGTCTACGCGGACGAGGTGGACGCCCTGTGCCGGTACGCCCTGGAGGTCGCCGACCTGCCGCCGTGGGAGGCGCTCACGGCGTGGCTGCACCGCTTCGTCGGCTACACGGTGACGAAACAGGCTGTCCGGGAGGCCCTCGACCACGAGGCGGAGATCTTCCTCACCTGCCGGGAGTCGATGTACCTCGCGGGCGGCCCACTGTTCGAGCGCGCGCAGCAGGCCGGGGAGGCGCGTACGGACATGAGCTTCGACGACCTGCTGCGCATGCTCGCCGGCATCACGTCGACGAGCTTCCTCGACGACACCCAGCGCGACCGCATCCTGGCGGTGGCCCTCGACGGCGTCCACCTGCGCGTCGCCCGGTAGTTGTCCGTTCGTCGTCTCCGCTTCGGCGAGTCGCTCGTGCGGCCGAGCGCGCGTACGCAGGATCCTGAGCCGGGCGGACGCTGGTCTTCCGGTATCCAGCCGAAAAAATGACCATCATCCATACAGTCACGCCCCGTCCTGCCATTCTTGCCCTGTCCTGCCCCTCCAGGAACCACCGGAGCACCATGCCAGCCGACGACAGCACATCGACCAGCGATCCGTCCGACGGTACGTCCAGCACATCGAATGCATCCAATACATCGGATACATCAGACACTTCGGGTACGTCGAGCACGTCGAGTACGTCCGAATCCTCGCCCCCCGTCCCCGGTACGCAGGCGCGTGCCGCCGCACTGCTGGGCCGGCCCAAGTTGTGGCTGCTGCCCACCGTCCTGACCGGGCTGCTGGCCCTGTTGCTGTCGCTGCTCTACATGGGCGGCATCGTGAGCCCCAACCGCGACCTGCACGACCTCCCGATCGGCATCGTCAACGCCGACCGGGGCGCGCCGCTGCCCGGGCAGAAGGCGAACCTGGGCGCCCAGATCGTCCAGGCGGTCACCACCGACACCTCGGGCGGCGACAAGGCCGAGTGGCGTGAACTGAGCCTCGCCCGGGCCCAGGACGAGCTGGACTCGGGCAAGCTCTACGGCGCGCTGGTCGTACCCGACGGCTTCACCGCCTCGGTCGCCGCGCTGACCGGCACGAACGCCACCGCCCGTCCGGCGCTGACCGTGCTGACCAACCCCGGCAAGGGCAGCCTCGGTTCGTCCCTCGCCAGTCAGATCACCACGCTGGCCGCGCACCAGGCCTCGCAGACCATCGGCGAGCAGCTGACGGCGAGCGCGAAGGGGGCGAGCGCGACCACGAAGCTACTGCTGGCCGACCCGGTCGCGGTCACCCCCCAGGTCGGTCACCCCATCGGCACCCACAGCGGCCTGGGCCTGAGCACCTTCTACTACACGCTGCTGCTCGTGCTGGCCGGATTCCTGGGCGCCAACGTCATCAGCAATGGTGTGGACACCTCCCTGGGTTACGCCGACAACGAGATCGGCCCCTGGCACACGCGCCGACCCACCGTGCCCATCACCCGCACCCAGACCCTGCTGCTGAAGATGGGCATGACCGCCGGGATCACGCTTCTGAGCGTGTCCCTGATCATGGTCGCCACCGTCGGCATCCTCGGCATGGACGCCGACCACCTGCCCCTGCTCTGGCTGTACTCGTACTGCGCCACGCTCGCGGTCGGCCTCGGCGTCCAGGCGATCAACGCGGCGTTCGGCGGGATCGGGCAGCTCGTGTCGATGTTCGTGTTCATCGTCCTGGGCCTGCCGTCGTCCGGTGCCACGGTCCCGCTGCAGGCGGTCCCGGGCTTCTACCGCTTCCTGTCCGTCTTCGAGCCCATGCGCCAACTCGGCGACGGGGCCCGCGCGATCCTCTACTTCGACGCCCGTGGGGACGCCGGACTGACCCGCGCCTGGATCATGATCGCGATCGGCGCCTCGCTCGCGCTGCTCTTCGGCTTCGCGATGGCCCGCTACTACGACCGCAAGGGCCTCGAACGCCTCCGGCCACAGGCTTCGTGAACCTTCCTGAACTCTCCTGAGCCGCTACCTGGGCCGAAGTGGCCGCCAATCGTTGTCCGTTCACCCTTCCGGGCGGCGGCCTCGGGCTGACAGACTCGGCAGGGTGCCCGACTTCGACATGCTTGTCATAGGATCCGGCCCGGGCGGCCAGAAGGCTGCCATCGCGGCGGCCAAGCTCGGCCGCCGGGCCGCCGTCATCGACCGCCCCGACATGGTCGGTGGGGTCTCCATCCACACCGGCACCATCCCCTCCAAGACGCTGCGCGA
Organism: Streptomyces sp. NBC_01390; assembly: GCF_045040105.1. Lineage (NCBI taxonomy): Bacteria > Bacillati > Actinomycetota > Actinomycetes > Kitasatosporales > Streptomycetaceae > Streptomyces > Streptomyces sp. NBC_01390. The sequence goes on along the minus strand of NZ_CP109551.1, from coordinate 10,018,692 downwards.
GGCGGTGCTCTATCTCACCGGCCTCACCCAGCGCGATCTGTACGGCCAGAGCTACCGGCTCAAGGAGGACATCACCGTCGCCGACCTGACCGCGCGCACCGAGCACGTGGTCGGTCGCGAGGTCGACGTCATCCGCAGTCAACTGTCCCGCAACCACGTCTCCCTGTTCGCCGGCACCGGCCGCTTCGTCGACGACCACACCGTGGCGGTGCACGAAGTCAACGGCAACGAGAAGCTGTTGACCGCCGAGCACATCGTCATCGCCACCGGGACCCGCCCGGCCCGTCCGGGCACGGTCGAGTTCGACGAACGCACGATCATGGACTCCGACAACGTCCTCAACCTCGAGGGCGTGCCGCGTTCCATGGTCATCGTCGGGGCCGGGGTGATCGGCATGGAGTACGCATCCATGTTCGCGGCCCTGGGCAGCAAGATCACGGTGGTCGAGAAGCGCCCCGCGATGCTCGACTTCTGCGACGTCGAGGTGATCGAGTCGCTGAAGTACCACCTGCGGGACCTGGCCGTCACCTTCCGCTTCGGGGAGACGGTCGCGGCGGTGGAACGCCACTCCCGGGGCACGCTCACCATCCTGGAGAGCGGCAAGAAGATCCCCGCGGACGCGGTGATGTACTCGGCGGGCCGCCAGGGCCTCACCGACGAACTCGACCTGGACAAGGCCGGCTTGTCCGCCGACCGGCGTGGCCGGATCACGGTCGACGAGCACTACCGCACCGAGGTGCCGCACATCTACGCCGTCGGCGACGTCATCGGCTTCCCGGCCCTCGCCGCGACCTCGATGGAACAGGGCCGGGCGGCGGCGTACCACGCGTGCGGTGAACCGGTCGACGGGATGCACAACACCCAGCCCATCGGTATCTACACGATCCCCGAGATCAGCTTCATCGGCCGTACGGAGGACCAACTCACCGAGGAAAGCATCCCGTTCGAGGTGGGCATCTCCCGCTACCGCGAACTGGCCCGAGGCCAGATCATCGGCGACTCCCACGGCATGCTCAAGCTGCTGGTCTGCCCGGAGACCCGCAAACTCCTCGGCGTCCACTGCTTCGGCACGGGAGCGACCGAACTGATCCACATCGGCCAGTCCGTGATGGGTTGCGGAGGCACGGTCGACTACCTGGTCAACGCGGTCTTCAACTACCCGACGCTCGCGGAGTCCTACAAGGTGGCGGCCCTGGACGCGACGAACAAGCTGCGGCAGATCGACCGGTTGCGGGACTGAAGGAGACTGCTCAGTCCGGAAGAGACCCCGCGTGAAGCGGGGTCTCTTTCGCGTGTCGGCTCAACAGCAGCAACTGACAACGGAGTTCATCAGCGGCGGGCCTCACATCGGGGTAACGGAAGGGAAGTTCACCGCGTGCGCCGTTCACGCCGGTTGCCGGAGCGGTGAGGCGGCGCGGGAGTGCGGGCCCGTCCGCGGGTTGCCTCGGGGTGCCGTGTGACGGTCGCGAGGCATGAAGACGCCCCTTTCGCGCGGTTCCCGAGGGGCGGCCGGAGCTGTTTCGCTTGACATGCGGCGCGTACTGCCAAGTTGCCCGGACCTCACGAGGTTGCCGTCCGGGCGTGCGTTCCTCATCCGGTCTTCTGACAGCAGGTCAGGTCCGCGCGGTCCGCGTTCGCGTCCTTCTCGAGTACCGGCCTCCGTGGCATCCCCGACTCCCGCCCTGTCTCAGCCATGTTCGTGCGCGTCCACTCACGTCCCCCCTTGCCTTGGGAGAATTGTGTCCGCTCCGGAAAACCTCCCCGAAAGCGCCGTCGAACCCACCGACGAGCAACGGTTCACCAGTCTCAGCACCCAGGCGGCGCGTCAGCTCGCCACCACCACCAAGTCCGCACCGCAGATGCAGGCCATCACCTCGCGATGGCTGCTCAGGATGCTGCCGTGGATCGACGTCAAGAGCGGCACCTACCGGGTCAACCGCCGCCTTCAACTGCGTGTCGGCCGAGGGCGGGTGCAGTTCGAGCACAACGGCGCCGACGACATCAAGGTCATCCCGGAGACCCTGACCGAACTGCCGGCCCTGCGCGGCTACTCCGACACCACGGCCCTGAGGGAGATCGCCCAGCGGTTCCGGGTACGGGAGGTACGCGCCGGCCAGGTCCTCTTCGACGCCGGGCAGCCCGTCTCGGAGGCCTATCTCGTCGTCCACGGCCGGTTCACCCGCTACACCAACGGCAAGTACGGCGAGCAGGAGATCCTCGGGGTCGTCACCGACGGCGACGGAATGGGCGACGAAGCCATCGGCCACGCCGACCCCCTGTGGCTCAGCTCGGTACGGGCCGAGACCCCGGGAGTGGTGCTGGCGCTCAACTGGGACACCCTGATGCAGTTCCTCGAACGCACCCCGTCCCTCGCTGCCCAGCTGGCCGCCTTCGCGGAGCAGCAGAACAAACCCATGAACCGCAAGGGCGAAGCCGATGTCCCCCTCCAGGCCGGCCACGTGGGAGAGGCGGCCCTCTCCGGCGGCTTCGTCGACTACGACCTCGCGCCGCGCGAGTACGAACTGTCGCTCACCCAGACGGTGTTGCGCGTCCACACCCGGGTCGCCGACCTCTACAACCACCCCATGAACCAGACGGAGCAGCAACTCCGCCTGACCATCGAGGAGATCCGCGAACGCCAGGAGTGGGAGCTGTTCAACAACCGCGAGTTCGGGCTGCTGCACAACGTCGACTACAGCCAGCGCATCAGCACCTTCTCCGGTCCCCCGACGCCGGACGACCTCGACGAACTGCTGTCGATGCGCCGCAAGACCCGGCTGTTCCTGGCCCATCCGAAGGCGATCTCGGCCTTCTTCCGGCAGTGCAACCGGCGCGGCCTCGTGCCGGGCACCGTGAACATCGAGGGGCACGAAGTACCCGCCTGGCGTGGCGTTCCGATCTTTCCGTGCGGCAAGATCCCGATCAGTCCGCAGCACACCAGCAGCATCATCGCGCTGCGCACCGGCGAGCAGGACCAGGGGGTCATCGGCCTCCACCAGACCGGCATCCCCGAGGAGTACGAGTCCGGCCTGAACGTGCGGTTCATGGGCATCGACGCCACCGCGATCATGAGCTACCTGGTCACCGCCTACTACTCGATGGCCATACTCGTCCCCGACGCCGCGGGAATCCTGGAGAACGTCCAGGTCGGGTGGGTGCCGGAATGAGCGTGCCGTCTCAGACGACAGCCGGTTCGACCAGCTCGGCCGACTCGGCCCGCTCGGCCGGGACGTCGTACGGACCGCGGCTCCCCGGTCCGCCCGGCCCGAGCCTCGCCCGTACGGCGCACGCCCGGCGAAGTGGTTCCATTCCCGGGCTGCGGCACCGGCCCGCCGTCCCGGCAGACCCCGCGAAGGTCGAGGAGATCGAGCGCAGGCTGGAATCCTGGGCCCGTCGGCTCGACCTGTTCCCGCCCGCGTGGACGGAGGACTTCTCGAAGTCCCGGTTCGGGCTGGCCGTCGTACTCTCGCATCCGGGCGCCGCCTCCCTCGAACACCTCACCGCAGCGGGCAAGTTGCTGGTGGCCGAGCATCTCGTCGACAACTGCTACTGCGAGGTGGACGAGGACAGGGGCGGTTCGCCGCGCGGGCTGGGCGGCCGGCTGCTCATGGCCCAGTCGGCGCTCGACCCGTTCCACGGCACCCCCGAGCTGGAGGACGAGTGGCGGCACGGCATGTGGGCCGACGGGCCGCTGCGCTCCTACCGCTCCGCCCTGCGGGACTACGCCGTACTCGCCACACCCAGCCAGACCGACCGCCTACTGCACGACCTGGCCCGGCTACACCTGGGCTATCTCGGCGAGGCCGGCTGGGCCGACATCCGGTACATGCCACAGGTGTGGGAGTACCTGGTGATGCGGCAGTTCAACAGCTTCCGTCCCTGCCTGGCGATCATCGACGCCGTGGACGGCTACGAGCTGCCCGAAGCCGTATACGCACGGCCCGAGATCCAGCGGATCACCGCCCTCGCCGGCAACGCCGCCACGCTGGTCAACGACCTGTACTCCTTCACCAAGGAGCTGGCCGCTGATCCGAACCATCTCAACCTGCCCCAGGTCATCGCCGCGAACGAGCGGTGCGGGCTGAAAGCCGCCTTTCTGAAGGCAGTTGAGATCCACAACCGGATCATGCAGGCGTTCGAGGAGGAGTCCGCCGCCCTGTCCGCCACTTCACCCCTGGTAGGGCGCTACGCCCAGGGCCTGGCCGCCTGGGTGGCCGGCAGCCACGAATGGCACGCCACCAACACCCACCGCTACCAGCTGCCCAACTACTGGTGAAACGACCAGAACTGACTGATCGTCATATGCATCACCAGCACGAGGAGTCACCGTTGACCATCACCCCCGACGCCTCCACGCCAACGGCACCGGTGCCGACGCACTCCACGTACCAGACCCGGGTCGCGGACTACTGGAACACCGAGGAGAACCCGGTCAACCTCGAACTCGGCAGGATCGACGACCTCTACCACCACCACTACGGCATCGGCGCCGCCGACCGGTCAGTACTCGACGAGCCCGACGCCGGCCTGCGCAGGGAGCGGATCACCACCGAACTGCACCGCCTGGAACAGGACCAGGCCGATCTCCTCGCCACCCACCTCGGCCCTCTCTCCCCCGTCGACCGCGTCTTCGACGCCGGTTGCGGACGCGGCGGTGGCAGCGTCGTGGCGAACCTGCGCTACGGCTGCCACGCAGACGGCGTCACCATCTCGGCCAAGCAGGCCGAGTTCGCGAACGAACAGGCCCGGAAGCGGGGCATCGAGGACAAGGTGGCCTACCACCATCGCAACATGCTCGCCACCGGCTTCCGGACGGGCGCGTACGCGGCGTCCTGGAACAACGAGTCCACCATGTACGTGGAACTGGACCTGCTGTTCGCCGAGCACGCCCGGCTGCTGCGCCGCGGCGGACGCTATGTGACGATCACCGGCTGCTACAACGACGCCTACGGGCGGGCCTCTCGCGAGGTGTCCCTCATCAACGCCCACTACATATGCGACATCCATCCCCGCTCGGAGTACTTCCGCGCCATGGCCCGCAACCGGCTGGTCCCCGTCCACGTCGAGGACCTGACCGCCGACGCCCTCCCCTACTGGCAACTCCGCAAGGAGGCAGACCACTTGGTCACGGGTATCGAGGACACGTTCATGACCGCGTACGAGAACGGCAGCTTCCAGTACCTGCTGATCGCGGCCGACCGCGTCTGACAGCCAGCTGAGGAGCCGACGCAGACCGGCGGAGGGGGGGTGAAAAAGGCCCGGCCGGTCTGCGCCGTCCGCCACAGCTGGAGCAGTAGCCGACGCCTATTTCGTCGCGACCGGTCCAACCGGCACGCGGGGCCCGGCGGGACCCAAAAGGGAACCAACCACCCTCGGCATACCGGACGCCAGCACGCAAGATCTTCTGAGCGCCACGCGCACGCCGCTCCGCTCAGGCCCCAGCCGCGAACCCTACGAACCGCGACCACTCGTCACACGCGACGGCAAAGTGCGGGCGAGTCACGTCCTTGGAGTCCCGTACGCAGATGGCCTGTTCGGTGACGGCGACCTCCACGCAGTCGTCGCCCTGGCTGCCGCTGTAGCTGGACTTGAACCAGGCGAGTTCCGTCGTGCTCATAGCTCTCCTCGCAGTCTCTCCAACAGACCCCGCGAGTCTTCGGGGTTCAGGGCCTGAGAGCGCAGTGTGTCATAGCGCTGTTGAAGGAGGCTTACCTCTTTCACGTCAGCAATCAGCCGCCCGTTCTGCTGCCCTTCGGAGTACGCGAACCGCCGTCCCTCCAGAGTTTCCAGTAGCCGTACGGGCCCATCCAGGCACGCGTGCAACCCCGCTTCCAACGGAACGACCTGAAGCGTCACGTTGCGCGGCGCGCTGTGCTCCAGCACATGGTCGAGCAGCTCCCGCATCTGTTCCACGTTCCCGAACCTCCGCCGGAACACGTGCTCCTCGACGATGAAGCTGAACGGCACGGTCGGCCGCTCGTACAGCATCCGCTGCCTCTCCATCCGTACGGCGAGCAGGGTCTCGAGCTCCTCGTCCGTGATCACCGGAATCGTGCCCTCGAACACCGCCCGCGCATACCCCTCCGACTGCAACAACCCAGGGACCAGCCTGCACTCGTACGTACACAGGCTCACCGCCACCTTCTCCAGCCTGGCCCACCGCCGGAACCACGCCGCCAACCCCGCTTCACCTCGCGTCAGATGCCCTGCCGCCTTCCGCAGGGCACCCGTGTTCCCCGTCGCCTCCTCCGCCCGTTCCACGAGCGCCTCGTCGGGCATCCGGCGCCCCAACTCCACTGACTCCACGGTGTGTTTGGAGAACCGTACGAGTGCCGCGAACTCGATCCGGCTGAGCCCCGCGTGCTCGCGCAGGGCCTGGACGACGGCCCCGAAGGTCCGCAGACTGTCGGAAGGGTCGGGCTCGCGCTCCCAGTCGCAAGCCGTCACGTCGCTGCTGTCCGTCATACGCGGCCACCTCCAGGTGCGTACGTCCTCTGCGGCATCCCCGCGATCGACAGCACCCACAGTGACGGCAAGATCCCCGTACTGTCCACAAAACGTGTCCGTACACTGACGCAGCGTACGGGCCGCGCTACTGGAAAACGCCTCCGCACGCACGCCACGGTTTCCCCATGAACGCCTCCACGCCCCAAGTCTGCGCTGCCGTACGTACGTTCGCGCAGCAACTCTCCGCCACCCGCCGTGGCGCCCGACTTGCCCGGCTCCTGGCCATGGAGCGGCTGACCGCCTGGGAGTTGTCACCCGCAGTCATCGAGCGAGCGGAACACGTCGTCGCGGAGCTGTCGGCGAACGCGGCGCTGCACGGCCGCGTTCAAGGTCGCGACTTCCTGCTGGCTCTGACGCTGGACGAGGCGGTCGGCACCCTGCGCATCGCGGTCAGCGACACCCGGGGCGAATGTCGCCCCACGATCCACCAAGTGCAGGGCCCGGACGACGAGTCGGGGCGCGGCCTGCTCCTGGTCGACACACTGGCCGACCGGTGGGGCACGGAGTCCCGGCCGCCCTCCGGTAAGACCGTGTGGGCGGAGTGCGCCTTGTCACCTTGCAACGCTGAAGTGCCAGGTCACAGGCTGGTTCAGGGGTGGGCAAAGCCTTGGTCCTCGGGCACTGCAACGTGATCGAATAGGGGATGACATCGTTCTGGACGGGCAAGCGAGTATGTTTACGCGGCATCGAGCCCGACGACTGGACCGCGTTCATGCGCTTCGCCGTGGACGAGGAGCGGTTGGGGGACCTACTGCAACCACCCCGGTCCGCCGAGGGTTTCCGTACCTGGGCGAAGGAACAGGCCGTTGCCAAGTCCGACGGCGATTGCTTCATGTTGGGTATCGAAGCCGTCGACACGGGGGAACTGGTCGGCAGTATCGGCTCCCACCACGCCGATCCGCGTGCGGGCTGGTTCGAGTACGGCGTCACGGTGGGCGCTGATCATCGGGGCAGGGGCTACGCCACGGAAGCAGTGGTGATGCTGCTGCGCTTCATGTTCGCCGAGCGGCGCTATCACAAGTGCCAAGCGCGGATCTTCGCCCACAACGAAGCATCGCTGGTCCTTCACCGTCGGCTCGGCTTCGTGGAGGAGGGACGCCTTCGCGATCACGTGTTCTTCGCCGGCCTTCACCACGATCTCGTCATGACGAGCATGCTCGCTGACGAGTTCGCACAGCTGCATTCGATGAGTGCGCATCGGGATTTCGCGTCGAACGTATCTCGATCTTGAGCTGCACTTTTGCAGTTCATGCACTACGCGCCGTTCATCGAGCGCCGCCGCGACGGCATCCCGACGACCAGAGGACCAGCTGTGCCCGTACCGCACGACATCGCCGCCGAGACCGAACTGTGGGACGCGTACGCCGAGTCCGCGTTCAAGGACGACGCCGAGCCGTCATTCTGTTGGACCCAGTACGCCGGCCACGGCCCCGGCCCCGAACTCCTCGGCAGCCCGAAGTCCGTGCTGGAGATCGGATGCGGAACCGGCCGCGCCCTCGCTCACCTCGCACAACAAGGCGTCAAGGCCACCGGGGTCGACCTGTCGCCGCGCATGGAAGCGCTCGCGGGCTGGCGTTCTGGGGCTGGTGGTCGTGGTGGCCGCGTCGGCGCACGAGAACGCCGTCGGCATCGCGCTGTTGGACAAGGCCGCCTCCCGCTGCGGGCCCGGCAGGTGTGCGAGGCGATGGATGTGGCGGTCGCGCCCAACAACATCAACAGCGTCCGCCTCAAGCTCAAGAGGCCCGTCCAGGTCCTGGCCGAGACCGAGCAGGGGCTGTTCACCCTGCCACGGCCGTAGCCCCTACGGCGGGCCGCAATCAGCCTGCTCAGCCCAACCGGGCATCACCTCGGGTGCCGCCCTCTGGGGCGGTCGGTCGCGCCGATGAGCGGACACGTCGTTCTGCCGACCCGCCGAGAAAACCCGTTGCGAGTGACCCGCATCGGATATCTGATTGATCGGCCACCGATCAGGGGAGGGAACACTTGAGTATGTCGCTGCCCACCCCCTCGTTGCAGACCTCTCGCCTTCGACTGCGTGCCTTCGAAGACGCGGACGCGAACGACCTTTTCGCGCTGCAGAGCAACGCCTACGTGCTGCGCTACTGGGACGATCCACCGTGGACCGAACGCGCGCGAGCCGAGAAGTTCATCACCCGTTGCCGAGAGATGGAAAAGGAAGGCACCGGGGCGCGGCTGGCCGTGGATCGTGTCTCCGACGGGGCGTTCATCGGCTGGTGCACCCTGAACAGGTGGAACCAGGACTTCCGCAGCGCGTCGCTCGGCTACTGCTACGACGATGCAGCGTGGGGCCACGGCTACGCGACCGAGGCCGCGCGCGCTCTGCTTCGGTGGGCATTCGACACGCTGGACCTCAATCGCGTCCAGGCTGAGACCGATACGCGCAACTTGGCTTCTGCCCGCGTGCTGGTAAAGCTCGGCTTCGTGCGTGAAGGCACGTTGCGGGAAGACTGCGTCGTCAACGGCGAGGTCTCTGACTCGTGGGTCTACGGGCTGATCAGGCGGGAGTGGCAGCCGTCGTCCGAGCCGGTTCCCGCCCACTGAGTTCCGTCGCTCGGCACCCGATATCGGCTAACCCCAAGCAATCGACCACTGCGCCTCGTCCACACACAACGGTGAACCGAACAAAGAGCTACATACCGTCCTCTGAGGTTTTCTCAGCGATCGTTTGATGGGTTGTTTCAGCTGGCGATGGCGGCTTTGGCGAGGTCGGCGAGGATCTGGTCCACAGTCTCGGCGGGCGTTTGGTGCGACGTGTCCAGCCAGAGCCCGCGGCGCGGAGTCCGGCTGCGTAGGGCGTCGTCGAGGATGTCGACTGTCCAGGGGCCGCCGTAGCCGTTCTTGGGGCGGTCCGCCTCACGTGCCGCGACGGCTTCGGGTGTCGGGGCGAGCACCACCAGATACAGAGGCCTGGTCGTCACGGCGTTGAGGTAGTCGTCGAGGTGCCCGCCGAGGACGACATCCTGGACGACGACGGTCCATCCCGCCTGCGCGTACAGATCCGCGACCGCGGCGGAGGCCAGGTAACGCAGTCGCAACTGCGCCGTCGCCTCGGCGGTTGGCTGCGGAGCGAACTCCTCGCGACCGGACACGATCATCCGCCGGAACCCGTCGCCGCGCAGATGCACGGAGCGCGGGAGCCGCTCGGCCAGGAGTTGGGCGACGGTGGACTTCCCGGACGCCATGACACCCGTGATGAGCACGACTGCTGAACCGAGCTCCTGCACTGTGGGCCCCCATCATGGTGCACCTGAGTCAGAGCGGCCGTGAAGCCGACGGTGATCGTCCGCCCTCAGCCCGGCGGCCACACACATCGCGTCGTCCGAGTCGGCAGTACTGCCTTCCTCCCGACGGACGCGAGAACGTCTCCACGAGCCTCGCCCCAGTAAGCGACCGGGACATCCACACGCACCCTACCCACCGGATGGGCGCTGGCGACGAGGCCCCTCAATGCCGTGGAAGCAACCACTCGCCACCATGTAGAACGAGTAGTACGGTGGGAGGATGAGTGACAGCGCCGAGGTCCCGCTGAGGGAGCTCAACCAGCAGACATCACGGGTTCTGGCCCGCGTGGCGGCCGGGGAAACAGTGACCATCACCAAGGACGGGGTCCCGATAGGGGACATAGTTCCCCGCGGTGCGGTAACAGGCCTGCCCGCCTACCCGTTCCGCACCGATCCCATGGGCGCCCTGGACCTTCCGGATCTGGGCGGCCCCGTGCTGGACGACGACGAGATCGACGCGACCCTGCGCGGCATGGGCGCAGCCGCCGACACAGCGGGGACCGATGACTGACATTCCGGTCGCCATCGCCGGCACCAACGCCCTGTACCGGCTGTTCACACCCAAGGACCCCCGCCACGCGGCTCACCGAGAGGCCCTCGGCCGGACGGGCCATCTCGTGGTCTCGGCAATGGTGCTTACGGAACTCGACTATCTGCTGACGTCGCGGATCGGCCCCGCAGCGGCCATGAACGCACTCGACTTCATCGCCGGGCAGACGGAAGCCCGCCGGTTCGAGATCCCCGATACCGCACCACATCTCCGCAGCGCCATGGCCGTGATGCGGAGGTACGCGGACGCGGACGGCGGGGCGGGAGTGGGGCTCGCCGACGCGATGAACGTCGCCCTGGCGTCAGCCTTCCGCACGGCGGACATGTTCACAACGGACAGCCATTTCCGCATCATGCGACCACTCACGGGTCAGCCCGCCTTCCGGCTGCTCCCCGACGATCTGTGAAGCTTCCCAGGTCGTGGCCTGTCGCTGCCCGTACGGCTCGGGGCCGTTGACAGGGCGAGCTTCTCCTGCGCGAAAACACGGATGGCGCCGACCATTTCCTGGTCGGCGCCATCCGTCTACATAAGAAGCTGTGTCCGAGGGGGGACTTGAACCCCCACGCCCGATAAAGGGCACTAGCACCTCAAGCTAGCGCGTCTGCCATTCCGCCACCCGGACCAGGTGTCTGCCGCGACCAGGGGTGTTTCCCGGCGGCGACATGACCAACAATACCAAGCTTTCGGACCTGCTTTCACCTGCATATCTCTCACCCCGAGCGACCGGGCAGCTACGGGATGCTCAGGTCCGGGGTCAGGAGACCGGGGCTACTTCTCCCGTTCGTGGTACATCTTCCGCGTGTGTTCCGTGTGCGCCCGCATGACCTCGGTCGCGCGCCGCTCGTCGCGGTCCGCGATCGCCGCTATCAGCTCGCGGTGCTCGATCCAGGACTGCCGGCCGCGCTGCCGGGCGACCGGCGTGTAGTACCAGCGCACCCGGCGGTCGACCTGTGCCGCCAGCTCGGCGAGGACCGTGTTGCCGGCCAGCTCCATGATCTTCGCGTGGAGCCGGGCGTTCATGGCGACCGCGGCGTCCACGTCGTCGGCGGCGACCGCGCGCTCACCCTCGGCGCACATCTCCTCCAGCACCGCGATGGCCGAGGCACCCGCGTTGGCCGCCGCGAGCCGGGCCGCCTCGGCCTCCAGCAGGGTGCGTACGGTGAGGAGTTGGTCCGCCTCCGCCTCGGTCGGTTCATGCACGAAGGCACCCTGCGCGGGCCGCAGATCGACCCAGCCGTCCGTGTTCAGCCGCTGGAGCGCCTCGCGCACCGGCTGCCGTGAGACCCCGAGGTGCCCGGCGAGTTCGCTCTCGACCAGATGCTGCCCGGGCTGCAGGGCACGGGTGGTGATCAGTTCGAGCAGCGCCTCGTACACCCTGTCGCGCAACGGGCCGGGGCGTTCGAGCTTCGGCACCGCGCCCTGCGGCAGTCCATTCGTCGACAACATCGCAGCCCCTCCTCCGCAGCGTCGCCGCTACGCGTGTGAGAGCCAAGTATGAATTGGCTTTCGCCTACAGTCTACGGCGCACAAAGACCCGGAAACCCAGCTCACGCCGCGCAGGTGGGCGCACGGGTGGCCTCGCGGACCCCGACTCAAACCCTTGCTGGCAGCAACTCCATCCTGTAGACAATATTTCGTCGACACTATTCGACAGTTCCGCGGTACACCCTCGACCGAACGGAGCGCCACCAGTGAAAGTCGCCATCCTCGGCGCCGGAGCCATCGGCGCCTATGTCGGCGCCGCCCTGCACCAAGCAGGCGCCGACGTCCACCTTGTCGCCCGTGGCCCGCACCTCGCGGCCATGAGGCGACACGGCGTACGGGTGCTCAGCCCACGCGGTGATTTCACCGCCCACGCCCACGCCACCGACGACCCCGCCGACATCGGCCCCGTCGACTACGTCTTTCTCGGGCTCAAGGCGAACTCGTACGCGGCGTGCGGGCCACTCATCGAGCCCCTGCTCCACGGGTCCACCGCCGTCGTCGCCGCCCAGAACGGCATCCCGTGGTGGTACTTCCACCACCACGGCGGACCTCACGACGGCCATCACATCGAGAGTGTGGACCCCGGCGGCGCGGTCAGTGCGGTGCTCGCGCCGGAGCGGGCCGTCGGCTGCGTCGTGTACGCGGCGACCGAACTGGAGGGGCCGGGCGTCGTCAGGCACCTGGAGGGGACCCGGTTCTCCATCGGCGAACCGGACCGCACCCTTTCCCCGCGCTGCCAGGCCTTCAGTGAGGCCATGCAGGCCGGCGGACTGAAATGCCCCGTCGAGCCCGATCTCCGTAACGACATCTGGCTCAAGCTCCTCGGCAACATCTCCTTCAACCCCATCAGCGCGCTCGCTCGCGCCACCATGCGTCAGATGTGCCATCACGGCGGTACCCGTCAGGTCATCCAGACCATGATGGAAGAGACCCTCGCCGTGGCCGAAGCGCTCAACTGCCGCATCGGCATCTCCATCGAACGCCGCCTGGCCGGCGCCGAACGCGTGGGCGACCACCGCACCTCCACCCTCCAGGACCTCGAACGGGGCAAGCCCCTCGAACTCGACGTCCTTCTGACCGCCGTCATCGAGCTCGCCGACATCACCGGCGTCGACGTCCCCACCCTCCGGACCGTCCACGCCATCAGCGACCTCCTCGCCCTGGGGACCGCCGCGTGATGCCGGAATAGATTCCGGAATAGAGGTCGACGCGTCGGCGCACGGAACGCCGGCAAGGAGGGGGCCTCCGGCTGCGGAAGTCCCGTCCTTGCCAGGCCGGTTGCTTGTATGGATCCTGTATACCATCCACCTGTATACTGTCGCTTGTATGCGTTAGCTGTCCAACTGCCCCAGCGTGGAGGCGACATGGAAGATCTGGATCCCGACGTGGTGCTGGGAATGGCCATCCAGGCGCCCGACGGCATAGTGATCATCGACGGCGAAGGACTGATCCGCTTCTGGAACCGGGGCGCTGAGCGCATCTTCGGGTTCTCGGCGGGCGACGCGGACGGTCGCAGTTTGGACGTCATCATCCCCGAGCGGCACCGGAAGCGTCACTGGGACGGCTTCCAGGAGGCCATGGACCGAGGGACGACCAAGTACGGGGACGCGGACCTGCTGAATGTTCCCGCGCTGGCGGCGGACGGCCGCAAGCTGTCCATCGAGTTCAGCGTGGTGCTGCTGCCTGCCCCTGACGGCAGCACGTACGTCGGGGCAGTCATCCGGGACGTCACCGCTCGTCGCGAGCGGGAACGGGAGTTGATGCGGCGGCGGGCCGAGGCCGAGGCGACGGCCTGAACTCGCCGGAGAGACGCGGAAGCGGCCGTGGCCTTCGGGCCACGGCCGCTTCCGTCTCTGTAAGCCTGCTCAGACGATGACCCCGCTCTCCTTCAGCCGGCCGATGGTCTCCTCGTCGTAGCCGAGTTCGACCAGGACCTCGGAGCTGTGCTCGCCCAGCAGCGGGGCGCCGGCGATGTCCGGCTTGAAGGAGGAGAACTTCACCGGGCTGCCGACGGTCAGGTACGTGCCCCGGCCCTTCTGCTCGACCTCGACGACCGTGCCGCTCTTGCGCAGGTCCTCGTCGTAGGCCAGCTCCTTCATGCTCATGACCGGGGCGCAGGGGACCTCCCACTCGCGCAGGATGTCGACCGCCTCGTACTTGGTCTTGTCAGCGAGCCACTTCTCGATCTCCTCGAAGATCTCGAAGATGTGCGACTGGCGGGCGCGCGCGGTGGCGTACTGCGCGTCCTCGGCCCACTCGGGGCGGCCGATCACCTCGGCGGTGCGCTTCCAGTTCTGCTCCTGGACGGTGAAGTAGATGTACGCGTTCGGGTCGGTCTCCCAGCCCTTGCACTTGAGCACCCACCCGGGCTGCCCGCCGCCGCCCGCGTTGCCGCCGCGCGGTACGACGTCGGTGAACTCGCCGTTCGGGTACTGCGGGTACTCCTCCAGGTGGCCCACCCGCTCCAGTCGCTGCTGGTCGCGCAGCTTGACGCGGCAGAGGTTGAGGACGGCGTCCTGCATGGAGACGGAGACCTTCTGTCCCCGGCCCGTCCTGCCCCGGTCGATGATCGCGGTGAGGATGCCGATCGCCAGGTGCATCCCCGTGTTGGTGTCGCCGAGGGCGCCGCCGGAGATGGTCGGCGGGCCGTCCCAGAAGCCGGTGGTGGAGGCGGCGCCGCCCGCGCACTGGGCGACGTTCTCGTAGACCTTGAGGTCGTTCCAGGACGAGTCGTCGTTGAAGCCCTTGACCGAGCCGAAGATCAGGCGCGGGTTGAGTTCCTGGATTCGCTCCCAGGTCAGGCCCATGCGGTCCAGGGCGCCGGGGGCGAAGTTCTCCACCAGTACGTCGGCGCCGGTGATGAGCTTCTCCAGCACCTCCAGCCCCTCGGCGGTCTTGGTGTTGATGGCGAGGGAGCGCTTGTTGCTGTTGAGCATCGTGAAGTACAGCGCGTCGAGGTCCTCGATGTCCCGCAGCTGATTGCGGGTGACGTCGCCGCCGTTCGGGCGCTCCACCTTCAGGACGTCGGCGCCGAACCAGGCGAGCAGCTGTGTGCAGGCGGGACCGGCCTGGACCCCGGTGAAGTCGATCACCTTGATTCCGGCGAGCGGCTTTTCACTCATGTCTGCATCCTTTTCGTGAACGTACGTGTACGGAGCGGGAGTTCGAGACACAGCAGGGGCAGGGTCACTTCTTCGCGGCCGTGATGTTGCCGACGGTGATGCCCTTGGGGTTGAGGTGCGAGATGTGGCCGCTCTCGGTGCCGGCCGAGGGGTCGATCACGCAGTCGATGAGGGCCGGGCCACCCGCGGCCAGTGCTTCGGTGAGGGCGGCGGTGACCTCGGCGGGTGTGGTCGCGCGGTAGCCCTTGCCGCCGAACGCCTCGATCAGGAGGTCGTGGCGGGCCGCGCCCATGAGGGTCGTCGGCGAGGGCGCGTCGTCGTACGGGTTGACGTCGTCGCCCCGGTAGACACCGCCGTTGTTCATGATCACGGTGACGACGGGCAGGTTGTAGCGGCAGATCGTCTCGATCTCGATGCCGCTGAAGCCGAAGGCGCTGTCGCCCTCGACGGCGATGACCGGTGCGCCGCTCTCGACGGCTGCGGCGATCGCATACCCCATCCCGATGCCCATGACGCCCCAGGTGCCGCTGTCGAGGCGGTGGCGCGGTACGTGCATGTCGATGACGTTGCGCGCGATGTCCAGGGCGTTGGCACCCTCGTTGACGATGTACGTCTCCGGGCGTGCGCGCACGACATCGCGTACGGCTTTCAGCGCGCCCATGAACTGCATGGGGTGCGGGTCGGCTTCGAGGCGCTCGGCCATCTTGGCCACGTTCTGCGCCGAGCGCGCCCCGAGCTCCTCCCGCCAGGCCGAAGGGGCCGTGATCCGGCCGGACTTGGTCCGTTCGGCGAGTGCTTCGAGCACCGAGTCGATGTCACCGACGAGCGGGGCGGCGATGGGCTGGTTGCTGTCGATCTCCTTGGGGTCGATGTCGATCTGAATGAACTTGGCTTCGGGGTTCCAGCCCGTCCGGCCGTGGCCCAGCAGCCAGTTGAGACGGGCGCCGATCAGCATCACGACGTCGGCCTTCTTCAGCGCCAGGGAGCGCGCGGTGGCCGCCGACTGCGGGTGGTCGTCGGGCAGCAGGCCCTTGGCCATCGACATCGGTACGTACGGGATGCCGGTGGACTCGATGAACTCGCGGACCCGGTCGTCGGCCTGCGCGTACGCGGCGCCCTTGCCCAGGACGACCAACGGCCGCTCGGCGCCTGCCAGTAGCTCGATCGCGCGGTCCACGGCCTCCGGCGCGGGCAACTGGCGCGGGGCGGGGTCGACGAGACGGCTGAGCGTCTTCGCGCCGTCCGCGGCGGGCATGATGGCGCCGAGCACGGCTGCGGGAATGTCGAGGTAGACGCCGCCGGGGCGCCCGGAGATCGCGGTGCGCAGGGCGCGGGCGATGCCCCGGCCGATGTCCTCGACGCGGCTGACCCGGTAGGCGGCCTTCACGAAGGGCTGTGCGGCGGCGAGTTGGTCCATCTCCTCGTAGTCGCCCTGCTTGAGGTCGACGAGGTGGCGCTCGCTGGAGCCGGAGATCTGGACCATCGGGAAGCAGTTGGTGGTCGCGTTCGCCAGGGCGACCAGGCCGTTGAGGAAGCCGGGCGCCGACACGGTCAGTGCCACGCCGGGTTTCTTGTTGAGGTAGCCGGCCGCCGCCGCCGCGTGTCCGGCGTTGCTCTCGTGCCGGAAGCCGATGTAGCGGATGCCCTGTGCCTGGGCGAGGCGGGCCAGGTCGGTGATCGGGATGCCGACCACTCCGTAGATGGTGTCGACGTCGTTCATTTTCAGCGCGTCGACGACCAGGTGGTACCCGTCAGTGAGCTCGGTCGGAACGTCGGCTGCTGCCGCGGTCTCCAGGGGCGAGGGGGCGGTCATGGTCCGAGGTCCTCCTTGGGCAGGTCCTGCCGGAGCGGCTACTTCTCTCACCATCCGCAGCGCGTCCGCCCGCGTCCAAGACCCATCGGCGACCAGCCGATAAACAGCGTCTATCGACCGCCGGTGGAGGCGTCGCCAACTCCCTTGATAGATGCCTGCTATCGGCCGTTCACCAGTGCGTATTGGACGCCGGCCGTGGGGCGCCGCAGGCTCGCAGAGGACTGCTTCATCGGATCTGGCGCGAGGGGGGTGGGGTCATGGCGGTCCCGGCCGCGGCATCCGTGCGCGACACGAACCGGTACCGGCCTCCGGCGGTCACGGGCCTCGTCGACCTCCTCGACCGGCAGGTACGGGAACGCCCGTACGCCCGGGCTCTGGTCGTCACCGGCGAACGCGTGCACCTCTCCTACCGCGGCCTCGCCGCGCTGGCCGACGACGTGGCTGCCCGGCTCGCCCGCACCGGGCTGGGGCGGGGTGACGCGGTCGGTCTGCTCTGTGCCAACACGGCGGAGTTCGTTGTGGCGTTGCTGGGTGCGGCGCGAGCCGGAGTTGTGGTCGCCCCGCTGGACCCGGCGCTTCCCTCGTCTCAACTGGCAGCGCGCATAGAGGCGTTGGGTGCGCGGGCGGTGCTGGTCGGGCCGTCGGTGTCCGACGCCGTGCTGCCGGTTCCCGTGTGGCCCCTGCGGGTGGACGCCTCCCGGGCGGGCACGGCGACGGTCATGCTCGACACCAGTGCGGCTCCCGAAGTGCCGGGCGTGGCGGGCGAGTTGTCCGAGCGGGACGCCCTCGTCCTGTTCACCGCGGGCACCACCGACCGGGCGAAGATGGTGCCGATCAGCCACAGCAACGTGGCCGCGTCCGTCCAAGGTATCTGTGCCACCTACGAGTTGAGCCCTGCCGACGCGACGGTGGCGGTGATGCCGTTCTTCCACGGCCACGGGCTGTTCGCGGCGCTGCTGGCCTCCCTGGCCAGCGGGGGATGCGTGCTGCTGCCCGAGCGGGGGCGGTTCTCGGCGGGTACGTTCTGGGACGACATGCGGGCCGTGACCGCCACCTGGTTCACCGCGGTGCCGGCCATCCACGAGATTCTGCTCGACCGTTCGGAGCGGGAGTATCCGGGGCCGCAGGGGCCGCCCCTGAAGTTCGTACGGAGTTGCAGTGCTCCCCTCAACACGGCCACGCAGCGGGCGTTGGAGCGTACGTTCGGCGCGCCTCTGCTGTCCGCGTACGGGATGACCGAGTCCTCGCATCAGGCGACCAGCGAGCCGCTGCCCGAGCGGGGGGCGCTGAAGCAGGGGTCGGTCGGGCGGCCGACCGGGGTCGAGGTGCGGGTCGTCGACCGGAGCGGGCGGGCGTGCCCGGTGGGCGTCGAGGGCGAGGTGTGGGTGCACGGTCCCACCGTCGCCCGTGGATATCTCGCCGACCAGGACGAGTCGGCGTACACCTTCGTCGACGGGTGGCTGCGTACCGGTGATCTGGGCACGCTGGACGCGCAGGGGTATCTGTCGCTGACCGGGCGGATCAAGAACGTCATCAACCGCGGCGGGGAGAAGATCTCGCCCGAGCATGTCGAGGACGTCCTCGCCGGTTGCCCGGGGGTCGCCCAGGCGGCCGTGTTCGCCGTACCAGACGCGGTGTACGGGCAGCGGGTCGGCGCCGCCGTGGTCGTGCGGGCGGACGAGAGCGTGGAGGCCGCGGAGATCCTGCGGTACTGCCGTGACCGGCTGGCCGCGTTCGAGGTGCCCGACCGGCTCGACGTGGTCGCCGCCCTGCCGTACACCGCGAAGGGGGGCCTGGACCGGAAGGCGGTGCAGGCCCGGTACGCGCCCTGACGACAGGGCCGGCGGGCGCTCAAGGCAGTGCTCCAGGCGGGACCAGACCCGTCGCGACCGGTACGGATCAGAAGACACCGCCGACCCGACACACGCCCCCCGCCCGAAGCTGGCGCACGCGGGGCGCTCAACCGCCGGGCGGCGGGCAGCCAGGCGCGCCAAGCAGTCGTCCAGCTGGGGCCTGTCACGGCGGGTCCACACCGCAAGGCACCGCCCAGCCGACACACGCCCCCGCCCGAAGCCGGCGCACGCGGCGCTCAACCGCCGGGCGGCGGGCTGGCAGGCAGGCGGAGTGGTCGTCCCGGTGAGACCCTCTCGCGTCCACGCCCGACCGGCAGCTCCGCCGACCCGATACGCGCCCCCGGACGGGCTCAGCGCACGCGGTGTTCGGACGTCGGTAGCGGGCGGGCGAAGAGGTCGTCCAGGGACAGACCTGTCGCGGCGTTGACGAACGCGCGGGCGGCGACCGAGCCGGGGGTGGCCGCGTGGATCGCCACCGAGACCTGGGCGCCGGCCTCCGGGTCGACCAGGGGCAGCGCGCGGGTCCGGCCGACGACCGGCATGGCGCGCAGCCAGGTGTGCGGGACGATGCTCGCCCAACCGCCGCCGCCCACATGGGCGTAGAGGGAGGCGATGGAGTCCGTCTCGACCTGCGGGGTCACCACGAACCCCTTCTGTGCGAACACCGTGTCGACGATCTGCCGGATCCGCATGTCGGGTGTCAGCAGCGCGAGCGGCAGTTGGGCCGCGTCCGTCCAGGTCACGGTGGCGGACTGGGCGACGAGTTGGTCGTCCGACACCAGCAGCATGTACCGCTCCTGGTAGAGGGGGACGACCTGAAGGCCCTCCTGGTCGCCCGGGTCGAAGTGGGCGATCGCCACGTCCAGTTCGAAGTCGCGCAGTTGGCGGTGGAGTTCCTTCGTGGAGAGGCGGGAGCGGACCTGCACCTTGGCCAGTGGGTGTGCCGCGCAGAACGCGGCCACGGGAAGCGCCAGGGTCGTGGACGCGGTGGGGTCGGTGCCCAGGCGCAGTGTTCCCGTGATGCCGGACTGGACGGCGGCCACCTCGGCCTTGAACGCGTCCTGTTCGGCGAGGATGCGCTTGGCCCAGACGACGAGGCGTTCACCTTCCGGGGTGAGGCCCTGGTAGTTGTGCCCGCGGTTGATCAGAGTGACGTTCAACTCCCGTTCCAGCTTGGCGATCGCCGCCGAGAGTGCCGGCTGGGAGACGTAGCAGGACTCCGCCGCCCGGGCGAAGTGCCGTTCCCTCGCCACCGCCACGAAGTACTCCAGCTGCCGGAACAGCATGAACGGCTCCTCTCTGTCCGGGGCCGCCCCAGCGTACGCGGCGCCTCCCCCGCGATGATCTACAGGGGAGGCGTCGCGAGTCCGACCCGGCGGGTCAGCGCAGGAGCTTCACCGCGGCGACGACGAGCGGGTCGAGACCGTCCGCTCCGGCGTCGACGAACTCGTACAACCGCGTACGCATGCGCGGGTCCCAGAACCTGTCCACGTGCCCGGCGATGGCCTTCGCGGCGACGTCATCCGGCAGATGACCGTGGTTCGCGGCGATGTCGTTGGCCATCCGGCGCTCCGGTGGTACTGCGGCTGCGGCCATCTCAGTCCACCACCATGACCATGTCGTCCGCCGCCGGTTCGGCTTCGGCCGCCCGCGTGGGGCGGGCGAGGCCGACCTGTACGGCGGTCACCTTGTACTCCGGGCAGTTGGTCGCCCAGTCGGAGTTCTCCGTGGTCACCACGTTGGCGCCGGTCACGGGATGGTGGAAGGTGGTGTAGACGACCCCGGTGGGCATCCGGTCGGAGATCTCCGCGCGCAGCGACGTCTGCCCGACCCGGCTGGCCAGGGTGACCATGTCGCCGTTCTTGATGCCCCGGTCCTCGGCGTCGTGCGGGTGCAGTTCGAGGACGTCCTCGGGGTGCCAGGCGACGTTGCCGGTACGGCGGGTCTGCGCGCCGACGTTGTACTGGCTGAGGATGCGTCCCGTGGTGAGGACCAACGGGAAGCGCCGGGTGCTGCGTTCGCTGGTCGGTACGTAGGAGGTGACCACGAACCTGCCCTTGCCGCGCACGAATTCGTCGACGTGCATGACGGGCGTTCCCTCCGGCGCGGCCTCGTTGCACGGCCACTGGATGCTGCCGAGCTTGTCAAGGAGCTCGAAGGAGACGCCGGTGAAGGTGGGGGTGACCGAGGCGATCTCGTCCATGATCTGGCGCGGATGGTCGTACGCCATCGGATAGCCCATGGCGGTGGCGATCTCGCTGACGATCTCCCACTCGTGTTTGCCCGTCTTCGGCTTCATCACGGCGCGCACCCGGTTGATCCGGCGTTCGGCGTTGGTGAAGGTGCCGTCCTTCTCCAGGAACGACGCGCCGGGCAGGAAGACGTGCGCGAACTTGGCGGTCTCGTTGAGGAACAGGTCCTGTACGACGACCAGTTCCATCGCTTCTAGGGCGGCGGTTACGTGTTTGAGGTTGGGGTCCGACTGGGCGATGTCCTCGCCGTGGACGAACAGGCCCCGGAAGGTGCCGTCGATCGCCGCGTCGAACATGTTCGGGATACGAAGTCCCGGTTCGGCGAGGAGAGTTCCGCCCCAGAGGTTCTCGAAGACGGTACGCACCGCGTCGTCGGAGACATGGCGGTAGCCGGGGAGTTCGTGCGGGAACGAGCCCATGTCACAGGAGCCCTGCACGTTGTTCTGGCCGCGCAGCGGGTTCACGCCGACGCCGTCCCGGCCGATGTTGCCGCACGCCATCGCGAGGTTGGCCATTCCCATGACCATGGTCGAGCCCTGGCTGTGCTCGGTGACGCCGAGGCCGTAGTAGATGGCTCCGTTGGGGGCGGTCGCGTACAGCCTTGCGGCGGCCCGGAGTTCGGCGGCCGGTACGCCGGTGATCGGTTCGACCGCCTCCGGGCTGTTCTCGGGGCGGGCGACGAACTCCGCCCACGCGTCGAAGTCCTCGCACCTCGCGTCCACGAAGTCCCGGTCGAACAGGCCCTCGGCGACCACCACATGGGCCATGGCGTTCACGACGGCGACGTTGGTGCTCGGCCTGAGCTGGAGGTGGTGCGAGGCCTCGATGTGCGGCGAGCGTACGAGGTCGATGCGGCGCGGGTCGACGACGATCAGCTTGGCGCCCTCACGCAGCCGGCGCTTCATCCGGGACGCGAACACCGGGTGCCCGTCAGTGGGGTTGGCGCCGATCACCATGATCACGTCGGCCTCGGCCACGGAACGGAAGTCCTGGGTGCCCGCCGACTCGCCGAAGGTCTGCTTGAGGCCGTATCCCGTCGGGGAGTGGCAGACGCGGGCGCAGGTGTCGACGTTGTTGTTGCCGAAGGCGGCGCGCACCATCTTCTGTACGACGTACACCTCTTCGTTGGTGCAGCGCGAGGAGGTGATGGCGCCGACCGAACTCGTGCCGTACCGGTCCTGGAGCTCGCGCATACGGCGGGCCACTGTGCCGATCGCCTCGTCCCACTCGACCTCGCGCCACGGGTCGGTGATCTTCTCCCGGACCATGGGCCTGAGTTGGCGGTCGGGGTGGGTGGCGTAGCCGAAGGCGAAGCGGCCCTTCACGCACGAGTGGCCCTCGTTCGCCCCGCCGTCCTTGTACGGCACCATGCGCACCAGTTCGTCGCCGCGCAGCTCGGCCTTGAAGGAGCAGCCGACGCCGCAGTAGGCGCAGGTGGTCACAACTGACCTGGTGGGCATGCCGAGTTCGACGACCGAGCGTTCCTGGAGCGTCGATGTCGGGCAGGCCTGGACGCAGGCGCCGCAGGACACGCACTCGGAGTCCATGAACGTCTCGCCGGCGCCTGCCGAGACCTTGGAGTCGAAGCCGCGCCCCTCGATGGTGAGCGCGAAGGTGCCCTGGACCTCGCCGCAGGCCCGAACGCAGCGGGAGCAGGAGATGCACTTGGACGGGTCGAAGTCGAAGTAGGGGTTGGAGGTGTCCTTCTCGGCTTCGAGATGGTTGGCCCCCTCGTAGCCGTAGCGGACCTGCCTGAGCCCCACCACGCCTGCCATGTCCTGGAGTTCGCAGTCGCCGTTGGCCGGGCAGGTGAGGCAGTCGAGGGGATGGTCGGAGATGTAGAGCTCCATGACGCCCTGGCGGAGCTTCTCCACCTTCGGCGTCTGCGTGCTCACCTTCATTCCGTCGGCGCACGGTGTGGTGCAGGACGCCGGGGTGCCGCGCCGGCCGTCGATCTCGACCACGCACAGCCGGCAGGAGCCGAACGCCTCCAGGCTGTCGGTGGCGCACAGTTTGGGGATGTCGACGCCGGCCTGCGCGGCTGCGCGCATCACCGAGGTGCCCTCGGGGACGGTCACCGGCAGGCCGTCCACCTCCACCGACACCGTTGCCGGGCCGGGCCGTTGTGGGGTTCCGAAGTCGGGTTCCTTGAGGAGTGTCATGCCGTTCCCTCCGTCCTCACGCCGTTCGCCTGTACGGGTTGGTTCGCCCGGACCGGTTGGATGTCCAGGAGTCGACGGACGCCGAGGAAGTCGTCGGGGAAGTGGGTGAGGGCGCTGCGTACGGGCATCGGGGTCAGCCCGCCCATCGCGCACAGCGAGCCGTCGGTCATCAGGTCGCAGAGGTCGTCGAGCAGGGCCAGGTTCTCGTCCCGGTGCGTACCGGCCACGATCTTGTCGATCACCTCGACGCCGCGCACCGAACCGACCCTGCACGGTGTGCACTTGCCACAGGACTCCTCCGCGCAGAACTCCATCGCGAAGCGGGCCTGCGCCGCCATGTCGACGCTGTCGTCGAAGACGACGATCCCGCCGTGCCCGAGCATCGCGCCGGCCTCGGCGAACGCCTCGTAGTCCATCGGCAGGTCGAACATCGACGTCGGCAGATAGGCGCCGAGGGGGCCGCCTACCTGCGCTGTGCGCACCGGGCGGCCGGTTCGGGTGCCGCCGCCGTAGTCCTCGATCAGTTCGCGCAGGGTGATGCCGAAGGCGGTCTCGACGATGCCGCCGCGCTCGATGTTGCCGCCGAGCTGGAAGACCTGGGTGCCGCGCGAGCGGCCGACGCCGAGGTCCTGGTAGGCCTTCGCTCCGTTCGCGAGGACGACCGGGACGGTGGTCAGGGTGAGGACGTTGTTCACCACGGTCGGTTTGCCGAACAGGCCCTCGATCGCCGGGATCGGCGGTTTCGCCCGGACCGTGCCCCGCTTTCCCTCCAGGCTCTCCAGCATGGAGGTCTCCTCGCCACAGATGTACGCGCCGGCCCCGACGCGGACGTGCAGGTCGAAGTCGAGTGCGGAACCGAGGATGCCCTTGCCCAACCATCCTTGTTCGCGGGCGAGTTCGATCGCCTCGCGCATCGTGGCGATGGCGGCCGGATACTCGGAGCGGATGTAGAGGTAGCCCTCGCTCGCACCGACCGCGTGCGCGGCGACGGTCATGCCCTCGATGAGCAGGAACGGGTCGCCCTCCATGACCATGCGGTCGGCGAAGGTCCCGCTGTCGCCCTCGTCGGCGTTGCAGCAGACGAACTTCAGCTCGTCGGCGCAGTCCAGCACTGTCTTCCACTTGATGCCGGCCGGGAATCCGGCGCCGCCGCGTCCGCGCAGTCCGGACGCGGTGACCTCGGCGACCACGTCGGCGGGCGCCATGTCCAGGGCGGCGCGCAGTCCGGCCAGTCCGCCGTGCTCGACGTAGTCGCGCGTCGACAGGGGGTCGGTCACGCCGACTCTGGCGAAGGTGACGCGTGTCTGGCGGGCCAGCCAGGGGAGTTCGTCGACGAGGCCGAGCCGCAGTGGGTGGTCCGCGCCGTCCAGCAGACCGGCGGCCAGGAGTCCGTCCACCTCCTCGGGGGCCACCGGACCGTAGCCGACGCGGCCTCGCGGGGTGACGACCTCGACCATCGGCTCCAGCCACAGCATGCCGCGTGACCCGTTGCGTACGACGTCGATGGCGAAGTCCCCACGCATGGCGGCCTGTTGCAGGGCACCCGCCACCTCGTCCGCGCCGACGGACCTGGCGGCCGAGTCGCGGGGGACGTAGACCTTCGCCGTGCCGTGCGAGGAGTCGCTCATGAGGAGACCGTCCCGCCGAGCGTGGCGTTGAGCGTCTCGTTCGGCGTCCCGCTCAGGAGGGAGCCCAGTCGGGCCGGGCTCACTCGCCCGTACAGTCGTCCGTTCGCCTCCACCGCCGGCCCCAGTGCGCAGTTGCCCAGGCAGAAGACCTGCTCGACGGTGACCGAACCGTCCGCCGAGGTCTCCCCCAGAGTCAGTCCGCTCTCTCGCGCGTAGCTCACAAGACGGTCGGCGCCCAGGGCCTGGCAGGCCTCCGCGCGGCAGATGCGCACGGTGTCGCGGCCGGCTGGCTCCCGGCGGAAGTCGTGGTAGAAGGTCACCACTCCATGGACGTCCGCCCGGGAGAGGTTGAGCTCGTCGGCCAGCACCGGAATCGCCTCCTGCGGCACATGACCCAACTCGGCCTGGACCGCGTGCAGTACGGGCAGCAGCGGGCCGCGCTGATCCCGGTGGTCGGCCACCACCCTCCGGACCACGCTCTCGACCGACACATCACTTCCGCTGGTCGTCATGATCGCTCCGCCTTCCGTCACACGGGTCCCCCGGCGAGGGTTGCAGCAGACTGAGACGATACCCCATACAGACTTCTGTATACAGACGACAGTTGTAGAAGTCCCGTAGGTCTTACCTGGAGTAGCCCGGACAGCCCGGCAAGCCTTACAGCCGTCGCCATGTTGCATACCAAAACCTGTATCCTGCAGCCGTCGTCGGCGACCCTCACGGCGGCAACCTTTGGCGAAGCCGTCGGTCGGCGGCAGAACGGGACAACCATGCGCGAGGCACTCACGGCCGCGGCCTCCCGGCGCGTCACCCGCCCGGCACCACTGCGCCAGGCCGTGTACGACGCCCTGACCGAACTGATCGTCAACGGCTCCCTCAAGCCCGGTCAGCACCTGGTCGAAGCAGAGCTCGCCGAGCATCTCGGGGTCAGCAGGCAGCCGGTCCGCGAGGCCCTGCAGCGCCTCCAGACCGCCGGCTGGGTCGACCTGCGGCCCGCGCAGGGTGCCTTCGTCCACTCCCCCACCGAAGAGGAGGCCGCCCAACTCCTGGGCGTCCGCTCGGTGTTGGAGACCTATTCGGCCCAGCTCGCCGCCGCGAACGCGAAGCCGGAGGACGTCGACCACCTCTGCGAGCTCCAGATGCAGGGCGTCGACGCCCTCGCCGCCGACGACGCCGATCGCCTGGTCGCGGCGAACACGGCCCTGCACGCCTACGTCACCTCGTTGGCCGCCAACGACGTCCTGGCCGAGATGCTCTCGCAGGTGGGCCAGAAGGTGCGCTGGTACTACACGCCCATCGCCAAGCCGCGCGGCAAGGAGGCCTGGAACGAGCACACCCAGCTCATCAAGGCCATCGCCAAGGGGGACGCGGTCCGCGCCGGCGAGGTCATGCGCAAGCACACCGAACGTACGACCGACTTCTACCGCAGGCAGATCGCCGCCGGGGCGGGCCAGGGCTGAGTCGGGAGCGGCCGTCCGCGCGCCGGAGTTCAGGAGTTCAGGAGGCCGCGAGGGTTACCGCAGGCCGGGCCGCCGCGGCCGTGAAGGGGTGAGCCCGCGCATCGGCGGCAGCCCTCAGTTCGAGCAGCCACGGCAGGATCGTGCGCAGTACGATGTCGCGCCCGCCGCCGTCCGCACCGAGTCCCGCGTCGGCAGGCACCAGCACCGGGTCGGCGAACACCGTGGACGTGCCGCTGCCCGGCGGTCCGGCACCATCGGGCCGAGCGGGCACGAAGAGGTCGGGGGCATGCGCGGGCACCCCCCAGAGGCTCACGCCGTCCGGTACACCGAGCGACCTGGCGGACCATACGTAGCTGTCGGCCTCCCCCGCCGCGACCACCCGGCACTTACGAGCACGCAGGGCGACCACACCCCCGGAGCGAACGGCTGTGCCGCGCGGCGCGAGCAGGTCGGCCTCCGTCTCCTGCGCGCCGGTGTCGTCCTCGACGAGGGCGAGGCTGCTGAGATGGCGTCCAGCGGCGATCTCGCCACGCACCCAGGGACTGCCGTACGACTCGATGACGGCGACCGCCGTGTAGTGGGACCGGAGTACTGCCGCCGTCGCCGGACAGACCCGCGCGGTCCGGGCCACCACCTCGGCGGCTTCCGCCAGGCCCAGTCCGGCGCCGCCGAACTCGGTGGAGACGGTGAGCCCCAGCAGTCCCGTGGCCCCGAAGGCCGTCACGGCACCACGGGGGAACCTGCCTTCCGTACCCGCGACTTGGGCGCATGGTGCGACGGCACGGGCCAGGACTTCCGCGAGAGCTGTGCGGTACGAGCGGTACGACACGGAGTTACCCCCTTGAGAGCGTGGTGTGCGGGTCGATACGGACGTCCACGAAGGCCACGACCGCCACGCGCGGCACCGGGCGGGCCCGGGCGCCGCCCGGTGGCCGGTCACGGCATGAGTTGGTACTCCGGGAAGTTCCCGGGCAGCCGCTCGCCCGCCGGTCCCTGGGTCACCGCGCGCACCAGCAGCTCGCCGCCGACGAACGCGCCGCGCCAGGACGCGCCGAACCCGCCGAACAGCTCGTCGCGGTCGCCCCGCGAACGCGGCTTGCCGTGGCCGACCTTGAAGGCGCGGATCTGCGGGGCGAGCCGGTCGTAGGTCGCCCGGTCGTCCGTGGACAGGGTGGCCACGAGGGCGCCGTTGGAGGCGTTCATCGCGGCGAGCAGCTCCGCCTCGGTGTCGACCAGGACGATGGTGTCGACCGGCCCGAACGGCTCGGCGTGGTGCAGCGGAGAGGAGGGCGGGGGCGCCAGGAGCGTGACCGGCTGGACGTACGCCGAGGTGTCCTGGCCGGGCAGGAAGCGGGAGTCGGTCTCACTGGCGCGGTGCAGGGGGACGGCGCCACGGGCGATGGCCTCGGCGACCTGGTCGTGCAGCTCCTTCGCCTTGGCCGCGTTGATAACGGGCCCGAAGTCCAGTGCCGGGTAGGGGTCGTCGGCCTTCTCGACGGCGAGCGGGTGTCCGACGCGCAGGGTGCGTACCGCCGGGAGGTACGCCGTCAGGAACTCGTCGAACAGTTCCCGTTGGACGACGAAGCGCGGGTACGCCGTGCAGCGCTGTTTGCCGTAGTCGAAGAGCTTGGGAACGACGGCCTTGAAGGCGTCCCAGTCCGAGTGGTTCCAGATGCCCCAGGTGTTGAGACCTTCCTGTTCGAGGACGTGGCGTTTGCCCAGGTCGGCGACTGCCGTGGCCACCGCCGCGCCGGTGTCGCGACCGCCCACGAAGGAGACGCAGCCGATCTCGGGCGCCCGGACCAGCGCCTCGGAGAGTTCGCTCCCGCTGCCGCTGACCAGGGTGACGGGAATCCCCTCACGGGCGGCGAGCGCGCAGGCCAGGGTCAGACAGGCGACACCGCCGTCGGTCGGGGTCTTGGCGATGACGGCGTTGCCCGCAAGTGCCTGTACCAGCATCGCGTGAACGAGCACGCTCATCGGGTAGTTCCAGCTGGCGATGTTGGAGACGGGGCCGTCCAGCGGCACCCGGTCGGCGACCATCGGTTCGATGCCGTCGACGTACCAACGGACGCCGTCGATGGCCCGGTCGACGTCCGCCTGGGCGAGCCGCCAGGGCTTGCCGATCTCCCAGACGAGCAGAAGTGCGAGGAGTTCGCGATGCTGGGTGAGGGCGTCGAGGGTGGCCGCGACGCGGGCGCGCCGTTCGGCGAGCGGGACGTGCCGCCAGGCGCGGTGCTGGTCGAGGGAGGCGCGTACGGCCTGGTGGGCGGTGTCCCGGTCCAGGCGCGGCGGGCCGGCGATGGGGCTGCCGTCGACCGGGCTGGTGGCGGGCAGGGCCCGGCCGTCCGCCTGCCAGGCGGAGTTCCAGAGGTTGAGGACGCGGTCGTCACGGAACGCCTCGGGGGCGACGGCGAGGCAGCGCTGCCAGGCGGCGGTCCAGGACGTGCCGGACTTCAGCACGAGGTGGGTGGATCGGGTCGTGTTGAGGGTCGCGGTCATACGGTGTCTCCGCTCTCGGTGCACAGTCGGGGGCGGGGGTGTGAGGGAAGAGTCCGCGGGCTCGGTGCTCGTGCAGGTCCATGATTCGGCTCACGTCTTAAAAGTGCTGCACGCCCCCTGGACATCACCCATCGGATGCGGGATAACAATCTTCATACAGTATTCGTCGACTGTATGCAATGTGCCAAGCAGTACCCAAGAACGGTTTGTGACCAGGGAGCTCGAAGCAACGGACAAGCGAGGTGGCCTGTGGCGACGAAGGCTCTTGAGGGGATTCGTGTCCTGGACATGACGCATGTGCAGTCGGGTCCGTCGGCGACGCAGTTGCTGGCGTGGCTGGGTGCGGATGTGGTGAAGGTGGAGGCGCCCGGTGGTGACATCACGAGGCGTCAGTTGCGGGATGTTCCGGATGTGGACTCCCTGTACTTCACGATGCTCAACTGCAACAAGCGCAGTGTCACCCTCAACACCAAGTCCGAGCGGGGCAAGGAGATTCTGACGGAGTTGATCCGCCGGTCGGACGTGCTGGTGGAGAACTTCGGGCCGGGAGCGGTGGACCGGATGGGGTTCACCTGGGACCGGATCAAGGAGATCAACCCCCGGATGGTGTACGCGTCGATCAAGGGTTTCGGGGAGGGCCCGTACACGGACTTCAAGGCGTACGAGGTGGTCGCCCAGGCCATGGGCGGCTCGATGGCCACCACCGGTTTCGCGGAGGGGCCGCCGATGGCGACGGGGGCTCAGATCGGCGACTCCGGGACCGGTATCCACTGTGTGGCGGGCATTGTGGCCGCCCTGTTCCAGCGCGAGCGCACGGGGCGGGGGCAGCGGGTGAACGTGGCGATGCAGCACGCGGTGCTGAACCTGTGCCGGGTGAAGCTGCGTGACCAGCAACGGCTGGCCCGCGGTCCGTTGGCCGAGTACCCGAACGAGGACTTCGGGGACGAGGTGCCCCGTTCGGGCAACGCCTCGGGTGGCGGCCAGCCCGGCTGGGCGGTGCGGTGCGCGCCGGGCGGCCCCAACGACTACGTGTACGTCATCGTCCAGCCGCCCGGCTGGAGTCCGCTCGCCGCGCTGATCGGCCGGCCCGAACTCGCCGACGATCCCGAATGGGCCACCCCCGAGGCACGGCTGCCGAAGCTGGCGAAAATGTTCCAGCTCATCGAGGAGTGGACCATCACGCTGCCGAAATGGCAGGTCCTGGAACGGCTGAACGCATACAACATCCCCTGCGGGCCGATCCTCTCCACCAAGGAGATCATCGAGGACTCCTCACTCGCCGCCAACGACATGGTCGTCACCGTCGAGCACCCCGAACGCGGTCACTTCACCACGGTCGGCAACCCCCTCAAACTCTCCGACTCCCCCACCCACATCACCACCCCACCCCTCCTGGGCCAGCACACCACCGACATCCTCATCGGCGAACTGGGCCTGGGCGACGAGGAGTTGCGGCTGCTCAGGGCGAGCGGGGTGATCTGACGTGAGGAACTCGGAGCGCACCACAAAGGTGCGGCACCTCCCGGCAATTGGGGGGCGGTTCATGACGTAACCCGGCGAAGGGGGCGTCCGACGGTGCGCGTCGGCCGGCTCCGGGACCCAGGCGCGCACGAAAGGCATTTGGACAGGGGGCGCTGGCCAGATCTTTCGACGCAAGGAGTCTTGACCAAGATGACAGCCATCGACTACTCGACGTCCGTCCCGTACCGGGAGGTGACGGACCACAACGGCCGCATGTACCGGGTCGGTGAATCCGATGTCGACATCATGGGCCGCAGGCGCAGGTGGATGGTCATCCTGCCCTGGATCGGCATGATGGGCATCAGCTCCGCCGAGTACGCGTTCACGTCCGCGGAGGACACCCTCCACGAGGCCCATCTGTGGGACAGCGGACACATCTTCTGGCTGATGGGCGTCTGGGTGTTCTTCCAGGCGGCCGTGGCCTTCCCCGCCGGTCAGCTGCGGGAGAGCGGCAGACTGCCCGCCCGTACGGCGATGATGATCGGCGCGGTCGGCACCATGCTCGGCTACCTCTCGCTGGCGTACGCGCCCAATGTGCTCGTGGCCTACTTCGGCTTCGGCATGTGCAGCGGTATCGGCGCCGGTCTCGTCTACGCGACCTGCGTGAACATGGTCGGCAAGTGGTATCCGGAGCGCAAGGGCGGCAAGACCGGGTTCGTCAACGGCGGTTTCGCCTATGGGTCGGTGCCCTTCGTGTTCCTGTTCACGTCGTACATGGACCTGAGCAACTACCAGACCGTGCTCGCCTGTGTCGGCGTCGGGCTGTGCCTGGTCGTGGCGTCGGCCGGCTGGTTCTTCAAGGACCCGCCGAAGAACTGGTGGCCCGCGCATGTGGACCCGCTCAGGGTCACCGACGACCCGAAGATCCGCCGGGCGCTGGAGAAGAACCCGCCGGCCGTCAAACAGTACGTCCCGAGGGAGGCCGCCCGTCAGCCCGTGCTGTGGATGATGTGGTTCTGCCTGCTGTGCACAGCGGGGATCAACATCTTCGGTATCGCCTTCCAGGTGCCCTTCGGCAAGGACATGGGTTTCGCGGGCGGGATCGTGGCCACGGCGATGTCCCTGAAGGCCATCGTCAACGGCACCGGCCGCGGTGTCATCGGCTGGATATCCGACCGCTACGGGCGACGCCACACGCTGATCATCGTCTGTCTGGTGCTGGGCACGGCCCAGTTCGGTGTGCTGGTCTCCGGCCAGATGGGCAGCATGCCGTTCTTCCTGTTCTGCTCCATGGTCTCCGGCTTCGGCGGCGGGGCGATCTTCCCGCTGTTCGCAGCCATGACCGCCGACTACTTCGGTGAGAACAACAACGCCTCCAACTACGGAATGGTCTACAGCTCGAAGCTCATCTCCGGTCTCGTCGGCTCCGGAGTCGGCGCGATCGTCGTCGACCACTGGGACTACGAGGGCGCGTTCGTCCTGGCCGGGTCCATCGGACTGGCCTCCGCCGTACTGGCGGTGTTCCTGAAGGCGCCGGGCAGGCCGGCGGCGAACCGCCGGGTCTCCCCCAATCCCCAGCCGCTCGGCGAGGAAATGGCCTGACACATCAGCAAGGGAAACGGTCTGACACGGAGGCATTGGCCTGACATGACGGCAGATCCCATCGCGAAGAACAGCTCGTCGACCCACCCCGAAGCCGCACACCGTCCCTACCGAGAAGTGACCGACCCCCGCGGCCGCGTCTACCGCGTGGGCGAGACCGACCGGGACATCCTCGGTCACTCCCGCAAGCTCATGGTGTACCTGCCGTGGATCGCCATGATGGCCATCAGCGTCTTCGAGTACGCGTTCGGCTCGGCGGAGGACACCCTGTCCCACGCCCACGGCTGGACGCAGAGCAACACCTTCTGGATCCTCAGCGTCTGGGTCTTCTTCCAGGCCGGCATCGCCTTCCCCGCGGGCTGGCTGAGGGAGCGGGGCCTCCTGACGGCCCGTAAGGCCATGTACATCGGCTCGGGTCTGTGCGCCCTCGGGTTCCTCGCCCTGTCGCATCTGGGCAACGTCTGGCTGGCGATCCTGGGCTTCGGCGTCGTCGGAGGCATCGGCGCCGGCCTGGTCTACGCGACCTGTATCAACATGGTCGGCAAGTGGTTCCCAGAACGCCGGGGAGCGAGAACGGGGTTCGTCAACGGCGGGTTCGCGTACGGGTCGCTGCCGTTCATCTTCATCTTCAACTACGGCTTCGACACCGCGAACTACCACCGGGTCCTGGACCTGATCGGCTGCTACATCATGATCGTGGTCCTGGCGTCCGCCTTCTTCTTCAAGGACCCCCCGAAGAACTGGTGGCCCGCGGACATCGATCCGCTGACGTTCGCCGGCGACGAGAAGAACGCCACGAGCCTCGCCAAGAACCCTCCCGCGGTGAAGCAGTACACGCCCAAGGAAGCCATCAGGACCGGCATGCTCCCCCTGATGTGGCTCTCCATCGTGCTGACCGCCGGCGTGTCGATCTTCGGCATCTCCTTCCAGGTCGACTTCGCCAAGGAGGTGGGTTTCGGTCCGCTGGTGGCCGCCTCGTCCATGGGTGTCATGGCGGTCATCAACGGCATCGGCCGCGGTGTCGTGGGCTGGCTGTCCGACAAGTGGGGCCGCAAGCCCACCCTGGTGTTCGTCATCGTCGTCCTGGGCCTGGCCCAGTTCGGGGTGATCTGGGCGGGCGACACGAAGAGCGAGGCACTGTTCCTGTTCTTCGCCTTCCTCTCCGGCTTCGGCGGCGGCGCGTTCTACCCGCTGTTCGCGGCGCTCACCCCGGACTACTTCGGGGAGAACTACAACGCCTCCAACTACGGGCTGGTGTACAGCGGCAAGCTGGTCAGCGGTCTGTTCGGTGGCGGTCTCGGCTCCATGGTGGTCGCGGCCTGGGGCTATGACGGCGCGTACGCCCTGGCCGGCGCCGTCTCCATGGTGGCGGCGGTGATCGCCCTGCTGCTGCGTCAGCCGGGCCGCACCACGGCCGCCCGGACCGTGGAGACACAGCCCGCCGGGTGACGGCACGCGCGCGTGAGGAGGCTCTCCCGGAATTCCGGGAGAGCCTCCTCACGCGTACGGGGCCTCATGTGTACGCGGCTGCGTCAGCACTTCTCGCGCAGGGAGTGGAGGTACTCGCTGGAGCGGCGCGCGAAGGTGAAGGACTCGGTCGGGTTGTCGTGCTCGGCCTGCCAGTGGTGCGCCAGGCGGTGGCCGTGCAGCCGGGTGACGCCGGAGATGAACCGCTGGTAGTCGATGTCACCGTCGCCGACGTCGGTCATGCGGTAGCCGTACTGGTTGCCCGGGTCGCTCACGCCGTCCTTCACATGGAAGAGCGGGTAACGGTCGGGCTGCCTGAGGACGTAGTCGAGGGGCTCGAAGGGCGCCGGTGTGCCGTCGGGCCGCTTCGAGAAGCGGAACTGGCCCGAGTACGCCCAGAAGATGTCCATCTCCAGGTACACGAGCTTGGGGTCGGTCTCGGCGAGCAGGACGTCGTAGAGCCGGACCTTCGGGTTGTCGGTGGCGAAGGAGAACTCCTCGGAGTGGTTGTGCTGGTAGAACTTCATGCCGCGTGCCCTGGCCGCCGCGCCGTACGTGTTGAACTCCTCCGCCGCCCGCTTCCAGGCGTCGACGGTGGAGCCGTAGCGGAACGGGCCGGAGGCGGTGCCGATGTGCTTGAGGCCGAGGGCCTGGGCGTCGTCGAGAACCTTGTCGAGGTTCTGCGCGAAGGTGTACGCGTTCGGGTCGTCGGCGTAGTAGCCGACGTGGCTGCCGATCGGGTTCAGGCCGTTGTCGCGGGCGAGCCGCCTGAGCTGGGCGAGGGTGATGGGGCCGGCGGAGCCCTGGGTGTATCCGGCGAACTCCACCTCGTCGTAGCCGTACTTCTTCAGTTCGGCGAAGACGGGGGCGAAGCCCAGCGTGGAGACCTTGTCCCGCAGGCTGTACAGCTGGATGCCGAGTCGGCCGGGCGGCAGGACGGGACGGCCTCGGCCGGCGCCGGCGGTCTGTGTCGTGGCCGCGGTGGCCGGGGAGGCGGCCCCGAGGAGAGCGGCGGCGGTGGCGCCCGCGGCCACGCCGAGCATGCCTCTTCGGCTGAGGCGGTGGGCGAGTTCGGGGTCCGTGTGCTGAGTGCGGCTCATGCCTGGAGCTCCTCTGGGTGAAAGGGCGTCGAAAGGGCCGTAGAAGGGCCGTTGTCAGTGGTGGCTGCTTCACTGGTGATCAGTCAGGAGAGACCGGTCGGTCGGAGCGGGGGTGCTTCTACGTCGGTGGCCGAGTGGTGGCCGTCGACGGCACGGGGGGGTACGGGGGTGGAGCGGACGGGGGCTTCGTCGGCGGGGCGGGGACTCATGGCAGCTCTTTCAGGCCCAGGTCGGTCAACAGGTCGCGGGCGAGGGTGAGTTCGGCGGCGATGCCGTCGGCGAGCTGGGCGCGGGCGCGGGGCCGTAGCTCGGGTGGGAGGGCCTGCCAGGTGTAGGTCTCGACCTCCAGGTGCCGGGTGAGGGGGTGGGGGCCGCCGACGAGCCGGGTCAGCGCGGACCTGAGTACGGGGAGCGTGGAGGTGAGGGGTGCGGCGGGGGCCGCGTGGAGCGGGACGTGGAAGTGGGCGCGCCATGGGGAGGCGTCCGGCAGGGCATCGCCGCCCAGTGCCTCGCCCAGGTCGTCGGTGCCCCGCAGTCCGGCGGCGGTGGCGGTGCGGGTCTGGTGCAGGAAGCGGGGTTCGTCGAAGGCGGCGAGGGCCTCGCGGACGTCGGGCAGATGGGGGTGTTCGGCGTGCAGGGCGGCGGAGAGCTGGGACTTGACGACGGGGACGCCTGCCTGGGCGAGCGCGTTCAGGGCGGTGTGCGGATCTTCGAAGGAGGTGGCGAGGTGGCAGGTGTCGACGCAGATGCCGATACGGTCGTGGCCGATCCCGGTCAGCGGGGCGATGGCGTCGGCGGTGGTCTCGACGATGCAGCCGGGTTCCGGTTCCAGGCCGACGCGGATGGAGCGGCCGGTGAGTTCGGCGAGGGCGTCGAGGCGTTGCGCGAGGGTGCCCAGGGCGGTCAGGGCGGTGGCCGCGCGCTTCTGGTCGTGGGCGGTGCGCCAGGCGAGGGGCAGGGTGGAGATGCTGCCTTCGGTGACGTCGTCGGGGAGGAGCCCGGCGAGGACCCGGGCGAGGTCGGTGGTGTGGGCGAGCCTCTCGGGGTCGGCCCAGTCCGGCTTGTAGACGCGGTACTTGACCTCTTCGGCGCCGAAACCCTCGTAGGGGAAGCCGTTGAGGGTGACGACTTCGAGGCCGCGCCGGTCGAGTTCGGTGCGCAGGCCGCGCAGGGCGGAGGGGTCGGTGACCAGGGCGTGGGCCGCGTTCCTGGCCAGCCACAGTCCTATGCCGAGGCGGTCTCGGCCGAGCCGTCGGCGTACGGGTTCGCAGTGGTCGCGGAGTTGGGCGAGGACGCCGTCGAGGGTTTCGGCGGGGTGGACGTTGGTGCAGTAGGCGAGGTGGACGGTGGAGCCGTCGGGGTGGCGGAAGCGCATCGGTCACTCCCCGCCGCGCAGGACGGAGTTGACCTCGTGGGTGGCGTCGGTCGCGTCGACTTCGAGGTCCAGTCGGCCGCTGAGCCCGTAGAAGGCGACCGGGTTGCGCCACAGGACGCGGTCGACATCGTCCTCGGTGAAGCCCTCCGCCAGCATCAGGTCGCCGACCCTGCGGGTCTTGACGGGGTCGCTTCTGCCCCAGTCCGCGGCGGAGTTGACCAGGACCTGCTCGGGGCCGTAGCCGCGCAGGACGGCGACCATCCGTTCCTCGTCCATCTTGGTCTCGGGATAGACCGAGAAGCCGAGCCAGCAGCCGCTGTCCTTGGCCTCCTTGACGGTGGTCTCGTTGAGATGGTCGACCAGGACGTGCTCCGGGGGCACGGCCGACTCCCGTACGACGTCCAGGGTGCGGCGCAGGCCGGCGAGCTTGTCGCGGTGCGGGGTGTGGACGAGTGCGGGCAGGCCGTGGTCGGCGGCGAGCTGGAGCTGGGCGGCGAAGGCGGTGTCCTCGGCGGGGGTCATCGAGTCGTAGCCGATCTCACCGACGGCGACGACGCGGTCCTTGGCGAGATACCGGGGCAGTTCGTCGAGGACGGGGGTGCAGCGGGGGTCGTTCGCCTCTTTGGGGTTGAGGGCGATCGTGCAGTGGTGGGCGATGCCGTACTGGGCGGCGCGGAAGGGTTCCCAGCCCAGGAGTGAGTCGAAGTAGTCGAGGAAGGAGGCGGGCGAGGTGCGCGGCTGGCCGAGCCAGAAGGAGGGTTCGACGACGGCGCGGACGCCTGCGGTGTACATAGCCTGGTAGTCATCGGTGGTCCGAGACGTCATGTGGATGTGGGGGTCGAAGATGCGCATCAGGACTCCTTCACTTCGGACGCCGTCATCGCCAGGACGCGGTGCAGATCGTCAGGGACGGGGCGGCCGGCGGCGGTGCGTTCGGCGGCGTAGTCGTCGAGCATGCGGGCGAGTTCCGTGTCGGCCCGGGCCCGGTGGAGGAGGTCGGCCACCGCGTCGACGGGCACCCCGGTGAACAGGCATTTCAGCACGGCGTGGCGCCAGTTGTGGGCGTCCAGATGACGCGCGGCGTACGGGCCGACGGCAGCGGCGACGAGGCGCGTGTCGTTGGTGCGCAGGGCGTCTTCGACGAGGTGGAGGGCGTCGGGGCCTGCGACCAGGTGGGGCAAGGCGTGCAGGACGGCTCGGCGTTCGGCGGCGGTGCCCTGTCGGTAGACGCGGGTGAGGGCGTCCGGGCCGGCCTGTGCGGCGTTCAGGATCAGGACGCGTACGGCGTCCGCATGGTCGATGCCACAGCGGCGACCGGCTTCGGCAAGGCGCAACTCCCAGGCGGAGATGGGGCCTTGGGTGTGGGATCGGGCGGCTGCGTCGTCCAGGGCGAGGGCGAGCCAGGTGCGGGCGGCTTCGCCGAGGTGGGCGGTGACCTCGGCGCGGAGATCGTCCAGTGGGATGAGGGGAAGGGGGTTGGGCTTGCCGGCCGCCGGGGCGCCCGGTCCGGTGCGGGGCCGGGTCATGGGGTGCTCCTTTCGGCGGGGGTGGCGGAATGCCCGGTCTGTGGTGTGGCGTGGGTGACAGGAGCGACCTTGGGGGTGGTCGCGATCCGGGGGTGAGTGGTCTGCGCTGCTGCTGAGGCGGAGCGGGCCGCCGGGGTGATTTGCGGATCTGGTGCGGGCCCGGGCGGCGTGGCGGTCGGTTTTGTGGTTTCGGGGAGGTTGGAGGGTGCTGTGCGGCGGAGGTGGTGGAGGGAGTGTTCGGCGTAGTGGGGGCCCGCGTGGGAGTGGCGGGGGAGTTCCACGACGGTCAGGCCCTGGTAGCCGGTGGCGGACAGGGCGGCGAGCACGGGCGGGAAGTCGATCTCACCGTCCCCGAACGGGAGGTGTTCGTGGACTCCGCGGCGCATGTCCTCGATCTGGACGTGCCGCAGCCAGGGTGCGGCGGCGCGGACGCAGTCGGCGGGAGGGAGGGGTTCGAGGCACTGGCAGTGACCGATGTCGAGGGTGAGACCGAGCGCCGCAGGGTCGTCGAGCGCGTGGCGGAGACGGTGGAAGTCGGCGAGGGTGGCGAGCAGATGGCCTGGTTCGGGTTCGATCGCGAGTGGGACGCCGGCTGCGGTGGCCGCCTCCAGGACGAGGGTGAGGGCTTCGGTCAGGCGGTGCCAGGCGGTGTCCGGGTCCGTGTCGGTGGGGCGGATGCCGCTGAAGCAGTGCACTGCGTGGGCGCCGAGGTCTGCGGCGACGCGCACGGCCCTGAGCAGGAGGTCGACGCGTCGTGAGCGGTCGTCCGGGTCGGGGTCGAGGAGCGACGGGCCGTGTTTGCGGCGTGGGTCGAGTACGTAGCGGGCGCCGGTCTCCACGGTGACGCCGAGGCCGAGGGTGTTCAGGCGGCGGGCGACACGTCGGGTGCGCTCGGCGAGGTCGGGGGCGAGCGGGTCGAGGTGCATGTGGTCGAGGGTCAGACCGACGCCGTCGTAGCCGAGGTCGGCCAGCAGACCGAGGGCGTCGTCGAGACGGAGGTCGGTGAGGCCGTTGGTGCCGTACCCGAAACGGAGTGGGGCGAAGGGGGTGCGGGGAGCGGTGGTGGGGTTGGACGGTGGACCGGATGGAGCGCGGTCCCGGTTGGCCCGGTCGCGGGCGCCGTCTGCGGAGGGTGCGCCGGGTCGGGTGCTCACCGGCGTTCCTTGTCTTCGCCAGAGGGTCGGGCGTCCAGGGCCGGTGCCTCCGTGAACGGGGGTGTCTCGGTGTCCATGCCCGTGGGGCGGTGCTGTCCCGCTGTCACGGCGGCGCAGCCCGCGACGACGGTGATGGCGACGGAGCCGCGGGCTCCGATCAGCCATACCCCCACACGAGTTCGAGGACGGGACGACGACGTGGACATGGGCGGCCTCCTTGCCGTTCACGGTGTTCGCGATGTCCGCTGTGTTCGCGGTGTTCACACCCTCCGGCGACGGGACTGGAGGGGAGGGAAGGCGGCGGGCGGAGGTCCGGCGTCCTCCGCCCGCCGCCGCTCAGTCGCCCGCGGCGGCCGGGCTCGCCGGCGCGTTCACGGGCAGTTCCTTGATCCGGATGTCGCGGAAGGACACCTGGTCGTCGGCTCCGTGGTTCTGGATGCCGATGTGACCGTCCCGAAGGCTGCGGGCGGGATCGTTGTTGGTGAAATCGTTGATCCGCACACCGTTGAGCCAGACGCGGAGTCGTTCGCCCTCCACGCGGATCTCGTACGTGTTCCACTCCCCCGGCGGATTCAGCGCACGGTCGCGCTTCCTCAGGTCGGCGGAGCGGAGGCCGTACACGGCCCCGGTGGTGCGGTCGGGGGCGTCGGTCGCGTCGATCTGGATCTCGTAGCCCTTGTCGACCGCCGACCACGGGTCGTCCGAGGGCGGGAAGCCCACGAACACGCCGGAGTTGTCGTCGCCGCGGGCCTTCCAGTCCAGCTTCAGCGAGTAGGCGCCGAAGCTCCGGGCGGAGTACCAGAGCAGACCCAGGCCGCCGGACGACGTCAGTGTGCCGTCGTCGGAGACGGTGAAGCCGCCTGGGCCCGCCTGTTGCCACCCGTCCTGCGAGGTGCCGTCGAAGAGCGGCTCGTAGCCGTCCTCCGGGCGGCAGTCCGCCTGGGCCTTGCCGGTGGCCCAGCGCAGGCCGCCCAACAGGTGCTGCCGGAGAGCCGGTTCGGTGTACGCGGACGACAGGTGGCCGAGGCCTGTGTAGAAGGAGCGGCCGCCCGCGTATTTGTGGCACCAGGCGATCGGGTGGTCGCCGTTCATCGTGCCACCGGTGTACGACGACTCGTCGAGGGAGGCCAGGACGTGTACCGAACTCCGGGGATTGGAGCGGTAGTTGTACCACTCGTCAGTACGGTTCCAGTCCGCGCCCAGGGCCGAGGTCGCCGGGTGGGCTCGGTCCTCCACCTTCATCCGGGCCGGCTGGATGGCCGGGTGCCCCTGGAAGTAGGCGCCGACCAGGCCGCCGTAGAACGCCCAGTCGTACTCCGTGTCGGCCGCCGCGTGGATGCCCACATAGCCGCCGCCGTGGTGGATGTAGCCCTCGAAGGAGGCTTGTTGACTGTCCGTCAAAACGTCGCCGGTCGTCGAGAGGAAGACGACTGCCGCGTACCGGCGGAGGTTCTTCGGGGTGAACGCCGTCGCGTCCTCCGTCGCGTCGACCCTGAAGCCGGCGCTCGTGCCGAGTTCCTTGAGCGCCGCGACTCCGTCGGGGATGGAGTCGTGCCGGAAGGCCGCCGTCTTGGAGAAGACCAGCACCCGGTCGGCGTGGCGTGGTGCGGGCGTGGAGGCGGCCGGGGTCGAGACGCCTCCGAGGAGAAGTGCCGCGCCCACAACAGCGGTGACGGTCAATCGTGTTCGTCCGGTGCGCCCGGCCCGTTCTCTTCTTCCTGATCGTTCTGTTGATCGCATGGCGCGTCTCCCCTCAGCCCGTGGTGAAGGCGAAGTCGTCCACCTCGTACAAGTCGCCGCTCGCCGCTCCCTTGAAGACCAGGTAGAGCGTGGTCGTGGTCTGCGGAGCGTGGGACAGGGTGTCGGTGACGTCCTGGTAGGTGTCCCAGCCGCCGGTCGCCGGTACGGTCGTGCGGCCCAGCACCTTGCCGGTCGGGGAACCCGCGCGGATCTCCAGCCTGCCGCCCGCGCCGGCCGAGGCGACGCGTGCCGTGAGCGACTTGGCGTTGCCCAAGGCGTACGGCGTGAAGGCGATCCAGTCGCCGTTGTCGATGTCGCCGACCGTTTTGCCGCCGTTCGCTGACGCCCGTGAACTGACCACGGTGCCCGAGGAGTTGGTGAAGTGCTCGGCCTGACGGTGGGCGGGCTGGACGACGTTCTGGTCATGGGTCGTCAGGGGCGCCTGGCCGCCGCCACCGAGGTCGGTGTACTGGGCGTCGAAGACCCCGAAGATGTTGGCGTCGGGGTCGTGGCCGCCGTCGGCGCTGGTCTGGATGGTGCCGGAGCAGCCGTTCGCCGAGGTCTGCGGATGGCCGTGGCTGTCGTGGCCGAGGATGAAGGTGACCTGGACCTTGGCGCAGTCGATGCTCCGGCCGTCCTCGCGGTCGGTGACCTTCACCTTGAACGGGATCGCGTCCCCGAACGCGAACAGCTGTCCGTCCTGCGGGAGTTGGAGGGTCACGTTGGGTGCGGTGTTGCCGACGACGACCTGGACGCTCGCGCCGCCCGTGCGGCCGGTGCTGTCCTTGGCGGTCAGCGTCGCCGTGTACGTCCCGTTCTTCCGGTACTTGTGGGAGGGGTTCGGCGAAGTCGATGTGGTGCCGTCCCCGAAGTCCCAGCTGTAGGTGAGGGCGTCACCGTCCTGGTCGGTGGTCCCGGCGGAGGAGAACCTCACCTTCAGCGGGGCCTGCCCGGAGGTGACGTCCGCGGCGGCCTGTGCGACCGGGGAGTGGCCGTCGGTGGCGTTCTCGATGCGGTAGAGGGCGGAGTGCTCGTCACCGCCGAACCAGGAGATGCCGTAGTCGAGGACGTAGAGCGCGCCGTCCGGACCGAAGGCCATGTCCATCACCTGGGTGCCGGTCCACGGGATGTCGTTGATGGACCGCACGGTCCCGTTGGCGTCGCTGCTGATCCGCTTGATCCACTGGCGGCCGAACTCACCGGCGAAGAAGTCGCCGTCGTAGGCCTCGGGGAACTTGACCGGGGAGTCGAGCGAGGCGTCGTAGTGGTAGACCGGGCCGCCCATCGGGGACTCGGAGCCGTCGCCGAACTCCGGTACGGACGCGCCGTTGTACGGGATCCAGGCGGCCTGCGCCGGGGGAAGGTCGGTCAGGCCGGTGTTGTGGGGCGAGTTGTTCTTCGGGGCGGCGCAGTCGAAGGTGGCGCCCGAGGTGCCGGTCGCGAAGTCGTAGTCGACGTAGGCGTCGTTGGCGCCGGTGCAGTACGGCCAGCCGAAGTTGCCGGGGCCGGTCACGCGGGCGAACTCGACCTGGCCTGCGGGGCCTCGGGCCGGGTCGGCCGCGCCCGCGTCGGGACCGTACTCTCCGATGTAGAGGATGCCGGTCGCTTTGTCGACGCTGAAGCGGAACGGGTTGCGGAAGCCCATCGCGTAGATCTCGGGGCGCGTCTTCTCCGTGCCGGGTGCGAACAGGTTGCCGTCGGGGACGGTGTACGAGCCGTCAGTGTTGACCTTGACGCGCAGGATCTTGCCGCGCAGGTCGTTGGTGTTGCCGGCCGAACGCTGGGCGTCGAAGGCCGGGTTGCGGTTCGCGCGCTCGTCGATCGGGGTGAAGCCGTCGGACTGGAAGGGGTTGGTGTCGTCGCCCGTCGACAGGTACAGGTTGCCCGCCGCGTCGAAGTCGATGTCGCCGCCGACATGGCAGCACAGCCCGCGCGAGGCGGGGACGTCGAGGATCTTCTTCTCGCTGGCGTTGTCGAGCGTGCCGTCGGCGTTCAGGACGAACCGGGAGAGCCGGTTGACTCCGTCGAAGGGCGCGAAGTCGGCGGCGGTGCCCGTCTCGGGGGCGTCGCCCGCGGGGGTGTTCAACGGGGGTGCGTAGTACAGGTAGATGAAGCGGTTGGAGCTGAACTGCGGGTCCACGCCTATGCCTTGGAGGCCCTCTTCGTCGTGGGAGTAGACGTCGAGCTTGCCGGCGAGCCGGGTGTTTCCGGCGGCGTCGGTGATGCGGAGTTCGCCGTCGCGCGAGGTGTGCAGGACCGAGCGGTCGGGGAGGACGGCGAGCGACATGGGTTCGCCGACCTCCGGTTCCCCCTTGGCCAGGGTGACCTGCTGGAAGTCCTCGGCGGCGGTCGCCGCGGGGCCGTCCGTGGGCTCGGCGACGGCTGCGCCGGCCTGGGGTACCGC
The DNA here is from genome assembly GCF_045040105.1 of Streptomyces sp. NBC_01390. Classification (NCBI taxonomy): domain Bacteria; kingdom Bacillati; phylum Actinomycetota; class Actinomycetes; order Kitasatosporales; family Streptomycetaceae; genus Streptomyces; species Streptomyces sp. NBC_01390. Next base: position 9,976,227 of record NZ_CP109551.1, on the reverse strand, counting down.
AAGGGTCAGTGACGCTCCCGCGAGCAGCGCGCCCGTGAACAGGGCGAGCGCTCTGCGGAATCCGGGGTGACGTCTGCGACTCCCGGTTCTGCCGGTGCGGGTGGTGTCGACTTTCGCGTGCACGAATGCCTCCAGAATGGAGCTCGTGGTATATGCGGGTGCGATACGCCGGGGTGCGCCGTCACCCCGGAAGCGTCCGGAACAGTCAGGGGCAGCTCAGTCGTTACCCCCGAACGCCGCGTCGAAGGAGGCCGACGGGGGGTCGAAGTCGTACGCCTTGAGGCGGGTCAGTGCTTCGGGGGCGCCCTGGAGCCGGTCCATGCCGGCGTCCTCCCACTCCACGGAGACGGGACCCCGGTAGTCGATCGAGCGCAGCATGCGGAAGACGTCCTCCCAGGCGACGTCGCCGTGGCCGGCGGAGACGAAGTCCCAGCCGCGGCGCGGGTCGCCCCAGGGCAGATGGGAGCCCAGGCGGCCGTTGCGGCCGTCGAGCCGCTTGCGGGCCTCCTTGCAGTCGACGTGGTAGATCCGGTCGCGGAAGTCCCACAGGAAGCCGACCGGGTCGAGGTCCTGCCACACGAAGTGCGAGGGGTCGAAGTTCAGGCCGAAGGCGGGCCGGTGGCCAACCGCCTCCAGGGCGCGCTGGGTTGTCCAGTAGTCGTAGGCGATCTCGCTGGGGTGGACCTCGTGGGCGAACCGCACGCCCTGGGCGTCGAAGACGTCGAGGATCGGGTTCCAGCGGTCGGCGAAGTCCTGGTAGCCGCGGTCGATCATCGACTCCGGGGCGGGAGGGAACATCGCGACCAGATGCCAGATCGCCGAGCCGGTGAAGCCGATGACGGTGTCGACACCGAAGGCGGCCGCGGCCCGCGCGGTGTCGGCGATCTCCGCCGCCGCCCGCCGCCGTACACCCTCCGCCTCACCGTCGCCCCAGATACGGGCGGGCAGGATCGCCTGGTGCCGCTCATCGATGATGGCGTCGCAGACCGCCTGGCCGACCAGGTGGTTGGAGATCGCCCAGCACTTCAGGCCGTACTTGTCGAGGAGCTGGTGGCGGCCCGCCAGATAGGCCGGGTCCGCGAGAGCCTTGTCCACCTCGAAGTGATCGCCCCAGCAGGCGAGTTCGAGCCCGTCGTAGCCGAAGTCCCGGGCAAGACGGCAGACCTCCTCGAGAGGCAGGTCGGCCCACTGGCCGGTGAACAGCGTGAAGTCGCGCGGCATACTCGTCGAACCTCCTCAGACCGATACGGATGACACAGCTGTGGGCGAGACCGCTATGGGCGTGTAGACGGAGTTCCTCCCCGCGCTCTCCTCGACCGCCGCCAGAACGCGTTGCACCTGGAGTCCGTCCGCGAAGGAGGGGCGAGGCCGGCTGCCTTCCGCTATCGCGTGGACGAGGTCGCGGGCCTGGTGGACGAAGGAGTGCTCGTAGCCGAGTCCGTGGCCCGGCGGCCACCACGCGTCCAGATAGGGGTGATCGGGTTCGGTGACGAGGATGCGGCGGAACCCGGCGTGCGCGCCGGGCTCGGTACCGTCGTGGAACTCGAGTTCGTTGAGGCGCTCCAGGTCGAAGGCCAACGAGCCGCGCTCACCGTTGAGTTCGATGCGCAGGGCGTTCTTGCGGCCGGTCGCGTACCGGGTGGCCTCGAAGGACGCGAGGGCGCCCGAGGCGAAGCGGCCGGTGAACACGGCCGCGTCGTCCACGGTGACCTGCCCGGCGCCGACGGTCGCGCCGGCGGTGGCGGTCAGGCCGTTGACCGCGCCGCCGGGCAACGGGCGTTCCCGTACGAAGGTTTCGGTGAGGGCGGAGACTCCGGCGAGGTGTTCGCCCACGAGGTACTGGGCGAGGTCGATGATGTGGGCGCCCAGGTCGCCGAGCGCGCCCGACCCGGCCGTTTCCTTGCGCAGCCGCCAGGTGAGGGGGAACTGCGGGTCCACCAGCCAGTCCTGAAGGTATGTCACCCGCACGTGGCGCAGGCTGCCGAGCCTGCCCTCGGCGACCATGGAACGGGCGAGCGCGGTGGCGGGCAGGCGACGGTAGTTGAAGCCGACCATCGCCAACTGGCCGCGCTGCTCGGCCTCTTCGGCCGCCGCTGTCATCGCCATGGCTTCCTCGACGGTGTTGGCGAGGGGCTTTTCGCACAGTACGTGTTTGCCCGCGGCGAGGGCGGCGAGGGCGATCTCGGCGTGGCTGTCGCCGGGGGTGCAGATGTCGACGAGGTCGACGTCGTCCCGTTCGACGAGGGCGCGCCAGTCGGTCTCGGCCGCCGCCCAGCCGTGCTTGTTCGCTGCCGCTCGGACAGCGCCCGGGTCCCGACCGCAGATCGCGGCGAGCACCGGGCGCCGGGGCAGGTCGAAGACATGGCCCGCGGTGCGCCAGCCCTGGGAGTGGGCTGCGCCCATGAACGCGTAGCCGACCATGCCGACACCGAGTGTCGGCGTGTCGGCGTCTGCCTGTCCCATGCGGAGGTCCTCCTGGTGGTGGGGGGTGATTCAGTGGGTCGGCCGCGGGTCCGTCGTGGCTGGTCGCGCAGTTCCCCGCGCCCCTGTCGGGCGCCCCGTTGCCTCTACTTGAAGCCGGTCGGCATGTACTGGTCGATGTTGGTCTTGTCGACGACCGCCGAGTAGAGCGTGAGGGAGGAGGGGATCTCGAACTCGGCGAGGCCGCTCACCCCCTTGCCCTGGCCCAGTGCGCGGGCGAGGTCGATCGCGGAGGCGGCCATCGTCGGCGGGTAGAGCACGGTCGCCTTCAGGACGCCGTTGTCCTGCTTGATGGCCTGGAAGGCGGAGAGGGCGCCCGCGCCGCCGACCATCAGGAAGTCGTTGCGGCCGGCCTGGTCGATGGCCCGCAGCGCGCCCACGCCCTGGTCGTCGTCGTGGTTCCACAGCGCGTTGAACTTGGACTGCGCCTGCAGGAGTTGGGCCATCTTCGCCTGGCCCGACTCAACCGTGAACTCGGCGGCCTGGCGGGCGACCTTCTTGATGTTCGGGTAGTTCTTCAGGGCGTCGTCGAAGCCCTGAGTGCGCTGCTTGGTCAGTTCCAGGTTGTCGAGTCCGGCGAGTTCGATGACCTTGGCGTCGGACACGTCCTTGAGTTTCTCGCCGATGTACTGCCCCGCGTTGAAGCCCATGCCGTAGTTGTCGCCGCCTATCCAACAACGGTACGCCTGAGGGGTGTTGAAGATCCGGTCCAGGTTGACGACGGGGATGCCGGCACGCATCGCCTTCAGTCCGACCTGGGTGAGCGCCTTGCCGTCGGCGGGCAGGATCACCAGGACGTCGACCTTCTTGTTGATCAGCGTCTCGATCTGGCCGATCTGCGCGGCGGTGTCGTTCGAGCCCTCGGTGATCTCCAGCGTCACGTCGGAGTACTTCTTCGCCTGGCTCTTGGCGTTGTCGTTGATCGCGTTGAGCCAGCCGTGGTCGGCCTGCGGTCCGGCGAAGCCGATGGTGACGGCCTTGCCGGGAGTGTCCGCGGCGGCCGGCTGGTTGTCGTTCGCGGCGGGCTCGTCCGCCGGCTCGTTGCTGGTGCAACCGGCGAGCAGGACTCCCGCCCCGACGGCGGCGGTCCCGAAGAGAAGTCCTCTGCGGCTTGTGAAAGGCGTCGACTCTGGCATGGCGGTGAACCCTTCCCTCAGGTCGTGCTTGCGGTGCGGCGCTGGACGAGCACGGCGGCGACGATGATCGCGCCCTTGGCGATCTGCTGTACATCGCTCTGCAGGTTGTTCAGGGCGAAGATGTTGGTGATCGTGGTGAAGATCAGGACGCCCAGGACGGAGCCGACGATGGTGCCGCGACCCCCGCTGAGCAGGGTGCCGCCGATGATCGCGGCTGCGATGGCGTCCAGCTCGTACAGATTGCCGTTGGTGTTCTGGCCCGAGCCGGACAGGATGATCAGCAGGAAGGCGGCGATCCCGCAGCACAGTCCGGACAGGAGGTAGAGGTAGAGGCGCTGGCGGCGTACGTCGATGCCGGCCAGCCGGGCGGCCTCCGCATTGCCGCCCACGGCGACGGTACGGCGGCCGAAGGTGGTGCGGTTCAGGATCAGCCAGCCGAGAATCGTCACTACCGCGAAGACCAGCACCAGCGGCGGGATGCCGAGGATGTAGGCGTCGCGCTCACCGAGGTCGAGGACGCTGTCGATCGTGACGATCTGTGTCGCGCCGTCGGTGATCTGGAGGGCGAGTCCGCGTGCCGAGGCCAGCATGGCGAGCGTGGCGATGAACGGGACCATCCCGCCGTACGCGATGAGCAGACCGTTGACCAGTCCGCAGCCCAGGCCGACGAGCACCGCGGTGAAGAGGATGCCCGCGAAGCCGTACTCCTGGGTGGCGACGGTGGTCGCCCACACCGAGGAGAGGGCGACGATCGCGCCGACCGACAGGTCGATACCGCCCGACATGATGACGAAGGTCATGCCGACGGTGACAACTCCGATCACCGAGCCCTGGGTGAGGACGAGTTGGAGGTTGCGGGTGTCGAGGAACTCGTCGGGCTTGGTGATGCCGCCGACGACGATCAGTGCGGCGAGGACACCGAGGAGGGAGAGGGTACGGACGTCGGCGCGGGCCACCAGGCCTCGCCAGGCCGGGAGTTGACCGGCCGCCGGGGCCTTGCCGGCGGTGTCGCGCGGCGGGGACACGGGCGCGGTCATGACGCGGGGCCCCTTTCACCGACAGCCGGACTGCCGGCCGCGGAAGTTGTGCTGGCCACAGGGGCTCCTTCCATGACGAGGTCGAGCACGCGGTGTTCGTCGAGTTCGCGGGCGGGTGCCGTGTGGACGACCTGGCCCTCGCGCAGGACCAGGACACGGTCGGCGAGGCCGAGCACCTCGGGCACTTCGCTGGATACCAGCAGCACGGCGAGACCCTCGTCGGCGAGGCGGCGGATGACCGCGTACAGCTCGGCGCGGGCGCCGACGTCGACGCCCCGGGTCGGTTCGTCGAGCAGCAGGACCCGGCAGCCGCGCAGCAGCCAGCGGGCGAGGACCGCCTTCTGCTGGTTGCCGCCGGAGAGGGTGCGGACGGGTGCGGAGGGGTTGTCGGGCCGTAGCGACAGCTCGCGGGTGGCGGCGCGGGCGGCGGCCAGTTCGGCGCGCCGGTTGATCCAGCCTCCGCGTGCGAAGCGGGACATGGAGGAGACCGACACATTGCGGGTGACGGACTCCAGCATCAGCAGTGCCTGCGCCTTGCGTTCCTCGGGGGCGAGCCCGAGCCCGGCGCGCACCGCGGCCCGTACACTGCCCGGCCTCAACACGTGCCCGTCGACGAGCACTTGGCCGGCAGTCGGTTTGCGGGCGCCGTAGATCGTCTCCAGGATCTCCGAGCGCCCCGACCCGACCAGTCCGGCGAGGCCCACGATCTCCCCGGGCCGCACGGTGAGGTCGACGGGCGCGAACTCGCCGTCCCTGGCCAGCCCTTGGACTTCGAGGACCGGTGCGACGCCCGCGTCCCCCGGTGTCGTGGGGCGTTCCGGGAAGACGTACTCGACGTTGCGGCCCGTCATCAGGGCGACGACCTCGCGGGTCGGGGTGGACTTCGCGGGGAGTCCGCCCGCCACCGCCCGGCCGTCCTTGAGGACGGTCACGCGGTCGCCGATGCGGCGGATCTCCTCCAGGCGGTGCGAGATGTAGACGACGGCGACCCCGGCGGCGGTCAGGTCGCCGACGATTCGGAAGAGGTTGTCGACCTCCTCCGGGTCGAGCGCCGCGGACGGCTCGTCCATGACGATCAGCCGTACGTCGTGGGAGAGCGCCCGTGCCATCGACACGATCTGCTGCTGCGCCGCCGACAACTCCCCGACCAGGCGCCCCGGATCGACCTCCGGATGACCGAGTCGGCTGAGCAGAGCGGCTGTTGATGTCTTCGCCGTCCTTCCTCGTACGACGAAGCCGGCGGTCGTCGGTTCATGGCCGAGGTGGACGTTCTCGGCCACCGACAGTCCCTCCACCAGGTCGAGTTCCTGGTAGATGGTGGCGATGCCGAGGCGCATGGCGGCGATGGGCGAACGCAGGGTGACCGGTTCGCCGCGCCAGTTGATGACGCCGTCGTCGGGCTGGTGGGCGCCGGCCAGGACCTTGATGAGGGTGGACTTGCCGGCCCCGTTCTGGCCGAGCAGACAGTGCACTTCACCGGCCTGGACGTCGAGGTCGACGCCGTCGAGGGCCCGGACTCCGGGGAACGACTTGGTGATGCCGGACATGCTGAGCAGCGGTGGTTCTGGTGCCATGACGGTTCCCCTTGGCGGGCGTGCGGGCCGGTTGCAGGGTGGATCGCTTGCTGGGCAGGCGTTTTTGCGCAGGGCAGAGCAGGGCGCTTGTGGTGGTGTGCGTCGAGTGACGGAGGGGTACGGAGTCGGCTTACGCGGGTGAGAACAGGTGGTCGCTGATGAGCCGGGCGGCGCCGATGACTCCGGCGGTGGGGCCCAACTCCCCCAGAACGATGGGCAGGTTGCCGGTCGCCAGGGGCAGCGACTGACGGTAGACCTGGGTACGGATCGCGGCGAGCAGGGTGTGGCCGAGGCCGGTCACCCCGCCGCCGATCACCACCAGGCCGGGGTTGAAGAAGCTGACGAGACCGGCGATGACCTGGCCGGTGCGGTTGCCGCCCTCGCGGATCAGGTCGAGCGAGGTGGCGTCCCCGGCGGCAGCGGCGGCGGCCACGTCGACGGCGCTCAGGGTGCCGCTCGCCTCCCAGCGGGCGGCGAGTTCCGCCGAAAGTCCTTGCTGGGCGGCCTCTTTGGCGTCGCGGGCGAGTGCGGCGCCGCTGAAGTGGGCTTCCAGGCAGCCCCGGTTGCCGCAGGCGCACGGGCGCCCGTCGGGCACCGCCTGGATGTGCCCGATGTCTCCGGCGCTGCCCGTCACCCCACGGTGGACCTCACCGCCGACGACGATGCCGCAGCCGATACCGGTACCGATCTTGACGCAGAGGAAGTCGCCCACGGAACGGGCGACGCCCGCGTGCTGCTCCCCCATCGCCATCAGGTTCACGTCGTTGTCGACCATCACCGGGCAGCCCAGTTCCTGGCTGAGCGCCTCCCGCACGGGAAAGCCGTCCCAGCCGGGCATGATCGGCGGAGCCACCGGAACACCCTCGGGGAAACGGACCGGACCCGGGACGCCGATACCGGCGCCGTCGAACCCCTCCGCGAGCCCGGATGCCCTCAACTTGGCAGCCATGGCCAGGACTTGCTCGAAGACCGCGACCGGGCCCTCGCGTACGTCCATGGGCTGGTTGAGGTGTCCCAGCACTTCCAGTTCGGCGTTGGTGACCGCGACGTCGATCGACGTCGCGCCGATGTCGACGCCGAGGAAGCGCAGGGCGGGGGCGAGTCGGATGTTGTGGGAGCGGCGGCCACCGCGGGAGGCGGCGAGTCCGTCGGCCACGACCAGGCCCGTCTCCAGGAGGCGGTCCACCTCCACGGCCAGCTTGGACCGTGACAGATCGACCTGATCCCCCAGCTGGGCCCGGGAGTTGGGCCCACCGTCACGCAGCAGCCGCAGCAGCCGGGCCTGGTGGGAGTTCGCGGGTCGTGCGGTCATACGTCTCACAAGCCCCTCCCAGCCTGGTCAGGTACCAACCTGCCACGATTTCCGGCCACCTCGCCGGGCTTTCGAGTGGAACGTAGCAGCGACTGCCGGGGCTGGGAAGAAGTCGAGCACAGATTGAAGCTGACTTCTTCCATTCAGAGGACAAAGAGAGGGACGCCGAAGCGCCGTGGGCGCTCGTGGAACGCCTTCCGGAGCCGGAGCCGGAACCGTCACGGGCAGCGGACGACCTGCCCGGCGTACGAGAGGTTGCCGCCGAAGCCGAACAGGAGGACGGGGTCGCCGGTGGAGATCTCGCCGCGCTCGACCAGTTTGGAGAAGGCCAGCGGGATGCTGGCGGCCGAGGTGTTGCCGGACTCGACGACATCACGGGCCACGACGGCGTTCACCGCGCCGATCTTCGCCGCCAGCGGCTCGATGATGCGCAGGTTGGCCTGGTGCAGGACGACGGCGGCGAGGTCCTCCGGGGCGAGACCGGCGCGCTCACACGCCTGGCGGGCGATGCGCGGCAGCTGGGTGGTGGCCCAGCGGTAGACGCTCTGGCCCTCCTGTGCGAAGCGCGGGGGCGTGCCCTCGATCCGTACCGCGTGCCCCATCTCCGGCACCGAGCCCCACAGCACGGGCCCGATGCCCGCGAGCCCCGGCGCGTCCGCTGCGGCGGGCGGGCAGGCCTCGACGACGGCGGCGCCCGCCCCGTCCCCGACGAGTACACAGGTCGTGCGGTCGGTCCAGTCCGTCACCGCGGACATCTTGTCGGCGCCGATGACGAGGGCCCGTACCGATCCCCCGGCCCGGACCGCGTGGTCGGCCGTGGCCAGGGCGTGGGTGAAGCCGGCGCACACGACGTTGAGGTCCATCGTGGCCGCCGAGGGGATGCCGAGGCGGTTCGCGACCCGGGCGGCCATGTTCGGGGAGCGGTCGACGGCGGTCGAGGTGGCGACGAGGACGAGGTCGATCTCGCTCGCGGCCAGGCCCGCCGCGGCGAGCGCCTTGGCGGCGGCGTGCGCGGCCAGCTCGTCCACGGGCTCGTCGGGCCCGGCGATGTGGCGCGTACGGATGCCCACCCGGCTTCTGATCCACTCGTCGTTGGTGTCGACCAGACCCGCCAGGTCCTCGTTCGTGAGTACCTTGGCGGGCTGGTAGTGACCGACGGCGGCGATGCGCGAGCCGTTCATGGGTGGGTCCCCTTTGCTGCTTTGCGGTAGCGGGATCCTCCAGTGTGTTCAGTGACTCACCAGTACGACGGCACGCGATGCCACAGGATTAACGCGGCCGGGTTGTCGGCTTCTATCAGAGTCCCCCGTGTCCGAACACCTACCCTGTGAACAGCTGTGTCGCCTTCTGCACCAGTTCGTAGATGCCGTAACAGAGCGGCAGCCCCACCCACAGCCAGGCGAAGGCGATCAGGGGCCGGCGGTCGGGCGGGCCCGTGTTCTCAGACGGACTGCTCTCGCTGGACATCGGCGGCCTCCTTCGGCGCGGGCACGTGGTGACGGGGATGGACGGGGCGGACGAGTTCGTTGGCGGCGAAGCCGACGGCGAGCAGACCGATCATGATGGCGAACGATGTCCCGTAGAGCGCCGAGCCGTGTTTGCCGGCCTCCTCCTGGCGGTCCGCGATCCAGTTGACGATCAGCGGGCCGAGCACCCCGGCCGTGGACCAGGCGGTGAGCAGCCGTCCGTGGATCGCGCCGACCTGGTAGGTCCCGAAGAGGTCCTTCAGGTAGGCGGGGATGGTGGCGAAACCGCCGCCGTAGAAGGAGAGGATCACCAGGGCGCACAGGATGAACAGCGGCTTGGAGGAGTCCCCGAACCAGGCTATCGACGCGTACATCAGCGCGCCGACGCCGAGGTAGACACGGTAGATGTTCTTGCGGCCGATCAGGTCGGAGGTGGACGACCAGCCGATCCGGCCGGCCATGTTGGCCGCCGAGAGCAGCGCGACGAAGCCGGCCGCCGCCGACACCGAGACCGGTGTGGAGCTGTCCGCGAAGAAGTCCTTGATCATCGGCGCGGCCTTCTCCAGGATGCCGATGCCCGCGGTCACGTTCATGCAGAGGATGACCCACAGGCACCAGAACTGCGGGGTCCGCACGGCGCTGCGCGCGGAGACCTGGACGCCCGTGAGGGCGCTCGGCACGCTCGACCCGCCGGCGGCGGGCTTCTCGCCGCGCGGCACGCGGACCAGGAGCACTCCGAGCGACATGAACGCGGCGTACGTCAGTCCGTGCACGAGGAAGGCGAGCGCGATGCCGGAGCTGTCGGAACCGAACGACTCCAGCATCTGCGCCGACCACGGCGAGGCGATGAGCGCGCCGCCGCCGAAGCCCATGATCGCGATCCCGGTGGCCATGCCGGGCCGGTCGGGGAACCACTTGATGAGGGTGGAGACGGGCGAGATGTAGCCGATGCCCAGGCCGATGCCGCCGACGAAGCCGTAGCCGAAGACGATCAGCCAGTACTGCTCGGTGGCGGCGCCGAGCGAGGCGATGAGGAAGCCGGAGGAGAAACAGATGAGGGCGACGGTCATGGCCCAGCGCGGCCCGTTGCGCTCGACGAGGGTGCCGCCGAACGCGGCGGACAGGCCGAGCATGACGATGCCGAGCTGGAAGGGCAGCGCGCTCTGGGTGCCGCTGAGATCGAGCGCGGATTCCAGTGGCGGCTTGAAGACGCTCCAGGCGTAGGCCTGACCGATGGACAGGTGGACCGAGAGGGCGGCCGGAGGAACGAGCCAGCGGCTCCAGCCGGGCGGTGCTACGGGGGGACTCATGATCCCGGACGATAGGAACCGGCCGCACGGTTGGGAAGGCGGCCGGTCGAACTCGCCGACCGTATGCGGTGAACGGTATCCGCACTGCGCCGAACGGTCGTTCGGACCGGACGAACGGTACCCTCGGCCGCCCGGAGCGCGCCCTCCCGGCCACCGTCTCTCCGCTTCCCGGCCACCGGCGCCGCACCCGGCATCTGTCGCGCCTCTTGTGTCGCACCTCTTGTCGACCCGACGCCCATACTGTAGACAATATGTCGTCAACCCGCTACAAGCCGTTGCCTCGCGACGACAGGATTCCATGGCCCGCGGAGCCGGCTCGCGCGTGCAGGACAATGAGAACGAGAAGGTCACCTACCAGCACGTACAGAACCGGGGCTGATCAGGACATGGGACGAGTCACCGAACGGCGCAGGGTGCTCCGGATCCGGGACGGGGCGGTCTCCACCCGGCCGGACACGCTCGTCGCCGAGGAACCCATGGAGATCCGGCTGAACGGCAAGCCGATCGCCATCACCATGCGGACACCGGGCGACGACTTCGCGCTCGCCGCCGGCTTCCTGGTGAGCGAGGGCGTGCTCGCCGAGCGGCGCGAACTCCAGAACATCGTGTACTGCGCGGGGGCCACCACCGACGGCTCGAACACGTACAACGTGGTGGATGTGCGGACGGCTCCGGACGTGGTGCTGCCCGACATCACGCTGGAGCGGAACGTGTACACGACGTCCTCGTGCGGCCTGTGCGGAAAGGCCAGCCTGGACGCCGTCCGTACGACGGCGCGCTGGGCGATCGACGACGGCGCCGACGCTCCCCCGCTCCGGCTGACACCGGAACTGCTCGCGAGCCTCCCCGACCGGCTCCGCGCGTCCCAGCGGGTGTTCGACCGGACCGGGGGCTTGCACGCGGCGGCCCTGTTCACGGAGGAGGGCGACCTGCTCGACATCCGTGAGGACGTGGGCCGGCACAACGCGGTCGACAAGCTGGTCGGCCGGGCCCTGCAGAACGGCGACCTGCCGCTGTCCCGCGTGATCCTGCTGGTCTCGGGCCGGGCGTCGTTCGAACTGGCCCAGAAGGCAGTCATGGCCGGGATCCCGGTGCTGGCGGCAGTCTCGGCACCCTCTTCGCTCGCCGTCGACCTGGCGGCCGAGTCGGGGCTGACCCTGGTGGGGTTCCTCCGGGGCGCCAACATGAACGTGTACGCGGGCGAGGACCGTATCGCCCTGCGGGCCGCGGCCTCCCGGGGCTGAGCGGTTTCCCCGCGGCACGGCGGCGGGGTCCCGAACGGCGGGGAGCGCCCCCTGCGCCGGTGGGGCCCCGCTTCTCCCCACCGGGTCGCCCCGGCCGCTAGCGCGTGCCCGAGACCCGGGTGAGCAGGCCCAGGAACAGCTCGCGTTCCACGCCGGTGAGCGGCGCCAGCAGTTCGTCGTTGGCCCTGCGTGCGGCCCGCTCGCAGCGGGCCAGCAGTTTTCGCCCCTCCGCCGTGACCGTCACCGCGTTCTTGCGCCGGTCGTGCGGATCGGGTGTGCGTACGACCAGTGAGGCGTCCTGAAGGTCGTTGAGCACGCCGACCATGTCCTTGGCATCGAGCCCCACCCCGCGCACCAGTTCGGCCTGCGCGACCGGGCCCACCTCCGCGACGGCGGAAAGCACCACGTGATGCCACATTTTCAGCCCCTCGTCCGCCAGCGCGGCGGCGACCAGCGCCCGTCCGCGGTCGGCGGCCCTCCCCAGGATCCAGCTGGGGAGGACGCGTATGGAACGAAGTTCGACAGACATGCGGAAATACTAACCAATAATCATTGGACCTCCCAATGGTTATACGTTTATCGTTGGGGCTCCCAACGGTTTCTCGACGCGCGAGTAAGAGGTGCGGATGCGGCGTGTTCGGTACGGGCACACAGGTGGTCCCCGGTTAACAGGTGGTCCCCCGTCAGACGCGGTCGCGGTCGGCGGGGCACTGCTCACCCCGGCGTACGACCTGCCGGTGGGTCCCACGACCGTCACCGGGTTCCAGCCGCACCGAATAGCAAGGTTGTCCTGATCCCCTGACACACGGTTCTTGTGGGGCGGCTGAGCATCCAACTACCGTCTGATGCGCGCACGTTGGACGTAGGATGTCCAGATTTTCGGATGCCCAATTGTTCAGATGTCCAGACCTCTGAAGTCACGAACTCTCAAGTCACGAACTCTGAAGTCCAGACGCATGAAGTCCAGACGTTGAAGGGCAGGGCCGTACATGCCGTCAAGTCTTCGCGCACGTCTCAGATACACCCTCACGGCCGTGTTCACCACGGCCGCTCTGCTGCTCGCGATGCCGAGCCCCGCAGGCGCCGAACAGGCCACCCGTACGGCTACGTTCGAACAGCAGGTGCTCTTCCGGGCCTCTCAGGACCCCGGATACGCCTGCTACCGGATCCCCGCGATCGTCCGGACCCTGAAGGGCACGCTGCTGGCGTTCGCCGAGGGGCGGAAGGACAACTGCGGGGACGCCGGTGACATCGATATCGTCGTCAAGCGGTCGACAGACGACGGGCGCACCTGGGGACCGGTCCAGGTGGTCGACGACGGCGGGGTCGACACGCACGGCAACCCGGCGCCCATCGTGGACCGGGAGACCGGCCGCATCCTCCTCGCGGAGAGCTGGAACACCGGCCGGGGCGGCGGCAACTGCCCGGTGCCCTGCGACCGCAGCCCGCATCTGCAGTACAGCGACGACGACGGGGAGACCTGGTCCGAGCCGCGCGACCTGAGCGCCGAGATCATGCCGCCCGACTGGAACTCCTGGTACGCGACGGGCCCCGTGCACGGTCTCCAGCTCACCCGGGGCGAGCACGCGGGCCGGCTCGTCTTCGGCGTCAACACCGAGACGTGGGACGGCAGTCGGATCACCGCCAACCACGCGGCGCTGATCATCAGCGACGACGGGGGCGACCACTGGACGGTCGGCGCCACCGACAGCTGGCCGATCGCGGCGGACGGCACCTTCCGGCAGAAGCCGTCCGAGGTGACGCTCACCGAGCGCACGGACGGGGTGATCCTGGTCAGCGGGCGTGAACAGGACGGTACCGATCTCGGACACCGCACCCAGGCCTTCAGCTCGGACGGCGGCAGCAGCTTCCTCACCCCGTTCCACGCCCTCCCGGATCTCTACGCGCCCCAGGTCCAGTGCTCCACCGTGGGCCTCGGCGCCCGGGTGCTGCTGGCCTGCCCGGGCGATCCCGACCGGCGCCGGACGATGATGATCCGCTCCTCCTACGACGGCGGGCGCACCTGGGACAGCGTGGACCGGGGCACGGTCGTCACGCGGGACTGGTCGGGCTACTCCGACCTGGTCAGGATCGACAGCGAGACGGTGGGCCTGATGTACGAGGGCGGCACCGTCGACGCACGCGACGAGATCCGCTTCGCCCGCTTCACCGAGGACTGGCTGACGCCCGCACGCGGCCCGGACCCGACCACCCGTGACCTGGCCCCCGGCGCCCGTCCGGCCGCGGTCCTCGGCGGTGCCACGCAGACCACCGGGGTGTTCGGCGGCGGCGCGCTGGAGTTCGACGGCGTGGACGACGCGGTGCGCCTCCCGTACAGCGACCGGCTTCCGCTCGGCACCAAGGACTTCACGGTGGCTCTCTGGTTCCGGACCACGGCGACGACGGGTGACCGGCCGCTGCTGTGGATGGGCGGGGTCGGCTCCACCCAGCCGCAGGTCTGGCTGCGGGCCGAACCCGCGAGCAACCGGGTCCGGGGCCTGATGACCGTCAGGGACGGCGCGTCGGCCGTCAGGACGGCTTCCGCGACCTCCGTGGGTACCTACAACGACGGCCAGTGGCACTTCGCGGCCCTGCGCCGTGGCGGCGGCCAGTTCACCCTCTTCGTCGACGGCACGGCGGTCAGCGTGGCGGACGTCACCGGGTCCGTCAGCCGCAACTCGGTGTTCGGGGTGCACGTCGGGCAACGGGTGGACAGCCTGCAGCACTTCAGCGGTGCGATCGACGATGTCCGGGTCTGGGACCGGGCGTTGGGCACCGCGGAACTGTCCGCGGCCTCCATGACGGCGACCGTGGACGAGGCGGCGGCCACGAGCAGCACGGTGCTGTGGCTGCCGATGGACGAGGTGAGCGAGAGTCGCTCCGCGCGGTAGGTGATTCGTTCGCCGCGGGCCGGTGGGGGCTGGTCGCGCAGTTCCCCGCGCCCCCTTCGGGGCGCGTTGCGCGCCCGGCCCACCCGGTCCGCGGCCCACCCGGTCCGCGGCCCACCCGGTCCGCGGCTCACCCGGTCCGCGGCTCAGCCGGTCCGCGGGCTCAGCCGGTCCGCAACCCACCCGGTCCGCGGCTCAGCCGGAACGGGTCGCCGCTGTCACGCGGGGCGGTCCCGCCGGGTTCTGGTCGGTGGCCGTCTCGTCGGCGGTCACCGGGTCCCGCGACCGGCGTTTGGCGATCACCGCGCACACCATCAGCTGCATCTGGTGGAAGAGCATCAGCGGCAGTACGGCCAGCGCGGCCTGGGACCCGAACAGGACGCTCGCCATGGGCAGTCCGGCCGCCAGGGACTTCTTGGAACCGGCGAACTGGATCGTGATCCGGTCCTCGCGGCCGAAGCCGAGCGCCTTGCCGCCGTACCAGGTGAGCGCCAGCATCACCGCGAGCAGGACGGCCTCGACGACCATGAGTCCGGCGAGCCGGCCGGGGCCGACCTGGTGCCAGATGCCCTCGACCACGCCCTCGCTGAACGCGGTGTAGACGACGAGGAGGATCGAGCCGCGGTCGACCAGCCCGAGCACCTTCTTGTGCCGGGTGACGAACACGCCGATCCAGCGCCGGAGCACCTGCCCGGCGACGAACGGGACCAGCAACTGGAGCACGATGTCGACCAGCGAGTCGAGCGAGAAGCCGCCGCCGGTGCTGCCGAGCAGTGTGGCCGCGAGCAGCGGGGTGACGACGATGCCGACGAGGGAGGAGAAGGAGCCGGCGCAGATCGCGGCGGGCACGTTGCCCCGGGCCATCGAGGTGAAGGCTATGGACGACTGGATCGTGGACGGGACGAGGGTGAGGAAGAGCAGGCCGGTGTAGAGGTCGTGGGTCAGGAACACCGGTTCGAACGCGCGGGCGGCCAGGCCGAGCAGCGGGAAGACGACGAACGTACAGGCGAGAACCGTGCCGTGCAGGCGCCAGTGTTTCAGCCCGGCCAGCGCCTCCCGGGTGGAGAGGCGGGCGCCGTAGAGGAAGAAGAGGAAGGCGATGGCGGCCGTGGAGGCACCCGAGGCGACGTCGGCGCCCGTCCCGCGTGCCGGGAGGAGTGCCGCGAGGCCCACCGTCCCGAGCAACAGCAGGATGTAGGGGTCGATCGGCATCCAGCTCGGCCACTTCAGGCGTTTCACGGTGCTCCACTACTCGGGTTCAGGGACGGTCGGATTCGGGGACGGTCGTGCCCTTTCCATCGTCCTCCTCGGCTCCGTGATCGGGAATCCCGTACACCGCTCTGACTGTCATCGCGGTTCGTGATAACGAGGTAGCGTGGAGACGTGTACGACCCCTCTCATCTGCGGACCTTTCTGACGGTGGCCCAGACGCTCAGTTTCACGCAGGCCGCCCGCCGGCTCGGGCTGCGCCAGTCCACGGTCAGCCAGCATGTGCGGCGCCTGGAGGACGCGGCCGGGCGGCAGCTGTTCTCCCGGGACACGCACTCGGTGGAGCTGACCGAGGACGGCGAGGCGATGCTCGGTTTCGCCCGCCGCATCCTGGAGGTGCACGAGCAGGCGACGGCGTTCTTCACGGGCACGCGGCTGCGCGGCCGGCTGCGGTTCGGCGCGTCCGAGGACTTCGTACTGACCCGGCTGCCGGAGATCCTGGAGGCCTTTCGCAACGACCATCCCGAGGTCGGTGTGGAGCTGACGGTCGAGCTGTCGGGCACCCTGCACGAGCAGCTGGCCGCCGGGAAACTGGATCTCGTCCTGGCCAAGCGGCGCCCCGAGGATCCGCGTGGTGAGCCGGTCTGGCACGACGAGCTGGTGTGGATCGGCGCGCAGCGGCTGCGACTGGAGGCCGACCGTCCGGTGCCGCTGATCGTGTACCCGCCGCCGGGCATCACCCGTGCCCTCGCCATGGAGGCCCTGGAGCGGCAGGGCCGGGCGTGGCGCGTCGTCTGCACCAGCGGCAGCCTCAACGGACTGATCGCGGCGGCCCGTGCGGGCCTCGGCGTGATGGCCCACTCGCGCGGCATGATCCCGCCCGGTCTGGTCCGCGTGCCCGACCGCGCCGGGCTGCCGGAACTGGGCCAGGTCGACTTCGTCCTGGTCCACGGCCGACGCCGTACGCCGGCCCAGGGCGCGGCGGACGCGCTGGCGGCGGCGATCCTCACGAGCGGGGACCGGCTGCACCGGCGCTGACGGGACGGGCGTGACGAAATCGACGTCCGTGACGCAGTGAGAGAAGGCGAACGGTTGCCCGCAGGTCCTTCGGGATCTTAAAGAGAATCCCAAGAGCCCTGGCACGGGCGGTGAGCGGGTCGGTCGGATTCGGTGGAGATAACGGGACCGGGTCGTCCCTCGGCGGAGGAAGATCTGTCCGTCCCCTACCCATACAGACGCAATTTTCCGCCCGCCCCGGCGCATAAGCACAGCACCGCCCGGTTTCGTACCCCCTCCCGCGGTATGAGGCCGTGGGGTAGCTTTCACGGCGCTGTGCAAGGCGTCACGAGGAGCGGGTTTGCGCGAATTCACCAACCCTCCGTTGGCGTTGGCGCCGCCCGTGGGCGGACTGGCCGACGTGGTGTTCGAACATGCCCAGGAAGACCCCCTGCGTGTCGCGCTCGGCCGGAAGGACGAGGCGGGCCAGTGGCAGGACGTGACCGCGGGCGAGTTCCGCGACGAGGTCCTCGCCCTCGCCAAGGGCCTGCTCGCGCGGGGCATCCGGTTCGGGGACCGGGTCGCGATCATGTCCCGTACGCGCTACGAGTGGACGCTCTTCGACTACGCGCTGTGGACGATCGGCGCCCAGGTGGTGCCGGTCTATTCGACGTCCTCGGCGGAGCAGGTCTTCTGGATGCTGTACGACGCCGAGGTCACGGCCGCGATGGTGGAGCACGAGGACCATGCGATGACCATCGCCACGGTCATCGACCGGCTTCCTCAGCTGCGCCAGCTGTGGCAGCTCGACGTCGGCATCGTGCAGGAGCTCTACGAGGCCGGCGCGCACCTCGACGACGACATGGTGCACCGGCACCGGCTCGCGGTCACCCCCGAGTCGACCGCGACGATCATCTACACCTCCGGCACCACCGGCCGCCCCAAGGGCTGTGTCATCACCCACGCGAACTTCATGTTCGAGGCGGACACCGTCATCGAACGGTGGGAACCGGTGTTCCACTCCAAGAAGGGCGACGAGGCGGCGACCCTCCTCTTCCTCCCCCTCGCGCATGTCTTCGGCCGGATGGTGCAGGTGGCCGCGATCCGCGGCGGGGTGCGTTTCGGCCACCAGCCGCAGCTCAACGCGGCAGCCCTGCTGCCCGACCTCGCCGCGTTCCGGCCGACGTTCTTCCTCGGCGTGCCGTACATCTTCGAGAAGGTCTTCAGCGCCGCCCGCCGCAAGGCCGAGCGGGAGGGCAAATCCGGCCCCTTCGAGAAGGCCGTCGAGGTCGCGGTGCGCTACGCGGAGGCCATGGAGGAGAAGGCCTGGGACATGGGCCCCGGCCCGTCGGCGGGCCTGCGGATGCAGCACCAGCTCTTCGAGAAGCTCGTGTACTCCAAGATCCGGGC
Source organism: Streptomyces sp. NBC_01390 (assembly GCF_045040105.1). Lineage (NCBI taxonomy): Bacteria > Bacillati > Actinomycetota > Actinomycetes > Kitasatosporales > Streptomycetaceae > Streptomyces > Streptomyces sp. NBC_01390. The sequence continues at coordinate 9,958,164 of NZ_CP109551.1, read as the reverse complement.
CGCGATGGGCGGGCGCGTACGGCATGCGATGACCGGCGGTTCGGGCATGGACCGGCGGCTCGGGCTGTTCTTCGCGGGCGCGGGCGTCCACATCTACGAGGGCTACGGCCTGACGGAGACGACGGCTGCGGCCACCGCCAACCCGCCGGAGCGCACCCGTTACGGCACGGTCGGCCAGGCCATCCCCGGTATGACGGTGCACATCGCGGACGACGGCGAGATCTGGCTGCGCGGCGACAACGTCTTCCAGGGCTATCTGAACAACCAGAAGGCGACGGACGCGACCCTGCACGACGGCTGGCTGGCCACCGGCGATCTGGGCTCCCTCGACGAGGACGGCTTCCTCACGATCACGGGCCGCAAGAAGGAGATCCTGGTGACGTCGGGCGGCAAGAGCGTCGCCCCGGGAGGCCTGGAGGAACGCGTCCGGGACCATCCGCTGGTCGCCCAGTGCATCGTGGTCGGCAACGACCGGCCGTACATCGCGGCCCTGGTCACCCTGGACCGGGAAGCCGTCGAGCACTGGCTGGCCATGCGCGACAAGCCGCAGCTGACCTCGACGGAACTGGTCCGCGACCCGGACCTGGAGAAGGAGGTGCGGCGCGCCGTGGTAGCCGCGAACACCCTGGTCTCCAAGGCCGAGTCGATCCGTACGTTCCGCATCCTGGCCCAGCCGTTCAGCGAGGAACACGGTCTGCTGACGCCGTCCCTGAAACTGAAACGCAAGGCGATCGAGGACGCGTACGCGAAGGAGGTCGAGGCCCTGTACCGGGCCTGACCTCCTTCGGGACTGTCTCCGGGACCAGGTGTGGACTAGGTGATGTTCACGCGGAAGATCTTGTCGGACCCGTCCGGCTCCCCTCCGTTGTTGTCGCTGTTGGTGGTGGACAGCCACAGCTGGTCCGCGCCCGGCACCTTGGTGACCGTGCGCAGCCGGCCGTAGGTCCCGACGTAGTACGCGGTCGGCGTGCCCACGCTCTCGTTGTCGCCGTTGATGGGGATGCGCCACAGCCGCTCGCCGCGCAGGGACGCCATGTAGACGACGTTGCGGACGATGGCGATGCCGCTGGGCGAGGCGTCGGCGACGTTCCAGGTGGCCTTCGGGTTGGTCATCCCGGAGACACTGCACGTGCCCTCGCAGGTGGGCCAGCCGTAGTTGGCGCCCGGCTTGATCAGGTTCAGCTCGTCCTTGGAGCTGTTGCCGAACTCTGCCTCCCACAGGCGGCCGCCCCGGTCGAAGGCGAGGCCCTGCGGGTTGCGGTGGCCGAGGCTGTAGACGTAGTTGCCGAACGGGTTGCCGGGAGCGGCTTTCCCGTCGGTCGTCATACGCAGGATCTTGCCGTTGAGAGAGGTCTTGTCCTGCGCCAGGTCGGGTGTCTGGGCCTCGCCGGTGGACACGTACAGATAGCCGTCGGGGCCGAAGGCGAGACGGCCGCCGTTGTGGTAGCGGTTCTTCTTGATGCCCTGGAGCAGGACCTTGTAGTCGCCGAGTTTCGTGCCGTCGTAGGTCATACGGACGACGCGGTTGCCCTCGGACGCGGTGTGCATGAAGTAGACGTAGCGGTTGGTCGCCCATTTCGGGTCGACGGCGACGCCGAGCAGTCCGCCCTCGCCGTTGGTGGTGACGGCCTCGGGGACGGTGCCGACCTTGGTACGGGTGCCGTCCTTGGCGAGTTTCCAGACCCCGAAGTCGTCCCGCTCGGTGACCAGCGCGCTCTGGCCGTCGGGCATCCAGTACGTGCCCCACGGGATCGTCCAGCCCGTGGACAGCGTGGAGACGGAGGACGGGACGCCGCCGTCGGTGGCGCAGGCCTTGGTCGTGAGGCCGACCGTGTTGCTCTGCTCGGAGACGTTTCCGGCCGCGTCGCGCGCGACGACGTTCAGCGTGTAGGGGCTGTCGCAGGCAAGGCCGGTGAGGGTGGTCGAGGTGCCGGTGGTGACGGACTTGTAGACGGTGGAGCCGCTGCGCACGTCGTACGCGACCACCGCCCGGTCGTCCGTCGAGGCGCCCCAGGTCAACTCGGCGCTGTTCGCAGTGACATTGGCGGCCGTAAGGGTGCCGGGCCTGGTCGGCGCGCTGGTGTCGGAGCTGGGTTTGGTGGTGCAGTCGACGACAGGGCTGGCGGCGGAGGTGTTGCCGGCCGCGTCGCGGGCGATGACGGTCAGGTTGTAGGTGGTGGCGGGCGTCAGACCGGTCAGCGCCTTCGAGGTCGAACTCCCGGGCGCCTCACCGATCTTGTTGCCGTGCTCGTAGAGGTCGTACGCCGTCACGCCCGCGTTGTCGGTCGAGGCGCCCCAGGCCAGGGTGAGTCCGGTCTCGCCGATGTCCGCGCAACTCGGCTGCCCGGGACGGGTCGGGGCCTGGGCGTCGGCCGCCGCCGTGACACCGATGCGGTCGAGGTTGGGGCCGCCGTTCGCGGTGGTCGCGGTCGCGCGGATCTTGTTGGAGCCCGCGGTGAGCGGGACGTTGACGGTCTTGTTGACCCAGGTGTTCCAGTCGGCGGTGGCCGGAAAGGTGACACCGGCGGCGACCACCGTGCCGCCGACGGAGATGTCCATCGGACGGTCCACGGCGGTGCCGTTGGAGTACCGCAGGACGACGGCGGAGGTTCCGGCGGAGGCGGCGCTCACCGTGAACTCCACATACGAGCCTGTGACGTTGGTGTAGTCGACGAAGCCGGTGCCCGTGTAGCCGGTGTGGTTGGTGGCCACCGCGCCCTGCACGACGGTGGCGTCCTCGGCCTGGTAGTCGGTGGCGGCCCGCGCGGCGGAGCCCGCCAGGCCGACGAGCGGAAGGGCGAGCGGGACGGCGAGGGCCAGTGACAGCCCCCACGGCCAGGCTCTGCTGGGATTCTTCATGGCTGTCCCCTCAACCCGTGTACTGGGTGAAGACCTTGAGGTATTCGTACGGTTGTTGCGTCACGCCGCTGCAGGCGTCGCCGTCGGTGCCGGACCCGCACGGGCGGTCGCGGTTGACCGACCAGTAGGTGAGGCGGCCGATGTGGTGCTCCTGGGCGTAGGCGAGCATCGTTCTGAAGTCGGCGACGCGGACACGTTCACCGGAGTCGTCGGTTTTGCCGTTCATCGACGACAGGCCGATGTGGGCGTAGGCGGTCGCGTCGGAATAGCCGTACGCCGCCTTGACGCGGGCCTTGAGGCCCTCCATAGCCTGGGTGGTGAGGGTGCCCATGTTCGTCGCGCCGCCGCCGAAGTCGAACGGCATGACGCACCACACGTCGTTCGCCAGACCGGAGTTGGCGGCGCGCTTGATCATGTCGACGCCGGTGGAGTCGGGGCCGCTGGTGGTCGATCCGAAAGTGATGATCGTCTTGAGGCCGGGGTTGTTCGCCTTCGCCGTCTTCAGCGCGTCCACCACGCGTTGCCGCACGGTCGCGTTGGACCACTCGGTGTTCTCGATGTCGATGTCGAGCACCTTGAGCCGGTAGGCGTTGATCACCTTCTGGTAGGCGCCGGCGAGCGCGGCGGCACTGGAGCACTTCTCGCCCAGCTTGTTCCCGCTCCAGCCGCCGACGGACACGACCACGTCACCGCCCGCGGATCTGATCGCGTCGATCTTCGACTGGTCGTTGCCGCCGGTCAGCGGGCGGGTGCCGTCCCACTTCGGGTTGCAGGTGCCGTCGGAGAGGACGAACGCGAGCGTGAACCACTTGACGCCGGTCGCCGACATCACGGCCGTCGGGTTCTGGGGACTGCCCCAGCCGAGGTACTCGTAGGGGGCGACGGCCATGCCGGGCGCTGCTGCTGCCGCCGGCTCCGGGGCTGTCGCTGGCACCGCTGCTGGCGCTGGCGCCGCCGGTGCAGAAACGTTCACGTTGTTAACCGGCTTCACACGGATCAGCCGTGTTTCACCCGGCCGCAGCGTCGCGCTGTACGAGTCCGCGATCACGCCCTTGTGCGAGCCCGACCAGAGGTCCGTGACGTCGCCGGAACCGCTGAAGCCCACCTGGGACCAGTTCACACTGACCGTGCTGTTGCCGGACGTTCCGGTGTTGAACAGGGCCACCACGTAGTCGCCGCTGTTCTCCCGTTTACTGAAGACCTGCCTGACACCACTGTTCACAACCCGTTTCGCGGCCACCCCGTCCTGGTCGACGCCGATCAGCCGGTCATTGGCCAGCATCGCCTTGTCGACGGAGTCGAGTGCGGTGAGGTCGGTGCCGAGCAGCAGCGGGGACGCCGCCATCGCCCACAGGGTGAAGTGCGAGCGCCGCTGGTCGGCGGTCAGCCCCACCTCGTCACCGTTGCCGATCTCCAGGGAGTCCAGGTCGTTCCAGCCGCCCGGTCCGGCGTGCGGCTGCCAGGACGCGGCGGTGTTGAACCGGGAGGAGACATGGGACCAGTCGGTCAGTGGATAACCGCTGCCGTTGGCGCCGGGTCCGCAGTAGCACTCCACGTCGCCCTGCGTGCGCCAGCTGTTGGCGAGCCGGCGCCAGGTGGAGGCGTCCGCGATCGGAAGGTTGTTGGACAGCGCGTAGTTGATGGGCCGTCCGGTGGCACGCAGAGCCTTGTCCCAGGCCTCGACGTCGGGGATGTCCTGGCTGCCCACGCCGTCGATCTTCAGGTAGTCGACTCCCCAGGAAGCGAACTGCCGCGCCCACGAGTTCACGAACTCCTGTGCGCCCGGCTTCCCGTAGTCGATGTAGTACATGTTCTTGCAGTTGTAGTTCTTCTCGGTCTTCGACGTGTCGGCGATGTCCTTGGCGTGGTAGGACGTGCCCTCGATCGGGGTGTTCTTCAGGACGGCGTTCTTGGCGATGCCGGGCGTGACGTAGAAGCCGAACTTCAGGCCCTTGGAGTGGATGTAGTCCGCCAGCGCCTTGATGCCGCCGGGGAACTTCGCCGAGTCGACGGCCCACCGGCCGGCCGAGTCGACGACGAAGCCGTTGTCGTCGCACTTCTGCCAGAAGTCGTCGAGGTTGACGTACACATAACCGTGGTCCTTCAGACCGCTCGACACCAGCGCGTCGGCCTGTGCCTTCAGCTTCGCCTCGGTCGGTGTGCGGCGTACGAGGCTCCAGCTGCTCCAGCCCATGGCGGGCCGGACCGACTGGCCGTTGTCGGAGGCGGCCGCCGGGCGGGCGGCGGCCAGCATTGGGATCGCCGAGGCGATCAGCAGCCCGATCACCGCCACGACCAGCGATCTGACGCGGGTGATACCCGTCATGACTGTCCCTCGTTCCATGACTGTCCCCCGTTCACCGGAGTCGCGTATGAGGTGCCGATCCACGCCTCGTCGATGCGCAGGCGCTTGTAGCGGGTGGTGTCGGTGGCGGCCGCCCAGGTGGTGTCGACTTCGAGGCGTACGTAGCGGGCGCTGACGGCCGTGAGGTCGATCCCCTGCATCCCGCGTCTGCTCGCCAGTTGACCGGTCTTCACCGCGTTGCCCCAGGTCGAGCCGTCGTTGCTGACGAACACCTTGTAGTCCTTGATCCGCGCCGACTGCTCGGTGTCCGAGCGGGCGTAGACGACGGAGTCCTCGCGCTGGTTGAGCCCGACGTACCGCACCTGCTTCGCCGAGCCGAGGTCGAAGGTGAGGTTGACGGGCAGGGTCCTGTCGCTGTCCCAGTAGGTGAGGTGGTCGCCGTCACCGGCGGCGGCGCCCGCGTGGCCGCTCGCCGACGCGCTCGCGCTCACCTTGACGCCGGAGAGGATGCCCTGCCGTCCGGCCGTGGTGACCTTGAAGACGGTGTCGTACGGGTCCCAGTCGCCGAGGCCGCTCAGTGTGAGTACGCCACCCGACTGCGACCAGGAGACCGCCGCTCCGGTACGGAGGTCGGTGACGGCGGAGACGCGGTAGCCGTTGTCCCGGACGCGCAGCACGCTGGTGCTGGGCGGGGTCAGGACGTGCACGTACTGGCGGTTCGGGTCGGCCTTGGCGACCGTGGTGACACCGTGCGCCCCGTCGTTCCAGAAGCCGGGTTTCAGGCCGCCATGCAGGTAGCCGCCGCCCTCGGTGCCGTGCAGGGACTCCCAGATGGGGTCGAGGTAGGAGTCCGCGAAGGTGTTGAAGGAGGCCTGGTTGGCTGGGAAGGTGCCATTGACCCGGGCGGTCTCCGCCATGAGGGCCTTCACTGAGGAGCCGGCGTTGGTGACGAGCCGGCCGAGGGTGAGCATGCGGTCGACGGCGGGGTCGGAGCCGTCGTACCACCAGGCGCCGGACGAGGGGAGCTTGAAGTCGGCCTCGGTCAGGCGGGGTTGTGCGGTGTATACAGCCTGCGGGTAGTCGTATGCGGGCGACATTCCCGTCTTCTGCTCATTGCTGATCATGTCCATGATCGGCGTGTCCTCGTTGTTGTTGCTGAGCGTGTAACCGGGCCGCTTCTGCTGGATCTGCGCGTAGAGGTTGTGGCTCTCCCAGTACGCGTTGTCGTTGTCGATCCAGAAGCCCCCGAGGTCGGGATAGCGGTCCATGACCTCGAAGAAGTTGTCGTAGCCGAACTGCCCGAAACCGTCACGGGTGGTCAGGTCGACGTTCGAGCCCTTGTAGGCCGAGTACGCCGCCGAGTCGAGCCACTCGTGGCCGCCCTCGGCGTGCCACTGGGGGTCGTCGGTCATGTAGAGGATGACCTTCAGCCCCTTGGCCTTCGCGGCGGTGATCAGCTCGCCGACGAAGTCCCGCTCGGTGGAGCAGGAGCCCGGGATCTTCGACGGCCAGGGGCGGGCATAGCCCAGGCGGCTGTGGAAGGTGGCGAGGACGAGGTACTGCGTGTGCAGTTTCTGCGCCTCTTTCACCCAGTAGCCGGGCGTCCAGCCGCCGTTGGTGACGTCGTTCTCCCAGGCGGAGCAGCTGGTGTGGGCGGGTGCGGTGCGCAGGCCCCAGTGCAGGAAGAGGCCGCCGGTGGAGGCCCGGAGGAAGTCCTGGCGGGGGTTGTCCAGGTCGAACGGTCGCACCGCCGGACTCGCCGCGTCGACGGCCTTGACTGCCTTGACTGCGTTCACGGCTGCCGCGCGCGAGGCGGAGTACGGAGCGGGTTGCGGGACGGGGAGCGGGGCGGCGAGGGCGCCGGGCTGGGTGAGTCCGAGGACGGCGGCGAGGACGAACAGGACGATCGCCCCTGCCCCGCGCGGGGAAACGGTGGGGGGTTTCATGGAGGCGGCTCCTCAACCGAGCTGGTAGCCACGGAGGTTGGTGAGCAGCATGTAGGTGTCCTGCAGGGATCCGGAGGTGTCGCCGAGGGAGCGGTAGATGCCCCACTTCGGGCGCACGCGGTCGGCCAGGAAGGTGTCCAGACCGGTTTTCGAGGCGTCGATCACGGTCGCACCGCCGGACTTGAGGATCCAGCGGACCGTGCCCGCCGTGCCGTTGCCGACCTTGATCTGGAAGTCGACGTCGGTCCATTTGTCGTGCAGCGGGTCCAGGTTCACGCGACCGATCAGGACGTTGTCGATGGCCTGCTTGAGTTCGATGGTCTGCACGCCGTTCACCCGGCGCAGCGACTGCACGATGAGCGGCGAGGTGCCGCTGCCCGGCTGCTTCATCTGCATGATGTGGGTGAAGGTGGTGGTCGCCTTCAGTGAGCTCGGGATGTACATCGAGTAGGTGACCCGCCAGGTCTGCCCCTCGGTCCACTTGAGGTAGTCGCTGCCGCTTCCGTTGCGCAGGCCGGTGACCTCCTGGCGCTGGCGGTCGGTCGAGGTGTCGCGGTCGACGGTGTGCATGTTGAAGCGCCAGTTGTTGCCGGTGGCGTAGATGTGCGGGTGTGCGGCGGGGTGGGAGTCGGCGCGGTCGTCCTCGATGGTCTCGAAGGCGCCGAGGCCGTCGGCGCTCGCCGACGGGGCCCACTTCTGCTGCCAGGAGGCGGCGTGGGCAGTGGTGGCGGCCGACAGACCGACGGCCGCTCCGGCGGCCCCGCCGAGGGCGGCACCCAGCAGCGTCCTTCTGGATGTGCTCATGACACTAATCTCCTCGCAGTTGTTCGTTCATGATCAGGAAGGCGCCCAGACCGTGGAAGTCGTTGACGGCCCGGGTGCGGGCGACGTAGTACGCGTAGTCGCCGACGTTGGTGCCGACGGAGATGTCGGCGAGCTCGGTCCGGCCGTCCGCGCCGGTCGAGAGCTTCGCGAGGACGCCCTGGTGACCACGCTCGGCGACAGCCTTGAAGTGCGGGGCCAGATAGCCGCGTTGGGCACCGCGCGAGAGGGCGTAGGTAAACATGCTGGAGCAGGACGTCTCGGTCCAGTTGTCACTCTGGCCGCCCTTGTCGATCACCTGGAACCAGCGCCCGGTCGCCGGGTCCTGGAACCGCTCCAGACCGGCCGCCAACTTGCGCACGATGGCCAGGAGTTGTGGGCGGCGCGGATGGTTCGCCGGGATCGCGTCGAGGACGTTGACGATGGCCATGGAGTACCAGCCGACCGCACGGCACCAGTGCTCGGGAGCGAGCCCGGTCCCCGGATCGGCCCAACCCACGCTCTTCGACTCGTCGTAAGCATGTCTGAGCAGCCCGTTCGCGACCTGCAGATGACCGCCGTAGACGGCGAGTTGCTTCGCGGCCTCGTCGTTCGCGTACGCACTGTCGCCGAACTCCTTGCCGTACTCGACGAGGAACGGATTCACCATGTAGACGCCGTCCGCCCAGAGTTGATGAGCGCGACTCGCGGTGTCCGCGTGCCAGAAAGCGCCGTCGCCCGTGCGCGGGAAGGTGTTCAGACGGTCGCGGATCTTCCTGGCCGCCACGCGGTAGCGGTCCTGGCCGGTCTCGTGGTGCAGGATCACCAGGAGCCGGCCGGCCTGCATGCTGTCGAGGCTGTTGAAGGCCTGGTCGATGGAGCCGTCGCTCTTCACGAAGCGGTCGACGTAGTCCTGGATGTAGGCGAGTTGGCGGGTGTCGTGGGTGCGCCGGTAGACGAGGTACTGGCCGTAGAGGTAGAGGCCGACCGGGTAGGACCAGCCGCCGATGGTGCTCGGCGTGTAGCGGGCCATGGTGGAGTCGACGACGGCCAGGGACCGGTCGGGGGCCGCGGCCGGGCTGGGGGTGGGCCGACCGCTCGCGGCCACGGCCGGTTGCGGAGCGGCCGCGGGGAGCGCGGACAAGGTGACGGCGGTGAGCGCGACGGCCGTGAGGGCCGTCGACAGACGCCGGTGTCTCATGTTCATCCCCTTCGATGGGATTCAGGGGTTTTGTTGGCTTTGTCGGACCTTTCATCGGATGTCTTGCAAATGGAGCCCTCTCGTCGGGGCGGGAGGTATCGCAGACTCGTCCAAGGACGTGTGCCTGCTTTCCGGACGGATGGGGGAGGGAAAGCCCAGGCCAACAGGTTATTCACATAGCCGAACAGAATTCAGCAGCTCGTTCGACGGCGCCATACAGCGTCGCGGCATGACGGGCTGCGGTCAATGGTCCGGACCGATGACCTCGGATGCATTTTTGGCCAATCTTGCTTCCGGGACTGACTCACCGGTCAGTTCGCACCGGTTCCCCGGCGACACAGGCGGCCCGGGATGCGGCACAGGATGCGGCGTGGCTCGTGATCGTACGATGGGAGTCCCCACCCGACGACTGAAGGATCGAGAGCTCGTGAGCAGCAAGGTCCCCCCGATCACTCTGAACAACGGCGTCGAGATGCCCCAGCTGGGCTTCGGCGTCTGGCAGGTGCCGGACGACGAGGCGGAGCGGGCGGTCACCACCGCCCTGGAGGCCGGGTACCGCAGCATCGACACAGCGGCGATCTACGGCAACGAAGAGGGCACCGGCAAGGCCATCGCCGCGTCCGGCGTTCCCCGCGAAGACCTCTTCGTCACCACCAAGCTCTGGAACAGCGACCAGGGGTACGACTCGACCCTCCGCGCCTTCGACACCTCCCTGGAGAAGCTCGGCCTGGAGTACGTGGACCTGTATCTGATCCACTGGCCGCAGCCGGCCAAGGGCAGGTTCGTCGACACGTACAAGGCGTTCGAGAAGCTCTACGCGGACGGCCGCGCCCGGGCTGTCGGGGTCTCCAACTTCCTTCCCGAACACCTCGACCGGCTCCTCCCGGAGACGTCGGTCGTCCCCGCGGTCAACCAGATCGAGTTGCACCCGCATCTCCAGCAGCACGAGTCCCGCGAGTACCACGCGGAGCACGGCATCGCCACGGAGGCCTGGTCCCCGCTCGGCTCCGGCAAGGGTCTGCTGGAGGTCCCGGCGATCGTGGCCATCGCCCAGAAGCACGACCGTACGCCGGCCCAGGTCGTCCTGCGCTGGCATCTGCAGCTGGGCAACGTGGTGATCCCCAAGTCCGTGACGCCGTCCCGGATCAAGGAGAACATCGAGGTCTTCGACTTCAGCCTGGACACGGAGGACCTCGCGGCGATCAGCGCGCTGAACGAGGGCCGCCGGCTGGGTCCGGACCCGGCCACGTTCGAGTCGGGCTGACGACACCCGGACAGTACAGCCGGACAGTCACGGCAACGCCCCGGTCCGCGCCGACTCCGGTCGCCGTTCCGGGGCGTTTCGCTTGCCCCGGGGCGCGTACCCGGCCGTCATGCAGGCGTGAACTCATGACGCCCTGAACCGTGAAGCCGTGAAGCCGTGAAGCCGTGAGCAGAATTTCGGCACGGCCGGGACATCCCGAGGCATCCGGGACGCCACCCCGGTCGGCGGTGCCCGGCGCCTCACTCCCGGCGCACGGCACCCACACGCACCGCCCCCACCACCCGCACTCCCCCGGAACCGCCCGGGCGCCCGCACCCTCCCGGCTCCCGCCCGGCCTCCGCCGCGTCCAACTCCCGGCGGGACGAAGAGAATCGGGCCGCAGCGAACCCCCGTAGCGAACCCCGGTCGACGGGGTTGACGCGGGCATGGTGGCAGGTCCATTTTGGAGCCCACCCGGTAAGGAAACTTTCCTAACAGAAGGGTCCCCCCACAGTGCGCTCTCGAACACTGACCCTCACCGCGGCCGCCGGTGCGGCCCTGCTCGCCACCGCCGCGCTCCCCTCGTACGCCTCGGGCGCGGCCCGGCCGGCGTCCACCAGGGAGGGCTCGGTCAGCGCGGCCGACCTGCTCGCCAAGGTGACGTCCTGCTCCCAGCTCTCCAACGGCAAGTACCGGACCGACGACGAGACCTCGGCGTCGGTCCCCGTGTGCGGCAAGAACGGCGCCGTGTTCTGGAAGGCCGACATGGACGTCGACTGCGACGGACAGCGCACGTCGAAGTGCAGCGAGGACACCGACCCCTGGTACCAGGACGACACGGCGTTCCATCAGTCCAACGGCAAGCCCCTCAAGGCCGATTCCCTGCCGTACGTCGTCGTGCCCAGCTCCAGCAGCATCTGGAACTACTCCGGCGCCGGCATCAAGGGCGGTGGCGTGGTGGCCGTGATCTACAACAACAAGGTCGAGTACGCGGTCGTCGGCGACACCGGCCCCACGAAGATCATCGGCGAGGCGTCGTACGCCACCGCCAAGGCCCTCGGCATCGACCCCGACCCCGAGACCGGCGGCACTGGCTCCGGCGTGACGTACATCCTGTTCAAGAACTCGCAGGTGTCACCCATAGAGAGCCACAGCGCGGCGGTCTCCCTGGGTGACCAGCTGGCCAAGCAGTTCATCCGCAACAACTGACGCGACAACTGACCCGGGGGGGAAGGGGAGTTCGGGGCCCCGATGCCGCGTACTGGGACGCGGCACCGGGGCCCCGAACCAAACAACTCGGCCTGCGACTCCGTCAGTTGGGCTGACCGATAGGACGTACGACGACGGTGTTGACGTCGACTCCCTCCGGCTGGCGGATCGCCCAGACGATCGAGTCGGCCAGCTGGTCGGCCGTCAGCAGATGGCCCGGGGGCAGGCTGCCGTAGCTGTCCCAGAAGGGGGTCTCGACGCGCCCGGGGGCCACCAGTGTCACCCCGACGCCGAACTCCGTGACCTGACGGCGGGTGTTCTCGGCGAGGCCGGTCACCGCCCACTTGGTCGCCCCGTAGATGTTGCCCGGCCCATGGACGAACCCGGCGACACTGCCGACCAGCACGATCCGGCCCCGGGTCTCCTTCAGCGCGTCGATCGAGGCCCTGATGAGCAGCGCGGGCCCGAGCACGTTGGTCAGCACCATCTCGGACCAGCCGGCCGGGTCACCTTCGGCGACGGTGTCGTGGGTGGCGAACCCGGCGTTGGCGACGACCGTGTCCAGCCGCCCGAACTCCTTCAGCGTCGTCTCGACGGCGGCGCGCACGTCGTCGTACTCGGCCGCGTTCCCGGGAATCGTCAACAGGCCCTGCGGGCGCCCTAGTTCCTCCGCGAAGCCGGTCAGCCGTTCCTCGCCCCGGCCGGTGACGGTGACCCGGTGGCCGGCGGCGAGCAGCTGCCGCGCGACGGCCGCGCCGATTCCGCTGCCGCCACCGGTGATGAGTGCGACGGGTGAGTCGGTCATGGTGTCTACCCCCTGTGTGTGCCACGCGTATGCCCTGTCCGTGCCACGCGTGTGCCCTGCGCGTCGGTGAACACCGGGGAGTCCATCACTTGAAGCGCCCTCGAAGTCAAGCCGGAGGCGGGCCCGGCCGCGTCTGACTACCGAACACTTGCCCAGCGCTCCACCCTTCAGGGTGGAGGTGAAGGGCCTCCTGCCCATAGCGGCCCGGCGGGCCGCAGCGGCATGGCTGGAATCGCCTTGTCGGACAACGAAGTTGTCCGACCTACCGCCGGACGGGCGGGAAGTCAGGCCTGCGGAGGCCACGTAAGACCAACCCTCACCGGTCGGCAGAGGCCCGTGAAACAGGAACCCGCGGTGGTACTGCGTAGCAGTACGGACCAGAATCTCCCGCCCTCGGGCAGGAGAGGGCGTCAAGTCTGCGGTTTGCTGCCCGCGTACACCGTGTGCGTGGCCAGGACGAAGATGTCGGGGCGGTGGTGCAGGCCTGCCTTGTCGTCGGGGTCGAGGAGGCGGTCGAGGGTGGCGCGGTCCTCGGCGTCGAGCTCCTCCGCGAACATCGTGCGGCGTCGGTCGAAGACACCGATCACATAGGCGCGGGCCTCCTCCGTGAGCGGTGCGGGCAGATCGAGGAGGAAGGAGCGGGTGCCGGAGGGGCGCAGGCCGGCGGCGGTGAGCAGGGCCGGCCAGTCCTCCGTCTCGCGCACATGGCCGGGCAGGGAGGTCCGCATCTCGCCGAACCAGGACTGCTCGATCACGTCGAGCCGCGCCTCCAGGCCGGGGCGCCCGAAACCGAGGTCACGCGGCAGGTTGCGCTCCGGGAGGCCCCCCTCCATCACGGCGAGCGTGCCACCCGGCGCGAGTGCGGCGGCCAGCGCGGTGAGCGCGGCACGCTGGTCACCGACATGGTGCACGGCCCTGCTCGACCACACCAGGTCGGCGGGATAGTCCAACTCACCCAGTCTATCAGGGAGTTCGGCCAGCACAGTGCTGAAGCGGTCTGCGGTGCCGAGTCGCTCGGCGTTCTCGCGGGCCCGTTCCAGGAGCGGCGCCGAACTGTCGGCCGCGACGATACGCGCCTCGGGGAACGCCGTCGCGAAGAAGCCCGAGATGATGCCGGGGCCGCTGCCCGCGTCGACGATCAGCCCCGGTTCGGGCTGCTGCCCGGCCAGCCAGGCCAGGGCGTCGGCGTAGAGGGGCGCGAACAGTTCGGCCTGCCCCTCCAGGTGCGGAATCATCTTGGCGAAGTCGATGTCGTCGTGGTTGTGGGAATGGTGGGGGGCGGGGGTGGGCGCCTGGTCGTGGTCATGATCGTGCCGGTGCTGATGGGCCATGGTGTGCGGGCCTCCCGTTGTCGTTGGCACCAGCCTGCTCCGCCCGCGCCGAGCAGGCCAGTTCTGTTGCCACTACGGCAAACAGAAATCCCTTCTCGACCGCGCTCGGCAAAAGCCGGATGCGTGGGACAGCCCCGCTCCCCCACGATGTCCGAATGGACGATGAGCTTGTGAAGCGCTTCCTCGAAGACGGGTTCGTGAGGATCGAGGGCGCTTTCCCGCCTCGGGTCGCCGAGCACTGCGCACGGATGCTGTGGCGGGAGACGGGATGCGATCCGGACGACCCTGACACCTGGACGAAGCCCGTGCACTGGGTGTCGGACATGGCTCAGGGCCCGTTCGCCGCCGCGGTCAACACCCCTGTGCTGCATGAGGCGTTCGACGCGCTGGTGGGCGAGGGCCGCTGGGCGTCACGCTATTCGCTGGGCAGCTTTCCGCTGCGGTTCCCGCACGAGGAGGAACCCGAGGACGCGGGCTGGCACATCGAGGGGAGCTACTTCCCCGAGGGCGCGACCTGGCCGTACACGAACCTCCGGTCCCGGGACCGGTCCCTGCTGATGCTGTTCCTGTTCACCGAGGTTTGCGAGGCGGACGCCCCGACCCGCATCCGGGTGGGCTCCCATCTGGACGTACCACCGCTGCTGGAGCCGTACGGAGAGGAGGGCGTCTCGGGGCTGGAGATCGCCCCGGAGCTGGTGGCGGCCTCGGCACACCGGCCGCTGGCGTACGCCACCGGGAGCCCCGGCGACGCGTACCTCTGCCACCCCTTCCTGGTCCACGCGGCGCAACCCCACCACGGCACCCGCCCCCGCTTCATGGCCCAACCACCACTGCATCCGGCGGCACCCTACGAACTGGACCGTACGGACGAGACGTACTCCCCGGTGGAACTGGCGATCCGCCGGGGCCTGGGAAAAACCGCCTGAGCGGACCCGCTGAGGCCGGTCACGCACCCGCGCCCCCCTTCTTTTAGGGGCGCGGGGAACTGCGCGACCAGCCCCCACCGGACCCGCGGCCAAAAACGAACCGCGAATCCGCTGAACCGGCGGAGCCTAGAGCGCCGGGTAGGCGTTCCTCATCAGCTCCTGGAACTGGGCCGAGAACCACTTCCCGGCGAGCGGCGAGTTCCCCAGCGCCCCCGACATGTTGTTGTTGTTCAGGGGGTTACCCGTGTACGTCGGGTCGCACATCCGGTCGAAGCCCTTGCCCTCGTCGTTCGGGATCGCCGAGCTGGCGCCGTCGGACTCGCCCGGAGGCTTCATCCACACGTACGCGTCGATCCCGGTCGCCGGAGCGGCCTTCGGGCGTTCGCCCAGACCCGCGCCGGCCTGGTTGCACCAGTTGCCGACATGGATGCGCCGGTCGATGCGTCCGCCGTCGACGTAGGTGTCGACGCTGGTCTGCGGGCCGGGTCCGGTGGGCCGTGCGGTGCCGCCCCAGCCGTTCCTGGACGTGTCGATCAGCATGCCGATGCCCGACGGGAAGCCGACCGTGACCAGCTGGTTGCGGAAGGCCTGCGCGAAGGAGAGCTCATCGGTGTACCGGTTCCAGTCCACCCACTTCGACTCGCGGACGGACTTGCCGGCCACGGTGTCGTTGATGGTGAAGTTGGTCTCCTTCAGGGCGCTGAAGTTCGCCGTGTTGGAGATGAACCCGTGCACGTCGTTGACGGTCGCACCCTCGGCGGTGGCCGCCTGCTTGAACAGGTCTGCCGCGGGGCCGAAGTTGTCGTCCCAGCCGAGCCAGCCGTGGTGGGCGACATCGATGTAGTTGTAGACGTTCGGCACGTCACCGAGCTTGTTGAGCGCGTAGCCGACACCCTTGATGTAGTTGCCGTTCGCCTTCATCACATTGCACTGGGGCGTGGCCGTGGCCTTGCTGCCGGTGTTGGTGATGAGGTTGGGCAGCGAGTCGATCTCCACTGCCGTGACGATGCGCAGGCCCGCGTACTTGGCGTCCGCGAGGATCGCCGCGATCGGGTCGATGAACTGGGTCTTGTACTTGTCGATCTCCGTCGGGCCGAGTTCCCCGTTGGAGGCGAGGGCGGCGCAGTCCCGTCCGGGCAGGTCGTAGATGACCAGCTGGACGACCATTTCGCCCGTGCCCTTCTGCTGGAGGGCCGCGTCGAGGTGAGCGCGCAGGCCCATCTTGCCGCCTGCTCCGCCGATCGCGGAGATCCGGTCCAGCCAGACGCCGGTGGGCTGGTTGGCGACCCGGCTGCCGCCCGGTTCGGCGGCGGCGTTCGCCGCCCACTCCGGGTTCACGTACACCTTGGCGCCGGCGTACGGGTTGTCGACCCTCGTGCCGGTGCCGGGGCCCGGGTCCGTGGGGCCGGGCGGGTCCGTGGGGCCGCCCCCGCCGTCGACGTTGCAGGTGACCCCGTCGAGGGTGAAGGTGGTGGGAATCGCGTTCGTTCCGCTGTAGCTGCCCTGGAAGCCGAAGCTCGCCGAACCACCGGTGGCGAGCGTGCCGTTGTAGGACTCGTTGGCGGCGGTCACGGCGGTCCCGCTCTGGGTGATCTTCGCGTTCCAGCCGCTGGTGACCTGCTGGTTACCGGCGTACGCCCACTTCACGGCCCAACTCGTCTTGGCCGCGCTGTTGTTGGTGACCGTCACGGCGGCGGTGAAGCCGGTGGACCACTGGTTCTGCACCGTGTAGGCGACGGTGCAGGGGATCGCGGCGATGGCGGCATCGGCCTGCGCGGCGGCCGCCGCGGCACCGGTGGCACCGGCGACCAGCGCCATGGAGGCGAGGATCGCTGTTCTGGTACGGCTCATGAGTGCGGTTGTCCTCTCGTTTTCCTGTGGGGTGCGAAGGGGGTGCGAAGCGCCTTGCCGGGGTGGGGAGTTGGTGCACTAACCGATGGCGCGCAGATGGTCGCGCAGACCGATTCCGAAGGCCGTGGGTGTGCCGTCGTAACCGGAGATCAGGGACGGTCCGGTCGCGCAGTTCCAGGTGTTCCAGGTCCAGCCGAGGTACGACAGGGAGCGGTCGTCGAACCACTTCATGACCCGGTCGACGAAGGAGTGCGCGCAGGTGTTCTCGCCGATCTCACCCGCCACCAGTGGGACCTGGGCGGCGACCGGAGCGAGCGTCGAGTTCCAACAACTTTCGCTGGAACACGAGTTGAAGTTGTAGATGTGCCAGGCGGCGGCGAGATTGCCCGCCGGGTCGGTGGGCTTGTACGTGAGCCACTGGCTGAGGTCGTTCGAGTACGCGAGCCCGCCGGCCAGGATCACGTTCTTGGCGCCGGTGGACCGGACCGCGTCGATCAGATCCTGCATACCGGCTACCTCGTACCCGATGCCGGAGCAGGTGCCGCCGTCCCGCCAACAGGTCCAGGCCTGGGCCGCCGTGGAGGTGGCGCGGTCCGGGTAGGGCTCGTTGAACAGGTCGAACACGACGGTCTGGTCACCCTTGAAGGTGTTCGCGACCGAGGACCAGAAGGCGGGCGAGTACTGCATGTCGGGCATCGGCTTCTGGCAGCTCGCGTGTACGTCGGAGCAGCCGGCCGAGTTGCCCGTGTACTGACCCCAGGTCCAGTGCAGCTCGACGACCGGCGTCATACCGTTCGCCTTCACCTTCGCCACCAGGTCCTTGACGGCGGCGATGTAGTTGGCGCCCGCGTACTCGGGCTTGATGTTGGACAGACCGAGCCAGCACTCCTCGTTCAGCGGGATGCGTACGGTATTCACTTTCCAGTCGGCGATCGCCTTGACCGAGGCGTTGTCGGCCGGTCCGTCCCAGATGCCGTTGCCCTGGACGCACGCGAACTCGCCGCCGGAGCGGTTGACGCCGAGCAGCCGCCGGGTGGCGCCGCCGGAGTCGACGAGCTTGTTGCCGGACACGTGCAGGGCGGGTGCTCCGGCCTCGGGGGCCGGTGGAACGGTGGACGACGCAGTCGGGGACGGCGTCGGGGACGGCTCCGAATCCGCGTTGCATGTCGTCCCGTTGAGCTTGAACGACGCCGGCACGGGATTGCTGCCGGACCGCGAGGCGATGAACCCCGCGCTGACGCTCGCGCCCGTGCCCAGCGAGCCGTTGTAGCTCTCGTTGGCCGCGGTGACGGTGGTGCCGGCCTGGGACCACTTGGCGTTCCAGCCCTGGGTGAGCTTCTGACCTGCGCCGAAGTCGAAGGTCAGACTCCAACTACTGAGCGCCGCCTGGTTGTTGGTGATCCTGACGGAGCTCTGGAAGCCGGCGTCCCAGGTACTGGTGACCGAGTACTCCACCGTGCACGCGGGGGTGGCTCCCGAAGCTGTGAGGACCGGCGCCACCGCGGTGCCCACAAGGGCGACGGCAGCGCTGAGCACAAGTAAAAGACCTGAACGCGGAGGGTGTCGCATGAGCGACTCCTTGCAGATCGGGCGCGTCGTTGCGGACGCGTCGACTGACGGAATCGCTCCCACTGGTGTCAACGAAGCTAGCGCCAAGTGACGGCAAAGGACAGGGGTGGTTGCGTGTTTCCATCAGATGTCGCCGTCGAATCAATTCGAGTCTTCAAACACCTTGACCCTTGACACACCTGTCCCCACTATGGGAGCGCTCCCACTGGTTCAAGGCTTGTTGCTCCTCCCCACATCTCCACGAGCACCTCCGAGCCCGCTAGGAGGAACCAGCACCATGCACCCCCATCGCAGACGCCGTGTCACGCGGCGGTTCTGGACCGCTGCCGTGGCAGCCCTCACCCTCCCTCTGACCATGCTCGCGACCGGCACGACTCCCGCTGAGGCAGCGGCGGTTCAGTGCAGCGTCGACTACAAGACGAATGACTGGGGCTCCGGTTTCACCGCGGATCTGACGATCACCAACCGCGGTACGGACGTCATCAACGGCTGGACACTGACGTACGCCTACGCGGGCAACCAGAAGCTCAGCAACGGCTGGAACGGCACCTGGTCCCAGTCCGGCCAGACGGTCACCGTGCAGAGCGCGACGTACAACGCGACGATCGCCGCCGGTGCGGCGGTCAGCACCGGCGGACAGTTCACCTACAGCGGCGCCAACGCGGCGCCGACGTCGTTCGCCATCAACGGCACGACCTGCGCCGGGGCCCACCAGCCGCCGGTCACTGTGCTGACCAGCCCGGCGGCGGGCGCGGTCTACTCGCAGGGCACCGCGGTGCCGATGGCGGCCACGGCTGCCGCCGCGGACAGCGCGACGGTCACCAAGGTCGAGTTCTACGACGACACCACGCTGCTCGGCACGGACACGACCGCGCCGTACACGTACTCGGCGACCTCGCTGGCCGTCGGAAGTCATTCGCTGCTGGCGAAGGCGTACGACAGCCTGGGCGCCTCGGCGCCGTCCACGCCGGTCGGCATCACGGTCGCCTCCGGTCCCGCCGTGGTCGCCGTACCTACCCAACTCGGCGTCCAGCAGGGCAAGTCGGGGACGTACGACGTCAAGTTGTCGACGCAGCCGAGCGCCAACGTGACCGTGTCGACCGCTCGCGCGAGCGGCAACACGGGACTGTCGGTGACGGGCGGCGCCTCGCTCACCTTCACGCCGGCGAACTGGAACACGGCGCAGAAGGTGACGATCACCGCCAACGCGACGGGCACCGGATCGGCGGCGTTCGACTCGACGGCCACCGGCCACGCCAAGGCGACGGTCACCGTCACCGAGCTGGCGGCCTCGAAGGTGTACGACGCCCGGTTCCTGGACCTCTACGGCAAGATCACCAACCCGGCGAGCGGCTACTTCTCCCCCGAGGGCATCCCCTACCACTCGGTCGAGACGCTGATCGTCGAGGCGCCGGACCAGGGCCACGAGAGCACGTCGGAGGCCTACAGCTACCTGCTGTGGTTGCAGGCCATGTACGGCAAGGTGACGGGCGACTGGAGCAAGTTCAACGGCGCCTGGTCGATCATGGAGCAGTACATGATCCCCACCCACGCCGACCAGCCGACCGGCTCCTTCTACAACGCCTCGAAGCCGGCGACGTACGCCCCCGAGTGGGACCTGCCGAGCCAGTACCCGGCCAAGCTGGACACCGGCGTGTCGGTCGGGACGGACCCGATCGCGGCCGAGCTGAAGAGCGCGTACGGAACGGATGACGTCTACGGTATGCACTGGCTCCAGGACGTCGACAACGTGTACGGCTACGGCAACTCGCCCGGCAAGTGCGAGGCGGGCCCGACGGACACCGGCCCCTCCTACATCAACACCTTCCAGCGCGGACCGCAGGAATCGGTGTGGGAGACCGTTCCGCAGCCGACCTGCGACGCGTTCAAGTACGGCGGTACGAACGGGTACTTGGACCTGTTCACCGGCGACGCGTCGTACGCGAAGCAGTGGAAGTTCACCAACGCCCCGGACGCCGACGCGCGCGCCGTGCAGGCCGCGTACTGGGCGGACGTCTGGGCGAAGGAGCAGGGCAAGAGTGCCGACGTCTCCACGACCGTCGGCAAGGCGGCGAAGATGGGCGACTATCTGCGCTACTCCATGTACGACAAGTACTTCAAGAAGATCGGCAACTGTGTCGGCCCGACGACCTGCCCGGCCGGTACCGGCAAGGACGCCTCGCACTATCTGATGTCCTGGTACTACGCGTGGGGCGGCGCCACCGACACCTCGGCCGGCTGGGCCTGGCGCATCGGCTCCAGCCACACGCACGGCGGCTACCAGAACCCGCTGGCCGCCTACGCGCTCAGCTCGTCCGCCGATCTGAAGCCCAAGTCGGCGACAGGGCAGGCGGACTGGTCGAAGTCGCTGGGCCGGCAGCTCGAGTTCTACCGCTGGCTCCAGTCCAACGAGGGTGCCATCGCGGGCGGCGCGACCAACAGCTGGGCAGGCCGCTACGCGACTCCGCCGGCCGGTACGCCGACCTTCTACGGCATGTACTACGACCAGCAGCCGGTCTACCACGACCCGCCGTCCAACCAGTGGTTCGGCTTCCAGGCGTGGTCCATGGAACGGGTCGCCGAGTACTACCAGCAGACGGGCAACGCGGCGGCGAAGGGCATCCTGGACAAGTGGGTCGACTGGGCGCTGTCCAAGACGACCATCAACCCGAACGGTACGTACCAGATCCCGTCGACGCTCCAGTGGTCGGGCGCCCCCGACACCTGGAACGCCACAACTCCGGGCGCCAACGCGGGACTTCACGTCACCGTCGCCGACTACACCAACGACGTGGGGGTAGCGGCGGCGTACGCCAAGACGCTGACGTACTACGCCGACCGCTCCGGTGACACCGAGGCGGCGACGACGGCGAAGGCGCTCCTCGACGGCATGTGGTCCAACTACCAGGACAGCCTGGGCATCGCCGTCCCGGAGACCCGCACGGACTACAACCGCTTCGACGACGCCGTCTACGTGCCGTCGGGCTGGACCGGGAAGATGCCGAACGGCGACACGGTCAACTCGTCGTCGACGTTCGCCTCGCTCCGTTCCTTCTACAAGAGCGACCCCAACTGGTCGAAGATCGAGGCGTACCTGGCCGGTGGCGCCGCGCCCTCGTTCACCTATCACCGGTTCTGGGCCCAGGCGGACATAGCCCTCGCCATGGGTTCGTACGCGGAGCTACTCGAATAGCCCCCGCCCGGTCCGACCGGACCTGAGCCCCGCGTACCGCGCCGGGCGGCCCCTTCCCGCACTGGGGGCCGCCCGGTGTCGTGTCCTGCTCTCTCCCCCACCCCCTCACCACCCAAAGAGACCTCTTGTCGAGAGGACCCCCACCATGCGAAGAACCCGAATCGTCACGGCCGTACTGGCCCTGGCCGCAGGCCTGTTGGCGGGCAGCCCGCTCGCGCTCGCCGCCCCGTCCGCCGCCGAGGTGACGCTCGCCGCCGACACGTACACGTGGAAGAACGCCCGGATCGACGGCGGTGGCTTCGTCCCCGGCATCGTCTTCAACCGTACCGAGAAGAATCTCGCGTACGCCCGTACCGACATCGGCGGCGCCTACCGCTGGCAGGAGTCGACGAAGACGTGGACCCCGCTGACGGACTCGGTCGGCTGGGACCGCTGGGGCCACACCGGAGTGGTCAGCCTCGCCTCCGACTCCGTGGACCCGAACAAGGTGTACGCGGCTGTCGGCACGTACACGAACAGCTGGGACCCCGCGAACGGGGCCGTGCTGAGGTCGGGTGACCGGGGCACGAGCTGGCAACGGACCGACCTGCCCTTCAAGTTGGGCGGCAACATGCCCGGCCGCGGTATGGGCGAGCGGCTCGCCGTCGACCCGAACAAGAACAGCATGCTGTATCTGGGCGCGCCCAGCGGCAAGGGGCTGTGGCGGTCGACGGACTCGGGGGCGAGCTGGGCGCAGGTGGCGAACTTCCCCAACGTCGGGAACTACGCCCAGGATCCGACCGACACCAGCGGGTACGCCAGCGACAACCAGGGGATCGTCTGGGTCACCTTCGACGAGGCGACGGGGACGGCTGGCAGCGCGACCCGCACGATCTATGTCGGGGTCGCCGACAAGGACAACGCGGTGTACCGCTCGACGGACGCGGGGGCGACCTGGTCACGGTTGGCCGGCCAGCCCACCGGCTATCTGGCCCACAAGGGCGTCCTGGACGCGAAGAACGGCTATCTGTATCTGCCGTACAGCGACAAGGGCGGCCCGTACGACGGCGGCAAGGGCCAGTTGTGGCGGTACGCGACGGCGACCGGCACCTGGACGAACATCAGCCCGGTCGCGGAAGCGGACACCTACTACGGGTTCAGCGGGCTGACGATCGACCGGCAGAAGCCGGGCACGGTGATGGCGACGGCGTACAGCTCGTGGTGGCCGGACACCCAGCTCTTCCGCTCCACGGACAGCGGCGGCACCTGGACGAAGGCCTGGGACTACACCTCGTATCCCAATCGCGCGAACCGCTTCACGATGGACGTCTCGTCCTCGCCGTGGCTGACCTTCGGCGCGAACCCGTCGCCGCCCGAACAGTCGCCGAAACTGGGGTGGATGACGGAGTCGCTGGAGATCGACCCGTTCAACTCGAACCGCATGATGTACGGAACCGGCGCGACGGTCTACGGCACCGAGAACCTCACCAACTGGGACAGCGGCGGCCAGTTCGACATCAAGCCTATGGTCCAGGGTCTGGAGGAGACGGCGGTCCTCGACCTGGCCGCTCCCCCGTCGGGCGGCGCGGTGCTGCTCAGCGCCCTCGGTGACATCGGCGGCTTCCGGCACACGGATCTCACCAAGGTCCCCTCGATGATGTTCACTTCACCGAACTTCACCACCACCACGAGCCTGGACTACGCGGAGACCAACCCGGGGATCGTGGCCCGCGTGGGCAACCTGGACTCGGGCCCGCATGTCGCGTTCTCGACGGACAACGGCGCCAACTGGTTCGCGGGGACGGACCCTTCGGGCGTCTCGGGCGGCGGCACGATCGCCTCGGCGTCGGACGGCAGCCGGTTCGTGTGGAGCCCGGCGGGCACGGGGGTGCAGTACGCGACGGGCTTCGGTACATCGTGGTCGGCGTCGTCGGGCATCCCCGCGGGCGCGATCGTCGAGTCGGACCGCGTGGAACCGAAGACGTTCTACGGCTTCAAGTCAGGCAAGTTCTACGTGAGTTCGGACGGCGGCGCGACCTTCACCGCGTCGGCGGCCACCGGCCTCCCGGCCGGCGACACCGCGCGCTTCAAGGCGCTGCCGGGCACGAAGGGCGACATCTGGCTGGCGGGCGGCGCGTCGGACGGCGCGTACGGCCTGTGGCACTCGACGAACGGCGGTACGACGTTCACCAAGCTGGCGAACGTCGACCAGGCCGACACGATCGGCTTCGGCAAGGCGGCGACAGGAGCGTCGTACCAGACGCTCTACACCAGCGCGAAGATCGGCGGCGTACGCGGCATCTTCCGCTCCACGGACAAGGGGGCGACCTGGACGCGTATCAACGACGATGCCCACCAGTGGGGTTGGACTGGTGACGCGATCACCGGTGACCCGAGGGTGTACGGGCGCGTCTACGTGTCGACGAACGGGCGGGGTGTCATCTACGGCGATACGTCGGACACGAGCGGTGGGGGCGGCGGCGGAGGCACGGACCCGACACCGACACCCACGCCCACCCCACCCACACCCACGGGGGCCTGCACGGTGACGTACAAGGTCACCAGTGAGTGGTCGGGCGGCTTCCAGGCGGACGTGACACTCGCCAACACCGGCACCACCGCCTGGAACGGCTGGTCCCTCGGCTGGTCCTTCCCGAACGGCCAGACCGTCTCCCAGCTCTGGAACGCCGAGTACACCCAGTCGGGTACGGCGGTGACGGCGAAGAACGTGAACTGGAACGCGAACGTGGCGGCGGGCTCGTCGGTGAGCTTCGGCTTCACCGGCAACTCACCGGGCACGAACGGCAGACCGACCGCCTTCAAGCTGGGCGACCAGAGCTGCACGGTCGCCTGAACCGGTGGGTGCGTGTCCGGCGGGACACGCACCCACCCTCGTTCACGGTGTGTAGACCGTCGGCCTCGGTGCCGTCGGCATGTTGTTGCCGATGAAGAAGCTCGGGTGCGGCGGCTGGTTGTATGCGGTGTTCTGCCAGGCGATGCCTGTGCGGTACATCGTGTCGTGGAGAAGGGTGGTGATCCTCGTCGTCGTCTCGATCGGCGTCGAGTAGATACGCAGGGCCGTGTTGTCGCTCGTCGCCCAGACGACCTCCTCGCGCCAGTCGCCGAAGAGGTCCCCGGAGAGTGCCGGGGTGGCCTTCGTGCCGTTGTTGGAGTGGACGGACGCGCCGGTCAGCAGACGGGTGTCCGAGGACGTGCCGTACTTGTCGATGTGCGTGCCGTCCAGGAGTTCACGGACCGGGTCGCCGTCCCACCAGGACAGGAAGTTGACGGAGGACGGTTCGCGGCCCTTCGTGGCGCCGGCCTCGTCGCGGATCGAGGAGTCCGACGCCGACCACACCTCCGCTCCGTCGTTGCCCGCCCAGATGTCCCCGGCGACTCCCCGGCCGTTGTCGCAGCAGGCGGCGAGCTTCCAGTCGACCGTGCCGCTGGCCGGGTCGATGTACAGCTCGGCCGGCTGGGAGGTGCCCTCGGACACCTTGAAGTACTCCAGGCCCGCGTGCGCCGGATCCAGATCGCCCAGATGCTGGGCGTCGCCGTGCCCCGTCTTCGTCGTCCACAGCCCGTTGCCGTTGTCGTCGACGGCCATCGCCCCGTAGACGATCTCGTCCCTGCCGTCGCCGTCGACGTCCCCCACGGACAGGCTGTGCGAGCCCTGACCGTCGAATCCCTTGCCGCTGTTGGTGGAGGAGCTGGAATCGAAGGTCCAGCGACGCGTGAACGCCCCGTTCCGCCAGTCCCAGGCCGCCAGCACCGTACGTGTGTAGTAGCCGCGCGCCATGATCAGGGAGGGGCGGGCGCCGTCCAGGTAGGCGGTGCCGGCGAGGAACCGGTCGACCCGGTTGCCGTAGGAGTCGCCCCACGACGACACGGTGCCGCGCGCCGGGACGTAGTCGACGGTGCCCATCGCCTTGCCGGTCTGCCCGTTGAACATGGTCAGGTACTCGGGCCCGGAGAGCACGTATCCGCTCGAATTGCGGTAGTCCGCCGACGAGTTGCCGATGACAGCGCCGGTCCCGTCGACCGTCGCGTCCGCCGTCTTCATTGCGACCTCGGCCTTGCGGTCGCCGTCGTAGTCGTACACCTGGAACTGTGTGTAGTGCGCGCCCGAGCGGATGTTGCGGCCCAGGTCGATGCGCCACAGCCGCGTACCGTCGAGCTTGATCCCGTCGATGATCGTGTTGCCGGTGTATCCCGACTGGGAGTTGTCCTTGGCGTTGGTGGGCTGCCACTTCAGTACGAAGTCGAGGGCGCCGTCCCCGTCCAGGTCGCCGACCGAGGCGTCGTTCGCCTCGTAGGTGTAGGCGACACCGTCGGGGGTCGTGCCACCGGCGGGCGGGGTGATCGGAACGTCCTTGTATCCGGTGCGGAACTGGATCGCGTGGACGGAGTCGGCCTGTTCGACCCCACCCACGATCGCCCGTACCGTGTAGTCGGCCTGGGCCGGCGCGCCCGAGTGGAAGTAGTTCGTGGAGCCGGTGACCGGCGTCGAGTTGACCTTCGTCCCGGCCCGATAGACGTTGAAGGACACGTCGTTCGGGTCGGTGCCGAGCCAGCGCCAGCTGACCAGGTTTCCGCTGTCGGTGTGCACACTGACGACACCCCGGTCGAGCGCCTCGACCTGACGGGCGGTGGCGGCCTCGGCCGGTGTCACGGAGAGTGACACCAGCCCTGCGGCGGCGAGGACTCCGGCGCTCACGGCGGCCAGCAGAGTCCGGCGTCCGGTGCGGATGGGGATGGGGGTGCGGGTACGGGTGGGGGAATGAGACTGGGCATACGGCTGCGGGTGCTGCACGGAACCAACCTCCTGCGGGGCGGACGGGTTGCACTTCCCAGTCGCCGCCGCTCGCAGGCGAGTTGCCGCTCAGGCACCCCAAGTCGGCTCATCTCGCGGCGAGTTCTCTCGCCGACCTCAGGAGGACCGCGGCTTCCGGAACGCCCGCAGTGTGAACACCGGGTCCGGGCGGGGCCGGTCCTGGTCCGGTAACTCCGCCAGGCGGGCGGCGAAACCGTCGGCCAGCGGGCTTCCCGGCGGTAACGTCATGAACCATCCGCGCCGCAGGTCCGCGACGGCCCGCCGGGGACTGCGCCCCTGACCACGCCCCCGAAAGCGCGCTTCCCCGGCCGGTTCCAGCCCGTGCCCGACGGCATGCGCCTCGACGACGACGGCGGCGTCCGGCGCCGCACGCCAGGGGCGCGAGGCGAGAATTGCGTCGATGTCACTGCCCACGTTGTGCGAGGCACCCTTGTCGACGGTGGTGACATAGACCCCGCCCGGCCGCAGCACCCGCGCGCACTCCCCGACAATGGCCCGGACGTTCTCGTCCCGCCCGGCGAGATGCAGCAGCCAGACACTGGTCACCGCGTCCAACATGCCGTCCGCAAAGGGAAGTTGACGACTGTCGGCAAGTACGACGGCGCCGGGGAGCCGAGCCGCGGCCCGTCTGGCCATCGCGTCGGTCAGATCGACGCCCGCCACCCGCATCCCGGCCCGCCCCGCCGCGAGCCGCCGGGTGACGATGCCCGTACCGCACCCCACGTCGAGCAGGCTGCGCGCCTCTTCGGGTACGAGGCTCAGCACGGCCTGTGCGGCAGCCGCCGCCCTGGGCTCGCCGCCTCGCGAGGCGTCGTAGCGCTCCGCCTCCTGGCTGTAGTCCAGCACGATCGCGTTCCCGCGGCCCGGTCAGCTCGCCCCGTGGCCCGGCGCGAGGGCCTCGACTCTGCGCGCGAGCTCGAAGTCGAGGTCCGTGACGGCCCCGCCCACGCTGTGGGTGTTCACGGTGAGTGACACGGTGTTGTAGCCGAGGGTGAGGTCGGAGTGGTGGTCCAGCTCCTCCTGGACCTGGGCGATGTGGACGACCATCGCCGTGGCGGCGAAGTGCGAGCCGAGGCGGTAGGAACGGGCGATCCGGTCCCCGTGGAGCGACCAGCCCGGCAGCTCCGCCAGCCGGTCCTCGATCTCCTTCTGCGGCAGCGGTTCGAGGGGCATGACCACGCTCCTTCCCTGATGTGGGGTGCACTCCCAGCGTGCCACAGGCCGGGCGTTCCGGCCCAGGTCAGGAGGGGTCGGACCGACGATGTGGCATATGCCGTCCGACGCGGGCGAAGCGGTTCGGGAACGCCGGGGCGCTCGCCTCCCCGGCGATCCCTGTGGCCAGAACCTGTCAGAGCGACAGCGGAACGTGACACACTGCTCGCGATACTTCGGCGCGTAGGGGAGGCGTGGCGTGAGTGAGCGGCGGGCTGCGCCCACCGTGGGCCAAGTGGTGCTCGGACGTCGGCTCCAGGAGCTGCGCGAGGCCGCCGGGCTGAAACGGGAAGAGGCAGCGCGGGTCCTGCGCGTGGCTCCGGCGACCGTACGGCGGATGGAGATGGCCGAGGTCTCCCTCAAAATCCCTTACGTACATGTGCTGTTGACTGCGTACGGCGTCCCCGAGGACGACGTGGCCATGTTCGTGGACCTGGCCGAGGAGGCGAACGCGCCCGGCTGGTGGCAGCGGTTCTCCGACGTCCTGCCGGACTGGTTCAGCATGCATGTGAGCCTGGAGGGCTCCGCCCGGCTGATCCGGAGTTACGAACCGCACTTCGTGCCCGGCCTGTTGCAGACCCCGGAGTATGCGCGTGCCGTCATGGAGGCGGGGACGATCGGGCACGCGGGTCCCGAGGCGGTCGAGCGGCATGTGTCGCTGCGCATGGCCCGGCAGAAGCTGCTGACCCGCGAACACCCGCCCCACCTCTGGGTGATCATCGACGAGACCGTGCTGCGCCGGCCCGTGAGTATCGACGGACAGGTGATGCGCGACCAGCTGGACCGGCTCCTCGACGTGTCGGAGAGCGGCCATGTCACCATCCAGGTCGCCGAGTTCATGGACGGCCCGCATCCGGGCACGTCAGCGCCCTTCGAGCTGTTCCGCTTCGCCGAGCCGGAACTGCCCGACATGGTCTACACCGAGTACCTGACCGGTGCGCTGTATCTGGACTCCCGCCACGAGGTGGCGGCGCACCTGGAGGTTCTGGACCACATGACGGCGGGTGCCGCGTCGGCCCAGCGCACCAAGGAGATCATCGCCGAGTACCGCGACGGCTACTGAACAACGGCCTCGGCCAAGGGACTTGAACAACTTCACCACGGATCACGGAACTTGAGGAGCGACACCGCATGACCGCACCCGAGGGCGCGCCCACCCGCGTGGACACCAGCAGACCCCACCCCGCCCGGGTCTACGACTGGTGGCTCGGCGGCAAGGACAACTACCCGGTGGACGAGGAGCTGGCCCGCCGGATCCTCGCCGTGGACGGCACGGTGCTGCGCGGCGCGCGCGCCAACCGCCGGTTCATGCAGCGGGCGACACGGGCCGCCGCCGAGGCGGGGATCCGCCAGTTCCTGGACATCGGTACGGGCATCCCCACCGAGCCGAACCTGCACCAGATCGCCCAGAGCGTCGCCCCCGACGCCAAGGTGGTGTACGCGGACAACGACCCGATCGTCCTGCGCCACGCCCAGGCCCTGCTGCACGGTACGACCGAGGGCACAACCGACTACGTCCACGCCGACGCCCGCGACCCTGAGACGATCCTGCGCCTGGCCGGCGAGTCCCTGGACTTCACCCGGCCCGTGGCACTGTCCCTGGTCGCGCTGACCCACTACCTGGGCGACGAGACCGACGGCGACGATGTGCACGGCCTGCTGAAGACGTACGTCGACGCGCTCGCCCCCGGCAGCTACCTGGTCCTCTCTCAGGTCACCCCGGACCTCAGCCCCGAGGCCATCACGAAGGCGGCCGAGCACTTCCGGCGCAGCGGCACCCCCTTCTTCCCACGCCCGCTCGCCGAGTTCCACCGCTTCTTCGACGGCCTCGAACTGCTGGGCCCCGGCATCATCCCCGTCTACGGCTGGCGCCCGGAACCAGAGGACGTGGCAGCCCAGGCGGAGGGCATAGTCCCGGTGTACGCGGGAGTAGCCCGCAAGCCGTGAAGCGCCCTGCCGGAAGGGGCGCGGGCCTTTAGGGGCGCGAGGAACTGCGCGAGCAACCACAACGATCCCGCACCCCGCAAACCACCTACACCCCCTACCCCTTCCCGGCACCCCCTTCGTCCCGCTCCTCATCAACAATCTCCGCATCCACCACACCCTCGTCCTCCGACGCCGCCCCGGCGTCGGCCCCCATACCGCCGCTCTCCGTCGGAGACTCCCGCTGGGCCTGCGCATACATCGCCTGCCCCATCCGCTGGCTGACGGTGGCGAGTTTCTCGACCCCCGCCCGCAGCACAGCGATGTCCGTCTCCCCGGACATGAGCGCCTTCACCTCGGCGACCGCTTCCGCGACCTCGGACTGCGCGTCCGCCGGCACCCGTTCCTCGTTGTCCCGTACGAACTTCTCGGTCTGGTAGACGAGTTGCTCGGCCTGGTTGCGTGTCTCGGCCGCCTCCCGGCGCCTGCGGTCCTCGTCGGCGTACTGCTCGGCCTCCCGCATCAGGCGGTCGATGTCGTCCTTGGGGAGCGCCGAACCGCCTGTGACGGTCATCTTCTGTTCGCGGCCGGTGGCCAGGTCCTTCGCCGAGACATGCATGATCCCGTTGGCGTCGATGTCGAAGGCGACCTCGATCTGCGGCACGCCACGCGGGGCCGGCGGCAGCCCCGTGAGGTCGAAGACCCCCAGCTTCTTGTTGTACGCGGCGATTTCACGCTCGCCCTGATAGACCTGGATGCCGACCGATGGCTGGTTGTCGGTGGCCGTCGTGAAGATCTCCGAACGCCGGGTCGGGATCGTGGTGTTGCGCTCGATCAGCTTGGTCATGATGCCGCCCTTGGTCTCGATGCCCAGGGACAGCGGGGTGACGTCGAGCAGCAGGACGTCCTTCACGTCACCGCGGATGACACCCGCCTGGAGTGCGGCTCCCAGGGCGACCACCTCGTCCGGGTTGACGCCCTTGTTCGGGTCCTTGCCCGTGAGTTCCCTGACCAGTTGGGTGACTGCGGGCATCCGGGTGGAGCCGCCGACCAGGATCACGTGGTCGATCGCGGAGAGCTCCACACCCGCGTCCTTGATCGCCTGGCTGAAGGGCTTCTTGCAGCGGTCGAGCAGATCGGCGGTGAGCTCCTGGAACTGAGCGCGCGTCAGTTTCTCCTCGAGGTGCAGCGGTCCCTCGGCGGAGGCGGTGACGTAGGGCAGGTTGACGGTCGTCTCGGAGGAGCTCGACAGCTCGATCTTGGCCTTCTCCGCGCCCTCGCGCAGCCGTTGCACCGCCATCTTGTCGGCGCCGAGGTCGATGCCGTACTGCCCCTTGAAGCGTTTGACGAGGTGGTCGACGATCCGCTGGTCCCAGTCGTCGCCACCGAGTCCGGTGTCGCCGTTGGTCGCCTTGACCTCGATGACTCCGTCGCCGATCTCCAGGAGCGACACGTCGAAGGTGCCGCCGCCCAGGTCGAAGACGAGCACGGTCTGTTCCTCGCCCCGGTCGAGACCGTACGCGAGGGCGGCGGCCGTCGGTTCGTTGATGATCCGCAGCACCTTCAGCCCGGCGATCTCGCCGGCCTCCTTGGTGGCCTGCCGCTGGGAGTCGTCGAAGTACGCCGGCACGGTGATCACCGCGTCCGAGACGTCCTCGCCGAGATACGCCTCCGCGTCCCGCTTCAGTTTCTGCAGTACGCGCGCGGAGAGTTCCTGGGCGCGGTAGCGGGTGCCGTCCACGGATCCCTGCTCGGGGAACCGCCAGTGCCCGTCCCCCATATGGCGCTTGACGGAGCGGGCCGTGCGCTCCACGTTCGTCACGGCCTGCCGCTTGGCGACCTCGCCGACAAGCACCTCGCCGTTCTTCGCGAAGGCCACGACGGACGGTGTGGTCCGCGCCCCCTCGGCGTTCGCGACGACGGTGGGCTCACCGCCCTCCAACACGGCAACCACCGAGTTCGTGGTCCCGAGATCGATCCCGACCGCACGTGCCATGGCTGTCCCCTTCCGCCGGTCTCCTCCTTTGACGTACCCCGGAATCGACGATGCCGCGCACCTCGGGTCGAGGGGCGCGGCAGGGCGGGTGAGCGAGCGTCAGGCGAGCTTCGCCGACAGGGTGATCGTCGTACCGGTCAGGGCCTTGCTGACCGGGCAGTTCTCCTTGGCGTCCTCGGCGGCGGCGACGAAGGCGTCCTCGTCGAGGCCGGGCACGGTGCCTTCCACGGTGAGGTGGATGCCGGTGATGCCCTCACCCGGCTGGAAGACGACGTCGGCCGAGGTCAGCAGCTTGGTGGCCGGGGTTCCGGCGCCGGCCAGGGCGTGCGAGAAAGCCATGGAGAAGCAGCTGGAGTGGGCGGCGGCGATCAGCTCCTCGGGGCTGGTCTTGCCATTCGCGTCCTGGGCGCGCGAGGCCCACGTCACGGGCTGCTCGGCGATGGCGCCGGAGGAGTCGAAAGTGACAACGCCGCTGCCCTCCAGCAGGTTGCCTTCCCAGACGGTGTGTGCAGAGCGCGTGGTAGCCACGGTTCTTCCTTTCGCGTGTGGTCCCGGTGCCGGGGTTCCGTATCCCCCATCCGATCACACTCCGGCCCACTTCCGGCTCACTGCACGCGAAAGACCGGCCCATGGGCGGTGAACGGCAGACGAGCACCCTGCGGAATCAGATACGCGTGCTCGCGCCGCACCCGCAGAACGTCGCACCAGCCGTCCGTGATGACCAGTACGGGTGCCCCCGGCGGGAAGTCGTCGGCCCTGTGCAGCAGGTCGACACCCGGCTGCAGCACGGTCCCACCGCGCCCGTGCACCCGGACCCGTTCGGCGATCTCCGCGACCGGCAGATAGCCCGCGTCGTGCGCGGCGGCATCGCAGAACACGACGCGCGCCGCCGGTACGTCCCGTGCGCCGGCGTACGAGGCGATCGCGCCCAGCGCCTTCCCGAGCAGCGTCCGGTCCATCGACCCGGAGGTGTCCAGCACGACCCCGAAGGTGCAGCGGGCGATCTCCTCGGGCGGGAAGTACCGCCCCGCACGCGGGATGTCGGGGGTGGACGACTGGCGGCGCGAGGGGCGCGCGTACGACCGTACGGGCTCCGGGCGGGGCACGAACTCGTCGAACCAGCGGGCGAGTTGGGCGTCCCAGGGCAGCGGCGGATGGTTCAGCGCGCGGATCTCCTCCACCAACCCGGCGGGCAGGTACCCGCGTTCGTGCTGCTGGTGCAGGTTCAGCCCCTGGCCGAGGCCGCGGCGGTAGAACTCGTCGAGGTCGACGTAGTCGCGCGGCGAGCCCAGCGGGGCGCCCAGGACGTCGCAGGCGCCCTTCCCGCGCAGGGTCGACAGCCGGCGCATCCGGCGCAGGTCGTTCGCGATGCGGTCGTACACCTCCTCCGCCGAGAGGTCGCTCAACTCGACGTCGTACAGGAGCCCTTCGGGCATGGTGCCGACCTCCATCCGCACCAGCCAGCCGTTGACGACGTAGTCGCAGGCGACGTTGAAGAGGTACGGGTCGCGGGTGCCGCAGCGGTCGCCGTGGCGCAGGGCGGCGTGCAGCATCTCGTGGGCGAGGACGAACCGCCATTCCTCGTCGTCCAGGTGACACAGCGGGTTGACGTAGATCTCGCCCGCCTCCGCGTTCACGGCGGCGACGGAGATGCCGTGCGCGTGGGCGAGTTCGAGGTCGGCGACGAGCTTGATGCCGGCGGCGATCCCGCCGAGCAGCGGGTAGGAGGTGACGAACCAGCTCAACGCCTTGTGCCAGGGCCGTACTTGAGCCGACTCGTCGGACATCGACTCGCGTCGGCCGCCGGCCACGTCCATCGCCGTCGCCATCGTCCGGGTCAGGGCGTGGGCGAAGGCGATCTGCCAGTCGGGGACCGACGGGGCCCACTTGTCGTACGGTTCGAGCCACTGGTCGGGTTCGGTGCCCGCCGTACCGCAGCGCTCGAACGCGGCCGGGATCGAGCCCGCGCGGCGCCAGCGGGCGGCGAGCTGCTCCTCGTCGCCGTCGGGGTAGGCGGACGGCAGGAGTTCGGGGGCCGTGCCGACCGGGAAGCCGAGCA
The DNA here is from genome assembly GCF_045040105.1 of Streptomyces sp. NBC_01390. Lineage (NCBI taxonomy): Bacteria > Bacillati > Actinomycetota > Actinomycetes > Kitasatosporales > Streptomycetaceae > Streptomyces > Streptomyces sp. NBC_01390. The sequence goes on along the minus strand of NZ_CP109551.1, from coordinate 9,924,922 downwards.
GGAAACGGTTGACGACGACACAGCGGGCGGCGATGTCGTAGCGGTCGGGCTGGACGCGTTCGCCCTTCGCCGCCGGGACATGTCCGAAGCCGAGGTGGATGAGGCCGTGCGCGACCGCCCACGCCCACTCGGCCGGTTCGGCCCGCCGGGTGGGGTGGACGTGCAGCAGCCCGTCGGAGTCCGTGCGCACCAGACCGTCGACGGGCGAGAGGGCGCAGCCCTCGCTGCGGCAGGTGTAGAACTGCACCGAGCCGAGCGCCGGGTTGGCGCGCACGAGGGCCAGCCCCGCCTCGTACGCCTCCCTCGCGAGGTCCTTCTTCCGCTGCGCCGGCTTGCGCGCCCGGCTCACCGCCGCGCCTCCACCAGCCGGGGCATGTCCCGCGCCGCCTCCACCAGGAACCAGGCGGGCAGCAGGGGGTTGCCGTCGGCATCGGAGGCGATGACGCTCTGCGCGACCTCCACGGAGATCTCGGCGAGCTGCACGAGCAGCGACTTGGCTCGGTAGGCGGCCTCCCGGCCGTTCGGCGACATGTGCCCCTTGCTGACGGGGAGTTCCTTCACGAGCCGCCCGCGGAACGACTCGGCGAGGTAGTAGAGCAGGTCGCGGTCCTCGACGCGGTGGGGCCAGCGCGCGTCGCCCTTGATGATCGCGTCGATGCCGAACCGGCTGCGCACGATCTTGACGTACCCGCAGAAGGCGGTGGCGTGCGTCGGCGTCAGCGCGCCGTGCGCGATCACCTTGAGGGTCTCCTCGTCGAGCGCGGACCCGAACGAGTGCAGAGCGTCGGAGAGCATGTGCCAGGAGCGGGGCGTGGAGAAGGGCTCCTCGGTCTTCGGCGGCTTGGACCACAGGTGATCGGGCCGGTCGGTGAGGTGGTCCACGACCCACGGGTGGATGTCGTTGTTCGTCGCCCAGACCAGCCAGTCCTTCGGCGAGGCCTCCAGGTGGACATGGGCGAGGCGGTTGATCAGGGCGGAGGCGATCGGCCGGGCGAGGGCGTTGTCCGTGGCGCGGTTGCCGGCGCCGATCACGATCGAGCCCTTGGGCAGCTCGTAGTTGCCGATGCGACGGTCGAGGATCAGCGAGTAGAACGCCTTCTGGACGTCCGGCGTGGCCGCGTTCAGTTCGTCCAGGAACAGGCAGTACGGCTCGTCCCGGGCGATGGCCTCCGGCGGACAGAACACGGACCGTCCGTCGCGGATCTGGGGGACGCCGATCAGGTCCTCCGGCGCCAGTTGCGTACCGAGCAGACTCACGCACTCCAGCCCGAGCGACTCGGCGAACTCCCTTACCAGGGAGGACTTTCCGATGCCGGGGGCGCCCCAGAGGAACACGGGCCGCACGGTCGCGAGACCGAGCAGCAGCTCCGGAATCCGGGCGGGGGTGACGGTGACGGCTGCCTGCACGCAGGAACTCCAGGGGTTCGTAGGGAGCGGAGCGCGCGAAGGCGCGGGGTCCGGTACGAACAGTGTGGGTTCGCGGAAGCGGCAGCGCAGCCGATTTTCCGGCGGCCCGCGCTCAGGCGACCTGGTGGTCCCCGGAGACCTCAAGAGGCACCTGCGGCCCGTTGCACTCGCGCAGCCAGCGCCGCAGTACGCGGTGGAGCTGCTCGGCGCCGACCAGCTCCGCCCCCTCCTCGACCGCCTCCGACAGCGCGGAGGGCGCCAGCAGGAACGGCTTGCTCTGCGCCCCGCCGAGCCCACCGTGCGAGCCGATCTGCTCCTCGAAGGCGAGCACCTCGCCCTCGGCCGGGTCGTACCAGGAGTTGACCATGATGTCGGCGGTGTGCGGGAAGGTGTGCGTACGGCGCACCGCACTCGCCGCGCCGGGACCGAAGTCGGCCAGCACAGTGCCGTGTTCGTCGCCCGGTTCACCTGGCTCGTCTGGATCGCGCGGCTCACTCGCTGTGTTCGGTTCGTCCAGCGCGTCCACCGGGATCTCCACGCCGTGCGCGCCCAGCACCACCCCGCCGTGCTCCTCGCTGGCGACGAGGACGAAGCCGACGCCGGGATGGTTGGCGAGGGTGGTGAGCAGCGCGGGATGGCGGGCGTCGATCTCCTCCCTGGTCATGCGGTGATGCACGTCCGGAAAGGAGATGAGCCCGAGGTTGCCGGAGGCGAGCACCAGCGGTTCGGTGTGGTGGCCGGTGGGCACGTGGTGCCCGCCGTTCTCCTCGACGGGCCGGCGCAGCGCGGCGCGCACGGCGGCCCGCGCCTCGGCCCCGCTGTGGGTACGCCGTGCCCGGCGTGGCACGGGCAGTCCGCAGCCGGCCCGGACCAGGTCACCGAGGCCGAGCCCGTACCGGGCCCGGAAGGTCTCGCCGGGGCTCTGGCCGTGGTCGGAGAGGAGGACGATCCGGTACGGGCGGGGCGCGTGCTGGGCGACTTCCGCGATCAGCGCGGTGGCGCGGTCGAGGCGCTGGAGAACCTTCTCGGCGTCGCGGCTGTGCGGCCCGGAGTGGTGGGCGACCTCGTCGTAGGCGACCAGGTCGGCGTAGACGGCGGTGCGCCCGGCGAGCATGTCGCCCATCACGGCAGCGACGACCACGTCCCGCTCGATGACCGTCGCGAAGGCGCGGATGAAGGGGTAGAGGCCGCCTCGGGCGATCCTCGGGCGCCGTTTCCGTATCCGGGCCATGGTCGACTGGCCGATCTCGCGACCGACCTCGGCGAAGAAGGACAGGGCGGTGCGGACTGCGTTGGCGGGGTCGGAGAAGTAGGCGAAGTAGCCCGAGCGGGAACGGTTCTCCCGGCCGCGCCGGCCCGCGACGGACAGCACGAGGGCCTGCTCGTCGGCGCCGCCGCCGAAGAGGTTGCCCCGGCTGGCGCCGTCGACGGTGAGCAGTCCGCCGTCGCCGGTGCGTTCGACGGCCCGGCGCTGGAGTTCGGCCGCGCTGGTGGGCCGGTTGCAGACCATGACCTCCCCGGTGTCCTTCTCGTACCAGCGGAAGGCCGGGATGTCGTGGTTGGTGCCGTGCAGGATGCCGAGCTGGCTGGCGCCGGTCTGGCTGGACCAGTCGGTGCGCCAGGGGGTGAGCCGGTGGGTGGCGCCCAGCCAGCCCGCGACGGTCGGCATCAGCCCCTTCTCCGCGGCCCGCACCAGGACGTCGTGGCCGACGCCGTCGAGTTGCAGGAACACCACGCCCGGCGTCGTGGGGCCCTCGAACGGCCGCGCGAGGCCGCGTCGGTCGGCGAGACGGTAGAGCCGCCTTCGGTAGGCGTCGTCGTCCCGTACGGCCAGTGCCGCGCCCGTCGCCGAGGCCACGGCGGACATCACGGCGGCGACCACCACCGCCGTCTCCGGGGCCGCCTCGGGGCGGTCGGTCGGGGTCAGCCGCAGGGCGACGAGCAGCAGAGCGCCGTTGAGGAAGAAGACCAGCAGGCCGAGTACGAGGGCGGGCACGAGCAGCAGCAGCCGGACCAGTACCGGCCAGACCAGGGCCGACAGCAGACCGAAGGCGCCGGCGCCGATGGCCGCGGTGACCGCGATCCGGGTGGCGCTGTCGCCGTCACCGGTGCGGATCTGGAAGTCCGGCAGGATGCCGGCGAGCACCAGCATCGTGAGCGTCGACACGGCCCACACCGCAATGCTCCGCCCGATCTGGCTGGCGATCCGCCGCCAACGCCCCGCACCCACGTCCCGCACACCTCACGTCCCGGCCTGTCCCCACGGCGGGGCCTGTGCACACCCTGTCACAACGTGGGAGCGGAGCCCGGAGTGCCGGTCCGGCGCGGGTTCAGCGGCCGTCGTAACCGGCGGTCGGCATGGACAGGCGCCGGTGCACCCGGGCCTTCATCTGGGCGTCGTAAGAGGGTTCCGCGTGGCCCACCGTCTCCACCCGCACCCCGCGTCGCGCGCACTCGGCGGTGAACTCGTCGACCGAGGTCAGCGCGTGTTCCAGGACTCGCTGGCTGGGCGCCACGAAGAGGTCGAGGCCCGGCTCGACGCCGTCCCAGAGGGCGGAGTGGTCGGGCCGCAGACTCCGTACGAGCAGCTCCCGGGTGACGACGTAGCCATGCTCGGCGGCCCAGCGGGCGCACATCGCGTGCTGGCTGCGGGAGTCGACGAGGAAGGGCTCCTCGTCCAGCTCCTCCAGCGGTGTCAGGCTGGCGATCGCGGTCACCCGCGGTACCGGGCCGGGCAGACCTACGGCGGCGTGCGCGTGTCCCATGGCGTCCCCCTCAGCTCCGGGCTTCCCCGCTCACCTCAGGGTTTCCCCACTCGCCCCGGGTTTCCCGCCGACCCTACTCCTGCCCGTAGGCTTCGGGGAGTCGCGCGAAGGAGGCAATGGGGTGCCGGTGGAGATCACGTGGTGGGGTCATGCCACCTGTACGGTCGAGGACTCGGGCGTACGCGTGCTCACCGATCCCCTGTTCGTGCGCCGGCTCGCCCATCTGCGCCGTCGCCGGGGCGAGTTGCCGCCGCCCGGCGCATGGCGCGCGGACCTGGCGCTCGTCTCCCATCTGCACTCCGATCACCTCCATGTGCCCTCCCTCGCGCGCCTCGCGCCGGGCGCGCGCCTGATCCTGCCCCGGGGTGCGGTGAAGGCCGTGCCGGGCCTGGCGCGCCGGCTGGCGCATCTGCGGATCACGGAGGTCGTCGCCGGGGACCACACGAAGGTCGGTGACCTGGTCGTACGGGCCGTGTCCGCGCGGCACGACGGGCGGCGGCTGAATGTCGGACCGCAGCGGGCGCCCGCGCTCGGCTATGTGGTCGAGGGCGAGGCGCGGACGTATTTCGCCGGGGACACCGGCCTGTTCGCGTCGATGGCCGAGGAGGTCGGGCCGGTCGACGCGGCGCTGCTGCCGGTGGGCGGCTGGGGGCCGTATCTCGGGGAGGGCCATCTGAACGCGGAGCGGGCGGCCGAGGCGCTGGCCCGGCTGGCGCCGCGCAGCGCGGTGCCGGTGCACTACGGCACGTACTGGCCGATCGGGATGGACGCCGTGCGCCCCCATGAGTTCCATGCGCCGGGTGAGGAGTTCGTACGGCTCGCGGCGGCTCGCGCGCCCGCGGTCGACGTGTACCGGCTGGAGCACGGGGAGAGCGTGCGCCTGGGGGTCGCGCGGTGAACGTGGTCCTGGCCGCCGCCTCGACCTCGGGGCAGGGGTCGACGGGGCAGGCCATCGGCTATCCGACGCTGTTCCTGCTGGTGATGGTGGGTGCGCTGGTGCCGGTGGTGCCGACAGGGGCGCTGGTGAGTTCGGCCGCCGTGGTGGCCTTCCACGAGACCGCGCCGCTCGCCATGGTCCTGGTGTTCGCGGTGGCCTCGCTGGCCGCGTTCCTCGGCGATGTGGCGCTGTACTGGCTGGGGCGGCGCGGGATGGACTCGAAGAACGGGTCGCGCTGGCTGGCCGCGATCCGGTCGCGGGCACCCGAGGACCGCCTCGCGCAGGCCCAGCGGAAGCTGAGCGAGAACGGGGTGACGGTCCTGGTGCTGTCCCGGCTGGTGCCGGCCGGGCGCATCCCGGTGATGCTGGCCTGTCTGATGGCGAAGTGGCCGGTACGCCGCTTCGCGCGCGGCGACGTCCCGGCCTGCCTCGCGTGGGCCGCGACGTACCAGCTGATCGGCGTCCTCGGCGGTTCGCTCTTCGACGAGCCCTGGGAAGGCGTGGTGGGGGCGGTCGCCCTGACCCTGACGATCAGCGCGGCCCCCGGCGCGTGGCGCCGGGTACGGGGGGTCGGCGGGGCGCGCTGAGTGCCTTTCTTCGCCCCCGCCGCCCCTACCCGTCCCATCCTTGGGGGCTACCGCCCCCAGGCCCCCGCTTCGGCCTGAACGGCCTCGTCCTCAAACTCCCCCAGAGGGGGGACCCCCAGACGGGCTGAAAGACCAGGAGCGGGGGTTCGGGGGCAGCGCCCCCGAGGACGGGAAGGGTAGGGGCGGCGGGGGCGATGAAAACTCAGCCCAGCACCCGCGAGCCCCCCACCGGCAAATCCCACAGGTCCTCCCGGGGCAGACCGGCGCCCTCCCAGGCGGCCCGCACCCGGGTCAGGGGTTCGAGGACCGGCTCCGCCGAGAGGACGAACGTCCCCCAGTGCATGGGCGCCATCCGCCGCGCCCCAAGGTCCACGACCGCCCGCACCGCCTCCTCCGGATCACAGTGAACGTCACTGAGCCACCACCGGGGGTTGTAAGCACCGATCGGCAACAACGCCAGGTCGATCCCCGGGTACCGCTGCCCGATCCGGGCGAACCAGTGGCCGTACCCGGTGTCGCCCGCGAAGTAGACGCGCTGTCCGTCCAGGTCGGTGAGCACCCAGCCGCCCCAGAGGGTGCGGCAGGTGTCGGTGAGGCCGCGCTTGGACCAGTGGTGGGCCGGCACGAAGTCGAAGCGGACGCCGTCCAGTTCGGCCGTCTCCCACCAGTCCAGCTCGGTGACGTGCGTGAACCGGCGGCGCCTGAACCAGCGGCCGAGCCCGGCCGGCACGAACACCGGGGTGTCGCGCGGGAGTCGGCGCAGGGTCGGGGCGTCCAGGTGGTCGTAGTGGTTGTGGCTGATGACGACGGCGTCGACGTGCGGCAGCGCGCTCCAGGCGACGCCCACGGGGGTGATCCGGGCCGGTGTGCCGAGGATGCGGCGCGACCAGACCGGGTCGGTGAGGACGGTGAGGCCGCCGATCCTGACCACCCAACTGGCGTGTCCCGCCCAGGAGACGGCGACCGTGCGCCCGTCGACGCGGGGCAGCGGGCCGGGTTCGAAGGGCAGCCGCGGGATGTCGGCGAGGCCTTCCGGGGTCGGCCGTACCGCGCCCTCTCTGGCGAATCTGGCCATGCCCCTCAGGCCTGGCAACGGGGTGGTCAGCCGGTCGGCGAAGGAACGGGGCCACACCCGGGGCCCGTGCGGCGGCTGAAGCGTCTCGGGCGGCGCGGTCCCGACCGTGCTGTTCACGATGCCGATGCGGGTGTCTGTGCTGGTGGTCGTGGTCGACTCGGACTGCTGCGTCATCGAGGAGACTCCCGTCGCTGAGCGTCGTCACAAAGATCGTCGAAGGTTGCTTCCACCAGGGTCAACGCGCGTCGCACGTGTGGCAGTTCCAGTGGTTCGGGTGACGTGAGCGACTGTGTCCGTTCCTCCGGCGAGTCCCCGAGCAGCGCGCCCGTGGCCAGCCGGACGCGCAGCGACTCGAGGTCGTCCCCGAACCGGTGACCGCCCGGTGCGGGCATGCCGAGCCGGTCGGTGAGATGGTCCTCCAGTTCCTGGGCGTCGCCGACGCCGCGTGCGCCCAGCGCGGTCCGCAGGGGGCCGAGATCGACGTACAGATGGCGTCCGGCCCTGGGCGGCAGGGCCAGACAGCCCGCGGCGACGACCGCGCGGTGCACGGCGTTCGCCACGCGCGCGTGCAGGCGTACGGCGGCGGTGAGCCGTTCGGTGACGGGCTCGGGCTCGCCGAGCGCGTAGCCGGCCGCGGCGGCGACCGGTTCGGCGATCCGGGCGCCGAGCGCGGTGAGTACGTCGAGCACGCGCGCGCGGAGGGCGTCTCCGGAGGCGTTCGCGGGGAAGCGGGCGAGGGCGGCCGGCCAGCCCGGCGGCAGCGACGCGCCGCGCAGGTCGGTGACGACGGTGACCCGGTCGGGCAGCATCTCGGCCGGGCTGAGCAGCACGGTGTCGTGCGGCCGGTGCAGGGTGTCGCGCCAGGTCTCGTCACTGACCAGGTGCAGCCCCTCCCCCGCGGCGGCCTCGACGGTCTCGTGCAGGAGTTCGGGCGGCGCCACGGTGGCCGTCGGGTCGTCCGCCACGGACAGCACGAGCAGCCGCGGATCACCGCCCTCGGCCCGCACCCTCCGTACGGTCTCCAGCAGGGCGTACGGGTCCGGCACGCCTCCGCAGTCGGCCGGCGTGCCCACGTGGAACACGGATCTGCCCAACGCCCGTACCTGCGGCGCCCACCAGGCCGGGCAGGGCCGGGGCACCAGGACGTCGCCGCCGATCGCGGCGGTCAGCGCGTGCAGCAGGGCCGGGGCGCCGGGCGCGGCGGCCACCTGGTCGGGCTCGGCGGGCAGTCCGCGCCGGGTCCAGTAGCCGCAGGCGGCGTCGAGGAGCGCGGGGCCGCCGCCGGCCGGCTGGGCGTCGGGACGGGTGGCCGCGGCGGCGAGCACGGCGGCGAGTTCGGGCAGTACGGGGAGTCCGTCGGCGGGGAGCGGCGGGCCGTAGCGGACGGGGCCGTGCCCCTGGGAGTCCGTCCGCCGCATGCGTTCCTCCGCGCGTTGCCTGTGCGGTGCGTGTGCCCGCCTGTGCCTACGAGTACCCACGGTCACAGGGACTCGTGGGAGCCCGCTCGGGTTGCTTCGACCGGCCCTGCGAGCGGTGCGGGCGGCGGTCCGGGTCAGCCGCGCGCCGGCTTCTCCCTACGGCGCAGCCGGTGTACGGCGGCCCCGGCGGCGCCCGCGATCAGCACGCCGCCGGCGACCAGTGCGGGCACCGAGTCGGTGAACGCACCGCCCTGGCCCGCGTCCACCCCGCGCTGCACCGGTGCGGGGGTGGGTTCGGAGGTGTGCGTGGGGCAGGAGGACACGTCCTGGAAGTCACCGTTCTGGAAGTCACCGTGGGAGTCGGTGGCGCAGGTACTGGTGCCGGTGCCGGTGCTGGTGCTGGTGCTGGTGCCGCTGCCGGTGCCGTCGCGGGTCACTGTGAACGTCGCCTTCCACGCCTTGCCCTGGCCTCCGGCCTGCCCGGGACACGTACCGTCGGCGGTCCATTCGGCGGCGGGGGCGGTCGCGTTCTGGTCACCCTCGAGACTCCAGGCGGGCGCGATCTTCGCGGTGCCGCTGTAGGCGGGGCCGGTCACCTGGTCGTCGTTGCCGGGCACCTGCTGGAGCTGGACGGTGCCCTGCTCGAAGCCCTGGGAGTGCGCGTCGATGGTCGCGGGCGGGGTGCCGCCGGTCGCCTCGCAGGCCACGGAGACGGTGACGGTGCCGCCGGGTCCGACGGTGCGCGGGTTGACCTCCCCGGCGGCGTCCGCGGACACGGCCGAGGCGGCGGTGCCGAGGGCGGCACCGGCCAGGGCGGCGACGGACAGGACACGGGCGGTGCGGCGCATGGCTGGGCTCCTTCGAGCGGCGGCTGCGGGGAGCGTCGGGTGATGCCCCGCACCCCATCACAGCCCGCCCGGCGGCGGGGCGCGCGCGGCCGGGCACCATTCGCGGGACGCGCACGCCCGAGCGGGTGACGGCGGGCCGGACGCACGAGCGCTCACCGAGCGGCTCCAGCTCGGTGAGCGCGACGCGGCAGAAACGGTTCGCGGACCGGAAACCCCTAGGCCCCTCTAGGCCACGTCTTTCATGACCTGGTCCCGCAGCCGGTTGCAGGAGCGGCTGATCAGGCGGGAGACGTGCATCTGGGAGATGCCGAGCTGTTCGGCGATGCGGCTCTGGGTCATGTCCCCGAAGAACCGCATGTAGAGGATGGCGCGTTCACGCTCGGGCAGTGCCCGCAGTCGCGGCTTGACGGCCTCGCGGTCGATGACGGTGTCGAGGGCCGGATCGGCGGCGCCGAGGGCGTCGCTGAGGGAGTATCCGTCCTCGCTGCCGGGCAGTTCGGCGTCGAGGGACAGCGCGGTGAAGCTCTCCAGCGCCTCCAGGCCGACCTTGACGTCCTCCTCGGTCATGTTGGCGTGCTCGGCGATCTCCGCGACGGTGGGCCTGCGGCCCGAGATGGTCTGCGAGAGGTCCTGGGAGGCGAACCGGACCCGGTTGCGCAGGTCCTGGACCCGGCGCGGAACGTGCAGGGTCCACATGTGGTCACGGAAGTGGCGCTTGATCTCCCCGGTGACCGTGGGGACGGCGTAGCTCTCGAAGGCGTTCCCGAGTTCAGGGTCGTAGCGGTCGACGGCCTTGACCAGGCCCAGCGCGGCCACCTGACGCAGATCGTCGAGGCTTTCGCCGCGGCTCCGGAAGCGGCCCGCGAGCCGGTCGGCCATGGGCAGCCAGGCCTCGACGATCTTCGCCCGGAGGGTGTCGCGCTGCTGACCCGGGGGGAGCGCGGCGAGCGTGCGGAAGGCCTCGGCGGTGTCGGGGGCGTCGTTGTGGGGATGCCGCTTCGGACTCGTGTGAGTTCGCATGGTGCGTCGCAACTCCCTAGGAGTGCTTGGGGTGGACGGGTCCCCGCGGGAGAGTGCGCACCACCGGGACAGAGACACCCGGGTCGGTAATACACCGCTCCCACGGACGTGCCTCCTGTCCGAAGCACTGAAGCTGCGCCTGCCCCGCCGTATGCGTGCCAAACAGGTTTACTCAGCGCTGTCCGGAGCGCTGTCCGGCCGCTCCGGTGTGTCGTCCGCTGATCCTCGGGTACGCGGCTGGCACCCCCGAAGTCTGGAGGCACGCATGCAACAAGGCAGCGGCCGCGTCAGCGCCCATCGCGACGACGAAATGAAGCACCAGGTCCAGGGCCTGCTCAGGTCCGGCCATCCGACCCGCACGGAGGAGTGGAACGACCCGGAACCCGCCGCCGAGGACGACCCGCCGATCGCGGGCGGCCCCGTGGCTCCCGGCCGCGCACCGGCCGGGATCGAGACGGTGCGCTTCGAACTGGCCCGCTATCTGGGCCGTACGTCCTTCCCGGCCGGCCCGCGCGAGCTGCGTGGCCTCCTGCGCGCCGGCCACGCCCCCGACACGCTGGTCGAGCCACTGGAGCGGCTTCCCTCGAAGGCGCGTTACGCCTCCGTGCAGGAGCTCGCCGTGGCGGTCGTGAGCGGTCCTGAGAAGAACGCGTAGCCGGGCCCCTGGGGAACGGACCGCGGGACTGCGGAAGGACCAGGAAAGGAGACCACAGGACTATGCGAATCGCGTTTCTGACCGCCCCCGAGGGCGTCGAACAGATCGAACTCACCGAGCCCTGGCAGGCGGTGGCCGACGCGGGTGGTGAACCCGTGCTCGTGTCGACCGAGCAGGGCCGGGTCCAGGCCTTCAACCATCTCGACAAGGGGGACACGTTCCCCGTTCAGGAGGTCGTCGGCGAGGTGGCGGCCGAGTCCTTCGACGGGCTCGTGCTGCCCGGCGGGGTGGCCAACCCGGACCTCCTGCGCACCGACGAGCGCGCCGTCGCGTTCGTCCGGGACTTCTTCGACCAGGGCCGTCCGGTGGCCGCGATCTGCCACGCCCCGTGGACCCTGGTGGAGGCGGACGTCGTCCGCGGCCGGGTGCTCACCTCGTGGCCGAGTCTGCGCACCGACCTGACCAACGCGGGCGGTGACTGGGTCGACGAGCAGGTGCGGATCTGCGACCGCGGACCCGGTGTTCTCATCACCAGCCGCAAACCGGACGACCTGAAGGCGTTCTGCGAGGCACTCGTGTCCGAGTTCGGCAAGAAGGCCGCCTGACGGCTCTTCCCGCCGGTAGCGGACCGCCTTCGTCGCGGCGGTCGCGGCCCATCGGCGCTGGGATCTCCCCCGGTGCGCCGCTGAGATCCACCGCCGCGGGTGCCGCTGCCACGAGCCCCCGGGCCTGGCAGCGGCACCGTTCTCACTCCTGTGCGCAGTCCCGGTCCCGGGCGCCCTCGCGGGTGCGGCCCGCGGCGACCGGGCGGCGCGGATGGCGGCGCAGGTACTCGCCCTCCAGCTGCGCCATCCGGTCGTTGTGGGCGCGCAACGCGTCGCTCGACGCGTACAGCAACGTGTCGTGACGGGTCCGGTGGATCGTCTCCAGCTCCTTCATCAGCTGCTGGTCGTCCAGCCGGCCCGGGTCGACTCCGGTCATGGTGGCACCCCACTCGTCGCGTCCGAGTCCTTCGGTACGCGTGCCGGGTACCCCTCGCCGCCCGGGTGAAGCCCCTACCGCGCCCGCTCCACCCGACGCTCGTCCCACACTGGCTCCGGGGTCTCACGGATCTTCCCGTCACTGCCGAACACCAGATATCGATCGAACGAACGAGCGAACCAACGGTCGTGTGTGACGGCGAGAACCGTGCCCTCGAACGCCTCCAGCCCCTCCTGGAGCGCCTCGGCGGACTCCAGGTCGAGGTTGTCCGTCGGCTCGTCCAGCAGCAGCGCCGTGACGCCCTGCAGTTCGAGGAGCAGGATCTGGAAGCGGGCCTGCTGGCCGCCGGAGAGCCGCTCGAAGCGCTGCTCGGCCTGGGCGGTCAGTTCGTAGCGGCGCAGCCGGGACGAGGCCGCACCCCGGTCCTGCGCGTGCTCGGACCACAGGATGTCGAGGAGCGTACGGCCCTCCAGCTCGGGATGGGCGTGCGTCTGGGCGAAGTGCCCGGGCACGACCCGCGCACCGAGCTTCCACTCACCGGTGTGCGCCACGGTGTCCCCGGCGAGCAGCCGCAGGAAGTGCGACTTGCCGGAGCCGTTGGAGCCGAGGACGGCCACCCGCTCGCCGTAGAAGACCTCCAGGTCGAAGGGTTTCATCAGCCCGGTGAGCTCAAGTCCCTTGCAGGTGACGGACCTTACGCCGGTCCGGCCGCCCTTGAGCCGCATGGTGATGTCCTGCTCGCGCGGCGGCTCGGGCGGCGGTCCCGCCTCCTCGAACTTCCGGAGCCTGGTCTGCGCGGCGGCGTAGCGGGACGCCAACTCATGGCTGATGGAGGCCGCCTGACGGAGGTTCAGGACCAGCTTCTTCAGCTGGGCGTGCTTCTCGTCCCAGCGCCGGCGCAACTCCTCGAAACGCGCGAACCGTTCACGCCGCGCCTCGTGATAGGTCGCGAAACCGGCGCCGTGCACCCACGCGTCCGCACCGGCGGGCCCGGGTTCGACGGACACGATCTTCTGCGCCGACCGGGAGAGCAACTCCCGGTCGTGGGACACGAACAGCACGGTCTTCCGGGTCTCCGCGAGCCGCTCCTCCAGCCACCGCTTGCCGGGTACGTCGAGGTAGTTGTCCGGCTCGTCGAGGAGCAGCACCTCGTCCGTGCCGCGCAGCAGCGCCTCCAGCACCAGCCGCTTCTGCTCACCGCCGGACAGGGTGCGCACCAGCCGCCACTGCGCCTTCTCGTACGGCACGCCGAGCGCGGCCGTGGTGCACATGTCCCACAGGGTCTCGGCCTCGTACCCGCGCGCCTCGGCCCAGTCGGAGAGGGCCTGCGCGTACTGGAGCTGGGCCGCCTCGTCGTCGACGGTCAGCATGCCGTGCTCGGCGAGGTCGACCGCCTTGGCGGCCTCCTGGATCCGCGGTGTGGCGACCGACACGAGCAGGTCGCGTACGGTCGTCTCGTCCCGTACGGAGCCCACGAACTGGCGCATCACGCCGAGCCCGCCGCTCACGTTGACGGTCCCGCCGTGCGGTTTCAGCTCGCCGGAGATCAGCCGCAGCAGCGTCGTCTTCCCCGCGCCGTTGGGCCCCACGAGGGCCACGACGGCCCCTTCGCCCACCCGGAACGACACATCGCCGAGCAGCGCCCTCCCATCGGGAAGGTAGTACTCAAGATGCGCTGCTTCGAGGTGTCCCATGAGGACGCATTCTGCGGGCCCACCACGACCCCGGGCAAACCCATATCCACGCCCGGACAGGTCCTAGCCGTGCAGCGCCTCTCCCGCCGGCCCGCTGCCCGCACCAGGTCCGGCCGCCGCGACGACCGCGCCCGCCCAGGACACCGCCTTCCAGCCGTCCGCCGGGGAACCCTCAAGGACGACCACGCCGGTGTTGTCGAGCCGGTGCTCGGCGGCGAAGGGCACGTCGACGTTGTCCGCGCGGGCCGCCGCCCACATCCGGATCGCGGCGCCGTGACTGACCATGACGACCGTGCCGGCCCCGCTGTCCGCAGCCTCCGCGACGACCGAGTCGAACCGCCCGAGCGCCTCGACGCCGTTCTCCCCGCCCGGCATCCGCAGCTCCGTGTCGCCGGCCGCCCACGCGAACAGGGTGGTCATGTAGGTGTGCGCGGACTCGGGGTCGCCCCGCATCTCCAGGTCCCCGGCGCTCACCTCGCGGATCCCGTCGCGCACCTGGACGTCGAGGCCACGCACCTCTGCCAGGGGCGCTGCGGTCAGCTGCGTACGGATCAGCGTGGAGGCGTACATCGCGTCGACAGCCTCACCCGCCAGGGCCTCCGGCAGCGCGACGGCCTGCCTCTCTCCCAGCTCGGTCAGCCCTGCCCCCGGAACCGCGGTGTCCAGCAGGAACTTCACGTTCGACGGGGTCTGACCGTGCCGGATGAGCAGCAGACGCATACAGGTTTCCTCTCGCCCCACGAATTCTCGCCCCACGGCTTCCCGACGAGCCCCGTGACCTGTTCGACAAGACAAAAAGGCTCACTTCAGGGTACCCAGAGCCTCATGACCGCAGACATCGACCTCACCGTCCCGCAGCTCGGCAGCCACGCCCTGCGCGAGAAACTGCTGAAGCTCGACTTCCGGCTGTTCGAGACCGCAGCCACCAGGAACTGGCCGGGCGCCGAGCGCGTCCTGCCGAGGCTGAGCCGCAGCGCGAACCACGGCGTCCTGTGGTTCGCGACGGCCGCCGCCCTGGCGGCCACCGGGAGCCCCAGGGCCCGCCGGGCCGCCGTCCGGGGCCTGGCCTCGCTCGCCGTGGCCTCCGCGACGATCAACACGGTCGGCAAGCGCTCGGTACGCCGTCCACGCCCCGTACTGGACGCCGTACCGATGGTCAGGCAGCTGAAGCGGCAGCCGATCACCACGTCGTTCCCGTCCGGCCACGCGGCGTCGGCGGCCGCGTTCGCGACGGGTGTCGCCCTGGAGTCCCGGGGTCTGGGGGCGGTGGTGGCACCGCTGGCCTTCTCGGTGGCGATGTCGCGGGTCTACACGGGCGTCCACTTCCCCAGTGACGTCCTGGCCGGCGCGGCCCTCGGCGCGGGCGCCGCGTTCGCCGTACGGGAGCTCATGCCGGCCCGCGACCGGTCCGCGCCCCCGGCCCGGCCGCACGCCGCGGCCCCGGCGCTGCCCGACGGCGAGGGTCTGGTCCTGGTCTCGAACACGGCGGCCGGCACCGCCGACCGGGTCCGCGCCCTGGAGGTCGCGCTGCCGCTCGCGGAGATCGTGGAGTGCGCGCCTCAGGACCTGCCGAGCGAGCTGGAGAAGGCGGCCGCCCGCTGTCAGGTACTCGGCGTGTGCGGGGGCGACGGCACGCTGAACACGGCCGCCGCGGTCGCCCTGCGTTACGGACGGCCGCTCGCCGTACTGCCCGGCGGCACGCTCAACCACTTCACGCTCGACCTGGGCGTCGAGGACGCCCGGGACATCGGCCGGGCGGTCCGCCGGGGCGAGGCGGTGCGCGTGGACGTGGGCCGGTTCCGGTCCGGCGACCAGGAGGGCGTCTTCCTCAACACGTGCAGCCTGGGCGTCTATCCGGAGCTGGTGCGCGAACGGGAGCGCTGGTCCGACCGGATCGGCGCCTGGCCGGCCGGGGTGGTCGCGGCGGCTCGTGTCCTGCGCGCCGACCGCCATCCTCTGGAGGCTCAACTCCGGGGCGAGCGGCGCCCGTTGTGGCTGCTCTTCGCGGGCAACGGCACCTACCACCGGCTCGGCCTCGTACCGGCCCGCCGGGTCGACCTGGCGGACGGGCGGCTCGACGTACGGGTGGTGCACGGCGGCCGTGGGCCCTCGCTGCGTCTCCTGGCGGCGGCCCTGGCCGGACCGTTGACCCGCTCCCCCGCCCACGCGGGCGTCCTGGTCAGCCGTCTCCGGGTGGACGACGTGGCGCCGGGCACCCTCCTCGCGTACGACGGCGAGGTCACGGAGGTGGAGGGCAGCGTGACCCTCGAAAAACTCCCCGAGGCACTGACTGTCTACCGCCCGCTCGGCCGGAACTGACCTCCCCGAGAGACTTGTTGAGCGACCTTGTCCACATCTCAAGACGTGGGTCTCATTATTCGGCACGACTGCGTACGGTGATGAGCGAGTCGTTCGGAGCAGGTTGTTCGAGAAGACGAGAAGGGGCACGGTCATGTCCAAGCCGCAGTCACAGCCGCAGGAGACCGCCGTCTACACGCACGGGCACCACGAGTCCGTGCTCCGCTCGCACACCTGGCGCACCGCCGCCAACTCGGCGGCCTACCTCCTCGGCTCGCTGAAGCCGCACATGAGAATCCTGGACATCGGCTGCGGCCCGGGCACGATCACCGCGGACCTGGCCGAACTGGTCCCCGACGGGCAGGTCACCGGCGTCGACCAAGCACCGGGAGTCCTCGACCAGGCCAGGGCCACGGCCGCCGAGCGGGGTCTCACCAACGTCGAATTCGCGGTCGCGGACATCCACGCGCTGGACTTCCCGGACGACACGTTCTGCGTGGTCCACGCCCATCAGGTGCTCCAGCACGTGGGTGACCCGGTGCGGGCGCTGCGCGAGATGCACCGGGTCACCAAACCGGGCGGGTACATCGCCGTCCGCGATTCGGACTACCTGGCCATGGCCTGGTATCCGGCGTCGGAGGGCATGGACGACTGGCTGGACCTCTACCGGCGGGTGGCCCGGGCCAACGGGGGCGAGCCCGACGCGGGACGTCGGCTGAAGTCCTGGGCGCTGCGGGCCGGGCTCACGGACATCACGGCCACCTCCAGCACGTGGACGTTCGCGGACACCGCCGAGCTGGCCTGGTGGAGCGGCCTGTGGGCGGACCGGACGCTCGCGTCGGCCTACGCGGACCGGGCGACGGAGGGCGGTCTGGCGACCCCGGAGCGGCTGCGGGCGGTATCGGAGGCCTGGCGGGAGTGGGGACGGCAGGAGGACGCCTGGTTCACCGTCCCGCACGGCGAAATCCTCTGCCGAAAGGCCGGCTGACACCGAAATACCGGCCGAACTCCCCGGCCGATGTCTGAGACTCCGATTTCGGGAAACTCGGAGTCCAGGAGGTGCACAATGGTTCCCATTCTGCTCGTACTGCTTCTGGCCCTGATTCTCTTCGGCGTCGGATTCGCGGTGAAAATACTCTGGTGGATCGCACTCATCGTGCTCGTCGTCTGGCTGCTGGGATTCCTGGTGCGGGGCACGAGTGCGAGCGGATCAAGGGGTCGCTGGTACCGCTGGTAGCCGGTGACCCGGTAACAGCGAATGACCCGTCCCCAGGCGTACCCGTCCCTGGGCGTTCAGTCCCTCGGCAGTAGGGGGCCCAGCGGCCCGAGGTCCAGATTCAGGTCCTCGGGCCGCAGCCCGTACCGCTCCCTCAGCTCGGCCATCCGGTCTTCGAGGAGCATGAGTGTGAGCCCCACGCGCTCCTCCTGCTCCTCGGTCATCTCCCCCGTGTCGAAGCGGCGCACGGCCTGCCTCTCCATGAGCTGCCGGAGCAGCTCCACCACGGTCAGGACTAGTTTTACGAGATCCCGTTCGACGGTGTCGGGTTCCAGGTCGAGCCGTTTACGTGCACTCACGTCAACTCTCCCCAGGGCGACGGCACTTGTTCGTTCACTGAGCTGATCAGCGCGTTCAGGTCGATCCGGACGAGGTCCACGTCCGCGATGCGCAGGGTGATGTCCCCGGTGATGACGACCCCGCCGGCGAGCAGCCGGTCGAGCAGGTCGACGAGGGCGACCTCGCGGCGTTCGACGACGGTCACGCGTCCCCCTCCTCGTTCTCTTCCTCGTTCTTCGCGGAGCCTTCGGCGTCTCCGGTGAAGGAGTAGACGGCCCAGGGACCGGTGAGTTCGACCCGCAGTCCCGTAGGGGTCCCGCCGGCGGTGCCGTCCGCGTCGCCTTTCGTCCGGTCGACCAGTTCCACGAGTTGCTCGGAATCCTCGCGCGGAACCAGATAGGCCGCATTGAGCACGTTCTGCCCGGTCGCACCGGAAAGCGCGGAGTTCTGCGGCGCGTGCAGCCGGTGGTCCTCGGCACAGCCGGAAAGGGTGCGATGCAATTCGACGGCGAACGTCTCGGCGCCGCGCCACCGGTCCTCATTCGTCCTGGCGTGCTGTCGCCGCCGACGCAGATAGTCCCGGCCGGAGGTCACCGGCGGGTCCGACGGGACCGGCGTGGAAGTGGAATCGGATTCCGCGTCGGCCTCGTCGGCCTTTTCCAGATACACCTTCACGCCCCACTCGACCCTCCCGTCGAGGCGGTCGAGAGTGCGGTGGAAGTCGTTCTCGCGTTCCTCCATCATCACGCGTACGCCGCTGTCGTCCCGGAAGACGGTGGCGAGCCGCAGCGGCAGCGGTGTGGTGACGGCGGTCAGCGCGTCGATCACGGCCTGGTGGGCGCGCGCCGTCGCGGTCAGCCAGTCGAGGTCCTCCAGCCGGTGCCGGAGGGGCTCTTCGGCGAAGTCCTCCTCCGGCACCGTACTGACGACCGCGACCAGACCGCGGTGGACAAGCAACTCGGGCGGGGCGCCCGCGACCCCCGTCAACCGGGCCTGCAGGGCCGCGTCGAAGGGGCGGCAGACGGCGTAGACGTACCGCAGTCCGGTCATGAGGTCTCCTTCGGCGCTCCCCCGCGCTCCAGTTCGGCCAGCCGTTCACGCAACTCGGCGTTCTCGCGGGCGAGTTCGCCCCGGTGGGCGCGGGAGGACAACGCCGGGTCGTCCTCCCACCAGTCGATGCCCATCTCCTTGGCCTTGTCGACGGAGGCAACGATGAGCCGCAGCTTGATCGTGAGCAGTTCGATGTCGAGCAGATTGATCCGGATGTCCCCCGCGATCACCACGCCCTTGTCCAGCACCCGTTCAAGGATGTCGGCGAGGTTGGAGCCACCGTCATGGCTGTAGGGCTGGGGCAGCCGACTCGCCGGCGAAGTCATCGACGACTCCGGGGCCGGGTCGCGGGCTCGGCTTCGGTCTCGTCCTCGGCGGTCTCCGTCTCGGGCTCGGGCTCGTACGCGGCCTCGCCCTCGTCCACGTCCTCTTCGTACGCCGCCTCGTCCTCGTCGTCGTACGCCGCCTCGTCGTCGTACTCCGGGTCCTCGGGCTTCTCGTCCTCCTCCTCGTACTCACCCTCGGGTTCGGCGGCTTCGGCCTCCTCGTCGACGTCGTCCTCGTACGCGTCCTCCGCCTCGGCCCCTTCTTCTGCCGCCTGTTCCTCCTCTTCCTGCGCGAGGGCGTCCTCGTGGCTCACGACCACCTCGCCGTCCCGGATCTCTCCGCGCCAGCCGTCGTCCGCCTCGCCCTTGATCGTGATGAAGCGGGCGAAGTTCTTGAGGTCGAGCCGGGTGCGCCGGCCCTGGGCGCGCCAGATGTTGCCGGTCTTCTCGAACAGGCCCTTGGGGTAGTACTCGACGACCAGCAGTACGCGGGTGAGGTTCGGGGCGAGTTCATGGAAGGAGACGACGCCCTTGGTCGTGCCCTTCGCGCCCTCCGACGTCCAGGAGATCCGGTCGTCGGGCACCTGCTCGGTGGTGTGGGCCTTCCAACTCCGGTTGGACCAGAAGATCTTGAGCTGCCAGTCGGAGGTCGTGTCGTCGGCGCGGTTCGCGCTCTTGACGCCCTTCGCGAAGGTGCTGAAGTCCTGGTACTGGGTCCACTGGTCGTAGGCGGTGCGCAGCGGGACCCCGACGTCGACGAACTCGATGACGACCGTCGGCTTCTTTCCCGCCCCGCCCTTTCGCCTGCCCTTGCCACCGGTCAGGTTCTTGAAGGCGCCGACCACGCTGTCCTTGGCGTGTCCTGCGCCGACTTCGAGGGCGGAACGCAGGGGCCCCTTCCCCTCGGCGAGTTTGCGGCCGCCGTCGAGGGCCATTTTCGCGAAGCCGGGGCTGTTGCCGTCCGCGATGTCGTTGAGTTTGACGGTCGTCTCGCCGAGCCGGTGTCCGACGCCCGTCAGCAGGCGCTGCGCCTGGGCGGCGAGGTACTCCTGGACCTCCGTCTTCAGCCGGTCGGCGGCCTCGCTCCTGGCGACGTCGGTGATCGGGTTGCCCTTCCCGGATCCGGCGGACTTGACGGACTTGAGGGTGTCGGTCATCGTTCACCGCCTCCCTTGGGCAGCCGCGCGCGGGTACCGCGACCCGCGGCCGTCTTCTTCGCCGCCGTCTTCTTGGCGGTCGCCTTCTTCGCCGCGGGGCCTGATGCCGCCGTCTTCCTGGGGTCCGCCTTCTTCGCGGCGGCCGTCTTCTTCGCCGCCGCCTTCCTGGCCGGCCGCTCGCTCCGCCCGACGGGCTCCTCCTCGTCGCGCTCCTCGTCCGCCGACTCGTCGTAGGCGTCCTTGGCCTCGTCAGCCTCGTCGTCGCGGCCTCGGCCCGGCGTCTCCGGTACGACGCCCGCCAGTTGATCGCGGACCTCCGCCGTGCGGCCGTGCAGACGGTTGGCCAGGGCCTCGACCTGCCGCTCGACCAGTGCGCCCGACGCCGCCTTGCCGACGCCCCGCAGATCCACCCGCAACTGGTCGCCGATCTCCTTGAACTGCGGGTTGTCGCGCAGCTGCCCGGACACCAGGTCCGCGAGCGCCTTGGGGCTCAGTTGCATCCGCTTGCCGGCCACCAGGGTGCCGACAGCGAAGGCCAGTTTCAGTTTCTTCGTACGTCCAAGAACGTATCCGGCCCCTACCGCGAGGCCCAGTCCCACTCGGTTCATCCTCGTGCCGTCCCGTTGTTGGTACCCACGCCCGTGCGCAGGCCTGTCTCCAGCCGGTCGAGGAGCTCGTCCTCGCGGCGGTCGAACTCCTCGTCGTCGATCTCACCCGCCTCCAACTGCTGTTCCAGCTGGGCGAGTTCGGAGCGGACCGTGGCCGGGTCGTAGTACAGCCGTTCCGCCTCGTGCAGCACCTGTCCGATCACCCAGGCGCTGCCGCGCACCGGTGCGAACGGCAGCAGCAGCACCTCCGAGATCAGTCCCATGTCCGGCTCTGTTCCGCCCCGGCGCCCAGTCCGCCCGCCGTGGAACCCGCGGGCTCGCCCGGACCCGGCTCGACGAAGCTGTACGGCGGCAGCGGCCCGTGGACCCGCAGTTCGAGGTAGGGGCGCGCCTTGCGGAGCTGCTCGGTCGCGGTGAGGAACACCTCCGCCGAGTCGCGGGCCACCAGGAAGGACACGTTGGCCAGCCAGCCGGTCGACTCGGCGCCCACGCTCACCGCCACCGCGGACGGCTCCAGCGCCTGTCGCACCTCGACGGCGTCCTCCGCCTCGCGGGCCTTCACCGCGGACACGACCATCTCGCCGAGGCGCACGCGGTCGTCGTAACTGCCGCCGCCTGCTTGCCTGTTGGCCTCGGTGAACGCCCGGATCTCCGGGTTCTCCGCCAGCACGCGGTGCAGGACCGCCTCTTCCTCGTGGCTCGCCTTGACGTTGTACTCGACGTTGCCGTCGAGGGCCCGGAGCCGTTCCTCGTAGTGCTCGGCGCGTTCGGTCAGTACGGAGACGACCGCGTCGTCGTCCGGTGCCACGCTGCCGAACCGCATGGGCAGTACGCAGCCGGCCCCGCCCGCCTCCTCCAGCACATGCTGGTGGGCGAGCAGGTCCTTGCGCTTGGGGCGCAGCCTCTCGGGTGCGTCGCTGACGATCGCCGCGAGGGTGCCCGCTGTCAGGACACGCACGGTACGCGGCGGGTCGCCGACACCGCACAACTCCTTGGCGAAGGAGGGGAGTGCGGGGTGGGTGGCGGCGGTGATGCCGTAGACGTATGTGCCGATGCTCGTGGCGTCGGCCGTCTCGTTGATCGTGGCGTTGGTCGCGTCCGGGTCGCTGCTGGTGCTCACTCCTGCTCCTCCTTCCTGCGCGCGGCCGCGGTCTTGCGGGTGCGGGTCTGCTGCTGCCTGGGTTCGGCCTGGCCCTCGTCACGGGACTGCCGGAAGGCGTCGGAGATGGTCTCGGCGGCACCGGACAGTGCCCCCTTCGACTTGCCCTTCGCCCCGGACTCGGTGATCTCACCGACCAGTTCGGGCAGTCCGGGGCTGCGGTTCGGCCCGGCCTCCAGGTCGAGGCGGTTGCATGCCTCGGCGAACCGGAGATAGGTGTCGACGCTGGCCACGACGATCCGGACATCGATCTTCAGGATCTCGATACCGACCAGGGAGACCCGTACGAACGCGTCGATGACCAACCCCTTGTCGAGAACGAGTTCGAGTACGTCGTAGAGGCCGCTGGAGCCGCCACCTCCGCCGCTCTGCTGTGCCGGGACAACGGTCATACCGTCCACCCCTCCTTGTCTGGTGAAGGACCTGCCGGGCGAAGTACCAGCCGGGGCAGGCCTGTTGATGTGATCCGGTGATGTGCTCCGGGTTATCGGCCGTCGGACCTGCGCGCGTCGGCGCGTCCGCGTTCGTAGCGGCGGACCCGCCGGTAGCCGGTGAGTTCGCCCCGCTTGTCGAGGTCCACGCGGTAGCTCGCGAGAAGGCTCATGGTGTCGGGGACCCTGGTGAGTTCCAGGACCTCGATCTCCAACGCCCAGCCGTTCTCCGTCTGTTCGAAGGACGTCACGGTCTCCGCGGTCATACCCGTGAGTTCCGCGAGCTGGTCGCGCGCCCCGCGCATGATCTCCATGGCCGACTCGGGTGCGTTTGATTCCGAGTGCGATGAGTGCGATGAATTCGTCATAGGTCTCCTGGACATCGGGTGGCCCAGGATCAGCCCCTCAAACCCCGCGGGATCGGACCATCGAGTCGCCGTCGGTCACGGCGCGATCCCCTCCTCCACGAGCAGCCGGCCCGCCGCCATGATGGCCTCGGCGTCGATGCCCGCGGCGTGCAGCTGCTCGTCGGGGCTCGCCGAGCCGGGCATCGTACGAACGGCGAGGCGGGCCAGCCGGGGCGCCGGCCGTCCGTCGAGGAAGGCGTCGAGGACCGCGTCCCCGATACCGCCCTCCTCGCGGTGGTCCTCGACGGTGAGCAGGCAGCCGGTCTCCTCGGCGGCCCGGCGCAGGGTGAGCCGGTCGACGGGCTTGACGGAGTACAGGTCGACGACCCGCACCGGGATGCCCTGGGCGTCGAGCGCGTCGGCGGCGGCCAGCGCCTCGTGGACGGTCACGCCCGCCGCGACCACCGTCAGCCGGTCCGCGCGCCCGGCGGACCGCAGCACCTTGCTGCCGCCGACGGGGAACTCCTCGTCGGGCCCGTACAGGAGCGGGGTCCCACCGCGCGAGGTGCGCAGATACCGGATGCCGTCGAGGCCCGCCATGGTGGTGACGAGCCGCGCGGTCTGGTGGGCGTCGCACGGATACAGCACCGTCGAGCCGTGCAGCGCGCGGAACATCGCCAGGTCCTCCAGGCCCATCTGCGAGGGCCCGTCCTGCCCGATCGCGACACCCGCGTGCGAGCCGACGAGGTTGATGCCGGCCCCGCTGACCGCCGCCATGCGCAGGAAGTCATGGGCGCGGGTCAGGAACGCGGCGAAGGTCGACGCGTACGGAACCCAGCCGCGCGACGCCAACCCCACGGCGGCGGCGACGAGTTGCTGTTCTGCGATGTAGCACTCGAAGAACCGGTCGGGGTACTCCTTGGCGAAGGCCTCGGCGCGCGTCGAGTCGCTGACCTCGCCGTCGAGGGCCACGATGTCGCCCCGGGCGTTGCCGAGCGCGACGAGCGCCTGCCCGTAGGCGTCCCGGGTGGCGACCTTCTCGCCCTCGGCCCAGCGGGGCGGTTCGAGGTGTCCGGCGCGTACGGCGTGCAGCGCGCGGGCGGCACGCGGCTCGGGCGGGCGGACGCGCAGGTCGCGGGGCCCGCCGAGTTCGGCGATCGCGTCGTCGGCGTCCTTGAGCGGCTTGCCGTGCAGGCCCTCGCGGTCCTCGGCGGCCGCGACTCCCTTGCCCTTGAGGGTGCGGGCGAGGACGACGACAGGCTGCCGGGTCGTGGACCCGGCCTCGGCGTAGGCACGGTCGACGGCCTCGACATCGTGCCCGTCGACCTCGACCGTGTGCCAGCCGAAGGCCTTGAACCGGCGGGCGTAGGCGTCCAGATCGTGCCCGTGGCGGGTCGGCCCGCGCTGTCCGAGCCGGTTGACGTCGACGACGAGGACCAGATTGTCGAGCTGTTCGTACGAGGCGTGCTCGGCGGCCTCCCACACCGACCCCTCGGCCAGCTCGCTGTCCCCGCACATCACCCACACCCGGTATCCGGTGCGGTCGAGCCGCTTGCCGGCCAGCGCGATACCGACGGCCACGGGCAGCCCCTGGCCGAGCGATCCGGTGGCCGTCTCGACCCAGGGCAGCCGCCGGGGTGTCGGATGCCCTTCGAGTCGGCTGCCGAGGGTGCGGTAGGTGAGCAGTTCGGCGTCGTCGATGACACCGACTGCCTTGTAGGCGGCGTAGAGCAGCGGTGAGGCATGTCCCTTGGAGAGGACGAAGCGGTCGTTGCCGGGGTGGGTCGGCCGGTCGAAGTCGTAGCGGAAGTGGCGGGCCAGGAGTACGGCCATCAGATCGGCGGCGGACATGGACGAGGTCGGATGCCCGGAGCCCGCGGCGGCCGAGGCCCGGATGCTGTCGACACGCAACTGCTGTCCCAGCTCGGCGAGTTCGGCGGTGTTGTGCAGGGTTTCGGCGATTTTCACGACTCTCCTTCCGATGGGGCGGACCGTTGTGAGGCGGCCCGTCCCGACGACTGTTCCGGCACCCGTTCCGGGGCCTTGCGACGTGCGCCGTCCGGCACCCGCGCCAGCTCCGGCGAGGCCGTGTCCAGCGGCACCGACCAGGACTGCACGAGCCCCAACTGCACGCCCTGGCGCGGGAGTACGGCGTCCAGCAGCCAGTCCGCCGCGACGCGCACCCGGTTTCCGGGCATCGCCACGAGGTGGTAACCCCGGGTGACCGCGCCGGCGACCGGCCCGGACAGTGAGACGCCGGCGGCGACCTGGGGCAGCAGGGGCAGGTACAGGAAGTGGTCGGTCGGGTTCAGCAGGGTGATGTCGGCCTTCTGCCGCGTCAGCCTGGCCGGGGTGCGGGCCGTCCGGTACCCGGCGAAGCCCGCGCCGGCGATCAGGATGCGGGGTCGACTCACGTTTTCGCCTCCGGCGGTGTCGCGGGTGCGGAGCCTTCGGTCAGTCGTACGAACGCCGACGTGGACGTCGTACGGGACCTTCCGCGTCCCCCTGGTCAGGGCACCCAAACGTCTGCCGGCGCCCGGCTCGGCTGACCGCGAAGGCGGACAGTTCCGAGACATGCGGGAACGGGCCGCCGACCCGGCAGGGTCGGCGGCCCGTTCCCGCATGTCTCGTGGCGGTCATGCCCGGTGGTGCGGTCCCTCGGGGTCGGTGCCGTCTCGGCCGGGCGTTCCGGGCGCGGGGACGTTCGGCGCGGCCGGGGGCACGGGCGGCACGTCGACGCCGAACCCGCTCGGGGGCACCGCGGCCGGCGGGTCCGCGGCCGCGCCGACGCTGCCGGCCGGGGGATGCGTACGCGACGGGCCCGGCCGGCCCATGTTGCGCAGCGCGTAGGCCAGGGCACCGAGGATCGCCGCCGTGATGAGAGCGGCGGCCCAGTCCGGCAGCCCCGTCGCCAGGGCCAGCCCCAGGGCGAGCGCGAGCGCCGCGCCCGCGTACAGGGCGACGGCGCCCGACGTGGCGTACAGCGCGGCCGTGCGGCGCTGTTTGCGGGTCTGCTCGCGCAGTTCGTCGCGCACGGCCTCGCGCGCCACCTGCGCAAGCTCGTCGACCAGATGCTTGTCGAGATGTTCCAGGTGATCGATGCGGTCCATGACCGCCGGGTACCCCGGCCCCAGGACGCCTAACGCCGACGGCCGCGCGCGCCCTGCTGCTTCTTCACCATGTCCGAGGTGATCGCCCACCGTTCGTGGTCCCGCCAGGCGCCGTCGATGTAGAGGAAGTCCGGCGAGAAGCCCTCCAGCCGGAAGCCGCAGCGCCGAGCGAGCGCGATCGAGGCGGCATTGCCGGGCTGCACGTTGATCTCCAGCCGGTGCAGCCTCAGTTGCGGCCCGAAGGCGTACCGCACGACGAGACCGAGCCCCTCGCCCATCAGCCCCCGCCCGGCCGCGTGTGCGAAGGCCCCGTAACCGAGGGCGCCGCACAGAAAGGCGCCCTGGACGACGTTGTTGATGTTGATGAACCCGGCGACGGCCCCACCCTCTCCACCGGTCCCGTCGCCCTTCTCGCACACGAGGAACCCGGCCTTCGTCGGATCCTCGATCAGCCGCCCGGCGTACGAGGCATAGGCGTCCGGACTCGCCGGCGGAGCAAGCCAGGGGTGGTGCAGTTCCCGGCTCTCCCGCACCCGGGCGGTGAACTCGGCACCGTCCTCGTAGGTGAACGGGCGTATGCCCACACGGGGCCCTTCGGCGAGATAGTCATTGTGCTCAGACACTCGGTCACCCTACGCGCGGCCCCTGTTCATCTCCGGCGCCGCATGAAGTAGGCCCCGCAGAGGGCGCCGATGGCCGCGGTGCCGAGCAGCGCCATCCACAGCGGCATGGTCACCTCGGGGATCAGCAGCCGGATCCTGGTGGCGCGGGTGTTCTCGAAGATGAAGATCAGGGCGAGCAGGGCGAGCGCCCCGACCGCGACCCTGGCGGGCGTCAGCAGCCCCCGCGCGCCGGTCGCCCTGTCACCACCGGTCCTGCCACCGCTCTCGAAGGTCTTCGGGCTCATGAGGCCAGCATGGGCCGAGCCAGGGCCTCCCGCGCGCCCAGAGGTACGCCGGACGGGTGACGGCACCGCGCCGCTCAGCGCAACGCCGGCTCCTCCAGCGTCAGTGTCCCCGCGTCCGCGTCCAGTTCGGCGGCCACCCCGAACGGGATCGTCAGCGCCCCGTCGCAGTGCCCGAACCCGAACCCCTCCACCACCGGCACCCCGAGCCCGCCGAGCCGGTCGGCGACCACGGCGCGCAGCGCCTCGTACGGACCGCACCGCTCCCACGAGCCGAGCGCGATCCCGGCGACGCCGTCGAGCCAGCCGGTCCGCAGCAGCTGGGTGAGGGTGCGGTCGATCTGGTACGCGCTCTCCCCCACGTCCTCGATCATGACCAGCCCGCCGCGCGCACCGGGCCGGGCGTGCGGGGTGCCCCGTTCGGTGGCGAGCATGATCAGGCAGCCGCCGAGGGTGACGCCCCGGGCCCGCCCGGGCACCACGGGTCCGCCGCCCTCCGGGGCGCTGACGACCCGTACCGACTCCGGATCGAACAGCGTGGCCCGCAGATGCTCCTGGGTGCGCGCGTTCTTGAGGAAGTCGACGGCGGAGATCATCGGACCGTGCAGTGTGGCGAGTCCCAGCCGGACCGCGCACGCCTCGTGCAGGGCGGTGATGTCGCTGTAGCCGACGAACACCTTGGGCCCGGCCGCCCGCAGCGCGTCCCAGTCGAGCAGGTCGACCATGCGCTGCGCGCCGTAGCCGCCTCGGGCGCACAGCACCGCGTCGACCGTGGGGTCGCACCAGGCGGCCTGGAAGTCGGCGGCGCGACCGGCGTCCGTACCCGCGAGGTAGTTGAACTCCCCGTGCCGGTCCAGGACATGGGGTGCGACGACGGGGTCGAGGCCCCAGCCGCGCAGCAGGTCGAGCCCGGACTGCAGCCGCTCCTCGCGCACGGGTCCGCTGGGCGCGACGACGGCCACCCGGGCACCCGGCGCGAGCCTCGACGGCCGTACCAGGGGCTTCACTTGACGAGCTCCAGGGTGGGGATGCCGGGCGGGGTGAGCCCGAAGACCTGTGCGTACAGGGAGAGTTCGGCCTCCAGGACGCGTACGGTCGTGTCCGCGCGCCGGAATCCGTGCCCCTCCCCCTCGAACGCGATGTAGCGGTGCGGCACTCGGCGCCCCTCCGCGGCGAGCCGGGCGAGGAACCGCTCGCACTGCACGGGCGGGCAGATGACGTCGTCCAGCCCCTGCAGCAGCAGGAAGGGGGCGGTGATGTCGGCGGCGTGCTCGGCGGGCGAGCGCTCCAGATAGCGGCCCGGGACCTCGGCGAGCGGTCCGACCAGGGACTCCAGGTACTGCGACTCGAAGTCGTGGGTCTCCCCCGAGCCCCAGCCCGCCAGGTCGAGGATCGGGTAGAGGATCGTGCCGCAGGCGTAGACGTCGGTGCCGGTGAGGGAGGCCGCCGCGGTCCAGCCACCCGCGCTGCCGCCCCGGACGGCGAGCCGGGCACCGTCGGCGGTGCCCTCGTCGGCGAGGGCGAGCGCGACGGCCGCGCAGTCCTCGACGTCGACGACGCCCCACTGTTCGCGCAGCCGGTTGCGGTATTCGCGCCCGTACCCGGTCGACCCGCCGTAGTTGACCTCGGCGACGCCGATGCCCCGTGAGGTGAAGTAGGCGATCTCCAGGTCGAGCACGAGCGGCGCCCGCCCGGTCGGCCCGCCGTGCGCCCACACGACGTACGGGGGCAGCTCGTCGTCGGGCGCCGTGTACCCGGGGTGGTGCGGCGGATAGATGTGGGCGTGGATGTCCCGGCCCTCCGGGCCGGTGAAGGTGCGGATCTGCGGCTCGGGGTAGTGCACGGGGTCGACCGGGTCCTGGTGGGCGGCGCCGATGACCCGGGCCCGTCCCGTACGGGTGTCCAGCTCGACCACCTCGTAGGCGCTGCGCGGGCTGGCCCCGACGGAGACGACCCGCTCCCCGTGCACGGCGAGGGTGGACGCGAACTCGGTCCAGGGGCCGGCCGCGTCGACGACGTCGCCGGTCTCGGGGTCCAGGATGCCGAGCGTGGTCGCCCCGCGTCCGTGCACGACCGCGACGAGGCCGCCGTCCAGCGGGGCGAACCAGCGCTGCCCGACCTTCCACAGCGCCCCGCCGAACTCCTCCGGGCGGGGACACACGGGCAGGTCGTCCCGGTACAGGTTCCACCAGCCGGAGCGGTCGCTGACGTACAGCAGGGCTCCGTCGCTCGCCCAGTCGACCTGCGCGATCGACTCCTCGGGCCCGCCGGCGACCGTCCGGGCCCCGCTCAGCGTGCCGTCGGCGCCCACCTCCGCGAGGACCAGCTCGGTGCCGTCCCAGGGCATGCGGGGGTGGTCCCAGGCGAGCCAGGCCGCGCGCAGGCCGTCGGGCGAGACGCGGGGTCCGGTGACGAACCGGTGCGTATCGTCGGTGAGTTCGCGGACGGCGTCCCGCGCCTCGGCGGCCGACCCGTCCAGCGGCACGGCGGCGAGCACCCGCCGCACGTCGGTGGGTCCGTCGCCGGTGAACTCCTCCAGTACGCACCAGACTTCACCGAGGTCGAGTCGCAACTGCGGCTCCACCCAGCGCAGTCCGCCGCCGACCGGGGACAACGGCGTGAGCGGGCGCGGTTCCTGACCCTCCTCAAGGCGGTACAGCCGCTGATCGGCGAAGTTGACGAAGACGACCAGCGGGCCGTCGTCGCGCATGACGCCGGCCCACGGCTGACCGCCGTACTCCATGACCCGACTGCGCACATTCCACGGCGCGTCCAGGACCGACTCCTGGGAACCGTCCGCGTGCCGCCGCACCAGGGTGCGCCGACCGCCCTCGGTGGGCCGGGGTTCCGTCCACCAGGCCTCGTCGCCGACGAAGCCCACGCAGTCGGGCGACCCGTCGTGGGCGGCGGCGAGTTCCGCGTCGATGGGCGAGAGCCATGATCCGTACGGCAGTGTCTGCACTGTCTTCCCCACTCCTAGGCCGTGCGCAGGAACCGGTCGAGCACCCGGACGCCGAAGTGCAGCGCCTCGACCGGGACGCGCTCGTCGACACCGTGGAAGAGTGCCTGGTAGTCGAGGCCCTCGGGCAGCTTCAGCGGTGCGAATCCGTATCCGGTGATGCCGAGCCGCGAGAACTGCTTGGCGTCGGTGCCACCCGACATGCAGTAGGGCACCACCAGCCCCTCGGGGGCGAACTCCTCGACTGCGGCGCGCATCCGGTCGTACGTGGGTGAGTCCACGGGCGCCTGCAGGGCCACCGAGCGGTGGTGGAACTCCCAGGTGACGTCGGGGCCGGTGAGTTCGTCGAGGGTGGTGCGGAACTCGTCCTCGCAGCCGTGCAGGAAGCGTCCGTCGACGTACGCGATGGCTTCCCCGGGGATGACGTTGACCTTGTAACCGGCGTTCAGCATGGTCGGGTTGGCGCTGTTGCGGATGGTCGCCTCGACGAGCCGGGCGGCGGGTCCGAGCTTGGTGAGCAGGCCGTCGACGTCGTCCAGGTCGGGCTCGATGCCGTGGACGGCGGCGAGTTGGGTGAGCGCGGCCCGGACGGTCGGGGTGAGACGCAGCGGCCACTCGTGGGCGCCGATGCGGGCGACGGCGGCGGCGAGGCGGGTGACGGCGTTGCTGTGGTTGACCTTCGAGCCGTGCCCGGCGCGCCCCTTGGCGGTCAACCTGAGCCAGGCGGTGCCGCGTTCACCGGCGGCGATGGGGTACAGGTGGCGTCCGTCGCCGTCGTGGAAGGTGAACGCCCCGGACTCGCCGACCCCTTCGGTGCACCCGTCGAACAACTCCGGGTGCTCGGCGGCCAGGAACTCGGAGCCGTCCGCCGCGCTGTCCTCCTCGTCGGCGGTGAACGCGACCACGATGTCGCGCCGGGGCCGGACGCCGTGGCGGGCCCAGTCCCGGACGACGGCGAGGATCATCGCGTCCATGTTCTTCATGTCGACGGCGCCCCGCCCCCAGACGACGCCGTCGCGGATCTCCCCGGAGAACGGGTGGACGCTCCAGTCGTCGGCCCGTGCGGGTACGACGTCGAGGTGGCCGTGCAGCAGCAGCGCGTCGGCGGAGGGGTCGGTGCCCTCGATCCGGGCGACGACGTTGGTGCGCCCCTTCGTCCGCTCCAGGAGCTCGGGTTCGAGGCCGGTCTCCGCGAGCAGCGCGGCGGCGTACTCGGCGGCGGGCCGCTCGAAGCAGTCGCCGCCGCCGTGGTTGGTCGTGTCGATCCGGATCAGGTCCGAGGTGAACGACACCACCTCGTCGAGCGCCTGCTGGTCAGCCATACTGCTCCTCCACCGCGGCCGATGCGATCGTCGTGACCGCCTTGAAGGTACGAATGCCCTCGTACATTGTGCCGCTGGTGTACGCC
Organism: Streptomyces sp. NBC_01390; assembly: GCF_045040105.1. Lineage (NCBI taxonomy): Bacteria > Bacillati > Actinomycetota > Actinomycetes > Kitasatosporales > Streptomycetaceae > Streptomyces > Streptomyces sp. NBC_01390. The sequence goes on along the minus strand of NZ_CP109551.1, from coordinate 9,894,223 downwards.
ACCTTGCGCTCACCGATCCGCGCGACCCCGGGCACGACGGTGGCGGCCATGGCGAGATGCTCGGCGTCGAACTCCAGGGCGACGGTGAACGGGCCGCCGACGACGGGCTCGTGCCGCACGGCGAGCGCGGCGGCCTCCTTCGCGGCGGCCCGGATGTCGGCCGCGGTCCTGGCGGGCGTCCGGCACACGGCGGCGTACCGCGACACATGGTCCTTGACGGCGACCTTCAACGCCTCGGGCGCGTAGCCGAGGGCGTCCTCGCAGGCGACGTCGTCACCGGTGACGAGCACGACGGGAACCCCGTACTCGGCGACCACATGGGAGTTGAGGAGCCCTTCGCTGGCCCGTACGTCGTTCACCCACACGCCGGTGATGGAGTTGGCGAGGTAGGTGTGGGCGAGGACGCCCTCCATGCCGGCGCCCGCGTGATAGCCGACGAAGGCGATGCCGTCGACGTCGCCGTGCTGCACGCCCTCGACCATGGACAGCGACTTGTGGCGCCCGGTGAGCATCTCCACCCGCTCGTCGAGCCGTTCGAGGAGCAGGTTGCGCATGGTCCAGTGGGCCTCGTTGACCAGCACCTCGTCGGCGCCCCCGTCGAAGAAGCCGAGCACGGCGGCGTTGACGTCCGAGGTGAACATCGAACGGCACCGCTCCCACTGCGGGGTGCCCGGCAGTACGTCGGCCGGCCAGGTGACGCCGGTGGCGCCCTCCATGTCGGCGCTGATGAGGATCTTCATCGTGAGACAGTCCCGTCGCAGGTCAGCGGCTCGCTGTCCGAACGTTACGCGCCGGGCTCCGTCCCGGCCAGGAAGCCCCGCTTCCGCCCCCCGGGTGAAGTCACGGATCTCCGCGCCGAACCGTTCGGTTGCCGGGCAAACACGACAGCCCCGCCTCCCTGCGGAGACGGGGCCGTCGAACGGATCACTGCCCTACGGGACGACGGTGGTCCGTCGGCGCCCGGTCAGGCGCGGCGGGAGCGGCGGGCCAGGAAGAGCGCGCCGGCGCCGAGGGCGACCACGACGGCCGCCACACCGGCGATCGGGCCGACCGGCGCGCCGGCGCCGGTCTCCGCCAGCGGCGGGGTGCTCTCGCTGGGCGAGGGCTCCGGGCTGGTGGGCGGCGTCGACTCCGCCGGGGGCACGTCCGGGGTGGTGGGCGGCGTGGTGGAGGTGGCGGGGGTGGTCGGCGGGACCGTCTCGACCGGCGGCTCACTGCCCGCGGGGGTCGTGGGCGGCGCCGGGGTGGTGGGCGTGGCCGGGGTGCTCGGCGCGGGCTCCGACGGCGTGGGGGCGGGCGGCTCGGAGGCGCCGGTGTCGCACGCCTTGTCCCCGCCGTTCCAGGCGGCTATGAGGTGGTACGGGGTGACCACGTTGCCGGGCTGGTAGGGAGCGGGACCGTGGCCCTCCCCGGTCTGGCCGTCGTACGCGATGTCGTCGCCGTACAGGTCGATCTGCCCGTAGCAGTCCGGGGACTTCACGCTCAGCTTCTGCCAGGTGTGCTCGGCGCCGCCGGCATCGGCGACGTCGGCGGAGGTGAGGTAGACGGTGTCCTTGTCGACCATCGTCTGGTGACCGGAGGTGTTCCAGTTCGGACCCTCCGTCGTGTACTCGGCCAGGGACACGGGGTACTTGCAGCCTTCCCCGACACTCTGGCCCGGGGCCAGCCGCACCTCGACGGCGCCGGGAACGGTGCTCCACGCGTGGAACCCGCCCTGGGAGGTCCAGTCACCGCCGTCGATGCGGTACTGGACGGTGGCGGACTGACACGTGCCGCCCGTGGTCGCGCTCGCCGTGCCCGCCGCGAGCACGGGTACGGCAGCGGCGGCGAAAGCGGTTGCCGCGAGGACGGAAAGAGTTCTGGGGTGGCGCGAACTCGACAAAATGGGCCTCTGTGGATCGTGGCGTGTGGGAGGTGTGTCTAGCGCCAGCGACCGGCGCGGCGGACGCCACGAAGGGTCACGCGGCCAGGTCACTCGCGTTACTTCGCTCGCTTCAGTCACAACGAAGTGATGCGAATTCTGGTCACCTTTCACGACTCTCGTCAATCCTTCACGGGATCATCACATACCAGATTGATCACGGCGGCCGTCGGCCTCGCGGTTCCGGCCGCCGCGATCCTCAGCGCTGGCGCGCCACCACGACCCATTTCGAGGGCAGCACGACACGGGTTCCCTCGGGCGTGTACTCCGTTGTGGTGAGGGGGAGTTCGCCGCTCGCGAGGACCTCGAGGCCGGCGGCGCTCAGGTACACCGGCACCGCCGAGTCCGCCACCTCACCGGGCGCGATGCCGTGCTGGAGAACCGGGCGCAGCTTGGGCGGAGGGCCCTCGGGGCGCTGGGCGAGGTCCATCAGCAGGGGGCGCGCGTCCTGCGACAGTTCGACCAGGAAGGCCCGGCCGCGCTGTCCGATGAGGGTGGCGATGCCGTCGACGAGTGTCTGCCGGTCGTCGGCGTCGCACTGGTGGAGCACCCCGCGCATGTACAGGTTGGTGTCGCCGAGCTTGCCGTGCAGTTCCTCGACCTCGGTCTTCTCGGCGCAGTCGAGCACTTCGTACTCGGCCGCGCCCTCCGGGTCGGCCTGCCGGGCCCGCTCGATCGCGGCGGCCGAGAGGTCGGCGCCGACGACCCGGGTGAACCGGTCGCTGAGGAACCGGGTCTGGGTGCCGTTGCCGCAGCCGAGGTCGAGAAGGGGCAACTCGAAGTCCGCGAGGTGCGGTTCGAAGACGGCGAGGTGGAGGCCGGCGGTCAGCATCGGCTCCGAGTCCCAGAAGACGGCCCCTTGTTCATGGGGGGCCTCGCTCCAGAAGCCCTCCCAGGACTCCCTGTACCGACTCGTCACGCTCATGCCCAACTCCCCAGGGTGCGACGGCTGCCCGTCCTACGTGACGGGCCAGTTCGGTCTACCGTGCCCCGGTTGCGCTCACAAGCGCACCGCGTATTCCTTCACGGCTCGTTCGAGAGGTGTACGCCGGTGTGCGCCTCGCACGCCCCGACCCCGCGGCAACAGCAATCCAAGCACAGGACACTGACGTCACCGACGGAGCGTCAGCGCCGACGCGGCAACGTGAGCTCGAACCACACGGTCTTGCCCGTGCCCGTACGGCTGGCGCCCCACTCCCGGGCCAGTGTGCTCACCACGCGCAGCCCGCGGCCGAACTCGGCAGTGGGCTCGGCGCTGAGCAGCGTGGGCAGGGTGTGGTCGTCGTCGTCCACCTCGCACAGCAGCGTCTCGCCGCGCACGAGCCGCAGTTCGAGGGGACGGCCGTGCGAGCGCCGTACGGCATTGGTGACGAGTTCGCTCACCAGCAGCTCGGCGCTGTCCACCAGCCGCGCCAGGCCCCATTCGTGGAGCTGTTCGCGGACCACGGCTCGGGCCCGGCCCACCTCGGGCGGGCTCGGGGCGAGCCGCCATTCGGCGACGTCGTCCGGTTCGATGCCGCTCAGCCGGGCCATCAGCAGCGCCACGTCGTCCTTGCGGCCCCCGCGCGGGTTGAGGGCGCGGATGATCGTGTCGCACGCGTCGTCCATGGAGGCGGCCGGGTGGGCCGCGGACTCGCAGAGCGTCGCCAGGCCCACCCCGATGTCCTCACCGCGCACCTCGACCAGGCCGTCGGTGCACATCACGAGCCGGTCCCCGGGCGCCACGCGCACGCGTACCGCCTCGAAGGGGACTCCGCCGACGCCGATGGGCGCACCGGTGGGCAGGTCGAGCAGTTCGCTCCGGCCGTCCTCGGCGCGGACCAGCACGGGTGGGATATGGCCCGCGTTGGCGAGGTGCAGCTCGCCCGCGATCGGGTCGTAGACGGCGTAGAGGCAGGTCGCGAGATAGGTGTCGCCGAGGCGCTGGGCGAGGTCGTCGAGGTTGCGCAGAAGCTGGGCGGGCGGCAGGTCGAGGGCGGCCATGGTCTGCACGGCCGTCCGCAACTGGCCCATCATCGCGGCCGAGTTGAGGCCGTGTCCCATGACGTCGCCGACGACGAGAGCGGTGCGGGCGCCGGGCAGTTTCACCGAGTCGAACCAGTCGCCGCCGACCCGGCCGAGCAGCGTGCCGGGCAGATAGCGGGTGGCGATGTCACAGCCCGCCATACGCGGCGGGATGTTCGGCAGCATGCTGTCCTGGAGGGTCTCGGCGACGCTCTCCTGGTAGGTGTACATGCGCGCGTTGTCGAGCACGAGGCCCGCGCGGGCGGCGAGTTCGGCGCCGGTGACGCGGTCCATGTCGTTGAACTCGACGCGCTCCGGGTGGCGCAGCAGGATCATGAAGCCGAGGACGACGTTACGGGCCTTCAGCGGGACGACCAGCATGGAGCGACCGGTGATCAGCGGCCGGATGTCACGCTTCTCGAACTGTGAGGCGATCATGTGCCCCATCTGCTCGCTGATGCGCGGCACGAGGACGGGCTGGCCGCTGGTCATGCACTGGAAGAACGGGGTGTGCGCCGGGAACGGCATGGCCTCGCCGACCGGGACGACGTCGTCCCAACGACCCGGTTCGTCGGTGTGTTCGAGGGCGACGCGGTGCCACATCGTCGTCGTGTCGGGCACGCCGTCGGGGAACCCCTCCCCCGCGACGACCTGTTCACGCAGATAGGTGCCGGCCACATCCGTGAAGCGGGGTACGACGGCCCTGCTGACCTCGACGATCGTGCGGGACAGGTCGAGCGAGGTGCCGATGCGTCCGCTGACCTCGTTGAGGAACTCCAGCCGCTCGCGCACGGCCGCGTACTCGAGGTCCTCGACGTCGTCCTGGAGGTCCTCGGGCAGGGTCTCGCCGGCCTGCGCCGCCCGGGCCGCGCGCTCCCGGCGGGCCTTGCGCTCGGCACGCCGGGGCACGCCCCAGTCGGGGGTGACGGGAATCAGGTCGTTCTGGCTGAACTCCAGGACGGGATAGCCCAGTTCGAGAACCTGGGAGACGATGCGTGCGCTCTCCCCGACGCTCATGCTGGGCAGGATCTCGGGAAGCCTGTGGGCGAGTTCGTCGGCACCGGGGAAGTCGGTGTGCAGGGCGAAGCCGGGCGCGATGCGCTCGACGGCACCCTCGTCGTCCTCGTGGCGCAGCCCGTCGGTGTCGGCGGCCAGCACGAGGAGCCGCTCAGTTCCGGGGCCCACCAGGGGGTAGGCCCACCACAGCACGTCGACGCGGTCGCCGTCGCGGTCGGGCACCGCGAGACGGGCGCGGCCAGCCGCGCGGTAGGGAAGCCGGCCGTCGAGGGAGGACTCCAGGTCGGGTCCGAGGTCGTCGTGGGCCACGTACGACCCGTAGGGGGTCGTGTTCTCGTCCGCGATGTCGGGGAGGGCTCCGGAGACGGGCAGCAGGTCGACGGCGGGCCGGCCGAGGGCTTCCTCCTTGGACGCGCCGAACAGACGCCGTGCGCCCCGGCTCCAGTGCGAGACCATGCCTTCGCGGTCGACCACGACGACGGCCAGCGGGATCCGGCCCGCCGGGGCGTGCTCCGCCGAGGCGCTCTCCCCAGCCCCGCGGCTGGGAGGTACGCCCGTCTCGGTGCCACGGTCCATGGCGCAGGCCCCTTCTTCCCACGGCTCCGCAAGATCTGTGCCGTCGTCACCACCGTACGGCGCCGGTCCGTCGCGATGTGTGGCAATCCGGTAATTGGTCTTGGCCGTTCCGCTCCGGCGCGCGGACGCACGCCCCGCGCGCCGGTACGGCCGAAGCGACCGGCCGCCCGGCCGGCGCCGGGGCCCGGACCTGCTGGTCAGTCGTCGTGTCCGAGCCGGAGGTCGCGTTCCGTACGGCCGCCGCCGGCCACCTGGAGGACGGTGGCGACCGGCGGGTAACCGGAGGCGAGGACCGTGTACTCACCGGAGGCCAGGTCGACGAACCGGAACGTTCCGTCGGCCGAGGTGGTGAGCGTGTCCACGACGGTGCCGGTCATGTCGAGCAGTGTCACGCGCGCGTCCTCGACGGGCCGTCCGCTTCCTGCCCGCACGGTTCCCTTCAGGACCGCGCCGCCGGCGAGTTCGACGTCCTGGCGGGTCTCCCGGGACGGCTTCACGGTGACGGGGAGCGCGGCCGGGCGGAACACGGGGGAGCCGACGGCGAGGGTGTACTCACCGGCCACCAGTTCGGTGATGACGTACCCGCCCTCGTGTCCGCTGCGGGTGGTCGCGACGACCTCGCCGTGCGCGTCGGTGAGCGTGACGGTGGCGTCCGGGACCGGATTGCCGTCCGCTGTCCGTACCCGGCCCGTCAGGTGCCCCGCGCCGCCCAGGACGAGGTCCAGTTCGACGGGTCGTTCCCCGACCGTCACGGAGACCGCCTGGGGCTGGTGACCGCCGGCCGCGGCGATCATGACGTACGTGCCCGAGCCGGGCGTGGACAGCGCGTACCGCCCGTCCTCGGCGCTCGCGCCCCGCCCGATCTGCGCCCCCGTGACGTCGATGAGTGTGAGCGCCGCGCGCGGGACGACGGTCCCGTCCGGGTGCCGCACCGTGCCGGACACCGGGGCTCCGGCGGTGTACGGCGCCCGGGTCTGCGGCATCGCCAGGGTGGCCGAGGTTCCCGCGGGGTCGAGGTCGGCGGAGGCGGTGGGGTGGGACACCAGCGGTTTCTCCTTCAGGAAGCAGGCGACGAGCAGGCCGAGGACCAGTACCGGCACGAGGTAGAGGAAGATGCGCGGCATGGCGTCGGCGTACGCCCTGATGTAGCTGTCGCGCAGCGCCGGGGGCAGCGTGTGGACGAGCTGCGGAGTGAGCGAGTCGGGGTCGGGGAGGCGGGCACCCGCGCGCGTGGGGAGGCTGTCGCGCAGGGACTCGGCGAGCCGGTTCGCGAAGAGGGTGCCGAAGACCGCGGCGCCGACGCTGCCGCCGATCTGCCGGAAGTAGTTGTTGGCGCTGGTCGCGGTGCCGAGGTCGGCGGGGCGCACGGAGTTCTGCACGGCCAGGACCAGGACCGGCATCGCCATGCCGATGCCGGCGCCGAGGACTGCCATCCACAGGCTGTACTGCAGCCGGGGCGTGTCCACTTCGAGGCGGGACAGCAGCCACATGCCGAGCGCCGCCAGGGCGCTGCCGAGGACCGGCCAGATCTTGTAGCGGCCGGTGTGGCTGATGAGCTGTCCGGAGACGATCGACGCGCCGACGATGCCGGCCATCATGGGCACCATCAGCAACCCGGACCCGGTGGCACTGACGCCGTCGACCATCTGGAGGAAGGTCGGCAGATAGCTGGCGGCTCCGAAGAGCGCCACCCCGATCACCAGGCCCACGAGACCGGTGACGTTGAAGACGGAGTCCCTGAACAGCCGCAGGGGGATGAGGGGTTCGGATGCGAAGTGTTCGGCGACGACGAAGAGCGCGCCGGCCACGACCGCTCCGGCACCGAGTCCAAGGATCTCGCGCGAGTCCCACGCGTACTCGGTGCCGCCCCAACTGGTCAGCAGCACCAGGCAGGTCGAGGCCGCGGCGAGCAGCAGGATCCCGAGGAGGTCGAGCCGGGCCCTGACGGTGGGCTTGGGCAGCTTCAGTACGACGGTGACGACGGCCAGCGTCAGCAGCCCGAACGGCACGTTGAACCAGAAGCACCAGCGCCAGGAAAGGTGGTCGGTGAAGTAGCCGCCCAGCAGGGGCCCGGCGACCGAGGCGAGGCCGAACGCGGCGCCGATCAGGCCCATGAAGCGCCCGCGTGCGCGCGGCGGCACGATGTCCGCGATGATCGCCTGCACGCCGATCATCAACCCGCCCGCGCCGGCGCCCTGGAGGGCGCGGAAGGCGATGAGCTGGTCCATGGTCTGCGACCGGCCGGCCAGCGCCGAGCCGACGACGAAGACGACGATCGCGAACTGGAAGACGCCCTTGCGGCCGAGCAGATCACCGAGTTTGCCGTAGACGGGCAGTCCGACGGTGGCGGTGAGCAGATACGCGGTGATCGCCCAGGACATCCTGTCCAGACCGTGCAACTCGCCGACGATCTTCGGGAGCGCGGTCGCGACGATCATCTGCTCCAGGGCGGCGAGCAGCAGGGCGAGCATGAGCCCGAAGAACACCAACCGGATCTGACGCGGTCCGAGTTGTGGAGGTTCGGGTGGGGGTGCGGCGTATGCGGTGGTCGGTTCGTCCTGCACCAGAGTGATCCCGCCCACGTACCGCTCCCCTCGTCGCACCTACCGCACAATTCCCGCTTTGGGCGACAACTGTGAGCAAGCGCGACGAGTTACGGCGTTCCGGTGCACGGGGCGGAGATCCACTCGAACCGGTGAGATGTACGGGGCGGCGGTCAATGCCCCTCGGGAGGTCGCCTCTTGGGCTGTTCCCTTCTTGCTGTGCCCTACTTCTCCACCTCGGTGGCGAGCTTCTCGAGGAGGCCGTCGTAGATGCGGGCGAGGCCCTTGGGGGCGAAGGTCCGCTCGAAGAAGCCGCCGATGCCGGTGGCTCCGGTCCAGACGCTGGTGACGACGACCCTCGACGTGCCCTCGCCGGCGGGGGTGACGCGCCAGGTGGTGACCATTGAGGAGTTGCGGTCCTTCTCGACGAGCTCGCCGTCGGTGGGCTCACTGACCTCCAGGAGGCAGTCCCGGACGCGCTTGCTGGTGGCCTGGAGCTTCCAGTGGACGAGGGTGCCCTCGCCGTCGCCGCCCTCGCGCACCTCGTACTCGCTGAACTGCTCCGGCATCACCTTCGAGCGCGTGCCGCTGTAGTCGGCGAGGGCATCGAACACCGTCTCCGCGTCCGCCGCGACGATGCGCTCCGTGGTGGCCTCGACCTGCGCCATTGCGTTCCTCCAGCAGCTGGTTCTTCGGGGGTTCGCGCTCACCCAACCACCCTGCCGCCCGGCCACCCAAATCGGGGTGCCCTCAAGGACCTTCACGACACTCGAACATACGATCGCACGATCAAGGGAACATGTGTTCTATTCTGGGGCCAGTGCTACCGAGGAGGTGTCATGCGCTGGGAAAACCTCACAGTGGAGTCCGACTCCGGCCCGGCCGACGCCGCGCTGTTCGGCGCGGACGCGGTCACCACCCGTACCTTCGACTCCCCGGAGTTCCGCGGGATCACCTTCCACGAGATCCGGGCCCGTTCGATCATCAACCGGGTGCCGGGGGCCTCACGCATGCCGTTCGAATGGACGGTGAACCCTTATCGGGGCTGCACGCACGCGTGTGTCTACTGTTTCGCGCGCAGGACGCACAGCTATCTGGACCTCGACACCGGTCTCGGCTTCGACTCCCAGATCGTCGTCAAGGTGAACGCGCCCGAACTGCTGCGCCGCCAGCTCGGCTCGCGCCGCTGGCTCGGCGAGCACATCGCCATGGGCACCAACGTCGACTGCTACCAGCGCGCGGAGGGCCGCTACCGGCTGATGCCGGGCATCCTCACCACCCTGCGCGACCACGCGAACCCCTTCTCGATCCTGACGAAGGGCACCCTGATCCTGCGCGACCTCGACCTCCTGGTGCAGGCCTCCCAGGTCACGGACGTCGGCGTCTCCGTCTCCGTCGGCTTCACCGACCCCGACCTGTGGCGCACGGTGGAACCGGGCACCCCCGCTCCGGAACGGCGCCTGGACGTCGTACGGACCCTGGCCGAGCACGGCATCGGCTGCGGGGTGCTGATGGCGCCGGTGCTGCCCTTCCTCAGCGACCACCCGGACCGGCTGCGGGCCACCGTGCGGGCGATCGCCGCCTCCGGGGCGACCTCCGTGACCCCGCTGGTGCTGCATCTGCGCCCCGGTGCCCGCGAGTGGTACATGGCCTGGCTGGGCCATCACCACCCCCACCTGGTGCGCCGGTACGAGCGGCTGTACGCGGAGGGCGCCTACGCGCCCAAGTGGTACCAGCGCCGGATCACCCGCCAGGTCCACGAACTGGCCCAGGAGTACGGAATCGGGCCCAGCGGCGGGGGAATGCCGCGACGGATCACCGAGCCCGTGGAGAACGACGCCGCCGCACCCGACCCGGTCCAGCTGACCCTCCTCTGAGAACGGGAGGACTGGACGACAAGAGAACAATCGGGAAGCCTCCGTACATGCGCTCCGCCTAGGGTGCCGTCATGAACGCCCCGATCCTCGTCCGCGAGATGACCATCGACGACTGCGACCGTGTCTCCGAAATCCGTATCCGGGGCTGGCAGCACGCCTACAAGGGCCTGATGCCGCAGACGTATCTCGACGCCCTGAGCGTGCCGGAGGACGCCGAGCGCCGGCGTACGTTCTTCGTGCGGGCCGGTTCTGAGGTCGTCAACCTGGTCGCGGAACAGTCCGGCACGGTGATCGGCTGGGCCTGTCACGGGCCCTACCGGGACGGCGAGTTCCGCACGGAGGACGCCGAGTTGTACGCGATCTACGTGGCCGTCGAGCGGTTCGGCGCCGGGGTCGGCCACGCGCTGCTGGGCGAGGCGATACGCCGGTGCGCCGATGCCGGGCACCGGCGCCTGTTCCTGTGGGTCGTCGAGGGCAACGACCACGCGCGGCGGTTCTACGAGCGGGCGGGGTTCACTGCCGACGGCGCCGAGGAGCCCTTCGAGGTGGACGGGGTCGCCGTACCGGAGGTGCGGTACGTGCGGGAACTCGCCGGGTGACAGGTTCCCCGGTTCACCTCTGCTTCGGAATGCGCGCCAGGGCGTGCACCGCCGCCTCGGCGAGGGCGGGGTGCGCGAGAGCCTTGTTCAGGACCGGCGCCGCCCGCCGGTCCCCCAGCGTGCCCAGCGCCTCCACACAGGCGAGCGCCACCCGCCGGTAGGGGTCGTGGGGTGTCAGGCGGCGGGTCAGCGTGGTGATCAGCGCCGGCACCGACTCGGGGGCGCGCAGCTCGCCCAGCAGCCGGACCGGGTGCAGGGCGTAGGCGACGCGCAGTTCGTTGGTCGCGAGGGCGGCTGCCGCACGGGCCGTGCGCGGATCACCGAGGCGGGCCAGCGCGTACGCGGCGGAGGCGCAGCGCTGTGGGTCACGGTGGTTGAGGAGCAGGACGAGGGCCTCGAAGGCTCGCCGGTCCCCCGCGAGTCCCAGCCTGAACGCGGCCAACTCCCTGGCCCACAGGGGCTGTCCGGGGGCGGTGAGGACATCGGCCAGTTCGTCGGGGTCTTCGGTCGCCACGAGGCGTTCGTACGTCTCCGAGGTGCCCGCCCCGACCTCGGCCCGTAAACGCTCCGTGAGCGATCGCAACTCTTCGTCCATGAGCCGAGATTAGGTGCGGGAGCGGGAGCGCGTGGGCAGGATCCCGGGACGTACATCACAAAACCGGGGGCTGGCGCGCTCGTTACCCACCGGTTAAGCTCAGACGAGCGAGTTACCCACTCGCCTGTAGTACTTGCTGACGACGGCCTGGTGACGCAGCCGTCGTGAGTGCTGGTCGGTTCGGTACCTCGTGTACCGCAGTACGACCCCGGCTCGGGACAGGGCCGGTCGGATCCACCGTTCCCCGGGCGTGTGCGCTCGCAGTCCGGCAACACCCGCACTCCTTCTCGCACCCGGTGCGCCGTTCTCGGCGAACCCGTAGGTGCTCCCAGTCGTCACCACCTCATTTCTGGAGTCCCGCGATGGCCACTCCCCTGTCCCACACCTCTCCGTCGCCGCTCAGGACCGTCGCCGTGGTCGGCCTCGGCACAATGGGCACCGGCATCACCGAGGTCCTCACCCGCGCCGGCCGCGAGGTCGTCGGCATCGACATCAGCGAGGCCACGGCCGCGACGTCCGTCGCCGCCCTGGAGGCATCGACCGCCCGTGCCGTGGTGCGCGGCCGGCTCACCGAACAGGAGCGCGAGGACGTCCTCGCCCGCTTCCGCACCTCCACCGACCTGCGCGAGGCGGCCGACGCCGACCTGGTCATCGAGGTGGCGCCGGAGTCGTACGAGATCAAGCACCAGATCTTCCGCGCCCTCGACGACATCGTGCGCCCGGAGACGATCCTCGCGACCGGCACCAACGCCCTCTCCGTGACCCGCCTCGCCGCCGACTCGGCGCGTCCCGAGCGCGTCCTCGGCCTGCACTTCTTCAACCCGGCCCCCGCGATGAAGCTGGTCGAGATCGTCTCGTCGGTGCTGACCGCGCCGCAGGCCGTCGCCGCGGTCACCGATCTGGCGATCGAGCTGGGCAAGGAGCCCGTCGCGGTCGGCGACCGCCCCGGATTCGTCGCCGACGGACTGCTGTTCGGCTACCTCAACCAGGCAGCCGCGATGTACGAGGCGAAGTACGCCTCCCGGGAGGACATCGACGCGGCGATGCGGCTCGGCTGCGGTCTGCCCATGGGCCCGCTCGCCCTGCTCGACCTGATCGGCATCGACACGGCCCGTACGGTCCTGGAGGCCATGTACGCCGAGTCCCACGACCGGCTGCACGCCCCGGCGCCCGTCCTGGGTCAGCTGAGCGAGGCGGGCCTGACCGGCAGGAAGGCGGGGCGCGGCTTCTACTCGTACGAGGCGCCCGGCAGCGCGACGGTCGTGGCGGACGCGCTGACCCCGCTGACCGACCTTCCCGAGACCCCCGGCCGCGCCGTCCGCGCCGTCGGTGTCGCCGGCTCCGGCACGATGGCCTCCGGTATCGCCGAGGTCTTCGCCAAGGCCGGGTACGAGGTGGTCCTCGCCGCCCGCAGCGAGGAGAAGGCGCAGACGGCCAAGGCCAGGATCGGCAAGTCGCTGGCCCGCTCCGTCGACAAGGGCCGTCTGACCGCGGAGGCCGCCGCGCAGACCCTCGACCGGATCACCGCCGCGGGCTCGTACGACGCCTTCGCGGACGTCGATCTGGCCGTCGAGGCAGTCGCCGAGGACCTGGAGGTCAAGCAGCAGTTGTTCGCGACGCTCGACAAGGTCTGCAAGCCGGGCGCGGTGCTGGCCACGACCACCTCCTCGCTGCCCGTCGTCGCGTGCGCCCGCGCCACCTCGCGTCCCGAGGACGTGATCGGCATGCACTTCTTCAACCCGGCGCCGGCGATGAAGCTGGTCGAGGTCGTCCGTACGGTGCTGACCGCCGACGACGTCCACTCGACGGTCCGCGAGGTCTGCGTCAGGATCAAGAAGCATGCGGTGGACTGCGGCGACCGGGCCGGATTCATCGTCAACGCGTTGCTCTTCCCGTATCTCAACAACGCGATCAAGATGGTGCAGGAGCACTACGCGTCCCTCGACGACATCGACGCGGCGATGAAGCTGGGCGGCGGCTACCCGATGGGCCCGTTCGAACTGCTGGACGTGGTCGGGCTGGACGTCTCCCTGGCCATCGAGAAGGTCCTGCACCGCGAGTTCCGTGACCCGGGCCTGGCCCCCGCGCCGCTCCTGGAGCACCTGGTGGCCGCGGGCTGCCTCGGCCGCAAGACGGGCCGCGGCTTCCGCGAATATGCCCGCCGCTGACGGGGCCGGCGACCGGTCCGGCCCCGGCCTCGGACCCGCCCTCGGACAGGAGAACGACTGGGGCGGGCTGCTCGGCCCGGCCTCGACACCCCCGCCCGCCCGGGGCGGGGGTGATCCCGGGCGGGCGCGGCACCCCGTGCACATGCAGTACGTTCGGGTCATGTCCCAGCCCGCCAGGTCCTCCCGTACCCCAGCCACGCCCGACGCGCCGGAGAGCGCCGCGGGCGGTCGCGCCGCCGCCCAGCGGCTCAAGATGCGCCGCGAACTGGCGGCCGCGGCGATGGAGCTGTTCTCGACCAAGGGCTACGAGGGCACCACCGTCGACGAGATCGCGGCCCGGGCCGGCGTGGCCCGCCGCACCTTCTTCCGGCACTTCCGTTCCAAGGAAGAGGCGATCTTCCCGGACCACGACGACACGTTGATCCGGGCGGAGGCGGTGCTCAACGCGGCGCCGGCGCACGAGCATCCGCTCGACACCGTGTGCCGCGGCATCAAGGAAGTCATGAAGATGTATGCGGCGCGGCCGGAGATCTCCGTCGCCCGCTACAAGCTGACGCGCGAGGTCCCCACCCTGCGGGAGGCGGAGATCGCGTCGGTCGCCCGCTACGAACGCCTCTTCACCCGCTATCTCCTGGGCCACTTCGACGAGCACGCCCACGACGACGACGCGAACGACGACCCGCTGCTGGCGGAGGTCGCCGCGTCCGCCGTGGTCACCGCCCACAACCACGTCCTGCGGCGCTGGCTGCGGGCGGGCGGCCAGGGCGATGTCGAGGCACAGCTCGACCACGCCTTCGGGATCGTGCAGAAGACCTTCGGCACGGGCATCGGCGTCGGACGTGAGACCGCGCCCCGGTCGGTGCCGGCCTCGGTGACCTCGCAGGGGGAGGTACTGGTGGCGGTCGCGCGGACGGACGCGCCGCTCGACGAGGTGATGCGCACCATCGAGCAGGCGCTGAAGGACCGGTCGTAACGGTCGTAGAGAACCTCGGAAACGGCGGGTCGCAGCCACTGCGGCCCGCCTTTTCTGTTCCCTTCTGGACCCGCCCCCGCCCTACTCTCCAGTAGCTTTTGATCGATCATCGCTCATTTGTTACGTAAAGATTTCATTTGAGGTCAGTTTCTGGCACCCAGTGCCTTGTCACCTGACACGGGGTGCCATACCTTGAAGGTGTCCGGGCGGCCGGCGTGCAGAGACCATTCGTACGTCGACTGTCCCCGCAAACCACGTGTCTGCGCGCCCGGACGCCTGCGTCACAGGCAACCTCCCGCGCCACCACGCGCTGCCGAAAGCACCACCCGCCGAACCGACGGCACGTCTCACCAACCCTCAGCAGCACCGACGTAACCCTCAGCGTCTTCCCTCAGGACGCCATTCGCCGGAGGCAATACCGTGACCGTTAAGGACATCCTGGACGCGATCCAGTCGCCGGAGTCGACTCCGGCGGACTTCGCCGCTCTCCCCCTCCCCGAGTCGTACCGTGCGATCACCGTGCACAAGGACGAGACGGACATGTTCGCGGGCCTCGAAACCCGCGACAAGGACCCCCGTAAGTCGATCCACCTGGACGACGTCCCGGTGCCGGAGCTCGGCCCGGGCGAGGCCCTGGTGGCCGTCATGGCATCGAGTGTCAACTACAACTCGGTCTGGACGTCGATCTTCGAGCCGATGTCGACGTTCGGCTTCCTGGAGCGCTACGGCAGGCTCAGCGAGCTCACCAAGCGCCACGACCTGCCGTACCACGTCATCGGCTCCGACCTCGCGGGCGTCGTCCTGCGCACCGGCCCCGGCGTCAACTCCTGGAAGCCCGGCGACGAGGTCGTCGCGCACTGCCTGAGCGTCGAGCTGGAGTCCAGCGACGGACACAACGACACGATGCTCGACCCCGAGCAGCGCATCTGGGGCTTCGAGACGAACTTCGGCGGGCTGGCGGAGATCGCGCTGGTCAAGTCCAACCAGCTGATGCCGAAGCCGGACCACCTCAGCTGGGAGGAGGCGGCGGCCCCGGGCCTCGTCAACTCCACCGCGTACCGCCAGCTGGTCTCCCGCAACGGCGCCGGCATGAAGCAGGGCGACAACGTCCTCATCTGGGGCGCGAGCGGCGGGCTCGGCAGCTACGCCACACAGTTCGCGCTGGCCGGCGGCGCCAACCCCATCTGTGTCGTCTCCAGCGAGCAGAAGGCGGACATCTGCCGGGCGATGGGCGCCGAGGCGATCATCGACCGCAACGCCGAGGGCTACAAGTTCTGGGCCGACGAGCACAACCAGGACCCGCGCGAGTGGAAGCGGTTCGGCAAGCGCATCCGTGAGCTGACCGGCGGCGAGGACGTCGACATCGTCTTCGAGCACCCCGGCCGCGAGACCTTCGGCGCGTCCGTCTACGTCACCCGCAAGGGCGGCACGATCGTCACCTGCGCCTCCACCTCCGGGTTCAACCACGAGTACGACAACCGGTACCTGTGGATGTCCCTCAAGCGGATCATCGGCTCGCACTTCGCCAACTACCGCGAGGCCTGGGAGGCCAACCGGCTGGTCGCCAAGGGCAAGATCCACCCGACGCTCTCCAAGGTGTACTCCCTGGAGGAGACCGGGCAGGCCGCCTACGACGTCCACCGCAACCTCCACCAGGGCAAGGTGGGCGTCCTGTGTCTGGCCCCCGAGGAAGGCCTCGGTGTGCGCGACGCGGAGAAGCGCGCCCAGCACATCGACGCCATCAACCGCTTCCGGAACGTCTGAGAGGCCTGGATGAGCGAGCGTCAGACCGCGCCTGCGGCGCAGGACGCGCCGGTGTCGAAAGAGACGAAGACAAGGGAGCGCAGCGACCGCGGGCTGAGGAACGTCGACACCGGCACAGAGCGTCCTGCGCCGCAGGCGCAAAAAGAAAGGGACCGGCCGTGGCTCATGCGCACGTACGCCGGTCACTCCACGGCCGAGGCGTCCAACGAGCTGTACCGGCGCAACCTCGCCAAGGGCCAGACAGGTCTGTCGGTCGCCTTCGACCTGCCGACCCAGACCGGGTACGACCCCGACCACATCCTCGCCCGCGGCGAGGTCGGCCGGGTCGGCGTGCCGGTCTCGCACCTCGGTGACATGCGCCGGCTGTTCCAGGACATCCCCCTGGACCAGATGAACACCTCTATGACGATCAACGCCACCGCCATGTGGCTGCTGGCGCTCTACCAGGTCGTCGCCGAGGAGCAGGGCGTGGACATCACCACGCTCCAGGGGACGACCCAGAACGACATCGTCAAGGAGTACCTGTCCCGGGGCACGCATGTGTTCCCCCCGGGACCCTCGCTCCGGCTGACGACCGACATGATCTGCTACACGGTCAACCGCATCCCCAAGTGGAACCCGATCAACATCTGCAGCTACCACCTCCAGGAGGCGGGGGCGACCCCGGTCCAGGAGATCTCGTACGCCATGTCGACAGCCATCGCGGTGCTCGACGCCGTACGGGACTCGGGGCAGGTGCCCGCCGAGAAGTTCGGTGACGTCGTCGCCCGTATCTCCTTCTTCGTGAACGCGGGCGTCCGGTTCGTCGAGGAGATGTGCAAGATGCGGGCGTTCGGCCGGATCTGGGACCAGATCACGCGCGAGCGGTACGGCATCGAGGACCCCAAGCAGCGACGCTTCCGGTACGGCGTGCAGGTCAACTCCCTCGGGCTGACCGAGGCGCAGCCGGAGAACAACATCCAGCGGATCGTGCTGGAGATGCTGGCGGTGACGCTGTCGAAGGACGCACGCGCGCGTGCCGTCCAGCTCCCGGCGTGGAACGAGGCGCTGGGGCTGCCCCGGCCCTGGGACCAGCAGTGGTCGCTGCGGATGCAGCAGGTGCTCGCCTACGAGAGCGATCTGCTGGAGTACGAGGACATCTTCGCCGGGTCGCACGTCGTCGAGGCGAAGGTTGCCGAGCTGGTCGAGGAGTCGCTCACCGAGATCGCCCGTATCGAGGAGATGGGCGGCGCGATGGCCGCCGTCGAGTCGGGCTATCTGAAGTCGAACCTCGTCGCCTCGCACGCCGAGCGGCGGGCCCGTATCGAGTCCGGTCAAGAGAAGATCGTGGGCGTCAACATCTTCGAGTCGACCGAGCCGAACCCGCTCACGGCGGACCTCGACGCGGCGATCCTGACCGTCGACCCGGCCGTCGAGGCCCGAGTGACCTCGGCGCTCCAGGGCTGGCGCGACACGCGGTACCAGCCGCCGTTCAACCACCCGCGTCCCTGCAAGGCGCTGGAGCGGCTGAAGGAGGCCGCCAAGGGCACCGACAACCTCATGGAGGCCACCCTGGAGTGCGCCCGCGCCGGGGTCACGACCGGCGAGTGGGCCGGGGCCCTGCGCGAGGTGTTCGGGGAGTTCCGGGCGCCGACCGGTGTCTCGTCCGCGCCGGTCGCGGTGACCGCCCAGGAGGGCACCGGGCTGGCACTGGTCCGCCGCAAGGTGGAGATCACGGCGCGCGAGATGGGCGTCGGCAAGCTCCGTTTCCTGGTGGGCAAGCCAGGTTTGGACGGGCACTCCAACGGGGCCGAGCAGATCGCCGTGCGGGCCCGTGACGCCGGGTTCGAGGTGGTCTACCAGGGCATCCGGCTCACCCCGGAGCAGATCGTGGACGCGGCGATCGCCGAGGACGTGCACGGCGTCGGGCTGTCCATCCTGTCCGGCTCGCACGCCCAGCTGGTGCCGGACGTGCTCGAACGGCTGCGTGTGGCCGGTGCCACAGACATCCCTGTCATCGCCGGTGGGATCATCCCCAATGGTGACGCCGAACAGCTCAGGGCTGCGGGCGTGGCCGCGGTCTTCACCCCGAAGGACTTCGACATCACCGGAATCATCGGCCGCATCGTCGACGAGATCCGGAAAGCGAACAAGCTCGACCCCCTGGAGGTCCCCGCATGACCACGCCCGCCCCCGTGAACCGGCTCCGTCCGCGACGCTCCTGTCTCGCGGTCCCCGGGAGCAACCCCCGTTTCCTGGAGAAGGCCCAGGGCCTGCCGGCCGACCAGGTCTTCCTGGACCTGGAGGACGCGTGCGCCCCGCTCGCCAAGCCCGAGGCGCGGCACACCATCGTCAAGTTCCTCAACGAGGGCGACTGGACGGGCAAGACGAGGGTCGTGCGGGTCAACGACTGGACGACCGAGTGGACGTACCGCGATGTCGTGACGGTGGTCGAGGGCGCGGGCCAGAACCTCGACTGCATCATGCTGCCGAAGGTGCAGACCGCCCAGCAGGTCGTCGCGCTGGACCTGCTGCTCACGCAGATCGAGAAGACGATGGGCTTCGAGGTCGGCAAGATCGGCATCGAGGCGCAGATCGAGAACGCCCAGGGCCTCAACAACGTCAACGAGATCGCCACGGCGTCCCAGCGCGTCGAGACGATCATCTTCGGCCCGGCCGACTTCATGGCGTCGATCAACATGAAGTCGCTGGTGGTGGGTGAGCAGCCGCCCGGCTACCCGGCGGACGCCTACCACTACATCCTGATGAAGATCCTGATGGCCGCCCGCGCCAACAACCTCCAGGCGATCGACGGCCCCTACCTGCAGATCCGCAACGTGGACGGCTACCGCGAGGTCGCCCAGCGCGCCGCCGCCCTCGGTTTCGACGGCAAGTGGGTGCTGCACCCGGGCCAGGTCGAGGCGTCCAACGAGATCTTCTCCCCCTCGCAGGAGGACTTCGACCACGCCGAGCTGATCCTGGACGCGTACGACTACTACACGTCCGAGGCGGGCGGCAAGAAGGGCTCCGCGATGATCGGCGACGAGATGATCGACGAGGCCAGCCGCAAGATGGCCCTGGTCATCTCGGGCAAGGGCCGGGCGGCCGGCCTGCAGCGCACCTCCAAGTTCGAAGCCCCCGCCGGTTAAGGAGCCCTGAGCACCATGCAGTTCGGACGCACCTACGAGGAGTTCGAGGTCGGGGCTGTCTACAAGCACTGGCCCGGGAAGACGGTCACGGAGTACGACGACCACCTCTTCTGTCTTCTGACGATGAACCACCACCCGCTCCACATGGACGCCAACTACGCCGAGAACACGACGGACTTCGGCAAGAACGTCGTGGTCGGCAACTACATCTACTCGCTCCTGCTGGGCATGTCCGTGCCGGACGTGTCGGGCAAGGCGATCGCGAACCTGGAGGTCGAGTCGCTGAAGCACGTGGCGCCGACCTTCCACGGCGACACGATCTACGGCGAGACGACGGTCCTCGACAAGACGCCCTCCCGGTCGAAGAACGACCGCGGGATCGTCTACGTGGAGACCAAGGGCTACAAGCAGGACGGCACGCTGGTCTGCGTGTTCCGCCGCAAGGTGATGGTGCCGACCGAGACGTACATCAAGGAGCGCGGCGGCGAACAGCCCGGCCGGCCCCAGCTCAAGGAGCAGGAGAAGTAACCATGGCGCGACTCGCCCAGACCGCCGGTCTGACCGACATCCAGCAGGAGATCCTGTCCACGGTCCGGGACTTCGTGGACAAGGAGATCATCCCGGTCGCGACCGAGCTGGAGCACCGCGACGAGTATCCGCAGGCGATCGTCGACGGTCTCAAGGAGTTGGGCCTGTTCGGCCTGATGATCCCCGAGGAGTACGGCGGGCTGGGCGAGTCGCTCCTGACGTACGCGCTCTGCGTCGAGGAGATCGCGCGCGGCTGGATGTCGGTCTCCGGGATCATCAACACGCACTTCATCGTGGCGTACATGCTCAAGCAGCACGGCACGCAGGAGCAGAAGGACCACTTCCTGCCGAGGATGGCGGCGGGCGACGTCCGGGGCGCCTTCTCGATGTCGGAGCCGGGACTGGGCTCGGACGTGTCGGCCATCACCTCGAAGGCGGTGCGGGACGGCGACGAGTACGTCCTGGGCGGCCAGAAGATGTGGCTGACGAACGGCGGGACGTCCAATCTGGTCGCCGTACTCGTCCGGAGTGACGAAGGACATCCCGAGGGGACCGCGCCCCACAAGTCGATGACCACCTTCCTGGTCGAGAAGGAGGCGGGCTTCGGGGAGGTCCGGCCCGGACTCACCATCCCGGGCAAGATCGACAAGATGGGTTACAAGGGTGTCGATACCACCGAACTCATCATGGACGGACTGCGGATTCCGGCCAATCGTGTTCTCGGTGGCACCACCGGCCGAGGTTTTTACCAAATGATGGACGGCGTCGAGGTGGGACGGGTCAATGTGGCGGCACGTGGCTGCGGTGTCGCTCAGCGTGCCTTCGAGCTCGGTGTCCAGTACGCCCAGCAACGCCACACTTTCGGCAAGGCGATCGCCCAGCACCAGGCGATCCAGTTCAAGCTGGCCGAGATGGCTACCAAGGTCGAGGCCGCCCATGCGATGATGGTGAACGCGGCACGCAAAAAGGACTCCGGGGAGCGAAACGACCTTGAGGCAGGGATGGCGAAGTACCTCGCCTCCGAGTACTGCAAGGAGGTCGTGGAGGACGCCTTCCGGATCCACGGCGGCTACGGCTTCTCCAAGGAGTACGAGATCGAGCGCCTCTACCGCGAGGCTCCGATGCTGCTGATCGGCGAAGGTACCGCCGAGATCCAGAAAATGATCATCGGGCGCAGGTTGCTCGAAGAGTACAAATTCCAGGGCTGATTGTCCGCTTCGGGGTGTTTTCTTCGAGTTGAAGGTCACACCCCGTCAGCGCTCTTCAGCCGCCGACTCAGCTTCCTGGCTTACCCAGTTGTGGTCGTGAGCCGCTACGATCGCCGGAAAGCCGCCGTCCCCTGATACCGCGCGGCATCATCCGCTACGAAGGTCATCCATGCCCCACAGCCAAACCTCTGCACCTCGCGACAGCCTGGCAGGCGTACGCCTGGCGCGCGGAGCATCGCCGTGGCTCCTCCCGACCGTCGCCACCGCAGCCCTCAGCCTGGTACGCGCGCGCAAGTCCGGCGCCGCCAAGGCCGTGGCCGTACCCGTCACCGCGCTGGCGGCGGGCATGCTGTGGTTCTTCCGCGATCCCGAGCGCGAGATCACCCAGGGCCGGGTCATCTCTCCCGCCGACGGCGTGGTCCAGAGCATCATGCCCTGGAAGGACGGCCGGACCCGCGTCGCGATCTTCATGAGCCCGCTCAACGTACACGTCAACCGCGCGCCCCTCTCGGGCACCGTGACGTCCGTCGAGCACATCCCCGGCGGGTTCGTTCCGGCGTTCAACAAGGAGAGCGAGAACAACGAGAGAGTTGTCTGGCACTTCGACACCGAGCTCGGTGACATCGAGATGATCCAGATCGCCGGTGCGGTCGCTCGCCGCATCGTCCCGTACCTCCCGCAGGGCACGAAGGTCGAGCAGGGCGACCGGATCGGCCTGATCCGTTTCGGCTCGCGCGTCGACATCTATCTCCCCGAGGGTGTCGAGGTCGCGGTCGAGGTCGGCCAGAAGACAGTGGCAGGGGTGACTCGCATTGACCGTGATTGATCCCGAGACCCAGTGGGTGCCGGAGGCCGACGAGGTGGGTGACGACGAGGAGGAGATGCCTCTTTCTCTCCGCCTCTCAATAGCGGACACCCTCACACTCGGCAACGCGACCTGCGGCTTCATGGCCGTCTACTTCACCACCACGGGCATCCTGATCCCGCACCTCACCGGCAGTGACGAGTCGGGCATGGCCCGTCACTCGGCGGCGACCGCGGTGATCCTCATGCTCTGCGCGGCGGTCTTCGACCTCTTCGACGGTCTGGTCGCCCGCAAGCTGCGCTCCTCCCCCATGGGCGCCGAGCTGGACAACCTCTCCGACCTGATCAGCTTCGGTCTCGCGCCGGCGTACTTCGTGCTGGTGTACGGCATGGTCGCGGACGACGCGTATCAGAAGGTGGCCGCGGTCGGCGCGATCGTCGTCCTGCTCGCGGTGGTGCTGAGGCTCGCGAGATTCTCGTGCGTGACGGTGAAGGACGGCACCTTCCAGGGCATGCCGAGTCCCTTCGGCGCCCTGACGGTCGTCTCGATCGTGCTCCTGGAGCTGCCGTTCGTGGCCACGCTCATGGCCATCGTCGGCACCGCCTGGCTGATGGTGAGCCGCGTCGAGTACCCCAAGCCGCGCGGTCCGCTCGCGATCGCGATGATCTCCTGGATCGTCTCCGGCATGGCCCTCCTGGCGGCCTGGGCCTTCGACGCCCCCGGCGGCCAGTTGCTCCTCCAGACCGGCTGCGCCCTGCAGCTGGTCCTGGGCGCGGTGATCCCGCTCTTCGCCACGGCTCGCCGGGTGAACAACTTCCGCGGCAACCGCCGCGAGGCACGCGCGGCACAGCTGCCGTAGCGGTCGCTGCGACGCAGTCGTACGGAGGGCCCCGAACCGGACGGTTCGGGGCCCTCCGCGTTGTGTGCGGGGTGCTGCCGTGCTCACGCGTCCGGCGCGCGTAGGCCTCCACAGCGGACGATGCCGGCTGACGTCCAGGTCTCGGGCGAGGCCGCGCGATCCGGTCGGGATGACGCCGGCGCCGGACGTGTACCGGCTGTCGGGGCCGACGGGCGGGCGGGAAGCGGCGTCCCGGCTCGCCGGCAGCGGGTGACGCCGCGAGGACGTCACCCTCCCGGCGTCGCTGTCAGACCAGGAAGTCCCGTCCGATGTTCTCCGCGACCCGCTCCAGGATCGGCCCGGCGTCGGCGATGCACTTCGCGATGTCCGGCTCGATCTCCGTCAGGGGGTAGGCCCGCCTGATACCGGCCCGGCCCAGTGCCTCCGGGCGCAGGGAGAGGCGTCCGCACACCGCGACGACCTCGCGGCCCCGCGCCCGTGCCGCCGCGGCGACACCGGCCGGGGCCTTGCCGTGCAGGGTCTGCTCGTCGAGGGAGCCCTCGCCGGTGATCACCAGCGTCGCGCGCTCCAGCGCGGGCGCGAAGCCGAGGACGTCGAGCATGACCTCGATGCCGGGCCGGAACCGGGCGCCGAGGACCAGCGCGCCGTAGCCGATGCCACCGGCGGCTCCCGCACCCGGCGCGGCGGCGTACTGGGCGGCCTTCGCACCGATCGCCGTCTCCAGAACCTTCGCGTAGTGCGCGAGTGACTCGTCCAGGGCGGCCACGTCGTCCGGGGAGGCGCCCTTCTGCGGGCCGTACACCGCGGGCGCGCCCGTCGGCCCGGTCAGCGGGTTGTCCACGTCGCTGGCCAGCACGAGATCGACGTCCGCGAGGCGGGAGTCGAGGCCCGACAGATCGGCCGTGACGAGTCCCTCCAGGCCGCCGCCCCCGGGCGGCACGGGCTCGCCGTCGGCGTCCAGGAAGCGCGCGCCGAGCGCGGACAGCATGCCCGCGCCCCCGTCGGTGGTGGCGCTGCCGCCGACCCCGAAGACGATCGTGCGCGCGCCCGCGTCGAGTGCGGCCCGCAGGAGTTCGCCGGAGCCGTACGTCGATGCCGCGAGCGGCGCGAAGACGCCCGCGGGCAGCCGCTGCAGCCCGCTCGCCTCCGCCATCTCCACCACGGCGGTGTCGCCGCGCAGCGCGAACGCGGCCGTCACCTCGTGCCCGAGCGGCCCCGCGACCCGTGTCTCACGCCGTTCGAATCCGGCGGCGACCGCGGCGGCCACGGTCCCGTCGCCGCCGTCGGCCACGGGCAGCGACGCGATCTCGACGCCGGGTGCCGCCCTGCGCAGTCCGGCGGTCACGCGCTCGGCGACCTCCACGGCCGTCAGGGATCCCTTGAACTTGTCGGCGGCGATCAGCACCCGTACCGTCCGCACACCTGTCACCCGCGCCGTACCCGCAGCGTCCGCCACCCTGTACTCCCCTTGCTTTCCGGCCCCGCACAGATCAGGGCAGTCGCGCCGCTGCGACCTTAACCGCAGGAGCCCCGCCCCGTCATGCCTTCCGGGCCGCTCACAGCCGGGGCACTGCGGCCACCATCACGCCGGGGGAATCGAACACCGTCGGCTCGCTCTGGGCTTGCGTACGGATCTCCGGTCGGGCAAGAGTGCGGTTGACGCGGAGCTCGGGGCTCATCGCGGCGGGACGGGGGCAGACAGGTGTGCAAGACGGATGTGGCCGCCAAGGAGGCGGCGATCGCTCGGTTCCTCCGCGAGTATCCGCAGGCAGCCGAGGCCGGCCGTGGGCATCCTGCCCTCCACGGGTGTGAGGAGGTCCGCTGGTCGGAATTTTCCGAGTGCCCTGCCGCGATCCCGGTCCTGCTGTACGGCCTTCTCGATCAGACTGCCGCGTCCGAGGCCCAGCGTGTGCTCACCAACACCATGTTCAGCATCACCGAGATGAACTCGGCCATGCCGGTAGCCCTGCCGTTTCTGCTTCGTCTCGCAGGCGACCCGCAGGTTCCCGAGCGGTCCGGACTACTGAACCGCTTGGTCACTGCCGCCGACTACTCCAGGCCGATCGATTCCGGCAACCAGGCCATGGCGCTGTGGTACGGCAGCGACAACGATCACCCCGAGCGCGAGCAGTGCAGGGCCGTGTTCGAGCAACACGCGACTGTGGTGGCGATGCTGCCGGAGGGCCTGATCACCCCGGACAGCCGGGCGAGGCTTCAGCAGGCCGCCGGGCTTCTGTGAAACTCCCACGTTCAGGCGGAGGACACCGTACGCAGCGCGGTGTTCGGCTTCGACGGGGTTCGGATCAGTGAACTGGCGGAGCGGACCGTGCGGTTGGGCCACCCGGAGGTGTGACGGAAGCCCGACAGCCCCCGTTTACCGTCTTTCCCCTGGTTACGCTTCCGGGGTGACCACTCAAGACTTCGCCACGTACATCGCCGGGCTGCCTCGCGTCCTGGCCGGCGCCGCCGCCCTCTTCCGTGACGCCGACGGACGGATCCTGCTCGTCGAGCCCAACTACCGTGAGGGCTGGGCGCTTCCGGGCGGGACCATCGAGTCGGACGACGGGGAGACCCCACGCCAGGGCGCACGCCGGGAGACCCTTGAGGAGATCGGCCTCGACCTGGAACTCGGCCGGCTGCTGGCCGTCGACTGGGTCCACATCGCGGGCCATCCGCCGCTGGTGGCGTACCTGTACGACGGTGGCGTCCTCGGCGAGGACGAGCTCAAGTCGATCACCTTGCAGGAGGAGGAGCTGCTGTCGTGGCGGCTGGTACCGCGCGAGGAACTCGCCGAGTACCTCCGGGGCTCCCTGGGCCGCCGGGTGCTGCACGCCCTCGACGTCCTGGCGGAGGGCACGGGAACGGCCGAGCTGGAGAACGGTGACCGGGTGGCCTGACGTCCACCCCGGGTCGGGGTTCATCCCCGGACGTCCGGCGGCTTGACGTCGTCCCCGGCCCGCCTGGCGTCGTCGCGCTCGGCGACCCGGGCCTCCGTGCGGTGGCCGCGCGCGATGTAGTCCCGGACGACGAGTTCGACGGCGTCCTGCGGGTTCCCGACACCGGCGAGCACCATGACTTCGACGACCAGTTCGGCGTCGAGGGATATGGAGACCTTGGCTGCCATGCGGGGACATTAACACCGGACGGTTGTTCGCACAGGGGTACGGCGACAAGGCCCAGGACGGCCCTTCCCGGGCGGATATCCAGTCGCCGCCCGGGACCCCGGAACCTACCCTCGGCTCCATGACCACGAAGCCCCTCGTCGCCGTTCTCAGCGGCGCCGGCATCTCGACCGACTCCGGCATCCCCGACTATCGCGGGCCCAATGGCCTGTGGCGGCGTGAACCCGAGGCCGAGAAGCTCGTCACGTACGACTACTACATGGGCGATCCCGAGATCCGGCGCCGTTCCTGGCAGATGCGGCGCCAGAATCGGACCCTTCAGGCCGAGCCCAACTCCGCGCACCTCGCCGTGGCCGAGCTGGAGCGGGCCGGGGTGCCGGTGCGGGTGATCACACAGAACGTGGACGGGCTGCACCAGCTCGCCGGGCTGCCGGCCCGTAAGGTGCTCGAACTGCACGGCACGGCAAGGGAGTTCGTGTGCACCGAGTGCCATGCGCGCGGGCCCATGGAGGACGCTCTCGCCCGGGTCGACGCCGGGGAGGACGACCCCGCGTGCCTGGTCTGCGGCGGGATTCTGAAGTCGGCGACCGTCATGTTCGGCCAGCGCCTCGATCCGGTCGTCCTCGGTGACGCCCTGGCCATCACCAAGGCCTGCCAGGTCTTCATCGCCGTCGGGACCAGCCTGCAGGTCCAGCCCGCCGCCGGGCTCGCCGGAGTCGCCGCCGACCACGGCGCCCGGCTCGTCATCGTCAACGCCGAGCCGACCCCGTACGACGACCGGGCCGACGAGGTCGTACGGGAGCCGATCGGGACGGCGCTGCCGAAGCTGCTGCGGGAGTTGGCGCGGACGGAGCTGTGACGGGGCGTCACCCCAGGTAGGCGGGGGCGACCGCGGACTTCATCAGGGTGCGGGCCGTGCCGCTGCCGTCGGCGGGGACGGTCCACAGGTCCGAGCCGTAGTCGCCGGGCAGGGCGTAGACGAGGGTGGAGTCGTCGGCCCACAGGGCCTGGTCGTCGATGTTGCGCTGCTCGGCGGTCGGGCTCTCCTTCATGGTGCGCAGGTCGAGGACGTACAGCCGCCAGGGGGCGTCCGGCGAGGCCCCTTTGACGCGTTTCTTGTAGGCGATGCGCGTTCCGTCGGGCGAGAGGGAGGGGCATTCGACGTTGCCGTGCAGGGTGGTGAGGGTGCGTGCGGTGACGTCGCCGCGCACCAGATAGGTCCGGCCGCCGGTCGCCAGCGTGGCGTAGAAACGGGTGTCGTCGGCGAAGGTGACACCCCAGATGTTGATGTCGGCCGCGTGGTGGGTCCGGCCGTCCTTGATGATGCGGAAGGTCTCCAGGTTGTCGTCGACGGCCCAGTTGCGGGTGTCGACGATGGTGGTGCGGGTGGAGAAGTTCGTGCCCGCGTAGGAGTCTCCGCTGACGAAGACCGTCCAGGCCACCAGGTGGCCGGAGGGTGAGACCCGGGCCCGGGTGGGGATGCCCGCTGCCGGGAAGCGGTGCAGCTCGTGCAGACGCGAGTCGAGCACGACCGCCCGGTAGGTGTCCCGCAGGGCGCCGTGCACGGCCTGCAGGCAGACGCCGGTGCCGGCGGCCGCGTGGAAGCGCAGGCACTTGACGCCCGACGCGGTGCGCGGCCCCTGCGGATCGTCGGCCGGTACGGTGGCGAGCTCGTCGCGGTGCGGGCCCCAGGCCAGGTTGCGCACCAGCAGCCGTCGGCCGGTCGTCGGGCGGAGCAAGACGGTACCGGCCCGCACGGTCGGACCGTTCGCCTGCTGCTCGTCACGCATGCCCGAGCGGTGGGCGGCGTACAGCACCGACCCGGTGCCGACGGCACCGAGCAGCACCACGGCGACCAGCAGGATCACCAGGCGGGTTGTCCGGGTCATGCGGGCACCTCATCGGGGGTACGGAGGACGAACGAGGCCAGGACGGCGCTGACGGCGAGGGCCGCGGTGGTGACAGCCAGGGCCGTACGTCCGCCCCACAGGCTCCAGGCCGCGCCGAACGCGAGCGAGCAGGCGAACCGGGCCAGCGCCTGGCCGGTGCCGACGAGTGCCTGCCCGGCGCCCTGGTGCTGTGCCGGTACGGCACCGGCGGTGGCGGCCGCGAGGACTCCGTCGGTGGCGGCGTAGAAGGTGCCGTGCAGGAGGAGGACAGCGACCACGGCCGGGACACCGTGCCACGGGCCGAGCACCAGACCGTAGCCGAGCAGCAGGACGCCGTGGCCGGCCAGGAAGAGCCGGCGGCGGCCGATGCGGTCGGCGAGTGTGCCGAGCGGAAGGGCGAGCAGCAGGAAGAAGGCGGCGGTGCCCAGCGGCAGCAGCGGGAAGAGATGGACGGGCAGGTCTCCTTCACGCTGGAGAAGGAGATAGAGGAAGGAGTCGCTGACGGTGGTCAGGCCGAGCAGGGTCGCGCACACGGTGAGCCGGCGCAGCTCGGGGCGGCGCAGCAGCCCGAGGGCGTCCCTGAGCAACGGCCGGGCGGGCTCGGGGAGTTGTACGGCGGGGGCGGCGGGGACGATGCGCCGGGGCACGAAGAGCACCAGCACCAGTACGCCGAGCAAGGCGATGCAGCCGCTGACCGCGAAGACCGCGTCGTAGCCGTCGACGGTGGCCCGCAGCACGGCGAAGGCGACGAGCGGGCCGAGCAGTGCGCCGGTGGTGTCCATGGCGCGGTGCACCCCGAACGCCCGTCCCCGGTGGGCTGGTTCGGTGGCCAGCGAGATCATCGCGTCCCGTGGGGCGGTGCGGAGGCCCTTGCCGGTGCGGTCGGCGGCGAGGACCGCGCTGATCGCGGGGAGGGTGTGGGCGAGCAGCAACAGTGGCTTGCACAGCGCCGACAGGCCGTAGCCGAGGCCCGCGACCACCTTGTGTCCGCGGCCTCCCCGGTCGGCGAGATGGCCTCCGGCCAGCCGGACCAGGGCTCCGACGCCGTTGTTGATGCCGTCGAGGAGCCCGAAGCCGAGCGGCGACAGGCCGAGTTGCGCAACCACGTACAGGGGCAGTACCGCCGTGACCATCTCCGAGGAGACGTCCGTGATCAGGCTGACGGCGCCCAGGGCCAGTACGGCGCCGGGCACCGCGGCCGGCCGCCGCCCCGGACGGGGGTCCGGGGCGGCGGCGGCCTTGGTGCTGCGGGAGTCCGCGAGATACACGGGCGTCAGTTCCAGATGCCGGCGATGTCGGAGGCCGAGGAGGCGTTGCCCGCGTGTGCGCTCAGACCGGCCAGGTCCTCCACGGTACGCAGGACGTTGTAGTGGTTGTAGGTGGTGGAGCTGGAGCTGCCGGGCGTGACGTGCTGTCCGTAGAGGACGGTGGGGATGCGGTTGCCGGACAGCTTGTTGTCCTCGTCGAAGGTGACGGCGAGGATGCTGTTGTGGGTCTGGGCCCAAGTGGCGTACGCGCTCAGGTTGTTCTTGATCCAGGTGTCGCCGGTGGAGACCGAGCAGTCGTGCATGTCGCTGCACAGGTTCGGTACCACGAAGGAGACCTTCGGCAGGGTCGTGTAGTCGGTCGGGAACTGCGTCATGGTCTTCGCGGTGCTCGTGGGCACGTTGGAGAAGCCGAACCACGGGTTGTGCTTCTGCGCGTAGTTGCCGCTGCTGCAGGTGGTCGAACCCTGGCTGGGCAGCGTCTCGTTGTAACTCGCCCAGGTCTTCCCGGCGGCGATCAGCTCCGAGGCCAGGTTGGGCGCGGAGATGGACCCGACCGATACGCAACTGTCGTCGGTACGGCCCTGGTTGGAGCCCGAGAACAGCATGTAGTAGTTCGGCTCGCTGGGGTGGGTGAGGCCGTAGGACTGGGTGAGGCTCGCACCCCCCGCCTTGAGGGTGTTGTTGAGGTACGGGGCGCTGGAGCTGCCGATCACCTGGGAGTAGGCGTGGTTCTCCATCACCACGACCACCACGTGGTCGGGGGTGGGCAGAGCGGCGGCCTGAGCGGTGGAGGCCGTGGCGGCCCACACCCCGACAGACGTGGCGGTGAGGGCGACGGCCCCGGCGAGTGCGGCGAGGGAACGTCGTTTGCGCTGGGAATCCTTGACGGCTGCCATGACTGTCCTCCGGACAGAGAGACGGACCTACGGGGAGAGCGCCGCTACCTTAGGAGCCCTGAACCGGGCCTGAGTGAAGGTCAGACGAACGGTGGGCCCCACCGGGTAAAGGTCACACCCGGCACAGGTAACGCACAGTAAAAGCCGACGGCGGGCGGCCACCGGCCGGCATTCGGTGAATCCCCCGTCACCAACTGGACATGACTGCCCGGCTGTTGGCATCAGTAGGCCTCGGTCGGCCGTTCACGGTGACAACGGTGACAAGGCCTCCGTGAGTCCCCCTGTCGTCGTGACGGGTGTGGACGCGACCGTCACCGTCGCGGTGGCCAGGCCGCCTCGGGTGGCCCGGACGGTGATGGAGCCCGCCGTGCGTGTCGCGCGTACGAAGACTCTGTTGATGCCCGCTTCCGTGCTCACGTAGGACTGGAAGACGCTGTACGGGATGCCCGCGTTGTGGCCACCGAGCAGCTTCGCCGGGCCGGTGACCGTGAAGTCCACCCGGGCCTGGTCGGTCGGTACGCGGCGGCCCGCCGAGTCCACCGCCTCGACGTCGATCATCGCCACGTCGGTGCCGTCGGCCTTCAGACCGTCGGGTGAGACGTGTGCCGTGAGGCGGAGGGCGACCGCGGGGCCCGTCGTCTGTTTCTGGGTGCGGGTCAGTTCGGTGCCGGCCGAGTCGTGGCCGACGGCGGTGATCGTGCCGGACTGCCAGGCGACGTCGGTGAAGGTGTGCAGGAAGTCGTACTGCGGGGAGGTCGAGGTACCGACCGACGTGCCGTTGACCAGCAGGTCCACCCGGGCGACGCCCGCGGCCATGACGTACACCGTCTTGACCGTGCCGGACGGGTAGGTCCAGTGGCCGACGATGTGCAGGTCGGGGGTCGGGCTCTGCATGACGCGGTGGGTGTAGTAGGTCTCCTTGGGGATGCGGACCGAGTCGACGCGGCCGGAGAGGCGGCACGTCTCCCAGTTGTACTGGCGGCCGTGCTGGTTGGAGTCCGCCCAGGTCAGAGCCGCCGCCCCGGAGTAGCGGCTGTTTCCGGGGCCCTGGATGCGCTGGCTCCAGAACTCGTAGCGGGTGCTCGCGGCGACGGTGGCGGCGAAGTCCTCCGAGGTCCAGTGGTAGGTGACGTCCGGGCCGGTGACGTAGCCGAAGTCCGGTGGGGAGGCGTTGTCCCAGACGCGGCGGGGGGCCTCGTCGCGGGTGAACTCGGACTCGATGAGCGGCACGCGGTCGCGGGCGTAGTCGCTGTAGTGGCGGTTGAGCATCGTGCCGATGTACTCGCACTGGTCCACGGCCGCCGTGCCCCCGTAGGCGGAGTTGTCGGAGGTGGCCCGGGAGCCGATCGCGCGCATACCGCTGGGGTCCCAGGCCTGCTTCAGCGCGCGCATCTGCTGCTGGTGTTCGGCGGTCAGCCAGTTGTTGCCGGACTCCCAGAACAGGATGCTCGGGCTGTTGCGGAAGTAGATCATCACGTCCCGCATGGCCGCGAGCCGCTGGTCCCACTGCACACCGGTGGCGTCGGCCTCCTTGTCACCGGCGGGCTGGACCGACACCAGCCCGTACCGGTCGGTCATCCGGATGTTCGAGGGCTGCGCGGCGAGGTGCATCCAGCGGATCAGGTTGGCGTTGCTCTCCCGGATGAGCCGGCCGTCGTGGTCGCGCAGCCATTCGGGTACGGCGTCGCCGAGCACCGCCCATTCGTTGGTGGCGCGCTGCGCGTACCCGGTGAGGAAGATCTGTCTGTCGTTGATGTAGACGCCGCCGGTGCTCGCCCCGCCTCGGAACTCGGCCTTCCGGAAGCCGGTGCGGACCGTGTACGTGTCGATGACCGTCGTCCCCTCCGCGAGGGTCAACCGCACGGTGTAGAGGGCGGGATACGACGGTGACCAGAAGGTGAGCCGGCTGATCCGGCTGCTGACCTTGACGACATGACTCGTCCCGGCGGCCAGCGTGACCGTCGAGGCGGGCAGCGAACCCACCAACGCACCCTGCCCGTCCAGGACTTCGGCCGACACGGACAGAGTCCGGGAACGGTTCTCGTCGTTGGTGATCTGCGCTTCCGCGTTGATCGTCGCGGTGTGGCCGGAGACGTTGACGGCCGTCGGATAGACGTAGGTGCCGGTGGTGCCGAGGTTGCTGTAGAGAGGGAGCGTGAAGTGGGTCCTGGGCACGACGTGCAGGATGACGTTCCTGGTGAGACCGCCGAAGGTGGGGTTGAAGTCCCGGGTGTCCCACTGGAAGGGCATCCCGGTCGCGACTTCGGGCCGCCACTTGGTGTTGTCCGCGCAGATCGCGAGCACGTTGTCGGCGCCGAAGAGGACCTTGTCGGTGAGGTCGAAGCCGAAGGGGGTGACTCCCGCTTCGTAGCTGCCGATGAGGACGCCGTTCAGGTGGACGGTCGCCGCCTGGCGGATGCCTTCCAGTTCCAGGATCACCTTGTGGCCCGCCTGCTCGGCCGGTAACTGAAAGCGCTTGCGGTACCACGTCGGCTGCATCGCCACCGAGGACTCGCCCGAGCTGCCGATCCAGTTGTCGAAGGAGTCCACGTCGTTGTAGGTGTGCGGCACGCTCACCACGGCCCACCCGGAGTCGTCGAACGTGATCCCCTCGGCGCCGGCCACATTCGACCTGATGAACCGCCAGTCGAGATTCAGGCTGAAACTCTGCCGCTCAGCGGCCTCGACCTGCGCTTCCGAGGCCGTCCCGCCCCTCGGCAGAGCCACCGCACCC
This sequence comes from Streptomyces sp. NBC_01390, assembly GCF_045040105.1. Taxonomy (NCBI): domain Bacteria; kingdom Bacillati; phylum Actinomycetota; class Actinomycetes; order Kitasatosporales; family Streptomycetaceae; genus Streptomyces; species Streptomyces sp. NBC_01390. Next base: position 9,861,749 of record NZ_CP109551.1, on the reverse strand, counting down.
GCGCCTGCGGCGGCCCCCTGCAGCACACGCCGTCTGCTCACCCCGTCAGGTTCGAAGGGCGTGGGAGCCGTGGGGGCCGGTGAAGCCGTGGACTCTGTGGAAGCTGTGGAACGGCTGGTGAACTCCATCGTCTACCGCCCTTCGAGACGCGCCCTCACGGGCACCTCCCCCAGACCATTGCCATGCACGCGACAGAAAGCGCTTCACATCATGCGCCGGGGTGTGGCGGGCGACAAGGTGCGGGACGAAGGTCGTTCGGGTGGGGGGTGGGGCTGAGGACGCGGACGGGCCGGGAGAAGCAGCCGGAACACGAGCGGAGAGGTGTTGGAGGAGACGCCGTGAGGGGATGCCGTGGGCGGGGACACCTGAGGCGGGGACGCCATGGGCGGGGACGCCGTGGGGCGGGCTAGAAGAGCGCCGGTCCGCGTTCGAAGTCCAGCAGCCGCTGCTTGCGCTCCAGGCCGCCGCCGTAGACGGTGAGGCTTCCGTCGGCGCCGACCACTCGGTGGCACGGCACGATGATGCCCACGGGGTTCCGGCCGTTGGCCAGGCCCACGGCGCGGGAGGCCTTCGGGTTGCCGAGGGCGTCGGCGAGTTCACCGTACGAGCGGGTCTCGCCGTACGGGATGCGGCGCAGCTGCTCCCAGACGCTGCGCTGGAAGTCGCTTCCGGCCAGCCGGAGTTCGAAAGTGAACTCCTTCAACTCGCCCTGGAAATAAGCCTTGAGCTGCTCGATCGCCTCCCCAAAAGGGGCGTCCTCACGTGCGCCGAAGTTCTCCTCGGCCGGGCGGTGACGCTGGTCGACCATGTAGAGGCCGCAGAGCACCCCGTCGTCGGCCACGAGGGTGAGGAGGCCGTACGGACTGTCGATGACCGTGTGCTGCTTCATTTCTGCTCCTGACGTCCTTGTACCTTGTGCCTTGTACCGGCTCATACCGGGAGGAAGTTGATCGGGTGACTGTCCGTCGCCCACAGATACTGGACCGCGTACGCCCGCCACGGCCGCCACGCCGCCGCCCGTGCCGTCAGCGCGGCCGGCGTCGACGGGAGGCCCAACTCCTGGGCCGCGCGCCGGATTCCGAGGTCCGTGGGGAGAAACGCGTCGGGGTCGCCGAGGGCACGCATCGCGATGACGTCGACCGTCCAGGGACCGAATCCGGGGAGGGCGAGGAGCCTGGCGCGGGCCTCCGGCCAGTCGCTCTCGACACCCAAGTGAAGGTTGCCGTCGGCGAGTTGCTCGACGAGTGTGGCGAAAGTGGCCCGCCGGGTCCGGGGCATGGCCAGGGACTCCGGGTCGAGGGCGGCCAACGCCCGCGGGGTCGGGAAGAGATGCGTGAGACCGCCCTCCGGATCGTCGACCGGGTCGCCGTGTGCCGCGACGAGACGGGCCGCGTGGGTGCGGGCGGCGGCCGTGGAGACCTGCTGACCGAGCACCGCCCGGACGGCGAACTCTGCCTCGTCGACAGTCCGGGGGACACGTCGGCCCGGGCCCTTCGCGACGAGGGGCGCCAGCACCGGATCCGTGGACAACTGCTCGTCGACCGCGACCGGATCGGCGTCCAGGTCGAGCATCCGACGGCATCGGCTGATCGCGACGGGCAGATCGCGCAGATCGCTGAGGGTGAGCCGGCACGCGATGTGATCGGGCTTCGGGGTGAGAGCGGCGATGCCGTGGCCGTACGGGAGTCGCAGGGTCCGGCGGTAGGCGCCGTCCCGCCACTCTTCTACACCGGGTACGGCGGTCGCGGCGAGGTGACCGAAGAGGTTGTCGGGATTCAGCGGGGCCCGGAAGGGGAGGCGGAGGTTCAGCGCGGCGGGGGCACTGACGACCGTGCTCGCGCCACTCGGACCTGGGCCAGGACTCGGACTCGGCTGCGCTTGGGCGCGCGACCTCGGGAGGCGGTTGCGCAGATCGCTCGGGGAGAGGGCGAAGACCTCACGGACGGTGTCGTTGAAGGTGCGGATCGAGGAGAAGCCGGCCGCGAAGGCGATCTCCGCCATGGACAGCGCGGTCGTCTCGACGAGGAGCCGCGCGGTCTGGGCGCGCTGGGCGCGGGCGAGGGCGAGCGGTCCCGCGCCCAGTTCGGCGAGGAGTTGCCGTTCGACCTGGCGGGTGCTGTAGCCGAGGCGGGCGGCGAGGCCGGGGACGCCTTCGCGGTCCACGATCCCGTCGCCGATCAGCCGCATCGCACGGGCCACGAGGTCGGCGCGCTGGTTCCACTCCGGCGAACCGGGGCTGGTGTCGGGGCGGCACCTCTTGCAGGCCCGGAAGCCCGCCTGCTGGCAGGCCGCCGCGCTCGGGTAGAAGGTCATGTTCTCGGGCTTGGGCGGCACCACCGGGCAGCTGGGCCTGCAGTAGATCCGGGTGGTCAGGACCGCCGTGAAGAACCATCCGTCGAAGCGCGCGTCCTTGGACTGCACGGCTCGTACGCAGTGCTCGGTGTCGGTGTGCATCGCGTTCCGCATACGTCCAGCATCGACGATCGGCACGACCGGGGCTGGCGGAAATCCGACATCAGGGTGGCGTGTCCAGGGGCGCTCCGGATCACTTTCCCTCCGAGTCGAGGACCAACCCACAGACTCACCTGCTCAGCGCATCCTTCCAGGCGGCCTCCCTCAGCAGCCGCAGCCCATTGAGGCCGACAAGGACGGTCGAGCCCTCGTGGCCCGCGACCCCGAGCGGGAGCGGCAGCGTGCCGACCAGGTCCCAGGTGACCAGGCCCGCGATGCACACCCCGGCGATCACCAGGTTCTGCGCCACCAGCCGCCGGGCCTGCCGCGCGAGGGCGATCACTGCGGGCACGGTGGCCAGCTCGTCCCGCACGATCACCGCGTCCGCGGTCTCCAGCGCGAGATCAGAACCCGCCCGGCCCATGGCCACTCCGGTGTGGGCGGCAGCCAGCGCCGGGGCGTCGTTGACACCGTCCCCGACGACCATGACCCTGCGGCCGGACGCCGCCAACTCCCGTACCGCGTCCACCTTCTGCTGGGGAAGCAGCCCGGACCGTACGTCCTCGATCCCGACCTCGGCGGCCAGTCGGGCGGCGGCACGCGCGTTGTCGCCGGTCAGCAACACGGGTGCCGTGCCGGTGAGTTCGGTGAGCGCGACGACGGTTGCGGCGGCCCCGGGACGCGGCCGGTCGGCGAGACCGAGCACGCCGACCGGGACGTTGTCGGCGACGACGAGGACCGCCGTACGGCCGGACGCCTCAACCTCCTTGACCAGCGACCGAGTTGCTGAGCCCGACGCCGCCTCTCCCCCGGCCGGCAGCCGCTCCGGCGCCCCGACCGCGACCACGCGCCCGTCGACGACCGCCGTCACGCCCACTCCGGGCGTCGACGTGAAGTCCTCCGCCACGGACAGCGCGAGTCCGCGCTCCCGCGCCGCCTCCACCACGGCCCGGCCGAGCGGATGTTCGCTCGGCTGCTCGGCCGCCGCCGCGAGCATCAGCAGTCGGTCCTCGTCCGGTCGCCCGTCCGGGCCCGGGGCCGGTGCAGCGGGGGCCGAGTGCCGACCCAGGCCCAGCCCCAGACCCAGAACCAGGCCCCGGCGCGGACTCAGTTCCGATCCGGGCAGCGGTCGTACGTCCGTCACCCTCGGCGTCCCCTCGGTGAGCGTGCCGGTCTTGTCCAGGGCGACGGTGTCGACCTGCGCCAGGCGTTCCATCACCACCGCCGACTTGACCAGGACGCCGTGCCGGCCGGCGTTGGCGATGGCCGAGAGCAGCGGCGGCATGGTGGCGAGCACGACCGCGCAGGGCGAGGCCACGATCATGAAGGTCATGGCGCGCAGCAGGGCGTCCGTGAGGTCCGTACCGAAGGCGAGGGGCACGGCGAACACGGCGAGGGTGGCGGCGACCATGCCCAGCGAGTAGCGCTGCTCGACCTTCTCGATGAACAGCTGGGTGGGCGCCTTGGTCTCGGACGCCTCCTCGACCATGCGCACGATCCTGGCGATCACCGAGTCGGAGGCGTCGCGTTCGACCCGTACTCGCAGGGCGCCGGTGCCGTTGAGGGTGCCGGCGAAGACCTCGTCCCCCGCTTCCTTGGGGGCGGGCAGCGGTTCGCCGGTGATGGTCGCCTGGTCGACCTCGCTCACGCCGTCCAGCACGCGGCCGTCGGCGCCGACTCGTTCTCCGGGGCGTACGAGGACAGTGTCGCCGACGGTCAACTCGGCTACGGGAACGGTCAGTTCGCCGCCGTTCTCGTCCTGCCGGGTGGCCGTGGCGGGGGCGAGGTCGAGGAGGCCGCGGACCGAGTCGGCGGTGCGGGCGGTGGCGAGGGCCTCCAGGGCGCCGGAGGTCGCGAAGATGACGATCAGCAGGGCGCCGTCCATGACCTGGCCGATCGCGGCGGCTCCCAGGGCGGCGACGATCATCAGCAGGTCGACGTCGAGGGTCCGCTCCCGCAGCGCTTTGAGGCCCTCCCAGCCGGGCTCCCAGCCGCCGGTGGCGTAGGCCAGCGCGTAGAGCGTGCCCCAGGTCCATGTCGGCGCCCCGGCCGGCTGCAGGGGCAGCGCGAGCAGGAACAGGGCGGTGGCGGCGACGGCCCAGCGGGCTTCGGGGAGCGCCAGGACGCGAGTACGGCGGCGAGGTGCGGTCGGCGTGGCGGCCGACGGGAGGACCGGAGCCTTGGTGAGGGTGGCAGACACCCGAGCCACCATACAGGAACACATGAACACTCATTCATTCGTTCATATGCAATGGGTAGGATACCGCCATGGGTCATGGAGCCGTCGTCACCGCGCAGGACGCCACCGAGCGCGTACGCCTCGACGCGGACAACGTCGCGAAGGTGGCCACCACGCTCCAGGCCCTGTCCACGCCCTCCCGTCTGCTGATCCTGGCCCGGCTGCGCGAAGGCCCGCTCCCGGCGACGGAGTTGGCGGCCGAGGTGGGCATGGAGCAGTCCGCGTGCTCGCACCAACTGCGACTGCTGCGCAACCTGGGTCTGGTCGTCGGCGAGCGCCGTGGGCGTTCGGTGGTGTACACGCTGCACGACCACCATGTCGCCGAGCTTCTCGACCAGGCGGTCTACCACGTGGAGCACCTACGGCTCGGCCTGAGCGACACGGACGCCGACAGCGACAGCGACAGCGAGATGGGCACCGCCGGCTGACTCGGCCGATTCAGCCGGCTCAAGGGGAGTCCGCGGAGACAGCGGTCAGTTGCTTAATTGCCAAATTTCGCAATTGCCTAGATGCTTTACCGGCTGTGCACCCAGACGGCAGACAGCGGGCAGCAGACAGCTACGCCCGTCCACAGGCAGTCACGCGCAAACGAGGGGCTCGGACGTGTCCGTTTCGCTGTACCAGGCCGGCGGCACCGAGTGAGCGGCTCCGGTGGGCGTCGAGCCGGCCACGCATGGCGCCTGGTGCGCTCTCTGCTGCCCGTGCGTGCCGACTTCGAGGCGATGGCCCGTGATCCGCGTCGCGATCTCCTCGCCGGGTTGACCGTGGCGATCGTGGCACTTCCCCTCGCGCTGGGCTTCGGCGTCTCCTCCGGTCTCGGTGCGGCGGCGGGGCTGGCGACCGCGGTGGTCGCGGGCGCGCTGGCGGCGGTGTTCGGCGGATCGAACCTGCAGGTGTCGGGGCCGACCGGGGCGATGACCGTCGTCCTCGTCCCGATAGTCGCCCAGTACGGGCCGGGCGGTGTACTGACCGTCGGACTCCTGGCCGGGCTGTTGCTGATCGGGCTCGCCCTGGCCCGGGCGGGCAAGTACATGCGGTACGTGCCCGCCCCCGTCGTCGAGGGCTTCACGCTCGGCATCGCCTGCGTCATCGGGCTGCAGCAGTTGCCGAACGCGCTGGGGGTGGCGAAGCCCGAGGGCGACAAGGTCCTCGCGGTCGCCGGGCACGCCGTCGAGGCGTTCGTCCGCCACCCCAACTGGACGGCGTTCGCGCTGGCCGCGGGTGTCGCGCTGGTCATGCTGCTCGGTGCGCGGTGGCGGCCGACCGTTCCGTTCTCGATCGTCGCGGTGATCGTCGCGACCGTGCTTGCACAGGTTTTCGACCTGGACGCGGCCACGCCCATCGGGGATCTGCCCGCCGGGCTGCCCGCGCCCTCGCTGGCGTTCCTCGACCTGTCGGCGCTGTCCTCGCTGCTCGCCCCGGCTGTGGCGGTGGCCGCGCTGGCTGCTCTGGAGTCGTTGCTGTCGGCGACCGTCGCGGACGGCATGACGGTCGGCCAGCAGCACGATCCGGACCGGGAGTTGTTCGGGCAGGGCATCGCCAACCTCGCCGCCCCGCTGTTCGGTGGCGTCCCCGCCACGGCCGCGATCGCACGGACCGCCGTGAACGTCCGTACGGGCGCCGGTTCCCGACTCGCGGCGCTCACCCATGCCCTGGTCCTCGCGGTGATCGTCTTCGCGGCGGCGCCGCTGGTCTCGAAGATCCCGCTGGCCGCGCTGGCGGGCGTCCTGCTGGCCACCGCGATCCGTATGGTCGAGATCGGCTCACTGCGGGCGATGGCCAGGGCGACCCGCTCCGACGCCCTGATCCTGGTCCTGACCGCCCTCGCCACCCTCGCCCTCGACCTGGTGTACGCGGTGATCATTGGTCTGGTCGTCGCGGGCACCCTCGCGCTCCGGGCCGTGGCCCAGCAGGCCCGCCTCGACGAGGTTCCGCTGGACCGGGGCGATCACAGCGCCGAGGAGCACGCCCTGCTGGCGGAGCACATCGTCGCCTACCGCATCGACGGACCGCTGTTCTTCGCCGCCGCCCACCGTTTCCTGCTGGAACTGACCGACGTGGCGGACGTACGGGTCGTGATCCTGCGGATGTCCCGGGTGTCGACCATGGACGCGACCGGTGCGCTGATGCTGAAGGACGCGGTCCAGAAGCTGAACCGGCGCGGCATCGTCGTCATGTTCTCCGGCATCCGTCCCGGCCAGCGCCAAGTCCTCGACTCCGTCGGGCTGTTGGACCTGCTACGGCAGACGGATCGCGAGTACGGCTCCACTCCCGAGGCGATTCGGGGCGCGCGCGCTCATCTGGAGTCCACCGGAGTCCTGCCCGCCGTACCGGCGCCGCGCACCACGGTCGAGGCCACGAGCACACCGGCGGCCGGGTCCACCGTCAACAGCACGCGGAACAGTACGGAGAACGACGGGGAGGCGGCCCGATGAGGACGGCACGGCCGGGACCGGTGCGGCCGGCACTGGTGCGGATCGGCGTCCGTGGCCGGGTTCTGTCCTGCGGGCGTCGCGGGCGAGGATGAGCACCATGGTGTTCTTGAATGCGTGGGGGCGATGCGCCGAGGTTCGGCCGGTTCCAGTGCGGTCGTACCGCTGTCCCGGGGAGGCGACGGCACGATGAGTACGCCGCTGTACCAACTCAAGGCCGAGTTCTTCAAGACCCTCGGGCATCCGGCCCGTATCCGTGTCCTGGAACTGCTGAGCGAACGTGAGCACGCGGTTTCGGAGATGCTGCCCGAGGTGGGCATCGAGCCCGCGCATCTCTCGCAGCAGCTGGCGGTGTTACGACGGGCCAACCTGGTCGTCACCCGCAAGGAGGGCTCGACCGTGTACTACTCGCTGACCAGCCCGTATGTGGCCGAACTGCTCCGGGTCGCGCGGATCATCCTGTCCGGCGTGCTGACCGGACAGGCGGAACTGCTGGCCGACCTGCGGGCCGCCCAGGAGGAGGCCGGGGGAACGGCAAAACCGCCGTCCTGACGCGCCGACAGCCCCTGCCCGGCCCGGCCCCCGACAGCCACTATCCGGCCCGGCATCGGCCTGCCCGTCGCCGGAACGGGACGGGGGCCGGGGTCAACGGGCCTCGCCACGGGCCTTCGGTCCGGGCGACGCCAAACACTCACCGCCACCGCACCCCGCACCGCCTACCGCCTACCGCCTACCGCCTACCGCCCAAGTGGACCGAACCCCGGCCGTAGTCAGCGGAGTTGCCCGGCGAACGCCTCGTACGCCTGATCGTCGAAGAGGACGAACCGCACCTCCTCGACCGAGGTCTCCGTGGCCCGTACGGTCTCCACCGCGATACGAGCGGCGTCGTCCATCGGCCAGCCGAAGATGCCGGCGGAAACCGCCGGGAACGCCACTGTGCGAGCGCCGAGTTCGTCGGCCACGCTCAGCGACTCCCGGTAGCACGAGGCCAGCAGCGCCGACCGGTCCTCCTCGGGGAGGTATCGGGGCCCCACCGTGTGGATCACCCAGCGTGCGTCCAGTTCGCCGGCGGTCGTGGCGACCGCTCGGCCGACGGACAGGCCCTTGCCGTAGTGCCCGGCGCGCAGGGCTCGGCAGGCGGCGAGGATCTCGGGGCCGCCTCTGCGGTGGATCGCTCCGTCGACGCCTCCCCCACCCAGGAGTGACGAGTTCGCCGCGTTGACGATCGCGTCGGCACTCTGTCGGGTGATGTCGCCCTTGACAAGCGTGATGGCGGTCATGACTGTCTCAGCCTTCTCCAGACGGCCTTCGCCGCGTTGTGTCCGGACATGCCGTGGACGCCGGGGCCCGGCGGGGTGGCCGAGGAGCAGATGAAGACGGCAGGGTGCGGGGTGGCGTACGGGAACAGGGAGAGCCTGGGCCTCAGCATGAGCTGGAGGCCGTCGGCCGCGCCGGAACCGATGTCGCCGCCGACGTAGTTGGCGTTGCGGGCCGCGAGTTGGGGCGGGCCGGCCGTGGCGCGGGCGAGGACCCGGTCACGGAACCCTGGGGCGAACCGCTCCAGCTGGCGCTCCATGGGGTCGGTGAGGTCGCCCGTCCAGCCGTTCGGGACGTGCCCGTAGGCCCAGAAGACCTGCTTGCCCTCGGGGGCCCGGGAGGGGTCGACGACGCTCGGCTGGACGGTGATCAGGAAGGGGGTGTCGGGGGCCCGGTTCTCGCGGGAGGCGGCGCGCAGAGCGGTGTCGATCTCGGCCCTGTCGGCGGCGACCTGGACGGTGGTCGCCCTGCGGGCCTCGGGCGCCGTCCAGGGCACGGGGCCGTCCAGCGCGTAGTCGATCTTGAAGACGCCCGCGCCGTAGCGGAAGCGCTCGTAGTACCCGCCGAAGCCCGCGATACGGGCCAGTGCGGTGGGTGAGGTGTCGAAGACGTACGCACGCGCGGGTGGCAGGTCGTCCAGCCGCTTGACCTCGTAGTCGGTGTGGACGGTGCCGCCGAGGTCCACCAGATACGCGGTGAGCGCGTCGGAGATCGCCTGCGAACCGCCACGGGCCACCGGCCAGCCGCGGGCGTGTGCCGCCAGGGCGAAGACCAGGCCCACGGCGCCGGTGGCGACCCCGCCCAGCGGAGCCATGACATGTCCGACCAGGCCTGCGAACAGGGCTTGCGCCCGCTCGTCGCGGAAGCGGCGCATCAGCCAGGTCGAGGGCGGCAGGCCGGCCAGACCGAAGCGGGCGAGGGTGACCGGATCGCGGGGCAGGGAGGTCAGAGGCAGGGACATGAAGTCGTGGGCCAGCGTGTCCCACCTGCTGAGGAACGGCTCGACCAGCCTGCGGTAAGCGCCCGCGTCACGCGGCCCGAAGGAGGCGGCCGTCTCGGCCACGGATCGGGCCAGCACCGCGGCCGTGCCGTCCGGGAAGGGGTGCGCCATGGGCAGGTCGGCGTGCAGCCACTCCAGCCCGTACCTGGCCAGCGGCATCGCCCTGAACGCCGGGGAGTTGACGCCGAGGGGGTGCGCCGCCGAGCACGGGTCGTGCCGGAAGCCCGGCAGCGTCAGCTCCTCCGTCCGGGCACCACCGCCCACGGTGTCGCGCGCCTCGAAGACCGCGACGGAGAAACCTCGCCGGGCCAGCTCCACGGCAGCAGTCAGCCCGTTGGGCCCCGCCCCCACCACGACCGCATCGAGCATCGACGGCACCTTCGGACTCCTTTGTCAGCCGACGGCCACTTCAGATCAGGATATGCCGGGACACCGACACTGCCCGGCGCGGGTAACCTCGGCCGGATGACGCGCCGTTTCCGCATCCACTCGCCCGGCGAGGACGCCGACGACACCGCCTGGTTCTGGTTCGAGGTCGAGGACGACGGCTGGGTGCTGCGGCAGGCGGTGTTCGAGGCAGCACTGGAGGTACCGCGTTCCTGCGAGCCCCTCCAGAACGCCGACGGCACCGCCTCCGGCGGCGCCTCGATGGCCGCCTCGCAGACCCAACTGGCCCTCGTACGCGAACGGTTCGGACGGCTGGGCGTCCAGCTCTACCAGACCGTGTACGGGGCGTTCGCCGAAGGCGCCGTGGAGGTGCCGCCGGAGGCGGTGGACGTGAGCGACTCGGAGTTCGAGCGGGCCTGGTCCACGGCCCTGCGGCATCGGCACCTGAGCCACTACGTCACCGGCCCGCTGCCGGAGGGCTCCCTGCTCACCGGCATGGTGTGCGCGCTGCCGTGGGGTCCGGGCCGCACGGGCCTCTTCGTCGACATCAACCTGCCGGTCGACGCCTTCGTGGACGCCGCCTGGCTGCCCTTCGACCCCGCGGACTGGCCGGTGGTGGGCACGGTGGCCGAGTTCGAGGTCGCCACCCTGCGCTTCAGCTCGGCCCGCCCGCAGATCAGGCTGCGCCCGACAGCAGTTCCACCACCCGGCGAGCCGTGGCCGCGTCGCGCGACGCGGTGAACGGCAGCGCGTTGCCGCCGGTTATGCGGAACGGCTCCCCCGCGCGCGTCAGGTGGACGCCGCCGGCCTCCTCGACGAGGAGGATGCCTGCGGCGTGGTCCCAGGCGGCCTCCCAGGAGAACGCCGTGGCGTCCAGTTCACCCCGGGCGATGGCCAGGTACTCCAGGCCCGCCGAGCCGCAGGCGCGCGGCTGGACGCCGTCGGTCCACAGGCCGAGCAGCGCGCGCTTCTGCTCGTCCGTCGTGTAGTCCGGGTGGGAGGTGGCCACCCGGAGGTCGCGGTCGGGCTCGGGCGAGCCCGCGTGCAGGGGGATGCCGTCGAGGAAGGCGCCCTGGCCTCGGACCGCCGTGGCGAGCTGGTCGCGGGCCGCTGCGAAGGTCCACGACGCGCGGACGACCCCGCGGTGGGCGAGCGCGACGAGCGTGCAGAAGCCGGGGTCGCCGTGGACGAACTGCCGGGTGCCGTCCACCGGGTCGACGATCCAGACCGGCGCGTCGCCCTGTATCGCCTCGTACGACGCGGGGTTGGCGTGCACCGCCTCCTCGCCGACGACGACGGAGCCGGGCAGCAGCTTGGGCAGCACCTCGGTCAGATACAGCTCGGCCTTGCGGTCGGCGTCCGTCACCAGGTCGTGCGGGCCGCTCTTCTGGTCGATCTCGTGGGCGGCGAGCTGACGGAAGCGCGGCATGATCTCCGCGGCCGCCGCCTCTCGGACCGCTTCTTCGACGTCGGACGCGTGCCGGGCGAGAAACTCTTCGATGGTTTCGTTGTCTTCGATCATGTCTCCATGAGAGCACGCGGCACTGACAATCCCTGCCGGGCCGGTGGACATGGGATGGAATCCGCCTGAAGACCAGGATTCGGACATCGTCCCGGATGCCCCGGACGCCTCAGCGCCCGACCGCGTACCCCTGCATCCCCCTCGGGTTCGCCGCCGCCGACAGGACACCCGTCTCGGGGTCCCGGGCGACCGCGCACAGCCGGCCCTCGGACCAGTCGTCGCCGATCGTCACGTCGTGCCCCCGGCGGCGCAGCTCCTCGATCACACCGTCCGGCATGCGGGCCTCCACGGTGACGCTGCCCGGGCGTGTGCCGCGTGGGTAGAAGGAGCCAGGGAAGCTGTCGTTGTGCCAGTTCGGGGCGTCGATCGCGCCCTGGAGGTCCAGGCCGCCCCGCACTCTGGCGCCCAGGGCGACCGCGAGGAAGAAGTGCAGCTGCCACTGGTCCTGCTGGTCCCCGCCCGGCGTACCGAACGCCAGTACCGGCACCCCGTCGCGCAGTGCGACGGAGGGCGTGAGGGTGGTCCGGGGGCGGCGGCCCGGGGTGAGGGAGTTGGGCAGGCCCTCCTCCAGCCAGGTCATCTGGAGCCGGGTGCCGAGCGGGAAGCCCAGTTCGGGTACGACGGGGTTGGACTGGAGCCAGCCGCCGCTGGGTGTGGCCGCGACCATGTTGCCCCAGCGGTCGACGACATCGACGTGGCAGGTGTCGCCCCGGGTGGAACCGTCGGCGGCGATCTCGGACTCACCGGGCACGGGGGAGGTGGGGAGCTTGGCGACGGTCGGCTCCCCAACCCCCGGAGCACCGGTCCCGGGCTCGTCCGTGCCCGGCACGCGCGCGTGTGCGCACAGTCGCGGAGTACGCCCGCCGGGGCTCCCGGGCCTGAGCTCGTGCGAGGCCACGCCACCGACGAGGGTCCGCCGGTCGGCGTTGTAGGCGTCGGACAGCAGGTCGTCGAGCGGTACGTCGGCTCCACCGGACGCGTCCCCGTACCAGGCCTCCCGGTCCGCCATGGCGAGCTTGCAGCCCTCGATCAGCAGATGGACGTAGTCGGCGGAACCGTACTGGGGCAGCTCGGCCAGCTCTGACGGGAGCAGCGCGAGCTGCTGGAGGAGGACCGGGCCCTGGCTCCAGGGGCCGGCCTTGCAGAGGGTCCAGCCGTGCCAGTCGTAGGTCGCCGGGGCCTCGTAGGCCGCGGACCAGGAGGCGAGGTCGGCGGCTGTCAGGGTGCCGGTGTGGTGCTCGCCGCTGGTGTCGAGGGTGGGCCGCGCGGACTGGCGCAGGAGCGCCTCGGCGATGAAGCCGGTGCGCCACACCTCTCGTGCCGCCTCGATCTGGGCGACGCGGTCCCCCGCCCCGGCGACCTCGGCGAGCAGTCGCTTCCAGGTGGCGGCCAGGGCGGGATTGCGGAACAGCTCGCCGGGCCGGGGCGCCCGGCCGCCGGGCAGGTAGACGTCCGCCGACGAGGTCCACTCCGTCTCGAAGAGTTCCCGCACGGTCTCGACGGTCGCGCCGACGTTCTCCACGGGTGCGTGTCCGTCCTCGGCGTACCCGATGGCGTACTTCAGGACGTCGGCGAGGGGCTTGGTGCCGTGGTCGCGGAGCAGGAGCATCCAGGCGTCGAAGGCGCCGGGCACGGCGGCGGCGAGGGGGCCGGTGCCGGGCACGAGGTCGAGGCCCAGTCCCCGGTAGTGCGTGATCGTGGCCCCGGCGGGCGGGACGCCCTGCCCGCACAGCACCCGCACCTCGCCGCCGGCCGGCGCGACGATGATCGGCACCTCACCGCCGGGTCCGTTCAGGTGCGGTTCGACGACGTGCAGGACGAAGCCCGCGGCCACGGCGGCGTCGTAGGCGTTGCCGCCGGTCTCCAGGACGGCCATCGCCGACTGGGAGGCCAGCCAGTGTGTGGAGGACACCATGCCGAAGGTGCCCTGGAGCGTGGGTCGGGTGGTGAACACGGGCGGCTCCTTCACTGCGGCACACGATCTGATGATCGTATGTAACCACCAGACCCCAGACCCCAACCCCCAGCTCCCGGCCCCGGCCCCGGCCCCCGACTCTCGACTACGGCCGACGCCGTCCCGCCGTCAGCACGTGGCCGCTCGCGCCGAGCAGCGTCGGTTCGGACTCGATGCGGCGGGTCGCGGACATGACGGCCTCACGGCGCTCAGGGTCGTCCAGCCACTCCTCGACGCCGCCCATGAGCCAGGCGACGCCCTGCAGCCCGTACTGACCCTCGGGGACGAGTCCGGCCTCGCTGAACTCGTCGGGTACCTCGGCCGGTTCGGCGAGGTAGGCGGTGGTGAACGCGCCGTGGTCCGTGCCGTGCCTGCCGTGGGTGCTGACGTCGTCGGTGCGGGCCCGCTGCGCCGGATCGAAGTAGAGCTCCTGCCTCAGCAGGCCGTGCAGCGCGGTGTAGCGGTTGATGGTGGCCGCGACGACCAGCCCCCCGGGCCGGACGGCCCGCAGCGCCTCCCCCAACGCCCGTACCCGGTCTGGCCGTTCGGGCAGGTGATAGAGCGGGCCCAGCAGCAGCACGGCGTCGTACGAGGCGTCGTCCGCGGGCAGCGCACGGGCGTCCCCGAGCCTGGCCGTGACACCGGGCAACCGCCCCGCCTGATCCACATGCAGCGGCACGGGATCGATCAGCTCGACCTCGTACCCGTCCCGCGCCAGCCACTCCGCGTGCACTCCGCTGCCCCCGCCGACGTCCAGCACCCGCGCGGGAGCCGCGGGCAGCAGCCGTCGGAGCACGTCCTGGGTCCGCCAGAACTCCAGCCGGCCGGATCCCTGCCGGATACGGGCGTCCTCCTTGCCGAGCGCGTAGTAGGCGAGGATCTCCTCGCGCACGGCGGGGAGTTCGGGGGATGTGGTCTCTGTGGCGGCCGATGAGGAAGACATACAACAAGGCTGGACAGGGCCGGAGTGACGCAAACGCTTAACGGCGCACCCCACGACCAGTTGAACCGTATCGTCATACATGAGGCCTTTGTCGGAGTTGAAATCACAGTCATCGCACGGCCACGGAGCGAGTTCGCACTTCCACCCCACAGACAGTCATGTGACACTGGCGTCCCGTCCGGAGTGCGGACCCCCCTCCGCACCGACCCCCACGAGAAGTGCGCCTTGAGCCTCCCCCTGCCGCTCGCACTCACCACCCGCCTGGCACCGGTCGCCGTGCTCGCCACGGCCGGCTGGGCGCTGTCCTCGGGCCCGCTCGCCCCCGCGCCGGCCGCCGACACCCATGACTCGGCCACCAAGGGTGCGTCCGCGTCGCCCACCGCGCCCTCGACCTCGGCGGCGACGAAGACGTTCACCGCAGCGCCCGCGCCCTGCTCGGCCGTGACCCCTGGGACGATCAAGTCCCTTGTCCCGGGCGCCAAGGCGGCCGGCAAGGAGATCCCGTCGACGGACAAGGACGCGCGCCGCACCTGCTCCTGGAACGCGCTCAAGGGGTACGACTACCGCTGGCTCGACGTGTCGTTCGAGCTGTCCGACACGGACGCTGCGGCGGAGAAGACGTACAAGGAGCGCCTGACGGAGAAGAGCGGCGGTGGAGTCGTGCCGGGGCTCGGTGACGCCGCCTATTCCGTCGTGAACCTGACCACCGAGGACAAGCAGCAGACCCGCGAGGGTGTCGTCCTGGTCCGCGCGTCGAACGCGCTGGTGGTGATCACGTACAACGGCAGTGACTTCGAGTCGAAGAAGGCGCCCAGCACGGATGTGATCAACAAGGGTGCCATCAAGGCCGCCCGGGACGCGGTGGCAGCACTGGAGGGCACCCGGTAGAACCGGCTACCCTCCGTCGCACCTCACGTCGTCACGTCGTCACGTCACGGGTCAGGCCTTCGCCTCCTCCTGCACCGCGGGCTCCGTCCCGGTCCTGCCCTGGCCGGTCGCCAGCATCAGCACCAGGTAGAGCACCATCGAGGTGCCCAGGCCCACGGCCCAGCCGTAGTCGGCCAGTGAGGACAGGGCCGGGATGGGCCGTCCGTCGATCAGCGGCGCGAAGTTGGCGCCGCCGACGGCCAGCACACCGCCGACCAGGAACGCGACGACCGCCCGCCAGTTCCAGCCGTTGTCGTACCAGTACCGTCCGCCCGCGCGGTACAGGTCGGTGAGGTCGAGCTTGCCGCGGCGCAGGATCCAGTAGTCGGCGATGAGAATGCCGGCGACCGTGCCGAGGAGACCGCCGACCAGCCCGAGCCAGGTGAAGATGTAGCCCTGCGGGTCGGAGTACAGCTTCCACGGGAAGATCAGGACGCCGAGTACGCAGGTGGCGAGCGCACCGGCCCGGAAGCTGATCTTCCGAGGAGCGATGTTGGAGAAGTCGAAGGCCGGGGAGACCAGGTTCGCCGCGACGTTCACGGAGAGGGTCGCCACCAGCACGGTGACCAGGGCGAACAGCAGCCCGAAGACGTTGTCGGTCTTGGCGGCGAGCTGGACCGGGTCCCAGATGGCCTCGCCGTACACGGCCTGCGAGCCCGAGGTGACCATGACGGACAGGAACGCGAACAGCGTCATCGTGGTCGGCAGACCGAGCGCCTGCCCCCACGTCTGGGCCTTCTGGCTCTTCCCGTACCGGGTGAAGTCCGGGATGTTCAGGGACAGCGTGGACCAGAAGCCGATCATGCCCATGAGGGCGGGCGCGAAGATCTTCCAGAAGTCCGCGCCGTAGCCGACCTTGGACGGCTGGTCGAGCAGCGGGCCGAAGCCGCCGGCCTTGCTCGCCATCCACCACAGCATCACGCCGGCGCCGAGGAGCACGAAGGGCGCGGCCCAGTTCTCGAACCGGCGGATGGTCTCCATGCCCCGGTAGATGATGGCAACCTGGATCGCCCAGAAGATGGCGAAGGACAGCCACATCGTCCATGCGTACCCGCCGATGTGCGAGGCGTTCGCCCAGCTGTCACCGATGAGCTTGCCGGCGAGGAAGTAGATCGCCTCGCCGCCGATCCAGGTCTGGATGCCGAACCAGCCGCACGCCACCAACGCCCGTACGACAGCGGGGAGGTTGGCGCCGCGCACGCCGAAGGAGGCGCGGGCGAAGACCGGGAAGGGGATGCCGTACTTGGGCCCGGCGTGCCCGGTGAGCAGCATCGGGATGAGCACGATCACGTTCGCCAGGGCGATCGTGAGCACGGCCTGCTTCCAGTCCATGCCCACGGCGATCAGACCCGAAGCGAGGGTCCAGGAGGCCGTGTTGTGGGCCATGCCCACCCAGAGAGCCGAGAAGTTGTACGTGGTCCAGGTGCGCTTCTCGACTGGAACCGGCAGCAGATCCTCGTTGGCGTACGGCCCGGTGGGAGCGGGCGCGTCGGGGGAGATCTCCACCCGGCCGTCGGGGAGGGTGAGTTGGGAGGACGGCGGTATGGCCGTGGGAGCGGTGTCGGTCATGGGCAGGCCAATCAAAGAGGTGGGTCGGGAAAGGCCGTGCGGGTGGTGGCGCGTTGGGGGATGCGCACAGGACACCCGGAGGTGTCCTGACCCCTTCCCCGGCTACCTGAACGCCGGGGAAGGGGAGTTGATGGGGAGGTAACACAGCAGCCGGTGTACGTCAGGCGTTGACGGCCGGGATGACCGTCGACCCGTAGGCGTCGATGACGGCTTCCTGGGCGTCGTGCATGTCGTAGACGGCGAACTGGTCGACGCCGAGCTCACGCAGCTTGTTGAGCTTCTCGATGTGCATCTCGGGGGTGCCGATGAGGCAGAACCGGTCGACGATCTCGTCGGGCACGAACTGGGTGTCGGGGTTGTCGGCCCGTCCGTGGTGGGAGTAGTCGTAGCCCTCGCGGGCCTTGATGTAGTCGGTGAGTTCCTCGGGTACGGCGGCGGAGTGTTCGCCGTACTTCGACACCAGGTCGGCGACGTGGTTGCCGACCATCCCGCCGAACCAGCGGCACTGGTCGCGGGCGTGGGCGAGCGCCTCGGGCGAGTCGTCCTCGGTGATGTAGGCGGGTGCGGCGACGCAGATCTTCACCTCGGACGGGTCACGTCCGGCGGCGACCGCCGCGTCCTTGACGGCCTTGACCATGTACTCGGTCAGATACAGGTCGGCGAGCTGCAGGATGAACCCGTCGGCCTCCTCGCCGGTCATCTTGAGCGCCTTGGGACCGTACGCGGCCATCCAGACGGGAAGTTCGGCCCCCGGCTTCACCCACGGGAACTTGACGACCGCACCGCCGAGGTCGGCCTCGTCGCCCCGGCCCAGCGAGCGGATGACCTTCATCGCACCGCTGATCCGGGCCAGGGTGTTGGGCGTACGGCCGGCGACACGCATCGCGGAGTCACCGCGGCCGATGCCGCAGACCGTGCGGTTGCCGAACATGTCGTTGAGGGTGGCGAAGGTGGAGGCGGTGACCTCCCAGGTGCGGGTGCCCGGGTTGGTGACCATCGGGCCGACCGTCAACTTCTCGGTGCTGGAAAGGATCTGACTGTAGATCACGAACGGTTCCTGCCACAGCACGGCGGAGTCGAAGGTCCAGCCGTACGTGAAGCCGTTGCCCTCGGCGCGCTGCATCAGCTCGATGACACGCGAAGCCGGCGGGTCGGTCTGCAGAACGAGTCCGAAGTCCATGTGTGTCGCCACTCCTAGTTGAGGTACTGACAGGTGGAGCGCGGGGTGTAGACGCCGTGGCCCGCGCGTCCGGTGAACTCCCGCTCGGTGATGACGAGTTCGCCGCGCGAGAGGACGGTCTCGACACGGCCGGTGAGCCGCTTGCCCTCGTACGCCGAGTAGTCGACGTTCATGTGGTGGGTGGCGGCGGAGACGGTCTGCTCGGCGTGCGGGTCGTAGATGACGACGTCGGCGTCGGCGCCCGGGGCGATGGTGCCCTTCTTCGGGTAGAGGCCGAACATCCGGGCCGGGGTGGCGCAGGCGATCTCGATCCAGCGGCGGCGGCTGATGTGCCCGTCGACGACGGCCTGGTGGAGGAGGTCCATGCGGTTCTCGACGCCCGGGAGCCCGTTGGGGATCTTCGAGAAGTCGCCGCGGCCCAGCTCCTTCTGGCCCTCGAAGCAGAACGGGCAGTGGTCCGTGGAGACGACCTGGAGGTCGTTGGTCCTGAGGCCCCGCCACAGGGCGGCCTGGTGATCCTTGGGCCGCAGCGGTGTGCTGCACACGTACTTCGCGCCCTCGAAGTCGGGCTCGGCGAGGTTGTCGGTCGACAGGAACAGGTACTGCGGGCAGGTCTCGCCGAAGACGTTGAGCCCCTCGTCGCGCGCCCGTGCCAGCTCGGCGACTGCCTCCTGCGCCGAGACGTGGACGACGTAGAGGGGTGCGCCGGCGACCTGTGCGAGCTTGATGGCGCGGTGGGTGGCCTCGGCTTCGAGGAGGGCCTTGCGGACCTCGCCGTGGTAGCGGGGGTCGGTCTCGCCCCGGGCGAGCGCCTGTTCGACGAGGACGTCGATCGCGATGCCGTTCTCGGCGTGCATCATGATCAGGCCGCCGTTCTCGGCGGAGCGCTGCATGGCGCGCAGGATCTGGCCGTCGTCGCTGTAGAAGACGCCCGGGTAGGCCATGAACTGCTTGAAGGAGGTGACGCCCTCCTCGACCAGCAGGTCCATCTCCTTGAGCGTGTCCTGGTTCACGTCGGAGACGATCATGTGGAAGGCGTAGTCGATGGCGCAGTTGCCGTCGGCCTTGGCGTTCCAGGTGTCGAGTCCGTCGCGCAGCGACTGGCCGACGCTCTGCACGGCGAAGTCGATGATCGTGGTCGTACCGCCCCAGGCGGCGGCCCGGGTGCCGGTCTCGAAGGTGTCCGAGGCGGCCGTACCGCCGAACGGCAGTTCCATGTGGGTGTGCGCGTCGACTCCGCCGGGGATGACGTACTTCCCGGTGGCGTCTATGGTCCGCTCGGCCGTCCAGGCCTGGGCGGCCGCGGTTCCGCTGGCGGCGAGGGCGACGATGCGGCCGTCCTCGATGAGGACGTCGGCGTGGAGTTCGTCGGACGCGGTGATGACGAGTCCGCCTCGGATGACGGTACGGCCGGTCATGGGTTCACGCTCCGTTCGGTTGTCTCGAAGGTGCGGGTTGTGTGTGGCTGGTCGCGCCCCGCGGCGGAGCCGCATATGGACGCTGCCCCGCGCCCCTGGAGGGGTGCTTCGCCCCTCCAGGGGCGCGGGAGCACCGCCGGATTTACGGCGCGGTCAGAGGGCCGTAGGCGTCCGGGCGGCGGTCGCGGAAGAACTGCCAGCGGTCGCGGACCTCGCGCATCTTGGCCAGGTCCAGGTCGCGGACGACGAGTTCGGTCTCCTTGTCGCTCGCCACCTCGCCGACGAACTGCGCCTCCGGGTCCACGAAGTACGAGGTCCCGTAGAAGTCGTTGTCGCCCAGTTCCTCGACGCCGACCCGGTTGATCGCGCCGACGAAGTACTCGTTGGCGACGGCTGCCGCCGGCTGCTCCAGCTGCCACAGGTAGGAGGACAGGCCGCGCGAGGTGGCCGACGGGTTGAAGACGATCTCGGCGCCTTCGAGGCCCAGCGCACGCCAGCCCTCCGGGAAGTGCCGGTCGTAGCAGATGTAGACGCCGATCTTGCCCACGGCGGTGTCGAAGACGGGCCAGCCGGCGTTGCCCGGGCGGAAGTAGAACTTCTCCCAGAACCCGGCGACCTGCGGGATGTGGTGCTTGCGGTACTTGCCCAGGTACGAGCCGTCCGCGTCGATCACGGCGGCCGTGTTGTAGAGGACGCCGGGCTGCTCCTCCTCGTACATCGGCAGGACGAGGACGATGCCCAGTTCCTTGGCGAGCGCCTGGAAGCGCTTGACGATCGGGCCGTTCGGAATCTGCTCGGCGTACTCGTAGAACGCCTTGTCCTGCACCTGGCAGAAGTAGGGGCCGTAGAACAGCTCCTGGAAGCACATGACTTGAGCGCCCTGCGCCGCGGCGTCGCGGACCGCCTGCTCGTGGACCTGGATCATCGACTCCTTGTCGCCCGTCCAGGCAGTCTGGAAAATGGCGGCGCGAATCACCCTGCTCATCGGGACCTCCGGTCACTCGGTGTACGGCGAGCCTAGGAAGCCCGGAGATCGGGTTTGAGTTGCACGGTGTCACGCCTGCGGACGCTTCGCGTTCCACGGTGTCACCCTGGCGTCGGCCCATGTTTCACCACTGTTTTCCCTGGTCCTCTGATGTTTCGGAGCGGTAAGACGGAGCGCTGGAGAGTGCGGTCATCGACCTTGCTGGGCGTCGTGCGCGAGGAGCGCGATATGCACGGAGGCGGCCTGCTCGAAGTCGTCGAGATCGAGCCCGAGCCGCGTCTCTATCGCCTCCAGCCGCCGGTAGAGCGCCGGGCGCGACACATGATGAAGTTGCGCGGTACGAGATTTGTTGCGCCCGGTGGCGAGATAGGTCCGGAGCACCGGCAGCAGCTCGGACTCGCCCTCGGCCCCGCACAGCAGTCCGTCGAGCTCCCGCTCCGCGAACGCCTGCACGTGCGGATCGTCCCGCAGCAGCCGGACAAGGCCGCGCAGCCGTACGTCCCTCAGGTGCACCAGCACCGGCAGTTCCTGCCCCGCCGGGGTGTCCGCGACGGCCGCGGCGACGTGCAGCGCCTCGCGCAGTCCGGTGGGCACGTCGTCCCAGCTGGCGAGTGCCCCGGCGGCGGCCACGACGGTCCTGCCCCCGCCGGTCTCCGTGCGCAGCCGGAGCGCGAAGTGCGCGGCCAGCGCCTTGGCGTCCTGGTCGCGGGCCAGGCTCAGCAGGACGGCGGTGGCGTCGTCGGCCAGCTCGGCGACCAGCCCGGGCAGCCCCAACAGCCGCAGTACGCGGTCGAGTTCGGCGGGGTCACCGTCCCGCACGACGAGCGGCACGAAGGTCCGCCGGTTGACGGGCAGCCCGGCGGCCCGCGCCCGCGGCAGCAGCTGCCGAGCCGGTACGACGCCGCTCACCAGGTCCGTCAGCAGGCTCTGGGCGGACTGCTCCTCCCAGGTGCGCACGGAGCCCCCGAGCATGCGGTGCAGGACGAGTGCCTCGGCGGCCCGGTCGGCGAGGAGCCGTCCGGTGGCGGCGTCACCCCGGTAGCCGCAGAGCACGATCCGCCCCCAGCGTTCCCCGCGTCCGCCCAGCTCGGCCCGGATCCAGCCGTCGCCCTCGCTCCCGCCGGCCTGCCGGGAGATGCGCTCCCAGTCGCGCAGCACGTCGTCGACCGCCGACCGCTCCCCCGAGGTGGCGAGGACCCGGTGGGCGAGGTTGGTGACGACGACGGGACAGGCGCTGTGCGAGGCAACTTCGTCGAGAAGACTTTGCAGCGGGGCGCCGGAGGTGATGAGCCCCGTGAGAGCGGTCCGCACCGCCTCGGACAGGCTCACGGCGGCGAACTTCCGCCGTACGAGCCGCGACTGGACCTCCTCCGTCAACTCCGCGAAGGGGGACGGCCGATGGAGCACCACCATCGGCAGTCCGCACCGCTCGGCCGCGCGTCGCATCACGTCCGGCGGCGAGGGGAAGGCCCGCCCGAGCCCGAGGACGACGGCGGCGGCCTCCGCCCGGTGCAGCGACCGGATGTACTCGGCCTGGGCCTCCTCGTCCCCCGCGAGCAGCACCCCGGTCGTGAGGATCATCTCGCCGCCGCTCAGCATCACGCCGACGTCGGCGGCCTCGGCGACATGCACCCAGCGCACGGCCCGGTCGAGCTGGCCGGCTCCGGCCACCACCTCGGGCTCCCCGGCGAGCACCCGTTCCAGGCCGAGGACCTGACGGACCGACAGGGCGGGTTCCAAGGTGGTGGTCGAAAGCATGACGATCTTCCCCTTTTTCTGTGGCTCGGTTCGCCTCCGGGGCGCTCCAGCCTGTGTCGAGAGCCCGACCGTGCTCGACCCTGCGGGCCTCCGCGCGCTCGAACTCTCGGCACAGGCGCGCCCCTTCGGCTCACTCGCCCTTACTCAGGTTCTGCTACTAGGTGCTCCTCAGAGCACGTTCGAGGATCGCGGCGCCCTCCTCGGCCTCCGCGACGGTGAGGGACAGTGGCGGTGCGATGCGCAGCGCGCTGGTGTTGTGGCCGCCCCCCTTGCCGAGGAGCAGCCCCTCCTCCCGGGCCGCTTCGAGCACGGCGGCGGCGGTCTCCGGGTCGGCGGTGTCGGTACCGGGCTTGACCAGCTCGACGCCGATCATCAGCCCGCGTCCACGGACCTCCCGTACGCCCGGAAGCTGTGCGGCGACGGCCCGCAGCCGTTCGATGAGGAGTCCGCCGACGCGCCGGGCGTTGCCCTGGAGGTCGTGTTCCAGGAGGTGGTTGAGGTTGGCGAGGCCTGCCGCCATGGTGATCTGGGTGCCGCCGAAGGTCGAGATGGAGTTGGAGTCGAGGCAGTTCATGATCTCGGCGCGGGCCACGACCCCGCCGATGGACATGCCGTTGCCGATGCCCTTGGCGAAGGTGAGGATGTCCGGCGGACCGTTCTCCGCGTGCGCCTGCCAGCCCCAGAAGTGCTCGCCGGTGCGTCCCCAGCCGGTCTGCACCTCGTCGGCGATCCACAGGATGCCGCGCTCGGCCAGCACCTCGCGGAAGGCCGCGTACAGCCCGTCGGGCGGCGAGGTGAAGC
Organism: Streptomyces sp. NBC_01390; assembly: GCF_045040105.1. Lineage (NCBI taxonomy): Bacteria > Bacillati > Actinomycetota > Actinomycetes > Kitasatosporales > Streptomycetaceae > Streptomyces > Streptomyces sp. NBC_01390. Next base: position 9,838,866 of record NZ_CP109551.1, on the reverse strand, counting down.
CGCCGACACCCTGGATGGGTTCGGCGATCAGGGCCGCGGGCGGACGGACGTGCCCGAGCAGGTCCTCCAGGTCGTCGACGCAGGCGGCGATGAACTCGGCGTCGCTCAGATCGGCGTACGGACCACGGGTGCGGACGCCGCCGTGGACGTACAGGGTCTGGAGCGGGGACAGGGAGGTCGGGGACCAGCCCTTGTTGCCGGTGATGCCGACCGTGCTGAAGGAGCGGCCGTGGTAGCTGTTGCGCATCGCCAGGATCTGGTTGCTGCGCCGGTAGGAGGTGGCGAGGAGCAGCGCCGTGTCGTTCGCTTCCGTACCGGAGGTGGTGAAGAAGACGCGCGCGTCCGGGATGCCGGACAGCTCGGCGACGCGCTCGGCGAGTTCGACCATCGGCCGGTTGAGATACAGGGTGGACGAGTGGATGATCCGCCCGGCCTGTTCACTGACCGCCTTGGTGATCTCGGGCAGGGCGTGCGCGGTCATCGTGGTGAGGATGCCGCCGAAGAAGTCGAGGTACCGGTTCCCGTCCGCGTCCCACACGTGCCGGCCCTCGCCGTGTGTGATCTCGATCGGGTCGGCGTAGTAGAGGGCGAGCCAGTCCGGCAGAACCGCCTTGTGACGCCCGTACAGATCACCGCTCACGGCTGCACCAGCCCTTCGTACGCGTCCGGCCGCCGGTCCCGGTAGAAGGCCCACTGCTGCCGGACTTCCTCGATGAGATCGAAATCAAGATCCCGCACGACGAGTTCCTCGTCCTTGTCGCTCGCGACCTCGCCGACGAACTGGCCGCGCGGGTTCACGAAGTACGAGGTCCCGTAGAAGTCGTTGTCCCCGTACTCCTCCTGGCCGACCCGGTTGATGGCGGCGACGAAGTACTCGTTGGCGACGGCCGCGGCCGGCTGCTCCAGTTGCCACAGGTGGGAGGAGAGGCCCCGGTGGGTCGCGGACGGGTTGTAGACGAGCTGAGCGCCGTTCAGGCCGAGCTGACGCCAGCCCTCCGGGAAGTGCCGGTCGTAGCAGATGTACACGCCGACCTTCCCGACGGCCGTCTCGAAGACGGGCCATCCGAGGTTGCCGGGCTTGAAGTAGTACTTCTCCCAGAAGCCCTTGACCTGCGGAATGTGGTGTTTGCGGTACTTGCCGAGGTAGGTCCCGTCGGCGTCGATCACGGCCGCGGTGTTGTAGTAGAACCCGGACTGCTCGACCTCGAACACGGGTACGACGATGACCATTCCGGTCTCGCGCGCCAGCTCCCGCATCCGGGTGACGGTCGGCCCGTCGGGGACGGGCTCGGCCCAGCGGTAGTGCTCGGGCTCCTGGACCTGACAGAAGTAGGGCGCGTTGAAGACTTCCTGGAATCCGATGACCTTGGCGCCCTGCCGGGCAGCCTCACGGGCGTGCTCCACGTGCTTGGCGACCATGGACTCGGTGTCACCGGTCCAGGTGGCCTGGACCAGAGCGGCACGTACGACGTTGGCCATGACCTGCTCCTTCGGCTGGACGTCAGAGAGCCTCTACGCCCGTAGACAAGGTCACAAAGGTCGTAGGGGCTTGAAAGTAAGCCTCCGGAGGAGCCTTGCCAAGACCATCGTCGTTAACCCGCGGAGTCGATCACGTTTCACACTCCTGTGGGCGAGTCGCGGGCAGCCGGGCCAGCCCGGTCAGGCGCTGTGCCCGGCGACCCGGAGGGCGTGCACCAGATCCCAGTACCGGTCCTCGGAGGCACCCCGGGCCGCCTCCAGGAGCAGGGGTACGAGGCGCTGCGGGTCGGCGGCGACACTGCGGGCGGCCTCCTCGGGGGTGCGGACCCGGACGTACGCGTCGAGCAGTGCACGCACCTCGCGCCGCCTGCCGTCCTCGGCGAGCCGGAGCACAGCCTCGCCCACCTCCTGGGCCGGCCGCGCCATGCCCTGGCGCAGTATCTGCTCACCGTCGGTGGCCCGCCCCGCCGCGACGAGCGCGTCGGCGGCGGCGACCAGCCGGTCGGCCGGCAGCGAGGCGGCCTCCCAGAGCAGGGTCGCCCAGTCGGCGCCGAGCCCCGCGCGGTGCAGTTCGGCGGCGAGCAGCGGAAAGCGGGCGGCGGGCCACTGGGACGCCTCCACGAGCAGCGCGTGCGCCTCGCCGGTGCGTCCCTCGCCGCGTAGTCGTACGAGGGTGCGGACGGTGTCGATGGTGTCGTGCCGGGCGTCGTCGTCCAGCGCCTCCCGCACCGGTGTCGCGGACTTGGCGGCAGCGGCGGCCCCGGCGAACCGCGCCCCGCGCGGGGCGCGTCGGCCCGGGGTCGCGGCGGGCGCGGGCATCGTCGGCGCCAGGGTGGGGTCGACGGTGGGCGTGGTGCCGGTGTCCGCGTCGTCGATCATCCCGGCGAACCGGGCACTGCCACGGGTACGGCGTTTGGCGCGCTGCTTGGAGGCGGGGCGGGGGTCCGCGGGCTCGGGCTCGGGGGCAGGGGGCTCGTACCAGTCGGCGGGAAGCTGAGGGGGTGTGGTGCGCTCGGCCGAGTCCCCGGTGCCACCGGGAGCGTCGGCCTGCCGGGCGCCGTCAGGGTCGTCCCCCTGCCCGGAGCGCCGACCGCCGTCACGCCCGACGAAGACACCGTCGCCGGTGTCCGGTCCGCCGGAGCCTAGGTCCTCGCCCCGGCGGGCGCCGTCCTGCTCGGCCGCCCGGCCGTCGCGCCAGGCGGGTCCGCCGTCGCCGGAATCCCGGCGGCCGGCGCCGAGACCGTCGCCGTAGGCGGCGGGGTTGGCCCCGCCATCGCCGGCCAGGCGGCTGACGCCGTCTCGCCAGGCGGGTGGGGTGCCGTCGACGTCCCGTTGGCCGGAGCCGCGGTCGTCGCCGTAGCCGGCAGGGTTGGCCCCGTCCCGGTCGGCTGCGCGGCCGGCGCCGTCGTGCCAGGCGGGGGCCCCGTCGCCGGGCCCCTGGCGGCCGAGGGCGCGGTCGTCGCCGAAGGCGATCGCGCGGGCGCCGTCCCGGTCGTCTGTCCGGCCGGCGCCGTCGCGCCACGTGGGTGGGGTGCCGTCGGCGTCCCGTTGGCCAGAACCACGGTCGCCGCCGTAGCCGGCGCCCTCACGCCAGGCGGAGGAGTCGTCGCCGGAACCCGGACCCTGGGGGCCGCGGTCGTCGCCGAAGGCGGCCGGGCGAGCGCCATCCCGGTCGGCGCCGCCGCGCCACGCGGAGGCGCTCTCGCCGGAGTTTCGGCGTCCTGGGCCGAGATCGTCGTTCTTGCGGGCGCCGTCCCGCCAGGCGGGAGCCTCCCCGTCGGAACCCTGGCGTCCGGGGTCGCGTTCGGTGCCGTAGGCGGTCGAGCGGGTGGCGTCCGCGTCGGTCGGGCGGCCGGAACCGGTACGCCACGTGCCGGTCTCGTCGCCGGGACCCGGGCCCCCAGCTGCTCGGTCGGCGCCGTAGGCGGTCGGGCGGGTGCCGGCCTCGTCGGGCGCGCGGCCGGAACCGGTACGCCATGCGCGGGCCTCGTCGCCGAGGGCTCGGGCGGCGGCTTCGTCGGTGGGGTGGCTGGGGCCGCGGGGGCCGTCGCGCCACGCCGGTGCGTCGTCGTACCAGGCGGCCGGGGTGCCCGCCGGGTGCTGTTCGTCCGGGTGGGTGCGTTGGCGCGGCAGGGGCAGGGGGTCGCCCGCAGGCACGTCGGCGGAGTGCGGGGTGTGCTGGACGCGGCCGGTGAACAGGTCGGCCTCGTCGTCGCGGTCGCGGTGCGCGAAGGGCGCCCGGCTCACCGCCCTGCGGGCCAACTGGTCGAGGCGGTAACGGAGTTCGACGCAGCGGGCGGAGGCGCGCTCGTGGTCGTCGTGGGCCCAGGCCAGGTCGAGGCGGAGGCTCTCGGCCTCCTCGTGGCTGGCGGCGGAGGCGAGCGACCGCCCCAGCTCGGCGAGCCGTTCGGCGGCGTACTTCTGTTCCCGGAGCATCACGTCGAGCCGGTCCCCGAGGGTGTCTCGGGCGCCGAGGAGGGTGTCGAACGCGGCGAGCGCGGCCTGGTGCAGGGCACGTGCCTGCTCGGCCTCCGAGGCGACGGCGGCCGTTCCGTACTCCGCGGCGAGATCCTGGAGCAGCGCGTCCACAACGTCCCAGGGCGGCACCTCGGACCCCTCCAGACAGGCCCGCATACCGTCGGGGTCGCGCTGCCAGAACACGCCGCACCAGCCCGCGTCCTGATCGAGACGGGCCAGCAGGCCGTTCAGATACCGCGCGAACTCCCGCACCTGCCCCGGGAGTTGTTCCACCGCCATGACGTCCACCCCATGCCCGACCGGAGTTCTCCGCCCCGTAGAAAACACCAACCGTGTTACGGATGGGCTACGAAGGGTTTTCGGACCGGACGCAGAGTACCGCGCGCCCAGCGGAACGTGACGTGAACCACTGACACATTGGCCGGAACCGCCCCACGAGGCTCACGCCGCGACCGGGGCCGACGGCTCGCACCGCCCGACGAGTTCGTCCATGGACAGTCCGAGGACCCGCGCCAGCGCCGCGACCGTGAAGAAGGCCGGGGTCGGCGCACGGCCGGTCTCGATCTTACGGAGGGTCTCGGCGGAGATACCGGCGTGCGCCGCGATCTGCGCCATGCTGCGACCGCCACGCGCCTCGCGCAGCAACCGGCCCAGCCGCTCGCCGCGTTCACGCTCTTCGGGGGTGAGAGGAGTGCGTACCATGCCACCATTCTAATACCGGTATAGTAATTGGCATGGTGGAACTTAAGACAGACACAGCCATTGATGCCATGTACGACGCGGGTCAGGTGGTCGGCAGCGGCCTGACCGCCGTCCGGGAAGCCGCTGACGTGGGCGTTTCCCTGCGGGAGCTGGACGCGGTGGCGCACGAGGTGCTGCGTGCGGCCGGAGCGACCTCCCCCTTCCTCGGCTACCGCCCCTCCTTCGCGCCCACCCCGTTCCCGGCGGTGCTCTGCGTCTCGGTGAACGACGCGATCGTGCACGGCATCCCGGACGACTACCGGCTGCGCGACGGCGACCTCGTCTCCGCCGACTTCGGCGCCGAACTGGGCGGCTGGGCAGGGGACTCGGCGATCAGCTTCATCGTGGGCGAGCCGCACCCGGCCGACGTACGGCTCGTCGAGACCGCCGAGCGGGCCCTCGCCGCCGGCATCGCGGCAGCGGTCGTCGGCAACCGCATCGGCGACATCGCGCACGCGATCGGCCAGGTGTGCCGTACGGCGGGCTACGGCATCCCGGACGGCTTCGGCGGCCACGGAATCGGCCGCCGTATGCACGAGGACCCCCCGGTCCCCAACGAGGGCCGCCCCGGCCGGGGCATGCCGCTGCGCCCCGGCCTGGTCCTGGCGATCGAGCCCATGCTGATCGGCAGCGGCAAGGACGGCTACTACGAAGCCCCGGACGGCTGGACCCTCCGCACGAACGACGGCTCCCGCGCGGCCCACGCGGAACACACGGTGGCGATCACCGAATCCGGGCCCCGGATCCTCACGGCACGCCAGGACGCCCACACGAGCCGGGCGTAACGTACGGCTCCATGCGCATCAGGAACGGCACTTCGGCGGACACGGAGAGCATCGCGGCCCTGCACACGGCCAGCTGGCGCAGCGCGTACACCGCGCTCATGCCCGCCGCGTACCTGGCCGGCCCGCTGGCGGCGGAGCACCTCGCCAAGTGGCGGGCCCGCACGGACGGCCTGTCACCCGGCCGATGCCTCCTGCTGGCCGAACAGGACGGCGAACTCCGCGGCTTCATCCACCTGGACACGGCCCCGGACGGGCGGGTCCACGTGGACAACCTGCACGCCCGCCCGGACCACGTCGGCACCGGCATCGGCCGCACCCTGCTCCACCACGGCTTCGCCTGGGCCGCCCGCCACCATCCCGGCCAGGACGTCTACCTGGAGGTCCTGGCCGGCAACACCCGCGCGATCGCGTTCTACGAGCGAGCGGGCGGCCTGCGCACGGCCGAACGCCCACTGCGGATGACCGCGGGCTTCACGGTGCGGGAGATCGAGTACACGTGGCCGGCGGCGACGGTCCGCGGCTACGAGGGCGGGCGGTGGGCTTCGAACACGCCGCCGCCCGCTGCCGGCTGACCGAGGACGCCGAGGGCACACGAGTACGCCTGATCCGCCGCGCGGGCCGGGTCACGAGGGCGGGCGGCCTCGAACACACCGACGCCGCCCGCCCTCCGCCGACCTACGACGCCGGCCGCACCACCATCGCCGACCCGCCACCGCGTCGTACCGTCTCGGCGGCGGCCAGCCACTTCCCGTTCGGCAGCCGCTGCACGCCGGTCGCCGCGCCGATCTCGGGGTTGAGCCGGAAGCCGTGGCCGATCGCCTCCAGCTTCGTCCTCAACTCGCTGTTCCACAGCCCCGGTTCGAGCTCGGTGGTCGTCTGGTTGCGCTGGCTCGCGCGGGGTGCCGCGATCGCGTCGACCAGCGGGAGCCCCCGGTCGAGGAAGCCCGTCAGGGTCTGCAGGACGGTCGTGATGATGGTCGCGCCCCCGGGCGATCCGAGAGCCACCACCGGCTTGCCGTGGGCATCCAGGACGATCGTCGGGGACATCGACGAGCGCGGCCGCTTGCCCGGGCCCGGCAGGTTCGGGTCATGGACGGCGGGGCTGGCCGGGGCGAAGGAGAAGTCCGTCAGCTCGTTGTTGAGGAGGAAACCGCAACCCGGGACGGTGATGCCGCTGCCGCCGGTCTGCTCGATGGTCAGCGTGTAGGACACGATGTTGCCCCACTTGTCGGCCACCGTCAGATGCGTGGTGTTCTCGCCCTCGTACGTCGTCGGCGCCGCGACACCGGTGCTCGCGCAGGCCGTCGGGTGACGCGGGTCCCCGGGCGCGACCGGGCTCGTCAGCACCGCGTCGTCCTTGATCAGGCACTCCCGCGAGTCGGCGTACGACTGCGACAGCAGCTCCTTCGTCGGTACGTCCTCGAAGGCCGGGTCGCCCACCCAACGCCCCCGGTCCGCGAAGGCGATCCGGCTCGCCTCGATGTAGCGGTGCAGGAACTGGACGTCGCTCGCCTTCGAAAGGTCCGTCTTCTCAAGGATGTTGAGGGCCTCACCGACCGTCGTCCCGCCCGACGAGGAGGGTGCCATCGAGTAGACGCCCAGGCCGCGATACGACGTCTTCGTGGGCGCCTGGCGCTTCGCCCGGTACGCCGCCAGGTCCTTCAGCGACAGCTCGCCCGGACGCGCGTTGTAGCCCGAACCCGGGTCCACCGGCGGCTTGTTGACCGTGTCGACGATCTCCTTCGCCAACTTCCCCCGGTACAGGGCGCCGACGCCCTTGCTGCCCAACTCCTCGTACGTACGCGCCAGATCGGGGTTCTTGAAGGTCGCCCCGACCACCGGCAGCGCACCGCCCGGCAGGAACAGCTTCGCCGTGTCGGGGAAGTTCCTGAACCGCGCCTCGTTGGACGCGGTCTGCGAGCGGAACGTGTCGTCCACCGTGAAGCCGTCGCGGGCGAGCCGCTCCGCCGGCTTCAGCAGCGTCCCGAGCCGCTGACTGCCCCAACTGTCCAGCGCCGCCTGCCAGGTCGCGGGCGTGCCCGGCGTACCGACGCCCAGTCCGCTCGTGACGGCGTCGGCGAAGGCGATCGGCTGCCCGTTCTCCAGGAACAGACCCGAGTCCGCCGTAAGGGGTGCCGTCTCGCGGCCGTCGATCGTGCGTACCGTACGGGACTTGGCGTCGTAGTAGACGAAGTAGCCGCCACCGCCGACACCGTTGGAGTAGGGCTCCGTGACGCCGAGCGCGGCGGCCGTGGCGACGGCCGCGTCCACCGCGTTGCCGCCCTTGCGCAGGATCTCGATCCCGGCGGCCGAGGCGTCCGCGTCCACACTGGCCACGACACCTCCGTAGCCGACGGCGACCGGGACCTTCTTCGCAGACGTACCCCCGGGCGCGTCCGTGGACGGGGCCGCGGCGGGCGGGGCCGCCGCCCCCACCGACATCACGACAGCCGAAACCGCCAGGACCGCCAGACTTCGCGCGACAGGGCGACGCATCAATACCTCCAGTCAATGACCGTCCGCGCAGCGTAACTTCATCGCCGCGGTCCCGTAAGGGCCCCTCGAACACCGTTGCGGTCGACCGCTAGCATGCGCGCCCATGACTGACGACGTGCGCAATATCGTCCTCGGAGTGGTCGCGGCCGGTATCAGCGCAGCCTTCGGCTGGCTGGCCCGCACCTATCTGTGGAAGCGCAAACTCCGCCGCAAGCAGGCCTTCTTCGGGCTGCCGGACAACTCCGAGTCGCTGCTCGTGGTGAACCGCGAGGCCGGTGGCCCCGAGTTGACGGTGATGCGTCACGACGTGTTCGCGCTGCTGGAACTCGCCGCGCTCATCAAGGACTGCAACGCCCACGCCCAGGTCGTCGCCCACGACGCCACCCAGCAGGGGGTCGGCGAGCGGACCGAGTTCTGTGTGGGCGGCCCGGCCTCCAACCGCCGCATGCTGGCGCATCTGCACTCCCTGCTCCCGGGCGTCCGGGTCAACGTCGACGCCGAACCCGGACCGGACCGCGGCGCCTTCCAGATCGGCACAGAGCGCTATCGCCTGGAGGCGGGCAAGGGCGAGTACGTGATCCTCGCGCGCCTCACCGCCGGCCAGCGCGGCGAGGCCCGGCCGGTGTTCCTGTTCTGCGGCCAGCGCGCGATCACCAACCAGGCGGCGACCCGTTACCTCGCCCGCAATCACGAACGGCTGGCCCGCAAACACGGCAACAACTCCTTCGCCCTGCTCCTGAAGGTCGTCAACTCACAGGCGTACGGCCCCGATGTCGTCGAGGTCGTCGCGGACATCACCCGGGCCGCACAGACGCCCCTGCCGGCCGTCGTCCCACGCAGCTCCCACCGTGCCTCCTAGGGGACGTACGCGGAACGGCCGTCCACGCGGGAGGTCCCCGGAACCAGGCAGAGCGGCACCCTCGTCGCGTACCTTCGCGACGTGGGCCCGCTCGGCCTCGGCGGGTCGGCCGACCCGCTCCGCACATCGAGCACACGTCGACCGGCGCGCAGCTGACCTCCTCCCCGCCAAAAGCACGACCACATACGTGTCGATACCCCTGCACGAGCAGTGATCTCCGGCTGCCGCCGGGCGAGCGAGTGCCCTTCTACTACTGCCCGCCTGGCAGCAGCGTCCCTGAATCGGCCGGTGCGACGGCCTCGGTCCACATCCCGGTGGGGATGAACGACAAATCGTAGTCGAGGTTCGGCTCGGCCGGATTCCCGGCCTCGGCCGCCACCGGGAGCCGGGCCGCCGACAAGTTCACGGCGTCCTCAACTCCCGTGACAGTCAACGATGTTGACCTCAGAGCTCCAGCGTCTCGGCAGCACCTCAGTGCTTAAGGATCTTGGAGAGGAAGTCCTTGGCACGGTCGCTGCGCGGGTCGGTGAAGAACTCCTCGGGGGTACGGTCCTCGACGATGCGGCCGTCGGCCATGAAGACGACCCGGTTCGCGGCCGAGCGGGCGAAGCCCATCTCATGGGTGACGACGACCATCGTCATTCCCTCGCGGGCCAGTTGCTGCATGACCTCCAGAACCTCGTTGATCATCTCCGGGTCGAGCGCCGACGTCGGCTCGTCGAAGAGCATCGCCTTGGGGTCCATGGCCAGGGCGCGGGCGATGGCCACACGCTGCTGCTGGCCGCCGGAGAGCTGGGCGGGGTACTTCGACGCCTGCGAGGCGAGACCGACCCGGTCGAGGAGCTCGTGGGAGCGTTTGTCGGCCTCGTCCTTCCTGCGTCCGCGCACCTTGATCTGGCCCAGCGAGACGTTCTGGAGAACGGTCTTGTGGGCGAAGAGGTTGAACGACTGGAACACCATCCCGACCTCGGCCCGGAGCCGCGCGAGAGGCTTGCCCTCGTCGGGCAGCAGCTGTCCGTCGAGCCGGATCGTCCCGGACTCGATCGGCTCCAGCCGGTTGATCGCCCTGCACAGAGTGGACTTGCCCGACCCGGACGGGCCGATGACCACGACCACCTCCCCCCTGCCGACGGTGAGGTTGATGTCCTGGAGGACATGCAGCTCACCGAAGTGTTTGTTGACTTCCATCAGCTCGATCAACGGATCGACAGCCATGCCCAGCCCTACTCACTTCAGCTGTGTCGTGGTTGCCGCAAACTATCCAGACAGGAGCGGAGTTAATACACGACACGCACCTTTCCGGCATTAGCCGTATTTACGCCAGATGCCCCTCGCGCCTACACCTCCGCGACCTCCCCGTACAGCTGCGACAGCTCGGGAACGCCGCTGGACGCCCACGCGTGTCCGGAGGCGACGACATCGAACTCACGGCCCGACGACAGCCGTACGACGGGCTGGCCGTTGGGCCAGAAGTCCCAGGTGGCACCGGGGACGGTGCGCACGATGACCGTGCCGAGATAGAGGCCCGCGTCGTTGCCGAGCCAGGGCAGCGACTCCTCGTCGTCCCGCCAGCCCGGCACCAGCTGGTCCAGTGCCTCCAACGAGGCGGCGGAGTCGTCGAGTTCGACGCCGGCCCGGTGCGCCTGGGAACGGAGCAGCTCGCATTCGGACAGGAGCCCGGCGACCGCCTCGGGGTCGTGCTCGCCCGCGGAGTACACCGCCACCCCTCGGGCGAGTCCGTGCTTCTTGCGCCAGTTGCCCAGGAAAGGGATGTTCATACGTCCAGCCTGTCATTCACACCGCCGACCGCACCACTGGGCGCGCGGGGTCACGGGTTCCGGCCAACTTCCCCGTCCGCCCCCGCCCGGCGCACCCGCCGCATTGACGGGCCCCCGGCGGCTCCTTAGCTTCACACTGCGGCTGCGCATTGCGGCTTCAGACCGCGTTGAGCGGCGGGCCCGAAGGAGCGGGGGACGGACATGCGCCGAGGTGGCCGAGGCATGCGGGGCCCGGGTGTCCGTGGGCTCCGGGGACCGGGCGTCCGTGGCCCCTGGGGACCGGGCATCGCCCTCGCCCTGTGCGCGGCGCTGACGCCCCTGCCCTCCGCGGCCCGGGCCGCCGAACCCCAACCCCTCCCCCTCACCCGGTACTTCGACAACACCGCCGTCAGCGACGACGCCCGCCCCGAGGCCGCCGACTTCGACGGTTCGGGCGCCTCCGTGTCGGCCCAGGACCTGACGGCCGCCGGCTGGACCAGGGGCTCCGGCCTCACCGTCCAGGGCGCCCGGCTGGTCTGGCCCTGCCGGGAACCGGGCGAGCCGGACAACGTCCGTGCCGCCGGCCAGGCCGTGCGCGTCCGCGGGGAGGGGGACGCCCTCGCGTTCCTCGTCGCCGGCACCGGCGGCGCCGACGTGAACGGCGCGGGCACCGTCTCGTACACGGACGGCACCCGGTCCTCCTACCGGCTGACGGCCCCCGACTGGCGCACCGGCCCCCTCGGCACCAAGGCGGTCACGCTGCCGCATGTGAACACGCCCACCGGTCAACTCGCCGAGAAGGCACGGCTGTACGTCGTCACCGTGCCGATCGCGCGAGGGCACCGGGTCGTCTCCGTCCAACTGCCGTACGCGGCCGACCTGCATGTGTTCGCACTCTCGGTACGGCCCGACACGGCCCGCTGGACGGGCAGTTGGGCGGCGCCGACCTCGACGTACGCGACCGTGGGCCCGTGGACCGACCGGACGTTGCGTCTCGTGGTGCACACATCGGCCGGCGGTCCACGGGTTCGGGTCCGCTTCGACAACACCTTCGCCTCGACCCCGGTACGGATCGGCAGCGCGACAGTGGCCGTGCAGGCGGCGGGCGCCACGGCGAGCGACACTCCTGTGCCGCTGACGTTCGGAGGCTCTCGTGCGGCCCAACTCCCGGCCGGGGCACAGGCGTTCAGTGATCCCCTCGACTTCGCGGTGCCCTCGGACAGCAATCTACTGGTGAGCTTCCACCTGCCAGGCACGGTGACGGCCGCACCTCTGCACCGGCTCGCGCAGCAACGCTCGTACGTCAGCGAACCGGGCGACCACACGGCCGACGGCTCCCCGACGCCGTACACCTCGACGCTGACGACCTGGCCGTTGCTGACGGGGGTCGATGTGGGGGACGGTCCCGGATCCGTGGTGGTGCTCGGCGACTCGATCACCGACGGCGAGCGATCGACGGCGGACGCGAACCGGCGCTGGCCCGATGTGCTCGCCGACCGGCTCCTCGCCCAGAGCACGGTGCCGCACTACGGGGTCCTCAACCAGGGCATCTCCGCGAACCGCGTCCTGTCCGACCGCTACCCGGGCGACGGGGTCTCGACCGACTCGGGCGGGGTGAGCGCCCTGCACCGCCTGGACCGGGACGTCCTCGCCCAGACGTCGGCGCGTACGGCGATCGTCTTCCAGGGCGTGAACGATCTGCGGACGGGCGCGTCGGCGGAGGAGGTCATCGCCGGTCTGCGGGAGCTGGCGGAGCGGGTGCGCGCACGGGAGACACGGGTACTGGTCGCGACGATCGGGCCGTGCGCGGGTGAGGCACGGTGCACGTCGGCGGTCGACGGTCAGCGGATGGCCGTGAACACATGGATCAGGGAGGAGGCTGTACCGGCCGCCGACTCCGGGTCCACGTCCGGTTTTGACGGGGTCGTCGACTTCGACGCGGCGCTGCGGGATCCGGCGCAGCCGGCGCGGCTGCTGCCCGCGTACGACAGCGGGGACCACCTGCATCCGGGCGATGCGGGGCTGGCCGCGCTGGCGGGGGCGGTGGAGTTGGGGGCGCTGGTTCCGTGAGCGCCCCGAGCCCGGCAACCAGGTCTCCCTACACCTCCAGGTCCACCACCACCGGGGCGTGATCCGACGCGCCCTTGCCCTTCCGCTCCTCCCGGTCGACATACGCGTCCTTCGCCGCCTTGGCGAACGGCTCGTTGCCGTAGACCAGGTCGATGCGCATGCCCCGGTTCTTGGGGAAGCAGAGCTGGCGGTAGTCCCAGTACGTGTACGGGCGGTCGTACTTCAGCGGGCGGGGGACCACGTCCGTGAGCCCCGCCTCGCGCAGGGCGGCAAGGGCCGCGCGCTCGGCCGGGGTGACGTGGGTGAGGCCCTCGAAGGCGGCCAGGTCGTAGACGTCGTCGTCCGTCGGGGCCACGTTGAAGTCGCCCAGGACCGCGAACGGGCGGCTGCCGACCGCGTCGGCCGCGACCGCCGCCTTCAGTGCCTCGAACCAGCTGAGCTTGTAGGCGTAGTGGGGGTGCGCCACCTCGCGGCCGTTCGGTACGTACACCGACCAGACGCGGACCGGGCCGCAGGTCGCGGAGACGGCGCGGGGCTCCTCGACGCCCTCGTAACCGGGGTCGCCGGGCAGGCCCCGCACCACGTCCTCCAGGCCGACGCGGGAGATCACCGCGACGCCGTTCCACCTGCCGGTCGCGTTGACCGCCGCCTCGTAGCCCAGCTCGCGCAGCTGGTCGGAGGGGAACTGCTCGGCGGCGACCTTGGCCTCCTGGAGGCACAGCACGTCCGTGCCGGTGCTCTCCAGCCAGGCCAGCAGCCTCGGCAGGCGGGCGGTGATCGAGTTCACGTTCCAGGTCGCGATACGCATGCCCCACAACCTACCCGCCGGGTCTGACAACGCCGCTCAGACCTCCGCCGAGGTCCCCGGCGTCAGCCGCTGGTGCTCGGCGCCGCCGAGGCCGCCGACCAGCCGGCCGTAGATCGGGAGGGCGAGGTCCGTGAGGAGGGCGTCGTGGATGTCGTACGCGCGCTGCGGCTTGACCTCACGGACGTAGTCGACGACCTCGGAGAGCTTGCTCCACGGGGCCATGACGGGGAGCAGCAGGGTGTCGACCGGGTGGTCGGGGACGGTGAGGGCGTCGCCGGGGTGGAAGACGGCGCCGTCGACGAGGAAGCCGACGTTGGTGATGCGCGGGATGTCCGGGTGGATCACGGCGTGCAGTTCGCCGTGGACCTGTACGTCGAAGCCCGCGGCGGTGAACGTGTCGCCGTGGCCGACGGTGTGGACGCGGCCCGGGAAGGCGGCCGATAGCTGCTCCGCGACGGCGTCGAGGGTCCAGAGCTCGGCGGCCGGGTTGGCGTCCAGGGCGGCGCGCAGCCTGCCCTCGTCGAAGTGGTCGGCGTGCTCATGGGTGACCAGGATCGCGTCGGCGCCGGCCGCCGCGTCCTCCTCGCTGAACGCCCCGGGGTCGAGGACGAGCGTCTGCCCGTTCTTCTCCAGGCGGATACAGGCGTGCGACTTCTTCGTGAGCTTCATGGGTCCATCCTGCCGCGCGAGCCCGGGCCGCGTCGCGGCTGGGGGTGGTGCTTTCACCACCCGGCTCAGGGCACATTCCCGGGGATCACCCCTCGGGCGTCGTCTCCTCGCGGATGACCTGCTGGGCCACCTTGAACGCGCTGTTCGCGGCCGGTACCCCGCAGTAGACGGCGGCCTGGAGCAGTACTTCCTTGATCTCGACCGGGGTGAGGCCGTTGCGGAGGGCGGCGCGGGTGTGGAAGGCGAGTTCGTCGAGGTGGCCGCCCGCGACGAGGGCGGCGAGGGTGACACAGCTGCGGGAGCGCCGGTCGAGGCCGGGCCGACTCCAGATCTCGCCCCACGCGTATCTGGTGACGAAGTCCTGGAAGTCCCCGGAGAACTCGTCGGCCTGCGCGAGCGCCCGGTCGACGTGCGCGTCGCCGAGCACCTCACGGCGGACCTTCATCCCGGCGTCGTACTGGTCCGGACGCCCCTGTGCCTCGGGCTGCGGGGCGGGCGGCGCGATCTCCGCGATGGGGGTGACCGGCTGGAGCGCGGCCAGGGCCGGTTTGACCGGGGCCGCCGAGATGGCCATCTGACCGGTTCCGGTGTCGTACGCGGGCTGCCAGGCCGTCGAGAAGTGGCGTACGAGAAGGTCGGTGACGGCGGCGGGCTGCTCCACCGGGACCAGGTGGGAGGCGCCGGGTACGACCGCGAGGCGGGCGTCCGGGATACCCGCGACCAGGGTGCGGGCCTCGGCGGGGCCGGTGACCTGGTCGTCGGAGCCGACGAGGACGAGGGTCGGCACCCCGACGCGGGCCAGTTCGCCCCGTACGTCGAAGGAGGCGAGCGATTCGCAGGCCGCGATGTAGCAGCCGGGGTCGGTGGTGCGGACCATCTGTACGGCCCACTCGGTGATCGCGGGCTGCGCGGCGGCGAAGCCGCTGGTGAACCAGCGCTCGGGGGAGGTACGGGCGATGGGGTCGAGCCCGTTCGTCCGGACGATCACCCCGCGCTGGCGGAACTCGTCGGCCGTTCCGAAGCGGGGCGAGGCGGCGATCAGGGCGAGCGAGGCCAGCCGCTCCGGGTGGCGCAGCGCCAGTTCGGCGCCGATCGCGCCGCCGAGCGCGCAGCCCGCGTAGCCGAACCGCTGCACTCCGACCCTGTCGAGCGTGGCGAGCAGCCGGGTCGCCAGGTCGGTGACCGACCCGGCTGGATGAGCGGGGGCACCACCGTGCCCGGGCAGGTCGAAACGGAAGACCCGCCACTGCTTCACCAGCTCCGGTACCTGCCGGTCCCACATGTGCCAGGTGGTACCCAGTGAGGGACCGAGGATCAGAACCGGGGCGTCTTCTGGCCCGTCAAAGCGGTATTGCAGGGCGTTCGTCGGTGTCTCACTCACCCGCCTGACCCTCTCATCCGTCACGCGATGTCACATCGCCGGGGTGGACCCAGCGGGCCTCGCCCCGCTCCAGCACTGTTCGCGTCACAGCATCAAGTGTGGTGGCACAGACGAGGCTGGACACGACTCACCTGGAAACCTCCCGGAATCCCGCCCAACAGCAGCTTGAACACCACACGGTGAACGCTTGGTGGAAGACTCGGTGGTGGCCCCGTGCTCCGGCTTGCCGTGCCACTCGATCAACCGCGGTGGCGGCGCACCCGTCGCTCGGACAGTAGTAGCGGGTCGCGTGCGATGCTGCTGCTGTGCTGGATGAGATCGACGCGGTGGACTGGGGCTCCATACCGGGCCATCCCCACTGGTACGAACCGGATCGTGCCGCCCATGGTCTACGTGCCCTGGCCCAGGCAGTGAACCTGGTACAGGCGGCGGAGGCCGGCGCGCGGCTCGGCGGGGGTGGAATCGTCCACGGTCACAGTGCCGCTGTGTTCCCAGCCGCCGTGGTGGCGGCTCCACTGCTCCTGGACATCGCCCAGCAGGGTCACCCGGCGGCGAGGGACACCGCGTTGGGGCTGCTTGACGAGGCTCTGTCGTGCTGTCCGCATGCCGGGTACACGCGGGTGGTGGAGCTTGACGGCACCGCGGTTCCGCTCTGCTGTGCCATCGCCCACCATCTGCGAGAGCGCACCGATTTCCTGCTCGGGCTGGGCAGGAGGGGAAAGTCGTTGTTGGCCGACGCGGGCGCGCACTGGCGCTTCGAGATTCGTGAGCGCATCGCCGCCGGCGACGGCACGGCAGCCTTCGGCGTCTTGGCCGGTGGTCTCCCCGACGGCGTGCACGCGGCGGAAATGCATCTCGCCGGTGCCATCACCGTGCTGAGCGAAGTCACCCTCGAATACCCACCCGCAGAAGACTCCCCCGAAGCATGCCTGCGGGTGAACGACCGGCACCCGGACCAACTGCCACCAGGCGCCGTGCTGTTCCCGGCCGAGTGCGGGGATCGCGTTCACTGACCGGCCCCCAGGCGTCAAGGACCTTCTGGAGGAGGTGTCCGCCGCCCCCATGCCCCGCCGCACAGCGGCGTGGTGACGAGAACGCCCGGTGCATGCCCGCGCGTTCGCCACTCAGTGGGCGGGCGTGGACCGCGCGGCCCTGGTGACCCACAGCAGGACGAGCGCGGCGGACTGGATGCCGGTGACGACGACGATCAGAAGCGGGACGGAGACGTCGTACAGGACTCCGGCCAAGGCGCCGCCGACCAGCGCGGCCGCTCCCATGATCCCGGCGAAGACGCCGTACGCGGTGGCCCGGCGGCCCACGGGTACGAGGTCGGCGACGGTGGCACGCAACGTGGACTCCTGGACGCCGACGGCGGCGCCCCACACCAGTGAGCCCGCCACGGCGACCCCCACCGTGTTGGTGAAGGCCAGGGCCGGAACGGCGGCGGACAGCAGCGGCAGGACCACCAGGACCTGGGCGCCGAAACGGTCGTACAGCCAGCCCGTGACCAGCGCCGCCACCGCGTCCGCCGCCATGGCCGCCGCGTACAGCACCGGCACCATCGCTGTCGGCACCAGGTGCCGGACGACCAGGTGGTACGAGAGCACACCGAAGGTGGCGAAACCGGTCAGGGTCGCGGCGGTGAAGACCGCGTAGGCCCAGAAGGCCCGCGGCAGCTTCCTCTCCCGGGACCCGGCAGGTCCCGGCTCCGCGGGCGAGTCCGGCTCCTTGGGCGCCGCTATGCCGACGGTCGTCTCGTAGCCCACCGGATCGGGGACCTTGGCACGCAGCCAGAGCAGCAGCGCGACGGCGGCCACGCCGGGCAGCGCGAGCACCCCGAGCGCCGGGGCGTAGTCGCCGCCGGTGAGGGCGAGGACCCCGGCCACCGTGAGCGGGCCGATGAGCGCGCCGACCTGGTCCATCGCCTCGTGCACCGCGAAGCCGCGGCCCCTTCCGGTGGCGGCGGTGGCGTGCGAGAGCAGTGTGTCCTTGGCCGGGGAGCGCACGGCCTTGCCGACGCGTTCCGCGATCACCAGGGTGCAGGCCGCCCACAGCACGCCGGTCAGACCGAGCACCGGGACGGTGGCCGCGGTCAGCACGTATCCGGCGATCGTCCATGCCCAGAAGCGGCGGCTGCGGTCGGCCAGCGGTCCCGACACCAGACGCAGTCCGAGCGCGGCGGCCTCGCCCGCCCCCGTGACCACGCCGACCACGGCCGCGGAGGCGCCCAGGTGGGCGAGCAGCGGGCCGGTGACGGAACGGGCGCCCTCGTAGACGAAGTCCATCAGCAGGCTGACGCCCCCGAACACCACCACGAACCGCCACGCGGAGAGCCCCTGGGCAGGACCGTCCGAAGGCTCGGGCGTGCCGGACGTCTTGGTACGGGCGTCCTTCACGAGTTCCTCCCCAGGGCGTCGCGTGCCCGGCAGGCCGGACATGGCCTCGACGACATCGGACCACCTCCTGGGGCGCGCACCTCTACACCGGACGAATCCGGCAGGCACATCCTCTCCCGACGCGCTGGAGGAGTCAGGGGCGAAGGTGCAGAGGCGGGTTCAAGGACGCTTCCCCCGCCTGCCGGGCGTGCGTGGCGCCGTTCAGGCCGTCTGCCGCGTCAAGCGCGCCGGGTCCGCGACGTCCTTGCGGGTCACCGCCAGGTACACCACCAGGCCGAGGATGACGGCCAGGAAGAGCCCGCTCGTGACGACGGTGCCGAACCCGAGGCCGCCGTCGCCGGTCTGCTGGGAGAGGTAGTCGCCGATCGAGGCACCGAGCGGGCGGGTGAGGATGTAGGCGATCCAGAAGCTCCACACCGCGTCCAGGCCCAGCGCGAAGTGCGCGACCGCGACGGCGGCGATGGCCAGGGCGAAGAGGGCCGCTGCGAGCCAGTAGCCGAGGTCCATGCGCTCGGAGACCAGGTCGCCGCCCGCCGTTCCGAGGGCGAAGGTGAACAGGACCGCCAGCCAGTAGTACGCCTCGCGGCTGGTGGTGTCGATGCTGTGGATGGAGAGGGTGCGCTCACGCCGGTACCAGACGACGAACGCGACGGCGAGAAGGACGGCGAACACGGTGGTGGTCGTCTCCAGCGGCACGCCCATGTTGTCGGTGAGGTTGTCGCTGATCAGCGTGCCGACGACGCTGATGAGGGCGACGGCGAGCCAGTACACGCCCGCGCGGTACGCCGTGGTGCGGAACTGGACGACGAGGACCACCGCGAGCAGCGCGCTCATGAGCACGGACACGCCGGTCAGGCCCAGGCCGGCTTTCTCGTTGAGCAGGTCGGCCGCGGTCTCGCCGACCGTCGTGCACAACACCTTGATGATCCAGAAGTAGGCGGTGACCTCGGGGACCTTGTTCCAGCGCAGACGGTGGGAGGGGCGAGCGTAGGCACTGGTGCCCGGTTCGGCCTCGGGAGTCCCGGAGAGTTCGTAGGTCATGGGCAGGACGTTGCCAGCGGTTACCTGAACGCATCCTGACTGCCGCGCGGCTTTCCCGGCCCGCCGCGTCCGGCATGATCACGATGGGGCCATGCACACTCGCGCCGCGTCCTGGCTGCGGCACCGGCTCGGCCGCGCCGTCGTCCTCGCCTACGTCCTCGCCCTGCTGCTGCCCGGACCCGGCCTGTGGCTGCGCCACCCCCGTCCCTTACCGCTGACGCACCTGACCCTGCACACCGCACCGCTCCTGCTGTCCCTGGTCCTGTTCTCGGCGGGGCTCCAGGTCCCCGTCCGCGCGCTGGGTGCCCTGCTGCGGCGTCCGAAGGCCCTGCTCGCCGGGCTCGTGCTGCACCTGGCGATCCCGCTGGCGGTGGTGCCGCTCGCCGCGTTCCTGCTGCGGCGCACCCCCGACAGCGACGGCGGCAGCGGACTGCTCACCGCGATGATCCTCGTCGTGGCGATGCCCGTCGCCGCCGGGGCCACCGTGTGGACCGACAAGGGCGACGGCGACCAGCCGACGATGGTGGGCCTCGTCCTGGCCTCCACCCTCCTCAGCCCGCTCACCACCCCGTTGCTGCTGGCCACGCTGTCGCCGCTGCTCAGCGGCGGCTACGCGCACACCCTCGCCGACACCGGCCGGCTGGCCGAAGGCGGATTCGCCCTCACCGCCGTGGTCCTTCCCTGTACGGCAGGCCTGTTGAGCGTGCTCGTCCTGCCGGCGCAGTGGCTGGGCCCTCTCGTCGCGACGGTGGCACCAGCGGCCATGGCCGGTTCGCTGGTCCTGACCTACGTCAACGCCAGCGGCGCCCTCGGCTCCGTCCTCACCCGGCCGCGCCCGCTGCTGTTCGCCGCCGCCCTGGCCGTGGCCGCCCTGGTCTGCCTGCTCTCCTTCGTGCTCGGCCGGGTCGCCGCCCGCCTCCTGCGACTGGAGGCGAGTACCGCCTCGTCGCTGACACTCGCCTGCGGCATGAACAACAGCAGCGCGAGCGCGGTACTGATCTCGGCGTCCCTGCCCGACAAACCTCACCTGCTGCTGCCGGTCCTCGCCTACGGGCTGCTTCAGAAGACCGCCGCGAGCCGGATCGTCACCCGCCTCCGACCGAATCCTGCTCCCGCTCCCGTTCCCACGGCAGGCGCCTGAACGGCCTTCAGCAACCGCCCTCGGAGCCTGTTTCTGACCGTGCTGCTCGTCGGCCTCCGCGCCCAGCTGCGCCGCCGCTGCACGCTGCACGACCAGGACGGACGCAGAGCTGCTTCCCGGGAGTTCGACCTGCTCGCCGTACTGGCCCGGCATGCGGGGGAAACCGTCTCCCGGGAGACTCTGATGGCGGAGGGCGGGGGCACGGATACCGCCTGAACCTCTGCCGGGCCGTCGCCTGCACGACGCGCTGCCGGTGTCGCGGCCGGGGCGCGCCGGCTGCCCGCCGCTTCTCGGTTCAGTCCACGCTGGGCCGGGCGAGGCCGTGGTCGTAGGCGAAGATCACGGCCTGGATGCGGTCGCGGGCTCCGATCTTGGTCAGGACGCGGCCGACGTGTGTCTTGACGGTGGACTCGGACAGGACGAACCGGGTGGCGATCTCGCCGTTGGTCCAGCCCTTGCCGACGGCGACGAGGATCTCGCGTTCGCGGTCGGTCAGGGCACTCAGCCGCGGATCCTCGGCGGAGTCGCTTCTGTGGGAGGGGACGTACTGGGCGTACTCCTCCAGGAGCCGGCGGGTGAGGGCGGGTGCGATGACGGCGTCGCCGGAGGCCACCGCGCGGATGCCGGCGAGGAGTTCCTCGGGGCGCGCATCCTTGAGCAGGAAGCCGCTGGCGCCGGCGCGGAGGGCGGCGTGGACGTACTCGTCGAGGTCGAAGGTGGTGAGTACGAGGACGCGCGAGCGTCCGCCGGCGGAGGCGATGCGGCGGGTGGCCTCGATGCCGTCCATACCGGGCATGCGGACGTCCATCAGGACGACGTCCGGGCGCAGTTCGGCGGTCTTGCGGACGGCCTCGGCGCCGTGCGCGGCCTCGCCGACGACGTCGGTCTCGGGGACGGAGTCCAGGAGGATGTGGAAGCCGTAGCGTTGCAGCGGCTGGTCGTCCACGATGAGGACGGTGGTCATCGGTCACCGCCTTGGGGTGTGAGGTCGAGGACGGCTTCGACTCTCCATCCTCCGCCGCTGGTCGGCCCCGCGTTCACAGTGCCGCCGTACAGAGCCGCTCTCTCCCGCATGCCCACCAGGCCGTGTCCTTCCTCGTTCGGTGGTCCGGACCGTGTGGCCGGGCCGGTGTCGTGGACCCGGATGGTCAGTCGGCTGTCCTCGACGAGGATCGCCAGGTGCACCCGGGTGTCGGCGGCGGCGTGCTTCAGGGTGTTGGTGAGGGCTTCCTGGACGATGCGGTACACCGTCAGCTGCACCCCACTGTCCAAGGCGTCGACGTCACCGGAGGTCCGGTAGACGACCTCCAGGCCGGCGGAGCGCACCCGATCACACAGCGTTCCGACGTCCCCGACGCCGGGCTGTGGACTGAGTTCCAGCGCTCTGGCAGGGCCGTCCGACTCCTCCCGCAGGACACCCAGCACGCGCCGCAGCTCGCCGAGGGCCGTCCGGCCGGTGTCGCCGATGAGCCGCAGGGCCTCCTTGCCCCGTTCGGGAGAGATGTCGGTGGCGTACGAGCCCGCGTCGGCGAGGGTGATGATGACGGACAGGTTGTGGCCGACGATGTCGTGCATCTCGCGGGCGACCCGGGTGCGTTCGGTGGCCGTCGCGAGCTTGCTGCGCTGGTCGCGCTCGATCTCCAACCGGGCGGCCCGGTCCCGCAGTCCGGCGAGCTGGGCCCGGCGGGTCCGTACCATCAGACCGAGCGCCAGGGCCGCGGTCGCCGTGCTCAGCAGGAAGAACAGCGCGTCCCAGACGGACACCGCCGCCGAAGCGCGCACCGCGACCAGCACGATGCCGACCGCCATGGCCCCGCAGGCCCACGGCAGCTGCCGCAGCCGGCCGTGCAGGGACAGGCTGTACAGGGCGATGAACAGGGCGATGTCCGCGCGCAGCGCGGCGCCGAGCGACCACTGGAGAACGAACACGGCCGCGATGGCGGCGAAGGCCGCCATGGGCCTGCTCCGCCGCCACAGCAGCGGCAGCACGAGACCGGACTGCAGGGCCAGCATGGCAGCCGGAGAAAGTTGGTCGAAGGCGAGTTTGAACCGGCGTGGGGCGTCGCCGCCCCCGAGACCCCCCTGCAGCAGATCCGGCAGGCAGAACATCAGGAAGACCAGCACCACCACCGCGGTGTCCAGCACCCACGGATGCGCCCGGTCCGCGTGTCGCAGCCGCTGGCCGCCCCGGCTGAACCGGGCGATCAGCGGTCCCATCCCGCCGATGTCGTCGGTGGTGGTCGTCAAAGTGGTCACCTGCCCATGGTGCGGGCGGTCAGACGTCGCTGCGTACGAGCCGGTACGCCGCGCCGCCCAGCGCCAGCACCGTCCAGCAGAGGAAGACCAGCAGTCCCGCGCCCGGCGACAGGGCCGTGGAGTCGTGGGTCAGGGCGAACATCGCCTCGCCCGCGTTGCTCGGCAGATAGGGGCTGATGTCGTTCTGCCAGGAGCTGGGCAGCAGGGAGATGAGCCCCGGGATCAGCATGAACGTGGCGACCAGCACCGAGATCCCGCCGGCCACCGACCGCAGCAGAGCGCCCAGCGCGACGCCGATCACACCGACCAGGCCCAGGTAGAGCCCGGCGCCCAGCAGGCTGCGCACCACTCCCGCGTGCGACAGGCTCATCGCGGCCGGCGTGCCGGAGACGATGCCGCTGCCGAACCCGAAGGCGACGAACGCGCCGAGCATCCCGACCACCAGCGCGACCAGCCCGAACACGGCCGCCTTGGACCACAGCACGGGCAGCCGACGGGGCACCGCCGCGAGCGTCGAGCGGATCATGCCGGTCGAGTACTCCCCCGCCGTGACCAGCACGCCGAGCACACCCAGGGCCAGCTGGGCGAAGTTCGTACCGAACAGGGACAGGCTGACGGCCGTCGAGGCGGCGAAGTCCGAGTCCAGGTTGCCGGAGTCGATTCCCGACTTGTAGCGGCTCGCGGCGATCAGACCGAAGGCCACCAGGAAGAGCAGCCCGAGGCCCAGGGTGATCCAGGTCGAGCGCAGGGACCACAGCTTGGCCCACTCGGAGGAGAGCACGCGCCGTCCGGTCACCCGGTAGACGGGGCGGGCGGGGGTGCTGCGCGGTTTCTCGGCGGTTGCGGTGAGGGTGCTCACGCGGGCCTCCCGACGGCCTCGATGGTCTCGACGGTGTCGATCCCGGTCGTGGTGCCGTGGTACTCCACGGCATCCCTGGTCAGGTCCATGAACGCCTCCTCCAGGGACACGGTCCGCGCGCTCAGCTCGAACAGCGCGATCCCGTGCTCGGCGGCCTTCAGTCCGATCTCACGGGCGCTCAGCCCGGTCACCTGCAGCTCCTCGGAGCCGATCCGGCCCGTGACGTCGACGCCCGGCCCGGCCAGCACGTCCCGCAGCCGCACCGGGTCCTGGGCCGTCACCTTCACCGTGTCGCCGCCCGCCTCACGGATCAGGTCCGCCACCGTCGTGTCGGCCAGCAGCCGCCCCCGCCCCACGACGATCAGGTGATCCGCCACCAGGGCCATCTCGCTCATCAGGTGCGAGGACACGAACACCGTCCGGCCCTCGTCGGCGAGCCCCTTGAGCAGATTGCGGATCCAGAGCACACCCTCCGGGTCCAGCCCGTTGACCGGCTCGTCCAGCATCACCGTCTGCGGGTCGCCCAGCAAAGCCGCCGCGATGCCCAGCCGCTGGCCCATTCCGAGAGAGAAGGCTCCGGCCCGCTTCTTCGCCACACTGCCCAGTCCCGCGAGGCCGATGACCTCGTCGACCCGGCTGCCCGGAATGCCGTGGGTCAGCGCGAGCGCCCTGAGGTGGTTGTACGCCGAGCGGCCCGGATGGATCGACTTCGCCTCCAGCAGCGCACCGACCTCCTGCAACGGCGCCTGGTGGCCGGCGTAGGGGTGGCCATTCACGGTCACGGAGCCGCTCGACGGGGCGTCGAGGCCGACGATCATGCGCATGGTCGTGGACTTGCCCGCGCCGTTGGGCCCCAGGAAGCCGGTCACCGTGCCGGGCTTCACGACGAAGTCCAGCCCGTCGACGGCCGTCTTCTCGCCGTACTTCTTGGTCAACTGCCGTGCGTCGATCATGCGCGTTCTCTCCCTGTCGGCTGCGGCGTCCGTCGCTTCCGACGCCTCACCGGCAACGCTAAGGTCCGGTTTACCCCGATCCGGTGGTACCGGGAGGCTGAACCGCGCCGCGGGTGTAGTACCGCGGTACTACGCGTCTACCTGCGGTGTCTTCCTTGTTCGCCGGCACCCCGGTGGTCGCAGCAGGCGTCCGGCCGCTACGGGGAGTGGGCCACAGGGTGAGCAGGAGGGCGCCGGCCCCGAAGGTCAGGGTGGGGCGCGAGGGAGGAGGGCCGGCAGGGCCCGCACCCGCTGGGGCACAGCCCCGCCGGTCGCCGGCGTCGTGGCCGGCGCAACCCCCGTAAGCCGCCCCCTGCGTCGACTCTCCCCGGTGTCCAGGCACAGAGTTCCGTGCCCACAGATGTCACGTGTGACGACGTGCAGCTCGGAACCCGTCAGGGCCCCGCCTCACCCTGGGCGATCTCGACCTCGTGGTGGAAGTCGACGACGCCGGCCGTTCCGGCGGCGACGGACAGGACCGTGCAGGCCACGAGGAGGAATGCGGTGATGCGTTTGGCGTGCGAGCGCCCCTCGAAGGGTTCGACGGGGTGGAGGAGGGCGGCGACGCGTTGCGGAACGGGGCCGGTCGTCGCCGCGGGGGCGAAGTCCGGGCGGGTGGAGGGGGAGGCGTGGCAGGCGAGGGCGGCGCGGGCAATGGCTGTGGCGATCAGACGTCGGTCGCCGACGGTGGTGGCGGCGGCTTCGTCGGCGGCCCGTTCGGCGGCGAGCCGGATGGTGTCGCGGGCGGTGCGCAGGGCGGGATGGCAGTGGGCGGTGAGTTCGGCGACGGCCAGGAAGTAGTGGTGGCCGGCCCGGTTGTGGGCGCGTTCATGGGCGAAGAGGGCCTCGCGCTCGGCCGCGTCGAGGCTGCGCAGCATCGCGGTGGTGACGACGATGCGGTGGGGCCGTCCGGGCAGTGCATACGCGTCCGGGTGGGGCGAGTCGACGACGCACAGGTCGCCGGCGGCAGGGCGGCGGTCGGCCTGGGCGCGGGCGGCGTGGAAGGCGCGGGTCTGCCGGAAGGCCGAGCGGGCCAGTGTCCAGGTGCCGAGGGTGAGCACCCCGGTGGCCGCCGTGGCCACGGGCAGGACGAGGTAGTCCGAGGGCGTACGCAGGGGGTGGATGAGTTCGCCGAGGGCAGCGAGGGCCGGGAAGGTGAGCAGCCCGGTCAGGACCAGGGCGCCGAGGGCGGCGACGCAGGCTCCGGCCAGTGCCAGGGCGGAGGCGGTGAGGACCCACAGGGCGGTGGCGGGAGGGAGGCGGTCAAGGGTCCGGCGGGCCAACACCGGTGCCAGGAAGGGCAGGAGCAGCGGCACGAGCAGCAGGGCGGTCATCACTCCCCGCCCTCCAGAAGCCGGCGCAGGTGCTGCTCGTCGCCGGGGCTGAGCTGGGCGACGAAGCGGGCCAGGACCGTTTCCCGGTCGGTGTCCCGGTCGAGTTCGGTGTGCATGCGCCGGGCGGTCAGGCCGGGGGCGTCCTGCATGGGGAAGTAGGCATAGCCGCGCCCCTGCCGCTCCCGGCTGACGACGCCCTTCTCGTGCAGACGGGTCAGTATCGTCGTCACCGTCGTGCGGGCCAGCCCGAAGTCGAGTTCGGTCTGCAGCCGTCCGGGCGTGAGCGGGACCCCGGCCGCCCACAGCGCGGCCATGACAGCGGCTTCGAGCTCGCCGGCCGGTCGCCTCTCGTCCCTCGCGTCGGTCATGGGAACGTTCCTCACTCCGCCATCGTCTACAGTTCAGTAGACCGTCTACAGGATTGTAGTCGGTTGTCGGGTGCCGTCGTGTCACCGATGCGCCGCACCCGACGGTCCGGAAGAAGGATGAAGGGTGAAGGGGCTCCCGACGATGACCACAGCCATGCACCTATCGTCGCAGCTCGCCGTCAATGTGCTGGATGCGCGGTCGCTGCTGTCCGCGTTCGGCGCGCTGGGCGTGGGTGTGGTGCTGTTCGCCGAGACCGGGCTGCTGATCGGTTTCTTCCTCCCGGGCGACTCGCTGCTGTTCACGGCCGGTCTGCTGTGCACCGGCGCCGCCGACCGCGGCCTGAAACTGTCGCTGGGCCCGCTGTTGGTGGCCGCGGCGGTGGGGGCGCTGGCGGGCGCGCAGTGCGGATATCTGCTGGGCCGAAGAGCGGGCGGCGCCCTGCTCGCCCGCAGCCGCTCGGCCCGCCTGCACGAAGGAGCCGAGCGCGCGCAGGCGCTGCTGGAGCGTTACGGGTATGCGAAGGCGATCGTCCTGGCCCGCTTCGTTCCGGTGGTACGCACGGTCCTGAACCCGATGGCGGGCGCCCTGCGGGTGCCGGTGCGGACGTTCACTCTCTGGCAGGTGACCGGGGGGCTGGTGTGGAGCCTGGGTCTGACGCTGGCGGGATACGCACTGGGTTCCTCCGTGCCGGACGTGGACCGGTATCTGCTGCCGATCGTCGCGGTGATCGTGGCCCTGTCGCTGATCCCGGTCGCCTCCGAGATGTACCGCTCACGCCGGGACACGAAGGCGAAGACGAAGGCCAAGGAGGCATGCGGATGAACCTCGCCCTCGACGGTTCGTCGGTCGACGGCCCGGCCTACACCGACGTGGTGAACCTCGCCCGGCACGCTCCCGCGTGGCTGGACGACACGGTCTCGGCGTGGTCGACGTACGGACTCGCCGTGTTCGCGGTGCTCATGGCCGTCGGCTGGTGGCGCGCCCGGCGGGCGGGAGTCATCGCGTCGGTGACGGCACTCGCGGTGCCGTTCGTCGTGGTCGTCGCCTACGGGGTGGACGCGGTGCTGAAGCTGCTGGTGCGCGAGGACCGGCCCTGCCAGAGCCTGCGGGTGGCCACGTTGGAGGCGTGTCCGGCGCCCGGCGACTGGTCCTTCCCCAGCAACCACGCGGCCGTCGCCGCGGCAGCGGCCGTCGCCCTGGCCTTCGTCTCCCGCCGGCTCGGGGCAGTCGGCGCGGTGGCCGCCTGTGCGATGGCGGTCTCGCGGGTCTGGGTCGGCGCGCACTATCCCCACGATGTGATGGCAGGTGTTGTGGTAGGCGCTCTGACCGCTTGGCTCGTCATATCGGCGCTGCGCAGGCATGCGGAGGCCGCCGCCCTGCGGCTCGCCGCCACCCGTCTGCGTCCGCTGCTGGTGGCGGCGTCATGAGGCGCGGTGATCTCGCCGACCTGGCCGGCAGTTGCGGCCTCGGCGCATGGACGGCGTTCGGCGTACTGACCATGGTCGTGGTGGGCCATGACGGCGTGCCGCTGTTCGCGGACGCCGACCTCTCCTCGTGGTCCGTCGCCCACCGACCCGACGTGGCGGTCGCGTTCGCCCGCGGGCTGACCGCCACCGGGACGGGCGCCGTCCCGTTCGCGCTGGCCGCGCTGGCCGGAGTCGTCGCGGGGCGCACCCTCCGGCAGCGGGCGCTCGCCGTCGCACTCTGCCTGGCGTGCCTCGGAGCGGGCCAGACACTGCGGTACGCGGCGATGAGCTTCGTCGCCCGGCCGCGCCCGGCCCCGGCGGACTGGCAGACGCATGCCTCGGGATGGGCTTTCCCCTCCGGCCACGCCACCACGGCGGCACTCACCGCGGGACTGCTGATCGTCGCCGTCCACCTACGTGGCCCACGTGGCAGGACCGGGCTCACCCTGGCCATCGGCGGCTGGGGCGCGCTGGTCGGGCTCACCCGCGTCTACCTCGGCGTGCACTGGTTCACCGATGTCGTCGGCGGCTGGCTGTTCGCGTTCGGCTGGCTGGGAATATGCCTGTGGGCCGTGGCCCGGTGGCTTCCCGAGCGTTTGACCTTCCGTATGACGGACGCGGGCACGGAACCAGCGCGTGGGACGGCGGGACCGATGGGCACGGCAGCCAGCCGAACGGACACGGCACGGGAACCGAAGGAGGGCCATGCGCCAGACGATCCTGGTCGTCGAGGACGATCACGCCCTGCGTGACGTGCTGATGCGCGGGCTGCGCGACGAGGAGTTCGACACCGTGCCCGCGCCGGACGGCGCCACCGCCCTGCGGCTGGCCACCGCCGGCATTTCCGCCGCCGTGCTCGACATCGGGCTGCCCGACGCCGACGGGCGGGACGTGTGCCAGGCGATGCGCGCGAACGGATTCCTCTCCCCCGTCATCTTCCTGACCGCCCATCACCGGCTGCCCGACCGGCTGTCCGGGTTCGCGGCCGGGGGTGACGACTACCTGACAAAGCCGTTCCACCTCACCGAACTCGCGGCCCGCCTGCGGGCAGCCCTGAAACGGGCCGCGCCGCCGCCTGCCGCCACCACAGGAGACCTCGTGCTGGACGCCGTCCGGCACCAGGTCGGCGTCCGAGGCACCCGGGTCGATCTGACACCGACCGAGTTCCGTCTCCTGGCCGCGCTCATGGCGGCTTCCGGCGGCCTCGTGCGCCGCCGTGAACTCCTCCGGGCGGGCTGGCCCGAGGGCGCCCGGGTCCACGACAACACCCTCGACCAGTACCTGACCCGACTGCGCCGCAAACTGCGCGAGGCGGGCAGCGACCAGACGATCGGGACGGCCCGCGGGATCGGCCACCACCTGTCATGAACGGCATCAGCCCTGTCGTGAACGGTGTCCGCCACCGGCCGTGGCCCACCGTGGCGGCTCTCCTCCACCGTCTGGCGCCCCGCACACTGCGCGGCCGCCTCTCCCTGGTGGCACTCACCACGGCCGCCCTGCTGATGCTGGTCCTCACCGTCGCCTTCAACGCCGTGGCGGGCCACCGCCTCCAGCACCAGGCGGACGACGAACTGCGCACCCGCGCCGCCGCCGTCGCGACGACCGTCGACACCAGCGGCACGACGGTACGCGTGCTGGAAACTTCCAACGACGAACTCCTCGACACGAACGTGTGGATCTACGACGGCCGACACCTGCTGGAAGAGCCGCCGGCCGCCGGACCCCTGACCGACGTGGCCGACGCACTCGCCGGACGCGGCGGCCGACGGTGCGTCACCGCCGACGTCCACGGCCCCTTCCGGCTCTGCTCACAGCCGGTGTCCGGCAGGACGAGCGACGCCACCGTGGTCACGGCACTCGACCTCTCCCCCTACCGGAGTTCGGCCGACACCCTGCTCCTGGGTTCACTCGCCCTGGACGCCGTCATGCTCGCCTGCACCTACGCCCTGACCCGGCTGGCGGTCGGCCGCGCGCTGCGCCCCGTCCGCACGATGACCGACCAGGCCACCCAGTGGAGTGCCGTCGCCTCCGAAGAACGCTTCGGCCAGCTGCGGCACCCGGCCGAACTCGCCCGCCTCGGTACGTCGTTGGACGCCATCCTCGACCGCATCCGCACCCTGCTGCGCCACGAGCGGCAGCTCACCGGGGAACTCTCGCACGAACTGCGTACACCCCTGAGCCGGATCATCGCCGAACTCGACTGGTGGCAGGCCCGGCCCCGCACAGACGACCAGACCCGCGCCACCCACCAGGTCATCTCGGCTGCCGCCGAGTCCATGCGGACCATCTGCGACACCCTCCTGGACGACGCCCGTGACGGCGCACTCTCCGCTCCGGGCACCGCAGAGATCCTGCCCACGCTGCAGCGCCTCACCGAAGTCCTGGACATACCAGCCCACTTGACGGTCACCGTCGAGGGTCCGCGCCTGGAAGCCGGAGTGCCGACCGCCCTCCTCGAACGCATCGTCAGCCCGCTCCTCGCCAACGCCTGCCGCTACGCCCACGTCGGCATCACCGTCCGCGCCCACCGCGCACCCGACGGCGTGCGCGTCGACGTCATCGACGACGGACCCGGCGTACCGCCCCCGTTCGCCGGACAGCTCTTCGAGCCCGGCCACCGCGCCGATCCCGGCGACGGACATGCCGGAGCGGGCCTGGGGCTGCCGCTCGCGCGACGCCTGGCCCGCTCCGCCGGCGGCGAGGTGACGTACGACCCCGGACACACCCCGGGGGCACGGTTCGTGGTCAGCCTGCCCGCCGGGTGACGGCAGCCGCACTCGGGGCTGTTGGCGTATCAGGGCGTGATGTCGCGCTGGACGTCCTTACGGGAGACGGCCAGGTAGCCGACGAAGCCCAGGATGGCCACCGTCCAGGACAGCGTGACCGGCCCCAGGCCCAGGTCGAGTCCGCCTCGGCCGTGGCCGACGGCCATCCAGTCGGCGACGGAGGCGCCGAGCGGGCGTGTGATGACGTACGCGGCCCAGAACGCGGCCACCGCGTTCAGGCTCCCCCACCGGTGAGCGACGGCCGGAACGGCGATCGCGGCGGCGTACAGGACGGCGGATCCCAGGTACCCGAGGCCGATCGTGGCGGTGAGGTCACCTGCGGCTGTGCCCAGCGCGAACGTGGCCAGCACGGTGGCCCAGTAGAAGGTCTCGCGGCGCCGGGTGTGGATGCTGTGGATGGACAGGGTGCCTTCGCTCCGGTACCAGAGGACGAAGACGGCGGCCAGCACTGCCATGAAGAACGGTGTCGAGAGCAGGTACGGCACGCCGAGGCCGACGTGCAGGACGTCGGCGGCCATCGTGCCGAACACGCTGACCATGACGATCGCCGTCCAGTAGATCCAGGCCACGTACCGGCGGACGGCGAACTGCAACGCCAGAGCGGCCGCCAGAGCGATGCCGCCGAGGCCGACAGCGGGAATCGGGCCGAGCAGATGGGCCAGGAAGTCGGAGGCCGTCTCGCCCATCCCGGTGGTCAGTACCTTGATGATCCAGAAATAGACGGTGACCTCCGGCACCTTGCTCGCCGCGTGACGCATGTGGCCCGCGGGCCGGTTGTGAGTGAGGTGATCGGTCGACATGGCAGGCACGATGGCACGCTGCCCGGCCTTCGCCCCAGACCCCTTTGCCAGAGTTTTGGCGCTTCCGGTACGGGAGTTGCCCGAGGCTCAGCCGGACCTGAACACGACCTGAACGCAGCGGCCGATGCGCTGGTCAGCAGCGTGCGGCCGGTGGTATTGGCGGTCTCCCGGCATCGTCCTGGCGACTGCGAAGCAGGATGGCGTCCCGCCAGGTGGTGTAGCGGATCAATGCGCCGGAATCCGCAGGTCGTCGCCGCAACGGCGCCGCTCGGGGCCGCGCAGGGCGTTGACGGCAGGTCAGCCGCTGCGTGGCCCGAGAGCCGTGTCCGGTGGGACGATGAGCGAGACAGTCCAGGATCGCTGCGGGACTGCTGGCCCTGGCCGTCCTGTGGGCGGCCGGCAGTGAAGCTGTGGGTACGGACACCCCTTCAGTGACCGACGTGGACATACCCGGCCCACAGTGAGGGGCTGGCCGAATACCGGTCACGCAGGGCGCGTACGGCCCGGTGAAGGGCCTGGGCCGACAGGTCGGTGCGGGGTGGGGTGCTGCCGCCGTGGGTGAGGTCGGCGTAGGTCGCGCGGGTGATCTCCGTCGAGGTGGTGTCGTTGACCGGCCAGAGGGTGCCGATGACGCGTCGGTATCCGGCGAGTTGGAAGGCCCCGGTGATGTGCAGTGCCTCGTCGGCGTTGTCCGGGTGCGTGTTGGAGGTGCTGCAGGCGGACAGGTAGGCGAGGTCCGCGTAGGGCAGTTCCATGGCGGAAAGCTGTTCCACGGTCAGCGGTCGGGTGAGGTGGTCGTGGAGCAGCAGCATGCCGGCTGCGGGGTTCTCCCAGAAGGTGAGGCCGTGGCAGGAGAAATGGGCGACGGGGTGGGCGGGCAGCGCGCGGACGACGTTCTCGTAGGTGGCCTGCGCGCCGGACAGGACCAGGGCGTTCGGCAGCAGTTCCGTGAGGGCCGCGGCCTCTGCCGCCGCGCCCGGCAGCGAGGGGGCGTTCTCGGCGTCGGGCACCGCCACGACCAGCGTGTGCAGGGGCGTACCGGCCGCTGCGGGACCGACCCGGCCGGCCAGGGCGCGCACGGTGGTTGTGTAGGAGGAGACGGCCCGGTCCATCACCGTCGCCTTCCCGCCGCTGTCGTGATGGCCGGCGGCATGGAGCGGGAAGTACGCCATCAGGCCGACGGGGCACCACCAGATGCGGGGCGGGGGCTGCGTGTCGGAGGTCGGGGCGGTGAGGCCCAGCGCGTCGAGCACGGGTGCGGTGACGCGGTCCCACAGCCAGCGCAGGATCTCGTCCAGGTCCCGCTGGGCGTCCCGACGGGCGAGCAGCGACGGGTCGTTCGGGGCGGCGAAGACGGCACGAGTCAGGCGCAGGAGGTGAGCGACGACGTCGGCCTGGGTCAGGCGGGTCAACGGGACTGGCAGGACGGGCTGTTCGGCGTCCGCTTGCAGGATGAGTGCGTCGCAGCGGCGCTCGGAGATGTTCACGATCACTACGGGGCCCTGATCCGCGTGGCGGCGCAGCGCCTGGACGGAGGGCGCCTGCAGGAAGCCTGCCATGCCGTCGAGGCTCCGGATCCGGCTCATCAGGTCGGCCCAGTTCCCGTCGTTCCCGTCGTTCCCGTCGCGGGCAAGGGTGTTGAGCTCGGTGCGCAGCCGCAGGAACTCGGCATGGAGCTGGGGTGACCGGTACCGCAGCAGCCTGAGGTCACGGGCCTCCAGCGTCCGGCCGTGCAGGATTCCGCGCGACAACTCCAGAATTTCCAGGGCCCGTTCCGGTCTGCCGAGCTCCAGTGCGGCGGCAGCGGCACCGTCCGGCAGTCCCTCGATCTGTCTGAGTCCGATGACGTTGCCCAGGTAGGACAGCCAGTCCGGGGTGAGCTGGGGCAGCAGGGCAACTGCGGCTTCGTAGGCGGCGAGTGCGGCGTGCGGGTCACCGAGGTCGGCCTCCATGGCGCCCAGGTGCTGGAAGTTCTTGATCCGTACGTTGGGCGGTCCGGCGGCGGACGCGGCCTCGGCGAAGACATGCCGTGCCTGGCGCCGCCACGCGGCGGTGTCGCCGTCGCCGTGCCTGGCCAGGTCGCGCAGGGTGACGCCCAGATGCCACAGGCGATCGCCACGTTCCCGGTGGTCTGGCGGTGTGGCAGCCGCCACGTGCTGAAACAGCCCCAGCGCCTCATGCAGTGCTGCGGCGTCCGTGCCGCGCGCGTCCACGCTGGAGCGGTACAGCAGGATCGTTGCCAGGGCGAATTGTGCCTCTGTGCGCCAGGGGCCGGGGTCGGGGGCGGCGGCCACGGCCGTGCGGGCGGTCAGTTCCGCGTCCCTGAGCGCGAGTTGGTCGTCGGTCATGGTGTACAGGGCAGCCAGCGACTGAGTGAGGTCGATGAGCGTGTCGGCGTGCTCGTCGGCGGCCGACGGTGTCTCGATCGTCGCCCGCATCAGGTCGATGGCCCGGCGCATCAGGTCGGGGTCCCTGCGGTCCTGGGCGAGCAGCCTGACGGCGGACGCGAGACGTGTCCGACGCGTGTTGAACTCGGGATCGCGCCGCGGTGTGGCCGCAAGGCACTGTTCGCTCAGGTCAACCGCCTCGACCAGCAGTCCCGTGTCCGTCGTCGCGTCGTGCAGTGCCCTGAGAGCGCGTACGAGATCGAATTGTGCCGCGGCAAGGTCAGAGGTGCTGCCGGCCTCGGACAGCGCCTCCCGCGCGAAGACGACGGCTTCCTGGAGCGGTTCGACGTGCGCGGTGGCACCCGCGAGATGCCGTAGCGAGGTGATCAGGGCCGTCCGGAACATGGGGCGGAGTTCGTCGCCGGGCGGGACCGTGGCATAGCCCTCGCGTGCCAATCGGACGGCCTCGACGGGTGCGTCCCGGTCCCCGCTCCGCTCGAAGTGCTCACCGAGCTGGACCACCAGAAAAAACTGGTTCACCTGGAGCATGCTGCTGCCCTGCGGCGTCGCCGCCACGGCCTCGCGGAAAGCGAGCACCGACTCGGCCACGGGCTCGGGGGAGTCCGTGCCCTGTGCGACCGCGAACAGCCGCTGCCCCAGGCTGTTGAAGACCCGGCCGCGGTCGTAGTGGCCCGGGGGCACCAGCGGAACGCAGCGATGCAGCAGGGCGATCGAGGCCGCGAGGTCCGCTTCCCGCTCCGTGCCGGTTCTGCGGCCGGCGCGGTCGGCGAGCAGTTCCGCGGCAGTGAGCAGCACTTCGAGATCGTACGGATCCTCGGCCGCCAGTTCATGCAGCCCGGCCAGTACGTGGGACGGGTCGGTGCCCCGCCTCTCATGCACTTCGGCCATGAAGAGCAGTCTGCGGCGCTTCCACGTACTCATCGCTTCCTTGCTTCCTTCTGGTCCCCCGCAGCGCCCCGGCATCACACTGGCGCCCCACCGCCGACCACCGTAGTGGGATGCGCCGGATCCTGGGACCCCCGTAAAGTCACCAACTCCGGGATCATGCAACTGACATGGCGATCGCGAAGGCAGGGAGCACTCGGTGGACGAACTCGCGGAACGGCTCAGTCGCGTGTGCACACTCATGGGTGCGGGCGAGCTGGAGGAGGCGGCGCGTGAGGCGGGCGCGGCGGAACTCGTCGGGGCTGTTCTTGCGGCGCTGCGCGGAGACGAACCTGTGGCACGCTCCGCGCTGGAGCGTCGGCTGGACACCCTGGACGACCGGATGGCCGCGGCCGGCTTCGGCATCGTGACCAGGGGGGCGAAGGGCTTGCCGACTCTGCCGGGGAACAGCGTCGGCCGTCCGGTGGTGCACCGGTGGATCTGTCCCGCCGCCCACCCCTGCGAGCGGTTGTCGAGCGCGGAGTTGTACCCGGAGGCTCCCGTGTGCGTGATGACCGGCCGTCCCTTCGTCTATGGCCGGGCCCGGCTGTGACCACCTTTCTGTCCGCCCTCGCCGGAAAGGCCGCCGAGAAGTGGCTCGCCCTGCTCGTCCTGCCCGGGGTGGTCTACCTCGCCGGTGTGGCCGCCGCCGTCGTACTGGGACATGCCCACGCCCTGGACCTGGCTGAGCTTCAGCCCGCCATCGACCGGGTGGCCGCCCATCCAGGAGCCTCCAACGCCGGTGCGATCCTCCTCGTGGCCGCCGGTGTGCTGGCGGCGGCCATGCTGGCCGGACTGTGCGCCAGAGCGTCTGCCGTCGTCGTGGAGCGCCTGTGCACCAGTCGGGGCGACCGGTGGCCCGCGCGCCTTTTCGTACGGCGCCGCGTCGACCGCTGGCGGCGCGCCGACGCGGCGTGCGAGGCGGCCGGGACCCGTGCCGAACTCGCCAGGGCCATCGAACGACGCGAGGCCGTCGCCCTCGTCCGCCCCCGGCGGCCCACCTGGACCGGCGACCGCCTCCACGCGGCCGACCAGCGGGTGTACGACGCCTACGGCCTGGAGCTGGGCGCCGCGTGGCCCCGGCTCTGGCTGACGGTCCCCGATGCGGTCCGGGCCGAACTCCTCTCCGCTCGCGAGGCCTACGGCGCCGCTTTCGGGCTCGCCGGATGGGCCACGCTGTACCTGCCGCTCGGCGCCTGGTGGTGGCCGGCGCTGCCCGCCGCCGCGGTCGTCGCGGCAACGGCATGGATCCGGGTCCGTTCGGCGACGGCGGTGTTCGCCGATCTCGTCGAGGCCACCGTCGACCTGCACGCCATCACCTTGGCCCAGGAACTCGGCCTGACCGGCGAACGGCCCGCCCTCACCCGGGAGGTGGGCGACGCCATCACCACCACCCTGCGCAAGGATCCGCCGCCCGATCCACACCGTGATCCGCCGGGCGCCGTCTGATCGCGGCGCCCTGCCTCCCGACAGGTCGGCTGCCGGCAGATCAGCACACCGGCACCG
This sequence comes from Streptomyces sp. NBC_01390, assembly GCF_045040105.1. Classification (NCBI taxonomy): domain Bacteria; kingdom Bacillati; phylum Actinomycetota; class Actinomycetes; order Kitasatosporales; family Streptomycetaceae; genus Streptomyces; species Streptomyces sp. NBC_01390. The sequence continues at coordinate 9,803,065 of NZ_CP109551.1, read as the reverse complement.
CCAGGTACTGGTGCTCCAGGATCTCCTCGATCTCGACCCGCCCGCCCTCGCGGCCCAGCCCGATGCCCGCGTAGTCGACGAGCTGGGCCCGAGGCTCGGCCTCTGCCATGCCCGGCAAGCTACGCCGCCCGGCCGTGCGCGTACGTGAGTTCACCGGAGCTTCCACCGGCAGTCAGGGTGTGTGCCGGCGGGGCGGGCCGCGCCCGGTCCGGCAGCAGAGCCCGGACGCGCGTCGCGGTCCGGGCCCGCCCCTTGCGGTGCCGCGATGCGGCGGGGGTGCGTCAGCGCTGTGCGGCGTCGTCGCCCGTCTTCGCGGCGCCGTCGGCTGCCTCTGCCTTCTCGCGCATCTTGCGCACCAGCTCCGCCTTCTGGTCGGCGGCACCCTGGCGGTCGAGGTTGCGGTGCGGACCGTTGTTCTGCCGTTCGGTGCGCGACAGCTTCTTGCGCTGGCCGCCGCCCATGCCCACGGGGTTGTTGATGTTCTTGCTCACGGGTTCTCCCGGAATGATGTGAAGTGATCTACGGATTCATTGGTGGGGGACGAGCGCGGCGACATCGAAGGACGTCGGCAGGGGCCCGTCACGCTCTCACTCGTAAATCTGCGGCTGGAAGAACATGGCCAAGACGGTACCCGGTCACGTCAGCTCCGCACACCAGGGCTTTCGCCGTCTGCGATGCCGGCACCGACCGCGCCCCGTCTCTTCTGGTACAGGGCGTCGGGGTGGCCGACCCCGCTGCCCGGAACTGCGCAGTGCATGGCGGTGAAGGTGCCGAGGCCCCCAGGCGGACCCGGTCGCCACCACCACCGCCCCTGAGCCGCAGCTCAGGGGACCGTGGGCGCCCGCCACTGCTCGGCGGCCGTCAGCGGAACGCGGACCGGGAGCTCCACCGACGTCGTGAGCTCGACGCGTCGCCCCTCGGCCGACGAACGGAGGAGGGCGCTCATCGTCTCCAGCACGTGCAGCGCGACGTCACCGTTCGCACGAGGCGGCCGCCGCTCGTCGGAGGCGATGAAGTCGAGCAGGCCGACGCCCCGCGTGCCGCCGACGTATCCCGCCGTCGACGGGAGCGTGCGCCAGTGCGTGGCGCCGAGTTCGAAGAGCCGCACCTCGCCGTCGAAGCCGTTCGGATCCGGCACGGCGAGGGTCCCCGACTCGCCGTGGATCTCGATCGGCGCCGCCGTGGTGGCCACGCCGTCGAAGCTCGTGGTGATCGTCGTCAGGGTTCCGCCCACGTGTTCCAGCACCCCCGAGACATGGGTGTCCACCTCGACCGGGATCCGCTCGCCCGCGCGCGGGCCGCTGCCGATGACTCGCTCGGCGCGCAGCCGGCCTGCCGCCCCGATCACGGCGCTCACCGGACCCATCAGGTGGACCAGGGAGGTGAGGTAGTACGGCCCCATGTCGAGGAGAAGGCCACCGCCGGCGGTGTAGTAGAAGTCGGGGTGTGGATGCCAGCGTTCGTGCCCCGGGGTGATCATGACGGCCGAGGCGAACAGGGGGCGTCCGATGATCCCCGCCTCCAGCGCCGCCCGCGCCGTCTGGATTCCGGTGCCGAGGACGGTGTCCGGCGCGCAGCCCACCCGGACTCCGGCCTTCGCGGCGGACTCCAGGACGGCGTGGGCGTCGGCGAGGTCGGCGGCCAGCGGCTTCTCGCCGTAGACGTTCTTGCCGTGACCTGTGGCACCGAGGGCTATCTCGGCGTGGGCCGCGGGGACGGTGAGGTTGAGGACCGTGTCCACATCCGGACTGCTCAGCAACTCCTCGACGGTCAGCGCCTTTACGCCGGGCAGTTCGGCGGCGACCGCGGCCGACCGGGAGGCGTCGAGGTCGGCGACCGCGGTGACGCGTACGGCGGGATGACCGACCAGGGTGTCGAGATAGGCGCGGGAGATGACTCCGAGACCTACGACGCCGATGCGGTGCGCGTCGCCCACAGCATGCCCCTCTCGATGATGGTGCGAACGTTCGTGTTCTCCAGCACGTCGGGGCTGTGCCCCGGTGTCGTCACCACGATGCGCCCGGCGCCCCACAGCCGGGTCCAGACCGCCGGCGAGCTGACCGGCCGGTGCCAGGGATGCCACGGCCGAACGGGATGCGTGGTGGTGGCGAGTACGTCGATCAGGTCGTCGTGGAGCACCCAGTACTGTTCGGTGTCCAGCTCGAAGTCCTCGATGCCCGCGGTGACGGGGTGTTCGCGGCCGAGCTCGGTGAGGGTGACGGTGTGCGGCAGGTAGTTGTCCGTCTCATCACCCCGGCGCTCGCACGGTTCCCTGCCCGGGTGGGTCGCGAACTGGCCTCCCACCAGGTGGAGATAGTCGGAGGAGGCACGGAACGAGTCGGCGATGCCGCCGTGCCAGCCGGTGAAGCCGGTGCCCGCCACGACCGCCGCGCTCAGTCCCGACAACTGCTCGGCGGTGATCTCCGACATCGTCACGCACTGCACGACGAGGTCGGTGGCGGCCAGTTCAGCGGCATCGGCGTAGACGTCGGGCGACTCCTCGACACGGACGGTGTAACCGCTGCTTTCGAGGAAGGGGAGGAACAGCTCCGTTGCCTTGACCGGCTGGTGTCCTTCCCATCCGCCTCGGACGATCAGGGCCTTCTTCCGCGCCATGGGATTCCTTGTCCTGGGGTTCCGTCGACGTTGTGGCACAGCGCCTTCACTATGCGCGACAGCTGGCACGCCGGGAAGAAGGCCCCCCGAGGCCGGCCCCCGAGAAGACCATCACCTCGCCGGTCTCCACCTCGCGGCGGTCCTTGACGTACGACAACGTCTTCAGAACCACCGTGAGTACGTCCCCGACGCCTTCCACGACATGTGCCATGTGGTCCGCAGGGAAGGACCCAGGTCCCGGCTCCGCGACAGGTCTACTTCTTCGGCGGGCGCAGATGGTGGCTGAGATAGCGGGCGGTGACGCTGTGCGGATCATGTGAGAGATCCTCGGATGTGCCGGTGGCGACGACGGTGCCGCCGGCGGTGCCGCCTCCGAGGCCCATGTCGATGACGTAGTCGGCGTTGGCGATCATGTCCAGGTCGTGTTCGATGACGATGACGGTGGCGCCGTTGTCACCCAGTCGCTGGAGGACGTCCAGGAGCGTGCGAATGTCGAGGGGGTGGAGCCCGACGCTGGGTTCGTCCAGGACGAAGAGGATGTCGGACTGGTTCCGGGTCAGCTCGGTGGCGAGCTTCAGCCGCTGTGCCTCGCCGCCGGAGAGGGCCGGGGTGTCTTCGCCGAGGGTGAGATATCCGAGTCCTAGGTCGATGAGGGCTTGGAGCCGGGTTCTCACCCGGCGGATGTCTCCGACCTGCTCGATCGCCACATTCTTCCAATGAATGAACTCATGGTATCCGTGGACCGACTGGCGATGCCGCCGGACAGGGCGTCGGCGGCACTGATGCCACGTCAGGCCAGTTCCACGCGGTCGATCAGTCCGGCGGCCGTGAAGGCGCCCACGAGCTGCTCGCGGCCCTCGGTGAAGTGGGCCCAACTGTCGAAGTGGACCGGCACGATCCGGCGGGCGCCCAGGATGCGGGCGGCCTCGGCGGCCTGAGCGCTGTCGAGGGTGAGCAACTGGCGGTCCAGGAGATCGGTGCGGACCGCGCCGGCGAACAGCACAGCGGTGTCCACCGGGCCGAAGCGATCGGCGATCTCACGGACCAGCGGGAGTTGGGCGTTGTCACCGCTGACGTAGAGGGTGGGCAGACCGACACCGCTGAGGACGAATCCGACGACCTCGCCGACGATCGGTTCGAGGTCCTCGCGGGCCCCGGGGCCGTGCAGAGCCGGGACTCCGGTGACGGTGACCTTGCCGCCGCCGGGACGGTCCAGGTCTATGGACTCCCAGTCCTTCAGGGGGCGTGCGGTGCCGCCCAGCCTGCCCGCGCCACTGGGCGTGGTCAGGGTCAGGGGTACCTCGGCGAGCAGGGCACGGCCCGAGGTGTCGAGGTTGTCGGCGTGTTCGTCGTGCGACAGCAGCACCACATCGATCCGGCCCAGATCGGCGGGTGCGGCGGAGGCGGACGCGGTCTTGGCCAGCCCCGAGGGGTAGGTGCCGGGAGCATCGAAAGTCGGGTCGGTCAGGAACCGCAGCCCGCCGTACTCGATGAGTGCGGTCGGACCGCCGAAGACCTGGACGGGTACCTGTTCGCTGGACGTACTGGACGCACTGGTTGCGGTCATCACGACATCACCTCACGGATAGATTGGCCTACATCCGTGACAATAGGCGTTTGTCACGGATGAAGGCAAGCTGTAGCGTGAGAAGCGTGAGTGAGACCGATGCCGCCGCCGACACCTCCGACGCTGTCGGCTCCGGGCTGCCGTCGGCCCCGGGCGCCGAGCTCTACCCCGCCCTCGACCTCGCCAACAGCGTCATCGCCCTGCCCGGCGGCCAGTTCCTCGACGCGCTGGGAACCCCGTCCAGTGCCGGCCAATGGCTGGTCGACCACAACCTGGCTCCCGCGGACGCCGGTATCCAGGAACTCTGCGCGGCCCGCCTGCGCTCCCTGCGCGAGCAGGTACGCGACCTGCTCGCCGCTCACGTCGGCGGACACCCCGCCCCCGCCACCGCGCTGAACGCCGTCAACGACGCCCTCACCCGCGTCCCCACCGCCTCCCCGCTCGGCTGGGACTCCGTCCGCGGCATGCATCGCACCGCCCCGCACCCCATCGACCAGATCGTCGACCAGGCTCTCGGCATCCTCGCCGCCGACGCCGCCGACCTGCTCACCGGCTCGGACGCCGAACGTCTGACGGCCTGCCCCTCCACTCCCTGCAACCGCTATCTGCTCCGCGCGGGACGCCGCCACTGGTGCTCGGTCCGCTGCGGCGACCGAGCCCGCGCCGCCCGCGCCTACGCCCGCCGCACCCGGACCACCGCCGGCTGAGTTCGGCCACCCCCGCCCCGCCGACGGTTCACGCGCCGCGCGCCGAGGCGGGGCTTCGCGCATCCTCAGGCCACCGCTAAGGATGGCCCCGCTCTCCACCCAGTTCCGTCCGGCCGTTCCCCACGACCAGCGAGGGACCATCACCGCCCATGACGGCCGCATTCACTCTGCTGACCACCGGTTACGACAGCCTCGACGCAGCAGGCGGGGCATCGGACGGCAACGCGTCGGAGTCGGCGTCGGTGGTTCGGTGGACCGTGCTGCGGGCCGGCGACACCACACCTGGCACGGCCGCCGGCTTCTCCGCCTGCCTGCCGGTGAGTTCCACCCTCACCCGTTGAACGTGTACGCGTAGTCGTACTGCTCCTTGACGCCCGGAACGGCGCCGAGCACCGCATCCCGGCGTCGTTCCAGGTACCGCAGATACGCCTTTGCGCGCCGGAGCCGACGTCGAGCCGCTCGCCCGCCCTGGAGGCGGTCCCCTTGAGGCCGCGCAAGCCGCCCCCGTACGTCGCCAGCGGTTCGTCGGCCGGCTTCACGAGGTAGGTGCCCGCCCGGTAGCTCCCCTCGTTGCGGCCGGAGTCGGCGCCCGGGTCCGCGGGTGCGGACGCCATGGTGGTCACCGTCAGAGAGTTGTAGTCAGGTTCGGACGGCCGTGTGCGGGGAGCCGGCCAGACCTGAGTCGCTCCTGATCTAGCCGCCGCGGCGGCTACTGGAGAGGGTGCGGGCACCGGACTGGTGCCGGACGACGGCCTCGGTGGAAATGCTGCCTGCCGGGCCCTTATGCTTACCTTCGGTAACAATCGCCTCGATACAACCAATGAGGGCGTATGACGCTGCCACGGTTTCCGGCCTTCGATGTCATGACGGCGACCTGCCCGTCCCGCACATCGCTCGCCCGCATCGCCAACAAATGGACAGCCATGGTGGTCATCGCGCTCAGTGCGGGCCCCCGGCGCTTCCGCGATCTGCGCACCGACGTCGACGGCATCAGCGCCAAGGTCCTCACCGACACACTCCGGGACCTGGAACGCGACGGAATCGTCACCCGGCACGTGTACGGCGAGGTCCCGCCCCGGGTCGAGTACGAACTGACCGCACTGGGACGCACTCTGTACGCCCCGATTCAGGCACTCGCCCTCTGGGCCGAGGATCACTTCACCGAGGTACTCGCCGCACGCGAGAGCTATGACGCCCGCCAGTGACCGTGACTGGTCACCAAGGTGCCGATTCAGTGCACCCGACGGTGCGGCGCCCGGCATCTTCCAGGGCGCCGACATCCTCGGCGCGTTCGCCCCGCAGACCGTAGCCCTGTTCGAACAGGGCGGATCCTGATCGCCGGCGGGATGCCGGCGGCCTACTTCCCCCAGAAGGCGTCCTCGGCGCCCTGGTCGCCGGAGAACAGCCACATCTCGACGATCCTGCCGCCCTGGAGACGCAGGACATCCACGCCGTCCATGCTCATGGACGCGTCCTCGCGCCGCCCGCCGAAGTGGATCGAGGCGGCCACCGTGTCGCCGTTGCCCATCAGGGAATGGATCGTGTCGATGGCGAACGAGCCCTGACTGGCCTCCATCATCCCGCCGAGCATCGCGAAGACGGCTTCGCGGCCCTTGTGCTCACCGGAGAACCGGTTGGCGCCGGGCTGATGCCAGACGATCTCCTCGTCCAGAAGCCGGCCCACCTTGGCCAGGTCACCGGTCTGCACGGCCTGGAAGTACTCACGCGCGATGTCGAGGTTCTTGCTGGTCATGACAACACTCCCTCACTGCCTCCGACACGGAGGCAGTACGACTTACTGTTACGGGTGGGATGCGAGGTGCCGCGTGCGCCACTCGGGACGGATCAACGACGCGCGGCCGGGGTTCGGACCGGCCCCTCTCCTTCGGCGAGTTCTCCCGCCGCACCTCAATACTCACGATCGGTATCCAGTCACCTCAACGTAACCAATGGGGTGAAGTGACGCAGGTCACATGCGGTTTGGATGTTGCCCGGGTGTCCATTTCACAAGGGCCGGCCTCCTTCCTGAGTGTGGTCCCACCGCTCATCACCGACGGCGACCGCACCCGGCCACGCAACGTCCGACCCTGCCCCGATCGAGCGATACCACGTCCTGCGACGCGCCCCTCTTTGCTCGATGCCCTGCCGATCGAGCCACACCATGACGGCCCGGTCGTCAACTTCGGGCGGGCACCTGAGACGTCGTCACCGCGAGCAGTCCCATCGATCCACAGGCGTGGGCCATGCCCTCATCAAGAATGTGTTCACGAACCAGGAGTGGGCCGAACCCGGCCAGAGCCCCACGCTTTCGCTCCGCCGAGCGTCAACTGCGCACAGTGGGCCGACGCGGCGGCTGCCGCGAAGATGAGTTACGGCATCCTGACCGCCAAGCACCACGACGGTTTGGCACCGCAGGCGGAGCCGCCGTCGAGCAGCAGCCCTACGCGGGCCGTCGCGAGCAGCAGCGGCAGATCATCCCGTCCTGACCTGCTCTCCGTCCCCCTCCTCCGCTACGGCATGGTGTTGAAGCTCCCACACGACCTCGACGGCGTTCGGCCGGTGTCATCGGCCTCATCACCTTCCCAGGACCGTTCGGGGCTCCCGCACGCTGCGCGCTCAACGAGTTGTGTTCAACCTGAACGTGCGGGAAACCGGCAAGTCAGGGGCCGTGGCTTCCGGGTCGGGACAGTGTGACGGCGGTGGTGCCGGCCGGGCCCGCACCGATGGTGGTCACTCCTCGCTCCCGGGCTGTTGGATCCAGGACCGGCCTTCGGAGACGGGGCGTGGGCCCGGACGTAGACGGTGACTCGCGCCCCGTTGACATGGGTTGTTCCGTACTCGCGGAAGTAGCGCCGCAGGGTGCTTGTTTTCGCTTCCTCCCGTGGGTTGGTCGGCGAGTTCACACCCACCGCGCGGACAGCGACGATCCGGTCGAAGTCCAGCATGCGTGCCGCTATGTCCCGGGCGGGAAGCTCGACACCTGCAAGTGTGTTCGACGAAACGGGATCCTGTGCCAGGGCGAGATCTGTCAGGGAACGGGTGTCCTCGGGGTTGGCCGCGGTCAAGATCCGGTGCTGGCCCGCGAGGTAGAGCAGCCCGTCGCCCGGGCGGCCTTCCTTGCGTACGGCGGCGCCGATTGCGGTGGCGTCATTGCTCCTGCTCTGGGGCGTCCGCAGCGAAAGGCTCGGCGGGACGAGCACGGCCAGTACGGCGACCGCCACGATCCACGGGATCCACCGGACGCACGGGACCCACAGGATCCACGCGTTGCGGGAAGACCGCTGCAGCCGGTGGAAGCAATCCAGCCAGGCGCCCAGCAGCAAGGCGATTCCGATATTGCTGTAGACCACATAGCGGTCGACGAAAAGGGGCTTGACCAGTGACGCGATCAGCAGCAGAAGGCCCGGAAGCACAAGAATCGGCACCGCCAGCACGGGAAGCCGCACGGGCCCCCTCCTCCCCAGGGGCGCCGGGGGCGCCAGGGCACATGCCACGCCCACGACCGCCACAACCAGGAAATAACGAAGCCGGACCGGTCCGCCGATCCAGGACACCTGTTCCGACTGCCCCGCACTGCGGATCGCCAGCGGCAACAGTCCGCCCACCACGCCCGCGGCAGCCACACTCCACGCCTTCAACACCGGTCGTGGAACACGGGAGACGACCAGCGTGACGCCGTGTGCGACCAGGGCGAGGACCGCGAACTCATGGAGCAGACAGGCCAGCAGCATGGTGGAGCCGTAGACCGCCCACCGCCACCGGGTGCGATGCGGGACGCTGACGACGAGTGCACAGGTGGCCCAGGTGACCAGGGCACAGACCATGGCGTACGAGCGGCCTTCCTGTGCGTACTTCTGTACCTGGGGAAGGAGCGGGAACACCAGCCCGGCCAGCAGCCCGGTACGCGGTCCCGCCAGGCGTAGTCCCAGAAGCCCGACTCCGCTCGCGGCCACGGACATTGCCAGCACAGAGGGCAGCCGCAACGTCAGCAACCCCCCGCCGAAGAGGCCGAAGATCTCATGCATCACGGCGTAGTAGAGGGCATGGACGAGGTCGATGTGCTGGGCGGTGTGCCATATCTGCGAAAGATCGCGGTGCGCGAGCTGATAGGTGACGGACTCGTCCCCCCACATGGTGTTCTGCCTGCGGACACCCCAGAGCCCCAGAACGACGGCCAGCGACAGGGGCGCGATGACGACAACGGCTTCGGTCGGGCTCGGTGATCGTCGACGGGCGGGTGCGGGAGGGGAAACCGTCCTGGCCACGGTGGGGGCACGTTCATCAAGGGACATCGGCGACAGGGCCTTTCAGCAGTGGCGAAAAACTCCGCCAGCGTGCCGGGACCTCGTTGACCGTTTGCTGACCCAACCTGACCGGCCGATCAGGAAGGCGGGCCGGCGCTGTGCGAGGCTGCACCGCATGCGCATCCTGGTGGTCGAAGACGAGGTGGACCTTGCCCGGACCCTGCACACCGGTCTGACCGCCGAGGGCTACAGCGTCGACCTCGCCCATGACGGCCGACAGGGACTGTGGATGGCCAGGACCGGCGAATACGCCCTTGTCGTACTGGACTTGATGCTGCCCGGACTCAACGGCTACAAGGTCTGCGCCCAACTGCGCCGGGAGGGCAACGCGACCCCCATCCTGGTACTCACCGCCAAGGACGGGGACTGGGACCAGGCAGAAGCCCTGGACACGGGGGCCGACGACTACCTGGCCAAACCCTTCTCCTACATGGTGCTCGTCGCACGGCTGCGGGCCCTGGTCAGACGAGCCTCCACGGTCGCCCCGCCCGTCCTTGCCGTGGGCGACCTCTCGTTGGATGTCGCCGGCCGGGTCTGCCGCCGGGCCGGGGCCCGGGTGGAACTCACGCCCCGGGAGTTCGCCGTGCTGGAGCTGCTGGCCCGCCGGGCGGGCCAGGCGGTGTCCAAATCGGATCTGCTCTATCACGCGTGGCCCGACGAAGCCCTGGATCCCAACCTGGTGGAGGCGCGCGTCAGCGCGCTGCGCAAGAAGGTGGACGTCGCGTTCGACCGGCAGTCCCTGCAGACCGTCCGGGGTACCGGCTACCGACTGGTGGACGACCGTGAACGCGACTGAGTCGCGACGCCGCTGGTGGCCGCGTTCGGTACGAGCCCGCACGGCCCTGGCCGCCGCCTCGGCCGCCGCCGTCATCCTGGTCGGCATCGGCTGGTGGGTACACCGCGACGTCTACCGCCAGAGCACGCAGATCGCCGAAGGGCAGGCGGAGGAACAGCTCCTGGCTCTCGTCGATCAGTTGAAGCAGGGTGTGGTTCCCGTTCGCAGGAGCACCGTGCCGTACGAGGTCGTCGCGACCGGCCGACGCGCCGCTGTCGCCTACGGCGGCGGCATGGAGGAGTTCGATCCCGGCACCCGCCATGTGCTGCCCGCCCCGCCGAAGGCCGAGTTGCCTGCCCCACCGGATGACGGGGCGGCCTGGGGCTATACGACCCGTCCCATGTACATACCTGCGCGCCACGACTCCAAGTCCTGGGACCGGTTCGGCAAGAACGGTGGGACCTACCTGGTCATGTACGACGACATCCGGGCCGATGAACTGAGCAGCGACAGAGTCGCCGCTCTGGGTGTCGCCGCCGACTCCCAACTGCGGGTCTATGCGGTGGTGCTCCCGCACGCGGCCGAGGACATCGCCGACGCGATCACCGAGGCCACCGACCGCCTGCTGCTCCTGGCCGGGCTCGTCAGTCTCGTGCTGATCGCCGCCGTCGTCTACTTCGCCGTCCGGATCGCGCTGCGGCCGGTCGAGGCCATCCGCGTCCTCACCGCCTCGGTCACCGCGAGCGACCCCCGCGAACGCGTCACCGTCCCCGCCACGGGACACGAGATCACCGCCCTGGCCACCACCATCAACAGCACCCTCGAACGCCTCGACAACGCCGCCGCCCGGCAACGCCGCTTCGTCGCGGACGCCGCCCACGAACTGCGCAGCCCCCTCACCACACTGCTGGCCAGCCTGGAAGTCGCACTCGCCTACCCGGAACGCACCGACTGGCCCGCCGCGGCCACCACCGCCGCACGACAGACCCGCCGCCTCCACGCCCTCGCCGAAGACCTGCTGCTCCTGGCCCGCCTCGACACCCGCACCTCCACAGCCGGCCCGGAAACCGTCGACCTGACAGCCCTTGCCTCCCGGCTGACCGAGCAATATCCCCTCACCGAACGGCCGTTGACCCTCACCTGCGACGGCACCGCCCCCGCACACGTATTTGGAAACCCCGACGAATACGAACGGCTGCTGCGCAACCTCATCGACAACGCCGCACGCCACGCCACACACCGCATCCAGATCACCATCCGAAACCAGGATCCCTGGGTCGTCCTCACGGTGCACGACGACGGACCGGGCGTACCCGCCGAGGACACCGAGCGCATCTTCGAACGCTTCGTCCGGCTCGACGACGCCCGCTCCCGCGACCACGGCGGCACCGGCCTGGGCCTCGCCATCGCCCGCGACCTGGCCCACCGCCACGAGGGCACCCTCACCCTCACCCCCCGGACCCTCGGAGCATGCTTCCAGCTACGCCTGCCCCAAGCCCCCACCCCGGCCGAGAAATGACGCGCCCCACCGCGGCAGCCCTTCGCAACCGGAAGACCACCCGGACCACGCCCACCGCCGCTGCCACGGAACCGATCATCGACTTCACCCGCCGGCTGCGACCCGCACCAGCCGCGGCCCGGCGGCGGCCAGCGCCTGCGGGTGGCCGACCATCGTCGGTCGTACGCCGCGTCCGGCACCACGCCGCCCCGATGTGGGGTAGCGAGCCCGTCGCCTCGGGTCAGGGCTCTGTCGGGTTGCCGAGGCCGGTGAGGGCGCCGACCGGGTCCAGGTCGGGGGTGCCTCGGGGCCACCAGTCGTCGTGGCCCGGTTCGGACTCGTAGGCGTACCAGAGGCCGTCGCGGCCCAGGCGCAGCTGTATGTGGCCGCGCGGGTGGGTGAGGTGGTTTCGCCGGGGTCTGAAGGCGGGGAGGTCCGCGGCGAGGAGGACAGGGCGGGCGCGGTCGAACCGGCCCGCCGGTGGGTCCCAGACCTCTTCGAGGACCGCGAGTCCGTCGAGCCCGCCCTGCCGCCAGGCGGCCACCGCACGTGAGAGATCCGCCGGGGTGCGGCCGGCGGCTCTGGCGAGCGACGAGTAGAGGTGCCGGGTGCCGGCGGTGAGGCCCGAGCCGGGGCGGGCGGCGGCGAGACGTACGGCGTCCTGCCACAGGGTCAGTTCACCGACCGGGTCGTGGCCGGAGGTGAGCAGTGTGTGGGCGCGGGCGGCGGCGTCCGTCGCCAGCTGGTCCAGCGCGAAGGGGTCCGGGCCGCCCGGGGACGCCGGGTAGGCCGGGGGCTGCTCGGGGTGCGGGCGGGGAGGCAGCGGGGCCGGGAGGGGCGGTAGGTGGCGCGGGACCAGCGCCTCGGAGGCCCGGACCCCGGGGAAGGACGCCGGCTGCTGCTCCTGAGCGGCTCGGGCCGCTCGGGCGGCGTTGCGCCGGGACAACTCGTCGAGCACCTCCCGTTCGCCCCGGCCGCGCAGGAGGAGCAGGACGAAGGGGTCGGCGTCGAGAAGGCGGGCGGTCTGGTAGCAGAGGGCCGCCGCGTGCTTACAGGGGTGTCCGGAGTCGGGGCAACTGCACCGGGGTTCGAGGTCGCCGGGGAGGGGCAGCAGTGGTGCCCCGCAGTCGGCGAGGGAGTGGGGCATCTCCTTGTCGAGCAGTGCGGCGATGTGCCCGGGCCGCTCCACGGCGGCGTTCAGGAACCGCTCCCACTCCTGGTCGCCGAGGGTGCGCAGCCGCACCTGGACGCGGTACGGCCGTGGCCGGGAGCCCTGCACATAGGCGAGTACGAGCCCCGGTGTCACGGTGATGGCATCGACGTGCCCCTTCTCCGCGTACCCGCGGCCCCGCCCCAGCCGGGCGGCGTCCAACGCGCCCTCCTCCAGGGCTGCCACCCAGGCGTTCCCCCACCAGCTCTCCGCGAAGCCGACAAGGCCTGACGCCCCGGCCCGGCTCCCCGAGGCCGGCAGAGCGGGGAAGGTTCGGCGCAGCTCGCCGTCCCGGCCGGGGGCGGCCATGGAGGAGGACGAGGAGGCGAGGCGCGAGTTGCCGGCGGGACCGAGAGGACCGGCGGGACCAGCGGGACTGGCAGGACCGGGAGGATCCTCGTCGGGCGGTGCCGCCTGCCGGGACCTGGCAATGTCCCGGGTACCGGGGGTGTCCCGTGTGATGCGGATGCCGGGAGTCTCACGCGTGTCGTGGGTGACCCGGGGGTTCGCGGTGCCATGGGTCTCCCGCATGTCGTGGATGCCCCGGGGGTTCGCGGTGCCGGGGGTCTTCGCGGTGCCCGGAGCGCCCGGCGTGGTCGAGGTGTCCCCCGGCCCGTCTGATGACGCCGCCCCGGGAACCTCGCCGCCCACGGTGCTGTGTCGCGAGACCGGTGCGGCGACGGCACGCAGGACATCCCCGACGGTCACCGGTGGCGAGGTGTCGGGACGTGGGTCGTCGTCCCAGGGCTCCGGGCTCCTCGCCGGGCCGGTGAGGGACTCGTCAGGGGGCAACTCGAAGGATTGGGCGAGCAGTTCCCGTACGTCGCGCCCTCGGTCCGCAGGGCGCCACTCATGTGCCGTCAGCGAGGGCGCGGGCCGGACGGGAGGCCGCGTGGCCTCAGCTGCCGCCGCCTCCGCTTCCAGCCGGGCGCGCCGGGCCTCCCCGCGTGCGGCTCGCAGAGCCTCCCGGGCGACATCCCCAGGCCGCCCGCCCTTGTGGCCCCCGGCGTCGGTGCGCGTCGGCGGCACCTCGCGAACCTCCGGGCCGCTCACGTCCACCGCCCGGGCTTCGGCGTCCTGGGTTCCGGCCGACGTCGCCGCGCCCCGCAGGGCCGCACGAGCCGCGTCTCCCGGCCGACCCTCACGCGCTACGGCCTCGCCCCCGCCGTGCGTCCCGATCGCCTCCTGACCCGCACGCTCCCGCGCCGCCCGCAACGCCCTGCGCGCGGCATCGGCCGGCCGCTCCCTCCCGGCCTCGTCGGACCGAGGCTTCCCGTCCGCTGCCTCCCGCTCCGCGTCATGCCCCGCAGGCATCGCAGCGGCGACCCGATCCCGCTCGCCCTCGTCCTCGCCCGACGAAGGCCACCCTGCCGACGCCTCCCCCACCACGCCACGCCCCCTCGGCGCGACGCCGGCGACCCGCTCCCCCTCCGCCTCGCCCACCAGAGGCTTCCCCGCCGATGCCGGCTCCTCCCCCGTCACCTCGCGCCCCTCGCACACGGCATCGGCGGCCTGGTCCCCATTGGCCTCGCCCGACCACGCACGCCCCTCCGACACCGACACCTCCCCCACCACCTCGCGCTCTGCTTCCCGCTCCCCGTGCTCCTCCGGCGTCATCACACCGCCCCCCGCAGCGAGACCAGGTCCGACAGAGCCCGGTCCGTCAGTTCTGTGAAGGACGACTCGCCGGAGGTCAGGATCGCGTCCGCGAGGGCCCGCTTGGACTCCAGCATCTCCGCGATGCGGTCCTCGACCGTGCCCTCGGTGATCAGGCGGTGCACCTGGACGGGCTGGGTCTGGCCGATGCGGTAGGCGCGGTCCGTGGCCTGTTCCTCGACCGCCGGGTTCCACCAGCGGTCGAAGTGGATGACATGGCCCGCGCGCGTGAGGTTCAGGCCCGTGCCGGCGGCCTTCAGGGAGAGGATCAGGATCGGTGTCGCGCCACTCTGGAAGCGGTCCACCATGCGTTCCCGTTCGGCGACCGGGGTACCGCCGTGGAGCAGTTCCACCGGGACCGCGCGAGCCGTGAGGTGGGACGTGATCAGGCGGGCCATGCCCACGTACTGGGTGAACACCAGCGCCGAACCGTCCTCGGCCAGCAGGGTGTCCAACAGCTCGTCCAGCAGGGCGAGTTTGCCGGAGCGGGCAGCCAGCCGGTCGCCTGCGGCAGGCCCGGGGACCTCCTCCTTCAGATACAGGGCGGGGTGGTCACAGATCTGCTTGAGGGAGGTCAGCAGCTTCAGCACCAGGCCTCGCCGGGCGATGCCGTCCGCCGTCTCGATGGCGAGCAGCGACTCGCGCACGACCGCCTCGTACAGCGCGGCCTGTTCGCGGGTCAGGGGGACGGGGTGGTCCGTCTCCGTCTTCGGGGGCAGTTCCGGGACGATGCCCGGGTCGGACTTCTTGCGGCGCAGCAGGAACGGGCGGACCAGGCGGGCGAGCCGGGCGACGGCCTCCTCGTCCTCGCCGGTCTCCACCGCGCGCGCGTGGCGGGCGCGGAAGGACTTGAGGGGGCCCAGGAGGCCCGGGGTGGTCCAGTCGAGCAGGGCCCAGAGTTCGGAGAGGTTGTTCTCCACGGGGGTGCCGGTGAGCGCCACGCGCGCGGGGGTCGGGATCGTGCGTAGTGCCTTCGCGGTCGCGGAGTACGGGTTCTTGACGTGCTGTGCCTCGTCCGCGACGACCATCCCCCACGGCTGCTCGGCCAACCGGGGCGCCGCCGACCGCATGGTGCCGTACGTCGTGAGGACGAAGCCGCCCGGTGTGTCGTCCAGGGTGCGGTCGGGGCCGTGGTAGCGGCGGACGGGGACGCCGGGCGCGAACTTGGTGATCTCGCGCTGCCAGTTGCCCAGCAGGGAGGCCGGGCAGACCACCAGGGTCGGTTCGCTGCGGGCCCGCCGCAGATGCAGGGCGATGACGGTGATCGTCTTGCCGAGCCCCATGTCGTCGGCGAGGCAGCCGCCGAGGCCGAGGGAGGTCATGAGGTCCAGCCAGGCCAGTCCCCGGAGCTGGTAGTCGCGGAGGCGGGCCTTCAGCCCCGGGGGCGGTTCCACCGGGGTGATGCCGGCCGTCAGCCGGTCGCGCAGGGCCGCCAGCGCGCCGACCGGGACCGCCTCGACGCTCTCGCCGTCGACCTCGACGCGGCCGGTGAGTGCGGCCGAGAGCGCGTCGACCGGGTCGAGCAGGCCCAGTTCACGCTTGCGTGCCTTGCGTACGAGGGCCGGGTCGACGAGCACCCACTGGTCCTTGAGCCGGACGACAGGACGGTGGGCCTCCGCCAGCAGATCCATCTCGGCCTCGGTGAGCGGATCTCCGCCGAGCGCCAACTGCCAGCGGAACTGCAGGAGTTCCTCGCTCTCGAAGAAGCCGGTGCCGTCCTTCGCCGAGCCGGGCGCCGGGCGGACGACAGCCTGGGCGGTCAGGTCCTGGGCGAGGTCCCGGGGCCAGTGCACGGCGACTCCGGCGGCGGCGAGCCGGGTCGCGGCCACCCCGAGGAGGTCGTACAGCTCCTCTTCGGAGAGGGCCAGGACGTCGGGAGACTCCTGCTCGGTGAGGCGGTCGAGCGGGGGCCACACGCGGGCCGCGCGGCGCACCGCCAGGGCGGCGTCCACGCGGGCGCGTGCTCCGAAGGCCGCGTCCGCGGTGCCCGCCCATAGGGTGGCCGCGTCGGTCACCAGGGTGGGGTCGGCGAGGCTGTGCACCTGGACGATCGCCGCGCCCGCGGTACGCACTCGGTCGGGGTCGTCGAACAGTTCGTACGCCGACAGGTCGAGGCGGAGCGAGATCCGTACGCCCGCGTCCATGCCCGCGGCGACCTCCGCCGCCCAGTCGTGGGCGTCCTGCAGCCGCTGGGCCGGGCGCGCGGCGAAGGGCATCCCCGAGGCGTACGGCGCCGCCGGGGTGCGCGGCAGGGTGTCCGCGACGGCGTCCAGGAAGGCACGCAGCAGTGCCTCGGGCTGGGGCAGCAGCAGGGGGCCTGGGCCGGGCAGGGGCACCGCGTGGCCCTCGTACGGCAGGGCCGCGGCGACGGCCCTGAGGTGGGCGATGTCGTCGGGGTCCAGCGGGCCCGCGCGCCAGGCGTCGTGGCCGGCGGGGGTGAGCCCGGGGAGCAGCCTGCCGCGGGCCGTGAGCCGCAGGGCGTGCAGCGCGGCGGCGCCCCAGCAGGCCGTGGCGGGGTGGGCGGCGGGGTCGCGGCGGGCCCGCACGAGCAGGGGCAGCGCCGCGTCGACGGGCAGCGTGAGCGCGGGAGTGGTGCGGCGGCGGACTCCGGCGCCGTGCCGTCGTACGACCGTCAGTTCCGTACGACCGGCGCCCTCGGCCGGCAGGTCCGTGTCTCCTTCCGGGTCCCAGAAGGCGATGCGGCCCTCGCGCGGGAGGGGGGCGGGAAGGAAGACGGCCGCGAGGCGCACGGACACGTCCGCCACCGCTGTCGCCGGTGTCTCCTCACTCAGGTCACCCATGCGTACGTCACCTCCCGCCCTCGTGTCGTGTCCGTCGAGCCGGACGTCTTCGACTGTACGGGCGGGGTCTGACATTGCTGCTGACACCCGGGTCCCGGCGGCGGTCCGGAGGCTGTCGCGCGGCCGGTCAGGGGGTCGTTCGCGAGACGACGTACACCATGTAGTGGTTGGGCTTCGCCCACTTCACGACGATGTGCTGCGTGGGTGCCGGGTTCTTCTGCGGGTGGGCGAGCCCCCACCACGGGCCCGGCTCCTTGAACTTCCAGCCGACGATCTTCTGGTCCCGGGCACTGATGGGGAACTGGTCCTTCTTCAGGCTGGTGCGGGGGACGCCCATGGCCTTGAAGAAGTAGTCGAGCCCCGCGTTCGTGGTCATGAACTGGACGTACAGACGGCTGGTACGCCAGTTGTTCGTCTCGTAGTAGGCGACCTTCGTCGACAGGATGCCTTCGCCGTCGGCCTGGCGCGGGACGGGTACTTCGTAGATGTGGCGCTGGACCTTGGAGGGCCAGGCCTTGGTGAGGCCCCGCGCGGCCCACTTGCGTTCCTTGTCCAAGCCGCTGTCACGGCTCTGGTTGGCGGAGATCACCAGATAACCGGCCGGGACGCCGATGAGGAGCACGATGATCAGCAGGGTCAGGGCGCGCCGGCGGTTGCGGTGACGGCGGTCCTCCGGCGGGCCGGGCGGCTCGTCCGGCGGCAGGGCCTGACGGGGCAGGGAGGCGGTCACAGGGGCCCCTGGGTGGCGCGGCGGGTGGTCTCTACGAACTTCTCGAAGCGCTCGTATCTCTCGAGGCGGCGCCGGTTGGCGCGCCGGAAGCGGCGGGCGACCAGGCGGGCCAGGTCGGCGGCACCGACCATGCCGGCCTCGGGGCCGAGCTGTGCGCGGGCGATGCGGGCCTCGGGGCGGTAGCCGCGGCCGGTGAGATGGCGGCGGAAGGCGTCCCGGGCGGGGCCGATCAGCAGGTCGTCGGCCGCGGAGACACCGCCGCCGATGACGAAGCAGGAGGGGTCGAGGGCGGCGGCCAGGTTGGCGATGCCGACGCCGAGCCACTGGCCGATGTCCTGGAGCAGTTCGATGCACATGGCGTCGCCCTCGCGGGCCAGCTGGGTGATCATCGGACCGGTGATGTCGGCGATGTTGCCCTTGACGTGCTCGATGATCCCGTACGCCACCGGGGAGTCGGCCGCCGCGAGTTCGCGGGCCTCTCTGACCAGGGCGTTTCCGGAGCTGTACTGCTCCCAGCAGCCGCGGTTGCCGCACGGGCAGCGGTGGCCGCCGGGCACGACCTGCATATGGCCGAACTCGCCGGCGACGCCGAACTTGCCGCGCTTGACCTGGCCGTCCTCCAGGATCGCGCCGCCGATGCCGGTGCCGAGCGTGATCATGACCAGGTGGTCCTCGCCGCGCCCCGCGCCGAAGCGCCACTCCGCCCAGGCGGCGGCGTTGGCGTCGTTGTCGACCAGGACGGGGACGGCCAGCCGGCCCGCGAGGCGGTCGCGCAGGGGCTCGTTGCGCCAGGACAGGTGGGGGGCGAACAGGACGCGGTTGCGTTCGGCGTCGACCCAGCCGGCCGCACCGATGCCGACGGCGTGCACGTCGTGCCGGTCTGAGAGGTCGAGAACCAGCTCGGTGATCGTGTCCTCGACGACCTTGGGACTCTTGGACTTGTCCGGCGTCTCGGTGCGGATCGTCTCCAGGATGTTGCCGTCCGCGTCGACGACACCCGCCATCACCTTCGTGCCGCCGATGTCGATACCGACGGTGGGTACGCGGGGCGCCGTGAGGTGGGAACGGCGCTCGCGTGTGCCGACAGTGCGCAGCGCCGGTGCCCGGCGGGAGCCTATGGGGGCGCTTCCCCCACCGGTCGCGTTGAGAGCCCGGGGGAGTGCGAAGTCGCGGTAGGTGCTCATTGCGGCGATTCTGCCTCACCGAGGGACCCGTTGGCGCGCGGGGGAGCGATGGGGTGGTGCGGGGTGTTTGCCGGGTGCGGGTGCGTTGTGGTTGTTCGCGCAGTTCCCCGCGCCCCCGAGGCCAGGGCTGCGCCCTGCCTCATGGGCGTACCAGTAGTTGGAACTCGAATGAGTAGCGCGTGGGGCGGTAGGTGTGGGTGCCGTATTCGACGGCGCGACCGGTGTCGTCGAAGGTGGTGCGCTGCATCGTGAGCAGGGGGGCGCCCTCGCGTTCGGTGAGGCGTTCCGCCTCCTCGGCCGTCGCTCCACGTGCGCCGATCGACTGGCGGGCGCTGTGCAGGGTGATTCCGGCGGCACGCATCAGCCGGTACAGCCCGGTGGCCTCCAGCTGGCCGGTGTCCAGGTCGAAGAGACCGGGCGGCAGGTAGTTGCAGAGGTACGCCATCGGCTCGCCGTGCGCCGACCGCAGCCGTTCCACGTGGTGTACGTCGCTGTCCTCGGCCACGTTGAGCGCGGCGGCGACCTCCGCGGAGGCCGGCACGACCGTGTTGACGAGGACCCTGGTCGCGGGGCGCTGGCCCGCCGCCTCCAGGTCGTCGTAGAGGCTGCTCAGTTCCAGCGGGCGTTTGACCTGGCTGTGCACGACCTGTGTGCCGACCCCCCGACGGCGTACGAGCAGGCCCTTGTCCACGAGGGACTGGATGGCCTGGCGCACGGTGGGGCGGGACAGACCGAGCCGTCCGGCCAGCTCTATCTCGTTGCCCAGCAGACTGCCGGGAGTGAGTGCTCCGTGCTCGATGGCGGCTTCGAGCTGCTGGGACAGCTGGAAGTAGAGCGGTACCGGGCTGCTCCGGTCCACACTGAGTTCCAGCGGCACTGTCGGATCCACATCTGGTTTCGGCACGGCCTGAGCGTAGCTCCGGTGGTTGTTGACGGGAAGTCGTGTAGTTCGATTGTCCTGACATACGCATTGACAGCGTGGCTGGTCGGACCCCAGTTTGGTTCTCATGCGCATCGGAGTCATCGGGACGGGCCGCATCGGTACATTCCACGCGAACACCCTCAGCCGTCACCGCGAGGTGGGGGGATCCCTCATCGTCACGGACGCGGACAGCGGGCGGGCGCAGGATCTCGCCCACCGCTTAGGAGCGACGGCCGCGCCGGGTGTCGACGAGATCTTCACCTGGGGCGTGGACGCCGTGGTGATCACCGCGGCCACCTCGGCCCACGCCGAACTGATCGGTCGGGCAGCACGCTCGGGTCTCCCGGTGTTCTGCGAGAAGCCCATAGCGCTCGATCTGCCTGCCACCCTGGCCGCCATCGCCGAGGTGGAGGCGGCGGGCACCATCCTTCAGATGGGCTTCCAGCGCCGTTTCGACGTCGGCTACGCGGGTGCCCGCGAGGCCGTGCGTTCCGGGCGGCTCGGCCGGCTGCACACCGTCCGCATGATGACGTCGGACCAGACGCCGCCCCCGCCGGAGTATCTGCCGCTGTCCGGCGGGCTGTACCGGGACACCCTGATCCACGACTTCGACATCCTGCGCTGGGTGACGGGGCGGGAGATCGTCGAGGTGTACGCGACCGGGTCGGACGCCGGTCCCCCGATGTTCCGCGAGGCGGGCGACGTCGGTACGGCAGCCGCGGTACTCACCCTGGACGACGGCACGCTCGCCACGGCGACGGCGACCCGTATGAACGGCGCGGGCTACGACGTCCGCATGGAGCTGGCCGGCGAGCTGGACCAGGTCGGCGTCGGCCTGGACGACCGTACGCCGATCGCGTCGACCGAACCGGCGGGTCCGCCGGCCGCGAGCAAGCCGTGGACGGGCTTCCTGGAGCGTTTCGGGACCGCCTACGAGGACGAGCTGTCGGCCTTCGTCGAGGTGGTGCGCGGTGAGCGCGCCAACCCGTGCGACGGCCGGGAGGCACTGCAGGCCCTGCGCGTCGCCGAGGCCTGCGAACTGTCCAGACGGGAACGCAGACCCGTACACCTCGCCGAGATCCCGGGCGGGTGGGACTGAGGGGCGGGCGGTAGGCGGTAGGCGGTAGGCGGAGGACAGTAGACAGTGGACGACGTACGCCCGTCGTCGGCTAGGGCTGGTCCTGCCCGTCTTCTTCCAGGAGTCCCGCGTCGTACGCCAACAGGGCGATCTGCACCCGGTTGTTGAGGTCGAGTTTGGCGAGGATGCGGGAGACGTGCGTCTTGACGGTGGCCACGCTCATGAACAGCGCGGCGGCGATCTCGGCGTTCGACCGGCCCTGGCCGACGGCGACCGCGACCTCGCGTTCCCGGTCGTTGAGCGCGGCTGTCCGGGCCCGGGCGTCGGCCCGCCGGGTGTCGGCCGAGCCGCCGGCCGCGTGGGCCATCAACTGGCGGGTCACGGCGGGCGACAGGACGGGGTCCCCGGCCGCGACCCGGCGGACCGCGGCGAGGATCTCGGCGGGCGGGGTGTCCTTGAGGACGAAGCCGGCGGCGCCCGCGCGCAGGGCGCGCAGTACCTGGTCGTCGGCGTGGAAGGTGGTGAGGACCACGACCTGCGGGGCGTCCTTTCGGGACCTCAGGCGTTCGGTGGCGGTGAGTCCGTCCACCGTCGGCATCCGGATGTCCATGAGTACGACGTCCGGGCCGGTGCGGCCGACGAGGGCCTCGACCTCGCTGCCGTCGGCGGCCTCGCCGACGATCTCGATGTCCTCGGCGCCGCCCATCATGAGGGACAGCCCCGCCCGTACCAGGGGGTCGTCGTCGACGAGGAGCAGTCTGATCACGGTCATGGCCCCACGTAATCACGGTTGTGCGGCGTCCGGCGGTGCACGGGTGCGGGTGCGGCTAGATTGCCGACCTGAACTCCTGTGAAACGAGGGGCCTTTCGTGCGTTACCGGCTGCTGGGCAGGACGGGTTTACGTGTCTCCGAGCTTTTCCTCGGGGCCATGACCTTCGGAGAGCAGGGCGGGGTGGGGGCGCCCAAGGACGAGTGCGCGCGCATCCTCGACGCGTACGAGAACGCGGGTGGGAACGTCGTCGACACGGCGATCAACTACCGCGGTGGTGCGAGCGAGACGATCCTGGGCGAACTCCTCAGGGGGCGGCGCGACCGGCTCGTGCTGTCCACGAAGTACACGATCTCGCGCGACGGCGCCGATCCCAACGCGGCGGGCAACCACCGCAAGAATCTGACGCTGTCCCTGGAGACGAGTCTGCGCCGCCTCGGCACGGACTACGTGGATGTGTACTGGGTGCACATCTGGGACCGGGCCACACCCGTCGAGGAGACCATGCGCGCCCTCGACGACGCCGTGCGCTCCGGGAAGGTGCTGTACGTCGGTATCTCGGACGCCCCGGCGTGGGTGGTGTCCCGGGCCAACACCCTGGCGGAGTTGAGGGGTTGGTCGCAGTTCGCCGCGCTCCAGGTGCCGTACAGCCTGCTCAGCCGGGACATCGAACGTGAACTGCTGCCGATGGCCGAGGCGTTCGGGATGTCGGTGGCGGCCTGGAGTCCGCTGCAGAACGGCATTCTGTCCGGCAAGTACACCCGCGCGCGGGGCATCGCCCCGGACGAGTCGGTGCGGCTGTCCGCGGACGCGATCGGCGAGCGCGAGCACGCGGTGGCGGCGGCGGTGCAGTCGGCGGCGGACGAACTCGGCGCGTCCCCGGCTCAGGTGGCCATCGCGTGGACGATGGCGCACTCCCCCGCCGTGCACCCGATCGTGGGCGCGCGCCGGGTCGAGCAGCTCACCGACAACCTCGGCGCGGCCGAACTGACGCTCCCCGCCGACCTGGTGGCCGGGCTGGAGGAGACCACCGGATTCCGGCCCGGTTTCCCGACCGAGTTCATCGAGGAGACCTCTGCCTGGGTGTACGGGGAGGCGGGACAACGGGTGGTACCGCGTACGGTGCGCGGCTGAAAGCGCCCTCCTCTTCAAAGAGGTGGGGTTCAAAGAGGTGGTGCCGTCACGAAGGAGGTGCCGTCAGGCATCCCACGGCAGCCGGGCCCGGACGGCGAATCCTCCGTCCGGCTCCGCGCCGTGTTCCAGCCGCCCGCCGGCCAGGGTCGCGCGCTCGGTCAGGCCGATCAGGCCCTGTCCGGAGCCGGGGACGTCCGGGACCTCTCCCGGGGGTGCGGGATTGCGTACGGAGACGGTCAGGCCGTCGCCCGGGGCGCCTGTGAGGGACACCGTGACCTCGGCGCCGGGGGCGTGCTTACGGGCGTTGGTGAGGCCCTCCTGGACGATCCTGTAGGCGGTGCGGCCGATGGAGGCAGGTACGGCGGCCGGTGCCGTCACCCGGTTTTCCAGCGCGATCTTCATACCGGCCTCGCGGGATTCGGTCACCAGGAGGTCGAGCGCGGCCAGCGTGGGCTGCGGGCGCCCCGCCTCCTCCGGGTCGCCCGCCCGCAGGACGCCGATGATCTCCCGCAGGTCCTGGAGGGCGTCGTGCGCGCTCTCCCGGATGACCCCGGCGGCCCGAGCGACCTCCTCGCGGGGTGCGTCGGGCCGGAACTCCAGGGCGCCGGCGTGCACGCTCAGCAGGGTGAGGCGGTGGGCGAGCACGTCGTGCATCTCGCGGGCGATGGCCTCGCGGGCGAGCCGCTGCGCCTGTTCGGCCCGCAGCGACGCCTCCGTCTCGGCTCGCCGCAGCCGGTCCCGCAGGCTCACCATGAGCTGCCGCTTGGAGCGCACGAACATGCCCCAGCCGACCGCGGTCGCGGTCAGCAGGACGCTGAGGAACACCGCGGCGAGGTACGGCAGGTCCGGGTCGGGGCGCAGCCAGTAGAAGAACGGGACCACCACGACGGAGGCGCCGCTGACCAGGCCGACGTACCGGAAGGGGCGGTGCACGGCGAGGGAGAAGAGGGCGACCAGCCCTGCGCCGCCCGCGGTCACCGACACGAGGCCGGCCGCGAGCATCGCGACGGCGAGACCGAGCGGCCGGCGGCGGCGCAGCCATACGGCGGCGCAGGCGAGGGCGCCGACCCACTGGTCGACGGCGGCGACGGCGTGCGGGGTGTTCGGGTCGTCGGCCAGGGCGACCGCGCTCAGCACGCCGACGAGGACGGCCAGCAGGAAGCAGGTGAAGTCGACGACCCAGTCGCGGGCGGTGCGCCGGGGCTGTGCGGGCGCCCCGAACCACCTGGCCCGCCGCCCCACGGAGCCCGAACCGGAGCCGGAACCGGGATGCGAGACGGGGTCGGGGTCGAGGCCTTCGAGCACGGCCGACGGGAAGAGCCATCGCGGCCCCGGGAACGCCGTCGTGGGCTCGGGAACGGCCGCAGGAACGGCCGCGGGATCGGATGTCGACCTGTCACCTCTCACAGTCGACAAATCTATGGGGTGACGGCCCGTGCCAACCACGCCGAGCCGTGATCGTCGACCAAAGTCACGCCGCCGCAGACTTTCGGCGCGGTGCGCGCAAGCGACAGCCGACTTCGGAAGAGCCGGTCTCGCCCCGCGGCCGATGCAGGCGGAGGGGCCGCGGAGCGAGCATCCGGGTATGAAGCAGTTTCTGGAAATCGCCGGTTTCATCGCCCTGGTGCAGGGTGTCGCGGGTCTGCTGCACGAATTCACCGACGTGCACTGGGGTCTCGTACAGAAGCTCGGATTCCTCGACGGCTACGAGATCTACGCGAGTGTGGCACTGCTCGTGCTGTCCTTCGCGCTGTTCGCCGCAGCCCAGAGCCGCAAGTCAGGGTGACCGAAGTGGGGAGCCCGGCGGCCGCGGATCAGCCCGCGATGGAGTCGAGTTGTTCCGCTGCCGGGCGCAGGGCCCAGAGGTCACCGCCCGGCGGCTCCTCCAGCAGCGGGACCGCCCGCCGCGCCCGTACGTCACCGGCGTCCGCGGCCGCGTGGACGATGTCGTCCGCGGCGTAGCGGAGGAAGCCGAGTTCCTGATGCGGCCAGGCGGCCGTTCCTGTCGCGGCGGGCAGCAGGTAGTCCACCGCTTTGAACAGGCTCTGCCCGTCCGGGCCCCGGTACGCCCACAGGTTCACGCCGACGTGCCGGCCGATGGCCGCGAGCCGGGTGTGGGCGACCAGGTCGAAGGTCGAGTAGTGCCAGCTTCTGGTCCGTGTCAGCTCCTGGGGCTGGCTGCCGTCGGCCGCGATCTGGGCCGCGATGCGTGTGCCTCGGACGTTCAGGACGGTTCGCCGGGCCAGGTCCCTGTCGCCGGTCGCGTAGGCGAGTGCGGCGAGCTGCATGTCGTAGAAGGTGCCGTGGTTGTTGGTGGCCGCGGCCTCCTCGCTGCCGAAGTCGCTGGTCCTGAGCCAGCCGAGGAAGTCGCTGTTCCACCTCGTCATGCCGGCACGGTCCTTCCGGGTCCAGCCCGGGGCGCCGGTGTCCAGCAGGGCGAGCGCGTCGAGGACGCTGGTGAAGGACTGCGAGAAGTCGATGATGCCGATGGCTCGGCCGTCGTACCTGCAGGGGATGAACTGCGCGTGGTTCAGGTTCGGGTTCATCCTCGTGGCCGGGTCGAGGAACCAGGTGCGCAGCACCTGCCCGGCCTTCTCGGCGTACCGCTTCTCGCCGGTGTAGTACCAGGCGAGGGAGAGGTCGTACGCGGCGTCGAAGGTCTTCTCGACGTCCTGGCGGTCGGTGCCGGTGTCGACCTCGGGGTTGCGCTCGCCGTCGCGTTGCACGTATGGGCAGCCCCAGGCGTTGTCGCTGGTCGGGGGCTTGGATGGCCACCAGTAGGGAGCCTGGCTCAGATAGTCGTGGACGTCGCCGCCGGGTGCGGGGCGTGGTTTGTCGACGACCGTCCAGGGGCCCTGGCTCAGCCATTTGCCGGCTCGGACGCTCAACGCGTCGACGGCTCGGCGCAGTTGGCGGTCGCCGTGCTTCACGCGCAGCTTGGTCCGCTGGAGTTGGGCGCCGTCCAGTACGGCCGTGTGCGGGACCTCGGGCGTGGACTCCGCCGTCACCCGCGCCGAGGCGGTGGGGACGGCGGCGCCGACGGCGAACGCGATGAAGGCCAACAGGAGGACGACCGGTCGTGACAGTGCCGAGGGTGCGCTCGTCTCGCTCATCGATCCACTCCGTTCAGGTGGGCGAACGTGCGGGTGGTGACGCGGGGACAGATCCCGGGCAGGGCAGGGGGCAGAACCCGGGCAGGACACGGGCAGAGCGTCTAGAGCGCGCGCTGTGCCGCGTGCAGGTTCCGCGGGCGTACCGCGTGCGGGCTGCCGTACAGCTCCAGGCGGGTATGGAGGTCGCCGGTGAGGTCGGGGACGTCGATCTGGTCGAACTCCCTGACCTCGTCGATGCCGACGGTGGCGGAGTACGGTGCCAGGCCGTCGATCCTGACGAGTCCCGCGCGGGCGTTGGTGACGCGGATGTTCCAGTGGGTGAAGCGGGCGCCGAACAGGGGGCCGGCGCTCGCGTCACCGCCGTGGCGGCCGGTGTTGTTCAGGGTGATGTCGGTGCGGACGTTGGCGAAGGGCAGTCCGCGGTGGCTGTCGAAGGTGCCCATCCGCATGTCGCCGCGCGACCAGACGTTGTACGAGGACAGCCCCTCGACGTTGATGCCGTGCAGTTGGGTGTTGGAGGGTGCGGGGACGGTGCGCTCCTCGATGGCGAAGTCCTCGACGAGGTTGTCGTGCGAGCCCTCACGGCAGAAGTAGGGGTGGTGGGAGCCTCGGCCGGTGACACGTGTCCGTCGCAGGGTGCACGCGGAGGCGGACACCAGGCCGAAGCCGTTGTCGACGTGGCGGACCGTCACGTCGTCCACCCAGCAGTCGTACGCGCACTGCAGGACGACGCCGTTGTGCCCCTTGTCCAGCAGATGCGGCTGCTGCGGGGTCTCCCTGGCCTCAAGGGTCAGGCCCTCCACCCCGGAGCGCGTCAACTCAGGTACGTGCGTGGTCAGTTGCGGGTTCCATTCCGGGCGTACGTCGAGCGGCAGCGGACGTTCGAGGGTGAGCGTGCGGCCGCGGACCCGGGCGATGCGGACGGGCCACTCGTAGGGGACGTACGACGTCAGCTTCGTCTTGTCGTCCCAGAAGTAGGCCTCGGGTCCGGGGCCGCCGCCGCACATGTGCTCCAGGAGCGTGTGCTGCGCGTCGTCGGCCAGCCGGAGGAGGACCAGGGCACCGGGGCGCAGTGACGTCGGGTTCGTCACCGTGATCGTCCATGAGCCCTGCCGGGCCGGGGCGACCGCCGTGAGCGGGCGCCACTCGTCGCGCAGGTTGCCCGTCCATCCCTCGAAGGGCCACGCCTTCGCCCTGATCGCGGCGACGAGCGAGGACCAACGGGCTTTGGGGGCCAGCCAGATGAGACCGCCCGCCCATGACCAGCCCGACTTGTCGCCGCCGTAGCGGGAGCCGTACGCGCCGATCAGTTCGGTGAGGTTCTTCGTCGCGTACAGGGTCGTACGGCCGCTGCCGGCGCCCTTGAGGGTCACGTTCGACCGGTCCAGGCGGATCACGTCGTCGATGCGGAACGTGCCGGGCGGAATAGTGACCGTGCCACCGCCGGCCCGGCCGGCAGCGGCGATGGCGCGGTTGATCGCGGGGGCGGAGTCGGTCACGCCGTCGGCGACGGCACCGAAATCGCGTACGTCGGCGACAGCGTGACGGCGGGGGTGGTGGGCCGCCCCGCCGAAGCAGCCCGCGCGGCCGACGTAGGGGATCTGCGGGTGCGTGAAGGGTGCGTGGGTGAACTCCCGCCAGAGAAGCGGGGTTTCGGTCAGCGGCGTTCCGGTCGGCGGTGTTCCCGGTCCGGCCGCCGTCGCGATGCCGGTACCGGCCGCCACGGCACCGGCCGCCATCGCGACGGCGCCGCCCAGGACGGCACGCCTGGTCGAGCTGGAGGTCATGTGCATGACATTCGATGTGCCGGTGACGGCTGCGTGTGCGTCTCTCATGTCCGTTCGCCCTTTCCATGGTCTTTCATGGATGTGAACGACGTTCAGATGTGCGCTGAGCGGTGAGCATGCCACGACACACTTGAGGACGAAAGGGCTCGTGCGCTCTTTATTGGCTTGGACCTTTAGAGAGATGGCCTGCACACCGATTCAGATGGGTGAACCGGTCGATGTGGAGCCACATCCCGTCCGAGGCGTTGACGTCATCGGATGAATCTCCTACGTTGCCGTGCGGTCGGGTGCTGCGAAAGCCGTCGCAACCCTTCTCGCTAGGCACGAATGTCATCACCCATGGTTGGGCTGAGCCGCCAGACATCCGACGAATGGAGACAGGACATGAGACGCGGACATCTCTCCGTACTGGCCGTCGTGACGGCGTTGCTGGCCCTCCCGGTCCAGGCCCACGCGCACGCGGCGCAGTCCGGCCGCGCCTACCACGTCGCCCCTCGCGGCAGCGACCACTCACCCGGCACGCGGGCCCGCCCGCTGCGCACCATCGGCGCCTGCCTCGAACGAGTCCGGCCCGGCGACACCTGCCTGGTCCACCAGGGCACCTACCGTGAGCAGTTGACCCCTCCCTCGGGCACCGAGGGTGCTCCGATCACGATCGCCGCGTACGGGGACGGTCCGGTGACCGTGGACGGCACGGAGCGGGTGACCGGCTGGCAGGACGCCGGCGGCGGACTGATCGCCACCGACACCGACCTGCCGCCCGACCCGGACTTCAACGCGGTGTTCCTCGACAACGCCCGCGCCGCCGAGGGCCGTTGGCCCAATTCCGGCGCCGATCCGCTGAACGCCACCTGGGCCGAGGCCGACACCACCTCCACCGACCAGCACATCGACGACACCGACCTGCCCGACGCCGACTGGACCGGCGCCACCGTGCACCTGTGGGCGGGCTCCAACCCCTGGGCCCAGCAGACCGGCACGGTCACCGCCGCCTCGGCGGGCAAGCTGGACTTCCGGGGCGGCAACTACCGCTGCCCGCCCCTGTGCATGGGCAACCAGACCTACCGCAACTACTACCTCGTCGGGTCGAAGGCGGCCCTCGACCAGCCCGGCGAGTGGTACTACGACAGGGCCGCACACCGGCTGTTCATGGTCCCCCCGAAGGACGGCATCGCCGGACACACGGTGACCGCCAAGCACCGGCTGTGGGGCGTCGACCTGAGCGCCAGTTCCCACGTCACCGTGCGCGGCCTGAGCCTCTGGGGCACTTCCCTCCGAACGGGCAAGTCGAGTACGGGAGTTGTGGTCGACGGGCTGCACGCCACGTACGTCTCCGAGTTCTCCACCCTGCCCATGCCGCCGGACAGTGACCTCGCGGTCGAGCCGTTCGAGGGCCACATCGTCGCCTCCCGCATCCTCGACTCGGGCGTACAGATCCTCGGTACCGGCAACACCCTGAGGAACAGCGAGATCTCGCGGTCGGCCGGCGACGGCGTCCTGGTCCGCGGCACCGGCAACACCGTCACCGGCAACTACATCCACGACGTCGGCTGGATGGGCAGTTACACCCCCGGCATCGAGATCAACGGCAACGACCACACGGTCACCCACAACACGATCCGGCGCACCGGGCGGGCGGCCATCGACACGGCCTGGCAGCTCAACGGCACCGAGTTCCACGGCAACCGCATCGCCTACAACGACCTGTCCGAGGCGATGCGCACCTCCCGCGACGGCTCCCCCTTCTACGTGTGCTGCAGCCTGAACGGCTCGGGCACCTCCGTCGACCACAACACCGCGCACGACGCCGACGGCCAGAACGGCTACTACGTCGACAACTACTCCGGCCACTTCAGGCTCCATCACAACGTCGCCTGGAACACCGGCAGCCGAGGCGTCTTCTTCAACGGGCACACCGGCCCGAGCATCGCCAACGAGGACCACAACTCCAGTTACGGGGTGGGCGTCAACGTCGCCTCGGTCGCCCTCAGCGGCGCGACGGACGCGTCGGGTTCGTACTTCAGTAACATCGTCGGGCCCAAGCCGGTCACCGCGACGCAGACCGGAAATCCGCTGCCGGTCGTCCGCTCCAACCTGATCGGCGAGAAGCCCGGCTACGCGGACGCCGTCAACGGTGAGCTGTGGCTGACGCCGGGTTCGCCCGCCATCGACGCGGGCGAGGTGGTCGACGGCGTCACGACCGACACCGTGGGCACGGCTCCCGACCAGGGTGCCTACGAGTACGGCGGTCCCGTCTGGTCGACCGGCTGCGATCTGCCCGGCTGCCGGCAGCGGGTGCGGCACGGCAGTTGGACCGCCACCGCGAGCGACGGCACCGACGCCGCCACCACAGTCGACGGCGACATCAACACCCGCTGGACGGGCGCCGCCCCGCAGGCCGCCGGCCAGTCCCTGACCGTCGACCTCGGCGAGAGCAAGACCTTCGCCCGGCTCTCCCTCGACGCGGGCCGTGACACCGGCGGGCAGCCGTACGGATTCGCGGTCTCCGTGAGCCGCGACGGCACGCACTGGGGTGAGCCCCTCGCCCAGGTCTCCGGCCGCTCCTTCACCCAGGACGCGGTGTTCCCCCGGCAGACCATCGCCCGCTATGTACGCGTCACACTGACCGCGAACGGGCCGACGCCCTGGGTCGTCAACGACATCAGGCTGTACGGGGACGGGCCCGACGCCGCCTCGACGCTCCAGGCCGAACAGGCCACCTCGGTAAGGGGGGTGGCGCGCGGCACGGCGGCCACCGGCGTCCTCGGCGCGGGCGACGGGCTGGGCTTCGACGCGGTGAACATCCGGGGCAGGCACCTCACCGTGCGTCTCGAATCCAGCTGCGCGCGGGGCTGTTCGCTCGGGTTGCGGCTGGACTCACCGGACGGCCCGGTGGCCGCGGTGGTGCCCCTCACGGACACCGTCGGCGAATGGCGGGAACGGTCCGTGACTCTGCGCCGCGAGGTCAGCGGCACCCACGACCTGTACCTCGTGGCGGAGGGCGGGATCCGGGTCGCCGCGCTCGACTGGCTGACGATCCGCCCCTGACCGGCTTCTTCGCCTCCGGTCCCCCGCGCTGCCCGCCGGCGGTCTCGGGGCGGTCAGGCCACGGCGTTCACCAGGTCGGCCACGACGTCGGGCCGCTCCAGTGCGATGAAGTGGCCCGCTCCCCGCACCTGGGTGAACTCTGCGGCGGGCAGCAGCTTCTTGTTGGCTTCGCGGTCCGAGGGCCGGGACCAGTCCTTCTCGCCGTAGACGAGGTGGATCGGGGCCTTGACCTCGGGATAGCGCGAGCGGGCCGCGATGAGGCTGGGCAGGCTCTGGTACACCGCCCGGGCCACGGTCGGGTAGCCGGGGCGGCTGCCCACCTGGAGAAGTTCGTCGATGTAGTCGCCGCGCAGAGCGGTCTTGTCGCCCAGGCCGCCCTGCAGGACCTTGCTGAGGACGGGCTTGGGCTCCACGCCGGCGATCACCGGGCCCACCCCCGGCGCGAGGACACCGCCGACCACCACGCGGGCGAGGAGGCTGGAGCGGGCGATACCGCCGCTGAAGTCGTACGTGTTGACCGCGACGACACGCCGTACCCGGTCCGGCAGATCGGCCGCCGCGGTCAGCGCGAGCACCGCCCCCATCGACTCCCCCACCAACGTCACGTCGTGGAGGTCGAGTTGGGTGAGGAGCCGTTCGACGCCCGCGCGCATCGCCGGCTCGTCATACGACGCACCGGGCACGATCTCGGAGTAGCCCATCCCGGGCAGGTCGAGGGCGTACACGGTGTAGTGGTCGGAGACCAGCGGGATGACGGAGCGGTAGTGCTCGGCCTGGGTGCGCACGGTGTGCAGCAGGACCAGGGGAGCGCCGGTGCCCGCTCTGAGATAGCGCAGCGTTCCTTCGTGGCCGGAGCCTCCCGGGCGGGGGGCGAGGGTGTGGCTGGTGGTCCCCGGAATGTCGATCGTGGGACGCGACGTGGTGTCGGGCATCTCGGACTCCTCGTGGGTGAACTGTGGGCTGATGACTGGGGGTTCGGGCGGGGGGGCGGGCCGGCGGGATGGCGCCGGCCCGGTCGGTCGTCGGGGCGTGTTCCGGTCCGTGGCCTACTGGGCCAGCTGGGGATACAGTCCCGCGAGGTCTCCGGCGAGGCCTGCCTTGACCTGCCGTGAGATGTCGTCGGCGAGTACCTCGTGCGCGCCCGTCTCGATGCCGTCGAGGGCTCGTGCGGCGACGTCGCGCGGGTCGGCCTTGGGACCGTCGGCGCCCGCCGCAAGGTCCGTGTCCACATATCCGACGTGCAGTCCGGTGACACCGATGCCGCGCGGCTGGAGTTCCAGGCGCAGGGAGTTCGTCTGCGACCACAGAGCGGCCTTGGAGGCGCTGTAGGAGCCGCCGAGGGCGAGCCAGGACAGCACCGAGTGCACATTGAGGATGTGGCCGCCGCCGTTGCTCTCGATGACCGGCACGAAGGCCCGGGCGACCAGCAGCGGGCCGTAGAAGTTGGTCTCGAACTCCTGGCGCACGTCGTCGAGCGGGGACCCGAGGAAGGACGCTCCGACCGAGGCGCCGGCGTTGTTGATCAGCACGGTGACATCCTGCGCCTGCGCGGCGGCCGCCGCCACGGACGCCGGGTCGGTGACCTCCAGTGCCACCGGGACGGCGTCGGGATGCGTCACCGTGCGCGGGTCGCGGGCGGTGGCGTAGACCTTGCCTGCTCCACGCAGGTAAAGCTCCTCCACCAGCGCTTTGCCTATCCCGCGGCTACCGCCGGTGACGAAGACGCTCGCGCCCTTGAGGGATGCCATGACTGCCTCCACAACGTGAAACTGACCGGTTTCCACAACAGTAAACCGATCGGTTTCCACGCGCAAGTCCCAACCGACCGGACCTTGGAGGCGGCGTCCGCGCCCGCCTTCGCCCGGGCTGCGGATCCCTGTCGACACAGCGGCGCGGCGACACAAAGGCGTCACAGATGCCTACGCCGAAAGGATGGAGGGGCCCGGCGCCCGCGCGCCACCGGCGCAGGATTCCCCGCCCCCGGCCCGCCGGGCACGAGCGCGGCGCGCCCGCCCGAACCCGCGGCGGGCACCTCGCGGCCGAACCGAGGCCGAGGGCAGGGCCAGAGCCGCGCGTCAGCGCATGTGGCTCGCGTCGAGCATCGCGGCCACGGTGGGCGCGATGAGCCCCGACAACTCGTCGGCGCCGATTCCCGCGCGGGCACTGGCGCCGTCGAAGACCAGGATCAGCTGCCGGGCAAGTAGATCCGGGTCGCTCGCGCCGCCCCGTTCGACCTCGGCACGGAAGAAGCCCGTCAGGTTCGCCTTGACCTGGTGCGCCACCCGGCTGGCAGGGTGGTTCCGGTCCTTGAGCTCGATCTGGACGGACAGATACCGACAGCCGTGGAAGCCGGGCGAATCCGCCTGCGACTCCAGCTGGCGGAAGACATGCGTAATCCGCTCGCGCGGTGAACGGCCGTCGTCCGGCGCGGGCAGGAGCCCGGCCACGAAGGCGGCGGCGCGTTCCTCCAGGCTCGCCGCCAGCAGTTCATCCTTGCTCTCGAACAGCTGGTACATGGAACGCTTCGACACCCCCGCCGCCCTGCACAGCGCGTCGACGCCGATACCTGCACCGTCTCGATAGGTGAGCGTCGCCGCCGCCTCCAGCAGCCGCTCCCTGGAACTTGACTTCGTCTCGGTGGTCATAACGCGAGAGTAACTCGCCTGAGACGAAATGGAAACCGATCGGTTTACGATGATCTCCGGGTGGCTTCGGCGCCGCCGAACAGCCGAAGGCGAGCGCACCGCCCCCGCCGCGATGGCGCACGTCGAGTACGGCCACAGACCCCTCGACGTGAGCTACCGCATACTCCTCGGCGCGTTCCGGCTCAGTGGGCGACGACGGGCTCGCCCTCCGACGGCGCCAGAGCGGCGTTCGGGATCAGGAACGCCGCAAGCAGTGCGCCGACCACGAAGAACCCTGCGCCCCACGCCAGGGTGGCCGTGTAGCCCTCGACGCCGGCCTGGGCCACGGTCAGCGCGCCGGCCCGGTGCGAGGACAGGTAGTCGGTCGTGGCCGACGAGGCGACGGTGGTCAGCAGCGCCGTGCTGATCGAACCGCCCACCTGCTGACCGGTGTTGATCAGCGCCGAGGCGACGCCCGAGTCCTCGTGATGTATGCCCGCGGTCGCGCCCTGGAACGCCGTGGTCATCACTGCACCGAGGCCCAGGCCCAGCAGGATCAGGCCGGGCATGATGTGGGCGGCGTAGGTGCTGTCCAGCTTGAGCTGGGTCAGCAGAGCCATACCGGAGGCGGCGATCAGGAAGCCGGCGCTGACCACGACCTTCGGACCGACCCTGGGCAGCAGCAGCGCGGGCGCCGTGGTCGACGCGACGACGATGCCCCCGACCATGGGCAGGAACGCCAGACCGGTCTTGATCGGCGAGTAGCCGATGCTGGCCTCCAGGTAGTAGGTCAGGAACAGGAAGATCGAGAACATCCCCATGCCGATGACGAACACCGCCAGGAACGAGCCACCGCGCGTCCGGTCGAGCACGAGTCGCAGCGGCAGCAGCGGATGCGCGACCCTGGCCTCCAGCCATACGAACACCGCGAGCAGCACCACGCCGACGGCCATCGAGCCGAGGGAGACCGGGTTGGTCCAGCTGGTCGACTCGACGTGCGCGAACCCGTAGACGATGGCGAACAGCGCGGCGCTCACCACGATCGTGCCCGGGATGTCGAGTTTGGGCCGCTCGGAGATCGCGGGCTTGGCCAGCAGCAACAGCGCGCCGACCAGTGCGAAGGCCGCGAAGATGACATTCACGTACATCACCCAGCGCCACGACGCCCACTCGGTGAGCATGCCGCCGAGCAGCAGCCCGATCGCGCCGCCGGCGCCGGCCAGCGCGCTGAAGATGCCGAAGGCCTTGGCCCGCTCGGACCGTTCGGTGAAGGTCACGCTGAGCAGTGAGAGTGCCGCGGGCGCGAGCAGCGCGGCGAAGAGTCCCTGGGCCACGCGTGCCGCGACGAGGACCTCGAAGTTGCCGGCCGCGCCGCCGAGGACCGACGCCCCCGCGAAGCCGATCAGGCCGGTCACGAAGGTGGTACGCCGGCCGAAGAGGTCACCGAGCCGACCACCGAGCAGCAGCAGGCTGCCGAACGCCAGGGCGTAACCCGTGATGACCCACTGCCGGCTGCCGTCACTGAACCCGAGGTCGTGCTGCGCCGCGGGCAGCGCGATGTTCACGACGGTGGCGTCGAGCGTGACCATGAGCTGCGCGACGCCCAGCACGACGAGCACCCACCAGCGCGTGGCATGTGAGCCGCGGCGGCCCGAGTCTGTTTTCCCGGAAGCGGGCGCGCCGCGATCGAAGGTGGTAGTCATTTTTCCCTTTTTCGCTGGTCGGAGGCAGAACATCGACTGGAAACCGATCTGTTTCCACCTAGGAAAACAGATCGGTTTCCCCAATGCAAGCGAATGGGCCCCCAGGGGCCCCTGATCGGACTCGGCAGGGCCGCCACCGGGCACCAGACGCAGACTCCGTCCCGTGCCGCCCTGTACCGCCACCTCGGAGAGAGCGCCTGAGACCTGGTCGTGGCAGTCCTACCGCGCGTCGAGCGCCTCCACCTCGGCCGCCGCTGAATCCACCGCCTCCGCGTCCGCCCCACTGCCTCGGAGTCCGAGGGCGACGAGAACGGCGGCCGCCGGCACGATCGTCGGTTCCACGGCAATGACCGTGCGAAGGCCCGTCAGCAGGTCCGAGGAGGTGGTGACCAGGCCGGTCGCCAGGCCCCGCTCCGTGTCCGGTATGCCGGACGTGACCGTCAGACCGTAGGAGACGATCACGCCGAGGTGGCACACGCACGCCAGGGAGATGGCGGCCATGGCGAGCCACATCGACGAGACGTCGGCGTTCACGCCCAGCAGCGCCCCGGTCAGCACGCCCTGCCCGGCGAGCGAGCCGGACAGGCAAGGGGACACCCTCGCGGGGCTGCAGCGTGCTCGCTCTGCGACATGCCGCCGCCCGTCCTGGCCGGGGCGGGTACCGCGGAGGTGGAAGCGCCCCCGGCGAGAACCGCGCCGAAGCCGGGCCTGATGTCGGGAACGGCGGACCGGGCATGCCGGGCGCTCGGACGACCTCTCCAACGGTTCGCTCCGGCGTTCACATCCGGCTGCAACCGGCAGGCAGCGAGGCGTAGAAGTGCGGAGGGTGCCGGGCGGCTTCGGCCCAGGTGCGGCGGCAACCAGCGATGGCCGCCGGTCCCCTCAACGACCAGGGGCTAAGAGGGCTGGCAACTCGTCGGTCCGTCAACGGCGCTGGAGGGGCTCTGCCGCGGTGCCCCTTCGGTACGTCCGGGCAGGCGGGTCAGCCGAACAGACGGCGCTGGATCTCCCGCCGGTAGTCCTCCAGGGTCCGGTCCAGGTGTACGGCCGTGGCTTCGGCCGCTTCGTCGGGGTGGCCGTCGCGGATGGCGCGGTAGATGGCCTCGTGCTCTTCGACCGCGGCCGAGGTGCCCTCGCCGAGGGTGTTGTGGATGCCGATCGCGCTGGACTGGCGCTGCAGTCGGCGGGCGTCGCGCACCGCGCTGCCGAGGAAGGTGTTGTGCGAGGCGGCCGCCACCGCCGCGTGGAAGTCGTCGTCGCCCTGGTTGAAGACGTCGACCTCACCATGGAGGTACCCGTGCCGGCACTGCTGCATCGCGACCTCGATGGCGCGCAGTTCGGCCGGCGTGGCGCGGGTGGCCGCGAGTCTGGCGGCGGCCATCTCCTGGACCCGGCGGAACTCGAAGAGCATGAGCACGTGGTCGAGATCCACAGGGCGGAAGAAACCACCCCAGCGACTGGTGATCAGCATGCCCTCGTCGTCCGCGACGAACAGACCGCGGCCCTTGTGCGCCCGCACCCGGCCCAGCGCCGAGAGGATCTTCACGGCTTCCCGGACCACCGCCCGACTGGTGTCCAGCCGCTGCGCCAAGTCGTTCTCCGTGGGCATCCGGTCGCCGGCCACCAGGCGCTCCTCGGCGATGAATTCGAGGATCCGCTCCGCCACGAGCTCGTATCCGGGCCGGTAGTCGCGCCGCCCGTCCGCGCCGTTCACCACTGCTGGCACGGCCGGCGTGTCGTTCATGTGTCCTGCCTCCGGGTGACTGCGACGTGCATGACTGATCCGGTTTGAAACCGCACTCATCGTACCTCAGGCCTCAATAAGTCGTACTCATTATTCAGGGGCTTGATCATAAATCTCTGCGCAACTTCAACCTTATTTACCCATTTGACCAGGTGCGGACGTAAGTTGAGCCGCCCTCTTGCGTCCAACCGGGTCTAAAAAAGCCGTACACACCCCTTGACGCCCCCTTCGATATGGCGGCTAATTTCTTCCGCAGCGGTAATGACAGAGCCGTCAGCCTCAGGCAAACCGAGTGGAGTCGCACATGTCCGTCTACAAGCCTTCGGTCACCCGGGAGACAGGGACCAGCAGGAGACGTGCCGCGTTGCTGGCCGGGTGTGCCACCACCGTGCTGCTCACCGTGACCGCCTGTGGCGGGGGTGGCGGCGCCGGTACGACGACCAAGGACGGATTCGCGCAGGCCGCGCAGAAGGACGGGGCGCTGACCGTCTGGGTGGACGCGACGCGCATGGACGCCGCGAAGCTGTACCAGTCGCAGCACCCGGACGTGAAGATGGACATCGTCAGCTACGACGGCGACGCCAACGGGTCCAACTACCTCCAGACGAAAGTCCAGTTGTTCAACCGCACGGGCAAGGGCTGGCCGGACGTCGTCTTCAGCTCCCAGAACAACGAGGCGAGCTGGGCGGTGGACGCCGGCTTCGCGGCGCCGCTGAACAAGGGCCTGATCCCGGAGGCGACCCTCGGTGGATTCGCCAAGGGCGCCAACGACGTCTGCACCGTCGACGGCACCCTGTACTGCCTGCGCAACGACCTCTCCCAGGCGGTGCTCTGGTACAACGCGCCGCTGCTGAAGAGGTTCGGGTACACGGTCCCGACGACCTGGGAGGAGTACCAGGCGCTCGGCGAGAAGGTCGCCAAGGAGCACCCCGGCTACCTCGTCGGCGACGCGGGCGACTCCTTCACCCCTGAGATCTACCTGTGGGCGAGCAAGTGCGGCGCCAACCACATCACCGGCCCCAAGGCCGTCTCGGTCAACACCACCAGCGAGGCCTGCACCAAGATGGCCAAGCTGATGGACGTACTGATCAAGAACAAGTCGATGTCGATCAGCGGCGTCTTCAGCACCGACTTCGCCAAGAACGAGGCCGACAAGGTCCTGCTGATGCCCGGCCCGGCCTGGTACGGCGGCGCCGTGTTCAAGGACGGCCTCAAGACGCCGGCCAAGCAGATCGCGGTCGCACCCATACCGCAGTGGCAGGGCGACACCTCACCGTCCACCGGCAACGTCGGCGGCGGCACCTGGCTGCTGTCCCAGCACTCCACCCACATCAAGGCGGCCACCGACTTCCTGAAGTGGGTCACCACCGACAACGCCTACCAGGGCGAGAAGGCCCCCGGCTTCCCGGCGTACGCTCCCGCCGCCGAGAACTGGCTGAAGGCGCAGGCCGCCTCCGGGTACTTCGACGGCGACCTCACCGCCCTCAAGGACGCCTCCTCGCAGGTGTGGTCGGACTGGGGTTCGGGCCAGTTCAGCCAGGAGGCGATCTGGGCGGCCACCGTCAAGCCCGGCATGACGCAGGGGAAGACCGTCGAGTCGCTGCTGCCCGCCTGGCAGGACTCGATCGTCAAGTACGCCAAGGCCGACGGATACAAGGTCTCCCAGTGACGCTCACGCACTCCTCCGCCCGCTCTGTCCGGGGGCGCCCTCGCGGCACCTCCCGGCAGAGCCGGGCCGGCGTGGCATTCGTCGCCGGCTACGTACTGCTCCTGATCGCCTTCGGCGTCCTCCCGACCTGTTACGCGATCTACTTCGCGTTCACGGACGCCGGAGGCGCCTTCACCGGCTTCTCCAACTTCGTCACCACGGCACAGGACTTCCGCTTCGTCGACTCCCTGGGCCACGTGGCCCTCTATCTGGTCTTCTGGCTCCTGTCCCTCGTCGTGTTCGTGGTGGTCCTGGCGCTGCTCCTGCACCGGCTGTCCTCCGGGCCGCTCAGCCAGGCGCTGCGCTTCCTCTACTACATCCCCGGCGCGCTCGCCGGCGCCGCGAGCGTCCTGGTGTGGCTGTTCATCCTCGACCCGACGGTCAGCCCCGTCAGCTCCCTGCTGGAGACGCTGGGCTTCCACACCTTCGGCGAGGTCATCGCCCCAGGCAACCTGGCCCTGCTGTTCACGATCATCGCGTTCTGGACCGGAGCGGGCGGCTGGATCGTCGTCATGTACGGCGCGCTCAACAACATCCCCAAGGACGTCATGGAAGCCGCCCGTATCGACGGCGCCAACGGCTGGCAGACCGCCTGGCGCGTCCAGATCCCCATGCTCCGCAAGTGGATCGTCTACATGGCGATCCTGGCATTCGCGGGCGGCGCCCAGCTCTTCGTCGAGCCGCAGCTGCTCTCCCTCGCCAGCACGGGCGTGGCCGGCCGCGACTACTCGCTCAACCAGCTGACGTACGACTTCGCCTTCCAGATGAACAACATCAACGGCGCGGCCGCGGTCTCCGTGGAGCTTCTGGTCGTCAGCGTGTCGGTCGCCGGTGTCTTCGTCGCACGGTCGGGGTTCTTCGATGCCGACTGACACCCGACCCACTCCCCCTGCCACCGCCCGCGCGGAACGGGAGGCGAACACCATGAGCCGAAGCCGCCACGGGGAACCGCGGCAGCGCGGCCGGCGCCCGCGGCACATGGCGTCCCGCCTGCTGGCCGGCTCGGTGCTCACCGTCTTCGTGGTCTTCTTCGTGCTGCCGGTCCTGTGGCTGCTGCTCGCGGCGACCAAGACCGACCAGCAACTGGTCCACGACAACCCGTTGTCCTTCGGATCCTGGCACGCGCTGTCGGTCAACTGGCACGCGCTCACCGCCTTCCAGGACGACGCCATCCTGCTGTGGCTGCGCAACTCCGCCCTCTACGCCTCGATCTCCCTGGTCATCACGCTCTGCCTGGCCATTCCGGCCGGATACGCGCTGGCGATGACCGAGTTCCGCGGCCGGCACACCCTGCTGATCGCGACCCTCGTCGTGATGCTGATGCCGAACGCCACGCTGGTGGTGCCGCTGTTCCTGGAGATCAACGCGGTGCACCTGATCGGCACCATGTGGTCGATCATCCTGCCGTACTCGTTCTACCCGTTCGGCGTGTACCTGACGTACATCTACTTCACCACCGCCGTGCCCAAGGACCTCCTGGCCGCGGCCCGGATCGACGGCTGCTCCGAGTTCGGCGTCTTCCGCCATGTGGCCCTGCCCCTGGCGACGCCCGTCATCGCGCTGGTCGGGTTCTTCAGCTTCGTCGCCAACTGGACGAACTACTTCCTGCCGTACGTGATGCTCCCCGAGAGCGACCAGATGCCGATCCAGGTCGGCGTCGGCAGCCTCCTCAGCAACGTGCCCTCGTTCAACCCGACCGTCGGCACCCTCGCGATCCAACGCCCGCAACTGGCACTGGCGACGCTGGTCGCCATCACACCCGTCCTCGTCGTGTTCCTGTTCGCCCAGCGCTTCCTGGTCAGCGGAATGCTCGCCGGCGCCACCAAGGAGTGACCGCTCTCATGCCCTTCAGCCCGCACCCCGACGCCTCCGGCGACTCGACACCCGATGTCCAGGCCACGGTCCCCCTGCTCGAACCCCCCGGCTGGGCCGTCGCACAGCGCGCCCTGTTCGACCTGCTCGACCACGCCTGGCGCCGCTTCGCCCGCGACTTCACCGGCCCCGACGGACGGCTGAACTACAACGACCGGCTCACCAGCCGCGACGGCGTCGACGATTTCTACGAGGTCTTCTTCAACTGGCCCCAGCTGTACCTCCTCGGCGGCGCCGACGACCTCCTGCCCGCCAGCGAGAAGCACTGGGAGGGGGTCACCAGGCAGCTGACCGAACTGGACATGCTGCGCGACGAGTACGAGCGCGGCTACGACTGGTTCCACCAGGGCGAGAGCCTGCTGCTGCTCTACTTCCTGTGCATGGCCGCCCCCGACCGCTGGGCCGAACGCGCCCTGCGCTTCGCCGAGTTGTACGTCGACCCCGCCAAGGGCAACTACGACCCCGAGCACCGCGTCATCACCCGCCCGCACAACGGCAGCGACCCCGGGCGCACCGGCCTGTTCGACGGCGACGTGTACCCCTGGCTGCTGAAGGAGGCGGAGACCTACGGCTTCCCGCTCGACTGGCTGCCCGAGGCCCAGGACGGCCCGTACCCGCTCTCGGCGGACCCGCGGCTCGGCGACCAGATGCGGGACCGGATGGGCGTCGGCGACACCGCGCTCAACCTCGCCGCGGCGGGACTGGTCCTCAACGCCTGGATCCTGACCGGCGAGGAACGCTACCGGGACTGGATCGTCGAGTACGTCGGCGCCTGGCGCGAGCGCACCCGGGAACAGGGCGGCCTGATCCCGGACAACGTCGGCCCGGACGGGGTCGTCGGCAGCCTCCTGGAAGGCCGCTGGTACGGCGGCCACTACGGCTGGTCCTGGCCGCACGGCTGGCACAGCGTCGGTCACGCGGCCTGCGTGGCGGCGCTCGCGGCGGCGACGGTCACCGGGGACGACGACTACCTCTCCATGGTCGCGACCTCACTCGACGCCCTCATAGAGCGCGGCAAGGTCATGCCCCACACGGAGGCCGACTCCAGCCTGCCCTCCAAGTGGGCAGTCGAACTCGGCCCGGACCAGGACACGCCCACGCTCCACCTGCCCTTCCGGCACAACGACTCGGGCTGGTTCGACTACAACCCGGCCACGCCCCCCGTGCCGGTGGCCCTCTGGCACCACACCTCCTCCGACGCCGACCGCGCCCGCCTCGAGCGGCTGCGTGAGGCCGACGGCATCGACTGGCGCACCGTACGGCCCTTCCGCGCCAAGGAGGAGTCCGGGCACGAGAAGGCGTGGTTCGCGTTCCTCGCCGGCGACGACCCCGGCTATCCGGAGCGGATCCTCGCCGTCGCCCAGGCCCAGGTCCGGCACCGGCTGCGGCGCATCGACCGTTACCGCGACCTGGACGTGCCCGAGGCCGACATCCATGTGTGGCAGCAGACCAACCCGGTGGTCACCGAGGCCCTCGTCCAGCTGACCTGGGGCGGCCCCCAGGTGCTCTACAACGGCGGTCTGCAGCAGGCGAGGCTGCGCTACCACGACGCCGATGCCCGCCGGGCGGGTCTGCCCGCGGACGTCGCCGCCCTGGTCACCTCCATCGCCCCCGAGGCGACCACCGTCGAACTGGTCAACCTCTCCCCCGACGCCGACCGGACGGTCATCGTCCAGGCGGGCGCCTTCGCCGAGCACACCATCACCGGCGTCCGGTACACGACCTGCACGGACGACGGCTGGATCGGGGACATGTACGACTACGGCCACACCGAGCCGGTGGTCTCCGAGGCCGAAGTCCCTTGTGACGGCCCGTATCTGACGGTCCGTCTGCCAGCCTCCACGCGTGTCCGGCTCACCCTGCGGCTGGCGCTTCGTACCCGCACACCCAGCTACTGCACGCCGTTCGACGAGTCCACCTCCCATGGCACGACAGGGGAACCGGTATGAAGCGCATCGCCCAGACCATCAGGCTCATCCCCGAGCACCGCGAGGAGTACCTCCGGCTCCACGCCGCCGTGTGGCCCGGCGTGGAAGCCGCCCTGCACCGGGCGAACATCCGCAACTACAGCATCTACCTTCACGGTGACGTGCTGTTCGCCTACCTGGAGTACCACGGCGAGGACTTCGAGGCGGACATGGCGTCCATCGAGGCCGACCCCGAGACCCAGCGGTGGTGGAAGCTCACCGATCCGTGCCAGGAACCCTGGCCCGACCGGGGCGAGGGCCGCCAGTGGAGCGAACTCCCCGAGATCTGGCACCTGAGCCCGCCCGGCGACGACGCCACCGTCTGACCCGACCCGCATCAGCCCGACCCGACTTGGACCAGCCCGTGAACGCACCTGTGCTCGTCGACGCGCACCACCATCTGTGGGACCTCGACCACCGTCCACAACCCTGGCTGGACGACCCCGGTGTGGCGTCGATCCGCCGCACCTTCACCCCCGAGGACCTGCGTTCCACCGCCACCCACCCCGTCGCGGGCCGGCGGCTGCACGGCACGGTGGTCGTCCAGTGCATCGCGGAGGTCGCCGAGACCGAGGACCTGCTCGCGCTCGCCGAACAGGAGCCGCTGATCCAGGCCGTGGTCGGCTGGGCCGACCTCACCTCCCCGGCGATCGCTGACGTGCTGGATCAGCTGATCGCCGGGCCGGGAGGCGGGTATCTGCGCTCCCTACGGCATCTGGTCCAGGGCGAGACGGACCCGGACTGGCTGCAACGACCGGAGGTGGAGCGCGGGTTGGGGGCCGCACTGGACCGCGGACTGCGCTACGACGTGCTGGTGCGCGATCACCAGCTCGATTCTGCGATCCGGCTCGCGGAACGCTTCCCCGACCTGCCCCAGGTCCTCGACCACGCGGGCAAGCCGGACATCGCCCGGCAGGACTTCGCGGAGTGGGACCGCCGCATCCGGCGGCTGGCCGCACACTCGCACGTGGTGTGCAAGGTCTCCGGGCTGATCACCGAGGCC
This sequence comes from Streptomyces sp. NBC_01390, assembly GCF_045040105.1. Classification (NCBI taxonomy): domain Bacteria; kingdom Bacillati; phylum Actinomycetota; class Actinomycetes; order Kitasatosporales; family Streptomycetaceae; genus Streptomyces; species Streptomyces sp. NBC_01390. Next base: position 9,759,544 of record NZ_CP109551.1, on the reverse strand, counting down.
GACCACACCCGTTGGACCACCGCCGACATCCGCCCCGCCTGGGACGTGCTGGTCTCCGCCTTCGGCCCCGAGCGGCTGATGTTCGGCTCGGACTGGCCGGTCGCCAACCTGGCGGGCGGCTGGAACCGGTGGGCCCGCGCCGTGGACGAACTGCTCACCGGCTGGAGCGAGAGCGATGTCCACGCGCTTCTCGCCGGCACCGCGACCGCGTTCTACCGGCTTGCCCCCGTCGCCGGAGAGAGCGACGGGGCGATCCGAACGACCTGACCCCGCCCCACCGAACATCGCACCGAACCCGCGCCGGACACACCGCCACGCATGCTCCGGGCCGCGCCGAAGGGACCCCTGCCCCATGCCACTTGCCGCCCGCTACCTGTCCGCCCGCACCCTCGACACGACTCCCGCCCCCAGCACCTCGCCGGGCCCCGGCGAGGTGGAGCTGGCCCCCGCCTACGTCGGCATCTGCGGCACCGACCTGCACATCTTCCACGGCGACATGGACGCCCGAGTCGCCGCGCCCGCCGTCCTCGGGCACGAGATGGCCGGCCGTGTCGTCCGGGTCGGCTCGGACGTGGAGGGCTGGGCGCCCGGTGACGCGGTCACCGTGATGCCGCTGCGCTGGGACGACACCTGCCCCGCCTGCCACGCCGGTCACCAACATATCTGCCAGCACCTGGACTTCATCGGCATCGACTCCCCCGGCGCGATGCAGCAGCGCTGGACCGTGCCCGCCTCCACTCTCATACGGCTGCCCGACTCCCTCCCCCTCGACCGGGCCGCCCTCGTCGAGCCCACCGCGGTCGCGGTGCACGACGTCGGCCGGGCCGGGGTGAGCGACGGTGAGCGGGTCGTCGTGGTCGGCGGCGGCCCGGTCGGCGTCCTGATCGCGCTGGTCGCCCAGGCCGCCGGAGGAGACGTCCGGGTGGTGGAGCTGAGCGCCCACCGGCGGCTGCTTGCCGAGGAGTTGGGGCTGACCGTGTGGGACCCGGCCGCCGAGGACCTGCCCGAGCTGGTCCGGCATTGGACCGGGGACGCCGGGGCGGACGTCGCCTTCGAGGTGTCCGGCGCGCAAGGCGGCGTGGACACCGCGGTCGACGTGCTCGGCGTGCGCGGCCGACTCTGCCTGGTCGCGATCCACCCCCGCCCCCGCGAGGTGAACCTGCACCGCTTCTTCTGGCGTGAACTCACCCTCGTCGGAGCCCGGTTGTACGACCGCTCCGACTTCGAGAAAGCGGTGACTCTGGTCGCCGACGGCACCATCCCGGCCGACCGGCTGATCAGCAAGGTCGTGCCGCTCACCCAGGCACCGGCCGCGTTCGAGGCGCTGGAGGGCGGCGGCAACGTGATGAAGATCCTGGTGGACTGCACCGACGAGGCCCAGGAGGCCGCCGTATGACCGCCTTCGACCTCACCGGACGGCTGGCCGTCGTCACCGGCGCCCGGCGCGGCATCGGCCGGGCCATGGCCCGCGCGCTCGCCGAGGCCGGCGCGGACGTCATCGGGGTGAGCGCCTCGCTGGAGGAGTCCGGCAGCGCGGTGGAGAAGGACGTGCGCGCCGCGGGCCGTACGTTCGAGGCGATCCGCGCCGACTTCGCCGATCCCGGGGCCGTCCGGGAACTGGGCGCGGACCTCGCGGGCCGGGAGCGTCCGGTGGACATCCTGGTCAACAATGCGGGCACGATCCGCCGGGCCCCCGCTGCCGAACACACCGATGCGGACTGGGACTTGGTCCTCCAGGTCAATCTCAGCGCCCAGTTCGCGCTGGCCCGCGCGGTCGGCGCGTCGATGGTGGCGCGCCGGCAGGGGAAGGTCATCTTCACGGCCTCCCTTCTGAGCTTCCAGGGCGGCATCACCGTGCCCGGCTACACCGCCGCCAAGCACGGCATCGCCGGTCTGACGAAGGCGTTGGCGAACGAGTGGGCGCCACGCGGGGTGAACGTCAATGCCATCGCGCCGGGCTACATCGCCACCGACAACACCCAGGCGCTCCAGGACGACCCGGACCGCAGCAGGGCGATCCTGGACCGCATCCCGGCCGCCCGCTGGGGCAGCGCCGACGACCTCGCGGGCGCCACGGTGTTCCTCGCCTCGGACGCCGCCGCCTACGTCCACGGCGTCGTGCTCCCGGTCGACGGCGGATGGCTGGGCCGATGACCACCGACCTCACCGCCCTGCTCGCCGGGGCACGGATCGTGCCGGTCCTGACCGTGCCCGATCCCGCCACGGCGGCCCCGCTGGCCCGCGCCCTGTCCGCGGGCGGCGCCCGCTGCGCGGAGGTCACCTTCCGCACCCCGGACGCCGAGCAGGTCGTGAAGGCGATGGCCGCGGAGGGTGGTCTGGTCGTCGGTGCCGGCACGGTGCTGACCGCCGAGCAGGCGGAGCGGGCCGTGGCGGCCGGGGCGCGCTTCGTCGTCTCCCCGGGCCTGGACCACGAGGTCGTCGCCGCGTGCCGGGAACTGGGGGTGCCCGTGGTCCCCGGCGTCGCCACCGCGACCGAGGTGATGGGCGCCCTGCGGGCCGGACTCGACACCGTCAAGCTGTTTCCCGCCGAACCGCTCGGCGGCCGGGCGATGCTCCGGGCGCTCGCGGCTCCCTTCCCCGGGGTGCGGTTCATGCCGACCGGCGGGATCGACGCCGCCGGACTGGCCGACTACCTCGCCGAACCGGCGGTACTCGCGGTCGGCGGCAGCTGGATGGCCGCCCCCGCTCTCCTCGCGAGCGGCGACTACCCGGAGATTCGCCGGCTCACTGCCGAAGCCGTGGAACGGAGCACGCCGTGGCCGACGTGATCGCACTCGGCGAGGTCATGCTGCGCTTCGACCCCGGCGAGGGACGGATCCGCACGGCCCGCGGCTTCCAGGTCTGGGAGGGCGGCGGCGAGTACAACGTCGTACGGGGACTGCGCCGCTGCTTCGGAGTGCGCACCGCCGTCGTCACCGCCCTGGCGGACAACGCGGTCGGACGCCTCGTCGAGGACCTGATCCTCCAGGGCGGGGTCGACGCCTCGATGATCTGCTGGCTGCCCGACGACGGTATAGGCCGCACCGCCCGCAACGGTCTCAACTTCGTCGAACGGGGCTACGGCATCCGCGGAGCGCTCGGCGTCAGCGACCGCGCCCACACGGCCGTCTCGCAACTGCGCAAGGGCGACGTCGACTGGGACACGGTGTTCTCGGCCGGGGCGCGCTGGTTTCACACCGGCGGCATCTTCGCGGGCCTGTCGGACACCACCGTCGACGTGGCCGACGAGGCGATGGCGGCCGCGCGCCGGCACGGCGTCACCGTCTCCTACGACCCCAACTACCGCCCCAGTCTGTGGGCCGGGCGCGGCGGACCGGAGCGGGCCCGCGAGACGGACCTGCGCCTGGCCCGCCACGCCGACGTGGTCGTGGGCGCACTCGGTCTGGCGGGCAGGCATCCGGGGGCCGTGCGGTTCGCGGCCGACGAGGTGCCGGACGCCCTCGCCGCCGTAGCCGGTCTGCTGCCCGCTGCCCAGGTCCTCGCGACGACCCTGCGCGAGGTGCCCTCGGCTGGCGTCAACGACTGGACCTCCGCGGCCTGGTCCGCCGGCACCGGCCACGTCACCGGCCCCGTCATGCCCGGCCTGCACGTCCTGGACCGCATCGGCTCCGGCGACGGCTTCGCCGCCGGACTGATCCACGGCCTGCTCGCCGGCCACTCCCTGGAACGCGCCCTCGCCTACGGCACGGCCCACGGCGCCCTGGTGATGACCACTCCCGGCGATGTCTCCATGGCCACCCGCACCGAGATCGAAGCGCTCATCGCCGGCGCCACGGCCCACGTCCGACGCTGAACGACCCTCTCAGGAGCACCTCTTGCGCCGCCGGAAGATCCCTCACACCCCCGTCGAGGTCACCGAACTCGGCTTCGGCGCCTCGGTGATCGGCAACCTCTACCGGGTGACCGACGCCCATGGTGCCTCGGCCGCCCTCGACGCCGCCTGGGACGCGGGCATCCGCTACTTCGACACCGCACCGCACTACGGCCTCGGCCTCTCCGAACGCCGGCTCGGCGCCGCCCTGCGCGACCGACCCCGCGACGAGTACGTCGTCTCGTCCAAGGTGGGCCGCCTCCTCGTCCACAACGAACACCCGCGGGGCGTCGACGACCAGGGGTTCGTCGTACGGGACGACCTGCGCCGGCAGTGGGACTTCAGCCGCGACGGCGTGCTGCGCTCCCTCGAGGAAACGCTGGAGCGCACCGGCCTGGACCGCCTCGACATCGTCTACCTCCACGACCCCGACGACCACTGGCAACAGGCCGCCGACGAGGCCATGCCCGCCCTCGCGGAGCTCCGCGACCAAGGCGTGATCGGGGCGATCGGCGCCGGCATGAACCAGTCCGCCATGCTCGCCCGCTTCCTGCGCGAGACCGCCGCCGACGTGGTGATGCTCGCCGGGCGCTACACCCTGCTCGACCAGTCCGCCCTCGACGACGTCCTGCCCGCCGCGCAGGCCCACGGCAAGAGCGTCGTCGCCGTCGGCGTCTTCAACTCCGGCCTCCTCTCCCAGGACCGGCCCGCCGAGGGCATGAAGTACGACTACCAGGACGCCCCGACCGACCTGGTGCGGCGGGCCCTGGCCGTCGCCGAGGTCTGCGAGCGCTACGGCACCACCCTGCCGGCCGCCGCCATCGCCTTCCCCCGTACCCATCCCGCCGTCGTCAACGTCACTCTCGGCATGCGCACCGCGGAGCAGGTCAGGCGCAACGTCGAACTGCACGCCCGACACGTCCCCGACGGGCTCTGGGACGAACTGCGCGCGCAGGGGCTGATCAGGGCCGATGTGCCCACCGCGAACGAGGAGCGGCACCCCCGCCGCTGCTGACCGGCACGGCGGCACCGCAGCCGTCGCCCGAACACACCTTCTGGAGCCGCTCATGTTCACGTTCCCGAATGCCCGCGCCCCGAAGAGGGGCAGACACCCGGCCGCATGCAGCCCGCGCCTCCTCCCGGCAGCGCTCACGATGGCGCTCTCGGCCACCGTGCTGGCCTCCCTCACCACTTCGACACCCGCCTCGGCCGCGACCCAGGCCACCTACTACGTCGCCCCCAACGGTGACGACTCCAACGCCGGCACGATCACGGCACCGTTCAAGACCATGCAGCACGCCCGGGACGTCGTGCGCACGGTCAACAACAGCATGACCGGGGACATCAACGTCTATCTCCGGGACGGCACCTACCCGGTGAGCAGCACCGTCTCCTTCACCTCGGCCGACTCCGGCACAAACGGGCACCGCATCACCTACGCCGCCTACCCGGGCGAGAAGCCGGTCCTGGACGGAGGCGTTCAGGTGTCCGGCTGGACCCAGCACAGCGGGAACATCTGGAAGGCCACCCTCAACCGCGACAACAAGCTCCGCGCCCTCTACGTCAACGGCAAGCGCGCTCAGATGGCGTCGAAGACGATCAACTCGGCCGGATGCTACGGGACCTACAGCGTCACGGCCGGCCAGGCTCCCTGGGCCTGGGAGTCGGGTTCGCAGTGCGACGGGGCCAAGTACAGCCTCTCCGACCTGCCGGCCATCGCGTCCAACCAGGACGACGTCGAGATCGTGTCGGCCAGCACCTGGAACACGGCCATCGTCGGAGTCCGCCAGATCACCACGAGCTCGGACGGCGCCAGCCGCGTGGCCCAGTTCCAGGAACCTGGCGCGGCCATCGCCCAGGGATCGGCGTACGCCAAGTTCGTCGCCGGCAGTGGCAGCCACACGATCATGAACGCGTTCGAGTTCCTGGACCAGCCGGGAGAGTTCTACTTCAACAAGAGCACCCACACGCTGTACTACTACAAGGCCGGCTCCGATGACATGACGACGGCGCAGGCCTTCGCGCCGAAGAACCTCTCCACCCTCATCGACGTCGCCGGCACGTCGACGACCGACCACGCACGGAACATCACGTTCTCCGGGCTCACGATCGAGCACTCCGACTGGAACCTGACCAATGTCGCGGGCTCCGTCTTCCGACAGGGCCAGCAGGGCAACGCCAACTCGAACGTGTATGCGAAGCAGAACTTCCACGCGTACACCTACCGCAACGTCGACCTGCCGCCCGCGGCCGTCCGGATCGAGAACGCCGACGGGATCGTCCTGCAGGGGAACACCGTGCAGCACACCGGCGCCGACGGGATCACCTTGGCCAACGACGTGACGGACTCTCAGCTGAGCGGCAACGTCACGAATGACATCGCCGGTTCCGCCCTCACCGTGGGGCACCCCCAGCACGTGTACATCGGTGACCACACCTCGACGAACAACGAGAAGTACCCGGTGAACGTCGAGGGACTCTGCAAGAACATATCGATCACGGACAACTACCTCTACGACAGCGCGGTGCTGTTCCAGGGCTCCAGCCCCGTGTCCGCGTACTTCGTCGATTCCCTGTCCGTCGAGCACAACCGGATCGAGAAGTCCCCGTGGGCGGGCATCACGCTCGGCTGGGGATGGTGGAACTTCGACGGTTCGGCGAACTCGATCAATCCCGGGAACCCGACCACCACGGCGAAGAACAACACCGTCAAGTACAACGAGATCCTCGACACGATGCAGGTGCTCGGCGACTCCGCTCCCATCTACACGCTGGGCAGCCAGCCGGGAACGGAGATCAGCGACAACTACATCAAGGGCGTTCCGGCCGGCCACAAGTACGGCCTGCACCCCGACGAAGGATCCGCCTTCCTCAACGAGCACGACAACGTGTTCGACGTCGACCCGGGCCTGGCGTACACCGTCAACTCCGGCACCTGGGGCCGACAGCACGACCTGACCATCACCAACAACTACGGCACCGTCAACAAGATCGCCGGCAGGAACGTCCCGAACAGCACGATCCAGGACGTGCGGGGCTACGGGGACAACGTGTGGCCGTCGCAGGCGTACGGCATCGCCCTGAACGCGGGTCTGGAGGAGGCCTACAAGAACCTTCTGCCCGCCGCGGTCACGGCGCCGCAGGACTACGCGCTGCCCGCGAGCACGTTCGCCGGCACGGGCGTGCTGACCATTCCCGTGCGCAGCCCCAAGGACGCGACCAGGACGCTGTGGCTGGCTCCCGCCGGTACGACGACGTTCGCCGCCGGTCCCACCATGACCAGCGCGAGCGGCACCTCCACGAGCATCCGCGTCCCGCAGACGGCGGGTGACTACCGGCTCTACGTCGTGGACGCCCAGGGCAACGCGTCCCCCGCGTCGAAGGCGCTTGTGCGGCAGCGCTGGAACCACGTCGACGACAAGGCCGGGGGCGTGACCTACTCCGGCACCTGGTCGAACTGGAACGACACGAAGGACATGAACGGGTCCGAGAAGTTCACGAGCAGCGCGGGCAATTACGCCGAGTTCTCGTTCACCGGCACTGGCGTGCGCTATCTCAGCATGACGCAGCCCAACATGGGCAAGGTGGACGTCCACCTCGACGGCACCCTGACCCAGGCGGGCATCGACGCCTACGCCCCGACGGTGACGAAGCAGGTGCCGCTGTTCGAGAGGACAAACCTGGCCGCTGGCCCGCACACGATCAGGGTGGTGTGCACGGGGACGAAGAACACCGCCGCCTCCAGCACCGTCTGCGCGCTGGACGCGTTCGCCTCCATCCAGTTCCCCGCGAAGAACGCCAACTACAAGGTGGTCAACAAGAGCAGCAACAAGGCGGTCGATGTGTCAGGCGGATCGCTGACCGCCGGAGCCGACATCATCCAGTGGACCGACTCCGGAGCCGGGAACCAGAACTGGCGCTTCGTCCCGGTGGGTGACGGCAGCTACGAGATCGTCAGCCGGAACAGTGCCCTGCTCATGGACGTCAGCGGTGCTTCCACCGCCGACGGCGCGTCCGTCATCCAGTCGTCCGACACCGACGCCGCGAACCAGCACTGGACACTGGCCGCCACCGGAAACGGCTACTACAAGATCAAGAACGTGCACAGCGACAAGGTGCTCGACGTGTCCTCGGGCGGCACTCAACTCGTCCAGACGACGGACACGAACGCCGACAGCCAGCTGTGGAAGGTCGTCGACGTCGACTGATCCGCGAGCCAAAGGGGTGCGAGGGACGGTGCCGGCCAAACCCGGACCGGCGCCGTCCCCGCGTACCTCCAGCACCGCGCATCCGAATCGAGCAGTACCACCTCACATGCGAGGACCCCTACCGAGGGACGGGACTTGTGGACATCACCAGACGACAGCTCGGCCGGCTCGCCGCGGTCGGCACCGGGGCGCTCCTGCTGCCGGGCCTGCTGCCACCGGGCAGGGCAGAGGCGGCCGCACTGTCGGCCGGCAAGTGGGGCGACCAGGGCGACGGCACCTACGTCAACCCGGTTCTCCCGGGCGATTTCAGCGACTGGGACTGCATCCGGGTCGGCGACGACTACTACGGCATCACCAGCACGTTCGGGTACTCGCCCGGCGTGGCCGTCCTGCACTCGAAGGACCTGGTCAACTGGCGCACACTCGGCGGCGCGGTCGGTGACCTGACCCAGATCGGACCACTGCTGAACTGGGACCGGATGAACCGCTACGGCCGTGGCGTGTGGGCCGGGGCCATCCGCTTCCACGCGGGGCGCTACTGGGTGTACTTCAACACTCCCGACGAAGGCTTCTTCATGACGTCGGCACCCTCGCTGGCCGGACCGTGGGACCCGCTGACGGCCGTGTGGCGGACCTCCGGCTGGGACGACCCGTGCCCCTTCTGGGACGACGACGGCCAGGGCTACCTCGTCGCCACGCACTACTCGGACAGCTACAAGATCAACCTGTTCCAGCTGTCCGCGGACGGCAGGTCACTGCTCGGCACACCCACGGTCATCCACCAGTCGCCTGGCAGCGAGGCCAACAAGCTCTACAAGATCAACGGCCTCTACTACCACCTGTACAGCGAGGTGAGATCCGAGGGCCGGGTGCTCATGATGAACCGCGGCTCCAGCCTCCTCGGCCCGTTCGAGACCCGGCAGCTGGAACACGTGAACACCGCGGTGGACCGCGAGCCCAACCAGGGCGGACTGGTGCAGACCCCGGACGGCACCTGGTACTTCGTGACCCACCACGGCCACGGCGACTGGGAGGGGCGTCCGCTGTCCCTCCTGCCGGTGACCTGGGTGGACGGCTGGCCGATCCTGGGCCAGGTGGGCGCGGACGGCACAGGCACCATGGTGTGGACGGGCCGGGTGCCCACCGGCGGCACACCCGGGCTGCCGGTCGACGCACTTCCCGCCGTGGTGACGAGCGACCTGTTCACCGGCACCGGCCTCAAGCCGCAGTGGGAGTGGTACTACCAGGCGCGTGCGGGCTACTGGTCGCTGACCGAACGCCCCGGCCACCTGCGGTTGAAGGCGTTCGCACCGCTGGCCGGCGACAACCTGACCAAGGTGGGGAACACCCTCACCCAGCGGGCGCTGCGCACGGCGGGCGGGGGCACGGTGACCGTCCGCATGGAGTTGGCCGGCCTCGCCGACGGCCAGCACGCCGGACTGTGCCACTACGCGGCCACCTACGCAGGCCTGGGCGTCCGGCGCACCGGAACCACCACCACGATCGCGCACAACGCCGGCGGCACCCTCACCGACGGCCCGGCCGTCATGCAGAACGCCGTGTGGCTGCGTACCACCTGGGACGTCAACGGCGTCAGCAGGTTCTCCTACAGCCTCGACGGCAGCGCGTTCACCCCGTTCGGCAGCACTTACCAGCTCACCTGGGGCGGCTACCGCGGCGACCGGATCGGCCTGTACACCTACAACCCGAACAACACCGGCTACGTCGATGTGGACTCGGTGCAGTACACGATCGCGCCCACCCGGGCGTACAAGTGCGTCAGTGTGCGCAGCGGCAAGCTCATCGAGGTATCCGGAGCATCCTCCGCGGACGGGGCCGCCGTGAGTCAGGTGACCGACAACGGCAACCCGAACCAGCAGTGGGCCTTCCAGTCCACCGGAGACGGCTACCACACCGTCATGTGCGTCAACAGCAGCAAGGTCCTCGACGTGGCGGGGTCCTCCACTGCGGACGGCGCACGGATCGTGCAGTCGACGGCCGACGGGCGGACCAGCCAGCAGTGGCAGCTGCGTCCACTGAACGGTGGCGCGTTCGCCCTGGTCAACCGTAACAGCGGCAAGGTTCTGGATGTCAGCGGTGGCAGTACGGCCGACGGTGCCGCGCTGATCCAGTTCACCGACCGGGGCAGCACCAACCAGCAGTGGACGTTCTCCCGACTCCCCGGCTAGCTCGCGGCGGCGGGGCCGGAAAGCCATGGCTTTCCGGCCCCGCCGTCTTTCTGACCCTTACCGCGTCATCCGGTCACTGGATCGTCCACGCCTGGTTGGACTGGTTCAGTGCCATCCACTGGTCGATGGCGGCACCGTTGGCCGTCGAGCCGGCGCTGACTTCCAGGACCTGCTTGGTCTCGAAGTTGCGGATGAGGTATCCGCCACTGGTCGGCTCGAAGTACCAGAGCTGGTTGTTGCCGCCGCCGTAGGTGTACTGCTGCAGATTGCTCCCTCTGTAGTGAGTCGCACCGTTGATGTCGAGGGCCTTGCCGCTGTTCCTGTTGACGATCTTGTAGAGCTGGCCGCTGACCTGGACGAGGTTCCACTGCTGGTTGGTGCCGCTGTTGGCCGGCCACTGGACGACGCTCGCGCCGTCGGCGGGGGAGGCCTGGTAGACGTCCGCCAGCTGGCCGCTGTTGACGTTCTTGATGGTGTAGTACGTCGACGGGTTGACGTTCGGCGCGCCGGTCGCGTCCTCCAGCGCACCACCGGCCTGCTGCACGCTGAAGTCGGAGAAGAAGAAGTAGGCGCCGTCGGTCTTGGCGACCCGCACGTAACGGAAACTCTGGCGGACGTCGATGTTCCCTGTCAGCGTGGAGGCCATCGGCAGCGTCGTGGCGCCCTGGCGTCCCAGCACGGTGTAGGTGGCGAACGACGGGTCGTTCGAGGCGCGGATCTCGAAGTTGCCGCGCGTCTCGGGCTGGTCGATGTCCTGGCGCATCGTCAGGGAGTACTGGCCGAGCTGGTAGGCCTGGCCGAGGTCGACCTGCCACCACGCCGAGGTGTCGGTCCCGGTGGGTGACCAGCCGGTGGAGCTGTCGTTGTCGTTGCCCTTGGACGCCGCCACGCCGGAGTTCAGGACGGTGGACGCGGTCGCCGGCTTGTTGTAGGCGAGGTTGAGCCGCGCCGACAGGGACTGGTAGGCGGGCTCCAGCCCGGAGGCCTGGATCACCGAGGTGCCCGAGGTCGCGTTGCCGGACAGGGTCACGTTGCTGCCGTTGACGTTCTGGTTGATGAAACCGTCCGTGTGCGACAGCACGTTGTTGGAGACGGTCATGTTGTTGGAGCCCTCGTCCAGGTAGACGCCCGCCACCGCGGAACCGCAGGCAGCCGGACTCCGGACGACGTCGTGCACGTAGTTGCCGTTGATGACGGTGCCCGGGTCGTTGGAGAGGTGGTAGATGCCGGCGGTGTCGCACAGCCGGTTCAGCACATTGCCGAGCCGGTTGTAGCTGATGCTGTTGTTGCCCTCCGCGTTGGCCGCGGACTGCCAGCCCCAGCCCAGCGATATACCGGCCCACGGGGCGTCGCTGATGTCGTTGTGGTTGATGGTGGTGCTGTTGACGAAGCCCGCGTTGATGCCGGCGGTGCCCAGGTAGTCCTCGCCGATCCGGGTGATCAGGTTGTCGTTGACGGTGACGTTCTTGACGACCTCGCGGACGTCCTCACCGGCCGGGGAGACGGGCGGGTTGTAGATGGTGTGGTACTCCACCGTGGGATCGGAGAACTTGCCCACCATGATCCCGTTGCCCGCTATGTCGTACACGACGTTGCCGGTCACGCCGCTGTCGTGGACACCGTGGTGCAGGTCGAGGGCGGTGGACCCCATCTGCGTGAAGGTGTTCCCGGTGAAGGAGACACGGTCGGCGTCCGCGACGTGGACCCCGGCCGGCGGACGGTCGGCGTACTGGTGGTTCGAGGAGTCGGCCGAGAGGTTGTAGAGGCCGCCCTGGCCGTTCAGCAGACCGTTGTTGGTCGCCTCCATCCAGGTGGTCTGGGTGAAGGTGATGCCGGAGAAGCGCAGGTCGTGGACCGGGGCGTCGAGGCTGGTGCCCTTGACCTCCACGAGCGTCGGCAGGGTGGGTGCCTGCACGGTGGCGGTGGACATGTCCTCGCCGGAGCGCGGCTTGTAGTAGAGCGTCTGCGCGGCCGTGTCGACGTAGAACTCGCCCGGCTCGTTGAGGAACTCGTGGGCGTTCTCGAAGTGCAGCGGGGAGCCGTTGGACAGGACCGGGAAGGGCCGCTGGAAGAGGATGCCGGCCTCGTGGTCCTGGATGGAGACGTTGGCGGTGCCGCCCGCGGTGGTGAACGACTTCAGCCGCAGGTAGTTCTCGGCCCACTGCAGTTCGAGGACCATCTCGGTCTGGCTGAGGTTGCTCCAGTTGGAGATCTGCGAACTGAGCACCTGCAGCAGCTTGTTGGTCTTGTCGCTGCCCTGAAGCTGGAAGTCCGAGCCCAGGTCGGGGTACCTCGCGCGGGTGGCGCGCACTCCGTTGACGTACAGCTGACGGAAGTTGAGGCTGCCCACCGACGCCTTGTACTCGCCGTTCGAGGCGGCGGTCCAGCCGGTGATCGTCCGGCCGCTGCTGATGACGGGCGTCTCGCCGTTGTAGGCCTGGTAGACGACGGTGTGGCCGTTCGTGCCGGAGTCGCTCGTGCCCAGGGTGATCGGGCTGGTGAGGTTGTAGGTGCCGCCGCGCAGGTTCACGACGATGTCGCTCGACATGTTCGTGTTCGCGGCGCGGACGGCGGCCTGGGCCGCCTGGATGGTCCTGAAGGCGGCGGTGGTGCTGGTTCCGGAGTTGCTGTCGTTGCCGCCCGTGGGGTCGACGTAGAAGTTCGTCGTGGCCGCTTGCGCCGGCTGGGCCGGCAGTACGGTCGCGAAGACGACAATGCCGGCCGCGAGTGCCTTGGCGAGTCCGGCGAGGCGTAGGGGTCTCATGTGCGGTGTCCTCTCTGAGCCACGTTGCTCATGAGTTGCATTTATCGGGGCTACAGAGGGCACCGGTCAAGGGAATGAGCAGGTATATTTTGGCGAGCCCGCAACCAGAGTCAATGAAGTAGCAGTTCAGAGCCTCTCCAGCCCTTTCGGTATGCACGCGGAGCTACAACTTATCGACAGCCCTCATCAAAAATGAGTCGTACTTATCTAGGATTCTTATCTGGGATCTGGCCATCGGTTGAGCCGAGCGTGCCGGGGCGCGATCCTGGTGGCACCGCCCGTGACGCGTGGTGCCGACGGGGCCGTCGTCACGGCAGGAACGAGAGTGGGTCGTCCCATGGACAACCGGTCCATCGGCTCCGGCGCGGCATTGGGCACCGGAGTACCAGAGGACTTCGCCGTCGTCGTCGATGCCGGTCTGCGAGTCATGGCGTGGAGTTCCGGTGCCCAGGCCCTGTTGGGACACACGCCCGACGACGTCGTGGGCCGTCCGGTCGCCGACCTTCTCGCCGCGGACCTCCCCCACCCGGCCGGTCGGCGGATGGCCGCCGGCGAGCCCTGGACCAGCGAGGTGGCGCTGCGCCACCGTGACGGCGACCGGATCCTCGTACGGCTGCGCGGCGCGCCGCTGTCGACCGGGGGAACGGGTTCCCTCTGGCTCGTCACGGGTGCCACGGTGACCCACGCCTCCGGTCCACGCGCCGCGGACGCGGCCGAACTGTGGGACCGGACGCTCGCGCAGCTTCCGCTGCCCGTCGCGGTCTACGACCACCGCGCCCTGTTCGTGGCCTGCAACGAGGTGATGAGCCAGGCCATGGGCCTGACCGGCGAGGAGATGGAAGGTCTGACCCTCACCGAGATCCAGCCGAGCCACAAGGAGATGGACCGCCTCCAGCGCGAGGTCCTGCGCACCGGGGAGGCGCTCCACAGTGAGCAACGGCCGGGCCGGGGCCTGGGCGAGGTCGACGAGCACGCCTGGTCCGTGTATCTCACCCCGCTCAAGGACCCGGACGGCTCGGTCCAGGGCCTGTCGGCGATGGTGATCGACACCACCGAGCAGTACTGGGCCCGACGGCGCCTGGAGGTGCTCGACGAGGCCGGTGCGCGGATCGGGAGCACCCTCGACGTGAGTCGGACCGCGGAGGAGCTCGCGGAGGTGGCGGTCACGGGATTCGCCGACTTCGTCGTCGTCGACCTGCTGGAGTCCGTCGTCCGCGGGGACGAACCGGAACCGGTGTCGCCCACCGAGCAGATCGTGCTGTGCCGTGCCGCCCATGCCTCGGTGCTCCCCGGGTGTCCCGAGTCCGCGATCGCGGTGGGCGAGACGGCGAGCCGCCCCCCGCGCTCCCCGGCAGCCTGGGCACTGCGCACCGGCCGGGGCACCCGGCACCGCATCGGCGACCCGGTGCTGCGCGAGTGGCTGGCGGAGTCCCCGGCGCGCGCCGAGGCGGTACGACGGTACGGGATGCACTCGGTACTGCTCGTACCGCTGCGCGCCCGCGGCGTCACCCTGGGCCTGGTGTATCTGGTGCGACACCGCACACCGAAGCCCTTTGGCGACGACGACCTGCTGCTGGCCGAGGAGATCGCCGCCAGGGCGGCAGTGAGTATCGACAACGCCCGGCGTTACACCCAGGAACGCCGGACCGCACTCGCCCTTCAGCGCAGCCTGCTGCCCGAGCGGTTGCCCTCCACGACGGCCGTGGACCTGGCCTACCGGTATCTGCCGGCGGGTTCCGCGAGCGGGGTCGGCGGCGACTGGTTCGACGTCATCCCCCTGTCCGGAGGAAGGGTCGCCCTCGTGGTGGGTGATGTGGTCGGCCACGGCATCCACGCCTCCGCGACGATGGGCCGCCTGCGCACCGCGGTCCGTACGCTCGCCGACGTCGACCTCGCCCCGGACGAACTGCTCACCCAGCTCGACGACCTGGTCGTCCGGCTCGACCGGGAGGAGGGACCCGACGCCCGGGGATCGACGAGCGGCGCATCGGGCGAGGTGGGCGCCACGTGCCTGTACGCCGTCTACGACCCGGTCTCGCGCACCTGCCGTCTGGCCCGCGCCGGTCATCCGCCGCCTGCCCTGGTGACCCCCGACGGGACCGTGCGGTTCCTCGACCTGCCCGCCGGCCCGCCGCTCGGCGTCGGTGGGCTGCCGTTCGAAGCGGTCGAGGTCGACCTGGAGGAGGGCAGCGTGCTCGCTCTGTACACGGATGGGCTGATCGAGGCTGCCGACCGGGACATCGACAAGGGGCTCGGCCTGCTGCGGGATGCGCTGAGCCATCCACCGTCCGGCCTGGAGGACATCTGCGACCGGGTGGTCCGCAAGGTGATACCCGCCGCTCCCGCCGACGACATCGTGCTGCTCCTGGCCCGGACATCCGCGCTGGAGCCCGACCGGGTGCACACCTGGCGGCTGCCCACGGATCCCGCCCTCGTTGCCGGGGCCCGCAAGATGGCGAGCGACCAGCTGAGCGTCTGGGGACTGGACGAGCTGGCCTTCGCCACCGAGCTCATCGTCAGCGAACTGGTCACCAACGCCATCCGCTACGGCAGCCAGCCCATCGAACTGCGCCTGCTGCGCGGCGACGCTCTCGTCTGCGAGGTCTCCGACGGCAGCAGCACCGCCCCGCACCTGCGGCGGGCCCGCTCCTTCGACGAGGGCGGACGCGGGCTCCTGCTCGTGGCCCAGCTCGCGGAGCGCTGGGGCAGCCGGCAGACACCCGCCGGAAAGACCATCTGGGCGGAGTTGCCGCTGCCGACGTGAGCGTCCCCGTTTCGTCGGCACTGCGGGGCCGGCGATCCGTGTCGGAAGCAACGAGGTGGCTCGTCGGCACAGACGTCGGCCGGCTCGGCTTCAGGTTCCTGCCTTGCCCCGCGGCCTATGGCGAAGTGGGGGGGTGCGCGGGGCAAGGAGTTCTGCTGTCAGGAACTAGGTCGACGCCCGGCTCACATCACCAGGTGGGCTCTCACCGCACATCTGTTCAGTGATGCGCGCCGACCGCCGGGGCAGTTGGCGGCCCTGCTGAACGCAGGACCGGACTTCCCGGGTTGCACTGTTCCTCGGGCTGATGCGTGGGGGTTCAGCAGCCGTAGTTGACCAGGTTGAACGTGGCGTAGTGGTCGGAGGTGTAGTAGTCCTCCTGGGTCTTCTCGCCGGTGACGATGCGGCGCGCACCGCGCGTGGAGGAGCCCGGCGTGATCACGGTGTACTCGTGATAGTAGCCAGAGGAGTGACTCGGCAGGACGCCTTCCCGGTTCTGGAAGACGACGCCGTCCTGCGAGTACGGGTAGGGGCCACCCTGCTCGATCAGGTCCAGGGTGTCGTGGGCTTGGGAGGGCAGCTTGGTGTAGCAGATGCTGCCGACCGCGGCAGCCGCCGGGGTCGCGGTGACGGCGCCACCGACGACGAGGGCGGACAGGACGGCGGCTGCGGCGCCGATGCGAGTGATCCGTGGGGGGAATCTCATGGCTTCATGATGACGCGCGTAGACAGTGACATGTCAATGACAACTCCGGAGATTTTCCCGTCAAGTCCGATGAGTTTTCGGGAAGTTAACTTGACGCGCGGCATCTGCATGCGATCTACACGTTCTGGTGCGCGGAGGCCTTGCCCCCACATGGGCGGTCCGTGCCTCGAACAAGGTGTCCACGCGCGCGTGGACACCTCTCGGCATGTGACCGTCCGTCGCGTCAGCCCCCGAGTTCCCGGTGCCGGGCCGTCAGTTCCGCCGACCCCTCCTCCGTCAGGGAGCCGAACAGGCGCAGGCGCGAGATCCCACCGTCGGGGTAGATGTCCACGCGCGCGTGCGTGCCCGCCACCGGGGCCGGCAGGACGAAGCGGTGGTTCGTGTCGGGCTGGAGGCGGGTGCGCGGGAGGATCTCCGTCCACTCCCCGTTCTCGCCGTCGCCGTCCCGGAGCGACACCGTCGCCCAACCCGCGCTGTTGCCCTTCAGATACGCCGTGTCGATCTCCACGGCCCTGATCTCCGACCGGGCCACCAGCCGGTAGCTGATCCAGTCGTTGCCCAGGTCGCGGCGCCGGCGCGTCTCCCAGCCGTCGTCCATCTTGCGGGAGCGCCCCGGCTGGATGGTGTTGGACGCCGGTGAGTAGAAGCGGTCCGACGCGTCCTCGGCCCGGCCGCCGTTCTCCAGGGCGACCACGTCGAAGGTGCCCAGCGCCGCCAGCCAGGCAGGGTCGGGGGCGACCTCGCCGTACACCCGCAGGCGCGCGATGCCCCCGTCCGGATGCTGGTTGACCCGCAGGTGCGTGAAGCGCTGTTCGAGCGACACCTCGAAGCCGTTCGCCGCGTGACCGCCCACCTTGGTGCGCGGCACCAGCGTCGTCCACTTCACGTCGTCCGCCAGCAGTTCCTCCGGGGACGGGGAGCCGGGCACCGACACACCCTCCACGGACACGGCCTGCGGATAGTTGCCGCGGAAGTGGGCGGTGTCGACCACGATGCCGCGTACGACGCCCGGCGCGCCGAGCCGTACCAGCGCCCAGTCGTGGTCCTGTGCCGTCGGCCACGGGTGCTCGGCCGACGCACCGCGCCTGCGCCGTGTCTCCCAGCCGTCCATGATCTTGCCCTTGTGGCCGAAGTGCTCGGGCACGAACTCGGCGGGCTCGGGCACGAGCATGTTCTCGCGGTCGGCGAAGAACTCGTCGTTGGCGGCGATCACCCCGGCCCCGAGGCGGCGGTCGGCGAGGTTGGCGTACTGGGTGAAGGGGAAGTCCGCGGTGCGGTAGTCCGCGTACGGGTCGCCGCCTCCGTAGGGGTTCGCGTCGCCGGTGAAGCTCACAGTCGCGGTCACGGTGATCAGTTCTGCCTTTCGGACTTCGGTGTCGGCCGTTGCGGGTGCCTGGAGGGGGATCCGGTCAGGGGATCGGGTCAGGGGGTACGGGTGAGGAGTTGCCCCTTCGGGTCGGTGAACTCGCCCTCCGCCACGATGCGTTGACCGCGCAGCCAGGTCGAGCGGACGACACCGCTGAGGGTTCTGCCCGCGTACGCCGTCACGCGGTTGCGGTGCTGCAGTGCTGCCGGGTCCACGGTGAACGTCTCGTCCGGCGCCAGTACCGCGAAGTCGGCGTCCCGGCCCGCCTCGATCGCGCCCTTGCGCCCGTCGAGGCCGACGAGCGCGGCCGTGCGGGTGGACATCCAGCGCACGACGTCCTCCAGGGAGTGCCCCCTGCGCCGGGCCTCGGTCCACACCGCCGCGAGGCTCAGCTGGAGCCCCGAGATACCGCCCCACGCCGTCGCGAAGTCGGCGGTCTTGAGGTCCGCGGTGGACGGCGAGTGGTCGGTGACCACGCAGTCGATCGTGCCGTCGGCCAGCGCCTGCCACAGCAAGTCCTGGTTGGCGGCCTCGCGGATGGGCGGGCAGCACTTGAACTCGCTCGCCCCGTCCGGGACCTCCTCGGCGGTGAGGGTCAGGTAGTGCGGGCACGTCTCCACGGTGATCCGCACCCCCTCCGCCTTCGCGGCGGCGATCAGTGGCAGCGCGTCGCTCGACGACAGGTGCAGGACGTGCACGCGCGCGTGCAGGCGCTTCGCCTGCTCGATCAGGCCGGCGATCGCCCGGTCCTCGGCGCCGCGCGGGCGCGAGGCGAGGAAGTGCGCGTACTCCGGTCCGCCCTGCTGCGGGGCCGTGTCGAGGTGGTGCGGGTCCTCGGCGTGCACGATGAGCAGTCCGTCGAAGCCGGCGATCTCGGCCATCGACAGGGCGAGTCGCTCCTGGTCGAGGTGCGGGAACTCGTCCACCCCGGACGGTGACAGGAACGCCTTGAAGCCGAAGACGCCCGCGTCGTGCAGCGGGCGCAGGTCCTTGACGTTGTCGGGCAGCGCGCCACCCCAGAAACCGACGTCGATGTGCGCCTTGTCCGCGGCCACCTCCCGCTTCGTACGGAGGTGGCCGACCGTCGTCGTCGGCGGGAGGGAGTTGAGGGGCATGTCGACGAGGGTGGTGATCCCGCCGGCCGCGGCGGCACGCGTCGCCGTCCAGAAGCCCTCCCACTCGGTGCGTCCGGGGTCGTTGACATGGACGTGGGTGTCCACCAGCCCGGGCAGCACGACATCGTCGCCGAAGTCCTCCAGACGCGCGCCGGACGGTACGTCGGCCTCGTACGGGAGTACGGCCACGATCCGGCCGTCGGCGACCGCGACGGTGGCCGCACGCGTCCCCTCGGGTGTGATGACGCGCGTCGAGCGCAACACCAGTTCGACGTCGGGCACGCCGGACCCCTCTCTGTCACCTCTGCACCGTGAATCCCGTCGTTTACTTCCACGTAACGGAATTCAACTTTCTGTTGAAGGAGTCTTCACCGAGCGCCCCACACCGTCAAGAGTCACCCTGCCGACCCACCCGGTCCGATGCCAACCGGAGCGGCGACCTGGATGTTTCCACAAGACGGAATTAGAGTTCCGGAAAGCAGAACGTAGCCATACACCAGCAGGCCGTCAAGCAACCGACCGGTAGGCTGCACCATCGCCTGTCAGCCGTGAAAGGAACGCGCCGTGCCGACGCCCAGCGCCAGCTCCACCGACGCCGCCAAACCCGCCGCCGCCGGCGGTGGTGTCCAGTCCCTGGAGCGTGCCTTCGATCTGCTGGAGCGCATGGCGGACGCGGGCGGTGAAGTCGGCCTCAGTGAACTGTCCGTGAGCAGCGGGCTGCCGCTGCCCACCATCCACCGGCTCATGCGCACGCTCGTGTCCTCCGGCTACGTACGGCAGCAGCCCAACCGCCGGTACGCGCTTGGCCCGCGCCTGATCCGCCTCGGCGAGTCCGCGTCCCGGCTGCTCGGCACCTGGGCCCGCCCCTATCTGGCCCGGCTGGTCGAGGAGACCGGCGAGACGGCCAACATGGCGCTCCTGGACGGCGACGAGATCGTGTACGTGGCGCAGGTTCCGTCCAAGCACTCGATGCGCATGTTCACGGAGGTGGGCCGGCGGGTCCTGCCGCACTCCACCGGCGTCGGCAAGGCCCTGCTCGCCGGTTTCCCGCCGGACGAGGTGCGTTCCCTGCTCGCCCGTACGGGCATGCCGGCCGCGACGGAGAAGACCCTCACGACCCCGGACAGCTTCCTGGCCGCCCTGGAGGACGTACGCCGCCTCGGTTACGCGGTCGACGACAACGAGCAGGAGATCGGCGTCCGCTGCCTCGCCGTCTCCGTCCCCGACTCCCCCACGGCCGCCGCGATCTCGATCTCGGGCCCGGCGGGCCGGGTCACCGAGGAGGCGACGGAGCGGATCGTGCCCGTACTGAAGCAGGTCGCGGCCGAACTGTCGGTGACCCTGGCCAGCTCGGGCAGCCCCACCCACTGATCTCCGCCCCGACGGCCCGCGCCCCTCAGGGGTGCGGGAACCGCCCGACAGGCCCCTACCGAACCGCGGCGCTCGAATCGGCGTATCCAGCGGAGCTCAGCGCGGCGGACTGCCGAACAGTTCCACCGCCGCGCGGACGTCCGACAGGCCACGGGCGAGTGCGCTGACCGAGCCGATCGCGCCGGCGATCAGGAGCAACGAGCGGCGCAGGCGCGGGATTTCGGGGCTCCCCGTGATCGCCATCGCGGCCAGGGAGGCCAGTTCGTCCTCGGCGATGCCACGGTCGGGGAACTCGGCCGGGTGCGCGGCGAGTTCACGGCGCAGCCGGGACACCGCGGTCCGCAACTCCGCAACCCTCGGATCCTCGCCGCTGCCGGTCACCGACCTCTGCCCCAAGCTCCGCAACACAGCTCTCCCCCACTGGCCGCACGTGCGCCCCGCACGCCCCCATGGCGATGGTCGGGCGCCGGGGACGCGGGACAGTAAACGCCAACCACGCGACAGGCGCCACACCATGGACCGAATTTCAGCCCTTGAACACCGGCGGTCCGGCGCCGGGTCAGGTATGCAGGAGACATGACGGAGAAAGCGGACCAGGTGGCAGGGCTGTTGCTCGCGGCGGGCGGGGGGCGACGCCTCGGCGGGCGGCCCAAGGCCCTGCTCGAACACCACGGGCATCTTCTCGTCGAACGCGCGGCCGACGCCCTGCGCACGGCGGGCTGCGCCCCGGTCCATGTCGTCCTCGGGGCCCAGGCCGACGACGTACGGAAGCGGGCGGTCCTGCCCGACTGCGTTGTGGTGGAGAACCCGGAGTGGGAGGGGGGCATGGGGTCCTCGCTGCAGGCCGGGCTGGCATCCCTGCGCGGCACCCCGGCCGGCGCGGTCCTCGTCTCGCTGGTCGACCAGCCGGACATCGGGCCGGAGGCCATGGCCCGTGTGCTCGCCGCGTACACGTCCGGGGAGTCCCTCGTGGCGGCCACGTACGGCGGCACCCGGGGGCATCCGGTGCTGTTCGGCGCCGGCCACTGGGCGGGCGTCGCGGCGTCAGCGGTCGGTGACCGTGGTGCCCGCGACTATCTCAGGGCGCACGAGGACACGATCACCCTCGTGGAGTGCGGTGACGTGGCGGAGCCGTACGACATCGACACACCGTCCGACCTGGACCGCCTGGCGTGACCGGCTGCTCGCCACCAAGATTCTCGACGTCAACAAATGATTGAACTTCCACGATGAGGAAACTAGCATCCACTGATCAGAAACATTCGATCCCAGCAGCTCACAACAGCTCACAGCAAACCGCTGAAGGAAGTGACCGCTCATGTCCGCACCAGCGCCGTCCCCGCTGGCCATCGTCGACGCCGAGCCCCTGCCCCGGCAGGAGGAGGTGCTCACCGACGCGGCGCTCGCCTTCGTGGCCGAGCTGCACCGGCGGTTCACGCCCCGGCGTGACGAACTCCTCGCGCGCCGTGCGGAGCGCCGCGCCGAGATCGCCCGTACGTCGACCCTCGACTTCCTCCCCGAGACCGCCGCGATCCGCGCCGACGACTCCTGGCGGGTCGCCCCCTCCCCGGCAGCCCTGAACGACCGGCGCGTCGAGATCACCGGCCCCACCGACCGCAAGATGACGATCAACGCCCTCAACTCGGGCGCGAAGATCTGGCTCGCGGACTTCGAGGACGCCTCAGCGCCGACCTGGGAGAACGTGGTCCTCGGACAGGTCAACCTGGCCGACGCCTACACCCGGAACATCGACTTCACCGACCCGAAGAGCGGCAAGACGTACGCCCTGAAGGCGGCCGGCGAACTCGCCACCGTCGTCATGCGGCCCCGCGGCTGGCACCTGAACGAGCGCCACCTCCAGCTCGACGGCGAGCAGGTGCCCGGCGCTCTCGTCGACTTCGGCCTGTACTTCTTCCACAACGCGCAGCGGCTGCTCGACCTCGGCAAGGGCCCCTACTTCTACCTTCCCAAGACCGAGTCGCACCTCGAAGCCCGCCTGTGGAACGACGTGTTCGTCTTCGCACAGGACTACGTGGGCATCCCGCAGGGCACCGTCCGCGCGACCGTCCTCATCGAGACGATCACGGCCGCCTACGAGATGGAGGAGATCCTCTACGAACTCCGCGACCACGCCTCGGGGTTGAACGCGGGCCGCTGGGACTATCTCTTCTCGATCGTCAAGAACTTCCGTGACGGCGGCGCCAAGTTCGTCCTCCCGGACCGCAACGCCGTGACGATGACGGCCCCGTTCATGCGTGCCTACACCGAACTCCTCGTCCGTACCTGCCACAAGCGCGGGGCGCACGCGATCGGCGGCATGGCGGCGTTCATCCCGTCCCGGCGCGACGAAGAGGTCAACAAGGTGGCCTTCGAGAAGGTCAAGGCCGACAAGGACCGGGAGGCCGGCGACGGTTTCGACGGTTCCTGGGTCGCCCACCCGGACCTGGTCCCGATCGCCATGGCCTCCTTCGACGCGGTCCTCGGCGACCGGCCGAACCAGAAGGACCGCCTCCGCGAGGACGTCCATGTCGAGGCCGCCGACCTGATCGCCGTCGACTCCCTCAAGGCCGAGCCGACGTACGACGGACTCGTCAACGCCGTGCAGGTCGGCATCCGTTACATCGAGGCGTGGCTGCGCGGGCTCGGCGCGGTCGCCATCTTCAACCTCATGGAGGACGCGGCGACCGCCGAGATCTCCCGCTCGCAGATCTGGCAGTGGATCAACGCGGGCGTCGAGTTCGAGCACGCGGGAGAAACGGTGAAGGCCACCCCGGAGCTGGCCCGCGAGATCGCCGCCGAGGAACTCGCGGCCGTCCGCGCCGAGATCGGCGAGGAGGCCTTCGCGGCCGGCAACTGGCAGCGGGCCCACGACCTGCTGCTGACCGTCGCCCTCGACGACGACTACGCGGACTTCCTGACCCTGCCGGCGTACGAGCAGCTCAGGGGCTGACCTTCTAAGGAGCCGGCTTGTCCGGCCCGTCCTGCCTGTCCGAGTGGCCCAGGGACTTTCCCGGGGCCACTCGGTCGCGTACGGCCTGCTTCACGGCCGTGGGCTCCGGGAAGCCCTGTTCCCTGCGGTCCCAGACCACCTCGCCGTCGACCCGGACGACGAACACGCCGCCGGTACCGGGCTTGAGCGACAGCTCGCCCAACTCCGTCTCGAAGGTGGTGAGCAACTCCTGTGCCAGCCAGGCCGCGCGGGGCAGCCAACGGCACTGGGTGCAGTACTCGATCTGTACTACCGGTCCCACGTGGTTCATCCGAGATGCACCGACCAATCCTGTTCCGCCGCCGGTTTGCCGTGCAGGTCGGGGACCTGCTTGAGCCAGGCCGGCCGCTCCCGTTGTGTCTTCGCCGCGCGTCGCGCGTCTTCCGCGGCCAGTTCCTCGCGGCCGGGGAAGTCGGTGGGCAGCCAGGACGCGGACACCTCCACGCGCGCGTGGAGGTACGTCACATACGCGTCCCGGACCTCGTCGGGGGTCGTGAAGTCGCCCTCGGCCTCCAGCCAGGCGTCCGGCACCTCGGCCAGCACCTCGCGCAGCAGCTTCTCCGTCACGCGGGGCGCCAGTTCGGCGTCGGCGGCGCGGGTGTCCGGGGCGTGGCGGCCGAGGGCGTGGCGGCGGAAGTCGTACGCCTTCTCCGGCGCCGACAGGTCCCACCGGTGGTGGAAGACGAGGGCGGCGCCGTGGTCGATCAGCCACAGGCGCGGCGGCGCGATGCCGAAGGTGGGCCAGACCATCAGGTTGGAACTGTGCGTCGTACGGTCCACGTTGACGGTGAGGGCGTCCAGCCAGACGATGCGGCCCGCCTCCAGGGGATCGACGTCGAACGAGGCCGCCGTCTCCGGGGTGAAGTCCTTGGCGCCCGGCAGGTAGTCCATGCCGAGGTTGAGGCCGGCGCTGGCGTGCAGCAGGTCCTGGACCTCCTGGTGGGGCTCGTGGGCGCCGATGGCCGGGTCGAAGTGGACGAGGACCAGCTCGGGGAAGCGCAGTCCCAGGGCGCGTGCCAGTTCCCCCACGACCACCTCGGCGACCAGCGCTTTGCGGCCCTGCGCGGAGCCGGTGAACTTCACGACGTAGGTGCCGAGGTCGTCGGCCTCGACCACCCCTGGGACGGAACCGCCCGATCTCAGGGGCTCGACGTAGCGGGTTGCCGTGACCTCTCTCATGCCGTGAGCATATTGAATCCTCCCCCAGCTGAAGCAAAGGGATTCCTGGCTCACGCCGCCTACGGGTCAACGACCCGACAGGTCTTCCACGATCAACACCAGCCGGGTTGAAACCAGCCCGGTTTGTACCGCACAGCTTGGAGGTGCATGCGCTGTCTTGGTTCTCGATCAGCACGACGTACGCGCTTGGTTCTCGCAGCGCACGGTGGCTGTGCTACCCAATCTCGTGGCGGTCTTTCGCACCGATCTCAGTTCCAGGAGGGATGCCCCTCCGGTGTGCTGCCGGTGGTGAGTTTGCGGGCGCCCGTGCCGTCCGCGCGGACCGCCCAGATCGCCGGCCGGTCGAAGGGCCCCCGGACGAAGGCCACCCACTTGCCGTCCGGTGACCACACCGGGTCCATCTCCTGGGCGGCCGTCTGCACCAGTGTCTTGTCGTCACTGCCGTCGGCCCTGGCGATGTGGATGTCTCCCCCCGTCCCCTTGCCGGGTGCTCCGGCGGTGTACGCGAGGTAGCGGCCGTCCGGGGACCAGACGGCGTCCAGCGCCCGCCGGGACTGGTGGGTCACCTGCTGGGGTTCGGCGCCCGGCTGTGCCGGATCGACGACGTGGACCTGCCAGCCCGAAGTCTTCTGCAGGCAGACGGCGATGAGCTTGCCGTCGGGGGACCAGGCCGGGTCCTCGACCTTCCCGGAGCCGGTGGTCAGTTGCTGCGCGGAGCCGTCCGAGACGTTCACGGCGAACAGCTGCTGCACACCGTCCGCGCGGCGCAGGACGGCCAGTCGCTTGCCGTCCTGGGACCAGGAGACCCGGCCGCCCGCGATGGCGGCGATCCGGCGGACGCCGGTACCGTCCGCGTTCGCCGTCCACACGGCCGCCCCTTCCGCCGTCTTGCGGGTGAACGCGAACGACTTGCGGTCGGGGGACCACTGCGGGAGGGCGTCGCAGGTCCCGTCGATCAGCTGTACGGGGTTGTCGGTGGTGGAGTCGCGGCGGCCGATCACGCTGTGGCAGTCCGACGATCCGGGCTGCGTGTCCAGCCGGACCAGCAACGGGGCGTCGGGGAACGCGGCGGGGGTCGATCGCTTGGGCGACGGCGAGGTTCCGCCGGCCTTGGCGGCTCCGGGGTCGTCGGAACCGGTCCAGGGCTGCCACACGAGCAGCCCCGCGACAGACGCCGCGACCAGCAGCGCCGCTACGGCGACCGTCCCTCGGCGACCGCGCCGGGCCCCGGTCCCGTTCGACGGTCCGGCACCGCCGGGCGGGGCGGACCCGCCGGACGGGACCGGAGCCGGTGAGAGGACCGGCGGCGGCCCGAAGCCGCGGCCGGGCGACGACTGGACGGTCAGGGGGTGGGAGGCCACGGTCCGGCCCTCGGCAGCCGCCGACTGGGCGGGCGTGGGACGCGGGTCAGTGGCCGGCGCCCGACCGTCAGCCACCGGCGGCGGCCCGTACAAGGCCGCACGCCGGTCCCCGGCCAGGGCCTGCCCGTCGGCAACAGGCGGCGTCCCGGACACCGTCGCACGCTGGTCCCGGGCCAGGGCCCGCCCATCGGCAACAGGCGGCGCCCCCGACACCGTCGCACGCTGGTCCCTGCCCAAAGCCTGCTCCCCGGCGGTCGGCGGCGGGCCGGACACCGTCGTACGCGGATCGGTGGCCGGTGCCTGCCCGTCGGTGACCGGCGGTGGCCCGGACAAGGTCGCGCGCGGATCGGTGGGCGCCGCCGACGGGCGGTCCGCTGCCGCGAGGTACACCGCCGGGGCCTGTCTCCGGATGAGCGCGGTCGCCTCGGCGGGCAGCCAGGTGTCCGACGGATGCCGGACCGTGAGCTGGTCGAGGAACTCCGACGGACCGGGGCGGTCGAGCGGGTCCTTGGCCAGACAGGCCGCGATCAGTCCGCGCAGCGGGTCGGGCACGCCCGAGAGGTCCGGCTGTTCGTGGACGACGCGGTAGGCCCAGGCGGCCGACCCCCCGTCGCCGAAGGGAGTGCAGCCCGCCGCCTGGCTGAGCACCACGCCCAGGGCGAACATGTCCACCGCGGGGGTGAGCGTGCCACCGACGAGCTGCTCCGGCGCGAGAAAGCCGAGCGTGCCGATCTGGAACCCGGTCTGGGTGAGGGCCGTACCGTCGAGGGCCCGCGCGATGCCGAAGTCGATGACCCGGGGGCCGTCCTCCGCGACGATGATGTTGGCGGGCTTCAGGTCGCGGTGGATGACCCCGGCCTGGTGAATGGCGGCCAGCGCCTCGGCGAGGCCGGCGGCCAGCACGGTGAGTGTGTCGGCGGGAAGGGGACCCACCTGGTCGAGCACGTCCCGCAGGGTGGGGCCGGGAATGTAGGCCGTCACCAGCCAGGCCGGCTCGCCCTCCGGGTCGGCGTCCACGACCGGCGCGGTGTGGAAACCGCCGACGCGGCGGGCGGCGGCCACCTCGTCGGCGAATCTGCGCCGGAAGCCCGGATCCGTGCTCAGTTCGGGCCGTACGACCTTGACGGCCACCGCCCGGCCCGACCGCGACCGGCCGAAGTAGACGACGCCCATTCCGCCCTGGCCGAGCCGTCCGACCAGCCGGTACCTGCCCTCCCCGACAGAGGCGGGATCACCTGCTCCGAGCGGTTTCATGACTCCCCCATCTCACCTCTCCGGTCCGGCTGTGGGAACTCATCGCCCCGGCCCCCCGTCCCCGTCGTGCGGCCCTAATGAGCCGCGATGCCCCACTACCGGCCATCAGTCTAGATGTGCCGCTCATGACGTCATCTGGTCCGGAACGGTTCCCCTTCGCCCGCCGGTTCACCCCGCCGGTTCACCCGGTCAGCGGATTCCGCAGCGGGATGTACCGGGCGTCGGCGCCGTCGGCGCCGGTCCAGCGCAGCAGCAGGTTGGTCTTGCCGGGCAGGGTGGGCGAGGCGAGAAGTGCGGCGGCCTCGGGGAGCTCGTGGCGGGACAGCTCCCGGCGTACGGCCGGCCAGGGGTCGAAGCCCGGGTGGCGTTCGCGCAGCACCTCCGCGACCTCGGTGAGGTGGTTGACGACCAGGCAGTACACGAGCCGCTCCCAGCCCGCCGCCCGCGTCACGTCCGGCAGCAGCTTCACGCCCTCCGCGTCCCGGTACAGGGCCTGTACGGGGGTTCCGTGGGCGTCGACCGAGATCAGGCAGTTCTGGACGTGGGCTTCGACGACGACACCGGAACGTGCGAACAGCTCGACGACCGGCGGCACGGCACACCGCAGATACGCCGTCCACCAGGCGCCCGGGTCGGCGAGCTCGTCCAGCGGGTTGCCGTCGAAGCCCTCGACCAGCGCGGCGGCGAGCAGCGGGGTGGCGCCCGGTACGACATGGTCGCGCAGGCCGTCGCGGACCATGACCGCCAGCTCCTCGAAGGCGAAGTCGGCGGTGCGGTAGCCCCGATCGCTGAGCCAGACCGGTCGGCCCTCCGCGGCGGCGACGACCGCCGCGTCCGTGCGGCGCAGCTTCCGCAGGTCGTGGCGCCAGAGCCGGCGTACGTCGTTGGTGATACGGACGTCGAGGCTGAACTTGACGAAGAGGTCGTGCTCGGGCGCGTACAGCGTGCGGATCGCCGCTGTGGGCCAGGTGTCGAACGTGGTCGTGCCCAGCCGGATCAGCCGGCCGTCCGCGAAGGCGTCCGTCAGGCTCGGGCCGACGAGGTCGAGCTGCCAGGGGTGGGCGGGCAGCAGCCGGTAGCCGGGCGGGGCCGTGCCGAAGGTGTCCAGGGCGGACACGTCGCCCTCCTCGGCGACCGCGTCCTCGCGCACGCCGAGCAGCACCAGCGGGAAGGCGGCGTACGCCTCGGGCGCGTACGGCAGCCAGCCGGCGACGGGGCCGCCGCCGCGTGCCTTGGGCGCCGGGTGGTAGGGGTGCCCGGTGAGGAGGGACTGCTCGGAGCGCCGGTACGGGTCGTCGGGCGGGGTGGTGGCGGCGCGGGCGGTGAGCAGTGCGGCGAGCGCGTCCCGGCTGTCGGCCATCTCGGCGGGCAGTTCGGGGTTGGACAGGCCGGTGTGCGCCTGGAGTTCCTCGGCCACGAGCTTGACGAGTTCGGCGTGGCCGACCGGGTGCCAGGTGTCGCCGCCCGTGTTCACCTCGGGCGCGGCGGGCCGCCGTCCCCCGCGCACACGCAGCAGACGCTCCCCACTCGGCAGTCGGTACACATGCGGCTCGCCCGGGCCGGGGAGCGGCTGCGCCACCTCCCGCAGCAGGCAGTTGAGCAGGGGCGCGATCGCGTACGCGTCGGCACGCGCTCCGGTGTCGTCGGGTGTGGCGGGCGTCGCCGGGGGTGCGGTGGGGGGCCTGGTGGGGTCCACGCGTTCCCTCGTTTCTTACGGTGCTTCCCTGCGGTCGCGGTTTCCCGCGCTGGGCCGGCGATCAGTATGTAGGTCGTCGTCCACGCCCGCTCACCAGCACATACCCGCAGCCAAACCCGCACCCGAGGAGCCCGCCCGTGCACCGTCCCTCCAGCGCAGAGGCCGAGGTCGCCGACGAACTGGCCGCCGTGCGGCCCGACCTCGTCGCCCGGTACGCGGCCGAGCTGCCCGGCGCGCGGGCCGCCGTCCTGACCCGGCTGTGGCGGGCGCTCGTCCACGAGCCGCTGCCGTGGATCGTCCGACGTGAGAGCGGTGCGGATCTCCTGCTGGCGGACGGCCGCCGGCTGGAGGGCCCGTACGCCGATCCGTACGCCGTCGACGGTCGGGTCACCGCCGTACGGCTCGGGACACGGTTCGGGGCGGTGTCGTACGAGGACCCGGCGCGGCTGATGACGGACCTGGGCGTCCCGCACGGGGCCGCCTTCGCGGTCGAACTCGGCCACAGTGTCGCCTCGTTGGCCCTGTCCCGCGCCGACCAGGAGCACGTCCCGCGTGCCCCCGGGACCGGCTGGGAGTGGGAGCAGCGGGTCGTCGACGGGCATCCCTTCCATCCCAACTGCCGTTCCCGGCCCGGGTTCTCGGTGGCCGAGCAGCTCGCGTACGGGCCCGAGCACCGGCCGGTCGTGGAGTTGGCGCTGGTGGCGGCGGGCGACTGTGCCGTGCGGGGCGAGTGGCCCGAGTGGCTGCGGGAGGGCGGGCGTCCGCTGATCCCGGTGCACCCCTGGCAGGCGGAACATGTGCTCCGACTCCCCACCCGGGGTGGGCTGTCGGCGCATCCGCTGATGTCCCTGCGCGGTCTGGCGCTCCCGGAGGGCGGACAGCACGTCAAGACGGCGTTGAGCGCACGGCTCACCTCCTCGGTGCGGGACATCTCGCCGTACTCGATCGAGACGGCGGCGACGGTGTCGGCGTTCATGGAGTCCATGGCCGCGCGTCTCGACGGGCTGCTGCACATCACCCGCACCCTCGGCGCGGTCACCGCCGACTCCCCCGATCTGGCGGCGGTGCTGAGGGAGCCGCCCGACCTGTACGCGGACCCGGGGGCCGGCGAGTACGTCGTTCCCGTGGGCGCCCTCGCCGCCACGGGTTTTCCTCGGTCTCCGTCCTGGCTGGCCGAGTTCACCCGTCTCGCCCTCACCGTCGGTCTGCGCCTGCTCGATCTGGGCGTCGCCCTGGAGGCCCACGGGCAGAATCTCCTCGTCGTGCTGTCGGCGACCGGGGACCCGCTGCGGCTGGTCTACCGCGACCTCGCCGACATCCGGGTCAGCCCGGCCCGGCTGGCCCAGCACGGCATCGCGGCGCCGGAGCTGACCGGACGGATCGTCACCGACGACGAACCCGCCCTGCGCCGCAAGCTGTTCGGTTCGCTGGTGGCGGGGGCGCTGGGTGCCACCGCCGGTTCCCAAGCGGCACTGCGGGAGGCGTTGGAGACGGCCGTACGAGGGCTGCCGCGCACGCCCGATCTGCTGGCGCTGCTCGAGCAGCCGCTGCCCACCAAGGCGTTGACCCTGATGCGGCTGTCACCGGACTCGCCGGGAGATCTGTGGACCCAACTGCCCAACCCCTTGGGAGAGGTGACGAAAGAGGGCAGCTGACGGGCCCCGTTTTGAAGCGGGTCGCCCACTGTCAATAGGATCCGTCGATGATCACAAGACAACGGCTGGCGGCGGGCGCCTGCGCCCTGCTCACCGCCCTGGCGGCCGGGATCGCGGTCCCGGCCGAAGCCGTCGCCGACGAAACCACCGCACTCGCTCCCAAGGTCAATCTCCTGCTCGACGTCAGCGGTTCGATGCGGGCGCGCGACATCGACGGCCAGTCGCGGATGGCCGCGGCGAAGCAGGCGTTCAACGAGGTGCTGGACTCGACACCCGAGGAGGTCCAGCTCGGCATCCGCACGCTGGGCGCCAACTACCCGGGCGACGACCGCAAGGAGGGCTGCAAGGACACCGCGCAGCTCTACCCGGTGGGCCCGCTCGACCGCACGGAGGCCAAGGCGGCGGTCGCGACGCTCACGCCCACCGGCTGGACGCCGATCGGCCCCTCGCTGCTGAGGGCCGCCGACGACCTGAACGGCGGTGAGGGCACCAAGCGCATCGTGCTCATCAGCGACGGCGAGGACACCTGCGCGCCGCTCGACCCGTGCGAGGTGGCCCGGGAGATCGCGGCCAAGGGCATCGGCCTCACCATCGACACCCTCGGCCTGGTCCCGAACACCAAGATGCGGCAGCAGCTCAGCTGTATCGCGGAGGCGACCGGCGGGACGTACACGTCGGTCGAGCACACCGAGGAACTCACCGACAAGGTCAACCAGTTGGTCGTCCGCGCCGCCGACCCGGTGGTGACGCCGGTGGCCGTCGAGGGCGCGGCGGGATGTACGAACGCTCCGGCGGTGAAGTCCGGTCTCTACACGGACCGCGAGGAGTTCGGCCAGCAGCGCTGGTACCGCGTCGAGGTGTACCCGGGGAAGGAACTGCGCGCCTCGGTGAGCGTGTCGGCCGACCGTGCCGTCAACCCGGACTACGGGGTGCTGCTGCGCGCGGTGACCACGCACGGCCGTGAGATCGTCCGCGGCGAGGGCAACGGCACCGGTCGTACCGACGTCATCTCGACCGGTCTGCGCTATGCGAAGGCGGACAGCGACGACGACGCGGACAAGCCGGCCGCCGAGACCGTGTGTCTCCAGGTCACCAACTCCTTCTCGGCGGCCGGTGGTGTGAAGTCCGCGCCCGGTCTGCCGCTCGAACTGACCGTGGACGTCGTCGACGGCCCGAGCCAGGCGAGCGACGTGGCCTCCTTCGGTCTCGGCCGCGGCTGGTGGCTGCTGGGCGCGCTCGTCCTGTTCGGCTTCCTCACGGGTGTTCTGTGGGGCTGGATCTCGCGCCTGCGGGTCTCGGTATGGAGGACCAACTGATGCGAGTTGTGCGAGTGATGCGAGTTAGGGCAAGACAACTGCTGCGCGGTACACGCGCGTTGGGCTCGGCCGTGCTGCTGCTCGGGCTGGCCGCGGCCCCGGCCGTCGCCGACGCCTCGCCCTCCCCGAGCCCCTCGGACGGCAGCTCGGCCCCCACCTCGGCGGGCACGTCGTTCCGTACGGCGACGGAGTTCGACCAAGGCCAGCAGGCCACCGCGAGCGGTTCCGCGGGCGACTACCTGTACTGGTCGTTCCCTGCGGACTCCGGTCAACGCCCCACCGTCAAGGCGACGGTGAAGCTGCCGGGCACCCACGCCTCCGAGACCTGGCAGCTCGACGTGTACGACGGTCTGCGGCGCCGCCAGGCCTGCCAGTACGGCGCCCAGACGCGCACCGCCGACGCCGGCACCGCCTCCGTGGAGCTGGCGTGCGTCCTGCGCACGGTCCGCGCCTGGTCTGAGCAGTGGGCCAACGACCCGCTGCCGGGCACGTACTACGTCCGGCTGACGGCGGTGAACCTTCCGACCTCCGACCTCGGCCTCCCGGTCGGGGCCGAAGTGCGGGTGGACTCCAAGGACATCGGCGGCGCGGCGGCCGTGGACGGCTCACTGGCCGAGCCGCTGGTTCCCGGGATCGCGGTCAAGTCCGAGAACTCCGAGGAGGCAGAGGACAGTTCGACGGCGTCCGCCGTGCTGTCGAGCATCGAGCCCGACGACGGCTGGTCCTCCGGCTGGTGGTCCGACCGCTGGGTCTGGACGGCGATCGGCGGTGCGCTGGCCGCTCTGGCGGGCGTCGGCGGCTACGCCCTGACGCGCGGCTCGGGCCGGCCGAGGCAGGTTCCGCCGGGCGCCTGACCCGGAGCTGACGGTACGTCAACATGCCCGCCGCGCAGGGTCGCGGCGGGCATGCCGTGTCTCAGGCCTCGCGCAGGGCCTTGGCGAGCGTCCCGTCGCCGGTCACCTCGATACGTCCGTCCCGTACGGCGTCCAGCACGCTCAGGTCGCCCCGGCCGACCGCCGCACACGTGCCGGTGTCCAGCGACAGGCGGGCGTCGGGCTCCTCGGGCGCGGGGCCGGCGCCGTACACCGGAACGTCCTGGGCACCCACGTACAGATGGAACTCGCCTTCCTCCAGCCGGACTTCGACGAGCCCTCCGCCACTCACGCCGTCCACCGCGTCCAGCCCGCGCAGCAGGGGCAGCGCGAACCAGTGGGCCCGTACGGCGTCCGTGGCGCGCCGCTCGCCCAGCTCGGGCCCGCCCCACTCCCCCAGCGCCTGCAGCACGGGCAGCAACTGGCGTCCCCGGCCGGTGAGTTCGTACACGTATGCGGCCCCGGGCGGAGGCAGCCGACGTCGGGTCGTGAGGCCGTCCCGCTCCATGTCCTTGAGCCGCGAGGCCAGTACGTCCGTGCTGACGCCCGGCAGGTCCGTGTGCAGGTCGGTGTAGCGGCGCGGACCGGCCAGCAGCTCCCGGACGATCAGGAGAGTCCAGCGGTCGCCGACGACATCGAGGGCGCGAGCGACGGAACAGTGCTGGTCGTAGCTTCGGCGAGGTGACATGCGACGCAGTCTAGACATGTTGTTGGACTTTCCAAGCTGAAACTTGGTAAAACCAAGCAACACACGAACCGGAGGGGCGTAAGCGCATGGAGTTCCGGCAGTCGAGCAAGCTCAGTGAGGTCTGCTACGAGATCCGCGGACCGGTGATCGAGCACGCCAACGCACTGGAGGAGGCGGGCCACAGCGTCCTTCGCCTCAACACCGGCAACCCCGCGCTCTTCGGCTTCGAGGCACCGCCGGAGATCCTCCAGGACATGATCCGCATGCTGCCGCAGGCCCACGGCTACACCGACTCGCGCGGCATCCTCTCCGCCCGCCGGGCCGTCGCCCAGCGCTACCAGGAACGCGGTCTGGAGGTCGACGTCGACGACGTCTTTCTCGGCAACGGCGTCTCGGAACTGGTCTCGATGGCCGTGCAGGCCCTCGTCGAGGACGGCGACGAAGTCCTCATCCCCGCCCCGGACTTCCCCCTCTGGACGGCCGTCACGACCCTCGCGGGCGGCAAGGCGGTCCACTACCTCTGCGACGAACAGGCCGACTGGTACCCGGACCTGGACGACATGGCGGCGAAGATCACCGACCGCACCAAGGCCGTGGTCATCATCAACCCGAACAACCCCACCGGCGCGGTCTACCCGAAGGAGATCATCGAGGGCATCCTCGACCTGGCCCGCCGCCACGGCCTGATGGTCTTCGCCGACGAGATCTACGACCAGATCCTGTACGACGACGAGGTGCACCACTCGGCCGCCGCGCTCGCCCCCGACCTGGTCGTCCTCACCTTCTGCGGCCTGTCGAAGACGTACCGCGTGGCCGGCTTCCGCTCGGGCTGGCTGGTGGTGACCGGCCCGAAGCAGCACGCGCGCAGCTACCTCGAGGGCCTGACGATGCTGGCCTCGATGCGCCTGTGCCCCAACGCGCCCGCGCAGTACGCCATCCAGGCCGCGCTCGGCGGCCGGCAGTCCATCCACGAACTCACCGCCCCCGGCGGCAGGTTGCGCGAACAGCGCGACCGCGCGTGGGAACGCCTCAACGAGATCCCGGGCGTCTCCTGCGTCAAGCCGAAGGGCGCGCTGTACGCGTTCCCGCGCCTCGACCCGGCCGTGCACAAGATCCACGACGACGAGAAGTTCGTCCTGGACCTGCTACTCCAGGAGAAGATCCAGGTCGTGCAGGGCACCGGCTTCAACTGGCCCTCCCCCGACCACTTCCGCATCCTCACGCTCCCGTACGCGGACGACCTGGACGTGGCGATCAGCCGGATCGGGCGGTTCCTGAGCGGTTATCGGCAGTAACGCCGACCGGGGCGGTCGACCCGCGTCCGCCATGGGTAGCCCTTCCCCATGACGGACCGACCGCTGCTGCTCCTCGATGTCGACGGCCCCCTCAACCCGTTCCGCGCCCGGCTGCTGCGCCACCGGGGCTACGTGACCCGCCGGGTGCACCCCGCCAACTGGTCCGCACGGCAGAAACCGGGCTCGCGCCGGCTCCGGCGGGGCCTGCGGATCCGGCTGCACCCGGGACACGGCGCCCGGCTGCTCGCCCTGCCGTACGACCTGGCGTGGGCCACGACCTGGATGCACGAGGCGAACGAGATGATCGGCCCGGTGATCGGGCTGCCGGCCGCCCTCCCGGTGATCGAGTTCACCAACCTGTTCGCCGAGGACCCCGACGGCCTGTACTGGAAGACACGGCGCGTCGTGGAGTGGGCCGAGGGCCGCCCCTTCGTCTGGGTCGACGACCTGATCACCGACCTCGACGTCCGCCATGTGGCCGAACATCACGCCGGGCCGGCACTTCTGCTGCGGATCGACCCGCGCCGGGGTCTCGGGGAGCGCGAGTTCGCCGAGCTGGAGCGCTGGGCTCGCGATGTCAGACCCGGGTCGTAGTCTTCGAAAGGGTCGATGACCGTTCGACCTCATCGGCCGACCACCGGGGAGGAGTGCGCCATGACCCGTCCGCCGACCCCCGCCCAGCGACGCGTCATCGAAGCCGCCGACCCCGTCACCGGACGGCTGCGGGGTACGGAGTTCCAGCTCGCCGCGCTGGTGAAGCGAGGGCTTGCCTTCCGGCACCCGCGGCCGCCGCACGCCCACTTCCTGACGCCGTCCGGCCACCGCGTACGCGAGGAGGCCAGACACCCGGACACGCCGGCCCCGGCCGAGGCCGTCCCCGCTTCCGGGGCCCCGGGGGTGTTCGCCGCTCGGGTGGGCGGCGAGGAGGAGATACCGGCCGCCGGGCCCGCCCGGACCCGTGAGGTGCACAGTGCCTGGCAGGGGCTGCTGGAGCTGCGCCGGATGACCAACACGGACGGCGCCACGGACCGTCCGTGCGGCTGGGAGCGTACGCATCTGGTGCAGGCCGCCGCGCTGGCGCTGGAGGCGGCCGGGCACCGCCCCGAGGACGGCGGCGGGGTCGGTGGTGGCTACCGGGTGCGGGCGACTCCGCAGCCGGAGGCCGTCGCCGTGCGCGAGAACGACGGTGCCGCCCTGCGGGCCTGCGCGGCAACCTTGGAGCGGACGGGCTGGCAGGTCGGCGAGCACACCGAACCGCGTACCGGCGCGCGCTATCTGCTGGCGTCACCCCGCCGGAAGTAACTGCCGGATACGCGAAGGCGGTTGACGGCTGTGAGCAACCGCTCAGTACGCTTGCGCCCTCGTCGTGAAGCCGAGCAGTAGTGCCGTAGTGCAGCCTGAAGGGGAAGTCGTGGTCGAACCGTTTTCCGTCCCGGTGACCGTGCGCGGGTACGAGACCGATATGCAGGGGCACCTCAACCAGAGCGTGTATCTCAACTACGCGGAACACGCCCGCTGGTCGTTACTCCACGCCGCCGGGATCAGCCAGGCGGAGCTGTTGGGCGAAGGCGTGGGACCGGTCGCCCTGGAGACCACCATCCGCTATCAGCGGGAGCTGCTTGCGGGTGACGAGGTGGAGGTGAGCTGTGACTTCGTCTGGGGTGAGGGCAAGACCTTCCGTATCCGGCAGACGATCCGCAAGACCGACGGCACGATCGCGGCGGAGGTCACGGCGGTCGGCGGGCTGATGGACCTCAAGGCACGCAAGCTGGTCGCGGACCCGAAGAAGTACTTTCGCGCGCTGGCGTCGGAGCCGCGGCTGTTCGGCCTCTGAGCGGTACTCGCGGCGGCCTCCTGGACGAACTCCGGCCGAGGGCCGTCCCCCTCGGCCGGAGGTCTGTGCGGGCGGCCTGTTGCGGCCTGTTCAGGACGCGCCCGGCACGTCAGGCGCGCGCCGCGATGGCGGCCAGCCGGCGGGCCTCGGCGCGCGTCGAGCGGGCGATCTCGTCCTCGTCCACGTGCAGCAACCGCCCGTTCTCGACGATCTGTTCGCCGTTCACGAACGACGCCGTGACCGGGGCCGCCGCGCCGAAGACGAGGGCGGTGACCGGGTCGGCGATCGACGCGTGGGCCAGGGTGTCCAGGTTCCAGAGGACCAGGTCGGCGAGCTTGCCCGGCTCCAGTGACCCCGTCTCCCTTGCCCGGCCCAGGACTTGGGCGCCGCCGTACGTACCGAGGCGCAGTGCCTGTCGGGCGTTCAGGGCCGCTTCCCGGTGTGCCCCGAGGCGGTTGATGAGGAGGGCGTTGCGCAGTTCGGTGTGGAGTTCGCCGGACTCGTTGGACGCGGTGCCGTCGACGCCGAGGCCGACCGGGACGCCGGCCGCGAGCATGTCGGGGACGCGCGCGATGCCCGCCGCCAGCCGGGCGTTGGAGGACGGACAGTGGGCCACACCGGTCTTCGTCCGGGCGAAGGCGGCGATGTCCGAGTCGTTCATGTGGACGCAGTGCGCCATCCACACGTCCTCGCCGAGCCAGCCGGTGGACTCGAAGTAGTCGGTCGGTCCCATGCCGAAGAGTTCCTTGCAGAACTGCTCCTCCTCGACCGTCTCCGAGCCGTGCGTGTGCAGCCGTACGCCCTTGCGGCGCGCCAACTCGGCGCCCTGGCGCAGGAGTTCGGTCGACACGGAGAACGGTGAGCAGGGGGCGACCGCGACCTGGGTCATGGCGTCGAAGGAGGGGTCGTGGTGCTCGTCGACCGTGGCCTCGGTGGCGGCGAGTGCGCCCTCCAGCGTCTCGACGGCGAAGTCCGGGGGCAGTCCGCCGTCCTTCTCGCTGCGGTCCATCGAGCCGCGCGCGAGGGTGAAGCGGACGCCCATCTCGCGGGCGGCGCCGATGATCGCGCCGGACAGGTCGCCGGAGTCCTTCGGGAAGACGTAGTGGTGGTCCATGGCGGTCGTGACCCCGCCGCGGGCCATCATGGCCAGCGAGCCCTGCGCCGCCGCACGGACCATCGGCTCGTCGATGCGCGCCCAGGTCGGGTACAGCGCCACCAGCCAGTTGAAGAGGTTGTGGTCGGTGGCAAGGCCCCGGGTGATCCACTGGTAGTAGTGGTGGTGCGTGTTGACCAGGCCGGGGGTGACGAGGTGCCCGCTCGCGTCGACGCGCCGGACCACGTCCGCGAGGCCCTCGGGGGCCTTGCCCGGGCCGACCGACTCGATGCGGTTGCCGGCGATCACCACATGGCCGGAGGCGTACTCGGTGTCGGCGGCGTCCACGGTCGCGACCGCGCAGTTCTCGATGACGATGCGCTGAACCATCACTCGGACGTCCTTACAGGTTGGTGAGGTCGGCGGGGATGCGCGGCTCGGCGCCGTCACGCAGGATCGTGCCCTCGATCAGGCCGTACGGCCGGTCTGCGGCGAGGTAGACAGCTCCGTCGGCGGTGTCGTTGGTCAGCCCGAACGGCTTCAGGTCCACCAGGAAGTGGTGCTTGTTGGGGAGGGCGAAACGCACCTCGTCGATCTCGTCGCGGTGCTCGATGATCCGCGCGCCCATCTGGAACAGGGTCTGCTGGAGCGAGAGCGAGTAGGTCTCCGCGAAGGCCGAGAGCAGATGCCGTCGGGTCTGTGCGTAGGACTCCTCCCAGTCGGGCATCTCCCGTTCCTCGTCGGACCAGTTGAAGCGCCAGCGCGCGGACACCTGGGTCGCCAGGATGCGGTCGTACGCCTCGGGGAGCGTCGTGTACTTGTCCTTGACGTAGCCCCAGAACTCGGAGTCGGTCGTGTTCATCACGACCAGGTCCTTGAGCCCGGAGACGACCTCCCACGACGAGCCGTCATACGTGATCTGGGTCAGCCGGGTCTCCTGGCCCTGTCGGGCGAAGGAGTGCTCGCCCTCGCCCGCCGCCTCGATCCGCTCCCAGGAGTACTCCTCGATCCGGATGCGCGCCCTTTTGATCGGCTCCTGGCTGGTCACGAAGTGCCGGGCCAGATGGATGCCGAACTGCTCGGCGGAGTCGATGCCGTACTCCTTGGCGAAGGCGTACACCGTGTTCTTGGTGGTGTCCGTCGGCAGGACGTTCGCGTTCGAGCCGGAGAGGTGGACCTCGTCCATGTCGCCGGAGAGCGACACGGAGACGTTGAGGTCCTTGACGTGGTGGGTGGCGCCGTCGCGGGTGACGCGCACGACGCGGTTCTCGGCCTTGCCGTACTGGTTCTGCCCGAGGAACACGGGCCGGGCCGGGGCGGCCGCATCGGTCATGGCTGCATCGGTCATGGTGCTGCTAGCTCCCTCGGTATACGGAGTAGCCGAACGGGTTGAGCAGCAGCGGTACGTGGTAGTGCTCGCCCGGCACGACGGCGAACGTGATCGCCACCTCCGGGAAGAACGCTCCCGCCGCTCCGCTGTCCCGATTCGCGGGGGCGTCCTGCTGCGCATCGGCCTGTTTCTTCTCCAGATACGGCTCGACCTCGAAGTCGAGCCGTACGTGGGTGATGCCCTCCGGCAGCGCCGGCAGATCCTTGCACCGCCCGTCGGCGTCGGTCGCGCTGCCCCCGAGCGCCCGCCACGCCGCGTCGCGCCCTGCGCGGGCGGCGAGCCGGACGGCGACGTCGGCGGCGGGACGGCCGACGCTGGTGTCCAGGACGTGCGTGGACACGGAGGCGACAGGGGCAGGGGGATCGACGGCGTCGGTGCTCATGTCAGTTACCGCTCTTCTCTTCCTGTTCTTCCCGTACGAGATTGCCCAGCCGGATGCGGTTGATCTTCCCCAGTTCGATGCGGACGATCTCCCTCTCCCGCTCCGGCGTGTTCCCGAGCCGTTCCCGCGCCGCGTCCCGCATCTGCTCGCCGGTCCGGCCGGTCGCGCAGATCAGGAAGACATGACCGAAGCGCTCCTGGTAGGCGAGGTTCAGTTCGAGCATCTCCGCCTTCAGTTCCCCGGAGGCGCCGGCCATACCGCGCTGTTCGCGGGCGGAGGTCGGGTCACCGGGCCTGGGGCGGCCGATCGGCGGGTGCCCGGCCATCGCCTCGGCGAGGTCGTCGGCGGTAAGTCCGGCCGTCGCGGTGTCGCTCGCCGTGTACAGGTCCTCGGCGGTGGCGTACGGCCGCTTCGCGAGCAGGTGCCGCCCCCAGGCCGTCGAGGCACAGGCCTCGTGGAGGGCGGCGCGGGCCGCGGACTCCTCCAGGGCGTTGAACCGGGCGAGTCCGCCAGGGGTCGTACTCGACGTCACGGCGAGCCTCCGTGGCCTTGTGCGTGCTGGGTGTGCCGGTTGTTCCGGGGGTGCGTGCGGTGAGGCACACCGGGCCGGCTGCGTTCGCACAGCTAACGCCTTCCGGCGACGAGACGTCAACACTTTGTTGAAAATCCCGGGGTGGCGGCGCCTTTCGCGCCGGGCCCGTCAGGCCTGTTTCTCGCGGTTCAGGTAGTTGTAGACCGTGAACCGGCTGACCCCGAGGGCGCCCGCGACGGTCTCGACCCCGTGCCGCACGGAGAAGGCGCCGCGCGCCTCCAGTATCCGTACGATCTCCTGCTTGGCCTTGCGGTCCAGTTCAGCCAGCGGCTTGCCGTGCCCCCGCTCCAGCGCGGCCAGGATGTGATCGAGCGAGTCGGCGAGCTGGGGCAGGCGTACGGCGATCACGTCGGCGCCCTCCCAGGCGAGCACCACGTCGTCGGGGCCGGCCCGGCCGGGCGCGAGCAGCTCGCCCCCCATGGCGTCCACCAGCGGTTTCACGGCCGCGACGAAGGCCGCACCGGCGGACCCGTCCCCGGCGCCGGTCACCGGCCGCCCTCGCCGTCGATCACGTTGACCTGGAGCGAGATCCGGGTGGCGCCCGCCTCCAGGGTTCTGCGCAGCAGCGCGTCCAGGGCGGTCAGTACGGCGTCGGCACTTCCCTCGGCGGTGTTGCCGAACGGGCCGACGTCCACCGCGTCCAGTTGGGCCGCCTCGATCACCTCACGAGCGACCAGCGCGTGTGCGGGCGCCTCGTCGAGATCGAAGGGCTCGGTCGTGAACTCCACTCGCAGTCGCACTGTGCACATTCTTCCGTCAGGTCGTGTCCCAGCCACTCGGACACGACCCTAACGGACTCCTCCGCGAAATCAGCGGGGACGGCACCCACACCCGCCGGCAGCCACCCCGCGTCATGAACTGGCTTACAGCCGGAGGGAGTTCACCTTCATGACCGGGTCGGGGGCAGTGTCCCGCGCAGCGGCGGCGCGCCACCTGCGGGCGAGGGAGACGGCCAGTACCGTCATTGCGGCGAGCGTCGCGACACAGGCCGCCAGGGCGGGCAGCGGGGCAATGGCTCCGCCCGCCTGCCGTACGTAGGCCAGGGTCGCCGAGTCGAGGTGCGTGCCCAGCAGATGCGCGGCGGCCAACGCTCCCGAGACGACGACGGCCGCGCCGGTCACGACCGACGACCAGCTGAACCACAGCGCCGCGCCGGCCAGCAGGCAGAGCGCGGAGACACCGAGCGAGGCGGCCAGTCCGTGCTTCGGCGCGTCGACCCAGTCGAGGGGGAAGTGGGCCGCGCCGCAGAGCATGACGAGGACGGCGACGGCCCGGCGGAGCCACAGGACGTCACCCCGCCGGGCACCAGCGACGACCGCCGGCTCCTCGGCGCGCGGTGCGGGGGACTGCGCGATGCGCGGGGCGGTCCCAGGGTCCGCACCATCACCCTGCGCGTCGCCGTCCTGGGCGTCGCCGATGCGCCCGATCAGCTGCACGAGGTCCTCGACGGGCCTGCCGGTGGCGGCGGCGTGCACCGCCTGGGCCTCCGCGTGGGCTGCGTGCGGGGCCGCGTGCAGGAGCGCGACCAGTCGGCCGACCTCGGCGACCGGCCGCTGTTCGGCGGCTGTCCGGATCGCCTCGTCCATCCGGTCGACGCTGTGGTCCGGCGGGCCCAGCAGTTCCACGAGGCGCGAGACGTCCTCCACGGAGCGCGCCACGGCCGCCACGCGCAGGACGGTCGCAGCGGTCGGCAGGCCGTCGGGCGACTGCTCCAGGAGGGTGACGAGCTGGACGACGTCGTCCAGCGGCCTGGCGACGACCAGGGTTCGCACCAGGTCGTCCGTGCGTATACGGGTGACGGGACGGGGTTCGCCCGGTCCGGGGTTCCCCGGGCGGGCAGGGAACGGCTCGACGGCCATGTTCGCCTCTCAACTTCAGTGCACCGGCACACGGGAAACGTGTGCCCCGCTCATATGAACGTTGAACCCTGTGTAACCGCCCGCTTCCCGCCCCGCCACTCGGGAGAGCCCCCTTGACAAGCCCCGGCGTTCGGCGGCAGTCTTCCATCAAGTAGAAACTCATTTCCGCAATGCGGAATATTAAATAGCATGAAACAGAAAATATGGAGTGAGGCATCAATGGAGGCGCCGACGGCCATGGGACTCACAGAGCAGCGCTTCACCGTCAACCTGTCGATCCTCTTCACGGAGCTCCCGCTCCTGGAGCGCCCGGCGGCGGCCCGGGCCGCCGGCTTCACCGCGGTCGAGCTGTGGTGGCCCTGGCTCGACTCCCCCACTCCGGCCAGGTCCGAGCCGGCCTCCCTGCGGTCCGCGATCGAGGACGCCGGCGTCCGGCTCACCGGCCTGAACTTCTACGCCGGACAGCTGCCGGGCCCGGACCGGGGCGCCCTGTCGGTGCCCGGGGCCGAGTCCGAGCGGTTCCGCGCCAACATCGAGGTCGCCGCGGAGCTGGCCGAGTCGCTCGGCTGCGGTGCGCTCAACGCGCTGTACGGCAACCGGATCGACGGCGTGGACCCGGCCGAGCAGGACGCGCTGGCGCTGGAGAACCTGGTACTCGCGGCCCGGGCGGCGAACCGTATCGGCGCGATCCTCCTCGTCGAGGCGCTGAACAAGCCGGAGTCCCCCCGGTACCCGCTGGTCAGTGCCCCGGCCGCCGTGGAGGTCGTCGACCGGGTCAACGAGGCGACCGGGCTGGGCAACGCCCGCTTCCTGATGGACCTCTACCACCTGTCCATGAACGGCGAGGACCTCCCCTCGGTGATCGACCGGTTCGCCGCGAAGACGGGCCATGTCCAGATCGCCGACAACCCCGGCCGCGGCGCCCCCGGCACCGGCACGCTCCCCCTCGCGGACCACCTGGACCAGCTGCGCAAGGCCGGTTACGAGGGCCGGGTGGGCCTGGAGTACAAGCCGGGCGACCGACCGAGCGCCGAGGCGTTCGGCTGGCTGCCGCACACGGCACGCCGCACCCCCTGACATCACCGAGCAACCGACCAGCAGAGAGGCGTCCCGAAATGAGCGATCTCCCCAAGGTCGCCTGGATAGGCCTCGGCATCATGGGCTCCCCCATGTCCGAGAACCTGATCAAGGCGGGTTACGACGTCACCGGCTTCACTCTGGAACAGGACAAGCTCGACCGTCTCACCGCCGCCGGCGGCACGGCGGCGGCATCGACCGCCGAGGCCGTGCGCGACGCCGACGTGGTGATCACGATGGTGCCCGCGTCACCGCAGGTCGAGGCCATCGCGTACGGCCCGGACGGCATCCTGGCGAACGTACGGCCCGGCGCCCTGCTCGTCGACATGTCGTCGATCACCCCGCGGACGTCGGTGGACCTGGCGCAGGCGGCGGCCCAGAAGGGCGTACGGGTGCTGGACGCGCCCGTCTCGGGCGGTGAGGCGGGCGCGGTCGAGGCCGTACTGTCCATCATGGTCGGCGGCGAACAGGCCGACTTCGACCATGCGAGGCCGCTCCTCGAGGCACTGGGCCGGACCATCGTGCTGTGCGGCCCGCACGGCTCGGGCCAGACGGTGAAGGCGGCGAACCAGCTGATCGTCGCCGTGAACATCCAAGCGTGTGCCGAGGCCGTGGTCTTCCTGGAGAAGTCGGGCGTGGACCTGGAGGCGGCGCTGGAGGTGCTGGGCGGCGGCCTGGCCGGCTCCACCGTGCTGACACGCAAGAAGAACAACTTCCTGAACCGGGACTTCGCGCCGGGCTTCCGTATCGACCTCCACCACAAGGACATGGGCATCGTGACGGACGCGGCCCGTTCGGTCGGCGCCGCACTGCCGGTCGGTGCGGTGGTCGCCCAACTCGTCGCATCCCTGCGTGCACAGGGTGACGGGGGCCTGGACCACTCGGCCCTGCTGCGGGCCGTGGAACGCCTCTCCGGCGCCTAGGGTCTGTCGTCACATTCCCGCCGTCCGTCCGAAGGGCGGGCCAGGCGGCGTCAGGTGCGTGCTCTCGGCGTGC
Source organism: Streptomyces sp. NBC_01390 (assembly GCF_045040105.1). Lineage (NCBI taxonomy): Bacteria > Bacillati > Actinomycetota > Actinomycetes > Kitasatosporales > Streptomycetaceae > Streptomyces > Streptomyces sp. NBC_01390. The sequence goes on along the minus strand of NZ_CP109551.1, from coordinate 9,715,704 downwards.
CGGGCGCAGGCCCTCGTACTGGTTGTACGTGGGCATGTGTCCGGTGCGGCGAGAGTGCGTGCATGGCGTCGCCAGGCAGGCGGGAATGTGACGACAGGCCCTAGGTCTGACGCCCCCTCCCCGCCCTCCCCGATCTTCCGGGCGGCGCCGGCGCCGACAACTGTCCTGTCGCGCCCAGGCGCCGGCGCCGCCCGGAAACCTCAAATCCAGCTCTGAACCCGGCCCCGGGGGCTTCAACTACCCCCGGAGTCGGGCACATTGTTGTCAGCACGGGGGAACAGCACGGGGGAACAAGGGGAACAACGCACGGGGGAACAACGGGGGAAACAAAGAGGGGGTGCCCATGGGCACCCCCTTCTTCCGTGGCTCAACTGTGTCGGCGTCCTCGGCGTCAGACCTTCAGCGTCCTGATGGACGTCGGCGCATGGCCCGGCTCGGTCGCGATGTCCTCGAACTCCACCACGTTTCCTATGTCGTTGGTCGTCGACATGGAGATGTTCGTGACGCGCTCCAGGATCGCCTCGACGACCACCGGCACCCGGTGCTCCGCGGCGAGCTTCTTGGCCTGCTCGAAGGCGGTGGCCAGTTCGGCCGGGTCCGTCACCCGGATCGCCTTGCAGCCGAGTCCTTCGGCGACCTTGACGTGGTCGACGCCGTAGGCGCCCAGTTCGGGCGAGCCCAGGTTCTCGAACTCCAGGTTGACCTGGAAGTCGATGCCGAAGGCCCGCTGCGCCTGCCGGATCAGGCCCAGGTAGGAGTTGTTCACCAGGACATGGACGTACGGGATGCGGTGCTGGGCGCCGACCGCCAACTCCTCGATCATGAACTGGAAGTCGTAGTCGCCGGAGAGGGCCACCACGGACGCCTCCGGGTCGGCGACGGCGACACCCAGCGCGGCCGGGATCGTCCAGCCGAGTGGGCCCGCCTGACCGCAGTTGATCCAGTGGCGGGGCCGGTAGACGTGCAGCAGCTGGGCGCCGGCGATCTGGGAGAGGCCGATCGTCGTCACGTACCGCGTCTCGGGGCCGAAGACCTTGTTCATCTCCTCGTACACACGCTGCGGCTTGATCGGGATGTCGTCGAAGTGCGTACGCCGCTGGAGGCGGGCCCTGCGTTCCTGGGCCGCCGCCGCCCATTCGGAGCGGTCGGGGAAGCCGCCCGCGTCCCGCAACTCCCTGGCCACCGTGACGAAAAGCTCCAGCGCGGCCTTCGCGTCGGAGGCGATGCCGTAGTCGGGGGCGAAGATGCGGCCGATCTGGGTGGGGTCGATGTCCACGTGGACGAAGGTGCGGCCGGCCGTGTAGACGTCGAGCCGGCCGGTGTGGCGGTTGGCCCAGCGGTTGCCGATACCGAGGACGAAGTCGGACTCGAGGAAGGTGGCGTTTCCGTAGCGGTGCGAGGTCTGGAGGCCGACCATGCCGGCGTTCAGGTCGTGGTCGTCCGGCAGCGTGCCCCAGCCCATGAGGGTGGGGACGACCGGGACGCCCGTCAACTCGGCGAACTCGACGAGGAGTTCGGCGGCGTCGGCGTTGATGATGCCGCCCCCGGCGACGATCAGCGGCCGGTGTGAGGCGTTCAGCAGCGTGAGCGCCTTCTCGATCTGGGCGCGGGTCGCGGCCGGCTTGTGGACGGACAGCGGTGCGTAGGTCTCCGGGTCGAACTCGATCTCCGTCTGCTGGACGTCGACCGGCAGGTCGATCAGGACCGGCCCGGGGCGGCCCGAGCGCATCAGATGGAAGGCCTGCTGGAGGACGCCGGGGACCTGGCCCGCCTCCAGCACGGTGGTGGCCATCTTCGTGACCGGCCGGGCGATGGAGGCGATGTCGACGGCCTGGAAGTCCTCCTTGTGGATCACCGCGGTGGGCGCCTGCCCCGTGATGCAGAGGATCGGGATCGAGTCACCCGTCGCGGAGTACAGCCCCGTGATCATGTCGGTGCCCGCCGGCCCCGAAGTGCCCACGCAGACACCGATGTTGCCGGGGTGGGTGCGGGTGTAGCCCTCGGCCATGTGCGAGGCGCCCTCGACATGCCGGGCGAGGGTGTGGCTGATCCCGCCGGCGGCGCCGAGTGCCGCGTAGAAGGGGTTGATCGCCGCGCCGGGAACACCGAACGCGTGCGTGACGCCCTCTCGCTTGAGGATCTCGACTGCCGCGCGGGCAGCGGTCATACGTGCCATGGAGGAACTCCTCGGATTCGTACTCCCGTCGCGCCCCTCGGAGAGTATGAGATTCCGCATCGCGGAATTTGTTTTCTGCTATCTGGAAACAATGTAAGTGGGGTCGGAAAGGCCGTCAAGAGACGGACAAGCGGGGGTCAGGTGGAGCACGATGGGGCTCTGACCCCGACGTCACGTAGTGGAGTGGGCCATGGCCGAGAGCATGCCGGTGCGGTGCCCGGCCTGCCTGCGCGAGCATCTGTACGCGGCGCCGTCCTATCCGTGCGCGTGCGGTGCGCCGGTCAGCCCGTCGCTCGACGAACGGGCGACCGCGACGGCCGTCACCCACCGGGTCTGGGACGAGCAGTGGATCACTGTGCGCTGCACGGCCTGCGACCGACAGGACCAGTGGCCACACCCCGAACTGGGCTGCCCCTGCGGTACGGTCCTGCGCATCCCGGTGGCCCGGTCGACCCCGGACGCCCAGCCGACGGCCACCCAGCCCCCGCCCGGCACCACGAAGCTCCCCGGCGCCCTGCGCGCCCCCCGCCCTTCCGCCCGCCCCCGGCGCGCCTTCCAGCCGGTCACCATCCGCACCGCGCGCGACGCCGTCACCGCCGCCGCCCTCTATCTGCGCTGGCTCGGCTACCAGGACATCCGCCGCGCGGACCAGCGCCCCCCGTCAGGCGTGGGGCTCGCCGCCCGCGGAGTCCTGGCGCAGGTCGACCCGACGGTGAGCCCGGCATCACTGCGGGACATCGAGTGCCTGTGGCTGACGGCCATGACGGAGTCCTCGGACTGCGTCTACTTCTCCCTCGCCGGCTACGAGGACGAGGCCCGCGCCGGCGCCGAGAGCCTCGGCGTCCCCCTCTTCGTCCTGGACCTGACCGGCACCCCGCAACCGGTCAACACCCCGGCCGACGACCTCGACGCCACGGGGGTCTGAGAGCCGGACAAGCGCGTCCGGCGCCCCCAAGTGGCGCGGGGAACGGCGCGACCAGCCACGACGGCGCCGCAGCGAACCGCCACCCTCTCGCCGCCCCCGTGCGGCGAACTCACTCCCCGGCGTACCTCTCCCGCAGCTCGATCTTCCGCACCTTCCCCGACACCGTCATCGGGAAGGCGTCCAGCAGCTGCAGCCGGCTCGGGATCTTGTAGTGGGCCAACCGGCCCTCGCAGAAGGCCCGTAGCTCGGCGAGGGTGAGCGGTTCGGTGTCCTCGTGCGGGATGACACAGGCGAGGACCTCCTCGCCGTACCGCTCGTGCGGCACTCCGACCACCTGGACGTCGGCGATCTTCGGATGGGCGTACAGGAACTCCTCGATCTCGCGCGGGTAGATGTTCTCGCCACCCCTGATGATCATGTCCTTGATACGGCCGACGATCTCGACGTAGCCGTCCTCGCGCATCACCGCGAGGTCGCCGGTGTGCATCCAGCGGCCGGCGTCGACCGACTCGGCGGTCTTCTCGGGCTCCTGCCAGTAGCCGAGCATCACGCTGTAGCCGCGGGTGCACAACTCCCCTGCTGTGCCACGGGGTTGGGTCGTTCCGTTCGCCGGGTCGACGACCTTGACCTCGATGTGCGGCAGGACCCGGCCGACCGTGCCGGTGCGGTGCTCCAGGTCGTCGTCCCGGCGCGTCTGGAGGGAGACCGGGGAGGTCTCCGTCATGCCGTAGCAGATGGACACCTCGGCCATGTGCATCTCGGCGACCACCCGTTTCATCACCTCGACCGGGCAGGGCGAGCCCGCCATGATGCCGGTGCGCAGGGACGACAGGTCGTACGTCGCGAAGTCGGGGAGGTTCAACTCCGCGATGAACATGGTCGGTACGCCGTACAGCGAGGTGCAGCGCTCCTGGGCCACCGCCCGCAGGGTCGCCGCCGGTTCGAAGGAGGGGGCGGGGATCACGACGCACGCGCCGTGCGAGGTGGCCGCGAGGTTGCCCATCACCATGCCGAAGCAGTGGTAGAACGGCACCGGGACGCACACCCGGTCCTGTTCGGTGTAGGCGATCAACTCCCCGACGAAATAACCGTTGTTGAGGATGTTGTGGTGGGAGAGCGTGGCCCCCTTGGGGAAGCCCGTCGTGCCCGAGGTGTACTGGATGTTGATCGGGTCGTCGCAGGACAGCTCCGGGAACGGCACGGGCGTGCCGCGCGCGATCAGCGCGTCCCAGCCCGGGTCCCCGATGAACACGGTCTCCCTCAACCGCGGGCATCTGCCCCGCACTTCCGCGACCATCGCCCGGTAGTCGCTCGCCTTGTGGCTGACGGAGGCGAAGAGCAGCGAGATCCCGGCCTGGTTGAGGACGTACTCGACCTCGTGGGTGCGGTAGGCCGGGTTGATGTTCACCATGACCGCGCCGATCCGCGCGGTGGCGTACTGGACCAGCACCCACTCGGGGCAGTTGACCGCCCAGATGCCCACCCGGTCGCCCACGGCGATCCCGCTCGCGATCAGCGCGTACGCCAACTTGTCGACGTCGGCGGCGAATTGGGCGTACGTCCAGCGGCGTCCTGACGGTACGTCGACCAGCACCTCGCGGTCGGGCCAGCTCGCGACGGCCCGGTCCAGGTCGGCGCCGATCGTGTCTCCCAGCAGCGGAGTGCTACTGGTCCCGTGGGCATAGGAAGTCACCGGAAGTCCTCCTCGCGGTACTCGTTCTCCGAACCCGCCGCCGTCGCCTCGCGCAGTTCGATCCGGCGGATCTTGCCGGACACGGTCTTGGGCAGGTCCCCGAACTCCAGTCGGCGCAGCCGCTTGTAGGGGGCGAGGACCTCTCGGCTGTGCTCGAACAGCACCTTCGCGGTGTCCGGTCCCGGCTCCCAGCCCGCCGCGAGCACGACGTACGCCTTCGGTACGGCCAGGCGCAGTTCGTCCGGCGCGGGGACCACGGCGGCCTCCGCGACCGCCTCGTGCTCGAGCAGCGCGCTCTCCAGCTCGAAGGGGGAGATCTTGTAGTCGGAGGCCTTGAAGACGTCGTCGGCGCGGCCGACGTAGGTGATGTAGCCGTCCGCGTCGCGCGAGCCGATGTCCCCGGTGCGGTAGAAGCCGCCGGCCATCGCCTCCGCCGTGAGGTCGGCGTCGCCGTGGTAGCCGGTCATCACGCCGACCGGGCGGGTGGAGAGGTCGAGCGCGATCTCGCCCTCGGACGCGCCCGGTTCGCCCGAGACGGGGTCGAGGAGGACGACCTTGTAGCCGGGGCTCGGGCGGCCCATGGAGCCCGTCTTCAGGGGCTGGCCGGGGCTGTTGGAGACCTGGACGGCGGTCTCCGTCTGGCCGAAGCCGTCCCTGATGGTGACGCCCCAGAAGCGGCGCACCTGCTCGATGACCTCGGGGTTGAGCGGCTCCCCCGCGGCCACGACCTCGCGCGGCGGGGTGCGCAGCTGGGTCAGGTCGGCCTGGATGAGCATGCGCCAGACGGTGGGCGGGGCGCAGAAGGAGGTGACGCCCGCGCGGTCCATCTCCGCCATCAGCCGGGCGGCGTCGAAGCGCGTGTAGTTGTGGACGAAGACGGTGGCCTCGGCGTTCCAGGGCGCGAAGAGGTTGGACCAGGCGTGCTTGGCCCAGCCGGGCGAGGAGATGTTCAGATGCACGTCGCCGGGCTTGAGGCCGATCCAGTACATGGTCGCCAGGTGCCCGATCGGGTACGAGGCGTGGGTGTGCTCGACGAGTTTGGGCCGGGCGGTCGTGCCGGAGGTGAAGTACAGCATCAGGGGGTCGTCGGCGTGGGTCGGCCCGTCCGGCGTGAACTCGGCGGGCGCGTCGTACGCGTCCTCGTACCGCTGCCAGCCCTCGGGGGCGCCGCCCACCGCGATCCGGGTGTAGCGGCCGGGGACCTCGTCGAACTTGCCCGTGTCCTCGGCGCGGACCAGGACGTGGGAGACCCGGCCGCGGTCCACCCGGTCGCGCAGGTCGGCGGGGCCGAGCAGCGGGGTCGCGGGGATGACGACGGCGCCGATCTTCATGGCGGCGAGGGCCGTCTCCCACAGCTCCGTCTGGTTGCCGAGCATGACGAGGACACGTTCTTCGGGGCGGATCCCGAGCCCGCGCAGCCAGTTCGCGACCCGGTGGGAGCGGGCGGACATGTCGGCGAAGGACACCTTGGCCTCGGTGCCGTCCTCCTCGACGATGTGCAGGGCGGTGCGGTCGTTGCCGTCCGCGATGACGTCGAACCAGTCCAGGGCCCAGTTGAAGCGGTCGGGGCGGGGCCAGCTGAAACCCTCGTACGCGGTGGCGTAGTCCTCGCGATGGGCCAGCAGGAAGTCCCGCGCCTCGCGGAAACGCTCGGTCACCGTCGTCATCACTCCTCCTCGATCCCGGACCGTTGCCGGGCGACACTCTGACATCGTGTAATCCGTGACGCAGGTCTCACTACCCCCGAACGGGGGTGAGTGCGACGTATGACCGGCGAACACCACGAGCGAGCCGCGACGAAGGGGCGATGACGTGGCAGCAGACACGGCCGAGGCGACCGAGGTGGGGCGGGCGCTGGCCCGGCTGCGGCGGGTGACCGGGCTGCCGGTGGCCTTCGGCGGGCTGGTGGAGAGCGGGCGCCGCCATATGCGCATCAGCGAACTGAGCGGCACCTCCACCCAGTCGCTGCGGGCGCTCGCGGTGACCGCCGGCAACGGTCTGGGCGGCAGGGCCGTGGCCCTGGCCCGCCCGTGCGCGGTGACGGACTACTCCGCCTCCCGGCAGATCAGCCACGAGTACGACGTCCCGGTGGCCGCCGAGGGCCTGCGCTCCGTGGTGGCGGTCCCGGTGGTCGTACGGCGCCGGGTGCGCGGAGTGCTGTACGGCGCACTGCGCACCGCCCTGCCCCTGGGTGACCGTCTGATCGGCGCGACGGTCGAGGCGGCCCGGGACGTGGAGCAGGCCCTCGTCGTACGGGACCAGGCGCGGGAGCTGCTGGCGGCGGCGCGGCCGGAGCCCGCCGGTGCCCGGGGGCCAGGCGACGGGGCGTGGGAGCAGGTGCGGGAGGCGCACGCGGCGTTGCGTGCGCTGGCTCCGCGGATCACCGATCCGGAGCTGCGGGACGCGCTGCTCGACGCGTGCGGTCTGCTGGCCCCGGGGCGGCCGGTGGACGGGGTCGAGCTCGCGCCGCGTGAGCTGGACGTCCTGGCGTGTGTCGCCTCGGGAGCGTCCAACGCGGTCGCCGCGGAGCGGCTGGGGCTGCGCCCGGAGACGGTGAAGGGGTATCTGCGCTCGGCGATGCGCAGACTCGGCGCCCACTCGCGTGGGGAGGCGGTCGTGGCGGCGCGGCGAGCGGGGCTGCTGCCCTGAGCTCTGTCGTCACGCTCCGCACACGTATACGGTGTATTCATTCACGTGTGACTTGAATTTTCCAATGCCTCAACCGTCCTGTTATTCGGCTCACCACGTCGCCGGTCCGAAATTCAAAGATCTGTTGCCTAATATTGGGGCCCACACGACACAGGAGGGGAGCGGTGACCGTGCGACGGGACTTCCAGGAGCCTGGCCGATGCCGCTCTGACCTGCTCATCGGCCGGGAAGAAGCGCTCATCGGGGCGCGCGAGCAACTGTCGCGCGGCGGCAGTGTGCTGCTGCACGGACCGGCCGGAATAGGAAAGTCGACCGTCTTGCGGACATTGGCCGCGGAATACGGTGAATCGGCACGGACCGTGCTGCGTTGCTCCGCGACGGAGTCCGAATCGCATCTCCCCTTCCTCGCACTCGCCGATCTTCTCGGTCTCGCGCTCGACGAGGTGGCCGGCCAGTTGCCCGTCGCCCAGCGTGTCGCCCTGGAGTCGGCGCTCACCGGCCGTGGCGAGTCCACACTCCAGCGCGACGGCCTCGCCCTGCGGCTCGCGGTGCTCTCGGCACTGCGCGCGCTGGCCGCCAAGGGCCCCGTCCTCGTCGTCGCGGACGATCTCCAGTGGCTGGACACCGCCAGCACCGAACTCCTCGGGTTCGCCGCCCGCCGACTGGGCGACGACCCGGTCCGGATGGTGTTCGCGGGGCGGACGGACGGACAGGAGTACGACCGCTATCTACGCGCGTCCACACCGGACACCCTGGCGGTCCGGGTGAACCCGCTGACCCGCGCCCAGGTGGAGGCGCTCCTGGCACACCGGGGCTACGACCTCCCGCGTTCGACCGTGCGGGAGATCCACCGCACCAGCGCCGGCAACCCGCTGTACGCCCTCGAACTGGGCCGCGCCCTGGCCGAGAACCCCACGCCCCCGCGCCCGGGCGAGCCGCTGCCGGTGCCGACCTCGCTGCGCGCGCTGGTGCTCAGCCGCCTGGAGATGCTGTCCGACGACGCCCGCCGCACCCTTCTCGTGGTGAGCGCCGGCGCCCGCCCGACCCTGGCCCTGCTGCACGCGGCCGGCCGGGAGAACGCCGAGGCCGAGACCGCCCAGGCCGCCGCCCTCGGACTGCTGGCGACGGAGCCCGAGGGCCCGGCCGTACGGTTCGCACATCCCCTCGTCTCGGCCGCGCTGTACGCGGAGGCGACCGCCCAGGAGCGCCGGACCGCGCACGCCGCGCTGTCCACGGCCGCCTCCGACCCCATCGAGCGGGCCCGGCACCTCGCCCTGGCCACCGACGGCACGGATCCGGAGGTCGCATCGCGCCTCGCCGAGGCCGCCGCACTGGCCCGGGACCGGGGAGCGCCGACGGTGGCCTCCTCGCTCGGGCTGCTGGCCGCCCGGTACACCCCGGCGGACAGCGCGCCGACCCCCGACGAGCACCGGTTGCGGGCCGCCGAGGACGCGATCACCGCGGGCGAGCTGGATCTCGCGCGGGACATCGCCCGTCAGGTGCTCGCCCGGAGCACGGTTCCCGCCGAACGGGTACGGGCCTGGATCATCGTGATCGACACGGCCGGTCACGCCATGACGGAGGTCGACGCCGTCTTCCCGCAGGCGCTGGCCGACGCGGGCGACGACCCCCAGCTGCTCGCCCTGATCCACTACCAACTGGCCTGGCGGGCGCTGCTCGTGGAGGGCGACTTCGCCGAGAGCCGCGAGGAGTCCGCACGCGCGGCGCAGCTCGCGGCGCGGGGCGGCGACCGGCACACGGAGCTGATGTCGCTCTCCTTCCAGGCCCACACCGAGACCCTGATGGGCCACCCGGACGCGCCCGCGACCATCAAGCGCGCGCTGAAGGAGCCCCAGGACCCGCAGGTGACCGTCCATCACAACGGCATCGGGTCGGTCCGCTTCCGCTGGCTGATCATGAGCGACCAGCTGCCGGAGGCACGGGCCACCATCACCACGCTGCTGCGTGAGGTGCGCCGGCGCGGGTCGGTCGAGAGCGAGGTGCACTTCCTGCGCGGCCTCGCCGAGACCGAACTGCGCTGCGGGCACTGCGGCCGGGCACTGGACCTGGCCCGGGAGAGTCTGCGGCTGGCCCGGGACACCGGAATCGGCGAGGTCGCCTCCGCGATGCTCGCCGCCCTGGCGGAGGCGTCCGGCGGTGACGTGGACCGGGCGCTGGCACTGGCCCGCGAGTCGGTCGAGCACGCCGAGGAGAACGGTGACCTGATCTATCTGTCCCGGGCCCAGGCAGCCCTGGGGTACGCCCGACTGGTGGCCGGGGACGCGCCGGGCGCGGTGCAGTCGCTGCGCAGGGCACGGGAGTTGGAGCACGATCTCGGCGTCGACGACCCGGCACGCGGACGCTGGCAGGGCGACCTCGCGGAGGCACTCGTCCGCGTCGGCGAGCTGACCGAGGCACAGGAGGTCATCGACGTGTCGCGGGCGCACGCACTGCGGCTGGGGCGCGAGAGCGTGCTCGCGGTGCTCGACCGGGCCGAGGCGCTGGTGCGCGCCGCGCAGGGCGAACACGACGCGGCTGTCGCCCAGTTGACGTCCGCGCAGGACCGACTCGCCAAGCTGGGCTACGGACTTGAGGAGGCGCGGGCCGCCCTCGCCCTGGCCGAGCTGCGCACCGGACCACCGGGGCCCGGCGCCACGCCCGCCCCTACGTCGTACGACGAGGCGGCGCGTCTGTTCAGACGCTCCCGCGCGCTGCCCTGGCTGCGCCGGGTGGACGCGGCCACCGTGCCGAATCCCGCCCCGCAGCCCCTCGTACAGCAGCCGCAGGCCGTCGCCGCGCTCGACGGGCTCGCCGCTATGGAACGTCAGGTCGCGGCGCTCGTCATGGAGGGCGCGACCAACCGCGAGATCGCCGGACGCCTGTTCATCAGCGTCAAGACGGTCGAGGCGACCCTCACCCGGGTGTACCGGAAGCTGGGAATCCGGTCCCGGGTCGACATCGTCCGGCTGGCGGCGGGACGCCACACCAACTGACGTCCGCGTACACGCCGTACGGTCGTGTGCCTGCGCGCGATCCATCCTTGCGCTCTCACCGTACCGTGCCGTCGCGCCCGTACGACCGAGGGTTTTCCCTCCCCCAACTCCCCTAGGGGGTTCCCTCATTGGGACGGGCCTTATCCGGCTCCTACCTTGTGAATGTGCCGCTCGCCGGGCACACGGAGCAGTCCCCAGCGCCCCGTGCACGACCCCCACACCCGCGCGTCCCCCCACCGGCAATCCCCACAAGAGGAGAACCCATGTTCGGGCTCGCCCGTGCCAAGAAGGTCGCCGCAGTTCTGGTGGCCACCGCTGCCGCCGCCTCCACCGCGCTGATCGCCGCCCCCACAGCGGTCGCCGCACCCCAGCCCATCGTGGGCGGTACGACGACCACCGCGTCGGCGTACCCCTACGTCATGCAGATCACGGACGCCTCGCAGAACCAGTTCTGCGGTGGCACCCTCGTCTCGGCGACCAAGGTCGTGACCGCCGCCCACTGTATGGTCGGCGAGACCACGAGCAGCGTCAGAGTCGTCGGCGGCCGCACCTACCTCAACGGCACGAACGGCACCGTCAGCAAGGTCACCAAGATCTGGATAAACCCGAGTTACACCGACGCCACCAACGGCGACGACGTGGCCGTGCTGACCCTCGCGACCTCGATGCCGTACACCACGGCGTCGTACGTCACCTCGTCCCAGACCAGCGTGTACGCGGCCGGCACCACCGCCCGCATCATCGGCTGGGGCACCACCTCCGAGAACGGCAGCTCCTCCAACCAGCTGCGCACGGCGACGGTCCCGACCGTCTCCAACTCCAGCTGCTCCAGCTCGTACGGCTCCAGCTACATCGCGAGCGACATGGTCTGCGCCGGCTACACAGCCGGTGGCGTTGACACCTGCCAGGGCGACAGCGGCGGCCCGCTGATGATCGGCGGCGTCCTGGCAGGTATTACTTCCTGGGGTGAGGGCTGCGCAGAGGCCGGCTACCCCGGGGTCTACACCCGGCTGACCACCTTCTCCAGCCTGGTGGCGACGCAGGTCGCGTCGTAACCACCAGCGGTACAGCCACCACAGTCTCCCGAGTACCCCTCGGGTGAATGCCAGGGGGCGTTGCGGACCGGCCACGAGCGGTCCGCAGCGCCCTCTATCCACTTTCCACGCTCTCCCCGTACGCCTACGAGGCGGCGAACCGGATGTCGTACGCCGTTCCCTCGTGCAGTACCGCGAGCATCCGCTCGCCCTCCTCTGCCACCGCCGCCCGCTGATCCTTCGTGAAGTTGCCGAAGGGCTCGACGGTGAGCGTGCCGTCCGTGAGGTGCCACAGGCCCGCGAGGAAACCGTCGACGAGCAGGACGCGGTGCGCCTGATTGCCCGACCAGCTACGGCCCTTGAGGTCGGCGGGGACGACACGGGTGCGGTCGGCGTGCGAGAGCAGCAGGTTGTCGAACTCGGGCAGGAAACGCGGCGGCGCCGGGGTGTCCTCATCGGGGCGGGGAGCGTCGGGGAGGTCGAAGAGCTCGGTGCCGTGCTCGTCCCGGAAGGTGAGCAGCCGGGGGCGGAGGCGTTCGAAGGCGTCGCGCAACCGGGTCAGACCGGCCCAGGTCTGCATGTCCTTCACGGAGGCCGGTCCGAAGGCGGCCAGATAGCGGAGCACGGTCGTGTCCAGCAACGCGGCCGGGTCCGGTTCGGCGGCCCGGCCGAGCCAGTGCTCGGCGGTGGTGAGGGCGACCTGGCCGCTACGGCCCCACAGGCCGCGCGGAGTGACCTGGACGAGCGGGAGCCGGCAGCGCGCGGCGACGGACAGGGACTGCGGGTCGGCGTCCGGCCACTCCACGAGGAGCGCCTCGCGCAGCTGCTTCATCGTGCGCGGCTCCGCCTCGACGAGGTCCCGGGCCAGGCCTGTGAGCCGGTTGAGGTCGACGCCCTCAAGTCCCTTGCGGAAGTAGGTGAGTTCGCGGTCCCGGGCGGGCTGGACGAGTGGACGCAGGGTGAGGCAGTCGTCGGCGGTGTGGGTGTGGATGGTCGAGCGCATGGTGACGATGCGGACGGCCTCGCGGTCGGCCATGAGCCGGGACAGGTCTTCGGGGCCGAAGCCGTCGAGGCGGGCGGCGAGGGCGTAGTACGGGGGCTTGACGTTCTGCGCCTGGAGACCGAGGAGGTGCGCGAGGGCGTCCTTCGCGGACATCGGTGACCAGGTGAGAAGCAGTTGCCGGGCGAGGGTGGCCCGGTTGAGGGCACGGGGCCCGAGGACGGGGGCAGAGGCCGTCGCCGGCGGCCCTGACTTCGTCCTCGGCCTTGTGCTCGTGCTCGTCCTCGGAGTCGCCGTCGAGGGCGTCTTCGCCGTGTTCCGCTCGCTCTGCATGTTTCACACGCTAGCCCTGCTTGCGGACAGTTTCGGTCCGCAATCTCGCCGGGGCACGGCGACACGGAGAGTGAGCAGCCGAATGCCCCGCTGACAGCGCGTCGACCTGGGGCGCACGTGAAAAACTGGGTAAGAGGCTTGTCCGGACCGGATGACCGGACGAGAGGCGGAGGACAAAGTGGACTGGGGACGGTTCGCCCAGGAGATGGCGTCGATGGCGCGGGATCTCCTGGCACAGGATTCGGTCGGTGCCACACTCCAGCGGATCACGGCGTCGGCCACCGAACTGGTGGAGGGCTGCGACGCGGCCGGCATCCTGGTGCTGCGGGGCAAGAAGGTGGAGTCGCTCGCCCCCACCGAGCAGCTGGTCATCGACAGCGATCAACTGCAGGAGCGGTTGGGCGAGGGACCGTGCTTCGACGCGGCCCTCACCGCCCAGGGAGACCGGGTCTTCCGGATGGCCGACGTCACCACCGACCACTCGCGCTGGCCCGCCTACGCCCCGCAGGCCAAGGCCCTCGGAGTGGGCAGCATGATGGGATTCCTGCTGTTCACCGACGACGAGGACCTCGGCGCGCTGAACCTGTACTCCCGCAGCCCCGGCGTGTTCACCGAGGCCAGCGAGCTGGCCGGATGGCTGCTGGCCTCCCACGCGGCGGTCGCGTTCTCCAGCGCCCGCGCCCATGCCCAGATGGAACAGGCCGTCGCCACCCGCCATGTCATCGGCGAGGCGATGGGCATCCTCATGGGCCGCCACCACATCACCGAGGAGCAGGCTTTCGACGTACTGCGCCGATACTCGCAGCAGAACAACACCAAGCTCCGTGAGATCGCCCGGCAGGTCTGTGAACAGGGCGGTATCCCCTGATCGGGCGGGCGGCGGCTCCCCTGGCACAACGTCCGAACCAGAGGAACCTGAGCGGGTTCAGCCCCATGGGTCGCCGAACCTGACCTACGGACCAAGTCCCCCGTACCGCTTCGTTCACACACTCGACAGGCCTTCCTCGTCCACCCCCACCCCTCCCCGTCCCGGGGCACCGCTCCCGTGCGGTCAGGCGCCGGTGTGGTCGTCGGTGTCGGGGTGCGGGGAGAAGGCGACGTCCAGGCGGGTGAGGCCGCGGAAGTTGAGGCTGCGCTGCCAACGCGGTGGCTCGGCGGTGTCGAGCCGCAGGCCGGGGAGGCGGGTGAGGAGGGCCTCCAGGACGATCGCGCCCTCCAGCCGGGCCAGCGCGGCGCCGAGACAGAAGTGCGGGCCGTGTCCGAACGACATGTGCCGTCCGCCCGAGGCCGTGCGCTCGAAGTCCAGCGTGTGGGGGTCGGGGAAGACGGCCGGATCCCGGTTGGCGGCGCCGCACACCAGGAGCACCGTCTGCCCGGCGGTGACCGTGCGGCCCGCGAGCTCCAGGTCGTGCCGCGCCCGACGCAGCATCAGCTGGACCGGGGCGTCGTAGCGCAGGAGTTCCTCGACGGCGGCGGGCATCAGCTCGGGGCGGCGGCGCAGTTGGTCGGCCGCGTCCGGGTCGCGGAGCAGGGCGAGGGTTGCGTTGCCGATGAAGTGGGTGGTGGTCTCGTGACCGGCGATGAGCAACAGGGCGCAGTTGGCGAGTAGTTCGTCGAGGTCCTGCTCGGTGTTCCCGGCCTGTGCGGTCGCCGTCGCGCGCAGGGTGCCGGGGGCCGGCGGGGTGTCCTGGCGGGTGAAGAGCTCACGGAGGTACGTGAGCATCTCCGCCATGCTCTGTGAGGCCTCGCGGTTGCGGTCGGCGTCGAGCCGGGAGTTGCCGATGGCCTCGGCGACCGGCTCGGACCAGGAGGCGACGGCGGCACGGTCCGCCTCCGGTACGTCGAGGAGGTCGCAGATGACGGTGAGCGGGAGGGGCCTGGCGAGGTCCGCGACGATGTCCATCCGGCCGGTCGGCGCCACCCGGCCGATGATTGCGTCGACGGCGTCGACGATCCGGGCCCGGAGTGCGGCCACGGCCCGCGGGGCGAACGCCCTGCTGATCAGGGCGCGGAGCCGTGGGTGGTCGGGGGCGTCGTTGTAGAGCATCTGCCGGCTCAGGACCCGGGCCAGCGGGCGCAGTTCCTCCGGGACGGCCTCGATGTCCGGGTAGCGCACCGAGGACAGTCCCGGATGATTCGCCGCACCACTGACCACCGCGTGCCCGGTCGCGACCCAGGCGCCCGTGCGCCGGTCCCAGAAGAACTCGTCGGCGCTTCGGAGTTCGTCGTAGAAGTCGTAGAGACGTTCTTGGACTTGGGGCCGAAAGGCCGACAGAAGTGATGAGTGGGTGCGCATCGGGCCATTCTTCCAGCCCCGCACGCAGTGGAGTCACCCGATGTCGACCACGCGCGCCCAGGCGGGTGGCGTGTCCGGCTCGTAGTGATCGTCTTCGCCCTCGTCCCACGACCGGCCCGGGCGTTGCCGCCCGACCCGGTGCTGCCGTGGAAACAGCCCGACCACCGTCCTGCACGGCGGTCGGGTGTCCGGCCAGGGTGTCTGGCCGTCGGTCAGCACCACGACGACGTCAGGGCGCGGGGTCGTCCGCAGCGCCCTGGCGAATCCGGTGCGCAGGTCCGTACCCCCGCCGCCCATCAGGGGAATTCCCTCGGCCCGGCACAGCGAGTGCACGATCTGCGCCGACGCGTCGCACGGCAGTACGGTCACCAGATCGCGTCGGCCACCCACCGCGCGGGAGATCGCCGTGACCTCCAGGAGCGCACTGCCCAGTTCGGCATCGCTGACCGAGCCGGAGGTGTCGATGACCACGGAGACCCGGGGCGGTCTGCGCCGCAGGCTCGGCAGGACGATGCCGGGCAGCGAGGCCGAGCGGCGCGACGGTCTGCCGTACGTGTAGTCCTCGCCCACGCCCCCGTCGGAGGCTGCCGAGCGGACCGCCGCGCCCAGCAACTCCCGCCATGGCAGCGGCGGATGGAACGCCTCCTCCGCCCATCGCCGCCACCCCTCCGGGGCGTTCCCGGGGCGGCCGTTGATGCCCTGCGCGACCCGGAACCGGACCGAGTCCCGTTCCTGCTCGGTCAGTCCGTGCGCGCCGTCCGGTCCCAGGTCCCATTCCCGGACCAGCCCGTCGGCCCCGCTGCCGCAGTCCAGCCAGGACAGGCTCAGGGTGTTGGGTCCGAGCCGGAAGCGGCGCAGATACTCCTCCATCAGCTCCCCCGCCGGAAGTCCCAACGCCTCTGGCTCGACAGCGCCTTCGGGGCTGACGAGCCCGTCGCCGAACACGTCGTCGTTGATCTCGCAGTCCGCGGCGATGTTCATCCGCAGCCGCTCTCCGGGGCCGGTCAGTCCGCGCTCGCGGGCGAAACGGTCGCTGCGTCCGTGATGGTCGCGCAGCAGATGCGACACCTCGTGCACCCATACCCCGGCCAGCTCCTCGACGGGGAACCGGTCCACGAACGCCGGTGAGACGTAGCACCGCCAGTGCCGGTCGACGGCCATCGTCGGTACCTGCCGTGACTCCACGGGGTGCAGGGCGAACAGCGCCGTGGCCAGGTAGGGCCGGGCCCGTACGGCGTGCAGCCGGGCGGCGAACAGTTTGTCGAGGTCCAGGGCCCCTGGCGTGTCGGCGTTCATCGGCCGCCCTTCGTTCCGGCGCCCGCCCGACCCGCCACGCGGTCCGCCGCCCGGTCCGCCCGCCGGGAAAGGGACACCACTCCGGCGAACCGTTCGATCGCCGCCGGGACGTCCCAGTCCTCCTGGCGCAGCGAGGCCAGGGTCGTCGCCGGGACGACCACCAGGTCGGGAGCGCCGGTCTCCAGCGCCCGGACCAGCAGCGCCCACGCCGCGTCCCAGCGCGACCTCTCCGGCCGGGCCCGGACCGCCGCCACCACACCGTCCAGTACGGCCTGGCGCAGGTCGCCCCGGTCGGGCAGGACGGCATTCGCCGGGTCGGCGAGCAGCGTCTCGGGGTCCGGCAGGTCCATCCGGTCGAGGCTCGCCAGCAGTTCCAGGCCGGGACCGTCCCCGACCGTGCCCCTGACCAGCAGTGAGAGGACCTCCCGGGAGGACCCGGCGGCGGTCGCGAAGGCGATCAGGCTCAGGGTCATGTCCCAGCTCCGGGGTGACGGCCAGGCGCCTCCCCGGCGGGTCTCGTTGCCGGGCAGTTGATGCACGAGCCCCGGACGGGCGGCGAGAAGCCCGCACACCGCCCGGCGGGCGAAGTCCACGGCGTCCGGCAGCTTTTCGGGCGCGAGCCTCGGCAGCGTGGCCCGGGGCCAGGTCCCGCCCAGGCCGCGTACGACGACCTCGTGGTCGTGGGTCCACTGGAGGTGGATGAACCGGTTGGCCAGCGGCGGGCTCAGCTCCCAGCCGTCGGCGGCCGAGGACCGGGGGTTCGCGGCGGCCACGATCCTTACGCCGGGCGGCAGTTGCAGGGCGCCGATCCGCCGCTCCAGGACCAGTCGGAGCAGGGCGGCCTGAACGGCGGGCGGCGCGGTGGACAGTTCGTCGAGGAACAGCAGCCCCCGCCCGGCCCGTACGAGTCGTACCGCCCAGTCCGGCGGGGCCATCGGGACACCGTGCGTGGCGGGATCGTCCCCGACGACGGGCAGCCCGGAGAAGTCGGACGGCTCGTGGACACTCGCGATCACCGTGGTGAGGGGAAGGTCCAGGGCCACGGCCAACTGGGTCAGGGCCGCGGTCTTTCCGATTCCGGGCTCACCCCACAGGAGTACGGGCAGGTCGGCGGCCACGGCCAGTGTCAGGGCCTCCAGTTGGGAGTCGGGGCGGGGTTCGGTGGTGGTGTCGCGCAGCAGGGTCAGCAACTCGGCGGCGATGTCGAGTTGAGGGGTGGGAGTCGGGGTCGGGGTCGCGGATGTCTCGGAGGTGGGGGTCTCCAGGACGGCGAGGGAATTGCCTGTGGACATGTCTGATCACCTTTGGGGTCGTCGTGTTCGTCGTGTTCGTCATGGGCGGCTGCGGGGGACGGGCGTCCCCGGATCAGCGAAAGGTCGCCTGGCGTGGGCGGGAACGGTGGTCCCGGGTGCGGCTTCGGTCCGGGCGGAGGCCACCGAGTCCGGGACGCGGCCCGGGTCCGGTCAGGCCCGCCCTGAACAGCCCGTAGGTGATCCGTCGCTCGGCGGCCCGCTCGAGTGCGTCGCGCAGAGCGCCGCCGCGCAACACCGCGTCGGGGCCCAACAGGCCTTCTACGACGGCCAGTGCTCCGGCGATGTCCCCGTGGTCCAGGCGTTCGCGGACGCCGGTGAGACAGTCCGGGTGGCGGTGGGCCTCGTCGATGGCCTGCAGACAGGGCAGGGGCGTGCCGGTCAGTTCGGCCAGGAGTTCCTCGCGGCGGATCTCGGCCGGATCGTGGTCCAGCGGGACAAGCACCCCGTCGACCAGGCCGATGCGGTGCAGGGCTCCCCGGCACTCGACGGAGCGCGGCCCGGCTGCCCCGTCCGGGTCACGGGGCGGACGGGTGGGCGGACGATCCGGTACGAGTGCCGAGGCGACCAGCGGGTGCAGCCGGTCCACCTCGATCGCGCCGGTCCGGATCAGCTCCAGGTCGGGCAGCACCCAGGTCGCCGCGTCGGGCAGCACCGGCAGTGCGGAGGCGGCGTCGCCCGGGGGTGCCTCCGTGATCCGCGGTGTCGGCGGCGCGCTGCCGTCCGAGGCCGCGACGAGGTCCAGGAGCAGCCGGTGACGGACCCCGAGCCGTACGGTGACCGCGCCGGGACCGGGGCCGGGGCCGGAACCGGTGGGTCGCCCGTCGGCCCGGAGCAGCAGTTGCGCCTCGGCCGCCCACCGGTCCACAGCGCAGCGACGTCCCTGGGGCAGCCGCGTCAGCAGAGCCGGGGGCGGCGCTGGAAGGGCGCCGGCCGGTGGCCGGCCGGCTCCGGACCGGGTCCGCAGCTCGTCGGTTCTGCGCGCGTCCCACAGATGCCGGTGCAGATCGAGGCGGAACCGTCGGTCGGGGTGGGGGTGCGGATGGCGGCGAGTGGCCGCGTCCGCCAGGGTCCCGTCCCACAGGGCGAGGCTGAGCCGCTGGCCGGCATCCGCCCAGGCGGGCGCGGTCCTGGCCACCAGGTGTACCGGGTGGGCGTCGCGCCCGGCGGTGTCGTACCGGGCCAGACCGATCGTCAGTCCCGGGCGCAGCAGCCCGTCGGGGGCGATCCTCGGCAGGTGCCAGCGCAGCAGGTCGGGCGCCAGGTGGCGGAGATCGGCGCGGAGTCGGGCCGCGAGTTCGTGGCCCCACGTACGGGCCACGGATCGAAGGTTCAGATCGACGTCGACGCCTGCGGCGGCACAGGCGCCCGCCCAGTCACCGACGAGGCGGCGGGCCGTGGCGGTCTCGATCATGGACGGCGGCACGGCGAACTGTCGCACGCGCGGCCAGTAGGAAGGGCGGGTGTCTCCGTACGCGTTCCCAGTGAGCATCAGCACTCACCTTGCGCGGACGGGACCCCCATTCTGCCAACAGAGTGAGTGGTCATCGTGCGGGACGGTATCGGCCCTCTGCCGCAGCCCGCCACCTCTTTTCTTTCTCTCTGCTGCATCTCTTCTGCCTCCCCTTCCGCCTCTCTTCTGCTCAATGTTCCGCCCATACACAACAAACCAGGGCAAATCGATTTCGCTACAAGTTCCGAAATTATTCGTGACGGCGGTGCCACTTGGCCGAAATACCCCCCTCATAGCTTTTTCGCCACCAGCCGCAGTCGGCACCATCCCTGCACAGGAGCCCCGAATGTCCCATTCCTCCAGACGTGGCGTCCTCAAGCTGACCGCGGGCCTGGCTCTCGGGGGCGCTTTCGCCCTCACGGGCTGTGGGCGGAGCGACGACGCCGCCGCCGGGTCAGGCACCGCCGCACCCGTCGACGCGTCCCCCGCCACCGGCACCGTCACCGTCTGGGCCGCCCAGGGCGACGCCGATGCGCTCGACAAGGTCATCAAGCCCTTCAGGACCGCGAACCCCGAGGTCACCGTGAAGGTGACCCTGATCCCGAACGCCGAGTACTACACCAAGCTCCAGTCGGCGATCGCGGCGGGCAAGGGGCCGGACGTCGCCCAGTTCTTCCCCGAGTCGCAGTCGCAGTTCCTCGACCCGGCGATCCTTCGGCCCGTCCCGGACGGCCTCGTCGACAAGTCCGACTTCTTCGAGAGTCTCTGGGCCGCCGGCGTGGCCGGAAACGTCGCCTACACGGTGCCCTGGTACGCCTACACCTACGCGCTCGTCTACCGCGCCGACCTCGCCAAGAAGGCGGGCGTGAAGGCGCCGGCCACCTGGGACGAGACGGTGCCGTTCCTCAAGGCGCTCCAGGGCGCCGGCGCCGGGCACGGTCTGGGGGCCGACATCGGCTGGGACATCTTCAACGGCCAGGACGCCGCGATGTACGCCTGGCAGGCCGGCGGTTCGCTGCTCTCGTCCGGCGGGAAGTGGACCCTCGACAGCCCGGCCATGGTCGACGCGCTGCGGTACAACGCGTCGTTCTTCACCTCCGGCACCGCGGACACCAGCGGGCCCACGTTCCTCGACGCGCAGCCGTACTTCGTGTCGGGCAAGACCGCCATGATGATCACCGGACCGTGGGTCGTCGGACAGCTCGACACCGCCGCGAAGAAGGAGGGCTGGACGGCCGCCCACGTCGCCACCGCGCCACTGCCCGCCGGGGCATCGGGCAGCACCTCCTTCTCCGCCGGGGGCAGCTGGGGCGTACTCGCGGGCGACGGCGACGCGGACGCGTCGTGGAAGCTGGTCCGGTATCTCGCGAAGCCGAGCACACAGGTGGCGCAGTTCAAGGCGTACAGCTCGCTGCCGGCCGTCATCTCCGCGTGGGACGACCCCGCCATCGCTGACCAGCCGCTCCTCGACGCCTTCCTCACCCAGCTGAAGAACACCCGGGCGTTTCCCCAGGTGAGCACCTGGCAGCAGGTCGCGACGCGGCTGGGCAAGGAGATGGAGGCCGTGGCCAAGGGCAAGGAGAGCGCCGCGAAGGCGGCGGCGAACGTCCAGGCGTACGCCGTCAGCCTCGGCACGGGCGCGAAGTGAGCGGCGGATGACCACGACCATCGGGAGTTCCCGGAGTTCCCAAGGTTCCCGGCGCGGGCGCCGGACGGCCGTCGCCTGGCTGTTCCTCGCCCCGTTCGCCGTCGTGTTCCTGCTCTACACGGCGATCCCCACCGTCGCCGCCCTCGGATTCAGTTTCACCGATCTCCGGGGCGCGGACCTGCGGCACCCGTTCGCCGTCGACTTCACGGGCCTGGAGAACTATCTCCGGCTGTTCCAGGACCAGATCTTCCTGCGGGACATCCTGAACACCGCCCTCTTCGTGGCCGTCGGGGTGCCGCTGACCATGGGGCTCGGTTTCGCCCTGGCCGTCGCGCTGAACTCCGGTATCCGGCGGCTGCGCGGGGTGTTCCGTACGGTCTTCTTCGCGCCGGTGGTCACCAACGTCGTGGCGGTCGCCCTGATCTGGCAGTACGCCTTCAACACCGACGGCACCGTCAACAAGGTGCTCGGCGCTGTCGGTCTCGGCGGACCGAACTGGCTGGACGACCCGAACCTGGCGATGCCCGTGGTGATCCTGCTCGGCGTCTGGCGCAACTTCGGCACCGCGATGGTGCTGTTCCTCGCCGGCCTGCAGGCGATACCGCCGGACGTGTACGAGGCCGCCGCCCTGGACGGGGCCGGCCGCTGGAAGCAGCTGCGGCACATCACCCTGCCCCTGCTGCTGCCCACCACCCTCATGGTCTCGGTCCTGCTGACCGTCTTCTACCTCCAGGTGTTCGACGAGCCCTATCTCCTCACGAACGGCGGCCCGTTGGGCTCCACCGAGTCGATGGCGCTGTACACCTACCACCAGTTCGGCTCGGGCGAGTTCGGGGTCTCCTCGGCCGCGTCCTTCGTGATGCTGCTGCTCGTGGCTCTGGTGAGTGCCGTCCAGTTCCGACTGCTGAGGTCCCGCTCATGACCGCCCTCACCGCGCCCGCGACCGCCCGCTCGACCGCCGACCGGGCAGCCCTGCCCCGCCGGTCCCCGTCCCGCCCGCTGCTGTACGGCGCGCTGGTGCTGTGCGCGCTGCTCACGCTGCTCCCGTTCGTCTGGGTGGTGAGCGGTTCGCTGCGCGGCCTCGACGAGATCCGCTCCGACCCCGGTGCCTGGTTCCCGCACCACGTCACCCTCGACAACTTCACCCGACTGTTCCGGACGGCGGGTTTCGGGCGGTTCCTGGCCAACAGCGTCCTGGTCGCGGGCCTCGTGGTGGCCGGCAACATCGTGGCCGCGTCGGCCGCCGGGTACGCGCTGGCCAAGCTCGACTTCGCGGGCCGGCGGATCGCGTTCGGCGCGGTCATGGCGGCGATGATGGTGCCGTTCAGCACGGTGTTCGTCACGCAGTTCGTGCTCACCGTGGACATGGGGCTCGCGGACACCCTCACCGGCATCGCGCTGCCCGGCGTGGCGTTGCCGCTGTCGGTGTTCATCATGCGGCAGTACGCGATGTCCGTCCCCGACGAGCTGCTGGAGGCGGCCCGCATCGACGGCGCCGGCGAGTTCCGGATCTTCTTCCGCATCTTCCTGCCGCTGGCCGGTCCGGCGGTCGCGACGATCACGATCATGTCGTTCCTGTCGTCGTGGAACAACTTCATCTGGCCGCTCATCGTCGCCCAGAGCATGGACACCTACACGCTGCCGGTGGGCCTCGCCGCGACCAGCCAGGCCGCCGCGCACGTCACCGACTACGGTCTGCTGCTGGCCGGCGCGATCGTCGTGATGCTGCCGGTACTGGTGCTCTTCCTGTTCCTGCAGCGCTACTTCGTACAGGGCATCTCCGGATCGGGCATGCGGTGACTTCCATGGACCACCCCGAAGGCATCGCTGTCACCGTCACCGTCCAGGCCCCGGCCGGTCCGGTCGTCGGCCGTCGCACCGGCCCCGTGCAGCGCTTCCTCGGCATCCCGTACGCCCAACCGCCCACCGGCACAAGGCGGTTCGCGGCGCCGGTCCGTCGTGACCGGTTCCCGGAGCCGTTCGACGCGTCCCGGCACGGGCCCACCTCGCAACGCGTTCCCCTGTTCGCCTCGACCACCGTCCCGGAGCCCTCGGTGCCCGGCGACGACATCCTGAACCTGTCCGTCGTCGCTCCCGTCCCCTCCGCCGGCCAGGCGTCCCCCTGTCCGGTCCTGGTGTGGATCCACGGCGGCGGCTTCCTCGCGGGCAGCCCGGCGAGTCCGTGGTACGACGGCCGTTCCTTCGCCCGCGACGGCGTCGTCTGCGTCACCGTCGGCTACCGGCTGGGCGTCGACGGATTCGCCCCGCTGGACGACGCACCCACCAACCTCGGGCTGCGCGACCTGCTGCTCGCGCTCGACTGGGTCCGGGAGAACATCGGCGCGTTCGGCGGGGATCCGGGCCGGGTCACCCTCGCCGGTCAGTCGGCCGGGGGCGCGGCGGTGCTCGCGCTGCTCTCGTCGCCCGCCGCGCACGGTCTCTTCCAGCGGGCGGTCTGTGTGTCCGGCGTCCTCGTCGAAGGGGACCGTGAGCCGGCCCGCCGGTTCGTCGAGCGGCTCGGAAAGCGGCTCGGGGTGCCGGCGACCGGGGCCGGGTTCGGCGGCCTCGCCGTGGAGCGGCTCCAGCGGGCCGTTCTCGAGCTGCGGGACGAACTCGGCGCCGAATCCCTGTCGTTGGGCCCGGTCGTCGGCGACGATGTGCTGCCCGTGTCCGTTTCCGACGGACTCGCCGGGCACGGACATGACGTACCTCTGCTGCTCGGTGCGACGGGCGACGAGTTCGACTGCGCGGCCGCGCCGGAGAACCAGCACCCGAGCCCGTACAGCGGCGCGGAACTCGCCGCCGCCCGCGCCGCCGGTACCCGGGTCACGGACACCCTGTTCCGGGCCGCCTGCCCCCGCGTGGCCTCCGCGCGCCGTGCGGCCGGCGCCGGTACCTGGCTGTACTCCTACGAGTGGCCCTCCCCCGTGCTCGGCGGCGCCGCGCACTGCGTCGACATCCCCTTCTTCTTCGACCTGCTCGACGCGCCGGGCACCGCCGAGGCGCTCGGACCGTACCCACCCGTCGAGTTGGCCACCGCCGTGCACGCCGATGTGGTCGGCTTCGTACACGGCGAGGAGCCGGGCTGGGCGCGGGCGCGAGGCGTGCACGGTGATCCGGCGCGCGAGTACGGCCGCCCCGGCGCGGCCCTCGTCGCCGACACCACCGGAGTGTTCGATCCCGTCGCAGCGGCGGGGACCGGGGCGGAGGCGACATGCTGAGGCCCGGGATGAACGGCATGAACCAGAGCGCCGTCCGACGCGTCAACACCTCGGTGATCCTTCGGACGTTGGCGGTGTCGGCCCAGCCGATGACGTTGACCGCACTCGCCGAGCGGGCCGGCCTCTCGCGCCGCACCATCGAGATCGTCCTGGACGCGCTCGTCGAGGCGGGCTGGGTGACGGAGCTGGCCCGGGTGCCGACCAGCGGCTGTGCGGGGCGCCCCGCCCGGCGGTACGAACTGCGGGCCGAACACGCCCTGTTGGCGGCGCTGCACTTCACCACCTCGGGCGCGTCCGCGGCGGTCGCCGACGTCCGGGGCCGCATCCTCGGCCGGGCGCACCGGCCGCTGCGCGCCTACCTTGATCCGCAGGCCACGCTGGACGACATGGCGGCGCTGGTGCGGGAGGCGCTCGACGACGCGGGCGGGTCGGCGGACCGGCTGCGGGCCGGGGCGGTCGCGAGCGGCGGTGCCATCGACGACGACGGGGTCGTGCGGCGCCTGGTGCACACGACCCGGTGGGAAGGTGTGCGCCTGCCCGACGAACTCACGCGGCGCGTCCGGGTGCCCTGGTTCGCGGACAACGACTCCAACCTCGGTGCGCTCGCGGAGCGTTGGCGGGGTGCGGCGGGCGACCACGACAACGTCGTATGGGCGTTCCTGGGGAACCGGACCGGTCTCGGCATTCTCATCCGGGGTGAGGTGCACCGGGGTCTCGACGGCGCCGCGGGCGAGATCGTCGAGGCGGCCTCGATACCGGCCCACTCGGTCGAGAACCGCCCCGTGGCCTGGCTCACCTCGCCTGACCCGGCCCGGCGTGCGGTGGCGCTCGCCCGGTTCGAGGCGGCCCGTGCGGGTGACGTCACCGCACTCGGTGAGGTCGACGAACTCGTGGACCACATGACGTCGATCCTCACGACCCTGTCGTGGACGATCGCGCCGTCCCTCATCGTGCTCGGCGGCGGGCTGGAGGACGCGGCGGACATGCTGCTGCCCCGGGTACGCGCGGCGCTGCGCCGTGCCCGCACCCCCGCCGTGGAACTCCGGGCCACGGTCCTGGGCCGCGACGCGCCCCTGGTCGGCGCGGTCAAGCTGGCCCTCGACCGCATGGACACCGAGCTGTTCGGCCCGCTTGTGCACAGCGCGTGACGCCCTCCCCCATCACCGGACCGCTGGATCAGCAGCGGGTACGAGACATCAACTGCGGTACAAGACATGGAGCTTCACTGTGACCGACACCCCCCACACCGATGTTCTCGTCGTCGGCAGCGGCATCATGGGCGCGGTCGTGGCCCGGCTGCTGCGGGAGTCCGATCCGGGGCTGCGCATCACGATGGTGGACGGCGGCGAAGCGATCGGTACCGCCCCCGGTGTGCATCTGCACGACGTCGACGACCCTGCCCTGTGGGAGCGCTACAACGACCGGGTCACCACCGGCATCCAGGGCATGTACACGGGTGCCGAGGTGGTGCGGAAGGTGGCGGACGACCTCGACGCGCTGCCGCCCGGCATGTTCCACGCGCTGGCCTTCGGTGAGGACGCCGAGGCGATGCCCGCGACGGCGCTCGCGTGGAACGCGGGCGGGATGGGCGTGCACTGGACGGCCGCGACACCGTGGCCCGCCGGGGACGAGGTGTTCGACTTCGGCGACCCGGCCGGCTGGACGGCTGATCTGGACACCGCACGCCGGGTGCTCGCCGTCACCCCCGCCCCGATCGGCCCGACCGAGGTCGGCGGCCTGGTCCTCGACGTACTGCGCCGGCGCTACGAGGCTGCCGGACCGCCCGACCGGCGACCGCAGCCCATGCCCATGGCGGTCACCGCGACAGACTCGGGCCCGCTGCCGCGCACCGCCCCCGGGACGATCTTCCCGCCGATCGCGGCAGCCGGGGACCCCGCGTTCACCCTCGTGACGGGCACGCTCGTGACCTCGCTCCTCGTGACGGAGGGCCGGGTGGCCGGCGCCCGGCTGCGGCGCGTCGTGGGCGGCGCCGAGTCCGAACTCCGCGCCGGCACCGTGGTGGTGTGCGCCGACGCGCTGCGCACCCCGCAGCTGCTGTTCGCCTCCGGCATCCGCCCGGACGCGCTGGGCCGGTACCTGAACGAGCACGCCTTCGTCACCGCCCGGGTGCTGCTCGACCTCGACCGGTTCGGCATCGACCTCGACGCCCTGCCGCTCCCGCGCGTCGGCGAGTTCTGCACGGACTCGCTCTGGCTGCCGCAGAACGGGGCTCTCCAGCCGTTCCACGGGCAGATCATGAACAGGACGTACGTGGACGACGACGCCCGACCGCTCGCGCACTCCGTGGGCGTCGCGCTGTACGTCCCCGTGGAGTCGCGCCCCGAGAACCGGCTCGTGTTCTCGGAGTCGGACACCGACCTCGCCGGACTGCCCCGGATCGGCGTCGGGTTCGACTACTCCGATACGGACCGGGCACTGATCACCCGCGCGCTGTCCGAAGTCCGGTCGCTCGCGGAGGAGTTCGGCCCGTTCGATCCGGCGACCGAGTCGGCGCTGCTGCCGCCCGGCTCGTCGCTGCACCTGACGGGCACCGTCCGCTCGGGTGCGGCTGACGACGGTACGAGCGTGTGCGGCCCGGACGGCAGGGTGTGGGGCTTCGACAACCTGTACCTCGCCGGCAACGGCGTGATCCCCACCTCGATGGCGGCCAACGTGACACTGACGGGCGCGGTGACGGCCGTACGGGCGGCCCGGGCCATCGCCCGGAACTGACCACCGAAAGCCGCGCAATCTACTTACATCTCAAGGGAGTTGGACCGTGATCGACATCGCGAAGGAATACCGGGTGGCGCTGCCGGCCTGGATCGACGACGAGTTGGCCGACGTGCCCCCCGTCGTCCCCGACCGCGACGACCGGATGCGCCTCGTGCACCGCCTGGCGGATCGCAACTGGCGTGAGGGCAACGGCGGTCCGTTCGCGGCGCTCGTCGCCGAGCAGGACACCGGACGGATCGTCTCGGTCGGGGTGAACGTCGTCCTCGCCTCCGGCGTCTCCAGCGCGCACGCCGAGGTCGTGGCGCTCGGGCTGGCCCAGACAGCCACAGGCGGCTGGGACCTGGGCGGCGAGGGGCTTCCGGCGCATGAGCTGGTCGTCAACTGGCGTCCCTGCGTGCAGTGTTACGGCGCGACCATGTGGTCGGGCGTGCGCGGTCTGGTGGTCGCGGGCGAGGGACCCCAGCTGGAGGAGATCACCACCTTCGACGAGGGCCCGCTCGGCGCCGACTGGGCCGAGCAGTTCGAGTCGCGTGGCATCAAGGTCGTACAGGACGTGCTGCGGGAAGAGGCGCTGGCCGTGTTCCGGAGCTACCGGGACGCGGTCGACGCCGATGACGTCGTCGTCTACAACGCGCGCGGGGGTACCGAGTGACTCCGCCGGCCGCCGGCGAACCGCGCTTCGCCACCGACGTCATCACCTTCTACCACCCGGCGTTCTGGGGGCTCGAAACCCCGGACGCCGTACGGGAGTTGGCGCTCGCCGACCCTGGGGGCTTCTGGGGGCGGATACTGGACGCGCTGGCCGAGGCCGGTGTGACCGGTATCGAGTTGACCTTCGCGCCGGGCGACATCGAGTCGGCCCTGCGCGCCTTCGGCAGCGCGCCCGCGTTCCGGCGCGCGCTGGAGGCACGGGGCCTGAGCATCGTGAGCGCCTTCGTGGCCGGGAGCGACGCCCCCGACTGGCGCCACGGCGACAACCTGGCCGCGATCGTCGCCGACGCCGAGCGGCGCGCGGCCTTCCTCGCCGACGTCGGCGCGGACCTTCTCGTCACCGGACTGCCGATGCGGACCACCTTCGGGACCCGTCCGCCCT
The DNA here is from genome assembly GCF_045040105.1 of Streptomyces sp. NBC_01390. Lineage (NCBI taxonomy): Bacteria > Bacillati > Actinomycetota > Actinomycetes > Kitasatosporales > Streptomycetaceae > Streptomyces > Streptomyces sp. NBC_01390. The sequence continues at coordinate 9,687,848 of NZ_CP109551.1, read as the reverse complement.
TCTTCGTGGACGCCGCGTACATGTCCCGGATGGCCGACATCGCCCATACGGTCGGTGACGCGGTCGCCCGGCTGGGTGTGCGGCTCGCCTTCCACACGGAGTCGAACAGCACGCTCTGGTACGAGCGGGACATCGACCTGTTCATGCTGCTGACCGACCCGCGCCATGTGTGGCTGTGCCCGGACTCGTGCCACATCGCACTCGGCGGCGGCGACCCCGTGGCCGTCGCGCGCCGGCACGCACAGCGGATCGCGCTGGCGCACTGGAAGGACGCGGTCGGGCCGATCGACCGCGAACTGACCATCGACGAGACGGTCTTCGCCCAGCAGCAGCCCTATATGACCGAGCTGGGCACGGGCGTCGTCGACTGGCCGGGCTGGGCCGACGCGATGTCCCGGACACCCGGCGCCGGCACGGTGCTCGTCGAACTGGACGAGGCGCCCGACCCGGTGGCCGCGCTCCGGGCGGGGGTGGCCGTCGCACGGCGGGCTCGGGCGTGACCGGCCGCGCGGGTGTCCGCCACACCCCGGACGGCCCTCCCTATCCGGTCCGCTAATACCGCAATCATCCGATTCGTCCGAACGGGCCGATTCGATCTTCTTCACTGTTCCCATACATAGCTCGATGGGGGTGTTCGCTCCACGAGACGAGGACACAGTGTTCAGAGCAGGACCAGGCACCGCCGCCTCGCGCCGGCGCGTGCACGACTCTCCGCCCGGTCTGCGGAGACGGCTCGCCGGTCTGACCGGCCTGAGTCTCGCGCTCGTAGCAACCGGTTCACCGGCCGTCGCCGCGACCGGCCTCGGCCCGCTCACGGCGGCGACCACCCGGGCCGCCGCCGGCGACGGCGCGGTGACCGTACGGGTCGTCACCGAGGTGGACGCGGACGGCGCGTACGACAGCGTCCTGGAGCCGGGCCTCGCCGGTGTCAGGGTCACCCTGACGGACGACGTCGGCAGCGTCCGGCACCTGACGACCGGTGCCGAAGGCACCGTCACCTTCGCTGCCACGCCCCAGCTCACCGGTGGCAAGTACCGCGTCCAGGTCACCAACCCGGACCCCGGCAACCTCTCCCCCGCCGTCGCCGGCCCGGGCACAGGCCCCGACGTCATCCGCAGCAACGTCGGCTTCGTCGACGTCTCCGGCGGTACGGACGTCACGTACACCACCGGATTCTGGGAGCCCGGCGTCTACTGCCAGGAGAACCCGACCCTGGTCAGCTGCAACCTCACCAAGGGCGACGCCCCCGCCACCTACCAGGGCCTGGTCTCCTTCGGCGGGGACTTCACTAACACCTCCCCCGGCGGAACCGTCACCCAGCTGACCGACAACACCAAGCAGCAGGCCGTGTTCGGCATCGGCGTGGACCGCACCGGCAACAAGTACATGGGCACGCTGGTCAAGCGGCACACGGCCTACGGCCCGGCGGGCGCCACCAACACGATCTACCGCCAGTTCGGCGGCAACACCACCGTCGACACCTTCGTCACCCTGCCCGGCACCCTGACCGCGCACGAGACCACCGACAACTGGCTGCACGACAACGCCGTCTACAGCAAGGTCGGCCGCGAGGGCATCGGCGACGTCGACGTCTCCGGCGACGGAAAGACGCTGTACGCGGTCAACCTCAACGACTCCAAGCTGTACAGCGTGCCCATCCTGGGCTCCGGCGCGACCGTCCGGCCCGGCACGCAGAACGCGTACGACATCCCGAGGCCCAGTGCCTGCACCGGCCAGTGGCATCCGTACGGCATCGGCGTGCGCGGCAAGCGCGTGCTGGTCGGCGGGGTGTGCGGCGCGGAGACGACCGTCCCCACGGCCGCCCCGTGGGGCGACCCGGCGCAACTCAGCGCGCACGTGTACGAGTTCAGCGGCGGAGCATTCAGCGAGATCTTCACGCACGCGCTGAACTACCCGCGCGGCTGCGCCTACCGGTTCACCGGTGACCCGGCCGACGCCTACCGCTGCAAGAAGCCCTCCGCTGTCGGCCAGATCATGAGCGGCGCGTGGGAGGCCTGGAACGAGCGCGTCCCGGGCACGGATCCCCACCTGTTCATCTCCGCGCCGCAGCCCATCCTGTCGAACATCGAGATCGCCGACAACGGCGACCTGGTGCTCGGCTACCGCGACCGCTTCGGCGACATGACGGGCACCGCGACGTACGCGTACAACAGCACCGCCCAGCCGCTGGTGACCGGCATCGCCGCCGGTGACGTACTGCGTGCCTGCAAGTCCGGGACGACGTACACGCTGGAGAACAACGGCTCCTGCGGCGGGCTGAAGGGCAGTCTGCCGGGCAACGACGAGGGATCGGGCCGCGGCGAGTTCTACGACGACTCCACCACGCTCTTCGACGCGGTCCACGACCAGGTCGGCGAGGGCGGCACGGTGCTCCAGCCGTACCGGAAGAAGGTGTGGAGCACGGTCTACGACCCGTACGACCCATTCCAGCAGGGCGCTCGCCGCTGGAACGCGGACACCGGCGCGGTCGAGGGCAATCTGCTCATCCAGTCGACCTCGGGCAACGACCTCGCCCTCAGCCAGAACCTCTTCGGCAAGGCCAACGGTCTCGCCGACCTGGAACTCGTCTGCGACCAGGCACCCGTCCAGATCGGCAACCGCGTCTGGTACGACTCGAACGGCGACGGCGTCCAGGACCCGTCGGAGCCGCCCGTAGCGGGCGTCCTCGTCACCCTGACCCCGACGTCGACCGGGCCGGCGCTGACCGCCACGACCGACGCGAACGGTGAGTACTACCTGGGCACGAAGGACGGCCTGACGCCGAACACGACGTACCACGCCACCTTCGGCTACAGCGGCGTCAACCCGTCGGCACTGCCCGGCTCCCCGACCCTGGCGGAACTGAAGTGGACCCAGGAGGGCGCCGGCCGCGACCGTGCACTCGACTCGAACGTCGACCCGGCGGGCCGGACCGACGTGGTCGTCGGCGACCCGGGCGACGTCAACCACACGATCGACGCGGGTCTGGTCGGTCCCGTCAACAGGCTCGGTGACCTCGTCTGGTACGACACCAACGGCAACGGCATCCAGGACCGGGGCGAGCCCGGCACGAAGGACGTCCCGGTCGAGCTGACCGACCCCGCCACGGGTGACGTGCTCAGGACCACCAGGACGGACTCGAACGGGCACTACCTGTTCCCCGCACTGCCCGACGGACGCTACAAGGCCTGCTTCCGCAGCCCGCGCGGCTACCTCTGGACCAGGCAGAACGCGGGCGCGACAGGTGACGACTCGGTCGTCGACCGGACCAGCGGCTGCTCCCAGCCCGTCACCCTCGGCCCCGGCAACCGCCACGACCTCACCCTCGACGCGGGCCTGGTCGCGGAGCTGTCGCTGACGGTCGTCAAGACCGACCGCAAGACCGGCAAACCGCTGCACGGCGCGGTCTTCCAGCTGTGGCTCGACAGCAACGGCAAGCCCGGCCTCCAGCCCCAGGGCGCGGGCAGGGACCGGATGGTCGGCGACTGTGTCACCGGCCGGACGGGCAGGTGCTCCTTCGACGACAACCAGATCGGCACGTACTACCTCGTGGAGAAGGACGTCCCCGAGGGCTACGTCCTGCCGCGCAACCCGGTCTTCGGCCCCTACCGGCTGACCCTGGAGAACGGCACGGGCGCCGAGGGGCTGATCGTGAAGATCGCCAACGAGCGGGGTGAGCCCTGCAAGGGCAAGAAGTGCTGACGCCCTGCCCAGTGGGGTGACGGCCGCGCACCCGGGAGGGTGACGCGGGGCGGGCCGCGTACCGGTGTCGACCGGTACGCGGCCCGCCCGCATGTAGAGACGTCCCATGCGACGCATCAGGAGCGGTACGACCGAGAAGGCGCCGGGGGCGCGAAGGGTACGGCGGACCTGGTGGGCGGTGGGCGCCCTCGCGGCGGCGGCCTGCGCCGGTCTCCTCCTCACCGGCGGCGGCGATCCCGGCCCCCGGCCCCTCTCTCCCGCCGAGGCCGAACGGATGGCACTGGCCCGCTTCCGCACCTACCGGGTCAGCCCCTCGGAGATCACCCTGCGCGCGGCGTCGGGCGACGGCTCGGCCGTGGTGCGCGCCGTCGTCGACCACCGCAGACACCGGGCCGTCGGATGGTACGAGGTGGCGGGCGCCGGGCGTCCGAACGGCGGCCTGCTCGCCTGGGACCAGAGCGGGCTGGCGGTGGCCGACGGGTCCCCCACACCTCCCGCCGAGGGCGCGCTGCGCGCGGCGGAGCGGCTGAAGCCGACCGCGTGGAAGCGCCGCGCGTTCGGCGCCGCGCCCCTGGACACCGCCCTGCGGCTGGCCCTGTCGCTGGGCGCCGACCGCCCCGACAACGCGCAACTGCTCGCGCAGTCGGGGCCGTTGCGGTTGCGCGACGAGCGCGTGGACGGTCGGCGGTACGACGTCTTCTCGGGGCCGCGACCCCGCCCGAACGCGTCCGCGTCCAGCTCGGCGCGTACCCGTTCCCCCTTGTCGTACTGGGTCGACGACGAAGGGGGCCTGCGGCGCGTGCGGGTGGATCTCGGCCGGGGCCGGAAGATCACCATGGATCTGGGGGGCGTTCGGGTCAAGGGGGTCAGCGGGGTGCCGGGGGCGCCTTGGGGGGAGGGGTGAGCACGGTTTGGCGGCTGCTGGTTCGTTGTGGCTTGTCGCGCAGTTCCCCGCGCCCCTTAGGGGGCGCCCTTCTCACCCGGCAGCAGGAACTTTTCCGGGGTCACCTTGCCCGGTAGGGCTACCGCTGGGCTGGGCGGGGCTGTTGCGGCCTTGGGCATGGGGTGTTGGTTCGGGGGTGGCGGGACGTCCTGGAAGGAGATGCCCGGGGGTGCCTGGACCGGGGTCGGGTGGCCCAGGGGGTCGCGGAGCAGGCCGGTGTCCGGCTCCGCCCGTGCGGCGCCCCGCGTGTCCTTTCCGCAGCGCGTCTCGCGGGGCAGGTCGGCCGGGCTCGTCAGCGACTCGCCGTTGCCGGTGAAGCAGTTGCCTGCCGGGGTGCCGGTGGCGAGGACCAGGTCGGTGCCGTTGCCGGTGACCCGGTTGGCGCGCACGGTGTTGGCACGCGCCGGATAGCCCTGTACGTCGCTCAGCAGCACTCCGGCCGCCTTGTTGTCGCTGATCAGGTTGCGCTCGATGACGTTGGCCCGGCCGCCGCCCGCCCCGACCCCGATCCCGAAGCCGCCGTCGGCCTGTTCGGGACTGGCGTCGTCGTTGTTGTCGGTGAGCGTGTTGCCCGCGACGACCGCGCCGTGCTGCGGGCCGAGCGCCTCCAGGTCGTTGGAGTTGAGGGTCAGACCGACCCGGTTGCGGCTCGCCCGGTTGCCCAACAGGTAGAGCCGTTCGGAGGCGTTGGTGACCTCCAGGCCGACCGCGTTGTGCTCGACGGTGTTGTGCCGCACGACCGTGTCGCAGGGGCGGCACTGGCCGACGTAGATCCCGGAGTCGGCGTGTCCGGAGGCGTAGGAGTGCTCGATGATCCCGCTGCGGGCGTCGAAGGCGTAGATGCCGTACAGCGCGTTGTCGTACGCGGTGACGTAGGAGGCCCGGAACCCCTTCAGCGGGGGGAACTTGACGGTGTCCAGCGGGTCGTAGGCCGAGCCCCCGGCGCGGCCCGCCCGTAGCGCGGACGGGTCGGTCACGCCGGTGAACAGGACGCCGTTGGCGAGATGGTCGCGGACGGTCAGGTTCTCCACGACGGAGCCCGCGCCGGTCACGGTGATGCCGTTGGCGCGCTCGAACTCCCCGTCGACGACCACCCGGGAGCGGTCGAGGCCGCGCAGCACAACCCGTGCCTTGGAGACGGTCACGCTCTCCCGGTAGACGCCGGGTGAGACCAGTACGAGCCCGCCCGCACGGACCCGGTCGACCGCGTCCTGAAGGGAGTTGGTGTCCTGCGGCACCCGGACGACCGACGCCGGTTCGGCTCCGCCCGAGCCCGGGGGCGAGGAGCCCGCACAGGCGGTGACGCCCACGAGGAGGAAGGCAGCGACGACGAACAGGCCTCGTGACACGGTTCGTCCGATTCGCGGAAAGAGGATGTTTGACACGATCGCAGATGTATCGTCCCTTTCACTCCTATGACAGCACATGCCTCTTTCCCCACGCCCGACGGCGCGTCGGACCCCGTACGCCGGGATGTCCTGACCCGCGCCGCAGCCCTCGGCGTCCTCGCCGCGACCGCCTCCGCGTGCACCGACGACGCACGCTCCCGTCCCGCCGCCGCGGGCCCGCCGGCCTTCCGCTTCCGGGGTCCGCGCCAGGCCGGCGTGACGACCCCCCAGCAGACCTCCGCACTCGTCACCGCGTACGACCTCGCCCCGGAGGTCCAGGGAGCGGACGGCGTGCGTGCCCTGAAGGAGGTGTTCGGGCGGTGGACGCGGGCGCTGGCGGAGACCCTGGACGGCGAACTCCCGTCCCCAAGTCCCGTACGTGGGAAGGGGATCGCGGAGGAGATCTCGGAGGGTGCTCCGATCGAGGGGGCCGGGAAGGCCCGGCTCACCGCGACCGTGGCGATCGGTCCCCGGCTCCCCCGGCTCCTGTGTGTCGCCGCGCCGGGCGCGCTGCGTGAGCTGCCGCCGTTCCCCGACGACCGGCTCGACCCCGCGTTCGGCGGCGGCGATCTGCTGCTCCAGCTCTGCGCCGACGACCCGCGTGTCACGACGGCCACCGCGAGCGCGCTCACCCGGCTGGCGGGCAGCACCCTGCGTCCGCGCTGGCGGCAGACCGGGTCCCTGGCGCCGACTCCGGCCGGGCAGACACCGCGCAACCACCTCGGCTTCAAGGACGGCACGGCGAACCCGACGCCGAAGGAGTGCGAGCGCTGGGTGTGGTCCGACGACGCCACCTACCTGGTCGTGCGGCGTATCCACATCGACGTGGCCGGGTTCGCGCGGCTCGGTACGCGGCGGCAGGAGGAGATCATCGGGCGGCACAAGGCGAGCGGGGCGCCGCTCGGGCAGCGGCACGAACACGACGACGTGGACATCTTCGCGAAGACCCCGCAGGGGCGGTACGTGATCCCGCCGCGGTCGCACGTACGGGCGGCCAGTCCTCGGCTGGACTCCGGTGCGCGGATGCTGCGCCGGGGGTACGGCTACGACGCCGGACCGGAAGACCGTGGCCTGCTGTTCCTCGCCTTCATGCGGGACCCCGCGCTGTTCGCCCGCGTCCAGCACCGGATGACGGCGACGGACGACCTGAGCCGCTTCATCGAGCACCGGGGTTCGGCGGTGGCGTACGTCCTTCCGGGTGCTCTTCCGGGTGAGGACCTGGGGGCACGTCTGCTGGCGTGACCGCGTCCGCGTCCGCCTCCGTGTACTCGGGCTTGGGCTCGGTCGGTCGGGGCCTCAACTTCCGTTCCGTACCGGGCTTTTCGCCCCACACGTACACCGCGTCGTTCTTGGCGAGGGTGTTCCACAGCCGCTCGGCGTCGTCGAGGCGCAGGTTGACGCAGCCGTGGGAGCCGCCGGTGAACAGGTCGCCAGGGGTGCCGTGGAAGGCCTGGCCCTCGCTGAAGAACTGGGAGTACGGCATGGGCGCGTTGTCGTAGAGGTCGGAGTAGTGGTCGAGGTCCCGCCAGTAGACGGTGAACCAGCCGGTGCGGGTCTCGTAGCCGTCGCGCCCCGAGCGGACGGGCACGGGCGCGAACACGACCCGGCTCCCCGTCTGCACCCACATCAGCTGCCGGGCCAGATCGACACAGGCGATGCGGTACGTGCGGACGGGGCACCTCCCGGCGGCGTTCGGGTTGGCGCGGGCCTCGACGACGAGCATCGTGCGGTAGGTCGTGAGGCCCGCGTAACCGTCGGCGGGCCGGACCCCGTTGCGGTTCTGGAAGGTACGGACCGCCTCGCAGTCGGCGGGCGTCTGCCGTCCGTCCACGGGCAGTTTCAGATGCTCCTCCAGCTCGCGCTGGTAGGGGCCGGTGCCGGCGGTGCAGGTCTCGGGGGTGGGTGCGGCGGCCGTGGCGATTCCCGTCGGCACCAGCGCCCCCAGGAGGAACCCCAGGGCCATGGCCACCCTCGTACGAGGGATACGGACTCGGGTTCTCGCCACAGCGCCTCCTCGACGGACCGGCATGCGTCCTCACCGACAGGGACACGCCTACAGAGATACGTCACCCGGGCGGGGCGGGACGGTCGCGCCGGGCCGGGCGAGCGCGTTTCGCCGCTGGTCGGCGGCGCCCCGAAGGGTCGTGGGGAACCGCGCGACCAGCCACTTCGGCGCCGCGGACGAACGACGGCGCGGCCCGCCGCTTCCGGCGGAGCGCTTAGCCCGAGCGGGTAGGCAGCGTTCTCCGCTTCGCCCGTCGGTGCTGATGCCCCCGTACGTCGATCGCCGTGAGCGCCATCGCCAACGGGCCCGGGGCCAGGAACGCGAGCGGCGGCAGCATCCACGCGCACAGCGCGGCCGTCACCAGCGCGAGCAGGACCAGGGCGCTGCCGCCCAGGTCCTGGACGGACCGCCGGGCCGCCGCGCCCACGGCGGCCGGCCAGTCGGTGAGCGACTCGGGGCGTCCGCAGGCGCGCAGGCCGGTCACGGCCGCGCAGGCGCCGATCGCGGCGGCGACGGCCGCGAAGGCCCCGCCGCCGGGCAGGCCGGTGCGGGCGAGTGCCAGATCGGCGAGCAGCAGCAGGACGCCCGTCACGGCGGCGAGGCCGGCGGCCAGGTCGCCGGTGCGCAGCCGCTGCCGCAGGAGGCGGAAGTAGCGTCCGGCGGTGGCCGGGCGGTCCTCCCGGGTGCCGCGCAGGATCGCGCAGGCCGTGGAGAGCGCGGCGGGCGCGGTCAGCAGCGGCAGGCTCGCCACGGCCGTGGCGAGACCGATGCTCAGGACGTCCGCGAAGAGGGTCATGCGCGGGCCGAAGATCTCGCCCGGTTCACGGGTCGTACGCATACCGCTCACCGCCTCACCCCTTGATCCCGGAGTTGGCCATGCCCTCCACCAGGAACCGCTGGAAGGCGAGGAAGAACAGGACGATCGGCAGCAGCGCGATCACCGACATGGCGAACATCGGGCCGAAGGCGGAGGTGCTGGACGCGTCCACGAACGACCGGAGCGCCAGGGTGAGGGTGAACTTGTCCGGCGAGAAGAGATAGATCAGCTGGGTGAAGAAGTCGTTCCAGGTCCAGATGAAGGTGAAGATCGCGGTGGTGATCAGCGCGGGGCGGGTGAGCGGGAGGATCACCAGGAAGAAGGAGCGGAACGGGCCACAGCCGTCGATGCGTGCCGCCTCCTCCAGTTCTCTCGGCAGTCCGCGCATGAACTGCACGATCAGGAAGACGAAGAACGCCTCCGTGGCGAGGAACTTGGGCAGGATCAGCGGCCAGTAGGTGTTCACCATGCCGAGCTGGTTGAAGATGATGTACTGCGGGATCAGCACCGCGTGGTGCGGCAGCATGATCGTTGCGATCATGAACGCGAAGAGCGGGCCCCGGAAGCGGAAGCGCAGCCGTGCGAAGGCGTAGGCCGCCAGGGAGCAGCTGATGACGTTGCCGAGGACGGCGCCGCCCGCGATCAGCAGGGAGTTGGTGAGCAGGCGCCAGACGGAGACGTCGTTCACGCCGTCGAGGGCTGTCTTGTAGTTGGACCACTCCAGGTGGCTGGGCAGCAGGTCGAGGCTGGCGATGACCTCGTTCGCGGGCTTGAGAGAGGTCGCGAGCAGCCACGCGAGCGGGTAGAGCATGACGAGCAGCGCGGCCAGGCAGGCGACGTGGAGGGCGATCCGCCGCCGGGCAACGGGCCTGCGCCCGACGGGAGTTGAGGTCACGGTGGTCGTCATCGGACGCCCCCTTCGGTGTCGGAGGCGTAGAAGACCCAGGAGCGCGAGGTCCGGAAGAGTACGGCGGTGACGGCGCCGATGACGATCAGGAGCACCCAGGCCATCGCGGACGCGTAGCCCATGTGGGAGGCGACGAAGCCCCGGTCGTAGAGGTACAGCGTGTAGAAGAGGGTCGAGTCGGCGGGGCCGCCCTTGCCGCCGCTCACCGCGAAGGCGGGGGTGAAGACCTGGAACGCCTGGATCGTCTGCAGGACCAGGTTGAAGAAGATCACCGGGGACAGCATCGGCACGGTGATGGAGCGGAACTGACGCCATCGGTTCGCGCCGTCCACCTCGGCCGCCTCGTACAACTCCCCCGGGATCTGCTGGAGTCCGGCGAGGAAGATGACCATCGGGGCGCCGAACTGCCACACGGTCAGCAGGGCCACGGTGACAAGCGCCCAGCCGGGCTTGAAGATCCAGCCGCCGGTGCCGAAGAGGTTGTCGACGGTGCCGCCGTCGTTGAACAGCGCACGCCAGACCAGGGCGACGGACATCGAGGCGCCCAGGAGGGAGGGGGCGTAGAACGCGGAGCGGTAGAAGGCCCGGCCGCGTTTCATGTTCTTCAGGGCGAGGGCGACGACGAGGGCGAGTCCGAGCTGGAGCGGGACCGCGATGACGACATAGGTGAGGGTCGCGACGACCGACCGCCAGTAGCGCGGGTCCTCGGTGAACATCTGCGTGTAGTTGCGCAGGCCCACCCAGTTGGGCGAGTTGAACATGTCGTAGTCGGTGAAGGAGAGGTAGAGCGACACCGCCATGGGGAGCAGGGTGAGCACGCAGGCGCCCAGTACCCATGGGGACAGGAACACCCAGGCGGCGCCCTCGCGTTGCCGTTTCGGCCGCCGTACGGGGGTGGCTTTCGCGGTGCGGGCGGGGACCGGTGTCTCGGTGGTGGTCATGACCGCAGCTCCGCCTTCGCCTCGGTGACGTAGTCCTGGGCCGCCTCGCGCGGCGACATGCGCTCGTACGACACCTGGTCGTAGTCGCGCTGGAAGGTGGTCTGCAGGGCGCTGTCACCCGAAGGGGGCGCCTGAGGCGGAGTGGCGAGCTTCCCTTCGAGGGTGGCCTGGTAGGCGTAGATCGTCTTGTCGAAGTCCTTCAGCTTCGGGGCGAGTTCCTCGCGGATCGACTCGTTGACGGGGATGCCCCGGGTCGCGCCGAGGATCGCTGCGGCCTCGCGGTCATTGAGCATGAAGTCGATGAGGAGCGCGGCCTGTTCGGGGCTGCCGGTGTCCGCGGCGACGCCCATGAACATGGAGGGCTTGAAGTACTGGCCGGGGGTGCCGTCGGCGCCCGACGGCATGGGGGCGAGGCCGATGCCGTCCGGGATCAGGGCGAGGTAACCGCTGGCGGGAGCGTCCCAGTTCATGTCGGACAGGGCCGTGCCGCGGCCGAGCGGGGTGTTCTCCACCGAGCCGTCGAGCTGGGTGGTCTGCTCGGCGGGCGAGACGACGCCCTCGCGGCGCAGGCCGTCGGTGAACGTCCACCAGCGGGTCAGGTCGTCGACGGTGAAGCCGAGTCGGTGGTCCTTGGTGTAGAGGGACCCGCCCTGGCCGCGCAGCCAGACCTCGAAGGAGTCCTCGCTCTGCCCGGGGTCGGTGCCGCCGGGTTTGCCGGTCTTCTTCTTCAGCGCCCGCATGGCGTCGGCCCACTGGTCCCAGGTCCAGCCGCCGGCCGTGGCGTCGGCGGGCGGCGCGAGACCCGCCTTCTTCCACTGGGCCTGGTCGTACACGACGGTCTCGGTGCCGCGTCCCTGCGGGACGGCGTACTGCTTGCCGTTCAGTCTGCCGGTGGCGAGCAGTCCGGGCTCGAACTCGCCTGTCTTCAGGGTGGTTTGCTGCGTACCGAGGTCGAGGAGGACACCGCCGGAGGCGTACTGGTCGATCATCCGGTAGTCGAGCTGCATGACGTCGGGGGCGTCGCCGCCGGCCGCCTGGGTCGCCAGCTTCTGCTTGTAGGCGTCGTATCCGGCGAACGAGGTCTGCACGTCGACGTCCGGATGCTTCTTCTCGAAGAGGTCGACCGCGGCCTGGGTCCTGGCCGCCCGGTCCGGGTTGCCCCACCAGGTGTACCGCAGGACGACCTTGCCGCCCGCGCTCGTCGAACCGTCCGGGCCAGAGCAGGCGGTGAGTGCGGCACAGAGAGCGAGGGTGAGCCCCGCGGCGACGGTCGCAGTCGCCTTCCGTGACCGCCTGGACTTCCTCCCCGTGCTGGTCCTTGTGCGGTTTCCGGGCATGAGTGGGTCACCTCTTTCACTAGAAAGCGCTTCCACCCCCTCGAACGTCGACCCTAGGGAAGGTCCGGATGTCACAACAAGACCCGTGCACGGATCATGCACCGATCACCACGTCAGGTGGAGGCTCCGCGGCGAGCGGTGGATCATCGTCGGACTCATCGTGACCGGATGGTCCCCGGCCAGTCGCAGACCCGGCAGGCGGCTCGTCAATTCCTGCAGGGTGAGCCGGAGTTGCTCGCGGGCGAGCTGGGATCCTGGGCAGGCGTGGACGCCGAGACCGAAGGCGAGATGACGTACCGGGCTGCGGGTGATGTCGAACTCGTCCGGCCGGGGGTGCCGCGCACCATCCCGGTTGGCGGCACCGAAGGCGACGAACAGCGAGGCTCCGGCCGGGAGTTCGGTGCCCGCGAGGGTGACCGGGCGGGTGGTGACGCGGCGGAATCCCTGGAGCGCCGTGTCGTACCGGGCGGCCTCCTCCACGGCGGCCGGGATGCGGTCGGGTTCCGCGCACAGCAGCTCCCACTGGGCGGGGTGCCGGAGCAGATGGAGGACCGTCGTGCCGATGAGCGCGGTGGTGGTGAGATGTCCGGCGATCAGGAGGTTCTGGAGGTGGGACACGGCCTCGTGGCGCTGGTCGAGGGTGAGTTCGGCGCTGTCGTCGCCGGCTTCGCTGTCGCCGGGGACGGTGACGGAGGCGACGATCTCCGTGCAGAGGTCCTCACGGGGTTCGGTGTGCCGGGCACGGGCGTACCGGTCGAGGATGTGCTGCGTCGCGACGACGTCCTGGGCGGCGGCGATCTGCTCCTCCTCGGGGAGGGGCCGGAAGAGGAGTTCCTCGGCGCGGTACCCGCCGTGCACGACGGCCGACACGTCGGCGGGGTCGAGTCCGACGATCCTGCCGATGACCTCCCCGGGCAACCGGCGGGCGTACGCGGACATCAACTCCACGTGTCCGCCCTCGTGTTGACCGGCGTCACCCGGGTCACCGCTCACGAGCGCGCCGACCAGGGCGGCGGCACGCTCGGCCGCGTACGGCATGACGGCGGCGACCCGGGCGGGCGAGAGGCCCTTGACGATGGGGGCCCGCAGCTCCTGGTGGCGGACACCGTCCGCGCCGACGACGACGGGCCGCCCGCCGAAACCGCCGCCCAGCACCGCGAGCGCGGCGGGCGCCGGCATGACGTCGGGGCGCAGCGCACCGGCCGAGGAGAAGTCCTGGTCGCGGCGGAGGACTTCGCGTACGTCGGCGTCCCGGGCGACCAGCCAGGCGTCGAGTTCGGCGACGAAGGTCAGCCCTTCGGCGTCGCGGGCGCGGGTGTAGTGCGGATAGGGCTCACTCTGCAACTCGTCGAGTCTGTCGAGCGGTTGACGGTCCACGCGGTGCCCTCCGGCCGGGGGTGCGGATCACGGGTCACGGGGTCGCGCCCATGGTGTCGCACACCGCGCGGGGGCGGAAGCGGTCGTCGGCGCACAACCTCGCCCCGGGCCCACCGGTCCCGGCGCGGCGCGCAGCCCGTCGCCCCTGTGCGGGCCCGCGCCGAACACGGGCCGCACGGCCCCGGAACGTGCCGTGCGGCACGGTCGGGTTCCCTACGATCGTGCCGTGGTCAACTTCCTCCTCGAACGTACGGTGCCGCTCCCCCTCGACGACGCCTGGGGCCGGCTCACGGAGTGGCCCCGCCACGCCTCCGTGGTCCCCCTGACCCGCGTCAGGGTGCTCACCGCCCCGCCGACCCACGAGGGCACGGTGTTCGTCGCCCGCTCGGGGATCGGCCCCCTCGCCTTCGACGACCGGATGGAGGTCACCGTCTGGCGGCCACCGACCGAGGACTCACCGGGACTGTGCCGCCTGGAGAAACGCGGCCGGGTCGTCCTGGGCTGGGCGGAGATCGAGGTGCGTCCGGGCCCGGGCGGCCGCTCACGGGTGGTCTGGCGCGAGGAGTTGCGCGTACGGCTGCTGCCGTCGCTGTTCGACCGTCCGCTGGCGGCGGTGTCGCGGTATGTGTTCGGGCGGGCGGTGAACCGGCTGCTGAGGATGGGGTGACGGACGTTACGATCGACTCCGTGGAGCCGGCGGTACGGCCGGTCGGGGGAAGGGGCGAGCGTGCACGAGGAGAACGTGCGGCTGGAGCTTCGGATCGACTCGGGTCCGGGCGCCACCGCGGAGCAGACGGACCGTCAGGTCCGCAGTCTGTACGGCAATCTGCGCACCCTCGGCCTCCTCCGGGTCGAACGCGGGACGGTTGCCGCGCCCGAGGAGTCGATGGCCGGCGTGGGGCACGACCTGGCGGTGCTGGTGGTCAGCGGGGCCTTCTCCGCCGCCGCGCTGAAGGCCCTGAGCAACGTCGTCGTCGCCTTTGTGCAGCGCTCGAAGGCACGGTCGGTGGAGTGGGAGATCGACGGGCACAAGGGGTCGTTCGACGCCCTGTCCGCCAAGGACCAGCAGGCGCTGGTCGAGGCGGTGACCGCACGGATCCAGGCGGGGACGGCCGCGGTGGCGAGCGCCCCGGCCGATTCGGGCACCGGCGTCGCGACCGGCCCGAACACCAACAGCGATCCGGGAGTTGGCGATGGCGGGACGCCGGATCGCACTGCTCGTCGCGACTGACGGCTACCAGGATCCCGGGCTCAGCAGACTCAGACGGCCCGCCCGGGGTGCCACCGAGCTGAAGGCTCTGCTGGAGGACCGGTCGATCGGCCGTTTCGAGCCGGTCCTCGAACTGCTGAACAGGCCCAAGGACGAGATCGAGTCCGCGATCGAGGAGGTTCTCAGCAACCGCGACCCCGACGATCTCGTGCTGCTCTACTTCGCGTGCCACGGCATCCGCAACGACGCCGACCGGCTGTTCTTCGCCACGCTCAGCACGAGACTGCAGCGTCCGCACACCACCGCCATCCCGGCCGCGCTGCTGCACCAGCTCCTCGACGAGTGCGAGGCCCGCACCAAGATCGTGCTGCTGGACTGCTGCTACAGCGGGCTCTTCCACCGGGGCTCCCCCATGTCGCCCGCCCCCGTGAACGTAGAGAAGGCGCTCGGCGGGCGCGGCACGTTCGTCATCACGGCGTCGACGGCCCTGGAGTACGCGTACGAGGGCGAGCAGCTCAGTGTCGACAACAGCCTGTCGGCGCCGAGGTTCACGGCCGCCGTGATCGAAGGGCTGCGCAGCGGCCTCGCCGACCAGAACCGCGACGGCGTGATCACCCCGGAGGAGCTGTACACGTTCGTCCACGACACGGTGGTCAACCAGGCGGGGCCCGAGCAGACGCCGACCAAGTCGGGCCAGTGCGAGGGGAATGTCGCCCTCGCCTACGCGCCCTGGATCGACGCGTCCGCCGGCCCCGCCGCCCGCGCCGCCCTGGCCGACGAACTCACGCTCGGCTCGCTGCTGCCGCCTCCCGTGGAGACCGTCGACCGGGGTTTCGTCTGCGACGCGTGGGAAGGCGCATCCCGGCTGCTCGTGCCTGTCGGCCGCCTGGAGAACAGCACCGGGTCGGAAACCATGTGCGTGGACTTCGCCGGCCGGGACGGCAACGCGGCGGTCGTCGGCAAACTGGGCAGCGGCAAGACCACCCTGCTGCGCTCCATGATCATGTCGCTGGCGCTGACCCACACCCCGCACGAGGCGGAGTTCCATCTACTGGAGGGCGCGGTCAACCGGCTCGGCGTGCTGCGCTCGCTGCCGCACGTACGGACGTTCGCGGCGCCGCACGAGCACAGCGCGGTCGAGGAGGCTCTCACGGCGGTCAAGGCGGTGATCTCCACCCGGCGCACCCTGTTCCGCGACCTCGACATCGACTCCATCGAGGCGTTCCGCGCACTGCGCACCACCGGGCGGATCGAACAGGGGGCGGCGAGCGACGTCTTTCTGGTGGTGGACGGCTGGCTCGACTTCACCTGGGAACATCCGGAGTTCGCGGAAACGGTCCACCGGCTCGCCAACACCGGACTGAACTACGGCGTCCATCTGGTGGCCACGGCCCGCCGTTGGAGCGACTTCACCACCGATCTGCGCGGGCTGCTGGGCACCCGGCTCGAACTCGCCCTGGACGACCCGGAGGAGTCCTTCTTCGACCCTTCGCTGGCGTCCGGGATCTCGGTCGGCTGGGCGCTGTCCCGGCGTCGGCGGTTCCGGGTGGCGGTGCCGCGCTTCGACGACGGGGCGGGTCCGGTGGCAGCGCGGGAGTCGCTGGCGGAGACGGCGGAATCGGTTCGGGCCGGGTGGGCGGCGCTCCGGAGCCGGGAGAGCACTGGTGGGCACGCCAGGCCTTCCGTCGGCCGCCAAGGAGGCGTTCTCACCGGCCTGTTGGGGGTCGGGAACACGGCTTCGCCCAATCTGGCGGCCCTGCGCGCCCGGCCGTCCCCCGAGGACCGGCTGAGGGTGCCGATCGGGCTCGGCGAGGACGGTCAGACGGTGTTCCTCGACCTCAAGGAGAGCGCGCACGGGGGAATGGGCCCGCACGGTCTGTGCGTGGGCGCGACCGGCTCCGGCAAGTCAGAGCTGCTGCGCTCGATCGTCCTGGGACTGGCCGTGCGCCATTCGCCGGAGGAAGTGGCCTTCGTGCTGGCCGACTTCAAGGGGAGCGCGACGTTCGCGCAGCTCGCGGACCTGCCCCACGTCTCGGGGATCATCTCCGGGCTGGCGGACGATCCACTGCTCGTGGCGCGGATGGGAGAGGCGATCAGCGGCGAACTGGCCCGGCGCCAGCAGCTGTTGCGGGCCGCGGGTCTGAGCATCCATGAGTACCAGAAGGCCCGCGCCTCCCGCGACGGCCTCGAACCGCTGCCGACGCTGGTGCTGATGGTCGACGAATTCTCCGAACTCCTGGTCGCGTACCCGGACTTCATCGACCTCTTCGTGCAGGTCGGCCGGGTCGGCCGGGCCCTGGGCGTGCACATGCTGCTGGTCTCGCAGCGTCTGGATGAAGGCCGACTGCGCGGGCTGGAGGCCCATCTGTCGTACCGCATCGGGCTGCGCACCTTCTCGGCGGCCGAGTCCCGTGCGGTGCTCGGCCATCCCGACGCCTACCATCTGCCGCCGGACCCGGGTGCCGGGTTCCTCAAGGCCGACACGACGGACACGCTGGTCCGTTTCAAGGCCTCGTACGTGTCCGGCCCGGTGCCGAAGGCGGACCCGGCCGACGACTACCTCTCGCTGGTGGATATGGCCGTCGAACAGCTGCGGGACGCCGACCCGGCCGCCCACCGGATCTGGCTGCCACCACTGGACGAGTCGCCCACCCTCGATCAGGTACTTCCCGGGAAGATCGCCCTCAACTCCCGGCATGGCTTGCAGGCCCCGGGCTCCGAGCTTCTCCTCGCCCGGTTCGCACTGGCCGACGACCCGTACCACCAGCGGCGCACCGTCATCTCCCTGGACGCGTCCGGGGCCGAGGGGAACGCCCTGGTCGTCGGTGGACCGCAGTCCGGCAAGTCGACCCTGCTCGCCACGCTCATCACCTCGCTCGCCCTCACCCACACCGCCGCCGAAGTGCAGTTCTACTGCCTCGACTTCGGTGGCGGAGGACTGGCCGCCCTGGCCGAACTGCCCCATGTCGGCGGCGTCTTCTCCCGGCTGGACCCGGACCAGGTGCGGCGTACGGTCGCCGATTTCTCCCGGGTCCTCGGTGAGCGCGAGGTGTTCTTCCGCGAGCAGGGCATCGACTCGATCCGCACGTACCGCCGGCGCCGCGCCGCCGGCGAATGGCCGGACCAGCCCCTGGCCACCGACATCTTCCTCGTCGTCGACGGCTGGGCGACCCTCCGGAGGGACTTCGAGGCGCTCGAACCCGTCGTCACGGAAATCGCCTCCCGTGGCCTGGCCCACGGCGTGCATCTGCTGGTCGCCGCCTCCCGCTACGCGGAGGTGCGGCCGCACCAGCGCGATCTCCTGGTCAGCAGGTTCGAGCTGCGTCTCGGTGACACGGCGGAGTCCGAGATCGACCGGCGCCAGGCGCAGTACGTCCCCCCGGGCCGTCCGGGTCACGGCCTGGCCCGCAACAAGCTGCACTTCGTGACCGCCCTGCCAAGGATGGGGACCGAGGCCGCCGGGGAGCTCACCGGCGGGACGACGGAGAGTCTGGTCGCGGCCGTCCGCGCCGGCTGGCAGGGCCCGACGGCCCCACCCGTACGCACCCTTCCGGCCCTGGTCCCCCTCGACGAGCTTCCCGGCCCCGACGACTCCCCGGGCCGTGCCATGGCCGTCGGCATCGACGACGCCAGTCTCGCCCCGGTGTTCCTCGACTTCTCCAACGACCCCTTCTTCCTGGTCTTCGGTGAGTCCGAGTCCGGCAAGAGTTCGTTTCTGCGGCTGCTGGTCCGCCAGTTGTGCGCCCGGGTGTCGCCGGAGGAGGCTCAGCTGCTCGTGGTCGACTACCGGCGGTCACTGCTCGGCGAGGTGCCCGAGGAGTACCTGCTGAGCTACTGCCCTTCGGGGCCCCCGGTCGCCGAGGTCATGACACAGCTGGCCGACGTCCTGAAGGCCCGGATGCCCGGCCCCGATGTGACGGCCGAGCAGCTGCGCGACCGCAGCTGGTACCGGGGCAAGGAGGTGTACCTGCTGGTCGACGACTACGACCTGGTCGCCACCAGCAGCGGCAACCCCCTCGCGCCGCTCATCGAATATCTGCCGTTCGCCCGCGATCTGGGCCTGCGCGTCGTACTGGCGCGCAGTTCGGGCGGGGCGTCGAGGGCTCTGTACGAACCCTTCGTGACACGGTTGAAGGACCTCGGCGCGCAGGGGCTCATGCTCTCCGGCGACCCCAACGAGGGCTTCCTGCTGGGCAGCGTCAAACCGACCCGTCAGCCGCCCGGACGCGGCACCCTGGTCACGCGCAGGGCCACTCAGGGGGTCCAACTCGCTTATCCGCCACCGGCGTTCGAGTGACGTCAGGCCACCGACCCGATCCGCCCCGCCGGTACGGACACCGAGGTGACGTCGTGATGGATCGGCGTGTGCGCCCCGGTCAGCGAAACCCCGCTGCCGCCACGCCTGTTGGCGACGATCTCCGACATGATGGACAACGCGGTCTCCTCGGGCGTACGGGCACCCAGGTCCAGCCCGATCGGTGACCTGAGGCGCGCCAACTCCAGCTCGGTGACGCCGACTTCGCGCAGTCTCTCGTTCCGGTCCAGGTGGGTCCGGCGGGACCCCATCGCGCCGACGTACGCCACCGGCAGCCGCAGTGCGAGCTGGAGCAGGGGTACGTCGAACTTGGCGTCGTGGGTGAGGACGCACAGGACCGTACGGGCGTCCACGGCCGTCCGTTCCAGGTAGCGGTGCGGCCACTCGACGACGATCTCGTCCGCCTCGGGGAAACGGGCGCGCGTCGCGAACACCGGGCGGGCGTCGCAGACCGTCACGTGATAGCCGAGGAACTTGCCCATGCGGGCCAGCGCGGACGCGAAGTCGATCGCGCCGAACACGATCATCCGGGGCGGCGGCACCGACGACTCGACCAGAACCGTGAGCGGTGCTCCGCAACGAGAGCCCCGCTCTCCGATCTCCAGGGTGCCGGTGCGGCCCGCGTCGAGCAGGGCGCGCGCCTCGGCGGCCACCGTACGGTCCAGCTCGGGATGCGCGCCGAAGCCGCCCTCGTACGAGCCGTCCGGGCCGACGAACAGCGGCCGGCCCAGCAGCTCTCCCGGGCCGGAGACGATCCGCGCCACGGCCGCCGCCTCCCCGTTCGCGGCGGCGGCCAGCGCCGACGCGAACACGGAACGGGCGGGCGCCGACGCCCGTACCGGCGTCACCAGGATGTCGATGACGCCGCCGCAGGTCAGGCCCACGGCGAAGGCGTCGTCGTCGCTGTAGCCGAAGCGTTCGAGGACCGACTCGCCGTCCACCAGGGCCTGTTGGCACAGCTCGTACACCGCGCCCTCCACACAGCCGCCGGAGACCGAGCCGATCGCCGTGCCGTCGGCGTCCACCGCGAGGGCGGCGCCGGGCCGGCGGGGCGCGCTGCCGCTCACGGCCACCACGGTGGCCACGGCGAAGTCACGTCCCTGCTCGACCCACCGGTGCAGTTCTTCGGCGATGTCCAGCATCTCGGTCTCCTTGACGACGGCGGAACGGAAGGGCCTGCGGGGCCGGCTGTGCGGCTAGTGCACGCCCAGCCAGCCCTCAAGAGGATTGAGGGCGAAATAGACGAAGAAGATGCCTGTCAGGGCCCACATGAACGCACCGATCTCCCGTGCCCTGCCCTGCGCGACCCTGATGGCGGTGTACGAGATCACGCCGGCCGCGACACCCGCCGTGATCGAGTACGTGAACGGCATGATCACGACGGTCAGGAAGACCGGGACGGCGGTGGCACGGTCGGCCCAGTCGACGTGCCGGGCGTTCGACATCATCATCGCGCCGATCACCACCAGGGCGGCCGCCGCGACCTCCCCGGGCACGATCGCCGTCAGCGGGGTGAAGAACAGACAGGCCGCGAAGAACAGGCCCGTGACGACGGAGGACAGGCCGGTGCGGGCGCCCTCCCCCACGCCCGTCGCCGACTCCACGAACACCGTCTGGCCCGAGGCCCCGGCGACGCCGCCGATCGCCCCGCCCGCGCCGTCGATGAACAGCGCCTTGGACAGGCCCGGCATCCGGCCCTTGTCGTCGGCGAGTCCGGCCTCCGTGCCGACCCCGATGATCGTCGCCATCGCGTCGAAGAATCCGGCGAGGACGAGGGTGAACACGATCATGCCGACCGTCATCGCGCCGACCTGTCCCCAGCCGCCGAACTCGACGTCCCCGAAGAGCGAGAAGTCGGGCATCGACACCGCGCTGCCGTGCAACTCCGGTGCGCCGCTCGCCCATTGCCTCGGGTCGATGACGTGCGTCGCGTTGAGCACGACGGCCAGCACGGTACCGCTGACGATGCCGATGAGGATGGCGCCCGGAACACCTCGGGCCTGGAGCATGAAGATGAGGAGGAGGGTCGCGGCGAACAACAGCACGGGCCAGCCCGCGAGTTCGCCGTCCGGGCCGAGGGAGAGCGGGGTCGCCTCGCCCTGGTGGACGAAGCCGGCCTTCACCAGGCCGATCAGCGCGACGAACAGACCGATGCCCATGGTGATCGCGTGCTTCAGCGCCAGTGGGATCGCGTTCATGATCATCTCGCGGAGGCCGGTGACGACCAGCAACATGATGACGACGCCGTACAGCACGCACATGCCCATCGCCTGCGGCCAGGTCATGGCGGGCGCCACCTGCGAGGACAGCACGCCGGACACGGACAGGCCGGCCGCGAGGGCTAGCGGGACCTTGCCTAGGAAGCCCATGAGGAGCGTGGTGAGGGCTGCGGCGAAGGCGGTGGCGGTGATCAGGGCGTGCTGGTCGAGGGTGTTTCCGGCGGCGTCCTTGCCGGAGAGGATCAGCGGGTTGAGGAGCAGGATGTACGCCATCGCCATGAAGGTGGTGATGCCGCCGCGTATCTCGCGGGCGAGGGTGGAGTCTCGGGCGGTGATGTGGAAGTACCGGTCCAGCCGGGACCGGCCCGGCTGGACGGGGGTTCCGGGTGCCCTGTCTTCCAGGGTCTGTTGGGTCATGTGCCGACTCCCAAGGTTCATAGGGGGTTGGGAAGGTGCACGACCCGGGGGACGGCCCGAGGCGAACGAGGGGTTGTTGGGTTCGTGGTCGGGTGCGGGCCCGTGGGGCTTCTCGCGCAGTTCCCCGCGCCCCTAAGAAAGGCCCTGGTCCTGCGGCCCGAAAGACGAGGGGCGAAGCCCCCGCGTTTCAGGGGCGCGGGGAACTGCGCGACCAGCCCCCACGGACCCGCACACGGCAACGAACCGACTACGCCGTACCAGTCAGGTGCTCCGGGCGTACCGGCGTCTTCGTCAGTTCCAGGCCCGTCGCGGCGCGGATCGCCGCCAGGACGGCCGGGGTCGACGACAGGGTCGGTGCCTCGCCGATGCCACGGAGGCCGTACGGGGCGTGGTCGTCGGCCAGTTCGAGGACGTCGACCGGGATGGTCGGGGTGTCGAGGATGGTGGGGATCAGGTAGTCCGTGAAGGACGGGTTGCGCACCTTGGCCGTCTTGGGGTCGACGACGATCTCCTCCATCACCGCGATGCCCAGCCCCTGGGTGGTGCCGCCCTGGATCTGGCCGACGACCGACAGCGGGTTGAGCGCCTTGCCGACATCCTGTGCGCAGGCCAGTTCGATGACCTTGACCAGGCCCAGCTCGGTGTCGACCTCGACGACCGCCCGGTGCGCGGCGAACGAGTACTGGACGTGTCCGAATCCCTGCCCGGTGCGCAGGTCGAAGGGTTCGGTGGGCCGGTGCCGCCACACCTCCTCGACCTCGAAGGACTCCTCGCCCAGGACGTCCACCAGGTCGGCGAGGACCTCGCCGGCGTCCGTGACGACCTTGCCGCCCTCCAGGAGCAGTTCAGCCGTCGCCCAGGCCGGGTGGTAGGAGCCGAACTTGCGGCGTCCCGCCTCCAGGACCTTCTCGCGGACCAGCTCGCACGAGTTCTTGACGGCGCCACCGGTGACGTACGTCTGCCGGGAGGCCGAGGTCGAACCGGCCGAGCCGACCCGGGTGTCGGCGGGGTGGATCGTCACCTGGGTGACGCCCAGCTCGGTGCGGGCGATCTGGGCGTGGACGGTGACGCCGCCCTGGCCGACCTCCGCCATCGCCGTGTGGACCGTGGCCACCGGCTCGCCGCCGACCACCTCCATACGTACCCGGGCGGTCGAGTAGTCGTCGAAGCCCTCGGAGAAGCCGACGTTCTTGATGCCGACCGCGTAGCCGATGCCCCGGACCACACCCTCGCCGTGGGTGGTGTTGGAGAGGCCGCCCGGCAGCTGGCGTACGTCCGCCGCCTCGCCCGCCGTCAGCCACTGCTGCTCCGGAGGCAAAGGCATCGCCTTCACTCGGCGCAGGAGTTCGGCGACCGGGGCCGGGGAGTCGACCGCCTGTCCGGTCGGCAGGAGCGTGCCCTGTTCCATGGCGTTGAGGCGGCGGAACTCGACCCGGTCCATGCCCACCGCGTCGGCGAGCTTGTCCATCTGTGCCTCGTAGGCGAAGCATGCCTGGACCGCGCCGAAGCCGCGCATCGCGCCGCAGGGCGGGTTGTTGGTGTAGAGGGCGAGGCAGTCGATCTCGACGTCGTCGACGACGTACGGGCCGGCGCCGAGCGAGGCCGCGTTGCCGACGACCGCCGGTGAGGTGGAGGCGTACGCGCCGCCGTCGAGGACGATCCGCGCCTTCAGGTGGGTCAGCTTGCCGTCCTTGGTGGCCCCGTGCTCGTAGCTGAGCCTCGCGGGGTGCCGGTGGACGTGGCCGAAGAAGGACTCGAAGCGGTTGTAGACGATCTTCACCGGTTTGCCGGTGCGCAGGGCGAGCAGACAGGCATGGATCTGCATCGACAGGTCCTCGCGTCCGCCGAAGGCGCCGCCGACACCGGACAGTGTCATCCGGACCTTGTCCTCGGGCAGGCCGAGGACGGGCGCGATCTGGCGCAGGTCGGAGTGCAGCCACTGGGTGGCGATGTACAGGTCGACGCCGCCGTCCTCCCCGGGGACCGCGAGGCCCGACTCCGGGCCCAGGAACGCCTGGTCCTGCATGCCGAAGGTGTACTCGCCGGTGACGATGAAGTCGGCGCGGGCGCGGGCGGCTTCGACGTCGCCGCGAACGATCGGTTGGCGGTGGACGATGTTGGGGTGGTCGACGTGGGCGAAGTGGCGGTCGGTGCGGTTCTCGTGGATGAGGATCGCGTCCGGCGCGGTCGCGGCGGCCTCGTCGGTGACGACCGGCAGTTCGCGGTACTCGACCTTGATCTTGGCGGCGGCTCGGCGCGCGGTCTCCGGGTGGTCGGCGGCGACGATCGCGACGGGTTCGCCGTGGTGGCGGACCTTCCCGTGGGCGAGGACCGGGGTGTCCTGGACCTCCAGGCCGTAGTTCCGCACGTCGGTCGGCAGATCGTCGTACGTCATGACGGCGTACACGCCGGGGAGCGCGAGGGCCTCGGCGGTGTCGATGGAGACGATCTCGGCGTGGGCGACCGTGGAGCGCAGGATCTGGCCCCAGAGCATGTCCTCGTGCCACATGTCGGACGAGTACGCGAACTCGCCGGTGACCTTGAGGGTGCCGTCGGGGCGGAGCGTGGACTCGCCGATGCCGCCCTTGGTCTTCGAGCCCTGGGTGACCTTGGTGGGGGTCCCGAGGGGTGCGTTCCTGCCGGGCATGTCAGACCGCCTCTCCCTGTCGGGCCGCCGCCAGCCGGACCGCGTCCATGATCTTCTCGTAGCCCGTGCAGCGGCACAGGTTGCCCGACAGCGCCTCGCGGATGTCCGCGTCGGTCGGGTTGGGGTTCTGCTCCAGCATCTCGTCGGCGGCGACCAGCAGTCCGGGCGTACAGAAGCCGCACTGGACGGCTCCGGCGTCGATGAACGCCTGCTGGATGGGGGCGAGTTCGGTGCCCTCGCCGGTCTGGGAGTCGGCGGCGCCCTTGGGCTGCCAGCGCTTGGCCGCGTCAAGTTCCGTACCGCAGGCGCCTGTTGTGCAACCGCCGTGCTCCGTACGCTGCTTGGCGTAGTCGGCGAGCCCTTCGACCGTGATGACCTCGCGCCCCTCCACCTGCCCCGCAGCGACCAGGCACGAGCACACGGGTACGCCGTCGAGCCGGACGGTGCACGACCCGCACTCGCCCTGTTCGCAGGCGTTCTTGGAGCCCGGCAGGCCGAGCCGCTCCCGCAGGACGTAGAGCAGGGACTCGCCCTCCCACACGTCGTCGGCCTCCTGGGGCCGTCCGTTGACCGTGAAACTGACGCGCATTACGCGACTCCCTCCGTGTGGGCGGCGGTGCCGCGGTACGACTCCCAGGTCCAGGTGAGCGTGCGCCGGGCCATCACGCCGACCGCATGGCGGCGGTAACTCGCGGTGCCCCGGACGTCGTCGATGGGGTTGCAGGCGCCCGCGCACAGCGCGGCGAACTGCTTGGCGACCGACGGGGTGATGATCTTCCCGTTGTCCCAGAAGCCGCCCTCCTCGAGTGCCGCGTTCAGGAACTCCTCGGCGGCCTTGGCCCGGACGGGTGTGGGCGCCGCCGAACCGATCCCCGTACGGACGGTCCGGGTCTCCGGGTGCAGCGCGAGCCCGAAGGCGCAGACCGCGATGACCATGGCGTTGCGCGTGCCCACCTTGGAGTACTGCTGGGGCCCGTCCGCCTTCCTGATGTGGACGGCGCGGATGAGCTCGTCGGGGGCGAGCGCGTTGCGCTTCACGCCCGTGTAGAAGTCGTCGATCGGGATCAGCCGCGTCCCCCGGACGGACTCGGCCTCGACTTCCGCCCCGGCGGCGAGGAGCGCCGGGTGGGCGTCACCGGCCGGGGAGGCGGTGCCGAGGTTGCCGCCGACGCCGCCCCGGTTGCGGATCTGCGGGGAGGCGACCGTGTGCGAGGCGAGGGCCAGGCCCGGCAGTTCACCGCGCAGGTTCTCCATGATCCGGCTGTACGGGACCGAGGCGCCGAGCCGCACGCTCTGCTCGCCGGTCTCCCATTCGTACAGATCTCCGACCCGGGTCAGGTCGAGGAGGTACTCGGGCCGGCGGTGGTCGAAGTTGATCTCGACCATCACGTCGGTGCCGCCCGCGATGGGCACAGCGGTGGGGTGCTCGGCCTTCGCGGCGAGCGCCTCCTCCCAGCTGGCGGGGCGAAGGAAGTCCATGACCGGCTCTTTTCCTCTTCGTCGCGTACGCGGGTGCCATTGGCTCGTTCATGCGCTGTTCACGTGCGGTGAAACCAGTACACAGGGCTGTGCCGCACCGGGGTCAGTCACGGAAACCATGAAGGAGTTGGCTGGCCAGGGCAATCGTCTTGTAGATTCGTATAAACAGGGGGCCATCGGTAACGTCTCCGATTTTCCCTGGAAACAGTGATCGCCGCGCAGGCGCGAAAGCGCGGCTCTCGGACAGAACGGCGGCGACGAGAATGCGGCTGCGCGCACTGCTGGACACGGACGCGCTGGGCCTCACGCTGCTCGGCGGCGAGGACGAGCTGGACCGCACCGTACGAGGGGTGATGACCACCGACCTCAGGGACCCCAGCCGCTATCTCTCGGGCGGCGAGCTGGTGCTCACGGGTCTGGCGTGGCGCCGGGACCCGGCGGACTCCGAGGCGTTCGTACGGCTCCTGGCGGGTGCCGGGGTCGCGGCCCTGGCCGCCGGTGAGGCCGAGCTGGGGAACATCCCGGACGATCTGGTCACGGCCTGCGCCCGGCACCGGCTGCCGCTGTTCGCGGTGCACGAGTCGGTGGCGTTCGCGTCGATCACCGAGCATGTCGTGCGGCAGGTGTCCGGTGAGCGCGCCGGAGATCTGGCGGCGGTCGTGGACCGGCACCGGCGGATGATGACCTCGGGTCCGGCGGGCGGCGGCCCCGATGTCGTCCTGGACCTGCTCGGCTCCGACCTCGATCTGCGCGCCTGGGTCCTGTCCCCGGCCGGCCGGCTCATCGCGGGCTCGAAGGTGTCCGGCCCCGCCCCGGCTCCCGGCGTCCGCGCGACGCTGGCGGCCGAGTACCTGGCGGCGGCCCGCACCGGCAGACGTGGACCCCACCGGGTGGTGGTGGGCGGCACGGCGTACTCCCTCTTCCCCGTCCGCGGCGACAGCCGCACCGGCGCCGACCAGGGCGGCTCACGGGACGTGCGCGAGACCCTGCTGTCCGACTGGCTGCTCGCCGTCGAGGCGGACGCCGGGGACTGGCCGGCGGAGCGGCTCGATCTGCTCCAGGGCGTCACCCAGCTGATCGCGGTCGAGCGCGACCGGCGCGACGCGGCGCAAACGGTACGGCGGCGGCTCGCGCAGGAGGTTCTGGAGCTGGTGCAGACGGGCGCGGCGCCCGCTGAGATCGCGGCCCGGCTGCGGGTTGCCGCGCCGGTGCTGCTGCCCGGCCTCGGAGCGGCCCCGCACTGGCAGGTCGTCGTGGCCCGCGTGGACTGGTCCGGCGGCGGGACCGAGGGCGGCCCGGTGGCCCAGGCTTTGCTGGAGGAAATCCTTGTCGACCCGCTGCTGACGGGCCCGGAGCACTCCGACCGGATCGCCGTGGCCCATACGGGGGACGAGGCGGTCGCCCTCGTACCGCTGCCGGCGGTGTCGTCGGAGCACGACGGTTCGGAGGCGGGGATCCTGGCCGAGGAGCTGCTCGCCGCCGTACGGGATCCGCTGTCGGCGGGCCTGGACGACGACGGGCGGCTGACGATCGGGGTCAGCGCGACCGTGCACTCGGCGGAGGGACTGCGCGGGGCACTGGAGGAGGCACGGCACGCCCGCCGGGTGGCCGGGGCGCGCCCCGGCCGGGTGTGTGCGGCGGGCCATCAGGAGCTGGCCTCCCATGTGCTGCTGCTCCCGTTCGTCCCGGACGACGTCCGCCGCGCCTTCACGGCCCGGCTCCTGGACCCCCTGCGGGACTACGACCGACGGCACCGGGCCGAGCTGATCCCGACGCTGGAGGCGTTCCTGGAGTGCGACGGCTCGTGGACACGGTGCGCGGCCCGGCTGCATCTGCATGTGAACACGTTGCGGTACCGGGTGGGGCGGATCGAGCAGTTGACGGGCCGGGAGCTCTCGCGTCTGGAGGACAAGCTGGACTTCTTCCTGGCGCTGCGGATGAGTTGAGGCGGCGCGGGCGTCCGACGCCCCGGGTGCGGGGCGTGCGGTCCTGGTGCGCGCCGGGTGGCGCCGGCCGCGCGGCAACCGGGGCACGCAAACTTCCCCGACTTTGTGAATTCTTTCACCTACCCCCTGGCCCGGCACCGGGATTCGTGCTGAGATGCCGCCACACTCAACAGGCTCGATGGCGTGCTCGGGGAGGGCAACGTGGCGCATACCGCCATGTCTGGTTCCGGAACGACTTCTGGTGACGATCCACTCCAGACCGCGGTATGGCGGCTGCGTTCACGCGCCTGCTGGGCGGATGCGGCGGCGCTGCTCGAACCCACCACGGCCGACGCCTCGCTCCAGCGGGCCGCGCTGCTGGTGGAGCGGTGCCTCTACACCGAGCAGGGTTGGGGGGAGGCCGAGGACGCGCTGCGTACGGCGGAGGCGGTGGCCCAGAGCGACGACGAGCGGGGCGCGGCGGCGTGCGAGCGCGGGCAGTTGGCGTACGCGTCGACGCTCCTCGGCGTACGGGACCGCGCCGACGAGGCGCGGGCCGCGCTGGGTCGGGCGGCGGCGTTGATCCCGCCGGGGGCGTCGGGGCGGGCGGTGCTGGACTTCCGGCGGGGGCTGCTGGCCGAGAACCTCGCGCGTTCTCCGCAGGCTGCGCGGGCCGCGTACCGGCGCGCGCACGCGGGGGCGACCGCGCACGCCGATCCGCTGCTGTTGTCGTTCACGTGGCGTCATCTGGCCGGACTCGCCCTGCGCGAGGGGGAGTTGGCGGAGGCGCGGCACGGGTTCAGTGAATCGCTGCGGATTCGGGAGGAGTTGGGGTATCTGGTGGGGACGGCGCCCGCGCTGGCGTCGCTCGCCGATGCGGAGTCCGAGCCGGAGGCTTCGCGGTTGCGGGCGGAGGCGGGGCGGTTGTTCCGGCTACTCGGGGGCGTTCCCACGTGGCTGGCGCGGCAGTTGGCTCCGCCGGCCGCGTCTGCGTGATCGTGTTGCTTTGCAGTGCGCCGTCCGGGCGGGGTGGTTCGGTTGGGTGGCGGGTGCGGGTGCGTTGTGGCTTGTCGCGCAGTTCCCCGCGCCCCTGAGGTCCGGTCAGCGGGCGCCGGTTGCATGGTCTCGGGTCTCAGTGGGCGTCCGGGCGGGGTGGTTCGGTTGGGTGGCAGTGCGGGTGCGTTGTGGCTTGTCGCGCAGTTCCCCGCGCCCCTGGGTGGGGTGAGTCCGGGTTGGCCGCATGGACCCGCACCCCGCTGGACAACAACGACACGTCAGTGGGCGCCTGTTACATGGTCTCGGGTCAGTGACTGGACCAGTTGTACGTCTCTTTCGATCAGGGCGTCCAGCAGGGAACCGTGGTCTGCCGCGTCTGCCATGAGGGCTGCTCGGCTGGTGTCGGTCTTCGTGTCGGCCAGGGGCCATTGGGCGCGGCGGTGGAGGTCGTCGGCGAGCTGGACGAGTTGGGTGTTGCCGGCGAGGGACAGGACCGCCCGGTGGAAGGCGCGGTCGGTCTCCGCGTAGGTGGCGCGGCAGCCGGTGGACGCCGCGCGGGCCGTCGCCTCGGCGAGGGGGCGCAGTTCCGTCCAGCGTTTGGCGGGGACCGTGGCGGCCAGGCGGAGCAGCACCGGGAGTTCGATCAGGGCGCGGATCTCGGCCAGCTCGGCCAGCTCGCGGGCGCCGCGTTCCACGACGCGGAAGCCCCGGTTGGGGACGACCTCGACGGCGCCCTCCAGCGCGAGTTGCTGCATCGCCTCGCGAACCGGCGTCGCGGACACCCCGAACCGGTCGCCCAGCGCGGGGGCCGAGTACACCTCCCCGGGCGCCAGCTCGCCCCCGACGAGCGCGGTGCGCAGGGCGTCGAGGATCTGGCCGCGTACGGAGGACCGCTGGACGACGGACCGGGTCCGGGCCGGAGGTGTCTGCGCCGGACGGGAACGGTCGGGACGGGACTGTTCCGTGCGAGGCAACGGGATCGGCTGCTCACTGTGTGTGTGCTCACCCCGGGCGCCGTCGGTCGGCGCGCTCGCGGCCTCGGTGTCTCGAGCCGCCGGACCGCTCGCCCCGGGGCGCCACCCGCGGTCCACGTCCGCCGCTGTGAGCTGCGGTGGAACGCGTACGGCGCCCGGGCGGGAGGCCGGGGCCCCGGTCTCGGTCGAGCCGTGCGCGCCCTGTGGGCCGGCGTGCTGCACGGGGGCCTCCTCCGGGCTAGATGGCACCTTGACGGCACATGGGGTCATTGCGGCGGGTTGTTACTCGCCCGTCAAGCACCATAGGCGCACATTCCGTCAGTTCAAATCCCGATTCGGGTCCGGGTTCGGATCCGGCCGGGATCCAGGCCGGATCCGGTGTTAAATCCGGATCACATCACAGGCATGATGGGTAAGGTAAGGCTTACCTTTGATCTTCGAGCGATCTATCGAGATGCGGTGGTCCCGGCATGTCCGCTCCCGTACAGACCCGGTCCGCCCTCGCGGACGCGTACGACCGGCTCGCCGAGGCCTACCCAGACGCGGCCGTCACCGAACTGGCCCCCGGACAGGCGCACCCGCGCGGCCCCGGATGGGTGCGGGTCGCCGGGCTCGCGGCCGGGGACGGCGACCTCGACTCCTTTCTCGACTGGGACGACGAGCAGGTGCTGCGGGACTACGGAGAGCGGGGCCGCCCCGACGTCGTGGCCGGTTTCGGGCTGCACCGGTACGCGTGGACCGCGTGCCTGCTGATCACCGTGCCGTGGTTCCTGCACCGCCGGGTGCCACGACTGCCTGTCGAGGACGTCTCCTACCACCGCACCGACGGGCGCTTCAGCGTCCGCACCGGCGCCTTCGCCTGTCTGCCCGGCGACCCGGCGGCGGTCCTGCCCGGCGCCCGGGTGGCCGGCGACGAGGAGGCGCTGCGCGGGGAGGTGCGGGCGGCGCTCACCGAGCACCTGGAGCCCCTGCTCGGCGGTTTCGGGCCGCGGATGCGGCGGCGCGGCCGGGCCCTGTGGAGCGTGGTGACCGACGACGCCGTGGAGGGCCTGCAGTACATAGGACAGGTCGTCGGGGAGGCGGACCGCGCGCGGCGCGAACTGGAGCTGCTGCTGCCGGGCTCGACCCGACCGTTCGTCGGATCGGCCGGCTTCCGGGAGGTGACCGGGCCGGACGGCGCCACGCTGCCCACCCGCGACCGGGCCAGTTGCTGCTTCTTCTACACGATCCGTCCCGACGAGATGTGCGACAACTGCCCCCGCACCTGCGAGAACGATCGCGACGCCAAGCTGTCGGCCGCCGCCGCGAGTTGAGGCACCCTCAGCGACGGACCCCTCCCCCCGGGGCCCGCGGGGCGTGCCGTAGGATCCCGCCGTAAGATCGCGTTCGACTGAGGCTTCCCATGGTTACGGGCACTTCACAAGTTCCTCACTTTCCGCAGGAACTTTCCGTGGAACCACCCGTACGGGTAGTCTTATTCGAACTCAACTCCCGCCCCTCAAGCGGCAGTTCGAGCAGAATGTCGCCCTGAGCATCCCCTTGCACCTCCTTAGGCGGCCTCTTGCCCCGAAACAGCCTGAGGGCTGAGGGGATTGGGCCACTATGGCGGGCGTTACGCCCTATCCCAATGCAAGGGACCCCAGATGAGACTGACCGACATATCGCTTAACTGGCTGCTTCCGGGCGCCGTACTGCTCCTGGGCGTGCTGGCGGCGGTGGCGGTGCTCGCGCGCGGCAAGCGCTCCTCCGGGGGGAAAGCCGGCGAGGACGACTCGTGGGAGCGCACCGAAGAGCGCCGCAGGCGCAAGGAAGCCATTTTCGCCTCGGCGTCCTACGTCCTCCTCTTCTGCTGTGCAGCCGTCGCCGCAGCTCTTTCCTTCCACGGACTCGTCGGCTTCGGCGAGCAGAACCTGAACCTCACCGACGGCTGGCAGTACCTCGTCCCGTTCGGTCTGGACGGAGCGGCGATGTTCTGCTCCGTGCTCGCGGTGCGCGAGGCCAGCCACGGTGACGCCGCCCTCGGTTCCCGGATACTGGTGTGGCTGTTCGCCGCCGCTGCCGCCTGGTTCAACTGGGTGCACGCGCCCCGGGGCCTCGACAACGCCGGTGCCCCTCAGTTCTTCGCCGGTATGTCCCTGTCCGCCGCGGTCCTCTTCGACCGCGCGCTGAAGCAGACCCGCCGGGCCGCCCTCCGCGAGCAGGGCCTCGTGCCGCGTCCGCTGCCGCAGATCCGTATGGTCCGCTGGGCGCGGGCGCCCCGTGAGACGTACAAGGCCTGGTCGCTGATGCTCCTCGAGGGTGTGCGCAGCCTGGACGAGGCGGTCGACGAGGTGCGCGAGGACCGGCGCCAGAAGGACCAGGCCAAGATGCGCCGTCGTGAGCAGGAGCGGGCCGAGCGCGCGCACCTCAAGGCGATCAGCCGGGGCCACCGCGGCCCGTTCGGTGGCGGCGGTGGCGGCGGTGGCCGACAGCAGGTCGAGGTGGAGCGGGCGCCCGCCCAGGTCACCTCGGAACCTGCCATATCCACCGCGGAGCAGCTGCCTCTGCGCGCCCGTCACTCCCTTCAGCCCGTCCGGGGCACCAGTGACTCGATCACTGTCGACCTGACGGCGGAGGACGACACGATGGCCCTGCCCCGCCTGGACTCCCTGGAGCGCAAGCTCCGGGACCTTGAGCAGCAGTACGGCTGAGCCGTACCGCTGAGCACGAGTTGAGCGCTGGTTGAGCGCGAACCGACATGGGGGCGTGGCCTGTTCAGGCCGCGCCCCCGTTCAGTTCGAACCACACCGCCTTGCCCACGCCGTGCGCCCGGACTCCCCACGCGTCGGCGAGGGACTCCACCAGAACGAGCCCTCTGCCATGCGTACCGTCGTCGGGGACCGGTGCGCGCAGCCTCGGCCTGCGTCCCACGAAGTCCCGTACCTCCACGCGCAGTCCGTCCGGCGAGACCGTCGCCGTCAGCACCGCGTCGCGGTCGGTGTGGACCAGCGCGTTGGTGACCAGCTCGCTGGTGAGCAGTTCCGCTATCTCCGAGCAGCCGGGCCGCCCCCAGTGCCGTAACAGCTCGCGCAGTGCCCTACGGGCCTCCGGTACCTCGCGCAGATCCGAACAGCCCAGCCTGCGCCTCATGTACGACGCCTCCCCCCGGTGCGTGCCACCGTCGTCCCCGATGGCGTTGTCGCTGTCGTTGTCGTTGTTGCCGTTCTCGGTCGTTTCCTCCGCCGTTTTCGCCGAGAAGGCCCCGATGGTTACGGGACCGCCCCCTCGCGCCTGCCTCTTCATGACCCCCGCCCGGACGCCGGTGTACTGTCCCCTCCTGATCGAACGCGTTCACGGGATCCATGCCCCCGACCTGAACACGGCAGTCATGTCGAATCCTCAACGACCGGATGTACGGGCCTGGTTGGACTGTTCCTGGCCGGATCCTGACGTCGAGGGCGCCCCCCGCACGCTGCTGGAGGGGCATTTGGAGCGGACGCTGCGGCAGTTCACGCGCCCGTCCAGGCGGGGACGGGCGCGTGCGGGCGGTGGATCGGCCGGACCGTCCAGTGCGTCCTGCCGATCCGGCCGTAGGTCACCTACCGCCGACTACCGCCGATGCCCTTCGTGCCGATGTGGATGATCCGGTGGTCGCGGTTCATGTCGACGACCAGCTTGGTGGTGCTGGTGGTGCTCCCCGAGCCCCAGGTCAGCGTGATGCCGACCTCCGTGTGATCGGAGGTGCCGTTGTCGGTCACCGTCCAGCGGAGGGGGACGTTCTGGGCGCCCAGGACGCCGTCCGCGTGGTTCTTCTCCTCCCAGCCGACCAGCTTCTTCAGATAGTCCGGGTGGATGTAGTACTTGCGCAGTTCCGCCGCGAGCTTTCCGCCTTCGCCGGGGCCGCTCTGGGCGTCGATGTAGGCGCCGTAGAAGTCGGCGATCCGCGTCACGGAGTCGGACGGGCTGCCGGCGACCGTCCGGGGCGCCGAGGCGGCTGCCTTGGCCGGGGTCGCCTCCGCCGAGGCGGTCAGCCCCAGCGGGAGGGCGGTGACGGCCGCGACACCCAGGGCGAGGGCTACGGCACGGCGGGCGGGCTTGCGAGCGATGGTGCGGCGGTTCATGTCGGTGTTCTCCCCGTGGACGATCGGTCGGTGATCGGTGGATCCGGTGGAACCGGTGGAACCGGTGGGCCGGTGGAACCGGTCGATCAGTGGAACTGGCTTGATACGACCGGTCAGTAGAGCTTGTTGACGGCCGTGGTCGTCGTCTTCTTGAAGGCCGCCACCGGGGCGCCGGCGAAGCCGCCGAGCTGGCCCCAGTCCACGACGGTGACGGTGTGGCCGTCCCGGCCGACCGACAGGAGACTGATGTCGGTGGCGCCGTAGGAGGTCTCGGTGTGCAGGCCGTAGACGTGCGCGCCCTCCTCGACCGGGAGCGTGCCGTAGTCCTTCAGCTCGGCCTCGATCTCGGGGTCGGACCCCTCGATCCGCGTCGGGCAGGAGCGGATCTCCTTGTTGAGCCGCGTCGCCAGAGCCTTGGCCTTGGCGTCGCTGCCGGCGACGATCGTGAGCTGTCGGGCGCTGGCGTCCAGGTCGGTGCGGAACGCGCGGTAGCGGGAGTCGTAGCCCGGCAGCGCCGCGCCGAGGCAGAACTTCAGCTCCTCCGGCACTCCGTCCTTGACCCGGTCCGCCGTCCAGGTGGCGCTGGGGTGCGGCGGCAGTTCGGCGGCCGAGAGGAACTTGGGCGGGGTGGGTGCGCTCACCTTTGCCGTGGCACCGGCCGGGGCCGCGAGGGCGAGTCCGGCCGCGAGGAGGGCGGTGAGTGCGGTGAGTGCGGACGCTGTGGTGGCGTGGACATCGCGAGTGGGCATGGGTGTCCCCCGTGAGTGGATGCACGACTGTGCATGGGTTCGCATGGCTGGGTGATGTCGGATGTCGCCGCGCCGGATGGTCGGTCCGGCGGCGGTCGGTGCGACGTCCACAGCATCGGCTGCCACTCGGGGCAACCGCAACCGGCGACACGCGATGCGCGACGGTGGAACCATCCCATCCCCTCTGACGTGCAGGTATATGGAGTGCCTGGGACGGCTTCCCGGGACGCGAGGATCAGAAGAGGACGGGGTCGGGTGTGTCGACGGACGACGACGTGACGGAGTTCGCGGCGCTGCTGACGCGGCTGAAGGGGCGTACGGACCGCAGTTACGGCTCACTGGCCCGGCGGCTGGCCATGAACCCCTCCACCCTGCACCGCTACTGCTCCGGCGACACGGTCCCCCTGGACTTCGCCCCGGTGGAACGGTTCGCCGCGCTGTGCGGAGCGTCGCCGGAGGAACGCGTGGAACTGCACCGCCGGTGGATCCTGGCGGTGGCGGCGCGGCAACGGACACGTACACCCGCGGAACCGACTGCTCCGGTGGAACCTCGTACGGCTGAGAAGCCGGGCAGGTTCGCGGAGCCGGGCACGTCCCCCGCAGCGAGGGGCGCCTCCGAGGGGCCGGCCGTCCCGGACGTGTCCTCCTCCGTCGGGCGTCCCCCTGCCCACCGTCCCTGGTACCGGCGACGTCGGATCGCGGTCACCACCGCCGTGGCCGGCACTCTCGTCGCCACCCTGGGCACGCTGGGCGCTCTGTCGGCCCTGTCGTCCGCCGACCGTTCCCCGTCCAAGGCGTCCCCGACCCCGTCCCACTCCCCCGTCGAGGCCACTCCCGCGCCGGTCACCTGGACCGCGAACTCCCAGGCCTGGATGCTCGGTTGCGGCCACGACTACATCATCGCCAAGTCACCGGAGCAGGTACCTCCGCCGCCGGCCGCGCAGGACGCCGCGCCCTGGGCGGCGAGCCAGCACGCGGTGCACGGCGGCGACACCAACGTCGAGATCTCGGTGCAGGGACGGACCTCGACGGCCGTGGTCCTGGAGGCGCTCCGGGTCCGGGTGGTCGGACGCGACGATCCCGCCGAGGGCACCGCCTACTCCATGGACCAGGGCTGCGGCGGCTCCATCACTCCCCGGTCCTTCTCCGTCGACCTCGACAAGGACCGGCCCGTCGCCCGCTCGGTGGCCGGGAGTGACGTGGGGACGCCGATCCCGGCGGTCCGCTTCCCCTACCGCGTCTCCGCCCAGGACCCGGAGGTGCTGCTGGTCAACGCCCGGACGGTGGCCTGCGACTGCCGCTGGTACCTGGAGCTCGACTGGTCCTCCCAGGGCCGCACCGGCACCGTCCGCATCGACGACGCCGGACGCCCGTTCCGGACCAGCGGCATCAAGGGGCTGCCCCGCTTCTGGTACTCGATGCGCGAGTGGATCCCCCGCACCGACTGAGCGGCCCCTTCCCCGATGTCCCCCTCGCGCCCGGTCACGTCTCCCAGACGGCGGCGGCCGTACGGTCGTCCGCGTACCCCTTGACCCGTACCTGGGTGTCCGCGAGGAACCCGGCGAGGCCGGGCGGGGTGCCGCCTGACCAGCGTCCCGTGAGGTACTCGCACAGCTCGGGCTCGCCCCGCAGCGGATCGGCGAGGCCGCCGGTGCACAGCAGCAGCGTGTCCCCGGGGCGGCCCACGGAGGCACGGAAACGGAAGGGTTCGCGGGGCGGTTCGGGGGCGGGCTCGTAGGGGCTGGGAGGTGTGGTGATCCCGAGGTCCATGGTCAGCCGGTCCCCGTCCGGGGTCTCGTGCGGCGGCGAACCGAAGCCGACGACGGGCTCACCGGCCGGGATCTCGGTGACCCGCGGTTCGATGTCCTGCCACTCGCCGTCCCGGAGCCGGAACAGTCCGCCCGCACCGACGCCGAAGAAGACGCGCGTACGGCAGTCGGGATCGGCGGGGAGCAGCAGGCAGCGCAGGCCCGCGGTGTACTCCTCGGGTGCGATGCCCTGCTCGGAAGCGCTCGCACGGAGCTTGCCGAGGCTGCGGTCGGTGAGCCGGTGCAGCCCCGACTTGAGATCACCGCGCCGGGCGGCACGGAGATCCTCGGCGAGCCGTACATGGCTGCGCCCCACCGCGCGCCCGATCCACTGGCAGGCCTCGGCGGCGGCCCGGTGCGCGCCGGGCGTGGCACGGGCGCCGGTCGCCATGGCGATGAGGACGAGCGCGTGGTCGCCCGCTCCGAAGCGGGCGGTGAGGAGCGAGTCGCGGCGGGGCTCGCCCCTGAAGCGTGCCGAGTCTCCGCGCAGGGAGACCGCCCGGAGCGTGCAGGCTCCGTACTGCGCCCCGTCGAGCACGGTGTCGGCGACCAGGTCTCCCAGGTCGTCGGGGTCGGCGGGCGGGAGGGCGGTGGGTTCGGGCGCGTAGGTGGGGGGACCGGTGCCGACGTGGTCGACGCCGCGTGGAGGCCCGTAGACGGTGAGGGCGGAGCTGTCCCGGGGAGCGGAGTCGACCGGGACGCCGTCCTGGACGAAATCGCCGGGAATCGCGTCGCGCGGGGGAACGGTCGCCGGGGTGGTCCGGGCGGCGTCCTTCGTCTCGGCGTCCGACGCCCGGGCGCTCTCGCCGGTCGTCCCGGCGCCCCCGTCCACGAACGCGGCGCCGAAAGCCGGCGGCTGCCCCTTGTCGCGGAAACCCGCGGGCTTGGGGCCCGGCGGGAAGCTCGCGGGACCCGGTGGCATGGCGGGCGGGGGTTCCCAGGGGGCGCGGGGCCGCCCGGAACCGCTGCTCCGAGGCGTGTCCCGGGCCCCGTGGGGGACCTCGGCGCGCGGCGGCGGCAGCGAGACCGGAGGGGATACGGGCCGCGCCGGCGGTGTCGGTGGCGGAGCCCCGGCCCCCAGGTCGTCCCACTCCTCGTAGGCCCCGGAGGCCTTGGAAGCACGAGAGGTATCCCCCGACACGGTCTCGCGCCCGAACACCGCGCCTCCTCCGTCCCGCTCCGGAACCGCGTCGACCGTGCCCGACGCCGAGGCGAACCGGTCGTCCAGGGAGTCGCCCGCGGCCGTGGGCCCGGTGTCCTCGGTGGAGTCGTCGTACAACTGCCCCCACCAGTCGTCCTCGTGACCGGTGGACCTCTCCCCCTGCTGGCTCATGCCCCCAATTGTCCACCGGATGGGCCGCTTGAAAACGGGGCATCCGGAAAATCCGGCGGGGTGTTCCGTCGTGAACGGCGTGTTCGACGGCGTGTCGGATGACATGGCGAACGTACGTACGAAACAAGTCGCCCGAAACAAGTCGCCGGGCGGCCCCACCCCCCACGGGAGAGCCGCCCGGCGACGCCGGGGTGACCTGTGCCGGTCCACTACGACCCGAGTGTGACCGGTCCACCTTGGAATCCGCTGTGATCAGCCAGCTCTCCCCTGACCTGCGGCTTCCCCCGTTCTCCGGCACCCTGGTCAGATGGGAGCGTGGGATCTCCTGCTGATCGGCCTGGTCATGCTGTTCGGTCTGTGCGGAGTTCTGGTGCCCGGGGTGCCGGGATCGTGGCTCGTGTGGGCCGCGGTCCTGTGGTGGGCGATGAAGGATCCGCAGCCCGTCTCCTGGTGGGTGCTGGTGAGCGCGACCGTCATCCTGTTCCTGTCCCAGGTGATCCGCTGGCAACTGCCTCCGCGTCGGCTGCGTGCGGGCGGCGCCACCCGCCGAATGGCGGTGTACGCCGGGGTCGGCGCCCTTCTCGGCTTCTTCCTGCTGCCCGTACTGGGCGCGTTCCCCGGCTACGTGGGCGGCGCCTATCTCCACGAGCGGCTGCGGCTCGGCCGGCGCGCCGAGGCGGTGGCGGCGGTACGGAGGGTGATGCGGGCGGGCGGCACCAGCGTCTTCATCGAACTCTTCACCTGCCTGCTGATCACTGGGGCGTGGATCGGCGCCACCCTTTGGGGCTGATTCGTCGGATCTCTGTCGTGGCCGGCCGCCGACGCCTCACAGGCTCCTGAGGTCGGCCAGGTCGATCGTGTCGGCCATGGCCCGCATACCGGCGTCGTTGAAGTGGAGGTGGTCGCCGGAGTCGTAGGCGGCGCGCATCCGGTGCGGGGACGCCGGATCGCGGACGACGGCGTCGAAGTCGACGACCTCGTCGAAGATGCCGCCGGTGCGGATGAAGGTGTTCACGTCCCGGCGTACGGATTCGCGGGCCTCGCTCCACTGGGCATAGCCGCCGAACGGGGTGATGGTGGCGCCGATGACGCGGACGCCCTGGGCGTGGGCGCGGGTCACCAGCGACTTGTACGCCTCCTTGAAGGCGCGCGGGACGGTCTGTTCGGGGGTGCCGTTGATGTCGTTGACGCCCTCGAAGACGATCAGTGCGCGCACCCCGGTCCGCGAGAGCACGTCGGCGCCGAACCGGGTCAGGGCGCGCGGGCCCACGCCGTCCAGGAGGACGCGGTTGCCGGAGATTCCCGCGTTGAGGACGCCGAGGCGGCGGGCCTCGGGCAGTGCGGCGAGCCGGTCGGCCAGGCGGTCGGGCCAGCGTCGGTTGGCGTCGGTGGTCGAGCCGCCACCGTCGGTGAGGGAGTCGCCGAGCGCGACCACACTCCCGGCGGCGGGTGCGTCGAGGACGTCCACACCGGTGACGTAGTACCAGGAGCTGAGGGTCTTGGTGTAGGCGTCGCCGTCCGTCATGGCGGCCCAATTCCCCTTGGTCGCAAGGAAGTTGGTCTGCTTGGCCGTACGGTGGTAGGTCGCCGGGCCGGAGTTGCCCGGGGTGTGGACGGTGACGAGCAGATTGGCACGGGCCGGCACCGCGAGTGTCACGGTGTCGGTGACCCGGTCCTCGCCCGCCGGGATCGTCACGGTGGGGGCACCCGCGAAGGTGGCCGTACGCATCGAGCCGGGTACGGCGTCCGGGCTCTTCGGTTCGCCGGGTTCCTGGAGGGCGACGGTGACGGCGCCGAGGCGGAGGGGCTGGGTGCCGAGCCGGTTGGTGAGACGGACGCGCAGCGCGCTGCCGCCGACGCTGAGATGCAGGACGTTGCGGTAGGTGGCGTCGGGCCTGGCCGCGACGGTGCCGGAGGCGGCGGCCTCCCAGGTTCCGGTCCAGACCCGCGGAACAGGCGTTTCCAGTACGGGCGAAGGGGAGAGGGAGGAAGGGGGAACCGGGGGCGGGGCGGGGGTGCTTCCCGGGTCGGCTCTCGCTGCGGGCGGGGCGAGCGCCAGGGCGGTCACGAGGGCCGCGAGGATGTGCCGAACCATGATCGCGCGGGTCATGTGCGCATGGTTCCCCGGCCGGTCTCTCGTGCCACCGCGATGTCACACCCATGGCGGCACGCACGTACGTTCGCACATACACCCGCGTTTCCGCTGCGCCTGCCGGGACCGCCGTGTTTGGCTTCCGGTATGACCGAATTCAGCGCGGCCGAGCGTGCCTACCTGCGGACCCAGCGCCTGGGACGGCTGGCCACCGTCGACCCCCAGGGCCAGCCGCAGGCGAACCCCGTCGCCTTCTTCCCGCAGGACGACGGGACGATCCTGATCGGCGGCTACTCGATGGGCTCCACCAAGAAGTGGCGCAACCTGGAGAGGAACCCGAAGGTCGCCCTGGTCGTCGACGACGTGGTGAGCGTGCACCCCTGGAAGGTGCGCGGCGTCGACATCCGGGGTGAGGCGGAACTCCTCACGGGGCCGCACGAGTTGGGCCCGCACTTCAGCGACGAGGTGATCCGGGTCCACCCGAGGCGGATCCACAGCTGGGGCCTCGAGGAGGACTGACGTGCGTCACCGTCACGGGGTGAGCGGGACGCCCTCCAGGCCGAGCAGATGTCGCTTGCGGTCGAGGCCGCCCGCGTACCCCGTGAGGGAGCCGTCCGCGCCGATCACCCGGTGGCAGGGCCGGACGACGAGCAGCGGGTTGGCGCCGATCGCACCACCGACGGCCCGTACGGCGGCCCTGGGGGCCCCGATCCGCGCGGCGATCTCGCCGTACGTCGTGGTGCTGCCGTACGGCACCGCGTCGACGGCGTCCCAGACCCGCTGCCGGAAGTCGGTCCCGGTGCTCCGCGACTCCAGCCGGAACTCGGTGAGTTCACCGGCGAAGTAGGCGGCGAGCTGTGCCTGCGCCGTCCGGAAGGGCCCGGGATCGTGCCGCCAGCCCTCCTCGGCACTCCGGACGACCTGTCCGCCCTTCTGCCCGGGCACGGAGAGCGAGGTCAGCACGCCCGACTCGTCGGCGGTCAGGAGGAGTTGACCGAGGGGACCGTCGAGGAAGGTCCAGTAGGTGGTCGTGGGAGCGGCCGTGGCTGTCGTCATGGTGCGGGCTCCCGGTCGGCGGCGTACCTGGTGTTCTGGTCGGTCACGCTGTCCAGTCTGGGGTACGCCGGAAGGTGCCGCTGGCGGCTTTCCGACGCGACGTTCTCCACCGGCAGCGGCAGGCACCGGGGACCCGGGGCAGCTGCGGCGGCGTGGCCGGGGGCCCGGGGCAGCGCGCCCCGGACCCCCACCACGCCACCGACCCGCCGTATCCCTATCGCTGACGCCCCCGCTTCGCCTCCATCGCCGCCCTGCCCTCCGCCCCCTTCTTCTTCCAGTCCTTGCGGATCTCCGCCCGCAGCCGCGCGTCGGTCTTGGCGACGATGTACTGGTTCTCCCGCAGCAGCTTGCGGTAGCTGTCGAGGCGCCGCTGGGCCAGCGCGCCCGAGTCGAGCGCCTCCAGCACCGCGCACCCGGGCTCCGCCGTGTGGGCGCAGTCCAGGAAGCGGCACCCGGCGGCCAGTTCCTCGATCTCGGCGAAGACCTGCCCGACGCCGGTGCCGGCGTCCCACAGGCCGACGCCACGAAGCCCCGGTGTGTCGATCAGGACTCCCCCGCCGGGCAGGGCGAGCAGGTTGCGGGTGGTCGTGGTGTGCCGGCCTTTGCCGTCGGCGTCACGGGTGGCCTGGACCTCCATGACGTCGACGCCGAGCAGCGCGTTCGCGAGCGTCGACTTGCCCGCGCCGGACTGCCCGAGCAGCACGGCCGTACCGCCGGAGACGACGGCCGCGAGGACGTCGATGCCGTCGCCGTTGTTGGAGCTGACGGTGAGCACCGGCACCCCGGGCGCGGTGGCCTCCACGTCCTCGACGAGATACGAGAGGGTCGTGGCGTCCGGTACGAGGTCCGCCTTGGTGAGCACCACGACGGGCTGCGCACCCGATTCCCAGGCCAGCGCCAGGAACCGTTCGACGCGGCCGAGGTCCAGTTCCACGGCCAGTGACACGGCGACGATGGCGTGGTCGACGTTGGCCGCGAGGATCTGGCCCTCGGAACGCTTGGACGAGGTGGACCGTACGAACGCGCTCCGGCGTGGCAGATACGTACGGACGTATCGGGGATCGCCGACGGGTTCGACGACCGCCCAGTCGCCCGTGCACACGACCTTCAGCGGGTCGTGCGGGGTGACGAACGCGGTGTCGGCGCGCAGCACACCGTCCGCGGTGGCGACGTCGCACTGGCCGCGGTCGACGCGGATCACCCGCCCCACGAGCAGCCCTTCGGCGGCGTAGGGGGCGAACTCGGCGGCCCAGGCGTCGTCCCAGCCGTAGGCGGCGAGCGCGGGGAACGACGCCGACGAGGTGGAACGAGGTGAAGAAGATGATGCGGATGAAGCTGATGAAGCCGAAAGCGAAGTCAAGGGAGACCCTTCACAAGGGTGGCCCCGGCACGCGCACTTGGGCGCGAAGGAAGTGGAAGGTCAGCCGGTGGCCACGGAGGTGGACTTGATGAACTCCTGGATGCGGGCAACGCCCATCGCAAAGACAGTCATCGGGTCACACCTCCTCGTATCGCTCGATCGGCAACGGCCGTGAACGGCCGGTGAAGGCCGTCACGGAAAGCTCTTTCACTCTAGGCGCGCACCCGGTCTCGACGCCACCCGATATCCGGCTGAACAACTGGGGCCCCACCAGCCGTAACTGATCTGTGTGGCGGTTGGGAGACCGCACCGAGCGAAGGAGCACACCATGAAGGCGACCGCGCAGATCGGCGTCACCGGCCTTGCG
This sequence comes from Streptomyces sp. NBC_01390, assembly GCF_045040105.1. NCBI lineage: Bacteria > Bacillati > Actinomycetota > Actinomycetes > Kitasatosporales > Streptomycetaceae > Streptomyces > Streptomyces sp. NBC_01390. The sequence goes on along the minus strand of NZ_CP109551.1, from coordinate 9,645,384 downwards.
GTGATGGGCCGGAATCTGGCCCGGAACTTCGCCCGGCACGGTTACACCGTGGCCCTCCACAATCGGACCCCCGCCAGGACCAAGGCGCTGGTCGAGGACTTCGGGCACGAGGGCGACTTCGTACCCGCCGAGACCGCCGAGCAGTTCGTGGCGGCGCTGGAGCGCCCCCGGCGGCTCATGATCATGGTGCAGGCCGGCGCGGCCACCGACGCGGTGATCGACGAGTTCGCCGCGCTCCTTGAGCCCGGCGACATGATCATCGACGGGGGCAACGCCCACTTCGCCGACACCCGCCGCCGGGAACTGGCCCTGCGCGGGCTCGGTATCCACTTCGTGGGGGTGGGTGTCTCGGGCGGCGAGGAGGGCGCGCTGAACGGGCCGAGCATCATGCCCGGCGGCTCCGTGGCGGCGTACAACGCGCTCGGGCCGATATTCGAGACGATCAGCGCCAAGGTGGACGGCGAGCCCTGTGTCACCCATGTCGGCACGGACGGCGCCGGGCACTTCGTGAAGATGGTGCACAACGGCATCGAGTACGCCGACATGCAGCTGATCGGCGAGGCGTACCACCTGCTGCGCCAGGTCGGTGGCTATGAGCCGGCGCGGATCGCCGAGATCTTCCGCCAGTGGAACAAGGGGCGCCTCGACTCCTACCTGATGGAGATCACCGCCGAGGTGCTCGCCCACACCGACGCCTCCACGGGCAGACCCTTCGTGGACGTGGTGGCCGACTCCGCCGGCCAGAAGGGCACCGGCCGCTGGACCGTACGGACCGCCCTGGACCTCGGTTCCCCGGTCACCGCCATCGCCCAGGCCACCTTCGCCCGTGCCGCCTCGGGCCAGCGGGCCCTGCGCGCCGCCTATCGCGAGCTGCCGGGTGGCACCGACCGGGACCTCACCGCGTACGAGGCGGAGCGCTTCGCCTGCCTGGTCGAGCACGCCCTGTACGCGTCGAAGCTCATCGCCTACGACCAGGGCTGGAAGATGATCCTGGACGCGTCGGCGGAGTACGGCTGGGACATCGACCTCGGCGCGATAGCGAGGATCTGGCGTGGCGGCTGCATCGTCCGCGCCGCCTTCCTCGACCGGGTCCGGGCCGCCTACGCCGCCGATCCCTGCCGGGTCACCCTGCTCACCGAGGACGGTTTCGCGGGCGAGATCGCCGACGCCCAGGTGCCCTGGCGCGAGGTCGTCGCCGCGGCCGCCCGGCACGGGGTTCCGGTCCCGGCCTTCTCCGCCGCCCTGTCGTACTACGACACCCTGCGCACCGAGCGCCTCCCGGCCGCCCTCACCCAGGGCCAGCGCGACTACTTCGGCGCCCACACCTATCGGCGTACCGACCGTGAGGGCCGCTTCCACACGCTCTGGGAGCGGGCGGACCGGAGCGAGACCGAGGTGATCTGACCTCGCCGGGCCCGCATCGCGAACGGGCCGGCCACGCCCGCGGCGGCACCGCCGGGTGTGGCCGGCCCGGGGCCGCGTACGAACGGCTCAGATCGTGCAGCGGCTGCCGTTCAGGGTGAAGTCGAACGGGTCCTTGTTGCTGCCCTGCCAGCTGGCGAGGAAGCCGAAGGAGACCGTGCCGTCGGCCGCGACGGACCTGTTGTAGTCGGCGGCCGTGGCCGTGACGCGGGCGCCGTCCTGGGCGAAGCTCGCGTCCCACATCTGGCCGACCTGCTGGCCGTCGCGGAAGCTCCAGGCGATGCGCCAGCCGTCGATGGCCTTCGCGGTGGTGACCCTGATGGTGGCCTGGAAGCCGTCGGGCCACTCGTTGACGAGGTCGTACTCGACCTCGCAGGTCGCCGCTTCGCTCTTGTCGGGGCTCGGTTTCGGCGCCTCGCTCCGCGCGGCGGCCGTGGCCGTGCCCTGGGGTTCCGTGTCGGAATTGTCGGACCGGGTCGGGGATGCGGCCGGGTCGGACTTCGGGGGAATCGCGGACGGGGTGGCACCCGCCGGGACGGTGAGGCCGGACGGCAGGACGGACGCCGGGTCCATCACGGGCTTGCCGTCGGTCATGCCGCGCCGTGCGGCGTCGTCGCCCGAGCCGTCGAACGGCATCATGGAGACCGTGAGCGCGAGCCCGGAGACGATGACGGCCGCGACCAGGATCGCCGTACGGCCGATGCGCGGGCGCGACTCCCCCATGGTGAGACCGGTGTTGAAGCCGGCCTCACCGCGCCCGCCGAGCAGGCCCGCCTCGGCCGCGCGGCGGCGCCGTTCCAGGTAGGCGAGCCCGCCCCAGCCGATGACGCCGCCGGCGAGCGCGGCCGGCAGTCCGCCGATCCCGCCGTACAGCCGGAGGCAGGCGGCGGCCTCGGCGCACTCCACGCAGGTCGCGAGGTGGCGGGAGAGGTCCTCGGGGACCTCGGCGCCCTGCGAGCGGGTGACCGCGTCGAGCAGCCGGGCGAAGCGGCGGCAGTCGGGGCTCATCGGGGTGTCGAGGAGGTTGCGCTGGCAGCGGTCCCTGAACAGGACGCGTACCTGGGCGAGTTCCTCGGCGGCGCTCTCCGGGTCGAGGCCGAGCCGGCGGGCCACCTGGGGCAGCGGCAGCGCCTCCACCTCGGCCAGCCAGAGCAGGGCGGCGTCCGGTTCCTGCATGTCGCGCAGGGCGCGCAGGGCGAGCGGGCGGCGCAGTGGGGGGCCAACGTACCGGGCGGCCTTGTCGGAGTTGAGCCACAGTCGCAGGTCGGGGTCGAGGTGGTTGCCCTGCCCGTTCTCCTCCCAGGACGTGGCGGTGCTGCGAACCGCCGCGAGCAGCAGGGGTATCCAGGGCAGGCGGGGTATGCGGCGCCCGGTGTTGCGGGCGCCGAAGTCGGCGGCCCGGGCCGCGTGGATACCGTGTCTGAACGCCTCGGCGGCCAGTTCGGTGCCGGCGGACGCGCCGGACGTGCACAGGTCGGCGTACGAGAGGACCGCGTCCCAGCACTCGGAGAACAGCGCTGCTTCGGCGGCGTCCTGAGGGGTCGGCAGATCTGGCATATGGGGGGACTCCAGCATCAACGGCTTGCACACGCCAACGTCAAGGTCAAGATCGAACGCCAACTGCCCCCAGGAACAGGGGAGTTGGGGAACGTTTTCCAGAACCGAGCCCCGAGCTTTTCACGTATCCCGCACAACTGACAAGCGACGTATTCACATGTCGGCACATGTCAACGCGGCTCGCCGTACGGGGGTCGTGAGGTGAGCGGAACGACGTGCGGGTTCTCAAGCCCCCATACGGGCCACGACGCCGTTCCGTTCAGTTGTTCTCAGCCTTTCTCAGTCCTTGGGCTCACGTCTTCGACGCGGGCTCCCGGGCCGGCAGGCTGTCCATGAAGGAGCTGACGGAGAATACCGCGCGGCCGGGACCGGGTTCGCCGTAGCCGGGGGGTGAGGCGAGGCCGAACTCGTCCATCGTGGCGCGGTAGGCCTCCAGCAGGCGGATGTGGTACTCCAGCGGCGCGCCCTGGGGGTTGGCCTTGCCGAGCGGGGTGGTGGGCTCGGGGCACCAGGTGGTGAAGCGGGGCGTGATGCCGTGCGACATGAAGAAGCGCAGGCCCTCGGTGGTGGAGGCGATGGCCTCGTCGACGGTCGTGAACCCGGACGGAGCGGCCATCTCCACACCGGCCACGAAGTTGGGGATGACGTTGCGCGCGCCGAAGACTTCCGCCGAGTCGAGGATGCGCTTGTGCCACTCGTCGCGGCCCACGTAGCGCTCTTTGCCGGGGCAGTACAACTCGAAGAGCTTGCGGTCCCACACCTCGTAGTTGGGGTGGTAGATCTGCACGCCGTAGTCCTTGAAGCGCTGGACGTCGTCCTTCGGCAGCGCCTGGGCGACGACCTTGCCGATCCAGCGGCCCGGGAAGTGCTCCTCGATGGCCTTCGCGTACATGCCGTAGAAGTCGGCCTCGTCGCGGCCCTGGAGCTTCGAGGTGATCGCACCGCCGGTGAGCGTGTAGGCGGTGGACGTCTTGTTGGTGTCGTACCGGTTGATGATCTCCAGTGCCTCAAGGACCTCGTCCACGTCCTTGACGCCCGTGTAGGGCCGGCCGGCCGCCTTGTGCTGGCGCCAGTTGTGGTTGATGTCGCAGTACTGGCACTCCTCCTTGGCGCCGAAGTACTGGCAGACCCGGAAGACGGTCAGGTAGACCAGATAGCCCCACTGGATGGTCGGGGCCACCTCCATGACGGACTTCCCGTTGGAGAGGGTGTGACGGTAGTACTCGGGCATCGGCGGGACCCCGACGTCGGAGATCCGCTTCCCGTCCAGGTAGAGGCCGAGGACGCCGTCCTCGTCGGCGGCCACCCGGTAGGGCGAGGCGGGGTTCACCCGCACCGACACGACGGTCCGGCGCAGGTCGTAGGGGCCGCCGGTGAGGATGATCTCCTCCGGCGGGCGGCGCAGCGCGGCCTCGCCCAGCTCGGGAAGGGTGCCGTGGTCGAAGGAGAAGATGAAGTACGACTTCGGCTTGACGTCACCGCTCTCGTTGTCACTGAGCGCGGACGGGTCGAAGGCCACACCACCCCTGAGCAGGTCCTCTTTGAAGACGGCTTCCCGCGGTACGTGCGGAAAACGCTCCATCAGGTCCTCGACCAGCGCGGTGCGGCTGCCCATCCCGTGTCTCCTCCAGCTCCGGTCCAGCTCCGGCGGTACTCCGGCGTTCGACTCCTCACGGTATGCCCCCGCCTGCGTGTCCGTGGTCGCGGGGCCCCTCGGGCATGTCACATCCACCTGCGTGAGAAGGTCATCGCATCTGAGCGGAGGGACGGACCCGATGGCCGAGACGCTGACCAACTGGGCGGGCAACATCATCTACACGCCCACGGAGCTGCACCGACCGCGCTCCCTGGACGCCCTGCGGGCGCTCGTGGCCCAAAGCGCCGGGGTGCGGGTGCTGGGCAGCGGGCACTCCTTCAACGACATCGCCGAGCCGGGCGCCGACGGCGTCCTGCTCTCCCTGGCCGGGCTGCCCCAGGAGATCGACGTCGACACCGCGGCCCGTACGGTCCGGGTCGGGGGCGGGGTCCGGTACGCGGAGCTGGCCCGGGCCGTCCACGGGCGCGGGCTCGCGCTGCACAACATGGCGTCCCTGCCGCACATCTCGGTGGCGGGGTCGGTGGCGACCGGTACGCACGGCTCGGGCGTGGACAACGGTTCGCTGGCCAGCGCGGTGCGCGCGGTCGAGCTGGTCACGGCGGACGGCTCGACGGTGACGATCACCCGGGGCGAGGACCGGTTCGAGGGCGCGGTCACCGCGCTCGGCGCGCTGGGCGTCGTCACCGCCCTCACCCTCGACCTGGAGGCGGACTTCGAGGTCGAGCAGTACGTGTTCACCGAACTTCCGCTGGACGGGCTGGACTTCGAGGCGGTGGCGGGCGCCGCGTACAGCGTGAGTCTGTTCACCGACTGGCGGGCGCCGGGCTTCCGGCAGGTGTGGCTGAAGCGGCGTACCGACCAGGCACCGCCGGACTTCCCGTGGGCCGCTCCCGCCACCGAGGCGATGCACCCGGTGCCGGGGATGCCGGCCGTGAACTGCACGGAGCAGTTCGGTGTGCCGGGGCCCTGGCACGAGCGGCTCCCGCACTTCCGGGCGGAGTTCACGCCGAGCAGCGGCGAGGAGCTCCAGTCGGAGTATCTGCTGCCGCGCCCGTACGCCCTGGACGCGCTGCGGTCGCTCGACGCGATCCGGGAGGTCGTCGCGCCGGTGCTCCAGGTGTGCGAGGTCCGGACGATCGCCGCCGACACCCAGTGGCTGAGCCCGGCGTACGGGCGGGACAGCGTGGCGTTCCACTTCACCTGGGTGGCGGACACCGAGGCGGTGCTGCCGGTGGTGCGGCGGGTCGAGGCCGCGCTGAACCCGTTCGGGCCGCGTCCGCACTGGGGCAAGGTGTTCACCGTGCCGGCGGAGACGGTGCGCGGACGGTATCCGCGGCTGGCGGACTTCGGGGCGCTGGGGGCGTTTCTCGACCCCTCGGCGAAGTTCACGAACGCGTTCGTACGGGAGGCGCTCGGCGGCTGACCTCGCGCCGGGTGCGTGATCGAGTGCGCCGGGACTTTCTTCAGCCCCTTTCCTAACCCCTTGTCGAACCTCCCCCGCTGCCCATAGCCTTGCGCCGCGCCGGTGCCGTCGTGCCCCGGGCTGTCAGCACTGAGGTCTGCACGGCGAGGGGGCATGCCCGGTGGTGAAGCGCACATCGCGTGACATCCGCACCGCGAACCGCTACGAGGTACTGCGCCAGATCATCGCCCAGTCGCCCACCTCCCGGCAGGAGCTGGCCGCCGCCACCGGGCTCAGCCTGGCGACGGTGGCGACGCTCGTCGGGGAGCTGATCGAGCTGCGGATGCTGACCGAGGTCGGGTTCGAGGACTCGGCGGGTGGGCGCCCGAGGGGGCTCGTGGCGGTCAACGAGACGGGCGGCGCCCTCATCGGCGTCGACATCGCGGAGACGTACGTCCGGGTCGAGCTGTTCGACCTGGGGCTGAACGTCCTGGCCCGCGCCGCCGAGCACATGCGCCCCGGCGAGAGCCGCCCCGAGCAGGTGGTCGGGCATGTCACCACGGCCGTCGGCTCGGTGGTCGCGCAGGCCGGCATCGAGGGCGCCCGGGTCCTCGGCGTCGGGGTGAGCGTGCCGGGGCAGGTGGACCGGGTCACCGGTATCGCCGAGTACGCGCCGAACTGGGACTGGCACGACGTACCCCTCCTCGACCTGCTCACCGAGCACATCGCCTATCCGCTGTACCTCGACAACCCGCTGCGCGCCTGCGCCGTGGCCGAGCTGTGGTTCGGGGCGGTACGGGGGCACGGCAACGCTGTCGTGGTGAACCTCGGTACGGGCGTCGGCGCCGGTCTGGTGATCGGCGGCGCGGTGCACCGGGGGGTCAGCAACAGCGCCGGGGAGTGGGGGCACACGACGCTCGTCCTGGACGGGCGGCCCTGTCACTGCGGCAACCACGGGTGCGTCGAGACCTACGTGGGCGCGCCAGGAATCATGCTGAACCTGGAGGAGTTGGACCCGGGTGGCGCGCTGCTGCGTCCCGACGACCAGACGGCGACCGTCGACGCGCTGGCCCGTGGGGTCGCCGCCGGTGATCCGGTGGCCGTGAAGGTGGTCCGGGACATGGCCCGGTATCTGGGCGCGAGCATCTCCGACCTGGTCAACCTGCTCAACCCCGAGATCGTCGTGCTGAGCAGCTGGGTCGCTGCCACGCTCGGCGAGCCGCTGGTCACCGAGGTGCGCGAGGCGGTGGCCCGGCACGCGCTGAAACGGCCCCTGGCGGCCACCGAGATCGTCCTCTCCCCCATCCCCGGGGATCCGGTGTGCCTGGGCGCGGCGACCTTCGCGCTCGAAGGCGCCCTGTCCGCGGTCATCCAGCGGTCGTCGACCGCCCGGCGCGGTGGCCCGATGCCGCTGAAATAGGTCTGGGCCAACCTCAACCACCCCCGTGCGAACCGCAGTTGAGGCGGTCCGCCGATCCGTCGCGTCCGATATCCCGAACACTCCGCAACGTTTCGAACGGGCTTCGTCCAACCCCTTGCCGAAGGCTTAGCCGAAGGTTAACGTCCCGCTCCGCAACTTCATTTGAGCCATCTGGCGCTGAAGCGACAGAGCCGCAGCCGTACTCGAGACAAGGACGTCACATGTCGGCATTGAGCAACAGCAACTGGGACCGCCGGAACGTTCTGCGGGCCGCCATGGGCCTGGCCGCCGCCGGCGGACTGACAGCGTGCGGCGGGAACACCGGCCGCAGCGGCGGGGGTTCGGGCGACTCGCTCGTCCAGTACTTCCACGCGTACGGCGAGGCGGGCACCGAGCAGGCCATCAAGAAGTACGCCAAGGCCTACAAGGGCGCCGACGTGACCACGCGCTGGATCACCGGCGACAACTTCGAGTCCAAGCTCTTCTCCTCGCTGCTCACCAAGCAGGCGCCCGACGTCTTCGAGTTCCACCCGCAGCTGCAGATGGTCAAGAGCGGCCAGGTGGCCGACCTGAGCGACCTCATCGACCCGGTCAAGGACGACTTCAACCCGAACGACATCAAGTCGCACACGGTCGACGGGAAGATCTACGGGATCCGGATGATCGACGACCCGCAGTTCTTCTACTACCGCAAGTCGATGCTGGAGCAGGCCAAGGTGGAGGTTCCCACCACACTCGAGGAGCTGGTCGAGGCCGCCGCCAAGCTCACCACCGACAAGGTCAAGGGCGTCTTCCTCGGCAACGACCTCACGGCGATCCAGAACGTCATCATCTTCTCGGCCGGCGCCGACACCATCGACGCGAACAACAAGATCGCCTACCACACAGACGGTGTCGTCGACGGCCTCAAGCAGCTCCGCAAGCTCTTCACCAGCGGCAACCTGCTCCTCGACGCCCCCACCAACTTCTGGGACCCGTCCTCGCTCAACCAGGGTCTGTGTGCCATCCAGTGGGGCGGCATGTGGTCCATGCCGGCCATGCAGGCGGCGCTCGGCGACGACCTCGGCATCTTCCCCTTCCCGAAGATCGGCAGCAGCGGCAAGCAGTCGGTCTACAACGGCGGCTGGTCGATGTTCGTCAACGCCAAGAGCAAGAACCTCGACGCGGCCAAGGAGTACGTCAAGTGGCTGTGGATCGACCAGAAGGAGTACCAGGAGGACTGGGCGCTGTCGTACGGCTTCCACATCCCGCCGCGCACGTCGATCGCCAACTCGGCCACGAAGCTCAAGTCGGGCCTGCCCGCTGAGGCCGTGAAGCTCTTCACCGACTTCGGCCACTTCGACAACATCTCGTACGACCAGACCATGCAGACCGCGTTCGCCGAGGTGATCGCGTCCTCCGTTCGCAAGGACGGCGACCCGGAGAAGGCGCTCGACACGTGCGACAAGAAGGTCGACGTCGAACTCAAGAAGCTGTTCGGATAGGCCGCCGGGAAGACAACGCCATGTCGACGACCACCACACGCGGGGTCGCCCAGCCCGCCCCGGCCAAAGCCTCCCAGGCTCGGCCGCGGCGGGGCCTGCGGGGCAACGCCACCCTCAACTTCTGGCTCTTCACCGGACCGTTCCTCATCGGCCTGGTGATCTTCGTCTTCGTGCCGATCGGCTGGAGCATCTGGCTCAGCTTCTTCGACGCGCGGTACACCGTCACGCCGAGCAACTTCGTCGGCTTCGACAACTACAAGCAGATCCTCACCAACAGCGACTTCCCCGACTCGCTGCTGACGTTCTCCGTGTTCGCCGCGTTCATCGTGCCGACCACCTGGGCGCTCTCGCTCGGACTGGCGCTGCTGGTGCACCGGCTGCGGTTCATGCGGGCGTTCTTCCGGTCGGTGTTCTTCCTGCCGACCGCGGTCTCCTACGTCGCCGCCGCGCTGATCTGGAAGATGTCCATCTTCAGCGGCGTCCGCTTCGGCTTGATGAACACGGTCCTGAGCTGGTTCGGTGTGGACAACATCGCCTATCTGGCGAACCCGAGTCCGCCCTGGTACTGGCTGGTCATCGTGAGCCTGCGGCTGTGGATCCAGTCCGGGTTCTACATGATCCTGTTCCTGGCGGCGCTGCAGAACATCCCCGCGGAGCTGTACGAGGCCGCCGCCATCGACGGTGCCAAGCCGGGTTGGCAGACCTTCCGGCACATCACTCTGCCTCAGCTGCGCGCCACCTCGACAGCGGTGGTCCTCCTGCTGCTCATCGCCGCCTACCAGGCGTTCGACGAGTTCTTCAACATCATCGGGACCAAGGCGACCTGGGCCCAGACACCGCTCATGGAGCTCTACAAGGCAGCCCTCGGCAGCAGTCAGGACTACGGCGCCGGCAGCGCGGGCGCGGTCATCCTGTCGCTGCTCATCTGTCTCGTCACTCTGGTGCAGGGCAAGTTCATGGGCTTCGGCAGAGGGGAGGAGGCCAAGTGACCACCACCGCACCTCAGGTTCGCAAGCAGCGTGGGAAGGGCCGGGGCGTCCTCGGCAACGCAGGGTTGTACTTCGCCGTCGGCGTCGCCGCCCTGCTCTTCCTGATCCCCTTCTATCTGATCCTCCGCAACTCCCTCTCCACGGATCTGGAGATCACGGGCGAGAACTGGAAGCTGCTCCCGTCCTTCCAGTGGGGCAACATCTCCGAGCTGTTCGCCGACCCGACGGTCGAGTTCGGCCGCTCCCTGTGGAACTCTCTGGTCGTCGCCGTCCTGACCACCCTCGGTACTCTTCTGGTGTGCTCCCTCGCCGGATACGGCCTCGCCCGTATCCCGTACAAGCACGCCAACAAGGTCTTCTACGCCGTGCTGGCGACCCTGATGATCCCGACAGCCGTCACCTTCGTCCCAAGCTTCGTGCTGGTCTCGTCCCTCGGCTGGGTGGACACCTACCGCGGCCTGATAATTCCCGGTCTCTTCAGTGGTTTCACCTGCTTCCTTTTCCGGCAGTACTTCCTCGGGTTCCCGAAGGAGCTGGAGGAGGCGGCGCGGGTGGACGGGCTCGGCTACTGGGGCGCGTACTGGCGGGTCGTCGTACCCAACTCGCTGAACTTCATCGCGGCGATCGCCACGATCACGTTCATCAGCGCCTGGAACGCCTTCCTGTGGCCTCTGGTCATCGGCCAGGACCCGAGCTCCTGGACCGTCCAGATCGCGCTCTCCTCCTTCATGACCAACCAGACCGTAAACTTCCATCTGATCTTCATGGCCACCGCCATCTCCATCCTTCCCTTGGTGTTCGTGTTCCTCTTCCTCCAGCGCTGGCTGGTGCAGGGGATCGCGCAGACCGGAATCAAGGGCTGAAACCAAGGGCTGACACCTACACCTCACCCCAGGAGACCGATGTCCCTCCGCACCACGGCAGAGTCCACATCGACGACGACCGACTACGTCGAGGACGTCTCACCCGGCAGCGGGGCCCTTCCGCCCCGCGCCTGGTACGCGTCCTCGGACGCCGGATCGCTGTCCCTGAACGGCAACTGGAGTTTCCGGCTGTCGTCGACCGCCGACGGAGCGGACGACTCGTTCGCCGAGCCGGGATACGACGCCGGGGACTGGGCCGAGGTGACGGTCCCCGGCCACTGGGTCCTCCAGGGCGACGGAGAGTTCGGTTCGCCGATCTACACCAACGTCCGCTACCCCTTCCCGGTGGACCCGCCGCGGGTGCCGACCGAGAACCCGACCGGCGACCACCTGCACGTCTTCGACCTGCCGTCCGACTGGCCAGACCTGTCGGACGGCGGGGCGGTGCTCCGTTTCGACGGGGTCGAGTCGTGCGCCCGGGTGTGGCTGAACGGCACGGACCTCGGCGAGTTCAAGGGCTCGCGGCTGGCGCACGAGTTCGCCGTCGGTCATCTGCTGAAGCCCGGCGGCAACGTCCTCGCCGTCCGGGTCCACCAGTGGTCGGCGGGCTCCTACCTGGAGGACCAGGACCAGTGGTGGCTGCCGGGCATCTTCCGTGACGTGACGCTGCTGCACCGCCCGGCGGGCAGCGTCCTCGACTTCTTCGTGCACTCCTCGTACGACCACACGGCCGGTGAGGGCACGCTCCGCGTCGAGTCCGACGTCGAAGGGCGGGTCACCGTCCCCGAGTTGGACATCGATGTCAGGACCGGCGAGCCGGTGACGGTCCCGGTCGAGCCGTGGACCGCCGAGACGCCCCGCCTGTACGACGGTGTGCTGGTCACGGCCGGTGAGCGGGTGCCGTTGCGCATCGGCTTCCGTACCGTCGAACTGGCCGACGGACTCATCAAGGTCAACGGAAAGGCCGTCCTCTTCAAGGGCGTCAACCGGCACGAGTGGCACCCCGAGAAGGGGCGCGCCCTCGACCTGGAGACCATGCGGGCCGACGTGCTGCTGATGAAGCGGCACAACGTGAACGCCGTCCGCACCTCGCACTACCCGCCCCACCCGGCCTTCCTCGACCTGTGCGACGAGTACGGCCTGTGGGTCATCGACGAGTGCGACCTGGAGACCCACGGCTTCCACGAGCAGAACTGGCGCGACAACCCCGTCGACGACGACCGCTGGACCCCGGCCCTCCTGGACCGCGCCTCCCGGATGGTCGAGCGCGACAAGAACCACCCGTCGGTCGTCATCTGGTCGCTGGGCAACGAGGCCGGCACCGGGCGCGGGCTGACCGCCATGGCCGAGTGGATCCACGGCCGCGACAGCTCCCGGCTCGTGCACTACGAGGGCGACTGGGACTGCCGCGACACGGACATGTACTCCCGCATGTACGCCGACCACGCGGAGACCGAGCGCATCGGGCTGGGCCTGGACGGCGGCACCAGCAAGCGCCGCGGACTCCCCTTCATCCTCTGCGAGTACGGCCACGCCATGGGCAACGGCCCCGGCGGCATCGCCGACTACCAGCGGATCTTCGAGGCCCACGAGCGCACCCAGGGCGGCTTCATCTGGGAGTGGATCGACCACGGCGTCAAGGACGAGCGGTTCGGCTACGCGTACGGCGGTGACTTCGGCGAGGAGCTGCACGACGGCAACTTCGTCTGCGACGGGCTGATCTTCCCGGACCGGACGCCGTCACCGGGGCTGGTCGAGTTCAAGAAGGTCATCGAGCCGGTCCGGATCGACGGCGACGGTACGGCCGGGACCGTGCGCGTGACGAACGCGTACGACTTCGCCGACCTGTCCGCGCTCACCTTCGAGTGGTCGTACGACGTCGACGGCACGGCGGTCGAGACCGGCACCCTGGAGGTGCCCGCGACGCTGGCCCCCGGCGAGTCGGCGGACCTGAAGCTGCCCGAGCCGCCCGCCGACACGCGGGGCGGGGCGGAGTCGCAGTGGACAGTACGGGCGCTGCTGGCCGAGGAGTCGGCCTGGGGCGCGAAGGGACACCAGGTGGCCTGGGGTCAACTCCCGGCGTCCGCACGCCCGTTGCCGACGGTCGCCGCCTCGGCCGCGCCCGCTGTGGCCGACGGGGTCATCACCCTCGGCCCGGGCTCCTTCGACGCCCGCACGGGTGCGCCGCGGTCGATCGGCGGCCGCGAGGTCCAGGGGCTGCGGCTGGACGTCTGGCGGGCGCCCACCGACAACGACGACGGCGCGGCCTGGCAGCCGGACGAGCGCTACGGCATGCTCTGGCGCCAGCTGGGCCTGCACCGGATGCAACACCGCCTGGACGCCGTCGAGTTGGCCGAGGACGCGCTGACCGTACGGACCCGGGTGGCGCCCGCCGCGGCCGAGGTGGGCCTGAACACGGTGTACCGCTGGACGTCCGACGGCGACAGGCTGAAGCTGACCGTGTCGGTCGTCCCGGAGGGCGACTGGACGCTGCCCCTGCCGAGGCTCGGTATCCGTCTGGGCCTGCCGGACGCGGACCGGGTGACCTGGTTCGGCGGAGGCCCGGGCGAGGGCTACCCCGACACCAAGTCGGCCTCCATGCTGGGCCGTTGGGAGTCCACCGTCGACGACCTCCAGACTCCCTACGTCCGCCCCCAAGAGAACGGCGCCCGTGCCGACGTCCGCTGGGCGGAGCTCGGCGGTCTGCGGGTCGACGGCGACCCGGAGTTCTGGTTCACGGCCCGCCGCTGGACCAGCGAACAGCTCGACGCGGCCGGTCACCTCACCGACCTGGCACCCGGCGACACCGTGTGGGTCAACCTCGACCACGGACAGCAGGGCATCGGCTCGCAGTCCTGCGGGCCGGGCACGCTCCCGCAGTACCTGCTGCGCGTACAGCCCGCTGAATTCTCCTTTGTGTTCTCGGCACCGGACGCCTGACACTGTTACCGGTAACCACGGCCGTCCGGCTGCACCGCCGGACGGCCGTGTTCGCGTGTTCCAGGCACCCCCGGAGGTTTTCCGCGTGAGTGGCTCCATCGAGGTCAGCGGTCTGTCCCGCACCTTCCACACCACCGTGCGCCGGCCCGGATTCGCGGGCGCGCTCAGGTCCCTCGTCAATCCGGAGCGGGTCGCGAAGGACGCCGTCTCCGACATCTCCTTCAGTGTGGCGCCGGGCGAACTCCTGGCCCTGCTCGGGCCGAACGGCGCCGGCAAGTCGACGACCATCAAGATGCTCACCGGCATCCTCACCCCCACGTCCGGCGAGGCACACGTCGCCGGGGTGGTGCCCTACCTGGAGCGCGAACGCAACGCCCGCAACATCGGGGCGGTGTTCGGCCAGCGCACCCAGCTCTGGTGGGACCTGCCGGTGCGCGAGTCGTTCTCGATCCTGCGGGACATCTACGAGATACCCAAGGCCGAACACGCCGTACGGCTGCGGGAGTTCGACGACCTGCTGGAACTGTCCACGTTCTGGGACACCCGGGTACGGCATCTGTCGCTGGGCCAGCGGGTGCGCTGCGACCTGGCCGCGGCCCTGTTGCACGACCCGCAGGTCGTGTTCCTCGACGAGCCGACCATCGGGATGGACGTGGTGGTCAAGGAACAGGTGCGGGAGTTCCTGCGCCACCAGGTCGAGGAGCGCGGCCGGACCGTGCTGCTGACCACCCACGACATGACGGAGGTCGAGCGGCTCGCCGAGCGGGTCGTCCTCGTCAACCACGGCCGGCTCGTGCTGGACGGCACGCTGGACGAGATCAAGAAGAGGTTCGGCTCGACCTGGCAGGTCCGGGCCACGCTGGCGGACCCGCACGCGGAGGTCGAGGCGCTTCCCGGCATCGCGCTGCTGCGCCACGAGGGTCCCCAGGTGGTCTTCGGCCCCGACGGCCCGGCCTCTCCCACGGTCCACCAGGCGCTCAAGCGGGTCATCGAGCGGTACGAGGTGACGGACATCGCCCTCGACGAGGCCGACCTGGAGGACGTGATGCGCGCCGCCTACGTCCAGGCCGAGGTGTCCGAAACGTACGGGGGCGGCTGACATGGCCGTCCTGCATGCCTGGCGGTCCGCCAGGGTCACCCCGCTCGGTGAGCTGCACGCCCCGCCCCGGATGACCGCCGCCCTGGTCAGGCTGACCGTCCAGGTGGTCCTGGTCGCGTCCCTGTGGCACGGCCTGTACCAGCAGAGCGGTACGACGGCCGGCCTCACCCGCGACCAGGCGGTGACGTACGCCGTGATGGCCGTACTCGCCTCCCGGCTGCGGGAGTTGGACCAGTACGCGGGCCGGGACACCGTGCTCCAGCACATGCACTTCGGCACGATCGTCTACTGGTACCTGCGCCCCCTGGCACCCCAGCGCTACTACGCGCTGCGAGCGCTGGGCGAGCAGTTGTACGGGTTCGCGTGGGCGCTGGCCGGGTTCGCGCTCTGTCTGGCCGTCGGGGTGGTCCAGCCGCCCGAATCGGCCGCCGTGGCCGGGGTGTTCGCGCTCAGTCTGCTGCTCGGCCAGCTGGTCCTGTACTACGTCATGCTCGTCATCGACCAGCTGTGCTTCTGGACGCTGCGCAACGGCGCCGCGATGCTCATCCTGATCTTCGCGCAGAACCTCCTGTCCGGGGTGTACGCACCGCTGTGGTTCTTCCCGGACTGGTTCATCACCCTCAGCTCCTTCCTGCCCTTCCAGGCCACCCTGAGCGTGCCGCTGTCGCTGTACGTGGGGCGCGTCCCGCTCTCCGACGCCGCCTTCCAGCTCTCCGTCCAGGCCGCCTGGATCGTCGTACTGGCCCTGTTCACCCGGTTCCTGTGGCGGCGGGCCGCCCTCCGAGTCATCTCCCAGGGAGGCTGATCCGTGAACGGCGTACGTATCGCGTGGCGCATCACGCGCCTCAACTTCCGTGCCCAGCTGGAGTACCGCTCCGAGTTCCTGATGATGATCGCCATCGGCGCCGTCTGGCAGGTGTCGGTGATCGTGTTCGCGACGGTGCTGCTGACCCGGTTCGCCGGGATGGGCGGCTGGGACAGCTCGGAGGTGCTGCTGATCCCGGCGACCAGGATGCTGGCGCACGGCATCTTCGTGCTGTTCCTCGGGCGGATGCACGGCATCGGCCGGATCATCCAGGAGGGGATGATCGACACCTATCTGGTCCGTCCGATGCCGGTGTTCCGCCAGGTCCAGCTGTCCGTCTTCCCCACCAACGCCATCGGCGACCTGACGGTGGCCGCGGGCCTGATGGCGGGCGCGCTCTCCCGCAGCGACCTGGACTGGACTGCGGGCCGCATCACGTACCTCGTGGTCTGCGTCCTCGGCGGGATGCTCCTGGAGGCGGCCCTGTTCACGGCGGTGGCCTGCGCCTCGCTGCGCTTCCCGGCCGCCGACTACTGGGGCCGCTGGCTGGAGGAGCTGCTCGGCACGTTCGGCAGCTATCCCCTGAACGTCCTGCCGAGGGCGGTGAGCGGGTTCCTCACCTTCGGACTGCCGCTCGCGTTCGTCGCGTACTTCCCGGCGGCGGTGCTGACGGGCCACGGCCACGACACGGGCGTCCCGTACTGGCTGGCGGCGGCCTCGCCGTTGCTGGGCCTGGTGGCGTTCCTGGGGGCGCGGCTGCTGTGGCGGTGGAGTTTGGGGCACTACACGGGGGTGAACGGGTGACAGGCAGGGCGCCCGTGTCCGGCATACGTGGGGCGCTACCTCGGTAGCGCTTCAGCGTCGCCGGGATGTGCTCGGCGAAGTACTTGAGGCGCCCGCTGCGTCTCTTTGTTTCGCCTCGAGTGCCTACGATCCCGGAATCTGAGCAACCCGGTGGCCGTGCAGCGGGCCGAGCTCACCCGGATACTTGAGAGCGCTGAACAGCGCAGACCGGTGCGGGACGCCAACGCCACCCGGGCAGTGGCATCCCGCACGCGGCATCATGAACCGTTGATCAATTTCTGAATCTCGGGCGGAAGTTTGTTGCCCGAGTAGGAGGCAACGAACTTGGCTTCATCGGGCGTGTCCCCGACTGCAATGGCCACCTCCGGGGAAATGCCGTCCACCTCATAGGCGGTCTCCGTCGCCTCCACTTCGGCTTCGTCCTGCCCGCCGGTGTCGTCGCAGGGCGGGATGGTGGCGGCACCGAGTTTCTCTCCGGCCACGAATTTCACATTCGCGACGTCCCGGTATGTTCGGTTCTCATACTGGACCCGGTAGGCACAGGACGCCGATTCTTCGTCACCGTCACTGCTGCTGCCCGCCGTGCACGCCACAGCCGACACCAAAATGGCCGCCACCAGCGGCAAGCTCGTGAATCGCCCCGCCCAGCTCATCAACGTCCTCCTAGTAGATGCTGCGAAGCGCCAGGATGTCTCCCTTGCCGAGCGTCCTGGCGATCGTCTTGCACGTGAACGAGTTCGTGTACATCGTGAGGTTTTCGTGTCCCGAACCGACGTGACTCAGTCCGAAGACGTGTCCGGCCTCATGAGTACCGACGGAGCGGATGTCATATTTGTTCGAGCAGCTGCTGGTCGGCTTGTTCGTGAAGTCGAAATCGTGGGTGTTGAAGCGGATGTCGGCTTCACGCAAGTCGTTCTTCACGCCAGGCATGGACCAGGTGTACGAGCAGGTCGTCGCGACGACACCACTCTTGAGGTCTCCCGCGTCCCACACACTCAGACCGTCCTGGCCAGTGCACTTGCCGGTGCTACTAACGCTCGCCTCACGACTGGTCTCGGACAGGAAGTTCGATTTCGCGCCGACGTAGTCGCCGAACCCGCAGTTGTTGTAGCTGTCGGTGATGTTGTCGATGGCGTCGTAGAACGCCCACTTGGCGTCTGTCCGAGACAGCCCCCCAGGCATCCCGCCGTCGCCGATGTACCAGTTGTAGGTGCCGTACTCCTTGCGGTCGGCCGTCGAGTACGCACCATCGCTGCACGCCGAGGCGGAGCTGAGCGCGTCCACGTCTGCCACTTCGGCGCCCGCCGCGTTTGCGTCCGAGGCGTCGGTGACCGTGTCCGTCTCCACCGGCAGGCCGGCTGCCGCGTCAGCGTTGTCCGCCAGTGCGTCGGGGAGATCGGAGCCCGCAGTGGAAGTGTCCGCGCCGGCGTCGTCAAGGTTGTAGGACACCTTGCCGTCCGTGGCGACCTCCAGCGTGAACCCGCGTGACTGGCCGTCCGTGGTCAGCATGTCGATGCTCGCGGCAGAACCGGGTTCGGGCACCGTCACACCGGCGCCGTCGTACGTCACCACGCGCCCAACCGCGTCGCACAAGATCACAGACGAGCCGGCGGGCAAGTCGCTGATGGTCAGGTCCCCGTCCGAAAGCTCACAGACGTCCGGCCCTGCTACGGCCACGTTTGTGCTGCTGACGGCCGCTGACAGCGAAGCCGCGAGCACAAGGGCCGTGATTGCTCTACCTATGAGTCCGGAGTTACGCCCAGCCACTCTCCACCCCCGTGGATGTCCTCCCGCAGTGCGGGACTTGATCAATTCCCGTGGAGAGTAGCTGTCAAGTCATCATGAATTCTTTACAGTTCAGGACAAAAGCTCACGCGTCTACGCCTGGCCTTCGACTCACTTGTGTACCGATTTGCGTTGGTACCGACTGCTCTCCGACCGCTACTACATGAACAGTTGCCCTGCCACAGACGGCGCGCTTGCCGTATTCCGGCGCCACGACCCGATTCCGTTTAAGACCTTGATTCCTCGCCCACAGAAGTCCGCCCAGCATGCTCACGCCGCAAATTTCAGGAGTACCGCAAGCAGGTCCAGGCGGTCGGGATCACCCCGCTCATCGCCCGCCGCCGCACCGAACACGGCTCAGGGCAGCCCGCCCCGGAGCGCGAGTGCGGTCCGGGGCGGGCTCATGGTGTCGCCGGTGGGATCAGGCCAGGCCCTCGGACTTCAGCCACTGCTTGGCGACGTCGCTCATGTCGTCGAGCTTGGCGACCTTTCCGTTGAGCACCATCAGTTCCTCGGTGGTCAGGGCGGCGGACACGGCGTCGAGCGTGCTGCTGACGGTCGGTGTGAGCTTCTTGGTGTTGCCGACGGGCAGGATGTTCTCGGCCAGGAAGAGGTTCTTGTCGTCCTTGAGGACGACGAGCTTGTTCTTGGCGATGGCCGGGTCCGTGCTGGTCATGTCACCCACCTGTACCTGGTTGCCGGTGATGGCGGCCAGGGTCAGCGGGCCTCCGGCGTCCAGCGAGACGAACTTCTTGAAGTCCAGGCCGTAGACGTCCTTCAGCCCGACCACCCCGTTGACCCGGGTCTTCCACTCCGGCGGCGCCCCGAGAGCCATCGACCCGGCCACCGGGGCGAGGTCGGAGATGGTGCTGAGGCTGTTCGCGGTCGCGGTCTTCTGCGTGACGGCGAGTACGTCCTTGTCCTCGGCGGAGGACGCCTTGAGCGAGCTGATGCCCGCCGGCAGCGCCTTCTTCAGCGCGGCCGTGACCTCGTCGGGGGTACTGGCCTTCGTCTTCGGGTCGAAGTACTGGAGCAGCGCGCCGGTGTACTCCGGGAGCAGGTCGATCGAGCCGTCCTGGAGCGCGGGAATGTACGTCTCCCGGCTGCCGATGTTCAGCCGCGTCTTGACCTTGACGCCCTTCGCCTTCAGCGCCTCCGCGTAGATGGTGGCGAGCAGTTCGCTCTCGCTGAAGTTCGCGGACCCCACGGTGATGGTGTCGGGGGACGACGACGCGCCCGCGTCGGCCGTGGTGCTCATCGGGTCGCCGCCGCCACCGCACGCGGTGAGGACGAGGGCACCGGTCGCGGCGAGCGCGCCGAGGCCGAGGAGCTTCCCGGCTCTGGTGTTCCGGCTTCTTACGGACGTACCGGCAATGAGGTTGGTCTTCATCGTGCTCTCTTCACTGTGCGGGGGCCTTGGGCGTGGCCGGGAGGGAACGGGGACTGCGGGGGGAGACCCTGCGGGTGAGGCCGGGCGAGACGGCGAGCCGGGCCAGACCGAGCAGGACGAGTTCGACGACGAGGGCGAGTGCGGCGACGAGGAGTGCGCCGCCCGCCATCTGCGCGTAGTCGTTCTGCGCGAGACCGTCGATGAGGTAGCGGCCGAGGCCGCCGAGCGAGACGTACGCAGCCACCGTCGCGGTCGCGATGATCTGCAGGGCGGCGGCGCGTATCCCGGACAGCATCAGCGGGAGCGCGCAGGGCAGTTGGACGCGCAGCAGGATGTCCCGGCGGCGCAGACCCATGCCGCGCGCGGCGTCCACGGCGGCGGCGTCGACGGCGAAGACGCCCGCATAGGTGTTGGTCAGGATGGGCGGCACCGCGAGCAGTACGAGCACGAGCAGGCTCGGGATGGTGAACGCCAGGTCGGAGGTGATGCGTGGGGTGATCAGCAGCACCGCGATCATCAGCACGCCCAGGGTCGGCAGTGCCCGCAGCGCGTTCGCCAGTCCGCCGACCAGGACACTGCCGCGCCCGGTGTGCCCGATCAGCAGCCCGGCGGGCACACCCAGTACGAGGGCGATGGCGAGCGCGACGGCGGAGAGTTCGAGGTGGGCCAGCACCTGGGTGGGGATGCCGTCGGGACCGCTCCAGTTGGCGGGGTCCGTGAGCCAGCCGGTGATGCTCATCGGGCGGTCCTCCCGGGCTGCCAGGGGGTGAGCGCGTGCCCGGCGAGCAGGATCAGCCCGTCCAGCAGCAGCGCGATGACCAGGCTCAGTACGACGCCTGTGACGATCGGGGTGAAGAAGTGGAGCTGGAAGCCCTGGGTGAACAGCGTGCCGAGCTGCGGTACCCCGAGCAGTGCCGCCATGGAGACGAGGCTGACGTTGGAGACCGCCGCGACCCGCAGCCCGGCGGTGATGACCGGTACGGCGATGGGCAGTTCGATCCGCAGCAGGCGTTGGCGCGGGCGGTACCCCATCGCGTGCGCGGACTGAACGGCCTCGGCCGGCACCGCGGAGAGCCCGTCGGCGACCACGCGCATCATGAGCGCCACGGTGTAGACGCTCAGCGCGACCACCACGTTGACGGGGTCGAGGATGCGGGTGCCGAGCACCTTCGGCAGCAGGATGAACAGCGCGAGGGACGGCACGGTGTAGACCAGCCCGGCCAGCGCCACCAGCAGCGGGTAGAGTCCGCGGCTGCGGTGGGCCAGCCAGCCGAGCGGAAGCGCGACCGCCAGTCCGATCACCAGCGGCAGCACGGACAGCCACAGGTGCCAGCCGACGAGGTCGGTGATCTCTCCCAGGTTGTGGCTGAGCCACTCGCTCGCGCTCACCCCTGGCTCCCGGCTGCCGCGGCCGGTACGTCGCCCGAGGTGCTCGCCTCGATCGCGCGGGCCACCGAGGTCGGCGAGACGGTGCCCGCCAGCCGCCCCTCGGCGTCGACGACGACGCCGCGCCCGCTGGGCGAGGACAGCGCCGCGTCCAGCAGCTCGCGGAAGGTGCCGTCGACACGGGCCGTGGTGGCGCTCAGGTTGAGGTCCCGTTCGGTCACCCGGTCGCCGTCGAGCCGGTCGAGTGCGGCCCAGCCGACCGGTTTCCCGTCGGTCCCGGTGACCAGGATCCAGCCGTCAAGTGCCGCTGCCACGGCCTGTGTCCGCGTCGCTCCGAGTGCCACCGAGGGCTCCGGTACGGGCAGTACGGTGCCTCCCGTACCGGTGAAGCCCAGTGCCCGGTAGCCGCGGTCGCGGCCGACGAAACCGGCGACGAAGGCGTCGGCCGGGCGGGCGAGCAGTTCGGCCGGGGCCGCCATCTGGGCGAGCCGCCCGCCCTCGCGGAGCACCGCGACCTGGTCGCCGAGTTTCAGTGCCTCGTCGATGTCATGGGTGACCAGCACGATCGTCTTGCCGATCTCACGCTGCAGGCGCAGGAACTCCTCCTGCAACTGCCCCCGCACCACCGGGTCGACGGCGCTGAACGGCTCGTCCATCAGGAGATACGGCGGATCTGCGGCCAGTGCGCGGGCGACGCCGACGCGCTGCTGCTGCCCGCCGGACAGCTGCCAGGGGTAGCGTTCGGCGAACTGCGCCCCCAGACCGACCCGTTCGAGGAGTTCCAGGGCCCGGGTGCGGGCCTCGCGGCGGCCGAGCCCGAGGAGCCTGGGGAGCGCCATCACGTTGTCGGCCACGTTCTTGTGGGGGAAGAGCCCGGCATGCTGGATGACGTAGCCGATCTTCCTCCGCAGCTGCGTGACGTCCGTCCCCGCCACCGGCTCCCCGCCGAGGCTGATCGTGCCGACGGTGGGCTCGATCAGCCGGTTGATCATGCGCATCGAGGTGGTCTTGCCGCACCCGGAAGGCCCCACCAGGACGGTGATCTTTCCGGTGGGCGCTTCAAGACTCAGCCGGTCGACGGCGACCGTACCGTCCGGATATGCCTTGGTGACATTGTCGAATCGGATCATGACTTTCTCTCCGTTGCGGTGCGGTTGACCCGGAGGCCGTATTCCAGCTGCGGCGGATTCCCGCCGAGCGAGCGCGACAGATCGTGGGCCTCACCGGCGAGCCGGGTCCCGATTCGGGTGATGCTGTCGCCGCGCAGCCGGTAGTCGGGGATCACCACGCTCAGGGCGGCGATCACCCTGGAGCCGGTGAGCAGCGGTGCGGCGATAGCCGAGACGTCGCTTTCGACGCCGTGTTCCACGACGAGATAACCGCGGGGCGGCGTGTCCCCCGCGAACACCGCACCGACCGAGGTGCCCCGCCGCGGGACCGTCCGGCCGACCCAACTGGTGTGCCGGACCGAGTGGGTGCCCTCGGTGATCGCGATGTACAGGGCGGTGTCGTCGTGCGAGGGGATGCTCAGGTACACCGACTCCCGGGTCACCGCGGCGATGCGTTCCATGGCCTCGTGGCACAGCGACACCAGTGACTCGTGGCTGAGCGCCTGGGCCCCGATCTGCACGATCCGGGTCCCCGGGCGGAACGAACCGTCGGTCTCGCGCCGTACGAAGCCGCCGTTCTCCAGCGCTCGCAGGAGGCGCAGCGCGGTGCTGGCCGCCAGCCCGGTTTCCCGGGCGCACTCCGCCAGGGTGATGGTCCCGTGCTCGCACACCACGGCCAGTAGAGCCATCGCCCGCTCGGCGGTCCGTGTCGACGCCTCGCTCATAGCCACCTCCTGAATTGGCCGCAACGGTAGACGCGGCTTTTTTTCAGGCGAGTGCGCGGGCGTTTCTGGTGGGTGAATCCCTATTGCCACCTGATGGAAAGATGGTCACTTTACGTAATGCTCAATGAGCGGAGAGGGATCTAATCCCGTCCGTGAATCACCCCTCGAAGATCGATTGAGGGCACTTGGAGAGCCAGCAACTCGAAAAGCGTCCGCAATTGCAGAACTCTCTGCCGTCTGGTGGCAATCGGAATTCATTCAGCGGAAACCGGTGCGGGCCAAGTGGTCTGGTTTGCTGTCAAGGAACCATCCCGCGCTACGAGGACGGAACACGGAATATGAGCGTTTCCCGGGAGACGATGGTCCCCGCGCCCGCCGCGCCGGTGGACCTCGCGCCGGTGGTCGTCGGCCACGCCCCGCTCACCATCGCCGACATCGTGGCGGTGGCCCGGCACGGAGCCCCGGTGGCGCTCACCGAGGAGGCCGTCCGGGCGGTCGAGGAGATGCGAGTACGCCTGCTCGCCGGCCTCGGCACGGACGCGCCGCCCGTCTACGGCCTCACCACCGGCGTCGGAGACCTCTACAGCGTCTCCGTCACCCCCGAACACGTGTCGCGAGCCCAGCTGAAGATACTGAAGAGCCACGCCTGCGGGGTGGGCGCGCCCTACCCCGTCGAGGTCATGCGCGCCATGATCCTGCTGATCGTCCGGGCCATGGCGCAGGGCCGCAGCGGCGTGAGCATCGGCCTCGTCGACACCCTCGTCGCGATGCTCAACCGGGGTGTCACCCCCTGGTCGCCCGGGCGCGGCTCGGTCGGCTACCTGATCGGCACCGCACACATCGGCCTCGTCGTCGCCGGGCTGGGGCAGGCCTACCACGGCGGCGCGCTCCTGTCCGGGGCGGAGGCGATGCGCCGGGCGGGGCTGCCGGTACGGGACCTGGGCCCCCGCGAGGGCCACGCGCTGGTCAGCGGTACCTACGAGGTGACCGCCATGGCCGCGCTCGCCGTCCACGACGCGCGGGCGCTGACTTTGACCGCCGACATAGCGGCGGCGATGAGCCTGGAGGCGTTGCGCGGCAACGACCGCGCCTTCGACCCGCAGGTGCAGCAGGTCCGTCCGCACCCGGGCCAGACGGCCACGGCCACGAACCTGCGCACGTTGCTCGACGGCAGCGAGATCGTCGCGAGATACCGCCACCACCGCCTCCAGGACCCGCTGAGCCTGCGGTGCGCGCCCCAGGTCCACGGCAGCGCGCGCGACGCGCTGGACTACGTGGAACGGACGGTCTTCGTCGAGGCCAACTCGGTCACCGACAACCCGTTCTTCAGCGTGAGCCCCGAGGACGACACGGTCACCGCCCACACCGGCGGCAACGGCCACGGCGCGCCGGTCGCGATGGCGCTGGACGTCCTGACCATCGCCGTCACCCACCTGCTCAACATCTCCGAGCGCCGCACCGACCGGCTGACCAACTCCCACGTCAGCGAGCTGCCCGCCTTCCTCGCGGCGCCCGGCGGCGAGGACTCCGGCTTCATGATCCCGCAGTACGTCACGGCCTCACTGGCCGCCGAGGCCCGCGCCCTCGCCCAGCCCGCCTCGGTGCACAGCATCCCGACCTCCGCCATGCAGGAGGACCACGTCAGCATGGGCGTCCCCGCCGGATGGCAGGCGCGGCAGGCCGTCGAGTACGCACAACAGGCGCTCGGCATAGAGGTCCTGGCGGCGGCGCAGGGCCTGGAGTACCACGGCGGCCTGCGTCCCGGGACGGGCACAGGCGCCGCCTACCGGGCGGTCCGCGAGCGCGTGCCCCGGCTGGCGGAGGACCGCGAGCTGTACCCGGACCTCGCCGCGGCCGCCGAGCTGGTCGCCGACGGCGCTCTCGTGGCGGCCGTCGAAGCCGCCGTCGGCCCGCTGGCCCGCTGACGCGGCACGGCACGGCAACCCCCCACAAGCGATACAACGGAAGGAAGGCCAGACCATGGCGGCAACCAGCCCCCTGTCCGGCGTCAGGGTCCTGGATCTGTCCAGGGTCCTGGCCGGCCCGCTCTGCGCGGCGCTGCTCGGTGACCTCGGAGCCGACGTCACCAAGGTCGAGATGCCCGGCACCGGCGACGACTCCCGGCACTTCGCCCCGCACGTCAAGGGCGAGAGCTCGTACTTCATGCTGCTCAACCGGGGCAAGCGCGGCATCACCCTCAACCTCAAGTCGGAGCAGGGCCGCGAGCTGCTGCACCGCCTGGTGCGCGACGCGGACGTCCTCGTCGAGAACTTCCGCCCCGGCGTCACCGCCCGGCTCGGCATCGACCAGGAGACTCTCGCCGCCGTCAACCCGCGGCTGGTGTACGTCAGCATCTCCGGCTTCGGCCAGACCGGGCCGCTCGCCCACCGTCCCGCCTACGACCACATCATCCAGGCCATGGGCGGCATCATGAGCCTCACCGGCTGGCCCGACTCCGGCCCGACCCGCGTCGGCGAGTCCATCGGCGATGTCGTCGCCGGGATGTACGGGGCGTACGGCGCACTGGCCGCGCTGCGGCAGCGGGACGTCACCGGCGTCGGCGGGCATGTGGACGTCGCCATGCTCGACTCCGTACTGTCCCTGCTGGTCGTGGCGCTCGCCCAGCTGACCGGCGACGGCACGGAACCCGACCGGATCGGCAACCGCCACCCTGTCTCCGCCCCGATGGACAGCTTCCCGGCCCGCGACGGGCAGGTCGTCCTCGCGGTCGCCAACGACGCGCTCTTCGCCCGTCTGTGCGCGGAGACCGGCATGCCCGAACTCCTCGACGACCCGCGCTTCGCCACCGACGCCCAGCGTGCCCGGCACCACGCGGAACTCCGGGCGCTGATCGAGGGCTGGACCCGCGACCGCACGGTGGACGAGGCCGTCGGCCGACTGGAGGCGGCGGGCGTCCCCGCGGGCCCGATCTGGAGCCTGCGCGAGGCACTGGACAGCGAACACATCCGCAAGCGGGGACTGCTGGACACCGCGCACCATCCCGTGGCCGGGGAGGTCGCCGTCATGCGGCAGCCGGTCCGCTTCTCCGAAACGGTCCCCCCGGCCCCGTCCCCCGCACCACTCCTCGGCCAGCACACCGACGAGGTGCTGACCGGCGAGCTCGGGCTGAGCCCCGAGCAGATAGCGGGCCTGCGCGCCCTCGGCGTCATCTGAGCCCGGAAGGAAGAGAAAAGGAAGAAGAAAATGCCCGAGAATCCGGAACAGCCGCCCAGGGTGGCGGTGATCGGCGCCGGGACCATGGGCGCCGGTATCGCCCAGGTCTTCGCCCGCGCGGGCTGCCGCGTCACGCTGTGGTCCCGCAGCGAGAGCACCCTGGCCGCCGCCCGGGCCACCGTCCCCGACGACGTGCGCTGCACCCGTTCGCTCGCCGAGGCGCTGGAGGGCGCGGACGTGGTGAGCGAGAACGTCGCCGAGATCGTCGCTCTCAAACAGGACATCCTCGCCACGGCCGAAGCCGCCGTGGCGCCGGAGTGCCTCCTCACCACCAACACCTCCAGCGTGCCGATCACCCTGCTCGGCACGGCACTTGAGCACCCCGGCCGGTTCCTGGGCATGCACTGGTTCAACCCCGCGCCCGTCATGCCGCTGGTCGAACTCGTCGCCGGCGCCGCCACCGACGCCGCGGACATGACCCGCGCCGAGTCCCTGACCAGACGGCTCGGCAAGCTCCCCGTCGTCGTACGGGCGGACGTGCCCGGCTTTGTCGTCAACCGCATCCAGTACGCCGTCCTGCGCGAGGTCCTGCACCTCGTCGAGTCCGGCGTCACCTCCGTCGAGGACGCCGACCTCGCCGTCCGCACCACACTCGCCCCCCGCTGGGCGGCCTGCGGACCGCTGGAGCTGATGGATCTGGCCGGCCTCGATGTCGTCCAGCAGGTGTCCGGCATCCTGATGCCCGAACTGAGCAACTCCGCCGAAGTGCCGGCGAGCGTCAGCAAACTGGTGGCCGATGGCGCGCTGGGTGCCAAGTCGGGCCGTGGTTTCTACCCGTGGACGCCGGAGCGGACCGCACAGGTCAAGGCCCACCGGGACGCCGTCGTCAGCAGGCTGACCGCGGAAGGCGGCGGCGACGATGACTGACGGAGTCGTCCACACGAAGGTCGAAGGCCCGGTGGGCCACGCCCGCCTCGACCGCCCGCACGCGGCCAACGCGCTCAACCGCTCGATGATGACCGCCCTGCTCGACGCCGTACGCGCCTGGGACGCGGACCCGGAGGTCCACTGCGTCGTGATCAGCGGAACCGAGAAGGTGTTCGCGGCGGGCGCCGACATCGCGGAACTCGCAGAACTCTCCCGGTCCGGGCCGGTCGGAACGTACCTCGACGACTTCAGCGACCTGTGGGAGGCGCTGTACGAGACCCGCATCCCACTGATCGCGGCGGTGAGCGGCCACGTCCTGGGCGGTGGCTGCGAACTCGCCATGATCTGCGACCTCGTGATCGCCTCCGAGACCGCCCGCTTCGGCCAGCCCGAAGTGCGGATCGGCGCGATCCCCGGGGCGGGCGGAACCCAGCGGCTCGTCCGCGCCGTCGGCAAGGCACTCGCGATGGACATGATCCTCACCGGCCGCACCCTCACCGCCCCCGAGGCCCTCGCCGCCGGGCTGGTCAGCCGTGTCGTGCCCGCCGGCGAACTCGACCGCGTCGCCGACGACACGGCCCGCGCCATCGCGGACCACCCCGCCGTCGCCGTCCGCATCGCCAAGGAAGCGGTCCTGACGGCCTTCGAGTCCCCCCTGTCCACCGGAATCCGCACCGAACGCCGCCTGGCCGCCCTGAACGCGTCCACCAACGACCACATGGAGGGCCTGCAGGCCTTCCTCGACAAACGCCGGAGGTAACGAACGATGACTGGAATGCCGGGAGCGCGCCCCGTACGAGCGCCGCGCGGTACGGAACTGAGTGCCCTGGGATGGCAGCAGGAGGCCGCTCTGCGGATGCTGCAGAACAACCTGGACCCGGAGGTCGCCGAGCACCCCGACAAGCTCGTCGTCTACGGCGGCACCGGCAAGGCCGCCCGTGACTGGCGTTCCTTCGACGCCATGGTCCGTACCCTGCGCACGCTGAAGCAGGACGAGACGATGCTCGTCCAGTCGGGCCGCCCGGTCGGTGTCATGCAGACCCACGAGTGGGCCCCCCGTGTCCTGATCGCCAACTCCAACCTGGTGGGCGACTGGGCGAACTGGGAGGAGTTCCGGCGTCTGGAGCAGCTCGGTCTGACGATGTACGGGCAGATGACGGCCGGGTCGTGGATCTACATCGGTACCCAGGGCATCCTCCAGGGCACCTACGAGACGTTCGCCGCCGTCGCCGCGAAGAAGTTCGGCGGCACCCTCGCCGGCACCATCACCCTGACCGCCGGGCTCGGCGGGATGGGCGGCGCCCAGCCGCTCGCGGTGACGATGAACGACGGCGTCGCGATCTGTATCGACGTCGACCCGCGGGCCATCGAACGCCGTATCGAGCACCGCTACCTCGACGTCCGCGCCGACTCCCTCCAGCACGCCCTCCAGCTCGCCGTCGAGGCGCGGGATGCGCGCCGGCCTCTGTCCATCGGTCTGCTGGGCAACGCGGCCGAGCTGCTGCCGCGGATGCTCGCCGAGAGCGCCCCCATCGACATCGTCACCGACCAGACCTCGGCCCACGACCCGCTGTCCTACCTGCCCGTCGGCGTCGACTTCGACGACCTCGCCTCCTACGCGGCGAAGGACCCGGCCGGCTTCACCACCCGGGCCCGCGAGTCCATGGCCCGGCATGTGGAGGCGATGGTCGGCTTCATGGACGCCGGCGCGGAGGTCTTCGACTACGGCAACTCCATCCGCGGCGAGGCCCAGCTCGCCGGGTACGAGCGGGCGTTCGCCTTCCCCGGCTTCGTCCCCGCCTACATCCGCCCCCTGTTCTGCGAGGGCAAGGGCCCCTTCCGCTGGGCCGCCCTGTCGGGTGAGGCGTCCGACATCGCCAAGACCGACAAGGCGATCCTTGCGCTGTTCCCCGAGAACGAGTCGCTGCACCGGTGGATCAAGATGGCCGGCGAACGCGTCCACTTCCAGGGCCTGCCGGCCCGGATCTGCTGGCTCGGCTACGGCGAGCGCGACAAGGCCGGCGAGCGCTTCAACGACATGGTGGCGTCCGGTGAACTGGCCGCGCCGCTGGTGATCGGCCGCGACCACCTCGACTCCGGCTCCGTCGCCTCCCCCTACCGCGAGACCGAGGCCATGCTCGACGGCTCCGACGCCATCGCCGACTGGCCCCTGCTCAACGCCATGGTCAACGTCGCGTCCGGGGCGTCCTGGGTCTCCATCCACCACGGAGGCGGCGTCGGCATGGGCCGCTCCATCCACGCCGGCCAGGTCTCCGTCGCCGACGGCACCAAGCTGGCGGGCGAGAAGATCCGCCGGGTGCTCACCAACGACCCCGGGATGGGCGTCATCCGGCACGTCGACGCCGGCTACGACATCGCCGAGACCGTCGCCGACGAGCGCGGCGTACGGGTACCGATGCGCGAGGGTGACGACGCGTGACGGACGCCCCGCACCGACTGGTACACGGGGGTCAACGGGTGACGCCCGTGCGGTGATCCCGTCAGTGGTCCGCGCAGCACGGTGTCGGGTCCGGCACCTCGAACGGCACCAGGGTGCCGCCGACGGCGGGCATGGCGGCGAGGACGAGTTCGCCGCCATGCCAGTGCGGGCGCACATGATCACGCGTCACCATCCGCTGGTCCGACGGTGGTTGACCCTGGGTGCCCAGTACCGTCACCCGGTCGATGGCGCTCCGGGCCAGCAACTCCCCCACCGTGACCGTGCCGGTGAGGGAGTCGGCGCCCGGGTAGAGCACCGCGCGGCCCGCTTGGTCCGGAACCCCGGGCGTCACCTCGTACCCCTGAGTTCGGAGCCGCTCCTCGGCGGTGCGCAGGAGCGGCTCCGAGGGCAGGGTGAACGACAGGGCGACACGGGGGCGTTCGCCGCGTACGAGGTGTGTGCAGGCGAACGCACTCTCGGGCAGGTCGAGTTCGGCCGCGAGGGCGAGGAGCAGGTGGTCGGCCGCGCGGAGGGCCGACACCGAGGTGTCGGCCCAGAGGGCGTACGGCGGTGTCACGAAGGGAGCACCCACACCGGGTTGGAGTAGAACCACAGGTCGCGCCACGGGTCCGCGTCACCGACGACGTCGATGGCCGGGCCCGCCAGGTCGACCGCCGCGCCCATCGCGCCGACGGCGGACCGGTTGCCGTCGCTGCCGCGCAGCCGGACGTACACCGGACGGTCGACGCGCCCGAGGTCGTAGGTGAGCCGGACCGTGCCGGTCGACTTGTTCACCTCGTACGACTTGACGACCCTGGCCGTCGGCGCCGTGAACGTGTCCCGGTCAGCGACCAGGCCCGTGACATCGCCCTGGATGACGTCCACGCGGGCCAACGTCGGTACGAATCCCGCCCAGTTGGGGCCGCCGGCCGCCGCCACGTCCACCGTGAGGGTGACCCTCGTGCCCTTCTTCACGTGGAGGGCACCGCCGAGCGTGCTCCACCTGCCGCCGCCCGCGACACGCACGTCGAGGCCACTGAGCAGCTGGCCGTGGTCCACCCAGATCCGGCCGGCCCGGATGCCGTCCATGACGGCGGCGTACGAGAAGCCGTCGGCGCCGACGTGGGTACGGCTGTACTGGCCGGGCCAGTAGTCGCCCTGGGTGAGGTCGATCCCGCCGGAGTAGACGGGGTCGGTGTGACGGCCGTTGAGGTCGTAGTCGCTGTCCGGACCGCCGCGCTTGGCGGTGTCCGTGTACACCTGGTGCGAGTCGGAGTTGGCGGTGATCCACCAGGGCCTGCCCTCGGCGAGCAGGCTGTCCCACAGGCCGCCGACGGTGGACGTCATCCAGTCGAACCCGCCCCAGGTGCGGTAACTCTCCAACGGGTAACCGGCGAAGGAGTTGGCGCTGGGGCTGTTGTCGTAGATGCCACGGGCCCGGCCCATACCGGTCGGCGCGGCGATACCGGCCGCCTGGTGGCCGGGCGCGCCCTCGAAGCCGACGGCGATCCGGTGCGCCGGGGTCGCGTCCCGCCAGGCGCGGATCTCGTGCGGGGAGTCGATGCCCTTGCGCGCCGGGTGGTTGGCGAGCATCAGGACGTCCCTGACCTTGCGCCGCTTCACCTGCTCCGCGAGGAAGTTGAGGCCGGCGACAGCGAGCGCCTCATTGGCCGGCGTCGAGTCGGTGGCGCCCTTCACACCGCCGTCGTAGTCGGTCTCGAACTGCTTGAGGACGGAGACCTCGTTGTTGCCGGGGTGCACGAAGACCGTGCCGTGCTCGGCGGCCGGGATGTTCCACTCCAGGCCCTGGAAGACGAGGGTGTCCTCGTAGGCGGCGCGGGCCGCCCTGATGTCCGGGTTGACCTTCTCGACGCCGATCTTCGAGTGGGTCACGTTGCCGTGGTCGGTGATGACCAGCCAGTCCATGCCGTGCCGGGCACCCTGGCGGACCTGGTCGACGACGCGGTACTTGCCGTCGTTGCTGTACTGCGTGTGGATGTGGTGGTCCCCCGCCAGCCACAGGAAGCCCTTGCCCTTGGTGCGGCGGCTGTTGGTGGTGGCGGCGTACGCGGGGGCCGCGGCGGCCGGGGTGACGACGCTGGTGGCGGCGAGGCCCGCGCCGAGCAGACCCGCCCTGCGCAGGAGCGAGCGGCGCGACCTCTGTTCGGGGCTCAGGGCCTCGTCGGGCACCGAGGTGTCGAAGGCCGCGGGCAACTCCGTACCCGTACCGCCCTCGTGACCGTCTCCGTGGTGATGGTGGTGATCCCCGTGTCCGTGCGAGTGCCCGTGGCCCATGGCTGCGTCTCCTCCGTCGCGCGGCGCCCGTGGTAGTGCGCCGCCTGAGGAGAATCGGTGTCAAACATGAACCTTGGTCAACCGGGGAGTGATCGCCGGGCGACTCGGACACGGCAGATCATCACTCCACTCACTGTTCCCCCAACTGCCCTTGCCCGTCACACTGTTGGCCGTGAACCTGAGCCGTGTTCACCTACCCCCCTCTGGAGACACCCCCACCATGAGAAGACTCATCGGCACCCTTGTCGCCGGCGCGCTGGCGGTCGCCGGTCTCGCCGCCACGACCGCTCCCGCCGCGCAGGCCGCCGCTCCGGCCTCGGGCACCTTCAACGTCCTCACGTACAACGTCGCGGGCCTCCCGGACGTCCTGAGCTCGGGCAATCCCGAGGTGAACACCCCGCTGATCTCGCCGCGTCTGGGCGCGTACGACATCGTCAACGTGCAGGAGGACTTCAACTACCACGCGGCGCTGTACGCGAACGACAACCACGCGAACCGCACGGCGACAAGTGGCGGAGTGCCTTTCGGGGACGGTCTCAACACCCTCTCGAACTACGCCTTCCAGGACTTCGAGCGGGTCAAGTGGGCCAAGTGCACCGGCACCAACTGCCTTACGCCCAAGGGTTTCTCGCTGGCCCGGGTACGACTCGCCGAGGGCGTCTACGTGGACGTCTACAACGCCCACCCCAACGCGGACGACACCGAGGACGCGTACGCCGCCCGCCGGGCCAACATCTCGCAGCTGTCGGCCTTCATCCAGGCCAACTCCGCGGGCAACGCGGTGATCGTCGCCGGTGACACGAACACCCGGTACACGCGCACGCCCGACAACATCCGTACGCTCGCGTCGGAGAACGGTCTGACGGACGCCTGGGTCCAGCTGGTGAAGGGCGGTACGCCGCCGGTCCAGGGCAGCGAGCCACTGATGTGCCCGACGACCGCGCCGACGAACAACTGCGAGGTCGTCGACAAGGTCCTCTACCGCGGCAGCAAGCTCGTGAACCTCTCCGCGACCCGCTACAACAACGAGTGGGCGAAGTTCCTGGACTCCGCGGGCGGCAACCTCTCCGACCACTTCCCGCACACGGTCGACTTCTCCTGGACGCTGCCCTCGAAGCTGCGCGCGAGTGACTTCATCGGTGGCCCGCACGGCACGGCGTTCACCGACGCCGACGACCTGCCGGCGACGCCCTCGCCCCGCACGCTCACCCTGCGCGGCAGCTCCCGCCTGGACGCGGTGTCCCTGACGCTCGACGGCGGCACGACCCTGACCCACGGCGGCACGGGCGGCACCGCCTCCTCCCTCACCCTGGCGTCCGGCGAGCACCTCACCTCGGTGAAGCTGACGCAAGGTCAGAAGGACGGCCGGACAAGGATCTTCTCGGCGGCGTTCACGACGGACAAGGCCCGCACCCTGACCTCCGGCACGGCCACGTCGGACACGGCGACGTTCACCGCACCGTCGGGCTGGCAGATCGTGGGCTTCACGGGCCGCTCGGCCGACGAGATCGACAAGCTGGGCGTGGTGTACGCACCGATCGCCTGACCGGTCCAACTCCCTCTACCGGTAACGCTGTTGCGCGGGCGGACACCCATCCGGTGTCCGCCCGTCCGCACACCAGCCAGCACACCAGTCCGCATACCGGCCCGGACGGCCGGAAAACCATTCCGCGCCCGGCCTTCCCAGCCGGTAGCTTCGGAAGAATGAGTGATCACTACGACGTGCGTGGCTCCGGCCCCGTCCTCCTCATCATCCCCGGCGGCGCCGGACACCCCATGGGCCTCGACAAGGCCACCGACCACCTCTGCGAACGCTTCACCGTCGTGACGTACGACCCCCTCGGCCTCGCCCACGGCCAACTCGGCAAGCCTGTCGAGGAACAGCGCGCCGAGTGGTGGAGCGACGGCGCGGCCCGGGTACTGGACGAGGTTCTCCCGGAAGGTGACTCCGCGTACGTGTTCGGCACCAGCGCGGGGGCCGTCGCCGCCCTCGACCTGGCGTCCCGGCACCCGGGCCGGCTGCACCACGTGGTCGCGCACGAGCCACCGGTCGTGGCGGTCCTCCCGGACGCCGAGCGGCAGCGGGCGATGTTCACCGAGGTGCGCGAGACCTATCGCGCCCAGGGCCCGAAGGCCGCCTCGGCCCGAATGACGGCGGGCCTGGAGGAACGGGCTCTCACCGAGCAGGAGCAGGAGCAGGAACAGACCACGGTGGCGGACACGGCGGACCAACCGCCCTCCCCCACCGACGAGTTCGCGACCCCCCTGGGCATCGCCCTTACTCGTGTCCTGGTCCCGTTCACCTCCTACGCCCCTGATCTCGCCGCCCTTCGCGCGCCCTCGCCTCGTCTCACCCTCGCCGTGGGCGTCGACTCGGCCGGTCAACTCCTGCATCGCACCGCCATGTTCCTCGCCCGCAGCACAGGCAGCGCCACCCGCCAGTTCCCCGGAGGGCATCTCGGGCTGCTCACCCACCCGGAGGAGTTCGCGGCGCGGCTCAAGGAGACGTTGGTCCCGGTCGGCTGATCCGGACCGGCGCCGCGTTGGAGCCGTGGCGCTGGTGACCGAGCCCCACCACGTCGTCGTACGAGGGTGCCTCACCCCGGGGTACCCGCCCCGCCCGGATGTCGCCGAGCGCCTCCACGGCCGCGCCGAGTGCCCGCCGGTAGAGGAGTGAACCGAGGCTGATGCGGCGTACGCCGAGGTCGCCGAGTTGGGCGACCGTGGGTCCGGTGGGCGAGTAGAGGATGTTGAGCGGCACGTCGAGGCGTTTCACCAGCGCGGCGATCCCGTCCGGGTCGGTCAGGCCGGGCACGAACACCCCGTCGGCGCCCGCCTGTTGGTAGGCGTCGAGGCGAGCCAGGGTGTCCCGGGCCAGGGTGGGGGACCCGGGGTCGCCGAGCCAGTACGCGTCCGTGCGGGCGTTCACGAAGAGGCCCGGGGCTGCGGCTTTGACGGCGGCGATCTTCTCGGCGTGCGGGGCGACGGGGACGAGACCGTCCTCCAGGTTGATGCCGACGGCGCCGACCACCAACAGCTCCCGTGCGAACTCCCCCACCTCGGCCGGGTCTTCGCTGAATCCACCCTCGGCGTCGACGGACAGGAGAAAGTCCTCCGTGCCGAGGTTCAGGGCGAGTTGGAGGGTGTGGTCGCGGGTCGCCGCCGCACCGTCGGGCAACCCGACGGCCGCGGCGACACCGAGACTCGTGGTGCCGATCGCCGCGAAGCCCTGTGCGGCGAGGAGCACGGCCGAGGCGTGGTCCCAGGCGTTGGGGAGAAGGAGCGGCTCGGCACGGTGGTGGAGGGCGGCGAAGGCGGACACGGGCGCGGTCATACGGTCACCGTAGGGGCGTGATCGTTCGGCGCTCGCCGAACCGTCTCGGCATCCCGGCCGACCGGCCCGTCCCAGCACCCCGGCCCTCCGGCCGGCCCCGTCCCGGTCCGGCATCTCGACCTTCCGGCCAACCGGCCCGATCCGGCGCCCCGCCCTCAGACCATTCCCGACCTCGGTCCGACCCGGCAACCCCGGCCAACCGGCCCGATCCCGCCTCCCGGCCCTGAGACCAGTCCCGGCCTGATCCGGCACCCCCTCCCACCGCCCCCGGGCCGGCCCCGATCCGCTCCCGCGGCAACCTTTCCCCACCCCCCGGCAACAGACAGGTATGACCTCAGCACCACTCCCCCGCACCTCCGCCCACCGTCGCACCCACGCGGCCCGCAAGCCCCTGATCGGCGGGCTCGCGGCGGTCGGGCTGCTCGCCGGCGCCTGGTACGCGACCGCCGGGGCGGCGACCACCACGGCGACGCCCGCCGCGCCCACCCTCGCCGTCACGAACACCTCCGTGACGCTGCCGGCCAAGTTTTCCTATCTGTCCGCCGGTTACAACAACATGCGGGAGTGGACGCGGACGGCGACAGCGGTCGCGCCCAACGGCACCCTGCGGGTCGCCTGGCCGGCGTCGGACGGTGTGCACGTGACGCCGCTGACCTCGGCCGGGAAGCGCGCGGGCGGTGACGCGATCGTCAAGGGGGCCAAGGAGGTCGGTGGACTGGTCGCGCACAGCGACGGCTTCGCGCTGCTCACCCGGGTCGCCGACACCAACAAGTGGAAGGAGACAGCGGCGGCGCTGGTCCGTTTCTCGCAGGGCAAGGAGGCCTGGCGCACCAAGCTGACCGGTACCGCGTCCAACGACACGTCCCCGACGCTGGACGGCCAGCTCACCTGGAACGGCACCAAGTACGGCGCCTACTTCGTCGTCCACGGCGCGGGCGGCTTCGCGGACGGCCACTTCGGCGACAAGCTGTCGTATCTGAGCGCCAAGGGCGCCAAGCTCAGCGGCGGTTGGGGCTGGGGCTGCTCGCACAACGAGGGCATCGCCCTGCACGCCGAGCCCACCGGCGCCTTCACCTCCCTCTGCTTCGACGACTGGCGTTCGAGCCTGTTCGTGTCGACGGGCATCGGCGCCCCCGACAACGCGCCGGCCGTGCAGCGCGAGCAGTGCTGGGCGGGCTACTGCGGCGGCACGTACGCCGGCCGCACCGGTGACCTGGTGAAGTCGTCGACAGGCCGTTACGCCACCGCCTACGGCTCGCGCGGGTCGGCCTCCGCCGCGAAGAACCCGGACGACTCCAGTGGCCGGGGCTGGACGGTGAAGCCCAGGTGGAGCACGCACCAGGTGGCGGTGTCGTTCCTCAAGAACCGCAACTCGCCCGCAGGCAAGGCCATTTACCTGACGAACGCGCCGGGAACGGAACACGTGAACGTCCGCGTCGCCCCGTACGGCAAGGACCGGCTGCTGGTGTCCTGGGAGTCCCTGAAGAACGCCAAGTGCGCCAGCGGCACCTGCACCGGCACGTTCACGGGCACGCATCTGCGGCTGATCGACTGGAACGGCGCGTTCAAGACGCCGGACAAGGTCGTGCAGGCGCACATCACCGGCGACATAGCGGCGCTCAAGGACGGCTCCCTGACCTGGGCGTACGCACCGGTGACCCCGTCGTACGCGACCCCGCTGAACGGGGCGTCCCCGACGACCGCGACGCTGCGGATCGCCCGGCTGGCACCCTGAACCGGCGGCACCGGCAGCGCCTCGTGCGTCTCGGCCCGCGAAATTCGATCGACGCTTCGCCGTGTACCGCAGAGCATGACCACCATGGTGGACACCTCTCTCTACGCGGCCTTCCTCGCCGCCGCCTTCGCCCTGTGTGTCGCTCCGGGGCCCGACATGATGTTCATCGTGGCCATGGGCGGACGCGGCGGCCCGTTCACCGGCTTCCTGGCCGCGCTGGGAGTTGCGGCCGGTGCGCTGGTGCACGCGGTGTCGGCGGCGCTCGGCCTGTCCGCGCTCTTCACGACACTGCCGGTGCTGTACCACGTACTGCGCTGGCTCGGCGCCGCCTATCTCCTCCACCTGGCGGTCAAGGCGTTCCGCGACCGCTCGCCGCTGGCAACCGAGGCGGACGGGGCGGCGGGCGGGACCGGGGCGGCCAGAAGCCCCGGTCCGGGCCGTCGGCGCGCTTTCTGGCAGGGCGCCGTCACCAATCTCCTCAACCCGAAAATGATCCTGTTCAACGTGGCGTTCCTGCCGCAGTTCGTGAACCCGGCCCTGGGGCACGTGAGTTGGCAGCTCCTGCTGCTGGGACTGACGCTGGTCATGATGGGCTTCACCATCGACGCCTCGGTCGGTCTGCTCTCCGGCCGCCTCTCGTCGGCGCTGCGCGGCAGCCGCCGTGTCGCCCGCGGCCTCAACATCTTCAGCGGCACAGTCTTCACCGGCCTCGCCGTACGGCTGGTCGCGGCACCGAAGTAGCCGGGAGCGGCCGGGGCGAGCCGCCGTTCAACCTGGAGCGCCCCGGTTCCGGTCGGGACGCTCCAGGGGCTTGTGCCGGACCATCGGCCCAGGGGTCTCTACCGCACCTCGCCCCGGGGAACGAGCCGCTGCGCCACCAGTTCGTCGCGCACCAACTCGGCGTAGGCCGTGGCCCCTTGGACGGACGTGTGCGTGTTGTCGCGCTTCTCGTTGTAGAGGTACAGCGCCTTGGAGCCCTCGACGCCGAGGGACTCCACCAGCGTCTTCGTCTTCGCCGTGAGGTCGATCAGCGGTACGTCCTGTGCCGCCGCGACCGCGCGGATCACCGCCGGGTGGTCGACGCCGAGGCCGTTGACCAGCAGGGCGGTGCCGTTGTTCAGGGTGCCGTCGGAGTTGAACCAGCGGCGCACGATCGGAGTCACCAGGACCGGTTTCCCTCCTCGCTCGCGAATACCCGCGACGAGGGTCTCCAGGTTCGCGCGGTACGTCGGCTCGTCCGTCTGCTTGTCGTTGTGCGCGAGCTGGACGAGGACGAGGTCGCCGGGACGGATCAGCGGCTGGACCGTCGGGAAGAGCGCGGGGTTGGCGAGGTAGGTGACCGTACTCTCCCCGGAATCCGCGTAGTTGGCGACGGACAGACCCTTGCGGAGGTACTGCGGGAGCCGCTGGCCCCAGCCGGTGTACGGGTCTGCGGGCTGGTCGCAGACGGTCGAGTCGCCGACCAGGAAGATCTGCCGGGTGTGGCGGGCGGCGGGGGTCACCCGGATGTCCGCCAGGGCCGGCGCCGAGCCGCCGAGCACCAGGTCGAGGCCCGGGGTGCCCTCGGGGCCGGTCGGTTCGCCCTCGGGCGTACGGACGTTGACGGTGAAGCTGCGGGCCACGTGCTCGCCGGCCGCCGTGGCGGTCTCCGGGAGGAGGGCGCGCCGGGTCTCGCCGGTGACGGCGGTACTGGCGGCGGTCTCGCCACCGAGCAACACCCGTACGTCGTAGGTGCCGGGCGCGATGTCGAAGTGGCAGGCGGTGGCTGTGCAGTTCGCCAACCCCAGGGCGCGCGAGGGCCGTTCATGGGCCGTGGCGGGTACGGCGGCCAGGGTGGTGGCGGTGCTCAGCGTCACGGCTGCCAGCACGGCTCGGTTGAAACGTCTCATCGCGGTTCCCACAGCAGTCCTCCGACGCTCGACAAGGCCCAGCGGCAGGACGGTACCCGTTCCGGCAAGCGCTTTCTAGAGTCCTGCACGATTTCACACAACTGCCAACTTCCTTACAACGAAAGCCCTTTCGCGAAAACGATTCAACTGTCACGCTGCCGAACATCGGCGCACACCGCCGCACCCCCCTTCACCCCCCACACCTCACCCGCAGACCTCCGAAGGAGGCACCCCCACATGTCCGCAGCGAACACCAACGACAGACACCCGCAGTCCCAGTTCCACCTCGGCCGCCGTGCGCTCGTCCTGGGCGCCACGGCCACCGCCGCCGGACTCGCCCTCCCCGGTACCGCGCAGGCGGCGACCTTCGGCTACACCGACGACGGCACGAACTACGTCATCGACACCGGCGCCAACCTCGTCTTCAAGGTCCGCAAGTCCAACGGCGACCTGTCCTCGCTGGTCTACCGGGGCACGGAGTACCAGGGCTACGGCGGCATGAACTCGCACATCGAGTCCGGCCTCGGCTCCTCCACGGTGACGATCCAGCAGTCCGGTTCGACGATCCTGGTCAGCGTCACGTACGGCACGCTGAAGCACTACTACGCGGCCCGCAGCGGCGAGAACAACGTCTACGTGTGGACCAACAAGGCCGACACGTCGGTCTCGGCGACCCGCTTCATCCTGCGGGTCAAGGCGGGCCTGTTCCTCAACGACGAGCCCGACTCGTACACGTACACGAACAGCACCATCGAGGCCTCGGACGTCTTCGCGAAGTCCGACGGCCAGACCCGCTCGAAGCACTACTCGAAGCTGCGGGTCATGGACTACGACTACGTCGGCTGGAAGACCGGAAGCGTCGGTCTGTACGTGGTGCGGAGCAACCACGAGAAGGCGTCCGGCGGCCCCTTCTACCGCTCCCTCCTGCGCCACCAGAGCGCCGACGGCGGCGGCCTCTACGAGATCCTGTACTACGGCCAGAACCAGACCGAGGACCAGCGCTTCGGCCTCCAGGGCCCGTACGTCATCGCCCTCACGGACGGCGGCGCGCCCTCCTCGTCGCTGTTCCCGGGGACGCTCACCACCTCGTGGGCGGACTCGCTCGGCATCTCCGGTTACGTCGCCGCGGGCGGCCGGGGCCGGGTCGCCGGCGTCGGGATCACCGGGCGCAACATGGCGTACGCGTACACGGTCGGGATCGCCAACTCGGCGGCGCAGTACTGGGGTTCGGCCCGCTCGTCCGACGGCTACTTCTCCATCGCCGGTGTCCTTCCGGGCACGTACACGCTCACGGTGTTCAAGGGCGAACTCGCCGTCCACACCACCTCCGTGTCGGTGTCCGCCGGCGGCACGACCACGCTCAACTCGATCGCGATCCCCTCCACGAACGACCCGAGCAACGCGAGCGCGATCTGGCGGATCAACGACTGGAACGGCACGCCGAGCGGCTTCAAGAACGCCGACCTGATGACGTACGCGCATCCGTCGGACGTCCGGGCGGCCGCCTGGACCGGCAACGTGGTGATCGGCAGCGGCACCGAGACGTCCGCCTTCCCCTGCTACCTCTGGAAGGATGTCAACAGCGGTCTGCTGGTCTACTTCAAGCTGACCGCCGCCCAGGCCGCCGCCGCGCACACCCTGCGCATCGGCGTGACGACGGCCTACGCCAACGGCCGCCCACAGGTCGTCGTCAACGACAACTGGACGTCGGCCATCCCCTCCCCGCCCACCCAGCCGAACACCCGGTCCCTGACCAACGGGTCCTACCGGGGGAACAACAACACGTTCACCTACAACGTGCCGGCGAGCGCCTGGCTCACGGACACAAGTCAGTACAACGTGCTGAAGATCAACGTGGTGAGCGGTTCGGGGACCACCTCCTATCTCAGTGCCGGGACGGCGATCGACGCGCTCGACCTACTCGTCTGAGACGCTGAGCTCAGGTGCCTCGTGTCCACTGCTGGTTCGTGCCGCTGCCGCACGTGTACGTGATGACGGCGGCCGAGTCGGCGGTGGACGCGCCGCTCACGTCGAGGCACTTGCCGCTCGCGCGGGAGACGACGTTGACGTAGGAGCCGGTGGTGGTGAGCGACCACTGCTGGTTGGTGGCGGAGCCGCAGTTCTCCTGCGTGACCGTGCCGGTGTTCTCCTGGACGCACAACGAGCTGTTGCGGACCATCAGTTGGTAGTAGCCGCCCGCGACGGACTTGAACCAGTACTTCTGGTTGTTGCCGCCGTTGCAGGTGTACTGCTTGATCTGGGCGCCCGCCCACAGCGACTGGCTGGTGACATCGGCGCACTTGGACGAGTGCCGGGCGATCAGCGTGTTGTACGTGGCGCTGTTGCCCGTGACCGTCCCGGTGGCCGTGTCGAGGGTGACCTCCGGCGACCAGGACATGGACATCGTGGTGGAGGACGGGAAGCTCAACGGCAGCCAGACGTAACGGGAGTCGTTCACGGTCCCGCCGAAGGAATTGCCCCAGCGGTCACCCATGTACAGGTACGAGGTGCCCGAACTCCCCTGCACGGGAAGGACGTACGCGGCCTGCGAGCCGTACGTCGTCGAGTCGCCGACATTGGTCATGGCGGTCCAGGGGCCGGTGATGCTGGTGGCGGTGGCGTACTGCTGCTGGTTGGGGCTCCAGCCGGTGGCCGCCGAAGTCACCATGAAATAGACGCCGTTGCGCTTGAACAGCGCTGGCGCCTCGCGGTGACCGTTGTGCCACGGGTCGGCGACCAGGCTGTCGATGCCGGTGTAGTCGGCCGTCAGCCGGTAGATCTGGAGGTCGTAGTTCTCGCGGGCCGCCGAGATCATGTAGCCGGTGCCGTCGGTGTCGACGAAGACCGTGATGTCGCGGGACATGTGGACGCCCAGCGGCTGGAAGCTGCCCTGCCAGGTGTAGTTGCCGTCCACGGTGTCGGAGACGGCGACGGCGGCACGGGCCTCGCTGTAGTCGGCGCCGTTCTCCTTGTGCATCCACATCACGTACTTGCCGGTGGCCGCGTTGTAGATGACCTTCGGCCGCTCGATGTTGGCGGTCGCGAGTTCGGAGGCGCTGGACTGGCTCAGGACGTGGTTGCGGAACTCCCAGGTCTTCAGGTCTGTGGAGCGGTAGGCGTCCACGTACTGGAAGGTGTTGTCGGCGTTGCGGTGCTCGCCGAACCAGTAGTAGTAGGACCCGACCTTGATGACCCCGCCGCCGTGCGCGTGCACGGGGTCGCCGTTGGTGGCGGTGAACTGGGTGCCGTTGGTGATGGTCACGGCGGCGGCCTGGGCGGGCCCGGCGGTC
Organism: Streptomyces sp. NBC_01390; assembly: GCF_045040105.1. NCBI lineage: Bacteria > Bacillati > Actinomycetota > Actinomycetes > Kitasatosporales > Streptomycetaceae > Streptomyces > Streptomyces sp. NBC_01390. The sequence continues at coordinate 9,603,523 of NZ_CP109551.1, read as the reverse complement.
GCGAGGGCGCCGGCCAGTGCCAGACAAAGGGCGAGGAGAACCGCGTACACACGTCTCATGAGCCACTCTCCGTAAGTGAGCCGACCTGCGTGCCTGACTGTGTTTCCGTCTGCGTGCCTGTCTGTGTGTCGGCGACTGGGACACCGAAGTCCGGGGTGCCGTCGGCGTGCCAGCCGAGCTTCTGCACCCGGGTGTGCCGGTTGGGGTCGTTCAGCGGATCGCCGACGATCTCCTTGTACTGGCGTGCGTGGTAGACGAGGACGTCGGTACGGCCGTCCTCGGCGACGGTGAAGCAGTTGTGGCCGGGGCCGAACTGCTTGGTGGTGTCGTTGCTGGTGAACACGGGCGTCGGGGACTTGGTCCAGTTGGCCGGGTCCATGAGGTCGGCGCGGGCGTCGATCGTCAACAGGCCCATGCAGTAGTGGTAGTCGGTGGCGCTCGCCGAGTACGACATGAAGATCCGGCCGTTGCGCTTGATGAACGACGGCCCCTCGTTGACCCGGTAGCCGATGCGCTCCCAGTCGAACTCCGGTGTGGTGAGCCTGATCTGAGGTCCCGTCAGCGTGACCGGGTCGGCCATCTTCGAGAGCCAGACGGCGGTGTTGTTGTCCATGCCGGGCTCGTGCTGCGCCCAGGCGAGATAGCGGGAACCGCGGTGGGTGAAGGTGGTGGCGTCGAGGGAGAAGGTCTCCCAGGCGGTCTTCAACTGACCGCGCTCGACCCAGGTGCCCTTGAAGGGGTCGCGGTGGGCGTTCTCCAGGACCCAGATACGGATGTCCCAGATCGCCTCGGCGGGCGCGGAGGCGAAGTAGACGTACCACTTGCCGTCGATGTGGTGGATCTCCGGCGCCCAGATGTGCGAGCCCATGGGCCCGGTCTCGTGCTTGCGCCAGATGACGGACTCGTCGGCGGTGGCGATCCCGCGAATGGTGCGGGAGCGGCGCAGGATGATGCGGTCGTACTCGGGGGCGGTGGCCGTGAAGTAGTAACGGCCGTCGGTGTGGCGGTGGATGTGGGGGTCGGCGCGGTTGCGCACGAGGGGGTTGACGTAGCCGTCGGCAGGGCAGGGGGCGCCCGCCGGAGCGGTGGTGGCGGTGGCGGTGGCGGTGGCGTGTGCGACTCCGGGAACGGTCACCAGGGCACCTGCGGCCAGGGCGCCCTTCAGGAGCGTTCTCCGGGCAGAAAAAGCCGAGTCTTCGGACTGTTCGTCTGTGCGGCTCATGCGGACTGCCTCTCGGGGGTGGGGCACGAGATGTTGGCGTGTGTGCGGATGTGGGGGGTGACACGAGAAACGTTCGTAATTACGAACAAGATCAGTCATTCCGAACGCCGAAAAGGTAAGCGTGTGTTACGGGAAGGTCAACGGGTCGGAGGGGACCAAAACCGATGAGCAACTTTCTGTTATTACCCGCAGGTCCGTTCCGTCTCCGGTGACGTGCACAGCCACTCCCCCATCACCAGCCCTGCCCACCGGACAGTGACGGCCGCCGCGGCCCTCGCCATGGCCGCCCTTCTGCTCGGCGCCCCGCCCGCGTCGGCGGCGGCCAGCCGGGACATCACCGCCGACGTACTCGCAGGCCGGGACGTCACGCTCACCGGCGACACGGTGGTGAGGGTGCCCGCCGGGACGACCACGTACAACGGTGTCCTCCGCGGCGAGGGCACTCTCACCGTGCGCGGTACGGGCACCCTGATCCTCACGAGGGACAGCGACTTCACGCTGCCCAGGTCCCGGCAGGGGCAGAAGGTGAGCATCCCGGGCGGCAACCACCCGTACGTCACGGTGACGAACCCCGACCCACCGGCGGTGACGGTCGAGCGGGGAGCCACCCTGCAGTACGGCAACAGCGGTACGACGGGCCTGATCGGCCACTTCCCGTACAACACCCCGGCGTTCCGGCTGAACCAGGACAACATCCGGGTGGACGGCACCCTGCGCCTGTCACTGAAGAGCGCGTACAACCTGGGCACGATCAGCGGCGCCGGACTGGTGACACAACCCCGTTTCCTCTGGGGCACCTGGGACCTCTCGGGCGTCCACCCCTTCTCCGGGGTGATCGACAACGGCACCCAGGTGAACGCGGGACGCCCGGAGTTCGCGACCTCGCTCCCCCGGGTGCGCAAGGTCCTCAACCAGGGCACCTGGACGGTCGACACCCCGCTCGGCCAGACGGTCACCATGGGCATGGACTTCTACCAGCGCGAGTACGGCAGCGACATCAACATCCAGTCCCGCCCGGGCTCGAAGGTGGTCCTGACGGGCCAGTACAGCTGGTCGAACCAGGGCGGCGACACCAACCCCTCACTCAGCGCCCCCGCTCTCAACTGGACTCCCGCGAAGAAGAACGTCAACAAGCGCGGCACCAACATCAAGGGCGCGAACGTCCAGTGGGGCGACGGCACGACCAACAAGATCTTCATGCCGGGTACGGCGGAGACGGTGTACATCAACCTGCTCGCGGCCAGGTCCCGTTCACTCCTGACGTTCGACTACGACGGCCCGGTGACGCTGGGTGCCCCGATAGGCGGCGGCCGGTTCCACGACACGCTGTCCGCGCCCGGCGCCGGGGACATCGTCATCAGGGGGACGCGCGGCAACGACGTCACGTTCGCGGCCGTCCAGTACTACGACGGGTCGACGGCGGTCGAGAAAGGCGCGGTACTGCGGCTGGGCAGCGGGAAGCCGGGCGGCGACGGCGGTCTGTACACGAAGGGCTCGCTCTACAAGGTCGTGAACAACGGCTCGCTGGTGGTGCGGAACACAAGCAGGGCGCTGACGCTGTCACGGATCAGCGGTGGCGGCTCGTTCACGCAGTCGGGCGCGGCGACGACGACACTGGCGGGCAGCGGAGTGACGTACAGCGGCAGCACGACGGTCACGAAGGGCACGCTGGCGCTCAGGAGCGGAGCAACTCTCGCTCGCAGCAAGGCGATTCGGCTGACCTCGCCGGGCGCCCGGCTGGACGTCGGCTCGGCGGGGCTGCGCGTGGGGACCACGATCACCGGCTCGGGCACGGTGCGGGGCTCGGTGACCAACGAGGGCGTGGTGGCGGGCGGGTTGACGGTGACGGGGAGCTACACGCAGGGCGCGAAGGGCGAACTGGTGCTGCGGGGACGGCCGTTGAAGGTCACCGGAGCGGTGCGGCTGGCGGGGGCATTGGACCTGTCGGCTGTGGGTCCGGCCGCTGCCCCTGCCTCCGTTCCTGCCTCCGCCCGCACGATCCCGGTGCTGAACCACGCGGGGCGCGCGAAGACGGCCGGTACGTTCAGCGGCCTGAAGGAGGGCACGGCGCTGAAGCTCGGCGACGCGACGTACCGGATCACCTACCGGGGCGGCGACGGCAACGACGTGGTCCTGAAGGCGGTCACGAAGAGCGCGTCACCGGCGGTGACCGCAGGAGTGCGCTCGGGATCCGCGGCGGGGCCGGGCTCGGTCGCCGCAGCCGGCGCGAGCACCAACTCGGGCCTGGCCGCGTCCGGTTCGGGGCTCGGCTTCTGGCCGTACGCGATGGCGGTGGGCCTGCTGGCGGGGCTGATGATTCCGGCTACTCGTAGGGTCCGGGGACGCGGAAACGGCCGACGACGGGCCGGCCGGCACGCGGCGCAGGGCTGACTCGGGGGCCTCTGCCGGCCGGGGTCGATTCGGGACGGGCGGAACCTGTCGGGACCGCCTCCCGCTCCGGATACCGGGGGCATGGAATTCGCCGTCTTCATGACCTTGCCCGGCCTCGTCATCCTGCTGACCGCCCTGGCCTTCGCGGATCAACTGCTGCTGCGGGCGGGCCGAGCCGGAGTGTTCCCCTGGCGGAACAGCGCCCGCCAGGGCCAGATATCGGCGACCGGGTTCGAGCAACTCCACGCGACCTTCTCGCCCGGAAAGCAGAACGAGCTGAAAGAGCGCCAGTCGGCACTGATCCTGCGGGACGACGAGGAGGACGGAGCGCCTCCGCACCGGACGACGGTGAACCTGGAGGACGGCATCGCGATCGTCCGGATGCCGCACGCCGGCCGGTAGGGCGCGGGAAGAGCGACACCGTTCGCCCACGTCACTCAAGACGCTCCGGCCGCGCCACGCTGACCGTCAGGTTCTCGTCGCTCGGCGCCGTCCACACCTGACCGCCGCCGCAGAGGGGGCGGAGCAGGTACGTCCCGTCCCGGACATCTGTGACGACGGCGCTCTTCACGGCGGCGTGGTCGTACACCTGGTCGCCGACCCATGCTTTGCCGCCTTTCACTGGCTCCCCTCGCAGCCCATCTCTGCCCAGACCGTCTTGCCCCACGGATGGAGGCCGTCGAGCGGGTCCTGACGCTCAGTGGTCAGCTCCAGAAGTCCTTCGGGCAGAGTCAGTCAAACGTGATCGAATGCTGCGCGTCACGGTGCTCGGGGTACTGATGCCGCGCGCGGCCACCCTCTCTTCGCGATGTGACGTGGGTCATATCGGCCCCACGTCACGAACGGAAGGGCAGCTTGCGTCTGGTGGTCGTTCGCACGGCGGGAACCACCGACACGAAAAGAGACAGCAGAGCGATGAACACAACTGCAGCGCAGCAGCACGAAGTCCTGGTCCTGGGCGCCGGCTACGCCGGGCTCTCCGCCGCGATCCAGCTCGCGGCCCGCACCAGGAAGCCCGGGAATCCGCGAGTGACTCTGGTCAACCCCTACGACACCTTCACCGAGCGGCTCCGACTGCACATGACCGCCACCGGTCAGGAGACGGCCGAGATGAACATCCCGGAGCTACTGGACGGGACCGGCGCCGACTTCGTCCGCGGCTGGGTCACCGCCGTGGACGCCGAAGCCAAGACCGTCCGAATCGACGACGACCGCGTCCTGCGCTACGACACCCTGGTTTACGGCCTCGGCAGCATCGCGGACACCGTCGCCGTGCCCGGCGTGGACGACCACGCCTACACCCTCAACGGCCCGGAGGACGCCGTCCTCCTCGCCGACCGGTTGACCCGGCTCGACGGCGGAACCGTCGTGGTCGGCGGCGGCGGCCTCACCGGCGTCGAGGCCGCCGCGGAGATCGCCGAGCGGCACCCGGAGCTCGAGGTGGTGCTGCTGGGCCGGCAGGAGCCGGGTACGAGCATGCACCCGAAGGCCAAGGCCTACCTGGACGCGGCGCTCGCCCGGCTCGGCGTGCGGGTGCGCAGCGGCGTCGAGGTGGCCAAGGTGCTGCCGGACAGTGTCGAGCTCGCGGACGGCTCCAGCATCCCGGCGGACGCGGTGCTGTGGACCAGCGGCACCCGTGTCTCGCCGCTGGCTGCCACCGCGGGCCTGACCGTCGACGAGCGCGGCCGTGTGGTCACCGACAGCGCACTGCGCTCGGTCTCCCACCGGGACGTCTACGCCGTGGGCGACGCGGCGGCGATCCGCCAGGGTTACGGCGTAATGCACGGGACCTGCCAGGGCGGCATGCCCACCGGCGTGCACGCGGCCCTCTCGATCCTGCGGGTGCTGGCCGGCAAGGAGCCCAAGCCCTTCCGCTTCGGCTACTACCACACCCCCGTCAGTCTGGGCCGGAACGACGCCGTCGTGCAGTTCACCCACCCCGACGACAGCCCGCGCCGGATCGTGCTGACCGGCAAGCGGGCCGCGAAGTACAAGGAGACGGTCACCGCCGCGCCGTGGCCGACATTCGCCCGCATGAAGAAGATGCCCGCCTCGGGCGCGTTCTGGCCGCACGGCGGCCGCTACACCCGGATTCGGAGCGCCAAGTGACCCAGCCGCAGCAGGCCGGCCCCGACCAGCTCGCCTTCCAGCAGTACCGCACCCTGCTCTTCTCCGTCGCCTACCGCATCCTCGGCACCGCCGCCGACGCCGAGGACCTGGTCCAGGACGCCTGGCTCAAGTGGTCGGCTGCCGACCGTTCCCAGGTCGCCGACCCCAAGGCCTACCTGACCCGGATCGTCTCCAACCTGGCGATGGAGCGCCTTCGTTCGACGCGCCACCAGCGCGAGACCTACGTCGGGCCATGGCTGCCCGAGCCGATCCTCACCGGCCCGGGCACCGCCGACGGCGTCGCCACGGCGGACTCGGTCTCCATGGCACTGCTCGTCGTTCTGGAGACGCTGAGCCCTCTGGAGCGCGCGGTCTTCGTGCTGAAGGAGGTCTTCGCCTTCAGCTATGCGGAGATCGCGGAGGCGGTGGAACGCTCGGAGGCGGCGGTCCGGCAGGCCGCGCACCGGGCCCGCGAGCACGTCCAGGCACGCCGGCCCCGTTTCGCCGCGGACCGCGCCCGCCAACGCGACGTCACCGAGCGCTTCTTCGCGGCGACGGCGGGCGGCGACATCAACACCCTCATGGAGCTGCTCTCCCCGGACGTGACGCTGTGGACCGATGGCGGCGGCAAGGTCCGCCAGGCCCTCAAGCCGGTCGTCGGCCTGGAGACCGTGGCCCGTTGGTTCGCCGCGCTCGGCACCGTGACCTACCAGGGCATCGAGCCCGGGCAGATGCGGGCAGAGCTCACCTGGATCAACGGCGGCCCGGGCGTGGTCTTCCGCGGCCCGGACCGCGTGGCCGCCACGCTGACCTTCGACTTCGACCCCGAAGGCCGCATCTCGACCATCCACAACGTGGCCAACCCCGACAAGCTCCACGCCGTCGCCGACGGCACTCGGCACGAACTCACCTGAGCCGCCCCATCGTTGCCGACGCCCGCCGGAATCCTCCTGAGCGCCCGGGCCCGCCGCCCCAGCACGACCCGGGCCCAGGTGGAAGCGGATGCGGCAGGCTGTGGCCGTCGTGATCCACTTCTGCTGATCGGCCTGCCTGCCTTGCCCGTAGCCATCGCGCGCCCGATCGTCCTGACTACCGCCGAACGGCACCGGCTGAAGAAAGCGGCCTACGGCCACAGGACCCCGCACCAGGACCGCCTGCGGGCGCAGATCGTGCTGCAGGCCGCCCGGGGGGCGGGGCAACGCAGCGATCGCCCGCGAAACGGGAGCGCACCTGGACACCGTGCGCACCTGGCGGGTCCGCTTCGCCGACGGCGGCCCGGCCGCCCTGACGGCGCTCCTCGGCGACCTGCTCGCTCTGGTCGGGGCCGTCGCCAGGCCGGATACACGGCCCTGAGCGAGAAGTCGCGCGCGGACGTGAGTGCACCGCTCTACTCGACGTTCACCTCGCTGGTCTGCGGCATGGAACTCCTCGCCGTCTGCCGGCTGGCCGACATCCCGCTGACCGGCTTCGACCGGTCCACCCAACTGTCGCTGCTCGGACTGCTGCTCCTCCCGCAGATCCTGGGACTCGGCTCACTGAACTTCGTCCTCGGGAGAACGTCGGCGACGACGATGAGCGTCCTGCTCCTGCTGGAGACCCCCGTGGCCGCGCTCGCCGCCCGGTGGTTCATGGACCAGAACCTCGCGCTCGCGAGGATCCCCGGGCTGCTGCTGATCATCGTCGACGTCACGGTCGTGGTCACCAGCGGCGGCGAACAGCTCGCCCCGGCACCGGACGAACACGGCGTGGCGATACCGCGTCCGGCCTATCCCCCGCACATCCCCCAACCAAGGTCCGTGACGATGCAGTTGACGCTTCCTCGCCACATCGGGCGGACCCCCGGGCGGGACCCCAGACTGGACTGGGCGAGGCACACCGAGAGTCCGACCGTCACGCTCACCTACCACGAGGCGGGGGCGTTCGACACCCTGCACATGCGCAAACCGCGCCGCAAGGTGCAGGAGGAACCGTTCACCGACGATCCCACCGTGACGCTCACGACCCCCGCCCGACAACGGTGATCATGCGGCCCAGCAGGCCTGGTCAGTTGCCGCCGGCGGCCCCGAACATGTACTTCTCGGCCTTCTGCCGGCTGGCGTTCCAGTACGTGACCAAGGGGTTGTCGTCGATGTTCAGGAAGGTGGCCTCGGCCGGCAGCGGGGCCTTGATCGGCGCGCTGTCCGGGTCGGCGTTGGAGACGCGGCCCTGGAGGCTCACAGTCACCCTCTCCACCGCCTCGGTCGGCACTCCCTCCCGGAAGAGGAGCATGCCCGCGTACGCCTTCTCGCCGGGCCCGATCATGACTGTCTTCATCTCGGACTCCATCGGGCCCACCTGATCCACCCCGCCTTCGTCGAAGCGGACGACCGGGTACCGGTAGAGAGCACACTTCTTGCCGCCGGTGTTGGTGGCCGTGAGGAGGAGGTGCCTGGCCGAGTCATGTGCGTAGAGCGTCGTGGCGATCGAGATGTTCGCTTCGGTGCAGGTGGCTGTGGCTGTGACGGCGGCAGTGGCAGTGGTGGACGTGCTGATGGTGGCCGCGTCGCCGCCGGTGGTGCTGGGCCGCGTGGAGGCGGTCGTGCTCGGTGAGGCGGACAGAGTGGACGGGGCGGCCGGGACGGACGGGGTGGTGCCCGCGCCGTTGTTCGTGCCGGCCGAGTCGCAGGCCGTCATGGAGAGGAGCGTGGTGAGAGCCGCGGCTCCCATGACACAGGCCTTCCAGCTGTTGTACGTGGTGCGCATGGTGATCCCCCGTGTGCAGTCATGTGGTTCGGTGCTCAGCCGGAAACTAGCCGCAAGCACCGTTCCATCTCGTCAACCGAGGGGTTGAAGCGCACTGCAACCAGAGTGGTCGTCGGACTACCACCAAGGTTGCAGCTGCGGTCGCCTACGCGGTGGTGTCGGTAAGTTCCTCGACGTCCTGCGTCACCTGCCGCCCCCGCATCCACACGTACACCGGAATGCCCGCGAACAGGAACAGCACCCCCTGGTACACCGCCGCGTAGCCCGCGCCCGCGATCAGCCAGAAGGAGAACGCGAAGGACAGGGCGGCGACGATCAGGTCGCGGACCAGGCCGGCCGGGCGGACGCGGTCGCGGGTGCCTCTGGCCAGCCAGTACAGCTGGGCCGCCGCCGAGAGGAGGTACGGGACGCAGCCCGTGAACGTCGTGATCAGGACCAGGACGCGGAACGTGGTGTCCGGGCCCGCCGTGTAGTTGAAGGCGATGAGGACGGTGCCGAGGATCGCGCACGCCCAGACGCCGAAGCCGGGCACCCCGCCCTTGCCGACCTTCGCGAACGGGGCCGGGAAGAGACCGTCACGGGCCGCCGCGTACGGCATCTGGGCGGCCAGGAGAATCCAGCCGTTCAGGCAGCCGACGATCGATGCCACGGCCACCAGCGCGATCGCCGTACCGCCCCAGCTGCCGCCGGTGATCACGTTCACGGCGTCGGCGAAGGGGGCGCCGGAGTTCACCAGCTTGTCGTGCGGGACCAGGCCGAAGACGGCGACCGTACCGAGGATGTAGACGAGGGCCGAGCCGAGCGTGCCCAGGACGCTCGCACGTCCCACGTTGCGCTCGGGGTTCTCCACCTCGCCCGCGCTGACCGCCGCCGACTCGACGCCCAGGAAGCTGTAGAGAAGGAGTGCGGCGGAGGCCGCCAGGGCCCCGGGCACGCTGTCGCCCGATGCGTTGAAGGCGCCGAAGTTGTCCGTGTCGACGAAGAACAGGCCGATGGTCGCGACCAGCAGGAGCGGCACGAACTTGAGGATCGTCGACACGATCTGTACGCCCCCGACCCACCGGGTGCCGGCGAAGTTCGCGGCGGCCGGCAGCCAGAGGGCCAGAATCGCGACCAGCGCCCCCAGGGCGTGGCTGTCGTGCAGGGGGATCAGTACGTCGACGTAGCCGACCACCGCGACCGCCAGGGCGGCGATGCTGACCCAGGTCATCGTCCAGTACGACCAGGCCGACAGAAAGCCGGCGAAGGGGCCGAACGCGTCGCGCGGGTACACGTACAGGCCGCCGGTGACCGGGCTGCGGCGGGCCAGCTTGCCGAAGAGAAGGGCGAGCAGCACCGCGCCTATCGACAGGACCAGGAAGGCGAGCAGGCTGACCGAGCCGTACGGGGCGACCGTGGCGGGCAGGACGAAGATGCCGCCGCCGATGATGTTGCCCATGACGAGCGCGGTGGCGGCGGCCAGGCCGAAGGTGCGGCGGCGGGTCGGCGTCTCGGCGGGCGCGGACGTGCCGGTCGAGGTCAGCTCGGGCTCGTCGGCGTCGGTGGTGCTGGGAGCGGTCATGACACTTCCGGTCAGCGGGGAGGGACGGGGAGGGGGAAAGACGGGGAGGGCGCGATCGTAGCGCGGCGTCCCACATGGTGGTCCATCTGTTCATGTACTGGACACATCCGGCCGTCGGTTCCGCCGTCGACTAGCGTCGGAGCATGACCAGCGAGACCAGTGAGATCAGCGAAGCAGCCTCCCGCCCCTCCTTCTCCGCCGCTCTGGCCACCGGCGCCCCCCTCGTCCTCGACGGCGGCATGTCCAACCAGTTGGGGTCCGCCGGGCACGACCTGAGCGACGAGCTGTGGTCGGCGCGGCTGCTCGTCGAGCAGCCCGAGGCGATCGTCGATGCGCACCTCGCCTACTTCGAGGCGGGCGCGGACGTCGCGATCACCTCCAGCTACCAGGCCACCTTCGAGGGCTTCGCCAAGCGGGGCATCGACCGGGCGCGAGCCGCCGAGATGCTCGCGCTGAGCGTGGAGCTGGCGCGCGAGGCCGCGCGCCGGACGAAGACGGAGCGGCCGTTGTGGGTGGCGGCCTCTGTGGGACCGTACGGGGCGATGCTCGCGGACGGGTCCGAGTACCGGGGGCGGTACGGGCTCAGCGTGCGGGAGCTGGAGCGGTTCCACCGGCCGCGGGTGGAAGTGCTGGCCGCCGCCGGGCCCGATGTGCTGGCCCTGGAGACGGTCCCCGACGTCGACGAGGCCGACGCCCTGCTGCGCGCGGTGCGCGGGCTCGGGGTGCCGGTCTGGCTGGCGTACAGCGTGGCCGGCGACCGGACCCGGGCCGGGCAGCCGTTGGCCGAGGCGTTCGCGCCGGCCGCCGAGGCGGACGAGGTCGTGGCCGTCGGGGTGAACTGCTGTGTGCCCGAAGACGTCGAGGGCGCCGTGGAGTTGGCGGCCCGGGTGACCGGGAAGCCTGTCGTGGTCTATCCGAACAGCGGTGAGGTCTGGGACGCCGACGCCCGTGCCTGGACCGGCAGTTCCACGTTCGCCGCAGGTCAGGTGACGGGCTGGCGGGACGCGGGGGCACGGCTGATCGGCGGGTGCTGCCGGGTGGGACCGCAGGCGATCACGTCGATCGCCGACACCTTGCGGTGACCGCGTAGGCGGTGCGGTGAGGATTTCGGCCTCCGGGTCTCGTTCGCCCGGTCTCGTTCGGCGGCTCCCGTCCGTTCGCGTCCGCTGCTAGCCTCCGGCACGGGAACCGGTTGCCGTCGTGTTGCTGCCGTCCTTCCCGGGGAGAGGGCGGCACGCGACATGACGAGGAAGAACAGCGGCGGGGGCAGCGCGACGCGCAGCACCATCCGGGACGTGGCGGCCCGTGCCGGGGTGTCCGCGTCGACCGTGTCCCGGGTGCTCGGCGGCGAGTACCCGGCGAGCCCGGCGACCCGCAGCAGTGTCATGCGCGCCGTGCGTGAGCTGGACTACGTCGCCGACGCACGCGCCAAGGCGGTCGCCGGTGTCGGTACGCCCACGCTGGCCTTCGTGCTCGACGACATCACGGGCCCGTCGTTCGCGCTGATGGCGCACGGCGTGGAGCGTGAGGCGACCCGGCTGGGCCATCTGTGCCTGGTGTGCAGCACGGACGGCGACACCGCGCACGAGCTGGAGTTCGTCGAGATGATGCGCGCCCAGCGCGCCGCCGCCGTGATCCTGGTCGGCGGCACCGCCGACACCCCGGAGTACCGGGCGCGCACGGCCCGTATCGCCGACTCGCTGGCCTCGGCCGGCTCCCGCCTGGTGCTGTGCGGCCGGCCTCCGCTGGAGCGCGGTACGCCGGTCACGGTCATCGAGTACGACAACGAGGGCGGCGCCTACGCCCTGTGCGCCCACGTCCTCGCCCAGGGCCATCAGCGCGTCCTCTTCCTCGGCGGCCGCCCCGACCACACCACCGCCCAGGGCCGCGAACGCGGCTACACCGCCGCCCACCGTGCACGGGGCCTGGAGCCCGACCCGGGCCTGCGTCTGTACGGCGACTTCACCCGGGACTCGGGGCACCGTCTGATGCGCGGGGCCCTGTCCCAGGGGCTGGAGTTCACGGCCGTGATGGCCGCCACCGACATGGTCGCCGCCGGCGCGCTCACCGCCCTCCACGAGGCCGGTCTCTCCGTGCCGGGTGATGTGTCCCTGGCCGGGTACGACGACATCCCGTTCGCCCGGGACCTGCATCCGGCGCTCACCACGGTCCACGTCCCCTACGAGGAGCTGGGCCGCCTCGCCGTCCGTACGGTCCTCGGCCGTACCCCGGACGACCCGGACGAGCACCTGCTGCTGGGCACGCATGTCGTCGTACGGGACTCGGTGGCGGCGGTGTCCCCGTAGGGAGGGCCGCCGGTGCCTCGCCGGGCCGCAGATCCGCCACCTGGCCGAAACCCCCTGAGCGGCTCCGGTCAGCGCCGGTGGACGGCGCCGGGGAGGCGCAGGCGTCGTACGACCGACCTGGTCTCCGCACCGCGCAGAAGGGCATGGGGCCGGTGGGTCTCCTCGGGAGCGGTGTCCGGCGGCGTGGCGTCGGCCGCCCACAGGGCCATTTCGCGGTCGCGCGGCCCCTCTACGGTGTGCGGGTCGCCGTCGCCGAAGACGTGCACGGGGTGCGAGGCGTCCCAGGGCCGCCAGCCCGGGTCACCGTCGACGGCGAAGCGTACCCACGCCGTGTGCGTGGCCTCGGCGAGCTCCTGCGGGGCGCCGTCGCCCGCGAGCTTGGCGGACTCGGGGGTTCGGCAGGTGTCGAACACGAATCCCAGTTCGATGGAGTGGCAGGCGCCCAGTCCTGGCTTGGTGGACGGCCAGGCGAACTCGTAGACGTAGGCCCGGCCGCCCTCGCCGCCCCCGCCGCCCCGCCCGTCCTCGCAGCGTTTCCCGCCCTCGGCGCGTGCATCCGCGAGTCGGTGCAGCGGTACGCGGAGCAGGTGGTCGGTGACCAGCTGGCCGACGAGGTCGGCCGTGCCGGCGTCGGGGTGCAGGGTGCGGTAGCCGCGCGGAACCTCGGGACCGCAGTGGCAGCGGGCCATGGCGCCGGCCAGGGCGACCGGGCCGAGCCGGTCGAGGCGCTCCAGGAGCCCGCCCGGCACCAGCCACAGCCGGTACTCGTCCCGGGTCCAGCCCAGCAGCAGGTCGACGTCGGCGGCGGCCCCCTCGACGAGGGCCTCCAGGGGGTCGCGGGGGACGAGGTCGCCGTCGACGACGATGCCGAAGGCGGGCCCGCCGAGGACCGGGCTGCTCAGCCGCCCGGCCCCGCCCTGGACGCGCAGCAGCAGTTCCCGGTCGACGGCGGCGAAGGCCTCTGCGGTCGCCGGGATCTTCAGCCGGGCCGCCATCCGGCGCACCATCCGCCGTACCTTGTCGCGGTCGCTCACCTCCGGCGGCCCGCTCTGCAGCACCGCCCGCCGGAAGAGCCCCCGCGCCCGCGGGGAGGCGAGCAGCGCGCCGATGCTGATGGCGCCGGCCGACTGGCCGAAGACGGTGACACGGTCGGGGTCGCCGCCGAAGGCCGCGATCGACGCCTGTACCCACTCCAGCGCGGCAAGCTGGTCACGCAGGCCCGCGTTCGGGGGTGCGTCCGGGAAGAGGCCGTAACCCTCCACGCCCAGGCGGTAGTTGACCGAGACGAGGACCACGCCGTCGCGGGCGAAGGCGTGGCCGTCGTAGACCGGCATGGCGGACGAGCCGCGGGTCAGGGCGCCGCCGTGGATCCACACCATGACCGGGAGCCGGGCCTCGCGTCCGAGTTCCGGTGTCCACACGTTGAGGTTGAGACAGTCGTCGCCGGGGACCATCGGGTCCGACAGCAGTCGGGAGAAGACCTCGGAGTACGGCGGTTTCGGCGCGGTCGGACCGAAGCCGCCCGCGTCGCGCACCCCGTCCCAGGGGGTGGGCGGCACGGGCGGCCTGAACCGGCGGGGGCCGACGGGCGGCGCGGCGTACGGGATGCCGCGGAACACGGCGATCCCGTCGCCCTCGTAGCTGCCCCGGACGTCCCCGTAGGGCGTCCGCACGACGGGTTTCGTCGGTTCTGCCGTCATCTGCCCACCAGCTCCCTCGCCGCCGCTCGTGAACCGTTCAGATCAGAGCAACACACGACCGGCCGGTATTCCTGCGGAAGGAGCCTTTCGGTGGGTGACCGTACGGCTATCTGGCGTACATGAGGGTGCCGAAGCCGAGCTGGTCGAAGCCGCCGCTCGTCGTGCCGTAGTCACCTCCCCCGCCCTCGGGCCGGACGCTCTCGGCCATCGCCTGGATGTAGGGGACGGACAGGCCACGCCGTTTGGCGTAGTGGTAGTAGAGGAGGTCCCAGACCGGGCGGACCTGGCCCCGGCTCGCGGAGGAGATCACGGTCTGTGACGTCTGGGCGCAGTTCTGGCCGGTCCCCCAGGTGTAGGTGGTGTACGGGACGTCGTTGCCCAGGTTGTACTTGGCGACGTACTGGGCGGCCTTCATGAACCGGTTGCTGTCGTAGCCGTACAGGTCGTCGCCCTGGGACCAGGCTGTCTCGCAGAAGGCGCCCATCTGGCCCATGCCCATCATGGTGTGGCCCTGGTCGCGCCCCGACTCCTGCCACTGGCCGAGGGCGTAACCGGCGGAGTCGGTGTAGAGATACGGGACCGCGTGGGCGAGGGAGCCGTTGCCTGCGCCGGTCTTGAAGTAGTTGACGGCCTGGTCGTACTTGGCCCCGTCGTCGCACAGGATCCCGATCGCGAGGATCGAGTTCATGTTGCAGAGGTCCCAGTTCGCCCAGTAGTTGGTGATGCAGGCGTCGTTGTGGCCGGTCAGGAACTGGTTGTTGAGGGGGTAGAAGACGTTGAGCATCATCGTCTTGAACCGGTCGAGGTCGAATCCGCTGTAGCCGCGCATGAGTTCGGCGGCGTTGGCGAACTGGTAGCCGTAGATCCCGGCGGCCAGGAACCGGTCGGCGTTGCCGGTGAGGGTGGTGAGGGTGGACGACCAGGCGTTGAGGATGCGCACCGCCGTGTCGCCGTTGGCGGTGGTGCCCGCGATCTTCCAGCGCAGTGCGTTCTGGTAGGCGGCGTGGATGTCGTTGTAGAGGACGGTGTAGTTCTCGCCGGTACCGCCCCGGATGATCGTGGCCTGGGGGCGGGGCGTCCAGGTCGACGCGGAGTGGGAGTTGGCGGTGAGACGGTTCCAGCCGGAGAGCCAGGGGTCGGTGCCGGCGGCGACCCGGACCTTGGCGCGGTTGAGTTCGCCGTAGGCGTGGAGCATGCCGGGGTGGGTGAAGGTCGCGGGTGCGGCGCGGGCGACGGTGGACGTGAGCGCTGCGGCGGAGGTGCCGAGGGCGAGGGCGGCGGTGAGACCGCCGGCGGACTTCAGCAGTCCGCGGCGGCTCAACTGGGCTCGATGGTCGGGTACTTGGGGCTGGTAGGAGTGCGTGTGGGGGTTTTCGCGGCTCATTGCGATGCATCTCCAATCCTGGTGGATCCAGGAGGATCAGGTGGGGCTGATGCTCATCTCGTCGAAGTACGAGGTGCAGCGGGCCAGCGGGTCGCGGGAGCAGACCACGAGGCCCACGTAGTGGGGGGCGTCGCCGAAGCCGGGGATCTCTCCCTCGGCGAGGGGGGTCCAGCTGACGCCGTCATCGGTGGAGACGGTTGCGGAGAAGGTGGTTCCCGTGTGCTTCAGTCGCAGCAGGCAAGGGAGTTGGAGGGCGGGTGCGGGGGTTCCGGTGCCAGTGCCGGTGAAGACCGAGGCGCCGGCCACCGTCTTGCGCAGCATCAGCTGGGCGGTGGTGCCGCCGGTGACGATCACCCCGGCCGCCTGGTCGAACGGTGACAGGGACTTGGCCATCAGCAGCCCGACCCGGTCGGCTGTGGTGGCTCCGGTACGGGAGATCAGCCGGGCGGTGAGAACACTGTCGCCGGTGACCTGGCGCCGGACGAACTGCCCGGTCATCCCCTGGCCGTTGACGTTCAGATCGGTTCCGGCACCCCGGACGACGAAGGTCCCGTCCCCCACGCCATCCGCGTCCTTCGGTTCGTACGAGGTGACGCCGGGCGTGCGTACCGCCACCACGCCGTAGGTTCCCAACTCCCGTTCGTCGAGGACGACATCGCCGAGGTCGCCGTAGGTCCAGGGGGCGGGCGGCGGCGTCCCGACGGTGAGGGTGAGGGTGGCCGAGGCCGTGCCGGAGGCGTTGCTCGCGCTCGTGGTGACGCCGAACTCCCCGCTCTCGGTGGGCGTTCCGGAGACGAGGCCGGTGCGCCGGTCCACGGTCAGCCCCTTCGGCAGCCCGGCGGCGGCGAACCGCACGGGTGCGCGCGAGGCCCGGATCAGGTGCCGGAAGGGAACGCCCACGTTGGCGAACGCCGTGTTCGCCGACAGCGCCTGAGGCACCGACGGTGTCGGCATCAGGGCGGAGGCGGGGGTCGAACGCGGGCCACGGCCACCGGAGTTGGTCTTGGCGACGGTGTAGTGGTACGTCCGTCCGGGTGCCCCGGTGGCGTCCGCGTACCGCATCCGGATGCCGAAGCCGACCGGTCCGACATCGCCGGCGACCCTCTCGTACGGGCCGTCGGGACGCGTGGCCCGCAGCACCGTGTACCGCGCCGACAGATCGGGGTCGGTCCACGTCAGCTCGACGGCGTCGGCTCCGGTGGACGCCCTGAGATCGGTGGCCGTGCGCCGGGGACGCGGCACGCACCAGACGGGCCCCGAGGCGTCGGTCACCCGGACGTTGTCGAAGGCGCCGGTACCGGTCTCGGCGTACCCGGCGTTGACGCCCAGGCTCGAGGAGAGGGCGAGCCCGGCGTACACCGAGCGCCCCAACTCGACCTCGGTGACACCGACTTGCGTCCAGTTCTCGCCGTCCGGGGAGATGGACCCCGCACAGCGGCGGCCCTGGCGCTCGACGCGTACCCAGTAGGGGGCCCGCAGCCGGTAGCCGTCGCCCGCGCCCTCGACGTGGGGCGCGGTGAGCGGGGTCGCCGACTCCGGGATCGTGCCGAGGTCGGAGATCGGGAAGGAGGCTGCTGTGGTGATCGTCTGCTGCTGAGAGGGCGGCACGGGGGTGCTGCCGGTGGCGGAGAGCGCCGCTCCGGGCGCCGGGCGTACGGTCCACACACCGCTCCAGGTGTGCAGCGGCAGGCCCTGGATCAGCATCGACGCGTGCGGGGCGGCGGCGTCGAGGGAGGCGCGCAGGGTGACGCCGATCCTGGAGTACTGGGAGCCGAGCGGCCACACGATCCGCGCGGTCACCGTGCCGTCGCCGCGCAGCGGCAGGTGGGCCAGGCGGTACGCGTCCGCCGTTCCGCCCGCCTCCAGCACGAACCGTTCCCCGTCGAAGACCGCCGAGCCGGGGACGCCCGTCTCCCCCACGTCCTCCGTCTGCCAGGGCGCGGGCAGCCCGGCAGTCGCCGCCGCCCAGCCCGAAGTACCGCTCGTACCAAGGGAGTTGGTGGCGAGGACCGTGTAGTAGGAGGTCCGGCCGCGGTGGACGTCCCGGTCCGTGTACGTGTCGGTGGTGACGGCGTCGGCGATCGTCTCGTACGGGCCCTCGGGACGGTCGGCTCGCCGGACCGTGTAGCCGGTGGCCCACGTGGAGGGGAGCCAGGAGACGGTGATGGTGTCGGTGTGGGGCGCGCCGAGCGCCGTGACGCCCGCCGGGACGGTGGGCGCGGCCGGTGCGGGGGCCGTGTCACCCGCGAAGGTGAGGGTGCCCCAGCTCGGCAGGTCGTCGTTGCTGCCCTCCACGACCCGGGCGCCGCCCGTCCCCCGGAAGACGGCCGCCTTCGTGGCGGGGGTGTCGAGGCCGCGTACGCCCGCGTAGTGCGCGTACGCCATCTCGTAGATCGGGGGCAGGGTGCCGCGCCCGATCGCGGAGACGGACGTCTTGATGTACTTGCCGGTGCGGTCGAGGTCGGGGGTGAAGGGGACGTCGCCGCCGAGGTTGTAGCGGGCGGCGTACTCGAAGTTGGCGAGGAGACGGTTGTCGTCGTAGCCCCACAGGTCGACGCCCTGGTTCCAGGCGACCTGGGCGATGTCGCCGGTCAGACCGACCGCGAGCTGTTCGTGGCCCTGGTCGCGGCCTGCCTCCTGGCCCTGACCGGCGGCGGTGACGATGCGATGGGCGATGCTGCCGTTGCCGGCGCCGGCCGCCATGAAGCGCAGGGCGTCCTCGAAGAGGGTCGGCTCCTCGCAGAACACCCCGACGGCCAGGATGGTCTGGACGGCCGTCAGGTCCCAGTTTCCGTTGGCGTAGAGCATGTAGCCGGAGACGGCCGGATACCAGACGTCGAGGAAGGAGCGCTCGCAGCGGGCGATGTCCGCGTCCGTCCAGCCGTCGTAGTCGCCGCTGTGGCGCAGGAGTTCGGCCGCGTTGAGAAACTTGAAGGCCTGGAGTCCCGCGCCGAGCGGGCCGTCCGCGCCCGTGACAGCGGTGAGCGACGCCGACCAGGCGTTCAGGATGTCGCGGGCCTTGTCGGCGTTGGCCCGGTTGCCCGTGACGGCCCACATGAGCGCGTTCTGGTAGGCGGCGGCCGAGTCGGCGACGGCCTGGCTCATGAAGTTGGCCGGGCCACGGCCCCAGGAGGTGATCTGGCCGGTGTTCTGCACGGTGTACGTCGACTTCGAGCGCGCGTGTGCGGCGAACGCCAAGTAGCCGTCGCAGACCGGGGGTTGCTGTGCCGCGACGGCTTCCCTCATCCGGGTCAGGTCGTCGGTGCCGTGCAGCAGCCCGGGGTGGGTGAAGGCCCGCCGACCTGCCGCCGCCCAGGCCTCGCCGGGGGCTGCGAGGCCGGTGACGCCCGACGCCAGCAGCAGGGCCGCGGCGCCGGTGCCGCCGAGGAAGCCCCGGCGGCTGAGCGGGGAGATCGTCATGAGGTCGCCGCCGCTTCTGACTCCGTCGCTGCCGCCGCCTCGGCCGCCGCCTCTGCCGTGGTGAGGAAGCGGAGGTTGGTCACGTGCTCGTTGGTGTGCATCGGGATGGTGTCGGTGGTGAGGTACCAGGTCGGCTTCTTCATCGAGTCCGCGATCACCGTGCCGTTGACGACGAGGTTCTCGAAGGTCACGTCCTTGATCGCGTGCTTGGCGTCGTAGCCGAGCAGCAGGCACGTGGCGAGCGGCTTGCCGGTGTAGGAGAGGTCCTTGACGTGGACGTTCCGGATGCCGCGGCCGACCGAGGTGTTGTACTTCGTGTTGTACATGATCCGCATGTGGATGAGCTGGCCCCAGCGGAAGTCCTCGACGCGTACGCCGTCGACCTTCACGTTCCTGATCAGGTTGCTGTCACCGGCGTTGAGGGCGATGCAGCCCTGGTAGCCCATCTGGGGCTCTCGGTGGTCGAGGATGTCGAGGTTCCTGAAGGTGAGGTTCTTCAGTACCTCGGGGTTGTCCGTGTTGCCGTGCGTGCCCACGTTGATGGGGTGCGCGACGTCGGCCCAGAGGGTGGAGTTGCGGACGGTGATGTTCGTGGTGTCGCCGTAGTACTCCCAGCGATGGGTGTAGATGGCGATGCAGTCGTCGGAGTTGCGCATGAACACGCCGTCGATGACGACGTTGCTGCTGCAGAAGACGTCGATGCCGTCGCCCCAGCCCTTGGAGCTGAAGGAGCCGAGACCCCTGATCGTGACGCCGGTCGCCTCGCCCAACTGGACGGCGTAGCCGTTCGGGTTGAGCACGGTGACGGCGCCGATGGAGATGTTCCGCGAGTTCTCCACAAGGGCTCCGCCGCCCGCGGTCCCGGCGAGCACACCCCGCCCGGCGAGCCCGGCATGCTCCACGCCGCGGAAGATCACGGTCGCCCTGAGGACGGCGCCGCCGTCCAGGTACACGGTCTTGCCGGAGGGGACGAGCAGGGTGCCGTCGGCGGTGGTGTGGACGCCGGGGCCGTAGTAGAGGACGTTCGGGTCGTCCGGCGCGGGTCGCTTCTTCTCGATCGCGCGGGCGAACAGGTGGAGACAGTCGAAGATGTCGTCGTTGATCTGGACGACGACGTTGCGCGGCTCGTCGAGCGTGAACCGCAGGGTGTCACCGAGCAGTTCGGGCGTGATGCCGTACGAGTCGGGTCTCACCCGGGCCTTGGTGGTGCCGCCCTTGAGGTAGGTGACCTCGATCTCGACGGAGCCCTGGAAGTCGAAGTACGCCAGCGAGGAGTTGTAGATCCTGCTCGACCCGGTGGTGGGGTTGATCTCGCCCAGCTGTGGCCGCCAGATGTCCAGGGTCTGCCAGTCGCCGTCGGGGGCGGTACGGACCCGCACCTTGAAACCGGTGTTGGTCGGCATGGCGGACGGGCGGGGGTAGGTGACGAGCGCCGGTGCCGCCACGGCCTCGTCCGCCCGGGCCGTCGTGGCCGTCAGGCTGGTGAGACCGGCCGCGAGGGCGGCGGCACCGGCCGCCTGCAGGGCGGTACGGCGGGACAGGGACGGGTTCATGGACAACTCCTCGCAGAGGTGAAGAGACGCAACGACAGGGCGGAGAGGCGAGAAAAGGGAGATGGGAAAAGGGAGAGAGAGGAAGTGAAAGGAGAGGCAGGACAGGTCACTTGAGGCCGGTCGTGGACATACCGGCGACGAACCCGCGCTGGGCGACGAGGAAGATCAGCAGGATCGGCACGACGTACATCACGGATCCGGCGGCCAGCAGGTTGTTGACGGGGAGCCCGCCCGGGGTCACGTACTGGGTCATGATCGCGACGGAGAGCGTGGTGCGGTCACTGGACAGGAGCAGCATCGGAGCGATGAAGTCGCCCCAGCTCCAGGTGAAGGCGATCACGAAGCTCGCGGCCAGCACCGGCCGGGCCTGCGGCAGGAAGATCCGCCAGAAGACGGTGGGGTAGCCGCAGCCGTCGATGATCGCGGCCTCCTCCAGTTCCCGCGGCATCCCGGCGAAGAACTGCCGGAACAGGAAGACCAGATAGGGCGCCGCCGACAGCCCCCACAGCACCCACGGCCAGTACGTGTCGACCATGCCGACCTTGGCGAAGACGAGGTACGTCGGGAAGAGCGTGATCATCTGCGGCAGCATCATCGAGCCCAGCAGGATGCCGAACAGCACCTTCTTGCCGGGAGCGTCCAACCGGGCGAAGCCGAAGCCGACCCAGGCGGAGCTGAGGGTGACGAGGGTGGCGTAGATCAGGGCGATGACGAGGGAGTTGCGGGCGTATCCCAGGAAGTCGATGCTGGTGAAGGCGTCCGCGAAGTTGTGCCACTGGATCCTGTCGGGCAGCCAGTGCACCGGGGAGGCGGCGAGTTCGGGCGTCGTCTTGAGGCCGGTGACGATCAGCCAGCCGAAGGGGCCGATCATCAGACCGGTGATCACGACGAGGACGGTGTAGAGGACAAGACGGTACGTGCGAATCCGTACCCGGGTCCCGGAGCCGTCGTCCCCGGGGGTCACGGCGATGGCGGGTCCGGACGGGGAGTTCCCGGAGGAGGAGGAGGAGGTCACGGTGGTGGCGGTCACTTCTTCGCCTCCGGATCGACGTTGTAGAACACCACACCGGAGGTGAGTCTGAAGATCAGACCGGTCGCGATGAGGATGAGGACGAAGAGGACCCACAGGAGCGCGGAGGCGTAGCCGTAACGGCCGAGCGCGAAGTACTCCGCGAACACGTGCATCATGTACATGTAGTTGGTCTGCGGGATCGCGGTGACGCCCTTGGGAGTCGCGTCCGCGGCGATCAGCAACGGCATGATCGTCTGGACCGAGGCGATCATCCCGGTCACCCCCTGGAACAGCAGCACGGGCGAGAGCAGCGGGACGGTGACGCTGCGGAAGGACCGCCACGCGCTCGCGCCGTCGATCCGCGCCGCCTCGTGGAGTTCCCGGGGTACGTCCTGGAGGCCTGCCAGCGAGATGATCATGACGTTTCCGGCACCCCACAGCACCGCCATCAGGATCACATAGCGGGCGTACGGGTCGTCCAGCCACGCGACGGCGTCGATGCCGGCCAGATTGAGGACACCGTTGGCGGCGCCCGAGTCCCGGTTGAAGAGCGTCTTGAAGACGAGGCCCGCGCCCACGGGCGGAACCACAGCCGGCAGATAGAGCAGCGTGCGCCACAGGCCCCGCGCCCGCAACGGGCGGTTGACCAGGACCGCCAGCACCAACCCGGCGACGATCGACAGCGGCACCGAGGTGAGGGCGAACACCCCGGTCCGGCTCAGCGAGTCCCAGGTCACTCGATCCGACAGCAGCTCGCGGTAGTTGGCCAACCCGACGAAGCTCCAGTGCGGGGAGATCCCGTCGAAGGTGGTGAAACTCAGCCACAGCGCGTACGCCATGGGCCCGACGGTCAGCAGCAGGAAGCCGATGATCCAGGGCGAGGTGAACAGGTAGAACGCCCGGTACCGACGGGCGGTCATGGAGGTCCGGGGCAGGGCACCGGGGCGTACGGCGCCGGTGCGGGCGGCGGGCGGCCCGGGCCGCCGGCCGGCTTCGGAGATCTGGCCGACGGTCATCCCACCTGCTCCTTACCGCGCTGCAACTGCTCGTTGACCGAGGAGCCCAGGCGTCCCGCGAGGGTGTCGACGGAGATCCGGCCGTTCATCGCGGCCGGCATGACCTGGTTGATGAGTGCTTCGAGCGCGTCCCACTTGGCGTACGGGGTGAAGGGGGTCACCGAGAAGTGCTTCAGCTCGGCCTCCTGCACCGCGAGGACCCGCTTCTGGTACTCCTCCTTCCTCGGCATCAGCGGACGCAGCGACTTGAGGGTCGGGATGCCCCAGCCGCCCGCCGCGCGGGCCTTGGCGGGTCCCTCGCCGAAGAACCACTCGAAGACCCGCCAGGCGGCGTCCTTGTTCCGCGCCTTCTTCGGCATCCACATGCCCGTGCCGGCCTGGCAGGAGCTGATCCGGGGGCCGCCCTCGAAGACGGGGGCGGGGGCGAGCCGGGACACCCTCGCGATCTTCGGCTCGGCGTTGATCATGCCGCCCAGCCAGTAGCCGCTGCCCGACATGGCCATCCGGTTCGCCACGTAGGTGGGCCCGTCCCAGGCGTCGGGGTTGGGCTGGACGAGGCTCGGCCCGACCTTGGCCTTCGCGTAGTCCACGTACCAGGTCAGGGCCCGGCGGGCCTCGGGGGTGGTGAAGTCGACGCGGGTGAAGTCGTCGGAGAAGAGGCTGCCTCCGGCGGCGGCGACCAGGTTCGTCAGAAGGACGCACAGGTTCACACCGTTGTAGCTGCCGCCGTACACCGCGGTCTGGCCGTTCTTGCGCTCGACCAGGCGCTCGGCCTTCTCCAGCCACTCCTCGTACGTGGTCGGCTCGGTCTCGGAGGGGTGGTCGACGCCCGCCCTGTCGAACTGGGCGGTGTTGAACCAGAACATCGCGTCCTGCGAGAAGTCCTTCGCCATGCCGTAGCGGGGGCCCTTGCCCTGGGTGGTGCCGTCGAACCGCCACAGGTCGTTGGCGGGATCGAGGTCCTCGGCCCTGAGGACGGTGGATGCGGCGAAGTACGGGTCCAGGTTCTCGGCGACGCCCCGCGCCGCGTAGAACGGCGCGTCCAGGGCGCCCACACCGCGCACCAGGTCCGGCGGGTTGCCGCTGGTGAGCATCGCGATCAGCCGGGTGATGTCGTCCTGCACCACGGTGATGCCGATGCCCAGTTCCCGCTGCGCCTGCTGGATCAAGTCCGTGGAGACGTCGTCGAGTTTGACCATCATGGTGATGGATTCGCCGCCCCCCGTGGCGGCGCCGTCGACCCGCAGGGCGCAGCCGCTCAGCGCCGTCGCGCCGACCGCCGCACCGCCCGCCGCCGAGAGGGCGAGAAACCGGCGGCGGCTCGGGTGCGTACCGGTGGCGACCTGTGGGTGCATGAACGTCCCTCCTCCTGCTGTGACTTGTTCGGGATACCGGCATACCGGCATACCGGTCACGCATAACAACCGGTTGTCATGGCGTCGTGGGCAGAGCTTCTTCCTGTCTGCAAACGACGTCAAGGGTGTCGGCGACTTTTCGATAACACTCGCCGAGGCAGTTACCGCGATCAGTAGAGCAACCGGTTCCTGCGCTGGTTCCTACGCCGGTTCCTGCGTTTCGGGGAGTTCCCGTACGTCGAACCAGTCGAAGTCGGCCGGGGCGCGGGTGCCGCCCAGGTCCTGGGCGCAGACGCCGACGAACGCGCCGGTGAAGCGCAGCCGTTCGCCGTAGTCGTCGGAGAGCCTGCTCGCGTCGAGGGCGGGTCCGACGGGCCGCCAGTCCGTGCCGTCCGGGGAGGCGGAGAAGCGGAGTTCGGCGCCGTCGATGCGGGCCCGCAGTTGCACGGACGGCCAGTCGTCGACGTCCAGTTGGGAGTCCGGGAACTCGCCGTACGTCCCGTCGTCGGTCTGGATCACGCCGAGCACCCTGCCTCTGCCCTCGGCGTGGGTGACGCGGAGGTAGTAGTGCTGGGTGGTGTCGTACCAGCAGATCAGGCCCGCCAGTTGGGTGAAGTCGGCGGGGCGGAAGTCGACCACTGTCGTCACCTCGCAGCGCACCGAGGTCAGCCGGCGGGCGACCAGGCTCTGGTCGTACCGCGAGTGGGTGCTCTGCCTGCCGCGCAGTCGCAGATGACCGGGCCGTTCGGTGAGGGTGAGCCACTCGGGGGTGGCGGGGACACGCAGCGTGCTCCAGTGGCCGGGGAGAACGGGGCCGTCGAAGTCGTCGCGCCCGGAAGCCGGTGTATCTGCGGAAGCCCTTGCCGGGGCGCCGGTTGGCGGCTCCGCCGCCGCGGGCGCCGGAACCTCCAGGCTCGGTCGGCGGCTCCCGTCGGCCAGCCGCAGCCAGCCGTCGTCCGTCCAGGTCACGCGTTGCAGACAGGTCTCCCGTCCGAGCACACAGCGCGGCCCGTCGGGGGTGGCCACGGGACGGGAGGCCAGATGGGCGAGGTACCACTCCCCCGTCTCCGTGCACACCAGCTCCCCGTGCCCGGCCTTCTGCAGCGGCCAGTCGGGCAGGTGACGGGTCGTCAGAAGGGAGCCCTGGGGGTCGAGTTCGTAGGGTCCGGCGAGTTCGCGCGAGCGGGCCATCAGGATGCCGTGGTTCCAGCCGGTGCCGCCCTCGGCGAGCATCAGGTAGTACCAGCCGCCCCGCCGGTACACGTTGGGGCCCTCGATCAGCTCCTCGTGGGTGAGGATCGTCCGGGGCAGCCCGATCAGGGCCTGCTTCTGGGCGTCGTACTCCTGGAGGAGGATTCCGGCGAACGACGGACGGCCCGCGCGGGGGTCCCACCGCATGTTGAGCAGCCAGCTGCGGCCGTCCTCGTCATGGAAGAAGGACGGGTCGAACCCGGAGGAGTTCAGGAACACCGGTTCCGACCAGGGGCCGTCGACGGACTCGGCGGTCACCAGGTAGTTGTCGAGGTCCTTGTAGGGGGAACCGACGGTCCTCACGACGCTGTAGACCAGCCAGAACCGACCCTCGTGGTACGACAGCGAGGGCGCCCACACACCGGCCGAGTCGGGGACTCCGCGCAGGTCGAGGCGGTCGGCGCGGTCCAGGACGTGACCGGCCGGCGCCCAGTGGACGAGATCCGTCGAACGGTGCAGGGGGACGCCCGGGAACCATTCGAAGGTGGAGGTCGCGAGGTAGTAGTCCGCGCCGACTCTCAGGATGCTCGGATCCGGATGGAATCCGGGGAGAACCGGATTGCGGATGTGGTCTGCGGTCATGCCCGCACCTCTCAAGGCTGTGCTCATGCCGTCGCCGTGTTCGCGTTCGCGTTCGGTATTTCGAAAATTTCGTTCGGCGTGATCCTCTGGATTCCCACGTCTTCACGCCGTGCTGAGGCGGGCTTAATGTAGAAACCGGTTGCTACGCGGTCAATGCTTCCGTCGTGTGAGCGGTGCTATTCGAAATTTTCGCCGCCCCCGGGCCGGTCGGAGAGGCGGTTGGAGATGGTCCGCACCGGAGGTGGCGTCTCCCCAACGGGCCGCACGGGCCCCACAGGCCCCACACTGGCGGTCGTGGCCCGGGAGGCCGGGGTCTCCGTGCCGACCGCCTCGAAGGTCGTGAACGGCCGGGAGGACGTGGCGCCGGAGACACGACGACGGGTCACCGAGGTACTGGACCGGCTCGGCTATGTCCGCAGACCCCGCTTCGACGCGTCCAAGCCGCCCGGTCTGGTCGATCTCGTCGTCCACTCCCTGGACAGCTCCTGGTCGGGTGCGGTGCTGCACGGTGTGGAGGAGGCGGCGCACGACGCGGGTCTGGAGATGGTCGTGTCGGCGGGGCTGACCCGGACCCGGGGCGGGCGCCCGGAGCGCGGCTGGCTCGACAAGCTGACGACACGCGGTTCCTCCGGTGTCCTGTTCAACCTCGCCGAGCTGACCGCCTCGCAGTACGCCTGGCTCGACCAGCACCGCATCCCGTTCGTGATGATCGACCCGGTGCTGGAACCGCCGCCGGGCGTGGTGTCGGTGGGCGCGGCCAACTGGCACGGCGGGGTGACGGCGGCCGAACACCTGCTGGCCCTGGGCCATGAACGCATCGCGGTCATCGCCGGCTCCCGGCGCAAGATGTGCAGCGGCGCCCGGGTGGCCGGCTACCGCTCGGCCCTCGCCACGGCCGGTGTGCGCCAACGCCCCGAGTACGTCCGTTACGGCAGCTTCGACGAGACGGTCGCCCACCGGCGCATGCTGGAACTCCTCGATCTGTCCGAGCCGCCGACCGCGGTGTTCGTCTGCTCGGACAAGATGGCACTCGGGGTGTACAAAGCCCTGGCCGAACGGGAGTTGAGGGTGCCGGAGGACGTCAGTGTGGTCGGCTTCGACGATCTCGCCGAGGCTCGCTGGGTCAGTCCGGCGCTCACCACCGTCCGGCAGCCGCTCGCCGAGATGGCGGCGACGGCCCTGAGGTTGCTGGTGCGGATGATGGCGGGGGAACGGCCGGAGGGAACACGCACGGAGTTGTCCACGCGACTGGTGGAGCGCGGCAGTACGGCTGCGCCGGGCAGGCTCCGGTAGAACTTCTCACACCTCTCACACTTCTGACACTTCGTCACCATGGTTGATCCCGCCGGGTAACGCGCCAGTCCCGTCCCTCGCGCGACTGGCTTCGTCTGCGGTCTTGACCTGGTCGGCGAGGAGGTACAGTCTCCGTCAATGCGCATCAGGTAATACGCATTAACGGAGGCGACCGGGAGGGAAGCCACGGTGGAACGCAGGAAGCGGCCGGGGCGTACGCCCGCGCCGACCGGGCGTACGGGACGGCCGCGACAGGCCGAGGTGGCCCGGCTGGCGGGAGTGTCCCAGGCGACCGTGTCCCTGGTGCTGTCCCCCAAGCCCGACGGCAAGGGGCGCGTCATCTCCGAGGAGACCCGCCGACGGGTCCTGGAGGCGGCCCGGAGCCTGGGTTACGTGCCCGACCCGGCCGCCCGGCGGCTGGCCGCCGTCCGCAACAACCTGCTCGGCGTCTTCAGTTTCACCGCCACGTTCCCCACCGATGTCCAGCACTCGTACTACCCGTTCCTGGTCGGCGTGGAGTGCGAGGCGGCGGCGCTCGGCTACGACCTCGTCCTGTTCACCGGGTCGAGCACCGGCGGTGCGGGGGCCGCGGTGCCCGACGCCCTGAGCCGGGTCCGGCTCGCCGACGGGTGTCTCTTCATGGGCCGGCACACACCCCGGGCCGAGCTCAAGCGGCTGGTCGAGGACGGGTTCCCGGTCGTGCACCTGGGGCGCCGCGAGGCGTTGGAGGGCGTGGCCTGGGTGGGCGCGGACTATGTCGCGGCCACCCGTGAAGTCGTGCGCCATCTCGCGGAGTTGGGGCATCGGGGGATCGTCCTCGTCCGGGAGGACGACGACGCGCCCGCCTCGGCGGACCGTCAGCGCGGCTTCCTGGAGGGACTGGAGGCGGTGGGGCTCCAGTCCGGGCCCGCGACCGTCTTCCGGTCCGCCGATCCGCAGCGGGACCTCACGGCCGAACGGCTGCGTGCCTGGGCCGATGACGGGGTGACGGCGTTCGTCGCGGAGGAGACCGACACCGGGGCGGCCTGGCGAGGCCTGCTCTCCGCCGTACGGGCGGCGGGCCTCGACTGTCCCGAGGACGTGTCTCTCGCCCTGCTCGGCAGCCCGCCCGCCGATCTGGCTAGCGAGCCCGTACCCACCGGATTCGACATACCCCGGCCCCAGTTGGGCGCCACGGCGGTACGGCTGCTGGCCGCGCTCGTCGCGGGAGAGGGAGCGGGAGCGGAGGAGGAGGCCCGGGAGTCGCTCGTCAGCTGTGCGTTCCGGCCGGGCCCGACGACCGGACCCCCGCCGCCCGCCCGGCCTTGAGCACGGTCCGTTCCGCCCCCCTTCCCGTCCCCCGCCCATGAGCCCGATCCAGCAGCCAGGAGAAGCGTGATACCCGAAGCGGACATACTCGTCGTGGGCGGCGGTCTCGGTGGTGTGGCCGCCGCGCTCGCCGCCTGCCGGGCGGGACGCAGTGTCGTGCTCACCGAGGAGACGGACTGGATCGGCGGCCAGCTCACCAGCCAGGCCGTACCGCCCGACGAGCACCCGTGGGTGGAGCGGTTCGGTACGACCGCCTCGTACCGGCGGCTGCGCGAGGAGATCCGGCGGTACTACCGCCACTGGTATCCGCTGCGGGCCGAGGCCCTGGCGCTCACCGACCTCAACCCGGGAGCGGGCCGCGTCAGCAAGCTCTGCCACGAGCCGAGGGTCGCCCTCGCCGTCCTGGAGGGCATGCTCGCACCCCACCGGGCGGCGGGCCGCCTGACGGTGCTCACCGAGCACCGGCCGGTCTCCGCCGAGTCCGACAGTGACGTCGTACGAGCGGTGACCCTGGAGGACCTGCGCGACGGAACGCGTCGCACCCTCACCGCGCGCTACGTCCTGGACGCCACCGAGACGGGCGAGCTCCTCCACCTCGCGGGCGTCGAGCACGCGAACGGGGCGGAGGCACGCGCCGAGTTCGACGAGCCGCACGCCCCGGACGAGGCCCAGCCCCTCAACCAGCAGGGCATCACGGTCTGTTTCGCGCTCTCCCACCACGAGGGCGAAGACCACACCATCGACCGCCCGGACGACTTCGACTTCTGGCACGACTACCGGCCCTCGTTCTGGCCCGGTCCGCTGCTCGGC
Source organism: Streptomyces sp. NBC_01390 (assembly GCF_045040105.1). Classification (NCBI taxonomy): domain Bacteria; kingdom Bacillati; phylum Actinomycetota; class Actinomycetes; order Kitasatosporales; family Streptomycetaceae; genus Streptomyces; species Streptomyces sp. NBC_01390. Next base: position 9,574,508 of record NZ_CP109551.1, on the reverse strand, counting down.
TTCGAGGCACCCGACCCGCGCACGCTGGAGCCGATGCCACGCACCTTCGTACCGAACCCCGAGCTCGACCCGCTCGGCGTCTCCGCCGACCAGAGCGCCGACGCCGGTGACAAGGAGCTGTGGGGTTTCCGCCGCATCCTCGCCCGCAAGCTGCACACCCCCGGCGCCTTCGACTCCGACATCACCCTGGTCAACTGGCCGCTCAACGACTACTGGCTCAAGCCGTACATCGGCCAGGAGGCCGAAGCGCTGCGCGGGGCACGGCAGTTGTCTCTGTCGCTGCTGTACTGGTTGCAGACCGATGCGCCACGCCCGGACGGCGGCACCGGCTTCCCGGGCCTCAGGATCCGCCCGGACGTGACCGGCACGGCGGACGGCCTGGCCAAGGCGGCGTACGTGCGCGAGTCACGCCGTATCAAGGCCGTCACCACCGTCACCGAGCACGACGTGGCGATCGACCTCGTCGGGCCGTACGGCGGCACCCGGCACGGGGACTCCGTCGGTGTGGGCGGGTACCGCATCGACCTGCATCCCTCGACCGGTGGCGACAACTACGTCGACATCGGGTCCGTGCCGTTCGAGATCCCGCTCGGCGCGCTGGTGCCGCGTCGGGTCCGCAACCTGCTGCCCGCGGGCAAGAACATCGGCACCACCCACATCACCAACGGCTGCTACCGGCTCCACCCGGTGGAGTGGAACGTCGGCGAGGTCGCCGGCGCACTGGCCGCGCACTGTGTGGCCGAGGGCGTCGAGCCGCACCAGGTGCAGGCCGACGGCAAGCGGCTCGGGGAGTTCGTGCGGCTGCTCGACCGTGAGGGTGTCCAGCGCCACTGGCCGGACGTTCGCGGCTACTGAACGAACCCTGCGCGCAGGGGAGTTGGGCCCGCAGACGAACCGATCCAGGAGAAGAAGGAGGTGCCCGGACAATGACCAGACCCCGTATCCGCGTCGGCATCGACGTGGGCGGAACCTTCACCGACGCCGTGGCCGTGGACGCCACGACCCTCGAACTCCTGGGACAGGTCAAGGTCCCGACCAGCCACCGTCACGAGGACGGCGTCGCACACGGCATCGTCAAGGCGCTCGGCCGGCTCCTGAAGCAGACCGGCCACGCCCCCGACGACGTCGCCTTCCTGGCGCACGGCACGACGCAGGCCACCAACGCCCTTCTGGAGGGCGACGTGGCGACGGTCGGACTGATCGGCATCGGGTCCGGCCCCTCGGCGGTGTTCACCCGCCGCCTCGCCTCGTTCGCCAAGCTCGAACTCACCCCCGGCAAAAGGCTTCCGCTGGTCTACGCACATGTCTCCGACCCGTATGACACGGCAGAAGTGCGCCGCGCCGTAGAGCAGTTGAAGGACCAGGGCGCCCAAGTCCTCGTCGCCAGCCAGCCGTTCAGCGTCGACCGCCCCGAGGGCGAGCGGGCCGTCCTGGACGCGGCACGGCCGTACGGACTGCCGATGACCGGCGCACACGAGATCACCTCGCTGTACGGGCTGCACAGACGCACCCGCACCGCCGTGGTCAACGCGGCGATCCTGCCCCGCATGCTGGCCACCGCCGACCTGGTCGACGCCTCCGTCACCGAGGCGGGCGTGACCGCGCCCCTGATGGTGATGCGCTGCGACGGCGGTGTGATGGCCCTGAACGAGATGCGTCGCAGGCCGCTGCTGACGGTGCTGTCGGGACCGGCCGCCGGAGTCGCGGGCGCGCTGATGCGGGAGCGGGTGAGCGAGGGCGTGTTCCTGGAGACCGGGGGCACGTCGACCGACATCAGCGTCGTACGGAGCGGGAAGGTCGCCGTCCGGCACGCCACCGTCCTCGGGAGGACCTCGTATCTGAGCGCCCTCGACGTGCGCACGGTCGGCGTCGGCGGCGGCTCGATGGTGCGGATCGGCGACGGCCGGGTGACGGGAGTCGGGCCGCGCAGCGCCCACATCGCGGGGCTGCCGTACGCCTGCTTCGCCTCCCCCGGGCAGTTGCGCGACGCCACGGTCGACACCGTCCGGCCCGTGGACGGCGACCCGGCGGACTACGCCGTGCTCGACGCGGCGGGCGGCCGGTTCGCCGTCACCATGACGTGCGCCGCCAATGCCCTCGGCCGGGTCCCCGAGGGCGACTTCGCCCGCTGCGACCCGGAGAGCGCGCGCGCCGCGCTCGCGCCGCTGGCCGCCGCGCTCGGCACCGACGTCGCGACCGCCGCCACCCGGATCCTCGACGCGGGCGTCGCCCAGGTGAGGAAGGTGGTGGACGCCGTGATCCGCGACCACCGCCTCGACCGGGACACCGCCGTCCTCGTCGGCGGAGGCGGCGGGGCCGCGTCCGTCACCCCGCACCTCGCCCGCACCAGTGGCCTGGAGGGCCGGATCGCCCGCCACAACGAGGTCATCAGCCCCATCGGCGTCGCCCTCGCACTCGTACGGGAACAGGTCGAGCGGATCGTGCCCGGCGCCACGCAGGAGCAGATCCTCGCCGTCCGCGCCGAGGCGGAGCGCGCGGTCGTCGCGCAGGGCGCCGCCGCCGAGGGCGTCGAGGTCGAGGTCACCGTCGACCCGCAGACCAACACCGTGCGAGCGGTCGCGACGGGCGCCACCGAACTGCGCGCCCAGGACCGGGCCCACCGCGCCGACGACACCGAGCGCCTGCGTGCCGCGGCGGCCAGCCTCAAGACCGACCTCGCGGCGGTCCACGTCCTGGCGGGCACCGCAGCCCACACGGTCTACGGCACCGAGACGCGCCGCCGGCTGCGACCGACCCGTCGGCCCGTGCGGATCGTCGACATGGACGGTGTCGTACGCCATCACGCCGCCGACGCCCGGGTGGAGACCACCACCGTGGCCGGCGCCCCCGAGGTGCTCGCCCGGCTGGTCGGCGAGTCCACCTCGTACGGCGACGGCGGGGTACGCGCTCCGGCCCTGCGGCTGCTGCTCGGCTCCCGCATCGCCGACCTGTCCGGCGTTCTCGATCCGCAGCCCCTGCTCGCCCTCGCCCAGAGCGAGTTGCGGACCCGCGCGGCCGACGAGCCGGTGGTCGCGGTCCTGGAGGTGCGCTCATGACGGCCACATCGGACGAACTCGCCGCTGAGAAGGATGAGTTGACGGACCTGACTGCCGTCGACGACATCGAATGGGCCGTACGGCTGCTGTCCGCCACGCCCACCCACGAGGGCCGCGACCGTGAGCTGCTGCGCCAATGGGCCCGTAGAGCCGACGAGTTCGGGTCCCGGCTCGCCCCCGGCCCGTCCACCGCACGCGTGGTGGAGCGGGACGACGGCCTGCGGCGGATGCTGATCGCCCGCTACACATCACGGCCCCCGACGGTCGAGCTCTACACCGACACGCTCGCCCTCGCCGAGGAGTTGGCCGAAGCACGCGGCTGGCGGGCCTGGTACCCGCCGGGCTCGGTGCGTGCCGCGGCGCTCGCCCACGAGACCGCGCACGCTCACCTCCACCACGGCCCGGCGAGGGCCTCGCTCAGAGAGGCACTCGGCCACACCGTGCTGCGCCTCGGACGTCACCGCGTGTACGGCCATGTCGCCGGTGCCGAAGAGGTCGCCGCCCATGCCTACGCCAGAACCGTCTGCGGGCTCGGCCGCAGCCCCCTGCTCCTCACCGCCGCGCTGCGTGACGCGCTCACCCGGCCCGGAAGAGAGAGAAGAGAGAACTGACCCATGGGTGTCGTCATCCTCCTCGTCATGGCCGCCGGCGTCGGCCTGATGCTCACCCGCAGGCTCCCCACCGCCTTCGCGCTGGTGCTGCTCGCCGTCGTCATCGCCTTTCTCGCCGGGGCACCGCTCACCGGTGAGAACAGCGTGCTGGACACGGTTCTCCAGGAGGGCGCGCCGACCCTGGCCGCCACCATGATCGCGATCATTCTGGGCTCCTGGCTGGGCAGACTCCTCGACGAGACCGGTATCGCGGGCACGCTCGTCCGCAAGATCGTCGAGTTCGGCGGTGACCGTCCGACCGCGGTGGCCCTCGGCGTCCTCGCCGTGTCCGCGCTCGTCGGTACGGTGACCGGCTCGGCGCCCGCCGCCATGCTCGCCGGCATCATCGGCATCCCCGCGATGGTCGCGGTCGGTGTGCCCAAGGTGACGGCGGCGGGCACGGTGCTGATGGGTATCGCCGTGGGCGTCCCCTTCGAGCTGCCGTTGTGGCAGTTCTTCTCCACCGCGCTGGACCTGCCCGTCCCGACCGTGCGCGACTTCATGGTGAAGCTGTTCCCCTTCGCGCTGGTCGCCGCCGTCGCGTTCGTCCTCGTCGAGACGCACCGGCGGGGCACCGAGCACGCCTGGTCGCTCAAGTCCGTTGCCCCACGGCCTCGTTCACGTCGCGAGGAGCTCGGCGACGCCCCCTGGTACGCGCTGCTCGCCCCGGCAGTCCCGCTCGTCCTGGCCCTGGGGTTCGAACTGGCCATCGTCCCCTCGCTGTTGGCGGGCGTGCTGTACACGCTGGTCACCACGACCCGGCCCCGCGAGATGAACAAGCGGCTGCTGCGCACCCTTTACGGCGGCTTCGAGGTCGCCGCACCGCCGCTCGTCCTGTTCGTCGCCATCGGCATACTGCTCACCGCCGTGAAGCTGCCCGGCGCCGTGGACGCGCTGGAACCGCTCGTCAGGGCCGTCAGTCCGCAGAACCCCGTGGTGTTCGTCGTCGTCTTCACCCTCCTCGTCCCCCTGTGCCTCTACCGCGGCCCCCTCAACGTGTTCGGACTCGGTGCGGGCATCGCCGGTGTCCTCATCGCCACCGGCATCTACCCCGCGGCCGTCGTCCTCGGCATGGCCACCTCGTACAACCAGGTCTTCGGCGTCGCCGACCCCACCAGCACCCAGACCGTGTGGAGCGCCCAGTACGCGGGCGTCACTCCCCAACAGGTCATGGTGCGCACCCTGCCGTACGTCTGGGCGGTCGCGCTCGGCGGCCTGTGCGTCACGGCCGTCGCCCACCTCTGACCCTACGGACACCACTGACCCGACGGACATCCCCGAACCCGATCGACACCTCTCCCCCGCCAGACACCTCACAACCCGACAAACCCCACAGACCCGACAGACTCGCTGTCAATGGAGCCCCCCATGCACGAGCACCACCTCGACCGGCGCCTCTTCCTGCGCGCCGGCGCCGCCACCGGAGCCGCCCTCACCGTCGGGACGGCCGTGGGAGCACAGCCCGCGACCGCCGCACCCGGCGGTTTCCCCAACTACACATACGTAGGAACGCTGCTGACGGCATCTCAGCTCAAGTACAACCCCACCGACGAGATCATCTTTCCCTGCATCAGGGGCGTCTACGACAAGCTGAGCAACCCCCTCGGGCGGTACTACCTCTACTACGCGCCGCACGACCCGCCCGGCGGAATCTGCCTGGCCTACGGCGACTCGCTGGAGGGTCCGTTCACGGAGTACCCGTCGAACCCGATCGTCTCCAACCAGTGGTCGCCGCACTACTCCGTCAGCCATGTCTCGTCGCCCCACGTGCTGTGGAACGCGGACGCCAAGGAGCTCTGGCTGTACTTCCACGGGGAGAACACCACGACCCGCCTGGCCCGCTCGTCCGACGGGATCCACTTCACTTACGACAAGGTCGTGCTGTCGACGTCGATGCTGCCGGCGGGCACCACGGAGACGTCGTACGCCCGGGTCTTCCGCCACGACCTGCCCTCGCGCGGCGCCCGCTACGTGATGGTCTTCATGACCAACAACACCACCAACCACCGTGACATCCACTGGGGTTGGTCCGCCGACGCCCGCACCTGGATCTTCGACCAGGAGCCGCTGATCCGGCACAGCGATGTCGGCGCCGTCAACGTCGGCGGTGCGCACCTTCTCCACCGCGACAACAGCACCTACGTCGTCTACAACAAGGACAAGTCGAGCGGCGGCGACATCATGATCACCGAGGTCGGCAACGACTTCAGTAAGCGCACCCATCTCGGTGTCTTCTACAACTCCCGCAGCGGGTCTCCCGAGGACGGGCGCGCAGCGGCGCCTTCCTTCGGAACCGACGGCGGCGTCCCGTACATGATCTACGAGGCCGGAGAGCGGCTCTCGGGATCCATCGCCGTGGCCCGGGGCTGACCCGGCGTCGCGTCGACTCCCGCCGAACTGCCGTCCGCAGCCGATGTGTCGCTGTTTCACGGTTGTGCGACAGCGGTGTCCCGATGGACAGACGGACGTGACCCCGGAGCCCCATGGCTCCTCTCACCCAACGCAAGATCCGGAAGCTGGCGGAAACGCCGCCGGTCTTCCATTCCCCCCTTGGAAGGAACCACCCCTGATGAACCGCCACCTGCGCAAGGCCGTTTTCGCCACCGCCGCGATCACCGCCGGGCTGCTGATGACGGCGTGCCAGAGCGGCACCGCCGACGACTCGTCCGACAAGAGCGCAGCGGACAAGCCGTCGGCCTCCCAGACCTCGAAGAGCGTCGGCTCCGACGCCAGTTCCACTCCCGGTTCCGACTCCAGCCCCGCTCAGGACTCCGGCTCCGGCTCTGGCTCTGGCTCTGGCTCCAACACCGGCTCCACCCCCGCTCCCGGCTCCGACACCGACTCCAGCCCCGTTCAGGACTCCGACACCGACACCCGCGACACCGCTGTCGAGGGCATCAACAACGGCAAGGGCGTCAGCGGCACCTGGTTCGGCAATGTCTCCTATGTGGCGCCGGGCAAGTACTCCGTCTCCGACTCGAAGGGCACCGAGCAGCAGTTCTTCGTCGCCGAGGACACCAAGATCATCGGCTACGACGACATCTGCGAGGCCGTGAACACCGGACCGGGCGGCGAGGGCGGCGTCGAGTGCACCGAGGCCCAGCTGGAGAAGGCTGCCAAGAAGGGCGTCAGCGCCAAGGTGGTCATCAGCAACGGCATCGCGACCACCATCACCGACGACCACTGAGCCACACCGCACAGCGATTCACGGTGGGCCGGGCCACGCGAGGCCCCGGCCCACCGGACGAGTCGGCGGCCGGGTGAGGGCGCGCCGCGGGGATCGGGCGCGTCCGTTTCGTTCAAGACCGGCCATCGGCACAGCGCCTAACGTGGCCCTATGACCTCACGACCGACCACGAGCCCGACCAGACGTCCCACCCCCCGGTTCGACGCCATCGGCATCGTCACCGCCGACCTCGCCGCCTCCGTCGCGTTCTACCGCCGACTGGGACTCGATTTCCCCGAGGGTGCCGAGAAGCAGCCGCATACCGAGGCTGAACTCCCGGGCGGGCTGCGGCTGTTGCTCGACCCCGAGGAGACCGTCCGTTCCTTCCACCCCGGGTGGCGGCCACCCAGCGGCGGCAGCCGGATCGCGCTGGCGATGCTGTGCGGCTCGGCCGCCGAAGTGGACTCCCTGCACGAGGAGTTGGTCGGCGCCGGATACCGGAGCGAACTGAAGCCCTGGGACGCCGTGTGGGGACAGCGCTACGCGTCTGTGCTCGACCCCGACGGCAACGGCGTCGACCTGTTCGCACCGCTGCCCCCGGCCTCTTCCTCTGCCTCCGCCTCAGTCGCCCCAGCCGCCGAGTAGCTTCCGGAGCGGCAGTCCCGTCAACTCCCTTACGTCCCGGGCGAGGTGGGCCTGGTCGGCGTACCCCGCGAGAGTCGCCGTCTCCGCGAAGGGGACTCCCTTCCGGGCCAGCGCCAGTGCCCGCTGGAGGCGGAGGATACGGGCCAGCGTCTTGGGGCCGTACCCGAAGGCGGTCAGGGAACGGCGGTGCAACTGGCGTGCACTGAGGCCCAGTTCGTCGGCCGTACGTCCCACCGGGCGCCCCCCTCGCAGGGCCTCGACCAGGCCGGTCAGCAGCGGGTCGGGCGGGGGCGTCCGAGCCGCCCTGCGCAGAGCCAGCTCTTCGAGTGCCGCCGCACGGTCGGGCGCCGCATCGACGCGTGCCCTCAGACGCCTCACCTCGACGGCTCCCCACAGGTCGGTCAACTCGACGCGCCGGTCCCGGAGTTCGTGCGCGGGTACGCCCAGCAGGGCCGGTGCCGTGCCGGGGTGGAAGCGGACGCCCACCCAGAGCGCGGGGGCGCCTTCGGGGACGTACGGGCCGGTGTCGGGCCCGGCGACCAGCAGCCGGCCCTCGCTCCACAGCAGGTCCATGCAGCCGTCGGGCAGTACGGGCCGCGCGACGCCGGACCGGGCCGGGGATTTCGTCCACACCGTCGCGCCCGGCAGCCGGGAGGCCCGTTCCTCGTACACACCCAAAAGACTACGCCGGCCGGCGGTCACGGCCTGGGCGGCCGTCCCCCGCGGCCCGGGACGCCCCCGGCATGGCTGCCGCACGTCTGCCGGAACCGCACGTCCGCCGTGCTCGTCTTGTGCGCTGACTGTGTGCGAGCCAGGAATGCGGGGGAACGTCGTGATGCGGAACGTGACGAAGGCAGGTCTCACGGTGATGGCCGTGGCGGCCGTACTCGGGGCCTCTGCCTGCGGCGGGGACGCCGGCGCGGTGGCCGGAACCGGCGGGACACTCCCCGCGCACGACAAGGCGCCCGCGTCGTCCGGCGTCGTGGGCATGTCGTCCGGGGCCGTGCGAAGCCTGGCGGCTCCGCTCACTACCCGGCATGTGCCGTGGAACCTGGACATTCTCGACCAGCGGTCGCGGCCCCTGAACGGAAAGCTCACCACCACCGCCACGGGCAAGGGCGTTCACGTCTACGTGATCGACACGGGGATGGACATCGCCCACACGGAGTTCGGCGGACGCGCCCACCTGGGCGCCGACTTCGTGGGCGCTCGGGACTCCGGCGACTGTTTCAGCGAGGACGGGGTCGGCCACGGCACGTTCGTCGCGGGCGTCATCGGCGGGGCGAAGTACGGGGTGGCGCCCAAGGCGCAACTCGTCCGGGTCCAGGGCATCCTGTGCGAGAGCTCGGGCGGCGGCTCCCCCGCCGCTGCGGAGGCCGCGCTGGTGAAGGCGGTCAAGTGGGTCACCGCGCACGCGCAGAAGCCCGCCGTGGTGAACATGTCGCTCAACCTCGACCACCGGTCGGCGGCCCTGGAGTCCGCCGTGAAGAAGATGGTCGACGCGGGGATCCCGACGGTGGTGTCGGCCGGCAACTTCCATGACGACGCCTGCAAGCACTCCCCGGCCGGTGTCCCCGGCACGATCGTCGTGGCGGCCTCCACGACGAACGACCGCCCGTGGAGCGACGGGGGCTCCTACGGTTCGGGGTACGGACGGTGCGTGGACCTGTACGCCCCCGGCCAGAAGGTGACCGCGGCCCTCGCCGGCGGCGGTACGGCCACGGAGGACGGCGGCGCCACGTCCTGGGCCGCGCCGCACGCGACCGGCGTGATCGCCCTGTACCTGTCGGCCCACCCCCACGCCACGGCCGCCCAGGTCCACACCTGGCTGGACCACACGGCCACCCGCGGCGTCCTGCACGGCGTACGCTCCGACACTCCCAACCGGCTGCTCAACACCGGGGGCCTCTGACCTGGCCCGATCGCACCTGCGATGGTCTGCGCTTCAACGAGGCAAAAGGACCATCCTGCCCTCGATCACCCTTAGACGTGCTCGTGATCTCGCCGAAGCGCGTCACTTGCATGCCCTTGCGGGGTACTGGAAACAGGAGCCCAGCTCGTACTCGTAGGCCCCTAGGAGGACGCTCATACGGTCGCCGGGGACGGGCTCGGGCAGGTCGGCATCAGTGCTCCGTGAGCCGGTCGTCGTCCAGTGGCAACGTGACCGTCAGCCGGTCGGGGTCCACCTGGATCCACTCGGCTCCCCCGCCGGTGGGCGGGCGCAGGAGGTACGTACCTCCGCAGACGTCTGTGACGATGCCTGTGCGGTACGTGTCCTCGTCCCGGACCTCGTCGCCCACCCACGCCATGCCGTTCTTCACTGCTCGACCTCGCTCTTCATCTCTGCCCAGACGGTTTTGCCCAGCGGTGGAGATCTGTGCCCCAGCGGTCCGACAGTGCCTCGACCAGGACGAGCCCACGACCCCTGATCTGGTCGCCGCCGGAGTCCGTTCGCATGAGTGAACGGCTCCCGACCCCCGAGCGGCAGGAAATATCGGCCCGGTGTGCATCCGCCCCAACCGGAAATTCTGGGCCATAGACCCACTGACGGGGGATCAATCTCTACCGTGCGTACGTGGAGGAGAACGAGTACCTCAAGAGCGCGATGCGGGAGCGCGGGAATGGAAGCCGAGCAGCGCCTGCGCGACCGCGAGGGTGATCAGCTCGGCATCGGCCAGCTGCGGCGGCCTACCCATCCAACGGCCGGCTTCCAGCTCATCAAAGCAGCGCCAACCTGATACGGCTGGGGCGGATTCAATGCCTGACCAGCCACAAGACCCGGTCCCACGACAGCAGGTGGTACACGACCAGCACACCGGCGAGCATCAGGGCGAGAGTGCGGGATCCCGCCGCGTACAACGCCGCCGCACCGCCGAAGAACACAGCCAGCTCCAGCAGGAACCGCAGCGGACCAGGTGTCGCAATCACCGTCCCCCCGGACCGGGATGCATCGTCTGGGGTGGCGAAGACCCCCCACAGCACGGCCACGATCAGGGGAACGGCAACCACGCAGACATACCGCAGGAAACCAGGCACGACAGCCCATGCCCAGAGCCCGAAGCACACCAGAGCCACCAGCTCCAACACGAACCTCACACCGAGAGACAACGGGTGAAAGCCATACCCGGACGACATACGCGCAGTTCCCTCCGCCGTAGTCCCTCAAGGATCACAGACCACCGCACGGGAAGTTCAAGAACCACCAGATCAGACATAGGACTTATTCATCTAGGTCAGGACCAGCCAGCGGCGGCCGTCGATGAGCTCTCGTGCCGCATCGAGGTGGCCGGCGTGGCACGCAGTCTCGGTGATGACGTGCAGCAGGACGTCGCGCAGGGTGTGCAGGTGCGGTTCACCGAACAGGTCGTGGGGCCACCAGGCCAGGGCGGCGTCAATAGGGGTGGTGGTGATGAGAGCGTCGGCGAACTCCGCTTCCTGCCGGTATCGGTCGAGCACGTCGCCGGCCAGCACTTCCGGGGCCACGTTCCAAGCTTCGTCGCCGCTCGTCAGGCCATGAATGATCTCCTCGTCGCCGCCGACGACTGCGCGGAACCAGAACCGCTCAACGTCCAGCGCGAGGTGCTGGACCAGCCCCAGGCAGTGCCATCCGGACGGCAACACGGGCCGTCGCAGAGCCTCCGCGTCGAGTTCGTCGAGAATGCCGAGGACGTGGCGTCTTTGCCCGTCCAAGGCCCTGAGAAGTGCTCCGACTTCGCTACCTGGAGCCATTTCGCTCGTGCTTTCGGTCACGGCCATCCAAGATCCCCCGATTCCTGCGGCCAGGCAAGGCGTTCTCTGACATCCGGGGACCACAGTCGCAGGACCGCTTCCCGGACCGGTTCGTGCGGAACACGGCCAACCAGCACCAGACACGAACAGCGACAGCGGCCCGGTGTCCGTCACTTCTGGGGCGGCAGGCCCTCTTCCGGCTTGGGGCTGCTCTTCGCGTGGGTCCGCAGCCGGGACGTCACGTCCTCCGGGGGCAGGAAGCGCGACCAGCGTTCCGGGAACTCGGAGGGCATGTCGCAGTCGTCGGGGTCGTCGTCGGCGTCCTCGTGGGGCTCGTGGGAGTGGACGACGGCCATCCGGGCGATGTACTCGGCGGCCTCCTCCTCACGGATCCGTTCGTTGGCCGCGCGGGCGGCGGCGGTGGCGGCGGCCGGCCAGACGCGGTCGATGGCCGCGTTGACGGCGGCCCCGACCAGCACCGCGAACGCGGACACCCCGACCCACAGGAGTACGGCGACGGCCGCGGCGAGCGAACCGTAGATCGTCGCGCCCTCGATCGTCTTGGTCAGGTAGATACGCAGCAGGAAGCTGCCGAACACCCACATCGCGAGGGCCATCAGCGCGCCCGGGACGTCCTCGATCCACGGTGAGCGCACCGGGACCGACACATGGAACAGCGTCGTCAGGAAGGCGATGGACAGCAGGATCACCACGGGCCAGTACAGGACCTGTACGAGCGTCTCCGACCACGGCAGGACCTTGAGCACGGCGTCCGGCCCCGCCACCATCAGCGGCAGGGCGACGGAGCCGATCAGCAGCGCCACGACGAACAGCACGAAGGCGACGAGCCGCGTCTTGACGATGCCCCGGACGCCGTCGAGGCCGTACATGACGGTGATGGTGTCGATGAAGACGTTCACCGCGCGCGAGCCGGACCAGAGGGCGAAGAGGAACCCTATGGAGATGACGTCGGGCCGGCCGCCCTTCATCACGTCGTTCAGGATCGGCCGGGCGATCTCGGCGACGCCCTTGTCGGACAGGACCGTACGGGACGCCTCCAGGAGATTGGTCTCCAGGCTGGTGATGGTGTCGGTGCCGGTCCAGTCGTCGACGTAGCCGAGCAGCCCGATGAGGCTCAGCAGCAGGGGTGGCACGGACAGCAGCGTGAAGAACGCCGCTTCCGCCGCCAGACCCAGGATCCGGTACTCGACGCACGAGTTGACGGTGTCCTTCAGCAACAGCCATGCGGTCCTGCGCTTGGAGACGTTCCGGTAGAGGACGCGCGCGCGGTGGAGTCGGCCGCTGGGGCTCTCGGGAAGTTCACTTGCTGCCTGCACGCCCTAACGGTATCGGGCGGGCACCACCCCTCTCACCCTCCGGTGCCCCGGTCACGGCGCAGCGCCCGTGGGGCGCTCCCTTCCCTCCGTTCCCGTGACGCAGCAGAAAACGATGAGAAACCCAGCGGAAACCGGGCGGAACGATACGGCAGATAAATCGAATACTATTTCTGTCATGCTCTTGGCGGCCATTTTCCGGCGCCCATAAACGGAATACCGCCCGGCAATTACACCCGCCTTACGGAAAGCTCCCTGGTGAGACCGGCGAACGCTTAATCGCTATCTGTACGAAAAGTCGTGACTCTGTAACAGGAAAGCGACATTACGCCGAGCGACCTTGACCCCCTCATAACCGGGTCGAAACAATTCGGATTGCATTCGCCGGGTCCACACCCGCTCAAGCCGAAATCCACGTGATCCGCAGGAAAACCCGCACGCCAACGTGCGGATCGACGACTTGCCGCACATCGTTCCTCATATCGCGTCAGCTGTCACTCCCGTCCCCAGCCGCATCACGGACGCACCACGGGCGCACAGCTGACGCGAAATCCATCGCGCCAATTTACGGAGCGACCCATGCCTTTACCGAGGTTTGCCTCGCGATCCCGGCCCTCCCAGTCGAACCGCTTTTCCGCCGGAGGCCCGGCGGTTGTCACGCGGGAAAACGCAGCAGTGGCGCCACGCATCGCCGGAGTGGACGTGGCCCGCGGCCTCGCCCTGCTCGGGATGTTCTCCGTGCACGTCTTCGGTGCGTTCGAGCCGGACGCTTCACCGACGGTGGCCTGGCAGTTGGCGGGCGGCCGGTCCTCGGCGACCTTCGCGCTGGTGGCCGGGGTCGGCCTGGCCTTCACCACCGGCGGCCGTACGCCCCGGGTCGGCCGCGGCTCACTCGCCGCCGTCACCGCCCGGGCGCTGACCGTCGGTCTGATCGGGCTGCTGCTGGGCTACGCCGCCAACGCGGGCGACCTCGGCGTCGACGTCATCCTCGTCTTCTACGCCCTGCTGTTCCTGCTCACCCTGCCCCTGCTGACCCTGCGGGCAAGGACGTTGGGCTGTGTGGCCCTCGCCCTGGGCGTGCTCGCGCCGTTCCTCGTCCACGTTCTGCGGGGCGTGCTGCCCGAACCCGCCTTCGACGGTGATCCGACGCTCCAGGACGTGGTCACCGACCCGGCAGGCCTCCTCGGCGACCTCCTCGTCCACGGCCCCTATCCGGTCCTGGCCTGGACGGCGTACCTCTGCGCCGGCCTCGCCATCGGCCGCCTCGACCTCTTCGACCGACGCACCGCGACCCGGCTGCTGTCCGCCGGAGCGGCACTCGCCGCCGCTTCCTGGCTGGCCTGCTCCTGGTGGCTCTTCCACTGGGGCGGCCTGGAACGGCTGCGCCGGACCGAGTTCCCGGACGCGACCGGGCCGCACGCCCGTGACCAGGTCCTGTGGGACACCCCGGACGGCGAGACCTGGTGGTCGATGATCTCCCGCGCCCCGCACTCCACCTCGCCGTTCGACCTGCTCCACACCCTCGGCGCGGCCACGGCCGTGCTCGCGGTGGCGCTGCTGCTGACCCGGGTCACCTGGGTGCGGCGCGCGCTGCTCCCGCTGGCGGCTGCCGGAAGCATGCCGCTGACCCTCTACAGCGCCCACGTCCTGTTCCTCGCCACCGGCACGCTGAACGGCTCTCCCGGGATCCAGTACGCCGTGCTGGTCGCGGGCTCGCTGCTCTTCGCGGTCGCGTGGCGGCTCACCAGGGGCCGGGGACCCCTGGAGGTCCTGGTCGCGGGGGCCGCCCGGAAGGCCCGGGCGTGGGAACGCGGAAGGCGGACCCCGGGGAGCCCGCCCGATCTGCCGGCCCACCGATCCGAACCAGCTCAACCGTCTCAGCCATCTCAACCAGCCGCACCAGCCGCACCAGCCGCACCAGCCGCACCAGCCGCACGAAGCGAAAGCCAGGACCAGCACCGCTAGGGAGCCCCTTTCGGGGGGAGAGTGAGGGGAAAAGTGGGGGGAAATCCGATCGAGTTGGCGGTCGTACCGCCGACCGATCCGACCAGGGACACGTCCGGCGCCGGGGGCGCCACCGAGCGGATCCTCGCCGAGGTGCTCGCGGGTGTCATGAAGAGCGACCATGTCCCGCTGGACAGCCACTTCTTCGACGATCTCGGCGCCAACTCACTGGTCATGGCGCACTTCTGCGCCCGGGTCAGGAAGCGCGACGATCTGCCGTCGGTGTCGATGAAGGACGTGTACGGCCATCCGACGATCCGGAGTCTCGCGGCGGCTCTCACCGACGCCCCCGCCGAGGCGCCCGTCGCGCCGCCGGCCGAGGCCCCGGTGCCCGGCAGTACCTCGCGCTATGTGCTGTGCGGGGCCGCGCAGTTGCTCATCTTCGCCGCCTACTGCTTCCTCGCCGGGCTCGTCACGGTCGAGGGCTACCAGTGGATCAGCGCCGGTTCGGGGGCCGCCCACGTCTATCTTCGGTCGGTGGTGTTCGGCGGCGCCGTGTTCGTCGGGATGTGCGTGCTGCCGGTGGTCGCCAAGTGGGTGCTGGTCGGCCGGTGGCAGGTGACCGAGTTCCCCGTCTGGGGGCTCGCCTATCTGCGCTTCTGGACGGTCAGGGCGCTGCTGAGCGCCAACCCGATGCGCCTGTTCACCGGGAACCCGCTCTACGTGCTCTACCTGCGGGCGCTCGGGGCGCGGATCGGCAAGGGCGTGACGATCCTCTCGCCGGCCCTCCCGGTCTGCACCGACCTGCTCACGGTCGGCGCGAACACGGTCATCCGCAAGGACTCCTACTTCCTCTGCTACCGGGTCGTCGCCGGACGCGTCCGGACCGGCCCGGTGACTCTCGGCAGGAACGTCCACATCGGTGAGAAGACCGTCCTCGACATCGGCACGTCGATGGGCGACGGGTCCCAACTCGGCCACGCGTCCGCGCTGTTCGAGGGCCAGACGGTGCCCGCGGGTCTGCGTGGGCACGGCTCGCCCGCGCAGCCCACGGACGTGGACTACGTACGGATCCCCGAGGCCCGCTGCTCCACCCTGCGACGGGCCGCCTACGGCCTCGCGAGTCTCCTCCAGCTTCTGCTGGTGTACGTACCGTTGACGGCCGGGGGCGGGTTCCTGCTGCTCGACCTGGCCCCCCGCCTCAAGTCACTGGTCGACCCGGACCTGGCCGGCATGACCTCCGTCCGCTTCTACGCCGAAGCCGTGGGCCTGTCCCTGGCGCTCTTCGGCGTCGTGATCGTCGTCGGAGCCGTGGCCGTGTCCCTGGTTCCCCGGCTGCTGAACCTGGTGATCCGGCCGGGCCAGGTCTATCCGCTGTACGGCCCGCACTACTCGGCGCAGCGGGCCGTGGCGCGGCTGACCAACCTCAAGTTCTTCAAGTGGCTGTGCGGCGACAGCTCGTACATCGTCCACTATCTGCGGGCCATCGGTTACGACCTCTCGCACGTCGAGCAGACCGGCTCCAACTTCGGTACGGAGGTGGGGCACGAGAACCCGTTCCTGGTCTCCGTGGGCAGCGGCACGATGGTCGCCGACGGGCTGTCGGTCCTCAACACCGACTACTCCGCCACGTCCTTCCGCGTCTCGCGCGCGTCGATCGGAGCGCACAGCTTCCTCGGCAACCACATCGCGTACCCCGCCGGTGGCCGCACCGGGGAGAACGTGCTCCTGGCGACCAAGGTGCTCGTGCCGCTCGACGGCGAACTCCGCGAGAACGTCGGCCTGTTGGGCTCACCGGCCTTCGAGATTCCGCGGTCGGTGGAGCGCGACAGCAGCTTCGACCATCTACGGGAGGGCGACGAGTTCCACCGCAGGCTCGCCGCGAAGAACCGCTACAACCTGCGCTCGATGTGCCTGTTCCTGTTCGTCCGCTGGCTGCACTCCTTCCTCCTGACGGTGCTCGGCTTCGCCGCCCTCGCCGTGCCGGGCACGCGCGGCGTCGCGGCCGGCGCACTGGTCGGCGCCTCCCTGGTCCTCGGGCTCGTGCTCACCGCCGGGTACTACGTGCTGGTCGAGCGGCTCATCACTCGTTTCCGGCGTCTGGTGCCGCGGCTGGTGTCCATCTACGACCCGCACTTCTGGTGGCAGGAACGGCTGTGGAAGGTGCCCGTCGACTTCCTGGTTGTGTTCAACGGGACGCCGTTCAAGAACCTGCTGTGGCGGCTGATGGGCGTCCGCATCGGACGCCGGGTCTTCGACGACGGCGCCATCATCACCGAGCGCACGCTCACCACGATCGGCGACGACTGCACGCTCGGCGCCCACAGCAAGATCCAGGCCCACTCGCAGGAGGACGGCACCTACAAGTCCGACCACATCGTCCTCGGCGCGGGCGTCACGCTCGGCACCGGCGCGCTCGTCCACTACGGCGTGACGATGGGCGACGGCTCCCAACTCGCCCCGGACTCCTTCCTGATGAAGGGCGAGGACGTGCCGTGCCTGGCCCGCTGGGGCGGCAACCCGGCGGTGGCCCTGCGCAGCGACCAGATCGCACCCGGCACGGACGACGCACACATCGCACACACCGCACGCATCGCACAGACAGCAACGGGGGCAGTCCTGTGAACACCATTCCACGCTGGATCTCCGACCGGGCGGCGGGCGCGCCCGAGCAGGCGCGGTACGCGTCGTACGAAGTCCCGCTCGACGCCGGTCTGTTGAGGTCGGCCTCGTTCGAGTCCGCGCTGCTCGCCGCGCACGCCAAGGTCCTGGCCCTGCTCTCCGGCGAGCGGGAGGTCACCACCGGGTACGTGGCGGTGAAGGGCGAACGGCCCGTGCCCCGCCGGATGGTGGTCGACCCCGGCTCCTGGCGGGAGCTGCTGGCACTCACGGACCTCGCCGACGAGGCGAACGCGCCGACCGAGGCGAACACCGCGTCGTACGAGACCGTGCTCGACCCGCACAGCGGTGAACCCAGCGAACCCCGCGAACCCGCAGTCGACGGCGCCGTGCTGCACCTGAGTGTCGGTGAGCGCACCCTGCGGCTGCGGCACCGTACCGACGTCCTCGATGCCGGCGCCGCCGCCCGGATCGCCGGCTACCACCTCGCCGCGCTCTCCCTGATGACCGCCGAACCGGACGCCGACCACCAACGGCAGAGTCTGCTGTCGGAAGACGAACTCGCCTTCCAGCTCGACGGGTTGGCGGGACCGGACCGTGAACTCCCGGACCACCGGGTGCACGAGCTGTTCGAGGAGCGGGTACGGAAGCACCCGGA
Source organism: Streptomyces sp. NBC_01390 (assembly GCF_045040105.1). Lineage (NCBI taxonomy): Bacteria > Bacillati > Actinomycetota > Actinomycetes > Kitasatosporales > Streptomycetaceae > Streptomyces > Streptomyces sp. NBC_01390. Next base: position 9,556,707 of record NZ_CP109551.1, on the reverse strand, counting down.
CGCGGTCGCGGCCGTGCTGGGCGGGACGGAGTGGACCTACCGGCAGCTCAACTCCCGGGCGAACCAGCTCGGTCGGGCGCTGCTGGCCCGGGGGCTGACCCGTGAGGGTGTCGTCGCCGTGGTCACCGAGCGCAACCTCGACTGGATGGCGGCTGTGCTCGGGGTGCTCAAGGCGGGCGGGGTCTATCTGCCGGTGGAGCCGCACTTCCCGGCCGAGCGCATCGCCGCCACCCTCACCCGCGCCGAGTGCGCATTCGTCGTCACCGAACACGGCAGCACCACCACTCTTGACGCCACGGGCACGGACGTACCGAGGCTGTACGTCGACGAGATCGGGGCGGAGGGGCACGCGGACGACGACCTCGGGGTGAGGGTCGACGCGGATCAACTGGCCTACATCTACTTCACCTCCGGGTCGACCGGTGAGCCCAAGGGCGCGATGTGCGAGCACGCGGGCTTCGTCAACCACGTCCTCGCCAAGCTGGAGGATCTCGGCGTCGGTGAGGGGCAGTTGGTCGCGCAGACCGCTCCCCAGTGCTTCGACATCTCCCTGTGGCAGCTGGTGTCCGCGCTGCTCGTCGGCGGCCGGACCCTGCTGGTCGCACAGGACGTGATCCTCGACGTGCCCCGGTTCGTGGACACCGTCGTGGACGGCGGGGTGAACGTCCTCCAGATCGTGCCGTCGTATCTCGAAGCCGTACTGGCCGAGTTGGAGCAGCGGCCTCGGCAACTCCCCGACCTGCACTGTGTGTCGGTCACCGGGGAAGCGGTGAAGCGGGAGCTGGTGCAGCGCTGGTTCGCCGCCCAGCCCGGCATCAAGGTCGCCAACGCCTATGGCCTGACCGAGACTTCGGACGACACCAACCACGAGGTGATGGACCGGGTGCCGGACGGGCCCCGCGTCCCGCTCGGCCGGCCCGTGCGCAACGTACGCGTGTACGTCGTCGACGAACACCTCGCGCCCGTGCCGCTCGGGGCGCCCGGGGAGATCGTGTTCTCCGGGGTGTGTGTCGGGCGCGGGTATGTGAACGACCCCGAGCGCACGGCGGCGGCATTCACCGTGGATCCGTACCGGCCCGGTGAGCGGCTCTACCGCAGCGGTGACCACGGGCGCTGGCTGCCCGACGGCAGGCTGGAGTTCCTCGGCCGCCGCGACACCCAGGTCAAGCTGCGGGGCTTCCGGATCGAGATCGGCGAGATCGAGAACGCGCTGCTGCGGGTCCCCGGAGTCCGGGACGGCGCCGTGGTGGTCGTGCGGGGCGCGCGGCTGGCGGCGTTCTGCACCGGCAGCGAACTCACCTCCGTCCAGGCGCGGTTGGCCGAGTCGCTGCCCGCGTACATGGTCCCGGCGGCCGTGCACTGGCGGGAGCGGCTGCCGCTCACCGCCAACGGCAAGACGGACCGCAGGACGCTCACCGTTCTCGCGGAGGAACTCGCCTCCGCCGAGGACGGTGCCGGGGACTGCGTGCGCGGGCCGGAAACCGCAGGTGAGAGGCGTCTGGCCGCCGCCTGGGCCGAGGCGCTCGGCGTGCCGGCGGACCGGGTCGGCCGGCTGGACCACTTCTTCGACCGCGGCGGCACCTCGCTGTCGGCCGTCCGGCTCGCGATCGCCCTGAACCGGGCGATCACCCTCAAGGACGTCGTCCGCCATCCGGTCCTCGCGGACCTGGCCGCGCTGCTGGACACACCGGCCGCGACCGCCTGACGACGACAGCGCCGCAACACGAAAGGAACGACGACACCATGACACTCTCGTCCGCCTCGCCGACCTCGGCTTCCGTGCCCCAGGCGGCACTTCCCGCCCTTGAACTGCTTCCCGGCCGACCCCCGATCCTGCGCACCCCGTCCGTCTCCGACGCGGTGGAGTGGGCGGGCGCCCACCGGGACGCGCTGCGCGCGGCAGTCGCCGAGCACGGCTCGCTGCTGGTGCGCGGCCTCGGCCTGCACGAGCCCGCCGCGACCGGCGCCGTGCTGCGGCGGCTGGCCGACGGCCTGATGAGCGACCAGGAGGCCTTCGCGCCCCGGCGGCGGTACGCCGACGGCGTGTACTCGTCGTCCAAGTGGCCGCCGAACCAGCCGATGTGCATGCACCACGAGCTGAGCTACGCGCTGGAGTTCCCCGGTCTGCTGATGTTCGCCTGCCTCGAAGCGCCCGCCGAGGGCGGCGCGACCGGGGTGGCCGACTCGGCGGCCGTCCTCGACGCACTGCCCGCCGAACTCGTCCAACGCTTCGAACAGGAGGGCTGGTTGCTCACCCGGACGTTCAACGACGAGATTGGGGCGACGGTCGCCGAGGCCTTCGGCACCGCCGACCGGGCCTCGGTCGAACGCTACTGCCGGGCCCACGCTATCGAGTTCACCTGGGAACCGGACGGCTCCCTGCGCACCCGCCAGCGCCGCGGCGCCGTTCTGCGCCACCCGGTCACCGGTCGTCGCTGCTGGTTCAACCAGATCGCGTTCCTCAACGAGTGGACGATGGACCCGGAGGTCCACGAGTACCTGGTCGACGTGTACGGCGCCGACGGCCTCCCCTTCAACACCCGCTACGGCAACGGCGATCCGATCGGCCTGAACGTCGTCCAGACCCTCAACGCGGTGTACGAGGCGCACACCGTGCGCGAACCGTGGCGCGGCGGCGATCTGCTGCTCGTCGACAACATCCGTACGGCACACAGCCGCGAGCCCTTCGAGGGACCGCGCGAGGTTCTCGCCGCCCTGGCCGACCCGGTCCGCCGCACCGACTCCGCCGACACCACTGAAGGGACAGCCTCATGACCACGAACCCTGTCACGGTCCCGCCGTTCTCCGTCGTCTCCGGCGAGCAGGTCCAACGAGCCCTCCAGGGGCGGGAGTCGGGCGTCGTCGACCTGGTCGAGGCGGTGTACCGGCTGCACGGGGCCGGGGACTCGGTGAACCCGCCCTCGTACTTCCTGCGGTTCCCGGACCGTCCGTCGTCGCGGATCATCGCGCTGCCCGCGTCGATCGGCGGGGACGTGCGGGTGGACGGGCTGAAGTGGGTCTCCAGTTTCCCGGAGAACGTCGCGAGCGGGATCCCGCGGGCGTCGGCCGTGCTGATCCTGAACGACCACGACACGGGCTATCCGTTCGCCTGTCTGGAGAGTTCCATCATCAGCGCGTCCCGAACGGCGGCCTCGGCCGCGCTGGCCGCCGACCGGCTGAGCCGGGGGCGCGCTCGGCCGACCCGGGTGGGGTTCGTCGGGACGGGGCTCATCGCCCGCTACATCCACACCTATCTGGCCGCCACCGGCTGGGAGTTCGACGAGACGGGCGTGTACGACCTGTCCGCCGACAGCGCGACCGGCTTCCGGGGCTATCTGGAGCGGTCGGACGGCGGCGGCAAGGTCACCGTGCACGACAGCGCCGAACAGCTCGTCAGGTCAAGCGACTTGCTGGTGTTCGCCACCGTCGCCGCGAAGCCGCACATCCACGACGTGTCGTGGTTCGACCACCACCCGCTCGTCCTGCACGTCTCGTTGCGTGACCTCGCGCCCGAGATACTGCTCGAATCGGCGAACTACGTCGACGACGTCGAGCACTGCCTGAAGGCGGAAACCTCTCCGCACCTGGCCGAACAGCTCACCGGCGGGCGGGAGTTCATCGACGGCACGCTCGACGACGTACTCACCGGGCGTGCCGGGGTCCCGGTCGACCGGCCGGTGGTGTTCTCGCCCTTCGGACTCGGAGTGCTCGACCTCGCCGTCGGCAGGTTCGTCCACGACGAGGTGGCCCGCCGGGGCGAACTGCGTGTCGTCGACGGCTTCTTCCACGAACTGCGGCGGCACGGCTGACCTCTCCAGGGGGTCGGACGCAGCGTCCCTAACCGGATGCCGTGCCACGGATCAGGCGTGCCGAGGAGAGGCGCGCCGCACACAGGGGGACAACATGCCAGTCATTTCCCAGCCATCGGACTTCAACGAGGATGAGCTCTACGTCGACCTCCGGGCCACCGTGGGACTCCCCCTCTTCCTGAAGTGCGAGGGCTTCAACTTCGCCGGGTCGATCAAGATGAAGGCCGCCTACGAGATGGTGACGGCCGCCGAGCGGGACGGCGGGCTGCGGCCGGGAGCCGTTCTCGTGGAGTCCTCGTCGGGCAACCTGGGCGTGGCGCTCAGTGTGCTCGCGGCGAGCCGGGGCTACCGCTTTCTGTGTGTGACGGACTCGCGCTGCAACGCGCAGGCGATCCGTCTGATGGAGGCGCTGGGCAGCCGGGTGCACGTCATCGACCAGCCCGACCTGCGCGGCGGCTTCCTGGGCGCCCGGATCGGGTACGTCCGCGCGCTGTGCGCCTCCGACGAGCGGTATGTCTGGCTCAACCAGTACACCAACCAGGGGAATTGGCGGGCTCACTACCGTACGACGGCACCGGCGATCGCCCGCCGGTTCCCGGGCCTGGACGTCCTGTTCGTCGGCGCCGGCACGACCGGCACGCTGATGGGCTGCGCGCGCTGGTTCTGGCAGTGGAACCGGCGGGTGCGGATCGTCGCCGTGGACGCCGTCGGCTCGGTCACCTTCGGGGGGCCGCCGGGACCCCGCATGATCCCGGGGCTGGGCACGAGCGTACGGCCGCAGCTGCTCGACGAGTCGTACGTCGACGAGGTGATCCGCGTGGAGGAGGCGGACGCGGTGGGTGTCTGCCGCCGGCTGGCGTCCCGGGGCTTCCTGTTCGGCGGATCGACGGGCACGGTGATCAGCGGGGCGACGCAGTGGCTGGCCCGGCACGACGGCCGTGACCTCACGGCGGTGGCGATCGCCCCGGACCTCGGCGAACGCTACCTCGACACCGTGTACCACCCCGGGTGGCTGGAGGCCCACCAGGGCGAGCAGGAGATGACCCCGCTGGCCTCCGACGAACTGGCGGTCCTCTCCCGGCCGGCCTGACGGGCGGCCTTGGGCCGGGGTGCTGTGCTGCGCGGGAATCCTGTGAACACGCCGTACCGGAGGGTACGTTCTTCGCATGGCAGCCAGCACCCACACCGTGACCAACCAGGTGCCGCCCCTGGTCGGATATGACGTCTTCACCGCCGACAAGGCCCTGGTGGCGGCCGTCGAGCGGCACCTCGACCCCGGGCTTCTGGAGGAGGCCCGGGAGGACCTCTCCGGGCTCGGGAACTCCGCCGGGTCCGCGCAGGTGCAGGAATGGGGGGCGCTCGCCAACGAGAACCCCCCGAAACTGCGGACGCACGACCGGTACGGCAACCGGATCGACGAGGTGGAGTTCCATCCGGCCTGGCACCGACTGCTCGGCAAGGGTGTCTCGGCGGGCCTGACGGCGGCCTGGACGCGGCCGGGCGGGCATGTGCGGCGGGCCGCGGGGTTCGTGGTGTGGTCGCAGGCCGAGGCGGGCCACGGCTGTCCGCTGTCGATGACCCACGCGGCGGTGCCCGCGCTGCGCACCGACCCGGCGCTCGCCGCCGAGTGGGAGCCCCGGCTGACGTCCACCGTCTACGAGGAGGGGCTCGGCCCGGCGGACCGGAAGGCCGGCGTGCTCTTCGGGATGGGCATGACGGAGAAGCAGGGCGGCAGCGACGTACGGGCCAACACGACCGTCGCGAGGCCGCTCGCCGAGGACGGGACGTACGGGCTGACGGGCCACAAGTGGTTCTGCTCGGCGCCCATGTCGGACGGTTTCCTGGTGCTGGCGCAGGCCCCCGGCGGGGTGACCTGCTTTCTGCTGCCTCGCGTGCTGCCCGACGGCACGCGCAACGAGTTCCGCATCCAGCGGCTGAAGGACAAGCTGGGCAACCGGTCCAACGCGTCCGCCGAGGTCGAGTTCGACGGGACGTGGGTGCGCCGGGTCGGGGACGAGGGGCGCGGGGTGCGCACCATCATCGAGATGGTCGCGATGACCCGGCTCGACTGTGTGCTCGGCGCCGCCGCGCTGATGCGGCAGGCGGTGGCCCAGGCCGTGCACCACTGCACGTACCGCGAGGCGTTCGGCGGGAAGCTGGTCGACAAGCCGCTGATGCGCAACGTACTGGCCGATCTGGCCCTGGAGTCGGAGGCGGCGACGACGCTCGCGCTGCGGCTGGCCGCCGCCTACGACGACGGCGGCGAGCAGGAACAGGCGTTCCTGCGGCTCGCGTTGCCGGCCGCCAAGTACTGGGTGACCAAACGCTGCACCCCGCTGGTGGTGGAGGCGTCGGAGTGTCTCGGCGGCAACGGCTACGTCGAGGAGTCGGGCATGCCGCGGCTGCTGCGCGAGTCGCCGCTCAACTCGATCTGGGAGGGCGCCGGGAACGTACAGGCGCTGGATGTGCTGCGGGCGATCCAGCGGGAGCCCGCCGCGCTCAACGCGTTTCTCCAGGAGGTCGGGAAGGCGCGTGGGGCGGACCACCGTCTGGACGGCGCCATCAAGGACCTGTTGACCGAACTCGCCGACCTGGAGGGCATCGAGGGCCGGGCACGACGCCTGGTCGAGCGGATCGCGCTGGTGCTCCAGGGTTCACTGCTGGTCCGTTTCGCACCCCCCGAGACCGCCGACGCCTTCTGCGCCTCACGCCTGGGCAACGACTGGGGCAACGCCTTCGGCACCCTCCCCCACACCCTGGACCTGGCGTCGGTGGTGGACCGAGCCCGACCGGTGAACTGAGGGGCTGCGCCCCGAAAGGGGCGCGGGGAACTGCGCGACCAGCCCCCACCGCCCGGCAGCCAAGGACCCGCCCAACCAGCGGAGCGCGTCGCGGGAGTGGTGCTGCGCCGACACGGCACCACTCCCGCTCACTTGCCCCGCATCGCTCGGGAGCACGGACGCCGCGCACGGCGTCGCCCAAGTTTCAGCCACCGCTGGGCGGTTCACCAGGGTTGCGGGGGGTTGCAACTTGTTGGCGGGTGTGTGCGGAGTGTGGTCTTCCGCGCCCCCGGGGCGGCACCATGAGACATCCAGTCAATACGGGCCGGGAGGACACAGTGGCGAACCCGCCGATGGACGTCGCGCGGCTGGCCGTCCGTGACACGGCGCAGGCGGCGCGGCTGCTCAGTGACGTACGCGCGGCCCGCCTCACCGGACAGCGACCGCGGCTGGCGCCCCGCCCGGTGATCGACCAGTCATGGGACCGCATGCTGCGCAGTGGCGTCGACCCCGACCACGACGTCCGGGCGGGGCTGCTGACCAGCGACGAACTGGAGCGGCGGCGCGAGGCGTCCCGGCTGCGGCATGTCCTGCCGGTGCTGCGGCAGGGGCTGTTGTCGGCCGCGGACGTCACCCAGCACATCGTGGTCGTCGCGGACGAGGACGGCAGGGTGCTGTGGCGCGAGGGCAGTACGCCGGTGCTGCGCAGGGCCGACTCGTACGGGTTCGAGCCCGGCGCCGACTGGGCGGAGGGCGTCGTCGGCACCAACGGCGTGGGCACTCCGATGGTCGCCCGGCGCCCCGTACAGGTCTTCGCCTCCGAACACTTCGTACGGTCGCTCGCGGCCTGGACGTGCGCCGGCGCCCCGATCACCGACCCGCGCGACGGCAGGCTGCTCGGCGTGGTCGATGTCAGCGGGCCGCTGGAGACCATGCATCCGGCGACGCTCGCCTGGGTCGACTCGGTCGCCAAGCTCGCCGAGGCGCGGCTGCGGGAGCGGCACCACCGGTCGTTGGAGCGACTGCGGTCGGCGGCGGCGCCGGTGCTGGCGCGGCTCGGCGGGCGGGCCCTGGCGGTGGACCGGGACGGCTGGACGGCCGCCGTCACCGGTACGCCGTACACGAACCGCGTCGCCCTGCCCAAGTCGTTGTCCCCGGGCCGCCGTTGGCTGCCGGCGCTGGGACTGTGCGAGGTGGAGCCGCTGGCCGGCGGCTGGCTGATCCGAGCCGCCGAGCCCGAGGCGCGCGGCGCCTCACGGATCGTCCTGGACCTGGGCCGGCCGCGCCGCTCGTCGGTGACGGTGTCGGGCCCGGCGGGTTCCTGGACCCACGAACTGAGTCCTCGGCACGCCGAGTTGCTGTACCTCCTGGCCCTGCACCCGGCGGGCCGCAGCGCCGCGGAGCTGGCCGACGACGTGTTCGGGGACCCGGCCCGCACCGTGACCGTACGCGCGGAGATGTCGCGGATACGGCGGTATCTCGGGGCGTTTCTGGACCACCGCCCGTACCGCTTCAGCGAGGACACGGAAGTGGACGTCCTCCTCCCGGACGATCCCCGCGATCTGCCCCACTCGACGGCCCCGGCCGTGGCACGGGGACGGGCGGCGGAGAAGACCGCCGGGGTGTGGACGGCGCCGGACGACGCACAGTGACCCGGCCGTGACGCCGGGGTGAACAAACACGTCCGAACGGCCCCCGAACGCAACACAAGCGCATGGATTCCGGCGTATTCGACCAGGCCCGGCGCCCCCTGACGTACCATCCTTCCCACGGCCCCCCACACTGCGTCCCCGGTTTCAACGTACGGACCGCGAGCCGCAGTTGGCCTGCCTCGGGAGGATGAATGAAACATCGCGGCCGACACCGCAGGCAGCGAAGGGGCAGAGCGCTGCGCGGCGCCCTCGCCGGAACCGCCCTCGCACTGACCGCCGCGGCCACCATCGTCAGCGCCTCCCAGGCCGTGAGCAGCGACAACCCCGGTCCCCTGAAGTCCGTGACGTCAGCCGCGGAGCTGAAGGACTTCCAGCTCAAGGAGCACCTGGCGACGAAGCGTTCGCTCGACCGGCTGGCCACCTCCATGGGCGGCACGGTGGGCGTGAGCACCGTCCTGGAGCACACCAACCGCACGATGCGCGCCGCGGACGAGTGCGCCCCGACCGAGACCGAGGCGCTGCCCGTCGCCCCGACGGCCACCCGCGCGTACTGCTGGGACGAGGCCGATGCCGCCAGCCGGCGCTGGCTGCCGCAGTCCGTGACCACCTCCGGTGACGCGGACGAGGACGGCCGCTGGGGCGCCAACCGGGTGATCCTCTCCGGCTGGACGCACAACGACGCCAAACCGGACGAGCCCGAGGTCTCCAAGGGTCTCGCGCGTGTCGCCGTCATCGACGCGAACGACCTGAGCGACATGACGTACCGCTGGGTGCTGCTGGTCGTGCCGACGGAGGACGGCTCGGACTACCGCAAGCTGGAGTCCTCGATCTCCGGGATGGTCTGGTACCAGGACAAACTACTGGTCACCGCCTCCGCCGCGGACACCGACCGCAAGTCCCTTTACGTCTACGACATGAACCGCATCCAGCGTGCCTCGGTCGACAGCCCGGCGGTCGGCCGGGTGCCCGGCGGCTGGTCGGCGCACGGCTACGGCTATGTCATGCCCGCCGTCGCCTCGTACAGCCTGACCGGCGGGGCGTGCGACCCGGCGGCCGACGACGGCGTCCCCTGTTTCGGCTCACTCTCCCTGGACCGCAGTTCGACGCCCGACAGTCTGGTCGCCAGTGAGTGGTTCCCGGCGGACGCCGATCAGCGCAGCCGCCTGTGGCGTTACTCGTTCAGCCGCGCGGGCGACCGTTCCGGCCTGCTCGCCGCGAACGCCTTCGGCCGGGTGAACGCGGTGGAGGCCTACTCGACGAAGGCCACGGGCATCCAGGGTGTCCTGTCGTACCGGTCGCCGGGCGAGGAAACGGCGGACTGGTACGTCGGTCGCGCCCCCGGCTCGAAGGACCGGCACGGCACCCTGTGGCGACTGGACTCCGACGGCGCGAAGGCCGCCCGCTGCGGCACCGACGACGGCTCCCGCCGCTGCTGGGGCGAGCAGGCCGAGTCCCTCTCCTACTGGGAGGGCACCGGCGAGGTCTGGTCCCTGACGGAACGCGCGGCGGACAACCGCTTCGGCACCCCGATCCCGGAACGCGTCCTGTACGCCGTACCTCTGTCTCAGATCACCGACTCGCTGAGATAACGCCCACACGGCCGGAGTGGGCACTGATAAACGGGCGCTGATAAAGCGGCCGCGCGACAGCGCGCCGCCAGGGGCGCGGGGAACTGCGCGACCAGCCCCCACGGACCCGCACCCGAACGACCCATGGTTCCCTGGCCCCTATGAGCAACATCGCTGTGACCACCTGGTCCCTGCAACAGACCACCCCGACCGACCTGCTCCCCGCAGAGACCCCCGACGGGGACGTCAGAGTCGTCCGCGCCGAAGTCCCCTCACCCGAGTTCAGCCGCTTCCTGTACGCCTCGGTCGGCGGCGACATCCGCTGGACCGACCGGCTGACCTGGACGTACGCGCGCTGGCAGGAGTACCTGGAGCGCCCGGGCGTGGAGACCTGGGTCGCCTACGACCGCGGTACCCCGGCGGGCTACGTGGAGTTCGAGCCCCAGGACGACGGAGTCGTGGAGATCGTCTACTTCGGGCTGATCCCCGCCTTCCGGGGCCGGCGGATCGGCGGGCACCTGCTGTCGTACGGGGCCGCCCGGGCCTGGGACCTCGGGGACCGGTGGCCGGGGCTGGCGCCGACGAAGCGGGTCTGGCTGCATACATGCAGCAAGGACGGGGAGCATGCGATGGACAACTATCTTCGCCGCGGCTTCGCGCTCTTCGACACCAAGGTCGAGGAGGAGGCCGAGGTGGCCGCACCCGGCCCCTGGCCGGGCGCGTACAGCGTCTGACCTGCTCAGGAGCGGTCGGCCGCGCACCGTTCGACCTGTCGTGACCCCGCCATGTGACCGAGGACACCCGCGTCTCACCGTACGAGACCAGGGTGTCCGCATGACGGACAATGCTGGACTGTGTCCAGATCGCCATGACACGCTTCCGTCATGTCTGGAACTGGGATTGCCTTGGTGAGTCGGCGGCACGTCGACCTCGGCCGCATGTCCAGCGCCATCTGTCCGGCGAGCTGAAGAGCCCTCAGCCCCGCCGATCTCCCCCTTTGCCTCAGCCTGCGCAGAGCCGCGCCAGTCTGACCATGCGCCCGTACGCGCAGGTAAGAGCCGCTTTCCGCCTGTCCCGAAGGACCAAAAACATGGCCGCCACCCCGCAGAACCCTGCCGCCGCGCCCCGCCGCAAGGTGAGCCGTCACCGTGGTGAGGGTCAGTGGGCCGCGGGACACTTCACCCCGCTGAACGGGAACGAGCAGTTCAAGAAGGACGACGACGGTCTCAACGTGCGGACACGCATTGAGACGATCTACTCCAAGCGCGGCTTCGACTCGATCGACCCCAACGACCTCCGGGGACGGATGCGCTGGTGGGGGCTCTACACCCAGCGCAAGCCCGGGATCGACGGCGGCAAGACCGCGATCCTGGAGCCGGAGGAGCTGGACGACAAGTACTTCATGCTGCGCGTCCGCATCGACGGCGGCCGGCTCACCACCGACCAGCTGCGGGTGATCGGCGAGATCTCGCAGGAGTTCGCGCGCGGCACGGCCGACCTCACGGACCGGCAGAACGTCCAGTACCACTGGATCCGCATCGAGGACGTCCCGGAGATCTGGAACCGCCTCGAAGCGGTCGGTCTGTCCACCACCGAGGCCTGCGGTGACACGCCCCGCGTCATCCTCGGTTCGCCGGTCGCCGGGATCGCCGAGGACGAGATCATCGACGGCACGCCCGCCATCGAGGTGATCCAGCGCCGGATCATCGGCAACAAGGACTTCTCGAACCTGCCCCGCAAGTTCAAGTCGGCGATCTCCGGCTCGCCGCTGCTCGACGTGGCGCACGAGATCAACGACATCGCGTTCGTCGGCGTGGAGCACCCCGAGCACGGCCCCGGTTTCGACGTCTGGGTCGGCGGCGGCCTCTCCACCAACCCGAAGATCGGCCAGCGTCTGGGCGCCTGGGTCCCGCTGGACGAGGTCCCGGACGTCTACGAGGGCGTCATCTCGATCTTCCGCGACCACGGCTACCGGCGGCTGCGCACCCGCGCCCGCCTGAAGTTCCTGCTCGCCGACTGGGGCGTGGAGAAGTTCCGCCAGGTCCTGGAGGACGACTACCTCAAGCGCAAGCTGACCGACGGCCCGGCCCCGGCCCAGCCCGTCGAGCGCTGGCGCGACCACGTCGGCGTCCACCGCCAGAAGGACGGCCGCTTCTACGTCGGTTTCGCCCCGCGCGTCGGCCGCGTGGACGGCACGCTCCTCACGAAGATCGCCGACCTGGCCGAGGCCCACGGCTCGGGCCGCCTGAGCACCACCGTCGAGCAGAAGATGATCGTGCTCGATGTCGAGGAGGCGCAGGTCGCCTCGCTCGTCGAGGGCCTGGAGGCGCTCGACCTCACCGTCAAGCCGTCCCCGTTCCGGCGCGGCACGATGGCCTGCACCGGCATCGAGTACTGCAAGCTCGCGATCGTCGAGACGAAGGCGCGCGGCGCCTCCCTGATCGACGAACTGGAACGCCGTATCCCGGAGTTCGACGAGCCGATCACCATCAACGTCAACGGCTGCCCGAACGCCTGCGCCCGTATCCAGGTCGCGGACATCGGTCTCAAGGGCCAGTTGGTCCTGAACGACGCGGGCGAGCAGGTCGAGGGCTTCCAGGTCCACCTGGGCGGCGCCCTCGGTCTGGAGGCCGGTTTCGGCCGCAAGGTCCGTGGTCTGAAGGTGACTTCGGAGGAGCTGCCGGACTATGTCGAGCGCGTGCTGAAGAACTTCCAGGCCGAGCGCGAGGACGGCGAGCGGTTCGCCACGTGGGCGGCCCGCGCCTCCGAGGAGGCCCTGTCATGAGCGAGCGAGCCGCCCCCTTCCACTGCCCCTATTGCGGCGACGAGGATCTGCGCCCGAACGAACAGGGCCACGGCGCCTGGGAATGCGGAGCCTGCAATCGAGCCTTCCAGTTGAAGTTCCTCGGGCTGCTCGCCCGCGGATTTCAGCACCGGGAAACCGGAGGGGACGAGATATGACCACGGTTCAGGAAGACCGTACGACCGACGAACTGAAGGCACTCGCCGAGCAGGCGGGACGTGACCTGGAGAACGCCTCCGCACTGGAGATCCTCACGTGGGCCACTGCCACCTTCGGTGACAAGTTCTGTGTGACCTCCTCCATGGAGGACGCGGTGGTCGCCCACCTCGCCTCCCGCGCGATGCCCGGTGTGGACGTCGTGTTCCTCGACACCGGCTACCACTTCCCCGAGACGATCGGCACCCGGGACGCGGTCGAGGCCGTGATGGACGTCCGTGTCCTCACCCTCACCCCGGTCCAGACGGTCGCCGAGCAGGACGCCCAGTACGGGCCGAAGCTGCACGACCGCGACCCCGACCTGTGCTGCAAGCTGCGCAAGGTCGAGCCCCTGGAGCGCGGCCTCGAGGGGTACGCGGCCTGGGCGACCGGCCTGCGCCGCGACGAGTCGCCGACCCGGGCGAACACCCCGGTCGTCGGCTGGGACGAGAAGCGGCAGAAGGTCAAGGTCTCCCCGATCGCCCGCTGGACGCAGGACGACGTGGACGCGTACGTCGCCGAACACGGCGTCCTCACCAACCCGTTGCTGATGGACGGCTACGCGTCCGTCGGTTGCGCGCCCTGCACCCGCCGGGTGCTGGAGGGCGAGGACGCGCGCGCCGGCCGCTGGGCGGGGCGCGGCAAGACCGAGTGCGGGCTGCACGGCTGATGACCGAGACCGAGATCAAGCTTCAGCCTCAGACGGAGACCGCGACCCCCGACGACCAGGAGATACCAGTGACGACCGGAGCCACCGTATGGCTCACGGGTCTGCCGAGCGCCGGCAAGACCACCATCGCGTACGAACTGGCCGGCCGGCTGCGCGAGGAGGGCCACCTCGTCGAGGTGCTGGACGGCGACGAGATCCGTGAGTTCATCTCGGCGGGCCTCGGCTTCAGCCGCGAGGACCGGCACACGAACGTGCAGCGCATCGGCTTCCTCGCCGAACTGCTCGCCCGTAACGGCGTCAAGACGCTGGTCCCGGTGATCGCGCCGTACTCGGACAGCCGCGAGGCGGTGCGCAAGCGTCACCAGGAGAGCGGCGCCGCGTACGTCGAGGTGCATGTGGCGACCCCGGTCGAGGTGTGCTCCGTACGCGATGTGAAGGGTCTCTACGCCAAGCAGGCCGCGGGCGAGCTGACCGGTCTCACCGGGGTCGACGACCCGTACGAGGAGCCCGAGACGCCCGATCTGCGGATCGAGTCGCAGGACCAGACCGTCCAGGAGTCCGCGGCGGCCGTCCACGCGCTGCTCACCGAGAGGGGACTGGCATGACGACCACCGTTGCCAAGGCGCACGGGGGCGAGACGGACGCCCCGTACACCCTCTCCCACCTGGACGCCCTCGAGTCCGAGGCCGTGCACATCTTCCGCGAGGTGGCGGGTGAGTTCGAGCGGCCGGTGATCCTCTTCTCCGGCGGCAAGGACTCCATCGTCATGCTGCATCTGGCGCTGAAGGCCTTCGCCCCCGCGGCGATCCCCTTCACGCTGCTGCACGTCGACACCGGGCACAACTTCCCCGAGGTGCTGGACTACCGGGACCGCGCGGTCGAGCGGCACGGGCTGCGGCTGCATGTCGCCTCCGTGCAGGACTACATCGACCGCGGGGTGCTGAAGGAGCGTCCGGACGGGGTGCGCAACCCGCTGCAGACGCTGCCGCTGACAGAGAAGATCCAGGCCGAGAAGTTCGACGCCGTCTTCGGCGGCGGGCGCCGGGACGAGGAGAAGGCCCGGGCGAAGGAGCGGGTGTTCTCGCTGCGGGACGAGTTCTCGCAGTGGGACCCGCGCCGGCAGCGCCCCGAGCTGTGGAACCTCTACAACGGGCGGCACGCGCCCGGCGAGCACGTCCGCGTGTTCCCTCTCTCCAACTGGACCGAGCTGGACGTCTGGCAGTACATCGCCCGTGAGGGCATCGAGCTGCCGGACATCTACTTCGCGCACGAGCGTGAGGTGTTCCAGCGGGCCGGGATGTGGCTGACCGCCGGCGAGTGGGGCGGCCCCAAGGCCGACGAGACCGTCGAGAAGCGCCAGGTCCGCTACCGCACGGTCGGTGACATGTCCTGCACGGGCGCGGTCGACTCCGACGCGGTGACACTGGACGACGTCATCGCCGAGATCGCCGCCTCCCGGCTCACCGAGCGGGGTGCCACCCGCGCCGACGACAAGCTGTCCGAGGCCGCGATGGAAGACCGTAAGCGCGAGGGGTACTTCTAGTCATGACCACGACCACGGAACTCACCGAACTGGCCGAGACGACGCTCCTGCGGTTCGCCACCGCCGGTTCCGTCGACGACGGCAAGTCCACCCTCGTGGGCCGGCTGCTGCACGACTCCAAGTCGATCCTCAGCGACCAGCTGGAGGCGGTGGAGCGCGTCTCGGCCAGCCGCGGCCAGGACACCCCCGACCTCGCGCTGCTCACGGACGGCCTGCGCGCCGAGCGCGAGCAGGGCATCACCATCGATGTCGCGTACCGCTACTTCGCGACACCGAAGCGCCGGTTCATCCTCGCCGACACGCCCGGCCATGTGCAGTACACCCGCAACATGGTGACGGGTGCCTCCACGGCCGAGCTGACGGTGATCCTCATCGACGCCCGCAACGGCGTCGTCGAGCAGACCCGCCGACACGCGGCCCTCGCGGCTCTGCTGCGCGTCCCGCACGTGGTGCTCGCGGTCAACAAGATGGACCTGGTCGACTACCAGGAGTCCGTGTTCGCCGCCATCGCCGAGGAGTTCACGGCGTACGCGCTGGAGCTGGGCGTCCCCGAGATCACCGCGATCCCGATCTCGGCGCTGGCCGGCGACAACGTGGTGGACCCGTCCGCGAACATGGACTGGTACGGCGGGCCGACCTTCCTGGAGCACCTGGAGACGGTCCCGGTCGCCCACGACCTGAGCCACTGCCACGCCCGTCTCCCCGTGCAGTACGTGATCCGGCCGCAGACCGCCGAGCACCCCGACTACCGGGGCTACGCGGGCCAGATCGCCGCCGGTTCCTTCCGCGTCGGCGAGTCCGTGACGGTCCTGCCGTCCGGCCACGCGTCGAGGATCGCCGGTATCGACCTGCTCGGCGTGGCGGTCGACGTCGCCTACACCACCCAGTCGGTGACCGTCCTCCTGGAGGACGACATCGACATCTCGCGCGGCGACCTGATCGTGCCCAGCAAGGACGCGCCGCCGACCACGCAGGACGTCGAGGCGACCGTGTGCCATGTCGCCGACGCGCCGCTGACGGTCGGCCACCGGGTGCTCCTCAAGCACGGCACCCGCACGGTCAAGGCGATCGTCAAGGACATCCCGTCCCGTCTCACGCTCGACGACCTGTCCCTGCACCCGCATCCGGGACAGCTCGTCGCCAACGACATCGGCCGCGTGAAGATCCGCACCGCGGAGCCGCTGCCCGTCGACTCGTACGCCGACTCGCGGCGCACCGGCTCGTTCATCCTGATCGACCCGAACGACGGCACCACGCTCACCGCGGGCATGGTCGGCGAGTCGTTCGCGTCCCCGGAGCCCGTCAAGGACGAGGCCGAGGACGACGGGTGGGACTTCTGACATGAACGGCACCGACTACTACTCCACGTTCGCGAAGGAGGGCGGCCGCGTCGGCAGCGGCGCCCTCGGCAGCGGGCAGGGCGGGGTGGGGCGATGTGCGTGTTGACGTACGCGCACCGCTTGCGCGCCCTGTCCCCCCACCGGACGTCCCGACGACGAAGACCTGCCGACCTCCCGGCCACGACCTGAGGGCGTGACCGCCGGGCCAACGAGAGGAAAACCTCCCGTGCCTGCCAACCGCTCAGCACTCCTCCGCCGCGGCCTCGCCGTAGCGACCGCACTCCCCCTCCTGACGCTCGCCGCCTGCGGTTACGGGTCGGACTCGAAGGACGACAGCTCCAAGGCGAAGGTCGCCGCCGGAGCCCAGAAGATCGACGGACTCGACTCCGTCAAGATCGGCTACTTCGGCAACCTGACCCACGGCACCGCGCTGGTCGGTGTGAACAAGGGGTACTTCCAGAAGGCGCTGGGCGCCACGGAAGCGAAGTACCAGGTCTTCAACGCCGGCCCGTCCGAGATCGAGGCCCTCAACTCGGGCTCCATCGACATCGGCTGGATCGGCCCCTCCCCCTCGATCAACGGCTACACCAAGTCCAAGGGCACCAACCTCCGCATCATCGGCGGTTCGGCGTCCGGCGGTGTGAAGCTCGTCGTCAACCCGACGAAGATCAAGTCCGTCAAGGACGTCAAGGGCAAGAAGATCGCCACGCCTCAGCTGGGCAACACCCAGGACGTGGCGTTCCTCAACTGGATCGCCGACCAGGGCTGGAAGGTCGACGCGGAGAGCGGCAAGGGCGATGTGTCGGTCGTCCGCACCGACAACAAGGTGACCCCGGACGCCTACAAGTCGGGTTCCATCGACGGCGCGTGGGTGCCCGAGCCGACCGCGTCCAAGCTGGTCGCCGAGGGTGCGAAGGTGCTGCTCGACGAGGCGGACCTGTGGCCGGACAAGAAGTTCGTGATCACGAACATCATCGTGTCGCAGAAGTTCCTCAAGGAGCACCCGAAGGCCGTCGAGGCGGTCCTGAAGGCCTCGGTCGACACCAACAAGTGGATCAACGCCAACTCAGAGGCGGCGAAGGCGGCGGCCAACGCCCAGCTCGCGATCGACTCCGGCAAGGCCCTGAAGCCCGAGGTCATCGACCCGGCGTGGAAGTCCATCCAGTTCACCAACGACCCGCTGGCCTCCACCCTCAACAGCGAGGCGGAGCACGCGGTCAAGGCCGGTCTGCTGGAGGACCCGCTGCTGAAGGGCATCTACGACCTCACGCCGCTCAACAACGTCCTCAAGGCCGAGGGCGAGAGTCCGGTCGACGACGCCGGTCTCGGCGTCAAGTAGTCCCGATCCCGAGAGTTCCCAGGAGGTGACGACCATGGCCACCGCGATCGCCAAGGCCGAATCGGCCGAGTCTGTCGAGTACGCCGCCCGAATCGAGCACGTATCGAAGTCCTTCGCCGGGCCCGCCGGGCAGCAGCTGGTCCTCGACGACATCACGCTCGATGTCGCTCCGGGTGAGTTCGTCACCCTCCTGGGGGCCTCGGGCTGCGGCAAGTCCACACTGCTCAACCTGGTGGCGGGTCTCGACGACCCGAGCGCCGGCAGCATCAAGACCGACGGGCGTCCCGCTCTGATGTTCCAGGAGCACGCCCTCTTCCCGTGGCTGACCGCGGGCAAGAACATCGAACTCGCCCTGAAACTGGGGGGAGTTGCGAAGAACGAGCGACGCGGTCGCGCCGAGGAGCTGCTCGCCCTCGTCCGGCTGCAGGACTCGTACGGCAAGCGGGTGCACGAGCTGTCCGGCGGTATGCGCCAGCGGGTCGCACTGGCCCGGGCGCTGGCCCAGGAGAGCCGACTGCTGCTGATGGACGAACCGTTCGCCGCGCTCGACGCCATCACGCGTGACGTCCTGCACGACGAGCTGACCCGGATCTGGGCGGAGACGGGCGTCTCCGTTCTCTTCGTCACGCACAACGTGCGGGAGGCGGTGCGGCTCGCGCAGCGCGTCGTCCTGCTGTCGTCCCGGCCGGGCCGGGTGGCCCACGAGTGGACGGTGGACATCCCGCAGCCGCGCCGCATCGAGGACGCCCCCGTGGCCGAGCTGTCCATCGAGATCACCGAACAACTGCGTGGGGAGATCCGCCGTCATGGCCAGCAGTGACACGAAGTCGGGCCTGACGGACACGCGTCAGGCCCGGGCGGACGGCAACCAGCAGACCGGCGGCCTGGAGGCCGGTCTGGACGCCCTGGAGAACGTGGCCACCACGCGCACACCCTTCTCGGTGACCTTCCGCGCCAAGATCCTCCCGCCGCTCGTCGCGACCGGCGTGGTGCTGTTGATCTGGCAGGCGCTGATCACCTTCAACATCGTCACCGACCCGACCAGGCTGCCCTCGCCCGGCGATGTGGCGGCCGAGTTCAAGGACTCCTGGCTGAAGGGCAAGCTTCTCGGCTACATCTGGACGAGTGTCGAGCGCGGTCTGCTCGGCTTCCTGCTGGCGCTGGCGATCGGCACCCCACTGGGTCTGGTCGTGGCCCGGGTGAAGTTCGTCCGGGCGGCGATCGGACCGGTCCTGTCGGGTCTCCAGTCGCTGCCGTCGGTGGCGTGGGTGCCGCCGGCGGTCCTGTGGCTGGGGCTGAACAACTCGATGATGTACGCGGTGATCCTGCTCGGCGCGGTCCCGTCCATCGCCAACGGTCTGGTCTCCGGCATCGACCAGGTGCCGCCGCTGTTCCTGCGGGCGGGCCGCACGATGGGCGCGACCGGCTGGAAGGGCGCCTGGCACATCGTCCTGCCCGCCTCGCTGCCGGGCTATCTGGCCGGGCTGAAGCAGGGCTGGGCGTTCTCCTGGCGCTCACTGATGGCGGCGGAGATCATCGCCTCCTCCCCCGACCTGGGCATCGGTCTGGGCGCACTGCTGGAGAACGGCCGCAACGCCAGCTCCATGCCGATGATCTTCGAGGCGATCTTCCTGATCCTCTTCGTCGGTATCGCCGTCGACCTGCTGATCTTCAGCCCGGTGGAACGGCGGGTGCTCCGCAGCCGGGGCCTCATGGTGAAAAGCTGAGGCCAATGTCTAACAAGCCCGTCCGCCCCGTTCTCGTGGTGATCGCCCACGGAAGCCGCGACCCGCGGCACGCGGCGACCGTGCACGCCCTCGTGCGGCGCGTACGGTCGCTGCGGCCGGGGCTGCGCGTGGAGACGGGCTTCCTGGACTTCAACATCCCGTCCGTACCAGGGGTGTTGAAGTCTCTGGCGGCGGAGGGCGTACGGGATGTCGTCGCTCTCCCCCTGCTCCTGACCCGCGCCTTCCACGCGAAGGCGGACATCCCGGCGGTCCTGCGGGACGCGCCGAGGCGGCTGAACATCCGCCAGGCGGAGGTGCTGGGCCCGTCCCCGCTGCTTCTCTCGGCGCTCGAACGACGCCTGTACGAGGCGGGGTTGACGCCCGCCGACAAGTCCTCGACCGGGGTCGTACTGGCCTCGGCGGGGTCCACCGACCCGGAGGCGATCGCAGTGATCGCTGAAATCGCGCGGGAGTGGCGGCACACCGGTTGGTGCGCCGTGCGACCTGCGTTCGCCTCCGCTGCCCTTCCCCGCACCGAGGACGCGGTACGGGAGCTGCGTGAACTGGGCTGCGAGCGTGTCGCGGTCGCGCCCTACGTTCTCGCCCCCGGCTTCCTCCCGGACCGCATCGCGCGGGGCGCGGCGCGGGCGGACGTCCTCGCCGACGTCCTCGGACCGGCGCCCGAGGTGGCGCGGCTGCTGCTGCGGCGGTACGAGGAGGCGGCGCTGCGGGTGCCGTTGTCGGGGCGGGCGGCGGTGAGCGCGTAGACGTTCCGGCTCACCTGAACCGCCTTACGGTCAGGTGGAGTTGGAGGTGTCACCGCCCTCGGCCGGGGCCTTCCGGACGAGCGCGACGGCCTCGTCCGCCAGCCGTACGAGTTCCGCCGAGGGCAGGGAGCCCGCCGGCCGCCGTTCCCGGGCGAACGTGTTGGCCAGTCGTTGCAGCAGCTCGTTCAGGGGTGTTGGTACGCCGTGCAGGCGTCCCAGGAGCGCGATCTCGCCGTTCAGGTAGTCGGTCTCGATCGTGCCGGTGCCCCGGCTCAGGGACTGCCAGGTGGAGCCGCCGCCGGGCTCGGTGCCGGGCAGCTGGTGCAGGGTGATCTTGTCGCCACGTCTCGACCTCGCCTCCTCGGCGCTCGCGTACGGGATCCCGGCCGCCGCGAGCACCGACTCGCCCTCGGTGTTCACCCGCCTGCGCAGCCGCTCGCTCTCCTCACTGTCCGCCGGGCCGCTGAGCGCCCGGATGGCGTTGCCCAGGTTGGTGAGCAGCTTGGCGTACTGCCAGCGCGCCACGTCCGGCACGACCGGCGCCTCGATCGCCGCCGTCTTCTCCAGGTCGGCGGCGATCCGGCGGACGGTGTCGTCGGTGCCGTGCGGGTGGCGGCCGAGGAAGAGGATGCCGGTGAGGGGTGCGCCCGGGGCGGAGACGATGCCGGGTTCCTCGTAGGCCGCGGGGAGCCAGACGCAGACGCCGTACACCCGCCGGAAGCGGCGCAGGGCGAGCCGCGGTCCCTCCACGCCGTTCTGCGCGCAGAGCAACGGGAGCCGCTCGGCCGCCGTACCGCCGCCGGCGACGGGTACCGGCCCCCATGCCGCGAGGGCCGCTTCGCTGTCCTGCGTCTTGACGGCGAGGACGAGCACGTCGTCGGCGCGCAGCTCCCCGAGTCCGGCGGGTCCGTCGACCGTCGGCAGGCGGTACGTGTGCGTCCCGTCCGGCGTCACCAGCCGCAGCCCGTGCGCGCGCAGCGCCTCGTACTGCGCACCCCGGGCGACGAGGACGACCTCGTGCCCCGCCCCGGCCAGCCGTCCGCCGATGGCACCGCCGACCGCCCCTGCTCCGATGATGATGTAGCGCATACCGATCAGCCTGCCATGGTGCGTGCACAGCACAGATAGTGTCCGCCGCATGGCTTCCGACACATTCATGATCGGCGGTGAGTTCCCGGTCCGCCGTCTCGGTTACGGCACCGCCCAGTTGACCGGCCCCGGCTACTGGGGTCCGCGTGGCGACCCTGGCGACGCGGTGGCCGTGCTGCGCCGGGCCGTCGACCGGGGTGTGACGCTGATCGACACCGCCGACAACTACGGTCCGTCGATCGCCGAGGAACTCGTCGCCGAGGCCCTGCACCCTTACCCGGCGGGGGTGTTGGTCGCCACCAAGGGCGGCGTCGTACGGACCGGCCCCGACGCCTGGCACATCGACGGGCGGCCGGATCGGCTGCGCGCGATGTGCGAGGCGAGCCTGCGTCGGCTACGGCGCGAGACCATCGACCTGTACCAGCTGCACCGGCTCGACCCGCGCGTCCCGATGGCCGAACAGCTGGGCGTACTCGACGAGTTGCGCGGGAAGGGCAAGATCCAGCAGGTCGGGCTCGACTCCGTGACGGCCGAACAGCTGCTCGCTGCCGACCAGTTGACGTCGATCGCCTCCGTCCAGAACCGCTATCACCTCCTCGACCGCTCCTCCGAGCCGCTGCTGAAGCTGTGCGAGGCGCACGGCATCGCGTTCCTGCCGTGGTTTCCGCTGGGCAACGGGGAGTTGGCGACCGATCCGGTGTGCGCGGAGATCGCCGCCGCGCACGGAGCGACCCCGGCCCAGATCGCGCTGGCCTGGCTGCTGCACCACTCCCCGGTGCTCTGCCCCACCCCGGGCACGGGCTCCCTCGTACACCTGGAGGAGAACCTGGGCGCCACGGCCGTACGGCTGTCCGGCGCCGAACTGGCGCGCCTGGACGGCCGGTAGGTCACTCCGGTAGGTCAGGCGCCGTCGTCGCCGAACGGGGTCGCCTGGTGGAAGTACAGCAGCCAGTCGCCGCCGTCGGTGTCCCGGCGCCACAGTGAACTCCGGTGGGCGCGGCGGCCGTTGCTGTCCGTGTCGAAGGTGAGGTGGACCAGGTCGGGGGCGAGTCGTACGCCCGTCAGGTGCGAGACGACGAAGGGGCGGGCGCCCGGTTCGGTGGTCGCGGCGAGGGCCGCGATGATCGACGCCCGGTCCCAGTGCCGCCCCGAAGCGCCGAACTCGTGGAACCCGGGATGCAGCAGCGCTCCGGTCAGCTCGGGTGAGCTGCGGACCTCTGGGTCGAGCAGCCGCAGTTCGGCCTCGATGGCGGCGTCGACGGCGGGGTCGCGGCCCCCGTCACGGTGGTCGTCTCGCGTCGGTCTCACGTGCCCGGGGTCCCGTCCTCGGTCAGTTCCACCAGCTTGACGACGGTGTTCCAGTTGCGGGTGGTCGCGATCAGGCCCTTCAGGAAGCGGGGCTTGGCGAGCTGCCCGGCGAGCTTGGAGCGGCCGAGGCCGTCGGGCGCGTACAGGTACAGCGCGCGGTCGCCGAGCCGGAACTCCTCGGGGAGGTGGGCGGCCTGGTCGATGTCCGCGAAGCGGGTCTCGTCGACGGGGGTGGAGAAGTAGGTGACGTGGAGTTGCTTGGCCTCCAACTCGGCTGCCGGGAAAGGGCAGTTGTCCCTGATCGCCCGCAGGTGTGCGTGGTCGCGCACGATCACGTCGACGGTGAATCCGAAGTGCTGCGCGATGGCTTTCGCGATCTCCCCGGCGAGGGACTCCTCGTCCCCGTGAGCGGCGGCGAACACGGCGTTGCCGCTCTGCAGATACGTCCGTACACCGCCGTACCCGAGGCCCTCCAGCAGGGTGCGCAGCTCGGCCATGGGGACCTTCTTGTTGCCGCCCACGTTGATCCCGCGCAGCAGCGCCGCATAGGTCTTCGTGGCCTTCTCACCTGTCGTCATCCGCTCACCATAGGGCGGCCCACTGACAGCGCCCCTGATGAACCACCCCGAGATCGTCTTTTAGATGTAGGGGGCCGGTGTCCTACCCAGTGGGGAGACACCGGTGTCCGAGGGGAGGACTTCGGCCGGACACACCTCACCGGGGAGCACGAGGAGATGGTCTTATTCGGCCCCTACCTTCGAACTAAAGGTGATGGCAGGGGGCTGTCGCCGCATACGAGGGGGCAAGCCCGACATGGGGAACGGAGAAACGCGGGTGCGCGGCATAGCCGCCCGGGCCGGTGGCTGGAGTGCCCGGCACCGCTGGGCGGCCGTCGGGATCTGGTTGCTGTTCGTCGTCCTGGCGATGGGGCTCGGCTCCGCCGCCGGCAGCGTCGAGGTCAAGGAGAGCGACCAGCTGGGGGGCGAGACCCACACGGCCGCCAAGATCATCGAGGACGCCGGGATCGACGAACCCGCGAGCGAGACCGTCCTCATCCAGGCGAAGGACTCGGGCGTCAAGGCCACGGACGCCACGTTCCGGGCCGCGGTCGCCGACGTCATGAAGGCGGTCGACGGGACCGGCAAGGTCACCGACGTCCAGTCGCCTTACGACACGAACACCCTCTCGAAGGACGGACACAGCGCGCTCGTCCAGTTCGACATGCGGGGCGACGCCGACACGGCGGGCGACCGGGTCGAACCGGTGCTCAAGGCCGTCGCGGACGTCCAGAAGGACCACTCGGAGCTGCGGATCGAGGAGATCGGCGGCGCCAGTATGAACAAGACGTTCGACGACGCCTTCGGGGACGACTTCAAGAAGGCCGAACTGTCCGCCGTACCGGTGGCCCTCGGCATTCTGCTGATCGCCTTCGGCGCGCTGGTCGCGGCCCTGCTGCCGGTGGCGCTGGCGATCACCGCGATCATGGCGACGATGGGCCTGATGGGCATCGTCAGCCATCTCCAGCCGATGGACGACACCGCCAGCTCCGTGATGCTGCTCGTCGGCCTCGCCGTCGGTGTCGACTACTGCCTGTTCTATCTGCGCCGGGAACGCGAGGAGCGGGCGGCGGGCCGCAGTCCGGAGGCCGCGCTGCGGATCGCCGCGGCGACCAGTGGCCGCGCGATCATCGTCTCCGGTGTCACGGTGTGTGTGGCGATGGCGGGCATGCTGTTCACCGGGCTCGCCACGTTCGAGGCGATGGGCCTGGCTTCCCTGATGGTCGTGGCGGTCGCCATGGTCGGTTCGGTGACGGTCCTCCCGGCGTTGCTGTCGCTGCTCGGTGAGCGGGTCGAGAAGGGCCGGATCCCGTTCCTGCACCCCGACAAGCGGCGCGGGAACGGCAGCCGCGGCAAGGGCAACGGGGAGAGCCGCTTCTGGACGGCCGTACTGAAGGTCGTCCTCGCCAGGCCCGCCATCTCGCTGATGGTCGCGGCCGGCGCCCTGCTCGCCGTCGCCGCGCCCGCGCTCGGCATGAAGACCCAGAACCTCACCCTGGACCAGGAGTTCGGCGACTCGCTGCCGATCGTCGGCACGTACAACCGCGTCAACGACGCGTTCCCCGGCGGCTCCGACCCCGCCGAGGTGATCGTCAAGGCGAAGGACATCAACGCGGCCGACGTGAAGTCCGCGCTCGCCGACTTCCGTGCGCTGGCGATCAGTTCGGGCGCCTCGCGCGGCCCGGTGGACATCAAACTGCACGACGCCGAGAACATCGCCTTCGTGTACGTCCCGCTGGTCGGCGGCTCCGACCTCGACAAGGCGGGCGAGAGCCTGGACAAGCTGCGCGACGAGGTACGCCCGGCCACCCTCGGCAAGGTCGACGGCGTCTCGGCGCCGATCACCGGTCAGGTCGCGGGCTCGAAGGACTTCAACGACCAACTGGCCGGCGCGGTCGCCCCGGTGTTCGCCTTCGTGGTCGTGTTCGCCTTCCTGCTGATGCTCCTGTCGTTCCGCTCCCTGACGATCGCGGTCACCTCCATCGCGCTCAACCTCCTGTCGGTCGGGGCCGCTTACGGCATCCTGGTCGCCGTATTCCAGCACGGCTGGGGCGCGTCACTGGTGGGCGCGGAGGGCGTGGGCGCCATCATCACCTGGCTGCCGCTGTTCCTGTTCGTGATCCTGTTCGGCCTGTCGATGGACTACCACGTGTTCGTCGTCTCCCGGATCCGCGAGGCACATCTGCGGGGCCGGTCGACGAAGGACGCGATCCAGCACGGGGTGGTCACCACGGCCGGGGTCGTCACCAGTGCCGCCGTCATCATGGTCGCCGTGTTCGCCATCTTCGGGACCCTGTCGATGCAGTCCATGAAGCAGATGGGTGTGGGCCTCGCGGCCGCGGTGCTCATCGACGCGACGATCATCCGGGGTGTGCTGCTGCCCGCGGTGATGGCGCTGCTGGGCGAGCGCAACTGGTACTTCCCGAAGTGGCTGAACCGCCTGCCGGACCTGACGCACGACGAGACGCCGGAGACCCTGTCGTCGCCTCCGCCGCCCGCCGTGGAGGGTGAGCGGGTCGGAGTCTGAGTCGCTCTCGTCTCTCTGATCAGTCCAGTCACTCCGATCACTCGTACGACCCTTTGAACATCCCGCAAGTCCCTTGAGCTGAGGGCCCGTTGGTCACCGGGGAGCCAACGGGCCCTCTTCCTTGCCCTGGCAGGCGCCGACGAAGGCGTGCGGTTCACCGCTGGTAGCGCGCCAGTACCAGGTTGCCGTCCTCCTCCAGCCGTTTGCGCAGTTCAGCGAGGTCGATGGCACCGCTGTAGTACTCCTGGAAAGCCGGGGTCGCGACCTTGTCCTTCCACTCCGGGTAGCCGCGCACCGACTGGGCGGGGGCCGAGCGGAGGTGGGCGGCCAGGGCCGTGCCGGGGGCCCAGCCGTTCCTCTGGGTGCGCAGGGCCGGGGACTTCAGCGCCGCGGTGCCGGTGGGGAGCATCCAGTCGCCGAGGGCGAGGCGGACCATGTTGTCGGGGCGCAGCAGGAAGTCGACGAACTCGGCCGCCTCCCGCTGGTGGTGGCTGTCCTCGGCGATGGAGAGGGTCTGCGGGCTGACGCCCTGGGTGAGTCCGTCGGCGCCCGCCGGGGCGGGCAGCACCTGCCACTCGAAGCCCTTCGGTGCCTGTTGCGCGATCTGCTGACGGTAGGAGAAGCCGAGCGGAACCATCGCGTATTTGCCGCCGAAGAACCCGGGCAGGGTGTCGGAGCCGCCGCTGCCCAGCGTCGAACTCGATGCGCTGTCATCGGAGTTGACCTGGTCGTGGATCGTACGGGGGACCACTTGCTCGGGGCCGCCGAAGCTGACGGTCACCTTGCCGTCGGTGCCCCGGTGGAACAGCTGCCCGCCCGCCGACAGCGACAGGTTGAGCGTGACGGAGACGGGCTCCTTGAGCGGCCAGGCCACACCGTACTTGCCGTCGCCGCTGAGTTGCCGGGTGATCTTCCTGAACTCCGTCCAGCTCCAGGGCTGTTGGGGAGTGGGGATCCGTACTCCCGCCTCCTTCAGCCAGTTCGTGTTGGCGATCAGCACCCGCGGCTCCTGGAGGAACGGCACGCCGTAGACGCCGCCCCCGAAGGTCGTCGTCTCCCAACTCCGCTGCGGGATGTCGGACTTGAGCCGCTCGGGCAGCAGGTCACTCAGATCGGCGAGGTAGCCGCCGTACGCGAAGTCCGCCAGGTCGTCCGAGGCGTCATGGATGATGTCGGGTGCCTCACCGCCTTCGAAGGAGGTGAGCAGCTGGTCGTGAACGCTGTCCCAACTCCCCTGCACGTACTCGACCCTGACGTCCGGATGGGTCGCGTTCCACTCCTTCACCAGCGCCTTGTTGGCGGCGACGGACTCGTCCTGCCAGGCGAGGGACTGGAAGCGGAGGGTGATCCGGCCGCCGTCCGCGCCGCCACCGCCGCCCGTGCAGCCGGCGAGGAGCAGCATGAGGGCGACGAGCCATCGCGCGCGCATCAGCTCTTCACCGCCCCGGTCATCATGCCGCCGGTGATACGGCGTTGGACGATCGCGAACACGACGAGGGATGGCAGCGTCGCCAGGAACGCGGCGGCGGCCAGCGGTCCGAGGTCCGCCACGCCCTCCGCGCCGATGAAGTGCGTGAGGACGACCGGCAGGGTCTGTTTCTCCGGCGTCTTCAGGAGCACCAGGGCGAAGAAGAACTCGTTCCAGGCGGTGACGAACGCGAACAGTGCCGTGGCCACGATCCCCGGTGCGAGCAGCGGAGCCGTGACGGAGACGAGGGTACGCAGGCGTCCGGCGCCGTCGACGGCCGCCGCCTCCTCCAACTCGACGGGCACGGCCCGGACATACCCGCCGAGCATCCACAGCGCGAACGGCAGCGACCACACCACGTACACCATCACCAGCCCGAGGACGGAGTCGATCAGCCGCAGGTTCTTCAGCACCAGGAACAGCGGGATGATCACCAGCACGAACGGGAACGCCTGGCTGACCACCACCCACCCGGTCGCCGCCCGCCCGAGCAGCGTGCGGTGCCGTGCCATGACGTAGGCCATCGGGGTCGCGAGGAGTACGGCGACCAGGGCGGCCGAGGCCGCCGCGAACAGGGAGTTCAACTCGGCGTGCAGCAACGGCTGTTCGTCGAAGGCCTGGCGGAAGTTGTCGAGGGTGGGGTGTTTCGGGATCCAGGTGGGGTGCAGACTGCCCAGTTCGCGCGGGGACTTGAAGGCGGTGGACAGCAGCCAGAGGAACGGGAGGGCCAGAAACGCGAGATAGGCGAGAAGGGCCGTGTACTGGCCGACGCGGACGCTCGTGCTCGTCCTCAACTCTCCTCGCCTCCCCGCAGCCGGCCGACGAGGAACACGGCGAGAAGGACGGAGATCAGCGCGACCATCACACAGCCCATCGCCGCCGCGTAGCCGAACTGCCCGTAGCGGAAGGCCTCTTCGTAGGCGAAGAGCATCGGCAGCCGGGTTCGTCCGCCGGGGCCGCCGTTTGTCAGGACGTACACCAGGGCGAAGGAGTTGAAGTTCCAGATCAGGTTGAGGGAGGTGATGGCGAGCGCGATCGGCCGCAGGGCCGGCCAGGTGACGGTCCGGAAGCGGCACCAGGCGCCGGCGCCGTCCATGGCCGCCGCCTCGTGCAGTTCGCGCGGGGTGTTCTGCAACCCGGCGAGCAGGGCGACCGTCGTCTGCGGCATCCCCGCCCAGACGCCGACTACGATGACGGCGGGCAGCGCGGTCGCGAGGCCGCTGAGCCAGTCGCGGCCGTCGCCCAGGCCCAGGTCACGCAGCGTCTCGTTGAGGACGCCCGCGTCCGCGTTGTAGACGAGCCGCCACATGATGCCGACGACGACCTCGGGCATCGCCCACGGGATGATCGCAAGTGCGCGGGCCAGCCAGCGCAGCCGTAACTCCTGGTTGAGGAGGAGGGCGAGACCGAGGGCCAGCAGGAACTGCGGCACGGTCACCCCGACCGCCCAGACCAGCCCGATCCGGAACGACTCCCAGAACAGCGTGTCGTGCAGCAGGTCCTGGAAGTTGAGCGTGCCGATCCACCGCGTGGACGCGGTCCGGCCCGACTGGGCGTCGGTGAACGCCAGCAGGATCCCGTACAGCAGTGGTCCCACGCTCAGGACGAGGATCGGGATCAGGGCGGGCAGGACCAGGAACCAGGCGCCCTGGCCGCCGAGCGCCCGACCGCCGTCCGGCCCGGCGCGGGTCGCGTGCTTGACCGGCCGCCTCGTTCCGGTCGCCAATGTCACGTGATCGGCTCCTTTGGTCGCCCGAGGTGGCCCCGTCATGGTCGTGAAGCCCTGGTAACCCGTCAAGGCACCGCGCACACGCCCCCACCAGTACGAATGCGACACTGACCGGCGGATGGCGTGAACCCGACGCCGTTCACGGACGTACTGGCACGGCCGGGTACGAGGGACTGCGCGGGAGGCGGACGATGGACGAGGCACGGGCCCGGGACGTACTGGCCACGGCGGGCGTACTGCCCGGCACGGCACCGGAGGCGCGGCTTCTCG
This sequence comes from Streptomyces sp. NBC_01390, assembly GCF_045040105.1. Lineage (NCBI taxonomy): Bacteria > Bacillati > Actinomycetota > Actinomycetes > Kitasatosporales > Streptomycetaceae > Streptomyces > Streptomyces sp. NBC_01390. The sequence goes on along the minus strand of NZ_CP109551.1, from coordinate 9,527,566 downwards.
CGCTGGGCGAGAACGCGGTGTTCGCCGCCGGTGACCTGGTCGTCAAGGTGGGCCGCGACGCCGAACTCCTCGACCGTGCGCGTCGGGAACTGGCCATCGCGCTCTGGCTGACCGAGGAGGGCGTCCCGGCGGTACGCGCGGCCGACCCGGAGGCACACCTCGTCGAAGGCCACCCGGTGACGGTGTGGCACCGGCTGCCCGATCCCGTACGCGCCGCCGAACCCGGGGATTTGGCCGAACTCCTACGGACCGTCCACGCCCTGCCGACGCCGCGCACCTTCACGCTGCCGCCCCGCGAGCTCCTGGGCGGCGTCGAGCGGTGGCTGCGGCTCGCGGGCGACGCCATCGACCCGGCGGACGCCGCCTACCTGCGCGAACGCCGCGACGGTTTCGCCACGGCCGCCGCCGCGCTCACCCCGCGGCTGCCGCCCGGCCCGATCCACGGCGACGCGCTTCCCCGCAACGTGCACATCGGCCCGGACGGTCCGGTCCTGGTCGACCTGGAGACCTTCTCCGCCGACCTGCGCGAGCACGATCTGGTGGTCATGGCCCTTGCCCACGACCGCTACGCCCTTCCGGCCGAGGCGTATGCCGCGTTCGTGGAGACGTACGGGTGGGACGTACGGGAGTGGGAGGGGTGCGGGGTGTTGCGCGGGGCGCGGGAGACGGCGAGTTGTGCGTGGGTGGCGCAGCATACGCCGGTCAATCCGAAGGCGCTGGCGGAGTTCTCGCGGCGGGTGGGGTCGTTGCGGGACGGGGATTCGACTGTGCGGTGGTATCCGTTTTGAGCGCCTGGGGGGCTTGGTGATTTCGGGCGGGTGCGGGTTGTTTGTGGCTGGTCGCGCCGTTCCCCGCGCCCCTAAAAGGGGCGCTACTCCTCAGCCCTGATTTGCTGTGCCGCTCGTTGCAGCTCTGTCAGTACCGTTCTCACTGCCTTGCGGGCCGTGCGTTCCGGGCGGTGGAGGGCGTCGATGCGGCGTTTGGCGCGGACGCCGCTGAGGGGTTTGAGGACCAGGGCGGGGTGCGGGCGGGAGGTCCAGCGGGGCATCAGGGCGATGCCTCCTCCGGCGGCCACCACCTCCGCCGCCACCGTGAACTCGTTGATGCGGTGGGCGAGCCGGGGACGACGGCCCGCCGCGGTGGCGATGGCCTCGATCGTCGCCATGATCGGGAAGCCGTCGTGTACGGCGATCCAGGCCTGGTCGGCCACATCGCCCGGGGTCAGTCGTCCTTTGGCGGCGAGCGGATGGTCGGCGGGCATGGCCACGTCGAGGGGTTCGCGCAGCAGCGGGGTCGCCGCCACCGTGCGCGGCCAGGGCGGGGCGTGGTCCAGACGGTGGGCGAGGACGAGGTCGTACTCCCTGGTCAGCGACGGGAAGTCGTCCTGCGTGACGTCCTCGTCGGCCAGGGTGAGTACCGGCCCGTCCGGTCCGGCGAGGGCCCGCAGCAGCAGCGGGAAGAACGCGGCACCCGCGCTGTGGAACGCCGCGACGGACACCTCCCCGTCCGGCCGGTCCAGGAACTCCTCGACGGTGTGCCGGGCCCGCGCGAGCGCCGACTCGACCTCGGCCGCCGCGCCCGCCAGTGCCTGCCCGGCGTCGGTCAGCACCAGCCGACGCCCCTGCCGCTCGGTGAGCGGGACCGGGATGGCGCGCTGGAGCAGCCGCAACTGCTGCGAGATGGCGGAAGGCGTGACGAGCAGGGCTTCGGCGACCGCGGTGACGCTGCCCAGCTCACCCAGTTCGCGCAGGATCCGCAGCTGACGTTCGTCCACGGGGTGAGTGTAGAGGGACCGTGCAGTAAAGCTAAAAGATCGTTGAAGAGAGTGGGCCTGGGCTTCAGGGTCGTCGCCGGTGCACTGTGGGGCGCGTGGCCGACTCCCGCCGTACCGACGCGGTACTCCTCCTTGTCGCGCTCGTCTGGGGTTCCAGTTATCTGTCCGCCCAGACGGCGACCTCCGCCCTGCCCGTCCTCGTGGTCCTGTTCGCGCGTTACGCCCTCTCCGCGCTCGCCTGTCTCGGCCTGGTCGCCGCCGGGCGGGGGACGGAGCGGAAGCGGGGCAGTGGTCTTCGTCTCCGGAGTCTCTGGAGGCTCCGGACTCTCTGGACCAGGGAGGAGGTGCGGGCCGGGCTGCCGCTCGGGGTGACCCAGGCCGCCGTCCTCGTCGTGGAGACGTACGGAGTCGCCCACACCACCGCCGCCAACGCGGGTCTGATCATCAGCCTGACCATCGTGCTCACCCCTCTCCTCGATCGCGCCGGACACCCCGGTGGGCTGCCTCCGGCCTTCTACGCCGCCGCCGGTGTCTGCGTCCTGGCCGTCGGCCTGCTCATGTCCGGCAACGGCTTCCACGCGCCGCGTCTCGGTGACCTGCTGATGCTGGGCGCGGCCCTGGTGCGGGCGGTTCATGTGGCCCTGGTCGGACGCCTCACCTCGGGCCGGCCGATCCGGCCCCTTCACCTCACGACGCTCCAGACCGTGATCGGCACGGCCCTGTTCCTGCCGGCCGCCGCTCCCGACCTGTCGGCGCTCGGTCGCGCCGACACCGGGACCTGGACGCAGTTGCTCTATCTCGCCCTGTTCTGCAGCGTGTTCGCGTTCCTCGCCCAGACGTGGGCCGTGCAGCGTACGTCTGCGAGCCGGGCCAGTCTGCTGCTGGGTACGGAGCCGATCTGGGCGGCGGCGATCGGGATCGCTCTGGGGGGCGAGCGTCTGACGGCGCTCACGGCGTTGGGTGCGACGCTGATGGTCACGGGCACGTACTGGGGTCAGTCGGTGGAACGCGCCCACCGTGCGCGCCGGCTGGCACTCGGGAGGGTTTCGCCCCCGCCGCCCCTACCCGTCCCATCCCTGGGGGCTGTGCCCCCAGACCCCCCTGTCGGCCCTTAAAGGGCCTCGTCCTCAAGCTCCCCCAGAGGGGGGACCCCCAGACGGGCTGAAATCACCCTGGCGCATCGGCCATGTCCCGTCGATCACCGCGTCCGTTTCCCCCTTGCGGCGCAGGAAGCTCTGGAAATCGGCTGCCCATTCCGCGTACCACTCGATCTGACGCCGGTGCAGTTCCACCGGTCCCAGTCCCGCGACCTTGGGGTGCCGCTCGGCTATCGCGCACGCCAGTCGCGCCGCTGCCAGGGCGTCCGCCGACGCGTCGTGAGCCGCGTCCAGTGGTACGCCGTACTCCCCGCACACCGCTTCGAGGTTGCGTTTTCCGCGCCGGTAGCGATCGACGGAGCGGTCGATCGTGTACGGGTCGATCACCGGCGCCGGCTCCAGCCCGCCCAGCCGCTCCCGCAGGGACGGCAGGCCGTGCCGTCGCAGCTCCGCGGAGAGCAGGGTGAGGTCGAAGTTCGCGTTGTAGGCGACGACCGGTACGCCCGTCTTCCAGTACGTCGCCAGGACGTCCGCGATCGCGTCCGCGACCTGGTCGGCGGGCCGACCCTCGCTGGTGGCGCGCTCGTTGGTGATGCCGTGCACCGCCACCGCCTCCGCCGGGATCTCCATCCCCGGATCGGCCAGCCATTCACGGTGGCCGAGCGGCTCACCGCCCCTCACCTCGATCACCGCGCCGGTGACGATGCGCGCCTCGGTCGGATCCGTCCCGGTCGTCTCCAGGTCGAAGCCGATCAGCAGCTCATGGTGCCAGCCCATGCCTGGCCCCCCTTCTTGCCTTCTTGGTGGTGCTTTCCCCCAGTGGTCTCCACGATCCCATGAGCCACTGACAATCAGAGGACCGCATTCCACTTGAGGAGGACAGGCAGGTCAGGACACCGGACGCGAATCCGCCCAGGCCACCTCGAACTCCTCGCGATATGTCGGGAAGAGGCCGCTCTCCTCCGTCTCGCCCGGCTTGACCACTCGGGTCCCACCACGCAGCACCAGCACCGGCGCCTCCATACCCCGCGTCCGGCGCAGATACGTCTGCACGATCGCGACCCCGTCCGAGCCGTCCCCGTCGACGAGGTAGGCCGTGAAGCGGGGCGTCTCGTCGAAGACCTGGATCTCGAAGGCGCCGGGGTCACGCAGATTCGACCGCACCCTGCGCATGTGCAGGATGTTCATCTCCACCGCGCGGCTCAACTCACCCCGCTTGATGCCGAGTTCCCGCTCGCGCCGTTTCACCGCACTGGAGGCGGGGTTCAGGAACAGCAGGCGTACCCGGCAGCCCGACTCCGCCAGCCGTACCAGTCGCCGCCCGGAGAAGTTCTGCACTAGCAGATTGAGGCCGATACCGATGGCGTCGAGGCGACGCGCGCCGCCGAAGATGTCCTCGGCCGGGAACTGGCGCATCAGCCGTACCCGGTCGGTGTGTACGGCGACCACGTCCCCGTACCGTTCGCCCACCAGGGCCTCGACCGCGTCGACCGGCAGACGGCGCGCGGAGGGCACGTCGCCGCCCGCGCCGAGGGTCTCCAGGAGCTTGCCCGAGGCCCGCTCGGCCTGGTTCAGGACGGCCTCGGACAGCGCCCGGTTGCGGGAGACGACGTTGCGGGTGACCTCCAGCTCGTCCAGGGCGAGTTCGACGTCACGGCGCTCGTCCACGTACGGCTCGAAGCACGGCCAGTGCTGCACCATCAGCTCGCGCAGCTGGGGGAGGGTCAGGAAGCTGAGGACGTTGTCGTCGGCCGGGTCGAGCAAGTAGCCCTTGCGGCGGCTGACTTCACGTACGGCGACCGCGCGCTGCACCCACTCCTGGCCGGCCGGCCCGGCGGCGGCGACCACCCACTCGTCGCCGTGGACGGGTTCGTAGATGGGGCGCAGCACGGCGGCCACGACCGCTCGCAGCCGCTGCTCGACCAGGTTCAGCCAGATGTAGGCCCGGCCGGCCCGCTGGGCGCGTGTACGCACCTCGTGCCAGGCGTCGGCGTCCCAGTCCAGTTCCGGTCCGATGGAGCCCGTTTCCATCGGCCGTGCCAGGGACACCGCACCGGGCGGGACCTCTGTGGAGTTCCCCTCGTGACTCTCGTCACCAGGGGGCAGCTCCAGCCCTCCCGACCCCACCCGCGTACCGCCTTCCGCTCCCCCGAGCTCTCCCCGTGGCCGGTCCCGGCCGACGATCAAGGAAGGGTACTCCGGGAGCGGTCAGCGGTGCAGCAGGATGGACAGGGTCGTTTCTCAACTACCGCTTTCGACATGCCCGTTCTGGTCGGCGAGGGCGGCGGGAGTGAGCGGATTCATAGCCGTAACATCGCGCGGGGCGATGGAGAAGCCCTGCCAGTGGACGGGCATGGGCTGCTGGTCCTCGTCCCGGGCTATGTGGTGGAAGCCCACGTTCACCCAGACCAACGGGTGGGTGAGGGTCTGCCCGTTGACCCATCCGTCGACGGATGTCTTGGCGCCGACACCGCAGTTGCCCAGGTTGTCGCTGGCGAACTGCTCGCACTTGTTGTACTCGGTGAAGTAGACGTCGTGCCGGGTGTAGCTGCGGCCGGGGTACTTGGTGGTGGCGCCGGGGACGATCTCGTACGACCGCGCGTGGCCGTCCTTGTTCTTGCCGGTGGCGCTGACGACACGCCACCAGCGCATGTTCTTGGCGTCGCCCGCGAGTTCCTTCTTGACCTGGGTGCGGGTCGTCTTGTTGGTCGGACCCTCCTGGCCGTTCACGGGCGGGCTGACCACGGAGTCGTACTGCTCGACCTTCCCCTTGGAGGAGCCGTCGAGACCGAAGTCGAGCCGCCAGAAGACGTTGTGGCTGTGGCTGGTGGCGTACGCCTTGGCGCCCTTGCCGATGGGCCAGCCCCGGCCGTCACCCGCGTCGTAGTCCTCGGGGGCGAGGCTGCCGGTGGCGCCGATGTTCATGTTGACGGTGCCGTCGTCCTGGAAGCGCCACTCGGTGATGTACTCGTACCAGCCGACCTGGTTGACGGTGTAGACGAGCAGGTCCTTGCCCTGGGTCTGCCAGACCTTGTTCGCGGTGTCGCCCTGCATGCGGTAGGCGTGGCCGCGTGAACGGGTGGTGGTGCACAGGCCCTTGACGTTCTCGTTCTCCGGCTCCCAGGCCTCGGGCACCTTGACGGTCTTGATGGTGCCGCCGGGGCACTCACCGGCCGCCAGGTTCATCAGGCCCTGGCCGAAGCCGGCCCCGGTGAGGTCCTGGTACTCGGCCTTTCCGTCGTCGTAGGGGACGTGTATCTGGCCGAGCCGCGCGGAGTTGAGCACCTTGATCGGCCGGGCCTCGCCGGGGGGCTGGTACGAGATGTTCTCCAGGACGAGGCCGGCCTCGCTCTCGTAGCGGTAGCACATCCGCCAGGTGGTGCCCGTGGCGAGCTTCTTCTCGATGCGGTAGGGCGCGCTGCACTCGGCGGGCGGCACGGGTCCGGCCTTCGGCTGGGCGACGGCCGGTCCCGCCGCCGAGGTGAGGCCGGCGGACAGGGCGACCGCGGAGAGGCCGACGAGCCCGGCCGTCGCCCGCCCTCGGGTACGGCTGTTGTTGTTGACGCGCATGAAGTCGTGACTCCCTGGAGAGAGCTGAGGAAAGCAAAAGGAGGTTGAGAGGTGAACCGAGGGCCGCTCGCCCAGAGGTCAGCCGAGCTTGGCGACCTTGCGGGCGCTCAGGTCGATCACGAGCGAACGGGCGTCGATCCACGACCCGTTCCTCACCTTCGGGAAGAGCCGCACACAGCGGTGCTCGCCGCAGGTGTCGAGTACGGCGGGCTGGGCGCCCGGCGTGGCGCGGTACACCATGCTGGTGACGAGCAGCTGGTCCGGCGAGGTGAGTTCCGTGCCGGTGGCGTCCTTGTAGTCGGCCTTCAGGCCCGCGCCCAGGGGGTCGGCTATCAGGAGCGCGGTCGCCTCGGCCGTCTCGGCGCGGCTCAGGGGCGGCTGTACGCCGTGCTGGGTGCCGGTCCGCTCGACCTTGCCGGTGTCGAGGTTGACGGTCCTGGTGACCAGGGTGTCGTCCTTGTAGTCGTAGTACGACACGTCCGCGCGCCGTGGCGCGTTCGGGTCGTCCACCTCGGCGGCCTCGGGCTCGGCGAGGTCGATGCCGATCCGCTGCGGGCCGCGCTTCCCCTCGACGTTCTCGCTGGATTCGAGCAACTGCCGGTTCAGGGCGATCCGCTCCACCCGTGCCGTCTCACCGTCGGTGAGCGGATCACGGCCCGTGCCCTTCTCGCCCTCGGCGGGCACCTGTTCGACTGCCCCGGGCGGCGCCGCGGCCTGCTGCTGCCCGGACTGTCCCGTGCCGCCCGTACTCGCCGTGCTCCCTGCGGTCCCGGTGCCTCCCGACTCGTCGGCCCCCGCCGATCCCGGCAGCGTCACCGCGATCATGACGGCCGTACCGGCCACCGCGATCCCCGTCCCCGCCACCACCTTGCCCAGGTGGCGGCGCACGATCTTGCGCACGTTGTCCCCTTACTCCCCCTCACTGCCCAGGGAGTACGTGAAGAAGGAAGTGTTTTGACATACCCGCGCAGGCGGGTACGCACTGGTCGACCGGTAAGAGGGACGTAAGTCGTAGGTGGTTCCATCACTTTCGGGGAGACTCGGAGGGGAGCAGGCCCCAGCGGCGGACCACAACTGAGAGAGTCGAGCGCATGCAGGTCTGGCCAGGAGAGGCGTATCCACTCGGTGCCACGTACGACGGCGCCGGCACCAACTTCGCGGTCTTCTCGGAGGCCGCCGACCGGATAGAGCTGTGTCTGCTCCACGACGACGGCTCGGAGACGGCGGTGGAACTTCGGGAGAGCGACGCGTTCGTCCGGCACGCGTATCTGCCGGGCGTGATGCCGGGCCAGCGGTACGGCTTCCGTGCGCACGGCGCGTACGCGCCCGAGCGCGGCCAGCGGACCAACTCGGCGAAGCTGCTCCTCGATCCGTACGCGAAGGCGATCAGCGGTTCGGTCACCTGGGGCGAGGAGGTGTACGGCTACCACTTCGACGAGCCCGAGCGGCGCAACGATCTCGACTCGGCGCCGCACACGATGTCGTCGGTCGTGGTGAACCCGTACTTCGACTGGGGCGACGACCGGCGCCCCCGCACCGAGTACCACCACACGGTGCTCTACGAGGCCCATGTGAAGGGCCTGACCATGCGTCACCCGGCGCTGCCCGAGGAGCTGCGCGGCACCTATGCGGCGCTCGCCCACCCCGCGATCATCGAACACCTGACCGAACTCGGCGTGACGGCGCTGGAGCTCATGCCGGTGCACCAGTTCGTGAACGACCACCGTCTGGTGGACATGGGCCTCAACAACTACTGGGGCTACAACACCATCGGCTTCTTCGCCCCGCACAACGCGTACGCCTCCTGGGGCGACCGCGGCCAGCAGGTCCTGGAGTTCAAGTCGGCGGTGCGGGCGCTGCACGAGGCCGGTATCGAGGTCATCCTGGACGTGGTCTACAACCACACGGCGGAGGGCAACCATCTCGGCCCGACGCTGTCCTTCCGGGGCATCGACAACGCGCAGTACTACCGGCTCGCCGAGGACCAGCGCTACTACACGGACACCACGGGCACCGGGAACTCGCTGCTCATGCGGTCCCCGCACGTACTCCAGCTGATCATGGACTCGCTGCGCTACTGGGTCACCGAGATGCACGTCGACGGCTTCCGCTTCGACCTCGCGGCCACCCTGGCCCGGCAGTTCCACGAGGTGGACCGGCTGTCGTCGTTCTTCGACCTGGTCCAGCAGGACCCGGTGGTGTCCCAGGTGAAGCTGATCGCCGAGCCCTGGGACGTGGGCGAGGGCGGCTACCAGGTGGGCAACTTCCCGCCGCTGTGGACCGAGTGGAACGGCATGTACCGCGACACCGTACGGGACATGTGGCGGGGCGAGCCGCGCACGCTCGCGGAGTTCGCGTCCCGGCTGACGGGGTCCTCGGACCTCTACCAGGACGACGGCCGACGCCCGCTGGCCTCGATCAACTTCGTGACGTGCCATGACGGTTTCACCCTCAACGACCTGGTGTCCTACCACGAGAAGCGCAACCTGGCCAACGGCGAGGACAACCGGGACGGCGAGAGCCACAACCGGTCCTGGAACTGCGGCGCGGAGGGCGAGACGGACGACCCCGACGTCCTCGCCCTGCGGGCACGCCAGCTGCGCAACTTCATCGCGACGCTGATGCTGTCCCAGGGTGTGCCGATGATCAGCCACGGCGACGAGTTCGCCCGCACCCAGGGCGGCAACAACAACGCGTACTGCCAGGACAACGAGATCTCCTGGGTACCGTGGCCGAACCAGGACGAGAGCGGGAACGGGAACGGGACCGAGAACGCCGGACTGCTCGACTTCACGCGCGCCATGGTGTGGCTGCGCAAGGACCACCCGGTCTTCCGCAGGCGCCGCTTCTTCCACGGCCGCCCCGTGGAGGGCACGCACGACGAGTTGTCGGACATCGCCTGGTTCACTCCGGCGGGCGAGGAGATGGTCCAGCGCGACTGGGACTCGTCACAGGCGGGCGCGCTGAGCGTGTTCCTGAACGGCAACGCCATCTCGGAGCCCGGTTCCCGTGGGGAGCGCATCGCCGACGACTCGTTCCTGCTGATGTTCAACGCCTCGCCGAAGACCCTGGAGTTCGTGGTCCCGGTCAACCACGGCCGCCAGTGGCAGGTCGTGGTCGACACGGCCCTCCCGGAGGGCGTGGCACCGGGCACGGGCGCGAAGGTCGCGGCGGGCGACCGGCTGACCCTCCTGGACCACAGCCTGACGGTGCTGCAACGCCCGGCCTAGGGCCTGTCCCACGGCCCCCCACGCGCGCGTGGAGGGCCGTTTCGGTGACCGTACGCAGGAGTCGATGACACGAAAGGCGGTGGGGCGGGTACGTAGGTTCCCATGACATCTGAGCGTTCTGAGCCGGTCGTGCCGACGGCCACCTATCGGCTGCAGCTCCAGCCCGCGTTCCCCTTCGGTGCCGCGGCGGACGCCGTGCCGTACCTGGCCTCGCTCGGCGTCTCGCATCTGCATCTGTCGCCGTTCCTCGAGTCCGTGCCGGGTTCGACGCACGGCTACGACATCGTGGACCACGCGCGCGTGCGCGGTGAACTCGGCGGCGAGGAGGGACTGCGCGCGCTGGCACGTACCGCGCGGGAGCACGGTCTCGGCCTGGTCGCCGACATCGTGCCCAACCACATGGCGATGTCCCCGCGTCACAACCGCCCCCTGTGGGAGGTGCTCCGGGAGGGCCCCGGGTCACCGTACGCGCGGTGGTTCGACATCGACTGGGAGGCGCAGGGCGGGCGCCTGCTGCTGCCGGTGCTCGGGCAGCCGCTGGGCGCGGAGTGGGAGCAGCTGAAGGTCGAGCCGTGGCAGGACGCGCATCTGGGGTACGAGGGCCAAGTCCTGCGCTACTACGACCACGTCCTCCCTGTGCGCGAGGGCACCGAGAAGCTGCCGCTGCAGCAGCTCGTCGACGCGCAGTGGTACCGCCCGGCGTGGTGGCGGCTGGCGCGCACCGAGCTCAACTACCGGCGCTTCTTCAGCATCTCGGAGCTGATCGGGGTGCGCGTCGAGGACCCCGAGGTGTTCGCGGCGACCCACGGGAAGCTGCTGGAGCTGCTCGCGGACGGGGTGGTGGAAGGGCTGCGGGTCGACCATCCGGACGGGCTCGCGGACCCGGGCGGGTATCTGCGCCGACTGCACGGGGCCACCGGGGGCCGCTGGACGGTGGTCGAGAAGATCCTGGCCGACGGGGAGCACCTGCCGGCGGCCTGGCCGGTCGCGGGGACCACCGGTTACGACGCCCTGCGGCACCTGGACGGCCTGTTCACGGACCCGGCGGGTGTGGGCGAGCTCCTCGGCCAGTACCGCCGGTTCGCGGCCCCTGAGGCCGACCGGGGCGGGCACTGGGAGGCGACGGTACGGCGGGCGGCGTACAAGGTGGTGACGCACGAGCTGGCCACCGAGGTGGACCGGCTGACCCGCGTGGCGAACCGTCTCTGCGCCGCCTCTTCCGATCCCGCGCTGCGCGACCGCGCCTCCTGGGCCCTGCGTACGGCGCTGCGTGAGCTGCTGGTCCGGCTGGAGGTGTACCGCCCCTACACCCCCGGGGACACGGCCTCCGTGGTCACCGAGGTGGCCGCCGCGGAGGCCCGCCTGGCGTTCGCCGTCCCGGAGGAGGGCGAGGCCGTGGACGTCGTACGGGACCTGCTGCTCGGGCGGGCGGCGGGCGGGGACGCGAACGACCCCGAGCAGGTGGAGTTCCGGGACCGGTTCGCGCAGACGTCGTCGGCGCTGCGGGCCAAGTCCGTGGAGGACACGGCGTTCTACCGCTATGTGCCGCTGGTGTCGGCGACCGAGGTCGGCGGCTCTCCGGGCAGCCCCGCGGTGTCCCCGGAGGACTTCCACGCGTACTGCGCGCGCGTGCAGCGCGACTGGCCGGCCACGGGGACGGTGCTGTCGACGCACGACACGAAGCGCAGCGGCGACGTACGCGCGGCGCTGGCCGTACTCACCGAGTGCCCGCAGCGCTGGGCCGACGTCCTGGCGGAGGTCACCCGCACCGGTGAGGGGCTGCCCGACGCCCAGCTGGCGTGGGCGGCCTGGCAGACGGCCTTCGGCCTGGGCCCGGCGGACGTGGAGCGTCTCCAGGGCGCCCTGCTGAAGCACATCCGGGAGGCGGGCCTGCACACCGCCTGGACGGAGCAGGAACCCGCGTACGAGGAGGAGGTGGCGGCGTTCGTGGCGGCGGGCCCCTGCGGGGCGCCCGGCGAGCACGTGGCGGCGCTGCGGGCCGACCTGGAGACGTACATCCGGGCGAACGTCCTGGGCGCGGCCCTGGTCCACCTGACGATGCCGGGCGTACCGGATCTCTACCAGGGCACGGAGAGCGAGTACCGGGCGCTGGTGGACCCGGACAACCGCCGTCCCGTCCGGTTCCCTCCCGAGGCCCCCGGGGAGAAGGAGAGGCTGACGGCGACGGCGCTGCGGCTGCGCGCGCGGCGTCCGGCGGTGTTCGGCGACACGGCGACGTACACACCGCTCGTCGCGCTGGGCCCGGCGGCGGCGCACTGTGTGGCGTTCGCGCGCTCCGGGGAGGTGGTCACGGCGGTCACCCGGCTGTCGTCGCGGCTGGCGGACGCGGGCGGCTGGCAGGACACGCGGTTGCCGCTGCCGCCCGGCAGGTGGGCCGATCTGCTGACTCCGGAGCGGGAGTTCACCGGGCACGCGCGCGTGGAGGAGCTTTTCGCGCGGCTGCCGGTGGCCCTTCTGGAGCGTGTCGGCGAGGAGTGACGGCCGGGGGCGTGAATCCTTCGACGCGCGCCACTTCGAGCGCTTAAGCACTCGGCGCACATCAGCGCGCGCTCCGGCGCGCAGGTACGGCTACCGGCGTGTGGTGGTGAGCGCCCTCGACGGGCCGTGCGGGGCCGTCCCGCGCGGCAGACGTCCCTGCCGACCGTTGCCTCCGGCCGTACCCGTCCTCGCCGTCGGGGGTGAATGCTTCCTGGCGCCCCCGGGAGCCGCCCCCGCTGCCTCCTTGACAGTTCCTGGACGCCATGGGGTACTGCGGATTGCGACGCCGGGTGGACCAGACGGGGGTGAGTCTCCTGCCGGAGCTGCGTTACCCCAGTGTGAACGAACTCGTCTCGTCCGCGCGGGCGCTGGCCGCTCACCGGCCGGGTCTGTGCACCTTCACTCAAGTGGGCTACTCCCGCGCGGGACGGCCCCTGCATCTGCTGTCCGTTGGCCACGCACGACGCGCCGTACTCGTCGTCGCGGGTGCCCATGCCAACGAGCCCACGGGGGGCTCCACGCTCCTCGCGCTCGCGGAACGGACCGTGCACGACCGTGAGTTGCGGGCGGGCACCTCCTGGCACTTCCTGCTGTGCGCGGACCCGGACGGTGCCAGCCTGCACGTCACTCCGGCGCCGCGCAGCCTGCTCGACTACCACCTCGGTTTCTACCGGCCCGCCGGTCCCGAGCAGCCGGAGTGGGCGCCCTCCGTGCTGCCGCCCGACCGGCTGCCGCCCGAGACCCTCGCCCTGACGCGTGTCATCGACGAGGTGCGGCCGTATCTCCAGGTCACCCTGCACGGCACCGACGTGGGTGGCAGCTGGGTGCAGTTGACGAAGGACGTCCCCGGGCTCGCCGAGCCGTTCGCCAAGTCGGCGGCCGAGCTGCACATCCCGGTCGAGACGGGCGCCTCGGACGCGGCGGGCTGGCCCGCGTCGGGGCCCGGCGTGCACGTGATGCCGGCGCCGGGCACGGACGCGGCGTACCCGAGCATGCCGGACGACGCCCGGCACAGCACCTGGTACCACGCTCACCGGTACGGCGGTCTGACCGCTGTCGTCGAGGTGCCGATGTGGGCGAGCGACCTGGTGGACGACCCGGCCCCGCATCCGGCGCCCGCGGCGGCGATACGGCGGCTCGCGGGCCGGCTGCTGCGGGACGGCACGGAGGTCGAACGGGTCCTCGCCGAAGCGCGGCCCCGTCTGACGGGCGCCGAGGGACCACTGCTGCGAGCCGCCCAGTGGGCACTGGAACTGGTGCCCGGGCTGGCCGCCGACTGGACGCACACACCACCCGCCGACACGACGATGGCGTACGTCGGCAGCGTGGACGCGTTCGGCCGTCGGCTGCCGCTGCGGGCCGCCGCGATGCTGCTGCGGGTCCTGCGGGAGACCGACGACCGCGCGGTACCGCGCCTCGAACACGTGGTCGCGGCCTGGAGCGAGGCCTTCATGGTCCGCTTCCGGGCGCGCTGGGTGCCGTTGGAGCATCAGGTCGAGCACCAGGCCCGTACGGTGGTGGCCGCCGCACGGCACGCGCGCGAGGGTGCCCCTCGGAGCGGTTAGGCGCGACGGTTCGCTCGGTCAGGGCACCCTCCGGGGCCGCTACAGGGCGAACACCGCCCCGGTCCTCGCGCCCAGTTCGCATCCGTTGGAGAAGGTCCTGTCGTACTCCCGCGGGCGCCCGTTCCATTCGCCCTGCGCGTGCACGGTGACGGGCGAGTACAGCATCGGGCAGAGGGTCTTCCTCGGCGGGATGCGGCCGATGTCGCCGTCCGCCGCCGCGAGGTCCGCACAGGCGCGGGCCGCCTGCGCGTGCCCCTGGGGCGGGTCGCAGAGCACCAGCGTGCTTCGGGTGTCGCCGGTGCCCGCCTCGCCCCGGCTGACGGTGACGTAGAGCCAGTTGTCCCGGACGTCCTCCCGGGTGACCGCCTGGGCGGGCGCGGAGCCCGCGACGAGGAGGCCGACGGCCAGCAGGGCCCCGCGCACCGCGCGGGCGGTGCCGACGGTCCTGGTGACGCGTCCGGGTTCGGTCGTGTTGCCGGTGCTGATGGTGTGGGTCATTCCCTGTGCATCGGCACCGTGGTCCCCGCACCCCACCCCGACTCACCCGAACGGGAGCCCACGGGCGCGCGGCTGCCCGCCAGTTCGAACGCGGCGAGCGCCACCCGCGACTGGTACTCCACCTGCCGGGCGACCGGGATCCAGCGCGCCCCGCAGCCGTCGCGGTAGTCGGCGCACCACTCGTCGATCAGCCTGTCGAGCGCGCACAGGACGTCCACGGCCCCCGGACCCGCGCCGCGCGCCAACTGGTGCAGCAGCCCCGCGGTACGCAGCGCCAGCCGCCGTCCGGCGATGCGCAGGGTGGCCAGGTGGGCGTTGCTGAGCGGTGGCAGCCGGCCCGCGGTGCCGTCGTCCGTGTCGGGGTCCCAGGCGTCGGCGAGACCGGGGCAGACCATCAGATAGTCGTCCACCGGGGCGAGGAGACGGTCCGCGTCGGGCACGCGCGCGAGGTGGGGCCGCAGCCGCCCGAGGACCACCTCCAGGTACCGCGTGTCGTGCCGCAGCGTGTGGCTGACGGTGCGCAGTACCGCGTCGGCGTCGACGGGCGGTGTGTCGTCCTCCACCGCGGCCACGCCCCACATGGGCGCCTCGACGATCGCCGTCACCGTGCCGTGCCGGTGCGGATGGAACCAGGTCGACTCGACGGCCGCCTCCGTGATGGCCGCGGCCATGTCGCCCGGTGTCGGCGGCGGAATCCGGTGCACGGCCGGCCCCAGCCTGGGCCAGTACAGGGTGTCGAACGCGCCCAGCTCGCGCGGGATGCCGAGCCGGGCCGCCGTCTGCGCGACGCGCTGCGGGAGACCCGGCAGGTCGCGCGTGAGTTCCACGAAGGCGCCGCCGACGTCGACGCCGTGCAGCGAGCACTGGAAGAACGGCCGCAGCTCGTCCTGGACGGCGAGCAGCGCGCGGGTCTCCGGCAGGGCGGCCCCAGCCGCGCCGTCGGGCAGCCACTCGGGCTGTTCCAGGAAGCCGGGCCGGAAGAAGTTCCGGAAGTGGTGGCCGAGGGTGAAGGGACCCGCGAGCCAGCCCTCGTTGCGGCGCGAGCCGTCGGGATCGAGGCACAGCAGCAGGTTCCAGGTGGCGTCCGCGCGGACGGTCGGTCCGGGGTCGGCGAGGGCCCGTTCGGCCAGCCGGAGGGCGGTCGCACCGCCCACGGGCTCGTTGGCGTGCGGTCCGGCGACGATCAGGGCCTGCCGGCTGCCGTGCCCCACGGAGAGCAGCCACAGGGGTGTCCCCGCGCGCGAGGTGCCGATGGTGCGCAGCCGGGCGTCGGCGGGATGACGGGCGACGAGCGCGGCGGCCCGGTCGGCCAGCTCGTCCACGGACGGGTAGCGGAGGAGCGGCGACAGGGCAACCTCCACAGCGGGGCCGTCGATTCACTTGGTGTACATGGCGCACCCACAGTCAGTCACGAATCGTGAGGGTACGTCAACACCACGGCGCGCAAAGTGAATCGCTCCCCCGCGGCCGGCCCCGGGCAGGCGCTGTCACTCCGTCGAGAGGCGGAACGCCATGTGCCCGAAGCCGATCTGGTCGCCGGCCCGGACGACGGCCGCGCCGATCACACGACGCCCGTTGACCGTCGTGCCATTGGTCGAGCCGAGGTCGCGCAGCACCCACAGGCCGCCCTGGTGCCGGAGTTCGGCGTGGACGCGCGAGACCGTCTCGTGGGTGAGGCGCAGGCCGTTGGCGGGGTCGCGCCCTATGCGCAGCGGGTGGCCGTTGGCGGGGTGGGGCAGCAGCAGCTTGGGGAGCCGCTCGGACTGCCAGGCCCTGCGCAGTCGTACCGTGAAGCCGGAGACCGCTTCGACCGTCCCGAACACCAGGCGGGAGAGACGGTTCTCGGTGGGCAGGTCGGCGGTGAGGATGGCCAGTTCGTCGGACCGCCGGGCGACCAACGCCAGTTCCATGCGCCGGATGAACGTGTCGTGCGAGAGCCGCCCCAGAGCTACCCCGTCGCGGAGTGCCTTCAGCGCCCGGTCGCGCTCCGCGTCGGTGAGGCGCGCCGGGTACGTGTGGAACTCGAAGGACGATGTCACTTCGTGATTGTCGGGCAGCGCGCGCGGGGTGTCCACACAACGCGGAAACGGGTGCCCTGCGGGCCGATCCGACGACACCTGAGGCAAACGACAGGATGCGAGCGCGGGGCGTCCGGGTTTGAAGCACCATGGGACGGGCTACGTCCCGGTGAGCACCGCTCGGCAGAGTAAGGGGATCCGTCCGTGCACTTCGAGGTGTGGGCACCGCAGGCCAGTCGCGTGACGCTCCATTGCGACTCGGCCACGCGCGCGTTGGAGCGCGATCCGGAGCGCACCGGCTGGTGGTCCGCCGAGGCCGAGGCCGGGGACGGGTCGCGTTACGGCTTCGCCGTCGACGACGGCCCCGTGCTGCCCGACCCGCGCTCGCGCCGCCAGCCGGACGGCCCGGACGGGCTGAGCGCGGTCGTCGACCACGGCCGCCACACCTGGCGCACCGAGTGGGCAGGACGCGCACTGCCGGGCGCGGTCCTGTACGAACTGCACGTCGGCACGTACACGCCCGAGGGCACGCTGGACTCGGCGGCCGAGCGGCTCGGCCACCTGGTGGAACTGGGCGTCACACACGTCGAGTTGATGCCGCTGTGCCCGTTCCCGGGGCGGCACGGCTGGGGCTACGAGGGGGTGTCGCTGTGGGCCGTGCACGAGCCGTACGGCGGCCCCGAGGCGCTGAAACGCTTTGTCGACCGGGCGCACGAGCTCGGCCTCGGTGTGGTCCTGGACGTCGTGCACAACCACTTGGGACCGTCCGGCAACTATCTGCCCGCCTTCGGCCCGTACTTCACGGACACGCACCAGACTCCGTGGGGCTCCGCGGTGAACCTGGACGCGCCGGGCTCGGACGAGGTGCGCGCGTATCTGCTCGGCAGCGCGCTGGCCTGGCTGCGCGACTACCGGATCGACGGGCTGCGGCTGGACGCGGTGCACGCGCTGCGGGACACGCGCGCGTGCCAGTTCCTGGAGGAGTTGTCGACGGCCGTGGACGCCCTCACGGCCGACCTGGGCCGGCCGCTGTTCCTGATCGCCGAGTCCGACCTCAACGACCCGCGGATCGTCACCCCGCGCGCGGGTGGCGGCCTCGGACTGCACGCGCAGTGGAGCGACGACTTCCACCACGCCCTGCACACGGCACTGACCGGAGAGGCACAGGGCTACTACGAGGACTTCGCGCGGGCCCCGTTCGAAGCGCTCGCCAAGACGCTCACTGGCGGCTACTTCCACGACGGCACGTACTCGACCTTCCGGGGCCGTCTGCACGGCCGCCCGCTCGACCGCACCGGCGTCGCCGCCCACCGGCTGCTCGGCTACACCCAGACCCACGACCAGGTCGGCAACCGCGCCCAGGGGGACCGCCTTTCGGCCGCCCTCTCCCCCGGACTGCTCGCCTGCGCCGCGGCCCTGATGCTCACCGGGCCGTTCACGCCGATGCTGTTCATGGGCGAGGAGTGGGCGGCGGGCACCCCGTGGCAGTTCTTCACCGACCACACGGACGCGGAGCTCGCGGAGGCCGTACGGCGGGGCCGGCGACGGGAGTTCACGGCGCACGGCTGGGCCGAGGAGGACGTTCCGGACCCCCAGGACCCGGCGACCCGGGACCGCTCCTGCCTCGACTGGTCGGAGCCCGGACGCGAGCCGCACGCGCGCGTACTGTCCTGGTACCGGGACCTGATCGCCCTGCGCCACGCCCAGCCCGACCTGACGGACCCCGACCTCTCGGACATCAAGGTCGCCTACGACGAGGAGGCCCGCTGGCTCGCCTTCCGGCGCGGGGACGTACGGGTGGTGGCGAACCTCGCCCCGAAGTCGGCGGCGATCCCCCTGGGCCCACGACGGGCGCGGGTGCTGGCCGCCTGGGAGCCGGTCGAACTCCCGGGCACGGACGGGCTGTTGCACGTCCCCGGGGAGTCCTGCGTGGTGCTGGAGCAGGGGTGAGCGCGATGCGGACGTAAACGCTTGCGCAAGCGTTTACGCACCCCGGCCCTCTCCTATCCCTCCTCGTCCGCCTCCCGAAGCTCCGTCACCCGTTCCAGGAGGATCGCCTCCCACGCGCGCCGCAGCTGGACTCTCAGCAGCGGCAGCGGGCCGGCGTCGCGGCGGGCGAGGCTCTCGGCGAGGCGGACGACCGTGTCGCAGCGGGCGAGCCACAGGCCGCGCAGGCAGGGCCGGGCGGCGTAGCCGGCGAGGGTGGCGGCGCGTACGGCCGCGGGCGAGCCGACCGCGAGGGCGAGGCCGGCGATGTCCTCGGCGGGGTCGCCGACCACCGCGCCGGTCCAGTCGAGGACACCGCGCACCCGCCCGTCGGCGCTCACGACGAGATGCTCGCCCCGCAGATCGTGGTGGACGAGGACCGAGGTCCCGGCCTGCGCGGCGAGCTGCGTGGTGGCGGACGGGGTCAACTGGTGCAGCAGGACGGGGTCGAACTCGTCGGCCGCTGCGAGGCGTTCGGCCGCCCCGGCGGCGGCCCGGCGCAGCGCCTCCAGGGAGCGTGGCCCGACCCGTGGCACACCGAGCGTCTCGGCCTGGCGTACGGGCACCTCGCGCAGCCCCGTGAGGAGCGCGGCGAGGTCGGCCTCGCCGACGGCGGAGACGTCGTGTTCCTCGGCCGAACCGCCGGGCACCCTGGTGTCCAGCGTGTAGGCCAGTCCGGGGGCCCACTCGCCGTGCGCCACGCCGACGGGGACGGCGACGCCGATGTGCGGGCGGACGAGGTCGCGCAGGCGCGGTTCGCGGCGCAGCCGTGCGGACGCCTCGCGGTCGGGGGCCAGGCGCAGTACGTGCCGGGAGCCGACCCACCAGGTGAAGTGCTCGCCGCCCGCGCCGACCGGCTGGACCTCGGGGCCGGTGGTGCCCGTCGCACCGCCCGGCCCGTCGGCGGCGCCGTCCGCGAGCAGGGAACGGACCAGTCGGCGGACCGCGTCCGCGGTGGGTGTCGGTACCTGGGTCATGATCGCGCCGCTGTCGTCCGGGGATGGGGGCGGGGAGGGGGCTCCTGGTGCGGGGTCAGTCCACTGTGACCAGCTCGCGGGTCGTGTTGTTGAGGCGCCGGCCGCCGGCGCCGTCGTCGGTCACCGTCACGATGTCCTCGATACGTACGCCGAAACGCCCGGGCAGGTAGACGCCGGGCTCCACGGAGAAACACATGCCGGGGACGAGGGGCCGCTCCTCGCCCTCGATCATGTACGGCGGCTCGTGCGTGGTGACGCCGATGCCGTGGCCCGTGCGGTGGATGAAGTACTCGCCGTACCCGGCCTCGGTGATGACCGCGCGGGCCGCCCGGTCGACGTCCTGGCACGCGGCGCCCGGCCGCACGGCGCGGAAGCCCGCCTCCTGGGCCTCCCGCACGATGTCGTGGACCCTGCGCTGCTCGGCGTCCGGTTCACCGACGTGGACCGTGCGGGAGGTGTCGGAGCCGTAGCCGTGCAGAAGGCCGCCGAAGTCGAGGACGACCATGTCGCCGTGTTCGATGACGCGGCCGCCGGCCTCGTGGTGCGGATTGGCGCCGTTGGGGCCGGAGGCGACGATAGTGAAGTCGACCTGGGAGTGCCCGAACCGTCGCAGCAGATCGGCCAGGTCGCCCGCGACGTCACTCTCCCGGCGCCCCCCGAAGGGAACCTTCCGGATCTCGTCGTACGTTGCGTCGGCAGCCGCGCCCGCGGCTGCCAGGCGGGCCAGCTCCGCCGCGTCCTTCACCGCTCGCAGCATCGGCAGTGCCTCGGTGAGCGAGACGTACGAGCTGCGGGGCAGCGCCTTCTGGAGTGCCAGCAGGTGCAGTGCCCACGCGTTGTCGCTGACCCCGAAGCGTCCGGCTCCGTCGAGGAGGCCGGCGGTGGCCGCGTAGGGGTCCTTGCCGTCGGTCCAGTCGCGCAGGGTCAGAGCGGGCGCCCCCGCCGCCTGTGCCGCGTCCGGGGCCTCCAGCGCGGGGACCACGAGGACCGGGTCCTGCCCGGCGGCCAGTACCAGCAGGGTGAGGCGTTCGGTGACCGCGGTGGGCGCGTAGCCGGTGAGCCAGACCAGGTCGGGGCCCGGTGCCACGAGGAGCCCGGCGAGCCCCGCGTCCTCCGCCGCCCGGGCGGCGCGCCGCATCCGGGCCCGGTAGTCGTCGGCGGTGAAGAGCGCGGGCGTGCTGCCTGGCATCCGGGCCTCCGTGGAAGGACGAGGGGCTACGGGCAGCATCCTGCCCGGATGCACGGGGCGGCGCGAGCCGATTGACGGCGCCCTCACCTGCTTCACCTGCCTACCACCCCCTCCACTAACGGATGAGAGTTGAGCAACCATTAGATCTAATGCTTAGATCTGCCTGAACCATTAAGGGAGGCGGAGGACCATGCTCGTACTCGCTCACATCAGCGATCTGCACCTCGACGGAACCGCGCGGTCCACGGCGCGTGCCGAACGGGTGCGCGACCGGTTGTGGGAGCTGCCGGGGCATGTCGACGCCCTGCTGGTGACCGGGGACATCGCGGACCACGGCACGGAGGCCGAGTACGAGGAGGCCGCACACCTCCTTGGGCTGCGCACCGGAGACGCGCCCTTCCCGGTGCTCACCTGCCCGGGCAACCACGACAGCCGCGCCCCCTACCGCAAGGCACTGCTGGGGCTGCCCGCCACCGAGGGACCGGTCAACAGCGCGCACGTCTTCGACGACGCCGCCGTCCTGATGTGCGACTCCAGCGTGCCGGGCGACGACGAAGGAGCCCTCGCCGACGAGACGTACGACTGGATCGAGTCGACGCTCGACGAACTGGACGACGGCGTCCCGGCGCTGCTCGCCTTCCACCATCCGCCCGTCGCCCTGCACCACCCGCTGCCGGACGCCTACCGGCTGACCGAACCCGGCCGCCTGGCCGCCCTGATGGAGCACCGGCCCCAGATCGCCGCGCTCATCACCGGCCACGCGCACACGCCGGCGGCCACGTCCTTCGCCGGCCGGCCTCTACTCGTCGGCCCCGGGGTGACCTGGACCCTCCGGCTGCCCTGGGAGGGCGAGCGGCCCGCCGACCTGGACGCGCCGGTCGGGCTCGCTTTTCACATACTGGACGACACCGGGCGGCTGACCAGCCACTTCAGGGTGGTGGTGTGACGGAGGCGGGTCAGGTGACAACGCCCAGAATCGCCACCAACTGCTGGTACCCGCCGCTGAGATGACGGACCGTCACAGTGATCTCCGTGCCGGGCCGGGCGGCGGCGACCGCCCGGGCGAGACCGGCCGCCGAGTCGACCCGGGTCCCGCCGAACGTCGTGAGTACGTCGCCCCGGACGAGGCCCGCGGTGTAACCCGGGCCCGGCACATGGACGCCGACGACCAGGGCACCCGCCTTCTCCGCGTCCACCGCCTCGACACCGAGCGTCGCGGTCACCGCCGACGGCGAGAGGGCCGAACCCGCGCCGCCCGAGGGCGACTTGGAGGGGCCGGCCCCGGACGCGGATCCGGACTCGGAAGGGGACACCGCCCCGGAACCGGACCCGGCGCCGGACCCGGCAGGTGCGCCACCCGGCCTACCCGGCGTCTCCCCCGGCTGCCCTGTCCGCCCGTCCTCACCGACCCGGCCCCGCAGGTCGGCGAGCTTGCCCATGCCGATCACGGTGGCGCCGAGCGTGCCGAGCCCGACGCCCGCGAGGACCAGGACGGTCCCGACGAACAGGCCGAACAGAAGAGTCGCCAGCCGTCGGCCACGTCGGCGCGCGGCATGTGGGCGCCGGGCCGGACGGGATGTGGTGCCGCCGGCCCGTTCCTGCCCGGGCATCGGCTTGGGACGCAGCGCAGTCTGTTCCATGGTTCGCCTCCGCCAGATGCTCTACCCGGCACACCCGCGCCCCACGAGCCACGAACGAGTGAGACTGACACAGGGTCGGACATGGGCAGACACAGACGACCGAACCCACACCCGGCCGGCCGGGAGCGCCGGCCGTGAACCCGGTGGGCCAGGACTCCTCAGCGGATCGACAGCGCCGAGCTGTGGTCCGGCAGAAAGCCGTGGGACCTGCGGGCCAGGTGGTCCGCCTGGTAGCGGGGGACCTCCCGGTGCCAGTTCAGGATGCCTGCCAGCCAGTTCCGCAGCTCGTCCACATAGCCGTCCATGGTCGCGCGTGCCTCCTTGGTGAGCTTGAAGTCCTCGTACATGACGGGGAATTCATGGGCGGCGACATGCTCGAACTGCTGCATACGCTGGGTCATCAGATCGTGGATGATCCCGAGCGCGGTCGGATAGTCACAGCCGAAGAAGTTCTGGACGACGAGGATGCCGTTGTGGATCTCGCCCTCGTACTCGATCTCCTTCTGGTAGGAGAAGACGTCGTTGATGAGCATCCCGTAGTCGAAGGCCGCGTTCTCCAGCGAACGGACGGGGCCGCTGCGGTAGACCTCGGAAGGGACCGCCCGGCCGTGACCGATGCGGCACAGGCTCGCCGTGAGATCCGAACCGAAGGTGGCCCGGCGCATCTCCAGGTAGTCGACCGGGTCGGGGATGCGGTTCTGGGTCTGGTTGAGCAGTTCCCACACCCAGCTCTCGGTCATCTTGTCCACCGCTGCGCGGAACGTGCGCCGCTGGTCAGGGGTCATCCCGACCGTCGTACGCCGCCACAGGTCGATGAGGCCGCGTTCCATGCCGTTGACCGGAACGGGGAAGTCCTCGCCCTCGACGGGCATACAGGCGGAGAGGCGCTCGGTGCACAGGTGAGCCGCCGCCAGGTCGCGGCGGTGACCGAAGACGAGGGGGTAGTAGTCGTCGCCGTAGGTGCCCCAGGCCAGCCAGGCGGAACTTAGATCGAGGGCGTCGGCCGTCGCGTCCGGGTGGATGCCGGCCGCGCACAGCGACAGGTCGGCCGCGGCGAGCTTGTCCTCGTCCCAGACGCCCTCCTGGAGGATGCCCACGCCGTGCGACCACTCGACGAGACGTGACCGGGCGCCGTCCAGATGCGGGCTCAGAGTGAGCCCGAACGGCATGTGGAAATCGGGCAGTACGGACGGGCCGACCTTCTGGTACGGCACGTGCGTGTAGGCCCGCAGCCGTTCGGCGCCGGCCGAGGCCAGGAGTGCGCCGATGTTGGCGGCGGACGTGCCGAACCCGCCCAACGCGAACGGCCGCGCCTCCTCCAGGGCCCCTTCGTTCATGTAGCGGCTGGAGCGCAGGTGCCACTCGTGCCCGCCGGACTGCCAGTCCTGCAGTCCCTGCGTGTACGCGGCCACCGCGGCGACCTGGTCCGGTGTGAGGCCCTTCACCAGGGCCAGCCCGGGCACCTCGGTGAGCGCGGTGTGCTCGAACTGGTGGAGCCGTGAGGTGAGGATGTCGTTGACGGTGTCGGCGGCCTCCTGGGTGGTGCACCCGAAGAAGGTCTCCAGGACGAGCACGCCGTTGCTGAGTTCGCCCTCGTCCTCGACCTCCCGCTGGTAGGAGAACAGGTCGTTGCGCAGGTGGACGCCGTCCGAGAAGGTCTCCATCAGTACCCTCAGCGGCCTCGACTCCGCGACGGACTCGGGCACTTCTGCGGTCGCGTACTCCACGAGCCCCGCCGACCAGGGCGCGCCGCCGACCTTGCGGCGCATCTCGATGTACTCGACGGGGTTGGCGATCCGCCCCTCGTTGATGTTGGACAGTTCCCACATCGACTCGTTCAGCAGATGCTCGGTGGCGACGGCGAACCGCCGGCGCCAGTCCACGGACATGGCCGGAACGGTCCGCGCCCACAGATCGGCGAGGCCCGCCTCCACCGGATTCTGCGGCTCGGGCACGGGAGTCGCGAGGTCGAGCGGCATGAACAGGGGCAGCCGGTCCAGATAGGCCTTGCCGCCGTCCCGGTCCTGGCTGCGCTTGAAGACCTCCAGGAAGTGGTCGTCGAAGAAGAACACCCACACGTACCAGTCGGTGATGAGCGAGAGGGCGGCGCCGTCGCAGTCGGGGTGCGTGTAGGCGCACAACAACCCGTAGTCGTGCGCGTCGAGGTCGGACTGCTCCCAGACGCCCGAGCCCTCCAGCATTCCCATCTCCCGTGCCCAGACGGTCGAATGGGCACGCGCCTCGTCCAGATGCGGGTTCAGCCGCGCGGTATACGGCATGTAGAAGTGCGGGAGTACGAACGGCTGTGTCATGGGCGGGGCCCTACCCCTGCCCCGGACGAGCCATCCACCGGGCGGCACATGATCACACCATCGCGTGAATCAGGCTCGATTCCGGGATTCCGGACGGGCGTTGTGAGTTCACTCGACATGCGACGACTACGACGATTCCGACCACTACTACGGCACTTGTACCGCCGACACTCCCGACGACACCTGAATCACCGCACGCGTACCACTCGTCCGCCAGCGCTCCCCCTCCGCGACGACGAGCGCCGACTCGGTAAGAGCGTCGAGGCCGACGATCACCTCCGACTTCAGGGTGCGCAGGGCGGCCACGGGTCCGGGAAAGTAGGCGGTGACGTCCGCGAAGGGAGTGGTGGGGGGCCTGAGCCGGTCGCCCACCAGGCGGCGGTAGTTCAGGTCGCCCTTCATCAGGGTGACCGTGGCCGAGGCGAACTCCTCGCGAAGGTCGCCCGGCATCGCCGCGTACGGGAGCGGGGCGCAGGAGAAGGGGTGGGCGCGGACCACCAGCCGGCCCTCGGCCAGCGCGGACCAGAGCCGCCGGCCATACGAGGCGGCGGCACCCGGAGCGCGGATCAGCCGGCGCAGGGCGTCGACCACGTCGGCGGTGGTCGCGTCGGAGACGAAGTAAGGGTGCGGTTTGACGTGCAGGACGGCCCGGTCGGCGTACCCCCGGGTCAGCAGGTGATCCAGGAGCAGCAGGTCGGGGACGAGTTCCCGGCCCGCGTTGTCCGCGACCAGACACACCGCTCCGGCGCCCGTGCCGGCGCCAGGGCGGGCGGATCGGAGCAGCGACCAGAGGGCCTCGCTGTCGTCGGCGACGAGTCCTGCCGCCTCCCCTCCCTCGTCCGCACCGGAGAGCCGGAAGCCGAGGTCGGCCCGGTTGCCCCACAGCGACCCGTGGAGCAGAGCACGCGCCTGGTCCTCCTCCGGCCCGCTCACCAGATCGTCGAGCGCGGCCAGTTCCTCGTCGGTCTCGGGGGCGTCCAGTTCCGCGAGCTTGAAAGGGCGGAAGGGGTCGATCCCACGCCAGGCCCCCTCGCCCCCACCGCTGCCGAAGTATCCGACCGCTTCGAGGAGTTGGCGATAGAAGTAGCCCTCCGCCCACAACCACGGCACGTCGAACCAGGACCGGCCGGCGTACTCCCGGGTGCCCCACTCCTCCCACTGCCGCCGGTCGTCCGCGTCCGCGGGGAGCGGTTCGATGAGACCCTCGGCGCAGTTCTTGAGGAGCGCGTCGAGCGCGCGATGCTGCTCCGGGCCGTACGGGAAGGCGTCCCGCACCTTCTGGATCAGCGCGGGATGCCTCTCGGCCAGGACGCTCCAGGGGAACGAACCGGGTTCGTTGCCGAGGATCACGGGCGGGGACACGGAGTCGGAGGCAGGCATACGCCTCACCGTACCGCCGGAGAACGCGCGGCCCCGGAGGTGACCGCGCGAAGGCAGGGCCGCCCGAAGTCAGGCGTTCAGCCCGTACGGCCGGAGGCGTCCGGGCGCCGACGACGCCGACCAACTGCCGGTCGAGGCCGTGCGCAGCCGCTCGCCGCGCTCACCGGATCGTCCGGGTCGCTCGCCGGATCAGCCGGATCGCGCCGACCGCCTCACGCCACCGCTCGTAGCTCCCGCTCCAGCTGCGCCACCAGTCCCAGATACCGTGCCCGCCTCGGCGTGGGCACCAGCGCCCGGATGGTGAGCCGCCACATGTCAGCCGTCCGGCGCGGCTGGCGGGCCACCGGCTCCACCGCCCGGCTGACCACGCGGCTGCCGACGAAGAAGCTGACCAGGGAGTGCGCCATCGCCTCGGCATCGACATCCGGGTGGACGTCGGACTCCTTGACGGCGCCCAGGAGTTTGCCGGCCGCCATCTCCGACCACTCGCGGAACGGGTGCCGCAGAGGAGGCCGCACGGCGACGTCACCGGCGGCCAGACGCAGGCCCGCCCTGGCGATCGGGCCCTCGACGGCCATCCGCGTGATCCCGAAGGTGACGCGGATCAGCGACTCCAGTGAGGAGTAGCCGCGTCCGTCGATGTCCCTGGCCATCCGCCGGGAGGTCCTGGACTGGATCTCCAGGATGGCGTGGGCCAGGTCCTCCTTCGCCGCGAAATGGAAGTAGAGGGCGCCCTTGGTGACATGGGCGTGCTCGACTATGTCACTCAGGCTGGTCGATTCGTAGCCATGGCGGTCGAACAGGTCGGCCGCGGCCGTGATGATCGTCGCGCGAGTCTGCTCGGCGCGTAACTGCCTCGGCATCGGCGCCACCCCTCCCCACCGTCGCGGTGCTCCCGAACTCCCCGAGGAAAAACGGGATATGCCGTTTGTTTCTTACTGTCTGTACAAGATAGCCGACCGCTCAGCGGTGCCCACCACACACTCGAAAATCGTGCGCCCCTCCTGGGTCCCCACCACCTTCAGGGCTCCGTCACCCTCGTCCGTCGAGTCGATCCAGGTGGGCAGGTCCAGTTCGGCGAACTGATGGAAGGTCGTGTCGAACGACACAGGCATCCGTCTACCGCCCGGGCCCGTTCGTGCCAGCGCGGCCTGCCGAGCGGCCTCCAGGAGCAACATGCCCGGTATGTGATCGAGAGGATGATCGAAGAAAACAGCATGACCGGTATCAACCCGCAACTGCCAGTCACCACCACCCTGCTGGGGCGGCGCCAGCACCACGTCCGCGGCCGAATCCCGGCCCACGTCGACGGCCGGCAGGCCCGGCGGCACGGGCAGCGGCGTCACGGTGGCCGCCGTACGGCCACCGCGCAGTCTGCTGAAGACAGCGCCGCTGGTGCAGGTGAAGGCGACGTCTGCGTGTGCGACCGATTCGCCGTCCAGCCGTACGTCGGCCTCGTAGCGGGCCGAGACCAGGCGCTTGCCCCGATGGCGGATGTCGGAGAAGGTGATGTCGACAACGGGTTCGGCCGGGGCCGGTCCCACGCCCAGACGGTCGGCGAACGTAGTGATCCGGAACTCCTGGAGCACGAACTGGTGGTCCAACGGCACTTTGTACTCGGTGTGGTTGAGCAGGGTTCCGGCCTGCCGTACGGTCTCCACGACGAGCAGCGGGTCGTACGCCGTCCGATCAGGCGACACGTGTAAACAGTGGACACGCGGCCACTGGGCGGAGACGCTGAAGCGGTCGGTTTCCGTCCGGGTCCAACCGGTCGGGAACGTCTCCGCGATCGAGGCGCGGTGCACGAGTTGACGCGGAACACTCGCCGTCATGGTTGGGGTTTCGGCAGACTGCGGCACTGGAAGCAATGTCTCTCCTCGGTCCCCCCGTTGTGGCGTGGCAGACGGAAAGGCGCCCGCTTCGTGAGCGATAGAGTACGAGGCGACCGGTTTGTTTTCAACGAGATCAGTCGGTCCGGCCCTATGATCGGCGGGTTCCGGCGCAGCTGACGACACTCCGTCACGCATCGGCACGGCACCGATTCGGCACTGACCAACGAGACCGGCCAACTGGGCGCCAGGGAGGGGCTCTTATGGCGAAACAGGAGCGCGCCATCAGGACGCGCAGGGCGATCCTGGAAGCCGCGGGCGCGGTTTTCGACGAGCACGGCTACACCTCCACGACCATCTCGATGGTGCTGGAGCGGGCCGAGGTCACCAAGGGAGCCCTGTACTTCCACTTCCCTTCCAAGGAATCGCTCGCGCAGGCGGTGCTCCACGAGCAGGTGCCGTTCGGGAGTGTGCCGGCGCAGCCCTGCAAGCTGCAGGAGATCATCGACATGACGTTCGTGGTCGGCCAACGGCTGCTGACCAACTCCCTGCTGCGGGGCAGTGTCCGGCTGGCGGTGGACCAGGAGACACCGAACCACGTCGATCACGCGGAGCCGTTCCGGCAGTGGTCGGACCGGCTGACCTCCCTGATGGAACAGGCTCGGGGGCAGGGCGAGTTGCTGCCCACGGTGGATCCCCCGGAGACGGTGGACCTGCTGGTCGGCGGCTTCACCGGCATCCAGCTGATGTCGCGGGCGATGACCGACCGGGCCGATCTCGGCCACCGGCTGTCCGTGCTGTGGGCGCACATCCTGCCGAGCATCGCGGTGCCGGGGCTGCTGCTCGGTCTCGACAGCAGGGCGGACCGGGGTGCCCGGGTTCTCTCCTCGATCGACTCTCTCGACCTGCGGGCGTCGTGATCCTGCTGACCGGCGCGACCGGCACGGTCGGGCGCCTGGTGGCCCGGCGCTTTCCCGCCGCCGAGCCGGTACGGCTGCTGGTCCGCGACCCCGCCCGCGCCGCCGCCCTCGTGGGTGGGCACGCCGAGGTGGTGGGCGGTGACTTCGAGGATCCCGCCAGTCTTCGCCGGGCGCTGGCCGGCGTCCGGTCGGCGCTGCTCGTCACCACGAATCCGCTGACGCACACCCACGACGAGAACTTCCTGACGGCCGCCCGCGCCGCGGGAGTCGGGCACATCGTGAAGCTGACCACCCTGTCGGTGACCGAGCCCGACGCGGCCGACCTGGTCACGGAGTGGCAGCGGGAGAACGAGCGGCTGCTGCGTGCCTCGGGCCTGTCCTGGACTCTGCTGCGACCGCGCGCCTTCATGTCCAACACCCTGGGCTGGGCCGGTTCGATCCGGGCGGAGGGTGTGGTGCGGAGCGCGGGCGGTACCGTCCCCACCGCGGCGATCGACCCGCAGGACATCGCGGATGTGGCGGTACGGGCGCTCACGGACCCGGAGGGCCGCACCGGAAGGGCGTACGCACTGACCGGGCCCGTGGGAGTGACCCCGCTGCGACAGGTGGAGATCCTGGGCGAGTTGCTGCACCGCCCCCTGAAGTTCGTGGAACTGACGGAGGATCAGGTGCTGGGTGGGCTGCTCGCGCGCTACCCGGAGCCGGTGGCCCGCGCCCTCGCGGAGAGTGCGGGGCGCGGGCGGCACGGGTCGAAGGCGCAAGTGGAGCCGTCCGTCACGGAGTTGCTCGGGCGACCCGCGCGCGGGTACCGGGAGTGGGCGGCAGAACATCTGGCGGAGTTCGGCGGCCCGGCGGCGCGGTGAAGGGCACATGGCCGGCGCACAAGGGCGGGCACACGACGGCGGGCCGACCGGCGTCCATCCACGCCGACCGACCCGCCCGTTCGCGTCACTCCGTCAGTTCGACTGAACCGGCGGGTGGTTCGGCCCGATGGACCGGTGCTCGGAAGATCAGAAGGTGAGCTTCCAGCTGTTGATCTTGCCGGTGTCCGAAGCGGCCACGTCCTGGACGCGGAGCTTCCAGGTGCCGTTGGCGGTCTCGCTGGAGGCGTCCACCGTGTACGTGGTGTTCACGTTGTCGGCGGAGTCCGAGGTGCTGGAGGCCTTCAGCGGGTAGGTCGTGCCGTCGGGCGCCACCAGGGTGATGACCAGGTCACCGCGGTAGGTGTGGGTGATGTCGACGCCGACCTGGAGGGCCGAGGGGGCGTTGCCGGTCCGGCCGGTGACGGCGATCGAGGACTCGACGGCCGCGCCGTTGTCCGGGATCGAGACGGCGGTGCTGGAGGAGAAGACGGTTCCCGTCGTGCCGCCGCCGGTGCTGCCGCTCACGGCCTGCACGGTCTTGGTCGCGTCGGCCAGACCGGCGCCGCAGCCGCCCGAGCAACTACCCGGCAGAGCACGGGCGTTGTTCTTGATGGCCGTCTCGATCTGCGCCGGGGTGAGCGAGGAGTTCGCCGACTTCATCAGCGCGACCAGGCCCGCGATGTGCGGGGTGGCCATGCTGGTGCCCTGGTAGTAGGCGTAGGACTCGGTGGACGGGGTCTTCGCGCCGGAGTTCAGCGTGGAGAGGATGCCGTTGGCGGTGCCGGTGCTCATCTCGCCGCCGGGGGCCGAGATGTCCACGACGGTACCGAAGTTGGAGTACGAGGCACGGGCGCCGGTGCGTCCGGTCGCGGCGACGGTGATGACGTTGTTGCAGTTCGCCGGGTTGGAGGTGGAGGCGTTCGCGTTCTCGTTGCCGGCTGCGACGACCACCGTGGTGCCGCGGTTGACCGCGCCGGTGATGGCGCTCTGGGTCGCCGCGGAGCAGGCGCCGCCCCCGCCGAGGCTCATGTTGATGACCTTGGCGACGTTGGTGTTGGCCGGGACACCGGAGACGGTGCCGCCGGACGCCCAGGTGATGGCGTCGATGATGTCGGAGTCGTAGCCGCCGCACTTGCCGAGCGCGCGGACCGGGGAGATCTTCGCGTTGTACGCGATGCCCGCGACGCCCTTGCTGTTGTTGGCGACGGCGGCGATGGTGCCCGCGACGTGCGTGCCGTGCCAGGAGGAGCTGCTGCCTTCGGTCTGCTCGCACTCACCGGCGGCGTACCAGTCGCCGGGGTCGGCCGGGTTGCTGTCGCGGCCGTCGCCGTCCACGGAGACCGCGGTGTCGGAGATGAAGTCGTAGCCGCCGACGATGTTCGCGGCGACGTCGGAGTGCGTGACATAGCCGGTGTCGATGACGGCGACGGTCACGCCGGTGCCGGTCGCGGTGGTCCAGGCGCCCGGGACGCGCATACCCGCGGTGGCCTCGAAGAGGTCCCACTGCTTGGCGTACTCGGTGTCGTTCGGGTCCGCCATCGGCTTCTTGAGGCGGTCCGGCACGACGTAGGCGACCTGCGGGTCGGCCTTGTACTCGGCGATGACGTCGGCGACGTCCGTCTTGCTGAGCTCCTCGCCCAGGTCGACGAGGGCCGCGCCGGTACCGAGACGGCGCTGGAAGTCCAGGTTCTCGCCGGCCTCCTTGCCCTTGGCCGCGGCGTCGGCGTCGGCGGCCTTGTTCGACGTGGCCTCGGCGGCGCCCGCCTTGTAGCCGACGATGAGCCGTTCGGCCGGGGCGGCGACCGCCTGCGCGGCGGCGTCCAGGGCGGCGCCGGGGGCGGCGGGCTCCTGGGCGACGGCGACCGACGTGGTGGCCGCGGCCACCAGGGCCGCGGAGACCGCGGCGACGGATATCAGCTTCCGCCCCGTGACACGGGTGAGAGAGGTACGCAAGGGCTTGCCTTTCGGGAGCCTTACTCCGGGCGGCGCGGGCAGCGAGGAGTGGCGGGATTCGCTTCGTCGTCGAAGCGGCGGGGGGTGCGGTTCGAAAAGCGGCGCGGCGGCCGGCCAAGCGCGAGCGGCCCGTTCCGGGGTTTCCTGTGGGGCGGCTGTGGTGGAACAGTAGGCAAAGAGAAGGTCATCCGGATACAGGGGAAACCCTCGATCGGCCCAAATCCCCACCCTCGAACGCCGGAAACCGGCCATGTACGACGGCCAGTTGACCGGGGTTGACCGGCTTGGGCGAGTTGCGCTGGTTCCCGGCGCCGCCCGCCGGTTGAACGCGGGCCGCCCGCTTCCCGTACTGCCCGAAGGCAGACCTGTCCCTGGGTCGGCCCGCAGCAGTTCTGTTCCCCCTGGTCGAGGAGACGTCCCGGATGACCGCCCACCGCCGCACTCTCCCGACCTCCGCACTCGCGGGGGCCGCCGCACTCGCGGCACCGCTGTTGCTCACGTTGTCGGCGGCGGGTCCGGCTCAGGCGCACGGTGCGCCCACCCAGCCGGTCAGCCGCGCCTTCGCCTGTTCCCCCGACGGCGGCACCCTGGCCACGACGGCGGCCTGCCGGGCGGCGGTCACCGCGAACGGCGGGGCGCCCTTCACCTTCTGGGACAACCTGCGGGTCTCGAACGTCAACGGCCGGGACCGCGCGGTGATCCCCGACGGCCGGCTGTGCAGCGGCGGCCTGCCCGACTACCGGGGACTCGACCTCGCCCGCTCCGACTGGCCCTCGACCACGCTGACGCCGGGCGCGCGGCTGACGATGACGTACCGCTCGACGATCCCGCACACCGGCACGTTCAAGATGTTCCTGACGAAGCCCGGGTACGACCCGTCCGGCCCGCTGAAGTGGTCCGACCTGCCGGACCGGCCGTTCGCCGAGGTGAAGGATCCCGCGATGAAGGGCGACGCGTACCGCATCGGGATGACTCTGCCGTCCGACCGGACCGGCCGCCATGTCCTGTACACGATCTGGCAGAACTCCAGTACGCCGGACACGTACTACTCGTGCTCGGACGTGGTGTTCCCTGCAGCGAAGGGCAATGCGGGCGGCACGGGTGGCTCGGACGCGTCCGCGCCGACGGCCACCGCCTCGTCCGCGGCGCGGTCCGGGTCGGCCGATGCGACCGCTTCGGCGACGCCGGCCGGGCAGCCGGCGCGGGCCGCGGAGACGGAAGGGGCGGCGGAGTCCGCCGACTCCGCCGCCCCACAGGCCGCGGGCACCGTGGCCGGCGCGCCGGTGGCATCGACCACCGACGATGCCGGACCGCGGCACCTGATCGCGGGCGCCGCCGCGGCCGTACTGCTCGCCGCGGTCGCCGCCATTGTGCTACGGCTGCGCCGCCGGTGAACACCGTTGGCGCAGACGTTTATTGACGGTTCGTCAGTTGACGAAGACCGTGGCGCCGCCCTGCGTCACGTCCGTCACCGGGGCGTACTTGGCGGTGAAGTAGCCGTTGGCGAAGCAGAGCGACGAACCGGACGTCTTGGTGAACGCCTGGGCCGTGAAGTTGATGCTGTTGTCGGCGGCACCGGTCGTGCCCGTGAGGCTGGGCGCCTGGTAGACACAGTTGATGCTGCCCAGCAGGGTGCGCAGCACCACGGTCGTCTGGATGGTGGAGCCCGCCGCCGGGGTGACGGAGACGGAGCCGTCGGAGCCCACCACGGTGGTGTAGGGCAGGTTGTTGACGGTCACGCTGGTGACACCGAGCACGCCGAGCACGTTGCTGGTGCAAGTGCCGAAGGTGTGCGCGGTGACCGACTCGGTGGCGCTGCCGGGGGCGGCCGGGTTGTCGGTGACGGCCGCCGTGAAGGTCGACGCCGCGCAGGAGACACCGCTGGTGCCGGTCGCGCTGGAGTAGAGGGTGGCGGCGGTGCCGGTGGCGAGGGAGGCATTGAGGACGTCGCCCACGGCGACGGCGTCGCCGGCCGCGCTGTTGATGGTGAGCACGGTGTCGGCGGCGGACGCGGGGGTGACCGCGGCGACCGACAGACCGGCGACGGCAGCGGCGAGGGCGAGGGCGGAGCGGGTGCGAGTACGCATGATGCGGGTGCCTCTTTCTGGAACTGGGGGTGTTGGGGGTGGCGCCGAGGAGACCCAGGGCGCGCGGAAGTACGCGTGCGGGACGCATATTGGACGCGGGAAAACGCCGTTGCCGGCCCGTAACGCCTTCTCCGTACGTGACGGACCGGCAACGACAACCGGCCGGTGACCGGAGGAAGGCTTGGAGGGAGGCTTCCTGACCGGACCGGGCGGGACAGGGCGACCCGGCAGTGACCCAGGGGGGAAACGGCCATGCCGGTGCCTCGGGGGCGGACTTGAACAATGAGCTGAGTCCGGGAAGAGCGGTGACTCGCACCGCTGCGGATCCGGCGCCACGGATCCGGGGAAACCAGCTTGTTTCTAGACCTGAGGGACCGTCAACGTCAAGACGTCTCACGGAAGTTGATGTCGCTCGTCGAACTTTCCCGTGAAGTTCCGCGCACCTCCCCCACCCGTCCGACCCCCCTTCAGAAGGCCTCCGGAGGCCCCTCGGGCGCCCCGGACGACCATTGAACGGCCCGCAAAGTCACAGGTGGCGCATAATCCGCACCCTTTTTCCACAACTCCCTTGACCCCCCAAAGTAACCACGGGTAACTTCCTCGGCGGCTACTGGTGCGTAACCGTGAAAGCCCTTGCATCCGCCGGGAGTTGCGAGGAGAGGTAACGCCACAGGCGCTGTCCGCGCCAGGACAACGTGCCAATGAAGCGTGACCAGCATTGACGCAGTTGACTATGTACTGGGAGCAGCCATGGCCTCGTCCTCGGACGCCTCGTCGTCCGCCGGATCCAACCCCGAGCAGCCAGGAAGCGGTAACGCCTCCGAGGCCGCCGGGGCCGCGGGATCCACCAACGTGTCCGAATTCTTCGAAGGTGCCGGAAAGGGCGCCGAACGACGCGGGCGGGTCCGTGCTCGCCGCGCCGCCGTGATGGCGGTGCCGGCCACCCTGGTCGCCGCCACGCTCGCGGTTCTCACCGCACAGGGCGCCCTCGGCGTTCAGTTCGCCATCTCGGGCATGCCGTTCAGGGTCAAGGCGACCGAGATGACCGGCACCGGTTTCGAGCAGTTCGGCGCCCTCGACCACATGATCGAGGGCAGCCCGAACGAGGGCGACACCGGCGGCCAGGTCCTGGTCATCACCACCGCGATCAAGAACGCGACGATCACCAAGTTGTGCCAGAGCGTCGACCTCGGCGGCATCAACCTGATGATCAGGGCGGGCGGCAACGGCACTCCGGTGTCCGCGACCGACCTGACGCTCGACGGCACCGAGCAGTCGGGCGACGCGTCCTTCACCAACATCGAGATCGGCAACGACGCCAGCACGCTCAGCAAGGCGGGCGTCAAGGGTCCGGCCGGCGTCTTCAGTCAGCAGGCGGACACCATCCGCATCGCCAACCTGGATTCGACCAACTACGCCACCACGGCAGCCGTGTTCAAGCTGCCCGGGCTGAAGCTCAGCTTCAGCGAGTCGGGTTGCTGATGTTGGGCACGGACCAACAGGAGGTGGGGCCCGCTTTCAGAACGTGGCGGGCCCACCGTCCGTTCCTGGGCGGGCTGCTGCTCACCCTGGGCGGGGTGGAGATCCTCGTCACGATGAAGGTCTCCCTGAAGATCGTCGTGCACCTGGGTATGCAGGGTCTGGCCGGTTTTATGCTGCCGGCCCTGATGGTGGTGTGCGGTCTGTTGATCCTCTTCAACCCCGCGCAACGCCTGTTCTACTCGATCGTCGGCATCATGCTGACGCTGGGCACCTGGGTCACCTCGAACCTCGGCGGCTTCCTCGTGGGGCTCGTACTGGGAATCGTGGGCAGCTGCATGGCCTTCGGCTGGCTGCCGGACCAGGAACCGCGCGTCAGTCGCCGTCAGCGGCGCAAGGACAAGCGACAGGGCAAGGCCGCCATGGCGGGGCCCGAGGCGACGGGATCCACGGATTCCACCGGGCCCACAGCGGCGGACGACGGTCACGAAGGCGGCGAAGTCAGCCTGCGGGGGCTGATGCGCTCCTCCACGGCCGAGTCCCCCTCGCACCTGACGACATAGGCACCCCTGCCCGGCAACTCCGCGACTGCCTCGACGAGTTCGGTCCCTCGGTACACGAGGCCGACCCCGTCGTCGGTGCAGTGCGTGGTGGGCAGGGTGCCGTCGGCGACAAGCCGGTGGACCAGCGGGCGGCGGCCCGCGTCACTGTCGTAGTGCACGCCGTTGCCGTACGGAAGGAAACCCAGCGCGTCGGTGAGCGGCCTCAGTTCGGGGCCGAAGGAATCGGTGGTGCCCCCTCTGAACCAGCAGAGGGAGCCCGCGCTCACCCCGCTGAGCACCACCCCGGCCTCCCAGGCGCGCCGCATGATCCGGTCGAGGCCGTGCACCCGCCAGACCGCCAGCAGATTCGCCACCGAGCCCCCCATGACCCAGACGACGTCCTGGTCGAGCACCGTGCCCTCGACGTCGTCCAGGTTGGGCATGGGGAACAGGTGCAGCGGTGTGAGGTCGAAGCCGGCGACCCGGGCGGCCTCACCCATACGGGCCGTGAAGTGCTCGGCGTCCCCGATCGCCGTACCGACGTACAGGACGCGTGGTCTGCGGCCGTGGACCCCGGACAGGTCCACGGCATGATGGACGAGGGCGTCGAACGCCACCATCCTCGCGACCTCCGGCACGGTGTCCGCCGGAGGTCGCGAGGATGGTCGGTTCGGAAGCGGGCATGCCGATGATCCTATCGATCGGCGACGGGCTCCCGTCGGTCGGCAATCGCCTCGGCTGCAACCGTCTCGGCCCTGACGGGCTCGGCCCGGTCGACCACGGGTTCGGCAGGGAAACCGCCGCTCACCTGCGAAGATCCCTCCCCCGCCGGCCCACTCGCCGCCCCGTCCTCCTTCAGCGCCTGCGCCTCGCTCTTGAGGATGCGCATCGAGCGACCCAGGGCGCGTGCCGTGTCCGGCAGCTTCTTCGAGCCGAACATCACGATGAACACGATGGCCACTACCAGCAGGTGCCAGGGTTCCAGTCCGTTGCGGAGCACAACCTCACCGCCCTTTCCTTCGTCAGACATAACAGTTGCCACTTTGCGCAACTGTACAACCAGGGTGAGACGTGAGAAGGGCGCCGATGACCACCAGCACGAGCAGGCCAGCCGTACCCCCGCGACACCGGTCCGCCGCGGGCACCCGGCGGCGGAAGCCGGGGCGGCGCGGACGGCTGGCACTCGCGATCTGCCTCTCCCTCCTGCTGCTCCTCGCGGGCGGCGCGGGCTGGGTCTATCTGCAGCTGGACGGTGACATCAAGACCTTCGACTCGGGCGGCATCGCGGACAACCGCCCCGCCGCGGGCTCGTCCAAGGGTGAGAACGTGCTGGTCATCGGCTCGGACGCGCGCAACGACGGCAACGCCAAGCTCGGCGGCGGCGACGTGAACGACATCGGGCGCTCCGACACCGCGTTCCTGCTGCACATCTACGCCGACCACAAGAACGCCGTCGCCGTCTCCATACCCCGCGACACCCTGGTCACCATCCCGCCCTGCAAGCTGCCCGACGGCAAGTGGACGACCGCCCGGCAGAACACCATGTTCAACGAGGCCTACTCTGTCGGCGAAACCGCCAAGGGCAACCCCGCCTGCACGCAGAACACGGTCGAGAGCATCACCGGTCTACGCGTCGACCACACCGTGGTCGTCGACTTCAAGGGCTTCGCCGCGCTGACCGACGTGGTGGGCGGGGTGAAGGTGTGTCTCCCTCAGAAACTGTACGAGGGTGATCTCAACCCCAAACGCCCCACGCGCGGCAAGCTGCTCTTCGACAAGGGCGAGCAGACCGTCTCGGGGCAGAAGGCGCTGGACTACGTCCGGATCCGCCACGGCATCGGCGACAACTCCGACATAGGCCGGATCAAGCGCCAACAGGCCTTTGTGGCAAGCCTGATGAAGGAGGTGAAGAGCAACGGTCTGAGCCCGACCAAGCTCCTCCCCCTCGCCGACGCGGCCACCAAGTCCCTGACCGTGGACCCCGGTCTCGGCTCCGCCCAGAAGCTGATCTCCTTCGCGATGTCGCTGAAGGACATCGACCTGCACAACACCAAGTTCGTCACCATCCCCTGGCGGTACCAGGGGAAGCGCGTCGCGATCGTCGAACCCGACGCGAGCGACCTCTGGGCGGCCCTGAAGGCGGACCGCACCCTGGACGGCAAGGACGCGAGCGGAAAGAAGAAGGCCTCACCGAGCGCCAGCACCACAGCTCCTGCCCCAACTCCCGTGTCCGGCAAGGGAATCACCGTCACCGTCTACAACGGCACCACCGTCACCGGCCTGGCCGCGAAGGCCGCCGCCGAGCTGACCTCCGACGGTTTCACGGTCGCCGGCACGGCGACGGCGCGCAGCCAGGACCACGCGACGACGGTCATCGAGTACGGCCCCGGCCACCAGTCCGAGGCCCGGACCGCGGCCCGCGTCTTCCCGGGCGCGGCCATGCAGCCGGTGCCGGGGGTGGGAGTCAACGTGGTCGTCGGCAAGTCGTACACGGGCGGTTCCACGGCCACGCCGCGGCCCACCGCGATCCCGAAGGACATCACCGAGGGGGCCCGCTCGGCGGACGACAACCCCTGCTCGAACCTCAGCTACGGCTGAGCCGCCACCGCCGGGCGACGGCGACGGCACCCCCGTACAGCCCCAGCACCACCACCAGAAGGGCGTAGTACGACCCCGGGAGCCCCACCAGTCCCAGCGGTGGGCCGAGGGGGGACAGCGGCAGCAGCAGCCCGACGGTGGCCAGCCCGGCCGCGGCCCGTCCGACGGCTCCCCGGATCCGGCCGCCGCCGCCACGCAGGAGCACCATGACGACGGCCTGGGTGAGGAGGTTCTCGGTGAACCAGGCCGAGTGGAAGACAGCCCGGTCGTCCAGGGCGCCGGGGCCGTGCGGGGCGAGGGCGAGCACGGCGAAGGTGGCGAGGTCGGCGACGGCGTTGAGCGCGCCGAAGCCGCCGAGGAACCGGAGGAGGTCACGGGGGCGCGCAGCGGTCGGCCGG
This sequence comes from Streptomyces sp. NBC_01390, assembly GCF_045040105.1. Classification (NCBI taxonomy): domain Bacteria; kingdom Bacillati; phylum Actinomycetota; class Actinomycetes; order Kitasatosporales; family Streptomycetaceae; genus Streptomyces; species Streptomyces sp. NBC_01390. The sequence continues at coordinate 9,489,162 of NZ_CP109551.1, read as the reverse complement.
GCCAGGGCGCCGGGCGCCGGACGGTCGTAGGCGTACGCCAGTTGGGCCGCGTCGAAGCACAGGTTCTGCGCGAGGACCTGGGCCGGGAGCATCGGCAGGAAGGGCAGCAGGAGTCCGGCGACGAGCATCGCGACGACATTGCCGAGGTTCGAGGAGAGCGTGACGCGCAGATACGTGGTGATGTTGCCGCTGCTGTGCCGACCGACCGTGACGGCGTGGGCGACCGCGGCGAGGTCCTTTGCCCCGAGGACGACGTCCGCGCTCTCGCGGGCCACGTCGACGGCGGCGCGCGGCGCGATCCCGACGTCGGCGGCGCCCAGCGCGGGCACGTCGTTCGTCCCGTCGCCGAGGAAGCCGACGGTGTGCCCGCCGGCCCGCAGCGCGGCGACGATCCGGGCCTTGTGGGCGGGGGCGCAGCGCGCGAAGACGGTCGTACGGCGGGCCAGGTCCGTCAGTTCGGCGTCGCCGAGGCCGACAGCGGCGTCCGCGTCCACGACCTCCCCGGGATCGAGGCCCAGGTCGTGGCAGACGCGGGCGGCCGTGCCCGGATGGTCGCCGGTGAGGATCTTCACGTCCACCCCGAGCGCGCCGAGGTCGCGCAGGGCTTCGGCGGCGGTGGGCGCGAGGTCGTCCCGCAGGGCGACGAAACCCCGGAAGGTCAGGCCGCGTACGTCGGCCGGGGTCCACGCGCGGGTGCGCGCGGGCCGCTCGGCGGTCGCGACGGCGAGCAGGCGCAGTCCGCTCGACGCCTGCTCTTCGGCGTGCGCGAGAAGCCGGGCCCGCTCGGCGGGGTTCGGCGCGCACCGTTCGACGACGTCCGCGACCGCGCCCTTGACGACGAGGACATGGGTCCCGAGTCGCCCCCGTACCACTGCCGTGGCCAGTCGCCGCACCGGGTCGAAGGGCAGTGCCACCACCCCGTCGTACCGTTCGCCGACCGGTCCGGCCGCTGTCAGGAGCGCCTCGTCGAGGGCGTCCGGGGTGGGCGGGTCGGCGAGTTGCAGGTTCCACCAGGCGGCGGTGGCGGCCCAGTCGAGCACCGCCGGATCGTCCCGGCCGGCGGCGTCCGTGGACCGTTCGACGACGGGCCGGTCCTGGGTGAGCGTGCCGGTCTTGTCGAGGCACAGGACGTCGACCGCGCCCAGGTCGTGCAGTGCGGGCAGCCGTTTCACCACGACCCCGTGCGCCCGGGCGAGGCCCGAGGCGCCACGGGCCAGACAGGTGCTGACGACGACCGGCAGCATCTCGGGCGTCAGCCCGACGGCCACCGCGACGGCGAACGGCAGCGTCTGAGGCCCCTGCCGGCGCAGCGCCGCGCTCGCCATCAGCACGAGCGGCGGGGCGAGCAGCATGAACCGGATCAGCAGCCAGGAGATCCCGTGCAGCGACCGGTCGAAGGCGCTCCTGTCCCGTGCCGCGACCGTCCTGTGCGCGCCCGCGAAGTGCGTACGCGCCCCCGTGGCCAGCACCACGGCGGTGGCGCTGCCGGAGGCGACGGCGCTGCCCTGGAAGCACAGCTCGGGCCGCGCGAACACGCCCTGGTCGACGGCGCCCGGCCGCGCGTCCTTCGCGACCGGCGCCGACTCGCCCGTCAGCGGCGCCTGGTGCACGGTCAGCCCGGTCGCGCGCAGCAGTCGTACGTCCGCCGGGACCAGGTCACCGGGTCCGAGCCGGATCACGTCGCCCGGCACGAGTTCGGCGACCGGGATCTCCCGGGCGAGCGGCGGCCCGTCTTCCCGGGGCCTGCGCAGGACCGTCGCGGTACCGGCGACCAACTCGCGCAACCCTCTGAGGAAACGTTCCGCCTGATGTTCTCCCGAGGCGCGCAGCACACAGCTGACCGCGACCAGGGAGAGGATCACCGCGGCCGTCCCCCAGGCCGTGACGGCGGCGGAGACGAGCCCGAGACAGAGCAGTACGGCGGTGAAGGGGTCGCGCAGACTCCGTACGAACCGGACGGGCCACCGGATCGGCCGGGCGGCCGGAACGACGTTCTCCCCGGCGGCCGCCAACCGTGCCTCGGCCTCGTCGTCGGTCAGACCGCGCGCGAACCCGTCGAGCCGTCGTGGCGTCCGGAGCTCAGACTCCACGGAGGTGCCGTACGGGGGCGCCCTCGGCCCGGTCGGTCAGCCGCCCGACGAGCAGCCGCACGACGGTGACGATGTCCGGGTCGTCGACGAGGTACACCTGCCGGCGCCCTTCGCGTCTGGAGCGTACGAGCCCGGCGAGTCTCAGCTTGGTGAGGTGCTGGCTCACGGCGGGCAGCGCGCCGCCGACCCGCTCGGCGAGCCCCGTCACATCGCTCTCACCCTGTGCCAGCGCCCACATGATGTGCAGCCGCGCGGGCGAGGCGAGCAGCCCGAACGCTCCGGCGGCCTCCGCCAGCACCTCTGCGGACGGATCGTCGGAACCTGTGTTGCCCGTACCTGTCACCACCGCGCCAGTTTAGGCGGGTGCGCGGCCCGTGCTGCGTCGCACGATGAGGTGGGCGGGAATGACGGAGACCACCGCGCCGTCCGTGCCCGGCTCGTCCCCGCCGTCGATCCGCGCGAGGAGCAGCCGCAGCGAACGGGTGCCGATCTCCTGGAAGTCGGTGCGGATGGTGGTGAGCGGGGGCAGCAGATGGGCGGCTTCCGGGATGTCGTCGTAGCCGACGACGCTGACGTCGTCCGGGACCCGGCGGCCTGCCTCGTGGAAGGCGCGCAGCGCGCCGAGCGCCATCTGGTCATTGGAGGCGAAGACGGCGGTGACGTCCGGATCACGGGCGAGCCGCCGGCCCAGCTCGTACCCGGAGTCCGCGCTCCAGTCGCCGACGAGCGGCTCGGGCACCTCGGCCCCGGCCTTCTCCAGGGTCTCGCGCCAGCTCGCGGCCCGGCGTTCCGCGGACGTCCAGCCGGCCGGTCCCGCGATGTGCCGCACCGTACGGTGGCCCAGCCCCAGGAGGTGTTCGGTGGCCAGGCGGGCCCCGCCCCGGGAGTCGGCGGTGACCATGGGGGTGTCGTCGCCCAGGGCGTTGTCCATCACGACGAGGGGGATGTCGAGGTGGGCCTCGGCGAGCGCCCTGCCGACGCGCCGCTGCGGGGCGATGGCGATGACCCCGTCGGCGCCCTCCGCCGACAGCCGGTCCACGGCCTGGACGACGGTGTCCCGGTCGGCGGTGTCGAGGGCGATGGAGCTGACCAGGTAGCCCGCGTCCTGGGCGGCGGTGTTGATCGCGGTGAGCGTGGAGGCGGGCCCGTAGCGGGCCGCGTCGAAGGAGATCACCCCGAGCATCCGGGTCCGCCCGCTGGCCAGTGACCGCGCGCTGCGGCTCGGCCGGTAGCCGAGCGACCGCATGGCCTCCAGCACCGACTCGCGGGTCTCGGCCCGTACGGCGGGGTTGTCGTTGAGCACCCGTGACACGGTCTGCTTGGAGACACCGGCCAGGCGTGCCACGTCGTCCATCACCGGCCGTGTGCCCGCGAAGTTGCGTCGGCTGCGTCCCTTGGGAGCGGCGCCGCCAGCGGCACTTCGGGTCATGGGGGTCGCATCCTTAGGATTTGTCGCGCGGCGGTCGTGCCCCGCCCGGCTGGCCCACAGGATAGGCCGCCGGACGGGGGTGACCAGTGGCAGGCCCTACCCCGCGACCACGTGAGTCCGGACCGTGACCCACTCGGCCCGCGCGACCGAGGCCTCGCCCACCGGCACGGGCACCGGCAGGTACACGGGTGCGTCGGCCGGGAACGGCAGCACCCGCACCCGCAGCCCGCCGTCGGCGCGCAGTGCGTCCTCCGGCAGCCGGTCGAGGCCGATCTCCCAGACCCGCCCGGAGAAGTACTGGTCGGCGACCAGGGTGTCCCCCGCGTACGCGCGGGCGACGTCTCCGGTCCAGTGGACGCGCAACAGGGTTCCGGTGCGCGGGAGTTCGTCCGGTACGGCGATGAGGTACTCGGCGGCGGAGGTGTCGAAACACCTGTCGGCGGGGGCACTGGCCCGGTCCAGTACGCCGGTGACGGTGTCGGGGGCGGGCCCGGCGGCCCGGACCAGGGACACGTCGAGGACGCCGGACGCGCCGCCGGTGGCCAGCGTGTATCGGGTGAACACCCCGTCGGCAGCCGGGTTCTCGCCGGGGGGCCGCTCGGGTGCGGGCAGCACGGCGAGCGAGGTCTCCGCCGCCGGACTGTGCACCCGTACCTCACCGGCCGGCTCGTCGAAGACGACCCCGCCGCCGTCACCGCACAGGAGCAGCCGCTCAGCGCCCCAGGCCGTGCCCCGGTAGGCGGTACGGGCGGTCGCCGCGTCCAGCACCAGCAGGCCGACCTGTCCGCCGTCCGGCGTCCCGACCTCGACGAGCGCGTCCGTACCGGGTCGCAGGCCGGTGACGAGGAAGCGTCCGTCGGCGGACTCGACCTTCCCCATGGGGGTGTGCACATACCGCAACGTGGCGATGTCCAGGGCGAGTTCGACGGGAATCCCGTCGGTGGCGGCCAGCACCAGGACGGTACGTCCGCCGACGTCGACCGTGCACACCGGCTGGGCGGTGGCCCAGTCGAGCCGGAGCCCTGCCACGTCGAGGCGTAACGGCCAGCAGAAGTAGGCACCTTGAGGGACCGTCACCGGCGCGCTCGGAAAGGTCAGTTCGGGACCGTCCGGGAGGGCGACCGTGAACGAGGTGTCCGGACGGTCCGGCAACGGCTCGTGCGGCTGGTGGTTGTTGACGAAGAGGAACCCGGAGTGGCCGTCGCTCCGGACGGCCCACCGCAGGGTGTCCCGGTCGCCCTGCCCGGCCGGCCGCCGCTCGGGCAGCACGGACTCCATGGGTGCGAGGCGCTCGCCGAAGTCCGCCAACAGCAGGTGCTGGAGGCGCAGTTCGTCGTACGACGGCCGGTACTGCCCGTACTCGCCGAGCGGCGCCTGGAAGTCGTACGTCAGGACGGGCAGGTCGTTGGGGTAGCCGGTGGCGTGGGACTCCTGGAGGGTGGTCAGCTCGCCCGCCGGGTTGGTGCCGCCGTGGAACATGTAGTAGCCCTGCCAGACCGAACCGCACCCGATCTTCGTGAGCCCGAGCGCGCCGACGTCGGCGGCGTCGACGCGTGGCCGACGGTGATAGGACACCGCCATCCCGCCGCCCAACTCGCAGGTGGCCCAGGGGAAGCGGTCGGTCGGCGCCGGTTCGCCGCCCCGCACCTGGGTCGGTCGCAGGTCGGCGCCGATGCCCTCGTCGTCGCGCTGGTGGGTGAAGAAGAAGTGCTTGCGGCAGGTGTCGGGCCAGCCGCCGTCCCACTCGGTCCAGAAGGTCTCGGGGTAGCCGCCGAACAGCGGAAGCAGTTCGTCGGGCGGGAGTTGGACGCCGCCCCAGGCCGTCGAGGTCCAGAGCGGGGCGCTCAGCCCGGCCTCCTGCGCCATTCGCTTCAGGGTGAGGAGATGGCCGGGCTGGTCGTACAGCTCGTTCTCGACCTGGATGGCGACGATCGGGCCGCCGTGCGCCCGGTCGAGTCCCTTCAACTGCTCGCCGATCGCGGTGAACCAGCGGCGTACGGCTGCCAGGTAGACGGGGTCGTCGGTGCGGGGTGCGGGGGTGCGGGCGAGCAGCCAGTCGGGCAGCCCGCCGTTCCGCACCTCGGCGTGGCTCCAGGGACCGATGCGCGGGACGAAGTCCAGACCGTGGCGGGCGCAGAGTTCGGCGAAGCGACGCAGGTCGCGGTCGCCGTCGAAGCGGATCCGGCCCTCCGCCTCCTCGTGGTGGATCCAGATGAGGTAGCCGGCGACGACCGTCACTCCGGCCGCCTTCATCTTCAGCAGCTCCTCCTCCCACTCCGCGGCCGGGTAGCGGGAGTAGTGGAACTCGCCGGAGACGGGGAACCAGGGGCGTCCGCCACGGGTGAACCAGCGGCTCGTCACCCCGATCGGGTCGGCGACTCCCGGTGCGTCGGAGAAGGGGAGGTGGCCGCTGAGCGGGGGTTCGGCGGTCGTGGGGACCCGGAGGAAGTGGTGGGTCATGGCTTCACCGGGCCGAGGTCGGGTGTGTCGGTCAGCAGGGCCTGCGCGGAGGTGGTGGCGTTCAGCTCGAGGAGCAGCAGGTCGTTGGCGCCCGGGCGCAGGACGGGCGCAGGCACGTAGAGGGTGCGCTGCGGTCCGCGGTTCCAGTAGCGGCCCAGGTGGAAGCCGTTGATCCAGGCCTGGCCCTTGGTCCAGCCGGGCAGCGACAGGAAGGTGTCGGCGGGGGCCTTGACCTCGAACGTGCCCCGGTGGAAGGCGGGTTGAGCTGCCTGGGTCGCGTCCGAGGGCGCGAAGGGCAGAGCGCTGAGGTCGTCCAGGGTGAGGGGGTGGCTGTCCCAGCCGCGCAGGGCGTCGCCGTTGAAGGTGACCGCCCCGAGGAGGCCCTTGGGCGAGCCGATGCGCGGCCCGTAGTTGACCCCGCCCATGTTCTCCACGAGCACCTCGACCGACGCTCCGGCGAAGGGAATCCGGACGGGCAGGGACTCGTCGTGCCGCTCGCGTTCGAGGACGCCGACGGGGGCTCCGTCGACGAACACCTGCGCTCGGTCGCCGACTCCGCCGGCGAAGTGCAGCAGTCCGTCGCCCGCGACGGGGGCGGTGGTGCGGTAGAGGACGTACCCGGCGCGCAGCCCCAGTTCGTCCATGGTCACCGGGTCCTCGGTGCGCACGGGCTTGGCGAGGAGCCCCACATGGGGCAGCAGCGGCGCCCGCTGCTCCAACTCGACGACGGTGGGCGGGAGTTTGACGCTGCACGCGGGGACCGGTTCGTCGGGGACGGGTGCGTGCCGGGCGATCACGTCTCGGAAGGCGTGGTACTTCGGTCCGGGGTCGCCGTTCTCGGTGAGGGCGGCGTCGTAGTCGTAGGAGGTGACCATGGGCTGGTAGGCGTGGTCGTGGTTGGCGCCGTTGGTGAAGGCGAAGTTGGTGCCGCCGTGGAACATGTAGATGTTGACGGACGCGCCCGCCGAGAGCAGCCGGTCCAGGTCGGCGGCGGCGTCGGCCGCGTCCCGGGTGTGGTGCTCCTCGCCCCAGTGGTCGAACCAGCCGATCCAGAACTCCGCGCACATCAGCGGCCCTTCGGGCTGATGCGCCCTCAACTGCTCAAGATTCGCCTCGACTTTGCTGCCGAACGTGCCCGTGGTGAGCACTCCGGGGAGGCTGCCCGCTGCCAGGTGCTCGGGGTTCGCCTGGTCGCACGTGAAGAGCAACTCCCCGATCCCGCGCGAGCGCAGAGCCTCCGCGAGGTGTTCGAGATACGCGGCGTCGTCACCGTAGGCCCCGTACTCGTTCTCCACCTGGACGGCGATGACGGGACCGCCCGACTCGGCGAGGTACGGCAGCAGGGGCGGCAGCAGCAGGTCGAGGTAGCGGTCGATGGCGCCGGTGAAGCGGGGATCGCTGGAGCGCAGCCGGATGTCGGGATCGGTGGTGAGCCAGGAGGGCAGACCGCCGCCGTCCCACTCGGCGCAGATGAACGGGCCGGGCCGCAGCAGGACGCGCAGCCCCTCCGCCTGGGCCAGCCGCAGATAGCGCGGCAGATCGAGGATGCCGTCGAGGGCGAGCGTGCCGGGCTCGGGCTGGTGGAGGTTCCAGGGGACGTACGTCTCCACGGTATTGAGGCCCATCAGACGGGCCTTGCGCAGCCGGTCGGCCCACTGGTCGGGGTGGACGCGGAAGTAGTGCATCGCGCCGGAGATGATCCGGAACGGTTCGCCGTGCAGCAGGAAACCGTCGGACGTCGTTGTCAGGGCGGGCATGCGGGGGTTTCCCTTCGGTTCGTGCGCTCCAGCCGGTTCGCTGGAGGGGCAGGGGCAGGGGCAGGGGCAGGGGCAGGGGCAGGGGCAGGGGCAGGGGCAGGGGCAGGGGCAGGGGCAGGGGCAGGGGCAGGGGCAGGGGCAGTTGGAGGGTAGGGCGGGCACAGGTGCAGGTGGCGGGGCTGGGGTGATCGTCAGTGGTCGCGGAGCGTTGGTGCGTTCATCGGGCCCGGGTCGCCCGGATCAGCCAGACCGTTGCCGCCAGGCACAGCGCCGAGACCCCGCCCAGCAGCAGTGGCACGGCCCGTACGCCGGACCACTCGATGGCCTTGCCGAGCGCCGGCCCCGCGGCCACTCCCCCGGCCATCGATGCGGCGATGACCACGGCGCCGGCTCTTCGCGCCCCCGAGGCGGCCCGGTTCAGCCAGGGCAGTCCGGTGGGGAAGATCGGCGCGATGAAGAGGCCGACGCCCGCGTAGGCGTAGGGGGCGAGTCCAGGTACGGCGGCCAGGAACAGGCAGGCGGTCATACCGGCGCAGGACACCGCGACGATCGTCTGCGGCGAGAAACGCAGGGCGAGCGGCGCGGCCAGGAACCGGCCCACGGTCATCATCAGCCAGTACACGGAGGTGGCCGTGGCGGCGGCTGTGGCCCCGTAGCCGACCGTCTCCAGGTGCGTCGGCTCCCAGCCGCCGACGCCCGCCTCGATACCCACGTGCAGGACGTAGAGGGTGACGAAGACACCGATCACGGAGACCAGGCTGCGGGCGAGCACCTGTCCGCCGGGACGGCCGGACTCGCCGGACGCGTCGGACTCGGGCGTGGGAACCGACTGCGGAAGGTGCTCCCGTACGCCTCGAAGGCACAGCAGCAGGGGCAGGTTGGCGAGGGAGAAGGCCAGAAAGACGGCCGGATAGTGCTCGGAGCCGACCGCGCCGATCAGCGCCGGACCGAGGATCGCGCCGACGCCGAAGTGGGCGTTGAGGATGTTCAGCATCGCCGTCGAACGCTCGCCGAAGCCGACCGCGAACAACTGGTTGAGGCCGTAGTCGATACCGCCGAACCCGAGCCCGGCGAGCAGGGCGGCGGCCAGGGCGACGGGCCAGTTCGGCGCCAGCGCGAAGCCCGCGGCACCGACCGCCATCAGCACGTACGAGCTGCCGAGGATGCGCCGGTTGCCGATCCGCCCGTGCAGCCGGTCGAACAGCAGCACCCCGACGACCCCGCCGGCGAAGTGGGCGCTCAGACCGAGACCCGCGGCCGACGGGGAGAGCCCGAACTCCTCACGGAAGGCCGGGATCGACGGGCCGTACAGGGCCTGGATGACCCCGATCAGCACGAAGCCGAGGCAGGAGGCGACCACGGCGACGGGGCTGAAGACGGGAGTGGTCGCGGTTACGCGGGTCGTAGGGCCCGCAGGAGCCCCAGGGACTGCCGGAGGCACAGGAGCCACGGGATCCAAAGAGGGCACCGAGGAAGCCCGTCGCTCCGTGACCGCCGGACGCCCGGAGGGTTGGTCGGTCACGTGGACTCCCGTCGCCTTGGTGGAGAACGCGGCTGACTCGTCCTCGCGCCGATGCGGGGACGGCACAAATGTTACCGGTAACATTTGTGCCGTCAAGATCCCCCGAGGCCTTTCGCCTCAGGGAATTCGCGAGAGAGATTGCGGGATCAGCCGCCCGCGCCGAGTGACCAGCTGGGAACACTGCCGGCCAGCCGGCAGGCGAGGACGTACAGCGGTATCGGCGGGGTGTACGGGGAGTCGCCCTCGGGGCTGTGGATCAGCCGGGGCCGGGCGGACGGGGACGCCGGTCGGGTGCGTGTCCAGGACGGGTCGGCCAGCTGGGCGCCGACCCGGTAACGGGTGCTCGGGGGCCAGGTGACACCGATGTGGGAACCGGACGGGACGATCCACCACCAGCACTGGTCGTCGGCGAAGACACAGCCGGCGTGGGGCAACGAGTCCATGATCCGCTGCCCGTGCTCACGGGGCGTACCGACGGCGTCACAACCGAGGCCGGCGGCCAGCCGGGCGGGAAGGACGAGGTGGCCGGAGGGACCGAAGTGCGCACGCTGGACCTTGGCCGAGGGGGACGCGTGGAGCGGCGGCGGGGCCGAGAGGTGGGTGGCGACGGACTGGAGAGGGCGAGACGCGTGGGGGACGTGAGACGGATGGGGTGCGTGTGACCCGAGGGACGGGTGGGCGACCGGGCCACGCGGGGCGAGCGGGCGCGGGTCAGGAGCGGGAGTACGGGGGATGCGGTGCTGTCGTTCCATACGGTCCATGTGGGGCGATTCCTTCGGCCGAGTGGGGGACGGGCCGGATGCGGTGCGGGGCCGACGGATGCCAGGGGGCGGACGCGACGACCTGTACGGCGGGGGCAGCGAGGGCTGCGTGGGCGGTGGGGGAAGTGGGGGCCGCGTGGACGATGGATGGCGCGGTCGGGAGGGCCAGGGTGGGCGCGGTGGCATGGGCGCCCGGGGGAAGCGGAGCCGGAGCCGAGACGGATGCGGCTGCTCTGACCGGCGCTGGTGCGAGCAGCGCCGCCTCGGCGACAGTCGCCGGCTCGGCGGGGCTCGCGACGCCGGTGGGAGTCGTCGCCTCGATGGCAGTCGCCGTAGCGACCGGTGCCGATGGTGCGGGTGCCGCCGACGCCGTGCTCGGTGGTATCGCCGGGGATGCTTCCGTCAACTCCGCTTCCGCCGTGGGGAGTTCCGCCCAGACAATGCGACCGGAGCCGTGCGGGGCGTCGCGGACGCCCCAGTCGCTGCTCAGGACGCCGACCAACAGGAGCCCACGCCCGCACTGTTCGTCGAAGCCGGGCCGGCGCTGGGCCGGCAGGGTCCCGGCACGGTTCTCGTCCTCGACCTCGACGTGCAGCCGACCGACGGAGAGGCGCAGTCGGCAGACGATCCGCTCGCTGGCGGTGTGGGTGAGGGCGTTGGTGACGAGTTCGGAGGTGATGAGAAGGGCGTTGTCGGAGGTGTCGGCGTCGACGCCCCAGGCGTCGAGCAGTTCGCGCACCTTCCGGCGGGCCGCACTCACGGAGGCGGGAGCCGCGGGCAGAACGAACATGTCCGACTGCGGAGAGTGACCGACAGGGTCCGGGAGAGCCGAGTTGTCTGGGCGGCCGGCACGTCGGCCGCCGGGCATTCGGCCGAGCGGCTGGGGGAGGGAGGGCGGAGCCATCGCCGTTCGCCTTTCGTCTGCCTGCGCACCCTGGCCGGTGCGACACCGCCCCGAGATGACCCGCGAGTAGGTCAACCTGCATCAAAACAGCACAGGTTGCAGCCCCTTCTCCCCCAACTGGGCCGTTCACACTCGTCGTTCACCGTTTCCGGGAAGGTACGAACACTGTGACACCTGACAACAACGGCTCGCAACCAGCAAGTTGAAATTTGCATTTTGTGGGGTGCATGCTGCTTCCGTCGAAAGATGATCGTGACAGACTGCGACCCTGAGCCCGGCGTGAGGGGGTTGGCGTGACCGCGGAGACCGACTGGGGCGGCGCCCCCTCCGTCCTGCGCATGATCCTCGGCAGACAGCTGGAGGAGCTGCGGACGCGCGCCGGTCTCTCGTTCGAGAACGCGGGTATGGCGATCGGTGTCAGCCACTCCACGATCCGCAGGATGGAAGCGGCCAAGGTGGCCCGCCTGCGTCTGCCGGACGTCGAGAAACTGCTGCAGACGTACGGGGTGACGGACCAGCAGGAGATCGACACGTTCCTGAAGTCGGTCCGCGAGGCCAACAAGCGCGGCTGGTGGCACAACTACCGGGACGTACTGCCCGACTGGTTCGCCGCATATCTGAGCCTGGAGCAGGCGGCGCTGCAGATCCGCGCGTACGAAGCGCAGTTCGTGCCGGGTCTGTTCCAGACGGCGGACTACGCGCGTGCGCTGCTGGGGGCCGGCAATCCGCACGGCTCCTCCGAGGCGACGGACCGGCGCGTGGCACTGCGTCTGCGCCGCCAGGAACTGCTGACCCGTCCGGCGCCGCCGCGGGTGTGGATCGTGATGGACGAGACCGTGCTGCGGTGGCCGGTCGGCGGTCCGGAGGTGATGCGCGCACAGATCGACCATCTGATCGAGATGAACGCGCTGCCCCATGTGACCTTGCAGATCATGCCGTTCGGCAACGGCCCGCATCCCGCGATGCGGGCCGGGGCGTTCCATCTCTTCCGGTTCAGGGCACCCGAGTTGCCGGACATCGTCTATCTGAGCGGTCTGGTCGGCGCGGTGTATCTCGACAAGGGCGACGACGTCGTCGTCTATCGCGAGGCTCTGGACCGGCTGGGCGCGCAGTCGGCGCCCGCCAGAAAGACCGAGGCTCTCCTCGGTGCGATTCGCAAGGAGCTCTGACATGCACCACCCCACGCATCCCCACCTCACGAACACCCACTCGGGCCACTCCGGCCACTCTGTCCACTCCCACCCCGTCCGCAACGGCATGCCGGCCCGTGAACTCGGTTCACGGGGCTGGTCCAAGCCGTGGAGCGACGACGCGGGCGGCGCCTGCGTCGAGGTGAAGAAGCTCGCCGACGGCCGGGTCGCCGTCCGCCAGTCGACCGATCCCGACAGCCCGGCCCTGGTCTTCACCCCGCATGAGATGACGAGTTTCCTGGCCGGCGTCAAGGCGGGTGACGCAGACTTCCTGCTCTGAACTGCCTTGTTTCTACTGAGACTTGACTGACCTGACTCAGAACCGGACTCACGAGCTGAATGGGAGGGCGGCGTGCCCGAAAACGGATGGCCTGCCGACCGAATCGACACGGAGAACGCACACTCCGCGCGGATCTACGACTACATCCTCGGCGGTAAGGACTACTACCCCGCCGACAAGGAAGCGGGCGACGCCATGTCGCACGAGTGGCCCGCCATGCCGATCCACATGAAGGCCAACCGCGACTGGATGAACCGCGCGGTGGCCTACCTGGCCAAGGAAGCGGGCATCCGCCAGTTCCTCGACATAGGCACCGGCATCCCCACCTCCCCCAACCTGCACGAGATCGCCCAGGCGGTGGCTCCCGAGTCACGGGTGGTCTATGTCGACAACGACCCGATCGTCCTCACCCTCTCCCAGGGCCTGCTGTCCAGCACCCCGGAGGGCCGGACGGCGTACATCGAGGCCGACTTCCAGCACCCGGAGGCCATTCTCGACTCCCCCGACTTCCGCGAGACCCTGGATCTCACCCAGCCGGTCGCCCTCACGGTGATCGCGATCGTCCACTTCGTCCTGGACGAGGACGACGCGGTGGGCATCGTCCGCCGTCTCCTTGACCCCCTCCCCTCGGGCAGCTACCTGGCGATGACCATCGGCACCGCCGAGTTCGCCCCGGAGGAGGTGGGCCGGGTGGCCCGCGAGTACAAGGCCCGCAACATGCCGATGCGCCTGCGCACGTACCCCGAGGCCGAGCAGTTCTTCGAGGGCCTAGACCTGATCGAGCCGGGAATCGTCCAGGTCCACAAGTGGCACCCGGACGCGACGAGCGGGGAGGGTATCCGGGACGAGGACATCGCCATGTACGGGGCGGTGGCCCGAAAGCCGTAGTACGTACACGTAGAACCCGCGGGGGTCCGTGTCACCCTGGCACGCCGCCAGGGCGAACGGACCCCCGCACCCTCGGAGCCCCTGCCCCCTCCGACTCTCGACGAATTGGTGAACCCCGGGGCACAAAGGGGAACCGGAGGCCCCATTTCCCCTTCCATTCCCCCTCCGCACCGGTAATCCTTCTGATTACCACCCAGGACCTCCGAGGGGATCACATGAGCCGGGGACGCGGTTCCAACTCGTTGCTCACTTGACTACCAGGCGTCACATCCGGTTGGCTCCGCCCCAGCGAAAGTCGGACAGTCGGTGCACGTCGACCGGCGATCGCACGGATTTCGCCGTACCCGCACTCCGTTCTCGTCCCTCCCCTTGCCCCCTGCCCCTTGCTTCTCCCCCTCTCCCTCCCCCTCCCTTCTCTCCTCGGCCGCACAGCGAGGTGCCGCGCTTCCATGAACACACCCTCCGCCACTTCCGGTTCCACACGATCCGTCCGTGTCACGGCCGTTGTCGCCGGTCTGGCCGCCGTCTGTCTCCTCGCGGCCGGCTGTTCGGGCTCCGGCTCCGACGGGCAGGACTCCGGCCAGGGCGCCGCCGGCGCCGGTACCGCCCGGATCAAGGTCGCCCTGATCACCCACGGAGCCAAGGGCGACGCCTTCTGGGAGCGGGTGCAGAAGGGAGCGCAGGCCGCTGCGGCGAAGGACAACATCGAGCTGACGTACGCGAGTGACCCCGATGCCGCCGCCCAGGCCGATCTGGTGCGCGACGCCGTCAAGAACAAGGTCGACGGGATCGCCGTGACCCTCGCCAAGCCGGAGGCGATGAAGAGCGTGGTCTCGCAGGCGAAGGCGGCGGGGATTCCCGTGGTCGGCCTCAACTCGGGTATCGACGCGTGGCGTTCGGCGGGTCTGCTGGAGTTCTTCGGCCAGGACGAGAGCACCGCCGGCCGGGCTCTCGGCGACAAGCTGGACTCGCTCAAGGTCAAGCACGCCCTCTGCGTCATCCATGAGCAGGGGAACGTCGCCCTGGAGGCGCGCTGCGCCGGTGTGAAGAAGACCTTCACCGGCGAGACCGAGAACCTGTACGTGAACGGCACCGACATGGACACGGTGTCCGCGGTCATCGCGGCCCGGCTGAACCAGGACCCGAGCATCGACGAAGTGGTCACGATGGGCGCACAGTTCGCGCTGTCGGCGGTGAAGTCGGTGGACGACTCGGGCAGCAAGGCGAAGATCGCCACCTTCGACCTCAACAACGACATCGTGGGCGCTATCAAGAGTGGTGCCGTGCAGTTCGCCGTGGACCAGCAGCCGTACCTCCAGGGCTATCTCGCTGTCGACTCGCTCTGGCTGTACAAGTCCAACGGCAACTTCAGCGGAGGTGGATCGGCTCCCGTGCTCACCGGGCCCGCCTTCGTCACCAAGCAGAACATCGCCGACGTCGCCAGGTTCGCGGCCGACGGCACCCGCTGAGCGACACGGACGTTCCGTATCCCCTTCCGGTGCGCTCCCGAACCCCCTTGGCCAGCAACCGTCGTACAACGGCTACGCCAAGCTTTGGGGGCTCACGGTGTGTACGTTCACTTGTACGGATAGCATCCTGCCGACCCGGGCGGCTTCCGCCACCTGTTCCGTTTCCGCTCTCACCCGCCACCCGTCACCTGCCAATTGTCACTCCCACCCACCGCTGATCGCCCTAGGACGACGATGCCTCCACGCAAAGGTGCCCGGCGCCGTCTCGGCTCCATACGTCTTTCGCTGATCCTCCTCGCACTGGTTCCCAGCGTCCTCCTCGCCGCGATGTGGGGTGTGACGACGATTCAGATGTTCTCGGAGGGCATGCGACTGCGGGACCAGACCGAACTCAGCGAGGCGACCGGAGCCATGGGCACCGACGCCACGTTCGCGCTGCAGAAGGAGCGAACCCTGTCGGCCGAGTGGCTGGCCTCGCCCAAGGGCGACCGCGCCGCCCTGGACGCGCAGCGCAAGGCGACGGACGCGGCGGTCGCGAAACTGGTCGGACAGACCAGGGCCGTCCAGGAGGCCCCCGACCGGATCGGGGAGCGGATGTACTCGGTCATCGCGGCGACGGGCAGCCTGGAGTACTACCGCGGGCAGGTCGACCGTCTCACCGACATCTCCCCCCAGCAGGTGCTGGACCAGTACTCGTCGATGATCGACAACCAGATCCACGCCTTCCAGGCGCTCTCCCAGGTCGACGACGGCGACCTCACCTCGCAGGCCGGCCCACTCGTGTCACTGGAGCAGGCGGCCGAACTGGTTGCCCAGGAGGACTCCCAGCTCACCCTGGCCTGGCCCTCGGGGCATTTCGACCAGAAGGAGTGGGAGTCCTACGTCCGGCTGGTCAGCGCCCGGCGCTGGGTCGTCGAGGACCAGCTGATCCAGTCCCTCACCGGTACGGCGAAGACCCGCACCGAGGCGATCCTGGCGGGCCCTGCCTGGCGGACCGTGAACTCCGTCGAGGACCAGGTGCTGGCGTCGGGCACGCCCGGCGGCGGCGCCGAACGGAAGGTCACCCTGCCCGGCAGGCAGAAGCAGTGGTCGGCCGCGATAGACCAACTGAGCCTCCAGTACGGCTCGCTCATCGACGACGAGACCCGCGGGCTCCTCACCCGCAGCGCCGACGAGGCGAACTCGCTGCTGATCAAGGCCGCCGTGCTGAGCGCCGGTGGACTCGGCGGACTGGTGCTGTGCGTGCTGCTGTCCTGGCGCATCACCCGGTCCCTGTCCCGTCGGCTGCGCGGGCTGCGCGTGGCGACCCTGGGCCTTGCCGAGGAGCGGCTGCCGGACGTGGTCGCGCGGCTCAACCGGGGCGAGAAGGTCGACGTCGAGTCGGCCACCCCGCCGCTGGACTACGGCGACGACGAACTCGGCCAGGTGGCACAGGCGTTCAACGCCGCGCAGCGTACCGCCGTACACACCGCGGTCGAACTCGCGGACACCCGGCGGGGTTTCCAGAAGGTCATCCTGGGCATCGCCCGGCAGAGCCAGAACCTGGTCAACCTCCAGCTCACCAAGCTGGACGCGCTGGAACGCGCCCACCAGGACCCGGAGATCCTCAAGGGCCTGTACGAACTCGACTCGACGGCGAGCCAGTTGCGCCGCTACGAGGAGAACCTCGTCATCATCAGCGGTGAACGGCCCGGCCGCAGCTGGACCGAGCCGGTCGCGCTGATCGACATCCTGCGCAGTGCCGTCGGTGAGGTCGCCCAGTACCAGCGGGTGGAGGTGCAGACCGAGGAGGACGTGTACCTCGCGCCGCCCGCGGTGGCCGACGTCATCCATCTGCTGGCCGAGCTGATCGACAACGCGACCGCCTACTCCCCCGCGCCCAGCCCGGTGGGCGTACGGGCCGCGATGGTCGCCAAGGGCCTGGCCATCGAGGTCGAGGACCGCGGACTCGGCATGTCCGAGGACGACTACGCGTCCTTCAACGAACACCTGTCCAAGGCCCCGCAGTTCGACGTGGTGGCCCTCGCCGACGACCTGCGGCTCGGCATGTTCGTGATCGCGCGCCTCGCCGTCCGGCACGGCATCCAGGTCACGCTGCGCTCCTCGCCGTACGGCGGTACGACGGCGATCGTGCTGATTCCGCACGAGGTCGTCGTACGGGAACTCAGCGCGCCCGACACGGACTTGTCGGTGTCGGACGAGGCGTCCGCCGAGGCGCCCGGGCCGGCCGTCGCGGACCGCCCGGCGCACGAGCGGGTCCGGGAGACGCAGTCCGCCGTGGCCCGCGTCCGGACCGCCGACGCCGGTTCCGCTTCCCGGCCCGGCGTCCTCGTCGGGGCGGACCGGGGCGCGGGTCCGGGTGGTGAGCGCAAGGCCGAACTCGGTGGCGCCGCCGCCCGCAAGGGCGGGCTCACCCCGCTGCCGCGCCGGGTTCCGCAGACCAGTCTGGCCGCCGAGCTGCTGGAGGACACCGAACCGGACGGCACGTCCGAGGACGCGCTCGACGAGTTCTCGGCGGAGCGAGCGGCCTCCTCGCTCTCCGGTTTCCAGCGCGGAACCCTCCAGGCCCGTGACGACGACGCCGAAGAGCAGTACGACCAAGGGGAGGACAACGCTCCTCAGGAACCTGACGCACCGCTCCCCGACGCAGGCACTCCGGTCACCTCGACTCCGCCCGCAGACCGCTGATGAAGGACAGAGAAATGACACGCCCCACCCCCGCCACGCACACCGAGCTCGACCAGTTGCTCACCGGACTTGTGGACCGGGTAGCCGAGGTCAACCATGCCGTCGTGCTTTCCGAGGACGGACTGGTCGTCAGCAGGTCCACGGCGTTTCTGCGTGACGACGCCGAGCGGCTCGCGGCGACCGCGTCCGGGCTGATGAGCCTCAGCAAGGGCGTCAGCATGGACTTCCGGGGCGGCCCGGTGCGCCAGGCGCTGATCGAGATGCGCAACGGCTACCTGATCCTCACGGCGGCCGGCCCGGGCGCCCACCTCGCGGTGCTGACCAGCCAGGGCGCGGACGTCGGGGTGGTGGCGTACCAGATGAACATGCTGGTGAAGAAGATCGGTGAGCACCTCAGCGCGGCCCCGCGTGCCGGGGTCGTCGGCGCGGCCGGCGAGTGAGGTGAACGGAAGCGACGCGGCCGGCCGTCTCGTACGGCCGTTCACGCTGACCGGCGGGCGGACCAGGCCCAGCCGCGCCGACTTCACTCTGATCACGTCGGTGACGGCGGTGGAGCCGCAGCCGGACGGGCCCACGCGCCCGCAGCCCGAGCACGCTCGGATCCTGCGGCTGTGTGCTCGTCCCGTGGTGGTGGCGGAACTCGCGGCCCATCTGGACCTGCCGGTGAGCGTGGTCGTCATCATGCTGTGCGATCTGCTGGAGGCCGGCCGGATCACCGCCCAGTCCCCGAGGCAGATCTCGCGCACCACGGACATGGACCTGCTCAAGAAAGTGAGGGACGGCCTTGGCCGGCTCTGACCCGACCCTGAACGGGACCTCGGCGCCCGACACGGTCAAGATCCTCATCGCCGGCGGGTTCGGCGTGGGCAAGACGACGATGGTCGGCTCGGTCAGCGAGATCGTGCCCCTGCGCACCGAGGAGCCGCTCACGGCGGCCGGCCTCGGCATCGACGACCTCGACGGCATCGAGCAGAAGAAGGCCACCACCGTGGCCCTCGACTTCGGCCGGATCACCCTCAGCCAGGAACTGATCCTGTACCTCTTCGGTACGCCGGGTCAGCAACGGTTCTGGTTCATGTGGAACGACCTGGCCATCGGCGCGCTGGGGGCCGTGGTCCTCATCGACGTGCGCCGGCCGGAGTCGAGCTTCGCGGCGATCGACTTCTTCGAGCGGCGGGACATCCCGTTCGTCGTCGGGGTGAACGGCTTCCACGGGGAACATCCGTACGAGCCGGACGAGATCCGGGAGTCGCTGGCGCTGCCGGAGCACACTCCGGTCCTGCTGTGCGACGCCCGGGACCGGGACTCGTGCCGGGACGTGCTGATAGCGCTGATCGACCAGCTGATAGCGTCCGCGACCCCGGGCGGCGGCAACGCGCACACGGCCTGAAGTCACGTGTCAGTAAGGCACGTACCACTGGGCTCCTGTGGGCGGGCTGTGAGTCCGCTGATTCTCATTCGTCGCTCAGAGTCGCCTCAGGGTCGCCCCAGATACGGCCCCGATCGTCACTGGCATGAACGAAACGAACGCGAGGGGCGTCCGGCAGCGTTCGGTCGAGATCGTGGTGCCGGTGTACAACGAGGCGCACGTACTCGCCGACAGCGTCGGCCGTCTCCACGCCCACCTCGAAGCCTCCTTCCCGTTCCCGTTCCGGATCACGGTCGCGGACAGCGCGAGTACTGACACCACCTGGCGGGCGGCGACCGAGCCGGCGCTCCGCCTCCCCCATGTCCACGCCGTCCGTCTGGACGCCAAGGGCCGGGGCCGCGCCCTGAACCACGTGCGGAGCCGCTCCACGGCCGACGTGATGCGCGGCCCGAAGCGCGAGTTCGTCTCCCGCTCGTACAACGCCCTGCTGAAGTCCGGCCTCCCGGCCCTCCCCCACTCTCGGCTCGGTTCGAGCGGGGGAACCCCCACCTCCGACGCCCAGGGCGGTTTCAAGGCCGTCCGCACCGACGTCTCCCGGTCCCTGGAGCCGCACATTCAGGACAACTCCTGGTTCTTCGACACCGAGTTGCTGGTCCGCACCGCCCTGGACGACCTCAGGGGCGTACGCCGGATGCTGCGCGCCGGTCTCACCGGCCGCTCCCGGGTCCCCGTACCGCATGGCCACACCCCGGTCGGCGCACCCCAACACATCAGCAGCCCCGTCCCCAGCTTGGAGTACGCGTAATGACGACCCTCGTCCCGCCGCCGACCCGCGACAGCGCGCCGAACCACCGCCACCGGGCCGAACCCCCGCCCTCGGACGGCGGCCTCGCGGCCCGCGCCCGGCGCCTGTTCACGGGATCCCCCGAGGACCCGCGCTGGACCCGCCCCACCCTCTGGGGCATCCTCCTCCTGGCCACGGCGCTCTATGCCTGGAACCTCTCCTCCATCACTGGCAACACCTTCTACGACGCCGCCGTGTACAGCGGTACGAAGAGCTGGAAGGCGTTCTTCTTCGGCGCGTTGGACTCCGGCAGCTTCATCACCGTCGACAAACCCCCCTTCGCCCTCTGGGTGATGGGCCTGTCGGCCCGCGTGTTCGGTTACGGCACCTGGCAGTTGATGCTGCCGATGGTCGCGGTGGGCACAGGCTCGGTCGCGCTGCTGCACCGGATGGTGAAGCGTGACTTCGGACCGGTCGCGGCGACGATCTCGGCCCTGGCCCTCACCCTGACCCCCATCACGGTGGCGATCACCCGGGACACCAACCCGGACCCGATCCTCGTCTTCCTGATGCTGCTGGGCGCGGCGGCCCTGATGAAGGCGGTGCGCACGGGCCGGCTGATGCCGCTGGTGTGGTCGGCGGTCGCGATCGGCTTCGCGTTCAACACCAAGATGATGCAGGCGTACGTCGTCCTGCCGGTCTTCTTCCTGGTCTACCTCTGGGCGGCGAACGCGAGCCTGGGCAGGCGCCTTCGCAACCTGACGGTGGCCACGGTGGCGCTGGTCGTCTCCTCCGCCTGGTGGATGGTGATCGTCGACCTGATCCCGGCCTCCTCCCGCCCCTACATCGGCGGTTCGACCGACAACACCGTCTGGGACCTGGTCATCGGCTACAACGGCTTCGGCCGTATCTTCGGGGCGAGTTCGTCGGTGGGCTCGCAGGGCAACGGCGCGAGTTTCGGTGGCAGTTCGGGCCTCTACCGGATGTTCAACGAGATCATGGGCGGCCAGATCTCCTGGCTGATCCCGTTCGCCCTGATCGCCCTGGTCGCGGGCCTGGTCCTGCGCGGCCGGGCACCTCGTACGGACGCCAAGCGGGCGGCGCTGATGCTGTGGGGCGGCTGGTTCGTCCTGCACTACCTGACCTTCGCCCTCGCCGAGGGTACCTTCCACCCGTACTACGTCACGGCCATGGCCCCGGGCATCGCGGCCCTGGCGGGCGCCGGCGGCGTCATGCTGTACCGCGCCTTCCGCGAGGGCTCGGCGGTCGTGGGGGTCCCCCCGCGCGAGCGAAGCCGAGCGTGGGGGAGGGCTTGGGTGCTGCCGGTGGCGGTCGCGGCGAGCGCCGTCTGGGCGGTCGTGCTGCTCCAGCGGGTCTCGGGCTCCGGCACCCTGTACACGATCGCGGAGATCGTCGTGGCCGTGGCGGCCACGGTCTCGGTCGTCGGCCTGCTGACCGGCCGGTTCATGAAGCGGCAGCGCCTGCTGGGCATCGCGGCCCTGGCGGCGGTCGTCGCCCTCCTCGCGGGCCCAGCGGCCTACTCCGCCTCGGCGGCCACCAGCTCCACCAACGGCACGAACCCGACGGCCGGCCCCAGCACAGGCGGCGGAATGGGCGGGGGCATGGGCAGCGGCGGTGGCGGTGCTCCGCAGGGCTCCAGCAGTACGAGTGGTACCAGTGGCAGCAGCAGCGGTACGAGCAACAGCGGCGGCCGGTCCATGGGTCAGCCCCCGTCCGGCAACACCTCGTCCACCAGCGGGAGTTCGTCGGAGGCGGCAGCCGAGTCGAGCACCCGTCCGAGCGGCGGCGGGATGGGCGGCGGCACCCAGGTGTCGTCCGACATGATCACGTACCTCAAGAAGCACCAGGACGGCGCGACCTGGCTGCTGGCGGTGGCCACCGACCAGACGGCGTCCTCGATCATCCTGGAGTCGGGCCAGCCGGTGATCTCCATGGGCGGCTGGTCGGGCAGCGACAACGCCATGACCCTGGCCAAGCTCAAGAGCCTCGTGAAGTCGGGCAAGCTGCACTACATCATCGTCAGCAGCGACACCGGCCAGGGCACGAACTCGGAGATCGCCACCTGGGTGAAGAAGCACGGCACGGCCGTCAACTCCTCGGCCTACAGCACCAGTTCGTCCACCTCAAGCACGTCCACGACGTCGACCAGTAGCGGTCTGTACCGTCTGGACACGTCCGACGTCAGCTGACCGACCCGCTCCGCACGCTCCCACGGGCGGGCCACCGGAATCCCTCCGGCGGCCCGCCCGCCCGCGTCCGACGGGCACCGCCTCAGTTCACAGGCAGTACCGGACCAGCCACTCGTCCTCGTTGTACGCACCCGTCGCCGGATCCGGCACGGACGCCGGCTGCGCCGCCACCATGTCCTCCACGCGGATCCGCTCCGGCAGGTGCCCGAAGCGGGCCTGGCGGACCGCCTCGGCGGTTTCCGGGGCCCCTGCTTCTACCATCGCCTCGGCCTTCGTCTCGGTCTTCGTTTCGACCTTCGCCTCGTACGTCATCCCGATCCCCGTTCGCCTGGAGCCGACCGTACTTCCAGCGTACGCGGACGTCCGCCTATTCCGCGTGGGCCATCAGCAGCCCCGCGAGGAGCGCGGTACGGGCGGGCACGTGGGCCAGCAGCACATGTTCGTCCCGGGCGTGCGCGCCCCCGCCCACCGGGCCCAGGCCGTCCAGCACCGGGCGTCGCAGCGCGGAGACGAAGTTGCCGTCGCTCGCCCCGCCCACGCCCGTCTCACGGATCGTCAGGCCCAGCTCGGCGGCCACCGACTGCGCCTGTTTGACCAGGAGTTCGGAGGCTGGCGTCGGCACCATCGCCGGGCGGTTCCAGCCGCCGGAGACCGACACCCGTACCCGGGGATCCGAGGCCGTGAGGGCGGCCAGTTCGGCGTCGACGCGGGCCGCCTCGGCGGGGTCGGCGATGCGCACGTCGACACCGCAGCGGGCATGTCCGGCGATGACGTTGCGTCCCGTACCGCCGCTGATCACCCCGACGTTGACCGTCGTGCCGTGCTCCCGTGAGCCCAACCCGGCGATCCGGGTGACCAGTTCGGCGAGGGCGTGCACGGCGCTCGCGCCGCCGTACGGGTCGAGGCCGGCGTGTGCCTCCACCCCCTCCACGGCCACCTCGAAGAGGCCGACGCCCTTGCGGGCCGTCTTCAGGTCCCCGTCGGGACCCGCAGCCGGCTCGCACACCAGCGTGGCCGCCACCTGCTCGCTGAGCCGCTCGATGTGGGGGCGGGAGAAGGGGCTGCCGATCTCCTCGTCCCCGTTGAGGAGCAGGCGGACCGTGGAGCGCGGCAGATCCCGTTCACGCAGCAGCCGCAGCGCCCAGATCGCCTGCACCAGACCGCACTTCATGTCGAAGGCGCCGGGCGCGCTCACCCGCCCGTCGTCGGTCACGGTGAACGGCCACTCGGTGAGGGTGCCGGCCGGCCACACGGTGTCGTAGTGGGCGAGCAGCAGCACCGTGGTCTCGGAGGTGCCCCGGTAGAGGAGTTCCAGGACGTCTCCGTGTTCGCCGCCGTCGTGGCGCACGGCGTCGTCCGGCGGGCCGAGACGCCGAAGCGCCAGGTCCTCGATGGCGGCGAGTCCGGCGCTCAGCAGCTCCTTGTCGTCGCTGGGGGTCTCGCATTCGACCAGTGTCCGCAGGTCGTCGATCATCTCGGGCAGGGCGGTACGGGCCAGGGACTCGATGTCGTGCGGTGACACGGGCAGCTCCTCGGACGGCGCGGGACGACACGGGACGGCGTGGCAAACCCGGTAGCTACCCAGAAACCCGGTGAGTCATGGACGCCGACCGCCGCTGAAGGCCGCCTCGCGGCTGCCGCCCGGAGCTCGAAAAGTTACGCCCGCATTGCGCGAACCCTTGACGCGCCCTCTCCGACTGCGTAGATATGACTGCGCAGTCATGACAGCGCAGTCAGAAAACTGGCGAGCGCGGTTCCACGTCATGTCCACGGCAGCCAAGGTCACCCTCCGGCTACCGTGGGCACCGGCCACCGGGAGTCACCGTGACACGACAGACAGGACGGGGTGCGACCTCGTCGACGCCTCGCAGTGTCGACGTGGCACGCCTCGCGGGGGTCTCGCAGAAGACCGTGTCCAGGGTCTTCAACAGCGAGCCGTACGTCTCCGAGGACGTACGGCGCCGTGTTCTCCAGGCCGCCGAGGACCTCGGCTACCGGATGAACAACGCGGCCCGGGCGCTCGCCTCCGGGCGCACGAGATCCATCGGCGTGGTGACGCTGGGCACCGCCCTGTACGGGCCCGCCTCGCTGCTCATGGGTATCGAGCGCGCCGTCCGGGACACCGGGTACGCGCTGCGCGTCGTCAACACGATGGAGGGCGACCCCGCGGGCGTCGCCGGCGCCGTCGGCTCACTCCTCGAACAGGGGGTGGACGGCATCGTCGTCTCCGAGCCGATCGACGAGGGGACGAGTGCGGCGGGACTCTCCGTCGACGTGCCGGTCCTGGTCATCGGCGCACCGACGCCCTTCGCCACCTCCCGCCCGGTCACCTCGGGCGGCGGAGCGGACCTGCTGACCCGGGCCGCGACCCAACACCTGCTGGACCTGGGCCATGTGACGGTCCATCATCTGTCGGGACCGCCACGCTGGTACGCGGCAAGGGACCGGCTCACCGCCTGGCGGGCCGCCCTCGCGGCCCATGGAGCGCCCGAGCCGCCCGTCGTCGTGGGCGACTGGTCGGCCGCCTCGGGATACGCGGCGGGGCGCCAGCTCGCCGCCGACCCCTCGGTGACCGCCGTGTTCGCCGCCAACGACGACATGGCCATCGGGCTGATCCGGGCCCTGACGGAAGCCGGCCTGCGCGTGCCGGACGACGTCAGCGTGGTCGGGTTCGACGACATCCCGGTCGCCGCGTACATCACACCGCCGCTCACCACCGTGCGCCAGCCCTTCGACGCCGTGGCGCAGGAAGGCCTCAAACGGCTCCTGCACGCCATCGAGAAACCGGACGCGGACCCCCTGCCGCCGAGCGACCCACCGGTCGACCTCGTCGTACGGTCCTCCACCGCACCCCCGCCCCACCGGTAGCCGCACCGACAAAGGCCGGTCAGCCCCACCTGCGGCCCCCTCCCCCGCATCTCCGCCTCCCTTCCTTCTCAGCCGTCTCTCTCACGTCTGCCTTCTCTGCCTTCTCTCCACTCCCTTTCGCCCCGGCCGGAGTTCACCATGCCCAGAAACATCGCCTCCTCCTCTGCCATCAGCCGTCGTCTCCTCCTCACCGCGGCCGGCGCCGCCTCGCTCGGCGCGGCCCTGACCGCCTGCGGCGGGGGCGGCTCCGACAGCGGCTCGACCTCGTCGAAGCCGGTCAGCCAGGCCGACATCGACAAGGCGATGAAGACCCCGACCGAGCTGACGTTCTGGACGTGGGTCCCGAACATCGAGCAGGAGATCGCCCTCTTCGAGAAGAAGTACCCGGCGATCAGGATCAAGGCCGTCAACGCCGGTCAGGGCGTCCCGGAGTACACCAAGCTGCGTACGGCCCTCAAGGCCGGCAGCGGCGCCCCGGACATGGTGCAGATCGAGTACCAGGCCATACCGACCTTCACGATCACCGACAGCCTCCTCGACCTGCGGCCGTACGGCGCCTCCGCTCTCAAGTCGCAGTTCGTCGACTGGACCTGGAGCCAGGTCAGCGGCAGCGACGGCGAGCTCTGGGCGATCCCGCAGGACACCGGCCCGATGGGCATGCTGTACCGCAAGGACATCTTCGACAAGCACGGCATCCAAGTCCCCAAGACCTGGGACGAGTTCGCCGAGGCCGCGCGCAAGCTGCACAAGGCCGACCCGGACGTCTATCTGACCAACCTCGCCGCGAACCAGGTGGCCGCCTGGCACGGCCTGCTGTGGCAGGCGGGGGCCAAGCCCTACGTCACCTCCGGCAAGAGCGACATCACCGTCAGTGTCGACGACGCGGTCTCCAAGAAGCTCGGCGCGTTCTGGGGCGGGCTCGCGCAGGAGGGCGTCATCGGTGTGGAGCCGGACTTCACGGACTCCTGGTACGCGGCGCTCAACAAGGGCAAGTACGCGACCTGGATGACCGGGGCCTGGGGCCCGGCGTTTCTCTCCGGGTCGGCGAAGGACACCTCAGGCAAGTGGCGGGCGGCGCCGATGCCGCAGTGGGACGCGTCCGCGCCGAGCGCGGGCAACTGGGGCGGCTCGACGACCGCGGTGATCCGGTCCACCAAGAACCCCATCGCGGCTGCCCAGTTCGCCCAGTTCCTCAACAGCGACCCCGAGAGCGCGAAGATGTTCGCGACGAAGCAGTTCTTCTTCCCGGCCACCAAGGCGCTGCTCGCGGACCAGGGTTACCTCGGCGACACGCCCGCCTTCTACGGCGGCCAGAAGGTCAACGAGGTCTTCGCCGGCATCAGCGACCAGGTCAACCCCTCCTTCCAGTGGCCGCCGTTCCTCGATCAGGTGGCCACCGACTGGACGGAGACCGTGGGCCGTTCGCTGGCCAGGAAGACCGACACGGTCGCCGCGCTCGCGGGCTGGCAGACGCGGATCACCACGTTCGCCAAGAGCCAGGGCTTCACCGTGAAGGCGGCTCCCTGACATGCCCAGGCACCTCGCGCGGCCCCGGTCGGCGGGCCCGCTGTTCATCGCCCCGTTCATGGCCCTGTTCCTCCTCCTGTTCCTCGCTCCGCTCGGCTACGCGGCCTATCTGAGCCTGTTCCAGGAGAAGTTGGTCGGCGGAACGTCCTTCGTCGGCCTGGAGAACTACGTCACCGCCGTCAAGGACCCGCAGCTCCGTGCGGGTGTCCTCCGGGTGGCGACCTTCTTCGTGATCCAGGTCCCGGTGATGCTGCTGCTGGCCCTGCTCTTCGCCCTCGCCCTGGACAGCGGCCTGCTGCGGCTGTCCCGGGTGATCCGGCTGGGCATCTTCGTGCCGTACGCCGTCCCGAGCGTGGTCGCCACCCTGATGTGGGGCTACCTCTACGGCCCGGACTTCGGCCCGTTCGCCCAGCTCAGCGACAAACTGTCCCTGCCCGCACCGCACTTCCTGACCGACAGCTGGATGCTCGGCAGCCTGGCGAACATCGTGACCTGGGAGTTCGTCGGCTACAACATGATCATCCTGTACGCGGCCCTGCGGACCATTCCGGCGGACCTGTACGAGGCCGCCGCGCTGGACGGAGCGGGGGCCTGGCGGATCGCCTGGTCCATCAAACTCCCGGCGCTGCGGCCCGCGTTGACGCTCACCCTGCTGTTCTCGGTGATCGGCAGCTTCCAGCTCTTCAACGAACCCAACCTGCTGATGAAGATCGTCCCGGACGTCATCGACAGCTCGTACACCGCCAACCTGTACGCCTACACGCTCGCCTTCACCAGCCAGCAGATCAACTACGCGGCGGCCGTCTCCTTCCTCCTCGGCCTGCTGATCGTGATCATCTCGTACGCCTTCCTGCTCACCGCGAACCGCAGGAGGCCCGCGTGACCACCACAACTCCCCCTGCCGGAAGCGTGGTTCTCACGGCCGGCCAGGCGCCCGAAGCCGCCGAGCAGCAGCGGCGTCGCCGACCGGCCCGCCGGCGCAGCACACCGCTCACCATCGCCATGCTGGCGGTACTCGCCTACTTCCTCCTGCCGCTCCTGTGGCTGCTGATCGCCTCCACCAAGAGCACCCATGACCTGATCAACAGCTTCGGCCTGTGGTTCTCCGACGCGCCGCAGCTGCTGACGAACATCCGCCTGACCTTCACCCAGGACGACGGCGTCTTCCTGCACTGGCTGCTCAACACCCTGCTGTACGCCGGTGTCAGCTCCGTCGGCGCCGCGATCCTGGCGGCGGCCGCGGGGTACGGGTTCGCCAAGTTCCGGTTCCGCGGGAACGGCGCCGCCTTCAACCTCGTACTCGGCGCGGTCATGGTGCCGGCGACGGCCCTGGCCATTCCGACGTACCTGCTGTTCGCCAAGGTGGGCCTGGTGAACACGCCGTGGGCGATCATCCTGCCCTCGCTGGTGAGCCCCTTCGGGCTGTACCTCATGCGGGTGTACGCCCAGGACGCGGTGCCGGACAGCATCCTCGAAGCCGCCCGGATGGACGGGGCCGGGGAGTTCCGGATCTTCTCCCAGATCGTGCTGCGGCTGCTCGCACCAGGGCTGGTGACCGTGCTGCTGTTCACGCTGGTGGCGACCTGGAACAACTACTTCCTGCCGCTGATCATGCTCAACGACCCGGACCTGTACCCGATCACGGTCGGGCTCTCCTCCTGGGCCGCCCAGGCGCAGAACGGCGGGGCGGGCGCCAGCAGCGACATGCTCGCGCTGGTCGTGACCGGGTCGGTGATCTCGGTGATCCCGCTCGTCGTGGCCTTCCTGATGCTCCAGCGGTACTGGCAGAGCGGCCTGGCCACCGGCGGCGTCAAACAGTAACTCCCGGCCCAGCCGCGCGAGTTACCCAACTCCCCTTCCCCCACTGGAGGTTGACTTCATGGCGGTTCTGCCCGCCCGCGTCCTCTTCGGCGCCGCGTACTACCACGAGTACCAGCCCACCCACGGCCCCGACTTCCGTCCCGGCCAGCAGCTCAAGACCGACCTCGACCTGATGGCCGACGCCCGCTTCACCGTGATCCGGGTCGGCGAGTCGGTCTGGTCGACCTGGGAGCCGGAAAACGGCCGCTTCGACCTCGACTGGCTGGAGCCGGTGCTCGACGGCGCCCATGAGCGCGGTATCGCCGTGGTCCTCGGCACCCCGACCTACGCCGTGCCACCGTGGCTGGCCCGCCAGTACCCGGAGATCACCGGCGAGCGGGCCACCGGGGAGCGGATCGGCTGGGGCGCCCGGCAGGAGGTCGACTTCACGCACCCCGCGTTCCGGTTCCACGCCGAGCGGGTGATCCGGAAGATCGTCGCACGGTACGCCGACCACCCGGCGGTCATCGGCTTCCAGGTCGACAACGAGCCCGGCAACGAACTCCTGCACAACCGGGGCGTGTTCGAGCGCTTCGTCGACCATCTCCGGGCGAAGTACGGGGACATCGAGACCCTGAACCGCGAATGGGGCCTCGTCTACTGGTCGCACCGCCTGTCCACCTGGGCCGACCTGTGGACCCCCGACGGCAACGTCCAGCCCCAGTACGACGTCGCCTGGCGGGAGTTCCAGGCCCGCCAGGTCACCGAGTTCATCGGCTGGCAGGCCGGCATCGTCCGCGAGTACGCGAGCCCCGAGCAGTTCGTCACCACCTGTATCTCGTACACCCGTCGGGCGGTGGAGGACGAGGAACTCAGCGTGCCGCTCGACATCGCGTCGGGCAACCCGTACTACACCATGCAGGACGGCCTCGCGCTGCCCGACCTCACACCGGACGCGTACGCCCAGCACTGGAAGACCACGGGCGTCTGGGCCCTCTACCAGACCGCCGACTGGATGTTCTCGTCCAAGCAGGCCCCGTTCCTGGTCACCGAGACGAACGCCTCGTCCATCGGCGAACCGTGGCACAACCGCCCCGCCTACGACGGCCAGTGGCGCCAGGCCGCCTGGGCACTGGTCGGACGCGGGGCCAGGATGATCGAGTACTGGCACTGGCACACCCTGCACTTCGGCGCCGAGACGTACTGGGGCGGTGTCCTCCCGCACAGCGGCCGACCCGGCCGGACGTACGCCGAACTGGCCCGGCTCGGCGCCGAGTTGGACACGGCGGGCTCGCTGGTGGCCGGTCTCGAACCGGACGCCGACATCACGATGGTCTACTCGACGCCCAGCAAGTGGCTGATGCAGAAGTACCCGCCGATCGCGACGGGCGACGGCGGCCCGGACAGCGCCGCGTACCACCGGATCTTCGACCCGTTCTACCGGGGCGCCTTCGACGCCGGCCGCCAGGTCCGGATCGTCCACGCCCGTCAGCTGCACGACCCTCGGGGCGAGCGAGAGGGCCTGACCCCAGAGGAGGCGGTGAGCCGTCACCCGGTCCTGGTCGTCCCGGCGCTGTACGTCGTCGACGACACGACCCTCGACTGGTTCGCCGCGTACGCCCACGCCGGCGGCCACCTGGTCCTCGGCCCGCGCACGGCATACGCCGACCACGAGGCCCGGGCCCGCCACGAACCCGCCCCCGGACGCCTGGTGGACGCGGCGGGCGTCAGCTACGACGAGTACAGCAACCTGACCCAGGAGATCCCGGTGCGCGGCGTGCCGGGCGGTCCCCTCCGACTCCCCGAGGCCGCGACGGCGTCGCACTGGGCCGACGGTCTCACCGTGACCGACGCCGAGCCGCTGGTGACGTACGACCACCCGCACTTCGGCCGCTGGCCGGCGGTCACCACCCGCCGTCACGGCGCGGGACAGGTGACGTACGTCGGGACGGTGCCGGGCCGCGACCTGGCCCGGGAGCTGGCCTCCTGGCTGACTCCCACCGCCCGCAGCGTCTGGGGCGACCTCCCGGCCTCGGTCACGGCGACCACCGGTACGGCCGAGGACGGGCGGCGCGTGCACATCGTCCACAACTGGAGCTGGGAGCCGGCACGGGTCACGGCCCCGGCCGACCTGACGGACGTACTGAAGGGCAGCCCGGTCCCCGTGGGCACCGAGCTGGAGCTCGGCGCCTGGGACGTCCGGGTGTTCAGCACGGAGGCCTGACGGCGGGCGCAGGGTGTAGCGGGCTACACCACGCATTCGGGAGAACGGTCCCTCGTGGCGGCGGGCGGGCACGGGGATCGTGGTCGGCAGAGATCAGGCACCGAAGCCCTCGTCAGCCCATGAAGTGAAGGGACCCCTTTCCATGCCCTCGAACCGCCGTCGTGGCCGTCGCAGCGTCACCCTCGTCACCGCCGTCGCCGCCGTCGCCCTGACCGCCGGACTACTGACCGGCTGCGAGGACCTCGACAACTCCATGGACTGCCTCGGCAACGCCGACACGATCTCGGACAGCATCAAGGCGATCCACGAGGCCGGCTGGGACGCGGTGAAGGATCCGTCGAAGACCGACGACTCCATCGACACCATCGACAAGAACCTGGACAAGATCAACAAGGAGACCGACGACAGCAAGGTCGACAAGGCGGTCAACGATCTGGACAAGGCGATTGACGACTACAACAAGTCGATCCTGAACGGCGACACGAACCCCGACTCCAGCAGGATCGACGCGGCCGCCGACCGGCTGAAGGACGTCTGCACGTCCTAGGAAGAACACGTCTGGGGCCCTGCCGTACGACGGCAGGGCCCCAGACGCGATTCTCACCACCCGGCACTCAGCCCTCGTCGGGCGCCAGCCGCAACGAGATGCTGTTGATGCAGTACCGCTGATCCGTCGGGGTCGGATAACCCTCACCCTCGAACACGTGCCCGAGATGCGATCCGCACCGAGCACACCGCACCTCGGTCCGCACCATGCCGTGGGTCCGGTCCGACAGCAGCTCGACCGCGTCGGTGTCCTTCGGGTCGAAGAAGCTCGGCCAGCCGCAGTGCGACTCGAACTTCGTGTCCGAGGTGAACAGTTCGGCCCCGCAGGCCCGGCAGGAGTAGACGCCCGTCGTCTTGGTGTCCGTGTACTCACCCACGAAGGCGGGCTCCGTGCCGGCCTGACGCAGAACCGCGTACTCGGCCGGCGTCAGCTCCGCACGCCACTGCTCGTCCGGCTTTTCGACGTCGTACGACATGAAGCTCAGCCCCTTACTGCGAAAGTCACCACGAAATTCACTGCGGAACCGTGGACGTCACCGTGCCAGGCGGTCCAGGATCCGCGGGCCCAGGTCCGTCACATCACCCGCGCCCATGGTGAGAACGAGATCACCGGGCTTCGCCATTCCCGCGACCGTCTCGGGCACCTCGGCCTTGTCGGACACGGCCGTCACATCGGCGCCCGCCGCCCGCGCGGCGTCGATGATCAGCGCGCTCGTCACACCGGGGACCGGGTCCTCGCGGGCCGGGTAGATGTCGAGGACGACCGACGCGTCCGCGAGCGCCAGCGCCTGCCCCATCTCCTTGCCCAGCTCCTGGGTACGGGAGAAGAGGTGCGGCTGGAAGACCACCAGGATGCGCGCCTCACCGACCGCCGCCCGCATCGCCTCCAGGTCCGCCGTCATCTCGGTCGGGTGGTGCGCGTACGAGTCGATGACCTGGACGCCCGCCGCCTCGCCCTTCAGTTGGAGGCGCCGCTTCACGCCCGTGTACGCCGCCAGGGCGGGGGCCAGCTCGCCCGCGGGCACGCCCAGCGCGACGCCCGCCGCCAGCGCCGCCACCGCGTTGAGGGCGTAGTGCCGGCCGGGAACCGACACCGCGAAGGTGAGCGGAGCGCCGTCCAGCTCGACGGTCACCTCGCTCTTCAGCCCCTGCGGTACGACCGACAGCACCCGCACGTCCGCGTCCGCCGCCTCCCCGTACGTCACCACCCGCACGGAGTCCGGCAGGCGCCGCGTCAGCTCGCGGGCGCCCTCCTGGTCGGCGGAGATCACCAGCGTCCCGCCGGGCACGATCCGGCCCGCGAACGTCTCGAAGGACTCGTAGATCTCGTCCATGGAGGCGTAGTTGGCGTGGTGGTCGAGTTCGACGTTGAGGACGATCGCGACCTCGGGCGCGTACTTGTGGAAGCTGCGGTCCGATTCGTCCGCCTCGGCCACGAAGATCTCGCCGTCGCCGTGCAGGGCGTTCGAGCCGGGGGCGTCCAGGTCGCCGCCGATCGCGTAGGAGGGGCTGCGCCCCAGCTCGCTCAGTGACACCGCGAGCATCGACGTCGTGGTCGTCTTGCCGTGGGTGCCCGCGACCGCGATGGGCCGCAGGCCGTCCATGAGCCGGGCGAGCGCGTCCGACCGGTGGACCACCGGGATCCCCAGCTCCGCCGCGCGCGCCAGCTCCGGGTTGTCCGCGCGGATCGCGGAGGAGACCACGACACAGGTGGCGTCGGCGGCGAGATGCCCGGCCGCGTGCCCGATGTGCACGGTGGCGCCCAGCGCCCGCAGCGCCGCCGCGGTCTCGGACTCCCTGGCGTCGCTGCCGGCCACCACGGCACCGCGCTGCGCGAGGATCTTCGCGATCCCCGACATCCCGGCGCCTCCGATGCCGATGAAGTGCGGTCGGTCCATGGCGGCAGGAAGGCCGGGTGCCATGTGTCTCTCCCAGTGCGTGGTACGTACGGCGAACGTTCGAGGAGCCAGCCTATTGCCTCCGAAATGAGGGCGACCGCATCTCCCCGAGGGTCACACCTTGCTGTGCGAGAACAGCTTCAGCACGGGCACCCCCACCTTGTGCCGGGCCCGGGAGGCCCAGTCCCGGTGGAAGAACTCCTCCACGTAGTGCGGATCGGTCAGCACGATGACCTCGTCCGCCTCGATCTCGTCGACCAGTCCCCGCAACGCGTCGAGCGGATGGTCCTCGACGATCCGCCCCTCCGCCTCGTGACCGGCGGCTCGCAGCGCCGCCAGCGACACCTCCAGCGCCTGCTCCCCCATCGCCGCCGCGTCCTTGCCCTCGGGGGTCTCCCGCTCGTGCGCCGCCTCGTCGAGCTCGCCCAGCGCGATGTCGTCGATGGCCCGCAGCAGTCGGTCGGCCTGGTCGCCCCGGGGCTGGAGCAGCACGTGGAAGGCCACGTCCTCATCGCCGTGCAAGGTGGTGACGAACTCCACGTCGGCGGACGTCAGGGCCTTCTCGATCATCAAAACGCTTGTGAACACGACAGGCGCCCTTCTCCTCCGTGGGCCGTTCGTAGGCCCCTGCTGAAACCATCCTGCCCCGTGATCGCACGGGGACTGCGAAATTTAGTGTGCCCAGCGATAGACAAACGGAACGAGAGATTCCGGATCGTGTCGGGGCGAGCGTGCCCCCGCGCGTCAGGAGCGGTGATAGCGGCTGAACAGGAAGCCGGACTCCTCCAACAAGGACACCAGTTCGAAGCGCCGGGGCACCGGCACCGCGGGCCCGCCCGAGATCCGCTGGGCGTCCCCCACGGTGAGCATCGGGGAGATCGTCAGGCACAGTTCGTCGAGCACCTCGGCCGCCACCAACTGCCCCAGCAGCCGCGGCCCGCCCTCGGCCAGCAGCCGGGTGTGACCGAGGTCGGCGAGGGCCTGCACGGCACGCGCCGGGTCGACGCCCATGCCGTCGCCGGCGACGACCACCCGGGCGCCCGCCTTCTCAGCGGCCGCGACGCGGTCGGGGGCGGCAGCCGCGCCCGTGAGGATCAGGGTGGGCACCAATGGTGAGGTGAACAGCGGGAGCGAGTAGTCCAGCTCCAGGCTCGCGCTGACGATCGCGATCGCCGCTGCCTGTGCCTGCCCGGCCGCCTCGCGGGCCGCCGCGAACTCCGCACGCGCACGTGCCGGGCGGTACCCCTCCTGGCGTACCGTTTCCGCACCGACCAGGACCACGTCCGCCAGTGCCCTCAGGGTGCCGAAGATCCGCATGTCGGAGGCGGAGGAGATGGGCTGGGAGCGGCCGTCGTGCTGGGCGGCGCCGTCGAGCGTGGACACCATGTTGGCGCGCAGCCAGGCTTCCCGGCGCTCGTTCGTCCGCTCGGGGTAGGCGTAGGCGGCGGCCAGCTCGTCCAGGCTCCACTCCCGGTCGACCGCCCTGCCGCCGCCGGGCGAATCTCCGGCACCACCCGCCCGTACGGCCCCTCCGGAGGCGTCGGCCACTGTCTCTTCGGTCACAGGGAACAGGCGTCGCATGCCAGGCAGTCTGGCACGGGGCCCAGTGCCTGTCCGGTGGGCCGGGCCGGTGACCGAGCAGGGGCCACGGGGTGCGGCGCGCCCAACTGCGACGTTGCCGTCGCCGGCCGGCGTTGCGCGTCGCGACCGTCCGCCGCCTCACGGTCGTACGTGGCACAAGCCGCCCACCCGCACGGCGGTGCACCCCCGGGTCCGGGCCCACCGGGCAGGCTTAACATGGTGAACCGTGCATACCACCCCCGCCGCCTCCGGTTTCGGTCCGATAGCCGACGCGGCCCCGCTGTCCCTGTGCGTCCGTGAGCCGCATGTCCCCGCGGACCGGCTGGTCGCCGAGATGGTGCCGCCGCCCCGGTTCGACTCGGTGCGCTTCGGGACGTACGACCCGGACCCGAACCAGCCGAGCCAGACCGAGGCCGTGCGGGTCCTCGACGGCTTCGCGGGCGGGCTCGGCGGGGCGCACGCCGTGGGGGGCGGCAAACGGGGGTTCTTCGGGCTCGGGAAGGTCAAGCCGTCGAAGGTGCCGGCCGGTCCCCGTGGCGTCTA
Organism: Streptomyces sp. NBC_01390; assembly: GCF_045040105.1. NCBI lineage: Bacteria > Bacillati > Actinomycetota > Actinomycetes > Kitasatosporales > Streptomycetaceae > Streptomyces > Streptomyces sp. NBC_01390. Next base: position 9,454,374 of record NZ_CP109551.1, on the reverse strand, counting down.
CCTGGACGGCGGCTACGGCGTCGGCAAGACCCACCTCCTCGCCTCCCTCTGGCACGCCACCCCGGCGGAGCCCGCGCTCAAGGCCTTCGGCACCTTCGTGGAGCTGACGAACCTGGTCGGCGCCCTCGGCTTCCAGAAGACCGTCCAGACCCTCTCCGGCCACCGGCTGCTCTGCATCGACGAGTTCGAACTGGACGACCCGGGCGACACCGTCCTCGTCTCGACCCTGCTCGGCAAGCTCGTCGACGCGGGTGTGGCGCTCGCCGCCACCTCGAACACCCTGCCGGGCAAGCTCGGTGAGGGGCGGTTCGCGTCGGCGGACTTCCTGCGCGAGATCCAGGGTCTGTCCGCCCACTTCCGCGCACTGCGCATCGACGGCGAGGACTACCGCCACCGGGGGCTGCCCCGGGCCCCGGCGCCCTACTCCGAGGAGCAGGTGACCAAGGCCGCCTACGCCACCCAGGGCGCCTCGCTCGACGACTTCCCGCAGCTCCTCGACCACCTCGCCCGGGTGCACCCCAGCCGGTACGGCGCCCTCACGGACGGCCTGAAGGCCGTGTGCCTCACCGACGTGCGGCCGGTTCCGGACCAGTCGACGGCGCTGCGGCTCGTCGTGCTCGCCGACCGGCTGTACGACCGCGAGGTGCCGGTGCTCGCGTCCGGTCTGCCCTTCGACCAGTTGTTCAGCGAGGAGATGCTGAACGGCGGCTACCGCAAGAAGTACTTCCGCGCGATCTCCCGCCTGACCGCGCTGGCCCGCGACGCCAAGGGCCTCGTAGAGCCTTCGTGACACCCCGAGGCGCGCGCGGCCCTGATCTGCGGAACATATGAACTTCCGCAGGTCAACGATCAGTTCACGTCATCCCACCCCTGCTTTTCAGGCTCTCTTCAGCCTGAAACGTTAAGTTAACCCAGCAAACAACTTCGCAGGGTTAACGTGTTTCTTGACCCGCGGTTGACCAACCGTTGACGTGTACAAGAGACTGCCGAACGCCGGGAGGGGGGCACATGTTCCGAGGTAGTACTGCCCGGAGCGTGATCGCCCTCCTCGCCGCCGCCCTGCTGACACTCCAGCTCTTCGCTCCGACGGCGTCCTTCGCATCCGCGCACACGGCCCGTCACGCCGAGGCCAAGACCGAGCCCAGAAACAAACCCAGGGCGGCGTCCCAGCGCGACGAGTACGTCACCTGCGGTGATGGCGGCCGGCATCACGACCCGAGCCTGCCGCTGCGCATCCGCGACCGGCACCGCGTCGTCGACACGAGCCCCCAGGGGCCCGAACGCCCGCTTCTCTCGGTGGACCGCGCGACCCCGGCCGGTCCGGACAGACGTGTCGCGTCCCGCCATCAGGAACCCAGATCGTCGACCGCGCACACCCCGGCGGCGCTCCAGGTGTTCCGCTGCTGACAGCCGGGACGTCCCCCCACCCACTGTCAGCACGTCCGACTGTCATGTACGTCCGACGCGCCGTCGAGGCGCGCCAGGAGGAGTCACCACATGCAGCCCCTCATCGACAACGCCCGCACCTTCGGTCAGCGCCCTGAGGAGTTCGCGAAGCTCGCCGAAGGCCAGTCCCCCCAGGTCCTGTTCATCACCTGCTCCGACTCCAGGGTCGTCCCGGCCCTGATCACAGGTGCCAGGCCTGGTGAGCTCTTCGAGCTGCGCACCGCGGGCAACATCGTCCCCCCGTACGCCTCTGCCCGCCCCACCGGCGAGGCGGCCACCATCGAGTACGCCGTGGAGGTCCTCGGCGTCAGCGACATCGTGGTCTGCGGTCACTCGCACTGCGGCGCCGTCGGCGCCCTGGTACGCGGCGACGACCTCACCGCCGTACCCGCCGTACGCGACTGGCTCGCGCACGCGGCCGACGACCCCGGGGCCACGGCCCCGTCCGACACCGACGACCCGACGGTCGCCTCGGCCGTCCAGAACCACGTCCTGACACAGCTGTTGCGACTGCGCTCCTACCCCTGTGTGGAACAACGCCTGGCCAAGGGCCAACTGCGGTTGCGCGGCTGGTACTACGAGGTCCACACCGGGTCCGTGCGCGAACACCGCGCCGCCACCGACGCGTTCGAAGCGCTGTGAGGGCCGCCATGAACATACGTACCGTGTCCGCCAAGGTCCCTCATCTGCGGCAGGACTTCGCCGCCTCGCTCGTCGTGTTCCTGGTCGCCCTGCCGCTGTGCGTGGGCGTCGCCGTCGCCTCGGGTGTGCCGGCCGAACTCGGGCTGGTCACCGGCATCGTGGGCGGCATCGTCGCCGGACTCCTGCCGGGCAGCAGCCTCCAGGTGTCCGGGCCCGCCGCCGGCCTCACCGTGCTGGTCTTCGAGGCCGTACGGGAGCACGGGCTGCCCGCGCTCGGGGTGATCGTGCTCGCCGCCGGGCTGCTGCAACTCGCCATGGGCGCCCTGAAACTGGGGCGCTGGTTCCGGGCCATATCGGTGTCCGTCGTCGAGGGCATGCTGGCCGGAATCGGCCTCGTGATCATCGCCGGGCAGCTGTACGCGGCGGCCGGGCTGAAGGCGCCGACCGCCGGGCTGGACAAGATCACCGGGCTGCCCGAGGCGGCCGTGAAGGCGGCGGGGAGCACCGGCGCGCTGGCCTCGCTGGCGGTCGGCGCGGGCACGATCGCCGTGATCGTGCTCTGGCAGCGGCTGCCCAAGAAGGTGCGGGCGGTGCCCGGCGCGCTCGCCGCGGTGGTCCTGGCGACCGTCGTCACCCTTGTGTTCAGCCTGCCGGTGGCGACCGTCGAGGTGAAGGGCCTGCTGGACGCCGTCCAGCTGCCCGGGCTCGGCGCCTTCGGCGAGCTCGGCAGTCTGAGCGTGCTCGGCACGGTCGTGGCGTTCACCCTGATCGCGTCCGCCGAGAGCCTGTTCAGCGCCGCCGCCGTGGACCGGCTGCACGACGGTCCGCGCACCCAGTACGACAAGGAACTGATGGCGCAGGGCGCCGGCAACACGGTGTGCGGGCTGCTGGGCGCGCTGCCGATGACCGCGGTGATCGTGCGCAGCTCGGCGAACGTCCAGGCGGGGGCGCGGACCAAGGCGTCCCGGGTCATGCACGGCGTATGGCTGCTGCTGTTCGCGGCGCTGCTGCCCGGCGCGCTGGCGCTCATTCCGCTGCCCGCGCTGGCCGGGATACTCGTCCACGCCGGCTGGAAGCTCATACCGCTGCGCGGGATCGTCTCGCTGTGGCGCGAGCACCGGGGTGAGGCACTGATCCTGGTGGTCACCGCCCTGGCCATCGTGTCCGTGAACATGTTCGAGGGCGTACTGATCGGTCTCGCCCTGTCCGTGGGCAAGACCGCCTGGGAGGCCTCGCACCTCAAGCTGGAGGTCATCGACAAGGGCGCCGGGCCCGTCCAGGCGTATCTGTCGGGCAACGCGACCTTCCTGCGGTTGCCGAAGATCCTCGACAACCTGGAGGCGCTGCCCCAGGACCGGCCGATAGAGCTGGACCTGTCGGGCCTGCACCACCTGGACCACGCCTGCCGTACGGCTCTGGAGAGCTGGGCGGAGCGGCACAGCGCGGTCGGCACGGAGCCGGTCAAGATGATGACGCCGTCGCTGTAGCCTTCACGGCTTCTCGCGGCGTGCCGGCTTCCCAGTACGTGGTTGCCCGGTGCGGGGCTCGACCCGAGCCCCGCACCGGGCATATCGTTTGTTAAGAGTGCCGATCGGCACATACGGGACGGCTGCGAGAGGTCGTCGTCATGCTTGAGGAACTGCTGGCCGCGGGCGTCGCCGCCGCAACCGCCGGGCTCGTCTACGTCGGGGCCGCCGCCCGGGTCGTCAAGCAGTACGAACGCGGCGTCGTCTTCCGGCTCGGCCGCCTCGCCGGAGACACACGGCCGCCCGGTTTCACGCTGGTGGTCCCGTTCGTGGACCGGTTGCGCAAGGTCAACATGCAGATCGTCACCCTGCCGATCCCGGCCCAGGAGGGCATCACCCGGGACAACGTGACCGTGCGCGTGGACGCGGTCGTCTACTTCAAGGTCGTCGACGCGGCGAACGCGATCATCCAGGTCGAGGACTACCGGTTCGCGGTCTCCCAGATGGCGCAGACCTCACTGCGCTCGATCATCGGCAAGAGCGACCTGGACGACCTCCTCTCCAACCGGGAGAAGCTCAACCAGGGGCTGGAGCTGATGATCGACAGCCCGGCCATCGGCTGGGGCGTACAGATCGACCGGGTCGAGATCAAGGACGTGTCCCTGCCGGACACGATGAAGCGCTCGATGGCCCGGCAGGCCGAGGCCGACCGGGAACGCCGGGCCCGCATCATCAACGCGGACGCCGAGCTGCAGGCGTCGAAGAAGCTCGCGGAGGCCGCCGCGGTGATGTCCGAGCAGCCCGCCGCACTCCAACTCCGGCTGCTCCAGACGGTGGTGGCGGTCGCGGCCGAGAAGAACTCGACACTCGTCCTGCCCTTCCCGGTGGAACTGCTCCGCTTCCTCGAACGGGCGCAGACCCAGCAGCCACCGCCAGGCGGGTCACCCGGATGAGGCGCGCTTCGCGCGTGGTTCCCGAGGCCCGTACGGCGTGATACACACAGCAAGGTCACAGTCCTGTCCGCCAGCAGGAAGGTCGCCCCCCATGTCCGCATTCGGCATGCCCGAACTCGACGGCCCCTCAACAGACGCTCCGACCGAGGCAGTTGACGGCTCCCCCGCCTCCCGACGCCAGCTTCTCGCCCGCACCGGCGCCCTCGGGGCCGGTATCGCCTTCACCGGGGCCCTCTCCGAGCTCTTCGCCGGTACCGCCGCCGCCCAGGAGCCGGCGCACTCCGGCTACGGACCCCTGATCCCCGACCCGAAGCGCCTGCTCGACCTGCCGAAAGGTTTCCGCTACCGGGTCCTGTCCCGTGAGGGCGACGCCCTGCGCTCCGGTGAGGGCCTCGTCCCCTCCAACCACGACGGGATGGCGGCCTTCGCGGGCCGGCACGGCCGCGTGCACCTGGTCCGCAACCACGAGAACCGCGTCACCGCCAAAGCTCCGGTCCCGACGGTCAAGGGCCTCACCTACGACCCGACGGGCAAGGGCGGCTGTACGTCGCTCACCCTCGACCGGGACGGCGACGTCCTCGCCGAGCGGGTCGCCATCGCCGGTACGGCCGTCAACTGCGCGGGTGGGCCAACCCCTTGGGGTACCTGGCTGACCTGCGAGGAGACCGAGGACAAGGCCGGTACCAACGGCTACACCAAGGACCACGGCTTCGTCTTCGAGGTCGACGGGGCCGACCCGCACCGCACCGGCGCCGTCCCGCTCACCGCGATGGGCCGCTTCCAGCACGAGGCGATCGCCGTCGACCCGAGGAACGGCATCGTCTACGAGACCGAGGACGCCTTCCTCAAACCCTTCGGCCTCTTCTACCGCTTTCTGCCCAACAGGCCGCTGGGCGGGGTGGGTTCACTGCGCGCGGGCGGCCGGCTCCAGGCGATGCGGGTACCGGGCGTACCCGATCTCTCCTCGATCCAGGAGCCGGGTGCCTGCTTCGACGGCGTCGAGTGGGTGGACGTACCGGACCCGTCGGCCGCCCAGACCCCCGTCCGGCTCCAGGACTTCGGCCGGAAGGGCATCACGCACGCGCAGAAGCTGGAGGGCTGCTACTGGGGCGGGCGGTGCGTGTACTTCGTGTCGTCGTTCGCCCACGCGGGCGACGGCTCCGCGGCCACCCACTTCGGCCAGATCTGGCGCTACGACCCGGCCGCGCGCCGCCTCACCCTGGTCATCGTCTTCGGCCCGGACACGGACGTCCAGCTGCCCGGCGAGTCACCGGACAACATCTGTCTCGCCCCGAGCGGCGGCCTGATGGTCTGCGAGGACGGGAACGGCGCCCAGCACGTGTACGGCGTGACGCGCGGGGGCGAGGTGTACGCGATGGCCCGCAACGCCCAGAACATTGGATCCGAAGCCGCCCCCGAGTGGGGCGAGTTCGCGGGCGTCACCTTCTCTCCCGACGGCAGGACGATGTACGTCAACTGCTACACGCCCGGGACGACCTTCGCGGTGCGGGGTCCCTGGAAGCGATAGCGGGTGCCCCCTGAACGGGACATGGCGGGCAGGCCATTAACCTGTCCGCCATGAACGTACCGGGGGACGTGGTCGACGGCAGGTTCGAGCTGCTGGAGCGGCTCGGCAGTGGCGGAATGGGCACGGTGTGGCGGGCCCGCGACGCCGTGCTGCACCGCGAGGTCGCACTGAAGGCGGTACGGGTCATGCACGACCCGGCGACGTCCGACATCGTGCGGGAGCGGGTGATGCGCGAGGCCCGGGCGCTCGCCCGGCTCAGCCACCCCCAGGTCGTCACGGTCCACCAGATCATCGACGCCGACCCGCAGCCCTGGATCGTCATGGAGCTGGTGCCCGGCGTCTCGCTCGACAAGCGCCTGGAAGCGGGCCCGTTGACGCCGGTGGAGGCGGCGCGGATCGGCGGCCAGGTGCTGGACGCGCTGCGCGCGGCGCACGCGGCGGGTGTCCAGCACCGGGACGTGAAACCGGCGAACATCCTCCTGCGCGAGGACGGCAGCGCGGTCCTCACCGACTTCGGGATCGCCGCGCTCCAGGGCGCGACGGCCCTGACGATGACCGGCGAGCTCATCGGCTCCCCCGAGTACATCGCCCCGGAACGCATCCGGGGCCCCTCCGACGACCCGGCCGCCGACCTGTGGTCCCTGGGAATCGTGCTGTACGTGTGCGTGGAGGGCGTGAGCCCCCTGCGCCGCGAGACCTCGCTCACGACGCTGGCCGCCGTCCTGGAGTCCGAGGTCCCGCCGCCGTCCCGCTCCGGCGCGCTGGCCCCCGTACTCGAAGCGCTGCTCGACAGGGACCCGGCGGCGCGTCCCGAAGCGGGCCGGCTGGCGGAGATGCTGCGGCAGGTGGCGACGGGCGAAACGGCGAGGTCCGAGCAGCCGACGCTGACGGGGCCTCCGGCTGTGCCTACGGGGCGCGTGCCCCTGGCGAGCGACGCGGGCCGGCGCGAGGACGGCCGGGGTCTCGGGCGGTCGCCGTACCGCCGTAAGCGGATCGCCGTGTCCGTCGTGCTCGCGGTCGCCGTCGCCGCTGCCGCCGTCTTTCTCGCCCCGCGCCTCCTCGACGGGAACGAGTCGGACGGGGCGTCCGGTACGAGCACTTCGCCTCCCCCCTCCGCCACCCCTTCCGCCGTGGGCGACCGCTGGATCGCCCAGCTCCACTCCGAGCCGGTCGGCTCCGGGACCGCCGCCCGGGACGCACAGCTCGCCAAGGTCAGGGAGTCGGTGCCGGAGGCGGTGTTCGTGCGCAGCGACGCGTACGCCTCCCTGCGGCCGGGCTACTGGGTGATCTACGCACCCGGCCCGTTCACCGACGGCCGGGCCGCGCTGTCCTTCTGCGGCGAACGCGGCCTGACGACCCCGGACACCTGTGTGGGCCGTTACCTGAGCACCAGCGTCGCCGACTTCGCCGACCTGTGCCGCCCGCCCGCCGACAGGCCCACGGGGCGCTGCACACGCGGCTAGGCCCGACCGCTGGCGCGCCCCGCTCCCGCGTCGCAGGATCGAGGGACCGGACCGGAAGAGGTGCCCCATGGCCGAGAAGGGCTCGAAACAGGACCCCAGGAAGCACGCGGAGGACGCCAGGAGCACGCTGGGTGAGCTGCTGCGCGTACCGGGCGGGGAGCGCGTGGACCTCGGCGCGTACGACGCCGGGGCCACCCCGGGCGGGCCCGACGGCAAGGCGGCCGGGCTCGCCGCCACCGCCCTGCTGGGCGAACGGCTCGCGGACCTCCAGGAGCGGCTGTGGGCGGCGGGCTCGGCCGGAGACCGTCGCCGGCTGCTGCTCGTCCTGCAGGGCATGGACACCAGCGGCAAGGGCGGCACCGTCAAGCACGTCATCGGCCTGTTCAACCCGTCCGGCTGCCGGATCAAGGCGTTCAAGGCACCCACCCACGAGGAACTGGGCCACTCCTTCCTCTGGCGCATCAAAAGGGCCCTTCCCCAGCCCGGCGAGATCGGCATCTTCGACCGCTCGCACTACGAGGACGTCCTGATCGCCCGCGTCCGCGAACTCGCCTCCCGGGCCCAGCTCACCAGCCGCTACAGCCAGATCAACGGCTTCGAGAAGTCCCTCGCCGAAGACGGCGTGACGGTCGTGAAGTGCTTCCTGCACATCTCCTACGACGAGCAACGGCGACGGCTGCTGGAACGTCTGGACAACCCCGACAAGCACTGGAAGTTCAACGTCGGCGACATCGAGGAGCGCGCGCTGTGGCCTGCCTACCAGGAGGCGTACGAGATCGCCCTGGAGCGGTGTTCGGCCGACGCGCCCTGGTACCTGATCCCGGCGGACCGCAAGTGGTACCGCAACTGGGCGATCAGCCGGTTGCTGCTGGAGCATCTGGAGGCACTGGACCCGCAGTACCCGAAGGCGGACTTCGATGCGGCGGAGGCCAGACAGCGCCTGCTCGCCACCTAGCGTGACCGGCTTACGCTGGTGCCATGGGTGACGAACACGAGGGCGACCCCGGCGGGCCGCCGTACGCGGAGTGTGTGCTGTGCCGGGAGCCGACCGAGTACCCGAGGGCACGGAAGGGCATCACGCTCTGCCCGGTGTGCGAATGGCAGGAGGCGCAGCGGTCGGCCTGCTCAGGGTGAGCGACGTGAGGTGAGCGCACAGGCCACGGCGGTCGCCGTCGCCGTGAGCAGGGCCGCCGCGGCCAGCGGCAGCAGGGGGACGGGGATCGTGCCCGAGCGCGAGCCGGTCACCAGGGACGTGATCGCCGCCTTGGCCGGGGAGCCGGTCACCACCATCGTCAGCAGCGCGCCGAGCATCATCGCCGGCACCGCCCGGCCGGGCGAGCGCAGCAGCGGCCAGGTCGTGAGCGCGCCGACGGCCGTGCCGAGCAGGGCGCACGCCAGGGCGGCGAGCAGCCCGGCCGCACCGGCAGGGAGCAGCTCCACCCGGACCTGGTGATCGGCGCTCGCCGGGTCGCTGATCAGGGTCACCAGGACGGTCGCGGCGGTGCCGAGGGCCGCCGACGCGGCCAGTGCCACCAGGAGACAGGCGAGATGCGCCCGTCCGGGGCCGACGGCCGCGGCCACGGCGGCGCGGGCGGCGGGCGGCTCGTTGGCCGCGCAGATCCGCACCAGCCAGGCGGCCACCGGCAGGACGGCCGCCGCGGCATAGCCGAGCGAGTCCAGCACCGGCTGCCCGCCCTGGACGCCGACGCCGAGGAACACCGCGTACAGGATGAACGGCGGCAGCCAGCGCTGCGAGCGCACGAGCAGGGCGGCCTGGTAACGCAGCAGGGCGGTCATCGGCGGCTCTCGTCGGTGGCGAGCGGTGCCGGTACGTCGGTGCCGGCGGGCGTTGTGGTCCTGTCGGCGGTCTCCGGTGCCACGCTCACCACGTGCCAGGGCGGGCGGGCCGTGAGCAGGGCGCGCAGGACGACGTCCGAGTGGGTCCCGGGCACACCGATCCGGTGGCGGCCCGGCGCACCCGTCTCCGCGCTCGACGTCGCCCAGCGCAGCGCCTCGGCCGGGGGTTGTGCGCCCGGCGGTCCCTGCGCCTCGACGACCAGGTGCGGGCCGGGGTTCTCCGCCGAACCGGCTTGTGCCGTACGGAGGTTGAGGCCGCCCTCGATCACGGTGTACGTCGCGTCGGGCGCCCCCGCGAGGCGGCCCGGGTCGTGGTCGACGAACACCACCGAGGCGCCGGACGCGGTGCGTTCGGCGACGACCCGCTCCAACTCGCCCCGGGCGGCGGCGTCGAGGCCCGTCCACGCCTCGTCGAGGACGAGCAGTTCCGGGTCGGCGAGGAGGGCCTGCGCGACGGCGACCTTCTGGCTGCTGCCCTTCGACAGTTGCGCCATGGGCGTGCGGGCGTACGCGGCGGCGCCGAGCCGCTCCAGCCACTCGTCGGCGGCGTCGGCGGCGGCCGTACGGGAGAGTCCGTGAACGGCGCCGAGATGGGTGAGGTAGCCGTGCGCGGTGAAGGGGAGCGCCGAGGGGAACCGTTCGGGGACGTACGCGGTGCGGGGGCGGCCCGTGATCCTGCCCTCGGTGGGGGCGTCGATGCCGGCGAGCACACGCAGGAGGGTGGACTTGCCGGTGCCGTTGGCGCCGTCGACGCGGGTGAGGGTCCCGGGGGCCAGTTCCAGGTCCACGCCGCGCAGGACCCAGGGGCCGCGGATGCCGTAGCGGCGGCCCACACCGTCCAGCCGAAGCGTGTGTCGCATGCGTCCCCGTTCCTCTCCCCCACAAGAGCCGATCTTCCGCCTGGCAGACTGAAGGACGTGACCAATGACCCGGCCGTTCCCGGCGACAGCCCTTTTCAGTCCGAGCGTTCGCCTCGCGACGAGGCGCCCCAGTTCGTCCTCCCTCTCGTCGCCCGGATCGAGAAGGCCGGCCCGCCCGCTCGTACGGACGCGCTGGAGACCGCCGCCCGGGCCGTTCTCGTGATCCTCGGCGACGAGCGGTCGGCCGGGGACGGGGAGTGGGCGCAGGCCATGCTGGACTGGCAGGACGCCCGGATCCGCAAGGTCGTGCGGCGGGCACGGGGTGCCGAGTGGCGGCGGGCCGAGGCGCTGCCCGGCATCACGGTCACCGGCAAGTCGGCCGAGGTACGGGTCTTCCCGCCCGTGCCGCTGGACGGCTGGCCCAAGGATCTGGCCCGGCTCCAGGTCTCCGGCACCGACCTGGACGATCCGGAGCCGCCGCTCCCCCCGGACCCGGCGGTGCCCGTCCTCTGGCTGAACCCGGAGCTGGACATGTCGGCGGGCAAGGCGATGGCCCAGACGGGGCACGGCGCCCAACTGGCGTGGTGGGCACTGTCGGACGAGGCCCGCGCGGCCTGGCGCGACGCGGGTTTCCCGCTCGCCGTCCGCACGGCGGAGCCGGACCGGTGGCGCGAACTGACCTCCGGCGACCTCCCGTTGGTCCGTGATGCCGGTTTCACGGAGATCGCGCCCGGCTCGGCGACGGTGGTCGCGGACCATCGTCCCCTGGGCCGCACAGGGTTCAAACATCTTCGTTGAACATCCCCGGGTCGCCGCCCGTACCTTCTGTCGCTGGCCACGTAACACCTGCCCAACGACCAGTTGGTTTCCCCGGGAGGCTCCCTTGCCGCGCTTTAACCACTCGGCCCTCGTCATCGCGGCCCTGACCACGACGATTGCCGCGCTCTCGTTCCCTGTGTGGTCGTACGCCGACCGCTCCGGCACCGGAGTCGCCAATGTTGCCTCCGGCACGGTGAACACGCAATGGGGTCCGCTGACCGCCTCCGACCGCGACCTGATCGTGCGTGTGCGGCTGGCGGGACTGTGGGAGGGGCCCGCTGCGGAGAAGGCGATGGCGCGCTCCAAGAGCGCCGCTGTCAGGGAGGCGGCGGACCACCTGATCGTGGGTCACACCGACCTCGACGAGCGGGTGCGGACCGTCGCCCAGCAGCTCGGCGTCGAACTGCCCAACCAGCCGAACGCCCAGCAGCAGGGCTTCCTGGCGCAGATGGACGCGGCTCAGGACGGGGTGGCCTTCGACCGGACCTGGGCGAACCTCCTGCGGTCCGCGCACGGCAAGATCTTCCCGGCCATCGGGACGGTACGGAACAACACCCGCAACACGCTGGTGCGTCAGCTGGCCACGGACACCAACCAGACCGTGCTCGACCACATCACGATGCTGGAGAAGACCGGCCAGGTCGACTTCGACGGCATCGCCAACGGCACGATCTGACACGTGTCGGCAACGCGGGTCCAGGCCTTGACCCCGGCCCGCCAGCCCGAACTTCCCGATACGTCCCACGTATCTCCCTCACTGGCCAAGTGACACTCCCCAACGACCAGTTGGGTTTCCCCGGGAGGCTTCTTTGCCCCGCATGAACGGCTCGATCCTTGTCGGCCTGGCAATCGCAGGCACGATCGGCGCGCTCGCGTACCCCGTCGTCTACTCGTACCCCCACCGCGATGACGCCACGAAGGCGGCCGCGCTCACCGGAGAGACGGTGAACACGCAGTGGGGGCCGCTGACCCCCCTCGACCGCGACCTGATCGTTCGTGTGCGTCTCGCCGGACTGTGGGAGCTGCCCGCGGGGCAGCAGGCGATGACGCGTTCCACCAACGCCGCCGTCAAGGAGGCGGCGAACCACCTGATCGTGGGCCACAACGACCTCGACAAGCGGGCGCGGACGATCTCCGCGCAGCTCAACGTCCCGCTGCCCAGCCAGCCGAACGCCCAGCAGCAGGGCTTCCTGGACCAGATGACGTCAGCCTCGGCCGCGGACTACGACAAGGTCTGGGCGAACCTTCTGCGGACCGCGCACGGCAAGATCTTCCCGATCATCGCGACAGTACGGAACAACACCCGCAACTCGCTCGTGCGCCAGCTGGCCTCGGACGCCAACCAGACGGTGCTCGACCACATCACGATCCTGGAGAAGACCGGCCTGGTCGACTTCGAGACCATCGCCGAGGGCGCCGCCGGGCCGAGCGCCAGCCCGACCGGCCCGCCGCCGCCGGTCGCCGGAGTGGTGCCGCCCAACGCGCCCGCCCTCGAGTCGCCGGGCAACATCCCCGTGAAGTCGCAGCCGTCACCGACGACCCCGGGCGTGGTCAACACCAACCGGCCGGAGGCGAAAGACCCCAACACCGTCGGCCAGGGCGGATAGCGCGGCCCGAGCGGCGAAAGCTCAAATGTTGCTCTGAAGATCCCCCCTCAGGGGTTCGTCCCGGCCGACGGGGGCCATCAATCCGTCGGCCGGGACGGTCGGAGAAGGAGACACACGATGAAGCGACTGGGACGGCTGGAGCGGCTGGGCACGGGCATCGGGTGGCGGCCGGAGATCGCGGACGCCGTGGAGGCCATGCCGGGCATCGACTGGGTCGAGGCCGTGGCCGAGAACCTCTGCCCCGGCCATCTGCCCGAGTCGCTGCTGCGGCTGCGCGAGCGCGGCGTGACGGTCGTCCCGCACGGTGTCTCCCTCGGTCTCGGCGGCGCCGACCGGCCCGCGGAGGACCGGCTCACGGCGCTCGCCGAGCGGGCCGGGGCGCTGGGTTCGCCGCTGGTCACCGAGCACATCGCGTTCGTCCGGGCGGGCGGTCCACTGACCGCGTCCCCGCTGCTGGAGGCCGGGCACCTGCTGCCGGTGCCCCGCACCCGGGACGCGCTCGACGTGCTGTGCGAGAACGTCCGCATCGCGCAGGCCGCGCTGCCGGTGCCCCTCGCGGTCGAGAACATCGCCGCGCTCATCGCCTGGCCCGACGACGAGCTGACGGAGGGCCAGTTCCTGTACGAGCTGGCGGACCGGACCGGCGTACGTCTCCTCGTCGACGTCGCCAACCTGCACACGAACCACGTCAACCGGGCCGAGGACCCGGCGAAGGCCCTGGCCGAACTGCCCGTCGAGGCCATCGCGTACGTCCATGTCGCGGGCGGCTTCGAACGGGACGGCGTCTGGCACGACAGCCACGCCCACCCGGTCCCGGACGCCGTTCTCGACATCCTCGCCGACCTCGCCTCCCGGGTTGCGCCGCCCGGGGTCCTGCTGGAGCGGGACGACAACTTTCCCGACCCGGGCGAGCTGGAGCGGGAGCTGGACGCGATCCGGCGGACCCTGAAGCGGGCCGCCCCGACGGAGTCGGCCGCCGCGCGCCGGACCGCTTCCGTGACCACGCCAACAGCGACGACGGCGGAAGCGCCTGTGGCCGACGGCCTCCCCGACTCCGCCGCCGCCCGCCAGCGCGTCGGGCTCGCACAGGCCGCGCTGCTCTCCGCGCTCGTCGCGGGGACGCCCGTGCCGGAGGGGTTCGACCGGGTGCGGCTCGGGGTGCAGTCGCGGGCGCTCGGGGCGAAGCGAGCCGATGTCGTGGCGAAGGTCGCGCCGGAGCTGCCCGAGATCCTCGGGGCGGAGTACCGGCCCGCCTTCCTCGCGTACGCCCACGGGCACCCCATGTCCGACGGCTACCGGCGTGACGCGCTGGACTTCGCCGCGCACCTGCTGCTGGGCGGGCAGCCCGAGATCCCCGGGAGCACGGAGAGCCGGCGGCTGCTGCGCGAGTGGTGGCTCGACCGCTCGGGCCCGGCCCCGCGCTCCCAGCGCCCCACGGCCCGGCTGGCCCGGGCCACCCGACGCGTACTGCTGCGCCGCTGACGCGTGGGGGCACCGAGCGACGAACGTCACTCCCCCCGCGTACGCCGTCCCACCTGCCGCCGCCGGGCGGTCACCTCCGCCTCAACCCCCGCAAACTGTGCGGGGGTTAACAGGGCCGCCCATTACGTGGCACTTCGCCCTCGATTTTGCGGCGGTTTATTCCCATATGCACTGGACTGACGCTCCGTCATCAGGCGTCCGCGACCTCCCCCCGCAGCCGTCTTCGCTCGTACGGCGGTCGGCGTAGGGGTCGCAGTACGATGCCAACTCCGTGCCCGAAGCGCATTAGCGTGCGGTGCCGCGACAGGAGGCAAGGCACCATGCGATCCAACCGAAGTTCCGGTCTCGGCGGCACCGGGCTCATCGTCGCGGGGCTGGCGGCGACCCTCGTAGCGCTGATCTTCCCGGTCTGGTCGTACACCGACCGTGCCGGTACCGGCGTGGACGTGCTCAACGCGCAGACCGTGTCGACGCGGTTCGGTCCGCTGTCGGCGCTCGACCGCGACTTCCTCACCAAGGTCCGGCTGGCGGGGCTGTGGGAACTGCCCGCCGGTCAGCAGGCCCAGTTTCGCGGCACCACCGAGGCCGTACGGATCGCGGGCCGGCACCTGGTCGATGGCCACACGTTTCTCGACGCGCGGGTCCGGGACGTCGCGTCACGGCTGGGGCTCGCTCTGCCCGACCAGCCGAGCGCTCAGCAGCGCGAATGGCTAAGGACCATGGACGCGGCCCAGGGCGAGGACTTCGACCGCGAGTTCGCCAATCTGCTGCGGATGGCGCACGGCAAGGTGTTCTCCGTCGTCGCGCAGGTCCGCGCGAGCACCCGCAACTCCCTGGTCCGCTCCCTCGCCGACGACGCGAACACGACAGTGCTCGACCACATCCAGGTCCTGGAGGCCACCGGGTACGTCGACTTCGACGCCCTCGCGAACGGAATGGCAGCCGCGAGCACCCCGCCGCTCACCTACTCCCCGGCCCCGCCCGGCCCGACGTCCGCCCCCGGGTCGGCCGTGCCGGTGACGCCCTCGCCGGTCGCGACCTATCCGCTGCCGCCTCCGGCGACGAGCCCGCCGCCGGAGGCCGGGGAGGTTACGTCTCGTACCGGCCATACCTCGTCCATATCCTGAAAGCCCATGGCGTTTCAGGCACCCTTCGCATAGAACAACGGCATGTTCTGGTCCTTTCTCCTGCTGCTGGCCTGGATCGCCGCCGGTACGGCGTGCGTTCGGCTGTGTCTGGCCGCCATGCACACGGCTGCCGCCGACCCGGACGCGGGCCCCGGCGGACGCGGGCGTGACCTGACTCTGTACGAGGCCGCGTTCCTGTCCGGCGGACCGGCGCGGGTCGCCGATCTCACGCTGGTGTCGATGGCCCGGCAACGGCGGCTGCTGCTCGCCCACACCGGCTGGGCGACCGTCGTGGATCCGAGCGGGCGGGACGAGATGGAGCGGTCGGTGATCGGCGCGATCGGACCGGAGGGACAGTCGCGCATCGCCCCGGTACGGACGGCCGCGGCGGGCACGGAGGCCGTACGGGGGCTCGCGGACCGGCTCGTCGCGGCGGGCCTGGCCGTGCCCGACGGCGCCCGGCGCGGAGTCGCGTTCGCCGTCCGTCAGGTGCGGGCCGCGGCACTGGCCGTCGCAGCCCTGGGCGCGGTCGCGCTGATGCTGCCGGGGCGGGGCAGCGTGCCGCGCGACCTGGTCGCCCTCTGGTTCGCGCTCCCTCTGGTCCTCACCCTGAGCTGCCTCGCCGTCGCCCGGATCGAGGTCCACCCGTACTCGCGCTGGGCGTCACCGGCCGGGCAACGCCTCCTCACCGCACTGACCCGCCGGACCAGGACCACCGCCCCGCACGGCGCCGGTGACGAACACACGTACCTCACCTCGGTCGCCGTGCTCGGGGTCCGCGCGGTCGACGAGCCCGATCTGCGCGCCGCCTTCGCGCACCGGGAGCCCCAGGACATCCTGCGCGAACGGCTGCGCTGACCCGGCTGCCGCACTGTCTCCCGGCGCCCCAGGGGTGTGCGGGGGGGCGCACAGGAGTGCTCGCGGCGACACCGGGCGGCCGGTGCTTGCCTTCGTCGACCGCCGCCCGAAACATCCCTTCTGTTGCCACCGAAGGGATACGCGATGCGAGCTGCCGCCCTCTACTCGGCTGCCGGGTCCTTGCTGCTGACCACTCTGGCCGCCGCCCCGGCGGACAGCGCCCCGGGCCTGTCCGGCCGGCCGGGAGGCCCCGGGTCGGCGGAGTTCCGGGGTTCCGTGCTGGCCGCCGCGCGCGCCGAGGCGGCCGGTATCCGCTTCGGCGAGTGCCCGGCGGCGGAGGAACTCCCGGACAGCGTGCGCTGCGGCACCGTCACCGTGCCGCTGGACTACGCGCACCCCGACGGCAAGCAGATCAAACTCACCGTCAGCCGGACGGAGGCGACCGGCAAGAACCCGCGCGATCCCGAGCACAGGGTGGAGCGTCAGGGCGCCCTCGTCTACAACCCGGGCGGCCCCGGCGCCTCCGGGATGTTCTTCCCGATGATCGGGGTCATCCCGGAGTGGAAGCGCATCGCGGGCGCGTACGACCTGGTCGGGTACGCCCCGCGCGGGGTGGCCCGGTCGGCGCCGCTGTCCTGCAAGGACCCGAAGCGCTTCTTCAAGGGGCCCACGCAGGCACCGGTGCATCCCTCGGAGTCGTACAAGAGGGAGCGCGTCGCCGAGGCGAAGGCGTACGCGCGCGGGTGCGCCGAACGGTCGGGTGACGCGCTGCGCCACTACCACTCCCTCAACAACGCCCGCGACCTGGACGTCCTGCGGGCCGCGCTCGGCGAGGACCGGCTGACGTTCATGGGCGCCTCGTACGGCACCTACTTCGGGGCGCTGTACGCGACGCTGTTCCCCTCGCACGTACGCCGGATGGTGTTCGACTCGGTGGTCAACCCCGACCCGGGCCAGATCTGGTACCGCAACAACCTCGACCAGTCGACCGCGTTCGAGAGCCGCTGGGCGGACTTCCGGGCCTGGGCCGCCCGGCACGACGACGTGTACGGGCTGGGCGCCACGCCTCAGGCGGTGCTGCGGAGCTACGAGAAGGCGGCTGCGCGACTCGCCGCCGAGCCGGCCGGCGGGAAGGTGGGGCCGGGGCAGTTGCAGGGCGCGTTCCTGCAGGCCGGGTACTACGACGACTACTGGCCGCACCGCGCCCACGCCCTGTCCGCCTACCTCAAGGGGGATCCGCAGCCGCTGATCGACCAGGCGGCGCCGATCACGGAGGCGGCCGTCGAGGCGGAGAACGGCAACGCGGTCTACACGGCCGTCGAGTGCAACGACGCGTCCTGGCCGACGAGTTGGCAGGTCTGGGACCGGGACAACACGCGGCTCGCGCGCACGGCGCCGTTCGAGACCTGGGACAACGTGTGGATGAACCTGCCGTGCGCCTACTGGCCGGCGCCCCGGCAGACGCCCCTCGATGTGCGGACCGGGCCGGGCGACCTGCCGCCGGTGCTGATCCTTGCGGCCGAACGGGACGCGGCGACGCCGTACGCGGGCGCCCTCGAACTGCGGCGCAGGCTGCCCGGTTCGGCCCTGGTGACGGAGCGGGGCGCGGGGACGCACGGCATCGCGGGCGGCCCGAACCAGTGCGTCAACGACTACCTGGACGCCTATCTGCTGGCGGGCCGTCTGCCGGGCCGGAGCGCGGAGTGCGCCCCGCATCCGGAGCCGCGGCCCGCGGCCCGGGTCGACCGTTCCCATCGCGTGCACGAAGGACACGGAGGAAAGGCCGCCCGGGGCGCGTGAAGCGGGCGCTTCGTCAGGCGAGAGAGGCGACCAGCTCGCCGATGTCCTTTCGACGGCCCGTGTAGAACGGGACCTCCTCGCGGACGTGCATACGGGCCTCGGAGGCGCGTAGATGGCGCATGAGGTCGACGATGCGGTACAGCTCGTCGGCCTCGAAGGCCAGCAGCCACTCGTAGTCGCCGAGGGAGAACGAGGCGACCGTGTTGGCGCGCACGTCCGGGAAGCCGCGGGCCATCTTGCCGTGGTCGGCGAGCATCCGGCGGCGGTCCTCGTCGGGCAGCAGGTACCAGTCGTAGGAGCGCACGAACGGATAGACGCTGATGTAGTTCCGGGGCGTCTCGTCGGCCAGGAACGCGGGGATGTGCGAGCGGTTGAACTCGGCGGGGCGGTGCAGCGCCATGTTCGACCAGACCGGCTCAAGGGCGCGGCCAAGCCTGGTGCGGCGGAAGAGGTTGTACGCCTCCTGGAGCTGGTCCGCGGTCTCGGCGTGCCACCAGATCATCAGGTCGGCGTCGGCGCGCAGCCCGGACACGTCGTAGGTGCCACGGACGGTCACGTCCTTCGCGGCGAGCTGGTCGAAGAGCTCCTGGACCTCGTCGGCGAAGCCCGTGCGGTCCTCGGGCAGGACGTCCTTCAGCTTGAAGACGGACCACAGGGTGTAGCGGATGACCTCGTTGAGGTCCTTGGCCAGCTTGCCCTTGTTCGGGATGCGGGCCGCGTCGGTGGTGGGGGCGTCGTCACTCATGTGCCTATTCTCCCGCTCCGTCGGCCGCGCTTCGCACCGGGCCCGCCTCCAGGGCGTCGACCGCCGCGTACGCGCTTGCGATGCAGGCGGGGATGCCGACCCCGTCGTACGCCGCGCCGCACACGGCGAGGCCGGGGAGCTTGGCGATGTGCTCGCGGACACGGTCCACGCGCGCGTGGTGGCCGACGGGGTACTGGGGCAGGCCGTCGTCCCAGCGGGTGACTCGGGTCTCGACGGGGGCCGCCGTCAGTCCGGTCGCCTCCCTGAGGTCGTGGCGGGAGACGTCCACCAGGTCGGCGTCGGGGCGCTGCAGGATCGCCGTCTCGGCGTACCGCCCCACGGAGGTCCGCAGGACCAGCAGGTCCGGGTTCTCCTCGGCGATCCAGCCCCACTTCTGGGAGGCGAACGTCGACGCCTTGATGGTGCGTCCGTCGACGGGCGGCACCAGGAAGCCGCTGCCCTCGGGGAGGGTGATGTCGGCGCGGCGGTAGGCCAGGGTGATCAGTGCCATCGAGGCGTACTCCACGCCCGCGAGTTCGGCCGCGGCGGCCGGTGCCTCGGCGCGCAGCAGCCCGGCGGCCACGGGGGTGGGTACGGCGACGACCACCCCGTCGGCGTCGATGACCCGCTCACCGGCGACGACCCGCCAGGCCGTCGCTGTCCCGGCCGTCCGGCGCAGCTCGGTCACGGGTGCTCCGGTGACGATCTCGCCGCCGCGCGCGCGGACCGACTCCGCGACGGCGAGCGGCAGTTGGCCCACGCCTCCCTGGATGCCCATGAAGACCGGCCCGCCCTGCTGGGGGGCGGCGGCCATCCGGGCCTGGATACCGCGCACGCCCTCGGTCAGGGACGCGTGCTTCCGGGCCACCTCGAAGAGCTGGGGCACGGCCGAGCGCATCGAGATGCGGTACGCGTCGCCCGCGTAGACCCCGCCCAGCAGTGGTTCGACCAGCCGGTCGACGACCTCGCGGCCCAGGCGCGCGGCGACGAACTCGCCCACCGCCACGTCGTCGCCGACCTCCGTGCGCGGCAGGTCGGCGTCGCGTTCGATGCGGGCCAGCCCCTCGTCCGAGAGGACGCCGGCCAGGGCGGAGGCGCTGCCGGGGACGCCCATGACGTGTCCCTTGGGCATGGGCCGCAGGGCGCCCCGGGTCCAGATCGAGGCGCTCGAGGTGGCGGGCGTCCGGAGGCGGTCGTCGAGGCCCACCTCTCGGGCCAGCACGATGGCTTCGGGTCTGCGCGCGAGCATCGACTCGGCGCCGAGATCGACCCGCGCGCCCGCGATCTCGCCGGGCAGCAGCTTGCCGCCGACGCGGTCGGACGCCTCCAGGACGGTGACTCTCGCGCCCCGGTCCAGCAGCCGGTGGGCCGCGGCCAGGCCCGCGATCCCGCCCCCGATGACGACGACATGCCCGGCACCCGCACGGGCCTCCACTGCGCTCATGCGACCACCTTCTCAGACGCCACTGACACTCCCGTCGGCGCACGGCGGCCCCGGTGACCTGCGCGAGTCCCGACCGTGACCTCATCGGGACCCTGACCGGCCAACGTCCGGGCCCCTTCGGGCGTCGAAGGAGCGTCAGTCGTGCACCACGACGGCCCAACGACAGCCCTCGGGGGGAATCCGCAAGATGAACACCCTGCGCACAAGCCGTACACGTCCCGTCCAGGCCCTGGCGGGCGTCCTGCTCGCCGCGTCCCTCGCGCTCACCGGTTGCAGCAGCGGCGCCAACGACGCCGGCACGACCAGCGACTCGGGCGCCGCCGCGAAGGGGGCGGCCCCCGGCGCCCTGGAGGACCAGGCCGGGTCCGACAGCAAGCCCGGTGGCGGCAAGGGCGCCGGCACCCAGGCCAGTACGGCACCCCAGGCGGCTACCGGCCCGCACATCATCCGTACCGTGTCCGTCTCCGTGCAGGTCAAGAACGTACCGAAGGCCTTGGCCAAGGTTCGTGCCACCGCGGAGAACGCCGGCGGTTTCGTCGGCAGCGAGATGACGACTCTGGACGAGGAGGAGGGCGGCGAGAGCACCGACGTCGTCCTGCGGGTGCCCGTCGGCGAGTACGAGCGGGTGCTCGACGCCCTGGAGGGCACCGGCAAGCTGCTGCACCGGGAGGCGGAGGCGACGGACGTCACCGACCAGGTCGTCGACGTGGAGAGCCGCATCACCACCCAGCGTGCCAGCGTGAACCGCATCCGGGAGCTGATGGACAGGGCCACCAAACTCGCCGATGTGGTCACCCTGGAAGGCGAGTTGAGCAACCGTCAGGCCGATCTGGAGTCGCTGCTCGCCCGCCAGGCCTCCCTGAAGGACCGCACCTCCCTGGCCACGATCAACCTCTCCCTGTCGGAGAACCCGGCCGAGGCGTCCGGCAAGGACGACGACCCGGGCGTCCTGGACGCCCTCACGGGCGGCTGGAGCGCGTTCGTGTCGATGCTGCGCTGGATCGTGGTGGCCCTCGCCGCGGTGCTGCCGTTCGCCGCGGTGGCGGCCCTGCTGGTGTTCGCCTGGCTGCGACTGGCCCGGCCCCGCCGGGAGCAGCACCGCGCCCCGGTGACAGCCGCGGGCCCGGCCCCGACGACAACCCTGCCGACGGCTCCCCCGGCGCAGCCCGACGGACCGGACCGGCACTGACCGTTGGTCACTCCTTTCAGGAGTGACAGCAGTGAAATGCGGGGTCCCCGTAGCGTGTTCGTATGAGCATGAGCGATGGCCGCACGGACGAAACGAACGACACGAAGCGTGGGACCGAGCGTCTGGTGGTGATCGGCGGCGACGCGGCGGGCATGTCCGCCGCGTCGCAGGCGCGTCGGCTGAAGACGCCCGGGGAACTGGAGATCGTGGCGTTCGAGCGCGGCAACTTCACCTCCTACTCGGCGTGCGGCATCCCCTACTGGGTGAGCGGCGACGTCCCGGAGCGGGACCAGCTGATCGCCCGCTCGGCCGAGGAGCACCGGGCCCGCGACATCGACCTGCGCATGCGTACGGAGGTCATGGAGATCGACGTCCCGGGCGGCCGGGTACGCGCGCGTGACCTGGAAACGGGCGCCGAGTCGTGGACGTCGTACGACAAACTGGTGATCGCCACCGGCGCCCGTCCGATCCGGCCCTCACTGCCGGGTGTCGACGCCCCCGGGGTGCACGGCGTACAGACCCTGGACGACGGCCAAGCGCTCCTGGACACCCTGACCACCACCGAGGGCCGCCGCGCGGTCGTGGTCGGCGCGGGCTACATCGGTGTGGAGATGGCCGAGGCGCTCATCAAGCGCGGCTACGAGGTGACGGTCGTCAACCGGAGCAAGGAGCCGATGTCGACGCTCGACCCGGACATGGGCCGCCTGGTGCACGAGGCGATGGAGGGCCTGGGCATCACCATGGTGAACGACGCCGAGGTCACCAAGCTGCTCACCGGCGACGACGGCCGGGTCCGCGCGGTCGCCACCGAGGACGCCGAGTACCCGGCGGACGTGGTCGTGCTGGGCATCGGCGTCCGCCCCGAGACGACGCTCGCACGGGCGGCGGGGCTCCCCGTGGGCGACCACGGCGGGCTCCTCACCGACCTGGCGATGCGGGTGCGCGGCCACGAGAACATCTGGGCGGGCGGCGACTGTGCCGAGGTCCTGGACCTCGTCTCCGGCCGGCACCGGCACATCCCCCTCGGCACGCACGCCAACAAGCACGGGCAGGTCATCGGCGCGAACGCCGGTGGCGGCTATGCCACGTTCCCCGGTGTCGTCGGCACGGCCGTGAGCAAGGTGTGCGACCTGGAGATCGCCCGCACCGGCCTGCGCGAGAAGGACGCGCACGAGGCCGGGTTCCGGTTCACGTCGGTCACCATCGAGTCGACGAGCCGGGCGGGCTACTACCCGGGCGCGGCCCTGATGACGGTGAAGATGCTCGCCGAACACCGCACGGGCCGCCTCCTCGGTGTCCAGATCGTCGGCCGTGAGGGCGCGGCGAAGCGGGTCGACATCGCCGCGGTGGCCCTCACAGCGGGCATGACGGTGGAGCAGATGACAGCCCTGGACCTGGGCTACGCCCCACCGTTCTCCCCGGTCTGGGACCCCGTCCTGGTGGCTGCGAGGAAGGCGAGCACGGCGGTACGCGAGGGCACTTCCTGACTACGCCGTCCCGTTGATCCGGTCGATCGCCTGGCGGGCCTGCTCGCCCGGCGGGCGGGACGGCAGCGCCGACACGGACGCCGACGCCGAAACCGACGGCGTCTGCTGGGCCTGGGCCGGCTTGGCGTGGGCACCCAGCCCACTGGACCGCAGCCGATGGCTCACCGCCTCGTCGAGCGACACCGGCCGCTGCATCTGCGTGGCCAGCCGCCCCGCCTCCTGGCCGAGACGGGCCACGTCCTCCCAGGGCAGGTGGACCACCAGTGCGAGTTCGGCCTCTCCGTTCGGCAGAGCCTGTACCGACTGCAGCGGAGCAGTAACTCGGTCGTTCATCGCCTGTTCCTCACGTCGTCCCCGCGACCGCCTTCGCCGTGCCGCGGACGTTGAGGACAGATACGGACACACGGACAGCCGCGTTCACCGATTCACGAGACGCATCGCGGGCAGTACTTCCTTGTGGTCATCCCCGTCCATGACGTGAACCCCGTGAGTCGCACTCCTTGGGTCACCTACGCGCTGATCGCCGCCAACGTCCTCGTGTTCCTCTCCATGCCCGGTACGGCGGGCTCGGTGACGGGCGAGAGCGGCCTGGCACAGCTGTGCCATCTCCAGGCCTTCCTGGACCACTACGCGGCCGTCCCCCAGGAGCTGATCCACCACCGGCTGCCGCGTCTCGTCCCGACGGGCGAGGCCGGGATCGGCAGCGGCGGGCCGGGCTGTGTGGTCGGCCCGCCGGGCTACCACAAGTCCCCCGCGCTCTCCGTGTTCACGGCGATGTTCCTGCACGGCGGCTGGCTGCATCTGCTGGGCAACATGCTGTTCCTGCTGATCTTCGGGAACAACATCGAGGACCGCATGGGGCACATCCGCTTCGCGCTCTTCTACGTCGCCTGCGGGTACGCGGCGTCCTACGGGTTCGCCCTTGCCAACTCCGATTCGAGCGACCCCCTGATCGGCGCCTCCGGGGCCATCGCCGGTGTTCTGGGCGCCTATCTGGTGCTGTATCCGAAGGCCCGGGTGTGGGTCCTCGTACCGTTCCTGGTCTTCCTGCCGCTGCGGCTGCCGGCCTGGCTGGTGCTGGGCTTCTGGTTCGCGCTGCAGGCGGTGTACTCCTCCGGTGAGGGCGTCACCGAGGCCGGCACCGTGGCGTACGCCGCCCATGTCGTCGGCTTCCTCGCGGGCATGCTGCTCGCCTGGCCGCTCAGGGCGGGCACCCCGCCGCCGCCGGAACCGCGCGGCCTGCTGTTCGGCAGGCGGGCACGGCCGGGCCTGTAGGCACGGCCCGGCCGCGGGCCCTCCCGGACGGGATCCCTCGCGGGAGCCGGTCAGTTCCGCAGGGTCAACGGGTCGCCAGGACTGCCGGATTCCCGTCCCCCCTGCCCCTGCCGCACCCGCAATTCGCTCAGCGCCCGCAGCGGAAACACCGGCCGGTGCCGTGGCGGGAGCCCCGGTGCCAGAGTCAGCTCGGGCATCCTGGCGGCGACGGCCTGGATCGCGATCTCCAGTTCCGCGCGGGCGAATCCGGCTCCGAGGCAGAAGTGGATGCCGTGCCCGAACGCGAGATGCGTGGCGGACCGGCTGCCCGGACTGAACGCGGCCGGGCACGCGTGAGCGCGACTGTCCCGGCCGGCCGCTCCGTACAGCAGAAGCAGCCGGCTCCCGGGGGCCAGGTGGACGCCGCCGACCGACACGTCACGGACCGCGGTCCGGTACATGCCGGCCAGCGGGCTGTCGAACCGCAGCCCCTCCTCGACGAGGTCCCGGGTGGCGATCGTCCCGTCGACGACCTCGGCCCAGCCGCCGGGTGACCGGAGCTGCTGGAAGAGGATCGTGCCGAGCGCCTCGGCACAGGTCATGTGACCCGCGAAGATCAGGGTGGGGACCTGGACGGAGACCTCGTCGGCGGTGAGCGTGTTGCCCGCCTTGCCCTCGTGGAGCAACTCGCTGATCAGGTCGTCCTGCGGGGAGGCCAGTCGCTCCCGCACGAGCGAACGGGCGAACTCTCCGAACTCCATCAGCCCACGGGCGTGTTCACGCAGGAGGTCGGGATCGGTGTCGCCCCGCAGCATCATGAGTTCGATGCGCTGCTCGGACCAGGTGCGGCAGCGGGCGAGGTACTCGTCCGGGATCCCGAGCCGCCGGCAGATCACCTCGAGAGCGTACGGAACGGCGAACGCCGAGATGAAGTCGAACTCCGGCGCGACCGCAGCACGCTCGACCAGGTCGGCGGCGATCTCACGGATCGTGGGTTCGAACGCTCTGACCCTGGCCGGTGTGAACCCGGCGTTGAGCACTTCCCTGATCCTGGCGTGCTCGGGAGGGTCGAGTGAGCCGACGGCCACCGCGCCGGCGCCTCGCCAGGTGCGGAACATCCGGCTCACGTCCTCGGGCAGCTCGACCGCGGGGCGTGGGTTGTGGTCGCGCGCCGAGAAGCTCCGGTCGTCCCGCAGCACGGCGACCATGTCCTCGCGCCGGGTGACGCACCACGCGTCGAGCAGCGGGGCGTAGAACACGGGCTCCGCGTCGCCGATGTCGGCCAGGAACGAGTACGGGTCGTCGCGATGTGCGCCATACGGGTCGAACGGCCTGCCCTCACGGAGCTGCTCAGAATCGGCCGATATAGCCATTTCACCTCGCCAGGTATTTATCTGCCATTGAATACCGGCTCAATAGCCGGACCAGCAGCCACTGCCATTCCACAGGATAGTCCAGTCCCGGACTCGCGCCGTTTTCTTTGGGGTTTTTCCCAAAGTCGAGAACGATCACGCCACGCCGTTGACACGGCCGAAGACGGTCGTTCAGGATGGCGGTCGGAACGATCACGCATATTCCGGGGCTGTTCCGGTGCCGTTCCGGGGCTGTGCAGACAATTGCAGAAAACACCCAATGCGATGCCGATTTTCCGGTGGTTCAATTCGCGAAACGCCATGTGCGCAGGTCCGAGCAGGAATCGGGAAGACCTGCGACCGGAGGGGAATCCCGATGAGCACACTCGACACCTCGTCGCCCGGGCTCCGAGCCCTTCTCTCACCGGGGACGGTGCGGTCCACGGTATTGCCCGTCATGCGGCAGCAGGTTTCCGCGCTGGAACCGACCCTGGCCCGGATCTGCTCCTATCACCTCGGTTTCGTCGACGAACACGGTGACCCCAGCGGTGCGGGGGGCAAGATGACCCGCGCCGCCCTCATGACGACGGCGGCCGACGGAGTCGGCCTGCGGCCGGAGGATGTGCGGTCCCAGGCGGCGGCACTGGAATTGCTGCACAACGCGACCCTGATCCACGACGACATCATCGACGGGGACGAGCTGCGCCGCGGACGCCCGGCCGGGTGGAAGCTGTTCGGCACCAGTGCGGCCATCCTGGCCGGCGACGCGATGCAGACCCTCGGGCTGCGGATGGTCGTCGACGACCCCGGTCCCGGCCGTGCGGAGATCTCCAGCGTGTTCACCGAAGCCTTCGGTCTGGTGCTCGCCGGCCAGGCTCGCGAACTGACCGCCCGGCTGGATTCGGGCACCGGCGTCGCGGAGTACGAGCGAATCGTGGAGGAGAAGACGTCCGCGCTGCTGGAGTGCGCACTGGTGACGCCCGCCCTGCGGGCGGGCAGCCCGAGGCACGTCCTGACCGCTCTGCGCGGCGCGGGCAGGCATCTGGGCCTGGCCTTTCAGATCCTCAACGACGTCGAGGACGTCTGGGGCGACCCCAAGGTGACCGGCAAGCCCGTCCGGAGCGACATCCTGCGGCGCAACCCGTCCCTTCCGGTGCTGGTGGCCCTGTCCGCCGACAGCCCGGCCGGCGAGCGCCTGCGCCGGCTGTGGCACTCCGACAGCACCACGCTGGCGCACCTGGAGGAGATGGCCGGCCTCACCGAGGAGACCGGCGGCCGGCACACGGCCGAGCAGCTGTCCCGCAGCCATCTGGACTCGGCCCTGGAGCACCTCGGACGAGCCGAGCTGTCCCCGGCCGCGGCCACCGAACTGACCGTCCAATTCGACCGCATCGTCCATCGCACGGCATGACCCGCGGCAACCCGGCCGCGCCCGTCGTCCGCGGCGAGCGCGAGCGCAACCTCGATTCCGGCGGAGGCCGTCAGTGAGTACCCCAGCTCAACTGCCTTTCGAACAGACGAATGTGCTGCAACTCGCGCCAGGACTGCGCGCGCTCCAGGCCCGGGGCACGGTCCATCGGGTGCGTACCGCCGAGGGCCACGAGGCGTGGTTGGTCACCGGTCACAGCCAGGTGGCGCGGTTGCTCGACGACGACCGGCTCAGCCGCTCCCATCCCGATCCGGAGGCGTCGAAGGACGGCGGGGCGGCGCTTCTCGCCGGCCTCCTCGGCGACTTCGCCACCGACCACGCTCGGTTGCGCGCGCTGCTGGAACCGCACTTCTCAGCCGAGCGGATGCTGGCGCTGCGGCCCTACGTCGAGAAACTGACCGGGCGGCTCCTGGACGGACTGGCCGAGCGGAAGCCGCCGGTGGACCTGCGCGAGGCGTTGGCGCTGTCGCTGCCGATCCAGGTGATGTGCGAGTGGCTGGGCGTGCCCCAGGAGGACAAGGACCGGTTCGGCAGCTGGACCCAGGACGCCGCCAATGTCGGTGACCCGGTCAGGTCCAAGCAGGGACTGGGCGGGTTGTTCGGCTACTGCCGGCAACTCGTCGCCGACAAGCGGCGCAGTCCGGGCGATGACGCGATCTCCAGGATCTGCGCGACCGAGGGGGTCAGCGACGACGAGGTCCTCGGGCTGACGGCGTTGCTGCTGTTCGGCGGTTACGAGACCACGGTGGCCCGGATCGGCACCTGTGTGCTGCTGCTGTTGTCCGACCCCGAGCAGTGGCAGGCGTTGCTGGACGACCCGGGCCTCGTCCCCGGCGCGGTCGAGGAAACCCTGCGCAGGTCGATGCCGAACCCGCACAACGGCGGCATGCCCCGTTACGCGGTGACGGACTTCGAGATCGACGGGGTCACCATCCGGGCCGGCGACTTCGTGCTGCTGAACATCATCGCGGCCAACCACGACGAGGCGGTCTTCGCCCACCCGGGCCGGGTCGATGTCTCGCGCGACACCTCGGGCAGCCTCGCGTTCGGGTACGGCGCCCACTACTGCGTGGGGGCGGCGCTGGCGCGGATGCAGCTGCAGGTGGTGCTCACCCAGCTCCTCGCACGATTTCCGACCATGCGTCCGGCCGTCGGTGTGGAGGAGCTGAGGCTGCGCCACGACACGCTGATCGGCGGACTGGTCCAACTTCCGGTGACATGGTGAGGGGGATCCCGGTGCTGCACAAGATATCCGTGGGCGCGGTGACGAAGAGCCCGGACTCGGTCCGGGCGTATCTCCTTCTGATGCGGCTGGACAGGCCCACGGGGTACGTGCTCTACCTGCTTCCAGGTCTGTGGGCCGTCTTCCTCGCCTCCGGGCGACGACCGGACCTGCTGACGGTGGTGGTGGTCGCTGTCGCCGCGGTGCTGGTGCGCGGCGCGGCGTGCGCGGTCAACGACGTGGTCGACAAGGACGTCGACGCCCGAGTGGCCCGCACAGTGTCGCGTCCTGTCGCGTCGGGGACGATCAGCATCGGCAACGCGCTCCTGTTCGCCGCCGCGCAGGCCGTGGTCGCCCTGCTGGTCCTGGCGGTGGCGAACGTGGAGACGGCCATGGTCGTCGGGGCCTCGTACCCGTTGATCGTCGCGTACCCCTATATGAAGCGCGTCTTCTTCTGGCCGTCGGCGTTCCTCGCGTTGGTGATGAGCGTCTATGTGCTGATCGGCTGGACGTCGGTGACCGGGAGCGCCGACTATCCGCTCGCGGTGTACGGCCTGTACGCCTGCGGGGCCTTCTGGACGCTGATTCACGACGCGATCTACTCCCATCAGGACAAGGAATACGACCGGAAAATCGGTGTCAGGTCTTCCGCCCTGCTGTTCGGCAGGGCCACCAAGGCATGGCTGGCGGTTTTCGTCGTCATCAGTGTCAGTGGCGCCCTGTGGGCCGGTTCCCGGACGGCAATGGGGCCGGCGTTCTATCCGATCGTCGTGTTCGCGGGAGTTTTTCTTTCCTATCTGGTCGTACGGGTCGACCTTGATGATCCGAAATCGTGCTGGGACACCTTTGTCGCGAACAGTTTCTACGGCTGGATCATTCTCGCGGCAGTGATCGCCGGGCAGTTCACATGAGAGGAGGAGCGCGTGTGACAGAGTCGATGTGGCAAGGAACCGACGTCGATCTGGACGCCTACCTGTCCCGCGTGGGACACCGGCCCGAAGTGGCCCCGGATCTCGCCACGCTACGGGGGCTGCACGCCGCCCACGTCGACGCGATCGCCTTCGAGAACCTCGACGCGGTGCTCGGGCGGCCGACGGTGTCGTTGGACCTGGCCGACGTCCAGGAGAAGATCGTGCGGCACGGCCGCGGCGGCTGGTGCCTGGAGCAGGTCGTGCTGGTGGCGGCCGTACTGGACCGTATCGGATTCACGTTCACGGCGTTCGCCGGCCGGACGCGGATCCGCACCGGGAACAAGTTCGGGCCGGCCCTGCATGTGGCCCTGTGCGTGGAACTCGACGGCGAACGCTGGCTCTTCGACGTGAGTTTCGGCGCGTACGGACCGCACGCACCGATCCGGCTCGCCGAGAACGCGCGGCTGGAGGGCGACTGGCCCTTCGACCTGGTGACGGAACCGAATGGTGAACAGGTGCTGCGGTTCCTGCGGCCCGAGGGTCCGGCGGAGCTCTACGGTTTCACCACCGACGTGCGCTATCCGTCGGACTTCGAGATCCTCAACCATTTCTGCCTGACCCACCCTCGCTCACCGTTCAACCGCCAGATGGTCCTGCAGCGAACTCAGGCCGAGGTGAGGCACCTCCTCGTCGGCACCACTCTCACGGAAATACGTCCCGGGGAGCCGGCGACCTCCCGGGAACTCGACAAGGACGAGGCGCTTTCCGCGCCCGAGGAGATCTTCGGGATCACCTTGGAACCGGGTGACTTCCAGGCGCTCTGGAAAACCCTGGACGGTCCGTGATGCGTACCTTGCTGCTGGACAACTACGACTCGTACACCTTCAACCTCTACCAGTTGATCGCCGACATCAACGGCCGGGAACCGGTCGTCATGGTCAACGACGATCCGGCGTTGGCCGGCCTGCGGCTGGAGGACTTCGACAACATCGTCGTCTCGCCCGGCCCGGGACGGCCGCAGCACGCCCGCGACGTCGGCCTTCTCGGCGACCTGCTGCGCCGCACCACGCTGCCCGTGCTGGGCGTCTGCTTCGGCCATCAGATGATCGGGCACCTGGCCGGAGCGTCGGTGACCGCCGCGCCCGAACCGAGACACGGGCACCTCGCCAAGATCTCCCACGAGGGAGATCCGTTGTTCGCCGGAATTCCGCGTGAGTTCGTCGCTGTTCGCTACCACTCGCTGTGCGTGCGGGAGCCCCTGCCCGAGGAGCTGATAGCCACCGCGTGGGCGGACGACGGTGTGCTCATGGCGCTGCGTCACCGCGATCTGCCGCAGTGGGGCGTGCAGTTCCACCCCGAGTCGATCGCTTCCCAGTACGGGCGCGAGATCCTGCAGAACTTCGCCGAACTGACCCGCCGGACGCAGAACGGGCAACGTCCGTCCACCACCGTCATCGACACCGGCGCCCGCACCACCGTTCACACCCACTCCGCGCTGTCCGACGACCCGCCGTCCGGTGCGGTCGAGGAACTGAGGATCATCAGCACGGTCGTGCCGACCGCCGCCGATTCCGAGGCCATCTTCCTCAACCTCTTCGACAACACCCCGTACTGCTTCTGGCTGGACAGCAGCCGGGTGGAGGAAGGCCTGTCCCGGTTCTCGTTCCTCGGCGACACCTCGGGTCCACTCAGCGAGGTCCTGACCTACCGGACCGGCAGCGGGGCGGTGGAGGTAACCGACGCGAACGGCGTCCACAGGGCCACCGGCAGCGTGTTCGACGTCCTCGAGCAGCGGCTGCGTGAACGGCGCATCCCCGACTCCGACCTGCCGTTCGACCTGACCGGCGGATATGTGGGCTACTTCGGCTACGAACTCAAGGCCGAGTGCGGGGCCCCGGCCCGCCACACCGCCGAAACGCCGGACGCCGTCTGGATGTTCGCCGATCGCGTCATCGCGGTCGACCACCAGGAGGGCCTGACCTATCTGGTGGCCGTCCACAACGAGGAGACCCGGCGCGACGCGCAGGAGTGGGTGGAACGGACGTCCGCGCTCCTGAGGGGCCTGGACCCGGCCGACGCCGAGCCGCCGGGCGAACCCGCCGCCGGCCCGCCGCCCAATGCCGAGGAATACCTCAGCCGCGGCCGGAACCAGTACCTGGCGGACATCACGGAGTGCGGGCGGCAGCTGGCCCAGGGCGAGAGCTACGAGATCTGCCTGACGAACAAGCTGCACATGCCGTTCCACGACGACGACACGTCCTTCTACCTGAGGCTGCGCCGGGCGAACCCGGCACCGTACGCCGCGCTCCTGCGTCTCGGCGACGTCACGGTCTTCAGCTCCTCGCCGGAGCGGTTCCTGCGCATCGAGAGAGACCGCACGGTCACCAGCAAGCCGATCAAGGGCACGGCCCCTCGCGACACCGACCCCGTGCGCGACGCCGAACTGGCAGCCACCCTCGCATCGAGCGCCAAGACGCAGGCCGAGAACCTGATGATCGTCGACCTGTTGCGCAACGACCTCGGCCGGGTGTGCGAGGTGGGCAGCATCGAGGTCGACCCGTACCTGGCCGTCGAGAGCTACGAGACCGTGCACCAACTGGTCTCCACTGTTCATGGACGGCTCAGTGACGGGGTCAGCGCGATGGACTGCGCCCGGCAGTGCTTCCCGGGCGGGTCGATGACCGGGGCGCCGAAACTGCGCACCATGGAGATCATCGACCGTCTGGAGACGGAGGCGCGGGGTGTCTACTCCGGCGCCCTCGGCTACTTCGGCCTCTCCGGAGGTACGGATCTGAACATCGTGATCCGCACCGCGGTCCGCGTCGGTGACCGGTTGACCATCGGGGCCGGCGGGGCGATCGTGCTGGACTCCGACTCGGCTGAGGAGTACGAGGAGATGCTGCTCAAGGCGGCGGCGTCGCTCCGTGCCTGGCGGGCGCCGGCGGTGTCGGACGTGAGCGGCTCCCTCCGATGAACACACCGATGGGCACAGCGACGAACTCGGTGACGAGCACAGCGACCGACCAGGGCGTCCGCCGGTGGTGGGACGCCGACGGCGGATGGTCGGCGGCCGACGCGTCCGGGACGGTGCTGGTCATCGACTCCTGGCTCGTGGACGAGGGGCGGGTACGGGGACTCGACCGGCACGCCGAACGCTTCGGTCAGGCCTGCGCCCGGTTCTCCGAACCGGCGGCCGAACGGACGAACCGGTTCCTGCAGGCGGTCGCCGAGTCGTTGCCCGCGCGGGGGCGCTGGTTTCCCCGCGTCGAACTCGTGGAGACCGGGTCGGGAACCCGGCTGCGGATGTGGCTGCGCCCCGCGCCACCGCGTACCGCGACCGTCCGGTTGTGGACCGCGCCGGGACCCGACCGCCGACGGCTGCCGGCCGTCAAGGGCGCCGACCTGGACCATCTGGCCGCCCTGCGCGCCGCCGCGGCCGCTGCGGGAGCCGACGAGGCACTGCTGGTCTCGCCGGCGGGGCAGGTACGCGAAGGGGCGTCCACGAGCGTCGTCTGGTGGCGGGGCGACACGCTGTGCGGGCCGCCGCCCGGCCCCGGCCTGCTCCCCGGGATCACCCGCGCCCTGC
Source organism: Streptomyces sp. NBC_01390 (assembly GCF_045040105.1). Classification (NCBI taxonomy): domain Bacteria; kingdom Bacillati; phylum Actinomycetota; class Actinomycetes; order Kitasatosporales; family Streptomycetaceae; genus Streptomyces; species Streptomyces sp. NBC_01390. Next base: position 9,421,847 of record NZ_CP109551.1, on the reverse strand, counting down.
TCGGCGAGCTTGCCGGTGCGGCGGGGCACCGGGTCGTCACCGAGCAGGCCACCGCGGCTGATCTCGCCGACGTACCCGTCTGGACGCTGAACGCCCTGCACGGCATCCGGCCGGTCACCGAGGGGCTGGGCCGGTTCCGGGACACGGACGCCGAAGCGGCCGAGCGCTGGCAGTCACGCCTGACCGCGCTCGCGGTTCCGGTCGGCGCCTCCCTGATTCCTGTGGTGAACCCATGAGGAGGTTTCCCGATGACCGCGGCCCGTGAAGAGCGCGAGTACGAGCGCGACCTGTTGGTGCAGCTGACGCGCCGCTGGGGGAAGCGGGTCGCCGTCAAGAAGGACGAGCTCGACCTCGACGGTCACTTCGACGCGGCACTGCCGGACTTCCCCGAACAACTCGTGCCGGTGCTGAGCCTGCCGGGTGCCGACCGGCTCGACCGGGACGCTCGCGAGCGCATCCTGTCCGCGGCGTGGATCTCGTACAACGCCAAGACCGCGGCCATCGAGGACGAGATCATCCTGCCGGCCTGCCGACTGATGCTCCAGGAACGGATCCCCGTCCGCCGCGACGACGTCGCCGTCGACGCGCTGCACCAGACGATCATCGATGAGCACTACCACATCCTGATGTGCCACAACGCCGTCGGCGTCACCCGCAGGCGGCGCGACATGGCGGACGTACGGTTCGCGCCGGGTGTCTGGTCGGTCGTCCAGGGACGGGAGTCGGTCCGCGCCGGGTTGTCCGGGTTCGACCGCGACATCGTCGACATCGCGTTCTCCCTCGCCGCCGAGACAACGATCAGCGGGTTCCTCTCCGCGCTCGCCACCGCCCAGGAGATCCAGCCGATGAACCGGATCACCACCGATCTGCACCGGCGGGACGAGAGCGGACACGCGGTGGTGTTCCGCGAGTTGTGCGGCTCGCTCTACCAGAACCTGGACGGCGCACAGCAGCGGGCGTTTCGCGAGGCGCTCGTCACCGGGCTGACCGCGTTCCGCTCGGCGGACCTGGAGCCCTGGGTGACCGTGGCGGCCCAGGGCGGCTTCGAGATCGACACCGGTCTGCTGAGCGAGTGGGCCGCGTCCCGCCCGGTGCCCGCGCGGGACACCGGACCGTTGCAGTTGCTGCTCGACGACCTGGGCATCGGCGACGACCTCGTCGGGATGCTCCAGCGCTGACCGCCCCGCACCGCCCAGCCATGAGAAGCGGACGGAGATCATGTTGTCCCTCACCGGCGAAGCCGCCGCGCACTGGCGGACACTCGTCGCCCATCAGCGGCCCGAGTGGTCCAGCCTCGCCGAGCTCGGCGATGTGGTGGACCACCTGTCAGCCCTGCTCCCGTTGGTCCAGCCTCAGGAATCCGACGTGCTCACCGCCCGACTCGCTCAGGCGGCGGAGGGCAAGGCGTTCCTGCTGCAGGGCGGCGACTGCGCCGAGCGCTTCGACGGTCTCTCGACGCGGACGATCCACGGCAAACTGCGCCTCCTGGAGCGGATGGCCCTGATCCTTACGTACGCGTCGGCGGTACCGGTGGTCAAGGTGGGCCGGATGGCCGGACAGTACGCGAAGCCCCGATCCCGGCCGACCGAGACCGTCGACGGACGCACGCTGCCGGTCTACCGGGGCGACGCGGTGAACGGCGTGGGCTTCAGCCGGGCCGAACGACTGCCGGACCCGGCTCGGCTGCTTCGGATGTACGACGCCTCGCGCTACACCCTGGACGTCATGCGCGCGTTCGCCCGTGACGGCACCGACCCGCGCGAACTGCACCAGGAGAACCAGGACTTCGTCTCACGCTCGCCTGCCGGTGAACGCTACGCCGAGCTCGCCGGTCGAATCGGCCGGGCACTGTCCTCCGGCGAGGCGTGCGGCGAGGATCCGTCGCGCACCACGGAGTTGTTCGCCAGCCACGAGGGACTGCTGCTCGACTACGAGGCCGCGCTGACCCGCCGCGACCCGCGGTCCGGCCGGCGGTACGCGGGCAGCGGCCACATGCTGTGGATCGGTGACCGCACCAGACAGCTCGACAGCGCCCACGTCGCCTACTTCGCGACCATCGACAACCCGATCGCGGTGAAGCTGGGCCCTGCCACCACGCCCGATCAGGCACTGGCCCTGATCGACCGCCTCGACCCCGAACGGCGGCCGGGCCGGCTGACGTTCATCGTGCGGATGGGGGCGCACCGTGTGCGGTACCTGCTGCCGAAGCTCGTGGAGGAGGTCACGGCTTCCGGAGCGCCGGTGGTGTGGGTGTGCGATCCGATGCACGGCAACACCTTCGAGGCGCCCAGCGGGCACAAGACCAGGCGGTTCGACGACATCCTCGCCGAGGTCGCCGGCTTCTTCGAGGTGCACCAGGCGCTCGGCACCCACGCCGGCGGGCTGCATGTGGAGCTGACCGGCGAAGACGTGACCGAGTGCGTCGGCGGCGGCGCCGAAGTGGGTTTCGACGACCTGCACCGCGGCTACGAGTCGGCGTGCGACCCGCGCCTCAACGGAGGCCAGGCGCTCGATCTGGCCTTCCTGGTCGCCGAGATGTTCAACCCGGGAGCGACCCGGGGCGCGAGTCACGGCAATTCTCCCGCCTCGTTCGGCGCGTGAAACCAGCACCCCTTTCGAGGGTGCGCACACGCTTCAGGAATATGCCGCAGGGCCCGCGGCGTCGGGCGCGTTCCAGCCACTGTCGCAGTGCAAAGGTCAGCCATTTTCGTGATTCCGTTGCACGTCACACCCTTTCGACCTTGACGAATTGATTGAGACATAAGCAAAATGTAGTACAGCGATCGACTATCTGTGCGCGCTCGCCGAGTTTTCGGCGCATTACCGACCGACAGCAGGGATATGCCGTCGGCAACTCGAACGGGGACAGCGTCTTAGCCGGACGAAACCGCCACCTGCCCCCGAAAGAGTGTTTCCTTTGCTTATACGTCTTGTGACAGCCGACACACGACTGACACCACTCAAAGCTCATTTGACCGAATGCGGGTTCACCGTCGAGATCGCCCCTTCCGGTGAGGACGCCCTTCGCGACCTGGCCCGGGCCGACCTGCTGCTGCTCGATCTGGACATCGCGGATCGCGACGGCCTGGACGTCTGCCGTGAGATCAGGGAGCTGAGCGACCTGCCCATCCTCTGCTTCACCTCCCGGACCCAGGAACTCGACCGGGTCCTGGCTTTCCACGCCGGCACGGACGACTGCCTGGTCAGGCCCTTCGGACTGCATGAACTCAGGGCGCGCATCGAAGCCATCACCCGTCGGCTTCGGGGCGTGTCGACCGCACAACCGTCGAGGGTGATGGAGCACGGCCCCCTGCGGATCGTCGCCGAGTCACGCGAGGTGTGGATGCGCGACCGTCTCGTGCCTCTCACCCGCAAGGAATTCGACCTGCTATTCCTTCTCGCCTCCCGGCCCAAGGGTGTGATGTCACGCCGACAGCTCCTCGACGCGGTGTGGCGTGACAACTGGTCCGGTCCTGGGAGGACTCTCGACAGTCATGTGAGCAGTATTCGCCGAAAGCTGGGTTCACCTGACTGGATCATGGCAGTCCGCGGCGCGGGATTCATGTTCGGTCGGGAAAGCCGTCCGTGACATCGGCCTGTCTCGCACTGTTTACATGACATCTCACTTGAAGGCAGAGACCCTGGGAAAGAAACCCGTCAGTGAAACTGATCAACCCGGAGGTTTGCCTTGCGAGTCCTTCTGCTGGAAAACGATGAGGTCCTGGCCGTCTGCCTTGCGAAGCAGATCCGCCGATCCGGTCATGATGTGCACAACGTCACTTCCGTAGAGGACGCCCTGCGCCGTTTACCTGGGTTCGATCTCGTCATACTCGATCTCGACACTCCCGACGTGGACGGCCTGGAAGCCTGCCGACGCATCAGGGCCGTCTCCGACATCCCCCTCATCACCACCACCGACCACCGCTCCGAACTCATCAGAGCCCTCGCGTTACGGCAGGGCGCCGACGACTGCCTGGACAAGCCGTACGGCTTCCGGGAGTTGCTGGTCAGGATGGCCGCGGTGATGCGGCGTTTCCGCCTGCAGCCCCACGAGGAAGGGAATCTGTCGTTCGGTCCGCTGCGGATCGATCCGGACATGCACAGGGTCACGCTCGACGATCGGGTCGTCGAACTGACCAAGAAGGAGTTCGGCCTCCTTCAACTGCTCGCGTCCCGCCCCGGCGTGGTGGTGTCCCGCCAGGAGCTCATGACGAAGGTCTGGGGCGACACCTGGAACAGCACCGGACGCACCATCGACACCCATGTCAGCAGTCTGCGCGGAAAGCTCGGTGACGGCTGTTGGATTGTCACGGTGCGCGGCGTCGGCTTCCGCTTCGTCGCCGAACCGACCGTCATGGCCGAAGCTGCCGCCGGCGGCAGCAGCAGCTGACCGGTGCGCCGCTAAGCCCCGCGCCGGACGTGGTCCCGGTCCGTCAGGCACTCCTCCAGGAACGCGAGAGCCCGCAGGTGATAGGCCCTGGCTGCCCACCCGAGGCTGATGTTGTGGCCGGCTCGGGGAAGGCGGTCGACGACCACCCGGGACGCGGTGAGCAGACCCGTCATCTCCTTGAGGGTGGCCTCGTCGTGGAGCCACCACCGCTCGAACTCGGCAAAGGTGAAACGGACCGGGACCCGTACCCCGGCCGCGATGGCGGCGAAGGAACCGGGCCACCGCACGGCCTCCGCCTCCTCCCGCACCGGCATGGCGGTGACCAGCCGTTCGGCCAGGCGGAACGTGCCGGGTGGGTACAACTGGAGCGGTCCCCAGTGCAGCCGTGTCGTACGGCGGCCGTGGAAGCCGCCGAGAGCGTGGACGTCGATGGCACGGCGGTGGCTGATCCCGGACAGGTCGAGACCGAGGAGCCGGCCGCCGGCCTCGGCGTCCCGGGCCGCATCCGCGAGGGCGAGGGCGACCGTGCCGCCGTAGGAGTGTGCGATCAGGAACATCCCTGCCCCGGTGGCGTGAGCGGCGGTGAAGTCACCGAGGGCGGCGTGCAGCATGTCGGCCTGTTCGCCGAGGTCCGCGCCCTGTGGGAGCGCGGCTGCGGAGAGCCCGTACCCGGGCCGGTCGACAGCCAGCACCGTGAACCCCAGTCGCGCCCCGAGCGTGAGCAGGGACAGGCTCGGGTGGGCCTGGCCGTGGAAGTACCCGGCGCGCATGCCGCCACCGTGGAGGGCGACGACAACGGCCCTGGGCGGTGTGTCGCGCGGCTGCGCCAACAGGGCCGACAGCCGGGTGCGGCCCGCGTCGAGGACGATCTCCCGCACGTCGCAGTCGGCGGAGTTCAGCGGGGAGACCGCGGGTACGACGGGCATCGGAGCTCCAGGGGATGGCGGCATCAGTCGATGCCCCGAACGATGTGCGGTTCCGCCGAGTCGGTCTCGTCCTCACCCGCCAGGAGGACCCCCGGTACGGGGAAAGGGACCGGGAGCGGCTCGGACACGGCCGTGACCGTAGCCGTACGGGTGCCGGGGCGGGGCGCGTGCTGATGCGGCTGATCGGTGGTCATGACAGATCCCCTCGGTGGGATTTACGACGGCCCGGTCAGGTTCCGTACGGAGTCCTCGTCCGGGCCTCGGACAGCGCGTTGCCCCACCAGACGAGCTGGTCCAGCAGGGTCTCCGCGGCGGCCGTCGCCGCCTGCGGCTCCTTCAGGGCGCCGGTCTCGTCGAACTGCTCCCAGCAGTTGTGGAAGCTCACCACGTCACGGACGGTCACCGCGTGCAGCTCGGCGAAGACCGGGCGCAGCTGTTCCACCGCGCGCAGGCCGCCGGCCAGTCCGCCGTAGGAGACGAAGCCGACGGGCTTGGCCTGCCACTGCGTGTTGTGCCAGTCGATCAGGCTCTTGAGCGAGGACGGGAAGCTGTGGTTGTACTCGGGTGTCACCACGACGAAGGCGTCCGCCTCCGCCAGTCCCGGTGACACCTTCGCCAGTTCGGCGGCCACCTCGGCGCCGGGGCTCTGGGACAGCGAGTGCGGCAGCTCGTGCTCGGCGAGGTCGAGCAGGTGGACGTGCAGCTCCTCGCGCTCCTTGGCGATCGAGGTGATCCAGTTGGCGACGGTCGGACCGAACCGGCCTTCCCGGACACTGCTGTTGATCACTGTGAGGCGCAGGGGGGTGCCAGACATGGATATCTCTCCTTTATTTCTCTTATTGCTTTTGTTGTTCTTTATTGGTTTCTCCCTTGGCCGCGGACGGCACGAGGCCCAGCAGCGCGACGGCGAGGACGACCACGACGGCCGCCCGGTCTCCGGCGCCCGACACGGCGACCGCGGCGACCATGGCCGGCACCAGGGCCGCCGCGACCTGGACGGCGGTCTGGTACAGGCCGATGGCGGCCTGCCGGTCGGGTGCCGCGACCCGCGAGGTGGCCTGCATGTTCAGCGCCGCGAAGGCCAGCACGAACCCGGCGCCCATCAGCAGCATCGACGGCAGTACGTCGGTGGTGTAGCGGACGGTGGGACCGGACGCACGCAGCAGGTACAGCAGACAGGCCACGGGTGGGCAGAGCGCTCCCAGGGCGATCAGCCGGGCCGTGCCGAAGCGGCTCACCAGCCGCCCCGTCACCAGCGCGGTCACCGCCACCGGAGCGCTCGCCGGCAGAAAGGCCAGCGCCGTCTGCCAAGGCGACCAGCCGTGGTACGTCTGGAGGCGCACCGTGGCGAGCAGCAGCAGGCCCAGATAGGAGCCGTTGAGGGCGGCGGCGCCCACCATCGAGCGGACCAGCGTGGCGTTCCGCAGCACGTCGAGGCGGACCAGGGGCCGCAGGGCGCACCGCTCGGCGGCGACGAACGCGACGGCGAGCAGGGCCGCGAGCGCGATCAGAACGATCGTCCGCGGGGCGGACCAGCCGACCTGAGCCGCCGTCACTGTTCCATATACGAGCGTCAGCAGCAGTCCGGCGAAGGACGCGGCGCCCGCCACGTCGAAGGAGCGCGGTGCCGACGGGCGGGGTTCGTCGGCGGGGACGAGCCGCACCGCGAAGGCGAAGAGGACGAGTACGACGGGGGCGGGGAAGAGGAAGGCCCACCGCCAGCCCGCTCCGGTGAGCAGTCCGGACAGCAGCAGGCCTGAGGTGAAGCCGGCGGCGCCGAAGAACGCGTAGACCGAGACCGCCCGGTGACGGTCCGGGCCCTCGCGGAAGGCGGCGGCGATGATGGCCAGCCCGGTGGGGGCGGTGAGCGCGGCGCAGAAGCCCTTGACGAACCGCATGGCGACAAGGAGCCACGGCTCGCTCGTCAGCCCGGACACCACGGAGGCGGCGGCGAAGGCGACGAGCGCGGCCAGATAGATCCGGCGGCGTCCCAGCAGCTCCACCACCCGGGCGCCGAACAGCAGCAGTCCGCCGAACCCCAGGGCGAACCCGCTGACCAGCCACTGCAGGCCGGTCAGCGACAACCCGAGGTCCTGGCCGACCGAGGGCAGCGCCACGATCACCACGGACACTTCGAGCGCGTCGATGAGCATGTTGCCCGCCAGCACGATCAGCAGGCCCCATTGCCCTGGGCTCCAACGCCCTGGAGACCACTGCTCCGGAGTCCTCCACCCGGCGTCCGGCGTGGGACCGGAGGGTCCTCTGGTCATCGGTCCGCCTCAGCCGAGCAGGGTTCCGCCGCTGGCGTCGATGAAGGCGCCAGTCACCCACCGGGCATCGTCGGAGGCTAGGAAGGCCACGACGTCGGCGACGTCCTGCGGCTCCCCCACCCGCCCGAAGGCCGACAGCTGTGCCATCTGCTCTACGGCCTCGGGGATGTCGAAGACGGGGCTGCCGTTGCGGGTGATGCCCGGCGCGACGCTGTTGACGGTGATGCCGCGCGGGGCGAGGAACCTGGCGAAGTGCAGGGCGATTTGTTCCAGCGCACCCTTGCTCATCGCGTACGCGATCTCGTCGGGGTTGGCGACACGGGTGAGGCCCGAGGAGATGTTGATGATCCGGCCGCCTTCGGTGAGGTTGGTCAGTGCACGCTGGATGACGAAGAACGGTGCCCTGGCGTTGACCGCGAACAGCCGGTCGAACTTCTCCGGGGTGGTGTCCTCGACGGAGACCCCGCCCATGACCCCGGCGTTGTTGACGACGATGTCGAGATCGGCCGATCCCGTACGTTCTTTCAGCCCCTGTTCGAGGGCGAGGAACAGCTCGTGGACATCACCGGGAACTCCGAGTTCGGCCTGGACGACGAAGGCTCGGCCGCCCTCCTTCTCGATCGACGCGACGACTTCCTCGGCGGTCGGCACACCGGTGGAGCAGTGGACCGCGACGAGTGCCCCTTCCCGGGCCAGCCGTGTGGCGATCCCGCGGCCTATGCCCCGGCTCGATCCCGTGACCAGTGCCGTCTTGCCGTTGAGCCTGCTCATGTCGTGTCTCCGTTCAACTGGGGTGTGGTGTCCGGTAGTTGTACGTGTGTGACCGGGGTGGGCCGGCCCGCCGCACCAGGTGTGCAGGGCGGCGACCAGGGGCTGTGGGCCAGGGGGTCCGGCCGAGGCGATCCAGGCGACATGACCGTCCGGGCGGACGAGCACGGCGTCGGGGCCGGGGAGCGGGCCGAGGGAGTCCGGTTCTGCGGCCACGGTGTCCACGCGGTCCGCCCAGGGTGCGGCGGTCGCGCGCAGGAGCGCGTGGTGCTCCGGGTCGCCGTAGGCGTCGATGAGCAGGCCTCGCCCGGAGCGCATGGGGTGGTCGTGTGCCAGGCGGGCGCCCAGCAGTGGATGCCCGCTCGCGTCGACGTCGTAGCGGATGTCCAGGCCGGAGATCATCCCGGCCAGGTGGCGTCGGGCGGGTTCGTGGGTGATGAGTTCGGCCAGGACGGCACGCAGGGGGTTCACTTCGGGGCCGCCGAGCAGGAGTGCCGCCTGGGCGTTGATGTTGCCCAGCACCCGTCGGCCGACCGCGTGGCGTTCGGCGTGGTAGGTGTCGAGGAGGTTGTCGGGTGCCCGGCCGGTGAGGTGGAGGGCCAGTTTCCAGCCGAGGTTGACGGCGTCCTGGAGGCCGAGGTTGAGGGCCTGGCCGCCGATGGGCATCTGCTGGTGGGCCGCGTCGCCGGCGAACAGGACCCGGCCGTGCCGGTAGGCGGCGAGTCGACGGGAGGCGTCGCCGAAGGCGTTGACCCAGATCGGGGTGCCGTGGGAGATGTCTTCGCCGGTGACGCGCCGCCAGGCGTCGCGGATGTCGGCGAACTCCGGGTCGCCGGTACGGTGTCCGGCCGGGCCGTCGAACTCGTGGACCATGACCCGGGTGACGCCCTGGGGGTTGCGGGCGGCGATGGCCAGGCCCCGCTCCAGGCGCTGGAAGTGCCGGGCGGGGATATCGATGCCGTCGATGTCCGCCCGGATCAGTTCCCGGCCCGCGTCCTGTCCGGGGAACTGGGCCCCGAGGAGGCGGCGTACGGTGCTGTGCTCGCCGTCGCAGCCGACGACGTACCGTGCGCTGATGCGCAGCGGCCCGGCCGGGCCCGACACCTGCGCCTCCACCGCGTCCGGGTGGAGCGTGAGTGCGGTCAGTTCGTGTCCGCGCCTGAGGCGGGCGCCCAGGGACAGGGCCCAGTCCTGGAGGATGGCCTCGGTGCGGACCTGGGGGGCCTTCCACTGACCGGGGTAGGGGCCGGGCAGGGTCAGGTCCAGGGGGATGCCGCCGAAGTGGCCCATGGTGTGGTGGGGCAGACTCCCGAAGCGGTCCAGCAGTCCGCGGGCGGCGAGGATCTCCATGGTGCGGGCGTGCAGGGTCGACGCCCGCGACTCGGTGGTCGGCTCGGTCCTGCGCTCCACCACCACGACGTCCGCGCCGCCGAGCCGCAGTTCCCCGGCGAGCATCAGCCCGACGGGGCCCGCCCCGACGATGACGACGTCACTGTCCAGGACGTCCACGCTCAGCGCTTGCTCTCGGCGTGGTTCTTGGCGTGCTTCTCGGCGTGGTCCTTGGCGTGGTTGAGGGTGGCGCGGCTGTTGGTGCTCAGCGCGCCGTGTACGTAGGCGCGGGCGTCCGCGACGGTCGCTTCGGGGCCCAGGATCTTGGCGATGTTGGCGGTGTTGAGGACGACGGTGTGCTGTGAGGAGGCGGCGACGCCCTCGTCGTTGTCGGTGAAGGTCCAGTAGCCGGTGTGCAGGGTCATCAGCGCGGGCAGGGTGACCTGCTTGTAGGCGATCTTGTGGTGCGGGAAGGCCACCCGGTAGGACTTGGTGGTGTGCGTCGACCCGTCCTTCGCGCGGGTGTCCATCTCCAGGCTCTGCAGCCCGGGGGTGTCCTCGGTGAAGCGGACGGAGGCCACGTGCGGCAGCCGCTCCACCCACAGCCCGGCCTCGTTGACGAAGTCGAAGGCGTCCTTGGCGGAGCCGTCGATCTGGACGGTGTCCTCGAAGGAGAAGGTCAGCTCTTCGGCGGCGTGGGCACGTTCGACGTTGGTCTTCAGCGCGGCCAGTTCGGACCGGGAGTTGCGGTCGACGGCCTCGTCGATCCACTTCAGGCTGTCGGGGTCGTCGTCGATCGCCCGGTAGTCGTGCAGCAGACGGACCCGGGAGGCGGCCTCGGACAGCGGCTCGATGATCCAGGTGCCGCCCATCGCGGCGACCGGCGGGGCGGACACCTCCTGCCGGAACGTGATCGTCAGCCGCTGCGGGTCCAGGGTGCGACGCGACGTCCAGTTCTTCGCCTCACCGTTGGCGGTCGCCCAGATCCGGATGCGTTCCTCGCCCTCACCGAGCCCGACGTGGTCGACGTAGATGGTGGGCGGGAAGATCCGCGGCCAGTTCTCCACCTCGGCGATCAGCCGGTAGACGGCGGCGGCCGGAGCCTCGACGCTGATCTCGTGCTCGACCTCGCGGGGTTCCTGCTGAGCCATGCTGTTCTCCTCTTTTCCAGAAAGGGGCAGGAAGGGGCAGGGATGGGGGGAAGGGCAATCAGAAGTTGCCGAGGCCGCCGCAGACGTTGAGGGCCTGCGCGGTGATGGAGGCGGCGGTGTCGGAGACCAGATAGCCGACCAGGCCGGCGACCTCCTCCGGGCTGGAGTAGCGGCCGAGCGGGATCTTCGCGGAGAACTTCTCCATGATCGCGGCCTCGGTGGTGTCGTAGGCGGCGGCGTAGCCCTGCCGGACGCGCTGGGCCATGGGCGTCTCGACATAGCCGGGGCACACCGCGTTGACGGTGATTCCGGTCGGCGCGAGTTCGTTGCCCAGGGCCTTGGTGAAGCCGACGACACCATGCTTGGACGCCGAGTAGGGAGCGCCGAGCACCACACCCTGTTTGCCGGCCGTCGAGGCGATGTTGACGATGCGGCCACGGTCCTTGTGGCGCATACCGCCGGAGTTGAGCACCTCGTGGGTCAGCCGGAAGACGCTGTTGAGGTTGGTGTCGATGACGTCCTGCCACAGCTCGTACTCGATGTCGGCGGTGACCCCGCCGCCACTGCGGCCCGCGTTGTTGACCAGTACGTCGATCGTGCCGAACCGGTCGACGGCGGCCTGGACGAAGGCCCGCACATCGACCGCCGAGCGGACGTCGAGGATCGTGCCGTCGACATCCAGACCCTCCGCGCGCAACTCCTTGACCGTGGTGGCGACGTTGTCGGCGTTACGGGCCCCGATGAACACCCGGTGACCCTGACCGGCCAGCAACCGGGCCACGGCGAGCCCGATACCGCTCGTCGCACCCGAGACCAGCGCGACCCGTGTCGGTGCGCTGACGGCGTCCTGCTGTTCGGAGACTGAGGTGACAGTCATGTTCCGTGCTCCCGGACTCGGTTCAGGCCGCGGCTGCGGCGAGGTGGGTGTTGACCAGGTCGATGAGCGCGCGCGGCGTCGTGGCGTCGGCCAGCGCGGACTCGTCCAGGGCGATGGCGTACTCGCGCTCGATGCGGCTGCTGGTCTCCAGCAGGGCGAGGGACTCGTAGCCCAACTGCTCGAACTCCGTGTCGAGGATCTCGGCGTCGAGGTCGACGCCCTCGTCGGAGCCCGCGCCTTCGAGGAGGATCCGCTTGAGATCGGCGAGCGTGAACGGAGACATGTCGGTTCCCTTCAGGGTGTTTCGGGAGGTTTTATGGCGTTCGGGGTGCGGTGGTCGGGTGAGCCGGGGGCGCCCCATGGCGTCAGCCGGTCGGGCGGTCAGACGGCTCGTACGACGAGCGCCGAGTTGAAGCCGCCGTGGCCGCGGGCCAGTACCAGCGCACTGCGCACTGTCATGGGCCGCGCCTCACCGGTGACCAGGTCGAGGTCGTGGCCGGGGGCGGGGTCGGCGTTGGTGGTCGGCGGGACGACGCCGTCCTGGATGGCCAGCAGCGCGGTCGCGACATCGAGGGCGGCGGCGCCGGAGTAGAGGCGGCCGGTCATCGTCTTGGGCGCGGTCACCGGGACGCCGCGCGGGCCGAAGACGGCGCGGATCGCCTCCGCTTCCACCCGGTCCAGCTCCGGGACCGCCGCCGCGTCCGCGAAGACCACGTCGATGTCCCCCGGCTGGGCTTCGGCGTCCGCCAGGGCCAGCTCGATCGCCTTGCGCAGCCCGGGTTCACGGCCGGTCTTCGGCGCGGGGTCGAAGGTGGCCGCGTAGCCGGCGATCTCGCCGTAGACGCGGGTGCCGCGCCGCCGGGCCGCCGCCGCGTCCTCCATGATCAGGATGGCGCCGCCCTCGCCGGGCACATGCCCCCGGGCCTCCGCGTCGAAGGGGACATAGGCGCGGGTGGGATCGTCGCAGGTGCTCAGCCGGCCGCTCGCGAGCTGGGCCACCCAGCCCCAGGGGCAGACGGAGGCGTCCATACCGCCGGAGACGACGAGCGGTGTCCCCTTACGGATCTGGCGCCGGGCCTGCGCGATCGCGTCCAGTCCCCCGGCCTGGTCGCTGACGACCACTCCGCTGGGGCCCTTCATTCCGTTGCGGATGGAGATCTGGCCGCTGTTGACGGCGTAGAACCAGGCGAAGGACTGGTAGGCGCTGACGTACTCGCTGCCCTGGCCCCACAGCTTCTGGAGCTCGTTCTGGCCGAACTCGAAGCCGCCGGACGAGCTGGCGGTGACGACGCCCATGTCGAAGGCCGGGAGTTCGCCCGGCTTGACCCCGGCGTCCTCCAGGGCCCATTCCGCCGCCGCCAGCCCGAGCTGGGTCATCCGGTCGGTCTGCGGGATCAGCCGGCCGGGGATGTGGTCCCGCGCGGTGAATCCGGGTACCTCGCCCGCCAGTCGGACGGGGTAGCCGCTCGGGTCGAAGCGGGTGATCGTGCCGATGCCGCTCCGGCCGGCCAGGGTGGCCTTCCAGTAGTCGTCCGCCCCCAGTCCGTTGGGCGCGGCGACGCCCAGGCCGGTGACCACGACGGAGGGGCTCATGCCGCCCTCCGGTCGGGCCGGGCCAGCACCATGGCACTCTGGAAGCCGCCGAACCCGCTGCCCACGGTGAGCACCGCGTCCGTGAGCTGGTCACGTGCTTCGAGAGGGACGTAGTCGAGGTCGCACTCGGGGTCGGGGGTGCGCAGGTTCGCCGTCGGCGGCACGACCGAGTTCTCCATGGCGAGGGCGGAGGCGGCGATCTCGATGGCGCCGATCGCCCCGAGGGAGTGCCCGACCATCGACTTGATGGAGCTGACCGGGGTCCGGTACGCGTGGTTGCCCAGGCTCCGCTTGAACGCCGCTGTCTCGTGACGGTCGTTCTGCTTGGTGCCGGAGCCGTGGGCGTTGATGTAGTCGATGCGGTCGGCGGGCATCCGAGCCTCGTCGAGGGCGACGCGGATCGCCTCGGCCATCTCCACGCCGTCCGGCCGCAGACCGGTCATGTGGTACGCGTTGCTGCGCGTGGCGTACCCGGCGATCTCGGCGTAGACATGGGCGCCGCGCCGTCTGGCGCTCTCCAGTTCCTCCAGGACGAACACCGCCGCTCCCTCGCCCAGCACGAACCCGTTGCGGGAGCCGTCGAAGGGGCGGGACGCCCGTTCGGGTTCGTCGTGCCGGGGTGTGGTCGCCTTGATGGCGTCGAAGCACGCCATGGTGATCGGGGAGATCGGCGCGTCCGTCGCACCGGCGATCATGACGTCGGCGGAGCCCTCACGGATCACGTCGACGGCGTGGCCGACCGAGTCCAGGCCCGAGGTGCAGCCGGTGGACACCACCGTGCTGGGGCCCTGGGCGCCGACCGCCCACGCGACCTCGGCGGTGAAGGAGCTGGGCACCAGGTAGTCGTAGAGATGGGGTACGGCGTACTCGTGGTCGACGAGTGCCAGCCTGCCGCCGTCACTGACGATCCGGTACTCCTGGTCGAGGCCCGTCGTGGCGCCCACGGCGCTGCCGATGGTGACGCCGACGCGGTACGGGTCGTGGGAGTCGAGCTCGATCCCGCTGTCGGCGACCGCGCCGCGCGCCGCGACGACCGCGAACTGCGCGGCCCGGTCCATCCGCCGGACCTCCTGCGGGCTCAGACCGTGGGCCTCGGGGTCGAAGTCGATCTCCGCCGCGACCCGGGAGCGGAAGGGGGAGGGATCGAAGAAGGTGATGCGGCGGGTCGCCGTACGTCCCTCGCTCAGCAGGCTCCAGAAGTTCTTGACGCCGACACCGCCCGGAGCGAGGACGTCCATGCCGGTGATGACGACGCGTCGCCCGGTCATGACGCCTCCCAGCTGTAGAAGCGGGTGGCCATGGCATCGGCCGGTGAGCGCCAGGTCGCAGGGTCGTACGCCTCGATGAAGGGCTTCAGGTCCTCGCTGATCCCGATGAACCGTGGGTCCGTCTTCGCCTCCTCGATGAGCCGGCCGCCGTTGTCCTCTTCGAAGTCCTGGAGGTGGAAGTAGAGCCCCCGGTACGAGAACAGCTGACGGCGCCGCGTGCCCATGCGATGGGGCATCTCCGACTCGTCGAAGGCGCCGAACAGCCGTGCGACGTCCGCGCTGGAGCCGGGTTCCATCCGGGCCACAATCAGGGTGCTGTGCATGGATTTCCTTTCGTGTCCTGCTGTTTCCGGTGTCCTGCGGCAGCCGTGCGGGGCCGTGGGTCTAGCGGGCGGGGCCGAACCAGCGGTCCAGGGCCATGGGGAGGTCGCTGTGGCAGCCGGGCGCGGCCCAGGCCACGTAGCCGTCCGGGCGGATCAGCACGGCGGTGGTGCCCGCCGGGAGACCGTTGCCGGTGGCGTCCTTCGGCTGTGCGGTCACGATGTCCACGCGGTCCCGCCACCCGCCGGCGCGGCGCCGCAGTTCCGAGTTGTCCGCCAGATCGAGCAGGACACCGCGTCCCGTGCGCAGAGCCTCCGTGCTGCTGTCGGCGGTGCCGCCGGACAGCTCCAGGTGCGGCATGCGGCGACCGAGCAGCGGGTGCCGGCCTCCGGCGACCGGGTAGTGGACCTCCAGACCGCTGACCATCCCCGCGAGGTGCCGGCTCACCGGCAGATAGGTGATCAGCTCGGTCAACACGTCGCGCAGTGGCTGGACTTCGGGACCGCTGAGGAAGAGCAGGCCCTGGGCCTGGGTGTTCATCAGCAGCCGTTGGCCCACCGGGTGTCGCTCGTCGTGGTAGGTGTCCAGCAGCGCTTCGGGGGCCCGGCCTTGCACCACGGCGGCCAGCTTCCAGCCCAGGTTCACGGCGTCCTGGATGCTGGTGTTCATGCCCTGGCCGCCGGCCGGGAGATGGATGTGCGCGGAGTCGCCCGCCAGGAACACGCGGCCCTGCCGGTACCGGGTCACCTGGCGGGTGGCGTTGCCGAACGAACTCACCCACACCGGCTCGCCGTACGAGATGTCGTCGCCGGTGAGCCGCTTCCAGGCCGCCGCCACCTCGTCGTACTCGGGCGGCACCTCCCGCCGCTGCGGAGGCGTGCCCCGTTCGCAGACGATGAGCCGGGTGACGCCGCCGGGGAGCGGGCCGACCATGACCATGCCGCCGGGGAGCGTCTCACCGACCATGCGCGGCTTGAGGTCGAGCCCCTTCACGTCGGCGAGGAACATCTCCATCGTGGACGGCGTGCCCGGGAAGTCGAAGCCCATGGTTTTGCGCACGACACTGCGTCCGCCGTCGCAGCCCACCACATAGCGGGCGGTCAGCCGGTGCACGCCGTCGGGGCCGTCGACCTCCACCTCCACGAGATCGCCGGTGTCCTTGAGGGAGAGCAGCTCGTGCCGGCGCCGGATGTCCCCGCCCAGCTCCTCGACCCAGTTCTCCAGAACCGTCTCCGTCTGGGACTGCGGCACGGTCTTCGCGGCCTGGTGGGCACCGTCGAGTACGGCGAAGTCGACGGGGAGACCACCGAAGTGGCCCTGGTTGCTGATCTCGATGTCCCCGAACCGGGACAGCAGTCCCCGCTGGTCGAAGACCTCCATGGTGCGCGCGGTGAACCCCAGGCCCCGGGACTCGCCGGTACGTTTCTCCAGCCGCTCCAGGACGATGACGTCGACCCCGGCCAGCCGCAACTCTCCGGCGAGCATCATTCCGGCTGGTCCCGCTCCGACGACCACTACTTCGGCGTCCATATCTCCTCCTCGGTAGCTGCAACAAGGATTCGGCGAAATTCCGGCAGATTCCGGGCACACGGGCCCGGCACGACCCGCAGAAGAAAATTCAGGTCCGGCTCGGGGAAGCAATGGCCGGGGTTTTCGGGGCCCCGAAATGCGAGAATGGGTAACTGAGAGAAATCTTCCTCGCCATTTCAGGGGTGGGTCAAGGAGTCGATTCAAGAGACCGGTGAGGAATCATCAGACAAACGTCAAGAATCGACTGGGACCCAGCGAAGTGTCAGAGGAATGTCAATACGGGACCAGGCGGAGGGCGCGGTCGTAGCGGCTGACGGTGGCGCTCTCCGGGTCAGGTGGAAGTGCGCGGAGATGCCACCGGGGTACGCGTCCGGCTCGTTCTCCAGCGCCTCCAGGGCCTGCAGCGCCTCCAGGGCGACATGGGCCCAGGCGCGCTGCCGGTCCGGGTCAGATCCCGCGAACTCGACGTCGACGACCACGAATGCCTCGTGGACACACGCCAGTGGCCGAGGAGACCGGGCCGGCTACGCGCCGTCCCGCACGGCGATCCGCGCACACCCGGTCATCCCTGCAGGGCCTCGGCGATCATCGCCGCTGTCAGCATCTGCACGCCCCTGCCGCTGGTCGGGTCGCAGCCGGTGACATCCTCGATCCGCCTCAGCCGGTAGTCCAGCGTGCTGCGGTGGATGAACATGGTGCGGGCCGCCTTGTTCCGGCTGTAGTCGGCGTCGACGAAGGCGGTCAGCGTCTCCCACAGGACCTTGTGCGCCCGAAGTGGCCTGATCATCGACGCCAGTTCGGTCCGCACCCTCTCGTTCAGGGTGACCGCGTACTCGACCAGCACGTCCGACATCGTGTAGGCGCCGCTCGGGCGCAGTCCCGCCATCACCAGCTTCAGCACATAGGACGCTTCGTTGAACCCGTCGACGAGTTGCGCCCTGTCCCGTTCGGCGGTCGCGAGCCAGCTCCTGCCGCCGAGGCACTCGGTCAGCCGCTTCACCGAGCGTTCGCCGCTGCCCGGACCGCCCGCCGGGATGAAGAGCACGACGTTGCCGTCCCGGTGCGTCAGCAGGGTGTCCTGCCCCGACACCGAGCACAGCGCGTCCTCCTCGCGGCCGCCGGGCTCCGCGAGCCTCACCGCGGCGATCAGGTATCGAGGAGCAAGTCCTGCGAACACGTCCGCGGGCAGCGGACGGCCGTCGGCGAGGTCGCCGGCCAGATCACGCGAAGCATCCGTAGTGGCCTTCTGCTGGTATCCGTCGAGGAAGTCCTGCAGCAGGCGCCCCCCGGCGCGCACGATGGCGGCCAGCTTCGGATCGCCTGCCGCCGCCCTGGTCAGCAGCTCGACCAGTTCGTCCGGCTCGTTACCGGTCCACTGCCGCCCCGCGGCCCGCACCTTCGCCCTGAAGTCGGCGACCCTGGCCTCCTCCGGCGTCGAGCAGTCCGTCTCGCCCGGAAATAACGACCTGCCTGCCGTTTCGATCATTTTTCACCGCCCAGACCTACCACAGGCATTGACGGCAACGTCGAAGAAAATTCACTCGCCGAAGCAGTGGGGGTTTTCGGCACGACACTCTCCACATCATGTCCACGAGGGCGCATCGAAGCCCGTTGGGGGGGGCTTCGAGCATGGACATGCTAACACAATTGCTTGAACCTTATAACATATTACCCGCCGGTCGCGGACTCTTAGCCGGGCCGGCAACGCCACACCTCTGTACATATAGGGACGAACAAGACCTGCATGCCGCAAAAATGGGAGGGAATTCCGAGGTGGGCGGAAAATGCCGGGGCACCACGGGGGCGCCGGTGACAAAGGATGAGCGGGACACCTAGGATGCCAATCAAGTAGGTCCTCACTCTGTATTTCACCGATTACGGTCCTGGCCTGATCGGCTGTACGGGATGGATGGGTGACATGGACAATCCTCAGAACGGCCTGAAGAGCTGCTTTCGCCGCTCGGACTGTGCCAGAAATCAAAATTGCGGTCCGCTTTCCCCCGACTGGGGGCTCAGCTCAGTCCAGGCCAGGATCCTGGAGGGCGTTGCGGCCGGCTTTTCCAGCGGGCGACTCTCGCGAGAGATGTACCTCAGCTCGAAGACCATCGACTATCACGTCCGCGTAATGTCCGAGAAACTGCAGGCACCGAATCGTGTCGCTTTGGTTTCGAGGGCATACGCCCTCAATATTCTGATAACGGAATCCTGGCCCCCGCGCGTCGCGTGTGAAGCCGTGGATTGACGCACGCCGGTTCGCGGGATCACGATCCGCATCCTGAGGGCGACGAGTTCTCTCGTCGGCTCGTCGGACCGCGTGCGGCCACTCACGCCTGGGCGTCCGCGCCCCCCTCGATGTCCACGCCCATCTCCTCGGCGATGCGTACGGCCTCGGCCAGGAGGGTCTCCACGATCTGTGACTCCGGGACCGTACGGATCACCTCGCCCTTGACGAAGATCTGGCCCTTGCCGTTGCCGGCGGCGACACCGATGTCGGCCTCGCGCGCCTCCCCGGGCCCGTTGACGACACAGCCCATCACCGCCACCCGCAACGGCACCGGGAACCCCTCGAGCGCAGCGGTGACCCGCTCGGCGAGGGTGTGCACATCGACCTGGGCCCGACCGCAGGACGGACACGACACGATGTCCAGTCCCCGTGGCCGCAGCCCCAGCGACTCCAGTATCTGCGCGCCGACCTTGACCTCCTCGACCGGTGGCGCGGAGAGCGAGACACGGATGGTGTCGCCGATGCCCTCGGCGAGCAGCGCGCCGAACGCGACCGCGGACTTGATCGTGCCCTGGAACCGGGGGCCCGCCTCAGTCACACCGAGATGCAGCGGGTAGTCGCACCGGCCGGCGAGCTTGCGGTACGACTCGATCATCACCACCGGGTCGTGGTGCTTCACCGAGATCTTCAGGTCGGTGAAACCGTGCTCCTCGAACAACGAGCACTCCCACAACGCCGACTCCACCAGGGCCTCCGGAGTGACGCCGCCGTGTTTGCGCAGCAGCCGCTTGTCCAGCGACCCGGCGTTCACACCGATCCGGATCGAGATACCCGCGTCCATGGCCGCACGGGCGATCGCGCCGACCTGGTCGTCGAACTGACGGATGTTTCCGGGGTTGACCCGTACCGCGGCGCAGCCGGCGTCGATCGCGGCGAACACGTACTTCGGCTGGAAGTGGATGTCGGCGATCACCGGGATGCCCGACTTGCGCGCGATCACCGGCAGCGCCGCCGCGTCGTCCGCCGATGGCACGGCGACCCGCACGATCTCGCAGCCCGCCGCGGTGAGCTCGGCGATCTGCCGCAGCGTGGCGTCGATGTCGACGGTGGGCGTGGTGGTCATCGACTGCACCGACACCGGCGCGCCGCCACCGACCGGCACCGTGCCCACCGTGATCCGGCGGGAAGTGCGCCGCGTGGCCACCGAGAGCGGGACCTCACCCCTGCGCGGCAAGGGCATTCCCAAAGCGACGGACGTCAATGTTCCTCCTCCGAGTGAACCGGCCAGGTGCCGGCGTCGTCGATGCCTGCCGGCGCCGGTGCGGCGTCGAGGCCGGTCAGCAGTTCCACCACGACCCTGGTGATGTTCTGCGCGGTCAGCCCGCAGGCGGCGAGCACCTCGGCCCGGGAGCCGTGGCTGAGGAACCGCCTCGGGATGCCGAACTCGCGCAGTGGGGTACGTACGTCGGCGTCCCGCAGCTCCTGCGCGATAGCGGAACCGACACCGCCGACGCGGCTGTTGTCCTCGACCGTGATCGCGACCCGGTGGCGGCGGGCCAGGTCGGCCAGCGCGGGGTTGACCGGGGTGACCCACCTCGGGTCCACCACGGTCACCCCGATGCCCTGTGCCCGCACGCCCTCGGCGACCGTGAGCGCGAGCCCCGCCAGCGCACCGACCGCGACGATCAGCACGTCCAGCGATCCGGAGCGGCACAGCACGTCCAGCCCGTTGAAGGTGGCGACCGCCGGCAGGTCCTCGCCGACGGGCCCCTTGGGGAACCGCAGCAGAGTCGGACCTTCGTCCCACGCGACCGCCTCGCCCAGCAGCTCGGCCAGCCGGGTGCCGTCCCGCGGCGCCGCGATCCGCAGGCCGGGCACGACCTGGAGCACCGAGAGGTCCCACATGCCGTTGTGGCTCGGCCCGTCGTCACCGGTGACCCCGGACCGGTCGAGGACGAAGGTGACCGGGCGGCGGTGCAGCGCCACGTCCATCAGCAACTGGTCGACCGCGCGGTTGACGAACGTCGAGTAGATGGCCACCACCGGGTGCACCCCGCCCATGGACAGCCCGGCGGCCATGGTGACCGCGTGCTGCTCCGCGATGCCTACGTCGATCACCCGGTCCGGGAACTTCCGCTGGAGCGGCAGCAGGCCGGTCGGCTCGGTCATCGCGGCGGTGATCGCCACCAGGTCCTCGCGCCGCTCGGCCAGCTCGACCAGCGTCGCGCCGAACACCGAGGTGAACGACCGGGCCGACGCGCCGAGCGCCTGCCCGGTGCGCGGGTCCATCGGTCTGATCGCGTGGCCCAGGTCCAGGTCGTTGGCCTCGGTGTGCGAACAGCCCCTGCCCTTGGCCGTGATCACGTGCACCACCACCGGTCTGCCCAGCGCGTGGGCGCGGCGCAGGGCGTCCTGGACAGCGGGCAGGTCGTGGCCGTCGATCGGGCCCTGGTAGGAGAGCCCGAACTGTTCGAACACTGCAGGGGCGCCCCCGTTCCGCAGGTCGGCCAGGTGCTCGGCCAGGCCACCGACCGTCGGCGCGTAGGACCGCTGGTTGTCGTTGAGCACGATGACGAGTGGCCGGTCCGGGCCGCCCGCGATGTTGTTGAGCGCCTCCCAGGCCATACCGCCGGTCAGCGCGCCGTCGCCGATGACCGCGACGGTCGCCCGGTCGCGTCGGCCGAGGTGGGCGTCCGCCCTGGCCAGCCCGTCGGCGTAGGACAGCGCGGTGGACGCGTGCGAGTTCTCCACCAGGTCGTGCTCGGACTCCTCCCGGCTCGGGTAGCCGGAGATGCCGCCCGACTTGCGCAGCCGGTCGAACCCGGCCTGACGGCCCGTGAGGATCTTGTGCACGTAAGCCTGGTGCCCGGTGTCCCACAGCAACCGGTCACGCGGGGACTCGAACACCGTGTGCAACGCGATGGTCAGCTCCACCACTCCCAGGTTCGGCCCGAGGTGTCCCCCGGTGGCGGAGACCCGCTCGATCAGGAACGCGCGGATCTCTCCGGCGAGGTCGCGGAGCTCCCCGGCGGTCAGCTCACGCAGCCGCGCCGGGTCGCGCACGGTTTCCAGCAGCGCCATGTCGAACAGTGCTCCTCACCGGGTGCGGCGGGCGGCCACGGCCACCCGCTCGGTCAGTTCGGACTGCCGGTCCGGCCGACGGCCTCGGGTGCCGGCCGACGCCGGCGGGGACTCTCGTACGGCTCGCCATGAAGGTGAAGGTCGCCCTCAGGGCGTGGGGTGGTCTCGACCGGTGGGGCGTGTCGGGGCCGGCGGCGACAGGAGCCGCCCGGTCTCGCCCGCTCTCGCCCGGTCACGGCGTGTCCGCCGCTTCGGTCAGCCGCGCGGGCGGGGAGAACACGATGTCCTCGGTCGCCACCCGGGCCACGGCCGTGTCCGCGTAACCCAGTTCCGCGAGCCGGTCGAGCAGCTGGTCGACGAGGATCTCCGGCGCGCTCGCCCCGGCGCTCACCCCGACCGTGCTCACGCCGGCCAGCCATGCGGGGTCGAAGTGGGTCACGTCCGGCACCAGTTCGGCCCGGCCGCCGAGCCTGCGCGCGACCTCGACCATCCGGACCGAGTTGCTGGAGTTGACCGAACCGACCACCAGTACCAACTCGCACCGGTCCACGATGGCCCTGATGCCGTCCTGGCGGTTCTGGCTGGCGTAGCAGATGTCGTCGGTGGCGGGCCCCCGCAGGCCGGTGAACCTGCGCCGGAGTACGGCGATGATGTCCTTGGTCTCGTCCACCGAGAGCGTGGTCTGGGTGAGGTAGGCGACCGGTGCGTCGGGGGGAAGGTCCAGCGCCTCGGCGTCGGCAACCGTCTCGACGATGATCGTCCGGTCGGGAGCGTGCCCGAAGGTGCCCTCGACCTCCTCGTGGTCGGCGTGCCCGACCAGCAGCAACGTCCGCCCGTCCCGGGCGAACCGGCGGGCCTCCTGGTGCACCTTGGCCACCAGCGGGCAGGTCGCGTCGAGCACGTCCAGCCCGCGCGCCTCCGCGTTCTGCCGCACCTGCGGGGAGACGCCGTGCGCGGAGAAGACACACACCGCGCCCTCCGGCACCTCCTGCTCGGAGTCGACGAAGCGGACACCCCGGCGCTGGAACTCGCGCACCACGTAGTGGTTGTGCACGATCTCCTTGCGGACGTATATCGGCGCGCCGTGCTGTTCCAGCGCGAGGTCGATGATGGCTATCGCCCGGCGTACGCCGGCACACAAACTCCGCGGCTCGGCCAGCAGGACCTGCTTACCGCCACTCATTCCCACTCCGTTCCGTGCCGTGGCGTCCGCGTCGGCACGCCCGGCTTCGCGTCGCCGTACAGGGCATCCACGCCGGTCGGTAGAACCGAGTCCTTCTCAGAAGTCTTGTCCGCCCTCGAGTGCCGGCTTAATGGCCTGACTCGAACACGACTTTGGCGCCGCGTACAGCAGCCGCCAATCCGCAGAATAGTCCAATCCAGGGTCTACGCCGTATTCTTTGGGGTTTTTCCCAAGGTTGGACCTTGCTCACTCCACGTAGTTGACACGACCAGAGGTGCCCTCCACGATGGAATCCGATGGTCGCCGCCCAATTTCGAGGCGACTCCGGATTTCCCCGGTACAACGGTCCGTCGTCGCATCCGATTCCTGGAGAAGTGATCGTGACAAATCTGGATGAATTCTCTGGTTCAACCCAGACAGCACTGGCCCCTCAGGATGAGGTAAAAATAGTCGGCCAGTACTACGACGGAAAAACAGCGAAGCTTGTTCGCAAATACGGGCCCGGGCCCAGGATTCACTACCATGTAGGTTATTACCCTTCCTCCGATGTGCCGCCGTATGCTTCCGATCCGACACCGGATGACATTCGCCGCAGCGTACGGCTTCACCAAGAGGGTCTCCTGCGGTACGCGGCCAAGATCTGGGGCGCTGAACACCGACTGTCGGGACGAATCCTGGATGTCGGCTGCGGTCTCGGCGGGGGCTCGCTCTTCTGGGCCCAGGAATACGGTGCCGACGTGACAGCGGTCACCAATGCACCGGAACACGCGCCGATAGTCGAGGGATTCGCGCGCGAATGCGGTTTGGGTGGGAAGGTCCGAGCACTGGTCTCCGATGCGATGCATCTCCCCTTGGACGGCGGCCCCTACGACGCGGCAGTGGCCATCGAGAGCAGCGGATATTTCAACCGTCCGCAGTGGTTCGAGCGTCTGGCGCGCGTGCTTCGTCCGGGCGGGAGTGTGTGCATCGAGGAGGTGTTCACCACCCGCCCGCACGGGGCCGATGTGTGGGCCGAGTACTTCTACACAAAACCCACTACGGTACTTGACTACGTGGAAGCCGCTCGGGCCGCCGGTTTCGAATTGGTCGACGAAGTCGACGCCACGTCGGAGACCTCGCCGTTCTGGGAGGAGAGTGCCGCCTGGACGAAGGCGGTACTGGACAGCGACAGCGACATTTCACCGGTTGCGCGCAGGGATCTGAGGATCTCGCTGCTGGCGAACCAGGCACTCGGCAAGGAATGGCGGGCAGGCGGCCTGCAGTTGGGCTTCCTGCGCTTCGAGTTGAAGTCCACGACAGGGAGTGCCTCATGACGGTCGAACAGTCCCCCGCGCCCAGCGACGTCCGCGACGTGTACGACGGGTTCGGTCGGATCTACGGTTCCGTGTGGGGCCCCAACATCCACTACGGCTACTGGGAGAACGACGCCGACGACAGCTCCGTCGAGGTGGCCACAGACCGTCTGACCGACCTGATGATCTCGGGTCTCGGCGCGCAGGCCGGCCAGCGGGTCCTGGACATCGGCTGCGGCATCGGCCATCCCGCGCAGCGGCTCGTCCGCACCTGTGACGTGAACGTGGTGGGCATCACCGTCAGCCACGTCCAGGCCCAGGAGGCCACGGAACACGCGGCCAAGGCCGGGCTGGCCGACCGGGCCACGTTCCAGTTCGGGGACGCGATGGACATGCCCTTCCCCGACGGCTCGTTCGACGCGGCCTGGGCGTTCGAGTCGATGTGGCACATGCCCGACCGTGGCCATGTGCTCTCCGAGGCCGCCCGCGTCCTGCGCCCCGGTGGCCGCCTCGCCATCGCCGACGTCATCCAGCGCGACCCGGTCAGCCCCGAGGGACGCGTGGTCCTGGACCACATCTGCGAGAACTACGCGGTGCGTTCCCTGGGCACCGTGGACGAATACCGGGTGGCGTTGGCCGCCAGCGGTTTCGTCGACGTGGAGATCCGTGACATCACCGACAACGTCATCCGTACCCTCGGGCTCATGGCCGACGCCTTCGAGACCGTCAGCGACAAGCTGGCCGATCTGGTCGGCAAGGAACGGGCCGACTCGCTCATCGACTTCGTGCGCAGGTTCGGCTCCATCCCGGAGAGCGGCTACGTCTTCCTGACCGCGGTCCGCGCATAGTCGAGGCACTTCCTGGCGCTCCCCGAGTCCTGAGCCGTTCTCCGTGACGAGTTCGACCCCACGGGCAGCTCCCGGGCTCGGCACAGTCCCCGCGCGCACGCAGCCGTAGCCGCGCGGGGTCTGTCGCCGGTCGCGCACCGACTCACGAACGACCGGTTCCGTACGGAGGATGACGTGGCGCCAGGCCACGGACGCCTCCTCCACCGGCTGACGCACGGTGGTCAGGCGCGGCTCGGTGCGCTGAGCCAACGGAACGTCGTCGAACCCGCGATCTCCGGGTGCCGTACGAGGAGTTCCGCCCCGGCTTCGGCCACGGTGTGCCGATCGTTGCGGGCGCCCGGGTCAGTGGGCCGTGTTCGTGTGGACGTATTCCACGAGGCGCGTCAGGGCGTCCGGCGGCGTGTTCGGCATGACGCCGTGGCCGAGGTTGAAGATGTGGCCCTCGAGGCCCTTCGCGGAGTCGAGGACCTCGCGGGTCTTCGCCTCGACTGCCTCCGTGGAGGCGAACAGGACCGTCGGGTCGAGGTTGCCCTGGAGCGCCTTGCCGGGGCCGACGCGACGGGCGGCCTCGTCGAGCGGGACGCGCCAGTCGACGCCCATGACGTCCACGCCGGCCTCGCTCATGGGGGCGAGCAGCTCGCCGGTGCCGACACCGAAGTGGATGCGCGGCACGCCGTACCCCTCGACGGCCTTGAAGACCTTCTGCGAGGCGGGGAGCACCGAGCGGCGGTAGTCGGCCGGGGCGAGGGCGCCGGCCCAGGAGTCGAACAGCTGGACGGCGCTGGCGCCCGCCTCGATCTGGACCTTGAGGAAGGCCGCCGTGATGTCGGCGAGGCGGTCGAGGAGGTCGGCCCAGAGCTGCGGGTCGCCGTACATGATCGCCTTGGCGTTCTCGTACGTCCGGGACGGGCCGCCCTCGACGAGGTAGCTCGCGAGCGTGAAGGGCGCACCGGCGAAGCCGATGAGCGGGGTGGCGCCGAGCTCGCGGGTGAGCAGGCCGATGGCCTCCGTGACGTACGGGACGTCCTCGGGGGTGAGGTCGCGGAGCTGGGCGAGGTCCTCGCGGGTGCGGATCGGCTTCTCGACGACCGGGCCGACGCCGGGCTTGATGTCGAGGTCGACGCCGATGGCCTTGAGCGGGACGACGATGTCGCTGAAGTAGATCGCCGCGTCCACGTTGTGCCGGCGGACCGGCTGGAGCGTGATCTCGGTGACCAGCTCGGGCCGGGTGCAGGACTCGAGCATGGGGATGCCCTCGCGGACCTTGCGGTACTCGGGCAGCGAGCGCCCGGCCTGGCGCATGAACCACACGGGCGTGTGCGGCACCGGCTCGCGTCTGCACGCCTTGAGGAAGGCGGAATCCTGCACGGCGTCGTTCTTGACGGCGGCGGACGTCGCTGTCGGCTGCTGGCCCGCGGGGCTCTGGTTCGCGCTCACGACCAGAAGTCTCGCACGCCCCACCGACAGTCCCGCGAACGGCCCTGTCGGCGGCTCCTACCGGACTGTGGTCCGTTCCACGGGTGTCTCTCCC
The DNA here is from genome assembly GCF_045040105.1 of Streptomyces sp. NBC_01390. Classification (NCBI taxonomy): domain Bacteria; kingdom Bacillati; phylum Actinomycetota; class Actinomycetes; order Kitasatosporales; family Streptomycetaceae; genus Streptomyces; species Streptomyces sp. NBC_01390. The sequence goes on along the minus strand of NZ_CP109551.1, from coordinate 9,395,265 downwards.
CGCACGGAGGCTCCGTTCCCCTTAATCTTCCCCGCATGGCTGCGGCACAGGGACGACTGTCGGACGGCGCTGGCGAAATGGACGACGCGAAGGAGGGGGACCGGGATGGGGAGACGGCTCCGTTGCCCTTCCGGGCTGCCGTCGACGCGTTGCGGTCCGCGCGGCTGAGGCCGCAGATCGAGATCGAGCCGACGCGGGCGCCCCAGCGCCTCGCTCCGTTCGCGTACGCCCTGGAGGCGGCGGTCGTCGACGGCGAGGAGGACCTGGCCGACGGCCGGCTCGTCCTGCTGCACGACCCGGCCGGGCACGACGCCTGGCAGGGCTCCTTCCGGCTGGTGACGCTGGTGCGGGCCGAACTGGAGGCGGAGATGGCCGCCGATCCGCTGCTGCCCGACGTGTGCTGGTCCTGGCTGACCGGGGCGCTCCAGGCGCGCGGACTGTCGTACGGCGAGGCCAGCGGCACGGTCACGCGCGCGAGTTCGCACTACTTCGGCGGGATGTCGGAGCGGCCGGCCGCGTCCCAGATCGAGATCCGCGCCTCCTGGACGCCGCGCGAGGGCCTGGGCGGTGTCCCGGACACCGCGTCCCACCTGGCCTCCTGGTGCGACCTGCTGGCCCAGATCGCGGGCCTGCCGCCGGCCGGCCCCGGGGACGCGTCGGTGGTGACGCTCCCTCAGCGACGCGGGCCCCAGTCCCGCTGAACCCCGGCCCGACCTGCTGAACGGCCTTGCGGTCCCTGTACGGGGACCGCAAGGCCGTTCCTTTGCGCCCCCTCCAGGTGCGCTCCTTCTGCCGGTATCGGCACGCCGTCTTTAGTAGCTCTTTGTCGATACGGCCACTTTCGGCCGCGTATCGACGCAGAGCGAAACCGTTCGATCTTCGGATGATCGATCGCGTGTCCGAATTGCACGGATTGTTACTCACCAGATCGTGATCTTTCTCTAAAGGAGCACAGGTTTGATGCCGAAGACCTCTGTGACCTTGAAAGCACGGTCGATCCGGTTTCACCCCCAGGGCCGGATCCGTTCCGCACTCCAGGAGGCCTGGTGTCCGTTCTTCTTGAGCAGCCCGCAAGCCTGGTCGCCTACCGCCCGAACAAGCCGACCGCCATGGTGGTCGTGGCCGACCCCCGCGTCCGCTCCACCGTCACCCGCCATCTGTGGGCGCTCGGTGTGCGCGACGTGATCGAGGCCTCGTCCATCGCGGAGGCTCGTCCCCGCATCGGCAACCCCCGCGACATCTGCGTCGCAGACGTCCACCTGCCCGACGGCAGCGGGCTCACCCTGCTGTCCGAGACCCGTGCCGCGGGCTGGCCCAACGGCCTGGCCCTGTCCGCCGCCGACGACATCGGCGCCGTACGCAACGCCCTCGCGGGCGGTGTGAAGGGCTACGTCGTCACCGGCACCCGCAACAACATCGGCCTGCCCAGCCGGCCGGGCGCCGCCCCCATCGGCGCCGGCGCCCGTATGCACCGCCGCCCCCCGGGTGCCCCGAGCCACCCGGGCGGCTACCGCGAGCTGTCCGGCCGCGAGGTCGAGGTCCTGCGACTGGTCGCCGAGGGCCAGTCGAACAAGGCGATCGGCGTCTCCATGGGCCTGTCCGCACTGACCGTCAAGAGCCACCTCGCCCGGATCGCCCGCAAACTCGGCACGGGCGACCGCGCCGGGATGGTGGCGGTGGCCCTGCGCACCGGAATCATCCACTGACACCGATCCCGATCCCGATCCCGATCACCGCTCCTGAGCCCGGCCCCTGATCACTGACGCACGACCATGGGCGACCGGCCGCTGACGACCGCTTCGCCACCACTCCTGACCGAGATGACCGACAGAATTCACTGACACGTGTGACACGTGACCGGTTTACGACCCCAAGGCGCCCGTCGACGGAACGTTCCGTCGGCGGGCGCCGTCCATACACAGATACCCTTGACAGGTGACCGAAGCCCAAGAGACCGCAGCAGACAGCTCACTGCGAACCACCGGAGGCGCCCCTCCGGACGACAACGGATCTTCTGAGGCTCCGGCGCCGGTCCCACTCCTCGATCCACGTGACGGAATTCCGCCGGTCGTCACCGACGAGCACTCGCTCGCCGAAGTGATCGCCGCGTTCGCCGCGGGCAGCGGCCCCGTCGCCGTCGACGCCGAACGGGCGTCCGGTTACCGCTACGGACAGCGCGCCTACCTGGTGCAGCTGCGCCGCGAGGGCGCGGGCACCGCACTCATCGACCCCGTCGCCTGCCCCGATCTGTCGGGCCTCGGCGAGGCACTCGGCGATGTGGAATGGGTGCTGCACGCCGCCACACAGGACCTGCCCTGTCTCCGCGAGATAGGCATGATCCCCACTCAGCTGTTCGACACCGAACTGGCCGGACGACTGGCCGGGTTCCCCCGGGTCGGCCTGGGCGCGATGGTCGAGGGCGTCCTCGGCTTCGTACTGGAGAAGGGCCACTCCGCGGTCGACTGGTCGACCCGGCCACTCCCTGAGCCCTGGCTGCGGTACGCGGCCCTTGACGTCGAACTCCTGGTCGACCTGCGGGACGCGCTGGAGAAGGAGCTGGACCGGCAGGGCAAGCTGGAGTGGGCCCGGCAGGAGTTCGACGCGATCGCGTCGGCGCCCCCGCCGGAGCCCCGCAAGGACCCCTGGCGTCGTACGTCCGGCATGCACAAGGTGCGTCGGCGCCGGCAGCTCGCCGTCGTACGGGAGCTGTGGGAGACCCGGGACCGGATCGCGCAGCGCCGGGACGTGTCGCCGGGCAAGGTGCTCTCGGACGCGGCGATCGTCGAGGCCGCGCTCGCCGTGCCGGTGAACGTCAACGCGCTCGCCGCGCTGACCGGATTCGGGCATCGGATGGGGCGGCGACAGCTGGAGCAGTGGCAGGCCGCGGTGGATCACGTGAAGACGCTCACCGACTCGCAGCTGCCCCAGCCCGGGCAGCCCGTCGTCGGGCCGCCGCCGCCGCGGGCCTGGGCCGACAAGGACCCGGAGGCAGCGGCCCGGCTGTCCGCCGCGCGGGCCGGCGTCTCCGCGCTGGCCGAGCGGCTGAACATGCCCCAGGAGAACCTGATCACTCCGGACACGGTGCGGAGGGTCTGCTGGGAGCCGCCCGCTTCCGTGGACGCCGACTCCGTGGCCGCGGCCCTCGCCGGGTACGGGGCTCGGGCCTGGCAGGTGGAGCAGGTCACCCCGGTGCTGGTGGAGGCGCTTTCCGCCGAGGCGCCGTAGGGATTCGGCGGCTCACCTCGTCGCCCCCTTCATGAAGCCGTTGTAGATGAACCTCTGCAGCGACAGGAAAGCGATCAGGGTCGGCAGGATGACCAGCACCGCGCCCGCCGAGATCGTCTCCCAGTGGGCCGCGAAGGGGCCCTTGAAGCGGAAAAGCGACGTCGAAATCACGCCAAGATCTTCGGAGGGCATGTAGAGGAAGGGGATGTAGAAGTCGTTGTAGACCGTGATCCCCTTCACTATCACCACCGTGGCGATCGCCGGCCTGAGCAGCGGGAAGATGATCTTCCGGTAGATCGTGAAGGCGTTGGCCCCGTCGAGGCGTGCCGACTCGTCCAGGGAGATCGGAATCGACCGGACGAACTGCAGGAAGATGTAGATCGACACGATGTCCGTGCCCATGTAGAGCGCTATCGGCGCCCAGAGGGTGTCGAACATGCCGAAGCTGTTGACGATCTGGAACGTCGCCACCTGGGTCGTGACACCGGGGACCAGGGTCGCCACCAGGAACAGGGCGATCACCAGCTTCCGGAAGCGGAACGTGAAGCGGTCGATCGCGTACGCCGTCATCGAGCCGATGAGGACGGTCCCCGAGACGGCGAACACCAGGATGAGCGCCGTGTTGGCGAACGCGGACAGCATCTCGCCGTCCTGGAACGCCGTCACGTAGTTGTGGAAGTTCAGCAGGTCGTCCGGCAGCGAGAGCGCCCCGCTGTCGTCCGCCATCTCCCGCTCGGTCTTGAGCGAGGTCAGGACGATCACGCCCAGCGGCAGCAGGACGACCACCGCCGCGAGGACCAGGGACAGGTACACGAACGTACGGGCAACCACTCGGCGCGTCATACGAGATCCACCCTGTCGTCCGGAACGAGCCGCCGCTGCACCCAGGTCGCGGCCAGCACGATCAGCAGCAGTACGACGGCCGCCGCCGAGGCGAGCCCCGTCTTGTTGAACTGGAACGCCAGCTTTACCGTCTGGATCACGAAGGTCTCGGTGCCGGTCGCCCCGCCGGTCATGATGTACGGGATCTCGAAGACCGACAGCGAGCCCGAGATCGACAGGATCACCGTCAGGCTCAGCACCGGTTTGATGCCCGGCGCGATGATGTACCGGAACTGGTGCCAGCGGTTCGCCCCGTCGAGTTCGGCCGCCTCGTACAACTCCCCCGGGACGGACTGGATCGCGCCCAGGAACAGCACGAAGTTCAGGCCCGTGTAACGCCAGACCGAGACGCCGGCGAGCGAGGTGTTCGCCGATGCCGGTGTGCCCAGCCAGGCGTGGTCCGGGTGGACGCCGAACAGGCTCAGCACCGAGTCGAGGGTGCCGCCGTCCTGGAAGAAGTAGAGGAACACGAAGCCGATCGCGACCCCGTTGATCAGGTACGGGAAGAACAGCACGCCCTTGAAGAAGTTCCGGAAGCGGACGTTGAAGCTGAGGATCGTCGCGAAGTAGAGCGCGGCGGCGATCTGGAGCGCGGAGGCGGCCAGGTAGTAGCCGCTGACGAAGAACACCTCGAACAGCTCAGGGCGCGTGAGGAGTTCGGTGTAGTTCTCGGCTCCCGTGTAGTGCAGTTCGGGGCTGACGCCGTCCCAGTCGGTGAAGCTGTACGCGACCATGTTGACGATCGGCGCGTAGGTGAAGGTCAGCAGCAGCGCGAGCGGGGCGATCAGGAACAGCCAGGGGGTCACGCCCCGCCACAGACGTGCCCTGCGCGGGGTTGGCCCGGGTGCGACGCCGGTGGGCGGCGGGGGCGGCGGCTCCTTCCGCCGCGCCGCCCTTCGTCCCGTCAGGCCGGCTTCGGTGGTGTCCGTCACCGTGTCCCCACGGACTGCTGTGCCTCGGTCCAGCGCTTGCCGAGGTCCCCGAGGAAGTCGTCGAGACTGCCCTTGCGTGCGCCGCGGGCCAGGTCGACGAGATCCTGACGGTAGTCGGGGGCGAAGATGCCGACCTCCGACTCGGAGTCGATGAGCTTGACCCGGGCTCCCTCGGTGTCGTCGACCTCGATGAACTTCACACCCGCTGCCTCGTACGGCTGCAGCACCTCGGGCAGCGGGGCGTCCTTCAGCGGGGAGATGGAGAGGTTGTCCTCCGCGTAGCCGGACTTGTCGGTGAACCAGTCGATCCAGGCGCGGGCGGCCGCCTTGTGCTCGCTGTGGACGTTGACCGCCTGGTTGTAGTCGGGGCCGACGACGGCACAGAACTCTCCGTCCACCTGGGTCGGGAAGGGCATGAACCCGATGTCGGCGGGGTCGACGCCCGCCTTCTTGGCGGCGTCCTGGAACTGGACGATCGCCCAGGTGCCGAGCCACTGGGTGGCGATCTGCCCCTTCGCCATCCTGGGCTTGGACGCCTCCCAGTTGGTGGTCGTCGGGTCCTTCTCGGCGAGACCTTCGTGCACGATGTCGTACAGCAGGGTGTCGCCGACGCGCAGGTCCGCGCCCTTCGCCCACGGGTCGCTCTCGACCAGTTTCGCCGTCGCCCCGGTGTCGCAGCCGACCGATCCGTTGACGGACGTCCAGGAACTGAGCGGCCACTGGGCCGCGAAGTTGGTGTAGTACGGGTCCGCGTCCGTCTTGGACTTGATCGCCTTCAGCGCGGTGAGGAACTCGGCGGGGGTGGTGGGCCAGTCGGTGACCCCGGCTTCCTGCCAGACCTTCTTGTTGTAGAGGAACCCCGGGGCCACCCCGACCGGGCTCTGACCGTAGACCTTGCCGTCGACGTCTGTGAAGTCGGTGAAGCGGTACTTCTTGGCGCGCTCCGCCTGGGTGCCGAGCGAGGCGAAGAACTTCGGGTAGTCGCTCTTCTTGATCACCGCGGGGATCAGCAGGACATCGCCGTAGTTCTCCGTGTTCATACGGATCTTGACTTCGGCCTCGTAGTTGGTGAGCCCCTCGAACTCGACCTTGACCTTCGGATAGATCTTCCGGAACTCCTCGGCGTACTTCTTCAACGTGCCGTCCTGCACCAGGTCGGTCCGCACGGTGAGGACCTTGATGGTTCCACTCACTTTTGACGGATCGTCAGGCGCCTTCGCGTCGGCGCCCTTCGAGGTGCCCCCGGCTCCGGTGCACGCGGAGAGCAGCAGGCCGGCGGTGAGGAGTGCGGGAATCGTGCGGCGGTTCATGTGCATCAGCTCCGTTCGGGACGGAAGAGCACTACTGGGATGGCTGATTCGGCACTCTGACACCATCTACTGAACCGGTAAAGTCGCTATTTCGCCAAGGGTGCCCCCATTTTCTCCGCGTCTGACCCACGCGTTGATGGAACGGTTTAGGGAGTGTGCATGCTGGAGGCCACACCGCTCACCGAAGGCTGGACCGTACGGTACGAGGGGGGCGAACTGCCTGCCGCTGTCCCCGGATGTGTACACACCGACCTGCTGGCGGCCGGAGTGATCCCGGACCCCTTCATCGGCCGGAACGAGGCAGAGGTCGCATGGGTGGGGCGCCGGGAGTGGACGTACGAGACCCAGCTCGCGGCCACTTCGGCGCAGGAGCAGACCGATCTCGTCTTCGACGGGCTCGACACCGCCGCCGAGATCCGGCTCGACGGTCAACTCCTGGGCCGGGTACGGAACATGCACCGCTCGTACCGCTTCGACGTGACCGGGATGACCGGGCTGCTGTCGGTCCGGTTCGCCTCCGCCTACGCCGAGGCCGAGGCCGTGCGGGAGCGGCTGGGTGAGCGGCCCGGCGCCTATGCCGAGCCCTACCAGTACATCCGGAAGATGGCCTGCTCTTTCGGCTGGGACTGGGGTCCGACCCTCGTCACCGCCGGCATCTGGCGGCCGGCGCGCCTGGAGCACTGGTCGACAGCCCGGATCGCCCGGGTGCGCCCCGAGGTGACGGTCGACGAACAGGGCCTGGGGCACATCGGGTTGACGGTCGACGTCGAACGCACCCGGGTGGAGGCCGGGCTGACGCTGGAGGCCCGGGTGATCGGTGGCGGACTCCCCGGTGGCGGTGAGGTTCTGGCGCGCGGCGAGGTCGACGGGACCAGCGGTGCCGTGCGACTGGAAGTGCCGGACGTGGAGAGGTGGTGGCCGCACGGATACGGGCAACAGGTGCTGTACGACGTCGAGTTGATACTCCGTCATGGCGATGTTCCGCTGGACGGCTGGCGCCGGCGGGTCGGGTTCCGGACCGTCGGACTCGACACCTCCTCCGACGCCCACGGGACCGGGTTCACCCTGGTCGTCAACGGGGAGCGGCTGTTCGCGCGGGGCGTCAACTGGATCCCGGACGACGTGTTCCCGTCCCGGATCACCGCACAGCGGTACCGGGAACGGCTCACGCAGGCAGCCGGCGCCGGTGTGGACCTCGTGCGCGTGTGGGGCGGCGGGATCTACGAGAGCGAGGACTTCTACGACGTCTGCGACGAGTTGGGGCTCCTGGTCTGGCAGGACTTCCCGTTCGCGTGCGCCGCCTATCCCGAGGAGCAGCCGCTGCGCGGTGAGGTGGAGGCGGAGGCCCGGGAGAACGTCGTACGGCTGATGCCGCATCCCTCGCTCGTGCTGTGGAACGGCAACAACGAGAACCTGTGGGGTTTCCGGGACTGGGAGTGGGAGCAGCGGCTCGCCGGGGAGTCGTGGGGCGAGGGGTACTACCTGGGCGTACTGCCGCGTGTAGTGGCCGAGTTGGACCCCACGCGGCCCTATACGGCGGGCAGTCCCTGGTCCGGGTCCTGGGAGCGGCATCCGAACGATCCGGCGCACGGTACGCATCACTCGTGGGAGGTGTGGAACCGGGAGGACTATGCCGACTACCGGCTCGAAGTCCCCCGATTCGTGGCCGAGTTCGGGTGGCAGGCACCAGCCGCGTACGCCACGATGCGGCGGGCACTGCCGGGCGAGCGGCTCGACTCCGACTCCCCCGGGATGCTGCACCACCAGAAGGCGGACGACGGGAACGGCAAGCTGGAACGCGGTCTCGCCCGGCATTTCCCCTTGCCGGAGGGGGACTTCGACCGCTGGCACTACCTCACTCAGGTCAACCAGGCCCGTGCCGTCGCCGCCGGGATCGAGCACTGGCGGGCGCACTGGCCCGTGTGCGCGGGGACGATCGTGTGGCAGCTCAACGACTGCTGGCCTGTGACTTCCTGGGCGGCGATCGACGGGGACGGGCGCGAGAAGCCGCTCTACCACGAGCTGCGGCGACTGTACGCGGACCGGCTGCTCAGCCTTCAAGTACGCGGCGGGGAACTGGTGTTGGCCGTCATCAACCAGGGGGCGGAGCGGTGGACGGGGTCGGTGGAGCTGCGCCGGCTGTCCGTGGACGGGGGTGGGGTGGGCGCGTCGGTACAGGTCACGTTCGTGGCGGAGCAGCGGGCGGTCGCCGAGGTGCGGGTGCCGCAGGAGCTTGTGCCGGTGGGGGCCAAGGAGTTCCTGGTCGCGGACTTCGATGCAGATGCCGATGCCGATACGGAGGGGATCGGCGGGTCGGGGCTGCGGGCGCTGCACTTTCCCGTCCCCGACCGTGAAATCCCTTACCCCCGGCCCGAGTTCGACGTGCGCGTCGCCCCGGGGGCGGTCACGGTGACGGCTCGTACGCTCGTACGGGATCTGCTGCTGCAGGCGGACCGGCTGGACCCTGGAGCGCGGGCCGATCGTGGGCTGGTGACCCTGCTGCCCGGGGAAGAGGTGACCATCGGGGTGCGCGGCTGGGAGACTCCGGATGCCGAGACCGCCCGATCGGCCCTGTACTGCGTGGAGCCCGCCAGATGACGGCATCGCCGACCCCCCGCGTCACCATCAAGGACGTCGCCGCGCGCGCGGGCGTGTCCAAGGGGGCCGTGTCCCTCGCCTTCAACCACAAGCCGGGACTCGCCGAGGCGACCCGGGACCGGATCTTCGCCGCCGCCCGCGAGCTGGGCTGGGAGCCGAACCTCACCGCGCGGTCGCTGGCCGGGGCCCGGGTGGACGTGGTGGGGCTGGCGATCTGCCGGCCGGCCCGGCTGCTCGGGCTGGAACCGTTCTACATGGACTTCATCTCGGGCGTGGAGAGCGTCCTGACCGAGCGTTCCTGCTCACTGCTGCTCAGGCTCGTGCGGACCCTGGAGGAGGAGGTCGGGCTTCAGGAGTCCTGGTGGCGGGGGCGGCTGATCGGCGGGGCGATCCTGGTCGACCTGCGGGCCGACGATCCCCGGGTGCCGGCCGTCGAGCGGCTCGGGATGCCCGCGGTCGCGGTCGGGCATCCGTCGTTCACCGGGGGCCTCACCTCCGTGTGGACCGACGACGCCACGGCCGTGACGGAGGCGGTGCGGTATCTGGCGGCGCTCGGGCACCGGCGGATCGCCCGGGTGGGGGGTGCGGCGGCACTCGGGCACACGAACATCCGTACGGCGGCTTTCGACGAGGCCGCTCGGGGGCTCGAGCTGGCCGGGGCGTGGCAGGTCTCGACCGACTACTCGGGCGACGCGGGGGCGCGGGCCACCCGGTCGCTGCTGTCCGCCCCGGCGGCGGACCGGCCCACGGCGATCCTGTACGACAACGACATCATGGCCGTGGCGAGCCTGTCCGTGGCCGCCGAGATGGGCCTGAGCGTGCCGGGTGACGTGTCGCTGCTGGCCTGGGACGACTCGCAGCTGTGCAGGTTGACGCGGCCCACGCTGTCGGCGATGAGTCACGATGTGCACGGGTTCGGGGCGGATGTCGCGCGGACGTTGTTCGAGGTGATCGGCGGAGGCGGGGGCGGGTCTCATTCGGTGGCTACGCCTGTGCTCACCCCCCGGGGGTCCACCGCTCCACCCAAGGGGTAGGGGCTTTCTCTTGGTTCGCGGCCGGGGGTCACGTTGTGGCTGGTCGCGCAGTTCCTCGCGCCCCTTGGGTGGGTGTGTGTAACCGGGGGTAACATGCGAAGCCCGTGTGACCTTCGCCGCTCCGGTGCTCAGGGGTGTGCAGTACGGTTACTCATAAGTAGCATAGGGCTGAGCGCCCGCTCAGGTTGCGTATCGCAGCAGTGCCGTCCCGCACCTTTGGAGGAGAGCCATCGTGCCTCGTACCGTCAGGGATGTCGTCTTCGTCGACGGCGTCCGCACCCCGTTCGGCAAGGCGGGCCCGAAGGGCATCTACCACGAGACCCGTGCCGACGACCTCGTCGTGAAGGCGATCCGGGAGCTGCTGCGCCGCAACCCGGGTCTCGACCCGAAGAAGATCGACGAGGTCGCCATCGCCGCGACCACGCAGATCGGTGACCAGGGACTCACACTCGGCCGCACCGCCGGAATCCTGGCCGGTCTGCCGCAGTCCGTGCCCGGCTACTCCATCGACCGCATGTGTGCCGGTGCGCTGACCGCCGTCACCTCGACCGCCGGTTCGATCGCCTTCGGCGCCTACGACGCCGTCATCGCCGGTGGCGTCGAGCACATGGGCCGCCACCCCATGGGCGAGGGCGTCGACCCCAACCCGCGGTTCGTGAGCGAGAAGCTCGTCGACGAGTCGGCCCTGTTCATGGGCATGACCGCCGAGAACCTGCACGACCGGTACCCGCACATCACCAAGCTGCGCGCCGACGAGTACGCCGTGCGCTCGCAGGAGAAGGCCGCCAAGGCGTACGCCAACGGCAAGATCCAGCAGGACCTGGTGCCGATCTCGGTGCGCAACACGAACGACCAGGTCGGCGAGACCGGCTGGGGCCTCGTGACCGCCGACGAGCCGATGCGGCCGGGAACCACCCTGGAGAACCTCAGCGGGCTCAAGACGCCGTTCCGTGTCCACGGGCGGGTCACCGCCGGTAACGCGGCCGGTCTGAACGACGGCGCCACCGCGTCGATCATCGCGTCCGAGGACTTCGCGCGCGAGAACAACCTGCCCGTCAAGATGCGCCTCGTCTCGTACGCCTTCGTCGGCGTCGAGCCCGAGGTCATGGGCTACGGGCCGATCCCCGCGACCGAGAAGGCCCTCGCCAAGGCCGGCCTCGGCATCGGTGACATCGGTCTGTTCGAGATCAACGAGGCCTTCGCCATCCAGGTCCTCGCCTTCCTCGACCACTACGGCATCGCCGACGACGACGCGCGCGTGAACCAGTACGGCGGTGCCATCGCATTCGGTCACCCCCTGGCCTCGTCGGGTGTGCGTCTGATGACGCAGCTCGCCCGCCAGTTCGAGGAGCAGCCGGAGGTCCGCTACGGCCTGACCACCATGTGCGTCGGCTTCGGCATGGGCGCCACGGTCATCTGGGAGAACCCGCACCACAAGGACGCCGGAGGCGAAAAGTGAGCACCACCGAACTCCTCAAGGGCGCGGCCGAGCTGTTCCCCGACGAGGTCGTGACCTCGGCGCACGTACGCCACCTCGATCTGCCGTTCGACGCCGGACGCTTCGCGCTGATCACCCTCGACAACGGCTTCGACCACACCAAGCCGACCACCTTCGGCCCGGCGTCGCTGGCGAACCTGAGCATCGCCATCGACCAGGTCGAGAAGGAGGCGTCGGCCGGCGAGATCGTCGGTGTCGGCATCACCGGTAAGCCGTTCATCTTCGCGGTCGGCGCGGACCTCAAGGGCGTGGAGCTCCTCAAGAACCACACCGACGCGCTCGCCATCGGCAAGGGCGGCCACGAGGTCTTCAAGCGCCTCGCCGCTCTCGCGGTCCCGACCTTCGGCTACTACAACGGTGCCGCCATGGGCGGTGGCGTCGAGGTCGGTCTGCACTGCGAGTACCGGACGGTGTCCAAGTCCATCGCGGCCTTCTCCCTCCCCGAGGTCTTCCTCGGCCTGGTCCCGGGCTGGGGCGGCTGCACGCTCCTGCCGAACCTCATCGGCGCGGACCGCGCGGTGAGCGTGATCATCGAGAACTCGCTCAACCAGAACAAGCAGCTCAAGGGCCAGCAGGTGCTCGACCTGGGCATCGCCGACGCGCTGTTCGAGGGCGCGGACTTCCTGGAGCAGTCGCTGATCTGGACGGCCTCCGTCCTCAAGGGCGACATCAAGGTCGAGCGTCCGGCCATCGACCGCGGCGAGGCCTGGGACCAGGCGGTCGCCAAGGGCCGCTTCATCGCGGACAGCAAGGTGCACGGTGCGGCTCCGGCCGCCTACCGCGCCCTCGACATCATCGCCGCGGCCAAGAACGGCGACCTCCAGCAGGGGTACGACGCCGAGGACGTGGCCCTCGCCGACCTGATCATGGGCGGCGAACTCCGGTCCGGCATCTACGCGTTCAACCTCGTCCAGAAGCGCGGCAAGCGCCCGGCGGGTGCGCCGGACAAGTCGCTGGCCCGTCCGGTCACCAAGGTGGGCGTGGTCGGTGCCGGTCTGATGGCCTCGCAGCTCGCGCTGCTCTTCCTGCGCCGCCTGGAGGTGCCGGTCGTGCTGACCGACATCGACCAGGAGCGCGTCGACAAGGGTGTGGGCTACGTCCACGCCGAGATCGACAAGCTGCTCGGCAAGGGCCGTATCAACCAGGACAAGGCCAACCGTCTCAAGGCCCTGGTCACCGGTGTGCTGGACAAGGCGGAGGGCTTCTCCGACGCCGACTTCGTCATCGAGGCCGTCTTCGAGGAGATCGGCGTCAAGCAGCAGGTGTTCGCGGAGGTCGAGGCGGTCGCCCCGGCGCACGCGATCCTCGCCACCAACACCTCCTCGCTGTCCGTCACCGAGATGGCGTCGAAGCTGAAGAACCCCGAGCGGGTCGTGGGCTTCCACTTCTTCAACCCGGTCGCGATCCTGCCGCTCCTGGAGATCGTGCGCGGCGAGCAGACGGACGACGCCTCGCTCGCCACGGCGTTCGGTGTCGCCAAGAAGCTGAAGAAGACCGCGGTGCTCGTGAAGGACGCCCCGGCGTTCGTCGTGAACCGTATCCTTACCCGCTTCATGGGCGAGATCCAGAACGTGATCGACGAGGGTACGCCGGTCGCGGTCGCGGAGAAGGCGGTGGAGCCGTTGGGTCTGCCGATGTCGCCGCTGGTGCTGCTGGAGCTGGTCGGTCCGGCGATCGGTCTGCACGTGTCGGAGACGCTGAACCGGGCGTTCCCGGACCGCTTCACGGTGTCCCCGAACCTCGCGGCCGTCGTCAAGGCCGGCAAGCGTGGCTTCTACGTGTACGACAGCGGGAAGCCCGAGCTGGACCCCGAGGTCGCCGCGCTGCTGAAGCAGGGGGATGTCGTCCTGAGCGAGGAGCAGGTGCGGGACCGGGTGCTCGACGCGGTCGCCCAGGAGATCGGGCTCATGCTCGACGAGGGTGTCGTGGCCGAGGCGCAGGACATCGACCTGTGCCTGATCACCGGTGCGGGGTGGCCCTTCCACCTGGGTGGGGTTACGCCTTACTTGGACCGTGAGGGTGTCTCCGAGCGGGTGAACGGGAAGCGGTTCCTGGAGGCCGGGGTGGCTTCCGTCCCGGCGTAACGGTTGTTGTGATCGCCGAGTGCCCTGTACGCCGTGGTGGTGTGCGGGGCACTCGTTTTTTCGCCCCCGCCGCCCCTACCCGTCCCATCCTCGGGGGCGCTGCCCCCGAACCCCCGCTCCTCAAACGCCGGAGAGGCTGAAATACCCAGCCCGTCCGGCGATTGAGGACGAGGCCCCTTCAGGGCCGAAAGGGGGGTCTGGGGGCGCAGCCCCCAGGGATGGGACGGGTAGGGGCGGCGGGGGCGAGGAAAATGCCCGTCACACCACCGTCCACGCCTCCAACGCCAGCCCCGCCTCCCGCTTGCGCCGCGCCACCCTCAGCTCTCCGCCGGGGGCAACCGTCGCCGCGATCACCCTGCCGCTCGCGTCCTCCGTCAGCGACACCCGTGCGTCCAGGGGGAGTTGGGGGCCCGACTCGGTCCACCACGCCCCCGCCGACTCCTGCTCCGTCGGATACGCGGCGAACGCCACCCGGCCGCTCGCCGAGCGCTGCGCGAGCAACGTGCAGTCGACCTCGTCCAGAGTGCAGCGGATCACCGACACCGGTCCGGGACCGGCCCCCGGGAGCAGTTCGACCGGCTCGCTACCCGACCGCCACGCGCACACCGTGTCCGTCTCGTCGGTGTAGAAGAGGGTCACGTGCTCGTCGGAGGTGACCAGCGCCCGCAGGCTGCCCTGACGGGCCGTCGCCTTCAGCGGGGCCTCGTCGAGTTCCGGGATCCAGCCGGGTCCGCCCTGCGTCCAGCGCAGGATGCCGTGAGGCGAGTTGCCGTACAGCTCGACGCGTCCGGACGTACGCGTGACGGCCGTCAACTGCTCTTCCACGTCCTCGCCCTTGAGGTCGCGCCAGGGGCCCCAGCCGCCGCGCTCCTTCTGGCCGCGCATGCTGACACCGCCCACGGCGTTCCGTACGAAGACATGGGCGCGGCCCTCCGCGTCCACGGCGACCGCCGGTACGCCGGTCCAGTCGCCCTTCTGGTTCGGGTGGCCGAGGGGCGTCCAGTCGAGGGCGGCGAGGGCCGGCCGGAAGTGCGTGGTGTGGATCACACCCGCCTCGCCCTTCACGGTGGGCCGCCAGGTCGCCAAGTGGGCGTACTCGTCGGCGCCTTGGCCGACGCCGAGCATGGGATGCACGCGCTGGTCGCCGCCGATGCGCCGGGGGGCGAGCCAGGGGCCGCCGGGCAGGGACTCCGCGCGGCAGACGATCCCGTCTCCCACGGCGTCGTACGTGCTCAGCCGGCCGTCGCGACCCCGTATGAGCCAGTCACCGTTGACCGACTCGGGACGCCCCGCGGCCGTGGTAGAGGAAGGAGGAACAATGGGCACTGGACTACTTTAGTGTGCTCTTACCTTTGCCGCGCCCCCCGCCCCCCTCATCCGGTACCCCTGATTCCGGTCCCCCGCGTGCGACCCTGATCCTCATGGATGCTCCGCTGCTCGTGATCGTCGACGCCGCGAATGTCGTCGGCTCGGTTCCCGACGGCTGGTGGCGGGACCGGCGCGGGGCGGCGGAACGGCTGCGAGACCGGCTGGTGGCGTACGCCGAGAGCGGGTTGCCGGAGCGGGCGGGACCCGTGGAGATCGTCCTGGTGGTCGAGGGAGCGGCTCGCGGGGTCGCCTCGGTGCCGGGCGTACGGGTGGTGTCGGCGTCCGGCAGCGGGGACGACCGGATGGTCGAGCTGGTCGCCGAGGCTGGGGACCGGGAGTGCCTTGTCGTCACCGCCGACCGTGAACTGCGGCGCAGGGTCGGCGAGTTGGGTGCCGAGGTCGCCGGGC
The DNA here is from genome assembly GCF_045040105.1 of Streptomyces sp. NBC_01390. Lineage (NCBI taxonomy): Bacteria > Bacillati > Actinomycetota > Actinomycetes > Kitasatosporales > Streptomycetaceae > Streptomyces > Streptomyces sp. NBC_01390. The sequence goes on along the minus strand of NZ_CP109551.1, from coordinate 9,379,926 downwards.
CCCGTACGGTACGGAAGGACTAGCCCGCCGTACCGTACGGAAGCCGGTCATCAACTCCGGTGACCGTTCTGGCTAGTTGGTGTCCGCTGTCGTCTCCTGCTGACGTCCGAGGCGGCTGTGGGAGCGGCCGTACAGGAAGTACACGAGGAAGCCGATCGCCATCCAGACGCCGAACCGGAGCCAGGTCTCGGCAGGCAGGTTCAGCATCAGCCAGAGCGAGGCGAGCACCGACAGGATCGGGATGAACGGCACCCACGGTGTCCGGAAGGCCCGGGGCAGGTCGGGGCGGGACCTGCGGAGGATGACCACGCCGATCGCGACGACCACGAAGGCGAACAGCGTGCCGATGTTCACCAGTTCGGCGAGTTCGCTCAGCGGGGTGAAGCCGGCGACGATCGCGATGATCACGCCCAGCAGGATCGTCGGCCGGTGCGGGGTCCTGAACCGCGGGTGGACGTGGGAGAAGAAGGTGGGCAGGAGTCCGTCGCGGCTCATCGCGAAGAAGACGCGGGTCTGGCCGAGGAGCAGGATCATGCAGACCGTCGTGAGGCCCACGGCGGCGCCGAAGCTGATGAAGCCGGCGAACCAGGGGTGCCCGGTGGCCTTGAAGGCGTCGGCGAGCGGCGCCGTCACGGACAGCTCGGTGTAGTGCTGCATGCCGGTCACCACGATCGACACCGCGACATAGAGGGTGGTGCAGATGATCAGGGAGCCGATGATGCCCCTGGGCATGTCGCGCTGCGGGTTCCTGGTCTCCTCCGCGGCCGTGGCCACCACGTCGAAGCCGATGAAGGCGAAGAACACGACGGAGGCCGCGGTGAAGATGCCCATCACACCGAAGTTCGAGGGCGCCCAGCCGAACATCAGCTGGATGAGCGGCGATTGGAGGCCGTCACCGGCCGTCACCTCCTGCGCCTTCGGGATGAACGGGTGGTAGTTGTCGCTCTTGACGAAGAAGGCGCCCGCGATGATCACGACGAGGACGACGGTCACCTTGACGGCGACAACGATCGAGGTGACGCGCGCGGAGAGCTTCGTGCCGAGTACGAGGATGCCGGTCAGCGCCAGGACCAGTGCGGCGGCGAGGATGTCGAAGCCGAAGCCGTCGGCCCCGTCCCGGCCGCTGAGCGCCTCCGGCAGATGCCAGCCGGCGTTGTCGAGGAGCGAGGTGATGTACCCGGACCAGCCGACGGCCACCACCGCCGTACCGAGCGCGAACTCCAGCACCAGGTCCCAGCCGATGATCCAGGCGGGCAGTTCACCGAGCGAGGCGTACGAGAATGTGTACGCGGACCCGGCCACCGGGACCGTGGAGGCGAACTCGGCGTAGCAGAGCGCCGCGAGGGCGCAGACGACCCCGGCGACCGCGAAGGCCAGGGCGACGGCGGGGCCGGCGTTGTTCTTGGCGACCGTGCCGGTGAGGACGAAGATGCCGGTGCCGATGATGACACCGACGCCGAAGACCGTCAGGTCCAGCGCGGACAGGGATTTCTTGAGCGCGTGCTCCGGTTCCTCGGTGTCGCGGATGGACTGTTCGACCTTCTTCGTTCTGAAGAGGGTGCTGGTCACGGGTGTACCTCCCACGCTGTGTCGTCCCGGCCATGATCGGGAGGGGGCGTGGAGCGCATGCCCCGGCGCGCGGAGTTTCACTCCAATAGGGGGCACATTCACACCGGGGTCGCTCCGGGCCGGCCTGGGGCCGGGGGTTGTCCCCCGGGTGAGCGCAGTTACGCCGATGGGCCGGTCCCACCACCGTGAAGAGTGGGGAAACCGGCCCATCGGCGGCTCAGCGGCAGGTCAGTCGCGGACGGGCTCCACCGAGTCGACCGAGTCGACCTCCGACTGCTCGAACCGTCCGTCGATCCTGGACACCAGTCCGGTGACCTGACGGGCGATGTCCGGTGCCGTCAGTCCGATCTCCGCCATGACCTCGGCCCGGGAGGCGTGGTCGAGGAAGCGCGGCGGGATGCCGAAGTCGCGCAGCGGTACGTCGACCCCCGCGTCCCGCAGGGCCTGTGCGACGGCCGAACCGACGCCGCCCACGCGGGAGTTGTCCTCGACGGTGACGACCACGCGGTGCCGCTCGGCGAGCGGCGCCATGGCCTCGTCGACCGGCTTGACCCAGCGCGGGTCGACGACGGTGGTGGAGATGCCCTGCTGGTCGAGGAGGGCCGCGATCTCCAGGCACATGGGGGCGAGGGCGCCCACGGAGACCAGCAGCACGTCCGGGGTGTCCGTCCCCGGCTCGCGCAGCACGTCCATGCCTCCGACGCGTCCCACGGCGGGTACGGCGGGGCCGACGGCGCCCTTCGAGAAGCGGACGACGGTCGGCGCGTCGTCGACCTCGACGGCCTCGCGGAGCTGGGCGCGGACCTGGTCGGCGTCGCGCGGGGCGGCGAGCCTGAGGCCCGGGACGACCTGGAGGATCGACATGTCCCACATACCGTTGTGGGAGGCCCCGTCGGTGCCGGTGACCCCGGCCCGGTCGAGGACGAACGTCACACCGCACTTGTGCAGTGCCACGTCCATGAGGACCTGGTCGAAGGCCCGGTTCAGGAAGGTGGCGTACACCGCGAAGACGGGGTGCACTCCCCCGGTGGCGAGCCCGGCGGCGGAGACGGCGCCGTGCTGCTCGGCGATGCCGACGTCGTAGATACGGTCCGGGAAGGCGTCCGCGAACTTCTTCAGGCCGACGGGCTGGAGCATCGCGGCCGTGATGGCGACGATGTCCTCGCGCTCCTGGCCGAGTTTCACCATCTCGTCGCCGAAGACGGAGGTCCAGTCGGCGCCCGAGGCCTTGATCGGCAGGCCGGTGTCGGGGTGGATGGGGCCGATGCCGTGGAAGCGGTCCGCCTCGTCCTGGAGGGCGGGCTGGTAGCCGCGGCCCTTCTCGGTGAGGCAGTGCACGATGACTGGGCCGCCGAAGCGCTTGGCGCGGGCCAGCGCGGATTCGAGTGCCTCGATGTCGTGGCCGTCGATCGGGCCGACGTACTTGAGGCCGAGGTCCTCGAACATGCCCTGCGGGGCGATGAAGTCCTTGAGGCCCTTCTTGGCGCCGTGCAGGGTCTCGTACAGCGGTCTGCCGACGACGGGGGTGCGCTCCAGCAGGTCCTTGCCCTTGGCGAGGAACCGCTCGTAGCCGTCCGTCGTGCGCAGGGTGGCCAGGTGGTTGGCGAGGCCGCCGATGGTCGGCGCGTACGAACGTTCGTTGTCGTTGACGACGATGACCAGCGGGCGGTCCTTGGCGTCGGCGATGTTGTTCAGCGCCTCCCAGGCCATTCCGCCGGTGAGCGCGCCGTCACCGATGACGGCGACCACGTGGTGGTCGTCGCGGCCCAGCACCTGGTTCGACTTCGCGATGCCGTCGGCCCAGCCGAGGACCGTCGAGGCGTGCGAGTTCTCGATGACGTCGTGCTCGGACTCGGCCTGCGAGGGGTAGCCCGACAGGCCGCCCTTCATCTTCAGCCTGGAGAAGTCCTGACGGCCGGTGAGCAGCTTGTGGACGTAGGACTGGTGGCCCGTGTCCCAGAGCACCTTGTCCTTCGGTGACTCGAAGACCCGGTGCAGGGCGATGGTGAGCTCGACGACACCGAGGTTGGGGCCGAGGTGGCCGCCGGTCTTGGAGACCGCGTCGACGAGGAAGGTCCGGATCTCCTCGGCCAGCTGGTCCAGCTGCTCCAGGCTGAGCCGGTCAAGATCGCGCGGTCCCTTGATGCGGGTCAGCAGCGGCACCCGTGCCTCCTTGCAGTAGAGCTGATCGAGCTTTCGCCGGGCGTGTCGAGTCTAGTGTTCCGCCTTCGCGACCGACGCCCGGCCTCTGCGTGATACGTCACGCGATCGGCCGTACCCAACAACTGTGCCCGGCATCGCCACACGATGCCGGGCACATTTGTCTGAAAGGCCGCCGCAGGCGCCTTTCAGGGGCGCGGGGAACTGCGCGACAAGCCACAACGGACCGTCAGCCGCCAGATGACCGCACCCCTACGGCGGGCGCTACCGCGTCACGCACGCCCCGCAGCCTTCTGGCTCCGCCGCGACACCGAGTCGATGACAACCGCACCCAACAGCACCGCACCAGTGATCATGTACTGGATCGACGTGTTCATGTTCAGCAGGTCCAGACCCGTCTGGATCGACTGGATCACCAGCATGCCCAGCAGCGCCGACCACACCGTGCCCCGCCCACCGAAGAGGCTGGTGCCACCGATGACCGCCGCCGCGATGGCCAGCATCAGCGTGTTGCCACCACCGGCGTTCAGCGTGGCGGACGCCGTTACGCCGGCGAAGAACATGCCGCCGACCGCCGCGAAGCCGCCGGAGATTGCGAACACGCTGATGCGGACCATCGGCACGTTGATACCGGCACGACGGGCAGCCTCGATGCCGCCGCCCACCGCGAACACCTTGCGGCCGTACGTCGTACGACGCAGCACGAAGTCCACGATCACCAGCGTCGCCAGGAAGATCACCAGCGAGTTGGAGACACCCGCGGCGTTGTTCAGCACGGCCGCGGCCACGAAAGATGCGACCGCGAGCGCCCCCACGCGAAGCAGGATCTCGCTGTTCGGCCGGAACGGCACACCAGCCGCCCGGCGGCGGCGCTGCTCACCGAAGTTACCGACCAGGGACAGCACGACCGCGAGAGCGGCCAGCAGATACGCGCCGATGATGGCCTGGTCCATGAAGAAGGAGCTCTTGCCCAGCAGGTGCACCGGACCGCTGTCCGACGGAATGTTGATGGTGCCGCTGGAGCCCAACAGCCACAGCATCAGGCCGTTCCAGCCGAGGAATCCGGCCAGGGTGACGACGAACGCCGGTACGCCGATCTTCGCGAAGAACCAGCCGTGCAGCGCTCCGATGGCGACGCCGGTAAGGATCGCCAGGATCAGCGAGAGCCAGGGGTTCATGCCGTGGTTCACCACGAACACGGCGAACAGCGTGGACGCCAGACCGCTGACGGAACCGACCGACAGATCGATCTCGCCCAGCAGCAGGACGAACACCAGGCCGATGGCCAGCATGCCGGTGGCCGACATGAAGTAGCTGATGTCGGAGAGGTTGCCGGCGCTCAGGAACAGGTCGTTCTTCAGCTGGAAGATCGTCCAGATGACGATCAGGCCGACGACGACCGGCAGCGAGCCCAGCTCGCCGCCCTTCACCTTGCGCTTGAACTCGGTGACGTAGCCCTTGAGGCCCTCGTCGCGGACCAGCAGACGCGGGTCGACGACGGACACCGGCGCCGCGGTCGGGTCGTCGGCGGGTGCCACCGTGTTCTGGTGCTCCGCCTCTGGGTCGGGCTTCACGGTCTTGGACGTGTCGCTCACTTTGCCGCCTCCGTGTCGCGACGCCCCGCACGACGGGTCACGGCGTTGTCCGTGGCTCCGGTGATCGCGGCGATGATCTCTTCGTGGCTCGTGGTCTTCACGGGGAAGGAGCCGTTGTTCTTGCCGAGGCGCAGGACGTGGACGGTGTCCGCGACCGCCTTCACGTCGGCCATGTTGTGGCTGATGAGGATGACGCCGAGGTTGCGCTCGCGCAGCCGCTCGACCAGGTCGAGGACCTGGGCGGTCTGCTCGACGCCGAGGGCGGCGGTGGGCTCGTCGAGGATGACGACCTTGGGGTCTCCGATAAGGGCGCGCGCGATGGCGACGACCTGGCGCTGACCGCCGGAGAGGCTGGCGATCGGGATGCGCACACTCGGGATGCGGATGGAGAGGGTGCTCAGCAGTTCGCGGGCGTTCTTCTCCATCGACACCTCGTCGATGACGCCGCGGTGCAGCAGCTCACGGCCGAGGTAGAGGTTGCCGACCACATCGAGGTTGTCGCACAGGGCGAGGTCCTGATAGACGGTAGCGACGCCGAGTCCCTGGGCGTCGTGGGGCTTGTTGATGCTGACCGGGTTGCCCTCCCACTCGATGACTCCCTCATCGATGGGGTGGACGCCCGCGATCGTCTTGACCAGGGTCGACTTTCCTGCGCCGTTGTCGCCCACCAGGGCGACCACTTCTCCGGGGTGGACCTCCAGCTCTACGTCGGTGAGGGCCTGGACCGCACCGAACCGCTTGGAGACTCCGCGCAACGCCAACACGGGCGTAGCGGACACGTGAACCATCTCCTTCGCCGCCTGACCGGCGGGGATGCCGCGCTTGGGGAAGGCGCGGAGGGGTGTGCTCAAGGCACTGGTTTACAAGATGAACATGCGCGCATCCGCTGCCGATGGCAACGGTTCCGTCCGACGCCCGGCCCGGCAGCGGGGTATGAAGGCCGGGCCGGGCGTCGGACAGGTTTCGTGGGGCCGCCGGGCGGTCATGTCCGGGTGAGTGCTCTCGTGGTGCTCACCGAGTACTCGTGAGCGCCCACCCGGGGACCGGCGGCCTTGGTGCGCCTGCCGGCTACGAAAGACCGGCGGTCTTGCAGGCGGCGGCGTACTCGCCGGCGCAGATCTCGGCGACGGTGTAGAGCTTGTCCTTGACGACCGTGTCCGAGATGTTGGCCTTGGTGACCGACACCGGGGTCAGCAGCTGCGAGGGGACCTTGTCACCGGAGCCGCTGGTCAGGCTCGTCGTGGCGAGCGAGTCGATGCTCTTGCCCTCGAGCAGGTTGACCGCGATCTGGGCGGCGGCGTCGGCCTCCGGCTTGAAGGCCTTGTAGACGGTGCTGGACTGGGTGCCGGCGACGATGCGCTGGATACCCGCGAGCTCCGCGTCCTGGCCGGTCAGCGGGATACCGCTGATGCCCGCACCCTTGAGGGTGTTGGCGATGCCACCGGCCATGCCGTCGTTGGCCGCGTAGACGCCCGCGATGTTCTTGGCGCCGAGCTGCGTGATGGCGGCCGACATCTTCTGGGCGGCGACGGTGTCCTTCCACAGGCCGGACTGCTCGTAGGCGATGTCCACCTTGCCGTCGAGGGCGGCGTGCGCGCCCTTCTTGAACTGACCGGCGTTCGGGTCGGCGTCGTCACCGTTGATCATGACGACCTTGGACTTCGGGGTCGCCTTGGCGCCGAGGGAGGCGAGCAGGGCCTCACCCTGGAGCTGGCCGACCTTGACGTTGTCGAAGGAGACGTACGCGGAGACCGGGCCCTGGGCCAGACGGTCGTACGCGACGACCTTGATGCCCTTGTCGACCGCCGTCTGGATGGACGACTTGATCGCGGCGGAGTCCTGGGCGCTGACCACGATCACCTTGACACCCTTGGTGATCATGCTGCTGACCTGCTGGGCCTGCTTGGCCGCGTCACCGGCGGCGTTCGCGTACTCGACCTTGCAGTCGGCACACAGTTCCTTGACCTTGTCCACGAAGTACGGCTTGTCGAACTTCTCGTAGCGCGCGGTCACGCTGTCGGGAAGCAGCAGACCGATGGTCTTGTCGCCGCCCGAGCTGCTGCTGCCGCTGTCGGACTTGTCGTCCCCGGCCTTGCCGCAGGCCGCCACGGCAAGGGCCATGGATACAGCAGTGGTACCGATCACGACTCTACGCATCATCGCGTTCATTCTGGTGGTGCCTCCCTGACAGGGCCGCAACGCTGCGACCGAGGTGGCTGGAAGTCAACTCGGCCACACGTGCGACGTCAAGAAGTAAATCCTTAACGGGTTGGCAACGGCTTTGTTCGTTCTCTAGGTGAAGGCAGGAGTTGCTGCGTTCAGCGTGCCGTCCAAAAGGGTCGAATCGCCCATCTCGCTCAATGCGAGAGCGAGCGCTCCGAGCACCTCCGCACGACCTCCAAGTGCCCCTGGAAGAACGGACAGTTGACGTGCCGCACTGGGGATCGCATAGCGGCCGACAGACTCTCTTATGGGACCGAGCACCAGCTCACCGGCCTCGGCGAGATCACCGCCGAGGACCACTCTGCTCGGGTTCAGCAGATTGCAGAGATTGGCGACTCCACTGCCGATGTGTCGGCCGACGTCGGCGATCACGCGACGGCAGCCAGGGTCGCCGTCCCGCGCCAGCCGCACGACACCTTCCATGGTCAGGTCGGTTCCGTGGCTGGACTGGAGGAGCGGCAGCACGTAACGAGCCGCCGCAAAGGTCTCCAGGCAGCCCCGGTTTCCGCAACGGCAGACGGGGCCGGATTCATCAAGAGTAATATGCCCGATTTCTCCCGCTGTGCCACCCGGGCCGCGGTAGATCTTGCCGCTGATCACCAGACCGGCCCCGACACCGCTCGCGACCTTGATGTACGCCAGGTCGCGCACCCCCCGCCCGCTGCCCCAGACCAGCTCACCGAGGGCCCCCAGGTTGGCGTCGTTGTCGACGTGCACCGGCACGTTCAGGCGCCCGCGCAGCTCCTCACCGGGCCTGGTCCCGATCCAGCCGGGCAGTATGGCGCTGGAGCCCAGGGTGCCCGACTCCACGTCGATCGGACCCGGTACGCCCAGGCCCACACCGGCGATCTTCGACCGGTCGACGCCCGTTGCTGCGATCAGGCGATTGACCAGCTCCTCGGCCCTGTCGAAGCCCTGCGCGGCGGAGGCGTCCACGTCCAGCGGCTCGGACTCCTCGGCCAGCACCTGGTGGGCCAGGTTGCCGATCGCGACCCGTAGGTGCGTGTGCCCGAAGTCGACGCCGATCACAATGCCGGCGTCCCCGCTCAGCGAGACGGCCCGGGCCCTGCGGCCACCCGCCGAGGTGGGCGTGACCTCGACCGTTCCGCCGTCCTTCAGCTCGCGCACGATGTTGGACACCGTGGCCGCGGACAGACCGGTGCTCCTGGCGATCTCGGCCTGCGTCAATGACCCGGCCAGGCGCACGGCCCGTACGACCCGTTCCAGGTTGGCTCGGTGCAGTGACGACTGCGACCCCGGAGTCTCCACGACGACCTCCTGCGCACGGGACCGCTTCAATGAGGCCCCGTCTATGTCCAACTAGTGAACTCTAAGATGAGCCGTTCGGGTCGCCTCCCGTCAAGAGGTTGAACCGCATCCGGGGTCTTGTGCGCATAGGTGCGCGCGTGCACGGTTTGCGGCATGCACGCGCGCGTACGGGGGCTGAACAACAGGTTCCGGTTACTTCAGCGCGCCCGCTGTGAGTCCCGCCACCACCTGACGCTGGAAGACGATGTACGCGGCCAGCACCGGCAGCATCGCCATCACCAGGCCGGCGAAGAGGCCCGACCAGTCGCCCTTGTAGCCCTGACTGGCGGCCAGCTGCACCAGGCCCTGGGTGAGGACCTTTTTGTCGGGGTCCGTGTTGAGCACCGTCGGCAGCATGTACTGGTTCCACTGGCCGAGGAAGTTGAAGATGCCCACGCTGATCAGCCCGGGTTTGGCCATGGGCAGCATGATCTGGAAGAACGTCCGGGTGTGCGAGGCACCGTCGACGAAGGCCGCCTCCGCCACCGAGGTCGGCAGGGTCCGGAAGAACGCGGTCAGGAAGAACACCGTGAACGGCAGCGAGTAGGCGATGTAGACCAGGATCAGCCCGTGGATCGTGTTCAGCAGGCCCATGTTGTTCACGACGTAGAACAGCGGGACCAGCGCCAGCATGATCGGGAAGCTCATGCCGCCGACGAACAGGAAGTAGATGAACCGGTTCCCCGGGAAGTCGAAGCGGGCCAGGACGTACGCCGCCATCGAGCCCAGCACCAGGGTGCCGACGAGCGAACCGCCCACCACCAGGATGGTGTTGAGGAAGTAGTCGCTCATGTTGGCGTCGGTCCAGGCCCGCGCCCAGTTGTCGAAGTGCAGCTCGTCCGGCAGGGACCAGGGTGAACTGAAGATCGCGTTGTCGTCCTTGAAGGACGTCATCACCGCCCACAGGAGCGGCATCACGACCATGAACGCCCACAGGACGAGCATGCCGTGCGAGAAGACGTTGAGGACCCTGCCCTCCTTCTTCTCCCGCCCCTCCTTCCCGGCCGCGTTCTCCTTGCGCACGGGCCCACCGGACTGCATGGGAACCGTGTCCGGCGGGGTGCTGTCGGTCGTCTTCATAGGTGTCAGTACTCCAGCCGCTCGCGCCGGCCCAGTCGCATCACGAGGGCCGCGAAGGCCAGCGTGACGACGAGCAGGGCGACCCCGATGGTGGTTGCGTAGGCGGCCTGGCCGTCGCGGAAGGCCTTCTGGTACACGTACAGGACCATGACGGTCGTCGAGTAGTCAGGACCGCCGGGCCCGGTCGTCATGATCTGTACGACCGCGAACGACTCGGCGCCCAGCGCGAGGATGCCCATGTACACCCAGCCGGACTGCACGGTGTCCCACAGCAGCGGCAGGGTGATCCGGAAGAACGTGGTGGCCCGGCCCGCGCCGTCGAGCAGCGCGGCCTCGTACAGGTCCGCCGGGATGGAGGCCATGCCCGCGGAGAACAGCACCACGAAGAAGCCGACCGTCGACCACACCAGCACGGCCATCACGCACCACAGGGCGAGGCTCGGGTCGCCCAGCCAGAGCGGCTGGACGCTGTCGAGCCCGATGCCGCGCAGCAGCGAGTTGATCGCGCCGCTTTCCGGGTTGTACGCGAACGCGAACAGCAGCGCGACGATCGCGATGGACAGCACCTGCGGGAAGAAATAGACGATTTTGTAGAACGAGGAGCCGCGGACCCCGGAAATCACCGGTCCGCCACGGCGCCGCTTCCCGCCCACATTGATCATGAAGGCGAAGAACAGCGCCAGACTGATCGTCACCAGTGGCAGCACCAACGCGAACAGCAGGCTGTGCTGCAACGACTTCCAGAAGATCTCGTCGTCGAGCATCCTCTTGTAGTTGTCGAGGCCCACCATCTTGAATTCCGGGCTCAGTCCGGTCCAGTCCGTGAACGAGTAATAGATGGACTGGATGAACGGCCAGATGACAAACAGTGCGTACAGCCCCAGAGGGACCGCCAGGAATCCCACGATGAAGCGGTACTTGCCGTGCTGCATTACCACAGACCCCGTTCCGTGCGCCGGTGCCGCCGCTGGTGACAGATCATCGACTTCGGGTCTACTGGTGCTTGTAGTGCTTGATCGACGAGTCCTTCGCGGTCTCGTCGGCGTAGCCCTGGATCTTCTTGATGGCCTCGGCCGGGGTGAGCCGTCCCGCCATCATCTCGCCGAGCCCGGACACCCCGATCTTCTCCTTCTGGAGCTGCACGTACCAGTCCTGCAGACGCGGGTTCACCACGTTCTGCCCGGCCTTCTCCAGCGCCGCCACACCGGACTTGAGGCCGGGGGTGAGGGTGATGCCGTCGGTGCCGCCGTTGTACGCGGTGAGCGACTTGACCTTGGCGGTGAAGTTCTTCGAGGACGCCTCACTGAGCATGATGCGCAGCTGCTCCATGCCGCCCGCCGTGTTCTTCGCCTTGGCCGGGACGATGAACGGTTCGCCGCCGGAGGCCCAGATCGTGCCGAACGGCAGCTTGTCGGAGCTGTCGATGCCGGTGGGCGCGGAGACGGCGAGGTCGAAGTCGGCGGGGATGACGTTCGCCGACTCGTTCTCGACCCAGGAGCCGTTCGGGATGAACAGCGCCTTGCCCTTGGCCCACGCGGTCTGCGACTGGATGTGGTCGAGACCAGGGGTGCCCTTGAGGATGTAGCCCTTCTTGTAGAGCTCGTAGTACGCCTCGAAACAGGCCTTGACAGCCGGGGCCTTCCAGGCGTTCGGCTCCAGGTTGTCGATGGCGTTGAGGACCTCGACGCCGCCGACCTTGCCGATCATCGCGTAGAGCGAGAAGGGCAGGTAGTACGGGTACTTGCCCGCGTAGGTCCAGCCGGCGATGCCCTTTTTCTTGGCCTTCTCGCACACGGCGAGCATCTCGTCCCAGGTCTCCGGGTACGTGGCGTCGAGGTTGTCCAGGGCCTTCTGCGAGTACCAGACGCCGTACACCGTGTAGGCGTAGTACATGATCCACACCGGGTCGCCCTCGAGCTGGCCCATCTCGACGATGCCCGGCCGCAGTGTGTCGCGGACCTTCTTGTTCGGGTCGTCGTAGGACGGGGCGTCCAGCAGCGGGGTGAGGTCGGCGAGCTGGTTCTTGCCGGCCAGGACGCCCATGTCCATCTGCTCGGCGCCGGAGTTGTCGATCAGGTCCGGCGGGGTGCCCTGGTTGAAGCGGGGCTGCAGCGTGGACTGGATCTTCTGGGTGGCGGAGAACTTGACCTTCGCCTTGGGGAAGTTCTTCTCGTAGACCTTGACCGCGTCCTCGGCGTACTCCTTGCCGAAGCCGCCGTCGAACAGCACGAACTCCAGTTGGGCGGTGTCGTTGACGGCCAGCGGGTTCTGGGCGGTCTTCTTGCCCGCCTTGGCCTTGTCCTCGTCTCCTCCGCCGCTGCTCGCACAGGCGGAGAGGAAGCTCATCGTGGGGACGGCGATCAGGCCGAGTGCCGCTGACCGCTTGATCAGGTCGCGGCGGCCGAAACCGTTGACGGGGGTGGTGCCGGTCATGCGCTCGGGGGTGCGGCTCTCGTCGGAGGTGGATCCCATGCTCAAGTCCTCGCCTTCTCCAGGACTCAGGCGGTGAACCGGATCCTCCCGGCACCGCGATCGGGTCGAACTGGGTCGTGCAGGAAGTACTTAGTGCGTGATGCGCCCTGACCAGAGGAAAAACCCGGCAGGCCGCGCGTTCGGCACGTCAAACCACCCTTCCGGCTCCCCTCGCACCGGGCGTCGACCGGTCGAACAGTGGCAGATGCCGACAGGTATAGTCCACTTCCCGTCAAAGGGGCAAGATCGAATGCATGGTTGGCCGCGGGTCTTTTCCGAGTTGAGACCTCGCGGAAATATGTGGACCGCGCTCATCTCTTTGCCTGGGTAATTCGCGATATTGGGCCCGAATGCCGCACCCAACACCCTTGACACCACTGGTCACTTCACTCCCTACTGGTTCCTGCGCAGCCAAGGTGACAACGTTGTCCAGCGGCAGGGAGGGTGCTCTCGCATGCGGCAGGGAGTTCGGTACAGGGCTCGGTACGGATGGACGTTCGGATCAATTCCGGCCATCGCAGCGGCGTTCGCACTGGTGATCGGCGGGCAGGGTGCGGCGACCGCTCTGCCGGCCCGCGCACCGGCTGCCGACCAGGAGTTCGCCTCCTCGTTCGAGGCCGGTGAGGCGGCGCCGGACTGGCTGAACACCGTCGACACCGGGCCGGACGGCACGAAGCGGGCCTCCGGTGTCGACGGCGGATACAGCAGCGGCATCCCGGGCAACGTGACCGACCATGTGACCGACGTACGGGCGAGCGACGAGAACACCGGTGGGGGCGAGGTGAAGGAGAACCTCGTCGACGGTGAGCCGGGGACCAAGTGGCTCACCTTCGCGCCGAACGGCTGGGCGGAGTTCGACCTGGACGAGCCGGTCAGGGTCGTCACCTACGCGCTGACCTCGGCCAACGACCACGCCGAGCGCGACCCCGCCGACTGGACGCTCCAGGGCTCGGCGGACGGTACGACGGACTGGCAGACCCTCGACACTCGCGCGGGTGAGTCGTTCGCCGAGCGGTTCCAGACCAGGTCGTACGACCTGTCGTCGTCGGCCTCCTTCCGGCACTTCCGGCTCGACATCGGACGCAACAACGGGGGCGCCATCACACAGCTCGCCGATGTCCAGTTCTCGACGGGCGGCGGTGACGCGCCGGTGCCCCGGGACATGCTGTCGCTGGTCGACCGCGGCCCGAGCGGCTCGCCGACCGCGAAGGCCCGCGCCGGTTTCACTGGCAAACGGGCGCTGCGGTACGCCGGTACGCACCGGGCGGACGGACGGGCGTACTCGTCCAACAAGGTGTTCGACGTGAACGTGGCGGTGGGCCGGGACACCGAACTGTCGTACCGGGTCTTCCCGTCGATGGCGGACGGCGATCTCGACTACGACGCCACGAACGTGTCGGTGGACCTTGCCTTCACGGACGGCACCCTGCTGAGCGAGCTGTCGGCCCTCGACCAGCACGGCTTTCCCCTGACGCCCCAGGGGCAGGGCGCGGCCAAGGGGTTGTACGTCAACCAGTGGAACCATGTGGCTTCGCGGATCGGGGCGGTGGCGCAAGGGAAGACCGTCGACCGGGTGCTGGTGGCGTACGACTCGCCGACCGGGCCCGCGAGGTTCCGCGGCTGGCTCGACGACGTGGCGCTGCGGACCGTCGCTCCCGAGCCGCCCCGGGAACACCTGTCCGACTATGCGGTGACGACCCGTGGCACCAACTCCAGCGGCGCTTTCTCCCGGGGCAACGACTTCCCGGCGACGGCCGTGCCGCACGGTTTCAACTTCTGGACGCCGGTGACCAACGCGGGCTCGCTGAGCTGGCTGTACGACTACGCGCGGGCCAACAACGCCGACAACCTGCCGACGATCCAGGCGTTCAGCGCGAGTCATGAGCCGAGTCCCTGGATGGGCGACCGACAGACCTTCCAGGTGATGCCGTCGGCCGTCGCCGGCACCCCGGACACCGGGCGCACGGCGCGGGCGCTGGCCTTCCGGCACGAGAACGAGACCGCGCGGCCGTACTACTACGGGGTGCGGTTCGAGAACGGTGTCAAGGCCGAGATGACGCCGACCGACCACGCGGCGGTCCTGCGCTTCACCTACCCCGGGGCCGACGCGAGCGTCCTGTTCGACAACGTCACCGACCAGGCGGGCCTGACCCTCGACCCGGAGAACGGCACCTTCACCGGCTACTCGGACGTGAAGTCGGGGCTGTCGGCGGGGGCGACCCGGCTGTTCGTGTACGGGGTGTTCGACGACGACGCGGTGGTCACGGAAGGGTCGTCGAGCGGGGTCAAGGGCTATCTCCGGTTCAGGCCATCCCCTGACGGGACCGTGACGCTGCGGATCGCCACCTCGCTGATCAGTGTCGAGCAGGCCAAGGCCAATCTGCGGCAGGAGATTCCGGACGGTACGTCCTTCGAGGCGGTACGGGCCGGTGCGCAGCGGCAGTGGGACGGGCTGCTCGGGAAGGTCGAGGTGGAGGGGGCGATGCCGGACCAGCTGACGACGCTGTACTCCAGTCTGTACCGGCTGTATCTGTACCCCAACTCCGGCTTCGAGAAGGTCGGTTCGAAGTACCAGTACGCGTCTCCGTTCTCTCCGATGCCGGGCCCCGACACCCCGACGCACACCGGGGCGAAGATCGTGGACGGCAAGGTGTACGTCAACAACGGCTTCTGGGACACGTATCGGACGACCTGGCCCGCCTACTCGCTGCTGACTCCTCGTCAGGCGGGCGAGATGGTCGACGGGTTCGTGCAGCAGTACAAGGACGGCGGCTGGACCTCGCGCTGGTCCTCCCCCGGCTACGCGGACCTGATGACGGGGACCTCGTCGGACGTGGCGTTCGCCGACGCGTATGTGAAGGGTGTCGGTTTCGACGCGAAGTCGGCGTACGACGCGGCCGTGAAGAACGCCACCGTCGTGCCCCCGATGTCGGGCGTGGGCCGCAAGGGCATGGCGACCTCGCCCTTCCTCGGCTACACGAGCACCGAGACCCACGAGGGCCTGTCGTGGGCGCTGGAGGGCTACCTCAACGACTACGGCATCGCCCGGATGGGCCAGGAGCTGTACCGGCAGACGGGCGGGCAACGGTACAAGGAGGAGTCCGAGTACTTCCTCAACCGGGCCCAGGACTATGTGCGGTTGTTCGACAAGAAGGCCGGCTTCTTCCAGGGGCGGAACGCGCGGGGCGACTGGCGGGTGGAGTCGTCGGCGTACGATCCGCGCGTCTGGGGCCACGACTACACGGAGACGAACGGCTGGGGGTACGCCTTCACCGCCCCGCAGGACAGCCGGGGTCTGGCCAACCTGTACGGCGGCCGGGCGGGCCTGGCGGACAAGCTCGACGACTACTTCGAGACCCCGGAGACGGCCTCACCGGAGTTCGTGGGCTCGTACGGCGGGGTCATCCACGAGATGACGGAGGCCCGGGACGTCCGGATGGGCATGTACGGCCACTCCAACCAGGTGGCCCACCACGTCACTTACATGTACGACGCGGCCGGCCGGCCCTGGAAGACACAGAAGAACGTCCGCGAGATCCTCTCCCGCCTCTACACGGGCAGCGAGATCGGCCAGGGCTACCACGGCGACGAGGACAACGGCGAGCAGTCGGCCTGGTACCTGTTCTCGGCGCTCGGCTTCTACCCGCTGGTCATGGGCAGCGGCGAATACGCCGTCGGCTCCCCGCTGTTCACGAAGGCGACGCTGCACCTGGAGAACGGCCGGGATCTGGTGGTCGAGGCCCCGGACAACAGCGCCCGGAACGTGTACGTACAGGGGCTGAAGGTCAACGGCCTTCCCTGGACGTCGACTTCACTCCCCCACTCGATCGTCTCCCAGGGCGGAACCCTGAAGTTCGACATGGGCCCCGAACCGTCGACCTGGGGGGCGTCCAGGAACGCGGCGCCGGTCTCGATCACCCAGGACGACGAGGTGCCGACGCCTCGGGCGGATGTGCTGGAGGGTGAGGGCGCGTTGTTCGACAACACGTCGGCGACGGACGCGACGGTGAGGTCCCTGGAGCTGCCGATCGCGGGTGGCGACGCGAAGGCCGTTCAGTACACGCTGACGTCCTCGGACCGGACCGAGGCTCCGACGGGCTGGAAGCTGCAGGGCTCCTCGGACGGCACGAACTGGCGGACCCTGGACCGGCGTTCAGGCGAGTCGTTCCGGTGGGACAGGCAGACCCGGGCGTTCTCGGTGGCGTCCGGGGGCTCGTACGCGCGGTACCGCCTGGTCCTCGACGGCGAGTCGACGCTGGCGGAGGTGGAGCTGCTGGCCTGAGCGCTTCCCGCCCGCTTCTCGCCCGCTTCGCCAGGTCAGGGCTCGGGGAAGCGGGCGGGGAGGCGGGGCAGCAACCGGCGTAGGGCGTCGGCGTGTTGGTGGACGCGCATGAGCAGGGTGCGCCGGTTGTGGATCGTGCCGGGGACGTCCTGTGGTGGGCCGCAGCCGGTGGCGGTGTAGATGTCTTCCAGCGACGCACCCCGGCCTTCTGCGCCGTCCGGCGCGATCCGGCTGAGATACGTCCATATGCTGTGCTCAGGTCGTCCCCAATAGAATCCGAGGCGCACTGCTAGGTCGGAGCGGCGGTACATCAGCTCGCAGTCGTCATCCTCCGGCTCGGCAGAACCCTCACTCTCGACCAGGAACGCGAAGGCGCCGCGGGCCTCGGACTTGAACTCATCCAGAAGGTACGGCCGTTGCCCCATCTCTCGATGGTCGCGCGCCACGGTGTGGCCCGCCAGAGGCGGTGACGGTCAGGCGGTCGCCAGGGTGAAGACGTGCAGGTTGGCGTCGGCCGGCAGGCGGACGCTCGCGATGCTCCTGCCCGGCGGTGCCTGGAACGGGCTGGTGGCGAACACGTACGTCGGGACCGGGTCCCGGCCCGCTCCCGAGACGTTCCGGTACGCGGCTCTCGCGACGACCGCGTTGCCGTACTGGACGCTGCCCGTACCGCCGCCGAGCGTCCAGTCGGTGAGGGCGAGGTCGATCGTGTCGGTGGTGCCGTCGGTGTAGGTGACGGTCGCCTGGGTTCGCCGGCCGCCGAAGACCGCGCTGCCGATGAATGACAACTGGGATGCGGGCGAAGTGAGTTGGATGGGCTGGGCGGTCGCCGAAGCGTTGTCGGGGCGGCCCGGCGGCGAGGCCGGCCAGGTGAACGTCAGGCCCGTCGGAAGCTTGCCCCGCGCGCCCGGGGTCAGGCCCGCCGCTGCCAGGGCCTGGCGCGAATAGCTCCAGCCGCCGCCGTCGTAGTCGGCCTCGGAGTGGTCGCCGGTGTCGTCGGAGACGCCCGTGTTGTTGTAGGCGGCGAGAAGGGAACCCGGGGCCGCCACCGTCAGGGAGATCGGCTGCTCGTACGCCGTGTCCGTCGACGTCACCTTGACTCTCGCCTCGTAGAAGCCCGGCTCGGCGGTGGGCGGGACGGAGATCGTGATCCGTTGGAAGCCGTCAACCACCGTCCCCGAGACGGGCGTTGCCGTGACTCCCGTCGGGGTCTCCACCTCGAAACGCACCCGGGGTCCCGGGGTGGCGGCGCCCCTCAGGGACACGGCCCGGATGTCCACCCCCGCGCCGCCACCCGGTGCGAGCGTCGCCGTGGTGGGGCCGACGCCGATCTGGTACGGCTGCTCGCCCGCCCGGAAGGACGGTGGGGCGTCGGACGGAGCCGCGCCCCAGGTGGGGTTCGGGGTGGCGGTGAGGGTGTAGTCCAGGGTGCCGCCGTGCCGGACGAAGGACGCCGGGAGCCAGGGGCGGTCGCTCGTCAGGCCGTTGACCGTGAGGGACTGGACGTACGGGGTGTCGGCCGCCGCTCCCTGTGCGTGGATCGAGATGTCGTTGCCGTAGGGGCGGTTGATCTCGATCCTCGGGAACAGGGGCGAGGCCAGGACCAGTTCGGCGCGGGACGGCACCTGCGGGTACATGCCGAGCGCGGCGAAGACGTACCAGGAGGACATCGCGCCCAGGTCGTCGTTGCCGGGGATGCCGCCCGGGCGAGTCGACCAGAGTCTCGTCATCGCCGCGCGGACCGTCTCCTGGGTTTTGTGCGGTGCGCCCGCGTAGGCGTACAGGTAGGGGACGTTGACCGAGGGTTCGTTGTCCAGCTCGGACTTCTCGCCGCCGCTGCCGGTGAGCGCCCAGCTGCCGTCGGCGTGGTGGAAGAAGGTGTCCAGGCGGTCGACCGCCGGCGCGGTGCCGCCCATCGCCGCGAACAGGCCCGCCGGGTTGTGCGGGACCATCCAGGTGTACTGGGCCGCCGTACCCTCGACGAAGCCGTTCCCGGTGGCCGGGGTGAAGCCGGGGACCCAACTGCCGTCCGCCTTGCGGTTGGTGATGTAGCCGCCGCTCGGGTAGGCCGCGATGTCGAAGTTGTTCTGCCACCACTGGGCGCGCTTCATGAAGCTGTCCGCCGTCCTCGTCCGCCCTGCCGCGCGGGCCAGTTCGGCGAGGGCGAAGTCCGCGCCCGACATCTCCAGCGTCTCCGCGGCGCCGCCCCACGCGTTGGACACGGACGGCATGTAGTTGTGCGCCAAGTAGGCGTCCAGAGAGGGGCGTTGGCCGACCGAGAGGATCGGTCGGCCGGCCGGTGACAGGTCCTGCCGGGTCGGTGTCGTCGCCGCCCGCAGCAGTGAGTCCAGCGCGCCCCGCAGGTCGAAGTTGCTGCCACCGAAGGCGCGGATGCCGGCGAGGGCGGCGGGCGAGGGGTCGCCGTTCATGACGTGGGTGCCGCTCGCGCCGTGCAGCCAGCGGTCCCACAACCCGCCGTTCTGGCAGGCGAGTTCATAGAGGGACTGGGCGATGTCCGAGCCGGTGTCGGGGTCGAGAAGGGTGAGCAGCTGGACCTGGGAGCGGTAGACGTCCCAGCCGGAGAAGGTGCCGTACTGGTGGTCGTGGCCCGCGCGGACCAGGTGCACCTCGCCGTCGGCGCCCCGGTATCGACGGTCGGCGTCGCTGATGATGTTCGGGTGGAGGAGGGAGTGGTAGAGGGCGGTGTAGAAGGTGGTGCGCTCCGCCTCCGTGCCGCCGCCGACATTGATGGCGGCCAGCTTGTCCCGCCAGACCTGTCGGGCCGCGGACTCGACCGAGGCGAAGGATCGGTCCGGCGGGTTCTCGGCCGCGAGGTTGGCCTCGGCGCCCGCCCGACTGACGTACGAGATACCGACCTTGACGCCCACCGGGCCCGCGCCGGGCTCGAACTCCACGTATCCGCCTGCCCCTTTGCCCGCCACAGGTCGGCCGCTGTTCGCGGTGAAGCCGCCTGTTCCGCCGGACGCGGAGGTGGCACCCGGGCTCAGCCGGTCGTCCTGCCAGGTGCCGGTCGCCTTGAAGGCGCGGTCGAAGCGGGCCGTGAAGTGGAGGGTGTAGTAGGGGCGTCGGCCCTCGGGGTCGAGGTGGCCGCAGAAGTTGCCGGAGGTGACCGAGCCGGAGACCGTGCGGGCGGCGGGGTCGATCGTGACCGTCGAATCCGTCGAGCCCACCTCGGAGTTGGCGGTACGGATCAGCATCGACGCCGGTCGGCCGGGCGGGTAGGTGAAGCGTGCGGAGCCTGTGCGGGTGGTCGCGGTGAGGTCGGCGGTGACTCCGGACGCCAGGCCCACCCGGTAGTGGCCGGGCTCGGCCGTCTCGTCGGCGTGGCTGAAGTCGGCCGCGTACACCGCGTCCTTGGTGTCGCTCGACGGGGAGGAGGTGACCTGACCGGCGTACGGGAGGAACGGGATGTCGCCGCTGCCGCCCGCGCAGCCCGTGCCGGACATGTGAGCGAGGCTGAACCCCCGGATGCGGGTGGCGTCGTAGTGGTAGCCGCCTGGGGCGGCCGTCCGGGTGGCGTCGCCCCGGGTGTTCTCCGGGCTCCAGGAGAACATGCCGAACGGGACGACCGCGCCAGGGAAGACATCACCGCCGTTCCTGGTGCCGATGAGCGGATCGACGTATGGAGTGGGGTCCTGGACCAGGGAGTTCGGGGGTGCCGGCGTCGCCGCGAGCGCCGGGGTGGGCGTGCCGAGTGCCAGGGTGACGGCCAGCAACAGGGACGTAGGGCGGACACGCATGACGCGGCCCCTCCTCCTTCGGACGGGTCGCGCACAGCAGGTCGCACAAGCCGCGGGACAGTGACGTGCGCCAGCGGTACCACGGGAGGGCGAGCGCCTCCGAGGGGACGCGCACGCCGGTCACGCGTGCGGGGTACCGGGTGCACTCCGACGGGGGAGCAACCGGCTTGACGATGTTGTCCGTTGGGGCGATAGAGTGATGTTCGAACCGTCGGACAACGTTGTCTCGTCCAGGCGGTTCACACCCCCCATGCCCTACTTCCCCGGGCCTCATCCCCCGTGCGGGCCCGGCTCGCGGACCCGGTGGCCGACAGCCACCGGGTCCGCCCTGAGCGGTCTCTCAGTCGCGGTGCGGCCCCGCCGGTCTAACCGACCCGGCAGGGCAGCGTAGTTGCCGTATCACCACCCGAGCCCCGGACGACGTACCCGAACGTCGCCGTCCTGCCCGGATCCAGCGAGCCGTTCCAGTTGGCGTTGTGGACCATCACCGCCTGGCCGTTGTAGGTCGCGTCGCCGTTCCAGAGGCTGTCGACCGCCTGGCCCGCCGGGAGCGACCAGTCGACCATCCAGCCGAGCATGGGCACGGTCCCGGAGTTGGTGACGGTCACCTCGGACTGGTAGCCGCCGTTCCAGCTGCCCGTCGTACGGCGGGTGGCGGTGCACGCGCCGGGCGGGGGCTCGGTTGGCGGGTTGCCGGGGTCCTTGATGCCGGTCACCTCGCCGTTGCCGCCGTCGAAGACGACGTCGGAGCAGGAGTAGAAGGTCTCCGCGCTGTCGGAACGCTGCCACACCATGTAGATGAGGTGGCGCCCGGACTTGTTCGCCGGGAGCTTGCCGTTCCAGGAGTAGTTGGCCTCGACGTTGCCCGGGGTGCCGTTGAGCGGCGGGTGGTCGACGGTCAGGAACGGCTGGGACTCCAGCGCGTCCCAGGTGAGGGTCTTGGTCGGGTCGAAGCCGTCCTTGGTGATGTAGACGTAGAACCAACCCGGGTGCGCCGCCCACGCGTTGTACGAGAAGTCGACGTTGGCGCCCGAGGTGAGGTGGGTCAACGGCCAGTCGGCGCTTGGGGTGTTGAACCCGGTGAAGTTGGTGTTGCCGCCGCTGCACAGCTGGCCGTCCGGGACGAAGCCCCGGGTGCGGCCCGCGCCGTCCGAGCGCAGCACCGAGAACCAGTTGTAGAACGGCGTTGTCCCACTGACCTGTTGGGCCGTCTTGCAGGCCGGGTTGATCGCCTTGATCTCGCCGGTGTCGGTGAGTGCGTCCTCCCAGCACAGGAAGGTACGGCTGCCGGGTTTCATCGGGGTGCCGTGGGCCTGCGCGTCGCCGCCCGCCGTGACGACCAGACCGAGGGCCGGGATCACGGTGAGCAGGGCCAGGAGAACGAGGAGGAGGGCTCTGCCTCGGGTGGGGAGCGGTAATCGGCGTGGGGTGCGGGGGGAGGATGGGGAGGTCGATGCGAATGTCAGGGCCATGTCATGATCTCCTTCAGTCGTACGCGGTGCGCCGTACGTCGTGCGGTACGTACGGAACGTGCGGGTGAAGGGGCGCGCCCGGCTGGGGGCGCGCGTGCTGCGCGATGCGCACGGGGTGCTGGGTGTGTGTGGGGGGGGTGGTGAGGTGGGAGCGGTTCCCGCTTACGGGTTCCGGTCCGCTCGGTATGGGAGCGCTCCCACCTCACTCACTCCTGAAGCTAGCGCCGCGCGGTGAAGATGTAAACGGCTGACGCACGAGGAGCGCGCTTGGCGGCCCGCCGTGAGGTCTCCCGGTACGGCCACGGCCACCGTCGGGTGCTCGTACGGAGGCCATGACGCGGTGTCGCCACGGGAACCGGTATGCCTGGGTGAGGTGTCGTCGGCCTGGCTGCGCTTGCCGGCGAAGTCGGCGCGGATGACAGGGCGGGGTGAGGGCCTGCTGCTGGTCGCCCGCCTCGACGAGGGGCGGGCGTTGCCTCGGCCGAGGTGGATCTCGCGGCGGGGGGGGTCGCCGGATTCACCATGAGCACAGTCCATGGTCCGGCTTCGCTGTCACCGTCTCGAACCCTCGTTGCACCCGTGGCCGAAGCAGGCATTGGCACTTCCCGGCCACAGGAATCCCTTGAGTCGCTTTCCGCACAGCGACCACCCTGATCACTGGCCTCCGCTCCACCGGGCGGAGGCGATGCACAGTGTTCAGGGGAGGAAGTCCACCTATGCGAAGACTCCACGCCGTTGCCGGGACCGTAGTCAGGTCTCGGCATTCCGGGTATTTCGGACCGGAAGGTCCGTCACATCACCAAAGCGTGAGGGCTTCGGCTTGAGTACGGTCTCTCGTTTCTGTCTGCCGCTGGTGAGGCAGGGTTGCGCCACCTGCCCGCCCCGCCTCCGCCTTGCGGCGGGGGCGGGTGGCGCGGGCCTTCTGGTCGGCTCCACGAGGCTTCGACACCGCCGGGGCGGTGTCCTGGTCTCCGGCCACTCCGGTACCAGTTACTGCGGCTGCCGCGAGCGCGGCGAGGTTGAGTGCGGCGTTGTCGTCCCGGTCGATGACCAGACCGCAGGCGTCGCATTCGTAGGTCCGGACGTGCAGCGGCAGCTTGGCTTTCACTACGCCGCACCCGGAACAGGTCTTGGAGGAGGGGTACCAGCGGTCGGCCACGATGATGCGGGTGGCGTGGCGCTGGCTGGTCTTGTAGTCGAGCTGGCGGCGGATCTCGCCGAATCCGGCGTCGGCGATCCGGCGGGCCAGCCGCCGGTTGCGCAGCATCCCGGCGACGTTGAGGTCTTCCACCACGACGGCGCCGTACTCGGCGGCCACGGCGGTGGTGAGCTTGTGCAGGGCGTCTTCGCGGAGGTTCGCCACCCGGTGATGCACCTTGTTGCGGGCGGCGTTGGCCTTCTCCCACCGCTTCGATGGCTTCTGTCCGGTGCGCCGGTCAGGTCCCTGTCTGCGGGACACGACCCGGGAGGCGCGGCGCAGCTGCTTGCGCGCCCGGTCGTAGTGGTTCGCGTTGGGCGCGGTGCGGATCTCGCCGGTGCTGTCGGCCATGACCGCGAGGGTCTTCACCCCGAGGTCGATGCCGACCGCCACGTCCGGCCGCGCCACGTGTTCGAGGTCGCGCTTGACCTCGGCCTGGAACGAGACGAACCAGCGTCCGCGTTCGTGCCGGACGGTCGCGGACAGGATCCGGGCCGTGCCGGCGTGGACTCGGTCGAGGAACTTCACCGTGGGTTCGTGGCTGCGGATCGTGCCGAGGCGGGGCAGGGTGACGTGCCGGCCGTCGGCGTCCACGCGGATCGTGCCGGTCGTGAACCGGCAGGACAGGCGCGCCTTCCGCTTCGACTTGAAGCGCGGCATACCGACTCGCTTGCCCTTGCGCTGTCCGCGCTTGGACTTCGCGTAGTTGTCGAACGCGGCGGCGGCGTTCGCCAGCCCGGTGGAGTACGCCTCCTTGGAGTTGTCCTCCCACCAGGCGGAGAAACGCGGGTCGGTGTGCTTGCCTTCGTTGAACGCCTTCCGCAGCGCAGGCAGCGACCACGGCCGCCACCGCGTCAGCTGCTCCTCGGCGATCCCGTACGACTCTTCGGCCTTGCGCTGCCACCACGACGCCTCGACCCAGGCAACCGCCCAGTTGTACGCGGCACGGGCGGCGCCGCAGTGCGAGCGCAGCGCGGCCTCCTGGGCGGCGTTCGGGTCCAGCGCGAACCGGAACGCCTGCACCACAAAACCGGGCTGCGGCTGGAACTTCCTCACTCGGCGTCCTCGCCGGTCGCCACGGCCACCGCGCGCTCTGCACGGTTCTTCGCCGCCCGCCGCCCGTACAGGCGGGCGCACATCGACGTCAGCACCTCGGTGATGTCCCGCACCAGGTCGTCAGCGGCCTCGGTGGGGTCGAGGACGACCAGGCGCCGCCCGGACGCCGACAGGACGGCTTCGAGATGCTCGACGCCGAACCGGGCCAGCCGGTCACGGTGCTCGACCACGATCACCACCGTCTGCGGGTCGGACAGCAGGCGGTGCAACTTGCGGCGTCGTCCGTTCAGCCCCGAGCCGACCTCCGTCACGACGTCGGCGACGGCCAGGCCGAGCCCGTTCGCGCCGGCCACGACCCGGGCGGGCTGCCGCTCAAGGTCGGCACTCTGGTCGGCGGATGACACGCGGCAGTACGCCACCACCCGCCCCGAGGTCGCAGAGACGGCCGCAGCGGGCTCAGCGACCAGCCACGTTCCAGATGGCGCCTGACGGACCGGCACCGGCATCTTCCCGTCCTTCACCCATCGCCAGGCGGTCTGGTAGCTCACACCCTGCTGCCGCGCCCGCTCCGAAAGCTTCACAAGGTCAAGATATTCAAGATATACGACCAGAACTAACTATGAATTGGCTTCGTCAGTGACAACCGACTCCATTGGTAGGTCAGTTTTGACTCCACCTGGCGCTCGTGGGACCGAACTCTGTAGCTGAGAAGTAACTCCACCTGAGGACATGCTCTGGGGCCCGACGGCACTCGCGGAGTGCTCTGGTCGGGATGGTTCACCGGGTTTGAGGTCCCCCACCGCTGGCTGGTGCGGGGACCTCGGTGACCTCAGTGGTGGAACAACCGGAGCCCGGTGCGGGTGAGAGCGATCTGATGCTCGCGGCAGGCGTCCTCGACCTCGCTGGAACGGACCGATCCGCCCGGCTCGGCGATGAAACCCACGCCGTGCCGGTGAGCATGGTCGACGTTGTCGCGGAACGGCAAGGCGCCGTCCGACACGAACGCGACCTCTCTCAAGCCAGTCAGCCACTGTTTGCGCTGGTCGTCAGTCAGCTCGGGTGCGGGTGTGGAGAGTGCTTTCGCCAGCCGAACGTTCTCGTCCGGGGTGAGGTCTCCCTCGATGAAGCGGATCTGCCAGTTGATCCGGTCCTGGCGCCGAATGTGCGGCTGGAAGGTGAGCGCGCGGACCGCCGGGTGGCGTCGCAGCCACCAGGTGTCGGTCTTCGCGCCGGCCAGGCGGGTGCAGTCCACGCGGGACTGCTGGCCTGCGCCGATCCCCAGGGTCGCCCCGCCGCGCAGGTAGCACACGGAGTTGGACTGGGTGTAGCGCAGGACGGCCAAGCCCAGCAGGAGATCCTCCGCTGCCGTCGCGGACAGCGCACCACACACGACGTTGTCCAGCAGAGCGCTGGAGAGCGTCACAGCGTCGCGTTGCTGGGTCAGCCGCAGGCCGAACACCTCCCGTGCCTCGTGTTGCGGGGGCACGAACGCCTCGTCTGCTTCCATGACCAGGAAACGGCCGTTCTTCTTCCGGCTGAGCGTCGCGACGGTGCCGGGAGCGTAGCCGGGGGCGATGATGCCGTCGCAGACCACACCGGCCAGCAGCTCGGCGAGTTCGGTGTCGACCGGATGTGAGACGGCGGCGAAATCGCCGTAGGAGGACTTCGGATCGGCATCGCGGGCACGCAGGTAGGCGCTGGTGAGCGCTCCGACACCGTCGCGGTCGATGCTGTAGAGCTCGGCCGTGACGTCATCGACGGGCCCGGCCACCGCCGCGCCGGCCGGCGAGACATGCTTGAAGGAGGCGGCGGCTGGTCGCTGCAGAGCCCGGGCGGCCTCCAGGACCAGTTGCCAGCTGTTCAGCGCGTCCAGCACGTTGATGTAGGACGGGCTGCCCTGCAGCACCCGGACCGGCCACTGGCCGGGGCGTACTGGTGCGACATAGGCCGCGTGCTGCTGCGGGTTGGTTCCGTAACGTAGATCCACGTCATAACCTCCTGGGTCAGCTGGACATCACTGACGCAGGCGCCCAGGCGGTCGACGCTCACGTGGGAAAACGGCCGCTCCCCGGTGGTTGTCCACCTTCGCCAGTTGCGGCCGGGCAGGATCTTACCCGGCGCCGCACCCGGTCGGGGCGCGCAGTCAACTCGCGGCAGCCGCTTCGGCGCGGGCGCGGGTGACAGCCAGGCGGTAGGAGTCGGTGCCGGTCTCGATGATGTTCCCGCCGAACGTCAACCGGTCCACGATTGCCGCGCAGAGCCTTGGATCCGTAAAGGTTTTGGTCCACCCTCCAAAGGATTCGTTGGAGGCGATCGCCACAGAATTCTTTTCCTCACGCTCCGTCAAAACCTGGAACAGCAGCTCCGCCCCGCGACGGTCAAGCTCCATATAGCCGAGTTCATCAATACACAAAAGATCGACGCGGCCGTAGCGGGCGATGGTCTTGGCCAGCAGCTTCTCATCGGCAGCCTCAACGAGCTCGTTGACGAGCTTGGTGGCCAGCACGTACTTCACCCGGTACTCATGCATCGCCGCCTCGGTGCCCAGCGCGATGAGCAGGTGTGACTTGCCGGTTCCGCTGTCGCCGATCAAGCACAGCGGCAGGCCCTTCTTGACCCAGTCGCACTTGGCGAGGGTGTGGATGGCGGCCGGGTCAATGACGGGGTTGGCGTCGAAGTCGAACTGCCGGAGCGATTTCTCGCGCGGAAAGCCGGCTGCCTTGATCCGGCGCTCGGAACGGCGCCGTGCCCGGTCGTCGCATTCGGACAGCAGCAGTTCGGCCAGGAACCCGCGATAGACACCTAAGGCGCTTAACTCGTCAAGCCGAGCAGCTGTGTGCGCCTGGGGAATCGAACACTGTTGGCTCGCTGTCTTGGCTTGCGTGCGGATCGCCGGTCGGGCAAGAGTGCGGTTGACGCAGAGCTCGGGGCTTATGGCGGCGGGACGGGGGACAGACAGGTGTGCAGGATGGATGTGGCCGCCAAGGAGGCGGCGATCGCTCGGTTTCTCCACGAGTATCCGCAGGCAGCTGATGCCGGCCGTGGGCATCCTGCCCTCCACGGGTGTGAGGAGGTCCGCTGGTCGGAGTTTTCCGGGTGCCCTGCCGCGATCCCAGTCCTGCTGTACGGCCTGCTCGATCAGGCTGCCGCGGCCGAGGCCCAGCGTGTGCTCACCAACACCATGTTCAGCATCGCCGAGATGAATCCGGCCATGCCGGTGGTCCTGCCGTTCCTGCTTCGTCTCGCAGGCGACCCGCAGGTTCCTGAGCGGTCCGGACTACTGGACCGTCTGGTCACTGTCGCCGACTACTCCGAGCCGATCGATTCCGGCAACGAGGCCATGGCGCTGTGGTTCGGCAACGACAACGATCACCCCGAGCGCGAGCAGTGCAGGGCCGTGTTCGAGCAACACGCAAGTGTGGTGGCGATGCTGCCGGAAGGCCTGATCAACCCGGACAGCCGGGCGAAGCTTCGGCAGGCCGCCGGACTTCTGTGAGATCCCCGCGCT
This sequence comes from Streptomyces sp. NBC_01390, assembly GCF_045040105.1. Taxonomy (NCBI): domain Bacteria; kingdom Bacillati; phylum Actinomycetota; class Actinomycetes; order Kitasatosporales; family Streptomycetaceae; genus Streptomyces; species Streptomyces sp. NBC_01390. The sequence continues at coordinate 9,352,242 of NZ_CP109551.1, read as the reverse complement.
CAGGCCACCCGCGCGACCGCAGAGACTGGGGCAGGAAAAGCCACGGCTTCGTCGAAGCGGCGGCCGTGCTGGAGACAGTGGTAGAGCTGTCCGAGCAGGCGATTGAAGAGGTTGCGCTGGGCGGATGCGTGCCAGTCTCCGTGATCGTCGCGACGCCGGCGGTAGTGCATCTTGGCTCCAGGCGAGGCGTTGGGTGCGGAGAAGGCCCAGAGATAGCCGACGTGGTTCAGTCGGTCGTTTTTCACCCACCGCCGGGTGACGCTCGACTTTTTGCCTGAGGCGCGAGTGATGGGTGAGGCGCCGGCGTATGCCTTCAGTCCGCGGGCGTCTGCGAAGCGCTGGCGGTCGTCTCCGATCTCGGCGAGCACCCGGGCGCCGAGCTGGATGCCGAGGCCGGGAAAGCTGAGGATGATCTCAGCATCCGGGTGCTCAGGGAACGCTTCATCCACCGCCTCTTCGAGGTCGTCGGCGGCCTTGGAGGCGGCTTCCAGCTGAAGCAGGAGGGCGAGCATCTGCCTGCCGAGTGCATCTTCAACCAGCTGAGGTTGGTGAGCCCAGTCGGCTCGGAGGATGTCACGGAGCCGGTCAGCCTCCGCGGCGATGCCGCGTTGGCGGCCGGCTCGCTTGAGGGCGGCCTGAAGCTGTGCGCGGGTCAGCTCTGCGGCTCGCGTCGCAGTGGGGGCGAGGCGGAGAAGTTCGCGGGCCTCGGGCCGGCACAGGCCCTTCTTCCACGACTCAACGGCCATCAAAGCCGCGGGGTAGTACTTGACGGGCCACGAAGTTTCCGGACAGGCACCCAATAGGGTTGTCCTGAACAAGGAAACGAGGAAGAAGTGGCGCCACCCAGTAAGTACTCTCCGGAGTTCCGCGAGGAAGCCGTCCAGATCGCGTTGAGGTCCAGCAAGACGATCTCCGAAGTCGCCCGGGAGCTTGAGCTGAACTCGGAGACGCTACGCGGCTGGGTGAAGAAGCACCAGAAGCAGCAGGAACCGGCTCACGATGCGGAACTGACGTTGAACGAGCGGGCGCGCCTGAAGGAACTCGAACGACGCAACCGCGAGCTGGAGATGGAAGTTACCTTCCTGAAAAAAGCCGCAGCGTACTTCGCGAAGGAACCCCGGTAACAAGCAAGTACGAGTTCATCGACGAGATGCGGCTCGACACCGAGGAGTACGCATACAGCGTCGAGTTCATGTGCGGCCGACTCGGCGTTTCCAGATCCGGCTACTACGACTGGCGATCCCGCCCGGAATCCGCGACGGTCCAGCGGCGTGACGAACTGAAACTGCTCATCAGGAAAGCCTTCGACATGTCCGACAGCACCTACGGACACCGGCGCGTCCAGGCCCAGCTGGACCGCTGGGGCGTCGCCGCGGGCATGGAGCTGGTCCGCCGCCTCATGCGCGAACTGGGCCTGGTGCCCTGCCAGCCACGGCCGAAGAGGTTCGGCCTCACCCAGGCCGCGGCCGGCGAGGTGCCGGACCTGGTGGGCCGTGACTTCACCGCCGACGCACCCGGCGAAAAGCTCGTCGGTGACATCACCTACATCGCGACCGGGGAGGGCTGGCTGTACCTCGCGACGGTAATCGACTGCTGTACGAAGGAAGTCATCGGTTACGCGATGGACGACCACTACCGAACTCCTTTGATATCCAGGGCGATCCGCAACGCATCACGGAACAGGAGCCTCTCGGCGGGCGCGATATTTCACTCCGACCGCGGAAGCAACTACATGTCAGCCGAGTTCGGGAAGGTGCTCAACCGGTTTGGGCTCCGAAGATCCTCGGGCCGCACCGGGATCTGTTTCGACAATGCCATGGCCGAATCGTTCTTCGGGGTTCTGAAGAACGAGCGTGTATCAAGGGTGACTTACCTGACTCGCGAGGCCGCCCGGCAGGACATCACTCGCTACATTGAATTCTGGTACAATCGCAAACGCCTCCACTCGGCAGTGGGTTACCGCCCTCCACGTGAAGTCCACGCCCAGTACGAGAAGTTGCGAATCACCGCGTGAAATAGACGGTCAGATGCCTGCCCGGAAAACGCGAGGCCCCTCAACTCCCTCAGCAGGGAGCGGAGTTGGTTGGCTATCTGCTGGCGGTTCCAGACAGCATCCTGCTGGGCGCGAGCGAGAACCGTGACGGCACGGGCCAGCTCACTGTCCTGCGGCAGTGGCCGGTGGGCATGCATGTCGGTGCGCAGGATGTTCGCCAGGACCAAGGCGTCACCGGGGTCGGACTTCTTGCGGGAGACGGCATGCCGGTCGCGATAGCGGGCTGCGGCCATCGGATTGATCGCGAATATCTTGCGCTTGCCCGTCCGCAGCACCGCGACCAGCAGGCCACGGGAGGTTTCGATCGCAACTGGGATCGGGTTCTCCTCGGTGTCGCCGTACTCAGCCAGCAGATCCAGGAGCACCCGATAGCCGGCGGCATCGTCGGTGATGTGCCGTTTGGCGACGAGTTGGCCGCTGTCGTCGACCAAGGCAACGTCATGGGTACGTTCGGCCCAATCAATCCCGCAGTAGATCAAGGCTTTCCTTCCGCCGTAGCTCTGTCCTATCCACGAGCTCATGCGGGCCACGCAGCGACCTAATCCCAGGACTCAGCCTCTACAGCCGGTCCGCCACCTCAGTAGCTGTTCGTGGCACCAGCTCGCCCCACGGGCCTCGGTCTATGCAGGAGCTCAGACGGCTCAGGCCTATCAAGAGGTCACCATGAGGTGGGCTCGTCCCACCAACACCAACGAACGAGCAAGGCCTGGTGTTGATGCCCGACAGCGCTGAACGGCGCCGATCTACCGCCAGGCCTTCTCAGCCCAGTCATCTGCAGGCGTACGTCCAGCGCCGACGAGCACCAACATGCAGGTCGGGGTGATGGCCCACGGGCGCCAAGACGTGCCCAGTCTGTCCGTAGGCCTCAAAGGCCAGGCCGAACCGCATGCATCCACCTGGCACCCGCGCGGCCATCACCGCTTGAGCGTCCAACTCGACCGCTCTAACTACGAATTAGGTCATCTGATCGCGGACCGCGGCGTCGGCGAGTTCGGGGTACTGGGTGCGGATGGTGGGCAGCCGGAGCATCCGGCATGCCTGGTCCACGGCGGTGTCGGCGGCCTGTTCGGTCAGTCCGCGGTTGCGCTTGGCGGTCACGGTGCCTCTTCCTGGTATGCCTGGCCGTCGGCGGGACGCCGACGGAATCGCAGCAGCTGGTCGTAGGCGGCCACCGACGGCAGCGGCCTGGGGTCGGGCGGCAGCGCGGCCAGGCGCCGCTCGGTCAGCGAGGTCACGGTCGCCCCGGCATCCACCCGGCGCGGCGGAATTTCCTGGTCGTCGGCCGGCTGGTCGGCGCCCTGGTCGGCCTCGCCCCACTTGCGGGCCTCCAGGGCGACCGCGTCGGCGGTCAGCGCTCCGGCCCGCAGCGCGGTCGCGATTCCGGCCACAACATGCTCGTGGACCATGTGCCGGTGCAGCAGCAGGACCGCGATCAGCGCCCGGGTGCCCTCAGCGTCGCCGTGAGCGGTGCAGGCCGCCTGCCACCAGGCGTCGTGGACCGGGGTGAACTTGCCCGCCGAGCGGGCCTGATCCAGCGCGGTCGCTCCGGGCAGCGCGCCCGGTTTGCGGACCAGCGCCTCCAGGTAGTGGTCCAGCTCCAGTCGGGAGCCGCCCTTGGCGATCAGCCGCTCGTGGCGGGCGACTTCCTTGTGCGCGTCGTAGACAACGAGTTCGGAGGCGTGCAGCACGACCCGTACCATCCGGCCGATCAACCTGACCGGTACCGAGTAGTGGTTGGTGCGCACGCTGACCTGGCTGTAGCGGTTCACCCGTAGCGAGGACACCAGCCCGGTCTCGAACTCCTCCTCCGGCAGCGCCTCCAGCAGCGGGCGCTCGACGGCGAACATCTCGCCGATGGTCAGCGCCCGCTGCATGATCCGGCGGGCGTCGTCCTCCTCGTCCCAGCGCTCCACCATCGCGTTCAGCTCTGCCAGCGAGGCGACCTTCGGGACGGGGACCAGGTGGTTTCTGCGGAACCAGCCGATCTGCCCCTCGACGCCGCCCTTCTCGTGCGCGCCCTCGATGCCGGGATTGCAGTAGAAACTGGTGATCGAGAAGTGCGACCGGAAGGCCGTCCAGCGGTCACTTTCCACCCGGCCCCGGGTGCGGCCCAGCACCTGGCTGACCGCGGCGCGCAAGTTGTCGTAGCGAATTTTTCCGCGCGGCACGCCGCCCAGCACTTGCAGCGCGTGGACGTGGCCTTCCAGAAATGCTTCCTGCCCGCACGAAGCGAAGATCTTGTGCACGGCCTTCCCACTGAACGACAGCCGCAGCGAGAACAGGAACACCTTGGTAGGCACGCCGTCCAGGTGGATCCACACATCCCCGAAGTCGACCTCCGCCTCGTCACCAGGGCGGTGGGTCTGCGGCACGAACACCTGCGGAGGGCTGCGGCCCTCCTCGACGCGGATTTCCGGGCGCCGCTGGAAGATATAGGCGCGGACCATCGAATACGTCACGCCCCGGGCGTCGTGCTCGTCGATCAGCCGGTCGAAGACCCGCTTGACGGTGTGCCGCTGCTTGCGCGGCGCGTCCAGGTCATCCCGCAGGATCTCGTCGATCGTCGCCTTGAACGGATCCAGGCGCGAGATCCGGGGCGGAAGCTGCTTGCGCGGCGCCGGCCACACCGACTCCAGCGCCATCGCGACCGTCCGCCGGCCCACCCCGTACTTGGCGGACAAAGCCCTGCTGGACAGCCCTTCGACCCGAGCGTCATGGCGTATCGCCGCGTACAACTCGACCTTCGAAAGGGGCACTTGAGCCACCCAGGGCTAGCTGATGCACCCCGATACTCCCACCGCAAGGCCCCCAGTGGAGTCAAAACTCACCGACATCAGTTCTCCGCCGACAGCACTGGAGTCACAACCCACCAACACCTGGCCTCAACTCTCACCTACAAAGCCACTATGAATGATTAGAAAACCTGTAGCAGCATTCACCCCCTCGACGGCCGGACCGGGGACCCCGGTCACCGAGCCGGGCACCACAAGCGCTACGGGCGTTACGGGCGCCACGAGCACCCAGACCGCCACCCTCGTCACCGGTGACACCGTGAAGCTCACCACGGGCCCGGACGGCAGGTCGGCCGTCGACGTCGAGCGGGGCAAGGGCCGTGAGGCCGCCAACTTCGTGTCCACCGAGCAGGACGGCGAGATCAGCGTCGTACCGGAGGACGCGTTGCCGCTGGTCCAGGCGGGCCGTCTCGACCCGGCCCTGTTCAATGTCAGCCAGTTGGTGCGGCAGGGATACACGGACGCGGCGACCGGCGGCATTCCGCTGATCGCCGGGTACGAGAAGGGCGCGGCGACCCCCCGAGGGCGCACGGCGGACACGCGCGCTGCCGGACATCGACGGCGCGGCACTCGACGTCGCGAAGCCCACCGCCTTCTGGGCGGACATCGCCCCGACGCTCGGCACCGAGCCCACCGCGAAGGCCGCGAAGCGGCTCGGCGACGGCATCGACAAGCTCTGGCTGGACGCCAAGGTCAAGGTGGCCCTCGACGTCAGTGTTCCGCAGATCGGCGCGCCGGAGGTGTGGCGGGCGGGCTACGACGGTACGGGGGTGAAGGTCACGGTCCTGGACACGGGAGTGGACGCCGGGCACCCGGATCTCGCGGGCAAGGTCCTGGACGCGCGGAGTTTCGTGCCGGGCGAGAGTGTGGCCGACGGCCATGGTCACGGCACCCATGTGGCGTCCACGATCGTCGGTTCGGGCGCGGCCTCGGGCGGTAAGCGCAAGGGTGTGGCGCCGGCCGCCGAGCTGCTGGTCGGCAAGGTGGCCGACAACACCGGTTACGCGCAGACCTCGTGGATGATCGCAGGCATGGAGTGGCGTGTTCGGGACTCCGACGCTGAGCTTCGGCAAGTACGAGGACACCGACACCGGGGTCGTCCCGAGCACGGCCGGCGTGACCGTCCCGGCGAACGGCAGCGCCACCGTGCCAGTCACGGTCGACCTCGCGCGGGAGACGCAGGGCCGGCACGCGGGCCGCGTCACCGCGACCGCCGACGGCATCGTTGTCACGACCGGCGTGGGCTACGAGAAGTCGCCCGGGACGGCCGGTCTGAAGGTGAACCTCGTCGGCCGCGACGGCAAGGCGGTGCCGTCCGCGCTCTACACGCTCACGGGGCTGAACGGCGAGATCGCCAACGGGTACGGCTACGTGACCAACGGCTCGACCCTTGAGGTTCCGACCGGTACATACGCCCTGGCCACCTGGATATCCGACCGCGACACGGGCGGCACTGCGGCGACGGGTGAGCGAGCTGCAGGAACAGCTGGGGGCAGCGAGCAGGTTCCAGCTGGGGATGCGGGCCGCGCAATGCGGCTGGCTCTGACCGCGGAGGTCCGACGACGGATCGCGCAGGTCGGGCGACAGGAACGCGAAGGGCCGCACCCCGTTTCGGAGTGCGGCCCAACTGCCCTGCCTGATCGACTAGTTGCGGATCAGGTTGCGCAGCACGTACTGCATGATGCCGCCGTTGCGGTAGTAGTCCGCCTCGCCGGGGGTGTCGATGCGGACGACCGCGTCGAACTCGACGCCGGTGTCGGTGGTGACCTTGACCGTGCGCGGGGTGGTGCCGTTGTTCAGCTCCTCGACGCCGGTGAAGGAGAAGGTCTCCTCGCCGGTGAGGCCGAGGGACTCGGCGGTGGCGCCCTCCGGGTACTGGAGCGGGAGGACACCCATGCCGATGAGGTTCGAGCGGTGGATGCGCTCGTACGACTCGGCGATGACGGCCTTGACGCCGAGGAGCGCGGTGCCCTTGGCGGCCCAGTCGCGGGACGAGCCGGAGCCGTACTCCTTGCCGGACAGGATGACCAGCGGGATGCCCTGCTCGATGTAGTTGCGCGAGGCGTCGTAGATGAACGCCACGGGCGCACCCGGCTGGGTGAAGTCGCGGGTGTAGCCGCCCTCGGTGCCCGGCGCGATCTGGTTGCGCAGGCGGATGTTGGCGAACGTACCGCGGATCATCACCTCGTGGTTGCCACGGCGGGAACCGTACGAGTTGAAGTCACGGCGCTCGACACCGTGCTCCGTGAGGTACTTGCCACCGGGGGTGTCGGCCTTGATCGCGCCGGCCGGGGAGATGTGGTCGGTGGTGACCGAGTCGCCGAGCTTGGCGAGGACGCGGGCGCCGGCGATGTCCGAGACCGGGGTGGTCTCCATCGTCATGCCCTCGAAGTACGGGGGCTTGCGCACGTAGGTGGACTGCGGGTCCCACTCGAAGGTGTTGCCCTCGGGGATCGACAGGGCCTGCCACTGGGCGTCGCCCGCGAAGACATCCTGGTAGGACTTGGAGAACATGTCCTCACCGATGGCGTTCGCGACGACGTCGTTGACCTCGGCCTCGGAGGGCCAGATGTCGGCCAGGAAGACCGGCTTGCCCTCCTGGTCCACGCCGAGCGCGTCACGCGTGATGTCCACCTTCATGGAACCCGCGAGGGCGTAGGCGACGACGAGCGGCGGGGACGCCAGGTAGTTCATCTTGACGTCGGGGTTGATCCGGCCCTCGAAGTTACGGTTGCCGGAGAGCACCGAAGTCACGGCCAGGTCATGGTCGTTGACGGCCTTGGAGACCTCGTCCGGCAGCGGGCCGGAGTTGCCGATGCAGGTGGTGCAGCCGTAGCCGACGAGGTTGAAGCCGACCTTGTCGAGGTAGGGGGTGAGCCCCGCCTTGTCGAAGTAGTCGGTGACGACCTTGGAGCCCGGGGCGAGGGTGGTCTTGACCCACGGCTTGCGGGTCAGGCCCTTCTCCACGGCCTTCTTCGCGACGAGCGCGGCGGCGACCATGACGTACGGGTTCGAGGTGTTGGTGCAGGAGGTGATGGCCGCGACCGTCACCGCTCCGTGGTCGATCTCGTACGTCGAACCGTCGGGGGCGGTCACGGTGACCGGGTTGGACGGGGCGCCGTTCGGGGCGACGGCCGGGGAGTCGGAGGCCGGGAAGGACTCCTTGCCCGCCTCGTCCACGTCGTCCACGTAGTTGCGGACGTCGACCTTGAACTGCTCGGCGGCGTTCGCGAGGACGATACGGTCCTGCGGGCGCTTCGGGCCGGCGATGGAGGGGACGACCGTCGAGAGGTCGAGCTCCAGCTTCTCGGAGAAGTCAGGCTCGGCGGCCGGGTCGAGCCAGAGGCCCTGCTCCTTGGCGTACGCCTCGACGAGCGCGAGCTGCTGCGGGGAGCGGCCGGTGAGCTTGAGGTACTTGATGGTCTCGCCGTCGATCGGGAAGACCGCGGCCGTGGAACCGAACTCCGGCGACATGTTGCCGATGGTCGCGCGGTTCGCGAGGGAGGTGGCGGCCACGCCCTCGCCGTAGAACTCGACGAACTTGCCGACGACACCGTGCTTGCGGAGCATCTCCGTGATGGTCAGCACGAGGTCCGTGGCGGTGGTGCCGGGGGTGAGCTCACCGGTGAGCTTGAAGCCGACGACGCGCGGGATGAGCATCGAGACGGGCTGGCCCAGCATCGCGGCCTCGGCCTCGATACCGCCGACGCCCCAGCCGAGCACACCGAGGCCGTTGACCATGGTGGTGTGGGAGTCGGTGCCGACGAGGGTGTCCGGGTACGCCTGGCCGTTGCGGACCATGACCGTACGGGCGAGGTGCTCGATGTTGACCTGGTGGACGATGCCGGTGCCCGGCGGGACGACCTTGAAGTCGTCGAACGCGGTCTGGCCCCAGCGCAGGAACTGGTAACGCTCCTTGTTGCGGCCGTACTCCAGCTCGACGTTCTGCGCGAACGCCTCGTTGGTGCCGAACTTGTCGGCGATGACGGAGTGGTCGATGACCATCTCGGCCGGGGAGAGCGGGTTGACCTTCGCCGGGTCACCGCCGAGCGCCTTCACGGCCTCACGCATGGTGGCGAGGTCCACGACACAGGGCACGCCGGTGAAGTCCTGCATGATCACGCGGGCCGGCGTGAACTGGATCTCCTGGCTGGGCTGCGCCTGCGAGTCCCAGCCACCGATGGCCCGGATGTGGTCGGCGGTGATGTTCGCGCCGTCCTCGGTACGGAGCAGGTTCTCCAGCAGCACCTTCAGGCTGTACGGAAGGCGAGCCGAGCCTTCCACCTTGTCCAGCCGGAAGATCTCGTACGACTCGTCGCCCACGCTGAGCGTGCTACGGGCGTCGAAGCTGTTCGCCGACACGACAGTCTCCTTCATTGATGTGCGCGTTCCACCGCATCCTGCCGCCAGGACCACTTGGCCGATCAGCTAAGGTCAGGCTAAGTTAGGTAAGCCTTAGTGGCACAGATATCTCGATGTCGAGATAACTCTAGTGCATGGGTGGCGGAAGGTCATGCCCGGCGGGGGTCGACTTCGACCGGCGCAGCCATCGGTGGCACTAATGACCAGCTGTACATTAAGAGTCGTGAACAGCGAACCTCCCGGCATCCCCGCCGTCGTCAGGAAACGCGTCCGCGCCCCCGAGGCCCACCGCGAGGCGATTCTGGAGGCGGCGCGGGCCGCGTTCGCCGAGCGGGGCTACGCCCGTGCCACCATCCGGGAGATCGCGGGGCGGGCCGGTGTCACCCACGGTCTGGTGATGCGGCACTTCGGCTCGAAAGAGCACTTGTTCCTCGCGGCCGTGCCCGGACCCCGAGACCTGCCCGAACTGCTGCCCGGCCCGCCCGAGAGCATGCCGGACCGGATCGCACGGGCCTTCGTCGAGCGCATGGAACACGCCGACGGCAACGACCCGTTCCTCGCGCTGATCCGCAGCGCCGCCTCCGACGAGAAGGCCGCGACCGGGCTGTACGAGGCGATGCGGCGCAACAGCATGGAGGCGTACCGCGCGGTGCTGAGCGGGCCCGACGCGGACGAGCGCGTCGACCTGCTCGCCTCCCAGCTCATCGGCGTCATCTTCAGCCGGTACGTGCTCCGCGGCGGCCCGGTGGCCGAGATGCCACCGGAGCGGCTCGTGGCGTACCTCACGCGCACCCTCCGGTGTCTCCTCGAGCCCCTCGATCCCCTCGAGACCGAGACCGAGACCGTCGATCCTCCCGAGTCCTCCGAAGGGACCTCCCCGTCATGACGGAACAGGGCATCATCCACGTCGCGTTACCCGCGTCCCTCACCGGCCGGACGGTCCTGCCGTCCGACGCCCGCTACGAGCGGGTGCGCCACGGATATGTGCACCGGGGCGCCCCGGCCACGGTGATCTTCCCCGAGAGCGTCGAGGAGACGGCCGCGGCACTGGCGTACGCCCGAGCCACGGGCACGGTGGTGTCCGTGCGCAGCGGCGGGCACGGGATCAGCGGACGGTCGACCAACGACGGCGGTGTCGTCGTCGACATCTCCCGCCTCGACCACATCGCCGTGCTGGACCGGGCACAACGCCGGGTCCGGATCGGGGCGGGCGCCCGCTGGGGGAGAGTCGCGCAGGTCCTCGCCCCGCACGGGCTCGCCATCAGCTCCGGGGACACCGGCGACGTGGGCGTGGGCGGGCTGGTCACCGCGGGCGGCATGGGCTGGTTCGCGCGGCGGCACGGGCTGACCATCGACCATGTGACGGCCGTCGAGATCGTCCTGGCCGACGGCACCTTCGTCCGCGCCGACGCGGAGCACCACCCCGACCTGTTCTGGGCGGTCCGGGGCGCGGGTGGCAACTTCGGCGTCGTCACGGCGGTGGAGCTGGAGGCGTCCGAGACCGGCGACGTCGTCTTCGCCAACCTCGTCTTCGACGCGCGGGACACCGCGCCGCTCGTCGAGGAGTGGGGGGCCGTACTCGAGGCCGCGCCCCGCGAACTCACGAGCTTCCTCACCATCATGCCCGCCGCACCGGGCCGCCCGGCCATCGCCCATGTCGCCGCGGTCTACGCCGGAGACCGGCCGGACGCCGCCCAGCGGGCGTTGACTCCCCTGCTGGGCCTGGGCCCGCTGCTGAACCAGGAGGCGGTGCTCGCCCCGTACCCGGCACTGGTGCCGCTCGGCGGCGCCCCGCACCACGGGCAGGGTCTGGGCGCCACCCGATCCGGGCTGCTGGACCACGTCTCCACGCACACCGCCCGCTGCCTCGCGGACGCGCTGGCGTCGGGGCAGGTACTGATGGGGCAGTTCCGTTCGGTGGGCGGCGCGGTCAACGACGTCAGTCCGTCAGCCACCGCCTACGCCCACCGCACCCAGAACTTCCAGCTGCTCTACGCGACAGTGCCCGAACGGGAGCGTTCTCTCGACGCCCACTGGGCGCGGCTCGCCCCGGAGGTGAACGGCATGTACCTCAGTTTCGACACCCGCCGCTCCCCCGAGGTCCTCGCCGAGGCGTTCCCCGAGCCGGCCCTGAGCAGGCTGCGCGCGCTCAAGGCCCGGTACGACCCTGAGAACGTGTTCGACCGCAACTTCCCGCTGCGGTGAGAGCGGTTTCCGGGGACCCGGCGGAGGGGCTGTCAGCCCTTGCCGTGTGTGCGGGCGCCGTCGATCGCCGCCTGATACGACGTGGCCGCCATCTCCTTGAACTGCGAGAGCCTCGGCACGTGCGCCGACTTGGTCAGCTCCGCGTGCAGGAACGTCAGGTCGGAGGCAAGGCCCACCATGCTGAGCGCCGCCTTCAGGTACGACTCCTGGTGGTCGAAGTCCTGACGGGGCGTGCCCGGACCGTAGGCGCCGCCGCGCGCGGAGGCCACCACGACTCTCTTGCCGGAGAGCGGGCCCTGGCCGGTGGCCGGGTCGGCGATCAGCGGCGCGATCAGGACGCGGTCGAACCACGCCTTGAACGTGGACGGCACCGAGAAGTTGTACATCGGTACGCCGAGCAGGATCGTGTCGGCCGCGAGGAGCTCCTCGATCAGCGGCCAGGTCACCGCCCAGCTCGCCTCCTCCTCGGGCGTCAGTGACGCCCCGCGGGCCTCCGCGAGGTCGCGCACGCCCTCCGTCTCCAGGCGGTGCATGATCTCGATCTGCGCGTGGTCGACATGCGGTACGGGGTTGGCGGCCAGGTCACGGTAGACGTAACGGCCCTCGGGGTTGGTCTTGCGCCAGGTCTCCGCGAACTCGCCCGAGATCTGGCGGGAGACCGAGCCACGGCGGGGGCTGGAGTCGAGATGGAGCAGTGTGGGCATGGCGGAAGTCCCTTGTCCGGTCGGTGCGTTGAAGGAGTCGATCTCGATCTCCGTCTCCATTGAAGTCGTCGCCATGACCCTTGTCCCGTAACCTGGCGTGATACTTCGTAACCAGAAGCGTTAGCGAGGATGACGGGTGCTGGACGTACGGAAACTGGTACTGCTGCGCGAGGTCGGGGCCCGGGGCTCGATCGCCGCAGCCGCGCAGGCACTCAACTACACGCGTTCCGCGGTCTCCCAACAGCTGTCCGCGCTGGAGTCGGAGACCGGTGCCTCGCTGCTGGACCGTGGCAGCAAACGGGCCGAACTCACCGCCGCGGGGCGAATGCTGGTCGCTCACACCGAGCTTGTTCTCGCCCAGCTCGAGGCTGCGGAGGGCCAGTTGCTCGCGCGGGACGGCAAGGTCACCGGCGAGCTGCGGGTGGGCGTACCGCTGCACGAGGGGCCGGCTCTGCTGGTGCCGGCGCTGACCCGGTTGCGCGCACGTCATCCGGAACTGCGCATCACCCTGCACGGCGTCGATCCCGACGAGGGCCGGCAGACGGTCCGGCTCGGGCGGCTCGACGCCGTCCTGGCCTCCGGCTACCCGCAGGTGCCCGAGCCACGGGTGCCGGGGCTGTACGAGGAGGAGGTGGTCAGTGATCGCATTCGCCTGGCCATCGCGCCCGGTCACCCGCTCGCCCGCAGCGAGGAGCCGCGTGCCCTCGCCGAGTTCGCGGAGCAGCCGTGGCTGCTGGACCGGACGTCCAAGCTCGGCCAGTTGGTCCTGCACCTGTGCGCCGACGTCGGTTTCGTCCCCGACATCGTCTCCGACATCGGGGACATGCAGGCCGTGTTCGGGCTGGTCTCGCTGGGCTGGGGCGTGGCGCTCGTCCCCGACCTGGTGCCCGACCGGCCGGGGCATCCGGTCACTCGTATGTCCCTGAAGGGGATCGGGCCCATCCGCCGGATCACCCTCGTGGTGCGCGAGGGCGCTCTGGACAGCCCGCCGGTGGCGGCCCTGCTGCCGGCCATCCGGGAGGCGGCCGAGGAACTGCGCCGCTCCTCGGCGGGCCGGATCGGCCCTCTGGGGGCCGACAGGCTTCGCCGGGCCGAGGCCGACCGGCACCCCCGGCCCGCAGCCGACGAGTCACGTCGTCCGGCGGCCGAGGAACCTCCCCGGCCGCCGGTGTGACAACCTCGCCGCCCGACACCCGACCGACCCCGGGCCGAGGCAGGCGTACGCCGTCTTCGCCCGTCAGCTCTCGATCACACGCTGGAACGCGACGGTGTCGAAGATGTCCTCCATACGGACGGCTCGCCCGCCGCGCAGCACCCAGGAGTGCACGAACGGCTGCGTCTCGGTGTACCCGCTCAGGGAGATGACGTCCCGGTGGCCGAAGACGACCACGCGCTCGCCCTCGCGGACGAACTCGGCCGGGTGCAGCCGCATACCGCCGAGGACGGTGGGGACATGGGCGAGGAACTCCTTGACGCCGGCGTGCCCGTGCTTGGTGCCGCCGAGGCCGTACTTGTCCATACCCTCGGGGTGCACCCACTCGATGTCCGGGTCGAAGGCGTCCAGGAGTGCGCCCACGTCACGGGCGGCGAAGGCCGCGTAGGCGGCGTGGATCGGGGCCAGCGGATCGGTGCTGTCGGTCATGGCGGGAGCCGTTCCTCTCACTTCTTGAGGTGTTCGGGGTACAGGGCCGCGAGGGTGCGCCGGATGCCCTCACGCCACGGCACCTCGCACGGGCCGGTGAGCGAGCGGCGCAGCGTCGGGTCGAACTGGTAGGTCTCGCGGGTGACTTCGCTCGGTTCGAGCTTCGCCTCGACCCCCGTGAGCTCCTCCAGGTAGCGGACACAGTCCGTGACGCCGACGGACTCGTCGCCGCCCCAGTTGGTCAGGGTCACCGGAACACTCGCCGCGCTCCACAGGTGCGGGACCTGCTCGACGAGGTCGTCGGTGTAGAGCAGCGAAGTCCAGTTCTGGCCCTCCAGCGGGACCGGGATCGGCTCCCCGGCGAGCATCCGCTTGAAGTAGAGCATCGGTACGCCGCCGTAACCGCCCGGCCCGTAGGCGATGTTGAGGCGGGCGATGACGGTCGGCAGGCCGAGGGTCTGCGCGAACGCCCGGACCGTGCCCTCGGCCGCGATCTTGGCCACTGGATAGGCGGGCAGCCAGTCGGCCTTGCCGTCCAGCGGGTCGGTCTCGGTGTACTTGTGGTCGAGGGTCTGGCGGGCGTACAGGGCGCCGGTGGAGACGTACAGGAACGCTTCCGCCGTACGGCAGTGGGTCATCAGGCGCCCCGCGGCTACCGAGTTGACCTCGACGGCCGCACTGAAGTCGCCGTCCTCGCCGCGGCGCACCGCGGAGTGGAAGACGTGGGTGAAGTCCTCCGGCAGCCCCTTGAGGGAGCCGGCGCTGGTGTCGTCCATGTCCCAGCGGAAGGTACGAACGCCGTGGCGGGTCAGCTTCTCCTCGGCTCCGGGGGCGCCGAAGCGGCCCAGCGCCCACACCTCGTTGCCGTCGGCCAGGGCCTCGGCCACCGGTCCTGCCACCTGTCCGGTGGCACCGGTCACCAGAATCTTCTTGCCGTTCACGTACTGCCCCTCCTAGGGGTCGGGGGTCGAAGGTCGGTGGCGTTCAGGCATCGCCGAGGGCGCGGGTGAGCTCCTTGCGCAGGATCGACTGGAAGGCCGCCACGTGCGCCGGGCCCATCAGCGTGTAGTGCTCGCCGGGTACGTCGATGTAGCGGTTCTCGCCGGTCGCGTGCTCGTCCCAGCGGCGCAGCTCGTTGTTGAGCCAGTCCTCCTTGGTGCCCCGCAGCGGAATGGCGTAGAAGACGCTCATCGAACGGACGCTGCCACCGGGCGAGTAGCCGCGTCCGAGGTTGGTGAGGCCGTCGGCGAGCTCCGCCCATGCCTTGAACTTCTCGAAGGTCAGGTCGAGTTCGGCGAGGCGGCCCTCGGGCGCGTGGTCGATGAAGTACGCGAGCTGCTCGTCCTTCGGCAACGACCGTAGCTGCGCGGGCAGTTCGAGCGACTGCTTCTTGTCTGTCAGTTCCAGGAAGAACGCCAGGTTGGCGGCGGTCTCGACGAAGTCCAGCTCGTTCATGCGGTACTTGATGTGCGGCGGCAGGTTGAAGCTGCCGACGAAGTCGACGCGCTCGCCCTGTGCTTCGAGCACCTTGGCGATCTCGAAGGCGACGGCGCCGCCGTACGAGTACCCCGCGACGGCGTACGGGCCGTGCGGCTGGCGGGAGCGGATCGCTCGGACGTAGGTGTCGACCATCTCGGCGAAGCTCTCGAAGGGCGTCTCGCCGGGGTTGAAGCCCCGGGCACGCAGTGCGTAGAACGGCCGTTCGCCCACGAAGTACTTGGCGAGGTTGACGAAGACGAGGACCTCGCCGACGCCCGGGTGGACGCAGAACAGCGGGGTCTTGTCGCCGATGACCTGCATCGGCACGATCGGGTCGTACTCCCCCGCGTCGTCCGCGGTCCCGTCGAGGTGGGCGGCCAGGGCACGTACGGTCGGGGACCGCAGCACGGTGATGATCTGCAGGCCCTCCGCGCCGAGGCGCTGGGCGACCAGGGAGCGCAGGCGCAGGATGTCGAGTGAGGTGCCGCCCAGGTCGAAGAAGTTGGCGGTGGCGCTCAGCCGGGCCGGGTCGGTGTCGAACATCTCGGCGTATATGCCGACGAGGACCTTCTCCGTGTCGCCCTCGGGCGCGGTGTAGCCGCCCAGCCGGCGCAGCACCAGGTCGTCGACGGTGTCCTTCACCGCGTCGTACGCCCCGGCCTCCAGCCGTTTGCGCATCAGCGCGCGCTGGATCTTGCCGAGGCTGGTCTTGGGGAAGGCGTCCTTCGGCAGCGGCAGGATGAGCGCGGGCCGGAAGCCCCAGTGCATGACGACGCTGCTGCGCACCGCGCTCAGCACCCGGTACAGGGCGAGCTCGTCGCCGTCGGCGCACTCCGGGTGGAAGGCGACGACGAGCTGCTCGGTGTCGCTGCCGGGGGCGCGGGTGGGGAAGGCCGCGACGTAGGAGCGGGCCACGTCGTCGAGGCCTTCGAGGAGCGTCTCGATGTCGTGGCTGAAGTAGTTGACGCCATTGACGATGACGCTGTCCTTGCTGCGGCCGACAAGAGTGAGGCGGCCGTCGTCGATCCGGCCGAGGTCGCCGCTGCGGAACCAGCCGTCGGGGGTGAAGGCGTCCTGCGTGGCCTGCTCGTTGTTGTGGTAACCGGTCGTGATCATGGGGCCGTTGAGCTGGAGTTCGCCCACTTCGCCTTCGGGCAGCTCACGGTGTTCCTCGTCGGCGACGCGGATGTGCAGACCCTCGACGGGCCGACCCAGGTTGGCGAACTCCTGGCCCTGGTCGGCGGCCGGGAAGTCTGTGGAGTAGATGCTGCCGGCGCAGGTCTCGGACATGCCGAACGCGGGCCACAGGGCGTCGGCGCGTAACCCGTACGGGGCGAAGCGGCGGAGGAAGGTCTCACCGGTGGTGCGGACGACGGCCTCGCCGCCGCTGATGACGTGCCGAAGCCGGGACAGGTCGGTGTCGGCGCCGTCCTCCTCGTCGAACCGGTCGGCCTGCGGGTTGATGAGCCCCAGCAGGAAGTTGGGGGTGAAGGTCATGGTGACGCCGAAGCGGGAGACGAGCCGCAGGAAGTTCAGCGGTTCGTGGAGCACCACGGGCGCTTCGACGTGCAGTTGCGTGCTGCCCGCGGACAGCGGCAGCAGGTGGCATTCGAGAAGGGCGGCGACATGGTCGAAGGAGACCCAGTTGAGGCTGATGTCCTCGGCGGTCAGCCGGTGGTAGCCGTTCTTGCCGGTCATGGAGGCACGCAGGTTGGCGTGGCTGAGCATCACGGCCTTGGAGTTGCCGGTGGAGCCGGACGTCAGCACGAGGACGGCGGTGTCCTTGGGGTCGGCCTCGTGGAAGCTGATCGCGAGGTGCTCGGCGTGCAGTTCCTCCAGCGCGACGACGGACAGGCCCTCGGCACGCGGGAGTTCGGCGGCGAGGGTGGCGCTGGTGACGATCAGCGGGTGGTCGAGGAGGGTGTCGACGTGCGTGAGCTGGGCTGCCCAGCGTTCGGGGTCGCCGCCCAGGGCGGCCATCGGGCAGGGCACGAACCCGCCAAGCTGGCAGGCCCAGAACGCCGCGAGGAACTCCTGCGGTTTCTCCAGGAGCAGGACGACCTTGTCCCGTGGGGCGAGGCCGCGTTCCCTCAGTCCGGTGAGGACCGAGCGCGCCGCGTCGAGGAGTTCGGAGTAGCTCTGCAGGGGTGCGTCACGGTCGTCGACGCCCCGGGGGTAGCGCAGCCCGGACTCCGTGTGGTCCCGGGCGGCGTCACACAGCAGGTCCACGATGGTCCGCGTCGTCGTCAGGGCTGGGGTCATGTGGCATGCCTTCTTCCTCTGCGTCGGCCGCCGTGCCCGGGATCGCCGGGACGGTATGCCGAACGGCGTACGGGGTGTCGTTCGGACTTGTTGGTCCCCACCACAGAGCCAATAGGCGGAATGGTCGAATCCGATTTCTGCCGGCCACCCCTTGAGCCACGACGTCGGGGCTCCAAATATTCGCCGAGAATAGGAACCGACGGTTGGACTTGTCAAAGCTTTAGAAGCAGGGCAGAAAATGCCGGAAAGGGGAAATACAGTCCGCCAAACCCTCCCTGGACGTGGGAGAGAACACACAGGCCAGGGCGGCTCTCCGCGAAGAATCGGCAAACGACTCCCCCCTTGACCTGCGAGTCGTCGATCCAGGCAACTTGCCCGTCACATTGCGACTTCCGGATGTGCGGCAAAAGAACCCGGTGCCGCTTTTCCTGACGGCATGCGTAAGCAATCGAGACAGGTAGGAAAGAAATGGTCAAGAAATGGGTGGCCATTCAGGATGATCGCGCCGGACACGGACGCGGATGCGGAGACCGAGCCGGGAAGAACGGCCGGGAGGCCATCACCGCGCCGATCCGGGGTAACCGACCCCTATGCCTCTCACCTTCCGCAAGAGCTTCCGGATACTTCCCGGTGTACGCCTCAACATCAACAAGGGCTCCTGGTCGATCACGACCGGCGGCAGCCACGGCCCCCGGCACACCCACAGCAGCACGGGACGCCGTACGACGTCGATGGACCTGCCCGGTCCGTTCGGCTGGCGCCGCACCCGTTCCGCCAAGCGCCGCTGACGGTTCGTCACCCGCACGGACTCCCCAGAAGGCGCCATCTCATATCTGAGATAACCTCGACCCCATGGCAGACGACTACCTCGTACGTATCGGCAAGCTCATCCGTGACGCCCGGCAGCACCGTGGCTGGACACAGACGCAGCTCGCCGAGGCACTCGGCACCAGCCAGAGCGCGGTCAACCGCATCGAGCGCGGCAATCAAAACATCAGCCTTGAGATGATCGCTCGAATCGGTGAAGCCCTCGACAGCGAAATCGTCTCTCTGGGATACGCGGGACCGATGCACCTGCGCGTGGTCGGCGGTCGCCGGCTGTCCGGCTCCATCGACGTCAAGACCAGCAAGAACGCCTGTGTCGCGCTGCTGTGCGCCTCGCTCCTCAACAAGGGGCGCACAGTGCTGCGCCGCGTCGCCCGCATCGAAGAGGTGTACCGCCTGTTGGAGGTGCTGAGCTCCATCGGCGTACGGACCCGGTGGATCAACGACGGCGTGGACCTGGAGATCGTGCCGCCGGCCGAGCTGGACATGGCGTCCATCGACGCCCAGGCCGCCCGCCGGACCCGCTCGATCATCATGTTCCTCGGTCCGCTGCTGCACCGTATGGACAGCTTCCGGCTGCCGTACGCGGGCGGCTGCGACCTCGGCACCAGGACCATCGAGCCGCACATGATCGCGCTGCGCCGGTTCGGGCTCGACATCGCGGCGACGGAGGGGCTCTACCACGCCCGCGTCGACCGCTCCGTCTCCCCCGGCCGCCCGATCGTGCTGACCGAGCGCGGGGACACCGTCACCGAGAACGCGCTGCTCGCCGCCGCCCGGCACGCGGGAGTGACCGTCATCCGCAACGCGTCCTCCAACTACATGGTCCAGGACCTGTGCTTCTTCCTGGAGGCGCTGGGCGTACGGGTCGAGGGCATCGGCACGACGACGCTCACCGTGCACGGCGTACCGACCATCGACGTCGACGTGGACTACTCCCCCTCCGAGGACCCGGTCGAGGCGATGAGCCTCCTGACGGCGGCGGTCGTCACCGAGTCCGAACTGACCGTGCGCCGGGTGCCTATCGAGTTCCTGGAGATCGAACTGGCGGTCCTGGAGGAGATGGGGCTCGACCACGACCGTACGCAGGAGTACTTCGCGGACAACGGCCGTACCCGGCTGATCGACCTGACCGTCCGGCCCTCCAAGCTGGAGGCGCCGATCGACAAGATCCACCCGATGCCGTTCCCGGGCCTGAACATCGACAACGTGCCGTTCTTCGCGGCCATCGCGGCCTCGGCCCAGGGCAAGACCCTCATCCACGACTGGGTCTACGACAACCGCGCGATCTATCTGACCGACCTGAACCGCCTCGGCGGACGCCTCCAGCTCCTCGACCCGCACCGCGTCCTGGTCGAGGGCCCGACCCGCTGGCGAGCGGCCGAGATGATGTGCCCGCCCGCGCTGCGACCGGCGGTGGTGGTCCTGCTGGCGATGATGGCGGCGGAGGGCACGTCCGTACTGCGGAACGTGTACGTCATCAACCGGGGGTACGAGGATCTGGCGGAGCGGCTCAACTCGGTGGGGGCGCAGATCGAGATCTTCCGGGACATCTGACCTCCGCTCCAGCGGGCTCCTCCGGCCGCCGTCACCGTCAGGTCCACGCGGCGTAGCCGCCGTCCACGCGTATCGCGTCGATACCGCTGATGTAGCGGGCGCCGCAGCGGTCCTGGGGCAGGACGAGCTGGGGGCCGGCCCGGTCGAGGGGCGTGTCGTCGAGGGTGACGGCGAGGAGGACGGGGGCGCGGCCGAAGTCGGGGTCGATCTCGGCCCAGGACAGCAGGGCGTGGTGTCCGTCCGTGCCGCGTACGGCGATGAGGAAGCGCAGCCGGTCCTTGCGGCGGGCGGGATCGAAGGCCGGGCGCGCATCCTGGAGGACGTCGTGCAGGAGCGGGCCGGTGAAGGTGTGACGCTGGACGCCGCTGGTGGCGCACTCGAAGGCGACCTCGGCGCGGTGCTGGGGCCAGGCGAGCAGGTCCGGCACCGTCAGCCGGGCCGGCCGGTCCAGGTCGCCGGTGAGGACGAGTTCCGCCGCGGGTCCGGCGGCCGTACGGGCAGCTGCGAGGGTCTGGCTCACGGGCTACCACCTCCCGGGTGACCGTACCCGGATGTCCCTCACGTACAAACGCACATGCCAGCCTGACAGATCAGTATTCCGGCTCATGCGATGCCACAGCAGACTATGACCTTGTATATGCGGCACTATGATCGACGAGTGCACACCTACCGGATCGGCCTCGCGGCCCACGCCCGCGAGGCACACCGGGCGGAACGGGAGTCCACCGGCTCCTCGGCCCGGAACGGGGCCGGCGCCCGGTGTTCCGGCGATGGCCGTGACCAAGTCGACCGACGTGGTCGTCGAGAGACCGTAGACAAGGCCGCCAGGCCATAGTTGGGTCCGTCAGGACCTTGAGGGAGTAGACCCGTGATGACCCGTTCCGTGCGCCGGACCCGCCGGACACTGCAGGTGACCGGTGTGAGCGTCGCCGCGCTGCTGGCCCTGAGCGCCTGCTCGTCCTCCGACGACTCCTCGTCGGCGAAGTCGGACACCGCCGCGTCGGCGTCCTCCTCACCGAAGCTGTCCGGGACGGTGACGGTGTTCGCCGCCGCCTCGCTCAAGGAGAGCTTCACGACCCTGGGCAAGGAGTTCGAGAAGGCCCACCCCGGCACCACGGTCACCTTCAACTTCGGCGGCAGCGACACCCTCGCGGCGAGCATCACCGGCGGCGCCCCCGCCGACGTCTTCGCCTCCGCCAGCCCCAAGACCATGGCGATAGTGACCGACAAGCAGGACGCGGTCGGCACCCCCGCCACCTTCGTCCGCAACCAGCTGGAGATCGCCACCCTGCCGGGCAACCCCGACAAGGTCTCCTCCCTCAAGGACCTGACCAAGTCCTCGCTGAAGGTCGTGCTGTGCGACAAGTCGGTGCCCTGCGGCGCCGCCGTCCAGAAGACGCTGGACGCCGCCAAGCTGAAGCTCACTCCCGTCTCCTACGAGCAGGACGTCAAGTCCGCCCTCAACAAGGTGGTGTTGAAGGAGGCCGACGCCTCCGTCGTCTACAAGACCGATGTGAAGGCGGCGGGCAGCAAGGTGGAGGGCGTGGAGTTCCCCGAGTCCGCCGGCGCCGTCAACGCCTACCCGATCACCCTCCTGAAGGACGCGCCCAACGCGGAGGCGGCCAAGGCGTTCATCGCGCTGGTGCGGTCCGCCGAAGGCCAGAACGTCCTGACCGAGGCCGGATTCCTCAAGCCGTGACCTCTCCCTCCCCGGACAGGGCCGACGCCGCGGACACCCTCACGGGTGGCCCGCGGCGCCGCCCTGTCCTCAAGGGGATGCGCGGGGGCGCCCCGCTGCCGCTTCTGCTGCCCGCGCTGATCGGCCTGGCGTTCCTCGTGCTGCCGCTCGTCGCCCTGCTGATCAGGACCCCGTGGCGGAGCATGCCCGACCTGCTGACCAGCACCGAGGTGTGGCAGGCGCTCCAGCTGTCCCTCGTCTGCGCGACGGCGGCGACCGCGGTGAGCCTGGTGCTCGGGGTGCCGCTGGCCTGGCTGCTCGCCCGGGTCGAGTTCCCGGGACGCGGTCTCGTACGGGCCCTGGTCACCCTGCCGCTCGTCCTGCCGCCCGTCGTCGGGGGTGTGGCCCTGCTGATGGCGCTCGGGCGCAACGGGGTCGTGGGGAAGTGGCTGGACTCCTGGTTCGGCGTCACCCTGCCCTTCACCACGGCGGGTGTCGTCATCGCCGAAGCCTTCGTCGCCATGCCGTTCCTGGTCATCAGCGTCGAGGGCACCCTGCGCGCCGCCGACCCGCGGTACGAGGAGGCGGCAGCCACCCTGGGCGCCTCCCGCTTCACCGCGTTCCGCCGGGTCACCCTGCCCCTCATCGCCCCCGGCGTCGCGGCCGGCGCGGTACTGGCCTGGGCCCGGGCGCTCGGCGAGTTCGGCGCGACGATCACCTTCGCCGGCAACTTCCCCGGCCGCACCCAGACCATGCCCCTGTCGGTCTACCTCGCCCTCCAGAACGACCCCGAGGCGGCGATCGCCCTCAGCCTGGTCCTGCTCGCCGTGTCGATCGCCGTGCTGGCCGGGCTACGAGACCGTTGGATGACCGCCTCATGACCGACATCGACAAGGCCACCACGGTTGCCCCCGTCCGCACGGGCGAGGGGCTCGACGCCCGGCTGGTGGTCGAGCGCGGTTCCTTCCGGCTGGACGTGACGCTGAGCGCGGCGCCCGGTGACGTGGTCGCCCTGCTGGGCCCCAACGGCGCCGGCAAGACCACCGCCCTGCGCGCACTGGCCGGGCTCGTCCCCCTCACCGGCGGCCATCTGCGGCTGGACGGCGAGCGGTTGGACCGTACGCCGCCGGAGTCCCGTCCGGTGGGGGTCGTCTTCCAGGACTACCTGCTCTTTCCGCACCTGACCGCGCTGGACAACGTGGCGTTCGGGCCGCGCTGTCACGGCGCCACCAAGGCGCAGGCTCGTGCCGAGGCGGCCCGGTGGCTGGACCGCATGGGCCTGACCGACCACGCCGGGGCCAGACCCCGCCGCCTCTCCGGCGGCCAGGCCCAGCGCGTCGCCCTCGCCCGCGCCCTGGCCACCCAGCCCCGCCTGCTGCTCCTCGACGAACCGCTCGCCGCCCTCGACGCCCGGACCCGCCTCGACATCCGCGCCCAACTCCGCCACCATCTGGCCGACTTCGAGGCCGTCGCCGTACTGGTGACCCACGATCCCCTGGACGCCATGGTCCTGGCCGACCACCTCGTCGTCATCGAGGACGGCCGCATCGTCCAGGAGGGCACCCCCGCGCACATCGCCCGTCACCCCCGCACCGACTACATCGCCCATCTGGTCGGCCTGAACCTCTACCGGGGAGAAGCAGAAGGACACACGGCCCGCCTCGACGCCGGCCCCGCGATCACGACCGGGGAGGACCTCACCGGTCCCGTCTTCGTCGCCTTCCCGCCGAGCGCCGTCACCCTGTTCCGGGAGCGCCCCACCGGCTCCAGCGCCCGCAATGTCTGGCGCTGCGAAGTGGCCGGCCTGGAGACCCACGGCGACCAGATCCGCGCCGACCTCACCGGCGAACTCCCCCTCGCCGCCGACCTCACCACCCTCGCCGCCGCGGAACTCGACCTGCACCCCGGCGCCACGGTCTGGGCGACGGTGAAGGCGACACAGACGCACGCGTATCCCGCCTGAGAGAAACCTGAGAGAACCCTGAGCGAACAACGTGCACGCCTGCGCGCGTGCGTGCGGGACAGCCCGCCGTCGGACTACCGTGGGTCACACAGCACCCCCAAGGTGAACAAACCACCTGAACCTGAACCCGAACCTGCGAGGCGTCCCACCATGAGCCTGAGCATCCGCAACCAGCTCCCCGGCACCGTCACCGCGCTCACCCCGGGGGAGGCCATGGCGACGGTCAGGGTCCGCCTCGACGGCGGCCAGGACGTCACCGCCGCCATCACCCTGGACGCCGTCAAGGATCTCGGCCTCGCCGAGGGTTCCACCGTGCGCGCCCTGGTCAAGGCCACCGAGGTCTCGCTGGCCACCGGCCCGGTGGAGGGCCTGTCCATCCGCAACCGGCTCGCCGGCACGGTGCGCGAGGTCGCCACGGGTGCCGCCATGGCCTCCGTGCGGGTCTCCGTCGACGGCGGCGAACTGACCGCCGCCATCACCATGGACGCGGTCACCGACCTCGGCCTCACCGAGGGCTCCGCCGTCACCGCCCTGATCAAGTCGACAGAGGTCTCGCTCGCGACCGTCTGAGCCCGGTTCGGCGCCGGAGGCCTAGTAACTGTCGTAGGTGGGCTTGCCGTTCGTCCGGTAGACGCCGACGACGGTGCCGCCCTTCGTCGTCGAGACGCTGACCGGCTCCAGCGCGGTGGGGATCGCTCCGTCGGCGAACAGCCGCTTGCCGGCACCGATGATCACCGGATGGATGGTCAGCCGGAACTCGTCGACGAGGCCGTGCCGCATGAGGGTCTGGGCGAGGTCACCGCTGCCGACGACGTTGACGTTGCCCCCGTCGGACGCCTTCAGCTCGCGTACGGCATCGACGACGTCGCCCTCCAGCAGCGTGGAGTTCTGCCACTCGACGGACGTCAGGGTCCGGGACGCCACGTACTTCTCCATGCCGTTCATCCGCGCGGTGAACGGGTTGCCGGGGTCGGCGGTCGGCCAGTACGACGCGAAGATCTCGTACGTCTTACGGCCGAGCAGCATCGCGTCGGACTCCTCGTACCAGCCGGCGATGGCCGCGCCGACCTCGTCGTCGTCCACCGGCTTCTGCCAGCCGCCGTGCACGAAGCCGCTCTCGGCGTCCTCGTCCGGACCGCCCGGCGCCTGCATCACGCCGTCCAGCGTCAGGAACGTGCAAACAATGATCTCGCGCATGGTGCGCCCCTTTCGTCGACAGGTAGACCGCACGACCGCCGGAAACTCATCGGTGAAAAGTCTGGGGTGCGGCACGGCAGCGCGCACGCCGGAAACCAGGCCTCCCGCGCGCTGAGGAACCCGGACCCGCACCGAAAGCCCACCCGCCGGATCCGCCCTCGGACGGTAGGTCAACCCTCCTCGCGGTAATTGACAGGGTACGAACGTACCTCTTAACGTACCCACATTCGCGGCAGCGCCGTCAGCTCAACGAGGAGCACCGATGCAGCACGTATACGACATAGACGTCCGGGTTCCGATGCGCGACCGGGTGGCCCTGGCCGCCAATGTGTGGCATCCGGCCGAGGGACAGGCTCCGACGCTGCTCGTGCGCATGCCCTACGGCAAGGACGCGATGGGTGTCAGCCCGGGCGGGGTCGTACCCGATCTACCGACGTTGCTGGAGGCCGGTTACGCGGTGGTGGTGCAGGACTGCCGGGGGACACACCGTTCGGAAGGCGAGTTCGTTCCGCACATGGCCGACCGGACCGACGGCGAGGACACCGTCGCCTGGATCGCGGAACAGCCGTGGTCGGACGGCACGGTGGGCATGTACGGCCCGTCCTACCTGGGGATGGTCCAGTGGGAGACCGCCGTGACCGGCGCCCCTGCCCTCAAGGCGATCGCGCCGGCCTTCACGTCGATCGACAACTACGAGTCGCCCTGGTACAGCCCGGGCGGTGCGCTCTCACTGAGCCTGGTCACCCTGTGGAACGCCATGATGTACGGGGCCGACGCGCAGCGGTCCCTGGCGGCCGGTGCGGGCTCCTTGGACCAGGTGCAGCAGATCGGTCAGGCGCTGCTGTCCGCCGAGTCCCTCAACGAGGTCCTGCCGACGGCGGAAGTCCCGGTCCTGGCGGCGTACGGGAAGTGGTGGGACGACTGGATGGCCCACCCCTCCCACGACGCGTACTGGGATGCCATGGAGCTCACGCCCGAGCTCAAGAACGTCACGGCCCCGGCGCTCAACATCGGTGGCTGGTACGACCTCTACATCGGGCAGACCGTGCGCACCTACACCACTGCCCGCCAGCAGGCGGGCAGCGCGCAGGCACGCGACGGGCAACGACTGATCATCGGTCCGTGGGACCACATGTCCTCGACCGGCGTCTATCCCGACCGTTCCTTCGGTCCGCTGGCCAGTGCCCAGATGCTGGGCCTGACCGGCCTGCACGTGAAGTTCTTCGACCACTGGCTGCGCGGCGACACCACCGCGCTGGACGACGTGGCATCGGTGAAGATCTTCGTGATGGGGATCGACCAGTGGCGCGACGAGCAGGAGTGGCCGCTGCCCGACACGCGGTGGACCGACTTCCACCTCACGAGTGCCGGGCACGCCAACACGGCGGGCGGCGACGGCGCGTTGACGGCCGACCCGCCGACCGGCGCCGGGCACGACACCTACCTCTACGACCCGCGCCGCCCGGTTCCCACCGCCGGCGGGGCAACCATGCCGGTGACACTGGAACTCTGCGGCCCGGTCGACCAGCGGACCGTCGCCGCCCGCGAGGACGTCCTGTGCTTCGCCGGCCCGGTGCTGGAGGAGCCCGTCGAGGTGACCGGTCCGGTCAGCCTGACCCTGTTCGTGTCCTCGTCGGCGGTGGACACCGACTTCACCGCCAAGCTCGTCGACGTCTTCCCCGACGGCAAGGCGATCAACCTGTGCGACGGCATCCTGCGCGCCCGCTACCGGGGCGGTCTCGCCACGGAAGAGCTGATGGAGCCCGGCACGGTCTACGAGATCACCGTCGACATGACGGCCACCTCGAACGTGTTCCTGCCCGGTCACCGCATCCGCGTGGACGTCTCCAGCAGCAACTTCCCCCGCTACGACCGCAACACCAACACCGGTGGCGTCATCGCCCGGGAGACCGAGGAGCAGATGATCCCCGCCGTCAACCACATCCACCACGGCCCCAACCACCCAAGCCGTCTGGTTCTGCCGGTCATCGACCGCAAGGACCAGTCGTGACCACCGCCGACCGGGTCGCCGAACTGACCCAGAGATTCACGGCTCCCTCCCTCGACGTGGCCTGGCTGCTGTGCGACCAACACCCGGCCGACCGCGTCGCGTTCACCGTCGTCGACGGCAACGGCGGGACTCGCACCCTGACCTACGGTGAACTCGCCGAGCAGTCGCACCGCTGTGCGCGGGCGTTGCGGGGCCTGGGGGTCGGTCCGGGCGACCGGGTGGCGACCCTGATGGGCAAGAGCACCGACCTGGTCACCGTCATCCTGGCGATCTGGCGGCTCGGCGCGGTCTACGTCCCGCTGTTCACCGCCTTCGCGCCCCAGGCCATCGCCCTGCGTCTGGAGGGCGCGGGCGCGCATGTCGTGGTCGTCGACCCGGACCAGCGTCACAAACTCGACCCGGGCCCGGACATGCCGGACGACCCCCAGCGCCGCGTCGTCGTCTCGGGGGCCGGCGGGTGCGGCGACGACTTGATGCTCGCCTTCCTCGTCGCGGCCGCGTCACCGGAGCCGCTGCCCGCCGTCACCACGAGCGGGGCCGGGCCCCTGGTGCACATGTTCACCTCCGGCACCACCGGCAAGCCCAAGGGCGTCATCCACCCCGTCTCCTACATCGCGGGATGGCAGATCTACCTGGAGTACGGCCTGGGCGTCACCCAGGACAGCAGTTACTGGTGTGCCGCCGACCCCGGCTGGGCGTACGGGCTGTACGCGGCCATCGTCGCCCCGCTGGCCGCGGGCATC
Source organism: Streptomyces sp. NBC_01390 (assembly GCF_045040105.1). NCBI lineage: Bacteria > Bacillati > Actinomycetota > Actinomycetes > Kitasatosporales > Streptomycetaceae > Streptomyces > Streptomyces sp. NBC_01390. The sequence goes on along the minus strand of NZ_CP109551.1, from coordinate 9,324,769 downwards.
CCCAGCCTGCTGCTGTCCGGGGGCTTCTCCCCCGAGGCGACCTGGCGCACCCTCGCCGACCACCAGGTCACCGACTTCACCGCCGCCCCGACCGTCTACCGGGGACTGCGCTCCTCGAAGGTGCCGGTACCGCAGGGGCTGTGCCTGCGACGGGCGTCCAGCGCGGGCGAGCCCCTGACCCCCGAGGTCAACGAGTGGACCGGCGCCGCGCTCGGCCTCGCCGTGCACGATCACTTCGGCCAGACCGAGGTCGGCATGCCCCTGGCCAACCACCACCACCCCGAACTCGCGCGCCCCCTCAAGACCGGCTCGATGGGCCGGCCGGTGCCCGGCTGGAGCCTGACCGTCCTGGCCGACGACAAGGACGAGCCCGCCGGCCCAGGCGTGCTCGGCCGGGTCGCTATCGACGTAGCGGCAAGCCCGTTGATGACCTTCCTCGACTACCAGACAGCAGGCCAGAGCTACGGCAAGTTCACCGCCGACGGCCGCTACTACCTCACCGGTGACGCCGGGCGCATCGACGCCGACGGGGACTTCTTTTTCTCCTCCCGAGATGACGACGTCATCATCATGGCCGGCTACCGGATCGGGCCGTTCGAGATCGAGAGCGTCCTGGCCCAGCACCCCGCCGTCGCCGAGTGCAGCGTCATCGGCGCACCCGACGAGGTGCGCGGCGAGGTCATCGAGGCATACGTAGTCCTGCGCGACGGCGGCCAGGGATCGGCCGAACTCGCCACCGAACTGCAGCAGTTGGTCAAGACCCGCTACGCCGCCCACGCCTACCCCCGCACCATCCACTTCATCGACGCCCTGCCCAAGACCCCCAGCGGCAAGACCCAGCGCTACCTGCTGCGCAGCCGCAGACGCACCGAACTCACCACCCGAGAGACACCGTGACCGCCACAAACACCGACTCCAACTCCGACTCCAACACCGAGGCCCTCCCCCTCGTCGTCGAGCAACGCGGACCCGTCCGCTGGCTGCGGCTCAACCGCCCCGAACGGCGCAACGCCCTCGACATCACCCTGATCGAGGCCCTGGACAAGCAGATCACCAGCGCCGAGGCCGACCCCGACACTGCGGTCATCGCCGTGGCGGGCAACGGGCCGAGCTTCTGCGCCGGCGGGGACTTCCACCAGTTCCTCCAGCTGCACGAGCAGGGCCAGAACCCGGTCGACTTCCTGGCCGACGTGTCCGCCTGCTTCAGCCGTATCGCGGCCAGCCCGAAACCGTGGGTCGCCGTGCTGCACGGTCACGCCGTCGCCGGGGGCCTCGAACTCGCCCTGGCCTGCGATGTCGTCGTCGCCGCCGACACCACCCTCATCGGCGACGGCCACCTGCAGCGGCGGCTCGTACCGGCCGGCGGATCCAGCGTCCGGCTCCCCGGCGCCGTCGGACGCGGACTGTCGCGCTGGCTCCTGCTCACCGGCGAGCTGCTGCCCGCCACCGAGTTCGCGGACACGGGCTGGATCCGGGCGATCGTGCCCGAGCCGGACCTCGACGCCACCGCGACCCGCGTCTGCCGTCAACTGGCCGACCGCAGCAGCCCCGCCCAGCAACACCTCAAGACCCTGCTGCACCGCATCGACGGCATCGCCCCCGAGCCCGCCCTGCGCGAGGAACTCGCCACCTTCGCCGACAACTGGCAGGCCAGCTCGGTCGCCGACGCCCTGCGGGCCTTCCTCGCACCCCGGACCACGAAAGCAGACACCCAGTGAACCGCTACCCCGGACGCGTCGTCGCCATCACCGGCGCCGCACAAGGCCTCGGCCTCGCCATGGCGACCCGGTTCGCCGCGGAGGGCGCCACCGTCGCCCTGGCCGACGTCAACGAACAGGCCCTCACCGACGCCGCCGGGACCATCACAGACGCCCATGACGCGAAACTCCGCACCGACGTCGTGGACGTGACCGACTCCGCCCGGGTCAACGCCTGGATCACCGGCATCACTTCTGATCTCGGCCGCCTCGACGTGCTGGTCAACAACGCCGGCATCATCCGCGACAACCGGGTCGAGGACATCACCGACGACGACTGGCACGCCGTCATCGACGTCAGCCTCACCGGCGGCTTCCACTGCGCCCGCGCCGCGTTCGGCCCCATGAAACGCCAGGGCTACGGACGTATCGTCAGCTTCTCCTCCATGTCATGGCGCGGGAACTTCGGCCAGACCAACTACGTGGCCGCCAAAGCAGGCATCGTCGGCATGACCCGCACCCTCGCGCTCGAAGGCGCCCGCCACGGCATCACCGCCAACGCCATCGCCCCCGGCCTCATCGAGACGCCCATGCTCGCCTCCATGAACGGGCCCGCACGCGACAAGCTCACCAACAAGGTCCCGATGCGCCACACCGGCCGCCCCGAGGACATCGCCGAAGCCGCCGCCTTCCTCGCCAGCGAGGCCGCCGGCTACATCACCGGCATCGTCCTCGACGTCGACGGCGGCATCTCCATCGGATCCTCGATCCGCTAACCGCGAGACCGCGAGACCGGCGGCCGAGCATGCGCAGGTACGTTGACCAGTACGCTGGTACCCATGCACCAGGGTCGGTCTGTCGGCCCGGACGATCGACTCCCCGCTTCGGCGGGGACTCTCATGGGAGGCTGCCGCGGTGACGGCCCCAACTGACTCGCGTGACCGACGCCCGCGCCGAACTGCACGCAAGCGGGTCGTCGACACTGGCCGGCGGGACGAACTGCTGCGCCAGGCCGAGACGATCATCCTGGCCGAAGGCTTCACCGCGGTGACCATGGACGAGCTCGCCCAGCGGCTCGGATGCTCCAAGGCGACGCTGTACAGCCTCGCCTCCACCAAGGAACAGCTGGTACTCGCGGTCACCCGCACCTTCTTCCGGGAAGCGACCGCCGTGATCGAACAGGCCGTCCAGGCCGAACCCGACCCCCGGCAGCGCATCCGCGTCTACCTCAACGGCGTCGGCACAGCCATGCGCCGGCACTCCCACGCCTTCTACGACGACATGGTCGGCTACGAGCCGACGGCGCAGATCTACCGCAAGAACTCCGACGCCGCGGCGCACCGAGTCCACGAACTGATCGAGGAGGGCGTCCAGGCGGGCGTCTTCCGCGCTCTCAACGGGCACTTCGCCGCCCATGTCGTGGCGGTCACCATCGACGCGGTCCAGTCCGGAGCCCTCCTGGAGCGGACCGGCCTGACCGCCGGCGACGCCTTCTCCGAACTCGGCGACCTCCTCCTGGACGGACTCAGCTCGACACAGGACCGAGAAAGGTAAGTGGACCGACTTGCCTCCGGGATGACGGGTGCGTTACCTTTCCGAAGGTGAGTCCATCGACTTACCTCACTTTTCGGCAAGGAACAATCACCATGAATCGTCTTGCGGGCAAGCGTGCCCTCATCACCGGCGGTACGAGTGGTATAGGCCTGGAGACCGCGCAGCGATTCGTCGCGGAAGGCGCTCAGGTGCTGGTCACGGGGGTCACCCCGGCCAGCATCGAGAAGGCGCGGCAGATCCTCGGGGACGAGGTGCCGGTGATACAGGCCGACGCACGCGATCTCGACGCGCAGCGCGGCCTGGCGGAGCAGGTACGGGAGCACTTCGGGAAGCTGGACGTGGCGTTCCTGAACGCCGGTGTCTCGGACTGGCGGCCCTTCGAGGCGCACACGGAGGACAGCTACGACCGGCTCTTCGACATCAACGTCAAGAGCGTCTTCTTCCTCACCCAGGCCCTGGTGCCCCTGCTCACCAACCCGTCCTCGGTCATCCTCAACGCGTCCAACAGCGCGCACGGCGGCTACGCGCACTCGAACGCCTACGCCGCGACCAAGGCGGCCGTCGGCTCCCTGATGCGGTCGTGGAACGCGGACCTGCTCACCTCGCACGGCATCCGGTTCAACGCGATCAGCCCCGGCCCGGTGGACACCCCGCTGTACCGCAAGCTGGGCATCGAGGATCCCGAGCAGCAGGCGGCCGTTCTGGAGGCGATCAGCGCCGGCATCCCGCTGGGGCGCATGGGCAAGCCCGAGGAGATCACGGAAGCCGTCGTGTACCTGGCTTCCGACGCCTCCGCCTTCACTGTGGGCCAGGACCTTATCCTGGACGGCGGCCAGACCATCTTCTGAGATGCGAGGATGCGGCTGAGAGACGGGAAAAAGGGGCGTGGACATGACGACGGTGGACCGCGACCGAGCGGAAACCGGTGACGGCACGTGCGAGGCCGGGTACCACGCGCAGATCAAGGCGGAGAACCGCGCGCGCATCATCCGCGCCGCCCGCGACCTCTTCCTCGCCCGGGGATACGCCAAGACCTCCCTGGCCCAGATCGCCAGGGAGGCGAGTGTCTCCACGGGCACCCTGTTCAAGCGGTACCCCTCGAAGGCCGCGCTGTTCGCAGCCGTCACCTCCGAGCAGTGGGAGCTGGACGTGCAGTACGTCGAACCGCCCCCGCCAGGCGATCCCCAGTACGGCCTGATGCACATCGGCCGTGACTACGCCTGCCTGGTCTCGCGTCCCGGCACGGCGGCCCTGTGCCGCCTCGTCATCACCGAACTTCCGCAGATGCCGGAACTCGCCGACATCGTCGGCACCGGCTTCGCCATCGATCGCGGACCCTTCTTCGACCGGCTCCGCGACTACCTGGAGGCCGAGGCAGAGGCCGGCGCACTCGCCTTCCCCGCGACCGACGGACAGACGCAGCCGGCCTCCGCGGTGGCCGAACAGTTCCTCGGCATGATCTGCGGCCAACTCCTGTGGCCTCAACTCGTACGGACCGACTTCGTCCCGCCCACCGACCCCGTCGACAGCACGGTCGTGGACGAAGCCGTCGCCCTCATGCTCACCCGCTATCGCGCCGGATCCTGAACCCGGACCACCAGCCGGACCACCAGATGGTCACACCGCTCAGCTGCCGAGAGCCCGCCGGATGAACTCCTCGCGGGTCGCGTTGGAGGCGCGTGACACAGCCGCGTCAGCCGCCGACAGGTCGGACCCGTGGAAGGCTCCGCCCCACATGTGCAGATCGACGCTGACGCCCGCCTCGGACAGGCGGCCGACGCAGGTCAGGATCTCGTCGCGGAACCGTTCCTAGTGACTGGTCGCCGGTGCGGCGGCATCGGCTGCTGCTGTCGGTTGGCTCATGCCGAGTTCCTCACTCTGTCTCGCCCTGTCTCGCCCCCTTGGCGCGCTGTGTCGTATCGCGCGCCGGGCCGTCAGGGGCGGTCGATGCCCTCCCACAGGTCGAGGACCTGCTGGTAGTGGGCGGTGCCCTCGAAGGGAGAGTTGCCGACGGTTTCCGAGGTGGGCTTGTCCGTGACGGCGGGCCACAGGCGGGAGTGCTCGCCGGTGGCGAAGTCGATCAGGATGTCGCGGATACGGGTGTCACGCTCCGCCTGCTCCGCGCTGCGGCCCGGCTGTTCCTGGCCGACCAGGGCGTGCATCTCGGTGCCGTGCACGGCGGGCGCGCCTTCGGCGGGGCCGATCACCAGGAGGTGGGCGTTGCCGCCGGCGGCGGCGTGGGCCAGGGCGCCGCGGGCGGCGGGGATCGCGAAGAGGTAGTCCGCCATGACCGCGGCACGGACCTCGGCCGGGGTACGGCCGCCCTGGTCGTAGGCGTCGACGATCCTCTGCGCGCGGGAGCGGGAAATACGCCACCCCGCGACCTCGTCGACGACGCGGTCGATGGTGCCCGGGTCGAAGCGTTCGAGGTCGTTCGCCACCCACCAGCCCATGTCGTCACTGGCCATGCTCAGCAGGACGTCGACATCGCGGTGCGCGCCCGAGGCGAGGACGTCCATGGGGTGGGCGTGCACCACCGCGCCGGGCTGCCCGACGTCCAGGACGACGCCGGTGGCCTTGTTGTCCACCCCGCCGCGGACTCCGAGGTCCGTCGGGAGGACCTTGCGCAGGGCGTCGCGCAGGGCGAGCGGGTCGAGGTCGAGCACCTTCTCCGGGTTGTCCGCGACACCGAGTTCGGTGACGAACCGGTGTGCGAGTTCCTCGGCCCACCAGGCCGGGATGGAGCGGGCGGGCCCGCCGGAGAACCCGGCCAGGCGCCGGTACAGGCCGTCGGCGGAGGAGGCGCCGAGGAGTCCGAGGGAGGAGTAGGCGCCGCCGCTGTGGCCGTAGACGGTGACCTGGTCGGGGTCGCCGCCGAAGTGGGCGATGTTCCGCTGGATCCAGGTGAGCGCGGCGATGATGTCCTGGAGGAAGAGGTTGCCGGCCTCGGCGAGCTTCCCGCCGTACTGCGAGAGCGAGATCGCGCCCAGGGCGCCGAGCCGGTAGTTGATGGACACGCCCACCACGCGCCCCGTCGCGGCGAGACCGGAGGCGTTCGAGGTGATCTGCGTGTTCGCGCCGACCTCGAATCCGCCGCCGTGGATGTACACGGTCACCGGGAGCGCCTTGCCGGCCGACTGCTCGGGGGCCCACACGTTCAGGTTCAGGCAGTCCTCGCCCATCCCGCTGTCCGCTTCGAGCCAGTCACCGCTGTCGGGCTGGATCGAGACGACACCCTTGCGGTCGTAGGGGAGGCCTGGATCGAAGTCCGCGACCACGGGGCGGCGGTACCGCTCAGCGGTGGCATACGGGATTCCCCACCAGGAACGCACTCCGGGTGCGGTCAGGGCCTTGGGAACGGAGGCGGTCATGACGTCGGATTCCTTCCGTCGCGGATCGGGTGCTTCGCGCGGCGTGGCGGCTGCTGTTCGCTCGCGGTCACGCTCTCCGAGCATCCCGTGGAATCCGAACCATCGGCCGGCGGGCAGCGGCCACCTGGTGGTCACCAGGTGACACTTCGCTGCTCCCCCGCCTCCTCGTAGCACGGGCAGGCTGGGGCGGCCTGCGATCCTGCTGTCAGCACACTCAGCGCACCAGGTGGACCTTGTCCGGAGGGAGCCAACCGAGCAGGGCACAGCACCGTGCCACCGGTGAGCAGCCGCTCCCGAGGTCGAGCAGCAGCGGTGCGGCGAATGACGGAAAGCCGAGCTCAGTGGGCCGGACCGAAAGCCGGCGGGGGCCGTGCGCACGGTCCTGTGTGCGTCAACTCCGGGAGGCGGCGCCGTCCCCGCCGTTCGATATTCAGAAGATGCGACGACACTCGGTCATTCGCCCCCGAGCCTCCCGGGCACCACTGAGGCGAGGCGCGCTTCCATGGCCCAAGGCCGGGGCCCGGTCAGTTCTTCGCGGTCGCCGGAAACAGGCGCCCGACGGCCGCGACGATGGCGGCCCGGCGCGCCGCCAGGAACGTGGCGCGGTCTTCGTCGTGCGGGGGTCAGCAGGTCGGGCTGGGCAGCCCAGGCCGTGGAGATCTGGTGGACGAAGACCAGGATGTCGACCGGGTCCCAGCCGTCGTCCAGCCGGCCGGCTTCCTGAGCCTCGCGAAGTTGCTCGACCTTACCGGTCACCGTTTCCCGGAAGGCGTCGTGCGGACGGGAGTCGTCGGCGTCCAGCTCCAGTTGCCCCCAGCTCATGAGCCGGAAGCGGTCGGGGTGCTCGGTGAAGTAGTCATGCAGGCGGCCGGCGTAACCGGGCAGGTCGGTGGGGTCCATGCCGGTCGCTTCGCTCACGGCCGCGAGTTCCTGCGTGGAGACGAACCGGTAGAGGGCCACCTTGCTGGAGAAGTAGGCGTAGACGCGTTCCTTGCTCGTCCTCGCGGCCTTCGCGATCCGGTCGATCCGCGCCCCGGCGATCCCGTACTGGGAGAACTCGGCCTTGGCTGCACTGACGATGCGGTCGCGGACCGAGTCTGCGCGGGTTGCGGTACTCATACCTCCAGGCTACCCGACCGAACCGTTTGGTTTGCCACTGGACGATGGTCGGCGTACGCTTACACATACATTTAAAACCGAACTGTTTGGTTTCACATCAGGAGATTCGCATGCAGCACAGGACACTCGGCACCCAGGGCCTGACCGCCTCGGCAATCGGCTACGGCTCGATGGGCCTGACCATGGCCTACGGTCCCGGTGACGAAGAGGCGGGCATCGCCGCCATCCGCCGCGCCCACGACCTGGGCGTCACCTTCTTCGACACCGCCGAGCTCTACGGCCTGGGCACCGGCTCCAACGAGATCCTGGTCGGCAAGGCGGTCAAGGACTTCCGCGACGAGGTGGTCCTGGCCACCAAGTTCGGCTTCGACCTGTCCGACCTGTCTGACCTGTCCAAGGGATTCGGCGTCAACAGCCGCCCCGACAACATCCGCAAGGTCGCCGACAACAGCCTGCGCTACCTGGGCGTCGACCAGATCGACGTCTTCTACCAGCACCGCGTCGACCCCGACGTGCCGATCGAGGACGTCGCGGGCACCGTCAAGGAACTGATCGACGCGGGCAAGGTGAAGTACTTCGGCCTCAGCGAGGCCGGCCCGGAGACGATCCGCAAGGCGCACGCCGTCCAGCCCGTCTCGGTCCTGCAGACCGAGTACTCGCTCTTCGAGCGCGAGGTCGAGCAGCTCTTCCCGCTCCTCAAGGAGCTCGGCATCGGCTTCGTCCCCTACTCGCCCCTCGGCCGAGGCTTCATCACCGGCACCGCCAAGCCCGCCGGCACCTACGACGCCACCGACATGCGCAACACCGACCCGCGCTGGCAGCCCGGCAACTTCGAGAAGAACGTCGAAGCCGTCGACCGACTCAGCGACCTGGCCAGGGCCAAGGGCATCACCGTCTCCCAGCTCGCCCTGGCCTGGCTGCTCGCCCAGGGCGAGGACATCGTCCCGATCCCGGGCACCCGCAGCGCAGCCCGCATGGAGGAGAACGCCCACGCGGCCGACGTCACCCTCACCGAGGCCGACCTCGCCGCGATCCACGAGATCCTCCCGACCGGCGGCTTCGGCGCCCGCTACGCCGAAGAGCACACCCCCAACTGGGTCTGACCCCAGCCCGAGCGGACCTCCGAATGCGGACCTCCGAATCGATCGGGAGCCCCACGGCATGAGCGCCCCTCACCCTGACGGTCAGGGGCCCTCGGGCCGTCGCCGCGCTCCGCTCACGGGTGGGGCCCGGAGTCGCGGGCCGCGAAGGCGGCCGGGGTGAGACCGGTGCGGTCGCGGAAGAAGCGGCCGAAGTTCGCGGGATCGGTGAAGCCGAGGTGGACGGCCACGGCCCGGGCGTCCCACCGGGCCACTCCCAGCAGGCGTCGGGCTTCGAGAAGGCGCCGCTCGTCGATGAGTTCACGTACGCCCTTGCCGGTGGCGTCCCGGGCGGCGCGACTCAGGGTGCGGACCGAGCAGCCGAGCAACTCGGCGTAGTCCGCGGCTTGGTGCAGTTCGCGGAAGTGCAGTTCCAGGGCGTCCAGGAAGCGGCCGTACCTGTCGGCGAGGCCCGCGCCGGCCGTGACCGTGCCGACGGGGGCGATACCCGGGGCGCCGGCCAGGCGCAGCAGCAGGGACTCGAGCAGGCTGCGGCGCAGGGCGTGGTGGACGTCGAGGGGACGGCGCCCGAGGGCGCGGTGTTCGTCCAGGAGCTGGAATGCCGTCTGCAGGAGCCAGGCGGCGTCCTCGGGGTGCGGGCTCAGCACGGCAGGCGCGTCGTGCGCGGTGAGCGGGGCCAGGAGACGGGCCAGCTCGGGCCGCAGTACATCCGGTTCGAACATGATGAACGGGCCGCGGGCGGTGCCGGGCGGATGCCAGCACAGCGTGTGTCCGGGACGCCCCCAGAGCCACTGGCCGGGGGCGACGGTCCGCGTGACGTGGTCGATGTCGTGCCGCAGCTCGCCCTCGGTGACCGCGATGAGGTAGTGGAAGCCGGCGCGGATGGGTCGGGGCGGGTTCCACGGCCAGTTGTCGTGCTGGGCGAAGAAGTCCTCGATGGTGTTCACCTCCAGCCCGTAGGGAGTGCCGACCGGGGGCTGGAAACCGTACAGCGGAAACACGGCCTGTCCGGCCTGTCCGCTCGGCCTGAGGTGTCGCTTGTCGACCATCACGTGTCCGCAGTCTACTGCCCTTTTCCGTCTCTTTCAGGGAGAGGATGGGCTGCGCCCCGCCGCGACCACCTCCTGAGGAAGGCACCGCCCCATGAACGGAACGGACCTGCACAAGACCGCCGCCGACTGCGCGGAGGAACTTCCCGGAGCAGCGCTGGAGCACCCCTTCGGCCCCGACTGGGAGGTGTTCAAGGTGCGCGGCAAGGTGTTCATGCTGATGACCGAGGCGCCGGGGCGTCCTGTCGTGATCCTCAAGGCGGACCCCGCCGAGGCCCACGCCCTGCGGGAGCAGTACAGCCACATCACCCCCGGCTACCACATGAACAAGAAGCACTGGATCACCCTGGAGGGCGGGGAAGGCGTCGACAAGGAACTCGTCCGGGAACTCGTCACCGAGTCCTACCGGCTCGTCCTCGCCCGCCTGCCCAGGGCCGAGCAGCCCGTCGACCCGCGCACGTACGGCACAGGCACAGGCACCGGCACGCTGGCGGCCCGGTGAGCGCGGCCGGCGACCGGCTCCAGGACACCGCCCGTCGGGCTGCCCTGGCCCTGCCCGACGTCAGCCACGGCTACCCCTTCACCCCCGGCCTCGACGTGTACAAGGTCGCGGGCAAGGTGTTCCTGATCGTCACCGACGACCCGGACGAGCAGATCATCACGGTCAAGTGCGAACCCGAACACGCCCGCGCCTACGTGCACGACCACGCCTCGATCACACCGGGCCGCTATCTCGACAAACGCCACTGGATCTCACTGGGGCCGGGCCCCGGCGTCACCGAACGGCTGATCACCGACGCGGTCGAGGATTCCTACGACCTGGCCGTCGAGCGACTGCCGCGACGCGACCGTCCCGGGGCTCGATGAGCGCCGCGCACCTCCCCGCGAGCGGCTGAGCCCAGACCTGATGTCAGTGCCCCGTGCGAGGCTTGTCGTGTCCACACACGTCGTCCACACCCCTCCGCCTGCGACCCGAGAGACCGATGGAACCGACCGAAGCGACCCTGCCGCTCTTCGGCGAGGAGCCCGCCCGGCCCCTCGCCGACCGCCTGCGCCCCACCCGGCTGGATGAGGTCGTCGGGCAGGATCACCTCCTTGCCCCGGACGCCCCGCTGGGCCGCATGGTCGCCCAGCAGCGCCTCAGCTCCGCCATCCTGTGGGGCCCGCCCGGTGTCGGGAAGACGACCATCGCCCGGCTCCTCGCGGACGCCGGCAGCCTCGCCTTCGAACCGGTGTCGGCCACCTTCTCCGGCGTGGCCGACCTGCGCAAGGTCTTCGCCGCCGCACGGAGCCGACGCGGCATCGGCCAGGGCACCCTGCTGTTCGTCGACGAGATCCACCGCTTCAACCGTGCCCAGCAGGACAGCTTCCTCCCCTACGTCGAGGACGGCACGGTCACCCTGATCGGCGCCACCACGGAGAACCCGAGCTTCGAACTCAACGGCGCCCTCCTCTCCCGCACCCAGGTCCTCGTCCTCAAACGCCTCGACGAAGCAGCGCTGTCCACGCTGCTCGACCGTGCCGAGCAGCTCACCGGTCACCGTCTGGCGCTGGACGACGACGCCCGCCGCGCCCTGATCGCCATGGCGGACGGCGACGGCCGCTACCTCCTCAACATGGCCGAACAGCTCCAGGCCATCCCGGCCACGGGGACTCCCCTGGACACCGCCGGGCTCGCCCATCACATCCAGCAGCGCGCCCCGCTGTACGACAAGGCGCAGGAGGGCCACTACAACCTGATCTCCGCGCTGCACAAGTCGATGCGCGGCTCCGATCCGGACGCGTCCCTGTACTGGCTCGCCCGCATGCTCGACGGCGGCGAGGACCCGCTGTTCGTGGCCCGCCGTCTGGTCCGCTTCGCGAACGAGGACATCGGCATGGCCGACCCGCACGCCGTCCAGCAGACACTCGCCGCCTGGGACGTGTACGAGCGACTCGGCTCCCCCGAGGGCGAGTTGGCGATCGCCCAGGCCGTCGTCTATCTCGCCACCGCCCCCAAGTCCATCGCCGTCTACCGCGGCTTCAACGCCGCACACAGCGCCGCCCGCCGCACCGGCTCACTCATGCCGCCCGCCCACATCCTCAACGCCCCGACCCGACTGATGAAGAACCTCGGCTACGGCAAGAACTACCAGTACGACCCCGACAGCGCCGACGGCTTCTCCGGCGCCGACTACCTCCCCGACGGCATGAACCGCGAGACGTACTACCAGCCCACCCGCAACGGCTACGAAGCCCAGATCACCGAACGCCTGCGCCACTGGGCCACTCTCCGCGCCCGAAGACAGGGCGGCTGACGGGCCGACGCCCGCGAAGACTCGGCCCGGCCGGGGAAAACGCAGACGGTGCACCCGAGTCGTCCGTGACGGGCCTCGACACGGTCGTCGACCCGCCGGGCGATCTCGGCCGGGTCAACGCCCGCGCACAGCCGGGTGGACAGCGCCGAGTGCAGGGGCGGGTTTGGCCGTTGTCGCCCTCGATCGCGCTGCGGAAAGTGCGGCCTCCACCGCACCGACTCCGGCGGCCTGTCGGCCCTGCCGACCAGGGCCCGGAGCTCCGAGCGGCGCGTCGCCCTGCCGACGCCGTGCCTGCGCTCCCCCGACCGCGAACAACACCGCGCCCCTCTTTGGCTCCGTCTCTCGGCGGTGTCAGTCGCTCAGGGCCGTGCGCAGGGTGGTGGCCATCAGGTCGATGGCCTCCTTCCCTTCCGGGGCCGGGCCGGCGTGGGTGAAGTAGTGGTCGACGTCCTCGAAGACGCGGTGGGTGACGGGGACGCCGGCGGCCTCAAGGGCCTTGGCGTAGGCGGCGCCCTCCTCGTGCAGGCGGTCGTTCCGCGCGGTGATGACCAGGGCGGGCGGCAGTCCGGCGAGGTCGTCGGCGAGTCCGGGCGAGACGAGCGGATGGGTGAGGTCCGCCGGGTCCGGGACATAGGCGGCGGTGAAGATCCGCATGAGCTGGGGCGTGAGCAGCGGCTTGGCGATGGGGGAATGCTTCGTGGCCGGGTCGGCGACTTGGTCGAACGGCGCCGAGTCGAGGAGCTGGAGCCGGGGCGTGAAGGTGCCGCGGTCTCGTGCCGTGCGGCAGACCGCGGCGGTCAGGTTGGCCCCGGCGCTGTGTCCCCCCACGGCGAGTCGCGAGCCGTCCCAGTCGTGGGCCTCGCCGTTCTCGGCGACCCACGCGGTGACGTCGTACGCCTGGGTGACGGGGGCGGGGAACGGATGCTGCGGGGCCACGGCGTAGTCCACGTTGATCACGACGCAGCCGGCCTTGGCCGCTATGTAGCGGCAGATGTGGTCGTCCTGCTCGTGGCGGGCGACCACGAAGCCGCCGCCGTGCAGGTTGACGTACACGGGGGCGGGGGGCTCGGTGCCGACCGGCGGACGGTAGACGGTGCACGTCACCGGGCCGGCGCCGGTCTCCACCCGGAGGGTCTCGGTGCGCTTCGGGATGTCGGTGAAGCGCAGGTCCTTGTGCACATGGGACATCACGCGGCCGAGCAGCAGCTGGATCGCTCTGGCCTTGATTCCGGGGCTGAATGGCATGGCTCGGTCACCCATCACTGCAACATTGAACTATCAGGATTCCTGATAATGAACGCTGCTCCCACATCGCGCAATGGGGAGACGGGTACCGGCTTCACGGGAGGGGCGGGAAACCGGCTTCCACGCCCGGTCGGCACGCCTCATGGGCCCAGCGGCCCGCCCCTCCCCTCCCGCCCCGAAGCCGGTCAGCCGGTCAGCCGGTCAGCCGGTCATGGCGTCCCGTACGAGCGCCGTGTCGACGAACTGTTCGAAGCGCACGATGAGTCCGCCGCGTACGACGAAGTGGTGGGCCACGCGGACGTCGATCGGCTTGCCGGTCGCCTTGTTGGCGGCGGTGTAGCGGGCCAGGACGACGACGTTCTCGCCGTCCACGACGTACGTGTCGTCGTGCGCGGCCCAGCCCTCCCAGTCCTGGCCGAGCTTCTCCATCACGCCGGCGGTGACCCCGTCGGGGGTGCGGTAGGTACCGGCCAGCGGGAAGCCGGCCATCTCCGTCCACTCCACGTCGGGCGCGAGAGTGGCCCGCAGAGCATCCAGATCACCGGCCGCCGAGGCCAGGTACTGCCGCCGTACGACGTCGGCGGGAGCCGTGGAGGTCGCGAACTCGCCCATGGTCAGCCCCACTTCATCTCGCCCTTGGCGACCTTCGCACCGATCTGGGCGGCGATCAGCATCCCGTTGTCCGGGTACCGGGCCACGAGCGCCTCGGTCAGCGCGGCGCCGTCGGCCGCCTTGCCCAGCTCCTCCTCGAAGGCCACCAGGTACTCACGGGTGGCGGAGATCGCGGTCGCATCGGCCGCGGTGCCGGGCAGGCGGTGGCCGGGGACGACCAACTCCGGGGCGAGGGCGGCCATTTCGTCCAGCAAGCCGATCCAGGTGGCGCGCGACTCGGGGGTGGCGGTGTCGGCGACCCAGACGTGCTCCTGCTGGAAGAGCAGGACGCCGCCGAGCAGGGCGCGGGACTCGGCCTGCCACAGGTAGTGACGGTCGGGCAGTCCGGCCGGGCCACCCTTCAGCTCGAAGCGGTGACCCTCCAGGGTCAGGTCACCGGTCAGCGGGGTGAGGTCGACCAGACGGGTCGGCAGGTTGGGACCGAGCGCCGCCCAGGCCTTGAGCTTGCCCTCGTAGGAGTGAGCGATGTGCTCGATGACGATCGGGGTCGCCACGAAGACCGCATCCGGGAACGCGTCAGCGATCACTTCGGCACCGAAGTAGAAATCGGGGTCCGCATGCGACACGAAGACCGTGGTCAGCGTCTTGCCCGAGTCGAGGATCTCCGCGGCCAGGCGGTGACCGTCCGCGCGGGTGAACGCGGCGTCCACCAGCAACGCGTCCGTCTCACCGGTGACGAGGGTGGCCGTCTTGTTCTTGCTGCCGGCCGGGAAATCCAGGTCCAGGACCTTGAAGGACAGGGCACTCATCGAAAGCTCCTTGCGGGTAAGGGTGTTGGCGAGGGCGTTGAGGGTGGCGAGGGGATGCAGGGGTGACGGGGAGAGTGGGGACGGGGAGGTTCAGGGGGTACGAAGGGTCGCGAGCCGCTGGTCGACCTCGTCGGCGGTGGCATGGCCCCGGGCCAGGTTCGTGACACGGTCGCCGTCGACGGCCAGGAGGGTCGGGAAGCCGGTGACGCCCAGCGAGGAAGCCCGGTGGAAGTCGACTCCGGCCGCGACCCGCACCCCGGGCCCTTCGAAGGCGGCCACCACCGCGTCGGCGTCCAGGCCGGCCGCCTCGGCGACCTTCCGGTAGGTCGCCGGGTCGGAGAGGCTGAGCCCGTCGACGTAGAAGGCCCGCTGCAGCGCGATGGCGAGCTCGGACGCACGGGCGGGAGCGGCCTCGCGCAGGGCGGCGACCCCGCGGGCGGCGACCTCCGAGTCCATCACGAACGAACCGTCGGCTATCAGATCCTCGTACGCCTCACCGAACTCGGCACCGGTCAGCTCGGCGATCTGGTCGTTGGCGCCCTTGACGTACCCGAACTGGCTGATCGGCACCCGGCGCGAGCCGGTGAACAGACCGCCGGACACCACCTCCACCGGGATCTCCGGGTGACGGGAGACGATCTCGCTCAGGGTTCCGGAGAACCCGTGCGACCAGCCGCAGTATGCGTCGAACGCGTAGACGAGCTTCATGGGGGACCTCGGCAGGGGTGGGGCGCCCACCCGGTGCGAGCGCTTCGCCTGAGAGAACAGTATCTGACGCATCAGATATTTCCCCGCATCCGTCGCCCCCATGTGGCGCCCACCACACCCGCGCCACCACACCCGCGCCCGTCGGGTCAGGGCAGGCGGGGCAGCTCGTCGCGTGCGGAGTGACTGAGGATGCGCAGGTCCTCGCTGAACCGCTCCCAGTCCTCGGGCGGCAGCGGTGCCACGAAGTAGCGGCGTATGTTCTCGACGTGCAGCCGGGACGCCCGCACCACGGTCTCCTCCCCCAGCCCGGTCAGCCGCACCAGCCGGCCACGCCGGTCGTCCGGATCCTCGGCTCGCTCGACGAGTCCGGCCGCCGCCATCCGGTCGACGAGACGCGTCGCACCGCCCGTGGTCAGCACCTGCTCCTGGGCGACGGCCCGCATCGACAGCCCCGGTTCACCCGCCCGCCCCAGGATGAGCAGCACCTCGAACATGAGGTGACTGATGCCGCACTCCTGCTCCAGGGACCGGCCGAGGATGTACTCCAGCCGGTTCGCCGCCCCCTGCAACCGCCCGAACGCCAGCACAAGCGCGTTGTTCGCGGCCTCACGCGGCGACGAGATCTCCGCCTGCCCAGCCGCGTCGGCCCCGCCGCCGTCACCGTCGCTCACGCCCTCCACAGCTTCCATCCACCGATCATCCCGCGTCCGAGATTTAGCAGAGTGCAAAATTTACCCTGAGCAATGATTGAATCCCTCCTCACTCCCGTACCTCCTGACGTACGAGCCGCTCACTTCAGGAGGCACCATGCCCATCTCGGCCAAAAAGGCGGGGAACGTGTTCGTGTTCGGCGCTCTGGGGCTGACCCTCACCGCGCTGGCCTACCCGGCCATGGTCGGGGTGCAGAACACGACGAGTTCACCGGACCGTGTCATCGCCAACACCCGGTACGGCCCGCTGACCGAGGCCGACCGGGACTTCGTGGTGAAGGTGCGCGCGGCCGGGCTGTGGGAGTACCCGCTGGGCGAGATGGCGATGCAGCGGGGCACGACCCCGGAGATGAGGGAGGCCGGCAAGCACCTGATCGTCGGTCACGCCGGCCTCGACGACATGTGCCGCAAGATCGCCCCGGAGCTGGGGGTCGCGCTGCCCAACCTGGCGTCGCCGCAACAGCAGCAGTTCGTGGCCACCGCCGACGCGGCCACCGGCAAGGAGTTCGACTCCACCGCCGTCGCCATCATGCGGGTGACGCACGGCCAGATCTTCCCGGTCATCGCCAAGACCCGCGCCACCACCAGGAACTCCATGGTCCGCGCCCTGGCCGACCTGGCCAACGACACCGTCCTCGACCACATGACCGTGTTGGAGAACACCGGTCTGGTCAACATCGACCAGGTCAACTTCCAGCAGAGCACGCCACCGAAACTGCCCAAGGACAACACGACCCCGCCGCCGCCCCAGCAGGGCGCACCGATCGTCGCGCTCACCCCGCGCCCCGACCTCAACATCCACACGGCCGCCCCGGCGCCCACGGGCCCCTCCACCCCGTCGCCGTCGGCGGGCTGAGAGACCCCGGGCGCCGTCTGCGCGCTCAGAGACCCCGTGATGGGAGACTCCGGACCGGGGTCTTCCGGCCGGGGAGCTCCGGTACCGGGGAGTTCCGATGCCCGGGAGCTCAGTTGCCCGGGAGCTCAGTTGCCCGGGACGGTGTCAGACGATCACGGTGTCCACCCAGCCGAGCGGGTGGGTCTCCGTGTCGTCGGCCGCCGGGGCCGGGGGCTCGCCGCCCGCCTCGGTGAACACGGTGAGCGCCTCGACGAGCGACGCCCGCTGGGCGGGGGCGAGACGGGCGACGATCCCGGAGATCTCGGCCCGCCGCCGAGCCGTGACGTCCTCGACCGTACGACGCCCCTCCTCGGTGAGGCCAAGCTGCGTCTCACGGCGGTTGTCGGGGTTGAGGTGCCGCTCGGCGAGGCCTGCCGCGATCAGCCGGTCGACCATGCGCATCGCGGTGGACGGGGCCACCTGGAGCAGGTCGGCGAGCGTCACCAGCTTGGTGTCCCCGCGGGTGGACAGCACGACCAGCATCCGGAACTGCGGAAGTGTCACGCGTTCCTCGACCGCGGCGAGTGACCGGGCGGAGACCGCCACCAGCAGCCGTGACGCCGTCAGCACCGCACGGGTCACCGCGTCAACATCGTCCATGTCCCCTGCAGGGGTCTCGCGGTCCGCCATGGGTCCTTTCTACCGTGCCGAAGTGACCGCTCCCGCCCGCGCGGGGAACAGATTGCCGATTCACCCATGACCCCGGCGGCGGAGCGGGAGGTTCTGCGCCGCAGGTGGGCGGCTACCGGCGATGATCCCGCGGTTGTAGCGTGACCGGGTGCCGGACAACGACTCAAGTGACGTGATCGACTCTTCCGACGGGTACCGGGAACTGGGCGAGGCCGCCTGGTCGTGGGTGCTGGACCAGATCCGTGAGGACGACGGGCCGTGGTTGCCGGAGACGGTGTCCGAGGAAGCGGCGGACGACGGCCCGGACCCCGTACCCGCGAAGGACCGCGACTCCCTGTACGGAGGGATCGCGGGCCTGGCCCCCGTGCTGGCCGAGATCGCCCGCCACCGCGAACTCACCGACCGGGAGCGGTCGTTGGCGACCGGCATCGTGACGAGACTGTCGGCGGCGGCACGAACCCGGACGGAACCCTCGCTGTACGACGGTCTCGCCGGCGATGTGACGGGGCTTCGGCTGCTCGCGCCGGGCACGGAGTCGGTCGCGCTGCGGCGGCTGGCCGAGCTGGCGGCGCCCGACGGCTGGCGGACCACCCTCGGGTTCGAAGAGGGCTCCGACGCGCCCCTCAACGACATCATCATGGGCGCCGCGGGCGTGGTGCTCACCGCGGTCTGGGCGGGCGGCGAGCACGCGGAGTCCATCGCGACGACGGGCTGCGAGGCGCTGCTGCGGGTGGCGCACCGTACGGAGGCCGGTCTGGACTGGGGCATCGGGGCGGCCACCGAGTGGCGGGCGCCGAACTACTCGCACGGCACCGCCGGAGTGGCCTCGGCGCTGGCCGTGGCGGGGGCCGCGCTGGGCCGCGAGGACTTCGTCGAGGCGGCCGTCCGGGGAGCCCGGCACGTCCTGTCGGTGGGCTCCCTGGACGACGGCGGCTTCGTCGTTCCGCACACGATCCCGCCGTCGAAGCGTGAGGTCGAGCCGGTGACGTACACCTGGTGCCACGGTCCGGCGGGCACCTCGCACCTGTTCTCGGCGCTGGCGCACGCGGGCGTGCCGGAGGTGTCGGGGCTGGACGTGGGTGAGCTGCGGCAGCGTTGTCTGACCTCGATCCTCACCTCGGGTCTCCCCCAGCGGCTGCGCCCCGGCTTCTGGGACAACGACGGCCGCTGCTGCGGCACGGCGGGCGTGGGCGACGTACTCCTGGACGCGGCTCAGGACAGCGCGGACCGGGATACCGTCGAGACCCTGGTGCGGGCGGCTCGCGTGATGGGCGACGCGTTGGTGGAGCGGGCCGTCAGGGACGGGGCGGGCGCCCGCTGGCGGTTCGTCGAATACCGTCTGGAGTCCCCGCTGCTGCCCCCGGGCACCGCGTGGATGCAGGGCGCGGCGGGTATCGCGGCGTACCTCTTCCGGCTCGCCCGCTTCCTCGACACCGGGCCCGAGGCGGGGGTGGTGGACCGGCCGGACCAGTGGTGGGCGGTCCCGGAGCGGCTGCGCGTCGCGGGCGGTACGGCCGTCTCCTGAGCACCCTTGAGCGTCCTCGGCGGACCGCCGGTATGCGTCAGGTCAGCGCCTGCTTCCTCCCCCGCCCCGTACGGCAACGACCGAACACGTCCGAACGCGCACGGTGAGTTCGCGTACGTCCGGCGCGGTGGGGGTGGGGCGCCTCAGTGGGCCCAGTCGCCCCGGACATGGCCCAGGTGCCGGGTCATCACGGTCCGTACCCGCTCGGTGTCCCGGGCGAGGAGCGCGTCGAGGATCTCCAGGTGCTCCTCGGCGGTCGACTTCAGCAGGCCGCGCTCGGCCAGCGCGGTCAGCCCGTACAGCCGGGACCGTGCGCGCAGGTCGCCGACGACCTCGACCAGATGCTGGTTGCCGGCCAGGGCGAGCAGACCGAGGTGGAAGCGGCGGTCGGCCTCGACATGGGCGATGAGGTCGCCGCTCTCCGCCGCGGCCACGCTTTCCTCCGCGTGCGGGCGCAGCGCCTCCAGATCGGCCGGGTCGGCGGTCGCGGCGAGACCGACGGTGGTCGGGATCTCGATCAGTGACCGGATGTGCGTGTACTCGTCGAGCTGCCGCTCGGAGACCGTGGTGACCCGGAAACCCTTGTTGGGTACGGGGTCGACCACGCCCTCCTTCACCAGGTCGAGCATGGCCTCGCGCACCGGGGTCGCCGAGACGCCGAAGCGGGCGGCGAGCGAGGGCGCCGAGTAGACCTCGCCGGGCCGCAGTTCACCGGCGACGAGCGCGGCCCGGAGGGCGTCGGCGACGCTCGCCCGGTAGCTGGGCCGCGACCCGCCGATGCTGGGCAGGGCGGGCCCGGTGCGCTGAGCGGCCATGGGTTCTCCTGGATGGATCTCGGTTCGTGCGGTGTTCAGAGTACGAACCCGGCCGGGAAGGGATCGTCCGGGTCCAGCAGGTACTGCGCGGTGCCCGTGATCCAGGCGCGGCCGGTGATCGTGGGGATCACCGCCGGACGCCCGGCGACCTCGGTGTCCTCGACGAGCCGCCCGGTGAACGACGTGCCGATGAAGGACTCGTTCAGGAAGTCCTGGTGCAGCGGGAGTTCACCCCGTGCGTGCAGCTGGGCCATCCGGGCGGAGGTGCCGGTGCCGCACGGCGAGCGGTCGAACCAGCCGGGGTGGATGGCCATCGCGTGCCGGGACCGGGTGGCGTTCGAGCCGGGGGCCGCCAGGTAGACGTGGTGGACGCCGTTGATGGTCGGGTTCTCGGGGTGTACGGGGGGACCGTCGGCGTTGATCGCGTCCATCAGGGCGAGTCCGGCGGCGAGGATGTCGTCCTTCCGCCCGCGCTCGAAGGGCAGGCCGAACTGGTCGAGGGGCAGGATGGCGTAGAAGTTGCCGCCGAAGGCGAGGTCGTACGTCACCGTGCGCCCGTCGGCGAGGGTGGCCTTGCGGTCCAACTCCACCGCGAACGAAGGTACGTTGCGGATCGTGACGGCCTTCGCCGCGCCGTTCTCCACCGCCACCTCGGCGACGACGAGCCCGGCGGGGGTGTCCAGGCGGATGGTGGTGACCGGCTCGACGACGGGGACCATGCCGGTCTCGACGAGCACGGTCGCCACCCCGATCGTGCCGTGGCCGCACATCGGCAGATAGCCGGAGACCTCGATGTAGACCACGCCGTAGTCGCAGTCGGGTCGGGTCGGCGGCTGGAGGATCGCCCCGCTCATCGCGGGGTGCCCGCGCGGCTCGTCCATCAGGAAGTGCCGTACGTCGTCCCGGTGTTCACGGAACCACAGTCGGCGTTCGTTCATCGTCTCGCCGGGGATCGGGCCGATACCGCCGGTGACGACCCGGGTCGGCATGCCCTCGGTGTGCGAGTCGACGGCGTGCAGGACGAGCTTGCTGCGCATGATCGCGATCCTCTCAGGTTCACTCGGGTCGATGCGGGTCGGCCGGCCGCCGGCTCAGCCGAGGCCGAGGGCGACGGCCTTCTCGGTGGCCTCGCGGACCGCCTTCTCCTGCTCCGGCAGCAGGGGCATGCGCGGCGGCCGGACCGGACCGCCGTGCCGGCCGACGATGTCCATCGAGAGCTTGATCGCCTGCACGAACTCGACCTTGGAGTCCCAGCGGTGGAGGGCGTGCAGCTGCCGGTAGAGCGGCAGCGCGGTGGCCAGGTCGCCCGCCACGGCGGCGCGGTACAGCTCGACCGTCGCCCGGGGCAGGGCGTTGGGGTAGCCGGCGACCCAGCCCACCGCTCCGGCGGTGGCCAGCTCCAGCAGGACGTCGTCGGCGCCGATCAACACGTCGAGTTCCGGGGCGAGTTCCTGGATCTGGTAGATACGCCGGGTGTCGCCGGAGAACTCCTTCACACCCTTGATGTGTCCGGCCGCGTGCAGCTTGGCGAGCAGTTCGGGGGTGAGGTCGATCTTGGTGTCGATCGGGTTGTTGTACGCCACGATGTCGATACCGACCTCGGCGACGGCCGCGTAGTGCGCGAGGACCGAACGCTCGTCACCGCGGTAGGCGTTGGGCGGCAGCAGCATGACGGCGGCGCAGCCGGCGTCCTTGGCCTGCGCGGCCCAGCGGGCGGACTCGGCGGAGCCGTAGGCGGCCACGCCGGGCATGACCCGGTCCCCGCCGATCGCGGCGACCGCGGTCTCGACGGCCTTCGCCCGCTCCTCGGTGCTGAGCACCTGGTACTCGCCGAGCGAGCCGTTCGGTACGACGCCGTCGCAGCCGTTCTCGACGAGCCAGCGGCAATGGTCCGCGTAGGCGGCGTAGTTGACGCTCAGGTCGTCGTTCAACGGCAGCGCGGTGGCGACGAGGACGCCTCGCCAGACGGGGCCGGCGGTGGTGATACTCACAGGAACCTCACTTTTCGACATGCAGGGATAGGGCGCCCCTTTCAGGGCGCGGGGAACTGCGCGACCAGCCACAACGGCCCCGCAGACAAGACACGTCGGTCAGTCCTCCGGCTCCTTCGCCAGCACACTCAGCGGTACCGGACGAGCGAACGGCCGCTTCGTGGCACCCGCCGGGCACCCCGCGACCCCGGCGACCCCGGCCGCGCAGACCCGCCCCTGACACCAGCCCATACCTGCCCGGGTGAGCAGCTTGACGGTGCGCAGATCCGTCGCCCCCAACTCCTCCACCGCCTCGCGGACCTCCGCCGCCGTCACTTCCTCGCAGCGACATACGACGGTGTCGTCGGCGACCTGTTCCGCCCAGTGGGCGGGCGGGGCGTACACGGCGTCGAGGGCGGCGGAGAACCTCCGCAGCCGGGTACGGGTCCGGTCGGCCTTCGCCCGGGCGGCGAGGGGCGGCTCGGCTCCCTTCAGCCGGGCTGCGATCGAGTGCCCGGCGATCTCGCCCTCGGCCAGCGCGAGCACCGCTCCCCCGATGCCGGTGGCCTCCCCCGCCGCCCAGACACCGTCGACGTCGGTGCGCTGCTCGGCGTCGGTGACGACGAAGGGGTCGGCGGTGGCGTCGATCGAGCACCCGAGGGTCTCGGCGAGGTCGGTGTGCGCGAGCATGCCGTGTCCTACGGCGAGGGTGTCGCAGGCGATCCGCCGCCGGGTGCCCGGCCGCGCCCGGCCGTGGGTGTCCAGGGCGGCGACGGTGACGGCCTCGACGCGGTCGGTGCCGTGCGCCGCGACGACGGTGTGACGTACCGTCACCGGGACTCTGTGGCGCAGCAGTTGGGCCGTGTACTGGGCGGCCTCGGCGACCTTCGCCGGGTTGGCTGCGAGCGTCGCCGCGTGCCGTAGAAAGCCGGCGGGGTGCGTGGACTCGACGTACGCGACGACTTCGGCGCCCGCCGCGGCGAGGCCGGCCGCGACCGGCATCAGCAGCGGCCCGGTCCCGGCGACGACCACCGTACGGCCGGGCAGGACGAGGCCGCCCTTGAGCATCGCCTGCGCTCCTCCCGCGGTGACCACTCCGGGGAGAGTCCAGCCGGGGAAGGGCAGCACCTTCTCGTAGCCGCCGGTGGCGAGGAGGACGGCGTCGGCGGTTACGGTCTGCGACCCGGTCTGCCCGGGCCCCTGGAGGGCGTGCACGCCGAAGCCCGGGCCACCCGCGAACTCCCGCTCCACGAACCACACATGACGGTCCACCAGATGCCGGATCCGGCCCGCCGCGACATGTGCCGCCAGCCGGTCCCGAAGTCGCTTCCAGGTGCCCCAGGCGTGGTGCAGGGCCTGGGGCCTGCGCGCCTTCAGCTCGGGCGCGGGCTGCCGGTAGAACTGTCCGCCCGCCTGCGTGCCCGAGTCGAGCAGTACGACCCGTACACCCCGGTCGGCCGCCGTCAGCGCGGCGGCGAGACCCGCCGGACCCGCGCCGACCACCGCGAGCGACAACGCGCTAGCCGAGTTCGTCATGGCCGGTGCCCTCCTGGGTGCGGATCGCGTCGCCGGGCGCGGCCGGGACGAGGCAGGCCCGTTGGTTGGGGTGGTCGTTGACGGTGACCAGGCAGTCGAAGCAGACCCCGATGCCGCAGAAGATCCCACGCGGCGCACCGCTGCCCCGGGTGCCGCGCCAGGAGGTGATGCCCGCCGACCAGAGCACGGCGGCGACGGTCTGACCGGGCAGCGCGTCGGTCTCGTCCCCGTCGACGGTGACGGTGAACGCAGGTCCGGGCCGGGCGCGCGCCAGCTCCAGCGGAGTGGTTCTCTGCACCTGCTGCCCCTGCTGC
Source organism: Streptomyces sp. NBC_01390 (assembly GCF_045040105.1). NCBI lineage: Bacteria > Bacillati > Actinomycetota > Actinomycetes > Kitasatosporales > Streptomycetaceae > Streptomyces > Streptomyces sp. NBC_01390. The sequence continues at coordinate 9,300,813 of NZ_CP109551.1, read as the reverse complement.
ACGTCCTTCACCTGTCTCACCTTCTTCATCCGCCTCCCCTTCGTCGGCCTCTTCACGGGCCTCACTGTTCCCCGCCGGTGAACCTGTCCGGGCGGAACGGCGTCAGATCGAGGTCGGGTGTCCGCTCCGTCAGCGACTGCGCGATCAGGTGCCCCGTACCGACCGCGAGCCCGATCCCGGCGCCCTCGTGACCGCACGCGTGGTAGAGCCCCGGCGCCCGGGGATCGGCCCCGATGGCCGGCAGATGGTCCGGCAGATAGGGGCGGAAGCCGAGGTAGGCGCGCATCGCGTGGACCGTGCCGAGAGCCGGGAAGAGGGCCGTCGCCTGCGCGGCCAGTCGGCGCACGACTGGGAGGGAGAAGGTCCGGTCGAAGCCGACCCGTTCACGGCTGGCCCCGATCAGCACCGGGCCCGCGGCCGTGCTCTCGACGACCGCGGAGGACTGGAGCCCGGCATCACCGCTGGCGACATCGGCGACGTAGTCGGCGGCGTACACCTTGTGCCGGACGGTGCCGGGCGGCAGTGGTTCGGTGACCAGGACGAAGCCCCGTCGTGGCAGCACGGGCAGCCGCACCCCGGCCAGCGCGGCGACCTCGCCGCCCCAGGTGCCGGCCGCGTTGACGACGACCGGGGCGTGGATGTCGCCGAGCCCCGCCGTCCGTACGCCGCGCACGGAACCGTCCGGCGCGCGCAGGATGTCCGTGACGGCCGTGCCGGTGCGCAGCTCGGCTCCGGCCCGCCGGGCCGCCCGTACGACCTGGGCGGCGGCGAGGGAGGGCATCACCTGGCAGTCCTGCGGGTACCGGACGCCGCCCGCGAGGCCGGGGGCCAAGTGCGGTTCCAGGTCGGCGAGTTGCCGGGCGTCGACCACCTCGGCCGCGACGCCCGCCGCCCGTTGTCCGGCGGCGAAGCGGCTCAGCGCGGCCATGCCTTCCGCGTCGGAGGCGACGACGATCCCGCCCTTCGCCTCGAACTCGACGGCGCCGCCCACACCGGGTTCGGCGGCGAGGTCGTTCCAGAGCCGGCCGGAGAGCAGCGCGAGGTCCAGCTCGGGCCCCGGCTCCTTGTCGGAGACGAGCAGGTTGCCCTCACCGGCCCCGGTGGTGCCGCCGGCCACCGGTCCCCGGTCGAGGACGAGGGTCGCCAGGCCCGCCCGAGCGAGATACAGGGCGCAGGCGGCGCCGACCATTCCGGCACCGACGACCACAACATCGCAGGTCAGTCGCTTGCTCACGTCAGTACAATGTCACATGTTCCTGATCTCGCCAAGGGTGCCTCGGCTCGACCCCCCGCCCGCCGCCGCCGTGACTTCGGCTCTGTCCTCGTCGGTCAGCGCGTCAACAGCGGCGATGATGACTTCGGGCCCGTGGGTGTCGACGAGCTCCACGAACGGCTGGAGATCTCGGCCGGCGGGATCGTATTCCGCGTACTCCTGCAGCTCACCCCATGAGGCGTAGCCAACACCTTGAGGTTAACCAACAGATGTCGCTCTATGTGAGAGAAGTTGGCCGGATCGAAAGGAAGCACGCCGACAGTTCTGCCTGAACCAGTGCGTGTCGGAGGACCGGTCCTGGCTCGATGTAGCCTGGCGCCCGGCATTGGGCCGAGTCTCGGGGCGACCGTCCGGTGCGGCGGCCCCGCCCTCCGCGCCCGGTCGGCGCGCAGGCCGGCTCTGGACTCGATGATCACGCGCCTGGGCGGGCGCTCAAGCGGTCCGCCGGCCGAGAGGCCGATGGCCCGGGTTCGCCGGTGACGCGGCCGACCGGATGACGGAGCAAGGAGGCGGTGTCGGATGGGCGGAGATGCTCTGCGCTGGAGCGAGTACCGCAGCATGCCGTGGAAGAACGGCGGTGGTACGACCCGAGAGGTCGCGTCGGGCACCGTGCACGCTCCCCTGGCCTCGATAGAGCCCGCGGACGGCTTCGACTGGCGGGTGAGTGTCGCGGACGTGGACGCGGGAGGCTCTTTCTCCGCCTTTCCCGGGATCGACCGCGTGATCACCCTGGTCGAGGGCGCGGGCATGGTCCTGACGGTGGACGGAACGCCGTATCCGGTCGGGCCGTTGAGTCCCTTCGCCTTCCCCGGCGACGCGGCGACCGACTGCCGGCTGGAAGCGGGCGCGGTTCGCAACATGAATGTGATGACCCGCAGGGGCCAAGCGACGGCACAGGTGCGGATCATCACCGTCGCCGCCGCACAGGGGGCAGAGATGGCGTGCGCCACGGGCGAGACGCTCCTCGTCATGGCCGTCACCGAGGGCATCGCCGTCGGCGGACCGGCCGGCCGGGAGACCACGCTCGGTCGCCTCGACTGCGTGCGTCACGAAGGCCCGGCGGCACTGACTCTGCGGGGCGACGGCACCGTGGCCGGGATCAGGATCACCGCGGCGCGCTGACGACGTGAACCGGCGCCCGCCGACCGGTCGTCCCGTCCCCGGTGCCGACGATGTACTGACGCACACGCCGCACCGGTGACGTCGCGATGACAACGCGGCGGGGCGCGTCGGGAGCCGGCCCTGCGCGCCCCGCCGTACGGTCACAGGTCGCCGACGCGGCCATCCGCACGGGCACGACGTCACCTCTGGAGGTACGGGTAGGTCCAGTCCGTGGCGCCACGGAGACACCCATTAAGGAGCGGCCCGTCCTCGGTCAGCCGTCCTGGCTCTGCGGTGCGACGAACTGCATGTCCAGGTGAAGCTTGACGACATCGCCGAGGAGCCCGGTGCCGAAGTCCAGCCCGAAGTCGCTGCGGCGGATCTCGCCCGTCGCCTCGAACCCGGCGTGCTTCCTCTGGTCCATGGGGGAGTCCATCACCCCGCCGAACTCGACGCCGAGCGTGACCGGGCGGGTCACGTCCCCGATGGTCAGGTCCCCCGCGATCGTCCAGTCCTCGCCCTCTCCGGACACCTGCGTCGAGCGGAACGTCATCGTCGGCCGCTTCTCCACATCAAGGATCTCGGCGGAGCGGGTGTGCGCGTCACGGTCGGAGTTGCCGGTGTCGATGGAGGCGAGCGCGATCTCGGCGCTCACCCGCACATCGTCGGCGGTCTCACCGACGTACAGCCCGGTCTTGAACTCGGTGAACCGGCCCCGCACCTTGGCGATCCCGAGGTGGCGGATGGTGAAGCCGACCGCCGAGTGAAAGGGGTCGAATTCCCAGTCGCCCGGGGAGAGGGGCAGCGCGGCGACGGACGCGGCGGTGATGTTCGCGGAGTTTTCAATGCTCATGGCTTCATCGTGCGAGCTACGAGGCGGGGGAGGGAGACCGGGCGAAGGGTAGTAGTGGCAGGGCCATCCTCCGCGACGGCACGCGTTGTACGGTTCGACAGGTGAACGACAACGAGTTGGGCACCTTCCTGCGCGCCCGCCGTGAAGCTGTCACCCCCGCCGCGGTGGGCCTGCCCGCGGGCCTGCGCCGCCGCACTCCGGGACTGCGCCGGGCCGAGCTGGCCACCCTCGCCGGCATCAGCATCGAGTACCTCACCCGGCTCGAACAGGGCCGCGACCGCAACCCCTCGCCCCCGGTCCTCGGCGCCCTCGGTGACGCCCTGCGCCTGTCGCACGCGGACCGTCTCCTGTTGCACCGGCTGGCCAAGGACCACGGCGATGCCAAGGCTGTGTGCCAGTCGGTCACCGTGCCGCCGGTGCGTACAGTGCGCGCCACCGTCCAGTCGCTGCTGGACCGCCTGGAGCCCGCACCGGCCGTCCTGCTCAACTGGATCGGTGACATCGTGGCCTGCACCCAGGGCTACGAGCGGTACGCCCGCCCGCTCGGCCTGCTCGACGGCGATCCGCCCAACATGATGCGGTATCTGTTCACCGATGCCCGGGCACGCGCGGTGTACCCGGGATGGGACAGGCTGGCCGACGAACAGGTCGCCCATCTTCGCGACGAGGCCTCGCCGCACGACCCTCATGTAGCCGCCCTGGCCGAGGAGTTGACCGCGACGGTGGGGGCGCCGTTCAGCGACCGGCTCGCCGTTCCGGCCCTGCCCACCCAATTCGGGACCGAGCTCGTCGACCACCCTGCGGCGGGCCGCCTGCGCCTGTCGTACGAGACGCTCACGCTCTCGGACGAGGGCCAGCGCCTGGTGGTGCACCTCCCGGCCGACGACGCAACGGCCACCGCGCTCGACCGTCTCAACGGCCGCAGGCCCGGAGCCCTGCGAGCCGTGAGCGGCTGACGCCACGGGGTCGCCCCGGTCGGCCCGCCCGACCCCGACCCGGCTTCGTCGTCGTGCTGTCGTCCTTCTTTGTGCTGTGCCCGGTCATCGGTTCACGTGGACGCGCACCACGTTGAACGGCAGGTGTGGGTCGGCGATCTGGAACTGGAAGTTGACGATCAGCAGGTCGCGTCCGTCGTAGGCCGCCGTGGAAGGGCTGTGCATACCGTGACCGTGGATAGTGCGCACGAGCTTGGCCCTGGTGTAGTCGTGGCTCAGTTTCAGGATCGCGATCTGGCCCTCGGGATGGTCGAGTTCGGTCACGGCGGTGAGGGTGTTGCCGCGCAGCAGCAGACCATCGCCGGAGACGCCCTCGGCACCGCCGAGGGCGATGGGAACGACCTGGTGGGTGATCGTGTCGATGCGGTAGAAGGCGTAGTCGTTGTAGTCGGCCAGCAGGACGTAGCGGCCGTCGTCCGTGACGACCAGGCCGTTGCCGTTGAAGCCGGCGTTGTAGTCGATGGGGGACCTGGCCAGGTCCGCACCGACGCGCAGCGGCTGCTGGACGTGCTCGCTCGTCAACTCCGCCGCCGTGATGTGCCACAGCACCGGGTGGACGGAGTCCGAGATGTAGGCGTCGCCGTTGGGGGCGAGGGCCACGTCGTTGAGGAAGACGTCGGTGCGGCCGGTGTCGAACACGTGCAGCAGGGCGCGGGTACGGGTGTCGTAGACGAAGACCTTGCCGGTGGCGCCGCCCGCGACGATGAGGCGTCCTGCGGTGTCGGTCTTCATGCCGGCGACGGAGGTGCGCCCGTCCTGGCCGCCCGGCAGGAACACCTTGGTCGCGCTCTGGTGGACGTCACCACGGTAGACGGTGCCGTCGCTGGTGCTGCCGACGTAGAAGTAGGGAGTGCCGTGCTGGCGGGCGATGCCCTCGGGGTAGGTCCGGTCGCCGGGGATCGAGTAACTGGCGGGCAGGTGGGCGCGGTGCTGAGCGGAGGCGGCAGGCCTCCCGGTCGCGTCAGGGGTGGCGAGAGCCGGGGCTGTGGCTGCGCCCATGACGGCCAGTGAGGCCACCGCGACGGCCGCGACACGGGCATGGCGGATACGAGCTGACGGCATGACGAGTCCTTCTGAAGGAGTGGGCTGCGAGGAGCGGAGAGGCTGGGCTCAGTGGTCGGCGGGGAAGAGGGACCGGTTGGCGATGTCGATGATGAACGGGCCGACATGGGAGGGGTATCGGTCCGTGATCGCCTTCTTGTACGCCTCGCCGTCGTCGCCGAGCAGTTCCTGGGCGTCCGCGAGGTAGCGGCGCACCTCCTCGTAGATCTCCGGCCCGGCGGGCAGGCCGTGGCCGGCGAGGATCGTGTCGTAACCGGATTCGGCGGCGAGCGCGTCGACCACCTGCTGCCAGCCGGCGATGTCGTTGTTGCCCAGGTAGAGGTGGACGTCGTGGTAGACGAGGTCCTGGGCTATCAGGACGCCCTGCTCGGGGAGTTTGACGAGGAGTTCGTCGGCGGCCTCACCACCGGCGACGGCCTGGAAGACGAACGGGATCCCGTCGACGACCTCGGTGCCGGCGGTGATCTCCACGTTCGGCGTGAAGTCGGTGACCGGGATGACCTGGCCGGTGGGCAGCCGGCTGTCGCCGCGCGCGAGGATCTGCTCGCGCACCTGGGCCAGCGCGTGAACGGGGACGCCGAAGCGGGCGGCGCCGTTGTAGTGGTCCGGGTGGGCGTGGGTGATGATGAGCCGGTCCAGCGGCTTGCCGAGCCCCTGGGCATAGGCGACCGCCTCGTCCGCGTAGGCGGGGGTCAGCTGGGCGTCGACCGCGATGATCCGCGCCGGGGTCTCGATCAGCTGCGTGGTGGTGTGGAAGGTGTCCGCCGGTGACATGTAGCTGTGGATGCGGACCGCGCCCTTGTCGAGGACCGTGACTGTGCCGTTCATGGAGGTGCCCCTTGTGGTGGGGGCGGCCGTGCGCCGCCTTGACGTCATCCACTCTCGCCGCAAAAGCACAGGTGGGCGAGGTAACCTGAAGACCCGGTGTGGTAAATCGAGGACATCCAGGAGAGGCGTGATGAACTCGGCGGATCTTGGCGAGGCTCCTCCTCCCCGGGGCGGCGGCATCGTACGGCTGGACTTCAACCCGCCCGAGAATCGGATCCCCGGCTTCGAGATCATCGATCTGTCCACCCTGCACGAGCGGCGCCGGCGCAGACAGCCGGATGCGGTGCACCGGGTCGACTTCCACACCCTCACGCTCGTCACCGAGGGCAGCGGCGACCACGCCGTGGACTTCGTGACCTACCCCTGCGGCCCGGGCACCTTGCTGTGGATCCGCCCCGGACAGGTACAGCGCTTTGTGCGACCGGGCACGGCGAACGGCATCCACCTCTTGTTCACGCCGGCCTTCCTGCCCCATCCCAGCGGCGCCGACCGGCTGGTCAACGAGTGGTACGGACCGGTCTGCCGGCAACTGGGGGCCAGTGGCGACTACGCGGTACTGGCCACCCTGCTGGGCCAGTTGCGGGCCGAGTACGACCGGCCGGCACAGACCGTGTCGGCGGAGATCCTCCAACTCCTGCTCGCCACCGTGCTGTTGCACATCGACCGGCTGCCCCAACCCGACGGCGGCGGCGACCGGACTCCCAGCCGGGAGGTCTACACCCGCTTCCGCACCGAGCTGGAACTCTCCTACGCCACCACCCGCCGGGCCGCCGACTACGCCCAACGCCTCGGCTACACGGTCAAGACACTCACGCGCGCCTGCGCAGCCGCCACCGGACAGCCCGTGAAGCACGTCATCGACGCCCGCGTCGCCCTGGAGGCCCAACGACTGCTCGCCCACACCGGCGAACCGGTGGCGACCATCGCCCGCCACCTCGGCTTCCCCGAACCGACCAACTTCGGCAAGTTCTTCACCCGCCACACCGGCGTGACACCCGGCGCCTTCCGGCTGGCCCATCAGGACCAGCAGTGAATCCGGTGCCAGAGCCGCGCGTTGTTCCGGATACTCCCGAAGAACCTTCACGGAACCGGAGTTCACGCTCACCCACTTCGGCCGAAGAAGCCGGCCGCCTTCTCAGGACCAGGTGGCGACGGGCACCATGCGGTTGCTCAGGTGCGTGATCCGCCCGTCAGCGTTGACGGTGGCGTGCTCGATACCGCTCTGGCCGGCCAGGCGGCCGTCGGTCCCGCGACCTGCCTGGACCCAGTGGCACTCCAGCCTGCCGTCGTCGAGCTCCGTGACGGTCCAGAAGTGCTTGCTGTCGACCATGACCTTGGTCAGCTGCCTGTACGCCGCCATGATCGCGGGCAGGCCGGTCACCGGTTCCGTGTCCCCGTCGAGCTCGACGGTGGCGTCCGGTGCGAAGATCGACTCAAGCTCCGTCAGCGCCTCGGGCTCGTACACCGTACGGTCGACGATCCTGATGTAGCGGTCGATGACGGTCTCTTCGGGAGTGGTTGTCACGGTCGCCCGGGTCATTGACGCTTCCTCCGTCGTTCCTCAACTCGAACCGGAGCGCTCCGGTTCCTGACTGTGTTTCGTTCCGGGGTAGGTGGCGATCAGGGCGAGCATGGCGTCCCGTCGCTCGCGCAACAGCCGCAGACCTTCCTCGGCGACCGTGCGGAGCTCGGCGGGTCCGACTCCTTCAGGGCCGGCTTCTTCGGGGCGGAGCAAGGCCGTGACCGCGGCGGCCATGACCTTGTCGGGGTCGTCGACCGTGACGCTGGTCGGGGTCGGTGGCCGGGTGGCGGCGCCGAGGAAGCCGGTCATGAGCGCCTGCAGGGCGTAGGCCTGTTCGTCGAGGGGCCAGTCGGTTCGTACCAGCCGGTACTCGCGCCACACCGGCAGCACCGAGTGGACCACCGTGGCGGGGCCCAGCCTGCCGAGCAGTTCCACGCTGCGCGGATGCTGGCCGAAGGCGCCCAGCCGGTCGTCGTCGCCGGTTTGCATCGCCCGTACGATCGGGTAGTTCAGGGCGTTGCGGGCGACCCGCGGGCAGAGCCGCTGCGGCATGCCGGCCTCGGGGTCGGCGTCCAGCGCCTGGATCTCGCCCTCCAGGAACGTCAGGAAGTCTCTGGCGAACAGCTCGAACAGGAGGTCCTGCTTGGTGCCCCAGTACAGGTACGCCGTGCCCTTGCCGACGTGCGCCTTCTCCGCGATCTCGGCCACCGTCAGCCCCTTGACGCCGCGTTTGAGGATCAGTTCCCTGGCCGCGGCGAGAATCCGGGCCGCCGTGGCGGAGTCGTGTTCGGCCAGTACTGCCATCGTCGTTCCCTTGCCCGTCCCGATCAGGCCCGCGGCCGCGGAGCCGGCCTCATGCTATGGCGAGGTCACGGTCCTTGAGCCGGCCCGCCTTGTTCCCGGCCTGCATCCGCTTCAGCAGGTGTGACGCCCCTGGGGTCCGCATCACCAGGTTGAAGACCCTGCGCAGAGCGAGCTCCTTATGGTTGGCCGGCACGAAGATCATGCGCTGCTGGATGCCGTTCTGCTGGAACACGTCGACGTGGGGCCGCAGGGTCTGTTCCCAGACGGCCAGGGCGCGGCGCACATCGGCGGGGTGGCGATCCAGCACGGTGCCGAGGAGGTCCGCCCCGGTGATTCCCATCGAGACGCCCATGCCGGCGTAGAGACTGACACACCATGCGGAGTCGCCGACAAGTACGACCCGGCCGCGATGCCAGGTGTCCATCCGTGTCTGCTCGACCGAGTCGAACAACGGATCCTTGACGGTGTCCAGCGCGTCGAGCACTTCGCCCAGGAGTCGGCCGGTGGGCCCGGGACCGAACGCCGCGCGTACGCGCTGGGCCGGCGGCTCCTTGAACTCGGCGTCCACATCGGCGGTGTGGTAGCTGAGCAGTACCGTCTGCGGACCACCACGGAAAGGGAAGATCCACATCGACCGGTTGGCTTCCATCAGGGTGGCGCCGTCGTCCGGATGGAGTTCGCTGAGCGGGCCGGGAAGGCGAGGGCGCCGGGCCGCCGGTTCCCCGCGCGGTCGAGGTCGTACTGGACGGTGCCGGGAGGGGTTGGAGCTGCTCGTGAAGGAGTGCGTACAGGGCCGAATTAGCTCGATCGTGTGATCGTTCGTGTGCGGGCTTGTGGTGGTCTGGGCTGTTCGGGCCAACGTGATCGTGCGACCTGGGACACCGGGTACGGCGTCAGCGTACGGGGCCCCTGCTCCACCAGAGTTGAGACGGGTCCGCCAGGCGCGGTCGAGGGCATTGATCCGGCCCCCCGCACGACCGCGCGGCTGATGCACGAGTTGGGCGTCAAAGGCGTCAGCGCGGCCGATGGCACCGCACCACGGTGCCCGAGCCGTCGCAGACTCGGGCACCGTTCACGTCATGGCAATCGCTTGGTTCAAGTCCGACCGCTGGTCCGAGTCCGACCGCATGGCGGGAATGACTCGTGATCCTCGCCATCTTCGTGATCTTCGAACGACCTGACCACGCCTGCGAGACCGGGTCGTTCTTCTTACAGTCCCGCCTCGGCGAGCACATCGGTCGCGCGGGAGTCGTAGTACTCCTCGAGCCTGCTGATCAGACCGCCGGAACTGAGCTCGACTCGCATGAAGGCGGGAAGCCGGAGCCGACGGCCCGTGAGGAGATCGGCCGTCAGGGTGTGCTGGAGGAACACCTGTTGACCCACCGCCGTCATGCGGCGGTCCTCGTAAGCCACCTTCGAGGACGCCGGACCCAGCAGGCTGACCCGCTGGAGGCACGTGTCCACGTCCTTCTCGACCTCGTCGTCCGCGTGCCAGACGACGGCATCGGGCTCGAAACACGTCAGGAGCCGTTCCATGTCACCGTCCTCGGTGGCGGTGTACATCCTTTCGATTGCCTCGTAGCCGTTGGGACCGGGGAGTTGTTCCGCCATATCGTCCTCAACCTTCATTCTGTTGTGAATGACCTGCTTGCCTGGCGCGTTGTGAGCCCGCGGGCCGTTGCCTCAGTCGGTGAGCTGCATCTGCATCTGCAGTTGCAGCAGCTCCTCGACATGCCGGACCTCGACGATCCGGCCGTCGACCACCCGCGCGAGGTCGATGCCGGAGCAGGTGACGTCACGGCCGGTCGCGGGCAGTCCGAACCAAGGACCGGTGTGGGTCGCTGTGATCACCCACTGGGAGACGACCCAGCCGTCATCCGTCTCGGCCTGGTAGACGACCTCGTGGTGAGGGTTGGTGAACCCGTCGCGCATGGCAGCGACCATCCCCTTCATCCCCTCGATCGCCGACGGGGCCCCCGCGGGCAGGTTGTGGTCGATGAGATCGGGCGAGACCAGGGTGTCCAGTGCGGCGATGTCGCCCGCGTCGAAGGCCGCGAAAAGGCGAGTGGGAACATCGCGGGCAGAAGTGATGTGACTGTTCATCAGGGGCTTTCCTTTACCTCGGTGTGCTGGTTCTCGGAGTCGCCGTCCAGGGTCCGCACGTGCTTTGCGGCGGACGGGACGGAAGCCATGTGGTGTTTCCTGGTCAGGAGTTGGGGGTGGGGGTGGGGTAGAAGGCGTTGATCTCGGCCAGGACGCGGTCGGGTGCTTCGTGGAGGAGGAAGTGTCCGGCGCCGGGGACCTCGGCGGAGGTGGCGGCGGGGGCGGCGTCCTGGAGGGGCGCCAGGACCATGTCGGCGAGGCCGGCCTGGGTGATCATGCGGACCGGGATGGTCAGCGGGGTCTCCTGGAACGTGGTGTTGTCGGCCTCGTCCTGGATCTCGGTCCGGTACAGCTCGAAGCCGGCGTGCAGGACCTGGGGGCGGGAGTACAGCCGGACGAACTCGGCCAGTTCGTCGGCGGAGACGTTCTCGCCGGCGGTCCTCATCCCCTGGAAGAAGTGGGTGAGGAAGGTCTCGACCCGGCCGGTGACCAGTTCCTCCGCGAGCGGACCCTGCTTGTTGAAGGAGAAGTGCCAGAACATCGACTCGATGGCGGCGAACTTCAGGTTCTTGCCGGTCAGGCCGTAGTCCATGAGGAACAGGCCTGCTGTCTGCTCGCGGAACTGGGCGGCCAGCGGGTAGGCGACACTGACGCCGAAGTCATGGGCGACGACGTGTACGTTCTCGCGGTGGCCGAGGTGGTTGAGCAACTTGTGGACGTACGTGGCCAGGACCGCCTTGGCCCTGGAGGGCGGGTTCCCTGTGGAGTCGCCCAGGCCCGGCAGGTCGATGGCGATGACGGTGCGGCCGGGCAGCAGCGAGGGCATGACCTGGCGGTACTCGTACCAGCTCTGCGGCCAGCCGTGCAGCAGCACCATGACCTGCGGGCCGTCGCCGCCGATGACGTAGTGCATCTGCACGTCGTCGATGGTGGTGAAGCCGTGCCGGAAGAGCTCGTTGAACTCGGCGTCGTCCTTGGTCGCCGCGTCGTAGCCGGAACTGAGCGGCTCCTCCGACCCGACGGCCAAAGCGGTGGTGGAGGCAGTGGTGAAGGCGTTCATGGTCATGACGGTGGTACGTCCTTTTGGTAGGGGGTTAGTAGGGGGTGTAACGGGGGGTGTCGTCGTGCGCGGCGCCATGGCCGGTGGCTGCGCCGGCCGAGAGCTCTGCGCCGAGCGCGGGCACGGCGACGTTCAGGTGGCCGCGGCCGCCCGGGGCGGGCGGTCAGACCGAGGAGCCGCCGTCGACGTTCCAGGTGCTGCCGGAGACGAACCGGGCTTCGGGGTCGGCGGTCAGACGACGCACGATCGCGGCACCGATGCCCCGGGACCCGCCCGTGACCAGGGCGGTCTTACCTTCGAGGGGTCTTACGCCGAACGGGGTGGTGCCGGGGCGAGCTGGGTGCTCATGGCACGCGCTCCGAACCTCCTCCACGTACTGACGAATCGAAAATACCGACGACTCGATACGAACCGAACCGCTCGGTTACTATAACCACGAGGGCACTAACCTGAGCAAGCCGCCGATCCACTCCACGGCGGCGAACTTTTCCCAAAGGAGGCTTCGATGCCCAGCACGGGGCGGCCCCGGTCGTTCGACACCGACGAGGCGCTGGAAGTGGCGATGCGGCTGTTCTGGGCCGAGGGCTACGAGGGTGCCTCGCTCGCCGCGTTGACCGAGGCCATGGGGATCAACAGGCGCAGCATCTACGCCGCCTTCGGCAACAAGGAGGAACTGTTCCGCAAGGCCGTCGACCGCTACGTGCAGGGCCCGGGAGCCTTCGTGGAACCGGCTCTCCAGCTGCCCACCGCACGACAGGTGGCCGAGGCGATGCTGCACGGAGGGGTCAACGCCCACACCCTCCCGGACTGCCCCCGCGGCTGCCTGCTGGTGCAGTCCGCACTGGCCGCCGGCCCGGACAGCGAACCGGTCCGCCGCGACCTGGCCGAACGCCGGGAGGCCGGAGTGGCCGCCCTGCGGAAACGGTTCGAACAGGCCCAGACCGAGGGCGACCTGCCGCCCACTGCTGACCCGGACACTCTCGCCCGCTACGTGAACACCGTCGGGCAGGGCCTCGCCGTGCAGGCCTCCGGCGGCGCCAGCCGAGAAGACATGCACCGCGTCGCCGACCTGGCTCTCAGCATCTGGCCGAGCGTCTGAACCGACACTCGGCCATGACCTGAACGCATCGCCCGTTGCGGCGGCGCGGAGCAGCCCTTGAGCCTGTCGCCACCCAGTGACCGCGCGACCTCCGCATCGGACGGTACAGAAGTCATGCGGGCAGGCGGGCAGGTGCGCATGGGGCACCCTGGCCCGAACCCGTCCCCGGAACCAGCCGTGCAACCGTCACGAGCCGAATCCGAGCCACGGGCGTCGCGATCCAGGGCCCAGCGGGTGAGCCGGCACCCGGCGCAGGCGACCGGTTCCGGCGGGAAGGGCCAGGAGTCCAGCAACCGGATCACCCTATCCATTTCTACTGGTACGGTGGCGACAGTCAACCGGAGCGCCCTATCCGAATCTCGATACGGATAGGGCTATCCGAATCACTTGCTTCGACCAGCCAGCTTTTGGAAAGGATCGCTGTGACCAGCATCGCCATCGTTGGAGCCGGCCCCCAGATGGGCCTGGCAATCGCCCGTACCTTCGGCTCCCAGGGCTTCGACGTCGCCCTGATCTCCCGTAACCGCGAGAAGCTCGACGGTCTTGTCGGCACACTCGCTGCCGACGGCATCACCGCTGCCGCGTTCCCCGCGGACGTGCTCGACCGCGACGCACTCACCCAGGCGCTCAAGGACGCCACCGCGCGGTTCGGCGGGATCGACGTCCTGGAGTACTCCCCGGTGGGGTCGTTCGGTGTCATCAAGCTGACCGCTCCGGCCGAGACCGAGCCGTCTCATGTGGAGTTCGAGATGAACTTCCAGCTCTACGGAGCCATCACCGCCACCAAGGCGGTACTGCCGGCGATGCGGGAGGCCGGCGCGGGCACCCTGCTCTACACCACCGGCGCCGGCTCGATCTGGCCCGACCCGCGGGTCGCCAACGTCAACGCCGCCGCCGCGGCGCTGCGCAACTGGGCGATGAACCTGCACAAGGAGCTGGACGGCACCGGCATCCAGGCCGCTCACGTCGGCATCGACTCGTCCATCGGCGTCTCGGTCATCCCCGGCATCGAGGCGGCCAAGCCCGAGCAGATCACCCCCCTCTACTGGGAACTGCACACCACCAAGCGCGACGAGGCCGAGCTCGTCTTCCGCCTCGATGCCGAGGGCTTCCCGCGCGCCTGACACCGCGCCGGTTCTGCTGACTCGGCCCCTCGTCGAACCCCGATCGCGTCGCGGCGGCCCAGCGCCGCGACGCGACCCCGAAGAAGGCTCCGCTCCGATGAACGCGATCGTTTGTGGGGTTCAGCCGGAGCGGATCGGCAAGAGGACACCTCGTACGCTGCGCCTCCCGATTAGCTTTGCAGCGTCGGCCCTCACGCAGCAGCAGCCGACCTGCCCCCAAGACGAAGAAGGTGCCCCCAGGTGTCCAGGGAATCCACGGAGCCCACCGAGACCGCCGAAGCCGTCGACCCCGCAGAGACCCCAGGAACTCCCGGAACCCCCGAATCCCCGGAGACCAAGGACCGTAAGAACCGCCTCTACCCGTCCGTCTCGCCGCAGCTGGCCGCGCTGATGACGACGGGGTGGGCCGACACCGAGCTTCAGGATCTGCGCCCCGTGGAGCAGGCGCCGTACGCCGCCGAGCGCCGCGCCGCCCTCTCCGCCCGGTTTCCCGGCGAGCGCCTGATCGTCCCGGCCGGGAATCTCAAGGTCCGCGCCAACGACACGCACTACCCGTTCCGCCCGTCCACCGAGTACGTCCACCTCACCGGCGACCAGACCGAGGACGCGCTTCTCGTCCTCGAACCCCGCGCCGACGCCACCGGGCATGACGCCACCGCCTATCTTCTGCCCCGCTCCGACCGGGAGAGCGGCGAGTTCTGGCAGGGCGCGGCCCAGGGCGAGCTGTGGGTCGGCCGCCGGCACTCCCTCGCGGAGGCCGAGCAGCTGCTGGGCCTGCCGTGCCGTGACGTCCGCAAGGCCGCCGACGAGCTGCGCGCGGCCCCGGCCGCCCCCACCCGGATCGTGCGCGGCTACGACGCAGGGCTCGAAGCCGCCGTCGCGACTGACGAGGAGCGGGACACCGAGCTGAAGTCGGTCCTGTCCGAGCTGCGTCTGGTGAAGGACGAGTGGGAGATCGGCGAGATGCGCAAGGCGGTCGACTCGACCGTACGCGGATTCGTCGATGTCGTACGGGAGTTGGCGACCGCCGTCGCCACCTCGGAGCGCTGGATCGAGGGAACCTTCTTCCGCCGCGCCCGACTTGAGGGCAACGACGTCGGCTACGGCTCGATCTGTGCCGCCGGCGAGCACGCCACGATCATGCACTGGCAGCGCAACGACGGCCAAGTCCGCCCGGGTGACCTCTTGTTGCTCGACGCGGGCGTCGAGACGAACTCCCTCTACACCGCCGACGTCACCCGCACGCTCCCCATCAGCGGCACCTTCTCCCCGCTCCAGCGCAGGATCTACGACGCGGTGTACGAGGCGCAGGAAGCCGGCATCAGGGCGGTCAAGCCCGGTGCCGCCTACCGGGACTTCCATGTCGCCGCCCAGCGGTACCTGGCCGAGAAACTCGTCGAGTGGGGTCTCCTGGAGGGCGACCCGGACGACGTGTACGAGCTGGCCCTCCAGCGCCGCTTCACCATGGCCGGCACCGGTCACATGCTCGGCCTGGACGTGCACGACTGCGCCAGGTCGCGCACCGAGGCGTACGTCGACGGCACCCTCGAACCCGGCATGATCCTCACGGTCGAGCCGGGCCTGTACTTCCAGCCGGACGACCTGACGGTGCCCGCGGAGTACCGGGGCATCGGGGTCCGGATCGAGGACGACATCCTGGTGACAGCGGACGGTCACGAGAACCTGTCGGCCGGGCTGCCCCGTACGTCCGACGAGGTCGAGGCATGGATGCGGGGGCTGACCGGCGCGTAGCACCGGCCGGCCCCCGTTGGTCCGTGGGTCTGTGGGGCCGGGTGCGGATCAGACCTCCGTGAGGACGACTTCCTGGATCCGCTCCGAGTGGACGGTCGGCAGCGGGATGAAGCCCGAGCGGCGGAACTCCACCAGGCTGGTCTTCACCCGCACCGGGCCGGGCCGGTACGCGCCCGGCTCGGTGGCCTTGGTGTTCGACCACTGGTGCCAGGAGCCGTCACAGCTCGCGGGGATGCTGTCCATGCCGTACCAGACGTTCTCGCCGCGCTCGATCGAGGCGGCGACGCGGACCGAGTCGCCTCCGGCGTTGAGGCAGCGGTAACTGCCGGCCAGCGTGAGTTCGCCGTCGTGCGTGATGGTGCCGGACTCGACGGTCACCTGGTCGAAGCCCTCGTCCGCGGCCTGGGCCGCCGTCGCGGCGGGGGCCACGGTGAGCAGCACGGCGCCGGCGGCGACGGCCGCGGCACGGGCGAGGGACGAGAAGGCCGGGAAGGACGGCGCGAAGGACAGTGACATGGGGAAACCTCCTTGGGGGGAGTCCACAGGTACTGGTCCCACGCGCCCACGCGCGTGATCATCACCCCTTCGTCGGCGAGTCGCGCGCTCCGACTGCCACGCTTTCGGATCTTTTACGAATGTCAGGGTGGTGTCACAGCACGTCCGCGTGGTGTCACGCTTCCTCGACACGACTTGGCGCCGGGCCCTCGGCACGGGCATCGTCAGAAGTGGCAAGGAACCATCGCAGGCGAACACCCGAGCACCGCATCCCATCCGGAGGCACACCATGTGTTCACACCAGCCGCCGTGCCCCTCGGCCGACCGACCCGACCGTGACGCCGCGCACATCGTCGCCTTCCACCCCGAGCAGGGCTGGAACCTCCTGTGCAACGGCGCGATCGTCTTCGACGACACCGGCGAGCTGCTGCCCGACGGCAGCGTGATCTCCCCGCACCGCCTGGCCACCGCGGCCTGAACGACCGTCCGGGTCCCCGACCCGCTACGGCAGCACCGCGAACCCGTCGAGTTCGACCAGGGCGCGTTCGTCCCAGAGCCGCACGATCCCGACGACCGCCATCGCCGGATAGTCGCGTCCCGCCAACCTCCTCCAGATACCGCCGAGTCGAGGGGCCTGGGCGCGGTATTCGGCGACATCCGTGGCGTACACGGTGACGCGCGCCAGGTCGGCGGGCTCACCACCGGCCGCACGCAGCGCGGCGAGCAGGTTGGCGAGGGCCCGCTCGAACTGCTCGGGCAGGGTGTCCCCCACGACCTTCCCGTCGGCGCCGAGCGCGGTCTGCCCCGCGAGGAACACCAGCCGGGAGCCGGTGGCGACGACGGCGTGCGAGAAGCCGGTGGGCGGCGAGAGGCCGGCCGGATTGACGCGCTCGGCACTCATCGGGCACTCGCCCCGCCATCCACGTTCTTGTACAACTCCTTGGCGATGACCGTCCGTTGGACCTCGCTCGCCCCCTCGTAGATACGCGGCGCCCGCACCTCCCGGTAGAGGTGTTCGAGGAGATGGCCGCGCCGCAGTGCCCGCGCGCCGTGCAGCTGGACGGCCGCGTCGACGACGTACTGCGCGGTCTCGGTGGCCAGCAGCTTCGCCATCGCGGCGCGCCCCGGGACGCCTGAGGCGCCCTCGTCGTACGCCGCCGCTGCCGCGTAGACCAGGAGCCGGGCCGCCTCCGTGCGCAGTGCCATGTCGGCGACCTGGTGGGCGACGGCCTGGAGGTCCTTCAGCTTGCCGCCGAACGCGTCCCGCCCGGCGGTGTGGGCGAGGGTCGCGTCCAGGGCCGCCTGGGCCATGCCGACCGCGAAGGCGCCGACGCTCGGCCTGAACAGGTTCAACGTGCCCATGGCGACCCGGAACCCGCGGTCGGGTTCGCCGATGACGTCGTCCGCGGTCACCGGTACGGCGTCCAGGGCGAGGGCGCCGATGGGGTGCGGGGAGAGCATGTCGAGGGCGCTGCCGGTGAGGCCGGGCCGGTCGGCGGGGAGCAGGAAGGCCGTGACTCCACGGGCCCCCGCCCCCGCTGTCGTACGGGCGAAGACGGTGTAGAAGTCCGCCTCGGGGGCGTTGGAGATCCAGCACTTCTCGCCGGTGAGACGCCAGCCGGAGGCGCCGTCGGGGGCGGCAGTGAGGGACAGGGCCGCCGCGTCGGAGCCCGCGCCCGGCTCGCTCAGGGCGAACGCGGCCACGGCGCTGCCCTCACTCACCCGGGGCAGCCAGCGTTCGCGCTGGGCCGGGGTGCCATGGGCGTGGACGGGATGCGCGCCGAGGCCCTGGAGGGCGAGGGCGGTCTCGGCCTCGGTGCAGGCGTGAGCGAGGGACTCCCGCATCAGGCACAGGTCGAGCGCGCCGGAGGTGAACAGCCGGGAGATCAGGCCGAGTCGGCCGAGTTCGGCGACGAGGGGGCGGTTGACGCGGCCCGGTTCACCCTTCTCGGCGAGTGGGCGCAGCCGGTCGGCGGCCAGCGTGCGCAGCTCGGCACACCAGGCGGCCTGTGCCGGTTCGAGCGAGAATGCGGGCATCGCCGGTCCTCCCTCCGAGGCCGCCGGTCGCGGCTCACCTTCGACGATATCGCGCACCGTTGACTGTCGTCACCAACACGATACGCTCCTTTGGCAGGGCCGGTCCGGCCCACCAGTACGCCCACCACGGCAAGGGGGCGAACCGCTATGGACCCCACGCACACCAGGCACGCCAAGCAGCCCGGACACCCGGGGCATCCCGGGTACGGCGGGGTTCCCGAGGAGCGCACCGACCCCGCCCGGCGGGCCCCCTCCGCCCATGTGGACACCTTCGCGCGCGACCATCTCCCGCCCCCGGACCAGTGGCCCGACCTCCCCCTCGACCTGCCCGAGCTGCGCTACCCCGACCGGCTGAACTGCGCGGCCGAGCTGCTGAGCGGCCCCGACGCCGGGCGCCCGGCGTTCCGTACCGCCGCCGGCGAGGTGTGGACGTACGGCGAGCTGCGCACCCGTGTCGACCGGGTCGCGCATGTCCTGACCCGGGATCTCGGGGTCGTGCCCGGCAACCGGGTCCTGCTGCGCGGCCCCACCACTCCCTGGCTCGCGGCCTGCTGGCTGGCGGTGCTGAAGGCGGGCGCGGTCGCGGTCACCGTGCTGGCCCAGCAGCGCCCGCAGGAGCTGAGCACGATGTGCGAGATCGCCCAGGTACGGCACGCGCTGTGCGACATCCGGGCCCTCGACGACCTCGCCGGGGCGGAGATACCGGGGCTGCGGATCACGACGTACGGCGGCGACGGTCTCGACGACCTGCTGAACCGTCCGGTGCCCGGCACCCCGTATCCCGATGTGGACACCGCGGCCGACGACGTGGCGCTGATCGCGTTCACGTCCGGCACCACCGGTCGCCCGAAAGGGTGCATGCACTTCCACCGGGACGTGCTCGCCATCGCCGACACGTTCTCGCGGCACGTTCTGAAGCCGCACGCCGACGACGTGTTCGCGGGCAGTCCGCCGCTGGGTTTCACCTTCGGGCTGGGCGGTCTGGTGATCTTTCCGATGCGGGCCGGGGCCAGCGCCCTCCTCCTCGAACAGGCGGGCCCCAAACAGCTGTTGCCGGCCATCGCCGAGCACCGCGTCTCGGTGCTGTTCACCGCGCCCACGGCGTACCGGGCGATGCTCGAGGAACTCGACGCCCACGACACCGGCTCACTGCGCCGCTGTGTCTCGGCCGGCGAGAACCTGCCCTCGGCCACCTGGCGGGCCTGGTACGAGCGCACCGGCCTGCGGCTGATCAACGGCATCGGCGCGACCGAGCTGCTGCACATCTTCATATCGGCGGCCGACCAGGACATCAGGCCCGGCACGACCGGGCTGCCGGTGCCGGGTTGGCACGCGCGCGTGCAGGACGAGAACGGCCGTCCGGTGCCGGACGGCACGCCCGGGCTGCTCGCGGTGCGCGGTCCCGTCGGGTGCCGGTATCTCGCCGATCCGCGCCAGGGCGCGTATGTGCGGGGCGGCTGGAACATCACCGGGGACACCTACGTCCGGGACGGCGACGGCTACTTCCGGTACGTGGCCAGGGCCGACGACATGATCATCTCGGCCGGGTACAACATCGCGGGCCCGGAGGTCGAGGAGACGCTGCTGCGCCATCCGGACGTCGTGGAGACGGCGGTGGTGGGCCGGCCCGACGAGGCGCGCGGGCAGGTCGTGGTGGCGTACGCCGTGCTCAAGGAGGGCGCGCGACCGGACGCGGAGGCGCTGCTCGCGTTCGTCAGGAAGGAGCTGGCGCCGTACAAGTGTCCACGCGAGATCGTCTTCCTGGACGCCCTGCCACGGACGGCGACGGGCAAGCTCCAACGCTTCCGGCTGCGCCCCACATCAAACGATCTTGACCGAAAGTCATTCACCGAAGGTAGTTGACCAGCGGAAATGGCGAGCAGCAGTGACTCCGGCGGCCTAAAATGATCAACGTGTCCGAACAGCACGCCCCTCGGTCCCTCATCGTCACGCTCTACGGCGCGTACGGCCGTTTCATGCCCGGCCCGGTCCCCGTCGCCGAGCTGATCCGGCTCCTCGCCGCGGTCGGCGTCGACGCGCCCTCCGTACGGTCGTCCGTGTCCCGCCTCAAGCGGCGCGGCCTGCTCCTGCCGGCCCGTACGGCGCAGGGTGCGGCCGGGTACGAACTGTCGCCGGAGGCCCGCCAGTTGCTCGACGACGGCGACCGGCGCGTGTACGCCGCCGCCCCGCCCCCGCGCGACGAGGGCTGGATCCTCGCCGTGTTCTCCGTCCCCGAGTCGGAGCGGCAGAAGCGGCACGTCCTGCGTTCCCGGCTGGCGGGACTCGGCTTCGGCACGGCGGCTCCGGGCGTGTGGATCGCCCCGGCGCGCCTCTACGAGGAGACGCGTCACACCCTGGAGCGGCTGCGTCTCGATCCGTACGTGGACTTCTTCCGCGGCGATCACCTGGGCTTCGCGGCGACGGTCGAGGCGGTCTCCCGCTGGTGGGACCTGGCCGCGATCGCCAAGGAGCACGAGGCGTTCCTCGACCGCCACGCGCATGTGCTGCGCGACTGGGAGAAACGCGAGGACACTCCGCCCGAGGAGGCGTACCGCGACTACCTGGTGGCCCTGGACTCCTGGCGCCACCTGCCGTACACCGACCCCGGCCTGCCCGCCCACCTGCTCCCCGCCGACTGGCCGGGCGTCCGCTCGGCGGCCGTCTTCCGAGGCCTGCACGCCCGGCTGCGGGACGCCGGGGTGACATTCGCGGGGCTGTGACCTCTGCCACACCAGGCGCCCCTCCCGGGGACGGCTGCCACGGCGGTCAGGAACGAGGTCAACTGCCCAGGGTGAGGCGGGGTTTGGGGTCGTCCGTGCGTCCGGTGCGCGGGCGTCGGCGGCCCGCACGGTACGGCGCGGGCCAGACGACGCCCGGCCCCTCGTAGCCCTGCTCGGCCGCCGCGTGCAGGGTCCAGTTCGGGTCGTAGAGATGAGGGCGGCCCAGTGCACACAGGTCCGTACGGCCCGCCAGGATCAGCGAGTTGACGTCGTCCCAGGAGGAGATCGCGCCGACGGCGATCACCGGCGCACCCGTCTCGTGGCGGATCCGGTCGGCGAACGGCGTCTGGTACGAACGGCCGTACTCCGGAAGCTCGTCGGCCACCACCTGCCCCGTCGAGACGTCGATGGCATCGGCTCCGTGGGCGTCGAAGGCACGCGCGATCCCGACGGCGTCCTCGGCCGTCGTACCGCCGTCCGCCCAGTCCGTGGCCGAGATTCGGACCGTCATGGGACGTCCGTCCGGCCACACCTCCCTTACGGCGTCGAAAACTTCGAGGGGGAAGCGGAGACGGGCGGCGAGCGGGCCGCCGTACGCGTCCGTGCGGTGGTTGGTGAGCGGGGAGAGGAAGCCGGAGAGCAAGTAGCCGTGGGCGCAGTGGAGTTCGAGCAGATCGAAGCCGGCGCGGGCGGCTCGCCGGGCGGCTGCCACGAACTGCCCCCGGATCATGTCGAGTTGAGTGAGCGTCAGCTCGTGCGGGGTCTGGCTCTCCGGCCGGTACGGGATCGGGGACGCGGCGACCAGCGGCCAGTTGCCCTGCTCCAGGGGCTCAGAACCGTAGGCGGCCTCCCACATCAGCTTCGTCGAGCCCTTGCGGCCGGAGTGGCCGAGCTGGACGCCGAGGGCGGTGCCGGGGGCCTGGGAGTGGACGAAGGCGGCGACGCGCTGCCAGGCCTCGGCCTGTTCCTCCGTGTAGAGGCCGGCGCAGCCCGGCGTGATGCGTCCCTCCGCGCTGACACACACCATCTCGGTCATCACCAGGCCGGCGCCGCCCAGCGCTCTCGCGCCCAGGTGGACGAGATGGAAGTCGCCGGGGACGCCGTCGGTGGCCGAGTACATGTCCATGGGGGACACGACGACACGATTTCGGAGGGTCAGCCCGCGCAGCCGGAAGGGGGTGAACATCGGCGGGGTGCCGGGCGGGCACCCGAACTCCCGCTCCACGGTGGCGGTGAAGCGCGGGTCGCGCAGCCGCAGGTTGTCGTGCGTGACGCGACGGCTGCGGGTGAGGAGGTTGAACGCGAACTGGCGGGGCGGCTGGTCCAGGTAGAGGGGAAGGTTCTCGAACCACTCCAGGCTGGCCCGGGCCGCCCGCTGGGTGGAGGCGACGACGGGCCGCCGCTCCTCCTCGTACGCCGCCAGCGCCTCGGCCAGGGTCGGCCGCTCCTCCAGACAGGCGGCGAGCGCGAGGGCGTCCTCGACGGCGAGCTTGGTGCCGGAGCCGATGGAGAAGTGGGCGGTGTGGGCGGCGTCCCCGAGGAGGACGACGTTGCCGTGCGACCAGCGGTCGTTGACGACCGTACGGAAGGTGGTCCACGCCGGTTTGTTGGCGCGCAGCGGCCGTCCGCCGAGGGCGTCCGTGAAGATCTTGGCGCAGCGTTCGACCGACGCGGCGACGTCCGGTTCGTCGAAACCCGCCGCCCGCCACACCTCCTCCCGCATCTCGACGATCACGGTCGAGGCGCCGAATTGATTCTGCGGCCCGGAGGGCCCCGTTGAGGGGTGGTGGTCGGGCGACGGGCGGGAGTACGGGTAGCCGTGCAGCTGCATCACGCCGGCTTGCGTCTCCGCGATCTCGAAGCGGAAGGCGTCGAGGGCGAAGTCGGCGGCGAGCCAGAGGTAACGGCAGCGGTGGCTGGTCAGCCGGGGGCGGAACTCCTGGGCGTAGGCCTCACGGACGGTGCTGTTCACCCCGTCGGCGGCGACGACCAGGTCGTACGTCTCCGCCAGCCGAGCCGGGTGCGGGGCCTCGGTCCGGAAGCGCAGCTCGACGCCGAGGGAGCGGCAGCGGGCGTGCAGGATCTCCAGGAGCCGACGCCGGCCGAGGGCGGCGAAGCCGTGTCCGCCGGAGGTGTGGCGGGTGTCGCGGTGGACGATGTCGATGTCGTCCCAGCGGGTGAAGTGCTGTCGCAGGGCCGCGTGGACCACGGGGTCGGCGTGTTCGATGCCGCCGAGGGTCTCGTCGGAGAGGACCACGCCGAAGCCGAAGGTGTCTTCGGGGGCGTTGCGTTCCCAGAGGGTGATCTGCCGATCGGGTTGGCGGCGTTTGAGCAGGGCGGCGGCATAGAGACCGCCTGGGCCGCCGCCGATGATCGCGATTCGGTGGGGGTGGTTCGGATTCGTCGGCGGGTGCGGGTTTGTTGTGGCTGGTCGCGCAGTTCCCCGCGCCCCTTGGGGTGAGGCCGACTTCATCGGTTCTGCCACTTCGGAGGGCGTTTCTCCGTGAACGCCGTGTGGAACTCCTTGTAGTCCTCGCCGGTCATGAGGAGAGCCTGGGTGGCGGCGTCCAGCTCCACGGCTGCGGCCAGCGGCATGTCCAGTTCGGCGGTGAGGAGGGCCTTCGTCTGCGCGTACGCCAGTGCCGGGCCCTCCGCGAGGCGGCGGGCCAGCGACTGGGCGGCCTCGTCGGCGCGACCCTCGTCGGTCAGTTCGCTGATCAGGCCGATGCGCTCGGCCTCCGGCGCCCGCACCGGCTCGCCGAGCATCAGCAGACGGGTCGCGTGGCCGAGCCCGACGACCCGGGGCAGGAGGTAGGCGGCGCCCATGTCTCCACCGGAGAGGCCGACCCGGGTGAAGAGGAACGCGAAGCGCGCCGACGGGTCGGTGACGCGGAAGTCCGCGGCCAGCGCGAGCACCGCACCGGCGCCCGCCGCCACCCCGTGCACCGCCGCGATCACCGGGAACGGGCACTCCCGTACGGCCCGCACGACCTGCCCGGTCATACGGTTGAAGTCGAGCAGCTGGGCGGTGTCCATGGAGAGGGTGGCGCCGATGATCTCGTCGACGTCTCCCCCGGAGCAGAAGCCGCGCCCTTCTCCGGCCAGCACCAGTGCCCGTACCGACCGCTCCCGGGACAGCTCGGCGAGCAGGTCGCGCAGGTCGGCGTAGGCGCCGAAGGTGAGGGCGTTGAGTTTCTCGGGGCGGGCGAGGGTGACGGTGGCCACGCCGGTGGGGGCGAGGTCGACGCGGAGGTGATCCCAGGCGGAGGTGCGGGGCGTCGAGCCGGTGAAGGGACTCATGCGCGGCCTCCTCGTCGAGGGGGGACGACTCCTTCGAAGCTATCACTCATCTGTGACTGTCGTCACGAGTTCGCGACACGGAAGCCGGAGACACAGCACGCGGAGACGCCCTGTTCCGGTGATCCCGTCCCGTAACGAGGTGTCAATAACGCGGTAACAGTGGGAGTGGTCGAGGGAGAGGGACCGTTGGTGTGGGTAAGTCGAACGGTGAGGGGGAGGGGGACCGAAGGTCCCACCCCGGCACCCGACCACCGCCCCTGCCCGACCCCGCCGTACCCTTTCTATTGTTGAAAGCAGGACAACCTGCTCCATGAACGGAACCGCCGTGCAAGAACTCCCCGCCCCCGCCTCCTGGCGTATCGCCCTGCCGCACACCGCCGCGGCGGTGCCTGTCGCCCGCGCGCTGGTCCGCACGGCTCTGACCGAGCTGGAGCACGCGGCGGCGGACTGCGACACGGCGGAACTCCTCACCGCCGAGCTGGTGGCGAACGCCGTGGAGCACACGGCCGGGGACTCGCCGATAGAGCTGGTGGTGGAGTTGCTGCCGACCAGCTGCCAGGTCGAGGTGCACGACCCCGACCCGGCCCCGCCGGGAAACCTGACGCGACCGTTGTCGGAGGAGCCGGACCCCTGGCAGGAACACGGCCGAGGCCTACTACTGATCCGAACCCTGAGCTCGTCCTGCGGACACCGCCCCACAGAATCGGGCAAGGCGGTGTGGTTCCGGGTCCCGGTGGTACCGGCACAGTGGCGCAGGCAGTAGAACTCCGGCGCCGGCCAGCATTTTCAGCCCGTCCGGCGCCTTTCCAGCGCAGGCCCGCACCTCCAGCCCATCCGGCACCTTTCCAGCGCAGGCCCGCATTTTCAGCCCGTCCGGCGTTTGAGGACGAGGCCCCTTCAGGGCCGATGGGGGGCCTGGGGGCGCAGCCCCCAGGAACGGGATGGGACGGGTAAGGGCGGCGGGGGCGAGAAAACAACCGCCTAAGCCAACGCGGCGACCAGAACCGCCTTGATCGTGTGCAACCGATTCTCCGCCTCGTCGAACACCACCGAATGCTCCGACTCGAACACCTCGTCGGTCACCTCCAGCGACTCCATCCCGTACGTCTCGTATATCTCGCGCCCCACCTTCGTCCCGAGATCATGAAACGCCGGCAGACAGTGCAGGAACTTCACACCCGCGTTCCCCGTCGCCCGCAGGACGTCCATCGTCACGGCATAAGCAGCCAGCGCAGCGATCCGCTCGGCCCACACCGCCTTCGGCTCCCCCATCGACACCCACACGTCGGTGGCGATGAAATCGGCACCCCGGACACCCGCCGCCACCTCCTCGGTCAGCGTCACCCGCGCACCACTCACCTCCGCCAGCTTCCGCGCAGCGGCGACGACATCCTCGGCCGGCCAGTAGGCCTGCGGCGCGACGATCCGTACGTCCATGCCGAGCAGCGCGCCGGTGACCAGATACGAGTTGCCCATGTTGAAGCGCGCGTCGCCGAGGTAGGCGAAGGCGATCTCCTTCAGGGGCTTGTCGCTGTGCTCGGTCATCGTCAGTACGTCGGCCAGCATCTGCGTGGGGTGCCAGTCATCGGTCAGGCCGTTGAACACCGGTACACCCGCATACGCGGCCAGCTCCTCCACCGCCGCCTGACTGTCGCCCCGGAACTCGATCCCGTCGTACATCCGCCCGAGCACCCGCGCGGTGTCCTTCACGGACTCCTTGTGCCCGATCTGCGAGCCCGACGGGTCGAGGTACGTCGTCGAGGCCCCCTGGTCCGCCGCCGCGACCTCGAACGCGCAGCGCGTACGCGTCGAGGTCTTCTCGAAGATCAGGGCGATGTTCTTGCCGGTCAGGTACCGCGTCTCTGTCCCGGCCTTCTTCGCCGCCTTCAGCTCGGCGGCGAGGTCGAGCAGGCCGCGGAACTCCTCCTCGGTGAAGTCCAGCTCCTTGAGGAAGTGGCGCCCGGCGAGGGCGGTCGGAACGGTCGCCATGGGGCACTCCAAGTGATCCGGGGCAGGACGTACGGGACACGAACGATGGAAGTCTATACGACCTCTAACATTTCTATGCGGAAAGGTATTCGAGCGAGCCCAGACATGGGAGGAACCGCCTACGTCACCGCGTCCCGTTGCACCGGGCAGCTCATACAGCGCGGACCACCCCTCCCCCGCCCCAGCTCACTGCCCGGGATCTCTATCACCTCAAGGCCCTGCTTGCGCAGATGCGTGTTCGTGGTCGCGTTGCGCTCGTACGCGACGACCACACCCGGCTCGACGGCGAGGACGTTGCACCCGTCGTCCCACTGCTCGCGCTCGGCCGCGTGCACGTCCTGGGTCGCGGTCAGGACGCGGATCTCGCTCAGTCCGAGTGCGGCGGCGATCGCCCGGTGCATGTGCTCCGGCGGATGGTCGGTGACCTTCAACTCCTTGTCCCCGACGCCCGGTTCGATGGTGTAGGAGCGCAGCATGCCGAGTCCGGCGTACTGGGTGAAGGTGTCTCCGTCGACCATCGTCATCACGGTGTCGAGATGCATGAACGCGCGCCGCTTGGGCATGTCGAGCGCCACGATCGTCTCGGCCGAACCGGCGGCGAAGAGCTTGTGCGCGAGCATCTCGACCGCCTGGGGCGTGGTCCGCTCGCTCATCCCGATGAGTACGGCGCCGTTGCCGATGACGAGCACATCCCCGCCCTCGATGGTGGAGGGATAGTCCGCCTGCCCCTCCGACCAGAGGCGGAAGGTTTCGTCACGGAAGAGCGGATGGTGCCGGTAGATCGCCTCGAAGTGCACGGTCTCCCGCTGGCGGGCGGGCCAGCGCATCGCGTTGATGGAGACGCCGTCATAGATCCAGGCGGACGTGTCGCGGGTGAAGAGATGGTTGGGGAGCGGACCGAGCAGGAAGTCGTCCAGGTCCATGACATGGAAGCGGACGGAGGTCGGCTCCGCGTGCGCGGCCAGGAACTCGCGCTTGGTGATGCCACCGATGAGCAGCTCGGCCAGCGCGGGGGCGGCCAGGTTCTCGAAGGCGGCGCGGAGATGGTCGGTGGCGAGTGGCCCGTACTCCTTCTCGTCGAAGACACGGTCCAGTACGAGGGTGCGGGCCGCCGGGATCGCCAGGGCCTCGGTGAGCAGGTCGCCGAAGAGGTGGACGGCGACACCCCGGTCACGCAGGACGTCGGCGAAGCCGTCGTGCTCGGCGCGCGCCCGGCGCACCCACAGGACGTCGTCGAAGAGAAGAGCGTCCTTGTTGCTGGGGGTGAGCCTTTTGAGCTCTAGATCCGGCCGGTGCAGGATGACGCGGCGCAGCCGCCCGGCCTCGGAGTCGACATGGAATCCCATGTCTCCATCCTGACCACTGGGCACCCCGTTCACCCGCTGGTCGGCGGTTTATGTGCGACAACACTCCGCACCCCGCCCCACCACACCACATCCCCCCATCTCGTCCCCTTGACGATAAGCAGGTGGACCGAATATCGTCTACCTGACGACAAGGGATGCGGAAGGGCTTGCGAGCAGCGGCTCCCGCACCGGACGCTCCCGTACTGGACGAGGGATGGACGACAGACACATGGCCGACATCACCCGGCGCCTCGGCTGGCGCCATCTGCGCGGCACTCCCACCGCCCACATCCGCCATCACCGCTCCGGCCGACTGACGCACGACGGTCCCGGACTCAGTTTCTGGTTCCGCGCCCTGACCGCCACCCTCTCCGAAGTCCCGGTCGACGACCGTGAGTTGGCGATGACCTTCCACGCCCGTACGTCCGACTTCCAGGACGTGGCGGTCCAGGGAGCCGTCACCTACCGGATCAGCGACCCCGCCCTGGCAGCCACCCGCCTCGACTTCTCCGTCGACCCGGACACCGGCGTCTGGCGAAGCGCGCCCCTGGAGCAACTGGCGACGCTGCTGACGGAGACGGCCCAGCAGCACGCCCTGGACGTCCTGGCCCGTACGGCACTGTCGTCCGCGCTGGTCGACGGGGTGGCGTCGGTGCGGGAACGGGTCGCGGCGGGGCTGGCCGCCGAGCCGCGGCTGCCGGCCACGGGCATCGAGGTCGTGGCCGTACGGGTGGTGGCACTGCGGCCGGAGCCCGAGGTGGAGCGGGCGTTGCGGACACCCGCCCGCGAACAGATCCAGCAGGAGGCCGACCGGGCGACCTACGAACGCCGTGCGGTGGCCGTCGAACGCGAGCGGGCCATCGCCGAGAACGAACTGGCCAGCCAGATCGAACTCGCCCGAAGAGAAGAGCAGTTGGTCGACCAGCGCGGTACGAACGCCCGCCGGGAGGCCGAGGAGTACGCGGCGGCCGACGCCGTACGGGCCGAGGCGGAGGCGGCGCGGGTGGTACGCCTCGCGGAGGCGGAGGCCGAGAGCGTGCGCGGGGTGGGCGAGGCCCGGGCCCAGGCCCAGGTCGCGTGGCCGCACGCCCACGCCGACGCGGATGTGACGATGCTGCACGCCCTGACGGGCACCCGGCTCGCCGAGAACCTGCCCCGGATCGACAGCCTGACGGTGTCACCGGACGTACTGACCGGCCTGCTCGCCAGGCTGGGAGGAGCACAGCAGTGAGCCTCGCTCCACGGGCCGTTCTGGTCCATCGCACCACGGAGTACGAGGAGTTGGTGGCCCGGCACGGCACCCATGGCCAGGCCGCCTTCTTTCTGCGCTCCCGGGGACGGGACATCGAGGAGATCGCCGAACGCCACCACCGGGCCCGCCGCTCCATGGCCGAGGTGACGGCCGCGATTCCGCTGACCTGGCGTCAGACCCGGGTCGAACGGGCCGACTTGGACCGCTTCCTCTTCGCTCCCGAGGACGTGGTCGTCGTGGTCGGGCAGGACGGGCTGGTGGCGAACGTCGCCAAGTACCTCGCGGGACAACCGGTGCTGGGCGTCGACACCGACCCGGGCCGCAATCCCGGGGTGCTGGTGCGACACCGGCCGGCGGACATGGCGGGTCTGCTGCCCGCCGTACTCGCACGGGACACGGGCGTCGACGAACTCACCATGGTCGAGGCGGTCGCCGACGACACACAGCGGCTGGTCGCCCTCAACGAGATCTACCTGGGGGCACCCGGCCACCAGACGGTCCGGTACCGCCTGGGCCTCGACGACGACAGGGGTGCCGTCGAGGCCCAGGCCTCGTCCGGGGTGCTGGTGGGCACGGGAACGGGGGCGAGTGGCTGGCTGCGGTCGGTGTGGCAGGAGCGGGGCGCGACCTTGCCCCTCCCCCGCCCCACCGATGACCGCCTGCTGTGGTTCGTGAGGGAGGCATGGCCTTCGCCGGTCACGGGGACGTCGTTGGTTGCCGGCGAACTGGCGATGGGGTCGGGGCTCCGGCTCACGGTGGAGTCGGAGCGGCTGGTGGCGTTCGGGGACGGGATGGAGGGGGACGCGGTGCAGCTGACGTGGGGGCAGACGGTACGGGTGGGGGTGTGCGGGGAGCGACTGCGCCTGGTGGGCTGAGGGGGGTGCGACGAACGAGGTTGCTCCAGCCCAGGCCGTGTTTCCCACCCAGCCCACCCGTTCACCGCATCTGTCCAGCCCAGGCCGCACCCCTCCAACTCCGGCCCGCACCCCTCCAACCCCAGGCCGCACCCCTCCACCCCCGGCCCGCACCCCCAGCCCGTCCGGCGCTTGAGGACAAGGCCCGTTCAGGGCCGGAGCGGGGGTCTGGGGGCGCAGCCCCCAGGTACAGGATGGGACGGGTAGGGGCGGCGGGGGCGAAACCCCCTACAGCCGAGGATCCACCGGCTCGGACTCCAGCGCCAACACCCCGAACACCGCCTCATGCACCCGCCACAACGGCTCCCCCTCCGCCAGCCGATCCAACCCCTCCAACCCCAACGCGTACTCCCTGATCGCAAGCGACCGCTTGTGGTTCAGGAACCGCCCCCGCAGCCGAGCGAGGTTCTCCGGCCGCGTGTACTCCGGCCCGTAGATGATCCGCAGATACTCCCGCCCCCGGCACTTGATGCCAGGCTGCACCAGCCGCCCCTTCCCGTCGCGCACCACACCGCCCAGCGGCTTGACGACCATGCCCTCACCGCCCCGTCCGGTCATCTCCAGCCACCAGTCGACGCCCGCCCGTACCGACTCCGCGTCGGCCGTGTCGACGTACAGTCGGCGCGTCGTCTGCAGCAGACCCGTGGCGTCGTGCTCCACCAGCCGGTCCAGCAGGGCGAGTTGATCGTCGTGAGGAAGACCCGCCAGGCTGCGCCCCTCGGTCGCCAGGACCTGGAAGGGCGCCAGCCGGACCCCGTCCAGCCCCTCCGTCGGCCAGCAGTAACGCCGGTAGGCCGCCGTGAACGCCGAGGCGTCCGCAGCCCGTTCACGCTGGCGCGCGAGCAGGTCCCCCACATCGATGCCCCGCGCCGCCGCACCCTCCAGCGCGGCCAGCGCCTGCGGGAACACCGCCCCGGAGGCGGCACCGACCGCGGCGTACTGCGACCGCAGCAGCCCGGACGCCTTGAGCGACCACGGCATCAACTCGGCGTCCAGCAGCAGCCAGTCGGTGCCCAGCTCCTCCCACAGACCGGCCGCGTCCGCCGCCGCGCGTACCCGGCCGAGGATCTCCTCGGTCATCTTCGGGTCGTCGACGAACGGCCGCCCGGTACGGGTGTACAGCGCCCCGGCCGGCCCGTCGTCACCACCGTCCACACCGAACCGCTTCCGAGCCACCTCGGCGTCGCGGCACACCAGCGCCACGGCCCGCGAACCCATGTGCTTCTCCTCGCACACGACCCGCTCGACCCCGTCCGCCCGGTACTGCTCGAACGCCTCCGCCGGGTGCTCCAAGTAGCCTTCCACGTGGGAAGTCGCCGTCGGAGCCATCGTCGGCGGCAGGTACGGCAGCAGACGCGGGTCCACCGCGAAGCGGCTCATGACCTCCAGGGCCGCCGCCGCGTTCTCCTCCCGGACGGTGATCCGGCCCGCGTGGCGCGTCTCCACCACCCGGCGGCCGTGGACGTCCGCCAGGTCCAGCGGCCGGCCGTCGTGCCCGCCCGGCGCCTCCGACCGCAGCGGCCTGACCGGCTCGTACCAGACCTGCTCCGCCGGTACGTCGACCAGTTCCCGCTCCGGCCAGCGCAGCGCGGTCAGCTTGCCGCCGAAGACGGCACCGGTGTCGAGGCAGATGGTGTTGTTCAGCCAGCTGGCCTCCGGAACCGGCGTGTGACCGTAGACAACTGCCGCCCGACCCCGGTAGTCCTCCGCCCAGGGGTAGCGCACCGGCAGGCCGAACTCGTCGGTCTCACCGGTCGTCTCGCCGTACAGGGCGTGCGAGCGCACCCGGCCCGACGTACGGCCGTGGTACTTCTCGGGCAGCCCGGCGTGGCAGACCACCAGCCGTCCGCCGTCCAGGACGTAGTGGCTGACCAGACCGTCGATGAACTCCCTTACCTGCGACCGGAATTCGTCACTCTCTCCAGCCATCTGCTCGATGGTCTCGGCGAGCCCGTGGGTGTGCTGGACCTTGCGGCCCTTGAGGTGACGGCCGTACTTGTTCTCGTGGTTGCCGGGCACGCACAGCGCGTTGCCCGAGCCGACCATGGACATCACACGGCGCAGCACGCCCGGGCTGTCCGGGCCGCGGTCGACGAGGTCACCGACGAAGACCGCGGTACGGCCGCCCGGGTGCACCCCGTCCTCGTAGCCCAACGCGCCGAGCAGGGACTCCAGTTCGGACGCGCAGCCGTGGATGTCGCCGATGATGTCGAACGGGCCGGTGAGGTGCGTCAGGTCGTTGAAGCGCTTCTCGGTGCGGACCTCGGCGCTCTCGATCTCTTCCACACCGCGCAGGACGTGGACCTTGCGGAACCCCTCGCGCTCCAGGTGGCGCAGGGAGCGGCGCAGCTCGCGGATGTGACGGTGGATGACCCGGCGCGGCATGTCGGCCCGGTCGGTGCGGGAGGCGTTGCGTTCGGCGCACACGTCGTCGGGCACGTCGAGGACGACGGCGATGGGCAGGACGTCGTACCGCCGGGCCAGCTCGATCAGCTGCTTGCGGCTGCTCTCCTGGACGTTGGTCGCGTCGACGACCGTACGGCGGCCCGCCGCGAGTCGCTTGCCCGCGATGTAGTGCAGGACGTCGAAGGCGTCCGCGCTGGCACTCTGGTCGTTCTCGTCGTCGGCGACCAGACCTCGGCAGAAGTCCGAGGAGATGATCTCGGTCGGCTTGAAGTGCCGCCGGGCAAAGGTGGACTTGCCCGAGCCGGACGCCCCGATCAGGACCACCAGGGAGAGATCGGTGACGGGCAACACGCGCCCCTTGTTCTCGACACTCGCGACGTTCTCAACGCTGTTCATGCTGCCTTCGCCTCCTTCTTCCCGCTCTTCTCACTCGCGGACGTGGCCGCCGCATCGTCACCGGTCTCGTTCCTCATCGTGAACACGGCCATCTGGGTCGGCGGGCCGACCTCCGGGTCGTCCGGCCCGACAGGCACGAACTCCGCCTCGTACCCGTGCCGTTCGGCCACCTTCCGGGCCCAGGAGCGGAACTCCTCCCGCGTCCACTCGAAACGGTGGTCGCCGTGCCGACTGTGGCCGGCCGGGAGGGACTCCCAGCGGACGTTGTACTCGACGTTCGGCGTCGTCACGACGACCGTGCGCGGGCGGGCGGCGCCGAACACGGCGTACTCCAGGGCCGGCAGCCGCGGCAGGTCGAGGTGCTCGACGACCTCGCACAGTACGGCGGCGTCGTACCCCTTGAGCCGCTTGTCGGTGTAGGCGAGCGAACCCTGGAGCAGCTTGACGCGCGACGCCTGCCGCTCCCCCATCCGGTCCAGCTTCAGCCGCCGCGAGGCGATGGTGAGCGCGCGCATCGACACGTCCACCCCGACGATGTCGGTGAACGCCGGATCCTTGAGCAGCGCCTGCACCAACTGGCCCTGACCACAACCGAGATCAAGCACCCGGGTGGCCCCGGACGCCTTCAGCGCCGTGATGATCGCGTCCCGGCGCTGAGCGCCGAGCGACGTCGGCTTCTCCTCCGGCTCAGCCTCCGTCTCGTCCTCGACGGCGTTGTCGATCTCCTCGACCTCGCTGTCGTCGGTCTCGGCCAGCCGGACCAGCTCCAGTCGCTCCATCGCCTGCCGGGTCAGCGACCAACGCCGGGACAGATAGCGGCTGGTGATCAGCTTCTGCTGCGGGTGCGCGGGCAGCCAGCCCTCGCCGGCCCGCAGCAGTTTGTCGACCTCGTCGGGTGCCACCCAGTAGTGCTTGGCGTCGTCGAGGACCGGCAGCAGGACGTACAGGTGCCGCAGCGCCTCGGCAAGGGTCAGCGTGTCCGACTCCAGGTGCAGCCGCACGTACCGGGAGTCGCCCCACTCCGGGAACTCCGTGTCCAGCGCGACCGGTTCGGCCGTCACCGTCCAGCCGAGCGGCTCGAAGAGGTTCCGTACGAGGTCCGCGCCGCCCCGAGCCGGGAGCGCGGGCACCTCGATACTCAACGGACGTACCTCGCCCGGGAGTTCGGGCTTCGCCCGGCACTGGCCCTTCATGGCGCTGCTGAACACCGCGCTGAGCGCGACCGCGAGCAGCGAAGAGGCCGCGTACGGACGGTCGTTGACGTACTGCGCGAGGGCCGCGTCGGGTGCGCCACCGCGCCCCTTGCCCTTGCCGCGCCGGACCAGTGCGACCGCGTCGACCTCCAGCAGCAGCGCGGCAGTGCAGCGCTCGTCGGACGCCTCGGCGTAGAGGACGTGCGCGGTGCCGTAGGACAGATTAGTTGAGAAGGGGTTGTCAGGGTGCTTGTGGAGCAAGAACCCCAGGTCAGTAGCTGGGTTCTGCTCATTGCCGTTGGTGGAGATCGTCAGGAACACGAGTCGAGTATCCGTGCGTACGGGCCCGTAGCGGTACTGGATTACCGGAGTACGACAGAGGACCCCCGC
Source organism: Streptomyces sp. NBC_01390 (assembly GCF_045040105.1). Lineage (NCBI taxonomy): Bacteria > Bacillati > Actinomycetota > Actinomycetes > Kitasatosporales > Streptomycetaceae > Streptomyces > Streptomyces sp. NBC_01390. The sequence continues at coordinate 9,266,799 of NZ_CP109551.1, read as the reverse complement.
CATGTCGGCGAGGGTCCTCTAGGGGCTCAGAGAAATCTACTCGCCATCGTGCGCCTGGAGAGCCTGTGAGATGGCACCCACGGACGGGTTGCGACTCCGACCGTCCGCCGTCTTGTACGTGAGGTGCGGCTGAATCTGCCGGATGGTGAATCCCTTGTCCCTGAGCGCTACAGCCTGAGCAGTCAGAGCCTCAGACATGACCGCACGCCGTCCGCCGACACGGCCACGCTTCTTCGCAGCCTCAAGACCGTTCTTGGTCTTCTTCACGATGTCCCGACGCCTGTCCTCTGCCAGAGCGAAAGCAAGGTCGAGAATCAGGGAGCGCTCTGTGTGGTCACCCTTGGCGATGCCGTCCAGCACCTTGACCGCGTAGCCCTTTTCGAACAGCTCAGTCAGCATCAGCAGACCCTCAAGGAGGTTCCGGCCGAGTCGGTCAACTTCCTGGACGCACAGCATGTCCCCTTCCCTCATGTACTCCAGTGCCGAGACAAGTCCGGGGCGCTCCGAGACGCTGAGCTTCCCAGAGATCTTCTCCTCAAAGATCTTCACCGCCCCTGCCTCAGCGAGTGCGTCGTGCTGCCGTGCCGTCTCCTGCTTGTCCGTCGATACCCGAACCAATCCAACAAGTGCCATGACTCCCCCTCGCGTTCATCAAACACACCTACCAACAAGATGAACAGTATCAGATAGATGAACGAGTAGATGAACAGATCCAGGTATCGGTAGGGCCAACCTGACTGGCGGTAGCGCCGGTTCATCTAAGGATCGTTTGATGAACAACACTCTTGCTACAAACCTTGAGACAATAGAGGGGGAGGCAGGCAGACATGACAGAACAAAGGAGAGAGACGTGGGCATGAACCCCGTGGACCTAGGCGCGGTCGACGCAATGGCGCAGACGGCCACAGAGAACGCCGGACAGGCAGATGACATGTGGCAGGGGCTCCAGCGGCGAGGGATGGCGCTCTGCGACGCATCACGCTCGGGCAACTTCGCCCAAGGGGCCCTAGCCGGACGAGTAGCGCCAGTGCTTAGCATTGAGGGCGCATCAAAGAACAGCCCATAGGCTGTGATTTTCATCACTAACTAACCGGATAGCGGACAGGCCGAGTAACTGCTCTTTACGCAGAGCAACCGATATAGCCCTGGAAATTACTGATTGTGATTTCCAGGGCTTTTGGCTGCTCGGGGGTCGTCTGGCTCTCACCAACGTTGAATGCATACATGCGAGAATAGACATTAGGAGGGTGAGGTCGACGGAGAGGCAAACATCAATCGACCCCCTGGAGCAATTAACTATGAGCGTTATCAACACGGTTCAGATTCCTCGCACGACCGTACCGACCGTACCCATTCACCAGGTCAAGTATCTATCGCTTCACGCGAAGGTTGTTTGGAGTGCTTGGCACATCGGGCTCCCTGTCACTGAAGAGGCTTGGGAGGACTATCTGGCCAGAATGCGCGTACCTTACATTTCACTCGATGAGTGCAAGGATGAGCTACGTCGCAATGGCTGGCTGGTATGAGCCGGAGCATTGCAGACCTGACGCCACAAGCCTTCACGGTGCTACACATAATCCGCGCGCGCCGGGAACGCCACGAATGGGTTTCTACCGGCGTACTGGCACACGAGACACACATGACCCCGGGCCACGTCAGAGAGTGCCTTAGGGAGCTGTCTGAGTGGCTAGAGAGGGCACTAATCGCTTAGAGGAAGGATGAGATGGACGAGCAGACAGAAGTAATCGAGCTAAGACGAGAAGCAAGGGTGAATGCCCGAGCCAACATGCTTTGGCTGTACTTGAACGCACAGGATGAGGAAAAGGAACTGAGGTTCACTCAGGATGAACTCTGTGAGGCTTTGGGGTGGGGCATGGATCGCAAACACCTTAGAGGAGCCGTATCCGCACTAGAAGATAGAGAAATGCTTGTGGTGAATCGCAGTCACAAGCCGCACCGCTACACACTAGGAGAGAACCTATGACCAACCCTATGAACCCATTCGCGTTCGGAGCCCAAGAGCGTAGCCACAACTACTGGGCAGATCGGCTAGACCCCGTAAAGGAAGCTGAGCGTAAGGCTAAGCAGGATGCTATGGAGGCCGAGCAGCGCAGAATGATTGCGGCTCACCAGGAGCAGCAGAGGGCACAGGCAATCATGACGCATGCTGGGCCGGCGCTTGTAGACATGATCCGCAAGTACGACGCACAGAACAGACCGGCCGTAACGAGAGACGTAGAGCGTGATTTCACTGAGGCCCTACCGGGCGCTACACCGGATGAGTTCCGTATCGCTCTCGCACATCTCAAGGCTTCTGGAATTGAGCACGAGTTGACTTCCAGCACCCAGGGCTTTATGGGAGAAAAGACCAATCATCTGCACATCCTGGGGGATGTATGAGCGAAATAAGCATTCCCGTTATCGCTCTCTTCACAGAACTGCGTGATAGCGGGGAGCGGTACCCAAGAGAGACATTCGAGAGGGAGTTTCCCGGAGCTGACTATGACACAGTACTTAGTGAGGCTCTGGAGGAACTGAGGAATGCGGGGCTGTCTACCGAACCGGCACAGGCTTTCACGTACAAGAGACCTAAGGGAGTCGTCTTCACGCAGAAGAGTGCGAGAACTATCCGGATTGACTAAGGAACAAGAAAGCCCCCAGCCGAGAGAATTAGATCTCTTGGAAGGGGGCTTTCTCCTGATGGCCTCAGGCAAGGAAATACGTCCGGAGAGAGGGACCGTCTGATGCGCCGAATCATGATTCGTAGTGGAGCGATCTAGAGAAAGTTCGGAATGATGGCCACCACGCCAATAGTGACCAGAACACCTATAAATCAACCTACCAATAAGGATACCAGGAATGACAGACAACAAGGATTCAGAGAAGGGTGTTGTAGTGGCAGGGGTGAACCTATCGGAACACGCTTTGGTACTGGACCGAGAGCTACCGCAGTACGCACGTGGACACTTCAACGTCGTACCGAAAGCTCTGATCAGAGACCCGGAACTGAGCAGTGACGCGAAGATTCTGTGGCAAATCATCAATGACTATGCCGGGACCAATCGACTAGCCTTCCCATCTCATTCGACCTTGGCAAAGGACATGGGGAAGTCCGTGGCCTCGATCAAGAGATACATTGACGAATTGATTCGTAACCGATGGTTGACCGCACAGAACCGCATTGGGACATCGAATTACTACTACTGCGCAATGCCTATGGAGCACTACAAGGCATTCGACAACCCAGTCATCGAGGGGAACTACGTACCATCAATGAAGCGCGTGAAGTTCCCAGAGCTTCCCCCAGTTCAGAAGGGGGGTAGCTCACCTATGAGCTAGGGGGTAGCTCATAGGTGAGCTAGGGGGTAGTTCATCAGTGAGCTATCGGGTAGGTCACCAGTGAGCTACTAACTATATAGAGAGAACCAGATAGAAGTAACGATATAGACCTAACGATTTCCCTACCTGGCGCAGCCAGGGAGGGAAGGAATGAGAGAGACAATAATTCAGTAGACCAGGGAAAACCCCTGGCTGATACTAATGCCGCCTTCGGCGGAATGGGCATCTCTGGTGAAGTAGCCAAGGAATCAGAAAGGACTAACAGAAATCCCCCTCTGGCTGACGAAGTCACCGCTAACGCGGCTCCTTCTAAATCCCTCTATGACATGATGGGAGTCAACAAAGTTGATCTTGGTCGGAATGGTAGTGGCTCGCAGAGCCGAACGGATAGCCCAGCAAGGCCCCTCACGCCCTGCTGGGCGGACTCCTTTACCTCGCTGGCCGAGCTGCCCGTCGCAGCCTGTATGGAGCCGCAGACGGCCGCACAGGGATTTACGGCGCAGATGGCGCCCCGAATGGGTGACTCTGGACAATTACTATGCCGATCCGGTACGGTAACTCCGTTCACGGGGAGGGGGGGAAGGGGGGTGGGGTAGTCGGTTAGGCAATTATGATGGATAAATCGAATACTGATACTTAGTATCTCAATATACTCAATAGCTATAATTACCCTAATTAAAATAGTCAGGTAAATCCCAATTCAACAAGAACTGTGGATTTCTTGAAATTCAAGGCTACTGAATTGTCAATTCCATGGCTAAATAGCCTTGACTCCTGGTTTTCTGGGTAGTTCCGTGGGTATCTCGATTTAGATGAGTTACTTATGTCTACCCTCGGAATAGAAGTGCCGATACCTCCGAGTTTGGAGATACCGGCATTCCCTTTGCTAGTTACTTCTCTGGATAGTGCATTGTCACGAACGTGTTGTTCTTGACGGCCATCTTCTCTGCCTTGTAAAGCGTCAAGATTCGGCACTTGATTCCTGACTGGTTCGTCCCTGGCTCGATGGACAGAATCTCCACTTTCTTACCGTTTTGAAGTCTCAGGTAATCCCCTGCCTTCAACTTGTCTGCTCTCTTGCGTAGTGGTCTGTTGATGCTTCCTCCTCATGTATACGCTGCCTCTCTGACAACGTGCTCCTAGCATTTCATGAGGCACTGACAAACAGACATGAGTCATTCCGGTTCCGGACACAGAGAAGCGCCCGGCTCCGACAGAGGAACCGAGCGCCTGTCTGCGGGCACTTACTCACAAATACTTTTGAACGTGGTCGTCGTCGTAGTCCACATCGCCATTCATCATGAGGATTGCATTACCGTGGTTCATGTTTGATTGAGTCTCCGATGCGGCACAACTGCCACAGAGTCCTTCGCCATACTCGTCATAACTGATTCCTTCACCAAACTCAGAGTTGTACTCGTCTCGCGCTTCCTCGACGTTGAATTCAGTCTTGCATTCCAAGCATTTTGTCATGCCGGTATGCTACCGGATGCGTGAAGCCTCTGGTTAGGACAGGTCTGCCTAGATCATGTCCGTAGCAACCAGAGGCTTCACATTGGTCGCCCAGTGATCACTATTGAGGAGATCTCACTGCGTCCCGAGTACCTTCACGTCACACGTCCATCCCTCAGTGTCTCCGGGAACACCATGGACAGTGAAGGTGATGGTCTTCCCCGGAGCGATGCCATCTGTAGTCATCTTGACTCCGTGCGCCTGCCTGCCCTGGGCATCGAACCAGTAAAGCTGAATCAGGTACGCCGTAGGGTCCGCGAATTCGTTGGTTGCCTGAATATCCATAGAGGAACCCAAGTCCTTGCCGACGGCGCAGCGGGTGACCTTTACCGGCTCATCTGATTCAGCGTCATCGCTGCTTTTGTCTCCCTGACCTCCACATCCGGCTACCGAAACCGCAGACAGCAGAGCCATTCCCGCCAAGCCGGTACGTATTCTCTCGCTGCTCCTCATGACCTCTTATGCTCCTCGCTACTGACTCAGCTTTGCAGCCCAGATACGCGTCATGATCCGGAGAAGATCCGGGTCAATCAGCTCTACTAGGACGGCATGCTCACGGTGGGCATAGATATCCCATCCGGGACCGGAGTTACCGAGTTCATGCGCCACGATCACAGCGTCTTCCGGATCTGTGATCACCTCTTGGCAGTGCCGGCACACACGTACGGGACTATCCATGCTGCGCCCCGAGATTCACGTAGTGGTCGGCAAGGGCACTGACGGACCGTGCGAGCCGCTGAGCGTGCGCTACGCCTGCCGGAAGAGTCCCACTGGAAGGTTCCAGCCTGAGCCGCATACGGGCCTCTCCAATGCACGCCAGAGCGCATGCGCGGGGAATGTCGTCCTCGGGGAGGTTTCCGGCCGCTGTCTCCACATCGGGGATGGCCACCATGATCATTCCCCGGAGTAGGAGAGCCAGGGTCTCCAGCTCTTCCAGGGAGGGAAGTTCAGCATCCTCTGAGAGCAGCCGTGCAGCCGTCTCGCGCATCGTCTGAACATCGATGGGAACGGTCGGCTCGGGCTTGTGTTCGGGCGCACCCTGCGCGATAGCGTTCACGCTGTCGGCTCCTTGCAGTCGGCCAAGCTCCGGGACCGTTCGCGCGGTCGCCGGAGCGCAGGCCTCCATGCAATCGACTTGTCAAGAGTGCTTACAGGGACGCAACGTCCTAGTTCTTGCGCCTTAGTCGGCAACCCCAAGGAACTCTGCCAACGACCGCAGCCCTGGCGGATGGTTGGGAAGTGACCACAAGTCACGCACGATGGCTACGGCCAACGTGTGGTGTTGCATCCACGTCGGTGCCACCTTACGAAGTGATTCCAGGGTCTTCACTGCCCCGGCAGCATCACCAATGTCCGTGTGCGCTCGGGCCACGTCCAGCAGCAGCCACGTACGCCACGACGGCGGGGTGTCCTTGCTCAGCCGCATGCCTTTGGCGAGTGACAGCGCGTCCTCAGGGTGGCCGTACTGAACGGCCAGACGTACCCGCTCGATGCGGACGGATGACGGACTGAACACGCTCACCATGCGGTTGTCGCTCCCGGAAGGGAGCTTGGAGACACGGGCTGCTTCCTTCTCCGCCCGTCCCATCATGTCCGCTGCGCGGTCATAGTCTCCGCTCCGTGCCGCTGACGTAGCAGCGCTCATGGTCAACGCCCCCCACACCTTCAACCCGTCAGCCGTCTCCGTATGGCCAGCGTTCGCCATGGCGTCGGCAGCACGTAGAGCGATGGACAGGGCGTCCTCAAGACGCCCCTGTCGCTGGTAGGTCCATGCTGTGGAGTTGACGATCATGGGCAGTAGAAGCGGGTCGGAAGACCGTCCCGCAGCGTCTATCGCGCGTTCCAGGCTGATCAGCGCAAGGTCTGTCTTCCCCATCCGCACAGCGACGTGTCCGGCGAGTTGAAGCACTTTACCCAGAGCCGCGAAACCCGCCTTACGGTCATCCTCGCTGGCTGAGGCAGTGGCAGCGCGGGCATCCGCAATCAGGTCCGGGAGTGCCTTCATGACGGTGTCGAACTCAGCCGAGTGGTACTGAGTCCAGCCGTCTGCGATCTGCTCACGGAGATGGTCCAGCGAGAAGTGAGCCCCTGGCGGCTCGGACCGTGGTCCCCAGAGCGCGGGCATGATGGCACGCCGTACGGCTACGAACTTTGGTCCGTCGCTCTCCCCCGTAGACGAGACCGCTGGAGGGTCCCCCAGGAGCGTCGTCAGCTCTACACCGAGCCCGTTGGCCAGTGCGTGAAGCGTGGGCAGGCGTGCCGAGTGTTTCCGTCCCTGCTCAAGCTGACGGATCACGTCAACGGACACGTTCGAACGTTCCGATAGTTCGTCCTGCGTCAGTCCGGCCAGACGGCGGAGACGGCGGAGGGTCCGGCCTAGGTCTTCGTTTGCCACCCTGCCACCGTACGCGGAGCAGCGAGAGGCTTACCAGGCACTCAGAGCAATTGAGCCGCCCCGGCTACTGCCTGAACCCTTTAGAGCTCTACGTACTCGGAAGACCTGACCACCCTTAATCCGAGTCGGATTTTTAATGGTTGGGGGTCGGGAATCAGTCCGACTTGCCAAGGCCTCTCAGATGTCCAGGGATGTCATCGGGTGCGTTCGGGTAAGTTCTCCGGATGACCTCCAGCATCCCCGGATCTGATGTCAGATCAGGGTCAATCCAGTGCGCCGGTACGTTCCATCCAGTCATCTGCCATCCCTCGATAGAGGCAGCGTCCAGACCTGCCGCTAGAGCAAGTTCCTTCAGGTCGCCGAGCGTTACGACAACACCATGCGCACCATTGGCAATGGCCTGCTTCCATACATAGACACGTACATTCGTTCCCGTCAGGTAGTCCCTACGAGCCTCTGTATTCATGCCGCCCCATTTTTGCGCCCACGTTGGTCCCGTCTTCACATAGCGAACTACAGCCGGGCGCACCGGCTTGGCTTTGAGTTCCTTGGTCTTCCTGATGAGATTCCCATGCATGCGCCAGTAGGACTCTTCCTTGTCCTGGTCGTCGTACCGGCCGTTCTCATAGTCCTTTTCCAGGCGCAGCAGACGTGCTGTGACCTGCTCAAGCTCTGCGGTGTGGTCCTCCCCTGGCTCGGTCACCTTCACTACCTCGGGAATTTCCCCGAGTCGACTCAAAAGGGCTTCCTCAAAGATTTCGTTAAGCAAGCCCTCTGAGATCCGAGCGGGAGCGCCACAGGGCATTCCCTTAGAACGTGACGTACACGAGTAGTGCCGATAGACCTTGACTTCCCCTGTGGCAAGAGTCTTCTTCAAACGGTGACAGAACATACGCGCTTCACATTTCCCGCAACGTGCAACGCCAGTCAGCAGGGAGGCTTGGTCGCTGCGTCGAATATCCGATACGCCTCGGGACTTGACTGCCGATACAGTGGCTTGCCACTCGGCATTAGTGAGAATCGGGTGCTCGGTGGCCATAACAAGGTTCCCGTCATCATCCTCGTACGGCTCACCCTTGTACGCGAGGAATCCAGCGCAAGTAGGGTGCTTGAGGATTCGCTGTACCACCTGAGGACTCCAGTTGGTTCCCCTGGGCTCTGTCAGCGCCGTTCCGTTCCTGCGCCTTGGGTCTTCACTGCGCAGCACTCGGAGATGATCCCGCCACGTGAGTACACCTTTGGCGTTCAACTCACGAGCAATCTGATTGGTCGAGACTCCCGCTCGTACACGCTCTGCGATCTCCTGCAAGAGCTTGGCGTAGGTAGGTTCCGGCACCAGGACGTAATGCTTGCCGTCCTCGGAGTCTCCGTAGACGTAGCCGAAGGGAGTCAAGCCACCTGCGAACAAGCCGTTTCGGCGTAGGTAGTCCCTGGCATCGGTGACCCGCTGCCGGATCTTCCTCAGCTCCGCTGCTGCCTGAGTCGCCTTGGCGTAGGCAATGAGCCGTCCCGTTTCGGTGGAGATATCGAACGAGGGATCGTCCAGGACAACGAGCGTCTTCCCCCAGTCAAGAACGTTCTTCACGAACGCCATGAAGTGCAGATCGTCACGGCTGAGCCGGTCCTGGGTGGTGACTGCGAGAACATCCCACTTCTCCCGCCCTTCCTCCGTGAGCCAGGGACCCATAGAGGGTCTGTCAGGGAGGTCTACAGAGCCGGACACCGACCGGTCCTCCACTACCCCCGCCACTGGGTAGCTGAGCCCCTGTGCCCACGCGTGGAGCTTCTCCAACTGCCGTGGGATGGAGGTTGATTCGTCGGTGTCGACGCTGATCCGAGCGGCGAGTAGCGCCCTCTGGTTGTCCGTCATGGGCCAGAGGCTAGCGCAGTTTCAACCAATGATTCTACGGAGTGCCGTAGGAGGTGGAGAACGTCTGCGCGTTGTCGGGATGCTTGTGCAGCAGGTAGCCGAGGTCGGTCGCGGGGCGTTCGGGGGTGCCGGTGGTGCTGATCGTCAGGAACACGATGGCCAGGCCTCAGAGAAGGGTTTGAACTGGGAATACGTACTGTGCGTCAACGTACAGCGAACCGACCCGGCGTACTCGGGCATTTTCCGCGGCCACGGTTTCGCCGAGTTCGCCGAGTCGCCGAAGCTGAGCCGAGTTCCTCTCTTCGCGTAGGCCGGGGGCAGGTGTCGGAGCGTTGTGACAAGATCCGCTGCCATGTCGTCGCTGCCCGCGTGGTCTTCGAGAACCGGTCTCCGTCTGCTCGCCGTCCTGCTCACCCTGCTGATGACAGCCGCCTCAACCACGGCCGGGGCGGTCACGGCCGGGGCGGTCGCGCCCAAGGCCTCGGCGACACCCGACCGTCCCCGCTACGACGTGAAGCTGCGCGGCGACACCGACGGCTCCCACTGGACGGGCCGGCAGCGGGTGTCGTTCCGCAACGCCTCGGATCGCCCGCTGCGTGAGGTGTACGTGCGTCTGTGGGGCAACGGCGACGACGGGTGCGGCGCGGCCGGCAGGCCGTCCCCCGTCAGGGTGTCCAAGGTGCGCGGTGGCACTCCGGGACGCCTCACCGTGAACTGCACGGCGCTGCGCATCACCCTGCCGGAGCCGGTCGCACACGGCGAGCGGACGGCCGTCGCCTTCGACGTGTCCATCACCGTGCCCGGACGCAACAACCGCTTCGGCCGCGAGGGCGCGTTCCGCTTCCTGGGCAACGCGCTGCCGGTCCTGGCCGTGCACGACGCGAAGGGGTGGCACCTCGATCCGTATGTGTCGACCGGCGAGAGCTTCTACACACTGGCGAGCGACTTCCGGGTGCGTCTGGACCACCCGTCGGCCCTCAAGGTCCCTGCGACCGGCCGCACTTGGACCCGCCCCGGAAGGCCCGGCCGCACGGTCACCCACAGTGTCGCCCATCGTGTACGGGACTTCGCGTGGGCGGCCGGCCCGTTCCGCACCGCGACCGAGACCTCGCCCGGGGGTGTGCGCGTGAAGCCGTACTGGTCACCGGACAAGCCCGCCACGGGCGTCCGCCTCACCCGCCAGGACGGCGTCGCGGCCGTCGACCGGTTCGGCAGGGAGTTCGGCCGCTATCCGTACGGCGAGATCGACCTCGTGATGACGCCCGGGTTCGGCGGTGGCATGGAGTACCCCGGGCTGGTCTTCCTCGGCACCACCGAAGAGGTGGGCGCCGTCGTCCACGAGGTGGCCCACCAGTGGTGGTACGGCATCGTGGGCAACGACGAGTACAACTCGCCCTGGCTGGACGAGAGTTTCGCCCAGTACGCCAACGCGCGCTTCTACGGCTGGGACACCGTCGGTTGCTGGTCGCCGGACGACTGGCCGGACGACAGCGCCGCGCTCACCAACTCGATGGCCTACTGGTCCACCCACCGCGGCGAGTACCACCTCGTGTACACGGCCGGCTCCTGCGCCCTGGCGGATCTGGAGCGCGCCCTCGGGGCCGACACCATGGCGCGACTCCTCAAGCGGTACGCCCACGACCACTGGTACGGCGTCTCCACCACCGCCGACTTCAAGAAGGCCGCCCAGGCGGTGACGACCAGGAACCTGGGCCCCTTCTGGAAGCAGCACCGCATCCGCTGAAACCACCACGCCTGGACGGTCACCCGGGGCCGGGAACGTATGCGCCGCCTCCACGGCCTGTCGGTGGCCCGCGTCACGGGCGTACCCCGTCGCAGCCGGAAGGGGGAGGCTTCGACGGGGTACGCACCGGCCATACACCGGCCACGCGCCGGGTTACGACAGCTGGGACTGCACCTGCGAGGAGATCAGCTCCAGGTGGTCCAGGTCGTCGAGGTCGAGGATCTGGAGGTACATCCGCTGGGAGCCGATCTCCGCGTACCGGCCGATCTTCTCCACGACCTCGGCCGGCGACCCCGCCAGTCCGTTGGCCTTCAGCTCGTCGACCTCGCGACCGATCGAGGCGGCGCGACGGGCCACTTCCTGGTCGTCCTTGCCGACGCAGACCACGAGCGCGTTCGAGTACGTCAGTTCGTCGGCCGCGCGACCCACCTCCTCGGCCGCCGCACGCACCCGGCCGAACTGGCGCTCGGCGTCCTCGACCGACCCGAAGGGCATGTTGAACTCGTCGGCGTACCGAGCGGTCAGCCGCGGGGTACGGGCCGCGCCGTGGCCGCCGATGAGCACCGGGATCCGGGCCTGCGCAGGCTTGGGGAGGGCCGGGGAGTCGGTGAGGTCGTAGTGCGTGCCGTGGTGGCTGAACGTTTCGCCGGCCTTGGTCCCCCACAGGCCGGTGACGATCGCCAGCTGCTCTTCGAGGCGGGCGAACTTCTCCTTCGGGAACGGGATGCCGTACGCCTTGTGCTCCTCCTCGAACCAGCCCGCGCCCAGGCCGAGTTCGACCCGTCCGCCGGACATCTGGTCGACCTGCGCGACCTGGATCGCGAGGACGCCGGGGAGACGGAAGGTGGCGGCCGTCATCAGGGTGCCGAGGCGTATGCGCCTGGTCTCGCGGGCGAGTCCGGCGAGGGTTATCCAGGCGTCGGTGGGGCCGGGCAGGCCGTCCCCGTCGCCCATGCGGAGGTAGTGGTCCGAGCGAAAGAACGCGTCGAACCCGAGGTCCTCGGTGGCCTTCGCCACGGCGAGCAGGGTGTCGTAGGTGGCGCCTTGCTGGGGTTCGGTGAAGATACGAAGATCCATGGCCCCCATCCTGCACGGTCGAACACCGGTCAACCCCACCGGTGCCCCCTGCCCCACGCCTCCCCGGTCGGGTGAAAAAGCGTCAACCGCGCGTGAGGTGCGGGGCCGTGCCAGTGACCCCCCACAGCGATGATCGTTGGCTCCGTCGGTGCCGGCCCGATCGGCGCCCGCCCCGGCACCGACCGGCCGGCAAGTTCGATTGCCGGCCCACTCGCTCCGGGGCGCACCCGCGTCGGCCCCTTCGGGGGCCAGGGGCCGAGGAGGCCGTCCATTGTCCGAAGAAGTCGTGCCGCAGCAGGCGGGGCCCGCACAGCCGAAGGGGCTGCTGCAGCAGATGGAGGAGCTGATGGCCGCGCTGAACGCGGATCTGTCCAATCTCCACGAAGAAGCGGGTTTCTCTCCCTTGGAGTCCCAGGAGCAGATCCGCAGCTCAGTGGCTGAATAGCCCCGCACAGGTGCCCGGATCCACGTCCGGGCCCGGCTCCGAATCGCCAGGCCGGCAGCACTCACGGCCTGGCGATCGAAGAGAGCCGGAGGCGCCCCGGGGCGCCTGTACGTTTCCGCAGATCAGAGCATCAGGGCCGTCGACGTACGGCACGGCGCCCATGCCAGAGGACATCGACGGGGCCGACTCGGTGCCCTCCAGCACGGCCCGGCCCAGGACGACGTCGACGCCAGGCACTGGGTGCGAGCAGCGCGTCCTGAGGCGCTCGCGGACCGGGCCCGGCACCGTCAAAGACCGCTGACCTGCCAGGAGATGGCCGGGGCATTCGGAATGGACGTGATGCCGGCAAGGGTGGAGACACTGCGGTCGAAGGCGAACCGTGTCATGAGCAGGGTCATCGACCACTAGATCATCGCTTCGGACGCTGATCCGAAAAACTTGAAACTTCACATTGCCCCGCAGGCGATAGTCCCGCAAGATGATGATCAATCGCATCCCCCACTCTCTATGCGAAGGAATCAACGCAGCCATGCAACGACTCGTCACCAGGGCCCTGACCACGGCAGTGGTCGCCGCCGCCCTGATCGCCACAGCCGCCGGCATCGCCTCCGCCGACAGCGGCAGCAACTCCGTCTCCGTCAACAGCACGTGTTCGAAGCCCTGGGCGTGTTGGCCGTAACCGTGGACTCCGGCAGCGGCACGGTCGGCTCCTGCGACCGTCCCAGCTGACGCGAAGGCGAGGGGGCGGCCGGTGCACAGCCCGCCCCCTCGCCACAGGGCTCAGTGGATTCGCGGGAAGCCCAGGTCCACGCCAGTGGGCGCCTCGGACGGGGCGGGCCGACAGGTCGTGACGACCTTGCCGCTGGTGGAGTAGAAGTACGTGCCGTCGGTGCCGTAGATGTGGTGGTCCCCGAAGGTGGGAGTCGTTTCTGCCGCCGGAGGAGTGGCCCACCGGGGCCGGGATCGGCACGCCGTGCCTTGAGGAACTCCCCCAACTCGTTCAGGTGCTAGGTCCTGACTCATTGACCTCTCACTGAGCGCACCCTCTGACCAGCTCTGGCGTGGTCTGGTTAGAAGGGCGGGATCTGCTCGGGTACGAGTCCGGCCTGGCGGAGGAGGCCGTACAGGTCGGTCTCGCCCCAGAACTCGACGATCCGTCCGTCTCGGAGCCGGTAGGACTTGACTCCCGTCATGGTGAGATCCCGGCCGCTGCGGTCGTGGGTGTAGGTGAGCGTGAAGGCCACGGTCACCCGGTCGCCGGCGGAGAAGAGGTCGTCCACCTTCACGCGGCAGTTGGACAGCCCCGGAGTCAGCACTGCCCCCTCGGGGAAGTGCCGGCCCTGGCCGTGAAAGCCCGCGCCGTGAACGAGGACGTCCTCGGCGACGAGCTCCTCGAATTCGGCGACTTCCTTCGTCTCGAAGACCCGAAGATAGCGGCGGACGACCTCGGCATTGCGCTCGCTGACGGCTTCGGCTGAGTCAGACATGGAAGGACCGTATCCATGGGCCAATCGGACTCGCCAGTGCACGCCCCTTGCCGGCCTTGCTCGCACACACCGCGGGAAATCAGTCCCCGTGGCCGAGAAAGTGAGTGCCCGTGAGATCAACGACGACGAAGGCAGGCGGCTGCTGCGGATCGTGCGCCGGGCACCGGATCGGTGGTGACCTGGCGGCGGGCCCAGATGGTGCCGCTGTCGGCACAAGCCATGCCGGTGGCGAGGACCGCGGAGGTGACATTCACCAGCGCGGACCGGCTCCGGGACGTGATCCACGACTTCAACGCGGACGGCTTCGAGGCGCTCTGCCCGAAGCTCGACGCGCTCGTGGCCGCCACGGCACAACGGCTCGTGACCGAGATCGAGCACTACCGCACCTTGGAGCCGGAGGACCTACGGCAGGTGTTGTCGCGCAACACTGCCCTGTGCCTCGCCCATCTCGCCCACCTCGCGGGCTCGGGCGAGACACTTGACCTGTCCGGCCCGGCAGCCACCGGCCGCCTCCGGGCCGGCCAGGGCGTGCCGCTGCCGGAAGTACTGCGCGCCTACCGACTTGGATTCATCTCCGTCTGGGAACAACTCCTCGTCGAGGCAGAGCAGTCCGGGCCACAAGCCCAGCGTGCGCTTCTGCACGCGGCCACCACCTTCTGGCGGATGTCCGACGCGCACTGCCAGGCCGTGACCGCCGCCTACCGAGACGCCATCGCGGAACGCCTGGTCGAGACCGATCGGCGACGCTCGGCGCTGATCGCCGCGCTCGTCGACGGGCCTCCACCGGGTGATGACACCGCCTGGGAGATCGCGAACATGCTCGACTTCCCCTATCGGGGCACCTTCCTCGTCGTGACAGCCGAGACCGCCAGTCCGGGCCCCCCACCGCTTCCCGGACTGGACGCCAAGTGCCGGGAGCTGCGAACCGGGTCGGCGTGGCGCGCGCAGCCGGGCCATGAAATGGGCGTGCTCTCCTGCCCCACACGCCAGGCCGCCCAACACGTCCTGGAGGTTGTCCGGGCCACCGCCACCGGCCGAGTCGGCGTCAGCCCGGCCTACCTCCAACTCGACCAGACGCCCCGCGCGTTGCGCTACGCCCAAGTCGCCCTCGAATCGCTTCCCGTGGGGGCCCCGGCGGTTCGACAGCTCGACGACACCCCGCTGACCGAGATGGTGATGACCAACCTCGAGACCACCCGGCGCGCCGTCAACCGCATCCTCGGTGGCGTGCTGTCGCTGCCCGAGACCGACCGCACCACCCTCCTCGCCACCGCCCGTGCCTGGCTCGACGCCCACGGATCGGCCGCCGAGGCGAGCCATGCGCTGTACTGCCACCAGAACACCGTGCGCTACCGCATGCGCCGCCTGGAGGAGTACCTGCGCGGTCCACTGGAGGATCCAAAGGTCGTCGCCGAACTGGCCATGGCCCTGGACGCCATCGGTACCTTCCCGACCCTGCTGGAACACCAGCGCGCATCCGGACCGCCTGCCGGCCGACCATGACCCGGAGATCGCCCTCGAGATCCGCCGGATCGCGGGTGAGGGCGGTGACCAACTCGTGGGCCGAGGCGAGAGTGCTGTCGCACAAGGGACAGTGCACGGGACAGTGCGTGGCCGCGGAGCTCCCGGAGTCCCGTCGCGGCAGGCCGAGGGAGACCAGGCGGACGCGCCGCTCGGTGGCCTGCGTGGTGAAGGCGGCGTTCGCGGGCAGGGCACGCTTGCGATCAGCGATCATTACGTGAGCCTGCCGTGCGCGCGCCGTAGTTCGGTGGCAGCTGGTGAATCGCTAGCCCGCGACCCGTTCCGCTCCGCCCGCCGCCTCCCTGGCGGCCAGTTTTCGGAGCATCTCCAGGACCCGGTCGCGGGACTCGTCCGCCGCGTCGATCGACTCCATGCACTGCCAGTACGTCGTCTCGTCGGCCGCCGCGCTGGCGATGCCGACCAGGGCTATGCCGGCCTCGCCGAGGAGGTTGCCGAGGCAGACGAGGGCCTGGCGGGCATCACCCAGCTCGGTGAGCTGGGCCGCGCGTAAAGCGCCGACGCCAAGGCGCGGTTCGTCCAGTACGCCGCAGCCTCGGCCCGCCAGTTCGGTCAACCCGAGTGCCTCGCCCCGCAGTTCGGGTGGTCCGGTGACTGCGAGGCGACTGCCTATCGCCTGCGCGAGAGCCTGCGCCTGCCACACCTCCGCCAGGGTCCGGGACACGCCTTCGCTGATCGCGAGGGCGTGTCTGCTCGTCAGAATGAGCTGCACCGCGTCCATGCGCTGCCCCCGTCTGTTCCGACGCGCTGTCCGCACGTCCGCCCGAACTACACCGTCCACTACCCAGAGTGAATGCCTGTGGGGCGAAAAGCCAGAGGAAGGCGGAAATCTGCGGACAACAAAAGGAGAACGGATCGCAATTCGACTCCGGAGCGTAACTATTCTGCTTTGGGGAACCTCTGTTCGTTGCGGTCGATCTTCGCGTCGAGGGCGGCCAGCGCGTCGATCCCGAGCACCTCGCACAGTTGGAGCAGATACGCGAGCACGTCGGCGACCTCGTCGGTCACCCGGTGGGCGGTGTCCGGGTCGTCCATCACCCGTGCCGACTGCTCGGGCGTCAACCACTGGAAGATCTCGACCAGTTCGGACGCCTCCACACTGAGCGCGGTGGCGAGGTTCTTCGGCGTGTGGAACGGCTGCCAGTTCCGTGCCGCCGCGAAGTCGGCCAGCCTGCGCTGGAGTTTCGCCACGTCCAACTGGTGGAGGCCTTCGGGGTGTTCTTGGTCCGTCACGGCTTCAGGTGTACCACCGTCACCCCCGGCACCCCCTCCGCCCAGGACGCGTCGCTCACCGTACCGAGGAGGCGGATGTGCCCGCGGTCGCACATCCGGGCCGCCAGGCGCAGGAGTTGCTCGCGCTGCCGGACGTCGAGGGACCGGTCGAAACCGTCGGCCAGGACCGTGAGCGTCTGGAGGGCGTCGGGTACCTCGCCGGGCCGGTCGACGGTCAGTACGCCGGGGCCGGTCAGCAGGACCAGCGCCAGACCCGCGTACCTCAACTCGCCGTCGCCCAGCCGGCCGAAGCGGGTGAGCAGTCCGTCGCCCCGGTCGAGTACGGCCCGGACGCGTCCGTCGGCGACCTCGTCGGCGCGTACGTCGCTGACCGGGCCCGCGCAGCCCTCACGGACGGCGCCGACCAACAGGCCGTGCCGGATGGTGCATTCGGACCGGGTACGCCGGAGGACCTCGGCCAGGTTGCCGCAGCCGGGCAGGAGCCGCCCGCTGTCCACGGGGACCGCCGCGCGCATCTGGTCGGGCCGGGGATCGCAGGCGAAGACGGAGCGCAGGGCGACGACCATCTGCTCGGCGGCGGCGATGACCTGGCGCTGCCCGTCCGTCTTCCCGGCCACCCGCAGCGGCAGCAGGGCCGTGCCGAGCCGGTCGTCCGGCATCGGGGCGCGGGTGACCGACGCCGAACCGGCGGTGTACCAGGCGGCCTGGACGGTGCGCCGGCCGGGATCGCGCAGCGCCGTCTCCAGCAGGACCACTCCCCCGGCGCTCAACCGCTCGCCCACGATGCGCAGTTCGGGCTCGGCCTGGACTGCGACGTCGAGCCGTACGGGCCCCTCGGGACCGTCCGCCGTACAGCCGATGCGGAAGCCACGTCGGCTCTGGGCGTCGGGGCGGGCGCGTTCCGGTA
Organism: Streptomyces sp. NBC_01390; assembly: GCF_045040105.1. Taxonomy (NCBI): domain Bacteria; kingdom Bacillati; phylum Actinomycetota; class Actinomycetes; order Kitasatosporales; family Streptomycetaceae; genus Streptomyces; species Streptomyces sp. NBC_01390. The sequence continues at coordinate 9,249,251 of NZ_CP109551.1, read as the reverse complement.
CGCAGGCGGCCGGGTCCCGGAACGCCTCCCCGACGACGGCGCCGGAGCCGAGCCGGGCCAGCGACTCGTACGCCCTGAGCGCAGTCGACTTGCCGCCGCCGCTCGGACCGGCGAGAAGAGTGAGCCGCCCGAGCGGGAACCTGGCCTGTCGGTGCCCGGCGTAGGCGGCCAGCCTCAGTTCGGTGACGCTCGGCCGGTCGGGACGCTCCGCCCTCTGTTCCTCGGTGGCAGGGGAGGGCGGTAAGTCCAGCGAGAGGGTCATATCCGGACCGTAGGCCTCCGCCTGTGAGGCGAACCGTTTTGTCCGCCGCACCTTCCTACGAACGGGGGACGGATCTCGCTGTGCGGCCGGTCTCAGTGTCCCGGGATGCCCGCTCCTCCCATGAGTCCGCCGACCTCGGTGCCGGGCGGGGTGAGAAGGAACACGTTCCGGTCGACCCGGTGCATCCCGCTCGCCAGGCCGAAGACGACGCCCGTGCTGAAATCGAGGACCCGCTTGGCGGTGTCCGCCTCGGCGCCCGTCAGATCGAGGAGCACCGGTATGCCCGCCATCAGCGTCTCGGCGACCTCTCGCGCGTCCGCGAAGACGTTGACGCGCAGGACGACGAAACGCCGCCTGGCCTCGGTCTCCGCCTCGGGCATCGCTCGGTGGCTCACCGCCGACGGCCAGGCGTCCCGGCCTCTCAGCGGCACTACCTGGGCGAGCCCCTCCCACTGTTCGTCGGTGACATCGTGGCTGTTCATCGACCCACTCCGCCCTGGCTCGCACTGACTGTCTGCATCAGCCAATTCTTACTCATGGTCACCCGATCGGCCCAATACGACACACTCAGCGACCCCCTGTGTGAGAAAAACCCGAACACCTATCCGTACCTCACAGCACTGACACTCGGCCTGTGCAGCGGGCGTAACCGCTCATGATCGGACCACGTGACATCGACGTAACGGGCAATTCATACGCTCACGAGTAGCCGGCCCGGCATATAGAACGACGGAAGACGGAGAAAGGCAGCACGTGACCACTACCCCCACGACCACGCAGGTGCGAACGGTGTGCTCGTACTGCGGGGTGGGCTGCGGAATCGTGCTGGACGTCGGCCTCGGACCCGACGGGCGGCGTACGGTCTTCAAGGCGTCCGGGGACAAGGCGCACCCCGCGAACGCGGGGCGGCTGTGCACCAAGGGTGCGACCACCGCCGACATGCTCGGCGCGCCGGGCCGGCTGACCACCGCGCTGGTCCGGGACGGCCTCGACGACCGGGGCGAGGAACTGGTGCCGGCGCCCGTCGCGGACGCGATCGCGGAGACCGCGCGGCGGCTGCGGGCGATCGTCGACGAGCACGGGCCGGACGCAGTCGCCTTCTACGTCTCCGGGCAGATGGGCCTTGAGGCCCAGTATCTGGCGAACAAGCTTGCCAAGGGGTTCGTGGGCACGAACCAGATCGAGTCCAACTCCCGGCTGTGCATGGCGAGCGCGGGCACCGGATACAAGCTGTCGCTGGGCGCCGACGGGCCGCCCGGCTCGTACGACGACTTCGACCACGCCGACGCCTTTCTCGTCATCGGGTCGAACACGGCCGACTGCCATCCGATCCTGTATCTGCGGATGATGGAGCGGGTCAAGGCGGGGGCCAAGCTGATCGTGGTCGACCCACGGCGTACCGCCACCGCCGCCAAGGCCGATCTGTTCCTGCAGATCAAACCCGGGACCGACCTGGCGTTCCTCAACGGTCTCCTCCATCTCCTGCACGTCGGCGGATACACGGACCCGGAGTTCATCGCCGCCCACACCGAGGGCTGGGAGGAGATGCCGGCCTTCCTCGCCGACTACGCGCCGGACGCCGTCTCCGCGAGCACCGGAATCCCCGAGGAGGACATCCGGGCGGCGGCCCGGATCATCGGTGAAGCCAGTGCGTCCGGTGAGTGGATGAGCTGCTGGACCATGGGGCTCAACCAGTCCACACACGGCACCTGGAACACGAACGCCCTGGTCAACCTGCATCTCGCCACCGGTGCGATCTGCCGCCCCGGCAGCGGGCCCTTCTCCCTCACCGGGCAGCCCAACGCGATGGGCGGCCGGGAGATGGGGTACATGGGACCGGGGCTGCCCGGGCAGCGATCGGTGCTCGTGGACGAGGAGCGGGCGTTCGTCGAGGACCTGTGGGAACTGCCAGCCGGCACGCTCCGCAAGGACGGCGCCGGACACGGCACGATCGAGATGTTCCGGCGGATGGCCGAGGGGCAGATCAAGGCCTGCTGGATCATCTGCACCAACCCGGTCGCCTCGGTCGCCAACCGCCGTACGGTCATCGAGGGCCTGGAGGCCGCCGAGTTCGTCGTCACCCAGGACGTCTTCGCCGAGACGGAGACCAACGCGTACGCCGACATCGTCCTGCCCGGCGCGATGTGGACCGAGGCGGAGGGCGTCCTCGTCAACAGCGAGCGCAACCTCACCCTCGCCCGGGCCGCCGTCGACCCGCCCGGCGATGCCATGGCCGACTGGCGGATCATCGCGGACGTCGCCCGTGCGATGGGGTTCGAGGGGTTCGCCTACGAGAGCGCGGAGGACGTCTTCGAGGAGCTCAAGCGGGCCTGGAACCCGAAGACCGGGTGGGACATTCGCGGGGTCACCTACGAGCGGCTGCGGGAGACTCCCGTGCAGTGGCCGGCCGCTTCGGTGGACGGGCCCGCGCGCAATCCCATCCGGTACCTGGAGAACACAGGTGCAGGTGAAGTCGAGGGTGGAGGTGAGGGGTTGCGGTTTCCCACGGCCAGTGGGCGTGGGATCTTCTACGCCCGGCCGCAGCTGCCCGCCGCCGAACTGCCCGACGACGACTTCCCGTTCGTCCTCAACACCGGGCGCGTGCAGCACCAGTGGCACACGCTGACGAAGACGGGGAAGGTCGCCAAGCTCAACAAGCTGAACTCCGGGCCGTTCGTTGAGGTCCATCCCGAGGACGCGCGGGAGTTGGGGGTGGTGGACGGCGACTCGGTCGAGGTCGCCTCGCGGCGCGGGCGGGCGGTACTGCCGGCCGTTGTCACGGAGCGGGTGCGCAGGGGTTGCGTCTTCGCGCCCTTCCACTGGAACGACCTCTTCGGGGAGTACCTCAGCATCAACGCGGTGACGAGCGACGCCGTCGATCCGCTGTCCCTGCAGCCGGAGTTCAAGATGTGCGCGGTGTCCCTGGTGAAGGTGCACCGGCCCGAGGCCCAGGTGGAACCCGCTGTGGAACCCCCTGCGGCCTCCGAGCCCGAAAGCCCGCAAGTCCCGCTCTCCGTAGCGGAGTTGGCGTTCACTCCCGCTCCCCCGCCCGTCCTCAGCGCGCGCGAGCGTCGGTACCTCTCGGGTTTCCTCGCCGGGCTGCCCACCGGCGCCGTGGGGACTCCCGTGCTGCCCGCCTCCGCCCCGTTCAGTGCCGAGCACGCCGACTGGGTGAACGGGATGCTCGCCGGGATGTACTCCAGGACCGTGGAGGCTCCCCCGCGGGAACGAGTCGGTGTCGGGGTCCAGGTCGACGGGCGCGAGGTCGTCGTGCTGTGGGCCTCACAGACGGGCAACGCCGAGGAACTCGCCGGCGCGACCGCCGAGCGGCTGAACGCCGGCGGGCACCGGGCGAGGCTCGTCGGCATGGACGAGGCCGATGTCACCGCCCTCGCGCGCAGTGCCGACCTCCTCTTCATCACCAGCACCTTCGGCGACGGCGACGCCCCCGACAACGGCTCCGGCTTCTGGGACACGCTCTCCGGGGAGCAGGCACCGCGACTGGACGGCGTGCGGTACGCCGTCCTCGCGTTGGGCGACTCCTCGTACGACGACTTCTGCGGGCACGGGCGCCGACTGGACGCGCGGCTCGACGAGTTGGGGGCGGTGCGGATCGCGCCGCGCACCGACTGCGAGCCCGACTTCGAGCCGTCGGCGGACGCGTGGCTCGACCAGGTGCTCGACGTGCTGGACACGAAGGACACGAGCGACGCGAGGGACACGCAGGACGCCCATGGCGTGCAGGAGCCGGGCTCCTCGCAGAAGCAGCAGACGGGCGGGACGGCAGCCCAGGCCCCAACTCCCGTTCCCGTTCCCGCTGCCTCCCCCGTCCTCCGGTCCGCCAAGTCGGCCCCCTCGCCCGCCCGTCTCGTCGGCAACCGGCTACTCAGCCTGCCCGGCGCGACCAAGGAGGTGCGCCGGTTCACCTTCGACACCAGCGGTACGGCACTGACGTACGAAGCGGGTGACGCGCTCGGCGTACGGCCCGTCAACTCCACGTCCCTGGTGGCGGAATGGCTGGCCGTGACCGGACTGGACGCGTCAACCGGCGTACAGGTCGAGGGAGTCGGTGTGTTCTCGCTCTCCGAGGCGTTGCACCGGCAGCTCGACATCACCCGGATCACCCCCGACCTGCTGCGCTTCGTCTCCGAACGGGCCCGGGACAACCGTGAGTTGAAGAAGCTGATGCGGTCCGACAACAAGGACGGCCTGGCCCGTTGGTCCTGGGGGCGACAGGCAGTCGACGTGGTCGCCGAGTACGGGGTACGGGCCTCCGCGCAGGAGTGGGTGAAGGTGCTGCGGCGGCTGCAGCCCCGTCTGTACTCCATATCGTCGAGCCCGCTCGTCGACCCGGCGCGGGTGTCGCTGACGGTGTCCGTGGTGCGGTACGAGAACCTGCGCGGCCGGCCACGCGGCGGAGTCTGCTCGCCCTTCCTGGCCGACGCCGGGCCGGACACGGCGGTCCCCGTCTTCGTCCAGCGCGCGCCGCACTTCAGGCCCCCCGCGGATGCCTCGACGCCGATGGTGATGGTGGGGCCGGGGACGGGCGTGGCGCCGTTCGTGGGGTTCCTGGAGGAGCGGCGGGCGCTCGGACACTCGGCGCCGAACTGGCTGTTCTTCGGCGAGCAGCACCGCGCCACCGACTTCTACTACGAGGACGAGTTGGCCGGTCTGGTGGCCGAGGGCACGCTGACCCGCCTGGACACCGCGTTCTCCCGCGACCAGCGCAACAAGGTCTACGTCCAGGACCGGATGCGCGAGCACGGGCCCGAGCTGTGGCACTGGCTCCAGGAGGGCGCCCACTTCTACGTCTGCGGCGACGCCTCACGCATGGCGAAGGACGTGGACCGGGCGCTGCGGGACGTCGCGGTGGCGCACGGCGGTCTGAGCGAGGAGGAGGCGGCTGCGTACGTGAAGCAGCTGACGGCCACGAAGCGCTACGTGCGCGACGTGTACTGACTGGCCGTGTACTGAATGGACGTGTGATGACTGAACGACCCGAGGCCACCCGAATCGTCATAAAAAGCTACCGACGGACACTCTTACCGGCCTCACACCGGACCCTTCACCTCCACCCGCACCCGGCACACCGGGCACGATTACGTTCCGATGTCGTGCACTTGGCAGAAACGGCGCCGGACGTCACGGCGAAGACCGGCCCCCCGCGATCCCGCCCCCCGGAGCCCGACGCGCCCGCGCAGTGGCATCGTGTGCTGACGCTGCTCGCGACCGTCAGTCTGTTCATCGGTACGCGTGCGGTCTGGACGCAGGCCGCCAGTCACCGGCTGGCCATCGCCGCCGTCATCTCGCTCTGCTATCTGTCGATCCTGGTCAGCGGCGTGCTGACGCTGACCGTACGCCGGACGCGTTCGCTCGCCCGCCTCGATCTGTGCGTCCTGGTCACCGCCGTGACACTCACTCTGTGCACGTTCGCCCTGAACCACGCCGGCGGCGACGAGGGCGTCCTCACGGCGCAGGCCGCCCGCGCACTGGTCGCCGGGCACCCGGTCTACGGGCAGCCCTGGCCTTGGCTCTTCCAGCACAACCCCGATGTGGCCCTGACGCCGACGATGAGCGGCGGCTACGACCTCACGTACGGCTACCCGCCCCTGGCCCTGCTGCTGACCGCGCCACTCCTGTGGCTCGGGCACGGCGCGCTCGCCGCGACCGCGGTGACGACCGGGGCGCTGCTCGTCGGCGCGGTGACGCTGTGGCGGCTGCTGCCGGTGCCGTGGCGGTCGGCGGCGACCATGGCGTGCCTGGGCTTCGGGTTCCTGCCCAGTTACGCGCGGCTCGGTTATCCGGCGATCATCGGGCTCGCGCTGCTCATCCCGGTGGTGGTGCGCTGGCCGAGGACCGGTGCGGGCGGGCGGCTGGGGTGGGTCGGTCTGGCGCGGGGCGCCTGTCTGGGCGCGGCCTGTGCGGCACAGCAACTGCCGTGGTTCCTCGTGCCGTTCCTGCTGGCCGGGATCTACGCCGTGCGCCGGGGCGAGCTGGGCGCCCGGCCGGCCGCCGGGGTGGTGCTGCGGATCGCCGGGACGGCGGTCACCGTATGGCTGCTGATCAACACGTACTTCGCCGTGAGCGAGCCGCGCACCTGGGCGGCCGGGGTCGCGCTGCCGTTGACGCAGAACGCGACGATCCACGGGCAGGGCCTGGTGGGTATCACGCTGTACTACACCGACGGCAGCGACCGGCTGGCCTGGTACAGCCTCGCGAGCATGCTGCTGACCGGGGCCCTGCTGGCGCTGCTCGTGCTGTTCGTGCGGCGGCTGGGGCCGGCGGCGACGGTGCTGCCGTGGTGCGCCTTCTTCCTGGCGACGCGTTCGCAGGACGGCTACTACCTGCTGATGACCCCGCTGTGGCTGGCGGCGGCGGTGACCACGCCGGCCGCGTCCTTCGCAGGGGCGTGGCAGCCCCGGCCGCGTTTCCTGTCGGGCCCGCGCAGGCGCCCGGCGCTGATCGCGGCGGCCTCGCTGCTCCTCGTACCGGCGCTGGCGAGCGCGGCCGTGGCGGCCACGGGTTCGGCGCCGCTGCGGATGCGGGTGACGAGGGTGCTCACGATCCGTCCGGACGCCGTGTCGGAGCTGACGCTCCAGGTCACGAACACGGACGACAGCGCGCTGACGCCCCACTTCACGTTCACCACCGGCCAGGGCATGAGCCGGTGGTGGAAGGTGGTCCGGGGGCCGGCCACGCTGTCCGCGCACACGAGCGCCGTCTACCGGCTCCGGCCGCCCGGGCCGGTGTTCCAGGTGTCCCGGCGCCCGGGTACCCGTATCCGGCTGCGTGTGTTCACCGCGTCGCCGGACACGTTGTCGAGCATGGACGTACGGCTGCCGGGCGAGCGACCGTAGAGCCCTGCGGCGTCGCCCCTCAGGCGGGTGTGCGGGTGAAGCGGAGGGTGGCCGTGACCGTCGTACGGCCGCGGATCATGCCCAACTGGTTCCAGCCCAGGCCGAACTGGTCCCGGTCCACGCTGAACTCCGTGTCCAGGGTGAGCGCGTCGGCGCCGGCGTCGGTGAGGCGTGCGGTGACGCTCGTGGGGCGGCTGATGCCGCGCACGGTCAGCTGGCCGGTGACGTGGACGGAGTCGCCGTCACGGAGTTCGGCGCCGCGCACCGCGAAGGTGATCTCGGGGTGGTTCTCGACGTCGAAGAAGTCGGCCCCGTGCAGGTGCTTGTCCCGCTTGGCGTGCTTGGTGTCCAGCGACGCGGCGTCCAGGGTCACGGTGCCGGTGGCGGAGCCGTCGGGGAGGACCTCGCCACCGCCACCGGTGACGGCGAAGGTGCCCTGCACGGTGACCAGGTTCCACATCGTCTTGTGCTTGATGGCGACGGTGGACGCCGTCCGGTCGAGCTGCCACAGGCCGGTTTCCACGGCAACGGTCATGAGCTGTCTCCTGACAGGAACGAGGGTTGTGCGAGTCGTGCGCGATCCGCGAGATGCGTGAGCCAGTCATCCAAATTTGGATGAGCGGGCGATGGCGCCACGCTAGCCCGTTATCCAAATTCGAACAACCCCCTCGTTGAAAATTGGACAACCGCTAGAATCGAGGCATGGCCGCCGCTTCCGAACACCCCGCCGATCCGCCCCCCTGTCCCGCCGCGCAGGAGGGCGGGCTGCTCCCGGCCGAGCTACGGGGCTGGATGGTCCTGCTGGGCGCGACCGGAGCGATCGAGCAACGGCTCGGCCCCGCCCTCAAGGACGCGCTCGGGGTCTCCCACGACGAGTTCCTGGTGCTGTGCCTGCTGGCGGAACGGCCCGACGACGGGCTGCGGATGACCCGGATCGCGGAACTGCTCGGCCGCCCCAAGACCCGGCTCACCTATCAGATCGCCTGCCTCTCGCACGCCGGGCTGGTCACCCGGCGCTCGGTGTGCGGCGACAAACGGGGCGTCGAAGTGGCTCTCACCGGCAAGGGCCGCCGTCTGATCACGGAGGCCTCGCCGACGCTGGCCGACACCGTCTCCTCGGGGCTGGCGATGATCGGCCCCGAGGAGCGCGAGACGATGCGCGCCCTGCTGCCGGAGGAGGCGGACCCGGCGAAGCCGTGACAGCCTCCTCCCGGTGCGCCTCTCCGTCAGGCGGCCAGAGCCGCCGCCGGAATTCCGTCCGCGGCCTCGGCCCCGGCCATCGGCGCCGCTCCGTTCTCGGCCTGGGCGAGCAGCTCGACGAGGGTCGCGCGGGCCCGGGCCACACGTGAACGCACCGTCCCGACAGGGCAGTCGCTGACCTCGGCCGCCTCCGCGTAGGGCAGCCCCATCAGCTGCGTGAGGACGAACGCCTCGCGCCGCTCGTCGGGCAGCGCGGCCAGCAGGTCGAGAAGCGCGACCCCGTCGTCGAAGCCGGGCAGCCCGCGCGGCTGGGCCAGTTCGACGGTCAGGCGCCAGTCCTCCGTGTCGTACAGCCGGGGCCGGGCGGCGGCATGACGGAAGCTGTCGATCACCGCTCGCCGCGCGATGGCCATCAGCCAGGAGCGGGCCGAGGACCGCCCCTCGAACCGGTGCAGACTGCCGAGCGCCCGCAGGAACGTGTCCTGGGCGAGGTCGTCGGCGGCCTGCGGATCGGCGGAGAGGTGGGCGACGTAGCGCACCACATCGCGGTGCAGGGCGCCGACGAAGCGTTCGACGGCGACCGGGTCGCCGGCACGTGCGGCGAGCGCCCAGGCGGTTATCGACTCGTCGACCGGGAGGGTCGGGGAGCCCATGAGGTTCGGGGCTGGCGGTACGGGAGTGATCACCTGGTGTCCTTCTCGGATCATCCGGAATCCGGCAGGGCGGCCCTCGAAGGCCCTGCGCGGCGGTACGACGCGCGGGCGATGCAAGGGCGGCGGCGACGCGGTGCGCGATACGTGAACGCGCGCCGCCGGCTGCCGGCAAGGGAGGACGGCCGTCCCGTGAGCGTGGGTACGGCCGGGGCCCGGAGCACCCGCGCAGGCCGACGGAATGACGTCGGCGCCACCTGGAGCACACCGGGGAACCAGCTGTCTCAGACGACAGCGATTCCGGCCGGCGGGCCCCGCGAGGTGATCGTGTGGACGAGCGGAAGCAGGCGTGGTGCCCGGTCCGAGCGGTTGCGCCGCGGGCGGGGACGGAGACCGAGCCAGTCCGGTGTCACGGGCGGCGTGAGGATCAGCCGCAGCGGCGCGACCAGCCGGACGGCCACCGCCCGCACGATGCGGAACGCGGCACGCTCCCCGTAGGCCAGCCACAGACCGCACAGCAGTGCGGCGAGCGTGTGGGCGGCGAGCATCCCGTACGAGGAGGACAGGACGTCCGTGCCGTAGCCGCCGTGGGCCGGGTGACCCGCACCGGCACCGGCACCCATGTCCATGCGCATACCCATGCCGGTACCTGTGCCGGTGTGCGCCATGCCCATGGAGTCCGTGGCCGTACCGGCGGGGCCCGTGACCATGCCCTGGGTGATCGAGAACACCGAGTGGAGCGCGCCCTGGGCGACGACCACCACGGCGACGACCAGCGGGAGTCCGCGCTCGCGTCCGGCCAGACACCAGCCCACGCCGCCCGTGACCACCACCCCGGCGGCCAGCGTCCACCGGTCGACGGAGGAGCCGGACATCAGCACATGCCCGAGGGCGGCGAGCAGCACGCAGACAGCCGCGAACACCGTGGCCCGCAGCGCGCGTGAACCCCGCCCGGCAGTCATCTCGGCCCTCATCCTCCCGTCCGGGGCTCGAACGTCACTGACAGATACGCAAGTTACCGAGCAACCACTCGGCGTGGCACCCCGGCCGGCCTACTCAGATCCAACCCACAGTTCGCCACAGGTAGTTTTTGAACGCGTTCAAATATTTGCGGTACGCTTGCGACACCTGTTCCGAGCCCTGGGAGAAGCCGTGAAGATCGTCATACCCGGAGGAACCGGCCAGGTGGGTACGGTCCTGAACCGTGCGCTCACCGCCGCCGGTCACGACGTCACCGTCCTGACGAGGCGGCCGACTAACGCCCGCGAGATCGGCTGGGACGGCGAGACCCTGGGCGCCTGGGCCGAGGCGGTCGACGGCAGCGACGTCGTGATCAACCTGGCGGGCCGCAGCGTCAGCTGTCGCTACACCCCGGCCAACCTGCGGGCCATGATGGACTCTCGCGTGCACTCCGCCCGGGTCGTCGGCGAGGCGATCGCCGGCGCCGCGCGGCCACCCCGGCTCTGGCTCCAGATGAGCACGGCCACGGTCTACGCCCACCGCTTCGACGCCCCCAACGACGAGGCGACCGGCGTCATCGGCGGCACCGAACCCGGCGTACCGGACTACTGGGCGTACAGCGTCGAGATCGCCAAGGCCTGGGAGCGCGCACAGGATCAGGCCGCGACGCCCGCCACCCGCAAGGTCGCCCTGCGGACCGCCATGGTGATGAGTCCGGATCGCGGCGGCGTCCTCGACGTCCTGCTGCGGCTGGCCCGCCTCGGCCTCGGCGGCCCGGTCGCGGGTGGCGCGCAGTACGTGTCCTGGATCCACGACCACGACTTCGTACGCGCCGTCGAGTTCCTGGCCGGCCGGGACGACCTCGCCGGACCCGTGAACCTCGCCTCTCCCCACCCCCTCCCGCAGCGCGCGTTCATGCACGCGTTGCGGGCCGCGTGGGGTGTCCCGGTGGGCCTGCCGGCGACGCGGTGGATGGCGGAGCTGGGCGCGTTCGCGCTCCGCTCGGACACCGAGCTCCTGCTCAAGAGCCGCCGTGTCGTCCCCGGCCGCCTGCTCGACGCGGGCTTCACGTTCGAACACGCCGAATGGCCGGAGGCCGCCACCGACCTCGTACGCCGGGTGCGCGACCGGGCGGGGACGAAGCCGGGCGCGGAGACTTCGGCCCGGTCGTCGGCCGGGGGGCCGGCGGGACGGTGACCGGCCGATGACGAGGGCGACGACGAGCGAGGGGGCTCGTGGTCCCGGCCGAGGCTTCTGGACGCGGCTCCTGGACGGGCGCCGCGGCCGCTCATGACGACGTGTGCGTCGGACGCGGGGCCGCTCGCTTCTCCCCTACGGACGCGCCGCACCGCCCGATGTCTCCGGCCTCGGCGAACCGGCCCCGGCCTCGGGGACCTGGCCGTGCGAGGTGGCCTCCGGGCCTCGGCCGATGGGCCGAAAGCAGGCCGTCGGCCTCCCCGGTCCCGCCTCGGACGCGGCCCGTCGGCTACGGCCGGTCCGTGCTCCGATGCCAGGTCCGCCGAGAGCCGCGCAAGTGACCCCTGGTGCGCGGGCCACCGAGAGGGAGAGGGAAGCTGATCTCGATCAACTCTCCTTGGAGGTACGTGAGATGACGAGCCGTCTGCCGCGCCGTACGGTGCTGGGCGGAGTGATCAGCGGTCTGGCGCTGGCCTCGGCCGGCACGGGTGCCGCATCCGCACTGGCCACAGGCCGCACGCTGGGCGCCACCGGACAGGGGGCCGTCGGCCCGGAGCCGTACGTGCCCGTACCCGTGGGCGGCGGGGGCGGGCCCGCCGGGACGGACCGGGTCCATGTCCTCAAGGTCGGCCCCGACTCGGCGGCCACCGTCCTCGTGCTCGTGCCCGGCCAGTTCGGCGCGGCGAACGACTTCCGGCTGCTGGCCCGTGACCTGGTCGCGGGCGTGCCCGGCCTGCAGGTGTGGGCCCTCGACCGGCGGGAGGAGAACCTCGCCGACCGCTCGGGCTTCACCGGGCCGGACCCCCTCGCCTACTACCTGGACGGCCACTACCGCACCCAGGACCCGGCCGCCTCCCCCTTCGCCGCGCACTGGGGCCTGCCCCTCACCCTCGCCGATCTCCGTGCCGTCGTGCGGTCGGCGGGACGCGGGGGCCGGCGCGTGGTGCTCGGCGGGCACTCCTGGGGCGCGACGACCGCGATGGCGTACGCGGCCTGGGACTTCGACGGCTGCCCCGGCTACCAGGGCCTCGCGGGGCTCGTGGTCGTCGACGGCGGTGTGCGCGGGGCGTTCGACGGGACGGGCGAACCGGTGCTCGACTCCCCGGCGGAGATACGCGACCGGCTGGCGGCCATCGACGCCGGGGCGGTCTTCGACCTGACCCTGAGCGGCGTGGGCCTGGGCAGCCGCGCGGAGAGCACCCAGATCTGGTACCAGCTCGCCGGGCACTACGCACTCCACGACCCCGACGGCCCCTCCGTCCTCCAGCCCCGCCTGCCCGAGGCTCTGCGTCTGCCGTACACCGTCACCAACGCGGGCCTGCTGGGCTTCTTCGTGGACGCGGGCTTCGGCTGGCCCAACTCCATCACCGTGCACTCCGGACACCTCGCCGACAGCGGGGACGTACGCGGCTGGGTCGACACCGGGATCACGCCGATACACCGGGTCGCGGCGGCGTACGCCGGGCCGGTGCCGGCCGTGTGGGAGTGGTACTGGCCTGCCCGGCTCTCCGTCGACCTCGACGTCACGGACGCCTACACGGACTCCGCGCTCGCCCGCTCACTGGGCCTGCGACTGCTGCACGCCGACCGTCTCGACGTACCGCTGTACGCCTTCGGCACGAGCTACGCCAAGGGCACGATCGAGGAGGCGGCGCGCACGGTGGTGGCCGACTCCCGTATCCCGTACGCCACTTACGAGACCGACAGAGGCATGAACCATCTCGACCCGCTCTTCGCGGCCCCGGCGGACAACACCCTGACGCGGACACTCACCGAGTTCCTGAAGGGGCCGGGGGCGCACTGACGCGAGAACCCGTCCGGCCGGTGCCCCCGCAGGCACAGGGACCGGCCGGACGGGCAGGGGTGTCAGTGGTCCCGCGTCCCCTCCGGGATCAGGTGCGGTGCGCGGGCTCCGAGGATGCCGAGCACCTCCCTGATCGCCGGGCCCCGGAGCTCGGGGAAGAACGCCTCGTCGATCCGGTCCTCGCGGGCCCAGATCCCGGCGAGCGACTCCGCGCACAACTGGGCGCGGACACTGCTGAAGTCCTCGCGCCGAAGGACCTCGAAGATGGCCTGCTCCAGCCATGCACCGCCGTGGAACTCCAGATCCATGGCAGCGTCGTACTGGTCCGCCTCGGGCGCCTCCGGGTCGTTGAGGATGGCCATCAGCTGGACGGCTACTGAATCGTCGGGTGCTGGGGTCATCGACATGGCCGTGGCCGTTCCTCCCAGAAGAGATCCTTGATTCCCTCGGCGATGCTCTCACCGAAGCCACTGCCGATGATGCCGCCCACGACTCCCCCGACGACTCCGACCACGGTCCCCGGCCCCGGGAACGCGCTGCCGATGGACCCTCCGGCCTCGGCTCCGTAAGCCGCGCCGGCCAGACCGCCGGCGAGGCCCGCCGCGTCGCGGGTCGCCGTGCCGACCTTCTGGTCGCTCGGAGCCGAGGCGACGTCATAGACGTCGTAGGCGACCTCCGCCCCGAGGAGCAGCTTGCCGCCCACCCGGACCCCGCTCTTCATCAGGTCGATGCCGCCCGGCTTCACCCATGGCTCCTCCATGTCCCTGACCGTCGGCGGCTGCGTCAACAGCGCGGCGGCCACGACCCCCTACCTGCTTGCACAATAAAACCGATCGGTTTACTGTCGTGGAAACCGATCGGTATCCCATCCGTGAAGGAATGTCCACGACCGCATTGCGAGGCGCGAACGCCTTCGTCACGGGGAGCTTCACGCACCCGGGCGCCGCCCCGGTTCGAGGCCGTGCGAACAGAAATTCACGAGACCGGAGAGGAAATCAACCATGAGTACTGATTCGCAGAAGAAGAAGTTTTACGCCCTGAACATGTTTGACGTGGTCGACCTGGAGAAGTACCTCGCGTATTTCAGCCGTTTGCCCGAAGTGGCTCCGCAATATGGTGGTCGAATGGTGGCATTCGGTCGCTTCCGAGACAACGTAGCCGGTGACCTCACGCCGCGGCAGGTTCTGTTTCTCGTTGAGTGGGAGTCCGAAGAGGCGTTCAACACCTTCCGGGACGATCCGGACCTGGCCGACCTGCATCCGCTGCGGGAGAACGGGACGGCGTCCTATGTCTGGCAGACGTTCGACGGTCTCGATATGAGTGACCCCGCCGACGTTTCGCTCGACGACGTACTGGCAGTGCTCAAACCTTAGAACCCGCATCGCCACGGAGCCAGAGCCGGAGGAGCCGGCCGACGAGTCGTCGGCCGGCCCTTCATCGCCCCGAGCAATTCGGTGGTCATCATGCTGATCGAGCGTGCGACGTGGGTGAAGGGTGTTGCGGCGCCGGGCAAGGCGGTTCCTCTCCATGGCGCACAGTCATCCGCGCCGCGTCGGGTGTCTCAGCGGTGGGCAGCGCGGTTCATCTCGACGACGTCGTCGACGGTGGGGTTGGCCGGAAGGGCGGCGAAGCGTTCCGGCAGGCTGTCGCGGACGCGGGCGTCCTTGACGCGGTCGGCCGCGGCCAGGGCAGCCGGCAGCTCGTCGAGGGTCAGCTCGGTGCAGTAGGCGGGGCTGTTCGGCTGCTGGCGCCAGGAGTCGGCCAGCGTGCCGGCGTCGTAGGAGTCGAAGCCGGTGTCGTCCACGAGCCGCATGGCCACGCGCCGCGCCTCCTCGAAGTCGCCGGCGACGGGGATGGCGAGGCGGCCGGGCGTACCAGCCGGAACACCCTTGGTCCGCTGGGTCTCTGCCAGGGCGGCGTTCCACGCCTTGACCACGGGGCGCCCCAGTTGCTCGGCGTTCCACACGCTGTCGATCTCGCCGTCGTCCACGGCCTCGATGGGCCCGTTGAGGTGCGGATAGTAGTTCGAGGTGTCGATGACCACCGTCTCGGCGGGGACCGACGCGAACAGGTCCGCCAGCTGGCCCGCCACACCGAACGGGATCGACAGGATGATGACGTCCCGGCCCTGGACGGCATCGGCGAGGTCCACCGCGCGGGCCCCGGACTCCAGCACCTCCGCCCGGATGGCCTCGGGCCCGCGGGCGTCGGCCACCTGCACGTGGTGACCGGCCGCGCTGAGCTTGGCGGCAAGGTTCCCGCCGATAGCACCGGCCCCTATGACAGTAATTTTCATGATTTGTTCCTTCAGAGGTTATGCCGCCCCGAGGGCAGCGCGCCGTGACGGCCGGGTGGCGGTCCGCCTGATGTTGCGGGGCGGGGTGGGGTGCCGGGCGGTTTACGCCTGGGTGCCTTGCTCGCGGTAGCCGCTCGCGATGAGCATGCGGAGCCGGTCGAGCGACTCCTCCTCGGTACCCGTGCCCTTGATCCAGGCAACGGAACAGGCCGCGAGAAACAGGTCGTTCCCCCGCACCGACGCGCGCACACGCCCCGCGAGCTGCGCGGCTCGCACGTACTGATCGGTGGCGGCGATGAGGATGTCGCAGGGAATCGTGAGCGGGTTGTCCGGCTCCTGCGCCCGGGCCGCGGCCATGAGCGGCTCCGGCAGCCCGCTGAAGGCGCTGAAGTACTCCTCCATCGCCCGCAGCCACTGCTCCAGCGCCTCGGCCGGGTCACCGAGCTGCTCGATGTCCGCCTGGCGGGCCACCAGCTCCTCGGAGCGCGTCTGCAGCACGGCCGCCAGCAGCGCCTCCCGGGTGGGGAAGTGCCGGTACAGGGTGCCGGGCCCGACGCCCGCCTCCTTGGCCACCGCTTCGAGGGAGGTGCCGACCCCGTGCTGCAGGAAGTGACGCTGCGCGGTCTCCAGGAGTGCCGCGCGGTTGCGCTGAACGTCCGCGCGGGGCTTGCGTTCCCGCTGTTCACCGGCGCTCATGCGCCCTCCCGCCTGCCGTGATCCTGCGACCGCATAAAAACGGATGCTGCCTCCGTACACACTCGAGAGTAAAACGGAGGCAGCGTCCGGTCAAATGGGCGGCCTACGCAGGGAACCCGGACATCGCAGGGGACCCGGCATATTCGGCCGTGGAGCGCAGGGCAAAAACCGTGCCGGAGCCCTGCGGGAGCCGTGCCGGAACCATGCGGGAGCAGTTGCGGGTTGCACCGTTCCCGGCCCCTGTCCGACCACTCCCGCGCGAGCCCTCCCCCTCCCCCTCCCCCGGCCCAGGACGTCAGGGCGTGAGCTGCTGGTGCCCTATGACGGAGAGCAGTTCGAGCTTGCCGTGGCTCTCCGTGTCGGGACGAGTGGTCAGCACCACCAAGCTCTGGGCGCGGTTCTCGGTGAACAGGAGCTGGGCGTCGACGTCGATGCGGCCGAGTTCGGGATGGAGGATGGTCTTGCAGTCCTCGTAGCTCTGTGCGACTTCCTGAAGTTCCCACATGCGGACGAACTCGTGACTGTGTTCCTGGAGTTCGGCGAGGATCCGGGCGGCTCGGGGGGTGTCGCTGCCGGCTGTCAGCGCGGCCCGCAGGCGCGCCGCATGGGCGCGACCGTGGTGTTCGTGGACGTCTTCGGGATACACCAGTCGCTCGGCCGGGTCCATGAACCAGCGGTAGTAGCCGCTACTGGCCAGACCGGTGTGGCGGGTCTGGTCGCCGAGCAGCGCGATGGCCAGGGGGTTCATCGCGAGGGTGTCGAGCAGGTCGGTCTGCACCAGGGCCGGGGAGTCGTCCAGGCGGTCCAGGACTCGCATCAGCGTGGGGCTGACGTGCTCGGAGCGCTCGAAGCGGGCCGGGGCGTTGTGGCCGATGAGGACGAAGAGATGGTCGCGTTCGTCCAGGTTCAGCCGCAGCGCCCGGGCGAGAGCCGCGGTGATCTGGACGGAGGGCTGCGGAGCACGCTGCTGTTCCAGCCGGGCGTAGTAGTCGGTGGACATACCGGCGAGCTGGGCGACCTCCTCGCGGCGCAGCCCCTGGGTACGCCTGCGCGGCCCCTCGGCCAGCCCGACGTCGCGGGGGCGCAGCGCCTCACGCCGGTGGCGCAGGAATTCCGCCAGTTCCTTCTTGTCCATGCCCCCATCCTCGCCGCATCCCGCCCGGCTATCCAGAGACCGCCGATCCATGGCTGAGCCCTCCTCTGCTGCCCGCGCGAAGCCACTCGTACGGCCGACGCGAGGGCGCGCAGCGAGGAAGGTGGCCCACGGCGACGGCCTCCGCCGAGGACACCTTCCCGTCGGAAACAGCAGGTCGGTCAGCTGCTGGTGATCATGGCGAGGACGTCGTCGTAGGAGCCGTTGGCCTGCGCGTCGCGGATGAACCTGGCGCGCTCGACGACGATCTCCTTCGCGTCGGGCTTCTCACGCAGCAGGCCGAGAGCCTCGGTGAGGAAGTCGTCCAGCGGCATGGCGTGGTCGTTGTCCTCCTGGCCGAGCAGGGTCGTGCGCACGCCCGGCGGGACAATCTCGATCACCTGCACGCCGGCGTCAGCACCGGCGAGCTGGATGCGCAGACTCTCGGAAAAGGAGTGCAGCGCGGCCTTGGTCGCGCTGTAGGTCGGGGTGCTCGGGTACGGGACGAACGCCAGTGCGGAGGTGACGTTCATGACGACCGCGTCGTCCTTGCCCGCGAGCAGGGGCAGGAAGGCGTACGTCATCCGGATCGTGCCGAGCAGATTGGTCGTGACGTGATCCTCGGCGACCGGGAGTTCGGCCGGGTCGAGGAGGTTCTCCCGCAGCATGATGCCGGCGTTGTTGACCAGGACGTTCAGCCCCGGGTGGCTCGCCGCCACGGTCTCACGGGCCCGGGCGATCGAGTCGGGGTCCGCGACGTCGAGGACGAGCGCGTCGATGCCCGGGTGCTCGGCCGTGATCTCGTCGAGGAGCTCCTTGCGCCGGCCGGCGACGATCACCTTGTTGCCGGCCTCGTACAGACGCAGGGCCAGACCGAGTCCGATGCCCGAGGTGCCGCCGGTGATCAGGATCGTGTTGCCGGTCATCTTCATGGGGTCTTGCTCCTTCGTTACTGCGGTCCGGTGAGCGCCCGCAGCCTCGACCGTAGGGACGCCCGCGCAGGGGCGGGAGAGGACGGCTTATCCATGGATCGGCGGTCTCTGGCGGCAGGCCCGCAGGAAGGCGCCGAGGACGACCAGGACGCAGATGACGTGGATGACGTAGCGAACGCAGTTGACGCAGATCGCGGTGACCAGGATGCGGTCAGCTGTGCAGGGCGTGCAGCACCTTGTGGAAGGCGGCCTTGCTCTCGAAGCCGATGCCGGGGGTGTCGGTCAGGCCGACGCGGCTCTTCTCGACGACGGCGTCGTCGGCGAAGCCTCCGGTGGGCTGGAACTCGCCCGGGTAGGACTCGTTGCCGCCGAGCTTGAGGGCGGCGGCGATGTGCAGGGAGAACTGGTGCCCGCCGTGCGGGATGCAGCGCCTCGATGACCAGCCGTGCCGGCGGAGCATGTCCTGGATGCGCAGGTACTCCACCAGGCCGTAGGAGAGCGCGGGGTCGACCTGGATGGTGTCGCGGTCGGGGCGCAGGCCGCCGTAGCGGATCAGGTTGCGGGCGTCCTGGAGGGAGAAGAGGTTCTCGCCGGTGGCGATGGAGCCGGTGTAGTGCTCGGCGACGGTGGCGTTGAGGTGGTAGTCGAGCGGGTCGCCGATCTCCTCGTACCAGAACAGCCCGTAGGGCTCGATGGCCCGCCCGTACGCCAGGGCCGTGTGGAGGTCGAAGCGGCCGTTGACGTCGACGGCCAGACGGGAGCCGTCGCCGTCCAGGATGTCGATGACGGCCTCGATGCGGCGCAGGTCCTCCGCCAGGTCGGCGCCGCCGATCTTCATCTTGACGACGTCGTAGCCCAGGTCGAGGAAGCCGCGCATCTCGTCCTGAAGGTCGGTGAGGGTCTTGCCGGGCCTGTAGTAGCCGCCGGCGGCGTACACGAAGACGGAGTCGTCGGGCTGCCCGTCGCCGTAGCGCTCGGACAGATACCGGTACAGCGGCTTGCCCTCGATTTTTGAGGCCAGGTCGAACAGGGCCATGTCCACCACGCCGACCGCGACCGAGCGCTCGCCGTGCCCGCCGGGCTTCTCGTTGGTCATCATCACGTTCCACGCCTTGGCGTGGTCCAGTCCGCCCCGCTCGTCGAGCAGGCTGCCGGGCTCGGCCTCGAGGAGGCGGGGCAGGATCCGGCGGCGCAGGATCTCGCCCGCGCTGTAGCGGCCGTTGGAGTTGAAGCCGTAGCCCACCACGGGCTTGCCGTCCCGGATGACGTCGCTCTCGATCGCCACGATCGAACAGTCCATGGAGCTGAAGTCGATCCAGGCGTTGCGGATCGAGGAGCTGATCGGAACGACGCCCTCGTAGACGTTGGTGATCTTCACTGCGGAACCTTTCTCATATCTTATAAGATGTGACGGCTGTTAGAGTGGGCCGGTCCGATGGGGGCTGTCAAGGGGTGGGGAACCTCCGGAAAGGAACGGTCAGGGGGCCATGGCAGGACAGAACCTGTTCTTCAGCAAGAGCGACCTCGCCTACGCGGAACTCCGCGATCGGATCCTCTTCGGCACCCTTCCTGCCGGGTCACGGCTAGCCCAGTACGACCTCGCCGAGTCCCTCAACATGAGCATCACGCCCCTGCGCGAGGCCATCCGCCGCCTCAGCAGCGAGGGACTCGTCACCGTCGAAACCCACCGCGACGTCCGGGTCTCCGTCATGGACTCGAGCGAGGCCAGACAGCTGTTCGAAGTCCGCCTGTCCCTGGACCCGACCGCCGCCGAACTCGCCGCCCAGCGACGCACCGACGACGACATCGCCACCATGCAGGCCGCCGTCGACAAGCTCCTCCCCGTCACCCGCCAATGGGGGGAAGAGGCGCTCACGGCCCACCGCGCCTTCCACCAGGCGCTGTACCGGGCCTCGCACAACGACGTCCTCATCCATCTCCTGGACGACCTGTGGGACAAGTCCGACCGCTACCGTCGCCTCGGCCTCGAACTCCCGCCCGGTGACGAGCCCCGCACCCGGGACCTACAGGAACACCACGAACTCGTCTCCCTCATCGTGGACGGCCGCGCCGCCGAAGCCGCGCAGCTGATGCGAGGCCACATCACCCACAGCCTCACCGCCACCGCCATCAGCGCCCTCGAAGACCACGAGGGCCTTCACATGACGTGAAGCGCGCCGACCGGCGCCGGCGTCGTCTCGCAGCCGTCCCTGTCGGTTCAAGGGAGCCCGTGCGCTGGAGCGCGAAGGATCGGCATCAGGCACGCGTGCCCCGCTCACAGTGCCCAAACGCTGTCGCCGAACAGCGCGTACGGGTCGTCGAAACAGCCGGGCCACGCCGTCCTCGGACTGATACGCCCTGTCTCACCACGGGAAGCGCCGCAGCAGACGCCCCCGGTGCCGACGGCCCGGTCCCCGCGGCCGGGCCGGAGAGGTCCGTGAGGTTGAGACTTCCCGATTCGAGCGTCGTCCGAGCGTCAGGATTCTGCACTCCGCGTCGACACATCGCCCGCGACCCCCGCGCCGGCCCGTGAAGCCGCGGCTCAGACCTTCCCAAACAAGCCGAATCGACCATCTGGAATGCAAAGCAGCAGGTCAGACGCCCTTCGCGACCGGCTCAAGAATCGCCACGCACTCCACATGATGCGTCATCGGAAAGATGTCGGCCTGAGCGGGTCCCGGAAAAGGCCAGGTCAGAACCTGTTTCTCGGCTACCGCTCCCGTGCGGGGACGCCCAGAACGTCAAACGAGCGTCATAACCGACAAGTCCATTCCTCCTGCTCCGGGCAGAACGGTGTGCCGCAACCAAGCTCACCCTGCACGGGTCCGCGCCGCTCGCTCCGGACCTCGGCTCGCGCATCACGACCCGCACGACTTTCCAGGCCGCCATAATGAAGGCATGCCCTCCAGCCGACAGCACCCCGCCCCCACGTCGAGAAACCTCTCGGGTGCGGAAGCCGAGGATCTCGCGTTGTATCGGGAGAAGTTCCGGCGGCGTCTCCCGGAGTCCAGCTGCAGCATCTTCGGCGACAGCGTCGCCAGGTAGATGGAAATGTCGTGCTCGGCAGGCATCGCCAGCCGCATGGGCTTGGCCTCCCCGCCCGGCAGCGGGATCTGGAACTCCCGCCCGGAGTAGGGCTTCTGATTGCCCGCGTTCGCTCCGTGGTCCGGCGGCATGGATCGGGTCCGTGGTCCGGGAAAGGGAGGGCGGGGTACCGCACGCCCGAGGACACTCCGGTCGGCCTGGACAGCATCGCCCTCACACGATCACTCCGGTCGTGTGAGGGCGATGCTGTCCGTCACCGGATCGGGTGCCTTTGAGCGCGCCTGCCGATCGCCACGACGAGGTGGGTGCCACAGAGACCGGTGCAGCCGGTCAGCAACGGAGAGGTGCACTCCTGGACAGCGCCGCAGTCTCAACGGCGACAGCCTGGCGGACTCGACCGTGCAGCGAACGCGACTGGCCCGTTGGCGCGTGGCTCAGTTGGCGTTGAGCCACTTCATGAAGGTTTGCGCCTTGTCTTTCCACAGGGCTGGACGTGTCATCGACAAGTGTCCCGTTGAATCGTCTGTAGTCGGGCGTACGGCGTATCTTCCGTGCTGCACCTTGGTCATGTCTCGCTGCAGGATACCCAGGCTGTCGCGGTAGAATTCGTCGTCGGCAAAGTTCACTGCATACACCTTGGCCGTGATATTCCCTAGGTGAGGCTCGGCGTTGAAATATCGGGACG
Source organism: Streptomyces sp. NBC_01390 (assembly GCF_045040105.1). Classification (NCBI taxonomy): domain Bacteria; kingdom Bacillati; phylum Actinomycetota; class Actinomycetes; order Kitasatosporales; family Streptomycetaceae; genus Streptomyces; species Streptomyces sp. NBC_01390. The sequence continues at coordinate 9,227,535 of NZ_CP109551.1, read as the reverse complement.
CCTCCAACGAGTAGATGAGGTCATTGGCGTCGCCGCCAGCGGATTGCGCTTTGACGGCCTGGATGAACTCGTCAGCCTGCCCCGGTGTGGTGACTTCTTCTTGTAGGTGCGAGACACCGTCGATCATCATGCGCGCAATGCTGGCAGCAGCCGCCGCTGCAGGTGGCTGTTGTTGGTAGTTTCCGCCGTTCCAGGTTGGGTCGGATTTTATTTGGTCGACAATGATTTTTCGCCACAGCAGGTTACGTCCGCTGATCGGCGCTGGGAAGCACGCCACTGGCATGATCCCGTCCATCGCGGTTGGGTAAGCTTCTGCCCACTGCCAGGCGTTCATGCAGCCCATGGACGTCCCCACGACTGCGCGCAGATGCGAGATGCCGAGTGTCTCCGTGACGAGCTTGTGTTGGAGATCGACCATGTCGCCGTACCCATAGTGAGGGAATCCGCTTTTAAGTCCGTCGCTCGGCTTGCTCGACTGACCGTGCCCGATCGCGTCGGGAATGATGACCAGATAACGTGTCACATCAAATGGAGCGCCTGGCGCGAAAAGCGACTGTTGAAACTCCGGTGTCAACAGGGAATTGCTGCTCGCGCCCGTCCAGTGAAGGAGCAAGACAGCGTTATCGATCACGCCCTTCTGATTTTTATGTGGTTCGCCGAGTAGAGTGTAATGAAGTTTCAGTTGATCGATTGTGCCGCCGTCCTGGAACTTGTAGTCAGCGAAAGTAGCGTCCCCTTCGCGGGGAGTCGTCACACCGGACTGGGGCGACGGTGCCCCATTTGTCGCCGCGCCTGCAGCAGCTTGGAGCTCGGTGGCCGACCATGAGGGGCCGGCGCAGCCTTGAAGCAACGCGCACAGTGCTAGAGCGGTGACAGTGATGGCCACACGGCCAGTCCTGTGCCCTATGAGACTTTTCTTGCCGTGATTTGCGCGTGAGCGTGTTGACATCTTTCTCCTACTTTCCTAATTAATTACTCAAGGGAAGGCTTCCGGAGCCGGAGTCATCGCCCCGGTGAGTCAGAGATCGGTCGCTGGATCATCGAGATCGAATTGCTGTAGGCCGTGCTCGCACCTGGTCTTGTCAGGTCCGCCGGACTCCCGGCCGGGGCGGCGGGACAACGCTGCGGTCCCCGAAGATGACCAGCGTGTGCGCCGGTGCGCAGGCGCACTGCGAGGCTGCGGCGGCCCGGCCGGAGGGTGAGGGCCGTCCCCAGGGCGATCATCATCGAGGTGAGGGCCGGCATCGGACGCCCGAAGAGCGTGATCTCCTTGATGTGCCTCGCGGTCGAGTCGCAGCAGCTGTGCCTCCTCGAACGGCTGGGTCCTTACCCGCGCGTTGTGGAGCACCGCGTAGGCGTTGTCCTCGCCGGTCCGGGTGTGGAGGCTGATGCCCTCGACCGCTGTGAACGCGGAGGCCAGGAAGTCTCGCAGCCGGCCGGGTCTCCTCTCGAAGGGGAACTGTTCGGTGAGTGGTGGGACGAGCACGACGTCCGCGCTCAGGGACGGCGGCCGCGGCGTCGACGTCACCGCGTTCCAGGGCGTATCGCCAGCGCGCGACGGCAGTGGCGGCGGAGTGTGGGGGTCGAACATGGGTCTCCCCCGGTATGAACGGCGCGATCGGGTTTGCAGGTGGCGGGTGTCAGCCGTCGAGCTCGTTGAGCTTGCGGATCTGCCTGTCGAAGGCCCAGGCAGGAACGAGGCAGCGCAGTATGCTGGCGCGTCCGGCCAGGAATGCCGGCGGTGTAGCGCAGCTTCCGGCTTCATGACGGTCGCTGCCACACCGCACTCGGCGGCCAGCCACCCATCAGCCGTGCAAACAACGCTGCGGCTCAATACACCTGGTGCCCGGCGGTTGAACTGCCGGCGTAGGCGGGTCGAGCGAGTTGGGTGGTGGCCATGGATGCGGTCGCCGCTGCGAGGAACGTACGTCGTTTCATCCGAGCTCTTCTTTCAGGCGACGGGGACGGTCGGTTGCCGGAAGTCGATGTCGGAGCCGCCGAGCAGGGTCGGGGTGCGGGCGGCTACGGATTCGTGGGGTTGGCCGAGCGGGATCCGGCTGGCTTCGTCCAGTTGCTGGTATTGCTCGTGGCTGAGTTCGACGTCGAGGGCGGCGAGGTAGGTGTCCAACTGGGACAAGGTGCGTGGGCCGATCACAGGGACGAGTCCGGTGGTGGCGATTGCCGCGCGGTGTCGTAGCCACGCGATCGCGACCTGCGCCGCGATGGTGCCGAGATCGTCGGCGATGCGCAGGACGGTGTTGAGCACGGTGCTTTTCTGTTCGGTGTCTTCGGTGTGGATCAGTCGACCCAGCGTGGTGAGTCGTCCCTCCGACTGGTGGCGATACTTGCCGGTCAGCAGCCCGCCGCCCAGCGGTGACCAGAACGTCGCGCCCAAGCCGAGCGCTTCGGCCATGGGCAGGATTTCCCGGTCGGCGGAGCGTTCGACGAGGCTGTACTCGGCCTGCACGCCCACGATCGGGGCCCAGCCGCGCACCTCGGCGAGGGTGACGGCCCGTGCGGTGCGCCAGGCCGGGAAGTTCGACAGCCCGGCGTAGAGGATCTTCCCGGAGCGCACCAGGTCGTCCAGTGCACGCACGATCTCCGTCGTCGGGGTGACCGGGTCCGGGAAGTGGACCCACAGCAGGTCGATGCGGTCGGTGCGGAGCCGGGCCAGGCTGCCCTCCACCGCCCGGATCATGGTCCGACGGGAGGCGCCGGTGCCTTGCACGCCCGAGGCGGGGTTGATGCCGACGGCGAACTTCGTGGCCACGGTGAACTGGTCGCGCCGGGTGGTCAGCAACTCCCCGAGGATCTCTTCGGACTCGCCGGCCTGATAGCTCTCGGCGGTGTCGAGGAAGGTACCGCCCGCGTCCGCGAACCGGTCCAGCATCCGAGCCGTCTCACTCCGCTCGCTGCCGGCGCCCCACCGGGTGCCGAAGGTTGCGGTTCCCAGAGCGTATTCCGACACGCGCAGGCCGTTGCCGCGGCCGAAGGTCAGGTACTGCATGATGCCGCTCCAAAGTAAATCGATCACTTTACTCAACCGTAGCCGACGACCCCGCCCAAAGTAAAGCGGCCGCTATACTTGAGTGGTGACCAGCACCGAGAAGATCCACCAGGGTGGACGTGGCGCACGGGAGCGCATCCTGCGCGCCGCGGCGGAACTGTTCTCACGAGACGGCATTCACGCCACCGGCGTCGCCCGGCTCGCTGAGGTGGCTCACGTGTCCAGCCGCACCCTGTACCAGCACTTCCCCAGCAAGGAGGCCATCGTCGCCGCCTATCTGGGACGCTTCAGGGCCGAGCCGCCGTTGCCCGCCGTGGCGCAACTGACCCGCGACGACGTCGATCCGCGGCAACGCCTGCTCGCCTTGTTCCGCGAACCCCCGACCAGCCCGGACGCGGTATATCGCGGATGCGTGTTCCACAACGCCGTCGTCGAGGGTGCAGGCACCATGCCCGAGGTCGCGGACCTGGTCCAACAGCACAAACAGGCATTCACCCACCGCCTGGCTGGGATTGCCGCCGAAGCAGGCGCCCCCCACCCGGAATCCCTCGCCCGCCGCCTGGCGCTGCTGTTCGACGGAGCCCGCGCGCTGTCCACCTCACTCAATGACACCCAGCCCTTCCACGACGCCCACGAAGTCGCGGAAATGCTGATCGACCAGGCCATCCCGCCGGCTCCGAACTGACCCCCAGCTGAAGATCACCCCCCGATCTTGAATGCGAGCGGGCGGCTGGGGTCGAAAACCTGGGCGAGGGCGACGCGGCGCAGTATGCGCGTGTCCGGCCGTGGGGTCGGCGGTGTAGCGCGGCTTCGGTTCGGCGTCGGTGGCGGGGGCGTCACCGTCCTTGATCGCCTCCGCCATCACGCGGTCGACGGTGAAGGGCAGCGAGCAGGCCCTGGGCGCCATGGCGGGCGCGTAGGCGCGGCTGATCTCGGCGCGCTCCAAAACGCTCGTGAGGCAGATGCAGGGATACGGCGTCGTCGCGGCCGCTGAGGCAGAGGGTGATGGCCAGACGGGCGAGCTCGTCCGGGCCAGCTGGATGAGGCCGTGCACCTGTCGCTGGGTGCCGACGTCCACGCGAGCACAGGCTTCTTGGCTTGTGGCATGACCGGCAGCACTCTTACGGCCTTCGGGCTTCCCGTCGATTGTGGGGAGGCGGGGACGTGAGGCCGTGAGCGCTGCTCCGGCTGCCGGAGTCGGGCATCACTCCGAAAGGGCGCTTCGGTCGCCGATCCTGCTCGAAGTCGGGGCGGTATCAGTGCATGTCTGCCGCATCGAGCAGGGCGGTCACAGTGGGCGCGATGAGCCTGGTCAGATTGTCGGCGCCGATGCCCGCGCGGGCGCTGGCGCCGTCGAAGACCAGGCTGAGCTGCCGGGCCAGCAGGTCGGGGTCGCTCGCCCCGCCCCGTTCGGCCTCGGAGCGGAAAGAGGCCGTCAGGTGCGCTTTGATCTGGTGGGCTACCCGGCTTGTGGGGTGACTCTGACCCTTCAGTTCAATCTGCACCACCAGGTACCGGCAGCCTCGGAATTCGGGCGTACCTGCCAGCGACTCCACCCGCTCGAAGACGTACAGGATCCGCTCACGGGGGGATCGGCCATCATCCGCCGGGGGCAGGACCCTCGCCACGAAGGCAGCGGAACGCTCCTTCAGGCTCGCTGCCAGCAGTTCGTCCTTGCTCTCGAACAGCTGGTACATGGAGCGCTTCGACACTCCCGCCGCCTTGCACAGCGCTTGGACGCCGATGTTGACGCCGTCGCGGTAGGGGAGTGTGGCCGCTGCCTCCAGCAGCCGCTCCCGGGGGCTTTGCTTCACTTTTATAGTCATAGCGCGAGGTAACTCCCATCGGATGCAATAGAAACCGATCGGCTTCCATGTGGGGTCGGGGGGGCGCCCGCCGTCGTGGGCGGACGTCTGAAGGTCAATGAGAGGCTCGGCAACGGTTCGAGGGGAGAGGTCGTCGCCAACCCTGATGGTGCGCGCGCCCCTCGTCCCCACGGGGGCCACTCCGAGCAATGGCCCCGTCTTGGGTGAGCCGCCTTCCGCTACGCCGAGGCAACGGCCTTCTCGGGCTCCGACTCGACGGGGACACGGTGCAGCCCCTTGCGGTCGTACCAGCCCGTCGCGCCGAAGCCGAAGAGTGCGGCCGCCGTGAGGCCGACGGCCATCATGACCCAGCCCCGGGTCAGGCCGGCGTCGGCCTGGGCGTCGTAGTAGAGGATCGAGCGGATGCCGCCGGTGATCTGCCGCAGCGGCTCGAACTCCGCCAGGAAGCGATAGAAGCCGGGCAGCGCCTGAAGTGGCGTGGTGGCGTTGGCCGTCGGCACCGCCATCCCGATGAAGACCAGCGTGACCACCAGCATGCCGGGCGTACCGAAGACGGCGAGCAGGCTGAGCGCCCCGATCCCGGCGACGGCGATGGCGCACACCGAATACAGCCACAGCAGGGGCAGATGGACGGCATGCATCCCCATGAGGCCGACCGCGCCCACCATGACCAGGCTCCCCATCAGCAGGGACAGACCGGCCATGAGAGTGCTGCTGATGGCGAGGGTCTGCACCCGGGTGGCGCGGATCAGCGGGCGGTGGATGCGCAGCGGGCCCATGTCGTTGTGGGTGTAGCCAAGGGCGTGGTCCACCTGGCCGCTGATGACGTTGGCGGAGAGCATGCCGCAGACCACCAGGACGAGCGCGTAGTAGAAGGCCGTCAGACCCAGACCGCTGTGCGAGTCGAGGGGATGGCCGTCCTTCACCGTGACGGCGGCCGGATCGGCCAGCAGGACGCGTGCTGCGGTGGGCAGCTTCGCCTGCCCGGTCCCGCCCTGGGACGTGAGTTCCTTGCCCACCTGGAGCGAGGCGCTTTCGGCCGCCTGCGTCGTCGCCGTCCGGGCCAGACTGGAGCCGATACTGCCGGCGGACTGGTTGGTCAGCACCGTCAGCGTCGGACGGGTCGGGGTCCCGGTGATCGCGGCGCCAGTGAGTGCGGTGGTGGCGGAGGTGAAGTCGGCGGGGACGACTAGCGCGCCGTACAGCTTGCCCTTGCCGAGTTCCTCCTTCATCTCCTTCTCGTCCATCACCTTCCAGTCGATCTTGTCTCCGTTCGCGGTGGATTTCTTGATCGACTCGGTGATCCCAGCCCCCAGGTTGATCTGCTTGCCGCCGACAGCGGCCCCCTTGTCGGCGTTGACCAGGCCGACGGGCAGATTCTTCATGTGATCGACGGGATCGATGTTGGCGCCGACATAGAACACGGTGAACAGCAGGGCGAGGACGCCCGTGATGACGCCGTTGGCGATCCACAGGGGTTTGGTGCGCAGGACGCGGAACGGGTGAATCCCACTCATGACTCATTACTCCGGTCTCGGATGACACGCTCATATCCGGAGAAGGGCGGACGATTTCATTGCGGTCCGGCGCCCCTGGTCGAGGCGCTGGCCCATATGCGGCTGCGTGAGCAGTTCGAGGGGTGATCCGACGGTTCCGCACCAGCAGCCAGTGGCGGGAAATGCCAGGCCGGTTCGGTCCGTGGCCGACGGTCCACGGGAGGCGGAGACTGGAAACTGAGCGGCAGCCACCGCGCAAGTGCCTGCCCCGACTCAGGAGGGTGTGCGCGTTGGCGCCAGCTCGGCTGTTACGGCGTCGGCTACAGCATCCCTCACCTGCGCCTCCGTGGGCGTGGGCCGGTCGAGTTCGGCAGCGAGTTGAGCCAACGAGGTCATCCGGACACCGGGCAGGGCGCAGGCCGTGAACGTGGTGTAGACGTCGAGGTCCGGGTCGACGTTGAGCGCGAATCCGTGGCTGGTGACGCCGCCGCTGATGCGCATGCCGATGGAGGCGATTTTGCGGTGGTCGGGGGTCCACACGCCGACCAGGCTCTCGGCGCCTCGGGGTGTGTCCCGGCGTATCGCCTCGAATCCGAGTGATCCCAGGGCACGGATCAGGGTGTGTTCGATCCGTCGTATCAAGCCGCGCGGTCCCAGCTCGCGTACGTTCAGAACGAGATACCCGATCAGCTGCCCTGGCCCGTGATAGGTGGCGTGACCTCCCCGGTCGACTTCGACCAGGCTGATCGGTGAAGCCGGCTCCGGCAGTTGGTCGGTCGGTGTCCGCGCCGTGTAGGTGATCACGGGAGGGTGGGTGAGCAGAAACAGTCGATCGCCAGTACGCCCCTGCTTCCGCTCGGCCACCCAACCAGCCATGTCGGCCTGCGCCACCCCATACGGCACCTCACCCAGATCGACTCGCTCCATCTCCCCTGGCTGCATTACCTCTCCTCTGCCTTCGAGGCGACATCGCCTCGCGCCGCCCCTGCAAACTCCTGGTCCGGTGTCGCCGATGAGCAGACTGTGCATCGCATGGTGGGGGCGGTCTCGGCGGCGAGGCGGCCCCTCGCCTCGGTGGAGGTGAGCTGTTCACGCTCGGCCACGCCCGGCTTCAGCCACTGCTTGATCTGTTCCTCGGGGAATGTGCCGAGCTGACGGAGCAGATGCGCATGGTCGATGCGGTCGAACAGCGCTGCCAGGGCCGCGTCGAGACTCCACCGGCGGTGCGGGTTCTTGCGCCCGCGACCGAATCGCCGCGACCTGCACCGGCAAGCCCTGCCCCGACCGGTTCCGCGCCCGGGCCGGGGTCGCCCGCTGCACGGCTGGGGTGCGCTCCGATCCGGCGACCATGCGGCCACCTGGCGTGAGCCGGAGTGGTCACGCGAGCCTGACCGGCCCGGCGTCGATGGGCAGGCGGACCAGGAGGTAGGGCTTGCGGCGCAGGTCCTTGCCCTCGTGGAAGGGCGACAGCCGGTTGAGCTGGTTGGCGATGGCGTAGAGGTGCCGGTCCGAGGCGACGGACAGGGTGTCGACCCAGAGCAGGTCGCGTCCCTGGGCGAGGGTCCGGTAGGTGCCGTTCGGGCTCCTGCGCCAGATCGCGTTGTGTTCGAGGTCGCCGCCGTACAGCCGCCCCTTGTCGTCGCTCTCCAGGCCGTCAGCCATCGGCTTGAACCCGAGGTCCTCGACCGTCGCCGCCACCTCGGCGTCCGTGGCGTCCGGGTCGGCGAGGGCCTCGGTGGACACGCTGTGCAGTCGGCGGCTGGAGAGCGGGCAGTAGTACAGGCGCGTGCCGTCGGCGCTGAGAGCGATGCCGTCGGAGCCGGTCTCGTAGTACGTGGGTTCGCCGCCCGCGGGGCGGACCATGAAGGGCTCGCCCTCGATGACGGGAAGGAACTGCGCGTCCGGGAGCGCCGAGGGATGCCCGGTCAGACGCCGCCAGGAGCGGCCGGTGGCGAGGTCGACCACGATGATGCCGTTGGAGCCGCCCGAGTCGGTGATGAACGCCGTGCCCTGGGCGCCTCGTCGCAGGTCGAAGCGCACGTCGTTGGGGTAGCTGTTCGCCGGGACAACATCGGGCGGGAAGAGGATTGTCCGTACGATCCGGTCGGTGCGCAGGTCGACCGCGACGAGCTTGGGACCGCCGTAGGAGGACCCGGCGAACCCCGGGCTTCCGGTGTCGAGGATCCACAGCCGGTCGGCCCCATCGACGACGACGCTCTGCACCGACTGGAAGTGCCCAGCCAGGTCTGAGGCGTCCTGACGGTTCACCTCGGCGTTCGGGTAGGCCACCGGTTTCCCGCCGCGAAGTTCGGCGACGGTGAACGGGACGTCGTCGCCCCAGCGGGGAAAGTTGACGAAGATCCGGCCTCGGCGCGAGACGGTGACACCCGTCGGCATCGCGTCCCAGAAGCGGGCAACGACCTCGTAGTGACCGGCTGTTGACCGGGAGGGGGAGGCGGAGGCGTAGGCGGGTCCGGCGAGTTGGGTGGCGGCCAGCGACGCGGTGGTCGCCGTAAGGAAGGTACGTCGTTTCATGGAAGCGTCTCCTGTTGGGTCAAGTCACTGAAGGGCGCGACGAGTTGCCGCAGCACCTCGGCGCGTGGTGGGAATGGCCGGACACTGCCGTGGCTGGTCGACGCCGCCACCAGGAGCGCTGTCCGCCGAGGATGTAGCCTGCGGCTCCCGCCGGCTCCTGGAAGGGGATTGGGGCCGAACGGCCGTGGACCCGGTGCTCTCAGGTCCGCCTGGCTGCTGGGCGGGTCTTCGCGACCATGCTGCGGTCCCCTGAGGAGACCATCGCGTGAATGGGTACGGTGCTGACGCTCATGAGCGTCGCAAGGCCCCGGCGGCCCTGCTGGCGAGCGAGAGCCGGACCCATGAGGTGCAGCAGGGCGGTGAGGGCCGGCATCGGACGCCCGAAGAGCGTGATCTCCGTGATGCGTGCCTGGTCGTCGAGCCGCAGCATCTGCACCTCCTCGAACGACTGGGAGCCCACCCGCGCCCGGTAGACCAGCGCGTACGCGTCGCCCTCGCCGGTCTGGGTGTGGTAGCGGACGTCCTTGACCTTCGCGAACGCCACGGTCAGGAAGTCGCGCAGCTGGTCGGATCCCTCGAAGCGGAACTGGTCGGTGAGCGGCGAGCTGAGCACGACGTCCGGGCTCAGGCACGCGACCGCGGCGTCGACGTCACCGCGTTCCTCGGCGGAGCGCCAGCTGGCGACGGTAGCGGCGGCGGAGTGCAGGGTCTCGGACACGGGTCTCTCCCGGTATCAACAGCGCGAACGGGTTTGTGGGTGGCGGGATGCGCGGGTGGCGGGTGTCAGCCGGTGAGCTTGTTCATGCTGCGGATCTGCTTGTCCAGGACCCAGGCGGGGACGAAGCGGAGCATGCGTGCGCGTCCGGCCATCGGACCGGCGGCGTAGCGCAGTTTCGGCTTCGCGTCGGTGGCGGCTGTGACGATCGCCTTGGCGACCACGGCGGGGTCGTCACCGGCCTTGATCGCCTCCGTCATCAGGCGGTCGAAGACCTGCCGCTGATCGGCATAGGTCTGCAGGGGGCTGTCGGGCTTGGCGCTGTTGGCCTCGAATCCGGTGTTGGTGTAGGCGGGTTCGACGAGGAGCGAGCGGACGCCGTACTGCCGGACCTCGTGGTCCAGGGACTGGGAGTAGCCCTCGATCGCGTGCTTGGAAGCGCCGTAGACGGCCATGTAGGGAGCGGGGATGAAGCCCTGTACGGACGAGAGGTTGATGATGCGGCCGCGTCCCCGGGATCGCATGTGCGGCAGGACCTCCTTCACCATGCGCATGACCCCGAAGACGTTGATGTCGAAGACGCCCTGAGCCTGCGCGAGGGAGGTCTCCTCGGCCGCACCGATCGAGCCGATACCGGCGTTGTTGACCAGGACGTCGATCCGCCCGAACCGCTCGATCACCTGCTGGACCACGGCGGTGACCGACTTGTCGCTGACCACGTCGAGGTCGAAGAACGTCACGCCCTGGAGCGGGGTGACGCGTGAGGTGTCGCGGCCGGTGCCGGCCACCTCGAAACCCGCCGCGACCAGCGCGAGCGCGGTCTGCTTGCCGATACCGGAGGACGCGCCCGTCACCAGGGCAACCGGCCGATTTGTCGTCATCATGCACTCCCTAAGCCATCTGGGAAACCGGCCGGTTTCCCCTTGGCCTCAATGTAAGGCGATCGCTTTACTTTGCGCAAGCTCAAGCACGGAACTGATCCCGGGCCGCGCCGCCGGCCGGCTTCAGGTCGAGGCGGCCGACGCCCGCCGAGATGGCGGAACGCGCCGGATGAGCAGGCAGGAGAGACGTGACAGCACCATCGGCGCGCCGCGATCACGAGTTCGGGCCCAAGGGCTGCTACGGCAGTTCCGCCGAGGCCATTGCCAAACGGGCCGGCGCCACGCAGCCGTACCTCTTCCGACTCTTGCCCGGTGAGAAGACGATCGCCGCCGCCTTGACGCGGAGCGCGGAAGAACGCCCATCTGGCGTTCGAGATGGTGGCCAAGGACGCACCGCACGAGCGGGCCTCCCCTGCCATGAGCACTCAATGGCGATCGGATACCTGCGGCCGATCTCGGCACACCCCGAAAACGCTCCAGACGTAGATGGAGAGATACGCCGTCGCGGCAGCCACCAGATACACCAAGCGCATCAGGCAGCAGAAACCCTCGGCAGCGTCGGGCGGGACGGGCGCGAGCCCGATGCCGCCGCCGACGATCACCGGCAGGGCGCAGTACTCGATTCGGGCGAATGCGTCCACCGCGCGCACACCGACAGCGGCTGCGGTCGAGAGACCCCAGGCGCTCAGCGGGTCCGGGGAATCCGGGCCTGCCTGATCAGGGCTGATCGCTGATGGCGCGGTACGCCGCGATGTACAGGGTGTGACACAGGTCGATCAGTTCTTCGACGGTGGCGTTCTGGTGGCCGAGGGTCCAGTCCACGAGGAGTTCGTTGACTCCGCCGACCAGGCTCATCGCGGTCATGGTCAGCCGGCTGGAGGAGGCTTCCGGGCCGGGGAGCGGCGCGACGACGGCGGCGACCATCGCGGCGAACTCGTGCAGGACCTCACGGCGGCGTACTTCAAGGCGGGGACTGGCGCCCACGACCTCGATGAGCACCAGGCGGGCCACGCGGGCGTCGCCGGCCAGAGCGCGGATGAACACCTCGAGGCCGGCCCGCAGCTGGGCGTCGACATCGGGTGCGACTGCCGCTGCGGCCTGCGCGGTTTCGGCGATGATCGTAGCGATCAGCTCGTTGTAGACCCCGGCGAGAAGGTCTTCGCGGTCACGGAACGACTCGTAGAAGTAGCGCTCGGTCAGTCCGGCGTGCGAGCACACCTGCTTGACGGAGACCGAGGCGTATCCGGCCGTGCCGAACAGGTCGAGGCCCGCCTGGACGAGGCGGGTACGGCGCTCCTGCTGCCGTTGCGCCGCGTCGCGTCCGCCGTAGCGCCGCCCGGCGGTCTGTGTGCCGGTCATTTCTCCCCTTCGCAGAGGTGTTGACACCGGTGTACTCCGAACTGACACTCTAGCTTGTCAGTTCATCTGACATGGCATCGTGTCAGACAAGCGTGAGGTCCGCCGGCCGCTCGGCGTTCCGCTGATGCTCAGGGCAGGAAAGGGGCTCGACCGTGGCAGCACCGCCCAGAAACCCGTACACGTCCAGCCGGAGAGACCGCGACAGGCTCCCCCGCACGCAACCCCTGGCCGGCCGGGTGATCGCGGTCACCGGGGCGGGCCGCGGAATCGGGCGTGCCGTCGCGGCCCGGCTCGCCGCGGCCGGAGCAGCCGTGGCGATCGGCGATATCGACGCGCAGCTTGCCGAGGAGGCGGCTGGGGCCATCGGCGCGGAACTCGCCAAGGAGATGGCCGGTGGCATGGGCGCGCGTCCCGGGGGACGGCTGCTCGGGCTGTCTCTCGACGTCACCGACACACCTTCCTTCGAAGGCTTCCTGCACACCGTCGAGACCCGGCTGGGGCCGATCGACGTACTGGTCAACAACGCCGGAATCATGTGGGTGGGCCCCTTCGAGGAGGAACCGGAGGAAGCCGCCCTGCGCCAGTTCGACGTCAACGTCCACGGCGTGCTGCGGGGGATGAAACTGGTGATCCCGGGGATGCGGAAACGCGGTCGAGGCCACGTGGTGAACATCGCCTCCGCCGCCAGCAAGGTCGCCCCGGCCGGCGAGGCGACCTACGCGGCGACGAAGCACGCCCTCCACGGCTACAGCACAGCCGTCCGCACCGAACTGCGCGGCACCGGCGTGCATGTGTCCCTGGTGATGCCCGGCGTCGTGGACACCGAGCTGGCCGTGGGCACCGCGACCGGACCCACCCGGCGCCTGACGACGGAGCAGGTCGCCGACGCGGTGCTCGACGTCGTACTGCGCCCTCGGTACGAGGTCTTCGTTCCCCGCCAGGTGGCCGCCCTGACCCGGCTGGCGGCGGTGCTGCCGGGCCGTGCCCGCGACGCCCTGCATCACCTCCTTGTCCCCAACCAGCTCGCCGCCCTGTCCGACCGGACGGTCCGCGCGGCCTACGAGCAGCGCACCCGCACCGCCCGCCTGCCCGAAGGATGAGCCCGTGACCACCACGCCCAAGCCGGCACCCAGCGCGAAGAAGACCAAGGAGGCCATGGAAACCAAGGAGGTCGTGGAGGCCCAGGACGCCGCCGCTCCGCGTCCCATCCCCGAATTCGAAGGGGTCCATGACGTATGGCCCCGCGGTGACAGGCTGCGCGCCGTGCGCAGCGCAGCTGCCGCCTACCGTGAGCGGTTCGTCCAGCAGGGCCGCATCCACGCCGTCCGCAGCTTCGACATCGCCGCCGCCCCGTACCCGACCCGGTTCGGCTTCCACGGCGCCGCGCTGGCCGTCAACCCGTTCGTGAGCATCGTCAACCGGATGCTCGTCGTGCAGTTCGACGGCTTCGACGGTGAGCTGAAGACACTGGTGTGGGAGCCGACCGTCGCCGCCGGAACGGCTCAAGCGCCGTTCTACGCCCAGCTCAAGCGCCTGGCGGGGGACTTTCTCACCGAGCACGTCTTCACCCGCTACTACCACGACCCGAACACCGTCCTGCCCTCCTGCGGTCTGCGACCCGAGGACGTGGACTACGTCAGCTTCGACCATCTGCACGTCCAGGACGTGCGCATGATCATGGGAAGCTCCAGCACCATTCCCGGCGAACGGGCGCCCCGCGAAGCGATGTTCCCGCGCGCCCGGCTGCTGGTGCACCGCAAGGAGCTGGGCACCTTCGAATCGACGCATCCGATGCAGTGGGCCTGGTACGTCGACGGAGGCATGGACGGGGTACCGGACGAGCGCGTCACCGCCTTCGACGGCGATGTCGAACTCGGTGCCGGCGTCAGCCTGCTGTGGACCCCCGGCCACACGGACGGCAACCACTCCCTGGTGCTGAACACCCCCGACGGCGTATGGGTCTCCTCCGAGAACGGCATCTCCGCCGACAACTGGCAGCCCGAGCTCTCCCGCATCCCCGGGGTGCGCCGCCACGCCGCGTTCTACGGCCATGAGGTGGTGCCCAACGCCAACACCCTGGAGGACTCTCTCGACCAGTACGACTCCATGGTCAAGGAGAAGACCCTCGCCGACCCCAGCCGACGCGATCCACGCTGGCTGCAGATCCTGCCCTCCTCCGAGCTGGCCCCCTTCAAGCGGCAGTGGCCGGTGCGGCCCAGCTTCCTCCACGGCGGTCTCAACTACGGCGAACTGACGCCTCCCGGTCGTGGCCGATGACCGGCCCGGCCGCCCGCCGAATCGCCGTGGACGGCGCGGACGGCGTGGAGTTGGCCGCCTACCAATGGGGAGCATCCACAGCTCCTGCGGTGGTGCTGGTCCACGGTTATCCGGACACCAGCGCCGTGTGGCGCCCGGTCGCCGAGCGCCTGGCCGACCGCTTCCACGTCACCGCCTTCGACGTACGGGGAGCCGGTGCCTCCCACCGGCCCAGGGGTCTGCGCGCCTACCGGATGTCCCGCCTGGAAGCCGACCTGGAGGCGGTTCTCGACGCCGTGAGCCCCGACCGCCCGGTGCACCTGGTCGGACACGACTGGGGATCCATCCACTCCTGGGAGTCGGTCACCGGCAGCCGCCTGGCCGGGCGGATCGCCTCGTTCACCTCCATCTCCGGACCCTGCCTGGACCACGTAGGCCACTTGATCCGTGCCCGCCTCCGGCCGCGGCATCCGGATCTGGCGAAGATGCTGCGGCAGGCCGCACGGTCCTGGTACATCGGCTACTTCCATCTCCCGCTCCTGCCCGCCCTGACCTGGAGATCACTGGGACACCGCTGGCGCACCTTCCTCACCAACTCCCAGGGCGTGCCCGGCCATACCCCCTACCCCGCGCCGACCCTGGCCCGCGACGCCGTGACGGGCACCGCGCTGTACCGCGCCAACATGCTGCCCCGCCTGCTGCGTCCCCGGGACCGGTCGACCACCGTCCCGGTTCAGCTCATCATCCCCACCCGCGACTTCTGCGCCACCCCCGTGCTGTCGTACGGAGTCGAGCACTGGACACGCCAGATACAACGGCGCCCGATCGACGCCGGGCACTGGGTACAGCTCAGCCACCCCGAGGAGATCGCGTCCCGGATCGCAGAATTCGCGCACCGGGTCGATGGCGGCTCCCTGCGCAGTCCGGACCACACCGCGCACCCGATCTGACAGACCGGCAGTACTGGACGACTGCCTGACCGCCCCTTCCCACATCTCCGATCGCTGACGGAGGAGGAACCTGTCATGTTCCGAGCCGCACATGCCCACCCGCATCGTCCGTCCGAGCCCATCGACCACCACGACCTGGTGCTGCAACCCCGGGACGTCACCTTCGACTGGAGCACCACGCCGCTGCACTGGCTGCCGGGTGAGCCCTTCGCAACCCACACCTTCGATGTACTCCACCTCATGCTCCCCGAACTCGAACGCTGGTTCGTGCGCACCTTCGAGCAGGCACTGCCCTTGATCACCGACGACCGGCTGCGCGAGGACGTCCGCGGCTTCATCGGCCAGGAAGCGATGCACGCCGAGGCGCACCAGGAGGTCCTGGAGCACCTGCTCGCCAAAGGGCTGGACCCGACTCCGTACACCCTGCAGTCCGAATGGATCTTCCGAAGGGTGCTCGGAGACCGTCCGGAGCTGACCCCGGCCGCCACCCACGCCCACCTCCTCCAACGACTCGCCCTCATAGCGGCCTTCGAGCACTTCACCGCGTACATGGGTCACTGGATTCTCAGCAACGAGCACCTGGACCACACCGGCGCGGACCCCGCGATGCTCGATCTGTTCCGCTGGCACGGCGCCGAGGAGGTCGAACACCGTTCGGTCGCGTTCGACCTGTTGGTGCACCTCGATCCCCGCTACCGGCGCCGAGTGGGCGGCATGCTCGTCACCGCTCCGGTGCTGACCCGGCTGTGGATCCGCGGAGTCCGCTTCCTGATGAGCACCGATCCCGAACTCGACGACCGGGTCGAGGTCCGCTTCCGCGACTACCTGGCCGCCGCCCGCAAGAACCTGCTGCCCCCGCCAGTCGCGTTCACCCGCTCGGTACTGCGCTACTTCCGCCCCGGCTACCACCCGACCCAGGAGGGCTCAACCCAGCAGGCGGTCGCCTACCTGGCGACGTCCCCCGCTGCCCGAGCGGCCGCCCAGTGACCCAGCAACCGGCAAGGCACCCCATGGACATCAGGACACCCCTCACTCAGCCGCCGGACCTGTACGGCAGACCGCGCGGCGACTCCTACATGCAGAAGCTGGCCGCCTTCAGCGACCACGCGGTCACGCGCCTCGCGCGGCGCAGCACTCCTCCCAGGCGCCCGCCGGCCACCGAGACGCCCGCGATCCGGGAACTGGTGGTCGCCACCAAGCACCAAGAGGCCGAGGACGTCGTCTCCCTGCGGCTGACGGCACCCGACGGGGGAGTGCTCCCGCCCTGGCAGCCCGGCGCCCACATCGAACTGCACCTGCCCTCCGGCCGCAAGCGCCAGTACTCCCTCTGCGGCGACCCCGCCGACCCGTACCGGTACCGCATCGCAGTGCGCCGTATCGCGGGCGGCAAAGGCGGTTCGGCCGAGGTGCACGACACCCTCGGAGAGGGTGTGCGCGTCGCCGTCACCGGGCCCCGGAACGCCTTCCCCTTCGCCGCCGAAGCATCCGTCCTGCTCATCGCGGGCGGCATCGGCATCACCCCGATCCTGCCGATGGCTCGGGAAGCCGCCCGACGCGGGCTGGACTTCAGGCTCGTACACACCGGCCGCAGCCGCGGCTCGATGCCCTTCGCGGCAGAGCTGGCCGAACTCGCAGCCGCAGCCCCTGGCCGGGTCTCCGTCCGTCCTGACGACGAGTCCGGCGTGCCCGAAGCAGCCGATCTGCTGAGCTCGATCCCGGCGGCGGGTGCGGTGTACTGCTGCGGACCGGCACCCATGATCGACGGCGTTCGGCGCGCGTTCGGCGGTAGCCGCGCGTCAGCCCTGCACTTCGAGCGTTTCGCCCCGGCCCCGATCACGGACGGCCGCGCCTTCGAACTCCAGCTGGGCGCCACCGGACGGGTGCTGCCAGTGCCGTGCGACCGCTCCGCCCTGGATGTTCTCCACGAGGCCCTGCCCAACCTGCCGTTCTCCTGCCGCCAGGGGTTCTGCGGCACCTGCCGGGTACGGGTGGCCCACGGCCACGTCGACCATCGCGACCGCCGGCTCACCGCCACCGAACGCGCGGCCGGCGCCATGCTGCCCTGCGTCTCGCGTGCACCCGAAGGAAAGCGGTTGGTTCTGGATGTATGAGCGATGGCCGAGCGCCCGTCGAGCGCGGCCGTCGCCGCGAGGAACCTCAGCGGCAGGATTGACACCCGACCCCTGGCACGACGCAGAGTACGGCCGCCCGGCCCCGGTGCGGAACGTGGACGTGAGGCTGCCGGGCGGGCCGCACCTGGGCGGACTGGACGCGCTGACCTGAGGGCGCTGGCGATGTCGGCGAAAGCGAGGAGGCACTCGGCAGTGCGCCTGGCGTTGTACAGCCGATTCTCCCCATGCGCTCCCCAGCGGCGCTGGCCGAGCATGACTGCTCGGACCACGGAATTCCCGGCGCCCTGCCTCACGGCCCCAGCCCCCAGACCGTCTGACCAGCGACTCAGCACACCTGACACCCCATCAGAACGAGCGTCAAATGAGCGTCACGAGCGTCATTTCAGCGTCAAGATATCGCCCGTAACGCCTACACCGCACATAACGCGCATCCATAAAACGGCAGGTCAGGCGCCCTTCGCGACCGGCTCAAGAATCGCCACGCACTCCACGTGATGCGTCATCGGAAACAGATCGAAAGCCCGCAGAGTCCGCACCCGGTACCCCCCGTCCCGGAAGTACCCCAGATCCCGCGCCAACGCAGCCGGGTCGCAGGCCACGTACGCGATCTTCCTCGCCCCCAGCTTCACCAGCTGCTCGACCGTCTTCTTGCCCGCTCCCGCCCTCGGGGGGTCCAGGACGATCAGGTCGACCTCGGTGATACCCGTGCGCGGGAGCACCGCCTCGACCTTGCCCTGTTCGATGCGGACGCGGTCGAAGGCGGCCAGGTTGTGCCGGGCGTCCTCGACCGCGCGCTTGCCCGACTCGATGCCGAGGACCGCGCCCTTCTCGCCGATCCGGTCGGCGAGGGCGCCCGCGAACAGGCCGACGCCACAGTAGAGGTCGAGGGCCATGTCGCCCTTGCGCGGAAGCAGACCCTGCATGACCGCCTTGGTCAGGGTGTCCGCCGCCATCGGGTGGACCTGCCAGAAGCCGCCGCTGCCGACCCGGTGCGTACGGCCGTCGGCACGCTCGCGGACGAACGCGCGGCCGTGGACGCGGTGGATGCCGCCGTCGTGCTCCTCGACGCGCATGACGGAGACGGGCTTGTCGAGCTCGACGAGGGGAAGGCGGGCGCCCGGCTTCGGCTCCAGGATGACCATGCGGTCCTGGGATCCGGTCGCGGCGATCACGTCGACGGACTCCATCCCGGACCAGTCGTGCTTCTCGATGCCCAGCTCGCTGACCCCGGGCGCCGCGATCATGCAGTGCTCGATCGGCTCGACCTCGTGCGAACGGTGGCGCCGCAGCCCGGCGTTGCCGTCCTCGTCCACCGCGTACTGGACCCTCGTACGCCACTGAGGTACCTCGCCCGGCGGCAGCTTGTCGCCCTCGGCCGGCATCACCGTGCCGTCCCAGCCGGCCTCCTCCGGGGTCAGCCCGGCGAGCCGCTGCAGCTGCTCGGTGATGACCTCGCCCTTGAGGCGGCGCTGCGCGCCCGGCTTGGCGTGCTGCCAGTCGCAGCCGCCGCAACGGCCGGGGCCGGCGTAGGGACAGGGTGCCTCGACCCGGTCCTTGGACGCCGTCAGCACCTCCACCGCGTCCGCGCGCAGGAACCGCGCGCCTTCCTCGCCGTCCGTCACCCGGGCCACGACGCGCTCACCGGGCAACGTGTGCCGGACGAAGAGGACCTGCCCGTCATCCGTACGGGCGACGCAGTGGCCCCCATGGGCGACGGGACCGACCTCGACCTCGTACTCCTGCCCCACCAGCGACTTCTTCGGTTCTGCCTGCATGGCGGGGTGACTCCAGGGGAGAGAAAAGGGAACGGCCGGACAACAGCCCACCAGTCTACGTGGGTGCCGCCCGACTACTCACCACAAGCCGAGACCGGACTGACCAGACATGGCCCCCGGCAGTCGTCAGCCCTTCGTGCTCGACTCCTGCGACGGCTCCTGCGACCGCTCCTGCGCGGGCCCGCGCCGGACGGATCCGGGCGCGTTCCACTCCTGGCGCTTGCGGGCCCGCTTCTTGGCCACCTCGGACGACTGGAGCTGGTAGGGCACCGACGTCACCATGACACCCGGGGTGAACAGCAGTCGCCCCTTGAGCCGCAGCGCGCTCTGGTTGTGCAGCAGCTGCTCGTACCAGTGGCCGACCACGTACTCCGGGATGATCACGGACACGGCGTCGCGCGGCGACTCCCGGCGCAGCCCCTTCACGTACTCGATCACCGGCCGGGTGATCTCCCGGTACGGCGAGTCGAGCACCTTCAGCGGGACGGTGATCCCCCGCCGCTCCCACTCCTCCTGCAGCGCCTTCGTCTCCGCCGGATCGACGTTGACGCTGAGCGCCTCCAGCGTGTCGGAGCGCATCAGTTTCGCGTAGGCGAGGGCGCGCAGCGTGGGCCGGTGGATCTTCGAGATCAGGACGACCGAGTGCACCCGAGACGGCCGTACGCTGTCGTCGCCCGGGCCCTCCGGTGCGGCGATCTCCTCGGAGACGCGGTCGTAGTGCTTACGGATCGCCGTCATCACCGCGTAGAAGATCACCATGCCGAGCAGCGCCACCCAGGCGCCGTGGGTGAACTTCGTGCCCAGTACGACGACCAGCACCAGCCCGGTGAAGAAGGCGCCGAAGGTGTTGATGGCGCGGGAGCGGACCATGTGCCGCCGCTTCACCGGATCCTTCTCGGTGGCCAGGTGGCGGTTCCAGTGCCGGACCATGCCGGTCTGGCTGAGCGTGAAGGACACGAACACGCCGACGATGTACAGCTGGATGAGGCGGGTCGAGTCCGCCCCGTAGATCCACACCAGCAGGATGGCGGCCCCGGCGAGCAGCACGATGCCGTTGGAGAAGGCGAGCCGGTCACCGCGTGTGTGCAGCTGGCGCGGGAGGTAGCGGTCCTGCGCGAGGATCGAGCCGAGCAGCGGGAAGCCGTTGTACGCGGTGTTGGCGGCCAGGAAGAGCACCAGTGCGGTGGCGGTGGCCAGCAGGATGAAGAAGAAGCTGCCGTCACCGAACACGGCCTCGGCGACCTGCGAGATCACCGGGTTCTGGACGTAGCCGGAGCCGACCTCGACTCCCTTGTTCAGCAGGTCATTCGCGGGGTGCTCGGCCATCCGCACGTTGGTGGCCATGGCCAGGCCGATGATCCCGCAGAACATGGTGACGGCGAGGAGGCCCATCGCCGCGAGCGTGGTCGCCGCGTTCTTGGACTTGGGCTTGCGGAAGGCCGGCACACCGTTGGAGATGGCCTCGACGCCGGTGAGCGCGGCACAGCCGGAGGAGAAGGCGCGCAGCAGCAGGAACACGAGTGCGAACCCGGCGAGTCCCTGGTGTTCGGCCTTGATCGTGTAGCCGGCCGTCGGCGCGCGCATGGTGTCGCCCAGCACCAGACCTCGGAACGCGCCCCACGCGATCATGATGAAGACTCCGGCGACGAACACGTACGTCGGAATCGCGAACAGCTTCCCGGACTCCTTGACGCCCCGCAGGTTCATCAGCGTGAGCAGCACGATGACGGCGACCGCGCAGAACACCTTGTGCTCGACGACGAAGGGGATGGCGGAGCCGAGGTTCTCGATGCCCGACGCGATCGACACGGCGACGGTCAGCACGTAGTCGACGAGCAGGGCGCTGGCGACCGTGAGGCCGGCCTTGGGGCCGAGGTTGGTGGTCGCCACCTCGTAGTCGCCGCCGCCGCTCGGGTACGCGTGCACGTTCTGCCGGTAGGAGGCCACCACGGTGAACATCAGTACGACGACAGCGACCGCGATCCACGGGCTGAAGTGGTACGCCGACACACCCGCGATCGACAGGACCAGCAGCACTTCCCCGGGAGCGTAGGCAACGGAGGAGAGCGGGTCGGAGGCGAAGACGGGGAGGGCGATGCGCTTCGGCAGGAGCGTTTCGCCAAGCCGGTCACTGCGCAGTGCGCGCCCGATCAGGATCCGTTTGGGCACGTCGGTCAGTTTGGACACGGACAGGATCGTAAGCTGCCCGCCTTGTTCTGGGCACATCCGGGTGAAATCCCGACGGGCCGTCGAGTGAAATCCCGGTATCCGAGACAGGCGAACGCCCCCGGGACGGCGTCCTCATGGCTATATGACGAAACCGCAGCACCCTTTGCGTCTTCGTCAGCCACCCATGTGTTCGTCAGCCACCCTGCCGGCCTTCTCGCTTCCCCCTCATGCCCGGGAGATCCCATGCCGCATCTCGCCGCCGAGCTGATCGGCGCCGCCGCAACGTTCGTCGTCCTCGCCCTTCTGACCGCGGCAAGTGTGCGCAGCATCAGCCGCAGGTAGCCGGCCCACGGGTGAAGACGGAGCGCACACGGGGGTGCCCTCCGACGACCGTGCGTGTGTAGCTTGGGCGGGGGTCTGAGACCCTGTTCAAGCCAGGTCAACAACGGCGGGCTTCGACATCGGATCGGAAGGACGGTCGTGCACATCGTCATCATGGGCTGCGGCAGAGTGGGTTCCGCTCTCGCGCAGACCCTGGAGCAACAGGGGCACACGGTCGCCGTGATCGACCAGGACCCCACCGCCTTCCGACGACTGGGCTCCGGGTTCGGCGGCCGTCGTGTCACCGGGGTCGGCTTCGATCAGGACACCCTGCGCGAGGCGGGCATCGAGGAGGCCGGCGCCTTCGCCGCCGTCTCCAGCGGGGACAACTCGAACATCATCGCCGCCCGGGTGGCCCGCGAGATGTTCGGCATCGAGAACGTCGCGGCCCGCATCTACGACCCCCGCCGCGCAGAGGTCTACCAGCGCCTGGGCATCCCGACCGTCGCCACGGTCCGCTGGACGGCGGACCAGATGCTGCGCAGGCTGCTGCCGTCCGGTGCGGAGCCGCTGTGGCGCGATCCCACCGGGGGCGTCCAGCTCGCGGAGGTGCACGCGTCCTCGGCCTGGGTGGGCCACAAGATCAGCAGGATGCAGGACGAGACCGGCGTGCGTGTCGCCTTCCTCACCCGCCTGGGCGAGGCGGTTCTGCCCACCTCGCAGACGGTGCTGCAGGAGGGCGACCTGGTGCACGTGATGATGCGTACGGACGACGTCGAGAAGGTCGAGGCGTCCTTCGCCGAGGGCCCTGAAGAGGAGGCCGGTCACTGATGAGGGTCGCCATTGCCGGTGCCGGTGCCGTCGGCCGCTCGATCGCGGGCGAGCTGCTGGAGAACGGCCACGAGATCCTGCTGATCGACAAGGCCCCCACGGCCATCTCGGTCGAACGAGTCCCCCTGGCGGAATGGCTGCTGGCCGACGCCTGCGAGATCACGTCGCTGGACGAGGCCGCACTGCAGCGCTGCAACGTCGTCATCGCCGCGACGGGAGACGACAAGGTCAACCTGGTCGTGTCCCTCCTCGCGAAGACGGAGTACGGCGTTCCGCGCGTCGTCGCCCGCGTCAACAACCCGAAGAACGAGTGGCTCTTCAACGAGTCCTGGGGCGTGGACGTGGCGGTCTCCACGCCCCGTCTGATGTCTGCCCTGGTCGAGGAGGCGGTGAGCGTCGGCGACCTGGTACGCCTGCTCCGCTTCAGCCACGGCGACGCGAACCTCGTGGAACTGACCCTGCCCCCGGAGTCGGCGCTGGCCGGCACCCAGGTCGGCGACGTGGAGTGGCCGGAGGACACGTCCCTGGTGACGATCATCCGCGGCACCCGGGTCCTGACCCCGAGCCGGGAGGACTCCCTGGAGGCAGGCGACGAACTCCTGTTCGTAGCCGCCCAGGCAAGGGAGGAACAGCTGGAGGACCTCCTGTCGGTACGCAAGGAGGACACAGCAGGCTGACCGGCGCGCCATCCCAGCCCGTTGGGGGTCCCCCCTCTGGGGGAGTTTGAGGACGAGGCCCCTTCAGGGCCGACAGGGGGGTCTGGGGGCGCAGCCCCCAGGAACGGGATGGGACGGGTAGGGGCGGCGGGGGCGAAAAACCCACCGCCCACCCCGCGCACCCTTACCCGGAAACCCTCACTCGGAAGAAGACGCGGCCTTCCGCTGCTCCTCCGCCCGCTCCTCCGCCTCCATCTCCGCGAACACGTCGATCGGCGCCGGCGCCTTCGCGAGGAACACCCACGTGAGCCACACGGCCAGCAGGAACGGCGGAATCTTCAACGCCACCAGCACCCACCCGAGCGACGCCGTGTCCGCCCACCAGTACAGCGGGAAGAGAATCGCGCACTTGGTGAGCAGGATCAGCCCCCACGCCCAACTGGCCTTCGTGTACGCCTTCTTGCGCCCCGGATTGCGGGTACGCCAGGAGAGGTTCTCCTTGAAGACCGGGCCGAGGATCAGCCCGAGCAGCGGAACACCGGCCAGCGTCGTGATGATGTACGCCAGGGCCAGTCCCAGCGTGTAGAGCATGCCTGGCAGATAGAAGTTCTTGGCGTTGCCCGTCATCATCGCGAAGACGACACCGAAGGCGACGCCGAAAACACCGCTGAAGGCGTGCTTGACGGTGTCCTTCATGACGAGGCGCACCACGACCAGCAGCACCGAGACACCGAGGGCCGCGATGGCCGACGAGTGCAGGTCCTTGTTGATCGTGTAGATCGTGACGAAGAGCAGCCCCGGCAGGACCGTCTCGATCATGCCCCGCAGACCGCCGAACGCCTCGAAGAGCGCGGCCTCGGTCACCGCCCTGGAATCGTGCTGGGCGTCTTCGGTCGGCTTGTCGAGCGACGTCACCGGCTACTCCCGTCCGAGGGGTCTCAGTTCGTATTTCGGATTGAACAGCACACGGCGGCCCCGGCTCATCGAGATCCGCCCCGACGCGATCAGCTTGCGTCCCGGCTCTATCCCGACGATGGAGCGTCTGCCGAGCCACACCACGTCCAGCGCGGCCGAGCCGTCGAAGAGCTCGGCCTCCAGGGCCGGAACCCCGGCTCTCGGCCGCAGCGTGACCGTGCGCAAGGTACCAGTAACCGTCACCACCTGTCGGTCGTGGCAGTCACCGATACGCGTACAGCCCGCGGTCGCGGTGTCCTCGCGCAGTTCCTCGGACTCCAGATCCTCCTGGGACGAGGAGAGCCGGTCGAGCATGCGCCGAAACCGGCCCACCGGCTTCTCGGAACGAGGAACAGCACTCATACCTGAAGCGTACCGGCGCCCACCGACACCGACGTACCCCGGGAACGTTCGCCTCCCCGGGAACGGCCCTACCGCTCGAACCGGTATCCCATGCCGGGTTCGGTGATGAAGTGCTTCGGATGCGAGGGATCCGCCTCCAGCTTGCGCCGCAGCTGCGCCATGTACACGCGCAGATAGTTGGTCTCCGTCCCGTACGAGGGCCCCCACACCTCCTGGAGCAGCTGTTTCTGGCTGACCAGCCGGCCCGTGTTGCGCACGAGCACCTCCAGCAGATGCCACTCCGTGGGAGTGAGCCGTACGTCGCGCCCCGCGCGGTGGACCTTTTTCGCGGCCAGGTCGACGGTGAACTCGTCGGTCTCCACCATGACGTCGTCCTCGCCGCTGCCCGTGGGCTCGGCCCGGCGGACGGCGGCCCTGAGCCGGGCCAGCAGTTCGTCCATGCCGAAGGGCTTGGTGACGTAGTCGTCGGCGCCCGCGTCGAGTGCCTCGACCTTCTCGTCGGACGAGTGACGGGCCGACAGCACCAGGATGGGCACCCGTGTCCACCCCCGGAGGCCCTTGATCACCTCGACACCGTCCATGTCGGGCAGTCCCAGGTCGAGCACGACCACGTCGGGGTGCCGGGCGGCGGCGAGTTCGAGGGCGGTGGCACCGTCGGGGGCCGCGTCGACCTCGTACTTGCGTGCCTTGAGGTTGATCACGAGGGCACGCACGATCTGCGGCTCGTCCTCGACCACCAGCACCCGGGTCATGACACCTGCCTCTCCGACTCCGCCGGCCGGACCGGCCCCGCTGACACTTCTGTTCCCACTTCCACGGCCCCCGCTCCACCACTGGTCAGCAGCTCAGCCCCGTCGCCGGCCACTGTTCCCATCCTCGCCGCCCGCACTGTCAGCACCATGCTGAGCCCGCCGCCAGGCGTGTCCTCGGCCCGCAGGGTGCCGCCCATCGCCTCGGCGAACCCCCGGGCCACCGCGAGCCCCAGCCCCACCCCGGCCCCGCGCGGGGCGTCACCGTACCGCTGGAAGGGCTCGAAGATGCGGTCCTTGGCCTCGTCCGGCACGCCCGGCCCCCGGTCCACCACCCGGACCTCCACCCGCTCGGCGATCGCGCTGGCGGCCACCAGCACCGTCTCCCCGTCCGGGCTGTACTTGACGGCGTTCTCGACCAGGTTGGCCACCGACCGCTCCAGCAGCCCCGGGTCCACGGCGACCATCGGCAGGGTCTCGGGAATGTCCAGCTCGACACTGTCCTCGGGTACGCCTCCCAGCGCCATCGGCACCACCTCGTCGAGGTCGATCTCCCTGATCAGCGGGGTGACGGTGCCGGTCTGGAGCCGGGACATGTCCAGCAGGTTGCCCACCAGGTGGTCGAGCCGGTCGGCGCCGTCCTCAATGCCGGCCAGCAGCTCGGCCTGGTCCTCCTCGGACCACGCCACGTCGTCCGACCGCAGCGACGAGACCGCAGCCTTGATCCCGGCCAGCGGGGTACGCAGGTCATGGCTGACGGCGGCGAGCAGCGCCGTGCGGATGCGGTTGCCCTCGGCGAGGGCACGGGCCTGGTCGGCCTGGGACTGGAGGCGCCGGCGGTCCAGCACCACGGCCGCCTGGGCGGCGAACGCGGCCAGCACGCGCCGGTCGGCGGCGGGCAGGACCCGGCCGGACAGCGCGAGCGCCATGTGGTCGCCGACCGGCATGTCCACGTCGGCGTCCTCCGGCCGCGCCACCGCCCGGCGGGGGCCGACGCTGCCCGCGCAGGTCCACGGATCGACGTCGGAGGCGCGTTCCAGCAGGGCCACGGAGTCCATCCCGAAGGTCTCCCGGACCCGGTCGAGGAGGGCCTCAAGGCTGGTCTCACCGCGCAGGACGCTGCCCGCGAGGAAGGAGAGGATCTCCGACTCGGCTCGCAGCCGGGCTGCCTGGAGGGTGCGCCGGGCGGCCAGATCCACCACGGACGCCACCGACACGGCGACCCCGAAGAAGATCACGAGGGCGACGATGTTCTTCGGGTCGGCGATGGTCAGCCGGTGGTACGGCGGCGTGTAGTAGTAGTTCAGCAGCAGCGAGCCGACGGCCGCCGAGGCGAGCGCCGGATAGAGGCCGCCGAGCAGGGCCGCCGCCACCGTGAGCGACAGGAACAGCAGCATGTCGTTGGCGAGGCCGAGGTCGACGGCGTTCAGCAGCAGCGCGAGGCACACCGGGCCCACGACGCCGACCAGCCAGCCCCAGATGATCCGCGCCCGGCCGAGCCTCGCTCCCCGGGCCACGGGCAGCCCGCGGCCCTTGCCGGCCTCGTCGTGGGTGATCAGATGGACGTCGAGATCGGGCCCCGAGTCCCGGGCCACGGTCGCGCCGACCCCGGGTCCGAACACGTACTGCCAGGTCTTGCGCCGGGAGACGCCCAGCACGATCTGCGTGGCGTTCACGCCCCGCGCGAAGTCCAGCAGGGCCACCGGGACATCGTCCCCGACCACATGATGAAACGTTCCGCCAAGGTCTTCGACCAGCGTGCGCTGGACGGCGAGCTCCTTCGGGGAGGCGCTGGTCAGACCGTCACTGCGGGCGACGTAGACGGCCATGACCTCGCCTCCGGCGCCCTTCTCCGCGAGCCGCGCGGCCCGCCGGATCAGCGTGCGGCCCTCGGGTCCGCCGGTCAGTCCGACGACGATCCGCTCGCGCGAGCCCCAGATCCTGGAGACCTGGTGCTCACTGCGGTACTCGGTCAGGTACTCGTCGACCCGGTCCGCCACCCAGAGCAGCGCCAGTTCCCGCAGGGCGGTCAGGTTCCCGGGCCGGAAGTAGTTGGCGAGAGCCGCGTCGACCTTGTCCGACTTGTAGATGTTGCCGTGGGCCATCCGCCGCCGCAGCGCCTGCGGGGACATGTCGACGAGCTCGATCTGATCCGCGCGCCGGACCACTTCGTCGGGAACGGTCTCCTGCTGACGTACACCGGTGATCGACTCGACCACATCGCCCAACGACTCGAGATGTTGGATGTTGACGGTCGATATCACGTCGATACCGGCGGCCAGCAGCTCCTCCACGTCCTGCCAGCGCTTGGTGTTGCGCGAGCCGGGAATGTTGGTGTGCGGCAGTTCGTCCACCAGGGCGATCTGCGGCCGGCGGGCGAGCACGGCGTCCACGTCCATCTCGGTGAACACGGCTCCGCGGTAGGGCAGCTCCCTGCGGGGAATCTGCTCCAGCCCGTGGAGCATCACCTCCGTACGGGTCCGGCCGTGGTGCTCCACAAAGGCGACCACACAGTCCGTCCCCCGCTCGACACGGCGGTGCGCCTCGGACAGCATCGCGTAGGTCTTGCCGACGCCCGGTGCCGCACCGAGGTAGATCCGAAGCTTGCCGCGTCCCATGGCCTCATTGTCTTCCCGCGCCCGCTGAGTGCGCAGCGTCGACCTTACGTCCAGCAATGTCGACAAAAGGGACGAGAAGCAGGCCGGAGCGGCTCTTTGACGTAACCCTGACGCGCCGGTGAACCGAGCACGGGCCGCACTCCTCGGTGAGGAGTGCGGCCCGTGCCGGGAAAGCCGCTGTTGCCGTCAGCGGACCTCGGTGATCTCCGGTCCGCGCTGCAGCTGGCCCATGCCCCCACCGAAGCGGGAACCGGCCTGCTCCTCCTGCTGGACACCCTCGGGCACCATCTGTGCGTCGTTCGGCAGCTTCAGGACGATCGGGTCGCGCGGCGCCATGGGTCCCTCGCCACGGACGACGACCGTGTCCCTGAAGATCTGCTCCAGCAGACCGGCGGCCTGCGGCTGCACGGCACCCTGACCGGAGATGACCCCACGCAGGAACCACCGCGGACCGTCCACACCGACGAACCGCACGACCTGGAAACCGCCCGTGCCGTCCGGCAGTTGCACCGGCACCTGCGCCCGCAGCTCCCAGCCCAGCGGCCCCTCGACCTCGTCGACGATGCCACCCTGCTGGGTGATGCCGCTGGCGATCTCCTCGCGCACCTCGCCCCAGATGCCCTCGCGCTTGGGCGCGGCGAAGGCCTGGAGCTGCACGGCGCTGTCGCGCAGCACGACGGTCGCCGCGACGATCGCGTCACCGGCGACCTCTACCCGCAGTTCCATGCCGTCGACCCCGGGCACGAACAGTCCGCCCAGGTCGACCCGGCCCTCGCCGGGCTCGCGCACCTCGGTGTCGTCCCAGGGTCCGTCGGGACGCGGCTCCGGCTCCAGCCGGACGCGCGAACGCGAACCCGCTGCTTCGTCCGCCTCAGTGTCGACGCTGTCGACGACCTGCTCGGCCTCGCCGGCCGCGTCCTCGGCGGCACCCTTCTTCTTGCGACGTCCGAACACGTCACTGTCCTTCCCGGTCGGATACGACCGAAGCGTATCGATTCCCACCCGTTGTGCCGCCTACCGCGGCCTGACCGCTGTGACCGCTCGCACCGCCCACCGAGGCGTGACCGCCGGTGGACCCGAAGCCCCCCTCGGCCCGCGCCGAGCCGGGAAGTTCCGCGACCTCCCGGAAGCGGACCTTCTCGACCTGCTGGACGACCAGTTGGGCAATCCTGTCGAAGCGCTCGAATCGCACGGGTTCGTGCGGGTCGAGATTCACCACGATCACCTTGATCTCCCCACGGTACCCGGCATCAACCGTCCCCGGGGCATTCACCAGAGCGACACCGCACCGGGCCGCCAGCCCCGAACGGGGGTGCACGAAGGCCGCGTACCCCTCCGGGAGGGCGACAGACACCCCGGTCGGCAGAACAGTCCGTTCGCCGGGCGCCAGTTCGCACCCTTGCGTGGTCCGCAGATCGGCTCCGGCGTCGCCCGGCTGCGCATACGCCGGAAGCGGTACGTCCGGATCGACGCGGCGGATGAGGACGTCCAGGGGCTCACGGCCCACGGGTGCGGGGCTCACGGGTTCACCTCGAATGCGCGGGCGCGCCGGACCTGGTCCGGGTCGCTCATGGCGGCCCGGATCTCCTCCGGGCGGCCGTTGTCGATGAAGTGGTCGACCTTGACCTCGATGAAGAGGGCCTGGGCGCGCAACGCGACGGGCCCGCCGGGGCCGCCGATGCGTCCGGTGGCCGTCGAGTAGATCTTCCGCCGGGCCACAGCCGTGACCTCGGCCTCCAGGTACAGCAGGGTGTCGACGGGGACGGGCCGGACGAACTCGGTCTCCAGCCGTCCGGTCACGGCGATGGTGCGCAGCAGCCAGTTCAGCGACCCGAGGGTCTCGTCCAGCGCGCTGGCGAGCACACCGCCGTGGGCGAGGCCGGGGGCGCCCTGGTGAGCGGCCCGCACGGTGAACTCGGCGGTGACCGTCACTCCGTCACCGGCCCGGGCCGCGAGGTGCAGTCCGTGGGCCTGCCCACCACCGCATCCGAAACACTGTTCGTAGTGGGCACCGAGCAGCTCTCCGGGCGCGGGCGCGTCCGGGTGCCGCACGGGCGCCACGGCGTCGGCGGGGGGCTGCAGAGCTGCTGAAGGACCACTCACAGCCGCAGACCTTACCCGCGAGTCGGCCCTCGACCGACACCATGCCAAGCTTGGTTCCATGCAGCTTTCCGCCTCCCCGTACGAAGAACGCCTCACGGCCCCGCGCTCCTGGTGGCTGATCTCGTTCCTGGTGGGTGTCTCCTTCGCCCTGATCCTGCTGCCGTTCGGCACGCTGCCCCTGCTCGGCGGCCTGGTGGGCGGCACCGCCGTGGCCGCGGTGGCGGCGAGTTCGTACGGTTCGATCCGGATCCGGGTCGTGGGGGACTCGTTGATCGCCGGAGAGGCGAAGATCCCTGTGGCGGCCCTGGGCGAGGCGGAGATCCTGGACGCGGAGGAGGCTCGCGCCTGGCGCACGTACAAGGCCGACACCCGCGCCTTCATGCTCCTGCGCGCCTACATCCCCACGGCGCTGCGCGTCCAGGTCACGGATCCCAAGGACCCCACGCCGTACCTGTATCTGTCGACGCGGGAGCCCGAGCAGCTGGTCGCCGCCCTGGAATCGGCGCGGGCCGCGGCCGCGCGCGACGTGGGCTGAAACCGGCCGGAACCGCGGCTCGGCGGGCGTCGGCAAATTCTTCTTCGACGGCGGGCAAAGACTTGCCCGCCGTGCCTGTACCCGGAGTCGTACGCGCCCCTCGGCGCCGCTACGTCCCGAGTTCCTTCGCCGGGTCCCCGAGCCCGAGGTCCAGCGCGTCGGTGGGCGGTTCCAGCGGGGGCAGTTCCGGGAGCTGCTCCCAGGGGACCTGGAATCTGCGCAGGTCCTTGCGGATGCGGTCCGCGAGTCTTCTGGTGTCGCGCCGGTTCATGACCGCGCCGACGGCGGCGCCCACCATGAACGGCATCAGGTTGGGCAGGTCGCGGACCATCCGCTTCATGATCTGCTGGCGCAGTTCGCGCTTCATCTGGCCGCCGAGGGCCAAGTTGATCGTCGACGGCTTCGTCACGTCGATCCCGCGCTCACCCGACCACGAGTTCAGGTAGGCGGTACTGCGCTGTTTGAGACCGCCCGGCGGTCGTGCGCCGTAGACCTCGTGCAGTTCGGCGATCATTTTCAGCTCGATCGCGGCCACACCGGTGATCTCGGCGGCCAGTTCGGTCGGCATGGCCGGTGGCACCGGCAGCATCGCCGCCGCTCCGATGCCCGCGCCGACGGTCGCCGTGGCGCTCGCGGCGCCCGCGACGAGCTTGTCCGCGAGTTGCTCGGGCCCCAGGCCCGGGAACTGCCGACGGAGGGTGGCGAGGTCGCGTACGGGGATACGCGGGGCGTTCTCGATGATCCGGTCGGTGAGGTAGGCCAGACCCGCTCTCGCGCGGCTGCCGCCCTTGCGGACGCCTTCTCTGGCCTTCTGGATCGCGGCCGTCCGTCGCCCGGCGACAGGTGCGGAAGGCTCGGCCGGCACCGGGAGGTCATCCCCGTGGTCGGCCGGCCCGGCGGCCGGTTCGAGCGAGGCCGATCCTGTAACGGATGAGCCCCGCTCGTCGTCACGCACACCATGAGGGCCGTTCTGCGGCCCCTGGTCCGCTCCCCGCGAGGGGAAGCGGCGCTTCCAAGGAGGGGTCGAGCCAGTCACGGCCGACCCTGCCTCAGTCGCAGTCGCGGCAGATCGGCTGACCGTTCTTCTCGCGGGCCAGCTGACTGCGGTGGTGCACCAGGAAGCAGGTCATGCAGGTGAACTCGTCCTGCTGCTTGGGCAGCACCCGGACGGCCAACTCCTCGTTCGAGAGGTCCGCTCCGGGCAGTTCGAGGCCTTCGGCGGCCTCGAATTCGTCGACGTCCACGGAGGAAGTCGACTTGTCGTTCCTCCTGGCCTTCAGTTCTTCAAGGCTGTCCGAGTCAACGTCGTCGTCGGTCTTGCGTGGGGTGTCGTAATCCGTTGCCATGTCGCGCTCTCCCCCTCTGGGTGTCTGCGGTGTCTCAGCGCAGGTAACGCGTGAGAGGCCGGACTTGTGCCCGACCTGAGGCGGAGATTTTGCCTCACATCAAGGTCTGTTACTGAATCGACACCCAACCGACCCCCTTGGGAGAGGTCGGGATGGATGGCGATCGGGACCGTACACGGTCCGAATGCCGCACTTCAAAGGCGCCCCACCGTGTACTTCCCGTGATCAAGACCCCCGAAAACCCGGATTTACCGGGCCTTACGGCGACTTGCATGATCACGGTGAGTGGATGGCGGGTAATTCACCCTTGTGATCGATCACACACGAGGGCGCCGGGAGGGTACCCCGAAAATTCTGCGCAAAGCGAACATCCTCGCGTGTCGGCGACATGATCTCAGATCGGCAGGGCGACTCGCATCACGAGCCCACCCCCCTCCCGCGGCTGGGCCGAGATGTGACCGCCGTGAGCGCGCGCCACAGAGCGCGCGATGGACAGTCCGAGGCCCACACCCTTGTCGCTGCCCGTACGCTCCGTACGCAGCCGCCTGAAGGGCTCGAAGAGGTTGTCGATCTCGTACGCCGGGACCACGGGACCCGTGTTCGAGACCACCAGCACCGCCTGGCCGTGCTGGACCTCGGTGGTCACCTCGACCCAGCCGTCCTCCGGCACGTTGTACCGCACCGCATTCTGTACGAGGTTGAGGGCGATCCGCTCCAGCAGCACGCCGTTGCCCTGGACCACCGCGGGATCGCGCTTCCCGCGGAACTCGACCCCCTTGGCCTCGGCCTCGGCGTGCGTCTGGTCGACGGCCTGCGTGGCGACCTCGGCGAGGTCCACCGGCTTGCGCTCGACGATCTGGTTGTCGCTGCGGGCGAGCAGCAGCAGCCCTTCGACGAGCTGCTCACTGCGCTCGTTGGTGGCCAGCAGCGTCTTGCCGAGCTGCTGGAGCTCCGGTGGCGCCGCCGGATCCGACAGATGCACCTCCAGGAGCGTGCGATTGATCGCCAACGGCGTTCTCAGCTCGTGCGACGCGTTGCCGACGAACCTCTGCTGGGCGGTGAAGGCCCGCTGCAGACGCTCCAGCATGTCGTCGAGGGTGTCCGCCAGCTCCTTCAGCTCGTCGTCGGGGCCGTCCAGCTCGATCCGGCGGGACAGGTCCGAACCGGCCACCGCGCGCGCGGTGCGGGTGATCCGGCCGAGTGGCGTCAGGACCCGGCCGGCCATGGCATAGCCGAAGGCGAAGGCGATCACGGCGAGGCCGAGGAGCGTGAGCAGCGAGCGGCTGAGCAGATCGTCCAGGGCATGCTGCCGCAGGGCGTCGTTGCACGCCTTGAGCGCGGTGTTGCGCTGGTCGTCGTTGGTCGCGGTGTTCAGCCCCGGGCACGTGTCACTGGTGATGCTGATGCCGCTGCCCCTGATGTCGAACGACTGGTTGCTGCCCCCGCGGATGGCCTGGGCGGCCAGCAGATAGATGATGGACAGCAGCAGGATGCCGGCGATCAGGAACATGCCGCCGTAGAGCAGCGTCAGCCGTATGCGGATGGTCGGGCGCAGCCAGGGCAGCGGCAACTGCTGTGGTTTCCTCGGGTCCCAGGTGGGCTTCGGAGGCGCCTTCGGGGGAGCGGGTGTCGTGGCCATCGGTTTATCAGATCCGGTAGCCGGAACCCGGCACGGTGACGATCACGGGAGGCTCGCCCAGCTTGCGGCGCAGAGTCATCACGGTCACACGGACGACATTTGTGAACGGGTCGGTGTTCTCGTCCCAGGCCTTCTCCAGGAGCTGCTCGGCGGAGACGACCGCGCCCTCGCTGCGCAGCAGCACCTCCAGGACGGCGAACTCCTTGGGCGCGAGCTGGACCTCCTTGCCGTCACGGAAGACCTCGCGGCGGTTCGGGTCGAGCTTGATCCCGGCGCGCTCCAGCACGGGCGGCAGCGGCAGGCTCGTACGCCGGCCGAGGGCACGCACGCGTGCCGTCAGCTCGCTGAAGGCGAACGGCTTCGGGAGGTAGTCGTCGGCGCCGATCTCCAGCCCCTCGACCCGGTCGCTGACGTCTCCGGAGGCCGTGAGCATCAGCACGCGGGTGGGCATGCCGAGTTCGACGATCTTGCGGCAGACGTCGTCGCCGTGCACCAGTGGAAGGTCCCGGTCCAGGACGACCACGTCGTAGTCGTTGACGCCGATGCGTTCCAGGGCCGCCGCGCCGTCGTACACGACGTCGACGGCCATGGCCTCCCGGCGCAGTCCGGTGGCCACCGCATCGGCGAGCAGTTGCTCGTCCTCGACGACGAGTACGCGCACGTCGTTTGTCCTTCCTCGGGGTCGCCCGCGGGCCGGGACGGCACGTTGGCGGAAACTTTTCCTGTGGTCAGGCCTCCATCCTGCCGCTTTGGTCCGTAAACCGGTTGTAAGAGGCCCTTGGCCGATCGCCGCACGGCACCTTCTCGGCCGCCCCGAGCCGCTCCGGCGAGGGCGGCGGGAAGAAATCTTGGTGGGTTGAGGTTTCCTCCGCGAGGAGCACGGGGAGGACGGCTTTACACCCCGCGATCACGCTCTGCGTGTGCCATGACACCTAGTGGCACAACGGACCGCTTCCGCAGAGCGGGCGTGGGTGTCCGGCACCGTCGCCGCCCGGCAGGGCAGCGCTGGGCACCCAGTTGGAGACGTGATCGCCCCTTCCGAATCGGCACACCCCCGTGCCATCGACCCACGACCCAGGACGAGGGGGCGCAGCATGGACGCATTCACCGCAGGACTTCAGCAGCGCATAAGGGCGACCGAGACCGACTTGACGCGGGCTCGCGACGAGGGCGACGACTTCCTCGTCGAGGTGGAACAGGCCGAGCTCGACGACCTGCGCCGTCTTGCCGCCGAACACGGTGTGGAGGTCGGCGCGGCCAGCGTCTGATCAGTCCGCAAGAGAGATGAAAAGAGGGGCCCCGGCATCGATCCAGTGCCGGGGCTCCTCCCTTTTCCTCAGCTTTCCTCAGTCGTGCCAGGCGCCGAAGTCCTCCAGGAGGCGCTGGAGGGGTTCGAAGACCCCGGAGGTGCCCGCGACCGTCAGATCGCGTGACGGGCGCTCTCCGGGGCGTCCACCGGTCAGCGCGCCCGCCTCTCGGGCGATCAGGTCGCCCGCGGCGACGTCCCAGGCGTTGAGGCCCCGTTCGTAGTAGCCGTCCAGGCGGCCGGACGCCACGTCGCACAGGTCGACCGCGGCGGAGCCGCCGCGCCGGATGTCGCGCAGCAGCGGGATCAGTCGCCGGGCCACCTCGGCCTGGTGGGCCTTGACCTCGGCGACGTAGTTGAAGCCCGTCGACACCAGCGCCTGGTCCAGTGGCGGGGCCGGGCGGACGGCGAGCCGGCGTTCACCGTCCCAGGCCCCGGTCGCCCAGGCTCCCCCGCCGCGCACCGCGTGGTACGTCTCGCCGCGCATCGGCGCCGCGACCACGCCGACGATGCGCTCGCCGTCCTGCTCGGCCGCGATGGAGACAGACCAAGTGGGCAGCCCGTACAGGTAGTTGACTGTGCCGTCGAGGGGGTCGATGACCCACCGGATGCCGCTGGTGCCCTCGCTGGAGGCACCCTCCTCGCCGAGGAAACCGTCGTCCGGGCGCTGCTCGGAGATCACGTCGGTGATCAGCTTCTCCGCCGCGATGTCCATCTCCGTGACGACGTCGATGGGGCTGGATTTGGTGGCGGCGACCGCGAGATCGGCCGGCCTGCCGTCCCGGAGCAGTTCTCCCGCGCGGCGGGCCGCCTCCTGGGCGAGCCGGAGCAGTTCGGGGAGCAGGGGGTCGGTCACAGGAGTCCTCACGCGTACGGGCTGTCGGCGCCCGCGGCGGCGGGCCTGGGGGCACGGGACGGGCAGCAGCCCACCGGGCAGAGGTCCTGGCTCGCGCCGAGCGTGCCCAGGGCGCACGGGGTGATGTCCTGCCCGTTCTCGGTGGCGGCGCGCTCCAGGACGAGTTCACGGATCGCGGCGGCGAAGCGCGGGTCGGCGCCCACCGTCGCGGAGCGGCTCATGGGCAGGCCCAGTTCCGCCGCCTTCGCCCTGGCCTCCGTGTCGAGGTCGTACAGGACCTCCATGTGGTCCGACACGAACCCGATCGGCGCGATCACCACGGCCGGGACACCGTCGCCGTGCAGCTCCTCCAGGTGGTCGCAGATGTCGGGTTCCAGCCACGGGATGTGCGGGGCTCCGGAGCGGGACTGGTAGACGAGCCGCCAGGGGTGGTCGACGCCGGTCCGCTCACGCACGGCGTCCGCGATCAGCCGCGCGGTGTCCAGGTGCTGTTTCACGTACGCCCCGCCGTCCCCGTGGTCCTCGACGGGCCCGGAGGTGTCGGCGGACGCGGTCGGGATGGAGTGGGTCGAGAAGGCGAGGTGCGCGCCGTCCCTGACGTCCTCGGGGAGGCCGGCGAGGGAGGTGAGCACGCCGTCGATCATGGGCTCCAGGAAGCCCGGGTGGTTGAAGTAGTGCCGCAGCTTGTCGACCTCGGGCAGGTCGAGGCCCTCGCTCTCCAGGGCGGCCAGGGAGTCCGCGAGGTTCTCGCGGTACTGACGGCAGCCCGAGTACGAGGCGTACGCGCTGGTGGCGAGGACGAGGATGCGGCGTCTGCCGTCCTGGACCATCTCGCGCAGGGTGTCGGTCAGATACGGGGCCCAGTTGCGGTTGCCCCAGTAGACCGGCAGATCCAGCCCGTGGTCCGCGAAGTCCTTGCGCAGGGCGTCCAGGAGGGCGCGGTTCTGGTCGTTGATCGGGCTGACCCCGCCGAACAGGAAGTAGTGCTGTCCGACTTCCTTGAGGCGTTCCTTGGGGATGCCCCGCCCGCGTGTCACGTTCTCCAGGAACGGAACCACGTCGTCCGGGCCCTCGGGGCCGCCGAAGGAGAGCAGGAGCAGGGCGTCGTAGGGGGTGGCGTCGAGCGCATCTCGCATGGTTCCGATCCTGCCACCCCCCTCTGCCAGCCGGGATCCCGGCCCGTCCCCGCGGGTGCGTGGGGATCGCCCGGCCCGTAAGCTGTATCGGCCGCCTTCACGCCTTACCCACGCTTCCCTCACGCCTTACCGGATCGACCGGAGTCTCCCGTGCCCAGCCCCTACCGCGCCCTGTTCGCCGCCCCGGGCTCCAGGCGCTTCACCGCCGCGGGGTTCCTCGGCCGGATGCCGCTGTCGATGATGGGCATCGGCGTGGTCACGATGGTCTCCCAGCTCACCGGCAGGTACGGGCTCGCGGGCGCGCTCTCGGCGACCATCGCCATGGCCGCCGCCGTGGCGGGCCCCCAGGTCTCGCGTCTGGTCGACCAGTACGGGCAGCGCCGCGTGCTGCGCCCCGCGACGCTCTGCGCCCTGCTGGCCTCGGCCGGGCTGCTGCTCGCCGCGCACTTCGGGTGGCCCGACTGGGTGCTGTTCGTGTGCAGCGCCGGCATCGGCTGCGTACCGAGCGTCGGCGCGATGACACGGGCACGCTGGGCGGCCGTCTACCGGGACACCCCGCAACTGCACACCGCGTACTCCTTCGAGTCCGTGGTGGACGAGATCTGCTTCATCTTCGGGCCGATCATCTCGATCGGTCTCTCCACGGCGTGGTTCCCGGAGGCGGGGCCGCTGCTCGCCGCCTGTTTCCTGGCGGTCGGCGTCTTCTGGCTGACGTCCCAGAGCGGCACCGAACCGAAGCCGCATCCGCGCGCGCGGATCAAGGGCGGCTCGGCGCTGCGCTCCCCCGGTCTCAAGTTGCTGGTGGTCACCTTCGCGGCGGTCGGGGCGATCTTCGGGGCCGTCGACGTGGTCACCGTCGCCTTCGCCGAGGAACGGGGCCACAAGGGCGCCGCGAGCGTCGTACTGGCCGTCTACGCGGCGGGCTCCTGCGCGGCGGGAGCCGTGTTCGGGCTGCTGCGCCTCCCGGGAGCCCCGGAACGCCGGTGGCTACTGGGCATATGTGCGATGGCCGTGAGTATGATCCCCCTCCTACTGGTCGGAAACTTGCCGTTCCTGGCCGTGGCGCTGTTCGTTGCGGGACTGTCCATCGCTCCCACGATGATCACGACGATGTCCCTCATCGAACAGCACGTACCACGCGCGCAACTGACCGAGGGCATGACCTGGGTGAGCACCGGGCTCGCGGTCGGCGTCGCGCTCGGCTCCTCCGTGTCCGGCTGGGTGATCGACGCCGCCGGTGCGAGGGCCGGGTACGGGGTTCCGGTGGCGTCCGGAGCCGTCGCGGTCGCGGTCGGTTTCCTGGGGTACCGCCGGCTGAACAGACCGGCTCCGTGTCGGGGAGGCACCGTTGAGCAGCACACTGAGCGGCAAGAGCGGCACGTGGCGTAACTGGGCGGGCAACGTCACCGCCCGGCCCGTCCGGGAGGTCACGCCCGCTTCCGTGGAGGAACTGTCCGCGGCCGTTCGGAAAGCGGCCGTCGACGGTCTGAAGGTGAAGGCCGTCGGCACAGGGCACTCGTTCACGGCTGCCGCCGCCACCGACGGGGTGTTGATCCGCCCTCAACTGCTGACCGGAATCCGCGACATCGACCGCGAGAACATGACGGTCACGGTCGAGGCGGGCACTCCGCTCAAGAGACTCAACCTGGCCCTCGCCCGCGAGGGTCTCTCGCTCACGAACATGGGCGACATCATGGAGCAGACGGTCTCCGGCGCCACCAGTACCGGCACGCACGGCACGGGCCGTGAGTCGGGCTCGATAGCCGCCCAGATCAGGGCACTTGAGCTGGTGACGGCGGACGGTTCGGTGCTCACGTGTTCGGAGAAGGAGAATCCGGAGGTCTTCGCGGCGGCCCGGGTCGGCATCGGCGCCCTGGGGATCCTCACCGCGATCACCTTCGCCGTGGAGCCGCTCTTCCTGCTCACCGCCCGCGAGGAACCGATGACCTTCGACAAGGTCACCAGCGCGTTCGACGAACTCTGGGCCGAGAACGAGCACTTCGAGTTCTACTGGTTCCCGCACACCGGCAACACCAACACCAAGCGCAACAACCGCAGCGCGGGCCCCGAGAAGCCGGTCAGCCCGGTCAGCGGCTGGATCGAGGACGAGTTCCTCTCCAACGGCGTCTTCCAGGTGGCCCAGTTGGTCGGCCGCACGGTGCCCGCCACGATCCCGACGATCGCCCAGATCTCCAGCAAGGCCCTGTCCGCGCGGACCTACACCGACATCCCGTACAAGGTCTACACGTCTCCGCGCCGGGTGCGCTTCGTGGAGATGGAGTACGCCGTTCCGCGCGAGGCCCTGGTGGCGACACTGCGCGAACTCAAGGCGATGGTCGACCGGTCGGACATGCGGATCAGCTTCCCCGTGGAGGTGCGCACGGCCCCCGCGGACGACATCGCGCTCTCCACGGCCTCGGGCCGCGACAGCGCCTACGTCGCCGTGCACATGTTCCGCGGGACGCCCTACCAGGCGTACTTCACCGCCGCCGAGCGCATCTTCACGGCGCACGAGGGACGGCCGCACTGGGGCAAGGTGCACACGCGGGACGCGGAGTACTTCGCCGGCGTCTACCCGCGCTTCGGGGAGTTCACCGCGCTGCGGGACCGGCTCGACCCTGAACGCCTGTTCCAGAACGACTACTTGCGACGGGTTCTCGGCGCGTAGCGAAGCGATTGGTTCCGTTTCCGATGTTTACGTGAACTCTGCTGCATCCGAGGTCACGCAACCGGTGGGGGAACCGTCAACTCGCACTCCCCGGCAGGAATTGGGTGGCGTGCCAATCCACGCACGTGGCCCAAATGGAGTACTGTTGCGAGCCCTGGGCCCGGTCTCCCGCCTGGGCGTCCGGGGTCTTTCCGGGATCGTCAAGAGGGAGCTCGTTGCACAGGGTGACGGAGTTTGTCACTTAGCGTTGCGAATAGATAACCGTGGCATAACGGCGACCTCGGGCCCCTGCCCGACACGCCGGGCAACTCGGCAAGGTTGTGGCAGGCTGCACCCGGGCAGGCCACACTCGACTAGCGGAAGCAGCGACGCACGTGACGTCGGCAGGCACCACCCGGGAGGTCCCCATGCCCGAACTGCGTGTCGTGGCCGTCTCTAACGACGGCACACGGCTGGTGCTGAAGGCTGCGGACAGCACGGAGTACACGCTTCCGATCGATGAGCGTCTGCGCGCCGCCGTACGCGGCGACCGTCCCCGCCTCGGCCAGATCGAGATCGAGGTGGAGAGTCATCTCCGCCCCCGCGACATCCAGGCACGCATACGTGCCGGTGCGTCGGCGGAAGAGGTTGCGCAACTTGCCGGGATTCCGGTGGATCGCGTACGCCGCTTCGAGGGCCCCGTGCTGG
This sequence comes from Streptomyces sp. NBC_01390, assembly GCF_045040105.1. Lineage (NCBI taxonomy): Bacteria > Bacillati > Actinomycetota > Actinomycetes > Kitasatosporales > Streptomycetaceae > Streptomyces > Streptomyces sp. NBC_01390. Next base: position 9,187,666 of record NZ_CP109551.1, on the reverse strand, counting down.
CCGAGCGAGCCTTCATGGCCGAGCGGGCCCGGAAGACTCCGGTCCGCCGGCCCGGTGAGAACGCCGGTCCACAGCTCGGCGAGGCCGTGCAGGAGCGGCTGTTGATCCGTGGCGCCGAGAAGGACACCGTCCAGTGGGACTCCTGGCGCCGCGACGACGGCACCTGGGAAGTCCTGCTGGTCTACCTGGTGGCCGGCGAACCGCACTCGGCGAGCTGGACGTACGACCCGCCCCGGCGGCTCGTCCAGGCCGTCGACGAGGAGGCCCGCTCGCTGATCGGCGAGTCGGACGACCTCGCGGCGCCCGAACCCAGCTTCCCGTTCGTACCGCGCATCGCCCGGCTGCCGCGCGACCGCCCGCTGGACCGTCCGGCCCTGCCCGCGCCGACGTCCGAGCTCACCGAGGAAGGCGTGAGCGCGAGTGAGCGTGACTCGCTGACGAGCCTTCTGGAAGCGGTACCGAGTTTCCGCGGCGACATGGTCGTGCCGGAACGGCCCTCCTCCACCGAGGTCCCGGAGGAACCGGTCCCCGATCCCGAGGCAGAGGAGCCTCCGGCTCCCGCGGCCTCGGCCGGTTCCGCGTACGCGGACGTGCTCATGCCTCGCTCGGTCGGCGCCCACCGCGACCGTCTGGTCGGTGCCACCGACCGCCAGGCCGAGGCGGACGGCGTCCGTCCCGGCCGCAGAGCGGCGGTGCCGAGCTGGGACGAGATCGTGTTCGGCACACGCCGGAAGAACAAGGAGCAGTAACCCGTACGGGCTACTCGTGCGACTGTGGGGCCGCGTCCGTCGGACGCGGCCCCACAGTCGTTCACACCACTCGTTCACATCACTCGTTCGAGCTACTGCGGATCGGGCCCCACGGCCACGGGCCGCGTCGGGTCCCCCGACCATTCCGACCACGAACCGACGTACAGGGCGGCCGGAATGCCCGCCACCGCCAGGGCCAGGACCTCGTGGGCGCCCGAGACGCCCGAGCCGCAGTAGACGCCCACCGCGGTGGCGTCCGCCGCGCCCAGGGTCTTGAAGCGGTCCGTCAGTTCGTCCGCGGGCAGGAAGAGCCCGTCCGCGCCCACGTTCGCGTTCGTGGGCGCGGAGACCGCGCCCGGGATGTGTCCGCCGACCCGGTCGATGGGTTCGACCTCGCCCCGGTAACGCTCCCCCGCGCGCGCGTCGAGCAGCAGTCCGGAGCGGGCCAGCGCGGCGGCCCCGTCCGCGTCGAGGAGTTCCACCGCTCCCGGCACCGGCGTGAAGTCGCCCTCGGCGGGCGCGGGCACGTCCGTGTCGAGCGCCCCCTCCCAGGACGGCAACCCGCCGTCAAGGACCCGCACGTCCGGGTGACCCGTCCAGGACAGCAGCCACCAGGCACGGGCCGCCGCCCAGCCCTGTCCGCCGTCGTACACAACCACCGGTACTCCGGACGAGACGCCCGCGCGGCGCATGGCGGCGCCGAACACCTCCGGCTCGGGCAGCGGATGCCGCCCGGCCGGCCCCGAGGGCGAGGCGAGTTCCCTGTCCAGGTCGACGAAGACCGCCCCGGGAAGGTGCCCCGCGGAGTACTCGGCACGCCCGTCGAAAGGCGCCGCGCCACCTGGGGCGGGCATGCTCAACTGCCAGCGGACGTCGAGGAGAACCGGCGGCCGGGAACCAGCCAGTTCGTTCACTAGTTCGGGTGCGGAGATGATGGCTTTCATGGCTCCATCCTTACCCACGGGGTGGCCGCGGCGGCCAGGTCCGGCTACTCTCCCGCCGGACAGGTTCGATCACGTGGTGTACGGGATCGGACACATGCTGTACGACCTATGGACACGGTGCGGTAATCGCGCAGAAATGGGCGGGAAAAGCCGCTTCAGGCACCCTCGGGACGAGGACGCACTGGGTCGGCGCGGCCCGGGCGCGCGGTGCCGCGGGTGGTGCGAGCATCGGCACGGAGCATTGCGGGTACGCGAGAACGCGGCCCGGCACGACCGACGTACACGGCGGAGCACGCCCTGCGACGGCGTGCGGCAGGTCCGCCGACGGGGCGGACAGCGGAAGTGACACGGCCACCGCGAGGGGTCGAGGAGAGAGTGACGATGACCGAGGCACGGGAGTCGGCCGGCCGGAACAACGAAGCGCCCGCCCGGCACGCGCCCGGCACACCATGCTGGGTGAGTCTGATGGTGCACGGCATGACAGCGACCCAGGACTTCTACGGGGAGTTGTTCGGCTGGGAGTTCGAACTGGGCCCGCAGCAGCTCGGCTGGTACGTACGAGCCCTGCTGGACGGCCAGGAGGTGGCCGGCATCGGTCAACTGCCGCCGGACCGCCACCTCCCCGTCGCCTGGACGCCGTACCTCGCCTCGGACGACGTGGACCTCACGGCGGAGATGGTCCGGCACTCGGGAGGCACCGTGGGGGTCGGCCCCCTGGACGCGGCCGAGGCGGGCCGGCTGGCGCTCGCCTCCGACCCGATGGGGGCGGTGTTCGGCATCTGGCAGACCGCCGCCCATCTGGGTACGGGCGTCACCGGCGTCCCCGGCACCCCCGCCTGGAACGAGCTGGTGACCCGCGACTCGTCGAGCGTCGCCAAGTTCTACAAGACCGTCTTCGGGTACGAGGAGGAGCCCGTGGTGTCGGCGGACTTCGACTACATCACCCTGCATGTCGAGGGCCGTCCGGTCGCCGGCATCCACGGCGTGGGCAACTTCCTGCCCCGCGACCGGGGGCCGCACTGGAGGACGTACTTCGAGGTCGCCGACACGGACGTGGCGGCCACCCGGCTGGTGGACCTGGGCGGCCACGTCGTGAAGCCCCCGCACGACAGCGCACACGGGCGCGTGGCGACCGTGACGGACCCCGAGGGGGCGATGTTCTCGCTGATCCAGGGCGCCCACTGACGGAGCCCTGGAAGGGCTCCTACGCGGGCCGCAGGACGCTGTGGATCGCCGCCTCACCGGCCGCGAAGATCGAGTCCTCGCGCACCCTGGACCCCGGATTCGGTGCGTGCATCATCATTCCGTCGCCGACGGAGATGCCCACGTGCCCGACATGGCCCGCCTCGCCGTGGAAGAAGACGAGGTCACCGGGCCGGACGTCGGCGAGGTTGATCACCATGCCGGCGCTCGCCTGCTCGTGCACGGCACGCGGGAGCGCGACCCCGGCGGCCTTCCAAGCGGCTTGGACCAGACCGGAGTTGTCGTACGACCCCGGGCCGGCCGCGCCCCAGACGCACGGTCTGCCGATCTGCGCCCGGGCGAAGGCGACCGCCTTCGCGGCCTTCGCGCCGGACTCCGAGGCGAACGCGAGGCCGCTCATACCGGTCCCGGCCCCCGGGAACGGCTCGGCGCCGAAGTAGTAGCTCCCCGTGGCGTACGACGTCTGCGTGCCGTGGGGCGGTGTCTGCGTGCCGTACTCCGTCGCGTAGGAGGTCTGTGTGCCGTGCGGCGGCGTCTGCGCGATGTAGGGCGCCTGTGCGACGTACGGCGTCTCCGGCACGGGGACCGGGAACGGGTCGGCGACGGGGAACGGTTCTGTGACGAGGGGGAGTTCGGTGACCAGGGCGTAGTCCCCGTCGCGGAGCGTGCCCGCGTAGAGGGGCGTGTCCGCGTCGAGAAACGCGTCCGGGCTCAGGCCGGCCGGCTGGGGCAGCTGCCACTCCTCGGCGGGCTGGGGGCCGGCCTGCACGACGGAGTCGGGAAGGCGCCAGGCGTCCTCGGCGGGCAGGCCGCCGGCCACCGGGAGCGGAGCCGCGCCCTGGGAGGGCGACGGGAACCAGCTGGGCTCGGCGGAGAGCGGGCTCGGGCTCAGGCCCGCCGGAGCCTCCTGGCGCGGCGCGGGCACGGCCGACAGCGCCGTCATGGGCGCGGCGGGCAGTTCGGCGACCGCCGCGGGCGGCAGCGCGGCCATGGTCCCGGGCGGCAGTGCGGCCGTCGGCCCCGCGGACAGCGCGGCGACGGGCCCTGCGGACAACTCCGGCGCCGGACGAGCGGTCAACTCGGGGGAAAGGTCGGCGGGTCGGGCGGGCCGGGCCTCCGTCGTACGGGCCGGCCTCCTGTCGGGCGGCAGCACCGCCGGAACGGTCGGGCCCAGCTGGGCGCGCCCCACGTCGAACCACGGTCGGGTGACTTCGTCGAGGGCGGGATCGGAGCGCCTGCGCGCGGTCTCGGGCGCAGGGTTGACGCGCCTGCGCATCCCCAGCTTCATCGCGCGGGTGGCGTTGAAGGTCCCGGTGAAGCTCTCGGCCTGGTCGTAGAGGCTGTTGATCCGTTGCTGGACCTCCTCACGGGTCGGCCCATCATCTCGGGTTCGTTCCGGCGCCATGCGGGACGAGCTCCTTCCGTGGTACGTCTTCCCCGGCCAACTGTCAGGTGCGGACAACAGGTTTGGGAAGGTGTTCGGAGGTCAACTTAGCCAACTTGTGTGCCTCAGGTGAAGATTGAAGCGTGAAATGCCCGATACGTTATTGTGACCTTCATCGTATCGGAACGGCTGGAAAGAACTGCCGAACGCAACTATCAGGCCGAGTTGACCGGCAGGACGTCCGGAGAGATGGCAGAGGCGTGCGCGGAGGCGCTCGTCATATGGCGTCGGTGATGCCGTCGGCACAGCACCTCGTAGCCGACCTCCTCGGCCGTGCGGTTCACGTCACCGACGACGACCTGCTCACCCTCCACGACCATCACACCGTCCACGGTGCGCGCGTTGTGCGTGGCCCGTGCCCCGCACCAGCACATCGCCTCCACCTGGAGGGTCTCGATCCGGTCCGCCAGCTCGATCAGCCGCTGGGAACCCGGGAAGAGCTTCGTACGGAAGTCTGTGGTGATGCCGAACGCGAAGACGTCCAGCCCCAGGTCGTCCACCACTCGCGCCAACTGGTCGATCTGCTCCGGCGCGAGGAACTGCGCCTCGTCCACGATCACGTAGTCGACCTTGCCGCCCCTGGACATCTGGTCCACCAGATAGGCGTGCAGATCCATCCCCACGGCCGCCTCGACCGCCTCCGTCACCAGACCGAGCCGGGACGACAGTTTCCCCTCCCCCGCCCGGTCGTCGCGGGTGAAGATCACCCCCTGCAGCCCTCGTGCCGACCGGTTGTGTCCGATCTGGAGCGCCAGCGTCGACTTCCCGCAGTCCATCGTTCCGGAGAAGAACACCAGCTCGGGCATGGGAGGTCGAGCACCTTTCGGCGAGATACGCGGGTCACGCGCAGGACGGGAGGAGGTCTGGGCAGGGGCTGTCGGACAGGGACGGGCGTCAGGAGCGTACTTGGAGCAGCGGGACCAACTGTTCCGCAGGGGTCATCGAGCCGTGGTTGCCGACCATCGCCGACTCCCTCGGCTCCCGCTCGGAGGCGATGATCAGGACGTCGTCCCGGGCTGCCGCGACCACGTCGCCGATCCGGCCGTACACGCGTTCGTCGACCGTCGGACCGAACCAGCCCGCCGCGATCGCCTCGTCACGCGAGGCCACCCAGAACTGCTCACCGAGCACCTCGCGCCAGCAGGTCAGTACGTCCGCCTCGGCGCCCGGAACCGCGTACACATGCCGCGCGCGGCCCTCGCCGCCCAACAGGGCGACACCGGCGCGCAGTTCCCAGTCCTCGTCGAAGTCGATGCGGTGCTGCTCGTCGAACGGGATGTCGATCATGCCGTGGTCGGCGGTGACGTACAGCGCGGCGCGCGGCGGGAGTTGTTCCGCCAGCCGCTGGACGAGCCGGTCGACGTACATGAGCTGACCGCGCCAGGGGTCCGAGTCGACGCCGAAGCGGTGCCCCTTGCCATCCACCTCCGCGTAGTACGTGTAGACCAACGAGCGGTCCCCGGCGGCCAGTTGTTCGGCCGCGAGGTCCATGCGGTCCTCGCCGGAGAGCTTCCCCCGGAACGTTCCGCCACTGAGCGCGATCTTCGTCAGCGGGGTGTTCTCGAAGGTCGGCGAGGAGACCTGGGCCGTGTGCACCCCGGCCTGGTGCGCCAGCTGGAACACCGTGGGATACGGCTGCCACGCGCGCGGGTCCGACCACGGCTGCCAGCGCAGCTGGTTCATCAGCTCGCCGGTGGCCGGATTGCGCACGGTGTAGCCGGGCAGGCCGTGTGCGCCCGGCGGAAGTCCGGTGCCCACGGAGGCGAGGGAGGTCGCGGTGGTCGCCGGATACCCGGTGGTGATCGGGCGGCCCGTGTCACCGCGCGAGCTGCTCATGAGCGAGCTCATGAAGGGGGCCTCGTCCGGGTGGTCCCGCAACTGCTCCCAGCCCAGTCCGTCGATCAGGAACACACAGTTCCGGTCGGCGGGCGCCAGCTCCGGGATCGCGGCGGACATGCCCGGTACGTCCATGCCGGCGGCCAGGGTGGGCAGCAGATCGGCCAGCGAGCCCGTGCCGTACTGCGGGACGGGGGCGGAGGAGACGGCCAGGGGTTCGGGATCGTCCCAGGCGGTGGAGTAGGAAGGGGCGGGCGCGGAGCGCCCTCGGTCATGGGCGGGGGATGGCGGGTGGGACATCAGCGGGCGACGTCCGCGGTCGCTTCCGAGAGGGCCTGCGCGAAGACGAGGGCCTGGCGGACCGTCTCCGGGCCGTCTCCGGCCTCGCTGACCCGCAGGCTCAGGTCGTCCGCCGTCGAGCTGCCCGTGTAGCCGTGGTCCGCCTCGCAGTTGGGGTCCCCGCAGGCGGCCGGCTCCAGGTCGATACGGGAGACGGCGCCCCAGCCGATGGTCAGGACGACCTCGCGCGGCAGCGTGCCCGGGGCGTACGACTCCGGGTTGGCCACGACCCGGCTGACGACCACGGACGAGATCCGGCCGAGCTTCACGGACTCCGTGGACGTGGTGGCGTACGGCGTCGGGGACGTGGTGTCCTCCGCCTGCTCGTCGGTGTGGCTGACGATGAAACGGTTGCCCGTGAGGACGAGCACGGTCACGTGCCGACGCACCTCGTTCGCGTCGAATGTCGTCTCCTGGTGGACCAGGTACGACCGGATGGAGTCGCCGCCGATCGCGGCCTCCACCGCCTCGGCCACGAGGGCCGGGTAGTAGCCGCTGCGCTCGATCGCCGCTCGCAGCCCCTGGGTCGACGTACTGGTCTTGGCCATGAGCCCATCTTACGGGGGCCCACTGACTGCGAGGCACCGCTCAGTACACAGGAAGTGTCCTGGGACCGAGGTCGTCGCGGACGGGCGGCGGCGCGAGCCGCACCGACGCCCCGAGCACGCTCAGGCCGTGCTGCGCGACGACCACCGGCTCCAGGGAGACCGCGATGACCTCGGGATGGTCGTCGACGAGCCGCGACACCCTGAGCAGCAGCTCCTCCAGTGCCTCGCTGTCGACCGGTGCCGAGCCGCGCCAGCCGAAGAGGAGCGGCGCCGTCCGGATCGACCGGATCAGTGAGGCCGCGTCGCGGTCGGTGACCGGTATCAGCCGGTGCGCGATGTCCCCGAGCAGCTGCGAGGCGGGTCCGGCGAGCCCGAAGGAGAGCACCGCTCCGGCCGCCGGGTCGATGACCGCCCGTACGACGGTGTCGACTCCCCGCGGTGCCATTCCCTGCACCACGGGCCGTACCTCCTCCGAGGTCCCGAAGAGGCCGGTCAGTTCGGCGTACGCCCGCCGCAGCTGTTCCTCGTCCGCGAGATCCAGGCGTACGCCGCCCAGGTCGGCGCGGTGCCTCAGGTGCGGGGCGGTGGCTTTGAGGGCGACCGGGTAACCGAGGGTCCGCGCGGCGGCCGAGGCGTCGTCGGCGCTCGGCGCGGGCAGGGCCCCGCGCACCGGGATGCCGTACGTCCCGAGGAGCTCGGCCGTCTCGTCCGGACCGAGGGTGAGCCCCTGCCCACGCGCGAGCAGCCCGCCGATCAGCGCGGCGGCCCCCTTCTCGTCGATGTCCGCGTCGATGAACTCGGGCACCTTGCCCGGTTCGGCGGCCTCCCGCCGCCACTGGGCGTACTTCACGGCTTCCCCGAGGGCCCGCACAGCGCGCTCGGCGGCGGGGTAGGCGGGGATGAGACGGGAACAGGAACCGGGGGCGGGCGGGGGCGCCGGTGCGGGCGTCGCCACGGCGGTGGGCGGACGTTCCGCGGGGCGCGACGCCCGGGAGCCGCCGGCGGGTCCGGCCGCGGGTGCCGGTGAACCCGCCTGTGGCGCCGTACTGGCGGCGGCCGACAGCGCCTCCGCGAGCCCGCCCAGCTCCACGTGCACCACCAGCACGGGCTTGCCGGGAACCTCCGCCGCGGCCGACCGGAGCGCGTCGGCCAACGCGGCGTCCCGGGGGGACCCCTCCCCCACCGTGGGGATCGCGGTGACGACGACCGCGTCGCAGCCCTCGTCCGCCAACGCCTCCGCCAACGCCCGGTGGAAGTCCTCCGGCGACGCCCCTGTCGTCAGGTCCAGCGGAGCGAGCGGCCGCAGCCCCTCGGAGAGGCACGCGTCGTACGTCAGCAGGCCCAGCGACTCCGAGTTCCCCAGGATCGCCACCCGGGGCCCGGCGGGCAGGGGCTGCCGAGCGAGCAGCAGCCCCGCGTCGACCAGTTCGGTGATCGTGTCCACCCGGATCACCCCGGCCTGCCGCAGCAGTGCGGACACCGTCGCGTGGGGCAGCCGCGTGGCCCGTACGGCATGTCCTTGGGGAGCGGCGCCGCCGTGCCGCGCCCCCTGCACGACCACGAGCGGTTTGGCCGCCGCCGTGCGCCGTGCGAGGCGGGTGAACTTGCGCGGGTTGCCGATGGATTCGAGGTACATGAGGACCACGTCGGTGTCCGGGTCGTCGTACCAGTACTGGAGTACGTCGTTGCCCGACACGTCGGCCCGGTTGCCGGAGGAGACGAAGGTCGACACGCCGGTGACCCCGGTGACGCCACCTCCCCGCCGGTGCAGCCGGGACAGCAGCGCGATCCCGATGGCCCCGGACTGCGCGAACAGCCCGATCCGCCCGGGCCTCGGCATCTCGGGGGCGAGAGACGCGTTCAGCCGGACGTTCTCGGCGGTGTTGATGACCCCGAAGGCGTTGGGGCCGATGATGCGCATCCCGTACGTGCGCGCGTGCCGTACGAGTTCACGCTGGCGTTCCCGTCCCTCGGGGCCGCTCTCGGCGTACCCGGCGGAGACCACGACGAGTCCCTGCACGCCGTGCTCACCGCACTCGGTGACGACATCAGGGACGTGCGCGGCCGGGACGGCGACGACCGCGAGGTCCACGGGACCCCCGATGTCACGCACCGACCGGTGGGCCGGTACTCCGTCGATGTCCTTCTGTTCCTCCGGGAAGGCGCTGTTGACGGCGTACAGCTCGCCGGTGAAACCGGCGTCCCTGATGTGGTCGAGGACGCTGCGGCCGACGCCACCGGGGGCGCGGCCGACGCCGATGACGGCCACGGCGCCCGGGACGAGCAACCGTCGTACGGAGCGTGCCTCGGCCCGCTGCTCCCGCGCGCGCTGGACGGCGAGTGAGCGGTCGGTGGGCTCGAGGTCGAACTCGAGTCGTACGACACCGTCCTCGAAGCTGCGCTTCTGGGTGTAGCCGGCGTCAGTGAACACCTTGATCATCTTGCTGTTGGCCGGCAGCACCTCGGCGGCGAAGCGGCGGATGTCGCGCTCCCTGGCGACGGCCGCGATGTGTTCGAGGAGAGCGGAGGCGACACCCCTGCCCTGGTGCGCGTCCTGCACCAGGAAGGCGACCTCCGCCTCGTTGGCCGGACCGGAGGCGGGCAGTCCGTCGGCGTCGATGCGGTCGTAGCGTACGGTGGCGATGAACTCGCCGCCGACCGTGGCCGCGAGCCCCACCCGGTCCACGAAGTCGTGGTGGGTGAAGCGGTGGACGTCCTTTGCGGACAGGCGCGGATAGGGCGCGAAGAAGCGGTAGTACTTCGACTCGTCCGACACCTGCTCGTAGAAACTGACCAGCCGGTCGGCGTCGTCCGCGGTGATGGGCCGGATACGGGCGGTGCCGCCGTCGCGCAGCACGACGTCCGCCTCCCAGTGGGCGGGGTACTCGTGCCGGTCCGCCGAGTTCTGCATGCGCCCCAGAGTACGGCTCGCGTCCGACAGCGTCGCGATGCAGTCTGTGGGGGACCGAAGTCGGGCCCGGGCCGGGGTTCGAACGCGGTTCCGGAACAGGTTTCGTCCTGCCTTCCGGCACGCTTCACGCTATGGAACAATGGTCTAGACAACCCTGAGACAGTGAAGGGCAGCATCACATGGCTGAGCGCCGCGTCAACGTCGGCTGGGCGGAGGGCCTCCACGCCCGCCCCGCCTCCATCTTCGTCCGTGCGGCCACGGCCGCCGGCGTCCCCATGACGATCGCCAAGGCCGACGGCAACCCCGTCAACGCGGCCTCCATGCTGGCGGTCCTCGGCCTGGGCGCCCAGGGCGGCGAGGAGATCGTCCTCGCCTCCGAAGCGGAGGGCGCCGACGCCGCGCTCGACCGCCTGGCGAAGCTGGTGGCCGAGGGGCTCGAGGAACTTCCCGAGACGGTCTGAGGACCCCTCGGGGCCCTCGATCGATGGCGCCGGCGGACGCCGCCTCACAAACACCATCCGCATACCGCGAAGGGCCTGCCTGAATATCAGGCGGGCCCTTTGTTATTCCCGATCGCGGGCAGCGAAAATAATCTCCCGCGAATTCAACCCTCTTTGTATACGGTGCCCGTGTTAATGACGCAGGCCCGTCATGTTTACGGGATGTTGCGAAGTCCTCACACGATCCGGGCGGTCTCCGCCTCCCGGAAAGCGCAGCCGGTGTGCGGCGGTCGCCCGCTCGGTGTGCAGCGCTGTGATCGCCCGCGCCCGCTCACTGTCGCCTCGCGCCACCGCGTCCACGATCGCCCCGTGCTCCGCCCAGGAGTCGACCGGGCTGGCCGGCGCCTCCACCGAGTACATCCAGGCGATCTTGTGCCGGAGCTGGGTGAGCGTCGAGGCCAGGGCATGGCTTCCGGAGGACTGGGCGAGCGTCTCGTGGAACCAGCCCCCCAGGGAGCGCAGATCCTCGCTGTTGCCCCTCCTGGCCCGTTCCTGACCCAGCCTGACCAGGCCGCGCAGCACCTTGAGGTGTGCCTCGGTCCGCCGTTGGGCGGCCCGGGAGGCGCCCAGCGGTTCCAGGAGCATGCGCATCTCCAGCAGGTCGGAGGCCTCCGGCTCGGTGGGTTCCGCGACGCACGCGCCCGCGTGCCGCCGGGTCACCACGAAGCCCTCGGCCTCCAGCGTGCGCAGGGCTTCGCGAACAGGGACGCGCGAGACGCCGTACCGGCGCGCCAGCAGTTCCTCGGTGAGCCGGCTGCCGCGCTCGTAGACACCGGCGACGATGTCGTCCCGGATCGCCGTGCATACCGAGTGCGCCGGAATACGCATGTCCGACCTCCGCTTTAATCCCCGTGAAACGTCGACGATTGACGTGTGTTCAGTGACTCTATTGCAGAGAACCGGAATTTCCGACGGCAGGCCGGAATCCATGGATATTTTTTGGACACACCACCCTCCGAAACGCCGAAAGCCCCGGCTCGGGGAGCCGGGGCCACGACAAGTGGTGCGCGGGTTCGTCAGACGTTCACACCGTGCGAGCGAAGGTAGGCGACGGGGTTGATGTCCGAGCCGTACTCCGGGGTCGTGCGCGCCTCGAAGTGGAGGTGCGGACCTGTGACGTTGCCGGTGGCCCCGGAGAGGCCTATCTGCTGCCCTGGGGTGACCGTCTGGCCGACGGAGACGTTGATGGACGACAGATGACCGTACTGAGTGTAGGTACCGTCGATCATCTTGATCACGATGTTGTTGCCGTACGACCCGCCCCAGCCCGCCTCGACGACGGTGCCGGAGCCCACCGCGTGCACGGTGGTGCCCGACGCGGCGTGGAAGTCGATGCCGGTGTGGCTGCCGGAGGACCAGATGCCGCCGCCCGCCTTGTAGCCCGTGGAGATGTACGAGCCGGAGATCGGGGCGACATAGCTGTTGAGGCGCTTGCGCTCGGCCTCGCGGGCGGCACGGGCCTGCGCCTCGCGTGCCTCCTTGACGCGCTCCTCCGCCTCCTTCTGCGCGGCGGCCACGGCCTTCTTCTCGGCGGCGGCCTTCTCGGCGGCCTGCTCCTGGGCGGCGGCCTGGGCGTCGATCTGGGCGGCGAGCGACTCGCCGATGGAGATCACCGGGGTGAGTCCGGTCTGCTCGACGGCGGACTCCGCCGCGAGCGCCGGGGCGGCGAGGGAGCCGACGACGCCGGTGGTCGCGAGGGCGGCTACGCCGGCAGCGCGGGCGGTCGTACGGGTGACAAGGCTGGGGCGGCTGGGACGACGGTGCTTCCCGGTGGCGCGGGTGAACGCCATGTAGTGGCTGGTCCTTTCCTTCCTTCTCGCCTACCGGGTTAGCTGACGGGTTCGGAGCAGGAAGGTCTCCTACGGACCCCCTCGCTGCGCGCGCGGGCGTCCGATTCACCCCAGGGACTGCACATGGTGGGTCCCCGGCTCCCCTGGCTCGCGCCGTACGGGGACTCGGCGATGACTGCCCGGTGCCGCGGCTGCGGCGCACTGCATGACGGACAGCCGGACAGACGCTAAGCGGGACCTCTTTCAATCAACAAACCGATCACGGGTTTTGTCGCACATGCCACAGTGCAGACTGTCAACCTCTCCACCAATACGGGCAACTTGCGCATCAACACGGACAAAGCATGGGCAAAGAGGGGCCCGGTGACGCTGCCGTCACCGGGCCCCTGTCGTGTACGCCGATGCCGCTACTCGGCGGGGACGACGCTCACTTCACCGATGCCGAGGGCCCGGACGGGCCCCTCGATCGTCGCCGCGTCGCCGACGAGGACCGTCACCAGCCGGTCCACCGGGAAGGCGTTGACGGCCGCCGCGGTGGCTTCCACGGTGCCGGTCGCCGCGAGCTGGCGGTACAGCGTCGCCTGGTAGTCGTCGGGCAGGTGCTGCTCGACCTGGTCGGCCAGCGTGCTCGCCACGGCCGCCGCGGTCTCGTACTTGAGCGGGGCGACGCCGACCAGGTTCTGCACCGCGACATCACGCTCGGCGTCGGTGAGCCCTTCGGCCGCGAGGGTGCGCAGCACCTTCCAGAGGTCCTCCAGGGCGGGACCGGTGTTCGGGGTGTCGAAGGAGCCGCTGATGGCGAGCAGCGCGGCCCCTGTGCCGTCCGGAGCCGAGCGCAGGACCTGGCCGAACGCCCGCACACCGTAGGTGTAGCCCTTTTCCTCCCGCAGGACGCGGTCCAGACGGGAGGTGAGGGTGCCGCCGAGGCAGTACGTGCCGAGGACCTGGGCGGCCCAGACACGGTCGTGCCGGTCGGCGCCGATACGGCCGATGAGCAACTGGGTCTGCACGGCACCCGGCCGGTCCACGATGACGACCCGGCCGGTGTCGTCGGCGGTCACCGGCGGCACCGGACGCGGCTCGGCCGACGAGCCCGCCCAGGCCCCCAGGGTTTCGCCGAGCAGCGCGTCCAAGTCGACGCCGGTGAGGTCACCGACGACCACGGCGGTGGCCGTGGCGGGCCGGACGTGCCTCTCGTAGAAGGCGCGGACGGCCGCCGCGTCGATCTTCGCGACCGTCTCCTCGGTGCCCTGGCGCGGACGTGACATGCGCGAGGACGCCGGGAACAGTTCCTTGTACAGCTGCTTGGCGGAGCGGCGGGCCGGGTTGGCCGTCTCGTGCGGGATCTCGTCCAGCCGGTTGCGCACCAGCCGCTCGATCTCGCTCTCCGAGAACGCGGGCGCCCTGAGGGCGTCGGCCAGCAGCCCCAGCCCCTTGGGGAGCCGCGACACGGGGACTTCGAGGCTGAGGCGGACACCGGGGTGGTCGGCGTGCGCGTCGAGGGTGGCGCCGCAGCGCTCCAGCTCGGCGGCGAACTCCTCGGCGGAGTACTTGTCGGTGCCTTCGGAGAAGGCCCGGGACATGATCGTGGCCACGCCGTCCAGACCGGCCGGCTCCGCCTCCAGGGGGGCGTCGACGAGCACCTCGACGGCGACGACCTGCTGGCCGGGGCGGTGGCACCGCAGGACGGTCAGACCGTTGCCGAGCGTGTCGCGTGCGGGGGCCGGGAAGGCCCAGGGCCTGGCCTCTCCCGCCTGGGGCTGGGGGTGGAACTCCATCGTGGCGAGCTCGGTCACTTGGCCGCCTCCTCGTTCTCGTCGCCGGCTTCGACCGTGGCCTCGGCCTCGGGGTCCTTGGGCGGATCCGCGTCCTCGGCCGTCACCTCGGAGACCGGCTCGTAGACGAGCACCGCGCGGTTGTCGGGTCGCAGCCGGGCCTTGGCTGCCTCCTGGACCTCCTCCGCCGTCACGTCGAGGACGCGCTGCACGGCGGTCAGGGCGAGCTGCGGGTCGCCGAACAGCACGGCGAAGCGGCACAGTTCGTCGGCACGGCCCGCGACCGTACCGAGCCGGTCCAGCCACTCGCGCTCCAACTGGGCCTGCGCGCGCTCCATCTCCTCGGCCGTCGGGCCCTCCGCGGCGAACCGGGCGAGCTCCTCGTCGACAGCGGCCTCGATGACCGGCACCTCGACGTCCGCGGAGGTCTTCACGTCCAGCCACCCCAGGGAGGGTGCTCCGGCCAGCCGCAGCAGGCCGAACCCGGCCGCGACCGCCGTACGGTCCCGCCGTACGAGCCGGTTGTAGAGGCGGGAGGACTCGCCGCCGCCGAGGACGGTGAGCGCCAGGTCGGCCGCGTCGCACGCGCGCGTGCCGTCCTCCGGGAGCCGGTAGGCGGCCATCAACGCGCGCGCGGGAACCTCTTCCACGACGACCTCGCGCAGTTCCTCGCCGATGACGTCGGGAAGTGCCCCGGAGCGCGGCGCGGGCTTGCCGTCGTGCCCGGCGATGGATCCGAAGTACTTCTCGACCCAGGCGAGGGTCTCCTGGGGGTCGATGTCCCCGACGATCGACAGGACCGCGTTGTTGGGCGCGTAGTACGTGCGGAAGAACGCGCGCGCGTCCTCCAGCGTCGCCGCGTCCAGGTCCGCCATCGAGCCGATCGGCGTGTGGTGGTAGGGGTGTCCCTCCGGGTAGGCGAGGGCGGTCAGCTTCTCGAACGCCGTGCCGTAGGGGACGTTGTCGTAGCGCTGTCGGCGCTCGTTCTTGACGACGTCCCGCTGGTTCTCCATGGACTCGTCGTCGAGGGCCGCGAGCAGCGAGCCCATGCGGTCCGCCTCCAGCCAGAGGGCGAGCTCCAGTTGGTGGGTGGGCATGGTCTCGAAGTAGTTGGTGCGCTCGAAGCTGGTGGTGCCGTTGAGCGAACCGCCCGCGCCCTGGACCAGTTCGAAGTGGCCGTTGCCCTTCACCTGGCCCGAGCCCTGGAACATCAGGTGCTCGAAGAGGTGAGCCAGGCCGGTACGGCCCTTGACCTCGTGGCGCGACCCGACGTCGTACCAGAGGCACACCGCTGCGACCGGGGTCAGGTGGTCCTCGGAGAGCACCACGCGCAGCCCGTTGGCGAGGCGGTGTTCGGTCGCTGTCAGGCCGCCGGAGCCTGCCTCGGCTGTGGCCGTGTGACCCATGGGCATGTACGTCCCTTCGATCGCGGATGCGGTTGTTGCAACCGCTGTGTTCCTGCCGGTCCTGCCACTGTATGCAAGCGTGTGGAGTGCTGGCGAAGTTCCCGGCGGACGTACGCCGACAGCGAGATTCCTCGGGTTCCAGGCGGTACGTTTCAGCATCAGCGGCCACCGCCCAACACCGCCACCGGAACGGGCCTTGGTCCGCGTTGTCAGTGCGGCAGTCCACAATGGTCCGCGTCAGAACCCGTTCAGTCTCAGCAGGAGTGAGCCGCAGGGGTGCGCCCCGTAGGCGAACGACAGGAAACAGAAGGAGCCGGCAGCGATGGCCCGCCGCAGCACGAAGACCCCGCCGCCCGATGACTTCGAGGAGCGGATCCTCGACATCGACGTCGTCGACGAGATGCAGGGCTCCTTCCTCGAGTACGCGTACTCGGTCATCTACTCCCGAGCCCTGCCCGACGCCCGCGACGGTCTCAAGCCCGTACACCGTCGCATCGTCTACCAGATGAACGAGATGGGTCTGCGCCCCGACCGCGGCTATGTGAAGTGTGCCCGCGTGGTCGGCGAGGTCATGGGTAAGCTGCACCCGCACGGCGACTCGTCGATCTACGACGCCATGGTGCGTCTCGCCCAGCCGTTCTCCATGCGCGTGCCGCTGGTCGACGGGCACGGCAACTTCGGTTCGCTGGGCAACGACGACCCGCCGGCCGCCATGCGGTACACCGAGGCCCGTATGGCCGACGCGACGTCCCTGATGACGGAGTCGATCGAAGAGGACACGGTCGACTTCGCCCCCAACTACGACGGCCAGGAGCAGGAGCCGGTGGCACTGCCCGCCGCCTTCCCAAACCTGCTGGTGAACGGCGCGTCGGGCATCGCCGTCGGTATGGCCACGAACATGCCGCCGCACAACCTCGGCGAGGTCATCTCGGCCGCCCGGCACCTGATCCGCTACCCGGCCGCCGACCTCGACACCCTGATGCGGCACGTCCCGGGCCCCGACCTGCCCACGGGCGGCCGGATCGTCGGCCTCGCCGGGATCAGGGACGCGTACGAGTCGGGCCGAGGCACGTTCAAGATCCGCGCCACGGTGTCGGTGGAGAACGTGACGGCGCGCCGTATGGGCCTGGTCGTCACCGAACTGCCGTTCACGGTCGGCCCGGAGAAGGTGATCGCCAAGATCAAGGACCTGGTCGGCGCGAAGAAGCTCCAGGGGATCGCCGACGTCAAGGACCTCACCGACCGCAGCCACGGCCTGCGTCTGGTCATCGAGATCAAGAACGGCTTCGTGCCGGAAGCCGTCCTGGAACAGCTCTACAAGCTGACGCCGATGGAGGAGTCCTTCGGCATCAACAACGTGGCGCTGGTGGACGGCCAGCCCCTCACCCTGGGGCTGAAGGAACTCCTGGAGGTCTATCTCGACCACCGCTTCGAGGTCGTACGGCGTCGCTCGGAGTTCCGCCGCGGCAAGCGCCGCGACCGGCTGCACCTGGTCGAGGGCCTGCTCACCGCGCTGGTCGACATCGACGAGGTCATCCGGCTGATCCGCTCCAGCGACAACTCCGCGCAGGCGAAGGAACGCCTGATGGAGCGCTTCTCCCTCTCGGAGATCCAGACGCAGTACATCCTGGACACCCCGTTGCGCCGGCTGACCCGGTTCGACCGGATCGAGCTGGAGTCCGAGAAGGAGCGACTGGCCGCCGAGATCGCGGAGCTGACCCGGATCCTGGAGTCGGACGCGGAGCTCCGCAAGCTGGTCTCGACCGAACTGGCCGCGGTGGCCAAGAAGTTCGGCACCGAGCGTCGTACGGTCCTGCTGGAGTCGGCCGGTGCCGCCCCCGCGGCCGGCGTCCCGCTCCAGGTGGCCGACGACCCGTGCCGGGTCCTGCTCTCCTCGACGGGCCTGCTGGCGCGTACGGCGAACGGCGAGCCGTTCCCGGCGGACGAGGACGGGCGGCGCGTGAAGCACGACCTGATCGTCTCCGCGGTCCCGGCGACGGCACGGGGCGAAGTGGGCGCGGTGACGTCCGCCGGCCGCCTGCTGCGTATCAACGTCATCGACCTCCCCCGGCTGCCCGACACGATGGCGGCGCCCAATCTCTCGGGCGGGGCCCCGCTGTCGGAGTTCCTCTCCCTGGAGGACGGCGAGACGGTGGTCTGCCTGACGACACTCGACGAGTCGTCGCCGGGCCTCGCGATCGGCACGGAGCAGGGCGTCGTCAAGCGTGTGGTCCCCGACTATCCCTCCAACAAGGGGGAGTTGGAGGTCATCACGCTCAAGGACGGCGACCGGATCGTCGGGGCCGCGGAGCTGCGTACAGGCGAGGAGGACCTGATCTTCATCACGGACGACGCCCAGCTGCTGCGCTTCCAGGCCGCCCACGTCCGCCCGCAGGGCCGTCCGGCCGGCGGTATGGCCGGCATCAAGCTCACGGACGGCGCCAAGGTGATCTCGTTCACGGCGGTGGACCCTGCGGTGGAGGCGGTCGTCTTCACGGTGGCCGGATCACGGGGCACGCTGGACGACTCCGTGCAGACGACGGCGAAGCTGACGCCCTTCGACCAGTACCCGCGCAAGGGGCGTGCCACCGGCGGTGTCCGCTGCCAGCGGTTCCTGAAGGGCGAGGACTGTCTGTCCCTGGCCTGGGCGGGCCCGACCCCGGCGCGGGCGTCCCAGAAGGACGGCACCCCGGCGGAGCTCCCGGAGATGGACCCGCGCCGCGACGGCTCGGGCGTGTCGTTGCCGAGGACGGTGGGTGTGGTGACGGGCCCGGTGTAGGTCAGCCGACCTCTCCGGGGTCCTCCGGACTCTGCTCCTGTACGTATCTCAGGACGCCCCACATGCTGTGCTCGTCGGCGTGTGGGGCGTCGTCCATGCAGGCCTCGAGTTCCTTGCCGAGGGTGGGCAGTCCGATGCCGGTTCCGATGAGGACGAGTTGGGTGAGACGCTCCTCGCCGTCGGCCCAGGGCTCGGGATAGAACCGTAGGAACCGCCCGACGGCGTGCACGACGTACCGGTTGCCCGGGTCGTGCGGCCCGAAGTCGACGTACCCCTTGATGCGGTAGAGCCCTTCGGGCCGGCTGTCGAGGAAGTCCATCAGCCGACGCGGGTGGAGCGGAGTCGAGGAGCTGAAGGAGAGACTGTCGTAGGCGGCGTGCAGATGCCCGGAATGGTCTCCCTCACCGTCCCGGTGTTCGTGGTGATCGTGCAGGTCGTCGAAGGTCAACTGACCGACGCGCTCCTGGGCCGGTCGGCAGTCGAAGAGGAACTCCGGGTCGACGCGCCCGTAGTCGGCGGGGACGACAGCGGCACGGTCGACGAGCCCACGCACGGTCCCCAGGACTCGCTCACCGCCATCGGGGACCTGTCCGACCTTGTTGACGACGACGAGGTCGGCGAGCGCGAGATGTCGGTCGACCTCGGGGTGCTTCGCCCGCGTGGCGTCGAACTCGACGGCGTCGACGACCTCGACCAGCCCGCCGTAGACGACCCGGGGGTTCTCACTGGCGAGCACCATCCGAACGAGTTCCTGCGGCTCGGCGAGCCCGCTGGCCTCGATGACGATGACGTCGATCCGGGCCGAGGGCCGAGTGAGCCGGTCAAGATAGACATCGAGCTCGCTCGCGTCGACAGCACAGCACAGGCATCCGTTGCCGAGCGACACCGTGGAGTCCCCCAGCGCCCCCGCGACGGCCATGGCGTCGATCTCGATGGCCCCGAAGTCATTGACGATGGCCCCGATACGACTGCCACCGCCTCGGTGGAGGAGGTGGTTGAGGAGAGTGGTCTTGCCGGAACCGAGAAAGCCGGCGAGGACGATGACGGGGATCTGCCGAGAGCTCTGGCTCGGACCCGGCTGACTCAATCTGCGACCTCTCTCACGCCGACGCGCACACCGGCTCGGGGCCCCGCGCGCGTACGAGGAACGAATGCGGACCCAGGATACGAGCCGGCGGAGTCGTCGCTGGGTGATCGACTTCCGGCAGTCGGTACGGGGCACTCGCTCGGTGGGGCACCGGAGTGTGTCTGCTTCGGGGTTGGCACGGCCACAGGGAAGAGCCCGTCAGCAGACGCCAGGCACCAGGCTGGCAGCGATGCCGTCCACGACGACCATCACACGGCTAGCCCTCCAGGCCGACTCCCGGCAGCTGGTGCAGCGCCGTGTCGAACTCGAAGCGGCCTCGTCGGAAGGAGGTGGCGAAGCCGCCGGGGACGTTGTGGCGTTCGATCAGGAGGATGTGCAGGTGCGCGCGTTGGAGGGTGGCGACGGTCACTGTTCGGCGGCCTCTTGGGCGATCCGCTCGAACTGGGCGCCCATGGCCTCGCCGAGCGCCTGGGCCGCGGAGAGCGGGCGCACCATCACCGTGAACTCGTCGATCTTCCCGTCGTCGTCGAAGTGCAGGAAGTCGCATCCCTGGAGTTGCTTGCCGGCGACGGTGGCGGTGAAGACGAAGGCGTGGTCGCGGCCGTCGGGGTTGGCGATCTCACGGATGTAGGTGAAGTCCTCGAAGACCCGGAGCACGCCACGCAGGATCGCGGCGGTGAGGGCCTTGCCCGGGTACGGCTTGAAGGCGACGGGGCTGGTGAAGACGACGTCGTCGGCCAGCAGAGCGGCCACGGCATTCATGTCACCGCTCTCGACGGCCTTGCGGAAGGGATGCATGAGCCCACCTCGATACCCAATAATTTGAATAGGTGTGATGGACACTAGAGGGCCGGTCGCGCCTTGTCCACGAGGAGAGAGCGACCATCTGTCACTTCGTTGACTAATCACCACACTGCTAGCGTGTCGCCCATGGCTCTGCGGAACGCGGTGATGGCCGCGCTGTTGAAGGGTGAGGCGTCCGGGTACGACCTCGCGAAGGCGTTCGACGCGACGGTGGCCAACTTCTGGATGTCGACGCCCCAGCAGCTGTACCGGGAGCTGGATCGCATGGAGACCGAAGGGCTCGTCACGGCCCGCGTCGTCGAGCAGGAGCGCCGCCCCAACAAGCGGCTGTTCTCCTTGACGGAGGCCGGGCGGAAGGCCGTCCACGCCTACACCGCCGAACCCTTGGGCAAACCGGCGGTGGTCCGGGACGAGTTGCTCGTCAAGGTGCAGTGCCTGGACGTGGGCGACATGGAAGCCGTCCGGACTGCCGTCGCGGAGCGCATGGAGTGGGCCACCACCAAGCTGGCCCACTACGAGAGGCTCCGGCAGCGTCTGCTCGACGGGCGTTCGGAGGAGGCGTACTTCGCCGAGGCCGAGCGCATCGGCCCGTATCTCACCCTGCTGCGCGGGATGTCGTTCGAGCGGGAGAACCTCCAGTGGGGGGACATTGCACTGCGCAGGATCGAACAGCGCACAGCCGCACTGCGGGCCGACGGCTGACCGCGGCGATCCCACCCACACGATCAGTCAACAAAGTGAGCAGTGAGGCGACCGTGCCCAGCCCCACCCCTCACCGGTCGTCGGACTACGCCCGAGCGAGGACCGGCTGCGGTTCCTCGTCAGCGGGAACGCGATGCAGCCCCTTGCGGTCGTAGAACCGGGTCACGCCGAAACCGAAGAGGCCGGCGACCGCGAGTCCCACGCCCAGCATGACCCAGCCCCGGGTCAGACCCGCGTCGGCCTGGGCGTCGTAGTAGAGGATGGAGCGGACGGCGCCCGTGATCTGGCGCAGGGGCTCGAACTCGCCGAGGACGCGGTAGAAACCGGGGAGGGCCTGGAGGGGGACCGTGGCGCCGGACGTCGGTACCGCCATGGCGATGTAGAAGACCGTGATGAACAGCATCCCCGGCGTGCCGAACACGGCGAGCAGGCCGAGCCCGCCGATGCCGACGACCGCGATCGTGCACACGGAGAAGAGCCACAGCAGGGGCAGGTGAGAGGCGTCCATGCCCATGATGCCCACCGCACCGGCCAGGGCCAGGCTGCCCATGAGCAGGGACAGGCCGATCATGAGGGTGCTGCTGATGGCCAGGGTCTGGACGCGAGTCGCGCGCAGCAGCGGGTTGTGGATCCGCAGCGGGCCCATGTCGCTGTGGGTGTAGCCGAGGGCGTGGTCCACCTGGCCGCTGATGACGTTGGCGGCGAGCATGCCGCAGACGACGAGGACGAGGGAGTAGTAGAAGGCGCTCAGGCCTAGGCCGCTGTGCGGGTCGAGCGGATGCCCGTCCTCGACCTGCACCACGGCCGGGTCGGCCAGCAGCAGGCGCGCGGCGGCGGGCAGTTCGGCCTGCGCGGCCTGAGCCCGAGCGGTGAGCTGTTCACCCAGCTGTACGGAGGCCGACTGCGCGGCCGTCGTCGTGGCCTGCCGCGCCATGCTCGACCCCATGCTGCCGGCGGACTGGTTGGTCAGCACGGTCAGTGTCGGGCGGACGGGCTTGCCGGCCGTCCCGGGGCCGGTGAGTGCGGCGACGGTGGAGGTGAAGTCGCGGGGCACAACGAGCGCGCCGAACAGCTTGCCCTTGCTCAGCTCCTCCTTCATCTTCGCCTCGTCCATCACCTTCCAGTCGATCCTGTCTCCGCCCTGGGACGACTTCTTTATCGACTGGGTGATCTGTGCACCGAGGTCGGTCTGCCTGCCACCGACCTTCGCCCCCGCATCGGCGCTGACCAGGCCGACAGGCAGCTTGCGCAGGTGACCGGCAGGGTCGACGTTGGCGCCGACGTAGAACACCGTGAACAGCAGTGCCACGAAGCCCACGATCACGCTGTTGACGATCCACAGACGCTTCGCGCGCAGGACGCGGAAGGGGTGGGCGTTACTCATTTCCAGCTCCGGTACGAGGAAGAGAGAAGTGCAGCAGAGGGAGCCGCCGGCGTCGTCGCGGGCGGGAGCCTCATACGGCTGAGGAGGTGTCCCCGGTGGACGCGGCCACCGGAAGCAGAGCCGGCCGCTTGGCCTGACGGCCGTCGCCGGAGGAGCGGCCACGCAGGCGGCGGCCGACCCAGGGGCCGAGGAAGGCGCCGGCCCAGCGCAGTTCGGCCCCCACGGTCCTCCAGCCGGAGATGCCTGTCCTCTCGGCCAGTAGGGGGAGGGTCCATGTGTCGTCGCTGCCCGGCAGACCGAGCGCCTGGGCCACGGCAGCCGCGATACGCGCGTGCCCCAGGGGGCCGGCGTGCAGCCGGTCGGCACTCCACAACCGCGGATCGGTTGCCGCCGCGTGTGCGGCGGTCTCCGCCACCACCACGCCGTGGCGGCCGGCGGCCTCCCGGATGCGCGCGTTGAGCGCGAGAACCCGGTGGCCGATCGGGCGGGCCAGCGGCGTGATACGCCCGACGTCGGGAAACATGAGGGTCGCGACGGTCGCGCCCTGGGCGGTGAGGGCGGCGAACATCGCCTCGACATGGCCGGCCACCTCGTCGAGGTCACAGCTCGGACGCAGCACGTCGTTGACGCCGGCCACCACAGTGGCGAGGTCGGGCCGCATCGCGAGCGCCGGGGCGAGCTGCTCGGCGCGCACCTGACCGGCCTTACGGCCGCGCACCGCGAGGTTGGCGTAGCGCAGGCCAGGGCTGCTGCGGGCGCCCTGCTCGGCGAGCCTGTCCGCCCAGCCCCGAAGGCCACGGACGTCGTCGCCGTCGCCGAGACCCTCGGTGTGACTGTCGCCCAGGGCGACGTAGCGCAGATACCCACTGCTCGACACGGGGCCGACCGCCTCTCGTCAACTCTGCTGATGGAAGTGGCACACGGCCATCGCTAAACAACTAGGCACCTAGTCGCATTGTTGACTATGAAGATAGCTGCGGGCTCACCTTCCCGCAAAAGTGACCCCGCTCGGGCAGGAGCTGAGGCCGTCGAGGGCGGTCCACCGCCACGCACTCAGGACGCGGGCGGCGAGACGGTGGCCGCGGGGACCAGGAGGTCCTCGACACACCCGGTCCGACGTCGACGTCATGCGAGTCGACCGTTCGCAGGTGGGGTGGTTCGGCCCGTGGTCCGATGTTCGCCGTGCGGGCGCCGGCGGACCGGAAGCCGGGGGCCTCGCGAGGACCTGACGGTCTGGGTGTCCCCCGGGCAGTGATGACGACGTGCCCGCGGCAGTGAAAGGAACCGGCCGGTGCCGGACAGCTGGAGGCGTGGAATCCATGCTGGAGCAGAAGCCTGCCCGGGCCCGAGAGGCCCGCTTCGAGGCGCCGGCGCACGCGGTCGCAGAGCCGCTGCAGCCGTCTCCGGGCAGGTTCGGCCGGCCCCTGATGCGCTCGCCGGTCGGCGGGAACGGTACTCGGAGGCCGGTGTGCTCACGCTGGTACCAGGCGGCGCCCAGCCCGAGAACGGCCCGCCCGCCGGAGAGCTCGTCGAAGGTGGTGACGATCTTGGCGAGCAGCCCGGGATGACGACATGTCACCCCTGTGACGAGCAGGCCGAGTCAGGTCGCCGAGGTGTCGGCCGCGAGATGGCCGAGGGATTGCGCAGCCCGCCGGCACGGGATCGCTCGCGGTGAGCCCGTACGCCTCCACCTGGAAGCAGCGGTCCATGACGGAGAGCCGGCCGATGACGGCCGCCTTCGCCGCGGCCGGCTCGAACCCGAGGGGCCCCCGTTCAGCCGGCGCGGTAGCGGAGTCCGTCGAGGAGCAGATCGAGCATGCGGCCCGCACGGTCACGCAGCCCCATGTCGGTGGTGATCAGCAGGATGCCGCCGAGGCTGAAACCGACATCGAGAGGGTCGACGTCGGAGCGCAGGACACCCGCCTCGGCCCCGGCCTTCAGCAGCGCACTGATGGCCGAGCTGATCCGGTCCAGGCTCTCGGCGAACGGGTCCGACTCGCCGGAGACGATGACGGCCTTCAACGCGTCCGCCATGCCCTGCTTGGTTGCCAGATAGTCGATGAACCGGTCCATCCACATCCGCGTCGCGATGTCGGGCGGGTGCTGCGCCAGGAGTTCCTCGGCACCGTCGCAGACCCGCGCGACCTCGTTGCGGTAGGCGGCCTCGATCAGGGCCTCCCGAGTGGGGAAGTGGCGATACAGCGTGCCGATGCCCACTCCGGCCTCTTTGGCGATGGCCTCCAGCGACGCGTCCGTGCCCCGCTCGGAGAAGGCGCGTACGGCGACGTCAAGCAGACGTTCCCGGTTGCGCCGCGCGTCGGCACGCAGTCCGCGTGTGTTGCCGGTCACAGCATTCCTTCCTCCTGGACAATCGGAGGACCCTCCGCTTAAGGTTCGAAGCAATTCGGAGGCCCCTCCGCTTTCGAGCGTAGCAAACCAGGAGCACTTGCCGACATGGCTACGAGCACGCGTATCACCACACCGTTCACCGCCCGCTCGACGGCCGCAGAGGTCATCGCGGACACGGATCTCACCGGCCGCCGCGCCATCGTCACCGGAGCCGCCTCCGGCATCGGCGTGGAGACCGCCCGGGCGCTCGCCGGGGCCGGCGCGCAGGTCGTCCTCGCCGTGCGGGACACGGCCGCCGGCCGCCGCACCGCGGAGGACATCAGGGCCACCACCGACTCCGAGGGCGTGACGGTCGCCTCCCTGGATCTGACCGATCCGGCGTCCGTGGAGGCGTTCGTGACCGCGTGGGACGGCCCGCTGCACATCCTCGTCAACAACGCGGGCGTCATGGCGACCCCGGAGACCCGGACGCCGCAGGGCTGGGAGCTGCAGTTCGCCACCAATCACCTGGGGCACTTCGCGCTCACCGCCGGGCTGCGCGGTGCGCTCGCCGCGGCCGGCGGCGCCCGGGTGGTGTCGGTGAGCTCCAGCGGACACCTCTTCTCTCCCGTCGTCTTCGACGACCTCCACTTCGCGGAGCGGCCGTACGATCCATGGCTCGCCTACGGGCAGTCCAAGACGGCAAACGTGCTGTTCGCGGTCGAGGCCGCCCGGCGCTGGTCCGACGACGGGATCGCGGTCAACGCGCTGATGCCCGGCGGGATCCAGACCAACCTGATGCGTCATATCGGGGACGCCGAGATGGCGCAGTTCGGGGCCCAC
The DNA here is from genome assembly GCF_045040105.1 of Streptomyces sp. NBC_01390. Classification (NCBI taxonomy): domain Bacteria; kingdom Bacillati; phylum Actinomycetota; class Actinomycetes; order Kitasatosporales; family Streptomycetaceae; genus Streptomyces; species Streptomyces sp. NBC_01390. Next base: position 9,162,294 of record NZ_CP109551.1, on the reverse strand, counting down.
CTCCAGGCCCTGATCGGGGAGGGAACACAGCCACCCGAGGTGTCCCTCAAGACGGCAGAGCAGGGGGCCGCGACCTCGGTGCTGCTGGCCGCGTCGCCCGTGGCCGACGGCGTCACCGGCCGGTACTTCGAGGACTGCGACGAGGCCGAAGCGCACCGGCCCGGCACCAACACCGGGGTCGCCGCGCACGCCGTGGACCCGGAGGCGGCCGCACGCCTGTGGCAGGCCTCCGAGCAGCTCCTGGCCTGACCTCCCATTCCATGTTCCATCAACTCCCTTTTCCCACTGGAAGGTTCTCGTGTCCAAGACCTGGTTCGTCACCGGCTCGTCCCGCGGCTTCGGCCGCGCGTTCGTCGAAGCCGCGCTGGATCGCGGAGACTCGGTCGCCGCGACCGCGCGAAGCACGGAGTCCCTGATGGACCTCGCGATCGCCTACGGCGAGCAGTTGCTCGTACTGCCCCTGGACGTCACCGACAAGACCGCCGCGTTCGACGCGGTCCGCAAGGCCCACGCGCACTTCGGCCGCCTGGATGTCGTCGTCAACAACGCCGGCTATGGCCACTTCGGCATGGTCGAGGAGCTGACCGAGGCCGAGGCGCGCGACCAGATGGAAACGAACTTCTTCGGCGTGCTCTGGGTCACCCAGGCCGCGCTGCCGCTGCTGCGCACCCAGGGCGGCGGCCACATCGTTCAGGTCACCTCCGTCGGCGGCGTGCTCTCCTTCCCCAGCCTCGGCGTCTACGCCGCCTCCAAGTGGGCGGTGGAGGGGCTGTCCGAGGCCCTGGCCGCCGAGGTCGCCGGGCAGAACATCAAGGTCACCCTGGTCGAACCCGGCCCCTACCCCACCGACTGGCCCGGCGCCTCCGCGGTCAACTCCGAGCCCAACCCGCTCTACGACGGCGTCCGCCAAGCCCTGACCGAGGGCCTGGACCTGTCCGACATGGGCGATCCGAAGGCCGTGGGACCCGCGCTGCTGACCATAGTGGACGCCGAGAACCCGCCGCTGCGGGTGTTCTTCGGCAGACCGCCGATCGAGCTGGTCAAGGACCACTACGCGCGCAAGCTGGCGACCTGGGCCGACTGGGAGCACATCTCCCTCGCCGCCCACGGCTGACCCCATGGCATTCATGACCCAGGGCGCCTTCCGCCCTATTACTTGAAATTTCAAGATCAATTACCCGATCGCCTGCCTCCCGGAGGAACCAATGGCACGCACCGGATCCGGACGCTGGAAGCGCCGGCTGATCGTCGGCGTTGCCGCCGACGCCCTCGTGGGCGTCGGCGGCCCGTACGTCTACATCAACTACATCCAGGACGACCCACCGGCCGCGCTGTCACTCGACAGTCCGCCGACCGCGCCGGAGAGCGCGTCCGGCTCCGGCGATCAGGCGGGCCGGAGCGTCCAGGGCAGCTGGCGGGTCGGGAGCGGCTCGCAGGCCGGCTACCGCGTCGACGAGGTGCTCTTCGGCCAGAACACCACGGCCGTGGGCCGCACCGGCCAGGTCACCGGAGGGCTGAAGATCGAGGGCACCCAGGCTGTCAGCGGGAGCTTCACCGTCGACCTGGCCTCGGTGCGGAGCGACTCCGACCAGCGCGACAGCCAGTTCCGCGGCCGGGTCATGAACACCGAGCGGTACCCCGACGCCACCTTCGAGCTCGCCGAGCCCGTGGACTTCGGCTCGGTGCCGGACGTGAACGAACAGGTCACCGGCGAGGCCACGGGGGATCTCACCGTCCACGGCCAGACCAGTTCCGTCACGTTCGACCTCACCGCCCAGCGCACCGCCGACGGCTTCCGGGTGAACGGCTCGATCCCCGTCACCTTCGCCGACTACGGCATCGACGCACCGAACTTCGGCGGGATCGCCGTCGAGGACGAAGGGACCGTCGAGTTCCTCCTCGCCTTCGCTCCCGCGTGATTCCGACGGCCACAGCCACCCCGTAACGCATCACTCGTCGCACCCGTATTGGAGAACACCGTCATGCGCAGCTCCTCCCTGTCCAGGAAGGCCGTGGCAGCTCTGCTGGCCACGGCGGCCGTCGGATCCGTGGCCGGGTTCGCTCCCGGCGCCACCGCGTCCGTCCCGGCATCCACACCGGCCGTCGCGGACTTCCGGCACCCGAGCCCCTATGTGCAGGAGCGCAACAAGCGCGTCGCCGTCCACGTACTCAGGCAGCTCTTCGAAGAAGGCAACCTCAAGGTCGCCGACCAGTACATCCGTGCGGACTACATCCAGCACAACCCGACGGCCCCCGACGGCCGGGAGGCCATCAAGAACTTCATCCGCGACTGGCACGAGCGCTTCCCGGACCACATGTACAACGTCAAGCGGGTCATCGCCCAGGGCGACCTGGTCATGGTGCACTCCAACCCGGTCTACGAGCCCGGCACCCGCGGTTCGTCCGTGGTCGACATCTTCCGCTTCGACAAGAAGGGCATGATCGCCGAGCACTGGGACGTGGTCCAGGAGGTACCGGAGACCACCGTCAACGGCAACGACATGTTCGGCACAGTCAGCCGGCCGCGCACCGACCAGCCCGGCCCCCGCTGGATGACCCCCTTCAGCCAGAAGGTGGCGACCGCCTACTTCGACACACTCCTCGTCGACAAGAACCCCGACGCGGTCAGGTACCTGACGCCGGAGTACTACCAGCACAACCCCACCATCCCCAACGGCTCGGCCGGCCTGCGCGAGCAGTTCACCAACTTCTTCCAGCAGTTCCCGAACCTGATCGTGGAACGCAAGCGCGTCATCGCCGAAGGCGACCTCGTGGCCATCCACGCCCACTACCGCCTCAGCCCCGAGGACCGCGGCCAGGCCGTCGTGGACATCTTCCGCGTCGGCAGGCAGAAGGACGGCACGCTCAAGATCCTCGAGCACTGGGACTCCGTCCAGGACGTGCCGTCGACCCCTCCCGTCAACGACAACACCATGTTCTGAGCCCGTTCCGCCGCGAGGGCCTGCCACAAGCATCGATCATGCGCCGATGTGACCGCTGTACAGACACTCGTCCGTACAGCGGTCCAGCTCATCCACCGGTTCTCGACGGACGCCACACCGGCGACCGTGCTCGGCCCGTTCCACATCCACGACTCACCCGAGGCCGCGTTCGGGGCCGACATGTTCGACGAGATCCCCGACGCCCCGTCGCCTCTCCGGCCGGGTCCTCGACGTGTGGCAGGCCGACGCCGACGGCAGGTACGAGGCCCAGCTCATGGACGTCGACGAGGCACGGCTGCGGGCCAAGTACCGCACCCGGGCGGACGGCACGTACCGCGTGCGCGCCATCGCGCCGCGCGGGTACGCGATCCCGATGGACGGCCCGGTCGGCGACCTCGTCAGCGGGACGGACATCAGCTGCTTCCGTCCCGCGCACAGCCGCTTCCCTGTCGGCCACCCCGGCTACCTGAGGCCCATCCCCGTACGGCGGGCTGGATCGCCCACGCTCTGGAGGAGTACGGCGAGCGTCCTCTACGGATGCGCCCGTCCGGAACCCACGTGGGTGAACGCCCTCCGCAACCGCTCCCGGAGAAGCCCGCGGACACCGGAATCACCCGTTCAGCGCGATGAAAAGCGGCCCCGACCCTAGGTCAGGTTAGGCTCACCTGTGTGAGTAGGTGCGCAACCGTCTCCCGGGACCTCGATGAGCCCATCGCTGGGACCGCCGCGACCGCGAGGACGTGGCTGCTGCTGGAGCAACCGGGCCCGTGGGGCGCCCAGGCGCTCACCATGAGCCATCTGGACCCCGCGCTCGGCCGCGCCCTGGAGAAGGCCGCCGAGGGCACCGGCGTACGGATCGCGCTGATCCGCCGGCCAGGCCGCCACGCCGACTTCGGTACCCCCGCGGTGAGGCAGGTCTACGCGGCCCACGTCACGCCCGGGAACGTCTGGCTGCACAGCGCCACGACCCGCACCCCCGAACAACTGCTCGACCTCGACTTCGCCGCCCTCGGCCAGGGCGCCCCGGGGAACTTCGACGCCGTACTCCAGGCGCGGCCCCACACCGGCGACCCCCTCGCGCTCGTCTGCACCAACGGCAAGCGCGACCGCTGCTGCGCGTTGCTGGGCCGTCCCCTCGCGGCCGAACTGGCCGCCTCCGGGGTCGAGGGCGCCTGGGAGGTCACCCACCTCGGCGGACACCGCTTCTCCCCGACGCTGCTCGTCCTCCCGTACGGATACGTGTACGGCCGCGCCCAGGCCCCGCACGTCAAGGAGATCCTCCAGGGCGTGCGCGAGGGGCGTGTCGTCCTGGAGGGCTGCCGTGGCGGCTCCGCGTGGGAGCGGCCCGGCCAGGCCGCGGAACTGGCCGTCCGCGCGGCGGCGCGCGAGTACGCGGCGGACGCGCTGAGTGTCGTACGCACGTCCGGCTCGGCACCGCGCTGGGAGGTGACCGTCGCCCACGCGGACGGACGCCGGTGGGGCGTCACCGTCGTCCAGGGCGCCGCGCTGCCGCCTCGCCCCGAGAGCTGCGGATCGGCGTTGGGTTCGCCGGCGCGGATGGACGTGGTGGCCTTGCGCGAACTGGAGTCCGCGGCCCCGGCACGCTGACCGCACACGCGCCGGACACCGGCGCCCCTGCAGCCGGGGACAGCCGGGATCCGCCCGTCACGCACCCCGTACGAGCACTGATCCATGGTGTTGATCAGGGAATCCACGTCACACCCCTCTACGGAACGTCCCCCTCGTCCCCGTACCGTCATGGGTATGAGCCCCACTCCCCCCGCACGCCGCCTGCGCCTCGGTCTGCCGCGGCGCATGTTCTCGCAGGTGCTGCTGATGCAGGTGGCGATCGCCGCGGGAGTCGCGGTGCTCGCGACCGGGCTGTTCCTGGCGCCGCTCAGCGATCAGCTGGACGACCAGGCGATGCGCCGGGCGCTGGCGATCGCGCAGACCACCGCCGCCCAGCCGCAACTCGCCGAGGACCTGCAGAGAAGCAGGCCGACCGTCGACGGGCCCGTCCAGGCCGAGGCGGAGCTGATCCGGAAGGCCAGCGGGGCCGAGTACATCGTGGTGATGGACATGCGGGGCGTGCGCTGGTCGCACACGGATCCGAAGGAGATCGGCCGGGTCGTCTCCACCGACCCCCGTCAGGCCCTGGCCGGCAAGGAGGTCATGGAGATCGACAACGGCACCCTGGGCCGCTCGGCCCGCGGCAAGGTGCCCCTGCGTGACACCCGGGGGAGGGTCGTGGGGGCGGTCTCGGTCGGCATCGAGTACGACAGCGTGCGGGCCCTGCTGATCCACGCGATTCCGGGGCTGCTCGCCTACGCGGGCGGCGCCATGGCCGTCGGCGCCCTGGCCGCCTGGCTGATCTCCCGGAGGGTGCAGCGGCAGACCCGGGACCTGGCGTTCTCGGACATCGCGGCGCTGCTCGCCGAACGTGAGGCCGTACTGCACGGCATCCGCGAGGGCGTCGTCGCCCTGGACCGCGCGGGCCGTGTCCGGCTCCTCAACGACGAGGCGCAGCGCCTGCTGGGCATCGGCGAGGAGGCTGTCGGCCGCTCCCTGGACGAGGCGCTCGGTGAGGGCCGTACGACAGATGTGCTCGCCGGCCGCGTGACCGGCACCGACCTGCTCACCGTGCGCGGCCAGCGTGTCCTGGTCGCGAACCGCATGCCCACCGACGACGGAGGAGCCGTCGCCACCCTGCGTGACCGCACCGAGCTGGAGCAGCTCGGCCGTGAGCTCGACTCCACGCACGGTCTGCTCGACGCGCTGCGCGCCCAGGATCACGAACACGCCAACCGCATGCACACGCTCCTGGGGCTGCTCGAACTGGAGATGTTCGACGACGCCGTGGAGTTCGTCGGCGAGGTGGTCGGCGACCATCGGGCCACCGCGGAACAGGTCGCCGAGAAGATCCGCGATCCGCTGCTCGCCGCACTGCTGGTCGGCAAGGCCACCGTGGCGGCGGAGCGCGGAGTCGCCCTGTGGGTCTCGGACCGCACGTCGCTCCCGGACCGGCTGGTCGATCCCAGGGGACTGGTCACCGTCGTCGGCAACCTGGTCGACAACGCGCTGGACGCCGTCGCCGGCACCGCGCACGCGCGCGTGGAGGTCGAACTGCGAGCGGAGGGCCGTACCGCGGTCCTCAGGGTGCGCGACACAGGGCCCGGAATCCCTGCGGAACAGCGCGAGTTGATCTTCACGGAGGGCTGGTCCACGAAGAAGCCGCCGGCGCACGGCAAACGCGGAATCGGGCTCCCATTGGTACGCCGCCTCGCGGAACGGCAGGGTGGGAGTGCGCGCGTGGACGAGGCCGAGGGCGGCGGCGCGGAGTTCACGGTCGTCCTGCCGGAGGCACTCGCGGAGGCCGATCCGGCGCCGGAACCCCGGCACAGGCACGTCCCGGAGGAACACGCACGCGTCCCGGACCCGTCCCCGCAGCCGGCCGCCATCCCGGCCACCGGCGTCCACGCCCCTCAGGAGGAGTCGAGATGATCGAGGTCCTGGTCGTGGACGACGACACCCGGGTGGCGCGGGTCAACGCCGCCTACGTGGAGAAGGTGCCCGGATTCCGCGTCGCGGGAGAGGCGCACAGCGCGGCCGAAGCACTGCGGCAACTGGAGGCGCAGCCCCAGATCGACCTCGTCCTGATGGACCACTATCTGCCCGACGGAACAGGCCTCTCGGTCGTCCAGGAGATGCGTCGGCGGGGTCGCGAAACCGACGTGATCATGGTGACGGCGGCCCGGGACGTGTCGACCGTCCAGGCGGCGATGAGACAAGGGGCGCTGCAGTATCTGGTCAAGCCGTTCGCCTTCGCGGGGCTGCGCGCCAAACTCGAGGCATACGCGGAACTGCGCCGCACCCTGGACAGCGGCGGCGAGGCCGAACAGGCCGAGGTGGACCGGATCTTCGGAGCCCTTTCCTCCGGCCCCGAGCCCGAACTCCCCAAGGGCCACTCCCCCACCACCGCGGAACTCGTGCGCCGAGCCCTGGTTAACGCCGAAGGCCCCCTGTCGGCCCAGGAGATCGCCGAACGGACCGGGGTGAGCCGCCAGACCGCCCAGCGCTATCTGAAGCTGCTGGAGCGCACGGGACGGGCCAGGCTGACCCTCAAGTACGGTGACGCAGGCCGCCCGGAGCACCGTTATGTGTGGGCGACCCGCGCCGGAGGTGCAGCCGGACCCCCCACGGAGTTGTGAAGATCTTGCTCGCTCCACGCCGTTCGATGGCGCGGGACATGGCGCATGCCACAACATCGGTCTTCCGGCCGCAAGCCGCTCTTCTGCCGGCAAAGGTCTGTTGTGCTCGTCGGCCCTGAGGGAGAGGCCCGATGATTGACGTCCTGGTGGTGGACGACGATCTTCGCGTCGCGGAGATCAACGCCAAGTACGTGGGAAAGGTTCCCGGATTCAGGGTGGCCGCCCGCGCGCACAGCGCCGCCCAGGCTCTGGTCGCCGTGCAGCAGGGCACGATCGACCTGGTCCTGCTCGACCACTATCTGCCCGACCAGACGGGACTCGAACTCGTCCACCGCATGCGGGAGCAGGGCCACTGCACCGACGTCATCATGATCACGGCGGCGAGTGACGTGGTCACCGTGCAGACCGCGATGCGCCTGGGTGCGGTGCACTACCTGGTCAAGCCGTTCACCTTCGCGGCGTTGCGCACCCGTCTGGACTCCTACGCCGCTCTGCGCCGCACCGTCGACCACGTCAACGACCGGAGCCGGGCCGGCCAGGAACAGGTCGACCGGATCTTCGGCGCCCTGCGCACGCCACCCGGCCCCGCGTCCCCCGGCCTGCCGAGCGGTCACTCGGAACCGACCACGGATCTCATCTGCGGTGTGCTCCACCGCGCCGGCCATCCGCTCTCGGCTCACGAGGTGGCCGCGGAGACAGGCCTGAGCCGCTCCACGGCGCAGCGCTATCTCCGCCACCTGGAGCAGGAAGGCCGCCTCCGCCTCTCCCTCAAGTACGGCGACACCGGCCGCCCCGAACATCAGTACGCATGGGTGGCCCCGTGAACCGCTCCCACCACTCAGGGGCGTACGACGGTGCGGTCGCCGCCCGCTAAACGGCCCCCGCCCCCGTGAGCGACCGCACCTCGGTCTCCGCGTGCTTGGCCTCATCCGGGTCCTCCGCGGAGGTGACCGTGCCGAGCCAGCCGGCGAGGAATCCCAGCGGGATCGAGACGAGCCCCGGGTTCTGCAGCGGGAAGTACTGGAAGTCCACTCCCGGGAACAGCGATTCGGGGCTGCCCGACACCACGGGCGACAGCAGCACGAGGACCAGCGACGGAATCAGCCCCCCGTACACCGACCACACCGCACCCCGGGTCGTGAAGCCGCTCCAGAACAGCGAGTAGAGCAGCACCGGCAGATTCGCGGACGCTGCGACGGCGAAGGCGAGGCCCACCAGGAACGCCACATTGAGGTCGCGGGCCAGCAGGCCGAGGGCGATCGCGACCACGCCGATGCCGACCGCGGCGGTCCGTGCCACAGCCACCTCGCTTCGCGGCTTGGCGCGCGGGCGACGCAGCGACGCGTAGAGGTCGTGGGCCACTGACGCAGAGGACGCGAGCGTGATGCCTGCGACCACGGCGAGAATGGTTGCGAAGGCGATGGCGGCGACGATCGCGAACAGAACCGTTCCGCCTGTGGAGTCCGCGCCGCCGCCCAGATCGAGGGCCAGAAGCGGGACCGCCGTGTTCCCCGCCGCGTTCGAGCCACGGACCGCCTGCGGCCCGACGATCGCTGCCGCGCCGAAGCCGAGGACGATCGTCATCAGGTAGAAGCCGCCGATGAGCCCGATCGACCAGACGACCGACCGGCGCGCGGCCCGAGCGGTCGGCACGGTGTAGAAGCGGGAGAGGATGTGGGGCAGTCCGGCCGTGCCCAACACGAGGGCGAGCCCCAGGCTGATGAAGTCGAGACGTGAGGTCCAGTCACCGCCGTACCTCAGCCCGGGAGCGAGGAACGCGTCACCGTGACCGCTGCGATCGGCCGCAGTGCGCAGCAACTGGTCGAAGTCGCCGTGGAACCGCACCAGCACCAGCACGGTCAGCGCGATCGTCCCGCCCATCAGCAGGACCGCTTTGACGATCTGGATCCAGGTAGTGGCCCGCATCCCTCCCAACGACACATAGATCACCATGAGAGCGCCGACGGCGATCACTGTCCAGGACTGCGCCACCTCGCTCGAACCACCCAGCAGCAGCGCGACCAGACTGCCCGCCCCGACCATTTGCGCCACCAAATACAGAACGGACACGGTGACCGAGGAAGTTCCCGCAGCGATCCGCACCGGCCGCTCACGCATCCGGGCCGCGACGACATCCGCCAGCGTGAACCGCCCGCAGTTGCGCACCAGTTCGGCCACGAGGAACAGCACGACGAGCCAGGCCACCAGGAAGCCCACCGAGTACAACAGCCCGTCGTAGCCGAAGAGCGCGATGAGGCCGGAGATCCCCAGGAAGGACGCGGCCGACATGTAGTCGCCCGCGATGGCAAAACCATTCTCCATCGGCGAGAAGAGCCGGCCGCCCGCGTAGAACTCCTCCGCCGAGCCCTGCCGGTGTCGGCTCACCCAGGTGGTGATGGCCAGCGTGACGGCCACGAACGCGCTGAACAGCACCAACGCCAGCATCTGATGATTGCCGGTCACGATCCACCGCCTCGAAGGCCACGCGTCAGTTCCTGGGTGTCCCAGCGCAGATCGAGCGCGGCCCGGTCCCTGCGCAGCCGCGCGTGCCGCGCATAGGCCCAGGTGAAGAGGAACGTCGTGAGGAACTGTCCGAGTCCCGCCAGCATCGCCACGTTCACCGCGCCCACCACCGGCCGGGCCATGAACCCGGGCGCCGTGGTCGCGGTCACCACATAGCCCACGTACCAGGCGAGGAAGACAACGACGCCGGGGATCACAAACCTCCGGTACCGCCTGCGTACCTCCTGGAAGGCGGCGCTGCGCTGTACCTCCAGATAGACGTCGGCCGCGCCGCCGCCCGGGCTCTCCTGCTCCCGGCGTGTGGGCGGAACGACGGGGGCGGGCGCACCCGTACCGTCCAACTCGCCCCAGCCGGAGGCAAGCGCGTCATACCAGGGGTCGTCGAACCGGGTGTCCCCGCCCACCCCCTCGTGGGTCGGGACGGCCTCACGACCTTCTTGGGTCTCGGCCGAAATCTCAGGGCCGCTCCCGCGTCCAGGACGACCGGTGCTTGACTGCATGCCCAAGGATGGACAGAACGGGAAGTTCCCCGACTCTTGTTCGCCACGCAGTTCACCCCATCAGGTGACTCACCGCGTGGGAGGCCGCACCAATCCCTTGCCATAGGCGTAACGCACCGCCTGCGCACGGTCCTTGATTCCCGTCTTGGCGAAGAGGTTGTTGATGTGGGTCTTCACGGTCGCCGTGGAGACATGCAGCCGGTGCGCGATCTCCTGGTTGCTGAGTCCGTCCGCGATCAGCACCAGCACCTCGGCCTCCCTCGTGGTGAGCCCGTCGGGCGGCTCGGCGGGCGCGGGAGGCTCCTTCTCCGGCTCCGTCAACCGCTCCAGCAGCCGCCGCTGAATGCTCGGTGCGAGCCCCGCCTCCCCTGACAGCACACTGTGCACCGCTCTGACGATCTCGTCGCCGTCCGCGTCCTTGGTGAGATAGCCGCGCGCGCCTGCCCGCAACGCGCGGAACAGCGACTCGTCGTCCGCGAAGGTCGTGAGCACAACGACCTGCGTCCCGGGGTGCTCCGACCTGATCCGCCGGGTCGCCTCGACACCGTCGCAACGCGGCATGCGCAGGTCCATCAGCACCACGTCCGGCGCGAGTTCGCCGGCCAGCCGCACAGCCTCGTCCCCGTCTCCGGCCGCTCCGACGACCTCGATCCCGGGCAGCAGGCCGAGCAGCATCACGATGCCTTCCCGTACGACGGTCTGATCGTCCGCGACCACGACACGCGCGACTTTCCGGCCGGTCACGTCCGTCACGTCGGCACCCTCAGTGTCACCACGAACCCCTTCTCGTCCGGTCCGGCCGCCAGCGAACCCCCCAGCAACTCGGCCCGCTCCCGCATACCCAGCAGACCGTACCCGCCGCCCACCCCGGTGAGTTCGCCCGGCGAACCACCCGTGTCCCTTACGTCCAGCGTCACTTGGTGCTCGCCGTACTCCAACCGCACCTGGACCGTGGCGCCCGGAGCATGCTTGCGGACATTCGTCAGTGCCTCCTGGGCCACCCGGCGCACGGCCTGCGAGGCCTCTGCCGACAGCGGTCTGCGCTCACCCGTAATGGTGACGCCCACGGTGTCGGTCGCACCGATGAGCTCACTCAGGTAGTCCTCCAGCGGGGACATCTCGCCCCGCAGCGCGGACAGTGCGTGTCTCGTCTCGGCCAGACCGTCGCGGGCCATCCCCCGCGCCGCCACCACCCGTTCGAGGATGCGGTCGCGGTCGGCGCCCCGCTCGATCAGCAGTCGGGCCGCTTCGAGGTGCACCAGCTGTGCCGAGAGGCTGTGCGCCAGTACGTCGTGGATCTCCCGCGCTATCCGGGCACGCTCCGCGAGCGCCGCCGACTCCCTTTCCGCCGCACGGGCGGCCCGCTCCTGGGTGAGGAGCAACTGGGTGTTGCCGCGTGCTTCGGCGTCGAGTCGCAGGACGTATCCCAGAAGTGCGAGACCGATGCTGGTGACGGTCGTGGTGAGCAAGGCGTCGTCGTTGACCACCGCGTACGAACCGAGGGCCACCATGGTCAGGGGCAGGGCGGCTGACAGAGGCAGTCTTTCCAGGGCCGTGATCGCGCATCCGCACCACAGGACGAGCGCCGGCACCCGGAAGCCCGCGGCCTGGCCCGCGACCGCGAGCCCTTGAAGCAGCAGCAGGAGCGACACGGAGGGCCACAGTCGGTGCTGGAAGGTGGTCCGGTAGAGCGCCCGGGCGAGCAGCGCGGCGACACCTACTCCCCCGACGGCCAGCGCCGCGCCCCAGCCCCGGAGCGGACTGCTGCTGACGGCTCCCCACAGCAGCATGGCGAGGACCAGCATCCGGGTGGCCCACGCGAGCCGACGGCGGTTGTGTGAGATTCCCTCGCGGCCGAGCGCTTCCTTGGAGGGCCAGCGCAACCAGTCGTTCTTCGTCACACGCGCTCCTTCCGCGACCGCACGCCGTCACCGTAAGCCGTGGCAGGCCCGTGCGCCGAGGGTGCGGACGCCGGATGCGGTGGCTCGGTGTGCGGGGAGGTCAGGTGCAGAGCCTGGACTCGCCAGTGCAGGATTCCGGCGCGGAGCAGGAGGGTCGCCGCGAGCGCGAGGAGCAGGGCCGAGGTGTCCTGGTGGACGCCGAGCGCCGCGCCCAGAGCGAAAAGAGCTGCACGAAGGCCGATCCCGATCACCCACACGGCGAGGCTCGCCCTGGTGCTCCGGCTCCACACCGCCCCGTCCGGCTCCGCCCAGACACGGGTGGTCCAGGCCCAGCCGGCTCCGGTCACGAGGCCGATGAGCAGTTCGACCGCGAGCAGGGTGATCGACTCCGTGCGGTGGTGGATGTCGACAAGACCGGGCTCGCGCAGCGCCACGACGGCCAGGATCACGGGCACGACCCACCAGCGCCGGTCCGTGCCTATCCGGCGTGTGCGGAACTGTCGTACGACCACCAGGGCGACGACGGCGACGATCAGTGAGGCGTCAACGAGCCCGGACATCAGGCCTCCGTGGGCGAAGAAGGAGCGGCGGCCGGCAGCGGGTGCTGTCGACGCCTTCGACGCTACGGAAAACGGCAGGTCAGAGAATCGGAGCGGGGGTGGATCACGGGTGGATTCGCAGCGGTCCGGTGGTCCACCTCAGGGTGGAGAAGGGTGCCGACGCAGCGCTGGGAAGCGCTGCGCCGGCACCGGGACCCGGACGGGTCAGGCGTCGATTCGGGACCTGTCCAGCGTCGCCGCCGAGCTGGAGATGAACTCCTTGCGAGGAGCTACGTCGTTGCCCATCAGGAGATCGAAAACCCGTTCGGCAGAGTCGAGGTCGGACAGGTTGATCCGGCGCAGCGTGCGATGGCGCGGATCCATCGTGGTCTCGGCCAGCTGATCGGCGTCCATCTCCCCGAGGCCCTTGTAGCGCTGGATCGAGTCCTTGTAGCGGACGCCCTTGCTCTGGAACTCCAGCAGCTTCTCGCGCAGCTCACGGTCCGAGTACGTGTAGACGTACTTGTCCTGGCCCTTCTTCGGCTGGACGAGCTCGACACGGTGCAGCGGCGGCACCGCGGCGAACACCCGGCCCGCTTCGACCATGGGCCGCATGTAGCGGTGGAACAGGGTCAGCAGCAGGGTGCGGATGTGGGAGCCGTCGACGTCGGCGTCGGTCATCATGATGATCTTGCCGTAGCGAGCCGCATCAATATCGAACGTACGACCTGATCCTGCTCCTATGACCTGGATGATCGCGCCGCACTCGGTGTTCTTGAGCATGTCGGTCACGGACGACTTCTGGACGTTGAGGATCTTCCCCCGGATCGGGAGCAGCGCCTGGAACTCGGAGTTCCGGGCGAGCTTGGCCGTACCGAGCGCGGAGTCGCCCTCCACGATGAACAGTTCGCTGCGTTCGACATCGTCACTGCGGCAGTCGGCGAGCTTGGCGGGCAGCGAGGACGACTCCAGGGCCGTCTTACGACGCTGCGCGTCCTTGTGCTGACGTGCCGCGATGCGCGTACGCGCGGCCGCCACGGCCTTCTCCATGACGACGCGGGCCTGCGCTGCGGCGTCCCGCTTGGTGGAGGTCAGGAAGTCCTTGAGCTCCTTCGACACCACGTTCGTCACGATGCGGCGCGCCGCCGAAGTGCCGAGCACCTCCTTGGTCTGGCCCTCGAACTGCGGCTCGGCGAGACGCACGGTGACGACCGCGGTGAGGCCCTCCAGGGCGTCGTCCTTGACGATGTCGTCCTCGGCCACGCGCAGCAGCTTCTTGGCGCGCAGTACCTCGTTCATCGTCTTCGAGACGGCCTGTTCGAACCCCGCCATATGGGTGCCGCCCTTGGGCGTGGCGATGATGTTCACGAACGACTTGAGGGTCGCGTCGTAGCCCGTTCCCCAGCGGAGCGCCACGTCGACACCCAGTTCGCGGGTGACCTCGGTGGGTGTCATCTGGCCGTGGTCGTCAAGGACCGGGACCGTCTCCTTGAAGGTGCCCTGTCCGGAGAAGCGGAGGACGTCGCAGACCGGTTTGTCGGTGGCCAGGTACTCGCAGAACTCGCTGATGCCGCCGTCGAAGCGGAAGGACTCCTCGCCCTTGCTGCCGCCCTCGCCGAGCCCGACCTCGTCACGGACGACGATGGTGAGGCCCGGCACCAGGAACGCGGTCTGCCGAGCGCGCTGGTGGAGGTTCTCCAGGGAGAGCTTGGCGTCCTTGAGGAAGATCTGGCGGTCCGCCCAGTACCGCACACGCGTGCCGGTGCGGGTCTTGGGGATCCGCTTGGTCTTGCGCAGGCCACCCGTCTCGAACGTGGCGTCAGGGCCGACGGCGGCGAAGGAGCCGGGCACACCGCGCCGGAAGCTGATCGCATGGGTGTTCCCCCCGCGGTCGACCTCGACGTCCAGGCGCGCCGAGAGCGCGTTCACGACGGACGCGCCCACACCGTGCAGGCCGCCGGAAGCGGCGTAGGAACCGCCGCCGAACTTGCCGCCGGCGTGCAGCTTCGTCATCACGACCTCGACACCGGAGAGGCCTGTTTTGGGCTCGACATCCACGGGGATGCCTCGGCCGTTGTCCCGCACCTCGACGGAGCCGTCGTCGTGCAGGACGACATCGATGTGGTCGCAGTAGCCCCCGAGGGCCTCGTCCACGGAGTTGTCGATGATCTCCCAGAGGCAGTGCATCAGGCCACGACTGTCGGTCGACCCGATGTACATGCCCGGGCGCTTGCGTACGGCCTCCAGCCCCTCAAGGACGAGCAGGTGCCGCGCGGTGTAGTTGGAACCGTCCCGGTCTGCTCCTGCCAGCAGCGCTGTGGACGGCACGGACGTATCGGCGGTCACGCGGTTCGCTCCTCGCTGAATTTCAGTTGGAGCCCTGATGGGTAAGGGCCCGGCTTCGGTCGCCGCTCAGAGGGTACCGAGGCCTGGTAGAGCCGATGTAACGCCACCCTCGTCTGAAGTCACACTAATCCAGAGTCGCATACCTGTTCGATCCCTCGATGGAGTGAAGTACATATCACGTTCCCTTACAGGCATGAACCATTTAGGCTCCGGGCACGTCCTCATGAACAACCGGCAACCCAGCCGGACGGACCTACACCCCTACAGACGACAGACAGCGCGAACCCGTACAGACACAAAGACACGCAATACGGCACATTCGCCGCCAACCGGCATCAGACAGCCGTCTCGAAAAGATTTTTTTCGAGGAAGAGCCACGAGCGGGAACGTTTTCGGCCTGGTTGGATGTTGACCCTGGTACGACAGCTCGTCGAGCTAGAGAAGAGGCGACGTGACTACTGTTCTGACCCCCGCGAGCCCGCTGACGGCCGCTGATCGCTGCGACCGCTGCGGCGCCCAGGCATACCTTCGCGTTGTCTTGGCGAGCGGCGGAGAACTGCTCTTCTGCGCCCACCACGGTCGCAAGTTCGAGCCGGAACTCAAGAAGATCGCCGCTGAGATACAGGACGAGACGGAGCGACTGACGACCGTTCCCGCCAGCTCAACCGAAGAAGACCGCTGACAGGTGCGCTTCGACGACGAGCCAGCCCCGGCACAAGCCGGTTGATTCGGGCGGCCACTCCTGCACTCAGGAGTGGCCGCCCGCTTCACACAAGCCGTTCACGGTCCATCAGGCACGCCACGACGGGGCAAGCCGGATAGGGACCGGAAAACCTCTCAGGACGCCGTACAGGGCTCCTCAGCCGCCGTTCCCGCGGGCAGTGGCAACGCCCCACCCCATCGTCCTCACGACGTCCGAGATCCGCGTATAGACGCCCGGGCTGCCGGGCCGTCCACAACCGCTCCCCCAGGACACGAGCCCGACCAGTCTGCCCTGAGCCACCAGCGGTCCTCCGCTGTCCCCCTGGCAGGCGTCCGGTCCCCCCGCGGCCTCGCCCGCACACAGCATGCTGTCGGCTCGGTACGTCCCGTCGGCGCTGCCCGGATACGCCCGCTCACAGAGCGAGTCGGACAGCACGTGCACCCGCGCGGCCCGCAGACTGCGCGCATAGCCGCCGCCTCCCGTGATGTCGCCCCAGCCGTAGACCGTGGCACTCGTGTCGGGTCGGTAAGCAGGATCGCCCGCCCCCGCCATCCCGATGACCGAGTTCTCCGGGAGTGCCTCGGCGAGGGTGAGCACAGCGAAGTCCCCGGCGTTGCTGAGTCTGTCGTAGCCGGGATTGACCCAGGTGTCGCGCACGGCGATCTCCCTGCCCTCTGCCGACGTCAGATCCGTACGCCCGGTGATGACCTTCAGATCCTTCGCGCGGTGCGGCGGCGCCCCCAGGACGTCGTCGCCCATGCAGTGGGCCGCGGTCAGTACCGTGGTCCGGCCGACAGCCACGCCGCCGCAGAACTGACCGGCCCGCGTACCCCCGAACCGGTCACGGCTGGACAGCGCCACCGTCCACGGGCCCTCGGACACGTCGACCGGGAATCCTCCTACGACGACGCCGTCGGCTGCCACAGGGGCGGCGGACGCCAGCGGTATGACGGCTGCCGAAGCCGCCAGAACCAGCGACCGGGTCAGCGCCCGGGACAGGGCCCGGACAAAGGGATGACGCATGCGCGCTCCTCACTCAGGGATGATCACGAGAAACCCAGAGTGATCCAGCGGGCTCCGTCCCGCACGCGCGCGCCACGAACGAGGGACCCCTCCGGCAGAAGCGCCCCGCTCCGCACGCGCCGAACCGCACTCCCCGCACGCCGGTGCGACGACCCGCGCCGGCTCAGCACGAAGGCCCAGCTTCCTGTCGCGGGAAGCCGGGCCTTGTGTGTCGTACGACCGCGACTCAGTCGAGGTAGTCGCGCAGCACCTGGGAACGCGACGGGTGGCGCAGTTTCGACATGGTCTTGGACTCGATCTGGCGGATGCGCTCGCGGGTGACGCCGTACACCTTGCCGATCTCGTCGAGGGTCTTCGGCTGACCGTCGGTGAGACCGAAGCGCATCGAGACGACGCCCGCCTCGCGCTCGGAGAGAGTGTCGAGGACGGAGTGCAGCTGCTCCTGAAGGAGCGTGAAACTGACCGCGTCGGCCGGGACGACCGCCTCGGAGTCCTCGATCAGGTCACCGAACTCGCTGTCGCCGTCCTCACCCAGGGGGGTGTGGAGGGAGATCGGCTCCCGGCCGTACTTCTGGACCTCGATGACCTTCTCCGGGGTCATGTCGAGTTCCTTGGCCAGCTCCTCCGGGGTGGGCTCGCGGCCCAGGTCCTGGAGCATCTGACGCTGCACGCGCGCGAGCTTGTTGATGACCTCGACCATGTGCACCGGGATACGGATGGTGCGGGCCTGGTCGGCCATGGCCCGGGTGATCGCCTGACGGATCCACCAGGTGGCGTACGTCGAGAACTTGTAGCCCTTGGTGTAGTCGAACTTCTCCACCGCGCGGATCAGACCGAGGTTGCCCTCCTGGATCAGGTCCAGGAAGAGCATGCCGCGGCCGGTGTAACGCTTGGCCAGGGAGACCACCAGACGGAGGTTGGCCTCCAGGAGGTGGTTCTTGGCGCGGCGACCGTCCTCGGCGATGATCTCCAGCTCGCGCTTGAGCTTCGGGGCAAGCTTGTCGGCGTTGGCCAGCTTGTCCTCGGCGAAGAGGCCCGCCTCGATGCGCTTGGCGAGCTCGACCTCCTGCTCGGCGTTGAGCAGCGGGACCTTGCCGATCTGCTTGAGGTAGTCCTTGACCGGGTCGGCGGTGGCACCGGCCACGGCCACCTGCTGGGCCGGCGCGTCGTCCTCGTCGTCGTCGGAGAGGACGAAGCCCTTGTTCTCGGCTCCCTCCTCTTCCTCTTCGCCGGGCTTGACGTCTTCGAGTGCTTCGTCCTCGACGGCCTCGGCGTCGTCCTTGCCGGCGGTCGTCTTCTTGGCCGCCGTCTTCTTGGCGACGGTCTTCTTCGCGACCGCCTTCTTGGCGGTCGTCGTCTTCTTGGCAGCGGCCTTCTTCGCGGGCGTCTCGTCCTCGACGGAGGACTCGGCGGAGGGGGCCGCAGGGGTGGCGGTGGCGGTGGCCTTCTTCGTGGTCACCGTCTTCGCCGCGACCGTCTTGGTGGCGGTGCGCTTGACCGGACTCTTCGCTGCGACGCTCTTTCGGGTGCGCTTTGGCTCCGCGGCACTGACCATCAGCGTCACACCCTCTTCCTCGAGGATCTGGTTGAGGCTGCGCAGTACGTTCTTCCACTGAGTGGCCGGAATCTGGTCAGCTTCGAAGGCCCGACGCACGTCGTCGCCGGCGATCTGCCCCTCGGCCTTTCCCCGCTCGATGAGCGCCATGACAGAGACGGACTCGGCGATCTCGGGCGGGAGCGTACGGGATGTGCTGGCCGACACGAACAACCTCTCGGAACGTTGGAAAACGGCTTCCGGCCCCGTCCACTACGGACAGGAGCCGACGACCGCCGACTGGGGATGGGCCGACGGCGCGGGCGGGGGGCCGGGAAGATGCACAGCGCCTGGAACGGCGTCTGTATTCCCTCCGCGGCTGCCACCTCTTAGGTCATCGCGCTGCTTCCGCGAGCGTTACGCCCAATCTGCGTGGCCCGAGTCACACCCCGTAAGCACTCAAAAGCTGTCAAATACGGTTAGAGGTGGTCAGGCATGGCGACGGCCAGGCCGAGCCGACCGATCCACGCCCGCATCTGCAGCCCGTTTCAGAGCTGTGGCGGGCGCTTCGGGACGGTCCACCGCCGCTTCGTCCCACCGCTCACCGCGCGGTGGGCCCCGTCTCGCTGCCGGACCCCGCGGAGCCCTCTCGGGGTCCGACGGGGCCCGGCAGCGACGGTTCGCGAGCCGAGCGATGTTCGCGGTGGGCGGCACGGCCCCCGGTCACGCCGCTCTCGGCGCACGGTCAGTGCTCGCGCGGAGCCGGGACCACGCGCTCCACCTCGGGGTGGACCATCAGAAGCTGTCGCATGGCCGCCTCCGCCGCCGCACCGTCGCCCGCCGCGAGAGCCTCGACGATCCGGGCATGGTGTGCCAGGGATGCCTCGGTGGGACGGTCACAACCGGTGATCGGACCGCCGGACACCTGAAGGGCGGCGGAAACGATCCCCGAGAGGTGCTCCAGCATGCGGTTGCCGGCGAGCTGGATGAGCAGCGAGTGGTACTCCGCGTCGGCGCGCGAGAACGTCAGCGCGTCGCCCTGGTTCATGGCGTGGCCCATGATCTCGACCATGTCCACGAGCCGCTGCTGGACCTCCTCGCGGCCGTGCCCGGCTGCGAGGCGAGCGGCGAGCGGCTCGATCGTCCAGCGCAGCTCGCCGAGCTCGCGGCGCTGGTTGTCGCGCTGCGGTCCGAAGGCTCGCCACTCGATGATGTCGGGGTCGAGGAGGTTCCAGTCGCTGACGGGACGCACGCGCGTGCCCACGTTCGGCCGGGCGCTCACCAGGCCCTTGGCCTCCAGAACCCGGAGCGACTCGCGGACTACGGTGCGGGAGACCTCGAAACGCTGGCCGATCTCCTCGGGCACGAGGGGGCGGTCCGCGCCCAGGTCGCCGGAGACGATCATCTGGCCCAGTTGCTGGACGAGTTGACCGTGGAGCCCGCGACCGCGGCTGCCCGCGGTGCGGCGGCCGACACGGCCCAGCTCCGGGTCCCCGGCGTCCCAGGAGGGGACTCCCACGCGGTCGGCCCCGGGTGCCTCGGCGAAGGGGTAGCGGTCGAGCCCGCCCGGGCCGACGAGACCGGAGTCTGCGGAGCGGGCGGCGGTCATCATGGTGTGCGCAAGGGTACTCACGGATCCTTTGTCGGCGCCGTCTCCAACTCCCTTGAGGTCTTTGGTGAAAAGCACACGAAAGGGTGATCGCTCACCCCGTCGCAATTGACGCCTTATCGGAAAGAAACGGGCGTTCCCCGGGGAGTTGTGCGCAGGGCAGGACCGGAAGGTCGCTGACGGTCGTCATCGGACCCTGCTTCGCAGGGTCGTGAGCAGATACGCACAGAGCAGGGCAGTCAGCGACAACGTCAGCGCGCCACCGACGGGTTGGGCGATCATCCGCGCCACGGAGACCAGATACCGCTCGCCCCCGAACGGCCACTCGGCCAGGAACAGTTCCCGCGACCGCATGGCGAGTCCGGCCGTGCTCCGCACGGAGGAGCCCTCCAGGAACTTCTGTACGAGGGGCACCACGAGGACCGGTACGGCGACCACCGCGGCGAGTCCGGCGGTGGTGGACCGGAAGATGCCCGCGGCCAGCACTCCGGCCCATGAGCAGCCGATCACGAGGCCGATCCAACTCGCGGTCAGTGCGAGCCAGTCCGCGGGAACCCTCGCCAGCTCCCGTCCGTAGACGAGGTAGAGCACTTCGGCGTCGCAGCCCACGGCGAGGACGGCCAGCAGCAGCCCGGTGACCGCGGCGACGAGGAGCTTGGCGACGAGCAGTCCCAGCCTGCGGGGCACCGTGCCGCGGTCGACCGCCAGGGCGGGGTGGCGGAACTCGTCACCGAAGGCGACGGCGCCGAGCAGCCCGGCGCCGAGTGCCGCGGGCGGCAGCGGCAGCTCCTGGGGCCAGGCGGCCAGCAGACGGTGCTGTGGAGTGTGGCCGACGCGGGCCAGGAGTACGGCGACGAGCGCGGAAGAGACGAGCACAGCTGCCCCGGTCAGGAACCCGGTGCCGACACCGCAGGCCCGGCGCAGCTCGTAGCGGAGGGGACGCAGCGGACTCGGAGCGGGGCGGACGGAGATCGGAGGTGGGAGCGGGGGCAGGTTGTCGGAGGCGAGCACGCCGGAGGGGCGCGGGCGGGCTCCCTGCGCGTGGGCGGGCGCCGACTCCGCGGGGACACGGGCAGCTGTCAGGACGCGACTGGAAGCCCCGTTCGGCTCCGGGGCGCGTGCCGCCGGAGTGACCCCGGTCGAGGTTGTCGTTGACACGCGAAGGCCTTGTCCGGTGGAACCGTGCGACGCGGAAATGTCCGAAGGAGTGGCAGGACCCGGCCGAACGCCGATGTCCTCCGGCGTAACCGAGGCGGATTCCCGGCCTGCGCCGCCGACGATCTCGCCGGTTTCGACGGTCCTTCTGTCCTCGTCGGCAGCCGTCGCCCCATCAGCCGTACGGCCCTCTCCGGAAGTCCGCGTCCCGCCGTACACCGGCGTCCCGCTGCGGGGCGAGCCTGCTCCGGGGCCCATGTCACCGACCTCGTCGGCGAGTTGGTGGACGAGGATGCCGTGCCTGAACGCGGTCTCCCCGATGTCCGCGCAAGTGCTGCCGTACACGGAGAGCCGGTTGCCGGTTTCCCGTACGACCTCCACGGAGCGGTGTGCCGCCCGGGCCTCTTTGGTCAGCAGGGCTTCGAGACGCGTGGCGTGCGGGCTGCGGACGGCGACGCGTGGGCGCAGTCGGGTGCGGGAGAAGTCCGAGGCCTCCTGGTCGGCGACGAGTCGCCCCTGTTCCAGGGTGACGATCCGGTCCGAGGTGCGGGCCGCCTCCTTCGGGTCGGTGGTGGTGCACAGGACGGTGCCGCCCTGGGTGGCGTGGGCGCGCAGCATGCCGTGCAGCCACTGACCTTCACGCGCGGACAGGCCGTCGGCGGGCGCGTCGAGCACGAGGGTGTGAGGGTCTGCCAGAAGGGCGCAGGCCAGGCCGAGCCGACGGTCCATGCCGCGTGACAGCGTGCCCAGGCGTTCGTCACGCAGGCTGACGAGGCCGACGACCTCCAGGACTTCGTCGGCACGGCGGACCGGGACGCCCGCCGCCGCGCACAGCATGCGGAGTTGACCTCGGACGGTGCGCGCGGGGTGCCCCGGCACATCACCGAGGAGAACGCCGACCTCGCGTGAGGGATGGGCGACGCGGTGCAGTGGGCGGCCTCTGAAGTAGGTGACTCCACGGCCCTGTTGGAGTTCGAGCATGAGCCTGAGCACTGTTGTCTTGCCTGCGCCCGGGGAGCCGAGGAGCGTCGTGACGCAGCCCGCGCGCGCCTCGAAGGAGACGTCGTCGGCGGCGGGGGGAAGATCCTTGCGAGAGTTGCTGGTCAGTCCGAAGGCCTGGATCACCCGTAGCAAGATAGCGCGTTATGTCCGTTTTCCCTGGTGTGGCGGGGCCCACCGTGCGGATTCGGGGTCAGACCTCGGGACGCAGCATCGGGGGGTTGAGCAGGGTGGCTCCCCCGGCTCGGAAGAGCTGGGCCGGACGACCGCCCTGCCGGGTGGTCGTACCTCCGGTGGGGACGAGGAAGCCCGGTGTGCCCGTGACCTTGCGGTGGAAGTTGCGTGGGTCGAGAGCGACGCCCCACACCGCCTCGTACACGCGGCGCAGCTCTCCGACGGTGAACTCGGTCGGGCAGAACGCCGTGGCCAGCGACGAGTACTCGATCTTGGAGCGGGCGCGTTCCACCCCGTCCGAAAGGATCTGGGCGTGGTCGAAGGCGAGTGGTGCGGCCTGTTCGCCGTCGCGGCCGTAGCCACCCTGCCGCAGCAGCTCCTCGACGGGTGCCCAGCGGGCGCTGTTGGCGTCACCGCCCGCGCGGGGAGCGGGCAGGTCGGGGGCGAGCGCGAGATGAGCGACGCTGACCACCCGCATCCGGGGATCCCGTTTGGGGTCGCCGTAGGTCGCGAGCTGTTCCAGGTGGGCGCCGTTGTCCTGGGCCGGGGCATCAGGGTCGTGGGCGCGCAGGCCGGTCTCCTCGGCCAGTTCGCGCGCTGCTGCCTGGGAAAGGTCCTCGTCTGCCCGTACGAATCCGCCTGGCAGCGCCCAGCGTCCCTGAAAGGGCTGCTCCCCCCTGCGTACCGCCAACGCGCACAGGGCATGACGACGCACGGTCAGCACGACCAGGTCCACGGTGACGGCGAAGGGCGGGAAGGCTGACGGGTCGTAGGGCATGCCGTGATCATAGTCGTCTGCCTGACGATAAACACTCCCTTCTCCGGCCGCACACCTGACTGGTCCACGGTGGTCAGGCAGCGGTGTCACAGCTGCTCCCGGTCGTCCTCCGGAGACGGCTCGTGCGAGGTCACGCTCGCAATTGCAGTCCTGCGGCAGCCTCCTCGACCATGGCGACGCCGAGCCGACTGACCCGGACCGAGAAGGGGGCACCTGCGATCCGCAGCCCCGTCAGGCCGATCTCACCCAACGGCACGCTGCGTACCGGGCGGAGCATGACCGTGCTCGCCGGAGCGTCCGGACGGACACCGGTCAGGGTCGCGAGCAGCAGCACCCCGGAGGCGGCAGCGGTGGCCGACGGTCGGCAGGCCGCCGGGTGGGGCAACGGCGCGCTCCCTTCCGCGCGCTGCTCCCCCGCGTACATCTCCGGCAGCCGGTATCCGAACGTGTCGGCCGCCGCCAGGAGGCCGCGCAGCAGCGAGCTCGCCTCCTTCTCGTACCCGGCGGTGGCCAGGCCCGCGACGGCCACCGCGGTCTCCTGGACCCGTACGGCACCGCTCCGGTGGCCGAACGGGTTGTAGCCCCCCTCTTTGACCCCCAGGCCGCGCAGCCCCCAGCCGGAGTCCATGGCCGGGCTGCCGAACAGACGGGCGAGCTGTTCGGTCTGCACCTTGTCGAGCAGTCCGGGGGCCGGCTCGCCCTCGCCCAGCAGACCGGTGTCGAGGAGATGGGCGGCGATCGCACCGAAGTGCGGCACGACACGCCCGTCCGGCGTTCGGGCGGCGGCGGGTCTGCCGCCACCCCGGTCCTCGACCCAGAACTCGGCCCTGAACGCGGTGCGCAACTCCTGGGCCCACTGCCTCAGCCCGGCGCCGCCCGGTCGGCCGTACGCGTCGAGAAGATCGGCGCCGAGGAGGGCGGCGCGATGTGCGTGGGCCTGCGTCTCGCAGCGCAGCGGGCCGCCCGGTTGCGGATCGGGCAGGTAGGTTCCGTCGCCCACGGTCGTGCGAAGCCAGGTCAGACAGCGCTCGGCGGTCGGGAGCAGTTCCTCGGTCGCCTGTTCCGGGAGTCCCCAGCGACGGGCCTCGGCCAGGAGCACGGGGAAGAGCAGCGTGGCTTCCGTGCCTGTACAGCCAGGTGGCAGATGTGGGCCCGCGTCCCGGCGCGGGCCAGGAAGCATGCCGGACCTCGGGCCCGGCCCAGGGAGCTGGGTGCGGGCGAGGGCTCGCAGCGTGCCCACCGCGAGCCCGGTGCCGAGGGGGAGCGTCATCCGGGCGGCGGCGAGAGCCTCGGCCGGGGCCATCCCGCAGCGCCACGGTGCCCCCGCCGCGAGATGGATGCCACTGGGATGCGCGGAGTCGCGCAGGAGCAGCGCCTGCAGGTCTTCGATGCTGGTCCGCAGCAGCGCCTCGACGCGTGGGTCGTCGCCGGTGGCCCGAGCCGGGGCGAGGGGGCTTGTCGCCGCGCGGCCCACGGCCCGGACGGGTCCCGCGCCGTCCTGCCGTACGCGCAGTTCCAGGGTCGTGGAACCGCCGGGGGGAAGGTCGAGCTCCCAGCGCAGCAGGCCCGCGGAGGCCAGCGCGTCGGCGGGGGGCGGTTCGGCCGTGACGGCCGCCCCACCGGTGGCGCGGGACCAGCGCAGGCCGGAGGCGTGGACGCTGGCGGGCAGTTCTGGGCCGGCGGTGCCGGACGCGATCATGCCCAGGTCCGCCAGGTCGGTGCCGAGTGATACCTCGACCGGCAGGCGCAGCGGGCGCGGCGCCGAACTGTGCAGGGTGATCCGCTCGGTGCCGTCCGCGTGGCGGATGCGTTCGACGACGAGGTCGGGGTCCGGGCCACCGTCCGGGGAGACACGTAACGTCCCGACGAAGCGGGCGCTGTCGGCGGCGGTCATCCGGGCCTGTACCGCGAGCGGTTCACGGCCGGCCACGCGCACCTGGCACCGGGAGAGCACGCGCCTGCCCCCGCGATAGAAGCCCTCCAGTCCTCGGCCGGTGAGCTGCCCCTGGTCCGTGGAGATCGCGAGCCCGGGAAGGGCAACGCAGATCAGGGCGGTGTGGGTCGGGGGCAACTGGGCGGGACGGCGGGCGGCAGGGGACGGGGCGAGCGACGGCCGGGAAGAGGGAGGCTGGTCGAACGGCGGCAGCGCGCTCCTCGCCGGAGGCGTGGAGGGGCGCCCGGTGCCCGGGAAGCGTGGCTCCGAGCCGCGCGGGTCCCCCGCGTTGCCGGGTGGTCCGCCGCCACCTCCCCGCAAGGGCGACGTGGGTGTGCCTGCGGCACGGCGGTCGTCGTCGGCGGCCGAGGGCGGGGTCGGCGGGTGCATGGGCGGCTTCTTCTGCGCTCTGGGCGCCGAGGGCGCGCTCGGCGCCCGGTAGGGGGCTTCGGCAGGACAGGGGTGATGCGGCGGCTCGGCCCGTCCAAGGGTTCCGCCACTCAGGTGAACGGACCGGGGCTTGCCCGAGTCACGCCTCCGGCGGGACAAGCCGACCGAATGGCGGTGGGGCGGGGCATGCGTCCGGCCGGTGCCGGGACGACCGCGACGGTTGTCCGCCGTGGCGCTGTCCGCCGTGGTCGGGATGGTGAGGTGATTGTGGGCCGCCCTGGCGTCGGTCAGTACGTGGGACGCACTGCCGTTGCTCAATCGCCGGTCGCGGGTTCCACCGTTGCCGGACCGTCCGCCGACCGGTGCAGGGTCGCCTGGTCGCCGAACGCCCGTCCCGTCGCCCTTCGGCCTCCCGCCGCCTGCCCCGCCCGCGCCGATCCGTCGGCCAGGCACAAGGCAGCGGCCAGCAGGCCTGCGCATTGCTCCGCCCCTGTTCACCCGTCGTCCCCCCTCGCGCGGTGGCCGCGAGGGGCGGCTTCCCCCGTGCCCGGGCCGCCGTGCCGACGTACGACGGGCTTGCCCAGTGGCTGGGGCCGGCTTCCGCCCGCCCTCCTGGCACGGGGATGCGTCTCGGCGCCATCGGCGGGGCCCACCCGACGTCGACGCCTCGTGGCCGACTCCAGCGCCCGGGTGGCGCCGCTGATCGACGTCGAGCAGGACGGGGCGCCCGGGACACCGTCGCGGGGCGGCGTGGGTTCCGTACCGGCGACGGGCAGGCCGTGGCTGTCGGTCCCCTCCGCGCATTCGGCACCGCTCGTTGCCTCGAAGCCGTCGGCGGCCTCGAATCCCTCCAGGTACTCACCCCAGCCGCTGCCCGTGTCCTCGTACGCCTCGCCGGCACCGATCCGCTCGCTGTCCGGCATCGTCCCGGACCGCCCGTCGGCCGGGCGAACTCGGCCGCCGCGCTCCGCGCGCAGACAGCGGCGGATCGACTCCGGATCCAAGCCCTCGTTGCAGGCCTGGTGCAGCAGGCGGGCGAACAGGTAACCGGGGTCCGCGCCGAGTGCCATGGCCAGGGCTTCCCTGGCCTCCAGTTCATCGCCGGTCGACCAGGCGACCCAGCCGGCCAGCGTCAGAGGGGCCGCCGCGTGCTCGCGGTAGGGCCCGACACAGCGGCGGGCGAGAGCCCGCCAGAGGCGCAGGGCCGGTGTCGCCTCGTCGCCCTCCATCCACTCCGCCGCGCGATCGCGGGTCGTACGGTCCTGGAGGCCCAGAATCAGCGTTGCGGCCTCGTCGTGTGCGAGCAGTTCGTCGTCGCGGAGGTCTGCCGAGAGCGTGCCGGAGGCGGCGGGTGCGTCGGCGAATCGGCTCATGACCCGTCGCGCCTGGCGCAGGGTTTCCTCAGCCACGTCCGCACGGCTCACGTCGTCGAGGATCCGCGGGACCAGGCGGGCGTTCGCTGTGTCGAGGACGCGTTCCTGTTCCAGCGCCGCGGCGGTCTCCCAGGGGTGGAACCTGGCCCTCAGCTCACCCAGCGTCCCTCGCACCTGCAGGCCGGCATAGGTCGCGGCGGCGGCCAGCACCGAGGTGCCGGGCAGGCCCATGGGCACTCCGTCGTCCGGACAGCACTCGGGCGTCACACAGCAGTAGGACCAGAAGCGGTTGTCCGCGATGCACAGAGCCTCGACCACCGGTACGTCGAGCAGGCCGCATTCGGTGCGCAGCAACTGGGCGAGTGGGCGCAGCCGTTCCCTCACCTGGAGCCGTGCTTCGCCCGCCGCCGGTTCCTGACAGAGGTACACGACCATGCTCTCGGGGCGTGCGCCCCTGCGCTCACTTCCGGTGACCAGACCGTGTGTCAACTGCTGTGCCACGGCGGGCCAGTCTTCAGGGTTCGCCGGAATTCCGAGCCGCGCACGGCCGCCGAACCGGCCGCGCCCGTCCCTGTCGTGCAGCGCGACCAGGACGATGCTGTCCTCGGGGTGATAGCCCAGCAGATAGGGCAGGGCGTCGGCCAGTTCGGCCGGAGTACGCAGGGTGACCTGATGCGTTTCGCTGTGATTCGTCATGCGTTGACGATCTCGCGGATTCGCGAGTTCCGCTTGGGCCTGTGGATAACTCCGACCAGGGACACGTCAAGGGGCGTTACTCGCCGCTTCGAACGGGCACTCGCACGTCACCAATGGACAAAGGTGAGGTGGCATACCGGACATGGAGATCTCAGGCGTCATCAGTGCGATCGTCATCGGCATCGTGATCGGTGTCCTCGGCCGGCTCGTCGTACCCGGACGCCAGCGCATCGGCATCCTGTGGACGATCGGAATCGGCATCATCGCCGCGTTCATCGGAAGCGGCATCGCCGCCGGCCTCGACGTCGCCGACACCGATGGCGTCGACTGGGTCGAGTGGCTCATCCAGATCGCCCTCGCGGCCCTCGGTGTCGCCGCGCTCAGCAAGGTGAAGTTGCGCCACTGACCTGGCCGTTGACCGGGAGCCCTTGCCGGCGGAGCTGACGCCGGCGGACCCGGCGGGAGGCGACCCGCTCACCCCGCCACGGCAAGGGTGAGGGGAAGGACCTGGTCTGCTCCTGTCTGGCGCAGGAGGCGGGCGCCCACAGCCAGGGTCCAGCCGGAGTCGGTGTAGTCGTCGACGAGCAGGACCGGGCCGGGGGTGCCCGCCAGGGCTGCCGCGAGTTCGTCGGGCACGGTGAACGAGGCGGCCAGTGCACGCAGCCGCTGGGCGGAGTTACTGCGGTGCGCCGCGTACTCGCCGGCCTGCGGGGTGTAGGCGAGGCTGCCCAGCAGCGGCAGCCTGCCGACCCGGGCCAGACCCCCGGCCAGGGAGGAGACGAGCTGAGGGCGGGTACGGGAGGGCATGGCGACGATCCCCACCGGCCGTGCCATCGCGTCCGGACCAGCGCCGGCCCAGCCGCCAGGTGAGCGGGCCCAGTCCGCCACCACCGTCACGACAGCGGCCAGCACGTCGTCCGGCACCGGCCCGTCCGCAGCCTGTTCCGACAGCAGCGGACGCAGTCGGTTGCCCCAGCCGATGTCCGACAGCCTGCCCAGCGCCCGCCCGGTGGCCGCCTGACGACCCACGGGGATACGGCCCTTGAGGTCCACCCCGACCGCCGCCATGCCCGAGGGCCACATCCGGCGCGGCTCGACCTCGACCCCGGGACGGTCCAGTTCACCCGTCGCACCCGCGAGAGCGCCGGAGGACACGGAGGGATCGAGCCAGGGCCCGGCGCACGTGTCGCACCGACCGCACGGAACCGCCTTCTCGTCGTCGAGCTGCCGCTGCAGGAACTCCATCCGACACCCGGAGGTCGCCACGTAGTCCCGCATGGCCTGCTGCTCGGCAGCCCGCTGTTTGGCGACCCAGGCGTAACGCTCGGCGTCGTACGCCCATGGCTGCCCTGTCGCGGTCCAGCCCCCCTTGACGCGCTTGACCGCTCCGTCCACGTCCAGGACCTTCAGCATCGTCTCCAGCCGCGAACGCCGAAGATCCACCAGCGGTTCCAGCGCCGGCAGGGACAGCGGACGCCCAGCGCCCTCCAGAACCTGCAGGGTGCGCCGGACCTGTTCCTCGGGAGGGAAGCCCACCGACGCGAAGTACGCCCAGATCGCCTCGTCCTCCCGCCCCGGCAGCAGCAGCACGTCCGCATGATCCACGCCACGACCCGCACGCCCCACCTGCTGGTAGTAGGCGATCGGGGACGAGGGCGATCCCAGGTGCACCACGAACCCCAGGTCCGGTTTGTCGAAGCCCATCCCGAGTGCCGATGTCGCCACGAGCGCCTTCACCCGGTTGGCCAGCAGGTCCTCCTCCGCCTGCAACCGGTCGGCGTTCTCGGACTTCCCCGTGTACGAGGCCACCGGATACCCACGCTGCCGCAGGAACGCCGCGACCTCCTCGGCCGCCGCCACCGTGAGCGTGTAGATGATCCCCGAGCCCGGCAGATCCCCGAGCCGCTCGCCCAGCCACGCCAGCCGATGCGCCGCGTCCGGCAGCTCCAGCACGCCCAGCCGCAGGCTCTCCCGGTCCAGCGGCCCCCGCAGCACCAGGGCGTCGCCGCCCCCCGTGCCGAGTTGCTCGGCCACATCAGCCGTCACCCGCGCGTTCGCGGTCGCCGTCGTGGCCAGCACCGGCACACCTGCCGGCAGCTCCGCAAGCATCGTGCGCAACCGGCGGTAGTCGGGGCGGAAATCGTGTCCCCAGTCGGAGATGCAGTGCGCCTCGTCGACCACCAGCAGACCGGTCGTGGCCGCGAGCCTGGGCAGGACCTGATCGCGGAAATCCACGGAGTTGAGACGTTCCGGACTGACCAGGAGGACATCGGTCTCTCCGCGCTCGACCTCCCCGTAGATGGTCTCCCACTCCTCCGGGTTGGCCGAGTTGATCGTGCGCGCCCGAATGCCTGCCCGGGCCGCCGAGTCGACCTGGTTTCGCATCAACGCCAGCAACGGGGAGACGATCACCGTCGGGCCGGAGCCACGCCGCCGCAGCAGAGCCGTCGCGACGAAGTACACCGCCGACTTGCCCCAGCCGGTGCGCTGCACGACCAGGGCGCGCCGGCGCTCCTCCACCAGGGCGGCCACCGCCTGCCACTGGTCCTCCCGCAACCGCGCCGAACCCTCCGGGGCACCGACCAGCTCAGCGAGGACGGCGTCGGCTTCTGCACGCAGCTCCTGGTTACTCATGCCCCCATGCAACCCCACAGCACTGACATCGGCCCAATCCTCATGGCCGCCCCGAAGCAGGCACGGCCCTTCCACCCCGCCCCCGCCGCCGCATCTCCTCCTTTCGGACGACTTCGCTGTGACCGGGTGGACCCTCGCGGTGACGGCCCGGATGGTCCGACGGAAAGCCGCGCACGGGGGTCGCCACTGGTCCGCGCCCCGCCCTGCCCGTGAAGGGGACATGAACCAGGCCGAACAAGCGGACGAACGCCCCGTTCCCTGCCACCCCAGCCATCTACAAATGACACACCTGGCAGGGATATAATCCACAGATCACCAGAAGCCGGTCGGTGGCCCCATTTGCTCGTTGCCGCAACCCAGTTCGGCAGCAAGAATTGGAGTCCGCTCCCCGCACGGCAGGTCCGTGGTCCGGCAGGGCTCCCCTGCGGTGTGCGCTCCCCCAAGTCCGATCTCCCGCCCGCAGTGTGGGCGCGTAGCCGAAGGGAGGACTGTGACCTTCGGATTCGCTCCGTCCCCCGCGGCATCCATGTCGACGTCTGCCGACCTGTCCGCCGCTTCCACCAACTCAGCCGCCCGCATGCTCGAACCCGCGGAGTGGGCCGCAGCCGGGATTCCCCTGCTGCGCAATCCCCGCGAGGTCGTCAGCGGACTGCACGCGCGGCACCGTCCCGGGCCCGCGACCGCGATCGTGGCCGTCCTCGATGCGGACGAGCGGTTGCGGGCGAGTGCCTCGTTCACCCGTCGCTCGGCACCGGCCGACGGCTGGATGTTCCGCAACTCACTGCTCGCGCAGCTGCGTCGGGTCATCCCGCACGACCTGCGTCGGCGTACTCCGGTGCGCACCGCCGTCCTGCTCTACTGCCGTGACGGCGACGCCCGTTGGACGGAGGAGGACGGCGCGTGGATGTGGGGTCTGCGTGACGCCTGCACCCTGCACGGGCTGCGCTGCGGCGCGTACATCACGCTGACCCGCGACGGCTGGCAGGTGCTCGGTGAGGGCCGCGGCGGGCGGCGTCCCAACGCGGACTCGCCACCGGAGCCGTTCGCCATGTCCGAGGCACCGCCGCCGCTGCCGATGCCACGCACCGGAGGCGCCGCCTCGGACATCCTGCGCCGCGCGGCAGCCCGCTGACACCGACGCGCAGCGGCCGACCACCCCGTACGACTGCGCCAGTCGGCCAGGGTGACGTCCACGTCGTACACAGACAGTCACCGCGGACAACGGCGTCCGCCGGTACGACGTACGGCAGCGAGAACCCGCGCGCGGGCAGCACACGATCCACGCGACTCGCCTAGAGACGCGGGCAGCACCACCACTCGCCCGGACGGCGGCCGACGCGCGACAAGCAGGGGTACGCGCGCGTACCCCTGTCGCTTACGACTCTCCCGTACGCCGGTTTCCGGTCGTCGAGGGCAGGACATGCCGAAGCCCCGCACGGCAGCCGGCGCGTTCCCGGCGTTTCCGCGTCGGGGCACGCCGGATCGCCCGCCGTACGGTCATCGCTACAGGAGACCTCCGTCAGCCGGTCCGGTGTCGCTGGACCGGCTGACCCGGGTGGTTCCCGAAGCTGCTCGGACGAACCGGAACCGGCTCAGACCCCCGCGCCCAGCACCGAGTTGATCAGCTGCGGGTCACCACAGCAGATCAGCAGGGCGCCGGCTCGGCCGAGGGCCAGGGGAAGGGCCGCGGCCGTCGCCGTGTCGGCACCGCCGTTGACGGCGACAACGACCACGGGACGGGAGGCTGCACGGCTCAGAGCGGCGGCGTCGGCATAGAAGACGTCGTCACCCGCGTCGTGCTGCGCCCAGTACGGGCCCTCACCGAAGGACAGCTCGTGCGCGGCCCACGGGTGCGGATCGCCGGTGGTGATCACCAGCACCTCACCGGGGGCCCGACCCGAGTCCAGGAGCAGGTCGACGGCTTCCTCGGCAGCGTCCAGCGCGCCCTCGGCCGAGGCCGGGACCAGCTGGATCTTCGGGGTCACCGGGGCCTTGGAGGCGGGCGCGGAAGGGATGGAAGGGACAGGGGCGGCCGGAGCCGCGGGCGGCCCGGGCTTGACCGCGCCGGCGGTCGAAGCCACGGCCGCGGGCGCGTCGTGCGGTGCACGCTGGGCCGGCGCGGTGGGCCGGAAGGGACCCGGACGGCCGGGACGCGGCGATGCCGCGGGGCGCGGGCCGGGTACGGGACGGGGGGTCGGCGCGCTGTGGCCACTGGCCGGAGCGACGCGGGGACCCTGGGCACTCTCGTGAATCTGAGGCTCCTCGGGAATGAGAGGCATGACTTGATATTTATCAAACACCGGTGCGACTCGCGTCGGTGGGTGGCGCATGAGTGCGAACGGAGACGTCAGAAGTCGAAGCCGAGCTGGCCCTCGATCTCCGGAGCGTTCCCGCTCGCCCAACTGCGGGCCTTCTTCAGGTGCCGCCACTGGGGCAGCGCATCAAGATACGCCCACGACAGCCGGTGGTACGGGGTGGGGCCCCGCTCCTCCAGCGCGGCCCTGTGCACGGGCGACGGATACCCGGCATTGGCCGCAAAATTGAAGTCTGCATGGTCGACACCCAGTTCGGCCATCATTTTGTCGCGCTGGACCTTGGCGATCACGGACGCGGCCGCGACCGCCACGCACGACTGGTCACCCTTGATCACCGTACGGACCTGCCACGGCGACCCCAGGTAGTCGTGCTTCCCATCGAGGATGACCGCATCCGGACGGACCGGCAAGGCCTCCAGGGCGCGCTCCGCGGCGAGCCGCAGCGCGGCCGTCATCCCCAGGTCGTCGATCTCTTCGTGGGAGGCGTGCCCCAATGCGTACGACGTCACCCATTCCCGCAGTACCTCCGCGAGTTGGGTACGCCGCTTGACCGCGAGGAGCTTGGAGTCGGTGAGTCCCTCGGGGGGCCGCCGCAGACCGGTGACCGCCGCGCAGACGGTGACAGGACCGGCCCACGCGCCCCGCCCGACCTCGTCGACGCCGGCGACGACCTTCGCTCCGGTCGTGGCGCGCAGGGAGCGCTCGACAGTGTGGGTGGGTGCTTCGTACGGCATGGCGGTCTTAGCGTACGCCGCCCGGAAGGCCACGCGACACCCGGCTCCCCCAAGCGACTTGAGGGTCACCGTGAGGCACCCCCCGACGGCCTTCGGAGGTGGCTTCAGGCACGGTCCGCCCGCAGCAGCGGAACCATCAACCGGTCGATCATCTCCTCGATGTCCCGCTCCTCCCATTCGCTCGCGCACACCTTTGTGCGGTACATCATCATCGCTGGAATGGCGTCGAAGACGTAGCCATTGGCAGCGTCGGGGCGGGTCTCTCCCCGCTCGATCCCGCGGTCGATGATCTCCCGGAGAAGTCTCGCCGAGGGCTCGAGGAGCGCCCGGAAGATCACACTCTGAAAGCGCTCCGCCTGGGGGCTGTCGCATTCGTGAATCACCGAGCGCAGCGCGAATCCGGGGCGCGAGAACATGGTCTCCCGCACCTGCCGGCACAGCTCCAGAAGGTCGTCCCGCACGCTCCCGAGGTCGGGCGCCCGATCGAAGCTCGGCAGCCCGGCCTGCAGCGCGTCCGCGACGAGATCCTCCTTGGAGGGCCAGCGCCGGTAGACCGCGGCCTTGCCGGTCTGGGCGCCGGCGGCAACGCCCTCCATCGTGAGCCCGTTCCAGCCGACCGTGCTGAGCTGTTCCAGGGCGGCATCGAGGATCGCGCGTTCGAGCACGGCGCCGCGCCGTCGGGGGGAGGCCGCCTGGGCGGGGGCGGCCGTCCAGCGCGAGGTAACCATCTGAGTGTCTCCAGCGGGCAGGGTGCAGGGGAGAGCGGGGAGTGCGAGCATTTATAAGGATTGTCGGTATTGAGGGGATCGTCGGCGAGGTGGATCGCTGAGATTACCCGGGCGACCGGGACACAACACGGCGGCGGCTTCAGTGAACGCTTGCGTTCACTGTCGGGGACTCACTACCGTTCGACGCGACAGTGAACGCGAGCGTTCACTATTGCTCCTATGGGGGACCCATGGTGACTACCTCTTCGTTGCCGAAAGACCAGAAGCCAGGTGCGGCCCGCCGGGAGGGGCATCCCGGCATAGCGCTCACCGTCATCGCGGCCTGCCAACTCATGGTGGTACTCGACGCGACGATTGTGAACATCGCGCTGCCGCACATTCAAGCCTCTCTCAAGTTCAGCACCACCGACCTCACGTGGGTGGTCAGCGCCTACACGCTCACGTTCGGCGGCCTGCTGCTGCTCGGCGGGCGGGCCGGTGACATCCTCGGCCGCCGCCGGGTCTTCATGACCGGCATCCTGCTGTTCATCGCCGCCTCCCTGCTGGGCGGACTCGCCCAGGAGCCCTGGCAGTTGCTGGCCGCGCGGGCTCTGCAGGGCGTGGGCGGGGCGATAGCCTCGCCCACCGCGCTGGCGCTCATCACCACCACGTTCGCCGAAGGCCCGGAGCGCAACCGGGCGTTCGGTGTCTTCGCCGCCGTGTCGGCCGGCGGCGGCGCCGTCGGTCTGCTCGCCGGCGGCATGCTCACGGAGTGGCTCAACTGGCGCTGGGTGCTCTTCGTCAACGTACCGATCGGCATTCTGATCGCCGTGCTCACGCCGATGTACATCGGCGAGTCCGAACGTCACCCGGGCCGCTTCGACTTCGTGGGCGCGCTGACCTCGACGCTGGGCATGGCGTCCCTCGTTTACGGCTTCATCCGCGCGGCGGAGAAGGGCTGGCGGGACAGCCTGACCCTGGCGTCCTTCGCCACGGCAGTGGTCCTGCTGGCCGTCTTCGTCCTCGTGGAGATGCGCGCCAAGGAGCCGATCACCCCGCTGAAGATGTTCGCCGACCGCAACCGCTCGGGCACCTACGTGATCATGCTGAGCCTGGCCGCGGCGATGTTCGGCATGTTCTTCTTCATCGTCCTCTTCGTGCAGAACGTGCTGCTGTACACGCCGATCGAGGCGGGCCTCGCATTCCTGCCGGTGACCTTCGCGATCGCCACGGGCGCGGGGCTGTCGCAACGGTTCCTGCCGGTCCTCGGGCCCAAACCGTTCATGGTGGCCGGCTCGGCACTGGCCACGCTCGGCCTCGCCTGGCAGGCCTTCATCACCCCGGACAGTTCGTACGTCGGCGGGGTGCTGGGCCCGATGCTGGTGTTCGGTTTCGGTATGGGCCTGAACTTCGTGACGCTGACCCTGACGGCCGTCTCCGGGGTCGCCGCGCACGAGGCGGGCGCCGCGTCCGGGCTGCTCAACGTCACGCAGCAGGTGGGTGGTTCGCTCGGCCTCTCCATCCTGACGACGGTGTTCGGCTCGGCCAGCCGTGACGAGGCGGGGAAACAGGTGTCCAAGTTCCTCGCCGAGGCGACGGCGGGACAGAAGGCGCAGTTCGCCAAAACCGGTCAGCTTCCGGCCCCCTGGAGCCACGAGGTACTCGCCCACGGCATCTCCACGGCGTTCATCCCCGCCGCCGCGATGGCCGCCCTGGCCCTCGCCACCGCCTGCTTCGTGATCCGCGTCCGCAAGAGCGACCTGGACGCCCTCGCGGGTACGGCGAGCACCGCGGGCCCGGCCAGCGGCTGATCCCCCGGCCACGGGCCGGCAGGCGCCACCAAGGGGGTGGCGGCCGACCGACCGGCGGTGTGTATCTCCGGTGACCGGAGTGACGTACCGCCCGCTTGCGGAAGCTCGCGGGACGGCATCCCACAGGAGGTCAGCGGTGGGGCGGTGAGACGTTACGACGACTACGGGCCCGCCGAGGGGACGCGCCGTCAGTTCAGGTGCCCCCAGACCCCCTGTACCGACGGCGAGCACAGCGGCACCCCGCCTGCCCGGCACCCGCGGAGGATCCTCACCCGCGCTACGCCCCTGAGGGCACCCACTCCGGCAGCGCTTCCGTGCGCTCCAGCCACTCCGACGGCGGGGCCCCTGCCTTCCCTGCGGCGAGCACGCCGCCCACGATGGCGCAGTTCGTGTCCACGTCTCCGCCCACCTGGGCCGTTGCCCAGAAGGCTTCCTCGTAGTCACCGAGGGCGCGCGCCGCGGACCAGAGCGCGAACGGCACGGTGTCGTGCGCCGACGTACGCCGGCCACAGCCCAGGACAGCCGCGACCGTGCCCGCGTCGGCGTAGTCCAGCATGTCCTTGGCGCGCCGCAGCCCGGCCGAGACGGCGCTCCTCGGGACGAGCGCGATCACCGCGTCGAGGAGGGCACCGGGACTCGGCGGGCCGCCCGGGGCGGCCACCAGGGCGGCGGCAGCCGCCACGGCCATGGCTCCCACGACGGCCTCGCGGTGCTGGTGCGTGGGATAGGCCGAGATCTCCGCCTGGTGGGTCGCCTGCTCCGGGTCGTCCGCGTACCAGGCACCCAGAGGCGCGATGCGCATGGCCGCGCCGTTGCCCCAGGACCCCTGGCCGTTGAACAGGGCGGACGCCAGCTCGCGCCAGTCGCCGCCCTCCCGGACCAGCCGCAGGAGCCGGTTCACCGCGGGACCGTACCCGCGGTCGAAGTCGTGGTGCTCCGCGAAGGAGCGGGCCAGGGCGTCCTGGTCGACGCGGTGGTGGACGGCCAGCACGGAGACCACGGAGCACGCCATCTCCGTGTCGTCCGTCCACTGCCAGGGGCCGGACGGCAGCTCACGGATCTTGAGCAGCGGGTGGTTCACGGGCACGAAGAACTGCGACCCCAGCGCATCCCCCACCGCAAGCCCGCGCAGACTGGCCAGGGCGCGCTCCATGCGCTCGTGAGAAGAGGAATCAACGGTCATCGCCCTGCCACTCTATCCGGTGATTCCATACGATTCCGGATCACGCCAACGCTCGAACGGCCGGTCAAGGGTGTACCTGCCGTCACTGCCGAGAACGAGCATCCGCATCTCCGCGTTCCCCGGATTCGACAGCGACTCGAATTCCGCGACCGTCCAGTGGAACCAGCGCATGCAGAACAGCCGCATGGCCAGCCCGTGGGTCACCAGCAGCACGTTCGGCGGATGGTCGGGGGCCTCGAAGCTGCGGTACAGGCTCTCCAGGAAGCCGCCGACCCTGTCGTACACGTCGGCTCCGGACTCCCCCTGGGCGAAGCGGTAGAAGAAGTGTCCGTACGCGTCCCGGTACGCCTTCTGCAGCTGCACGTCGTCCCGGTCCTGCCAGTTGCCCCAGTCCTGCTCGCGCAGCCGGGGCTCCTCCCGTACGCGTATGTGGTCGGGGTTCAGACTGAAAGCGCGCAGGGTTTCATGCGTCCGACGGTAGGGGGAGACGTAGACACTCACCTGCTCCTGCCCGAACACCTCGCGCAGCCGCTTGCCGGTCTCCTCCGCCTGTCGCCAGCCGCGTTCCGTGAGCGCGAGGGCATGATCCGGTTCACGCTCGTAGACGGTGTCATCGGCATTGCCCATTGACTCGCCGTGCCGGACAAGGACGATGCGCCGTGGTCTTACCATGTCAAAACCCTAGATCGGGTCGACGCCGACCGGGCACTCAGGCGCCCTCTATACGGCGTATGTCACACATGTCGTGCGCGTTGGAGCACAGCAGGTCGCGAACACGGAGTCCGGAAGGCGGAGTCCGAGGCACAGTGTCCGGACCTCAGACTATCCAGCTGGGTTCCAGTTCGACGATGTCCCCGGCGAGAGCCGCGACGTCCGCCTCCAGCTGCGCCCGCAGCGCCAGTCGCTCCACCCGCTCGGCCCGGTACTTGCCGTGCTCGGCGGCCGAGCGCCACATCGACAGGATCAGGAACTCGTGCCCCGGCGCCTCGCCGAACAGCCCTCGCACCATGCCGGGCGAACCCGCCATCGCGGGGTTCCAGACCTTCTCCTGCATCAGCGCGAAGTGCTCGGCGCGCTCCTCGTGGACACGGCAGTGCGCCACCCGTACCAGGTCGGAGTCCGTGAAGCGCGGCTCGAAGCCGGTCTTCACGTCGAAACGGTGGTCGAAGAGCTTGACCTGCTGATCCTTGAAGGTGCCCGACTGCGCGGTGGCGAGCCGGTCATGGGACCGGGCCATGAAGGAGTCGTAGAAGGCGCGGCTCTCCCAGAAGGCGAAGACGTGCGCCACGCCGGGACGCCCCCGGCTCCAGCCCCCGCCCTGCCCCCGGAATCCCGGCTCCCCCAGAAGTCCCGCCCACTTTCGCTGCCCCCGTTCGAAACCGCGGCGGTCCACCACGGTGCAGCGAATCCACTTGACCAGCACGGCGCCATCGTAAGGCCCCGCAGCGTGGCGCCGGTCACGCTCGGGCGGAGTACGACCGCGCGAGCGCCCCCGCGCGCGTGGCACGATGGACAACCAGCTGTGAGGTACCGGCAGTTGGAGCGAGAGCACAACGGCGAACGGGGAAGGGAAGTCTGTGAAGGCCCTCAACAAGGGGATCCGCAAGGCCGAAGTCTCACTGAAGTGGGATCCGAGTCCGACGGGACAGCCGCCCACCGATCTCGACATCGTCGCAGCGACCTACCCGGCGACCGATCCGTACGGCGATCCCGCCTATGTGGTGCACTTCGACAGCCGCTCTCCGGACGGCACGATCACGCTCAACCGGGACAGCAAGGACGGCAAGGGCTTCGGCTGGGACGAGGTCATGACACTGGAGTTCGACCGACTGGGCGCCCAGTACGCGCGCGTGGTGGTCGGTGTCATCATCCAGCAGCGCTCCACTCACCGGACGTTCGTCAACGTCCTCAGTCCAGGCCTGCGCATCCGCGAGGGCTACACCGTGCTGGCCGAGGACGACTTCGGCGGCGTCCTGGGTTCCACGGCGGCCACGGTCGCGGAGTTCGTCCGCGACGAGGCCGGGTCGTGGGACTTCCACTCCGGCGTCCAGGGCTTCGAGGACGACCCCGACACGTTCACCATGACGATGGGCCACACACGTCAGACCTGATCCCTCCCCGAAGGGGAGGGCAGGTAGGGGGTGACGATCGCGAGGGTGGTGGCCAGGGCGTCGAGTACGGCCTCCCTGTGGGTGACCGTGCTCGGCGGACCGTCCCCGCCGGGCGCGAGCAGTCCGCGGTCCACCAGCAGGTAGAGCATGCGCAGGGTGCGCATGGCGTTGGAGGCCCAGGGGGGAACCGGCCCCGGCTCCCCCGTCCGGAACGCCGCCGAGACGGCGTCCAGCCACCCCACCGACCCGGCGACGGCGAGACCGGGCCGGCACAGGAGCTGGGCCAGCGCACGGGCGATCCGGTCGTCCTCCTGCGCGTCGAAGACCTGCCCGGTGTCGGCCAGCAGCCGCGCGACGGCCAGCTCGAACAACGGCGCGGGATCCTGCTCCGGGCACCTGGCGAGGGCCGCCAGCAGATCGGCCCCGTGCGCGGCGGCGTGCACCCAGCCGAGCTCGGAGTCGTACCCGCGCAGATCGGTCTCGCCGGGATACCACCCGGCGAACGCCTCCCACCACTCCTGCCGCCAGACCCCCGCGTCCACGAGCCGGGCCAGGACGAGGGGAGCGAACGCCCGCGCCTGAATGCCGGGATCGTCGAACAGCCCGGCCGTACGGTCCCCGAGCCACCGCCGCTCCACCGCGTCGAGGCCGGGTATCCAGCGGACAGCCGCGCCGTACGCGCCCTCGTCGCGCACCAGGGGATCCGGGGAACGGAGATCCGCGACCAGCGCTTCGAGAGCGGCGGTCCGGGCGGGCCCCCGGAGTTCACCGATGTCACCGTCGTGTCGCCGCAACGTGTCGTCCATGGACGGAGGTTACGTGCCCCACGACACGACGAAGGAGGGGCGCCGGCACCTGGCCGACACCCCTCCTCCCTCACTCACCGGTCAGGGACCGTATGTCGCGGTCAGCTGCAACCGCTGGTCGACCCGCATCCCTCGCAGATGTAGCAGGACCCGGCCCGCTGCATCTTCGTACCGCAGGAGAAGCACAGCGGGGCGTCCGCCTGGATGCCCAGCTGCATCTCGACCAGTTCGGCACTGGTGTGGACCTGCTGCAGCGCGGGCTCCGGCACCTCCGCGATCACGGCCTTCGGCGTCGCGACGGCCTTCAGTTCCTGGGCGCGGGGAGCCGACTGGGCCAGACCCTCGATGTCGACCTCGTCGTCGATGGACGGCTCGTAGGAGCCCGTCTCCAGGTGACGCTGGCGCTCGTCGGCGGAGTGGATGCCGAGGGCGGAACGCGTCTCGAAGGGGAGGAAGTCGAGCGCCAGGCGCCGGAAGATGTAGTCGACGATCGACTGGGCCATCCTGACATCGGGGTCGTCCGTCATCCCGGCCGGCTCGAAGCGCATGTTCGTGAACTTCGAGACGTACGTCTCCAGCGGCACGCCGTACTGCAGACCCACCGAGATGGCGATCGAGAAGGCGTCCATCATGCCCGCGAGGGTGGAACCCTGCTTGGACATCTTCAGGAAGACCTCGCCGAGACCGTCGTCCGGGTAGGAGTTGGCGGTCATGTAGCCCTCGGCGCCGCCGACCGTGAAGGACGTGGTGATGCCGGGGCGGCCCTTCGGGAGGCGCTTGCGGACCGGGCGGTACTCGACGACCTTCTCGACGGCCTCACGGATCGTCGCCTCGGTCTTCGCGGTCACCTCGGCCTTCTCGTTCTCCTTCTTCTTGACGGAGAGCGGCTGGCCGACCTTGCAGTTGTCGCGGTAGATCGCGAGCGCCTTGACGCCCATCTTCCAGGCCTCGAAGTAGATCTCCTCGACCTCCTCGACGGTCGCCGTCTCCGGCATGTTGACCGTCTTGGACAGGGCGCCGGAGATCCAGGGCTGGATCGCGGCCATCATCCGGACGTGGCCCATCGCGGAGATGGTCCGCTCGCCCATGGCGCAGTCGAACACCTCGTAGTGCTCGTGCTTGAGGCCCGGGGCGTCGATCACATGGCCGTGCTCGGCGATGTGGGCGACGATCGCCTCGATCTGCTCCTCCTGGTAACCCAGGCGACGCAGGGCCTGCGGGACCGTGCCGTTGACGATCTGCATCGAGCCGCCGCCGACGAGC
Source organism: Streptomyces sp. NBC_01390 (assembly GCF_045040105.1). Taxonomy (NCBI): domain Bacteria; kingdom Bacillati; phylum Actinomycetota; class Actinomycetes; order Kitasatosporales; family Streptomycetaceae; genus Streptomyces; species Streptomyces sp. NBC_01390. The sequence goes on along the minus strand of NZ_CP109551.1, from coordinate 9,121,404 downwards.
TTCTTGAACTTGACCAGCGCGAGGTCGGGCTCAAGACCCGTGGTGTCGCAGGACATCGCGAGACCGATGGTGCCGGTCGGGGCGATGACGGAAGCCTGCGCGTTGCGGAAGCCGTTCTTCTCGCCGATGCGGACGACGTCCTGCCAGGCCTCCGTGGCGGCGGCCCAGATCGGGGTGTCCAGGTCGTCCATCCGGACGGCCTTGTCGTTCTCGTCGGCGTGCTGCTTCATGACCCGCAGATGCGGCTGCGCGTTACGGGCGTAGCCGTCGTACGGGCCGACGACCGCGGCGAGTTCGGCGGAGCGGCGGTACGACGTGCCGGTCATCAGGGAGGTGATGGAACCGGCCAGGGCACGGCCGCCCTCGGAGTCGTACGCGTGACCGGTCGCCATCAGCAGGGCGCCGAGGTTGGCGTAGCCGATGCCGAGCTGGCGGAACGCGCGCGTGTTCTCGCCGATCTTCTGCGTGGGGAAGTCGGCGAAGCAGATGGAGATGTCCATCGCGGTGATGACGAGCTCGACGACCTTCGCGAAGCGGTCGATCTCGAAGGACTGGCGGCCCTTGCCGTCGTCCTTGAGGAACTTCATCAGGTTCAGCGAGGCGAGGTTGCAGGACGTGTTGTCCAGGTGCATGTACTCGCTGCACGGGTTCGAGCCGTTGATACGGCCGGACTCCGGGCAGGTGTGCCAGCGGTTGATCGTGTCGTCGTACTGGATGCCCGGGTCGGCGCAGGCCCAGGCCGCCACCGCCATCTTGCGGAAGAGCGTCTTGGCGTCGACCTCCTCGATGACCTCGCCGGTCATCCGGGAGGTGAGCCCGAACTTGCCGCCCGCCTCGACCGCCTTCATGAACGTGTCGTTCACACGGACCGAGTTGTTGGCGTTCTGGTACTGGACGGACGTGATGTCGTCGCCGCCCAGGTCCATGTCGAAGCCCGCGTCGCGCAGGGCGCGGATCTTCTCCTCCTCCTTCACCTTGGTCTCGATGAAGTCCTCGATGTCGGGGTGGTCGACGTCGAGGATGACCATCTTGGCCGCGCGGCGGGTGGCGCCGCCCGACTTGATCGTTCCTGCCGACGCGTCCGCGCCGCGCATGAAGGAGACCGGGCCGGAGGCGTTGCCGCCGGAGGAGAGCAGCTCCTTGGAGGAGCGGATCCGGGAGAGGTTCAGGCCGGCGCCCGAGCCGCCCTTGAAGATCATGCCCTCTTCCTTGTACCAGTCGAGGATCGACTCCATGGAGTCGTCGACGGACAGGATGAAGCAGGCCGAGACCTGCTGGGGCTGGGGGGTCCCGACGTTGAACCAGACGGGGCTGTTGAAGCTGAAGATCTGGTGCAGGAGGGCGTACGCCAGCTCGTGCTCGAAGATCTCCGCGTCGGCCGGGGAGGCGAAGTACTTGTAGTCCTCACCGGCCTTCGTGTACGTCTTCACGATGCGGTCGATGAGCTGCTTGAGGCTCACTTCGCGCTGCGGGGTGCCGACAGCACCGCGGAAGTACTTGCTGGTGACGATGTTGACCGCGTTCACCGACCAGAAGTCGGGGAACTCGACGCCACGCTGCTCAAAGTTGATCGAGCCGTCGCGCCAGTTGGTCATGACGACGTCACGGCTCGCCCACTCGACCTCGTCGTACGGGTGCACGCCGGGGGTGGTGTGGATCCGCTCGATGCGCAGGCCCTTGGCCACCTTCGTCCCCTTAGCTCGGGAACTCCGTGCCGGACCGCTCGCCGTCTCTGTCATGCCGCCTCCCTGTATCGGGCAAAACGCCCAGAAGTGTCACGTTGTTCCCATGACACGGTGTATTTCTTGCGCTGCGGGCACCTCTCGATGCTGTCCGCAACAGGTCTTTGGATCGCCGCCCCCGGGGCCAAGTCCGCACGTACTGTCCGGATCCGGCCCGCCGGTCAGTCGGCGGCGTTGGCGGGCACGGGGACCTGAGCAGTCCCCCCGGACCCGCGATGCTCTTCCTGGCGCCCCACATCCGGGTCTTCGTCGTCCACGGCGGGGCTGCGCGGCGCTTCCCTGAGCTCCGCGATGGCGGCCTCGAAGTCGTCCAGCGAGTCGAACGCCCGGTAGACGGACGCGAATCGCAGGTAGGCGACGAGGTCGAGTTCCTGCAACGGGCCGAGCATGGCCAGCCCCACGTCGTGGGTGGTCAGCTCGGCACTTCCGGTGGCCCGCACCGCTTCCTCGACCCGCTGGCCGAGTTGGGCGAGCGCGTCCTCGGTGACCGGCCGTCCCTGGCATGCCTTGCGCACGCCGTTGATGACCTTCGTCCGACTGAACGGTTCGGTGACTCCGGACCGCTTGACCACCATGAGCGAGCACGTCTCGACGGTCGTGAACCGGCGGGAGCAGTCAGGGCATTGGCGGCGCCTGCGGATGGACGTGCCGTCGTCGGTCGTACGACTGTCGACGACACGGCTGTCGGGATGCCTGCAGAAGGGGCAGTGCATGTTCTCCAACCCTCCCTCACAGCAGACTCAATAGCCTCGTAAAGGCCCTTGAGCCCCTCGAAGCAGCCCCCAGCATAGGTGATGCCTGAGGGGTTGATGACCCGGGGACCACAACTTCTGGGCCACTGCTGCAATCCAACCACTAGATGTGGGGATTGGCCCGTACATCCACCGCGTACGCGCGTGTCGCACCAGTATTGGCGGGTGCCGTACGGCCACACCCTCACGGCAGGCCCGAGCCGGCACAGCCGTATCGCTCGGGAGCATGCGGAGATACGGTGAGGACCGCGCGCGACGGAGGGCCGATTCCCGGTTGACGGGGATCCGGGTGGCAGACTTGAGCACCGGCCCACGAGGTCGCCGCCCCGGCGGTGAAGGGTACAACAGGGAGCCCTTTTGTCCGCCCGGCACGACGCGAGCCATACACCCAAACATCTGATCGCGGCAGGCCATCAGCAATTTTTCACTCGAACGTGTGTTTGGCGCAACCTTTCGAAAGCAACTACCGTTGCACTGCACGGGAGACCATCGAGAGGGGCCGACGTGACCACCACCGCTGACAGTGCCACCATCACTGCCCAGGACCGCTCCCAGAGCCGACTCGAGCCGGTGCATGCGATGAACGAAGCCACGAATCCCGAGGGGCCCAAGCGGTCCCTCCCTGGACGACCTCCAGGAATCCGAGCGGACAGCTCGGGCCTCACCGACCGGCAACGGCGCGTGATCGAGGTCATCAGGGACTCCGTGCAACGACGCGGTTACCCGCCGTCGATGCGCGAGATCGGGCAGGCAGTCGGCCTCTCCAGTACCTCATCGGTCGCACACCAGCTCATGGCTCTGGAGCGCAAGGGATTCCTGCGCCGCGATCCGCATCGCCCGCGCGCCTATGAAGTACGCGGTTCCGACCAAGGGGCTTCCGTGCAGCCCACGGACACCGCGGGCAAGCCCGCCGCGTCGTACGTCCCCCTTGTGGGCCGTATCGCCGCCGGCGGTCCCATCCTCGCCGAGGAATCGGTCGAGGACGTGTTCCCCCTCCCCCGCCAACTGGTGGGTGACGGAGAGCTGTTCGTGCTGAAGGTCGTCGGTGACTCGATGATCGAGGCCGCGATCTGCGACGGCGACTGGGTCACCGTACGCCGCCAGCCGGTCGCCGAGAACGGCGATGTCGTGGCCGCGATGCTGGACGGCGAAGCCACCGTCAAGCGTTTCAAGCGCGAGGACGGCCATGTCTGGCTCCTCCCGCACAACTCCGCGTACCAGCCGATCCCCGGTGACGAGGCGACGATCCTCGGCAAGGTGGTGGCGGTGCTCCGCCGCCTGTGAGAGCGGCTGGAGGCCGGGGTCGTCGAGACCCCGCCCCTGACCGGGCCCCGGAACCCCTGCGCCGGTTCCGGGGCCCTGTGTTGTCCAGGTATCCAGGTGCGTCACTGTGCCGGCCACCGACCTCGGTCGGTGGCCGGCACAGTGGTGTCTACGCCTCCTCCGCCTGCTCGGCCGCATCCACGACCGGCTCGGTGGCCTCCGCCTGCTGCGCCACGGCGTCGATCGCGGCCAGCGAGCGCCGGACCACGTTGGGGTCGGTGGTGTACCAGAAGTCCGGCAGGGACGCCTTCAGATAGCTCCCGTAGCGGGCCGTGGCGAGGCGCTGGTCCAGTACGGCGACCACACCGCGGTCCCCCGTCGCCCGTACGAGGCGGCCGGCGCCCTGGGCCATGAGCAGGGCGGCATGGGTGGCGGCGACGGCCATGAAGCCGTTGCCCCCTGCGTCCTCGACAGCCTTCTGGCGGGCGCTCATCAGCGGGTCGTCCGGGCGCGGGAACGGGATCTTGTCCATGACGACCAGCTGGCAGCTCGCGCCCGGTACGTCGACGCCCTGCCAGAGGGACAGCGTGCCGAACAGACAGGTCCGCGGATCGGCCGCGAAGTTCTTGATCAGCTCGCCGAGCGTCTCCTCGCCCTGCAGGAGGATCGGGAACTCCGGGATGCGTGAACGCAGTTCCTCGGCGGCGAGCTGGGCCGCCCGCATCGAGGAGAACAGGCCGAGCGTGCGCCCGCCCGCCGCCTGGATCAGCTCCGTCAGCTCATCGAGCATGTCACCGCGGTCACCGTCGCGCGCGGGACGGGCCAGGTGCTTGGCGACGTACAGGATGCCCTGCTTCGGGTAGTCGAACGGCGAACCAACGTCGACGCCCTTCCAGTGCGGCAGGTCGTCGCCCGCCGTGCCCTCCGGGGCGAGGCCCAGGGAGGCGCCGACGCCGTTGAAGTCGCCGCCCAGCTTGAGTGTCGCCGAGGTCAGGACCACCGAGCGGTCCGTGAAGAGCTTCTCCCTGAGGAGGCCCGACACCGACATCGGGGCGACCCGCAGTGAGGCACCGAAACGGTCGTGCCGCTCGTACCAGACGACGTCCCACTCGGAGCCGTTCGCGATCCGCTCCGCGACGTCGTGGACGCTTTCCACCGAGGCCAGCGCCTGTTTGCGGACCGCGTCCTCGTCCTGGACGGACTTGTCACGGGTCGCGCCGATGGCGGAGATCACCGTGCGGGCGGCGTCCCTCAGTGCCATCAGCGCGTACCCGAGGTCTTCGGGGACCTCCTCCAGGCGGCCCGGCAGGGCCAGCTCCATCACCCGCTCGAAACCCTCGGCCGCCGTCTGGAGCTGGTCGGCGGCCTTCTCGTTGACGAGCTTCGCCGCCCGGCGCACGGCACGGTTGACCTGACCCGGAGTGAGCTCACCCGTGGCCACTCCGGTGACCCGCGAGACCAGTTCGTGCGCCTCGTCGACGATCAGCACCTCGTGCGGCGGGAGGACGGGCGCGCCCTCGATGGCGTCGATCGCCAGCAGCGCGTGGTTCGTGACGATCACCTCCGCGAGTTTGGCGCGCTCGCGGGCCATCTCGGCGAAGCACTCGGCTCCGTACGCGCACTTCGAGGCGCCCAGGCACTCTCGGGAGGAGACGGAGACCTGCGCCCAGGCCCGGTCGGAGACGCCGGGGGTGAGGCCGTCACGGTCGCCGGTCTCGGTCTCGTCGGACCATTCGCGCAGGCGCAGCAGATCCTGGCCCAGCTTGCTGGTGGGCGCCGCGGCCTCGAACTGGTCGAAGAGGCCCTCGTCCTCGTCCTGCGGAACGCCCTCGTGGAGGCGGTGCAGGCACAGGTAGTTCGATCTGCCCTTGAGCATCGCGAACTCGGGGCGGCGGCGCAGTACGGGGTGCAGGGCGTCGACCGTGCGCGGCAGGTCGCGCTCCACGAGCTGGCGCTGCAGCGCGAGGGTCGCGGTCGCGACGACGACCCGCTCCCCGTGCGCGAGCGCGGGTACGAGGTAGCCGAGCGACTTTCCGGTGCCGGTGCCTGCCTGGACCAGCAGATGGGAACCGTCGTCGATCGCCTCCGCGACGGCTTCGGCCATGGTCACCTGGCCGGGGCGCTCCGTGCCGCCGACAGCGGTGACGGCAGCATGCAGGAGTTCGGGGAGTGAGGGCTTCGTCATAGCCCGACCACCCTACGGGGCGGCACTGACAATCGGGTGATCAAGCCGGGAGCGCACGGTGGGACAGGGCGTGGCACAGGGGGTCTACAGCGCATCGCGCAGGCCCCGGTCCCGGACCATGAGGGCGGCCTGTTTGGCGGGCAGGTCGAGCTCGGCGGAGAACCGGAATCCGGCGCTCAGAAAGGCCGAGACGGAGGGGGTGTTGCGCAGGTCGGGTTCCGCGACGACGCGCCCGCAGCGAGGACGGTTGTCGAGTACGAGGTCGGCGACGGCTCTGAGCAGGACTCCGCCCAGTCCACGCCCGCGATCGGCGACACCGCCGAGCAGGAGGTGCACTCCGGTGTCGTGGGGACGGGCGGGATAGTGCCGGGCCAGTGGGTCGAGGTCGGCGCGGTAGATCTCCCAGTAGCTCATCGGTGTGCCCTCCAGCACGCCGAGACAGGGGACGCTGCGTCCGTCACCGTCGAGCTGGGACCGCAGATGGGCCTCGGTCACGCGTTCGGTGCCGGCGAGTTCCCAGAAGGTGGCGACAGTGGGGTCGTTTATCCAGCGCCCGACGAGAGGGAGATCGCGCTCGATCCGTACGGGCTGGAGGCAGAACGAGCCTGCGGGCGTGTTCCTCGGCCCCCATTCCCCGATGCGGTCGAGGAGGTCGTCGTCGGTCGGGGGGACGGTGTCCGCGGCGTTGCCGGCGGCTGCGTACAGCGCGAGGAACTCGTCGGGCAGACGCAGCTCCAGCGTGGCCTCGCTGTCGCTCTCGGTGGTCGAGGTGGTTCGGCGGTCGGTACGGGCGTCGGTGCGCGCGTCGGCAGAAGGCACGGGACGCTCCTCTCAGGAGATGGGGTGTGGGGTGTTCCTCGGGGGTGAAAGGGAGTCGGTGTCGTCACTGGTGTCGGCGGAGTCAGGGACGAAGGGGGTTGGCGATGGTGACGTAGACGGACTGGGTGTCGACCGGGCCCACCAGCTCGTCGAGGCCGTGGAGCCGGGTGAGCAGGTTGGCCTTGCAGCGCAGGACGGGTGAGTCGAGCAGCCGGCCGGGCAGGGTCGTACGCAGCCGGGCGGGGCCGGAGGCGACGTCACCGAGGAAGCGTCGGAAGGCGGCGAGCAGCAGTTGTTCGTCGGCGAGGCGCTGGGAGCCGAACGCGCCGATGAGGCCCAGTACGTTGTTGATGCCGAGGTAGTAGGCGAAGCGTTCGTCGGTGACCTCGTCGGAGACGAACGTGTCGCTCTGTTCGCCGATGCCCGGCAGCCGGGCGTCGAGTTCGCCGCGCCGGGACTCGCGGAAGTAGTACCCCTGGTTGTCGCGGTAGCGGCCTCCCCTGGGCCAGCCCTCGCTGTCCAGCAGGAGCAGGGTGTTCTGCTGGTGGGCCTCCAGGGCGATGCCCGCCTCGCTGTCCAGCCAGAGCACGGGCCGGACGACCTGCTCCAGGTAGCGCAGGAACCACTCGGTGGCGACGGCACCGCGCGGGCGGCCCGTTTTCCCGGCGAGACGTGTGACGACCTCGGCCAGCCGGGACCGCAGGAGCGGGCCGACCGCGCTGCCCGCCTGCGCGTGGGGCCTGGGCGAGACCAGACCGGCGATGCAGGACACGTCGTCCGCCGGGTGGAACGGGTTGTGCCGGATCATCACGTCGAGGCCGGGGACCGGGCGGCCGTCCGGGTCGTCGACGGCGAGCCAGGCCGGATCGCGGACGATGTCGAAGCCCGGGTGCGTGGACTGCCACTGCTTGGCGAGACCTCCGCGCAGCAGTCGATGGACCTCGACGCCCCGGTGGAGTTCCTTGCGGAGGTTCTCGCGCCGCGAGTTGGTGATGCGCAGCCCCAGCGAGAGCTTCAGCATCGCGGGGGCCCCCGAGCGGTGGACCGTGCGCACGGAGGAGGTGGGGTGCCAGGGGGAGCCGTGGGTGCAGAGGTCGCGGAGCAGCCCGGCTTCGAACAGGGCGGCGGTCTGCGGGCGGTGCCTGGTCTCGCGGATCTGCCAGGGGTGCAGCGGGAGAGCCGCGTAGCCGTCGGGCAGCGGCAGTGCGGCGCCGATCAGCTGCGCGGTGAGCTGCTCGGCGCGGATGGGGCGGCCTCGCTCGGTCCAGGCGGAGTCCGTGGCGAGGACGGAGGGGGCCACCGCCAGCCAGTGCAGGGGGAAGGAGCCGCGCAACTCGGGTGAGTAGAGCCGGGCTTCGGCCTCGGCGAGCCCTTCACGGCTCTTCGGGGTCGGATGCATCGGGTGGCCGAGCAGCAGTGCCTGTTCGGCGGAGAGAAAGAGGTCGGGGCCGTCTGCGGGCTGTGCACGACGGTCGCTGATGAAGGTGGCGGTCCGTCGGACCGAGTCGGCGACCCGTGCGACCAGGTCGACGGCGTCGGGGGGCAGGACGGAGGCGGCGGAGGAGACGGGAGGTGCCGGGGTGGGGGCTTCGGTGGGGGCTTCGGCGGGGGCCTCGTCGGCCGCCGACGTGCCGCCCGCGTGGAGCGGGGGCGCCTCGGTCGCCGGGTCTGCGCCGCCCACAGTCGGCTGCGGGCCGTTGTACGCCTCTCGCGCGAGCAACGTCGCGACGGTGACCGCGTCCGCCGCCGGTGCTCCTGCGGGGGCGTCGGCCAGGTGGGGGAGGCCGAAGCGGTGCCAGCCGGTCGGGGACCAGTAGTGGACCGGGGCTAGCAGGGCGGTGCCGCTGGTGGGGAGGGGGATGCGGAGGGTGCCGTCTTCGGGTGCGGTGAGGTCGTTCTCCCGCACCCAGCAGCGCAGCAGGTTCTCGGTGGCGGCGGCCTGGGCGGCGGTGTGGGGATCCAGGTGTTCCAGCAGGTCGGCCGTGGCGCCGCGCGCCCACTCGGCGCCGCCGGCTGTTCCCTTCTGCCGGGGCACCGTCTCCCGCGCGGGGACGATGTGGGAACGGCCTTCGGGTACGGGGGTGCTGTTCAAGACCAGTCCTCGGGATATTTCCGGGTGCGCGTGCGGGGGGATACGAACCGGGGTGCTAGGGCCAGGGGTGGTACTGGCGGGCGTCGGGTCTGGCTAGCCCGCTCGCTCGGAGTGGCCGGCACGGGGACGGCCGAGGTGGGTGTGACCGCGAGACACCGCTGCCACGGCGTCGGCCAGCCGGTCGAGTACCGCGACGGCCTGTTCGTCGCTGATGGTCAGCGGCGGCAGCAGGCGGACAACGCTCGCCCGGCGTCCACCGAGTTCGACGATCAGGCCCCGTCGCAGGCACTCCCGCTGTACGGCGGCGGCGAGTTCCGGCGCTGCGGGACGCGGCCCGCCGTCGGCCGGCCCGGGGAAGACCTCCGGGTCGGCGTCCCGGTACCCGTCGACGGAGTCCGTGGCGGCCCCCGGCCCAAGCTCCGCCCCCGGCTCGACCAGTTCGACCCCGATCATCAGCCCTCGTCCACGCACGTCCCCGATGATCGGGAACTCCGCTGCCAGCTGCCGGAGTTGGGTGAGCATACGGGCGCCCAGGATGGCCGCGCGTTCGGCGAGTCCGTGCTCGCGTACGTAGGCCAGAGTGGCCGTGCCGGCTGCCATGGCAAGTTGGTTGCCGCGGAACGTGCCGGCGTGGGCGCCGGGTTCCCAGACGTCGAGGTCGTCGCGGTAGACCACGACGGCCAGCGGCAGGCTGCCGCCGATCGCCTTGGACAGCACCATCACGTCGGGGGTGACCCCGCTGTGCTCCACCGCCCAGAACCTGCCGGTACGGCCGACGCCGGTCTGGATCTCGTCGGCGATCAACGGGATCGAGTGGGACTCGGTGATCCGTCGCATACGCCGCATCCAGGGGTCCGGCGCCGGAATCACCCCGCCCTCGCCCTGTACGGGTTCGAGGATCATGCCCGCAGGCAACGGCACCCCCGACTTGGTGTCGTCGAGGACGGACTCCGTCCAGCGGGCGGCGAGTTCGGCGCCCCGGGCACCGCCCATCCCGAAGGGGCAGCGGTAGTCCTGGGGGAAGGGCAGCCGGGCGACCTGGACGTCGGTCGCATGGCCGGACGCGCCGAGCGAACCGGCGGTCATGCCGTGATACGCGCCGGTGAAGGCGAGCATGCCGGTACGGCCGGTCGCGGCGCGCACGAGCTTGAAGGCGGCCTCCACCGCGTCCGTCCCGGCCGGTCCGCAGAACTGCACGCGCGCGTGGTCGGCGAGTCCGGGCGGCAGGGTACGGAACAGTTCGGTGGTGAAGGCGTCCTTGACGGGCGTCGCCAGGTCGAGGACGTGCAACGGCGCCCCCGAGTCGAGGACCTTGCGGATCGCCTCCAGTACGACGGGGTGGTTGTGGCCCAGGGCCAGTGTCCCCGCGCCCGACAGGCAGTCGAGGTAGCGGCGGCCGTCGGCGCCCTCGATCGTCAGCCCCCGTGCCCGTACGGGCACGATCGGCAGGGCGCGCGCATAGGTGCGTGCCGCCGATTCACGCGCCGACTGGCGCCGCAGAATCCCCTCGTGCGCCCCGCGCGCGCCCGTGCACTCCCCCGTGTCCATGGACTCCCGCAACTCCAACGCCCCAACTCCCCGCTGCTCCACTGCTCTGCCGCCCCGCCAACCGCCAACCGCCAACTCGGCGATACACCGCTCCCGTTACCAACACCCGGCGCACCCCAGGAGTCACGGGTCGCCTCAAGATCCTTACGGCGAGACCTACTGCGACCTACTGCGACGACGCCTTCGCCTCAGCACGGCGGACTCGGCACTCCGGGAACAGCCGTGCCAAGGCGTCACACCGGCGGGCCGACAGACGATCCGCAGATCAGGCCGCCCGTAGCGAAACCGTTGCCGTTCTCTCGGATGTCCCCCACAGCGACCGCATAGTGTGTGGTGCCGTGCGGGGACAGCACAGGGTTGGACCACGCCAGGGGGAGTCAGATCATGCGACGCATACGCCCACCTTTCATCACCCGCCACGGGAACGGTGGGCGCCGCAGAACCTCCTCCGCGCCGGCCGCCGTCGGCCTCGCTCTGGCGCTCGCGCTCACCGCCACCGCCTGCGGCTCGGGTTCCGGGAACTCCGAAGCCGGCGGGGAAGCCTCTTCCTCCGCGGCCGACGACGGTGCCGGTGCCGGCACCGGAAAGGTCACGATCCCGGACGGGCTCAGGGACAAGCTCAAAGAGCACGGGATCGACATCGACAAGTGGAAGAACGGCGCCTGGAAGAACTGGGACAAGGACGACTGGCTGCGCGAGGCCGAGGACTACGTCAATCCCATCATCGAGGGTCTGTGGAACACGGACCGGATGCGGGGCGCCGACGACCCGGAGAAGAGCGTCGACGCGGGCGACCTCTCGGGCGACCAGGGCGTCACCGACCCGACGCCGGCAGCGGTGGACGCCAAGGCCGTGCCGCCCGCCTATCACGCCAACGTGCCCGAGGCGGGCAAGGTGTTCTTCGACGCCCCCGAAGGCACGATGGTCTGTTCGGCGACCGTGGTGGAGGACCCCGCTCACCCCGGGAAGTCGAACCTCGTCTGGACGGCCGGTCACTGCGTGCACGCCGGCAAGAAGGGCGGCTGGTACCGCAACCTCGCCTTCGTGCCGTCGTACAACAACGCGGGCAGGTCGAGCGCCGAGGTGGAGAACGCCCCCCGCGCGCAGATCGCTCCCTATGGCGTCTGGTGGGCCGACGGGGCACGGACCTCGGACCAGTGGATCGGGCAGGGCGGTTCGACGGGCGGTGACGGAGCACCGTACGACTTCGCGGTCATCCATGTGACACCGGAGAAGGGCGGCAACAGCAAGTCGTTGGAGGAGACGGTCGGTTCGGCCCTCCCGGTGGACTTCGACGCGCCCGCCGTGTCGCGGGTGGAGAGCATCACGGCGACGGGCTATCCGGCGGCGGCGCCGTTCGACGGCGAGACGATGTACCAGTGCCAGGACAGGCCGGGCCGCCTGTCGATCGTCAAGGCCGACCCGACGATGTACCGCATCGGCTGCACCATGACCGGGGGCTCCTCCGGCGGCGGCTGGATCGCCACGGGCGCGGACGGCGACCCGGCCCTGGTCTCCAACACCTCGATCGGCCCGGTGAGGGCAGGCTGGCTGGCGGGCCCGCGCCTGGGCAAGGTGGCCAAGGGCGTGTACGACGAGGTGAGCGAGAAGTTCGCGGCCCAGTAAACGCTGTGAGTCCCCCCATGCCGAAGGCAACGGGGGGACTCACAGGGGCGCGGGGAACTGCGCGACCAGCCACAACCAACCCGCAGACGACACACCGAACCTCAGGCGGAGCCTAGAGCGCCGCTGCCGCCGGAACGTACGGCGACAGCTCCGCCGCCAGTTCCTCGTGCACGCGCGCCTTGAGCAGCGTGCCCTCCGCGGTGTGCTCCTCGGAGATCACCTCGCCGTCGGTGTGGGCACGGGCGACCAGCTTGCCGTGGGTGTACGGCACGAGCGCCTCGATCTCGACCGAGGGCCGGGGCAGCTCGTTGTCGATCATTGCGAGGAGCTCGTCGATGCCCTGACCGGTGCGGGCGGACACCGCGATGGAACGCGTCTCCATCCGCATCAGCCGCTGCAGCGTCAGCGGGTCCGCCGCGTCCGCCTTGTTGATCACGACGATCTCGGGTACTCCGGTGGCGCCGACGTCCCTGATGACCTCGCGTACGGCGGCCAGCTGCTCCTCCGGAGCCGGATGCGAACCGTCGACCACGTGCAGGATCAGGTCGGCGTCGCCGACCTCCTCCATCGTGGAGCGGAACGCCTCGACCAGGTGGTGCGGCAGGTGCCGGACGAAACCGACGGTGTCGGTCAGCGTGTGCAGCCGCCCGCTGGGGGTCTCGGCCCGGCGCACGGTCGGGTCGAGGGTCGCGAACAGGGAGTTCTCGACCAGCACGCCCGCGCCCGTGAGGCGGTTGAGCAGCGAGGACTTGCCGGCGTTGGTGTAGCCCGCGATGGCGACCGAGGGCACCTTGTGGCGCTTGCGTTCCTGGCGCTTGATCTCGCGGCCGGTCTTCATGTCCGCGATTTCCCGGCGCATCTTCGCCATCTTCTCGCGGATCCGCCGCCGGTCCGTCTCGATCTTGGTCTCACCGGGACCACGGGTGGCGAGGCCGCCGCCCTTGCCGCCGCCCATCTGACGGGACAGCGACTGACCCCAGCCGCGGAGCCTCGGCAGCATGTACTGCATCTGCGCGAGCGCGACCTGCGCCTTGCCCTCCCGGGACTTGGCGTGCTGAGCGAAGATGTCGAGGATCAGGGCCGTCCGGTCGATGACCTTGACCTTGACGACGTCTTCGAGGGCGATGAGCTGGCCGGGGCTGAGCTCACCGTCGCAGATGACGGTGTCCGCGCCGGACTCGACGACGATGTCACGCAACTCCAGGGCCTTGCCGGAGCCGATGAAGGTCGCCGCGTCGGGCTTGTCGCGGCGTTGGACGACGCCGTCGAGCACCAGCGCGCCCGCGGTCTCCGCGAGGGCGGCGAGCTCGGCGAGCGAGTTGTCCGCGTCGCGGACGGTCCCCGTGGTCCACACGCCGACGAGCACGACCCGCTCCAGGCGGAGCTGGCGGTACTCGACCTCGGTGACGTCCTCGAGCTCGGTGGAGAGGCCCGCCACGCGGCGCAGGGCCGCGCGCTCGGAGCGGTCGAACTGGTCGCCGTCCCGGTCTCCGTCGATCTCGTGGCTCCAGGCGACGTCCTCTTCCATCAGGGCATCGGCCCGAAGACCTTCGGGGTAGGCGTGCGCGAAGCGCTCAGTGTCCTGGGAAGGGGAAGAAGAGGAGGTCATTGGGTCCTTACGTCGATGGGGTTACGGGTGCGGTGCCGGAGCGAGCCCCGTCACCTGCCACAACGCACGAGCGTCCCGGGAGATTCCCGGAACCTGTCCTGTGGAGCCGGGGGCAGCGCCGCCGACCTGAAGATGGTCGCACGGCACGCCCCGTCTCGTCACGGTGTTATTTCGCGGCGCTATGCCGTGGGCGCGACGGACTTCCAGTCGGGGTGCCCGGGCATCGGCGGTGTCTTCTCCGCGTACAGCCAGGCCTGGAAGAACGCGCTCAGATCACGTCCGGCGATGTCGGAGGCGAGTCGCTCGAAGTCGGCGGTTCCGGCGACGCCGTCCTTGTGGAGGCCCACCCATGCTTCCTCCACGCGCGCGAACGCCGGGCCGCCGATCTCCTGGCGCAGGGCGTAGAGGGCGAGGGCTGCCCCGTCGTAGACGTTCGGGCGGAAGATGCCGATCTTCTGGCCGGGCTTGGGCTCCTTGGGGGCGGCCGGTGGTCCGCCGGCGGCCCGCCAGCGGTCGGAGGCCCCGTACGCCGCCTTCATACGGTCCACCAGCTTTCGGCCCGCCTTCTCCTCCGCGTACAGGGCCTCGTACCAGGTGGCGTGCCCTTCGTTGAGCCACAGGTCGGACCAGGTGCGGGGACTGACGCTGTCGCCGAACCATTGGTGGGACAGTTCGTGCACCATGATCGAGTCGACGTACCAGGCGGGGTACGCGGGCTCGGTGAACAGGTCTCTCTCGAAGAGAGAGAGGGTCTGAGTCTCCAGTTCGAAGCCCGTCGACGCCTCGGCGATGAGCAGCCCGTACGTCTCGAACGGGTAGCGGCCGACCTTGCTCTCCAGCCACTCGATCTGCGCGGGCGTCTTCTTCAGCCACGGCTCCAGCAGCGCGCGGTCCTTGGTGGGGACGACATCGCGGACCGGCAGCCCGTGCGGCCCGTCGCGGTGCACCACGGTGGAGCGGCCGACGGACACCTGGGCCAGCTCGGTGGCCATGGGGTGCTGGGTGCGGTACGTCCAGGTCGTGGCCGTGCCGACCCGGTCGACGCCGGTGGGCAGACCGTTGGCCACGGCCGTGTAGCCGTTCGGGGCGGTGACCCTGATGGTGAACATCGCCTTGTCGGAGGGGTGGTCGTTGCACGGGAACACCAGGTGGGCGACATCGGCCTGGTTGGCCATCGCGAGCCCGTCGTTGGTGCGCACCCAGCCGCCGTCCCGCCCGGCCGGCGACACGGGGTCGCTGGTGTGCCGCACGGTGATCCGCGTCCAGCTCCCGGCGGGCAGCGGCGCCCGGGGCGTCACCACCAGGTCCTCGTCGGCAGTGGTGAACGACGCCGGCTCCCCGTCGACCTCGACCGAGGCGACCGTGCCGTGGGAGAAGTCGAGGTTGATCCGTTCCAGCGGGGTGGTCGTCCAGGCGTCGATGGTCGTGACGGCGGACAGTGGCTTGTTGTTGGTTCCCGGATAGCTGAAGGCGAGGTCGTACGACGCCACGTCGTACCCGGGGTTGCCCAGGTGCGGGAAGAGGCGGTCGCCGACGCCCAGGGGAGCCGCGGGCGCACTCGCGGCGACGAGGCAGACGGAGACGGCGGAGGCGAGCAGCGCCGACGTGAACCGGGTACGGGGGTTGAGCAGCATGCACCATCGCTACCAGCGCCCGCCCGCCGGAGGGCGGCGACTCGCGCCGGGCCCACCCGAACGGGTACCTCAGGGAACCGCCACGTGATGCTGCGCCCGGCTCACGTCGTACACACCCGGCACGTTGCGCATGGCCCGCATGAGGGCCGGAAGGTGCGCGGCGTCGGGGAGTTGGAGCGTGTAGGTGTGGCGTACGCGCTGCTGGCTGGGGGGCTCGACGGTCGCCGAGACGATGGCGACGCCCTCCAGGGCGATGGCTTCGGTGAGGTCGGCCAGCAGATGGGGCCGCCCAAACGATTCGGCGACCAGGGTGACCCGGGCCTCGGTGGTGTCACCCCAGTGCACACCGACCTCCGCGCGCCCGGTGCTCTTCATGTGCGCCACCCCGGAGCACTCCACCCGGTGGACGGTCACCACCCCCCCGCGCACGGCGAAGCCGGTGACCTCGTCGGGCGGTACGGGCGTACAGCAGCCCGCCAGCCGTACGGTCGCGCCGGGCTGGTCGACGACGGCGGTCGCGGCGGCCGGGGGTGCGTCGGAGCCGTCCTGGGCGGAGCGGGCGTCGACGGCCGCGCGGGCGGCCTCGGCGGGGTCACCGGAGGCCTCGGGCCCGTGCACCGGATCGTCGTGCGTCGGATGGGCGGCCAGCCAGCGCTGGATGGCGATCCTGGCGACGGGCGTGCGGGCGTGCTCCAGCCACTCTCTGGAGGGCTCGGAGGCCGGGTCCTGACCCATGAGGAGCTGGACCGTGTCGCCGTCCCGCAGAACCGTGCTCAGCGTCGCCAGCCGGCCGTTGACCCGGGCGCCGATACAGGCGTGCGCGTCCTCGCCGTACTGCGCGTACGCGGCGTCCACGCAACTCGCGCCCTCGGGCAGCCCCAACGAGCCCCCGTCGGCCCGGAAGACGGTGATCTCGCGGTCCTGGGCCAGATCCTCGCGCAGGGTCGACCAGAAGGTGTCGGGGTCGGGCGCTGCCTCCTGCCAGTCGAGGAGACGGGACAGCCAGCCGGGCCGGGTGGGGTCGATGCGCTCGCCGTCGGGGTCGGTCGGCGCCGGGTCGCTGCCTGACTGCTCCTCCGAAGGAGGAGCGTAGGGATTGCCGAGCGCGATGACACCGGCCTCGGCGGCCTTGTGCATCTGGTGGGTACGGATGAGCACTTCGGCGACCTGGCCGTCCGCACGGGCGACGGCGGTGTGCAGCGACTGGTACAGGTTGAACTTGGGGACGGCGATGAAGTCCTTGAACTCCGAGACGACGGGCGTCATACAGGTGTGGAGCTCGCCCAGTACGCCGTAGCAGTCGGCGTCCTCGTTGACGAGCACCAGGACCCGCCCGAAGTCGGAGCCGCGCAGCCGGCCGCGTTTGCGGGACGCCCGGTGCAGGGACACGAAGTGCCGTGGCCGGATGAGGACTTCGGCCTGGATCCCCGAGTCGCGCAGTACCGCGCGCACCTCGTCGGCGATCTCCGCGAGCGGGTCGTCCGCGCGGGACGCGTTGTCGACGATCAGCTCCCGGGTGTGCTGGTACTCCTCGGGGTGCAGGATCGCGAAGACCAGGTCTTCCAGTTCGGTCTTGAGCGCCTGGACACCGAGGCGTTCGGCGAGCGGGATGAGCACGTCCCGGGTCACCTTGGCGATGCGCTCCTGCTTCTCGGGGCGCATCACACCCAGGGTGCGCATGTTGTGCAGACGGTCGGCGAGTTTGATCGACATCACGCGGACGTCGTTCCCGGTGGCGACGAGCATCTTGCGGAAGGTCTCGGGCTCGGCGGCGGTGCCGTAGTCGACCTTCTCCAGCTTGGTGACGCCGTCGACGATGTAGCGGACCTCGGCGCCGAACTCCTCGCCGACCTGATCCAGCGTCACGTCCGTGTCCTCGACGGTGTCGTGGAGCAGAGACGCCGTCAAAGTCGTGGTCTCGGCGCCGAGTTCGGCGAGGATCAGGGTCACCGCGAGCGGGTGCGTGATGTACGGCTCGCCGCTCTTGCGCATCTGGCCGCGGTGCGAGGACTCGGCCAGGACGTAGGCCCGGCGCAGCGGTTCCAGGTCGGCGTCGGGGTGGTGGGCGCGGTGCGCCTCGACGACGTGACCGATGGCGTCGGGCAGCCGGTCGCGGGTCGCGGAGCCGAGGAACGCCGCTCTGCCCAGTCGGCGCAGGTCGATCCGGGGGCGGGTCC
Source organism: Streptomyces sp. NBC_01390 (assembly GCF_045040105.1). Classification (NCBI taxonomy): domain Bacteria; kingdom Bacillati; phylum Actinomycetota; class Actinomycetes; order Kitasatosporales; family Streptomycetaceae; genus Streptomyces; species Streptomyces sp. NBC_01390. Next base: position 9,103,957 of record NZ_CP109551.1, on the reverse strand, counting down.
GCCGACGGGGCGACGGGGGCCCGTCCTGTTCCAGCGAGGCCGCGAGCTTGGGCGAGGACGTCACAGCACCTGGGCTCGCGGGATTCGTGGCCTCCGCACTCATGGGCACCTCCGGCTACCTGGACCGGCGGACGGGATGCCCCATGGCGGACGGCGGCTCAGGGGATGATGTTGTTCCCCCGTCCGGGCCGGTGCTTGATGCTACCGAGCCCATCACGCGCGACTGACCACCTCTCGTCGAGCGTGAAACGGATCACCCATTCGAGCGACACTTCAGGACACTGTGTTTTCAGGCCGGGCCGGTCGCGATTCATCCTGCCTTCGGGCTTCGGCAGATCTCAGGAACTGTGTTTCCACGGTCCAGAGACCTCATGGGCTGCGATACCCAGCCGCCGACCACGTCAGATCAGCGCGGTTTCCAGCCATTCCGCATCGATCTCACCCTCGGCGACGATCACCGCGGGACCGGTCATCTCGATCTCACCGTCGGCCCTCTCGGTGATCACGAGGCGCCCGCCGGGCACATCGACGGTGTACGTCACCGGGGTTCCGCTCGCGGCCGGGTCGGCGCCGTCGCGCCGGGCGGTGGCCACGGCGACAGCACACGCGCCCGTGCCGCAGGAGCGGGTCTCGCCGGACCCACGCTCGTGCACGCGCAGCGCGACATGCCCGGGGCCCCGGTCGACCACGAACTCGACGTTGACGCCGTCCGGATACACCGAGGCCGGGCTGACCGGCGGCGCGGTGAACAGGTCGCCCGCGTGCGCGAGGTCGTCCACGAAGGCGATCGCGTGCGGGTTGCCCATGTTCACGTTCCGCGCGGGCCAGCTGCGCTCACCCACCCGCACCACCACCTCCCCTTCGGGGAGGAGTGCCTTGCCCATACCGACGGTGACGTCGCCCTCCTTGGCGAGGTGCACGCTCTTCACGCCTCCGCGCGTGGCGACCTTGAGGTCCCCCTCGGTCACCTGTCCGGCCCGCTGGAGGTAGCGGGCGAAGACCCGCACCCCGTTGCCGCACATCTCCGCGACGGAGCCGTCGCCGTTGCGGTAGTCCATGAACCACTCCGCCTCGGCCGCCATGCCCTTCGCCTCGGGATGCGCGGCGGACCGTACGACGTGCAGCAGTCCGTCACCCCCGATGCCCGCACGCCGGTCGCACAGGGCGGCGACGGCGGCCGGGGTGAGGTCGATGACGTTCTCGGGGTCGGGGACGATCACGAAGTCGTTCTCGGTCCCGTGGCCCTTGAGGAAGGCGATCCGCGTGCTCATTCCCCGATCGTACGGGGTGGCACTTCGGCCCGGCGGCGTGCCGACAGGGCTCAGCGGAGCCGGGCGACCCGCCACACGGCGAGCCCGATGACCACGACCACCGTCACGACGTACGCCGACACGACCCGCCAGTCCCGTCTGCGGTCCTCGCCGAGCCCCGGAGCCGTGTAGCCGACCCGGCGCGCGGCCATCATCCCCCAGCCCGCGGCGCAGGAGCAGATGAGCAGCCCCAGCATGGCGATCACGGCTCCGCTGTCGCCGAAGTCGAACGCCAGGGGGAAGGCGAACATCAGGGAGCCAAGCGCTGCCAGGACCACGATCGGAGCGAGCTGCCAGATGCGCAGGCGGCGCTGCGGTCGCAGCTCGACCTCGACCTCGGGCCCGAGGAACATCTCGTCCGGTTCGGGTCCGTCGGCGGTCACGCCGTCCTGTGTCTCGTCGGGCCCGTCCGGGCTCAGACGGTCCTCGCCCTGTTCCGCTTCGCCACCGTCACCGGTGACGTGTCCCGCGCCTTGTGCGGTGTCGCGAGGGCCGGCCTCCATCGCCACGCGCCCTCCCAACTCGGACTCCACTTGGTCGATCGAAGCTCGATGATGGCACGGCGCCGGAGGCCTGGATGACGGCCGGAGCGTCCCGATGCCATGACGTGATCAGGCTGTGACCGGTCGTTCGAGCAACGCCAGTGCGAGGTGCGGAAGTTCTGTGAGATCCGCCGCAGCCCCACTCAACCAGTGCACCCTGGGATCGCGCCTGAACCACGAATCCTGACGGCGCGCGAAGCGCTTGGTGGCGCGCACGGTCTCGGCTCGCGCGTCGTCCTCGCCGTACTCCCCGGCGAGCGCCGCGAGCACCTGCTGGTAGCCCAGCGCGCGCGACGCCGTGAGCCCCTCGCGCAGGCCGCGCGCCTCCAGCGCGCGCACCTCGTCCACGAGCCCCGCCGCCCACATCCGGTCGACCCGGCGGGCGATGCGCTCGTCCAGTTCGGGGCGGGACACGTCGACGCCGATCTGCACGGTGTCATACACGGAGTCGTGGCCCGGAAGGTTGGCGGTGAACGGCTTGCCGGTGATCTCGATGACCTCCAGCGCCCGGACGATACGGCGGCCGTTGCTGGGCAGGATCGCCAGCGCGGCCTCGGGGTCGGCGGCGGCCAGCCGTGCGTGCAGGGCGCCGGAGCCGCGCAGGGTGAGCTCCTCCTCCAGCCGAGCCCTGACCTCGGGGTCGGTGCCGGGGAACTCCAGGTTGTCGACGGCCGCTCGGACGTACAGGCCGGAGCCACCGACCAGCACCGGCCAGCGCCCCTCGGCGAGCAGCGCGTCGATCCGTTCGCGGGCGAGGCGCTGGTATTCGGCGACGCTCGCCGCGACGGTCACGTCCCAGATGTCCAACAGGTGGTGCGGGATGCCGCCGCGCTCCTCGGGCGTCAACTTGGCGGTACCGATGTCCATCCCTCGGTAGAGCTGCATCGAGTCGGCGTTGACGACCTCGCCACCGAGACGCTGAGCGAGAAAGACGCCCAGATCGGACTTTCCGGCTGCGGTGGGGCCGACGACGGCGATGACTCGTGGGGTGGGGGCTGCGCTGCTCACCGCCACAGTCTCGCAAACCCCGGACCTCTCCTCGAACGAGCGACGTGACGGCGGGGGTCCGGGGTCGTTGCCAGTTGCGAGGTTCGCGCCGCCGGATTCGAGTGGCGGTGACGGGGGCGACGCAAACGGACGCACCGGGCTACGCGGGATTTCGCCCGCACGAGTAACGTATGGAGTGGATATGGGCGTTTTTGCACGGCTTCTTGGACGGTCGAAGACCACGGAGGAGGCGTCGACCGCCGACGAGCAGTCCGTCGTCGTGACGGAAGAGCCGGCGGCGGAGGAGACGGAAGCGGCGAAGGGGTCGCACGAGGCCGGCAGCGGTGCCGAGACGGAGATCACGGCGGAGAAGACGGAGGCCGTGGCCGTACCCGCCACCGAGGGCGTCGAGATTCCCAAGCAGCAGTCCGCCGAGGAGGCCGCCGACAGCGAGGCCGGTGAGGGCGCCCGCAAGTAACTGCCCGCGAGGGAAGGCGAACCATGGGTCTGCTGGACAATCTGAAGGCAAAGCTCGCCCCGGCCAAGGAGAAGGTCGCGGACTTCGCGCACCAGCACGAGGGCCAGATCGAGCGAGGTCTCGACAAGGCCGCGAAGGTGGTCGACGAGAAGACCAAGGGCAAGTACAGCGACAAGATCCATACGGGCACCGGCAAGGCCAAGGGCGCCGTGGACCGACTCGCTCACAGGGACGGTGGCACCCCGGACGACACCTTCACACCGCCGGACGCACCGCCGCCGGCTTCCTGACCGGCACGCACGACAGCACGACACCTCGCACGGCACATCGGCGGACGGCCGCGGAGCGACGGGCTCCCGGCCGTCCGCCGTGTCACGGCACCAGCGCAGGCCGCGCGCCCGGCCGGCGACGCTACGACCAGGCCGCGACCACGTAACCGACGCCGTAGGGCGCGTCCTCGTACAGCAGTGTGCCCGCGAGGCCGGTGTTCTCGGCCGCGCCCGCGAGGACCTGCCAGGGCGCCCGGCCCGAGGCCTTCAGCTCGTACGCCAGTTCCGCGTCCAGCGCCTTGAGCGCCGACACGTCCGCCGCCCCCAACGCCCTCGCGACCTCCGCGTCGAACCCTGCGGCCCGCTCGTCCAGGTACCCCGGCGACTTGAGCGTGCGGCACGCGCTGGCGTCGCCCATCACGAGCAGGGCCACCCGCTGCGACTGCCTGCCGATCCCCCTGCCGACCTCGACGCATCGCTCGGCCGCCAGCGGCTCCCCCACACCCAGCCCCTCCACGGGCGCCTCCGACCAGCCGGTCCGCTCCAGCAGCCACGCGGCGACCGCGAGTGCCGGGGGCAGCTTCCGTTCCTCCGCTGCCGCTGCCGCGGTCCCGGCGCCCAGCGTCACGTCGAGGTCCACCCCGAAGCCGCGGAACGAGCCCCGCGTGCCCGCCGGGTGCGGTCCACGTCCGCTCTCTTCGGCGGGGCCGACGACCAGCAGACGGTCCGGGCGGGAGGCCGCGAGGACGCCCAGCGCGTCCGTACAGGCGGTGCGGGCGGCGTCCAGCTCGGGAGCGGCGCCCGCGGCCACGTCGGGCACGAGGAGCGGCGGACAGGGGCAGACGGCGGCGGCGACAAGCATGATCGGCAGCGTAACCCCGCAGGACGGACCGGTGTCAGTCCTCGAAGAGCACGTCGGTCAGGTCGATGACCGTCAGCACGAGGACCACGAGCTTGCCCTCAGTGATCACGTACTCGATGAAGAGATTGCGCGACAGGGCGAGTCCGCGTGTGAACTCGTCGCCGAGGACGGAATGGGAGAGCTTGTGCCGCGGGTCGGTCGACAGTATGGCCAGGCCACGCTCCAGCAGGTCGCGCCTGTCGGCGGTCAGGCTGTCGCGCACTTTGGCGGCCTGTTCGGTGAACGCGACGCTGTACGGCAACATGTGATGCCCCTTCCCTGTCCGTATTGTGCCAGGACGTCAGTCGCAGCCGCAGCCGCTTCCGGCGGCCACCGGCAGCGGAGCCGGAGCCCCGATCCCCGGCAGACCGAGCATGACGCCCGCCGGCTTCGCGGCCTCCGCGGTGTTGCGCTTCTCCCAGGCGTCACCCGCGCGCGTGGGACGCACGTTCAGGACGGCGCCCTCGGCGAGGAGGTGGTGCGGGGCGGCATACGTGATCTCCACCGTCACCACGTCCCCCGGGCGCACCGCGGTGTCGGGCTTCGTGAAGTGGACCAGGCGGTTGTCGGGGGCACGGCCGGAGAGCCGGTGGGTGGCGCCGTCCTTGCGGCCCTCGCCCTCGGCGACCATCAGCTCCAGGGTGCGGCCGATCTGCTTCTTGTTCTCCTCCCAGGAGATCTCCTCCTGGAGAGCGGCGAGACGCAGGTAACGCGCCTGGACGACCTCCTTGGGGATCTGGTTGTCCATGGTGGCGGCAGGCGTGCCGGGCCGCTTGGAGTACTGGAAGGTGAACGCCTGTGCGAACCGTGCCTCGCGCACCGCGTGCATCGTCTGCTCGAAGTCCTCCTCGGTCTCGCCGGGGAAGCCCACGATGATGTCGGAGGTGATCGCCGCGTGCGGGATGGCCGCCCGCACCTTCTCGATGATCCCGAGGTAGCGGTCCTGGCGGTACGACCGGCGCATCGCCTTGAGGATCGTGTCCGAGCCGGACTGCATGGGCATGTGGAGCTGCGGCATCACGTTCGGGGTCTCGGCCATCGCGGCGATCACGTCGTCCGTGAAGTCGCGCGGGTGCGGGGAGGTGAAGCGGACGCGCTCCAGGCCGTCGATCTTCCCGCAGGCCCGCAGCAGCTTGCTGAAGGCCTCCCGGTCCCCGATGTCGGAGCCGTACGCGTTGACGTTCTGGCCGAGCAGGGTGATCTCGGAGACGCCCTCGCCGACCAGCGCCTCGATCTCGGCGAGGATGTCGCCGGTACGGCGGTCCTTCTCCTTGCCGCGCAGGGCCGGGACGATGCAGAAGGTGCACGTGTTGTTGCAGCCGACGGAGATCGACACCCAGGCCGCGTACGCGCTCTCGCGCCGCGTAGGCAGCGTCGACGGGAACGCCTCCAGGGACTCGGCGATCTCGACCTGCGCCTCTTCCTGCACGCGCGCGCGTTCGAGCAGCACGGGCAGCTTGCCGATGTTGTGCGTACCGAAGACGACGTCCACCCAGGGCGCCCGCTTCACGATGGTGTCGCGGTCCTTCTGTGCGAGACAGCCGCCCACGGCGATCTGCATCCCGGGACGCTTCGTCTTCATCGGCGCGAGCCGGCCGAGGTTGCCGTACAGCTTGTTGTCGGCGTTCTCGCGCACGGCACAGGTGTTGAAGACGACGACGTCCGCGTCACCGTCCGCACCCTCGGGCGCCCGCACGTAACCGGCGTTCTCCAGCAGACCGGACAATCGCTCGGAATCGTGGACGTTCATCTGGCACCCATAGGTGCGCACTTCGTATGTCTTGACGTCCACGGCCTGGATCCGGTCACTGCTGCTCATGCGACTAGGGTAGGCGGTGCGTGAAGCAGGGCCGTACGGGTTACCGCTCGCCCGCCTGCCACCCCTGGTCGCGCAGGACGGCTGCGACGTCCGGGGCCCGGTAGTGGTCGCCCTTGAGCACCTTGCCGTCGGCCCTGCGGGCGACCATGCCGTCGGGGCTCAGCTTGGTCATGTTGGCCCGGTGGATCTCCGCGATCACCGCGTCGAGGTCGATGCCGTGGACCAGGGCCGTGCCGTACGCCACGTACACGACGTCGGCCAGCTCGTGCGCCAGGCGGTCCAGCGGGCCGGTGACCGAGACCTCGGCGACCTCCGCGGCCTCTTCCGCGAGCAGTTCACCCCGGTGCGCCGCGAGCTGCGGGGAGACCTCGGCAGGCGTACTGCGGGTGTCCAGGCCGAAGGCGAGGTGGAATTCCCGGACGAGGTCGACGGGCGAGGCGGCGGCGGAGGGAGTGGCGGAAGCAGAGGTACCGGGGCGCATGCGGTGACTCTAGCGATCCCTTCCCCTCCCTCCTTTTTCCTGGCCAGTACGGGGCCCGTACTGGCAGGATCTCGCCCATGTTCAAGGTGCTCCGGATCCGCAGGCGACACGCCCTCATGGGCTCGGCCGCCGGTTTCGTGGCCTTCGGGCTGCTGCTGTGGTGGCTGCTGCCGCTGGACGAGGCGCCCCCGGGCGGGACGATCACGTTCAGCACCGGGACACCTTCCGGCGTCTACCAGCAGTACGGATCGGGGCTCCGTGCGGCCTTCGCGAAGGACATGCCGAACCTGGACGTACGGATGCTGACCAGCCAGGGGTCCCAGGAGAACGTCCGACGTGTGGCCACGGGCAAGGCGGACTTCACCATCGCGGCGGCCGACGCCGTGGAGACGTACGAACTGCAACGACTGCCCGGGGCCGACAAACTGCGTGGGGTCGCGCGTCTGTACGACGACTACATGCAGCTCGTTGTTCCGCGTGACTCGAAGATCAACACGTTGGGAGATCTGCGGGGCAAGCGGGTCTCCATAGGGCCGGAGAGCTCGGGCGTACGGCTGATCGCAAACAAGATTCTCGTCGCCGCCGGCCTCGACCCCGCCAAGGACATCAAACCCTTCGCCGACGGCATCAGCACCGGGCCCGAGCGGCTCCAGCGTGGCCAGATCGACGCCTTCTTCTGGTCGGGCGGGCTGCCCACGAACGGTCTGGTGCAGCTGGCCAAGAGCTTCCCCTTCCGCTTCATCCCGATCGACGCGGAGCTGGTCACCAGGCTGCACGAACAGGGCGGGGCCTCCCGCTACTACCGGGCCACCAACATGCCCGAGTCGGCCTACCCGTCCATCCAGGACGGCTCGACCGTGGCGACGCTCGCGGTGTCCAACCTGCTCATGACCCGCGAGGACATGGACCCGAGGCTCACCGAGTGGCTGACCCGGTCGGTGATCAACAGCCGGGACCGTATCGGCGCCAACGTCCACTCGGCGCAGCTCGTGGACCTGCGGACCGCCATCTACACCGACCCGCTGGCCCTGCACGAGGGCGCCCGGCGCTACTACCGCTCGGTCAAACCGTAGGCCTGTCGTGGCGCGGGCCCCTCAGGATGCGGGACTCTCAGGACGCCGGGCCCGACCTCGGCACCCGCACCGTCACCTTCAGGCCGTGCGGCTCGTGATGGTCGTACGAGATCGTGCCGCCGCCCGCCGCCAGCAGGACCCGGGAGATGGACAGGCCGAGGCCCGAGCCCTTCACGTTCTGGTGCCGGCCGCTGCGCCAGAAGCGGTCGCCGATACGGGCGAGTTCGTCGTCGGTGAGACCCGGGCCGCCGTCGGTGACCACGACGGTCGAGATCTCCCCGTTCGACGCCACCGACACCTGTACGCGCTCGTCCTCGGGCGTGAACTTCACGGCGTTGTCGATCACCGCGTCCAGGGCGCTGGACAGCGTGACCGGGTCGGCCCACGCGGTGGTGGCCGGGCAGTCGCCGAGCAGGCGTACGCCCTTGGCCTCGGCGAGCGGGGTCCAGGCCGCGACGCGTTCGGCAGTCAGCGCGCCGATGTCGGTGAGGACGAGGTGCGCCTCGGCGTGCTCGGCCAGCGCCAGGTCGAGGAGGTCGTCCAGGACCTCGGCCAGGCGCTTGCCCTCGGTCTGGACCGAGGCGATCTCCTCGTTTCCCTCCGGCAGTTCGAGTGCGAGCAGTTCGATCCGCAGCAGCAGCGCCGAGAGCGGGTTGCGCAACTGGTGCGAGGCGTCGGCGACGAAGGCACGCTGCTGCTCAAGCACGTCCTCGACGTTGTCCGCCATCTCGTTGAACGACCGGGCCAGCCGTCTGAGTTCCGGCGGCCCGCCGGCCACCGCGACCCGGGACTTCAGGCTGCCGGTCGCGATGTGGTGCGTGGTGGCGTCGAGCACACGTACGGGTTTGAGCACCCAACCGGTGAGGCGCAGCGCGGCTCCTACGGCGAGCAGCATCGCGGCGATCTCGCCGGCCCCGATGACGAGCCAGCCGTGGAGCGTCCGCGAACGCATCTGCCCGGTGGGCGAGTCGGTGACCACGACGGCCACGACGTCGCCGTCCCGGATGACCGGCGACGCGACGACGAGCCGGTGCCGCTGCCAGGGCCAGACCTGTTCGGGATCGTGGCTGCGGCGGGAGAGAAGCGCTTCGGCGAACGCGTCACGCACCTCGCCCGTTTCCGGCAGGTACCAGTCGGCGGGCGCGTTGGCCATGGGAGCGTCGTTGCGGTAGAAGACACCGGCCCTGATGCCGTAGACGTCGTAGTAGCTCTCGAGTTCGCGTTGCAGGGTCTCGCCGCGCTCGTCGGTGGCCGCGTCCTTGACGCGGGACCCGGTGGGCCGGTCGGTGACGAACTGGGCGAGCGCCGCGAAGCGCGCGGTGTCGTCGATCCGGTCGACGACGACCGTCTGCTGCTGCGCGCCGGCCACGCTGATGGCGAGCGGGATGCCGAGCGCGAGCAGGACGGCCGCCATCAGGACGATGAGCAGGGGGAGAAGACGTGTGCGCACCCGTGATCTGTCCCCGCTACTGCGTCGGGGCGACGAGCCGATAGCCCACGCCGCGGACGGTCTCGATCAGCGCCGGCATCCGCAACTTGGCGCGCAGGGACGCGACATGAACCTCCAGGGTGCGGCCGGTCCCCTCCCAGCTGGTGCGCCAGACCTCGCTGATGATCTGTTCGCGTCGGAACACCACTCCGGGACGCTGCGCGAGGAGGGCGAGCAGATCGAACTCCTTGCGGGTCAACTGGACGACCGAACCGTCCACGAGGACCTGCCGGGTGGACAGTTCGATCCGCAGCGAGCCCAGGAGCAGCGCGTTCTCGGCGGCGTCGGCGGTGTCCTCGTGGACGTTGCGCCGGCTGACGGCGTGGATCCGGGCGAGCAGTTCCCCGGTGTCGTACGGCTTCACGACGTAGTCGTCGGCGCCGAGGTTGAGGCCGTGGATGCGGGAGCGGATGTCGGAGCGCGCGGTGACCATGATCACGGGGGTGTTGGTGCGCTTGCGGATCTTGCCGCACACCTCGTACCCGTCCTGGTCGGGCAGGCCCAGGTCGAGCAGCACCACGCCGAAGCCGTTGCCTTCCGGGACGAGCGCCTGCAGGGCCTCCTCGCCGCTGCGGGCGTGGGTGACGGCGAAGCCGTGGCGCGCCAGGACCGCGGAGAGCGCGGCGGCGACATGGTTGTCGTCCTCGACGAGGAGCAGTCTCATCGCGACCCCTTTCGGTTCATCGGCTTCGGTTCATCGACTTCGCTTCGTCGGCCGTACCGTTTCGACTTGTACACCACATGCGGTGCCCCAGCGGAGTACACCATGGGGACACACACGCGCGCGTGCATGGTTCCGGCTTCGGACCGCTCCGTTATCCAGCCGGTACACCTCTTTCAGGGGGCGCTACAAAGTGTGTTGACCTGACATCAGATCGTTATCCTCAAGTTCCCCTCAGATGTAATGACGCTGCTCTCACGCGGTCACTACTGTCCTCCGAAACCGAGGTGGACGGAGCCAGTAAGCGATGACCGAAGTATCGGTGGCCAAGGACGACGTGCCCGTGACCGGCGACCTGGTCGTCCTGAAGAGCGTCAACAAGCACTTTGGCGCGTTGCATGTTCTCCAGGACATCGACCTGACCATCGCCCGCGGCGAGGTGGTCGTGGTCATCGGACCCTCCGGGTCCGGTAAGTCCACTCTGTGCCGCGCCATCAACCGTCTGGAGACCATCGATTCGGGAGACATCTCGATCGACGGCAAGCCGCTCCCCCAGGAGGGCAAGGCGCTGGCCCGGCTGCGGGCCGACGTCGGCATGGTCTTCCAGTCCTTCAATCTCTTCGCGCACAAAACAGTGCTCGAGAACGTGATGCTGGGCCAGATCAAGGTCCGCAAGGCCGACAAGAAGGCGGCCGAGGACAAGGCCCGCGCACTGCTCGACCGGGTGGGCGTGGCCACACAGGCGGACAAGTACCCCGCTCAGCTCTCCGGTGGCCAGCAGCAGCGTGTTGCCATCGCGCGCGCCCTGGCCATGGATCCCAAGGTCATGCTCTTCGACGAGCCGACGTCGGCGCTCGACCCGGAGATGATCAACGAGGTCCTGGAGGTCATGCAGCAGCTCGCCCGCGAGGGCATGACCATGATCGTCGTCACCCACGAAATGGGGTTCGCCCGTTCGGCTGCGAACCGAGTGGTGTTCATGGCGGACGGCCGCATCGTCGAAGAGGCTGTGCCGGACCAGTTCTTCAGCAACCCGCGCAGCGACCGCGCGAAGGACTTCCTGTCCAAGATCCTGCATCACTGATCCCACGGCACTTCCCGCAGTCGGCCCTTCCCCGCCGCTTCCCGCAGCGGTGAGGGAATCCGCCTGATCGGCGGCCTCCGGACCGCGGACGAACTGCGGCACCCGCTCGTGACAGCCCGTATTCACTTCACCACTCAAAGGATGTTCACCATGAAGCTTCGCAAGGTCACCGCCGCGTCCGCCGCAGCCCTTGTCCTCGCCCTCACGGCGACGGCCTGTGGAGGCGACGACGACAAGAGCGACAGCGGCTCCGGAGGCGGCGACAAGATCAAGGTCGGCATCAAGTTCGACCAGCCCGGCATCGGCCTGAAGGAGCCCGACGGCTCCTTCTCGGGCTTCGACGTGGACGTGGCGACGTACGTGGCCAAGCAGCTCGGCTACGCGCCCGACAAGATCGAGTGGGTCGAGACCAAGAGCGCCGACCGTGAGACCGCGCTCGCCCGTGGCGACGTGAAGTTCATCGCGGCCTCGTACTCGATCAACGACAAGCGCAAGGCGAAGGTCGACTTCGCCGGCCCCTACCTGCTCGCCCACCAGGACCTGCTCGTCAAGACGGACTCCAAGATCGCCAAGGGCACGGACCTCAACGGCAAGAACCTCTGTTCCGTGACCGGCTCCACCTCGGCACAGAACATCAAGGACACGATCGCCCCGAAGGCCAACCTGCGTGAGAACTCGGGTTACTCGGAGTGCATCGCCGCCCTGCAGAGCGGTGCCGTCGACGCGGTGACCACGGACGACTCGATCCTCGCGGGCTTCGCCGCCCAGGACAAGTACAAGGGTCAGTTCAAGCTGGCGGGCCTCAAGCTGAGCAACGAGAACTACGGCGTCGGTGTCAAGAAGGGCGACACCGCGACCGTGACCAAGATCAACACCGCGCTGGAGAAGATGGTCAGCGACGGCGCCTGGGAGACCGCGGTCGAGAAGAACTTCGGTCCGGCCGGTTACAAGAACGAGCCCGCTCCGAAGATCGGCGACATCGTCAGCTAGCACACGGTTCCGCAGGTGCGCCGCCGCCCACCGCGATCAGGGCGGCGGCGCGCTGCGTCTGCCACGTACACCATGTACGCCACATACGCCTCACACCCGGAAGCGCGGGGATCGTGTTCGACTTTCTTGATGGTTACGACGTCCTCGGGGCGTTCTGGATGACGGTGAAACTCACCGTCTTCTCCGCCCTCGGCTCCCTGGTCTGGGGCACACTCCTGGCAGCCATGCGGGTCAGCCCGGTCCCGCTCATGCGCGGATTCGGCACCGCCTATGTGAACATCGTCCGCAACATCCCGTTGACGGTCATCATCGTCTTCACCTCACTCGGCCTCGCCGACATCTTCGGCGTGACGATGGGCGCCTCCGACGACTTCCCGCTCCAGGGCTTCCGGCTGGCGATCCTCGGCCTCACCGCCTACACCGCAGCGTTCGTCTGCGAGGCACTGCGCTCCGGCATCAACACCGTGCCTCCGGGCCAGGCCGAGGCGGCCCGCGCCATCGGGCTGAGCTTCCGCCAGGTGCTGGGCCTCGTCGTGCTGCCGCAGGCCTTCCGGTCGGTCATCGGCCCGCTGGCCAACGTACTGATCGCACTGACCAAGAACACCACCGTGGCCGCCGCGATCGGCGTCGCCGAGGCCGCGGCTCTGATGAAGACGATGATCGAGAACGAGGCTCAGTTGGTGCTCATCGGCGCGGTCTTCGCCTTCGGGTTCGTGGTACTCACGCTGCCCACCGGGCTCGCCCTCGGCTGGCTGAGCAAGCGACTGGCGGTGAAGCGATGACCTCCGTGCTCTACGACGCACCGGGCCCCCGCGCCAAGCAGCGCAATGTGGTCCTCACGATCGTCTTCTTCGTCCTGCTCGCCGTGTTCCTGTGGTGGATCTGGCGCACGATGGACGACAAGGGGCAGCTGAAGTGGGCTCTTTGGGAGCCGTTCACCACGTCACAGGCCTGGACGACCTATCTGCTGCCCGGCCTCGCCAACACCATGAAGGCCGCGGCACTCTCCATGGTGATCGCCCTTCCGCTGGGTGCGGCCCTGGGTATCGGACGGATGTCCGACCACCGTTGGGTCCGGGTGCCGGCCGGAGTGGTGGTCGAGTTCTTCCGGTCGATTCCGGTGCTGCTGCTCATGCTGTTCGCCGCCGCGTTCTACGTCAGCTCCACGGACATCAGCAGTGAGGACCGCCCCCTCTACGCGGTCGTCACCGGCCTGGTGCTCTACAACGCCGCTGTGCTCGCCGAGATCGTACGAGCGGGCATCCTGTCCCTCCCCAGGGGCCAGCAGGAGGCCGCTCTCGCGATCGGTCTGCGCAAGGGACAGACGATGACGAACATCCTGCTCCCGCAGGCCGTCACGGCCATGCTGCCGGCGATCGTCAGCCAGCTCGTCGTCATCGTGAAGGACACCGCGCTGGGCGGCGTCATGCTGGGCTTCCCCGAGCTTCTCAACTCGCGCAGCACGCTCGCGGCCAACTACGCCAACGTCGTCGCGAGTTTCATCGTGGTGGCGGTCATCTTCATCGTGATCAACTTCGCCATCACCAGTTTCGCGAGCTGGCTGGAGGGCCGGCTGCGGCGCGGCAAGAAGTCGACCGGTGTGGTGCTCGGACCGGCGACGGTGGCCGGTACGGAGGCGACCGGCGCGGGCGGCACCATCTGACGGACGCTCAACTCACATGTCCCGCCCGGAGGCAGGGGTGTGCCCGACACTGAGGCAGTGGCGCGTTCGCCACTGCCTCAGTCGTTCGCCGTCGGCACCGGGTGCGCGTGCCGTACCAGGGGAAACGTCGAGTGGACCGGGTCAGGTGCCGGGGGTGCGTCCAGCTTGACCGGGTGGCGCGGAATCTGTTGCATACGTTCTGTGATCGCACACCCCGCTCCAACTTCCTGTTCACTTGTGTCGATGAAGACATCGCTCGGGACAGGGGGCACCGCGCCATGGACCCGGTGATCATCGTCGGAGCGGGGCCGGTCGGACTCACGCTGGCGCTTGCGCTGGCGCGCCAGGCGGTCCCCTCGGTCGTCCTCGACGAGGGGCCAGGCAAGGACGACCAGCGTCCCGCGCGCACCGTCGTACTGCGCGAGGACACCGCCGCGCTCCTGGAGCGGCTGACGGGTGTGCCGATCGCCGAGGCCGGTTTCCACTGGGCCGGATGGCGGTCGATGCGGCGCAAGCAGGTGACACGTCGGATTTCTTTCGGCCCCGAGGAATCCGGCGGCCCGGCGGACGCGCCCTCGGGCCTCCGGTCTCAGTCCGTCACGGACTCGGACGTCCCCCTGCACATCGCCCAGCACCTACTGACCGGCGCCCTGCGGGCCGCCATCGTGCGCGAGCGACTCGTCAAGGTCGCCGTCAACAGCCGCCTCGACTCGGCCGAGCAGGAGCCCTCCGGTGTCACGGCCCACACCCGCGGCCCGGACGGCACCTGGTGGCGCGGCAGCTACCTGGTCGGCTGCGACGGCCCGCGCTCCACGGTCCGCAAACTGCAGGACATCCGCTTCCCCGGACGTACGGCCGTGGAGCGACACGCCGTAGCCGCGCTGCGTACGGAACTTCCGTGGCCCGGCGAGGCGTTGTTGCACCGGATGCCGCCGTGGCGGACATCGGGGCCCTCGGCCGGGGAGATCACCGCCCGCCCGCTTCCCGACGGTGTGTGGCGCCTGGACTGGCTGCTGCCGCCCGGCAAGGACCTGGTCACGCCCGAACTCCTCGTGACCCGCGTCCGCGAGACCCTCGCGGGCTGGAGCGGCGGGCCCACACCGCCGTACGACCTGCTCGACACCGGCGTCCACATCGTCCACCACCGGCTCGCCCGACGCTGGCGGGTCGGCCGGGTCTTCCTCGCGGGAGATGCCGCGCACCTGCTCGGCGCGCTCGGCACCCAGGGGCTGGACGAGGGGCTGCGGGACGCCGACAACCTCGCCTGGAAACTGGCCCTGGCCTGGCACCACGGCCCGCACGAGGCGCTGCTCGACAGCTACCAGACCGAGCGGCGCGCGGCGGTCTCCGCCCGGCTGCGCGCCGCCGACCAGGCGCTCCCGCTGCTGCGCGGCGGCGCGGGTCTGCGGTCGTACGTCCCCGGGTCCACGCGGGGAAACGATGCGCTGCTCACGGACGGTCACCTGGGGCGCGGGGTTCTCGGCGAGCCGGGGACGTACGCCCGTTCGCCGCTGGCGCCCCAGCACCTTGAGGCGGAGGTCGCGGTGGACACCCTGCCCGGCGCACAGGTGACGGACGTACGTGTCACCGCCGAGGACGGTTCCTTCGTGCGGCTGCGGGAGCGGCTGGGCCGCGGTGCGCTGCTGGTGGTGCTGGTCGCGCCGGGTACGGGTGTGTGGGAGCGCAAGCACTGGGTGGGCGCCGGGATCATGCCCCGGCTGGCGGCCGCGGTGGCCGCGCTGCCGCATCCCGCCGAGCTGCTGGTCACCGAGAGCTATCCGGGCGCCGCCGCCCACACTGTGCTCCTGGTCCGCCCGGACGGGCACCTGGTGACCGCGCTGAGCGGAGTACGTCCGGCCGACCTGTACGCGGCGGCCGAGGCGACGCTGGGCGGGCCTCCCCAGGACAGGACGGACGACGAGGCCGACGGAACGAGCAGCGGGTCCGACAAGTCGGACACGACGGCGAACACGGAAGCCACAGCGGGTACGCGCTGACAACTACTTTCGTGGGCGCCGCCCGCACCTCCCATCGCCACGCGTCCACATGCTGACTGCGAGTTGACCACTCCGCACCGTCATGCTGTACTCCGGAACGTGACCGATGCCGACACCGATGTGCGCCTGTGGCGGAGGGTCCATATGGACCTCGTCCGCTACGCGGGCTGCGTGTGTCGCCCGTCCTGCTGAATTCGCATATCTATTTCCCTCGCGCGGCGTTGAGTACATGCCGTCGCGCGCTTCCCGCGAACGTTCATCAGGACGGTACCCGTGTCCCTGTCACCCTCCGCATCCGTACCCGCCGGGGTCTCCGACGCTTCCAGGACCCCGACGCAGGCGGACCTGCTCGAATTCGTACGACGTACGGCCGCCGACACCGAGCTGATCGCCTCCCTGCCGCTCGACCCCGAGGGCCGCACCTGGGTTCGTCTTGAGGGCCCCGGCGGCAGCGAGGCCTGGCTGATCGGCTGGCCGCCCGGCACCGGCACCGGCTGGCACGACCACGCCGACTCGGTCGGTGCCTTCCTCACCGCGGCCGGAGAACTCAAGGAGAACTCGCTCGCCGCCCGGCTGCCCACCGACGGCTGGAAGACCCTCGAACTCTCCGAGGACGTCGACCGGGAACGGCGACTGCCCGTCGGCCAGGGCCGCGGATTCGGCCGCCACCATGTGCACGAGGTGCTCAACGAGTCCCGCGACCAGCACGCGATCTCGGTCCACGCCTACTATCCGCCCCTCCCGCAGATCCGCCGCTACAGCCGTACGGGACCGGTACTGCGTCTGGAGCACGTGGAGCGCCCGCAGGACTGGCAGTGAGCGAACAGCGAGTCGGCGTCGACGAGTTGCTGGACCGCGTGCGCGGGACCTACGCGCGCGTGCAGACCCACGAGACGTACGAGGCCGCACAGGCCGGCGAGGCGCTGCTGGTGGACATCCGGTACGCGGCGCTGCGTGAGCGCGACGGTCTGATCCCCGGCGCGCTCGTCGTCGAGCGCAACGAACTGGAGTGGCGTCTCGACCCCCTGGGCAGCCATCGAGCGCCTCAGGCGACCGGCCACGACCTGCGGATCGTGGTGATCTGCAACGAGGGCTACGCGTCAAGTCTCGCGGCCGTGTCCCTGCACCAGCTGGGGCTGCACCGGGCGACCGACCTGATCGGCGGGTTCCAGGCGTGGCGGGCGGCGGGGCTTCCGGTGACGGCGTATGACGGCGTGGACGCACTGAGCGCCTGAAGTCGTCCGAGTATCTGAGCATTCGACGCCGTCGTAACCGTCCGCCGAGCCCTGAACGCGGTCGGCGCCCCCGCGCGTCCACCGTGTTCAGGGCCGGGAACCCCGACCTCCCGAACATCGACTGCCGCTCGGGACGGCCAAACCTCGGCACGCAGCGCTCAGTACTCGTCGTCCCCGAGGAGCTCGGCGTCGTCGCCCTCTTCGCCCTCCGCCTCCAGTGCCTGCCGAACCACTCGCAGGGCCATTCCCTGGGGGTAGCCCTTGCGTGCGAGCATGCCTGCCAGCCGTCGCAGCCTCTTGTCGCGGTCGAGGCCGCGGGTGGCCGGCAGCTTGCGGGCGACGAGTTCACGCGCGGTCGTCTCCTCCTGCTCGGAGTCGAGCTGCCCGACGGCCTCGTCGATGAGCGTCGAGTCCACGCCCTTGGTGCGCAGTTCCTGTACGAGGGCCCGCCGGGCCAGTCCCCGGCCGTGGTGGCGGGACTCGACCCAGGCGTCCGCGAATGCGCTGTCGTTGATCAGTCCGACCTCCTCGAACCGTGACAGCACCTCCTCGGCTGCCTCGTCCGGGATCTCGCGCTTACGCAGGGCGTCCGCGAGCTGTTTGCGCGTACGCGGGGTCCCGGTGAGCAGGCGCAGGCAGATCGCCCGCGCCCGCTCCGCCGGGTCCGCCGGCGGCTCCGCCCTCTCGGCCCTCGACGAGGAGACGGAACCTCCGTCCTGTGGGTCGCCGCCCGGCTCGCCGAAGCCGCGCTGCCGTCGACGACCGCGCCCACCACGCGAGCCCTCACGTGGGCCGCCCTCGCCGAACGGGCTGCCTTCGCCGCTCGGGTCACCGCCGCCACGGCGCCGCCCGCCTCCCGGCGAGCCGTCGCCCCGACGTCGGCCGTCCCCCGGCGCACCCCGGCCGCGGCGTGCTCCGGCAGCGGGGCCTCCGTCACCCTCGTACAGCCCGTCGCCTTCATGGGCGCCGGGGCCGCCCCCGTTCGGCCCGGCGTCCCCGTAGGCGCTGTCACCCCCGGTGGAGCCCCCGCGGACCCCGCCGCCCCGGTCTTCCGAGGCATCGGGGTAGGCGTATTCGGCCCAGTCGGTTCGTCGTGTCACGGGCTAGCCCTTGGCCGCCGTGGCCCTGGCCTTGGTGGTCTTGGCCGCCGGAGCAGGCACGGTCTTCGCCGCCTCGTCCGAGGCGACCGTGACCGCCGCGTCCGCGCCAGGCTCCTCGGCGGGCTTCTCCGGCCGCACACCGACGCCCAGCTTCTCAAGGATCTTCTTCTCGATCTCGTTGGCGAGATCGGGGTTGTCCTTCAGGAAGTTGCGCGCGTTCTCCTTGCCCTGGCCGAGCTGGTCGCCCTCGTACGTGTACCAGGCGCCGGCCTTGCGGACGAAGCCGTGCTCCACGCCCATGTCGATCAGACCGCCCTCGCGGCTGATGCCCTGCCCGTAGAGGATGTCGAACTCGGCCTGCTTGAAGGGCGGCGCGACCTTGTTCTTGACGACCTTGACGCGGGTGCGGTTGCCGACCGCGTCGGTGCCGTCCTTGAGCGTCTCGATACGGCGGATGTCGAGCCGCACCGAAGCGTAGAACTTGAGGGCCCGGCCACCGGTCGTGGTCTCCGGCGAGCCGAACATCACGCCGATCTTCTCGCGGAGCTGGTTGATGAAGATCGCGGTCGTCTGGGACTGGCTCAGCGCACCGGTGATCTTGCGGAGTGCCTGGCTCATCAGACGAGCCTGCAGACCCACGTGCGAGTCACCCATCTCGCCCTCGATCTCCGCGCGCGGGACGAGCGCCGCGACGGAGTCGATGACGATGAGGTCGAGGGCACCGGAGCGGACCAGCATGTCCACGATCTCCAGGGCCTGCTCGCCGTTGTCCGGCTGGGACAGGATCAGGTTGTCGATGTCGACGCCGAGCTTCTTCGCGTACTCGGGGTCGAGCGCGTGCTCCGCGTCCACGAAGGCGACCTGGCCGCCAGCTCTCTGCGCGTTCGCCACCGCGTGCAGGGTCAGGGTCGTCTTGCCGGAGGACTCCGGGCCGTACACCTCCACCACTCGGCCGCGCGGCAGGCCACCGACGCCAAGGGCGACGTCGAGCGCGGTCGACCCGGTGGGGATGACCTCGATGGGCTCATTCGGCCGCTCGCCCAGGCGCATCACCGCGCCCTTACCGAACTGCCGTTCAATCTGTGCGAGCGCGGCGTCCAACGCCTTCTCGCGGTCGGTTCCTGCCATGGGTTCCACCCGGTTTGCTTGAGTCGATCGCTTCACGTCAAAGACGCTAACGCCTGCCACTGACAATGCGCCCCGACGCCCGTCCAGCCTGTGGATAACTTGGGTACATCTGCATGAAAACCCTGACGAAACATCCGTCGAGAGCCTCGCCGGAATCTCCATCAGAACGGATGTTCGATTTTCGTGTCAAGCGCAACACCCGACACTTCACGAGACTAGATTCGCGGTCCGCCAACGGCCCGGACATCGGGTCCGACACCCCAGGGGGACACGCGGCACGGGCCGTCCTCGACCGGACCGGACGGCACCGAGCAACTCCTGCCACCCGGCCGGCGACTGCGCGGCGTCTTCGCCTGCGCCGCGACTGCAGCACCACTCAGGCGGGCGTTGAACCTTCCCCCGACCCGGATTCCGGCCCTGATTCCGACCCCGACCCCGGTTCCGACCCTGATTCCGGCTTCGGCGCCCCAGAGGAGTGCGCCGAGCCCCCGGTGCCGCCACCCCGGCGCCCTTCCAGCAGCTTCCGCACCCGTGTGCCGATGCTCGCGCCCCGCCCGCGGTGCCCCTGGACACGGGGGTCGTCCGTGACGGCGTACCGCTTCACGTACGCCCCCAGGAACGCCTGGAGCGTGGCGACCGCCGGGATGGCGATCAGCGCGCCGACAGCTCCGAGGAGCGCGGTACCTGCGATGACCGAACCGAAGGCGACCGCGGGATGGATGTCGACGGTCTTCGCGGTCAGCTTGGGCTGCAGCATGTAGTTCTCGAACTGCTGGTAGATCACGACGAAGCCCAGCACCCACAGCGCGTACCAGGGATCGACGGTGAAGGCGATCAGCATCGGCAGGGCACCCGCGAGATAGGTACCGATGGTTGGGATGAACTGCGAGACCAGCCCCACCCAGACGGCGAGCACGGGCGCGTACGGCACGCCCAGGATTTCCAGCAGTACGTAGTGGGCGACCCCGGAGATGAGCGCCATCAGGCCGCGCGAGTACAGATAGCCGCCGGTCTTGTCGACGGCGATCTCCCACGCGCGCAGCACCTCGGCCTGCCGGGCGGGCGGCAGTACGGAGCACAGCGCGCGACGCAGTCTCGGCCCGTCGGCGGCGAAGTAGAAAGCGAACAGTGTGATCATCAGCAACTGGAAGAGGCCGCCCAGCACCTGGGCGGAGACGTCGAGGACGCCGGTGGCGCTGTTCTGGACATAACTGCGCAACCAGTCGGACCGGAGCAGGCCCTCCTGGACGTCAACCCGCTTCAGGTCGGTGTTGAAGTGCGCGTTGACCCAGCTGATGACGGAGTCGAGATAGTTCGGGAACTCCTCGACGATCTTGATGATCTGCCCCGCGAGCATGGAGCCGAGCAGAGTGACGAACCCGGCGATCGCGATGAGCAGGCCGAGGAAGACCAGGAAGGTGGCCAGTCCCCGGCGCATACCGCGCGACGCCATGCGGCTCACCGCGGGTTCGATCGCCAGCGCGGCGAAGAACGAGATGAGGATATTGATCAACAGGCCCGTGAGCTGGTGGAAGGCCCAGCTGCCCAGCTGGAAGAGGCCGATGAGGGCGAGCGCCAGCATCATGGCGCGCGGCAGCCAGCGGGGCATGCGCGCGCCCTGCCCGGCGGTGTGCCCGGCCGGTGGTGCGGGCGGCGGCGTGCCGAACGGAGACGTCTGCTGTCCGAGCTGTTCGGTCTCGTCTGTGGATGCCACGGTGCAAGTCTGGCCCACGCCACAGACAATCAGTCGCCACCCTGCGCCCTACGCGGCCGACCGACGTCGTTTCCGTATGATTTCAGCGGTTCTCCGAGGGAACGTTCATGGCCGCGCACACCACACGCCACACGTCCTTCGCCTCCCAGCCGGCGTCCAGGGCCTCGTGCACGGTCCGTTCGCCGAGTTCCGTCATCACGTGATCGCGCGCGAAGGTGTCGGCGTAGCCCGAACCGAAGTGTTCCGCCATCCGCTGCCAGAAAACCGTCAACCGCATGACTTCAGTATCCCGCCCCTGAGAGTGGGCCCCCGCCGGGACCGCTCACCGGGACCGCTTCGCGCCCTACGGTCTGACGCATGGCCGAAACAGGAGCAGCCCCACTCCCCCCGACGCCCCCCGCGCGTTCCCCGCTCTTCCGTGCCGAGCACTTCGTGTGGCTCACCGCGCGCGTGCTGGAGCAGCGCCGCTTCGCGTACCACTTCCTGAACGGAGGCGCGGACGCGGTCGAGACCGCGCTGGACGCCTACCGCAACGAGGACGGCGGATACGGCCACGCGCTGGAACCCGATCTGCGCGGCCCCGTCAGCCAGCCCCTGCACACCGCGCACGCGCTGCGCGTCCTGGACACCATCGGCCGCTGCGGCGGCCAGCGGGTGGAGCGCGTGTGCCGTTATCTGACCTCCGTCTCCGCACCGGACGGCGCACTGCCGGCGATCCACCCCAGCCAGCACGGCTATCCGGCGGCGCCCTTCGTGTCGATCGTGTCCGACCCACCGAGTGAACTCCTCGCCACGGGCCCCGTGGTGGGCCTGCTGCACCGCAACAAGGTGTGGCACGCCTGGTTGTTCCGCGCCACGGACTTCTGCTGGCAGGCGGTCGACTCCCTGGAGGAGTCCCATCCGTACGAGGTGGAGGCCGCGGTGGCCTTCCTGGACTCGGTTCCGGACCGCTCGCGCGCGGAGGCGGCGGCCGACCGGCTGGGCCGTCTGGTGCGCGAGCACAGGCTCGTGGCACTCGACCCGGAGCGCCTCGACGCCTCCCCGGTACCGCCCGGCTACGCCCCGGGCGAGCACCACTTCCCGTACGACTACGCGCGGACACCGGGCTCACTCGCGCGCGCGTGGTTCACCGACGAGGAGATGACACGTTCGCTGGACTTCCTCGCGAGCGAGCAGCGCGAGGACGGCGGCTGGCCCATCCGCTGGCGCGCATGGGCACCGGGCACCGCCCTGGAGGCACGCCCCATGGTGACGGTCGAGGCACTGCGCACCCTGAGGGCGTACGGCCGCCCCGTCGGCTGACTCCGGTGGCGCGGGCGCGGCCGGCGTTCAGCCGGTCATCGCCCGGACCGCCGCCGTCACCACCACGGCCGCCGCGACGACGAGCAGGAAGGGAGCACGCAGCACCAGCGCCACAGCGGCGGCGGCGAGCCCGGCGGCCTTCGCGTCCAGGACGAGCGCCCGCCCGTCGGCGAAGGCCTGCTGGGCCGTGAGAGCGGCGAGGAGGGCGACGGGCAGCAGGGCGGCCAGCCGCCGGACGAGCGGACGTTCCAGGACACCGGCGGGCACCAGGAGCCCGGCGAGCTTGACCACGTAGCAGCCGACTGCGGTCACACCGATCGCGATCCAGACGTTCAACGGTCCGCACCCCTTCCGTCCTCAGCCCTACGACGGCCCTGGAACCAGAGAACGGCCGGTGCCGCGAGCGCTGCCACGAGAACCGGTACACCGGTCGGCAGTACGGGCAGCAGGCCGAGCCCGAGGACCACTGCGAGGCCCGCGACTGCGCGCTCCGCACCGGACTTCAGCATCGGCGCCAGCAGCGCCAGGAAGACCGCGGGTCCGGCAGCGTCCAGACCCCACGTGTCGGTGTCCCCGATGGCCTCGGCCCCCAGCCCGCCGAGCAGCGTCGTGAGGTTCCACAGCACATACAGGGTGAGTCCGGTGACGGCGAACCCGATACGCGCGGCGCGCCGAGTGGGCTGGGCCAGGGCGACCACCGTGGTCTCGTCGATGACCCATTGGGCGGCGAACGGCCGTACCGCGCGCGGGAGTGCCAGCAACTGCGACAGACGCAGCCCGTAGAAGGCATTGCGCACCCCCAGGAAGAAGGCGCCCGCTGCCGCGGTGAGTGGATTGCCGCCGGCCGCGAGCGCGCCCACAAGGGCGAACTGGGAGGCCCCGGTGAACACCAGAAGGCTGAGCGCACAGGTCTGCAGAAGCGTGAGCCCACTGCCGACCGACGTCACTCCGAAGGCGAAACCGGACAATCCGACGGCGACCCCGACTCCGAGGGCGTCTCGTACGACGGCGGCGTCCGGTTTGCCTCCGTCGTCGGCGTGCAGGTCTGCGCGAGCTGTCTGTTCTGCCACCCGTCGGACGATAGGAGCAGGTGCCCCGACGGGTCTTGTACGTTCTTGCGCTCACGCTGGTACGCCCCCGGGGGCACGCCCACGATGCGGGTGAAGTGCCGGTTGAGGTGCGGCTGATCGGTGAAGCCGACGGCGACGGCCGCGTCGGCGGGCAGGGTACCGGCGTCCAGCAGCCGCCGCGCCCGCCGCACGCGCGCGTCCGTCAGCCAGGCGTGCGGCGGCAACCCGTACGTGTCACGGAATGCCCGCAGCAACGCGAAGGGGCTGGTGCCGAGGTCTGTGGCGAGTTTCTCCAGAGTCGGCGGCCCGGCCATCGTCTCCTCCAGCACAGCACGCGCGCGTGCCGCGATCCGCCCGCCCGCCGTACGCACCACGCGTTCCTGAAGAGCGCCGCCGTTGAGCCGGAGCAGCCGGGTCACCACCACCCGCAGCAGCGTGTCGGCGGCCAGCGCGTTGCCTTCCTCGGCGCCACGCAGGACCTCATGAACGAGGGTGACCGAATACGGATCATCGAACACGGGGGCGACAAAACCTGGGGTCCCCCGAATCACGGTGGTCTCCGCGGCGATCTCGGCCACCACGTCGGGCGCCGGGTAGACAGCTCCGTACCGCCACCCTTCGGGTACCCCGGCACGCCCCGTATGCGGTGTATCGGGATTGACCAGCGCGAGCGCCCCCGGTCCCGCGTACTGATCGGCCTCCCGGTGGTGAAACACCTCCACCCCTTCGGTGATGGCGGCGATGACGAAGTTCTCGTGCGTGTGCCGGACAAAGGTCTTGTGGATGTACCGGGCGCGCAGAAGATCGACACCGGGCAGCTCCGCGTACCGCCAGTGCCGAGCCCGCTCGACCGAACCCGCCATACACCCATTCTCCGTGAAGGAGCCTCAGCCCACCCCGGCACACCCCCACGCACCTCCGTCGCCGGAGCCGAAATCGCAGGTCAGGGCGATTGTCAGTGGCGGGGTGCAGGATGGACGCATGGTCAGCTCCGCACACCGAGCCCTCGACGGCTTCTCCCCCGCGACCCGCGACTGGTTCACGGGGGCCTTCTCCGCGCCCACCGCGGCCCAGACCGGCGCGTGGGAGGCCATCCGCGAGGGCTCGGACGTGCTGGTGGTGGCCCCGACCGGCTCCGGCAAGACCCTCGCCGCGTTCCTCGCCGCACTCGACCAGCTCACCTCGACACCCCCGCCGGCCGACCCCCACAAACGCTGCCGCGTGCTCTACATCTCTCCGCTCAAGGCCCTCGCGGTCGACGTGGAACGCAACCTGCGCAGCCCCCTCACGGGCATCCGCCAGGAATCGGTACGCCAGGGGCTGCCCGAGCCCGAGGTCAAGGTGGGCATCCGCTCCGGTGACACCCCGCCCGCCGAGCGCCGTGCTCTCGCCACCCGCCCGCCGGACATCCTGATCACCACCCCCGAGTCGCTGTTCCTGATGCTCACATCGGCCACACGCGAGGCACTGACGGGCGTGGAGACGGTGATCCTGGACGAGGTGCACGCGGTCGCGGGCACCAAGCGCGGCGCTCATCTCGCGCTCTCCCTGGAGCGGCTGGACGAGCTGCTGCCGAGGCCCGCCCGGCGTATCGGCCTCTCCGCGACCGTCCGCCCGGTCGACGAGATCGCGCGTTACCTATCACCCCACCGCAAGGTGGAGATCGTCCAGCCCAAGTCCGGCAAGGAGTTCGACCTCTCGGTCGTCGTCCCGGTCGAGGACCTGGGCGAACTGGGCGGTTCTCCGGTCGCCGAGGGGAAGGAGGGGGCCGAACGGGCGTCCATCTGGCCGCATGTCGAGGAGCGGATCGCCGATCTCGTCCAGGCGCACCGCTCGACGATCGTGTTCGCCAACTCCCGCCGCCTCGCGGAGCGTCTGTGCAACCGGCTCAACGAGATCGCGTACGAGCGGGCCACCGGTGAGCCCCTCGCCGACCACCATGCGCCCGCCGAGCTGATGGGCGGCTCGGGCGCGGCCCAGGGCGCCCCCGCGGTCATCGCCCGGGCCCACCACGGTTCGGTCTCCAAGGAGCAGCGCGCGCTTGTCGAGGAGGACCTCAAAGCGGGCCGGCTGCCCGCCGTGGTCGCCACGTCCAGCCTCGAACTGGGCATCGACATGGGAGCGGTGGACCTGGTCATCCAGGTCGAGTCGCCCCCGTCCGTGGCCTCCGGGCTGCAGCGCGTCGGCCGCGCCGGACACCAGGTGGGCGCGGTCTCCACAGGCGTCGTCTTTCCCAAGTACCGGGGTGACCTCGTGCAGGCGGCCGTGGTCACCGAGCGCATGCGCACCGGTTCCATCGAGTCCCTGCGGGTCCCCGCGAACCCTCTGGACGTCCTCGCCCAGCAGCTCGTCGCGATGGTTGCGCTGGACACCTGGCAGGTCGACGACCTGCTGTCCACCGTCCGCCGGGCGGCGCCCTTCGCCTCCCTCCCGGAGTCCGCGTTCACCGCGGTCCTCGACATGCTCGCGGGCCGCTATCCGTCCGACGCGTTCGCGGAACTGCGCCCGCGCGTGGTGTGGGACCGCGTCGCCGGCACCGTGACCGGCCGGCCCGGTGCACAACGACTCGCCGTCACCTCCGGGGGCACAATTCCCGACCGTGGACTCTTCGGGGTCTTCCTCGCCGGCGCCGACCCCAAGAAGGGCGGCGGCCGGGTCGGCGAGCTGGACGAGGAGATGGTCTACGAGTCCCGCGTGGGGGACGTCTTCACGCTCGGTACGAGCTCCTGGCGCATCGAGGACATCACCCGCGACCGTGTCCTGGTCTCCCCGGCTCCCGGTGTCCCCGGCCGTCTCCCCTTCTGGAAGGGCGACCAACTGGGCCGCCCGCTCGAACTGGGCCGCGCGGTGGGCGCGTTCCTGCGCGAGGTCGGTTCCCTGCCCGAGGAGGACGCCCGCCTGCGGCTCCTCGCCGCAGGACTCGACACATGGGCCGCCGGCAACGTCCTCTCCTACCTGGCCGAACAGCGCGAGGCCTGCGGCCACATCCCGGACGACCGGACCATCGTCGTGGAGCGGTTCCGCGACGAACTCGGCGACTGGCGGGTCGTCGTCCACTCCCCCTTCGGCGCCCAGGTCCACGCCCCGTGGGCACTTGCCCTCGGCGCCCGCCTCTCCGAGCGTTACGGCATGGACGCACAGGTCATGCACGCCGACGACGGCATCGTGCTGCGCCTCCCGGACGCCGATCTGATGAGCCTGGACCTGCTCGACCAGGAGCCGGCCAGGACCGGCACGGAATACGACGCCGAGCAGGCACCCGTGGGCGCGGCGGACGTGGCCTTCGACAAGGGCGAGGTCAACCAGATCGTCACCGACCAGGTGGGCGGCTCGGCCCTGTTCGCGGCCCGCTTCCGCGAGTGCGCCGCGCGCGCCCTGCTGCTCCCGCGCCGCAACCCCGGCAAACGCACCCCGCTCTGGCAGCAGCGTCAGCGGGCCTCCCAACTGCTCCAGGTGGCAAGCGAGTTCGGTTCCTTCCCCATCGTCCTCGAAGCGGTCCGCGAATGCCTCCAGGACGTCTTCGACGTGCCCGGCCTCGTGGAACTGATGGGCGACATCGAGTCCCGCAAGGTGCGCCTGATCGAGGTCAGCACTCCCGAGCCCTCCCCCTTCGCCCGTTCCCTCCTCTTCGGGTACGTCGCACAGTTCCTGTACGAGGGCGACTCGCCGCTGGCCGAGCGGCGCGCCGCCGCCCTGTCGCTGGACTCACGGCTGCTGGCCGAGCTGCTGGGCCAGGCCGAGCTGCGTGAACTGCTCGACGCCGAGGTGCTGACCGAGCTCGAGCGGGAACTGCGATGGCTCACCGAGGACCGACGCGCGAAGGACGCCGAAAGTGTCGCGGACCTGCTGCGCCTGCTCGGCCCGCTCACCGAGGCCGAGCTGGCCGAGCGCGGCGCCGATCCGCAGTGGGCCCGGGAGCTGGCCGACGCCCGCCGCGCGATCCGGGTCCGCATCGGCGGCGCCGACCACTGGGCGGCGATCGAGGACGCGGGCCGGCTGCGCGATGCGCTCGGCACGGCACTGCCGGTCGGTGTCCCGGAGGCCTTCACCGAGCCGGTCAAGGATCCGCTCGGCGACCTCCTCGCCCGCCACGCCCGCACCCACGGCCCGTTCACCTCGGCCACCGCGGCAGCCCGCTTCGGCCTGGGCGTGGCGGTCACCGAGGGCGCGCTTCAGCGTCTGGCGGCGAGCGGCCGCGTCGTACAGGGGGAGTTCCACCCGGCCGGCATCGGCCAGGAATGGTGCGACGCGACGGTCCTGCGCCGCCTCCGGCGCCGCTCTCTGGCCGCCCTGCGGCACGAACTGGAGCCGGTACCTCCCGAGGCACTCGCGCAGTTCCTGCCGCAGTGGCAGCACATCGGCAAGGGCCACGGGCTGCGCGGCGTCGACGGGCTGGTGCGCGCGGTCGAGCAGTTGCAGGGAGCCTCCGTGCCGGCGTCCGCCCTGGAGAAGCTGGTCCTGCCGTCCCGAGTGGCGAACTACGCCCCCGCGATGCTCGACGAACTCACGGCAGCCGGGGAGATCGTCTGGGCCGGAGCGGGCGCTCTTCCCGGCAAGGACGGCTGGGTGTCCCTGTACCTGGCGGACGCGGCCCCGCTGCTCCTGCCACCGCCCCACCCCCTGGAGCCCACCGCGCTCCACCAGTCCGTCCTCGACGCCCTCACCGGGGGCTACGGGCTCTTCTTCCGCCAGATCGCCGACCAGGTCCGCGCCACCACGCACCCGGACGCCACGGATCCCCAACTGGCCGACGCCATCTGGGACCTGGCCTGGTCGGGCCGGCTCACGAACGACACCCTGACCCCGATGCGCTCCCTGCTCGGCTCCGGCCGCACAGCGGGCTCGACGGCCCACCGGGCGAAACGCGCCGTCCCGCGCGGCCGGTACGGCTCGCTGACAGCAGCCGCACGCCCCGCCTCGCGCAGTGGCCCGCCAACGGTGGCCGGCCGCTGGTCCCTGCTCCCGGGACTTGAGCCCGACCACACCGTCCGCGCCCACGCCCTGGCCCGCACCCTGCTCGACCGCCATGGGGTGGTCACCCGCGGAGCCGCTTCCGCAGAGGGCGTCGAGGGCGGCTTCTCAGCCGTGTACCGCGTCCTGGCCGCCTTCGAGGACAGCGGTCAGGCCCGTCGCGGCTATGTGGTGGAGGGTCTCGGCGCCGCCCAGTTCGCCATGGATGGCGCGGTGGACCGCCTCCGCGCGACAGCGAACGCCCGAGACCGCGGCGACTCCCGGCCCTCCCCGGGCTTCGACCCCGGCATCCCCGGCAACGCCGATTCGGTCGACGCACCCGGCGCGGCCTTCCCCGCGGACCACGGCTTCGTGGACGACTTCGACGCCGACCTCGACCTCGACTTCAACTCTCCCTCACCCCACGCCCGCACAACCCGGAGCCCCCGCGACTCGGCCCACGGCTTCGCCGGCAGCGCTTGGTCCGGTGCCTCCTCCGCCTCGTCCACTTCCACCTCCTCCGTGGCCACCCGTGCCGTCGTCCTCGCCGCCGCCGATCCGGCGAACGCGTACGGTGCAGCGCTTTCCTGGCCCGAGCCCCCGACCGGCGCCGGCCACAAACCGGGCCGGAAGGCCGGTTCCCTGGTGGTACTGGTCGACGGCGAACTGACCCTCTACATGGAGCGCGGCGGCAAGACGCTGCTGGCCTGGCCCTCGGAACCGGACGGCGGGCCCGTCGAAGACCCGTGTCTGCGCGCGGCGGCGGATGCCCTTGCCGCAGCCGCCCGGGCCGGTTCCCTCGGCACGGTCACCGTGGAGCGAGTCAACGGCGCCTCGGCCCTGACCTCTCCCTTCGGCACCCTGCTGGAAGGAGCGGGCTTCATCGCGACCCCCCGCGGCCTGCGCCTACGCGCATGATCTTCTGCGCGAAGGACCTGCCCGACGCCGACATGTCACCCTGGAACCATGCCCGAGGGTGACACGGTCTGGCAGGCAGCGAGGCGACTGCACG
Source organism: Streptomyces sp. NBC_01390 (assembly GCF_045040105.1). Lineage (NCBI taxonomy): Bacteria > Bacillati > Actinomycetota > Actinomycetes > Kitasatosporales > Streptomycetaceae > Streptomyces > Streptomyces sp. NBC_01390. Next base: position 9,074,702 of record NZ_CP109551.1, on the reverse strand, counting down.
ACGCGCTCGCCGGCAAGGTGCTGACCCGTTCCGACCTCCGTGTGCCCAAGTACGCCACGGCCGACCTCACCGGCTGCACCGTCCTGGAGGTCACTCCCCGCGGCAAGCACCTCCTCACCCGAGTCGAAGGCGGCCTGACCCTCCACTCGCATCTGCGGATGGACGGCTCCTGGAAGGTGTACGAGAACGGCCGGCGCTGGAGCGGCGGCCCGTCGCACCAGATCCGGGCGATCCTCGGCACCGCGGACCTCAGCGCCGTCGGGTACCGCCTCCCCGTCCTCGAACTGCTGCGCACCTCCGACGAGCACCGGGCCGTCGGCCATCTCGGCCCCGACCTCCTGGGCCCGGACTGGAACCCCGACCAGGCTCTCGCCAATCTCCTCGCGGACCCCGCCCGCCCGCTGGGCGAGGCCCTGCTCGACCAGCGCAACCTCGCCGGCATCGGCAATGTCTACAAGAGCGAGCTGTGCTTCCTCCTGGGCGCCACCCCCTGGCTCCCCGTCGGCGACCTGCCCGCCGACCGCACCGCGAAGCTGCCCGCCTTCGCGAAGAAACTCCTCGAAGCCAACCGGGACCGTCCGGTCCGCAGCACGACGGGCCGCCGCGGCCAGAACCTCTTCGTGTACGGCCGCGCCTCCCGCCCCTGTCTGCGCTGCCAGACGCCCGTCCGCGTCGCCGACCAGGGCGACGGCTCCCGCGACCGCCCCACCTACTGGTGCCCGACCTGCCAGCGGGGCCCGGCCCCCGTCTCCGGCGCCGCCAGAACACAGCGCAAGCCACTCCCGTACGCCTGACACCGCACAGGCACCGCGCGACGGGAACCCCACGCCCGCGCACCTCAGAACCGAACCCTGCGCTACCAATTGACGATCCGTCAGAAACCCTCGTACCGTCCCAGCATGCCCGTACAGGCGTACGACCTCACCGGACGCACCGCATTCGTCACCGGGGCCGCCAGCGGCATCGGACGCGCATCCGCCGTACTGCTCGCCGAGGCGGGCGCCACCGTGCACTGCGCCGACCGGGACGCGCAGGGGCTGCACGAGACGGCGACCCTGATCAAGGGCATGGGCGGCACGGCCCGTACCCACCACCTGGACGTCACCGACCGGGCCCAGGTACGGCAGGCGGTCGCCTCGTCCGAGCGGCTGGACATCCTGGCGGCGGTAGCCGGGGTCATGCACAGCAGCCCCGTGCTCGAGACCCGCGACGAGGACCTCGACCGGGTCCTGAGCGTCAACTTCAAGGGCGTGCTGTACGCCTGCCAGGAGGCGGCCCGTTTGATGATCTCCCGGAACACCAGGGGCAGCATCGTCACCATGGCCTCGGGCGCCGTCGACACCGGCAGCCCCGGCCTGCTCTGCTACGGCGTCGCCAAGGCAGCGGTCGTCCAGCTGACGAAGACGCTGGCCGCCGAGATCGGGCGCCACGGCATCCGGGTCAACGCCGTCGCGCCGGGCTGGATCCGGACGCCGATGACCGACCGCCACGACGGCGAGGCACAGGCGCACACAGAGGCCCTGATGGCCCGCATGGCCCCCCTGGGCCGGGTGGGCGAGCCGGAGGAGGTCGCCCATGCCGTGCTGCACCTGGCGTCCGACGCTTCGGCGTTCACGACAGGCCAGATCATCCGCCCGAACGGCGGCGTGGCGATGCCCTGGTAGGACCGGCGCAGGCACTCTCACCGCCCAGCCCCAGCCTCTCCCCCGTGGCCCCCACCACCCGCGTCGCCGAAGCCTTCGGCACGCAGTGCACCGGCAGCAGACTCAGCCCCCATCCCCCGGCCGCGACCGCCCCCTCCAGCACCCCGGCGCCGGGCGCCAGCGCGAGCCGTAGAACCGCCCACCACCAGACGCCCCCGAGCCCCAGCAGCGCCCCCCAGCGAACTATCCGCACCGCCATGGCCCACCTCCAGCCCCACGCTAGAACGCCCCGCTCAGCCGCACACAGGGCGCATCACCGGCACAGAGGCGCACCAGCTCTCCCGGAGACGACAGCGCGGGAAACCGCGCGCGCCCGCCTTCTCACACCATGACCGCCCCGCGGCCCACCGGCAAACGCACCCAGGGACGGACCCCCGAGAGCGCGCGGAGCGGGCACCCAACGCGAGAACCCCGACCGCGCCCCTCCGGGTCTCCCCGGAGAAGCCCCGGCCGGGGCTCTCACACACGTTGACTCTCGTGCACCTCAGGCGGCGACGACATCCACCGCCTCGGCGGGCGCCTTGATGGTCACCCGTTCCGGTGGCACACCGGCCACCGATACGGAACCCAGCATGGGACGCACCGGCGTGGGTACAGGTTCGTTGGCCGCAGCAGACTGGGCCAGCTCTGCGAGTGCGAGATCGTCACTCACTTCCCGCATGAGCTCGGACATCCGTACGTCCAGCGCGTCGCAGATCGCGGACAGCAGCTCGGAGGATGCCTCCTTCTGCCCCCGCTCCACCTCGGAGAGATAGCCGAGTGAGACTCGGGCGGACGAGGAGACTTCGCGCAGAGTACGGCCCTGGCGCTGGCGCTGCCGACGCAGCACGTCACCCAACAGGCGACGGAGCAGAATCATCGGTGGCTCCCTCCTCGGACCGTGTAGCCGCATCCTTCACGCCCCACCGTACCGCCTTGCGCCGCGGCCGTGCGGGGAGCGATGCCGTGTTCACTCAGGGCTGCAAACATCAGGTCCCCCCGTTCTGTTCCGTATTCTGTGCCCGCTCATTCCCGGTCTGTTCGCCCGCAATCCCCTCAAGGAGGAGTGCGAGTACGCTCCGTACACTCTCCATACGAATTTCCGCCCGGGAGCCGTTCAACCGCAGCGACGCCACTTTTCCGCCACATTCAGAACCGGATTCCGCTGCGCGAGGGCCGTCGACAGCCACGAAAACCGTTCCGACGGGCCGCCCGTCCTGCGGTTCCGGGCCGGCGACACCAGTCGTCGCGATACCCCAGTCGGCGCCGAGGACTCTGCGGGCCCCGCTCGCCATCTGGGCCGCGACCTGCGGATCCACCGCTCCTCGGGCGCCCAGCAGAGCGGCGTCGACGCCCAGCACCTGCTGCTTCAACTCGGTCGCGTACGCGGTCACCGCCCCCCGGAACACCTTGGAAGCCCCGGGCACCGATGTGATCTCGGCCGCGACCAGACCGCCCGTGAGGGACTCCGCGACAGCGAGCGTCTCACCCCTCACTGTCAGTAGTCTCACCACGTCAACGGCCATGGAACTCACCGTTCCGCCTCCATGGAAGCGGCCTCGCGCGCGGCGATTCCCTCATTGCGCAGCACAATGGCCTGTCTTACGTAGTCGAGGCCGGTCACCACGGTCAGCACCACCGCCGCGGCCATCACCCAGAACCTCAGGCTCGCCAGCGGCCCCGTCAGCGCGAGGACGTACATCCCGACGGCCACGCCCTGAGTGAGCGTCTTGAGCTTGCCGCCGCGGCTCGCGGGGATCACCCCGTAGCGGATCACGACGAAGCGCAGCAGTGTGATCCCGAGCTCACGCCCGAGGATGACACCGGTCACCCACCACGGCAGATCACCGAGCGCGGAGAGACAGAGCAGCGCCGCCCCCATGATCGCCTTGTCGGCGATGGGGTCGGCGATCTTCCCGAAGTCGGTGACGAGGTCGTACGTACGCGCCAGATGGCCGTCGAAGATGTCCGTGATCATGGCTACGGCGAAGGCCGCCCACGCCAGCGAGCGCCACGCCGGGTCGTACCCCCCGTCGGCCAGCATCAGGGCCACGAAACCCGGCACAAGGAGCAACCGGATCATCGTAAGAATGTTCGCGATGTTCCAGAGGCTGGCCTGATTGACGGCGGCGGCGCCCAACTTCCCGCCGCGCACCGCCTTCACACCCTCCAGGTCATCAGTGACCAGGGAGTCGACGCCGGACCCGGATGTCTCGGAGCCGACAGCGGAGCCGGAGGGCGCGGGAGCGACCGAGGAGCCGGTGGCCCCGGGGGTACCCATCGCGCCCGGCACAGTCACCGCACCCGGAACGCTCTTGGCGTTCCGCGCGCTGGAGGAGCCGCCCGCTGCGGATGCCGGGACTCCGGTCATCTGGTCGCCTCCTCTGACTCCGAACACACGAGCGCGCCGAGCGAACCCGGAAGCAGCTCGGCCACCAGATCGACGCCTTCCGTACCGACCACTTTCGCCTCGACCATACGACCGACACTCAGCTCTTCGCCGCTCGTGAGAGCCGAGAAGTCCGCGAAGTTGGTGAACAGCACCTGCCCATCGGTCTCCGGCGCCTGGTGCGCGCCACGGCCGTACGCACCCTCCTCGCCGCCGACCGACTCGACCAGCACGTGCACGGTCTCACCGACGCGCTCCTCCGCGCGCTGCGAGACCAGCTCCTCGGCCAGCCGCGACACCCGGGCGAGTCGCGCCGCGACCACGTCCTCGTCCAGCTTGTTCTCGTACGTCGCCGCTTCCGTGCCGTCCTCGTCGGAGTACCCGAAGACACCAATGGCGTCCAGGCGCGCGTTGTTCAGGAAGCGCTCAAGCTCCGCCAGGTCGGCCTCGGTCTCACCGGGGAAGCCCACGATGAAGTTGGACCGCACGCCGGCCTGCGGCGCCTTGCTCCGGATGGTGTCGAGCAGCTCCAGGAAGCGGTCGGTGTCACCGAAGCGCCGCATCGCGCGCAGCACGTCGGGCGCGGAGTGCTGGAAGGAGAGGTCGAAGTAGGGGGCGACCTTCGGGGTCGAGGTCAGCACGTCGATGAGCCCCGGGCGCATCTCGGCGGGCTGGAGATAGCTCACGCGCACGCGCTCGATGCCGTCGACGTCCGCGAGCTCGGGCAGCAGCGACTCCAGCAGACGGATGTCGCCCAGGTCCTTGCCGTACGAGGTGTTGTTCTCGGAGACGAGCATGACCTCCTTGACGCCCTGCTCCGCGAGCCACCTGGTCTCGTTCAGTACGTCGCTGGGGCGGCGCGAGATGAAGGAGCCGCGGAAGGACGGGATGGCGCAGAAGGTGCAGCGCCGGTCGCAGCCGGAGGCCAGCTTCACAGAGGCGACGGGCGAGCCGTCGAGTCGCCGGCGCAGCGGCGCGCGGGGGCCGGAGACCGGAGCGACGCCTTCGGGGAGATCGGCGGGCGCCTCGACCGGTTCCACCGGCCCGGCGACGGCACCGGCGTCGGTGTCCGTGGCCGCACCGTGCCCCGGGAGAGCGATCCCCGCGCCCGCGCTCTGTCGCTCCGCCGGGCTGATCGGCAGCAGCTTGCGCCGGTCGCGCGGGGTGTGCGAGGCGTGGATACCGCCGTTCAGGATGGTCCGGAGGCGGTCGGAGATGTCGGCGTAGTCGTCGAAGCCGAGCACGCCGTCGGCCTCGGGCAGAGCTTCGGCGAGTTCCTTGCCGTACCGCTCGGCCATGCAGCCCACCGCCACGACGGCCTGGGTTCTGCCGTGACCCTTGAGGTCGTTGGCCTCAAGGAGTGCGTCGACAGAGTCCTTCTTGGCGGCCTCGACGAAGCCACAGGTGTTGACGACGGCGACATCCGCGTCCTCGGCGTCCTCCACGAGTTGCCAGCCGTCCGCCTCCAAGCGGCCTGCGAGCTCCTCCGAGTCCACCTCGTTACGGGCGCAGCCAAGGGTGACAAGTGCGACGGTACGGCGTTCAGGCATGGGCTCAAGACTACTTCGTCCCACTGACACCCCACGTCGACGGGGCTGGCCGATCCCGGCCAGCCCCGTAGCTGTGGACTTCGAGAGCGTGTGCGGCTCAGCCGACCTCGGGGTCGCCCTTGGTGTACGTGAGCCGTTCGACGGCCCCCGACTGGAACTCGTCGTTGATCTTCTTGCCGTTCACGTACAGCTGGATGGCGCCCGCGTCACCCAGGACGAGGTTGACCTCTTCGTCGTCCTGGAAGGTCTGGGACTGGCCCTGCTTGAGCAGGCCGTCGAAGAGCAGGCGGCCGTTGTGGTCCTTGGCGGAGATCCAGCTGCGCCCGTCCGTGGCGCTCACCTGGACGGTCACCTTGTCGGCCGGAGCCGCCGCGATGGCGCTTTCCGACGGGTCCGGCTTCGGGTCGGCGGGCTTGTCCTTCTTGGGCGTGGGCGAGGCCGGATCGCTGGCCGTCGGCGTGGCACCCTCGGCGACCTGGGTTCGCGCATCCGCGTCACTGTCGCCGCCCTTGACCAGCGTGAAGCCGACGAAGCCGATCACGGCGACGATCGCGGCGACCATCGCCGCGGTCCAGTTCGGCCCGCGCCGCTCGGGGCGGATGCGTTCCGCCTCGAACAGGGGTGCGGCCGGGGTGGGCGCAGGACGTCCACCGTGGGCGTCGGCGAACTGCGCGAGCAGCGGTTCGGGGTCGAGGTGGACGGCACGGGCGAGAGTCCGGATGTGCCCGCGCGCGTAGACGTCTCCACCACAGGGGGCGAAGTCGTCCTGTTCGATCGCGTGCACGATGGCGATCCGGACCCGGGTGGCGGAACTGACGTCGTCGACTGTCAGCCCTGCCGCGATGCGCGCCTGCTGGAGGGCGCGACCGATCGAAGGGCGGGCTGCTTCCTCGCGATCGTCGCGGTCTTCTTCGAACGGACGCTCGTCTTGTGGAGAGTTGCCGATGGACACGGGGGCGCCTTTCGAGCGTTTAGCCACCTGTGCTGGAGGTTCAGTTTAGGGGGGTTCGGGAAGGGTGGGGCAACCGGGCGGACGGACTTTGTACGCCATCAGAATGGCCAGGACACGCTGATGGTCAGGTCATGCTGAGGCAAGGATCTGTTGCCTCCCTCAACTTGACGTACGCCGAAGGGAAACGGTTGCTCAATGATCCCTTACGAGTGAGTCACATTCGACCACCCGGCTGCCTCACACACGGACACCCGCACAACAGAGGACTCCCTAGGAGTCAGTCTCCCCACGAATCACCGCGAGCATCTCGTCCAGCCCGTCAGCCTTCACAAGAACGTCACGCGCCTTGGACCCCTCGCTCGGCCCGACGATGCCCCGCGTCTCCATGAGGTCCATCAGTCGGCCCGCCTTGGCGAACCCGACTCGCAGCTTGCGCTGGAGCATCGACGTGGAGCCGAACTGACTGCTGACGACGAGTTCGGCAGCCGCGCACAGCAGTTCGAGGTCGTCGCCGATCTCCTCGTCGACCTCCTTCTTCTGCTTGGTGCCCACGGTGACGTCGTCCCGGAAGACCGGCGCCATCTGGTCCTTGCAGTGCTGGACGATCGCGGCGACCTCGTCCTCGGTGACGAAGGCGCCCTGCATACGAGTGGGCTTGTTGGCGCCCATCGGCAGGAACAGTCCGTCGCCCTTGCCGATCAGCTTCTCGGCACCCGGCTGGTCGAGGATGACCCGCGAGTCGGCCAGGGAGGAGGTGGCGAAGGCGAGCCTCGACGGCACGTTCGCCTTGATCAACCCGGTCACGACGTCGACGGACGGCCGCTGCGTGGCGAGGACGAGGTGGATGCCGGCCGCGCGCGCGAGCTGCGTGATGCGCACGATGGCGTCCTCGACGTCCCTGGGGGCCACCATCATCAGGTCGGCCAGCTCGTCGACGATCACCAGCAGATACGGGTACGGCTGAAGCTCGCGCTCACTGCCCTCCGGCAGCTTGACCTTGCCGTTCCTGATGGCCTCGTTGAAGTCGTCGATGTGCCTGTATCCGAACGCGGCCAGATCGTCGTACCGCAGATCCATTTCCCGTACGACCCACTGGAGCGCCTCGGCGGCCCGCTTCGGATTGGTGATGATCGGCGTGATCAGGTGCGGGATGCCCTCGTACGCGGTCAGCTCGACGCGCTTGGGGTCGACGAGGACCATCCGGACGTCCTCCGGGGTCGCCCGGACCATGACCGACGTGATCAGGCAGTTGATACATGACGATTTACCCGAACCGGTAGCACCTGCGACGAGCAGGTGCGGCATCTTCGCGAGGTTGGCCATCACATAGCCGCCCTCGACGTCCTTGCCGAGCGCGACCAGCATCGGGTGGTCGTCCTCGGCCGCGTCGGCCAGCCGGAGCACGTCCCCCAGGTTGACCATCTCGCGGTCGGTGTTGGGGATCTCGATGCCGACCGCCGACTTGCCGGGGATCGGGCTGATGATCCGTACGTCGGGGCTGGCCACGGCGTAGGCGATGTTCTTGGTGAGGGCGGTGATCCGCTCGACCTTCACCGCGGGGCCGAGTTCGACCTCGTACCGCGTGACCGTCGGACCGCGGGTGAAGCCGGTGACCGCGGCGTCGACCTTGAACTCCATGAAGACGTTCGAGAGGGAGGCGACCACGACGTCGTTCGCCGCGCTGCGGGTCTTGCCGGGGCCGCCGCGCTCCAGCAGGTCGAGCGAGGGCAGCGAGTAGGTGATGTCCCCGGAGAGCTGGAGCTGTTCGGCGCGCGGCGGCAGGTCGCGCATCTCCTCCGGGGGTGCCTTGGTGAGGTCCGCGACCGGGGGCTTGACCGGTTCCGGCTTGAGCTTCTCCTGCTTGGGGCGTGCCCCCGGGACGGGAGTGCGCGTCGGGGTCGTCTCCTCACGGTCGCCCCCGTTGCTCACCCCTTGGGTGAGGTCGGCGACGATCGGCGAGGGCGGCATCCCGTGCAGCACGGCGCCGTCGAGGGCGGCAGCGGCGGCCGCGGCGACGTCCACGGCGTCCATCGGCCGCCCGGCGTCGGGCTGCCGCACAGCGGAGCGCCTGGGGCGGCTCCGGCGCCTGGAGAGCGCCTCCTGCTCGGCGTCGTCGGGGTCGTACGCCTCGGGGGCGGATCCGCGCCCGCGAGGGCGCCCGGGCAGCGACTCGCGCCATTGGTCGTCGTAGCGCTCGTCGTCCTCGGAGAGCTCGTCCTCCTCAGGGTCGCGGAGGATGCCGAGCCGGATCCCCAACTGCCGCAGCCGCTGCGGAATCGCGTTGACGGGCGTCGCGGTGACGACGAGCAGCCCGAAGACGGTCAGCAGCACCAGCAGCGGTACGGCGAGGACCTCGCCCATCGTGTACGTCAGCGGAGTCGCCGCGGCCCACCCGATGAGCCCGCCGGCGTCCCTTATGGCCTGCATGCCGTCGCTGCGCGCGGGCGCGCCGCACGCGATGTGGACCTGCCCGAGCACGCCGATCACCAGCGCCGACAGCCCGATGACGATCCGGCCGTTGGCATCGGGCTTCTCGGGGTGCCTGATGAACCGTACGGCGATGACCGCCAGCAGTATCGGCACGAGCAGGTCGAGGCGGCCGAAGGCGCCGGTGACCAGCATCTCGACCAGGTCGCCGACAGGACCGCGCAGGCTGGACCAGGTGCCCGCGGCGACGATCAGCGCGAGGGCGAGCAGCAGCAGTCCCACGCCGTCCTTCCGGTGGGCCGGGTCGAGGTTCTTCGCGCCCTGTCCTATGCCGCGGAACACGGCACCGACAGCGTGCGCGATGCCGAGCCACAGGGCGCGTACGAGGCGGTAGACGCCCCCGGTGGGACTGGGTGCCGGAGGGGGCGCGACCTTCTTCGCCGCGGCCTTCCTGGCGGGCGCCTTCTTCGCGGGGGCTTTTTTCGCCGTGGCCTTCCTCGCCGGAGCCTTCGCGGGCACGGCTGCCTTCTTCGCGGGCGGCTTCTTGGCTGCGGAAGGACGTGAGGCCATGTGTGTGAGGTTACCGGTGGAGACGACAGCGGACACGCGTGCCTGCTGCTTCACCCGTTCGTGTCGCCCGAGCGTGAGCACTGAACTGACGTGTGCTCACGCGCAACGCCACTCGATTCCTGGCGAGTTCGGTGGTGGAAGCGGCGACCGACGCGCGCGTCAGTTCGGTGACGGCAACGACGGCGCCCCGCTGCCGGTGCCCGGTTCGAGCGCGTCCAGAGCCCGGCGCAGGCCGGTCAGTTTGCGTTCGAGATGGGCCGCCGTGGCCACTGCCGCCGCGTCCGCAGACTCGTCGTCGAGCTGTTTGGACAACGCCTCCGCCTGCTCCTCGACGGCCGCGAGCCGCGCGGACAGTTCGGCGAGCAGACCCGCCGGCTCCTTCGCCGCACCGGCCGCCGCCTTGCCCCCGCCACCCTCCAGCTGCAGCCTCAACAGGGCTGCCTGTTCCCGGAGTTGACAGTTCTTCATGTAGAGCTCGACGAACACCGAGACCTTCGCCCGCAACACCCACGGGTCGAACGGCTTCGAGATGTAGTCCACCGCACCCGCCGCGTAACCCCGGAAGGTGTGATGCGGACCGTGGTTGATCGCGGTGAGGAAGATGATCGGGATGTCCCGGGTCCGCTCCCGCCGCTTGATGTGCGCGGCCGTTTCGAAGCCGTCCATACCCGGCATCTGCACGTCCAGCAGAATGACCGCGAAGTCGTCCGTCAGAAGTGCCTTGAGCGCTTCCTCCCCGGACGATGCCCGCACCAGTGTCTGATCCAACGCAGAGAGGATGGCCTCCAGCGCCAGCAGATTCTCCGGCCGGTCATCGACCAGGAGGATCTTGGCCTTCTGCACCATGGCCCGCCCTCCTCGCCCCGGCTTGGGGCCTCCCCTGTCCTCAGGACTTGGGGCAGCACCAGCGGGCGCCGCCCCAGGGGACGGCTCCCTTACGCCGCCCGTCCTCGTGCCGGTCATGGTAGCCGCACCCCGCCCGTCGCCACACCCTGTCACCGCGATGTCACTGTGCACGTAGCAGAAACGTAGCGGGAGACCAGAAGGTTCCCCGAATCCCGTACTTCTACACGGCTTCGGCCACACTGAGTCAGCAACTCCGCGTGAACACCCGAGGTTCCCGTTCCGGCGACGGAAACACCCAGCTCAGCCGTCACTCCCCTCGCATCCACTGCTCCATCACCGACAGCAGGTGATCAGGATCGACGGGCTTGGTCACATAGTCGGAGGCCCCCGACTCGATCGCCTTCTCCCGGTCGCCCTTCATCGCCTTGGCGGTCAGCGCGATGATCGGGAGTCCGGCGAACTGCGGCATCCTGCGGATCGCCGTGGTCGTCGCATAGCCGTCCATCTCGGGCATCATGATGTCCATCAGTACGACGGTCACATCGTCGTGCTGTTCCAGGACTTCGATACCCTCCCGGCCGTTCTCCGCGTACAGCACCGACAGCCCGTGCTGCTCCAGGACGCTCGTCAGCGCGAAAACGTTACGGATGTCGTCGTCGACGATCAGCACCTTCTCGCCGTCGAACCGGATGCCCCGGCGCGGCTGCTGCGCCGCCTCCTGCTCCCCGGCCACCCAATGGCCGTTGGCCCTGGAGGAAGCGTTCAGTTCGGTCACCGACACGGCCCTGCGGCGCCGCCTGAAGAGCGCGGCGGGCCCGTTCTGCGCCTCGTGGTACGACCTCACCTCGGCCGGCGTCTCGATGTCCGCCCCGGCCACCTCCGCCTCGGAGGCCAGCAACTCGCCGACCTCCAGGGAGGGCGCCAGCTGCGCGTAGCCCTGCGGGGGCAGTTCACTCGGGTGCAGCGGCAAATACAGCGTGAACGTCGAGCCACGGCTCGGCTCGCTCTGCGCGTGGATCTCACCGCCGAGCAGCCGCGCGATCTCCCGGGAGATGGACAGCCCCAGACCCGTACCGCCGTACTTGCGGCTGGTCGTGCCGTCCGCCTGCTTGAACGCCTCGAAGATCACCCGCATCTTGCTCGCCGCGATACCGATACCGGTGTCGGTCACCGAGAACGCGATCATGTCGGCGTCCGCGTCCCGCAGCGACCCCGCCTCCAGCAACTGCTCCCGGATGGCCACCGGGACCTCCGCGCCGGCCGGCCTGATGACCAGCTCGACGGCTCCCGAGTCGGTGAACTTCACCGCGTTGGACAGCAGGTTGCGCAGCACCTGGAGCAGCCGCTGCTCGTCGGTGTGCAGCGTGGCGGGCAGATCCGGCGAGACCCGTACGGAGAAGTCGAGGCGCTTCTCCGCGGTCAGCGGACGGAAGGTGGCCTCCACGTAGTCGACGAGCTGCACGAGCGCGATGCGCGTCGGGGAGACGTCCATCTTGCCCGCCTCGACCTTCGACAGGTCGAGGATGTCGTTGATCAGCTGGAGCAGGTCCGAGCCCGCCCCGTGGATCGTCTCGGCGAACTCGACCTGCTTGGGGGTGAGGTTGGTGTCCGCGTTGTCGGCGAGCAGCTTGGCGAGGATCAGCAGCGAGTTGAGCGGCGTACGCAGCTCGTGCGACATGTTGGCGAGGAACTCGCTCTTGTAGCGCATCGACACGGCGAGTTGCTCGGCGCGCTCCTCCAGGACCTGCCGCGCCTCCTCGATCTCCGTGTTCTTGACCTCGATGTCACGGTTCTGCTGAGCCAGCAGCTCGGCCTTCTCCTCCAGCTCCGCGTTGGACGACTGAAGCGCCTTCTGCCGGTTCTCCAGCTCGGCCGAGCGCTCCCTCAACTGCTCGGTCAGCTCCTGCGAGTTCTTCAGCAGCACCTCCGTCTTGGTGTTGACGGAGATGGTGTTGACGCTGGTCGCGATCATCTCGGCGATCTGGTTGAGGAAGTCCTTCTGGATCTGCGTGAACGGCGTGAACGACGCCAGTTCGATGACCCCGAGCACCTTGCCCTCGAACAGGAGCGGCAGCACGATCACCTGTGCGGGCGGCGCCTCGCCGAGCCCGGAGGAGATCTTCAGGTAGCCGCTCGGCGCGTTCTCCACCAGGATCGTGCGCTTCTCCTCGGCGGCGGTCCCGACCAGCGCCTCACCGGGCCGGAACGAGGTCGGCATGGAGCCCATGGAGTAGCCGTACGAGCCGAGCATGCGCAGTTCGTACGCGTTCTCCGGGGCGCTTCCCTGGTCCTTGCCGTCGACCGTCTGCATCGCCAGGAAGAAGGCGCCGTGCTGGGCGGTGACGACAGGCGTCAGCTCGCTCATGATCAGCGAGGCCACGTCGTCGAGGTCCCGGCGGCCCTGCATCAGGGCGGAGATCCGGGCGAGGTTGCCCTTGAGCCAGTCCTGTTCCTTGTTGGCGATCGTGGTGTCGCGCAGGTTGGCGATCATCTTGTTGATGTAGTCCTGAAGTTCCTGGATCTCGCCGGAGGCGTCCACGTCGATCTTCAGGTTGAGGTCACCGCGGGTCACCGCGGTCGCCACGCGCGCGATGGCACGCACCTGCCGGGTCAGGTTCCCGGCCATCTCGTTCACCGACTCGGTGAGGTCGCGCCAGGTGCCGTCGACGTCCCGCACCCGCGCCTGGCCACCCAGCTGGCCTTCCGTACCCACCTCTCGGGCGACTCGGGTGACCTCCTCGGCGAAGGACGACAGCTGGTCGACCATGGTGTTGATCGTCGTCTTGAGCTCAAGGATCTCGCCGCGGGCGTCAATGTCGATCTTCTTGGTCAAGTCGCCCTTGGCGATGGCCGTCGTCACCATCGCGATGTTGCGCACCTGACCGGTCAGGTTGGACGCCATCCCGTTCACCGACTCGGTGAGGTCCTTCCACGTACCGGCCACACCCGGCACCCGCGCCTGTCCGCCCAGGATGCCGTCCGTACCCACCTCACGGGCCACCTTGGTGACCTGGTCGGCGAACGAACTCAGCGTCTTCACCATGGTGTTGAAGGTGTCGGCGAGCTGCGCGACCTCGCCGCGCGCCTCGATCGTCACCGTCCGCGTCAGGTCACCGTTGGCGACGGCCGCCGCGACCTGGGAGATGTTCCGCACCTGCACGGTCAGGTTGTTGGCCATCAGGTTGACGTTGTCGGTGAGGTCCTTCCAGATGCCCGTGACGCCCGACGCGTGAGCCTGGCCACCGAGGATGCCCTCCGTGCCCACCTCACGGGCGACCCGGGTCACCTGCTCGGCGAACGACGACAGCTGGTCGACCATCGTGTTGACCGTCGTGACGAGTTCAAGGATCTCGCCCTTGGCGTCAACAGTGATCTTCTTCGACAGGTCGCCCTTGGCGACGGCGGTCGTGACCTCGGCGATGTTGCGCACCTGGATGGTCAGGTTGTTCGCCATGAAGTTCACGGACTGCGTGAGGTCCTTCCAGGTGCCGGAGACACCCTGCACCTCGGCCTGACCGCCGAGCATGCCCTCCGTACCCACCTCACGGGCCACTCGCGTGACCTCCTGGGCGAACGACGACAGCTGGTCGACCATCGTGTTCAGGGTGTTCTTGAGCTCCAGGATCTCGCCGCGCGCATCCACGGTGATCTTCTGGGACAGGTCACCGCGGGCCACCGCGGTCGCCACCTGGGCGATGTTGCGCACCTGGGCGGTGAGGTTGCCGGCCATGCCGTTCACCGAGTCGGTGAGGTCGCGCCACACCCCGGCGACCCCGGGCACCTGCGCCTGCCCGCCGAGGCGGCCCTCCGTACCCACGTCACGGGCGACCCGGGTCACCTGGTCGGCGAAGGCCGAGAGTTGATCGACCATGGTGTTGATCGTGTTCTTCAGCTCAAGGATCTCTCCGCGAGCGTCGACATCGATCTTCTGGGACAGGTCGCCATTGGCCACCGCCGTCGTCACCTGGGCGATGTTCCTCACCTGGGAGGTCAGGTTGCCGGCCATGAAGTTGACGGAGTCGGTGAGTTCCTTCCAGGTACCGGACACCCCGTCCACCCGCGCCTGCCCGCCGAGACGGCCCTCCGTACCCACGTCACGGGCCATCCGCGTCACCTGGTCGGCGAAGCTCGACAGCTGGTCCACCATCGTGTTCACGGTGTTCTTCAGCTGGAGCATCTCGCCGGAGACATCGACAGTGACCTTCTGCGACAGGTCGCCATTGGCCACCGCCGTCGTCACCTGGGCGATGTTCCTCACCTGTCCGGTGAGATTCCGGAACGCCGTGTTGACGGAGTCCGTCAGGTCCTTCCACGTACCCGCCGCGCCCGGCACCTGCGCCTGGCCGCCCAGCTCACCCTCGACACCGACCTCCCGCGCGACCCGGGTGACCTCGGCACCGAACGCGGACAGCTGGTCGACCATCCCGTTGACGGTGTTCTTCAGCTCCAGCATCTCGCCGGCGACCTCGACGCTGACCTTCTGCGACAGATCACCGCTGGCCACAGCGGTCGTCACGGCGGCGATGTCCCGCACCTGGGTGGTCAGGTTCCGGAAGACCGTGTTGACGGAGTCCGTCAGGTCCTTCCACGTACCCGCCGCACCCGGCACGTTCGCCTGACCGCCGAGCCGCCCCTCGCCACCGACCTCGTTGGCGACGCGGGTGACCTCGTCCGCGAACGTCCGCAGCGTCTCGGTCATCTGGTTGATCGTCTCGGCGAGCTGGGCGACCTCGCCGCGCGCCGACACCGTCACCTTCTGCGACAGATCGCCATTGGCGACCGCGGTCGTCACCTGCGCGATCCCGCGCACCTGGGCCGTCAGGTTGCCGGCCATAAGATTCACCGAATCGGTGAGGTCTTTCCACACACCCGCCACACCCGGCACCTGCGCCTGGCCACCGAGCTCGCCCTCCGTACCCACCTCGCGCGCGACTCGCGTCACCTCGGAGGAGAAGGACGACAGTTGGTCGACCATCGTGTTGACGGTGTTCTTCAGCTCCAGCATCTCGCCGGCCACGTGAACCGTGACCTTCCGGGACAGATCACCCTTCGCGACCGCCGTCGTCACCAGCGCGATGTCCCGGACCTGCGCCGTCAGCCGGTACGCCATGGTGTTGACCGAGTCCGTGAGATCCCGCCACGAACCGGACATCCCGCGCACCTGGGCCTGACCGCCCAGCTTGCCCTCCGTACCGACCTCGCTGGCCACCCGCGTGACCTCGTCGGTGAAGGTCGACAACTGGTCGACAAGGTTGTTGACCGTGCGCCCGACCTTGAGGAACTCCCCGCGCAGCGGATGCCCATTGCCGTCCGCGGCCTGCGCCCGCAGCTCCATCCGGGGCGACAGATCACCCTCCGCGACCGCGCTCAGCACCCGGCCGACCTCGGCCACCGGACGTACGAGATCGTCGACGAGCGCGTTCGAGGCATCGATCGCCACGGCCCACGAGCCCTCGCTGACGCCCGCTTCCAGCCGCTCGGTCAACTTCCCCTCGCGCCCCACCATGCGCCGTACGCGCGACAATTCACCCGTCAAGTGGAGATTACGGTCAGCCACCTCGTTGAAGACCGCCGCGATCTGCGACATGACACCGTCGCCGGACACGGTGAGCCGCTTCCGGAAGTTGCCGTCACGCATCGACTCCAGCGCCGACAGCAACCTGTCCAGGGACGCCGTGTCCACCTCGGTCGTCCCGTTGCGCGGTTTACGGCGGTTACTCAGGGCCTGTCCGCCTTTCGCGCGCGTCTTAGTGCCCCGCGTCGCTGCGCCAGACTCCACTGTGTCCCTCCCGAAGGGGTCGACCGTTTCTGCTCTGTGTGCTCTGCCATCACTCGCGCGTACCAGGACACTGCCAGCGCCCGTTTAGACCTTCTCCTGGAGCTTGCCCAGTGTTTCACCCCGTCCGAACCCGGCCATAACAGTTCGGCAGCTTTGCACACCGTCCGCACACTCTGGGGACGTAAACACTGCAGACCTGCATCCGTATGGACCGCGAAGGTAAGTAACCTTGCATACGGCTGTCCAGCCACACCGGTCCGTCCGGTCTGGGCGGTGGCACGACCACGAGCGGGCAGGCATCGGAGGGGCACCGCACCATGACCACCGGACTGCATCCAGGGGGACCACCCCAGGATCCCCGGCCGACGGGGAACCAGGCCCTGCCCCGGCAGGAACGGGTCGGCCCCGGCACGCATGCCGACAATCGGACGAGGAGTTCTGTGATCACCGCGCGCGCGTCCGCCACCTTCGACCCCGTCGGGCGATCGGTGGCGACCGCCCGTTCCTTCGTCCGCGACACCCTGCAGGGCTGGGGCTTCGCGGACATCGTCGACGACGCCGTGGTCCTCACGAGCGAACTGGTCACCAACGCCGTGATCCACGCGGGCACCTCCGCGGACGTCCTGTGTCTACGCAGTGACGACGGCGTACGCGTCGAGGTGGCCGACCGCTACCCGGAGCGGGAGATCCCTCTGCAGGGTTCGCCCGTCAACATGGGCAGCCCCGACCGGGAGGGAGGCCGCGGCCTCCAGCTGTGCGCGGCGCTGGCCGGGCGCTGGGGCGTCGAGTACACGCCCACACAGAAACAGGTGTGGTTCCAGATCGACCTCCCCGCGCGCGCGGTGGGCACCCGCTCCGCGGGTCCGTCCCTCCCCGCCGCCCTGCTCCCACTGGCCGACGGCCGGGTCCGGGTCGCGGTCATCCAGATCGACCGCACCGGGTCCATCGCGGCATGGAACGAGGACGCCGACGAACTCTTCGGCTACGCACCGGAGTCGGTCATCGGCAAGCCCCTCACCGACCTCGCCGCCTGGCCGCACACCCCCGGCACCAGTACCGGCATCGCCGAGGCCCTCCAACTCTCCCGTTGGGAGGGCAGTTACGGCATAAGGGGCGCCAGCGGCCGCGTCATCCCGGTGTACGCCTCCCACCTTCGCGTCCGCGACACGGAGGGCGAGCCCTCGACGGTCTGCCTCCTCGTACGCGACCACGAACGGGCGGTCCTGCAGACCCCGTTGCGCGGCAGCTCGTCCGACACGATGTCGAGCTCCGAGGGCCAGAACACCGACCCCTTCGAGGTGTTCATCGGCTCCCCCGCCCCGGACGACCTCGACGGTCTGCTCCAGCGCACGGTGGAGCGCGCCCGCGACATGCTCGACGCGGACTCCGCCTTCCTGCTCCTGGCCACGGACGACGAGACGGAGTTGGAGGTGCGGGCCTCGACGGGTCTCCCCTCCGCCCGCCAGCGCTTCGCCCGCGTCCCGGTCGAGGCGGGCCCCGGCCGTTACGGATCGGCCCGGATGCCGGCCGTCCACGACGACCTCTCGGCCGTCCCCGGCGCGGTCCCCCTTCTGAGCGGCACAGGCATGCGCTCGGTCGTCACCGTCCCCCTCAAGGTGGAGGGACGGCTCACCGGCTCCCTGGGTGTCGCCGCCGAGTCCCCCGGCCGCTACTCGAACGAAGAGGCCCTGCGTCTCCAGTTCGCCGCCGATCGCATCGCGTTGGCCGTGGAATCGGCCCGCCTGGGCGAACTGGAACGCCTGCGCAGAGGTTCGCTCAGCTTCCTGGTCGAGGCCTCCGACCTCCTCGCGGGAACACTCGACCGCGACCAGACCCTCGCCCTCATGGCCCAGATGACCGTCCCGACCCTGGCGACCTGGTGCGCGGTCTACACGATCGCCGACCAGGCCTCGGACCCGTATCTCTCGTACGTCCTGCACGAGGACGAGGACCGCATCGACGGCCTCAAGGCCCTCCTGTCGAAGATCGCCCCGCCGGACCCGGTCCCCACCCCCGGCGCCCGCGTCTGGTCGGCCCCGGCGGCCGCGGCCCATCAGGCGGCCCTGCGTACGTCCATGCGGAGCCTGGGGCTCAACTCGCCCACCTCGGTCAGTTCCGGCATCGGCACAACTCTCGCCACGGCGGCGGCGGTCGGCGGCGAGACAGTGGTCCTGCCCCTGGTCGCCCGCAACCGCGTGATCGGCATGCTCACCCTCGGCAAGCCGACGGACGAACACTTCCGCCAGGAAATCCTGGAACTGGCCGAGGACCTGAGCCGCCGGGCCGCCCTGGCCCTGGACAACGCCCGCCTCTACTCGGAACGCACCGCCATCAGCCAGTCCCTCCAACGCAGCCTCCTCCCACCGGAGTTGCCGGAGATCGACGGCGTGGAGGTGGAGGTCATCTACCGCGCGGCCGGCGAGGGCAACGAGGTCGGCGGCGACTTCTACGACCTCTTCCCCATCCGCGACGGCGCCTACGGCTTCGCCATCGGCGATGTCTGCGGTACGGGCCCGGAGGCCGCGGCGGTGACGGGCCTGGCCCGCCACGCACTCCGCCTGCTGGCGAGGGAGGGCTTCGGCGGCCCGGCGGTCCTGGAGCGCCTCAACTCGGCGATCCTCGACGAGGGGGCCCGCAGCCGCTTCCTGACCCTCCTGTACGGCGAGTTGTGGCCACAGGAGGACGGCAGCGCCGTACTGAAGGTGGTCTGCGCCGGCCACCCGCTCCCGCTCCGCCTGCGCCAGGACGGCACGGTGGAACCGGCAGCGGAGCCCCAGCCCCTCCTGGGCGTCCTGGAGGACCTGGAGCTGTACGAGCAGACGATCACCCTCGACCCCGGCGACGTCCTGCTCTGTGTCACGGACGGGGTCACGGAACGCCGCGAGGGCACCCGCATGCTGGGCGACGACGGCCTGACAGACGTCCTGACGACCTGTACGGGCCTGACGGCCGGCGCGGTCGCGGCCCGCATCATGCGCGCCGTCGAACGCTTCGCCTCCGACGCCCCCTCCGACGACATGGCGATCCTCGCGATGCGCGTACCGGGCCTGCAGAAGGACTGACGGAGCGACGACGGGCATGAGAAAGGCCCCGCCCAATTGGGCGGGGCCTTCTGTGTGGAGCCCCCCAACGGAATCGAACCGTTGACCTTCTCCTTACCATGGAGACGCTCTGCCGACTGAGCTAGGGGGGCCAGTTACTTTTCGAGGTTTCCCTCGCGGCAACAAAAGAGATCATACCCCGAACAGACCCGTGCTCCCAACTACGCCCGTACGATCAGAACGCGGGCTGCAGCAGTCCCCCGAGCGAGTTGCACGCGGAGACGATCCGCTGCATGTCCCGCTTGGTCAACGAGGCGTCGACCGGCAGCGCCAGGGTCTCGTCGACAGCCAACTCGGTCTCGGGCAGCGAGACACAGCACCGGAACGCGGGCATGCGATGCACCGGTGCCTTCACGGGCACTCGGCAGTCGACTCCTCTGGCCCGCAGGGCCCGAGCGAAGGCATCCCGATCGGGCCGCCCGTTGCCGGGCACTCGCACGACGTACTGCTGGTAGGTGTGTCCGTCCCCGTCGTCGGGCGTGCGCACACCCCTCAGCTTCAGATCGAGGAACGCCGCGCGTTGCCGCCGTTGAGCGATCTCGTCGTACGGCGCCTCGGACTCCCCGTGCTGCAACACGAGAAGCCCGCGCCGCTGCCCGAGATCGAGGAAACGCCCCATGTCGGCCGGCCGTCCGAAGCGGTGTACGACAACGACAGCCGCCGTCCGCGGAGTTGTCGCCGCCTCGACGCCTGACGCGTCAAGGCAGTAGGTCACCGGGTCTATGTCGGCGAACACCGGCAGCCCCCCGGCCTGGATCACCGCCTCGGCGACTTCCACGTTCCCGTAGGCCGGCACGACGACCTCGTCGCCGACTCCGACGCCGGCGGCCCTGAGCATTGCAGCAGTACTCATGCCATGGATGTTTGCCGCGAGACGTGAACGTCAAGTGACGCACAACAAAAAAGGGTTGGACCCCGAACCGAAGTTCAGGATCCAACCCTTTCAATATTTGTTCGGCGGTGTCCTACTCTCCCACAGGGTCCCCCCTGCAGTACCATCGGCGCTGTGAGGCTTAGCTTCCGGGTTCGGAATGTAACCGGGCGTTTCCCTCACGCTATGACCACCGAAACACGGTGAAACATATATCAACCGCACCACCCCCCATAACCAACGGGGGTGGGGTTGTTCGTGGTTTCAGAACCAACACAGTGGACGCGAGCAACTGAGGACAAGCCCTCGGCCTATTAGTACCAGTCACCTCCACCCGTTACCGGGCTTCCAGATCTGGCCTATCAACCCAGTCGTCTACTGGGAGCCTTAACCCCTCAAAGGGGGTGGGAACACTCATCTCGAAGCAGGCTTCCCGCTTAGATGCTTTCAGCGGTTATCCCTCCCGAACGTAGCCAACCAGCCATGCCCTTGGCAGGACAACTGGCACACCAGAGGTTCGTCCGTCCCGGTCCTCTCGTACTAGGGACAGCCCTTCTCAATGTTCCTGCGCGCGCAGCGGATAGGGACCGAACTGTCTCACGACGTTCTAAACCCAGCTCGCGTACCGCTTTAATG
Organism: Streptomyces sp. NBC_01390; assembly: GCF_045040105.1. Lineage (NCBI taxonomy): Bacteria > Bacillati > Actinomycetota > Actinomycetes > Kitasatosporales > Streptomycetaceae > Streptomyces > Streptomyces sp. NBC_01390. The sequence goes on along the minus strand of NZ_CP109551.1, from coordinate 9,053,899 downwards.
GGCGAACAGCCCAACCCTTGGGACCGACTCCAGCCCCAGGATGCGACGAGCCGACATCGAGGTGCCAAACCATCCCGTCGATATGGACTCTTGGGGAAGATCAGCCTGTTATCCCCGGGGTACCTTTTATCCGTTGAGCGACGGCGCTTCCACAAGCCACCGCCGGATCACTAGTCCCGACTTTCGTCCCTGCTCGACCCGTCGGTCTCACAGTCAAGCTCCCTTGTGCACTTACACTCAACACCTGATTGCCAACCAGGCTGAGGGAACCTTTGGGCGCCTCCGTTACTCTTTAGGAGGCAACCGCCCCAGTTAAACTACCCATCAGACACTGTCCCTGATCCGGATCACGGACCCAGGTTAGACATCCAGCACGACCAGACTGGTATTTCAACGACGACTCCACAGACACTGGCGTGCCCACTTCACAGTCTCCCAGCTATCCTACACAAGCCGAACCGAACACCAATATCAAACTATAGTAAAGGTCCCGGGGTCTTTCCGTCCTGCTGCGCGAAACGAGCATCTTTACTCGTAGTGCAATTTCACCGGGCCTATGGTTGAGACAGTCGAGAAGTCGTTACGCCATTCGTGCAGGTCGGAACTTACCCGACAAGGAATTTCGCTACCTTAGGATGGTTATAGTTACCACCGCCGTTTACTGGCGCTTAAGTTCTCAGCTTCGCCACACCGAAATGTGACTAACCGGTCCCCTTAACGTTCCAGCACCGGGCAGGCGTCAGTCCGTATACATCGCCTTACGGCTTCGCACGGACCTGTGTTTTTAGTAAACAGTCGCTTCTCGCTGGTCTCTGCGGCCACCCCCAGCTCGGAAAGCAAGTTTCCTCACCGGTGATGGCCCCCCTTCTCCCGAAGTTACGGGGGCATTTTGCCGAGTTCCTTAACCATAGTTCACCCGAACGCCTCGGTATTCTCTACCTGACCACCTGAGTCGGTTTAGGGTACGGGCCGCCATGAAACTCGCTAGAGGCTTTTCTCGACAGCATAGGATCATCCACTTCACCACAATCGGCTCGGCATCAGGTCTCAGCCTTAATGTGCGACGGATTTGCCTATCGCACGGCCTACACCCTTACCCCGGGACAACCACCGCCCGGGATGGACTACCTTCCTGCGTCACCCCATCACTCACCTACTGCAGGTCTGGTCCGTCGGCTCCACCACTCCCCCTTGCCCGAAGGCTCCGGGGCGGCTTCACGGACTTAGCATCGCCTGGTTCAATGTTTGACGCTTCACAGCGGGTACCGGAATATCAACCGGTTATCCATCGACTACGCCTGTCGGCCTCGCCTTAGGTCCCGACTTACCCTGGGCAGATCAGCTTGACCCAGGAACCCTTAGTCAATCGGCGCACACGTTTCCCACGTGTGTATCGCTACTCATGCCTGCATTCTCACTCGTGAACCGTCCACCACTAGCTTCCGCTGCAGCTTCACCCGGCACACGACGCTCCCCTACCCATCCCAGCAGGCGTTGGCCCTATTGCTGGAATGACACGACTTCGGCGGTACGCTTGAGCCCCGCTACATTGTCGGCGCGGAATCACTAGACCAGTGAGCTATTACGCACTCTTTCAAGGGTGGCTGCTTCTAAGCCAACCTCCTGGTTGTCTGTGCGACTCCACATCCTTTCCCACTTAGCGTACGCTTAGGGGCCTTAGTCGATGCTCTGGGCTGTTTCCCTCTCGACCATGGAGCTTATCCCCCACAGTCTCACTGCCGTGCTCTCACTTACCGGCATTCGGAGTTTGGCTAAGGTCAGTAACCCGGTAGGGCCCATCGCCTATCCAGTGCTCTACCTCCGGCAAGAAACACACGACGCTGCACCTAAATGCATTTCGGGGAGAACCAGCTATCACGGAGTTTGATTGGCCTTTCACCCCTAACCACAGGTCATCCCCCAGGTTTTCAACCCTGGTGGGTTCGGTCCTCCACGAAGTCTTACCTCCGCTTCAACCTGCCCATGGCTAGATCACTCCGCTTCGGGTCTTGAGCGCGCTACTGAATCGCCCTATTCGGACTCGCTTTCGCTACGGCTTCCCCACACGGGTTAACCTCGCAACACACCGCAAACTCGCAGGCTCATTCTTCAAAAGGCACGCAGTCACGACGTTGAGTACAAGTACTCAACGCGACGCTCCCACGGCTTGTAGGCACACGGTTTCAGGTACTATTTCACTCCGCTCCCGCGGTACTTTTCACCATTCCCTCACGGTACTATCCGCTATCGGTCACCAGGGAATATTTAGGCTTAACGGGTGGTCCCGCCAGATTCACACGGGATTTCTCGGGCCCCGTGCTACTTGGGTGTCTCTCAAACGAGCCGTTGATGTTTCGACTACGGGGGTCTTACCCTCTACGCCGGACCTTTCGCATGTCCTTCGCCTACACCAACGGTTTCTGACTCGCCTCACAGCCGGCAGACTGTGAAAGAGAGATCCCACAACCCCGCACACGCAACCCCTGCCGGGTCTCACACGTATACGGTTTGGCCTCATCCGGTTTCGCTCGCCACTACTCCCGGAATCACGGTTGTTTTCTCTTCCTGCGGGTACTGAGATGTTTCACTTCCCCGCGTTCCCTCCACACACCCTATGTGTTCAGATGTGGGTGACAGCCCATGACGACTGCCGGGTTTCCCCATTCGGAAACCCCCGGATCAAAGCCTGGTTGACGACTCCCCGGGGACTATCGTGGCCTCCCACGTCCTTCATCGGTTCCTGGTGCCAAGGCATCCACCGTGCGCCCTTAAAAACTTGGCCACAGATGCTCGCGTCCACTGTGCAGTTCTCAAACAACGACCAACCACCCACCACCCCACCCACACGGGCGAGTTCACTGGGGCCGGCACTGAAGGCGACCGTTTCCGGCCGTACCCTCAGACACCCAACAGCGTGCCCGGCCCTCTCACCGCTTCCCTCAACGTTCCACGCCCCGAAGGACAGTACTGGAAGGAGAAGACAGTCAAGAGTGCCGAATAATCAACGTTCCACCCATGAGCAACCAGCATCGGACATGCGCCGATGTACTGGCCCTGGACCACCAAGCAAGCTTGGCGGCCTAGATGCTCCTTAGAAAGGAGGTGATCCAGCCGCACCTTCCGGTACGGCTACCTTGTTACGACTTCGTCCCAATCGCCAGTCCCACCTTCGACAGCTCCCTCCCCGTAAGGGGTTGGGCCACCGGCTTCGGGTGTTACCGACTTTCGTGACGTGACGGGCGGTGTGTACAAGGCCCGGGAACGTATTCACCGCAGCAATGCTGATCTGCGATTACTAGCAACTCCGACTTCATGGGGTCGAGTTGCAGACCCCAATCCGAACTGAGACCGGCTTTTTGAGATTCGCTCCGCCTCACGGCATCGCAGCTCATTGTACCGGCCATTGTAGCACGTGTGCAGCCCAAGACATAAGGGGCATGATGACTTGACGTCGTCCCCACCTTCCTCCGAGTTGACCCCGGCAGTCTCCTGTGAGTCCCCATCACCCCGAAGGGCATGCTGGCAACACAGAACAAGGGTTGCGCTCGTTGCGGGACTTAACCCAACATCTCACGACACGAGCTGACGACAGCCATGCACCACCTGTACACCGACCACAAGGGGGCACCCATCTCTGGATGTTTCCGGTGTATGTCAAGCCTTGGTAAGGTTCTTCGCGTTGCGTCGAATTAAGCCACATGCTCCGCTGCTTGTGCGGGCCCCCGTCAATTCCTTTGAGTTTTAGCCTTGCGGCCGTACTCCCCAGGCGGGGAACTTAATGCGTTAGCTGCGGCACCGACGACGTGGAATGTCGCCAACACCTAGTTCCCACCGTTTACGGCGTGGACTACCAGGGTATCTAATCCTGTTCGCTCCCCACGCTTTCGCTCCTCAGCGTCAGTAATGGCCCAGAGATCCGCCTTCGCCACCGGTGTTCCTCCTGATATCTGCGCATTTCACCGCTACACCAGGAATTCCGATCTCCCCTACCACACTCTAGTCTGCCCGTATCGAATGCAGACCCGGGGTTAAGCCCCGGGCTTTCACATCCGACGCGACAGACCGCCTACGAGCTCTTTACGCCCAATAATTCCGGACAACGCTTGCGCCCTACGTATTACCGCGGCTGCTGGCACGTAGTTAGCCGGCGCTTCTTCTGCAGGTACCGTCACTTTCGCTTCTTCCCTGCTGAAAGAGGTTTACAACCCGAAGGCCGTCATCCCTCACGCGGCGTCGCTGCATCAGGCTTTCGCCCATTGTGCAATATTCCCCACTGCTGCCTCCCGTAGGAGTCTGGGCCGTGTCTCAGTCCCAGTGTGGCCGGTCGCCCTCTCAGGCCGGCTACCCGTCGTCGCCTTGGTGAGCCACTACCTCACCAACAAGCTGATAGGCCGCGGGCTCATCCTGCACCGCCGGAGCTTTGAACCCACCCCCATGCGAGGGAAGGTATTATCCGGTATTAGACCCCGTTTCCAGGGCTTGTCCCAGAGTGCAGGGCAGATTGCCCACGTGTTACTCACCCGTTCGCCACTAATCCACCCCGAAAGGCTTCATCGTTCGACTTGCATGTGTTAAGCACGCCGCCAGCGTTCGTCCTGAGCCAGGATCAAACTCTCCGTGAATGTTTACCGGATATCCGGTGCACACACACGAGAGCGGAACAGTCAAGCGGAATAAGCCCGACCGTTCACAGCGTCCTCGCTGTGTTTGTGTTACTTCAAAGGAACCTCGAACTCACAGAACATTCCGTGAGCCGGGGTATCAACAAATCTGGCGTTGATTTTTGGCACGCTGTTGAGTTCTCAAGGAACGGACGCTTCCTTCATACTCACCCAAGAGACTCTCTCAGGCTTTCCTCCGGGCAGTTTCCCTTCGGTCCTACTGTTTAACTTTGTCTCGCTGTCCTGCGTTTCCGACTCTATCAGACCGTTTCCGTATCCGATTTCCTCGGCGCTTTCCAGGTTTTCGCTTTCGCGTTTCCCTTTCCGGCGACTCCGACTTTATCAGAAGTTCTGAGTCGGAATTTCCGTCCCGCTCGGGTTGGTCCCTGGCTCGCAGTTGAGCCGGGTTCCCTCGCTGGCGGAGCCGTAAACGTACTGGAGCGGGGCTCCTCGATGCAAATCGAGGAGCCCCGCTCCGGGTTCACGCGTACGAGGGGCAGCTCAGGCGCCCTCCGTGGCCGTCAGACCTCCACGACGACCGGGAGGATCATCGGGCGCCGACGGTAGGTGTCCGACACCCATTTGCCCAGTGTGCGGCGGATGAGTTGCTGCATCTGGTGGGGCTCCACCACCCCGTCCTGCGCCGACCTCTGGAGGACCTCGGCGATCCTCGGAACGACGTCGGTGAAGGCGGAGTCCTCGATGCCCGACCCGCGGGCCTGGATGTGCGGGCCCCCCGTGATCTTGCCCGTCGACGAGTCCATCACCACGAAGACCGAGATGATGCCCTCGTCGCCGAGGATCCTGCGGTCCTTCAGGGTGGGTTCGCCGACATCCCCGACCGAGAGTCCGTCGACGTACACATAGCCGGCCTGGACCTTGCCCGAGATCTTCGCCTTGCCCTCGATCAGGTCGACGACCACGCCGTCCTCGGCGATGACGATCCGGTCGTGCGGGACGCCCGTCATGGCGCCCAGTTCGGCGTTGGCCCGCAGATGGCGCCATTCACCGTGGACCGGCATCAGGTTGCGCGGCTTGCAGATGTTGTAGAAGTACAGGAGCTCGCCGGCCGAGGCGTGGCCGGAGACGTGCACCTTGGCATTGCCCTTGTGGACGACCTTCGCACCCCAGCGGGTCAGGCCGTTGATCACTCGGTACACCGAGTTCTCGTTGCCGGGGATCAGGGACGAGGCCAGGATCACCGTGTCGCCTTGGACGATACGGATCTGGTGGTCCCTGTTGGCCATGCGGGACAGCGCGGCCATCGGTTCGCCCTGGGAACCCGTGCAGACCAGCACGACCTGGTGGTCCGGGAGGTCGTCCAGGGTCTTGACGTCCACGACGAGACCCGGCGGGACCTTCAGATAGCCCAGGTCCCGGGCGATGCCCATGTTGCGGACCATCGATCGCCCGACAAAAGCGACCCTGCGACCGTATTCGTGGGCGGCGTCCAGGATCTGCTGGATGCGGTGGATATGGCTGGCGAAGCTCGCCACGATGACTCGCTTGCCGGCGCCGGCGAAGACCTGACGCAGCACGTTCGAGATGTCCCGCTCGGGCGGAACGAAACCCGGAACCTCGGCGTTCGTCGAGTCGGAGAGAAGAAGGTCGATGCCCTCTTCGCTCAGTCGCGCGAAGGCGTGCAGGTCGGTGAGGCGGCCGTCCAGCGGGAGCTGGTCCATCTTGAAGTCGCCGGTGTGGACCACCATGCCCGCAGGGGTGCGGATGGCGACCGCGAGGGCGTCCGGAATGGAGTGGTTGACCGCGATGAACTCGCACTCGAAGGGGCCGATGCGCTCACGGTTCCCCTCCGTCACCTCAAGGGTGTACGGGCGGATGCGGTGCTCCTGGAGCTTCGCCTCGATGAACGCGAGGGTCAGCTTCGAGCCGATCAGCGGGATGTCCGACTTCTCCCGCAGGAGGTAGGGGACGGCACCGATGTGGTCCTCGTGGCCGTGCGTGAGGACGATGCCCTCGATGTCGTCGAGACGATCTCTGATGGACGTGAAGTCCGGCAGGATCAGGTCGATTCCGGGCTGCTCCTCCTCGGGGAAGAGCACGCCACAGTCGACGATCAGCAGGCGACCGCCGTACTCGAAGACGGTCATGTTGCGGCCGATCTCACCGAGGCCGCCCAGCGGGGTGACCCGCAGGCCGCCCTCCGGGAGCTTCGGCGGGGCGCCGAGTTCAGGATGCGGATGACTCAAAAGACTCTCCTCACCACGCACGCCACGTACCGGCAAGGCACGTGGCGCGCATGACGTTCGTGCAAAAGCAGTTGTTGGATGTGGACTGCGGACACGGTTGTCCCGCGTATTCAGTTGTGAAGTCTGGTGTCAGAGCTGTACCCCGCCTGCGGCAAGATCGATCTTGAGCTGGGTGATCTCGTCGGCCGACAGCTCGACCATCGGTGCGCGCAGCGGTCCGGCGGGCAGTCCCTGGAGGGCGAGCGCCGCCTTGGTGGTCATGACGCCCTGGGTACGGAACATGCCCGTGAAGACCGGGAGCAGCTTCTGGTGGATCTCGGTGGCCTTCTGGACCTCTCCGGCGATGTACGCCTCCACGAGGGTGCGCAGCTCCGGTGTGACTACGTGGCCGACGACCGACACGAAGCCGACCGCGCCCACGGACAGGAGCGGCAGGTTCAGCATGTCGTCGCCCGAGTACCAGGCGAGGCCCGAGCGGGCGATGGCCCAGCTCGCTCGGCCGAGGTCGCCCTTGGCGTCCTTGTTGGCGACGATCCGGGGGTGCTCGGCGAGTCGGACGATCGTCTCGGTGCTGATCGGGACCCCGCTGCGGCCGGGGATGTCGTACAGCATGACCGGGAGTTCGGTGGCGTCGGCGATGGCCTTGAAGTGCCGGTACAGGCCCTCCTGCGGGGGCTTGTTGTAGTACGGCGTCACCGTCAGAAGGCCGTGCGCGCCGGTGCTTTCCGCAGCGCGGGCCAGTTCGATGCTGTGGTGGGTGTCGTTCGTGCCGACGCCCGCGATGACGTGCGCCCGCTCGCCGACGGCCTCCAGTACGGCTCGTACGAGGTCCGATTTCTCCGCGTCGCTGGTGGTCGGGGACTCGCCGGTGGTGCCGTTGATGACCAGGCCGTCATTGCCTGCGTCCACCAGGTGGGTGGCGAGCCGCTGTGCGCCGTCGAGGTCGAGCGCGCCGTCCGCCGTGAACGGCGTGACCATGGCGGTGAGGACCCTCCCGAAGGGGGTCTGCGGAGTGGAGGTCGGAGCCATGGGTACCACGCTACTCGGTGCGCAGGGCGCGGTCTGCCCTAGGGGTGCGGGAAAAGTCATGACAAAGAAGGAGCCCGGCACTGCCTGCTCGGGGGTTCAAGCAGTGCCGGGTCCGTTTGATCAGGCTAGATGAACCTCTCGAAATACCGCAATACGGACACTTCGCGAGGCTGATCCGCACATCTGTGCCTGGTAGTGCAACGTGCGTGCGTCTGCCTTAGGGTGCGACCCTGCCGTTCGCGTTGAAGGCCGCGTGGGTCAGCGGCATGAGCTTCGACCACTCCGCCTCCATCTTCTCGCCGACCATCTCGATCTCCCGCTGCGGGAACGACGGCACCTTCGCCAGCTCGTGCTGGGTGCGCAGGCCGAGGAAGTGCATCAGTGAGCGCGCGTTGCAGGTGGCGTACATGGACGAGTACAGGCCGACCGGGAGCACCGCGCGGGCGACCTCGCGGGCGACGCCCTCGGCCAGCAGCTTCTGATAGCTCAGGTACGCCTGGCGGTACGAGTCCTCCATGGCGTGGCCCACGAGTTCGTGCTGCTCAGGGGTGCCCTCGACGAAGACGTACTTGCCCGGTCGTCCCTTCTGGACGAGCTTGCGCGACGTGTCCGGTACGTAGAACACGGGCTGCAGCTCCCTGTACCGGCCGGATTCCTCGTTGTACGACCACCCCACGCGGTGCCGCATGAACTCGCGGAAGACGAAGATCGGGGCGCTGATGAAGAACGTCATGGAGTTGTGCTCGAACGGGCTGCCGTGCCGGTCGCGCATGAGGTAGTTGATCAACCCCGTCGAGCGCTCCGGGTCCTTGCCCAACTCGTCCAGGGACTGCTCCCCGACGGTCGACACACGGGCCGCGAACAGTACGTCGGAGTCGGCCGCGCTGTGTTTGACCAGCTCGACGGCCACCTCGCTGCGCAGGTCGATCTTGAACTCGTCGTCGGGGGTGGGGCTCACGTTCTGGAGGGTCCTTCCCATCTCGTCTCGTCACTGGCGACGCCACTCTACGACCCGCCAAACGGGACGTTCACCATCGTCACAGAGTTAAATCGGTGAAACCGGGCACCATTTGGGGCACTCGCTCGTCTGTACAAGCAGCAGCGATTCGTTCGATCCCCAAGGAGAAGCACCCCATGTTCCGCCGGCGCGAGCCCGTCCCGTTCGCCTTCATCGCCGAAGCCGACAAGTTCCGCAGCAATGTCGCTCCCCCGCCCCGTGAGCGCGCGTCCGCCGGTGACATAGCCGGGCGTTGGCTCCTGGGACTCACCATCGTCGCCGGGCTCGTGGGCTCGCTGGTCCTCGGGATGCCGGCCCTGTCGGTCGACCGGTCCGCCGGGCACACCTCGCAGTCCGAGGCAGCCGACAGCCGTTGAGGGCGCCCGGCTGCGGCCGAATGGCGTGGTCCCGCCCTCCTCGGGCCCCCAAGGCTGGTGACTGGGCAGCCGGCTGTATAACCTCACCGGGCACAGCCCGCGCATGGAACTGAGTGAGGACCAGCCGTGCCCCTGCCCTTCCTGACGGCCGACCACGCCTCCGCCGAGGCCGCGGCCGGTCACGCGCTGCCGTTCGACGACCGTGACCGCTGGCGGCGCCCCTACCGGCCCGGCCCGTGGCGGGTCGGTGCGGCGGCGCTCCTGCTGCTGTTCGCCTCGTACGTGCTGTTCGCGGCGGTCATCATCGCGGCCACCGGCGAGTTGCCCGGTGGCACGGTGTGCCTCGGGGTCGCGCTGGCCGTCATCGCCGTGGCACTGCGGCTGCTGCGCACAGGGGTGTGGGTGAGCGCGTACGGACTGCGGCGGGTGGGATTCTTCGGTACGCGGACGACGCGCTGGGAGAAGGTCGTCGCCGTGCGGACGGCTCAGCAGCCGGTGCGCTGGCTCGGTCTGCCGCGCACCGTGCAGGGGCAGGCGCTGCTCCTCGTACGGCGGGACAAGCCCGCTGGCGACCAGGCACCGCTGCTGGCCACGCACAGCGCCGACTTCCTGGGCCGTACGGAGGCGTTCGACCGGGCCGCGGACAGCGTCGAGGCGTGGGCCGCGGAGTTCGGCCGGGGTTAGGCGCCGGGGTGCGGCCCGGGACTCAGGCGGTCTGGGTACTCAGGCGGTCTGGGCCGGGGACTTGCCGGCGTGGAGGGCGATCGCGCGTTGCATCGCCTTGCGGGCGCGCGGTGTGTCGCGGGCGTCGTGGTAGGCGACGGCCAGGCGGAACCAGTTGCGCCAGTCGTCGGGGGCCGACTCCGTCTCGGCCTTGCGCCTGGCGAAGACCTCGTCGGCCGAGTCACGGTCGACCCGGCCGCTCGGGGTGCGCCTCAACTCGTCGACGGGCAGGCCGCCCTCGGCTTCGAGTTCGGTGGCGAGGCGGTTGGCGTCGCGGACGAACTGCGTGTTCTTCCAGAGGAACCACACGCCGATCCCGGGCAGGATCAGGACCGCCACGCCGAAGGTGACGGTCAGGAGTGTGCCGGCCTGTATGAGCATCACCCCACGGCTGCCGACCAGGACGAAGTAGAAGACCAGGACGACGGCCGTGAGGGCGTAGGAGAGTTTCGCGCGCATGAGGTCCCTCAGCCGAGGTCGAGGAAGTGTTCCAGGCCGAAGGTGAGGCCCGGGGTGTCCACGACGCGGCGCGCGCCGAGCAGGATGCCCGGCATGAAGCTGCTGTGGTGGAGCGAGTCGTGGCGGACGGTCAGCGTCTCGCCCTCACCGCCCAGCAGTACCTCCTGGTGGGCCAGGAGGCCGCGCAGGCGTACAGAGTGCACGGGCACCCCGTCCACGTTCGCGCCCCGGGCACCGTCCAGCGCCGTCACCGTGGCGTCCGGCGCCGGAGCGGAACCCGCCTTGGCCCGGGCCTCGGCGATCAGCTGCGCCGTACGGGCGGCCGTGCCGCTGGGCGCGTCCACCTTGTTCGGGTGGTGCAGCTCGATGACCTCGACCGACTCGAAGTAGGGCGCCGCGATCTGCGCGAACTTCATGGTCAGTACGGCCCCGATGGAGAAGTTGGGCGCGATGAGCACGCCTGTCTCCGGGAACTGGACCAGCCAGCCGGTGAGCTGCGCGAGGCGTTCGTCGGTCCAGCCGGTGGTGCCGACGACCGCGTGGATGCCGTGGCGCACGCAGAAGTCGAGGTTGCCCATCACCGAGGCAGGGGTGGTCAGTTCGACCGCGACCTGGGCCCCGGTGTCGACGAGCGTCTCCAGCTTGTCGCCCCGGCCGAGGGCCGCGACCAGTTCCATGTCCTCGGCGGCCTCGACCGCCCGTACCGCCTCGGCCCCGATACGGCCGTTGGCGCCGAGGACCGCCACGCGCAGCTTGCTCATCTTCTTGCTTCCTTACCGGACGGATAGCGGGTGTGGAGCGGATACGGCTGTCAGGCGACGGCCTCGTGCAGACGCGCGGCCTGCTTGTCCTTGAGCGGGCCGATGACCGCCAGCGACGGACGCTGTCCCAGGATCTCGTGGCCGACCTCACGGACCGCGTCCGGGGTGACCTCGGCGATCCGGGCCAGCATGTCGTCGACGGACATCTGGTCGCCCCAGCACAGTTCGCTCTTTCCGATACGGTTCATCAGCGCGCCCGTGTCCTCCAGGCCGAGGACCGTCGAGCCGCGCAGCTGGCCGATGGCGCGGCCGATCTCCTCGTCGGAGAGGCCGTGCTCGGCAACCTGGTCGAGTTCGTCGCGGCAGATCTTCAGCACGTCGTGAACCTGGGACGGCCGGCAGCCCGCGTACACGCCGAAGAGGCCGCAGTCAGCGAACCCGGACGTGTACGAGTAGACGCTGTACGCCAGTCCGCGCTTCTCCCGGACCTCCTGGAAGAGGCGCGACGACATCCCGCCGCCGAGGGCCGTGTTGAGCACTCCCAGTGCCCAGCGGCGATCGTCCGTGCGGGCCAGGCCCGGCATGCCGAGGACGACATGGGCCTGCTCGGTCTTGCGGCCGAGGTGTTCGACGCGGCCGGTCGTACGGAGGCTGCGGCGGCCGTCGCGCGGGGCGATGGGTGTGGCGTCGAGCCGCCCCAGGGCGCCCGCCTTCTCGAAGGCCGCGCGGACCTGACGTACGACCTTGTCGTGGTCGATGTTGCCGGCCGCCGCGACGACGAGGTGGGTGGGGTCGTAGTGCTTCTTGTAGAAGCGGCGGATGCGGTCCGCGGTGAGGGCGTTGACCGTGTCGACAGTGCCGAGGACCGGGCGGCCGAGCGGGGTGTCGCCGAGCATGGTGTGCGCGAACAGGTCGTGCACACAGTCGCCCGGGTCGTCCTCCGTCATCGCGATCTCTTCGAGGATGGCACCGCGCTCGACGTTGACGTCCTCTTCGAGGATCAGGGAGCCCGTGAGCATGTCGCAGACGACGTCGATGGCGAGCGGGAGGTCGGTGTCGAGCACGCGCGCGTAGTAGCACGTGTACTCCTTCGCCGTGAACGCGTTCATCTCGCCGCCGACCGCGTCGATCGCGGAGGAGATGTCCAGCGCCGACCTGCGCTTCGTGCCCTTGAAGAGCAGGTGCTCCAGGTAGTGCGTGGCGCCGTTCAGGGTCGGGGTCTCGTCGCGGGAGCCGACGTGGGCCCAGATGCCGAAGGTCGCGGAGCGGACCGACGGCAGGGTTTCGGTGACGATGCGCAGGCCGCCCGGGAGGGTGGTCTTACGGACCGTGCCGATGCCGTTGGTGCCCTTGATCAGGGTTTGCGTACGGGCAACGGCCCGCGCCTCCGAAGAGGTGCGGGCCGTCGCCGTGGAGCTGCTCGACGTCACTGGTCGGTGTCGTCCTTCTTCTCTTCGTCGCCTTCACCCTCGATGACCGGGATGAGGGAGAGCTTGCCGCGGGAGTCGATCTCGGCGATCTCGACCTGGACCTTGGAGCCCACGCCGACAACGTCCTCGACGTTCTCCACGCGCTTGCCGCCGGCGAGCTTACGGATCTGCGAGATGTGCAGCAGTCCGTCCTTGCCCGGGAGCAGCGACACGAACGCACCGAAGGTCGTCGTCTTCACGACGGTGCCCAGGTAACGCTCGCCGACCTCCGGCATGGTCGGGTTGGCGATCGAGTTGATCGTGGCGCGCGCGGCCTCGGCCTGCGAACCGACCTGGGCACCGATGTAGATGGTGCCGTCGTCCTCGATCGTGATCTCGGCGCCGGTGTCCTCCTGGATCTGGTTGATCATCTTGCCCTTCGGGCCGATGACCTCACCGATCTTGTCCACGGGGATCTTGACGGTGATGATCCGCGGGGCGTTCGGGGACATCTCGTCCGGCGTGTCGATCGCTTCCATCATCACGTCGAGGATGTGGAGGCGGGCGTCACGGGCCTGCTTGAGAGCGGCGGCCAGGACGGAGGCGGGGATGCCGTCCAGCTTGGTGTCGAGCTGGAGGGCGGTCACGAACTCCTTGGTGCCGGCGACCTTGAAGTCCATGTCACCGAAGGCGTCCTCCGCACCGAGGATGTCGGTGAGGGCGACGTAGTGCGTCTCGCCCTTGATCTCCTGGGAGATCAGGCCCATGGCGATACCGGCGACGGGGGCCTTCAGCGGCACACCGGCGTTCAGCAGCGACATGGTGGAGGCGCAGACCGAGCCCATGGACGTCGAGCCGTTGGAGCCGAGGGCCTCGGACACCTGACGGATCGCGTAGGGGAACTCCTCGCGCGTGGGCAGGACCGGCACGATCGCGCGCTCGGCGAGCGCGCCGTGGCCGATCTCGCGGCGCTTGGGGGAGCCCACGCGGCCGGTCTCGCCGACGGAGTACGGCGGGAAGTTGTAGTTGTGCATGTAGCGCTTGCGCGTCACCGGGGAGAGGGTGTCGAGCTGCTGCTCCATACGGAGCATGTTGAGGGTGGTGACGCCCAGGATCTGGGTCTCGCCACGCTCGAACAGCGCCGAGCCGTGCACGCGCGGGATGGCCTCGACCTCGGCGGCGAGCGTACGGATGTCCGTGACACCTCGGCCGTCGATGCGGACCTTGTCCTTGATGACGCGCTCACGGACCAGAGCCTTGGTCAGCGAGCGGTACGCGGCGGAGATCTCCTTCTCGCGGCCCTCGAACTGCGGGAGCAGCTTCTCGCCGGCGAGACCCTTGACGCGGTCCAGCTCGGCCTCGCGGTCCTGCTTGCCCGCGATGGTGAGCGCCTGGGAGAGCTCGTCCTTGACGGCGGCGGTGAGCGCCTCGAAGACGTCGTCCTGGTAGTCGAGGAAGACCGGGAACTCGCCAGTGGGCTTGGCAGCCTTGGCGGCGAGGTCGGCCTGGGCCTTGCAGAGGACCTTGATGAAGGGCTTCGCGGCGTCCAGACCGGCGGCGACGACCTCCTCGGTCGGCGCCTCGGCGCCGCCCGCGATCAGCGTGATGGTCTTCTCGGTGGCCTCGGCCTCGACCATCATGATCGCGACGTCGCCGTCCTCCAGGACGCGACCGGCGACGACCATGTCGAAGACGGCGTCCTCGAGCTCGGTGTGCGTCGGGAACGCGACCCACTGGCCGTTGATCAGCGCGACGCGAACGCCGCCGATCGGGCCGGAGAAGGGCAGACCGGCCAGCTGCGTCGACGCGGAGGCGGCGTTGATCGCCACGACGTCGTACAGGTGATCGGGGTTGAGCGCCATGATCGTGGCGACGACCTGGATCTCGTTGCGCAGGCCCTTCCTGAAGGACGGGCGCAGCGGGCGGTCGATGAGGCGGCAGGTGAGGATCGCGTCCTCGGAGGGCCGGCCCTCACGGCGGAAGAAGCTGCCGGGGATCTTGCCGGCGGCGTACTGCCGCTCCTCGACGTCCACCGTCAGGGGGAAGAAGTCGAGCTGGTCCTTGGGCTTCTTGGAGGCGGTGGTCGCCGACAGCACCATGGTGTCGTCGTCCAGGTACGCCACGGCGGAACCGGCGGCCTGCCTGGCCAGCCGGCCCGTCTCGAAGCGGATGGTGCGGGTGCCGAAGGAACCGTTGTCGATAACGGCCTCGGCGTAGTGGGTCTCGTTCTCCACTAGCGTTTTCTCCGATACATTTTCGTCTTTTGTCCCGTCCTGCCCGTGTGGCAGAGGGACGTGGGGTCGGAGAAGCGCGCCTTCTGATTGCGGGCCGGTCTTCGATCGAAGCACCCGGGAGTCGGTTCCCGGGGGCCACTACCGAGGACCGGCGGCGGCGAGGTGCACTTCTCCTCGTTTGTGTCCTGCGTGTGCGTCCTGCGTATTGCGTTGTGCTACCACACTACAAAGAGGTGGTGACACTCCGCACGTACAGCAAAGGGAGCGGCCCCCTAAAAGTGGGAACCGCTCCCTCCACGGCGTGTTACTTGGCGCCCGCCGCACCGCGGCGGATGCCGAGGCGGTCGACCAGCGCACGGAAGCGCTGGATGTCCTTCTTCGCCAAGTACTGGAGAAGGCGGCGACGCTGACCGACGAGGATCAGCAGACCACGACGGGAGTGGTGGTCGTGCTTGTGCGTCTTGAGGTGCTCGGTCAGGTCCGAGATACGGCGCGAGAGCATCGCGACCTGGACCTCGGGGGAGCCGGTGTCGCCCTCCTTGGTACCGAACTCGCTGATGAGCTGCTTCTTCACTGCGGCGTCGAGCGACACGTGTACTCCTCGTAAGTCTCTGTAGAGCCACCGAGCGCCCCTGGTCCACATCTCAGGGGATCTTCTGTTACTCGGGAGGCGGGAATCCGCTGCGCGCCGCCTCCGGAGTGAGTGACTCCAGGGGTGCGTACACAAACGGCCGTCGCCCAGGATACCAGCAGGCAGCGGCCGTCTTCACCGCGTGTGCAAACAGCCCGGACGGGCCGGGCTCGGCCACTAGGGTGAGAGCACAGACCGTAGTTGTCATATCACGTACGTCGGGAAGGGGTCGCTTCGCCATGGCGGAGGTACAGGGCGCACCGGGCTCACAGGATGAGGACGTCAAGGCGCGCAAGGAGCGGGAGCGGGACGAGCTGTACTCCCTCGACATCTCGGGCGTCGAGTGGCACGGCGCTCCGGGCACCGAGGAGCACGAGGAGCGGGTCGAGATCGCGTATCTCCCCGAGGGCGCGGTGGCCATGCGGTCGTCCCTGGACCATGACACCGTCCTCCGTTACACGGAGGCGGAGTGGACGGCCTTCGTGCTCGGGGCACGCGACGGGGAGTTCGATCTGGAGCCGACGGAACTCAATGGCGGGCTCGCCGCGGGTGCCGGTACTGATTCGGGTGGGGACGTGGAGTAGTTCGCTCAGCCGTCCTGAGCGAGGGGTCCCAGGGGCGGGGCCGGTGCGGTGCGCCGGTCCCGCCCCTTCTTTCTTGCGCTTTTTGTTGCGCTTTTCCGCGAAGTGCGTTGTCAGAGGGGCCGCCTACTATGCATGTGAGGTTATGGCGCCGGTCGGACAGATGTCGTAGCGGTCCTGTCAACTCTCTTGCCGGAGACGGCGGTTCGAGTACGGACGGGATCGGTTCCGGTCAGGCTGTGACGCAATGGACGGTCACTGAGGGGTGGCCGGGCCTGCCGGGTCAGGGGTCGTGGTGATTAGGCTGGGAGAGGCGCGACGCCAGAACCCGTGGACCGGGCGCCGGCGTACCGGGGGGAAAGCCGGGCAGATCGGACGACCTCCAGCGTCCGACGCCGGACGACGTGGACACGATCCACGGGCCGGCTTCGGACGAGACGAATACAGACGAGAAATGGTCGCCCAGCACGGCACGAGGGTGCTCGACCACACCAGGAGGAATTGTGAACAGCGATCCGGACGGGATCCGCGGGGGCTGGGCCACACCCGGCGATGACCAGTCCGACGCGGAGTCCGCCAGCGAGATGACGGGCGAGTTCACCATCGATTACGCGACGCCTGCCTGGTACACGCAGAACGCGTCGGGAGGGTCGGGGGCGTCGGGGGACGAGTCGAGTGCCGAATCGGATGCCGAGGCGAGCGCCGAGTCGGCCGATGCCGCGGACACAGGTGTGGATGCGGACGCGGATGTAGACGCTGACGCGGCTGCTGATGCGGCTGTGGATGCTCCTTCGGGTGCCGGGGCGGCGGGTTCCGTACCTGGTTCCACTCCGGCGGTGGGTGCTCCTCCCGCAAGTGCTGTGGCTGTGCCCCGGCTGCCGGTGAGCGGTGGTTTCCAGCCTGCGGCGCCGCAGGGTGGAGTTCCGGGTGGGCCCGCGAGCCCCACGGCAGTCCCCAGCTTCCCTGCGGGCGGATTCCCGACCCAGTGGACCCCTCCGGTACCGCCGACCCCTCCTGCTCCGCCGGCTGATGTGGTGGGGGACGGTGACCTGGAGAGCGGCTCGACGATGCGGATCTCCCCTGCCGCCGCGCGGCGCGAGTCCGTGGAGCAGGCCGCCGGCGAGGTCCCTCAGGAGCCGGTGGTCGCGGCTGAGACCGACGTTGAGTCCGGTCACTCCGGCCAGTTCGCGGGGAGTGTCCCGGAGTCCGTGGATGACCTGGCCGAGCCCGTGGGGGAGGCCGAGGGAGAGAGCGACGAGGGTACGGGGGTTGGCGAGGTCACCGAAGAGGTGAGCGGCGCCGGTCCCCAGCCCTCGGAGGACGAGCCTACGGATCAGGACGCCCCCGAGTACGCCGTACCGCCGCAGGCCGTCGAACTCACGGACGCGGAGGCCCAGGCGCAGGACGCCGAGCTCGTCGATGCGACGTCGGCCGCAGTGGAGCCCGAGGAATCTGTGACCACGGCGTCGGTGGACGCCGAGCCCGAGCAGGCGGAGCACGAGGCTGCCGCCGAGCCCGAGCCCGAGGATGCGGAGCCCGAGGTCGCCACGGAATCCGAGGACGCGCTGCCGGTGCCGGACGCTGTCGATGACGTACAGGACTCCGTCCCGGTCGTGCCCGCGCGGGACTCGGTGCCCAGCGCACCGTTCAACATGCCTCCGCTTCCGGAGGGTGCGCCCGGGACCGTGCCGCCCTCGTGGGCTCCCGCCCCGACGTCTCAGGGCGGGTTGCCGCCGCTGCCTCCGTCATTCCAGCCGGCGGCACCTGCTCCAGCGGGACAGTGGCCCGCGCAGCCGCACGCTCAGCCGCCCGCGCAGCCGGAAGCAGCTCCTGTTCAGCCCCAGGCCGCGTCGGCGCAGGGCCAACCTCAGCCTCCGGCCGTTCCGGGCGCCCTGCCGCCCGTACCGTCGCCGCAGCCTCCGTTCCAGCCGCAGGCCCCGCAGCCCGCGCCCGCCGCGTGGAACGCTCCCCCACAGGCACCGGGTCCGGCCACCCCGCAGGCGGGGTACGGCTTCCCGCCTCCCCACCCGACCGCCCAGGCCACGGCCCCGGGTGAGCCACCCGTCGGCCCCGGACTCCCGCCCCAGACAACTCCGGCAGCTCCCACCGGCCCCAACATCCAAGCGGGGTACGGCTTCCCGCCCCCGGCCCCGACCGCCCAGGGCAGCTACAGCTTCCCCCAGCCAGGCGCACCCGTCACGAACCCTGCAGGCCCCAACTCCCAGGCCGGCTACGGGTTCCCGCACCCCGGCAACCCAGCCCCAGCCCCGAGCACGTCTGCCCCCACGTCGGACGCCTCGCCCGCCGGATACGGATTCCCGCACCCCGGCGCCCCGGCGCCCAGCCCGGCGGGCCCGGCACCTACAGGTCCCCAGCCCCAGGGCGACTACAACGTCCCCCAACCAGGCGCACCCACCCCGAACCCGCCGGGCCCCAACGCCCAAGCCGGCTACGGATTCCCACACCCCGGCAACCCGGCCCCCGCGCCGGACGCCGGTGCAGCCGGATACGGGTTCCCTCCCCCGGCAGCACCGGGCACCGGCCCGGCCGAGGTGGCGCCGAGCGCCCCTGTGGCCGCCCCGAACACCCCCCCGGCGGGGTACGGCTTCCCGCCGCCCCCCGGACCGGCGCCCACGGCACCCCACCCCCAGTCGGGCGCACCCGTCCCGAACCCGGCAGGCCCCAACGCCCAAGCCGGATACGGATTCCCGCACCCCGGTAACCCAGCCCCAGCACCAGCCCCGAGCACGCCGGACGTCTCGGCCGCCGGACATGGCAGCCAGGGCCCGGCCGCTGCCCCTCACTCCCAAGGCGCCCCCGGCTTCCCCCAGCCCGCCGGCCCGCCTGCGGCTCCCGCTCCCCCTGCTCCGGCACCCGCCGGCAACGCCGGGCCCCCGCCCCCCGCCCCGGCGTCCGATCCCCAGGACGGGTACGGCTTCCCGCCACCCGCCGGGTCCCCCGTGCCTCCGCAGCCCGGGTACGGATTCCCCTACCCGGGGCAGCCCGCCGCGCCCGGAGGGTATGGGTTCCCCTTCCCGCAGGCGTCCCCGCATCAGGCGCCGCAGCCCGAGCCGCCCCAACCGCAGGCCGGGCCTCAGCCGCCCTCGCCTGTGCCGGGACAGGTCCCGGGTGCCGTTCCCGCGTCGCCGCCGCAGCCGGTGTACGGGCAGCCCATGCCCGGCCCGGAGGGTGGCGTTCCCGGGGTTCCGCAGGCCGCGCCGCAGCCGCCCGTGGATCCGCGTACGGGGGCCGCCTGGCCGCAGGCCATCCAGCACGACCAGCGGCAGATGACCAACCCCGGTGCCGCGCCGCTCGGTTACACCGCCGCCGTCGAGCTGTCCTCCGACCGGCTGCTCAACAACAAGAAGCAGAAGGCGAAGAGCGGCCGGCCCGCGGCAGCGCCCTCCCGGTTCAAGATCGGCGGCAAGAAGGAGGAGGCCGAGCGCCAGCGCAAGCTCGAACTGATCCGTACGCCGGTGCTGTCCTGCTATCGCATCGCCGTCATCAGCCTCAAGGGCGGTGTCGGAAAGACCACCACGACCACTGCGCTCGGCTCGACCCTCGCCACCGAGCGGCAGGACAAGATCCTCGCCATCGACGCCAACCCCGACGCCGGCACGCTCGGCCGTCGTGTGCGGCGCGAGACCGGGGCCACCATCCGTGACCTCGTCCAGGCGATCCCGTACCTCAACTCGTACATGGACATCCGGCGGTTCACGTCCCAGGCGCCGTCCGGTCTGGAGATCATCGCCAACGACGTCGACCCGGCCGTCTCCACCGCCTTCAACGACGAGGACTACCGGCGCGCGATCGACGTACTGGGCAAGCAGTACCCGGTCATCCTGACCGACTCCGGTACCGGTCTGCTCTACAGCGCCATGCGCGGCGTACTCGACCTCGCCGATCAGCTGATCATCATCTCGACGCCGTCCGTCGACGGTGCCAGCAGCGCCAGTACGACGCTGGACTGGCTGTCCGCGCACGGGTACGCGGATCTGGTCTCGCGGTCCCTCACCGTCATCTCGGGAGTGCGCGAGACCGGCAAGATGATCAAGGTGGAGGACATCGTCTCCCACTTCGAGACGCGCTGCCGGGGCGTCATCACCGTGCCCTTCGACGAGCATCTCGCCGCCGGCGCCGAGGTCGACCTCGACATGATGCGGCCCAAGGTGCGCGAGGCCTACTTCAACCTCGCGGCGATGGTCGCCGAGGACTTCGTACGGCACCAGCAGATGCACGGGCTGTGGACGTCGGACGGCAACCCGCCCCCGGTCGCCGCCCCGCCGATGCCGGGACACCAGCAGCAGTTTCCGGGCCAGCCGGCGCAGGGGCAGCCGTACCCGGCGGCCCCGCCGGCTCCGGGACAGGGCCAGCAGTACCCGCCGCCGCCCGGTCAGCCCGGGCAGTACCCGCCGCCGCCCCAGCCCGGCCACCCGTACCCGCCACAGCCGCCGTACGGCTACCCGCCTCAGCCGGGGCAGCCCTACCAGCCGCCTCAGCAGCAGTAAGCGGGAGGAACAGACAACAGGGAAGGCGGCCGGTGCCCTTGGGCACCGGCCGCCTTCCCTGTTGTCTGCTGCCCGCTCGGCGCTATTCCGCCGCCGTGATCAGGTCGCGGCACTTCTTCACGTCCTCGGAGATCTGGACGAGCAGCGCGTCCAGCGAGTCGAACTTGGCCTGGCCTCGCACGAACGCCAGGAAGTCGACGGCGACATGCAGACCGTACAGATCAAGACCCAGACGGTCGATGGCGTACGCCTCCACCGTCCGCTCCGTGCCGTCGAACTGCGGGTTCGTGCCGACGGAGATCGCAGCCGGCATCACCTCGCCGTCCGCGTGCAGCCAGCCCGCGTAGACGCCGTCGGCCGGGATCGCGGTGTGGGGCAACGTCTCGACGTTGGCGGTGGGGAAGCCCATTTCACGGCCGCGCTGGGCGCCTCGGACCACAACGCCCTCCACGCGGTGCGGGCGGCCGAGGATCTCGCCGGCGCCCGCCACGTCACCCTCGCCGACCAGGCGACGCGTCAGCGTGGACGAGAACGGCTCGCCGCCGCCCGCCTCACCCGACACGTACAGGTCGACGACCTCGACCTCGAAGTCGTAGGTGCGGCCGAGTTCGGTCAGGAGCTCCACGTTGCCGGCCGCCTTGTGGCCGAAACGGAAGTTCGGACCCTCGACGACGGCCCGGGCGTGCAGCTTGTCGACCAGGACCTTGACCACGAAGTCGGCAGGAGAGAGCTTCGAGAACTCCTTGGTGAAGGGGAGGACGAGCACGGCGTCGACACCCAGCTCGGCCATCAGTTCGGCGCGGCGGTGGTGCGGGGCCAGCAGCGGCGGGTGGCTGCCCGGCCGCAGGACCTCGCTTGGATGCGGGTCGAACGTGACGACGACCGAGGGAACGCCCAGCTCACGGGCGCGCGCAACGGCGTGCCTGACGATCAGCTGGTGTCCGCGGTGGACTCCGTCGTAGGAGCCGATGGTGACGACGCTGCGTCCCCAGTCCTCGGGGATGTCCTCCAAGCCACGCCAGCGTTGCACTGTGACCGCTCCTCGTCGAACCCGTGTCCGTGTCTGCCTCTTACGCAGGCCTTCTTACGCAGGTCTAAGGGTGCCATGCCGAACGCGCCCCGCTCGCATCGGCATGGGGGCTGTGACGGGGCGCACGTGACTGATTGTCGACTGTCGCCGCAGATGTCACGGGAGATGCCCCTGGAGTTGTCGCTGGAGATGTCGCTGGAGACGGGGCTTCGGACCACGTCTAGGCGGGGACCCGTACGCCCGCCAGGTTCTCGATCATGCGGCGGGTGCTGGGGCCTACCACGGTCGCCCACTCCCCGGGAGTGTCGGCCAGCCAGCCCGCCAGCGACACCGCGAATCCGGGTACCCGCCTGCTCAGTTCGACCAGGACGCAGTCGAAACGCGTCGCACCCTCCGGAGTACGCACGAGAAGCAGCCCGCAGCGGTGCACCAGGCCCCGGGTGCGCAGCTCTCCGTGGCGGGCCGAGTCCTTCGCGGTGGCCCGGAGCAGGGCGTCGAGGACGGTGGGGTCGTGCTCCCGGGTCAGAAGGGCTTCGAGGAGTTCGTGGCGGAAGGGGCGGGAGACGGGGGCCCCGGGCGCGGCGAGCACGGTCGCGAGGGCCGCGCGTACCGATGGCGGGCCGTCGTCGAGGAGGCCGGTGACCAGCGGGAGGAGTACGGGCCGGACGGTGGGGCCGTGGTCCAGGCGCCGGTCCACGTACGCGGCCATGTGGCCGGCGGTCCCCGGGTGCCGCTCCACCACCTCCCGTACGAGGGCGGCGACCCGGCGGGCCGAGGCGGGGGGCGTGACATCGGCGAGGGTGCGCAGGGTGTCGCCCGCCTCCGGGCCGAGCAGCCTGGCCCGGAACGCGTCGAGGACGGGCTCCGGGTGGGTCGCGAGCGCGACGACCAGGGCGCCCGGCGGGAGGTGCGGGTCGCCGGCCGTGAAGTGCCGCAGTGCCTGCGGGAGATGGCGGGCGCGGGTGGCCGGATCTCGGACGAGGAGTGCGAGCGCTCCGCCGTGCAGGGTTCGGTCGGTGGGGCGGGCGAGCAGCGCGAGGGCCGCGGAGCGCAGAAGGTCGCGATCGGCCTCCGTACGCGCATGAGGTGCGACGCGCGGTCCGTACGCCACCGCCGCGACCCGCCGGGCCGGCCGCTCGTCGTGCGCCCACCGGGCCACGGCCCGGCAGACGGCGGACGGCTCCTCCTCGGCGAGCACGGCGAGGAGTTCGTCCCCGCGCCGGTGAGCGCTGTCGACGAGCACTTCGATCAGGCCGTCCAGGGCCCGGTGGCGATGGGTGTGGAGCAGCGCCTGAGCGGCGGTGGCCACGGTCGCGTCCGGTGTCGCGGGCAGCGGACTGTCGTCGTCGAACCAGCGGGCGAGGAGCGGTTGTACGGCGACGGGGTCGGTGGCGAGCAGCTGGGCGACGGCGTCCAGGTAGCGGGGCTGGTCGGACCGGCCCGGAGGTTCGTCACCGACGACGAGCCTGCGGAGCAGGTCGAAGCGGCCGACTTCGGGAAGCAGGAGCGCCGTCCAGAAGGAGGGCCCCAACTCCGGCGGCACCGCCCGGTTCTGCCGGCGGCGGGCCACGATGTGGTCGGCGAGGAGGCGCAGGACGTGCGTGTACGGGGTGGCGTCGGGGACGTGCCGGAGTACGTCGGTGAGGAGGTGGGTCGCCCACCAGTCGGAGGCCGACGGGCGGGGTACGGACCCGGACCCGGGGTACAGGGCCTGCACCAACTCCCGCAGGCGGGACGCCAGTTCGGGAGTGCCGTGCTGGCGGGCGAGGAGCAGCAGCGACTGGACCACCGGTCCGATGCGGTGGTGCGGCACGGGGACGGGGGCCGTGTCCCCGGCGTTCTCCGGGCGGCGCCGGTGGACCAGGGCGTGCAGCGCCTCGTCCACGTCCAGGTGTGCGCCCTGGATCCAGTCGGCGAGTTCCTCGTGGGCGAAGCGGTAGCCGGTGCCGGCGGGGACGAGGAGCCCCTCGGTGAGGACGGCGGAGGCCCAGCCAGTGCCGCCGCCCAGCCGGGCCGGTGCGGGGCCCCAGGGGAACACGGACTCGAAGGACACGCGGTCCAACTCGCCCTGTCCGGGGCCCAGACTGCGGCGGGCGGCCTCATGGACCTGACCCGACACCTTGGCGGCGAGGCGGCGCACGGAGGTGCCGCGCAGGCCGTTCTCGACGGCGAGGCGGACGGCGATGCGGAGGCACATCAGGTCGAGGTAGGCGGTGAAGACGTCGTGGCGGTCGAGCCGGGGGGTGGGGGTGCAGGGGTCGTCGGGGAGTGCGGGGAGTGCGGCGCGGACCTCGGAGAGCAGGCGGAGGGTGAGGGGGTGGCGGGCGTCCTGGGGGGTGAGGGCGGTCGGCGGGACGCCGTAGCAGGCCTGGGCCTGGTGGGCTTCGGCTTCGGTGAGGTCGGTGAGGAGGAGGTGGCGGTGCTGCGGGGGGTGGGGCGGGCGCTCGGGGTTTTCGCCCCCGCCGCCCCTGCCCGTGCCGTCCCCGGGGGCTGGGCCCCCAGACCCCCCTTCGGCCTGAACGGCCTCGTCCTCAAGCGCCGGACGGGCCGAATGTGTGCCCCCTGTCTGCTCCCAGTACTCCGGGCGGCAGGCCATCACGAGGCGCGCGTTTGTCTCCTGGAGCCAGTTCTCCGTGGCCCTCGTCCAGTCCTGGGCGCGGTGGGCCAGGACCGGGGGCATCTCCTCGGGGCCGTCGAGGAGGAGCAGAAGGGGGCGGCCCGAGGTGTGGGCGAGGCGGGCCAGGCGTTCCGGGGTGATGTCGCCCAGGTCCGTGTCGCGCCCGGCCGACGCGGCCACGATCCGGCCCGCCCGGTCCAGCGCGCGGCGGGCCGCGTCCGCCACCGAGGTGTCCTCGTCGCGCAGGTCGGCGCCGCGCAGCCACAGGGTGGGGGCCGGATCCGGGTCCCGGTGGCGGCGGGCGGCGAGGGCCGCGAGTTCCGTCGTACGGCCGCTGCCCGGGGCCCCGACCAGGCCGAGGACTACGGCCGGGCTCTCGTGCTCGGCGGTGAAGGCCTTCAACTCCCTTGCCAGTTCCGCCCGTTCGACCGGTTCGACCACGGGGGTGCCGTCGGCCGCGCCGCCCGTGGCACGGCCCACGAAACCCGCCAGCGCGCCCGGCGGTCCGTCCGAGCCCACTGAAGTGGCCGTCAGTTCCAGGACGCCCGCGAGATTGAGGTCGACGCCGTAGGCGGGCACCGTCGCCGCGTTGCGGGCCAGGAGTTCGGTGAGCGGGCCCGGGCTGTCCGCGAGCCGGCCGCGCAAGGGAAGTGCGAAACCGGCGGCACGGTGTCCGGCCGGTTCTCCCGGCCCGTCCGTGGGCTGCGGGAGCAGGGCGGTGCCCAGGACCGCCAGCACCGCCCCCGTCGTACGGTCGAGCACCGGCCCTCCGGCCGCGCCGCCGCCCAGCCGCAGCGCGTCGCTGCCTGCCGTGCCGATCGCCAGCTCAAGGGCGTCCGGGAGGAGATGGAAGCGGTCCGTGGCCGTGTACGTGACGTCGGTCGTGCCGAGCACACGCGCCTCACGCCAGCCGCCCGCCGCGATCCGTACGTACGTGCCCGTCGCGACGCGGATCCGTGCGGAGACGGGGACCGGGGCCACGCCCAGGCCCTGGGTGTGCACAAGGGCCAGGCCGAGGTGCGGAAGGGGGGTCACGGCGTCCGCCGCCGACACCACGCAGGTACGGTCCGCGGCGCCGTGCACGACCAGCCGGGCCAGGCCGTCGACCGCCTCGTGGCTGGTGATCAGCGTGCCGTGGTGGTCCGCGACGAAACCCATGCCCCGCGGGCGTCCGGCCAGGTCGCACACGCGCACGAGCCACTCGTCGGCAGCTTCGGCAGCGGTCCCGCCGTCCCGCGCTTCTCGCGCACCGGCCGACGGCCGACGGCCGCCCCCGGCACGCGGGCCCCGTCCCGCCATCGTCGTCCTCCCCGTCATACACGCGAGCCTGCGTACGCACGCGTCTACTACGACGGTAGGCAACCGATGATCAGCAGGACAGGGAGTGCGGCGAACGCGCCCCCTTCCGCCCCCTCGGTTCACTCCGAGCGCCTGCCCGGACGGGTGAATGCATCGCGACGGATGGATACACCTTGGGTGGGGGAACCGAGGGGGAACCGTGGAGCGGCGGGAACGTGTCCCCGTGATCGCCGCTCCACGGCTCGGCCAAGGTCTCAGACGAAGACCGCGAGGCTCTTCGCCTTGCCCTTCTCCTCCTCCACCAGGGCGAGGAACTGCCCGGCGGGGTCGAAGACAGCCACGGCGCCGACTCCCGTGTACTCCTCGGGCATCTCCAGCCGTACGCCGTTCGTCAGCAGGCGCGCCCGCCGCTCGTCCACGTCCCAGCGCGGGAACGCGGCGGTGGCCGCCTCGGCGATCGGCATCACCGTCAGCTCCTCCTGCAACTGGTCGAGTGTCCGGGCCGTGTCCAGCTTGTACGGGCCGACCCGCGTCCTGCGCAGCGCGGTGAGGTGACCGCCGACCCCGAGGTCGGCGCCCAGGTCCCGGGCCAGCGCACGGATGTACGTACCGGAGGAGCACACCACCGACACGACCAGGTCGACCACGGGGGTGCCGTCGGCCGCGACCGCCTCCCGGACGTCGTACACCGCGAAGGAGGAGACCGTGACCGGGCGGGCCGGGATCTCGAAGTCCTCGCCCTCACGGGCCCGTTTGTAGGAGCGCACGCCGTCGATCTTGATGGCGCTCACCTTGGACGGCACCTGCATGATGCGGCCGGTCAGCTTGGCGACACCGGCGTCGACGGCCTCGCGGGTGACCGCGGAGGCGTCGGTGGAGGAGATGATCTCCCCCTCGGCGTCGTCCGTGAGCGTGTTCTGTCCGAGGCGGACGGTGCCCACGTACTCCTTCTCGGTCAACGCGAGGTGACCGAGGAGCTTGGTCGCCCGCTCCACCCCGAGGACGAGTACGCCCGTGGCCATGGGGTCGAGGGTGCCGGCGTGTCCGACGCGGCGGGTCCTGGCGATCCCGCGCATCTTGGCGACCACGTCGTGCGAAGTGAAGCCCGACGGCTTGTCGACAATGACAAGTCCGTCGGGCGTCCTGGTGTTCTTCTGCGTCATTCGGCGGTGTCGTCCTCGTCGTCAGGCTTCTTGTACGGGTCCGCGTCACCGGCGAACGCGGCGCCCGCGGACGCCTGGCGCACCTGTGCGTCGGAGGCACGGGCCTTGTCGAGGAGGTCCTCGATCTTCTTGGACGTGTCCGGGAGCGCGTCCGCGACGAAGGTCAGGGTCGGCGTGAACTTCACGCCGGCGGCCTGGCCGACCGCGGAGCGCAGCACGCCCTTGGCGCTCTCCAGGCCGGCGGCTGCCGCTGCCCGCTCCTCCTCGCCCCCGTACACCGTGTAGAAGACGGTCGCCTCCCGGAGGTCCCCGGTGACCCGGGTGTCCGTGATGGTGACCTGGGTGCCGAGCCGCGGGTCCTTGATCCCGCGCAGCAGCTTCTTGGCCACCACCTCTCGGATGAGGTCAGCCAACCTCTTCGCCCGCGCGTTGTCGGCCACTGGTCCGTCTCCCGTTCTTTCTGTTCTGCGTTCTCGCAGGTCGTTCGTCTGTGTGCGGCTGTGCGTCCGCCCGGCCGGTCGCCGCCGTCAGTCGTCGTCGCCGTGGAGGCGCCGTCGTACGGACAGCAGCTCCACCTCGGGACGACCGGCGACCAGCCGCTCGCACTGGTCCAGCACCTCGGTGATGTGCCCCACGTCCCCGGCCACCACCGCCAGGCCGATGCCGGCTCTGCGGTGCAGGTCCAGGTGTTCGACCTCGGCCGCGCTCACCGCGTACTTGCGCTGGAGTTCGGCGACGATCGGACGGACGACGGAGCGCTTCTCCTTCAGCGAGCGTACGTCGCCGAGCAGGAGGTCGAAGGACAGAGTCCCCACGTACATGTGTGTATCCGGATGTCCCGCCGGTACGGGATCGATGGCCCCGCCGACGGTGTGGGCGGGGACATCGAGAACGGTACAACGATCGGGCCGGCGGCTCGACGGGATTGTTCTCGCCCCCGCCGCCCCTACCCGTCCCATCCTCGGGGGCGCTGCCCCCGAACCCCCGCTCCTCAAACTCCCCCAGAGGGGGGACCCCCAAGAGGCTGGTATGTCAGCCCGTCCGACGTTTGAGGACGAGGCCCCTTCAGGGCCGACAGGGGGGTCTGGGGGCGCAGCCCCCAGCACACGGCCAGGCTGGCCGGCGGGGACTTGCCCCGCCAGCCAGCCTGATCACGCACAGCCTGCTCAGCCGCGCGGCTTCTCCCGCATCTCGTACGTCGCGATGACGTCGTCGACCTTGATGTCGTTGAAGTTGCCGAGGTTGATACCGCCCTCGAACCCTTCGCGGATCTCGGTGACGTCGTCCTTGAAGCGACGCAGACCGGAGATGGTGAGGCTCTCCGCGATGACCTTGCCATCGCGCAGCAACCGCGCCTTGGTGTTGCGCTTGACCTCGCCGGAGCGGACCAGCACACCGGCGATGTTGCCCAGCTTGGACGAGCGGAAGACCTCGCGGATCTCCGCCGTACCGAGCTCGACCTCTTCGTACTCCGGCTTGAGCATGCCCTTGAGGGCCGCTTCGATCTCCTCGATGGCCTGGTAGATCACCGAGTAGTAGCGGACGTCGACGCCTTCGCGCTCCGCCATCTGCGCCGCGCGGCCCGCAGCGCGGACGTTGAAGCCGATGACGATGGCGTCGGAGCCGGTCGCCAGGTCGATGTCCGACTCGGTGACGGCACCCACACCGCGGTGCAGGACGCGGATGTCGACCTCTTCGCCGACGTCGAGCTGGAGCAGCGAGGACTCGAGAGCCTCCACCGAACCGGATGCGTCGCCCTTGATGATGAGGTTGAGTTCCTGCACCAGACCGGCCTTGAGGGCCTCGTCCAGGTTCTCCAGGGAGAACCGGACACCCCGGCGGGCGAAGTTGGCGTTGCGCTCGCGCGCCGCCCGCTTCTCGGCGATCTGACGCGCCGTACGGTCCTCGTCGACAACCAGGAAGTTGTCGCCGGCGCCCGGGACGTTGGTGAGACCGAGGACGAGGACCGGGGTCGAGGGACCCGCCTCTTCCACGTTGTCGCCCTTGTCGTCGAGCATCGCGCGGACACGGCCGTACGCGTCGCCGACCACCATGGTGTCGCCGACCCGCAGGGTGCCTCGCTGGACCAGGACGGTCGCGACGGCGCCGCGGCCCTTGTCCAGGTGGGACTCGATCGCAATACCCTGCGCGTCCTGCTCCGGGTTGGCCCGCAGGTCGAGCGAGGCGTCCGCGGTGAGGACCACGGCCTCCAGCAGGCTCTCGATGTTGAGGCCCTGCTTGGCGGAGATGTCGACGAACATCGTGTCGCCGCCGTACTCCTCGGCCACGAGCCCGAACTCGGTGAGCTGACCGCGCACCTTGGTCGGGTCGGCGCCCTCGACGTCGATCTTGTTGACCGCGACCACGATCGGCACACCGGCCGCCTTGGCGTGGTTCAACGCCTCGATCGTCTGGGGCATCACACCGTCGTTGGCCGCCACCACGAGGATCGCGATGTCGGTCGACTTGGCACCACGGGCACGCATGGCGGTGAACGCCTCGTGACCCGGGGTGTCGATGAAGGTGATGCGACGCTCTTCGTCGTTGACGACGGTCGCGACCTGGTAGGCACCGATGTGCTGGGTGATGCCACCGGCCTCGCCCGCGACGACGTTCGTCTTGCGGATGGTGTCGAGGAGGCGGGTCTTACCGTGGTCGACGTGACCCATGACGGTCACGACCGGCGGACGCGCGACGAGGAACTCCTCGCCACCCTCGTCCTCACCGAACTCGATGTCGAAGGACTCGAGCAGCTCGCGGTCCTCCTCCTCGGGGCTGACGATCTCGAGGACGAAGTTCATCTCGTCCGCGAGGAGCCTCAGCGTCTCGTCGGAGACGGACTGCGTGGCAGTGACCATCTCGCCGAGGTTCATCATCACGCCGACGAGCGACGCCGGGTTGGCGCCGATCTTCTCGGCGAAGTCGGTCAGGGAAGCACCTCGCGACAGACGGACGGACTGTCCGTTGCCGCGCGGCAGCATGACGCCGCCGACCGACGGGGCCTGCATGGCCTCGTACTCCTGGCGCCTCTGACGCTTCGACTTGCGACCACGACGCGCGGGACCGCCGGGACGACCGAAGGCGCCCTGCGTGCCACCACGGGCACCCGGACCACCGGGACGACCGCCGAAGCCGGGACGACCGCCGCCGCCACCACCGGGACCACCCGGACGGCCGGCGAAACCGCCGCCACCGCCACCGGGGCCACCGGGACGGCCGGCGAAGCCGCCACCGCCACCACCGGGACCGGCCGGACGGCCGGCGAAACCGCCACCGCCACCACCGGGACGACCGGCGCCACCGCCACCGGGACCGCCGGGACGACCGCCGCCGCCACCGGGACCGCGGCCACCAGGGCCACCGCCGGGACGCGGGCTGCCCGCAGCGGGACGCTGCGGCATCATGCCGGGGTTGGGACGGTTGCCGCCGGGGCCGCCGCCGGGACGCGGAGCGCCACCGGGACCACCCTGCGGACGGGGCATGCCGCCCGGGGACGGACGGCCGCCGCCCGCACCCTGCGGACGCGGAGCACCCTGACCGCCACCGGCACCCTGCGGACGCGGAGCGCCGCCGGGGGCACCAGGACCACCCTGACCACCGGGACGCGGGGCGCCCTGCGGACGGGGCGACTGGGGACGCGCCATGCCGGTGGAACCACCGGACGTGAAGGGGTTGTTGCCCGGACGGGGACCGGCCGGACGGGCACCACCGGGACGCGGAGCGCCCTGGCCGGCCGGACGCGGGGCGCCCGGACGCTCGCTACGGCCCTGGCCACGGTCCTGACCGCGGTCCTGGCCCTGACCCTGGCCACGGTCCTGACCGGGACCGGCGGGACGGGCACCAGTGGGACGCGGGGCACCGGGACGGGCACCGCTGGGACGCGGGGCCTGCGCGGCGGCCGGAGTGACCGGGGCCGACGGCGGAGCGGTGAACTCCGGCGTGGTCGGCGCCGGGGTGACCGGCTTCGGCGCGGGCTTGGGACCCGGCGTCGGGCGTGAGCCCTGGGGGGCCGGCGCGACCGGAGTGACCGGGGCGCTCGGCGCTGCGGGAGCCGCGGGGGCCTCGGCCGCAGCGGGCTTGGGAGCCGGCGGCCGCGGGGCAGCCGGACGGGCCGACTGCGCCGGGGAGGGCGCGCCGGGCTTGGGGGCAGCCTTGCGCGGGGCGCCGGGCTTGGCGCTGCTCCCGCCCTGGAAGGCGTCTGTCAACTTGCGTACTACCGGCGCCTCGATCGTCGAGGATGCCGATCGGACGAATTCACCGAGTTCCTGGAGCTTGGCCATGACAGCCTTGCTCTCCACCCCGAACTCCTTGGCGAGTTCGTATACCCGGACCTTAGCCACTTCGCTCCTTTTAGGTCCGGGTTGCGGCCGGACCGTCGCTACTTCATGGGCGTACTCATCGCGTGCTCATCGAGTGCTCATCGCAATCTCGACCTACTTCCAACTCGCGGGGGTACCAGAGCCGCACGGGGTTCCGCGCGACACGTCCTACGGTGTTGCCTCTTCGACGTACCGGCGCAACGCCACCACGTCGAGAGTTCCCGGGGCACGCAGTGCCCGTGGGAACGCCCGGCGGCGGACCGCCAGGTCGAGGCAGATCAGGGCGGGGTGCACGTACGCACCCCGGCCGGGCAGCGTACCGCGATGATCGGGGACGCATTCACCCTCGACCGCCACGATGCGCAGCAGATCCTTCTTGGCCGCTCGCTCCCGACACCCCACACAGGTGCGTTCAGGGCATGCGCGGGCACGCGTCCGGCCAGACACTCCTAAGTCTACCTCCCCGAAACGACCTCACCCCTTTGGGGCAACAATCGAACGGTTGTTGTCGTGATCTCAGCCACCTGCGGCTTGGATCTATTCCTCTAGCGCTCGCGGGGCCGCTCAGCGGGCCGCTCGGACGCCTGGTCGGACGGCTGCTCGGTGTCCGGGCGGATGTCGATCCGCCAGCCGGTCAGCCGGGCCGCGAGCCGGGCGTTCTGGCCCTCCTTGCCGATCGCCAGCGACAGCTGGTAGTCGGGGACCGTCACGCGCGCGGAACGGGCGGCGAGGTCGACGACCTCGACCTTGTTGACCCGAGCGGGGGACAGCGCGTTCGCCACCATGTCGGCCGGGTCGTCCGACCAGTCGACGATGTCGATCTTCTCGCCGTTCAGCTCGGCCATGACGCTGCGCACCCGGGCGCCCATGGGGCCGATGCAGGCCCCCTTGGCGTTCAGTCCGCTGCGCGTCGACCGGACGGCGATCTTCGTACGGTGCCCGGCCTCGCGCGCGATGGCCGTGATCTCCACCGAACCGTCGGCGATCTCCGGGACCTCCAGCGCGAAGAGCTTCTTCACCAGGTTGGGGTGCGTGCGCGAGAGGGTGACGGACGGGCCGCGCACGCCCTTCGCCACTCGCACGACGTACGACCGCAGCCGCAGCCCGTGCTGGTAGTTCTCCCCGGGGACCTGCTCCTGCACCGGCAGGATGGCCTCCAGCTTGCCGATGTCCACCAGCACGTTCTTCGGGTCGCGGCCCTGCTGGACGACGCCGGTGACGATGTCACCCTCGCGGCCCGCGTACTCGCCGAGCGTCGCGTCGTCCTCGGCGTCCCGCAGGCGCTGCAGGATGACCTGCTTGGCGGTGGTGGCGGCGATCCGGCCGAAGTCCGACGGGGTGTCGTCGAACTCGCGTGCCTCCTGCCCCTCCTCCAGCTCCTGGGGGTCCTCCTTCGCCCACACGGTCACATGACCGGTCTCCCGGTCGAGCTTCACGCGCGCGTGGCGGCGGCTTCCGTCGGTGCGGTGGTAGGCGATGAGGAGGGCCGACTCGATCGCCTCGACCAGCAGGTCGAAGGAGATCTCCTTCTCCCGCACCAAGCCCCGCAGGGCACTCATGTCGATGTCCACGGCTACGCCTCCTCTTCTTCCGTCATGTCCTGCTCATCCTGCTTGTCGTTCTTGTCCTTGCGGTTGAACTCGACCTGGACGCGGGCCTTGTCGATGTCGCCGAAGGCGAGCCTGCGGGCGGTGGCCTTTCGGCCCTTCACGCCCGGCACTTCGAGGTCCATGCCCTCGTCGTCCACGGTCAGGATCCTGGCGACCAGTTCGCCGCCCTCGGTGAGCTGGAAGCGCACCAGGCGTTCGAGGGCACGTACGTAGTGCCGGTGCTCGGTGAGTTCGCGCTCGGCGCCGGGGGTACCGACCTCCAGGGTGTACTCCCCCGCACCCATCGCGTCGGTCTCGTCGAGCTTCGCCGAGAGCGCGCGGCTCACATCGGCGATCGCGTCCAGATCGGCGCCGTCGTCGGAATCGACGACGACCCGCAGCACTCTCTTGCGCCCGATTGACTCCACTGCGATCTCTTCGAGATCGAGACCCTGCGAGCTGACGAGCGGCTCCAGGAGCTCTCGAAGCCTCTCGCTCTGGGTGGTGCTCATCCGGGTGACTCCTCGGCCGCGTGTGCTGTTGTGGGTAGGTCGCGTGTCAGGTCAAAGGGTATCCGGTCCCAGGGGGTGTTGCCGTCCACCGGGACGCCGCCGGCCGCCCGGCTGCGCCGGTGGCGGCTGCTGGGCCGGGGCGCGGGTACGGTGATCACGGGCGTGCTGCCCTCCCGTGACATTCCGCGGTCTCCCGTTCGTACGAGCCCTCCGAGGACGTCTGCCGTGCCGTTCCCCCCGCCGTCGCGCACCCCGCCGGGAACCTCTCCGGGTCCGCGCCGAAGGACCCTGCTCGCCTCGGCCGCGGGCGCCGCTCTCCTCGTGGGCTGCACCGCCGAGCCCGACTCGACGGTCACCAGCGCCGGCAGTCCGTCGGTCGCCGAGCGCACGCGCGCGCGTGCGGCCCGCGACAGCACGAACCTCGTACAGCAGTACGACGCGGCGATCGCCGCGTTCCCGGTGCTGGCGGAGCGGCTGTCGGAGCTGCGGGCGGAGGCCGTACGGCACGCGAAGGCGTTCGGGGGCGGCGAACCGACCCCCACGCCGACCCCCACACGCACGCCGACCCCCACACCCACATCGACGCCCCCATCGACATCGACGTCGTCAGCCGCGTCACCTTCGGCTCCCGGGGTGCCGGCCAGCGCGCAGGACGCCGTCGCCGGACTCGTCGCCGCCGAACGGACCCTCGTGGACCGGCGCACGAAGGCGCTGCTCGACGTGCCGGGTGAGCTGGCGCGGGTGCTGGCCTCGGTCGCGGCGGCCGGGGCCGCGCATGTGTATCTGCTGACGGAGGGCATGAAGTGAGCGGGGCGAAGGTGAAGAAGACGGAGCAGGCGGAGAAGGCCGAGAAGGACTACGCCGAGGTGACCGCGCTCCAGGCCGCCCTGGCCGCCGAGCACGCGGCGGTGTACGGGTACGGAGTGGTCGGCGGGCTGATCGGCGAGGTCCGCCGGACCGAGGCGAGGGCCGCGTACGACGCCCATCGGGCCCGGCGCGACGAGCTGGCGCGCACGGTACGGGCCCTCGGGAGCAAGCCGGTGGCGGCGGCGCCCGGTTACGCCCTGCCGTTCCCCGTGGCGGACTCCGACGCCGCCGTCCGTCTCGCGGCGGAGCTGGAGGAGCGGGTCGCCGGGGTGTACTCCGACCTGGTCCGGGCGGCCGAGGGCGAGCGGCGCCGTGCGGGGGCCGACGCGCTGCGGGAGGCCGCGGTGCGGGCGGTGCGCTGGCGGGGCGGGAGCGTACCCTTCCCAGGGCTTGCCGAGCGGGCCGGCTCCTCGTCGGCACCGGCCACGGCGCCGGGGACACCCTCGGCGTAGCCCGAACCGCATACCGCGTACCGCGCACCGGAAGGAACGACTCGCGCATGGCTTTCGAACCGCCGCCCCGTCTGGTGAGGGCGCTCGGCGAGACGGTACCGGACGGTGACGACTGGCTGGCGCGGCTGCCCGCAGCTGCTCAACAGGCCCTGGATCTACGCGTGTTGACCATGGAACGGGTGCAGGTTCCGGGCGGTCGGAGCAGCCTGGTGATGCTGGTGCGGCGGGCTGACGACGCGCCCGCCGTCCTGAAGCTCGCACCGCGCCGGGCCCGGCCGGAGAGCGAGCGCGCGGCGCTGGCCCACTGGGGCGGGGCGGGCGCGGTGCAGTTGCTGGAGCCGTCCGCGGACGCCATTGGTTCAACCGGCGAGGGTGTGCTGTTGCTGGAGCGGCTGCATCCGGATGTGTCGGTGCGGTCGCTGCCCGAGGCGAAGGCCTTGCTGGAGGCGGCGGGGACGCTGCGGCGGCTGTGGGTCGAGCCGCCCGCCGGGTCAGCGGCGGTGTTCGAGACCGTGGCCGCGCGGACCGGTCGCCAGGCGGAGGCGATGGCGGCGAGCGCCGGCGCGGACCCGCAGGTGGCGCCGCTGGTCGAGACGGCACTTGCCGCACGTACGGAGTTGCTGGTCGCGCCGCCTGAGGCGCGGTTGCTGCACGGCACGTTCCGGCAGAGCAAGGTGCTGGCCGCGGAGCGGGCGCCGTGGCTGGCGGTGGGGCCGGATCCGGTGGTCGGTGAGTGCGCGTTCGATTTGGCGCGACTGGTCCGGGACCGGGTGGAGGATCTGATCGCGTCCCCCTCGGGAGCGGCGATCACTCGGCGCCGGGTGAAACGGCTTGCCGAGTCGTTGGACGTGGATCAGGAGCGGCTGCGGGGGTGGACGCTGTTCCGGGCTGTGGAGTCGGGGGTTCGGGCACGTCGTGTGGGGCGTGTGCGGGATGCGGAGTTGTTGCTGGAGTTCGCCGGGTGGCTTTGAGGCTGCCGTGGCTTTGAGGTTTTGCGGTCCCCGAAGGTGGGACGTGACTCTGTGTCACGTCCCACCTTCGGGGACCGGCCTGCGAGAGGTTTCTCAGGCGGTGGCGGTCAGGCGGGCGATTGCTTCCTCGACCGTCAGTTCCTCGCGCTCGCCCGTCCGGCGGTCCTTCAGTTCGAGCACGCCCTCGGCCGAGCGGCGGCCCGCCACCAGGATCTTCGGTACGCCGATCAGCTCGGCGTCCGTGAACTTGACGCCCGGGGAGACGCCGGCGCGGTCGTCGACCAGGACGCGGGCGCCGGCCGCCGCCAGCTTGTCGGAGACGTCCAGGGCCAGTTCGGTCTGGAGGGCCTTGCCGGCGGCTACGACGTGGACGTCGGCCGGGGCGATCTCCTTGGGCCAGCACAGGCCCTGCTCGTCGGCGTGCTGCTCGGCGAGGGCCGCGACCGCGCGGGAGACGCCGATGCCGTACGAGCCCATGGTCACGCGGACCGGCTTGCCCTGCTGGCCGAGGACGTCGAGGCTGAGCGCGTCGGCGTACTTGCGGCCGAGCTGGAAGATATGGCCGATCTCGATGGCGCGGTCCAGCTTGAGGCCGGTGCCGCAGGCCAGGCAGGGGTCGCCTTCCTGGACGACCACGGAGTCGATGTACTCGTCGACCTCGAAGTCACGGCCGGCGACGACGTTCTTCGCGTGCAGGCCGTCCTTGTTGGCGCCGGTGATCCAGGCGGTGCCGGGGGCGATGCGCGGGTCGGCGAAGTAGCGGACCTTCTCCAGGCCCTGCGGGCCGACGTAGCCGCGTACGAGGTCGTCGCGGCCCGTGAAGTCCTCGGCGGTGACGAGCTCGACGGCGGCGGGCGCGAAGTGCGCCTCGACCTTGCCCAGGTCGACCTCACGGTCACCGGGGACACCGATCGCGACGATCTCGCCGTCCACCTTGACGAGGAGGTTCTTGAGGGTGGCCGACGCCGCCACGTTCAGGTACGCGGCGAGTGTCTCGATGGTCGGGGTCTCGGGGGTGGGGATCTCCTCCAGGGAGGGGACGGCCGAGCCGTCGACCGGCTGGAGCGCGTACGTGATCGCCTCGGTGTTGGCGGCGTAGTCGCAGTTGGGGCAGTCGGCGAAGGTGTCCTCGCCGGCGGCGGCCGGGGCGAGGAACTCCTCGGACTTGGAGCCGCCCATGGCGCCCGCGGTGGCGGCGCAGATGCGGTAGTCGAGGCCGAGACGCGCGAAGATCTTCTGGTACGCCTCGCGGTGCAGGGCGTACGACTTGGCGAGGCCCTCGTCCTCCGTGTCGAAGGAGTACGAGTCCTTCATCAGGAACTCACGGCCGCGCAGGATGCCGGCGCGCGGGCGGGCCTCGTCGCGGTACTTGTTCTGGATCTGGTAGAGGATCACGGGCAGGTCCTTGTAGGACGTGCACTGGTCCTTGACCAGGAGGGTGAAGATCTCCTCGTGGGTCGGGCCGAGGAGGTAGTCGCCGCCCTTGCGGTCGTTGAGACGGAACAGCTCGGGGCCGTACTCGTCCCAGCGGCCGGTCGCCTCGTACGGCTCCCTCGGCAGCAGGGCGGGGAGGGTGACCTCCTGGGCGCCGATGGCGTCCATCTCCTCGCGGACGACCCGCTCCACGTTGGCCAGGACCTTCTTGCCGAGCGGCAGCCAGGACCACAGACCTGCGGCGGTACGACGCACATAACCGGCCCTGACCAGCAGCTTGTGGCTGAGCACCTCGGCGTCGGCCGGGTCGTCACGCAGTGTCTTGACCATCAAACGGGACATGCGCTGGACCTGGGCCTGGGCCATGATTCTCGACTCCTGCTGCGTAAGGGTGATGGCAGGAGGTTAGCCGGGGGGTGCGGGGCGGTGGAAATCGGTGCGCCCGAGGGGGCCCGGCCTAGCGGCGGCGCAGCGGGAGCGGGGCGCCCATCACCGCGTACGGCTTCGGGGCGCTGGGGAAGAGGACCTGGCGGGCCAGGTCCTCGTACCCGAGGGAGTGGTAGAGGCCGCGGGCCGGGCTGTCGGTGTCGATCGCGGAGAGGATCGATCGGGGTTCGGCGGCGCCGTCGGTGATGGCGGTGATGAGGGCGCGGCCGACGCCGATGTTCTGGAAGGTCGGGTGGACGTGCAGTTCGGTGATCACGAAGGAGTCGTCGAGCCAGGCGTCGTGGCCCTGCCTGCGCAGATACGGCTCGACGACGGTGGACCACCAGTGCGTACGGTCGTTCGGCATGCCGTACACGAATCCTGCGAGCCGTCCCTCGGGAGTGGTCGCGCCGAGCGCGCGGGCGCCCGGGTAGCTCAGATGCCGCAGGACGATCTGCCTGCGTACGGCGACCTCGTCGGCGCCGAGTCCGAACGCCACGGCCTGGACGGCGAGCGCCTCGTCGACCCGGGCGGCCAGGTCGAGGGAGCCTACGACCACGTCGTGGGGGCGGGAGTGACGGTGGCCCTGACCGGGGAAGCGCGGCATGTCGGGAGACTACAGGGGGTGCGGGGGCCGTTCGGCGGGAGCGGGGCGGATGTGGCCGAGCCGCGTCCCCCGGGATCGCCAGGGATCGCCAGGACGACGGCGGTCGTATCAGAACAGGACGCTCATGAACGCTCCGACCTCCTGGAAGCCCACCCGCAGATAGGTCCGGCGGGCCGGGGTGTTGAAGTCGTTCACATACAGGCTGACCACGGGGGCCACGTCCGCGAGGGCGTAGCGCAGTACGGCCGCCATGCCGGGGGCGGCGAGTCCGTGGCCCCGGTATTCGGGGGCCACCCACACGCCCTGGATCTGGCAGGCCTGCGAGGTCGCGGCGCCGATCTCGGCCTTGAAGGCGACCCTGCCGTGCTCGTCGAGACGGGCGAAGGAACGGCCGGAGCCGACCAGTTCGGCGACCCGGGCCTGGTAGAGGAGGCCGCCGTCACCGGCGAGTGGCGAGATGCCGACCTCCTCGGTGAACATCGCCACGCACGCCGGCATGATCGTCTCCATCTCGTCCTTGCGGACGCGGCGGACGTACGGATCCGGGGCGACGAGAGAGGGGTCGGGCAGCCGGTCGGTGACCATGAGGGGCTGGTGGCGGCGGACCTCGCGGGCGGGGCCCCAGCTCGGTTCGAGCAGCCGCCACAGCTGGGTGGTGGCCTCGGCGGGGCCGACGATGGAGGAGCAGCGGCGGCCCGCTCGTCTGGCCCGGTCGGCGAAGGCGCGTACCGCGCGGGGGGTGGCGCAGATCGGGACGAGGTTGGCGCCCGCGTAGCAGAGGCTGGTGAGCATGCCGTCCTCGTACCAGCCCCACATCTCGCCGCCGAGGCGCCAGGGGTCGAGGCCGGCCACCTGGACCCGGGACGTCACGAAGGCGTTGGCGACCGGCTCGCGGCCGAGGACGGCGAGCGCGGCGTCCAGGTCGCCCGGGTCGAGCACCCGGGAGGTGGTCTGCGTCAACACGTACGGGGCCTCACCAATGCGGTCTGCTGATCCCCGCACTGTACCTGCGGAAGCTGGGCGGCGTCGTCCTGTGGGTGCCGCTCGCTTGTCGGTGAGCGTTGACCTGGGTGGCCGTCCCTGGGGGCTGCCGCCCCCAGACCCCCGCTTCGGCCCTGAAGGGGCCTCGTCCTCAAACGCCGGACGGGCTGGAGGTGTGCGGCCGGCGCTCAGAGTGACCGGCCGACCCTGTTGGGGCGCGGCCCGGCACCATTGGGGCCCGGCTCGGCACTGTTGGGGCGCGGCCCGGCACTGTTGGGGCGCGGCCCGGCACTGTTGGGGCGCGGCCCGGCATTTTCAGCCCGTCCGGCGTTTGAGGACGAGCGCGTTCAGCGCGGAAGCGGGGGTCTGGGGGCGCAGCCCCCAGGGATGGGACGGGTAGGGGCGGCGGGGGCGAGTCAGCCCGCGACCGACACCGAGGGCTCGCCGGAAGCGATGCCGTCCTGCTCCATCTGTTCGGCGATTTTCAGCGCCTCCTCGATCAGGGTCTCCACGATCTTCGACTCGGGGACGGTCTTGATGACCTCGCCCTTCACGAAGATCTGGCCCTTGCCGTTGCCGGAGGCGACGCCGAGGTCGGCCTCGCGGGCCTCGCCGGGGCCGTTCACCACGCAGCCCATGACCGCGACGCGCAGCGGAACCTCCATGCCCTCCAGGCCGGCGGTGACCTCTTCGGCCAGCTTGTAGACGTCGACCTGGGCACGCCCGCACGACGGGCACGAGACGATCTCCAGGCCGCGCTGGCGGAGGTTGAGGGACTCCAGGATCTGGTTGCCGACCTTGATCTCCTCGACCGGCGGAGCCGACAGCGAGACGCGGATCGTGTCGCCGATGCCCTCGCTGAGCAGCGCGCCGAAGGCGACGGCCGACTTGATGGTGCCCTGGAAGGCGGGACCGGCCTCGGTGACGCCGAGGTGGAGCGGGTAGTCGCAGGCCGCCGCCAGCTGGCGGTAGGCGTTGACCATGATCACCGGGTCGTTGTGCTTGACAGAGATCTTGATGTCCCGGAAGCCGTGCTCCTCGAAGAGAGACGCCTCCCACAGCGCCGACTCGACGAGCGCCTCAGGCGTCGCCTTGCCGTACTTCTGGATGAGCCGGCGGTCCAGCGAACCGGCGTTCACGCCGATGCGGATCGGCGTGCCGTGGTCCTTGGCGGCGCGCGCGATCTCCTTGACCTGGTCGTCGAACTGCTTGATGTTGCCGGGGTTCACCCGGACCGCCGCGCAGCCGGCCTCGATCGCGGCGAAGACGTACTTCGGCTGGAAGTGGATGTCGGCGATCACGGGGATCTGCGACTTGCGCGCGATGGTCGCCAGCGCGTCCGCGTCGTCCTGCGTGGGGCACGCCACCCGCACGATCTGGCAGCCGGACGCCGTCAGCTCGGCGATCTGCTGGAGTGTGGCCCCGATGTCCGACGTACGTGTCGTCGTCATCGACTGCACCGACACCGGCGCGTCTCCGCCCACGGCCACCGAACCGACCTGGATCTGTCGGCTCTTCCGGCGTTCGGCGAGCTTGGTCGGAACGGTCGGCATGCCGAGAGAAATCGCAGTCATCTGCTGTGCAACCCCAAGTTGTGGTTCAAGGTCCGGTCCCGTGAACAGCGGGCTCCAGGCTTCGAGATTACGGCACGCGCCCAGGCCCGAGCACCTCCCGCACCTAAACCCACTCATTGGGGAACGGCCGGGCACAGGGGGTTGTCCCCACTGTGCCCGGCCGTCACTGACGCCGCCGCGAACCCCGTATGGCTAGGAGATGCGCACCGGGTTAACCACGTCCGCCACCAGGACCAGGAGCGTGAAGCAGATGAAGAGTCCCGCCACCACATAGGCGACCGGCATCAGCTTCGCCACGTCGAACGGACCCGGGTCCGGGCGCTTGAGCACCTTCGCCGTGTTGCGTCGCAGCGACTCCCACACGGCGCCCGCGACATGGCCGCCGTCGAGCGGCAGCAGCGGGAGCATGTTGAAGAGGAACAGGGACAGGTTGAAGCCCGCCACCAGCATCAACGCCATCGCCAGCTGCTGCGTGGGCGGGATGTCCAGGGTGAAGATCTCACCGCCCACGCGGGCCGCGCCGACGACGCCCATCGGGGAGTCCGGCGCGCGTTCGCCGCCGTCGAAGGCCGCGTTCCACAGGGCGGGGATCTTGCCGGGCAGGCTCGCGATGGAGTCGACGGCCTCACCCATCCGGTCGCCCATCCAGGTCACCGAGTCGCCGAAGTCCTGGCGGACGATGCCGGTGGCCGCGCCGAAGCCGAGGAAGCCGGCCGTGACGTACTGGCCCTGGACGATCTGCCCGCTGGAGTCCTTCTTCGCCACCTGGTTCGAGGCGATCTTCGCGTGCAGGGTGACCTGCTCGCCCTTGCGGTCGACGACGATGGCCACGTCCTTGCCGGGGTTGGCGCGGATCTCGTCCGAGAGCTTGTTCCAGGCGTCGACCTGGACCCCGCCGAAGGAGAGGATCTTGTCGCCCGCCTTGAGGCCGGCCGCCGCGGCCGGGGAGGCCGCGTCGGTCTTGAGGCACTTGTCGCGGCCCTCGCTCTGCGCGATGACGCACTGGGAGACGGAGGCGACAGTGGTGGTCTGCTGCGAGACCCCGAAGCCCATCAGGACCGTCAGGAACAGGGCCACCGCGAGGATCAGGTTCATGAACGGGCCCGCGAACATCACGATGACGCGCTTCCACGGCTTGCGCGTGTAGAACAGGCGCTTCTCGTCGCCCGGCAGTATCTCCTCGAAGGACTGCGCGCGGGCGTCCTCGATCATTCCGCGCCAGGGGGAGGTCGAGCGGGCCTCTATGCGGCCGTCCGGGCCCGGCGGGAACATTCCGATCATGCGGATGTAGCCGCCGAACGGGATCGCCTTGAAGCCGTACTCGGTCTCACCCTTCTTGCGCGACCAGATCGTCGGGCCGAAGCCGACCATGTACTGGGGTACGCGGATGCCGAAGAGCTTCGCCGTGGAGAGGTGCCCCAGCTCGTGCCAGGCGATCGACACCAGTAGGCCGATCACGAAGACGACTATGCCGAGGATCATCATCAGTGCCGTCATGCACGGGCCTCCGCCGCTTGCTGTGTCTTCGTCTGTTGTGTCAGTTCGCGGGCCCTCGACCGCGCCCAGGACTCCGCTTCAAGGACGTCCGCGACGGTCAGGGAAGTTCCCGTACGAGGGGTGCCGTGCTCCTCGACCACCCGGGTCACGGTCTCCATGATTCCGTTGAACGGTAGCCCGCCGCTGCGGAACGCCTCCACGCACTCCTCGTTGGCCGCATTGAACACCGCGGGGGCCGTGCCCGCGAGCTGCCCCACATGCCGGGCGAGGCCGACCGAGGGGAAGGCGTCGGTGTCGAGCGGGAAGAACTCCCACGTCGAAGCCTTGCTCCAGTCGAACGCGGGCGCCGCGTCCGGTACGCGCTCCGGCCAGCCGAGGCCGATCGCGATGGGGCCCCGCATGTCGGGGGGCGTGGCCTGGGCCAGTGTCGATCCGTCCGTGAACTCAACCATCGAGTGGACATACGACTGCGGGTGCACGACCACCTCAATGCGGTCGAAGGGAATGTCGTAAAGGAGGTGTGCCTCGATCACCTCCAGGCCCTTGTTCACGAGCGTCGCGGAGTTGATCGTGATCACCGGGCCCATCGCCCAGGTGGGGTGCGCCAGCGCGTCCTCGACCGTCACATCGGCCAGCTGTGCCTTCGTACGGCCGCGGAAGGGGCCGCCGGACGCCGTCACCACGAGCTTGCGCACATCGGAGCGGGTGCCGGCCGCCAGGGCCTGGAACAGGGCCGCGTGCTCGGAGTCGACCGGGATGATCTGGCCCGGTCGGGCGAGCGCCTTGACCAGCGGGCCGCCGACGATGAGCGACTCCTTGTTGGCGAGCGCGAGGGTGCGGCCCGCCTTCAGCGCGGCCAGGGTGGGGGCGAGGCCGATGGAGCCGGTGATGCCGTTCAGCACGGTGTGGCAGGCGCCTGCGGCGAGGTGGGTGGCCGCCTCCGGTCCGGCGAGGAGCTCGGGGAGCGGCTCCCCGGCGCCGTATCTGGCGCTCAGCGCCTCGCGCAGGGCCGGTACGGCGTCCTCGCGGGCCACCGCGACCGTGCGTACGCGCAGCCGGTGGGCCTGCTCGGCGAGGAGCTCCACCCGACCGCCGGCGGCGGAGAGCCCGGTGACCCGGAAGCGGTCCGGGTTGCGCAGCACGAGGTCGATGGCCTGGGTGCCGATCGATCCGGTGGAACCGAGGATCACCACGTCCCGCGGACCGCCTTCGGCGACGGGGTCGAAGACGACGTGCGGGTCAGCGAGTGGGGCTGGACTGTCGGTCATCTCTCCATTGTGGCCGCTGCCACCGACAGTGAGGACAGGGCGTCCCTCGGGTGAGTGTCCATAAGTGAAACCCACATACAGATCATGTGATAACACTTCTTCCCTGACCGGTGGACGACCGGTCAGTCGTGGACGAAATCCTGGGGGGATCTCGATGCGCATCCGACGTACTGCCCTGCCCGCGCTCGCGGGCGCCGTGGCCCTGACCGGCGCGTTTCTCAGCACTCCGGCCGAGGCGGCCGGCGGTGTGGTCATCCGGCACGTGTGGTTCGACAGTCCGGGCTCGGACACCGGTTCCAACGCCTCCCTCAACGGGGAGTGGGTGGAGATCAAGAACAC
Source organism: Streptomyces sp. NBC_01390 (assembly GCF_045040105.1). Lineage (NCBI taxonomy): Bacteria > Bacillati > Actinomycetota > Actinomycetes > Kitasatosporales > Streptomycetaceae > Streptomyces > Streptomyces sp. NBC_01390. The sequence continues at coordinate 9,010,377 of NZ_CP109551.1, read as the reverse complement.
CAGTTCGGCGTCCATATCGCTCAGGGGCTGGATCCTGAAGGACGTCGCCAATCACAAGTACACCTTCGCCAATCTGAAGATCGGCGCGGGCAAGACCATGAAGATCCGCACCGGCAAGGGCACGGACACCGCGGCGACCAAGTTCCAGAAGCGTTCCTGGTACGTCTGGAACAACACCAGCGACACGGCGATCCTGACGAGAGCGAACGGGTCGAAGGTCGACGACTGCAAGTGGACGACCAGCGACCCGAGCGACAAGTGGTGTTAGCTCCGCTGGATGGGCGGTTCTTCGTCCGCGGGTAGTGGGGGCTTGTCGCGCCCACGTGGCGAAGCCGCAGTTCGGCACAGCCCCGCGCCCCTTTCGGGGGCGCGGGGGACACGTCAGCGGATGGGCCGGTGGACGTTCTCCCGTGTCGTGGGGCCGGGTGTGGCGTCCGCGATCCAGGGGCCGTCTCCGGAGAGGTCCACGACGCCCTCCTCCAGCCAGGTGTACGTGCCGGCGAGGACGCCCCTGACCACCGCGCGGTCGATACCGTCGGTGTTGGTCCACAGGCGGCCGAAGAGTTCCTCTACGCGGATCCGGGCCTGGCGGCAGAAGGCGTCGGCCAGTTGGTAGGCCTCGTGGCCGTTCTGGCCCTGGGCGCGCAGGAGTTCGGCGCGTACACAGGCCGCGCTCATCGCGAACAGTTCGGCCCCGATGTCGACGATCCGGCCGAGGAAACCCTGCTTGGTCTCCATCCGGCCCTGCCAGCGGGACATGGCGTAGAAGGTGGAGCGGGCCAGCTTGCGGGCGCCGCGCTCGACGTACCGCAGGTGCGGGGACAGGTCGACCTCGTGCTTGAACTCGCCGTAGGAGTTCGGGAGTTGACCCGCGCCCGCGACGAGCTTCGGCAGCCACTTGGCGTAGAAGACACCGGCGTTCGCGCCCGCCCTCGCCTTGTCCGGCAGCGACTTCTCGGGGTCGATGAGGTCGCCCGCGACCGTCAGGTGGGCGTCGACCGCCTCGCGGGCGATCAGCAGGTGCATGATCTCCGTCGAGCCCTCGAAGATGCGGTTGATGCGGAGGTCGCGCAGTATCTGCTCGGCGGGGACCGCCCGTTCCCCGCGCGCGGCGAGCGACTCGGCGGTCTCGAAGCCGCGTCCGCCGCGGATCTGGACGAGTTCGTCGGCCATCAGCCAGGCCATCTCCGAGCCGTACAGCTTGGCGAGGGCGGCCTCGATGCGGATGTCGTTGCGGTTCTCGTCGGCCATCTGGGAGGAGAGGTCGAGGACGGCTTCGAGAGCGAAGGTGGTGGCCGCGATGAAGCTGATCTTCGCGCCGACCGCCTCATGCAGCGCGACCGGCCTGCCCCACTGCTCCCGTACGCCCGACCACTCGCGGGCGATCTTCAGGCACCACTTCCCGGCGCCCACGCACATCGCGGGCAGCGACAGCCGGCCCGTGTTCAGGGTCGTCAGGGCGATCTTGAGGCCCGCGCCCTCGGGGCCGATCCGGTTGGCGGCCGGGACACGCACCTGGTGGAGGCGGGTGACGCCGTTCTCCAGGCCGCGCAGGCCCATGAAGGCGTTGCGGTGCTCGACGGTGACGCCCTCGGAGGCGGTCTCGACGACGAACGCGGTGATGCCGCCCTTGTGGCCCTCGGACTTCGGCACCCGGGCCATGACGACGAGGAGGTCGGCGACGACTCCGTTGGTCGTCCAGAGCTTCACCCCGTCCAGGACGTAGTCATCGCCGTCCGGGACCGCGCTGGTGGCGAGCCGTGCCGGGTCGGAGCCGACGTCCGGTTCCGTCAGCAGGAACGCGGAGATGTCGGTGCGGGCGCAGCGCGGCAGGAACTCGTCCTTCTGTTCCTGGGTGCCGAAGAGTTTCAGCGGCTGCGGTACGCCGATCGACTGATGGGCGGAGAGCAGCGCGCCGAGCGCCGGGTTCGCGGAGCCGACCAGGGCGAGCGCCTTGTTGTAGTACACCTGGGTGAGGCCGAGGCCGCCGTACTTGGTGTCGATCTTCATCCCGAGGGCGCCGAGCTCCTTGAGCCCGTTGATCACCTCGTCCGGGATCCGGGCCTCGCGCTCGATACGGGCCGCGTCGATCTTCGTCTCGCAGAAGTCGCGCAGCCGGGCGAGGAACTCCTCGCCGCGCCGCGCGTCCTCGGCGGCCGGGAGCGGGTGCGGGTGGATGAGGTCGAGCCGGAAGCGGCCCAGGAACAGCTCCTTGGCGAAGCTGGGCTTCTGCCACCCCTGCTCCCGGGCGGCCTCCGCCACCTGACGGGCCTCCCGCTCGGTGACGGTGGGTTTTGCCGTGGGTTCGGCTGTGGGGTCGGGCGTGGGGTCGGCGGTGGGTTTGACTGGGCTTGCGGACATGAGGCACACCTCGCCGCGAATCGGGATCTTGAGGACCGTACGTTACTGATCGGTGCTACTCGATCGTTGGTACCCGATTCCGGGCGACCTCACCAGTCCTCGCGCGGCCGTAGTCCGCGCCGGGAGCCGACGGCCTTCGCCCTGTTCCGTCTGGTTCCACGGGCTGACGCCCGCGTAGTACTGGGGACGTCGTTTCGCGCAGGCACTCCCCAGTGGCCGCCGACGGGTGCGAAAGTGGCCCTCCTGGCCGAAAAAGCTCCGCAAATCGGAGTCGAAGCGCTTCGACAACATATGGACACCCACCCGTGGTGGCGTTACTGTCGTTCCACCCCTCACTCGCTGTTATCTGTTGCCGATATCCGTCACGCGCACTGTCGAAGCGCTTCACACAATGCTTGGAGAGCTGGATGGTCACCCTCGCCGAGGTCGCCCAGCACGCCGGAGTCTCGGCGAGCACGGTGAGCTATGTCCTCAGCGGCAAGCGGTCCATCTCCATGGGCACCCGGCAGCGGGTGGAGCAGAGCATCCAACAGCTCGGCTACCACCCGAACGCGGGCGCCCGGGCGCTGGCGAGCAGCCGTTCCAACATCATCGCCCTGATGGTCCCGTTGCGTACGGACATGTACGTGCCGGTGATGATGGAGATCGCCATCGCGGTGGCGACCAGCGCCCGCACCCACGGGTACGACGTGCTGCTGCTCACCGGCGAGGAGGGCCCCGACGCCGTGCGCCGCGTGACCGGCAGCGGGCTCGCCGACGCGATGATCCTGATGGACGTCGAACTCGACGACGAGCGGCTGCCGTTGCTGCGCGGGACGGACCAGCCGTCCGTGCTCATCGGGCTGCCGGCCGCCACCGAGGGCCTGACCTGCGTCGACCTCGACTTCGGGGCCACGGGCGCACTGTGCGCCGAGCACCTCGCGCAGCTCGGGCACCGCGACATCGCTGTCATCGGCGAGGCGCCCGCGGTCTACGAACGGCACACCGGTTTCGCCGAGCGCACGCTCGACGGACTGCGGTTCCGGGCGCGGGAGTTGGGCATGCGGGTGCTGCACCGGCCGTGCGAGGGCGGGTACGACGCGATGACGGTGACGCTCGCCCGGATCTTCGACGAACGGCCGGGCACCACCGGCTTCGTCGTGCAGAACGAGTCGGCGGTCGAACCGCTGCTCGCGCTGCTGCGCCAGCAGGGGCGGGCGGTGCCGGAGGACGTGTCGGTCATCGCCGTCTGCCCGGACCAGGTCGCCACCCAGGCCTCGGTGCGGCTGACGTCCGTCGCCATTCCCGCCCAGGAGATGGGGCGCCGCGCGGTGGAACTGCTGATCGCCAAGCTGGAAGGGCACGGGAGCGACGAAGTCGCGCTGATCGCGCCCGAGTTGACGGTGCGGGCCAGTACGGGGCCGGCCCCCGCCACTTCCTGAACCGGTCGTTTCCCGGGCCGGTCGCCTGCCGGACCGGTTGCCTCCTCCGAACCGGTGCCTCCTCCGGACCGGTGCCTCCTCCGGACCGGTTGCCTCCGGAACCGACCATCAACCGATCCGACCACCATCACCGACTCCGACCCAGACCCAGACTCAGAACCTCCACGTGTGATGCCCAACGCCCCGACCTCCGGCGGGCGTTGGTGAGTCCTGCCTGTCCCGGACCGGCGGAGCCGTGCCGGATTCCCCTCCCCCACTCCTTCCTTCAGGAGACGCCACGTGAACCAGCCCGCCGAGACCCTGCCCCCGTCAGGCGCGGTCAGCCTCGCGCAGTCCTCCCCCACTGTCGGTACGTTCCGTGAGCGGGACGGTGCGCTGGAGTGGAGCGGCCGTCAGGAGACCGTACGGATCGAGCCCTGGGGCCCGGACGCTGTCCGGGTCCGCACCCGGCTCGGCGGGCCGGTTCTGGAGGGACTGCCAGGTGCCCTTCTGGACGAGCCGGAGTCGACGCCGTACACCGTCAAGATCGAGGACGGGCAGGGGCGGTTGACCGTCGGCGCGCTGACCGTCGAGGTGAGCGCCGAGGGCCTGATCCGTTTCCTGCGCAGCGATGACGCCGCCGAGCTGCTCGCCGAGGAGCGGGCGCACTTCTGGTGGCCGGGCTCGCGTCTCTACACGGCCGTCGGCAACGGCTACCACCGGCTTGAGCAGCGGTTCGCCGCCTATGAGGACGAGAAGCTGTTCGGGCTCGGTCAGCACCAGCACGGCCGGTTCGACCAGAAGGGTGTCGTGCTGGATCTGGTGCAGCGCAACGCCGAGGTGTCGGTGCCGGTGCTCACCTCCAGCCGCGGGTACACCCTGTTGTGGAACAGCCCGGCGATCGGGCGGGTGGAGCTGGCGGGCAACGGGACGCGCTGGGTGGCGGATTCGGCCCGGCAGATCGACTACTGGATCACGGCCGGGCAGCCTGCCGACGCCCAGCGGCGCTACACCGCGGTGACGGGACGTACGCCGATGCTGCCGGAGTGGGCGGCGGGTTTCTGGCAGTGCAAGCTGCGCTACCGCACCCAGGACGAACTCCTCGGCGTGGCACGGGAGTACAAGCGGCGCGGGCTGCCGTTGCGGGCCATCGTGTGCGACTTCTTCCACTGGACGCATCTGGGCGACTGGAAGTTCGACCCGGCCGAGTGGCCCGACCCGGCCGCCATGGTGCGGGAGTTGGCGGAGATGGGCGTCAAGCTCGTCGTGTCCGTCTGGCCTTCGGTCTCGCCGCTCTCCGAGAACCATCAACTGATGGAGCAGCGCGGCTACTTCATCGGCACGCAGTACGGCCCGATGGCGCACGCCGACTGGCCCGACAAGGGTGTCGCGTCCACCGTCCAGGTCGCGTTCTACGACGCCACGAACCCCGAGGCGCGGGATTTCCTGTGGTCGAGGGTCCGCGACAACTACCTTGCCCCGTACGGCATCACGGCCTTCTGGCTGGATGCCTGCGAGCCGGAGCTGAAGCCCGGCTTCCCGGAGAACCTGCGGTACTGGGCGGGCCCCGGCCTGGAGGTCGGCAACCTGTACCCGCTGGAGAACTCCCGCACGTTCTACGAGGGCCTGATCGCGTCCGGCGAGGACGAGGTGATCAGCCTCAACCGCTCGGCGTGGGCGGGCAGTCAGCGCTACGGCGCCGCCCTGTGGTCCGGTGACATCGGGGTCGACTTCCCGACCCTGCGCCGGCAGATCGCGGCCGGTCTCAACACCGCCCTCTCCGGCATCCCCTGGTGGAACACCGACATCGGCGGCTTCCACGGCGGCGACCCGGACGATCCGGCGTACCAGGAGGTGATGGTCCGCTGGTTCCAGTTCGGCGCCTTCTCGCCGCTGATGCGGCTGCACGGGTTCCGGGACCCGGGGATGCCGCTGGGGCCCGACATGACCGGCGGGCCCAACGAGGTGTGGTCGTACGGTGAGAAGGCCGGCCCGATCCTGGAGCGGTACGTCCGGCTGCGTGAGCGGCTGAAGCCGTATGTGCTGCGGGTCATGCGGGAAGCGCACGAGGAGGGGCTGCCGGTGATGCGCCCGCTGTTCCTGGAGTTCCCGGGCGACCCGGCGGCGTGGTCCGTCGACGACGCGTATCTCTTCGGCCCCGACCTGCTGGTCGCCCCGGTGCTGACGGCGGGTGCGACGACCCGTACGGCGTACCTTCCGGCGGGGGCGGCCTGGACGGACGCGTGGACCGGTGAGACGTACGAGGGCGGTGCGGCCGTGACGGTCGACGCGCCCCTGGACCGCATCCCGCTGTTCCTGCGGGACGGGGCGCGACTGCCTGTGGCGGAGTAGCGGCGCCCGACGCGGCGGCGGCCGGCCCTTCGAGCGGGGGCCGGCCGCCTGTTAATCCTGGGTTTCCTGTGAACTCCGGGGCAGCAAAAGGTAGTTGGGTGGGTAAGCACCCTCAGTCCAACTCCACTCCCCGCCGAAGGGTCCCCCCACCCGTGTCCTCACCTCCACTCGCTCTTCAGCTGGCCGACCTGCTGCTCCGCCCCGCCCACCGCTCCCGCCGGACCCCCGGCCACGCCTTCGACCGGCTGGTCGCCGACGTCGGGCAGGCGCCCGGCGACGAGGACTTCGTCGCCGACTTCCGTTCCCTGCTGGGCCACTGGGCCCGCGACGAGAACCTCACCCCGGTCGGCTGGATGTCCGCGCAGGGGCACGTCCGCAGGCATCTCACCAACAGGGCGCGGGTCCGGCGGCTGATCGCCGAGCGGCCCGCGATCGCCGAGGAGCCCATCGACAGACCGGTGTTCGTGGTGGGCCTGCCACGAACGGCCACCACACTCACCCACGGGGTGCTGTCCCTCTCGGAGGAGCACCGATGTCCGAGGTTGTGGGAGTTACTGACACCCGACCTCGACGGCACCCCCGAGCAGCGGCGGAAGGCGATCCGCGCCGCGCGCATGATGGTCGGCGGCATCAACCTGTTCGCCCCGCGCTACCGTGACATCCACCCGATGACCGCCGAGGGCCCGGACGAGTGCACCTTCGCCCTTCCGCACACGATCATGCCGTTGTCCCAGGCCCGTATCCCCGAGTACCAAGCGGCCCTGCGGGAGCGGGACTTCGTCCCCGACTACGCGTATCTCAAGCAGATCTACCAGGTGCTCCAGTACGGCCGGCCGCGCCGCCGCTGGGTGCTCAAGTCCCCGCTGCACACCGGCAACCTGGACGCACTGCTCCGGGTCTTCCCGGACGCCACGATCGTGTGGACGCACCGTGATCCGGCCGCCGTGGTGGCCTCGTTCTGCAGTCTCATCGAGGCAGGCATGGCGATCACCCTCCGCCCCCTGGACCTGCCCGGACTCGGCGCCACCTGGCTCGAACTGCTCAGCGATTCCGTGCGCCGGGGCCTCGCCGCCCGTGCGGCCGTCCCCCGCGAGTCCCTGGTCGACGTGCCGTACTCCTGGCTCGGCTCCAATCCGGCGGCGGGCGCACCGAAGCTCTACGCCGCCGTCGGCGCCCGCTGGACCGACGACGACGCCGCCCGGCTCGCCGCGGTCGCCGCCCGCCCCAAGGGCACCCGCCCCCACACCTACGACCTGGCCCGGTACGGGCTGACCAACGCCGACGTCGACGCGGCCTTCGCCGACTACAACGCGCTGCGGGCCGAGGTCGACCGCGCCTGAACGGCACAGCCGGCCCCGGCCCGCTGCCTGGCGGTCAGCGTCAGCTGCTGCTGACCGTCAGGCTGTTCGCGGCGAAGTCCAGGCCGCCGGAGGACGAGGTGATCTCGAACCCGAACTGCACGTCACCGATCGTCTCGTTGCCGAACCAGCCCTTGGTGTCCTTGATCCACTTGAGGATCGGCAGGATGTTGACCGAGCCGGACGTCGAGTTCGAGGTACGGACGAACGAGAAGACCTCGTTCGCGCCGTTGTTGCCCTTGTAGACGGTCCAGGTGTGGCCGCCCAGCGTCACGTTGCCCTGCGAGGTGCCGAGCGGGCCGACGGCTCCGGTCTTGTTGACCCAGAGCATGATCTCGTAGTCGTAGTCGGTGTCCCAGATGTCGTACGACGTGTTGTACGCGCCGGACGACGGGACCGTGACGTTGTAGTTGCTGGTCAGCGAACCGAGCGAGGTGATCGACTTGTTGATCACCTTCTTGGAGTTGGGGTACGACTTGATGCCGCCGGTGTTGGGGTGGTTGGCGTTGACGCCCCAGTTGGTGCCGGAGTTGGCCCAGATGCACTGGGCGCCGGCGCCGGAGCCCCAGATGTTGTTGTAGAGGGTGTAGCCGTTCAGGCTCGTGTTGCCGTACTGGGCGCAGGAGCTCCAGACGGCGGCCGAGGCGGGGGCGGAGGCGAGCCCGACGGTGACGCCGAGCGCGAGAGCGGGGGCCAGCATGGCCTTGGTGATCCGGCTCAGCATGCGGGTGCGTGTTGCCATGGGGGTTCCTTCCAAGGGTGGGGGGAGATGGGGGTGGGGGGGTGTGTGCTGTTGTTCTGCCGCGCTGTTCCTCGGTGCGGTTGCGGTTACCGCGGTCCCAGGTCGAGGACGCGGTCTTCTCCGGCGACGAGATCGAGCGTGTGTGCGCCGGAGGAAGTTCTGAGGTCGATACGGCGACTGCGGCTGGGGCGTACGACGGCCCGGCCCCGCCCCGGCTCCCAGTCGAGGTCCACCTCCGCGCCGAACCGCGTCCGTACGCCCCGGATCCGGCCGGTGGGGCAGGCCGCCGGGAGCGCGGGCAGGAGGACCAGCCGGTCGGGGGTCGACTGGACGAGCGCCTCGATCAGCACGGCGGGCAGGGCGTGGGCGGCGTCCGCGTTGTAGACGTTCCGCCCCGGGTAGTGGGCGCTCATCAGGGAGGCGTGGAAGAAGTCGCCGTCGAGCACCTGGCCGAGGGCGTGGGTGACCCGTTCGCCGTCGCGGAGGCGGGCGGCGACCAGCGCGTGGTGCAGGTGGCCGTGGGCCGAGTCGTTCTCGGCGCCCCGGAGTTGGAGGGCGCGGGACGCGGCGACGGCGAGGTCCGGGGTGTCGTACGGGTTGATCTCGTCGAGGGGCCAGACACCGTAGAGATGGCTGAGGTGCCGGTGGTCGTAGGTGTCGTCGAGGCCGGGCCACGCCCATTCGGCGAGAGCGCCGTCGGCGTTGACGCGGTGCGGTGGGAGCCGGTCTGCCAACGCCCGCCAGCGGGCCGCCCGTTCGGGGTCGTCGGGGTGGTGTTCGGCGGCGGTGAGCAGTGCGTGCCGGGCCGCCGAGAGGTCCATGGCGGCGTTGAGAGCCCCCCAGCTCGCGTTGGCCGGACGGTTCTCCGGTGAGTAGGAGGGGACGACGACAAGGTGTCCGTCGGCGTCGGTACGAGTGAGGAAGTCCTCGTAGAACTCGGCGACTTCGGCGAGCAGGGCGGCCGTACGGGGATCACGGACGCCCGTGGTGTCGTCGTGATCGACGAGCGGCTTGAGCAGCCAGTCGGCGCCGGCCGTCCACAGGTGGAGCGGGTACTCCCGGTCGAAGTGGTACGTCAGCCCGGACTCGCCGTCGGTGTGCGAGGGCGCGGCCACGCCTCGGGCGCCGAAGATCGTACGGGCGTTCTCCCGCCAGTCGTCGAGCTGACGATGGATCAGGGAGGCGTGGGCCTCGGTGACTTCGGGGAGGGCTCCGGCCGCCGCCGACGCGGTCTGGAGGTTGAGGTTGGCGTTGGTGGTGAACGCCCCGGACCACGCGGTGTTCCAGTCGCCGGTCCACAGGCCGACCAGCCGGGGCGGGAGCATTCCGCTGGCCGACAGCAGGTGGTAGCGGCCGGCGGCGAAGAGCCGCTCCAGGAGGGCGGGGCTCTTTGTCCGGGTCAGCAACTCCGCGCCGGGCAGGGCACGTTCGGCTTCGTCGGCGGCGAGGTCGAGGGTGACTCGGTCGTAGGCGGTGCGGTGGAGCGGGAGGTGCCGGGCGAGGAGACGCTCGTACGTCCGCTCCCCCGGCCTCGGCTCGCCGTCCGGGTCCGGCAGCAGCTCCCGCAGGGCCCGGGCATGGTCCGCCGTGTCCAGTTCACCGACGTGCCGGACGACACGGGTCAGCAGCAGCACGGACTCCGCGCCCTCGACACGGACGCCGGGCGGGGTCAGGGTCGTCTCCCCGCCCGTGGGCACCACGAGGGTCACCCCGGTGTACGCCCGGTCGCTGCCGGGGTAGCGGGCCCGGAGCGTGAGCAGTGCCCCCTCGGGGGTCCGCACCACACTCTGGCCGACGCCCAACCCTGCGGGGGCGCCGGGGAGGCGGTGGTCGAGGTCGATGTCGAGGGTGAGAGCGGCTCCGCCGGTGAGACGGGGGCTGCGCGTGACGCCGGTGGTGCCGGCGCCACGGTTGCCGCCGGTGACGCCTTTGCGGCCGGGGCCACGGGTGCTGCCAGGTGCCTTGGTGTCGCCGGGAACACCGGGACCCCGGGTCCCGCCGGTAACCCCCGCTTCCCCGGTGACGCCGGTACGGCCAGGACCGCCAGCCACGCCCGCGGGCTCGGTGCCGCCGGGAACATCCACGCCCGACGCCCCGCCCGTGAGGCCCTCCTCCCCGAGGACACCGGTACCGCCAGGTCCGTCAATGGTGGCCGGGCGCCTGGTGACGTACTGGACGATGACGTCGTCCGCGCGGGACACGAAGACGCGGCTGTGCCAGTCCTGGGACTGGGTGTCGGTGACACCGGTGGTGAAGTCGACGGAACGCCGGTAGTCGTGCCCCTCCCCCGCCGGTGGGCCGCCGCGCAGCCGGACCTGGAAGGCCGGGTGGAAGGGCTGCACCCACTGCAGCTCCCGTCCGTCGGTGAAGCTCTCGGCGGCCGTGGTGTCGCCGGCCAGCAACCTGTCCTGGAGGTCGGTCAGCCGGTCCGCCAGCTGCGGCGGGCGCGCGTGCTCGCTGCCATTGGGGCGTACGAGAGTGTGGTGCGTGACGACGACCCGGTCGCTTTCCGGGTCGCCGAACACCAGCGCGCCGTGGCGGCCGTTGCCGCTCAGGTAGCCGTCCTCCCAGCGGGTCGCGGGGCGTGGCTCCCAGGTTCCGTGAACGGGCCCGTCGGTCATGGCTTCAGCACCGCCACTCCGTACCGGTCCAGCGTGACCGTGTCCATGACGATGCCGCCGGTCAGCAGGTCCCGGTGGATCCCGGGCACCTGGGCGGTCACCGTATCGGACCCGTGGTTGAGCACGAAGAGCAGGTCACCGCGCCGGACCGCCTCGACCCCGGCGGGCAGCCCGTCCAGCACCGGCCGGACGCCCGCGTCGGCGCCGATCCGCGCGAGGAGGTCACGCAGCGCGTCGGGCTCGGGGAGCGTGGAGAGGTACCAGGCGTTCCCCTTGCGCAGCACCGCCGGCAGCCCGTCGAGTTCGCCGCCCTTGTACGGGGTGATCTCGTCGGCGCCGTCGGCCTCCAGCTCCTCGGACCACAAGTGGCCCTGGAATCCGTCCACTTCGGCGGTCTCACCCGCGTCCAGCGGCCACCACTCGTGCAGGGTGCCCAGCCCGAGCAGCTCGCGCAGCCGCACGTCCATACCGCCCGGCCGTACCCGGTCGTCCTCGTCGGCGACTCCGGTCAGGAAACCGCAGACGAGGGTGCCGCCGCCTCGTGTGTACGCCAGGAGGTTGTCGATCGCCGCGTCCGTGAGCAGGTACAACTGCGGTACGACGACGAGCCGGTAGGCCGACAGGTCGTGCTCGGGGTGGGCGAAGTCCGTCGCGAGGTTCGCCTCCCACAGGGCGCGGTGCCAGGCCCGTACGACCTGCGGGTAGTCCACCTCGGAGGAGAGCCGGCCGTCCTGAGCGCCGGCCCACCAGGCGTTCCAGTCGTGGAGAACAGCGATGTCACTTGGCGTGTAAGTGTCCATCACCTCGCCGCTGATCGCGGCCAGTTCGGCGCCGAGCTGCTTGACCTCCTGGAAGGTGCGGCCGTGTTCGCCGGCGTGGCTGACCATGCCGGAGTGGAACTTCTCGGCGCCCTGCCTGGACTGGCGCCACTGGAAGTAGCAGACGGCGTCGGCGCCGCGTGCCACCGCCTGGAGGGACCAGAGGCGGTTGAGTCCGCGCGGCTTGGGATGGTTCACGCCACGCCAGTTGACCGGGCCGGCCGCCTGCTCCATCAGCATCCACGGGCCGCCCGCCTGCGAGCGGGTCATGTCCTGGACGAGTGCGCCCTGTTGGGCGCCGAACGGGTCGCGCGGGTCGGGGTAGAGGTCGACGGAGACGACGTCCTCCTCCTGGACCCAGCGCCAGCCGTCCTGGCCCACCCACATCGGCATGAAGTTCGTGGTGACCGGGAGGTGCGGGGTGTGGCGGCGGACGATGTCCCGTTCCGCGAGGTAGCACTCCAGGAGCGCGTCGGAGGTGAAGCGTTTGAAGTCGAGGACTTGGGTGGGGTTGCGCATGTAGTGCGGGAGGCGCGGCGGCAGGATCTCTTCCCAGTCGTCGTACCCCTGGCTCCAGAAGGCCGTGCCCCAGGCTTCGTTGAGGGCGTCCAGCGTGCTGTACCGGTCCTGGAGCCAGCGGCGGAAGGCGGTGGCCGACTCGTCGCCCCAGTCGTAGGTGCAGTACTCGTTGTTGATGTGCCACATGGTGAGGGCCGGGTGGCCGGCGTAGCGGGCGGCCAGGTCCTCGGTGATGGCGGCGGCGTAGCGGCGGTACACGGCGCTGGAGTGCGCGAAGTGCTGGCGTCCGCCCCACCATTCGATCCTGCCGTCCTCGGCGACGGGCAGGGTCTCCGGGTGCAGCCGGCCCATCCAGGGCGGCGGTGAGGCGGTGGGTGTGGCGAGGACGACGCCGATGCCGTTGTCGTGCATCAGGTCCATCAGCCGGTCCAGCCAGCCGAACTCCCTTGCCCCCGGCCGGGGTTCGAGTTTCGCCCAGGAGAAGACGCCGAGCGTGACGGAGTTGACGCCGGCGTCCTTCATCAGCCGGACGTCGTCGTGCCAGGTCTCCTCGGGCCACTGTTCGGGGTTGTAGTCACCGCCGAAGAGGATGCGCCCCCGGGTGGCGTCGCCGAGCCCCGGCATCAGACGGGCTCCCCGTACTGGATGCCCCGTCCGTTGGTGGCGACGTAGACACGGCCGAAGATGCGCGGGTCGCCGGTGATCGTCTCGCCGGTCCAACCCCACTGATGGGCGTCGTCGTTGATCCGCGTCCAGGTCTTCGCCTCGTCGTCGGAGCGATGGACGGCGGTGATGGTGTCGGTGGAACCCACCAGGTAGATCGCCGGGTACGCGGCGCCCTGGGCCGCCCGGCCGAACCCGAGGGTGTACGACGCCCAGCAACTGGCGACCTTGGCGAAGGTGGCGCCCCCGTCGGTGGACCGGTGGAGCCCGTTCCACTTGACGCTCAGCCACAGGTCACCCACCCTTCCCGGCGCGGCGACCAGCTCGAACTGGCTGTCCCCGGAGGGCAGTCCGCTCGCCCGGGCCGTGAAGGTGAGGCCGCTGTCCGTGCTGGCGTACAGGGTTCCCGAGTCGGTGTCGTAGGCGTAGAAGCGCGTCGGGTCGGCCGGGTCGGCGACCGGCGTGGCGCCCTTCGGGACGGAGGTGACCTCGGACCAGGTCGCGCCGTTGTCCGTGGAGCGCTGGGCCGGGTACTTCGTGCCGTCCCAGTGCACGAAGGTCCACAGCAGCACACTGCCGTCGGCGTTGGTGGCGATCGGCCCCGGCGCGTCCTTGGCGATGCCGGGCTGGGCGGCGAAGGGTGCCCAGCTCCGCCCGCCGTCGTTCGAGAAGGCCCCGTTGCCCTTGTCGCCCCACCCGGTCCGGACGACGTACGACGGTTTGGCGGCGGCCTGGGCGAGTCCCGTCGCCGTCCCGAACACGGGGTTCGACGCCATGCCGCGCGACGGGGACGCCGTGAGCCGCTCGTGGTACATCACGCCGATGTCCCCGAGCCCGCTGAGCAGGTGCGCCTCGCCGACCGGGGGCGAGATCAGCTGGCGTACGGACGTCTCCTCCAGGCCGCGGATCTGCGGGGCCCAGTGCTTGAGGTCGCGGGTGCCGTAGAGGGTCGCGCCGGTCCCGTAGACGAGGTGGCGGGAGTCGTAGGGGTCGAGGGCGAGCGCCTGGATCCACCAGCCGAACTTCGGCTTGTCTTCGCCGAACGTGACGAAGGGCGTCTCGGACACGTCGAACACGGCGCTGTCCTTGAGGGACGTCCAGGTTCGGCCGCCGTTCGTGGAGCGGAACACCGTGTCGATGTCGGCCCAGCGGTTGTTGGTGGAGACGACGAGGGCGCCGGGCCGGCAGGCGTCGACGGCGACTCCACCGTAGGCGAAGGTGTCGGCGGAGCCGTCGGCGGTCGTCCCGCCCGGCTGGACCGGGGTCACGTCCGTCCAACTCCCGGTGGTGGTACGCAACTTGTGCACGCTGCCGTCCGACTGGCCGTTGGGCCCTGCCGCGTTGCCGTACGTCACGTACAGGTCGTGGGTGTGCCTGTCGTAGGCGGCGCGGATCGGCACCCTGGCGGAGGTGGCGCCGACGGGCTGCCCGGGCACGGCTTCCCAGGTCGTGCCGTCGGTGGTGCGGTACAGGTTGGCCGTACCGGCGGTGCCCTTTCCGTCGCCGTCGCCCCAGCCGGCGTAGACGGTACGACCGGCCGCGACCAGGAGGGTGACGCCCTGGCCGCTCGCGCTCGGGGTGGCCTGGAAGGTGCTCGCGGGGCTCCAAGTGGCGCCCCGGTCGGTGGACTTGAGGAGTCCGTCGTGCCGGGTGCCCAGCCACAGGGTGTCACTGTCACGGGGGTCGACGAGCAGTCGCTCGCCGGTGCCGCGCCCGTCCTCGTTGGCCCCGAGCTTCACGCTCAGGTCGGTGCGCTTCCAGGTCGCGCCCCGGTCCTCGGACCGCAGGACCGCACCGTTTCCGGCCCACGACTGGGCGTAGGTGCCGAGGGAGAGGTAGACGCGGTCGGGGTGCGCGGGGTCGACGGCGATCGCCTCCACGCCGAGGAGGTTCCAGTCGTCCCAGCCGAGGTGATCGGTGAGCGCGGTCCAGCGGGCGGCCCGGTCGTCCCAGCGGTAGGCGCCGCCGATGTCGGTACGGGCGTAGGCGAGACCGCGGACGGACGGGTGGAACAGCACTCCGGTGACGAACCCGGTGCCGCCGATGACGGCGGTGCGCCAGCGGTAGGCGGGGGCAACTGACGCCGCCTGGGCCGCCGTACCGGAGACGGATACGACGGAGACCGCGGCAACGGCAGCGGAAGCAGCAAGAACGGCACGTCTACTCGGCCGGGACGAAGACACGACTTACCTCGATCTCGAAAAGAGGGGGGAGGAAGACGCGCCCCGATAGGGGCGCGGGGAACTGCGCGACAAGCCACGACGCACCCGCGGTCGCCACCAGACCGCAAGAGGCACCCCATACGGCGAAAAGCGAAAACCGACCGTCAGCCCTTGACCGCGCCGGTCAACATGCCCTTCTTGAAGTGCCGCTGCACGAACGGCGACGCCACCGCGACCGGGATCAACGCGAGCACCATCACAGCCATCTGCAGCCCCAGCGCCGACAACTGCCCGGTGCGCACTGCCTGTTGCAGCCCCGTGGGCGACTCGGTGTGCTTCTGGACCAGCTGGATGAGCACGTTCTGCAACGGCATCATCTCCTGGTCACTGAGATAGATGGACGCGTTGAACCAGGCGCTCCAGTAGCCGACCGCGTAGAACAGGGAGATCACGGCCAGCACCGCCCGGGACAGCGGCATGACGATGGTCAGCAGGATCCGCACGTCCCCCGCCCCGTCGATCCGCGCGGCCTCGGTGAGCTCGGGCGAGATCCCCATGAAGAAGGCGCGCAGGACGAGGATGTTGAAGACGCTGACCGCGCTGGGCAGGACCAGCGACAGATAGGTGTCGGTGAGCCCCAGCGACTGCACCAGAAGGTACGTCGGGATGAGGCCGGCTCCGAAGAACATGGTCGCCATCATGGTGAGCAGGAAGAACCGGTGCCCCAGGCTGCCGGGCCGGGACAGCCCGTAGGCCGCGAGGACCGACACCGCCATCGAGAACAGCGTGCCGAACAGGGTGACACCGACCGAGACCATGATCGCCCGGCTGACCTGGCCGCCGCTGAGCAGCTCGGTGTAGTTGACGAAGGTGATGCCCTGGGGGATGACGACGAGGCCGCCGACCCGGTCGATCACCGGCTTCGGGGAGAGGCTGGTGACGATCACGATCCACAGCGGGCCGAGCACGCCCAGACAGCACAGCAGGAGGAAGCCGCTCTTGGCGGTGAGCCCCGCCTTGTTGGGCGGCTCCTCCCAGACGGGCCGGGCGGGGGCCCTGAGGCTGCGGACGAGCTGCGTGTTGAGGCTCACTTCTGGTACACCCCCTGCTCACCCAGCAGGTGCGCGAACTTGTTCGCGCCCAGGACGAGACACACTCCGATGGCTCCCTTGACGAGGCCGACCGCGGCCGCGTAGCTGAAGTCGCCGTTCTGGATACCCATGTTCCACACGTAGGTGTCGAGGACCTCGCTGACTCCCACGCCGACCGCGTCCCGCTGGAGCAGGAACTGCTCGAACCCGACGCTCAGCGCGTCGCCCACCCGCAGGACCAGCAGCAGGGCGATCACCGGGCGCAGCGCGGGCAGCGTCACGTGCCACATGCGGCGCCAGCGCCCGGCGCCGTCCATGGCGGCGGCCTCGTAGAGGTCGGTGCTGACGGCGGCCAGCGCGGCGAGGAAGACGATGATCCCCCAGCCGGCGTCCTTCCAGACGGCCTGCGCGGTGACCAGGTACTTGAAGAGGTCCGCGTTGGTCATCAGGTCGAAGCCGCTCCACCCGTGGTCCTCGAGGGTCTGCGCGATGATGCCCGCGCCGCCGAAGATCTGCTGGAACACGGTGACCACGAGAACCCACGAGAAGAAGTGCGGCAGGTACATGATCGCCTGCGCCACGGCCCGGACCCGGGGCCGGATCACGCTGTTGATGAGCAGCGCGAGGGCGATGGGAAGCGGGAAGAACAGCACCAGTTGGAGCGCGAACAGCACGATCGTGTTCTGCGCCGCGTCCCAGAACAGCGGGTCGTCGACCATCCGCGAGAACTGCTCCACACCCACCCAGGGGCTGTGGAAGATCGCCGTGACGCCGTTGCTGGAGACGTACGGGTCGTAGTCCTGGAAGGCGACGACGTTGCCGAGCAGCGGGACGTAGTTGAAGAGGAGGAGCAGGAGGATGACGGGCAGTGTCATCAGGATGAGCGCGCGGTCGCGGCGCAGCCGGACCCGCCAGGGAACCTTGCCCGCCTTTGCCGCCTTGGCCGTCCTGCGCGGCACCCGAACCTTCGCCCCCGCGGTGGCGACCGCGGCCGTCGGTTCCTCGACCGCCGCGGGAGATCGAGTCCCGTCCGGCCTGCTCCCGGCCGTGAGCGACATCAGTTGCCGCTGCCGTTCTTGTCGATGAGGTCCTTGTACCAGTCGCGCAGCTTCTCGCCGCCGGAGGACTTCCAGGTGGAGATGGCGGCCTGTACGTCGGACAGCTTGCGGTTGCCGCGCACGTAGTCGATCTCCAGCTGCTCGAACTGGCTGGAGAGGTTGGCGTAGCGGGTCGGCTCGACGATGTTCATGCCGTACGTGGACGTCTTCTTCATGAAGGCGCCCATCCGCTGCTGCCACTCGACCTGCTTGCGGGCGACGTCCGGGAAGTCGGGGTGGGCGAAGTAGGCGGCCGGTGCGGCCAGCATCACCCAGGCGTTGACCACCTCGGAGTTGCCCAGGTCGTTCTTGACCGGGACGCCGTCCTTGACCGTGTAGTGGGTGCCCTCGACGCCGTAGTCGACGAGCATCCGCTCCTTGGTGCCGTAGGGCGCGGCCGAGAAGTCGGCGGCGGCCAGGGCGTTCTCGACCGTCGTCTTCGAGGCGCCCTTGCGGATCATCGACCAGATGCTGGCGGGCTGAGCCGCCCACAGCTTGGGGTCGCCGCCGTCGGCGCCGAAGATGTCCATGCCGTCGATCACGAAGTCCGGTTTGGACGCCGCCTGTTCGGAGGTCTTGCCGTACCAGTGGGACATGTCGTTGTTGTAGACGAGGATCTGCCCGGCGGTGAAACGGTTCCCCACGTCGCCCGAGCGCGCCTTGTCGTCGGGGTGGACCACACCCGCGTCGAACAGCTTGCGCGTCCACTCCAGGGCTTCGAGGTACTCGGGCTGCTCGATGCGGTACGTCAGCTTGCCGTCGTCGCCGATGTTCCAGCCCAGCGACCCGGAGGCGCGGACGCCGAAGATGTTGAAGGCAGTCCAGGACATGTCGCCGCAGGCCCACACCTTGGCCTTCGCGCTGGTGGCCTCCTTGGCCCAGCTGAGGAACTCGTCGGGCGACTTGGGTACGGAGTAGCCCTTCTTGTCGAAGATGTCCTTGCGGTAGTACGGGACGATGAGGGTCGCGGTGGCGACCGGCATCGGGATGCCGCGCAGCGCGCCGCCGAAGATGCCCATGCGCCAGGCGTCGGAGGGTATCGCGGCCAGGTTCGGGTATTTCTTGACCTTGTCGCCCGCCAGGTAGGGGCCGAGGTCCATGAACTTCGCGGTGACGGCGTTCGCGATCTTGCCGACCAGTTCCCAGCTGGGCACGACCACCATGTCGGGAATGGAGCTGGAGGCGAGCACGGCGCCCAGCTTCTGGCCGTAGGTGTTGCCGTCCTGGTTCTGCCAGGTGACCTTGGTGCCCGCCGCCGCGTCGAGTGCCTTGTAGTAGGCGCAGTCGGCCTTCGGCGGAGAGCCCCAGAACGGGGACATGATCTTGAAGGGGGCGCCGGTGGCGAGCTTCTCCGGGACGGAGGCCTTGAGGGCGGCGAGGTCGACCTTGCCGGTGTAG
The DNA here is from genome assembly GCF_045040105.1 of Streptomyces sp. NBC_01390. Lineage (NCBI taxonomy): Bacteria > Bacillati > Actinomycetota > Actinomycetes > Kitasatosporales > Streptomycetaceae > Streptomyces > Streptomyces sp. NBC_01390. The sequence goes on along the minus strand of NZ_CP109551.1, from coordinate 8,991,795 downwards.
CCGGAGGCCGAGCCGTTCTTCGACGGAAGGTCCGGCGTGGCGACCGCGCTGGCGACGAATGTCGGGAGGAGCTTGGCCGCGGCCTTGCCCGAGGTGGCTCCCTCGCGCTCGTCGCCGCCCGAGCCCCCGCAGGCGGCAAGCAGCGGCATCCCGCCCGCCACCGCGGCGGTGGCGACCGCCGTCGAGGCGAGGAAACTTCTCCGGCTCGGCCCGGAAGGACCGGAGGAGGGGGCGGCGGCGTTCGGCGTCATTGCGTCAACCCTTCATGGCGCACCAGGACACCCGGCGGAGGAGCCGTCGGCTGCGGTGTCTTGAGTGGAACTGGCTGAGCTGAAGCGATTCTCCGACTCGTGCTACGGCAATCCGCAGTCGAAGCGCTTCGATGTTGCTGCGAGGTTAAGTGAACACCTGAGGGTGCACAAGGGTCGGTTCCAAGATTCCTCCGAGGTACGAAGCCCCGCGTGGCGGCCCAAACCACCCCCTGGCGCCGCCTGACATCACGGGCGGGAGACGGATTTGTTGCGTCTGGGTCTCTTGACACCCACCCCCACATCGAATGAGCATCGAAGCGCTTCGAATGCGCTGAGCCACTCCATTGCAAAGGGAACCCCACGTGACCGCACAAACGCCGCCTTCGCCGCCATTCCGCGATCCGCGGCTGCCGACCGCGAAGCGCATCGACGATCTGCTGTCGCGCCTCACCCTCGACGAACGGGTGGCGTTCCTCCACCAGTTCGCGCCCGCCGTCGAGCGGCTCGGCGTCGCCGCCTTCCGCACCGGCCAGGAGGCGCTGCACGGGGTGGCGTGGATGGGCCCGGCGACCGTGTTCCCGCAGGCGGTCGGTCTCGGCGCGACCTGGAACGAGGAGCTGGTGCGGCGCGTCGGCGAGGCAGTGTCCAGGGAGGTCCGGGCGTTGCGCACCCGCGACGACCGCGTCGGCCTGAACGTCTGGGCGCCCACGGTCAACCTGCTGCGCCACCCCCTCTGGGGCCGCAACGAGGAGGGCTACTCGGAGGACCCGAAGCTGACCTCGGCGATCGCCACCGCCTACACCCGCGGTCTGCGCGGCGACCATCCCGAGTACTGGCGCACGGCCCCGGTCCTCAAGCACTGGCTGGCCCACAACAACGAGACCGGCAGGGACGTCACGTCCTCCTCGGTCCGCCCGCGCGTCCTGCACGAGTACGACCTGCGCGCCTTCCGCGAGACGGTCGAGGCGGGCGCGGTGGCGGGGGTGATGCCCGCGTACAACCTGGTCAACGGCCGCCCCAACCATGTCTCGCCGCTCCTCGGCGACCACCTGCGCACCTGGACGGACGAGGACCTGATGGTCTGCTCGGACGCCGCCGCGCCCTCCAACCTGGTCGATTCCGAGCACTACTTCGACACCCACGAGGAGGCGACGGCCGCCGCGCTGATCGCCGGCGTGGACAGCTTCACCGACCACGGCACGGACAGTTCGAAGATCGTCGCCCGTCTGCAAGGCGCCCTGTCCCAGGGCCTGTTGACCGAGGAGGACATCGACAGGGCGGTCCGCCGCCAGCTCTCGGTGCGCTTCCGACTGGGCGAGTTCGACCCGCAGTACGACCCGTACACGGACTCCTCGGACTTCGACACCCCGGCCCACCGCGCCCTGGCCCAGGAGGCCGCCGAACAGGCGATCGTCCTGCTGAAGAACGACGACACGCTCCCGCTGGCCCCCGGCTCGCGCGTGGCGGTCGTCGGTCTGCTCGCCGACGAGTGCAAGACCGACTGGTACAGCGGCACCCTCATCCACCGCTCGACACCGCTGGAGGCGTTGTACGAGCGCTTCGGCGCCGAGCACGTCGAGTTCGCCGAGGGCGTGGACCGCGTAAGGCTGCGCACGTCGGCCGGTACGTTCCTGCGCGTACCGCACGCCGAGGACGTGCCCGACGTCGCCCGGGGCGCGGAGGGCGCGCTGGACCCGGCCCTCCTCGCGGGCCGCACCGACCTGCCCGCGCTCACCGCCGACGCCGACGGCACCGAGTTCGCGCTGACCGAGTGGGGCGAGGGGATCCTGACGCTGCGGGCGCCCGACGGCCGGTACCTCTCGGTCGCGGAGGACGGCTTCGTACGGGCGTCGGCGGACCAGCCGGGCGGCTGGGTCGTCCAGGAGACGTTCCGCCTGGAGCCCCACGGGTCCGGGGAGTCCCACAACAACCGTCACCTCCTCAGGCACGTCGGTACGGGTCGCCACGTCTCTGTCGCCGCCGACGGCGTGAGAGTTGCCGACGGCGACGAGGCGCCTGGGGAGATCTTCGAACTGATCGTCGCCGAACGTGGTGAGGAATCGGTGAAGAGAGTGGCCGCCCGGGCGGACGCGGTCGTGGTGGTCGCGGGCAACGACCCGCACATCAACGGCCGCGAGACCGAGGACCGCACGACGCTCCGCCTCCCCGCCCACCAGCGGCGCCTGCTGGAAGCGGCCCGCGCCGCGAACCCCCGGACGGTCCTGGCCCTGGTCTCGGCGTACCCGTACGCGGTCGACGCCACGGACATCCCGGCCGCCCTGTGGACGGCGCACGGCGGCCAGGCGGCGGGCACGGCGCTGGCGCGCGTCCTGGCGGGCGACGTCTCTCCGGGGGGCCGCCTCCCGCAGACCTGGTACGCCGACGACGCGGACCTTCCCGACCTGCTGGACTACGACATCATCGGCTCCCGGCAGACGTACCTCTACTTCGAGGGCACCCCGCTGTTCCCCTTCGGCCACGGCCTGTCGTACGCGTCGTTCGCGTACGCCGACCTGACGGCCGAGCCCGACGAGGCCGACGGGACACTGAGGGTGTCGTTCACGGTCACCAACACCGGGGACGTCACGGCGGACGAGGTGGCCCAGCTGTACACGAGGGCGCCCGAGTCACCGGTCGCCCGCCCGCGCAGGGAGCTGCTGGCCCACCGCCGGCTCACCCTGGCCCCGGGAGCGTCGACCCAGGTCTCCTTCGAACTCCGGCTCAGTTGCCTGGAGTTCTGGGACGTGGCGTCCGGCGGCCGACGCCTCGCCCCGGGCGCGTACGAGGTCCTGGTGGGCGCGTCGAGCGAGGACATCCGCGTGCGTACGACGGTCCAGGTGACCGGCACCCCGTCGGCACCGCGTCCGGTCCGGCAACTCGGCCTCTCCGCGGCCGACTTCGACGAGCAGCACGGCGCCGAGATCGTCGACCGTACGAAGGTGTCGGGCGACGCGGTGACTCCGGCGGGCGGCAAGGAGGCCGAACTGCTCTACCGGGACTGCGACTTCGGGGCGGGCGTCGCCGGGATCACGGTCGAGGTGGCGGGCGAGGGGGTGGTGGAGGTCGTACTCGACGGCGACACGGAAGCCGCGGCCGTCCTGACCCCGACACCGACCGAGGGTCCGTACGACTACACGACGGTCCGGGCCACGCTCACCGTCGACGACGACAGCGTGCACGGCGTGCACGACGTGCGCCTCAGGCTGCGCGGCCCGTTGCGGCTGGCGCACGTCGGCTTCTCCGGCTGAGGGTCCGGAGCGGTCGGCACATGGAAGGGGTCCGGCACCGGAAGGCATCGGTGCCGGACCCTTTCGTGACGGCGCGTTCGCGTCATCGGTGAGCTTATATGGAAACGGTTCCCATTATCTAGAGGGCGGGACCCTTCTGCCTAAAGGGCGAGACCCGTCAGTACGAGAACGCGCTCGTACGTGTAGTCCTCCATCGCGAACCTGACGCCCTCGCGGCCGACGCCGGACTGCTTGGCGCCGCCGTACGGCATCTGGTCGGCACGGTAGGACGGCACGTCGCCGATGACGACACCGCCGACCTCCAGGGCGCGGTGGGCCCGGAAGGCGACCTGGAGGTCATGGGTGAACACGCCTGCCTGGAGGCCGTACTTGGAGTCGTTGGCGGCGGCGAACGCCTCGGCCTCGCCGTCCACCTTCCGCACCGTGAGGACCGGCCCGAAGACCTCCTCGCAGGAGATCGTGACATCGTCGGGTACGTCGGTGAGAACGGTCGGCGCATACGAGGCACCGTCCCGCTTGCCACCGGCGAGGAGGTTCGCACCGGCCCCTACGGCTTCGTCGACCCACGCCTCGACCCGCTTGGCCGCGTCCTCGCTGACCAGCGGCCCGACGTCGGTCGCGCCGTCGGCCGGGTCACCGGTGACCTGGGCCTCGACGGCGGCGACGATACGGGGCAGCAGCCGGTCGTACACGGCGGCGTCCGCGATGACCCGCTGCACGGAGATGCAGGACTGGCCGCCCTGGTAGTTGGAGAAGGTGGCGATCCTGGTCGCCGCCCAGTCGAGGTCGGCGTCGGAGGCGTAGTCGCCGAGGACGACCGCCGCGCCGTTGCCGCCGAGTTCGAGGGTGCAGTGCTTGCGCGGCACGGAGTCCATGATCGCGTAGCCGACCTTCTCCGACCCGGTGAACGAGATCACCGGGAGGCGCGGGTCCTGCACGAGGGCGGGCATGCGGTCGTTGGCGACCGGGAGGATGCTCCAGGACCCGGCGGGCAGGTCGGTCTCGGCGAGGAGTTCGCCGATGACGAGGCCGGAGAGGGGGGTGGCCGGGGCCGGCTTCAGGATGATGGGGGCGCCGGCGGCGATCGCCGGGGCGATCTTGTGGGCGCAGAGGTTGAGGGGGAAGTTGAAGGGCGCGATACCCAGGATGGCCCCCTTCGGGAAGCGCCGGGTGAGGGCGAGCCGGCCCTGACCGCCGAGGTCGGTGTCGAGGCGCTGCGCCTCGCCGCCGTTGAAACGCCGGGCCTCCTCGGCCGCGAACCGGAACACGGAGACGGCTCGGCCGACCTCGCCGCGGGCCCACTTGATCGGCTTGCCGTTCTCGGCGGAGATGAGCTGGGCGATCTCCTCCGTGCGCTCGACGAGACGCCGGCTGACGTGGTCGAGGGCAGCGGCGCGGACGTGGGCCGGGGTGGCGGCGAACTCGTCGCGGACGGCGTGCGCGGCGGCGACGGCTTCCTCGACCTGGGCCTCGGTCGGCACGCCGACCGTGCCGACGAGGCGTCCGTCCCAGGGGGAGGTGACGTCGAAGGTGGTCTCGCCGGTGGCCTGACGGCCGGCGAGCCAGAAGGCGTGGGTGACGGGCGACGTGGAGGTCATGGGTACACGGTAGGACGGGGAGGGCGGGGGGTTGTTTGTCCGGGGTGGAGTGGTAGGGGGTGGGGGGTGTGACGGTTTGGCGTAGTGGGCTCCACCGAATCACCAGCACCGGCCGCGCCCTCCAGCGCCGGCCCGCATTTCCAGCCCGTCCGGCGTTTGAGGACGAGGCCCCTTCAGGGCCGACAGCGGGGGTCTGGAGGCGCAGCCCCCAGGAACGGGATGGGACGGGTAGGGGCGGCGGGGGCGAAAAAACCACCCCCACCCCCCACCTCACTCCCCAACCGCCGCCGTCGTCTTCAAGGCCAGCCACAACTCCATCCGCACATCCGGATCATCCAACGACCGCCCGAGAATCTCCTCCACCCGCCGCATCCGGTACCGCAAGGTATGCCGGTGCACACCAAGATCCGCCGCAGCCGCGTCCCACTGCCCGTGCCGGGACAACCACGCCCGCAGCGAAGCCACCAGGTCACCCCGACCCGTCGCGTCATGCTCGTACAGCGGACGCAGCAACCCGTCCGCGAACGCCCGCACCGCGTCGTCGGCCAGCAACGGCACCACGGACCCCGCGGCCAGCTGCTCGTGCCCGACCAGCACCCGCCCCCGCCGCCGGGCCACCGACAACGCCTGCTCGGCCTGCTTGTACGCCGCCGCCGCGGCGATGGGCCCGGCCGGCCCGGACATCCCGACCACAAGCTCGTCCTCGTCACCGGAAGAACCGCCAAGACCGGAAAGACCGGAGGAGGAAAGGGAAGAGGAAGAAGAGGAAGAGGCAGAGGCCAACGCCTCTCCCCGCCCGCGCACCTCCGCCCGCGCCCCCTCCAACGCCGCGGCGAACTCCTCACAGGCCCCCACCGCCGCACCCCCGTCCACCGCGAGCACGACCAGTCGTTCACCCTCCGGCACCACCAGCACCGCTTCCCCGGCCCGCGCGGCGGCCGACTCCAGGCACTCGGCGAGCCCGCCCAGCGGATCGCCGTTCGTGTCGGCGGCCACCAGCGCACCGGCGGTCGACCTGCTCACACCGCCGCTCCCGCCCTCCCGTGCCCCTCCGATCGGCGCGGTGGCCGACTCGGCGACGACGATCCGGTACGGCGCGTCGAGCAGCTCGCCGTACAGACCCCCGGCGACGGCGCGCGCGTGGTCGGGTTCGCCGGCCAGCAGCATGCGCAGCACCGCCGCCCCGATGCGCTGTTCGGCGGCCTGGAGGGAACGGGACCGCTCGGTGGTGAGGGTCAGCAGGGCGATGGCCGAGTGGAGGGCGTACCGCTCCGCCGTACCGAGCGCGGCGGCCGTACCCACGGCCAGTGCGGCGCGCGGCCGGCGCCCGGTGCCGAGGGAGTGCAGCTCGACCCGGTCGCGCTCCCCCTCCTCGTCCCCGCCGCCCGCGCCCACCACCGCGCTCGCCGGTGCCGGCCGCTCCCGCAGCCGTTCCACGTCCGCCGTGAGCAGAGCCGCCCGCCGCCCGGCCCACTCGGGTGCGGTGGCGACGACGGCGCCCGAGGCGTCGTACAGCGCCGCCCAGCCGTCGACCTGCGAGGCGAGCGAGGCGAGCAGGCCCTCCGGACCGTCGGTCAGCGCCTGCCGGGTCAGTTCGCGCTGTGCGGCGAAGCCGGCGGTCACCGCCCGGTACTGGTCGGCGGCGATGGCCGCCGACACCGCCTTGCTGATCGCGAGGAACGGCGTGCGGCGCGGGACTTCCAGAAGGGGCAGCCCCTCGTGCTCGGCCGCCTCGACGAGTGCCTTCGGGATGTCCGCGTAGTTGACCCCGACGGCGAAGCCGAGTCCGACAACCCCTGCCGCGGCCAGCCGCTTCACATAGCGCCGCATGGCCTCGGCGTCCTCGGCGTCCAGCTTGAGGGCGGTGATCAGGAGCAGCTCCCCGCCCTCCATGTAGGGGACGGGGTCGGCCAGTTCGCTGGCATGCGCCCAGCGCACGGGCACGTCCAGACGGTCCCCGCCGGCCCGCACGGTCAGCTTGAGCGTGGAGTGGTGGACGAGCGAGGCGAGCGTCGGGGGCATGAGGCCTTCAGATCTGTGTGAGCTCCGTGGACTTTTGGCCGCCATGTATGAACAGCCTGTGCCGATTCTGCCTCACCGTACCTACCGCGTGCCCCACGCGGGTGGCTGTCCCTGCTCAGCCCCGCAGATTCACCAGCAGCGGAGGCGCGTGCTCGCCGTCCACCGTCGTCAGGGACAGCACGGCGTGCCCGGGCGGCACCTCGTGCGCCAGTTCGGACGCCGACCATCGCTCCCGTTCGACCGTCCGTACGGTCACCGCGTCGGTGGTGACCGCCTTGCCGGTGACCAGTTTGCGCAGGGCGTGGATGGCGCGGGTCATCGGCTGGTCCGCGAAGACGGTGTGCTTGGCCACGTCCCGGGTCTCCACCCAGGCCGTGCCCCAGGCCTGGGCGAACCGGCTGCCGTCCCAGGTCGTCACGCCGGCGAACGCCATCCGGCAGCCGACCGCGCCGTACAGCGGCCCGTGCAGCGCCTCCGGGACATCGCCGATCGTCCGCAGGGCGAGGACGACGCCCGCGTTCTGGGTGCGCATCCGCTGGATGCGGCGTACCGAACCGGCGGTGACCGTCCCGGTGGCGTCGTCGAGCACCAGGCAGGCGAAGTGCGGGCGCCGTCCGTCGCGTACGACGGCGCTGAACTGGGCGAGGACGAGCCGCGTGATCAGCCGGGCGGCCTCCTCGTGGCCGTGCTCGGGCAGGTCGACACGGACGCGCAGCGGGTACTGGGCGAGGGAGCGCAGCGAGAAGGGCCTCGCCGTGCCGCCCCCGCCGAAGAAGCCGTCGAATACCGGCCGGTTGAGCAGCGCGAGCCGGTCGGCGAGGGTCCGGCCGACGTCCGTCGGGCTCGCCGACTGCCGGATGCGTACGTCGAGTTCGCGCCGCATGACGGCGTACTCGTCCCCGGCGAGAGCGTCGCGCAGGGCGGACAGCGCGGCCGGGTCGCTCTCCAGCAGTTCCCGCAGCACCGGCAGGGCCGGGAAGTGTCCGTGGGCCGCCCGGTAGGGGCCGAGCAGCTGGGCGAGCGCGGTGGCCGCGCTCTCGGTGCCGACGGTGTCGAGGTCGCCGACCAGCGCCTCGGCGAGGAAGGAGGCCGCCTCGTCGGGGTCGTCGGAGTCGGCGTACGGATCGAGGTCGTGGACGGAGGAACGGTCACCGATCCGCACGACGACGTCGAACGCCGTGTCCGCGGCGATCGGCGTCCCGGGCGCGGCGACCGTGACGAACGCGCACTGCCCGGTGAGCGCCCGCAGGGCCAGTGCCTCGGTCACCGGTTCGATGAGATGCCGTGTCTTGCCCGCCCCCGACGGTCCGACCGCGAGCAGGGAGGTGCCCAGCACCTCGGCCCCGAGAGCCGCGCCGGCGCCGTGATAGACGAGCGGCGCCCGCTCGGCCGCCGCCCACCGGCCGATCCGCACCTGCCCGACGGTCAGGTCGTGACGCGCGGCCCGCCGGGTCAGGTCCCGGGCGCCGGAGGGGTGGACCCAGGCCGCCGCGCCCTGTCTCAGCACGGTGTCCCGGAAGTCCGCGAGCAGCCCGTCCCGCCTGGCGAGCGTCCACGCGTGCTCGACGCGGGCGCAGTCCACGTCGTTCATCCGGCCGCCGGCCACCTCGGCGGTGAGCAGCTCGGCAGCCTCGTACTGACCTGCCTCCCGGAGGTCGGGCCACTGCTCGCGCGGCCGGTCGGCGGGCGCGGGTCCGGTGGGACCGGCGGCGGCCTTGCGTGCGGCGAGGCGCTGCTTCGCGTACGCCCACCAGCCACCGATCCGGGCGAACGGCCATACGACGAGCAGGGTGATGACGGTGTAGAGGCCGACCTTGAAGGCCGTCGACCCGAACACGTCGAAGCCGCCGGAGATCAACGCGACGAGGGCGACGACCGCGTCGACGAGCGGCAGGGCGTTCCAGCCGGCTCCCGGGAAGGCGTTCGGGAACACGAAACTGAGGGTGACGAGGGCGCCCAGCGCGGCGAGCAGGGCCCGTGCGGGCTGCGGCCTGCGTGCCACGAAGTGCCGGGCGATGTCGGGCCAGCTGCCGAGCCGGCCCATCGCGTAGAGCAGCACGAGAAAGAAGACGCCGTTGTAGACGAGGACGGCCGCGCTGCCCTCCCATCCCTTGGGCGAGACGGTGCCGCCCCACCACCAGTCCTCCGGCGTGAACAGTTTCAGCAGCACCGACTGGTACGGCATCGCGCCCCGGCGCCAGAGCGACCACAGGAACAGCCCCACCACCAGCGGCACCAGCAGCCCGACGACGGTGACCGGGGAAAGACGTTCCGCCGCCTGGGCTCCCTTGGGCAGCCGGTAGCCGTACCGCCAGATCCCGGGCTCGGCCTCGGGCCGCGGCTCGCCCAGCCACTCGGCGACGGACGCCGGCGCGGGCACACTCGGCGGCGCCCCCTGCTCGACGGGCCGAGGGGCCCGGGCCGGCCGAGGCGGCATTGAGGGCCCGTCCGGCGGCCCCGCCGGACGCGGCACAGGATTCGCATGCGTACCCCGCGCGTCCTGGGTCCCGTCGCTGTCCATCGCCCTGCCCCCTGACCAGCCTGACCAGCTGCTTAGGCCACCGTCACTCGACAGCGGCCAATCTAACGCTCCCACAAGGGGAGTTCACCGCTTACACGGCCGACCTCGCGGACCGAACCCGGCCGCGCAGCGCCCCATGGAGGGCCCGTAGAGGCCTGTGGAATGGGTACCCGTCTGTCCATCAAGGACAACGACACACCCCCACCACTCCCAAACGGTGCATGCCCGCCCCCACCCGCCACCCCTAGCCTGCGAAGAGAACCGGGGCGAAATCCCCGCGTCCGCCGCACCTCAGCCCCGCGTCCGTCACGCCCTCAGGAGCCCCTCATGACCTCCCTCCCCCAGGAGCGCCGCGTAGTCACCGCCATCCCCGGCCCGAAGTCACAGGAGCTGCAGGCCCGGCGGCTGGCCGCCGTCGCGGCAGGTGTCGGCTCGGTGCTGCCCGTGTTCACGGCTCGGGCGAGCGGCGGGATCATCGAGGACGTCGACGGGAACCGGCTGATCGACTTCGGGTCCGGCATCGCCGTGACATCGGTCGGCGCCAGCGCCGAGGCGGTCGTACGCCGGGCCTCCGCCCAGCTCGCCGACTTCACGCACACCTGTTTCATGGTCACGCCGTACGAGGGGTACGTCGAGGTCGCCGAGGCGCTCGCCGAGCTGACGCCGGGCGACCACGCCAAGAAGAGCGCCCTCTTCAACAGCGGTGCCGAGGCCGTCGAGAACGCCGTGAAGATCGCGCGGGCGTACACCAAGCGGCAGGCCGTGGTCGTGTTCGACCACGGTTACCACGGGCGGACGAACCTCACGATGGCCCTCACCGCCAAGAACATGCCGTACAAGCACGGCTTCGGGCCGTTCGCGCCCGAGGTGTACCGCGTACCGGTCGCCTACGGCTACCGCTGGCCCACCGGCCCGGAGAACGCCGGTCCCGAGGCCGCCGCGCAGGCCGTCGACCAGATCAGCAAGCAGGTCGGGGCGGAGAACGTCGCGGCGATCATCATCGAGCCCCTGCTCGGCGAGGGCGGCTTCATCGAGCCCGCGAAGGGCTTCCTGCCGGCGATCCGGAAGTTCGCCGCCGACAACGGCATCGTCTTCGTCGCCGACGAGATCCAGTCCGGGTTCTGCCGGACCGGCCAGTGGTTCGCCTGCGAGGACGAGGGCATCGTGCCCGACCTGATCACCACCGCCAAGGGCATCGCGGGCGGGCTGCCGCTCTCCGCCGTCACCGGGCGCGCCGAGATCATGGACGCCGCGCACGCGGGCGGCCTGGGCGGTACCTATGGCGGCAACCCGGTCGCCTGCGCGGGTGCGCTCGGCTCGATCGAGACGATGAAGGAGCTCGACCTCAACGCCAGGGCCAAGCGCATCGAGTCCGTCATGAAGGCCCGGCTGACCGCCATGGCCGAGAAGTTCGACGTCATCGGTGATATTCGCGGCCGGGGCGCCATGATCGCCGTCGAACTGGTGAAGGACCGCGTCACCAAGGAGCCCCACCCGGAGGCGACCGCGGCTCTGGCCAAGGCCTGCCACCAGGAGGGTCTGGTGGTCCTCACCTGTGGCACCTACGGCAACGTCCTCCGCTTCCTGCCGCCGCTGGTGATCGGTGAGGACCTCCTCAACGAGGGCCTCGACATCATCGAGCAGGCCTTCACCAGCGTCTGACGCGTCATCGGCTCCCGCCGCCCGTCCGCGCCACGCGCTCATACCGGCCGACCGGCCCGGATTCCGCTTGTTTCCGGGCCCGCGAGGGCACCGTCAGAGCGTGTGAAGAAGGTGTGCGAGGAGGATGGCGGGATGTCATTCTGTCTGTCCGAGACCCATCCCCTGACGTAGGTTCTATCCAGATGAGAGATACACCCCGCCCGCAGGAAACTGTGGGTGGCGCCTGGTCGGGGCCTCCCCAGCTTCGATCTGGTCGTGCCCTCGCGCACACAACCGGAGCTTCTGGTTCCGGGTCTCCTCACCGATCGGACAGTCGCCCGCCCCAAACCCCCCGGGGCGTGCGACGACCCGATCTGATCGTCCGCCCTGGAGCTACCCCCCCTGTTCCAGGGCGGACGACCTCTCGGAGCGTCCTCCCCCTTCTGACCCTCGCGGTCCTCCTCTTCGCGCTGATCACCTGGCAGGTCGCCGTCCACGGCCCCCTCGCCCGCGCGGACGAACGTCTCAGTGACTCGCTGGTCCACCCCTCCCGCCCCTGGGCGCTCCTCGCCGACCTCGGCAGCATCCTGGTCGCCGGTCCCGTTCTCGTCGCCGTCCTGGTCTACGTCGGTCTGCGCGCACGCCGGGCGGGTACGGAGCGCTGGTGGCGGGAACCGGTCGGCGCGGGCGTGCTGATGGCGGCCGTACCGGCGATCGTCGTGCCCATGAAGGAGCTGGTCGCCCGGTCCGGACCGCCGGTCATGGGCCCCGGCACCGGGTTCTACCCCTCCGGTCACACCGCGACCGCCGTCGTGGCCTACGGCTCCGCCACCCTGCTTCTGTGGCCGTGGCTGCGCGGCACGTTCGCCCGTCGGCTGGTCCTGGCAGGCTGCCTCGGTCTCAACGCCGCCGTCGCCGTCGGGCTGGTCGTGCGGGGTTTCCACTGGCCGCTGGACGTGCTGGCGAGCTGGTGTCTGTGCGGCGCGCTGCTGATCCTGCTGCGGCTCTTCGTCCGCAGGCCCACGCCCCCACTCTCACCCCCGCCCTCGCCAACGCCCTCGCCGTCACCTTGATCCCTTCGGCGGCCAGGCCACCCTCCAATGGGGTGCGATCACGTACACCGGGGTGAATTCGGGTGCGGTGCCGCCCGGACGGAAGGTCCGCATGGTGGTCTCCGCGGTCACCTTGAGCTCCCAGTCCACCGCTCCCCGGAAACCGCCGCAGGCGACGTCGGCGAACAGCCGCCACTCGACACGTCCGCGGTCCTCCGTGTGCGGGGCGAGCACGAGCCGCCAGGCCGTGCCGGCCGGGATCCGCAGTGGCAGCCCGAAGTCCGGCACCACGGGTATGCCCTGCCCGTCGAGCGCGGGCCGCACCAGCGGCGGGGTCTCGTCGAGGAACACCTCCGCGTCCGGTATCTGCATGGGCTGGTAGTTCTCCAGGGCACGCCGGCGCGCCTGAGACAGATCCTCGGCGAGCGAGAGGACGGGGCCCGGCTGGGGTACGAGGCTCACCCCGCTCGGCTTCATCGGCGCCCGGCCGGTCACCTCCGCGCGCAGGCCGAGCAGTACGAGGTCGTGCTCGCCGGTCGCCGCCAGGTCGAGGTACACGTTGTGGCCGGTGAGGGGGATGTGCACGGGGTCCGGGCCGACGGTGGTGCTGGGGTCGAGCACGGCGAAGGCATGGCTCAGCCCGCCGAGCTGCAGGTCGAAGTCCACGGCATGCGCAGGCTGCGGGGCTTGAGGGGGCTGCGCAGATTGCGGAGTTCGCGCGTACTGCCGTTGATCCTCGTCCGCCGGCTTTCTCTCACGTCCTCGCCACCACTTCACGCCTCGTCCTCCCAGCTCAGGCCGTGCGGCGGCCGGGCCGCCGTCCGGAACGGATGGCCCGCGAGATCCACCCTGGTGGTGCCGTTGCGCCGGCCGCAGACCCAGTCGAGCTCCAGCTCCCAGGCCACCTGCCAGCGTTCGGTCTCCGCGCGCAGTTCGAAGGTTTCCGGCTCGTCCGGGCCGACCGTGTACGAGAACGTGGCCGGGGTGTCGTCGCCGCGCGGTTCGAGTCGGGGCGGGTCCTCGTCGAGCAGCACCGTGTAGGCGCGCACCGGCAGGACCCCGGCGTGCGGTGACAACTCCCCGCGTGGCGGCCGCCGTTCGATCACGACGACCCGGAGTCCCGCCAGCACGACGGTACGTTCCGCTGCCGTGACGTACAGCCGTACGGTGTGCCCGCTCGCCGGTACGACGCGCGAGGGCTCACCGGCGCCCGCGGGCACGTGGAGGTAGCTGACGTCCGAGAGGGCGACGTGGAAGTCCAACGGGTCCCCGCCGGGTGTCCGGCGGCGCAGGAAGGCAGCCGTTCTCTCGACCAGGGCGGCGGTGACCACCGCGCCCGGGAGAGGGGCGAGCCAGTCCGGGACCAGGTCGGAGACCCACAGGACGGCTGTCCCGACGGCGGTGAGCGCGAGGGCCACGACGGTGGTGCGGCCCAGGGCACGCGCACGCCTCGCCCTGCCTCCGAACGCCACGGCGGCTCCTGTTGTCGTCAATTACCCGGCCTTACCCACCTGCTGGTCGTTCGACACACTGTTCGACACGCCGGTGCCCCACCCGCGACCGCCCCGCCCACGGTTCGCGTCGACCGCACGGACGGCCGACGAGAGCGTGGTCACGCGGGAATCAGGCAGCCGCGGGAACCTCGGGGATCACCAGCTCTTCCCTTCCGTTCTCATCTGTCGTCACCTGTCGTCGTCCGTCGCCAGATTCGCCGCCGCCTCGTGCATGGCCAGTTCGAGGAGTGCCGGGTCGGTGAGGGTGCCCGAGCCGTCCGGCGGGATCAGCCAGCGGACGCCTCCGGTCACGCGGCCCGGGTACGGGACGACGATCCACGTGCCGCGTCCCGCCGTACGCACACCCGTGCCCAGCCAGCGGGTCGCGGTGCCCGGCGGCACGAAGAAGCCCATCCGGGAGTCGCCGAAGTCGACGAGCACCGGGCCGGGTTGGTCGATGACGCGGGTGAGGACGTCGAGGGTGGGGTAGCCGAGTTCACCCCGCAGGATCAGTACGTCCCAGGCCTTGCCGGCGGGCAGCAGCGCGATCCCCTGGGGATTGCGCTCCCATTCCCACCGGCAGGCCTCGGGATCCGGAGCAACGGACGCCAGCCACTCGACCGCCGTTTTCGCCCCAGTCATGGGGACCTCCCTTTTCTCTGTGAACGCTGGTCGCGTTCACGAGGGAGAGGGGGGTTTCCCGGGACCATTACGCGGGTTCCACCAGGTTTTATGGGTGAACCAGCTCATACCTACTGAGCTGGGCGCACGCGCCCCTCAAGGGGCGCGAGGCAGTATCCGATATGCGCCTCCGGCGCGTGGGCGCGACAAGCCCCCACCAACCCGCAGCCGACGAATGAGCTGCTAACTGTCGAATCCCAACCCGAACCGATCCATCGCCCTCAACCACAGATTCCGGCGCCCCCCATGCGTATCGGCCCGCGCCAACGACCACTTCGTCAACGCGATCCCCGTCCACGCGAACGGCTCCGGCGGGAACGGCAACGGCTTCCTGCGGACCATCTCCAGCGACGTGCGCTCCGTGCGCTCCCCCGCCAGCAGGTCCAGCATCACGTCCGCGCCGAAGCGGGTCGCGCCGACGCCGAGGCCGGTGAACCCCGCCGCGTACGCGACCTTCCCCCCGTGCGCGGTGCCGAAGAACGCCGAGAAGCGCGAGCAGGTGTCGATCGCGCCGCCCCACGCGTGGGTGAAGCGGACGCCCTCCAGCTGCGGGAAGCAGGTGAAGAAGTGGTCGGCCAGCTTGGCGTAGGTCTCCGGGCGGTCGTCGTACTCGGCGCGGACCCGGCCGCCGTACGGATAGATCGCGTCGTAGCCGCCCCACAGGATGCGGTTGTCGGCGCTCAGCCGGAAGTAGTGGAACTGGTTGGCACTGTCACCGAGGCCCTGCCTGTTGTGCCAGCCGATGTCGGCGAGCTGCGCCTCGCTCAGCGGTTCGGTCATCAGCGCGTAGTCGTAGACCGGCACGGTGTAGGCCCGGACGCGCTTCACCAGGCTCGGGAAGATGTTCGTGCCGAGCGCGATCCGACGGGCGCGGATCGACCCGTACGGCGTGCGTACGGCCATGCCGGCGCCGTACGGCCGCAGGGTGAGGGCGGGGGTGTGCTCGTAGACGCGGACGCCGAGGCGCAGGCAGGCCCGCTTGAGGCCCCAGGCCAGTTTCGCCGGGTTGAGCAGCGCGACGCCGGTGCGGTCGTGCAGGCCGGCCAGGAAGGTGGGGGACGCGACCTGCTCCCGTACCGCTTCCGCGTCCAGGAACTCGGTGCTGGTCGCGAGGCCCTTGTCCGTCAGCTCCTGGTGCCATGCGCGGAGTTCGTCGGCCTGGTGGGGTTCGGTGGCGACGTCGATCTCGCCGGTGCGTTCGAAGTCGCAGTCGAGGGAGTGGCGGGCGACCGACTTCTCGATCTCGTCCAGGTTCTGGGCGCCGAGTTCCTGGAGCCGGTGGATCTCGTCCGGCCAGCGGGCCAGCCCGTTCGCGAGGCCGTGGGTGAGGGAGGCGGCGCAGAAGCCGCCGTTGCGGCCCGAGGCGGCCCAGCCCACCTCGCGGCCCTCGACGAGCACGACGTCCCGCTGCGGGTCGCGCTCCTTGGCGATCAGCGCGGTCCACAGCCCGCTGTAACCGCCGCCCACGACCAGCAGATCGCAGTTCTCGGCGCCGGTGAGGGCGGGCTCGGGGTGGGGCTTGCCGGGGTCGTCCAGCCAGTAGGCGACCGGCTGAGCGTCCGAAAGGGATTTCGTCCAGCGATTTACGTTTCCATGGGTCATGGCGCTTGGGGCCATGATTCCAACTCCCTACGAGAAGTTAGTTCTTCTGCCTGTTTCGGCGGTTGCCGATGACCATTCCGGTCAGCACGAACAGTACGGCGATCAGGAACATGGCCGTACCGATGACATTGATCTGAACGGGCGTTCCGCGCTGCGCCGAACCCCAGACGAACATGGGGAAGGTGACGGTCGAGCCCGCGTTGAAATTGGTGATGATGAAATCGTCGAAGGAGAGCGCGAAGGCGAGCAGCGCGCCCGCCGCGATCCCGGGGGCCACGATGGGCAGGGTGACGCGTACGAAGGTCTGCACCGGCCCCGCGTACAGGTCCCGGGCGGCCTCCTCCAGGCGCGGGTCCATCGACATCACCCGGGCCTTCACGGCGACGACGACGAAGCTGAGGCAGAACATGATGTGGGCGATCAGGATCGTCCAGAAGCCCAGCTGGGCGCCCAGGTTGAGGAACAGGGTGAGCAGTGAGGCCGCCATGACGACCTCGGGCATCGCCATCGGGAGGAAGATCAGCGAGTTGACGGCGCCCCGCGCGCGGAAGCGGTACCGCACCAGCGCGAAGGCGATCATCGTGCCGAGGACGGTCGCCCCGATGGTCGCCCAGAAGGCGATCCGCAGGCTGAGCGAGAGCGAGCCGCACATACCGGCGACGCCGCAGGGATCACGCCAGGCGTCCGTCGAGAACTGCTGCCACTCGTAGTTGAAGCGGCCCTTCGGCTTGTTGAAGGAGAACACCGTGACAACGACGTTCGGCAGCAGCAGATAGCCGAGGGTGACGAGTCCGGCGATGACGACGAAATGGCTCTTGAGCCAGCGCCCGATCGAATTCACGAAGGCCATTTAAACCAGGTCCTCCGTTCCGGACTTGCGGATGTAGAGGGTGACCATGACGAGGATCGCGGCCATGAGGAGAAAGGAGAGGGCGGCGGCCGTCGGATAGTCGAGGATGCGCAGGAACTGCGTCTGGATGACGTTGCCGATCATGCGGGTGTCGGTGGAGCCGAGGAGGTCGGCGTTGACATAGTCGCCGCTCGCCGGGATGAAGGTGAGCAGCGTCCCCGAGACGACTCCCGGCATCGACAGCGGGAAGGTGACCTTGCGGAAGGTCGTGAACGGCCTGGCGTAGAGGTCGCCGGCCGCTTCGTGCAGCCGTCCGTCGATGCGTTCGAGCGAGGTGTAGAGCGGCAGGATCATGAACGGCAGGAAGTTGTACGTCAGACCGCACACCACCGCGAGCGGCGTGGCCAGCACCCGGTCGCCGGCCGTGATGCCGAGCCAGCTGGTGACGTCCAGGACGTGCAGCGAGTTGAGGGCGCCGACGACCGGCCCGCCGTCCGCGAGGATCGTCTTCCAGGCGAGCGTACGGATCAGGAAGCTGGTGAAGAACGGCGCGATGACCAGGATCATGATCAGGTTGCGCCAGCGTCCCGCGCGGAACGCGATCAGATACGCGAGCGGATAGCCAAGGACCAGACAGAGGATCGTCGCGGCACCGGCGTACAGCACCGAGCGCAGGAACTGCGGCCAGTAGTCGGCCAGCGCGTCCCAGTAGGTCGCGAAGTGCCAGGTGACCTTGTAGCCCTCCTCCAGGGAGCCCGTCTGCACGGACGTGGAGGCCTGGTAGACCATCGGCAGCGCGAAGAACACGAACAGCCAGAGCAGGCCGGGCAGGAGCAGCCAGTACGGCGTCCAGCGGCCTCTTCTGCGCGGGGGCTTCTTCGCCGGGGCGGGCGCCAGGGGTGGCGCGGCCTGGGTCGCGGTGGCCATCAGACGGCCGCCTCGTCGTCGACCGTCCCGACGCCCGCGTCTATGTCCTGGTCCGCGTCAAGACCGAAGGTGTGCGCCGGGTTCCAGTGCAGGACGACCTCCGCACCCGGGGCCAGCCGGGCGTCGCGGTCGATGTTCTGGACGTACACCTCGAACTCGGGGCAGACGGGGCTGTCGACGACGTACTGCGTGGAGACGCCGATGAAACTGGTGGCGGCGATCTTCCCGGTGATGCGGTTGCGGCCGACCGGGATGTCGCCGGCGTCGTCCGCGTGCGTGAGGGAGATCTTCTCGGGGCGGACCCCAACCAGCACCTTGCCGCCGGTCCGGGTCGGTGCGGAACATCGGGCCTCGGGGAGCAGCAGCTTGCCGCCGCCCGCCTTGAGGACGATCTCGTCGCCGCTCTTGGTGTCCACCTCGGCCTCGATGAGGTTGGAGGTGCCGAGGAAGTTCGCGACGAACGTGGTGTTCGGGTTCTCGTAGAGATCGGTGGGCGAGCCGAGCTGCTCGACCCTGCCCCCGTTCATCACGGCGACCGTGTCGGCCATCGTCATGGCCTCCTCCTGGTCGTGCGTGACATGGACGAAGGTGATGCCGACCTCGGTCTGGATGCGCTTCAGCTCCAACTGCATCTGGCGGCGCAGCTTGAGGTCGAGGGCGCCGAGCGGTTCGTCGAGGAGGAGCACCTTGGGGGTGTTGATCAGCGCACGGGCCACTGCGACGCGCTGCTGCTGGCCGCCGGAGAGCTGGTGCGGCTTCTTGCGTGCCTGTTCACCGAGCTGGACGAGCTCCAGCATGTCCTCGACCTGCTTCTTCACCGACTTGATGCCGCGCCGGCGCAGACCGAAGGCGACGTTCTCGAAGATGTCGAGGTGCGGGAAGAGGGCGTACGACTGGAAGACCGTGTTCACCGGCCGCTTGTAGGGCGGCAGGTTCGTGACCTCCTGCTCACCGAGGAAGACGGTCCCGGAGGAAGGTTCCTCCAGGCCCGCGATCATCCGCAGGGTCGTGGTCTTCCCGCAGCCGGAGGCGCCGAGCAGAGCGAAGAAGGAGCCCTGCGGGACGGTGAGGTCGAGGGGGTGTACGGCGGTGAACGAGCCGTATCTCTTGCTGATCCCGGAGAGACGGACGTCGCCGCCGTGGTCTGTGCTGGTGCTGGTCATGGTGTGGTCCTTGGGGAGTCGGAGGGGTGTCGCACCGCTGGGGGCAGGCGTGGCTACGCCCCTGTCAACTTCGCGAACTTCTCCTCGTACGCCGTCTCTTCCTTCTGGCTCAGCGACCGGAAGGCGTGGGACTTCGCGGCCATCGCCGCGTCGGGAATGATCAGCGGGTTGTCCGCCGCGTCCTTGTCGATCTTGGCGAGGTACGGCTTCACCCCGTCGACGGGACACACGTAGTTGATGTAGGCGGCCAGTTCGGCGGCCGGTTCGGGCTCGTAGTAGTAGTCCATGAGCCGCTCGGCGTTCGTCTTGTGGCGCGCCTTGTTGGGGATCAGCATGTTGTCGCTCGACGTGAGGTATCCGCTGTCCGGGATGATGAAGTCGATGTCCGGGCTGTCCGCCTTGAGCTGGACCACGTCACCGGCCCAGGCGATACAGGCCGCGAAGTCGCCCGAGGTCAGGTCGGCCGTGTAGTCGTTGCCGGAGAAGCGGCGGATCTGGCCCTTGTCGACGGCCTTCTGGAGCCTGGCGATCGCCGCGTCGTAGTCGTCGTCGGTGAACTTCGCCGGGTCCTTGCCCATGTCGAGCAGGGTCATGCCGATGCTGTCGCGCATCTCGGAGAGGAACCCGACGCGCCCCTTCAGCTTGGGGTTGTCGAGCAGGTCGGAGACCGACTTCACCTCTACGCCGTCCAGGGCCTTCTTGTTGTAGGCGATGACGGTCGAGATGCCCTGCCAGGGATAGGAGTAGGCGCGGCCCGGGTCCCAGTCGGGGCTGCGGAACTGCTCCGACAGGTTCGCGAACGCGTGCGGGAGGTTCGACGCGTCCAGCTTCTGTACCCAGCCGAGCCGGATCAGCCGGCCGGCCAGCCAGTCGGTGAGGACGATGATGTCCCGGCCGGTGTCCTGGCCCGCCGCGAGCTGCGGCTTGATCTTGCCGAAGAACTCGACGTTGTCGTTGATGTCCTCGGTGTACTTGACCTTGATGCCGGTCCGCTCGGTGAACGCGTCGAGCGTGGGATGGTGCTTCTCGCTCTCGTCGACGTCCATGTACTCGGTCCAGTTGGAGAAGTTGACGGTCTTCTCCTTGGCCGAGTGGTCGTCCGCCGAGACGCCTCCCGCGGTCTTGCCTGCCGCGGGGATGCCGCAGCCGGTCAGCGCGCCGAGGCCGCCGGCCACCAGGGCGCCGCCCGCGGAGGCACGCAGCAGGGACCGGCGGGTCAGGGCGGCCCTGCCGTTGCGGAAGCTGCGCCGCATGGCGGCCATCTGGGCCGGGGAGAGGCGGTCGGGCTCGTACTGCTCCATGCGCGTGATGCCCTTTCGGGAGGGTGTGCGGCCGCTGGTCGGTCGGCCTGTGTCCGGTCAGCGGTCCCCGAAGATCGTGCGGTGCCAGTCCTTGCGGGCAACCGCGGTGTTGTCGAACATGACGTGCTTGATCTGTGTGTACTCCTCGAACGAGTACGCGGACATGTCCTTGCCGAAGCCGGACGCCTTGTACCCGCCGTGGGGCATCTCGCTGATGATCGGGATGTGGTCGTTGACCCATACGCAGCCCGCCTTGATCTCGCGGGTGGCGCGGTTCGCCCGGTAGACGTCCCGGCTCCAGGCGGAGGCGGCGAGACCGTAGGGCGTGTCGTTGGCGAGCGCGATGCCCTCGTCGTCGCTGTCGAACGGCAGGACGACGAGCACGGGCCCGAAGATCTCGGACTGAACGATCTCGCTGTCCTGGGCGGCGTCCGCGACCAGGGTGGGCCGGTAGTAGGCGCCGCTCTTCAGCTCCCCCTGGGGAGCCTCACCGCCGGTCACCACGCGCGCGTAGGCACGCGCCCGCTCGACGAATCCGGCGACCCGGTCGCGCTGCGCGTGCGAGATGAGCGGCCCGAGGTCAGTGCCCGGGGCGAACGGATCGCCGAGCCGGACGGTGTCCATAAGGGCAGCCGTTTTCGCGACGAACTCCTCGTACAGCGGGCGTTGCACGTACGCGCGCGTGGCGGCCGTGCAGTCCTGCCCGGTGTTGATGAGTGCGCCCGCGACAGCGCCGTTGACGGCGGCGTCGAGATCCGCGTCGTCGAAGACGACGAAGGGCGCCTTGCCGCCGAGTTCCAGGTGGAGCCGCTTGACGGTGGCGGTGGCGATCTCGGCGACGCGCTTGCCGACGGCCGTGGACCCGGTGAAGGACGTCATGACGACATCGGGATGCCCGACGAGATGCTCACCGGCTTCCCTGCCGGTCCCGGTGACGACATTGATCACCCCGTCCGGGATCCCGGCGGCGGTGGCCGCCTCGGCGAAGAGGAGCGAGGTCAGCGGGGTCAGCTCGGCGGGCTTGAGCACGATCGTGTTGCCGGCCGCGATCGCCGGGAGGATCTTCCAGGCGGCCATCTGGAGGGGATAGTTCCAGGGCGCGACGGACCCGACGACACCGATGGGTTCCCGGCGGACGTACGAGGTGTGGTCACCGGAGTACTCCCCGGCCGACTGCCCCTGGAGGTGCCGGGCGGCGCCTGCGAAGAACGCGGTGTTGTCGATCGTCCCCGGCACGTCGAACTCGCGGGTCAGCTTGAGCGGCTTGCCGCACTGGAGGGACTCGGCGCGCGCGAACTCCTCGGCGCGCTCGGCGAGGACGGCGGCGAACCGGTGCAGCGCGTCGGAACGCTCACCCGGGGTGGCTCCGGCCCAGCCCGGGAAGGCGGCGCGGGCGGCTGCGACCGCGGCGTCCACGTCGCCGGGACCGGCGAGCTCGTACGTGTAGACCGCGTCGCCCGTGGCGGGGTCTACGACCCTGTGCGTACGGCCGGAGGTGCCGCGGGTCAGCCGGCCCGCGATGTACTGCGCGCCGGCCGCGAGCCGCTCCTGTGCCGGGAAGCGATGGCCCGGATTGTGCATGTCGCTCTCCTCCGTGACCCTCCCCGGACTGCTGGGGTCAACGTAGCTCCAGGTCGATTTGAGTGCCGATCCTGGCAGAGTAAGTGGACTCCAACAAGGGATTCCGTTGTTGCCATTTGGTTACGCGACGAAATCTGTCGACCAGGTGTCCAGCGGGACGGGAAATACGAGGACGCGATGTCAGTGGTGAATGCCAGACTCGCGTGCATGGGGAGAATCACGGGTGATACGGGGCAGTCGGGGCAGATCAATTCGCTGGAGGCGCTGACCAGGGAAGTCCGTGCGGGGGCCCGGGTCAAGTACCTGCACTTCTGGGGGCACCGGCCACGCCCGGACGGCCGGGTGGGGCCGAGCTGTCTCAGCCAGTGGTGGCCGTCCGCGTTCTCGGTGGACGGCGTGGAGTACGCGACGGCCGAGCACTGGATGATGGCCGCCAAGGCCCGTCTGTTCGAGGACGCGGAGGCGGAGCGCCTGGCGGTCACGGCGTCGAACCCGGCCCTGGCGAAGAAGGCCGGGCGGCTCGTGCGCGGCTTCGACGAGGCCGTGTGGGAGCGCGAGCGGTTCGAAATCGTGGTCGAGGGCAGCGTCCACAAGTTCGCCGCGCACAGTGATCTGCGGGGGTTTCTGCTGGGCACGGGCGAGCGGGTGCTGGTGGAGGCGAGCCCGGTGGACCGCGTGTGGGGCATCGGCCTGGCCGCGGACGACGAGGCGGCGATGGATCCCGGCCGATGGCGGGGGCCGAACCTGCTGGGGTTCGCCCTGATGGCGGCGCGGGAGCGGTTGCGGGCGGGCTAGGCACCTGGCCCCGGAGAGGCGTTTCGCCCGCCCTCGAGACCCGTCGAGACGGTTCCGGGACGTGGGGTGCCGATTCCGCACCCCACCTCCCGGGACCGCTCGGAGCTGCCGGGCCGACCGCTCGTCAGACCCGTTGGGACAGGGAGGTCGAGAAACTGCCGTCGATCTCGTTCGCGGAGCCCTCGTCGCCGAACACGATGGTGAGGACCCCGAAGGCGGCGGCGATGACGATGGCGACGGCACCG
This sequence comes from Streptomyces sp. NBC_01390, assembly GCF_045040105.1. Taxonomy (NCBI): domain Bacteria; kingdom Bacillati; phylum Actinomycetota; class Actinomycetes; order Kitasatosporales; family Streptomycetaceae; genus Streptomyces; species Streptomyces sp. NBC_01390. The sequence goes on along the minus strand of NZ_CP109551.1, from coordinate 8,968,824 downwards.
CAGATGATTCCGGCCAGCGCCTGGCCCGGGTTGGTCGCCTGGCCCCGGCGGGCCCGGCCCCGGGTGATCAGGCCGAAGATCACGGCGAGGATGCCGAGGATGATCGCCAGCGGCCAGAGACAGAAGAAGACCGCCGAGATGATGCCGACGACGAGCGAGGCCGTACCCAACCCGTTTCTGGGCTGGGGCGCCATGGGGGCCCAGCCGTAGCCGGGACCTCCGCCGTACATCGGGGGCGAGGGATACCCGGGGCCGGGGCCGCCGTATCCGGGCTGCTGCGGGTAGCCGTAGCCCGGTCCTGCCGGGTACGGCGGCTGGTAGGCGTATGGGGCCTGTCCGGGGCCGTCGGGCGATATCGGCGGCGGCGGAACCGGCTCGCCGGGCGCGGCGGGCTGGGCGTAGGAGGCCCCCGGGACCGGGGGCGCGAACGGGTTGTCCTGCGGGGTGCCGGCCGGGTGAGCGCCGGGTGCGGCGAAGGGGCTGGCCCAGGGCCGGGGTGCCTGGTCCGCCGGCGTCGAGGTGACCGTGGGGTGGTTGTGGACGGAGGGAGGGGGTGGGGTGGCGCCCCCGTTGTTCCAGAACACCGTGCCCCCGGGACCGTCGGGGACGGAACCCGGGCGAGGGGTGTCCTCTGCCGGCGGCGCCCAGGGATCGAACTCGGCGTCCGGACCTGCCGTGCCGGCGGGGGCGGACGGAGCCGGCGGCTTGTCGAGCGGGACCCGCGCGGGTGTGCCGCTGGCGGGGCTGTCGCTGACGGTTTCGCCGGTCGCCGCGCCCTCGGAACTCGCCCCCTCCGCAGGGACGTTCTCCGGTGACTGCGACGGCTGCGCGGCGTCGGACATGCGTGGGGTCCCCTCGTTCGTACGTTCCGTCATGCTACGACCCGCCGATCGCCGGACGACCGGGCACCTCCGGCATCCCCGCCCGGCCCTGCCGGCTGCCCTCCCACCTGCCGGCTGCCCTCCCACCTGCCGGCTGCCCTCTCCCGCCTCCGGGCGGAATCCACGGGCGCCCGCCCGCGCGCCCGGCCTACGATGATCCTCGAGTCATCGATCAGCCGATCACCCGCGTCCCGCCGACCGTCGCCCGGTCCGGGGCGCCGTTCCCGGGGAGGAACCCTTGACCGACCACAACCAGCGTGCCGCAGCCGGCGACCGTGACCCGCACGCCTTCATCGCCGGGCTGCCCAAGGCCGAACTGCACGTCCACCATGTGGGCTCGGCCTCCCCCCGGATCGTCTCGCAGCTGGCCGCCCGCCACCCCGACTCCGCGGTGCCCACCGATCCCGAGGCCCTGGCCGACTTCTTCACGTTCACGGACTTCGCCCACTTCATCAAGGTGTACCTGTCCGTCGTGGACCTCGTCCGCACACCCGAGGACGTGCGGCTGCTGACGTACGAGATCGCCCGTGACATGGCACGGCAGCAGGTCAGGTACGCCGAGCTGACCATCACCCCGTTCTCGTCCGTCCGCCGCGGTATCGACGACCGAGCCTTCATGGACGCGATCGAGGACGCCCGGAAGTCGGCCGAGGCCGACTTCGGGACCGTGCTGCGGTGGTGCTTCGACATCCCGGGCGAGGCCGGGCTCGAATCCGCCGAGGAGACGGTGCGCCTCGCCACCGACGACCGGCTGCGCCCGGAGGGGCTGGTGTCGTTCGGGCTCGGCGGGCCCGAGATCGGCGTACCGAGGCCGCAGTTCAAGCCGTACTTCGACCGGGCGATCGCCGCCGGACTGCGGTCGGTGCCGCACGCGGGCGAGACCACCGGCCCGGAGACGGTCTGGGACGCGCTGAACCATCTGCGCGCCGAGCGCATCGGGCACGGGACGAGTTCAGCGCAGGACCCCGAACTGCTCGCCCACCTCGCCGAGCAGCGCATCGCCCTGGAGGTCTGCCCGACCTCCAACATCGCCACACGCGCCGTCCGTACACTCGACGAGCACCCCCTCAGGGAGTTCGTGCGGGCCGGCGTCCTCGTCACGATCAACTCCGACGACCCGCCGATGTTCGGCACCGACCTCAACAGCGAGTACGCGGTCGCCGCCCGGCTGCTCGACCTCGACGAGTGGGGTATCGCCGACCTCGCCAAGAACGCCGTCGAGGCATCGTTCCTCGACCCGGCGGGCAAGGCCACGCTGGCCGCCGAGATCGACACGTACACCTCGGCGTGGCTCGCCCCCTGAGAAACATCGCTGTCCCCGCCCGCGCACAATGGGCCCATGCAGAACGTGACCGCCGTGGCCCATCGCGGCGACCCCTACCGCGCCCGTGAGAACACGATCGACTCGCTGCGTTCCGCGCTCGACCGGGGCGCGGACGCGGTCGAGATCGACGTACGGCTCACCCGCGACGGCGTGCCCGTGCTGCTGCACGACGCGACCCTGAAGCGGTTGTGGGAACAGGATCGGCCGCTGGCCGCGCTGTCGGCGGCCGAGGTGCGCGGGCTGACGGAGGGCGGGGTGCCGACGCTCGCGGAGGCCCTGGCCGTGACCGAGGGCAGCCGGGTGATGATCGATCTGCCGGGGTCGCCCGACGTGCGGGCGGTGCGGCGGGTGGTGGACGTGGTCCGGGAGTGCGCGGCGGAGGAACGCGTGTACTACTGCGCGGACGCTCCGGCGATGCTCGCGGTGCGCGCGGCGGACCGGTCCGCCGAGATCGCCCTGACCTGGAAGACCCTCGCGCCCCCGCGGCCCGCCCTGTTGACCGCGATCCGCCCGCGCTGGCTCAACTACCGCTTCACCCTGGTCGACCGGCAGCTCACGGCACGGGTGCACCGGGGCGGTCACCTGCTGTCGGTGTGGACTCCGGACACCCGTCGCTCCATGCGCCGACTGCTGGACGCGGGCGTCGACTCGATCACCACCAACCGGATCGACGCGTTGTGCGCGCTACGGAAGGGATGAGTGAGTCCCGGCCCGTGAGCACGCCGACGCCGCCCTACAGACGGGACTCCTGAGCCACCGTCGCCGGGTCGGCCGGGGCGTCCCTGGTGGCGTACTGCGGGACGGGGGCGTCGTCCCGGCCGGTGTCGCGGACCAGGCCGTAGCGGATGACACCCTTGGGGGGCCCGGTGGTCACGTCGCCCTCCGCGTTGTCCCAGGTCGTCGGGAAGACGTTCAGGTTGTAGTCGGCGCCCCGTTCGTTCACGGTGAGGGTGACGCTGCCGTCGACGTAGAAGTACTCGTTCTGCCACATCTGCTGGGTGCCGGCCGGCGGGACGGTGTAGCCGGTGGTCGAGCTGCCCATGCCGGTCGCGGAACTGTCGGTGCTGCTGACCCGGTCGTCCATCCGGCGGCCACCGCCCGAGGCCACGTGGAAGAGCTTGCCCTTCAGGCCGGTCCAGGTCGGCATGACCAGGCTGCCGGTCCGGTACTGCGTCACGATCTGCCAGCGGACGAGGACATAGCCCTGGCCGCTGAGCGTCACGCCCTCCCCGCGGTGGTTCATGGTGGCATGCGCGCCACCGGTGCTGGTGATCCCGCCCTCGGGTCGGTGCGGGAGGGCGGCGGGCCGCGCGTTCGGGTCGGGTGCCGTGTCGACGGCGTCGACGACCGTGCCGTACAGGTCCGGCTCGGGGCGGGTCGCCGAGGGCGTGGGCGTATGGGTGGGTGTGGGTGACGGCGACGCCGAGGGGGACGCGGACGGGGACGGGGGTGCGGAGGTGGTGGGCGCCTGGGGCCGAGGACGCGCCGTGGGTGCCCCCACGGCCGGCGTCGGGTCCTTCGCGGGGGACGTGACGACATAGGCGCCGCCCGCGATGATCGTCGCCCCGGCGCTCAGGGCGACGGCCGGCTTGGTCAGGGCGCCGAGCACCTTGCCCGACCAGCCGACGGAGGATGCGGTGGTCGCGGCCACAGCCGTCTTGCCGCCGAAGGCCAGCGACAGGGTGAACCCGACGGGCAGCGGGACCAGCGCGATGCCGACGAGGAGCCGTTCCGCCGGTACGACGACCGCTTCGCCGGGGCTCGCGCAGTACGCGCACCCCCTGATGTGCCGGGCCAGCCGCTTGCGCCACACGGAGTCCGGGTCGCCGTCCCAGCGGGCGGTCACTTCCCGCAGGTCGGGGCAGGCGCCGTCGAGCGCCCGGACGATTCCGCGCGACGCCTCCAGGCGCTCCTTCATCCGCTGGACGCGTACGGCGGCGTGCTGCCGGCTGATGCCGACGGCGGCCGCCAGCTCACGGCGGGTGAGTTCGCCCGCGACCTCCAGCCACCACAGCGACAGCAGTTGCCTGTCCTCGTCGTCGAGCCAGCGCACGGCCTCCGCGACCTCGCGCCGCTGCCCCTCCAACTGGAGCCTCAGCACGGTGAGTTCGGCGAAGTCGGCCGCCTCGTCGGCGGTCTCGTCCCGCAGGGCGTCGGTGGTACGGCGGCGGGCGCGGTCCCGGATCTGCCGCATCGCGATCGCGACGAGCCACGACCGGAAGCTGTCCGGGTCGCGCAGTGACCCGAGGTTGTCGACGGCCCGGAGCATGGTCTCCTGCACGACGTCGTCGACGTCGGCGTGACCGTTCAGCGCCCGGCCGACGATGTTGTAGACCAGCGGCAGCCAGCCCGCGACCAGCTCGTCCAGCGCCCGCCGGTCACCGGCCTGCGCCGCAGCGATGGTGGAACTCCACTGGCGCCCGTCCACAAAAGCCCCTTCTCGTACGTGTGTGCACCTTACGTCGCCCTGTTGCACACCAGTTCCCCACCGGGTCGCCACCGGGCCGCCTCAGGAGACGGATCGGAGGCACCGCCGATAACAGTTTTCGCCCCCTCCCCCAGGCCATCCAGTCCGCCCAGGACACGGCCCCTAGGTGCGATCCCCGACAAGTTCCGGAGGTGGTAGGCCAGTTGCCCCTTGGGCGACACCAGGGTGGGCGTCCTTCTTGCCGACGATCCCGGTCACTCCGTGCGGATCAAGAATGTGAGCATCCCCACCAGCCGCAACCCGCAGGAGCAGCAGATGCACCTCCGCCCGCGTACCGCCGTCCGCGCCTCGGCCCTCGCGACCGTCCTGACGCTCACCCTCGCCCTGCCGGCCGGCGCCCTCGCCGCTCCCGCGTCGGCCGCCTCCACTCCCGGCCCGGCGACCGGGCGGGGCACCGCACCGGACGCGAAGGCACTGCGGGCCGCGCTCGCCGGGTTACCGGACGGGGACGCGACGGCGGCTCTCGTACGGGTCGGGGGCACCGGCGGTGTCTGGCGCGGCAGCGCGGGTGTGCACGACCTGGCGAGCGGGCGGGCGGCGGACCCCGACGCGCGTTTCCGGGCCGGATCGACGACGAAGGCGGTCACGGCGGCGGTCGTGCTCCAGCTCGCGGCGGAGGGCGAGGTGGACCTCGACCGACCGGCCCGCCACTACCTTCCGGACCTGATCCCCACCACGTACGCGGGCGTGACCGTACGCATGCTCCTGAACCACACCAGCGGCATCCCGGCCGCCGACGGCACCGGTACGACCTTCGAGGAGTGGTACGCGCACCGCTTCGACCTTCGCTCGCCTCGTGAGATGGTCGCCAACGCCACCGCCAAGCAGCCCGAGTTCACGCCCGGCACCCAGCAGCACTACCTCAACATCAACTACACCGCGCTCGGGCTGCTGATCGAGCGGATCACCGGCCACTCGTACGAACGGGAGACGGCTCGCCGCGTCTTCGCCCCGCTGGGCCTGCGGAACACGTACTTCCCCGGCGTCGACCCGGACATCCGGGGGCCGCACAACCACGGGTACCAGGCCGTGGCGCGCGCAGACGGCACGACGGAGTACCGCGATGTCACGGTGTGGGGCACCACGGACACCTGGGCGGCGGGCGCCATGATCACCACGACGGCGGACCTGGAGCGGTTCCTGACGGCCCTGTTCCGCGGCCGGGTCGTGCCACAGCCGCAGCTGGAGGAGATGTTCACCGTCCCGGCCGACGTGCCGGGCGCCACGATGAGCGCGGGCCTGCAGCGGTATGTCACCGACGACGGTACGGAGTTGTGGCTGAAGTCGGGCGGCCGGTGGGGCTACAACTCGCTCATCGCCGCCACCCGCGACCTGTCCCGCACCCTCGTCTACAGCGTCAACTCGACCGACGCCAAGGGCCAGGGCCTGAACCCCGTCGCCGAGCGCATCGTTCGGGCGGCCTTCACACCGTGACGCCGGCCGCGACCGGGGGCGGGGGCGTCGCCGTCAGTGCCTCCAGCCGCTTGATCCGCTTCCGGACGACGTACAGTGGGATCACCCCGAACACCCCGAACGACAGGTCGATCACCGTCCACCAGAAGGGAATTCCCCGGACCGGCCCGCAGATAAGCGCGAGCGGAACGATCCCCGCGCAGGCGATCATCCCGAACTCGACGACCCAGATGTTGCGTACGGGGTCGCGGTAGGGCCCGTAGAAGGCGACCGCGATGACGAGGTGGGCGAAGGCGAGCCAGTCCGTGCCGTAGAGGACGAAGGGGTAGCGCTCGTCGGTGGCGTCGAGGCCCTCGCGTACCCGCTGGATCCACTCCATCACCCCGGGCAGGTGCTCGGGTACGGACAGGGCCCTCAACAGACTCTCGGTCCAGCGCAGTTCGTGGACGAGGGGGAAGGCCGTGGCGCCACTGAGCACCAGACACACGACGAAGAGGGCCAACCAGGCGCGAATGCCCTTGAGCAGGGCGGCTCTGTCGCTCATGAAAGGCAGCATACGCTCAAGTTGAACACGTTCAAAAGTGCTGCCGCACCACACCGCCGCACCGCCGCACCGCCACGGCGCGCGGCCCCGGACGGAGAACTCCCGTCCGGGGCCGCGCGCGTGTCACTGTCAGCCGGTCAGCCGGTCAGCCGCCGAGCGACGTCATGACGTGCTTGATCCGCGTGTAGTCGTCGAAGCCGTACCCCGAGAGGTCCTTGCCGTAGCCGGACTTCTTGAAGCCGCCGTGGGGCATCTCCGCGACCAGCGGGATGTGGGTGTTGATCCACACACAGCCGAAGTCCAGGACCTTCGACATCCGCATCGCCCGCGAGTGGTCCTTCGTCCAGACCGACGACGCGAGGGCGTAGTCCACGCCATTGGCCCATCCCACGGCCTGCGCCTCGTCCGTGAAGGACTGGACGGTGATGACCGGGCCGAAGACCTCGTTCTGGATGATCTCGTCGTCCTGCTTCAGGCCCGACACGACCGTCGCGGCGTAGAAGTAGCCCTTCTCGCCGACCCGGTGACCGCCCGCCTCGACCTTGGCGTGGGCGGGCAGCCGCTCGATGAAGCCGGAGACCTGCTTCAGCTGGTTCGGGTTGTTGAGCGGCCCGTACAGCACGTCCTCGTCGTCCGGCTGCCCGGTCTTCGTCTCGGCGGCGGCCTTGGCGAGCGCGGCGACGAACTCGTCGTGGATGGACTCCTGGACGAGAACGCGCGTGGCCGCCGTGCAGTCCTGGCCCGCGTTGAAGAAGCCCGCGACCGAGATGTCCTCGACGGCCTTGGCGATGTCGGTGTCCTCGAACACGACGACCGGCGCCTTGCCGCCCAACTCCAGGTGCACGCGCTTGAGGTCCTTCGACGCGGACTCGGCGACCTGCATACCCGCGCGCACCGAACCGGTGATCGACGCCATCGCCGGCGTCGGGTGCTCGACCATCAGCCGGCCGGTGTCACGGTCGCCGGTGACGACGTTGAAGACGCCCTTGGGCAGGATCGAACCGATGATCTCCGCCATGAGCACCGTGGACGCGGGCGTCGTGTCCGACGGCTTGAGCACCACGGTGTTGCCGGCGGCGATCGCCGGGGCGAACTTCCACACGGCCATCATCATCGGGTAGTTCCAGGGCGCGACCTGAGCGCAGACCCCGACCGGCTCGCGCCGGACGATCGACGTCATCCCGTCCATGTACTCGCCGGCGCTGCGCCCCTCCAGCATCCGGGCCGCGCCCGCGAAGAAACGGATCTGGTCCACCATCGGCGGGATCTCCTCGGACCGGGTGAGTCCGATCGGCTTGCCGGTGTTCTCCACCTCGGCCGCGATGAGTTCCTCGGCGCGCTCCTCGAACGCGTCCGCGATCTTCAGGAGATGCTTCTGCCGCTCGGCCGGCGTCTGGTCGCGCCAGGCGGGGAACGCGGCGGCGGCCGCCGCCATGGCGGCGTCGACGTCCGGCTGCCCGGACAGCGGCGCGGTCGCGTACGCCTCGCCCGTCACGGGGTTGACCACCTCGGTGGTCCGCCCGTCGGCGGCGTCCCGGAACTCACCATCGATGTAGTTGCGCAGACGACGCAGCTCGGTGCTCACTGCCGGCCCTCCAGGTTCGGATGTCGATCGACTCGGGGGTCGACCGGCTCGGTGTCCATTGACTGAGACACCCACCCTATTCCGCAGTCCGACGTTTTCAACACCCCCGGCGCCTCGCAAGCTGCGAAATCCGCAAGACAAGCGTCCATGAACAACGAATTTCATCGATCGAGCCTTGCGAAACCGTCGACTCCTCGTGCACAGTGAGCGCGTGGCCAGTCGAAGCGCAGAGCACAGGGACTCCCGCGAGTCCAGGAACGGCACCCCCCAGCTGGACGCCGTCTCCCTCGGCATCATCGAGCAGCTCCAGGAGGACGGCCGCAGACCGTACGCGGCGATCGGCAAGGCGGTGGGCCTCTCGGAGGCGGCCGTGCGCCAGCGCGTCCAGAAGCTGCTCGACCAGGGCGTGATGCAGATCGTCGCCGTCACGGACCCGCTCACCGTGGGTTTCCGCAGGCAGGCCATGGTCGGCGTCAACGTCGACGGCGACCTGGACCCCGTGGCCGACGCCCTGAGCGCCATGTCGGAAGTCGAGTACGTGGTGATGACCGCGGGCTCCTTCGACATCCTCGCCGAGATCGTCTGCGAGGACGACGACCACCTGCTGGACGTCATCAACAAACGCATACGGGCTCTGCCCGGCGTGCGCTCCACCGAAAGCTTCGTCTACCTCAAGCTCAAGAAGCAGACCTACATGTGGGGAACCCGATAACCGTGACGACCACCGACAGCCACAGCTCCAAGGACCTCAGCCGCACCGCGTACGACCACCTGTGGATGCACTTCACCCGCATGTCGTCGTACGAGAACGCCCCCGTCCCGACGATCGTCCGGGGCGAGGGCACGTACATCTTCGACGACAAGGGCCGGCGCTACCTCGACGGTCTGGCGGGGCTGTTCGTGGTCCAGGCCGGTCACGGCCGTACCGAACTGGCCGAGACCGCGTTCAAGCAGGCGCAGGAGCTGGCCTTCTTCCCCGTGTGGTCGTACGCGCACCCGAAGGCGGTGGAGCTGGCGGAACGTTTGGCCAACTACGCACCGGGCGACCTCAACAAGGTCTTCTTCACCACCGGTGGCGGCGAGGCCGTCGAGACCGCCTGGAAGCTGGCCAAGCAGTACTTCAAGCTGGTCGGCAAACCCACCAAGTACAAGGTCATCTCACGTGCCGTCGCCTACCACGGCACCCCGCAGGGAGCCCTGTCCATCACCGGCTTGCCAGGCCTGAAGGCGCCCTTCGAGCCGCTCGTCCCCGGCGCCCACAAGGTCCCGAACACCAACATCTACCGCGCCCCGATCCACGGCGACGACCCGGAGGCGTACGGCCGCTGGGCCGCCGACCAGATCGAACAGGAGATCCTCTTCGAGGGCGCGGACACCGTGGCCGCCGTGTTCCTGGAGCCGGTGCAGAACGCGGGCGGCTGCTTCCCGCCCCCGCCCGGCTACTTCCAGCGGGTCCGCGAGATCTGCGACCGCCACGACGTCCTGCTCGTCTCGGACGAGGTCATCTGCGCCTTCGGCCGCCTCGGCACGATGTTCGCGTGCGACAAGTTCGACTACGTACCGGACATGATCACCTGCGCCAAGGGCATGACCTCGGGCTACTCCCCGATCGGCGCGTGCATCATCTCGGACCGGCTCGCCGAGCCGTTCTACCAGGGCGACAATATGTTCCTGCACGGCTACACCTTCGGCGGCCACCCGGTGTCGGCGGCCGTGGGCCTGGCCAACCTCGACCTGTTCGAGCGCGAGAACCTCAACCAGCATGTGCTGGACAACGAGGGCGCGTTCCGCTCGACCCTGGAGAAGCTGCACGACCTGCCCATCGTCGGTGACGTCCGGGGCAACGGCTTCTTCTACGGCATCGAACTGGTCAAGGACAAGGCGACCAAGGAGTCCTTCGACGCGGAGGAGACGGAACGTATCCTCTACGGCTTCCTCTCCAAGGCCCTCTTCGAGAACGGCCTGTACTGCCGTGCCGACGACCGCGGCGACCCGGTCGTCCAGCTCGCCCCGCCGCTGATCGCGAACCAGGAGACGTTCGACGAGATCGAACAGATCCTGCGCGCGACACTGACGGAGGCATGGACCAAGCTGTAGCGCTCCGTCGGCGGCCCGGAGTGTCATCCGCGGGTCCGTCGTGGCTGGTCGCGCAGTTCCCCGCGCCCCTTTGGGGCGCGGCTGAACCTGCCTGTACAGCCCGGGTACACCCGTGCGAGTGAGAACGGGCGTACCCGGGCCGTGTGCTGTCCGGCCTCGCGCCGCCCGAAACCTAGCGTGCCTGTAACCGATCGGCCCTGTCTTCGTTCCCCCGCACGGGGGATGGACTCAGGGAATTACGGATCTGAACGAGGTGTACGCCCATGGTGGCCCCGCCGGACAACGACGTGCTCTGGGCACGCGCCCTGCACTACCAGCACAACGACGGCTCGCCGGCGCTGAGCGGCATCTCGCTCGGTGTCCGGGAGGGCGAGATCCTCGCCGTCAGCGGCCCGCGCGGCAGCGGCAAGACGACCCTGCTGCGCTGCCTCTCGGGCCTGGTACGACCGCTGCGGGGCGAGGTCTGGTTCAACAGCGTGCCCGTGCACAAGATGGGGCCGCTCACCCGTGAACGGCTGCGCCGCGACCGGTTCGGCTGGATCGACCCGGCCCCGGTCCTCGTACCGGAACTGAACGTCTGGGAGAACGCGGCCCTGCCGCTCATGCTGCGCGGCACCAGCCGCCGGCGTGCCAAGACGGCGGCCCTGGAGTGGCTGGAGCGCCTGGACATCGGCGACCGGGCCCGCAAACGGCCCTGTGAACTGCGCCAGTCCGAACGCCAGCGCGTCTCGATCGCCCGCGCGCTCGCCCCGGGCCCCACGGTCCTCTTCGCCGACGAGCCCACGGCGCCCCTCTACCAGGCGGACCGGGCGCACGTCCTGCGGACGCTGACGACAGCGGCCCGCTCGCACGGCATCACGGTGGTCCTTGCGACGCACGACGCGGACACGGCTGCGCTCGCGGACCGCACGGTCTCGCTGCTCGACGGGCGGCGCGTGAACACCCTCCACCTGCCGCCGGTCAACGCGAACGACACGGAGACCGGGGCCGGAACCAAAACCGGAACCGGGACAGGAACCGGGACAGGAACCGGGACCGACGCGGAAGGCCGGGCCGCGTGCTCGCTCTCCGTCTAGCCCTCGGCGCCCACCCGGGCGTCCAGTTCCGGCGTCTCCTGGTCGCGACGGCGTCGGCTGCCACGGGTTTCCTGCTCCTGGGTACCCTGGGCCACGCCCTCGCCCACCAGAGCACCCCCGGCGGCTCGGCCCTGCGCCTGGCCTGGTGCGTGGCCCCCCTGGCGGCCACGGTCTATTTCGCGGTGACGGTGGCCCGCACGGACCCCGGGACCAGACCGCGCCCCGGTCTGTCGGCGATCGGCCTGGGCCCGGCCCGGCTGATGGCCGTCGCGGCCACGACGACGGTCCTGTCCTGCACCCTGGGTTCGATGCTGGCCCTGCTCTTCTTCCTCCATCTGCGGGGCGACCTGACGGGCATGCCGTTCGACGGCGACGCGGCCGACTTCCTGGCCGCCGACCGCCCCCTCCCCCTCCCGGCCGCCCTGACGTTGCTGACGCTGGTACCGGTGGCGGCGTCCGTCTCGGTCGCCCTGACCCTGCGGCCGACGGAGACACACCCGGCGCCGGGCAAGGGCACCCGCCTGCGGAGGTACGGCCGGTTCGGAGCGGAGGGCGCCCAGAGCCCCCGGGAGACGTTCGGCGCGTACGGCCGGTTCGGCGCCCAGCTGCGCCTCACACCCCGTCAGGCGCCGGACAGCGCGCCCGGCCCTGCAGAGCCGGCCCCGAGCGCCGCCGAAACCCCGGACCAGGTCACCGGCCCCGCCCCCGACCCCGCAGACCTCACCCCGATCGACCCGCACGCCCTCCCCGCCCCGCGCCCCACTCCCCGGGGCCTCCCCTGGGGCATCGCCGTGCTCGCGGCCGGCCTCGCCGTCGAGGCGTACGCCGCCCGCGCCCCCCACACCCGCCTCGCCATGCCCGGCGGAGTCACCGGCAGCCCCGCCGCCGTCCTCGTCGGCTGGGTCCTCACCGCCCTGGGCCTCGCCCTGGCCGGACCCTGCCTCACCCATTTCTGCGGCCGCCTCCTCCAGGCCGTCCGCCCGGGCGCCCTCCGGCTGCTGGCCGGCCGCGTCCTCATGGAGGAGGCGACCCGCATCGGCCGCCCCCTGGGCGTCGTCTGCGCCGTGGCTTCGGGCGCGTACGCCATGATCGTGCTGTACGACCACGCCGCCGACGACCCGTCCCTCGGCCCCCTCACCGCCCTGGGCGCCCTGGTCGTGGCGGGCTGCGCCGTCGCCACGCTCCTCACGGCCGCCGCCGAGGCCAGACGCGCCCGCGCGGACACCACCGCCGCCCTGCTCCGGCTGGGCGCACCGGCCACCACCCTGCGTACCGCCGCAGGCCTGCGCGCCGCCGCCCTCCTCGCCCTGTTCGCCCCGCTGACCTTCCTGATCGCGGAGCTGGCGGCGCTGCCGCTGACCGCCCGATAGCCCGATAGCCCGCACGAAAACCCGTACGAAGAAAATCCGTACGCACCGATGAGTTCCGCACAGTCCGCGGGTCTACCCCACCGAACAGCACCACACCGACGGGAGAGACCCTCATGAGCGAGTACCAGCAGATGATCTTCGTGAACCTGGCCGTCAGCGACGTCGACGCCTCGAAGAAGTTCTTCACCGAGCTCGGGTACACGATCAACCCGCAGTTCACGACGGACGACTGCGCCTGTGTCGTGATCAGCGACACCATCATCGCGATGCTGCTGAGCAAGCCGCGCTACGCCGACTTCACGAAGAAGGAGATCGCGGACTCGACGAAGACCAGCGAGGTCCTCATCTGTCTGAGCGCCGAGAGCCGCGCCAAGGTCGACGAGCTGGTCGACGGAGCGCTCGCGGCGGGCGGCACCGAGCCGCGCGAGGCGCAGGACTACGGCCAGATGTACGGTCGCGCGTTCGACGACGTCGACGGCCACACCTGGGAGGTCATGTGGATGGACCCGGCGGCCGTCCAGAGCTGACAAGTGCCGTGCTTACATGGGCGGGTGCAGACGAGCCCCGCCCATGCGGCCCACCACGACGACCGTGAGATCGAGACGCTCCAGGAGTTCGACGCGGTCGTCTCGGCCCGCGGCACCCTCGCCGGATTCCGTGTCCAGTCCGTCGATCTGACGGACCGTACGAAGGAACTGCTGACCAGCAGCGCCGCCGGCGCCGTCTTTCTCGGCTGCCCGATGCGTCCGGACGCGGCGGCGAAGATCCGCACGGACGGTGCCCTGGTCTTCCCGCCGGTCCCGGACCTGCCCTTCGACCCGTACCGCGGCCATCTCTACTCGCCGGACGAGCTGTTCGCCGGGCTCGACGACGGCTACGAGCGGACCCCCGACGCCCTCGGGTACGCCTGGTTCCAGCGCACCAAGGCCGACGGCGACATCTTCGCCTCGATGCTGCGCTCCGTCCACGACGACGCCGTCTCCGACGCCCTCGACGAACTCCTGCGCCAGGCACGGGTGGTGGGGGTGATGGGGGGTCACGCGATGGCACGCGGCACGCGGGAGTACGCCGGTGCCGCGCGCCTGGGGCGCGAGCTGACGCGCACCGGGTTCACCGTGGCCACCGGCGGCGGCCCGGGCGCGATGGAGGCGGCGAACCTCGGCGCGTACGCGGCCCCGTTCGAGGACGCCATGCTGGACGACGCGTGCCAACTCCTCGCCGGGGCACCGTCGTTCACGCCCTCGATCACCGACTGGGCGCGGGCGGCCTTCGAGGTCCGCGCGCGCTGGCCCGAAGGGGCCGGCTCGGTGGGCATCCCGACCTGGTTCTACGGGCACGAACCGCCGAACGCCTTCGCCTCGCACATCGCCAAGTACTTCGCCAACGCCACCCGCGAGGACGGGCTGTTGGCCCGCTCGAACGCCGGGATAGTCTTCCTGCCGGGCGCCGCCGGGACCGTACAGGAGATCTTCGACAACGCGACCCCGAACTACTACCAGTCGCGCGGCGAGCCCACGCCCATGGTCCTGGTGGACCGCGTCCACTGGACCGAGCGGCTGCCCGCCTGGCCACTGCTCCAATCACTGGCGCGGGAGCGGGCGATGGAGGACCGAATCGCCCTGGTCGACCGGATTGAGGACGCTCCGGAGGCTTTGAAACGCCTCGGCGGTTAACGGGTAGGCAAAGACCAATGCTTGGAGCCTGCATACAGATTGACAGCCCTTATGCTGCGCTTATAAACCTGTGAGACTCGTGGGGGTGACGAGGTGATGAGGTCTCTTCACTCCCTCCACCCCCCTCAGTTGTGCATCCCGTGAAGGGCAACCGTGTCCATAACTTTCCGTACCGCGCGTACCGTGCGCATCCTCGGTGTTGCCTCCGCCTCGGCCGCGCTCGCGCTGGGCGTCGCAGGCAACGCGTTCGCCTGCAACATCACTGAGTTCTCCGCCGTCGCCAAGTGCGACGGCGAAAAGGGCGTCATCAGCGTCACCGACAAGGACGCGTCGGGCACCCCCGCCACAGTCACCGTGTACCTGGGTGAGAAGGTCATCGGCACCCAGGACGTCGTGGGCAGCCGCGAAGGCGTCACCGTCGACTTCTCGGAGGACTGGGCGCCGAACACGACGTACCGCGTTCGCGTCCAGGCCGAGCGCGCTCGCCTCGACCAGGACATCAAGGGGGGCGTGACTACCCCGGGCGACGCCTGCAAGACGGAGCCGACCCCGACTCCGACCCCCACCCCGTCGGCTTCGCAGCCGGAGGAGTCGGCCACCCCGACCCCGTCGGCCTCGGAGCCCGAGGAGTCGGCCACCCCGACCCCGTCGGCCGACGAGAGCACTCCGGCCGCCCCCGCGGACAGCGTTCCGACGCCTGCGGGCGGTAGCTCCAACCTCGCCGAGACCGGCGCCAGCTCGAACACCGGTGTGATCGCCGGTATCGCGGCGGCCCTGGTCGTCGTCGGCGGCGGCGCCGTCTTCTTCGGCCTGCGCCGTCGTGGGACGTCCAGCAACTGACGTTCCGCTCGCCGTATCCGCAGTACCCGGCTGTACGTTGTGGCCCGTCCCGTGTGTCAGGGGGCGGGCCACTTCGCTGTCGTCGAAGGTGCCGGGTGCGCGGGCCGCGCGGGGCGGCCTTCGCATGAGGACGGATACCGCGGGCACCTGACCCCACGGGTGGGGCCCGGCTAGCCGAGTACGACGATCTCGGACGCGTCGAAGACCACGCCGACCTCGGCGCCCGGCTCCGGTGCCTCGCGCAGCGCGCACGCGGCCTCCAGGCGGGGCGCGTTCTCGGGCCGCAGCTGTACGGCGACATGCGTACCCCGGAAGGTGCGCGAGGTCACGGCGCAGCGCAGGCCCTCGGCGGCAGGCACCAGGCGCACACCGGCGGGCCGTACGAGCAGGGTGCGCGGCCCCTGAGCAGCGCCCTCGGGGACCGGCATCTTGCCCCAGGGGGTGTCGGCGACCTGCCCGCTCACCGTGGCCGGGACGATGTTGTCGAAGCCGAGGAAGCGTGCCACGAACTCGTCGTCGGGCCGCTGCCAGACCTCAAGTGGCGTGCCGGACTGGGCGATCAGCCCGTCACGCATCACGATCACCCGGTCGGCGAGGGCGAAGGCCTCGCCCTGGTCGTGGGTGACGGCGAGCACGGTGGTGCCCAACCGGCCGAACATCTCCCTCAGTTCGACGACGAGACGCTCGCGCAGCGAGCGGTCCAGCTGGCCGAACGGTTCGTCGAGCATCAGCAGACGGGGGCGCGGCGCGAGAGCCCGGGCTAGGGCGACGCGCTGCTGTTCCCCACCGGAGAGCGCGGCGACGGCCCGTCCGGCAGCCCCCGGCAGCCCGACCAGGTCCAGCAACTCCCGTACCCGTACGTCCTGTTGATCCTTGGATACGCGGTGCATGCGCAGCCCGAAGGCGACGTTGGCGCCGACGTCCCGCTGCGGGAACAGCTGGTGGTCCTGGAACATCAGGCCCACCTCGCGCTTGTGCGCGGGCACCCCGGCGAGGTCCTGACCGTCGAGCAACACCCGTCCCCCATCGAGGGGTTGGAGTCCGGCGACCGCCCGCAGCAGCGTCGACTTCCCGCTGCCGCTGGGGCCCAGCACGCACACGATCTCGTGCTCGACGACATCGAGGCCGACACCGTCGAGCACCGCCCGCGCCCCGAACCGTACGGTCGCTCCTTCGAGACTGAGCATGGTCAGAACTCCCCGGTCCGGTCGGTCCGCAGCCGCTCCAGCACGAGCAGAGCCACCGCGCACACCACCATCAAGATCGTCGAAAGGGCCATCGCCTGGCCGTAGTTGAGGTCCCCGGGCCGGCCCAGCAGACGGGCCACGGCGACCGGCAGGGTCGGGTTGTCGGGCCGGGCGATGAACACGGTCGCCCCGAACTCGCCCAGCGACACGGCGAACGCGAACCCGGCCGCGACCAGCAACGCCCGCCGCACGATGGGCAGATCAACCTCGCGCCAGACCCGCCAGGGAGAGGCCCCGAGCACGGCCGCCGCCTCCCTGAGCCGCCCGTCCACGGCACGCAGCACCGGCAGCATGGTCCGCACGACGAACGGCACCCCGACCAGCGCCTGCGCGAGCGGTACGAGGATCCAGCTGCTCCGCAGATCGAGCGGCGGCTCGTCGAGCGCGATGAGGAACCCGAACCCGACGGTCACCGCCGACACCCCGAGCGGCAGCATCAACAGCGCGTCGAACCCTCGTACGAGCCGCCCGGCATCGCGCCGGGTGAGCGCCACGGCGGCCAGCGACCCGACGACGACGGCGATACCGGTGGCGGCGAGGGCGTACTGGAGCGAGTTCCCGATGGCGGCGATCGGCGCCACCAGGAAGATGCCGGAGTCGTCGCGGGTGAGCGCCCGGTAGTAGCCGAGGCCCGAGCCGCCGGGCATGGCGAACGACCGCTGGACGAGTACGGCGAGCGGCAGCACCAGCAGGACGGCGATGCTCACGAGCACTCCGCCGAGCAGGGCCCACTGGCCCCGGCCGCGCGGCCGGCGTGCTGTCGTCTCCGGTGCCACGAGCCGCAGCGCGCTCTCCCGTCGCCGTACCGTCCGGGCGTGCACGGCGAGAACCGCGCCCACCGCGACGAACTGGACGATGGTCAGCACGGCGGCCGTGGCGAGGTCGAAGATCTCCGAGGTCTGGCGGTAGATCTCCACTTCGAGGGTGGCGAAGGTCGGTCCGCCGAGGATCTGCACCACTCCGAAGGAGGTGAAGGTGAAGAGGAAGACCATGAGCCCGGCGGCGGCGACGGCGGGCGCGAGGGCGGGCAGGGTGACCTGCCGCCAGGCGGCGAACCGCGAGGCGCCGAGAACCCGCGCGGCCTCCTCCTGGCGCGGGTCGAGCTGCGCCCAGAGCCCGCCGACCGTCCGTACGACGACGGCGTAGTTGAAGAAGACATGCGCGAGCAGGATCGCCCACACGGTCGTGTCCAGCCGTACGCCCCACAGCTGGTCGAGCAGTCCGGCGCGCCCGACCAGCGCCAGGAAGGCAGTACCGACGACGACGGTCGGCAGCACGAACGGCACGGTCACCACGGCCCGCAGAATCTGCTTGCCCCTGAAATCGAAGCGCGCGAAGACGTACGCGCCGGGGAGCGCGACCAGCAGCGTGAGCGCGGTGGACGCGAACGCCTGCCAGACGGTGAACCACAGGACATGCCGGATCCCGGGGTCCCCCAGCACGTCCCCCACCTGCCCCAGCCGCCAGACCCCGTCGACGTGCAGGCCCCGCGCGACGATCGCGGCGACGGGATAGGCGAAGAAGAGCGCGAAGAAGACGACGGGCACCACCAGCAGGGCACCGCGCAGAGCGGCGCCCTGCCGGCGCACAGCCGCCGGGACCGCTGCCGCTACTTCAGTACGAGCGATGTCCACGACTTGACCCACTGGTCACGGTGTTCGGCGATCTTCGCGGGGTCCATCGTCTCGGGGTCCTTGGCCTGCGGCCCGAACTCGGTGAACTCGGCAGGCACCTTGGCGCCCCCACGCACCGGGTACACGAACATGTTGAGCGGCATGTCCTCCTGGAAGGCCTTGCCCACCAGGAAGTCGAGCAGCGCCTTGCCGCCCTTGCTGTTCCCGGCGTTGCTGAGCAGTCCTGCGTACTCGATCTGCCGGAAGCAGGTGCCGGTCGCGACGCCGGTCGGCGCGGTGGTCGGCTTCGGGTCGGCAAAGATCACCTCGGCGGGCGGCGAGGAGGCGTACGAGACGACGAGCGGCCGGTCCGCCTTGGCCTTCTTGCCGCCGGCCGACCCGGAGAACTCCTCGTTGTAGGCCTGCTCCCAGCCGTCGACGACCTTCACGCCGTTGGCCTTGAGCTTCGTCCAGTAGCCGGCCCAGCCGTCGTCGCCGTACCTCGCGGCGCTGCCGAGCAGAAAGCCGAGTCCGGGCGAGGAGGTGGAGGCGTTCTCCGTGACGAGGAGATCCTTGTAGGCGGGCTTGACCAGATCGTCGAAGGACTCGGGCGGCGTCAGCTTGTGCTCGCTGAACCAGGCCTTGTCGTAGTTGACGCAGATGTCGCCGGTGTCGATCGGCGTGACCCGGTGCTTGTCCGCGTCGGTCCGGTACGCGGGCAGGATCGCGTCGGCGTCCTTCACCTCGTACGACTGGAACAGCCCGTTGTCGAGCGCGCGGGAGAGCAGGGTGTTGTCGACGCCGAAGAAGACGTCGCCCTGCGGGTTGTCCTTGGTCAGGATCGCCTTGTTGACGGCCTGGCCGGCATCGCCGTCCTTGAGGACCTTGACGGTGTACCCGGACTGCTTCTCGAAGGCGGCGAGGACACCCTTCGAGACGGCCCACGAGTCATGGCTGACGAGGGTGACGGTCTTGGAGTCCGCCGCCGAACCGCTGCCGCCGTCCCCGGACCCGCACGCGGACAGCGTGACGAGCCCGAGCCCGACGGCAAGGGCCGTGACCTGCTTGGTGATGCTCACCGGATTTTTCCTCCTGGGATGACCAGGAAGAGACGCGGCCCTGCCCGGACCCCATGACGGGTTCCGGGCAGGGCGCAACAGCTTGAGTGATGACCGAACTTCCTACCCAGAATGACCTGGGCGAGGTTCAGAGGGTCTGCGGTCTGTCCCGCACTCTCAGCGCTGTGGCGCTCCCCTGTCGGAATATGAAGATATGTAGGTACGGCGTAAGACTACCGCTCGGTGGCCGCCAGCTGACCGCACGCCCCGTCGATCTCCTGCCCCCGCGTGTCCCGAACGGTGACGGGCACGCCGTGAGCGGCGATCGCCTCGACGAACGCCTTCTCGTCCTCGGGCCGCGAGGCGGTCCACTTGGACCCCGGAGTCGGGTTCAGCGGAATCAGGTTGACGTGCACGGGCTTGCCCCTGAGCAGCCGCCCGAGCCGGTCACCACGCCAGGCCTGGTCGTTGATGTCCCGGATCATCGCGTACTCGATGGACAGCCGACGCCCCGACTTCGCCGCGTACTCCCACCCGGCGTCGAGGACCTCCCGCACCTTCCACCGCGTGTTGACGGGCACGAGGGTGTCGCGCAGCTCGTCGTCGGGCGCGTGCAGGGAGATGGCGAGCCGGCACTTGAAGCCCTCGTCGGAGAACCGGTTGATGGCCGGTACCAGTCCGACGGTCGAGACGGTGATCCCACGCTGCGACAGCCCCATGCCGTCCGGCGCGGGGTCGGTCAGCGCGCGGATGGCGCCGACGACGCGCTTGTAGTTGGCGAGGGGCTCGCCCATGCCCATGAAGACGATGTTGGAGAGCCGCGCGGGGCCACCGGGGATCTCCCCGTCCCGAAGCGCACGCATCCCGTCCACGATCTGGTGCACGATCTCGGCGGTGGACAGGTTCCGGTCCAGCCCGGCCTGCCCGGTCGCGCAGAACGGGCAGTTCATCCCGCACCCGGCCTGCGAGCTGATGCACATGGTCACCCGGTCCGGGTACCGCATCAGCACCGACTCGACGAGCGTCCCGTCGAACATCCGCCACAGCGTCTTGCGGGTGGTGTCCTGGTCGGTCGACAGATGACGGACGACCGTCATCAGCTCCGGAAGCAACGCCTCCTGGAGCTTGCCGCGCGAGGCGGCCGGAATGTCCGTCCACTCGTCCGGGTCGTGCGCGAACCGCGCGAAGTAGTGCTGCGAGAGCTGCTTGGCACGAAACGGCTTCTCACCGATCGCGGCAACGGCCTCTTTACGCTCGAGGGGCGTGAGATCGGCAAGATGCCGCGGCGGCTTCTGAGCTCCGCGCGGGGCGATGAATGTGAGTTCTCCGGGCTTAGGCATGGCCATACCAGTGTCGCAGACATCCGGACACCCCCTCGCCGCCCTGTGGACAACCTCACGTACAAGCACAGAAGCCCAGGTCAGCGACCCTCTCCACGCTCTCGCCCGCTACGTTCTCACCGAGGCGCCGCAGCCATCACCCCCCGAAGCCGCGTCACCTCCCGCTCCAGCTCGCGGTAGTGGTCGCTGACCTTGCGCCGGGCCGTCGGGGTGACGCGGCCCCCGTCCAGTTCGGTCAGCCGGTGTCCCAGGGCGGCGAGGTCCGTCTGCCAGCTGTGCCAGCCGTCGGCGCCCTGGGCGACAGCCAGCTCGTCCTGGGCGGCCCGCAGGGCCTCGTGGGCCGCCTGACGCAGCGGGAGGAGGTCGGCGCGCAGTCGTTCGGTGCGCTCACGGAGATAGACGAGGGACTCGCCGACCCCGGCGCACGTCTCGCCCAGCTCGGTCATCGATCTGGTGTGCACCCCGAGCGCGCCCAGCCAGGGCACGGCCGCTTCGACACCGTCCTCCGCCGCCGCGACCGCCCCGGTACGGATCTCGTCGTAGTACCGGGAAACACCGTCCAGATCGGCGAAGACACTCACCGCCCCGGTCGTCTGCTCACGGATGGTGTCCGAGGGCAGCCCGTCGCCCTGATCGAGCAGCGCCTCGATCCGCGCCAGCTCACCCCGAACAGCTCTCCGCAGCTCCAGCAGAGCCTGGTGAGCCGCGTCGGCCGCCTCGACGGGGCCGGCGACAGCGGCCAGCCCCTCGGCCTGCCGCTGGCGTCTGGCCCGACTACGCCCCCACATGCACGCCACCCCTTCCGGACGGATCGACCGCACTGAAGTCGATCTTAGGTTCGAAAGGGGTGGTTTCGGGCTGACGTGTGTGCTTCACAGGAAATCCGGACCGTACTGGAACATTCCGGCCCGCCCTCAGCCCACGAAGGCGACGAACAGCAACCACACCACAGGAGCCGTGGGAAGCAGCGAGTCCAGCCGGTCCATGATGCCGCCGTGCCCGGGCAACAGCGTGCCCATGTCCTTGATGCCCAGGTCCCGCTTGATCATGGACTCGCCGAGGTCGCCGAGCGTGGCGCTCACCGCGACCGCGAGGCCCAGCAGCAGCCCCTGCCACCAGGTGCCGTCGTCGATGGCGTACTCCATCAGCAGCGCGCCCGCCACCATCGCGAACGTCACAGCGCCGAACAGGCCCTCGCGGGTCTTGCCGGGGCTGATGCGCGGAGCGAGCTTGTGCTTGCCGAAGCGCCAGCCGATCGCGTACGCACCGGTGTCGCTGACGACCGTGAGCAGCAGGAACGTCATGACGCGCTGCGCACCGTCGTCGGCGGTGAGCATCATCGCGACGAACGTCGCCAGGAACGGGACGTAGAAAGCCGCGAAGACGCCCGCCGTGACGTCCTTGAGGTAGCCCTCGGGAGGTTCCGTCATACGCCAGACCAGGACCGCGAGCGCGGTGAGCGCCATCGCGACCCACGCGCCCTCGGGACCCCGGACATAGCCGGCGACGACCATCGCGGCCCCGCCGAGCGCGAGCGGCACCAGGGGTGCCTTGATGCCCTTGCGCTCCTGGAGCCGGGACGTCAGTTCCCACAGGCCGACCACGACGGCGACCGCGATCACGCCGACGAAGGCGGCCTTGACGACGAACAGCGACGCGATGATCACCGCACCGAGCCCGACGCCGACACCTATGGCCGCACCGAGGTCCCGGCCCGCGCTCTTCTTCTGCGGGGCGGGGGCGGGCTGCTGGGCGTCGTCGGGCGTGGGCATGGAATCCGGCTTCTGCGGCACCGCCCCGTAGGGCTGTGCCTGCGGCATCTCGTCGCGGAACAAGGGGCCGCCCGGCCGAGCGGCCCCCCGGTCGTCATCCTGGTCTCCGCCATGTGCGGGTACGTCGGGCACGATGGGCATGGGGCGAGTCTGCTGCGCGGGCTGCGCATCGTACGCGGGACCCGCCGGGGCAGACCCCTGGACAGGCCCTCCGTCGGACGGCCCCCAGTACCCGGCGTGGGGCGGCGCCCCCCAGGAAGAGTCGTTCATCAGACTTCGAGAAGCTCCGCTTCCTTGTGCTTGAGAAGCTCGTCCACCTGCGCGACGTACTTCGCGGTGGTGTCGTCGAGCTCCTTCTCCGCGCGACGGCCCTCGTCCTCGCCGACCTCGCCGTCCTTGACGAACTTGTCGATGGTGTCCTTGGCCTTGCGGCGGATGGACCGGATCGAGATCTTGGAGTCCTCGGCCTTGGTCCGGGCCACCTTGATGTAGTCCTTGCGGCGCTCCTGGGTGAGCTCGGGGAACACCACGCGGATGATGTTTCCGTCGTTGCTCGGGTTGACGCCGAGGTCGGAGTCCCGGATCGCCTGTTCGATGTTGCGCATCGCGGTCTTGTCGAACGGGGTCACCACGGCCATCCGCGGTTCGGGCACGGAGAAAGAGGCCAGCTGGTTGATCGGCGTCAACGCGCCGTAGTAGTCGGCCACGATCTTGTTGAACATCGCCGGGTGCGCACGGCCGGTGCGGATCGCGGCGAAGTCCTCCTTGGCGACCACGACGGCCTTCTCCATCTTCTCCTCGGCCTCGAGGAGGGTCTCTTCGATCACCACTTGCTCCTGCGTGTCTTGAGTAGGCCCGGCTGCTGGTCTCGGTCAGGTCGGCGGCCGGCTGCGTCGCGTCTTCTTCCTGCACGGTTCCCGACCGGCAGGACATTGTCCATCCCCCGCTCAGGGTCCGTCCCCGGGCAGGGCTGATACCCGGTCAGTCCCGGCTGCCCTGTTCACCGACGAGTGTGCCGATCTTCTCACCCTTGACGGCCCGGGCGATATTGCCCTCGGCCAGAAGCTCGAAGACCAGGATCGGGAGCTTGTTGTCACGGCACAGCGTGATCGCGGTCATGTCGGCGACCTTGAGGTCCCGGGTGATGACCTCGCCGTAGCCGAGCGAGTCGAACTTGACGGCTGCGGGGTTGGCCTTCGGGTCGGAGTCGTAGACCCCGTCCACGCCGTTCTTGCCCATCAGCAGAGCCTCGGCGTC
Organism: Streptomyces sp. NBC_01390; assembly: GCF_045040105.1. NCBI lineage: Bacteria > Bacillati > Actinomycetota > Actinomycetes > Kitasatosporales > Streptomycetaceae > Streptomyces > Streptomyces sp. NBC_01390. Next base: position 8,945,246 of record NZ_CP109551.1, on the reverse strand, counting down.
GATCTCCAGGGCTCGCTGTGCGGCGGTCGTGTCGGTGGAGAAGTACGGCATGCCCATACCGGCACCGAAGATGACCACACGGCCCTTCTCCAGGTGTCGTACGGCGCGCAGCGGAATGTACGGCTCGGCGACCTGGCCCATGGTGATGGCGGTCTGGACCCGGCTGTCGATGCCCTCCTTCTCCAGGAAGTCCTGGAGAGCGAGGCAGTTCATGACGGTGCCGAGCATGCCCATGTAGTCCGAGCGCGCCCGGTCCATGCCGCGCTGCTGGAGTTCCGCACCGCGAAAGAAGTTGCCGCCGCCGATGACGACGGCGATCTGGGAGCCGTCGCGCACGACGGCCGCGATCTCGCGGGCGATCTTGTGCACCACGTCGGGGTCGACGCCCAGGCCCCCGCCACCGGAGAAGGCCTCTCCGGACAACTTCAGCATGAACCGTCCACGCACTTTGCCGTCGTCGCTCTTCTGGGCCTTGGTGGTCATCGAGATCTCGCCTCTTCACGTGTCACACATACGAAGGAGGCCATTGCCGGTGGGGTGTCGTCGCATCCCATGCTCGGCAATGGCCTCCTCGTCAGATCTGCTGTCGTCCGCCACGCGCGCGTGCATGACGGCGTACGCGCGCGACTGTCATCGACCCTATAGGTATGCCTACGCGGGCCGCGCGTCGATCGCGGTACGGACTCAGATGCCGACCTTGATGCGCGTGAAGCGCTTCAGGGTGACACCGGCCTCGTCCAGGACCTTCTGGACGGACTTCTTGTTGTCCAGCGCGTACGGCTGGCCGAGCAGCGTGGCGTCCTTGAAGAAGCCGTTGAGGCGACCCTCGACGATCTTCGGCAGGGCGGCCTCGGGCTTGCCCTCGGCGCGGGTGGTCTCCTCGGCGACGCGGCGCTCGGTCTCGACGACCTCGGCCGGCACGTCCTCCTTGGAGAGGTACTTCGGCGCGAAGGCGGCGATGTGCTGGGCGATGCCCTTGGCGACCTCGGCGTTGGGCTTGTCCAGCTCGACGAGGACACCGATCTGCGGGGGCAGGTCGGGCATCGTGCGGTGCATGTACGCCGACACGTAACCGTCCGCGAACAGCGCGAAGCGGTCCAGGACGATCTTCTCGCCCAGGTTGGCGTTGGCCTCGTCGACGTACGCCTGAACCGTCTTGCCGGCCTCGATCTCGGAGGCGAGCAGCGCCTCCAGGTCGGCCGGGGCGCTCTTGGCGACGTGCTCGACGAGTGCGTTGGCGACGACCAGGAACTTCGCGCTCTTGGCGACGAAGTCCGTCTCGCACTTCAGCTCGACGAGGACACCGGAGGTGTTGTCGTCGGCGATGATCGAGACGACCGCGCCGTTCTCGGCGGAACGGCCCTCGCGCTTGGCGACGCCCTTCTGGCCCTTGATACGCAGGGCCTCGACAGCCTTGTCGACCTCGCCCTCGGCCTCGTCGAGCGCCTTCTTGCAGTCCATCATGCCGGCGCCGGTGAGCTCACGGAGCTTCTTGACGTCAGCGGCGGTGTAGTTCGCCATGATTCTCGGAGTCTCTCTCGAAGTCTGAAAGATCTGCGGATCGAGCGGCGGGGGCCCGATGGAGGTGCCCCCGCCGCTCAACAACCCGAAGGGGTGAGGGTCAGGCCTGCTCGGCAGCCTCGGCCGGAGCCTCAGCCTCGGCCTCGGCAGCGGGCGCCTCGACGGGGGCCTCAGCGGTGACCTCGACCTCGGCAGCGGCCTCAGCCGGAGCCTCGGCAGCAGCGGCCTCGGCAGCGGGCGCCTCGGCGTCGTCGGCCTTCTTCTCGCCTTCGAGGAGGTCGCGCTCCCACTCGGCGAGGGGCTCGGCGACGGCCTTCTCGCCCTTGTCACCGGTGTTGACGCCGGAGCGGGACATGAGGCCCTCGGCGACAGCGTCGGCGATCACGCGGGTGAGCAGGGTGACGGAGCGGATCGCGTCGTCGTTGCCCGGGATCTTGTAGTCGACCTCGTCGGGGTCGCAGTTGGTGTCGAGGATCGCGACGACCGGGATGTTGAGCTTCCGGGCCTCACCGACCGCGATGTGCTCCTTCTTGGTGTCCACGATCCAGACGGCGCTGGGCACCTTGGACATCTCGCGGATACCACCGAGGGTCTTCTCCAGCTTGGCCTTCTCGCGCGAGAGCACGAGAAGCTCCTTCTTGGTGAGACCCGACGCGGCGACGTCCTCGAAGTCGATCTGCTCGAGCTCCTTGAGGCGCTGCAGACGCTTGTAGACGGTCGAGAAGTTGGTGAGCATGCCGCCCAGCCAGCGCTGGTTCACGTAGGGCATGCCGACGCGGGTCGCCTGCTCGGCGATCGCCTCCTGCGCCTGCTTCTTCGTGCCGACGAACATGACCGTGCCGCCGTGGGCGACGGTCTCCTTGACGAACTCGTAGGCGCGGTCGATGTACGACAGCGACTGGAGCAGGTCGATGATGTAGATGCCGTTGCGCTCCGTGAAGATGAAGCGCTTCATCTTCGGGTTCCAACGACGGGTCTGGTGACCGAAGTGGACGCCGCTTTCCAGCAGCTCCCGCATCGTGACGACGGCCATGGCCGTTCTCCTTGTGTTTCTCGGTTGTGCCGCGGGTACCGGTCGGCACCCGCGCCTGACGCCCGATTTGCGCCTTGCCACGAGGGACCGAGGGGCGCTGACACAGACCCTGTAAGGGGCCTGGTGTCGGGGCGTGCGAAGTCGACCCGGTCACCCGGATCGCCAATGGAAGTGTACGGGAACCGCGAGGCCTCGGGTGACGCCGATATCCACAACCGGTCAGTACTCCACAGGCCAGCCCATACCCTCCTGAATCGCGCGATGCTCCGCCCATGCGAGCGAAACGAGGAACGCGTCGAGGTCGAGGAGGACGTCAGGGCTTTGGAATGCTGCCGGCCCTGGCTCTGGCCCTGACACTGACACTGACACTGACAGCATCGACAGCGCGTGGGGCCGGGGCGACCCCGCTGACGGAACCCCCCACTGCGGACGCCGCTCCGGCACCATCGATCGCCCGCGCCTGGCCGGTGGGCATCCGACCCCTGGTCCTACGAGCCTGGGAGCCTCCCCCGTCGCCCTACGCCAGGGGTCACCGGGGCGTGGACCTGGCGGCAGCCCCCGGCGCCCCGGTTCGCGCGGTGGCCGCAGGCCGGGTGCACTTCGCGGGCCGGGTGGCGGGGCGGGGAGTCGTCTCGGTGCAGCTGTCGGGCACGGGCGCCCCACCCCTGCGCACGACGTACGAACCGGTGACGGCCGCGGTGGAGCAGGGCGCGGAGGTGACGGCGGGCGAGGTGGTGGGCACGGTGGAGGTCGACAGCGGCCACTGCGCGACGACCTGCGTGCACTGGGGCCTGCTGAGAGGCGACCAGTATCTGGACCCGCTGACCCTGCTACCCCCGTGGCTGCTGCACAGGGGCCCCTCCCGCCTCCTGCCGGTACTGGGGGTACCGCTGCCCGCCAAGCCGTAGCCGTACGCGGCCCGGCCGAGCCACCCGGCCCGAACCGACCTGCACCGACCCGCGGAGCCGGTTCAGCCCCGCACGCCCCGCAACGCCATCGCCACAGCCGCGTCGGTGATCGCCTCGGGATCTTCCGTCATCCCGAACTCGATCCGCCGCACTGCCGCGTCCACGATCCCCTGCAGCAGCATCGCGGCCATCCGGGGCTGCTCATGCCCGATGTCCCGCAGCGCTTCGACCACCATCGCGACGAGCGCCCCGTGTGCAGCCCGGATCCGCTCCCGGGCCCCGGCGTCCAGCTCGCTCGCCGAGATCGCGACCACGGCCCGGTGCCGGCGGTCACCCACCAGGGCGAGCTGCCGGCGGACATAGGCCTCGACCTTGCTCTCGGGCCCTTCGGCCGCGGCCATCGCCGCCTCGACCTCGGCCGCCCAGACCGGGAAGTCGACCGCGCACAGTTCCTCGACGACGGACGCCCGCGACCGGAAGTACTCGTAGACGGACGACCGCGCGAGCCCGGTCCGCTCGGCCAGGGCCGGGAAGGTCAGCGCCTCCGTCCCGCCCTCGGACAACAGGGACCTCGCCGCGTCCAGCAGGGCGGCTCGCTGCATCGACCGGTGCTCGGCCACGGAGGCCGCTCGAATCCTTGGCACGTCAACCACTGTACGGACGCACCGCCCCGCAGGGGAGATGCTCCGGTCACCCGAGGCACCTGGCACGGTCAGGTCAGGTCAGCGACCGAAGCTCGCCAGCTTCGCGCGCAGTTGCAGGACCGACTTGGTGTGGATCTGGCTGACCCTGCTCTCGGTCACGCCCAGCACGTTGCCGATCTCCGCGAGGGTGAGTCCCTCGTAGTAGTACAGCGTCACCACGGTCTTCTCCCGGTCGGGCAGCGTGTTGATCGCCCGCGCGAGGAACCGCCGCAGCTCCCGGCCCTCGGCCACCTCGACCGGGTTGTCGGCGGCGGTGTCCTCCAGCGTGTCCATGAGGCTCAGCCGGTCCCCGCCCTCGCCCCCGGCATGCAGCAGTTCCTCCAGCGCCACCACGTTGGCCAGCGACAACTGGCTGAACACCGCGTGGAGTTCGTCGACCGCGATGCCCATCTCGGCGGCCACCTCGCCCTCCGACGGCGTCCGCCGCAGGCGCGCCTCCAGCGTCGCGTACGCCCGCTCCACGTTCCGCGCCTTCTGTCGCACCGACCGCGGAATCCAGTCCAGCGCCCGCAGTTCGTCGATCATGGCGCCCCGGATGCGCGTGATCGCGTACGTCTCGAACTTGATCTCCCGCCCGATGTCGAACTTCTCGATCGCGTCGATCAGTCCGAACACCCCGGAGGAGACGAAGTCCGCCTGCTCGACGTTGGGCGGCAGCCCGACGCTCACCCGCCCGGCGACGTACTTCACGAGCGGCGAGTAGTGCAGGATCAACTGCTCCCGCAGCCGCTCGTCGCCCGTCGTCTTGTACGAACGCCACAGCTCGTCGAGCGTCGAGGGAGCGGGCGGGCGCACGTTACCGCCGTCGCGGGCCGCGGGTGGGGCCGCCGCCCTGTCGGACCCGGAGGTGTGCTGGGGCATACGTCGCCTTGTGCCGTTCTGCCGTGAACCGGTGGTGCCTGGATGGGTGCCCGGGTGGGCCGTCGGTCTGTTGCGGTCTGATGTCGAATTACCCGTCTGGTCGAATTGCCTCTCCGACTGCCGGTCTGCACCGGAATCCACGTGAGCGTAGCGTGACTGAGGTGTCGCAGTGTGCGAGGTCGAGGGGGTGGGGCGTACGCAGATACGTTCCGCTGGACGCCCTCCAGGGCTTGACCCGTTGCCCTGTGTGACCATCGGAGCGGGTCAACTGCGGGAATTCCCAAGGGCTTCGGGCATCCCCCGGACGGCCGAACACGCTCGGTCAGCACGCGCCCGCGCCGGGCCGGACGGAGATCATCGCCTGGCGTGTCAACTTCCAGCCGTCGTCGTGTCGTTCGACGTAACCAAGTGATCGGAGCTCGTACAGTCTGGCGACCGCGTCGTCCTTCGTCGTCGACGCGCTCAGCGCGATGTCGTCCACCGTCGCCGTCGCAGCGGCGGGCAGCACCGCCAGGACACGTCTTGCCTCCGGTTCCAGCAGGTCACGCGGCAGCACCGGCCCTCGCCGGTCCGGCGCCAGCTCGCCCATGTCCCCGACCAGTTCGGCGACTTCCGCGGCGTCGGTGACCAGCATCGCCTCGCCACGCAGGAGTTCGTGCACACCCGCTGAGAGCCCGCTGGTGGCGGGCCCCGGCACCCCCATCGTGAACCTCCCCAGCCGCTGCGCCGCCCGCGCCGTGACGAGCGAGCCGCTGCGGTAGGCGGCCTCGACGACCACGGTTCCCCTGGTGAGAGCCGCGATCACCCGGTTGCGCAGCACGAACCGGCTCTGTGTCGGATGATCGCCGGGCGGCAACTCACCCACCACCAGGCCTTGTTCGGCGATTCTGGTGATCAACTGGGTGTGCCCGCGCGGGTAGGGCCGGTCGACCCCGCAGGCGAGTACGGCGACGGTGGCCCCGCCCGCACCGAGCGCACCCCGGTGGGCGGCCCCGTCGACCCCGTAGGCGCCGCCCGACACCACCACCCATCCACGCTCCGCGAGCCCGGCGGCGAGCGTGGCCGCCATGTGGGCGCCGTACTCGGTGCACGCCCGAGCCCCCACCACGGCGACGGAGCGCAGCGCCCACATCCGCAGGCTGGGCAGCCCGCGCACCCACAGTCCCGTGGGTCGCGCGTCGCCGAGGTCGTCGAGCTGGGCCGGCCACTCCGGCTCGCCGGGCCACACGAACCGCACCCCCGCCGCCCGTGCGACGGCGAGATCCCGCTCGGGCTCGGCCTGAGCGGCCCGCGCGCACAGCCCCGACCATCTGTTCGCCGTGACTCCGGTCAGCATGGGCCCGCCGTCCCTGAGCCGCCGTGCCACCTCCACGGCCCCGCGCTCCCTGAGCCACCTCCCGGCAACCTCGTCACCCGGCTCGACGACCCGGGTGAGGAGGACCCGGGCGAGCCCCTCGGCAGCCGGTCGGCCGCCCTGCTCACCACTCGGCCCCGCTCCGCCGGTCGCATCCCCGGCCGCGCCCCGCGTCATGTCATCGCCCCGATCGCCATCGGCACCCCACGAGGCACTCCCGTACGCAGCTGCAGCGCCAGGGCGACGTCCATCGCGTCGGGCCGGTCATGGCCGACGAGGTCGGCGACGGTCCAGGCGACCCGCAGGACACGGTCGATCCCGCGCGCGGTGAGCACTCCCCGTTCCAGATTCCGCTCGGCCTCCTCCATGGCGCCGGGTAGGGCGTGCCAGCGGCTGCGCAGCTCGCGTCCCGGCACCTCGCTGTTGGTCCGCCACGGGGTCCCCACGAGCCGCGCCGACGCCCGCTCCCGGGCCGCGCGCACCCGCTCGGCGACCGTCGCCGTGGACTCGCCCCGCGCCCCGCGCTCGACGAGCTGGGATCGCGTGACCCGGTCCACCTCGACCCGCAGGTCGACCCGGTCGAGCAGGGGCCCGGAGAGCCGGGACTGGTAGCGCCGGATCACGGAGGGCGGGCACTCACAGAGGGTGTCCCGCTGGGAGAAACGGCCGCACGGGCACGGGTTGGCCGCGAGGACCATCAGGAACCTGGCCGGGAACCGCACCACCCCGGCGCTCCGCGCGATCACCACATGCCCGGCCTCCAGGGGCTGACGCAGGGCGTCCAGCGCCTGACTCCCGAACTCCGGGGTCTCGTCCAGAAAAAGAATTCCGCGGTGAGCCAGCGAGACGGCTCCGGGCCGCGCCATACCCTGTCCGCCGCCGACGAGTGCCTGCATGGTGGCCGAGTGGTGCGGGGCGCAGTAGGGCGCCGTGTCGATCAGGGGTTTGCCCGGTGGCAGCAGGCCCGCGACCGAGTGGACGGCGGTGACCTCCAGCGACTCCTGCCGGGTGAGCCGGGGCAGGACGGCGGGCAGCCGCTCGGCGAGCATCGTCTTGCCGGCTCCCGGTGGGCCTTCCAGGAAGACGTGGTGGCCGCCGGCCGCGGCCACCTCCATCGCCGTGCGCGCCGAGTGCTGGCCCACGACATCGGCGAGGTCGTGGCCGTTGTCGTACTGGCCGGCGCCCATGCTGTGCATGCCCGTGGCCGCCCCGGTGCCCGGCATCCGCAGGCCCGCCATGAGCGGGTCGGGGCGGCCGTGGTCGTCCGGTTCCTCCTCCGGTACGGGCTCGTCGGTGAGAACGGCGATCAGCTGCCGCAGGCTGCGCACGCCGAGCACCGACACCCCGGGGACCAGCGCGGCCTCGGCGGCGGCGCACTCCGGTACGACCACCTGTTCGTATCCCGAGTCGGCCGCCGCCAGCACCGCCGGCAGGATGCCCCGGACGGGCCGCACCCGGCCGTCGAGGCCCAGTTCGCCGATCATCACGATGTCGGCGAGGACCCGGGGATCGATCCGCTCGGCCGCCCCGAGAACCGCTGCGGCAATGGCGAGGTCGAACCCGCTGCCGCTCTTGGGCACGGACGCCGGACTGAGCCCCACCGTGAGCTTCTTCTGCGGCCAGGCGGCTCCCGAGTTGACGACCGCGGCCCGAACCCTGTCCTTGCTCTCGGTCAGGCTCTTGTCGGGCAGTCCCACCAGGGTGAACGCGGCGACGCCGGGTTCGAGATCCGCCTGGACCTCGACGACCACACCCTCGACGCCCACCAGCGCCACCGAACACGTACGGGCGAATCCCATCACGCCACCCCCCGCGCGTGTTCCACCACGGGTGCGCCGCGCTCGGGCAGCAGAACGCCGACCAGGTCGATGCGGACGCCGCCGGGTGGCGCTCCCCCGTGTTCCTGGACCCAGCGTTCGGCGAGACCCCGCAGCCGCTCGGCCTTGGCCGGCGTGACGGCCGCCATCGGGTGCTGGAAGACTCCGGCGGGTCCGGCCGCCCTGCGCGTCTTGACCTCGCAGACGACGAGCGCGTCGCCGTCCCGGGCCACGATGTCGATCTCGCCGGTCCGGCCGGCGCGCCAGTTGCGGTCCAGGACCGTCATTCCGGCCTCGGTCAGCCGTCGCGCGGCCAGTTCCTCGCCGTACCTGCCCAGCGCGCCGCGCTGCGCGTTGCCTCGCGCCGGGCTTTGTCCGCGGCCTTGTGCATGGCGTGTGTTCATGTCGGCACCACCTCCGGCGCCAACAATGCGGACAGTTCAGCGAGCTATTGGATCTTGGTGGACAACCTCGGCATTGTGGATAACTCCGCCACCCGCACGAGTGACGGTCAGCCGCCCGGGAGCTCCAGATCGCTCTTGTTCAGCTCCTCGATGTTCACGTCCTTGAACGTGAGCACCCGTACCTGTTTCACGAACCGGGCAGGCCGGTACATGTCCCACACCCAGGCGTCCGCCATGGACACCTCGAAGAAAACCTCACCCTGGACCGAGTGCACCTGCATCTCGTAGTCATTGGTGAGGTAGAAGCGCCGTTCGGTCTCGATCACATATTTGAACAGACCGACGACATCGCGGTACTCCCGGTAGAGCTTCAGCTCCATCTCGGTCTCGTACTTCTCGAGGTCCTCGGCGCTCATGGCATGTTCCCCTTCAGCCGTGCGTCCCCCCATTGTGCGCCAGTACCGCGATCCTCTAGACGATTTCCGTGTCGAGGACCTCGGGCATGGGCGGGGGGCCTTCGTCGAGCACCTTGCGCAGGAGCTCGGCGAGTCTGGTCGGATACACCGTCTCATGTGCCCGGGTCAGTTCCTGGCACGTCCACCAACGCGCTCCGGCGACACTGCGCCGTTCCAGCTCGGTCTGGCCCGTGGCCCGGGTTTCCGTCCGGTCCGTACGGGCCAGGTAGTACCACTCGTCCTGGTCCCAGCGGCGCCCCGCGAAGGGGAAGGAGCAGCTGCGCCGCCACAGCAACGGACCGAGTTCGACCTCGGTGATGCCGGTCTCCTCCGCGAGTTCCCGCAGCGCGGCCTCCTCGCGGGTCTCGTCGCCCTCCAGGCCGCCACCGGGAGTGAACCACCAGGCGACCGCCGGATCGTCCGGCTCGTGCCCGTGCAGCAGCAGAATCCGGTCCTGGGGATCGAGGAGCACCACTCGGGACACCTTGCGTGTTCCGCCGGTGTACGAGTCGTCCGCGCCGCCCACCGGCTCAGCGGGCACCGACCGGCTCCGCCACCGCGCGGACGCGCCGCTTCGCCGCCCGGTTGGCGATCGGCCCGTAGGCGCCACCGCCCAGGACGAGTACCCCGCCCGCGATGATCGCGACGGTGAGCAGCCGCAACGGCCCCGGCGTCGACAGGGCACCCAGGGGCTCGAAGCCCGTGGGGCGGGCCAGCATGCCGTCCATGGGCCACACCACGGCATCGACCCGTGCGGCCACTCCGCTGCGCGGCACCGTGCCGTTGAAGGCCTCCGTGAGGTGGGCCGTGGAGTCCAGGGATCCGGTGCGCTCGTCGCCGAGCAGGAACAGACGCCCCTCGGGGACCGTGACCGACGGGATGGGGGTCAGCTCGGCCGACTGGCCCTTGCGCAGGTAGAGCTCCTGGATCTGCTTGCCGTTGACGACCAGCTTGCCGTCCGTGCAGCAGGAGACCGTGTCCCCACCCACGGCCACGACCCGCTTGACCAGGGGCATGTCGCCCCAGCTCTCCTGCCTGAAGACCACGACGTCACCGCGCTTGATGTCGGCGCCGTCGATCCGCTGGGCCAGCACCCGGTCGCCGGCCACGATGGTCGGCGACATGGAGTCCGTCGGCACGGTGTACGGCTGGTAGAGGATCGCGCCCCAGACGAAGCCGCCGAGGAAGAGCACACAGCCGAGGGCCACGGCCAGTCCCGACAGCTTGCTGCCGAGCCGTCCGCGGCCCTCGTCCGTACGTGTCGTCGTCGTACTGCTCATCCCAGTGGTCTCCCAGATCGCGGCCTGGGACGGCACCCTACCCGGCGGTACCGGACCCGGGAACACCGGAGTTTCCGGCGGTAGCGGGAGCGGTCGTACGACCGGTCGCCCGGCGCCTGCGCCACAGGACCAGCGGGACGGCGCCCGCGAGGCCCAGCACGCCCGGTGCGGCGGCGCTCAGGTTCTGGTCGAAGGTGTCGGGAATCGGCAGCGTGTTCCAACGGGTGGGCGGCCAGGCGACCACGATGGCGCGGCCGACGACGTTGCCGACGGGGACGAAGCCCTGGTTCTTGTCCTCCTGGTGGTACCGGGAGTCCAGGGAGTTCTGGCGGTGGTCACCCATGACCCAGATTTTGCCCTTGGGTACCGTCACCTTGAACTGGCCACCCTGGTCGTCGACGCTGCACGGGGTGTTTCCCGCGTAGACGAACGACGCGTCGTTGAGCGGCTGGCCGTTGACCTTCAGCGGGCCCGTGCCCTTGCACTCGACGGTGTCGCCGCCGACGCCGATGACCCGCTTGATGAGGTCCTTCTCGTTGGCGGACGGCATCAGGCCGATCCAGCCGAGGACCCGCTGCACGGGGTTCGGTTCGACGGTCGGCTCGCCGGCCAGCCAGTCGGCGGGGTCGTGGAAGACGACGACCTCACCGCGCTCGGGCTCGGAGCCGAACCATGGTGTCAGCTTGTCGACCAGGACCCGGTCGCCCTGCTCCAGCGTGTGCTGCATGGAGTCGGAGGGGATGGAGAACGCCTGGACCAGGAAGGTCTTGATCAGCAGCGCGAGCACCAGCGCGATGCCGATGAGCAGCGGCAACTCCTTCCAGAAGGAGCGCTGCTTCCTGGGCTTGTGGCCGGGCTCGTCAAGGTCCTGCGCCGTGTCGTCCCCGGAGTCCCCTGAGCCGCTCCCCGAGAGCCCTGGGGCCCCGGGGTCACTCTCGGCGGGGACGGCGTCCTCTGCGGGCGGTGAACCCGGCTCCGCGGGGCGCTGTTCCTCGGGACCGTCCTGTCCGGACCGTGCGCCGACCGCCAAATCCCCCACATCCACTCCTCACTCCGAACCACAGCCCACGCCGGAAGCGACGCAGGCCCACCACTCCCATAACGAGCGGGAGTTCCGCAGGGGTCGGGAGCGGGATCGATCCATACCGATCCGCGGAAGCCACCCTATGCGACGAGCCGAGGGCGGAGGCCGACCCACCCGGCACCGCGGAGAACGTGTTCGGCTCCTCCAGACGGGTCCAGTGGCCGAACGGCCAGGCGATGACCATGGCCCGGCCCACGACGGAGCTCTCGGCCACGGTGCCGCTGTACGCCTCGGTGCGGTGGTAGCGGGAGTCGGCGGAGTTGGCCCGGTGGTCGCCCATGACGAACAGGCGCCCCTCGGGGACCTTCACCTCGAAGGTGAACGACGACGGCTTGTTGCCGGGATGGATGTAGGTCGTCTCCTCGAGCGGCATGCCGTTGACCGTCACGCGGCCCTGGGAGTCGCAGCACTTGACGGTGTCGCCGCCGACGGCGACGACACGTTTGATGAGGTCCTTCTCGTCGTCCGAGGGCAGCAGACCGATGAAGGTGAGGCCCTGCTTGACCTGCTTGACGACGATGGGGTCCTCGCCCTTCGCGGTGGTCGGCTCGTCGTCGAGCCAGCCGCCGGGGTCCTTGAAGACGACCACGTCACCGCGCTGGGGCCTGGAGCCGAACCAGGGGGTGAACTTGTCCACGAGAACGCGGTCACCGATCTGGATCGTGTTCTCCATCGAGCCTGAGGGGATCACGAACGCCTGTACGAGGAACGTCTTCAGGACCAGGGCGATGAGGACGGCGACGCCCACCAGGAGGGGTATCTCCTTGACGGCCGAGCGCCGTCTGCGCGCCTTGACCTTGCGCTGGAGTTTGCGCCGATCGGCCCGGCCCGGCCTCGCGGCGGCGCCGGACGCCCGGCGGGAGCCGGTGGGCAGCAGCTGGTCGGCGACGGTGCTGGGCGCACCGCGCGGTTTCCCGCGGTTACCCATGGACACCGTCCGACTTGCCGGGCGCGGTCGCCGCCGGGGCGGGCACGCGCGCGTACGCCCCGGGCCGGTTCAGGCGGGTCCAGTGCTCGCGGGGCCAGGCGATCCAGTCGGCCCGGCCGATCACCCTCCCGACGGGGACCATCCCACCGCCCGGCGAACCCAGGTGGTCCCGGGAGTCCCTCGAGTCGCTGCGGTGGTCCCCCATGACGAAGAGGCCACCCTCGGGCACCACGACGTCGAAGGACACCGTGGACGGGCTGTCACCGGGGTAAAGGAACGTCGACTCGTCGACCGACCGGCCGTTCACCTCGATTCTCCCCTCCTTGTCGCAGCAGACCACGTGGTCTCTCCCCACACCCACAACGCGCTTGATGTAGTCGGCGTGCCCGAAGTAGCCGGTTCCGTCGAACACGACGACGTCACCGCGCTGCGGCTCGGCACCGAAACGGTACGCGAACTTATTTACGAGAACGCGGTCCCCGATCCTCAATCCGCTCTCCATCGAGCGGCTGGGAATTTCGAACGGCTGGATGACGAACCTGCTGAAGAGGAGCAGAAAAAGCAGGCAGACCAGCAGGGTCAGGGTGATCCGTCCACCCGGGAGCCACTCCGCCGCCCGGGACACCAACGCAAAACGCGACCGGTCCTCCGGCCCCTCGGTGTCCGAAATCTTCTCGGATCGAGCGGGGCGGGAGGAGCGGTCGCGCTCCGTCTGCTGTGCTTCGGTGTTCATCGGGGCAGGATGTTATCCGGCCCCGATGTGAGCCCTCTTTATATCGGGCTCGCCGACAGCTCAGTTGTCGCGCTTCTCCTTGATCTTCGCAGCCTTGCCGCGCAGCTCACGGAGGTAGTACAGCTTCGCGCGACGCACGTCACCACGCGTGACCAGCTCGATCTTCTCGACGATCGGGGTGTGCACCGGGAAGGTGCGCTCGACGCCGACGGAGAACGAGACCTTGCGGACCGTGAAGGTCTCGCGGACACCGGCGCCCTGGCGGCGGATGACTACGCCCTTGAACTGCTGCACACGGGAGCGGTTGCCCTCGATGACGCGGACGTGGACGTTGACGGTGTCACCCGGGCGGAAGGCCGGGATGTCGGTGCGCAGCGACGCGGAGTCGACGGTGTCGAGCAGGTGAGACATTTCGTCTGCTTTCTTCGTTGATGCCACAGGTCATCAACGGGAGCTTGATTTACGGAGGAATGCTGTCCGTGCCGGGGCGGGCGTCGTGTCCCCCCGTGGCAGGGGCGCACGCCGGACGACGCACAACAGCGACCTATTCTTCCACGCCCTCCGGCCTGCGCCAAAATCGGCCGTCGGCGGAGGGGGCCCACCCCATGATGGAGAGCATCTCGCGGTCCTTCTTGTCGAAGGCCGACGCCTCGCACCGCTCGATCAGGTCGGGCCGGTTGGCCGCCGTACGCCGCAGTGCCTCGTCGCGGCGCCACCGCGCGATCTTTCCGTGGTGGCCGCTGACCAGCACGTCCGGGATCTCCCGGCCGCGCCACTGGGGCGGCTTGGTGTAGACGGGCCCCTCCAGGAGGTTGGCCATGGCACCGGGCGCGAAGGAGTCGTCCTGGTGCGACTCGGCGTTGCCGAGGACTCCGGGCAGCAGTCGCGCGACGGCCTCCGTGATCACCAGGACGGCCGCCTCACCGCCGGCGAGCACGTAGTCGCCGATGGACACCTCGTACACGGGCATCCGGGTCGCGTACTCGTCGATGACGCGGCTGTCGATGCCCTCGTAGCGGGCGGGAGAGAAGACCAGCCACGGCCGCTCGGACAGTTCGACGGCGAGCGCCTGGGTGAAGGGACGGCCGCTGGGGGTGGGCACGACCAGCGCGGGCGCCCGGGAGCCGGTCTCGTAGCCGTCGGCCAGCACCTCGTCGAGGGCGTCGCCCCAGGGGTCGGTCTTCATGACCATTCCCGGGCCGCCGCCGTAGGGGGTGTCGTCGACCTTGTTGTGGCGGTCGTACGTCCAGTCCCGAAGATCATGCACGTGCACATTCAGCTGTCCACGCGCGCGTGCCTTGCCGACGAGCGAGACGTTCAGGGGTTCGAGGTATTCCGGGAAGATCGTGACGACGTCGAGACGCATCAGGCGTCGGCCCCCGCGGAGTCCTCGTCGTCCCGGGCGGACGCGATCTCCGCCCGGTCGTCGATCAGACCCGGCGGCGGGTCGATGACCGCGCGCTGGTTCTCCAGGTCGATCTCCACCACGATCTCCTCGACGAACGGGATGTACACCTCGCTGCCGTCGGGGCGTTCCACGACGAACAGGTCCTGGGAGGGCAGGTGCGAGATCTCGGTGATGCGCCCGACTTCGGTGCCGTCGGCCAGGACGACGTCCAGGTCCATCAGCTGGTGGTCGTAGTACTCGTCCTCACCCTCGGGCATTTCCTCGGGGTCGACGTCGGCGATCAAGAGGATGTTGCGCAGGGCCTCGGCGCCGGTGCGGTCGTGTACGCCCTCGAAGCGCAGCAGGAGCCGGCCGCTGTGGACGCGGCCGGTCTCGATGGTCAGCGGGCCCGCCGAGGCCGGGTCGGTGGCCAGGACGGCGCCGGGCGGGAGCCTGAGCTCCGGCTCGTCGGTACGTACCTCGACGGTGACCTCGCCCTTGATGCCGTGGGCGCGGCCCACGCGCGCGACTACGAGCTGCACTTTCTGGAATCTCCTGTCGTGTGCCTACGGCATTGCCGCGTAGACGACTTCGGGCCGGGGACGGCCCAAGTGGCCCTCCCCGGCCCGAGCCGGTGCTGCATGGTGATCAGCGAACCTGGTCCACGTCGACGAGGTCGACACGGACACCGCGTCCGCCGATGGCACCCACGACGGTGCGCAGGGCGCGTGCGGTGCGGCCGTTGCGGCCGATCACCTTTCCGAGGTCGTCGGGGTGAACCCTGACCTCCAGAACGCGCCCGCGGCGCAGATCACGCGAGGCGACCTGCACTTCGTCGGGGTTGTCGACGATGCCCTTCACGAGGTGCTCGAGAGCCTCCTCGAGCATGCTCAGGCCTCGGTCGGCGCAGCCGCAGAGGAGTCGGCCGCAGCCTCGTCCTTCTTCTCGGCCTTCTTCTTCTGGGTGATGGCCTCACCCTTGCCCTCGTTGTCGCCGCCCAGCGCCTCGAACAGCGGACGCGAGGGCTTCGGGGCGGCCACGAGCAGCGGAGCCGGGGCCGGCAGGCCCTTGAACTTCTGCCAGTCGCCGGTCAGCTTGAGGATGGCGAGAACCGGCTCGGTCGGCTGCGCGCCGACACCCAGCCAGTACTGCGCACGCTCGGTGTCGACCTCGATGCGCGAGGGGTTCTGCACCGGGTGGTACAGGCCGATCTCCTCGATGGCCCGGCCGTCACGGCGGGTACGGGAGTCGGCGACGACGATGCGGTAGTGAGGCGAACGGATCTTGCCCAGACGCTTCAGCTTGATCTTGACTGCCACGGGAGTGGGTTCTCCTGAATTGGACGTGGTTGGGCACGGCGAGATTGCCGCGTGGGGTTGCGGTACCCGAGTGCCCGATGGACGCGTCAGCCGGAGGCGAGAGGGTTCCTGTGCGGCTGTCGAGTACAGCTGGCCATTCTGCCACACCCGGCGGGCCGCGCCGACCCCGGGCACCGCATCGCCAGGCCTGTATGGGCACCCGGTGCTCCGGGTGCCCATACAGGCGCTTGTGCACGCGGCCTGCGCACTCCCCCACGTGTTCATCCGGCACCCACGAGATGCCGGGCTCCATCACGCGACGGAACGGTCCCTCAGGCTGCGCCCGCGCCCACGATCTCGGGGATGCGGAACGGCTTGCCGCAGCCCCCGCACACGATCGGAGCCTGCGCCAGCACCGACGGGACGACGCGCACGTTGCGACCGCAGTCACAGACGGCCTTCACGCGCACCCCTCCCCCGGAGGAACCGTGGCGGGCGGCCGGACCCCGGAAGGTGCGGGTCGTGTCGGAGGTGGTCGCGACCGTGTGCGCCTTCAGGGCGCGCTGCAGCCGCTCCATGGTGGGCCGGTAGCGGCGCTTGGCCTCGGGGTTGAGCGTGACCAGCGAGAAACCGCTGCTGGGATGCGGTTCCTCCGGGTGGTCCAGGCCCAGCTCCTCGGCGATCGCGAGGAATCTGCGGTTGTGGTATCGGCCGGCCCGGGAGGTGTCGCGGACTCCACGGGCGGCGGCGATGCCATGGACTGCCTCATGCAGCAGTCGCTCGAAGGAGAGCGCGTGTCCGCAGGCGGACGACGACTCTCCGATCAGGGACTCGGGCGCGGCAAGATCGGGCAGCTCGGGGTGGTACCGCTGAATGTCGGCCCACGCCTGTGCCAGCTCTGCGGCGAGAACAGGTGGTGTCTGTGTCGTGCTCACGTAATGACAACGAGCCTGAGTGCCGCTGTGTTCCGATTCCGGGCCATCCCAAATAATTTGCACGTACCCGTCAGTTGCCACTGATGCGTCCTGACGAGGGCGGGTGCGCTGATCTGCGGAGAAGCCTCACAGCTCATACCAAGCCGGTGCGTAGCCCCACGTACGACCCGGCGCGTAGACATCGTCCGCACGCCGGGGTACCTGTGGTCGGCCGTTGCGCAAGGGGCGTTTCGGTCGCTCTCGTCCCTGCCTCAGTAGGCGCGGGCGACGATGGCGACGTTACCGGGTGCGTCATCGGCGTCGGGTACCGACCCGTCCGCGGCGACCAGACACCGTACGGTCACCCCGTGCTCGCCGAGCGCGGCCTCGCCTCTCTCGCCGAGCACCGCCCACAGGATGCGCGCCCAGCCGCCGCCGGTCGCCGCCTCGACGGCCTCCTCGAACGTCGACACGTCCGAGGTACGGGACTCCCGCCGCTCGCGCGACTGGGCCAGCAGCAGCGCCTGGTCCTCTTCGAGGACGGTGGGCAGCAGCCGTACGAGCTCGTCGAGGGCCACCGGTTCCTTGCCGCCAGGGATGCGGCGGGCGAGCATCACCGTGCCGTTCTCCAGGTCACGGGGGCCGACCTCGACACGTACGGGCACGCCCTTGAGCTCCCAGTCGACGGCGCGGCGGCCGAAGGGCACGTCCGTGCGGTCGTCCACGTGTACGCGTACACCCGCCGCCTTCAACCGGTCGCCGATCTCGCGGACCTTGGCCAGAACCACTTCGTCGCCCTTGATCGCGAGGACCACGGCCTGGATCGCCGCGAGGCGCGGGGGGACCCGCAGGCCGTTGTCGTCACCGTGGGCCATCACCAGGGCGCCGATCATGCGGGTCGTCGAGCCCCAGGACGTCTGCCAGACGAGCTCCTGCCTGCCTTCCTTCGACAGGTAGCTAGTGTTGAACGCCTTCGCGAAGTTCTGGCCCAGCTCGTGGCTGGTGGCCATCTGGAGGGCCTTGCCGTCGCCCATCATGCCTTCGAGCGTGAGGGTGTTGATGGCGCCCGCGAAGCGCTCCTTGACCGTCTTGCGGCCGGGAACGGTGTCCATCGCCAGGACGTTCACCATGAAGTCCTCGTAGACGTTGCGGTGGATGTGCGCGGCGAAGTCACGGGCGTCGTCGTGGGTGGCGTGCGCGGTGTGCCCCTCCTGCCACAGGAACTCCGACGTACGGAGGAAGAGCCGGGGACGCAGCTCCCAACGCACCACGTTCGCCCACTGGTTGATCAACAGGGGCAGGTCGCGGTAGCTCTGCACCCATTTCGAGAAGTAGTCGTTGATGATCATCTCGGAGGTGGGGCGGACCATGGCGGGCTCTTCGAGTTCCTTGCCGCCTCCGTGCGTGACCACGGCCAGCTCCGGCGCGAAGCCCTCGACGTGCTCCGCTTCCCTGGCGAAGTACGACTGCGGGATCAGCAGGGGGAAGTAGGCGTTCTGCGCGCCCGTCTCCTTGATCCGCGCGTCCATCTCGGCCTGCATCCGCTCCCACAGTCCGTACCCGTACGGTCGGATGACCATGGTGCCCCGCACCGGACCGTTGTCGGCCAGCTCCGCTTTGGCGACCAGATCCTGGTACCAGCGAGGGAAGTCAATTGCCTGCGGCGTGAGTACGGGTGCCTTTGCCATGGCGCGATGCTACGGGCCCACGTTGCCGGCATGTGAATTCTTTTCGTGAGCACACCGAGCACACAACCTCGGTCCGACAACCCCTGGACGGCGGGTCGAGGGCGGAGTTACCTGGCATACGGGGGAAGTGCGACAGCGCACTGCACGGGGGCCACCACCACATCGGAAACAGCGGCAACTCTCGGCGGATTGGGGCGCTTTCGATGACACCTACGCTCGTGCGGCAGCACCTGCCTCACACGGGTCGGGCGACCCGCGTGGACCTGTGCACACGCGCGCGTGACTGGTCGGAGATCCAGGAGCGCATGTTCGTACCGCTCTACGAGAGCGTCTACGAACGGCTGGAAGTGGGCAGCGGCACCCGGATGCTCGGCCTCGGCTGCGGCTCGGGCCTGGCCCTGTTGATGGCGGCGTCGAGAGGCGCCGCGGTCACCGGTGTCGAGACATCGTCGCCGCAGCGGCTGAGCCTCGCGCGGCAGCGTTTACTGCCCGAACCGGCGCTCACGCGCGCGCGGGGCGACATCCGGCTCGTGCCGGGCCTCCCTGAGGAGGCGGACTCGCCTCCCTACACCCTGGTGACCGCGTTCGAGCCGATCGGCTGTCTGGCGGGCGACTCCGAGGGACTCGGCGAGACCCTCGCGGCGGCCGTGCCGTCGGTCGGGCGAGGGGCGCCGGTGGTACTGGTGGGCTGGGGTCCACCGGAGCGCTGCGCCACGTCGGCCGTACTGCGGGTCGCGGCCCGGCTCGCCGACCCGCTGCGCGTCGCGGGCAGTTGGCGCCCCTCGCGCCGCGACGACCTGGAGGAGGTCGCCCAGCGGGCCGGCCTGCGCCCGGACGGCTCGGGGCGGGTGGCATGCCCGTTCGGGTACGCGAATCTGCGCAGCGCGGTACGAGGGCTGCTGTCGACGGGGCTGTTCGACGCGGCGATCACGGCGACCGGCCAGGAGCAGGTGGACAAGGAGCTGGCGGAGGCGCTGCATCCCCACCAGCGGCGGGACGGAACGATCTGGATGCCGAACGTCTTCCGGTACCTCATCGCGCTGACGGCGTGAGAGCTGACGGCGTGAGATCCGCCTGAGAACCGGTCCTGTCCCGGGAACGCGCGAGGGCGCCCCCACCGCGAGGGGCGCCCTGCACGACGTAACGACTGTCAGCCCATGAACTTCTTGAACTCGTCCGGCAGTTCGAAGTCCTGGGGGGCCTGCTGGCCCGGCAGGCCGAAGGCGCCGCCCGGGGCTCCCTGGGCACCCGCGGCCTTGCGGGCGGCCTCCTCCTGCTCCTGCTGCCTGCGCTTCATCGGGTTGCCGGAACGCTGCTTGCCCTTGGCCTGCTTGGGCTGCTTCTTCGACCGGCCGGGGCCGCCACCCATGCCGGGCATCCCGGGCATCCCCGGCATGCCGCCGCCCTGGGCCATGCGGGACATCATCTTGCGGGCCTCGAAGAACCGCTCGACCAGGCCCTTGACCGCGCTGACGTCGACACCGGAGCCCTTGGCGATACGGGCGCGGCGCGAGCCGTTGATGATCGTCGGCTCGTGGCGCTCGGCCGGGGTCATCGACTTGATGATGGCCGCCGTCCGGTCCACATCGCGCTCGTCGAGGTTGTTGATCTGGTCCTTGATCTGGCCCATGCCGGGCAGCATGCCGAGGAGTTTGGAGATCGACCCCATCTTCCTGACCTGCTCCATCTGGGCCAGGAAGTCGTCCAGGGTGAAGTCCTGGCCCTTCTTGGACGCCAGCTTGGAGGCCATGGCCTCGGCTTCTTCCTGGCTGAACGTCTTCTCCGCCTGCTCGATCAGGGTGAGGAGGTCACCCATGTCGAGGATGCGGGAGGCCATCCGGTCAGGGTGGAACGCGTCGAAGTCGTCGAGCTTCTCGCCGTTCGACGCGAACATGATCGGCTTGCCGGTCACCGAGGCGATGGAGAGCGCGGCACCACCGCGGGCGTCACCGTCGAGCTTCGACAGGACGACACCGTCGAAGCCGACGCCGTCCCGGAACGCCTCGGCCGTGTTGACGGCGTCCTGGCCGATCATCGCGTCGACGACGAAGAGGATCTCGTCGGGCGAGACCGCGTCCCGGATGTCCGCGGCCTGCCGCATCAGCTCGGCGTCGATACCGAGGCGACCGGCGGTGTCCACGATCACGATGTCGTGGACCTTGGTCTTCGCGAACTCCATGGAGTCCTTGGCGACCTTGACCGGGTCCCCGACCCCGTTGCCCGGCTCGGGCGCGTAGACCGCGACCCCGGCGCGCTCGGCGACGACACTGAGCTGGTTGACGGCGTTGGGGCGCTGGAGGTCGGCGGCGACGAGGAGGGGCGAGTGCCCCTGGTCCTTGAGCCACTTGCCCAGCTTGCCCGCGAGGGTGGTCTTACCGGCACCCTGGAGACCGGCCAGCATGATGACGGTCGGCGGGTTCTTGGCGAAGCGCAGCCGGCGCGTCTCACCGCCGAGGATCGTGACGAGTTCCTCGTTCACGATCTTCAGGACCTGCTGGGCGGGGTTCAGGGCCTTGGAGACGTCGGACCCGAGGGCGCGTTCCTTGACGTTCTTGATGAACGTCCGCACGACCGGCAGGGCCACGTCGGCTTCGAGAAGCGCGATGCGGATCTCGCGGGCCGTGGCGTCGATGTCCGCCTCGCTCAGGCGCCCCTTGCCGCGCAGGTTCTTGAAAGTCGCTGACAAGCGGTCGGAGAGAGTATCGAACACGGCGGCGTCGGTCCTCGGAGTAGGGGGCAGAGTGGGCTGTTCTCCAGGGTATCCGGCCCCGCAAGCAAATCGTCCCCGCCTGCGTATTCGGCGGGCGGGGACGGAAATCCCGCGCCGGTGGTCACCCGCGCAGCATCTCCTCCAGCTTCCGTGCCACCGTGGACGCCTCGCCCGACGGCAGGGGCACGCCCTTGGCGTTGGTCACGTAGAACGCGTCCACGGCGTTCGAACCGAGCGTGCTGACGTGCATGCTCCGCACCCGCACCGCCGCGTCCTCCAGTTCCCGCCCGATGCGGTGCAGCAGCCCCGGGGCGTCCTGCGCGCGCACCTCGATCACCGTGGCCAGCCGGGACGCGGCCGGATGTACGGTCACCCGGGCCGCCGGCGCCACCACGCCCCGGCGTCGCGGGTACGCCGCGTCGCGCTCGGCCAGGCGGCCCGTGATGTCCAGGGAGCCGTCCAGGGCCCGTACGAGGTCGGCGCGCAGTCGGGCCGCCTGGGGCAGGGAGCCGTACTCGGCGGCGACGCGCCAGTCGAGGAGCAGGACCGCGCCCTCGACGCCGTCGGGGAGGTCCAGGGCGCGCAGTTCCGCCGTGCGCACGGTCAGCCGGTGCATCGCGAGGACTCCGGCCACCGCGGGCAGTACACCGGGCTGGTCCGGGACGGCGATCAGGAGTTCGACGCCGAGGGGTTCGGGTTCGCCCGTGGGTGAGGCGGAGGACTCCTCGGTGGGCGCGTCCGCCGGAGCCTCGGTCTGGGCGCGCAGCGACAGCACCGGGCCGCCCGTGCGGAACGCCTCGATGGCGAGCCGTTCCTGCTCGGCGGTGGGCGCGGCGGCCTCGGGCTCATCGGGGGCGTCCCCGGCGAGCACGGCGCCGACCCGTTTCACCAGGTCGGCGACGAGCGAGCCGCGCCAGGACGACCAGGCGGCCGGGCCCGTCGCCAGCGCGTCGGACTCGGTGAGGGCGTGGAGCAGTTCGAGGGTGCTCTGCGTGCCGACGGCCTCGGCGACCGAGCGGACGGTGGCCGGGTCCTCCAGGTCACGCCGGGTGGCGGTGTCGACGAGCAGCAGATGGTGACGTACGAGGGTGGCCAGGACCGCCACGTCGGCGCGGTCGAAGCCGATACGGGCGGCCACGTCCTTGGCGATGATCTCGCCCGCCACGGAGTGGTCGCCGGGCCAGCCCTTGCCGATGTCGTGGAGGAGCGCCGAGACGAGGAGCAGGTCGGGGCGGCTGACGCGGCGGGTGAACTCGGAGGCCCGGACGGCCGTTTCGATCAGGTGGCGGTCGACCGTCCAGATGTGGACGGCATTGCGCTGCGGGCGGCAGCGGACCCGCTCCCAGTCGGGGAGGAAGTGGGTGATCAGGCCTTCGGCCTCCAGCGCCTCCCAGACCTCGATGGTCGGGCGGCCGGAGCCCAGCAGCGTGACCAGTTGTTCGCGCGCCTCGGCCGGCCACGGGGTCGGCAGCGGTCGTGCCGCGGCCGCCATGCGGCGGACCGCGTGCAGGGACATCGGAAGGCCCGCCTGTGCGGCCGCCGCGGCGGCACGGAGCGGGAGTACGGGGTCGCGGTCTGGACGCGCGGCCCGGGCGAGGACCACCTCGCCGTCCTGCTCCACGACGCCCTCGGCCAGGGGGGAACGTTCCGCCACCGGTTTGCCGCCGCCCAGCATGGCGCGCAGACGCGGGCGTACGGCGCGCGATCGCAGCACGCGCCCCACCTCGCGCCAGGTCACGTCACTCGCGTACGACACGACGCGTGCCGCCTCATACACCTGTCGCAGAAGCGTGTCGGCGTCGAGGAGTCCCAGTTCGGCGGCTACCTGGTCCTGCTCCTGGAGGGCGAGGCGGTCGGTCGCACGGCCCGTCGCCAGATGGAGGGCGTCCCGGACGTCCAGCAGGCGGCGGCGCGCGTCGGCGAGGCCCTCGCGGGGGGCGTCGGCCAGCCAGGAGGCCGCGACCGCGCGCAGGGCGGTGGCGTCGCGCAGGCCGCCGCGGGCCTCCTTGAGGTCGGGTTCGAGGAGATACTGCAGCTCGCCCTGGCGTTCGGCCCGTTCGGCGCAGAGTTCCTGGAGTTCGGGGAGTTTCTTGGGGGCCTGGTTGCGCCAGTCGGCGAGGACGGCGGTACGCAGGCCGGCCGTGAGGCCGAGGTCACCGGCGAGGTGGCGGGCGTCCAGCAGGCCCAGCTGCACCTTGAGGTCCTCGCCCGAGGTCTTGCGGGCCTCGGACGGTGTCCGGACGGAGTGGTCCAGGGCGAGGCCCAGGTCCCAGACGGGGTACCAGAGGCGGTCGGCGAGGGCCGCGACCCCGGCGGAGTCGCTGCCGTCGTGGAGGAGAAGCAGGTCCAGGTCGCTGCGTGGGGAGAGTTCACCTCTGCCGTAGCCGCCGACGGCGACCAGGGAGACCCCGCGCAGTTCCTCGGCGCCGGCCGTGAAGAGGCCGCTCAGCCACTCGTCCGTCAGTTCGGCCAGGGCAGCACGGCGCGGCGGCCCGGACCGCGCCTCCTCAGTGAGGAGGCGCAGCCGGGCCGCCGCATAGCCGCTGGGTCCCGAGTCCTCTGCATCCTTACGCACGTCCGTACTCGTCACCCAGCGACTCCTGTTCTTCTTTGCTGCCTCAGAGCGCGTCCGGGCCGCGCTCACCGGTCCGGACCCTGACGGCCGTCTCGACCGGGAGGGACCAGACCTTGCCGTCACCGATCTTGCCGGTTCGGGCTGCCTTGACGATGACGTCGATGAGACCTTCGGCGTCGTCGTCCTCGGCGAGGACCTCGATCCGGATCTTGGGAACCAGGTCGACCGTGTACTCGGCACCTCGGTAGACCTCGGTGTGTCCCCGCTGACGACCGTAGCCGCTCGCTTCGGTGACCGTCAGACCGTGGACCCCGAAGGCCTGGAGGGCCTCCTTGATCTCGTCGAGCCGGTGGGGCTTCACAACGGCGGTGATGAGCTTCATGCGTCCACCTTCTTGCTCTCGCCACCGACGGCCGCTGTGGCGGTCGTACGGGCCGCGCCGCCGCCGGCGCCGCTGAAGTCGTATGCGGTCTCGGCGTGCTCGGCCTGGTCGATGCCGGCGATCTCGTCGTCCTCGGGGACGCGCATGCCGATCGTCTTGTCGAGGAGGAAGGCGATGACCGCGGAGGCGACCAGGGAGTAGCCGAGGACGGCGAAGACGCCGGCGCACTGCTTCCAGAACTGGTCGAGGCCGCCGCCGTAGAAGAGGCCCTCGACCTCCGACTGGCCCTTGCCGCTGGCGAAGAGGCCGATCAGCAGGGAGCCGACGACACCGCCGACCATGTGGACACCGACGACGTCGAGCGAGTCGTCGTAACCGAACTTGTACTTGAGGCCGACAGCCATGGCGCACAGCACACCGGCGATGGCGCCGACCGCGATCGCGCCGATCGGGGAGACCGCGCCGCCCGAGGGGGTGATGGCGACCAGACCCGCGACCGCACCGGAGGCGGCGCCCAGCGTGGTGAACGCGCCGTGGCGGATCTTCTCGTAGACGAGCCAGGCGAGCATGGCGGCGGCGGTGGCGACCTGCGTGTTGACGAACATCAGCGTGCCGACGCCGTCGTCGTTGCCCAGCCACGAGCCGGCGTTGAAGCCGAACCAGCCGAACCACAGGAGGCCGGAGCCGAGCATGACCAGCGGGAGGCTGTGCGGGCGCATCGGGTCCTTCTTGAACCCGACGCGCTTGCCGATGACCAGGATCACGCCGAGCGCCGCGGCACCCGCGTTGATGTGGACCGCCGTACCACCGGCGAAGTCGATGACGCCGAGCTCGAAGGCCCAGCCGCCCGCGCCCCATACCCAGTGGGCGACGGGGAAGTACACGACGGTGGCCCACAGGGCGACGAACAGCGCCCAGGCCGAGAACTTGACGCGGTCCGCGAGGGCACCGCTGATCAGGGCGGGCGTGATGATCGCGAACATCATCTGGAAGACCATGAAGGTCAGGATCGGGATGTTGTAGCCGTCCCACAGATCGGTCGTGCCGATGTCACTGAGACCGACCCAGCCCGAGGTCCAGCCGATGAGGCTGCCCTTGTCGGTGCCGAACGCGAGGGAGAAGCCGTACAGCACCCACAGAAGGGTGACGATGCCGATGCTGATAAAGCTCATCATCAACATGTTCAAGGTGCTCTTGACCCGGACCATGCCTCCGTAGAAGAAGGCGAGACCGGGGGTCATGAGCAACACCAGGGCCGAACAGATCAGCATGAACCCGGTGTTCGCGGCAGAGAGCTTGGGAGCCTCTGCGGCTAGCGTGATGGCGGCTGATGCCATCGGCGTCTCCTCGTCATTGGTACGGCCCCGTGCGGGCGAAGCCTGAGCGGATTGAGGGGTGGGCCGGTTATGCGCCAGACATTGACGCAGCGCCGTTTCGGTCGACGCCCCTCGATGTTTCGGCGACGTGACGAAGGCACCGCCCGTGTTACGCCTGAATGAACTGCCGGATTTCGGTCACCGTGATCGTTATCGTGACGCAATCTTCGGCAAAGGCAACCGCGACCGCCGAATGAGCGACCCCCACCGCGACCAGCCACTTCCGCGGGAGAGGCACCGGTTTGGGCGCACAGACCAGTCCGACCGCGGCCGGCCTTCCGATGACCTGGCGGGGGAGCCGAGTCGGGCTGTCGGGAGGGCCTGCCGCGGCCGGGGTTCTGGGGTGTCAGACCGCTTCGGCGGTCTCGGGCAGTTCGACCGCGAGCAGGTCGGTCAGGTCGACGACCTCGGTGAGGTCCCCGAAATCGCGTACAGCCGTGTCGACGGTCTTTCGGATACGAGTGCTGACGCGCTCGGAGCGCACCTTCTTGGCGATGACCATGGCCTCGGCGGCCAGTACCGTCGCCCGCTCGGGCTCCCGCTGAAGGAGGTGGACGGTGGCCATGCCGATCAGGTTCAGTGCGTACGACCGCTGGTGATCGGTGTCCTTCGCGAACAGGTCGACGGCGTTGCGCATCATCGGCTCGGCCAGCGAGGCGTAGGTGGGGCTCCGGCCGGCGACATAGGCCAGGTCACGGAACGAGTGGGAGTTCTCGCCGTACAGCTCGGCCTGGGAGAAGAAGCGGATCCAGTCGGGATCGGGCTCGTCCCAATCGTGTACGTCCGCGAACGTGTCCTCGGCCATCCGCACGGCCCGCTTGCACTTTCCGGGTTGCCCCATATTGGCGTATGCGCGCGCCTCCATCGCATACAGCATGGCCTGGGTGCGGGGGCTGGCGCAGTCGCGGCTGCCGTACTGGGCGAGATGGATCAGTTCGAGGGCGTCGTCGGGCCGTCCGAGGTGGATCATCTGACGGCTCATGGACGACAGGACGTACGAGCCCAGCGGCTTGTCGCCGGCCTCCTTGGCGGCGTGCAGGGCCAGGACGAAGTACTTCTGCGCGGTCGGCTGGAGCCCCACGTCGTACGACATCCAGCCGGCGAGTTCGGCCAGCTCGGCGGCGACCTTGAACAGCTTGCGGGTGGTGGCCTCGGGCTGGGGCTCCTGGAGGAGGTCCGTCACCTCGTGCAGCTGTCCGACCACCGCCTTGCGGCGCAGGCCGCCGCCGCACTGCGCGTCCCACTGCCGGAACATCGCGGTGGTGGACTCCAGCAGCTCCAGCTCGGGCTTGGAGAGGCGGCCGGCCCGGCGCGCGGCGGACGGGTGCTCGGGCTCCTCGGGCGGAGCGGGGGGCACCGGGACGAGCCAGCGCTGCATGGGCTCGATGAGGGTGGGGCCGGCGGCGAGGGACAGCGCGGTGCCCAGGAAGCCGCGGCGCGCCAGCATCAGGTCGCTGCGCGAGAACTCGCTGAGCAGGGCCACGGTCTGGGGGGCCGTCCAGGGCAGGTCGACGCCGGACGCGGACGGCGACTGACGGGCGGTGCGCAGCCCCAGGTCCTCGATGGACACGACACAGCCGAAGCGCTCGGAGAACAGCTCGGACAGGATGCGCGGGATCGGCTCGCGCGGGTTCTCCCCGTCGAGCCAGCGCCGGACGCGCGAGGTGTCCGTCGAGATGTGGTTGGCACCCAACTGGCGAGCCCGGCGGTTCACCTGGCGCGCCAGCTCACCCTTCGACCAGCCGCTGCGCACGAACCACGAACCGAGCAGCTCGTTCGGGCGCTTGTCGGTGCTAGCCGCGGTCGTCGCGCTTCCGCCGTTGCCGCCCACTGGAACGCCCCCATCCCTGAGACCACTTGTCGCCGAGTGCGCCAAGCCCTATCAGAATGCCGGTAAATAGGCTCCGCGTCCGGCAGTTCTCACCCTTCGAACGGGAAGTCGACTTGCCTCCGGCATACCCACAGGTGCATGTGCCCCCAGGCCTCGTGCACTCAAAGTAATCCTACGATCACGCCTCCGGCCATGGCGATCCAGGAAACGCCACCATTCGCCACCCCTTCGAATGAACTCACGGGCACCTACACAGGATTGACTTGACAGTGGACGGTCGGGAGTGGGCGGAGCGATGCGCGCGAGGGCGCACGCCGCCGAGCGCACCACCCGAGGCACTTCTGGGCGCCGACTGGAACGGGTGATGGCGGGCAGGGGTGCGGACAGTCGGAAACACAGGGTCACGATCTGCTCGCAGTTCGTAACCACCGGTGCGTCGGACCCGTTGGAGGGGGCATGGGCTTCACGATCGGCAGCAGCCGGGGTATCCGCGAGATCCGGCCCGGCACGCGCCGCCGCGGCCGGTCGTCGGAGTGCACCGCCGTGGCCGAGTACACCGGCCTCTGGGGCTGGGACGTGGTCGCAGGTGCCCGCGCGGCGGGCGGCGCCTGCTCCTGCGGCCTGACCGACTGCCCCACGCCCGGCGCCCACCCCCTGAGCTTCGCGCCCCGGGTCGAGGCCGGCGCCACACTCGGCGAAGTCACGGACACCTGGGGCCAGTTCCCCGGTGCCTCGGTCATGCTCCCCGTGGGCCGCGCCTTCGACGTGATCGAGGTGGCCGAACCGGCCGGCCGGCACGCCCTGGTCCGGCTGGAGCGCATGGGCCTGCCCCTCGGCCCGGTCACCGCCACCCCCGAAGGCCGCGCCCAGTTCTTCGTCGCCCCCGGCGCCGCCGCCGAACTCCCGGCCCTCCTCTACCGCATGGGCTGGGACGACGCGACCCTCGACCTGCACGGCCTGGGCGCCGGTACGTATCTCACGGCGCCCCCGTCCGACCGGGGCGGCCTCGGCCCGGTCACCTGGCTGCGCCCGCCCGCCCTGGACACGGCGACGAAGCCCCCGGCGGCCAGGCTGCTGCTGGGAACGCTGGCCTACGTGGCGCACCGGTCGCGGGCCTAGCCCGGGTCCGCACAGCAGGACGCCCGCCCCCAACTGCACCTTGGGGACGGGCGTCTCTTCGTGGACCTACGAAATTTCGGAGGCGATGACCATGGTGGTGATCAAGGCGGTGCTCAAGGCGGTGCTCAAGATGGTGATCACTCCCCGATAAGTGCGTCAACGAACGCCTCCGGCTCGAACGGAGCCAGATCGTCGGCCCCCTCACCGAGCCCGATCAACTTCACCGGCACACCCAGCTCGCGCTGTACGGCGATGACGATGCCGCCCTTGGCGGTGCCGTCGAGCTTGGTGAGCACGATGCCGGTGATGTCGACGACCTCGGCGAAGACCCGAGCCTGGACCAGTCCGTTCTGCCCGGTCGTTGCGTCCAGCACCAGCAGCACCTCGTCCAGCGGGGCGTGCTTCTCGACGACGCGCTTGACCTTGCCCAGCTCGTCCATGAGCCCGGTCTTGGTGTGGAGGCGCCCGGCGGTGTCGATCAGTACGACGTCGGCACCGGCCTCGATGCCCTCCTTGACGGCGTCGAAGGCGATCGACGCGGGGTCACCGCCCTCGGGACCGCGCACGGTACGGGCCCCGACGCGGTCGCCCCAGGTCTGGAGCTGGTCGGCGGCGGCGGCCCGGAAGGTGTCGGCGGCGCCGAGAACGACGTTCTTCCCGTCGGCGACGAGTACGCGCGCGAGCTTGCCGGTGGTGGTGGTCTTGCCGGTGCCGTTGACGCCGACGACCATCACGATGCCCGGGGTGTCGAGGTTCGAGTCGGTCTTCACCGTCCGGTCGAACTCGGGTACGAGGATCTGGAGCAGCTCCTCGCGCAGCAGCCCGCGCAGCTCGGCGGGCGTACGGGTGCCGAGCACCTTCACCCGCTCGCGCAGCCTTTCGACCAGATCCTGGGTGGGCTGGACGCCGACATCGGCGGTGAGGAGGGTGTCCTCGACCTCCTCCCAGGTGTCGTCGTCGAGGTGCTCGCGCGCGAGGAGCGTGAGCAGCCCCTTGCCGAGCGCGTTCTGCGACCGGGACAGCCGGGTGCGCAGCCGGACCAGGCGGCCGGCTGTGGGCTCCGGCACCTCGATCACGGGGACGGGCGGTTCCTCGACGGCGACGGACGAGGCGTCGGCGCCCGGGAGATCCACCTCCTCTATCGTGCGGCGCGGTTCGTCGCGCGGCGTCTCGGCCTCGTCGCCGACATGCGGCTCGGCCGGAGGGGCGGTGAGGTCGGGTGTCGTGGGGGGTGCCGGGGGCAGCGGCTTCTTCCTGCGGCTGCCGACGACGAGCCCACCGAGCACACCGAGCACGACCACGGCGATGACTACAGCAAGGATGACGGTTTCCATAACGCGACCAGTATGCGCGACCGCCCTCCGGCGTGTCCGGTCCCGGTAGGCCGCCCGGCCCCCTGTCCGCACCTCTGGCGATCTGACACTTCGTCAGCTAATCTCCCCCGGCACACCCGCCGGAAGGGACCCCCATGCCCGTCACCGTCGTACGTTTCAACCTGGTCGCCCCCGATGCCACCCCGGCCGACCTCCGCGCCCGCTACCAGGCGGCGATCGAGATGGCCGCGTACGCCGACGCCCACGGAATCACCACCGTCCAGACCGAGGAGCACCACGGCGTCGCCAACAACTGGCTGCCCTCGCCGTTCGCCTTCGCGGGAGCCGTGTTCGGGGCGACGCGCCGGATCGCGGTGACGGTGTCGGCGGTGATCGGCCCGTTGCACGACCCCTTGAGGCTCGCCGAGGACATCGCCGTACTCGATCTGCTGAGCGGCGGGCGGCTGGTCACGGTCGCCGGGATCGGGTACCGGCCCGAGGAGTACGCCCATTTCGGCGCCGACTGGAAGCGGCGCGGCAAGCTCCAGGACGAGCTGCTGGAGACGCTCCTGAAGGCCTGGACCGGGGAGGAGTTCACGTACCGGGGGCGCACGGTACGGGTCACTCCACGCCCGTGCACCGAGCCGCATCCGCTTCTCCTGGTGGGCGGCTCGTCGAAGGCGGCGGCCAGACGGGCGGCCCGTCTCGGGCTTCCCCTCTTCCCCAGCGCGCATCTGCCCGAACTGGAGGCCTACTACAAGGAGCGGCTCGTCGAGTACGGCACCGAGGGCTGGACGATGATGCCGGCCGCCGAGACCCCGCTGCTGCACATCACCGAGGACCCGGACCGGGCGTGGGCCGAGTACGGCCACCACTTCCTGCACGAGGCCCGGACGTACGCCTCCTGGCAGTCGGGCGACATACGGTCCGCCGTGAGGTCGGCGGCCACGACGGTCGAGGAGCTGCGTGCCGAGGGCGTGTACCGGATGCTGACGCCCGAGGAGTGCGTGGCGCAGGGGCTGGACAGCTACGTACTGCATCCGCTGGCGGGCGGGATGCCGGTGGAGGAGGGGTGGCGGAGTCTGCGGCTGTTCGCGGAGCGGGTGGCGCCGCGGCCGGCGTCCTGACGCACCGACCGAAAGCCGCTCCCGGCTCGGGCAGAGGCCGAGCCGGGAGCGGCGGTGGATACGGGGAGAAGGGCAGCGGGGACTTGGCCCTTCTCCCCGAGTCGTGCGGGGGTGACGGGGCTAGCCCATCTCCTCCAGCGTCTTGCCCTTGGTCTCCTTGACGAACCTGAGCACGAACGGGATCGAGAGCGCGGCGAAGATCGTGTAGATCACGTAGGTCGCGGAGAGGTTCCAGTCGGCCAGCGACGGGAAGCTCGCGGTGATGGCCCAGTTGGCGATCCACTGGGCGGCGGCGGCCACGCCCAGGGCGGCGGCGCGGATCTTGTTCGGGAACATCTCGCCGAGGAAGACCCAGACGACGACACCCCAGGACAGGGCGAAGAAGAGTACGAACACATGGGCGGCGACGAGGGCGACCCAGCCCTGCGTGGCGGGCAGCTTGCCGTCGACGAGGTCGTAGGAGAAGGCCCAGGCCTCCAGGGCGAGACCGATGACCATGCCGACGGAACCGATGAGCGCGAGGGGCCGGCGGCCGATCCGGTCGACGAAGATCATGGCGATCACGGTGCCGACGATGTTGATGATCGACGTGGTGAACGAGTAGAGGAAGGAGTCCGTCGGGTCGACGCCGACCGACTGCCAGAGCGTCGAGGAGTAGTAGAACGCGACGTTGATGCCGACGAACTGCTGGAAGACCGAGAGCCCGATACCGATCCAGACGATCGGCTTGAAGAAGAAGGTGCCGCCGAGCAGGTCCTTGAAGACCGACTGGTGCTCCCTCTTCATGGCCCGCTCGATCTCGGCGACCCGGGCGTCCAGGTCGATACCGTCGCCCTCGACCTCGCGCAGCACCTCACGGGCGCGCTCGTCCCGGCCGACGGAGATCAGGAAGCGCGGCGACTCGGGGATCGCGAGGGACAGCAGCCCGTAGAGCACCGCCGGTACGACCATCACGCCGAGCATGACCTGCCAGGCCTCGACGCCCAGCAGCTCACCGCGCTGGTCGCCGCCCGCCGCGTTGAGGATGCCCCAGTTGACCAGCTGCGAGATGGCGATGCCGACGACGATCGCGGCCTGCTGGAAGGAACCGAGGCGTCCCCGGTACGCGGCCGGGGCGACCTCGGCGATGTAGGCGGGGCCGATGACGGAGGCCATGCCGATGGCGAAGCCGCCGATGATCCGCCAGAAGGCGAGGTCGTACAGCGCGAAGGGCAACGCGGAGCCGACGGCGCTGATGGTGAACAGCACCGCGGAGATCTGCATGCAGCGGATACGGCCGATGCGGTCGGCCATGCGTCCCGCGGTGGCGGCACCGATGGCGCAACCGATCAACGCGATGGCGATGACCTGCGCCAGGGCCGCGGAGCCGACGTCGTAGCGGCTCCGGATCGCCTCGACCGCGCCGTTGATCACGGCACTGTCGTAGCCGAAGAGGAAACCGCCCATCGCGGCCGCCGCCGCGATGAAGATGACGTGCCCGAGATGCTCGGGATGAGCCGCTCCGGCTCCTGACTTGAGTTTCTGCTCAGTGCTGGTCACGTACAACTCCTCGGGCCACCGGCAACGCCGCCGGGTGGGGGACCCTCTCAGGTAGGTGGTACCTGAAGGTAAAAACGACGTTACCGAGACTATGCCTTCAAGTTTCGAAGTCAATACCGCGATTGATGTGAGAAAGAAGGCACGGACAGGGGTGCGACAGGGGTGTTGTCTTCAAGCCTTGAAGAATAAAAGGAGGGCTAGCGGAGCCGTTGTGAAATCACCTTCGACACGCCGTCGCCCTGCATGGAGACGCCGTACAGCGCGTCGGCGACCTCCATGGTGCGCTTCTGGTGCGTGATCACGATCAGCTGCGAGGCCTCCTGGAGCTCCTGCATGATCCGGATCAGCCGCTGGAGGTTGGTGTCGTCGAGCGCCGCCTCGACCTCGTCCATCACATAGAAGGGGCTGGGACGCGCCTTGAAGATCGACACGAGCAGCGCGACCGCGGTCAGCGAGCGCTCGCCGCCGGACAACAGGGACAGCCGCTTGACCTTCTTGCCCGGCGGCCGGGCCTCCACGTCCACGCCGGTGGTGAGCATGTTGTCGGGGTCGGTCAGGATCAGCCGCCCCTCGCCGCCGGGGAACAGCCGACTGAAGACGCCCTCGAACTGCACCGCCGTGTCCCGGTACGCCTCGGTGAAGACCTGTTCGACACGCTCGTCGACCTCCTTCACTACTTGAAGCAGGTCAGTGCGGGTCTTCTTCAGATCCTCAAGCTGCTCACCGAGGAACTTGTGTCGTTCCTCCAGCGCCGCGAACTCCTCCAGCGCCAGCGGGTTGACCTTGCCCAGCTGCTGGTAGGCCCGCTCGGTCGCCTTGAGCCGCTTCTCCTGCTCGGCCCGGTGGAACTGCTTCGGCTGGTTGCGCGGGTGCTCCGGATCCTCGGGCAGCTCCTCGCCCTCGGCGGGGGGCGAGGGCGGCACCAGCTGGTGCGGGCCGTACTCGGCCACCAACCCCTCCGGTTCCACACCGAGTTCCTCCAGCGCCCTGGTCTCCAGCTGCTCGATCCGCAGCCGCTTCTCGGCGCCGAGTACCTCACCGCGGTGCATCGAATCCGTCAACTTGTCGAGTTCGGCCTTGAAGTCACGCCCGGCGGCGCGGGCGGCGGTCAGCTCCTGCTCACGCCGGGCCTTGGCGGCGTCGGCCGCGGTGCGTTCCTGATCGGCCCGGGCGAGCGAGACCTCGACGTGCGCGAGCAGTTGCCGGGCCCCGGAACCGACGGCTTCGGCGACGGCCGCCTCGTGCCGGAGCCGCGCCCTGCGCTGCTCGGCACGCGCGCGTGCATCCCGTTCGGCACGTGCGGCCCGGTCGAGCGAGTCGGCCCGTCCGGCCAGCCCCTTGACCCGCTCCTCGTGCGTACGGACCTGGAGCCGCGCCTCCATCTCGGTCTGCCGCGCATTGGCGCCGTCGGCGGCGAGCCGATCCCGTACCCCGGTGTCCGGCTCCTCCTCTACGGGCATCTCCTCGGCAACAGCGAGCCGCTCCGCCAGCTCCTCGGCATCCTCTACGGCCTTGTCGAGCGCCTCCTGTGCACGCGCCGCGGCCGCGGTGGACCTCTCGGCCTCTCCGGCAGCGCCCCTGGCCTGTCCGGCGAGCCGCCCGAGCCGCTGGGCGACGGCCGACTTCTCCCGGTCCGCGGCCCGCCGCCGCTCCCCCAACTCCTCGACGAACGCGGCACACTCCTTGCGCCGCTCCCCGGCGAGCCGCTGCGCCCCGGCCAGCTCCTCACACAGCACGGCCAGTTCACCGAGCTCGGCGGCGGCCTCGTCGACGGAAGCCTGCACTTCCAGCAGACTCGGCACTCCGGCGGACCCACCGTGCGCGAAGTGGGCGCCCAGCAAATCCCCTTCGGCGGTCACGGCGGTCAACTCCGGCCGCGAGTACACCAGTTCCTCGGCGTCTTCGAGCGTGTCGACGACGACGATCCCACGCAGCAACCTCCGTACGGCGGGCATGAGCTCGGCGGGGCCCCGAACCAGGTCGGCGGCAAGGGTCGGCCCGCCGGGCCCGCGGCCCATGGCCGTCGCACGATCGGCGGGCGAGAAGCCCTGGGCGTCGACACCCTCGCCATCACGGGCAGCGCCGGAGGCGGTACCCACGGGCGCGCCGGAGTCGTCGCCTCGGGCAGCCCCTCCGTCCGGACCTCCAGACCCCGAACCCGGCTCGTCCGGGGCACCGGCACCACGCACGCCCACGGCACCTGGGTGAGCGGGCTCTGACGGCCACCGCCCCGCATCGGGACCGCCCGCACGATCCTCGCCCGGGGGCAAACCCGGCTCCCCTGCGCCACCAGCAGCACCAGCAGCACCAGCAGCACCAGCAGCACCAGCAGCGAGAGTCCCCGGCCCCTGACCGGCCTGCCCTCCCACGCCGGCCGAACCGTCACTCGACGCACCGTCCGACCACCCCGGGGCATCCACAGGGCTCAGCGAACCACGTACTCCCGCGGCCGACGCCCCCACCACGCGCCGAGCCGCCTCCGACGAACCGCCCGCGGCCCCCGAACCGACACCCACCCCGGCGCCGGACCGCCCACCGCCGTCCTCACGATCCACCGAGTCACGCGACCCCTCGGCCCGCTCCCCCACCGAACTGCCCGGCCGCCGCAGCCCGGGCTCGGCCCCTGTCTCCGCCGGCTCCGGTGTCCCCGCCAGCAGCAGCGAAGCGCGCCCCCCGTCCTGCTTGCGCAGCAGGCGGATCGCGGCTGCCGCGGAGGCCGGGGTCGTCACCGCGATGGCGTTCGCCGCCGCACCGAAGGCCGCGGCCACGGCGACCTCGTGGCCCGCGGTGACCGTCAGCAGTTCCGCTGCCGGGCCGAGCAGACCGGTGAGCCGGTCCCGGGCGGCCAGCAGAGCGCCCGTCCCGTCCTTACGGCGCAGGCCCAGAGCCAGGGCCTCGTGGCGGGCCTGAGTGGCGGCGCGCCTGCGTTCCGCCGCCGTGACCGCCTCGCGGGCCGCGGTGAGGTCCGCTTCCGCGTCGGCGAGGGCGGCCTTCGCCGTGTCGTGCCGCTCCGCCAGTTCCGCGTCACCCGCGTCGAGGCCGTCTACCTCGGCCTGCAGCGTCTCGTACTCCTCCTGGGCAGCGAACGCCCGTTCCTGCGCCGCGTCGCGGGCTTCGGCGAGACGGCCGATCTCGGCCTGGGCGCCGGCCGCGCGCGATCGTGCGGCGTTGACCTGGCCGTTCAGCCGGGCCAGGCCCTCGCGGCGGTCGGCGATCGCACGGGCCACGTCCCTCAGGCGCCGTTCCTCGACCGCGAGTTCGCGCTCCAGCTCGGCCCGGTGCAGGGCCGTGTCCTCCAGCGCGTGTTCGGCCGCCTCCAGAGCCGCCTCCAGCTCGGCCTCCTGTTCACGGATACGCGCGGCCTCACGCTCCATGTCCTCGGGCTCGCGTCCGCGCCGCTCCTCGTCGGGGGCGGAGGTGGCGCTCTTCACGCGCGCGTCGGCCAGCGAGACGGTGCCGCGCACCCGTTCGGCGAGCTGGGAGAGGTCGTACCAGGTCTGCTGCGCACGCTGGAGGCGTGGCGTGAGCTGCCGTACCTCGTCCTCCAGGAGCGCCTCGCGCTGGAGGGCCTTTCTCAGCTCGGCCTCCGTCGCCTCCTTGCGCTGCTTGAGGGCGGCCTCGTCCGCGACCTCCGTCTGGAGCGCTCCCCGCAGCCGTACGAGATCGTCGGCGAGGAGTCGGAGGCGGGCGTCGCGCAGATCCGCCTGGATGACGGCGGCCCGGCGCGCGACGGCCGCCTGCCGTCCCAGCGGCTTCAGCTGGCGCCGCAGTTCGTCTGTGAGGTCCTGGACGCGGGCGAGGTTCGCCTGCATCGCGTCCAGCTTGCGCAGCGCCTTCTCCTTGCGCTTGCGGTGCTTCAGTACGCCGGCCGCCTCCTCGATGAAGGCGCGGCGGCCCATCGGATCGGCGTGCAGTACGGAGTCCAGCTGGCCCTGGCCGACGATGACGTGCATCTCGCGGCCGATGCCGGAGTCGGACAGCAGGTCCTGGATGTCGAGCAGCCGGCAGGTGTCGCCGTTGATCTGGTACTCGCTGCCGCCGTTGCGGAACATGATCCGCGTGATGGTGACCTCGGCGTACTCGATGGGCAGCGCGCCGTCGGAGTTGTCGATGGTGAGGGAGACCTCGGCGCGGCCGAGCGGCGGGCGCCCGGTGGTGCCGGCGAAGATGACGTCCTCCATCTTGCCGCCACGCAGCGACTTGGCGCCCTGCTCGCCCATGACCCAGCTGAGGGCGTCCACGACATTGGACTTGCCCGAGCCGTTCGGGCCCACGACACACGTGATGCCCGGCTCGAAGCGCAGCGTGGTCGCCGAGGCGAACGACTTGAACCCGCGGAGGGTCAGGGCCTTGAGGTGCACGCCGCTGGACTCTACCTTCCGCCCTTATGTCACACGATGACCCCCTGGATACCCCCCGGCGGTTTCACCGATGAACGTGCAGGGCACATCAGACGTTAAAGAGAGTGGAGAACCTGTGGAGGGACCACCGGACCACTCTCGACCATCGGGGATGCTCACGGGGAAGCACGGGGGAATAAAGAAGGGACGCCGAAGCGTCCCTTGCAATACTCTGGCCAAACTCCGGCAGCTCAGCGGTTGACACGGGCAGTTCAACCACGGGATTGCCGTGTGCGGTGCGCAGTACTGACGCAATACGTGACGATGCAGCGATCAGGTGAGCGCGGGCTCCGCCTGGCGTGCGTCGATGCTCTCGAGAAGCGAGTCGTGAGAAGCGGCAGCCGTCAGCTCGTCGTTTTCCGCCTGGATGCGTCCGAGTTCGGATTCCAGGTCCTGTACGCGCTGCTGGAGCCGTCGCATCTCGGCGAGGAGTCGCGGGTCAGAGCCGCCGACGTAACCGAGAAGCGCCTTTGCCATGATGGATGGTCCTCCACACTGAGTGACCGACCGAAGCGGTGTGGGTCGTGAGGGAATCGCACCCGCGATGCTTGGCACTCTGGAGTTCTTGCTTGGGTTTTTGCTGCCGTTCTTACATGCCAAACAGCTAAGGTGCGCGGGGCTTTCAGCGTCTCACCAAAAAGTTTGACGGTCAACACGATCACGCCCTGTATTGGCGGGCGGCCCGGGGCGCGCGGCCTCTTGCGGGCGGCGCTGCGCCTCTGACGGGGCCCGAGGGCGTGGCGGCAAGCGTTTTCCGCGGAGCCTGCCACGACCTGCGCTTCTTGGCAACCACCAGCGAGTTTCTGCTGTGGACAGGTGCGTGTGGCATGCCCATGGGCTGCGGCCTGGGCCGGTTTACAGAACCGTCTCAGCGGATGGCGAAGCCGTCGTAGATCCGGCGAGGTGTGTCCCAGATCTCGGTGACGCCGTCCACTCGGCCGGGCGTGTCGTCTCCGCGCAGCCAGTCGAGCAGTCCCTCGCAGCCCTCTCGAGTGCCCTCCGCGACCACTTGCACACGTCCGTCGTCCAGATTGAGAGCAAAACCACTCAGGCCGCCGATCTCCAGGGCCCTCGCCCGCGTGAACCAGCGGAAACCCACGCCCTGCACGCGTCCCCGCACCCAGGCGACCAGTCGTACATCCTCGTTCATGGATGCACGCTAACGGGCCAATGTCTCTCTGAGCACATCCTCCCCTTGCGCCATGGGGTACCGTCCCCACCCAACGAATCTCATATGAAACTCACTCGTTCGAGTGAGTAATCCTGACCGCAAGGACGAGGAAGGCCACAACATGGGACGGCACCGACGCTCCGCCGCCGGCCGCGCCGCCACAGGTCGCGCCACGGGGGTCACGGAACCATACGATTCGGACACGGACGGCTACGGATCCGGCCACGGGCCGTACGACGCCCAGGTCCCTCACACGCCTCACACCGCCTACAGCACGCTGTGGGAGGACGCGCCCACCACCGTGGGGATCGCTCCGTATCTGCACCCGGAGGCGCACTCCGACGCCTACGCGAGGAGTGACGCCTACCTCTTCGCGCCGGACGACACCGGTGCCCACTCGGCGACAGCCGGCGGCTCCTTCGCCGGGCTCGGCGCAGGCGGCAACCGCCGGCGCCGCAAGAAGCGGTCGTCCATGTCGGTCCGTACGGGCCTGCTGGGCGTCTCCGCCGCGGTGGCCCTGGGTACGGTCGCGGTCGCCACGGGCGTGCTGCCCGGCGGTGACAAGTACACGGTCGGCGGCGCAGGCGGCGGCGACAAGGTGCAGGCCGCGGACACCCCGACGAACGCCGAGACCCAGCAGGGCGGCGCGTCCGGCAACGCCGACGAAGACCGCGACAGCGGCACGTCGACGAGCCGTGACGCGGACCGCGGCACGACCTCACCCTCCCCGTCCGTGTCGCCCTCCCAGTCGACCGCGCCGACGACCCCGACGCCCAAGGCCCCGCCGAAGAAGTCGGCGGTCACTCCCAGCGAGGCACCGAAGACGACTCCGGCACCCACTCCGACGAAGTCGAAGGAGAAGGCGAGGCAGCAGTCCTCCGCCCCCGTCACGGTGTCCGCGCAGGCCGCCGCCGAGGCGGAGGTGCTTCAGCTCGTCAACGAGGAGCGGGCCAAGGTCGGCTGCAGCGCGGTGTCCGCGAACAGCGCGCTGCAGGACTTGGCGGAGGCGTTCAGCGAGGACATGGCCGCCCGGGACTTCTTCGACCACACCGACCCCGACGGCCTCTCGCCCTGGGACCGGGCGGACAAGGCCGGCATCACCAGCCTCGGCGGCGAGAACATCGCCCGGGGACAGGCCGACGCCGCCGCGGTGATGGAGGCCTGGATGAACAGCCCCGGCCACAAGGCCAACATCCTGAACTGCGACTTCAAGACGCTGGGCGTGGGTGTGCACTTCGGCTCGGGCGGCCCCTGGTGGACCCAGGACTTCGGGTACTGACCCAGATTGCGCTAACTTCCAGTTAGCGCAATCTTCAGGTTGGCGCTGTGCTGGCGTACTCTGGGGTCATGATGAACACCATGGAGGAGCAGCCCCTCCCCTACGACGTGTTCGCCAGGGCCTGCCCTTCGCGCGGCACGCTGGAGCACGTCACGGGCCGCTGGGGCGCGCTCACTCTCGGCGCCCTGCAGGAGGGTTCCCTCCGCTTCAACGAGCTGCGCCGCCGCGTCGACGGCGTGAGCGAGAAGATGCTCTCCCAGACTCTCCAGGCCCTGGAGCGCGACGGCCTGGTCCACCGCGAGGCCCAGCCGACGAACCCGCCCCGGGTGGACTACGAACTGACGGATCTGGGCCACGAGATCGCCGAACGTCTGTTGGCGCTCATCCACTTCATGGAGGGCCACATGGACTCCGTGATGGAAGCCCGCCAGCGGTACGACGAGACACGTATCCCCCGCCGATAGCGTCCTCGCCCGTCTACGACGAAGGGCGGGGCGCCTGCTGGCACTTGGGGCAGAAGTAGCTCGACCTGTTCATCCAGGGGCGGCGACGCATCGGCGTCGCACAGCGCTTACAGGGCAGCCCCTCGCGTCCGTACGCGTCGAGCGAACGGTCGAAATACCCCGATTCGCCATTGACGTTGACGTACAGACTGTCGAAACTCGTGCCGCCCACGGCCAGGGCGGCGTTCATCACATCGCGTACGTGGCCCAGGAGTTCGGCCGTGCGCGGGCGGGTGAAGCCGGCGGTCGGACGCTCGTAGTGGACGCGGGAGCGCCAAAGGGCCTCGTCCGCGTAGATGTTGCCCACGCCGCTGATCAACGACTGGTCGAGCAGGGCCCGTTTGATGGTCGTACGCTTCCGGCGCAGCGCCTGATGGAAGGCCTCGTCGTCGAACAGCGGATCGAGGGGGTCACGGGCGATATGGGCGATGACGTCGGGCAGACCGTCGGGGGTGTTGTCGTGCAACGACAGTCCGCCGAAGGTGCGTTGGTCGACGAAGCGCAGTTCGGTGGCGAGATCGTCGGCGAACCGGACGCGAATCCGCAGATGCTTCTCGTCGGCGGCGTCGTGCGGCTGGACGAGCAACTGCCCGCTCATCCCGAGATGCGCCAGCACCGACTGCCCGGTGTCCTCCAACGGCAGCCACAGATACTTTCCGCGCCGACTGGGCGTACCGATGCGGTGCCCTTTGAGTCGGTGCGTGAAGTCATCGGCCCCGGCGACATGCCGCCGCACGGCACGTGGGTGCAACACCTCGGCATCAGCGACGACGCGCTGAGCAACCCAGCGGGCCAGCCCTCGCCGTACGACTTCGACTTCAGGCAACTCAGGCACAGGGAATCCGCCCTTTAGGGGCGCGGGGCTCTGACATTTGCGGCTCCGCCGCGTGGGCGCGACAAGCCACACTCGACCCGCGGCCAAGGAACAACCAAAAGAACACCAGTGCCCGTCCCGCCAGGGACAGACACTGGTGCACGCAAACTCAGGCAGACGTGGAGGAAGACGCCTCAGCGTCGTCCTCAACAGGCACCGCAGCCTCAGCCGCGGCCACAGCCACCGCCTCCGCGGCGGCGACCTTCGCACGTTCGTCCGCATCCGCGCGGATGGAACGCCAGGCCGATTCCGCGGCCTGCTGCTCCGCCTCCTTCTTGCTGCGGCCGGTGCCGGTGCCGTACGAGACGCCTCCGACGCGGGCGGCAGCAGTGAAGGTCTTCTCGTGGTCCGGGCCGGTCTCCGTGACCAGGTACTCGGGTACACCGAGCCCTTCGGTCGCGGTGAGCTCCTGGAGACTGGTCTTCCAGTCCAGGCCGGCACCGAGGTTCGAGGACTTCTCGATCAGCGGGTCGAAGAGACGGTGGACGAGTTCGCCCGCCGCGTCGAGACCCTGGTCGAGATAGACAGCGCCGATCACCGCTTCGAGGGTGTCGGCGAGGATGGACGCCTTGTCCCGCCCGCCCGTGCCCTCTTCACCCCGGCCGAGCCGGATGAAGGAGCCGAGTTCGAGCCCACGGCCCACCTCCGCGAGCGCACGAGAATTGACCACCGCGGCCCGCAGCTTGGCCAACTGGCCTTCTGGGAGGTCGGGGTGGGTCCGGTACAGCGTGTCCGTGACCACCAGGCCGAGCACGGAGTCCCCGAGGAACTCCAGCCGCTCGTTGGTGGGCAGACCGCCGTTCTCGTACGCGTACGAACGGTGGGTCAGCGCACGCACCAGAAGGGCGGACTCCAGCTGGTAGCCGAGCCGCCCTTCCAGAAGCGTGTGGGACGAGGCCGTGTCCGCCTTCTTCTTGGCGGACGAATCCGCCTGGGCGTCAGACATGAAGCCTCTCACCAGCCGCTCAGACCTCGAGGACCTGGCGCTTGTTGTAAGTGCCGCAAGACGGGCACGCGATGTGCTGCAGCTTGGGCTCCTGGCAGCGCTCGCACGCAACCAGGGTGGGGACCGCAGCCTTCCACTGCGACCGGCGGTGGCGCGTGTTGCTGCGCGACATCTTCCGCTTCGGAACAGCCACGGCTACTTCTCCTGCTTCTCGTCGACGCCCGCTTGCGCTTCGGCGCCGCTGATCTCGTCCTTCTCGCCGGGTTCGAGTGAACCTGCGAGTCCCTGCAGTGCCGCCCAACGGATGTCGACGGCATCGTGGTGGTGGGCCGGGTCGTCAGCCAGCCGGGCTCCGCACTCGGAGCACAGGCCGGGGCAGTCGTCCTGGCACACCGGCTGCATCGGCAGTGCGAGCACCACCGCATCACGCAGCACGGATTCGAGGTCGAACAAGCCGTCCTCGATGAAGAGCGTGTCCTCGTCGTCCTCGGCGTCGTCGGCCGGCTCCGCCTTTACGCGGCCCCGGTCGTCGGCGTCAGGGTACGAGAACATCTCCTGGAAGTCCGCTGTGAGCTCCTGCTCGAGCGGCTCCAGACACCTTACGCACTCCCCCTTGGCCCGTGC
This sequence comes from Streptomyces sp. NBC_01390, assembly GCF_045040105.1. Lineage (NCBI taxonomy): Bacteria > Bacillati > Actinomycetota > Actinomycetes > Kitasatosporales > Streptomycetaceae > Streptomyces > Streptomyces sp. NBC_01390. The sequence goes on along the minus strand of NZ_CP109551.1, from coordinate 8,903,108 downwards.
ACGGGCGGTGCCTGTGACAAGCACACCTTCCATGACGGACTCCAGACGGAGTTCGAGCTCCACCAGTGCGCCTTCCGGCACTCCGATGACCCCCTGGATCCCGAGATCCGCGGGAGCGTCGATCTCACGGGTCAGGCGCTGCAGCGCGCCAGGACGCCGCCCCAGCTCGTGTGTGTCGAACACAAGAGGGTTGCGGTGGTCGAGGCGGGCGTTCAGAGCCATTCCTGCTTTCGATCTTCGATGCTCAGCTGCCCGTCTTCCGGGCAGCGGTGATCGCAGAGGTACATGCGACCGAAGAGCCAGGATACTGGACCTTCCGCCCACGGCCCAATCCGGTCCCCGTGCGGGCACTTACTGCCCGCCGCGCCCCTGTTCGTAGGCGCGCAGCTGCTCGGCGCTGATCATGCCGGTGTCGAAGAGGCTGGTCTCGTCGAGGGCGTACGACTGCTGCTGTTCCTGCTGGGCGTAGCCCTGCTGGTCCTGGGCGGGGTCGTAGGCGGCCTGCGAGCCGTCGTACGCCTGGTAGGAGGCGTACGGGTCGGCCGTCTGGTAGCCGTACTGGTCCTGCTGCTGGGCGTACGCCTGCTGGTAGCCGCCGTAGGGGTCGGCGGGCTGCTGGTAGCCGTACTGGTCCTGCTGGCCGTACTGCTGCTGGGCGGGGATGTCCGCCGTTCGGGGCTGTTCGGCGGGGGCGTCCGGGACGGCGGCGAGGCCGGCCAGGAAGTCCTCGTCACTGGTGTGCTGCCTGGCGGTGCCGTCGTCGTCCTGGGCGAGGACACCGAGGTCGTCGCTGGCGATGCGGCCGTGCAGGGTCTGCCGGCCGCGTCCGACGGCCTCCAGGGTCTTGGCGAGGACCGCCTCGAAGGCGCCGAGCTTCACGTCGACGTATTTGTCGGCGTTGAGGCGCAGGGTCTCGGGGTCGTGGCTGCGCTCGGGGGCGTCCTCGTCCTCGTATCCCTGGTCGTCGAGGCCCGGGCCGGTGCCGAGCAGCTTCTCGCGGCCACGGCCGACCGAGCCGAGGGTCTTGGTGAGGACGACCTCGAAGTTGGCCAGCTTGGAGTCGACGTAGTCGTCGGCCTCGGCGCGGACGTCCTCGGCCTCCTTGCGGGCCTCCGTGAGGATGCGGTCCGCCTCGCTCTGAGAGCGGCGGGCGACCTCCGTGTCGGAGATCAGCGAGCCGCGCTCCTCGTGCGCGGTCCGGATGATCCGGTCGGCCTCCTGGCGGGCCTGGTCGACCAGCTGTTCCCGGTCGCCGATCAGCTCCTGCGCCTGCGCGAGGGAGCCGGGCAGGGCCGCGCGCACCTCTTCCAGCATCGCGAGCAGTTCGGCGCGGTTGACCACGCACGAGGCCGACATGGGCATCGACCGGGCACTGGAGACCGTGGAGACGATCTCGTCGAGCTTCTTCTGCACGTCCACCGTGTGCTCGCCACTCTCTACAGCTGTGATGAAGACGGACGGGTCGACTGTACGACTCCTGCCGACCCGCCCGACACCGAGTGACGGTATGTCAGTCCCTCGTCAGTCCTTCTTGAGGCGGTCGTCGAGGGCTTCCAGGACGAGTGGCGGCACGAGGTGGGAGACGTCCCCGCCCCAGGCGGCGACCTCCTTGACGAGCGAGGAGGACAGGAAGCTGTAAGTGGGATTGGTCGGCACGAAGAGCGTCTCGACGCCGGACAGCCCGTTGTTCATCTGGGCCATCTGGAGTTCGTAGTCGAAGTCGCTGACCGCGCGCAGGCCCTTGACGATGGCCGGGATGTCGCGCTGCTTGCAGAAGTCGACGAGGAGGCCGTGGAAGGACTCGACCCGGACGTTGCCGAACTCGGCGGTGACCTGGCGGATCAGGTCGATCCGTTCTTCGACCTCGAAGAGGCCCTTCTTGGACTTGTTGATCATGACCGCGACATAGACCTCGTCGTACAGACGGGAGGCGCGGGAAATGATGTCGAGGTGTCCGTTGGTGATCGGGTCGAACGACCCGGGACAGACGGCGCGGCGCACTAGTGATCCCTCGCTCTCCGGTCCGGTCATCGTGCGTCTTCGCACGTAGAGGCGGCGCGACCGTACCAAAACGTTCCCTCGCCGTAACGACGGGACCGGAGCGCTTCGAAGCCGTCCGGCCAAGGGAACTGACCGCCTCTGGTGCTGCGCTCCACGGTGACGAGGGCTTCGGCCGCGAGCCAGCCCCCGGCCCGGAGTGTGAGCAGAATCTCCCGAAGATCGTCGTTCTCGACGGCGTACGGCGGGTCGAGGAAGACGATGTCGTACGGCTGTGTGGACGGCGCCTGAACAACCTGTTCCGCCTTGCCCGCCCTGACCTCGGCGCCGGGCAGCCCGAGCGCCTTCACGTTCTCGCGGATGATGCGGGCGGCGCGGGCGTCGGCCTCCACGAGGAGGGTGTGCCCGGCGCCGCGGCTGAGCGCCTCCAGGCCCACGGCGCCCGAGCCGGCGTACAGGTCGAGGACGCGCTCACCGTCCAGGGGGCCGCCGAGGAGGGCTTGCCAGGTGGAGAAGAGGCCCTCTCGGGCGCGGTCGGAGGTGGGGCGCGTGCCTGTTCCCGGTGGGACGGCTAGGCGGCGTCCGCCGGCTGTGCCGGCGATCACGCGGGTCATTTGGGGTCCTTGTTCGAGGGGTGGGGGCTGTTCAGTTTGGCAGGCGGGGGTGGGGGGTGCGTTGCGTTGTGAGCGGCTGCGGGTTCGTTGTGGCTTGTCGCGCAGTTCCCCGCGCCCCTGGAGGGGCGAGCAGCCGCCACGGAAGAGCAACCGGAGACAAAGCGACACTCAGCCCTTGTCCAGGTACTGCTCTCTCTCCTCGTCCAGCAGTGCGTCCAGTGCCGTGCGGAGGCCCGGTAGGCGTTCCAGGTCGGGGTCGGCGGCGACCACGGCCGACGCCTCCTCCCTTGCCTCCGCGATGATCTCCTCGTCGTCGATGACGGTGAGCATCCGCAGGGAGGTGCGGACACCGGACTGGGCCTGGCCCAGGACGTCGCCCTCGCGGCGTTGTTCGAGGTCGATGCGGGACAGTTCGAAGCCGTCGAGGGTGGCGGCGACGGAGTTGAGGCGCTGGCGGGCGGGGCTCGCCTCGGGCATCTCGCTGACCAGGAGGCAGAGACCGGCGGCCGAGCCTCGGCCGACGCGGCCCCTGAGCTGGTGGAGCTGGGAGACGCCGAAGCGGTCGGCGTCCATGATCACCATGGCGGTGGCGTTGGGCACGTTGACGCCGACCTCGATGACCGTGGTGGCCACCAGGACGTCCGTCTCCCCGGCGGCGAAGCGGCGCATCACGGCGTCCTTGTCGTCGGGGTGCATACGGCCGTGCAGGATCTCGACCCTCAGCCCCTGGAGCGGGCCCCGGGTGAGCTGCTCGGCCACCTCCACGACAGCGAGCGGCGGGCGTTTCTCGGCCTCGTCCTCGGCAGACTTCTTCTTCGCGGCCTTCTTCGGGTCCTCCTCCTCGTCCCCGATACGGGGGCAGACCACGTACGCCTGATGGCCGTTGCCCACCTCCTCGCGCACGCGCTCCCACGCGCGGGCCAGGAAGTGGGGCTTGTCGGCGGCCGGGACGACATGGCTGGCGATCGGGGAGCGGCCGGCCGGGAGCTGGTCCAGGACGGACGTCTCCAGGTCGCCGAAGACGGTCATGGCGACCGTGCGCGGGATGGGCGTGGCGGTCATCACCAGGAGGTGCGGGGGCTGTTTGCCCTTGCCGCGCAGGGCGTCGCGCTGTTCGACGCCGAAGCGGTGCTGTTCGTCCACCACGACCAGGCCGAGGTCGTGGAACTGGACCTTGTCCTCGATCAGCGCGTGCGTGCCGATCACGAGCCCCGCCTCTCCGGTGACGAGGTCCAGCAGTGCCTGGCGGCGGGCCGCGGTGCCCATGGAGCCGGTCAGGAGCACCACCTTGGTGGCCTTGTCGGCGCCGCCGAGCATCCCGCCCTCGGCCAACTCCCCCATCATCTCGGTGATCGACCGGTGGTGCTGCTGGGCGAGCACCTCGGTGGGCGCGAGCATCGCGGCCTGACCGCCCGCGTCGACCACGGCGAGCATGGCGCGCAGGGCCACCATCGTCTTGCCGCTTCCGACCTCCCCCTGGAGCAGCCGGTGCATGGGGTGTTCCGCCGCCAGGTCGTCGAAGATCTCCTTGGAGACCGTCTGCTGGCCCTCCGTGAGGGTGAAGGGGAGTTTCGCGTCGAAGGCGGTGAGGAGGCCGTCCGGGGACGGTCTGCGGGGCACCGCCGGGAGTTGGGCGTCCGCGTGGCGGCGGCGGGCCAGGGCTACCTGGAGGACGAACGCCTCGTCCCACTTGAGGCGGGTGCGCGCCTCCTCGATGTCCGCCTTGGTGTGCGGGCGGTGGATCTTCAGCAGGGCCTCGGGGAGGGTGGCCAGGCCCCTGCCCTCCCGAAGGGAGGGGGGCAGCGGGTCGACGGCGTCCTCGGCACTGACCAGGACCGTCTGCACCGACTTGGCGATCTTCCAGGACTCCAGCTTCGCGGTGGCCGGGTACATCGGGATCAGGGCGCCCGCCCAGGAGTCGACGGCCTCCGCCGCCTCGTCGGTGTCGCCGCGCAGCAACTCGTACGCCGGATGGGCCAGCTGGAGGCGGCGGTTGAAGACCGAGACCTTGCCGGCGAACAGGGCGCGGGTGCCGGGGAGGAGTTCCTTGTGGGGTTTGTGGACTCCGTGGCCGAAGAAGACCAGTTGGATCCGGCCGCTGCCGTCCGTGATGGTGACTTCCAGGCGCTGGCCCTTGCCCCGGGGGGCCTTGGCGGACGCGAAGGTGTGCAGGCGGGCGTCGGCCACCTGGGCGACCACGGTCACGTGCTCGTCCATGGGGAGTTCGGCCAGGTGGGTGAGCTGGCCCCGCTCCTCGTACCTGCGCGGATAGTGGTGCAGGAGGTCGCCGACGGTGTGCAGGCCGAGGTGCTCGGCCATCACCTTCGCGGTGGCGGGGCCGAGCACTGACTTCAGCTGTTGTTTCAGGGGTTCTTCCAGTGCGGGCACGAGATCCATTGCACACCACGCCACTGACATTGCCGTATACGTACTCAGAATCCGCTGGTCAGACGGCTCGTTCGGGGCCTAGGATGGCGCGCCACCGGCCATCCCCCGCGGTCACCGCCTCACCGGGACCGCCCGACCCCGCGCCGTCGCCAGAACCTGGTCCCCCCTCCGGCGCTGCGACGATGGACTCCCAGACCTCACAGTCATCCCAGGCACCCCAGTCCCCGCATACGTTCCAGGTCGACCTGCGCGGCCTCGTGGACCTGCTCTCCCATCACCTCTACTCCAGCCCCAGGGTCTATCTGCGCGAGCTGCTGCAGAACGCCGTGGACGCGATCACCGCCCGGCGCGCCGAGCAGCCCGACGCACCCGCGCGGGTGCGGCTGTACGCGGAGGGCGGCACCCTGCGGGTCGAGGACTCCGGGGTCGGTCTCACCGAGGCGGACGTGCACAACCTGCTCGCGACCATCGGCCGCAGTTCGAAGCGGGCGGACCCGGGCGGCATCCAGGAAGCGCGTTCGGAGTTCCTGGGCCAGTTCGGCATCGGGCTGCTGGCCTGTTTCGTCGTGGCCGAGCGGATCAGGGTCGTCAGCCGCAGTGCCCGTACGCCGGACGCGCCGCCAGTGGAGTGGACGGCGGCGGACGACGGTTCGTACACCGTGCGGACGCTGCCCGACGAGGCCCGGCCGGAACCGGGGACCACCGTGCACCTGGTGGCGCGGCCCGGCGCCGGCGAGTGGCTCACCGAGGCGCGTGTGCTGGCGCTGGCGCGGGACTTCGGGTCGCTGCTGCCGTACGACGTGCGGGTGGGCGACGAGGCGGTCACCGATCTGCCGGCGCCCTGGAACCGTCCGTATCCGTCGCCCGCCACCCGAAGGGTGGCCCTCCAGCGGCACTGTCACGACCTGTTCGGGTTCACGCCGCTGGACTCGATCGACCTGGACGTGCCGCTCGCCGGGATCCGCGGGGTGGCGTACGTCCTGCCGTCCTCCGTGAGTCCGGCGCAGCGCGCGAGTCACCGGGTGCATCTGAAGGGCATGCTGCTCACCGAGCGGGCCGAACAGCTGCTGCCCGACTGGGCGTTCTTCGTGCGGTGCGTGCTCGACACCGACAGCCTGCGCCCGACGGCCTCACGCGAGTCGCTGTACGAGGACGAGACGCTGGCCGCCGTACGGGAGGCGCTGGGCGAAAGGATTCGCTCCTGGCTGACCGGGCTCGCCGCCGGGGACCCCGAGCGGCTGGCCGCGTTCCTGTCGGTGCACCATCTGGGTGTCAAGTCCCTGGCCAGGCACGACAAGGAGATGCTGCGCACGATGCTGCCGTGGCTCCCCTTCGAGACGACCGACGGGCAGCTGTCGCTGGAGGAGTTCGCGCAGCGGCACCCGGTGATCCACTTCACGCGGACCGTCGAGGAGTACCGGCAGGTCGCCCCGATCGCGTCCGCGCAGGGCGTCGGTGTCGTCAACGGCGGCTACACGTACGACAGCGAGCTGATCGAGGCGCTGCCGTCGGTGCGCCCGGGGACCGTGGTCGCCGAGTTGGACGCCGACACCGTGACCGCGCACCTGGACTCGGTCGACCCGGCCGAGGAGCTGGCCCTGGCGGCGTTCCTGGGGGCCGCGCGCGCCAAACTCGACCCATTGGGGTGCGATGTGGTCCTGCGCGCCTTCCACCCGCTGTCGGTGCCCGCGCTGCACCTGGACGACCGGGCGGCCCGGCACGAGCAGGCGCGCGCGGAGGCCGAGGAGCAGGCCGACGACCTGTGGGCCGGCATCCTCGGCTCGCTGCGGGGCAGCGCCCCGCGCGCGCGGCTGGTGCTCAACCATCTCAACCCGCTGATCCGGCGGATCAGTTCGCTGGAGGACCGGGAACTGATCGGCACCGCGACGGAGTCCCTGTACGGACAGGCTCTGCTCATGGCGCAGCGCCCGCTGCGGCCCGCGGACTCCGCGCTGTTGAACCGTGCGTTCATCGGCCTCCTGGAGTGGGCCACCCACAGCGATCCCACGGAGCCCACGGAGGACGGCCGGCGATGAGCGAGATCAAGGACTTCGACGCCCTCCGCGAGGCCATGGCGCTGAACTCGGAGCAGCCCGAGGGACCGGCCCGCAACGCGCGCGCGGAGCTGCTGCTGGTCGAGGCCGAGAAGCTGAACATCCCGCTCGCCGTTATCGAGGCGCTCGGGCACCAGCTGAAGGCCTACAACTACAGCTCCGAGAAGGACAGGATGTTCGTCCCCTTCGCGCGTCTGCTGCGCATGTGGGACGAGCGGCCCGAGGACTTCGACGAGTACGAGGTCCACACGCTGCACTGGGTCTTCAAGTGGATGACCACGGGCATGCTGGACCAGCCGCACATCCCGCTGGCCTCCATCGAGAAGTGGCTCGGCGAGATGGAGCACCGCTACCGGCTCGCCGGCCACTCCGAACGGGCCGTGCGGAGCGCCGAGTTCAGTGTCGCCGCGCATGTCGGTGACCTGGCGCGGGCCGAACGGGCGTACGCCGCCTGGCTGGCCGCCGACCGCGACAGCATGGCCGACTGCCACGCCTGCGAACTGCACAGCCAGGGCTGGTGGCAGGCCGAACGGGGCGCGGACGCCGAGGCGCTCGACCTGTGGCGGCCGGTCCTGGAGGGCGAGTTCACCTGCGCCCACGAACCGCACACCGTCCTGGCGTCCTCCCTGGGACCGCTGCTGCGTCTGGGCCGGCTGGACGAGGCCCGCGCGCATCACCTGCGGGGCTTCCGGCTGGTACGGCCCATGGAGAGCATGCGGGCCGCGTACGCGGACCATGTCGAGTTCTGCGCGCTGACCGGCAACGAGGCGCGCGCGCTGGAACTGCTCGCGGAGCGCCCCGCGTACTTCACGGACTCCGGGCAGCCGCGCAGCCAGATGGACTTCCTGGCCGCCGTGACCCTCCTCATGGACCGGCTCACCGGCCTCGGCATGGGCACCCAGTCGGTGCCCGGCCCGGCCGGGCGGGCCTGGACCGCCGGTGAACTCGCCGTCCACGCGCGCGCGGAGGCCCTTTCCCTGTCGGCGCGTTTCGACCTGCGCAACGGCACGTCGTCCGTGGGTGACGGCGTCCGCGCGCGCATGGACCAGGCTCCCCTGGTGGACCGCCTGCCGCTGGGTGTGCGCGCGGCGAGGGGCATCCCCGCGCCCCGCAGGGCTCCCGCCGAGTCCGTGGGGGCCCCGGACACGGTGGAGAAGTCGGCCGCCGCCCCGGACGATCTGCCCGCGCTGCTCTCCGACGCGCGCCGGATGTCCCACGCGCTGCTGCCGCACGCGATGGAGGCATGGGCGGCCGTCTGGCGGGCCGCCGAGGGCGTGGACCTACCGGCGGCCGACAGGGCGGAGATCGTCGACCACAGGGCCATGGAGGGTGGTCCTGAGGGCGTTGCGCTCTTCGAGCGGGCCGCCGAGCTGTACGCCGAGGCGGGCGACCCCGGCGAGGCCCTCGCCGCCCGCGCCCGAGCCGCGTACGCCCGGGCCCTCGACGGTGGCCTCGACGCCGCCCTGGACGCCGTCTCCGAGCCGTACGAGGCGGTCCTCGCGCTCTACTCCGACGAGCGCACCGGCGTACGGCAGGCCGCGGCCGTCCTGATGGGGCGCGCCCGCATCCTCATGCGGCAGGTCGAGGAGGACGGCACCGACCTGGCTCTGGCCGCCGCCGAGAACGCCGTACGGGAGCTGCTGGCGCTCGTCGACGGGCATGCTGGGGACGATGTGCGGCTCGCCTCACGCTGCGCGGAGGCACAGGCCATGCTCGGGGAACTGGCGACGCGCACCGGGGACCTCGCGGGGGCGGCGGAACTGTTCACGTGGGCCACGGACGCGTTCGTCGCGGCGGGGCTGCCGTGGTTCGCGGTGGAGTACGAGGCCCGGCTGGCCGGTCTCGCCCATCACCTCGGCGACATCGCCGGGGCCGAGCGGGCGCTGCGCGGGGCCCTGGAGCACGGCGGGGCCTATCTGGAGGCGGCGGGCCAGGCCCAGCTGAACCTGCAGCTCGCCGAGATCCTCGGGGCGCGCGACGAGGTCGCGGAGGCCGCGGACCGCGCCCTGGAGGCCGCGCACTGGGCCGACGAGGCGGGCGAGGGCCCGACCCTGGGCGCCTGGGCCCGGCATCTGCTCGGCGGTTTCCTGCTGCGGCAGGGCCGGTGGGCGGAGGCGGCCGAGGTGCTGGAGTCCGCGCTGCCCGACCTCAGCAGCGAGACGCACGGTGACGGCGCGGTCGTACAGACGCTGTGGTGGCTCGGGGACTGTCTGGGCGAACTGGGCGAGCACCGGGAGGCCGCCGAACGTCGGCTGAAGGCCGCGGAGATCGCCCGGCACTGGCCCGAGCAGCAGGACCATGCGACGCTCGCCCATCTCGCCGCCGAGTCCCTCGGCCAGGCCGGGCTGCCGGCCGAGGCGGACCAGGCCTACGAACGTGCCGGCGAACTGTGGCGCTCGCTCGGCAACGTGCACGGTCTGGTGCGTGCCCTGCGCGCCCGCGCGTGGCTCGCGCTGCGCATGGAGGCGGGCCTCGACGGGGCCCGGCAACGGATGGCGGACGCGGTACGGGAATGCGCGCAGGCCCTGTCCGAGGCGGAGGACCTGGAGTCCCGCGAGCAACTGGGCGCCGAACTCGCCCACACCCACCGCCAGTTCGGCGACCTGCTGGCCCGCTCCGCCGCCGAGGACGCCGAGGACGGCGCGATCGAGGCCGCGTTCGAGACGGCACTGGCCCAGATGACGAAGGCGATCGCCGTGTTCTCCTCCCTCGGCGAGGAAGGCCTGCACGGCCGCACCGGCGCCGAACTGGCCGCCGGCTGGCTGGAGGCGGACCTGAGCCGCCCGTCGGACGCGGCGGCCCGCGCGCGTGGGGTGCTGCTCGCCTACAAGACCTTCGACGACTCCGACGAGGAGGCGGGCGCCCGTCGAGCCGAGGCGGAACAAATGCTGCAACTCATGGAGGAGCAGGAGGGTTAATCCAGCCCGTCTGGGGGTCCCCCCTCTGTGGGAGCTTGAGGACGAGGCTCGCACCATTTCAGCCCGTCCGGCGTTTGAGGACGAGGCCCCTTCAGGGCCGACAGCGGGGGTCTGGGGGCGCAGCCCCCAGGAACAGGATGGGACGGGTAGGGGCGGCGGGGGCGAAAAAACCACCCCCACCCCCCACCTCACTCCACCCCGATGAGCAGCAACGCCCCCTGCCGTCCCCCCCGATACACCACCGTGTCGACAGCCAGATACCCCTCCCGGACCCGCCCTTCGAGATGCGCCGCGATGGCCTCGGGCGCCTCGTCCCCGAGGACGAGGGTGACCATCTCACCGCCCGCCTGGAGCATCCGGTCGATCACGGCCTCCGCCGTGGCCGTGACGTCCGAGCCGATCACGGCGACGTCGCCGTCGATGAGGCCGAGGACGTCGCCGGCCTGGCAGATGCCGGCCATCGTCCAGGACTGGCGTTCCGCGACGGCGAGTTCGGCGTAGCGGGTCGCCCCGGCCGCGGACGTCATCGCGACGACGTCCTCGTCGAACCGGCGTTCCGGTTCGTGCACGGCGAGCGCGGCGATGCCCTGGACCGCCGAACGGGTCGGGATCAGGGCCACCCGGATGCCCTCCGAGCGGGCCTGTTCGGCCGCCGCGGCGGCGGTGTGGCGCAGGTCGGCGTCGTTGGGCAGCAGCACGACCTCGCGCGCGTGGGCCCGCCGTACCGCCTCGACGAGTTCCCCGCTGACGGGTGGCTCCCCGGGCCGCGCGAGCACGGTGGTGGCGCCGGCCTCGCCGTACAGCCCGGCCAGCCCCTCGCCGGGCACGACGGCGACGACGGCTCGCTGCACCCGCTCCCGGGGCGGCCGTCCGACGCCACCGGTGTGGACGTCACCGACCGCGAAGTGCGTGATCCGGATCCGGTGGGGCCGCCCCGCCTCGACACCTGCCTCCACGGCGGCGCCGGCGTCGTCGACATGGACGTGGACGTTCCACAGCCCGTCGCCCCCGACCACCACGAGCGAGTCCCCGAGCCGGTCGAGCCGCTCCCGGAGCCGCTCGACGGCCGCGTCCTCGGCCTCCAGGAGATAGATGACCTCGAACGCGGGCCCCGAGGAGTCGTCCGCGCACTCGTCGGGTCCACCGGGAGCCGGCGCCTCGACCACCTCGGAAACGGCCCCGGAAACCGCCTCGGACCGAGTCGGCACGCGCACGCGTGCCGCCCACGCCGCTCCTGCCGTCCCCGTCGAGCCACCTCCCGGCGCCTCCCCCGTGAACGTCTCCACCAGTGCCCCGATGACCGCCACCAGCCCCCGCCCGCCCGCGTCGACGACGCCCGCGCTCCCCAGGACGGCCAGCTGATCCGGGGTCGCGGCCAGCGCGGCCGCGGCACCCTCGTACGCGGCTCTGGCCACCGTTCCGCAGTCGCCCCCCGCCTCCCTCGCGGCGTCGGCGGCGGCCTCGGCGACGGTGAGGACCGTGCCCTCGACTGGATGGGCCACGGCCTGCCGGGCGGCGTCGGCCGCGTGCCGCAGGGCCAGGCACAGGCCGGGGCCGTCGAGGTGGGCGCCCGGACCGTCCGCCTCGGCGGCCAGCACCTGGGACATGCCGCGCAGCAGCTGCGCCAGGATCGTGCCGGAGTTGCCGCGCGCCCCTATCAGCGCGCCGTGGGCCATCGCCCGGGCCGCGTCGGCCGGCGTCGGAGCCCCGGCGGTGCCGGCCGGTCCGGCCCCCGTCTCGTGGCCGGCGAAGGCCGCCTCGACCGCCGCGTACGCCGATTCCAGCGTCAGATAGAGGTTGGTGCCGGTGTCGCCGTCGGCCACGGGGTAGACATTGATCGCGTCGATCTCCTCGCGCGCCCGCCCGAGCGCGGCCAGCGCGAGTCCGCACCAGGTGCGGACCGCGAGAGCATCGAAGAATGTCTGCGGCACCTGCGGCACCTGTGCCTCCTTGAGCTGCTGGACGTGGCACGCAGCGTAGACCCCGGGTGAATGCCGGGTGGCCCGGGGCCGGCAGTGAAGCCCTGATCAACCATGGTAGTTTCGTTGTACTGGCGCAGTCGTTGTATGCTGCTCCGGTTGCCCGATCGAGACAGCCATCCCAGATGGTCGTCGCACATCGGGCCTTCCTCCCGGCAGTGCCACTCAGATCCTCCGATCCTGATCCCGGCATGCCGGGATCAACCCGTAAGAGCATCTGAAGTCTTTGGAGTGACCCGTGGCTGCCAACTGCGACGTCTGCGGCAAGGGGCCGGGCTTCGGCAACAGCATCTCCCACTCGCACCGCCGTACACCCCGTCGCTGGAACCCGAACATCCAGCGCGTTCGTACCGTGGTCAGTGGGACGCCGAAGCGCGTGAACGCTTGCACCTCGTGCATCAAGGCCGGCAAGGTCTCGCGCTGACGATCAGCTAGCGCGCGGCCACTGCTGGTTCGCTGCACAGAGCCGGTCCACCTCGGTGGACCGGCTTTTTGCCGTACCCGCGGAGCAGAAGCCCTCCGGCGGATCCCCGCTATCCACGCAGCCGCCAGCCGTGGTCCACCGGTCCGATCCCGCCGCCCAGCGCGAACCCGGCCGCGATCGCCCCGGTGACGTACTCCTTCGCCTTCGCCACCGCCTCCGGTACCGACTCGCCCTTCGCCAGCCCCGATGCGATGGCCGACGCCAGTGTGCAGCCCGTGCCGTGTGTATGCCGGTTGTCGTGGCGTGGGGCGCGCAGCCAGTGCTCCTCGGATCCGTCCGTGAGCAGGTCCACGGCCTCCCCGGGCAGATGCCCGCCCTTGATCAGCGCCCATTTCGGCCCGTACGCCAGCACGGCCGCCGCGGCCTCGCGCAACTGTCCCTCCGACTCGACGCGTACGCCCGTGAGCTGGGCCACTTCGTCGAGGTTCGGGGTCGCCACGGTCGCCGCCGGAAGCAGCAGCGTCCGTACGGAATCCAGTGCGGACGCGGCCAGCAGCGGGTCGCCGTGCTTGGAGACGCCCACCGGGTCGACGACCGTCGGCACGTTCGTCTCGGTGATCAACTCGGCGACCGCCTCGACCAGTTCGGCCGAGACGAGCATCCCGGTCTTCACGGCCTGTACGCCGATGTCGTCGACGACGCTGCGGTACTGGGCCCGCACCGCCTCCACCGGCAGTTCCCAAGCGCCCTGTACGCCGAGGGAGTTCTGCGCCGTGACCGCCGTGAGGACGCTCATGCCGTGCACGCCGAGCGCCAGCATCGTCTTCAGGTCGGCCTGGATTCCGGCGCCGCCGCCGGAGTCGGAGCCCGCGACCGTGAGGACCCGCGGGAGCACGGTCACGACTCGATGTCCGCGAAGTGGTCCCAGCCGCCCTTGCTGGTCCAGGGCGCTCCGTCGACCGTCACCTGGGGCAGCGCGGAGGGGTTGAGGACCTCGCCGATCACCTTCCAGCGGGCGGGCAGCTTCACGTCGGGTGGGAAGGTCGCCACGATCGCGTGGTCCTCACCGCCGGTGAGTACCCATTGCATGGCGTCGACGCCGACGGCCTGCCCGATGTCGTTCATCTGGGACGGGATGTCGATCGCGCCCGACCGGATGTCGATCCGGACCTTGCTGGCCTCCGCGATGTGCCCGAGGTCCGCGATCAGCCCGTCGCTCACGTCGCACATCGCGGTCGCCCCGAGGCCGGCCGCCGCCGGGCCCGCGTGGTACGGCGGTTCGGGGCGACGATGGGCCTCCACGAAGGCGCGCGGTGAGCGGAAGCCGCGCGAGAGCACCGCGTGCCCGGCCGCCGACCAGCCCAGCCAGCCCGTCACGGCGACGACGTCACCGGGCTGCGCGCCGCCCCGGATGACCGGCTCGTGGTTGCGCAGGTCGCCGAGTGCGGTGATCGAGACGACGATCGTGTCCCCTCGTACGACATCACCGCCGACCACGGCGGCGCCCGCGACCTGCGCCTCGTCCCGCAGGCCGTCCATCAGTTCGACGGGCCAGGTGACCGGGAGTTCGGCGGGGACGACCAGGCCGAGCAGCAGCGCGGTCGGTACGGCACCCATGGCGGCGATGTCCGCCAGGTTCTGTGCGGCTGCCTTGCGGCCCACGTCGTACGCGGTGGACCAGTCGCGGCGGAAGTGCCGCCCTTCCAGGAGGATGTCGGTGCTCGCCACGACCCTGCGGTCGGGCGCGGCGACCACGGCGGCGTCGTCGCCGGGGCCTACCCGGACCGCCGGGGTGGTGGTGAGCCGGGAGGTGAGCTCCCTGATGAGCCCGAACTCCCCCAGTTCGCCCACAGTGCCCTTCATAGTCGTACGTCCCCTTCTGGTCCTGTCCCCGTTGCTGCCCTGGCCCGATCGCGAGACCCCGCGGGTCTCTGTACGGTCGAGGTGACCGTCAACCTGTTCTTGCGTGTACGCCCCGGCTCGGGTGTCCCGTCGCCGCAGGTCTCCCCGTGGTGCGCGGCGACGCGATACCGTGGCGTTCCTTTTCCCCACATGATCCTCGTGGCCGCCCTGGAGGTTCCGTGGTACAGGCGTACATCCTGATCCAGACCGAGGTCGGCAAAGCGTCGACCGTCGCCGAGACGATCAGCAAGATCCCGGGGGTGACCCAGGCCGAGGACGTGACAGGACCGTACGACGTGATTGTGCGCGCCCAGGCCGACACCGTGGACGACCTCGGCCGCATGGTGGTCGCGAAGGTCCAGCAAGTGGACGGCATCACCCGCACCCTGACCTGCCCGGTGGTGCACTTGTAGCCCCCGTCTACCCTGTGCCGGTGAACTTGTTCCGCCACCGGCCGCTCGCTCTGCCCGCGCTTGCCCTGTTGATCGTCGTCACGGGTTGCTCCTCAGCAGACGACAGCTCCGCGGTCACGGTTCCCGAGCCGGACGCGAAGGCCACGAAGCTGTGCCGGAACCTGGACAAGGCGCTGCCGGCGAAGGTGGACGGCCTGGGCCGCGACGACCCCGAGCCCCGGTCCGCACTGACCGCGGGCTGGGGCAGCCCGGCGATCATACTGCGCTGCGGTGTCGTACGGCCGCCCAAGATGACGGACCCCAAGGTTGCCCTGGGGTCCGATCCGAAAGCGGTGGGCGGTGAGGTGAACGGGGTCGGCTGGTTGATGGAGAAACGGGACGACGGGTCGTCCCGTTTCACCACTTCCTCGCGGCTGGTCTATGTGGAGGTGACTGTTCCGTCGGGGCGGGACACCTCGGGGGTGCTTGTTGATCTGGCTGCCGCCATCAAGAAGGCGGTTCCTGTGGGGATTGCCGACTAGGCGCCGTTGTGGGGGTGTTGCGTTGTCGGGTTTCGGTTCGCTGTGGCTGGTCGGGCAGTTCCCCGCGCCCCTTCGGGGCGCTCTACCTCAGGCCTGTTGAGCGGCGCAGGGCTGCCTGTACCAGCCTGTCCACCAGCTCGGGGTAGTCCACGCCCGTCTCCTGCCACATCCTCGGGTACATGGAGATCGGGGTGAAGCCGGGCATCGTGTTGATCTCGTTGATGACGAACTCGCCGTCCTCGGTGAGGAAGAAGTCCGCGCGGACGAGGCCCTCGCAGGACGCCGCGTCGAAGGCCTCGACCGCGAGGCGGCGAACCTCCGCGGTCTGCTCGTCGGTGAGGGGAGCCGGGACGATGCCGTCGGCCGAGTCGATGTACTTGGCCTCGAAGTCGTAGAAGGCGTGCGCCTGCACGGGCGGGATCTCGGCCGGTACGGAGGCACGCGGGCCGTCCTCGAACTCCAGCACCCCGCACTCGATCTCGCGTCCGCGCAGTGCCGCCTCGACGATGATCTTCGGGTCGTGGCGCTGGGCCTCGGCGATCGCCTCGTCGAGGCCGCTCAGCTCGTCGACCTTGGTGATGCCGAACGACGATCCCGCGCGCGCGGGCTTCACGAACAGCGGCCAGCCGTGCTCACCGGCGAAGTCGATGATCTTCTTGCGTGCCGCCGACTCGTCGCGCTCCCACTCACGCGGCCGGATCACCACGTAGGGGCCCACCTTGAGGCCGAACGAGGTGAACACCCGCTTCATGTACTCCTTGTCCTGGCCGACGGCCGAGGCGAGCACGCCCGCGCCGACATACGGGACACCGGAGAGCTCCAGCAGGCCCTGGAGGGTGCCGTCCTCGCCGTACGGGCCGTGCAGGACGGGGAAGACGACGTCCACTTCGCCGAGGGCCTTGGGCACCGATCCCGGTTCGCTGTAGACGACTTCGCGGTTCGCGGGGTCGACGGGGAGCACCACGCCGCCCTCGCTCGACTCGGCGAGATCGTCGACGTTCGGCGCCTTGCGGTCGACGATCGCCATGCGCTCCGGTTCGTCGGCGGTGAGCGCCCAGCGGCCGTCCTGGGTGATGCCGATCGGCAGGACGTCGTACTTCGTCCGGTCGATGGCACGCAGCACGGCGCCGGCGGTGACCACGGAGATCCCGTGCTCGGAGCTGCGACCGCCGAAGACGACGGCCACGCGCGGCTTGCGGGACGGCTGCTCGGGACTCTGGGGCAGGTTCTCGGTGCTCATATCGCGTTGAGGGTACCCGGTGGTAGGGCGCTGAGTCAGCGCCCGCAGACCCCTGTTGCTCAGCGTCGTTCGGGCTTGGCGCTGCGCGACATCAGTTCCTTGAGGGCCACGACCGGCGGCTTGCCCTCGTGCACGATGCCGACGACCGTCTCCGTGATCGGCATGTCGACGCCGTGCCTGCGGGCCAGATCCAGCACGCTCTCGCAGGACTTGACGCCCTCGGCGGTCTGCTTGGTGACCGCGATGGTCTCCTGGAGGGTCATGCCCTTGCCGAGGTTGGTGCCGAAGGTGTGGTTGCGGGAGAGCGGCGACGAGCAGGTCGCCACCAGGTCTCCCAGGCCCGCCAGGCCCGCGAAGGTGAGCGGGTCGGCGCCCATCGCGAGGCCGAGGCGGGCGGTCTCCGCGAGGCCGCGCGTGATGAGCGAGCCCTTCGTGTTGTCGCCGAGGCCCATGCCGTCGGCGATACCGACCGCCAGACCGATCACGTTCTTGACGGCGCCGCCGAGTTCGCAGCCGACGACGTCGGTGTTGGTGTACGGACGGAAGTACGGGGTGTGGCAGACGGTCTGGAGGCGCTGGGCCACGGCGTCGTCCGTGCAGGCGACCACGGCGGCGGCCGGCATCCGGGCGGCGATCTCCTTGGCGAGGTTGGGGCCCGTGACGACCGCGATACGGTCCTGGCCCACCTTGGCGACGTCGTCGATGACCTCGCTCATCCGCATCGCGGAGCCGAGTTCGACGCCCTTCATGAGGGAGACGAGGATCGTGTCGGGGGCGAGCAGCGGCGTCCACTCGGCGAGGTTCCCGCGCAGGGTCTGCGAGGGGATGCTGAGTATCGTGAAGTCGGCGTCGCGGGCGGCCTCGGCGGGGTCCGTGGTGGCGCGGAGGTTCTCCGGGAGTTCGACGCCCGGGAAGTAGTCCGGGTTCGTCCGCGTGGAGTTGATCGCCTCGGCGAGTTCGGGGCGGCGGGCCCAAAGGGTCACCTCGCAGCCGGCGTCGGCGAGCACCATGCCGAAGGCGGTGCCCCATGATCCAGCGCTGAACACCGCCGCCTTGACCCGCTCGCTCACTTGCCCTGCCCCTCTTCCTGAACTTCCCGTGCTTCCGCTGCTTCTTGCACCGGTGCCTGTCCTACGGCCGCCGCCTTCGACCGGGGTGCTTCACCGGCCGCCTCGGCGGTGGCCCTGGCGTGCGCGTCCAACGCGGCCTGCGCCTCTTCCTCGGCCGTACGGCGGCGCTGCTCGATCCGCTCCCGGCGCGGGTCGTACGGCGTCGCGGGCGCCTTCCCGCCGCGGATGACCTCCAGCTGGCGGGTGACGGCGGCCATGATGACCTCCGTCGCCTCCTTCAGGAGGTCGGGGCTCATTTCCCTGTCGTAGAACCGCGTCAGGTCCACGGGCGGGCCCGCGAGGACGTGGTGGGTCTTGCGCGGAAGGACGTTGAGCTTCTTGGAGTACGGCGGGAGCAGTTCGTTCGCGCCCCACTGGGCCACCGGGATCACCGGGCACTTGGTCTGTAGGGCGACCCGGGCGGCGCCGGTCTTGCCGGTCATGGGCCACTGGTCAGGGTCGCGGGTGATGGTGCCCTCGGGGTAGAAGACGACGCACTCGCCGCGTTCCACGGCGTCGATCGCGGCCCGGAAGGCGCTCAGCGCGTCGGTGGTCTCGCGGTAGACGGGGATCTGTCCGGTGCCGCGCATCATGACACCGCTGAATCCCTTCTTGAAAAGCCCGCTCTTCGCCAGAAAACGCGGAACCCGACCACTGTTGTACTGGTAGTGACCGTAGGCGAAGGGGTCCGCATGCGAATTGTGGTTCACCGCGGTGATAAATCCGCCGGCCGCCGGAATGTTCTCCATTCCGCGCCAGTCCCGCTTGATCAGAAGCACGAGCGGCGGTTTGCAGATGACCGCAGCGAGGCGGTACCAGAAGCCGATTCTGCGGCTGGGCACGCGGACACCTTCCTCTAAGGCCTGGACCAGGACCTCTGCCGGTGACCTGGGGCCGGACAAGTGTCGCCCCGGGCTTCCGGTCTGTCGAGAACACCGTACGCCCCGGTACCGACACCGCCAGATGGGCTTTGATGACAGCCAGGTGACAATGGTTGCCGCAGGAAGAGCGCCGGGTGAGCGACCGGGGTGGGCGAGGGAGGGACGGAACGCGCGTGCAGTGGACGGTGGTCATACCCCTCAAACCCCTGGCGCGGGCCAAGAGCAGGCTCGCGGACACCGCCCACGACGGGCTCCGCCCGGGTCTCGCTCTCGCCTTCGCGCAGGACACGGTGGCAGCGGTGCTCGCCTGCCCGGCGGTCCGTGATGTGGCGGTAGTCACGAACGACGCCCTGGCCGCCCGTGAACTGGCGGCCCTGGGAGCCGCGATCGTCTCCGACGAGCCCCTTGGCGGCCTGAACGCCGCTCTGGCGCACGGAGCGGCGGCCGTGCGGACTCTGCGGCCCGACAGCCCCGTGGCGGCCCTGAACGCCGATCTGCCGGCGTTGCGCCCCCTGGAGCTGGCCCGCGTCCTGGATGCCGCCGCCGAATTCCCGCGTGCTTTCCTCGCGGACGCGGCCACCGTGGGCACCACTCTGCTGACGGCCCGACCCGGTCAGGAATTGCTCCCGCATTTCGGTCCGCGTTCCCGAATCCGCCACCATGAGTCGGGCGCCGTGGAACTCGGCCTCACCTCGGTGAATTCCGTACGCCAGGACGTGGACACCGGCGACGATCTGCGGGCGGCGCTCGCCCTCGGGGTGGGGACACGGACGGCGGCCGCCGTCGAGGGGCTGCTGATCGCGGGCCAGTAGGCTGCCGCCATGCAGGCGACCGCGTACACGTACGACGCCGGGACACGCAGCGGCAGTGTGCTGCTCGACGACGGCACCCCCGTTCCCTTCGACGCACCGGCGTTCGACGCGGGCGGGCTGAGGCTGCTGCGGCCCGGACAGCGGGTGCGCATCGAGGTCGAGGGGCCCGAGCAGGCAGCCGGGGCGGGGAACACCCCCAGGATCACGCTCATCACCTTGCAGACGTTCTGAAGCCTCCAGCAGGCCTTCGGAAAACCCACCGAACGCAGAGAACCCACCGAACGCCTCCGGACACGCCGCGGGCCGGACTCCCTCGGGGAGTCCGGCCCGGCGCGTGAGTGCCCTCGCACCTCTACTTGCTGCGAGCGGTGGCCTTCTTGGCGGTGGTGGTCGTGCGGGCCGCCGACTTGCGGGCCGGAGCCTTCGTCGCCGTCGCCTTCTTGGCCGCCGGGGCCTTCTTCGCGGCGGTCTTCTTCGCCGTGGCCGTGGTCTTCTTGGCCGCCGCGGTCTTCGCGGTGGTCTTCTTGGCCGTGGCCTTCTTCGCCGTCGCCGTCGCCGTGGTCTTCTTCGCCGGCGTCGCCTTCTTCGCCACGGTCTTCTTCGCGGCCGTCGCCCTCTTGGCGGTGGTGGCCTTCTTCGCCACGGCCTTCTTGACCGTTGCGGCAGCACCGCCGCCGGTCAGGCTGCCCTTGGGCGCCTTCTTGACCGCGACCTCGCCGCCACGGGGGAGCTTCTTCGAGCCGCTCACCAGGTCCTTGAAGCCCTGGCCCGCACGGAAGCGGGGGACGGAGGTCTTCTTGACCCGAACCCGCTCACCCGTCTGCGGGTTGCGGGCGTAACGGGCCGGACGGTCGACCTTCTCGAACGAACCGAAGCCCGTGACCGAGACCCGGTCCCCGCTGACGGTCGCGCGGACGATGGCGTCCAGGACCGCGTCGACCGCCTCGGCGGCCTGCTGACGGCCACCGACCTTGTCCGCAATGGCTTCTACGAGCTGCGCCTTGTTCACGTCTTCCCCTTCGGAGACATTGCCAGAACGAAAGTGTTCAAGCTTTTTCGCACGTTAGGCAGATATATACCGCAAATCAAACACGAAACGGGCTAATCACCCTTGTGTCGCAACGAACTCGGGCTGTCATGGAGTTCCTCAGTGGTCCTCGTCGGGGAATCGACCCTCGTCGAGGTCCGCCTTGAAGCGTTCCAGCCGCCTTGTCGCGTCGGCGAGATCGTGCTTGGCCGCGGCCGTAATGACCAGCAGCTTCCGGGTCAGCGCCATCCGTACGCCCTCCGGGACTTGCAGTGCGCGCACTGTTGTGTGCGCTTCCTTGAGTTGGGCCGCGACCGCCGTGTAGAGCTCGAGTTGGCCGTCGTGTTCCATGCACAGATTGTGCCATCTGGGGCGAGTTGTCGCCTGCCCAGGGGGCAACTGCTGCCTATAACGGCCTTCCGCGCTCAGTCGGGAGCTGCGTTGTCAAGACCCGGGTACCCCATCAACACCCTTTCTAACATGGGAAGTTGGGGAGGTCCGGTGCAGTGCTGGAGAGGGTCCGGAGGCAGAAACAGCTGTACCCCCAATCGTGGCGATCGGGGGTACAGCCGGGGTGTTGCAGTGGCCGAAACTCTACTTGCGAAGGGCGTTGCGGCTCAGACGCAAGAGGTCTTCCGACTCAGACCTTGAGCGTCCACGGCTTGTGCGAGGGCCGCTTCGCCTCGTACGCCGAGATCTCGCCCTCGTTCTGCAGGGTGATGGAGATGTCGTCCAGCCCGTTCAGCAGCCGCCAACGGGCGTTCTCGTCGAGTTCGAAGGCCGCGGTGATGCCCTCGGCGCGCACTTCGCGGGCCTCCAGGTCGACCGTGATCTCGGTCTGCGGGTCGTTCTCCGTCAGCTCCTGGAGCGCGTCCACGATCTTCTGCTCCAGAACCACCGTGAGCAGGCCGTTCTTGAGCGAGTTGCCGCGGAAGATGTCGGCGAAGCGCGAGGAGATGACGGTCTTGAAGCCGTAGTTCTGCAGCGCCCAGACGGCGTGCTCGCGCGAGGAGCCCGTACCGAAGTCGGGGCCGGCGACCAGGACCGTGGCGCCCTTGCGCTCGGGGCGGTTGAGGACGAAGTTCTCGTCCTTGCGCCAGGCCTCGAACAGCCCGTCCTCGAACCCGTCCCGCGTGACCTTCTTGAGCCAGTGAGCAGGGATGATCTGGTCGGTGTCGACGTTGCTGCGACGCAGCGGGACGGCCCGGCCGGTGTGCGTGGTGAATGCTTCCATGGCTGATCAGACTCCAGCGGGCGTACGGGTGTCGGCGTCGGACAGGTCGGCCGGGGAGGCCAGGTGGCCCAGCACGGCCGTCGCGGCGGCGACCTGCGGCGACACCAGGTGCGTACGGCCGCCCTTGCCCTGCCTGCCCTCGAAGTTGCGGTTGGAGGTGGACGCGGAGCGCTCACCGGGGGCCAGCTGGTCGGGGTTCATGCCCAGGCACATCGAGCAGCCCGCATGCCGCCATTCGGCGCCGGCCTCCTTGAAGACCACGTCCAGGCCCTCGGAGACGGCCTGCAGACCGACCCGCACCGAACCGGGGACGACCAGCATCCGTACGCCGTCGGCGACTTTGCGGCCCCCGACGATCTCGGCTGCGGCGCGCAGGTCCTCGATGCGGCCGTTGGTGCAGGAACCTACGAAGACGGTGTCCACCTTGATGGAGCGCAGCGACTGGCCGGCCTCCAACCCCATGTATTCCAGGGCCTTTTCGGCGGCGAGGCGCTCCGAAGCGTCTTCGTACGAAGCGGGGTCGGGGACGTCCGCCGAAAGGGGTGCGCCCTGACCGGGGTTGGTGCCCCAGGTGACGAACGGCGACAGCGCGGCGCCGTCGATGACGACCTCGGCGTCGAATTCCGCGTCGTCGTCGGTGCGCAGCGTCTTCCAGTACTCCACCGCCGCGTCCCAGTCCGCGTCGGCGGGGGCGTGCGGGCGGCCCTTGAGGTACTCGAAGGTGGTCTCGTCGGGGGCGATCATGCCCGCGCGGGCACCGGCCTCGATCGACATGTTGCAGATGGTCATCCGGGCCTCCATCGAGAGCTTCTCGATGGCGGAGCCGCGGTACTCCAGGATGTAGCCCTGGCCGCCGCCGGTACCGATCTTCGCGATGATCGCGAGGATCAGGTCCTTGGCGGTGACACCGTCGGGCAGCTCGCCCTCGACCGTGATGGCCATGGTCCTGGGGCGGGCCAGCGGCAGCGTCTGGGTGGCCAGCACATGCTCGACCTGCGAGGTGCCGATACCGAACGCCAGCGCGCCGAAGGCGCCGTGCGTGGAGGTGTGGGAGTCGCCGCAGACCACGGTGGTGCCGGGCTGGGTCAGTCCCAGCTGCGGTCCCACCACGTGGACGACACCCTGCTCGACGTCGCCCAGCGGGTGCAGCCGTACACCGAAGTCGGCGCAGTTCTTGCGCAGCGTCTCCAGCTGGACCCGGGAGACCGGGTCGGCGATGGGCTTGTCGATGTCGAGGGTCGGGGTGTTGTGGTCCTCGGTCGCGATGGTGAGGTCGAGGCGCCGCACCTTACGGCCGTTCTGGCGCAGGCCGTCGAAGGCCTGCGGGCTGGTCACCTCGTGCAGCAGGTGCAAGTCGATGAAGAGGAGGTCGGGCTCGCCCTCGGCGCGCCGGACGACGTGGTCGTCCCAGACCTTCTCCGCGAGTGTCCTACCCATCGCTTTCCCTCCAGCCGGCCGGTGCGGGCGCCGGCCCATCTAGATAGAGATCTTGTGGAGGCGTCCGTCCGTACCCCTTGTCCGGACATCCGCCGCCGGGCCCGTTGGTCGGCGGGCCGCTGTGTCTTCCAGAGTGGCGCGTTCCACCGGAAAATGAACTTGCGTTTCACAGAGTGAGACGCGAGTATCGTTTCATGGACAACAGTAGCGGCGTCGGCGTTCTGGACAAGGCAGCCCTTGTCCTGAGCGCTCTGGAGTCCGGTCCGGCCACCCTCGCGGGTCTGGTCGCGGCGACCGGGCTCGCACGACCCACGGCACATCGTCTCGCCGTGGCCTTGGAACACCACCGCATGGTGGCGCGCGACATGCAGGGCCGTTTCATCCTCGGCCCCAGGCTTGCGGAACTGGCGGCGGCAGCCGGCGAGGACCGCCTTCTCGCGACCGCCGGCCCGGTGCTCACCCACCTCCGCGACCTGACGGGCGAGAGCGCGCAGCTCTACCGCCGCCAGGGCGACATGCGTATCTGCGTCGCCGCGGCCGAGCGCCTCTCGGGCCTCAGGGACACGGTCCCGGTCGGCTCGACGCTCACGATGAAGGCTGGCTCGTCGGCCCAGATCCTGATGGCGTGGGAGGAGCCGGAGCGTCTGCACCGCGGCCTTCAGGGCGCCCGTTTCACGGCGACAGCACTGTCGGGCGTACGCCGCCGGGGCTGGGCCCAGTCGATCGGCGAGCGCGAACCGGGCGTCGCCTCGGTCTCCGCGCCGGTCCGGGGCCCGTCGAACCGCGTGGTGGCGGCCGTGTCGGTCTCCGGCCCCATCGAGCGTCTGACCCGTCACCCCGGCCGTATGCACGCCCAGGCGGTCATCGACGCGGCCGGCCGCCTCTCGGAGGCCCTGCGCCGCACGGGCTGACCTCGAAGACGTACGCCCTCGGGAACCCGGCAGGCCTCAACGCCGCGGCAGGCCGTTTCCCCGAGGGCACTTCCATGTCCGGGGCTTCTGAGGAGGACCCTGCGGTGGTGGCCGCCCGCCGGGAGGTGGACCGGCTGCTGGTGAGCCTCGGCTGGGAGACCGCGCGTGAGCTGAGTCCCCTCTCCCCCGTGCACCGCTCGCTGGTGGTGGCGGTGGCCGCGCTGATCCGGCTGGGGTATTCCTGGGACGCCGAACTGATGGCGCCGTACGCGGAGTTGATGCACCAGGTGGCGAGACGGGACCTGGACTATCTGGAGACGCACACGTCGGACGCGGAGCGGGTCGAGACGGCGGTCGCGGCGACCGTGCTCTTCGAACCGGTGCTCACAGCACTGCACCGGCTGGCACAGGAGGAGGAGTCGGCGCGGCGCTATGGGCTGTAGGGAGGTATGGCCGGGCACCTGGCCGGACGTGCCCGCACATGCGAAGTGGCCCCCCGCCGAAGCGGAGGGCCACCGTGCACTGACGTACCCCCGACCGGATTCGAACCGGCGCTACTGCCGTGAGAGGGCAGCGTGCTAGGCCGCTACACAACGGGGGCGAGGATCTTGCAAGCGGTGAAGACTACATCGCCGCAGATCCGAGCTGGTCTACCTGGACTCGAACCAAGAATGACGGTACCAGAAACCGTAGTGTTGCCAATTACACCATAGACCAAGGTGATTCAAGGTAAAGCGTACCCCCGACCGGATTCGAACCGGCGCTACTGCCGTGAGAGGGCAGCGTGCTAGGCCGCTACACAACGGGGGCCCTAGCGATCCTGCGTGAGAGTCAGAGGGTGCGACCCGAACTGACCCTCCGGGAAGGATCTGTACCCCCGACCGGATTCGAACCGGCGCTACTGCCGTGAGAGGGCAGCGTGCTAGGCCGCTACACAACGGGGGCTTGTGTGGAGCTGGTCTCCACGAGTGCAGATTTGAAGCAATCTGCGAGCTGGCCTACCTGGACTCGAACCAAGACTAACGGAACCAGAAACCGTCGTGCTGCCAATTACACCATAGGCCACTGGAACGCGAGCCCCTGCGGAGCTTCTGTTCTAGCTTGCGCCTCCGGTTCCCGGCCTTTCGGCCCGCTCTCCGGCGGCGCAGGAAGAACATTACCCGAAGGTGGACGGCGCTCCAAAACGGGTATCGGCGCCGAGGATCGCGGGCAGTTCGGCGAGGGAGGCGATCCGGTGCGGGCCGGCGGCGGCCCGCTCGGCGGCTCCGAGGCCGTCACGGTCGCTGCGGTCGATCCACACGGAGAGCATCCCGGCGTCGGCCGCGCCCCGCCCGTCGATCTCCGGATGATCACCGACGTACGCCACCTGCTCCGGAGGCAGGCCCAGGGCGTCGCAGGCGGCGTGGAACGCCTGGGCGTCAGGTTTGTGGACGCCCAGCTCGGCCGCGCACAGGACGGACTCGAAGCGGTCGCGGACGCCGAGCACGCGCAGCTTGCGTTCCTGTACCCGGATGCTGGAGTTGGAGAGCACGCCGTGCCGGTGGCTGGCGGCGAGCAGGTCGAGGACGGGCAGCACGTCCGGGAAGAGCGCCCAGGCGGTCTCGTAGTGCCCGATGTAGCGGTCGAACCAGGCGTCCGCCTCGGCGTCGGTCAGCTCCTCGCCCAGGAACACCCGTACGCGGTCCCGGCGCTGCTCCTGGAAGCCGATCTCCCCGGCCGCGAACCGCGCCCACTGGGCGTCGGTGATCTCCCGCCAGCGCAGGAGGGCCCGGTCGGCGCTTCCTTGTGCCTCCAGCAGCCCCTCGGCCACCAGATGCTGCCGCATCCCGGCAAGGTCGGCAGCGGTGTAGTTGAACAGAGTGTCGTCGACGTCCCAGACCACCGCACGAATGCTCATGTCCTCGACGGTATCGCGGGCTGGCACACTGAGTGCATGAGCGAGTACCGAGTCCAGTTCACCGTCGAGGCCCGTGCGTCCTACGACGGCCTGCCCGGCGAGCGTCGAGCCCAGCTGGACAGGGCTGTGCGGATACTGGCCCGCGACCCGTATCGGAAGGCGTCGACCGCACCGCTGGGGCCGGACGACAATCTGCGCAAGGCCTATGTGGCCCCTGGTGTGTTGCTGGAATACGTGGTGGCCGGCGCGATCATGGTCGTTGTCGTTGTCTGGATCTTCGACGAAAGCCAGTATCTGATCGACGAAGCCGACGCACAGTGACCACGTTCGAGGGGCGGCACCCGGAACTCCCGGGTGCCGCCCCTCGAACGTGAACGGGTGCTACGCCGCCAGCCTGGCCAGTGCCGCGTCGATGCGGGTCAGGGTCTTCTCCTTGCCCAGGATTTCCAGGGACTCGAAGAGGGGCAGGCCGATCGTGCGGCCGGTGACGGCCACGCGGACCGGGGCCTGGGCCTTGCCGAGCTTGAGGCCGTGGGCCTCGCCGGCGGCCAGGACGGCCTCCTTCAGGGACTCGGCGGAGGACCAGTCGGCGGCCTCCAGCTTCTCCCTCGCCGTGATCAGGAGCGCGTCGCTGCCTTCCTTCATCGCCTTCGCCCAGGACGCCTCGTCGGAGGCGGGCTCGGGCAGGAACAGGAAGTCGACGTTGTCCGTGATCTCGGAGAGGACCTTGAGGCGGGTCTGGGCGTGCGGGGCGATGGCCTGCCACTTCGCCTCGTCGAAGTCCTCCGGCGCCCAGGGGGCGAAGGGGGCCCGGAGCCACGGTGCGCAGCGCTCGGTGAAGTCCTTCACGTCCAGCAGCCTGATGTGGTC
The DNA here is from genome assembly GCF_045040105.1 of Streptomyces sp. NBC_01390. NCBI lineage: Bacteria > Bacillati > Actinomycetota > Actinomycetes > Kitasatosporales > Streptomycetaceae > Streptomyces > Streptomyces sp. NBC_01390. Next base: position 8,876,479 of record NZ_CP109551.1, on the reverse strand, counting down.
GGCGTTGATCGCCTCGCACTTCTTCAGGTCGAAGCGGGCCGGGCTGGGGTTCACGTCCGACACGTCGAAGGCGGCGACCATCTCGTCGATGCCGAAGATGTCCTGGTCGGCGGAGAGCGACCAGCCCAGCAGGGAGAGGTAGTTGAGCAGGCCCTCCGGGAGGAAGCCACGCTCCCGGTAGAGGTTGAGCGACGACTCCGGGTCGCGCTTCGAGAGCTTCTTGTTGCCCTCGCCCATCACGTACGGCAGGTGCCCGAAGGCGGGCGTCGACTTCGCGATGCCCAGTTCGGTCAGCGCCTTATACAGGGCGATCTGGCGGGGCGTGGACGACAGGAGGTCCTCGCCGCGCAGGACGTGCGTGATCTCCATCAGCGCGTCGTCGACCGGGTTGACCAGCGTGTACAGGGGTGCGCCGTTGGCTCGTACGATCCCGTAGTCCGGGACGTTCTCGGGCGTGAAGGTCAGTTCACCGCGGACCAGGTCCGTGAAGGTGATCGTCTCGTCAGGCATCCGGAAGCGGACGATCGGCGTGCGGCCCTCGGCGGTGTACGCCGACACCTGCTCGTCGGTCAGTGCGCGGCAGTGGCCGTCGTAGCCGGAGGGCCTGCCGGCCGCGCGGGCGGCGTCGCGGCGGGTGTCCAGCTCCTCCGTGGAGCAGTAGCAGTAGTAGGCGTGGCCCGCTTCCAGGAGCTTGGCCGCCACGTCCTTGTAGATGTCCATGCGCTGCGACTGGCGATACGGGGCGTGCGGGCCGCCCAGCTCGGGGCCCTCGTCCCAGTCGAAGCCCAGCCAGCGCAGCGAGTCCAGCAGCTGCTCGTACGACTCCTCGGAGTCGCGGGCCGCGTCGGTGTCCTCGATGCGGAAGACGAAGGTGCCGCCGGTGTGGCGGGCGTACGCCCAGTTGAACAGGGCCGTACGGACCAGGCCCACGTGCGGGTTACCGGTGGGCGACGGGCAGAACCGTACTCGGACGGCGGGGGCGGGTGCGCTAGCCACGCTTGACAACCTTGTTGGTGAGAGTGCCGATGCCTTCGATGGTGACGGCGACCTCGTCGCCGACGGTGAGCGGTCCGACGCCTGCCGGGGTGCCCGTGAGGATCACGTCGCCGGGGAGCAGCGTCATGGCCTCGGTGATGTTGACGATCAGATCCTCGATGGAGTGGATCATCTCGCTGGTGCGGCCCAGTTGGCGCTGCTCGCCGTTGACCGTGAGCTGGATGGTCAAGTCGGACGGGTCGAGGTCCGTCTCGATCCAGGGGCCGAGGGGGCAGCTGGTGTCGAAGCCCTTGGCCCGCGCCCACTGCTTCTCGCGCTTCTGCACGTCCCGCGCGGTGATGTCGTTGGCGCAGGTGTAGCCGAGGATGACGTCCTTGACGCGCTCGCGCGGGACCTCGCGGCACATCCGGCCGATGACCACGGCGAGTTCGGCCTCGTGGTGCAGTTCCTCGGAGAAGGAGGGGTACTGGATGTCGTCGCCGGAGCCGATCACCGAGGTGGACGGCTTGAAGAAGGCGAACGGGGCGTCGGGCACCTCGTTGCCGAGTTCCCTCGCGTGTTCCGCGTAGTTGCGGCCGTAGGCGACAACCTTGTTGGGGAGCACCGGCGGCAGCAGCCGGACCTTGTCGAGGGGGACCTTCGTGCCGGAGAGCTCGAAGTCGGCGAACGGGATGCCCTTGATGATGTCTAGGACTAGTTCGTCCGGCTTGTCGCCCTCGACAGCGCCGAAGGCGACGTTCCCGTCGATGGAGAATCTGGCGATGCGCACGGGATTCCTGCGCCCCTTCGCTGGTCCGGCTGGAGTCTGACGGTCCAGGCTAACGCGCCACGGGTGGGCGTCCCGCGCAATAAACGCGAGGGCGCCCGTGACCTTCGTACGACCGGGAACCGGGTACGGGGGGCAGAGGCGCCCTTGACAGGCTGACATTCATGACATCCGCCCTGAGTGACCGGGCGGTGCTCGCGCGTACTACTCCGCGACGGAGGCCGCGACCGGGGCGTCCATGAGAATGGTGCGACGGGGGTTGGCGGTCTGCGTGGGGAGGTCAACGGAGTGCTCCGGCCGCTCCACGGGCGTCAGCTCGTCGGCGTCCGTCAGGTGCGCCAGCGTCGTGCGCCGCGGGTTTGCGATGTTGCGGAACATCGTCGTCGTCTTCACTGTTGTAGTCCTCGACCCTGTCGTGTCCGGGCGCTCGGCGAGGCGGGAAGCCGTCGTCCGCGCGCGGGTTGTCGGATTTGCCATCTCTGTAAAGCGTCAGGCTAAACATGCGATTCCCCGGGGAAGTCACGGAGACCCCTTGAACAGCGTGTGAGTTTCCTCACGAATCCATGGGCAATCCGGTCAATTCCGACCCTTGACCCCCCTCCACGAAACGGACATTGCTTTACTGAAGCCCTCATTCCGCTCCTGATCATGGCGACCTGGACACCCCGACTTCCCATGTGACTCGTGGGATTTCGTCCGGTATGTACCGAATCGCTTTCTACGCCTCGTGACGCGACGCTCACGAGGCGTCATCGTCGTCACACCGTGACCCATTGGCCTTGTTGGAGATCCGGCACTGTGCTGGAATTCCACGGACCGCCGCGGGACACGAGCCGGCGCACAGGGGGCGCGAAGCAGCGCCGAGCGGCGGCACGTGAGAGGGGAACCGCGCCAGGTCACTCACGACCACCATGGGGGGCGTTTTTCAGGGCGCCCCTTATACGCCGACACCGTCCGTCCGTTCACGCGGAAGGGCGCCTGGTCCAGAGGTTGCGACGCTAGTGCAGGGACGTTTCAAGAGGGATGGCAGCGCTTCGGCGGAGCCGGAGCCACACAGCGGAGCCGGTAACGGTTCCTCCCCCCAGCACGCCCAGAACGCGGGCCAGGCAGCTCTGACCGGCGACAACGGCGAGCGCTCGGCACGCCTTGGCAGTGGTGCGCCCGGCGGAGCCGGCGGCAAGGGCGCGGTCACCGGCTCGCCCGCCGCCACACCGCCCGTGAAGCCCGCCAAGGGCCCGAGCGGCCCCGGAACGCGAATAGCTCTGCGGAACTGGCGCATCTCGACGCGCCTGGTCTCGCTGCTCGCGCTCCCCGTGGTGGCGGCGACCTCGCTGGGCGCGCTGCGCATCAGCGACAACATGGACGACATCCAGCAGCTCGACAACATGCGGCTGCTGACCGACATCACCAAGCAGGCGACCGAGCTCTCCGCCGCGCTCCAGGAGGAGCGCGACCAGTCGGCCGGTCCGCTCGCGCACGGCCAGTCGGCGAACGACTACAGCGTCAAGGGCGTACGCGACAAGACCGACCGCGCCCTGGCCAACTTCATCGACGGCTCGGAGGAGATCGACTCCGCCAGCCGCAGCGGCAACCTCGAGGGTGTTCGCGAGAGCCTCGTCGGTCTCGTCGCCCAGCTGACCGACCTCAGCGAGATCCGCAGCAACGCCTACGAGGACAGGAACAACTCGACACAGACGGTCGAGTCCTACCACCGCCTCGTCACCCAGCTGCTCGAACTCTCCCAGGACATGGCCGAGGCGACCAGCAACCCCGAGATGATCACGCGTACCCGCGCCCTGGCCGCCTTCTCCTCGGCCAAGGAGTACGCGTCCGTCCAGCGTGCGGTCATCGCCGCGGCGCTGCCCGAGGACAACAAGACGGTCGGTCGGCTGTCGGAGAACGACCGGCTCTACGCCGAATCGGCGCTGAGCAGCCAGGACTCCGAGCTCAAGAGCTTCATCAGCATCTACGGCAACGGCTCCGAGGAACTCCTCAAGCCGATCGACGACGGCAGCCCGACGATCACGGCGGCCGACCTCTACGCCAAGCGCATCCTGCAGAGCAAGGACGGCATCCAGGGGCTGCAGCGGCGCTCCTACAAGGACTGGGTCGACGCCGACTCGTCGAAGATCCAGCAGATGAAGACCATCGAGATCACGCTGCTCAGCGAGATGGAGCAGAAGGCTCGTGAGTTGCGCAACGAGGCCGAGCGCGAAGCGATCATCTCGGGTGCGCTGATCCTTCTCGTGCTCGGTGTCTCGCTGGTCGGCGCCTTCGTCGTCGCCCGGTCCATGATCCGCTCGCTGCGCCGGCTCCAGGACACCGCGACCAAGGTCGCCCAGGACCGGCTGCCCGAGCTGGTCAAGCAGCTGTCCGAGTCCGACCCCCAGGACGTCGACACGTCCGTCGAGTCGGTCGGTGTGCACTCCCGGGACGAGATCGGCCAGGTGGCCGCGGCCTTCGACGACGTGCACCGCGAGGCCGTCCGCCTCGCCGCCGAGCAGGCCCTTCTGCGAGGCAACGTCAACGCGATGTTCACCAACCTCTCGCGCCGCTCCCAGGGCCTCATCCAGCGTCAGCTGTCGCTCATCTCCGAACTGGAGTCCCGCGAGGCCGACCCGGACCAGCTGTCCTCTCTCTTCAAGCTCGACCACCTCGCGACCCGTATGCGCCGGAACGGCGAGAACCTTCTCGTCCTCGCCGGTGAGGAGCCCGGCCGCCGCTGGACCCGCCCGGTCCCGCTGGTCGACGTACTCCGTGCCGCCGCCTCCGAGGTGGAGCAGTACGAGCGCATCGAACTCTCCTCGGTCCCGACCACCGAGGTCGCCGGCCGAGTGGTCAACGACCTCGTGCACCTGCTCGCCGAGCTGCTGGAGAACGCCACGTCGTTCTCCTCCCCGCAGACCAAGGTCAAGGTCACCGGTCACGCGCTGCCCGACGGCCGCGTCCTGATCGAGATCCACGACACCGGCATCGGCCTCTCGCCCGAGGACCTCGCGGCGATCAACGAGCGGCTCGCCGCACCGCCCACCGTGGACGTGTCGGTCTCCCGCCGCATGGGTCTGTTCGTGGTCGGCCGCCTCTCGCAGCGTCACGGCATCCGTATCCAGCTGCGTCCGTCCGACTCCGGTGGTACGACCGCGCTGGTCATGCTCCCCGTCGACGTCGCCCAGGGCGGCAAGAAGCCCGCTCCGGGCAAGGCCGGCCAGGGCGGTGCCCCCGCGGGCGGTCCCGCCGCCGCGCAGGCAGCCGCCGGTGTGGCCGCGGCCCGCCGCGGTGGCCAGGGCGCGTCCGCCGGTGGCGGGCTCCTCGGCGCCGGTGCCGCTCCGCGCGGCCAGGTCGGCTCCGGCCAGGGTGCGCGCGCCGCGCTGCCCGGCCGCGACGCGGGCGGTCGCCCGGGTGGCTCGGGCGGAGCACCCCGTGGACCGCAGGGTCCGGGTGCTCCTCAGCAGAACGGCAGGCCGGCTCCGGCCGGCGCGGGCAGCTTCGGCGGCCAGGCGCCGGGTGCCCCGCAGGGCCTCCAGGCCGCGGGCGGCTTCGGTGACGGCCCCGGCGCACGTCAGGGCCAGGACGCCTTCGGCAACAGCAGCGGACCGCAGGACGCGTTCGGCGGCTCGCGTGGCCCCGTACCCCCGCAGCGCGCGGAGGGACAGGGCGGCGGTCGTCGTCCGCAGCTTCCGCCGCGTGGCGGTGCGCGTCCGGAGCTGCCCGGAGGCAACGCTCCGTCGCGCCCGAGCTGGAGCGACGAGAACGCGCAGCCCCCGGTGCCGCGTGCCTCGCTGGACACCCCGCGCGGTCACGAGGAGCCGGACTCCACCTCACGGATGCCGCGCATCGACGACCGGCACGGCCCGGCCGCGACGTCGGAGCTGCCCGCGGTTCCGCGCCTGGACAGTCCCCAGAACGCGGCCGCCACCTCCGAGTTCGCCCGCCCCGACTACAACGCCCCGCGTCCCGGCGGCCCTTCGGACACCGGCCAGTTCCCGCTGCCCGGCTACAACGGCTCCGGTGACGGCAACGGCCAGCAGAACAACGGCTCGTACGTCCGCTCGGACGTCTTCGGCACCCCGCCCGGCGGACAGCAGAACCCGCAGGGCAACGGGCAGTTCACGCCGTCGTCCTACGACAACGGCTCCACGGGCCAGTTCCCCGCGCCGACCGGATACACCTCCGGCTCGACCGGCCAGTTCCCCGCGCCTTCCGGCCTCGACAGCCGGGGCCCGGTGCCGCGCCGTCAGCAGGACGCCTCGTCGACCGGCCAGTTCGAGCGCCCGCAGCCGGGCGCCGGGCGTGGTCCTGCCGACTTCGGCGGCCCTCGCCCGCCGGTCCCGCCGCAGCCGGAGGCACTGCCCCCGGCCAGCGGTCCCGGTGACGGGCGGACGCCGCTGTACGACACCCTGGAGACCAACTGGTTCCACGGGCAGGGTCAGCAGGGGCAGCCGCAGGGCGGCCGACCGCAGGCCAACGGCACCAGCAACGGCGCCGGCAACAACGGTTCGGCGCTCTCGCAGCCGTCCTCCGTGCCGGCTCCCCCGCGTCCGGCGACCGCGCCTGCGGCCACCGGCTCCTGGCGTACCTCGCCGAACGACGAGCTGGTACGGCAGGCCGAGCGGGTCCGCCAGCCGGCCGCCGGTGGCGTCACGACTTCCGGCCTTCCGCGCCGGGTCCCGCGTGCGAACCTCGTACCGGGTACGGCTCAGCAGCAACAGCACCAAAGCGGTCCGGCGGTTTCGCGTGCGCCCGATGACGTGCGCGGCCGGCTGACCAATCTCCGTAGGGGCATCGCCCAGGGTCGGCAGGCCGGTAGCGGCTCCGACCAGACGGGCAGCTTCCCCAGCCCCACTCACCAGCAGGAGCGTTAGTTGAGCCAGATGAGCCAGGCGGCACAGAACCTCAACTGGTTGATAACCAACTTCGTGGACAACACCCCAGGTGTGTCCCACACAGTCGTCGTGTCCGCCGACGGCCTCCTTCTGGCCATGTCGGAGGGCTTCCCACGTGACCGCGCCGACCAGCTCGCCGCCGTCGCCTCCGGGCTCACGTCGCTCACCGCGGGTGCCTCGCGCATCTTCGAGGGCGGCACGGTGGCTCAGACGGTCGTCGAGATGGAGCGGGGCTTCCTCTTCCTCATGTCCGTTTCGGACGGATCGTCGTTGGCGGTCCTCTCCCACCCGGACTGCGACATCGGCCTTGTCGGCTACGAGATGGCGCTCCTGGTCGACCGGGCGGGCGCAGTGCTCACCCCCGACCTGCGTGCCGAACTACAGGGCAGTCTGCTCCACTGACCGCTCCGGATCCACCCGTCTCACCAAAACACCGTCCGGCCGCCACATCTCCCCCACCGGCCTCGTCAGACGGCACGACTGACCGACGCTGTCCCGCCCGGAGGATTCATGACCCCGCCCACCGCCTCTCATGATCCGTACGCTCATACGTACGAGGACGAGGGCGACCAGCCGCTGGTAAGGCCGTACGCCATGACCGGCGGCCGGACCCGGCCGCGCTACCAGCTCGCCATCGAGGCGCTGATCAGCACGACCGCCGATCCGGCCCAGCTGATGGGACTCCTTCCGGAGCACCAGCGCATCTGCCACCTGTGCCGTGAGGTCAAGTCGGTGGCAGAGGTGTCGGCTCTCCTGGCCATGCCCCTCGGTGTGGCCCGCATCCTCGTCGCGGACCTCGCCGAGGCCGGACTGGTCGCCATCCACCAGCCGGGCGGCGACGAGAACAACGGCGGTGCACCAGCGGTGACACTGCTCGAAAGGGTGCTCAGTGGACTTCGCAAGCTCTGACGGCGGGGGCCGGGCCACCACCTCCGCGAAGATCGTGGTCGCGGGTGGGTTCGGCGTGGGCAAGACCACGTTCGTGGGCGCCGTCTCGGAGATCAACCCGCTGCGTACCGAGGCCGTCATGACGTCGGCCTCGGCGGGTATCGACGACCTCACCCACACCGGGGACAAGACCACCACCACGGTGGCCATGGACTTCGGCCGTATCACCCTGGACCAGGACCTGATCCTGTACCTCTTCGGTACGCCGGGTCAGGACCGTTTCTGGTTCATGTGGGACGACCTGGTGCGCGGCGCGATCGGCGCCGTGGTCCTGGTCGACACCCGCCGGCTCGCGGACTGTTTTCCCGCGGTCGACTACTTCGAGAACAGCGGCCTGCCCTTCGTCATCGCCCTCAACGGCTTCGACGGGCACCAGCCGTACAACCCCGAAGAGGTGCGCGAGGCGCTCCAGATCGGCCCGGACGCCCCGATCATCACGACGGACGCCCGGCACCGCTCGGACGCGAAGAGTGCGCTGATCACGCTGGTCGAGCACGCGCTCATGGCCCGTCTTCGGTAACCAAGTCAACGATGCGCTACGGCAGTTGTCGTAGATACACCGGAGCCGACTGTGGCCTTTGACACGGTCGGCCCCGGCGTTCATAACGTTTCGACAGAGATATCTGGTGGTATGGACACGCGTCGCGGTCGCGTGGTCTCACTGCGCTCACCTTGGCCCCGCCTTTTGGCGGGGCTCGTTCTTTATGACCGTTTTATCTGGGGCTTACATCGCTATGGATCTTCGCATTCCGGTGTTTGGAAGAGCGAAGGCTGACGTGCTGGAATGCCTGAACTGCCTAATAGTCAAAGACGTACTCCTGTGGAGAGTCCTTGGCTTACCGGCTCTGAGAGACTGCGGCACAACGTTGGTGCCTTCCGCCGAGAGGTTGTTGGTCGAGTGAGGCGAAGCAAGAACGGTCCCGAGCCGTCGGCCCGGGGCAACTTCACCCCGCCGCCGCGCGGAGCGGCGTCCGCCGCTGTGCCCGGCTCGGAGCCGATGGCGCCCCCCGCTCCTAGCGGCAGTCGTTTCTCGCCGCGCAACTGGCGCGTGCCGACCAGGCTGAACGCGATCCTGCTCATACCCGTGGTCGTCGGCCTCATCATGGGCGGCTTCCAGGTGAAGAGCTCGATCGACACCTGGCAGGAGGCCCAGGACGCGGAGCGGACCGCGCGCCTCGTGCAGGCCGCCCTGGTCTACGGCGACGCCGTCTTCCAGGAGCGCGACGTCACGGCCGCCCCCCTGCTCCAGGGCAAGGGCGAGGACGACGCGACGGTCGTCAAGGCCCGCGCGGCCACCGACAAGGCGGCCGACGCCTTCGACGTCGCCACGCGGGACATCCCGGACAAGCCGAGCCTCGAGCGCCGCCTGAAGCTGTTCCGCGAGGTCGAGCCGCAGCTGGCGTCGGTCCGTGCGGCGGCCTACACCTCCAAGCTCACCGGTGTGCAGTCCGAGGAGAGCTACACCGCCATCTCGCACACCCTGATGGAGTTCTCCAACGAGCTGGGCCTGGGCACCGGCAACATCACCAGCTACGGCCGGACCGTCTACGCCATCTCGCTCACCAAGGCCTCCGTGTCGCTGGAGCGGGCCATCGGCATGCACGTGCTGATCAAGCCCGGCCCCAGCGAGAGCAGCTTCCAGAGCCAGCGCATCGCCCTCTCCTCGTACGCGTACCTGGAGCGGATCGCCATCGCGGAGTACATCGCGGGCGGTACCGAGGCGGACGCCAAGAAGCTTCAGGACGCGTCGGCCAAGGTCACGGCCGACGGCAAGGCGATGGCCGAGCAGGCCGCCCAGGCCGCCGCGTCCAAGGGCGAGACCTATGTCCCGCCGCCGTCCGACCCGACCCAGATGATCACGGCCCTGGCCGCGCTCCCCTCGACCGACGCCAGTGAGCGCGCCAAGCTCGCGGCGAGCGGCATCACGCCCCAGAACTGGTGGGCGGTCACCACGCTGAAGTACAACGCGTACCTCAAGCTGGAGACCGACCTCTCCAAGACGGCCGTGAACGAGGCGTCCACCATCTCGGACAACGCCAAGCGCGACGCCATCATCGTGGGTGCCGCCGTCCTGGTGGCCCTGCTCGCCGCGTTCATCCTGGCCGGCATGGTCGCCCGCCAGATGAGCCGCGCGATGCGCCAGCTGCGCAACGCCGCCTTCGGTATCGCCGAGCAGCGTCTGCCGATGCTGGTCGACCAGCTCTCGCGTACCGACCCCGGACGCGTCGACACCCGCGTCGCCGCGATCCCCATCAACACCACGGACGAGATCGGCGAGGTCGCCCGAGCCTTCGACCAGGTCCACCGCGAGGCGGTCCGACTGGCCGCCGAGCAGGCTCTGCTGCGGGGCAACATCAACGCGATCTTCACCAACCTGTCGCGCCGCAACCAGTCCCTGATCGAGGGCCAGCTGACCCTGATCACGGACCTGGAGAACAACGAGGCCGACCCGGACCAGCTGGAGAACCTCTTCCGCCTGGACCACCTCGCGACCCGTATGCGCCGCAACGGCGAGAACCTCCTGGTCCTCGCCGGCGAGGAGCCGGGCCGCCGCTGGGACCAGCCGGTCCCGCTGGTCGACGTCCTGCGCGCCGCCTCCTCCGAGGTGGAGCAGTACGAGCGCGTCGAGCTGTCGGGCGTACCGGAGGCCGAGATCCACGGCCGCGCGGTCACCGACCTCGTGCACCTGCTCGCCGAGCTGCTGGAGAACGCCACGACGTTCTCCTCCCCGCAGACGAAGGTCCGGGTGACGGCGACCCGTCTCCCCGACGGCCGCATCATGGTCGAGATCCACGACAAGGGCATCGGCCTCACCGCCGAGGACTTCGCGGACATCAACCACAAGCTGGCCAACCCGCCGACGGTGGACGCCGCGATCTCCCAGCGCATGGGCCTGTTCGTGGTCGGCCGGCTGTCCGACCGGCACGGTATCCGCGTCCAGCTCCGCCCCTCGGGCGAGCAGGCCGGCACCACCTCGCTGGTCATGCTCCCGGACGCCATCACCCACGGTGGCGGTGGCGAGCAGCAGCTGCAGCGCGACGAGTTCACCGTCTCGCAGATCATCCCCGAGCAGCAGCAGCACGAGCAGCAGCAGTACGTCGGCGAGAACTTCCAGTCCGCCCAGATGCAGCCGATGCGTACGGCGGCCGAGCTCGGCTTCGACGACAGCCGCTACACCGAGGTCCCGGACGACATCCGCGAGCTGGACCCGGTGGGCCGCTCCCTGATGCGTGAGGAGCGCCGCGCGCAGCTGGAGGCGCAGGCACACCCCGAGACGGGCCAGCAGGAGGCCATCGAGGCCCCCGCGTACGGCGACGACTTCAACGCGCCTGACGGCCAGGCCTCGGCCCTGAACGAGCCCTTCGCGAGCTACGACCAGCAGACCGCGTACGAGGAGCGGCAGCAGCCGTCGTACGAGGAGCCGTACTTCAACGGGAACAGCGGTTTCCCTCAGACGGACGACTTCCCGGCGACCGGCAGCGAGTACCCGTCGACGAACGGCAACGGCGGCTACCCCTCCCCGAACGGCAACGGCGGCTACCCGGAGCCCGCGTACCCGGAGCCCGCCCAGGAAGAGCCCGCCCCGGTCCACGCCGCGGCCCCGGAGAGCTTCTCGGCCTTCGAGGAGCGGCGGTACCAGGATGACTGGCCGCAGCCGGACGGTTACCAGAACGGGCACCGCTCCGAGTACGCTCCGGAGACGGAATCCGCGCAGGCCGCTGACGTGAGTGAGCGGAACCACGTAGGCTTCGACCGTCCGGGACCGGCGCCCTCCGCCGCCCACGCGCTGACCGATGCCGGGCTCCCCCGCCGTGGATCCACCACGAGCGGCACCAGCAACGGCACCTCCCGGCAGCACGTGGACCAGGAGACACCGACCCCGGCCCCCGCGGAGCAGAACGGCAACGCGAACGGGAACGGAAACGGCAAGGATCCCGACGACTGGCGCTCGGCGAACGACGAGCGCTGGCAGCAGGCCGCACAGCTCCGCAAGCCCAAGGCGGGCGGGGTGACCTCCTCCGGTCTGCCGCGCCGGGTACCGAAGGCCAACCTGATCGAGGGTGCCGCGGAAGCGACTCTCCAGGGCGGCCCCTCGGTGTCCCGCGCTCCCGAGGACATCCGGGGCAGGTTGAGCAACCTGCGCCGGGGCGTCCAGCGGGGACGCACCGCAGGTAGTGAGACGAACGGCCAGGCCACCAGGAATCACCACGGTGGGCCTGACAGCACCTACAACCAGGAGCGTTAGTGTGAGTCCGATGAGCCAGGCGGCGCAGAACCTGAACTGGTTGATCACCAATTTCGTGGACAACACCCCCGGGGTGTCGCACACGGTGGTGGTCTCCGCCGACGGACTCCTGCTGGCGATGTCCGAAGGCTTCCCGCGAGACCGTGCGGACCAGCTCGCCGCTGTCGCCTCCGGTCTGACCTCTCTCACCGCGGGTGCCTCGCGCATCTTCGAGGGCGGCAGCGTGAATCAGACGGTTGTGGAGATGGAGCGGGGATTCCTGTTCATCATGTCCGTATCCGACGGTTCCTCGCTCGCGGTGCTTGCACATCCGGAGGCCGACATCGGTCTCATTGGGTACGAGATGGCGCTTCTGGTCGACCGTGCCGGCACGGTCCTGACACCCGATCTGCGTGCGGAGCTCCAAGGGAGCCTTCTCAACTAACAGTCAGACGGTGCGTTTTGGCGTCTCGGGGCGGTAGGTTTCGGACGCGGCTCCACAGTGATGCGGTGCCCGGCACAGTCGGAGGAGGAGAAGAAAGTGGCAACACCCCCAGGCGGTTCGCCCTCGGGTAATTGGTCGTACGGTCCGGGCCAGGGTCAGGGCCAGGGCGACCAGAACCGGTACAACTTCCCCTCCTCACCGAGCCACCGTCGGCAGCAGCCGTACGCGCCCCAGAACCCGCAGGGTCCCGGGCCGTCGCCGTACGACCAGCCGGCCGCGCCGCGCATCCAGCCTGTGCAGCCGCAGCGCCGCTCTCCGGAAGCGTCCCCCGCCGGGGGCGCCAGTAATCCCCTGGTGCGCCCCTACGCCATGACCGGCGGCCGGACGCGCCCGCGTTACCAGCTCGCCATCGAGGCGCTGGTGCACACCACTGCGCAGCCGCACCAGATGCAGGGCCAGTTGCCCGAGCATCAGCGAATCTGCAACCTCTGCCGAGAGATCAAGTCGGTGGCCGAAATCTCGGCGTTGCTGACCATCCCTCTCGGTGTGGCCAGGATCCTCGTCGCCGACTTGGCGGAGGCAGGCCTGGTCGCCATTCATCAGCCCGGCGGCGACGAGAGCGCCGGCGGCCAGCCAGACGTGACTTTGCTCGAAAGGGTGCTCAGTGGACTTCGCAAGCTCTAGCGGAGGGCCTTCCCGCTCCACCACGTCCGCGAAAATCGTGGTGGCGGGCGGCTTCGGCGTGGGCAAGACCACGTTCGTCGGGGCCGTCTCGGAGATCAATCCGCTGCGTACCGAGGCCGTGATGACGTCCGCCTCCGCGGGCATCGACGACCTGACGCACACCGGGGACAAGACGACGACGACCGTCGCCATGGACTTCGGCCGCATCACCCTGGACCAGGACCTGATCCTGTACCTCTTCGGTACGCCCGGCCAGGACCGCTTCTGGTTCATGTGGGACGACCTGGTGCGCGGCGCGATCGTCCTGGTCGACACGAGGCGTCTCGCCGACTGCTTCCCGGCGGTCGACTACTTCGAGAACTCGGGTCTTCCCTTCGTGATCGCGCTGAACGGGTTCGACGGCAGCCAGCCGTACAACCCGGACGAGGTGCGGGAGGCGCTGCAGATCGGGCCTGACACCCCGATCATCACTACGGACGCTCGGCACCGTGCCGATGCCAAGTCCGCGCTGATCACTCTTGTGGAGCATGCGCTGATGGCTCGTTTGCGGTAGGTAGGTAGTAGGTACTGCGCGGCTACTGGGCTGCCTCGGACGGTTGCACGCCGTCCGCGGCGGCCCTTTGGCTTGTCGCACAAAGACAGGGGCGCAGCCCCGTCTTCAGGGGCGCGGGGAACTGCGCGACAAGCCCCCACCGGCCCGCAGCCGACGTACATACGAGAGGGCCCCCTCCCGCACCGCGGAAGGGGGCCCTCTCACAACTCAGGCTCAGTGCCAGCTGTGCGGCGCGCGGAAGCCACCCTCGCGCTCCAGGCGGCGCCAGCCAGCCTTCGGGCGTCGGTGGGCGACAGGGGCCACCGGTGCGGCTGCCGCACGGGCCAGCAGGATCGCCGTGATGGCGGCGACCTCCTCGGGCTCGGCATGGCCCTTCTCGACGCGAATGTCAGAGGTGTTCATAGGTCACAGTCTCCGTGAGAGAGGTTTCCGCGGATGGACCGCGAAGGATCCGCTGGGTTACCGAGCGGGATCACTGAGGGGGGTTGCCGTGCTTTCGCGAGGGCAGGTCGGCGTGCTTGGTGTGCAGCATCGCGAGGGACCTGATGAGCACCGAGCGGGTCTCGGCCGGGTCGATGACGTCGTCGACCAGACCGCGCTCAGCGGCGTAGTAGGGGTGCATCAGCTCGGACTTGTACTCCTTGACCATCCGAGCCCTCATCGCCTCGGAGTCTTCGGCATCCGCGATCTGACGGCGGAAGATGACGTTGGCGGCACCCTCCGCGCCCATCACGGCGATCTCGTTCGTCGGCCAGGCGTAGGTGAGGTCGGCACCGATGGACTGGCTGTCCATGACGATGTACGCGCCTCCGTACGCCTTGCGCAGGATCAGCGAGATCCTCGGAACGGTCGCGTTGCAGTAGGCGTAGAGCAGCTTCGCGCCGTGCCGGATGATTCCGCCGTGCTCCTGGTCGACGCCCGGCAGGAAGCCGGGGACGTCCAGCAGCGTGACGATCGGGATGTTAAAAGCGTCACACATCTGGACAAAGCGCGCAGCTTTTTCGGACGCCTCGATGTCCAGGACGCCTGCGAGGCTCTGCGGTTGGTTGGCGACGATGCCCACGACCTGGCCGTCCAGCCGACCGAGCGCGCAGATGATGTTGCGGGCCCAACGCTCGTGAATCTCGAGGTAGTCGCCGTCGTCGACGATCTCCTCGATGACCTTGGTCATGTCGTACGGCCGGTTGCCGTCGGCCGGGACGAGGTCGAGCAGAACGTCGCTCCGCCTGTCGGCGGGGTCCTCGGAGTGGGCGCGCGGCGGGTTCTCGCGGTTGTTCTGCGGGAGCATCGCGAGGAGGTAGCGGACCTCGGCGATGCAGGTCTCCTCGTCGTCGTACGCGAAGTGCGCCACGCCACTGGTCTCGGCGTGCACGTCGGCGCCACCGAGGCCGTTCTGGGTGATCTCCTCACCCGTGACCGCCTTGACGACGTCAGGGCCCGTGATGAACATCTGCGAGGTCTCACGGACCATGAACACGAAGTCGGTGAGAGCCGGCGAGTAGGCCGCGCCGCCGGCACACGGGCCGAGCATCACGCTGATCTGCGGGATGACCCCGGACGCCTTCGTGTTGCGCTGGAAGATGCCCCCGTACCCGGCGAGAGCGGAGACACCCTCCTGGATACGGGCACCGGCGCCGTCGTTGAGCGACACCAGCGGAGCCCCGGCCGCAATCGCCATGTCCATGATCTTGTGGATCTTCGTGGCGTGGGCCTCGCCCAGCGCACCCCCGAAGATCCGGAAGTCATGGGCGTACACGAAGACCGTACGACCCTCCACCGTGCCCCAGCCGGTGATCACACCGTCCGTGAACGGCCGCTTCGCCTCCAGCCCGAACCCCGTCGCCCGATGCCGACGCAACTGCTCGACCTCGTTGAAGGAGTCCGGGTCGAGGAGCAGGTCGATGCGCTCCCGGGCGGTCAGCTTGCCCTTGGCGTGCTGTGCCTCGGTGGCCTTCTCGCTGGGGCCGGCCAGGGCCTGCGCACGGATCTCGTGCAGCTCGGCCACGCGCCCGCGTGCGTCCGTCGGCTCCCCCGCCGGCTCGCCCGCGAACTCACCCTGCGCCTCATCCAAAACGGTCATGTAGCGACCATACGAAGCCGAGCGAGAAAACCTGCCCGTCGACTCCGTACAGTCTCCGGCGAGTTTTCCTGGTACCCCTGAACAGAACCATGCCGGCATGCAGCCGACCCGACTGCTCAGAGGGCATGCGGGTTGTAGGGGTCGTACAAAGCCCGCCCGGCGAGACCCCTGTCACGCCGGGCACGACTACGACACAAGGAGTAACTTCACGAGTACCCATCCGACAAGGTTGAACATTGAACGGAATAGAACTATGGTTGCCCCCGTTGGACAGTTCAACGTTCAACAAACCGTCTCCAGGGAGTCACGCCATGAGCATCTTCAGCCGCAAGAACACCGCTGACAGCGACGCCGCCGCCTCGTCCGTGGCGACCACGGAGGTCCCCGGGCTCGCCGCGTTGACCGGCGAGTACACGATCGACCCGTCCCACACCACGATCGGCTTCGTCGCCCGGCACGCCATGGTGACGAACGTGAAGGGCAGCTTCCAGGAGTTCGAGGGCACCCTGCACCTCGACGGCAGCGACCCGGCCAAGTCGACGGCGTCCCTCGACATCAAGATGGACAGCATCGACACGGGCTCGGCCGACCGTGACGGCCACCTGAAGAGTGCGGACTTCTTCCGGACGGACGAGTTCCCGACGATGACGTTCCGCTCCACCAAGGCGGAGTCCCTGGGCGGCGACGACTACCGCATCACCGGCGACCTGGAGATCCTCGGCACCACCAGGCCGATCTCCATCGACATGGAGTTCAACGGCGCGGCGAAGGACCCGTTCGGCAACGAGCGCGTGGGCTTCGAGGGCAAGGCGGAGATCCTGCGCTCGGACTGGGGCCTGACGTGGAACGCGGCGCTGGAGACCGGCGGGGTGCTGGTGTCCGACAAGATCAAGCTG
The DNA here is from genome assembly GCF_045040105.1 of Streptomyces sp. NBC_01390. Taxonomy (NCBI): domain Bacteria; kingdom Bacillati; phylum Actinomycetota; class Actinomycetes; order Kitasatosporales; family Streptomycetaceae; genus Streptomyces; species Streptomyces sp. NBC_01390. The sequence goes on along the minus strand of NZ_CP109551.1, from coordinate 8,860,003 downwards.
AACTTCGACATCTCGGCCATCAAGAACGCGTGACGCGACGCGAACCGCTCCCGGTGCCGCGTCATCGGCTTCGCCGTCGGCATCCGCGAAACATACGGAACGTACGGAGCGGAAACGAACCGCCCGCCCGGTCAGGACAGTGAGTCCCCGACCTGGCGGGCGGTCGTGTCTCCCGATCCTCTCGAATCTCCCGAACCTGTCGCTCCGCCCATCAGCCCGGCGACGGCTGCCGCGAGGCGAGCGGCCCGGCTGTCGGGCGTACCGGCCTTGAGCAGAGGCAGTACGACCTGGTACCGATCCGTCCTGCCGAGCACCTCGAAGGCCGCCCTGGCACGAGGGTCGCGCTCCGGCTCACTCACCCGTGTACAGCCGTCCCAGGTCTACCAGGACCACCTCTCCCCGCTTCTCCACCGCCCGCAGCTCGTCGGTGAACCCGGCCCCGCTGTAACAGGCGAGCCGTACGGCGGACGTGTCGACCCCGCGCTCCGCCAGCAGCCGTTGGGCCTGCCGCAGGCGCTCAAGGTGCCCCATTCCCATCGTCTGGTCCCACTTGGCCTCGCCCAGGGAGAGCAGTACGCCGTTGTCCTGGCCCACCGCGCCGCGTACGACCACGTCGATCTCGTGGCTGGTACGCGCCGTCCGGTCGGGGACCGTCCCGTACGAGACGTCGATCGGCATGCCGCCGAAGGTGTCCGGCGCGGCGAAGTGGGCCACCCACTCACGGCAGACCTGTTCGAAGTGCGGGCCGACGACTGCGGAGAGGAAACGAGGGCGGGCCGTTTCCCAGACGTGCTCGGCCATCCCGCGGTCCAGCAGGGCGAGTTTCGGCCGGGAGACAGCGTGGTCGAAGGCGATGAGCGGCTCGCCCACCCGGTAGACACTGCGGTTCCCCCGGAACGCGTCCGTCTCCCTCCGCACAAGTCCGCAGTCTTGGAGGACGGTCAGGGGATGCGTGATGTCGCTGATGGGCCGCTCCAGGCAGCCTGCGATCCGCCCTGCCGTGGCGTTCCCGGAGGCCAGCGCGGCGAGCACGGAGTGATAGAGGGCCCGGTCCCGCAGATCCGATTCATCGGCGAGGAGGTAGCGGGCCTCGCGATAGAGCGGGGAACGCGGTGACAGCGCCGTACGGCAGACCCAGTCGTCGAAGTCGGCCAGGTCCACGGGGACGTCGTCGCGTACGAACTCCCTTCGGTAGGCGGGAGTTCCGCCGACGACGCTGTGCACGAGGAGCGCGAGGCGGTGGTCGCCGATACCCCAGAAGGCGGCTGCCTGTCTGAAGTCGAGCGGCTGGACGACGAGTTCGAGCCCGGCCCGGCCACGCAGGGGTGATGTGCCGCTGAGCAGCTTTCCCATGAACGAGAGTGAACTGCCGCAGAGAAGGAGGCGTGTACGGGAGTTCAGTCGCTCCGGTCGGCGCGGTCCGTAGGCGACTTGGATGATAGAGGGGAGGGCGGGGGTGGCCCGGGCCAGGTACGGAAACTCGTCGATGACGACAGGGATGGGTCGTTCCCTGCCGAGGGCAAGCAGGCCGTCGATCGCCTGCTCCCACCTGTCGAAGCGCATCGGCGCGACGCTGTCGGTGTACTGCCCCAGCTCTTCACCGAACCGGCGCAGCGACTCCGCCTCGGTCGCTTCGTACGCGCAGAAGTAGAAGCCGCCTGCGGCGCGAGCGAGCGAGTCGAGGAGGAAGGACTTGCCCTGGCGACGACGTCCGGAGACGACAGCCAGGGTGGCCTCCGGACCGGTGTCGGACGCGAAGGCCGTGAGCTCGCTCCACTCCCGGTCGCGGTCGAACATGTCTGTGGGTTTGGACAGTTCGGGGGTCGGGCGGGGCATGGTTGGCCTCCGGCAGGATCACTTACTGATCATTTCAGAATGAGTTGAGCTGCGGGTCTTGCACTCGCCGATCGCCGCCCACCAGCAGCTCGGCGGCCCGATCGTGTTCATCTGGGACACCTGAACGTCCACAATGCCGCCGGCCTCCGGGAGTTCGCCGCCTCACGGGACTGGCTGACCATCTACTGTCTGCCGCCCTACGCACCCGACCTCAACCCCGTCGAAGGGATCTGGTCACCCCTGCGGCGCGGCTGGCTCTCCGACGTCGCCTTCAGCACCCCCGAACACCTCCTCCAGCGCATCCGACGCGGCCTCCGGCACCAGTACCGCAGCGACCTCATATGACGGCTGCCTAGCCGAGACCGGCCTGACTAGGACACGACATCACGAGTTCAAGCTCAGTAGGCGCGAGGGCCAGCCGAAAAACCGTCCTGCGAGTTGCGTCGCCTACTTTGCAGCGGGAGGCTTTGAGTATGAGCCAAATGATTCCGAAAGCAGATGCGAACGTACAGCGTCCCGATGTCGGTGAAGCGTCTACCAAGGCTGCAGAGGAGCAGCTTGCTCGCCTTGTCGAGGAGCCCTGGTTGGTTGAAGCCGACACGAATGAGCGGATTTTTGCGGCCGAGCGTCAGGCGAATGCTCCCCTGGTTCAGTTCCTGGAAAAGGATGCCGACGCCGTGGATGCCTCCCAGGAGATCGGGAGGCTGCGGAGGAAAGCGCGCATCCAGAGCGATTATGTGGAAGCCGCGGCCACCCATGCCTATGACTCTCTGATGAGAGACGCCCTCAAGGGAGTCAAGAAGGGGCTCAATATTTTTGTTCCACCCTATGACTGGGTGATCGACATAGAGCACAAGGCTGGTGAAGCTGTCGGGGACAAGGCTGCTGGGACGTTCTCCTCCGTCATCGAGGGGTACTTCGGTAGCGGTGCGAGCTGGGCGACTGCGGGGGTGGGTGTGGCGCTTAAGGCCACCGTGGACGGCGTGGCCAATATTCGGCCGCCCATGAGCGACAGCTGGAGGTGGTTCATCGACGCGACTCTGTTTTCGGCGAACACCTCTGGGTCGTGCCGCGTAGTAGTACAGGACCCGGTTTCGGGAGCCGTTTTGGGACCCGATGGGGACCGATCGGTGCCGCTTTGGAACCACACTTCGCAAACGGGCGCCAGTGGTAACGGATTCGGCTCGTTCTTCGCCTCCGATATTGCGCCGACCGTCACGCTGTCGGCAGGCCAGGTATTCAACGTGAGTTTCCTGGCGAACGTTTTCACCGACCAGTCTGGGTCGCTTGCCTTCGGGCATTCCTATGCCGACGGTCGTCTGGAAGTCAGTCTGCCGTTCTTTGTGGTTCAAATGTGACCTGCGGCGAGCGGGGCGGCGCTGGTTCCACCCCACCGCCCCCACAGGTGCGCGAATCGGAACGACTATTCACGGTCTATCGACGGATGGCAGGTATTTTTTTGTTGGTTGCGACAGGGATGGCCACCACCTGCCCGGTGCCCGGCGACGAGGACCTGCACGAGGTCTTACTGATCGTTCCAGAATGAGTTGAGCTGCGGGGCTTGTACTCGCCGATCTTGGTCGGCAGGGTGTCCGGAGTGCGTGCTGATCTTGTTCCTGACGACCTGTGGGAGCGGGTGGCCCCGCTGCTGCTGGCCCCTTCCGACCGACGCCGCCGGCATCCCGGGCGGCTCCGCGTTCCGGACCGGGCGGCTCTCGCTGGCATCATGTACGTCCTGCGGACCGGCGTTGCCTGGCGCGACGTCCCGGCCGAGACCGTGGGCTGCTCCGGTGTGACGGCTTGGCGTCGGCTGCGGGACTGGACCGAGGCTGGCGTCTGGGCCCGCCTGCACGCCGCCCTGCTGACCGAACTTCGGCGCGCCGACCTGCTGGACCTGGAGGACTGCTCCGTGGACGGGTCGCACGTCCGGGCACTCAAAGGGGGGGGATCACGCCGGCCCCTCACCCGTCGACCGCGCCCGCCCTGGCTCCAAGCACCACCTGATCGTCGACCGTCACGGAACCCCGCTCGCCGTCACCCTCACCGGCGGCAACCGCCACGACGTCACCCAGCTCCTGCCGCTACTCGACGCCGTCCCGTCGATCCGGGGTCTGCGGGGGCGTCCTCGCCGCAAGCCCCGGCGCCTGTATGCCGACCGGGGCTACGACTTCGACAAGTACCGCCGCCTGCTGTGGAAGCGGGGCATCAAACCGTTGATCGCGCGACGCGGCGTCGCCCACGGTTCCGGACTGGGCAAGGTGCGCTGGGTCGTCGAACGAGCCTTGTGCGCCACGAGGCGCTCTGTTTGTATCCCCGGCTCAGCCGGGAGGAACTCGGAAGGAGGTTTCTGGGCCCGATGACTTACCTGGAACCGAAAGGCGAAGGGGACAAAAGCATGTCAGAAAAACAGTGACCGGGCCCAGTTGTCAGGGGCGGTGTGCTGGGTGGCCCGCGCGATATGGCGAAGACTGAATTGTTTGAAGCCCAATCTCCAGAAGATGCAAGTTCCCATCCGTCGGAAAGACAGCTGAAACCGACGCCGTGCTCTGCACTGGCTTCTATTGTGCGGTCGGTGCACCTCCGGAGCGCGGGCGATGTCCAGCGAGGACATTCAAGGAGATGAGTGGGTCGCCTACGTCGCGCTAGAACGTACAAACAGAGACGAACGTGGGATCGCCTACGGGACGCGAGTCCTATGGCGACGGAGGCCTCGTAGTAGTCGCCGGAGCAACGCCCGGCCAGGGAGGATGGGAAAGCCGTCCGCAGGGCGAAGGGGGCCAGGTGATTCGGACACCTTCAGACTCGGGAGGTATGCGAAATGCAGAGTGCCGAAACGGTGCTGGGTGTCCTGCGTGAACGCGGCAGGCGTGGCCTGCCGTGCGAGGAACTGTATCGACAACTGTTCAACCCGCAGTTGTATCTGCTGGCCTACGGGCGAATCTACGCCAACCACGGCGCGATGACGCCCGGGGTCACAACGGAAACCGCTGACGGCATGTCGCAGAGGAAAATTGACCGTACTATTGAAGCGATGCGCCACGAGCGTTACCGCTTCCGTCCGGTCCGGCGCGTTCATATTCCCAAGAAGAACGGGAAGACGCGTCCTCTGGGGCTGCCGACGTGGTCGGACAAGCTTGTCGGCGAAGTCGTCCGTCTCTTACTGGAGGCGTATTACGAGCCGATGCTCTCCGGCCGGTCTCATGGGTTTCGGCCTCGTCGTGGGTGCCATACCGCGCTGCGGGAGGTGGCTCACACCTGGACCGGGACAGCCTGGTTCATCGAGGGTGATATCGCTGACTGCTTCGGCAGCCTGGACCATCAGGTCCTGTTGGCGATTCTCGGCGAGAAGGTCCATGACCAGCGGTTTCTGCGGCTGGTGCGGAACATGCTGACAGCCGGATACCTGGAGGACTGGAAGTGGGGCGCCACGCTCTCCGGAGCGCCGCAAGGCGGGGTGGCCTCCCCGATCCTGTCCAACATCTATCTGCACAAGTTGGACGAGTTCGTAGAGACAGTACTGATTCCGGAGTACACCAGAGGGGTGCGTCGGGCCCGAAATCCGGCGTATTTGGAGCTGCAAAATCTGCTGGCGAAGGCTCGCCGACGCGGTGACCGGGTTCAGGCCCGGACGCTGCGGCAGCAGATGGTCAGCCTGCCGAGCTCGGATCCACAAGATCTGGGATACCGGAGGCTGCGCTACATCCGCTATGCAGACGATCACCTCCTCGGATTCACCGGACCGAAGGCCGAGGCTGAGCAGATCAAGCAACGCCTGGCGATGTTCCTGCGCGAAGAACTCAAGCTGGAGCTTTCCCAGGAGAAAACGCTGATCACTCACGGTCGCACCCAAGCGGCCAGGTTCCTCGGTTACGAGATCGCGACCCAGCACAACGACACGAAGAAGACCGGCCGTTACCGACGCGTCAACGGTCAGATCGCTCTTCGTGTCCCTCTGGACGCGATCAAGTCCAAAAGTGCCCCCTATCTTGCCCGCGGCAAACCCGCAAAGCGAGATGCCCTCATCAACAGCAGCGATCACGCGATTGTTGCCACGTTCGGGGCCGTCTATCGGGGCATTGTCCAGTACTACCTGCTCGCCGGGGATGTTTCCCGGCTGCACCGACTGCGATGGGTTATGGAGACATCCATGCTCAAGACCCTTGCGTCCAAGCACCGTTCATCCGTGTCGAAGATGGCTGCCAAGCACAAAACCAGAATCGACACGGATCATGGCCCTCGAGTCTGCTTCGAGGCCCATATCGAGCGGGAGAACAGGAAACCGCTGGTGGCGCGGTTCGGTGGAATACCCCTCTATCGGCAGCGGGCGGCGAAGGTGGTCGACCGGCGGCCGACGTGGGTGGACTATCCGCACAAAGAGCTGGTCACCCGGCTCCTGGCGGACACATGCGAGATCTGCGGGCACAACGGTGATGTGCAGGTGCATCACATTCGCGCCCTTGCAGATCTCGCCCATGCCGGATGGCCGCCGTCCGACTGGACGCGCGTCATGCTCGATCGACGCCGTAAAACGGTCGTGGCTTGCGATGCCTGTCACGATCGGATCCACGGGGCGCAGGCGGCCAAGCCCTTCACGTCGTAGTCACTGGAGAGCCGGATGACCAGGAAACCGTCATGTCCGGTTCGGCGGGAGGCCGTGCGGAAAAGGGCCTGCCACGGCAGGCACCTCGCCGCGCGGCCGACCCAACCGCCTGGCTGCACCAGTTCAAACGGCTCCGCACCCGCTACGAGCGACGCGCCGATCTCCATCAGGGCCTGCTCGAACTGGCCTGCAGCCTCATATGCCTCCGCCGCCTCCGAACCTCATTCTGAAACGATCAGTTAGGGAAATACGCTTCCCGGAAGTACGTTTCCCTTGACTGTCTGGGCGCGTGATGGGGCACGGCGGCGGGCTGCCTGAACGATCCTCGGCAAGCCGGGCCAGAATGTGCCTACGGACGGCACGGGGACGGGCGTACGAACGGACGGGTGTGAGCGGCGGCGGGGATCGGTTCGACTTTCGAGGTAGTACGTTCAATGGCTCCTTCACCAGTAGGGCGGAGTGCTCTCACGACGCCCCCGCTCCTACGGCGACATCCACGTTGCCGGCAGCTCCCGCGGGGTTCACAGGGCGGGATGCGGAGGTCCGCGAGTTACTGAGCGCTCTCGATCCTGCCGTCGGTCAAGGCGACGGGTCGGTCGTCGTCTCCGTCGTCACCGGGCTCGGTGGGGTCGGCAAGACGGCGCTCGCGTTGCACATCGCGCATGTGGCATGGGAGCGGGGATGGTTCGCGGGCGGTGCGCTCTTCGTCAACCTGCACGGATACGACAACCTCCCGACGACGGCCGATCACGCAGTGCTCTCGCTACTGCGGGCGCTCGGGGTGCGGGACTCCGATCTGCCACCCACCTCTGACGAGCGGTACGCGCTCTACCGCTCCGAGCTCTCCCGCCGCAAGCCGGTGTTGATCGTGCTGGACAACGCCTCCGACCCGGCACAGGTCGCTCGCCTGCTGCCAGGGCGTGCTGGACATCGGTTGGTGGTCACGTCCCGGGATGCCCTGGACTCGCTACCTGCCCGGCAGTTCGCCGTCGATGTGCTGACCCCCGAAGCAGCGTGCTCGCTCATCGAGCGGGCATTGCGGCAAGCCGCCCCGGCGGATCGTCACGTTGCGGCCGAGCCCGACGCCATACGTGAACTCGCCGAACTGTGCGGACACTTGCCGCTTGCCCTGCTGATCGTCTCGGCCATGCTCCGGCGTCGCAGGACGCGCTCCGCCGCCACGCTCGCCGCCGAGTTGCGGAAAGCGACCGACCGGGTGCACAGACTGCGCACACCGGGGGTGGACCAGTACGACAGGGAACTGGACCTGCGGCCGGTGTTCGATGTGATGTACGCACGGCTCGAACCCGAGCAGGCCCGTGTTTTCCGGCTGCTGGGACAGGTACCGGGAGAGGACATCGGGCTCGGGGTCGCGGCCAATCTGGCCAACTTGCGTGCGTCGGAGCTGGAGCCGATTCTCGACGACCTGACCGCCACATCGCTCATCACCCCCTTCGTCCCGTTTGCCTCGGTCGACGTGCGCTGGCGAATGCACGATCTGCTGCGCCTCTACACACGAGCCGTGGTCACCGAGGATCCCCAGCTCCATGAGGAGGCAACGGCCGCCCGGCGCCGACTGCTCGCCTTCTACGCACAGGCGGCTCTGTCAGCCGCGGCTCACCTCAATGGCGAGGAACCGGACGGTGTGCCCGACATGTTCCCTCGTGGTCGCACGCAGGCGCTGTCCTGGTGCGATTCCGAGCGGAGCGGGATGCTGGTCGCCTCGCTCTGGACGGAGTCCAGTGACGACGTCGAGGCCACACGTGCCGTGCGTCTGGCCTCTGTTCTGCGTACCTATCTGCGCTGGTGCCGGGCGTTCGATCACTTGGTGATCATGTCCCACGGCGCAATCACCGCCGCGCGCCGACTCGATGACCTTGCGAGCGAAGCAATGGCGTGGAGCGGCCTGGGCATCACCTTGGGCAACCTGGGGCGATTCGACGAAGCCTTGAAAGCCAACCATCGCGCGGAGCGTCTCTTCGACAGGCTCGGCGACCGCAAAGGCCAGGCCAGGGCCCTGAAAGACATGGCACGCGAACAGAGCGCCCTCGAACGGTTTGAGGAGGCCATCGGAACCTATACCCGCAGTCTGCAGACATCCGATGATGTGGGTGACCGGCTCGGTGCGGCCCTCGTACGGCGCGATCTCGGCGACCTCCTCGGCCGACTGGGACGACATCGCGAGGCCTATGAATATCTGACCCAGTCTCGCGAGTACTGGATCGAGGCCGGGGACAAGAGCGGCGAGGCCTGCATCCACCACGACCTCGGGCACGCTCTCCGTCAGTTCGGCCGCTTTGAGGAGGCGTTCGTCGCCTATACCCATGCCTTGGGGCTCAACGCCGAGTTGGCCGAATGGGATGAAAGAGCCTGGGGGTTGAACAAGTTGGGCGAACTCCTGCGGATCATGGGACGCCTTGACGGCTCCGTCGTCGCGCACACCCGCGCCAGCGACTGGTTTGCGTTCTTGGGCGACAGCCACGCCGAGGCCTGGTCACAGCTTGGCCTGGGGACCACGCTTCTCACAGTGGGTCGCATCGAGGACGCTCGTGAAGCCGCCCTGCACGCGCGTTGCCTCTACGAGGCGGGCGGCAGGTGGAGTGGAGTCGGAGATACCCTCCAATGCATTGCCTTGACCTACGCCTCCCAACTCCGCAGCACAGAAGCTTCGGCCGCCTGGGCCGCGGCCGCCGAAGCATACGAGCGGGCCGGGGCCGGCGACATGGCTGACGAGGCACGCCGACAGGCTCAGGCGTAGTCACTCGCACATCCTGAACTCGCACCACACCGACTTACCGGGGTACCTCTCCCCCACCCCCCACCTGTCCGCCAGCCCCGCCACGATGAGCAGCCCCCGCCCTTCCTCGGCCGCTGGATTGAGATTCGACATACGGATCTCGCCCGGGCCGCTGTCATGGACCGCGACGCGCAGTACGCCGTCCGTGGCCAGCGCCAGTTGGAGCAGGAAGCCCCGGCCCGGCGGTACGCCGTGCAGGAGGGCGTTCGTCGCCAGTTCGCTCACGCAGAGCAGCACGTCGTCGGTGCGCTCGGGTGTGCCCCAGCCGGAGAGGGCCTCGCGGGTGAAGTCCCGGGCCAGGCGTACCGACCTGCGGTCGCGGCGGTAGAACACCTCGCGGGTGTGGAGGAGTTGGGGTTGTGCGTTCATGAGGCCACTGTCACAGCGAGTGACTATTGTGGGGCAGTGTGTGAGGTCGTAGTTCCGATTACTACGACTCCACTACGAGGAGTCCGGGTGGACACGGGGGAAAGGGACACTCATGCAATCGGTGAAGAGGCCCAGGAAGGGCAGTTCGTGGCAGGCGATCGGTGCGGGGGTCGCGCAGTTCCGGAAGAGGGCCCGTCTGACCCAGGAGCAGTTCGCGGAGGCCGCGAGCCTTCACGTCGACACCGTGAGGTCCATTGAGCAAGGCCGCCTTGCGCTCCAGCCCGACCGAGCGGTGCAGTTCGATGAACTGCTCGACACCGGCGGGGTGTTGGCCGCGATGGTGGCCAAGGTTCCGGTGCGCGAGCGGATGCCGCAGTTCGCGGAGGGGCTCGTCGAGATTGAGCAGGAGGCCGTGAGCATCCTCTCTTACGAGACTCAGGTGGTGCCGGGGCTCCTGCAGACCAAGGACTACTGTCGGGCCTCCTTCGACTCCCGCTTCCCTCGATTCGAGGACGAGACGGCGGAACAGTGGGTGACGTCGCGTATGGAGCGACAGCAGATCTGGCAGCGCAGGCATTCGCCGTTCGGCCACTTCATCCTGGAGGAGGGAATCCTGCGCACAGCCCTGGGTGGGGCGGACGTCATGCGAGAGCAGATCCGCGTGCTGCGCGAGTACAGCGCCCTTGACCGTATGGGGCTTCAGATCATGCCCATGGGACGCGTGCCGCACGCCGGACTCGCGGGTCCCATGCTGCTGCTGGAAACACCGGACCACGACCACGTGGTCTACCTGGAAGTGCAGCGCGCCAGCTTCCTGGTCGATGACCCTGACGAAGTAAGTGCGTATCAGCTGAAATATGGAATGCTGCGGTCTCAGGCCCTCTCTCCCGAGGAGAGCGCGTGTCTCCTGGACGGACTGCTTGGAGAGTCATGAACACCGCATCACGACAGCACCTCCCCACGGACGACCTGGCGTGGTTCAAGTCCAGCCACAGCAGCAACGAAGGCGGCAACTGCCTCGAAGTCGCCTACAACTGGCGCAAGTCCAGCTACAGCGGCAGCGAGGGCGGCGACTGCCTCGAAGTCGCCGCGCACACCTCCGTCATCCACATCCGGGATTCCAAGAACCCCTCCGGCCCCGTCCTCACCGTCGCCCCCGGCACCTGGGCCGCGTTCCTGAATCGGGCCTAGAGTAGAGCGCATGGACGACACCGAGTGGGTCATCGTCACCTCGTACGAGAACGCTCCCGGGCGGCCCAACCCCCTTGCCGCCGTGCGTGCTTGACTGCGAGAGCGTGGCATCGACTGGATGCCGTTCGGGCCGGACGAGGTGCGGTTCGACCTCGCTTGCGGGCCGGGAGTTGATGGGCGCTGGCACGGATGGTTCACCGTGTACGTGACCGCGGACGCGCTGCGCAGGCTCGGGCTTCATCCCGCGCAGGCCGCGCAGACGACCTCGCCCCGTGACGGGTGCTCGCCGCCCTCCTGGTGGCACGCCGCCGGGGAGCGGTACGGCCGTCGGTGGCCCGTGGCGCCGGGATAACCCGGTGCGAGGTCCCCGATCGCGGGTTAGCCTCCGTCCATGACCTGGCTCCCCCGCGACTTCGCCCACCCGCTGCACGTCGACGTACCCGGCGGGTACCACCTGCGGCCGATTCGCGGAACCGACGCCGCCCTCGACTACCCGACCGTCATGGGCTCGCGCGAGCGGCTGTGGAGCATCTTCGGGGAGGCCTGGGGATGGCCGGCCGCGACCATCACGTACGAGGCCAATCTCGCCGACCTGGAGCGCCACGCCGCCGAGGCCGACGCCCACGAGTCGTTCAACTACGTGCTGCTCAACGACGACGAGACCGTCGAACTCGGGTGCGTGTACATCGATCCGCCCGAGAAGGCCGGCGCCGACGCCGAGGTCTCCTGGTGGGTCGTGGACAGTGCGGCGGGCGGCGCGGTCGAGCAGGACCTCGACGCTCTCGTACCTCGGTGGATCGCCGAGGACTGGCCCTTCGTCAAGCCTCGGTTCATCGGGCGGGATCTGTCCTGGGCGGAGTGGCTGCGGCTGCCTGACGCGTCCGCGTGATCCCGGCCCGGTCAGGTCAGGTCACGTCAGGCCGGGCGAACCGGCTGGCCCGATAGGGGCGGCCGGTTTTCGCCCCTTGTGGGTGCGCTCGCAGCGTTCCCATAATCCTTCAACAGATTTTGACCAGCTCATGCCAGCAAAAGCACGAGTTCTTTCTGTTTGCTTGGCATGACCCTGACATTTCTGCGTATGTCCAACCCCCCACGGAAGGCATCACGTTGAAGAAGCTCATCACCGCGCTCAAGAGAGCCGCTGCCGCCGGCGCCGCCGCGCTCGCGATCACCAGCCTTCAGCCCCTCTCCTCCGCGCAGGCCGCTCCGGCTCCCGTCGTCGGCGGAACCCGTGCCGCGCAGGGCGAGTTCCCCTTCATGGTCCGGCTCTCCATGGGCTGTGGCGGCGCGCTCTACACCCAGCAGATCGTGCTCACCGCCGCGCACTGTGTGAACGGCTCCGGCGCCAACACGAGCATCACGGCCACCGCCGGTGTCGTGGACCTCCAGTCCACCACCGGGCGGGTCCAGGTCAGGTCCACCCGGGTCTACCAGGCCCCCGGCTACAACGGCAACGGCAAGGACTGGGCGCTCATCAAGCTCGCCACGCCGATCAACCTGCCGACGCTGAAGATCGCCACCACCACGCAGTACAACACCGGTGACTTCACCGTCGCGGGCTGGGGTGCGGCCGTGGAGAACGGCGCTCAGCAGCGGTACATGCTCAAGGCCACGGTGCCGTTCATCAGCGACGCCACGTGTAAGGCGTACGGCGGTCTGTACACCGGCCTTGTCGCCGGCGACGAGATCTGTGCCGGGTTCGCGGCGGGCGGTGTCGACACCTGCCAGGGTGACTCCGGTGGGCCGATGTTCCGCAAGGACAACGCCGGTGCGTTCGTCCAGGTCGGAATCGTCAGCTGGGGTGACGGGTGCGCTCAGCGGAACGCGCCTGGTGTCTACTCCGAGGTCTCGACGTTCGCCTCGGCCATCGCTTCGGCGGCGTCGACGCTCTGACTCGCGTCGGCATCATCTTTCGTACGACGTCCACGGGTCCGGCGGCTGTCAGCGCCGGGCCCGTGCTCGTGTCCGGGTCCGTGGGGGCTTGCGTGGCCAGAGTGAATCGCCCCCGCCGCCCCTACCCGTCCCATCCTCGGGGCGCTGCCCCCGAACCCCCGCTCCTCAAACTCCCCCGGAGGGGGGACCCCCAAGGGGCTGAAATTTGCCGGTCGGCGCTGCTCAGGAGCCCGCTCCTCCAGCTTCCCCAGAGGGGGGGACCCCAAAGGGCTGGATTTTCCCCCCGAGGTCGCTGGATCAGAACCCCCCGCCGAAGTCCCCTCCCCCACCCCCGAAGTCGCCGCCGCCCCCGAAGTCCCCTCCCCCGAATCCGCCTCCGAAGTCGCCGGGGTCGAAGTCCGCGCCGGAGATGTCGCCGCCGTCGTAGCCGCCGAAGTCTCCGTAGCCGGTGCCGTAGTCGGCCGCGTAGGACGGGGTTGCCATCATGCTGCCGAGCATCGTGCCGACGAGGAGGCCGGGGAGGATGCCGCCGCCGAAGTAGCCGCCCGCCCAGGGGCCGTACGCCGGGCCCGCGTCCCAGTAGGGGCGGGGGCCCGAGGCGGTCTCCACCTCGCGGAACGCGGGGTCCAGGCCGTCGGCCAGGCGGGCGCCGTCGGCGGCGCAGACCGGGACCTCGCGGGGTGCGCCGCCCGCCGGTGTCCAGGTCGCGTCGGCGACCGAGGGGCCGTGGCGCGGGTCGAAGAAGCAGGGGCCCCGGCGTTCGGGCAGCGGGCGGCCTTCGCGGCGGGCGGCCAGTTGCGCCAGCGAGAATCGGCCGTCCTCCAGCGCCTGCGTCACCGCGCGCACCTCTTCCGGCCGCCGGGTGGCCGCCATCAGCGACTTCGCCTTCTCGTACGCGTCCAGCGCCCGCTCGTAGTCCGCGCGCATCGTGTCGTCGGCGCCCGCTTCGGCGGGGTGGAAGTCGAGCCGGTCCAGTTCCTCGCCGAACGCGGTGATGTCCTCGTCGACGACGACCGCCAGCTTGGCAAGTGCGGCCCGCCGCTCCTCCTCGCGCCGCCGCCGGTTGCGTCGGACCAGTGCGTACGCGCCGGCGCCGCCGGCCGCCAGTACCCCGCCGGTGGTGATCAGCGCCCCCGCGTTCACCCCACCGCCACCGCCACCGCCCGAGCCGCTCCAGGTGGCGGGCGCCGAACCGCCGACGTTGCCGCGCAGGGCCGCGTCGACGAAGTCGTTGAGCTGGGCCTTCGTGTCGCCTGCGGTCCCGACCGCCGTCACCAGGTTGTGGACGGCCGACCGGCTGAGCACACTGCCGTCGGCCCGCGCGTCGAGGCGGTCGCCGAGGCGAACGACGTACAGGCCGGTGACGCCTGTCTCCGTGCGGAGGTTCGTCCAGAAATTCTGGGTCGGGTAACCGGCCGGGAGGACGGCCACGAACACGGGTTTGTCCGCGTCCTTGATCTTCGCGGCGAGCGCATCGGCGTCGGACGCGGACAGCAGGTCGGAGGCGGCCGGGTCCACGTACACCGGGCCCGCCCGCAGCGCCTCGGCGACCTTGGAGAGGTCAGTGGCCGCTTGCGCGCCGGGGGCGGCCGTGAGCAGGGCGAGTACCGCGAGTGTCACGACAAACGGCACCAGCAGCAGGCGTACGAGCGGGCGGACCACTACGGCCTTCATACCTTCGAAGCTACCCGACGGAGGGAAGAAAGGGCATAAAGAGGGCAGGCGGCCGCCTCCGCTCAGGCCGCCCGGTACGCGGCCCTCAGCTTCCCCACGGCCGCGCCGTACCGTCCGGTCAGCAGCAGATGGTCGGCGTCGGCGAAGGGTCTGGCTGCGGCCGGGGTGATGTGCTGCCCGATTTTCGCCTGCACGATCAACCGCGCCTCGGTGACGACCGCGCGTCCCGCCTTCCCGTCGTGGGCCCGTTCGGCCGCGGCAGCCGCGACCGCCAGCGCCTTCAGGGTCTTGTCCCCACCCGCCGCGATCTTGGTCCTCGTCGTGAGTCCCCAGCCGTACGGGAACTGCGGATCGTACGTCGCGTCACCCACGTTGATCGGCAGCTGAGCCTCCGACTTCGGCCAGGTGAGCGGGAGTTGGCCGGTGAACGCCCGCCTGCCGTAGAGCGTGTCGGCGACGCCCTCGCCCTCGCTGCCCGGCAGCCAGGAGGCGACGAGGGCGTCGATGTCACCGAGCCTGTCGCCGACGAGCTGGGGGCGCCCGGCGACCACCAGCACCGCGCACCTCATCGACGCGCACACCTTGTCGACCGCCGCCTTGTCGGCGTCGCTCAGCTCCAGGTCGTTGCCGTTGCCGACATCGCCCACGCCCTCGGCGTAAGGGGTCTCGCCCACGATCACGACGCCCACGTCATAGCCGGTTGTCGGCGCCGACGCGTCCTTGGAGTAGGTGATGTCCCCGCCCGCCTTTCGCATGCCCTCCAGGATCGTCGTACCGTCGGTGATGTCCCCGGGGGAGCCCTGCCAGGTGACGGTCCAGCCGCCGGTCTGGTTGCCGATGTCATCGGCGTTGGACCCGGCGACGTACACCTTCTGGGAC
This sequence comes from Streptomyces sp. NBC_01390, assembly GCF_045040105.1. Classification (NCBI taxonomy): domain Bacteria; kingdom Bacillati; phylum Actinomycetota; class Actinomycetes; order Kitasatosporales; family Streptomycetaceae; genus Streptomyces; species Streptomyces sp. NBC_01390. The sequence continues at coordinate 8,844,764 of NZ_CP109551.1, read as the reverse complement.
TTGCGAAGCGGCAACAGGCCGTGCTCGTTCTTCAGCAGCACCTGGGACTTCGCCGCCAACTGCCTTGCCACCGAGCGGTGTTCGGCCGAGCCGATGTCCGCCGCCCCGCTCGTGTCGGCGTACGGCTTCTCGAAGAGGCCGAGCCTGAACTTCTGGGTGAGAATGCGGGCGACGGCGTCGTCGACACGCTTCTCGCTGATCCGGCCGGCGTTCACCTCGGCGACGAGGGTGGTGTGGAAGTCCTGGTAGGCGTACGGAACCATGATCATGTCGAGACCCGCGTTGACGGACGTACGGACGTCGGAGGCGTAGTCGCCGGGAATCTGGTCGATGGCCTGCCAGTCGCTGACGACGAAGCCGTCGAAGCCCATACGGCCCTTCAGCACACCGTTGATCAGGTCGGCACGGGCGTGCATCTTCACCGGTCCCTGGCCGTCGCCCGCGATGTCGAGGGAGGAGTAGGACGGCATGACCGAGCCGACTCCCCGGTCGACGGCGTCCTGGTAGGGGGCCAGATGGACCGTCTCCAGCTGCTTCCGGGTGACCTCGGTGATGCCCTGGTCGATGGTGTACGAGCCGGTTGTGGAGGAGCCGTACATGGTGCCGCCGTCGCCGACGAAGTGTTTGGCGGTGGCGAGAACCTTGTCGTTTCTCTTCAACTCCGTGCCGTTCGCGCGCCCTTGGAGACCCTGGATCACCGTCTCCATCGACTCGACGAGCGCCGGGTCCTCGCCGAACGACTCGTAGGTCCGCCCCCAGCGTTCGTCACGGGCCACGCAGAGACAGGGCGCGAAGTCCCAGGGGATGCCGGTGGCGCGGACCTCGGCCGCCGTCACCTTCCCTGCTCCGTAGGCGAGTTGGGGGTCGCGGGCGGCCCCGATGCCGATGTTGTGCGGCAGGACCGTGGCGCCGACCAGGTTGTTGTGGCCGTGCACGGCGTCCACCCCGTAGATCAACGGGATCTGGAACCGCGTTGCCTGCGCCCGGAGTTGAAAGCCGTCGATCATCTTCGCCCAGGCCGCCGGGGTGTTGGGCGTGGGCGTCGAACCGCCGCCCGAGAGCAGCGAACCGAGGTCGTAGGCGGCGATGTCACCGGGTGTCGCCGCGACGGCTCCGCGCTCGGCCTGCGTCATCTGGCCGGCCTTCTCCGCCAGGGACATCCGGGAGATGAGGTCGACGACCCGCTGCTTCACCGGCAACTTGTCGTTCAGATACGGGAGTTCATGGGCGTCGATGACGATCCGCGGTGTCTCGGCCGGGGCCCTGGCGCCGGTGACCGTGAGCTTGAGGGGGACTGTCTCCGCCGGCTCCGCCGACCTGTCCTTGCGGGTGGGGACCTGGATCGTGCGGGAGGTGCCGGAGACGGTGCCCGCCGGAAAGGTGAACTCGCCGCGGACGGGCGGGTAGTCGGTGCCCTCCGATGCCGTGCCGCCGGTTGTCGTCTCGTAGGCGACCGTCACGGGGTCGGTCAGCGGGGCGGCACCGGTCGTGCCGACGGCGACGCGGACCTTTGCCGTACCGCCCTCCTTCACCGGGTACACGGCGGAGTCGGTGGTGACGGACGCGCGCAGCGACTGGTCCGCATGGCCGTACAACTCGACGCCGTCCATGGCGAATCGGCCGCTGATCCCGACGGGGAGGGTGAGGGCGTATCCCCAGGTCGCGGTGAGGCCGAGAATCTGGTCGATGCCGCCGACCGGCTGGTAGTCCGTGCGGTAGACGAAGTCGGTGAAGGGGAGCTCGATCTGCTTCCAGCCGGTGAAGTCGTCGGTGAAGGAGGTCGTCCAGAGTTCGGAGGCCTCGCCGTTGGCACCGCCGTCCTTCAGCTCGAAGTTGACCTTCCTGCCGTTGTTCCGGCCGTCCCACCAGAAGCGGATGCCCTTGCTCCCCGACCAGTCGTGGGCCGGTTCGGCGAAGGCGAAGTCGTGGGTGAAGCCGCCGTAGCCGCTGATGTCGTAGGTGCCGGTGAGAACCTTGGCGCCCTCGGGAGCGTCCGCCCTTTCGGTGAGGGCGAGTTGGGGCGGGTCGTCACTGTCGCCGCCCCAGGTGAAGATGCCGTCGGCGGGCGGGGACGCGAAGGGGACCTCGCCCTCGAAGCGGTCCACCGGGACGGGGGCGGGGTCGTCCGCCCCGGCCGCCGTGTCCGCGACGGCCAGGGGCAACAACCCGGTCAGCAGAGTGGCGCAGACGAGCAGGGCGGTTCGGCGCATGGACCTTCCCTCGGCTCTCGGAGGCCTGTCCTTGAGTCCTTGAGCCCACTTGAACACCTTGCGTGAACTCACGGCTGGAACACGCCGTGAGTCAACAAGCGCCCCAGGGGACCGTCAAGGTGCCGAACTCGCCACCCGCCACTTTGCCCGGATCCGGCCCTGCGCCCTGCTCCCTACTTCGCGGGTTCCACGCCTGCCCGCAGCAGTCCGTACGTGTAGGCGTCCGCCAGCGCCTCCCAGGACGCGGCGATCACGTTGTCGGCGACGCCCACCGTCGACCACTCGCCCTTGCCGTCCGAGGTGGCGATGAGGACACGGGTCGTGGACTGCGTGCCGTGCTTGCCCTCCAGGATGCGGACCTTGTAGTCGACCAGCTCCAGCTTGGCGAGCGGCGGGTAGATCTTCTCCAGGGCCACCTTCAGGGCGCGGTCGAGGGCGTTCACCGGGCCGTTGCCCTCCGCCGTGGCGACGATGCGCTCGCCCTTGGCGAAGAGCTTGACCGTGGCCTCGTTGGCGTGGCTGCCATCGGGGCGGTCCTCGACGATCGCGCGCCAGGACTCGACCTCGAAGTACGTACGGGCCTTGCCCTCGGCCTCCGCGCGCAGCAGCAGCTCGAAGGACGCGTCGGCCGCCTCGAACGTGTAGCCCTGGAGCTCGCGCTCCTTCACCCGAGCGACGACCCGGCCGACCAGTTCGCGGTCGTCGCCCAGGTCGACGCCGAGTTCCTTGCCCTTGAGCTCGATCGAGGCGCGGCCCGCCATGTCGGAGACCAGCATCCGCATGGTGTTGCCGACCTGCTCGGGGTCGATGTGCTGGTAGAGGTCGGGGTCGACCTTGATGGCCGAGGCGTGCAGGCCCGCCTTGTGGGCGAAGGCCGAGACACCCACGTACGGCTGATGCGTGGACGGGGTCAGGTTGACGACCTCGGCGATGGCGTGGGAGATGCGGGTCATCTCGCGCAGGGCGCCGTCGGGGAGGACCTTCTTGCCGTACTTCAGCTCCAGGGCCGCCACCACCGGGAACAGGTTGGCGTTGCCGACGCGCTCGCCGTAGCCGTTCGCCGTGCACTGGACGTGGGTCGCGCCCGCGTCGACGGCGGCGAGGGTGTTGGCGACCGCGCAGCCCGTGTCGTCCTGGGCGTGGATGCCGAGGCGGGCGCCGGTGTCGGCGAGGACCGTGGCGACGACCGCCTGGACCTGGGCCGGGAGCATCCCGCCGTTGGTGTCGCAGAGGATGACGACATCGGCGCCGGCCTCGGACGCGACCCGGACGACGTCCTTGGCGTACTCGGGGTTCGCGCGGTAGCCGTCGAAGAAGTGCTCGCAGTCGACGAAGACGCGGCGGCCCTGGGAGCGCAGGTGAGCGACGGTGTCGCGGACCATCTCCAGGTTCTCGTCGAGGGTCGTGCGCAGCGCCAGCTCGACGTGCCGGTCGTGGGACTTGGCGACCAGGGTGATGACGGGTGCGCCGGAGTCGAGGAGCGCCTTGACCTGCGGGTCCTCGCTCGCCTTGCCGCCGGCCCGGCGGGTGGCACCGAAGGCCACCAGCTGGGCGTGCCGGAAGTCGATCTCCTGCTGGGCGCGGGCGAAGAACTCGGTGTCGCGCGGGTTGGCGCCCGGCCAGCCGCCCTCGATGAAGCCGACGCCGAAGTCGTCCAGGTGCCGTGCGATGGCCAGCTTGTCGGCGACGGTGAGGTTGATGCCCTCGCGCTGGGCGCCGTCGCGCAGGGTGGTGTCGAAGACGTGGAACGAGTCGTCGAGTTCGCTGGGTTCCGTCATGATCTCAAGGCTCCTGAGGATGTCGATCTCGGTCTGTACCGGAATGACCGGCTCCACCGTCCCCCAATGATCCCTCGCGCTCCTTCTCCGGCTGAAGGTGGGCCAGAAAAGCGAAAAACCCCTCGCGGGTGCGAGAGGTCTGCGCGCGGGTCGAAGACGACGATGGCCGCCCGTACCGGGTAGTACGAGGCGGTCACTGCGGACCGGCGCGCCTGCTGCCAATAATCGTGGCGAACGAGAGCACGGAGGCAGTCTGGCACAGACCGCCTCCGTGCTCACCCTCCGTCTCAGGATGCGAGCACTGGGGTGATCACCGGGCTGATCACCGCAGGTGTCGTACGAACGCGTCGGCGCCGTCGTTGGTGTCGCCGGCCGGGATCAGGGTCGGGTCGGACGACTGGAAGACGATGCGGTGGGCGCCGTCGGCGATCCGGCCCGGCCGGACCTCGGCGGTCGCGGTGCCACCGGTGGTGTCGGGCGTGACCAGGGTGGTGGTGCCCCTCTTCAGGTCCCGCAGGTAGACGGGGTACTCCTTGCCGTACCGGCTGCCGGGTTCCGTCACCTCCGAGGTGAAGGTGAGGTAGCGGCCGTCGGCGCTGATCGCGGCGGACCGGGTGTAGACCTCGCCGGGGCCGCCCTGGGTGCCGTGGATGCGCCGGTTCTTGCCGGTGCGGATGTCGTGCACGAAGACGTTCCAGCTGGCGTCGGTGTCGCCGGGGACCAGGTGGGTGTCGCGGGACTCGAAGACGACCGTGCGGCCGTTGCCGCTGATGGACGGGTTCAGGGACTCCTTCTCGGTCGGTGTGCCGTCGTGGGAGCGGTCGATCTGGGTGTACTCGCGGGTGGTGCGGTCGTACATCCAGACGTCGCCCCAGTCGTCGCCACGCGGGCCGTTCATGTAGTTGTACTGGTAGACGACGCGACGTCCGTCGTCGCTGACCGTCGGCTGGAAGGCGTTGCGTGCCTCCCAGGTCGGCTTGGGGTGGCTGATCCGCTGGGTGGTGCCGGCGACTCGGTCGCGCAGGAAGACGACGCTGCTGTTGTTCTGCGCGGTCTCCTGGAGCGTGTAGACGGCGTAGCGGCCGTTGGGGCTGACGGAGACCTCGGCGGGCTGCCCGGTGAAGCCGTCGGGGATCTCGATGCCGAAGCCCACCCGCTTCGACGTGCCGATCTTCCGGATCCACACGTCGGTGTCCCCGGCGGACGGTGCGTACTCGACGTCGACGTGGCGGCCGTCGTTGAGAATCGCCACCAGGCCGCCGAATCCCGCGAAGCGGAGCTTGCCGGTGTGCGGATCGCGTACGTACATGCCGCCGTGCGACACGTTGGGGTCCAGATCCTCGGCGTCCGAACTCAGCGCGATGTGGCGGCCGTTGCGGCTGATGACGGAGATACGCGTAGCGCCGTTCCCCGCCTTGCCCGCAGGAGTGACGCTGATCGGCTCGGTGTACGGCACCCTGGGTGCGGCGCCCGCCACGGGTGCGGTGAGAACCCCCGAGGCGACGGCCGCGACGACGGCGACCGCGAGCGCGGCGCGACGACGCGTTTTCCCGTAGGTGTCGCCGTACGTGTTCCTGTGACTGGTGCTGTACGTGTGCATGGTTGATCCCCCGTGATTGAGCGTTCTCGGTGAACTGTCCAGAGGAAGACGCCCGTTAACCCCACCGGTGTTCCCGTTCACCGGATCGGATGACGCCGGCTCGAACACGATGACGGTGCTCTCGGAGGTGGCGGACGAGGTCGCCGCCTCAGTGGGTGTCCCAGAACGCGCAGTGGTGGCGGGACCGCCCCGTGGAGGTGGGCACGACGTGGTCCGGTGCCAGGCTCAGTACTGCGTGCCCGGGCCAGTGCGGCGACGACGGGCCGTTCGGGTCGGCGGTGCGGGCGAAGCGGGTCCAGTAGTCGATCATGGTGTCGGCCAGCCGGTGCTGTGCGGCGGTCAGGCCGGCGGGGCGGCCTCCCAGGTCGAAGAGGTAGGCCAGCTCGGTCGCGTGCGATGCGCCGAGCGGGAAGGGCGGTGTGCCCGAGGTGAGCTGTGGGGCGTGCTCGTCGGCGAACTCGTAGCGCCAGACCGGTACATGGGCCCGGAGCAGGCTGTCGGCACGCGCTGTCGGGCAGGCGAAGTCGCCGTCGCCGATGACCGCGCCGAACACCGGGCCCCCGTCGGTGCGGTGCACCGGGTACTCGCGCACGATCGCCCGCGCCTCCCCCGGCGCGGGGAAGAAGGCGGACACGATGTCGGGCCAGGTGTCGGGGGTCACGGGATGGCCGGCCTGGACGATCCCGGCGGCCCAGCCGTTGCCCTCGTCGTGGTTGTTGCCGATGAGGACGGGGACGTGGTGGAAGCGGCCGGCGGCGATCGCCCGCGCGGGGTCGCGGGGCAGCAACGGGGTGGTGTTGGCGGGGTGTTGGTCGACGTCCTGGGCGGCGAACAGCTGGGAGACGTGCACGCGCCGCAGGCAGGACAGGACGTCGCGGGCGGATCCGCAGCCGACCTTCTCCGCGAGGTCCGCACCCGTGGCGCGCGCTGTGGACAAGGGGACGGAGGACGGTGCGAACGGCCGGTCCAGGCGGCCTGTGCACGGGCCGCTCTCGATGATCGCCCGGTCGAAGAGGCCCGCCGCCGAGGGTGAGGTGAGCTGGGCGCAGACGCTGTAGCCGCCCGCCGACTCACCGGCCAGCGTCACGTTGCGCGGGTCGCCGCCGAAGGCGCCGATCCCGGCGCGGACCCAGCGCAGCGCCGCCTGCTGGTCGGCGAGGCCGAAGGTGCCGGAGCCGGGCAGCCCGGAGTGCGCGAGGAAACCGAGGGCCCCGAGGCGGTAGTTGACGGTGACCACCACGACGTCGCCCCGGGTCGCCATGCGGTGGGCGTCGTACGAGCTGCCCGCTCCGGTGGTGAAGCCGCCGCCGTGCAGCCACACGATGACCGGCCGGGGACGCGCCGGTTCCGCCCCGTCCGGCGTCGTCACGTTCAGGTGGAGGCAGTCCTCGTCGGTGCTGCCGCCGGGCACCTCGCCGGCCGGCTGCGGGCAGGCGCTCGCGGGCCGGGTCGCGTCCCGCACCCCGGACCAGGGGGTCGGGCGGTGTGGTGGCGTCCAGCGCAGGTCACCGACCGGGGGCGCCGCGTAGGGGATGCCCTCGAAGGTGCGGTAGCCGTTGTGGGCGGCGCCGTGCACGACGCCGTCGTGAGTGCGTACCGTCGTGGCGGCGGCGGGCGTGGCGGGCTCTGTCGGTGGCGGCGCGGACCAGGCCGTCGCGAGCACGGCGGTGAGGGCGCAGCCCAGGGTGGTCAGGACACGGTGCATGGTCGTCATCTCCCCGTCGGGTCGGTCAGCCGCCGCCCATGCCGCCCTGTGCGGCGATCATGGTCATCGGCAGAGCGCGTACAGCTTTCTCCAGGCCGGGCGCGAGGTCGGTGAGCCGGCCCGTGCAGGCGTCGATACGTGCCCGGAAGGTCTTCTGGTCCTGCCGGGACACGATCGGGCGGACGGCGCCCGCCGCCGCCAGCGCCAGCAGCACGGCGTCGGCGACGGGGATGTCCCGTACCGGGCCCTCCCCGTGCAGCGCCGTGGACACACGGGTCCGTAGGGCGGCGGGCACGGCTCGGTCGGTCACGGTCAGCCGCCGGGTGCCGAAGCGGGTGCGGGGCGCCTTCACGGTGAGGAGTCCCGCCTCGGCGAGCCTGCCCTCCACCTCGGTCAGCGTTCGCCCGCGGTGGCGGCGTATGAGGTGCTTCCAGCTGTGTCCGCCGGCGACGTCACGCAGAACGCCGTCCAGGACGGGGTTTCCGACCGGCTCCGTACCGGAGGACACGGTGACGGTGCCGCCCGCCTCCCGCAGCCGCCCGCGAGACGCGAGGTCGGCCAGGGCCGCGGCACGGACCAGCAGCTCCGTCCGGGAACGGTCATAGGGGCCCTCGGCCGCGTCGTCGTGGGCGAGGAGATACATGAGGCAGGGCAGGTCATCGGTCACAATTCGACGCTACGGTCGGCGGCCCCGGCCACGGATCGGCCGAAAGCACGGATCGATCCTGGGAACGCGGGGGGATGGCGGCCCCGGCCTCCTCCTTAAGGATGAGGCCGAGGGGTCGGGCCGGTCAGGTTCCGCGTGCCCGCACGAGGCCGTGGTCGTAGGCGGCGACCACTGCCTGGACGCGGTCCCGCAGGCCCAGTTTGCGTAGCACGGCGGTGACATGGTTCTTGACGGTGGCCTCCGACAACCGCAGCCGCCCGGCGATCTCCGCGTTCGACAGGGCCTGCCCGATCAGGGTGAGCACCTCCCTCTCGCGACCGGAGAGGCCCTGCAGCGAGGGCGGGGGCGCAGGATCGGGCGTGGTGCGCAGGAACCGGTCGAGAACGCGGCTCAGCACGGTCGGTGCCAGCAGTGCGTCGCCACGCGCGGTGAGCCGGATCGCGTCGACGAGTTCGACGGGCCTGATGTCCTTCAGCAGGAACCCGCTCGCCCCGGCCCGCAGGGCGGCGACCACATGCGCGTCCACGTCCCAGGTGGTCAGCACGAGCACCCGGGCCCCGCTGCCGGACTCCGCGATGCGCCGGGTCGCCTCGATGCCGTCGAGGACGGGCATGCGTACGTCCATCAGCACCACGTCGGGCGCCAGTTCCCGCGTCAGCCGCACCGCCTCCTGACCGTCCGACGCCTCACCGACCACCTCCAGGTCGTCCCGGGCCTCGATGATCATGCGGAATCCGGTCCGGACGAGGACCTGGTCGTCGGCCACCACCACGCGGGTCGTCATGACGTGCCCTCCACCGGCAGCCGCGCCGCCACTTCGAAGCCGCCTCCGGCCCGCGAACCGGCACGCAGGCTGCCGCCCACCAGCCGTGCGCGCTCCCGCATCCCCACCAGACCTCGCCCCTCTCCCGCCGTGGTCGAACGGCCCTGCGGCGCACGCCCGTTGTCCACCACCGTGACCTGCACACACTCCCCTTCGGCGGTCACGCGCACGCTCACCTCGTCCGCGCCGACCGCGTGCCGCAGCGTATTGGTGAGGGCCTCCTGGACGATTCGGTACGCCGCCAGATCCACCGCGGCCGGCAGCCCGTCGGTGGCGCCCTCGCGCCGCACGCGCACGGTCATCCCGGTCGCGCGCACCGTGTCGGCCAGTTCGTCCAGGCGTGCGAGCGAAGGCCCCGGCTCCCGCTGCTCCCCGGCTCCGCCGTGCTCCTCGCCTGCCCCGTCGTGTTCCTCGTCGGGCCGGAAGGCGCGCAGCAGCAGGCGCAGCTCGCCCAGTGCCGAGCGGGCGCCCGTCTCGATGGCCCGCAGCGACTGCCGGGCCTGTTCGGGCCGTTCGGTGAACACGTCGTCGGCGGCGCCCGCCTGAACGACCATCACCGACAGGGTGTGGGCCACGATGTCGTGCACCTCGCGCGCGATCCTCGCGCGCTCCTCCACCACGGCCCGGCGCGTCTCCGCCCTGGTCCGTTCCTGCTGCGCCCTGCGCCACTGACCCGCGGTCCACGCCAGGACGACCGTCAGCAGAAAGATGATCAGACCCGGGGCGCCGCCCGCCCCGAACGCGAGCGGGGCGGGCAGGCACATCGCCGCGAGCGCCCGCACCGACACCCGGCGCGGCCTGGTCGCCGACAGCACACACAGCGTGACCTGCGCGGCGAGCAGCGCCCCGGTCAGGGTCACCGCCGGCAGCAGCGCCCAGACCGCGAGCCCCGTCACCGCGTTCGCGGCCAGGACGGCGGCCGGGGCCCGCACCTGCCACTTCAGAACGCAGACCTGGGCGAGTACCAGGGCCACGGCCACGGGCAGCCGTCGGCCGTGCTCCACGCCGACGACGATCACCGGGGTGCCCAGGACGGCGAGCACCGCAGCGGCCGACCCCCACCACAGCGTCCGCGCGGCCCGGGGTGACAGTTCGCCCGGGGCCTCCCTCACGAACGCGGCGCCGGGCTGTCCACTGCTGCGATCCACGCCCCGAGCCTAGAGCCTGTCGTACGACTCGGGGCGTGACCGGCAGGTACGTAGGGGTCCTAGCCGAGCCGGTGCATCCAGCCGTGCTTGTCCTCCGCCGTGCCGCGCTGGATGTCGAGGAGTGCCTCGCGCAGCCGCAGGGTGACCTTGCCGGGCTCGCCGCCGCCCTGCTGCCACTCGCTGCCGGTGCGCTTGACCGTGCCGACGGGGGTGATGACGGCCGCCGTACCGCAGGCGAAGACCTCGGTCAGCGTGCCGTTCGCGGCGTCGCGCTGCCACTGGTCGACGGAGATCCGGCCCTCCTCGGCGGTGTAGCCGAGGTCGCGGGCGACGGTGAGGAGGGAGTCGCGGGTGACGCCCTCCAGGATGGAGCCGGTGAGGGAGGGGGTGACGATCCGGTCCCCGTACACGAAGTACAGGTTCATCCCGCCGAGTTCCTCGATCCACTTGTGCTCGACGGCGTCGACGTAGCAGACCTGGGCGCAGCCCTGCTCCGCGGCCTCGGCCTGGGCGAGGAGGGAGGCCGCGTAGTTGCCGCCGGTCTTGGCGTCGCCCATGCCGCCGGGGACGGCGCGGACGCGGTCCTCGGAGAGCCAGATGGAGACGGGCTTGACGCCACCGGGGAAGTAGGCGCCGGCGGGGGACGCGATCACCAGGAACAGGTACTCGTTGGCGGGCTTGACGCCCAGGCCGACCTCGGTGGCGATCATGAAGGGGCGCAGGTAGAGGGACTCCTCGCCGCCGTGCGCGGGCACCCAGTCGATGTCCTGCCGCACCAGCGCGTCGATGGCGTCGATGAACGTCTCGACGGGCAGCTCGGGCATCGCGAGACGGTGCGCGGAGTGCTGGAAGCGCAGGGCGTTCTTCTCCGGGCGGAAGGTGGCGACGGAGCCGTCGGGCCGGCGGTAGGCCTTGAGGCCCTCGAAGATCTCCTGCGCGTAGTGCAGGGTCATGTTCGCGGGGTCGATGGAGAGCGGGCCGTACGGGACGAGCTGGCCGTCGTGCCAGCCGCGGCCCTCGGTCCACCGGATCGTCACCATGTGGTCGGTGAAGTGGCGGCCGAAGCCGGGGCTGGCCAGGATCGCCTCGCGCTCCGCGCCGGAAAGTGGCGAGGCCGAGGGCTTGAGCTCGATCGTGGGCGTCGTCATGAGTGGGTGTCCTTCACCGGTTCGTGTGTGACGGGCCGCGCTCACGCCCGTACGGCCGCCGTACCGCGGCGGCCGGTATGAGGACGTCCGAGCATTCCCTCGGTCCGTGGCTCCGCGTTCGATTATCGCGCGAAGGGGGCCATGGACGAAAAGGGCGTGAATGCGACCCAGGGGATGATGGTGACACCCGGCGGGGACATAAGAGAAGCCGCCGGGTGCATGTGCGACCCGACGGCTTCGAGAGGTTCTGCTTCGAGGAGCGCCGCGGGTCAGCCGGCTACTCGTACGGCGAGGGCGTCGCCGATCTCTTCGGTTGTACGGGTCGAGGTGCCGCGCTCCGCGAGGTCGGCGGTGACGACGTCCTCGATACGGACGGCCTCGGTCTCGTAGCCGAGGTGGCGCAGCAGGAGGGCGACGGACAGCACGGTGGCGCTGGGGTCGGCCTTGCCCTGACCGGCGATGTCCGGGGCCGAGCCGTGGACGGGCTCGAACATCGAGGGGTACTCGCCGGACGGGTTGATGTTCCCGCTCGCGGCGACGCCGATGCCGCCGGAGACGGCCGCGGCGAGGTCGGTGATGATGTCGCCGAACAGGTTGTCGGTGACGATCACGTCGAAGCGCTCGGGCTGCGTGACGAGGTAGATCGTCGCCGCGTCCACGTGCATGTACTCGGTGGTGACGTCGGGGAACTCCTCGCCCACCTTGTTGAAGATGTCCGTCCACAGGTGACCGGCGTGCACGAGCACGTTGTTCTTGTGGACGAGCGCCAGCTTCTTGCGGGGGCGGGCCTGGGCGCGGGCGTAGGCGTCGCGGACGACCCGCTCGATGCCGAAGGCGGTGTTCAGCGACACCTCGGTGGCGACCGCGTGCGGGGTGCCCTGGCGGATGGTGCCGCCGTTGCCGGTGTACGGGCCCTCGGTGCCCTCGCGGACGACCACGAAGTCGATCGCGGGCTGTCCGGCCAGCGGGGTGGCCACGCCGGGCAGGAGCTTCGACGGACGCAGGTTGACGTGGTGGTCGAAGGCGAAGCGGAGCTTCAGCAGGAAGCCGCGCTCCAGGACACCGGAGGGCACGCTCGGGTCACCGATCGCGCCGAGCAGGATGGCGTCGTGCTTCTTGAGGGCGTCCAGGTCGGCGCGGGTGAGGGTCTCACCGGTGGCGTGGTAGCGCCGGGCGCCGAAGTCGAACTCCTTGGTCTCCAGCTTCACATCCTGCGGAAGGACGGCGGAGAGCACCTTCAGCCCCTGGGCCACGACCTCCTGGCCGATGCCGTCACCGGGAATCACTGCGAGATTGATGCTGCGAGACATAACGGCACCGTACTCCTGGTCCCATGGGATGACATGCCGTGTCCGCGATACGGACATGAGCGGCCTGGGTGGCGACCGCTCTTCGACCTGCGTTCACCTGTATGTGTGGCGGACGTTGGGGTTTGCTGGGAAGTTCCCTCCCATGGACAGTCATCCGGACACCCCCGACGTCGGCATTCCGCCTCAGCTGGCCCGCCGGATGAGCATGGCGGAGCAGTACGAGTACCTGCGGACGCGGCTCACCCGGCGCCGCGCGCTGGTGACGGCGGGCGCGCTGGCCGGCGGCGGTCTGCTGACCGGCTGCTCGTCGAGCACGGGTACGGCGAGTCCGGCGACCAGCAAGGTCCCCGGTGCCGCCGTCGTACCCTTCGGCCGCCATCTCGCCTTCGGCGCCGACCCGAAGACGCAGATGCGGATCTCCTGGCAGGTCCCGTTCGCCGTCAGGAAGCCGTACGTCCGTGTCGGCCCGACGCCCGGCGACCTGAGCCGCCGCATCGAGGCCGAGCTCCGCCCACTGCACACGCCGGGCGTGACGGGCGTACGCCTCGACCTGGACCAGTACTACCTGCACGCGGCCCTCGACGGACTGCGCCCCGGGACGACGTACTACTACGGCGTCGGCCACGAGGACTTCGACCCGGCGACCCGCGCGCACAGCTCCACCCTCGCCACGTTCCGCACGGCACCGGCGACCGCCCCCGCGAGTTTCGTGTTCACGGCCTTCGGCGACCAGGGAGTCACCCCGGACGCACTGGCCAACGACAAGGGGATACTCGGCCGGAACCCGGCCTTCCACCTCCACGCGGGAGACATCTGCTACGCGGACGTCACCGGCCACGGCGAGAAGTCGGACGGCTACGACCCGACCGCCTGGGACCTGTTCCTGAAGCAGACGGAGACGGTCGCGAGGTCGGTGCCGTGGATGGTGACGACCGGCAACCACGACATGGAGGCGTGGTACTCACCGAACGGGTACGGGGGCCAGTCGGCCCGCTGGTCGCTGCCGGACAACGGCTTCGACGCCGAGAACACCCCGGGCGCCTACTCGTTCACGTACGGCAACGTCGGCGTCGTGGCGCTGGACGCGAACGACGTGTCGTACGAGATACCCGCGAACCTCGGCCACTCGGACGGCCGCCAGACGGCATGGCTGGACCGGCGACTGGCCGAGCTCCGGGCGTCGGACGCGATCGACTTCGTCGTGGTCTTCTTCCACCACTGCACGTACTCGACGACGGCGGCCCACGCCTCCGACGGCGGGGTACGGGACGCCTGGCTGCCGCTCTTCGACAAGCACCAGGTGGACCTGGTGATCAACGGCCACAACCACGTGTACGAGCGGACCGACGCCCTCAAGGGAGGCCGGGTGGGCCGACAGGTGCCGATAGGCGCGGCGACCGACCCGACGCGGGACGGCACCGTGTACGTCACGGCGGGCGGCGCGGGTCAGAGCCTGTACAGCTTCCCCTACGGGGTGAAGGACAGCTTCGAGGGGAAGGTCGCCGACCGGGAGTCGGTGGAGAGCTACTACTGGACGAAGTCGCAGGAGCGGCACGAGGACACCGTCGAGTGGTCGCGTGTGCGCTACACCGGCTACTCGTTCCTCTCGGTGGAGGCGGCGGCAGGCGTACCGGGCACGGCTCCCCGGCTCACGGTGTCCGCGCTGGCGCAGAGCGGGGAGCGGATCGACCACTTCGAGGTGCGGCGGGGGTAGCGAGCGGGCGGCCGGCTGCCCTCAGTGACCTGTCTGGCCGCCGTTGTCCCGGCGGTCGAGGGCGCGCTGGAGAGCTGCGGCGGCGTTCTTGCGGTCGGACTCGCTCGTCGGGGAGACGTGGCGGACTCGGCGGCGGACGGTCGTCTCGGCCATGGGAAATCGACTCCTTCAAGGAATCCGGGAGTACGGCAGGGGGGATTCGAGACGCCGGATTGGACGGGGAGCAGCGGTACCGCAGGGGTTGCCTGTACGGGGTATCGGCTCACGGCCGTCATTCGCCTGGTCGGGCGAGACGTTCGGCTTCTACAAAGCTAGGCGAGGACAGGGCATCTGTCTCCACAATTACTCGGACTTCCTACTATCTGAGACGGCGGATTGAGTCACACCCGGCTGACCTGGCCTTTTGTCTTTACAGCACGTCGCCGTCCCGCCAGTCGAAGACCAGCCCCTCCGAGGGATCGAGCGAACCGGCGGCGGCAGAGGCAGGACGAACGAACACGCTGCCCTCCTCCTCCGGCAGGTGGACGACACCGGCCGGACCGAGCGCGCTGATCCGCCCCGGCCAGAGCCGCCAGCCCCGGGCCGCGTAGAGGGCGGAGCCGTCGGCGCTGGCGGACAGTGCGCCGAAGTCGTAGCCGCCGTCGACATACCGCTCCAGCGCGTCCATCACCTGCCCGCCGAGGCCGCGACGGCGGGCGTCGGCGCGGACCGCGACCGCTTCCACATAGCCGACGCGCAGCCAGCGGGTCCGGTGCAGCGCGCGGCGCATGACGACGGAGCCGTGGGCGAGGAGACCGGTGTCGTCGCGGACCAGGACATGGAGGCCGCCGAGCGCGTGTTCCCAGTCCTCCTCACCGAAGCCGCCGTCGAAGGCGGCGTCCAGGAGCCCGCGGGCGGCGGCGAGTTCGACCGGGGTGAGGTCGGCGGTGTGGGCGGTGCGCAGCAGCGGGGCCATGGTTCCAGTATTCCGAACCGGCGAGGCCTGATTGATCCGACCTAAAACATGCACGCAGCGCTGCACGACACCTTGACAGCCCTATCGCCACCCACCAGCCTCACAGTCATCGGATGACTGACGACTGAAGGGGTACTTCATGTCGATCGCGCTGACCCTCTGCTCCGCCCTGCTCGCCACTGCCGTGACAGCGCTGCCAGCCGAGGCGGCCACGACAGGGCATCCGGGGACGGCGGCGGCCTGGGAGGTGAAAGCCTCGCCCGGCTCCCCCACGGCCGTCGTCGCACTGGACCCGGCCGACAACCACCCGACCCTCACGGTGAGACGCGACGGTAAACAGGTCCTCGCCCCCTCTCCCCTGGGCCTGGTCACCGAACAGGCCGACTTATCCACGGGGTTGGAGCTGTCCGGCCGCAGCACCCGCACGGTCACCGAGCGCTACACGTCCACAACCGGCAAGTCCCGTAAGCGGGTTGCCCGGATGACCGAGTCCCGCTTCCGGTTCCGGACCGCCGAGGGGGCCCGTCTCGACCTGGTGGTACGGGTGGCCCCCGACGGTGTCGCCTACCGCTACACCCTGCCGGGCGCGACCGGCGACGTCCTGCGCGAGGCCTCCGCCTTCACCCTCCCCCCGGACACCGGCGCCGTCGTCAACGCCTACCGCGCCGACAACGAACTCCCCTTCAAACGCTACGAGTCGGCGGCCACGGCCCCGGCGGGCGGCTACTCGATGCAGGCGCTCTTCAACACCCCCGGCGGCTACGCGCTGATCGCCGAGTCGGACCTCAACGGCACCTACGCGGGCGCCCACCTGACGCACGAGGCCGGCTCACCGACGTACCGGGTGGGTCTCTGGAACGACGAGCCGATCAAGGCGACCGGCACCCTGACCACCCCCTGGCGCACCATCGTCACCGGCGACCTGGCCACGGTCACTGAGTCGACCCTCGTCGACGACCTCGCCGCACCCTCCCGGGTCCGGGACACCTCGTGGATCAAGCCGGGCCCCGCCCTGTGGACCTGGCTCGCGGGCGGCAAGACCGCAGGGCAGAGCCTGGCGGCGCAGAAGGCGTACGTCGACTACGCGGCCGAGCGGGGCTGGCCGTACGAGGTCGTCGACGCGGGCTGGTACTACAAGCCCGGCGAGTGGGACGTCATCGACCCCGACTGGCAGACGAACAACTGGATGCCGGAGCTGGTGCGTTACGCGGCGGCGAAGGGTGTCGGCGTCCAGGTCTGGCTGCATTACACCCTGCTCACCGACCCGGCGGAACGCGAGAAGTGGCTCG
Organism: Streptomyces sp. NBC_01390; assembly: GCF_045040105.1. NCBI lineage: Bacteria > Bacillati > Actinomycetota > Actinomycetes > Kitasatosporales > Streptomycetaceae > Streptomyces > Streptomyces sp. NBC_01390. The sequence goes on along the minus strand of NZ_CP109551.1, from coordinate 8,828,417 downwards.
GCACGCTGGCGAGTTGGGGCGTCAAGGGCGTGAAGATCGACTTCATGGACTCGGAGTCGCAGGACCGGATGCGCTGGTACGACGAGGTCCTGGAAGCAACGGCCCGGCACCATCTCCTCGTCAACTTCCATGGCTCGACGATCCCGAAGGGCATACAGCGCACCTGGCCGCAGGTCATGACGATGGAGGGCGTGGGCGGCGAGGAGAAGCGCAACAACACCGCCGAGCAGCTCGCCTCGCTCCCCTTCACCCGTAACGCGATCGGCTCGATGGACTTCACCCCGGGCGCCTTCCACCGCCCGGCGCGCCCCAACGTGGCTTCCGACGCGGGTGAGTTGGGCCTGACGGTGCTGTACGAGTCGGGCATCCAGAACCTCTCCGGCACCCCGGAGTCGTACGAGGCCCGCCCCGAGGCCCGCCGCTATCTGGAGCAACTGCCCCGGCGCTGGGAGGAGACCCGGCTGCTGGCCGGTGACCCGGGCCGCTCCGCCGTGCTGGCCCGACGGGCGGCGGACGGGCGTTGGTTCATCGGCGGCACGTTCGCGGGCGCGGCGCGAACGGCGGACGTACCGCTGCGCCTCGGCGCCGGCCGCTGGCTGGTGGAGACGGTGACGGACGGCCCTTCGGGGCTGGTGCGCGAGGCGCACGTCGTACGAGGCGGCGCCACGCTCGCCGTACCCGTGGTCGCGGACGGCGGCTTCGCCGCGCTGGCCTGCCGCTGGCAGCCGGGCCGTACGACCTGCGAGAAGGAGTGACGACGAACGCCGGGCCCGCGCGGTCGCGCGGGCCCGGCGTTCACCCCTGAGCCGTCAGCCGATCAGCCCATGTGCGGGTACGTGTAGTCGGTCGGCGCGACCAGGGTCTCCTTGATGGCGCGGGTCAGGGTCCAGCGCATCAGGTTCTGCGGGGCGCCCGCCTTGTCGTTGGTGCCGGAGGCACGCCCGCCGCCGAACGGCTGCTGCCCGACGACCGCGCCGGTCGACTTGTCGTTGATGTAGAAGTTGCCGGCCGCGTAGCGCAGCTTCTCCATCGTGTACGCGGCTGCCGCGCGGTCACCGGAGATGACCGAACCGGTCAGCGCGTAGTCGGACACGGACTCCATCTGGGTCAGCATGGCGTCGTACTTGTCGGCCGAGCTGTCGTCGTACACGTACACGGCGAGGAACGGGCCGAAGTACTCGGTGGTGAAGACCGGGTTGGCCGGGTCCGTGCACTCCACGACCGTCGGGCGGACGAAATAGCCGACCGAGTCGTCGTAGGAGCCGCCCGCGACGATCGTGCATGTCGGGTCGGACTTCGCGCGGTCGATGGCGGCCTTGTTCTTGGCGAAGGCGCGCTCGTCGATGACGGCGCCGACGAAGTTGCCGAGGTCGGTGACGTCGCCCATGGTCAACTGGTCGACCTCGGCGGCGAATTCCTCGCGGAAGCCGTCGTTCCAGATGGAGGCCGGGATGTAGGCGCGGGAGGTCGCGCTGCACTTCTGGCCCTGGTACTCGAAGGCGCCACGCGTCAGGGCCGTCTTCAGGACCGCCCGGTCGGCGCTCGGGTGGGCGACGACGAAGTCCTTGCCGCCGGTCTCGCCGACGAGCCGGGGATACGAGCGGTACTTCTCGATGTTGGCGCCGACCGTCTTCCACAGGTGCTGGAAGGTCTTCGTGGAACCCGTGAAGTGGATGCCGGCCAGGTCCCGGTGCTCCAGAGCGACCTTGGAGACCTCGATGCCGTCACCGGTGACGAGGTTGATGACGCCCTTGGGGAGCCCGGCCTCCTCCAGCAGCCGCATGAGGAGAACGGCGGAGTGGGTCTGCGTCGGGGACGGCTTCCACACCACCACGTTGCCCATCAGAGCGGGCGCCGTCGGCAGATTCCCCGCGATGGCCGTGAAGTTGAAGGGGGTGATCGCGTAGACGAAGCCTTCGAGGGGGCGGTGGTCGAGACGGTTCCAGACGCCCGGTGAGTTGGCGGGCGGCTGCTCGGCGAGCAGGTCGCGCGCGAACTTGACGTTGAAGCGCCAGAAGTCGACCAGCTCGCAGGGACAGTCGATCTCAGCCTGCTGGGCGGTCTTCGACTGGCCGAGCATGGTGGAGGCGGCGAGGGTCTCGCGCCAGGGGCCGGCCAGCAGTTCGGCGGCGCGCAGAATGATCGCGGCCCGGTCGTCGAACGACATCGCACGCCAGGCGGGCGCGGCGGCGAGGGCCGCGTTGATCGCGTCCTGGGCGTCCTGCTGGGTGGCGTTGGCGTAGGTGCCGAGGCGGGCCTTGTGGTGGTGCGGCTGCACGACGTCGAACCGCTCGCCGCCGCCCATGCGCCGCGCGCCTCCGATGGTCATCGGCAGGTCGACGGGGTTCTCGGCGAGTTCCTTGAGCTTGATCTCCAGGCGGGCCCGCTCGGGCGACCCGGGGGCGTAGCCGTGCACCGGCTCGTTGACGGGGGTGGGGACCTGGGTGACGGCGTCCATGCTTCCGTGACTCCTTAACTGAGCGGGGTGGTTGGTCTCAGCCCTTGGTGAGGATCGAGCGTCCGAAGAAGAGGAGGTTGGCGGGCTTCTCGGCCAGCCGCCGCATGAAGTACCCGTACCAGTCCGTCCCGTAGGCGGTGTAGACGCGCATCCGGTGGCCTTCGGCGGCGAGCCGCAGGTGCTCGTCGCTCCTGATCCCGTACAGCATCTGGAACTCGTACTCGTCGGGCTTGCGGCTGGCGCGCCGGGCGAGATCCTGGGCAATGGAGATGAGGCGCGGGTCGTGGGACCCGACCATCGGGTACCCCTCGCCGTCCATCAGGATGCGCAGGATGCGGACGTACGCCTTGTCGGTCTCGGACTTCTGCTGGTAGGCGACCTCGGCGGGCTCGTTGTACGCGCCCTTCACCAGCCGTACGCGGCTGCCGCTGTCGGCGAGGCGGTGGGCGTCGGCCTCGGTGCGGTACAGGTAGGCCTGGATGACGCAGCCGGTCTGCGGGAAGTCCTTCCGCAGCTCCTCGTGGATCGCGAACATCGAGTCGAGGGTGGTGTGGTCCTCGGCGTCGAGCGTGACCGTCGTCCCGATCGCGGCGGCGGCCTCGACGACGGGCCGGACGTTGGCGAGGGCCAGCTCGTGCCCGCCCTCCAGCGCTTGGCCGAACAGCGACAGCTTGACCGACATCTCGGCGCGGGTGCCCAGCTCGAGTTCGCCGAGCCGCTCGACCAGCTCCAGATAGGCGTCCCGGGCGTGGGAGGCCTGCTCGGGGGTGGTGATGTCCTCGCCGACCACGTCCAGGGTGACTTCAAGCCCCCGGTCGGTGAGGTCCCGGACGATCGGTACGACGTCGTCGACCGTCTCGCCGGGGATGAAGCGGTCGACGACCGGCCTGGTGACCGGGGCCGCCGAGATCAGTCGGCGCATCCGGTCGCTGCGCGAGGCGGCGAGAATCACGGGACCCAGCACGGGGCACCTCCACAAAAGGCCGGTAGACGGAGAACCACCGTGAAACCTAGGGATCCCTCCGATCGTGGGCCATCGACAGCTGTCACGCATCCGTGCCCCAGATCTCATACAGATGTCCGAAGGCAGCCGGGGTATGCGGGAGAATGCCCCCATGAGCCAGGCGAGCGGCGACCACCACGGCGACTACCAGGAGCTGGTGGACGACATCTCGGAGCTTCTCGGCGCCCCCGCGACGCTGGAGAACCGCGACTTCGAGCTGCTCGCCTTCGGCGCGTACGACAGCGAGGGCGAACTGGACACGTCGGCGCTGGACCCCGTCCGCACCCGCTCGATCCTGACCCGGCGCTCGACGTCGGCGGTGCGCGCGTGGTTCGAGGGCTTCGGCATCACACGCGCGAGCGGCCCGGTGCGGATCCCGCCCACCCCGGAGGCGGGGGTGTACCGGGGCCGGATCTGTCTCCCCGTACGCCATCGGAGTGTCGTTCTCGGCTACGTCTGGCTGCTGGACGACGATCCCGGCCCGTCGGCGGAGCAGCTCACGGCGGCCATGGAGGTGACGGAGCGGATCGGCGCGCTGCTCGCGGACGACGCGCAGGCGGGCGCCGACCTGACGCGCGAGTTCCGGACAGTGCTGACCGCCGAGCGCGGTTGGCAGCGGGACATGGCGGTGGCGGCGCTGCGTACGGCCCTGGGGGCGCGCGGCGAGGGCCCGCACGCGGTGGTGTGTGTGGCGCCCTGGCCGTCGGCCGATCCGGACGCCGCCCCCTCGGCCCGTACGGTGCCGCACGCGACGGCGGTGTGCACGGTGCCGTGGGGCCCTGCGTCCCAGTACCTGGCCCTGCTGATTCGGCTGCGCGCGACGGACGTGCCCGCCCCGGCGCTCACGGCGGTGGCAAGGCTGCTGAAGGAGACGGAGGGCGCTGTCGCGGCCGGCGTCGGCGCACCGCGCACCGGCCTCGCCGGTCTGGGCACCGCCTGGCAGGAGGCCTCGGCGGCGGCCCGCGCGGCCCTGGCCCAGCCGCACCTCGGCCCGGTCGCGGAGTGGGGCACCATCGGCCCGTACCGCCTGCTCACGGCGCTGCCCCCGGACGCGGCCCAGGACCCCGCCGTACGCACCCTGCTCGCCCCCGCCCACCAGGAACTGGCCCGCACCGCCGAGGTCTACCTCGACCGCGCGGGCCAGGCCGGCCGCACCGCGGCGGAACTGGGCATCCACCGCCAGACGCTGTACTACCGCCTGTCCCGGGTGGAGCGGCTGACGGGCCTGGACCTGGACGACGGCGAGGACCGCCTGCTGCTGCACATGGCGCTGAAGGGCGCGCGCCTCCAGGGCGAGAGTCCCTGGAACAGCCCTGGCTAGGACTTGGCTGCCGCGATGGCCCGGCGGAACCCCTCGGTGAGCTGCTGCGCGGTCGGTGCCGTTGTCGGGTCGAAGACGTACTGGCAGATGAGCCCGGTCATCAGGGCGTTGTAGAACTGCCCGACGGTGTCGACGTCGTCCTCCGGCACGTCCTCCTCCCTCCCCCCGAGGAACAGCGGGATGATGCCGCGCCCCGCCTCACGCTGGGCCGTCGCCAAGTGATCGCGGACGGTGGGCAGTTGATCCCCCATGGCCACGATCTCCATGCTCAGGCGCCAGAGGGAGTCCGGCTGCTGCATGGTGTCGATGATGTTCGACCAGACCTCCTGGAACCGGTCGAGCGAGCCGGGCTCGGTCGCGCCGGCCGTCCCCGCGGCGGGGGTGAAGTCGTCGGAGAGCCCCTCCACCAGGGAGACGTACGCCTCCGCGAGGAGCTTGTCCTTCGAGCCGTAGTGGTAGCCGATCGACGCCAGGTTGGTCCCCGACTCCTTGACGATGTCGCGCGCGGTCGTGCGCACGAAGCCCTTGTCCAGCAGGCAGCGCTTGGCGCCTTCGAGCAGATCCTCGCGATGTCCCATGCACCCACCCTACTCGCGATCCATACGAACGTCCTAGACAAACGAATTACACGAACGTTCTAGACAACCGTTTAAGACGCCCGTACATTCACTGCCATGACCAACTCGACGAACCCGACAACCTCGACGAGCTCGACCGCTTCCCCCGGCCCCCGGGCCGGCCGCCGCGAATGGACAGCGCTCGGTGTGCTGATGCTGCCGCTGCTGCTGGTCTCGATGGACGTCTCCGTCCTCTACTTCGCGGTCCCCTCGATCAGCGCCGACCTGGAGCCGACCGGCACCCAGCAGCTCTGGATCTTCGACATCTACGCCTTCGTCCTGGCCGGCCTGCTGATGACGATGGGTTCGCTCGGCGACCGCATCGGCCGCCGCAGGCTCCTCCTCATCGGCGCCGTCGCCTTCGGCGCGGGCTCGCTGCTCGCCGCCTACGCCGACAGCGCCGAGACCCTGATCGCGGCCCGCGCGGTCCTCGGCATCGGCGGCGCGACCCTGATGCCGTCGACGATGGCTCTGATCCGCACGATGTTCCGGGACCCGGGACAGCGCGCCAAGGCGATCGGCATGTGGTCCGGCGTGATGACCGGCGGCGTCGCCCTCGGCTCGGTGATGAGCGGACTGCTGGTCGAGTACTTCTGGTGGGGCTCGGTCTTCCTGGTCAACCTGCCCGCGATGGCACTGCTGCTGGTCCTCGGCCCGGTCCTGCTCCCCGAGTCGAAGAACCCGAACCCGGGCCGCTTCGACCTCCTCAGCGTCCCCCTGTCGATGGCCGCCGTACTCCCCGTGATCTACGGCCTCAAGGAGATCCCGTCGGAGGGCTGGCACACGCAGTACGTCCTCTCGGTCACCGTCGGCCTGTTCTTCGCGTACCTCTTCGTCCAGCGCCAGCGCACGGCCGCCTCACCCCTCATCTCCCCCGCGCTGTTCCGGGGCCGGGGCTTCGGCCCGGCCGTCGCCCTGAACCTGATCTCGGCGTTCGCGATGATGGGCTCGGCGTTCTTCACCACGCAGTACCTGCAGTCGGTGCTCGGCAAGAGCTCCCTGGAGGCCGCGCTGTGGAGCCTGCTGCCGGCCGTCCTGGTCGGCGCCGCCGCGCCGCTCGCCGGTGCACTGGTCCAGCGGGGCGTTGAGCGCGCCCGCGTCGTCGCCGGCGGCTTCGTCGCGGCGGCCTGCGGATACGGTCTGCTGGCCCTGGTCGGAACGGACTCGATGTGGCTCGTGCTGGGCGGCGCCGGGGTCCTCGCGGCCGGCATAGTCACCGTGATGTCCCAGATGATGGACCTGGGCCTGAGCACCGCCCCGGTCGACAAGGCGGGCGCCGCCTCCTCCCTGCTGGAGACGGGCGCGGAGTTCGGCGGCGCGCTGGGCATGGCCGTACTGGGTTCGATCGGCACGGCGGTCTACCGCCACGACATCCCGGCCTCGGCACCCGCCGCGGCCCACGAAACCCTCGGCGGCGCCCTGGCAGTGGCCCACCGGCTCCCGGCGCGCACGGGAGACGCGCTGATCACGGCGGCGAGGGAGGCGTACACCCACGGAATGCAGGCGGCTGCGATCGCCGGGGTCGTGGTGACGCTGGGGGCGGCCCTGCTGGCGGCGCGGGCGCTGCGGGGGGTGACTGTGCGGGAGGTCAGCGAGTGAGAGAGGGAAACCGAAAACGCCGGGTGGGCTGAGAAACCTCAGCCCACCCGGCGTTCACCTACGAGCGCCGCCCAGGCCCTCCCAGCCCGTCCGGGGGTCCCCCCTCTGGGGGAGTTTGAGGACGAGGCCGTTCAGGCCGAAGCGGGGGCCTGGGGGCGGCAGCCCCCAGACGACGGTCACCTACACAAGGTTGACCGATCGAGCAGACGTCGCGCCGATCTCCTCGGCCACCTCCACCAGCACACCCGGGGCAACCGTGTCGTCGACGGTCAGGACGGCCAGCGCCTCCCCGCCCGCCACCGACCGGGAGACCTGCATCCCGGCGATGTTGATCCCGGCCTCGCCGAAGATCCGGCCGACCGTACCGACGACGCCGGGCCGGTCCGCGTACCGGTACACGACCATGTGGTCGGCGAGCGCGAGGTCGACGTCGTACTCGCCGACCGCGACGATCTTCTGGTGGTTCTTGGGGCCGGCCAGGGTGCCGGAGACCGACACCTCCTCGCCGCTGCCGAGCGTGCCGCGCACGGTGACGACGTTGCGGTGGTCGGCCGACTCCGAGCTGGTGGTCAGCCGGACCTCGACGCCGCGCTCCTGCGCGAACAGCGGGGCGTTGACGTAACTGACGGTCTCGTCGACGACGTCCTCGAACACGCCCTTCAGCGCGGAGAGTTCGAGCACCTTCACGTCGTGCTGGGTGATCTCGCCGTACACCTCGACGTCGAGACGGACCGCGACCTCGCCCGCCAGCGCGGTGAAGATGCGGCCGAGCTTCTCGGCGAGCGGCAGACCCGGCTTGACGTCCTCGGCGATGACGCCGCCCTGGACGTTCACCGCGTCCGGGACCAGCTCACCGGCGAGCGCCAGGCGCACCGAGCGGGCCACGGAGACACCGGCCTTCTCCTGCGCCTCGTCCGTGGAGGCCCCGAGGTGCGGGGTGCAGACGACCTCGTCGAGCTCGAAGAGCGGCGAGTCCGTGCAGGGCTCCTTCGAGTACACGTCGAGGCCGGCGCCGGCGACGCGGCCTTCCTTGAGCGCCGAGTACAGCGCCTCCTCGTCGACGATCCCACCGCGCGCGGCGTTCACGATCCGCACCGACGGCTTGACCTTGTGCAGCGCCTCGTCACCGATGAGACCGACCGTCTCGGGGGTCTTGGGCAGGTGCACGGTGATGAAGTCGGAGACCTCGAGCAGCTCGTCGAGGGTGAGGACCTTCACGCCCATCTGCGCGGCTCGCGCGGGCTGGACGTAGGGGTCGTAGGCGACGACCTTCATACCGAACGCCGACATGCGCTGGGCGACCAGCGCGCCGATCCGGCCGAGGCCGACGACACCGAGGGTCTTCTCTGCCAGCTCGACGCCGGTGTACTTCGAGCGCTTCCACTCGCCGTTCTTCAGCGCGGAGTTGGCCTGCGGGATGTGGCGCGCGGTGGCCAGCAGCAGACCGCAGGCCAGCTCGGCGGCGGTGACGATGTTCGAGGTCGGCGCGTTGACGACCATCACGCCGGCCTTGGTGGCGGCGGCGACGTCCACGTTGTCCAGGCCGACGCCGGCTCGTGCGACGACCTTCAGTTTGCGGGCGGCGGCGACCGCCTCGGCGTCGACCTTGGTGGCCGAGCGGATCAGGATCGCGTCGACGTCGGCGATGGCGGGGAGCAGTTCGGCTCGGTCCGCTCCGTTGCAGTGCCGGATCTCGAAGTCCGGGCCGAGCGCGTCGACGGTCGCGGGCGACAGCTCTTCGGCGATGAGTACGACAGGTTTCGAGCTCACGTGTGTCCTCACTCAGTCCTATGCGGACGGCCGTCCCGACGGCCGCAGGCGGTGGAGGGTGCTACCGCGTGGAAGACGCACGACGCTGTGGGCCTGACGCGAAGGTAGTACGGCAGTGTAGTGGCGCGGCGAGGGCGTCCTCGCGCCTGCGCGGAAGGATCACCCGCACGTGCGCCCCCAGCAGAAAGCCAGGCCGTGACACCGGTCGAGGCAACCGGCGTCACGGCCCGGCCGGCGGCGTCACGCCTCGTCGTTCACCCAGGACATGAGCTTGCGCAGCTCCTTGCCCGTGGTCTCCAGGAGGCTCTGCTCGTCCTGCGCCTTGTACTCGTTGTACTTCTTCAGACCGCCGTGGTACTCGGCCATCCACTCACGCGCGAAGGTGCCGTCCTGGATCTCGGTGAGGACCTTCTTCATCTCGGCCTTGGTGGCGTCCGTGATGATCCGCGGGCCGGTGACGTAGTCGCCCCACTCGGCGGTCTCGGAGACCGACCAGCGCATCTTCTCCAGGCCGCCCTCGTACATGAGGTCGACGATCAGCTTCAGCTCGTGCAGGCACTCGAAGTACGCGATCTCGGGCTGGTAGCCGGCCTCGGTCAGCGTCTCGAAACCGGCCTTGACCAGCGCGGCCGTACCACCGCAGAGAACGGCCTGCTCACCGAACAGGTCGGTCTCGGTCTCCTCGGTGAACGTCGTCTTGATGACGCCGGCGCGGGTGCCGCCGATGCCCTTGGCGTACGACAGCGCGAGCGCGAAGGCGTTGCCGGTCGCGTCCTGCTCGACGGCCGCGATACACGGAACGCCGCGGCCCTCCTCGTACTGGCGGCGCACGAGGTGGCCCGGGCCCTTGGGGGCGACCATGCAGACGTCGATGCCGGCCGGGGGCTTGATGAAGTCGAAGCGGATGTTCAGGCCGTGGCCGAAGAACAGCGCGTCGCCCTCGCTGAGGTTGTCCTTGATGGACTCCTCGTAGACCTGGGCCTGGATCGGGTCCGGGACCAGGATCATGATGACGTCGGCCTCGGCGGCGGCCTCGGCGGGCGTCACCACGCGCAGGCCCTGCTCCTCGGCCTTCGCCTTCGACTTGGAGCCCTCGTGCAGACCGACACGGACGTCGACACCCGAGTCACGGAGCGACAGCGCGTGGGCGTGGCCCTGGCTGCCGTAACCGATGACCGCGACCTTGCGGCCCTGGATGATGGACAGGTCGGCGTCGGCGTCGTAGAACAGCTCGGCCACTTTGGGTTCTCTCCTTGAGTGCAGGTGTTGCGCCCCACCGTATGACGGCGGGCGCAAGTGAGGTTCGGGGGTCTCGGTATACGGGCGGCCGGTATCACCCGACCGCCCGAATCCGCCGACCTTGACGCTGGTTACGCCGACCGGTCGAGGGCCCGCAGGGACCGGTCCGTGATCGAGCGCGCGCCGCGCCCGATCGCGATCGTGCCGGACTGCACCAGTTCCTTGATGCCGTACGGCTCCAGCATCTTGAGCATGGCGGACAGCTTGTCGCTGCTGCCGGTGGCCTCGATGGTCACGGCCTCCGGGGAGACGTCGACCGTCTTGGCGCGGAAGAGCTGAACGATCTCGACGATCTGGGAGCGCGTCTCGTTGTCGGCACGCACCTTCACCAGAACGAGTTCACGCTGAACAGCCGAGCCGGATTCCAGTTCGACGATCTTCAGCACGTTGACGAGCTTGTTGAGCTGCTTGGTGACCTGTTCGAGGGGCAGCGCGTCGACCACGTTCACCACGATGGTGATGCGCGAGATCTCGGGGTGCTCGGTGACACCGACGGCGAGCGAGTCGATGTTGAAGCCGCGCCGGGAGAACAGAGCCGTGATCCGGGCGAGGACACCGGGCTTGTTCTCGACGAGGACGGAGAGGGTGTGCTTGGACATGTCTCTGGGGTCTCTCTCGCTCAGTCGTCTTCGTTGTCGCCGAAGTCGGGGCGGACGTCCCGGGCGGCCAGGATCTCGTCGTTGGAGGTGCCGGCGGCGACCATCGGCCACACCATGGCGTCCTCGTGGACGATGAAGTCGATCACGACGGGGCGGTCGTTGATCGAGTTCGCCTCCTCGATGACCTTGTCGAGGTCGTCCGGGGACTCGCAGCGGATCGCGTAGCAGCCCATCGCCTCGGACAGCTTGACGAAGTCCGGGACGCGGGTGCCCTTGGCGTCCGGATTCACGTCGTTCGGGCCGGAGTGCAGGACGGTGTTGGAGTAGCGCTGGTTGTAGAACAGGGTCTGCCACTGGCGGACCATTCCGAGGGCGCCGTTGTTGATGATGGCGACCTTGATCGGGATGTTGTTGAGGGCGCAGGTGGTGAGTTCCTGGTTGGTCATCTGGAAGCAGCCGTCGCCGTCGATCGCCCAGACCGTACGGTCCGGTGCGCCGGCCTTGGCGCCCATCGCGGCCGGGACCGCGTATCCCATCGTTCCGGCGCCGCCGGAGTTCAGCCAGGTCGCGGGCTTCTCGTACTGGATGTAGTGCGCGGCCCACATCTGGTGCTGGCCGACGCCCGCCGTGAAGATCGTGTCCTCGGGGGCGAGCTGTCCGATGCGCTCGATGACCCGCTGCGGGGAGAGCGAGCCGTTGTCGGGCTGCTCGTAGCCCAGCGGGTAGGTCTCGCGCCAGCGGTTGAGGTCCTTCCACCACGCGGTGTAGTCGCCGACGTGACCCTCGCTGTGCTCCTTCTGCACGGCCTGGACCAGGTCGGCGATGACCTCGCGGGCGTCTCCGACGATCGGGACGTCGGCGGCGCGGTTCTTGCCGATCTCCGCCGGGTCGATGTCTGCGTGGACGATCTTGGCGTGCGGGGCGAAGCTGGACAGCTTGCCGGTGACGCGGTCGTCGAAGCGGGCTCCGAGGGCGACGATCAGGTCGGCCTTCTGCAGCGCGGTGACGGCGGTGACCGCACCGTGCATGCCCGGCATTCCCACGTGCAGCGGGTGGCTGTCGGGGAATGCGCCGAGCGCCATCAGGGTGGTGGTGACGGGCGCTCCGGTGAGCTCGGCGAGAACCTTGAGCTCGGCGGTGGCGTGTGCCTTGAGGACACCGCCGCCGACGTACAGCACCGGCCGCTTGGCGGCGGTGATCAGCTTGGCGGCCTCGCGGATCTGCTTGGCGTGCGGCTTGGTCACCGGGCGGTAGCCGGGCAGGTCGTGCTGCGGCGGCCAGGAGAACGTCGTCTGCGCCTGCAGGATGTCCTTCGGGATGTCCACGAGGACGGGTCCCGGCCGGCCGGTCGAGGCGATGTGGAACGCCTCGGCGATCGCCTTCGGGATGTCCTCCGCCTTGGTGACGAGGAAGCTGTGCTTCGTGATCGGCATCGTGATGCCGACGATGTCCGCCTCCTGGAAGGCGTCCGTGCCGATCGCCTTGGAGTTGACCTGGCCGGTGATCGCGACCAGCGGCACGGAGTCCATCATCGCGTCCGCGATCGGGGTGACCAGGTTGGTGGCACCGGGGCCCGAGGTGGCCATGCACACGCCCACCTTGCCGGTGGCCTGCGCGTAGCCGGTGGCCGCGTGGCCGGCGCCCTGCTCGTGCCGGACGAGCACGTGCCGCACCCGCGTGGAGTCCATCAGCGGGTCGTAGGCGGGAAGGATCGTCCCGCCGGGAATGCCGAATACCGTCTCGGCCCCGACCTCCTCAAGCGAGCGGATGAGGGACTTCGCACCCGTCACGTACTCGGGGGCGGACTGCTGTCCTCCGGAACGGGGCCGCGGCTGCGGGTGACTGGCCCCGGTGGCCTGCTCGGTCATCGGCATTCTCTTCTCGATGCTGAGGGTTTTTGCGAGTTTTGTGCGGTCTGCGTTGCTGTCCGACCGGTGCCGGTGCAACAAAAAACCCCTCGTGCCGTGAGGCAAGCGAGGGGAGCGCGCCGGGTGCGGTCGCTGGAAGTTCCGGGTCCGTCCGAAACCTTTACCAGCGTCAGCCGACGCGCTTTCCAAGTACGAGAATTCGGGTGCGCATGGGGTCGACCCTCCCCCCGGCGCACACCGACTGTCAAGTGGGTGGGACGGGAGTCTCATTATGTGAACGGAGGGCTGTTCCGCCTCCGAAAACAGCGGGCACACCTGTACTTGTGTACACCCCGGAACCGCCGCCCGCGAACGCGGGCTCGGCCGGACCGTGCGGCACCGGATAGCGGCCGGTGGACAGGGCCCGGCGCAGCCGGTACTCGTCCAGCGGCCCGGAGAAGGCCATCCCCTGGCCGTGCGTGCAGCCCATCGCGCGCAGGGCGACCACCTGCTCCGGCAGGTCCACCCCGTCGGCCACGGACGGGAGCCCGAGGTCGGTGGCGATTCTGAGCAGCCCGCTGGTGATCTTGCGCAGCCGCGCGGACTCGACGACACCCTCGACCAGACCGCGGTCGAGTTTCAGTACGTCGACCGGGAGCCGGCGCAGCGCTGTGATCGGCGCGTAGCCGCTGCCGAAGCCGTCCAGCGCGATCCGTACGCCGAGCAGCCTGAAGGCGTTCAGCCGGCGCTCCAGCTCGTCCAGGGAGACCCGGGGGTCGGTGTCCGTCAGCTCGATCTCCAGGGCGCCCGTGGGGAGCCCGTGGCGGGTCAGGAGGGTCTCGATCGATCCCATGGGCAGGGAGCGGTCGAGGAGCCGCCGGGCGCTCATCCGGACGGCGACGGGTACGGCGAGCCCGGTCGCGGCGCGTTCGGCGGCCTGTTCGACGGCCTCCTCCAGCATCCAGCGGTCCAGCTCGGCGGTCTTGTCGCTGTCCTCGGTGACCCGCAGGAACTCGGCGGGTGTGAAGAGGACGCCCTGGGAGGAGCGCCAGCGCGCCTGGGCGGAGACCGAGGTGATCCGGCCGCTCTCCAGCGCGACGACGGGCTGGTGCAGCAGCGCGAACTCGCCGTCGTGCAGGGCGGCACGCAGGCGCGTGGCCAGCTCCGCCTTCCGTACGACGTCCTGCTGCATCTGGGGCGCGTAGAGCTCTACGCGGCCCTTGCCGGAGGCCTTGGCGCGGTACATCGCCAGGTCGGCGTTGCGCAGCAGCTCGCCTGCGCCGAGGCCGGGTTCGGCGAAGGCGACGCCGATGGAGGCGTTGACCCGGACATCGTTGCCGCCGATGTCGTAGGGCTGCGAGAGGGTGAGCCGCAGTCTGTTGGCCAGTTCCCCTATCTGGCGTTCGCGCGCGGCACGGTCCCGGGAGCCGTCTCCGACGATCAGGGCGGCGAACTCGTCCCCGCCGAGGCGGGAGGCGGTGTCTCCGTAGCGGACCGCGTCGTGGAGCCTGCGGGCGGCCTGGACGAGCAGTTCGTCCCCGGCCTGGTGCCCGATGGTGTCGTTGACGGCCTTGAAGCCGTCGAGGTCGATGAAGAGGACAGCCGTGCCCCGGTCGGTGGAGCGGCGGCCGGACAGGGCCTGCTGCACGCGCTGGGTGAACAGGGCGCGGTTGGGCAGGTCGGTGAGGGGGTCGTGCTCGGCGTTGTGCTGCAACTGGGCCTGGAGGCGGACCCGTTCGGTGACGTCCCGGCTGTTGAAGATGAGGCCGCCGTGGTGCCGGTTGACGGTGGACTCGACGTTCAGCCAGCCCCCGTCGCCCGACTTGAAGCGGCACTCGATGCGGGTGGTGGGTTCCTCGCCGGGGCTGGCCGCGAGGAAGCGGCGCACTTCGTGCACCACGCAGCCCAGGTCCTCCGGGTGGATGAGATGGGCCAGTTCGGTGCCGACGAGATCCTCCGCGGACCGTCCGTAGACCCCGGCGGCGGCCGGGCTGACGTACCTGAGGATCCCGCTGGGGGCGGCGATCATGATGACGTCGCTGGAGCCCTGCACCAGGGAGCGGAAGTGGTTCTCCTTCTGGGCCAGTTCCTGGGTGAGGGTGATGTTGTCGAGCAGCATGATGCCCTGGCGCACGACGAGCGCGAGAACGACGCCACCCGCCGTGATGAGCACCACGCGGTCGGGGCTGCGGCCGTTGAGCACGTTGTAGAGGACGCCCAGCGTGCACACGGCGGCGGCCAGATACGGCGTGAGCGCGGCCAGCGAGCCGGTGATGGGCCGGGTGGCCGGATACCGGCTGTGATCGCCTCCCGGTGCGGGCGGTTGCCCCTGTCCGGGTGCGGCCGTCCGGCCCTGACGGGGTACGGGCCGGGCTCCCCCGGGCCCGCTCGGGTGCTGCCGCGCGGGACGGTGTTCGTGCACCACGCGCGTGTGCCCGTTGGTGTCGCCCGGGCCGCCGCCGGGGCCGGACCGGACCCATGGCGCGTACGCCAGGAGCAGCGAGCCCGCGAACCAGCCCGCGTCGAGCAGCTGGCCCGAGTGGTAGTTGCTGTGCATCAGGGGCGAGGTGAACAGGGCGTCGCAGCCCACGGTCAGGGCGAGCGCGCCGATGGCGGTGTTCGCGGCGGAGCGGTTCACCGTGGAGCGCCGGAAGTGCAGCGCGAGCACCATGCTCACGAGGGCGATGTCGAGCAGCGGATAGGCGAGCGACAGCGCGGCGTGCGCGACGCTCGGCCCGTCGAACCTCGCCGCCTGGGCGAGGGCCAGGCTCCACGACAGGGTGAGCAGCGAGCCGCCGATCAGCCAGGCGTCGAGAACCATGCAGACCCAGCCGGCCTTCGTCGCCGGCCGCTTGGCCAGGACCAGGAGTCCCACGATGGCGGGCGGGGCGAAGCACAGGAAGAACAGGTCGGCGAGGCTGGGGCTGGGCACCTCCTGGCCGAGCACGATCTCGTACCAGCCCCAGACGAGGTTGCCCAGGGACGCCATGGCGGACGACAGGGCGAACAGCAGCCAGGCGGGTCGAAAGCGGATACGGCGGCGGGCGTAGACGAAACAGGACACGGCCGCGGTGGCCGCGGCGGCGCTCAGCCCGAAGTCGCCCATGATGAGGGCGAGTCGGGGAGAGCCCCAGCCGAGCGCGGAACCGATGGCGTATCCCGCGCACACCAGGGCCAGCACGAGCTGCGTGACCAGGCTCGTGCCTTCGCCGGACAGCGGTCGGCGGGCCAGCAGTGCCCCGGGGGAACTCACCGGACACTCCGGTTCCGCGGAGCGCCGGTGTCCCGCGCGTCCCACTGTGCCGGGTGCGTGCCGACCGCCGGGGGCGCCGTGTGCGCGTGCCTCCGGCGACCGCTGTGCCGGCGGTGCTGATGATGGCTGCCGTGGCCGCGTCTGCACGCGGCCGTGCGCCAGGGTCGCCGTCGGCGGCCCTGCCGCGTCGGATCGTTCGTCCATTGGCCGTGCATCGCCCGTCGCCCCCCTCACAGTCTGAAATGTCCGTCCCCGGCGCCGAACGGTTCGCGGCGCAGCCCCTGTCGGGACGATACACCAGTCTCGTCACTCAGGGACATAGTTCCTCTACTCTCCGTGACGGCCGACGGCGGCAGCGACACACCCCGCATACGAGGGAATGCGGAGGGTGCCCGAACCGGACTACGCGTCGACCGCCCCCGTCGTAAGGATCACGTTGCGCAGCGGCTCCTGGTTCATGAAACGACTCAGCTGGGCCACCAGCAGCCTCTCGGCGCGTGGCCGGAACGCGGATGTGGGACCGCCGACATGAGGGCTGATGAGCACGCCGGGCGCCTGCCACAAGGGGTGTCCCGGAGGCAGCGGCTCCGGATCGGTGACGTCGAGCGCTGCCGTGAGGCGCCCGGACTGCAGCTCGGCGAGCAGCGCCGAGGTGTCGACGACGGGCCCGCGGGCCACGTTCACGAGCAGCGCGCCGTCCTTCATCCGCGCCAGGAACCCGGCGTCCACCAGCCCTCTTGTCTGATCGGTGAGGGGGGTGGCGAGGATCACGATGTCGGCCTCGGGCAGGAGGGCGGGCAGTTCGGTGAGCGGATGCACCGGTCCGCGCGCCGTGGTGCGCTCAGAGCGCGCGACGCGCGCCACCCGCGTGAGCTCGAAGGGCGCGAGCCGGTCCTCGATGGCGGCACCGATCGCGCCGTAGCCGACGATCAGGGCGCTCTTGTCGGCGAGCGCCGGCCGGAAGCCGCCCAGCCACTCCCCCTTGTCCTGCGCCCGCACGAAGTCGGGGATGCCACGCAGCGAGGCCAGGATCAGCGCGAGGGTCAGCTCACCGGTGCTCGCCTCGTGCACACCGCGCGCGTTGCACAACTGGACGCCGGGGCGCAGCTGTCCGAGCCCGGGCTGCACGTTGTCGACGCCGGCGGACAGCGTCTGCAGCACCTGGACGCGGGTCATCTCCGGCAGGGGACGTACGCAGACCTCCACCGACTTCATGTACGGCACGACGTAGAACGCGCAGTCGGCCGGGTCCCCGGGGTAGTCCTGATCGCCGTTCCAGAACAGGTAGTCGGGGCCTTCGGGCAGGCCCTCGATCTCCTCCGGCGGGATGGGAAGCCACACGTCAGCAGTCATGGTCACGAGCGTAGGCGAACCCCTGTGCGTACAGAGGTTAGGTTTGGGGTGCAAGGAGAGAGAGGTTCACGACCACGTGGAGCGCAGGACGATCGGCGCGGCGGCGCTCGAAGTGGGGGCCGTCGGCCTCGGGTGCATGCCGATGAGCTGGGCGTACAGCGCGTCTCAACGGCGTGGCGAGGAGTCGGTGCGGGCCGTGCACCGGGCCCTGGACGAGGGCATGACCCTGCTGGACACGGCCGACATGTACGGCCCGTTCACCAACGAGCTGTTGGTGGGACGGGCGTTGCGGGAGCGGCGCGGGGACGCCTTCGTGTCGACGAAGGCCGGTCTGCTGGTGGGTGATCAGCACATCGTGGCCAACGGCCGTCCGGGATACGTGAAACGAGCGTGCGACGCCTCGCTGCGCCGCCTCCAGACGGATGTCATCGACCTCTACCATCTGCACCGCGCGGACCCGGAGGTGCCCGTCGAGGAGACGTGGGGCGCGCTGGCGGAGCTCGTACAGGCGGGAAAGGTACGGGCGTTGGGGCTGTCGGCGATGGGCGCGCCGCCCGGACGCCGGTCGGAGGCGCGGCCGTACGACGCGACGATCCGTCAACTGGAGCGGGTGCAGCAGGTGTTCCCGGTCAGCGCGGTGCAGGCCGAGCTGTCGGTGTGGTCGCGGGAGGCACTGGACGCGCTGCTGCCGTGGTGTGCGGCGCGCGGGGTCGGCTTCCTGGCGGCGATGCCGCTGGGCAACGGCTTCCTGACCGGGACGCTGGTGCCGGGCGAGGGCTTCGAGCCGGAGGACATCCGCGCCCGCCATCCCCGTTTCACCGCCGAGATGACAGCCGCGAACCAGCCGATCGTGGCGGGTCTGCGCCGGGTGGCGGCGCGGATCGGGCCGGACGTCACGCCGGGTCAGGTGGCGCTGGCGTGGGTTCTCGCGCAGGGACGGCACGTGGTGCCCGTACCGGGGGCGAAACGGGAGCGGTGGGTGGCGCAGAACGCCGGGGCGGCGCGGCTGCGGCTGACGGCGGCGGACCTGGCGGAGGTGGAGGGGCTGCCGAAGGCGCAGGGATCGTGGGACTGATCCCGGAGTCGGGGTTCGGGGATCGGGAACTCGTGGGGCGCGAGCGGTGTATGACAAGGAGAACCCGTCGCATCGAAGGGACCATGATCGTGCAACGTAGAGCTGTGACGGCCGTACTGGCCGCGGCCACGCTTCTGCTCGCGGCCGGCTGCTCCTCCGACGAGAGAGCGGGCGGTGGCTCGGACAGCGCGACGCCGGATCGTACGAGTCGGGGTTCCTCCCCCTCCGCGCGGGCCACCGAGGAGGCCCCGCCGGCCAAGGGCTCGGTGAAGGTGGTGCGCACGGTCACCGAGGGCCTGAAGTCCCCGTGGGGTCTGGCCCCGCTGCCGGACGGCGATCTGCTGGTCTCCTCCCGTGACGAGGGCACGATCACGCGGGTGGACACGGAGACGGGCAGGAAGACGGAGCTGGGCGAGGTGCCGGGCGTCTCCGCGGCCGGTGAGGGCGGGCTGCTGGGCCTCGCGCTGTCACCTTCCTTCGCGTCGGACCACATGGTGTACGCGTACTTCACGACGGAGTCGGACAACCGGATCGCGCGCATGCTGTACGAGGAGGAGAAGCCCGTCGGCGAGCAGCTGGGCGCCCCGAACACGATCTTCCGGGGCATCCCCAAGGGCTATATCCACAACGGCGGCCGGATCGCGTTCGGCCCGGACAAGATGCTGTACGCGGGCACGGGCGAGAGCGGCGACACGGGCCTCGCGCAGGACAAGGCGTCGCTGGGCGGCAAGATCCTGCGCCTGACCCCGGAGGGCGAACCGGCCCCGGGCAACCCCTTCCCCGACTCCCCCGTGTACTCGTACGGGCACCGCAACGTGCAGGGTCTGGCCTGGGACACGAAGCAGCGTCTGTTCGCCTCGGAGTTCGGCCAGGACACCTGGGACGAGCTGAACCAGATCGAGCCGGGCGCCAACTACGGCTGGCCGGAGGCGGAGGGCGACAGCGACGACGGCGCGTTCCACAACCCCGTCGCCACCTGGCACACCGACGACGCCTCCCCCAGCGGCATCGCCTACGCCGAGGGCTCGATATGGATGGCGGGGCTCAAGGGCCAACGTCTGTGGCGCGTCCCTCTGAAGGGCACCGAGGCCGCGGCCGACCCCCAGGCCTTCCTGAAGGGTGAGTACGGCAGGCTCCGTACGGTCGTGTCGGCGGGCGGCGACAAGCTGTGGCTGGTGACGAGCGAGACGGACGGGCGGGGATCGCCCGAGGCCGGGGACGACCGGATTCTGGAGCTTCAGGTGACCTGAGGAGGGTCGGGCCGCTCCGGCTCATCCGGGTTGTCCGGCACCTGCGGCTGCTCGTGCGGGCGTATGACGACCTTCCCGGACGTGAGGTCTATCGGCCCGTGTCCGGGGTCGCCGTCACCGACGTCCTCGCGGGTCAGCTCCAGGCGGTTCTGCTCGTCGCGGGTGTGTTTGCGTCCCGGGGCGAAGAGTTCCTCGAACATGTTGAACACGGGGCCTCCCACGGTCCTGGGTCCCTTGCAGCGTAACTCCCGGCGTCACCCGGCGGTCCGGGCCGGGACCGCCTCCGGCGGGAACAGCCCCAGCCGGTGTGCCACCGCCGCCGCCTCGCCGCGCCCGGAGACGTCCAGCTTGGCCAGGATGTTGGAGACGTGGACGCTCGCCGTCTTCGGGGAGATGAAGAGTTCCTCGGCGATCTGGCGGTTGGTGCGGCCGGCGGAGACCAGACGCAGGACGTCCCGTTCTCGGCTGGTGAGGCCCAGGGACTCGGCCGGGTCCGCCTCGGGCCCGGGCCGGGTGGCGGTCGGGGTGAGACGGGCGCGCCGGGAGAGGTGGGCGACGGCGTCGGCGAGGGGGCGGGCGCCCAGGTGGTCGGCGACGGTGGCGGACAGGCGGAGCAGTTCGGTCGCCCGGTCCCGGTCGTCGGGTTCGGCGCCGTCCGTGAGCAGTGCCTCGGCGAGGCGGTGGCGGACTCGGGCGAGGTCGTAGGGGCGGTCCAGTGCCTCGAAGGCGGTGACGAGCCGGGACCAGGTGTCGGGGGTGGCCGTGCCGTCGGCGCGCTGGAGTTCGGCGCGGACCCACTGCTCGTGGGCGAGCCAGACGGGGGCGCCGGTGGTGAGTTTCTTGGCGGTGTCGAGGATGCGGGCGAGGGTCTCGGGGCGGCCCGGCGCGACGGTGGACAGGGCGCGGGCGTCGGCCTCGGCGGTGGCGGCGGCCAGGAGCAGCGGCCAGCCGTAGCGGTGGGTGCCGGGCGGGAAGCCGGCGTCCAGGGCATGCCCCAGTACGGTGCGGACGTCGGAGATGCGGCCCTCGGCGGCGGCGACACCGATGGTGACGAGGGCGAGCAGCAGCTCGTGCTGGGGCATGGGGTCGTGGGTGCCGAAGTGCTCGTGGGCGGTGGCCAGTTGGCGCGCGGCCTCGGGCAGGTCACCCCGGTCGAGGGCGAGCCGGGACAGGCAGATGGCGCCGGCGCCCTGCGGCTTGGTGCTGTGGCCGCGCCGCAGCGCGTTGGTCGCGGCGTCGGCGGCGGCGTCCCAGCGGCCGAGTGAGTACAGCGACTCGGAGAGGTTGCCCCACACCCAGGCCTCGGAGTCCAGCAGCCCGAACCTACGGGTGTAGTCGAGGCCCTCCTCCAGGAGGGGGACGGAGTCCCGGGAGCGGCCGACCGCTTCGAGTCCGTGGGGGAGGTTGGTGTAGGCGCGTCCGGCGACGAAGAAGATGTTCTCTTCGACCGACCTCTCCTTGACCGCGTGCATCTCCGCGAACCCGGCCTCCGTGGCCCCCGCGTCGACCAGGAGGCCGCCGTGGGTGAGGCGGGCGTGCAGTTCGATCTCGGCGGCGCCCACCATCCGGGCGTACTCGACCGCCTGCTCGGCGGCGGCGAGGGCTTCGGGACCGGGGCAGTGCAGCATCGACCAGGCGGCGGCGTTGGCGAGGACCTCGGCGTGCACCTCCGAGGGCGGCAGGCCGCGTACGAGTTCCTGGGCGGTGCCGAGCTCCTTCCAGCCGTCGCCGCGGGACTGGGCCTGGACCAGCCGGGAGCGCTGGCACCAGAACCAGGCGGCGCGCAGGGGGTCTCCGTCGTCCTCCAGGAGGTGCAGCGCACGTTTGATGATCTTCAGGGCGCGTTCGCGTTCCCCGCACAGCCGGCCCGCGACGGCGGCCTCGGCCATGAGGTCCAGGTAGTGCAGCGGGGTGGTGGCCGGGTCGCAGCCGCAGGGTGGGTAGACCTCGGTGTAGTCGACGGGGCGGAGCGTGGCCCGGACGTTCTCCGGGGCCTCGTCCCACAGCTCCATCGCCCGTTCCAGGAGCCGTAGTTGCTCGGAGTAGGCGTACCGGCGGCGGGCGGTGACCGAGGCGTCCAGCACGGCGGGCAGAGCCTTGGCCGGGTCGTGGGCGTGGTACCAGTAGCTGGCCAGGCGCATGGCGCGTTCGTCGGCGGGGACGAGCGTCGGGTCGGCCTCCAGGGCCTCGGCGTAGCGGCGGTTGAGGCGGGAGCGTTCGCCGGGGAGCAGGTCGTCGCCGACGGCCTCGCGGACCAGGGAGTGGCGGAAGCGGTAGCCGTCGCCGGCCGGGGTGGCGAGCAGGAGGTTGGCGCCGACGGCCGCGCGCAGCGCCTCGATGAGGTCGTCCTCGGCGAGCCCGGCGACGGCGGCCAGCAGCCGGTACTCGACGGTGGAGCCGCCCTCGGCGACGAACCGGGCGACCCGCTGGGCGCTCTCGGGCAGGCTTTCGACGCGGACGAGGAGGAGGTCGCGCAGGGTGTCCGTGAGCCGGGTGCGGCAGCCCTCGTGGGCGGCGACGGCGAGTTCCTCGACGAAGAAGGCGTTGCCGTCGGAGCGCCCGAAGATCTCGTCGACCTGGGCCGGTTCGGGTTCGGCGGCGAGGATGCCGGCGATCTGGCGGCCCACCTCGGCGCGGTTGAAGCGGCTCAGTTCGATCCGGCGGACCGTGCGCAGCCGGTCCAGTTCGGCGAGCAGGGGGCGCAGCGGGTGGCGGCGGTGGACGTCGTCGGCGCGGTAGGTGGCGAGGACGACGAGGCGGCCGGTGCGCAGGGTGCGGAAGAGGTACGCGAGGAGGTGGCGGGTGGAGGCGTCGGCCCAGTGGAGGTCTTCCAGGGCGACGACGACCGTGCGGTCGGCGGCCACGCGTTCCAGGAGGCGGGCGGTGAGTTCGAAGAGACGCGCCATGCCCTCCTCGTCGTGCCGTCCGGCGCCGGCCTCGCCCAACTCCGGCAGCAGCCGGGCCAGTTCCTCCTCCTGCCCGGCAGCGGCGGCGGCCAACTCCTCGGGCAGGGCACGCCGTAGGGCGCGCAGGGCGGTGGAGAAGGGCGCGAAGGGCAGTCCGTCGGCGCCGATCTCGACGCAGCCGCCGAGGGCGACGACGGCACCCCGGCCGGCGGCCGCGTCGGCGAACTCCTCGACCAGCCGCGTCTTTCCGACCCCGGCCTCCCCGCCGAGCAGCAGTGCCTGCGGCTCACCGGAGGCGGCGCGGGCGAGCGCGTCGTGCAGCACCTCCAACTCGGCGCTGCGACCGACGAACACCGGACAGACGGACCTGGTCTCCACGGGCCAGAGCATCGCACAGGGCTCTGACATCGCGGGACTGGTTATCGAGCCGATGAACGCAGCGGCGGGCGACGTACCGGACGGGCCGGTCACCGTGGCGGCGACCGGCCCGTTGCGGGTCGTGGGGCGGACGGCCGCGGCGTGCGCGGGGAGGTGCGGCGCCGTGGGAGAACCGTCCGCCCGTCCCGCCGTGTTCACGCGGCCCGGGTGAACCAGTGGCGGCGTGTGTCGTCGGGGTGCACCTCGCCCTCGGCGGCACGGCCGGCTGCCTCGCGGCGGGCGGCGCGGGCGGCGCGGACCGCTTCCCTGGCGAGACGCTCGTCCGAGGCCTCGCGGCGCAGCTGGGCGGAACGGGTCTGCTGGATTTCGTACTCGAACATGTGATGCCCCTCGGGACTCTGATCTCCGACGAGATCGGTTGGTCTTCGCTCTCTGCGATGTCTCAACCTTCGTCTCCCAGGGGGGTCGGCCACATCGGGAGAGTTCCGCATCTTGCGAGGGGGTGGGGGCCTTAGAAACAGCTGAGGGGCCCCGGGCGGACCGTAAGGTACTTACGACCGGCCTAAGGCCCCTCATGAGCTGCGGTGATTCCGCCGCCGGGTCAGGTCGCGGAGGGCAGGCCCAGCAGTACGTCGGTGTACTTCAGGACCGCGATGAGCAGTCCGAGGACGCCGAGGGCGACGCCCGCCCAGGAGACGGACTTGATCCAGACGGCCTGCGGCCTGCCCGGGGCGCCGAACGCGGGCCGGGCGAGGGCGGCGACGCCGACGAGCAGCGCGGCGAGGGCGAAGATGCCGCCCCACAGCGCGGTGGTCTGCCAGGCGTCGCCGTAGACCTCCTTGATCTGGGTGGCGACGCTCGCCGAGGACGCGGTCCCCAGCTGGCCGACGAGCGTCTCGCGGGCCCCGGCCACCGTGCCCAGCCAGCTGCCGGTGAGCGAGACGAAGCCGAGGACGGCGGACACGACGGCGGCGGCGCCCTGGCCCACGCCGGAGGACTCCGCCCGCTCGGCGGCGATGTCCGCGTCGTCCAGGCCGTCGAGGTCGTCGCCCTCGTACTCGTCGGCGTCGCCCAGGACCTCGACCTCGGTGTCGGCCGCGGCCTCGGTGGGCTGCTCGTCCTTGGTGATGTCCACCGTCTCGTTACCGCTCTTCACGTCGTCGCTCTTCGCCTCGGTACCGGTCTCGGCGCCGGTCTCGTCTGCTGTCTTGGTTCCCATGCCTCGCACCGTACGGATGTCGTCTGAGAAGTTCCTTAATGATCCCTGTGAGCGCCGCGCTCGCGTGCGGCACGCCACTCGGGCGCGAGTACCGACCAGATCTCGGTGTCCGCGCGGACCCCCCGGTGCGGGTAGTTCTCCCGCAGCAGGGCCTCACGGCTCATGCCCAGCCGTCGCGCCACGTTGATGCTCGCTTCGTTGACGGACGACGCGTGCCACTCCACACGGTGCATGCCACGTACGTCAATCGCCCAGTCGATGAGGACACGCATCGCGCGCGTGATCAGTCCGCGTCCGGTGCCCGCCGGTTCCAGCCAGCAGCCGACCTCGCAGTTGCCGTGCTCCGCATGGAAGTTGAGGAACAGCACCCCGCCGACGAGCTTCCCGTCCAGCCAGATCCCGTGCAGCGAGCCGGTGTCGGCGGCGCGCTGGTCGGCGTACCGCTGGAGTTGCTCCCGCGCGGAGTCGAGGTCCGTCGACCTCATGCCGAAGGGGATGTGCCGGGTGATGAAGTCCCGCCCCCGGTCGAGGTGCGCGAGGAACTCCTCTGCGTGCCAGGGCTCCAGGGGCCGCAGTTCCGCACCGTCGTCACCCAGGGATATCGCGTACATCCTGCGGTCGCTCCTTCACCAGTACGTCCATGACGTCCACGTCGAGCACGTCGAGTACGTCCGGCATGCTCGCACGGGCGGCGGACTCGACGCCCGGCATTTGAGCGGCGGCGGCACGGCACTCGGGCGGCTCGATGCTGATGCGCGGCAGCCGCCGGTCCAGCCAGCGGGGCAGCCACCAGTTGGCGCCGCCGAGCAGATGCATCAGCGCGGGCACCAGGAGCGTACGCAGGACGAAGGCGTCGAGGGCGACGGCGGCGGCCAGGGCGATGCCGAACATGGCGATCACCCGGTCCCCGCTCAGTACGAACGCGAGGAAGACGGAGATCATGATGACCGCCGCCGAGTTGATCACGCGGCTGGTCTCGGCGAGGCCGACCCGGACGGCGCGCCGGTTGTCGCCGGTCTCCAGCCACTCCTCGTACATCCGGCTGACCAGGAAGACCTGGTAGTCCATGGAGAGCCCGAAGAGGACCGAGACCATGATGACCGGGAGGAACGGCTCGATCGGGCCGGCGCTGCCGAGGCCCAGCAGTTCGCTCCCCCAGCCCCACTGGAAGATCGCGACGACGACACCGAACGCGGAGGCGACGGCGGCGACGTTCATCACGGCGGCCTTGAGCGGGATGCCGATCGACCGGAAGGCCAGCAGGAGCAGCAGACAGCCCAGACCGATCACGACACCGATGAACAGCGGCAGCTTGCCGACGATCACATCCGCGAAGTCGTCATAGCTCGCCGTGACCCCGCCGACCTGCAGGTCGAGCGCGGTGCCGGTCTCCGCGCGCGGGAGCACCTTCGCGCGCAGCCGCTCCACCAGGTCGCTGGTCCGCGCGGACTGCGGGGAGGACTCCGGTACGACGGTGAGGTACCCGGTGGAGCCGTCCGCACTGTAGGTGACCGGGGAGGACGACGCGACGCCCTCGGTGGTCCGGAGGGTCCCGGCGAGGTTGCCGAGGACGAGCTTGTCCTCGGCGTCGGAGACGGGCGTGACGAGGGTGAGCGGGCCGTTGACGCCGGGGCCGAAGCCGTCGGCGAGGAGGTCGTAGGCCTGGCGTGTGGTCGTCGCCTTCGGGTTGTTGCCCTGGTCGGAGGTGCCGAGGTGGAGCGAGAGGGTGGGCAGGGCGAGCAGGGCGATGACGGCCAGGGCGGCGGCGCCGAGCACCTTGGGGTGGCGTTCGACGAACGCGGACCAGCGGGCGGCGAACCCGGTGGGCAGCTCCGGCTCGGGCCCGTGCTCGGCCAGCCTGCGCCGCTCGCGCCGGCTCAGGGCGCGCGGCCCGATGAACGACAGCAGGGCGGGCAGCAGGGTCACGGAGGCGGCGACGGTCAGGACCACCGTCAGGGAGGCCGCGACGGCGACCCCGTTGAGGAAGCCGAGGCGCAGGATCAGCATCCCCAGCAGCGCGATGCAAACGGTCGCACCCGCGAAGACGACGGCTCGTCCGGTGGTCGTGACGGCGTTGACGGCGGCCTCGGTGACCGGCAGACCGCGTTTCAGGCCGCGCCGGTGTCTGGTGACGATGAACAGGGCGTAGTCGATGCCCACACCGAGCCCGACGAGCATGCCGAGCATGGGTGCGAAGTCGGCGACGGTCATCGCGTGCCCGAGGAGGACGATCCCGGCGTACGCGGTACCGACGCTCACCAGGGCGGTGGCGATGGGCAGCATGGAGGCGGCGAGCGAGCCGAAGGCGAGGAACAGCACGACGGCCGCGACGATCACGCCGACGGTTTCGGCGAGGTGCCCGCCGGACGACTCGGTGAGCGCGATGGCACTGCCGCCCAGCTCCACCTGGAGCCCGTCGGCCCGCGCCGCCTCGGCCGCGTCGACGACGGCCCGGGCCTCGCCCTCGCCGATGTCCTCGGCGAACCTGTCGAAAGTGACGGTGGCGTACGCCGTACGTCCGTCGCCGCTGATCCGTCCGCTGCCGCCGCCCTCGTAGGGGCTGACGACCGAGGCCACGCCGGGCAGGTCCGCGATGCGGTCCAGGGTGCGGGTCATCGTCTGCTCGACGTCGGCGGCGCGGACCGTGCCGGACCCCGTGTGCCAGACGACGGTGTCGGTGTCGCCGCCGAGCCCGGGGAAACCCTTCTCCAGGAGCTGGGTGGCGCGGCCGGACTCGGTGCCGGGGGCCTCGTAGTCGTTCGAGTACGCCGAGCCCATGACAGCGGCGGCGGTGACGCCGGCGAAGGCGGCGAGCCAGATCAGGAGGACGACGAGGCGGTGCCTGACACACCAGCGTGCGAGGACTGCCACAGACGTGCTCCCTGGATTGACGGGTGGATCTTTGACCGGGAGCAGTCGTGAACGAACAGAACGGCCCGCAAAGAAACGAAAGAACGCAAGAGCGATACCGAACCACTGTTACAGGCGCCAGTGATCGTTTGAGCCATTTATGTGCTTACTCACTCCAGTGCGAGTCACATCACAGGACAATCACATGAACTCTGTCGCCTCGATCGAACGCCTCAGTCGAACTGATCGCCGAGCGCCATCACCATCACGCCGACTATCAGCAGCCACAGGGCCCGGCGAGTACGCCCCCGCGCCCCCAGTGCCGCCGCGAGCGCACAGACGGCGGCGCCGAAGGCGTAGGCGCCGGGTACGAGGACGGGCGCGGAGCCCGTGAGGCGGAGCGTCGAGGCCGCGAGCCCCACGAGGGCCAGCAGGGACCCGGTCCCGGTCGCCGTCCAGCGGGCGCGCCGCGCGTCCAGCGCATCGGCTGCCTCGTCCTCGTACTCCTCCCCGTTCTCGAATCTCTCGTCCTTCTCGTCCATGGCGCGGGAGCGTACCCCGCCCCGCTGAGAATTCGGATGCGGCCGGCGGACGACCACTGCTAGCGTCCGGCCGTCGACTGTCCGTACCCGGCTTTTCGCCGCCTCCCCGAGCAGGTGCATTGTTTGAAGGTCCGACCGAGCTCCGACGCATTCCGTTCTTCTTCACCGCAGAACCCAAGGAGCCCGTTCACCGATGTCCGACATCACCTCAAGGACCTCGAACAACCTTCCCGGCCCGCTCGCTGACCGGCTGAACCACCCCGGCTACCCGCACAGCAGCCGGTACGACGCCCGCTGGACCATCGACAACCAGATGGGCCCGAACGCCCTGTGGCTGCTGGAGTGGCTGGCCCCCTCGCTCGGCCTCGACACCCTCCCGCCCGGCGCCCGGGTGCTCGACCTGGGCTGCGGCAAGGCCATGACGTCGGTCTTCCTCGCCAGGGAGTACGACGTCCAGGTCACCGCCGCCGACCTGTGGATCGAGCCCGGCAAGAACGCGCGCCGCGTCGCCGAGGCGGGCGTCGCCGACCGGGTGCTGCCCGTGTACGCCGAGGCGCATCAACTGCCGTTCGGCGACGAGTCGTTCGACGCGATCGTGAGCATCGACGCGTACCAGTACTTCGGTACGAACGACCTGTATCTGCCGAGCCTCACCCGGCTGCTCAAGCCGGGCGGGCGGATCGGTGTCGTCATGCCGGCGCTGCGCGAGGAGCCGGACGGCCTGGAGCCGCCGGAGCACCTGAAGCCGTTCTGGGACCCGCAGTTCTGGGCCTTCCACTCCGCCGACTGGTGGCGGCGCCAGTGGACGCGCAGCGGGGCCGTGACGGTGGAGGCCGCCGACTGGCTGCCGGACGGCTGGCGCGACTGGCTGCTGTGGAGCGAGGCCTGCGCCGAGGAGAGCACCGAGGAGTTCATGGCGGCCATGGCCCGCGACCAGGTCGAGCTGATGAACGCCGACCAGGGCCGGTCCCTGGGCTTCGTACGGGTCGTGGGACGCCGTACGTGATCAAGCGCTGAACGCCACAGGGGCGCATCGGAAACCCGATGCGCCCCTGTGGCCTGTGGAACTCAGCCCTCGCTGACGCCCAGCTGCTCAAGGATCAGTTCCTTGACGCGGGCCGCGTCGGCCTGACCGCGGGTCGCCTTCATGACCGCGCCGACCAGGGCGCCGACCGCGGCCACCTTGCCGCCGCGGATCTTGTCGGCGATGCCCGGGTTGCCGGCGATGGCGTCCTGGACGGCCGTGGTGAGCGCGCCGTCGTCGGAGACGACCTTCAGGCCGCGCTTCTCGACGACCTCGTCCGGGGTGCCCTCGCCCGCGAGGACGCCCTCGATGACCTGACGGGCCAGCTTGTCGTTCAGGTCGCCGGAGGTGACCAGCGCGGCGACCCGGGCGACCTGCTCGGGCGCGATGGCCAGCGCGTCGAGCGAGGTGCCCGACTCGTTGGCGCTGCGCGCGAGTTCGCCCATCCACCACTTGCGGGCGGAGGCCGCGTCCGCACCTGCGTCGATGGTGGCGACGATCAGGTCGATGGCACCGGCGTTGAGCATCGACTGCATGTCGGTCGCCGTGACGCCCCACTCGGCGAGAAGCCGGTTACGGCGGGCCAGCGGCAGTTCGGGCAGCCCGGCGCGGATCTCCTCGACCCACTCACGGGAGGGGGCCACCGGCACCAGGTCCGGCTCGGGGAAGTACCGGTAGTCCTCGGCCTCCTCCTTCACGCGGCCCGAGGTCGTCGACCCGGTGTCCTCGTGGAAGTGCCGGGTCTCCTGGATGATCGTCCCGCCCGCGTTCAGTACGGCGGCGTGGCGCTGGATCTCGAAGCGCGCGGCACGCTCCACGGAACGCAGCGAGTTGACGTTCTTGGTCTCGCTGCGGGTGCCGAACTTCTCCCGGCCGTGCGGACGCAGCGACAGGTTCACGTCGCAGCGCATCTGCCCCTGCTCCATGCGGGCTTCCGAGACCCCGAGCGCCTTGATGAGTTCGCGCAGCTCGGCGACGTACGCCTTGGCGACCTCGGGAGCGCGCTCGCCGGCGCCCTCGATCGGCTTGGTGACGATCTCGATGAGGGGGATACCGGCGCGGTTGTAGTCGAGGAGCGAGTGCGATGCGCCGTGGATACGGCCCGTCGCGCCGCCGACGTGCAGCGACTTGCCGGTGTCCTCCTCCATGTGGGCGCGTTCGATCTCCACGCGGAAGGTCTCGCCGTCCTCCAGCTGGACGTCGAGGTAGCCGTTGAAGGCGATCGGCTCGTCGTACTGGGAGGTCTGGAAGTTCTTCGGCATGTCCGGATAGAAGTAGTTCTTCCGGGCGAAGCGGCACCACTCGGCGATCTCGCAGTGCAGCGCGAGACCGATCTTGATGGCGGACTCGATGCCGATCGCGTTGACGACCGGAAGCGCACCGGGCATGCCGAGGCAGGTGGGGCAGGTCTGCGAGTTGGGCTCGGCGCCCAGCTCGGTCGAACAGCCACAGAACATCTTGGTCCTGGTGCCGAGTTCGACATGGACTTCGAGGCCCATGACAGGGTCGTACGACGCCAACGCGTCCTCGTACGACACCAGTTCGATGTCGGTCGTGGTGGTCACGGTGAAAACTTCCCTCTCAGCCCAGCAGGACGTCGTCGTCGCCCAGCCGCTTCAGCTCGCGGAAGAGGATGGCGAGGCCGGTGACGATGGCGGCGGCGGACACGGCCGCGTCGATGAGGCGCAGCGTGTCGCTCTCCGAGCGGGCCTTCTTGGCCTGCTTGGCGACGGTGACGGCACCGAACGCGGTGGTCGCGATGGACAGGTACGTGCCGGACTTGGACTTCTTGAAGCCCTTGGCCTTCGAAAGAGCTTTGCTCACAGCGACGGTGCCTCCTCGAGCAGCGGGTGCCCCCACTTTTCCACGAAGGCGGCCTCGACGGCGGCTCCGACCTTGTAAAGCCGGTCGTCCTGGAGCGCCGGGGCGATGATCTGGAGCCCGACGGGCAGTCCGTCCTCCGGTGCGAGACCGCAGGGCAGGGACATGGCCGAGTTGCCGGCCAGGTTGGTCGGGATGGTGCAGAGGTCCGCGAGGTACATCGCCATCGGGTCGTCGGCGCGCTCGCCGATCGGGAAGGCGGTGGTGGGCGTCGTCGGGGAGACGATCACGTCCACCGACTCGAACGCCTTCTCGAAGTCGCGGGTGATGAGCGTACGGACCTTCTGGGCGCTGCCGTAGTACGCGTCGTAGTAGCCGGAGCTGAGCGCGTACGTGCCGAGGATGATGCGGCGCTTGACCTCGGGTCCGAAGCCCTCCGCGCGGGTCAGCGAGGTGACCTCCTCGGCGGAGTGGGTGCCGTCGTCGCCCGTACGGAGGCCGTAGCGCAGGCCGTCGAAGCGGGCCAGGTTGCTCGAACACTCGCTCGGCGCGATCAGGTAGTACGCGGACAGCGCCAGGTCGAAGGACGGACAGTCCAGCTCGACGATCTCGGCGCCCAGTTCCTTCAGCAGCGCCACGGACTCGTCGAAGCGCTGGATGACGCCGGCCTGGTAGCCCTCGCCTCGGAACTGCTTGACGACGCCGACGCGCATGCCCTCGACGCTGCCGTTGCGGGCGGCCTCGACGACCGGCGGGACCGGCGCGTCGATCGAGGTGGAGTCGAGCGGGTCGTGCCCGGCGATGGCCTCGTGGAGGAGGGCCGCGTCCAGGACCGTACGGGCGCAGGGTCCGCCCTGGTCGAGGGAGGACGAGAAGGCGACCATGCCGTACCGCGAGACGGCCCCGTACGTCGGCTTGACGCCGACCGTGCCGGTGACGGCGGCGGGCTGGCGGATGGAGCCGCCGGTGTCCGTACCGATGGCCAGCGGCGCCTGGAAGGAGGCGAGCGCGGCGGAGGAACCGCCACCCGAGCCACCGGGGATGCGGGAGAGGTCCCAGGGGTTGCCGGTCGGACCGTACGCGCTGTTCTCGGTGCTGGACCCCATGGCGAACTCGTCCATGTTGGTCTTGCCGAGGATGACGACGTCGGCGGCCTTCAGCCGCTTGGTGACGGTCGCGTCGTAGGGCGGGATCCACCCTTCGAGCATCTTGGACCCGACGGTGGTCGGAATCCCCTCGGTGGTGAAGATGTCCTTGAGCGCGAGGGGTACGCCGGCCAGCGGGCCCAGCGTCTCCCCGCGCTCGCGCTTGGCGTCGACCGCACGGGCCTGGGCGAGGGCGCCCTCCCGGTCGACGTGCAGGAAGGCGTGCACCTTCTCGTCGACGGCCTCGATCCGGGCCAGGTGGGCCTCGGTGACCTGGACGGCGGTGAGCTCGCCGGAAGCGATCTTCGCGGCGGTCTCGGCGGCGGTGAGCCGGATGATGTTGACGTTGATGTCCGTCATGGTGATTAGTCCTCCCCCAGGATCTGCGGCACCTTGAAACGCTGCTGCTCCTGGGCGGGGGCGCCGGAGAGCGCCTGCGCGGGGGTGAGCGACGGACGGACCTCGTCCGCGCGCATGACGTTCGTCAGCGGCAGCGGGTGCGAGGTCGGCGGTACGTCTTGGTCGGCGACCTCGCTGACGCGGGCGACCGCGCCGATGATGTCGTCGAGCTGGCCTGCGAAGTGGTCGAGCTCTTCGCCCTTCAGCTCCAGACGCGCCAGCCGTGCGAGGTGGGCGACCTCCTCGCGCGTGATGCCAGGCATGCAGCGATCCTCTGGGTGAGTGCGGTGTGGGTTTTGGCCCCAATCCTAGGGGGCAGGGGAGACACCCCGCGCCCGGGTTTGCCTCCACGGACCCTCAGCCGCCGACGGCGCCGAGCCCCGACGGCAGAGCTCACCCTTGAAACGGGCGGTGAACGGGCGGTGCGCGGGTGGGAGATCTCCTCTAGGACTCCGCCGCGGGCAAGGCCGCCCGAGGACGCTGCCACCCACGAGTCCCCCGCGCCAGCAACCACGCCGTGGCCTCCTCAGGAGGCATCGCGGCGGCGACAAGCCACCCCTGCACCGCGTCACACCCCATGTCCCGCAGCCGCTCCCACGTCTCGTCGTCCTCCACACCCTCGGCGACGACGAGCAACCCCAGCGAGTGCGCGAGATCCACCGTGCACCGCACGATCTCCGAGTCCTCCGTGTCCACCGCCAGCCGTGCCACGAACGACCGGTCGATCTTCAGCTCGCTCACCGGCAGCCGCCGCAGATGCACCAGCGACGAGTACCCCGTCCCGAAGTCGTCCAGCGACATCTTCACGCCGTGCGCGGTCAGCGCGGCCAGCGTGTCCGCGGCCTTCTGCGGGTCCTCCAGGAGCACGTGTTCCGTGATCTCCAGCTGGAGCGCCCCCGGCGGGACCCCGTGCCGGGCCAGCCGCGCGGCGACGGAACCGGCGAAGCCGGGAGTGTGGACGTCTCGCGGGGACACGTTGACGGCGACCGGGACGAACAGCCCCTGGGAGCGCCACTTGGCGACCTGTTCGAGCGCTGTCTCCAGCACGTACTCCGTGAGATGGGGCATCAGCCCGGACGACTCGGCGATGGCTATGAACTCGTCCGGCGGTACCTTCCCGCGCTCCGGGTGCACCCACCGCACCAGCGCCTCCAGGCCGGCTACCTGGCCGTCGAAACGCACCTTGGGCTGGTAGTGCAGTTCGACCTCGTGCGCGTCGAGCGCGCGCCGCAGGTCGCCGAGCAGGCCGAGCCGGTCCGGGGTGTTCGAGTCCCGCTTGATCTCGTAGACCTCGACGCCCGTGCGGTCCCGCTTCGCCTGGTACATCGCGACGTCGGCGCGCCGCAGCAGCCCCTCGGCGTCGAGGGCGTGGTCGGGGAAGACGGCGAGGCCCGCGCTGGCCTCCAGGACGAGGGTGAGTCCGTCGAGGTCGAGCGGGGAACCCAGCACGGTGACCAGGTTGCGGGCGACGCGGGTGGCGGACGTCGTGGAGTCGACGACCGGCAGTAACACGGCGAACTCGTCGCCGCCGAGCCGCGCGGCCTCCGCTCCTCGCGGCAGTGCGAGGCGCAGCCGGTCGGCTATCTGGAGGAGGAGGCGGTCACCGGCGAGGTGTCCCAGCGTGTCGTTGACGGACCGGAAGCGGTCGAGGTCTATGAGCATCAACGCGGCCCGTGCGTCGATGCGTTCGGCATCGTCGAGGGCCGTCCAGGTCCGTTCCAGGAGCCACTGTCTGTTGGGCAGTCCGGTCAGCGGGTCGCGCAGCTGTTCCTCGGCCCGCGCCCGGGCTATCCACAGGGTGGAGTCGAGGGCGATGAGGGGGATGGCGAACAGCGGCAGCAGGATCGGCAGGGCGACGGCGATGACGCAGATCAGCGGCGCGATGGCGAGCAGCGCGATCGCGACCAGACCCTGTCTGACCAGGGCGGAGCGGGCGGCGGTGGGCAGTCCGCCGCGCGGGGTGTGCAGATACCAGAGCAGGGTGCGGGTGACCGCGAGGTAGGTGACCGCGACCAGCATCACCTCGGGCGCCGTGTAGACGCTCCAGGTCTGCGGGTCCCACGGTGTCTCGACGGACGGGACCCGGCCGAACGCCGCGAGCACCAGCGCGCCGGCGCCGATGCCGAGGATGTCCACCGCGCCGTGCAGGAGGCCCTGCCGCCAGCGGTGGCGCCGGGCCGCGCCGACCAGGACGACGACGGTGAGGCTGACCATGCCGGCCGGGACCCAGCCGTACAGCAGGAGTACGGCGAGGGTGAGGGCGGCGCCGGAGCCGGTGCCGCCCCACCAGCGGGCGCGGCCGAGGGCGACGAGGTGGCCGACGATGACCCCGGTGAGGACGGCGAGGGCCCAGCCGGCGGTGCCGGAGGGGAAGAGCGCGCTGTGGCCGGTGAAGCCGCGGTAGAAGCCGGCGCCGAGGACGAACCCGGCCGCCGCGACGACCGCCGCGGGCAGCGCGGGCCAGGACAGCTGGCGTGCGGGGTCGTGGGCGTGCAGGTGGGCGACGCGTTCCTCGGCGGTGAGATGGGCCGTCAGCGGGGTCGACACCCTGCTGTCGGCGACGATGCGCTGTCGGGTGCCGATGCCGGTGCCCATGCCGGTACTGCCTGGGCCGTCGGTCCTGTTCGCCGGTCCGCCCGTCCGTACGCCGACGCCCGCCCGTTCCAGGAAGCGTGCCGTCCGGCGGGCCCGGCGTGGTTCCAGGCCCGTCTCGGTGCGGCCGGTGAGGAGGGCGGAGGCTCGGCGCCAGGCGCCGGATATCCGGCCTCCGCGCAGCCTTGAGGGAGGGGCGGCGCTATCGGTCGGTTCCATTCCCGTCCCTCTCACAGCCGGCGGTGCCCGCGCCACGCGGTCCGATGTCCGTCAACCGTCAACGACACCGCGTCCGAAACCGCATCCGGGCACGGCAGGCGCATACGTCAACAGTAGGCCGCTGAAGGCCTCCACGGGCAGCGGTCGTCGACGGTTGCCCGAATGCGACACGGGCACCCGTATGCATCTGGTATGCGCCGATCGGGTGGTCTTCAACCCCTGTTCCTCCCCTACTCCTCGTTCGGGAGCGCCGCTTCGGCCGCTGCTTCGGGCCCCTGTTCGAGCAGTACGGCAAAGCCGTCCTCATTCAGAACGGGCACCTTCAACTGCATCGCCTTGTCGAACTTCGAACCAGGATTGTCACCCACAACCACGAATGACGTCTTCTTCGAAACAGAACCGGTCACCTTTGCTCCACGGCTCTGCAGCGCCTCCTTCGCGCCGTCCCGGGTGTGGTGTTCAAGGGTTCCGGTCACGACGACGGTGAGCCCTTCGAGCGGGCGCGGCCCCTCGTCCTCACCGGAGCCCTCCTCCTCCATACGGACCCCGGCGGCCCGCCACTTGCGCAGGATCTCCTGGTGCCAGTCGACCGCGAACCACTCCTTGAGCGAGGCCGCGATGATCGGGCCCACCCCGTCCGTGGTGGCCAGCTCCTCCTCGGAGGCCTGCTCGATCCGCTCGATCGAGCGGAATTCGCGGGCCAGCGCCTCGGCGGCGACCGGGCCCACATGCCGGATCGACAGACCGGTGATGATCCTGGCCAGCGGACGGTCCTTGGCGGCGGCGATGTTGGCGAGCATCGACACCGCGTTCTTCCGGGGCTCGCCCTCCTGGTTGGCGAAGACCGTGACGATCTTCTCCTCGCCGGTCTTCGGGTCCCGCTTGGGCAGCCCGCTGTCCTGGTCCAGGACGTACGCCTTGATGGGCAGCAGTCGCTCGATGGTGAGGTCGAAGAGGTCTCCCTCGTCGACGAGCGGCGGGTCCGAGGGCTCCAGCGGCTTGGTGAGCGCGGCGGCGGCCACATAGCCGAAGTTCTCGATGTCCAGGCACTTGCGCCCGCCGAGATAGAACAGCCGCTCCCTCAACTGGGCCGGGCAGCTCTGCCCGTTGGGGCAGCGGAGGTCGACGTCGGCCTCCTTCATGGGCCGCAGTGGCGTACCGCACTCGGGGCACTCGGCCGGCATCTCGAAGGGCTTCTCCGTGCCGTCGCGCAGATCGGCGACCGGGCCGAGGATCTCCGGAATGACGTCACCGGCCTTGCGCAGCACCACGGTATCGCCGATGAGCACGCCCTTGGCCTTGACGACGTCCTGGTTGTGCAGGGTGGCGAACTCGACCTCCGAGCCGGCCACCGTCACCGGCTCGACCTGCGCGTACGGGGTGACCCTGCCCGTACGCCCCACGCCCACGCGGATGTTGATGAGCTTGGTGTTGACCTCCTCGGGCGCGTACTTCCACGCGATCGCCCAGCGCGGGGCGCGGGAGGTCGAGCCGAGGCGGCCCTGCAGCGGGATCTCGTCGAGCTTGACGACGACCCCGTCGATCTCGTGCTCGACGGAGTGCCGGTTCTCGCCGTAGTACGCGATGAACTCCCGTACGCCGTCGAGGTCGTCGACCTCCTTCGCGTACCGCGTGGTCGGCAGGCCCCATCCGTGCAGGAGGGTGTACGCCTCGGAGAGGCGGGTGAGCGGGTCGTACCCCTCCAGGGCGCCGATGCCGTGGACCACCATGTGCAGCGGGCGGGTCGCGGTGACCCGCGGGTCCTTCTGGCGGAGCGAACCGGCCGCCGCGTTGCGCGGGTTGGCGAACGGCTTGTCGCCGCCCTCCACCAGACGGGCGTTCAGCTCCTCGAACTTCTCCATCGGGAAGTAGACCTCGCCGCGGATCTCCACCAGGTCCGGGACGCGCTCGCCCGTCAGCCGGTCCGGGATCTCGGCGATCGTCCGTACGTTCGGTGTGATGTCCTCGCCGGTGCGGCCGTCGCCGCGGGTCGCCGCGCGGGTGAGCCGCCCGTGCTCGTACGTCAGGTTGACGGCGAGACCGTCGACCTTCAGCTCGCACAGGAAGTGGTACTCGGAGGAGCCGACGTCCCTGTGGACGCGCTCCGCCCACGCCGCCAACTCCAGGTCGTCGAAGGCGTTGTCGAGGGAGAGCATGCGGGAGCGGTGCTGCACGGAGGTGAACTCCGTCTCGTACGCCCCCGAGACCTTCTGGGTCGGGGAGTCCGGCGTGCGCAGCTCCGGATACTCCTCCTCCAGCGCCTCCAGGGAGCGCAGCAGCTTGTCGAACTCCGCGTCGCTGACGACGGGAGCGTCGTTCACGTAGTACCGGAAGCGGTGCTCCTCGACGCGCTCGGCGAGCTGGGCGTGCCGCTCGCGCGCCTCGGTGGGCACCGATGTGGTCTGTGCGTGCTGTTCGCCGGCCACCGTATTGTCCTCCCGTTACTCTGGGTTGTCCGCGAGTGATCTCGCCGCCTCGACGCAGTGGGCGAGCGCCGCCCATGCGTACCGCGGGGAAGCGCCCGCGAGTCCGCATGACGGAGTGACCGTGACCGCCTCCGCGAGAAGTCCCGGATGCAGCCCCAACCTGCGCCACAGCGTTCTGACACCACTGACGCTACCGGCAGGGTCTGACAATGGGCCGTCCGTGCCCGGCACGACACCGGCGAACAGCCGCAGGCCGCCCTCCACCGCCTCGCCGATGGCGTCGTCATCACGCTCGGTGAGGAGCGAGAAGTCGAAGGAGACGGCGGCGGCGCCGGCCCGGCGGAGCAGAGCGAACGGGACGTCCGGCGCGCAGGAGTGGACGACGACAGGCCCGTCACCGTGCACGCCGATGACCTCCCGGAGGGTCGCCTCGGCGAGCTGGCGGTCGACGGCGCGGTGGGTGCGGTAGCCGCTGGCCGTCCGCACCTGGCCGCGCAGTACGGGGACGAGGGACGGTTCGTCGAGCTGCAGGACGAGTTGGGCGCCGGGGATACGGCGGCGCAGTTCGTCGAGGTGGAGGCGGACGCCCTCGGCGAGGGAACCGGCGAGGTCGCGGCGGGCGCCGGGGTCGGAGAGGGCCAGCTCGCCGTTCCTGAGTTCGATGGCGGCGGCCAGCGTCCAGGGGCCCACGACCTGCACCTTCAGCTGTCCCTCGTACCCCTGTGTGAACTCCTCCAGCGCGTCGAGGTCCTCGCCGAGCCAGGAGCGGGCCCGCTTGGTGTCCCGGCCCGGGTGGTCACCGAGGCGCCAGCCGCTGGGCTCCACGCGCGCGTACAGCTCGACGAGCAGTCCCGCGGTGCGGCCGATCATGTCGGCGCCGGGGCCGCGGGCGGGCAGTTCAGGCAGGAAGGGGAAGTCCTCGAAGGATCCGGTGGCCGCCTTGACGGCTTCCCGGGCGTCGCCGCCGGGGAGGGAGCCGATGCCGGTGGCTGGGCCGAAGATGGGGTTCGCGTTCACGGGGCGAAGCCTATGGTTCCTCGCCCCCGCCGCCCCTACCCATCCCATCCCGTACCTGGGGGCTGCGCCCCCAGACCCCCCATCGGCCCTGAAGGGGCCTTGTCCTCAAGCGCCGGACGGGCTGGAAATGCGGCCTGGGCTGTAGACGCGGTGGGGGCGGGTGGGTGGGAAAGAAGTCGGCCCTGAACGGGCCTTGTCCTCAAACGCCGGACGGGCTAAATCAATCCAGGGCGTACCGTCAGATCGTTGATCTCCGCGTCCCGGGGCAGGTCCAGGGCCAGCAGGATCGTCGTCGCCACCGACTCGGGGTCGATCCACTTCGACGGGTCGTACTCCTTGCCCTCCTGCTGGTGCACCTTCGCCTGCATCGGGCTCGCCGTACGCCCCGGATACACCGTCGTCACCCGCACCCCGGCCCCGTGTTCCTCCTGGCGCAACGAGTCCGCGAGGGCCTTGAGGCCGTGCTTGGACGCCGCGTACGCCGACCAGTTGGCACCCGCGCTCAGGCCCGCGCCGGAGTTGACGAAGATCACCTGGCCCTGGGAGACACGGAGTTGGGGCAGCAGGTGACGGGTCAGTTCGGCCGGGGCGAGCAGGTTGACGTTGAGCTGGTGGCGCCAGGCCTTGGGGGTCAGGTCGCCGACCGGGCCGAGGTCGACCACGCCCGCGATGTGCAACAGGGAGTCCACCCGGTCCGGCAGCGACTGGTGGGAGAACGCCCAGGAGAGGCGATCCGGGTCGGCCAGGTCGCCCACCAGCGTCCTCGCGCCCGGAAACTCCGCCGCCAGTTCCTTCGCCCGCCCCGCGTCACGCGCGTGCAGCACGAGGTCGTCCCCGCGCGCGTGCAGCCGCCGCGCGACCGCCGCACCGATACCCGAACCCGCCCCGGTGATCACATGAGTAGCCATACCCGCCATGCTCGCATCACCCGAACCCGAGCCCGCGCCGGTCCCCACTCTCCGATCTCCACTCTCCCGGGCGGGAACAACCCCGGCCGCCCGAACGCTGTCCAGGTATGGCTGAAGGACACACGATCACGATCGAGCAGACCGACGACCGCGTACGGGTCGTCCACGGCGACCAGGTGCTCGCCGAGAGCGGACGGGCCCTCGTGCTGCGCGAGACCGGCTGTCCCCCGCGCTACTACTTCCCCGCCGAGGACGTCCGCCTCGATCTGCTGACGCCCTCCGACACCCACACGTACTGCCCCTTCAAGGGCACGGCGTCCTACTGGTCCCTCCCGGACGCCGCCGACCTGGTCTGGGGGTACCCCGAGCCGAAGGACGAGGTGGCCCGGATAAAGGACCACCTCTGCTTCTACGAGGTGGAGACCCTGTAGGACTCCCCGGGGCCTACCCCACCTCCGCCTCCACCGGTTCCGTCACGAACCGCACCCGCTGCTCCAGCTTCCTGGCCAGCGCCTGCGCCTCCTCGGG
The DNA here is from genome assembly GCF_045040105.1 of Streptomyces sp. NBC_01390. NCBI lineage: Bacteria > Bacillati > Actinomycetota > Actinomycetes > Kitasatosporales > Streptomycetaceae > Streptomyces > Streptomyces sp. NBC_01390. The sequence continues at coordinate 8,788,999 of NZ_CP109551.1, read as the reverse complement.
GGTGTCGGCGCCGACCGCGATGTGGCCGACGCGGTTCTCGACCGACCGGTGCGCCTCGACGACGGTTCCGGGGGCGATGGCCAATTCCGCGTGGAGGACGGCGGGGTGGGCCAGCACCTCGTCCCAGCCCTCGATCGCCAGCAGACGGCCCGGCGGCGGCGTCAGGAAGCGGATCGCCGACCCTCGTACGGGCTTCAGCGCGGCCTTGTCGACCGGGTTGCCCAGGACGTCGTCGTAGACCAGGCCGAACCACTCCAGGCCCGGGATGACATGGGGAAGCATGCGGTGGATCCAGCCGCCGGCGTTGCGGACATGGACCTCCCCCAGGACCACGCCGTGCTCGGTCCACCACAGCTCGACATGGAACTGGCCGAAGCTCAGGCCGAGAGCCGTGAGAGCGGCGACGACCTGCCGTTCGATCTCGGCGGCGGTCGGGGCGGGCAGGATCGCCGGGATGACGTACTCGATCTCGAAGAAGTTGGGCGGTGGCAGCAGCTCCTTCGAGGTCAGCGCGAGGATGTGGGGGGCGCCGCCGAGGAACACGCCCTCCGCGCTGTACTCGGGCCCTTCCACGAACTCCTCGACGATGAAGGACACTTCGCCCGGCTCGCTATGCCCGTCGTGGCCGCCCGGCAGGAAGTCCAGGGCCGCCGGCAGTTTCTCGGCGGTGTCGATCCGGGTCACGCCCTCGCTGCCCATGGCGTCGCGCGGCTTTACCACCCAGGGGCCCGTGGAGCCGGCCAGGAACTCGCGCGCCTCCGGCTCCGTGGCGCAGACCCGGAAGCGGGGCTGGCGGAATCCGGCGGCGGTGAGGTGGGCGCGCGCCTCGTCCTTCGTACGGACCCGGTGGACGGCGTCCGGCACGTTGCCCGGCAGGCGGAGCGCGTCGGCGACCTCGGCCACCGCCTCCTGCGCCATCTCCCGTACGCCGAAGACGACGTCGTAGCGCTCCCCGGACGAGGTGCGCTCGCGTACCCACTCGGCGCTCGCGCCGCGTACCGAGAAGTCGACCGCCGAGACCGTGTCGGCGAGGGCGTTGACGGTCGGGGTGGCGGCCAGGGTGGCTTCCTTGTTGGTGAGATGGATGTTCAGGCCGCGCGCGCGGGCCTGCCGCAGTGCCGTCTCGACGACGTCCACGGCGAGCGTGGCGTCTCCCGCGCCACCGACGAAGAGGAGGTGAGGGCTGCTCGCCTCGGCCATGTGTGCTCCCGGAGTGGTGAAGTTGCGTGCGGTGGTGGGGTGTTCGGGCGTACGGGTAGGTCAGGGCGTCAGCAGGAGCTTGCCCGTCGTGGCGCGGCCTTCCAGCAGTCGGTGCGCCTCGGCCGCGTCCGCGAGCGGAAGAGTCGCATGGAGCAGCGGCTTGAGCACTCCGGACGCCAGGTGTTCGAAGACGGCGCCGCCGGCCGTGCGCAGCGTCCGGGCGTCGTACACGTAGTCCTTCATCGTGGGGCGGGTGAGGAACAACGAGCCCCCGCCACGCAGGAGTTCGATGTCCAGGGGCGGCACGGGACCGCTGGACAGACCGCAGAGGGCGAGCGTGCCCCGGCGGCCGAGGCTGCGCAGACTGGTGAGGTGGGTCGTGGCGCCGACCGAGTCGTAGACGACCTGCGCGCCCTGACCGTCCGTCACTTCCCGTACCCTTGCGTCGAACTGCTCGTAGCCGAAGGTGTGGTGGGCGCCTGCCCGGCGGGCGACCTCCTCCTTCTCGGGGGTGGAGGCGACCGCGACGACGGTGGCCCCGCGGGCGGCGGCCAGTTGGACCAGGAGCCGGCCGAGGCCGCCCGCCGCCGCCAGGACGACGACCGTCTCGCCCTTGGCGACGGGGTGCGTCTCATGGGTGAGGTAGTACGCGGCGAGGCCCTGGAGGGTCACGGCGGCTGCCTCGGCCAGTTCCACGCCGTCGGGTACGGGGATCAGCTTGTCCTCGGGGACCACTGTGTACTCGGCATAGGCGCCCAGTTGAGCGGCGTACGCGACCCTCGCGCCCGGCGCGAATCCGCTCACGCCCGCACCGACGGCCTCCACGACACCGGCGGCCTCCTGGCCCGGGGTGAAGGGGGGCTCGGCGGGATAGGTGCCGTCGCGGTAGTAGACGTCGATGTAGTTGACGCCGACCGCGGTGTTGCGGACCAGTGCCTGACCGGGGCCGGCGACCGGCAACTCGGTCTGCTCCAGACGGAGTTCGGACGGGTCGCCGGGCCGGGTGACGCGGATGGACTGCATGGTTCTCTTTCCACTCCTGGGTCGTGCCGTGCGGTTCGATGTGGACGGATCGGGTGAGGTGGGATCCGGTCGGGTCAGGTCATTTCGGGGCTACGGGGGTCTCCGTGACGGAGTTCTCCTCCAGGTGTCGCCCCGCCGCGCCGCCGCTCGTGCTCTCGCCGAAGATGCCGAGGAAATAGTTGATGTCCGCCGTCAGCCCCTTCACCATGTCGCCGAGCCGGGACTCCCCACCGACGGCGAGGCTCCGCTCGTGGTGCTCGCGGGTGCGGGCGGAGAACGGCAGTGATCCCGTGGCGAAGTAGCGTATGGCACCGTCGGACGCGCGGCGCGGAATGATCTCCGAGCGCGCCGAGCGGCTCGCGCTGAACGGGATGTCGAGCCGTCCCTCCGCGAACGCCGCCGGAATCTCCTTGTGGAGATCGGACGTCGAGAGGATCGGTTCGACGATCTCGGCCACCTCCCGCAGGATCCACTCCAGTTCGGTGCCGATGCGGTCCTCGTCGAGCGTGATGAAGTCCAGGAGCGGGGAGTTGGCGCGCGAGGCGAGCAGCAGTCCGTCGATGTTGGCGCGGGTGTCGGGGATGCCGTGGGCCTCCTGGTACGTCTTGCTGATCAGCTTGCTCGCGCCACCGAGCCGGGCGACGAGGGCGCCGTAGAGAATGAGGTCCTCGGCGTGGGGCCGCTGCTTGGGGAAGACGCCCATGAACTCGTGGAGCACGGCGTGGACTTCGAGGCCGTCGGGCAGATAGCGGGCCGCGAGTTCGGGGATGGCCCGAAGTGCGGCCACGTCCTGCTCGAAGTGGCCGCCCTGCGGATACGCCACCGAGATGCACCGCACCCCTTCGCGCGCCGCCGCCACCGCCTCCAGGACGCTGATCGCGAGCGAGATGGACGGCGGCACGAGTACGGCGGTCAGGGTGCCGAACGTCTCGCGGTCCACCACCAGTCCGTGCCGGGCCAGTTCGCCGCACCGGGCGTCGACGTCCCGCCAGGCCGCGAGGGACTCTGCGAGCGGGACGTCCTTGCAGTACGGCAGGTTGTACGAGATGCCGCCGCCCTCGAACGAGGTGATGCCGGACGCCACCGTCACCTCGAACAGCAGCCGCGCGTCGGGCGTCCCGTGCCGGATCTCCAGCGGCGCGGCCACCGCCTCGTTGAGCTCGCGCCCCTTCACCCAGCCGTGGGCGACCAGCGGATACCCGTTCAGGTCGGCGGGGTTGCGCTCCAGGACGTCGCGGGCTCGGTCGAACTGCTTCAGCCGGGTGTACGAGTCGATGGTGAGCGTGAGGATGTCGGGCCGGGCGTGCCGTTCCAGGTCCTGGAGCAGCGTCGTCATCTGGACGTGGCTGCCGACCCCGCAACGGGGTTGCAGTGCGAGCCGCCCCGCCGCCCGTGCGTCCCGCAGCACCTCGGCGACGGTGGGTTTCCCCAGCTGTTGTACGTAGGCAACGGACTCGGCGAGTTCGGGGAGCGGCGGGGCGGTGTCGCTCATGAGGCGGCGACCGGGGCGGCCGTGGTGGCGCGCGGCCGCAACTCGGCCAGGGCGGTGGGCAGTTCGTCCAGGTCGGACAGGACGACGTCGACGCCGAGTCCGTACAGCCGCTCGTGGTCGGCGGCGCCCTTGTAGCTGCCGACGGAGAGGTTGCCGCCGAGGATGACCGGGCAGCCCAGGCGGCCGGCGGCGCGGGCGGCGGGCAGGTCCTGGAGGTCGGCGTGGGCGTGACCGTTGAGGCTGCCGATGATCACCGCCTCGGCCTCGGGGTGGTCGGCGTGCGCTTCGGCGAATTCGGCGACCGAGGTACAGGCGCCGAGATTGACGACCTGGAATCCTTCGGCGCGCAGTGCGTGGGCGATGAGGTGATTGGCCACGACATGGCTGTCGCTGGCCGCGACCCCGAGAATGACGGTGCGTGCCGCTGTCTGCTGTGACGTTTCTTCTTTTGTTTCGTTTTCTGTTCCAGCGTTCTGTCGCATGGCGAGCCCCCGGGATCTACGAACGGAATCTTTGGACGAACTTGCGTGCATTCAGTCGTCGAATGCGGCGAACAGTTCTCGTTTACTGACCGCACGCAGTCTCGCGACATTGAATTCCTCCGGATCGGCGACGGAGAGCGAGTCGAATACCCGGTTGATCGCGGGTACGAGACCCCAGGCATGCGTGTAGGGCGGCCAGCCGGGGCTGCCCTTTTCCAGGTCCGCCTGGCGTTCGAAGATGTAGTTCGCCCACTGCTGGGTGGACGGATACCGGTGATGGAAGTCGTGGACCACCGTGTCCCCGGTGAGGACGAGATAGCGCGCCGGCGCGTGCACGAACAGCATGCGCAGCGACCAGCGTCCCCAGGCGGCGGCCCGGCGCAGCGGCGGCAGTCCGGGAGCGGGTGCCGCCTCGCCGATGAAGATGGCGTTGGTGAGGCCGCCGAAGTACTCCTTGCCGCGCCGGACGGCGAGGTCCCGGGCCGGGAAGGTGTGCTTGACGCACAGCCGCAGGGTGTTGCTGATCTGGAAGAGCGGGATCAGCGGAACGAACCAGACGATCAGCAGGGCCTGCCACGTCCCGGTCAGGACGGTGGCCGCGATCACGGTCGGGTAGAGGGCGAGGAAGGTCGCCTTCTCGGCCCGCGCCGAGCCGTGCCAGAACGAACGGGCCCGCGCCACCAGGAAGTTCAGGTGGAACCAGGGCGACACCAGCCGGCCGAGAACCCGCCGCCACATCTGCCGCCGGGTCATCCCGGGGTGCAGGTTCAGGCTGACCAGGAAGGCCTGGACGGTGGGGTCGCGCAGGGTCATGTGGTGGGCGGCGTGGTGGTCGCTGACGTGCTCGCGGCTGTAGCGGACGAAGTTCTGGATGACCAGCACGCTGGAGGTGAGCCGGCCTATCGCGGTGTCCAGGCGTCGTCTTCGGTACATGTTCCGGTGGGAGCACTGGTGGTAGACCATCATGCGCAGGTTGCGCATGCCGTGCAGGGTGACGGCCCAGCCCGCCGGCACCAGCAGCAGCCAGGCACCGCCCAGCGCGAGTCCGCCGCAGCCGGCGGCGACGCCGAGGGCCATGGAGAGATACGCCGTCAGAAGGTGAAATCCTGGCGTCCACCAGGATATGGAACGCTGGCCGGTGAGGGCCTTTCCGGTGAAAAGGGTGAGTGGGTACTGAGTGAACCGGGGCAGGGCGCGCATGGTTTCGCGAGGATCGGAATAATCCGCAATGCCTTCGGTCCGGTAGCCACTGTCGATGGCTGCCATCGCACTCCTCTAGGTCAGGGATCTGAGGCGCCTGATATTCGATCGCCCGGTCGGGCACTCGGAATATCGGCACACGAAAGGTCTGTGACTGGGTGCGTGGTTGATCCTGACAGGCGGTCACCTACAGGGTCAACCTTTTACAGGTAAACTGAACGGAACTCGACCGATTATTGATCAAAAGTTGGACTGATATCCGGCCGAATGCCGGGCGGAAATAGCGTGATCCCGCCTAGCGTCGGGCCCACGGAAACCGCAGGAATTCGCAACCCAACCGCAGGCAACCGCGCGCGAATTCACGCGAGCTAGGCGGGCGCGTCCTGGGTGCGGGGTGGTTCCGGCTCGGGGACGGGGTCGGGCAGGACCCTGCGGACCCGCACCGGGGAGAGGAAGACGGGCAGGAAGGCCGTCGACACGAACACACCGCCCACCCACAACGTGGCCTGGACTCCGACGAGTTCACCGAGGACACCGGAGATCGCGGCACCGACCGCCAGGGCGCCCGTCAGCAGGAAGCGGAACGTCGCGTTCATCCGGCCGAGCAGCGAGCCTGGGGTCATCCGCTGCCGCAGGCTGACTCCGAGCACGTTGTCCATGCCCACCTTGAACATGGCCAAACACCATCCGGCGCCCGCGAGATACAGCCACGGCCCCCGGTCGACCAGCGGCACGAGCAGCCCCGCCGGCGCCAGACACACCCCGGCCAGACCGAGCGTACGGCCGAATCCCAGCCGGGCGGCGATGGGCCGCGCGGTGCGGGCGCCGATCAGCAGACCGATCCCGCCGGCACCCCAGAACAGGCCCAACGCTGCGCCGGGCAGGCCGAGTTCGCGGACGAACCAGATCGGCAGCATGGTGTTGATGACGGCGGAGCCGAGGTTGGCGAGGGCCGCGGTGAGCACCAGCGCCCGTAGCTCCGGGTTGCCGAAGACATGCCGTACGCCCTCGGCGATCTGGGTGCGGAGCCGGTTGCCCGCCCCGTTCTTCGCCCTGCTGGACGGCTCGGTGCGCCGGATCGCGATGAGTCCGAGCCCGGAGGCCAGATAGGTGCCGGCCGACACCAGCACGGCCGCGGGTGCGCTGAGCAGCGAGACAAGTCCACCGCCCGCGCTGCGGCCCAGTACGTTGCCCGCGGCGATCAGCGTGTTGATGTCCGCGTTGGCCTGAACCAGCGCTTCTTTGCCGACCAGTTGGGGCAGCACGCTCTGTGAACCCACGTCGAAGAACACCGTCGCGCAGCCGCTGAGCAGGACGACCGCGTAGAGCTGGCCCAGGGTGAGCGCGTCCAGCCACCAGGCCAGCGGCACGGAGGCGTAGAGCAGGGCGCGGCACAGGTCGGCGGCGATCAGTACCCGGCGATGACTGAGCCGGTCCACCCAGGCCCCGGCCGGCAGGCCGATGACCAGGAAGGCGATCGTGCTGAGGGTGGCGAGGGCGCCGACCTGGCCGGGCCCGGCGTCCAGCGCGGCCACGGCGACCAGGGGTACGGCGACGTAACTGACGTTGCTGCCCAGCTGACTGAGCGCGGATGCGGTGAACAGCGTGCGGAAGTCGGCTGTCCGCCAAGGGGAGTCGGGTCGCATGATCCGTTCGTCCGGTGGGGTCGGTGAAAGCGGAAGGAGGGCGCATGGCGGGACGGGAGCAGGTGGGGGGCTCCCGGGGGCCTACGGGCGCGGCGGGTTCGGCCTGTGCGCCGGCCGTCGTACAGCCGGATCGGCACAGCCGGCCGGTGGATCAGCCGCACTCCAACAGAAAGGCGCAATTCCATGCCGTCTTGGCCGGAAAGCACCCGCCAGAAGATTGCTCACTCTTGCCCCCGTTCCGCTTCTTCCTCTTCGAGGTGGCCGAAGACCACCCCTTGAGGATGGTGCCTGAACCGGTTCGCTTCCCAGGTTCCCGACACCATTTCATCGACTGTTCACAGTACTTGGCCGAGCGGTGCACCATACTTCCGAAGTGCCCGGACGACCAATGGACACTACCCGGTGGGTGCGGTCCGAGCGCAAGGGTCTCCGGTTTCCGCGTGTCACGGCAAGCGGGCAACGGAATTTCCGAAAATCGTTGACAACGACCGAAGTCAGATGTGAGCCTCTGGGAGGTGCCGAGGGGGCGGCCACCCTTCTGTGCCAGTTTGTTGCGTACGTCGGAGCGTTACCGCGACCCGTACTTGCGACACCGCACACCACGTCTGCCACACAGCACACTCCATCGCCACTTGCAGCCCGATGACCATTCGGGCCGATTGGCGTGGCGTTCTACCGGGCTTCCCTCACCAGGGCCCTGCTCGTTCAGGGCCGCCGACTTAAGTAAAGTTTGGGTGAAAAGCAACGTGACTGCTCGTACCGCGCTCTTGATCGGTGCCGCCGGGGGAATTCTCTCCGAGGTGGCCAGAGGTCTCGCGAAGGAAGGCCACTCACTCGTCCTCTTCGACAGGAACGAGGAGACCGTCACCCGCCTCGCCGATGAGCTCGCCCATGTGACGAAGACCGAGGCGGTCGTCGGGGACATCACCGACATCCCGGCCGCCGAGCGGCAGTTGACCGAGATCGTCGCCCGGCACGCGCCGTCGGTCCTGGTGAACGGCGTCGGCGGCGACACCCGGGTCATCGGTTACGCGGATCTCGACCGCAGCCATTTCGAACAGACCCATCTGGAGAACGTGATCAGCACCTGGATCGCGATCAAGGTCTGCGCGCCCCGGATGGCCGAGGACGGTTACGGCCGCATCGTGAACTTCGCCTCGGCGGGCGGGCGGACATACAGCCACTTCAACAACGCCGCGTACGTCGGCGCGAAGGCCGCCGTGATCGGGATGACCAAGCAGCTGGCGTACGAACTGGCCGGTTCCGGTGTGGTCGCGAACGTGGTCGCCCATGGGCCGATCGCCACCGACCGGGTCGCCGGCGCCTTCGAACGCCGTACCGAGGAGTCGAAGAAGGACGTCCTGGGACGGCTGCCCATGGGGCGCTACGGCACGGTGGCCGAGGCCGTCGGCAGTGTGCTGCACCTGTGTTCCGAAAGCGCCGGTTACTCGACCGGATCCGTGATCGACATCAACGGCGGCCTCTACATGTGACCCGCTCGCGGGCGGGTCCGTGACCTCCCCCGCGCATCGCGCTACGCGCGTCGTCATGATTCTCACTGCAAGGAGCTGGGTGTGGCGAAGTTTGTCGTCGAATTCGAGTACAACGTCGACCGGGCCGGCCGCCAGGGCCTGCATCCGGCGCACGCCGAGAACCTCTACCGGCTGGCCGACAACGGCGTCCTGCTGCTCGGCGGGCCCCTTGTCGGTGAGAACTCCGGACTCCTCGTGTACGAGGTGGAGTCCCGCGAGGAACTGCAGCGCGTTCTCGACGAGGAACCCTATGTCAAGGGTGGCCTGGTGGCCCGGACGCGAATTCAGGAATGGGCGCCGGGAAAGGGAAGCTGGATCGCCGCGTTGAACACGTCGGTAAACACTTCGGTAAATACTTCGGAAAACCGGTCAGTGGAAGTTCCGGCCGTTGAGGGAGCCCACTGATATGACCCTCACGACCGAAAACACAGAAACCAAGGAAACCAAGGCATTCACCCTCGACTCCCTGCACGCGGGAATCGTCGATCCGGCCATGGACTCCATGCGCATCCTCAGTGAGACGGCGCTGCGATTCCCCGACGCGCTGTCATTCTCCTCGGGAGCGCCCTACGACGGAAACCACGATCTGGCCAATCTCACCTTCTACACCGAGCGCTATATCAAGCACCTGCGCGACAAGGGTGTCCCGGAACAGCGCATCACCCGGCTGCTGTTCCAGTACGGGCCCGTCAACGGCCTGATCCAGGACGAGGTCGCCCTGATGCTGAAGCAGGACGAGGGCATCGACGTCCCGGCCGAGGCGATCATGATCACCCACGGCTTCCAGGAGGCCGCCCTGGTCGCCCTGCGCGGCCTGTTCGCCTCTCCAGACGACGTCCTGCTGTCGGTGTCCCCGGCGTACGTCGGCATCCTCGGCGCCGCCAGGATGCTGGACATCCCTGTACGGGGCGTCCTGGAGGGCCCGGAGGGGCTCGACCCGGAGACGGTGCGTGCGGCCGCCCGTGCCGTGCGCGCCGAGGGCAGGCGGCCGGCCGCCCTCTATCTGGTGCCGGACTTCTCCAACCCGTCGGGGACGGTGCTGCCGCTCGCGGCCCGGGAGAAGTTGCTGGAGGTCGCCGCCGAGGAGGACTTCCTGATCCTGGAGGACAACCCCTACGGGCTGTTCGCGCGGGACGGCGAGTCGATGCCCACCCTGAAGTCCCTGGACGCGCGTGGCCGAGTGCTGTATCTCGGCTCGTTCGCGAAGTCGGCGTTCCCCGGCGCCCGGCTCGGCTATCTGGTCGCCGACCAGGAGGTCACCGACGCCGGTGGCACCACTCGGACGCTGGCCCAGACCCTGTCCAAGGCGAAGGCGATGTACAGCGTCGGCTCCTCCACCCTCTCGCAGGCCGTGATCGGCGGTTTCCTGGTCGAGCAGGGCTACGATCTGCGGTCCGCGACACGGGAGTTGGCGGCGGTCTACCTGGAACGGCTGGACGCGGTGCTGGCCGCGCTGGCCGAGGAGTTCCCCCCGGACGGCGACCACGGCGTCAGCTGGAACACCCCGCGCGGTGGCTTCTTCCTGACCCTGAAGGTGCCGTTCACCGCCGACCTGACGGCCATGGAACGCTCCGCCCGTGATTTCGGGGTCAGTTGGGCGCCGATGAGCATGTTCTACCTCGAAGGCGGCGGCGAGCGCGAGATCCGGCTCGGCTTCAGCAACCTGGCTCCCGACGCGATTCGGGAAGGCATCGCCAGGCTGGCACGCTTTGTCGCGTCAGCTCCCCGCGAGATACCCGAAACACTCGAAGGACAGGCATGAGCGTCTCCGAGACCCCCGCTTCCCCGACAGCAACCTCCGTACCCACAGGCGCTGTTGACGGCTCCGAAGCGGCCGGGCCGGTCGCCGTGGTCGTCGACGGCTACTCGGCCGGCAACTTCTACCCCGCCGCCTTCGGCGCCCTCGGCGCGCGGGTGATCCACGCGCAGACCACGGCCGAGCTGATCCCGACGATGCTCGCGCCCGATCTGACGGCGTACGAGAGCAACCTCGTGAGCACCGACGAGGCCGAACTCGTCGAGCTGCTGCGCGCCCACGCGCCTGCCGCCGTGGTGCCCGGCCAGGAGTCGTCGGTGCGGGCCGCCGACCGGCTCAGCGAGGCGCTCGGGGTGAAGTCCAACGGCACCGCGCTCTCCCCGGCCCGCCGGGACAAGTACGAGATGATCGAGACACTGCGCCGGGCCGGGGTGCGCTGCGCCGACCAGTTCAAGAGTGACGACGCCTCACTGATCGTCAAGTGGGCCGAGGACCAGGGGCGTTGGCCGGTGGTCGTGAAGCCGCTGGACTCCGCCGGCTCCGACGCGGTGTTCGTGTGCCAGGACGCCGGGGAGACGCGTACCGCCGCCGAGAGCGTGCTGGCCGGCCGGACCATCTTCGGCAACGCCAACGCGGAGGCGCTGGTCCAGTCGTACCTCAAGGGCACCGAGTACATCGTCGACACGGTCAGCGCCGACGGCCACCAGTACGTGTGCGGGGTCTGGGAGTACGAGAAGACGCTGCTGCCGACAGGCCGCAACATCTACAACCGGGACATCCTCGTCGCGCCGGACGCCGACCCGGTGCCGGCCCTGATCGCCTACGTCACGGACGTCCTCGCGGCGCTCGACGTGCGCTGGGGGCCGACGCATGCGGAGGTCATCGTCACGGACGAGGGCCCGGTGCTGGTGGAGATCGCGACCCGCCTCAACGGCAACCTGAACCCGGCCTTCCAGGACCTGTGCCTGGGCCACAACCAGGCGGGGCTGGCCGCGCTGGCGTACATCCGCCCGGCGGAGTTCGTCCGGACGTACGGCAGCGGGGTCTACCGCAAGCTCCAGTCCGCCTACACCTACAACGCGCCCACCGCCCTGGACGGTGTCGTGTCGGCCGTCGACGGCGAGGCCGTGGCGGCGATCGACGCACTGCCGAGCACCGTCGTCACCGCGGTCAAGTACAAGCCCGGCTCCCGCATCCGCCCCACGAACGACCTGATGACGGCCGCCCTGCGGATCTATCTGACCTCTCCCGACGACACCCTGCTCACCGCTGACTACGAGCGCGCCCGCGCCCTCAAGGACGCCGTCTACCAGGTGAGTTGACGGCAGCCAAACCCACCGCACCCGCGCCCCCCACCCTCTCTGGAGGAAAGCAGTGCACAGCCGTATCGGTCTCTTCCTCTCGCCCGTTCACGAGACGGGCCAGGACCCCCATCTGGCCATCCACCGCAACCTCGACCTCGTCGAACTGGCCGACCGGCTCAACTTCGACGAGGCCTGGTTCGGCGAGCACCACACACTCGGCTGGGGGCTGGTCGGCGCCCCGGAGACCCTGATCGCCGCCGCGAGCCAGCGCACCCGGCAGATCAAACTGGCCCACGGGGTGGTCCCGCTCTCCGGCCACCACCCCTTCCACGTGGCCAGCCGTGCCGTCCATCTGCACCACCTCACCCGGGGCCGCTACATCCTGGGCGTCGGGCCGGGTGTGCCGTTCGACGCCACGATGTTCGGCCTGGACGGCAAGGAGCAGCGCAAGCGGCTCGACGAGGCGCTGCCGACCCTGCTCGAACTCGTCAACGGCGAGGAGCGGGTGACACAGAAGACCGACTGGTACGAACTGGTCGACGCCAAGCTCCAGTTGCCCCGCTTCGGCCCCGGTCCGATCGAGGTCGCGGTGGCCACCTCGGGCACCTCGGTGACCAGTCCCCGGCTGATCGGCCGGTACGGGCTGAGCATGACCTCCTTCGCGCTGCCCTTCGCGCTGCTGACGCCGGGCGCCCCGGAGCACATGGGCCTGGCCCAGCAGTGGAAGCACGCCGAGGAGGCCGCCGACGAGTACGGGCAGACGCTGCGCCGCGAGGACTGGCGCGTCGCTCTGCCGGTGCATGTCGCGGAGACCCGTGAGCAGGCCTTCGCCGAGGTCCGCGAGGGCTACGACCGCTGGCTCTTCGAGTACTTCGGCAAGGCGGCCGGCCGTGCCGTCCTGGCGCCCGGCGCCTCCCGGGAGACCGCCCTGGAGGCCCGGGTGGAGGCGGGCGGCGCGCTGGTCGGCTCGGTCGACGACGTGGTGGAGGGCGTCCGCCGCATCCAGGAGGCGACCGGCGGCTTCGGCTCGCTGCTCGTGTACGTCGCCGACTGGACCTCGTACGAGAACACCAACCGCAGTCTGGAGCTGCTCGCCCGGCAGGTGGCACCACGGATCAACGGTGCCGCCGCCCGTCCGCAGGAAGCCGTCGACTGGGCGATCTCGCGCCGGAGCCAGTAGTCCGATCGGCGCCCGTGGCATCAACTCCGCCTGGCACGGGCGCCGTTCAAGGTCACCCAGGCCCTGACCGAGGGGAAGGCATCGCATGCTGGAACAGACCGCGCCGGTATCCGCACCCCTGGACCAGCGCTCGTTCCGCGACATTCTCGGCCGCTTCGCCACCGGCGTCGTGCTTGTCACCGCGAACGCGGCGCACGGCCCGGTGGGCATGGCGGTCAACTCGTTCACGTCCGTCTCGCTGGAGCCGCCGCTCGTCGCCCTGTGCGCGGGCCGGTCCTCGACCACCTGGCCCGGGGTCCGGGCGGCCGGGCGGTTCGCGGTCAGCATCCTCGGCGAGGGGCACGCGGAGCTGTGCAGGCTGTTCAGCGAACGCGGGGCGGAACGTTTCTCCGGCCGGGAGTGGGCGTATACCCCGGCCGGTCATCCCGTGCCGGCCGGGGCGCTCGGCTGGCTCGACTGCGAGATCTCCGTGATCCATCCGGCGGGCGACCACGAACTGGTCGTCGCCTCCGCCACCGAGGGTGCGATGTCGGGCGCGGCAGCGCCCCTGGTCTTCCACGCGGGGCGCTTCCGCGGGCTGGCGGCGTAGACGTGCGCGGGGCGCTTCCGCGGGCTGGCGGCGTAGACGTGCGCGGGGTGTCGTCCGTTTGCTGCGGCGCCGTCGTGGCTGGTCGCGCAGTTCCCCGCGCCCCTGTGGGGGCTGCGCCCCCCATCGCCGCCACCGGTGGCATTTCAGGTCGAAACTAGCCAACTAGCTGAGGGAGTTGCTGAAGCCGTGGGCGGTTCGCAGCACTGGGAAGAGCACTGGAACACACGTCGAGTCCCCTTCCAGGAGGAGTGCCGGCGGGCCCGCGAGGCGCTGCTGTCCGACCTCGGGGACCCGACGGCGGCCCAGAGACGGGTCCTCACGGACATCGTCGAGGTGTGCCGTGACTCCCTCCACTGGAAGGAGCGCGGCTACGACACCGTCGAATCCGACGCCAAGAGCTTCCGGGACGTCCTCCCGGTCCGGCGCTACGACGACTTCGCGCCCGAGATCGACCGCGAGACCAGGACCAAGGGCGGCGTCCTGTCGTGCAGCCCGGTCCTGCGCTGGCTGAAGACCAGCGGCACGACCGGGGCGCCCAAGCGGGTCCCGTACACCCTGCACTGGCTGCTGACGTACCGGATTCCGGCGATGCAGGCGATGTGGGGAACCTACCTGGACCTGCACCCCGCGATCCTCGACCATCCGCACGCCACCCTGGACACCCAGACCGTCCACGAGAACGTCGACGACTTCCTCTACGGGGTCCAGTACCAGGCGATCAGCAACCGGCACCCGCGCATCAACAGCCGGGACTGGAACCCGCCCTGGGCGGCGGCCCCCTGGTTCGGTCTGGAGGCGCCCTCCTCGCACGCGGGGCGGATGTACCACCGGATCCGCCATCTCGTGGGCCACCGGCTGGAGTTCGTGTCGGCGATCAACCCGAGCACCCTGATCTCGCTGCGCGACCTGATCGCCGAGCACGGCCCCGACCTGGTCCGCGACCTGGACGCCGGCACACTGGCGGGCCGGCCGTACACGGAGCCCGATCCGTCGGCCGCCCGGCACCTGCGATCGGTCCTGGACCAGGGCGAGTTCACCCTCACCGACGTGTGGCCCACGCTCGGCGCGTACAGCTGCTGGCTGTCGTCCTCCGCCGGGCTCTACCGGTCGAAGCTGGACGCGGTGATGCCCGGGGCACGCGCGATGCCGTTCATGAGCTGCGGCACGGAGGGCGTCACCACGCTCCCCGTCGACCACTCCCTGGACAGCCAGCCCCTCGCGGTCAACCAGGCGTTCTTCGAGTTCGTGCCGGCGGAGGTGGAGCTGGGCAGGCTGCTGGACGCGGGCGAGCACATCGACACGCTGCTGTTCGACGAGGTCGAGGCGGGCCGCGACTACCACCTGATCATGACGCAGGGCAACGGCCTCTACCGGCTCTGGAGCGGCGACATCTACCGCGTCGAAGCGGTCCGGGACGGCGTCCCGTGGATCCGTTTCGTGCACCGGGACGGCGTCTTCCACTCCTTCACCGGGGAGAAGATCACCGAGGCCCAGGTCACCGAGGCGATAGAACAGGCGCTGGCCGCGTACGGCCTGGAGGGCGGCCTCTATCTCTGCGGGCCCCGCTGGGCCGAGCCCCCGCACTACATCGTGGTCGGCGAAGTCCCGCGCCCCGGCGCCGAGTTGGACCACCGTCTGTCCGACGCCGTGGACCGGGCGCTCACAGACGTCAACATCGAGTACGCGAGCAAGCGCACCAGCGGACGCCTCGGCCCGCTGCGGTTCCACACCGTCGGCCCCGACACCATCGCCGCGTACACCGAGTCCCGGCGCCAGCGCGGCAACGCCACCCAGTACAAGTACAGCCCCTTCCAGAAGGACACCGATTTCGTCGCCGACCTGGTCGGCGGGGCGGGAGTACCCCGGTGATCGAGACCAAGAGGCCGCCGCAGGACGTGCGTCGCGAGATCATCACGCTATCCGTGGACGGCGTCGGCCTCGCGCTGCATCTGTGGCGGCCGCGCGGGGAGACCAAGGGCGCGGTGTTCTACTTCCACGGGCTGCAGTCCCACGCGGGCTGGCTGTGGGAGGTGGGGCCGCAGTTCGCCGACAACGACATCGCCTTCTTCGTGCTGGACCGGCGTGGCAGCGGCATCAGCGGCGGCGAACGGCGCGATGTGCCGGACGTCGAGACGATCGTCGCGGACTATGTCGCCGCGATCACCCACACCCGTGAACTGATCGGCGACGACGTCCCGTTGACCCTGTTCGGGCACTGCCTGGGCGGCTCGTTCCTGGCGGCTCTCCTGCACCACCCCGACTTCGCCGTCCGCTACGACGCCACCGTCTTCTGCTCGACCTGGCTGGGCCGGCTGCACGCGGTGCTCGACGACGAGGAGCGGGCGGCGCTGGCCGCCGAGACCGGGACGGAGCCGTGGGACGCGGGGCTGCGGTCGGCGGACTTCACGGACGAGCCCCGCTACCAGGAGTTCATCGACAACGACGACCTGGCCGCCCGGACCCTCACCCGCCGTTCGCGCGCGGTCCTGCTCGCCCTCGAACGCCTCTACCTGGACCCCGGCCGGCCTCGACTCCCGGACGTACCGGCCGCGTTCGTGTCCGGGCTCACCGACCCGATCATCGACCTCGACGCGACCCGAGAGGTCTTCCAGGGCCTGTTCGCCGACGGCGGGCTGGCCGTGCAGTTCCCCACCGACCGGCACTACCTCTTCTACACGGACGCCGGCCGCGCGCTGGTCGACTGGACCTCCACGCACACCCTGCTCCAGGGGCTGGACCGTGGCGTCTGAGGCACGGCTGTACCGGGTGGCGCTGCCGATGCGCATCGGCTTCGACCACCCGGCGGCCCGCCGCCGCACCAGCGACAGCCTGGTCCTGCGCCTGACCGTCGACGACGCGTCCGGCATCGGGGAGTGCGCGCCCCGCTCGTACGTCACCGGCGAGACGACCGACAGCGTCACGGAGGCACTCGGGCGCCTCCCGCTGCACGCCCTGTTCGGCCGGCTGCGGACGACACCACCGGGTGACCTCGCCGACCAACTCCGTGCCGTCGGCTTCGAGTCGACATTCCCCGAGCTGTTCACCCACACCCTGGGGACAGCCCCCGGCACCAACCTGGTGTGCCTGCTGGAGACTGCCGTACTGGATCTGTTGTGCCTTCAGTTGGCAGTCCCTGTGGGCGAGTTGCTGCTCCCCGGGGCCTCCGAGGCACTGTCCGTCCCCGTCTCCCAGGTGCTTGACCTGAGCATCGGCGTCGAGGACTTCCTCGACACGAGGGGGCCCTTCCACTTCGTCAAGGTGAAGGCCTCCGACGACATCGAGCGGGACGTCCGCACGGTCGGCGCGATCAGGCGACGGCTCGGCGCGGACGTACCGGTGATGGTGGACGCCAACATGAGCTGGACGCCCGGGACGGCGGCGCCCTACGCGCGTCGACTGCGCGAGGCCGGGGTGGACCTCGTCGAGGAACCGCTCCCCCGCCGTTCCTGGGCCGAGCTGCGCGCCCTGCGCCGCGCGACGGGCGTCCGCGTCCTGCTCGACGAGTCGGTGTGCACCGCGGCGGACGCCCGGCAGGCGGTGGCCGCCGGGGCGTGCGACGCGGTGAACGTCCGGGTGTCCAAGAACGGCGGGCTGCTCGCCTCGGCCCGGCTCGTCGAGTACGCCCGTGCCGAGGGCCTGGGTTTCCAGATCGGCGTCCAGGTCGCCGAGACGGGACCGCTGATCAACGCGAGCCGGGCGCTGGCCCTGCGCAGCCCGGACGCCCTGACCGTCGAGGCGGGCCAGTCCGACCGCTTCTTCGCCGAGGCCGACTCGATCGTGACCCCCCGCCCGCTGGTGGACCGCCGTACCAACACCGTCGCCCCCGTCGAGGGCCCCGGTCTCGGCCTGGTCCTGACCGAACAGGCGGGCCGTTGGACGGCCCTGACCTGGACCGACCACGGCTGGCACCCGCCCGCCCCACCCACGCCCGTCCCCGCACCCGCCCTGGCACCGGAACTAGAGGAGAGCACCCGATGACGGTCCTGTTCGAATGCGAGTACGAGGGTGAGCGGTACATCGGGCACGGCGCCCCCGAGGACACCGTCCTCACCCTGTTCGCCCTCGCCGGCACCGACCCGCGCGCCGCGGTCCTGGCCGCCGACGGCGACACCCCGGCCCTGCTCGCCGCGCTGACCGAGGGCCGCGAACCGGTGACCGCGGCCGTGACGGACGTACGCTTCCGGCCGCCGCTGCTGCCCGACTCCGTCGGGGACGCGCTGGTCAGCGGGTTCATGGCCACCCACAACGTGAAGGCGGACTCGGGGGCGCCCACCCAGCCCAACTGGTTCTTCAAGGGCCTGGGCGAGGTCCTGAAGGTCTCCGGGGAGCCGCTGCGCGTGCCGCAGGACGCGATCACGGTGACCGAGGAGGCGGAGGTCGTCCTCGTGTACGTCGGCGACGCGGACGGCGTTCCGAGGTACGCCGGGTACACCTTCGGCAACGACCTCACCGACATCGGCCGGTTCAAGCGGCACGCGGGGCATCTGTCGTACGCGAAGCTGTGCGACGCGGGCGTGGCCCCGTACCTCTTCCTGGGGACCCCGCCGCAGCAGGTCACCGGGCAGGTCACGGTCGAGCGGGACGGGGAAGAGGCCTGGCGGGGAACCTTCACCACCGGGGTGAAGGCGCTGCACTACGGGCTGCGGGACATGACGGCCGGGCTCTTCGGACACGCGTCGCTGCTGCACCCCGGCCGGGTGCACTACGTCTACCTCGGCGCGGACCGCAGCAGCTTCCACCACGGTTTCACGACGGCCGACCGCGACCGCGTGACGATCGACTTCGCCACCCACGGGGTGACCCTCTCCCACCCCCTGCACTGGGCCTGAGGCGGGACCGGTCAGCTTCTACGGCGGCTCAGCTCACGCCCGCCGCGACCCGGTTCGTCGTGGCGATCGTCGCCGAGCCGACGACGCGCGTGCCGTCGTACAGGACGATCGCCTGGCCCGGCGCCACCCCGCGCACGGGCTCGGTGAACGTGACCTCCAGGCGGCCGTCGACCAGTTCGGCGGTCACCTCGGTCTCGCCGCCGTGGGCGCGCAGCTGGGCGGTGTAGGTGCCGGGGCCGGTGGGGGCCGCGCCGCACCAGCGCGGCTTGATCGCGGTGAGGGCGTCGACGTCGAGGGCGGCGGCCGGACCGACCGTCACCGTGTTGTTCACCGGGGAGATGTCGAGGACGTAGCGCGGCTTGCCGTCGGCGGCCGGGGTGCCGATGCGCAGGCCCTTGCGCTGGCCGATGGTGAAGCCGTACGCGCCCTCGTGCGAGCCGATCTTCGCGCCGGACTCGTCGACGATGTCGCCCTCGGCGCGGCCCAGCCGGTTCGCCAGGAAGCCCTGGGTGTCGCCGTCGGCGATGAAGCAGATGTCGTGCGAGTCGGGCTTCTTGGCGACCGCGAGACCGCGCCGCTCGGCCTCCGCGCGGATCTCGTCCTTCGTGGTGAGGGTGTCACCGAGGGGGAACATCGCGTGGGCGAGCTGCCGGTCGTCGAGCACTCCGAGGACGTAACTCTGGTCCTTGGCCATGTCGGAGGCGCGGTGCAGTTCGCGGGTGCCGTCGGCGAGAGTGACGACCTGCGCGTAGTGGCCCGTGCAGACCGCGTCGAAGCCGAGCGCGAGGGCCTTGTCGAGGAGCGCGGCGAACTTGATCTTCTCGTTGCAGCGCAGACACGGGTTGGGAGTGCGGCCCGCCTCGTACTCGGCGACGAAGTCGTCCACCACGTCCTCGCGGAAGCGCTCGGCGAGGTCCCAGACGTAGAAGGGGATACCGATGACGTCGGCCGCGCGGCGGGCGTCGCGGGAGTCCTCGATGGTGCAACAGCCTCGCGCACCCGTACGGAAGGACTGCGGGTTCGCGGACAGGGCGAGGTGGACGCCTGTCACGTCGTGGCCGGCTTCCGCCGCACGGGCGGCGGCTACGGCGGAGTCCACGCCGCCGGACATGGCGGCCAGTACGCGGAGGGGCTGCTGCGAGGTGTGAGTCATAACCCCTCAAGGGTACGGGGCGCCGGGAACCGGGGCGCGCGAGTATCCGTTCACGCTGACATGGAGGAAACACAGGCCCGGCAGGACACCGGCCGCGGTCTCTCGCAGGACGTCCCCCGGCAGTCGCGGAGCGAGGGCCACGGGCGAGCCCCTGGAGACGGCGACCGGCGGATCGGGCGGCGCGCCCTGCTCATCGGCGGGGCGGTGGCCGCCGTCGCCACGGGCGTGCTCGCGCGGGACGAGCTGCGGCACCTGTGGTGGCGGGTGCCCGGGGTGTCGAAGCCGCGCAAGGAGGGCGAGGTCGACTTCGCGGGGGCGCGCTGGGTGGCGGCCTCCTCGGCGAACTGGCGGATGGCGGACCGGCCCGACGACTACGACGTGGACCGGGTGATCATCCATGTCACGCAGGGCAGCTTCGCCAGCGCGGTGAAGGTCTTCCAGGACCCGGGACACGGAGCGGCGGCGCACTACGTCGTCCGCGAGGACGGGCAGATCACGCAGATGATCCGCGAGCTGGACGTGGCGTTCCACGCGGGCAACCGGGAGTACAACGAGCGGAGCGTCGGCATCGAGCACGCGGGTTTCGTGGAGAAGCCGGAGGACTTCACGGACGCGATGTACGCCGCCTCGGCTCGGCTGACGGCCAGGGTCTGCGCGCGGTACGGCATACCCGTCGACCGGGAGCACATCATCGGGCATGTGGAGGTACCGGGCACGGACCACACGGATCCGGGGCCGGGCTGGGACTGGAAGAAGTACCTGCGGCTGGTGGAAGAGGCGGCCGCGGCGACTGCCTGATCTCCTCCCTGAGCCCCACCCCCGCCAACCCCTGTGACACAAGTCACACGCTAGCAATGTCGTGAGCAATTCGGGTGTGTCGGCCGCCCGATGTGTCCCGCGCGCCGAAGGTGACCTGCGGATCCCCAACATCGCCTTTCTGCAAGGGAGTTGGCGCGCACGGCAGTCGCACAGCCTCCTGGGTTCGCTCCTATTTTCGGCCCAGTCTTTACATAGGGCTTAGCCCAAAGATCCACAGCCATGACCATGAACCCCAACACAGATGCCCCCTCCGGCGCGGCCCCGCAGCTCGACGGCGACCAGCGGTCGGGCGAGCGGGACGGCAGTGGCAACCGGGCGAAGAACCGAAGCGGCAAGGGCATGCACCGGCGGAAGTTCCTCGGCGGGATGGCCGGCGTCGGCCTCGGCGCCGTGGCGGCGGCGGGCGCGACCTTCGGGCTGCTGACCGACGCCGGCCGCAAGGCCAGCGCGGCGACGAACACGGCCAAGCTGCCCATCCCGGACCTCCTGGAGGGCAGCACCGCCGACGGCACCACCACCTTCACTCTGGAGGCGAAGAGCGGCACCAGCGAGGTGATCAGCGGGGTCACCAGCACCACCGCCGGCTACAACCAGTCGTTCCTCGGCCCGACCATGAAATGGACCACTGGCAACAAGGTCCTGCTGAACATCACCAACAGCCTCACCGAGGAAACCACCGTCCATTTCCACGGCGCCCACGTCCCGCCCACGATGGACGGCGGCCCGCAGAACGCCTTCGCCGCCGGGGGCACCTGGGCCCCGACCTTCACCGTCCTGGACGAGGCCAAGACCCTCTGGTACCACCCGCACGCCCTGGGCACCACGGCCAAGCAGGCGGTACACGGACTGGCCGGGATGATCATCGTGGAGGACGACTCCGCCGCCTCAGCCGCCCTGCCCAGCGACTACGGCGTCGACGACATCCCGCTCGTCTTCCAGTGCCTGGCCGTCTCCGCCGCGGGCGACATCAAGTACGACCAGGCCGGGTACCTCACCTCCGGCCTCAAGTACCCGGTGCTGGTGAACGGCACCAACGTCGACGACACCACGCTCACCTTCGGCGCCACCAAGACCCGCAACCGCTTCCGGGCGCTCAACGCCTCGCCGTCGGACATCATCACCATTCAGCGCAGCGACGGCGGCAAGCTGACCCAGATAGCCACCGACCAGGGCTATCTGACGGCGCCGACCACGGTGGAATCCATCCGGCTGGTGGCCGGCGCCCGCGCCGAGTTCACCATGGACGTCACCGAGGACGTCACGCTCCAGGTCACCATCACGACCGGCTGGATCCGCGGCGGCTCCGGCACCTACGACTTCCTCACCGTCGCCGCGGGCGGCACCGACACCCCGGCCGACCTGCCGAGCAGCCTCAACACCATCGAGCGGTACGACACCACCGGCTTCACGGCCCGCACCATCACGCTCAGCAACACGGGCACGACGATGAAGATCAACGGTTCGGCGGGGCTCACCATGGCCGGCATGGCCATGATCAGCACCACGCTGGGAGCCAAGGAGATCTGGACGATAACCAACGCCTCCCAGCTGGAACACTCCTTCCACCTGCACGACGTGCCCTACCAGCTCGTCGCGATCAACGGGGTGGCCCCCACGGGGGTCGAACTCGGCTGGTACGACACGTACGAGGTGGTCGGCGGCGGCTCGATCCAGATAGCCATGGAGTTCACCGACTTCGCCGACGACACCTACATGTACATGCTCCACTGCCACCTCCTGCAGCACGAGGACGAGGGCATGATGGCGTCCCTGATGGTCACGGAGAGCTAGCCGCTCTCTCGACCCCGGGCCCCACCGGGCAGGCCGCCGCCGCCAGCGAAAGCGCCGACGGCGGCCTCTGCCCCGCTGACACGGGGGCCAGGCCCGCGGCCACCGGGACGGGAACCGTCGCCTTTCCGGCGCGCGGACGCAGGCGCGGCCCCGGGCGCGGGCACGGGCACGGACGCGGGACGGGCACGGGCACGGGCACGGGCACGGTCCCGGTCCCGGGCACGGACGCGGGCACGGACGCGGGCACGGACGCGGGCACGGACGCGGACGC
Organism: Streptomyces sp. NBC_01390; assembly: GCF_045040105.1. Lineage (NCBI taxonomy): Bacteria > Bacillati > Actinomycetota > Actinomycetes > Kitasatosporales > Streptomycetaceae > Streptomyces > Streptomyces sp. NBC_01390. Next base: position 8,766,732 of record NZ_CP109551.1, on the reverse strand, counting down.
GGACGCGGCCCCGGGCACGGACTCAGCCCCAGACACGGGCGCAGGCGCGGGCACAGCCAGGCCCGCAGGGGCAGGCGCGGTCCTGGGCGCGGGCGCGGATGCGGGCCCGGTCACGGGCGCAGGCGCGGGCCCCAGCCCAGGCACGGTCACGGACGCAGGCGCGGCCCCGGGCGCGAGCATGGCCCCGGGCGCGGACGCTGTCCCAGACGCGGGCGCAGTCCCGGGCTCGGACGCGGCCCCGGCCCCGGCCCTACGCCAGGCCCGCCGCGCGGGCGCGTTTCACAACCGGGGCGATGACCTCGGCGACCGCGTCGACGTCTGCCTCCGTGGAGGTGTGGCCGAGGGAGAAGCGGAGGGTGCCGCGGGCCAGGGCCGGGTCGGTGCCTACGGCCAGGAGGACATGGCTGGGCTGGGCCACCCCGGCGGTGCAGGCGGAACCGGTGGAGCACTCGATGCCCTGGGCGTCGAGCAGCAGGAGCAGGGAGTCGCCCTCGCAGCCCGGGAAGGTGAAGTGGGCGTTGGCCGGGAGGCGGTCCACCGGGTCACCGCCCAGGATCGCGTCCGGAACCGCCGTACGGACGGCCGTGACCAGCGCGTCGCGCAGGGCGCCGATCTCCCTGGCGAACCAGCCCTGTTGTTCGGCGGCGAGCCGCCCGGCCACCGCGAAGGAGGCGACGGCCGGCACATCGAGGGTGCCGGACCGCACATGCCGCTCCTGCCCACCGCCGTGCAGCACGGGTACGGGACTGTACGCGCGGCCCAGGAGCAACGCGCCGATGCCGTACGGGCCGCCGACCTTGTGCCCGGAGACGGTCATCGCGGCGAGCCCCGAGTCGGCGAAGGAGACGGGCACCTGGCCGTAGGCCTGAACGGCGTCGGCATGCAGGGGAACGTCGAACTCGTTTGCCACGTCGGCGAGTTCACGGACCGGCATGATCGTGCCGATCTCATTGTTCGCCCACATCACGGTCGCCAGGGCCACACTGCCGGGGTCGCGGGCAATGGCCTCGCGCAGCGCGTCGGGGTGCACCCGGCCGTACGCGTCGACCGGGAGGTACTCGACGACGGCACCCTCGTGTTCGCCGAGCCAGTGCACGGCGTCGAGCACGGCGTGGTGCTCGACAGGGCTGGCGAGGACGCGGACGCGGGCCGGATCGGCGTCCCGCCGGGCCCAGTAGAGCCCCTTGACGGCGAGGTTGTCGGCCTCGGTGCCACCGGCGGTGAACACGACCTCGCTGGGGCGGGCGCCGAGCGACTCGGCGAGCGTCTCGCGGGCCTCCTCGACCGTGCGCCTGGCTCTGCGGCCGGCCGCGTGGAGTGAGGAGGCGTTACCGGTGACGCCCAAGTGCGCGGTCATAGCCTCGACCGCCTCGGGAAGCATCGGTGTGGTCGCGGCGTGGTCGAGGTATGCCATGGTGCCCTGATTCTACGGCGCCCCGATGACGGGACCGGGGGGAGGTCGCCGTCAGAAGCTCCAGGAGACGGTGTGGTCCAGCTGCATGAGCGTCACCAGGACCACCAGGTCGGCCACACCGAGGGCGAGGCCCAGCAGAGCCCGACCGCGTCGGGCGGTGCCGCGCCAGAGGGCGACGACGGCCAGCGTGATGGCGACGGGGCCGAGGATGATGTTGAGGACCAGGAGGCCCGGCAGGCCCAGGAGGAAGGACGCGACGGCCATGCTGTCGGCGTCACGACGGGCGTTGCGCTCGGTACGGCCGGTGGCCGATGCGGTGAGTTGCATGGTGATCAGCTCCGACGGGCGAGGCGCTCACGGAGCGCGAAGATGCCGAGCCAGGCGGCGATGCCGGCCGCGGCCAGGACGCTGAACGAGACCGGGAGATGAGCGACGGTGCCCATCACCATGCCCAGCAGCAGAAGGACGGCTACGAGGAAGAACATGGGAGGATTTCCCTTTCGTTACAGTTCAGTGAACGCTTGTAGTAACACTTGTTCACTGACTCTCGAGTCTAGCGCGTCTCCCGGCTTTTCAAATACAGAGAACAGTTGTTAACTGCATGGCATGAGTCACACTCTCGGCGTCCGGCAGGTCCAGAAGCAGAAAACCCGGCAGTCGCTTCTGGACGCGGCGCTCGGCCTGTTGGAGGACCAGAGCCTGAGCAGCCTCGGACTGCGCGAGGTCACCCGTGCCGTCGGCGTCGCCCCGACCGCCTTCTACCGGCACTTCCGTTCCACGGCGGACCTCGGTGTCGCCCTCGTCGAGGAGGCGCTCGGCAGCCTCCACCCGATGATCGGTACGACGGTGTCCGGATCCGGCGACAGCGAGGACCGGATAGTCCGCGCGGTCGAGTTGATCGCCGGTCACGTCCAGGCGCAGCCCGCCCACGTCCGCTTCATCGCACGCGAGCGGCACGGCGGGGTCCAGCCGGTCCGCGAGGCCATCCGGGACCAACTGGCCCGGTTCGCCGAGGAGGTGCGGGACGCGCTCGCCGAACAGCCCGAGTCGGCGGGCTGGACCGAGGAGGACCTGCTGATGCTCGCGGGCCTGTACGTCGACCAGATGCTGATGACGGCCTCCCAGTTCCTGGAGACGCTGGACGCTCCGGCGGCCACGCGCGAGCAGGTGGCCCACCTGGCCACCCGCCAGATGCGCCTGATCGCCATCGGCCGCCGCCACTGGCTGGCCTGACCCGCCCTGCCCTCGAGAAACACCTCCGCCAAACGCACGTGGGCGGCGCGCCCGTCCAGCGAGCGCGCCGCCCATGCCGTACCCGCGAGGCTCCGACCCCGCCGCCGTCAGCCCTGCTGCTGAGCCTGCTGACCCTGGCCCTGCCTGCCGCCGGGGCCACCACCGCAGCGGCCGCCACCACCGGGCCCGCCGGACGGCATGCCCGAGGGGGCGCCGGACGGGGCCGCGCCGGTCGGCATGCCCGAGGGAGCTCCCGAGGCGCCGCGGGTCGGCGCACCCGACGGGGCACCGCTGGGCGCACCCGACGGCGCACCGGACGGTCGCTGGCAACTCTGCCCGGAGGTACCGGAGTTGCCGCTGGTCGAGGCCGACGAGTCACCCGACCCGCAGGCGGTGAGCACCAGCGGGGAGAGCGCCAGCAGGGCCACGGCGGGGACGAGACGCACACGCTTCATGAGAAACAACTCCAGGAAAGATGAGGGAGCTTCGAAGCGGCCATCAAATCAACGACACCTGGTGCTTCCTTGAGTACGCCCTGTTCTCCGCCTGTGCGTCAGGTAAAGCGCGACCCCTAGCCGAGCCGTACGATCGCCAACTGCCGCGACTGGGCGACGAGTCGGTCCGCGCTGTCCCAGACCTCGGCGTCCTCCTCCAGGAAGCCGCCGGCCAGGTTGCGGGTCGTTATCGAGACCCTCAGCGGGCCCGGCGCGGGACGGCAGCGCACGTGCACGGTGAGTTCGACCGTGGGGACCCAGCCGGACAGGCCGATCTCGAACGCGGTCGGCGGCAGCGCGTCGACGGCGAGGAGCAGCGCGATCGGGTCGGCGTCGCGGCCGTCGGCGAGCCCGAACCAGGACCGCATCTCCCCCTTGCCGGACGGTGCGCCGAGCGCCCAGCCGAGCGTGGCCGGGTCGAGCTTCAGCAACAGCCGATCGGCGATGGCGGAACCGCCGGGGACCGGGCCGGGTGCGTCCTCCCGCCCGAAGCACTGGTCGATGGGCGGCATCGCGGGCGGCTCGGCGGTCGTCCGGACGTCGTCGGGCAGGGCGTCCAGGTCGCCGTAGGAGGCGAGGACACGGATCCGCTCGACCTCCTTGCCCTCAGCGTCGTACTGGAAGAGCGAGGCCGCGCCGGTCGACAGCGAGCGTCCGGTGCGGACGACCTCCGTGCGGATGACGGCCGGGCCCGGGCGGGACGCGGTGAGGTAGTGCGCGGAGATGCTGAAGGGGTCACTGTGCGGGAGGGCGTCGGCGAGGGCGCGGCCCAGCACCGCCAGCAGATAGCCGCCGTTGACGGCGTTGATGACGGTCCAGCCGGCGGAGAGTTCGGTGTCGTAGACACCGGGCGCGCGCCGGGTGACGGCTGTGTCGCGGTCGAACTCGCTGTCACCGATGGTGGCCCGCGTGGACTGGACAGAGGCTGCTTCTGGCATGCGTGAACGATACAGCAGAACAATACTAAGCGGTAGCTTTGTGCTATGGGGCTGGAATCGCACACTTGGTAAGTGCCCGGATTGTCTTGGGTAAGGGTTTCCCCGCAGCCGTGACCTGTCGGCCCCGATCGGCCTCATCACAGACATGAGCCTCACCGGTACGCCGTTCCTCATCACGACGATCGCGCTCGCCGCCGTCGCCGTACTGCTGCCCCTCGCCCTCTGGTCCCGGGTGCGCGGGCCCGCCCTCGTACGGGGCGTCGCCCGGCTGCTGATGGTGCTGTTCGCCCAGGGCACGGCTGTCACCCTGGTCTTCCTGCTGGTGAACAACTCCAACAACCTGTACGACAACTGGGGCGACCTCCTCGGCACGGGCGACCACGTCCAGGCCGCCGCCGACCTCGGCCCCGACGGCACCGGCGGTATCTCGCTGCGCAAGCTGCCGAAGGTGCGCCAGACGTTCCGCGAGGCCAACGGGCCCGGCATGCACGCGGCCGGCGGCGTCCAGGTCACCGACCTCAGGGGCCAGGTCTCGGGCGTCGACGCCGAGGTCTACGTCTGGCTGCCCCCGCAGTACCACGAGGCCGCCTACCAGCACCGCCGGTTCCCGGTCGTCGAGCTGCTGCCGGGCTACCCGGGCTCGGCGAAGTCCTGGTTCGGTTCGCTGCACGCGCACGAGCAGTTGCTGCCGCTGATGAAGAGCGGCCAGATCACGCCCTTCATCCTGGTGTCGCCGCGCACGACGCTCATCGCCGACGCGGACACGGGCTGCGCCAACATCGCGGGCCGGGTCAACGCGGACACCTGGCTCAGTGTCGACGTCCCGAAGATGGTCACGGACAACTTCCGCGCCGAGCGCGGGCCGGGCGGCTGGGCCGTCGCCGGGTACTCGGCCGGGGCGCACTGCGCGGCGAAGCTCGCCGTCGCGCACCCCGACCGCTACCGGGCCGGGGTGTCCCTGTCCGGCTACAACGACCCGGCCGGGGAACCCCTTTCGCTGGCCGCCGAGACCCCGCAGCTCAGGGCCGCGAACAACCCGTACCTGATCCTCAGGCACGACCGGGTCCCGCCCGCGGTCGCGCTCTACGTCTCCGGCGAGTCCGGCGACGGCTACGAGGCCGGGAGGGCTCTGCAGAAGGTGGCGAAGCCGCCGACGGCGGTGGACGTGGTGTTCCTGCCGCGCAGCGCCGGCGGCCACAACATGGCGCTGTGGCGGCCCCAGATCACCACGGTGTTCCGCTGGCTGACCCAGCAGTTCGACGCGGGCGGCCAGAAGGCGGGCGGCGGCACCACCGGCTCTACCGCGCGGACTCCTCGTCATGGGCCGTCGACCGCCGGTGCCACGCGCGCGGCGCTCGCCAGTGGTACCGCATCGCGAGCAGCCGCAGCACGAAGGCCGTGACGACCGCGATCCCGCTGGTGAACGGGTTGAGCACGTCGTAGCGGATGCAGAGGACCACCAGCGCGGACCCGACCATGGCCGGGACCGCGTACAGGTCACGGTCCCAACGCAGCAGGGAGGGAACCTCGTTGGCGAGGACGTCACGCAGCACTCCGCCGCCCACGGCGGTCGCGAGACCGAGGGCGGCGGAGGCGGTGAGGCCGAGGCCGTGGTCGTACGCCTTGACCGTGCCCGTGACACAGAACAGGCCGAGGCCCGCCGCGTCGAACACGTTCACCCCTGTCTGAATGCGCTCCACCTCCGGGTGGAGGAAGAAGACCAGCAGGGCGGCGAGCAGCGGCGTCAGGAAGTACCCGAGATCCGTGAACGCCGCAGGCGGCACCGCCCCGATGACCAGATCCCGGAGCAGCCCTCCGCCCAGCGCGGTGACCTCGGCGAGGACGGCGATCCCGAAGACGTCGAAGTTCTTGCGGACGGCGAGCAGGGCGCCCGAGATCGCGAAGACGAAGATGCCGACGACGTCGAGGATGTGCTGGACGGAGGGGCTGAAGAGCTGGTGAATCACCTCCGTATTGTGACCGTGGCCGTCCTACGGGGCCGGAGCGGCTTGCAGGACGGGCTTACATGGCGGGCTACAAGGCTGGGCTACAGGGTGGGCTTGCCGGTCGTGAACAGCCATGTCTGGAACAGGTCGTCGAGCTGCTTGCCGCTGATCTTCTCCGCGAGCCGGATGAAGTCGTCCGTGTTCGCGTTGCCGTACCGGTGGAGCTTCGTCCAGGTGGGCAGGAGCTTGAAGAAGGCGGCGTCGCCGATGCGTTCGCGGAGCATCTGCAGGGTCATCGCGCCGCGCTGGTAGACCGCCGAGGCGAACATGGTGTCGCGCTGCGGGTCGCCGACGACGATCTGCCAGAAGGCGTTGTCGGCGGGGCGGGAGTTGTACCCGGCGAGGAAGGAGTCGTGCGCCGAGCGGGTGCCCTTGTACTCGGCCCACAGCCACTGGGAGTAGGTCGCGAAGCCCTCGTTGAGCCAGATGTCCTTCCAGTGGTCCACCGACACGGAGTCGCCGAACCACTGGTGGGCCAGCTCGTGCACGATGGTCGTCTCGTTGCGCACGGCCGAGTAGACCGGCTTGGTCTGCGTCTCCAGCGAGAAACCGGCCGCCGGCATGTCGTCGACGATCGCCCCGGTCTCCTCGAACGGGTACGGCCCGAAGACCTTCGACCAGTAGTCCGTGGCCTCGGCGGTCACCGCGTACACGTCCACGCTGTTGCTGTTCGCGAGCACCGGATCGATAGCCACGTAGATCGGCGTCCCGCCGGGTGTGACGCCCGTCTTCACGTCGAACTTCCCGATGGTGGCGGTGGCGAGGTAGGTCGCCATCTGCTTCTTCTCGCGCCAGTGGGTGTACGTCGAGTCGCCCTTGTCGTACGTCGACACCAGCCGGCCGTTGGAGACGCCGGTCAGCCCCTTCGGCGCCTTGATCCGGATGTCGAAGGACGCCTTGTCGGAGGGGTGGTCGCTGGACGGGAACCAGGTGGAGGCGGCGTTGGGTTCACAGGCGACGAAGACACCGTCGGTGGTCTTCATCCACCCGTACTGGGAGCCGAAGACGATGGGCCCGCCCAGCGGTTCGGGAACGCCGCCGTAGGTGACCGCGACGTTGAACTCCCGCCCCTTGGACAGGGAACCGCGGGGCGTGACGCGTATCTCGTCGCCCGCGCGCGTGAACTGCGCGCGTCTGCCGTCCACTTCGACCCGTGTGACCTCCAACTGCTGGAGATCCAGATCGAAGGACGAGAGGTTCTGGGTGGCGCGGGCGGTGATGGTCGTCAGGCCGTCGAGACGGTCGGTGTCCGGGTTGTACGCGATGTCGAGGGCGTAGTGCCGGGCGTCGAAGCCACCGTTGCCGAGCTGCGGGAAGTAGGAGTCACCGATGCCGTCGGCCCCCGGGGCCGGCTGGGAGGAGGCGGCGATCACAAGGAAAGAGGCCGCCGCGGTGGCGACGGCCCCTAAACGTGCCGAACGGGAGAGTGCCATGAGTCGTCCTTTTCGAGCGTGTACCGGTCGGATAAGACGGACACGGACGACTCTGCGCTCTCCCGTTCAGGCATGTGCATGACTTTGCCAACTTGTCATGCCCTACTTGTCCGTTGACTCCTGTGACTCCTGAGGAGCGGTGGGCTCGTCGTTCGTCTGCGAGTCGGTGGGGGCTGGTCGCGCAGTTCCCCGCGCCCCTGGGTCGGCATCCGCGGCCGGTGTCACCAGCTCCACCGCTTCCCGGGCCGCCGACAGCAGTGCGGTGTCCTGCGGGGCCTGGTCCTCGGCGTTCTCCGGGTGGTGACAGGCGACCTGCTGGCCGGGCTTCAGCTCCAGGAGCGGCGGCTCGACCGTCTTGCAGATCTCCGTCGCCTTCCAGCACCGGGTGTGGAAACGGCAGCCGCTGGGCGGTGCGATCGGCGACGGCACATCGCCCTTGAGCAGGATGCGCTCGCTCTTGGCGCCCCGGCGCTTGGGGTCGGGCATCGGCACCGCCGACATCAGGGCCTTGGTGTACGGGTGCATCGGCGCCTGGTACAGGGAGGTCCGGTCGGCGAGTTCGACGATCTTGCCGAGGTACATCACCGCGATCCGGTCCGAGACATGGCGTACGACGGAGAGGTCGTGCGCGATGATCACGTAGGTCAGGCCGAGTTCCTTCTGGAGGTCGTCCATCAGGTTGACGACCTGCGCCTGGATCGACACGTCCAGCGCGGAGACCGGCTCGTCCGCCACGACCAGCTTCGGCTTCAGGGCGAGCGCGCGGGCGATGCCGATGCGCTGGCGCTGGCCGCCGGAGAACTCGTGCGGGTAGCGGTTGAAGTGCTCGGGGCTCAGGCCGACCAGCTCCAGGAGGCGCTGGACCTCCTTCTTCACCCCACCCTCGGGCTCCACGCCCTGGAGCCGGAAGGGCGCCGAGACGATCGAGCCGATGGTGTGACGGGGGTTCAGGGAGCCGTAGGGGTCCTGGAAGATCATCTGGATGTCCCGCCGCAGCGGGCGCATCCCGGAGGCGTTCAGCCGCGTGATGTCCTGGCCCTCGAAGTGGATCGAGCCGGCGGTCGGTTCCTGGAGCCGGGTGACGACCCGGCCCATGGTCGACTTGCCGCAGCCCGACTCACCGACGACGCCGAGGGTCTCGCCCTTGCGCACCTCGAAGGAGATGCCGTCGACGGCCTTCACCGCGGCGACCTGACGCTGCAGGATCCCCTTCTTGATGGGGAAGTGCTTGACCAGGCCCTCGACCTTGAGCAGTACCTCGCGCTCGTCGGAGGAGGCCGACGCGTCGGTCGCTGCTTCGGTCGCTGCCTCGGATTTCTTCGTCTCGCTCACAGCTTCGGCGCAATCTCTTCGGTCCAGATCCGCGTACGGTCCTCCGGCGAGAGGTGGCAGGCGGAGAAGTGCCCGCCGGCGACCTGCTGGAGCTCCGGGCGGACGGTACGGGTGACATCGCCCTTGGGAATGTCCGCGTACGGGCAGCGCGGGTGGAAGGCGCAGCCCGAGGGGACGTTGATGAGGCTCGGCGGCTGTCCCTTGACGGGGATGAGCCGGTCGGAGGTCTCACGGTCGATGCGCGGCATGGAACCGAGCAGACCCCAGGTGTACGGGTGCTGCGGCTGCGCGAAGATCTCCTCGACCGGCCCGCGCTCCACGCACCGGCCGCCGTACATCACCAGGACCTCGTCGGCGATCTCGGCGACCACGCCGAGGTCGTGGGTGATCAGGACGACCGCGGAGCCGAACTCCTTCTGCAGGTCCCGGATCAGGTCGAGAATCTGCGCCTGGACGGTCACGTCGAGGGCGGTAGTCGGCTCGTCCGCGATGAGCAGTTCGGGGTTGTTGACCAGCGCCATCGCGATCATCGCACGCTGGCGCATACCGCCGGAGAACTCGTGCGGGTAGCTGTCGACGCGCTTGCCGGGCTCGGGGATGCCGACCCGGTCGAGCATCTCGATCGCCCGGGTGCGAGCGACCTTCTTGCTGACGTCGTGGTGGACGCGGTACGCCTCCACGATCTGGTTGCCGATCTTGTAGTACGGGTGCATCGCGGACAGCGGATCCTGGAAGATCATCGCCATGTCGCGGCCCCGCAGCTTGCGGACCTCGTCGGGGTCCGCGCCGACCAGTTCCTTGCCGTCGAGCCAGATCTCGCCGGACATCTGGACGTTCTTGCCCCGGGCCCCGAGCCGGTGCAGGCCCATGATGGCCAGCGAGGTGACGGACTTGCCGGAGCCGGACTCGCCCACGATGGAGAGGGTCTTGCCCTTCTCCAGCTGGAAGCTGAGTCCGTCGACGGACTTGACCAGACCGTCGTCGGTCGGGAAGTGCACCTTGAGGTCGCGGACTTCGAGGAAGGCGGCGGGCGCGTTCGAGGGCGAAGGCTCGCCCACCGCCGCACCGGTCTTGGACAGTTCGGTCACGAGAGCCTCACCCGAGGGTCGGCGGCCGCGTAGAGCAGGTCCACCAGGAGATTTGCGACTACGACGAAGAGGGCGGCGAGCAGGGTCACGCCGAGGATCGGGGGCAGGTCGTTGTCCTTGATGCCCTGCACCGCGTACTCACCGACACCGTGCAGCGAGAACACCGTCTCGGTGATCAGCGCACCGCCGAGCAGCAGACCGAGGTCCATGCCGAACACGGTGATGATCGGCGTGAGCGCGGCCCGCAGACCGTGCCGGACGACGACCTTGCGCTCCCGCAGACCCTTGGCGCGGGCCGTGCGGATGAAGTCCTCGTTCATCGTCTCCAGCATCCCCGAGCGGGTGAGCCGCGCGTAGATGGCGGAGTAGAGAAGGGCGAGCGAGCACCACGCCGGGAACAGCGTGTTGGCCCACTGCGCCGGATTCTCGGTGAACGGCACATAGGTTCTGCCGAAGATCGGCCACTGGTAGGTGAAGAGCAGCAGCGCCAGGTTGCCGGTGAAGAACATGGGCAGCGAGACACCGGCGAGGGCCACGCCCATGAAGGAGCGGTCGAAGAACGATCCCGGCTTCAGGGCGGAGATGACGCCGATCGCCACACCGGACACCAGCCACATCACGGCCGCGCCGGCGGCGAGCGAGATCGTCACCGGAAGGCGGGAGGTGAGCTGCGGCCAGACCTCGACATGGGTCTTGAAGGAGTAGCCGAAGCACGGCGCGTTGCACTGTGTCGTGGTGGGCCCCAGGTCATAGGTGGCGCCGGTCACGATCCCCTTGATGAAGTGCCAGTACTGGAGATAGAGGGGGTCGTCCAGACCGAGGTTGCTCTTGACCGCAGCGATGTCCGCCGCCGACGGGCTCTTCCCGATGTACTGCTGGGCCAGCTGGTCGGCGGTCTGGCCGGCGAGCCGTGGCAGCAGGAAGAAGATGGCGAAGGTCACCGCGGTGACGACCAGCAGCAGGATCACTGCCGCGAACGTCCGACGGAGGATGTACGAGATCACGGGGATCGGCCTGGTGCCCGCGGGCTGCGAAGCCCGCGGGCACCAATGCCTTCACCTGCCTTCCGGGGCTGCTACTTCTTCGTGGTGCCGATGTTGAGGTAGTCGTACTGACCGCTGAAGGCCGCCGTGGAGACCAGGTTGGTGAAGTTGGCCGGGCGGTACAGCAGGACCTTGAAGTACGTCAGCGGGACGAGCGCGGCCGCGTCCATCGTCTTCTTGTCGATGTCGGCGTACATGCCCTCACGCGTGGCCTGGTCCTCGGTGCCGATCGCCTTGCCCAGCAGGTCGTTGACGGTCTTGTCGTCGAACTGCGAGAGGTTGGTGTTGCCCGAGGCGCCGATGGCGGAGCCGTTCAGGATCTGCTGGAGGAAGCCGAAGCCGGCCGGCCAGTCGGCGCCCCACTGCATCATCATCAGACCGACGTTGTTCTCCGCGTCCCACTTCGGGACACCCGCGTAGTCGGTGAAGTACTTGCCCGACGGGAACTGCTTCAGGCTGGCGTTGATGCCGGCCTTCTTCAGCGAGTTGATGATCGCGGTGGCCGCGTCGATCTCGGCCGGACGGTCACTGCGCGCGGTGATGTTGGTGCTGATCGTGGTCTTGCCACAGGCCTTGAGAGCGTCCTTGGCCTTGGCCACGTCGCCCTTGCTGCCGTCGGTGGCGTAGACGTCCGACTTCGCGTAGCCCGGGATGTCGGGCGGGAGGACGGTCGTGGCGATGTCACCGCGGATCGGGCCGCCCTCGGCGGTCTGCACCGAGACCTTGTCGACCGCGTACTGGACGGCCTTGCGGCAGTCGACGTTGTCGAACGGCTTCAGCTTGGTGTTGATCGCCATGTAGACGAGACGGCCACCGTAGGTGTTGTCGGTGCTGGCCTTCTTGTCGGCGTTGTTGATGACGTCGGCCTGGGTCGCGGCCTGGACACCCGTACCACCGAGGTCGATCGCGTTGCCGGCCTGGACGTCCTGGTCGATGGTGTCCGGGTTGACCTTCAGGTTGACCACGATCTTGTCCGGGTACTGCTTGCGCAGCGGGTCGGTCGCGGCGTCCCAGTTCTTGTTGCGGACGAGGACGGCGGACTTGCCCTCGTCGTAGCTCTGGAACTGGTACGAGCCCGAGGACACGATGTTCTTGACGTAGTCGATGCCCTTGTCCTTGGACTGGGGCACCGGCGCCGTCTGCGGCTGCGCGGCCAGGTAGTCGAACTCCTGGAAGGCGCGGTTGAGCTTGAAGACGACCGTGGTGTCGTCCGGCGTCTGGATGGACGCCAGGCCCGCGGGGTTCTTGTCCTTGTAGGGACCCTTGTACTTGTCTCCGCCGTCGAGGAACTGCTGGAAGTAGTTCGGGCCGAGGGAGAGCACGTCACGCGCGAAGTTGGAGCGCTCGACGGCGTACTTGACGTCCTTCGAGGTGATCGGGGTGCCGTCCTGGTACTTCAGCCCCGCACGGAGCTTGTACGTCCAGGTCTTGCCGCCGTCGCTGGGCACACCGGCGCTCTCGGCGAGGTCGGGGACCAGCTCGTTGCCCTTCTGGCCCGGGCCGGGCTTGAAGGTCATCAGCGAGCGGGCGTACAGCCGGCTGAAGTTGAACATGTACCCGTAGTACGTGTTGCCGGGGTCGAAGGAGTCCGGGACGTCGGACAGCTCGTAGGTGACCGTGCCCCCCTTCTTGTCGGACACGTTGACGACGCCCTTGGTCGCTGCGTTGGCCCCAGCAGCCTTGGTGCCGCCGTCGTTCGAATTGTCATCGGCTTTACTGCAGCCTGCGAGCACCAGGCTCGCAGATCCGATCGCCGCAACCGCGGCCAGCGCTGACCTTCGCATGATGGTCTGCTTCTCCTCCATTAGTGGAAACTTGCTGAAAACTCCCGACACGGCCGCGTCAGCGGCTGCGCGGGTCGAGTGCGTCCCGGAGACCGTCGCCGAGCAGGTTGAACGCCAGCACGGTCACGAAGATGGCGAGGCCGGGCACGATCATGAACTGCGGGTCGACCTGGTAGTAGGTGACCGCCTGGTTGAGCATGCCGCCCCAGGAGGCCTGCGGGGGCTGGATACCGACGCCGAGGAAGCTCAGCGAGGCCTCGAAGAGGATGTTGGTCGGGATGAGCAGCGTCGAGTAGACGATGATCGGGCCGACCAGGTTCGGCAGCAGCTCCCGGAAGAGGATGTACGGCCCCTTGGCGCCCATTCCCCGGGAGGCGTCGACGAACTCGCGCTCACGCAGGGCCAGCGTCTGGCCGCGGACGATGCGTCCCAGGTAGGGCCAGTTGAAGAAGCCGATGACGAAGATCAGCACGGTGATGTGGAGCGGGAGCCCTTCCAGACCGAACGCGCCGCCCTGCAGCGTGGCGGAGATGGCGATGGCGAACAGCAGAAGGGGGAAGGCGAGGAAGGTGTCCATCAGCCGGCTGATGATCGTGTCGACCCGCCCGCCGTAGTAGCCGGCGACGACACCGAGGATCGTGCCGATCACGTTGGACAGGATCGTGGCGCCGAACGCGACGACCAGGGAGACCCAGGAGCCCTCCAGGATGCGGGTCGCGATGTCGCGCCCGAACTTCGGTTCGACACCGAGCGGGTGGTCCCAGCTCATGCCGCCGAAGCCGCCCGTGGGGAGGGAGGTGTTGGGGTCGATCAGGTCCTGGTTGAAGGCGTTGGGGTCGAGGCCGAACAGCGCCTGGATGGGCCGGGCGAGAAGCGCGGTCAGGATCAGCAGGATGACGATGACGCCACCGGCGACGGCCACCTTGTCCCTCTTGAACCGGGCCCAGGCGATCTGGCCCAGGGAACGGCCCTCGATCTGCCCCTTACCGGCACCCGCGAGCACAACCTCCGGCTGTGCCTCGGCTTCCGCTGCGGTGGTCTCGATCGGTGCGGTCACAGTGACCCGACCCCTCTCGCCGGTGGTGACCGGCCTACGCCTGCCGCTGTCTGCGGCTTGATTCACTTGCCTGCCGGGACGGGCCCCAGATGGTGCGGCCCGGTGACCCGGCTGTTCGTCCTGCTGACGATCCGTGCTGATTAGTCGACTTAGCCATGCTCCGCCCGACCGCAGGATCGATGACCCCATCGTCTGACAGGCGAGTCTTCAGTGATTCGGCGATCACGTGAAAGGTCTGTCGGCGAAAGTATGCGTAAACGTGATGCTGTCCTGTGGATTCCGTTATCCGAACACCGGGTAACGCCCCTCGGACGCGGGGCAGTTGGGACAGAAAGGGCAATCCCATACTATCGCGACCATTCGCCGCGATCTACGCGCGAAGACCGTGGCGCGCGAATTCGGCCGTCCGGGTGATGGTCCGCGCCGTCCGGGTGAAGGTCCGCTCAGTAACGACCCCGCGCCGGTGGATACCCGTACCCCGCCGCCGGAGCCTGCGGGGTCGGAGGCGGGGCGGCGACCGCGTGGGCCTCCCGGTCGTAGAACGGCCGGGCGTTCACGCGCAGCCACATCACGACCGGGTCCTGCTCGTCCGACATCGCGACCGTCGACACCGGCAGCCCGTCGGGAACCGCCCCTATCGACTGCTGCATCATCGCGCGCACCGAGTCCACGGCCGGCGGCGAGGTGTCGTACACGTCCAGTCCGATGGCCAGATACGGCGCACCGAGCGCCGGCTGCACCCAGGCCCGGCGCAGGGAGCGGACCGCCGGGGTGCGGTGGGCGTTCTGCGAGAGGAGGGCGTAGAACTGCGGGATCTCGATGCCGGGCTCGGCCAGTCGCAGGGGCCCGGCGGGCTGGCGCTCCAGGCCCGCGGCGATCCGGCGCAGGTCGAGCCAGGGGATGCCGACGCCGCCGCCCGGGGAGTGCGGGTTGAGCCAGAGGCCGTACTGGTCCGGATAGAGGGTGCGGGCCACGTCGAGGCCGTCGACCACCTCGTACGACCTGTTCCAGCCACTGACCGACAGCTCCTGGGCGGAGGTCACACAGGGCGCGTAGCCGTACCCGTCGACCTGCATGTTTCCGTACTGCGCGTCGGGGGAGCCGGCCTGTCCGTGCCAGAGCAGCATCCAGATCTGGCCGGAGGACGGGGTCGCGAGGGCGCGCAGGAGCGCCTCGTAGGCGTCGTAACGCCCGGGCGTCACCTGGCGCAGCATGTGCTCGACCTGACCGGCCGCGGCCGTGCCCGACGCGCTCACCATTACCGCCCCTTCGTAACCCTGACGAGTTGTGCGTTCTAGCTTAAGCGGCGCCGCTGACAGGCACGCCCCCCGGAACGGCCGCCCAGGAGCTCGGGACTTGCTCTGCTTTGGCGGCTGCGGGCCTATTGTGGCTGGTCGCGCAGTTCCCCGCGCCCCTTTGGGGCCGCTTCAGTGGCCGTGTTGGTAGAAGGGGCGGACCTTTGCCCTCAGCCAGTCCGTCACCGGGTCCTGGGCCGCGTCCAGGAAGACCAGGTTCACCGGCCAGGACGAGGGGGCTCGGCCCAGGGCCCTGCCTACCGCGTCCATCGGGATGGTGCGGGCGACCGGGTCCCAGGGGGAGAGTTCGACGCCGATGAACATGACAGGGGCGGCCGTTTCTATCGTCGCCAGGCAGCGGCGGGCCGTCCGGACCACGCCGGTGCCGGCGAACTCCGCCGCCGCGGCGGCGAGGAAGTCGACCGGGTCCTCCTGCCAGTGGGGCTCGTAGAGACGGACCCGGCCGCCGCCGGCACCGTCGAGGAGGGTGCGGCCGGCTCGGCAGAGCTCGGCCACGGCCTGCGGGGGCAGGGGGACGCCGACCACGCCGTCCGGGTTCACGGCGATGCCGACCTGGGGCTGCAGACCGCGGGCGAACTCGACGGCGGGGGCCACGGTGTACGACACATGGCCGCCGACGACCTGCCGGAACTGTTCCTCCGAGCTGAAGACCGGCACGTACGCCTGGCCCGCGATGTCCATCGTGGGCAGGTCGAGGGGACCGGTGTAGGGGCCACCGCCGGAAGGGAGGGGGACCCAGACGAAGCTGCGGCCGAGGACCTCGACGATGCGGGCGCCCGCGCCGGGGACGCCGAGGGAGGCCGAGAGCACCTCCTCCAGCTCGTTGCCGGGCCATCCGCCGTGCGAATGGGGATGAGCCTGGGGGAAGCCCCCGGGAAAGTCCGGGGGGAAGTCCGCCGGGATGTCCATCTGCCTACCGCCTGCTGTGAACCGCTGTCCTGAGTCCTCAAGGGGAGTCCCTTAATGAGCAAAACCCTAACCGGCCCCGCCGGATAGGGCGGTCAGTCCGCGAAGTCGATCCTGCGCAGGATGTCCGCCGCGTCCCGGTCGATCAGCACCGCCGAGCCGCAGCCGTCCGGCAGGTTCCCCTTCTCCACCGAGCGCAGCAGCCGCGAGGCGGCCTGACGGTGCCGCAGGAACGCGTACCGCGAGACGCCCCGGCCGCGTTCGCGCTGGCCCTCCAGCGCCTCGCCCGGGGTGACGTCGAGGAGGAGGAGATGCAGGGTGCCGCCCCGGCGGCGGGCCTCGCGGGCCAGCCAGCCGCGCACCCAGGCCTGCGTACCGCAGTCGTGCACGACGACTCCGGCGCCGGAGCGCAGGGCGCGGCGCAGTCCGGCGTAGTGGGCGAGGCGGACGAGGGGCCGGTAGACGGCGTAGGGGAGGAAGGAGGGCGTACGGGCGTCCCAGTGGTCGCGGGTGTTCTGCGAGTCGATGCCGGTGGCGCGCACCGCCCGGCGCATCAGTGTGGACTTGCCGCTGCCCGGCAGGCCGGTGACCACGACCAGGTCGCGGGCGCCGAAGGTGAGGCCGTGCGGGCTGTGGCCCGAGCGCTCCCGCAGATCGCGGATCACGGGTTCCGGGCGCGCCGCGCGCGACTCCCGGGTGGGGCCGGCCTGCTGCTTGGGCAGCGCGTCGGTCAGTGCGAGGGCCGGGGTCGCCGCATACGCCGTGGTCCTGTTCACCGTGTTCGTCCTCCCATGGGGTCGGGAAGTACCGTCCCCGTCGAGTGTAAAGAGAAGGTAATACGCGGTGTCTCTCGGTGGGGTCCGATTACTGCAACAGGCCTGCTACAGGGCGGTATGTGAGCCTGTGGCGAGGCCGTGTCCCCTCTGTGAAGGGTCCCCCTGCCGTGCCGGGGGAATGCGTGCGATGATGTGCCCGCCAACTGCATACCGGCCGCTTGAATCCGCGCGGGAGAGTTCCGGGACCCCTTGGGTACCCGGGCGCCGAAGGAGCAAGTCCCTCCCTTGAATCTCTCAGGCCCCGTTACCGCGCGGGCGAGGCACATCTGAAAAGCGGGCCGCGGGTCGTCATGACCGGTGGCTCCACCCAAGGTGCAAGTCAGTGACCTGCCGTTTCACCGGCGGTCATGACGAACCTCTCAGGTTCCGATGACAGATGGGGAGGAACGACCTCGCCGTCATGCCCTGGGAGCACTACCGATGAGCAGCACTTCTCTGCGTCTTACCGCGCTCGATGCCCTGCATCGTTCGCTCGGCGCGACGATGACCGACTTCGCGGGCTGGGACATGCCCCTGCGGTACGGCTCCGAACGCGACGAGCACCTGGCCGTGCGCACGAAGGCCGGCCTCTTCGACCTCTCCCACATGGGCGAGATCACCGTGACCGGGCCGGAAGCCGCGGCCCTTCTCGACCACGCCCTGGTCGGCAACATGGGGTCCATCGCCGTCGGGCGCGCCCGCTACACCATGATCTGCCGGGCCGACGGCGGCATCCTGGACGACCTGATCGTCTACCGGCTCGCGGAAACCGAATACCTGGTCGTGGCCAACGCCGGCAACGCACAGATCGTGCTGGACGCCCTTGTCGAGCGGTCCGACAGCATCGACGCGCTGGTCCGCGACGACCGGGACGCCTACGCGCTGATCGCCGTACAGGGCCCGGAGGCCCCCGGCATCCTCGCCGCCCTCACGGACGCCGATCTCGACGGCCTGAAGTACTACGCGGGCCTGCCCGGCACGGTCGCCGGCGTCCCCGCCCTGATCGCGCGCACCGGCTACACCGGCGAGGACGGCTTCGAGCTGTTCGTCGCGCCGGGTGACGCGGAGAAGGTGTGGCAGGCGCTGACCGACGCGGGCACGCCCGTCGGGCTCGTCCCCTGTGGTCTGTCCTGCCGGGACACGCTGCGCCTGGAGGCGGGCATGCCGCTGTACGGGCACGAGCTGAGCACCTCCCTCACCCCCTTCGACGCCGGGCTCGGCCGGGTGGTCAAGTTCGAGAAGGGGGGCGACTTCGTGGGCCGCGCGGCCCTGCGCGAGGCCGCCGAGCGCGCTTCGTACGAGCCGCCGCGGGTCCTGGTCGGCCTGGTCGCCGAGGGCCGTCGCGTCCCGCGCGCCGGGTACGCGGTCGTCGCCGACGGCCGGGTGATCGGCGAGGTCACCTCGGGCGCCCCCTCCCCCACACTCGGGAAGCCGATCGCGATGGCGTACGTCGACGCCACGCACTCGGCGCCCGGTACCGCGGGCGTGGGCGTGGACATCCGGGGCACCCACGAGCCGTACGAGGTCGTGGCGCTCCCCTTCTACAAGCGCCGGAAGTAACCCCGCCCCCTGGCTGCGCTCCGGCGTCGGCAACAACCCGTGTCCTGCCTGCTGACGGGCAGGCAGTCCTTCCCTGTAGAACCCCATGCAGGACCAGTCCCCCGCGTACAGGAGAATTCAGGCCATGAGCAACCCCCAGCAGCTGCGCTACAGCAAGGAGCACGAGTGGCTGTCGGGCGCCGAGAACGGCGTCTCGACGGTCGGTATCACCGAGCACGCGGCCAACGCGCTCGGCGATGTCGTGTACGTACAGCTTCCCGAGGTCGGTGCCACGGTGACCGCCGGTGAGACCTGCGGTGAGCTGGAGTCGACCAAGTCGGTCAGCGACCTGTACTCGCCGGTCACCGGTGAGGTCACCGAGGTCAACGAGGACGTCTCCAACGACCCGTCGCTGGTGAACTCCGCCCCGTTCGAGGGCGGTTGGCTCTTCAAGGTGCGGGTCTCCGACGAGCCGGCCGACCTGCTCTCCGCGGACGAGTACACCGCGATCTCCGGCAGCTGAGTCCCCAGGCACCAGGACGTAAGGACGTACTGACCCCATGTCGCTTCTGAACACTCCCCTGCACGAGCTCGACCCCGACATCGCCGCCGCCGTCGACGCCGAGCTGAACCGCCAGCAGTCCACCCTGGAGATGATCGCCTCGGAGAACTTCGCTCCGGTCGCCGTCATGGAGGCCCAGGGCTCGGTCCTCACCAACAAGTACGCCGAGGGCTACCCCGGCCGCCGCTACTACGGCGGCTGCGAGCACGTCGACGTCGCCGAGCAGATCGCGATCGACCGGGTCAAGGAGCTGTTCGGCGCCGAGTACGCCAACGTGCAGCCGCACTCGGGCGCCTCCGCCAACCAGGCCGCGCTGTTCGCGCTGGCCCAGCCCGGCGACACCATCCTCGGCCTCGACCTGGCGCACGGCGGCCACCTCACCCACGGGATGCGGCTGAACTTCTCCGGCAAGCAGTTCGACGTGGTCGCCTACCACGTCGACGAGGCCGGGCTGGTCGACATGGCCGAGCTTGAGCAGCTCGCCAAGGAACACCGCCCGAAGGTGATCATCGCGGGCTGGTCGGCGTACCCGAGGCAGCTGGACTTCGCCGAGTTCCGGCGGATCGCGGACGAGGTCGGCGCGTACCTGTGGGTCGACATGGCGCACTTCGCCGGTCTGGTCGCGGCGGGCCTGCACCCGAACCCGGTGCCGTACGCGGACGTCGTCACCTCGACGACCCACAAGACACTGGGCGGCCCGCGCGGCGGCATCATCCTGGCGAAGCAGGAGTTCGCGAAGAAGCTGAACTCGTCCGTCTTCCCGGGCTTCCAGGGCGGCCCCCTGGAGCATGTGATCGCGGCGAAGGCCGTCTCCTTCAAGGTCGCCGCCTCGGACGACTTCAAGGAGCGCCAGCAGCGTACGGTGGACGGTGCGCGCATCCTCGCCGAGCGCCTGGTCCGGGCGGACGTCGGTGAGCACGGCGTGTCCGTCCTGTCCGGCGGTACGGACGTCCACCTGGTCCTCGTCGACCTGCGCGACTCCGAGCTGGACGGCAAGCAGGCGGAGGACCGGCTCCACGAGGTCGGCATCACCGTCAACCGGAACGCGATCCCCAACGACCCGCGTCCCCCGATGGTGACGTCGGGCCTGCGGATCGGCACCCCGGCGCTGGCCACCCGAGGCTTCACGGCCGAGGACTTCGAGGAGGTCGCGGATGTCATCGCCGAGACCCTCAAGCCGTCATTCGACGTCGACGCTCTGAAGGCACGCGTGAAGACGCTGGCCGACAAGCACCCGCTGTACCCCGGCCTGACCAAGTAGTTCCCCGGCGGGGGCACCCGGCGACGTGTGCCCCCGCCCTCTCTGGAGGAGTTCCCGTGGCCATCTCGGTCTTCGACCTGTTCTCGATCGGCATCGGCCCGTCCAGCTCCCACACGGTCGGCCCGATGCGGGCGGCCCGTCTCTTCGCCCGCCGGCTGCGCAACGAGGAGATCCTCGGGTCGGTGGCGTCGGTCCGCGCGGAGCTGTACGGCTCCCTGGGCGCGACCGGCCACGGCCACGGCACTCCCAAGGCGGTGCTGCTCGGCCTGGAGGGCGCCTCCCCACGCACGGTGGACGTCGAGGGCGCCGACGAACGGGTGGAGCGGATCAAGGAGTCGGGCCTGCTCAACCTGCTGGCCGACCACGAGATCGCCTTCTCCTTCGACGACGACCTGATCCTGCACCGCCGCAAGACACTCCCCTACCACGCGAACGGCATGACCCTGTGGGCGTACGACGCCTCGGGCGCCGAACTCCTCTCGAAGACGTACTACTCGGTGGGCGGCGGATTCGTCGTCGACGAGGACGCGGTGGGCGCGGACCGGATCAAGCTCGACGACACGGCCCTCAAGTACCCCTTCCGCACGGGCGACGAGTTGCTGCGCCTGACGAAGGAGACGGGTCTGTCGATCTCCGCGCTGATGCTGGAGAACGAGCGGGCCTGGCGCACCGAGGACGAGATCCGCTCCGGGCTGCTGGACATCTGGCGGGTGATGCAGGCGTGCGTGGCACGCGGTATGTCCCGCGAGGGCATCCTCCCCGGCGGCCTCCGCGTCCGCCGCCGCGCGGCCATGTCGGCGCGTCAACTCCGGGCGGAGGGCGAGCCGTTGGCGCGCGCGATGGAGTGGATCACGCTGTACGCGATGGCGGTGAACGAGGAGAACGCGGCGGGCGGCCGGGTCGTGACGGCCCCGACGAACGGGGCCGCGGGCATCATCCCGGCGGTCCTGCACTACTACCTCAACTTCGTGCCGGGCGCCGACGAGGAGGGCGTGGTCCGTTTCATGCTCGCCGCCGGCGCGATCGGCATGCTGTTCAAGGAGAACGCGTCCATCTCCGGCGCGGAGGTCGGCTGCCAGGGCGAGGTCGGCTCGGCCTGCTCGATGGCGGCGGGCGCCCTGGCGGAGGTGCTGGGCGGCAGCCCCGAACAGGTCGAGAACGCGGCCGAGATCGGCATGGAGCACAACCTCGGCCTGACCTGCGATCCGGTCGGCGGCCTGGTCCAGATCCCGTGCATCGAACGCAACGGCATGGCCGCGGTGAAGGCGGTCACGGCAGCCCGGATGGCGATGCGGGGGGACGGCTCGCACAAGGTGTCCCTGGACAAGGTCATCAAGACGATGAAGGAGACGGGGGCCGACATGAGCGTCAAGTACAAGGAGACGGCCCGGGGCGGGCTTGCGGTGAACATCATCGAGTGCTGAGAAAGTAGGCCCTGACCAGCGCGTTCTTATCTTTCAGCGCTGTCAGGGCCTTCCCTGCTTACGCGGCGGAAAGTCCCCGAAAAGTCCCTGGGAAATCTCACGGGATGGGGGCCTGGCCTGGGGGTTCGTGACATGTTCGATCACCGTTCCGGTCCGCCCTGAGCGCCGACGGCCGTCAGGATGTACCAAATCGATCCCCTCAAGTCCCCAGAGGGGTACCATTCGATACATGAGTGCTGCGGAGAACTCGCGCCTGGAGCAGCGGCTGACCGGCCTCTCCCCCACGTTCACGACGGCGCAGGCGCGTCAGGTCCTGCTCTCCCCCCGCGATCTGGCGTCCTTGGTCGCCAAGGGAGAGATAGACGAACTGTCCCGGGGGGTCTACCGACGGGCAGACGCACCGGAGACCGCGCACGCAGATCTGCTGGCTGTGTGCACACGGGCTCCTCGCGCTGTCGTGTGTGACGAGTCCGCCCTGGCCCTGCACGAGCTGATCGACGACATCCCGGCAGCGGTACACATCGCCGTGCCGCGCGGTACACGCCGCCCCACGATCTCCTACCCGCCGACCATAGTGGCTCAGTACGCCCCGACGACCTTCACTCTCGGCGTCGAGCGGTTCGAAGCAGCCCCCGGAGAGACCATCCCCATGTACAACGCCGCCCGCAGCGTCGTCGACGCGATGCGCCACCGAAGCCGCATCGGCGAGACCCTCGCTCTCTCCGCGCTCGGCCGCTACCTGCGTCGAGAGGGGCGCAGCGGGGTCAGCGAACTCCAGCATGTTGCACGTGAGTTGGGCGCCCTTTCCATCATCCGCCCGGCCGTTGAGGCGGTGCTCGCCTGATGGCCAACCCCACACGCGACACTACCGCCGGCCGCGTCTACAACGACCTGCGCAACCTGGCCCGCCGCACCAGCCGGTCCACGGACGAGGTCATGGTCGAGTACGTCCTCGAACGGTTCCTCTACCGCTTGGCCGCATCACCTCTCGGCCGCGAGCACTTCGTCCTCAAGGGCGGCCTGCTGCTGGCCCAGTTCGGCGCCCGCCGGATGACCCGTGACATCGACATCCTCGGCCGCTCGTTCCCCGGCACCGAGACCGAGATCATCCACAGAATCGCGGCCATCGCCGCCACCGAGATCGACGACGGAGTCGCATTCGATCCCGCGACACTCAGGACCGTCCCCATCCGCGAGGAGGACGAGTACCACGGCGTACGCCTGTCCATGGCTGCCTCCATCGCCCGGGCCCGGCTCAAGCTCCAACTGGATGTCAGCTTCGGCGACCCCGTCACCCCCGGCCCCCGGGTCATCGACTACCCACAACAGCTCACCCCGGAGAGCTTCCAGATCCTGGGCTACCCACTGGCCACCGTCATCGCCGAGAAACTCTCCACCGCCGTCTCACTCGGCGACCTCAACACCCGCGACCGGGATTACGCGGACCTCTACCGCCTGCTGAAGCTCAACAATCTCAACGGCGGAGAACTGGCCGCAGCGCTGACCGCCACCGCCACACACCGCGGCATCGAGCTGAAGCCCCTCAGCGCCGCGATCACCGACCTCGCCGAGCGCCGCCAATCCTCCTACGCCGCCTGGCGCCGCCGACAGTGGCCTTCCTCGACCGGCTATCCGAATCTCTTCACTGACGTGGTCGGCCTAGTGATCGCATTCGCAGACCCACTGCTCATAGGCGCTGCCGACACACGTAGTTGGAACAGCTCAGCCAGTACGTGGACGTGATCCAACTCCCTCATAAGCCGTAGGAGATGCCCCATGCTCCGTCCCTGCGATCACACTGGCCCGGCCCCCACCCACAACTTGTCAATCAGACGCGTCAAGACATCATATGTCTCCCCACGGCGGTATTTGATCACGGGGGACTCCCTGCCATGCCGGTCCGCCGAGTATGGAGTCAGATAGACGACCCGTTCGGTTGCAATAATCCGGCCAATGTGTGGAACGCCGTAACCACGCACTTCGAGGTGTCCCGAGACCGAGAGTGGTGCGAGGTAGTCGTAGGTCGCCACGATCTGGCGGCGCAGCAGACCAGTGCCAAATGCGGAGTCGAAGACTTGGATCTCCTCCTCCCGGTCGGTGATCCAGTCCGGCTCGCCTGCGGGGACATCAAGTTTCGGCAGCAGTATGCGGCAACCGCAGCGGCGGTCCCGACAGCGAAGGAGTAGTTCCTCGAACATGTCGCGCTGCAGTTCAGCACCACGGCCGGTGAGGATGGACACCTTCCTCGCGCGACCAAGTTCCCTCTTGATGTCGTGCGCAGCTTCTCGACTGTTGGCGAAGATTTCTTCCACATCCAGGTGCAGTAGATGGGCGGCAAGGCCACGCAGAATGCGACGGGCAGTCTTCGAAAATGCCCATACCAGTGCCAAGAAAAGAGCACTGGCAAGCAGCGATGTGCCAATATCGCGTAGAAAATCCATTCCTCATCCCCCGTTTCCACCACTCGATCCACCCGCTTGGTGTCTCAAGACGACCGGCTCTTGCGCACTGCAAGCAGACCCCTGAGCCGTTCCAGAGCTTTCTCGTCGGGGCGGGCTTGTTCCAGTGCCGTGAGCAGGGCAAGCCGCGCCTCCGGGCCGCCCACGCCGTAGGCGTACCCGGCGATCGCCCGCAGATGGTCGTACGCCATGGCGTGGTCCGCGATGGGCAGGATTCGGTCCGAATTCATGAGCTGCTGCACATCCCGCACGATCCCCTCGCGGAATTCGTGCCTTCCCATGTCCTGGAAGGCTGCCAACACCTCCACTAGTTCGGCTTCGACGAGCGAGTATTCGAAAGAGGCGGCTATCCCGGCCAGGATGGCGACGACCTCGTCGAGGTCGGCTGGAGTCCACGTTGCCGCAAGGCAGTTGGTCCGTGCCGACACCAGCGCAGCTCGCAGGTTCAGGCGTGCGGGAAACTCGGCTGCCAGCACCTTCAGCTGCTGGACCGCTTCCGGAGTGCCGCGGCGGCTCAGCGTCCCGGGCAACGCCTCACGCCAGTCCAGCGCCTCCATCTCGGGAGTCACGCTGTATACGCCGAGCGGTCGGCTGTTCCGGCTCTGAGGAAACAGTGTGTTGAGCCACCGATAGAGCGCGCTCAGCCCCTCTTCATCGGCGTGCACCTCGACATGCCCACGCTCGGAGCGCCCGGCGCATTTCAGAGCGAGCTCCCGGCTAAAGCGGTCCGATGCGTCGATCAGTTCCCTGAGACCGGTCCACGCCTCGAAACCGTCGACCCCGAACAGAACACAGGCGACGAGTACCGGCAACTCGAGATCCACGGCTTCGCCGTCCCGCTCCACAGTCATGAGGGCGAACTCGGCGACAGACCGTGCAAGAGGGTTCTCGAAGGTGAGAAGGCCGGCGAGGAGACCGGACCACGTGCGAACCAGCGCCGCCCGGCCCTCGCCTCCCTTCTCGAATGCCTCTCCTGGCACCGACCACGCACCCGCTGGGCGCGTCGCGCGGAAGTCGGGCAGTAGAGCAGCGGACAGTGCCGCCAGGAAGTCTTCCCACACCTCGGTGACGACCGGAGCCCAGCTCGCGTCGACGCGTTCGAGAATCAACGCTTGTACGCCGCTGGCCAGTTGCGCTCTGACAGCCGTCCCGAACGTCGAGCAACTGCCGGGCCTCGACAGCTGCGTACCGTCGACCGACGTCCGCTGGCTCTCCGCCAC
The DNA here is from genome assembly GCF_045040105.1 of Streptomyces sp. NBC_01390. Taxonomy (NCBI): domain Bacteria; kingdom Bacillati; phylum Actinomycetota; class Actinomycetes; order Kitasatosporales; family Streptomycetaceae; genus Streptomyces; species Streptomyces sp. NBC_01390. The sequence goes on along the minus strand of NZ_CP109551.1, from coordinate 8,741,408 downwards.
ACCCGTCACGCATACGCTCGCACCCGGCCGGAGCCTGACCGTCACCGTCCGGCTGGACGCGGGCGTGATGGCGGTGGACGTGGCCGGGACCTACACGGCCGCGCTCGCGGCCGGCACGGACACGCCGTACACGTACCCGTCGGTGCCGGTGCGGATGACCGTGCGCTGACAGGACGCCGGTACGGGTCCCCGGTCCTGACGTCGATGCCTGGCATCGGCGTCAGGACCGCCGCCGTCCTGCGCTAGGCCGCCGGTTGGCCCGCCCGCGCGATGTCGTGTCGTGTGCGGGGTGACCGGGTCAGGCGCTGTCGAGGACGAGGGAGAGTGGCTCCGGGCGGCTGGGGGCCGAGTCGGATGTGACGTCGGACGGCTGGTCGAGCATCACCACCGTGGCGAAGCGCTTGCCCGGTGACCAGTCGAGGTTGCACAGGAGTTCCGGGGTCGCGCCGACGATCACGGTGAGCGGTATGCGGCCGGGGAGCTGGGCCATGAGGCCGACGAGTTCCACGGCAGCCGTGTCCGCAAGGTGCAGGTCGTCGACGATCAGGACGATCGGGCCGTCCTGGGCGGCGGCCTCCAGGAAGTGCTGCCAGACCTCCGTCCACTCGTCGGCGCCCAGCCACGCCGGCGGACGGTTCATGGCCTCGAAGAGCGAAGCGCAGCGGGCGGAGAGCCAGTTGACTCGGCTCTTGTCGGTGGTCAGGCGCTGGATGATGCCCCTGATCTTGCTGCGGACCGTCCAGGGCGGGTCCGACGCCGACACTCCGGAGTACGTGGAGAGGATCATCCGGTGCAGGCCGAAGGGGCCGGACTCGACGGCGTCCTTGCTGTTCCAGGTCAGCACCTGGGCGGCCGCGAGTTCCTCGTCGGCGATGCCCGCCAGCTGGTGCAGCACCTCACGGCGGGGCGCGTCGAGATTGCCGAGGACGGTGATGAGGTGCGGTTGCGACCAGCGACTGCTGTGGGTCATCACGCTCTGGAGCAGCTCGAGTTCGCGACGATGGGAGGAGTCGTCCTGCCCGGTCTCCGCCGCGTCCTGGGCGACGGACGGCTGCTCGACCGGCGCCAGCAGCCGCCAGCGGGTGGGCTCGCCGGGGAGCTCCTCGTAGGAGAAGTGCTCCTGGGTCGCCTCGTGGGTGTGTTCGCAGATAACGATGTCACCGGCGCCGGCCAGGGCGAGCAGGGAGCCGCACTCCTGTACCAGCGCGCCGTTGACCCTGGGGGGCGCGCCGCCGGGCCGCCGGCTCACCAGTACCTCGCCCGTCATGACGACGGCGGACAGCGCCGCGCCACTGGTCGGGGAGGTGGCGGACGGTGCCTCGGTCATGGCGGTGCGCAGGGCGTCGGCGGCGCGGGCCGCGTGGAGGGGGTGCTCCTCGCCCTCCGGGTCGGCGGGGAAGAGACCGAGGGTGATGTCGCCCATCGAGGAGACGACCACACCGCCGAAGCGCTCGATCTCGTGCTGGACGAAGGAGTCGAGAAAGCCCATCGCGGCGTCGAGTTCGTCGCTGTGGGTCTGGGCCGGGTCGGGTTCGGTGCGTACGAGCAGAAGGCTGACCTGGCTGCGCGCGGCGGAAGCGGCCGCGGACACGTCCGCAGACGCTTGGGCGGATACGTCGGCGGTGCGTCTCGCCGGGGATTCGTGGGCCGGAGCCTGCGGAGTGGCCTCGTCCGGGACGGGACGGGTGACCGGGAAGAGGGGGGTGGGGGGCGGAAGGGGTGCGGAGAGCACGGCCGGCGCGGACGCGGGTGCCGGGTCGGCCGGAGCGGGGTCCGGGCGGAGGTCCGGAAGCCGGGCCACCGCCGGTAATCGGCTGTCGAGGAGGTTCCCGGGGGCGTACGGGCGGGGCGGAGCCTCGTTCCTCGCAGCCGCCAGGATCGTCGCCGCGGTGACCGGGCGGGCGGTCGGGCCGTCCGGGGCCGGGGCGAGCTGGAGGTCGAGGTCGTGCGTGAGGATCGCCTGCTGGAGCTGCTGGAGTTCACGGCTGGGCTCGAGGCCGAGGTCCTCGACCAGGAGGGCGCGCAGTCGGCTGAACACGCCGAGCGCGTCCGCCTGGCGCCCACAGCGGTACAGAGCGCGCATGAGCTGGCCGCAGGCGCGCTCGCGCAACGGCTCGTTCTCCACCATCGACTCCAGGTCGCCGAGCACCGCGTAGTGGCGCCCACAGGCGAGTTGGGCTTCGAAAAGGTCTTCGAGGGCGTCCAGCCGGGTGTTCTGGAGAGTGGTCAGCTCGGGCCAGAACAGGCCGACTTCGGTGAGGTCCGCGAGGGCGGGGCCGCGCCACAGCTCAAGGGCGTCGCTCAGGAGCAGGGCCGCCCGGTCGGGTTCCCCCGCCGCCAGCCGGGAGCGCCCCTCCTCCACCCACCGGTGGAAGAGGTGCAGGTCGATGTGGTCGGGGGTGACGTCCAGGGAGTAACCGGGGGCCTGGGTGCGCAGTGTCACCTGCGCCTGGGCGGTCCCCCCGGTGACGAGCGTGCGCCGCAGGCCCCACACGGCGTTCTGCAGGATCTTGCGGGCGGTCATCGGCGCCTCTTCGACGCTCCACAGGGCCTTCAGCAGTCTGCTGATGGGGACTGTCTGGTTGGGGTGAAGGAGCAGATATCCGAGCGTCGCACGCTGTTTGCTCCCCCCGAGAGAGATCTGCCGTCCGTCTGTGACGACCTCAAGTGGACCTAACATCTTGAACCACATGGCTCCCCCAGCGAGTGGTCAGTGGGCGGCGGGAGCAGCTCCCGTCATCCATGCCAAACGTACACAGCGATCATACAGATCGTAAAAAGCAATACTATGGTTGCTCGCGATCCTGGAGTTCGCCGAAACGCCGCCGAGGTGTGGTGACTTCGCAGGTGGACGACGGCACGGGGGACCCTGATCACCGGGTGGGCGACCGCGACCGGTTCCAGCGATCACGGCCGACCACCCGGTTGTTTCACGCCACTTCACACCGCGCGGAAAACGGGTCAGCCGGTACTGCGGACCTGCTTCAGCCCGAGAGGGAGGCCCCGGCACGCAGACCGGCGACGAGGCCGGCGGCGCGGATGCCGGTCTCGATGGCGCCGTCCACGTAACCACCCCAGCCGGTCGCGATGTCACTTCCCGCGAAGACGAGGCGGCCGTGCGGCTGCCGGACGGCGCGCAGTTCACCGAGGAGTTGCCCGGGGCGCCTGAACGTCCAGCCGCCCTTGGCATAGGCGTCCTTGCCCCAGTCCTGGCCCTTGACGGACAGCACCTGGGTGCCCGGGAGCACCTGGCTGACGGCACCCTGGACCTGGGACAGGTTGTTGGCGTCCAGCGTCGGGTGGACGCTGAAGCCGATGAGCACCGAACCGAGGCTGGACTTGGTGGTGTTGGTGAGGACCAGGTCCAGCAGCGCACCGCTCGCGCCGTTCACGAGCGGGCGGCCGATGTCGCCCTTGACCTGGATCAGGATCTTCTTCGCCGTCGGCACGCCGACGGTCTGGGAACTGAGCCGGGTGAACTCGGCCGGCAGACCGGAGGAGAACCTGATGGAGTTCCAGACGTTGACCGGGACGGCCACGACCACGGCAGCCGCGTCGTACACGAGGCCACCGGCTGTCACCCGCACCCGGGTGCCGTCGTCGGAAACCTCGGTGACGGGCGCGTTGTACACGATCGAGGCGCCCGACTCCGCGAGCATCCTGGCTATGAGCCCGCTCATGCCGCCGGCGGGTCGGATGCTGTTGATGCCGTGGAACGTCTCGGTGTTGTAGCCGCACAGTGCCCACCAGTGGGCGAGCTGGGTGAGGGAGCCCCGCTCGAAGCCGCCACCGTACGCGCCGGTCGTGGCGCTCACCCAGTTCTGTTCCAGGGTCGACAGGCGGAGCTGGCGTGCCCGGTCACCGAGGGTCAGCTTGTCGCGATCGAGCAGCAGGTCCTCTCGGTAGAAGGGGTCGTAGGCGCGCGGCAGGTACTGTTCCGCGCCCTCGACGAATTTCCGCAGGAGTGCGTCCTGGTTGTCCAGGAAGGTCAGATCCTGCTTGGCGTAGCCGCCGGACTCCGTGGCGAACACCGCGAAGTCGGGGTCCGCGTCGGTCACCGTTCCGATCCCCAGGCGCTGGACCTCGTTCCACACCAGGGTCTGGCTCGGGTGGATCCAGGTGGCGCCGAACTCGACCTGCTGCCCCGAGAAGGTGGTGGTCCAGGCCCGGCCACCGACGCGGTCGCGGGCCTCGATGATCAGCGTGCTCTTGCCCCGGGCCCGCAGCTCACGCGCGGCCGACACCCCTGCGAAGCCACCGCCGATGACGATCGCGTCGTAGCTCCGCGGGCCGGCCGCCGCCTCCCCCGCCGCGAGGGCCGTGCCTGCGGAGGCGATGCCTGCGGCGCCGATCACGCCCGCGGCGGCACCGGCCCTGAGTACCGTGCGGCGCGAGGTGTGCGCCCCTGAGAAGAAAGTCCTTTTACCGGGCTTCATTCCGCTCCCCTTGCAAAACGTCGCTGGCCGCCATCCAGGAATCGAACGCCGCCATGACCACCTGAAAGGTCAACGGCTCCGGATGCGGTATGGCCGAAACTAAGCCGACGCTTCCCATCGGCCGATAATCGCCGGTCTTTTCAGGTTTATGAATCATCTGAGAGCGGACAGTTACCTACCGGTGTGCGGTCAGTGTGCACACGGCGTCGGACCCCCGCTATCCTGTCGAAGAGGCTCTGCGGATTACCTGTCGTTGCTGTTCAGGGCAGGTACGGCGGTTACTCGCCGGTGGCCGGAGGGTGGCCCGGACCGGCTAGTTTGCTTTCATCCCGAATGGCAATGGGCGGCGAATTGGACGAAGTTCGCGCGTTCATGGTTGCATGCGTTTCCGCATGACAATGGACCGGCCTGCGCCCCTGCCTTTCATCCGTGCCGTATTCCCCGAGGAGCTGGGATGACCGTCAGGTCGACTGAAGCCGAGAATGTCCTGAAAGCTGTCCGGGAAATTGTTCCGACGCTGCGTGCGAACGGTCCGGAGTCGGAGGACCGGCGCTGGATCGTCGAAGAGAACATCGACCTTCTGGAGCAGGCCGGCGTCTTCCGTATCGCCGTGCCGAAGCGCTTCGGCGGCCTGGACCTCTCGCTGCGGGAGCAGGTCGAGATCCTGACCGAGATCTCGCGCGGCTGCGGCTCCACCGGCTGGGTGTGCGTGGCCTGGGTCTCCAGCGCCTGGATGGCCACGCTGTACCCGCTCCAGGCACAGGAGGAGATCTTCAGGACCGGCTCGGTGCGCATCTCCGGCGGCTTCACGCCGACCGCGAAGATGGTGGCCACCGAGGGCGGTTACCTTCTCAACGGCGCCTGGCGCTTCAACTCCGGTGTCCGCGGCGCCCACTGGGACCTGCTGGCCGCCGAGCTGGAGCATGCCGACGGCACCCTCGAAGAGGTCTACGCCATGGTTCCGGTGGCGCAACTGGCCATCGCCGACGACTGGCACGTCTCGGCCGCCATCGCCACCGGCAGCTCGACTTCCAGCGCCACGGACCTCTTCGTCCCCGGCCACCGGGTCGTCACCCTTGAGGCGGCCGTCCTCGGAACCAGCGGCGGCGGCGCCGTCACCGGCTCCAAGGGCCGCGACTACAGCCTGATCAGTTACGTCGTCGCCGAGTCCGTGGCCGCCTACATCGGTATGGCCCGGGCCGCGTACGAGGAACTCGTCTCCATGGTCAAGGGCAAGCCGCTCGCGTACAGCAACGTGACCGACCAGGCGCAGCACCCGCTGACGCAGATACAGATCGCCCTGGCCCACGGCAAGATCGAGGCCGCCGAAGCACTCGCCGACACCTATCTGAGCGTCCTCCAGGAGCGCGCCGACGCCGGCGAGCAGCCGACCTGGGACGAGAAGGCGGAGGTACGCGGCAAGGCCGGTGTCGCGATCCTGCTCACCCAGGAGGCCATCGAGGCCCTCCACTCCGTCAGCGGGGCCGGCGCCCTCTCCCGCAAGGCGCATTTCCAGCGCTTCTACCGGGACCTGCAGGGGCTTTCCCGGCACGGCCTGATGGCTCCGAACATGGGGCTGGAGGTGTACGGCCGCACTCTGCTCGGCCTCGACCCCGACAGCCTCTTCCTGTAGGACGGCCGCCTCAGCGGCCCGGTCCTCCGCTCACCTGCCAACGCATCCGCACACCCAACGAAGAACACCAAGGAGCAAGTCAATGTCGAACACGCACCAGGGTCCGGTAACCGTCCTCGGCCTGGGGATGATGGGCGCCGCCCTGGCGACCGCCTTCGTGAAGAACGGCAACCGGACCACCGTCTGGAACCGTTCCGCCGGCAAGGCGGACGCGCTTGTCGCGCAGGGCGCCGTCTCCGCCCCCGGCATCAAGGAGGCGATCGCGGCCAGCCCGGTCATCGTGGCCTGTGTCTCCACCTACGAGGTGCTGAACGAGCTGTTCGCCGATGCCGCCGCCGAGCTCAAGGGCAAGGTCGTCGTCAACCTCACCTCGGGTACCCCCGAGGACGCCCGCGCCGCCGCGGTCTGGGCGGAGCAGAACGGCGTGCGTTACCTGGACGGTGCCATCATGGCCGTCCCGCAGATGATCGGCCTGCCCCAGGCCCTGATCTTCTACGGCGGCTCGCAGGAGCTGTTCGCCGAGCACGAGGAACTGCTGAAGCCGCTCGCCGGCATGGGCGTGTACCTGGGCGAGGACACCGGTGTCCCGATGATCTACGACCTCGGTCTGCTGACGCTGCTGTGGTCGAGCCTGGCGGGCTACTTCCACGCCGTGGCGCTCGTGCAGTCGGCCGGTGTCTCGGCGGAGGCGTTCACTCCGTTCGCGGCCAGCTGGATCGAGCACGTCATCACGCCGGCGATTCCGCAGAGCGCCCAGGAGATCGACTCGAACAGTTTCGAGACCGAGGTCTCCAGCCTCAACGTGAACAAGGCCGCGATCGAGCACCTGGTCGCGACCAGCAGGCAGTTGGGCATCAACAGCGACTTCTCGGCCTCCATCCAGACGCTGATCGAGCGTCGCGTCGCCGAGGGCTTCGGCACCCACAGCCTGGCCAGCCTGGTCGAGGCCTTCAAGCAGGGCTGAGCGCCGGGTCACAGACCCACCTGAGTGATCCGCTGGGCGGGACCGGGCCTTCGTGCCGGGTCCCGCCCAGCGGCGTGAATACAGCTGCCGGTCCGGGAGCCCCCGGTCGGCGAAACCACGTACAGGGAAGGCGCGGTTGAGGATGACTGGCTACGCGGGCAGGAAAGCCGTGATCACCGGTGGTACGCACGGCATGGGTCTGGCGATCGCCAAGGCCCTGATGGCGGGTGGCGCCGAGGTCCTTGTCACCGGCCGCAACGAGAAGAACATCGAGGAGGCCAGGGCCGCCCTCGGTGTGGACGCGCACATCGTGCGGTCCGATGCCGCCGGCCTCGACGCGATCGACGCGCTCGCCAAGACGGTCGAGGAGAAGCTCGGCCACGTCGACCATCTCTTCGTGAACGCCGGCACGGCCGTCCTGGAGCCGCTCCAGTTCGTCACCGAGGAGACATACGACCGCCAGTTCGGCGTCAACACCAAGGGTGCCTTCTTCGTCGTACAGCGTCTCGTCCCGCTCATCAGGGACGGCGGGTCGATCGTCTTCACCACGTCGATCGCCGACCACGGCGGCACGCCGGGCATGAGCGTCTACTCGGGTTCGAAGGCCGCGCTGATCTCCTTCACCCAGGTCTTCGCCGCCGAGTTGCTGCCGCGCAACATCCGCGTCAACGCCGTCGGCCCCGGCTTCATCGACACTCCGAGCATGGGTGTCCCGGGTCTGAGCCACGAGGAGAAGGCCGGGTTCATGGCGCTCGGCGACGAGATCACCCCGATGAGGCGCCACGGTCGGGTCGAGGAGGTGGCGCGTGCGGCCCTCTACCTTGCCGTTGACGCCACCTTCACCACCGGGGCGCGGCTGCCGGTCGACGGGGGCCTCGGCCAGGGCCTCCAGTACCCACAGCAGTGAGAGTCGCACCACGGCATGCGTCGGGCCCCGGCGGGAAGTCCGCCGGGGCCTGCCGCATGGCCGGGCCGATTGCCGCCCCGCTCCCTACCCGGCAGGCAGCGCCAAGGGGCGCCGGTAGCCGTCGCGGATGATGTCGCAGGTGTCGCGCAGTGCTGTCTCCAGCAAGGTGATGTCGTCGTCCGACAGCAGGACGGACGGCTCGAAGCGCAGGGTGTCGGGGGAGCTCGCGGTCGGGAAGGTGCGCAGCCGGTGGCCGCGCAGCAGGTGGCCGGCGACGAGGTAGCCGAACAGGCCGGCCCCGGCGGCCTCGGCGATCGGCGGGACCGGGGCGCCCGACTGGTCGTGGAACTCCAGGCCCAGCATCAGGCCGCGGCCCCGCACGTCCTTGACGACCTCGGGGAAGTCGTCGCGTACGGAGTTCAGCACGGCCAGCAGCCGGTCGCCCAGGTCGGCGGCCTTCCGGTAGGCGGCGCCGTCGTCGGCCTCCAGGAGTTCGAGGACCTTGAGGGCGATACGGCTGGAGAAGCCGTCCTTGGCGAACGTCGAGCTGTGGATCAGCTCGAACTGGCCCTGGTAGCGCGAGCCCCGTACGAGGAGCACCGAGATCTTGGCGAGGCCGCCGCCCAGACTCTTGGCCAGGGTGTAGTAGTCGCCCCGCAGCCCCAGGCGGGTACCGGCCAGGAAGTCACCGGTGCGGCCCATGCCGCTCTGGATCTCGTCCACGATGACCGGTGCGCCGACCTCCGCGCAGACCTCCCGTATCTCCCGGACGAACTCCGGTGACAGTTCACGGATACCGCCCTCGCCCTGGATCGGCTCCAGGACGAACGCGCAGATGACGGGCGCCTCGTGCTCGGACAGCCGGACCCGGCCGTTCTCCACCACCAGGCCGAGCAGCGTGGCGCGCTCCTCCTCGACGATCTTGCGGAGCGCGCCCGGATCGTCGAGCGGAACGAACCGGGCCTGCGCCGCCAGGGCCTGGAACGGGACCCGGTAGCCCTCGTTGTGGGTGAGCTGGACCGTACTGACCAGCTTGCCGTGGAAGGAGCCCTCCGGGGTCAGGAAGAGCGGTGGGCGCTCGGCCTGGACCGTGTTGAGGGCGGTGATGTGGTCGACGAGTTCGTCCATCGCCATGTCGGCGGCGGCGCGCACGCCCAGGCCCACGCGGGCGAAGACCTCAGCCGGTACGGTCGCCGAGCCGGCCCGTACGGCGTCGCGCGCCGCGGCGAGACCGCTGTCGACGGACTCCAGGAGGGCGGCGAGGCGGATGCCCCGGTCGAGTTCGGCGTGCTTGACCGCGGCCTCGTTGGCCTCGGCGCCGGTGTTGGCGAAGACGGCGTAGAACGGCTCGTCGTCGCCGGTCTCCCGGCTGATGATCCGGTTCAGGGCGAGCGCCAGTTCCGCGGCCTCCGGGTGCAGCGAGAACTGTGCGTGAACCGGAGTTCCGGAGTCCAGAAGTTCCTTCGCGTACGCGGTGATCGCGGGGTTGTTGTGGCCCAGCATGAGCGAGCCGTAGCCGCCCGCGTAGTCCACGACGGGGATCTCGCGGCCGTCCTCGCCCCGTTGGTAGAGAGTGTTTCCCTCGGCTCTGACGTATTCGGCGTCAAGGCCCGCCGAGGCGAGTACGGCCCCCAGGTGGGGTTCCGCCAACTGCGGTTCGCCGACTGTGCTGTTCGGTTCATCGGTCATACGGCCAACATCGCTGAACGCGTGCCAGTGGGCGGTCACGGAGCGGTCATCGGGATGTCGGCCCGGCCTGAGGTCCGGCGATTACTTGGCGATTGAGCGCGGGAAAGTGCCGTGCGGATACTTTGTCGCTCGTCCAGCCCTTTATCGCGTAGGGCCGTCGACCCGAATCCAAAGAGGGGAAATGACTCCTGCATCCGCAGAGCTCGAACCCGCAGTATCGCGGACGGGACTACGCACGTCTGTCGAGGCCTCTTCCCTGCGGGAGGTGATGTCCCAGTTCGCCACCGGCGTCACCGTCCTCACGGTGGGCGGCGACCACATCCACGCCATGACCGCGAACGCTTTCAGCTCGGTGTCGCTCGCCCCGCCGACCGTGTTGGTCTCCATCGCGCACAGCGCCGTCATGTACGAGGCGATGACCAAGGGCGGGCACTTCGGTGTGAACGTCCTGGCGGCCGGACAGGAGTCACTGGCCCGGCACTTCGCGGACAAGAAACGCACACTCGGCGCCGCTCAGTTCGACGACATCCAGTGGACGCCGGGCCGGCGGACGGGCGCTCCGCTCCTGGCCGGCGCGCTCGCCTGGCTGGAGTGCGACGTGACCGACGCGCATCTCTCCGGCGACCACACGATCTTCGTCGGCACCGTACTGGACTGCCGCCGAGGCGGCGACGACGCGGCGCTGACGTTCTTCGACGGGAAGTTCGACCGCGCTCCGCGGGCCGCCTGAAGACTCCGCACGCCCTGACGGCGCGCGGATGCACGAAACCAGCAGGACAAGACCAGCAGAGCAAGACCATCAGAGGAGCTGCCACTCATGACCGCTGCCACTCCCGACGTCGACCTGTACAGCCTTGAACTCACCGATGACCCGGAGGTCCAGAACGACGTCTTCCTGAAGATCTTCAACTCGGGCGACGGCGCCGCCTTCGACAGTCTGTACCGGGACGACGCCATCTCCAACCTGTCCGGCGGCCCGCTGACCGGCGAGGCGCGCACCAAGGCCATCATCGAGATGCTCGCCCAGGGCCCGACCCTGAAGTCCGTCGTCCGGCATTCCTACACCGCCGACGACGTCACGCTGATCGTCGTGGACTTCGAGCTGGGGCTGCCCGGCGAGAACGGCGAGCTGATACCGGTCAAGGGCTCCTGCACCGACGTCATCCGCCGTGTCGAGGGTGACAAGTGGATGATGGCCGTGGATCGTCCGGTCGCCGACCTCCCCGCCTGACCCGCACGGCGTCATCGCACCACACGTAACAGGACGAGGCCGGGCTCCCCTTGGGGGACCCGGCCTCGTCGGTGTGTGCGCGGTCAGTCGCGGGGTTCCTCGCCGAACGGGTCGTCGACGGCGTAGAGCCAGGAGCCGTCCGCCTGCTTGCGCAGCACGTCCAGGCCGACGCCTCGGAGACTCTCGCGGCCGGAGCCGCTCTCCGCGTTGACCTCCATGGTCCAGTCCACGACGAGCAGGGTCGTGTCGCCGGTGACGTAGGCCTCGCGGACGTCCGTCTCGATGCGCGGCTGTGTGGTGGCCAGGAAGTCCTTGATGGCGGCCCGGCGCGCGTCGCCGCTCACCGGGTTGCCCTTCTCCCACACGATGATTCCGGCGTCGGTGTAGCAGGAGTCGACGCCTTCGGCGTCACCCGCGTTGAAGGCGGCGACATACCGGTTGAGATGATCTTCGAGCTCCTTGGGGAGCTCTACGGCCGTAGCGTTGTTCGACATTCTCGTGTTCCTCCGGAAGATGCGGACGGAAAGCGTGAGGGACGGCGAAAAGCTATCCGCAAGCCGTGAATCAGGGGTTCATCGCGAGGTAACACCGCGCCCCGCAAGCGGCGGAACCCATTCCGATCTCTGATTACCGCGTTGTGATCATGCGTTGGACGTCCAGAACGCCGACGTCCATACCGTGAATTCCGAGGATTCAGGTCCTGAGGGATTCGGGTCTTCAGATCTTCAGGTCTTCAGGCTTCAGGGATTCACGGTTCGGGCCGTTTGTGAGACGCAGCAGGAGAGGGCAGTCGACAGTGACGACGAGCGAGCACGACACCCACGCGGAACCCACCGGGGAGAGCGCTGCCGGGCACCGGGGCGAGCCCATTGCCGTCATCGGCATGTCGTGCAGGCTTCCCGGAGCCGGCGGTCCGGCCGCGTTCTGGGACCTGCTCTCGCGCGGCGACAGCGCCATCACCCCCGTACCGGAGGGGCGTTGGGGCCCGGACGGCGGTTCCCTCGGCGCCGGGCGTGGAGGGTTCCTGGACGCCGTCGACGGGTTCGACGCCCCGTTCTTCGGCATCTCACCGCGCGAGGCGGCGGCGATGGACCCGCAGCAGCGGCTCGTGCTGGAGCTGGTCTGGGAGGCCCTGGAGGACGCCGGGGTCGTCCCCGCCACCCTGCGCGGCAGCAGGACCGCGGTCTTCGTCGGCACCCTGCGCGACGACTACACGGGCCTGCTGTACCTGCACGGTGCCGAGGCCGTCACCCAGCACACCATGACCGGCGTCAACCGGGGTGTGATCGCGGGCCGGGTCTCGTACCACCTGGGTCTGCACGGGCCGAGCATGACGGTGGACTCCGCCCAGTCGTCGTCGCTCGTCGCCGTCCACCTGGCCTGCGAGAGTCTGCGGGCCGGCGAGTCCGCCACCGCGATCGCCGCCGGGGTCAACCTCAACCTGCTCGCCGAGAACGTGGTCACCGAGTCCCGCTTCGGCGCCCTGTCGCCCGACGGGACCACGTACACCTTCGACGCCCGCGCCAACGGCTTCGTGCCCGGCGAGGGCGGTGGTGTCGTCCTCCTCAAGCCGCTGAGCCGGGCCCGCGCCGACGGAGACCGGATCTACGGCGTGATCCACTCCAGCGCCGTCAACAACGACGGTGCCACCGACGGTCTCACCGTCCCCAGCGCGAGCGCCCAGGAGGCTGTGCTGCGGGAGGCGTACGACCGTGCCGGGATCGCCCCTCACGAGGTGCAGTACGTCGAACTCCACGGCACCGGCACCCCGGTCGGGGACCCGCTGGAGGCCGCCGCGCTGGGCGCCGCACTCGGCACAGGGCGGGGCGTCGACAACGCGCTGCGGGTCGGTTCCGTCAAGACCAACATCGGTCACCTCGAAGGCGCGGCGGGTATCGCGGGCCTGATCAAGACGCTGCTGAGCATCCATCACCGCAGGCTCCCGGCGAGCCTGAACTTCGAGACCCCCAACCCCGGGATCGCGCTGGACGCGCTGGGTATCGCCGTACAGCGTGAGCCGACGGCGTGGCCGGACGAGGACCGTCCGCTGGTCGCGGGCGTCAGCTCCTTCGGCATGGGCGGCACCAACGCCCACGTCGTCGTCTCCGAGGCCCCGGCCCCGGCCTCGGACCCGGCCCCGGCGCCGGTCCCGGCGGCCCCGCCCCTGCTGCCGTGGGTCGTCACCGGCTTCGACGAGGACGCGCTGCGCGCCCAGGCCGGGAAACTGCGTGCCTTCGCCGCCGGGCGCCACGGAGTGTCCGCCGAGGAGACCGGCCGGGCGTTGGCCACCACCCGGGCCTTCCTGGGCCATCGGGCGGTCGTCGTCGGGGGCGACCGGGAGGCGCTGCTCGGCGGCCTGGACGCGCTCACCGCCGACGCTCCCGTCGCTCCCGGGGCCTCGGTCGTCTCCGGGGCCGTACGGCCCGGCGGGGTGGCGTTCCTCTTCACCGGGCAGGGCGCCCAGCGCGCCGGTATGGGCCAGGAGCTCTACGCGGCGTTCCCGGCGTACGCCGCCGCCTTCGACGAGGTCGCCGCCCACCTCGACCCGCTGCTGGGGCGGCCGCTCGCCGGGATCGTCGGGGACGGCGACGCGCTGGACGGGACGGGCTTCACCCAGCCCGCGCTGTTCGCCGTCGAGGTCGCCCTCTTCCGCCTCGTCGAGTCGTGGGGGCTGCGCCCCGACCAGCTCGCCGGTCACTCCGTCGGCGAGCTGGCCGCGGCCCATGTCGCGGGTGTGCTCTCGCTCGCCGACGCCGCGAAACTGGTCGCGGCCCGGGCGCGGCTGATGCAGGCACTGCCGACGGGCGGCGCGATGATCGCCGTACAGGCCACCGAGGAGGAGGTGCTGCCGCTGCTCGCGGGCCGCGAGGCCGTACTCGCCGTCGCCGCCGTCAACGGGCCCGACGCCGTCGTCCTGTCGGGTGACGCGGACGCGGCCACCGAGGTCGCCGCCGAGCTGGCCGCCCGGGGCCGCCGGACCAGACGCCTGGCCGTCTCGCACGCCTTCCACTCCCCGCACATGGACGCGATGCTCGCGGAGTTCCGCGCGGTCGCCGCCTCCCTCGACTACGCCGAGCCGGTCATTCCGGTCGTCTCGACCGTCACCGGGGAGCCGGTGACCGCGGGGGAGTTCACCTCGCCCGACTACTGGGTCCGGCAGGTCCGCCGCCCGGTGCGTTTCCTCGACGCCGTCCGCACCCTGGAGAGCGCCGGCGTCCGCACCTTCGTGGAGCTGGGCCCCGAGGCCGTCCTGTCGTCCCTCGCCGTGGACGGCGTCGTGGACGCCGACGCCGTCGCCGCCGTACCGCTGCTGCGGGCCGGCCGCTCCGAGACGCTCACCGCGCTGACCGCCCTGGCCACCGCGTTCACCCGGGGCGCGGAGACCGACTGGAGCGCCCTGTACGGCGGCCGGTCGGCCTCGGCGGGGACGGCCCGCGTCGAGCTGCCGACGTACGCCTTCCAGCGCCGCCCCTACTGGCTGGACGGTGTGCGCAGGGCCCCCGCCCCGCTGCCGTGGGCCGCCTCCGACACCTCCAACACCGCCCCGGCCGCCGGGGCGGCTCCGCGCGGCGAGCTGGGCCGGCGGCTGGCGGCGCTCGGCGCGGCGGAACGCGGGCGCGCTGTCGAGGAACTGCTGCACACGCACATCGCGGCGGTCCTGGAGGACGGGTCGGGCCGACGCGTTCCCGCCCACACTCCGTTCAGGGAGCTGGGCTTCAGCTCCCTGATGTCCACCGAGCTGCGCGGCGCGCTCGCCCGGGCCACCGGTCTCAGGCTGCCCGGCGGGCTGCTCTTCGACCACCCGACACCGCGGGCCCTGGCCGAGTTCATCGAGGCCGAACTCCTCGGCGCGGCGGGCGCCTTGACGGCGGACGACACAGTGGCGGCCACCGACGGCGAGGCCGTCGCGATCGTCGGCATGGCCTGCCGGTACCCGGGCGGGGTGGCCTCGCCCGAGGACCTGTGGAACCTGGTCGCCCGGGGCGGCGACGCCGTCACCGGGTTCCCGGCCGGCCGCGGCTGGCCCGAGGACCTGTACGACCCGGACCCGGACCGGCCCGGCCACAGTTCCGTGCGCCACGGCGGTTTCCTGCACGACGCGGGCGAGTTCGACGCCGCGTTCTTCGGGATCTCCCCGCGCGAGGCCCTGGCCATGGACCCGCAGCAGCGCCTGCTCCTGGAGACCGCGTGGGAGAGCGTCGAACGTGCGGGGATCGACCCGGCGCGGTTGCGGGGCACGCGCACCGGGGTCTTCGTCGGCGCGACGGCCCTGGAGTACGGGCCGCGCATGGACGACGCCCCCGAGTCCGTCCAGGGCAGCGTGCTGACCGGCACCACGGCGAGCGTCATGTCCGGCCGTATCGCCTACCAGCTGGGTCTGGTGGGCCCCGCCGTCACCATCGACACCGCCTGCTCCTCCTCGCTGGTCGCCCTGCACCTGGCGATCCGCTCCCTGCGCTCCGGCGAGACCACTCTCGCCCTCGCGGGCGGCGCCAGCGTCATGTCCTCGCCTGGCATGTTCGTGGAGTTCTCCCGCCAGCGCGGGCTGGCTCCCGACGGCCGCTGCAAGCCCTTCGCCGAGGCCGCCGACGGCACCGGCTGGTCCGAGGGCGTCGGCCTGCTCGTACTCGAACGACTGTCTGACGCGCGGAAGAACGGCCATCGCGTCCTCGGGGTGATCCGGGGTTCCGCTGTCAACCAGGACGGTGCCAGCAACGGTCTGACGGCCCCCAACGGCCCGTCCCAGCAGCGCGTCATCCAGCAGGCGCTGGCCGACTCCGGCCTGCGCGCCGCCGACGTGGACGCCGTCGAGGCCCACGGCACCGGCACCCGTCTCGGCGACCCCATCGAGGCCGAGGCCGTCAAGGCCACCTACGGCGCCGGGCGCGACGGCTCCCGCCCGCTGTACCTCGGCTCGCTGAAGTCCAACATCGGGCACACGCAGGCCGCGGCCGGTGTGGGCGGCGTCATCAAGATGGTCCAGGCGATGCGCCACGGGGTGCTGCCCCGGACGCTGCACGTGGACCGGCCGAGCAGCCATGTCGACTGGTCCGACGGCACCGTGGCCCTGCTGACCGAGGCCCGCGAGTGGCCCGGGGGCGAGCGGCCTCGCCGCGCCGCGGTCTCCTCCTTCGGCATCAGCGGCACCAACGCCCACGTCATCGTCGAGGAGGCCCCGCCGGCCACCGCGCCGCCCGAGCGTGTATCTGGCGTGCCTGTCGCATCCGCCGTACCTGCCGCGTCCGCCGCAGCCGCCGCGCCCGCCGAGTCGGTGCCCGTCGTCGCCGTACCCGTGCCGTACGTTCTCGCGGCCCGCGACCAGGACGCGCTGCGCGCACAGGCCGCTCGGCTGGCCGCGTACGTGTCCGCCTCCGCGGCCGATCCGACGGAACCAGCTGACCCGGCTGATCCGGGTGCTCCGGGTGCTCCGGGTGCTCCGGGTGCTCCGGGTGCTCCGGTCAATCCCGCCGATCCAGTCGACCTCACCGGTCTGGGCTTCTCGCTGGCCACGACCCGTACCGCCTTCGAGCACCGGGCCGTCGTCCTCGCCGCCGGGGCCGAGGAGCTGCGCCTGGGGCTCACCGCGCTCGCCGAGGGCGCCTCGGCCCCGAACACCGTCACCGGCGACGCCGGTACGGCGGGCCGCACCGCATTCCTGTTCACCGGTCAGGGCGCCCAGCGGGCCGGCATGGGCCGTGAACTGTACGAGGCCCACCCGGTGTTCGCCGCCGCCCTCGACGAGATCTGCGCCGCCTTCGACGGACTCCTCGACGTGCCGCTGCGCGACGTGCTGTTCGGTACGGGCGCCGGCGCGGGGCTGATCGACCTCACCGCGTACACCCAGCCGTCGCTGTTCACGGTCGAGGTGGCCCTCTTCCGGCTGCTGGCCCATCACGGGCTGGCCCCCGACCTGTTGGCCGGGCACTCCATCGGCGAACTCGCCGCCGCCCACGCCGCCGGAGTCCTCTCCCTCGAGGACGCCGCGAAGCTGGTCGCCGCCCGGGGCCGGCTGATGGGGTCCGCGCCGGCCGGCGGCGCGATGATCGCCGTCGAGGGCACCGAGGAGGAGATCGCGGCCTCCCTCGCCGGACACGAGTCCGCCGTGTCCGTCGCCGCCGTCAACTCCCCTTCCTCCGTGGTGATCTCGGGCGACGCGGACATCGCCGGGCGGATCGCCGGGACGTGGCGGGCGGCAGGCCGCCGCACCCACCCGCTGTCCGTCTCGCACGCCTTCCACTCGCCGCACATGGACGGTGTCCTCGACGAGTTCCGCGACCTCGCCGCCGAACTCACCTTCCACGCCCCGCGTATCCCGATCGTCTCCACGGTGACCGGCGAGACGGCCACCACCGAACAGCTCACCTCACCCGACTACTGGGCCCGCCAGATCCGCGGGACCGTCCGCTTCTCCGACGCCACCCGCCGCCTCACGGCCGAGGGTGCCACCGTGCTGGTCGAGGTCGGCCCGGACGCCGTCCTGTCCGCACTGGCCCGGCGCACCCTGGCGGACGACCCGTCCGTCACCGTCGTACCGCTGCTGCGCGCCGGCCGCCCGGAGACGGAGACCTTCACGGCCGCGGCGGCCCAGGCGTACGCCTCGGGGACGCCGCTCGACGTCGCCTCCTTCTTCCCCGGCGGGCACCTCGTCGACCTGCCCGTGTACCCCTTCCAGCGCGCGCACTTCTGGCTGAACGCGACCCCACGCACCGACGCGCGCAGCCTCGGCCTCGATCCGTCCGCGCACCCGCTGCTGAGCACCGCCGTGGAGTTCGCGGAGCGTGCGGACGCGCTGTTCACCGGCCGAATCTCCCGTGCCGCCCAGCCGTGGCTGGCGGACCACACCATCGTCGGCGCCGTCATCGCACCGGGGACCCTGTTCCTCGAACTCGCCGTCGCCGCGGGCGAACACATCGGCGTCCCCCAGGTCGCGGAGCTGGCTCTGGAGGCGCCGCTGCCGCTGCCCGAGCGCGGAGCCGTCCGCGTCCAGGTGGCGGTGAGCGCGCCGGACGGGGACGGGCACCGTCCGTTCACCGTCCACGCGCGCCCGGACGGTGACGACCGCACCCTGCCCTGGACCCGGCACGCCACAGGCGTCCTCGCTCCGGCCTCCGCCGCACCACCCGCCGACGAGGACCTCGTTTCCTGGCCCCCGGCCGGCGCCGAGCCCGAGGCCCTCGACGACGTCTACGCCCGGCTGGCCGCCCTCGGCTACGACTACGGCCCCGCCTTCCAGGGCCTGCGTGCCGTCTGGCGGCGCGGCACCGACGTCTTCGCCGAGGTACGGCTGCCCGACGCGTACGCCGACAGCGCCGCCGCGTACGGACTGCACCCCGCGCTGCTCGATGCCGTGCTGCATCCGCTGGTGCTGGACGCGGGCGCCGACAGCGACCCCGCGCACATCCGGCTGCCGTTCAGCTGGACCGACGTCACCCTGCACGCCTCGGGCGCCGCCGAACTGCGCGTCCGTATCTCCGTCGCGGGGTCCGGCAACGCCACGATGACGGTCGCCGACACCGCCGGGGTCCCCGTGGCCGCCCTGGGGCTCACCCTGCGCGCGGTGCCCAGGGACCGCCTCGCCCTCGCGCCGCAGGACGCCGCCGCCTCGCTGTTCACCGTGGAGTGGACGGACGTGGCGCGGTCCTCTGCGGACACCTCCCTCACCTGGTCCGAGGTCGACGAATCCGTCGGCTCCCTCGGCTCGGTCGATCCGGCGGACGTGGTGGTCGTCCGGGTGCCCCACGGCACGGACGGCTCGGACGGCTCGGGCGATCCGCGTCCCGTCACCCGGCGGGTGCTGCGTCTGGTCCAGGAGTGGCTGGCCGAGGAGCGGTTCGCCGACTCGCGGCTCGTCCTGGTGACGCGGGGCGCCGTCGCGGCGCGGCCCACCGACGACGTGGACCTCGCGGGGGCCGCCGTCTGGGGGCTGATCCGCTCGGCGCAGTCCGAGCATCCCGACCGCATGACGCTGATCGACCTCGACGGCGATGGCGACAGCGCCAGTGGAGCGGTGGCGGATTCCTGGCTGGCCGCCGCGCTCGCCACTCGCGAGCCTCAACTCGCCTTGCGGGAAGGCAAGTTGACCGCCCCCCGACTCACCCGTTCCCCCGCCGCGGCCGGGCCGCGTGTCTCCTTCGACGCGGACCGGACGGTCCTTGTCACCGGTGGCACCGGTGGGCTCGGCGCCCTGTTCGCCCGCCACCTCGTGACCGAGTACGGGGTACGGCACCTGCTGCTCAGCAGCCGCCGGGGCCTCGACGCCCCGGGCGCCGCCGAACTGGCGGAGGAACTGACCGAGTTCGGCGCCGAGGTGACCGTGGCCGCCGCCGACGTCAGTGACCGGGAGGCCGTCGCGGCGCTGCTCGCCTCGGTGCCGGCCGCGCATCCGCTGACCGCCGTCGTGCACACCGCCGGTGTCCTGGACGACGCGATCGTCCAGTCCCTGACCGAGGCCCAGTTGGACGCCGTACTGCTGCCGAAGGCGGACGCCGCCCGGCATCTGCACGAGCTGACCCGCGACCTGGACCTGGAGCTGACGGCCTTTGTGCTGTTCTCCTCGGTCTCCGGCCTCACCGGTACGCCGGGCCAGGCCAACTACGCGGCTGCCAACACCTATCTGGACGCGCTCGCCCAGCATCGTGCCGTCCACGGTCTGCCCGCCACCTCCCTCGCGTGGGGCCTGTGGGACGGCACGGCCGGTATGGGCGCGACCCTGACCGAGGCCGACATCGCCCGCTGGACACGGGCCGGCCTGCCGCCGCTCACCCCCGAGCAGGGCCTGGCGCTGTTCGACCTGGCGCTGGCCGGTGAACAGCCGCTGCTGGCGCCCATGGCGCTGGACGCGGGCCGGATCGCGGCCACCGACGCGCCGGTCCCGGCGCTGTACCGCGGCCTGGTGCGAACCCGCCCGCGCCGCGCCACGCCGTCCGGCGCTGCCGCCGGGGCGGGCGGGGCGGTGTCCGGCTGGGCGCGGCAGACCGCCGAACTGCCCGAGGCCAAGCGCGCGGACGCCGTCCTGACCCTGGTGCGCGCCACCGTCGCGGCGGTGCTCGGCCACTCCGGTGCCGGCGCCGTGGACCCGACCCGCGCGTTCAACGACATCGGCTTCGACTCGATGGCGGGCGTGGACCTGCGCAACCGGCTCGCCGCCGCCACCGGCCTGCGGCTGCCTGCCACGGCGGTCTTCGACCATCCGACGCCGGCGGCGCTCGCCGCGTACGTGCTGACCAGGGTGGTGCCCGCCGAGGCCCCGAGGGCCAGGCCGAAACGCCGTGCCGGGACCCGCGAGGACGAGCCGATCGCGATCGTCGGTATGGCGTGCCGCTTCCCGGGCGGGGTGTCCTCGCCGGACGACCTGTGGAACCTGGTGGCCAACGGCGCCGACGGCATCAGCGAGTTCCCCGCCAACCGTGGCTGGGACCTGGAGAAGCTGTACGACCCGGACCCGGACCACACGGGCACCTCCTACACCCGCGAGGGCGGCTTCCTGCACGACGCCGACCTGTTCGACCCCGAGTTCTTCGGGATGTCGCCACGCGAGGCGACCGCGACCGACCCCCAGCAGCGCCTGCTCCTGGAAACCGCGTGGGAGACCTTCGAGAGCGCGGGCATCGACCCGGCCACCCTGCGCGGCAGTGCCACGGGCGTGTTCACCGGTGCCATGTACGACGACTACGCGTCGCGTCTGGCGGCCACACCGGAGGAGTTCGAGGGCTTCCTGCTCGCGGGCAACCTGTCCAGCGTCCTGTCCGGCCGTCTCTCGTACACGTACGGCCTGGAAGGTCCGGCGATCACGGTCGACACGGCGTGCTCGTCGTCGCTGGTCGCGATGCACATGGCCGCCGGCGCGCTGCGCAACGGCGAGTGCGACCTCGCCCTCGCGGGCGGGGTGACGGTCATGAACAGCCCGCACACGTTTGTGGAGTTCTCCCGTCAGCGGGGTCTGTCGGTCGACGGTCGCTGCAAGTCCTTCTCCGAGGACGCGGACGGCACCGGCTGGTCCGAAGGCGTCGGCCTCCTCCTCGTCGAACGACTCTCCGACGCGCAGAAGAACGGCCACCCAGTCCTCGCCGTCATCCGCGGTACGGCCGTCAACCAGGACGGCGCCAGCAACGGCCTCACCGCACCCAACGGACCCGCACAAGAACGCGTCATCCTCTCCGCCCTCGCCAACGCCGGACTCACCACCACCGACGTGGACGCCGTCGAGGCACACGGCACCGGCACGCGTCTGGGCGACCCCATCGAGGCGCAGGCCCTCCTCGCCACCTACGGCCAGAACCGCCCAGTCGACAAACCCCTCTACCTGGGCTCACTCAAATCCAACATCGGCCACGCCCAGGCCGCGGCCGGTGTCGGCGGCGTCATCAAGATGATCCAGGCGATACGCCACGGAGTCCTGCCCCAGACCCTCCACGCCGACCAGCCCTCCACCCACGTCGACTGGGACGCGGGCGCCCTGTCCCTGCTCACCGAGGCCCGGCAGTGGCCCGAGACCGGAGGCCGGCCCCGGCGCGCGGGCGTCTCCTCCTTCGGCATCAGCGGCACCAACGCCCACGTCCTCATCGAGGAACCCCCGGTCACGGAGGAGCCGGAGGAGAACACCGAGCGGTCCGCCGCTCCCTCCACCGTGCTGCCGTGGATCATCACCGGCAAGGACGAGAAGGCCGTACGCGACCAGGCCGAGCGGCTGCACAGGTTCGTCGAGGCGAAACCGGAGCTGGCGGCGGCCGACGTCGCGTACTCGCTGGCCGCCGGACGCGCGCTGCTCGACCAGGGGGCCGCAGTCCTGGGCGACAGCCGCGAGGCCCTGCTCAAGAGCCTGGCCACGCTCGCCGGTTCGACGGACGGCGAGCGGATCGGAGGCCTGGTCAGTGCTCGCACCACCCGCCCCGGCAAGGTCGCCTTCCTGCTCACCGGCCAGGGTGCGCAGCGGCTCGGTATGGGGCGCGAACTGTACGAGACCAACCCCGTGTTCGCCGAGGCGCTGGACGAGGTGTGTGCGCGGCTGGACCCGGAGCTGGCCACCCGCCCCGTCAAGTCGGTGCTGTTCGCGGATACGACGTCCGCCGATGCCGCGTTGATAGACCGGACGGCTTTCACGCAGGCCGCGCTGTTCGCGGTCGAGGTCGCCCTGTTCCGCCTCTTCGAGCACTACGGTGTCCGCCCGGACTACCTCCTCGGGCACTCCCTGGGCGAGGTCACCGCGGCCCACCTGGCCGGGGTCCTCGACCTGCCGGACGCGTGCATTCTGGTCGCCGAACGCGGTCGGCTGATGCAGGCCGCCCGCGAGGGCGGGGCGATGGCCGCGATCCAGGCCACCGAGGACGACGTACGCGCGTCCCTCCTTCCCTACGGCGAGGAGCACGTCACCGTCGCGGGCGTCAACGGCCCGCGTGCCATGGTGATTTCCGGTGACGAGGACGTCGTCGAGCAGGTCATGGAGGACTGGCGGGCCAAGGGCGCCCGGGTCGGGCGGCTGACCGTCTCGCACGCCTTCCACTCCCCGCACATGGAGGAGATCCTCGACGAGTTCCGTGACATCGTCTCGGGCCTGACGTTCCGGGCCCCCGAGATCCCGGTCGTCTCCAACGTGACCGGTGTCCTCGCCACCGACGAGGAACTGACGTCGCCCGACTACTGGGTCCGCCATCTGCGCGGCACCGTCCGGTTCCACGACGGCGTGCGGTTCCTGGAGGCCGAGGGCGTCACCGAGTACCTGGAACTGGGTCCCGACGGTGTCCTTACCGCCCTGGCCGAGGCGTGCCTGACCGAGGAGGCAGGCGCCCTCACCCCGGCGCTGCGGCGCGGTCGGTCCGAGGCGGAGACGGTCGCCGCCTCGCTGGCCCTGTTGCGGCTGCGCGGTGCCACCCCGGACTGGAGCAGGGTCTTCCCCGGTGCGCGGAGGGTGGAACTGCCGACGTACGCGTTCCAACGCCGGCGGTACTGGCTGGACAGCCCCGACGCGCCGCTCGACGCGGCGGGCCTGGGCCTGACCGCCTCCTCGCACCCGCTGTTGGGCGCGGCCGTGGGCCTGGCCGACCGGGACGCCCATGTCCTCACCGGGCTGCTGTCGCGGCGCACGCACGGCTGGTTGGCCGAGCACGCCGTGCACGGCGTCGTCCTGGTGCCGGGCACCGCCCTGGTCGAACTGGCGGTACGCGCCGGTGCGCAGACCGGCGCCGGGACACTCGCCGAACTGATGCTTTCGGCGCCGTTGGTGCTGCCGGAGCAGGGTGGCGTACGGATCCAGGTCGCCGTCGGCGAGGCCGACAGCACCGGCAACCGGACCGTGGAGATCTACTCCCGACCCGAACAGGACACCCAGGCAGGCGAGTTGCCCTGGGTGCGTAACGCCACCGGCACCCTCACCCCGTCAACCGTCACAGCCGAAGCCGGGGAGTCTCTGGCGGTGTGGCCGCCGGCGGGCGCGGAGGAGGTGTCACTGGAGGGCGTCTACGACCGTCTGGCACACCTCGGTTACGCCTACGGGCCCGCCTTCCAGGGCCTCACCCGCGCCTGGCGCGGCAACGGCGAGATCTTCGCCGAAGTCGCCCTGCCCGAAGGCCCACACAACGAAGCCGGCCACTACCTGCTCCACCCCGCACTCCTCGACGCCGCCCTGCACACCCTCCTCCCCGGCGTGGTCGGCGAGAAGGGGCAAGCGAGGCTTCCGTTCGCCTGGTCGGGTGTCTCCGTCCACGCGGAGGGCGCCGCAGCGATCCGGGTCCGGTTCGCGGTGACCGACCAGGAGTCGGAAACGCTGGAGGCGTCACTGACGGTGGCGGACGGCACCGGTGCCCCGGTGATGACCGTCGATTCGCTGCTGCTGCGCCCCCTGTCGGAGAAAGCGCTGCGCGAGGCTGCCGCCGCCTCCACCACCGCCCCGGACGGCCTGTACGCAGTGCGCTGGAACCCCCTCCCCCAGACCGACACCACGACCGTCAACAGCACCGGCCCGTGTGAGGTGCTGGAAGCCGTGTCCGGGGGCCGGTCAGCTCGGGAAGTCCTGCACGACACCCTGCACGCAGTCCAGGACTTCCTCGCCGACGAGAGCAGGGCGGACAGAACGCTTCTCGTCGTCACCCGGGGTGCCGTCGCCACTCACGGCGAGGACATCACCGACCTCCCCGCCGCCGGCATCACCGGACTCATCCGAGTCGCACAGACCGAAAACCCCGGCCGGATCGTCCTGGCCGATGTGGAGCCCGGCACCGAAATCCCGACCGCCGCCCTCCTCACGACAGGCGAACCCCAACTCGCCCTCCGCGGCGGCACCTTCCTCGCCCCACGCCTCACCCGCGCCAGTAATACCGACTCCGAACCGCCCCGCTGGGACCACGGCACCATCCTCATCACCGGCGCCACCGGAACCCTCGGCACCATCCTCGCCCACCACCTCGTCACCACCCACGGCGCAAAAAACCTCCTCCTCCTCTCACGACGCGGCCCCAACGCCCCCGGCACCACCGAACTCACCACCCACCTCACCCAACTCGGCGCCCACAACATCACCATCACCGCCTGCGACGTCACCAACAAGCAAGCCCTGACCGACGTCCTCGAACAGATCCCCGCCGACCGACCACTCACCGCCGTCATCCACACCGCCGGCACCCTCGACGACACCATCCTCACCGACCTGACACCCCACCAACTCGACACCGTCATCGCCCCCAAAACCGACGCCGCCTGGAACCTCCACGAAGCCACCCACGGACTCGACCTGCACAGCTTCGTCCTCTACTCCTCCATCGCAGGACTCATCGGCAACGCCGGACAAGCCAACTACGCCGCAGGCAACACCTACCTCGACGCCCTCGCCCAACACCGCACCGCCCACAACCTCCCCGCCACCTCCCTCGCCTGGGGCCTCTGGAACCAGACCAGCACCATCAGCGGCGAACTGAACAACACGGACCTGCGCCGCCTGGCCCGGCTGGGACTCAAGCCGCTGGCCACCGATGAGGCGATGCAGCTGTTCGACGCGGCCACCACGGGAACCGAACCACTCCTCGCCGTCAGCCGCCTGGACCTCAGCGCCCTGCGCAGCGCGGGTGACGCACTGCCACCGCTGTTGCGTGGTCTGGCCCCTGCGGTCCGCCGCCGCTCAGCGGCCGCAGGCGGTTCGGCCGACGGTCACGCCTCCGGCCCCTCCTTGGCGCAGCGCCTCGGCACGCTGTCCGAGGAGCAGCGCGAGCAGACGCTCATCGACCTCGTACGCACCCAGGTCGCCCGCGTCCTCGGACACGCCGACGCCAACTCCATCGAGGCCGACCGCGCCTTCCAGGACCTCGGCTTCGACTCGCTCACCGCAGTCGAACTACGCAACCAGCTCAACACCGCAACCGGACTACGACTGCCCAGCACCCTCGTCTTCGACCACCCCAACCCCACCGCACTCGCCTCACACCTGCGTCGGCAGATCAGGGTGGAGACGGCTTCGGCCCCCGGCTCGGCCACCGAAGCGTCGGTCGGGTCCGTCGTCGACGAGCTGAACCGGCTGAAGGCCGCCATTCGGACGGCCGTCTCCGAACCGGCGGCGTACGAGCGGGTCGCCGAGCAACTGCGTGAGCTGCTGGGCGTCGCCGAGGAGGCGGGCGGCAGGACGGCGGTCGACGAGGCACCGGCCGACGACGATCTGGACCGCGCGAGCGATGAGGAGCTGTTCGCGCTCCTCGACGACCTGGACTGACCGGTCTGGACTGGCCGGCAGGGCCCCGCCGGGACGGGCCGCACGCCGTGACACCACCCATACGAGCCACATCATGTCGGGAGCTGAGATCTCAGTGGCCAACGAGCAAGAACTCCGTGACTACCTCAAGAAGGCCATCGCCGACGCTCGTGACGCGCGGAGGCGGTTGCGTGAGGTGGAGGACAGGGCACAGGAGCCCATCGCCATCGTCGGTATGGCCTGCCGTTACCCGGGTGGAGTTTCCTCGCCGGAGGATCTGTGGAACCTGGTCGCCAACGGTGTCGACGCTGTCGGCGAGTTCCCGGGCAACCGTGGCTGGGACCTGGAGAAGCTGTACGACCCGGACCCGGACGTGGCCGGAACCAGTTACTCCCGCGAGGGCGGTTTCCTGCACGACGCCGACCTGTTCGACCGGCAGTTCTTCGGGATGTCGCCGCGCGAAGCGCTCGCCATCGATCCCCAGCAGCGCCTGCTGCTGGAGACCACATGGGAGACCTTCGAGAGCGCGGGCATCGACCCGGCCAGCCTGCGCGGCAGCCGCACCGGTGTCTTCACCGGCCTGATGTACAACGACTACGGCTCCCGCCCCGACCTGCCCGCCGAGGGCAACGAGGGCTATCTCTTCAGCGGCAGCGCGGGCTCCATCGCCTCGGGCCGCCTGGCCTACACGTACGGCCTGGAAGGTCCGGCCGTCACGGTCGACACGGCGTGCTCGTCGTCGCTGGTCGCGATGCACATGGCCGCCGGCGCGCTGCGCAACGGCGAGTGCGACCTCGCGCTGGCGGGCGGCGCGGCCGTGATGTCGACGCCGACGGCGTTCATCGAGTTCTCCCGGCTGCGTGGCCTGTCGGCCGACGGTCGCTGCCGTTCCTTCTCCGAGGACGCGGACGGCACCGGCTGGTCCGAAGGCGTCGGCCTCCTCCTCGTCGAACGACTCTCCGACGCGCAGAAGAACGGCCACCCTGTCCTTGCGGTCATCCGGGGTTCTGCCGTCAACCAGGACGGTGCCAGCAACGGCCTCACCGCACCCAACGGACCCGCACAGGAACGCGTCATCCTCGCCGCTCTCACCAACGCCGGGCTCACCACCGCCGATGTGGACGTGGTCGAGGCTCACGGGACCGGCACGCGTCTGGGCGACCCCATCGAGGCGCAGGCCCTCCTCGCCACCTACGGCCAGAACCGCCCAGTCGACAAACCCCTCTACCTGGGCTCACTCAAATCCAACATCGGCCACGCCCAGGCCGCGGCCGGTGTCGGCGGCGTCATCAAGATGATCGAGGCGATACGTCACGGAGTCCTGCCCAGAACGCTCCATGCCCAACAGCCGTCGAGCCACGTCGACTGGGACGCGGGCGCGGTCGAGCTGCTGACCGAGGCCCGCGCATGGCCCGACGTGGACCGGCCCCGCCGGGCGGGCATCTCCTCCTTCGGCTTCGGCGGTACCAACGCCCATGTCGTGATCGAGCAGGCCCCTACCGAGCAGGCCCCTGCTGAGGACGCCTCCGGCAAGCAAGCTCCGGAGGAAGCCAGCCCAACCCCGGTCGCCCTCCCCGTCGTGCCATGGGTGCTCTCCGGCAAGACCGAGCAAGCCGTACGTGACCAGGCGAACAAACTCCTCGCCTTCGCCGGGGAGCACGGCGAGGGAGCCGACCTCGCCGTGCAGGACATCGCCTTCTCCCTCGCCACGGAACGCGCCACCTTCGAACACCGCGCGGTGATCACGGGCACCGACCGCTCCGAACTCCTGGATGCCGTACGCGCGTTGGCCGACGGGACGCCGCATCCCAGCCTGGTCACCGGTACCCGTACACCAGGCAAAACAGCATTCCTGTTCACCGGCCAGGGCGCCCAACGAGTCGGCATGGGACAGGAGTTGTACAAAACCTTCCCGGCCTACGCCGCCGCCTTCGACGAAGTCACCACCGCACTCGACCCACACCTGCGCCGGCCGCTCCACGACGTCATCACCGACGGCGGACCAGAACTCGACCGCACCGAATACACCCAACCCGCCCTCTTCGCCACCGAAGTCGCCCTCTACCGCCTGGCCGAGTCGTGGGGGCTGCGCCCCGACCACCTCTCCGGCCACTCCATCGGCGAACTCACCGCCGCCCACATCGCCGGCGTCTTCTCATTGACCGACGCCGCCACACTCGTCGCCGCACGCGGACGCCTCATGCAAACCGCACCAACCGGCGGAGCCATGGCCGCCATCCAAGCCAGCGAGGAAGAGATCACTCAAGCGCTGGCAGGCCAACCAGGCGCCATCACCATCGCCGCCCTCAACTCACCCACCTCCACCGTCATTTCAGGCGACACGGAAGCCGTCGAGCGCCAGATCGCGCGGTGGCGGGAACGAGGCCGCCGAGCCACCCGCCTCACCGTCTCGCACGCCTTCCACTCCCCCCACATGGACTCCATCCTCGACGAGTTCCATGCGGTGGCCGCCACGATCACGTACCACCCGCCCCGCATCCCCCTCGTCTCCACCCTCACCGGACGCCTCACCACGCCCGACGAACTGACCACACCCACCTACTGGACCGACCAGATCCGCAACACCGTCCGCTTCACCGACGCACTCAAAACCCTCGAAACAGCAGGCACCACCACCTACCTCGAAATCGGCCCCGACACCGTCCTCACCCCCCTCACCCAAACCACCAACCAAACCGCCACCGCCATCCCACTCCTACGCCGCGACCACGACGAGACCACCACCCTCCTCTCCGGCATCGCCCACGCCCACACCGCCGGCGTACGCGTGAACTGGGCCGCGTACTTCGCCGGAAGCAGTGCCGAGCGCGCCGCACGCCGTCTGCCGACGTACGCCTTCCAGCGCGAGCGCTTCTGGCTCGAAGCCGTGGACGTCCCGGCCGATGCCGCAGGCCTTGGTCTGATACCGGTCGGACACCCCATCCTGGGCGCTTCGCTGGACGTGGCCGCCCGGGACGAGTTCCTGCTGACGAGCCGCGTCTCGCTGCGTACCCACCCCTGGCTGGCCGACCACCTCATCCTCGGTACGACGCTGCTGCCGGGTACCGCGTTCGTCGAGCTCGCCGCTCGTGCGGGCGCGCAGGTCGGCACACCGCGCGTCGAAGACCTGACCCTGTCGGCGCCGTTGGTGCTGCCGGAGCAGGGTGGCGTACGGATCCAGGTCGCCGTCGGCGAGGCCGACAGCACGGGCAATCGGACCGTGGAGATCTACTCCCGACCCGAACAGGACACCCACGACACCCCCAACACCCAGGCAGACGGCTCGCCGTGGACGCGTAACGCCACCGGCACCCTCACCCCGTCAGCCGGCACTGTCGGAGCCGGGGAGTCTCTGGCGGTGTGGCCGCCGGCGGGCGCGGAGGAGGTGTCACTGGAGGGCGTCTACGACCGTCTGGCACACCTCGGTTACGCCTACGGGCCCGCCTTCCAGGGCCTCACCCGCGCCTGGCGCGGCAACGGCGAGATCTTCGCCGAAGTCGCCCTGCCCGAAGGCCCACACAACGAAGCCGGCCACTACCTGCTCCACCCCGCACTCCTCGACGCCGCCCTGCACACCCTCCTCCCCGGCGTGGTCGGCGAGAAGGGGCAAGCGAGGCTTCCGTTCGCCTGGTCGGGTGTCTCCGTCCACGCGGAGGGCGCCGCAGCGATCCGGGTCCGGTTCGCGGTGACCGACCAGGAGTCGGAAACGCTGGAGGCGTCACTGACGGTGGCGGACGGCACCGGTGCCCCGGTGATGACCGTCGATTCGCTGCTGCTGCGCCCCCTGTCGGAGAAAGCGCTGCGCGAGGCTGCCGCCGCCTCCACCACCGCCCCGGACGGCCTGTACGCAGTGCGCTGGAACCCCCTCCCCCAGACCGACACCACGACCGTCAACAGCACCGGCCCGTGTGAGGTGCTGGAAGCCGTGTCCGGGGGCCGGTCAGCTCGGGAAGTCCTGCACGACACCCTGCACGCAGTCCAGGACTTCCTCGCCGACGAGAGCAGGGCGGACAGAACGCTTCTCGTCGTCACCCGGGGTGCCGTCGCCACTCACGGCGAGGACATCACCGACCTCCCCGCCGCCGGCATCACCGGACTCATCCGAGTCGCACAGACCGAAAACCCCGGCCGGATCGTCCTGGCCGATGTGGAGCCCGGCACCGAAATCCCGACCGCCGCCCTCCTCACGACAGGCGAACCCCAACTCGCCCTCCGCGGCGGCACCTTCCTCGCCCCACGCCTCACCCGCGCTCGAGCAATACCGACTCCGAACCGCCCCGCTGGGACCACGGCACCATCCTCATCACCGGCGCCACCGGAACCCTCGGCACCATCCTCGCCCACCACCTCGTCACCACCCACGGCGCAAAAAACCTCCTCCTCCTCTCACGACGCGGCCCCAACGCCCCCGGCACCACCGAACTCACCACCCACCTCACCCAACTCGGCGCCCACAACATCACCATCACCGCCTGCGACGTCACCAACAAGCAAGCCCTGACCGACGTCCTCGAACAGATCCCCGCCGACCGACCACTCACCGCCGTCATCCACACCGCCGGCACCCTCGACGACACCATCCTCACCGACCTGACACCCCACCAACTCGACACCGTCATCGCCCCCAAAACCGACGCCGCCTGGAACCTCCACGAAGCCACCCACGGACTCGACCTGCACAGCTTCGTCCTCTACTCCTCCATCGCAGGACTCATCGGCAACGCCGGACAAGCCAACTACGCCGCAGGCAACACCTACCTCGACGCCCTCGCCCAACACCGCACCGCCCACAACCTCCCCGCCACCTCCCTCGCCTGGGGCCTCTGGAACCAGACCAGCACCATCAGCGGCGAACTCGACGAGACAGACCTCCGCCGCATCAAACGCCTGGGGCTACTGCCGCTGGACGCCGACGAGGCGATGAAGCTGTTCGACGCGGCCACCACGGGAACCGAACCACTCCTCGCCGTCAGCCGCCTGGACCTCACCGCCCTTCGCGCACAGGACCAGCCGCCCACTCCGCTGCTGCGCGCGCTCGTCCCGGCCGGCCCGCGCCGAGCGAGCACCGCGCCGGGCGGTGGCGACTCCTCGCTGGTCCAGCGCCTCGGCGCGCTGCCCGGGGTTCAGCGCGAGCAGACGCTCATCGACCTCGTACGCACCCAGGTCGCCCGCGTCCTCGGACACGCGGACACCAACTCCATCGAAGCCGACCGCGCCTTCCAGGACCTCGGCTTCGACTCGCTCACCGCAGTCGAACTACGCAACCAGCTCAACACCGCAACCGGACTACGACTGCCCAGCACCCTCGTCTTCGACCACCCCAACCCCACCGCACTCGCCTCACACCTGGCCTCCGAACTGTTCGGCAACGGGGAGACGGCGGCGGCAGTCGCCGCGGACTCCGCTTCCCTGGAGCCGATCGCGATCGTGGGGATGGCGTGCCGTTATCCGGGCGGGGTGTCGTCACCCGAGGACCTGTGGAACCTGGTCGCCAACGGTTCGGACGGGGTCGGTACGTTCCCCGCCAACCGTGGCTGGGACCTGGAGAAGCTGTACGACCCGGACCCGGACCACACGGGCACCTCGTACACCCGCGAGGGCGGCTTCCTGCACGACGCCGACCTGTTCGACCCCGAGTTCTTCGGGATGTCACCGCGCGAGGCGACCGCGACAGACCCCCAGCAGCGCCTGCTCCTGGAAACCGCGTGGGAGACGATGGAGAACGCCGGTGTCGTCCCGGCCCAGCTGCGAGGCAGCCGCACCGGCGTGTTCACCGGTGTGATGTACCACGACTACGCCACCACCGGCGGGCCTGTCCCGGAGGAGCTGGAGGGTTATCTCGCCGCCGGAAGCGCGGGCAGCGTGGCCTCGGGTCGCCTGTCGTACACCTTCGGTTTCGAGGGTCCGGCGATCACGGTCGACACGGCGTGCTCGTCGTCGCTGGTCGCGATGCACATGGCCGCCGGCGCGCTGCGCAACGGCGAGTGCGACCTCGCCCTCGCGGGCGGGGTGACGGTGATGGCGACGCCCACCACGTTCGTGGAGTTCTCCCGTCAGCGGGGTCTGTCGGTCGACGGTCGCTGCAAGTCCTTCTCCGAGGACGCGGACGGCACCGGCTGGTCCGAAGGCGTCGGCCTCCTCCTCGTCGAACGACTCTCCGACGCACACAAGAACGGCCACCGCGTCCTCGCGGTCATCCGGGGTACGGCCGTCAACCAGGACGGCGCCAGCAACGGCCTCACCGCACCCAGTGGACCCGCCCAGGAACGCGTCATCCGCCAAGCGTTGGCCAACGCCGGGCTGACCGCCGCCGATGTGGACGCCGTAGAGGCGCACGGCACCGGCACCCGCCTCGGCGACCCCATCGAAGCACAGGCCCTCCTCGCCACCTACGGCCAGAACCGCCCCACCGACCAACCCCTCTACCTCGGCTCACTCAAATCGAACATCGGCCACACCCAAGCCGCCGCAGGAGTCGGCGGCGTCATCAAGATGATCCAGGCCATGCACCACGGAGTCCTGCCCCAGACCCTCCACGCCGACCATCCCTCCACCCACGTCGACTGGGACGCGGGCGCGGTCGAGCTGCTGACCAAGGCCCGCGTATGGCCCGGGGCCGAAGGTCGGCCTCGGCGCGCGGGCGTCTCCTCCTTCGGCATCAGCGGCACCAACGCCCACGTCGTCATCGAGGAACCCCCGGTCACGGAGGAACCGGAGGAGAACACCGACGGACGCCCCATGTTGTCGGTGACCCCGTGGATTCTGTCCGGCAAGACCGAACAGGCGGTCCACGACCAGGCCGCCAGGCTGCTGGCCCACCTGGAGGCACACCCGACCCAGTCCGCGCAGGACATCGCCTTCTCCCTCGCCACCGAACGCGCCACCTTCGAACACCGCGCAGTCATCACAGGCACCGACCGCACCCAACTCCTCGACGCTGTACGGGCGTTGGCCGATGGCACACCCCATCCCAGCCTGACCACGGGAACCCGCACGCCCGGCAAAACAGCATTCCTGTTCACCGGCCAGGGCGCCCAACGAGTTGGCATGGGACAGGAGTTGTACAAAACCTTCCCCGCCTACGCCGCCGCCTTCGACGAAGTCACTAGCGCACTTGACCCACACCTGCCCCGCCCACTCCACGACGTCATCACCGACGGCGGACCAGAACTCGACCGCACCGAATACACCCAACCCGCCCTCTTCGCCACCGAAGTCGCCCTCTACCGCCTCCTCGAAACCTGGGGAATCACCCCCGACCACGTCACCGGCCACTCCATCGGCGAACTCACCGCCGCCCACATCGCCGGCGTCTTCTCATTGACCGACGCCGCCACGCTCGTCGCCGCACGCGGACGCCTCATGCAAACCGCACCAACCGGCGGAGCCATGGCCGCCATCCAAGCCAGCGAGGGAGAGATCGCCACGGCACTGGAGAACGAACCGGGCACGATCGGTGTAGCCGCCCTCAACTCACCCACCTCCACTGTCATTTCAGGTGACGTGGAAGCCGTCGAGCGCCAGATCGCGCGGTGGCGGGAACGAGGCCGCCGAACCACCCGCCTCACCGTCTCCCACGCCTTCCACTCCCCCCACATGGACTCCATCCTCGACGAGTTCCATGCGGTGGCCGCCACGATCACGTACCACCCGCCCCGCATCCCCCTCGTCTCCACCCTCACCGGACGCCTCACCACGCCCGACGAACTGACCACACCCACCTACTGGACCGACCAGATCCGCAACACCGTCCGCTTCACCGACGCACTCAAAACCCTCGAAACAGCAGGCACCACCACCTACCTCGAAATCGGCCCCGACACCGTCCTCACCCCCCTCACCCAAACCACCAACCAAACCGCCACCGCCATCCCACTCCTACGCCGCGACCACGACGAAACCACCACCCTCCTCTCCGGCATCGCCCACGCCCACACCGCCGGCGTACGCGTGAACTGGCCGGCCTACCTCGGGATCGGTGCCGCCGCCCCGGTGTCCCTGCCCACGTATGCGTTCCAGCGTCGGCGGTACTGGCTGGAGGGCAAGGCCTCCGCCACAGGCGGCGAGGCCGCCGGAGTGGGTTCGCTCGGGCATCCGCTGCTCACCTCCAAGGTGGAACTCGCGGGAGGCTACGGGGTGTTGTTCACCGGCCGGGTCTCGGCCGAGGCGCATCCGTGGCTGGAGGCGTACACCGTCATGGACACCCCGGTGCTGCCCACCGCCGCGCTGGTGGAACTCGTCGTGCGCGCCGGTGACGAGCTGAACGCGAACGCCCTGGCCGAGCTCACGGTCCACACCCCGCTCGTGCTCTCCCGGCTCACCTCTACGGAGATCCAGCTCACGATCGGCGACGCCGACGAGCGGGGCAGCCGCGCGTTCACCGTGCACGCCCGTACCGCCGACGAGAGCGCCTCCTGGACGACGTACGCGGAAGGCACCCTGACCCGAGGCGGCCAGCTGACGGGCCTCCCGGCCGACCGTGACAGCAGTGACAGCAGCGACGGCAGCGCGGAGGTGACCCTCGCCGACGAACTGCTGCCGGACGCCGTCCGCTACGGCCTGCACCCGGCGCTGCTGGCGGCGGCCGTCGGCGCACGGGAGCTCGCCGAAGCGGTCGCTCCCGCTCTCGCGGGCAGCGTCGTCGTGCCCGCCGAATGGCACGACGTACGGCTGCACGCGAGCGGCGCCACCGCCGTGCGCGGCCAGTGGCGGACCCTCGACGAGCGGGCCGTCGCGATCCGGCTCACCGATGCCGCCGGCGGGCTGGTTCTCAGCGTCGGCCGACTGGTCTTCCACGACGTACCGGAGGACCGGTTCACCGCCGCCGACAGGGCCGCGCCGCCCCTCTACCGCACCGAGTGGGTCAGCACCGTACTTCCGTCGGCCGAAACCCCGCTGCGCTGGGCCGAGTTGGGGGCGTACGACCGCGATCGCGCCGGCACCACCTACGCGACCCTCGCCGAAGCGGCGGAGGCCGTCGCGGCCGGTGCCCCCGTGGACGCCCTTCGGGTGTGGGCCCGGGGCCACGCGGGCACCCCCGTGCTCGACGACCTGCGGCTGCGTGCCCACGAGGCTCTCGCCTTCGTACAGGAGTACCTGGCCGACGAACGTCTCGCCGAGGTCCCGCTGGCCGTGGTCACCCGTGGCGGCATCGTCGACGGTGACGAGACCGCCGACCTCGCCCTCGCCGGCATCCGTGGTCTGATGCGCTCCGCTCAGGCCGAGGCACCGGGCCGGATCTTCCTCCTCGACCTGGAGCACTCGCCCGGCGGCAACAACCGCCTGGACAACGACCTGCACGATCTCGACGCACTGTGCTCGGCTGTCGTCGCCGCCGATGAGCCGCAGGCCGCCGTGCGCAACGCGGGTCTCCGTCTGCCGCGCCTGCGGCGCAGCGGTTTCGACACCGCCCTGTCGGGGCTCGCCGGTATCAGTCTGCCCCCCGAGGGCACCGTTCTGATCACCGGCGGCACCGGTGCCCTCGGCGCCCTGGTGGCCCGGTGGCTGGTCTCCCGGCACGGTGTACGGCACCTGTTGCTGGTCAGTCGCGAGGGCACCGCCGCGTCGGGCGCCGAGGCCCTCGTCGCGGACCTCGCGAAGCTCGCGGGCGTGGGCGCCACGGTCACGGTGGTGGCCGCGGACGCCGGGGACCGCACAGCGCTGGCGGGGGTCCTGGCCGCGGTCCCGGCCGAGCACCCGCTCAGCGCGGTCGTCCACACCGCGGGCGCGCTCGACAACGCGCTGATCGGCGACCTGACGCCGGAGCGGCTGAACGCCGTGCTCGCGCCGAAGGCCGAGGCCGCCTGGCATCTGCACGAACTGACCAGGCACCTGGACCTGTCCGCGTTCGTCATGTTCTCGTCGAGCGTCGGCACCCTCGGGGGACCCGGCCAGGCCAACTACGCCACCGCCAACGCGTTCGTGGACGCGCTGGCCGCTCTGCGCGCCGCGCAGGGTCTGGCGGCCACCGCTGTCGGCTGGGGCCTGTGGGACGCCGACGAGATCGGCGGCGGCATCAACGCCGACCTCGGCGAGGCGGACCGCAAACGGTATGCGCGGGAAGGGTTCAGACTCGTCCCCGCGCAGGAGGGGCTCGGCCTGCTGGACGCGGCGCTCACCGGCGGTGAGGCCCAGTACGTGGCCCTGCCGCTGGACGTCTCGGCCATGAGGGCGCACGGTCGGGTACCGGCGATGTACCGGGCCCTGGCCCGGGTGCCGGGCCGCCGGGACGCCGCGAACGGCGCCGCCGACACGGGCACGGTCACCGGTGCGGCGGCGTTGGCGGCGCGACTGGGGGCACTGTCCGGAGCGGAGCGCCACGAGGCCGTGCTCGATCTGGTCCTCGGCGAGATCGCGGCGGTCCTCGGCCACGCCGGGGCCGACCAGGTCGGTGCGGACCGCGCCTTCCAGGAGCTCGGCTTCGACTCACTGACCGCGGTCGACCTGCGCAACCGGCTGATGGCCCGTACCGGGCTGCGGCTGCCGTCCACGCTGGTCTTCGACCAGCCGAACCCCGAGGCACTCGGCGCCCATCTGCTGGACCGGCTGGAACTGGGCGACGGGCCGGGCGGCAAGCCCGCGCTGGCGGAGCTCGACCGGCTGGAAGCCGCCCTGCTCGGCGCGGACGCCCCCGGCGACGAGACCCGCTCCACGGTAACCGCCCGTCTCCAGGCTCTCCTGGCACGGCTCACGGAGGCGGACGCGCCCGAGGACGACGACGCGGCGGACGTCACCGAGTCGATCGAGACGGCCTCGGCGGACGACCTCTTCGCCTTCATCGACAACCAGCTCGGCCGTTCCGCGAACTGATCGCCCCCCTGAGGAGAAGCGAACCACCATGGCTACTGAGCCCAGCGACCAGTCCGAGAAGAACCCCCGCGCAGCCCAGGAACAGAGCAGCAAGCTGAGCAAGGAGCAGAGCAACGAGGAGAAGCTGGTCGAGTATCTGAAGTGGGTGACGGCCGACCTGCACAAGGCCAGGCAGCGGATCACCGAGCTGGAGACCGCCCAGGACGAGCCCGTCGCCGTCGTCGGCATGGCGTGCCGCTACCCGGGTGGGGTGTCCTCACCCGCCGACCTGTGGAACCTCGTCGTCAACGAGGTGGACGGCATCACCCCTTGGCCCACGGACCGCGGGTGGGACGTGGAGGGCCTGTACGACCCGGAGCCTGGCAAGGCGGGCAGGTCGTACACCCGCGAGGGCGGATTCCTCGACGGCGCCGCCGAGTTCGACGCGTCGTTCTTCGGTATCTCGCCGCGCGAGGCCCTGGGCATGGATCCGCAGCAACGCGTTCTCCTGGAGACCGCGTGGGAGGCGTTGGAGAGCGCCGGCATCGACCCGGCGGACCTCAGGGGCAGTCGGACCGGCGTGTTCGCCGGGCTTGTCGAGCAGAGCTATCTCGACCGCGAGGGCCCGGAGGAGCTCGAGGGCTACCTCATGACGAGCAAGCTCTCCAGCGTGGCCTCGGGCCGCATCGCGTACACCTTCGGCTTCGAGGGTCCCGCCGTCTCGATGGACACGGCCTGCTCCTCCTCCCTGGTGGCCCTGCACATGGCCGTGCGGTCGCTGTGCGCGGGCGAGTCCACGCTCGCCCTCGCGGGAGGCGTCACGGTCTCCGGCTCACCGAACGGCTTCGTGGACTTCTCCCGTCAGCGCGGTCTGTCGGCCGACGGTCGCTGCAAGTCCTTCTCCGAGGACGCGGACGGCACCGGCTGGTCCGAAGGCGTCGGCATGCTCGTCGTGGAGAAGCTGTCGGACGCGCGGAAGAACGGCCACCGCGTCCTCGCGGTCATCCGGGGTACGGCCGTCAACCAGGACGGCGCCAGCAACGGCCTCACCGCCCCCAGTGGACCGGCCCAGGAACGCGTCATCCGCCAGGCACTCGCCGACGCGGGCCTGACCGCCGCCGATGTGGACGCCGTCGAGGCGCACGGCACCGGCACACGTCTGGGCGACCCCATCGAGGCGCAGGCCCTCCTCGCCACCTACGGCCAGAACCGTCCCACCGACAGACCCCTCTACCTCGGCTCACTCAAATCGAACATCGGCCACTCCGTCGCGGCGGCAGGTGTCGGCGGCGTGATCAAGATGATCCAGGCGATACGCAACGGGGTGCTGCCCAAGACCCTGCACGCGGACCGGCCTTCGAGCCACGTCGACTGGGACGCGGGCGCGGTCGAGCTGCTGACCGAGGCCCGCGCATGGCCCGACGTGGACCGGCCCCGCCGCGCGGGCGTCTCCGCCTTCGGCGTGAGCGGCACCAACGCCCACGTCATCATCGAGCAGGCCTCTACCGAGGACGCCTCCGCCAAGGAGGCTCCCGAGGAAGCCGGACCAACCCCGGTCGCCCTCCCCGTCGTGCCGTGGGTGCTCTCCGGGCGAACTCCGGCCGCCGTACACGACCAGGCCGCCAGGCTGCTGGCCCACCTGGAGGCACACCCGACCCAGTCCGCGCAGGACGTCGCCTTCTCCCTGGCCAGGGAACGTGCCGCCTTCGATCATCGTGCGGTCATCACAGGCACCGACCGCACCCAACTCATCGACGCCCTAAGCGCGTTGGCAGACGGCACCACACACCCCAGCCTGACCACCGGAACCCGCACACCAGGTAAATCAGCATTCCTGTTCACCGGCCAGGGCGCCCAACGAGTCGGCATGGGACAGGAGTTGTACGAGACCTTCCCCGCCTACGCCGCCGCCTTCGACGAAGTCACTAGCGCACTCGACCCACACCTGCCCCGCCCACTCCACGACGTCATCACCGACGGCGGACCAGAACTCGACCGCACCGAATACACCCAACCCGCCCTCTTCGCCACCGAAGTCGCCCTCTACCGCCTGGCCGAGTCGTGGGGGCTGCGCCCCGACCACCTCTCCGGCCACTCCATCGGCGAACTCACCGCCGCCCACATCGCCGGCGTCTTCTCATTGACCGACGCCGCCACACTCGTCGCCGCACGCGGACGCCTCATGCAAACCGCACCAACCGGCGGAGCCATGGCCGCCATCCAAGCCAGCGAGGAAGAGATCACTCAAGCGCTGGCAGGCCAACCAGGCGCCATCACCATCGCCGCCCTCAACTCACCCACCTCCACCGTCATTTCAGGCGACACGGAAGCCGTCGAGCGCCAGATCGCGCGGTGGCGGGAACGAGGCCGCCGAGCCACCCGCCTCACCGTCTCGCACGCCTTCCACTCCCCCCACATGGACTCCATCCTCGACGAGTTCCATGCGGTGGCCGCCACGATCACGTACCACCCGCCCCGCATCCCCCTCGTCTCCACCCTCACCGGACGCCTCACCACGCCCGACGAACTGACCACACCCACCTACTGGACCGACCAGATCCGCAACACCGTCCGCTTCACCGACGCACTCAAAACCCTCGAAACAGCAGGCACCACCACCTACCTCGAAATCGGCCCCGACACCGTCCTCACCCCCCTCACCCAAACCACCAACCAAACCGCCACCGCCATCCCACTCCTACGCCGCGACCACGGAGAGGCGCAGTCGCTCGTCCAGGCCGTCGGTACCCTGCACTCCCACGGTGTACGGGTGGACTGGCCGGCCTTCTTCGCCGGAACCGGTGCCCGTCGGGTCGCCGGGGGCCTGCCCACGTACGCCTTCCAGCGGGAGCGTTACTGGGTCAAGTCCGCCACGCGGACCACCGATGTCCCGGGCCTCGGTCTCCAGCCGGGCGGCCACGCGTTGTTCGGTGCCAAGCTGGAACTCGCGGACGGCGAGGGCGCGTTGTTCACTGGCCGGGTCTCCGCGCGCAGCCACCCGTGGCTGGCCCGGCACAGCGTTCTCGGCGCTGTCGCCGTGCCGCCGGAGGCACTGGTCGACGCCGTCGTGCGCGCCGGTGACGAACTGGGGACGGGCGCCCTGGAGGCACTGGTCGTGCATGCCCCGCCGACCCTGCCCGCGGACGGCCCGCTCCAGCTCCAGTTGTCCGTCGAGGAGCAGTCGGCCGGGAGCGCGTCGCGATCGTTCACGCTGCACACCCGGCCCGACGGCGCCGACGTGCCGTGGTCGGCGTGCGCGAGCGGACAGCTCGGTATCGGCCCGTCCAGGGCGTCCTTCGGGCCGGTAGCCGCCTGGCCACCCGCCGGGGCCACCGCGCTCGCCCTCACTGAGGCCGACGCGGACCACGGTGTCGTCGCCGCCTGGCGACTCGGCGCCGAGGTGTTCGCCGACGTCGTCCTCGACGAGGAATCGCAAAGTGAGGCCGCCGACTTCGGCCTGCACCCGGCCCTGTTGCGCTCGGCCCTGCGCGCCGCCGTTCGCGCCGGTGCGGATGCCGATGCGGATGCCGGTGCGGACGATGACGGGACGAGGCTCGCCGTCGAGTGGCGCGGCTTCCAGCTGTACGCGACCGGCGCCACCGCCCTGCGCGTCCACGTGGTTCCCGGGGGCGAGCACACGGTCGCCCTGCGCCTCGCCGACCGCTCGGGCCAGCCCGTGGCCGTCGCCCGAGCCGTCACGTCGCGGCCGGTGGATGCCGACGCGGTGCGCGACAGCCTGGAACGGGACGCCGACATGCTGCTCTTCGTCGACTGGCAGGCCGCCTCGCTGCCCGCTCCGGTCACCCCGCCCGCCCTTCTCGTCCTCGGCGCGACCGGCGACCGTACGAGTCTCTCCGAGGCCGCCGCCCGCGCCGGGACCGGCGAGGTCGACGCGGTCGTGGTGTGCGGGCCCGCCCTGGACGCGGGGCGGACCGATGCCGTCGCCGCCCTGCACGCGCACACCCGCGCCGCCCTCGACCTGGTCCAGCGGTGGCTGGCCGAGGAACCCACCGGTGCCGTACCGCTGGTCGTGGTGACCCGGGCCGGTGTGGCCACCGGCGGCGGGGAGTCCGTGGACCCGGCGGGCTCCGCCGTCTGGGGGCTGCTGCGCTCGGCACAGTCGGAGTCCCCGGGCCGGATCGTCCTCGTGGACAGTGACACGGACGGCCTCGACGGTCTCGACGCCGTCGACGACCTCGGCTCCCTCGGCGACCTCGCGGGCCCCCTGTCCGCCGTCGTCGCCTCCGGTGTGGCCCAGGCCGCGATCCGCGACGGCCGCGTCCTGCTGCCGCGCGTGCTCCGCGTTCCGCGTGGTGCGGACGGTGCCGCCCGTTCCGGTTCCTGGAATCCCGAGGGCACGGTCCTGATCACCGGGGGTACCGGAAGTCTCGGTGCCGTGTTCGCCCGTCATCTGGCGCGCGAACACGGCGTACGGCACCTGCTGCTGGTCAGCCGGCGCGGCCCCGACGCACCGGGTGCCGACGGGCTCCGCGCCGAACTGGCGGAGCTGGGCGCCACGGTGACCGTCCTCGACGCCGACACCGCCGACCGCGCCGCACTGGCGGCCGTCCTCGACACCGTACCGATCGGGCATCCGCTGACCGGTGTCGTCCACCTGGCCGGCGTCATCGACGACGGTCTGATCACCGACCTGACCCCGGAGCGGCTCGCCGGCGTGCTCGCGCCCAAGGCCGACGCCGCCTGGCATCTGCACGAACTGACCAGGCACCTGGACCTGTCCGCGTTCGTCATGTTCTCCTCCGTCGCGGGTGTGATCGGCGGCGCCGGACAGGCCAACTACGCGGCGGCGAACGCCTTCCTGGACGGGCTCGCCGCCCTGCGCGCCACCCAGGGCCTGCCCGCCACCTCGGTGGCGTGGGGCCTGTGGGCCCAGCCGTCCGGGATCACCGGCGACCTCGACGAGGCCGACATCGCCCGTATCACCCGCGCCGGTTTCGGGGCGATCTCCACGGACCAGGGGCCCCGGCTGCTGGACCTCGCCCTCGCCCTGCCCCACCCCGCCCCGGTCGTCACCCCGCTGGACCTCACCGCGATGCGCGAGCGTCCCGCGCTGGTGCCGCCGCTGCTCGCCTCTCTGGTGCGCAGGCCTGTACGGCGCGCCGCGAACAACTCCGAGCAGACCGTGGGCGACCTGGCGCGGCGTCTGGCCGGAGCCGGCGAACACGAGGGACTCGCTCTCGTCCTGGACGTGGTGCTCGCCGCGACGGCGGCGGTTCTCGGGCACGGAGACCCGTCGTCCCTCGATGCCGAACAGCCCTTCGTCCGGCTCGGGTTCGACTCGCTCACCTCGGTGGAGCTGCGCAACCGCCTGGTGGCGGAACTGGAGGTGCCGCTGCCCGCGACCGTGGTCTTCGACCACCCGGGTCCGCGCGCCATGGCCCAGTTCCTGCGGCTCGCCCTGACGAGCGGCGCGGACGGCGACGCGGGCGGGGCCGCGGCGGCCCACCCGGTGGAGGACTACGTGGCGGAGATCCACCTGGACGAGACGATCCGGCCCGCCGAGGAGGTCGTACGTCTGGTGGACGACCCGGCGGAGATCTTCCTGACCGGCGCGACCGGCTTCCTCGGCGCGTTCCTGCTGCGTGACCTGCTGCGCGGCACCCTGGGCACCGTGCACTGCCTGGTCCGTGCGCTCGACGAGGCGGACGGCCTGCGGCGGCTGCGCGAGAACCTGGAGTACTACCGCGTCTGGGACGAGGTGGACCCGGCCCGGCTCAGGGTCGTCGTCGGGGATCTGGCCGAGCCCCGGTTCGGGCTGGGCGAGGAGGAGTTCGACGAGCTGGCCCGCACGGTCGACGTCGTCTACCACGCCGGTGCCAAGGTGCACTGGCTGCATCCGTTCGCCTCGTTGAAGGCGGCCAACGTCCGTGGCACGGAGGAGATTCTGCGGCTCGCCGCCCGCCACCGCACCGTCCCGGTCCACTATCTGTCCACGACCGGTGTCTTCGCCGGCACGGGAGGACGGGGCAAGCCGCTGCGGGTGGACGACGCCACTGGTCCGGCCGAGGCGCTGCCGAGCGGCTATCTGCGCAGCAAATGGGTCGCCGAGCAGGTCATCGCCATC
Organism: Streptomyces sp. NBC_01390; assembly: GCF_045040105.1. NCBI lineage: Bacteria > Bacillati > Actinomycetota > Actinomycetes > Kitasatosporales > Streptomycetaceae > Streptomyces > Streptomyces sp. NBC_01390. The sequence continues at coordinate 8,699,004 of NZ_CP109551.1, read as the reverse complement.
GCCCGCGACCGGGGTCTGCCGGTGACCGTCTACCGCGTGGACGTCGTCTCCGGCGACCAGGACAACGGAGCCTGCCAGACCCGCGACTTCGTGTGGCTCAGCCTGCGCGGCCTGATCCAGGCGGGCGCGGTCCCGTCCGGTCTGGACGCCGAGGTCCCTCTCACCCCCGTGGACTACGTCAGCTCCGCGGTGGTCGCCCTGTCCACGTCGGCACGGGCCGACTCGGGCACCTTCCACCTCTACAACCAGAGCCACATGACGTTCGCCGAGTTCATTACCGAGCTGAGGACGAGGGGTTACCCGCTGAAGGAGCTCGACTGGAACTCCTGGAGCACACTCGTGAGGTCGGACCCCGACAACGTGATGCTCCCGCTGCTGGACGCGTTCGAAATGATGGCGAAAGGCAACGGAACCTTCTACCCGCCGGTCGACACGAGCGCGGCCGAACTGGCCTTGAAAGACACGGGAGTCGAGTGCCCGAAGATGACGGTCGACCTGTTCGGGCGGTACGTCACCTTCTTCACGGAAGCCGGTTTCTTCCCGCCGGTGGACGTGGACGCGTACCAGTCCTCCTGATCCCCGTCCCCCTGATCTCCCTGATCCCCCACAGCCGTACGTGACGACAAGCCGCGGCCTCGCCTCCGTTCTGCCGGACGAGGCGGGGCCGCTGCTGGATTGGACCGACATGTCCGGAACGGAGAGCCGCTGGTTCAGGCGGTTCGTGAGCACCACGGGCGGCGACGGGCTCCGGCTCGTCTGCTTCCCCCACGCGGGCGGCGCGGCCAGCGCCTATCTGGGGCTGGCCCGCGCCCTGGCGCCCGACATCGACGTGCTGGCCGTCCAGTATCCGGGCCGTCAGGACCGCCGCCTGGAGCCTGCCCTGACCTCCCTGACCCACCTGGCGCGTGCCGTCGCGGAGGAACTGGCCCGCGAGCCGCAGCATCCGTACGCCTTCTTCGGCCACAGCATGGGTGCCGTCATCGCGTACGAAACGGCCCGGGTGCTCTCCGAGTTCGGCCTGCCCACCCCGCAGCGACTGGTCCTCTCCGGCCGCGGCGCCCCGAGTCCCGAGCCGCCGGCCCGCGACCGGCTGTCGGGGGACGCGGCGCTGATCGCCGAGATCCGCCGCCTCGGCGGCACGGGCGGCCAGGTCCTGGACGACCCCGAACTGCTGGAGATGGTGATGCCCACGCTCCGCGCGGACTACGGCGCCCTCGGTTCCTACCGCTGGCGGCCGGGACCTCCGCTGGACATCCCGCTGACCGTCATGATCGGCACCTCCGATCCGATCGTCACCGTCGACGACGCCCGCGGCTGGCTCGCCCATTCCACCGGCCCGGGCGACCTCCTCACCTTCGACGGCGGCCACTTCTACCTCGACGCCCGGCTTCCGTCGGTGGCGGAGGCGATGCGCACGGTCCTGGGGCAGCCCGCGACGGTGTGAGAGAAGCGGAGGGGTGTGTACGGGGTGGGGCGGACCGCGTCGGTCCGCCCCACCCCGTGCACACCCCTCCCTGCCTCAGCCCCGCTCGGCGCGCGCCCCGCTCCAGGTGCGCGGTCCCGTGAAGCCCGGGGCTCGTTCGGGACGGCGCCAGCGGGCCACCGCACGTTCGCGGCGTGCGGTTTCGTCGGCCCGCGCGTCGGCCGCGCCCGCCGCGCGTGCGAGGAGCACCGTGGTGATCGCGGCCAGTTCCTCCGGACCTGCCTCGCCCTTCTCCACCCGCAGCAGATACGGAATGACCGCGTCATGGTCCTCGAACGCGGTCACTGGGGCGGGTTGCCGTGTTTGCGGCGGGGGAGGTCGGCATCCTTGCGGAGCAGCATGGCGAGCGACCGGATCAGCAGGGGGCGGGTCTCGCGCGGGTCGATGACGTCGTCGACGAGGCCGCGTTCAGCCGCGTAGTAGGGGTGGACGAGTTCGGTCCGGTATTCCTCGATCTTCTGCCGGCGCATGGCCTCGGGGTCGTCGGCCGCCGCTATCTCACGGCGGAAGACGACGTTGGCAGCGCCTTCGGCACCCATCACGGCGATCTCGTTGGTGGGCCAGGCCAGAGAGATGTCGGCGCCGATGGAGCGGGAGTCCATGACGATGTACGCGCCACCGTACGCCTTGCGCAGAACGACGGAAATGCGCGGGACGGTGGCATTGCAGTAGGCGTACAGCAGTTTCGCACCCCGGCGAATGATGCCGTCGTGCTCCTGGTCGACGCCCGGCAGAAATCCGGGTACGTCGACAAGGGTGACAAGGGGAATATTGAAGGCGTCGCAGAACTGAACGAAGCGTGCACCCTTTTCGGATGCCTGGATATCGAGGACTCCGGCCATATGCGCGGGCTGGTTCGCGACGATGCCGACGACCTGGCCGTCCAGCCGGGCGAGAGCGACGACGAGGTTGGGGGCGAAGGTGGAGTGGACCTCCATGTACTCGCCGTCGTCGACGATCTCCTCGATCACCGTGCAGATGTCGTAGGAACGGTTGCCGTCGGCGGGGACCAGGTCGAGCACGGCCGTGCTGAGACGCTCGGCCGGGTCGTCGGACGCTGCGACCGGCGGGAGTTCACGGTTGTTGGCGGGGAGGAAGGACAGGAGGTAGCGGACCTCGGCGATGCAGGTCTCCTCGTCGTCGTACGCGAAGTGCGCCACGCCACTGGTCTCGGCGTGCACGTCGGCGCCACCGAGGCCGTTCTGGGTGATCTCCTCACCCGTGACCGCCTTGACGACGTCCGGGCCGGTGATGAACATCTGCGAGGTCTCACGGACCATGAACACGAAGTCGGTGAGAGCGGGCGAGTAGGCCGCGCCGCCGGCACACGGGCCGAGCATCACGCTGATCTGCGGGATGACCCCGGACGCCTTCGTGTTGCGCTGGAAGATGCCCCCGTACCCGGCGAGAGCGGAGACACCCTCCTGGATACGGGCGCCGGCGCCGTCGTTGAGCGACACCAGCGGAGCACCCGCCGCGATGGCCATGTCCATGATCTTGTGGATCTTCGTGGCGTGGGCCTCGCCCAGCGCACCCCCGAAGATCCGGAAGTCATGGGCGTACACGAAGACCGTACGACCCTCCACCGTGCCCCAGCCGGTGATCACACCGTCCGTGAACGGCCGCTTCGCCTCCAGCCCGAACCCCGTCGCCCGATGCCGGCGCAACTGCTCGACCTCGTTGAAACTCCCCTTGTCCACAAGGAGTTCGATGCGTTCCCGCGCGGTCAGCTTGCCCTTCGCGTGCTGACGTTCGGTCGCACCGGGGTCCGGTCCGGCGACGGCCAGTTCCTTCAACTCCCCGAGTTCCCGTAACCGGTCAATTTCCTGGACGGACGACGGCGAAGTCATGACCACTTCCCTAATTGCCCCTGAAAGGCATATCGACGAAGGCCGTGAACAGCTTCCGCAGCGACGGCACAAGCGGTCAAGACAGGACGGAAACCAGACGATCACTCGCCGGTCAGACAGCGGTCACGCGAATTCACCCGCCGCCCGGATTACCGACCGGTGAACCTCTTCGGACGCACGCGAACCGGCCCGGCTCCAGGAGGGTGCGCGGACACACGGGAACCAGGGGGTGCGCACGCGGAATCACTTGTGCAAAGGTGGTGGAAAAATCAGCAACCACTGTCCACCCAACGGCACTTCAGGGAGAACCCCATGCTGCGCGGCATCGACGTGAGCGCGTACCAGTCCGCCACCTTCGACACGGACGGCCTCTCGTTCGTCTTCATCAAGGCGACGGAGGGCCGTTCGTACGTCAATCCCAAGCTCGCGGCGCAGACGCAGCGCGCCCGCGACGGCGGCTGTGTGGTCGGCTTCTACCACTTCCTGTGGCCCGGGAACCTGACCGCCCAGGCCGAGTACTTCCTCGACAACGCCTCGGCGAGGGACAACGCCGACGTCCTCGCCGTCGACTGGGAGACGACCGGCGACGGCACCCACGCGTCGAACGCCGAGAAGGACGCCTTCATCCGCAAGCTCAAGGAGCTGCGGCCGGACATCCGGGTCATCCTCTACTGCAACAGAAGCTACTGGCTGAACGTCGACACGACCTCCTACGCGGGCGACGGACTGTGGATCGCCGACTACGTGACGGCCGGCGAGCCCCGCATCCAGGCGACCTGGCGCTTCCACCAGTACACCGACGACCCGGTCGACACGAACGTCGGCGACTTCGCCACCAAGAAGGCGCTGCAGGAATGGGCAGCCTTCAACTGACGGGTACGGCCGACGTATTCTCTGCACAGCCGCACACCTGGACCGGGGGCACTCCATGGCCGAGACGGGAACAAGCAGCCGTCGTCCGGCCACCTTCTGGGAGGCTCTGGCGCCCTCGGACCGGGCCGCGGTGCTCCGGGCTGCGACCCGGGTGTCCGTGCCCGCCGACGAACAGTTCCTGACGCAGGGCGAGGACTCCGACCATCTCGTGGTGCTGCTGCGCGGCTGGGTCAAGGTCGTCGCCCAGTCCCACGCCGGTTACCGCGCGTTGCTCGCCCTGCGCGGTCCCGGCGAACTCCTCGGTGAGCAGGCCGGGTTGGAGCGCAGGCGCCGCTCGGCCTCGCTCCACACGGCGACGACGGTCGACCTGCTGCATCTGCCGGCCGTCCGCTTCCAGGCGCTGGCCCGCTCCAGCGCGGGAGTCGCCGCCGCGCTGGAACAGACGCTGTCCGGGCGGCTGCGCGAGGCCGACCTCCAGCGCACCGGCATCACCGAGCCGGTCCCGGTGCGCCTCGCCGCCCTCCTCCTCGACCTGGCCGAACGCTGCGGCCACCCCGACCCGGACGGCACCGGCGTACGCATCACCCTGCCGCTCTCCCAGGACGACCTGGCGGGTCTGGTGCTCAGCTCGCGCCGTACGGTGAGCCGGGTGCTGGAGCAATGGCGGGGACAGGGCTGGATAGTGACTGGGCGTCAGTCGCTGCTGATCCGGTCGGTGGACCAGCTGAAGGGGCAGGCGTTCGGGGGCTGACCTCAGCAGGACGTGTAACTCACCCCCTCCCTGGGCGCCTTGAAGATGCGGTAGCCCTTCGTGTCGGTCAGCTGGTAGGTGATCGTCCAGTCGTCGCAGGTGTCCTCGGGGTCCGAGGCGGGCCCGTACCCGGGGTCCTGGTTGCTGCGGAAGCTGACCGTGGCGAGGGTGTACGTGCCGTCGTCGGAGAGAGCGGTCAGGGCGATGTCCGACTCCCGGGTCGTGCTCATGTCCCGCGTCCATCCCTCTCGGCTCTTGGCCGAGTCGATGTTCACCACCTTGGAGTGGGGGTCGTAGCGGCGCATCGCCTTCGCGTAGTCGCGCTCGTTGACCGCCCCGTAGAAGTGGGCGAACATCGTCGCCACTCCGCGCGCCCTCGGATCGTCGACGACCTGCGAGAAGTCGACGGTCGCTCCGGGGGCCTCGGCCCGGTCCACCACGACCGGTTCCGCCGGGGTCTCGGGCGAGTCGATCGGGTCGGGGGCCGACTTGACGGCCGTGTCCGACGACGAGCCCGAGTCCGAGCCCGGAGACGGGGACGAGGACAGGGACGAGTCCGAGGTGGAGTCGCCGGGGGCCGCGGTGTCGCCGAACGGGGAGTACCGCGTCGTGGCCAGCCACACTCCCGCGACGACCAGCAGGGCCACGACCACGACGATCGCACGGCCGGCTGCCGAGAGGCCCGGATGGGAGGGCCGCCGCTGCGGGGCCGGGTAGGGGGCGTACGGCGTGTAAGGGGCGGACTGCGCGGGCTGGTTCGGCTGGTTGGGGTGTGCGGCCGGCTGCGGGAAAGGCGTAGGTGGGTTCGCCCCCGGGGACGGAAACCGGAACCCGGCGTTCGGCTGTGTGACGGTCTGCTGCTGAGGCGCGGCCTGCGGACCCGGTTGCGGCCGGCGCTGTCGCGGAGGCGCCGGCGGTTTCTGTTTCAGCTGAGCTCGTGCCTGCTCCAGTACCCGCAGCCACTCCGCCATCGGGGGACGCGCGGCCGGATCGGAGACCCTGCTGCGTTCGGCGAGGTTCGCCAGCGCGGACGACACGTTCCGCAGCCCGGTGAGATCGGTGCTCGTCTGGTGCCGGTTGAAGACCCTGGTGGCGATCAGGCCGAACTTGTACGTGTCCGAGGCCGGCGTCGCCTTCGCCGCCTCCGGCACCGCCCAGTCGTCCGTCTCCACCTGGGGCAGGACGTCCCTCCCGGCCAGCCGCATCGAGTCGCAGTCGATCAGCAGGCACTTGGGAGAGGGGTCCAGCATGAACAGCACGTTCTTCGGCGAGAGGTCGCCCACGGTCACGTGGTGCCGGTGCAGCCTGTTGAGGATCGCCGCGAGGTCGATGAGCAGCCGCAGCCGGCGCCCGTCGTCGACGTCCAGCCCCAGCGAACCGGTGAACCCGTCGTCGTTGAGCAGGAACGCCATGTCCTGCGGCTTCACCTTGCCCAGCCGTCTGCTGTCGAGCTCGAACTCCTCGGTGATCCGCTGCATCAGGAACCCGGTCACCGTGGTGCCGGGATTCTCGCTCGGCAGCGCCCTCGTCGGCCGGGCGCCGGTGTAGACGAGCGCGGTCGGCCAGGTCAGCCGCTTGTCGAGGTAGGAGTGGTCGTGTCGGTCGGTGCGGCCCAACTCGTCGAAGAAGCTGACCAGTTCGTAGAGCGCGTCGGGGTCACTGCGCACCGACGGCAGGTACTCCTTGTACGCGAGGTACTCGCCGGCGAACTTCCCGGGCGGGTCGGGCACCGCGTACACGACGCCCTGTCCGCCGTCGCCCAGCCGGTTCGCGGGGAGGTCGCCGAGCCTGTCGCGCCCCACCCAGGAGATCGTCAGCAACTCGGGCCCCCCGGTGCGTCGTTCCACGGCCACAGCGCGATCAGCGTGCGGTCGTCGTCGTAGGTCTCGCGGGAGAAGTCGAGCAGGTGGGCGAAGCCCAACGGCGGTACGGGGCTCAGCAGTCCGTAGTAGAAGTGGCGGGCCACGGCTCCCTTTCCGTCGCCGAGCGGGTCGCCGAACCCGTCCGTGCCGACCAGCAGGACCGTCTGCTGTTCCAGGGCGAAGGAGAGCGGACGGATGACCCCGGGGAGGAAGGGCAGGGGGTCCACCGTCGAGGAGTACAGCCCGTCCGAGCCGGCCCCCTTGCCGCCCGTCAGCCGGTAGAACGTGTCGTGCTTGATCTGCCAGGCGCCCGAGTCGCCGATCGAGATCAGGTGGACGAAGACGCCCTGGTCGGTGGGTGTCGCCGTGCCGGCCACCAGGGTGGTCGCCAGCAGTCCGGCCGTCTCCTCGGGGCCCGCGTCGGGGCGGTGCAGGATACGGCGGGCCTGTTCGACGAGCTGCCAGTGGACCGTGGACAGCAGCTTGTCCCAGTCGGCGACATACCCGGCGCCTTCGCCCCGGACCTGGCTGAGCATCTCGTCCACGGCGCTGCGGCAGGCCAGTTGGGACCCGATGTGCGGCTGGCGCGCGCTGGAGACCCCGTCGGCGACGGCGAACACCACGGTTCCGGTGCCCTCGTCCCAGGCGGCCGCCGCGTCGTCCTCGCGGGGGCGGCCCTCGTAACGGTGCTGATAGCCCCGTACGGACGCCAGGCGCAGGGCCATCTTCCCGGTCTGCCAGCCGTCGCAGACGGTGTCCGGACGGTAGGACAGCCCGCGCGGCGGCACGGTGTCGAACGGCGGCACGGGCTTGCCGACGACGATGGGCCGCCAGTGCCTCGCGATGTTCATCCCCACCGGTACACCTGCCGGTGCCTCCACCGGTACCGCCACCGACTCGGGCGCCGACTCCGGTGCCTTCTCCATGCCGGGGGCCGTGCCGGGCGCTGTGTCAGGGTCCGGTCCAGGGGCCACGCCAGGGGCCGTGCCGGGGCCCGGGACGCCCGTGCCGCTGTCGTGCTGAGCCCCGGACTGCCGTACCGGGTACGGGTGTTGTACCTGGTCGGGTTCTGGTGCCTGGTCGGGTTGTTGTGCCGGGTCGGGCCGTCGTTCCGTCTCGCTCTGCCGCTTGCCGAACAGGGCCACGTCAGATCACGTCGATCGCGACGGTGAAGCCTTCCGGCTTGTCGACGGTGAGTTGGGGACTCGCCGAGCCGAGCGAACGGCCCGAGGCGATGACGCTCCTGGTGAGGGCGGTGCAGAACTTGGCGATGGCGTCGCCGACGTCGACACCCTTGTTCACGATGAACCCGAACTCCGGCTGGGTGGCAACCTCGTTGATGATGTGCGGGTCGGCGTCCACGATGCCGACGGCGATGATGTTGGGCGCGCCGAGGGTCGACTGCCGGTCGGTGAGCCGGCGGTGGGCGCTGCGCCAGTCCTCCCCTCTGTTGGGCAGTCCGTCCGTGAAGAGGAACACGGCGGGCCGGTGCACCTGGTACCCCTCGGCCTTGAGGCCCTGGATGTCGGCGGGGATGCGGGTGATCAGGTCCTCGAAGGCGGTGGCATAGCTCGTCATGCCGCGGGTGGTGAGGAGCGGGAACTCGCCTGCGCTGCGCAGGTCGACGAGGTGGACCCGCTCGATCACGTCGTCCGAGAAGCCCAGTACGGAGAAGCGCACCTTGGCCGCGGCCATCGGCTCACCCAGCAACGCCTGGTGCAGGGACCGCAGGCCGTCGTTGAGGTCGTCGATGTGGTTGATCATCGACCCCGACTCGTCGGCCAGGACGTAGACGGGAAGCAAGTGCCCCCGGTTGCTTTCGATCATCGTCACTAGTCCTTACCTGTGCTTGTCTGATCTTGAGCTGTGCTCTGCCTCTGTTCTCGCCGCCGCCGTCACAGCGCGTCCTCCGCCGCCCGGAACCCGTCCGGTGCCGCCAGGGCGAACTGCGGGTCACCCGCGCCGAGTCGCTGCCCGTAACCGACGATCGTGTCCCGCAGGAAGGCGGCGACGCTGTGGGCGGCCGAGGCCGCGTCCTGGTGCGGGGCCGCCATGAAGCCGAACTCGGGACGGGTGGCCAGCGTCCGTACGGTCGAGGCCTCGGCGCCGCCCAGGCCGAGGGCGATCAGGTGCGGGGCGACCGATGTGCCGCCCTGGTCGACGAGTTCGGCGTACGCGGCCCGCCAGCCGGCGCCCTCGTCGGGGACACCGCCGGTGAGGAAGAAGACGATCGGCCGCAGCACCTGCGTACGCTGCGTCTTCACCAGGGCGACGTCCTGCCGCAGCAGCGCCTGGAGCGTACGGAAGGCGTGGGTGTACGACAGTCCGGGGCGCCCGGTGAGGATCGGGGTGCGGGTGCTGGGCAGCACCGTGTCGAGGGGCAGCCGCAGCTCGGTGGCGGCGGCCATGCCCAGCACGCACAGCCGCAGCGCGGCGGAGACGCCAGGGGCGCCGGAGAGCGCGGAGTGCAGGGAGGCGAGGCCCCGGTTGAGTTCGTCGATGGAGCCCCGGTCGAGGGACTCGTCGAGGACGAGGTAGATGAGCGCGGCGCCGGAGAAGGCGGCGGGGGCGGGGGCCGTGTTCGGCTGGACCGGCACCACCAGCGTGGGCTCGTACACCTGCGGGTGTCCGGGCATGCCCTGAGGCTGTCCGGGCATCCCCTGCGGCTGTCCCGGCGCCCCCTGCTGGTGTGCGGGCGCGGGTGCCGGCGCCTGCGGCGGGGCCCCCGCCCCGAGCTGGGCCGGGGCCGCGTCCGGGGCGTCCCACGGGCGGGCGCCCGGGAGGGCGGGCGGGGCGGTGGCCGAGAGGGGGACGTGGCCGCCGGTGGCCATGCCGACCTGGCCGGTGAGCTGTTGGCGCAGCAGGTCGAGGTCGCCGGCGACGATCAGCCCCTTCTCGGCCATCACCTGGAACAGGCCCAGCGCACGCTGGTTCTGGAGTTCGGCGGTGGCCATCCGGGCCGACTCCAGCTGGCGGCTCATCTCGAAGGCGCCGGCGGCGTCGCCCGGGTGGGTGACCAGGTAGTGCCGGATCAGGCCCTCGCTGTTGGTGAGCATGCCGGCGAAGGAGTCGGCCTGCCGTTGTGTGGACTCGATCTCGTAGCCCTGTTTGATGGCGTCGAGCTGGCCGCCCCGGTGGGCGCCGCCGACGGCGGGCACGTGTGCGGCGGCGCCCTGGCGTTCCTCCCAGCCGGCGGCGATCAGCGACTCCAGGAAGGCCAGCGCCTTGGCGTCGGGACGTACGGAGGCCTGGCAGCCGTCCACGACGAGCCCCTGGGGCAGCCGGGCGGGGGCGGCGCACAGTTGGTTCAGATGGCGCTGGAGGCCGAAGGAGTCCTCGATGGAGAACCGTTGGCCGGCGCCGTGGAACAGGCTGATCAGGTGCCCGTGGACGACGGGCAGCGGGTCGGTGAGGCCCGCCCGTACGAAGTCCTCGGCGCCCGTCCAGCCGTCGACGCGGAAGGTGAAGGAGAGGGTGACCTCGAATGCGTGGACGCCGTCCTGGGAGACCAGGGGGTTGTTGCGAAGGACCGCGCTGCGGCTCTGGGAGCGCATGTCGACCTCGTACCGCGTGCGGTAGCGGGAGAAGACCTGCTGGCCGGGGGTGAGCGGACGGCCGTCGACGCAGACCACCTCGCCGGAGGCGGTGGCGTAGACGACGGCGAGGTGGGGTTCGCGCGCCTTGGTGGGGCCGACGGCGAAGCGCGGCACCGGCGACTGGTTGACGAATCTGGACACCGGCTGGGTCACCGGGCACCTCCTGGCCGATCGGGCGGAGCGGGCGGTCTCAGTCGTAGAGCGGTGCCGAGGACGGCCGCGGAGCGGGGCAGGGGACGGAAGTTGTCGCGTTCGTTCCAGTGCGTGACCTGGCGTTCGAGGAGCCGGCCCGCGCGGGGGCTGCGGGCGGCGACGTCGTCGACGAGGATGCGGACCAGGTCGTCCAGGAGGAGCGGATCGTTCTCGGCCTGGGCGGCCCATTTCTGCAGCACGCTCTCCGCCTCCTCGCCGAAGAGTTCGCCGCCGATCACCTCGGCCCACAAGTAGCCGAGCAGCCGCCGCAGTCCACCGCCCGGCGGGTCCTTGGCGGCCAGCCGCAGCAGGGTGGGGCAGCTGCGCGGGGCGATGCCGGGGGTCGCGGGTTCCTCGGAGAGAAGGGTGTCGGCGAGGATCAGGAAGACGAGGTGTCCGCAGGCGCGGCTCTCGGCGGTGTGCGCCATCTCGGCCACGGCGCGCAGTACGACGAGGGCGTGCGCGGCGAGGTCCTCCTCCAGCAGGTCGGCGAAGCTGTCGCCGATCGCGATGGCGACCTGGATGTTGTCGACGGTGCCGAGCCGGGTGAGCGCGGCGACGGCGGCGGTGAGGTCGGCGCCGCCCAGGCACAGCCCGTAGGCGCGGGCGGCGGCCGCCTGGTACTGCCAGACGTCGCTGAGGTACCAGCTGTCGACGAGTGCCCGGACGCCGCCGCGCAGGGCGGGCTCGCGGGCGCAGACCTTGAGGGCGTACCCGATGGCCTCGCGGCGCTGCAAGCCGTTGTCCTCGTCCAGGGCCCAGCCGGCGAAGACCTGGTTGGCGATGTACTCGAAGGCCTCGGTGGCGATCAGTCCGAGGGCGGTGCCGGCGAAGCTGCGTACCTGCTGGGTGGGTGAGTCGACCAACTCGGCGAGCCAGCCGATGAGTTCACGCTGGATGCGGTACTCGGACCAGACGTGCCGGATGATCCGGGGCGGGTAGGCGGGGTCGCGGTACTCGGCGACCGTGCACGGCAGCCGCCCGAGGGCGCCCCGGGTGACGGCGGCGACGGTCCGGGCGCGCAGCTTCTCGGCGAGCAGCCGCCGGGACTGCGCGAAGGGGTCGTGGCGCAGCGGTACGGGGCCCTGGTCGACGCTGGGTGTGAGGATGCCGCGTTCGCTGCGGAACCACTCCAGGAGCAGGGTCGCGGCGAGTGCCACGTCCTCCTGGGGCAGTCCGCCGAGGACGGCGAGGGCGACGGCCTGGGTGCGCAGTACGGTGTCGCCGAGCCCCTCGAACCACTCCTCGGGGCTCTCGCCGCCGGCCCGGTCCATCCGGGTGCGCACATGGTCGGTGTCGATGGCGCCGGCCCGGTGCTCGTGCGCCAGCACCTCGGCGAGGCGGGCGGCGTCCCGGCAGGCGGCCTGGTCGTCGAGGAGTTCGGCGGCGAGGTCTCCGACACCGGCGGCGGCGAGTGCGCGCTCGGCCTCCAACTCGCCGAGCAGATGCGCGAGATGAGCCTCCAGTACGGTGTTCAGGGTGCCGGGGCGGTCGATCCGCCGTACGTACTCGGCCGCCCCGCGCCCCAGTTCGGCCTCGGGTCCGGCGATCAGGACGAGCCGGGCGTCGGCGAGGCGCAGCAGCTCCTCCAGCCCCTGGAGGAGGGAGCCGCTCAACTCGTGGAGGTCGGGCGGCCGGTCCAGCAACAGGCCTGCTCCGCTGCCGAGTTGCTTGAGGTCGGTGAGCCGGCTCAGTTCGGCGACGGAGTCCAGCAGGTACCAGGTCTTCACCTGGGCGGCGATCAGCAGCCGTACCCCGGCCGCGGTCTTGCCCGCCCCGCCGGGTCCCCGCAGCACGACCGACCGCCGCTGCCAGGCGTCGGCCAGTACGTCGTCCCAGCGGGGCGGTGCCTGGAAGGCGTGCCGGACGGTCTCGACGGTGCTCGCGGACAGCGCCCGCATGACGACGTCCCGCTCACCGGCCCGCACCTGGACGACGATCTTGTCGCCCTGGACCCGGTCCCCGCCGATGTGCGTCCACGCCTCGCGCAGTGTCCCGGCGCGCAGACTGCCCTGTCCGGTGCGGTTGGTGGCTCCTCTGGCCCGCGATCCGGCGCCGACGTTGTCGCCACCTCCGCCCGGGTCCCCCGGCTGGCCCCCGCCGTCGCCCGGCGTACCGCCCTGTCCGTCACCGCCCGCCGGAGGTGCGCCGCCGTCACCCGGGGTGCCGCCGGGCGGCGATCCGGGCGCACCCGCGGGCGTCGGACCGGCGGGGGACGGCGTGGGCGCCGGCGCGGGGGCGGCGGCGGGCGCCGGTCCGGGTGGCGGGGCGCCGGGCGTGCTCACGGCTCGTCCACGGGCGAGTTGATGTAGTACACGTTGCCCGCGACGTCGTCACGGCCGACGGCTCTGGCCCCGTCGCCGATGGCGATCTGGCTGCCGGTCACGTCCCGTGTGGTGAGCGTGGGCGGCGGAACCGGGCTCCCCGTGCCGGTTCCGCCGCCGGCTCTTCCCGCTCCGCCGCCCGGGGCCGGAGCTCCCCCAGTGGCCCGGCCGGGCGGCTCCCCCGGATTCGCGGGAAGTCCTGGCGGCGCCGCGTAGCCGGGGACGGTGACCCAGCCCCGACGCGGTTCGCCGTGCTTGGTGACGAAGTCGGCGGGCAGATAGGCCGCCGGGTCGATGCCCGGGTAGCCGCCCAGCACGACCGTGCTGTGGACGTTCTCCGAGACCACCACCACGAGCCGGGCCCGCCGCGCCTCGGCGAGGACCCGCTTGACGGGGGCCGCGTCGACCAGCCGGGCCAGGTCGTTGATGGCGTCGCCGGTCCAGCGCTTGCCCTTCCGCCTGACGAGCCCCTGATTGAGGCCGACGCGCAGCCGCATCCCGTGGTCTTCCCGGTACTTCTCCCGGTGCGCCAGCAGCGCGTCGTCCAGCCCGCGCTGGAGCTCCCGCAGCAGCCTGACCGGGCTGGTGCCCACGGGGACCAGGATCAGCATCCCGTCACCGCGGTCCTGGACCCGGCAGTCACCGAGGCCCAGGCCGGCTCTGCCGAGTGCGAATCCGACCACCTTGTAGAGCTCGTCGTGCAGGGTGTCCTGGGCGTTCTCCGGGCGCAGGCTGAAGTCCTCGATGTCGAGCAGCACGATCCAGTAGCCGACGGGGTCCGGCGACACCATGTCCGTCCTCCTGTGCTCCGGGCCGGGGCAGCGAGCGTCCCGGCCCTTCCATGCAAGGGCCATTCATCAACAGTGTCTACGCCAACTGGCGCACAGTGTGGCTGATTTGACACATCGGCATCTTTTCCGACATGACGACACACAAACAGGTAAGAGGGCGCTTGCCCGGTTCTCGTGTCCAACGGGCGGTATCGGACGATCCGTCATAACCACCTCCCGGACGGGGTAGGGGGAGGGTCGGCACGGACGGACGAGACAGCGGTCGGTACAGCTGTCGGGACACCGAGGGGGACTCTGTGCGTCAATGGCCCACGCCTCCGGCGCTGTTGCTCGGCGCCGCACTGGCCCTGCTCGGCCTGCTCCTGGGAGCCGTCCTCACCGACGGCTCCCAGGACCCGGCCGCCCCTGAGAACACCACGGGGAACAACCGGTCGTCCACCTCCGCCCCACCGACCCCGGGCGACGACAGCGCGGCCCAACTCCCGCCCCGGGTACCGGCGTTGTGGCCCACCCCGCGAAGCGTGCAACCCGGGCGGGGCACGGTACGGATCGGCACCACGGTCGCCCTGCACGCCGACTCCGGAACCGACGCCGCCACCCTCGACACGGTCGCCCGGACCCTTCGCGAGGCCGGCGTCCACCAGGTCCGCTACGGCGACCGCGCACAGCGGAACGAACTGCTGATCACCATCGCATCCGAGCCCGCCCAAACCTCTGACGAGGCGTCAACAACCCTTGAAACCCTCGGATTTGAGCCACCGAAGCCGAAGACCCTTCCAACGTCCGGCTACGTCCTCGCCATCGGACCCGACGACAAGGGCCGCCCCCGCATCGTGCTCGTCGGCGCCGACCCGGCCGGCGCCTTCCACGCGGCCCAGACACTGGCCCAGTTGGTGCGTCCCGTCGGCTCCTCCGCACCCCGAGCCGAACTGCCCGCCGTACACATCCGCGACTGGCCCGCCACCGCGATCCGGGGCATCGTCGAGGGCTTCTACGGAACCCCCTGGACCCAGGAACAGCGCCTGGAGCAGCTGGACTTCGCGGCCCGCTGGAAGCTGAACACGTACATCTACACACCCAAGGACGACCCCTATCTGCGTGCCCGCTGGCGCGACCCGTACCCCGCCTCCCGGCTGACCGTGTTACGCACCCTGGTCCAGCGGGCCACCGCCGACCACATCACCTTCGTCCACGCCGTCTCCCCCGGCCCCACCGTCTGCTACTCCTCCCCCGGCGACACCGCCGCACTCACCGGCAAGTTCCAGCAGCTGTGGGACATCGGGGTGCGGGCGTTCGCCGTGCCCCTCGACGACATCGACATCAGCCGCTGGAACTGCGCCCGCGACCAGTCGGCGTACGGCACCGGCAAGGCCGCCGTCGCCCGCGCGCAGGCCGATCTCCTGGGCCGGATCCAGCGCGAGTTCATCGGCACGCACCGGGGGGCGGCGCCGCTGATCACCGTGCCCACGGAGTACACGGGGGCCCGGCCCAGCGCGTACAGGCGGACCCTCGCCGCCCGCCTCGACCCGGCCGTCACCGTGATGTGGACCGGCGCCCAGGTCGTCTCCCCCACGCTGCGCACCGCCCAGGCCCGCGAGGCCCGCAACACCTACGCCCACCCGGTGCTGGTCTGGGACAACTACCCGGTCAACGACTACACCCCGGGCCACCTTCTGCTGGGCCCCTACGAGGGCCGCGACCGCACGCTGCCGGGCGTGGTCGCCGGCCTCACCGCCAACCCGATGAACCAGGCCTCCGCGTCCGCCCCGGCCCTGTTCTCCCTGGCGGCCTACACCTGGAACCCCGGGAAGTACCGCCCCGAGGCCGCCCTCGACGCGGGCCTCGCCGCCCTGGCCGACGGTGACACCCGCGCCCTCACGGCCCTGCGCGCCTTCGCCGACGTCAACCGCGCCTCCCGCGTCAGCGCCGTACAGGCGCCGCGACTGGCGGCACTGACGGCGGCGTACTGGCGAGGCGGCGCCACCGCCGAGAAAGCCCTGCGCACCCGGCTGACGGTGCTGGCCGGGGCTCGAGACGCGGTCCCGGCGGCCTTCCGCTCGGCGGCGTCACCGTGGCTGGCCTGCGCGAGCGACTGGGCCCGGGCCGCACTCGGCGCGATGGCCGTCCACGAGGGCAGGGGCAGCCGCTCCGAGGTCAGGGCCCTGCGCGCCGCGGCCCGCGCCCACACGGTCCTCAACTGGCAGGGCCGTACCCGCGAGGTCGAGGTCGGTGCGGGCGTCCTGGACACGTTCGTGGCCCGCGCACTGGGGGAAACGTGAGAGGCGCCCGCCGATGCCAGGCGGGCGCCCCACACACGTACCTCTTCGTACCGCTACGCACTACTTGTTCAGGTACGTCCAGAACTCGTCGAACGACAGGAGCTTGTCGCCGTCGAGGTCGCGGGAGGCGATGATGACCTCGGCCACGGACTCGGTGACGTTCCAGTCGCCCGCCTGCGCCAGGGCGGTCTTGAACTCGGCGGCCGTGATGACCCCGTCACCGTTCGTGTCGATACGGTCGAACTGCTTGCGTGCTTCCTCGATGTCCGCCACCGGGACCCGCCCCTTCATGTACGTACTGCTGACGGGGTCAGATTAGCTGGCCAAATGCGCGCGTAGCGCCGCGACCACCCACGCGAACTCCGCACGGTGCGCGGCGGGCGGTTCCTCGCCCTTCACCGCGAGCAGCAACTCGCGGTAGCGCGCGACCGTTTCGTTCGTCGGCGACTCCAGACGCGCGAGTACGTCGGCGGGGTCGGCGTCGCCCAGCAGGTCCCGCAGGACCTCCTCGGCCTCCGGGTCGCCGGG
This sequence comes from Streptomyces sp. NBC_01390, assembly GCF_045040105.1. NCBI lineage: Bacteria > Bacillati > Actinomycetota > Actinomycetes > Kitasatosporales > Streptomycetaceae > Streptomyces > Streptomyces sp. NBC_01390. The sequence continues at coordinate 8,682,475 of NZ_CP109551.1, read as the reverse complement.
GGCGATGCCCCGCGCCCGGGCATCGACCGCCAGCTTGATCATCCGCTGGGCGAACCACAGGGACGCGCCGTCCTCGGCGTCGTGACCACGGTCGGCGGCGTTGAACTCCGCCACCACCCGCATCCGCGCCTTGAACTCCGGGTCCCCCAACAGCTCGGCCAACTCCACCCAGGCGTCGACCTGTTCGGGTGTCGGATCGTCGGGCAGGTCGGCGGCCGCGTTCCGCATCCGCTCCCGGATCACCGGGTCCGCCGTGTCGAGGCCGTGGAACATCTCGTCCACGAACTCCTCAAGGATCCGCTTGCGTTCGGCGGCCGACAGCCGCGCCAGCTTGTGCATGAGCGTCATCTCCTCCGCGGTCGAACCGCGTCTCGCGACGGAAGACAGCACCGCACGGGTCACCAGCAGGGTCCGGATCTGCGCGTCCAGCGCCGCCACATGCGCGGCGGCCACCTCCGCGACCGTCGTCTCCCCGGCCAGCACCGCGCGTACGTGGTCGAGGCCGAGGCCCAGTTCACGCAGGGTGCGGATCAGTTCGAGGCGGGCCACGGAGCCGGCGTCGTACAGCCGGTAGCCGCCGGACGACCGGGTCACGGGCGGCAGGGCCCCCTCGTCCGACCAGTAACGGATGGTGCGTACGGTCAGTCCGGTGGTCCGGGCCAGCTCGCCGATGGTGAGATATCCGGTGCCGTCGTCGATCATGTTCGCGAGTCTGGGCCTTCCAGTGGGTGGAGACTCAAGAGGCCGGGAGGGCACTGTGGGGGAAACGCTCAAGGACATCCTCGACTCCGTGGCGCGGGGCGTCTTCCCGCCCCCCGACGGCCGTACGACCATCGTGCCCCAGGCCGCCCACCGCGACGCCGGGGTCCTCGCCTTCACCGCGCACGCGGTCGTCTTCACCGACGAGGACCCGGACTGGGTACGCCGGACCCTGGCCGGCGTCGACAGCGACGAGCTCTCCGCACCGATGAACCCGCGCTTCCTGACCGCCCTCATGGACCGTACGGGCCGCTCGAACGAGACGATCGACCTCCTCGCGGTCGCCACCCCGCTCCAGGGGGACCCGCCCCTGACACTGACGGAGATCGACGACCCCGGGCAGCATCACCGGATCGCCCGGGCGCACAAGCACCGCGACGACGTCCGGGTGTGGGCGACCGACGGCGGGGTACTCATCCTCGGCCGCGGCGTAGCCGGCCGCCTGGAGGCCGCGGTCGAGGTGACGGAGTCGCTACGACACCGGGGCCTCGGCCGCGCACTGGCGTCCTCGGCACGCCACCTGAGCGACGGTGAACCGGTCTGGGCCCAGCTGGCCCCGGGGAACGCCCGCAGCGTACGGGCGTTCCAGGCGGCGGGGTTCAGCCCGGTGGGCGCGGAGGCGCTGCTGCTGGCGCCTTAGGCCGGCTTTCACATCGATCAGAACTGGGTGCCCACGGTGGCGAGGAGTTGGAACTGGGTGATCGCCTCGCCGCCGATCCGGGGCGTGTACCAGACCAGGCGCTGCCGACCGCTTTCGTTGAACATGCTGGTGCACTCCAGGTCGATCGAACCGAGGGCCGGATGGATGATCCGGTGATGGGTGGTACGGCGGACCTTGACTTCCGATGCCGCCCAGAGAGCGGCGAACTCCGCATTGCTCGCGACCAGGCCGTCGACGAAATCGTGAATGCGGCGATCGCCCGGGAAACGCCCGCTGGTGGCGCGCAGATCAGCTACGAAGGTGGCGGAAATCCCCGGTTGATCGTCGGGGTGGAAACGGGCCCTGGCCTGCTCGGGTTCCTGAAACCACTGACTGACGAGGCTGGCGCCGGGCCCGCTACGGGCCGGCGCCGGGCCCAGCAACGCGGTCGCCAGATCGTTGCGCACCAGCACTTCGTGGAGTTCGGTCGCGATCAGCGCCGGGGTTTCGCGCAGCCGCCGCAGCAGGTCGAGCAGTGCGGGTTCGACGTGCGCCGTCGGCCCCGCGCTCGGTACGGACGAGATCCCGGCCAACGAGTACAGGTACTCCGTCTCATCGCGGGTCAGCCGCAGCGCGCGAGACAACGCGGCGAGTACCTGCGCCGACGGACTCGTCGCACGGCCCTGCTCCAACTCGATGTAGTACTCGACCGAGATACCCGCCTGCAGCGCGACTTCATCGCGCCGCAGGCCCGGCACCCGGCGTCGAGCCCCGACGGTGAGGCCGATGTCCAGCGGGCTGATCCGCGCGCGCCGGCTGCTCAGGAACCGGCCGAACTCCTGGGTGTTCACCATGTCACCGTAGCGGCGCACACCGGTCTGATCCTGTTGCCACCAACCCCACGGTAACTGGCCTCTGGCTACCCGCCGGCACAGTCGCGAGCCTCCTGAAGGACACGACAATCGCGTCCTTCAGGAGGAGTCAACATGATCAACAATGTGTCGGGGGCCGAATCGTCGCGGCGCAGGCTGCTGACCGGCGCCGCCGCCGGTGGCGCCGCCGTAGCCACGTCGATGATCCTGCCCGCCACCGGGGCGCACGCCGAAACCTCCACGCAGGTGCCGGGCGTACCGACCGTGGTGGACACCTCACACGCCTCACCCGAGGTGGCGCGCCTGTTCGGCTCGTACTTCCGGGCCAAGAGTGCGGCCGACGTCGACGCGACGATGGCACACTTCGCGAAGTCGCCGTTCACCTACATCGACGCCATCCTCGGCTGGTCGTTCTACACCTGGCAGAGCCTGCACGATCTGTTCGCCCAGGCCATGCCCGGCTGGCCGGACGGGGCGAAGTCCTACCCGACCCGGGTCATCGGTGACACCACCAGCGCGGTCGTCTTCTCCACCAACACCCCCGGGCTGTTCGGCCCGTCGGAGGTTCGGATGATCGGCGTCGTCAACTTCCACCACGGCAAGATCGTGCGCTGGGTCGACTACTGGGACGGCCGGCACGTCGGGGTCGCCAACCTCGACTCCTTGAAACTGCCGGACGACCAGTACCCGCCGGACTTCAGGGAATCCACCGTCGGCGAGACCGCCGCACCGCGCCTCAGGCGAGTCGTCGACGAACTGGCCACGGCACTGCGCGTCGGCGATGCCGCACGTGCCGCGTCGCTGTTCGCGCCGGATGCGTCCTTCACGGATCTGGTCTCCCATGTCCAGGTCGTCGGGCCTCGCAGCATCGCCTCGTTCCTCGGCAACGTCGGCAGTCGGCTTCCGTTCGTGGGATCGGGCACCGCTGTGCGGCATGTGGTCGGCGGCGTCGCCGGCGGCGGCTACGAGTGGACCGCCACCGGACAGGTGCCTCGCGGCGTGAACGCCATCGAGCTCGACCCGTGGGGAAAGATCACCAGCCTTCGGTCGTTCTGGGACGGCGCCCGGGCCGGCGACGATCAGCTTCTGCAGATCGCCACCGCGGCTCTCGAACGCTGAGAAGCGGTTCAACTGACCCGGTTCCGCCCGGCCACACCCGCACCAGGCCTCCTGCACCACGCCCCTGGTGGGACGCGGTGCAGGAACAAAGACCAGCTCAGTGCCACGCCTCGAAGTGCGGGTTGCTCTCGCAGCCGCTCATGATCTCGACCTTGGTGGTCTTGTTCACCGGGCAGACGCCGATGATGTACTTCCGCTCGATACCGCCGGGGAAGGCGACCTCGACCTGGTCGGCCCATTTGTGGGTGTCGCCGATGGTCTTGTTGACGTCCACGCCGCCGGGGGCGTCGATGTAGTAGTTGTAGCCCGACTTCCACCAGGTCTTGTACAGGTCGTGGTCGTACGTCGTGGAGACGTACGGGGAGGGCTGGTTGACCAGGACGTACTTCTCGATGTCGTACTGGCCGTTGATGACGTCCTTGGGCTTGAGGCCCTCCGCGAAGACGATCTCGGGGCCGCGGCCGTCGCTGCGGTACAGGGTGCCGCAGGTCTTGCGCCAGACCGGCTCGGGCGTGATGCGGTCGACGTCGACGCGGCGGTCGACGGCGGCCTTGATGGGGTCGTCGAACTGGGGACAGGTCGGGGCGGCAGCCCTGGTGAAGGGGTTGGCGGCGGTCTTCGGAGCGGCAACCGGAAGGGTGGCGGCCGAGGTCGCGAAGACGGCTGCCAGGGAGAGGGTGACGGCAGCGGTCCGCCGCCGCAGGCGAGTTGTGATCATGGGTGCACCCTGTCGGGTCCGCGGCGGCGGGTCGGGGATCATCACTCGATCGGCGGCGTGTCACCCGACGCGCCACCGATGGTTCAACTGATGCCGGATCAGCGGAAGATGCCCGTGTGGCCGAGTGAATAGCGGCCGGGCTGCGGGTAGACGGCGAGACCGTGCGGACCTCTGCCCACGTGGATGCGGGCGAGCTGCTTCCCGGTCCGGGTGTCGATGGCGTAGACCTCGGCGTTGTAACGGCCGGACAGCCAGAGGACTTTGCCGTCGGCCGAGACGCCGCCCATGTCGGGGCTTCCGCCGTCGGGCAGATGCCACTTCTTCGTGACCTCGCCCTTGTCGAAGTCGAAGACGGAGATGGTGCCCTCGCCCCGGTTGGACACGTACATCTCGCGGGAGTCGCGGCTGACGTACAGCCCGTGGGTGCCCTTGCCGGTGGGCAGGAGCTGGGGCCGGGTGAACTTGTCGCCGTCCAGGATCCACATGCCGTCGGCCATCATGTCGGCGACGTAGAACCGTTTGCCGTCGGGCGAGATCTTGACGTCCTGCGGCATCGCGCCCTCGAACGGCAGCTTCTGCTCTCCGACGACCTTCATCTTCTCGGTGTCGACCTTCAGCAGTTCGCCGCTGAACTCGCAGGACACGATGAAGTACCGGCCGTCCAGGGAGAAGTCGGCGTGGTTGACGCCGTAGCAGCTGACCGGCACGGTCTTGGCGATCCTCATCGTGTGCGGGTCCCGGAAGACCAGCTCGCGGTCGAGGGAGGCCATGACGACGGCGTATTTGCCGTTGGGCGTGAAGTAGAGGTTGTAGGGGTCGTGGACGTCGACCGGTTCGCCCGCCTCCCCGGTCCTCGGGTCGATGGGCGTGAGGGTGTGCCCGCGGTTGTTGTTGACCCAGAGGGTCTTCAAGTCCCAGGAGGGCACGACGTGTTGGGGCTGCCGCCCGACGTGGATCGTCTCGACGACCTCGTACGTCTTCGGGTCGATGACGGAGACGGTGTCGGACTCGGTGTTGGGCACGTAGACGCGGGACGGGAAGTCCCGGACGACCGGGGAGAGTCTGTTCGGCCGGTCGGCGGCGTAGACGTCACGGCGGTCGAGGACGGGTGGCATCCCGGGCAGCCCCTGGACGAGGGGTTTGGCGGGTACGGCGGGCCTCGCGGGCCGGACCGTGCCGAGGGCCCGGTGGGGCTGGGCCGGGGCCTCGGTGCCGCAGCCGGCGAGTCCGGCGAGGAGGGTGAGTGCGGCACCCATGACGAGGGCGCGGGCGACGGCGGTGGCGGTGGCGGGCACGTTGGGGGGCATCAGGTCAGCAACTCCGTGGTGGTCACCGCGCGCAGGCCGCGACGGTCGAGTTCGTGGAGGAGGCCGGGGAGCGCGGCGACGGTGTCCGCGTATCCGAAGTGCAGGCTCACGATCGATCCGGCGCGGACGCCGGCCATGACGTTGCGTACGACGGCGGGGGCGCCCGGCGAGGTGAAGTCGAGGGGGTCGACGTCGTACGACAGCACGTGCGGGTAGCCGGCCCGGCGGGCGAGCCGTTCGACGAGCGGGGAGGCGCGGGGTGCGCGCGAGGGCCTGAACCAGGTGCCGATGGACCCGGTGAGCCTCTTCAGCCGCTCGGCGCACCCCCTGATCTCGGCATCGGCGTCCGCCTCCGACATGTCGTTGATGCCGAGGTGGCGCAGGGTGTGGTTGCCGAGTTCGTGACCGCCGTCGAGGACGCGGCGGGCGAGGTCGGGATGGGCGTCGAGCCAGGTCCCGACGGCGAACACGGTGATCCGGGAGCCGTGTTTCTCGGCGGCGGCGAGCAGGGCGTGGGCGGTGGCGGGGTCACCGGCGCCGTGGAAGGTGAGGGCGACCTGGGGGCGGTCGCGGGGGCCGTGGGAGATCTGGGCGGGGTAAAGGAGGAGCTGGGCAGGGGCGGCGGCGGGCGCGCGGGTTGCCTGGGTACGGGAGGGGAGGGCGGCGGAAGGAGCGGCGGCACCGTCGGTGGCGGCACCGGTCGCGCACCCGGTGGTCAGCACCCCCGAGGCGACGATCCCGGCGCCCGCGCGCAGCACTGCCCGGCGGTCGGTCGTGGTCACCCGCACCATTTAAGGGGGGTTGGTGCGGAAAACGGCCGATTAGCCCGATCGGCGGCCCGCCCATGCCGCTCGACAGCCCCGAACCCAGCAGCGTCGGGCCGAGCAGTCTCGGCCCGGCAGCATCGGGCCAGGCGGCGTCGAACCCGCCACCTCGAACCCAGTCGCCACCCAACCCACCGCCTCGAACCGACGCGCACCCAGACCCGACGCCTCGAACCCGGTCGCCACCCAACCCACCGCCTCGAACCGACGCGCACCCAGACCCGACGCCTCGAACCCGGAGGTACCGCCTACCGGTCGGCGACCCGCATCTCGAACCACGTCGTCTTGCCGCGCGGCAGCAGGTCGACGCCCCATCGGTCGGAGAGCTTGTCCACCAGCATCAGTCCCCGCCCGCTGATGTCCATCTCCTGAACCGGCATCAGACAGGGCAGTCCTCGCGAGGGGTCCCGGACCTCCACCCGGATCCAGCCGCGACGCCGGTGCATCCGCAGGCCGAACACCCGCGCGCCCGTGTGTCGGACCGCGTTGCCGACCAGTTCGGAGACGAGCAGGACCGCGTCCTCCGTCATTTTGGGGCTCAGCCCCCACTGGCGCAGCACGACGACCTGGGCGAGGCGGCGCGCGGTGGCGGCGGATTCGGGGCGGGACGGCAGCGGAACCTCGGCTTCCGTCGGGTTTCCGAACAATTCGAGCGCCTTGAGGGCCCGTTCGTCCTCGACCGCAGGCGACCACCGCGCCGCCGTCGCACGGCCGTGTCCCCGCGGCTGTTCCATGCCCTCCAGCCCCGCCATGCCCCCATCATGGCCGCCCACGCCGCCCTCGGGGGCCGTTCCGGAGGAATACGCCCCCCGGAACGCGTCATTCCGAATAGGCCGTCCGGCATATGTCGTTGGCATTTCGGCAGCTTCCACAGCCCCTGTGACCTGCGGCGGAAGCTCACTTTCAGGCAAGCGACAGGCCCCCTCGTCAACGCAGGCTCAAGGCTGACTCAAGGCTCCCATAAAACCGCTCCTTCGAGGGACCCGTACAAGACAACGTGTCAACCACGAGCGCCTCGACGGAAGTCAGAGAAACTTCGCCTTTCCGGGGCCCTCCTCCACAAAGCTGCGCATCCCGATCTCCCGGTCCTCCGTCGCGAACAGGCCCGCGAACCAGTTCCGTTCAATCGCGAGCCCTGTCTCCAGGTCCGTCTCCAGACCCGCGTCGATCGACTCCTTCGCCGCGCGCAGTGCGATCGCCGGTCCCTGCGCGAGCTTCGCCGCCCAGGCGTGCGCCTCGGTGTACACGTCGGCGGCCGGTACCACGCGGTCCACCAGACCGAGTGACAGCGCTTCGTCCGCCTTGACCATCCGTCCGGTGAAGATCAGGTCCTTGGCCCTGGAGGGGCCGATCAGCCGGGAGAGCCGCTGTGTACCGCCCGCGCCGGGGATCACTCCCAGCAGGATCTCCGGCTGACCGAGTTTCGCGTTGTCGCCCGCGATGCGGTAGTCCGCGCAGAGCGCCAACTCGCAGCCGCCGCCGAGCGCGTAGCCGGTCACCGCGGCGACGACGGGCTTGGGGATACGGGCGACGGCGCTGAAGGAGTCCTGCAGGTCCCTGGCCCGGGCGACCATCGCCGCGTGGTCCATGGCCTGCATCTCCTTGATGTCCGCGCCGGCCGCGAACACCTTCTCCCCGCCGTACACGACGACCGCCCGTACGTCGTCCCGGCGGGTGGCCTCCTCCGCGAGCTCCTTGAGGCGGTCCTGGGTGGCGACGTCCAGCGCGTTCATGGGCGGCCGGTCCAGCCGGATCGTGCCGACGCCTTCGGCGACTTCGAGATGCACAGTCATGGAGGCAGGTTAACGACAACTAACGACAACGGGCCCGGTGCGGTCGGTCACACCGGGCCCCACGACGACGGAAGACAACGTAAGTCGACGTAAACGCGATTACGCCTTCCACTTCTCCCAGGACATGTTCCAGGCGTTGAGGCCGTTGTCCGGGTCGACGATCCGGTCGTTGGAGTTCTTCACGATCACCACGTCGCCGATCATCGACCGGTTGAAGAACCAGGCCGCCGACACTCCGCTGTCGTAGCCGCCGCGCACGTCCCGCAGGCCGATGCAGCCGTGGCTGGCGTTGTAGTTGCCGAAGGCGTTGCCGCCCCAGTAGTTGCCGTGGATGAAGGTGCCGGAGTTGGTCAGGCGCTGGGCGTGCGGGACGTCCTTGATGTCGTACTCGCCGCCGTAGCCGACCGTCTCGCCGTTCATCCGGGTCACCTCGAGGCGCTCGGTGATGACCATCTGGCCGTTCCAGGTGTCGTACCCGGGCTTGCCGGTGGTGACGGCGATGGTCTTGATGACCTTGCCGTCCCGTCGTACGACCATCTTCTTGGTCTTGACGTCGACCGTGGAGACCTGGCTGCGGCCGATGGTGAAGGAGACCTTCTTGGCCTGCTTGCCGTAGACGCCGGGGCGTCCCTCGACGCCGTCCAGGGCGAGGGTGACGGTGACCTTCGTGCCCGGCGCCCAGTACTTCTCCGGGCGGAAGTCGAGGCGGTCGTTGCCGAACCAGTGGCCCTCGACGTCGACGGCCGGCTCGGTCTTGACGGTGATGGCCTTCTCGACGTCCTCGGGGTGCGTGATGCCCCGGGTGAAGCGGACCGAGAACGGCATGCCCACGCCGACCTTCGAACCGTCCTCGGGCGTGAACGTACCGACGAAGGTGTTCTTCGGGGTGAGGGTGGTGAAGGAGGACTCCTCCGCCGCCGTACGGCCCTCGGTGTCCTTCGCCACCACGTGCACCTTGTACGTGGTCGACGCGGCGAGATGCGTCGCGGGCGCCCACTTGGTGTCGCCGGCGGTCAGCGCGCCCGCGACCGCGTTGCCCTTGGAGTCCTCGACCTTGACCTCGGTCAGCTTGCCCTTCGCGGCGCTGATGTTGAGGGCGCCGCTGGTGTCCACGGACTTCGCGCCGTCCTTGGGCGCGATGGTGACGACCGCCTGCGACTGCTGGGTCTCCGCGGTGGTGGAGTCCTTGCCCTTGGGCTTGGCGTCGTCGGACCCGGAGTCCGAGCCGCCGCCCCCGCCGCACGCGGTCACGGCGACGAGCACCACACCTGCGAGCAGCGCCAGTGGACCTCTGCTCCCCCGTATCCCGCTCACTCGTATCCGGCTTCCCCGTGCCCCGCCCTGTCGTGCCGCAGCCGAAGCCCCCGATATCGGTCGCGCGTTCAAGCTGGTCTCCCCTCCCCGTGGCCTGGTCCAGGCCCGCTTCCCCGGCGCGTCCCACGCACCCGGCCGCATATTAAGCACAAGGTCACACCCCCTGGCGGCCCCGGAAGGTCACTGTTTCGTCCCAACATCATCAGATAGTCGGACCTGACTGTTCACATGACTCAACTGACCGCCGGCGACCGTCACAGCTCACTGGCGACCACCGCTTTCCTCAACTCCCGCAACTCCCGGCTATTTCACGGCAGTGCCCGCCTTCCACTCCTTCCAGTCCATGTTCCAGCCGCCGAGCCCGTTGTCGGGAGCGACGTTCTTGTCCTTGCTGTGGACGACCTCGACGACGTCGCCGACCAGGCTCCGGTCGAAGAACCAGCCCGCCGGACTGTCCGAACTGCCGCCCTTCACATCCTTCAGCCCGACGCAGCCGTGACTGACGTTGGTGTTGCCGAAGGCGTCCGGCGCCCAGTAGTTGCCGTGCAGGAAGGTCCCGGAGGTGGTCAGCCGCATCGCGTGCGGCACGTCCGGGATGTCGTACTCGCCCCGGCCGTCCTTCTTCTTGAAGCCGACCGTGGCACCGTTCATCCGGGTCAGTTCCAGCATCTCGCTGACCACCATTTTCCCGTTGTACGTCGTGGACTTCGGCGCCCCCGCCGTGATCGGCACCGTGGCGAGCAGTGCGCCGTCGCGCCGCACCTCCATGGTGTGCGCGGTGGCGTCGACGAGCGAGACCTGACTTCGGCCGACGGTGAACGTGAACGTCTTGTACTGGATCCCGTAGACCCCCGGCGCCCCCTCGACGTCCCGCAGCGCGAGGTCGACGGTGACCTTGGTGCCGGGCGCCCAGTACTCCTCGGGCCGGAAGTCGACGCGGTCGTCGCCGAACCAGTGCGGGCGGATCTCGACGGCGGGCTCGGCGGTGACGTGGATCGCGCGTTCGACGGCCGCGCGGTTCTGGATCCCCCGGTTGAACTCCAGCGACACGATCATTCCGGTGCCGACGGTGGAGCGGTTCTCCGGGACGACGTATCCGATGAACCGCTCATCGGGCACGTACGTGGTGAAGGTCGTGTGCCGGGCCGAACGGCGGCCGTGGGCGTCGAGCGCCACGACGTCGACCGTGTATCTGGCGGCCAGCGCGAGCCGCGCGTCGTCGGGCCGCCAGGACAGCCCGTCCTCGGAGATCCGGCCGGGCACCGCCGACTCCTGCGCGTCCTGCGCCCTGACGACCTTCACCGACTCCAGGCGCCCGCTGGGCACCCGTACGAGAAGGGGGTTGTCGGGGCGCACGGAGCGACTGCCGTCGTCCGGCGAGACGCGGATCACGTCCATCGGTGCCCGGGCTTTCCCGAACACCGAGTCCACCCCTACCACCCCCTCCGAAGTGCAGCCGGCTGCTCCGGCCAGCAGTCCTGCCCATGTCAGTACGGCGGCCAGCCCGGCCCTCGCGCGCCGAGCGCGCCCAGTTACGTGCCTCACGCTGACCCCAACGACGCGGCCCGCCCCGGGGAAACGTGAGTGCGAGCCACGCTCTGGGCAGAACAGGGGGGAGAAACGACGCGAAGAGCGACGCGACAGGGCTCTGCGGCCGGGACGCCGCACACTTGTTCTCGTTGTACGGGTTTCGTTTCACTCGTTCCACCTGTTCCATCTGTTCCACCCGTTCCATCCGTTCCACGAGTCGCGGGAGGCGGAGAGGTGTCCAGCGCAGCCGAGCAGAAGGCGGTCGCGAACGAGCGCGCCGTCGAGGAGAGGCGCCCCGAAGCCGTGTTGCCAGACACCGACGTCACCACTGACGTCACCACCGACCCCGCGCCGAACGGCGTGCCACGCGCCGCGCTGCCCTCCGTGCCCGTGTGGCCGGGGACGCCCATGCCGCTGGGCGCGCGTTTCCGCACCGGCCCGGACGGCGTGTCGGGCACCAACTTCGCGCTGTGGGCGGGTGGGGCGGAGGCGGTGGAGCTGTGCCTGTTCGGCCAGGTGGAAGGTGGCGGGGAGGTGGAGACCCGCGTCCCCCTCACCGAACTGACGCACGAGATCTGGCACGGCTTCGTGCCCGGGGTCATGCCGGGCCAGCGGTACGGCTACCGCGTGCACGGCCGCTGGGACCCGTGGACCGGCGCCCGCTGGAACCCGGCGAAGCTGCTCCTGGACCCGTACGCCCGTGCGGTGGACGGCGATTTCGACCTGCCCCCCGAGGTGTACGGGCATGTCCGTGACTGGCCCCAGCAGCAGGTCGCGGACACCGTGCGCGACGACCGGGACTCGGCGCCGTTCGTCCCGAAGGGCGTCGTCGTCCACGACGACGCCCCCGACGACGAGTGGGCGGACGACCGCCGCCCGAAAACGCCGTGGGCGGACTCGGTGATCTACGAGGTCCACGTCAAGGGCTTCACCAAGCTGCACCCGGGCATCCCGGAGGAGCTCCGGGGCACCTACGCCGGCCTGGCGCATCCGGCGGCGATAGAACATCTGACGAAGCTGGGCGTGACGGCGGTCGAGCTGCTGCCGGTGCACCAGTTCGCGCACGAGGACCATCTGCTGCGCCGGGGCACGAAGAACTACTGGGGCTACAACTCGATCGGCTACTTCGCCCCGCACGCGGGCTACGCGGCGACGGGTACGGCGGGCCAGCAGGTCGGCGAGTTCAAGCGCATGGTGCGCGCACTGCACGCGGCGGGTATCGAGGTCATCCTCGACGTGGTCTACAACCACACGGCGGAGGCGGACGAACACGGCCCGACGCTGTCCCTGCGGGGCATGGACAACCGGGGCTACTACCGGCTGCAGAACGACGCTCGCCGGTACACGGACTACACGGGCTGCGGAAACACGCTCCACGTGGTCCAGCCGCACGTACTGCGCCTGATCACCGACTCGTTGCGGTACTGGGTGACCGAGATGGGGGTGGACGGCTTCCGGTTCGACCTGGCGGCGGCCCTGGCCCGCTCGATGCACGACGTCGACATGCTCTCGCCCTTCCTCGCGGTGATCGCCCAGGACCCGGTGCTGAGGCGGGTGAAACTGATCGCGGAGCCCTGGGACGTCGGTTCGGGCGGCTACCAGGTCGGCGCGTTCCCACCCCTCTGGACGGAGTGGAACGACCGCTATCGCAATGCCGTACGGGACTTCTGGCGGGGCGCGCTGCCGGACGTACGGGACCTCGGCTACCGCCTGTCGGGGTCGAGCGACCTGTACGCGTGGGGCGGCCGGCGCCCGTACGCCTCGGTCAACTTCGTCACGGCGCACGACGGTTTCACTCTGCGGGACCTGGTGTCGTACGAGCGCAAGCACAACGAGGCCAACGGGGAGGGCAACCGGGACGGCACGGACGACAACCGCGCCTGGAACTGCGGCACGGAGGGAGAGACGGACGACGAGCGCGTACGGGCGCTGCGGCGGCGCCAGTTGAGGAACCTGCTGACAACTCTGCTGCTGTCGACGGGCGTTCCGATGCTGGTCGCGGGCGACGAACTGGGGCGCACCCAGGGCGGCAACAACAACGCGTACTGCCAGGACAACGAGATCAGCTGGCTGGACTGGAGTCTCCTGGAGGACCCGGGCTGGCGCGCACTGACCGAACTCACCGCGCGTCTCATCGAGTTGCGGCACCGGCATCCCGTACTGCGCCGCCGGGCGTTCTTCTCCGGCCGGGCCCGTTCGGCGGACGGCCTGCGGGACCTGGCCTGGTTCACGGCTCGGGGCGCGGAGATGACGGAAGGGGACTGGTACGCGCCGGCGGCGACCCTGGGCATGTATCTCTCGGGGCGTGACATCCCGGGCCGGGACGCGCGGGGCGCCCCGATCGTCGACGACAGCTTCCTGGCCGTGCTCCACGCGGGCGACCGCCCGACGAGCTTCGTGCTGCCGGGGGCGCCCTGGGCGGACCGGTACGAGGTCATCGTCGACACCTCCCGGGAGGAGCAGGGAGCGGCGCCGGGGGTCGGGTACCGGGCCGGGGAGGAGATCGAGGTGCCGGGGCGGGCCGTGCTGTTGCTGCGTGTGGTGGAGTGAAGGACAAGAGGGGCGGGCTGTTGGCGTACCCGGCCTGATCCGGGATCCGGGCGCCTCCCTTCGATCCGTCCACTTCACCTGCGCGGTGTTCAGAGTGTCAGGTCGCGTCGGTACCAGATGCCCGGCCTGCCGCCGACGTCTGCCGGGTCGGCCGGCCCGACCGGGACGAATCCGGCGTTGGTCAGCACCTTCCGGGACGCGGCGTTCTCACGGGCCGCGGCCGCCGTCAGGGTGCGCAGGCCGTGCCGCGACGCCGCCAGCCGGCACAGTTCCCGAACGGTCGCGGTCGCCACGCCTCGGCCGGCGACCCGCTCCGCGACCCGGTAGCCGAGCCGGGCGGTGCCGTCCTCCAGGTCGTACAGGTTGAACCTGCCGTGCACCGAGCCGTCCTCGGCGACCAGCAGGTAGAAGGCGCAGACGCCGTCGTCCTGCTCGGCCAGCAAGGCGTCGTAGCTGTCGGCGAACCGGTCGAAGTACTCGTCGCCGCGGTCGGAGACCGCAGCGGCGAAGTAGGCGCGGTTGGCCAGCTCGAAGGCCAGGACCGCCGGCGCATGACCGGCGTCCAGCCGCTTCAGCTCGGCCATCGCCCGACCCGTGAACCCGATGAATCCGGTGCACTCTGGGCGCCGCGTTCGCGAGCGCGTGCGAGGCGTTGTTCGAGCCCCTTCCGGCAGGTCGGCCATTCCTCCGCGATGATCGAGAAGATCGCGGAGTCACGCAGGCGGCCCTCCTCGCCCGGTGCCCATGAGCGGGACCAGTTCCTCAGTACGCCCTCGAAGCGCGCGCCCGCCTTTTCGATCGCGGCCCGTGAACGGCCGTTGCGGGCGTCCGTCTTCAGGTCGACGCGGGCCACGCCCCAGTTCTCGAACGCGTGCCGGAACAGCAGGTACTTGGCCTCGGTGTTCAGCCCGGTGCCCTGCGCGGAGGCCGCGAGCCAGGTGAAGCCGACCTCGATCGCGGAGACGCTGCCGTCCTCCAGCCACCGTCGCGGTTCCCAGTAGGCCGTGACCCCGACCGCGCGCCCCGAGGCCCGGTCCACCTGCGCGTACGGAGCCAGTAGCCCCGCGGAGGCGCGGGCGAGCTGGGCGTCGATGTACTCGCCGACCTCGGCCGCCCTCGGCACCCAGGTGAACCGGTACGAGTCACGGTCCTCCTCCGCCGCGGCGGCCAGGTCCGGCGTGTGCCTGTGGTCCAGTGGCTCCAGGCGTACGAGTGAGCCCTCCAACAGCGGTCCGTCCAGCGTGGAACTCATCGTGTTTCACCGATCCCTGACAGGCTCACGTCGTCGTCGAGGAGGCGGAGCAGTACGGCGGCCTCCGCACGGAGTCGCGCGGCCCGGTCGGCGTGCGCGGGCGCGGTCAACTGCGCTGCGGCTTCGAGCCGTTCGGCGGCCTCGGCGCGTACGACGTCCAGCACGGCGCCCTCGCTCAGCTCGCGCCGCGCCGCTTCGGTGGCGCCGGCGCCCACCGGCGACAACTCGAGCGCCACGCCTCGCAGTTCGGCTTCGTCCACGGGCGCCGCCTCGGCGTTGTCCAACGCCCCGAGTGTCGCGCGCAGGGCACTGACCGCGACCTTGTCACGGGCGCGCATCGCTTCGGGCAGGGCTTGGCGCATACGAAGACGTAGGGACATGCGCCCGACCTTATGGCGGCGCCACGGGACCCTCAACATGATTCTCGACGTGCTTGTCCACGTGGCTCTCCACGTGATGAGGGCCCGTCCGTCGGGTCGGGTCGGGACGGGTCAGCCCAGGATGCCCCGCTCGTACGCCGTCGCCACCGCCGCCGCGCGGTCCTTGACGCCCAACTTGCCGTACAGGTGGGTGAGATGGGTCTTCACCGTGGCCTCGCTGATGAACAGGACGCGGGCGATCTCCCGGTTCGACGTGCCCTTGGCGACCAGGGCCAGAACCTCGCGCTCGCGGGCCGAGAGGGGCTCGTTCCCCGGGGTGCGGACCGCCGAGACCAGGCGGGAGGCCACCGCCGGGGAGAGGACCGTGCGGCCCTGGGCGGCCGCCCGTACCGCCGTGAAGAGTTCGTCCCGCGGCGCGTCCTTCAGGAGGTAGCCCGTCGCGCCCGCCTCGATCGCGGGGAGGGTGTCCGAGTCCGTGTCGTACGTCGTCAGGACGAGGATCTTCGCCCGGGACCGGCGTCGGGTCAGTTCGGCGATGGCGTCGACTCCGCCGCCGCCCGGCATCCGCAGGTCCATCAGGACGACGTCGGGGTCGAGGGCGCCGGCCTGTTCGACCGCCTCGACGCCGTTCGAGGCCTCGCCGAGGACCGCGAAGTCCGGCGCCGACTCGAACATGCCGCGCAGCCCGTCCCGTACGACGGGATGGTCGTCGACGATGAGGAGGGTGATGGGCACGGTGGCGGGTGCGGCGGTGGGTGTGTCAGTGGTCATGGGGGACCAACGGTACGCGCGCCGAGACGGCCGTGCCGTGACCCGGCTCGGACTCCAGGGTGAGCGCGCCCGCGACGCGTTCGGCGCGGGCCCGCATGCCGTCGAGGCCGAAGCCACCGGTGCCGGTGCGGGCGCGGACCGCGAGCGGGTCGAAGCCCTCGCCGTCGTCGCGGATGTCGAGGATCACCTCGTCGCCGAGGAAGGTCAGGGTGACGCCGGCCCGTGACGCGCGGGCGTGGCGGGAGGTGTTCGACAGGGCTTCCTGGGCGATGCGCAGAAGGGTCGCCGCGAGCTCCGCGTGGAGTTGTCGCGCCGGTCCGGTGACCGTGAACTCGGCCCGTATGCCCGTGCGTTCGGCCCAGTCCGCGACCGTGTTCTTCAGGGCGCCCGGCAGGTCGTCGCTCTCCAGGGCCACGGGGGCGAGGTTCTGCACGGAGCGGCGGGCCTCGCCGAGGCTGTGCCGGGCCAACTTCATCGCGCGGTCCGTGTGTTCGCGCGCCAGGGCGCGGTCCGGGGTGTTCGTCACCACCTGGAGCTGGGCGATGATCCCGGTCAGGCCCTGGGCGATCGTGTCGTGGATCTCGGCGGCCAGTCGGCGGCGTTCGTCCGCGACGCCCGCTTCCCTTGCCTGGAGGAGGAGTTGGGAGTGCAGGGAGGCGTTTTCGTCGAGCGCCTGCTGCAACGCCGTGTTGGTGCGTTCGAGTTCGATGATGGTGGCGGCCCGGTCGCGGGAGCGCTGCTCCTCCTGCTCGGTGGCGTGGGCGACCAGCGCCTGCAGGCCGAAGTTGACGGCCAGCAGCCCGGCGAACGCGGCCCACTGGCCCCCGCTCTCGAACGGCGGCCCGCCCGCCTGCGCGCCGGCCACGGTGACCGCGCTGGCGAACAGCCCGAGCCGTCGCCACATCCCGGGGATCGTTTCGTCGGCGTCCATGTAGCCGGCGGCCGCGTAGAACGCGAAGAGCGGGTTGATCCAGGTAAGCAGGAAGGCGATCGCCCAGCGGACGACGTAGTACGCCGTCCCCGCCCGGGACGGGGTCCGGCCACGGTCGCCCCGGCGGGAGCGGAGGCCGTGCCACCAGAGCTGGAGCGCGAGCGCGGCGCCGACGAGGACCCCGGCGGCCCGCCATTCGGCGGGGCCGTCGATCAGCTCGGCGGAGACGCCCGCGAGGACCGCGCTGACGCCGAGCAGCCCGTACGGGCCCCAGATGTGCAGTTGCTCCATGCGCCGGTCGAGCTGTGTGTCCGCCGCGGTCATGTGCCCAGTCTGCACGGAAGTCCGCGCGACGGTCCGCACGAAGGTCCGTACGGAGGTCCGCACAGGGGTCCGCGTCGAAAGCCGCACGGACCGTCGGCCGTCCACTGCTCCCACCGGTCCGCTACTCCCACCGGAACCAGCGGGCGGCGCCCGCCGTCAGCAGCACCGTCCAGGCCACCAGCACGCCCAGGTGGTCCCAGCCGGGCCAGTCCCCCGCCGCCGCCCGGTTCAGCGCCTCGGCCGCCGCACCGAACGGGGTCCAGCCGACGATCCTGGCCAGCACGTCCGGCATGGTCTGCACCGGCGCCCACACACCCGCGCAGAACATCGCCGGGAAGAACGCGGCCGTGCCGATGGCGCCCGCGACCTTCGTCGTCCGGGACAGCGCGGAGATCACCGCGCCGAGCGCGAGTGCGGCCAGGACGGTCAGGAGGAGGGCCAGGGCGTAGCCGAAGGGCTGCCGTGGCAGTCGTACGTCGAACGCGAACCGGCCGACACCGAGGGCGAGCAGCGACGACGCCAGGGCGGCCCCGCCGTACACCAGCATCTGCGCGAGGAGGAGGGCTGCCGGGCGGACCGGGGTGGTGGACATCCGGCGCAGGATGCCGCGCTCGCGGTAGCCGGTGAGGGTCTGCGGCATGGACTGGAGCCCGCCGACGAGCAGCCCGAGCAGCACGGCCACCGGCACGTACACGTCGATGGTCCGCAGGCCGCCCAGGTCGGCCTGCGCGTCGCCGAAGGAGGGGATCGAGCCGAGGATCACCAGGAGGAGCGTCGGGAACAGCAGGATCCAGAAGAGTGCGCCGGGTTCGCGGCTGATCAGCCGGATCTCGGTCCGCAGGACAGCGGTGTTCAGTACCGCGGTGTTCGGTACCGGGGTGTCGGCGACGGGCGTGTTCACGGCGCTCATGCCGCTTCCTCCTTCGTGAGGTCCAGGAACGCGTCGTCCAAGGTGGCGTCGGTGACGCGGAGTTGGTGGGCGGTGACATGGCTGCGGGCGAGGAGGGTGATGACGGCGTTGACGGTCTCGTCGGTGCCGGAGAGGGTGACGCGGCCGTCCCTGTAGTCGACGGACGCGAGCGCCGGAAGCGCGTTCAGATCGTCCTCGGACAGCGGCGCGGACGGTGTGAAACTGATCACGGTGGCGCCCGCCGAGCGGCGGATCAGGCCGGCCGGGGTGTCCAGGGCGGCGATCCGCCCCTTGTCGATCACCGCGATCCTGTCGCACAGCCGCTGCGCCTCCTCCATGAAGTGCGTGACCAGGAGGACGGTCACCCCGCTCGCCCGGACGTCCTCGATGAGCTGCCAGGTGTCCCGGCGGGCGCGGGGGTCGAGGCCCGTGGTCAGCTCGTCGAGGACCACGACCCGGGGGTTGCCGATGAGGGCGAGCGCGATGAACAGGCGCTGTTTCTGGCCACCGGAGAGCTTGCCGAACCTGGTGTCGAGCCGGTCGGTCAGGCCGAGGCGCTCGGCGAGCGGGCGCCAGTCGGCCGGGCGCGGATAGAAGGCCGCGTACAGCTCCAGGGCCTCGCGGACGGTCAGCTTGGCCTGCAGTTCGCTCTGCTGGAGCTGGGCGCCGAGGACCCGGCTGGTGGCCGGGCGGTCGGCGACCGGGTCGAGGCCGGTGACCCGGATCCGGCCGCCGTCGGGCACGCGCAGGCCTTCGACGCACTCGACGGTGGTGGTCTTGCCGGCGCCGTTCGGGCCGAGGATGCCGAAGATCTCACCCTCCTCGACGGCGAAGGAGAGGCCGTCCACAACGGGACGGCCGCCGTAGGACTTGTGCAGGTCGTTCACTTCGATGACGGACATGGGATCAGCGTCGCGGTGCGGGCGGGGGCGGCACATCGGCCGACGCGCTCGGAACGGCATCAACCGATCGGTTGATACGCGCGTACGACTCGTCGAACACGCAGGTCGTAGGACCTGCGCCCGACCCGATCCGGGCCAAAACTCGGTAGGCACTGTCAGTGGTGGTCCGTAGGCTCGGCATGATGTCCACGACACGTGCAACCGCAAAGGACCCCGAGGCCCAGGCCGGCCGTTCCGCCGTGCGCACTCTGCTGCGCCTGTGGCCCTTCGTACGGCCGGTACGCGCCCGGCTGTTCGTCGCCGCCCTCGTCGCCGTCCTCGCCTCGTGCATGGGGCTGGTGATCCCGCTCGTCCTGAAGTGGATGGTGGACGGGCCGATCGCCGACCGCGACTCCCGCGGTGTGTGGCTCGGCGCGCTGTGGCTGCTGCTGCTCGGGCTCGGGGAGGCGCTGCTGTTCGGGCTGCGGCGGTGGCTGGTGGCCAGACCGCTCGCCGGGGTCGAGGCGTCCATGCGGGCGGCGCTCTACCGGCGGCTCCAGCGGCTGCCGGTCGCCTTCCACGACCGGTGGCCGTCCGGTCAGCTGCTGTCCCGGGCGACGTCGGACCTGCAGCTGCTGCGGATGTTCCTCGCCTTCCCGCTGACGTTCCTGTTCGTCAACGCGGTGACGATCCTGGTCGGTGTGATCATCATGCTGGTCCAGGACTGGTCGCTCGGGCTGGTGATTCTGGGGCCCGCGATCCCCGTCCTGGTCGTGTGCATCGTCTTCGAGCGGCGCTACCACCTGGTGGCCCGGCGTGCGCAGGACCAGGTCGGTGACCTGACGACGGTCGTCGAGGAGAGCGTGCTCGGCATCCGGATCATCAAGGGGTTCGGGCGGCACCGCAGTCAGGCGCGGGCGTTCCGCGAGTTGTCGGGGACCCTGCGCGGGACCGAGTTGCAGAAGGCGCGGCTGCTGTCGGCGATCTGGGCCGCGATCGTCACGCTGCCGGAACTGGCGATCGGGGCGGCGCTCGTGCTGGGGACCGTGCAGGTCGCCGACGGGGATCTGTCCGCCGGCACGCTGGTCGCCTTCCTGTCGACGGCCCTGGCCCTGCGCTGGCCGGTCGACTCCATCGGCTTCCTCCTCGCGATGAGCCAGGACGCGGCCACCGCCACGGAACGGTACTTCGAGGTGATGGACGAGGATCCGGAGGGTGAGAAGGAGACCCTCCCCGGTGGCACTGACGGCACCAATGGCACCGGATTCTCGGACGGGGACCGTGGGCTGCGCTTCCACGAGGTCTCCTTCCGGTATCCGGACGCCCCCGCTGACTCCCCGCCGGTCCTCGACCGCGTCGACCTCCACATCCGGTCCGGCGAGTCCCTGGCTCTCGTCGGCACGACCGGCAGCGGCAAGACCACGCTCACGGCGCTCGTCCCCCGGCTGCACGAGGTGACCTCGGGGCGCATCACCCTCGATGGCCACGACATCGCCGCCCTGCCCAGGGAAGAGCTGCGTGCCCTGGTCGCCGTCGCCTTCGAGGAACCCACCCTCTTCTCGGCGAGCGTCGGCGAGAACGTCCTCATGGGCGCCGACGACTCGGCGGGCGAGGCCGAGCTGCGGCACGCGCTCTCCGTGGCGCAGGCCGACTTCGTCCACGCGCTGCCGCAGGGCTCGGACACCCAGGTCGGTGAGCAGGGCCTCAGCCTCTCCGGCGGCCAGCGGCAACGGCTCGCGCTGGCCCGGGCGGTCGTGGGCGGGCCCCGGTTCCTCGTCCTCGACGACCCGCTGTCCGCGCTGGACGTGCACACGGAGGCCGCCGTCGAGGCCGCGCTGCGCCGGGTCCTCGCCGACACCACGGCCCTGATCGTGGCGCACCGACCGTCCACGGTCCTGCTCGCCGACCGTGTCGCCCTTCTCTCCGGCGGCCGGATCACCGCCGTGGGCACACATCACGAACTCCTGCGGACGAACTCCGAGTACGCCTGGCTGATGGCCGGCGCGGACGAGGAGACCGACCGCGGTGACTCCCCCCACGGCACCACCGACAGCTTCGAGGAGGCCGCCCGATGACGGCACCCACGACCACCGCGCCGACCCCCGACGACGACGAACGGTCCCTCACTCCGGACGCCGGGCCGGACAGGGGGACTGCCGCCGCGGCTCCCCGGCCGGCCGCTCCCGACGACCCCTTCGACCAGGACGACCTGCCCACTCCCAAGGGCGCCACCGCGACCCTGCTCCGCTCCCTCCTCGCCCCGATGAGGGGCCGTGTCGTCCTCACCGCCGTACTTCTGCTGCTGCAGCAGGCGGCCGTCCAGGCGGGCCCGCTGCTCGTCGCGTACGCCATCGACCGGGGTGTACCGGCCTTCCGGGACAACGACAACGGGCCGCTCGTCGCCGTCGGCGTCGGCTATCTGCTCTGCGCGCTGGCGTCGGGCGGGCTGCAGTACTGGTTCATCTCCGCCGCCGCCCGGGTCAGCCAGGACGCGCTGCTCGATCTGCGCGGGCGTATCTTCCGGCACGCGCAGGCGCTCAGCCTCGACTTCCACGAGCGCTACACCTCGGGCCGGCTCATCTCCCGTTCCACGGCGGATGTCGAGTCGCTGCGCGAGCTGCTGAACGACGGGCTCCAGGAACTCGTCACCATCGCCCTGTCCTTCGCCTACATCTCGGCCGTCCTGCTCTGGCTGGATCTGAGCCTCGGCGTGCTGGCCATCGCCTCCTTCGTGCCCCTCTACCTCCTCGTCCGGCTCTACCAGCGCCGGGCCGGCCGGGTGTACGCGCTGCGGTCCACCGCGATCGCCGCCGTCATCGTCAAGTTCGTCGAGACGATGAACGGCATCCGTCCGGTGCGCGCGTTCCGCCGCGAGGCGGCCAACGACGCGGAGTTCGAGGCCCTCAACCGGCACCACGAGCGGAAGAACGGCGACGCGATCCTGGAGATGGCGCGTTACGTCGTCGGCTCCCGGGTCGTGGCCAACTCCGCTGTGGCGGCGATGGTGTTGTGGGGCGCCCACCGGGTCGCGAACGGCTCGCTGGAGCTGGGCGTGCTGGCCGCCGCCGTGCTGTACCTGCGGCGGCTGTACGACCCCATCGACCGGCTCGGGATGTTCCTCAACTCCTACCAGTCGGCCACCGCCTCCCTGGAGAAGATCTCCGGTCTCCTCGCCCAGACGCCCTCCGTCCCGGAACCGCAGACCCCGCAGGAGCTCCCGGTACTGGAGTCCGAGCACCCGGGTCGTGAGGTCGTCTTCGACGGGGTCCGGTTCGCCTACCGCACCGGCGGCGAGGTACTGCCCCGCTTCGACCTCACCCTTCCGGCCGGGCAGACCGTCGCGGTCGTCGGCTCGACCGGCGCCGGCAAGTCCACCCTGGCCAAGCTGCTCGCCCGCTTCTACGACCCCACCGAGGGGCAGGTCCTGCTCGACGACGTCGACCTGCGCGACCTGTCGGCCGCCGATCTGCGGCGCGGGGTCGTGATGGTGACGCAGGAGGCCTTCCTGTTCTCCGGCAGCGTCGCCGACAACATCGCCATAGGCCGACCGGACGCCGAGCGCGAGGAGATCGAGCGTGCGGCGAAGGCGATCGGCGCCCATGACTTCATCATCGCGCTGCCCGACGGCTACGACACGGACGTACGCAAACGAGGTGGCCGTATCTCCGCGGGGCAGCGCCAACTGGTCGCTTTCGCGCGGGCGTTGCTCGCCGATCCGGCGGTGCTGATCCTCGACGAGGCGACGAGTTCGCTCGACATCCCGGGTGAACAGGCCGTGCAGCGCGCGATGTCGACGGTCCTGAAGGGGCGTACGGCCGTCGTGATCGCGCACCGGCTGTCGACCGTCGAGATCGCCGACCGGGTGCTGGTGATGGAGCACGGACGGGTCGTCGAGGACGGGGCCCCGGCCGAACTCATCGCCGGTACGGGCCGGTTCGCGGATCTGCACCGGGCCTGGCGGGACAGCCTGGCGTGAGTCCGTAACCGAAGCACAGAAGCACAGCACGGAACGGGTAGCAGGAACGGGGAACGGAAGAGCAATGATCGACGCGTACGAGGATCCCGGCACGCCCGACTCCCGTGGCCCCGCCCGTTATCTGGTGTGGCTGGTGCGGCAGCAGTGGCGTCGGTGTGCGCTGGGGGCGCTGCTCGGCAGCACCTGGACGACGCTGATGGCGCTGACGCCGTATCTGCTGTCCCGGGCCGTCGACGACGGTCTCGAACCGGGCGACCAGATCGTGCTGGCAGGCTGGGCGGGCGCGATCCTCGCCGTCGGGACGTTCAGCGCGTGGCTGAGCATCATGCGGCACCGCACCATGACCCGGATCCGGATGGACGCCAACTTCCGTACGGTCAAGGTCGTGATCGGGCAGGCCGTGCGGCTGGGGGCCGCGCTGCCCCGGCAGGTCGGGGCCGGGGAGGTCGTCACGATCGGCGTCGGCGACGTGTCGACGATCGCCCAGTCGCTGACCTTCGTCGGACCGGGCGTCGGCGCGTTCGTCTCCTACTGCGTGGTCGCAGGACTGCTCCTGTCGGTGTCCCCGACGCTCGCAGCCGTGATCCTGCTCGGCATGCCCGTGGTCGCCGTCCTCGTCGGGCCGTTGCTCGGCCGGCTGCAGGGAGTGGAGTCGTCGTACCGGGAACGTCAGGGTGTCCTGACCGCCCGGATCGGGGACCTCTCGGGCGGGCTGCGTGTCCTCAACGGGCTCGGCGGCAAAGGGCTGTTCGCGGACGCGTTCCGGCGTGACTCGCGCCGCCTCCAGGAACAGGGGTACCGGGTCGGGGCGGTGAGCAGCTGGATCCAGGCGTTCGGGGTCGGGCTGCCGACGCTGTTCCTCGCGCTGGTGACCTGGCTCGCGGCCCGGCTGGCCGCCCAAGGGTCCATCAGCGTGGGCGAGTTGGTGTCGGTGTACGGCTATGTCGCCGTGCTGGTCGTGCCGGTGGCGTTCTTCATCGAGTGCGGTTTCCAGATCAGCCGCGCCCTGGTGGCCGCCCGGCGGGTCGTACGGTTCCTGGCGCTGGCCCCCGACGACGACAGCGGTGCGGCCGGCCGGGGGCTGGACGCGCCCGTGTCACCCGCCGCGCTCCACGACCCCGACTCCGGTGTGAGCGCCGTGCCGGGGCGGCTGACGGCGCTCGCCGGCGCCCGGCCCGCCGATGCCGCCGCCGTCGTCGACCGGCTCGGCCGGTTCGCTCCGTCGGCGGTGACCTGGGGTGGCATACGGCTCGATGAGATCGCCCTCGCCCAGGTGCGCGCCCGCATCCTGGTCGCCGACAACGAGGCCGACCTGTTCGCCGGGACTCTGCGTGAACTGGTCTCCGGGCGCGGGGAGTTCGGCGAGGAGGCGATAGCGCGGGCGGTGCGCGCGGCCGTCGCCGACGACATCGTCCTCGGGCTGCCTGACGGGCTGGACTCGGCCATCGACGCCCAGGGCCGCAACCTGTCCGGCGGCCAGCGCCAGCGCGTACGGCTGGTGCGGGCGCTGCTCGCCGATCCCGAGGTACTGCTCGCCGTCGAGCCGACGTCGGCACTGGACGCCCACACCGAGGCGGCCGTCGCGGACCGGCTGCGTGCCGAGCGCGCGGACCGCACGACCGTCGTGGCGTCCACGTCACCCCTGCTGCTGGACCGGGCGGACACCGTGTACTACCTGGTCGACGGCAAGACGGCAGCCGTCGGCAGCCACCAGCGGCTGCTCGCACAGGAACCCGGATACCGGTCCCTGGTGGCGCGTGACGCGGACGAGACCGAGGAGGGAAACAGGCAGGGCCGGGAGGGCATCGAGGAGCCGGTCCGCTGAGCCCCCCGTTCGCCGCACCCATCCAGCCCGGCCCGCACCCCTCAGCCCGTCCGGCGTCTGAGGACGAGGCCCGCACCTCCAGCCCGTCCGGCGTTTGAGGACGAGGCCCGCACCTCCAGCCCGTCCGGCGTTTGAGGACGAGGCCCCTTCAGGGCCGAAAGGGGGGTCTGGGGGCGCAGCCCCCAGGGATGGGACGGGTAGGGGCGGCGGGGGCGAAACCCAGGTCCGTGAACCCCGGCCAACCACACCTCCGACAACACGCCGCCCGACATCAAGGAGCCCACCCCGTGACCGCCCAACTCCCCGTCGCCACAGCAGCGGACGTACGCCGCGCCGCCGCCCGGCTGATCCGGGCCGACAGCCGAGCCTTCGTCGCACTCCTGCTGCTGAACTCCGCCGCCGCCGGCGCCGGCCTCGTCGCACCGTGGCTGCTCGGGCGAATCATCGACGAGGTCCGCGCGGGCGCCGGCGTCTCCGCGGTGGACCGGCTCGGACTGGTCATCGTGGTGTGCGCGGTGGCCCAGTTGCTGCTGGCCCGCTGGGCACGGTACGTCGGGTACCGGTTCGGGGAGCGGACGCTCGGGCGGGTGCGGGAGGAGTTCGTGGACCGGGCGCTCTCGCTGCCCGCGTCGGTGGTGGAGCGGGCCGGGACAGGTGATCTGACGGCCCGGGGGACGGCCGACGTCAGCACGGTCGGCACGACCTTGCGCGACGCCGGGCCGGAGCT
This sequence comes from Streptomyces sp. NBC_01390, assembly GCF_045040105.1. Classification (NCBI taxonomy): domain Bacteria; kingdom Bacillati; phylum Actinomycetota; class Actinomycetes; order Kitasatosporales; family Streptomycetaceae; genus Streptomyces; species Streptomyces sp. NBC_01390. The sequence continues at coordinate 8,657,072 of NZ_CP109551.1, read as the reverse complement.
GCTGATCGCCTCCGTGGAGTGTCTGTTCATCGTCGGCGCGGTGTTCGCGCTGGACCCGTTGCTCGGCCTGTCCGCGCTGCTCGCGCAGAGCGGCATCTGGTTCGCGCTGCGCTGGTATCTGCGCCGGGCGCGCACCGCATACCTCGCCGAGGGTTCCGCGAACTCCGAAGTGGCCGAAATTCTCTCGGCGACCGCCTCGGGGGCGCGCACGGTCGAGGCGTTCGGGCTTGCGGAGCGACGGGTCGCGGTGAGCCGGGAGGCGCTGGACAACTCCCGGAGCCGACGCCTGTACACGCTGTATCTGCGGACGGTGTTCTTCCCTCCCGTGGAGGTGTCGTACGTCCTTCCGGTGGTCGTCGTACTGGTGGTGGGCGGCGCGTTGCACGGGCAGGGGGCGATCAGTCTGGGCGCGGTCGTGGCAGCGGCCCTGTATCTGCGGCAGTTGGAGTCGCCGCTCGACCAGGTGCTGACGTGGATGGAGCAACTGCAGTCCAGCAGTGCGTCGTTCGCGCGGGTGGAGGGGCTGGGGCGGGCACCGAAGGGCGGGTCGGAGGAGTCGCCGGTACCGGTGCCGGTGGATGACCGGATCGATGTGACGGGGGTGCGGTACGCGTACGACCGTGGGGGCCGCGAGGTGCTGCGCGGGGTCGATCTGACGGTGCGGCCGGGTGAACGGCTCGCGGTGGTGGGGCCGTCGGGTGCCGGCAAGACCACGCTGTGCCGGCTGCTCGCGGGGATCGACGAGCCTCGTTCGGGCACGGTGACCGTGGGCGGCGTACCGATCTCCTCGCTCGGGCCCGAGGAGCTGCGGCGGCAGGTCGTGCTGGTCACGCAGGAGCACCATGTCTTCCTGGGCACGGTCCGGGACAATCTGGTGATCGCCGAACCGGCGGCCACGGACGCCGAGTTGTGGGCGGCGCTGGCCGCTGTCGGCGCCGCCGACTGGGTGCGTGAGCTGCCGGCCGGGCTGGACACCATGCTGGGCCCGGACGGGGAGTCGACCGACGGTTCGCGGGCCCAGCAACTGGCCCTGGCCCGTGTGGTGTTGGCCGACCCGCACACCCTGATCCTGGACGAGGCGACGGCGTTGCTCGATCCGGCGACCGCGCGTCACACGGAGCGCGCGCTGGCCGCCGTACTGGAGGGGCGGACGGTGATCGCCATCGCGCACCGGCTGCACACCGCGCACGACGCGGACCGGGTGGCCGTGATGGAGGAGGGGCTGATCACCGAACTCGGCACGCACGAGGGACTGGTGGCGGCCGACGGGGCGTACGCGGCGCTGTGGTGGTCGTGGCACGGGGAGAGGGAGCAGCAGACGGCTTCTTCGCAAAAGAATGAATAGCCCGCATAGCGAACATGACCAACCGTTCAACGAACCTTTTCCAGCCAACTTATTGACGCGGTCCTGACAGCGTGCGGGCGCACCTGCCACTCTTCCCACGGCACCTTCACAGCGACTCCACAGCAACACCGCTGTGATCCTCGCCGCGCATCCGCACGCACCTGTTCTGCCCCGGACGGACCACCACCGTTCGGTCCCCCCTGGCCGTTGGACCAGCGGCCAAGCAGAAGGAGTCAGTGTTGAGACGCCAGTCCCACAGACGCGCCCCCCACGCCACCTCCACCGAGTTCTCCCGCTCCACCCAGCGACGGGTCGCCGCCGGCGCCCTCGTCGCCGTAACCGCCCTACTGGCAGCGGCAGTTCAGTCTGGTGCCGCCACCGCAGCCCCGGAGAAGGCACCGTCGGCCGCGGGCAAGGTCATACCCGGCGCGGAGTCGCTCAAGCTCTCCCCCGCACAGCGCGCCGCGCTGCTGGCCGACGCCAACGCCACCAAGGTGGAGACGGCCAGGGAACTCGGCCTGGGCGCCAAGGAGAAGCTCGTCGTCCGTGACGTCGTCAAGGACGGCAACGGCACCGTACACACGCGGTACGAGCGCACGTACGAAGGACTCCCCGTCCTCGGCGGCGACCTGGTGGTCGACACCGCCAAGTCGGGTGCCACGAAGGGTGTCGTGAAGGCGACTCGGGCCACCATCAAGGTGGCGTCGACGACGGCCTCCCTGCCCGTCGCGAAGGCGGAGAAGCAGGCGCTGACCGCCGCGAAGGCCGAGGCGGCGAGCCCGAAGCTGAGCAAGGAGCCGAGGAAGGTCATCTGGGCCGCCTCCGGCACCCCGGTGCTCGCGTACGAGACGGTCGTGGGCGGCCTCCAGGAGGACGGCACCCCGAACGAGCTGCACGTCATCACCGACGCGGTCACCGGCAAGAAGCTCTTCGAGTACCAGGGCATCGAGACCGGCACCGGCAACACGGTGTACAGCGGCGCGGTCACCCTCACCACCACGCAGTCGGGTTCGACGTACAACCTGACCGACGGCGCGCGCGGCGGCCACAAGACGTACAACCTGAACCGCGGCTCCTCCGGCACCGGCACCCTCTTCTCGGGCCCGGACGACATCTGGGGCAACGGTCTCGCGTCCAACCTGGAGTCGGCCGGTGCCGACGCCCACTACGGCGCGGCACTCACCTGGGACTACTACAAGAACGTCCAGGGCCGCACCGGTATCAAGGGCGACGGCGTGGGCGCGTACTCGCGCGTCCACTACGGCAACGCGTACGTCAACGCGTTCTGGGACGACAGCTGCTTCTGCATGACGTACGGCGACGGGTCGGGCAACGCCAACCCGCTGACCTCGATCGACGTGGCCGGCCACGAGATGACGCACGGCGTCACCGCGAACACGGCGGGCCTGCTCTACTCGGGTGAGTCCGGCGGCCTCAACGAGGCCACCTCGGACATCTTCGGCACCGCCGTCGAGTTCTACGCCAACAACCCCTCCGACGTCGGTGACTACCTCATCGGCGAGGAGATCAACATCAACGGCGACGGCACGCCGCTGCGTTACATGGACAAGCCGAGCAAGGACGGCGCGTCCAGGGACAGTTGGTACTCGGGGCTCGGATCGCTCGACGTGCACTACTCGTCGGGCCCCGCGAACCACTTCTTCTACCTGCTGAGCGAGGGCAGCGGCGCCAAGACCATCAACGGCGTCAGCTACAACTCGACCACCTCGGACGGGCTTCCGGTGACCGGCATCGGCCGGGACAAGGCGGAGAAGATCTGGTTCCGCGCGCTCAGCACGAAGTTCACGACGAACACCAACTACGCGGGGGCCCGCACCGGCACCCTCGCGGCGGCGGGTGAGCTGTACGGGACGACGAGCGCCGAGTACACGGCCGTGGCGAACGCGTGGGCCGGTATCGCCGTCGGCACGCGTCCGGGCGGTGGCGGCGGCACCGGCACCTCCTTCGAGTCCACGACCGTCGTGTCGATTCCGGACAACGGCGCCGCCGTGACCTCGTCGCTCGCGGTCACCGGCATCACCGGCAACGCGCCCACCAACCTGGTGGTCACGCCGAACATCACGCACACCTGGCGCGGCGACCTCGTCGTCGACCTGGTGGCGCCGGACGGCTCGGTCTACAACCTGAAGCCGTTCAGCTCCTCGGACTCGGCGGACGACGTGACCGAGCCGTACACGGTCAACGCCTCCTCCGAGGTCGCCAACGGGACCTGGAAGCTGCGGGTTCAGGACAAGGCGGCTCAGGACACCGGCAGGATCAACGGCTGGAAGATCACCTTCCCGTCGGCCTGAACATCCCGCGGTTAAGGGCCCGTTCGAACACCGTTCAGGCCCCTTAACGGCAAGGCGCCGCCCCGGTGGAGCAACTCCCCGGGGCGGCGCCGCCTTTACCGCTCATGTGCTGGGCCTTTGTTGCCAACGTGCCCGATCTTGGTCGTCGCTTTACCGAAGCGACGCCGCGTTACATACACGAAACGTTCGCCTCATAGTCGATTTTCAGCCAACATCACTTTGGGGTCCTGACATGTACAGGCCCTCAATGTCACTCTTCCACCGCACGCCGCAGCAGTTACTCCAGCTTCACCACCACCCTCCTGACAGTCACCCCAAGACCGTCAGGAACCCCCACAAAGGAGTCCGCGTGACCCCCCTCTACGCGCGTCACAAGCGCACCACCCTGGCCATCGCCACCGCCGTCGCGGCCGGGGCACTGCTCACCACCGGTCTGACCACCGGTGCCTCCGCGGAGAGCGAGCCGGCCGGCACCACGGCCAGAGTCTCCGCCGTTCCGATGACGCTCTCCCCCGCCACGCGCACCGCCCTCATCAAGGAAGCGGCCGCCGAAGCCCCGGCGACCGCCACCGAGATAGGCCTCGGCGCCAAGGAGAAGCTCGTCGTCCGTGACGTCATCAAGGACGCCGACGGCACGCTGCACACCCGCTACGAGCGCACCTACGCGGGCCTGCCGGTCCTCGGCGGCGACCTCGTCGTGCACGAGAACGCGGCCGGCACGACCCGCAGCGTGACCAAGGCGCAGAAGGCGGCCATCAAGGTCACCGACCTGACCCCCGAGGTCACCACGGCCGCCGTCGAGAAGCAGGCCGTGACGCTCGCCAAGAAGGCCGGTTCCAGCAAGTCGGCGGCGTCCAGCGCCCCCCGCAAGGTGATCTGGGCCGCCTCGGGCACCCCGACCCTCGCCTACGAGACCGTCGTCGGCGGCCTCCAGGAGGACGGCACCCCGAACGAGCTGCACGTCATCACCGACGCGGCCACCGGCAAGAAGCTCTACGAGTTCCAGGGCATCGAGACCGGCACCGGCAAGAGCCTGTACTCGGGCACCGTCTCCCTGAGCACGACGCTGTCGGGCTCGACGTACCAGCTGACCGACGGCACCCGCGGCGGCCACAAGACGTACAACAAGACGCACGGCACCAGCTCGTCGGCCGGCACGCTGTTCACCGACGCCGACGACACCTGGGGCACCGGCGCGGCCTCCAGCTCCACCACCGACCAGACCGCGGCCGTCGACGCCGCGTACGGCGCGCAGGTGACGTGGGACTTCTACAAGTCGACGTTCGGCCGCAGCGGCATCAAGAACAACGGCGTCGCGGCGTACTCCCGCGTCCACTACGGCAACGCGTACGTCAACGCGTTCTGGGACGACAGCTGCTTCTGCATGACGTACGGCGACGGCGACGGCAACACGCACCCGCTGACCTCGCTGGACGTGGCCGGCCACGAGATGACCCACGGCGTCACCGCCAACACGGCCGGCCTGAACTACTCGGGCGAGTCCGGCGGCCTCAACGAGGCGACGTCCGACATCTTCGGCACGGCCGTCGAGTTCTACGCGGCGAACAGCTCCGACGTCGGCGACTACCTCATCGGCGAGGAGATCGACATCAACGGCGACGGCTCGCCGCTGCGTTACCTGGACAAGCCGAGCAAGGACGGCGGCTCGAAGGACTCCTGGTCCTCGACCCTCGGCAACCTCGACGTCCACTACTCGTCGGGCCCGGCGAACCACTTCTTCTACCTCCTGTCCGAGGGCAGCGGTGCGAAGACGATCAACGGGGTCAGCTACAACTCCCCGACGTCCAACGGCTCCACGGTCACGGGCATCGGCCGCGCCAAGGCCGTCCAGATCTGGTACAAGGCGCTGACCACCTACATGACGTCGACGACCAACTACAAGGGCGCCCGCACGGCGACCCTGTCGGCGGCCTCGGCCCTGTACGGCGCCAGCAGCACGGAGTACGCGGCGGTGAACGCGGCCTGGGCGGCGGTCAACGTCACGGCGTGACGCTTTACGCATGACACGTGCCGCGCGGTGTGAGCGGCGGGTGAACGAGTGACCGGCGGGGCGGTACCCGGAACGAAGGCATTTCCGGGGACCGCCCCGTCGTACGTGTGTCCACATCCCGCACCCCGCCGCACGGCGACCCTCACCCCCCGCCCTACCCTTGGGTCCCATGTCCTTCACGTACGCGGAGGTCGGCGCGACCCGCGAGCGCGGCTTCCGTTGTCCGCCCGGCTTCCGCCCCATGCATGTACGCACCCGCATCGGCGAGGGCGAGGCGGTCTTCCGGCGCGCCGCCGAGGCCGTCCTCACCTGGGAGATGCACCGCGCGATGGGCGTGGGCATCGACGCGACGTCCGAACGGGCGGCCCAGGACGTCGATGTCACCGTCACCCTCGCCGGCGTCATAAAGGCTCCCTGCCGCGTGGTCTGGACGGTGGAGGAACACCGCCGCGCCGGCTGGGCGTACGGCACGCTGGCCGGCCACCCGGAGTGCGGCGAGGAGTCCTTCGTCGTGGACCGCACGGGCGACGGCACGGTGTGGCTGACCATAAGCGCGTTCAGCCGCCCCGCGAAGTGGTACGCCAAGGCGGGCGGCCCGGCGACGCGCGGGTTCCAGCATGCCTACGCGCGGCGCTGCGGGACGGTACTGCGGCGGCTGTGCGGGGAGTTCGGCGAGGACTGAGAGAGTACTGAGAGAGGACTGCGAAGGGCGGGCCGGGCCGAGTTGGGGCGAGCCGGGCTCGAACCCGACTGACGGCTGCGCGAATTCCTGGCCGCAGAACCGGCCCAACTCCCCGTTTCGCACAGGTGTGCTGCGCTAATCTCTCGGTCACACGTGCCACGCGAGAGACCAGGGCCCACATGCCACCCCAGCACCGCAGCCGCACCGAAGAGATGGCCTACGCGGCGGCCGGTATGGAACCGCCTCCCGTGGTCCCGCTGCGGAAGAACGATCCCAGACAGGCCGGCCCGTACCGCCTCGAGTCGGTGCTCGGCAGCGGCGGCATGGGACGCGTCTATCTGGGCCGGGACACCACCGGCGGGACGGGTCCGGCCGCCGTGAAGGTGATCCGGCCCGAGTACGGCGAGGACCCGCTCTTCCGGAAGCGTTTCGAGCGGGAGGTCGGCGCGCTGGACAGCATCCGGGGCGCGCACATCGTGCGGCTGCTGGGCAGCGGCTGTGACGAGGACCTGGTCTGGGTCGCCACCGAGTACATACCGGGGCCCACCCTCTCCGAGGTCGTCGACGTGCGCGGGCCGATCGACCCGGCGGCGGCCTGGCGGCTGCTGGCCGACGTGGGGCGCGCGATCGAGGCCATCTGGGAGGCGGGGCTCGTCCATCGCGACCTCAAGCCGTCCAACGTGATCCTTGGTGCCGACGGCGCCCGCGTCATCGACTTCGGCGTCGTCCAGGCCCCCGGCGGCACCGCGATCACCGCCACGGGCCAGAACGTCGGAACTCCCGCCTACATGTCCCCGGAACAGGCGAGGGGCCACGAGGTGACCGCCGCCTCCGACGTCTTCTCGCTGGCGTCCACCCTGACGTACGCCGTCACGGGGCACGCGCCGTTCGGTGAGGGGACGGGCGTCGACGTCCTTTTCGGGGTGGCCTTCGAGTCGCCCCGCGAGGAGATCCTCGACCAGGTGGCGGACGTCGACGCGGAACTGGCCGCGTTCATCCGCACCTGCCTGGACAAGGATCCGGAGAAGCGCCCCCTGCCGGAGACGGTGTTCAGGACGGCCATCGGGCATCAGCTGGCGACGCCGTCGCCAGCACCATCACCTTCGCCCAGGAACAGGCCCAGACCGAAGGCCCTTCCCCCAGCGGCGTCCCCGGCCGCCGAACCCGCCACTGCTCCCCCCTCTCCCGTCGCTCCCGCCACGCCCCCTGGGCGCGGAAACCGCAGGAAATGGGCGGCAGTCGCTGTCGCCGTGACCGTGGTCCTGGCCGTCGGCGGCGGCATCACCCTGGCGCTCCTGCAAAAGGACGACGACCGGACATCGACCGCCACGGGCACCGGCACAGGAACAGGCACCGGCACGTCGGCTGTCCCGGAGCCGGAGCCGTCCCCGCCCCCGACGGGGACCGCGTCCGCTTCCCCGGGCAAGTCGGCCGCGCCCACCCCCTCGAAGTCGGACGACGGAGCACCGCAGAGCAAGCCGATCCCCGCGACCGACCGGAACCCCGCCACCCTGGACCTCCGGTCCGCCACCTGCCCCTCGGAGCTCGCGTCGGGCTCCGACGGCAACTGCGTCAAGGCGCTGCAGCTGCTCCTCGTCGGCCATGGTCTGTACGTCACGGTGGACGGCCGGTTCGGGCAGGAGACCCTGGCCGCGGTGAAGGCCTTCCAGGCGGAGGCCGGGATCACCGTGGACGGCAGGGTCGGCGCCCAGACCAAGGAAGCCCTGTACGCCACGGCACGCGGTCCGATCCGCTCCGGCGCGCTGACCGTGACGGAGACCGTCAACGGCGCGTCGGTCGCCCGCTGCCTCGACTCCCGGGACGGCCTGACCGTCGGGGTGTGGACGTGCAAGGGCACATCCACCCAGAAGTGGGCCCTGTACCGAGTGCCGGGCCCGGCCTCCACCTACCTCGTCGTCAACCAGGGCAACCACCACTGCCTGGAGGCCGACGCGGGCACCGCCGCCCAGAACGGCCAGAAGATCCGCGCCGGCGCCTGCGACGGCCTGTCCGCCCAGCACTGGCAGCCCGGCAACGCGGGCGGCCAGACACTGGTCAGCGTCCCGGACGGCTTCTGCCTGGACGCGGAGGCCGCCACGTCCGGGCAGGAGGGCCGGGTGGTACAGGGCTGGAGCTGCTCGGACAACGGCAACCAGGCGTGGAACTGGTCCTGACGAGACACGTCACCGCATCAACACCCCAGCCCCCTCCCCCAGTTCCTCCGAAGGCACCGCCACCAGCCCCATCTCCGCGCTCGACGCCAGCAGTCGGTGCGCCGGCAGGATCCGCACGGTGTAGCCGTAGGGTCCCGTCCGGTGCAGGGACAGTGGGCCCTCGTACTGCCAGTGGCCCTCCGGGTCCGGGCCGCCGACCGCCTTCAGGGGGACCGTCGTCGCCTCGGTGATGCTGTCCTGCGAGTCGACCCGGCCCGAGACCGCCTGGACCTCGACGTCGTCCGGGGCCAGTTCGCCCAGGCCCACCCGTACGCGGAGCGAGAGCGTGCTGCCCAGTTCCGCCGTCAGGGCGGGCGCGGTCGCCGCCGAGGTCTCCACGTGGTCGACGGTCACCGTGTGCCAGGCGGAGCGGACCCGGGACTTGAAGGTCGCCAACTCCCTTGCCGTGTCCGGGGTCATGGTGCGGTGGGCGCGGGCCGCGGGGGCGTACAGGCGCTCCACGTACTCGCGGACCATCCGGCCGGCCAGGACCTTCGGACCCAGGTGCGTGAGGGTCTCGCGGACCATCTCGATCCAGCGGTCGGGCAGGCCCGTCTCACCGTGCTCGTAGAAGCGCGGGGTGACCCGCTGTTCGAGGAGGTCGTACAGGGCCGCCGCCTCCACGTCGTCGCGGTGGTCGGGGTCGTTGCCCGCGACGCCGTCCGCCGTGGGGATCGCCCAGCCGAACTCCGGCCGGAACCATTCGTCCCACCAGCCGTCCAGGACCGAGAGGTTGAGACAGCCGTTCAGCGCCGCCTTCATACCGCTCGTCCCGCACGCCTCCAACGGGCGCAGGGGGTTGTTGAGCCAGATGTCGCAGCCGGGGTACAGCTTCTGCGCCATCGCCATGCCGTAGTCGGGGAGGAAGACGATGCGGTGCCGGACGCGTGGGTCGTCCGCGAAGCGCACCAGTTCCTGGATCAGCCGCTTGCCGCCGTCGTCCGCCGGGTGCGCCTTGCCCGCGATCACGATCTGGATGGGGCGTTCGGGGTGCAGGAGCAGACCGAGGAGACGGTCGCGGTCACGCAGCATCAGGGTCAGGCGTTTGTACGAGGGGACACGGCGCGCGAAGCCGATGGTCAGGACGTCCGGGTCGAGCACTCCGTCGATCCAGCCCAACTCCGCCGTACCCGCGCCGCGTTGACGCCAGGACGCCCGCAGCCGTTCCCGTACCTCCACCACCAACTGGTCGCGCAGGGACCGTCGTAGCGCCCAGATGTCCTGGTCGGAGATGTCCGCGACCGCGTCCCACCGGTCCGAGCCGCCCACCGTCAGCGCGTCCTCGGTGCGTTCGGCGCCGAGCTGGCGGGCACCGAGCCTGAGCACCTCCGGTGCGACCCAAGTGGGCGCGTGCACACCGTTGGTGACCGAGGTGATGGGCACCTCGGCGGGGTCGAAGCCCGGCCACAGTCCCGCGAACATCTCCCTGCTCACCTGGCCGTGGAGAAGGGACACACCGTTCGCCTGGCGTCCCAACCGCAGCCCCATCACCGCCATGTTGAAGAGGTTCGGCTCGCCGCCCGGGTAGGTCTCCATGCCCAGGCTCAGCACGCGTTCCACGTCGATGCGCGGGAGTTCGGCGTCGGGGCCGAAGTGGTGGGCGACCAGTTCGCGGTCGAAGCGGTCGATGCCGGCCGGGACGGGCGTGTGCGTCGTGAAGACCGTGCCCGCGCGGACCGCCTCCAGTCCGGCGTCGAAGTCCAGCCCCTCGTCGCAGAGTTCGGCGATCCGCTCCAGGCCGAGGAAGCCCGCGTGGCCCTCGTTGGTGTGGAACACCTCGGGGGCGGGGTGGCCGGTGAGGCGGCAGTACGTCCGGACCGCGCGCACTCCTCCTATGCCGAGCAGCATCTCCTGGAGCAGCCGGTGTTCGCTGCCGCCGCCGTACAACCGGTCCGTCACGCCCCGTTCGCCGAGGTCGTTCTCCTCGACGTCCGAGTCGAGGAGCAGCAGCGGTACGCGACCCACCTGGGCCAGCCAGATCCGGGCCCGCAGCGACCGACCGCCGGGCAGGGCCAGGGAGACGTGGGCCGGGGTGCCGTCGGGTTCCTTGAGGAGGGTGACGGGGAGTTCGTTGGGGTCGAGGACCGGATAGTGCTCCTGCTGCCAGCCGTCCCGGGAGAGGGACTGGCGGAAGTAGCCGTGCCGGTACATGAGTCCGACGCCGATCAGCGGTACGCCGAGGTCGCTGGCCGACTTCAGATGGTCCCCGGCGAGGATGCCGAGCCCGCCGGAGTACTGCGGCAGGGCGGCCGTGATACCGAACTCGGGGGAGAAGTAGGCGACGGCGGCGGGTAGTTCGGCCCCCTGGGTCCGCTCCTGCGTCTGGTACCAGCGGGTGCCGTTGACGTAGTCGTTCAGGTCGTCGGCGACCGCGGCGAGGCGGCGCAGGAAGTGATGGTCCTCGGTGAGTTCGGTGAGCCGCTCGGGCGGGAGACTGCCGAGAAGCCGTACGGGGTCGCAGTCCGAGTCGGTCCAGCGCTCGGGGTCGACGGACTGGAAGAGCTCGCGGGTCTCCGCATGCCAGGACCAGCGCAGATTGCGGGCCAGATCACTGAGCGGCCGGAGCGGCTCGGGGAGAACGGGACGGACGGTGAACCGACGGATCGCCTTCACATTCCACCTCGGTGGTCGTGCGTGATGTATCAAACCTGTACATACCGGTACGCACGGCCATGTGCGTCCCGTCATCATCCCCTTGACGGTATCGGGGTGGGAGCGCGGGAACCATGGCGCGTATTGCGCGCCCCCGGTGCGGGCCGGGTCCCGATATGGCCGATTCCCTCCCCGCAGGCCGTCTTGTGACAGTTCGCCCCGCACGAGAGGCTGCCCGGAAGGCCGCCGGGCGTTGGCGGCCGGGGAGGGGGAACTCCAACCATGAAACGGACGCGTGCACGTACCAGACGTTCGCGCTGGGCGGCGGGCCTGACCGCGGCGATCACAGCCGCCGTCCTGTCGGTCACCGCTCCCGCGCAGGCCGCCCCGGAGGGGCGCATAGCCGGCGCCGGTGAACCCGGTTCCGTCGACGGAAGCTACCTGGTGACACTCAGGGAAGGGACGGCGGCCTCGTCGGCGGACGGCAGGAGACTCGCCGCGAGCTACGGGGCGAGAATAGGCCACATCTACAGCACCGCCCTCAACGGCTACGCCGTACAGGCCGACGAGACCCAGGCCAGGCGTCTGGCGGCGGACCCCCGCGTGGCCTCGGTCTCCCAGGACACCCGGATCACGTACGACGGAGCCCCCGAACGCGCCCCGCAGGACCCGCCGTCCTGGGGCCTGGACCGGATCGACCAGGCCGGGCTGCCGCTCGACGACACCTTCACCTCGCCGGCTTCGAAGGGCAGTGGCGTCACCGTGTACGTGATCGACACGGGCGTCCGTATCTCGCACAAGGACTTCGGGGGGCGCGCGAGTTACGGCTGGGACTTCGTCGGCGACGACCGGTGGGCCGGTGACGGGAACGGGCACGGTACGCATGTCGCGGCGACGATCGCAGGCACGACCTTCGGCGTCGCGAAGAAGGCCAGGATCGTCTCCGTACGTGTCCTCGATGATGCGGGCGGCGGTACGACGGCGCAGGTCATCGCGGGTATCGACTGGGTGACGAGACACGCCAGAAAGCCGGCGGTCGCCAATGTGAGCCTCGGCGGCAACCACAACGCCCCACTCGACGCGGCCGTACGCAACTCGATCGCGTCCGGCGTGACATACACCGTCGCGGCCGGGAACGAAGGGCAGCGGGCGGGGGATTACTCGCCCGCCGACGTCAGGGAGGCGATCACGGTCGGCGCGACCGGGCGGACGGACGCCCGGGCCGACTTCTCGAACTGGGGCCCGGCTCTCGACCTGTTCGCCCCGGGCGTCTCGATCATCTCGGCGTCATATGCCGACGACACCGGACGGGCGGTCTACTCGGGTACGTCGATGGCGGCGCCGCACGTGGCGGGCGCGGCGGCCCTCTACTTGGCGGAACGACCGAAATCCCGTCCGGCCCAGGTCGCCAGGGCGCTGACGACTCTGGCGACGCCCGGGAAAGTCTTCGACAAGAGAGACGGTTCACCGAACAAACTCCTGCGGATACCGCTGCCCTAGGAGCTCTGTGCCGTCTTCGGCCCCGTCCACCGGACGGGGCCGACCTCGTTCCCCGACCTGGCTGATCCTGGGTGCAGACATACGCGTGAGTAGTTAGCAAAGTGCCGGATTGCCTACCCGAATAGGGTGGGAAGGCTCCCTCGGTACACGACCCAGGAACACCGCACAGACACACCAGCCAGGCACAGCCAGCAGGACACCCTCCCCACATCCATCCGCCCACCCACGTTGACGCGGACAGGAGCGGTCATGCCCGCCACGCACCACTCGTCAGCACCACCGACACCCACCTCCGGCACAGCACCGATACCCAGGGCGGACACCGCCGTCCCGCCGGCCACCCCGGAGCCACCCACTCCGGCCCCGGCACCGGCGCCCTCCCCCACCGCCGCGCCGCCGGTCTCGGCCAAACGCCCGGCCCCGGTCTCGGCCCCGCCGCCTCCGCAACCGCTCCCCGTCACCGGGGGCACCGCGGTCGGCCGTATCCCCGTCCTGGACGTCCGTCCGCTCGTCATGGGCGGGCGCCGTCCGGCGAAGGCGGTGGTCGGGGAGGCCTTCGAGGTCTCGGCCACCGTCTTCCGCGAGGGCCACGACGCCGTCGCCGCCAACGTCGTACTCCGCGACCCGAAGGGCCGGACCGGCCGCTGGACGCCGATGCGTGAACTGGCCCCGGGCACCGACCGCTGGGGCGCCACCGTCGAGGCGGACGCGCCCGGCGACTGGACGTACACCGTGGAAGCGTGGGGCGACCCGATCAGCACCTGGCGGCACCACGCGGGCATCAAGATCCCGGCCGGGATGGACACGGAGCTGGTGCTGGAGGAGGGCGCGCAACTCTACGAGCGTGCCGCCGCCGGCGTACCGAAGAACAAGGGCAAACGGGATGTGCTCCTGGCCGCCGTCGAGGCCCTCCGGGACGTCGGACGCCCGGCTCCCGCCCGGCTGTCAGCGGCCCTCACCCCCGCCGTCGACAAGGTGCTGCGCAGGTATCCGCTGCGTGAGCCGCTCACGTCGAGTGAGCCGTTGGCGCTGACGGTGGAGCGGGAGCGGGCCCTGTACGGGGCGTGGTACGAGTTCTTCCCGCGGTCCGAGGGCACGCCGGAGCAGCCGCACGGCACGTTCCGCACGGCGGCGCGGCGGTTGCCCGCGATCGCCGCGATGGGTTTCGACGTCCTCTACCTGCCCCCCATCCATCCGATCGGGCGCACCTTCCGCAAGGGGCCGAACAACACCCTGTCGGCGTCGGCGCAGGATGTGGGGGTGCCGTGGGCGATCGGTTCGGAGGCGGGCGGTCATGACGCCGTGCATCCGGAGCTGGGGACGCTGGAGGACTTCGACTTCTTCGTGGCCGAGGCGGCCCGGCACGGTCTGGAGGTGGCGCTGGACTTCGCGCTGCAGTGCTCGCCGGACCATCCCTGGGTGCAGAAGTATCCGCAGTGGTTCCATCACCGCCCGGACGGGACGATCGCGTACGCGGAGAACCCGCCGAAGAAGTACCAGGACATCTATCCGATCGCCTTCGACGCGGATCTGCCGGGTCTGGTCGCGGAGACGGTGCGGGTGCTGCGGCACTGGATGGGTCACGGGGTGCGGATCTTCCGGGTCGACAATCCGCACACCAAACCGGTCGTCTTCTGGGAACAGGTGATCGCGGAGATCAACGGCACCGACCCGGACGTGATCTTCCTGGCGGAGGCGTTCACCCGGCCGGCGATGATGCACGCCCTGGCCCAGGTCGGCTTCCAGCAGTCGTACACCTACTTCACCTGGCGTACCGGCAAGGGCGAACTCACCGAGTACCTGACCGAGTTGTCCGGTGAGGCAGCCGCGTACATGCGCCCGAATTTCTTCGTCAACACGCCGGACATCCTGCACGAGTACCTTCAGCAGGGCGGACGCCCAGCCTTCGAGGCGCGAGCCGTGCTGGCCGCGACACTCTCCCCGACCTGGGGCGTGTACAGCGGCTACGAACTGTGCGAGAACACCCCGCTGCGCGAAAGCAGCGAAGAATACCTGGACTCCGAGAAATACCAACTGCGTACCCGTGATTGGGAGTCCGCAGAGCGTGACGGACGTAGCATCGCGCCATTGATAGCCACGCTCAACGCGATCCGGCGACGCAGTCCGGCCCTGCGGCAGTTGCGTGATCTCCACTTCCATCACGCGGACCAGGAGTCGGTGATCGTCTATTCGAAGCGCCGGGGATCGAACACGGTTCTGGTGGTCGTGAACCTCGACCCCCACCACACCCAGGAGGCGACGGTCTCGTTGGACATGCCGCAACTCGGCCTGGACTGGCACGAGCCCGCGTCGGTGCGCGACGAGCTCACCGGCGAAACCTACGAATGGGGCAGGACGAATTATGTGCGCCTGGAACCGGGTACTCGCCCCGCGCACGTTCTGACCGTCCTGCGACCGTCCACCCCGCAGATCGGAGGGTCACCCACCACATGATCGTCAACGAGCCTGTTCCGGACACCTTCGAGGACACTCCCGCCAAGGACCGGGACCCCGAGTGGTTCAAACGCGCCGTCTTCTACGAGGTCCTCGTCCGCTCCTTCCAGGACAGCAACGGCGACGGCATCGGCGACCTCAAAGGTCTCACCGCCAAACTCGACTACCTCCAATGGCTCGGCATCGACTGCCTCTGGCTCCCCCCCTTCTTCAAATCCCCCCTCCGCGACGGCGGCTACGACGTCTCCGACTACACCGCCGTCCTCCCCGAATTCGGCGACCTCGCCGACTTCGTCGAATTCGTCGACGCCGCCCACCAACGCGGCATGCGCGTCATCATCGACTTCGTCATGAACCACACCAGCGACCAACACCCCTGGTTCCAGGAATCCAGAAACAACCCCCAAGGCCCCTACGGCGACTACTACGTCTGGGCCGACAAAGACGAACAATACCCCGACGCCCGCATCATCTTCGTCGACACCGAAGCCTCCAACTGGACCTTCGACCCCATCCGCAAGCAGTACTACTGGCACCGCTTCTTCTCCCACCAACCCGACCTCAACTACGAAAACCCCGCAGTCCAGGAAGAAATCCTCTCCGCCCTCAAATTCTGGCTCGACCTCGGCATCGACGGCTTCCGCCTCGACGCCGTCCCCTACCTCTACCAGGCCGAGGGCACCAACTGCGAAAACCTCCCCGCCACCCACCAATTCCTCAAACACGTCCGCAAAGAAATCGACACCCACTACCCCGACACCGTCCTCCTCGCCGAAGCCAACCAATGGCCCGAAGACGTCGTCGACTACTTCGGCGACTACGCCACCGGCGGCGACGAATGCCACATGGCATTCCACTTCCCCGTCATGCCCCGCATCTTCATGGCCGTGAGGAGGGAGTCGCGCTACCCGGTCTCCGAAATCCTCGCCAAAACCCCCGCCATCCCCTCAAACTGCCAATGGGGCATCTTCCTGCGCAACCACGACGAGCTCACCCTCGAAATGGTCACCGACGAAGAACGCGACTACATGTGGGCCGAATACGCCAAAGACCCCCGCATGCGCGCCAACATCGGCATCCGACGCCGCCTGGCCCCCCTCCTCGACAACGACCGCAACCAGATCGAACTCTTCACCGCGCTGCTGCTGTCGCTCCCCGGGTCCCCGATCCTCTACTACGGCGACGAGATCGGCATGGGCGACAACATCTGGCTCGGCGACCGCGACGCCGTCCGCACCCCCATGCAATGGACCCCCGACCGCAACGCGGGCTTCTCCTCCTGCGACCCCGGCCGCCTCGTCCTGCCCACGATCATGGACCCCGTCTACGGCTACCAGGTCACCAACGTCGAAGCCTCCATGTCGTCCCCGTCCTCGCTCCTGCACTGGACCCGGCGCATGATCGAGATCCGCAAACAGAACCCCGCCTTCGGCCTCGGCTCCTACACCGAACTCCCCTCCTCCAACCCCGCCGTCATCGCCTTCCTGCGCGAGACCACCCTCGCCGAGGACGGAGTCGACGACCTGGTCCTGTGCGTCCACAACTTCTCCCGCTTCGCCCAGCCCACCGAACTCGACCTGCAGGCCTTCAACGGCACCCACCCCGTCGAACTCATCGGCGGAGTCCGCTTCCCCGCCATCGGCGAACTCCCCTACCTCCTCACCCTCGCAGGCCACGGCTTCTACTGGTTCCGGCTGCGCAAGGACGCGACGGACACCAAGGACGTCAGGGACGCCAAGGTCACCAAGGACGCCGGGTAGCACCCGGTCGTACCTGGACACGTACAAGGTCGTACGTGCCGAACCCCGGCGGGCCGGTTTCTCTCGTCCCGCCCGGGGCACGCATCAGTCACACTCCGCCCCACGGGGAAAGGACGCGACGCCATGTCGGAAGCCGCCACCCGCTCCGCCACGACAAGTCCGGACCTCCTCGCGTCCCTCGAACCACTGCTGCGCGAGTGGCTGCCGAGACAGCGCTGGTTCGCCGGCAAAGGACGCCCGGTCACCGACTTCTCCCTGGTGGCGGCCACCGAACTGCTGCCCGTCACCGCGCAGTCGGGCCTGTACCACCTCCTCGTACGCGCCCATCAGCCCGCGTTCCAGGGCCCGGGAGACTGCTACCAGCTCCTCATAGGCGCGCGCGAGGCGCTGCCGCCCAGGCTGGCGCCCGCGCTGATCGGACACGTGGACCGCGGCCCGCTGACCGGACGGACGGTGTACGACGCCCTGTACGACGCCCGGCCCGCCGAAGTGCTCCTGGAGGCGATGCGCACCCGGGCGCGGATCGGCGCCCTGCGCTTCGACCGGGACGGTGACGGTGACGGTGGCGACAAGGGCGGCGCCGGGACCGACGGGGAAGGCGACATACCGGCGGGGCTGGCGGCCCGGATGGTGACCGCGGAGCAGTCCAACTCGTCGATCGTCTACGGCGACACGTTCATCCTGAAGCTGCTCCGCAGGGTCGCACCGGGCGTCAACCCCGACCTGGAACTGCCACTGGCGCTGGCCCGCGAGGGCTGCCCACGGGTCCCGGCCCCGGTGGCGTGGATCTGCGCCGAGCCCGCCGGGACGACCGGCCTCGATCCCGATCCGGATCCTGACGTGGAGACGAGCGCCGAGGACCATTACGTACTCGGCGTCCTCCAGCCCTTCGTGCGGGGTGCCGCCGACGGCTGGGAGCTGGCGTTGCGCGAGCTGGCCAAGGGGGAGGACTTCAGCGCGGAGGCGCGGGCGCTGGGGCGGGCCACCGCCGAGGTGCACATGGCTCTCGCCTGCGCGCTGCCCACGGTGACCATGGGCCACGCGCAGCTGAGCCCGCTGGTCGACGGCATGATCGAACGCCTGGACGCGGCGGTCCAGGCGGTACCCGCACTCCACCCGTACGCGCCCGGCCTGCGCTCGGCCTACGAGGCGCTGGCCGACCTCGCCGCCGAGGGCCAGACCTGGACGGCGCAGCGTATCCACGGTGATCTGCACCTCGGACAGTGCCTGCGTTCGCCGTCCGGGGAGTGGTCGCTGATCGACTTCGAGGGCGAGCCGTCCAAGCCCCTCGCGGAACGGCGGCTGCCTCAACCGGCGGTGCGGGACGTCGCGGGCATGCTCCGCTCGTTCGACTACGCGGCCCACTCGCTCCACCCCCGGCTGCCCGACTGGGCGGCGGTGTGCCGGGCCGCGTACTGCACCGGGTACGCGGAGACCGGCGGCCGGGACCCGCGTACCGATCCCGTACTGCTGCGGGCGTACGAGACGGACAAGGCGGTGTACGAGGTGGTGTACGAGGCACGGCACCGCCCGGACTGGCTTCCGGTACCGATGTCGGCGATACATCGCCTGGCCGCACCCGACTGACCCCGCCGTCACCCCGGCCCGCGTCACCTATCCCGCCCTGCCTCACTCCGAAAGGCCCCCGCCAGTGACCCCGCACTCCCCGTCCAGCGGCTCGAAGAACCCGAAGAAGAAGACGTCCGCGAAGAAGGACCCCGGGAAGAAGGCCGCGAAGCGGGCAGCCAAAGAGGCCGCGAAGGAGTCGGTGAAGAAGTCAGTGGAGAAGTCAGCGAACGAGTCGGAGACCACACCGGAGACAGAGCCGATGACGGAGCCGAGCCCGGTGACGAAGCCGTCAGCCTCTCACCCCGTCGAGACCGCGCCGGCCGAGGTCACTCCCGTCGAGGTCACTCCGGTCGAGGTCGTTGCGGCCGAAGTCGTTCCAGTCGAGGTCACTCCGACCGAAGCCGCTCCGGTCGAAGCCGCTCCGGTAATCGAAGCCGCTCCGAAGAAGACCGAGCTGCTCCCCTCCCCCGCCCTGGACGCCGCCGACCGTGAACGGCTGCTCGCTGGCACGCACCACGACCCGCACTCCGTCCTGGGCGCGCATCCGCTGCCCGGCGGGGTCGCCTTCCGGGCGCTGCGTCCCTACGCCGACTCGGTGACTGTCGTGGCCGGGGATCTG
This sequence comes from Streptomyces sp. NBC_01390, assembly GCF_045040105.1. Classification (NCBI taxonomy): domain Bacteria; kingdom Bacillati; phylum Actinomycetota; class Actinomycetes; order Kitasatosporales; family Streptomycetaceae; genus Streptomyces; species Streptomyces sp. NBC_01390. The sequence goes on along the minus strand of NZ_CP109551.1, from coordinate 8,638,015 downwards.
CGGGCCGACCTGCACGCCGACGGGGACGGTTTCTTCTCGGGCGCGCTGCCCCTGCGGGGTGTCCCGGAGTACCGGCTCGTCATCGCGTACGAGGGGCAGGTGCAGGAGACGGAGGACGCGTACCGGCTGCTGCCCGCGCTGGGTGACCTGGACCTGCATCTGATCGGCGAGGGCCGGCACGAGGAGCTGTGGCGGGCACTGGGCTCGGTGCCGATGACCCACCAGGGCGTCACCGGCACCCGTTTCGCCGTCTGGGCGCCGAACGCGCGCGGAGTGCGGGTGATCGGGGGCTTCAACTTCTGGGACGGTACGGCGTATCCGATGCGCTCCCTCGGCGGCACCGGGGTGTGGGAGCTGTTCGTGCCGGGGGTGGGCGAAGGCGAGCTGTACAAGTTCGAGATCACGCGCGCGGACGGCTCGAAGACGCAGCGCGCGGACCCGATGGCCCGCCGGACCGAGGTCCCGCCCAACACGTCGTCCATCGTGACCGCTTCACACCACGAGTGGGACGACGCGGAGTGGCTGGCACGCCGGGCGGAGCTCCCGCCGCACGAGGCCCCGATGTCGATCTACGAACTCCATCTGGCGTCCTGGCGACCAGGCCTGACGTACCGTCAACTCGCTGACCAACTCCCCGCCTACGTAAGGGACCTGGGCTTCACGCACGTGGAGCTGATGCCGGTGGCGGAGCATCCCTTCGGCGGCTCGTGGGGCTACCAGGTCACCGGGTTCTACGCGCCCACGGCCCGGCTGGGCACCCCGGACGACTTCAAGTACCTGGTGGACGCCCTCCATCGCGCGGGCATCGGCGTACTGATGGACTGGGTCCCGGCCCACTTCCCGCGCGACGACTGGGCGTTGGCCGAGTTCGACGGGCGCCCGCTGTACGAGCACGAGGACCCGCTGCGTGCCGCCCACCCCGACTGGGGCACCCTGGAGTTCGACTTCGGCCGCCGAGAGGTCCGCAACTTCCTGGTGGCGAACGCCGTTTACTGGTGCCAGGAGTTCCACATAGACGGCCTGCGGGTCGACGCGGTCGCCTCGATGCTCTACCTGGACTACTCGCGCGAGCCGGGCCAGTGGACACCGAACGAGCACGGCGGCCGGGAGAACCTGGACGCGGTCGCCTTCCTCCAGGAGATGAACGCGACGGTGTACCGGAGGGTCCCGGGAGTCGTGACGATCGCCGAGGAGTCGACGGCGTGGGACGGCGTCACCCGGGCCACGCACCACACGGGCCCCGGCGGTTTCGGCGGCCTGGGCTTCGGCCTGAAGTGGAACATGGGCTGGATGCACGACTCGCTCGGCTACGTCCAGCACGACCCGGTCCACCGCAAGCACCACCACCACGAGATGACGTTCTCCATGGTGTACGCGTACAGCGAGAACTACGTCCTGCCGATCTCGCACGACGAAGTCGTCCACGGCAAGGGTTCCCTGGTGTCGAAGATGCCGGGCGACTGGTGGCAGCAACGGGCCACCGAGCGGGCGTACCTGGCCTTCATGTGGTCCCACCCCGGCAAGCAACTCCTCTTCATGGGCCAGGAGTTCGCCCAGGGCGCGGAGTGGTCGGAGGCCCATGGTCCCGACTGGTGGCTGCTCGACCCCGCGTACGGCGCGGAGGCGGACCACAGGGGCGTACGGGACCTGGTCCGCGACCTGAACACGGTGTACCGGGACACCCCGGCCCTCTGGCAGCTGGACACGCAGCCCGCGGGCTTCGAGTGGCTGGTCGGGGACGCGGCGGAGGACAACGTCTTCGCCTTCGTCCGCTACGACGCGGAGGGCACGCCACTCCTGTCGATCAGCAACTTCTCCCCCGTCGTCCGCGCCGACTACCGCATCGGCGTCCCGGACACGGCCCCCGCCTGGCACGAAACCCTGAACACGGACGCGTCCCGCTACGGCGGCGCCGACATCCACAACCCGGACCCCCTCAAGCCCGACCCCCAGCCCTGGCACGGCCGCCCGACCAGCATCCGCGTAACCCTGCCCCCACTGGCAACGGTGTGGCTGCGCCCGGCGTAGCCCCTGAGCGAACACCGACCCACATTCCCAGCCCCAGCCGCACCTTTCCAGCCCAGGCCCGCACCCCCAGCCCGTCCGGCGCTTGAGGACAAGGCCCGTTCAGGGCCGACTTCTTTCCCGCCCACCCGCCCCCACCGCATCTACAGCACAGGCCCGCATTTCCAGCCCGTCCGGCGCTTGAGGACAAGGCCCGTTCAGGGCCGGAGCGGGGGTCTGGGGGCGCAGCCCCCAGGGACAGGATGGGACGGGTAGGGGCGGCGGGGGCGAAACCACACCCCGCCCACCCCCACCTCACCTCCCCCCGAACATCAACCTCCGCAAAGCCCCCAACAACCCCTTCACCTGCCCGTCCTCACCGGACCCCACCATCTCCTCCGACAGCACCTCTCCAGCCCCGACTCCAGCACCCCCCGACCCCACCCCACCCCCACTCCCCCGCCCACTCAGCTCATACCGAACAGGCAACAACCGCAGCCCCCGCACCACCGGCCCCGCCCGCCACGGCAACTGGTCCGCCGGCAACGTGAGTTCGGCCTTGGCCAGGTGGTCGAAGATGCGCCCCACCGCCGTGCTCACGATCATGCCGCCCAACTCCCGCGCCGCACTGGGACACTGATGCGGCCCGGCCCCCCACCCCAGATGCGCCCGCGTGCTCACGGCCGACCCGACCAGGTGGGACGCCCCGATCGCCATCAGGTCCCCGTGCGCCGCCGCGGCCGACGGCGACACGATGTCCCCGGCCCGGATCCAGAACTTCCCCAGCGCCACATCGCGCGCGGCGAACCGGAAGCACATGTTGGCGACCGGCGGATTCGCCAACGCCGCCCGGTTCACGGTCTCCCCGAGCTGCCCGGCCGACAGACTGCGCCGCACGGTCGCGTTCCCACGGAGCACCTCGAGCAAGGTGTTGAGGACCATGTTCCCGGTGATGTCGTTCAGGTACACGGCGTTCATGAACAGCTCACGCCCCAACTGCTCGTCCGACAGCTCCGGGTCGGCCAGCAGCATGTACGACGTCAGGTCGTCCCCGGGCCGCGCCCGCCGATGCGCTGCCAGCCGTGTCATCGCGGCCAGCGCCCGTCCCGTGGCCGGCCCGGCGTCGGGTCCGCCGTCCAGCATCCGCCACAGGTCCATGACCAGCTCGTCCCCGAGCTCGACAGGGCACCCGAACAGCTTGGTGGTGACCATCAGGAGCAACGGCCGCGTGTACTGGGCCCCGAGGTCGGCGAAGCCCACCGTGCCCGACTCGGCCGCCAGCACGGCGATCAGCTCGTCGGCGTACCGCGCGACCGTCGCCCGCAGCTCCCAGCCCTGCGGGGTGTGCCCGTCCTGGAAGGGCCGCAGCGCCGTGTGATGCGTGTGCCGGGCGGCGAGATGCTCCTCGTCGTCCATGAACATCGTCTGCCGTACCTCGTAGCCCGCGAGCAGCGGCCAGTCCGGTGGCAGCCGGCCCTGCGCCCGGGCCCGCCAGTAGCGCACGTCCCGCCGCCACACACTCTCGTTCCGCAGTACCTCCAGCACCTCGCGGTAGTCGAGAACCAGCCACACCGGTACGCCCATCAGCCCCACCGGCGCCACAGGTCCGTAGGTGCGCCGCAGTCGCGCGTAGACCCCGCCGGGGTCGGCGTCGAACTCCGACGTCAACAGCGGTTCCACGGGCAACGACTCGAGCGTCGGACTGTCGGCCGGTGCGGTCGCGAACGGATGGGCTTCCATACGCACACGCATACCGCACCGGCCGCGCACCTGCGGTGACCATGGCGCGAACTGTTACGTCTTGGTTACCCTGGGTGTGCGCGATCCGCCGGTGTTCACGGCCCGTCGTCAGACCCCCTCGGCGCCGGCGGCCGCGGCCAGCGCTCCCGGCAACTTTCCCCGGTGCAGCACGCCGACGCGCTGCGTGGCCCGGGTGAGTGCCACGTACAGGTCGCTCGTGCCGAACGCCCCGGGTTCCACCACCAGTACGGAGTCGAATTCCAGCCCCTTGGCCTGCCGGGGGTCGAGCAGCACGACGGCCCGCGTGAGATCGGGCTCCGCTCCCGCCTCCACGTCGTCCAGCCGTGCCGCCAACTCGCCGTGCAGTTCGCGCGGCGCGATCACGGCGAGCCGCCCCTCGACGGGCGCCAGCTCGCGGGCCGCCTTCGCCACGGCTCCCGCGAGGTCGTCGTCCTCCACGGCCCGCACCCAGGGCCTGACCCCGGTCGACCGTACGGATTTCGGCGGCTCGAAGTCCGACCGTTCCGCCCTGACGACGGCCGCCGCCAGGTCCATGATCTCGGCCGGGGTCCGGTAGTTGACGCCCAGCCGAGCGTGCTCCCAGCGGTCCTGGACGTACGGCGCGAGGATGTCCTCCCAGGCCCCGACCCCGCCCGGCTCGGCGGTCTGCGCGGGATCGCCGACCAGCGTCATCGACCGGGTCGGGCTGCGCCGCATGAGGAGCCGCCACGCCATCGGCGACAGCTCCTGCGCCTCGTCGACGATGATGTGGCCGAACGCCCAGGTCCGGTCGGCCGCCGCCCGCTCGGCGGCGCTGCGCAGATCGTCCTCCTCGTGCCGCTCGGCGAACCGCTCCGCGTCGATGATGTCGTGCGCGGACAGCACCTCGGACTCCTCCGCGTCCAGGTCCTCGAACTCATACGTACGGGACGCGTACGACACGTCCAACACGCCCTGTGCGTAAGCGACTTGGTTGCTGCGTTCGCGCTCGGCCCGCGCCCGGGCGACCCGGTCGTCCTCGCCGAGCAGCTCCGCCGCCTCGTCGAGCAGCGGTACGTCGGCTGTCGTCCAACTGCGGCTCACGGGACGCCTGATGGCATCCGCGTCGGCCTCGGACACGTATCCCTCGGGCGCGGCGAGGAAGTCCGCGACCAGTCGCCGTGGGCCGACACGGGGCCACAACTGCTCGATGGCGGCCCAGACTTCGCGGTTCTCGGCCAGGTCGTCGCGGATCTGTGTGATGTCGCTGGGGTCGAGGAGGTTGCTGCCGTCGTAGGGGTCGGTGCCGATGCGCTCGGCCACCATCTCGGTCAGGGTGTTGAGGATGTGCCCCTCGAAGTGTTCGCGGGCGACGTTGTGCGGCAGTTTCGCCTCGCGCGTCCGCTCCCGCGCCACGCTCACCAGCCCGGCGTCGAGCATGAGGATGTCTCGGTCGTGCTCGATGGCGATGACGGGGTCGGGCAGCCCCTGCCGGTCCCGTACGACGGCTGCCAGCGCGTCTGCCATCTCGGCCCGCCCCTTGACGGCGGCGGCCCGAGCCGTGTCGGCGGCGGTGGCCTTCACGCCCGGGAACAGCTCGCCGACGGTCGCCAGCAGCACCCCGGTCTCACCGAGGGAGGGCAGCACCTCGCCGATGTAGCCGAGGAAGGCGGGGTTGGGGCCGACGATCAACACGGCCCGCTTGGCGAGGAGTTCGCGGTGTTCGTAGAGGAGATAGGCGGCCCGGTGGAGCGCGACGGCGGTCTTGCCGGTGCCGGGCCCGCCCTCCACCACCAGTACGCCTCGATGCGGGGCACGGATGATCTCGTCCTGCTCCGCCTGGATGGTCTGCACGATGTCGTTCATCCGGCCGGTACGGGCGGAGTCGAGCGCGGCGAGCAGTACGGCGTCGCCGGAGGGGTCCTCGTAGCCGGTCCGCGTCTCGTCGCCGAGGTCGAGGATCTCGTCGTGCAGTCCGGTGACGCGCCGCCCGTCCGTACTGATGTGGCGACGCCGGCGCAGCCCCATCGTGGTGTGCCCGGTGGCGAGATAGAAGGGCCGGGAGACCTCGGCCCGCCAGTCGATGAGCATCGGGGTGCGCTCGGCGTCGTCGGCACGCAGTCCGATACGGCCGATGTGGTGGGTGACACCGGAGGTGAGATCGATCCGCCCGAAGCAGAGCGACCCGTCGACGGCGTTCAGCGCGGCGAGCAGGCCCGACCGTTCAGCGACGAGCACGTCCCGTTCGAGCCGCGCCTGCATCGGCGTACTGCCCTGCGCGAGCGCGTCCGTGACGGAGTGCTCGGTGTCGCCGCGCAGGGCGTCGACGCGGGCGTATAGCCCGTCGACGAATTCCTGCTCACTCCGCAATTCATCGTGAGTTGATTCCGTGTTTGCGCCCCTGTTTGACAATTCCGCTCCCGCTCGGATATACTCTGCTCATCGACTTCTCGCGACCCGACTTCCATAAAGTCGCGAACCATTGAATATACGCAAAGAAATCCCCCGAGCGCAATCGCTCGGGGGATTTCTTTTGTCGGTTCACGGCTCTGTGTGCGTCAGAGTACGTCGGACAGCTCCTCCAGCAACCGTCGTTTCGGCCGCGCCCCCACCATCGACCGCAGCGGCTCCCCGCCCCGGAACACCATGAACGTCGGCATGGACAGGACCCGGTACGCGTTCGTCGTCAGGGGGTTCAGGTCCACGTTCAGCTGGACCACCTTCAGCCGGTCGGACTCCTCCGCCGCGAGGGCGCTCAGTACGGGAGCCATCTGCCGGCACGGCGGGCACCAGTCCGCCGTGAACTCCACCAGGACCGGTAGCTCGGCCCCGATCACCTCCGCCTCGAAGTCCGCGTCCGTCACCTCGGCCACACCCGCCGCCTTGATCATCGCGTCCGTCCTCCCCACTCGCATTCCGGTTCCGGACCGCCCGGAACCGTCGCCTCGGCCGCCAACGCGTCGCGCGCCCGCTCGGCCCGCGTGAGCTGTTCGCCGACCTTCGCCCGTACCGACTGCAACTCGCCGATCAGCGCGTCGAGCTCGTCCAGCTTGCGGCGGTAGACGGCGAGTGACGCGGGACAGGAGTCGCCCTCCGGGTGGCCCGCCCGCAGACAGTCCACGAAGGGCCGCGTCTCCTCCAGGTCGAACCCGAAGTCCTGGAGCGTCCGGATCTGCCGGAGCAGCAACAGGTCGTCCTCGTCGTAGGCGCGGTAGCCGTTGTCCGTGCGCCGCGCGGGCAGCAGCCCACGCGACTCGTAGTACCGCAGGGTCCGTGTGGTGGTCCCGGCCCGCGCCGCCAGCTCGCCGATTCGCATGCCGATTCGCATGGGTACGAACGTAGTCCTTGACGCCGACGTCAAGGCAAGACGAGGCACGGCAAGGCCGGATCGAGTCGGTCCAGTCCAGTCCGGTGGCAGCGGCTTTCCTGCCACAGGGGAGGATGTCTCGTGCGTCAGGACAATTATGATCACGAGGTCCGCAACGGGGAGGATCATCATGCGCGACGTATTGGTCATCGGCGGCAACCGCTATTTCGGAAAGCGACTCATCGACCGGCTGGCAGCCGCGGGAGACCGGGTGACCGTTCTCAACCGGGGCTCCGCGCCCCCGCCCGCCGACGTAATTCACCTTGTCGCCGACCGCGACGACGAGGCCGCTCTGAATTCCGCTCTCGGCGACCGTACCTTCGACGTCGTCGTCGACCAGGTCTGCTACACACCCCGCCAGGCGGCGATCGCCCGGCGCGTCTTCGGCGGCGGCCGGACCCGCCGCTATGTGATGACGTCCACGGTCGAGGTGTACGAGTACGAGGACTCCCTCGTCTACGAGGACACCGTCGTCCCCGTGCGCGAGGACGCCGTCGATCCGCTCACCGTCCCGATCCGTCTCGAACTCCCCTGGCACAAGCCGGAGTTCCGCGAGACGCACTACGGCGAGGGCAAGCGCCAGGCCGAGGCGGTCTTCGCTGCGGACGGCGCCACCGGCGATTCCCCCGACGCGGGCGACCACGGCACCGCTGCGGCCGACGGTACGAAGTTCCCGTACACCGCCGTACGCGTGGCCCATGTCCTGGGCGGGGCCGACGACTTCACCGGCCGGCTCGACCACTACGCCCAGCGCATCCGTACCGGCACACCGATAGCCGTACCGCCCGAGAACCGGCCCGCGACCTACATCCATGTCGAGGAGATCGCCGACTTCCTGTTCTGGGCGGTGGGCGAGGAGTTCACCGGGCCGGTCAACGCCGCGTCCCACGGCCTGCTGACCACCGAGGAGTTGTGCGCGGCCGTGGCCCGGCACATCCCGCGCGGCAGAACCGTTTTCCAGAACGTCGACGTCGGCAAGGTCTCCCCGTTCTCCTTCGCGCGCTCGTACGGCATGGACAACTCCCGCGCCACCGAACTCGGGTTCACCTTCGGCCACGTACAGGAGTGGCTGCCCCGGGCCGTCGCCGAGACCCTGGGCGCGGACACGGGGACGGACACCGGAACAGGCGCGGGGCCGGGCCGGTGACGTGCGGTTCGGCGCGTAATTGCCGTGCCCGGAAAGGGGGTCTCGCCCTACCGTGATCCCCATGACGACCACCGAGCAGCCGCCGCAGCCCGTGAATCGCCCGACGCCCGAGACCCTCTCGACGACCGAGGGGCTTCCCAAGGCCCAGTTCGCGTTTCCCGGTCCCCTGCGCGACCAGCTCGTCGCCGCGATCCTGGACGGTTCGAAGACGTCCACGACCGGGCTCGTGGTCGACTACGAACACGAGGGTGAGGCTCTGCCGGAGGTCGGCGGCCGTTCGGTGGTCGTCGACTCCGGGGACCGGCCGGTCGGGATCATCGAGATCACGGGCGTACGGGTCGTTCCGCTGGCCGCGGTGGATCTCGCCCACGCACTCGACGAGGGCGAGGGGTACAGCGACGTGGCCGCCTGGCGGGCAGGTCACGAACGGTTCTGGCACAGCGCGGAGATGCGGGCGGCACTGGACGACCCCGGGTTCACCGTGACCGACACGACCCTGACGGTCCTGGAACGCTTCCGCCTCGTGACCGACCTTCGCGACACGGACTGGACTTCCCCCTGACGGCCTCGCACCCTCCGCCCCTACGTAGTCGAGCCCTCGCGAACCGCAGGCCGACGGCGCCCGGGGCCTCAGACAACCCTGTCCTGTCGCCCCGTCAGCAGAAGCAGCAGTTCAGAGATCGGCCCCCGAATCTCCCCGCCCGTCTCCCCCCGCGTCCACTCAATGTCCGTAGCGACCAGCCGCGCGTCCGGCAACGGCCACGGGCGCGGCGGAAACCGCATCGTCCACACCCGGTCGGCCGCGTCCCGCGCCGCCGCCAGAGGCATCACGCGCTCCCTGCCCAGCGCCAGGGCGATGTCCTGGCCGTGGACGAGAATGTCGATGAGAGGTTCGCGGCGGGTCGTACTGGGCGCCAGCCGACGCGACCCGATCGTCGAGCGCAGGTTGGCGACGATCTCCTCCACCGGCAGCCGGGCCTCCTGGACCGCCGTGTCGTGGATCATCCGGTCGACGTTCCCCCGCGCGCGGACGAACTCCCGCGCCACCGTTGCGTACGACGTACGCGCCGCGATGGTCAGATGAGCGGCCACGTCCCGTACGCGCCAGTCACCGCACCGGGTGGGCCGCTCCCAGTCCGCCGCGCTCAATCGCGCGAGCAGCTTCACCAGGCTCGCCCGCTCGGCATCGATCACCTGCCAGCGCTCGTCCGTCTCCAGTACGACACCCATGGGGATCACCGCCGACTCAAGTGGTAAGCTTCTCTGACCAAATTAGTCAGGGCATCTGACCAATGTCAAGCCGGAGAAAAGTGAGGAGTGTGTCGGCCATGACCGCCTCGGCCGAGAGCGAGCTCAATACCGGGCTCCTCCTGTTCATCCCGTACCGGGCGCTGGAGGGCCGTATCTTCGCCGTGCTCGCCGAGGCCGGCTTCGACGACTTCACGCCCGCCCAGGCCCGAGTGCTCCAGCGCGTCGGCCCGGACGGCACCCGCCTCACCGAACTCGCCGAACGGGCCCAGGTCACCAAGCAGACCGCCGGGTTCCTGGTCGACCAGCTGGAGAAGGCGGGCTATGTGACACGGGAGCCGGACCCGTCCGACAGACGGGCCCGGCTGGTGTGTCTCGCGGAGCGGGCGCGGGCCGCGCAGCCCGTCGCCGCCGAGGTGGTGGCCGAGGTGGAGGCGGAGTGGGAGGCCCACCTCGGCAAGCGTCGGATGACTCAACTCCGCGAGGCGCTCACGCTGTTGAGGGAGATCACCGACCCGTACGCGTGAGCGCGGGCGACTCGGCCGGTTCTACGGCGACTTCGACACCGGGCTCCTCGGCCGTCTCGGCCGTCTCCGCCGTCTCCTCCTCCGTGCGCCCCTTGCCCGGCAGCAGCACAGCGACCAGTACCGTCCCCACGCCCAGGATCACCGCGCCGACCAGGCTGGTGTGGGCGACCGCGTCCGAGAAGGACGAGCCGACCGCTTCCGCCATCTGGCGTGCCCCCTGGGCGAGTTGGCCGGCCTGCGCCTTCAACTCGGCCGCCTGTTCCGGCTTCCCGGCGCTCGCCGCCTGCGACGCCTGTGCCGCGAGCTGCTGGGCCCGTTCGCCGATCGCCTGGGCCACCTGGTAGCCCGCGCCGACCGAGTCCTGGGCCTGGTTCAGGGCGCCCGCCGGCAGCTTGCTGCCGTTCGTCGCGTCGGTGAGGTGCTCGCCGTACGACGTGGCGAGCAGGGAGCCGAGGATCGCGATGCCGAGCGAGCCGCCCAGCTCCAGCGAGGTGTCGTTGACCGCGCCGCCGACGCCGAGCTGCGACTCGGGGAACGAACCCATGATGGCGTCCGTGCACGGGGAGAGGGCGAGGCCGATCGCGAGGCCGAGGATGACGAGAGGGGTGACGAAGGTCCCGTACGACGAACCGGAGTCAACCTGCGAGAGCAGTGCGAGAGCCGCCGTGCCGCCGACCATGCCCGCCGTGACCGTGACCTTCATGCCGACGCGCGGGGTGAAGTAGCCGGTGAGGGCCGAGCCGACGAAGACCGCGCCCGCCAGCGGCAGCATGCGCAGGCCGGTGTCCAGGGCGTCGTAGCCGAGCACGAACTGGAGGTGCTGGGTCAGGTAGTAGAACGCGCCGAAGACCGCCAGGAAGAACAGGGCGACCGCGAGGTTCGAGCCGGCGAACCGGCGCTGCGTGAAGCGGCGTACGTCGAGGACCGGGCGCGGGTGACGCAGTTCCCACGCCACGAAGAGGATCAGACCGAGTCCGGCCGCGACCGCCGCCGTGATCGCCTTGACGCCCCAGCCGAAGTGCGGTCCTTCGATGATCATGTAGACGAGCGAGCCGATCCACACGACCGACAGCAGGCCGCCGACGTAGTCGATCCGGTCGCCGTGGCCCGCCTTGGACGGCGGTACGAGGACGAGGGCCCCGACGATCGCGAGTGCGGCGATCGGCACGTTGATCAGGAACGTCGAGGCCCAGCCGTGGTTCTCCAGCAGCGCGCCCGCGACCAGCGGACCGGCCGCGATGGCGAGGCCGGCGGTGGCGGTCCACAGGGTGATCGCCTTGGCTCGTTCGGCGCGCGGGAAGGTCGCGGCGAGGAGGGAGAGCGTCGCAGGCATGATCAGCGCGGCGCCCACGCCCATGACGGCACGGGCCGCGATGACCCCGGTGGCCGAGCCGACCAGCGAGCCCGCCACCGAGCCACCGCCGAAGACGAGCAGGCCGAGGACGAGCGCCCCGCGCCGGCTGTACTTGTCGCCGATCGCGCCGAGCAGCAGCATCAGCGCCGCGTACGGGACGGTGTAGCCGTCGATGACCCACTGGAGGTCGGCGCTGGACAGACCCAGGTCCTGGGTCATGTCGGGGGCCGCGACGGTGAGGGCGGTGTTCGCCATCACGATGATCAGCAGGCTCAGGCAGAGCACGAGCAGCGCCCACCAGCGCCGGGCGTAGGGGGCCTTCATCCCCTCGACGGGTTCCGTACGGACAAGTCGTCCGAGTCGTCCAAGTTGTCCGAGCCGCATGGATCGCATGGCTACTGGTCGCCTCCCTGCCTGACTGGCTGTCGTTGATCCTTTTGCACAGTGCCGTGCAGTTGCACAACAATGTGCAATGTACGCCGCTGCACAGCGCTGTGCAAATAGAGGGAAGGGAAGGCACAATGTCAGCCATGACCACGGGTACCTCCAGCCGCGCCGACACGAACCGCCGCCGCATCCTCGACGTCGCCCTCGCCGAGCTGTTGCGGGACCCCGACGCCTCGATGGACCAGATCGCGCGCGCCGCAGGTGTCGTACGACGGACTGTGTACGGGCATTTCCCGAACCGGGAGGCGCTGATCAGCACGCTGCTCGACGGCGCCGTCGAGGCGGTGGCCGCCGCGCACGCGGAGGGGCTCAAGGGTGACACCGAGGATCCGGCGGAGTGTGTGGCCCGGTCCACGCTCGCGGTCTGGCGGGTCGCCGACCGCTACCGCATCCTCGTCGGGCTCGCCCAGCGCAGCGTCACCGTGCAGGGCATCCGCGACCGGTTCACCCCGGTGCGCGAGGCGTGCGTCGAGGTGCTCCGGCGAGGCCTGGAGGACGGCGTGTTCAGCTCACCGCTGCCGGCGCCGGCACTGGCGTACGTGCACGAGCAGATGCTGTTCGCGCTGATGGAGGCGGTGAACGACGGACTCCTCGCAGCGGAGGAGGCGGGTCCCTCGGCCGCGGTCACCCTGCTGGCCGCGGCGGGCGTCCCCGTCTCCCGGGCCACCGCACTGGTGGCCGAGCTGAGCAGAGCGGCGGACAGCCGGTAGGAGGCCGAGGCCGGCGCCGTGGGGGCGCGGGCTGATCGTGCCGTTGTCCGGCGTGCCCACCTGCGGCGGGTGAGAGCGCCGGGCGGACTCGGGTGACGGCCCCGCCCGGTCAGGCCGCGTCCGCCGGCCACCAGTCGGACACCAGGGCCGCCAGCTGGTCCGGGGTGGCGACGGAACGGACCGGCACCTCCGGAGGCAGCAGACGGCGGGTGAGTCCGCCGAGCGTGCTGCCGGGACCGAGTTCGGCCAGCCGCAGCGGGCCCCGGGCCACCGCGGCGAGGGTGCGTATCGAGCCCGCCCAGCGCACCGGCATGACCAGGTGGCGCACCATCAGGTCCCGCCAGCGTTCGGGGTCGGCCCGGTAGGCGCGGGCGTCGACGTTGGCGATCACCGGGCAGAGCGCGGGGTGCAGCGCGACGGCGGACACCATGGCGGCGAGGCGGGGGCGGGCCGCCGCCATCAGCGGGGTGTGGAAGGCCCCGCCGACCGGGATACGGACCGCCCGCGCGCCCCCGGCCTCCGCCTCCTCGACCAGCGCCGCGACGGCGTCGGCGGTGCCGGAGACCACTACCTGGGCGGGGCCGTTGAGGTTGGCGACCCAGACCGGCGCCCTGGCACCGGCCCGCAGCCGGGCGGCGATCCGGGCGGCGTGGGCGGGGACACCGGGTCCGACCAGCACGGCCATGGTGCCGGGTACTCGGCAGGCCGCCTCCGCCATCGCGGCGCCCCGTTCGGCGACCAGTCGGCCGGCGTCCTCCAGGGTGAGCACCCCGGCGGCGGTCAGTGCGGCGAACTCGCCCAGGCTGTGCCCCGCGCACACGGCCGGCCGGACACCACCGACGGCCGTGTCGAGCGCTTCGAGGATCACCATCTCCAGGGTGAAGGTGGCGATCTGGGCATTGTCCGTCCGGGTCAGTTCGGCGGCGTCGGAGTGCAGCAGCAGCCGGCCGAGGTCGCGGTCGACGGCCTCGGACAGCCGGTCGACCACCTTCCAGTGCACGGTGTCCCGCCACGGCTCGCCCATCCCGGGCCGCTGGGCACCCTGGCCGGGGAAGAGGAAGGCGGTCGCGGGGGCCACCGACACGGGCGCGGGCACTCGCCCGGATACGGGGTCAGCCGTGGTCGACGGCATCGTTGATTTCGGCGTGGACATTCTCGACGACCTCCCAGTCCTTGTCGTTTCCGGTACGGACGTCGCGCGGTACGGCGATCGCCGCCGTGTACGGACCGGCCTGCTCCGGTCGCAGCAGCGTCCACTCCCCCGGTACGCCGTACGCCGGGCCCGCGCCGTCGGGGACCGTGACGCGCCGGACCCCGGCCAGGGTGACCCCGCGTCCGGTGGCCTTGAGCAGGGCTTCCTTGCCGGTCCAGCGGCGCAGCAGGGCCGCCCGGCGGTCGGGGTAGGGCAGTTCTCGGTAGGCGCCCAGTTCGGGCGGGGCGAGGACGGCCTCGGCGAGTTCGTCCAAGCCCCGGTCGTCGGGCGGTCCGGCGTCCAGGTGTTCCAGGTCGGCGCCGACCGGGGTGTCCCGGCACACGGCGAGCAGCGCGCGGTCGCGGCTGTGGGTGAGGTTGAAATGGAGGTGCCGGTCCCCGGTCCCGTCGAGCCGGGGCCGGCCGTGACGGCCGTAGGCGAAGGTGATCCGGGCGGGTGGCAGGCCGGTGTAGGCGCCCAGGACGCGGCGCAGGGCAACTCGGGCGGTGGTCCAGCGGCGGCGGTCCTCGGGGAGCAGCAGACGGGCCGCGCGCCGCCGCTCCCCCGGGTCGAGGACAAGGGGTGCCAGCGCCGCCGCCGTGTGGGCCGCCGGTCCGTCGAGCGGGACGGTCCAGAGGTGCACCTGCCACGGTCCGGGCGCCGCGACGGGCGTGATCGTCGTGAAGGTCGTGGCCGTCGTGAGGACGGAGGCGGTCATGGTCAGTCCAGTCCGAGCCGGCGGCGCGGCGGGAGGCGGGGCGGGTCCGGGACGTGCGGTATCGGGGTGCCGAGGGTCTTGGCGAGAAAGTCCGGCAGTGAGGCCCGTACCCCCGCGAAGGGTTCGTGGCCGCCGGCGTAGCGCTGCCAGGTCACCGGGTGGCCCCAGGAGCGGAGGAGGCCGCGCAGGCCCTCGCCGCTGCGCTCCGGGACGACCCAGTCCCGCGCCCCGTGTCCGATCCACACCGGGAGATCGGCGTTGGCGGGGTTCGGGCGCCCTCCGTCGAGCAGTGCGGGCAAGTCGGGGGGCAGGTAGGGGGCGTACAGGGCGGCGCCCGCCAAGGGCTCGGGGTGGGAGAGGGCGAGGGTGAGGGCGACCGTGGCGCCCTGGGAGAAGCCGGCGAGAACGACCCGCTCCGCACCGATCCGCTCGGTCTCCTCGGCGAGCAGGGCTGCCAGCGGGCGGCGTACCGCGTGCAGGCCCTCGGTGTCGATGCGGTCGATCGCCAGCACGCTCTGCGGAAACCAGCAGCTCACCGGGAGTCCGGTGAGGAGGCTGGGCGCCGTGCCGGGCGCGCGCGGGAAGACCCCGCGCACGCCCGCCTCCGCGAGCCGCAGCCGGCCGGCCACCTCGGCCAGGTCGCCGGGCACCTGGCCGATGCCGTGCAGCCACACCACGGTGGCCAGGTGCTGCCCGGCGGGTTCGATCTCCTCGCGGTCCAGCCGGTCCACGGCCGCGGCGCTCATGACGGCTGGAGTTCCCGCGTCCGTGCCGGCTCGGGCGCCTCGCGGGGCGTCGCGGGCCGGCGGAACAGCATCGACGCGTACTGGCCGCCGAAGCCGAAGGAGTTCTTCAGCACTGTGGCGACCGGGCGCCGTACCGGGGTGAGCGAGGTCTTGACCCCGCACGCCGGGTCGGGTTCCGTGCAGGTCACCACAGGCGGTACTACGCCCCGGCACAGGGTGAGGGCGGCGACCGCCGTCTCCACCACGCCGGAGGCGGCCGAGCCGTGCCCGGTGAGCGACTTGACGGCGCAGACGTCGATCTCGGCCATGCGTTCGCCGAACACCTGGTGCAGGGCTCGGGCCTCGGTGACGTCGTTGAGGCGGGTGGAGGTGCCGTGCGCGTTGACCGAGTCCACGTCGTCGGGCTCCGCCCCGGCCTCGGCGAGGGCGGTACGCATGACCCGCTCGATCATCTCGACCCGGGGCGCGGTCATATGGGCGGTGTCCACGGCGAGCCCCCAGCCGCCGATCACGGCGTGCGGACGGGTCATACCGCGCCGGGCGGCGTGCGCGGCGGTCTCCAGCACGAGGGCGCCCGCCGACTCGTTGATGACCATGCCGGTACGGCGCTTGTCGAACGGCATGGACGCCAGCCCCGGGTCGTCGCCCTTCCACCGGGACAGAGCCATCAACTGCCCGTACTGGGAGAGCACGTAGGGGGTGTTGCGGGACACGGCGGCCGAGACGACCGCGTACTCGGCACGGCCCGAGCGCAGGAGCCGGGCCGCCTCGGCGATGGCGCGCAGGCCGCCGGAGCAGGTGGCCTCCAGCCGGACCGGCAGGACGGCGGTGCCGAGGCGTTCGGCGATCTCCCGGGGGAAGGCGGACAGGTCCTGGGACTCCAGGGAGAGATTCCGGCCGCGCAGGCGTCGGAGAATGCCGACCGGATCGTTGCCGACGGCGTCGTAGCGGTCGGCAAGGTCCGCCATGTGGGTGACGTAGTCCTGGGGGAAGGAGCCGGTGGGCCCGGGCCAGACCCGGGCGTAGACCAGGGCGGCCGGGCCGTCGGTGGGCGGCAGGCCGGCGAAGTCCGCGTCGGCGAGGGCCTGTTCGACGCAGGCATGCATCAGGGTGTCGCCCCAGGAGCGGTCGGGGGCGCCGTGCCCGGCCCGCACCTTGTCCTTGACGTCGTCCGGGATGAGTCCGGCGGTCCAGCCGCAGGGCAGCCCCCGGGTGTCCATCCGTTCCTCCAGGACGATCCCGGAGCGGCCCTCCAGGTTGGCCGACCAGAAGGTCTCGACGTCGCCGCCGATGGGGGTGACCACGCCCAGGCCGGTGATGACGATGTCATCAGGACCATCAAGGGGATTTTCGCCACCGGGGGTCTCGTGACTCGGGAAACTCATGCGGCTGCCTCTCCGTCTGCTTCTCCTGTGCCGGTTCCGTCAGCGCCGGTTCCGCCGGCGCCGGCCACTGCCCCGATCAGCACCGCCCCGGCCGCCGCCGCGCCGCGCCCCTGGTTGAAGGCGGTGAGCAGGACGGTCGTACCGTCCCCCAGCGGGCGGGGTCCGCCGAGGACCGGGTCGAGCGCGCCCAGTGCCGGGTCGGGGCGGTCGAGCAGGCCGACCGGAGGGAGTTCCCTCCGGCTCACGCTCTCCACCGCGAGGACGGTGTCGATGAGCGCCGCGCACTCGAACGCGTTGCCGATGTTGCCCTTGGAGCCGGTGACCGGCAGGGTGCCGGCCCGCGCGGTGACCGTACGGGCCTCGACGGCGTCCAGGGTGGGGGAGCCGGCGCCGTGCGCCCACCAGGCGTCGGGCGGCGGGGCGTCGGCGAGGACCGCGTCGACCGCGTACCGGGATGCGCTCTCCATGTCGCGGGCGGCCAGCACCTCGCAGCCGAGGAACCGGGCGAGCGGTACGCCCCGTGCCCGGTCGGCGCGTTCCAGCAGCACGGCGGCGGCGCCCTGGCCGGGGAGGGTGCCGCCCCGGCCGGTGTCGAAGGGACCGGCACCGGCGGTGGCACGGGTGCCGAACGCCTCGTGACTGTCGAAGGCGGCCAGTGAGGTCAGGGACAGTGGGCCGGCCACGCCGACCACCAGGACCCGGTCGAGTTCGCCGTCCTCCAGCAGCCGTACCGCGAGGGCGAGCGCGCCGGTACCGCCCGCTGCGGACTCGCCGTAGGCGGCGACGTTGGAGCCGCGGAAGCCGCTGGCGAGGGAGACGAACTGGCCGAGCTGGGACGGGATGCCACGGATGTAGGAGTAGTCGGGAACCTCGTCATGGAGGAACTTGGCGAGTGGACGGGGGTCGTCACGGAAGCGGGACGCGAGCTGGGGCATGACGTCGCTGAGTTCGTCACCGCTGCTGCCGACGGCCATCACGGTGCCGCCGCGCACGTCCTCGGTGTCCCCGGTGATGCCCGCCTGTTCCAGCGCCTGGCCGGCCACCGCGACCGCCCAACGGGCGGACTTGTTGGCGTACTTGCTCGCGTTGGCCCAGACCTTGCCCTGCGGCCAGCCGATCTCGGAGTTGTCGACGGCGGCCGTCGGCCAGGGCAGCGCGGGGGCCGGCCCGTCGTGGTCGCCGGTGCCGAAGAAGGTCTTGCCGGCCGCCATCGCCTCCCACAGCCGGGCCGTGCCGAGGCCCGCCGGGGAGATCGCTCCGGTGCCGGTGACGACGATCCCGGCGGGGACGTCGTCGGACGTACGGCCCGGGGTCTCGCCCGGACCGCGGTCACTCGGCACGTCGGCCTCCGCCACTGATGCCGCCCCACAGGCGGTAGCCACCGTCGACGGTGACGGTCTGCCCGGCGATCCAGTCGGCCTCCGGCAGGCAGAGCAGGGCGACCACGTCACCGCTGTTCTCCGGGGTGGTCATCTTGTCGCCGTCCCAGGGGGACACCGACAGTTCCTTCGTGACGCCGTGCGCGAAGTCGGGGCGCACCTTGAACACGCCGGTCTGCACCAGACCCGGGCGGACGCAGTTGGCGACGATGCCGTAGGGGGCGAGTTCGTACGAGAGGTAGTCGGTCAGGGACTCCAGGCCCGCCTTGGCGGCGGCGAACAGGCCGGCCCGGGGGATGATGCGGGTGGTGGTGGAGTTGGTGATGGTGATGAAGCGGGCGCCGGGACGGTTCTTCATCAGCGGCAGCGCGTACTTGGCGAGCAGCCAGGTGGCACGGGAGTTGGTGTCCTGCACGAACTGCCAGTCGCCGAGGCTGGCGTCCTCCAGCCGGCTGAACTTGGTCGCGGCCGCGTTCTGGATCAGGATGTTCAGGTCGTCGTGGATCTCGCCGATCTCGTCGATCAGGTTCTGGATCTGAGGGGGGTCGCTGAGGTCGGCGCGGTGCAGCGACACCTCGGTGCCCTGGTCGGCGAGTTCGGCGGCGAGTTCCTTCGCCGGGCCCTCCCGGTCGACGTAGTTGATCGCGAGCGTCGCGCCCCAGGAGGCGAGCTTGCGACTGATGCCCTCGCCGATGCCGCGCGATCCGCCGGTGACCAGGGCCACCTTGCCCTTGAGCGGCTGATACTGGCTGTCCATCACTGAGCCTTTCCGGTCGGGACTGCGGTCGGGACGGTGTGCGGTGCGCCGGTTGCGGCCGCGGGGACGGCGGCGTGGCGCAGCAGCACCACGCTCATCCGTCCGATGGCGTAGGTCCGGTCGTGTTCGTCGAAGACCCGGCGGGTGGTGTCGATCAGGCCGAGCCGGTCGTCGATCGGGGTGGCCCGGTCGGTGGCGGTGGTGAACCAGAACGGGGTGTCGGGGTAGAGCGGCCGTACGAAGTCCCAGCTCATCCGCCGCATCCCGACGATCGCGGCGGGCGAGCCGTGCTGGACCACCCAGCCGGAAGTGATCGAGTGGATGAATCCGCCGGGCACGATGCGCCGTCGGCGGTCGGTGCCGTGGGCGAACGAGTCACTGTCGTGCACCGGGTGCTTCTCGCCCATCAGGTCCAGCAGTTGATCGAGCAGCGCCTCGTCGAACACCACGGGTCCGAACCGTCGTACCGGCGCCTGCGCCAGGTCCTCCCAGTACTTCACGGCCCCCACGGCCGTCTCCTCTCTCTTGCCGTCCCCGCCGGCCGCGTCGGTCTCATCGGCGCGGGCGGCGGGCGGTGCCGGGGCTGCGCATGACCATGCGTCCGCCGTCGACAGTGAAGGTCTGGCCCTGGATGTAGTCGGCCTCGTCGCCGGCGAGGAAGGCGACCAGTCCGCTGATGTCCTCGGGGAGTCCCCAGCGGGTGCCGTCCCCGTCGGAGCCGAGCTTGTCGGCGACGGCCGAGGTCATCTCGGTACGGACCTTGCCGGGCGCCACACAGTTGACGCGGATGCCCTTACGGCCGACCTCGACCGCCAGGGCACGGGTGAGCGACTCGATACCGCCCTTGGACGCGGCGTAGGCGCTCTGGCCGGGGCCGGGGGTACGCGCCGAGTTGGAGGAGATGTTGATGATGCGTCCCCATCCCTGGTCGAGCATGAAGGGCAGGACCTCCCGACTGGTGAGGAACGGGCCGGTGAGGTTGGTCCGCAGCACGTTCTCCCAACGGGCGGTACGGGTCACCGCGAGCAGCTGGTCGTCGATGACGGCGGCGTTGTTGACGAGGACGTGCAGTGCGCCCTCCTGCGCGGTGACCCGTTCCACCAGGTCCACCACGTCGGCCTCCACACCGATGTCGGCCTGGTGCAGGACCGCTCGGCCGCCGGACTCCTCGATCTCCTTGACGACCCGGAGTCCGGCGTCCCGTGCCTCGCGGCACACCAGGTGCACGGTGAGGCCGTCGGCGGCGAGGCGGTGGGCGATGGCGGCGCCGATCCCGCGCGAACCGCCGGTGACAAGCGCGATCCGGGGCCGCGTGGGCGTCCCGACGGCTTCGGGAACGGACGCCTCAGGCATGGCTGCCGGTCGCGACGGCGGCGGCGATGGAGGCGACGCTGCGGTTGTGGTCGTCGGCCTCGGCGTTCCAGCTGTCGAGGTCGAAGTCGGCGCCGAACTGGCGGTTTATACGCCGGGAGAGCTGGAGCAGGTCGAGGGAGTCGAGGCCCAGGTCCTCGACGACGGACTGGTCGGCGGTGACGGACTGATCGGCGATCCCCGGCTTGACGTCCTTGATCAGTTCGATGATCTCGTCGAGGGTGGCGTGGGAAGTGGTCGTCATCGAGAGCTCCTTCGTGGCTGTCGTCCCGGCCCGCTCGGCCGGCGGCTCCTCCATGCCAACAGAGCACGGAATGCGGCGGCAAGACGCGTCGGACGCCGGGCCCCGGACACCTTCCGGGGCATCCGCGTAATCTGTCGGAAAAAGAAACTGGTCGATCGGCGGAATCGGGTTCTCCACTTCCCGGACGGATTGCAACAAGGGGCCGTCGGACGCGGCCGAAGAGGCTTTGCCGGTAAAGCTGAGTAAAGCCTTCTTGACCGCTCAACGGGCCCATCCATAAGGTTGCCCTCGAGGACAAATTCTGCTGCATAAGCAATACGAGCGGTCCACAAACGATCATTTGGCGATCCCGGCGGTCCCTGTTCGATCGACGACCGACCCGAACGCCGCATACGCGGTCTGTCCGCGCCGTGAGCTTGCCTGTCCGCACTCGCCGGGCGCCCGCACTGCGCCGGCGGATCATTGAAACGCCGCACATCCAGCCGCACATCCAGGGGTCTTGCTATCCAGAGGAGCAGTGGTGGTTCGCAGGCGAGAACTCATGCCGTCGTCCGCGCGATACGAGGAACTGGCGCAGTGGCTGCGCGCGCTGAGGCAGCGTGCGGGGCTGACGTACCGGCAGATGTCGGAGTTGACGGAGCGTCCATGGGTCGCCGGGCCCACCTATTCGGCGGTCACCCTGTGCCGGGCCGACAGCGGGGCGGCCCTGCCGCGCCAGCAGGTAGTGGAGACGTATGCGCAGGTCTGCGGGGCGACCCGGCGGGAGGCACGACTGCGCTGGGAACGAGCGGCCGTGGGCGCCGAGTCCGCCGCCGGTGGTCCGCAGCCCCAGCCGATCCCCCGCGCGGGGCGCCGACTGGAACTCGTCTACCACCCGGCCCATCTCCTGGAGGCGATGCACCAGGTGCGGCTGGCAGCGGGTCAGCCGTCGCTGCGCGAAATGCAGAGACGGGCGCGCGAACTGGGTGCCGGCCCGCTGCCGCGAAGCACGGTCGCAGACGTGCTGGCCGGTTTACGGATGCCGTCGGAGGACCTGCTGATCGCCTACGTCCGCGCCTGCGGACATCACGACCAGCATGTCGTCCAGTGGCGGGGCGCCTGGGCGCGGGCGGTGAACGCGGAACAAGGCTGAGGAACGGGGCTCGCCGGGCTCGCACCCGGACACGGGAATTTCCGAACGGCCGGTCGCCTTTCTTCGGTGAAACGACGGACGGACCGCCGAATCACCGGGCCACCGGACCGGGCAGAGGATGAGTCAAAGGCCGGTTGGAGCGGACGCAACACCGAAGAAACAAACGAGGACCGGCCGGGTAATGAACATTTATCGGCCGATGAATCGACCGGCGAATCAACCGGCGGGCCAGCGGAGATCAAACTCGATTATCTGGCCGAAATACCCGAAGAGAAAACCGGCCGATTCCCTCGGACCATGTCACTTGCCATCCCTGGCACGCCGCCCCCTTTTCCGTTTCCCGCACTGCTTCGTCATCCGAAACGCACGGGACATCGGCCGTTGGCCGTCGGGCGTCGGTCGGTCGCCTTTCGACGCTGTCGAGGTCAGTCCGGCGCCACCGCCGAGGCGGCGACCGACCAGCCGAGCGGGGGCAGTACGGCCGTACCGCCCGGGTCGATGACGGTGTCGCCGGCCGCGTGCGCCCAGGGGGCGGCCGGAACCTCGGCGGTGACCGGCGCGGTGCCGAAGTTGAGGGCGACGGCCACGGCGGAACCCCCCGCCGGGTCGACGGCGGTGTAGGAGAGTGCCGCGTTCCCCAAGGTGTGGACCCGGGTGTGTGCGCGCACCAGCCAGGGGTGGCGGCGGCGCAGCCCGATCAGCGCCTGGTGCAGCCGTTGGACGTCGAGCCCCTCCTCCCCCAGCCCGGCCGGATCCGCGGGGAAGGCGGGCCGGATCGCGTCGTCGCCGCCCACCCGGTCCTCCTTGACGGCGCGCATCGCCCGTTCGTCCCCCGCGTACACCGAGGGCACGCCGCCGAGGGTGAACAACAGCGTGAGCGCGTGCGCGAGATGGCGCGGTTCGCGCAGCCGGCTGGCGATGCGGGTGACGTCGTGGTTGCCGACAAAGGTCTGGGGAGCGAAGGAGTCGAGGAAGGCGTTGTGGCGTTTGAGCGCCCAGGCCAGTTCGTGCGGGTTCGTGTCGTTGAGGGAGCTCCAGACGGCCTTCCACAGTTCGTACTGGGTGACGGTGTCGAGGCCGCCCTCCGTGACGTAAGCCGTGTAGTCGCCGTGGATGACCTCGCCGCTGAACCAGGCGCCGGGACGGCCCCGCCTGACCCGGTCGGTGACGGCACGCCAGAAGGGGCGCGGCACGGCGTACGCGGCGTCGAGGCGCCAGCCGGCGATCCCCCGGTCCAGCCAGTACTCCATGACGGAGGCGACGTGGTCGGCGACGGCCGGGGCGGCGTGATTGAGGGCGACCAGGTGACGGTGACCCTCGAACACCTTGAAGTCGTCGCCCTCCGGGACGAACCAGTCGGCGTACGGGGACCGGGCGCCGTGGGCCGTGACATCGGCGAACGGCCCGAAGGACCGGCCGACGTGGTTGAACACGCCGTCCAGCAGGACGCGTACGCCGCGCTCGCCGGCCCGTTCGACCAACTCGGCCAGATCGTCCTCGGTGCCGAGACGGGGATCGATCCGGAAGTGGTCCACGGTGTCGTAACCGTGGGTTTCGGCGGCGAACACCGGACCCAGCGCCAGCCCGTTGCAGCCGAGGGACAGCAGGTGGTCCAGCCAGCCGGTGAGTGCCGGGAGCCGGTGGACCGCGGCGGAGCCGGCGGGCAGGGCGGCGCGCTCGGCGCCGAGGAAGCTCAGGGGATGGACGTGCCACCAGATGGCGTGATCGGGCCAGGACACAGGTGTCCCTTCGTCAGCGTGGAAGTGGGGGCGGGGGCGAGGACCGGGGTTCGGATGACGGTGAAAATCGGGGTGCGGATGAGGGTGAGGATCGGGGGGCGGGGGCGGGCGGTTCGGCCGGGGAGTCGGCGAGCCGCCGGAGGAGGCGGGCGGCGAGCACCAGCACCTGGCGTTCGGTCTCGGTGAGGTCGGCGAGGGCCACGTCGAGCCAGGCGTCGCGCCACGCCATGTCCTCGGCGAGGGCTTGGCGGCCGGACTCCGTGAGCTCCAGCACCCGCTGTCGGCCGTCGTGTTCGTCCCGGGCGCGGCTGATCAGCCCGTCCCGTTCGAGTTCGGCGAAGACCCGGGTGAGGGACTGCGGCTGCTGGTGATCGGCGGCGGCCAGGGCACCGGCGGACATCGGCCCGTTGCGCCGCAGATGCGCGAGGACGCTGCTCTTGTTGAGGCTCAGCCCCTCTACCGGCCGCTCGGCACTGAGCCGGCGCGCGAGCCGCACGACCCCCTGTCGGATCTCGGCGGACTCCGGGCCACCGGCCGCTCCGGGGCCACCGCCCACGCCACCCGTGTTCTCCACGTTCGCCACCCGCGGGGCGTCCTCGGCCCCCGGGGTGCGCTCTGGCCTCGTTCGTGTCACATGATTAAGGTATCACTTACTAAATTGGAGCGGGTGACCACTCTATGCAACACGCAATCCCGGAGCTTTGCCCCGACTTGAGGGCACGGCAGCGACACCGGATCGGCGATGATGTTACGTGATGCTTACTTTCTGGGTGAGGCTGCGCCGAAGCACCGGCCGGGCCCTCCACCACGCTCTCCACTTCGATCCCGGGGCCCGGCTGCTGCGCGCCACCGCGCTCGGCATGATCACCGTGCTCGGCACGTACGCCTGGTCGCTGTGGATCGAGAACCGTGCCGGTCTGTACGTCGACAGTGTCGTCCAGGCCGTGGTGATCTCCTCGGCCTTCGCCCGTGTCCAGCGCGTCCACGACCGGACCGACCGGCTGATCGCCTGCCTGGTGCTGCCCTGCGCGGCGGCCGGCGGCATGCAACTGACCGCGCTGATCCGCGATCACCCCGACGCCGGCGACGTCCTGTTCACGCTTGGCGTCGCCGCCTCCGTCTGGGTACGCCGGTTCGGGCTGCGGGCGACCCGGGCCGGCACGCTGGTGGTACTGCCGCTGGTCGCCGTCCTGGTCGTGCCCGGCGGCGCCCCCGCGCAGGGATACGCGCCCACCGGCTGGGCGGCGCTGACCGCACTGTTCGCGGTCGCCTGGGGGACGGCTGTCACCTGGATCGGCCACCGCACCGGTCTGGTCCCCCGCCCGCCGTCCGCCGCGGTGGCCACCATGCCCGTACCGGACCGCCCCGGCCTGCGGGCCGGCACGCGCATGGCACTGCAGTCGACGGCCGCGCTGGGCACGGCGTTCGCGCTCGGGCGGGTGCTGTGGCCGGATCACTGGACGTGGGTCGTGCTCACCGCGTTCCTGGTCGGCAGCGGGGCACGCAGTCGGGGAGACGTGCTGGTCAAAGGGGTCTGGCGGACCCTGGGCGCGGCGGCGGGCACGGTGGTCGCGGGGGCGGTGGCCGGTTCCTTCCCACCACACTCGGACACGGTGGTCGTCATCATCTTCAGCGTCCTCGCCGCCGCCACCTGGCTGCGCGAGCTGAGCTACGCGTACTGGGCGGGCTGCGTCACCGCGGTGCTCTCCCTGCTCTACGACTGGTTCGGCCAGGACGCCGGAAGCCTGCTGGACACCCGGCTGGCGGGGATCGCGGTCGGCGCGGTGCTGGGAATCGCCGCCTCCTGGCTCGTCCTGCCCATCCGCACCTCGGGGACGGTACGGTCCCGCACCGCGGCGGCCCTGGCCGGTCTCGGCGAGGTCCTGTCGGCCGACCCGCACGACACCCGGGCGGTACGGGTGACCCAGGCCCGCTTCCTGTTCCGGCTGGAGCAACTGAGGCTGGCGGCAGCCCCGTTGCGTGTCGCGGAGTCGCTCCCGGTCCCGTCGGCGCTGGCCGCGCGATGGCGGAAGCGCGGTTTGGCGATCCTGGCGGCACCGGTCGCGCTGGGACGGTGTGCCGAGCCGCTGGGCGCCTACGCCACGGCGGTCACGAGGGCCCCGGACGCGGTAGCCACCGACCCCGACCTGTCACGCCGACACCAGGAGGTCGCGGCACACGGGCTGGCGGTACGCCGCGCGATCGGCCGCCGCCCGGCCCCGGCCACGTCCGGCGACGTCACGGTCCTGGCCCCGGCCGAAGGTACGCCCCTGGACCCGACCGACGGCACGACCCCGGCCCCGGTCAGAGGCACGACCGTAGACCCGACCAACGATTCGACCCTGGACCCGACCGACGGCAGGACCGTGGACCGGGTCGACGGCACGACCCTCGACCCGACCGACGGCACGACCCCGGCCCCGGTCAGAGGCACGACCGCAGACCCGACCAACGATTCGACCCTGGACCCGACCGACGGCAGGACCGTGGACCGGGTCGACGGCACGACCCTCGACCCGACCGACGGCACGACCCCGGCCCCGGTCAGAGGCACGACCGCAGACCCGACCAACGATTCGACCCTGGACCCGACCGACGGCAGGACCGTGGACCGGGTCGACGGCACGACCCTCGGCCCGTCCGGCGCCACATCCCCGGCGGCGGCGCCGGCCCAGGGGGGCCGGTCGGACCCGGCGGCCCCCTTGGGGTCCGGGCGCACGAGCGACCGGTCCGCCGGGGTGTGTCCGTCGGCGGCTGCCCCGACGGGCCCCAGAACCCCGGCCGTCGTCACCCGATCGCCCGAGGTGACCACCGCCCACGCCGCCCTGGACGCGATCAGCCTCCAACTCGATGCCCTCACCGAGTTGTTCGGCCATCCCCCGACCGTCTCCGCGCCACCACCGGTCCCGGCACCGGCCGCCTCGGGCTGAGGCGGCCGGAGGCCGTGAAGCGGTGAGGCGCGGTCCGGCACCCGCAGACGCGCCGCGTCTCCGGGTGCCGCAAAGTCGAGAGATCGCAGAAATGGCCGAGCGGCCAGGCTACGGGGGAGAGCCTGGCCGCTCGGCGTTTTTCGGGGTCCTGAGGCTCCGGCGGACCTGCCGGGGTACCTCAGGCCGGATGGCTGGACTACGGGGGAGTGTCCAGCCACCCGGAGTCTTCCGGGACTGTCAGTGAGCCGGTGTTCAGGCCGTCAGGCCTTGGCCAGTTCCTTCTCGCCGCCCTGCTCGGGGACATCCGCGGAGTCGGTGGCGCCGTCGGCGTCCGGGTGGAAGCCGTCGTTCTCGTCGATGAGCGTCTTCTCGTCGAACGGGTGCCGACCGGCGAGGACCTCCGCGACACGCTCCTTGTCGATCTCGTTCGTCCACGTGCCGATCAGGACCGTGGCGACCGCGTTGCCCGCGAAGTTCGTCAGGGCGCGGGCCTCGCTCATGAAGCGGTCGATGCCGACGATCAGGCCGAGGCCGTCCACCAGGGCGGGCTTGTGCGAGGAGAGACCGCCGGCCAGGGTCGCGAGACCGGCGCCGGTGACACCCGCCGCGCCCTTCGAGGCGACCAGCAGGAAGAGGAGCAGCGGGATCTGCTCGCTGACCGACATCGGCGTACCCATGGCGTCGGCGATGAACAGGGACGCCATGGTCATGTAGATCATGGTGCCGTCGAGGTTGAACGAGTAGCCGGTCGGGACGGTGATGCCGACGACGGGCTTGCTGACGCCCAGGTGCTCCATCTTCGCGATGAGGCGCGGCAGCGCGGACTCGGAGGAGGAGGTCGAGAGGATCAGCAGGAGCTCGCGGCCCAGGTACTTGAGGAGCGAGAAGATGTTGAGGCCCGTGAAGATCTTCAGCAGCGCACCGAGCACGATGAAGACGAAGAGGAAACAGGTGAGGTAGAAGGACAGCATCAGGACGGCGAGCTGCTTGAGCGCGTCGACGCCGGCGGAACCGGTCACGGCGGCCATTGCACCGAACGCACCGACGGGCGCGGCCCACATGACCATGCCGAGGATACGGAAGACCAGGCGCTGGATGTGCTCCACACCGCGCATGACCGGCTGGCCGGCCGAGCCCATGGCCTGCAGGGCGAACCCGGCGAGCAGGGCGATGAGCAGCGTCTGGAGGACCTCGCCGCCGGTGAAGGCGGAGACGAACGTGGTCGGGATGATCCCGAGGAGGAACTCCGTGGTGTCCTTGGCCTCGGCCGAGACCTGCGCGTGGCCCGTCTCCTTGACGGCGTCGGTCAGCGCGAGGCCGGTGCCCGGCTCGATGATGTTGCCGACGACCAGGCCGATGCCGAGCGCGACGAACGACATGAGCACGAAGTAGCCGAGCGCGATCCCGCCGACCTTGCCGACCTTCGCGGCCTTCCGTACCGAGCCGATGCCGAGCACGATCGTGCAGAAGATGATCGGCGAGATCATCATCTTGATCAGGTTGACGAAGCCGGTTCCGATCGGCTTCAGCTCGACGGCGAAGTCCGGGGCGATCAGACCAACGGCGATACCGGCGGCCACCGCGGCGATGACCGCGATGTAGAGGTAGTGGGTACGGTCCCGCTTCGCGGCGGGTGCGGCAGGTGCCGTTGAGGATGAGGTGGCCACGGCTGCCCTCCTTGACGTCGTCGTCGGCATCACCGGCGTGCGGCTCACGTCCGGGGGATGGGGAGAAAGTTGTGCTGGGGATGCGGTTGTGCGGGGAGTTCGATGGTGCGGGGAGTTTCGATGGTGCTGGGGGTGCTGCGGGGTCGCGGGCGGCGACCGAAAACAGGCCAAGGCCCGTGAATCGCGTCCCTGCGATGCCGTGACTATCCCCCGCCCTGTGAGGGCGGTCACCCTTCCGTTCATTTAGTTCACGCTTATAAGGAGAGGCAGACTGGCACCATGCGCTTCCCCCGCGTTCCAGGACCCCGCAGCCTGGCCGCCCAGCTGTTCGCGATGCAGGCCGTACTGATCGCGGTCGTGGTGGCCGGATGTGCGCTGTTCACGTACCTCAGCGACCGCAGCCAGGCCGAGGACGCCGCGGGCCGCCAGGCGATGGCCGTGGCCCGTTCCGTCGCGGACGCCCCCTCGGTGCGGGAGGCGATCCTGACCGCCCCGAAGCCGACGACCCTGCTCCAGCCGTACGCCCTCCAGGTGCAGCACCACACGGACGTCGACTTCATCACGATCATGAACCCCGAGGGCATCCGCTGGACCCACCCCGACAAGGCCCAGATCGGTCAGCGCTTCCTCGGGCACCGGGAGCGCGCGTTGCGCGGCGAGTCGTTCACGGAGGTCTTCTCCGGCACGCTCGGCCCGTCGGTCCGCGCGGTCACGCCGATCCGCGCCGGCGGCGCCGACAGCGAGATCATCGGGCTGGTCAGCGCGGGTATCCGGGTCGAGGAGATAAGCGCCCGGGTCCAGGACCAGGTCACGGCACTGTTGGGGGTCGCGGTGGGCGCGCTGGCGCTGGGCGCGATCGGCACGTACGTCGTCAACGCGCGGCTGCGGCGCCACACCCACGGGATGAACGCGGCCGAGCTGAGCCGTATGCACGACTACCACCAGGCCGCCCTGCACGCCGTACGCGAGGGGCTGCTGATGCTCGACGGGCAGTACAGGGTGGCGCTGATGAACGACGGTGGGCGGGAGCTGCTGGGCGTCGTCGACGAGGGCGAGGTCGTCGGCCGGTCGGTGGCCGAGCTGGGGCTGCCCGCACCGCTGACGGGCGCGCTGCTGTCGGCCGAGCCGCGCGTCGACGAGGTGCATCTGACCGCCGACCGGGTCCTGGTCGTCAACACCTCCCCGGTGTCGAGCGGGGAGCGCCGGGGTACGGTCGTCACCTTGCGCGATGTGACGGAACTCCAGTCCCTGATGGGCGAGTTGGACTCCGAGCGGGGTTTCACGCAGGCGTTGCGCTCACAGGCGCACGAGGCGGCGAACCGCCTGCACACCGTCGTGTCGCTGATCGAGCTGGGCCGGGCGGAGGAGGCTGTGGACTTCGCGACGGCCGAGCTGGAGCTGGCCCAGGCGCTCACCGACCAGGTGGTCGCGGCGGTCAGCGAACCGGTGCTGGCCGCCCTGCTGCTCGGCAAGACGGCGCAGGCGAACGAGCGGGGCGTGGAGCTGGTCGTGTCGGAGGACAGCAGCCTCGACGACGGCCTCCTCCCCGACACCCTCCCCGCCCGCGACCTGGTCACCATCCTGGGCAACCTCATCGACAACGCGGTGGACGCGGCGCAGGGAAGCGTGGAGGACGGTATGGGACCGTCCCGGGTGACGGTGACGGCCCTCACGGAGGACGCCGTGCTGGTGCTGCGGGTCACGGACACGGGCACGGGTGTCGACCCGGCTCACACCGAGGCGGTCTTCCAGCGGGGCTTCTCCACCAAGCCGGCGGGGCCGGGCGGCCGGGGTCTCGGGCTGGCGCTCGTACGGCAGGCGGTGGCCCGGCACGAGGGGACACTGACGGTGGCCGAGGCCGCGTGCGGCGGGGCGGAGTTCGAGGTACGGCTGCCGTTGCCCAAGGTGCCGATGCCCGCGGCGGCATCGGGCTCGGCGAGTGCGAGTGATAGTGCGGGTGCTTCGGGTGCTTCGGGGCGCCGCGCCCCCGCCGAGCCGACTGAACCTACCGAGCTGACCAAGCCGACCGCGTCAACCGGACCGACCGGGTCGACCGCACCGACCGAGTGGACCGAGCCGACCGAGCACTCCGAACCCGCCTTGCCTGGAGGCGACGTATGACCGACCCGAGAGACACCCCGCGCAGGGACACGACGACCGACCCCATCCGCGTCCTCGTCGTGGAGGACGACCCGGTCGCCGCCGACGCGCACGTCATGTACGTGGGCCGGGTGCCCGGGTTCACGGTCGTGGGCAAGGCGCACACGGGCGCCGAGGCGCGGCGCGCGCTGGACCGTACGCCGGTGGACCTGCTGCTGCTCGACTTCCACCTCCCTGACGGACACGGGCTGCAACTGGCCCGCTCACTGCGGGCGGCGGGCTACCACGCGGACGTGATAGCGGTGACGTCCGCGCGTGACCTGGCGGTGGTCCGGGAGGGGGTCTCGCTGGGGGTCGTGCAGTACGTACTGAAGCCGTTCACCTTCGCGACCCTCCGGGACCGGCTGGTGCGGTACGCGGAGTTCCACGCGTCGGCGGGCGAGGCGAGCGGCCAGGACGAGGTCGACCGCGCGCTGGCGACCCTGCGCGCCCCGGGCCCCGCCGCTCTCCCCAAGGGCCTGAGCGCCCCCACCCTGGAACGGGTCACGGTGACTCTGCGGGCGAGCACCGAGGGGCTCACCGCGGCCGGGGTCGCCGAGGAGGTGGGCATCTCGCGCATCACGGCCCGGCGCTACCTGGAACACCTGGTGGACGCGGGCCGGGCGGCACGGAACCCGCAGTACGGGCAGGTGGGGCGGCCCGAGTTGCAGTACCGGTGGGTGCGGGGGCAGTAGGGGTCACATGTGGGAGCCCGGGGGGTACGGGTCACATGTGGGGGCGGGCGTAGCCCACGACCTGGGCGGCGAGCCCGGCGACGCCGAGCGCCTCGACGACGGAGAGCACGAGCAGCCCCGGGCCGCCGGTGTCGCCCCCGCCCCAGTAGACGACGAGTCCGGCGAGCGGGACGACACAGAACGCGAGGAGATCCACGGCGAGTTGAACGGCCTTGCGGGAGCCGCGCCGGGCGTCGGACCGGTGCGCGGACTCCCAGCCGAAGGCTCCCTCGATCTGGGCGAGTTGGGCGAGCCGAGGCCCCAACTCGCCCCTCACGTAAGCCCCGATCGCCGAGATCTTCTCGTCGTTGATGAGGTAGGTCCAGCCGAGGACGACACACACGGGCGGGAGTGCGAGCAGCATGACGGGCTGCCCGGCCTGCGCGGCGGCCGCGATGACGGCGGCGACGACGGTGAGGGTGACGTAGAGCAGGTTGTCGCGGAATCCGATACGGGACTTCTGCTCGTCCTTGAGGGTCGCGTACTCGGCGAGCAGCAACTGCCCAAGGGTGACGTCTGATCCCGTCATTCCCGCTGACTCCGGTGATTCCGCCACGCTCTTCCTCCCGTGATCCGCGATGTGCGTACGAGGCAAACGGTAGGCGCTGCAAGGTCATTGACCTGACTAGACCACTCCTCTTACGTTCGCGAGGCAGCCATACAGGCTTTCCGAGCCAGTAGGAGGTCGTGCTCGTGCGCCCCACCGCCGCCCGCCCAACTGCACCATTCTCTCTCCTCGCTATCGCCGCAATCACCCTCGCCGCCGGCTCCCTCACCGCCTGCGGCGGCGGCTCCGGAAGTGATCCGGACACGGTGAAGATCTCGTTCAAACAGTCGACCGACAACTCGGTCAAGGTGATGGACGAGTACCTGGCGGACATCAAGAAGCAGTTCGAGAAGGCCAACCCGGGCAAGAAGGTCGAGTTGGTCCCGATCAAGGCCCCGGACTCGGAGTACTACACCAAGGTCCAGCAGATGCTCCGCTCCCCCAAGACGGCCCCCGACCTGGTCTACGAGGACACGTTCCTCATCAACTCGGACATCACCAGCGGGTACTTGAAGCCGCTGGACGCCTACCTCGCCAAGTGGCCGGACTGGAACCAGTTCATCGACACGGCGAAGACGGCGGCCAGGGCCGAGGACGGCAGGACGTACGGCGTCCCGGACGGCACGGACACCCGGGGGCTCTGGTTCGACAAGGGCATCTTCAAGAAGGCCGGGCTTCCGGAGGCCTGGCAGCCGAGGACATGGGACGAGGTGCTGTCCGCCGCCCGCACGATCAAGGAGAAGGTCCCGGACGTCATCCCCCTGAACGTCTACACGGGCAAGCCGGCGGGCGAGGCAGCGACGATGCAGGGCTTCGAGATGCTGCTGTACGGCACGGAGGGCTCGGTGGCTTCGGACCCCCTGTACGACGGCTCGTCGAAGAAGTGGATCGCGGGGAGCCAGGCCTTCAAGGACGCGTTGACGTTCGTCGAGACGGTGTACAAGGAGAAGCTGGGCCCTGATGTGTCGGACGCGCTGGACCCCAACGTGGCCACCCGCGCCCGGGGCGAGTGGCTCCCCCAGGGCAAACTGGGCATCAACCTCG
Source organism: Streptomyces sp. NBC_01390 (assembly GCF_045040105.1). NCBI lineage: Bacteria > Bacillati > Actinomycetota > Actinomycetes > Kitasatosporales > Streptomycetaceae > Streptomyces > Streptomyces sp. NBC_01390. The sequence continues at coordinate 8,605,768 of NZ_CP109551.1, read as the reverse complement.
ACGGCTCCTGGCTGCCCCAGGACTGGCTGCCGGGCAGCGGCCACGAATGGCCCGAGTGGTCGACGAAGCTGGGCCTGGCGGCGATGCCGACCCAGCACGGCCAGGCGCCGGGCACGGTGAGCATGTCGGGCGGCTGGACCTGGGCCATCCCGGCGAAGGCGAACAACCCTGACCTGGCCTTCGAGTTCATCAGGACGATGCAGACGAAGGCGAACGCCCAGAAGTGGTACATCGCCAACTCGGGCATCGCCGTCCGCAAGGACGTGGCCGCCGACCCGGCCTACGTCGACGCCCAGCCCGGCATCAAGTTCTTCACGGACCTGGTGGCAAGCACCCACTACCGCCCGGCGTATCCGGCGTACCCGAAAGTCTCGACGGCCGTCCAGGAGGCGATGGAGGGCGTGACGACGGGCGACGCGTCGGTGCGGGAGGCGGCGAGCGCGTACGACGAGGCACTGAAGTCGGCGACGGACGACCAGGTAGCAGAGAAGCCGTGAGTGAGGCGAGTGCGACCAGGCGCTCCCTCACACGCATGCTGACCCGTGCGCTCCCTGTCGCACCGGCGGTGGTCCTGCTTCTCCTGTTCCTCGCCGGCCCGATCGCGTACTGCGCCTACATCGCCTTCACCGACCTGCAGTCGACCGGCCAGGCCGCATCCTCCTTCGTCGGCTTCGAGAACTTCCGTACGGCGTTCAAGGACGAGGCGTTCCTCAACGCGGTATGGCTGACGCTGGTCTTCACGGTCCTGTCCTCCCTGATCGGCCAGAACACGCTGGGCCTGGCACTGGCGGCACTGATGCAGCGGGCGTCGAAGCCGGTACGGACACTGGTGGGCGGGATCGTGATCACGGCGTGGGTGCTGCCGGAGGTGGTGGCGGGTTTCCTGCTGTACGCGTTCTTCCGGCGGGAGGGCACCCTGAACGCGATCCTGGACTGGCTCCATCTCCCGTCCCAGAACTGGCTGTTCACGCTGCCAATCCTGGCGGTGTCGTTCGCGAACGTGTGGCGGGGTACGGCGTTCTCGATGCTGGTGTACTCGGCGGCGCTGAACGAGATCCCGAAGGAGATCACGGAGGCGGCGGAGGTCGACGGCGCGGGCAGCTGGCGCCGGATGTGGCACATCACGCTGCCGATGATCCGGCGCTCGATCGGCACGAACCTGATGCTCAACACGTTGCAGACCCTGTCGGTCTTCGGGCTGATCTGGGTGATGACGAGGGGCGGCCCGGGAAATCGAAGCCAGACGCTCCCGCTCTTCATGTACGAACAGGCCTTCCAGAAAAGCATGATCGGCTACGGCACGGCGGTGGCGCTGCTGTTGCTGGTGGTCGGCTCGCTGTTCTCGCTGGTGTACATGCGGCTGCTGCGGACGGAGGTGTGAGATGACGGCGGCATCACGCCGGACGAACCGCCGGTTGGCGGCGGATACCGGCCTCCTGGTCGTCGCGGCGGCCTTCGTACTCCCGCTCGCATGGGTACTGCTGTCCGCCCTCGATCCGCACGCCGACCTGCGGGTCAAGATCCCGGACGGCCTGACGCTGGACAACTTCGACGCGGTACTGACTCCGGACGTCACCTTCACACCGCTGCTCAACAGCCTGATCCTGTGCGGGGGCGGAACCCTCCTGACAGTGGTGTGCGCGACGCTGGCGGCGTACCCGTTGTCGCGGTTCAGATCGCGCTTCAACCGCCCGTTCCTGCTGACGATCCTGTTCGCCACGTGTCTGCCGATCACGGCGGTCATGGTTCCGGTGTACGCGCTGTTCGTACGGGTGAACCTGATCGACACCATGCAGGGCACGATCTTCTTCTTCGCCGCTTCCCAACTCCCGTTCGCTGTATGGCTGATGAAGAACTTCATGGACGGAGTACCGAGGGAACTGGAGGAGGCCGCGTGGACGGACGGCGCTTCGGCGTTCCAGTCGCTGGCACGGATCGTGCTGCCGTTGATGGGCCCGGGCGTGGCGGTGGTGACCGTCTTCTCGTTCGTGATGATGTGGGGCAACTTCTTCGTCCCGTTCATGCTGCTCCTCACACCGGACCAGATGCCGGCGAGCGTGAGCATCAACGACTTCTTCGGGAATCGGGGAACGGTTGTCTATGGGCAGTTGGCCGCGTTCTCGGTGATTTATTCGACGCCGGTGATTTTGTTGTATGTGCTGGTGGCTCGGCGGGTGGGTGGGGGGTTTGCGCTGGGTGGGGCGGTTAAGGGGTGAGGGGTGGGGCGGGTGTTATTGCTGCTCATCGGCCCAGGTGCGGGCCTGGTCGGCTTTGGCGGTGTCGCCGGCCTGGGTGTAGGCGTCGGCGGCCTGGAGCCAGCAGGCACGGGCCTCAGCGGAGCGGTCGGCGGCCTTGTGGATGAAGGCGAGGTTGTGGAGGATCTGGCCCGTCCGGTACCAGTCCTCGAACTCCCGGTAGCCCTCCAGCGCCTTCCCGTGCGCCTCGACCGCCTCCGCCACCCGGTCCGCCTCCCGCAAGGCGACGCCGAGGTTGCCCCACGCGCCAGCCTCGCGGTGACGGTCCCCGGCGGCCTGGTACAGGTCCCGGGCGGCCGTGTGCGCCTCGACCGCCTCCGCCACCCGGTCCGCCTCCCGCAAGGCAAGGCCGAGGTTGTTCCACGCACCGGCCTCCCGATGGCGGTCCCCGGAACCCTGGTGCAAGTCGCGGGCGGCCGTGTGCGCCTCGACCGCCTCCACCACCCGGCCCACCTGCCGCAGGGCAAGGCCGAGGTTGTTCCACGCGCTAGCCTCGCCACGACGGTCCCCGGAACCCTGGTGCAAGTCGCGGGCGGCCGTGTGCGCCTCGACCGCCTCCACCACCCGGCCCGCTCCCCGCAAGGCAAGGCCGAGGTGGTCCCACGCGCTGGCCTCACTCTCGCCCTCCCCGGCGCGGCCCGCCGCCTTCAGACCAGCCCGACCCACCCCGACCCGGACATCGAAATACCGCCGCCAGCCCAGGTATTCCCCCAGACATGTGGTCAGCCGCCAGGCCATGTCCGCAAACCGCTCCCGCTCCCCCCACCCCACCGCCTCCACCAGACCAACACGCTCCCCATCCAGCCACCCCAACGCCTCCCCCCGCCCCCCGAACCGCCCCGGCACCGGCTTCCCCGGAAACCACCGCAACCAGTCATCAGCCGCATCCGCCCGCGAGTAATAAAAGTCCAGCACCCGCCGCCGCGCCTCCTCCCCCTCCTCCGCCAACCCCATATCCCCCGCCACCACACCCACCCCGAACACCCGCACCAAGTCATGCAACCGCCACCGCCGGCGTCCGCTCCCGCGCTCGACGAGATGTGCGCGAGCCAGGGCCTCCAGCGCCCGGACCGGAGGTGTGTCCGTCCCGACGAGCGCGGCGACGACCTCGTTGCTCGCATCGGGCCCTGGGGCCAGCGCCAGCAGACGAAGCACGAGGGCCTGCTCGGGCGGCAACCGCTTGTACGACAGGTCGAAGGCTGCACGGACACTGCGCTCGCCGTCATCGAGGTGGTCGAGCCGGTCGCGGGACTCGGCGAGTTCGGCGGCGAATTCCCCGACCGGCTTGTCCCGGTCCACCACCAGCAGCGCCGCCGCGATCTGGAGGGCGAGCGGCAGATGTCCGCAGAGGGTGGCGAGGGTCGTGACCGACTCGGGGTCGTCCGCGATGCGGCTGTCGGTGGGGTGAGCGATCCGCAGGGCGCGGTCGAGGAGGTCGTACGCCTCCTCCGGCGTCAGTTCGTCCAACGCCACCAGCCGAGCCCCCAGTTGGGGCAGCCGATCCCGTGAGGTGACCAGGAGCCGGTGCCCTGTGTCGCCGCCCGGCAGCAGGGACCGCACTTGAGTCGGCGAGGACGCGTTGTCGGCCAGGACCAGTACCGGACCCCGCTCCCGGGCTCGGTTGGCCAGAGTCGAACGGTAGAGGGCGGCCCGCTCGTCCGCGCGGGCCGGGATGTGCTCGGGCTCCGTACCCAGCGCCCGCAGCAGCGCCTCCAGAGCCTGCTCGGCGGTGACGGGTTCGTCGTCGTACCCGTGCAGGTCGAGGAAGAGCACCCCGCCCGGGAACCAGCCCTTGGCGCAGGCCTCGTGCCCCGCCTGCACCGCGAGCGCGGTCTTTCCGATACCCCCGAGCCCGGAGACCGCCGCGACCACCACCGCTTCCGGAGCGGCACCGGAGTCGGAGTCGGAGTCGGACGGGTCGAACGCGTCGAGCAGCGCCCGCAGTTCAGCATCCCGGCCGGTGAAACCGACCGCCCGCGCGGGAAGGGCGTCCAGCGCGCTGGGTGCCGGGGCATGCTCTCGGTACTCCGCCTTCGCCGTGAAGGGACCCGTGAACTTCCCGCCCTGGAAGTCGAGGTGGTCCCCGTCGTACTCGGTCACCATCGTGCTGTCCGTCCCCCGTACCGCCTCCGAGGCACCGCCTTCGAGCCTCGCGTGACATCACGGTACGCCGCACCCCACCACTCCAACACACGCTCCACACAGGCGCCTTGGCAGTACCTTGGAAGCGTGCCGGAGACAAAACCCACGGTGGCGGTCCTCACCGCACTGTCGCTCGAATACGACGCCGTACTCGCCCACCTCACTGACCTCGAGAAGCTCACCCACCCGCGCTACGGCACCAAGGCCAAGCGAGGCCAACTCGCCGGCACGCCCTGGCAGGTGGCCCTGGTCGACATGGGCGAGGGCACACTCACGGCAGCCACGCTCACCGAGCGCGTGCTGACCTGGCTCGACCCCGAGGCCGTGATCTTCGTCGGCGTCGCGGGCGGCCTGAAGGACGACATCGCGATCGGTGATGTCGTGGTCGCGACCAAGGTGTACGCGATCCACGGCGGCAAGCAGACCCCCGACGGTTTCCTCACCCGCCCGGAAGCCTGGCGCGCCTCGCACCGCCTGGAGCAGGCGGCCAAGGAAGCGCTGCGCGGCAAAGCCCACTTCAAGCCGATCGCCGTGGGAGACGTCGTCCTCGCGGACAGCGACTCCGAGCTCGCCCAGCGCATCCGGACGAACTACAACGACGCCGTCGCCATCGAGATGGAGAGCTCCGGAGTAGCCCACGCGGTGCAGCTCGCCGGTGAGGCGGGCGCGTTGATCATCCGAGGTATCAGCGACAAGGCCGACGCGGACAAGTCCCGTGCGGACGCGAAGGGTTCGCAGCCCCGGGCCGCCGCGAACGCGGCCGAGGCGGCGATCGCCGTACTCCGCGAGCTGGAGCCGAAGCCTGTGCCCGGCCAGGCGGCCACCGACCCTCGGGAGGGTCCTTTTCGCGGCTCCACGTACGGAGGAGACCACCTCGACTTCCGGGGCGGAACCTTCAACGGCACCTTCATCGCAAAGCAAGTCGGACACCGCCCCGACGGCGACGGACGATAGCCCGCACGCGAAACTCGGCGCAGGACTCCACTCCCACGGCCCGGTCCCCTTGGCGACCGCCACCCTCCCGCCCCGCCCCTTCGGCTTCACAGGCCGATCGGCAGAACTGGGCCGCCTGCTGCCGCACCTCGATCCCGCCCCGAACGGTGCCGCCGCGCTCCCTCTCCTCATCTTCGCCGTCACAGGCATGGGCGGCATCGGCAAGACGGCGCTTGCCGTCGAGGCGGCACACCAGGCCTACGCGCAGGCCTGGTTTCCCGGCGGCACGCTCTTCGTCGACCTACGCGGCTACGACGACGACCCGGTCACCGCCGACCAGGCGGTCCTGGCCCTGCTCGACGCCCTCGGCGTACGTGGCCCGGATCTACCGCCATCCACCGCACGCCAGTACGACGCCTACCGCCAACTCCTCGCCGAGCGGCCTGACCGCACGCTGCTGATCCTGGACAACGCCTCGGACCCGGCCCAGTACCTCCCTCTGCTCCCCGGCACGGACCACCACCGGGTACTGATCACCTCCCGCGACCGCCCTGACTCCCTCACCGGCGTCCGCCTCATCGACCTGGAGGCGCTCCCACCGGAGGACTCCGCAGCGCTCATCACCCGCGCCCTCCACGACGCCGACGAACGCGACGACCGCCCGGCCCGCGAACCGGACGCCCTCCACGAACTGAGCGCCGTCTGCGGCCACTTGCCGCTCGCCCTCCAGATCGCCGCCGCGATGCTGCGCCGCCGCCGTCACCGCGGTATCGCCTCCCTGGTGACCGAGATCAAGCAGGCCGAGGACCCGACTGCCGTACTGGACAACGGCACCCGAGGCACCGACCTGTACGGCCGCTCCCTCGCCCTCCGCCCGATCCTGGAGACCTCGTACCACCGCCTCCCACCCGACCAGGCCCGCCTGCTACGCCTGCTCGCCCTCGCCCCGGGCCCGGACACCGGCACGGAGGCGGTAGCCGCCCTGACCGACCTCGACACGGAGACCTCCCTGAGCCTCTTGGAGGACCTGGCCGCCACGCACCTCGTCACCCCGGTCAGGGCTGACGACGGTTCGGATGCCGACGTGCGATGGCGGTTGCATGACTTGGTGAGGGTGTTCGGGGTGGGTGTGGTGGCGGGGGATGCGGGGTTGGCGGAGGAGGGGGAAGAGGCGCGGGGGCGAGTGCTGGCCTTCTATTACGCGTTGGCGGGTGCGGCTGATGACTGGTTGATGCGGTGGTTGCCGGGGTTGCCGGTGCCGGGGTGGTTCGGGGGGCGGGGGGAGGCGTTGGGGTGGCTGGATGGGGAGCGTGCTGGTCTGGTGGCTGCGGTGGGGTGGGGAGAGCGGGAGCGGTATGCGGACATGGCCGGGCGGCTTGCCGCATGTCTGGGGGGCTACCTGCACTGGCGGCGGTATTTCGATGACTGGGTCGGGGTGGGCCGGGCTGGTCTGGAGGCGGCCGTCCGCGCCGGGGACGGCGAGGGCGAGGCCATGGCGTGGAACAACCTCGGCAACGCCCTTCAGGAGGCGGGACGGGTGGCGGAGGCGATCGAGGCGCACACCCGCGCCCGCGACCTGCACCAGGCTGTCGGGGACCGCCACCGCGAGGCCATGGCGTGGAACAACCTCGGCCTTGACCTGCGGGAGGCTGGCCGGGTGGCGGAGGCGGTCGAGGCGCACACCCGCGCCCGTGACCTGCACCAAGCCCCCGGGGACGGCCAAGGCGAGGCCGACGCATGGAACAACCTCGGCATCGCTCTTCAGGTGGCGGGCCGTGTGGCGGAGGCGATCGAGGCGCACACCCGCGCCCGCGACCTGTACCAGGCTGCCGGGGACCGCCACCGCGAGGCCATGGCGTGGCACGGCCTCGGCAACGCTTTGGATGAGGCGGACGGGGTGGCGGAGGCGGTTGAGGTGTATGGGACGGCGCTGGAGGGCTACCGGGAGTTCGAGGACTGGCACAACACGGGCCACGTCTTCCACAACCTCGCCCTCATCCATGAGGCCGCCGACCGCTCCACGGAGGCCCGTGCCTTCTGGCTCCAGGCCGCCGACGCCTACACCCAGGCAAGCGACACCGCCAAAGCCGACCAGGCCCGCACCTGGGCCAATGAGCAGCAATAACACCCGCCCCACCCCGGCGTCACGCCCTCCCAGCGCCCAACCCCGCAAACTCCCAAGTCCCTGCCCAAGGCAACACAGCCCACATCCGAGTCCCACCCCCGGCTCCACCATCGGACGCCAACTCCGAAGAGTCACGTTGCCCGACATCACCTGGGAAGAGCCCTACTGCGCCGAGGGCAACAACTGCTTCCGCATAGGCACCGACACCCGCGAAGCCCGCCGCACCCTCATCCAGGACATCAAGGCCGGCAAGGCAGACCACCTCCTCTGACGGCGGCCGACCCCCCACGTCCACCCCACGCCTACACCTCAGGCAGCACCCCCGGCCGAAACGGCTCCACCCCCACAACCCGCCGCACCCGCGTCACCTCGATGAGCAGCATCACGCGCCGCTCCCCCGGCAGCAGCCACGGATACCGGTCCTCGCCGATGTACTTCTTGGTGAGCCGGTCCATGGAGCGTTCCGCCTCCTCGCCCTCCACGAACCGCACCACGCGCCCACGGATCTCCGCACGGTCGTACGGGTTCTCGGGGTCGTGGTGGGAGAGGGAGACGTTCGGATTGCGGCGGAGGTTCTCCTCCTTCACTCGGCCGATGGCCGTGTTGACCATGACGTGGTCGCCCTCCATGTCCACCCACATCGGCGACACCTGCGGCATGCCGTCGGCGCCGACCGTCGCGAGGTGCCAGAAGTTCGGGGCCAGCAGCCGCTCCCGTACATGCCCCTCCACCTTCTGCACCCCTGATCCTGATCCTGCCTCTGTCCCTGCTTCCTGCCCCTGCTCCGCCTTGCCGCTCACACGACCACCACCCTCCGAGGCCGCCCACCCGGCCTCACCGTGTCCGCCACCCCCGCACCGCAAGGATCGCGCCGCAACTACTCGTCAGTACTGGCCAGTTACTCACCCGGCCGAGCCCCCGACCGTACCGCACGGGTCTTCGACACCCGCCCTCACACTCGACGGCGCCCGCCAACCCCGAAGCACCCCGACACCGCACGTACGACCGACGGACACGCACGCATATGCCCCGCCACCTTGCCGTTCGCATGATCCCCGCCGCGGAGAACTCCGGCCGTGTCACCGCCCACCCGTCACGCCACAGCTTTCAGCCAGCCCGGAGTACCACCCACCTCACCCCCGGAACCCCCGCCCAGCCGTAGCTTCCTACAATCTGTGATTGTGGCTGAACAGAACGTAGTCACCGCCGCCCCGTACCCCTAGCTTGTGGCGCGTGCGCCGTCCCCCAGTTCCGTCCCCACCGCCCATGCCGCCGACCCCGCCCTTCGACGCCCACGCCGCCCGCAGACTCCGCCTGGCCCTCGGAATGGGCCCCGAGCACGTCGCGTACGGGATGCGGGTCTCGTACGGGCTGCCCTACATCACGCCCGACCACGTGATCGCCTGGGAACGCAACATCATGGCCCCGGGAGCGAGCGAACTCACCGCTCTCGCAGGGGTGTTGTGGTGTGCGCCCTACGAACTCATAGGCCACCCGCACACCTTGCGCGAGCACCGCGCCGCACGTGGGCTCAGCGCCGAGGACGTCGCCCGGGCCGTCGGGCTCGAACTCCTCGTCTACGCACGGATGGAGGAGAGCGGCGAGTGGCGCGGCACCGAGCGGCAGTCCGCGATTCTCGCCGAGGTACTCGAACTCTCGCTCCCCGACTTCATCACCCTCACGGGCCTCGACGGCAGGCTCGCCGGCCTGCTGCGCAGCGCGGTCACGACGCGCTGGCAGGCGTACGTCCGTCCCGTCAACAAGATGGTGCCGCTGAACCGGCGCGTCCTGGAGGGCACCCTCCAGGAGCTGCACCGCTACTACCAGGGTCAGCTGGCCGCCACCCTGACCTGGGCGGACGGCTCAGCGGCGACCCGGGCGAGCCACATCGGACGCGACTTCCTCGACCGGATCGTGGAGCACTTCTGGGCGAGGGTCGAGAGCGGTGCTCCCTGAAACCTCAGCCCCTCAGACCCTCAGGCCGCTCGGGTCCCGCGCCCTGTTGGTTTCCTCGCCCCGTCTCATCCAGCGGCTAGAAAACCGACTCCGCCTCGTCCATCCGGTCCTTCGGGACCGTCTTCAGCTCCATGACCGCCTCCGCCAGCGGCACCATCACCACGTCCGTCCCGCGCAGTGCCGTCATCCGCCCGAACTGGCCCTGGTGCGCGGCCTCCACCGCGTGCCAGCCGAACCGGGTCGCGAGGACACGGTCGTACGCGGTGGGCGTGCCGCCGCGCTGGATGTGGCCGAGGATGACCGGCTTGGCCTCCTTGCCGAGCCGTCGTTCCAGCTCGTACGCCAGTGCCGTGCCGATGCCCTGGAAGCGCTCGTGGCCGAACTGGTCGATCGCGCCGTGGCCGTAGTCCATGGTGCCCTCGGCGGGGTGCGCGCCCTCGGCGACGCAGATGACCGCGAACTTCTTGCCGCGCGCGAACCTCTCCTCGACCATCTTCACGAGGTGCGCGGGGTCGAAGGCTCGCTCGGGGAGGCAGATGCCGTGGGCGCCGGCCGCCATGCCGGACTCCAGGGCGATCCAGCCCGCGTGCCGGCCCATGACCTCGACGACCATCACGCGCTGATGCGACTCGGCGGTGGTCTTGAGGCGGTCCATCGCCTCCGTGGCGACGCCCACCGCCGTGTCGAAGCCGAACGTACGGTCGGTCGCCGAGATGTCGTTGTCGATCGTCTTGGGGACGCCGACCACCGGCAGGCCCGCGTCACTCAGCATCCGGGCCGCCGTCAGCGTGCCCTCGCCGCCGATCGGGATCAGCGCGTCGATACCGAACTCGTGGATCATGTCGGAGGCGTTCTCGCAGGCCTCGCGCAGCCGGTCGCGCTGGAGACGGGAGGAGCCGAGGATGGTGCCGCCGCGGGCGAGGATGCCGCTGACGTCGTCGAGGTCGAGAGTGCGGTAGCGGCCGTCGAGCAGCCCCGCGTAACCGTCCTCGAAGCCGATGACCTCGTCGTCGAACTGCGTGACGGCCCGGTGGACGACCGACCGGATCACTGCGTTCAGGCCGGGGCAGTCGCCGCCTGCGGTGAGAACTCCGATACGCATCGTGCTGTGTCTCCTGCTCGCTGTGATCGTTGTGACCGCGGTGCCGGCTCTGACAGCCCTGTTGGCTATGACAGCCGTGTTGGCTCTGATCGTTCTGATCGCTTTTGATACCTGTGAGCCACTCCAATTGTTCCACGCCCCGGCCGGACCCTCGATCCTGACCGCCCCGCACCGAGCTGACCGGTGCCGTGACCAGCGGCGCGGGTACTGTCAAGACGCCCGAACAATTCAGCTGAAACGGAGAGCACGCGTGACGACCCGCAGCGTGTACGTGACCGGGATCGACCGGGGCGACGGCCGCCAGGTCGTCGAGCTGGGAGTCATGGAACTCCTGACCCGGCAGGTCGACCGGGTGGGCGTGTTCCGCCCCCTGGTGCACGACAACCCGGACCGTCTCTTCGAGCTGCTGCGCGCCCGCTACCGCCTCTCCCAGGACCCGGCGACCGTCTACGGCATGGACTACCCGGAGGCGTCCGCGCTCCAGGCCGAGCAGGGCACCGACGAGCTCGTCTCCACCCTCGTCGACCGCTTCCTGCGCGTCGCCCGCGAGTACGACGTCGTCCTGGTCCTCGGCACCGACTTCGCCGACACCCAGTTCCCGGACGAGCTGGCCCTCAACGCCCGCCTCGCGAACGAGTTCGGCGCGTCCGTCGTCGCGGTCGTCGGCGGACGGGACCAGACCGCCGAGTCGGTGCTCGCGGAGACCCGCAACGCGTACCGCGCGTACGAGGCGCTGGGCTGCGACGTCCTCGCCATGGTCGCCAACCGCGTCGCCCGCGAGGACCGCGCCGGCATAGCCGAGGGCCTCGGCTCCCGTCTCCCCGTGCCCTGTTACGTCCTCCCCGACGAGCCCGCCCTCGCCGCGCCGACGGTCGCCCAGATCACCCACGCGCTCGGCGGCAAGGTGCTCCTCGGCGACGAGTCGGGCCTCGCCCGTGACGCGCTGGACTTCGTCTTCGGCGGCGCGATGCTGCCCAACTTCCTGACCGCGCTGACCCCCGGCTGCCTGGTCGTCACCCCCGGTGACCGCGCCGACCTGGTCGTCGGCTCCCTGGCCGCGCACAGCGCCGGTACGCCGCCCATCGCGGGCGTCCTGCTGACCCTGAACGAGCGCCCCAGCACCGAGGTCCTCACCCTCGCCGCCCGGCTGGCGCCCGGCACCCCGGTCATCTCCGTGGCCGGCACCAGCTTCCCCACCGCCGCCCAACTCTTCTCCCTGGAGGGGAAGTTGAACGCGGCCACCCCGCGCAAGGCGGAGACGGCGCTGGGCCTCTTCGAGCGTCACGTCGACACGGCGGAGCTGCTCAAGCGGGTCTCCGCGCCCAGCAGCGACCGGGTCACGCCGATGATGTTCGAGCACAAGCTCCTCGAACGAGCCCGCGCCGACAAGCGCCGGGTCGTCCTCCCCGAGGGCACCGAGGAACGCGTCCTGCACGCCGCCGAGGTGCTGCTGCGCCGGGGCGTGTGCGACCTGACGCTGCTCGGCCCGGTCGACGGCATCCGCAAGAAGGCGGCCGACCTGGGCATCGACCTCGGCAGCTGCCAGTTGATCGACCCGTACACCTCCGAGCTGCGGGACCGGTTCGCCGAGAAGTACGCCCAGCTCCGCGCCCACCGGGGCGTCACGGTCGAGCTGGCCTACGACGTCGTCTCGGACGTCAACTACTTCGGCACCCTGATGGTCCAGGAGGGCCTCGCCGACGGCATGGTGTCGGGCTCCGTCCACTCCACGGCCGCGACGATCCGCCCGGCCTTCGAGATCATCAAGACCAAGCCGGAGGCCTCGATCGTCTCCTCGGTCTTCTTCATGTGCCTGGCCGACAAGGTCCTGGTGTACGGCGACTGCGCGGTCAACCCCGACCCGAACGCCGAGCAGTTGGCCGATATCGCCATCCAATCGGCGGCCACCGCCGAGCAGTTCGGTGTGGAGCCCCGGATAGCGATGCTGTCGTACTCGACGGGTACGTCGGGTTCGGGCGCCGATGTCGACAAGGTGCGGGAGGCGACGGAGCTGGTGCGCTCCCGGCGCCCTGACCTCCGTATCGAGGGGCCGATCCAGTACGACGCGGCCGTGGAACCGACCGTGGCCGCCACGAAGCTGCCCGGCTCCGAAGTCGCGGGCCAGGCAAGCGTGTTGATCTTCCCGGACCTCAACACCGGCAACAACACCTACAAGGCCGTGCAGCGTTCGGCCGGCGCGATCGCCGTCGGCCCGGTCCTCCAGGGCCTGCGCAAGCCGGTCAACGACCTGTCCCGGGGCGCCCTGGTCCCGGACATCGTCACGACGGTCGCGATCACGGCGATCCAGGCCCAGACCGCCAACACCACCTCCACGTCTACCTCTACCTCTACCTCTACGGAAAAGGCATCCGCGCAGTGACCGCGACCCGCGTCCTCGTCCTCAACTCCGGCTCGTCCTCGCTGAAGTACCAGCTGCTCGACATGCGCGACAGCAGCCGGCTCGCCGTGGGCCTGGTGGAACGCATCGGCGAGGAGACGTCCCGCCTGAAGCACACCCCGCTGGCGACCGGCGGCGCGTCCCGTGAGCGCACGGGCCCGATCGCCGACCACGAGGCCGCGCTGAAGGCGGTCGCGGAGGAGTTGGCGAGTGATGAACTCGGCCTGGACTCACCGGAGTTGGCGGCCATCGGCCACCGGGTCGTGCACGGCGGCCAGTCCTTCACCGAGCCGACGGTCGTCGACGACACGGTCCTCGCGGAGATCGAGCGCCTGATCCCGGTGGCCCCGCTGCACAACCCGGCGAACCTGACCGGCATCCGTACCGCCCAGTCGCTCCGCCCCGACCTCCCCCAGGTCGCGGTCTTCGACACGGCCTTCCACACCACGATGCCGGAGTCGGCGGCGCGCTACGCCATCGACGTCGCGACGGCCGACAAGTACCGCATCAGGCGGTACGGGTTCCACGGCACGTCCCACGCGTACGTGTCGCGGGAGACGGCCCGACTCCTGGGGCGGGCGCCCGAGGACGTGAACGTGATCGTGCTGCACCTGGGCAACGGGGCGTCCGCGTCGGCCGTTACGGGCGGCAGGTGTGTGGACACCTCCATGGGGCTGACGCCATTGGAGGGGCTGGTCATGGGAACCCGCTCCGGTGACCTGGACCCGGCTGTCATCTTCCATTTGACGCGTGTTGGCGGAATGTCCACGGACGAGATCGACACTCTTCTCAACAAGAAGAGCGGCCTGCTCGGTCTGTGCGGAGACAACGACATGCGGGAAATCCGCCGCCGTATCGACGAGGGCGGCGCGGACGCCCCGGCGGCCCGGCTGGCCTTCGACATCTACATCCACCGTCTGAAGAAGTACATCGGCGCCTATTACGCGGTACTCGGCCGGGTGGACGCCATCGCGTTCACGGCCGGAGTCGGCGAGAACGCGGCGCCGGTGCGCGAGGCGGCGGTGGCGGGCCTGGAGGGCCTCGGGGCGGCCGTGGACGGCGCCCTGAACGCCGTACGGAGCCAGGAGGCCCGGCTGATCTCCCCCGCGGGCTCCCGGGTCGCGGTGGCCGTCGTACCGACGGACGAGGAGCTGGAGATCGCGACACAGACGTACGCGCTGGTGGGAACGGCGAGAACGGACAACTGAAGACACTTAACGGATATTGGACGAACATTGGGATGACAATGGCCGACTACGCCGGAAGAGCCTCACCTGAGCGCTATCCCGCCCCTTTGTGTCCAGTCCATGCTTCTACGTCGTCCACCAGGCGGAATATTCCGAAGCGAAACAAACCGATAGGATCGCCCCATGCGCCGTTCGAAAATCGTTTGTACTCTCGGCCCCGCGGTCGACTCCCATGAAATGCTCGTCTCGCTGATCGAGGCCGGCATGAACGTGGCCCGGTTCAACTTCAGCCACGGCTCGCACGCCGAGCACCAGGGCCGGTACGACCGGGTCCGGGCCGCCGCCAAGGAGACGGGCCGAGCGATCGGCGTCCTGGCCGACCTGCAGGGCCCGAAGATCCGTCTGGAGACCTTCGCGGAGGGCCCCGTCGAGCTGGTGCGGGGCGACGAGTTCGTGATCACCACCGAGGACGTCCCCGGTGACAAGACCATCTGCGGTACGACGTACAAGGGCCTTCCGGGTGATGTGTCGGCCGGCGACCAGATCCTGATCAACGACGGCAACGTCGAGCTGAAGGTCCTGGACGTCGAGGGTCCGCGGGTGAAGTCGATCGTCATCGAGGGCGGCGTCATCTCGGACCACAAGGGCATCAACCTGCCCGGCACGGCCGTGAACGTCCCGGCCCTCTCCGAGAAGGACATTGACGACCTGCGCTTCGCCCTGCGCATGGGCTGCGACCTGGTCGCCCTGTCGTTCGTCCGCGACGCCGGTGACGTGGACGACGTCCACAAGATCATGGACGAGGAGGGTCGCCGCGTCCCGGTCATCGCCAAGGTGGAGAAGCCGCAGGCGGTGGACAACATGGACGCCGTCGTGGCGGCCTTCGACGGTGTGATGGTGGCCCGCGGTGACCTCGCCGTCGAGTACCCCCTCGAGAAGGTCCCGATGGTGCAGAAGCGCCTGGTGGAGCTGTGCCGGCGCAACGCCAAGCCGGTGATCGTCGCGACCCAGATGATGGAGTCGATGATCACCAACTCCCGCCCGACGCGCGCCGAGGCGTCCGACGTGGCGAACGCGATCCTGGACGGCGCGGACGCGGTCATGCTGTCCGCCGAGTCCTCGGTCGGCGCCTTCCCGCTCGAAACGGTCCGCACGATGTCGAAGATCGTCGTCGCGGCGGAGGAGGAGCTCCTCTCCAAGGGCCTCCAGCCTCTCGTCCCCGGCAAGAAGCCGAAGACGCAGGGCGGCTCGGTCGCCCGCGCGGCCTGCGAGATCGCCGACTTCCTCGGCGGCAAGGGCCTGGTGGCCTTCACCAAGTCCGGCGACACGGCCCGCCGCCTCTCCCGCTACCGCGCGGCCCAGCCGATCGTCGCCTTCACCACCGACGAGGGCACCCGCAACCAGCTGTCCCTGAGCTGGGGCGTCGACTCGTACGTCGTCCCGTTCGTCAACAGCACGGACGAGATGGTCTCCCTGGTCGACCAGGAGATGCTGAAGCTCGGCCGCTTCAACGTGGGCGAGGTCGTCGTCATGACGGCCGGCTCCCCGCCCGGCGTCCCGGGCACGACGAACATGGTCCGGGTGCACCACCTGGGCGAGGGCGAACACGCCTGACGTGAAGTTGTCTGTACGGCTGTGAGGGCGTCCCCTGCGACAGGGGGCGCCCTCGGTGTTTCCGGGTCAAACTCCGGAAGGTGCCATAGGTTGGCGTTCGACCTGCCGGGAACGGCGAGCAACGTATACGGGGGAGATCATGGCGACCTATTCGGTGTCGGTAAGGCTGCGACGTACGGTCGTTGAGGAGCGGTACGTCTCGGTACCGATCACCGACGCGGTGATGAACCCGGACCCGGACGAAGACGGCGCCCGCCACATCGACTCGGCAAAGCTGGTCGCCGCCGCGATCCAACTCGGCCAGGACGACGCCGATTGGCTACCGGAGGAGCGAGAGGTCAAACTCCACCCGATCCAGCAGGCACCTCCCCAGCACCAGGGTTCACCCGACTCGGCGGAGGACCCGCAGTAGGACGGTGAATCGCGCACGGCAACAGGTCTCGGAACCCCGGTCACAGGAGGTGGTCGGCTTTACCGGCCTTGATGTCCTGGATGAGGGTGCGGAGGGCTTCTCGGGTGTCGGTGAGGTACGTGTCTTCCTGACCTGCGATGGCGATGTAGGAGTTGCCGGTGGGGTCGGTGCCTATGCGGAAGCAGTTGTTTCCTTCGGCACAGAAGGGCTCTTCCCAGGTGATCTCGGGCACGGCGGCTCTCCTTAAAGTTGCTGGGCGATGGCGTGGATGAGGTCGCGCGAGTCCTGAGGGCTCAGCGTGTGGGCGTGCCACCAGTCCATGTGAGCGCGGTACTTGGCGAGTTGGGAATCGGCGTGCGTGAACTCGCCGCCGTGAGCGGAGTCCAGTTGCACGGTGTCCAGTTGAGGGACGGCCCCGTCGGCGTACAGAACGGCGTGCCCGGCACCGGGGAAAGCTCCGGCCTCGACAGGGAGCACTCGCACGTCGACATGCTTGCGCTCGGATGCCTCGCACAGGTGGGTGAGCTGCTCTCGGGTGGAACGGCGCCCGCCGAACTGCATACGCAGCGCCCACTCATGCACGTACGCGATGTAGTCGCCGGGATTGTCGCGGTCGAGGACCTGCTGGCGTTGCAGGCGTTGCACGACGCGTAGTTCAACCTCGGACTTGGGCAGCGGGGGCAGGGCCGAGTTGAAAACGGCCCGGGCGTAACTGCCGAGTTGGAGCAGGCCGGGAATGTGCACGGTCTGGTAACTGCGCAGTCGGGTGGCGAACCACTCCAACTCAGCGACATCAAGGAGCCCTTGGGGGAGAGTGCCCCTATACCTCTCCCACCAGCCGCGACGGCGCGAGTCGGCGAGGGCGATGAGCGCGTTGACGTAGGCCTCGTCCGCGCAGTCGTAGTTGCTGGCGAGTATCCGGATCCGCTCGGGCGAGGTGGCCCGCACGCCCGACTCCATGTTGGAGACCTTCGTCCGGTCCAGTCCGAGTAGCCCGGCGGCGTACTCCGTGGTCCGGCCAGCCCCGAGCCGCATCTTGCGCAACTCGGCGCCCAGGCGCTTCTGACGTTCTGTCGGCGCGGGCCGTGTCGGCATCTGCACCTTCCTCCCCGGTTGGTCAGGGCCAGTCTGCCGCGTTCACCGTGTACTGGTCCACTTCGATGGAGGCAATGAGCAAGAGTATGTGGCACACGTTCCCCATCGAGCCTTACAATTGGTGACAGGTCGCTTACCCCCCGGCATTACACGGAAGCGCATCGCGCGAGCCTGCCCGCCTTCTCCTTCCCTGGGAGGGGCACGCTCGCACCAGGGAGACAGGCCACTGGTCGGGGCGTACGTCAGCACAGTCAAGTCCGTTGTCCAGCAAGGGAGTTCGTCATGCCCGGATCACTCGCCGCCTCGGCCTGCCCCATCTCGACCGACCTCACGAAGACTCCGCCGCCCTCCCCGGACACGCTCACGTACGGCTTCAACCTGCCTGCCGAGGCGGTGAGTTCGTGGGTGGCCCGGGCTACGACTCGGGTTGTTCTCCAGACGCATGGGCTGGAGGAGATGGCGGACGCTGCGGTGCAGGTGGTGGGGGAGCTGACAGCGTGTGCTTTCCGGTTCGCTGCGGATGCGTCGGTGTACGTGTCGCTGCGGTGGTGGGAGGGAGAGCTGCAGGTGGTGCTCTATGACGGGCACCGTCGGCATGTGCATCCCCGGCTGGCTGCGGCTTGCGATGAGCGGAGGGGGGATGCGTTGCGGGTGCTGGGGTGCGTGGTGGAGGGGTGCGGCGGGGAGTGGGGGTTCGGGGAGGCGCGGGAGCCCGGGGGTGGGACGCGGATGTGGGCTGTACTGCCTTGGGCAGGGGCCCGGGAGTTCGCGGGAGCGGGGGCTGGGAGGTGACGTGGAAGCCGGGCGGTTGCTGACGCCACCCCCTACCCTCGCCGCCTCATCGGAACACCCACGGGCCCGCCCCACGCCAGCCACTTCAAGAGAGGCAACCGTGGGGGCTCAGTACTACTGCGCCGACAATTGCGACTGCCTCGACGCAAGAGCGTGATGATGGGCCAGTCCTGCCGAGAGGACCGCAGCCGTTCCGGCTGGGCCGGGCCGGTCGGGCTGCCCGGCGTCTGCCAGCAGGCCGGCTGATCAGCGGAACTGCCTGCTTCGAGTTCGAGTCGCGTTCGATACTGGACCATAAGTGACAAGGTGAGGGCGGCACCCGCGATGCGGGGTGCCGCCCTCACCTTGTATGTCCGCAGCGCCGAGGCGTCAGCCGACGACGCACGACTTGGCCCGCCGAGGAGTCGAAACTCAGCGGGACGAACTGAACAAACAGCGTTTGGTCACAGGGAAACCCCTCAACGCCGTACAGGACGCTTCACACATGCATCAGGCGCGGACGTCGATGTATATCGACTGACCTCTAACGTCTCCCACCACCGGCGTGACGAACATGCGGTACGACTTACCCTCGGTGAGGCCGCCTTTCCAGGGGGTGCAGTAGGTGGCGGCGTGACCGCGGGTGTCGACCACCAAGTCCGGCTTGTTGTCGGCGGCCGGGAAACGGAGACGAGCCTCGATCCCCCAGCCGTCCGCCGCAGTGTCGCAGGCTCTGAAGGTGTTGGTGTCACCGTTGAACTGTGCGGACCCGCCGCCGCCGGACGCTTCGATACTCACCGTGGCCGCCCAGGCCTGGCCCTGAAGTGCGGCGACCAGGCCGGCCGCGCACGCCCCCGTCGCCACTGCCCGCGCCACTGTCTTCCGAGTCCTCATGAAACTCCCTCCCCGATGCAAATAAGTGTTCGAGTAAGAAGATCTCACACAACCGATCATCTTCGAAAGCGCTTTACCTCGGAACGCGCGCAGTCAATTGCTGCCGCCGGGTGTCACGCCTCGGCCGCCGCACGGAAGGACGACATGCGCTAAGGTCTCGAAGTTCTCCCGGTAGAAGCCTAGCCGGATATTGAACGGCTCCTCCAGGAAGGCGCCTTCGCGCCAAGTGAACCTGAGGGGCACGGCGGTCAGCGTGCTGTGCACCATGGGGAGTTCCTCCACGGTGAGGCGGAAATGCCTGGCTCCGTGTGCCGTCCGGCCAGGCGTTCTACGAGCGCGCCGATCGTCTCCCGGCCCGCCCCGACCACTGTGTCAGCTCCGTGTCACTGCAGTCCTGCTCGATCAGACGGCTCAGCGCCTCGGAGATCGCCGACATCTGACGGGGCGTAAGCCCGGCGATGAACGCTCGCCGTCGCGGGTCATCTTCATCTGGGTTCTCAAACGTCTCTCCTTCCCATGTCAGCTCTTGGGGAGGGCCGGACGATCAGTACCTTGCCCGCATCGTGTAGCCCACGGCGTGTTGGCGCAGAAGGCGTTCGTGCCCGCATGCACGTCGTACTTCTAGGCGTTCACGTCAGCCTTCTTCTCGGCTGCCGCAGCGGTTGGCGCAACGGTTGCTGAAGCGTTCGCGACCGCTGCAGAGCTGACCACCCGCACCGCGTGGTCCGCGGCGTCAGCCGCCGCACAGACCTGTGGCCCGGCCCCCGCCAAAGGCGGTAAGGCCGGGCCACAGGTCTCGGTGCGGCTCCCGAACGGGGTTGTGAACGCTCAGGTCGTGTACTGGTGCAGCCCCTGGATCGTCAGGGTGCCGCCGAACTGGCCCGCCTGGACGACCTTCACGTTCGTGAAGTAGATCCACGGGATGTTCAGGGGCGGCGGGCTCTTCGGGCTGAACGTCACGGGGATCAGGCCGAGCAGGTTGCCGGAGATGCTTTCCGTGTACATGATCGTCTTGCCTCCCTTGATCGTGGAGTCCGTACCCTTGGCCGCCTGCGCGTGGTGGGTCTTGCCCGAGACAGGGTCCTTAAAGGTCTGATGCAGGTCGCCGATCGTCGTGCCGTCGGAGATCACGTACTTGAGGACCTCCTTGACCGTGCCGTCGGCGGTACGCACCTTGACTATGCCCTGGTAGTCCGCGCCGTTGAGCGTCAGCGAACTGGCCTGAAGGATCCACGGGTCGGTGGGCAGCGTGGTCGAGTTGTCGACGCCGCCCTCGTCGTCGGTGGCTTCGGCGGGGCAGTCGTCCGGGTCCACGCTCGAACTGGCCGAGGGGCTCGGGGACGCGGTGGCGGCGGTGACCGCCTTCTCGGCCGACTCCGTGGTGGTCTCGGACGCCTTGGTCGTGTCCTTGGCGGTGTCCTTGAGGACTCCGGTGACCTTCGCCGTCGTGTCCTTCACCGTGGTGCTGCCGGTCGTGCCCTTGCCGGCCGCTTCCGCGGTCGGCGCCGGTGACGCGGTCGGCGTCGGAGTGGCGCTGTCGGCGGCCTCGCTGGTCTCCGTCGACTCGGTGCCCGTCGAGGACGCCGTGTCGCTCGACGAGTCGCTGCCGCCCGTGAAGATGCCCGTGATCGCGTCGCCGATGGTCTCCAGCAGGCCGCCGCTCTCCTCGGTCGCGCTCGCGCTCGCCGAGGGGGTGGGCGTGGCCTTGTCGCTGTCGCCGCCGGTGCTGCCACTGGACGTCGTCTTGCTCACGGACGGCGTCGGAGTCGGCTCGGTCGCGTCGTCGGAACCTGAATCCGACGAGTCGCCCGAGGAACCCGCGCCCGAGTCCGTGGCCGAGGGGGACGGCTTCGGCTCCGTGTCTCCGCCGCCGGACGACGAGGGGGAGGAGCTGGTGGACGTGGAGGGCGTCGCCGCTGTGTCCGTACCGTCCGCGGCGCCGGTCACCACCTCGACGCACTTCTGGTATTCCTCAGCCGTCATGCTGTTCGTCGTCGGCTGGCCATCGGCCCGTGCGAGCGTCGGCGTGAACCCCATGCCCATGAGTACCGCGGTCGGCATCGCCGCCAGGGCTATCGCCTTTCCGGCAGGCATGTGGAACCTGGTGAACAGCGGCTTCCTCGGGGCCGCATGCCTCGGCCCGGTTCGCCCGCGGGACTCTTCCACATCAGTCCCGTGGGTCACCTTGTCAGCCGGCACTGCGCCTCCCGTTCGCCCCGTTCACCGGGCTCGTTTCTGACAGATCGTTCGGCTCGTACGGCTCGTTCGACTTGCTCATGTCCAGTCCGCCCGCCTCAGCCACCGGGTCAGCTCCGTCGGTGGCCTCCGCGGACACCGGGGCCTCCGCGGCACGGACCGCATCCGTGCCGCCGTTGCCCGCTGGCTCTCCGTACTTCGTGTTCGACTCCGGCTCACCGGGCGCCCAGGCGATGGCCAGCGCGCCGCCGACCAGGGCCAGCAGGAAGCCGATGACGAACCCGCCGAAGTTGGAGACCGGAAGGGACACCAGTCCCAGCAGGATCGCGGCGGTGCCGGCGAAGGTCCGTACGTGCTTCTGGAACCAGAGACTGATGCCCATGACGACGAGCAGGACTCCGATGATCAGCGATCCCGCACCGGCCGTTGTGGACATGCGGATCGTGAGCTGACCGAGCGTGAGGTGCGCGTAAGGGAAATACATGATCGGGACACCGCCGATCATGACAAACAAGCCGGCCCAGAACGGCCTCGAACCCCGCCAGGCGCGGAACCGCAGCCTCCAGCGAGTGGGCAGACTGTGGGCGGCAGGAGTCTCGGCGCTCATGGAAATAGCTCCCTGGTGCGGTGTTGCTGTGGTGAGAGGGTCGTTCGCCGGTGACAGGCTGCGGTGCGCGAAGACCCGATCGGAGTGGAGCGGGTGGGGGCGCCTCACGGCCTCCCCCACCCGTCACCGAGTGCTTAGTAGCACTCGTGGGTACCCGTGAGTACCTTCATGCTCAGACCCGGCAGCGTGAAGGTTCCGGCGGTGGTGGCCCACGCCGTCTGCTTCACTCCGTACAGGTCCACATGGTCCGCGTCCTGGCCGAATCCGTTGGGGTCCGACAGCTCCTTGCCGCCCTTCATGGGCGGGTTATCCAGAGACTTGGCAGCGACGCCGATGTTCATGCCACCGAACACGGCCTTCTCGGCCTCAAGGCGCTCGACGTCGATGTACAGGTTCTTGGCAGTGACCTGCTTGTCCTTGTCGGCACTGTCGCCCGCACTCAGCACCAGCGTGGCAGTGCCGAAGAACGGGATCTTCGGAGTGACGACCGACTGGCACATGTTCTGGATACGCGCGTCGGAGAACGCCGACACCGCGACCGGGTGAGTGCCCTTCTCGCTCTTCGAGTCGTCCATGTCGACGGCGCCGTACTGCGAGAAGCCCGTGCCTTCGATGTAGTCAGCCCTGACCTTAAACGACTGGCCAGAAACGCTGAACGACGCGGCAAGAGCACCCTGCGCGAGGGCAACACCTATACATGCCGTAGCGGCGACGCTGGGCACCATGACCACAGCGAAGCGCTTCCATCTTGTCCCGCCACGCACCTGGGACTCCATATTTCCTCCTTCTCGGACGTACATCTCCTGGCCCTGGCTGCCCCAATGACGGCGGCTCTACCGGGCAGGGATGGGAGAAGTGCTACGTCCTCGGGAAGGAGAGCGCCCGCGCTCGACGGCGCGAACAGCGCCCGAGTCACCGGCGATCACCCCCGAGCGACAACCACTGGTCGCGCCTGACGCACATCACGCACAACCTTGCCGGACAGGCTCCACCCGGAAGGCGAAGACCCCCCTGTCCGAGAGCCGGCGCCTCTGCCGCCGACTCTGCCCGGTGGGGACCCAACAACTCCCGTCCGCCCGACTGGCTGTCGGGGTACGGGATAGGACCGAGCGTCGCCGATCGTGGTGCATTCTGGCCGCCCGCACAAGGGGGTTCGTTACTGGCTAGTAACGGGCAGATAACCGCGCGGCGACCCGTGGGTGCTGTTCGACAACGCTGGGTGGCCTTCGGCGGGGTGACAAAACGTTCACTTCCCGCCCCAACTCCGACAGCACGACGCCCTTGGCTTACTCCAAGTAACAGCGGCCGCGTTTACCAAGATTTGGTAAAGCGCGACCGCTTGCGCACATGATCGGCAAATTCTTCACCTGGACAACACCCGCCGCCGTGTTTAGCGACAGGTCAGGCCACTGATCGATCAGCGACCCCGTCGGTCACCCGGCCCGGCCGCCGTCCGACCACCCTCCGACCGCTCAGAACAACGCCCTCGCCAGCGCCCGCCGGGCCAGCGCGACCCGCGGGTCATCCGCGCCGACGACCTCGAACAGCTCCAGCAGCCGCAGCCGTACGGTGTCCCGGTCGTCGCCCGCCGTACGCGCCACCGTCTCGATGAGCCGCCCGAACGCGTCCTCGACATGGCCGCCCACCAGATCCAGGTCGGCCGCGACGATCTGCGCCGTCGGGTCCCCCGGCTTCTCGGCGGCGTCCTTGCGCACCTGCTGCGGGTCGACGTCCTGCACCCGCTGAAGCAACTCGGCCTGCACGAGCCCGAGTTTGGCCTCCGTGTTGCCGGGGTCGTCACTCAGTACGTTCTTGTAGGCCTGCACCGCGCCGCCCAAGTCCCCCGCGTCCAGGGCCTGCACAGCGGCTTCGAGGAGCGCGTCGTAGGGCCCCACCGGGGCCTGGGGGGCCGCGACGGGCTGGGCGCCGGGTTCGGCGTTCGCGTCGACGACGAGGCCGGTGAGGCCGAAGCGCTGCTCGGCGACCTGCACCAGCTGGTCGAGGGTCTCGCGGATCTGCTGTTCACCGGCGGCACCCTGGAAGAGCGGCAGGGCCTGCCCGGCGACGACGGCGAAGACGGCCGGAATCCCCTGGATGCCGAACTGCTGCATCAGCATCTGGTTGGCGTCGACGTCGATCTTGGCGAGGACGAACCGGCCGTTGTACTCGAGGGCCAGGCGTTCGAGAACGGGGCTCAGTTGCTTGCACGGCTCGCACCACTCGGCCCAGAAGTCGATGACGACGGGCACCTCGGTGGACCGCTGCAGGACATCGAGTTCGAACCCGGCCTCATCGACGTCAATGACGAGGTCGGCCGGCGCGACGGCACCTCCCCCGCCCTGCCGGGCGGCTTCGGCTCGCGCCTGCTCCGCCTTCGACTTGGCCTCCTGGGCCGCCTTCACCGCGGCGAGGTCGACGACCCCGCTCATGGACATGTTCCGTGGCTGCATGCGTCTATCCTCCCCCGTTCGGCGCGCACATGTGAAAGGCGTAGTGAAAGAGGGGCCTGGGCGGCCGGCGCTGCTTTCGCTACGGGTCGTAGCGTAACGGGAGGGGCGGGCCTGTGGGAAGCGCCTCCGAGTGACCTCCCTCACGGCCTCACCTGGCAGGAACCGCCGTTATGGTCGTGCCATGCAGAGCCGCACGCCCGTCAGCCGTACGGGACGCCCTCGCAGCGCCACCGCGGACGCGGCGATCCTGGCGGCGACGCGGGACGCCCTGATCGAACTGGGCTGGTCCAAGCTGACCTTGGGGGACGTGGCCACGCGCGCGGGAGTGGCGAAAACGACCCTCTACCGCCGGTGGCCCGGAAAGAACGAACTGGTCGTCGACGCGGTGGCGGTCCTCTTCGACGAACTGGAGATGCCCGACCGAGGCAGTCTCGCCGCCGACATCGAGGGCGTCGTCCTCCAGTTCGCGGCGATCCTGGTGCGCCCGGACACGAAGAGCGGCCTGATGGCGGTGGTCGCGGAGTCGACGCGCGACGACGCGCTGCGCGAACGTATCCGCGCCTCGATCGTGGACCGGCAGAAGCGCCTGGTCCTGGAAGGCCGCTCCCGCGCGCAGCGGCGCGGCGAACTCCCCCCGGAAACGGACCCGGAGGAGGCCGCCCGCACGGTGGACCTGATCTTCGACATGGTGGCGGGAGCGGTGGTGCACCGCACGTTGGTGAGCGCGGAGCCGGTCGGCCCGGAATGGGCCGAGGCGTTCACGCGGGTACTGCTGCTGGGACTGCGCGGCGACGGCAGCCAGTAACTGCTATGCCTTGGCGGCCACCGGCGTCGGCTCCGCGAGCTGGTCCGCCAGTTCGCGGCTGACCCTGCGCTCCACGAAGAACGCGGCCGTGGGGATGGTGCCGGCGAGCAGGACCCACAGCTGCTTGCTGACCGGCCACTTCGCCTTGGAGCCCAGGTCGAAGGCGAATACCAGGTACACGACGTACAGCCAACCGTGCGCGATACCGACGACGCTGGTGAAGCTGTCGGCGCCGTCGAGCTTCAACGCGTACTTGGCGAACACACCGAGGGTCAGCAGTACCAGCAGGACACCGGTGACGTAGGCCATGACGCGATAGCGGGTCAGCACGCTCTTTTTCATGCCTACGAGCGTAACCACCCGTTTCCGGCGATCTTCCGCCGACCCCGCCCACCCGGGCGACGCCACCGATCGACCCCGGCGACCCTGCTTACTCCTCGGCGAAGTCCCGCGCCGCCACCCGCAACGGCCGGAGCAGCGCGAAGATCTCCGCGCACTCCTCCGCGTCGTACGTCCCGAGGCCGAAGTCCATGGCCATCAGGTCGCGGGTCGCCGCGTCGACCGCCTCGCGGCCCTTCTCGGTGATCGTGGCGAGGGTGCCGCGGCCGTCGTTCGGGTTGGGGCGCCTGGCGACCAGGCCCGACTTCACCAGGCGGTCCACCGTGTTCGTCACCGACGTCGGGTGGACCATCAGACGCTCGCCGATCTTGGACATCGGCAGCTCGCCCGCCTTGGAGAACGTGAGCAGCACCAGCGCCTCGTACCGCGCGAACGTCAGACCGTACGGTTTCACGACCGCGTCGACCTCCGCGAGCAGGATCTGCTGCGCGCGCATGATCGAGGTGATCGCGGCCATGGACGGGACGTTTCCCCAGCGCTGCTTCCACAGTTCGTCGGCGCGTGCGATGGGGTCGAAGGGGAGACTGAGCGGCTTCGGCACGGCACCAGACCTTACCGGCCGGTCACATCGTGGTCAGCCCCGTCTCGCCCTTCGGTCCGACCCCCACGAACGAGGTCAGGGGGCGAGGTGGCGTTCCACCGTCTCGACCTTGGAGGTCAGACCGTCGGTGACACCCTGGCGGATGTCCGCCTTGAGGACGAGGGAGACACGCGGCGCGCGTTCCTCCACGGCGGCGACGGCACGCCTGACGACGTCCATGACCTCGTCCCAGTCGCCCTCGATGGACGTGAACATGGCGTCGGTGCGGTTGGGGAGGCCGGATTCCCGGACGACGCGGACGGCGTCGGCGACGTACTCCCCCACCTCCTCACCGACACCGAGGGGCGTCACGGAGAAGGCGACGATCATGCCTTGACCGCCCCGTCCTGGCCCTGGCCCTGCTCCTGCCGGGCGCGGGCGGCGATGGCCGCGTCGACCGCGTTCTCCGCCTCGTGGCGCAGCTTGCGCTCGGCGAAGAAGCCGCCGGTCGGCAGGACGGAGAGGACGAAGTAGAGGACGCCGGTCTTCGCGGGCCACTTGGCCCGGTTCCAGGCGTCCGCCCAGAAGATCACGTAGAGGATGAAGAGGACACCGTGGACCATGCCCATGACGGGCACCGCGTTGAAGTCCGTGGTCCGCTTCAGCACCGAGCAGACCAAGAGGAGGAGGAAGGAAACGGCTTCGGGGGCCGAGACCAGCCGCAGGCGGCGGAGGGCGGAGGCGGTCTTGATGTCCACGGGTCACCTTCGGGGGGTGCGAGGGGAGCGAGGGGGTCGCTTTGTGAATGGGTGCACAAACGTTCGTCCATTGTGACAGTCGCGGGCCGGGCGGACGGGACGGGGGTGTGGACGACCGTGCGGACGAACCCTGCAGACAGAGGCGCGCCCCCTAGGGGGAGATTCGGGGGCGATCTCCACCTTCGGGATCTGTTGCCGGGGGCGCCCGGCGGGCTACCTTCGCCACGTGGCGATGTTTCGACTTCAAGGCAGCAAGGTGCTGGCCATCGACATGACCGGGGACGCCGTGAAGGCGAAGAACGGCTCGATGGTGGCGTACGACGGACAGATGGACTTCAAGAAGCTCAGCGGCGGAGGTGAGGGCATCCGGGGGATGGTCACCCGAAGGATCACCGGTGAGCAGATGACCCTGATGGAGGTGAAGGGGCACGGGACGTGCTGGTTCGCCGACCGGGCCTCCGAGATCAACCTTGTCGGCCTCCAGGGGGACAAGCTGTACGTGGAGTCGAGCAACCTGCTGGCGACCGACTCGGGCCTGCGTACGGGCACGTCGTTCACCGGGCTGCGCGGCGCCTCTCAGGGCAACGGCCTGTTCACGACGACCGTCGAGGGGCACGGCCAGGCGGCGATCATGTCGGACGGGCCGGCGGTGGTGCTGCGCGTGAGCCCGCAGTTCCCGCTGACGGTCGACCCGGGGGCGTACATCGCGCACCAGGGCAACGTCCGGCAGTCCTTCCAGTCCGGTGTGACGTTCCGCACGTTCATGGGTGAGGGCGGCGGCGAGGCCTTCCAGATCCGCTTCGAGGGCGACGGCCTGGTGTACGTCCAGCCCAGTGAGCGCAACACGATCGCCGGGGACGTGTGACATGCCCTTCCGTGAGATCAACTCCAAGATGGTCGAGGCGACCGTCATGCCCGGTCAGCGCCTGTTCAGTCAGCGCGGGGCGATGCTCGCCTACAAGGGCGAGGTGTCCTTCACGCCCAACATGCAGGGCGGCCAGGGCGGGATCATGTCGATGATCGGCCGCCGGGTCGCCAACGAGGCCACGCCGCTGATGACGGTCGAGGGCAGCGGCACGGTCTTCTTCGGGCACGGCGGCCACCACATCCAGGTCATCAACCTCGCCGGGGACACTCTGTGCGTCGAGGCGGACCGCCTCCTCGCCTTCGACGGCACGCTCCAGCAGGGCACGATGTTCATGGGCTCGCAGGGCGGCGTCATGGGCATGGTCCGGGGCCAGGTGACGGGCCAGGGGCTGTTCACCACCACCCTCAAGGGACACGGAGCGGTCGCCGTCATGGCCCACGGCGGGGTCATCGAGGTGCCGATCACCCCCCAGCGCCCGGTCCATGTCGACCCGCAGGCGTACGTCGCGCACCACGGCGACGTCCGCAACAAGCTGTCGACCGCGCTGGGTTGGCGCGACATGGTGGGCCGCGGCTCGGGCGAGGCGTTCCAGTTGGAGCTCAGCGGCAGCGGTGCGGTCTACGTCCAGGCGTCGGAGGAAAAACTGTGACCACCTACCCGGGCGCCAGGCTCGTCGTCCACGACCCGATGACGCTGCCGTCCGACGACAACGTCAACAAGTACACCTTCTGCGTGGAGCTCAAGGGGAGCCAGTGGTTCCTGCAGAAGGGGAAGATGATCGCCTACTACGGGACGGTCGACTTCAACGGCGTCGGACACGGCCGGC
Source organism: Streptomyces sp. NBC_01390 (assembly GCF_045040105.1). NCBI lineage: Bacteria > Bacillati > Actinomycetota > Actinomycetes > Kitasatosporales > Streptomycetaceae > Streptomyces > Streptomyces sp. NBC_01390. The sequence continues at coordinate 8,577,455 of NZ_CP109551.1, read as the reverse complement.
TGGACCGTCTTGTCCGTACGTCCTTTCATTCGCCTCTGCACGCGAGCGACTGGGTCGTCGCCGAGGGTTCGGGCAAGATGCTCCTCGCCGACCGGGCCTTCGACGTGAATTCGTACGATCTGGAAGACGGCAACCTGACCATTCGCTCCGGCAATCTTCTCGCTTTTCAGCCAAGTCTCGCGCTGAAGCAGTCGATCGTGCCGGGCTTCCTGACCCTCATCGGTACGGGCAAGTTCGTGGCCGCCTCGAACGGCCCGGTGGTGTTCATGGAACCCCCGATCCGGGTGGACCCGCAGGCCCTGGTCGGCTGGGCCGACTGCCCCTCCCCGTGCCACCACTACGACCATGGGTACATGACAGGCCTCATGGGGGGTCTACGTGCGATGACGGGCATCGGCGGGGCCTCCGGCGAGGAGCACCAGTTCGAGTTCGTCGGGGCCGGCACGGTGCTGCTCCAGTCGAGCGAGACGCTGATGGCGGAGCAGGCCACCGGGGTGGTTCCGTCCGAGCCCGGGGTGCCGGGTGGCGGCGGAGCTCCCGCAGGCCATCCACAGCAACCGGGCGTACCGCGCCTTCCCGGACAGCTCGGTGACCTCCAGCGTCGCTTCGGGCTGTGAGCGGTAGTCTGCGGAGTGTGACGTCGAACATGTGCGCGCCGTCACGCCACCCTCACTAGTTCGCCTTTCAACCTTTTAGGTAGACTTCATTCATGGAGACCGAGACGGCCACAAGCTGGCTGACCGACGCGGAGCAGTGCGCCTGGCGCACCCACCTGGAGGTCAACAGGCTGTTGACCTACCAGCTCGAAAAGGACCTGCAACCGTTCGGCCTGACGATGAACGACTACGAGATCCTCGTGAACCTCTCCGAGTCCGAGGGCGTCCGCATGCGGATGAGCGACCTCGCGTCGGCCACCCTCCAGTCCAAGAGCCGGCTGTCCCACCAGATCACCCGCATGGAGAACGCGAACCTGGTCCGCCGCGAGAACTGCGAGTCCGACCGGCGAGGCCTGTACGCGGTGCTCACGGAGCAGGGGATGGAGACGATGAACAAGGTCGCGCCCCATCATGTGGCGTCTGTGCGGCGGCACTTCATCGACCTGCTGACCCCCGAGGCGCTGGCCGAGCTCAGCACCTCGCTCAAGCCGATCGCCCAGCACCTGCGCGGCCACCGGGGCAGGCCGTAGGCCTGTTCGACGCATCCGACAGGTCAGACACATCAGGCGCATCCGGCAGATCAAGTGACAGGCAGGCGGAGCTCGAACAGGGCTCCGCCTGTCGCCGCTTCACCCACGGTCAGTGTGCCGCCGTGCCGTACGGCGACGTCCCGGGCGATGGCGAGTCCCAGGCCGGCGCCCCCGTCGTCGCGGCTGCGGGCGGCGTCGAGCCGTACGAACCGCTCGAACACCCGCTCCCGGTCCGCCTCGGGCACCCCGTCCCCGTCGTCGGCGACCTCGACCACGGCCCGCGCTCCCTCCCGCCGTACGGACACCGTGACCGCCGACCGGGCGTGCCGTTGCGCGTTGTCCAACAGGTTGGCGACCAGCCGCCCCAACTGCCCCCGGGATCCGGCCACTTCCACCCTCTCCACGCCGACCGTCAGTCCTGCCCGCCCTTCCGCCTGCTCCCGGACCAGTTCCGCGAGGTCGAAGCGCGCGTCGGCGGGCCGCTCCCCCGCGTCCAGCCGGGCGAGCAGCAGCAGGTCGGCGGCGAGGCGCTGCAGCCGTACGGTGTCCTCGACCGCGCCCTCGACGTCCAGCAACTCCGGGTGTGCGGAGCCGACTTCGAGCTGGGTGCGCAGGGAGGCGATGGGGCTGCGCAGTTCGTGGGAGGCGTCGGCGACGAACCGGCGCTGGCGTTCCACGGAGGTCTCCAGGGCGGCCAGGGTCTCGTTGGTGGTCCGGGCGAGCCTGGCCACCTCGTCATGGGTGTCCGGCACGGGGACGCGGCGGGCGAGGTCCTGGGAGGCTGTGATCGCGGCCATCTCGGCCCGGATGCCCTCGACCGGGCGCAGCGCGCGCCGGGTGACCAGCCAGGTGACGCCCGCGACGACACCGAGGAGCAGCGGGAATCCGATCAGCATGACGGTCAACGCGGTGCTGACGGCGCTCTGTTCGGCGGAGAGCGGCGCTCCCGCGTACACGGTGAGCGTGCCGCTGTCGTCGACCTCGACCCGTACGGCCGCGAACCGGTAGTCGGCCTCGTCGCCCTCGACGGTCGCGGATCCGTCGGTGAAGGAGACGTCGTCGTCGATCTCGCCGGGCGAGAGGGAGCCGTCGTCATCGTCGCCCCCGGCCCCGCTGTCGCCATAGCCGCCGCCCGCAGGCACCTTCGGCGTCACCGCCGCCACACCCGTGCCGCTGATCCGCTCCAGGTCCTCACTGGCCGCGACCAGCCGCCCGGACGCGTCGACGACCTGGACGGGCCGGTCGTCGGCGTCGAGCGACAGCGTGTCGTACGCCGTCCCGGCCGCGAGGTCGGCGGCGACCGCCCGCGCGGTCCGCTCGGCCTGCGTACCGGCCTGACCGCTGAGGTTGGACCACAGGGAGAGCAGTACGGCGGTCCCGGCGGCGACCAGTGCGACCGCGACGACGACGGTGGCGCCGAGGGTCGCCCGGGCCCGTACGGAGCCGAGCGCGCGTCTCACCGCGGCACCTCCAGCCGGTAGCCGGCGCCGCGCACGGTCCGGATCAGCGGGGCTCCGAGCTTCCGGCGCAGTGTGCTGACGTAGACCTCGACGATGTTCGGGTCGCCGTCGAACGCGAAGTCCCAGACGTGCTCCAGGATCCGCGCCTTGGACACCACCTCGCCGGCCCGCACGACGAGTTGCTCCAGGACGGCGAACTCCTTTGCCGTGAGGGTGACTTCGCATCCGCCGACGTGGACAAGGTGGGCCGCGGTGTCGACCCTCAGCTCGCCGACCACATGGACGGGCGAGGCCCCCGCAGGCCCGCTCCGGCGCAGCAGCGCCTTCACTCGGGCGACCAGGACGACGTAGGAGAAGGGCTTGGTCAGATAGTCGTCGGCGCCGGTGTCCAGGCCCTCCGCCTCGTCGTACTCGCCGTCCTTGGCGGTGAGCATCAGGATCGGTACGTCGTGCCCGGCGGCGCGCAGGGCCGCGCAGACGCGGTAGCCGTTGAGGCCGGGCAGCATGATGTCGAGGATCACCAGGTCGTACGGCGTCTCGGTGGCCCGGTGCAGGCCCTCGCGGCCGTCGTGGACGACGTCCACGGCGTATCCCTCGGCCGTCAGGCCCTTGGCGAGCGACAGGGCCAGTCGCTTCTCGTCCTCGACGATCAACAGACGCATGCGTACAGCGTCGCAAACCGAAGCTGAAGGCGCCTTCAGGTGGCTTCAGGCCTTCTTCAGCCACCGTCGGGCAGCTTGGTCCTCGTCATCGAAGCGAGCGAATCGCCACGAACCGAGCCAAGAGGCAGGAACCCCATGAAGCGGAACATCGTCATCGCCACCCTCACCGCCGCCGCCCTGGCCGGTGGCACCGTCGTGGCCTTCGCGGCGAACGACGACGGGACGGCGGCGCGGCCGGGGACGGGTACGACCGTGCGGGTCGTCACCGACCGGGACGACGACGCGGACGACCGGAGCGACGCCGCCGAGGACCGTACGGGCGTTCGCGTCGGCGGTGTCTCCGCAGCCGAGGCCGTCGCCGTCGCGCTGCGGCACACCCCGGGCACCGCCGTCTCCGCCGAACTGGAGGACGACGGCGCCGACGCCGGCGCGTGGAGCGTGGACGTCGTGCGGGGCGACGGCACCGAGTACGGCGTGGACGTGTCCGGCGCCGGGAAGGTGCTGGGCGCGCACCGCGACGACGAGGGTGACGACGACAACGACAGCGAGGACCGCGCCGAGTCGGCCGCCCTGAAGGGCGCGAGGTTCGACGCCCACGAGGCCGCCCTCGTCGCCGCCACGAAGGGCACGGTCACCGAGGTCGACGCGGACGACGACAGCGGTGCCGTGGCCTGGAACGTGGAGACGGTGAAGGCCGGTACGACGAGCGAGTGGAGGGTGGCGCTCGACACGGGGAAGATCACGCGGGTCCAGTCCGACGAGGACTGAGGAGCGGGCTGGGGGTGCCGGTCGGCGTTAGAGGGTCACTCACGAATCGGACCGTAAACGGGCGGGCGGGTGGGAAACAAACTGCTCACCAGCGCCAGCACCACCACCCCGGTCAGCGCGAAGCAGACGCCCACTGGCAGGTGCCCCGCGACAACTCCCGCCCCGGCGGAGCCGATCGTGCTGCCTGCGTTGGTCGCCGTGTTGACCCATGCCCCGGCCCGGACACGCGCCTCGGGTGCCACCGTCTCGTCGGCGATGAGATACGCGGTGGTGATGGCCGGGGACACGAAGACCCCGGCGACCGTCATGGCGACGGCGAGGGTGCCCAGGCCGGGGGCGAGTCCCGCGCCGAGGAGTGCCAGACCCAGGCCGACCGCCATGAGGGTGAGCCGGGTCCGGGCCGGCCAGGACCACGCCACGGCCCCGTTGAGCAGCCCCCCGACGGCGCTTCCGGTGGACAGCGCGGCCAGGACCCAGGCCGCGCCGGCCGCGCCGTGGCCGTGCTGCCCGGCGAACACCACGACCAGGAGGTCGAGGGAGCCGAGCCCGAGTCCGACACCCGCGGCGGCGCCGACCGGACCCCGGATGCGGCCCAGCACCCGCCTGTCGCCGCCTGTCCCCCGGCTGGCCCCGCGCACCGCGGGACGCATCCCCCGTAGCGCCGGCGAGGTCACGAAACCGGCGGTGCCCGCCGCCATCAGGGCCGCCCCGACGACGATGCCGACGGCCGGCACGGTGAACCCGGCGAGGACGCCCACCAACAACGGCCCTGAGACGAACAGCAGTTCCTCGGCGACACCGTCGAGGCTGTACGCCCGCTGCAGCAGCAGCCGGTCCTCGGCGATGGTGCTCCACACGGCCCGCATGGTCGGCCCGAGCGGCGGTACACAGGCGCCCGCGAGGGCGGTGAGGGAGCCCAGCACGGCCGCCGGCGCACCCGGGCGCCAGACGGCCGCCGTCAGCAGCCCGAGCGCGGTGAGGTGGGCGAACAGCAGGGGGACGAGCGCCCGGCGCGGCCCGTACCGGTCGATGAGGGCGGCCCTGGCGGGCGCCAGGAGGACGACGGTGGCGCCGAAGAGCGCCATCGCGGCGCCGGCCACGGCGTAGGAGCCGGAGGCCCGGGTGACGGCGAGCATCACGGACAGGGGGACGACGCCGTAGGACAGCCTGCCGAGCAGGGCGGTGGCGAAGGTGCGGCGGGCGTACGGGATACGCAGGACGGCGGCATAGGAAGGCCGCGTCGAGGTCGCGGACATGCGAAGTTCCTCTGGGAGGCGGCGCCTTGGGCAAGCGCCGTGGCAGAAAGGGACGCCGGATCACCACCTCGACCGCGCCGCGTGTGCGGGCCGGTCTCGGTGGTGTGGGGCGGCACCTATGCCAAGAGGAGGAACATGCCGGTCAACGTATCAGCGTGGCCCGGGAGTCGACCACGGCCACCGCGAAATCCCGCCCGCCCGCGGTCACTTCACTTCTCCGTCAGGCCCGCGACCAGTTCGTCCGCCGCACGGTACGGGTCCAGCTCACCCGCCACGATCCGCTCCGCCAGGGCGCTCAGGCGCCGGTCGCCGTGGAGGTCGCCGATGCGTTCGCGGAGGGTCGTGACGGCGATCGTCTCGACCTCGTGTGACGCGCGGGCGCGGCGGCGCTCGGCGAGGACGCCGTGCTCCTCCATCCACGCGCGGTGCTTCTCCAGGGCCTCCACCAGCTCGTCGACGCCCTCTTCCCTGGAGGCGACCGTCTTCACGATCGGGGGACGCCAGTCGCCGGGCGCCCTGGACGCGCCGAGGCCGAGCATGTGGTTCAGCTCGCGGGCGGTGGAGTCCGCGCCGTCCCGGTCCGCCTTGTTGACGACGTACACATCGCCGATCTCCAGGATCCCCGCCTTGGCCGCCTGGACGCCGTCGCCCATCCCGGGGGCGAGGAGCACCACGCTGGTGTCGGCCTGCGCGGCGATCTCGACCTCGGACTGGCCCACGCCCACGGTCTCGACCAGGATCACGTCGCAGCCCGCCGCGTCCAGGACGCGGATCGCCTGCGGGGCCGCCCAGGCCAGTCCGCCGAGGTGGCCGCGGGTCGCCATCGAGCGGATGTAGACGCCCGGGTCCGACGCGTGGTCCGACATCCGCACCCGGTCGCCGAGCAGCGCGCCGCCGGAGAACGGCGACGAAGGGTCGACGGCGAGCACGCCGACCCGCCTGCCCTGGCGCCGGTACGCCGTCACCAGCGCCGAGGTCGACGTCGACTTGCCCACGCCCGGTGATCCGGTGAGGCCGACCACGTAGGCGTTGCCCGCCAGCGGGGCCAGCGCGGCCATCACCTCGCGGAGTTGTTCGGACGCCCCCTCGACCAGGGAGATCAGCCGGGCCACGGCCCGCGGCCGGCCTTCCCTGGCCTGCGCGACCAGTGTGGGGACGTCCTCCATCACAACTCCGTTCCGATCCCGGCCGTACGGCCGGCCCGCTCGCGACCGCTTACGCCTTGGGTACCCGCACGATCAGCGCGTCACCCTGGCCGCCGCCCCCGCACAGGGCCGCCGCGCCGACGCCGCCGCCGCGCCGCTTCAGTTCCAGGGCGAGGTGCAGGACGAGCCGGGCGCCGGACATGCCGATCGGGTGGCCCAGGGCGATGGCGCCACCGTTGACGTTCACCCGATCCGTGGAGACCCCGAGGTCCTTGATTGACTGGATCGAGACGGCCGCGAAGGCCTCGTTGATCTCGATCAGGTCAAGATCCTCGACGCCCAGGCCCTCCTTCTTGAGGGCGTGCAGGATGGCGTTGGAGGGCTGGGAGTGGAGGGAGTTGTCCGGGCCCGCCACATTGCCGTGGGCGCCGATCTCCGCGATCCACTCCAGACCGAGTTCCTCGGCCTTCGCCCTGCTCATGACCACCACGGCCGCCGCGCCGTCCGAGATCGGCGACGACGTGCCCGCCGTGATCGTGCCGTCCTTCTTGAACGCCGGGCGCAGCTTGCCGAGCGACTCGGCCGTCGTGTCCGCCCGGATGCCCTCGTCCTGGCTGAAAACGATCGGTTCGCCCTTGCGCTGCGGGATCTCGACCGGCGTGATCTCCGCCTCGAACACGCCGTTCTTCTGGGCCGCCGCCGCGCGCTGGTGGGAGAGGGCGCCGATCTGGTCCTGCTCGGGGCGCAGGATGCCCAGGCGGGTGTTGTGGTTCTCCGTCGACTCGCCCATGGCGATGTTCTCGAAGGCGTCGGTGAGACCGTCGTACGCCATCGCGTCGAGCATCTCGATCGCGCCGTACTTGTAGCCCTCACGGGACTTGGGGAGCAGGTGGGGGGCGTTCGTCATCGATTCCTGGCCACCGGCCACGACGATGTCGAACTCGCCGGCGCGAATCAGCTGGTCGGCGAGCGCGATGGCGTCCAGGCCCGACAGACACACCTTGTTGACGGTCAGCGCCGGGACGCTCATCGGGATGCCGGCCTTGACCGCCGCCTGGCGGGCCGGGATCTGGCCCGCACCGGCCTGGAGGACCTGGCCCATGATCACGTACTGCACCTGGTCGCCACCGATCCCCGCACGGTCGAGGGCGGCCTTGATCGCGAAACCGCCGAGGTCGGCTCCGGAGAAGGTCTTCAGCGAGCCCAGCAACCGTCCCATGGGCGTGCGCGCGCCCGCAACGATCACCGAGGTACTGCTGTTCGTTCCTGACATGAGGTGCGATCCCCTTTCAGCTGGAGAGCTGAGGAGTGTGTGAACGAGGGTTTACTTGAATGTACTGAGCGGTAGCCCCTCCGTCATCGGGCCGTCAGTGTGATGGCGCGCACGTTGCGTAACCACCTCGGGCGCGCTGCACTAACACCATGTTGACGCGAATCGACCACATCGGGATCGCCTGCTTCGACCTCGACGCGACCGTCGAGTTCTACCGGGCCACATACGGCTTCGAGGTGTTCCACTCCGAGGTCAACGAGGAGCAGGGCGTCCGCGAGGCCATGCTGAAGATCAACGACACGGGCGACGGCGGTGCCTCCTACCTCCAGCTCCTGGAGCCGACCCGCGAGGACTCGGCCGTGGGCAAGTGGCTGGCCAAGAACGGGGAGGGAGTGCACCACATCGCTTTCGGTACGGCAGATGTGGATGCCGAGTCAGCGGACATCCGCGAGAAGGGCGTACGCGTTCTGTACGAGGAGCCACGGCGCGGCTCCATGGGGTCGCGGATCACCTTCCTGCACCCGAAGGATTGCCACGGAGTACTGACAGAACTGGTCACTTCGGCGCCTGTTGAGTCACCTGAGCACTGACCCTCGTACATATGGGCCGGTAGGGTTGGGGACGGCCGCTGCCGTGTAGTCGGGAAGCGGCCCGGGTCCTGGTGTGTTGCGGTGCGGGATCCGAGGGCCGGGGTACAGGTTTCGGGGGCCGAGGGTGAGGGCGGGAGTCCGTGCTTCGCCGTTGATCTGACACCATTCCCCGGGAGCCCCGTTCGGCGGATGGACGTGGCTCGTTCGGAGAAGGTTGCGACCAGGGACGGATGGGACCGCGCAGTGCGGGGCTACGAACGCCAGGAGCGAGAGCCGGCGGCTGACGTCGACCACCTCTCTCGGTTCGAGGCCGAGATGGAGCGGCTGAAGACCGAGCGGGAAAAGGCGATTCAGCACGCCGAGGACCTCGGCTACCAGGTCGAGGTGCTGCGCGCCAAGCTTCACGAGGCGCGCCGAACCCTCATGTCCCGGCCCGCCTATGACGGCGGCGACATCGGGTATCAGGCCGAGCAGTTGCTTCGCAACGCCCAGATCCAGGCGGATCAGCTCCGCCAGGACGCCGAGCGCGAGATGTCGCAGGCGCGCGCCCAGACCCAGCGCATCCTGCAGGAGCACGCCGAGCAGGCGGCACGTCTGCAGGCCGAGCTGCACCAGGAGGCGGTCACCCGTCGCCAGCAGCTCGACCAGGAGCTGTCCGAGCGGCGCCAGACCGTCGAGTCGCACGTCAACGAGAACGTGGCGTGGGCCGAGCAGCTGCGGGCCCGCAGCGAGTCCCAGGCGCGCCGACTCGTCGACGAGTCGCGGGCGGAGGCCGAGCAGGCGCTGGCCGCCGCGCGCGCCGAGGCCGAGCGGGTCGCGAACGAGGCCAGGCAGCGGCTGCAGAGCGAGGGCGAGTCCGCCCGCGCGGAGGCCGACCAGCTGCTGCGCCGTGCACGCGCCGAGGCCGAGCGGCTCCTGAACAGCGCGACCTCCGAGGCGCGCGAGGCCGCCGACCACGCCGAGCAGCTGCGCAGCTCCACGGCGACCGAGTCGGACAGCGCCCGCCGGCAGGCCACCGAGCTGAGCCGGGCCGCCGAGCAGCGGATGCAGGAGGCCGAGGCCGCGCTGCGCGAGGCACGCGCCGAGGCGGAGAAGGTCGTCACCGAGGCGAAGGAGTCCGCCGCCAAGACGACCTCCAGCGCCGAGTCCGCCAACGAACAGCGCACCCGTACGGCGAAGGAGCAGGTCGCCCGGCTGGTCACCGAGGCCAGCCAGGAGGCCGAGGCCACCAAGGCGGCCGCCGAGGAGGCCGTCGCCGACGCCAAGGCGAAGGCCGAGAAGATCGTCGCCGAGGCCGAGGAGACCGCCCGCAGTCTCACCGCCGAGGAGACCGCCTCCCAGCTCGCCAAGGCGGCCCGCACTGCCGAGGACGTCCTGAACAAGGCGTCCGAGGAAGCGAAGTCGACCACCAAGGCTGCCACTGAGGAGGCCGAGCGCATTCGCGCCGAGGCCGAGGCCGAGGCGGACCGGCTGCGCGCCGAGGCGCACGACATCGCCGAGCAGCTCAAGGGCACGGCGAAGGACGACACCAAGGAGTACCGCGCCAAGACGGTCGAGCTCCAGGAGGAGGCCCGGCGGCTGCGCGGCGAGGCCGAGCAGCTGCGCGCCGACGCGGTCGCCGAGGGCGAGCGCATCCGCGCGGAGGCCCGCCGTGAGGCCGTCCAGCAGATCGAGGAGGCGGCCAGGACCGCCGAGGACCTGCTCGCCAAGGCGAAGGCGGACGCGGACGAGCTGCGTCAGATCGCTCAGACGGACAGCGAGAAGGTCCGTACGGAGGCCATCGAGCGCGCGACGACCCTGCGCCGGCAGGCCGAGGAGACGCTGGAGCGCACCCGCAAGGAGGCCGAGCGGCACCGCGCGGAGGCCGTCGAGCAGGCCGAGGGCATCGCGGCGGGCGCCGAGCAGGCCGCGCGCGAGCTGCGCGAGGAGACCGAGCGGGCCATAGAGACGCGCCGCGACGAGGCGTCCGCCGAGCTCACCCGGCTGCACACGGAGGCCGAGGACCGCCTCACCGCCGCCGAGCAGGCGCTCACCGACGCCCGCGCGGAGGCCGACCGGGTCCGCCGCGAGGGGTCCGAGGAGGCGGAACGGCTGCGTTCCGAGGCGGCCGAGCGCGTCCGCAGCCTCCAGGCGCAGGCCGACGCGGAGATCCAGCGGCTGCGCGACGAGGCCGCGGCGGACGCGTCGGCGTCCCGGGCGGAGGGCGAGGCCATCGCCGTACGCCTGCGGTCCGAGGCGGTGGCCGAGGCCGAGCGGCTGAAGTCGGAGGCCCAGGACACCGCCGACCGGGTACGGACGGAGGCGCAGGCCGCCGCCGAGCGGCTGGCGACGGAGGCGTCGGAGACGCTGGCCGCCGCGCAGGAGGAGGCCGCCCGGCGTCGCCGCGAGGCCGAGGAGACCCTCGGTTCCGCCCGCCAGGAGGCCGACCAGGAGCGTGAGCGGGCCCGCGAGCAGAGCGAGGAGCTGCTGGCGTCGGCGCGCAGGCGCGTGGAGGACGCCCAGGCGGAGGCCGTACGGCTGGTCGAGGAGGCGGACCGGCGGGCCAACGAGATGGTGTCGGCCGCCGAACAGCACGCCCAGCAGGTGCGGGAGTCGGTGTCCGGGCTGCACGAGCAGGCCCAGGAGGAGATCCAGGGGCTGCGCTCCGCCGCCGAGCATGTCGCCGAGCGGATGCGCCGCGAGGCGCAGGAGGAGTCGGACCGGGTCCGCGCGGACGCCTACTCCGAGCGGGAGCGGGCCTCCGAGGACGCGAGCCGGGTGCGGCGCGAGGCGGCGGAGGCGTCGGAGCACGCCAAGTCGCTCGCCGAGCGCACGGTGGGCGACGCCATCGCCGAGGCGGAGCGGCTGCGTCAGGACGCCGCCGCGCACGCCCAGCGGGTGCGTACGGAGGCGTCGGACACCATCGCGGGCGCCGAGCAGGACGCGGCGCGCAGCCGTGCGGAGGCCCGCGAGGACGCGAACCGGATCCGTTCGGACGCGGCGACGCAGGCGGACACGCTGATCACCGAGGTGACGGCGGAGGCGGAGCGGCTCACCGAGGAGACCAACGCCGAGGCGGAGCGGGTCCGGGCCGAGTCCGTGGCCACGGCCGAGCAGCTGGTCTCGGAGGCGACCGGGGAAGCGGAGCGGCTGCGGGCCGAGGCCGCCGACACGGTCGGTTCGGCGCAGCTGCACGCGGAGCGCGTCCGGGCCGAGGCGGAGCGGGTCAAGGCCGAGGCGGCGGCGGAGGCCGACCGGCTCATGTCGACCGCACGCGACGAGGCCGACAGCACGCTGGACGAGGCCCGCAAGGAGGCCAACAAGCGGCGCTCCGAGGCGGCCGAGCAGGTCGACACCCTCATCACGGAGACGGCCGCCGAGGTCGACAAGCTGCTGTCGGAGTCGCAGCAGGCCGCGCAGAAGACGACCGCGGAGGCGGAGGCGCAGGCCGACTCGATGGTGGGCGCGGCCCGCACCGAGGCCGAGCGACTGGTGGGACAGGCGACCGCGCGGGGCAACTCGACGGTGGAGAAGGCCCGTGCGGACGCGGACGAGCTGCTTGTCGGCGCACGCCGGGACGCCACCGCCATAAGGGAGCGCGCGGAGGAGCTGCGCGACCGCATCACGGCCGAGATCGAGAGCCTGCACGAGCGGGCCCGCCGTGAGGCCGCCGAGACCATGAGGTCCACCGGCGACCGCTGCGACGCGCTGATCACGGCCGCCGAGGAGCAGCTCGCCAAGGCTGAGGCGAAGGCCAGGGACCTGGTCTCGGAGGCCAACTCCGAGGCGGGCAAGGTCCGCATCGCCGCCGTCAAGAAGGCCGAGGGGCTCCTGAAGGAGGCCGAGCAGAAGAAGTCCTCGCTGATCCGGGAGGCCGAGGAGCTGCGGGCCGAGGCGATCCGCGAGGCGAAGGCCACGGTCGAGGAGGGCAAGCGCGAGCTCGAGATCCTCGTCCGGCGCCGCGAGGACATTCAGGCGGAGATCTCCCGTGTCCAGGACGTCCTGGAAGCGTTGGAGTCTTTTGAGGCCCCGTCGGCGAACAAGGACGGCGGTGTCAAGGCGGGCGCTGCCGTCGGCGTAACTCGATCGGGTGGCAAGTCGTCAGAGAGCTAGCACGGAGGGCCCGTTCAGGGTTAACGCGGAGGGGTCACTGTGTGCACTCTGTGGGGCTTTCTGGCGTCTTTGACCAATTCTTTGGCAAGCAGTCCGCCGGTTAGCCACTCAAAAGGGGTCTCATTCTCCATATCAATCGGGTGACTGCTCGATGACACGCCGCTTGGACCCCTAGGATTCCCCCTATCACCTCACCGGTCTCATTCGACAGGAACCCCATGAGCGACACTTCCCCCTACGGCTTCGAGCTTGTGCGGCGTGGGTACGACCGCGCTCAGGTGGACGAACGCATCTCGAAGCTCGTCTCCGACCGTGACAGCGCTCTGGCTCGCATCACTGCTCTGGAAAAGCGCATCGAGGAGCTCCACCTCGAAACGCAGAACGCCCAGGCCCAGGTGAGCGACGCAGAGCCGTCGTACGCCGGCCTCGGCGCGCGCGTCGAGAAGATCCTCCGTCTCGCCGAGGAGGAGGCGAAGGACCTGCGCGAGGAGGCCCGTCGCGCGGCCGAGCAGCACCGTGAGCTCGCCGAGTCGGCGGCCCAGCAGGTGCGCAACGACGCAGAATCGTTCGCTGCGGACCGCAAGTCCAAGGCGGAGGACGAGGGCGTCCGGATCGTCGAGAAGGCCAAGAGCGACGCCTCGCAGCTCCGCCAGGAGGCGACGAAGGACGCGCAGTCCAAGCGTGAGGAGGCGGACGCCCTCTTCGAGGAGACCCGCGCCAAGGCCGCCCAGGCCGCTGCGGACTTCGAGACGAACCTCGCCAAGCGCCGTGAGCAGTCGGAGCGCGACCTCGCGTCCCGTCAGGCCAAGGCCGAGAAGCGCCTCGCGGAGATCGAGCACCGCGCGGAGCAGCTCCGCCTGGAGGCCGAGAAGCTGCGCACGGACGCCGAGCGCCGCGCCCGCCAGACCGTCGAGACGGCCCAGCGCCAGGCCGAGGACATCGTGGCCGACGCGAACGCCAAGGCCGACCGGATCCGTTCGGAATCGGAGCGCGAGCTGGCGGCTCTCACCAACCGCCGCGACTCGATCAACGCCCAGCTGACGAACGTCCGCGAGATGCTCGCCACCCTGACAGGAGCCGCCGTCGCCGCCGCCGGCGCCCCGGTCACGGACGACGAGCCCATCACCCGCGGAGTCCCGGCCCAGCAGTCCCGGTAAGCAGGTAGGACAAGCGGTTCCTGAGGCCCGCATCCCTTCAAACGGGGGTGCGGGCCTCGGGGCTTCTTGGCGGTCACTTGCAGACAGGGGGCAAGGGCACATGCCTAGGGGCGCGGGGAACTGCGCGACAAGCCACGACGGCGCAGCACCCACCCACCGGCGACCACCCCCGGAAAATGTTGCCGCACACTTGATCCCCCGCCCGGCGAAGCCAACTGGCCGCGCCCGACACCCCCAACTAGCGTGGCCGCATGATCGAGCTAGAGGGGCTGACCAAGCGGTACGGCGAGAAGGTGGCGGTCAACCATCTGACGTTCACCGTCAGACCCGGCATCGTGACCGGCTTCCTCGGCCCCAACGGCGCCGGCAAGTCCACCACCATGCGGATGATGCTCGGCCTGGACCGCCCCACCGCGGGTGACGTCCGGATCGACGGTAAGCACTACGACCGCCTCAAGGACCCCCTCACCTACATCGGCGCCCTGCTCGACGCCAAGGCCATGCACGGCGGGCGCAGCGCCTTCAACCACCTCCTCTGTCTCGCACAGAGCAACGGCATCCCCCGCGCGCGCGTGCACGAGGTGCTCGACACCGTGGGTCTCACGTCGGTCGCCCGGAAGAAGGCCAAGGGGTTCTCCCTCGGCATGGGACAACGGCTCGGTATCGCGGGCGCGCTCCTCGGTGACCCGCGGATCCTGATGTTCGACGAGCCGGTCAACGGCCTCGACCCCGAGGGCATCCACTGGATCCGCAACCTGATGAAGTCGCTGGCCGGTCAGGGCCGGACGGTCTTCGTCTCCTCGCATCTCATGAGCGAGATGGCGCTGACCGCCGACCACCTGGTTGTCATCGGGCAGGGTCGGCTCCTCGCCGACACCTCCATGGCGGACTTCATCGAGCAGAACTCGCGTTCGTACGTCCGTATCCGCTCCCCTCAGCGCGAACGGCTGCTCGACGTCCTGTACGCCGCCGGGATCACCGCGGTGCAGGCCGGCGGCGAGACGCTCGAGGTGGACGGCGGCAAGGCCGAGCAGATCGGTGAGCTGGCCGCGCAGCACCACCTCGTACTGCACGAGCTGAGCCCCCAGCAGGCCTCCCTGGAGGAGGCGTTCATGCAGCTGACCGCCGAGTCCGTCGAGTACCACGCGCACTCCGACACCCCGGCCCTGACCGGCTTCCCGGCTGGTCCCCCACCCGGTCCCCCACCCGGTTCCCCGGCGGGGTCCTGGGGCGACGGCTGGCAGAAAGGACGGTCATGACGGCCGCTCAGGTCATCCGGTCCGAGTGGACCAAGATCAGGTCGGTGGCGTCCACGGTGTGGACGCTCGGTCTCGCGGCCGTGGTGACGATCGCGCTCGGCGCGCTGATCTCGCTGCTGTTCAAGAACCAGTGGAGCGACCTCAGCGAGAAGGACCGGCTCTCCTTCGACCCGACGTACACGAGTTTCGCGGGGATGAGTCTGGGACAGCTCGCGATGATCGTGTTCGGGGTTCTCGTCGTGTCGAACGAGTACAGCACCGGCATGATCCGCACCTCGCTGGCCGCCGTACCGCAGCGCGGCACGTTCCTCGCGAGCAAGCTCACGGTGGCGGCCGGGCTCGCCTTCGCGGTCGGCGTCGTCACCAGCTTCGCCGCGTTCTTCCTCGGACAGGCGATGCTGGGCGACCATTCGACGTCCATCGGTGATACCGGCGTGCTGCGCGCGGTCATCGGCGGGGCGCTCTACATGACGCTCATCGCCCTGTTCTCCATGGGTGTGGCCGCGATGCTGCGCAGTCCGATGCTGTCGCTCGGCGTCCTGATGCCGTTCTTCTTCCTGATCTCCAACATCCTGGGCGCCGTGTCGGCGACGAAGAAGGTCGCCCGCTATCTGCCCGACCAGGCCGGCAGCAAGATCATGCAGGTGGTCACCCCGATCGACGACAGCACTCCGTACGGCCCCTGGGGCGGGCTCGCGATCATGGTGGGGTGGGTCGCGGTGGCCCTGCTGGGCGGCTATCTGCTGCTGCGGGAGCGGGACGCCTGAGCCGGTGGCCCCGCATCGCCTCGCGCGGTCATGGACCCGACATTTTTAATACTCCTTGGGGGGAACCGTCAGCGCCCGGATAAGCTCCTAACCCTTACGGGGGCTTGTGCCCCGCTGTCCTGAATTTTCGATGGGTGCGGAGCATGATCGAGGCAGTCGGCCTGACGAAGCGCTACGGCGACAAGACGGCCGTGTACAACCTTTCCTTCCAGGTGCGGCCGGGTTCCGTCACCGGCTTCCTCGGCCCGAACGGGTCGGGCAAGTCGACGACGATGAGGATGATCCTCGGCCTGGACCAGCCCACCTCGGGCCAGGTGACGATCGGTGGCTTCCCTTACCGCAAGCTGCCCAACGCCCCCCGGCAGGTCGGCGCGCTGCTCGACGCCAAGGCCGTGCACGGCGGCCGGTCCGCCCGTAGCCACCTGCTATGCCTGGCGCAGCTGTCGGGCATCCCGGCGCGGCGCGTGGACGAGGTGCTGGGCGTCGTCGGACTGCAGGACGTGGCCCGTAAGCGCTCCAAGGGCTTCTCGCTCGGCATGGGACAGCGGCTCGGTATCGCCGCCGCACTGCTCGGCGACCCCCAGGTACTGCTCTTCGACGAGCCGGTCAACGGCCTCGACCCCGAGGGCATCCTCTGGGTGCGCAACCTGATGAAGGCGCTCGCGGCGGAGGGGCGGACCGTGTTCGTCTCCTCCCACCTGATGAGCGAGATGGCGCTGACCGCCGACCACCTCATCGTGATCGGGCGCGGACAGCTGCTCTCCGACATGAGCGTCAGGGACTTCATCTCCACCAACTCGGCCGACTTCGCGCGCGTGCGCACCCCGGACACCGAGCCGCAGCAGCGCGAGAAGCTGACGGCCGCTCTGACCGAGGCGGGCGGCCAGGTGCTGCCCGAGCCGGACGGCGGGCTGCGCGTGACCGGGCTGCCGCTGCCCCGCATCAGCGACCTCGCGCACGGCGCCGACGTACGTCTGTGGGAGCTGTCGCCGCACCAGGCGTCGCTGGAGGAGGCGTACATGCGGATGACGCAGGGCGCCGTCGACTACCGCTCGACCGTCGACCAGAAGGCCGGGCTGCATCAACTGCCGCCGCCGGGCTCGGAGCCGCCGGTGCAGATGCCGGTCCCGGGGCTGGGCCAGCCGGGCTGGTACGCCCCGCCGCCGCCCCAGCAGGGCGGTCAGCCGCCGTTCGGGGACCCCGGTCAGCACAACCGGCCCGGACAGCCCGCAGGGCCGTACGGCGCTCCTGGTGGCCCCGGCGCTCCCGTCGGGGGCCACGCGAACCCGTACGCGCAGCCCGCCGCCGCTCCTCAGCAGGCGCCCGCCGCTGCCGCCGCTCCCGCCCTGACCAAGCCCGAGGACGCCCGATGAGCACGCCCCAGCAGCCCCCGACGCAAGCGGTGCAGCCGCAGGCCGCGCCCAACTGGCAGGCGGCGCCCGGCACTTCGTACGCCGCCTACACCTCGCCGATCCCGGTCACGCCCACGCACCTCGGTCATGCCCTCGCCTCCGAGTGGACGAAGATCAAGTCGGTGCGTTCCACGATCTGGACGCTCGGGGTCTTCCTGCTCCTCGTCATCGGCATCGGTCTGCTGGTCGCCGTACAGACGACCGAGGAGGACTTCGGGGAGGTGCCCTACACCATCCCCGCGTTCTTCGGGCTGGTCCTCGGGCAGATCTGCCTGATCACCCTGGGCGTGCTGGTCATCTCGTCGGAGTACGGCACGGGCATGATCCGTACGACGTTCACCGCCTCGCCGCAGCGCCACCGGGTGCTCGCCGCCAAGCTGATCATCTTCTTCGCCGTCGCGTTCGTCGTGTCCGCGTTCGCGATCGGTTTCGTCGGGCTGGTGACCGAGTCGATGCACAACACCGGCGAGGGCAGGGCGTGGGGCGGCACGGTCGTCAAGGGCGCGCTGTACGTCTCGCTGCTCGGGGTGCTGGCCCTCGCGGTCGGCTCGATGCTGCGTCACTCGGCGGGCGCGATCACCGCGATGCTGGGGCTCGTCCTCGTGCCGGCGATCCTGCCCGCGTTCCTGATGCTGTCGGCGAGCATGCAGACGATCGGCGAGAAGATGCTGGAGTACAACGCCCCCAATTCCCTCGCCAAGATCTTCGGGATCGGCGAGGGGAACGGCAGCGGAGGCGGCGCCCAGCTCGGTCTGCTCGCCGGGGTGACCGTCGCGGCGATCATCGGCGCCTTCGTGCTGCTCGACCGCCGGGACGTGTGATTCACCCGGACGCGTGAACTGCCCGGACTGCTGGGCGAGTTCGGAAACCCGACCAGAACCTCAGCCGGACACCCGACCGGACCTCGGTCAGAACCTCGGCGAGTTACGGGACCGCTGCACCCGCGTGGTGCGGCGGTCCTTCGCGTTCCAGCACGCCTTGTGCCAGTGCCGGCGGTCGTCCACGCCCGCGTGCTCGGCCCACGCCACGACGTGCGGGACGCCGGACGGGATCAGCTGGTCGCAGCCGGGGCAGCGGTACGTCTTGCCCTGGGCGCTGGCTCCCGCCACGTGCCGGACGTTCCAGTTCTCGCCCTGCCAGCTCTCCGAGGACTGGAAGCCGCCGTAGCGGCCGGAGTCGTCCCCGTCGGCACTCCGGCCGGACGAGCCGCCGGGGCCTTGGGGGCGGTTGCGACGCGGGGACACAGGACACCTCACGGAGCGGGTCAGGGAGCACGGATGCTCTCCAGCCTACGCGGCGCGATCCTGGGTAGATGTAAGTAACCACCTCCGTACCACTCCCCTCGAACACTCTCGAACTCCCGCCCGAATCGTGTCGTCGACTCTCGGGCCGCTTCGAGGCAGACCCCCGCCGGACCGCAGGAAGCTCCCCACCCGGCCGCCCGATTCTGCAGACAATCCGCCAATCTCTCCGCCAAGCCGTGACTTCGGCACGTGTCGCACGGTTATGCCGTGCGGGGGAGCTCCGTGTCGGGGCCTAGGAAGCAGGAAAGAGCAATGCGCGTAGGAAGTTTTGTGCTGGCGGCCCAGTTCCCGGGCCAGGGCCAGGGGGAGGCGCTGCACCGGGCGGTCCGGTCCGCCGAGGTCGCCGAGGAGGCGGGTCTCGACACGGTCTGGCTGGCGGAGCACCACTTCGTCCCGTACGGCACCTGCCCGTCCGCGACGACCCTGGCCGCCCTGCTGCTGGGCCGCACCCGGCGCATCCGGGTCGGTACGGCGGTGAGCGTGCTGCCCACCACCCACCCCGTGGCGCTCGGCGAACAGGCGGCGCTGCTGCATCTGACGTCCGGCGGACGGTTCACGCTCGGCGTGGGGCGCGGCGGGCCCTGGGTCGACCTGGAGGTGTTCGGGACGGGCCTCGAGGCGTACGAGGAGGCGTTCCCGGAATCACTCGATCTGCTGGTCCGCTGGCTGCGTGAACCGTCCGTGTCGGCGGACGGCGACCGGTTCAGGTTCCGCCAGGTGCCCGTCGTACCGAGCCCGTCGGAGGCGCTGACGGAGACGCCGGGGCCGGAGGTCGTCGTCGCCTGCACCTCGCCGTCGAGCGTGCGGCTGGCCGCCGAGCGCGGTCTGCCGATGCTGCTCGGGATGCACATCGGGGACGAGGAGAAGGCCGAGATGGTCGCGCTGTGGCGGCGGTTCGCGCGTACGGCGGGGCGTCCGGTGGACGAGATCCGGGGCGCCGCCCATGTGTCGGCCGGCATCTGCCAGATCACGGACCGGCGTACGGACGCGGTCGAGACCCTGATGAAGGCGATGCCGGGCTGGCTGCGACAGGGGCTGGAAGCACATGTCACGGTGGATGGCCGGGAGCGTTCGATGCGGGACCCGGTGGCGTACACCGAACTCCTCTGCGGACTGCACCCGGTGGGCACGGCGAGGCTGTGCGCCGACCGGCTGGCGGCGACCTCCGAACGGACGGGCATCTCGCGCTTCGCCCTGCTGGTCGAGGGCTCCGGCGACCTGGCGGCCACGGAGGAGAACGTACGGCGGCTGGGCACCGAAGTGCTCACCCAGCTGCGCTGACGCGCTCGAGCACACTGCCCCAGGGAGCTTGCCGCCCCGTACAGAAACACCTCCCGCGTACGGAGCGGCAAGCCGTTGCGCCCTCAGTCTCAGCAGTCCCGGAATTCCGGGGACTGGTTCAGCAACTGACTGCGTACCGAGGTGAAGCGGGCCAGCTTGACGTCCACCGAGGAGTCCAGCGGGAACACCGCCACCCGGTGGCAGTTCTGGAAGGCCAGCCGCACACCGAAGTGCCGCTGCAGCGCGCCGCGTATCGCGTCACTCGCCAGCGCACGCAGCAGCTGGCCACGTGCCTGCTCGTCCGGCGGCGGCGTCTGGTTGTCGGCGAAGTCTCCGCCGTCCACCTTCAGCTGGGCCACCAGGGAGCTGATCATCTCCCATGCGTAGGGCAGGGAGGTCCGGACGCAGTCGACGAATTCAGCTTCGTCGACCTCGCCTCGCTCGGCCTGTTCGAGTAGGGCCGGTGAGACGTCGAGCGACATGAGTTCTCCTCTCGCACCCCCGGGTCACGGGGGTTGCCTGACAGGGAAAGAGAGCCCGCGACACCGAGCACGCTCCGTACACGCATCGCGACCTCCCGTTTACTACGGTAGGCAACGGGCCGTGACCGCACCAGGAAAACGCGGATACAGGACCGGTCAGAACCTTCCGCGTAGGCACACAATCAGCCAACAACGAACAGTTGCCTCTGGCATGTGCGGTGGGCCCACCGAGCGCGGGCCGGCACTGTGAGGTGGGCGAATCGCGTGGACCACCGCCCGTCGAGTAGCGTTGCCGACCATGCGTCTCGTCATTGCGCGCTGTTCCGTGGACTACGCGGGCCGGCTCACCGCTCATCTCCCGTCGGCCCCCCGTCTCATCCTGGTCAAGGCTGACGGCAGCGTCTCGATCCACGCGGACGACCGCGCCTACAAGCCTCTCAACTGGATGTCTCCGCCCTGCACGTTGAAGGAGGGGACCGGAGAAGAGGAGGGGATCTGGACCGTCATCAACAAGGCGGGCGAGAAGCTCATCATCACGATGGAGGAGATTCTTCACGACTCCTCGCACGAACTGGGTGTGGATCCCGGCCTGATCAAGGACGGCGTGGAAGCGCACCTCCAGGAACTCCTCGCCGACCGCATCGACACCCTCGGCGACGGCTACACCCTCATCCGCCGCGAGTACATGACGGCCATCGGCCCGGTCGACATCCTGTGCCGGGACGGCGAGGGCGCGACGGTCGCCGTCGAGATCAAGCGGCGCGGCGAGATCGACGGCGTGGAGCAACTCACGCGCTATCTGGAGCTGTTGAACCGCGACCCGCACCTCGCTCCGGTGCGCGGCATCTTCGCCGCCCAGGAGATCAAGCCCCAGGCCCGCGTCCTCGCCACGGACCGGGGCATCGGCTGCGCGGTCCTCGACTACAACGCCCTGCGCGGCATCGAGGACGACAAACTCCGGCTGTTCTGACGCGGGTTCACTGCGTGCGGCTCAGCTGCGCGGCTTGGCGGTACGAGAAGGGGGGCGGGTCCGTCGACAACGGACCCGCCCCCCTTCGTCGTGCTGCCTGTCAGATCACCGGCGCCGTACCGGCCGTCGACGCGGGTGCGGTGGTGTCGGCCGGGGCGCTCGCCGGATCACTCGCCACAACCGACTGGACGGGGCTGGAGGCCGGGCCGCTCGCCGTGTCGCTGGTGCCCGGGGTGGACGGCGACGCCGTCGGGCTGTCGGTCGGCCCGCTAGGGGACGCTGTCGGCGACCCCGAGCCGGACGGTGACGCCGACGGGGAGGTCGACGTCGACGGCTTGGAGGTGGGCGTCGCCGACGGAGTCGCGGACGGCGTGGACGGCGTGCTCCCGCCCCCTGTGCTGCCGCCTCCCGGCGTCTTCGTCCCCGTCGGGTCGTCCGACGGGGTGTCGCCGTCCGTGGGTGGCGGCGTCGGGTCGTCCGAGGTGCCCATCGTCCCGTCGGGACCCGGGTCGGTCGGGCGGCTGGTGGCCGTACCGGTGTCGCCGTTGCTGTCACCGCCGCCGTTGTCGGCCTTGTCGGCGCCCAGGCTGTCGTCGTCGCTGCCCGCGCTGGCGGACGGGTTGACGCCCACCTGGTCGGACGGCGTGTCACCCGGGCTCGAGGTCGCGCCGAGTGTCACCACCGTGCCGAGCACGGCCGCGAGCAGGGCGCCCGCGCCGACCGCCACGATGTTGCGCCGGGCACTGCCCACGAGCCGCTGGACGCCCGAGACCTTGTGCGCCCCGCCGCCACCGGACCGGGACGCGATCACGGTCGGCGCGAAGTCACCGCCCCCGTAGCCGGAACCAGAACCGGAAGCCGAACCGGAACCCGTGCCCGAGGACTGCAGCGGCGGGTAACCGGCGGCCCCGAAGACCGCCGGGACGCCACCGGCCGGCGACGCCGACTCCTCGTACCGCGCGTCCGGCACCTCCTCGCCCGCCGTGGAACCCGGGCCGGAACCGAGGCCGGGGGTGTCACCGGCCCGGTCGGCGACCAGGGTGAGGGCGCGGCGGCCGGCGACCGTGCCGCGCTTGTCGGCGACGGCGCCGCGCAGGCCGATGGCGGCCTCCAGCTCCGTACGGGCCTGGTCGAGCTGTTCGCCGCAGAGCGCGAGGATGCCCAATTCGTGGTGGAAATAGGCCTGTTCCGAGACCTCCCCGGCGAGCCCGGCGGCCTCGGCGCCAAGGTGCAGGACGTGTTCCCAGGCGCTCCAGTACAGGCCGGTCGCGAAGGCGGGCGCCGCCGTGCGGGCCAGCTGCACGGCCGTGCTCTCCTCGCCCTCCCCCGGCGGCACGGTCTCGGGGACGAGGACGGCGAGCGCGGCGATCAGGGCGTCGGCCTCGGCGCTCACCCGCTCGGGGGTCACGGACGGGTGCCCTGCCCACCAGGCGTAGTGCTGGGCGGCGGTGAACGCCCGCTCCAGGGCGCCCTCGCCGTATCCGGCGGCCTCCAGCTGGGTCCGCACCCCGGCGGCGAGCCGGTAGTGGGAGCCGACCGGGGACACCAGGGCGCAGCCGAGCAGCTCCCCGAGGGCGGCGTCCGCGTGGGTGTCGCCGACGAGCGCGGGCAGATGGGCCTGGTGGGGCACCTCACCGCCGAGCGCGACGGCGAACCGCAGGGTGTCCCGCGCGGACGCGCTGAGCCGGGACGCGAGCAGCGGCGCGGGTGCGGCACCCTCGGCGAGCGAGGGCAGCGGTACGTCGTCCTCGTCGCCGGAGTCGAACGGCGCCTCGACCGGGGTGTCGGCAGGGACGTCCTCGAAGACGCCGAACTCGTCGAAGGCGACGGCGCGGGCCCGCAGGCCGTCGCGCTGCCTGAGCAGGGCGCCGGCCTGGACGAACCGCAGAGGCAGACCCTCGGACTCGAACCAGAGGTCGCCGGCCCAGTTGGCCTCCTCCTCTGTGAGGACCCGGCCCACAGCCCGCTCAAGGAGTTCCAGGCCGCCGGCCCGGTCGAGGCCGTCGAGGAACAGCTCCTCGATCAGCGCGTCGGCGGACGGGGCGGGTACGTCGGGGGTGGCGCTGATCAGGAAGGCGCACTCGGGGGTCGCGTCGAGGAGTTCGTCGAGCGCGGCGCCGCCGAACTCCACGTCGTCGAGGACGACGACCGCGCCGGCCTCCCGGACGAGGGCGCGCAGTTCGTCCGGTTCCGGCCGGTACAGGGGCGCGCTGTAGACGGCGTAGAACAGGTCGTAGAGCAGGTCGGTCTGGGTCCGGTGGAGGCCGGTGAGGCGGACCACACCGTCGGGTGCGAGGTCGGCGCAGTCGGCGGCCACGGCGTCGAGAAGCGTGGTGCGGCCGGAGCCGGCCGGGCCGGTGAGGCGTACGGAACGGCCGCGGGCCAGCAGCCGCACCAGCCGTTCGCGCTCGCCGTCGCGCTCCAGGAGCGGCAGTTCGGGCCGCGCGGGCCCGGGCGGTACGGGTGGCCGCGCGGCGCGGGTGATCTCGGCGCGCTCGGCCGCCGTGAGCTTGACGGGCCGCCCGGGCCGTTCACCGGGCGGGCAGATCTCTATCTCGCTGCCGTCGACCGGGTTGACGGTGAGCAGGTAGTCACCCGAGACGAGCTGCGCCGTGCGGGCGAGCGCCGGCGTGTGCTGGCCGAAGTCGGATGTGAGGGCGTCGCGAGGCGGGCGCTGACGCGGCGTGCTGCCGTCGGCGTCATGGCCGTACTCCTCGGAGCCCTGGTTGTTCGGGTCCATAGGTTCAAGCCCCCCAAAAGCGTCGTGTGCGGGTCGACGGGACCCGGGCCCCTCCCGGCCTTGCTGCACACTGCGCTGTCGCTTCTGGTCCGGGCCCGCTCGTGGGATGTCAGGCAGCGGGCGACCGAACCCTAAACCTTCGCACAGTATCTATGACAGGCCGGGGTACCGCGCCGTCCGAGACGTCACAGTGTCGTGAGGATTGTGCGCGAAGCGCGTTTTCACACTCTGGGCAGCGACTCCACCCCGATGCCACCCTCGATCGCGAGGATCCGGTGCAGCCGGGTGGCCACCAGCAAACGTTGCATCTGCGGTGGTACGTCGCGCAGCACCAGCCGCCGACCGCACCGCCCGCACCGCCGGTGGGCTCCCATGATCACCCCGAGCCCGGTGGCGTCCCAGGAGTCCAGCTCGGACAGGTCCAGCACGAGATCGCCGACGCCTGTGTCGACGGCCGTGTGCAGGACCGTACGGGCGTCCGCCGCGCTGCGGACGTCGAGGCGGCCCCCGACGACCAGCTCGGCGTGGTCGCCCCTGATGTACATATGCGCTCCCGTGAGTGCGTGTGTCGTGCTCCGCGTCGGTAGGTGATGCAACGTCTGACTGCCTTTGGGGCGGTCAGGTTGCCGTCTGTGAGCGAACCGATACTCAATTCACCCCACAGGGTGATACCCCAGGGGTTCGTGCGGTTTCCGTACCTGTTGACTACGTGCGGTACTGCTGGGCGGCGATACGGCTCGTCGCTTCTCAGTACTGCCCGGTACTCCTCAGTGCTGCTCAGTGCTTGTAGAAGCCCTGCCCGCTCTTTCGGCCGATGTCACCGGCGTCAACCATCCGGCGCATCAGCTCCGGAGGAGCGAACTTCTCGTCCTGGGACTCGGTGTAGATGTTGCTCGTGGCGTGCAGCAGGATGTCGACCCCGGTGAGGTCGGCGGTGGCCAGCGGGCCCATGGCGTGCCCGAAGCCGAGCTTGCAGGCGAGGTCGATGTCCTCGGCGGTGGCGACACCGGACTCGTACAGCTTGGCCGCCTCGACGACGAGCGCCGAGATCAGCCGGGTCGTCACGAAGCCCGCGACATCCCGGTTGACGACGATGCAGGTCTTGCCGACCGACTCGGCGAACTCCCGCGTGGTGGCGAGGGTTTCGTCGCTCGTCTTGTAGCCGCGGACCAGCTCGCAGAGCTGCATCATCGGCACCGGCGAGAAGAAGTGCGCGCCGACCACCCGGTCCGGGCGGTCGGTGACGGCGGCGATCTTGGTGATCGGGATGGCGGAGGTGTTGGAGGCGAGCACGGCGTCGTCGCGCGCGATCTTGTCGAGCGCGCGGAAGATCTCGTGCTTGACCTCGAGCTTCTCGAACACGGCCTCGACGACGATGTCGGCGTCGCCGACCGCGTCCAGGTCGGTGGTCGCGGTGATCCGTCCGAGGGCGGCCTCGGCGTCGGCCGCGGTCAGTTTGCCCTTACCCACGAACCGGTCGTACGAGGATTTGATGCCGTCGGTGCCACGGGTGAGCGCTTCGTCGGTGACATCGCGCAGTACGACGTCCCAGCCCGCCTGGGCTGAGACCTGGGCAATGCCGGAACCCATCAGGCCGGCTCCGATGACGGCAAGCTTCCGTGCCACTGTGCGACTCCCCTGACGCGCTGTTTATGTGCTTCGTGCATTGGGCCTCTTCGGCGGACCCTAGCGCTCGTGAGGTGCTGTGTGACCGGTAAGTAATGCGCGTCACGTCTCATCTGGCGGACATCACACCGACGTGGCTCATTCGACTACACGTACGGCCTAGTTGAGCGGTCTCGGCAGGTCGTCACTACCCTGGCCGCATGGTCAATCTGACGCGCATCTACACCAGGACCGGCGACCAGGGCACCACCGCCCTCGGGGACATGAGCAGGGTCGCCAAGACCGATCTGCGCATCTCGGCGTACGCCGACGCCAACGAGGCGAACGCGGTGATCGGGACCGCGGTCGCGCTGGGCGGGCTGGAGGTGGAGGTCGTCAAGGTGCTGACCCGCGTGCAGAACGACCTGTTCGACGTGGGCGCGGATCTGGCGACGCCGGTCGCCGAGAACCCGGAGTTTCCTCCGCTGCGGGTCGAGCAGTCCTACGTCGACAAGCTGGAGGCGGACTGCGACCGGTTCCTCGAAGACCTCGAGAAACTGCGCTCGTTCATCCTGCCCGGCGGCACCCCGGGCGCGGCCCTGCTGCACCAGGCGTGCACGGTGGTACGCCGGGCCGAGCGCTCGACGTGGGCGGCGCTGGAGGTCCACGCGGAGGTGATGAACCCCCTCACCGCGACCTACCTGAACCGCCTATCGGACCTGCTCTTCATCCTTGCCCGCACGGCCAACAAGGAGGTCGGGGACGTGCTCTGGGTCCCGGGCGGGGAGCGCTGACCGCTTCTCGTAGCCGGCCGGCGCCTTCTTCGGCCAGATCGCGTAGGTCAGGGCGATCAGACCGTGGATGCCGGCCATCCGGAGCGCCGCCCACTGGGAGGACCGCAGGGACGACGTGTCGCCGTCGCCGACGTACCAGACGGCGCCCTGGAGCAGCGCGCACGCGACCGCGGCCATGACGACCGTGCGCAGCCACAGGCGGCCCTCGTGGCGGGCCCGCGCCATGCCGTACCGGGGCGGCTTCGGCGGGGGCGGGCCGCCGGCCAGCCGGTGGGCGGCGTGGCCGTCGAGCCAGCGGATCGTGTAGTGGCCGTACCCCACCGTGAAGCCGATGTAGATGGCGGCCAGGCCGTGTTCCCAGCCGGGTTCGGCGCCGTTCCTGAGGTCGATCGCCGTGACGACGAACAGCACGAGTTCCAGCAGGGGTTCGCAGAGCAGCAGCGCCACGCTGGTGCGGCGCCAGTGCAGCAGGTAACGGGCGGTCAGACCGAGCGCCAGCAGCACCCAGAAGCCGACCTCGCAGGCAACGATCAACGCGACGATCACGACTCGCTCCAATCCTGGGGAATCCCTTCTCCTCCCAGGCTCCCGGCGGGACGGGCCGGATTCGTCGTCGGCGGTGAGGAAGTCGCGGTACATCGAAAGATGCAGTTCGGGACCCTTCCAAGGGATCAGGCGGGCTGCGCCCGGGCCGTGTTGGATGGAGGCATGGCCCAGCGACTCCCCCGCCCGCACCGCGACGACGTGCGCATCGCGCTCGCGGGGCTGCTCGGCGGGCTGCTGATCTGGGGCGTCGGTCTCGGCACCCGCACGGCCGGTGACCCTCTCGTCCTCCTGGACGGGCGCTGGCTGATCCTGCCGCCACTGGTCGTGACCGCCGGCTGCGAGCTGCTCCGGCGGATCCGGCCGCGTACCGCTCTGCTGGTCGGTACGGCCGCGCTGACCGTGGACGTCCTCACGCGGGGCAACCTGGTCACCGTCGTGATGTTCACGGACCTCGTGTACGCGGCCGTCCTGTACGGCCCGCCGGCCACCGCCCGCCGGGTCCCCTGGATCACCGGGCTGCTCTCGGTGGCCGCCGCGATCGTGCCCCTCGCCGTCTGGCGGGTGCCGGAGGCGCTGCTCATCGGTGTGGTCGTGGGCATCGTGGCGTTCACCCCGGCCGCCACCGGTCTGATCGTGCGCAACCATCGCGATGCCGCCGTCTCCGCCCGGCTGCGTGCCGAACAGACCGCGCTGCTGGCCGAGTTGGACCGCACGCAGGCGGTGACCTCCGAACGGGCGCGGATGGCAAGGGAGTTGCACGATCTGGTCGCCAACCACCTCTCCGCTATCGCGATCCACTCCACGGCCGCGCTCTCCCTCGACGACCCGGACACCTCGAAGCGGGCCCTCGGTGTCATCCGCGAGAACAGCGTGGCCGGACTGGCGGAGATGCGCCGCCTGATCGGCATCCTGCGCGACAGCGGCGGCGACCTGGAACCGACAGCGTCCCCGACGCTGGACAGCCTCGGCACCCTGGTCGACGGTGCCCGCGCCAACGGCCTGGACATCACCCTCGACACCAACGCCAACGCCAACAGCGACCACGCCGCCCTGCCCGCGCCGGTCGAGCTGGCCGCATACCGCATCGTCCAGGAGTCCCTGACCAACGCCCTCAAGCACGCCTCCCCCGGCCGGGTCTCGGTGGCGCTGACCCGGCGGGACTGTTCGCTGAGCGTCGCCGTGACCAGCCCGTACGGCGATCACGCCGGCCCGCGCGCCCCCGGCTCGGGCGCCGGTCTGGTCGGGATGCGGGAGCGGGTGGCGCTACTGGGAGGCACTTTCACGGCGGGGCCGGACGGCGCCCACTGGGCCGTGCGAGCGGTGCTGCCCCTCACCGAAGCAGAACGGGAAGGCGGAGGAGAAGGCGTATGACGGAATCAGGACGGGTGGACCGGGCGATCCGGGTGCTCGTCGCCGAGGACCAGTCGGCCGTACGGGCCGGGCTCGTCCTCATCCTGGGCAGCGCGCCCGGCATCGAGGTGGCCGGGGAGGCCTCGGACGGGGAGCAGGCGGTCGCGCTGGCCCGTGAACTGCGGCCGGATCTGGTGCTGATGGACATTCAGATGCCGCGTCTGGACGGGGTGTCGGCGACCCGGCAGGTGGTGTCGGAGGGCCTGGCGGACGTGCTTGTCCTGACCACCTTCGACCTCGACGAGTACGTCTTCGGGGCGCTGCGCGCGGGAGCCGCCGGTTTCCTCCTGAAGGACACGGAGGCGAAGGACCTGATCGACGCCGTCCGGACGGTGGCGCGCGGCGAGGGCCTGATCGCCCCGGCGGTCACCCGGCGTCTGATCGCCGAGTTCGCCGCCGGGCCGGTCCGGGAGCCGAGGGCCGACCCCGCCGTCCTGGACGCCCTCACCCGGCGCGAGCGCGAGGTGCTGTCGTGTCTCGGCGAGGGGCTGTCCAACGCGGACATCGCGGCCCGCCTCGACATGGCCGAGGCGACGGTGAAGACGCACGTCAGCCGCCTGCTGGGCAAGCTGGAGCTGCGCAGTCGGGTCCAAGCCGCGGTATTGGCACAGGAGTTGGGGGTTTAGCGACTCGGAGGCGGCTTTCCGCGAAGTGGTCCAGACCTATTGACCCGTGGTCCAGACCTTCCTATTCTCGCGGCACTGTGGGTGCGAAGGCTCAGTCGCGCCCCCTGACACCTCCAAGGAGGCGCGGCATGCGCTTCGCACGCAGATGTACGGCAGGCCTGACAACCCTGCTGCTCCCCCTCGCGGCCATGGTCGGCCTCTCGACCCCGGCACAGGCGGCCGCCTCGGCCACCGCGACCTACGCCAAGACCCAGGACTGGGGAACCGGCTTTGAGGGCAAGTGGACGGTCGCCAACACCGGTACCACGTCGATCAGTTCATGGACGGTCGAGTGGGACTTCCCCTCCGGTACGTCCGTCACCTCGGCCTGGGACGCGGACGTGACGTCCAGTGGCACCCACTGGACCGCCAAGAACAAGTCCTGGAACGGCACCCTCGCCCCGGGGGCCACCGTCTCCTTCGGCTTCAACGGCGCCGGCCCCGGCTCACCCGCCAACTGCAAGCTGAACGGCGCCAGTTGTGACGGCGGCTCGGTCCCCGGGGACAACGCCCCCTCGGCGCCCGGCACTCCGACCGCCTCCGGCATCACCAACACCTCGGCGAAGCTGAGTTGGAGCGCGGCCACCGACGACAAGGGCATCAAGAACTACGACGTCCTGCGCGGCGGCACCAAGGTCGCGACGGTGACGACCACCACGTACACGGACACGGGTCTGACCGCCGGTACGGACTACTCGTACACCGTCCAGGCCCGGGACACCGCCGACCAGACCGGACCGGTGAGCGGCGCGGTCGCCGTGCACACCACCGGCGGCACCACCGACCCGCCCACCGGGAACAAGGTCAAGCTCGGCTACTTCACCGAGTGGGGCGTCTACGGCCGCAACTACCACGTGAAGAACCTGGTCACCTCGGGCTCGGCGTCCAAGATCACCCACATCAACTACGCGTTCGGCAACGTCAAGGACGGCAAGTGCACCGTCGACGACACCTACGCCGCCTACGACAAGGCCTACACCGCCGACCAGTCGGTCTCCGGCGTGGCCGACACCTGGGACCAGCCACTGCGCGGCAACTTCAACCAGCTCCGCCAGCTGAAGGCCAAGTACCCGAACATCAAGGTGCTGTACTCCTTCGGCGGCTGGACCTACTCCGGCGGCTTCGCGCAGGCCGCTGCCAACCCGGCCGCCTTCGCCGCCTCCTGCAAGTCGGTCGTCGAGGACCCGCGCTGGGCCGACGTCTTCGACGGCATCGACATCGACTGGGAGTACCCGAACGCCTGCGGCCTGACCTGTGACACATCGGGTGCGGCCTCGTTCAAGAACCTGCTGTCGGCGCTGCGTACGACGTTCGGGTCGAGCTACCTGGTCACCGCGGCCATCACCGCCGACGGCTCCTCCGGCGGCAAGCTCGACGCGGCCGACTACGGCGGCGCCTCCGCCTACGCCGACTGGTACAACGTGATGACGTACGACTACTTCGGCGCCTTCGACGCGGACGGCCCGACCGCCCCGCACTCGCCGCTCACCTCGTACGCCGGTATCCCGGTCGCCGGCTTCAACTCCGCCGACGCCATCGCCAAGCTGAAGGCCAAGGGCGTCCCGGCGGCGAAGCTCCTGCTGGGCATCGGCTTCTACGGCCGCGGCTGGACCGGCGTCACCCAGTCCGCCCCCGGCGGCACGGCGACCGGCGCCGCACCGGGCACGTACGAGGCGGGCATCGAGGACTACAAGGTCCTGAAGACGTCCTGCCCGGCCACCGGCACCATCGCCGGCACGGCGTACGCGTACTGCGGCAACAACTGGTGGTCGTACGACACCCCCGCGACGATCGCCGGGAAGATGGCCTGGGCCAAGAACCAGTCCCTGGGCGGCGCGTTCTTCTGGGAGTTCAGCGGCGACACGAGCAACGGAGAGCTGGTGAACGCGATCAGCGGCGGACTCGCCTAGCTCACACCCGCAAAAGGCGGCGGGGCGGGAACCGTACGTAAGGTTCCCGCCCCGCCGCCCCCGTATGTCAGGCCCAGTACGTCAGGCCACGTTCACCTGTTGCCCGGGAGGCGCCGCCTCCAGCCAGGCCAGGAAGCCGGTCAGCGCGTCGTCGCTCATCGCCAGCTCCAGTCTCGTCCCCCGATGGAGACAGGCCAGCACCACCGCGTCCGAGAGCAGGGCCAGCTCCTCCTCGCCGTCGGGGGCGCGGCGGCCGGCCACCTCGATCGACGCGCGTTCCAGGACGCGGCGCGGACGCGGGGAGTACGAGAAGACGCGGTACCACTCGATGCGGTCGCCGTTGTAGCGGGCGACACCGTAGCCCCAGCCCTTGCCGCTGGGGTCGGGTTTCTCCGGCACGTCCCAGCGCAGGCTGCAGTCGAACGTACCGCCGGAGCGT
This sequence comes from Streptomyces sp. NBC_01390, assembly GCF_045040105.1. Classification (NCBI taxonomy): domain Bacteria; kingdom Bacillati; phylum Actinomycetota; class Actinomycetes; order Kitasatosporales; family Streptomycetaceae; genus Streptomyces; species Streptomyces sp. NBC_01390. The sequence continues at coordinate 8,546,282 of NZ_CP109551.1, read as the reverse complement.
TGGATGAGCCGGCGCCGCAGCCCGAAGACGAACAGGCCCACCACCACGAACGCCACTACCAAGCCGCACACAGTCAGAGCGAGGAACATCGACACCGACCTCCTCGTCTCCTAGGTAACGGAAAGGAAAAAACACCCGGATTCGCCTCAGCCGCGGCCAGGACCGGCGCAAACCGGTCCCAGCCGCGGCTGAGGCAAAGCATCACACTGGTGCGCTGTGGTCAGCGCGCCGCCACGGCCCGCAGTCGGACGTCCGCACGCCGCTCGGCGGAGGCGTCGCCCTCCGCCTTCGCGCGCTCGAGCTCTCGCTCCACGCGCTGGACGTCGATCTCGTCCGCCAGCTCGGCGATCTCCGCCAGCAGCGACAGCTTGTTGTCCGCGAACGAGATGAAACCGCCGTGCGCCGCGGCGACGACCGTTCCACCATCACTCGTACGGATGGTCACCGGGCCCGACTCCAGCACACCGAGCAGCGGCTGGTGACCGGGCATGACGCCGATGTCGCCGGACGTGGTGCGCGCGACGACCAGGGTGGCCTCGCCGGACCAGACCTTACGGTCGGCAGCGACCAGCTCGACGTGCAGCTCAGCAGCCAAGGTTGGCTCCTCGGGTCACCACCCGGCTGTTGTACCGGGTGTTGGGTTCAATTCTAGTAGGTGTGCGGAGAGGGGCAGGACGCACCCCGTGAAGGGTGCTCCCCTGCCCCTCTCCCAAGAGCGCGGGGGTCAGGAGACGCCCAGCTCCTTGGCGTTGGCCGTGAGGTCCTCGATGCCACCGCAGAGGAAGAACGCCTGCTCCGGGAAGTGGTCGTAGTCGCCGTCGATGATCGCGTTGAAGGCCACGATCGACTCGTCCAGCGGCACGTCCGACCCGTCGACGCCGGTGAACTGCTTGGCGACGTGGGTGTTCTGGGACAGGAAGCGCTCCACGCGACGGGCGCGGTGGACGACGAGCTTGTCTTCCTCGCCCAGCTCGTCGATACCGAGGATCGCGATGATGTCCTGAAGGTCCTTGTACTTCTGCAGGACCGTCTTGACGCGCATCGCGGTGTTGTAGTGGTCCGCCGCGATGTAGCGGGGGTCCAGGATGCGGGACGTGGAGTCCAGCGGGTCCACGGCCGGGTAGATGCCCTTCTCGGAGATCGGACGGGAGAGAACCGTCGTCGCGTCGAGGTGGGCGAACGTGGTGGCCGGGGCCGGGTCGGTCAGGTCGTCCGCGGGGACGTAGATCGCCTGCATCGAGGTGATCGAGTGACCACGGGTCGAGGTGATGCGCTCCTGGAGGAGACCCATCTCGTCGGCCAGGTTCGGCTGGTAGCCCACCGCGGAGGGCATACGGCCGAGCAGGGTCGAGACCTCGGAACCGGCCTGCGTGAAGCGGAAGATGTTGTCGATGAAGAACAGCACGTCCTGCTTCTGCACATCGCGGAAGTACTCCGCCATGGTCAGACCGGCCAGGGCCACGCGCAGACGGGTGCCCGGGGGCTCGTCCATCTGACCGAAGACCAGGGCGGTCTTGTCGATGACGCCCGAGTCGGCCATCTCCTCGATGAGGTCGTTGCCCTCACGGGTGCGCTCGCCGACACCGGCGAACACGGAGACACCGTCGTGGTTGTTGGCGACGCGGTAGATCATCTCCTGGATGAGCACCGTCTTGCCGACGCCGGCACCGCCGAACAGGCCGATCTTTCCACCCTTGACGTACGGGGTGAGAAGGTCGATGACCTTGACGCCGGTCTCGAACATCTCGGTCTTCGACTCGAGCTCGTCGAAGCGCGGGGCCTTGCGGTGGATGGACCAGCGCTCGCCCGAGTACGTCTCGTCGGAGTTCAGTACCTCACCGAGGGTGTTGAACACCTTGCCCTTGGTGAAGTCACCGACGGGGACGGTGATGCCCGTACCCGTGTTGGTGACGGCGGCCTGGCGGACCAGACCGTCGGTGGGCTGCATCGAGATCGTGCGGACCAGGCCGTCACCCAGGTGCTGGGCGACCTCCAGGGTCAGCGTCTTCTTCGCGCCGTCCAGGGCCGGGTCGGCCACCTCGACGTGAAGGGCGTTGTAGATCTCCGGCATGGCGTCGACGGGGAATTCCACGTCGACGACCGGGCCGATTACCCGGGCGACGCGGCCCGTGGCAACGGCCGTCTCAACTGTCGTCGTCATTACCTGTCACTCCCCGCGGTCGCGTCGGCCAGGGCTGCGGTGCCACCGACGATCTCGCTGATTTCCTGGGTGATTTCGGCCTGTCGGGCCGCGTTGGCAAGTCGGGAGAGCGTCGTGATGAGGTCTCCCGCGTTGTCGGTGGCCGACTTCATCGCGCGGCGCGTGGCGGCGTGCTTGGAAGCAGCCGACTGGAGCATCGCGTTGTAGATACGGCTCTCGACGTACCGCGGCAGCAGGGCGTCGAGGACGTCCTCCGCCGACGGCTCGAAGTCGTACAGCGGAAGGATCTCGCCCTTGCCCGTCGACTCCGCGGCCACCTCGTCGAGGCGGAGCGGCAGCAGACGGCCGTCGACCGCGTTCTGCGTCATCATCGAGACGAACTCGGTGTAGACGATGTGGAGTTCGTCCACGCCGCCGTCCGCCGTCTCCTTCTCGATGGCCTCGATGAGCGGAGCCGCGACCTTCTTGGCGTCCGCGTACGTGGGCTGGTCGGTGAAGCCCGACCACGACTCCACGACCTTGCGCTCGCGGAAGTTGTAGTGGGCCAGACCGCGGCGGCCGACGATGTACGTGTCGACCTCCTTGCCTTCCGCCTCAAGGCGCGCCGTCAGCTGCTCGGCGGCCTTGATCGCGTTGGAGTTGAAGGCGCCGGCCAGACCGCGGTCGCTCGAAAGGAGCAGGACCGCGGAACGGGTCGGCGTCTCGGCCTCGGTGGTCAGCGGGTGCCTGGTGTTGGACCCGGTGCCGACCGCCGTGACCGCGCGGGTGAGCTCGGTCGCGTACGGCGCGGAGGCCGCCACCTTGCGCTGCGCCTTGACGACACGCGAGGCGGCGATCATCTCCATCGCCTTGGTGATCTTCTTGGTCGCGGTGACGGATTTGATGCGACGCTTGTAGACCCGGAGCTGGGCTCCCATGAGTCAGGTCCCTTCCGTCGTCACTTGGCCGCGGCGGCCGGAGCGTCTTCGCCGAGAAGCTTGCCGTCCGAGGTCTCGAACTGCTTCTTGAACTCCGCGACGGCGTCGCCGATGGCGGTGATGGTGTCGTCCGACATCTTCGCTCCCTCCTTGATGGAGGTCATGAGGCCCTGCTCCTTGCGGTGCAGGTACTCCAGGAGCTCCTTCTCGAAGCGGCGGATGTCGCCCACCGGCACCTCGTCCATACGGCCGGTGGTACCGGTCCAGATGGAGACGACCTGGTCCTCGGTGGCCATCGGCTCGTACTGAGCCTGCTTGAGCAGCTCGACCAGTCGCTGACCCCGCTCCAGCTGCGACTTCGACGCGGCGTCCAGGTCGGAACCGAAGGCGGCGAACGCCTCCAGCTCACGGTACTGGGCGAGGTCGAGGCGCAGTCGGCCGGACACCTGGCGCATGGCCTTGTGCTGCGCGGAACCACCGACTCGGGAGACGGAGATACCGACGTTCAGCGCGGGGCGCTGACCGGCGTTGAACAGGTCCGACTCCAGGAAGCACTGGCCGTCGGTGATGGAGATGACGTTGGTCGGGATGAACGCCGAGACGTCGTTGGCCTTGGTCTCGACGATCGGCAGACCGGTCATCGAGCCCGCGCCCAGCTCGTCGGAGAGCTTCGCGCAGCGCTCCAGGAGACGGGAGTGCAGGTAGAAGACGTCACCCGGGTAGGCCTCACGGCCCGGCGGGCGGCGCAGCAGCAGGGACACTGCGCGGTAGGCGTCGGCCTGCTTCGAGAGGTCGTCGAAGATGATGAGGACGTGCTTGCCCTCGTACATCCACTGCTGGCCGATGGCCGAACCGGTGTACGGCGCAAGGTACTTGAAGCCGGCCGGGTCGGACGCCGGGGCGGCGACGATGGTCGTGTACTCCAGCGCGCCGGCCTCTTCGAGGGCGCCACGCACGGAGGCGATGGTCGAGCCCTTCTGGCCGATGGCGACGTAGACGCAGCGAACCTGCTTCTTCGGGTCGCCGGTGCGCCAGTTGTCGCGCTGGTTGATGATCGTGTCGACGGCCAGCGCGGTCTTGCCGGTCTGACGGTCGCCGATGACCAGCTGACGCTGGCCGCGGCCGATCGGGGTCATCGCGTCGACGGCCTTGTAGCCCGTCTCCATCGGCTCGTGCACCGACTTGCGCGCCATGACGCCCGGAGCCTGCAGCTCAAGGGCGCGACGACCGCTGGTCTCGATCTCGCCGAGGCCGTCGATCGGGTTGCCGAGCGGGTCGACGACGCGGCCGAGGTAGCCCTCGCCGACGGCCACGGACAGGACCTCGCCGGTACGGGTGACCGGCTGGCCCTCTTCGACGCCGCTGAACTCGCCGAGGATGACGGTACCGATCTCGCGCTCTTCGAGGTTGAGCGCGAGACCGAGGGTGCCGTCCTCGAACTTCAGCAGTTCGTTGGCCATGGCCGAGGGCAGGCCCTCGACCTTCGCGATGCCGTCGCCGGCAAGGGTGACCGTACCGACCTCCTCGCGCGAGGCCGCGTCCGGCTTGTACGACTGGACAAAGGTCTCCAGCGCATCCCGGATCTCCTCCGGCCGGATCGTGAGCTCCGCCATCTGGGTTCCCTGCTCTCCTTGTTGGGCCCGAAGTTTCACTTGGGGGGATGGGGACTCCCCCCAAAAAGAGGTGAATCCTCTGCACGGCCCAACCAGGGCCGTAGTCAAGTACGTACTACGAGTATTGAGTTGCTGCGTTCTGCGTGGCTGCCGGGCGGGCTGGCTAGCCCGCCATGCGGCGGCCGGCGTCCTCGATGCGGTCCGCGATGCTGCCGTTGATGACCTCGTCGCCGACCAGCACCCGGATCCCGCCGAGGACCTCGGGGTCCACGTCCAGGTTCAGGTGCATCTGACGGCCGTAGAGCTTCGCGAGGGCGGCGCCGAGGCGCTGCTTCTGCGGGTCGCTCAGCGGAACCGCGGAGGTGACGACGGCGACCATGCGGTCCCGGCGCTCGGCGGCGAGCTTGGACAGGGACTCGAGTCCCGCTTCCAGGCTACGTCCCCGCGGCGCGGTCACAAGGCGCGTCACCAGACGCTCGGTCGTGGCGGCGGCCCGGCCCTCGAGCAGGCTGCGCAGCAGCTCGCCCTTGGCGCCGGTGGTCGCGGCACGGTCGGTCAGCGCGGCGCGCAGCTCGGTGTTCGAGGAGACGATCCGGCCGAACCGGAACAGCTCGTCCTCGACGTTGTCGAGCGCGCCCGCCTGCTGGGCGGCCGTGAGGTCGGCGAGGTCCGCCAGCTCCTCCAGCGCGTCCACCAGGTCACGCGAACGCGACCAGCGGGAACGCACCATGCCGGACACCAGGTCGGTGGTGGGCCCGCCGACCTGGCCGCCGAGGAGACGCTGGGCCAGCTCGGCCTTGGCCTCCCCGGACTGCGCCGGGTCGGTGAGGACCCGACGCAGCGACACCTCGCGGTGCAGCAGCGCGGTGACCGAAGCCAGCTCCTCGGACAGCTTCTTCGCGTCGGCGGACGTCGAGTCCGTCAGCGCGTCGAGACGCTCCCGTGCGGCGGCGGCAGCCTCGCGACTGGCTCCGTGCACGGTCATCGAGTCGCCTCGGCCTTCGCCGCGGTCTCGTCGAGGCCGTCGAGGAAGCGGTCGATCACGCGGCTCTGCCGGGCGTGGTCCTCAAGGGACTCGCCGACGAGCTTGCCGGCCAGCTCGGTCGCGAGCTTGCCGACGTCCTGACGGAGCGCGGACGAGGCGGCCTTGCGGTCGGCGTCGAGCTGGGAGTGACCGGCGGCGACGATCTCCTCGCGCTGCCGCTGGCCTTCCGCGCGCATCTCGGCGATGAGCGTGGCGCCCTGCTCCTGCGCCTCCTGGCGCAGTCGCGCGGCCTCGTGCCGAGCCTCGGCGAGCTGAGCCTTGTACTGCTCGAGGACACTCTGGGCCTCGGTCTGAGCGGCCTCGGCCTTCTCGATACCGCCCTCGATGGCCTCGCGCCGCTCTTCCAGAACCTTGTTGATGGTCGGGAGGAGCTTCTTGGCGAGGAAGCCGAAGACGATGACGAAGGCGATCAGGCCGATGACAAGCTCCGGCCACGGCGGAATGAGAGGGTTTTCCTTCTCCGCCTCGGCCGCCAGCTGAACCAGTGCGTGGTTCACATCAGTGCCTTTCGTCGAATGGGGCTGTCGTCGTGGTTCGTCTTAGTAGACGAACGGCATGACGAGGCCGATGAGGGCCAGCGCCTCACAGAACGCGAAGCCGAGGATCTGGTTGGCGCGGATCAGGCCGGCCGCTTCGGGCTGACGAGCGAGAGCCTGGGTGCCGTTACCGAAGATGATGCCGACGCCGACGCCGGGACCGATGGCCGCAAGACCGTAACCGACGGAACCGAGGTCACCAGTGACAGCAGCAAGGGTCTGGGACATGCCAGTTCTTCCTTCTCTTTACGGACCGGTGGGGGTTGGCCACCGGACGAGTTGGGGGTGCGTAGCGGGCGGTGCTCAGTGGTGCTCGGCGAGCGCGCCCTGGATGAAGGTGCACGTCAGCAGGACGAAGACGTACGCCTGGACGGCCTGGATGAAGAGCTCGAAGGCGGTCATCACGATGACCATCACGAACGAGATGCCCGAGTACGCGATGCCGATGCCGTTCAGCATGTACCAGCTGGCGATCGTGAAGAGCAGCAGCAGGGTGTGACCGGCGAACATGTTCGCGAACAGTCGCACGGCGTGCGTGAACGGGCGGACCACCAGGTTCGAGACGAACTCGATACCCATGGCGAGCGGGAGCACCGGGCCCAGCGTCTTGTCGTAGCCCGTGAAGTTCTTCATGGCGCCGACGAAGCCGTGCCGCTTGAAGGTCAGTGAGACCCAGGTGATGTAGACGATGCCCGCGAGACCCGCCGGGTACGCGATGATCGAGGTCACCGGGAACGAGGCGACGGGGACGATGGACCAGATGTTCATCATCCAGATGAAGAAGAAGAGCGAGACGGCAAGCGGTACGTACTTGTCGCCCTCCTTCTTGCCGATCGTCTCGTAGACGATGCCGCGCCGGACGAAGTCGTAACCGGCCTCGGCGACCATCTGCAGCTTGCCGGGAACCATCTTGGGCTTACGGAACGCGGCCCAGAAGAACCCCACCACGATGATGGAACCGAGCAGCGCGAGCAGCATGGGCTTGTTGAAGTAGAGCCCGTTGCCGTCGGCGTCGCCCCAAAGCGGCTCGAACATGAACGAATGCAGGCCCGGAGCCGGGAAGCCACAACCGTCGAAGAGGTGGCAATCGGTCTCGAAGGCGAGCACCTGCGTCGGGTCAGCACTCACCGCGGGCTCCTTCAGCGTGGCGCATAGGTACGGCAACCTCGTTGTGTCGGCGCGGCGCACAGCCGCGGTTCGGCACTGGACTGGTGTTTCGGATGTGGGGGCGGCTGTGGGGCATCAAGCCTCGCGATTGAGCAGGCGTCAGCTCAGATGCCCGCGCCCGCGATGCCGCAGTTGGCACCGGACGATAGCAGGATCTCTCCCACTCGCTTATCCCGGCCCTACCTCTCACGACGAGTGCCCTGTCTTTTCGGGCCTGTCCCCCGTCATGGAGTCGGGTTCAACGTAAAGGATCTTCGCCTTCATGTGGGCTCGCGCCTGCGCCGCGATCCAGGCGAGCGTGCCTGCGACCAGCGTGAGCGCGAAGGCCCTGGGGTTGAACAGCGTCGTGTTCTTGAACGCCGCGAGAAAGATGAACAGCAGAAGAATTTGAGCCGCGTACAGCATCAGGCCCATTGCCTGGAACAGATGCGGAAGCGTTTTGGCAGTGCGCTGCAGAACGTAAAACCCGATTCCCATGAAGAGAATCACGACCAGCGTCGCGACGATCGCCCCGATCGCCCCTTCGGCACCAGCGACCACAGCACTGACGGCGGCGGCGAGAGCGCCGACGCCGGCTGTGGGCACAGCGGCCTGAAGCAGGGTCCGGACGTCATTGGACGGCATGGCGGCAACTCCGCTTTCGCAGGGGGCGTTGGGGTGTCGTCATGGACGAGCGTAGTCCCCGGTTCGAGCGGTGAAACTCACGCCAACCGACCGTCGTATTGCGGTCCTTCGGCTCTGTCCGGGGTTCTCGTGAACCGTATCACAAACTATTTGATGAGGTCTTTACCTCGAAGGTGTGCTCGGTGTCACACATGAGAGTGAACCTGCACGTCTGCGCGGAATCGGCGCCGACTTGTCTGGTATTGGGGGCTTTACCCACCCCTTACTGCCTCTCTGCTCTCTCTGTTTCAAGCAAAGCGTTAGTCAGATTCTTACCTTGCGGTCAGCGCGACGATCCCGCCTTGCGCTGCTCCAGACGCCGTGCACGGGGGCTGATCGCGGTCGCGCCGTTGACTCCCGAGACTCCGGCCCGCACCGGGGCACGGTGTTCCGGTTCCGAGGCCGACTCCCCGACCTCGGCGGCCAGGGCGGGCACCGAGGCGCCGGGCGCAGTCGCCTCGGCCTCCGCCGTCCGGCCGCGCCGGTAGCGCGGCGGCACGAACCGCTCGGCCCAGCGCGGGGTGCGCGGCGTGAAGCGCGGCAGCAGCAGGAGGACGAGTCCGATGGCGCTGAGGACCACCACGCTGAGGACGATCCACATCGACGCGTTGTTGACCGAGTAGGACAGGGCGCCGAAGCCGATGAGCGCCGACCAGAAGTACATGATCAGGACGGCCCTGCTGTGCGAGTGCCCGACCTCCAGGAGCCGGTGGTGCAGATGCCCCCGGTCGGCCGCGAACGGCGACTGTCCGCGCCAGGTGCGCCGCACGATGGCCAGCACCAGGTCGGCGGCCGGGATGGCGATGATGGTGAGCGGCATCAGCAGCGGGATGTAGACCGGCACCATCTGGTGCACGGTGTTGCGCTCGGACCCGGAGAACAGGTTCATCGCGTCCGGGTCCATCTGCCCGGTGATGGAGATCGCGCCGGCGGCCAGCACCAGCCCGATGAGCATCGACCCGGAGTCACCCATGAAGATCCGCGCGGGGTGCATGTTGTGCGGCAGGAAACCGAGGCACATGCCCATCAGGATCACGGCGAACAGGGTGGCCGGGGCGGCGGCCTCGATGCCGTACGAGACCCAGATCCGGTAGGCGTAGAGGAAGAACGCCGCCGACGCGATGCACACCATGCCGGCCGCGAGGCCGTCCAGGCCGTCGACGAAGTTCACCGCGTTGATGGTGATCACGACCAGCGCGACCGTCAGCAGGGTGCCCTGCCACTGGGTCAGCGCGACGTTGCCCACGGACGGGATCGGCAGCCAAAGGATCGTCAGACCCTGCATGACCATGACGCCGGCGGCGATCATCTGCCCGCCGAGCTTGATCAGGGCGTCGATCTCGAACTTGTCGTCCAGAACACCGATCAGCCAGATCAGGGCGGCGCCGGAGAGCAGCGCCCTCGGCTCGTTCGACTTGCTGAACACCTCGTGCAGGTTGGTGAGGTGGTCGGCGACCAGCAGTCCGGCGCACAGCCCGAAGAACATCGCGATCCCGCCGAGCCGCGGAGTGGGTTCCCGGTGCACGTCACGGGCCCTGATCTCCGGCATCGCTCCGGCCACGATCGCGAACTTCCGTACCGGCCCTGTCAGCAGATACGTCACCGCGGCCGTGATGCAGAGCGTCAGCAGGTATTCACGCACGGGCTTCCCCACAGGTCTCGCTGGTCATCCAGGCCCCACACCCTAGCGAGGGACGCATAAGGATGGGGACTTCCGGGTAGCGACGATGGTTGCACGTGCGGCTGTGCACGAGTTGACGACTACCCCTCACCGGCCGGGATACGGCGGAAATCTACCGGTCAGCTCCCGCACTTCTTCACGCGCCCCACCGCTCCCGGCAGCCCCACGGAGCACGCCCGCGAACAGTACGGCGATCCGTGCCATCTCGGCCTCCCCCATCCCCTGTGTGGTCAGCGCCGCCGTCCCGAGCCGCAGCCCGCGTGCCTCTCCATGGGGCAGCGCACAGCAGTCCAGCACCACTCCGGCGGCGGAAAGCAGCCCCCGCGCGGCATGTCCGTCCACGCCCAGGGGTGCCGGATCGACCGTGATGAGATGCGTGTCGGTGCCGCCCGTGGTGACGACCAGCCCCTCGGCGGCCAGCCCCGCCGCCAGCACCCGCGCGTTGGCGACCACCTGATGGGCGTACGCCGTGAAGGCCGGGGTCGCCGCCTCGCCGAAGGCGACCGCCTTGGCGGCGATCGTGTGCATCTGGGCGCCCCCCTGGGTGAACGGGAAAACCGCCCGGTCGACCCGTTCTGCCAGCTCCGCGCCGCACAGCAGCATCCCGCCGCGCGGCCCGCGCAGCACCTTGTGGGTGGTGGCGCAGACGACATCGGCGTACGGCACCGGACTGGGCGCCGCTCCCCCGGCGACGAGCCCGATGGGATGGGCGGCGTCCGCGATGAGGTAGGCGCCCGTCTCGTCGGCGATCTCGCGGAAGGCGGCGTAGTCGATGTGCCGGGGGTAGGAGATGGACCCGCAGACGATGGCCTTGGGGCGATGCGTACGGGCGAGGGCGCGCACCTGCTCGTAGTCGATGAGGCCGCTCTCCGCGTCCACCCCGTAGGGGACGAAGTCGAACCAGCGCCCGGAGAAGTTGGCGGGCGACCCGTGCGTGAGGTGGCCGCCGTGGGGCAGGCCTAGGGCGAGGACGGTGTCGCCGGGGCGCAGCAGGGCGGCGTAGGCGGCCAGAACAGCCGAAGACCCGGAGTGGGACTGGACGTTGGCGTGTTCGGCGCCGAACAGGGCCATGGCCCGCCGCACGGCGACGCGCTCGGCGACGTCGACGATCTCGCAGCCACCGTGGTGCCGGGCGCCCGGATACCCCTCGGCGTACTTGTTGGCGAGCGACGAGCCGAGCGCGGCCAGTACGGCGGGCGACGTGAAGTTCTCGGCGGCGGTCAGCTGCAGCGTCGTCGCCTGCCGCTCGGCCTCCCCGAGCAGCACCTCGGCGAGCTCCGGGTCCTGCCGGCGCAGCACATCAACGGCGAGATCGCCTTCAGGGGCACGCGTGACCGACATGGTGAACTCCGGACGTCGACAGTGACGTACGTCCAATGTAGGCCGCAGCGCCCTGAAGGGGCGCGGGGAACTGCGCGACGGGCCACGAGGGGGGCGCGCCAGCGCCCTGAAGGGACGCGGGGAACTGCGCGACCAGCCACGACGGACCCGCAGCCGCACGACGACCCCAAGAGGCAGGACCACGGCCGCTCACGCCTTCGCACGTACCCCGGTCAACGCCGTCACCACCGGATCCAACGCCTGCTGTATCTCGTCCCCGATCGACCGGAAGAACGTCAGGGGCGCCCCGTACGGGTCGTACACCTCGTCCGCCTCCGCCGTGGGCGCGAGAAGCCACCCGCGTAGAGCCGCCGCCGCGCGGACCAGCGCACGGGCCCGCTCGATCATGCCGTCGTCCAGCGGGGGCAGCGTCGCCGGGTCTATCGCCTTCACCAGCCGGGTGAACTCCTTCAGCGTGAAGGTGCGCAGGCCCGCCGAGTGCCCCATCGAGATGACCTGCGCGCGGTGGTCCCGCGTGGCCGTCAGCACCAGGTCGGCCCGGATCACGTGCTCGTCGAGCAGCTCGCGCCCGGTGAACCCGGAGGGGTCCGCGCCGAACTCCGCGAGGACCGCCTCCGCGTTGGCCTCCATGGGCGCGCCCTCGTGGCCCCACGTACCGGCGCTCTCCACGATCAGGCCGCCCCACAGCGGGTCGCCGAGCCGGTCCGCCAGGGCATGACGGGTCAGCCGCTCGGTGATCGGTGAGCGGCATACGTTGCCGGTGCTGACATGGAGGATGCGGAAGGCGTCCCGCGAGGCCCCGTTCCACTGCTGAGCCCCCGTGACCCCCTGACGCGTGCCTATGCCACGCCCCGCGTCAGGGGCTGTCAATTCGCCACCTCGAGGTCGGGGACCACCTTGCGCAGCTCCTCGGCCGACAGCGCGCCCGCACGGAGCAGGACCGGCACCTTTCCCGTGACGTCGACGATCGACGAGGGGACGATTCCGGGCGTGGGACCGCCGTCGAGGTAGACGGAGACGGAGTCGCCGAGCATCTCCTGGGCGGCGTCACAGTCCTCGGGGGACGGGTGGCCGGTCAGGTTGGCGGAGGAGACCGCCATGGGGCCGACCTCCGTCAGCAGCTCGATGGCCACCGGGTGCAGCGGCATGCGTACGGCGACCGTGCCGCGGGTGTCGCCCAGGTCCCACTGGAGGGACGGCTGGTGCTTGGCGACGAGGGTGAGGGCGCCCGGCCAGAAGGCGTCGACGAGTTCCCAGGCCATCTCGGAGAAGTCCGTGACGAGGCCGTGCAGGGTGTTCGGGGAACCGATCAGGACGGGCGTGGGCATGCCACGGCCGCGGCCCTTGGCCTCCAGCAGGTCGTTGACGGCCTCGGCGGAGAACGCGTCGGCACCGATGCCGTAGACCGTGTCGGTCGGGAGGACCACCAGCTCGCCGCGGCGGACAGCGGACGCGGCCTCGCGCAGACCGGTCGTGCGGTCGGTCGCGTCGTTGGTGTCGTATCGCCGAGCCATTTAGCGGGCCTCCTCGTACACGTACTGCTGGGGGGAGAAAGTCTGGGTGATGCTCACGGCGTGGCCCTGCGGGCGGTCGCGAAGCGCGGGCGGTTGTTGAGGTCCGGGTGGTCGGCCGCGTCGGCCCAGCCGCGTTCCTCGGTGAAGATCCACGGCACCTGGCCGCCCTGGGTGTCCGCGTGCTCGACGACGACGACGCCGCCGGGGCGCAGCAGACGGTGGGCGGTGCGTTCCAGGCCCCGGATGAGATCGAGACCGTCCTCGCCCGAGAACAGGGCGAGTTCAGGATCGTGGTCCCGGGCCTCGGGGGCGACGTACTCCCACTCCGTGAGCGGGATGTACGGCGGGTTGGAGATGACCAGGTCGACCTGGCCGTCGAGGTCCTGGAAGGCGTCCAGGGCGTTGCCCTGCCGCAGGTCGACCCTGGACCCCTCCATGTTCTTGCGGGTCCACGCCAGGGCGTCCTCGGACAGCTCCACGGCGTGCACGCGCGAGCGCGGGACCTCCTGGGCGAGAGCCAGCGCGATGGCGCCGGAGCCGGTGCACAGGTCGACGATCAGCGGCTCGACGACGTCCATCGCGCGGACGGCGTCTATGGCCCAGCCGACGACCGACTCGGTCTCGGGACGGGGGACGAACACGCCCGGCCCGACCTGGAGTTCCAGGTAGCGGAAGAAGGCCCGCCCGGTGATGTGCTGGAGCGGCTCGCGGGCCTCACGGCGGGCGATGACCTCCCAGTAGCGGGCGTCGAAGTCGATGTCCTTGACGGTGTGCAGGGTGCCCCGCTTCACGCCGTGCACGAACGCGGCGAGTTCCTCCGCGTCGTTGCGCGGCGAGGGCACGCCGGCGTCGGCGAGCCGCTGGGTGGCCTGGGCCACCTCCGCGAGCAGCAAGCTGCGGGGGCTCGGGGGCCGTCCCCCAATGTTCTGCTGCACGCTGGTCCTCCGGTACTCGTCACTCGTACGGGGCTCGACTGGGCTCGTACGGGGGTTACGCCGCCGCGAGCTTCGCTGCGGAGTCCGCGTCGACACAGGCCTGGATGACGGCGTCGAGGTCGCCGTCCAGCACCTGGTCGAGGTTGTAGGCCTTGAAGCCGACGCGGTGGTCCGAGAGGCGATTCTCCGGGAAGTTGTACGTACGGATCTTCTCGGAGCGGTCGACGGTGCGGACCTGGCTGCGGCGGGCGTCGGCGGCCTCCTTCTCCGCTTCCTCCACGGCTGCCGCGAGGAGCCTGGAGCGCAGGATACGCATCGCCTGCTCCTTGTTCTGCAGCTGGCTCTTCTCGTTCTGGCAGGAGGCGACGACTCCGGTGGGGACGTGCGTGATGCGCACCGCCGAGTCGGTCGTGTTGACGGACTGGCCGCCGGGCCCCGAGGAGCGGTACACGTCGATACGGAGGTCGTTCGGGTTGATCTCCACGTCGACCTCCTCGGCCTCGGGGGTGACCAGGACACCGGCCGCGGAGGTGTGGATACGGCCCTGGGACTCGGTCGCGGGCACGCGCTGCACGCGGTGCACCCCGCCCTCGTACTTCAGACGGGCCCAGACGCCCTGGCCGGGCTCGGTGGCGCCGTTGCCGCCCTTGGTCTTCACAGCGACCTGGACGTCCTTGTAGCCGCCCAGCTCGGACTCGGTGGCGTCGATGATCTCGGTCTTCCAGCCGACGCGCTCGGCGTAGCGGAGGTACATGCGCAGGAGGTCCCCGGCGAACAGGGCGGACTCGTCGCCGCCGGCGCCGGCCTTGACCTCCAGGATGACGTCCTTGTCGTCGTTGGGGTCACGCGGAACGAGCAGCAGGCGCAGCTTCTCGGTGAGCTCCTCGCGCTGCTTCTCCAGTTCCTTGACCTCGGCGGCGAAGTCGGGGTCGTCGAGGGCGAACTCCTTCGCCGTCCCGATGTCGTCCCCGGTCTGCTTCCAGGAGCGGTACGTCCCGACGATCGGGGTCAGCTCGGCGTAGCGCTTGTTGAGCTTGCGCGCGTTGGCCTGGTCGGCGTGGACCGACGGGTCGGCGAGCTTCTTCTCCAGGTCGGCGTGCTCGGTGAGCAGCTCCTCGACGGCCTCGAACATGGGGGCTCCTGAAAGCGTCTGTACGTGTCGTACGTGGGGGAAGTCGGGCGACCAAAAACGCCGGTCCAGGTACGCCCCGGAGGGCGAACGTGGACCGGCGCTGGTGCCTCGCTACTTCTTGGAGCCGGCAGCGGCCTTGCCGAAGCGGGCCTCGAAGCGGGCCACACGGCCACCGGTGTCGAGGATCTTCTGCTTGCCCGTGTAGAACGGGTGGCACTCGGAGCAGACCTCGGCGCGGATGTTGCCGCTCGTGATCGTGCTGCGGGTGGTGAACGACGCGCCACAGGTGCAGCTGACCTGCGTCTCGACGTACTCGGGGTGGACTTCGCGCTTCAAGGGGTTCTCCTAGTTTCGGGAGGGCTCCGGGTCGCCTCCGCGGGATGCGGGTGCGTGAACCGGGGCCGACGTACCAGTCTGCCAGGACTGGGCGCATCCCCCAAAACCGGGGGCGGGGGTTGGATATTCCCCAAGGGCACGGAAGGGGGTGGTGGTGGGTCGTTCGCGGGCGTCTGCGGGTGCGTTGTGGCTTGTCGCGCAGTTCCCCGCGCCCCTGAAAAGGGCGGCTACGCCGCCTCTTTTCAGGAAGAGCCGGTCACGACTCCCGCCGCGTCGCCCTTTGCCGTGCCCTTGGTGGCCGCTGCCGGGATGGGGCGGTCCGCCTTGAGGGCCTTCCAGACCAGCTGGGCCTTGGTGTCGTCCACGATGACCCTGTTGGGGTCGGCCGGGTCGTACTCGACCGGCATGGTGATCATGGTCATATGGGCGGAGCTGATGCTCTTGAGGCCCGCCGCGAACGAGGTCAGGGTGCGTACGGAGCCCAGGTCGGAGTCGGCCGTGACGGCCTTGGTGGCGGTGTCCGCGAGGTCGAAGAGCTTCTTGGGGTTCGTCAGGACGCCGACGTCCTTGATCTGGTCGACCAGGGCCTTGATGAACGCCTGCTGGAGCTGGATGCGGCCCAGGTCCGAGCCGTCGCCGACGCCGTGGCGGGTACGGACCAGGCCGAGCGCCTGTCGGCCGTTGAGCCTGTGCGTGCCGGCCTTCAGGTTCAGGTGGCTGTCGGAGTCCTTGATGGCCTTCGTCGTGGTCACCTCGACCCCGCCGAGCTCGTCGACGAGCTTCTGGAAGCCGGTGAAGTCGACCTCGATGTAGTGGTCCATACGGATCCCGGAGAGCGACTCGACGGTCTTCACCGCGCAGGCGGCGCCCCCCGTGGAGTACGCGGAGTTGAACATCACGCCGGAGACCGCGTCGTGCGTGACGCCCTTGGCGTCCGTGCACTCGGGGCGGTCGACGAGGGTGTCCCGGGGTATGGAGACCACACTGGCCTTCTTGTGACCCTCGTAGACGTGGACCATCATCGCGGTGTCCGAGCGGGCGCTGCCGTCGTCCGTACCGCCGCCGAGCTTCTTGTTGGCGCCGGAGCGGGTGTCGGAGCCCAGGACCAGGATGTCCTCGGAGCCGTTGTCGACATCGTTGGGGCGGTCGGTGCCGAGGGCCTGGTTGATGTCGACGCTCTTGATGTTGCCGTTGAGCTTGAAGTACACGTAGCCGAGGCCGGTGCCGCCGAGCACGACGATGGCCGCGGCGACCCAGACGGTGATCAGTAGCGCGCGGGAGTGCTTGCCGCGGGGCCTGCGGCGGCTGCCCCTCTTGACCGGCTTCACCGGTTTCAGTGGATCAAGCGGATTGCTCTCGGCGGACATGCGCTTCCCTCGGTCTCGTCCGGTCGGTTACCCCCTGCTTTCAGGGCCAGTCCCATTTCCGTCGTAACTCGGTCGGTCAGACGGTCATTACGGAAAAAGGGTTGCACAACGCGCTGTGCCCTTCGCGTGGCGCGAAGGGCACAGTGCGTGACCGGGCGGGCGGGATCTTCCTCGCGAATCGCTCAGAACACCCCTTTCACCTGCGGTTTCAGCTGATGATGTCCCACTGCTTGTAGTCGGTTCCGACGGACTTCGGTGTGCCGAAGATCTCGCTCGTACCCTTGCCGGTGCCCGGGTAGAGGTACATCGTCCCGGCGGGCGTACGGGCCAGGAAGTCGGCCTTTCCGTCGCCGGTCACGTCACCGGGGGTGACCAGGGTGTTGAAGCCGCCCCAGGTGCGCACCTTGACCCGGGGCACGAAGGCCTGGGAGCCGTCCTTGCCGTTGCCCTTGAGGAGGTAGCCGACGCCGCCGGTCTTGGTGCGGGCCAGCAGGTCGGCCTTGCCGTCGCCGGTGAAGTCGCCGTGGCCGACGATCGAGCTGTACTGGTTCCAGCCGCTGGAGATCTTCGACGGCGCCCCGAAGGTGCCGTTGCCGTTGCCCGGGTAGATCCACAGGACGCCCGCGGAGTCGACCGAGAGGACGTCGGGCTTGTAGTCGCCGGTGACGTCGCCGGGGGTGATGATCCGGGTGCGGCTCTTCCAGTTGGCGAAGATCTGCTTCGTGTCCCAGGCGCCGCCGCTGCCGTCGGGCGTGGGCACGTAGTGCATCCAGTAGACCGCGCCGGAGGCGCTGTCGCGGATCACCAGGTCCTGGTAGTCGTCCCGGTTCAGGTCGGTCTGCAGGACGACGTTGACGCCGTCCCAGTTGCCCCAGGGCACGCTCGCACCGAAGCTGGTGCCCTTGGAGTCCTTCTCGTAGGCGACCTTCGTGGAAGCGCGGCGCAGCCACAGGTCGGCCATCTGGTCACCGCTGAGGTTCGCGTCCTCGACCCGCGGGTACGCGGCACCGACGTACGAGGTGACCTTCGAGAAGACGCTGTACGCGCCCTTCTCCACGCAGTCAGTCACACCCCACGAGACGACGCCGACGACCTTGCCCGCGACCACGAGGGGCCCGCCGGAGTCGCCGTTGCAGGTCGTGGTGGTACCGGTGTCGCTGCCGGTGGCGGGCTGGCCCGCGCAGACCATGTGCCCCTTGACGAAGTCACTGCCGTACGCGCCCGTGCAGGTTGCGTCGGACTGGATCGGCAGCGTGGCCGTCTTCAGGGTCTCGGAGATGTCCTGGGTGGTGGAGCTGGTGCGCCCCCAGCCGTAGACCTTGGCGTTGGTGAGCGCCTTGTACGAGACGGTGTCACCGGCGGTCGTCATCCGGATCGGCGCGGCCGTCACGGGATACGCGAGCGTCAGGACGGCGATGTCGTTGTCGAACGTCACCGAGCTGTACGACGGGTTGTTCCACTGGCGCCAGACGCCCGAGACCGTGCCGTCGGTGTTCCCGTCGGCGTCCGGCAGCGTCGTGGTACCGGTGACGACGGCGCCGTTGGCCTTCCAGTTGAAGCCCTTGACGCAGTGCGCGGCGGTGAGGATCTTCGTCGGCGCGATGACGGCGCCGCCGCAGAAGAAGTCGACGTCGTCGCCGGTCGCGGACGTGCCCTTGTCGTCGGAGTACCAGAGCTGGGCCATGTACGGCGCCGACGAGATGGTGGTCGTCGAACCACCGATGATCTTCGCGTCCTTGGTGCCGGCGACGGTGCCGGCGGTGAACGCCGTCTTCTTGGAAGCCAGGGTGTCGTCGCTGGTGGCCGCGTCCGCGACGCGCTTCTCCAGCTCGGTGCTGCTGGGCGTGCTGCGACTGAGGTCCGCGGTGGGCCGCGGCAGGGCCGTGGCGGCGTTCGCGGACGACATCATCAGCGCGCCGGTGACGGCGGCGGCGAGGCTGACGGCGACCACGGGAACGGCGATCCGCACACGTCGTCTGTGGCGGCCCTCACCGGA
Organism: Streptomyces sp. NBC_01390; assembly: GCF_045040105.1. Lineage (NCBI taxonomy): Bacteria > Bacillati > Actinomycetota > Actinomycetes > Kitasatosporales > Streptomycetaceae > Streptomyces > Streptomyces sp. NBC_01390. The sequence goes on along the minus strand of NZ_CP109551.1, from coordinate 8,527,878 downwards.
CAGGGATATACCCACTCAAGTCCCCCCTAGGGATCGTTAGTTCGGGCACACCACGAGAATCGGCCCGAAGAGCGCGATCGTACACCTGTCTCATACACCATAAAGGGCCACCCCCTGAACAGGGGGTGGCCCTTTATGAACCGCTGGAACTGTTCGAACCGCTTGAACCGGTTGAACTGCCTATCGACCGTCAGTCGTTGCCGTTGCCATTGCCCGGCGTCGTCTTCTGGATCTGGAGCAGGAACTCGGCATTCGACTTCGTCTGCTTCATTTTGTCGAGGAGCAGCTCGATCGCCTGCTGCTGGTCGAGCGCGTGCAGCACCCGGCGCAGCTTCCAGGTGACGGCGAGCTCATCGCTGCCGAGCAGGATCTCTTCCTTACGGGTACCGGACGCGTCGACGTCCACCGCCGGGAAGATGCGCTTGTCGGCGAGCTTCCGGTCGAGCTTGAGCTCGGCGTTGCCGGTGCCCTTGAACTCCTCGAAGATGACCTCGTCCATGCGGGACCCGGTGTCCACCAGCGCGGTGGCGAGGATGGTCAGCGAGCCGCCGTCCTCGATGTTGCGGGCCGCACCGAAGAAGCGCTTCGGCGGGTACAGGGCGGTCGAGTCGACACCACCGGACAGGATGCGGCCGGAGGCCGGGGCGGCGAGGTTGTACGCACGGCCCAGACGCGTGATCGAGTCGAGCAGTACGACGACGTCGTGGCCCAGTTCCACCAGGCGCTTGGCGCGCTCGATGGCCAGCTCGGCGACCGTGGTGTGGTCCTCGGCCGGACGGTCGAAGGTCGAGGAGATGACCTCGCCCTTCACCGACCGCTGCATGTCGGTGACCTCTTCCGGACGCTCGTCGACCAGGACGACCATCAGGTGGCACTCGGGGTTGTTGGTGGTGATCGCGTTGGCGATCGCCTGCATGATCATGGTCTTGCCGGTCTTCGGCGGGGCCACGATCAGACCGCGCTGGCCCTTACCGATCGGCGCGACGAGGTCGATGATGCGGGTGGTGAGGATGCCCGGGTCGGTCTCCAGACGAAGGCGGTCCTGGGGGTAGAGCGGAGTCAGCTTGTTGAACTCCGGCCGCCCGCGCCCGGATTCGGCCGCCATACCGTTGGCCGAGTCGAGACGGACCAGCGCGTTGAACTTCTCGCGGCGCTCGCCGTCCTTGGGCTGACGCACGGCACCGGTGACGTGGTCGCCCTTGCGCAGGCCGTTCTTGCGGACCTGGGCGAGGGAGACGTACACGTCGTTGGGACCCGGCAGGTAGCCCGACGTACGGATGAAGGCGTAGTTGTCGAGGATGTCCAGGATGCCCGCGACGGGGATCAGGACGTCGTCGTCGGCGACCTGCGGCTCGTTCGGGCCGAACTCCTCGCGCCCACGACGGCCACGGCGGTCGCGGTAGCGCCCGCGACGGCCACGGCGTCCTCCATCGAAGTCGTCGTCATCCTGCGGCCCGTTGTCCCGCGGGCCGTTGTCGCGGGGCCCGCTGTCACGCTGGTCGCGCTGCTGGCGGTCCTGCCGCTCCTGGCGGTCCTGACGGCCGCCGGCCTGCTGCTGGCCCTGCTGGGCGGCGCGCTGCTGGGTACCGGCCTGCTGCTCGTCGCCCTTGGCGCCACGGCGGTCGCGGTCCCGGCCGCGGTCACCGCGGTCGCTACGGTCCCGGCGGTCACGGCGGCCCTGGCGGCCGTCGCCGTCCCCGGTGTCGGCCTGCGCGGCCGGAGTCTCGGCCTTCGACTCGCTCTGCGCCTCGGCGACAACCGTCTCGGGGCTGCCTGCCTCGGCGGTGGCACGGCGCCGGCGGCGCTCGGCCGGGGCGTCCTCGCCCCCGTCGCGGGAGGGGCCCCCCGCGGGCTGGCCGGGGATCTCGATCTGCTGCTGGGCCACGGCCTTCTCGGCGGGCGCCTCGACGACCTGTACGGCCGCCTTCTTCTCGGCGGCGGGCGCGGCGTCCTCACCCGTGCGGGCCTTGGAGGTGGCGCGACGCCGGGGCTTGGTCTCGGCGGCGTCCCCGGCGGGGGCGGCTGCGGCCTTGGGGGTCCCGCCCCCGGCCTGCGCCTCCTTGATGACCTCGATCAGCTGGCTCTTGCGCATCCGCGCGGTGCCCTTGATCCCGAGGCCGGATGCGACCTGCTGCAGTTCGGCCAGCACCATGCCGTCGAGGCCGGTACCGCGGCGCCGCCGGGAGCCGGCACCCGTGGCAGGCGCGGAGGCGTCCGTGGAGGGCGCCGCAGCGGTCTCCTCGACACGTGCGCCCATCAGATCGGTGGTGTCGCTCACGAAGGGTCCTTCCCTGGAGCGGACGTCGGCCTGTCTGGCACGGCGACCGGTTTTGCTGTCCGGCTTCGGTCCTTCATGAGTGGACCGTGCCGGGGCGGTGGTCCGCCGAAGCGGCGGAAGAGGTTTCTGGTGATGGCGCTTCCCAAAACCGTGACACTGGCTGGCGGTGTCAGGCGGCTTGGTCACACCGGTTCCGAAGCGTGCCCTGAATGCCGCTCAGCGCCTGCACACGACGAATCGAACGCCGCATGAAACACAGAGTGGCTTGGGGGGCTCCCGGAAGAATGTCTGTCCCGGACGGGGACACAAAGCACCTCGCCATGGTGGGGTCGGGTGCAGACTTGAGGTTAACACTACCGGATCCAACAAACATTCCCCCTCTCCAAATCCGGCAACCGTATGTAGTTGAAAGTCACAGAGCTGCATGTCACAGCGTTGGAGGTCACGGCGTTGAATGTCGCGGCCTCGACGGCCGCGGCGTCTAATGCCGCGAGTTCCCTGGTGCGCGCCCCGTTGATGTCGTCGCCCTAGCTTTCTCCGGGGGCCGCGAGCGGCAGAACGCTCGCGCCCCGGGCGTCGAGGCCGAGCCGGTTGGCGGCCCAGCCGTCGCCCGCCAGTTGGGAGACCTTGTCGGCGGTCGCCTCGTCGGCCAGGGCCAGGACCGTGGGTCCGGCGCCGGAGATCACCGCGGGGATGCCGTCGGCCCGCAGCCGCTCCACCAGCGCCGTGCTCTCCGGCATGGCGGGGGCGCGGTAGTCCTGGTGGAGGCGGTCCTCGGTGGCCGGCAGCAGAAGCTCGGGACGCCTGGTCAGAGCCTCGACGAGCAGGGCGGCGCGCCCCGCGTTGGTCGCGGCGTCGACATGCGGGACGGTGCGCGGCAGGAGGCCGCGCGCGGTCTCCGTGAGCACCGCCTTCCCGGGGACGAACACGACCGGAACGACGGAGCCGGCGGGCTCCATCCTGATCGCCCGGGCGGCTCCGGCCTCCACCCAGGAGAGCGTGAACCCGCCGAGGAGACAGGCGGCCACGTTGTCGGGGTGTCCCTCGATCTCGGTGGCGAGCTCGAGCAGTGCCTCGTCGTCGAGCCGGCTGTCGCCGCCTATGGTGACGGCCCGCGCGGCGACGATGCCGGCGCAGATGGCGGCCGAGGAGGATCCGAGTCCCCGTCCGTGCGGGATCCGGTTGGCGCACACGATCTCCAGGCCGCGGGGCTGTCCGCCCAGCAGGTCGAAGGCGGTGCGCAGGGACCGTACGAGCAGGTGGTTCTCGTCGCGCGGGAGGGTCTCGCTGCCCTCACCCGCGATGTCGATGTGCAGCCCGGAGTCGGCCACCCGGACGACCACGTCGTCGTACAACGCCAGCGACAGGCCGAGGGCGTCGAAGCCCGGACCGAGATTGGCGCTGGTGGCGGGGACGCGCACCCGGACGGCGGCGGCACGGAACGCTGGACCGGCCATCGCTCGATGACTCTCCTTGAGCTGCGATTTCGTCGAAGACGTTCGATACGACACTGGGTTACGGCAATGGGTTACGGCACTGTGGAACGACTGCTGGAAGAACGGCTGAAGACCTACGGGGAGACCCTCGGGCCGCTGAGGCAACGCGGCGCTGCGCCATACGCGGGGGCATATGCGGCGGGCGGGTTCACCCCAGCTTATCGAAGGAAGGTTCTGTGGCGACATAGGGCGCACAGGAGGCGCACGATGCGTGTCGTAAGCCCCCTGTGCACCCGCCGTGGGGAGTACCCCACTTCCGGCGTTTCAGTACGCGGTCTACGCGAGTCCGAGTCGCTCGGCGGCGGTCGCGGCGTCCACGGGGACGACGACCGGCTTCGGTGCGCCCTCGGTGGCCCAGCCCGGGTCCTTCAGGCCGTTGCCGGTGACCGTGCAGACGATGGTCTGGCCCGGGTCGACCTTGCCCTGCTCGGCCAGTTTCAGCAGACCGGCGACGGACGCGGCGGACGCCGGCTCGACGAAAACGCCCTCCTGCGCGGCCAACAGCCGGTAGGCGCGCAGGATCTCACGGTCCGTCACCTCGTCGATGAGGCCGCCCGACTCGTCGCGCGCGGCCAGCGCCTGCTTCCAGGAGGCCGGGTTGCCGATGCGGATGGCGGTGGCGAGCGTCGCGGGGTCCTTGACGATCTCGCCGCGCACAATGGGGGCACTGCCGGCCGCCTGGAACCCCCACATGCGCGGGGTGCGCCGGGCGATGCCGTCGGCGGCGTACTCGGTGTAGCCCTTCCAGTACGCGGTGATGTTGCCCGCGTTGCCGACCGGCAGGACGTGGATGTCGGGCGCGTCGCCGAGCATGTCGACGATCTCGAAGGCGGCCGTCTTCTGCCCCTCGATACGCACGGGGTTGACCGAATTCACCAGCGCCACGGGGTAGTTGTCGCTCAGCGAGCGGGCGAGGGTGAGGCAGTCGTCGAAGTTGCCGTCGACCTGGAGGATCTTGGCGCCGTGGACCAGCGCCTGCCCCATCTTGCCAAGGGCGATCTTGCCCTGCGGCACGAGTACGGCCGAGACCATGCCGGCGCGCACGGCGTAGGCGGCGGCGGAGGCAGACGTGTTGCCCGTGGAGGCACAGATGACCGCCTTCGCGCCCTCCTCCTTGGCCCGGGTGATGGCCATGGTCATTCCGCGGTCCTTGAAGGACCCGGTCGGGTTGGCGCCCTCCACCTTGAGGTGGACCTCGCAGCCCGTGCGCTCGGAGAGCACCTGCGCGGGGACGAGGGGCGTACCGCCCTCCCGGAGCGTCACGACCTGCGTGCTGGCGGAGACGGGCAGCCGGTCCCGGTACTCCTCGATGATTCCGCGCCACTGGTGGGTCATTGCTGGTTACTCTCCTTCAACCCGCATGATGCTTGCGACACCCCGCACGGTGTCGAGCCTGCGCAACGCCTCGACGGTTCCGCCCAGGGCGGCGTCGGACGCACGATGGGTGACGACGACAAGGGAGGCCTCGCCGTCCTTGCCCGTCTGCCGAACCGTATCGATGGAAACCCCGTGCTCGGCGAACACGGTGGCCACCTGGGCGAGAACACCCGGTTTGTCGGCGACGTCAAGGCTGATGTGATAGCGAGTGACCACATCGCCCATGCCCGAAACGGGCAGCGCCGCATACGCCGACTCGCCCGGTCCGGTGGTCCCGCTGAGCCGGTTGCGGCACACGGCGACGAGGTCACCGAGCACGGCGGAGGCCGTCGGCGCACCGCCGGCTCCGGGCCCGTAGAACATCAGCTGGCCGGAGGCGTCGGACTCGACGAACACGGCGTTGTAGGCGCCTCGCACGGAGGCGAGCGGGTGCGTCAGCGGGATCATGGCCGGATGCACACGCGCGGTGACGGACTGGCCGTCGCCGGCCCGCTCGCAGATGGCGAGCAGTTTGATGGTGCAGCCCATGTTCCTGGCGGAGGCGAAGTCGGAGGCGGTGACCTCGGTCATGCCCTCGCGGTAGACGTCGTCGAGGCGCACGCGCGTGTGGAAGGCGATTCCGGCGAGGATGGCGGCCTTGGCGGCGGCGTCGAACCCCTCGACGTCGGCGGTGGGGTCGGCTTCCGCGTAGCCCAGGGCGGTGGCCTCGTCGAGGGCCTCCTGGTAGCCGGCCCCGGTCGAGTCCATCTTGTCGAGGATGAAGTTGGTGGTGCCGTTGACGATCCCGAGGACCCGGTTCACCTTGTCGCCCGCGAGGGACTCGCGCAGCGGCCGGATGAGGGGGATGGCACCGGCGACGGCGGCCTCGTAGTACAGGTCCGCGTCGTGCTCCTCGGCGGCGGCGTGTAGGGCGGCGCCGTCCTGGGCGAGGAGGGCCTTGTTGGCGGAGACGACGGACGCGCCGTGCTCGAAGGCGGCGGTGATGAGGGAGCGCGCGGGTTCGATACCGCCGATGACCTCGACGACCACGTCGATGTCACCGCGTTTGACGAGGGCGGTGGCGTCGGTGGTGACAAGGGCGGGGTCGATGCCGTCACGCACCTTGGAGGGCCGCCGCACGGCAACGCCTGCAAGCTCAACGGAAGCGCCGATCCTGGCGGCGAGATCGTCGGCGTGCGTCGTCATGATGCGCGCCACCTCTGAGCCGACAACCCCACAGCCCAGCAGCGCCACCTTCAGCGGACGCGTACGCATCATCCGACCTCGTTTCCTCATACCGTCTACGGTTCATAAGTCTCACTCACCGGACTGAAGTTTCTGTCCATCGTCCGGATCGTGAGATGTCTATTTCGTTTTCCGGGCGGCGGAAGACAGAAGATCTTCCGCCGCTTCCTCGAATTCTGCTCCAGGGGTTCTCCTCCTGAGATTCTGCCGTCACCCCACGTCGAGCCGGAGCAGATCCTCCTCGGTCTCCCGCCTGACGATCACCCGGGCCTCCCCCTCGCGCACGGCGACGACGGGCGGGCGCAGGGCGTGGTTGTAGTTGCTGGCCATGGACCGGCAGTACGCGCCGGTCGCCGGCACCGCGATCAGGTCACCCGGTGCCAGATCGGCGGGGAGGAAGGCGTCCTTGACGACGATGTCCCCGCTCTCGCAGTGCTTGCCGACGACCCGCACCAGCATGGGCGCGGCCTCGGAGGTCCGGGAGACGAGAGCGACGCTGTATTCGGCGTCGTACAACGCGGTCCGGATGTTGTCCGACATCCCACCGTCGACGGAGACATAGGTGCGCAGCCCGTCGAGGGGCTTGATGGTGCCGACCTCGTAGAGGGTGAAGGCGGTGGGCCCGACGATGGCGCGCCCCGGCTCGACGGAGATACGCGGGGTGCGCAGCTTGGCGGACTCGCACTCCCGGGTGACGATCTCGTGGAGCGCCTTGGCGATCTCGTGCGGCTCGCGCGGGTCGTCGTCGCTGGTGTAGGCGATACCGAGCCCACCCCCGAGGTCGATCTCGGGCAGCTCGACGCCGTGCTCGTCACGAATGTCCTTGAGCAGCCCGACGACGCGATGGGCGGCGACCTCGAACCCGGACATGTCGAAGATCTGCGACCCGATGTGCGAGTGGATTCCGATCAGCTCGAGTCCGTCGAGCTGCAGAGCCCGCCGCACGGCCTCGGCGGCCTGCCCGCCGGCCAGCGGAATACCGAACTTCTGGTCCTCGTGGGCGGTGGCGATGAACTCGTGCGTGTGGGCTTCCACGCCGACGGTGATACGGATCTGCACGCGCTGCCGCTTACCGAGGGACTGCGCGATGTGCGCGACGCGGACGATCTCCTGGAAGGAGTCGAGCACGATCCGCCCGACACCGGCACGAATGGCGGTCTCGATCTCGTCGACGGACTTGTTGTTGCCGTGGAAGGCGATGCGGTCGGCGGGCATTCCGGCGGAGAGAGCGGTGGTGAGTTCGCCCCCGGAACAGACATCGAGGTTGAGCCCTTCGTCGTGCAGCCAGCGCACGACGGCCCGGGAGAGAAACGCCTTGCCAGCGTAGAAGACGTCGGCGTCGGCCCCGAAGGCGGTACGCCACGCACGGGCGCGCTCACGGAAGTCGGCTTCGTCGATGAGGTAGGCCGGGGTGCCGAACTCCTCGGCGAGCTTCGTGACCTCGACCCCGCCGACGCTGACGACACCGTCGGCCGTACGGGTGACGGTCGACGCCCAGACCTTCGGGTCCAGGTGGTTGAGGTCGGCGGGCGGCGCGGAGGGATGTCCCTCGGGCAGCACATCTGCGTGACGGGGCCCGGCGGGGTGTGCGGAACGGCTCATGACTGCGTGCTTCCTCAGAGGTGTCAGAGGTGGTTCAAAGATATTCGGGTGCGTCGATACCGAGCAGGGACAGGCCGCCGGCCAGCACCGTCCCGGCGGCTTCGGCGAGCGCGAGCCGGGCTCGGTGGGCGGCCGAGGGTTTCTCGTCGCCGAGCGGCAGCACGGTGGGGAGGAAGGCGAGCGTGGCATCGGCAAGGGTGACGAGATGCCGGGCGAGCCGGTCCGGGGCGCGGTGGGTGGCGGCGCCGAGGAGCAGACGGGGGTGGTCGGCGAGGGCGAGGTGAAGGGGGGCCGGTACGTCGTCCAGATCACCGGCGTACGCGGCGAAGCCGAGGTCGGCGGCGTTCCGGCCGAGGGCGCGGGTACGGGCGTAGGCGTAACGCACCCGGAAGAGGGGGTTGCTCTCCCGCTGGACCAGATACTCGGCGCCGACCCGGACCCGGTCGTGCGGGGCGGGATGAAGAAGGACCCAGCGGGCGGCGTCGGGGCCCAGGGGGGCGGGGTCGCTGGGGGCGGGGGGGAGGGTACGGAGATCAAGGATCTCGGCGCCGCCCTCATGGACGTCGGTTCCCCGCCAGAGATGCACGCGAGCGCCTTGGGAGGCGACGATCCGGGTGAGGGCGTCGGCGACGACTTCGGCTCGGGGCTCGTACGCGAGGGGCAGCCGTACCGACAGCAGCTGTCCGGCAAGGGCGTCACTGTGCCCGTACCGCAGACCCTGGTCGAGGATCTCTCGTACGAGGGCTGCGGGGGCGGCGCTGTCGAGGCTGATGTTGAGGAATCCGGGCCCGGTGATCTCGACGCCACGGACGCCGGGCGCGGCGCTGATCCGCTCGCACAGGACCTCGGCGACGTAACGGGGAGTGCGGCCGGCGGGCCGGGCCAGCTGCAGCGCGATGTTCGTGGCGTAGTCCCCGGAGCCGCCGGGTCCGGGCGCCGCGACGACGGCGCGTGCGGGGACGGCGACGGTCAGCTCTCCCGCGTCGACAGCACGACGTACCGCGCACAGCACGGTACGAGAGAGCTCGACGGGGGTCACGGGACCAGCGTATGGGAGGAGGGGGGTGGGTATGCGACTGGGTTTGGAGTGCGTCCGGCATGTGGACAGAGGGGGAAAGTGGAAGGAAGGAAGGAAGGGAGGGCGGGAGAAGGGGCGGGACGACCGGAGGGGGCGGCGAGTGCCGGTCTCAGCCGCCGACACCCCGGCCGGCTCGCTCGGCTTCGCCGGGGGCGCCGAGGGGGTCAAGGGCTCCGAGGGGCGGCACGGCCGTGGGCGTGAGGGGAGGCCCGAGGGCACTTTCGAGGGAGGCGTCGTCCCGTCCGCGTTCGGCCAACTGCTGTACGAGGCTGATGAGTTCGGAGGGGTCGAAGGGCTTGGCGAGAAACGCGTCGACGCCGACCTCCAGCCCCGCCTCGACCTCGAACTCCGTACAGGCGCTGATGATGGCGAGGGGCAGGCCGCGGGTACGGGGATCGGCACGCAGCCTGGCGGCGGTGCGCAGGCCGTCGAGCCGAGGCATCGCGACGTCGAGGGTGACGACATCGGGGCAGACCTGATGAACGACATCCAGACACTCGGCACCATCAGCCGCGGTCACGACCTCGAAACCCTCCAGTTCGAGGTTGACCCTGATCAGCTGCCGGATGACCTTGTTGTCGTCCACAACAAGAACCCGGCCGGACACGCCCGGCACAACTCGAGGGTAGGTCGAGACCGGCCACCGCGTCCGGCTTTTGCCTACTTCCACGGCACCGATCGAGCACCGACCCGGCCCGCCCCCGGCTCCCAAAACCCGTTCCTGATCACCCCGAACGAGCTGGTAGGGTTCTACCCGTCACAGCGCAACGCGCCAGACACGCCCCCGTAGCTCAGGGGATAGAGCAACGGCCTCCGGAGCCGTGTGCGCAGGTTCGAATCCTGCCGGGGGCACCTTGAATGAGGTGCCTAAAGACCCCGCCATCAGCGCTTTAGCTGAGGACGGGGTCTTCGCGTGTGTGCAGGCGGATGCCGCCGAAAGCAGCCTGATGACAGTGATCACGTTGTAATAGCGTGTTGATCTTGGGTGCTCTTTCCGCAGCTCAAGCTGCGTAGAAGACCTCGGTTTCGGTGGTACTGGATGCTCCGGTACACGCTCACTCAGCGTCCAGGTCGATCCCTGACAGCTCGGGGACGACCCCGAGGAAGGCAGCTACGTCAGTCAGGCTGTCTACGCAGCCTTCGAAGACCTCGATCCGTCGTGCGAAGTCGTTCGCCAACGCGTCAAGCCGTGGCTGAAGGTCAGCGTGGGAGGCAACCGTGATCGCGTCGTAGTAGTCGACGTCACTGCCGATGGTCAGGTCCACGAAGACATCCGCGTCCCTGATGACCGAGGGCAGACTTGGCCTGGACGAGCCGGACAGCGAGGCGACGAGATCCTTCAGCCGGGCGGGGCCGGGGGTAACTGCAAAGACAGTGATCTCTGAGGACGCATCCAACAGGACAGCATGCAGCAGACGAACGAGATCTCGGGGTGTTGAGAGATCGAACAGCCCAGCGCGATTGACGTCCTTCCAGGCATCCGGCCTGCGCCTACCAGCAGTTGAGCGCCCTGGGACGAAGCCGTTGTCACGCACCGCGTGCGGATCCTCCGCTTCGATGTCGTACTCCCAGTCGACGAGTACCGGCTCGCGTCCCAGAGTCTGTGCGGCCTCTTCTCGGTAGTAGGTAGGGATCGCGTATCGAGCCAGCCCCGCGGTCAGACGCCAGACCAGGCCGGTGTAGACGGCCACCTCTTCCATATTGTTGTTGTTCACCGCGTACTCGGTGAAGGGAGTCGGCTCGGGCGGCCAGTCCTGGAACAGGCCCGGCCAGTGACGGGTCACGGCTGTTCGCGCGCCGGGAAGGTAGCGGTAGACATTGATGCCTTGCTCCTTCGAACTCTGGAAGTGAAGGGGATGCACAGCCGTAATTTAGGCCTCGCACCGCTCGACGCTTGTCCGACCGCTCCAATCGAGCCGAGCGGCTCAGCCTCCGAGCATGACGAAAGCCTCGGATCTCTCCGAGGCTTCGCGTCGATCGGTCCTACGGACCGTTTCACTTTCCCGAGGTGTCGTCCTCCTCTCCCAGCCCCTTCAGGATCCGGTCGTTCATCTCCTGCTCCTGGCCGTCGATGCACTTCGCGTAGATCTTGAGCAGCACGTCGACCGAATGACCGGCGCGAGCTGCCACCTCTGGGGCCGGCACCCCGGAGTTGAGCCACTGGGACACGCCCGCGTGCCGCAGGTCGTATGGCCGGAAGGCAAGCACCGATGACACCTGATCCGGCAGCAAGGCCAACTCTCGCGTCTGCTTCCACACTCGCGAGTACGACGACGCAGCTACGACGTTGCCTCGCTCACTGGCGAAGAGCCGGCCGTCCTTCGCCGTGCCGAACTCCTTCAGGTGCTCCCGGAGCAGCCGTACGAGCGGCGGCGGTATCGGCACGATGCGCACTTCACCTTCCGCTCGCTGCTTCAAGCCCCGCCGGTCGTGGAGCAATTGTCAATAGTTGTGGATCAGTTCGCTTCTTGACCATTCGTAGGACTGGTGGCCTCCAGCTGTTGGCGCAGACGCCTGATTTCGGCGACGAGGCGGGGGACGGTGCCGCGGGTGGCCGCGATGAAGTGCGCGTTCTCGTCCCATCGCTCATCGACGGCATCGACGTAGCGGGGTTGTTGGATGAGGGTCGCCGCCACGATTTCGCGGTGGTCGAAGCCCGGCCACCGCTCGCCGAGGCCGGTGTCGGGCACTGTGCTCACGGCGACAAGGCTCATGGCGTCGGCATCGTCGAGGCTGCGGACGAACCACGGGCCCGGAGTCGCGGCCCCTGCCAGCTCGTCGAGTTCGTCCAGTTCCTCGTCGGTGAGGGGATCCAGGGCGGTCATCAGGCCGCGACCTCGTTTCGCTCCACGAGCTGGCCATTCTCGAACCTCGCGCCCGCGCGGACCAGCGGGACCAGGTGTGCGCCGGTGATCGCCCGCCAGCGGGCCTGGGCGGACTCCACGAGCTTGAACACCATGGCGAGGGCCGCGGCTGGGCTGCCAGCGCCGCGAGTGACCTTGGTGCGGAGCTTGACCGTGGAGAACGTGGACTCGATCGGATTTGTGGTCCGCAGATGGATCCAGTGCTCGGCCGGGAAGTCGTAGAACGCCAGCAGTTCCTCCCGGTCGTCGAGGATCTTCGCGACGGCCTTGGGCCACTTCTGCCCGTAGGTCTTCGCGAACGCGTCGATTGCCTTCTCGGCGTGCGTGCGGTCCTCGGCGTTGTAGATCTCCTGCATCGCCTTCGTCGCGCCCGGCTGCGCGGACTTCGGCAGGGCGTTCGTGACATTTCGGGCCTTGTGAACCCAGCACCTCTGATGCCTGGCTGCGGGGAAGACCTCGGCCAGGGCCCGCCACAGCCCCATCGCGCCGTCACCGACCACCAGCTCCGGGTCGCGCATGCCGCGCCGGCGGCAATCGCGCAGCAGGTCGGCCCACGACTCCGTGGACTCACGCAGCCCCTCCGCGATCGCGATCAGCTCCTTCGTGCCGTCGACGCGCACCCCGAGCAGGACCAGGACGCATGAGTGCGCCTGCCCGAGCCGGACCTTGGGGTGCACCCCGTCAGCCCACACGTAGACGAAGTCCCGGTCGGACAGGTCACGGGCCTGGAAGGCGGCGTGGTCGTCGCCCCACTGCTTCGTCAGCCGGGTCACGGTGGCCGACGACAGTCCGGCGGCCGAGCCGAGGAACTGCTCCAGCGCCGGCACGAAGTCCCCAGAGGACAGTCCGTGCAGGTAGAGCAGCGGCAGCACCTCGCTGACCTTGGGCGACTTGCGGCACCACGGCGCAAGGATCTTCGACGAGAACCGCTTGCGCTCACCGGTGGCCTCGTCCACTCGACGGTCGTTCACCCGAGGCGCGGTGACCTCGACCGGCCCGGCTGCGGTGACCACGGTCCGGGGCCGGTGATGACCGTTGCGGACCACGAGCCGACGCCCCCGCTCGTCGGTCTCGGTCGTCAACTCGGCTATGTACTGGTTGACTTCGGCCTCCAAGGCGGCGGCCAGCATCCGGCGGGCGCCCTCGCGGACGATCTCGTCGATCAGGGAGCCGGTCTCGGTCGAGCCATCGGCGTTCACTACGCTGAGCACGGGCGTGCCTTCCCGACCCGCGCTGCGAACGCGGGCCTACTCGGTGACCATCAAAGGATCATTCGGGAAGGTACGCCCTTCGCACGCCCTCCCGGAACCGATCCACAAGTCCTGAGCATTGCTCCCGGTCGTGAGCCTCACCGGAATCGGTCCACGCCTTACCAGCCGTCGGACGGGTCTCGGCCAGCTCGATACGGCCCCAGCCCTTCACCGGAAGCACGCAGTCCGAGCGACGAAGCCCCAGCGCCTCACCGGGCCGCATGGCCGCGTAGTACAAGCACCCGAAGAATGCCCGCAGCCGTCGCCCACTGGCCCGCTCGTACCCGCCGACGTACGTCACCGCCGCCAGCAGTTCCCGCGCCTGCTTCGGATTGACCACCACTCGGCGGTCGACCTCTTGCAGCGGTCGCTTCCCACGCTTACGGCGTACTCGGCTGAGCGGGTTCGAGGGCAACAGCTCCAACTCCACAGCAAATTCAAGCGAGTTGAACACCACAGCCCGACGCCGCCGGTACGTCTGCGTGGCCGCAGGCTTGCCGTCCAACTTCCGCCCAAGACCGTCGATCAGCTCATGAACCCGAGCTATCTCCTGCAACTCCGCCACCGGCAGAGACGCCCGCTCGATCCAGCGCACCGCAGAGGCGATCTCCTCCGGCCGCTCCCGCTCCCTCCGCGGCACGGGCAGCAGGTATGAGCGCAGTGCACGCCGCACGATCTCCGGCGCTGGCCGCCCCCGTACCGGCTTGACCAGTACAGGAACGACCGTCGCCAACGCATCCGTCATGCTGTCCCGCTGCTTCGCGGACGCCTCCGCCCACCGGGCATCGATGTACTTGAGCGTCAGCTCCAGGAACGACAGCGCCGCCTGTCCGCCGCGCAGCGAGTCGGGCAGACCCGTCACCGTGTCGAAGGGCTCACCCTTGTCGACGGCTCGCAGCAGCTTGGCCCTGAAACGGTCGGCCAGTGCGGTGGTCTTGTAGGACTCGCTGAACGGTTGACCGTCAACGACCCAGCGGACGAGGTAAGTCGGCTTCTTGGTCGTCCTGTTGACCGAGAGCTTCCACACTGGGCTTGATCCACTTTGACGGACATCCGAGATCAGGGGTTCTGCCCCGGGAGGATGTCCATCATGGAGAGCATGGGGAAGAAGAAGCCACGCCCTCGCCGTTCGTTCACGCCGGAGTTCAAGGCCGAGATCGTCGAGCTGTGCCGGCACGGTGACCGATCGGTCGGTGCGATCGCCAAGGACTTCGATCTGACCGAGACCGCGGTGCGTGACTGGGTCAAGCAGGCCGAGGTCGACGTGGGCGAACGCGACGGCCTGACCAGCAGCGAACGCGACGAGCTGGCCGCTCTGCGGCGGGAGAACCGTCGGCTGCGCGAGGACGTCGACATCCTCAAGCGGGCCACGGCTTTCTTCGCGAAGGAGACCCGGTGACGGTGCACCCGTTCATCGAGGCGGAGAAGCGAGACGGTCACAACGTCAAGCGCGTGTGTGAACTGCTGGAGGTCTCCCGAACCGCCTTTTATGCCCGCCGCACCGGCAGCCCCGGTCCGCGGGCGGTCCGTGACGCCGAGCTGACCGGGCAGATCACCGAGGTCCACGCCAAGTCCCGCGGCACCTACGGCTCTCCACGCATCCACGCCGTGCTGAAACGCGAGGGTGCCCTCTGCGGACGCCGTCGCGTCGCCAGACTGATGCGGGCGGCGGGCCTGGAGGGCCGCCACCGCAGACGACGGCACCTGACAACAGTCCCCGACCCCCGGGCCGCGTCCCGGCCCGACCTTCTCGTCCGGGACTTCGCACCCGACCCGGACGGCCTCGACACCCGCTGGTGCGGTGACATCACCTACGTGCGGACCGAGGAGGGCTGGCTCTATCTGGCCACCGTCATCGACATTGCCTCCCGCCGGGTGATCGGCTGGGCGACGGCCGATCATCTGCGGACCGATCTGGTCGCCGACGCCCTCACGGCGGCCTGTCGACAGCGTCGCCCCGCACGGCCGGTGATCTTCCACTCGGATCGCGGCTGTCAGTACACCAGTCAGCAATTCGCCACTCTGGCAACGGAGTTCGGCGTCCGCCTGTCCGTCGGCCGCACCGGGCAATGCTGGGACAACGCACTCGCCGAGTCGTTCTTCGCCACCATCAAACGGGAGTTGCTCGACACAAGAACCTGGCCCAGCCGGACCGCCGCACGCACCGCGATCTTCGACTTCATCGAGGGCTGGTACAACTTGCACCGCCTGCACAGCAGCCTCGGCTACCGCAGTCCCGCCGAATACGAGACCGCACACGCAGCCTGACCACGAGCAATTGTCAATAGTTGTGGATCAGTTCGCTTCTTGACCATTCGTAGGACTGGTGGCCTCCAGCTGTTGGCGCAGACGCCTGATTTCGGCGACGAGGCGGGGGACGGTGCCGCGGGTGGCCGCGATGAAGTGCGCGTTCTCGTCCCATCGCTCATCGACGGCATCGACGTAGCGGGGTTGTTGGATGAGGGTCGCCGCCACGATTTCGCGGTGGTCGAAGCCCGGCCACCGCTCGCCGAGGCCGGTGTCGGGCACTGTGCTCACGGCGACAAGGCTCATGGCGTCGGCATCGTCGAGGCTGCGGACGAACCACGGGCCCGGAGTCGCGGCCCCTGCCAGCTCGTCGAGTTCGTCCAGTTCCTCGTCGGTGAGGGGATCCAGGGCGGTCATCAGGCCGCGACCTCGTTTCGCTCCACGAGCTGGCCATTCTCGAACCTCGCGCCCGCGCGGACCAGCGGGACCAGGTGTGCGCCGGTGATCGCCCGCCAGCGGGCCTGGGCGGACTCCACGAGCTTGAACACCATGGCGAGGGCCGCGGCTGGGCTGCCAGCGCCGCGAGTGACCTTGGTGCGGAGCTTGACCGTGGAGAACGTGGACTCGATCGGATTTGTGGTCCGCAGATGGATCCAGTGCTCGGCCGGGAAGTCGTAGAACGCCAGCAGTTCCTCCCGGTCGTCGAGGATCTTCGCGACGGCCTTGGGCCACTTCTGCCCGTAGGTCTTCGCGAACGCGTCGATTGCCTTCTCGGCGTGCGTGCGGTCCTCGGCGTTGTAGATCTCCTGCATCGCCTTCGTCGCGCCCGGCTGCGCGGACTTCGGCAGGGCGTTCGTGACATTTCGGGCCTTGTGAACCCAGCACCTCTGATGCCTGGCTGCGGGGAAGACCTCGGCCAGGGCCCGCCACAGCCCCATCGCGCCGTCACCGACCACCAGCTCCGGGTCGCGCATGCCGCGCCGGCGGCAATCGCGCAGCAGGTCGGCCCACGACTCCGTGGACTCACGCAGCCCCTCCGCGATCGCGATCAGCTCCTTCGTGCCGTCGACGCGCACCCCGAGCAGGACCAGGACGCATGAGTGCGCCTGCCCGAGCCGGACCTTGGGGTGCACCCCGTCAGCCCACACGTAGACGAAGTCCCGGTCGGACAGGTCACGGGCCTGGAAGGCGGCGTGGTCGTCGCCCCACTGCTTCGTCAGCCGGGTCACGGTGGCCGACGACAGTCCGGCGGCCGAGCCGAGGAACTGCTCCAGCGCCGGCACGAAGTCCCCAGAGGACAGTCCGTGCAGGTAGAGCAGCGGCAGCACCTCGCTGACCTTGGGCGACTTGCGGCACCACGGCGCAAGGATCTTCGACGAGAACCGCTTGCGCTCACCGGTGGCCTCGTCCACTCGACGGTCGTTCACCCGAGGCGCGGTGACCTCGACCGGCCCGGCTGCGGTGACCACGGTCCGGGGCCGGTGATGACCGTTGCGGACCACGAGCCGACGCCCCCGCTCGTCGGTCTCGGTCGTCAACTCGGCTATGTACTGGTTGACTTCGGCCTCCAAGGCGGCGGCCAGCATCCGGCGGGCGCCCTCGCGGACGATCTCGTCGATCAGGGAGCCGGTCTCGGTCGAGCCATCGGCGTTCACTACGCTGAGCACGGGCGTGCCTTCCCGACCCGCGCTGCGAACGCGGGCCTACTCGGTGACCATCAAAGGATCATTCGGGAAGGTACGCCCTTCGCACGCCCTCCCGGAACCGATCCACAAGTCCTGAGCATTGCTCGGCCTGACCACCACACCAATGGTGTCCGTCAAAGCGGAACAAGCTCAGTCTCCGACTATGGCGAGCACGACATGCGGATGGTGCGGACGGTTGGCTCACATGAGACCTGTCGGCGGTGCCGAGATTGTCTCCGACCAGAACAGTCATCTCAACGTAGGGTTTGAGACCTATCAATGTGCCAACTGCCGTCGGCTAGTCCTCGCCTACGGATGGACTGACTTCCAGCCTACGGACCCATGGGACGACACTCCTTCTGATCTCTGGAACCACCCAGAAGCCCAGGAGCCCCGATGGCTGCCTCCAGCCAGGTCCAATAGGACGTTTGCTGACGTCCCGGAAGCCATCGAGTCACTCGCAGTAGAAGCACACGATTGCCTCGCCATCAAGGCAGACAGAGCTGCCGTCACGCTCGCTCGTGCAGTCGTCGAGGCATCCGCGAAGGAGAAAGGGGTAACAAGAGGGAACCTGATCGCGAAGATCGATGAGCTGCATAACCTGGGACTGTTGCGCGGGCACATCAAGGAAGCAGCACACGAAGTGCGCTTCGGCGGCAATGAGGCAGCACATGGCGATCTAACCTCAGTTGATCACGAGGTGGCCGAAGAGATCTTGACGCTCATGGACGAAGTACTGAACGAGCTATTTCAGTCCCCGGCACGTGTGGCACGTGCCCGCCAGCGTCGCATAGAGCGGTCCCAAGCGCCCTCTGCGCCGATGAACAGCGCCGCGCCAGAAGGGCAGTCGAACAACTGAATCCTTGGTGATGCACTCACCGCGTGTCCGCTCTTCGGCGAAACGGCAGCTGTGAGTGTCTAACTGCGTGACAACGCCGACGAACACCGGCGGACGAGTGCGAACGTCTGTGGCCATCAGCGCAGGTAGGAAGCACCCCAGCCCAAGGCAGAGTCTCCACCCAAGTTGCTTCGGGACGAAGCAGTCGCTCGGCCGAGGCATGAGTGCTCGCGATGGGGACCCAGCTCGTCCAAAACCCACTCACACCGAGGCTTCTGGCGCTGGCATGCTGGCAAGTCCGAGTATCGGACCGCAGCCCCAGGGGGACAGCTTGATCGTGAACCGGCGTATCGGCAGCGAACAGCCTGATGAGCACGACGAGCTAGAACAGCACCTCACCCAGAAGCTCAACGTCCCGCTCGCCTGGCCCGAAGATAGCGGCCTCACTGTCAGCCACGTTGCCAAGATCGCTGCTGCTGCAACCTGTGACACCGCCTACAGCCAAGCTGCCAACGGGCACTTGATCGACCTCTTCGCGGCGCTTCCGTTGCCGGGAACCACAGAAGGGAGGAACTTCTGGGAGCGCATCCGCGACACCGGAGGCAGCGCAGCTTGGAACGTCCACCCTGGCAACATGGGCCAGGGCTACTTCGACCGCATCCATGACGGCAACGAGGGCGGCATCGCCTCCCGCGTCCTGAGCTTCCTGGAGGAGCTGACGCCCTCTCAGCGAACGGCCGTGGCTGAGGTCATCGGCTCAGTCCTCGACAACGGCACCCTCGGCGTTAGTGGCCGCTACGGGGGCGAGCTGTGGCTACGGGACGCAGAGATGAGCGCATGGCGCGTCGCGCTGGCCAGTCGGCGGGAGTTCGAAACGGCACAGGACCGTGAGCGATTCTTCGAAGCATGGCGCCGCGCCTGACCGCCTGGCGCACCCCAAGTCGCGTACAGCAGAGAGGTACCGCAACCTCAGCAACCAACCCCGTCTAACAGGATCCGCCCATGGCTCCTCAACGACCGGTCTGACCCTCACTGACCGATCCACATAGAGCTACGGACCAGAGGGCATAACCTGTTGAGCGGTGAGGTCGTCCGCACGGTAAAGGCCGCGACCCGGGGTGCGACAAGGGTCGGCTGCCTCACCACTCAGAGCGTGCCAGATCCGTGCCAGGTGGAGCGGGGAGCCACGGGGAATGGCGAGTACTGAACCGCTAGCGTCGAAGCAGTTCCGCACGGTCGGCCGCAGGTCAGGCGCCCAGCAGGCCCAAAAACACCTCAGCTTCCCAAGCTGAGGGCTCCGCACCGTCGTCACGGGCCGGTCGTCGCGGCTTGCCCTGGTCGACGGTCCGGCAGCGTGGTTGAGGCTGGTGGGGGTGCAGCGAGGCATACGCGCGCCTCATCGGTCGGCTAAGAAGCTGTTGTCTTTCCGGACTTGAGGACTGCGTTTCCGCTGGTCAGGCGTAGGGTCGGCGATCCCGTGGGAGTTGTGGCCTGTCGTGTTGTCGCTGCCCGGGAGGTCGTGGATGCCGTCGGTGGTTGGGCTGTTGGAACAGCGTGAGCTGGGTGCTCGCCGTCGTGTTGACGAGCTGCGGGAGGAAGCCGACCGTGTCCAGGCCGAGTTGGCCGTGGCCGAGCGGGAATGGAGGGAGTGGGCCATCGCCTGCTCGCGGGTCGGCGAGGTGCTGGCCCCCGTGGACGAGAGCGGGCAGGACCCCGCCCGGGCCGAGGGGACCGCGCCAGCCGCCGGGGAGCAGACCGGAAAGACGCCGCAGGTGCCGGAGGCAGCGAAGAGGAAGTCGCAGGTTCCGATGTGGCGTGAGGGGCTGGCCTGGTCGGTGCTGTCGGTGGACTATCAGCGCATCCTCACCGCGCTCGCGGACCGGGACCGGCTCCGTCAAGGTCCGCTGACCTGCCAGGAGTTGGCCGTGTTGTTCGGTCTTGACGTGGTGCCGGCCAAGGTGGAGGCGCTGCGGTCGAAGGCGAAGCGACTGGTCGCGCGGGGCTGGCTGGCCGAGGGGCAGCCGGGACGGTTCACGCTCGCTGCGGGTGTGGCCGGGCGAGGCGGCGGGTCATGAGCAGGGTCATCGACCAGTAGATCATCGCTTCGGCGCTGGTGGTGCGGCGTTCGTAGTCGCGTGCCAGGCGGCGGGTGCGCATCAGGTGGGCGAAGAGGCGCTCGACGATCCACCGTTTGGGCAGGACCACGAAGCCGCGCATGTCGTCGCTGCGTCTGACGATCGCGAGGACCAGGGCGAGCACGGTGAGGCAGCGCTCGACGAGGCTGCCGGTGTAGCCGCCGTCGGCCCAGACCAGCTCCAGCCGGTGGTGGGCGTCGGCGACCTGCCGCAGCAGGACCTGGGCGGCGGCGCGGTCGCCGGTGTCCGCGGCGGTGACCATCACGCCCAGCAGCAGGCCGAGCGTGTCGACCACGACGTGCCGCTTGCGCCCGTTGACCAGCTTTCCGCCGTCGAAGCCGCGGCTGTCCGCACCGACGACGGCGTCCGCCTTGACGGACTGCGAGTCGATCACGCCAGCCGTCGGCTCCGTGTCGCGCCCGTCCCTTTCGCGGATCCTTGCGCGCAGCCGGTCGTGGAACTCCTTGACCAGCCAGTGGTCGCGCCAGCGGCGGAAGAACGCGTAGACCCGGTCCCACGGCGGGAAGTCGGCGGGCATGGCCCGCCACTTGATGCCGTTGTCGACCAGGTAGCGGATCGCGTCGAGTATTGCCCGGTGGCAGTACGCCTCCGGCTGTCCGCCCCGGCCGCGCAGCCAGCCCGGCACGGGCAGCAGCGGCCGGGCCACGGTCCACTCCGCGTCCGTCATGTCCGAGGGATACCGCCGAACACGTTCCGGGTGATCGGCTGCGTTTCCGAACCGGTGGGCGACACAATCACACGTCGGTGCAGCCGAGTTGAACTCCACCGGCGTGTGCACGTACAACTGCGGCAACAGGGTCTCCTGGATCTCGGTTGGCTTCGCAACCCCGAGCTACCAAGAGGCCCTGCCTTCATGCCCGCAGCCGGCGCCAACCACCCGATCGAGACTCCCGTTCGACGCACACCCCTCAAGATCGGAACGACAACAGCTACTAACCCGCCATCGTGGCGGGCTGTCGTCGGCTGAGGATCAGATCGAACAGTGTTTGGCAGCTTCATCAGCGAAGGCGCAGAGCATCCCAATGGACTCCCGGTACTCGTCGGGGTCTTCGGGGTGGTCGCGTGCCTTGCTGGCCGGCCCGTCGATCCACTGTTGCCAGAGTCCGCCCGGGACGAGGAACCGGGCCGTGCGATCGGTACCGAGCTTGGCGTCGAGCAGCAAGAGCGCGCCAAGGGCGGCCGTTTGGTCGTAGTAGAGGTCAAGGCGAGGCAGGTAGCGGTCGAGGTAAGCGACCAGGAGGTCAGCGTCGGCGGAGGTGCCGAAGGTGGCCAGGGCAACGCAGTAATCCTGCCCCGCGAAGGGCCCCGCACTGGCGAGCAGGAGTTCGCCGAGACGTTCCCGGAACTCGGTTCTGCCGGCAACGGCGATGAGCCAGGCGGCCGTTCCCCTCTCGCGCCATCCTCGGTCGAGCAGCACGCCCAGTTCACGAGGACTGATCTCACCGGCAGCCTTGCCCAGCGTCCGCATGAACTTGGCTCGGTCGCGCCCACCCATACCGAGAAGTGCGCCGCCGAGCTTGAGATACCGACGGTCGCGCGTGACATAGCGGCGAGTCAACTTGAGCATCTCGTACTCTTCACGGGTCCAGCGCATGCCAGCATCCTTGTACGGACGAAGCTGTCAGACCAGCGATCCCACCGGGTCAGGCGGTTCAGCCCCGCGTGTCTCTCCGTCTCAGTTTCCGTCTCGTTCAGTCCAGTTCACGGCCGTTCAGGAAGGACCGCACGCAGGTCTCGTCTCGCGATCCAACCGCCCATGAACCCAGGTGAACGCCCCTGTACGGGCCCCGAGGGACACCACCACAGTTGGAAAGCGTGTTGGTCTGTACGGAAGCTGGGGCCCAAGACACCGCCAGTCGCGGCAGCTAGGTTGAGGGCGTGGACGAGGAAGCGATCACCATCAGACTCACGCGCGACCAAGCGTTCGTGCTGTCGGACTGGCTCTACCAAGTCATGTTCCAGTCCGACGACCTTGAAGGGATCGTGCACGACCGAGCCGTCTGGTCGCCGATCTACGCGATCTCCGGAACGCTGGACAAGACGCTGATCGAGATCTTCATGCCCGGCTACGACCCACGCCTCGAAGCGGCCAAGGAGCGTCTACGCGCCGATCTGTACGGAGGAGCCGACGAGTCGACAGCACCGCGCCAGGACACGGCCGACGCACCACAAACGCACCAGGTAGAGCGCGGAACAGCGGGGAACCACGGTGAAAGCGACCGAGCGCAATAAGAGCTGGTGCCAGGCGAACGCCCAGTTCAGTATCCTTCCCCGCTCCAAATACCCCCAGCTTCCCAAGCTGATGGCGATGGGCAGCCATCTATGAGATCACCAGCAAAACTATCCACATCAGGGCGGCAAACGAGGGTAGTGCATAGACGATTAGTGGCAGCGAACTCCAACCCGGTGGCCGACACGTCAAAGTCTCCGCATACTCAGAGAATAATGCAGTTGCGCGGCGTTGTATCGCTCGAAAGTACTTAAAATGTCGGTGTCCGACGTACAACCAGCCAACCGTGGATACGATCCCGAACGCTGCGATCACCTGAGCAGAGGGCAGGTTTCTGTCACCAGAAGCCAGTATGGTGGCGTAGGCCACGGCCAAGAGGGACTGAGCTACCAAGAACAGGTTTCCCTGCTGGTAGCGCACATTGTCCTCGTGAAGGCAGTGCTGCCACAGCCGGTCGCCTGCCGCCGCTTGGCGTGCGTTCGCTTCATCGGTTGATTCCCCCATGAGAGCTTCTTGCCCTTCCGCTGTGCGGAACTACCCCGTCCATAAGTGAATCGCGACAGAGGCAGTGCGGCAGCGAAGTACAGCGACCCTTGTGAACATCGTGCATGCCCCCATTGGTCGATCTCTGTACAGCTACGGATCAGAATATTCTGACATTTGCAGCTGACCCCCACGACGATAGAGATGCACGCCCGCTGCGGAGTCGATATTGCACACGATGTTTCATCAATGACATAGTTATCGAAGTACTTGGACCACGGTAGTAAGCAAGCTGGCCAAAGAGGCCACTACGACACCAAGAAGAATATATTTCTGAGATGTAGAGTGCAGACGCGCTGAACGCTCAGCCTCTGCTCGACCGGTGACAAAATCCAACAACGCTCGAAGTATGTCGGCGTCTAACTCTTCCCCAGTTCCGTCTTGAGTGGGCTCTGGATCACTTAGCAGTGCCAGGTTCTGAGTGTTTGGGCGCTGCTGACTAGCAGGATCTTCCCCCCGAGGCCTTCTTCGCGCAAAGCGTGCATGCAAGGTATAAGAGTTTTGTAGACCAACTCCAGTGGGATACAAGTTCGCACTCTTTCTAAAAATTCCGGGAAATTCATTAAGCGCCCGCGCCACGGCCATTTCGGATAGACCAAGATCTTGGGCCAGTCCATTGGGGGAGCGACTACGCCATCTCGTTAGTCCCATGTATGTAATTAACGCGATCAGTGTGTCAAGTTGTTCGTCGTAGGGCGATGCCTCAGCCATCTCGCCAGTTTGATGCCTCCCACTGACGGTGAAAAGAGGGCGAAAACGCCCAAAAAAGAAAATACTCGCAATAGGAACAAGCCTCCACCCCAGCCCCTCACTGC
Source organism: Streptomyces sp. NBC_01390 (assembly GCF_045040105.1). Taxonomy (NCBI): domain Bacteria; kingdom Bacillati; phylum Actinomycetota; class Actinomycetes; order Kitasatosporales; family Streptomycetaceae; genus Streptomyces; species Streptomyces sp. NBC_01390. The sequence continues at coordinate 8,504,195 of NZ_CP109551.1, read as the reverse complement.
AACCGCAGCAGCTCTAGCGGGGATCAAGGTGCAGACGACCGACGGGATGACGATCACGAGGTCCCATGCGCCCAGACCGGGTTGCCGATCTGGCCCCGGCGCGGCTTCCTCGTGACCATCGAGACAACCGTGATAGCGGCGGTGGATGACCTCCGGCGAGTTGCCGACCGGCGGGTTCCCTCAGCGATCGGTACCCCAGCATTCAGCCATCGCGTGATGCACACGTGCCGCAGGGCGTACGGCAAGCGGCGAGTCAACGCGATCCGGCGGGAGGGCGTACTCCCGCGCTTCCTCCCACACCCGCCAGTACGTGGATGAGCCGACAACTCCCCCGCGTTCGTTGCCGAACACCCGCCCTTCTTCGGCGGTCCCGAACTCCTTCAGGTGCTCGTGGAGGATCGCCACCAAGACGGGCGGAGTCGGCACCGGCCGGTCCGTGGCCACCTCGCGCCAGCCAGATCGTGCGGTTGACCAGCGCAGCCGCCAAGCATGAAGAGCGGGAACCAGTCTCACTGAGTCCCGCTCTTTGGCGTTGCCTCTGCCAGCCTCATTCAACCAATGGGGGATGCTAGGTAGGATAGGTAGCATGAGTGAGCCTACCGGCAAGTACTCGATCACCATGCCGCGCGATATCGCCGAAGCCGCCAAGGCCCGCAGTGGGCCCTCCGGGCTGTCCGCCTACGTCGCTGCCGCCGTTGCCCGTCAGATCGAGCGGGACAACCTCAATGAGCTCGTCACGGTCGCGGAGGCCGAACACGGCCCCATCACCGACGAAGAGATTCAGGCCCTGCGCGACCAACTCCACCAAGTCCGAGAGCAGCAGACCCGAGGCGGGGCGACCGCCGCGTGACCCCGTCCCCCGCTGTCCCCGGCGGCACCCTGGTTCTCGACAGTGAAGGGCTGGCCAAGGCCGTCCTGCGGGACCGTACGGTCACCGGCTGGCTCGCCCTCGCCCGCGCCGACGACCTACGGGTGGTCACTTCCGCAGCCACCCTTGCGGAGGTGATCCACCCACGGATCAATCGCCCGGCTCTGGAATGGACTCTGTCCCGCCTCGTCATCGAACCGGTCACCGAACCCGTTGCCCGTCACGCCGCCACCCTCCTCGCCGACGCCGGTCTGCACGGCCACAAGTACGCCATCGACGCCATGCTCGGCGCCACAGCCCTCGCCGCCCCCGGTCCGGTCACGGTTCTCACCTCAGACCCCGAGGATCTGACCGCCCTGTGCGGCTCTCGCATCACCGTCATCAAAGTCTGACGCCGGCGTCCGAGAGGGATGCACTGTCGGCCGTAACGTCGGAGCGTCCGTCGCAGGACAAAGGCCCACGCGCGGTGTCGGGTGGCTCTCAGATCCCAGTGCCTCCGCCTCTTTTCTGCAGCGCTTCTCTGCGTGGAGCTCGCCGCGACGGGCGTGGTCGTGCCGTTGCGGTCATGATCGGACGGTGGGGTGACGGTGTCGGAGTGAGCTCGTGGAGGCGCGATCGTGGGCACGAGTGAGGAACGGGTCGCGGAGGGGCGCGGGGCCGAGAAGCTGCGTTGTCTGGTCACCGGGGCGTCCGGTTACATCGGTGGGCGGCTGGTGCCGGAGTTGTTGGAGGCGGGGTACCGGGTGCGGTGTCTGGTCCGTTCGCCGGAGAAGTTGCGTGATCATCCCTGGGCGGGGGGTGTCGAGACGGTTCGCGGGGATGTCACCGACCCCGAGTCGGTCGCTGCCGGCATGGGTGGCATCGACGTCGCTTACTACCTGGTGCACGCCCTCGGGTCCGGATCCGGGTTCGAGGGGACCGATCGCCGGGCCGCGCGTGTCTTCGCCGAGGCGGCTCAGGTCGCAGGGGTGCGGCGGATCGTCTATCTCGGGGGGCTGACCCCGCAGGGCGTACCCGCGGACTCGCTGTCCCCGCATCTGCGTTCCCGGGCCGAGGTGGGGCGGATCTTCCTCGACTCGCCGGTGCCGGCGACCGTGCTGCGGGCCGGAGTCGTCATCGGCTCGGGGTCGGCCTCCTTCGAGATGCTGCGGTACCTCACCGAGCGGTTGCCGGTGATGGTCACCCCCAGCTGGGTGCACACCCGTACCCAGCCCATCGGGGTGCGGGACGTACTGCGCTATCTCGTCGGCTCGGCGGCCATGCCGGACGACGTCGACCGGGCGTTCGACATCGGCGGGCCGGACGTGCTGACGTACCGGGAGATGATGTGCCGCTACGCCGCCGTCGCGGGACTGCCGAGGCGGCTCATCGTGCCGGTTCCGGTGCTGACCCCGAGGCTGTCCAGCCACTGGGTCGGTCTCGTCACGCCCGTGCCCGCCGCCCTGGCCCGGCCGCTCACGGAGTCGCTGCGCCACGAGGTCGTCTGCCGCGAACGCGACATCGTACGGTTCGTTCCGGACCTTCCTGGTCGGCCGTTGCCCTTCGACGAGGCACTGGCACTCGCGCTGCGGAGAGTGCGGGAGGCACAGGTCGCCACCCGGTGGTCGTCCGCCGCCCTGCCGGGGGCGCCCAGTGATCCTCTGCCCACGGACCCCGACTGGGCCGGCGGCAGCCTCTACCAGGACGAGCGGCAGCTGTCGGTCGACGCGTCAGGGCAGGCCCTGTGGAAGGTGATCGAGGGCATCGGGGGCGACAACGGCTGGTACTCCTTTCCGCTCGCCTGGGCGGTGCGGGGCTGGTTGGACCGGTTCGCCGGGGGTGTGGGCCTGCGCCGCGGGCGACGCGACGCCGAGCGACTGCGGGTCGGCGACTCGCTGGACTTCTGGCGGGTCGAGGCGATCGAGCCCGGGCGGCTGCTGCGGCTACGGGCCGAGATGCGTCTGCCCGGCCTCGCCTGGCTGGAGATGTACGTGGAGACGGACAGGGAAGGTGAGGGCGGGACCCGTTATCGTCAGCGGGCCCTGTTCCACCCGCGCGGTCTGCTGGGGCACGTCTACTGGTGGTCCGTGTCTCCCTTCCACGCGGTCGTCTTCGGTGGCATGGCCCGCAACATCACCCGGGCGGCCGGCAACGAGGGTCAGCGCCGACCGGGCCCGACGCGGTTCCTCCGGTCGGCATCCCGCGCTCGGCGAGGCCGCTCTCGTGGGCGATGATCACCAGGTGCCGGGAGAGGGATCTCGGCGTTCGGCAGTTCGTGCGTGACCAGCACGAGCGCCTCCTGTTCCCCCTTGGCGAGGCGATCGCAGCGGTTCCCCGTCACGTTCGCTTCTTCCGCCCCCGCCCCGCCCCCGGTGCCCTTACCGACTGCCGGATCACCAGTTGTGTCCCCAGGATCACGTGGTCGCCGCCCGCGGTGCGGCGTTCCCCGTCCAGTGCCAGTCGTACGGCGGTGCGCCCCAGGTCCTCGTACGGCACCCGGAGCGTGGTGAGCGACGTCGACAGGTCGGCCGCGAAGGGTACGTCGTCGAAGCCCATGATCGAGATGTCGCCGGGGACGTCCAGGCCCGACTCCCGCAGGGCCGCCAGTACTCCCGTGGCCACCATGTCCGTGCCCGCGAAAACCGCCGTGAACTCCAGGCCCGCCTTCAGGGCGTCCCGCATCCTGTCGTAGCCCGAGGCGCGGGTGTAGGTACCGGGGATGTCCAACTCCTCGGCGTACGGGACGCCGTGGGCGCGCAGCGCCTGGAGGTAGCCCACCCGGCGCTGTTCCCCGGTGCTCATCGTGGGGTCGCCACCCAGGAAGAGGATGCGCCGGTGGCCCGTGGTGAGCAGGTGGTCGCCCGCCTGGAAGGCGCCGCCCCGGTTGTCGTACTCCACGACCGTGACCGGCAGGTCGCCCGGCAGGGGTGGGCGCCCGCACAGCACCAGGCGGGAGCCGACGGCGTCCAGCGCCCTGGCGTACTCGGCCATGCGTTCGTGGTACGCCTCGTCGAGCACCGCGCCGCCGACGAGGATGACCGCCGCCGCGTGCTGCTCCCGCATCAGCTGGACCAGGTCGTGCTCCCTCTTCTGGTCGCCGTGCGTGGTGCAGACGAGGCTCAGCCGGCCCCGGGCCGCCGCCTCCTGTTCGACTCCGGCGGCCACATCGGCGAACGAGGGGCCGATCAGCTGTTCCATGACGAGGGCGACTGGGCCGGCGACGCCGCCGGACAGGGCCTTGGCGTGCACGTTCACCACGTAGTGCAGTGACTCGACCGCCGCCATGACACGGGCCCGGGTGGCGACGGAGACGGGGTGGCTGCCGGCCAGGGCTCTGGAAACGGTTGCCACCGACACGCCCGCCTTGGCCGCGACATCGCGGATCGTGCTGGGCCGGTCGCCGTCGGCGCCGTTCCGTCTGCGCTTGCCCGAGGGGGCGCGAGGGCCCGGTTTCCGGGCTTCGGTTCCGTTCTCCGTCACGTTCCGACGTTACTGCATCGCCGGTGTGCCGACCGGTGGCTGTGGAGCAACTTCCCCCCTTGCGAATGGAAGCGATTACATTCGCGACTACATCCGCCGTACGCGGACGTTGACGCTGACGCGGCCGAGCCGTGCCCGCCCGTCACGCGCTCCTCGCCAGATCGCTGTGCCGTACCTGGTGGGCTGGCCGCAACCCCGCGTTGAGCAGGGCGAGTTCGTCCACCACCGTCCGGCCCAGTCGCGCGAGTTCGTTGCCCAGGGAGCCGGCGATGTGCGGGGTGAGGAAGACGTTCGGCAGGTCGTAGAGGGGGGAGGCAGCGGGCAGGGGCTCCGGTTCCGTCACGTCGAGTACGGCGCCGAGCCGCCCGGAGACGAGTTCCGCGGTGAGCGCGACGTGGTCCACCAGGGCGCCCCGGGAGGTGTTGATCAGGACGCCGCCGTCGGGAACGAGGGCGAGCCGGTCGCGGTCAAGCATGCGGTACGTCTCCGGGATGTCCGGGGCGTGCAGGGTGACGATGTCGCTGGTGCGCAGCAGTTCCTCCAGGGAGAGGGAGGTCGCGCCGAGCGCCTCGGCCTCTTCGGCGTCCACGTACGGGTCGTACAGCGTGAGCGTCAGCTCGAACGGGCGCAGCAGCTCCAGTACCCGGCGGCCCACCCGCGAGGCCCCGATCACACCGACCCGGCGACCGAGGTTGCCCACGTGGGCGTAGTCGCGGGGAGCCGGGTGGACCCGCTCGCGGCGGAAACGTTCACGCAGGCCGAACGCGTCCTTGCCGGCCAGGAGGACAGCGGCCACGGTGTACTCGGCCACCGGCAGCGCGTTGGCCTCCACCGCGCTGGAGACGGTGAGACCGCGCTCCCAGACGGCGTCGGAGAGCAGGCTGCGGACGCTGCCCGCCGCGTGCAGGACCGTGTGCAGCCTGGGTGCGGCGGCCAGGACGTCGGCGCCGATGTGTGGGCAGCCCCAGCCGGTGATCAGTACTTCCGCCTCGGCCAGTGCGGCGGCGGCCCCGGGGCCGGTGAAGTCCTGGACGACCAGCGTGGGGTCGATCCGTGCCAGCTCCCCCAGCCGTTCCATCAGGGCGGGCGGGAAGAGTTCGGGCAGGTGCACCGGGTCCATCGCGAACAGGGCTGCCGGGAGGTGTGCCGTGGGCACGGAGGACGCGGCGGACATGGGAGGCACGGGGGGCATGGGACTCCTGCTTCGGTGCGGGGAGCACACGGGGGAAACGGGAAGGGGAAGAGGAAAGGGAAAGATGTAAACGTATTCCACGCTAAGACCGGCGCTCCGGGCGGGTCAATGCCCCCGAGGGGAGCGGGATCACGCGGCCTTCACTTTCCCGAACCAATACTGAAGTGGAAACCGCAGGTCAGCGAGGGCAGAACGTAACCCGCGAGCAAGCTGCGCGAAACAGGAGTCTCACGACCTCTTGCTTCTCGGCCGGACGCGGCCTAGCGTCCAGCACGGCAAACGGTTACATACTCGACGGTTCCCCTCCTCCTCGCTCGTGGCGATACCTGGCGACACCTGGCGATTACCTGGTGATACCTAAGGAGCACGCTCATGTCCGTCAGATTCAGGCGCCCCGCACTCGCCGGAGTTGTCTGCGCTCTCGCGCTCACCGTCTCCGCCTGCGGCGGGTCCGGCTCCGGCTCCGGCGACGACGCTTCGGGGTCCTCCGGGCCGGTCTCCCTCGACTTCTGGGGCTGGGCCAACGGTCAGGAGGCGGTCGTCAAGGCGTTCAACGCCTCGCACAAGGACATCCGGCTGAAGTACACCAAGGTGACCGACCAGTTGACGATGCAGAAGCAGCTGAGCAACGCGGTCAAGGCCGACAACGCTCCCTGTCTGCTGCAGAACACCGGTGAGTACGTGACGAGTTGGGTGGCGCAGGGCGCGCTGGCCGACATCACGCGGTACGTCGAGTCGAGCAGGGGCAGGTTCAACCCGGGCTCGTGGGCCGTCGGTCAGGTCCAGGGCAGGACGTACGGCGTGCCCACCGCCTCCGCGCCCGCGTTCACGATCTACCGCACCGACATCTTCAAGAAGTACGGGCTCAAGGCCCCTGCGACCTGGGACGAGTTCATCGCCGCGGGGAAGGTCCTCGACAAGCACGGCGTCAAGATCACCAACTACGCCGGTGAGGACCCGAGCACCGTGGAGGTGCTGGCCATGCAGGCGGGCGCCCACTGGTACTCCATCGACGGTGACTCCTGGAAGGTGGATTTCCAGGACGCCGGCTCCCTCAAGGCGGCGAAGGTGATCCAGGAGATCATCGACAACGACCTGAACTCGAAGCTGTCCTTCGCCGACTACGCGGCCGTGCAGCGCAACTACGACAAGGGTGGCACCGCGACCCGGCAGATCTCCACCTGGCAGATGTCCGGGATGGTGCAGAACTTCACGGACTCCTTCGGCAAGTGGGCGCTCGCGCCGTGGCCGACGTACCAGGGCGAGGCCGCGAAGACGCCGGCCGGCACCAACCAGAGCGGCAACCTGACGCTGGTGTCGAAGCAGTGCGAGCACCAGGAGCAGGCGGCCGAGGCGGCGTTGTGGATGTCCACCGACGCCGGCGCGGTCAGGACCATGGCGAGCCCGGAGACCGGCAGCGGGGTGATGCCGGCGCTGGCCGACAGCGACGCGTACGTGCCCGAGGCGATCTCCGAGAAGCTGCTCGGCTCGAACTACCAGCCTGCCCAGCAGATCGTGAAGGACAGCCTGAAGACCGTGACGACCGACTGGACCTTCGGTCCGGACTGGACCGCGATGTTCTCCGAGATGCAGAGCCAGTGGGGCCAGGTGGTCAGCAAGAAGCAGACGGTCGCCGGCCTCCTGGCGCACATGCAGGAGTGGACGGTCAAGGACCTGAAGTCCCGCGGTATCAACGTCAAGGGCTGAGGCACATCCCGATGATTCGCTCCCTGCGCTGGAAGGGCGCCGCGTTCACGGTGCCCTTCCAGCTCGGCTTCGTCTTCCTCTATCTGCTGCCGATCGGGTACGCCGTCTACCAGTCGCTGTACCACTCGCGGTCCTCGGGGCTGGGCCTGGGTGGCACGACCGACGAGTTCTCCGGCCTCGACAACTATCAACAAGGCCTGACGGACCCGAAGTTCATGGGCTCCGTGCTGCGCGTGGTGCTGTTCGCCTGCGTCCAGATTCCGGTGATGCTGGTGGTCAGCCTGGTCCTCGCCCTGCTCCTGGACACGCTCACCTCACGGGCGGCGAGCCGGTTCCGGATCATGCTGTTGGTCCCGTACATGATCCCGGGCGTGGTCGCGGCGGTCGTCTGGATCAACCTGTACAGCCCGGACGTCGGCCCGCTGACCCCGCTGGGCGACGTGTTCGGTCTCGCCTGGAACTTCTTCGCGCCGGCGATGGTGTGGCCGTCCATCGGCAACCTGCTGACCTGGCACGGCATCGGCTACAACATGGTGATCATCTACTCGGCGCTGCAGGGTGTACCGCGTGAGCTGTTCGAGGCCGCGCGGCTCGACGGCGCGACCGAGTGGCGGGTCGCGCTGAGCATCAAGATCCCGTTCGTACGGGGGGCGTTGGTGCTGACCGGGATGCTCTCGATCATCCAGATGCTGCAGCTCTTCAACGAGCCCGCACTGTTCCGGAACATCACTCCGCAGACGGTCGACGACAGCTTCACGCCGATCATGATCATCTACAACCAGGCGTTCAACGCCGGCAACTACCACTACGCCGCCGCCCTGTCGGTGCTGCTCGCCCTGATCCTGGGTGTCGCCTCCTTCCTCTTCTACCGGCTGACCTCGAAGGAGACCGACTGATGGCCACGACCACGCCCGCGACCACCACCGAGTCGCCGAAACAGTCCCGGTCGTCTGCGGCGCGGCGTCTCAACCGGCCTGATCCCAGGGTGCGTTCGCGCGGCGGGCAGCGGTTCGTCCTGGTCGGACTGGTGCTGGCGAGCGCGTACAGCCTGTTCCCGGTGTACTGGCTGGTCATCGCCGCCACCAAGGACCGTACGGGCCTCTACCAGAGCAACGGCCTGTGGTTCTCCGGCTGGCACCTGTGGGACAACCTGCGTCAGGTGTTCACCTACGAGAACGGTATCTTCCTGCGCTGGACGGCCAACTCGTTCCTGTACGCCGGTGTCGGCTCCGCCGGTGGCACGCTGATCGCCCTCGCGACCGGCTACGGCCTCGCCCGTTTCGACTTCCCCGGGCGCGGTGCGGTGTTCGCGGCGGTGGTGGGCTCGTTCCTCGTCCCGATCGCGCTGCTCACGCTCCCGCTGTATCTGCTGTTCTCGGAGATCGGGCTGGTGGACACCCCGTGGGCGATGCTGATCCCCTGCCTGATCAACCCGTTCAGCGTGTACCTCGCCAAGGTGTACACCGAGGCGACGATCCCCTTCGAGCTTCTGGAGGCGGCCCGCATCGACGGTGCCGGGGAGCTGCGGATCTTCGTCAGCATCGTGCTGCGGATGATGACGACGGGCGGCGCCACGGTCTTTCTGCTCGCCTTCGTCAACACCTGGAACGCCTTCTTCCTGCCGCTGACCGTCCTGCGCGGCGAGAAGAACTGGACGCTCAACCTGGGGCTGTACAACTGGTCCGGCAAACGCGCGGAGTCCGGCATCGACCTCACCTCCCTGGTCCTGACCGGCGCTCTGCTCTCCATCGTCCCGATGGCGATCATGATGATCGCGATGCGCCGCTACTGGCGCACCGGCGTCACCATGGGCGCGCTCAAGTGACGCTGGTTCAGGGCGCTTTGACCTGGCGTTTCGGTCTCCGCGCCCTGATCGTTGCCCTGCTCGTGGCAGGGCAGTGGTGGCCGGTTCCCGGTCAGCGAGTCGGCGCGCGGCTCACGTCCGGGGCCGGAAGTGGGCCCCGGTCGACTCCTCCCCGGTGATCGTGGCCACGCAGCGCAGGACGCGCAGACCGTCGGCGTACTCGGTCTGCGTGGGCGGGAGTACGTCGACGGTCCAGCGGTCCGGGGCGATCTCGCGTGCGTCGCCCTGTCTGGACGCCGCGAGGACCGAGCGCGAGCAGAGTCTGCGGACGTCCGGGTGGTTCTCCAGCTCCCGCTGGTTGTTGGTCATCCCGGTCGACGGGAGCGGGGCTATCGCGAAGGTCTCCCACGGGTGGGACACCAGGCAGTCGGAGCGGTTCACGCTGACGATGCCGACGGTGACGACCATGCCGCCCCAGCATTCGGCCGTGGTGGTGCAGCGGCCGTGCATGCCGGCGACCTCGGCCGCGGGACAGTTCTCGGTCGTCGTCGGTACGCCGAACCCGTCGATCGTGGCTTTCGTCGCCCCGCCCGAAGCGGAGGCGGAGGCGGAGGAGGGGCCAGTGGTGGGCGCGTCCGTCGTCGACGAGGGCAGGTACTGGTACGCCAGCGTCCCGCCCGTACCGACGAGGACCACGGCCACGGCCGCGACGGAGAGCCGCACGCGGACCGTTCTTCCGCGCGGGGAGGCGGCCGGGGGCTGGACGGTGGTCGACAGAGCGGAGGGCGGAACAGCGCCGGGTACAGGGACGGGGACAGCGCCGGGGACGGTAATCGGCACGGAAGTGGCGCCCGTCGGGTCCGCCGGGCCCGCCAGGTCCACGGCGGCCAGCGCGTCCCGGAGCGCTGCCGCGCTCGGCAGCCGGTCGGCCGGGTCGGGGGCCATGGCGTGGCGCAGGACCTCGGTGAAGCGGGGGTGCACTCCGGGGAGGTCCGGCAGGGGCCAGGTGTGCCGGACTATGACCTCCGCGACACCGAGGCTGCCCTCCGCCGGGAAGTGCGGGGGTCTGCCGTGCACCAGGGCGTAGATCGTGGCGGCGAGGGAGTACACGTCCCCGGCAGGTGTGGGTTCGGCCAGCCGGAACGCCTCCGGCGGGGCGTACGCGGGCGTCAACGCCTCGCGGGTGACGGACAGTTCCTGGCCGGGGCGGGGCATCGCGGCCAGCCCGAAGTCGGCGAGGCCGACGTTCCCGTAACGGTCGATCATGATGTTGCCCGGTTTGATGTCTCGGTGCAGTACGCCGTCGGCGTGGGCCGCCGCCAGCGCGTCGGCGATACGTACGCCGATGTCCCGCGCCTCGGCGACCGGGAGCGGGCCCTGCCGCTGGAGGCGGTCGCCGAGCGAACCGCCGGGGCACAGCTCCAGGACCATGTAGGGGTGGCCGTTGTCGAGCACCCCGGCGTCGTGGACGGCCACCACGTGCGGGTGGCCGGACAGTTGGCCCGCCGCGGTGACCTCGCGCAGGAACCGCTGGCGGTCGCGGTCGGTGGCCAGGACGCGGCTGTCCATCTTGAGGGCGACCTCGCGGCCCACGGACAGCTGTCGGGCCCGGTACACGGTGGCGAACCCGCCCTGGCCGAGCACCTCGACGACCTCGTAGCCGGGCACGCCCGTACGTTCGAACTGCATGCTGCCGTACTCCCCCACCAGCGAGGCCGACCGCCCGGTCGGGGTACCGGACCGGGCTGTTGAGAGCGCTGACAGTAGTGCACCGGAAACGGGCGGGCGTTCCCGGCCGGGGCGATGGCATGCTGGCCGCGTGAGCAGACCGGAGATCGTCATCAGTTTCGCCTCTGAGCTGCGGCTTTTCGTCCCGTCCGAGAGACGTGTGGGGCGGACGGCCGTGGTCACCGACGGATCGTCCTCGCTGGGGCACGTGGTGGAGTCGCTCGGCGTACCCCTCACCGAGGCCGGGCGGCTGCTGGTCGACGGCCGGGAGGTGCCGGTGTCGTATGTGCCGGGCGCGGGCGAGACGGTTGAGGTCGGTGCCGTCGTCAGACCGCAGTCGGTGCCGGGGGCGCCGCTGCGGTTCCTGCTGGACGTGCATCTGGGCACGCTCGCCCGCCGGCTGCGGCTCCTGGGCGTCGACGCGGCGTACGAGAACGAGGACATCGGCGACCCGGCGCTGGCCGCGTTGTCGGCGGCCGAGCGACGCGTGCTGCTCTCCCGGGACCGGGGTCTGCTGCGGCGCCGGGAGCTGTGGGCCGGGGCGTACGTCTACAGCGACCGCCCGGACGACCAGCTCCGGGACGTACTCGGCCGCTTCGCGCCCGTCCTCGCACCCTGGACCCGGTGCACCGCCTGCAACGGCCGGCTGTCGCGGGCCGACAAGCAGACGGTCGGCGACCGGCTGGAGGACGGGACCCGGCGGACGTACGACGTCTTCGCCCAGTGTGCGGACTGTGAGCGGCTGTACTGGCGGGGCGCGCACCACGCGCGGTTGGAGGCGATCGTCGAGGGCGCGCTGAGCGAGTTCGGCCCGCACCGCGCCGCCCCTTGAGTCACCGGTGAGTCGCCGGTGAGGGAGGGGCGGGAACCGACGGCGGGGCGAAGGCGTTGAACGGACGCGGTGCGAAGGACGTATTGACAGGAGGCGACAAGGGGAGACTCTGACAGAACGCTTATCAGACATCAGCTGTGTCGCCCGTCCGCCCTCACCCCTTCTCTTCGTGGACACCACCCCGTCACGCGGACTGGGAACGCTCCTGTTGTCCCCCTTGCCTCGCTCTTCATTTCCCCCCGTCCGCCCCCGCAGCGCGTGGGCGCAACGTGGAAGGACGACGCGCGCTGTGTCCTCATTTCCGGTAGTTCCCATAGCTCCGCCCGCTCCGACGGTCCAGTCGCCTCCTCAGGGCATCTCGGACTGTCCCTCACCGGCCTCCCGTGCCCGCCGCTTCCCCGGCGCGCGGCACGCCCGCCGGGTGCTCTGTCTGCTGCCGCTCCTGCTCATCGGGATCTGGGCGGTCGACAACTGGCCGGTCCTGCACGACGGCGCTCTGCGGCTCACCGCGGCCGACCCCGGCTGGCTGGCGATCGGGGCCGCGTTCACGTTCCTGTGCTGGGTGTCCGCCTCGTTCGCCCGGCAGGGGGCGATCCCGGAGCGGCTGCCGCCCGGGCTGCTGCTGGCCTCGCAGTTCGCCGCCGGAGCAGCCAACAACGTCCTCCCGGCCGGTCTCGGCGCCCACGCGGTCACCCTGCGCTTCCTGACCGGCCGTGGCATCCCGCTGGCCCGCGCGACCGCGTCCCTCGCCCTGTACTCGCTGGTCAAACCGGTGGCGAAGCTTCTGCTGATCCTCGCGCTCCTGGCGACCTTCCCGACCTCGTTGACCACGGCCGACGTCCTCCCCGACCAGGGCACACTGCTGCCCATCGTCCTGGGCGTGGCCGGCGCGGTGGCCGTCGTGACCCTGGTGCTGGCCTTCGTACGTCCGTTGCGGCGCCCCCTGCTCAACGGTCTGCGCACCGCCCTGACCGACGCGCGGCGGCTGCACACCCGGCCCGTCCGGGTCGCCGCGCTGTGGGGCGGCGCCGCGGGCTTCTCCCTGTGCCAGGCCGCGGTGCTGGCCTGCGTCGGGGCCTCGCTGGGGCTGCCGATCGCCTGGCCCGACGTGGTCTTCGCCTACCTCGCCGCGAGCGCCGCTGTCGGCGCCGTGCCCGCGCCGGCCGGGATCGGTCCCGTCGACGCGGCCCTGGTGTTCACGCTGGCCGCGATGGGCGCCCCGATGTCCCTGGCCGCCGCGACCGTCGTCGGCTTCCGCGTCCTGACGGTCTGGCTGCCGCTGCTGCCGGGCGCCCTCGTGCTGTCGTTGCTGGTGCGCGCCAAGGTGCTGTGACGCTCCGCTGGGGGTTGCGGTGACCGGGTGTGGTGTGTGGTGTGCGGTCACTGGTGGGGTGATGCGGCGGGGTGATCTGCCGGGGTGCCCTGCCGTGCCGTGTCCTGACGTGCCGTACGCCGGCCTCGCTCGGGCCTGTCGAGCGAGGCCGGCTCCGGGCGCCACCGCGCTTCTACGCCCATACGCGCCGGGGCGCGGTAGCTCGCACCCCGGGGGTGATCCCCCGCGAACCGGCCTCACCCCGGCTCGCACTGGCTAGCCGCGCAAGGCGGACAACGGGCCCGCCCACCCTTCTACGCCCACACGCGCCAGGGCGCGGCAGAACGCACCCCGGCGATGATCCCCGCACACCGGCCTCAGCCCGGCTCGCACTGGCTAGCCGGGCAAAGCCGGCATCGGGCCCGCCCACGCTTCCATGCCTACACGCGCCAGGGCGCGACAGCACCGCACCCCGGGCGGTGATCCCCGCGCACTGTGCTGCCCACCTTGCTCACCCCCGGGCTCGCCGGGCGTGCCCCGCGTCGGCCTGGTTCTATGCCCGGGGGGGCGGGGGCCGCCGGATAGGCCGCTGGTGGCGGTGAGGGTGTCAGTCTCGGCGGGCCACCAGGCGGTATGCGTTGGAGACGCCCAGGCGGTGGGAGATCGGGCGGACGGCGAAGCGGTCCAGCAGGGTGCCCAGGATCAGCGCCGGGACGCCGGCCAGCAGCAGGGCTCCGCGCAGGGTGCGGCGCAGGGCGTTCGGGGGCTGCGGAAGCCATGGGAGGTTGTCGCGCGGGGCGGCGTTGTCGAGGGCCAGCCAGACGGCGGCGAGCAGGTCGACGGGGTCGTGCGGCTCGGCGTGCTGTTCCAGGACCACCGTGAAGCCGAGCTCGGTGAGCCGCTGGCGGAGGTTGTCGACGGGCACGAAGTGCAGGTGCTGGGGCTGGAGCCAGGGCAGCCACCAGCGGCCGAGCAGCCGGGCGTAGCGGCTGTCGGGGTCGGGGACCTCGATCACCAGGTGTCCGCCGGGTCGGATGGCCTGCCGGGCGGCCTCCAGTTCGAGCGGGGGCTCGGTGCTGTGCTCCAGGTAGTGGAACATGCTGACGACGTCGTAGTGGTCGGCCAGTTCGGGGGCCAGCTCGGTGAAGCTGCCCCGGTAGCCGTGCTCGACGCGCCCTGCCCGTTCGGCGAGTTCGGCGCCGTCGGTGAAGTCCAGCCCGTCGAAGGTCGTGCCGGGGTGGACGACCCGGGCCGACTCGCAGAAGTGGCCGTGGCCGGTGCCGACGTCGAGCCAGTTCTTCGGCGCGTCGTCGAAGGGGAGCAGGGCGCGGGCCCGCTGCTCGTACATCTTCGTGCGGCCCGCGAAGGTGTTGCCGAGCTGCTTCTCGCCGAGCCCGTCGTAGAAGTCGCGGTAGTAGAACTCCAGCCCGGCGGCGCTGAGTCGAGGATTCTGGAACGTGTGCCGGCAGTCCTCGCAGCGGTCGAGCACGAACCGTCCGGGCTTGTGCTGGAGCAGGTCGGTGGTCCGCAGCCGGGTCGTGAGCCGGGCCGAGCCGCACCAGGGGCAACTGGTGCGCGGGGGTTCGAAGAAGCGGTCGAGGCCGTGGGCCAGGTCGGTCTGGTAGGTGGGCCGGAGGGCGGCCACCTGCTCGGCACGGCTGGGAACAGCAGGCGCGTCCGCCGTTTCCGGTGCCTCCGGTGCTTCCGCCGCTTTCGGTGTGCTGGTGCCGTGCTCGTCGTCAGTCATACCGTCTCCTTGGCGGGCGCGCCGGTGGCGAGTTGCTCAAGATGGGTGGCCGCCGCCGAGGCACCTCCGGCGGCCCGGAACGCGGTACGGATCCGGCTCGCCGCGAGGCGGTGACCGGGCTCGTGCAGTACGGCGTCGATCGCGGCGCCCAGTTTCGGCGCGGTGACCCGCCCGAACCGCACCCGGATGCCCGCCCCGGCCGCCACGACCTGACCGGCGACCACGGGCTGGTCGTCCCGGATGGGCGCGACGACGAGCGGTACTCCGTGCCAGAGCGCCTCGCACACGGTGTTGTGCCCGGCGTGGCAGACGACGGCGTCGACCCGTTCGAGGAGCGGGAGTTGGGGCACGGAGGGGACGATCAGGACGTCTTTGTCGTCCTCTCCGCCCGGTGCCGGCTCCCCGTCCGGTGCCGGGGTGTTTCCGAGGACGCCCGCCGGATCGACGATCACCGTCTGCATCCGGTCCGCCCGCTCCCGTGCCGTCAGCTGACACTCGGTCAGAAAGCGTGTTCCGACATCGGTGTTGGCGGTGCCGAGGGTGACGAGGACGGTTGCGCGGGCGGGGTCGAGCCAGTCCCAGGGGAAGCCGGAGGGGGCGGGCCGGTCGGCGACGGACGGGCCGACGTAGCGGATCTGGTCGCCCGTGCGGGCGTCCGGTCCGACGAACTCCGGTGTACTGAAGGCGAGTACGAGGTGCGGGGAGAAGCGTGGGTCGGCGGTGCCGGCGGGATCGCCGACGCAGTCCCGGAGGCCCGCGAGCAGCTCGTCCAACCACTCGGCGACCTTGGGCATGCCGGACAGTACGTCGGTGAACTCGGCGGAGGTGGTGGCCGAGGTCGCCCATGGCAGTCCCAGCCGCTCGGCGACGAGGCCACCGGCGAGGGCCTGTTGGTCGGCGACTACGGCGTCAGGCCCGAACTCCCCTACGGCGGCGGCCACTCCGGGGGCCATCTCCTCGGCGAGCGGGGCGAGGAAGTGTTCCCAGAGGAACTTCAGCGCCTCGGGCCCCCGCACGTCCGGCGGCCGTACGCCGTCCCCGGAGCCGGGGACGGGCCCCGCGCACGGGAAGACGGTGACGTCCTCGCCGGCGAGCTTCCGCACGAGTCCCGGATCGGCGCAGACCCAGGCCGACTCGTGGCCGCGCGAGGCGAGTTCGGCGGCGACCCCGACAGCCGGGTTGATGTGTCCGACGAGCGGCGGCACGACGAACAGGAAACGGCTCACCGTGCTTCCGCCCCCGCCAGTGGAACCGGGGCCGCCGCACCGAGGATGAGCGACAGGATGTGCCCGCCGACCGTCCCGGACGCCTCGACGAGCACGGAGTGTTCGTGCCCCGGCACGACGACGGTCCGGCAGTCGGGCAGCACCGACTCCAGCCAGGGCGCGAGTTCGGCGAGGTCCGAGTCACCCCCGTACACACCGAGCACCGGGCAGCGTACGGAACCGGTCTCGTCGTCGGTCAGGACGCGGCTGGCCGGGATGTCCTGGGCGAGGGTCGTCTCGCGGGCCAGCCGGGCGGCGCCCTTGGCGAGACGGGCGGTGTTCTGGCCTCGGTTGGCGGTGATCCAGGCGATGGCGTCGGCCTCGTTGTGGGCGAGTTCGTGACTGACCCGGCCGAGGATGCCGTCGAGTTTGCCCGCCCAGGCGGCGGTCGCCGGTTCCGACTCGATGAGGGAGACGCTGGCGGCCCGCTCCGGGTGCCGGGCGGCATAGCCGAACGCGACTGTCCCGCCGTAAGAGTTGCCGACGAGATGGACCGGGCCGGTCACCTCCAGCCGGTCCAGGAGGGCCTCCAGGTCGTCGATGTTGTCGTCGAGGGTGTAGCCGGTGGCGGGGCGGCTGGAGCGGCCGTGGCCGCGCAGGTCGTACATGACGACGTCGATGCCGGAGGCGGCGAACGCCGGTGCCACGGTGAAGTAGTAGCTGGCCAGACTGTCGGTGAGCAGGCCGTGAACGAGGACGGCGGTCGCGGCGACCGGCCGTCCGTCGCGCGGGCCGATGCGCTGGACGTGCAGCCTGACGCCACCGCCGATGTCGACGTGTCCCATGGTCAGCCCGCCTCCGCCGCTTTGAGACTGGCGACTACGTGCTCGACGAGCCGGCCGACGGTGAGTTCGATGATCTCGTCGAAGTCCATGTCGGCCAGGAACTCCGCGAAGTTGACCCGGTTGCCGTACTTCTCCTCCAGCATCCCCGCCAGAGTCACCAGGTCGATGCTCTCCAGCTCCAGGTCGCGGTTGAAGGTGGTGTCCATCCGGATCTCGACGTCGTCGAAACCGTACTCGTCGAGGAGGGCCGTGAGCATGCCTTTGATGTCGGCGAGCACCGCCTCCTCACTGACGACACCGGCTGTGGTCGTGTGCCCGTTGAGGCTGGTCATCGCTCCAACTCCCCTTGTTCTGACGCTTGTTCTGACGCTTGTTCCGCTGCGACTTCTTCGGCCGGTCCGGTTGTCCAGGCCACGACGTACTCCCGGTCCGGCAGTCCGGGGGGATTGCCGGTCTGTTCGCAGTGCACGGTGTAGGCAGGCGCGAGCCGCCCGGAGACCGTGAGGCGGGCGCCCTCGTCCTTGGACTCCCGCACCACGAAGTCCCTTGGCCGACCGCCGAATCCGGTCCCCTCCGCCTTCGCGACCGCCTCCTTGGCGGCCCAGAAGCGGGTGAACCAGAGCGCCTCGGACTCGCCGGTGGCGGCCGACCGGGTGCGCAGGAGGGCGAGTTCGGCCGGGGTGAGGGCGGTGGTCAGGGTCGAGGCGTCCCGGTCGACGACCTCCTCGATGTCGATCCCGGGGGCGGATCCGGGCCGGTGCGGCCGTACGATCGCCACGCCCGCCTCGGCACAGTGGGCGAGCGAGACGTCCAGCGGGGGCAGGGTCCGGCCGTGCACCCCGGTGACGTACGGCCGCCCGGTCGCGTCGTTGTGCACCCGGATCTCCGCCGGGAACACGTCCCCCTCGCCCTCCCGTTCCCAGAGCCACCGGCGCACGGCGTCCTTGGCGGCGATCCGGCCGAGCAGCCACTGCCTGCGACCGCGCGGGGCGTGTCGCTCGTACTGCGAACGCTCATCCCCACCAAGGGAGTTGCGCATGATGAGGTCGCGCGAGGCGAGGTCGGGCCAGCGTTCGTTGAGGAGCACCCAGCCGCCCGGCCGGGCCTGAGAGAGGGTGTTGCGTTCGGGGAAGCGTTCGACGGGCCTGGTCTGCGGGTCGTTGTCGAAGCGCCGGTCCTGCCAGCCGCTCAGCTCGGCCCAGACCTGGCCACCGACGGTCAGTTGGACGTCCGCTTCGAGGACGGTGTCGGTGAGCGAGGTGATCCGCACGAAGCAGTCGACGTCGGTGCCGGGTTCGGGGTGCGGCCCGTAGAACCTCATCGTTCGCATCCCGACGGGGAACACGACCGTCCGCTCGGTGCGTGTCGCCATGATCCAGTACCCGAGGATCTGCCCGACGTTGTCGAGGAGCGAGCCGGGCGCGGGCGGGGTCGTGATGACTCCCCTGACGTGCGCGTCGCCCAGCGCGGTGAGTTCGGTGACCCCCTGGAACGCCGGGCCGTGGAACATCCAGCGCTCGGCGTAGAGCTGGGCGGCGGTGTGGTCGGGGGTGCGTTCGGTGGCGGGGGTCGTGGGCCAGGGGGTGGGGCGGGCCGTCGACTCCGGGTAGCTGTCGGCGAGTTCGATGGTGGCGCGGGCTCGGGGGCCGAAGGAGACGGCGTGGTGGGTGGGGGTCGCGGGGACGGGGGTGACGGTCACGTCCACGTCGACGGGCGGGGTCGCCGTGAGCCACTGGTCGAAGCGGGCGCCGTGCACGGCTGTGGGCACGGATGCGGGTACGGCCACGGCTCGGGTTCCGGGGTGCGTCTGCGCCGCCGAGCGCTGGGCCGCTTCCATCATGTGCTGCACGATCGTCGTCGCCGGGACCACCGGCCACCGGTCGGCCACGTCCGGCCAGCCGGGGCGCTGCGGGAAGAAACAGTGGTCGAGGAGGTACGGCATGGTGTCCGGCGAGACGCGGACCGTGGTGCGCCAGGGGGGTGGGGCGGCCTGGGCGGTGGCGGGCGTGACCTCGGCCGGAGCGGCTGGGGGCGTGATCCCGGCCGGACCGGCAGGGACGGCGCCCCCGGCGGATCCGGCGGAGCCGCCCGATCGTCGAGAAGCCTCCCTGGCGGAGCCGCCCGGCCTCTGTGCGGTGCCGCCCGCGTAGGCCGCGGCGGAGCCCGGTCGGCGCTGGCCCGCGCCGATCAGTTCGGCGGCGGTGTCGGCCGTCTCCCGTAGCAGGGCGCCGAGTTCGGCGGCGGCCGGGAAGCGGGCCGCAAGTGCGTCCAGCGGCGACGCGGGCCCGGCGCTCGGGAGGGCGGCGCCTCCGAGTGTCCGCACGATGCCCAACGCCTGAGCCGCACCGGCCTGTTGTGCTGCCACGGGGGCCGAGGCGGTGACCCGCGACGGACCGGCACCTTGCGGCGCCGCGGCAGCCAGGACCCCGGTGGCCGAAGAACCCAGCTCCGCCCGCAGTCGCGTGAGCGTCCCCTCGTCGAGGGAGACGAGGGCGGCACCCAGGTCGAGGTGGACGGGCGGGCGGGTGGATGGCCGGCCCCTCCGCACGGAGGCCGGCGTGTCGGCCGGTGCCGTGGAGCGGTCGGAGGGGCCGGCGGCACGGGGTGCCGGGTCGCCGGCGGTGCCGGCGATATCGGCAATGGCTGCGGCGGTGGCGGGAGTGCGTGGAAGCGCCGGTGATGTCGTTCGGCCCGAAACCCACAACGCCGTTGCCACGCGCCGGAGTTGTGCCAGGCCACCGCGATGCGGGGAGTTCGCGGCGACGACCAGATGATCGCGCCCGGACAGCGTGTCGCCGATGAGGGAGCTGAGTTGACCGGTGCCCACCTGGATGAAGGTCCGGTGTCCGGCCGCGTACATCGCCTCGACCAGCTGCCGGAAGCGCACCGGCTCCAGCAGATGCCGTACGAACAGCTCACGCACCGCCGACTCGGCCGCCGGGAAGGGCGCCGCTGTCGTCCCCGACCAGACGGGGACCGTCGGCCGCTGGAGCCGGAAGCTGCTCGCGGCCTGCTCGATGGGGGCCAGGTAGGGCGCCAACATCGGTGTGTGGAAGCCGGATTGGAAGGGCAGCACCTGGCTCAGCACACCCCGGGCACGGAACGCCCGGACGAACGCCTCGACCGCCGTGTCCGGACCGCACACCATGGACTGGCCCGGCGCGTTGTCGTGCGAGAGCACGATCCCGGCGTCCGCCCAGTCTTCTTCGGCAAGCGCCGCGAGTACCCGTTCGGCGGGCGCGCCGAGTGCCCCGAAGGCCAGCCCCGGCACACTGACCGTGTCGGGGTCGAAGGTCGCCATGAAGGCGCCGACCTCGTCACCGTCGTACAGTCCGGCAGCCACCATCGCCGTCCACTCGCCGACGCTGTGCCCGGCCACCGCGTCGGGGACGACGCCCATACGGCGCAGTGCCCCGTCCAGCAGCAGTCCGACCCCGACGACCCCGAACCCGTGCCGGCCCACGTCTCCGACCTCGGCCCGTTCACCGGCCGGCAGGACGTCGGTGAGACCGAAGTGGGCGGCGATGTCGTCTACGCGGGGCTCGAAGTCGCCTTCGAGGCCGGGGAAGACGAAGGCGAGGCCCCCCAACTCCCCCATTCCGTCCGCTTGTAGCGGTTCGGGCCGGAACCAGACGTCGCTACGGCCCTGCCACGACCGTCCCTTGGCGACGGCTCGGCGCGCCAGAGTGAGCCGCTTGGCCGTCGGATCGACGATGCCGAGCCGGCTGCGTCCGGCCCGTGGGTCCGGACGGGTGGCGTCGAGTCCGGCGGCGAGTACGGAGGCGTCGTCCGTGTCGAGGAGGGCGGCGAGGGCCTCGGGGGTGTCGGCGGCGAGCAGCAGGACGCGCTCGGGCTCGGCGACAGAGACCGTCGGCGCGGGGGAAGGCGCCGGGCAAGCGGTCGCCCTCGCACGCGCCCCGGGCGCCTCCTCCAGCACCACATGGGCGTTGATCCCGCCGAACCCGAACGCGTTGACCGCCGCCCGTCGTACCGGTTGCTCGGCCGTGGTCTCCCAGGGCGCGGCCCGGTCCAGGGGGCGGAAACGGGTGGCCGCGAGGGCCGGGTTCGGGTCGTCGCAGTGGAGGGTGGGCAGGAGCATGCCGTGGTGGACGGCGAGGGCGGCCTTGACGAGGCCCGCGACGCCGGCGGCGGGCATGGTGTGCCCGATCATCGACTTCACGGACCCGATCACCGCCGTACCGGCGCCACCCGCGCTCCCTGCGTCTCGCGGCCCGAACACCTCGGCCAGTGTGGCCAGTTCGGCGTTGTCACCGGCGGGGGTCGCCGTGCCGTGGGCCTCCAGGAGGCCGATGGAACCGGGCTGGGCGGGGTCGAGTCCGGCAGCCCGCCAGGCCTGGCGTACGGCGTGGGCCTGGCCGCCGGGGTCGGGGTTGACGAGCCCGGCGGCGCGGCCGTCGCTGGCCACGCCGGTGCCCCGGATGACGGCGTAGATGCGGTCCCCGTCGCGCTCGGCGTCCGCGAGGCGCTTGAGGACGACCACGCCGGTGCCCTCACCGACCAGGATGCCGTCGGCGCCCCGGTGGAAGGGGCGGATGCGCTGGCTGGGCGAGAGGGCGCGCAGCTGCGAGAAGACACTCCACAGGGTGATGTCGTGGCAGTGGTGCACTCCGCCGGCCAGCATCACGTCACAGCGCCCTGAGGCGAGTTCGTTCACCGCCTGGTCCACAGCCACCAGCGAGGAGGCGCAGGCCGCGTCCACGGTGTACGCCGGTCCGCGCAGGTCGAGGCGGTTGGCGACCCGGGAGGCGGCGAGGTTGGGCACGAGCCCGATCGCCGACTCAGGGCTGTCGGGACCGAGGCTGTCGGTGAACGCCGTACGGATGCTGTCGAGTTGGTCGGAGTCCAGGTCGGGCAGCAACTCGCCCAGTGTCCGCACGAGTTGACCGGCGGTGCGCACGCGCTGGTCGAGTCGGACGAGGCCGGGGGTGAGGTAGCCGCCCCGGCCCAGGATCACCCCGACGCGGTGCCGGTCGGGCAGCCAGCTGTCCAGCTCCCCGCGATCCTTGCCTCCGCCTCCGCCCGCACTGGCGTCGGCGAGAGCGGCGGCGGCCACGTTGAGCGCGATGAGCTGGTCGGGCTCGGTTCCGGAGACGGAGTTCGGCATGATCCCGAACCGGGTCACCTCCACCTCCGCCAGCCCGTCCACGAACCCGCCGCGCCGGCAGTACACCTGGTCGGCGACGGCACGGCCACCGGCGGAGTCGGGCCGGTAGTAGGCGTCGGCGTCCCAACGCCCTTCCGGAACCTCGGTGATGGCGTCCGTGCCGGCGAGCAGGTTCCGCCAGTAGGTGTCGAGGTCGGCGGCGCCGGGCAGCAGCACGGACATGCCCACGATGGCCACCGGGGTCGACGTACCGACGGGCCCGCGCACTGCTTGACGATCTGTCACGTCGCTTACCAGCCCGACGAGGTGTAGACGACGGCGTCCGCCGACTCCGCGCCCCAGGCCAGTTCACGGAGCAGTGCGGCCGTGCCCTCCTCGGGGTCGATGAGCCTGACCCCGCGCCGGGCGTACTCGCGCCCGAGTTCGGGGGTCACCATGCCGGTGTGGCCGCCGGTCGGCGCCCATGGCCCCCAGTGCACGGTCAGGGCCCGCTGCCCTGTTCGGGCCGCCCAGGCGGCGCCGAGGCTCTGCAGGGCGTCGTTGGCGGCGGCGTAGTCGACCTGGCCCCGGTTGCCGAGAACGGCGGAGATGCTGCCGAACAGGACTGCGAACGCGGGCCTGTTGGGGAGCTGTTCCAGTGCTGCGAGCAGGGTCTCGGCGCCGGTGGTCTTGGTCCCGTACACGCGCTGGAAGGACTCGGTGGTCTTCTCGGCGATGAGCCGGTCCTCGATCACCCCGGCCGCGTAGACGACGCCGTCCAGGCGGCCGTGTTCGGCGTGGATCTCCTTCACGACCTGGAGGGCCGCGTCCTGTTCGCGGAAGTCGACGGAGTGGTAGCGGGCCTGGCTGCCGAGGGCCGCCAGTTCGTCGAGCGTGGCGGTGATCTCCCGCTGGGCGAGCAGGAGTTCGGACTCACGGTTGAGCGCGGCCGGGGTCAGTCCGCCCCGGGCGGCGAGGGCCGCGCGCAGTTCGGTCCGGGTGCCGGCGGCTGCCGTGGCCGCGTCCTCCGGGCCTTCCGGTGCGGGGGTCCGGCCGAGCAGTTCGATCCGGCAGCGGGAGGCGGACGCCAGCGCGGCGGCGAACTTCGCGGTGATGCCACGGGCCCCGCCGACCAGCAGCACCACGCTGTCGCGGTCCAGTCCGAGGGCGGCGGCCTCGGCGGCGCCGTCCCCGGCGGGTCCGGCGCCGGTGGTGCCGAGTGCGCCCAGCGGGGTTTCGACCAGCTCAAGTCCGTGGCGTCCGGCGGCCGTTCGCAGGACCACCGGGGTGCGGTCCGGGGCGAGCAACTCGCCGAGCAGGGCGTCGGCGACAGCGGCGGCACCCGTGTCGCCGCCGACGAGGTCGATGACGCGTGCGTCCGTCTCCGGGTACTCCCGGGCGACCGTCCGGAAGAGCCCGTGCAGTCCGGCCGACCTCAACTCGGCGGCGTCCGTGCCGCCTTCCGTGGTCGCCCGGACGGCGAACAGCCAGCGCGGGGCGAGCCCCAGGGCCGCCTTGAAGACGGGGAAGGCATCAGGCAGCACCGGCGGCCGGGACGAGGCGAGCGGGTCGAGGTACAGCACTCCGTCAACCAGCCCGGCGGGTCCGTCCGCCCCCGTCAGCAGCTGCTCGGGGTCGAGCACCACCGCGTCGGCGCCGTGTCCGGCGAGCCGCGCCACGACCTCCTGGGCCACCGCCCCGCCGTCGTCGTCGCCCAGGATCGCGAACCGCTTTCCGGCCAGTACGGCGGCGGGGTCGACGCTCCCGGCCCCGGCCCTGTCCGGGGTCCCGTTGCCGTCCTGCTGTTCCAGCAGCACAGGCCGCAACTGGAAGCGCTTGGGCGCCTCACCGGTGACCTCCGGGGAGGCGGAAACGGCCGCCACCTCCGTCAGGAGGGGCTGCGCTGCCGCTCCTGTCTCTCCTACCGCTCCTGCCGCTGCCTGCTGCTCGACCTCGCCGGGGCCGGTGAGCCGTTCCGCCAGCCATGCCGTCACTGCCGCAGCCGTACGAGCCTTGGCAAGCTCCTCCAACTCATCGTCCCCGAGCACCGTCAGATCACCAGCACCCCCGACACCCAACCGCTGCGCCAACTCACCAGCGATCTCAGCCCGCTTGATCGAGTCGATACTCAAGTCCGCTTCCAGATCAAGATCCGGCTCGATCATGTCCACGGGATACCCGGTGCGCTCACTGATGATCTCCAACACCACCCCCAACACCTCCACCTCCGAGAACACCTCAGCAGCGGAGACAGGCGAAGAAGGCATGGGCACGGGCTGCGGCCCGGCTGTCGCGAGCCGTTCCGCCAGCCATGCCGTCACCCCAGCGGCCGTACGGGCCTTGGCAAGCTCCTCCAACTCGTCATCCCCGAGCACTGTCAGGTCACCGGCACCGCCGACGCCCAACCGCTGCGCCAACTCACCAGCGATCTCAGCCCGCTTGATCGAGTCGATACTCAAGTCCGCTTCCAGATCAAGATCCGGCTCGATCATGTCCACGGGATACCCGGTGCGCTCACTGATGATCTCCAACACCACCCCCAGCACCTCCACCTCCGAGAACACCTCAGCAGCGGAGACAGCAGCAGGAGCAGGCGCGGGCACCGCGTAGAGCGCGGGCGGGTAGGTGGGCGCGGCCTCCGGCGCCGGCTGCCGGCTCGGGGGCTCGATCGCCCGCAGGGTCTCCGGTGCCGTCGGCCCGGGTATCCACTGGCCCGGTGCCGCGCCGAAGTACGTGAGGAGTACGTCCCGTTGGGCGGCGACCATCTCGCGGCTGGTGCGCAGGAACTCGGAGATCAGCGCGTCCCTGCCTGCGGCCGGGGTGGGGTCCTGGTCGTTCGCGGTCACTGTGGTCGTCTCCACTACGCGTCGGGCCGGTGCGAGGGCACCGGGGAGGAGTTCGCCGGTGGCGGTGCGGACCAGGTGGCCGTCGACCGTCCAGCCGGGCCGCTTGGGCGCCTTGGTCCGGGTCGCGTCGACGGCGTCGCGCCCGTGGAACAGCCAGCCGGTGCGTACCGGCAGGCCCGCGACGGCCAGTTGGGCCAGCGCGTCCAGCCAGCCGCGCAGTCCGCTGTCCGGACGCGGTTCGCAGGCGACCGTGCGGTGCGGGCGGTCGCCGAGGATCTGGCCGACCAGCCGGGTCAGTACGGAACCGGGCCCGGCCTCGACGAAGATGCGGGCGCCCGCCTCGTACATGGCCTCGATCTGCGCGACGAAACCGACCGGGGCACCGATCTGAGCGGCGAGTTCGGCACGCACCGCGTCGGCGTCGGCGCCGTAGGGGGCGGCCGTTCGGTTGGACCACACCGTGAACTCGGGTGCATGGACGGGCTGTTGGGCCAGGGCGGTCGCGAAGAGTTCACCCGCCCCGGCGACCAGCGGGCTGTGGAAGGCACAGGCTACGGGGATGCGCTTCGCACCGAGCCCGGCGGCGCGCAGCACCCGTACGGCCTCGTCGACCGCCTCCGTCGGGCCTGAGATCACCGTCTGCTTGGGCGAGTTGTGGTTGGCGACGACCACCGAGGCGGGCGCGTCCGCCGCGCGCAGGGCCGCCGTGACGTCCTCGGCTCCCGCCGACACCGCTGCCATCGTGCCCGGGTCGTCGCCCACCTGGGCTGCCGCCGAGAGGATCGCGTTCGCGCGTTCCGCGCTCAGGGCGAGGAGGGTTTCCGGGTCGAGGGCACCGGCCGCGCTGAGGGCGACGAGTTCGCCGTAGCTGTGTCCGGCGGCCATGTCGGGGCGTACGCCAGCCGTGGTGAGGAGGGCGTGAGCGGCGAGGCCGGCGATGCCCAGGGCGGGCTGGGCGGCCCTGGTGTCGGTGAGGGCGGTGTGCTGGCGGTCGCGGGTGGTGTCGTCGAAGGCGGTGGGCGGGTAGAGGAGGTCGGCGTGGTCGCGGCCGAGTTCCAGGTAGTACTGGAGTTCGGGGAGCGCCACGAACACGTCGGCGAGCATCCCGGTCCGCTGACTGCCCTGCCCGGGGAAGAGGAAGGCGACCTGGCCCACCCCTTCCTCCTGCTGCTGGTGCTGCGCGAGGTGGATTCCGGCGCGTGGATCGTGCTCCCCCGCCAGTGCCCGGCGCAGCTGTCCGGCGAGGCCCGCCGGGTCCGTCGCCACGACCGCCACCTGTACGGGCTCGTGGCGGGCGTCGGAGCGGCGCGAGGCGGCGAGCGCGAGGTCGCGCAGCCGCCAGGAGGACTGCTCGTCCTGGGCCGCTTTCAGCACGTCCTCGATGGCTCGGCGTGCCCCGGCCGGATCGGCCGCCCGGAACGTGAACAGTTCGGCGGGCCAGGCGTCGAGCGTGTGCGCGGGCGGGGCGGAGTCCGCGTAGGCCTCCAGCACCACATGGAAGTTGGTGCCGCCGAAGCCGAACGCGCTGAGCCCCGCCCGTCGTTCGCGTGCCGGAGCCGCCCAGGGCCGGGTCTGTCCGTGGAACGCGAACGGGCTGCTGGTCTCGTCCCAGGCGGCGTTGGGCCTGCTGACGTGCAGGGTGGGCGGCTTCACCCCGGTGTGCAGGGCGAGCACGGTCTTGATGAGACCGGCGAGTCCGGCGGCGCACTTGGTGTGGCCGATCTGCGACTTGACCGAACCGAGCGCGACAGCGCCGGGCTTGGCCCCGGCCTCGCTGAACACCTCGCTCAGGATGGTGAGTTCGGTGCGGTCACCGACCACGGTTCCGGTGCCGTGCGCCTCGACGAGCCCGACCTCGGCGGGCGAGACCCCGGCGTTGCGGTACGCCCGCTGCAGCGCGGCCCGCTGGCCCTCGGGCCGGGGAGCCGTCAGCCCGAGGGAACGCCCGTCACTGGAGCTGCCGACTCCCTTGATGACCCCGTAGATCCGGTCGCCGTCGCGCTCGGCGTCCGACAGCCGCTTCAGCACGACACACGCGACGCCCTCCCCCAGCGCGATCCCGTCCGCCGAGCTGTCGAAGGCGCGCGAACGCCCGGTCGGGGACAGTGCGTGCACGGAGGAGAAGAGCACGTAGTCGTTGATGCCGTTGTGCAGGTCGGCGCCACCGCACAGCACCACGTCGCTGGTGCCGCCCACCAGCTCCTTGCAGGCCACGTCGACGGCGGCGAGGGACGAGGCACACGCGGCGTCGACCGTGTAGTTGGCGCCGCCGAGGTCGAGGCGGTTGGCGATCCGGCCGGAGATCACGTTGGAGAGCATGCCGGGGAAGGAGTCCTCGGTGAGCCGGGGCAGCTGATCCGCGAGCCCGTCCGGCACCTTGCCGTAGTACGACGGCAGTACGGCTCGCAGCGTGCCCGCGTTGGACAGGTCGCTGCCCGCCTCCGCGCCGAACACGACCGAGGTGCGCGAGCGGTCGAACTCCCGCCCCCGCTCGCCGTATCCGGCGTGCGCCAGGGCCCGGCGGGCGGCTTCGAGGGCCAACAGCTGGACAGGCTCGATGCTGCCGAGCGAGGTGGGCGGAATGCCGTAGGACAGCGGGTCGAAGGGGATGCGGGGCAGGAAGCCGCCCCACTTGGAGGTCGTGACGCCACCGTCCTCGTCCGGCGCCGAGTAGTGCACGGCGGGGTCCCAGCGGTCGGCGGGCACCTCCGCCACCGCGTCGTGACCGCCGAGGACGTTCGCCCAGAAGGCGGCGAGGTCGGGGGCGTCCGGGAACATGCAGGCCATGCCCACCACGGCGACGTCGAGGGGCGCGGGCGGCGGGGCTTCGGTGTTCTCCTCGGCCGCCGGCACCCCGAGCCGCTCCCGCAGCTGGGCCGCCCGCCCGGTGAGGAAGTCGGCGGCGCCGTCGGCCACGGAGTGGTGCAGTGCCTCGATGGTGGTGGTCGCCGAGCGCAGTACGGCCACTTCCCCGGCCATGAACATGCCCTCGGCGAGCTGCCGTTGCTCGTCCACGGCCGCCAACTCGCCCTCGGCACCCCGCTCGACGCCCTTGCTGGCGATGCGCAGCCGCCCGACGTTGAGCCGCTCCAGCCGCTCCCAGATCTGCCGCTCGGGCACCCCGCTCGCCCGCAACTCTGCTTCGAACTCACGGTAGTTGTCGCTGAACGGGCTGGGTACGCACCGGGTGGCGTGACCGGGCGCCGTCTCCAGCAGCGCGGTACCGGTCGCGTCGACGACCTGGCGCTGGAAGAGCGGCTGGACCGCTCCGCAGCCCACCGCCTCCTCGGTGAACAGGTAGGCGGTGCCCATCAGTACGCCGACGGACGCGCCGCGCGCGGTCAGTGGAGCGGCGAGTGCGGCGACCATCGCGGCCGACCGCTCGTCATGGACGCCGCCCGCGAAGAACACCTCGATCCGCTCGCCGGCGTCCTCCCCGGCTCCGGCCAAGTAGTCGTCGATAACGGCGAGTTGGGCCTCCCAGAGCGGAAAGCTGCCGCGCGGTCCGACATGCCCGCCGCACTCCGACCCCTCGAACACGAACCGGCGCGCCCCGGCCTCCAGGAACTGCTTCAGCAGGCCCGGCGAGGGCACGTGCAGGAAGGTGCTGATCCCGACCCGCTCCAGCGCCTCGGCCTGGGCGGGCCGGCCGCCCGCGATGATCGCGTGCGTGGGCCGCAGCTCCCGTACGGCTTCGAGTTGGGCGTTTCGCAGCTCCTCGGGCGCGAACCCGAGCACGCCGACACCCCAGGGCCGGTCCTCCCCGACAGCCTCCCGGGTCTCGGCCAGCATGGCCCGGCTCTGCTCACCACTGGCGAGGGCCAGCGCGACGAACGGCAGCGCACCGCCCCCGGCGACGGCCGCGGCGAACCGTGCCTGGTCGCTGACGCGGGTCATCGGCCCCTGGGCGAGCGGGAGTTGGGTGCCCAGTGCCCGGCTCATCGGAGACCCGGCGCGCAACGCCCGCAGGGGCCCCGCACCTCGCCCGCCGTCCCGTACGACGTCCTGTACGTCATCCCGTACACCGTCTTGTTCGACGTCTCGCGCGCCGTCCCGTACGACATCCCGTACGACATCTCGGACCGCTTCGGTGAGGGCGCGGACCGTGCGGGCGGTGTCGCCCCAGTGGTCGGCGAAGCGGGCGGCGAGGAAGCCGTCCTGGCCGACCGGGAGGAGCTGGGTGCGCGGGTCCTGGGCGCCGAGCATCGCCGCGACCGCGGCCGGATCACCGGCCGGAACGGGCGGGGCGTCGGGACCGCGCCGGTGCAGTACGCGGTGGCCGGCCACGACGACGGTCTCCGAGCCGTCCATCGAGCGGAGCGCGGCCGCCGTCGCCTCCGGCAGTGCGGACTCGGCGAGCAGGGCGAGTTGGCTGTCGAGCACGACGCCCGCCGCTCCCCCGGCGACGGCGGCGGCGGCCGTACGGGGGCCTATGCCGCCACGCGCCCAGACGGGGAGTTCGATGCCGGGTTCGGCGAGGAGCCGTTGCAGGAGGACGAAGGTGCTGAGGTCGCCGATCCGGCCGCCGCCGTCACTGCCCCGGGCGATCAGCCCGTGCGCACCGGCACGGACGGCCGCGAGGGCCTCCCGCAGGTCGGTGACCTCGACGAGGACGCGATGGTGGGCGGCGACCTCGGCGACCGGCAGGAATGCGTCGGCGGCATCGGGGGCGAGGATCACGGTGTCGGGGGCGCCGTCGCCGAGCAGGTCGGCGGGGGTGAGCCGGCAGTGGGGCCCGATCCGTACGCCGTAGCGGAGGCCGCCGGCGGAGGGGGCGGCGAGGTGGCGTATCCGGGCCAGCGCGTCTCTGGCTCTCCGGTCACCGAAGCCCAGGTCGAGTACGCCCAGGCCGCCCGCGCGGCTTACCGCGGCGGCGAGCCGTGCGTCGGGCTCACCGAAGGGGGTGACTCCAATGATCATGTCAGCGGCGCGCACGGCAGACGTCATGATTCTCCGAAATACTCGGTGAAACTGCACGGTGGGGGTTTTGTGGCGCGGAAGCACTTCACCTGAGAGGGAAACCACGGGGAAGCTAGCGCCGACATTACTCACGAGTCAACATGGCGTGGAACATTCCGTATGCGGCCGATTCCATTCGGCCACCACCGTCCGCGAGTACGAAGTCCCGAAAAACCGCCCAATTCCAATCAGTTTCGACGTCTCCGCAGTCCGGCGGCGTACCTCAGGATGTCAGCAAGCCGTCGGACGACCAGGTGAATTCACTTCTGCCTCACGCCTCGGAAACACGGCGGGCAAGGGATGTAAACCTTGTAAATTCCTCGCGTACGCATCGCGACGGCCGAATCCGGGCATGGCGAAGTGGTCGCTTCGGCACGGCCAAAGGCCACTGCCCGGCGACACTGACAGACCATCTAATTCCACGCCCCCTGTCCGAACAAGAGGCCTGACACGACAGAACGAGCCGACCTCCCGGCAGGAACCCGGGGGATCGGCTCGCTATGAGGGCCTGGTGGCGCTCAGGCCTTGGCCTCGGACACCTCCGGAGCGTGGGCCTCCGGAGTCGGCTCGACCACCGCGTCGGCCTCGACCGGGCGGACCGGGATGAGGAAGGCGACGACCGCCGCCGCGAGGCCGACACCGCAGCCGATCATCATGGCGGCCCGGAACCCGGCCTCGGAGGGCAGCGCGAAGCCGCCGAAGTCGGTGGTCATCTGGGCCAGCACGACACCGATGACGGCGGCGGAGACCGAGCTGCCGATCGAACGCATCAGGCTGTTGAAGCTGTTGGCGGAAGCCGTCTCGGACTGCGGGACCGCGCCCATGATGAGCGCCGGCATGGCGCCGTAGGCGAAACCGACACCCGTGCCGCAGACGATGGTCACCGCGAGCAGGCCCCACGGGGAGGTGGAGCCGATCAGCGGCAGGGAGATGCCGTACCCGACGGCGATGATCAGGCCGCCGACGGAGAGCGTGATCCTGGGTCCGGACTTGGCGGAGAGCATGGCGCCGACGGGCGACATGACCATCATCATCAGGCCGGCCGGAGCCATCCACAGCCCCATGGCGAGCATGGACTCACCGAGCCCGTAGCCGGTCTCCTTGGGCAGCTGCATCAGCTGGGGGATGACCAGGGACTGCGCGTACATCGCGAACCCGACGAGGATCGAGGCCGCGTTGGTCATCAGCACCTGCGGACGGGCGGTCACGCGCAGGTCGACCAGCGGGTCGGCGCTGCGCAGCTCCCACCAGCCCCAGGCCGGCAGCGCGACCACGGTGACGGCGAACAGCCCGAGGGTCGTGCCGCTGCCCCAGCCCCAGTCGGCACCCTTCGACACGGCGAGGAGGAGGGAGATCAGCGCGGTGCCGAGCCCGATCGCGCCGAGCACGTCGAAGCGCCCGGCGGTGGTGTTCTCGCCCCCCGCGGGCACGAAGACGGAGATCAGCGTGCCGACGGCGAGGGACAGCGCGGCCACGACCCAGAACAGCACGCGCCAGCTGGTGTTCTCGGCGATCGCCGCGGCGAACGGCAGTCCGAGCGCACCCCCGACACCCATGGACGCGCTCATGATCGCGATGGACGAACCGAGCTTCTCCGCCGGTACGACGTCACGCATCAGGCTGATGCCCAGGGGTACGACGCCCATGCCCATGCCCTGCAGTCCGCGTCCCGCGATCATCGGGAGCACCGAGGAGGACAGCGCGCAGACGACGGAACCCAGGATGAGCGGCAGGAGCGAGACGAGCAGCATGCGCTTCTTGCCGTACATGTCGCCGAGCCGGCCGGCGACCGGAGTCACGACGGCGGCGGCGAGCAGGGTGGCGGTGATCACCCAGGAAGCGTTCGAGGCGGAGGTGTCGAGCAGGGTCGGCAGCTCCCCGATCAGCGGGACCACGAGGGTCTGCGTGATCGCGGCCACGATGCCGGCGAAGGCGAGGATGCCGACAATTCTGCCGGAGCCGGCGTCGGGCTTGGGACTGTCCACTGGGTTGCTCCCTCGGAGAGGATGTGGATGACGCGATATGCATCATGCACGAGGGGTGCATCATACATATTGCCGGTGAACCCACTAACTTGTCAGGGGGCCCGCCGAGGGGAAGGCCCGTTCAGGAGCCGAAGGAAGCAGCCGCATGGACAAACCCGTTGATCTGGTCGAGTTCGAGATGATGCTGCTCGGTCGGTACATGCACCTGCTCTCGCCGACGGCGCGGGGCATGGCGGGACGGCTCGACCGCAGCGCGTACATCGTCCTCAGTCGCATCCAGGCGGAGGGGCCGATGTCCATCGGCCAGCTCAGCGCCGCGTTCGGCCTGGACGTGTCCACGCTCAACCGGCAGACCGCCGCGATGGTCCGTGCCGGAATCGTCGAACGCATCCCCGACCCCGAGGGGGGCATCGCGCGCAAGTTCGCGATGACGGAGGAGGGTGAGCGCCGACTGGCGGCCGACCGAGCGGCGAACCGGGAGGGCCTGACCAAAGTGGTGGCCGACTGGACGGCCGAGGAGGTCGCGGACTTCGCCGCCCATCTGAGCCGCCTCAACCGTGACGTGGAGCGACTGGACGGCCGACCGTGGCCGCGCGACTGAGCGGCGCCGCCGACAAGAGGTGAACGACCGTTCACGCTTGAAGCGTGAACGACTTTTCGGCATGAATTGCCTCTGGCATGGGCAGAGTTGAGGTGCGCCGACCGTCCCGCGCCGCACCTCGGGAGGCAGCCCCGTCATGCACCCCGAGCCGGACCCCCGCACCCGTCGGCCCGCACCCCACGCCGTGCCCCGCCGAGTCGTCGTCACCGGTCTGGGCGCTGTCACTCCGCTCGGCATCGGGGTCCCCGACCTCTGGCGAGGTCTCCTCGAAGGCCGGTGCGGCATAAGGGAGTTGACCGGCGCGGAGTTCAGCGGCCTGCCGGTCCGGGTGGCGGGCACGGTCCCGGTGGACCCGGCCGGGCTGCTCCCCCGCACCCAGGCCCGCCGGATGAACCGGGCCGCGCAGTTCGGCGTACTGGCGGCGCGGGAGGCCTGGCGGGACGCGGGCTTCGACGGTTCGGGCACGGCGGCGAGCGGTCTGTCCCCCGAGCGCGTGGGGGTGTCCGTGGGCGCGATCCTGGGTGACGCGTCGGTCCTCGTCGGCGGCGACCGCAGACTCCGCGACAAGGGCCCCCGGGCGGTCTCGCCGCTCACCACCCCCATGACGGTGCCGTCACAGGCGGCGTCCCAGATCTCGCTGGACCTGCGCATCACGGGCGAGGCCCGCACGGTCACCAGCGCCTGCGCGTCCGGCACGGAGGCGATCGGCCAGGCGATAGACCGCATCCGGTACGGCCATGTCGACATCGCCCTCGCGGGAGGCGCCGAGGCTGTCGTCACGCCGGCGATCATGGCGTCGTTCGCCGCGATGCGTGCCCTGTCGACGCGCCCCGCCGGGGAGCTGCCGTCCCGCCCCTTCGCCAGGGACCGGGACGGTTTCGTCAACGGCGAGGGTGCGGGTTTCCTGCTCCTGGAGTCCGAGGAGCACGCCCGGGCGAGGGGCGCCCGCGTCTACTGCGAGGCGGCCGGCTGGGGTCTGTCGGCCGACGCCCACCACATGGCGGCACCGGACCCCTCGGGCACCGGCGTGGCCCTGGCCCTCCACCGCGCCCTGCGCGACGCCGGAGGCCGCCCCGCCGACGTGATCCACGTCAACGCCCACGCCACGGCCACGATCGACGGCGACCTCGCGGAGGCGAACGCGCTGCGGGGGGTGCTGGGCGTACTGGGCACGCCTCGCGTCCCCGTCACGGCGCTCAAGGGACACCTCGGCCATCTCCAGGGCGCCGCGGGCGGGGTGGAGGCGGTGGCCACGGTGCTGACCCTGCACCACGGCACGATCCCGCCGACGATCGGCTGCGCGGAGGGGGAGCAGGACGAGGCGATCGGCCTGGACGTGGTGCGGGGCGGCGCGCGTCCGCTGCCCGACCATGGTGACCTGGCGCTCAGCAACTCGTTCGGGTTCGGCGGGCACAATGCGGTGCTGGCGCTGCGGCGCGCGACGCTCCGCTGATGCCGGGCGCGTATGTCGTCCGGTGCGGGTCGGTGGGGCTGATGCCCGCACACGTACGTCGTTCACCGCGGCTCGGTGGGGGCTGGGCGCGCAGTTCCCCGCGCCCCTTAACCACCCGCCGGGATCCCGCGACCCGGGGATCAGCTGGACGCTCCGTTCATGCCCGCGCACACGTACGTCGTTCACCGCGGGCCGGTGGGGGCTGGTCGCGCAGTTCCCCGCGCCCCTTTAACCGGGCGTGGGGATCAGGTGGACGCTCCGTTCATGCCCGCGCACACGTACGTCGTTCGCCGCGGGCCGGTGGGGGCTGGGCGCGCAGTTCCCCGCGCCCCTTGGGGGGGGCGGGGAGGGGGAGAGGTTATGCCGAGCGTTTGCGGGGGGTGGTCTTCTTGGCGGTAGGCGTCTTGCCAGTGGTCTTCTTGGTGGCTGCCTTCTTTGCCGTGGAGGTCGACTTCTTTCCGGACTCGGCCTTGGGGGCGGCCTTGGAGGCCGTGCGGCGCCGGGGGAGGGGCTTGACGTCTCCCTCCTCCGCCGGAGGCTGCTCGCCCCTTGATTCCTTCGCCGCCCGCACGCTCTTCTCCAGCGCGGCCATCAGGTCGAGCACCCTGCCGCCGCCGCTCGGTGCCGGGGCGTGCGGGGTCTCCTCGCCGGAGGCCTTCGCGGCGACGAGTTCCTCGACGGCCTCGCGGTAGTCGTCGTGGAGGTCGGCGAGATCGACCTCGCCGAGGGTGGCCATGAGGGCGTCGGCGAGATCGAGTTCCTGGTCCCGCACGGTGACGCCGGTATCCGGCGCGACCCCGTCCGTGGCCCGGATCTCGTCGGGCCAGAGCAGCCCGTGCATGGCGATGACGTCGTCGACGACCCGCAGCATGCCGAGCCGCTCGCGCCCCCGGAGCGCGAACTTGGCGATGGCGACCTTCTTGCTGCGCTTCAGCGCCTCCCGCAGCAGGGTGTAGGGCTTGGCGGCCGGTACCCCGTTCGCGGAGAGGTAGTAGGCGGTGTCCATCTGCAGCGGATCGATACGGTCACCGGGCACGAAGGCGACGATCTCGATGGTCTTGGCGGTGGGCAGGGGCAGCGACCCCAGATCCTCGTCCGTGATCGGGATCATCGCCCCGTCGGCACCCTCGTAAGCCTTTCCGATCTCATCGCTTCTGACCTCGCGGTCCTCCAGCTCGCACACCTTGCGATAGCGGATGCGCCCGCCGTCCTCGACATGGATCTGGCGGAAGGAGATCGAGTGGCTCTCGGTGGCGTTGACGAGCTTGATCGGGATGCTGACCAGCCCGAAGGAGATGGCGCCGTTCCATATGGATCGCACGAGGTGACCTTCCTCCGAGGATGACCTGGTGGCTTTGCCCTGATTTCGTGGGATTCTCATCGTATGACGCCGATCACGGAGGTGGCGGGGCGAAGGGTGGCCCTCTCCAACCTGGAGAAGGTGATCCACCCGGCGACCGGTTTCACCAAGGGTGAGCTGCTGCACTACTACGCCACCACGGCCGACGTGCTCCTCCCCCACCTCCACGGCCGCCCGGTGTCCTTCCTGCGCTACCCGGACGGCCCCGACGGCCAGGTCTTCTTCGCCAAGAACGTGCCACCGGGTACGCCCGACTGGGTAACGACGGCGCACGTTCCGCGCTCGGAGGGGCCCGCACGGATGGTCCTGATCCAGGACCTGCCCTCGCTGATGTGGGCGGCGAACCTGGTCACGGAGTTCCACACCCCGCAGTGGCTGATCGACGCCCCCGGGGAGGCCGACCGTATGGTCCTCGACCTGGACCCCGGCCATCCGGCGACGATCGTGGAGTGCTGCGAGGTGGCGCTCTGGCTACGGGAGCGGCTGGCGGCGGACGGGATCGAGGCGTACGCGAAGACGTCCGGCTCGAAGGGCCTGCACCTCCTGACGGCGCCGGCGACCCGCACCCCGTCCGGCGAGATCACGGCGTACGCGAAGGAACTGGCGGTCGAGGCGGAACGCACCCTCCCCCACCTGGTCGTCCACCGTATGACGCGCAGCCTGCGCCCCGGAAAGGTCTTCGTCGACTACAGCCAGAACGCGGCCCGGAAAACCACGGCGACCCCGTACACCCTGCGCGCACGCGCCGAACCGACGGCGTCGACACCGGTGACGTGGGAGGAGGTGGCCGGGTGCACGAACCCGGCCCAGCTCACCTTCGGGGCGGGCGACATCGCGGCCCGACTGGATTCGCACGGGGACCTGCTGGCTCCGCTCCTGCTGCCCCGGCCGACCTGAGGCGGTCAGGTGGCCTGGAGCCAGAAGTGGGACAGGCCGGTGTCGGCGGGGGCGGGCTCGCCGTCCGGGCCGGTGACCGTGGTCACGGTCAGACCGGCGGTCGCGGCCAGCTTCTCGAACCGGTCCCGGGTGTACCAGTGCAGGATCCACGGGCGGTCCACGACACTGGTGTCCGCGCCGTAGTGGCGTTCGTAGCGCAGAAGCGTCGTCTGTGTCCGGGCCGTCTCGTCGCGTTGCTCGGCGACGACGGAGAAGCGGAGTTCCGCGCCGTCGGGTGCGACGGCCGTGCGCACGCCGCCGAGCTGTTCGGCCGGGGTCGGCGTGGGGGTGAAGAGCGGCACCAGGGCGGTGCCTCCCTCCGCGAGGTGAGCGCGAACACGGCCGAGGGCGGCCAGCGCCGCGTCGTCGTCGGGGAGCAGGTTGAAGGTCGGTCCGGCGAGGAAGATCGCCCGGTACCGGCGGGGCAGCTCCAGAGCTTCCATGCGCTGCTGGAACACGGTGACGGCGATGCCTTGCTCGTCCGCCCGGCGGCCGAGGCGTTCCAGCATGTCCGGGGAGGAGTCGACGCCGTCGACATCCAGGCCGCGCCGGCGCAGTTCGAGCAGCGGATCGCCGTCCCCGCACCCCAACTCCAGTGCCGGCTCGCCGGCTCGATGGATGAAGGCCGCGTACGGCTCGGGGTCCTGGGAGAAGGATTTCAGCGGGCCGTAGAGCTCCGCGACGATGCCGGTGTAGAAGTCAGCTGGGTCCACGTCCGGCACCCTACGCAGCCCGTCCCGTACGGTCACTCGAATATCAAGAGGGCCGCGCCTACGGCGAGTTGGCTGTGCCGCGCGGAAGTAGCGCCCGTTCCGGCCGCCGTCACACCCGCGTCCAGGTCCCCCGGTCCCGGGCCACCGCGTGCAGCGCCTCCACGTCCGCCGGCTTCAGTACGCCCCCCAGTCGCGCCAGCCCCGACAGGTCCGAGTCCACCAGGACCCTGACCTCTCTCAGCGGCACCGCCACCTTCAGGTCGACCGGGCCTGCCAGCGCCAGGACCGGGTGGACCTCCGCCGTCAGGGCGTACGAGGCGCGGTCGGCGTCCGAGCGGACCCGGCGGAGGAGGGGACGGGGATCGCGGCGGCCCAGGGCGACCATCGGGTCGGCCACCAGGACCCGCTGCTTACGGGCGTACAGGGTGTGGACCGCGAACAGGCCGCCCGGGCCGATCACCAGATGGTGGACCCGGTCGCCGCCGGGGAGCGGGATCGAGTGCAGGGTGTGCCAGCCCGCGCCCTCCAGCGCCTCCAGGGCCCCGCCCACCGCCTGTTCGGCCGCCAGGGCCCGCCTCCGGGGGTCCGGGCGCAGGCGGTGCGGTGGGTCCGGGTCGCGGTCCAGGGCGATCTGGAGGGCCTCGCCGGGACGGTTCGGGGCCAGGTCGTCGTCGGGGTGGAGAGAGAGCCGGGCCAGCTCCGCCGGGGTCGGGACCGGGGGCGGGCCCACCGTCACCGGGCCCGTCAGGAACGGGCCCAGGGCTTCCAGTACGTCCCCTCTGAGGTCCTCGCTCAGCAGGTTGACCCGGGACGACTCACGGTCGTACCAGGCGATCTTCCGCCCGTCCGTCAGACACACGTACAGGCGCTCGTGGCCTTGGCGCCAGGCCGGTACGACGCGCAGTCCGCTCATCCACCATCACCCCAATCCCCGCATGGCCATGGGAACAGGCGGGGTGCTGCGGGGGCAAGAACCCGGCTACCTTTGGAGGAAGTTGGGGCGGATTCGGTTGCCCGAGTGGGGAGGCGGCGTAGTTGCGGACCCGCAGGAAACAGCCTGACGTGCCGGCTCCGGGCGAACCGTGGAGCGAGATCGTGCCCGGGCTGTGGATGGGCGGACACGAGTTCACGAGTCGCCCCGGGGAGCTGCGATTCGCCGTCGTGCACGACGAGTTCGACCTGGTCGTGACCCTGCTGAAGCTGCCGGGGTACGGGCCCGATCCCGGCGTCGAGCATCACGTGTGGTCGATTCCGGACGGGCCGCTCGACGGGACCCAGCTCGCCGGTGTGATCCGGCTCGCGGAGACCGTGTGCACCGCGCTGGAGGACGGGCGCAGTGTGCTGGTGCGCTGCTACAGCGGGTACAACCGTTCGGGTCTCGTCGTCGCGCACGCCCTCGTCCACGACGGGCACAGCACCGACGAGGCGATCCGTCTCATCAGATCCCGCCGCTCCCCCTGGGCCCTGCACAACCAGCTGTTCGTGGAGTATCTACGGACGGGCCTGCCCACGGCCCGGCTGCTGGAGGAACTCGCCGAGTAGCCGGAGCCGCCCGGTCGGCCCGGTCGGCCCGGTCGGCCCGCACCGAAAATGCGACTTCCCTGCGAATAGGGTGTCGTGGACGAGGCGACCCCGCCCGCCACGCCAGGCCCGGCCCGACGCAGGAGTGCAGTGAAACCCAGCCGCACCTCCCGTGTCCCGCGCGCCCCGCGCGTCTCGCGGGCCTTTCTCGCCGCCCTGACCGTCGCCGTCCTCGCCTCCGGCTGCGGTGACGCCGGCGGGCTGCGTGGTGCGGGGCCGACCGCCACCGCCGTCAGTCCTGCCCGGCTCTGGCCCGAGCTGCCCGCCGCCTCCAGCCCCGCCTTCGACTACGGCGAGGCCGAGACCGAGACCGTGAAGGGCATCACCGCCCCCGGCGACGACATCCACAAGGTCGACCCGGTGGCCGTCGTACGGGCGGAGATCGCCGCCCACCCCGACGTGTACAGCGCCGACAACTCCCCCTACGCCGGGACGGCCGCCGGTATGGCCGCCTGCGGCCGGAAGGGCCGTACCGCCGCCGGAAGCGGTGCCGGCGCCTGTCCCGTCCTCAAGGCCTACTACCGCGACCTCACCGGCGACGGCCGCGACGACATGGCCCTCGGCTTCCGGCTGCTGCCGGGCAACGGGACGGCCGTACGCGTGTACACCTTCCAGCGGCACAAGCTGGTGCAGATCATGGCCAACGACGACGCCGTGACCGCCGTGGAACTGGCCGGCCGGGCCGTGATCATCCGCTCGCCGTCGCAGATCCCGGGGTACGAGTACCGCACCCAGTGGACCTGGGACGCCGACCAGAAGGCGATGCTGCTCACCCGGGACGAGTTCCTGCGCACCGGCAAACCCAAGCGCGCACACGTTCCCCGCGCATCGTCCTCGGCCTCCACCTCCACCTCCACCTCCACCTCCACCTCCGCCTCCGCCGCCTCCTCGGGCTCCTCGTC
The DNA here is from genome assembly GCF_045040105.1 of Streptomyces sp. NBC_01390. Lineage (NCBI taxonomy): Bacteria > Bacillati > Actinomycetota > Actinomycetes > Kitasatosporales > Streptomycetaceae > Streptomyces > Streptomyces sp. NBC_01390. The sequence goes on along the minus strand of NZ_CP109551.1, from coordinate 8,465,056 downwards.
CGCGAGTGCCCGATGAGGGTCGCGCTGCCCGGGTGGGCAGGCACCCTCGCCGCCAAGGCCGCGCTGTTCATCACCGGGATGTGCTGCGCGCTCGCCGCGCTGCTCGGCGTCCTCGTGCATGTCTCGGTGACCCATCAGACCGCCGACCAGGCCCGTGACCGCGCCCTGTCCCGGCTGGTGGAGGCCACGGCCGCGTACGAGGCCGGGGACGCCCTCCGGCCGCACACCGGCATCGACCCCGAGGGGCTGCCGCAGGCGCTGCGGACGCTCGCGGCGGCCGGGGAGCGCGGCACGATGGTCACCGACCACAACGGCGTGCCGACGATGTGGGCGGCCGGTCCGGCCGACGGCGGGCACGCGCTCGCCGTGGCGCTCGACTACTCGCAGAGCGCCCGTACGATCGACGGTCTCGACCGGGCCATCCTGTGGTCGTCCGGCCTCGCCATCGGCGCGACGCTGCTGGTCGGCGCGTTCGCGGTGACCCGGGTGACCCGTCGACTGCACGCGACCGCCCAGGTGGCCCGCCGGATCAGCGCCGGCGACCTTGACGCCCGCGTCGGCGACGCCCGTACGCAGGATCCGAACCGCTCGCCGGACGAGGTCGCCGCCGTCGCCGCAGCGCTCGACACGATGGCCGCCTCGCTGCAGCGGAAGCTGCTCAGCGAACAGCGCTTCACCGCCGACGTGGCCCACGAGCTGCGCACCCCGCTCACCGGACTGCACGCGGCGGCCGAGCTGCTGCCGCCCGGGCGGCCGACCGAGCTGGTCAGGGACCGGGTCGCCGCCCTGCGCACGCTCACCGAGGACCTGCTCGAAATCTCCCGGCTGGACACGGGCAAGGAGCAACTGGAGGCCGACACCGAGGCGCTCGGCGCCCTCGCCGAACGGGTCGTGCGGGCTTCCGCGGCCGCGGGCGCCGACACGGAGATCGTCGTGGTCCGTGACGCCCGCGTGGACACCGACCGGCGTCGGCTCGAACGGGTGCTCGGCAATCTGGTCGCCAACGCCCACCGGCACGGCCGTACGCCGGTGACGCTGACCATCGACGGGCCGGTCGTGACCGTGCGGGACCACGGTGACGGTTTCCCGGAGTACGTGGTGGAGCACGGGCCGCAGCGGTTCCGTACGGAGGGCGGGGCGACCGGGCACGGGCTCGGGCTGACGATCGCGTTGGGCCAGGCGGAGGTACTGGGTGCCCGGCTCACCTTCACCAACGTGCCGGAGAGCGCGGGCGGCGGCGCCCTGGCGACGCTCAGCCTGGCCGAATCGCGGGGGCTGGCCACCAACGGCCCAGCGTGACGGGCGCCTTACACGACCGGCTCCTAGCGTGGCGGTTAGTCAGCTCTGCACTGCCAAAGGAGCCCACATGTCACCGCGGACCACCCTGACCCGCCTCGGCATAACCGCCGCCGCCACCGCGCTCTCCCTCGGCGCCGTCTCCCCGGCACTCGCGAGCCCCGCCGACGACGACTGGGGCAGCAGCTGGAACCAGCAGCAGCCCCCGAACAACCAGAGCAACCCGAACCCGAACAACCCCAGCCAGAACCAGAACCAGAACCCGAACAGTCAGAACCAGAACAGCCAGAACAGCCAGAACAGCAACCAGCAGGGCGGCAACGGCGACTGGGGCCAGCACAACAGCAACACCAGCAGCAACGCCGTCCTCTACAAGGGGATCGTCACCGCCAACGGCGGACTGCGGCTCCGCAGCGCGCCGAATCGCGGCAGCGCGATCATCCGGGTGGTCCCCCAGGGCTCGATCGTCACCATCTTCTGCAAGGTCGGCGGTGAGAACGTCGACGGCAACTCGCTCTGGTACCTCCTGACCGACGGCACCTGGGCCTGGGGCGCGGCCCGCTACATCGACAACATCGGCGCCGCACCGCGCTTCTGCTGACCCGGCAGACACCAGCCGTGACCCCATAGGCCACATCAGCCAATAAGTTGTGAACTTTGGGTAGGTTCCGGACATGACGAAGCCCGGAACCACCGTGGCGGCGGAGTACGAGGAATCCCCGAAGCCCTGGCTCTCGGAGCCCGCCGATCCCTCCGATCCCGCCCCGCGCGTCCCCCGGCGCCGTGGGATCGAGCTGGCCCTCATCGTCGTCGCCGTCCTCCTGTGCGTGTACGGCTACTGCGATGTGGGCCTCGCGAGGAACGGCACCGTCCCGCCCGGCGCCGCCGGCTACGGCGCCGGGCTCGGCGTGCTCGCTCTCCTCGCTCATGTCGCGGTGCGCCGGTGCGCCCCCTGCGCCGACCCGCTGCTGCTGCCCATCGGCGTGCTGCTCAACGGCCTGGGTCTGGTCCTCATCCACCGGCTCGACCTGGAGACGCCGGGGCACCGGGCCGCCCCCGCCCAACTCGTGTGGTCCACGGTCGGCGTGGCGCTGTTCATCGTGGTGGTGGTCCTGCTGCGCGACCACCGTGTCCTCCAGCGGTACGCGTACGTCTGTGTGGCCGCCGCCCTCGTCCTGCTGACCCTGCCGATCTTCTTCCCGTCGGTGAACGGGGCCCGCATCTGGGTCCGGATCGCCGGATTCTCCATCCAGCCGGGGGAGTTCGCGAAGGTGCTGCTGGCGGTCTTCTTCGCCGCGTATCTCGCAGCCAACCGGAACGCGCTGGCGTACACCGGCCGCCAGATCTGGCGGCTGAGCCGGCTGCAGCTTCCCACCGGTCGGGTCCTCGGCCCGATCGTGGCGATCTGGCTGATCAGCGTCGGTGTACTGGTCCTGGAGCGCGATCTCGGCACCTCGCTCCTCTTCTTCGGCCTCTTCGTGGTCATGCTGTACGTCGCCACGGGCCGCACCGGCTGGATCGCGGTCGGGCTGCTGCTGGCCGCGCTGGGCGCCTTCGCCGTCGGCACCCTCGAACCGCACGTCCACAGCCGGGTCGAGGACTGGCTGCACCCGTTCGCGACGATCGAGGCGGGGCAGGGGCCCAACCAGCTCTCCCAGTCGCTGTTCGCGTTCGCGGCGGGCGGCATGCTCGGCACCGGGCTGGGCCGCGGCCACTCGATCCTGATCGGCTTCGCCGCCAAGTCGGACTTCATCCTGGCCACGGCGGGCGAGGAACTCGGGCTGGCGGGCCTGGCCGCGATCGTCATCCTGTACGCCCTGCTGGTGGAGCGCGGTTACCGGGCCGGGCTCTCGTTGCGCGACCCCTTCGGCCGGCTGCTCGCGGTCGGCCTCGCCTCGATCGTGGCGCTCCAGGTGTTCGTGATCGCGGGCGGGGTGTCGGGGCTCATCCCGCTCACCGGTATGGCGATGCCGTTCCTGGCGCAGGGAGGCTCGTCCGTCGTCACCAACTGGATCATCGTGGCGCTGCTGATCCGGATCAGCGACTCGGCCCGCCGTCGGCACCAGGACGACGACGGGCGGCCCACACCATGACAAGGCAGCCCGAACGGGCCAGAAAACCACGGCAGATGACGCGTTGCATCAAGCACGCCGCCCTGTTCTGCGCCCTGCTGCTCCTGGCCCTCCTCGTCAACGTCACCCGTGTGCAGGTCGTCCAGGCCCAGCGCTACGACGACAACCCGGCCAACCGCCGCCAGGTGATCGCCCGTTACGGCCAGCCGCGCGGGACCATCCTGGTCGGCGGCAGGCCGGTCACCGGGTCCGTCGACACCGGGGAGCAGCTCCGCTACGAACGGACGTACAAGAACGGCCCGTTGTACGCCCCGGTCACCGGCTTCGCCTCCCAGGTGTACGGCACGACGTTCCTGGAGCACGCGGAGGACGGCATCCTGTCGGGCACCGATCCGCTGCTCTCCCCGTTCCCGCTGTGGAACGACGTGACGCGGGCTCGGAATCCCGGCGGCAAGGTGGTGACGACCATCGACCCGGCCGCCCAGCGGGCCGCCTTCGAGGGGCTCGCCGGGCGCAAGGGCGCGGTGGCGGCCGTGGAGCCGTCGACCGGGCGCATCCTCGCCCTGGTCTCCGCGCCGTCGTACGACCCCGCGGTGCTGTCCGGCAACAGGCGTTCCGTGGAGCGGAGTTGGCGGCGGCTGAACGGTGATCCCGACAAGCCGATGCTCAACCGGGCGGTGCGGCAGACGTATCCACCGGGTTCGACGTTCAAGGTGGTCACGGCGGCGGCGGCCCTCGACGCCGGGGTGATCACCGATCTGGACGAGCCGACCGACTCCCCCGATCCCTACCGCCTCCCCGGTACGTCCACGGTGCTGACCAACGAGGGCGACGGCTGTGCGGACGCCTCGCTGCGGGACGCGTTCACCTGGTCGTGCAACACGGTCTTCGCCAAGCTGGGCGTGGACGTGGGTGTCGCCGGCCTGGCGGCCACGGCGAACGGCTTCGGCTTCAACGACTCGGGGCTGCGCATCCCCTTCTCGGTCGCGCGCAGCACCCTGGACCGCCACGTCGACAGGGCGCAGCTGGCGCTGTCCGCGATCGGCCAGTACAACACGCGGGCCACGCCGTTGCAGATGGCGCTGGTCGCGGCTGCGGTGGCCAACGACGGTCAGGTGCCCTCCCCTTACCTGGTGGAGCGGACAACCACCGCGCACGGCACGACAGTTGCCACCTCAGGGGTACGGACTCGGCTCCGGGCGATGAGTCCGTCGACGGCCGTACGGATGCGGGAGCTGATGCGGGACGTCGTGGAGCGGGGTACCGGCACCAACGCGGCGATCCCCGGGGCGACGGTCGGCGGCAAGACCGGTACCGCCCAGCACGGAATCGGCAACTCCGGTACTCCGTACGCCTGGTTCGTCTCCTGGGCGCAGGGCGGAGGTGACGTCGAGCCGGCGGTGGCCGTCGCGGTGGTGGTCGAGGACGCCTCCGCCGACCGTACGGACATCAGCGGGGGCGGGACGGCGGCGCCGATCGCCCGGGCCGTGATGGAGGCGGTGCTCGGCCGGTGAGAAAAGGGGATGCGCGGGCCGGACCCCCGACCTACCGTGCGGCCATGACGCCATTGACGCCATCATCCGAAGCCGCGTACCAACTCGCCCAGGTCAACATCGGTCGCCTCAAAGCCCCACTGGACTCAGCAGAGTTGAAGCCGTTTGCCGACGGCCTGGAACCCGTCAACGCCGTCGCGGACGCCTCGGACGGGTTCGTCTGGAGGCTGCAGGGCGAGACGGGTGACGCGACGGACACGCACATGTTCGGCGACGAGTGGATCCTGGTGAACATGTCGGTGTGGCGGGACACGAACGCCCTCACGGCGTTCATGTACCAGGGGCAGCACCGGGAGTTGCTGGCGCGCCGCCGGGAGTTCTTCGAGCGCCTGGAAGAGGCGGTCACCACCTTGTGGTGGGTGCCGACGGGACACCTGCCCACCGTGGAGGAGGCGGAGACCCGCCTCCTCCATCTGCGTGCGCACGGACCGACCGAGTACGCGTTCACCCTGCGTACGTCGTTCCCGCCGGGCCCCGCGAGCCCGGTACCGGACCCCGTACCGGAGTCGCTCAGCCGATCGGCTTCCTGATCTCCTCGCGGATCTTGACGGCGGTCTCGGCCGCCGCCGCGAGGTCCACCTGAGCGGGCTTCTTCGTGACCGTCTCGGCGGTGATCTCGGCGATGGAGGCACCCGTGTTGCCGTCCACCCAGCCGCAGACGGGGATGGTGATCTCCGTACCGAGCTGGGTCTGGACGAGCACCTCGCAGGTGACGGTGACGTCGGAGCCGGCCGGCTTGAAGTCCTTGGGCTTGACGGCGACCTTGGCGCCCTCACCGCCGGCCGCGCCCTCCATCATGTTGTCGCGGGCCAGCCCGGTGTTCTTGAACCGTCCGTACATGCCGGAGATCACCAGCGTGCCCTGCGCCTGGTCGCCGCCGAGGCTGTACTGACCGACCACCGCCTTGGTGTCCCGGGCGTCCCAGGCACCGTCGGCCTCGTCCTCGATGGTCTTGCCCTCGGCGCCGGAGAGATCGCCGGCGAGCTCGTACTTCTCGTCGAGGACCTTCTGGGGCAGCGTCAGCTTGTACTCGGCCTCGGGGAAGCCGCTGTCGGACTTCGTCACGACCCAGAAGAGGACGGCCACACCCACCACGACCAGCGCGACGACACCGCCGACGATCCCGAGGATCAGACCGAGCCGGCTCTTCTTGGGCGGCGGAGGCGGCGCACCCCAGGGAGCGGGGGCGGGCGCGCCGTAGGGCTGCTGCCCGTAGGGGGACGGGGCCGGCGGCTGCTGCTGGCCGTACGGACCGGGCTGCGGGGCCTGATACGGCGGCGGAGGCGGCTGCTGGCCGTAGGGCCCGGACGTCGGGGGCGGGCCGAAGGGGTTCTCGGGCGGCTGGGGTGGCGGAGTCGTGGACACGCCAGAACGCTACTGCACTCGGGTGACCGTGTAAGCCTCGTATAAGGCTACGCGCGAGTACGTCCAGGGGATTGACCGACTTGCTGACAAGCGGTCTCATAAGAATGTGACGACAGTGACGGAAGCCGAGATACTCCGCGATGCCCTCGGGGTGCTCAAGGACCGCGAGCAGGTGGCCGAACGGCTCCTCGACGCGTCCGCGAAGCACTCCTTCGACCCCGACAAGGAACTCGACTGGGACGCCCCCTTCGAGGACGGCAAGTGGTTCTGGCCGCCCGAGCTGGTCTCCCTGTACGGCACTCCGCTGTGGAATCGGATGAGCGAGGAGCAGCGCGTCCTGCTCTCCCGGCACGAGACGGCGGCGCTCGCCTCGCTCGGCATCTGGTTCGAGATCATCCTGATGCAGCTCCTCGTACGGCACATCTACGACAAGGCGGCGACGAGCGCGCACGTCCGTTACGCCCTGACGGAGATCGAGGACGAGTGCCGTCACTCGAAGATGTTCGCCCGTCTGATCAGCCGCGGCGGCACCCCGTACTACCCGGTCAGCCGGGCGCACCAGAACCTCGGCCGCTTCTTCAAGACGGTGTCGACCACGCCCGGTTCCTTCACGGCGACCCTGCTCGGCGAGGAGGTCCTCGACTGGATGCAGCGCCTGACGTTCCCGGACGAGCGGGTCCAGCCGCTGGTCAGGGGCGTGACGAGAATCCATGTGGTGGAGGAGTCCCGGCACGTCCGGTACGCCCGGGAGGAACTCCGCCGCCAGATGGTGACGGCGCCGAGATGGTCCCAGGAGTACACCCGCGTCACCTCCGGCGAGTTCGCACGGATCTTCTCCGTCGCGTTCGTCAACCCCGACGTCTACACGAACGTCGGCCTGGACAGGGCGGAGGCGATGGCTCAGGTCCGAGCAAGCGGCCACCGACGTGAGGTCATGCAGACAGGCGCGAAGAAACTGACGGACTTCCTGGACGACATCGGGGTGCTGCGGGGTGTCGGCCGACGGCTGTGGAGGTCTTCGGGGCTGCTGGCGTGATGTCGGAGTGCGGCCCGGTGGTGGGCTGGTCGCGCAGTTCCCCGCGCCCCTGAAGGACTCCGGCCCTGCGGCCCGAAAAGCGCGGGGCGCAGCCCCGGCTTTTCAGGGGCGCGGGGAACTGCGCGACCAGCCACGACGCTCCCGCACCCGTCCACGCACCCACACCCGCACACACCCCCCGCCCCGACTACCCTGCACACATGCCCCCCGCCGCCCCCGCCTACCGCCGTCTGAGCGTCGAGGAGCGGCGCAGCCAGCTCCTCGAAGCCGCCCTCACCCTCTTCGCCCACCGCGTCCCCGAAGAGGTCTCCCTCGACGACGTCGCGGAGGCCGCCGGCGTCTCCCGCCCCCTCGTGTACCGCTACTTCCCCGGCGGCAAGCAGCAGCTGTACGAGGCCGCGCTCCGCTCCGCCGCCGAGGAACTCGAACTCTGCTTCGACGAACCCCCCGAGGGCCCGCTCCCCCAGCGCCTCGCCCGCGCCCTCGACCGCTATCTCACCTTCGTCGACGAGCACGACGCCGGTTTCAGCGCCCTCCTCCAGGGCGGCAGCGTCGTCGAGACGTCCCGTACGACGGCCATAGTGGACCGGGTGCGCCGTACCGCCGCCCAGCACATCCTCAGCCATCTCGGAGTCACGGAACCGAGCCCCCGACTGCGGATGACCGTACGGATGTGGATCACCTCGGTCGAGGCGGCCTCACTGATCTGGCTGGACGAGGGCAAGGATCCGCCGGTCGACGAGCTGCGGGACTGGCTGGTCGAGCAGTTCCTGGCGGTACTCACCGTGACCGCCGGCCGCGACCCGCAGACCGCGGCCGTCGTACGCGACGCGCTCGGCTCGACGACTACGCCCTGACGCCGCCCCCGACTGCCCCGTACCGGAAACTGATCCCGTGAAGAGCCAAGACACCGCCTTCGAGGGCGGCCCCCTGGACGGCCGCGTGCTGCCCATCCTGCTCGGCCCGACCGGGCACCCACCGAAGACGTACCAGGTCCCGGTGCCGGACGCGGCCGGCGGACCGCCGACCGTGCTGATCTACCGACGCGTCCCCAAGGGCCCGCCGGGAAAGCTCGGCCTGCACCCGGGCTGGAAGTACGCCTACGACCCCGAGGGCGACAAGGGCGGCGACGGCAAGCTGCGCTGGCCGTGGTCGAAACCGGCCACCGGACCAGGCGCCACGCCGCAGGGCAAGCCGGACGACACCGACGGGTGACGAGGTTGGGCCGAACCGCGCACGCTCGGCGCGCGGACCTCGCGCCCGCGTCACAAGCTCGCGGTGCGGAGCGGAAGGGCTGCCCCGCACCGGAGGTGATGACGTGTCAGGAAGGCTTCTGCGTCTGGTCTGTACGGCGGCGATGGCCGCCGGCACACTCCTCGCACCCGTCCCCGCCCTGGCCGCACCGGACCCGACTCCCTCGGCGGCACAGTCCCCCGGCGAGCCTCCCACGGAGGAACAGCCCTCCGTCTCGGCCCTTCTGACAGACCTTCAGCGGCTGTACCGCGAGGCCGAACGGGCCACCGAGACCTACGACGCCACCGCCGAACGGCTGAAGCGGCAACGCGCCGAGGTCCGGCGACTGGACGGGCAGCTCGTGCGCGCCCGGCTCTCCCTGCACGAGCGGCGCGGCGCCCTCGGCCGACTCGCCCGGCAGCAGTACCAGAGCAGCAGCGGCATCTCCCCGTACGTACAGCTGCTGCTGGCCCGCGATCCGCAGCACGCGCTCGAACAGGGCCATGTGATCCGGCAGTTGGCACTGGAGCGGGCCGAGACGGTGGGCCGGCTGGCCGGCGGCGAGCGGCACACCGACGGTCTGGCGCGCGCGGCCCGTGCCGCCCTGGACCAGCAACTCACCCTCGCCGAACAGCACAAGCGGGACCGGGACGCCGTACGGGAGCGGCTGAGGCGGGTCGAGGAGCTGCTCGCCACCCTCAGCACCGAACAGCTCGCCGGGCTGGCCGAGTTGGAGAAGAGTGAGGTGGAGAAGGGCGAAGTCGCGGGGAAGGAACGGGAGTTCATCACCTCGGGCGCCCTCAGCGCCGGCCGGAAGCCGTCCGGGGAAGGTGAGCGGGCACTACGGCAGGCGGTGGCGCAGCTCGGGAAGCCGTACGAGTGGGGTGCCGAGGGGCCGGCCTCGTTCGACTGCTCGGGGCTGACCTCGCAGGCCTGGGAGGCGGCGGGTCGGCCCATCCCCCGGACCAGCCAGGAACAGTGGGCGCGGCTGCCGCACATCCCGCTGGCCGAGCTGCGCCCCGGTGACCTGGTCGTCTACTTCCCCGAGGCGACACACGTGGCGCTCTACCTCGGGGACGGCCTGGTCGTACAGGCGCCGCGTCCGGGTGCGAGGGTGAAGGTGTCGCCCCTCTCGGCCAACCCGGTGCTGGGCGCCGTACGGCCGGACCCGGACGGGGAGCCGCTGCGCCGGTACACACCGCCGAAGCTCCCCGCCGACGCGACCGCGGGCTCGGACGAGGGCTACTCCCTCGCCACGAAGCCCACGGAGCCCACGGAATCGAAAGATTCGACGGAGCCCGGTTCCTACGCGCCCGCGCCCGAGCCCGCGACCGAGCCCAGATAGGCGGCCGTCTTCTCCGGCTCGTAGAAGAAGTTCTCGAAGTCCGACGGGTCGTCGAAGGCGTTGGCGAAGCGGTCGGCGGCCGGGGGCAACTGGCCTGCCGCGCCCAGGAGGTTGATGATGTGCTCCGGCGGCGGGGCGAGCATCGCGTTGCTCCACTTGGTGACGTGCTGGGCGGTGTCCCAGTAGCGGTCGAAGGTGGCCCGCATCCAGGTCTCGTCGAACTCCTTCTCACCCTGGTCGAGAATCGAGGCGAGGTACGAAGCCGCGCATTTCGAGGCCGAGTTGGAGCCCTGACCGGTGATCGGGTCGTTGGCCACGACCACGTCGGCCACGCCGAGGACCAGGCCGCCGCCGGGGAGGCGGCCGACCGGGTTACGAACGGTGGGGGCGTAGCGGCCGGCCAACGTGCCGCCCGCGTCGGTGAGTTCGGCCTTGGTGGCCCGCGCGTACTCCCACGGTGTGAACCGCTCCATGAGTTCCAGGGTCAGGGAGAGGTGTTCGGCGGGGTCGCGGACGCCGTTGAAGACGTCGAGCGGGCCGCCGGGTATGCCCTCCCAGAACAGGATGTCGGCGCGGCCCGAGGTGGTGAACGTCGGCATGACGAACAGCTCGCCGACGCCCGGGACCAGGTTGCAGCGGACGGCGTCGTAGTCGCCGCTTCCAGCAGACTCAGCCTCGGGGCGCGGGCCCAGACCGTGGACGTAGGAGACGGCCAGCGCGCGCTGCGGCTCGCGGTACGGGGAACGCTCCGGGTCGCGGGCGAACATCGACACCAGCTCGCCCTTGCCGGCGGCGACCAGGACCAGGTCGTACGTACGGGAGAAGTAGTCGAGGTCGCCGACCGCCGCGCCGTGGATGACCAGTTGGCCGCCGCGCTGGGCGAACGTCTCCATCCAGCCGGCCATCTTCACCCGCTGGTCGACCGACTGGGCGTACCCGTCGAGCCTGCCGACCCAGTCGATCGCGCGCTGGGTCGGGCCCGGGTCGTGCGAGCCGGGGGCGGCGACCGAGACGCCGAGTCCTTCGATCTTCGGGGCCTGGGACTCCCAGAAGTTCAGCTGGAGATCGCGCTCGTGCTGGAGGGCCGTGTGGAACATGCACTGCGTGGACATCACCCGGCCGGACCGGATCTCGTCCGACGTCCGGTTGGACATCAGGGTGACCTCGTACCCGTGCGACAGGAGTCCGAGGGCTATCTGGAGTCCGGCCTGACCGGCTCCGACGACGAGTATCTTCCGCATACGGTCTGGTCTCTCTCCCCTTGTCGTGTCAGTACTCGGGACTGACGTCCAGCGCGTGCCCCACCAGGGCGAGCAGGGTCTCGATGACCGGGAGGCGGCGCCGCGCATCCATGATCATGACAGGTATGTGCGCGGGCACGGTGAGCGCCTCCCGCACGTCCTCCGCGTCGAACTCGGCGCTGCCGTCGAAGTGGTTGACGGCCACGACGTACGGCAGCCCGCAGCTCTCGAAGTAGTCGAGCGCCGGGAAGCAGTCCTTCAGCCGCCGGGTGTCGGCCAGCACGACCGCGCCGATCGCGCCGCGCACCAGGTCGTCCCACATGAACCAGAACCGCTGCTGGCCCGGCGTGCCGAAGAGGTAGAGGACCAGGTCGTCGTCGAGCGTGACGCGGCCGTAGTCCATGGCCACGGTGGTCGTGCGCTTCTGAGGGGTCGCGGTGAGGTCGTCGGTGCCCTCGCTCGCCTCGGTCATGAGCGCCTCCGTCTGGAGGGGCTCGATCTCCGAGATGGTGCCGACCATCGTGGTCTTGCCGACGCCGAAGCCGCCCGCGATCACGATCTTCGTGGCGATCGGCGCACGGGTGCGGTCCTCCTGCCACGGCCGCAACTCCTCGTCCTCCAGGGGACGTCGCCCTTCCGGCGGAAGGTGGAGAAGCGGGGAGACGCCACGGGCGACGTCAGAGACGACGGAGTCCACTCAACACCCTTTCCAGCAGCGCGCGGTCCGGCTGCCCCGGCCCGTGACCGGTTCCGTACACCCGGATCCTGCCCTGGTCCGCGAGGTCGCTGAGGAGCACGCGGACCACGCCCAGCGGCATCTTCAGCAGCGCGGCGATCTCGGCCACCGTACGCATCCGGCGGCACAGTTCGACGATGGCCCGCAGCTCCGGCATGATCCGGGTGCTGAGGGAACCATTCTCCAACTCCTTGCGCTCCTCGGGCGCTTCGATCGCGGCGACGAACGTCTCGACGAGGAGGACATGGCCGAAGCGGGTCCGGCCGCCGGTCAGCGAGTACGGGCGTACCCGGGCCGGTTTGCGGTCGCCGCCTCGGACAGGAAGCCTCGGCGTACTCACTTGGCACCCCCCGCCGAACGGCCCCGTGCGGGCCGGACGGCCATCGGACCGACCGGCGCGGGTTCGTCGGCCGGCGAGCCGCGTTCGATGGACTCCCGCAGCTCACTGCGGAGTTCGGGGGTCAGGACGTGCCCGGCGCGGCCCACGAAGAGCGCCATGTGGTACGCCACGACGCTCATGTCGCAGTCCGGGGAGCCGTGCACACCGAGCAGCGAGCCGTCGCTGATCGACATCACGAAGAGGGTGCCGTCCTCCATCGCGACCATGGTCTGCTTGACGCCGCCGTAGTCCATCAGCTTGGCGGCGCCGATGGTGAGGCTGCCGATGCCGGAGACGATGGTGGCGAGGTCGGCGGCGGAGCCTCTGGGGCCGGTCGGCCGGTCGGGCCGACGTTCCGCGTTCCTGTCTGGGTCTGACGAGAGCAGGAGCAGACCGTCCGAGGAGACCACCGCGACCGACGTCAGTCCCGGCACCTCCTCGACGAGATTGCTCAGCAGCCAGTGCAGGTTGCGGGCTTCACTACTCAGGCCGAAGGTACTGGGCGCGGTCAACTGCTTGCCTCCTCGACAGTTCCCCCCGTGGTTTCTTCGGCACGTGCCGGCTCTGCCGTACGTGCCGTCTGCCCCGTCTGCTCCGCGATCTCCGCCTCCACGTCACGGTGTCCGTCGCGCGCACCGCGCTGGAATCCGCCGAGCCGGCGGCGCAGTGCCTCGGCGTCGACGGAAGCGGTGCGCGGTCTCGGCGGTTCGGCGGGCGCGGTGATCTTCGGGGTCCGCTTGGGCAGTCCCTTGTCCGTGACCGGCTCCTCCTCGACGCGCTCATGCGTGTCGGGGCCGATGGCGTAGGGGTCCGGGGCGGTGGTTCCGGGAGCCGTGGGCACGGTCGGCTCGGTGATGTCCTCGGCCGGGGGCGCCGGCAGAAGCAGCTCCATGGTGATCTCGGACGCGGGGAGGGGCGCGGGCTCCGGCGCCGACTCATCCGGGTCCGCGTCCGTGTCCGCGTGCGGGTCCGTCGCCGGGCCTGCCTCGTCGTCGGCCTCGGTCTCCGCGTCGCGTACGGCCCGTTCCGCGAGGGCGATCATCGGGTCGGGTGCGTCGGTCGGGACCAGGGTGTCGGCCGGGGCCTCACCCTGCTCAGCGGCCAGCTCACCGGCCGCCTCGACGACCGGCTCCTCTGCCTCCGAACGCCCTTGCAGGACATTGGAGTTGACCTCCGCGTCGGCGCCCGGGAAGGAGAGCGCCGGGGCGCCTCCGGACGTCGAGGTGGCCGACGGCGGTACGGCGGCCGGGTCCGGGGCCAGCAGCGTCTTCGGCAGGACGACGACAGCCGCGACCCCGCCCTGCTTCTGCTCCCGCAACTGCACCCGCACCCCGTGCCGATGGGCGAGCCGCGCGACGACGTACAGGCCGAGCCCGATCCCGTCACCGTCGCCATTCCCGGTGTCGCCGTCGGTCTCGTAGGCGTCGTGCGGGGTGTCCGGGTCGAAGTCGGCGAGGCGGGAGTTGAGACGGACCAGGCGCTCGGCGGTCATACCGATGCCCTCGTCCTGGACGGAGAGCATGACCTCGCCGCTCTCCAGCAGCCAGCCGGAGATCTCCACCGGCAGCTCGGGCGGGGTGAACGAGGTGGCGTTCTCCAGGAGTTCGGCCAGCAGATGGCTGACGTCGTCGGCGGCGAACCCGGCGAGATGCGCGTGCGGCGGCAGCGCCGAGATACGCACCCGCTCGTACCGCTCGATCTCGCTCACGGCGGCGCGGACGACGTCGACGAGCGGGACGGGACCCGGGTGCTGGTGGCCGTGTTCGGCGCCGGCGAGGACGAGGAGGTTCTCGCTGTGCCGGCGCATGACGGTGGCGAAGTGGTCGAGCTTGAAGAGGGTGGCGAGCCGGTCCGGGTCCTGCTCGCGCTCCTCCAGGCCCTCGATGACCGCGAGTTGACGCTCGACAAGGCCGAGGGTGCGCAGCGCGAGGTTCACGAAGGTGCCGTGGATGCTGTGCCGGGTGCGCGTCAACTGTGCTGCGGCGTCAGCGAGTTCGGTGCGCAGTTCCTCGCGGGCGTCGGCCATCTTCTGGCGCTGGCCGACCAGGTGCTTGCGGTCGGACTCCAGCGTGGCGATGCGGTCGTGGACGGCGAGGGCGCGGGCGTGCAGGGCGTTGACGGAGCGGACGACCTGGGCGAACTCGTCGTTGCGGCCGGTGAACCTGATGGGTTCCTCGGCGAGCGGGTCGGCGGCCTCGGCAAGCCTGGCGGTGCCCCGGCGCAGCACGGACAGCGGGCGGGTGAGGGTGCGGGCCATGGCGGTGGCGATACCGACGGCGACCAGGATGAGGGCGCCGAGGACGGCGATCCGGATCTCCAGCTCGGTGACGTCGTCGTCCCGGAGCTGGGCGAGGGCCTTGGTGCGCCGGTCGTAGAGCGAGGACTCGACGCCGCGCATCAGTTCGACGCGGGCGGAGACCGCCGCGTCCACAGCGCTGAGGCTGGTGGCGAGTTCGCCCGTGGACAGTGTGGCCTGGTCGGTGAGCGACGCGAGGTACTTGTCGGCGGTGTCGACCTCGGGTCCGGTGAGCGTGGAGTCGTAGCTGCCGACGGCGGCCTCGGGGGCCGTCTCACGGAAGTCGGCGAGCGCCGCGTCCGAGCGCAGCCGGGCCTGCTGGGCGGCGGCGCTGAGCGCGTTCCGCGTCTTCGCGTCGGCCGGTGAGGTCACGGTCTGCTTGGACGACAGGCCGGTGACCGGGTCGTACACGTTCTCGGTGGACGTCGGCACGCTGAGCGCGGCGAGGAGGAGCCCCCGGGCGGCGGCGGCCTGCTGGACGGCAGAGTCGAGTTCGGCGAGGGCGTAGGCGCCGGTGCCCGCTCGGGGCGGCTGCTGCTCGGCCAGTTGTTCGGCGAGGCGGTGCAGCGCGGCGATGGCGGCGGAGTACGTCTCGTACGACTGGAGAGCGGTGCTCTTGCCGGTGAGCGCCTCCTGGCGCAGCGTCGCGATGCCGTCGAGGTCGGCTCGGAGCGCGGCCGAGGTGTCCGGGTTCGCGCGCAGGTCGCCGACCTCGCGGTCGACGCGGGCGGCGCGCTGGCCCGAGGGCACGTTCGCCTTGGGGCGGCCGGCGGCGATGTAGACGGTGACCTCGTCGCGTTCGTCGGCGAGCGAGTGGGCGAGGGTCAGGGCGTCCTGGGTCTGCGTCGCGAGCGTCACCAGGTCCTGGGAGTCGTGGAGCTGGGACGAGGCGGCGATCACGGACGGGGCGCCGGCCCCGGCGATCGCGGCGGCCACGACGGCGACGGCCACGATGAGCCGGTTACGGACGTGGCCGGGGCGCCCCCGGCCCGCGGGATCGGTCGGGGCGTCACCGGTAGCGCCCCCTGCGGGAGCTGTCTGCCTGCCTGTGCGCCGAGGCCGCGTCTTCTGCACCGGTGCTCGCATTCCTGACTCGTGTGCCCATGGGCCCGGGTGACGATCCGTCGGGACCCGGATGACGTTCCGTCAACTGCGTGGCCGCCCGGATGGTTCTGGCCTGCCGCTCACCCGGTACGGTTCCGGTGCTCCGGCATGGTCCGGCTCCCGACCCTCCCATGCCGGTGGGCAGGGAGCGCGCGTCACCCGACCCGCCACTCGAAGGAGTGAACATCAAGGAGTCAACATCGGCGGGGAGTTGGCGGCAAGTTCCTCCGGCCTGTGCCCCCGCCCCGCGTGGCGGGCCGGTTGGACGTGGGCGGCGGGCTTTGACATTATCCGCAGCTACGTCTTCACGGAGTAGATCATTCCCTCCCAAACCAGGCGTCTGACCAGCGGCTACGCGCTGTTTCGGCAATTGTCGCCAGCCTTTTGAGAAGCTTGTGAAGGGCTCGTGCAGACTGGCTGGATGCGCACTGAACTCGTCACGGAGCCCGGCGATCCGGGCCGCCCCAATGAGGACTTCGCGACGATCGGGCTTCCCGCCTCCGGGCAGGGCGGTTCGCTCGTCCTCCTGGACGGGGTGACTCCACCCAGGGACGCGACGGGCTGTCTGCATTCCGTCCCCTGGTTCACGGCCCGGCTCGGCGGCGCGCTGACCGAACTGTCTGTTTCACAACGGGATATGCCCCTCACCGAGGTACTGGCAGCCGCCCTCACTCGTACCGCCGGGGCGCATGCGCAAACCTGTGACCTTTCTCACCCGCGCACACCCCAGGCGACCGTGGTTCTCGCCCGCTGGTCACCGGAGACCGTCGAGCACCTGGTCCTGTCCGACTCGGCCCTGCTGACCGAGTCCCCGGACGGCACGGTCACCGCCCACCTGGACGACCGGCTGTCCCGCGTCCCCCGGTCCTCGCTGGCCACGGACGCGATCGCCGACGCGACGGTGCGCAACAAGGAGGGCGGCTTCTTCACGGCGGCGGCCGATCCGTCGGTGGCCTTCCGCGCGGTCACGGGCACGACCCCGCGCGCCGAGGTGCGCGCCCTGGCCGCCCTGACGGACGGGGCGACACGCTGGGTGGAGAAGTTCGCCGAGGGCGACTGGACGGCCTGCTTCACCACCGTCCGCAAGGAGGGCGCGGGGGCGCTGGTGCATCGCGTACGGGAGCTGGAGCGGGCGGACGCGGACGCGGGCCGGCCACGCCTGCGCCGCAGCAAGACACACGACGACGCGACGGTCGTGTACGTCGAGCTGTGACACCCGGGGACCCTGTGGGGCCTACTTCTCCATCCCGAGGTTCAGCTGATGCAGCAGCCGGGCCAGTTCGGCCACCTCGACGCGGTCCCAGGCGGCCAGCTGACGCACATAACGGGCCCGGCGCGCCTCCCGGACGGTACGGAAGCGGGCGCGGCCCTCGTCCGTGAGGTGGACGAGCCAGGCGCGCCCGTCGGCCGGGTCCGGTTCGCGGGCGACGAGGCCCAGCTCCTCCAGGGCGCGCAGCTGGCGGGACATGGTGGCCTTGCCGACGCCGATGTAGGCCGCGAGCTCGGTGGCACGCTGCCGTCCGCACTCGTCGAGCCGCACCAGCAGCCCGTACGCCGACGGCTCCAGGTCGGGATGGACCTCGCGGGCCATCTCCCCGGAGTTGGCCCGGGCGCGCCGCAGGAACACCGTCAATTCGCGCTCCAGCGCGAGGAACTCCCGCTCGACCCCGCTCCCGGGCGCCGGGGACCCGACCTGCCGCCCGTCCGGGCGTCCCCCGCCGTTGCCGTCCTCGTGCACGTCAGCACCCCTGATCCGGTCTCACCGCTCGGAAAGTCTCCGTCGGACGTCGAACACGGCCATCGCCGCAGCTCGGACAGTATTTCGCAGGAACATGGAGCTGGTGTCATCCAGGTCCCCGTCGAGCCCCGGATCCGCGCACGGGAAGGCCCGGGCCCCCTTCCGGGACCCGGGCCCTCACCGACCGGCAGCGTCCGTCACGCCGCTGCCGGAACCCTCACCTCCGACGCGTTCTCGGCCGGGGTGAGCGCCAGTTCGAGGACCTGGCGGACGTCCGTGACGGCGTGGACGTCGAGCTTCTCCAGGACCTCGGCCGGGACGTCGTCCAGGTCGGCCTCGTTGCGCTTCGGGATGATCACCGTGGTGACGCCGGCCCGGTGGGCGGCGAGCAGCTTCTGCTTCACACCGCCGATGGGCAGCACCCGCCCGGTCAGCGAGACCTCGCCGGTCATGGCGACGTCCGTACGGACGAGCCGTCCGCTGAGCAGCGAGGCGAGGGCGGTCGTCATGGTGACGCCCGCGCTCGGACCGTCCTTGGGCACGGCACCCGCCGGGAAGTGGATGTGCACGCCCCGGTCCTTCAGGTCGCCCACGGGCAGTTCCAGTTCGGCGCCGTGCGAGCGGAGGAAGGAGAGCGCGATCTGCGCGGACTCCTTCATCACGTCACCCAGCTGCCCGGTGAGCGTGAGCCCCGCCGCCCCGGTCTCCGGGTCGGCGAGCGAGGCCTCGACATAGAGGACGTCGCCCCCGGCCCCGGTGACCGCGAGCCCGGTTGCGACCCCCGGTACGGCGGTGCGCCGCTCGGCCGGGTCCGTGGCGGACTCGGGCACGTGGTGGGGCCGCCCGATCAGGCCGCGCAGGTCGTCCTCCGTGACGGTGAACGGCAGCTTCCGCTCCCCGAGTTCGTGCTGTGCGGCGACCTTGCGCAGCAGTCGCGCGATGGACCGCTCCAGGTTGCGGACGCCGGCCTCCCGGGTGTACTCCCCGGCGAGCTTGCGCAACGCGCTCTCGTCGAGGGTGACTTCGGGGCTCTCCAGGCCGGCCCGCTCCAACTGCCGTGGCAGCAGGTGGTCCCGGGCGATGACGACCTTCTCGTCCTCCGTGTACCCGTCCAGCCGGACGAGCTCCATGCGGTCGAGCAGGGCCTCGGGAATGGCTTCGAGGACGTTGGCCGTGGCCAGGAACACGACGTCGCTGAGGTCGAGTTCGACTTCGAGGTAGTGGTCGCGGAAGGTGTGGTTCTGCGCCGGGTCGAGGACTTCGAGCAGCGCTGCGGCGGGGTCGCCCCGGAAGTCGGAGCCGACCTTGTCGATCTCGTCGAGGAGAACGACGGGGTTCATCGACCCGGCTTCCTTGATGGCCCGCACGATGCGCCCGGGCAGTGCGCCGACATACGTACGCCGGTGCCCGCGGATCTCGGCCTCGTCCCTGACTCCGCCGAGCGCCACCCGGACGAACTTCCGCCCCATGGCGTGCGCGACGGACTCACCGAGGCTGGTCTTGCCGACCCCGGGCGGCCCGACGAGCGCGAGCACGGCGCCACCACGGCGCCCGCCGACGACCCCGAGGCCGCGCTCGGCCCGCCGCTTGCGCACGGCGAGGTACTCGGTGATGCGCTCCTTCACGTCCTCCAGGCCCGCGTGCTCGGCGTCGAGCACGGTCTGGGCGCCCTGGATGTCGTACTCGTCCTCGGTCCGCTCGTTCCAGGGCAGTTCGAGAACGGTGTCGAGCCAGGTCCTGATCCAGCCGCCCTCGGGCGACTGCTCGGAGGACCGCTCCAGCTTGTCGACCTCCTTGAGAGCCGCCTCGCGCACCTTCTCCGGCAGATCGGCGGCCTCGACGCGGGCCCGGTAGTCGTCGGACTCCTCGCCGTCCTTCTCGCCGTTGAGGTCGCGCAGCTCCTTGCGTACGGCTTCCAGCTGCTTGCGCAGCAGGAACTCCCGCTGCTGCTTGTCGACGCCCTCCTGGACGTCCTTCGCGATGGTCTCGGCGACGTCCTGCTCGGCGAGGTGGTCGCGCAGCTGCTGGGTGGCGAGCTTCAGCCGGGCCACCGGGTCGGTGGTCTCCAGGAGCTCGATCTTCTGGTCGGTGCTGAGGAAGGGTGAGTAACCGGAATTGTCGGCAAGGGTGGAGACGTCGTCGATCGCCTGTACGCGGTCGACGACCTGCCAGGCGCCGCGCTTGCGCAGCCAGGCGGTGGCAAGAGCCTTGTACTCCTTGGCGAGTTCGGTGACATGACCGGGTACGGGGTCCGGCACCGCGTCGTCGAGGTGCGTGCCCTCCACCCAGAGCGCGGCCCCCGGCCCGGTGGTCCCGGCGCCGATCCGCACGCGCCCCCGGGCTCGGATGAGGGCGCCCGGATCCCCGTCGGCCAGCCGGCCGACCTGCTCGACGGTGCCGAGGACACCGGTCCCGGCGTACGCCCCGTCGATGCGTGGCACGAGCAGCACCCTGGGCTTGCCGGACCCGGTGCTCGCGGCGGCCTGGGCGGCCTCGACGGCGGCCCGCACATCGGCGTCGTTGAGGTCCAGCGGAACAACCATTCCGGGCAGCACGACCTCGTCGTCGAGCGGCAGCACGGGCAGGGTGAGCGGTGTGACCGCCGTGGACTCAGTAGCCATGATCTCCCCTTCGGCACTCAAGTTGAGCTATGCCGACTCAATGCTTGACGGCCGCCGAATGTTCCCCGGGGCGTGTTCGCCGTGAGCGATCACCTCTGCCGCGGGGGCCGAACGCCCGCGTAAAGTCACCCACGTAACACTCTCTATCGCATATCAGCCATTACACAAGGAGTTCGGGTGGACGGAACCGTGCAGGCCTGGGTCGACGGCTGGGTGGTCTCACGCGGGGCGGCGCCGCCGCTGGTCGAGCCCTGGGGATACACCATCGACGTGGGCACCTCCCGAGCCGTCACCCGGCATGTCCTGGGCGCGGTGAACGACGGCGTCGAGGAACGGACCGTCCGGAAGGTGGCCGACGCCGTGACCGGGGCGGGCGTGTGGCTCAAGGTGTTCGACGACCCGGCGACAGTCGGCGGCTGGCTCGGCGAAGGCTGGTCGGTCGCCCCGGAGCCGGGCTACCTGATGTCCGTCCCACTGACCGCCTCGGAGGCGCCGACCGCCCCCGACGGCTACCGGGTCCGCACCTGGACGCGCGGCGGCGTCACGCGCGTGATGCTCGCGGGGGCCGACGGCTCCTGGGCGGCCCGCGGCCAGATCGCCCCCACGGGCCGGACGGCGGTCGTCGACCAGGTGGAGACCTCCCCCGCACACCGCCGCCGGGGCCTCGGCGTCTTCGTGATGCGAACGCTCGTACGGGAAGCGTCCGCACAGGGCGCGGAGAGAGGCGTACTGGCTGGAACACCGGAGGGCCGGGCACTGTACGAGTCGCTGGGCTGGCAGGTGGAGGCGCCCCTGACGAGCGCGACGTTCCTGGGAGCGGCCGTCGACAGGCCCTAGAGCCTCAGAGGGGCCTCCGCCATCGACGCACCCAGGGCCAGGTGGCGATCCCGATGGCCAGCGCCGTCACATGTCCCCAGTTGGTCATGGGATCGGCGTAGGCGACGAGGTCCTGCACCAGCGTCCCGCCGAGCACCCCCAGCAGCGGCCATCCCAGCCAGGGCCTCAGCAACCCCGCCAACGCCCCCACACTCGCCGCGACCCCGAAGCTGATCCCGTAGTCGAGCCGATGCAGCGAACTCTCGGGCAGCCACCCCACCAGCACCCCGAGCCCCACCGGCACCTCGGTCGCGAGAGTGGCCAACACATGCCCGAGCGCGAACACCCAGGCGGTACGCAGGCCGCCGATCCGCCGCTCCAGCGCCGTAAGAACAAGGAGGAAGAGGATGCCGTACGGCGAGGTCACGCCTCCCACGACCCACAGCGCGCTGGCGACCAGCACGAGCACGGGCGTCCGCAGCAGGTGGGCGACATCCGTGCTGGTGCCCTGATGGAGGGCGTGCACGAGGGCGGGGTCCGCGTGTTCGGCCACATATGCCGTGACCAGCAGGACAGCCGCGTACGTGAAGGTGAACGGAGTGCCCGTGGGCGTGGGGAGAAGGTGCCAGGGGCGGAAAACCCGCCTCCTGGGGACAGCGGCCTCCGAAACCGACGTCCGCGCGGACACGGCTTCCGCCGGCCCTCGCTGCCTCGGCATCCCGTCCAGCAGCCGCACGCCCTCCGCGACAGGCGTGCCCGAGGGCGCCGGTGAACCCGACGGCACGTCGCCCTTCGCGTCGACCCGTTCCACAGTGAGGCGCTCCTTCCGCTTCACCCCACCCTTCGCCTCCACCCTCGCGGTTGTCTGTGACCCGCGCCACGCCACGGCCGATTCACAGCAAGCCGACAGGACACATAAAGGCCGAGCTCATCCGGGCTGCCCTGCGCCAAGATGTCTCCATGACCCTCTCGACCGCTTCCTACGGCGCCCCCGAAGTCCTCGACCGGCAGGAGGGGCCGTACGGCGAAGTCGTGCTGCGGCGGCACGGAGAGTTACTGCAGATCATCGCCAACGGGTGCTTCCTGATGGACACTTCGGACGGCCGGTCCGAGCGCCTGCTGGTCGACGCCGCCCTCGACGCGCTCACCCCCGGCTCCCGGGCCGCTTTCCCGCACGTCCTCATCGGCGGTCTCGGCGTCGGGTTCTCGCTCGCGCACGCCGCGGCCGACGCCCGCTGGGGCGGCATCACCGTCGTCGAACGCGAGCCGGCGATCATTGGATGGCATCGCGACGGGCCGCTGTCGGAGCTTTCGGCCCGCGCCCTCTCCGATCCGCGCACCGAGGTCGTCGCAGCTGACCTGGTGAGCTACGTCAATGAGACCTCCGCCACATTCGACGCCCTGTGTCTCGACATCGACAACGGCCCCGACTGGACCGTGACGGAGGACAACCAGAGCCTGTATTCGCAGGCCGGACTGGCAAGCTGCGCAAGGGTGTTGAGGCCGGACGGGGTGCTAGCGGTGTGGTCCGCGCAGCCCTCCCGGGAATTTGAGCAAACTCTACGGAATGCCGGGTTCCGGGCAGTACGCACCGAAGAGATCCCCGTTGCCCGAGGAGTCCCCGACGTCGTCCACCTCGCCACCTGGCCTGGATAGACCCTTCGCGGTGACTGCCCGTACGCTGCACCCCTGACGCCGATCACTCATCCGATCAGTCGTGCGTCAATCGCAGTCATGCGCGGACAAGCGCAGCCAAGGAACCACCCCACTGGTTCCGGAAAGCACACTTCAGGGACGGGCGATGGAGCAGACACACACCTCCCAGAACGGCGCGACGGCGACTCCTGGCGCCCAGCGCCGGGTACTAGTGGTCGAGGACGATCCGACGATCGTCGACGCCATCGCGGCCCGTCTGCGCGCCGAGGGATTTCTCGTGCAGACCGCCGGCGACGGCCCGGCCGCCGTCGACACCGCCGAGGCCTGGCAGCCCGATCTGCTGATCCTCGACATCATGCTGCCCGGCTTCGACGGGCTCGAAGTATGCAGGCGGGTGCAGGCCCAGCGGGCCGTGCCCGTCCTGATGCTCACCGCGCGCGACGACGAGACCGACATGCTGGTCGGGCTCGGGGTCGGCGCCGACGACTACATGACGAAACCCTTCTCCATGCGTGAACTGGCCGCGCGGGTGCATGTGCTGCTGCGCCGGGTCGAGCGGGCCGCCATCGCCGCGTCGACGCCGCGCTCCGGCATCCTGCGCCTCGGCGAGCTGGAGATCGACCACGCGCAGCGGCGGGTGCGGGTGCGCTCCGAGGACGTGCATCTCACGCCCACCGAGTTCGACCTGCTCGTCTGTCTCGCCAACACGCCCCGCGCCGTCCTCTCGCGCGAGCAGCTGCTCGCCGAGGTCTGGGACTGGGCGGACGCCTCCGGCACCCGGACCGTCGACAGCCACATCAAGGCGCTGCGCCGGAAGATCGGCGCCGAGCGGATCCGTACGGTGCACGGGGTCGGCTACGCGCTGGAGACACCGACGCCATGAACCTGGGGCGGCCGGCCGCACGGAGGAGCCCCGGGGAACCCTGGGGCGGCGTACGCCCGTTCTCGATCAAGACCAAGCTGGGCGCACTGGTCGTCGTCTCGGTGCTGATCACCACAGGTCTGTCGATGATCGCGGTGCACACCAAGACGGAGCTCCGCTTCATCACGGTCTTCTCGATGATCGCCACACTGTTGATAACGCAGTTCGTGGCGCATTCGCTCACAGCGCCACTGGACGACATGAACGCGGTGGCCCGCTCCATCTCGCAGGGCGACTACACGCGCCGGGTGCGCGAGAACCGCTGGGACGAACTGGGCGATCTGGCCCAGACGATCAACGTCATGGCGGACGAGCTGGAGGCCCAGGACCGTCAGCGCAAGGAGCTGGTGGCGAACGTCTCGCACGAGCTGCGCACCCCCATCGCGGGTCTGCGCGCGGTGCTGGAGAACGTCGTGGACGGGGTCTCGGCCGCCGATCCGGAGACCATGCGCACCGCGCTCAAACAGACCGAGCGCCTCGGCCGGCTGGTGGAGACCCTGCTGGACCTCTCCCGGCTCGACAACGGGGTCGTACCGCTGCGCAAGCGGCGGTTCGAGGTCTGGCCGTATCTCTCCGGCGTGCTCAAGGAGGCCAACATGCTGGCCTCCACGCGCGCGGGCATCGCGTCCGGCTCCGGCGGTCACACCCGTAACGACGTCCATCTGCACCTCGACGTCACCCCGCCCGAACTGGTCGCGCACGCCGACCCGGAGCGTCTCCACCAGGTCGTCGCCAACCTGATCGACAACGCGGTCAAGCACAGCCCCCCGCACGGCCGGGTCACGGTGAAGGCGCGGCGCGGGACGCTGACCGAGTCGCTGGAGCTGGAGATCCTGGACGAGGGCCCCGGCATCCCGCGTTCGGAGTGGCACCGGGTCTTCGAGCGGTTCAACCGCGGTGGCGTCAGCTCACCGCACGGGCCGGGCAGCGACGGCGGTACGGGACTGGGGCTGGCGATCGCCCGCTGGGCGGTCGATCTGCACGGCGGCCGGATCGGTGTGGCCGAATCCGAGCGAGGTTGCCGGATTCTGGTCACCCTTCCGGGAGAGTCATCCGTCCCAAGTTGACGTAAAGTTCGAAGCGGAGCCGCAAGATCCACCTGACATCCCCGCTGAGGGACGCGCGTGGACACGTGTGATTGCTCACAGGCCCGCGCATTTCGTGCGCCAGGGCGACAATTTGCGTTTCCCCCAGGTGTCCCTTTCGGACCGGAACCCCGCTTGTTTCCCGCCATTTCACCCCCCGAAACCCCATTCTCGATGTGACTTACGCGACGTTGAACGGGCCCGGACTGACCTTTCGGCCACAGGGGCGTAGCCTTGATTCCCGCTGTCCATCACCTTGTGAAGCCACCATGTGAAGCGGAAGAGGGCGGTTGCCGCCGTGTCGCCACAGTCCCCCAGTAACTCATCGAGCATCTCGACCGACGCAGCCTCAGGTAACCCTGCGGCTGCGTTCGGACCCAACGAGTGGCTCGTCGACGAGATCTATCAGCAGTACCTCCAGGACCCGAATTCCGTAGACCGTGCCTGGTGGGACTTCTTCGCCGACTACAAGCCCGGGGCGGCCGCCGTCCCCACGGCTACGGCGGGTACTGCGGCCGCGGGGGCCGCAGAGACCACCCGGACCCCCCAGGCCGCCCCCGCGGCTCCCGTGGCCCCGACGGTGCCCGCACCGGCCCCTGCGGCCGCTCCCAGGCCCGCAGCGGCCGCTCCGGCAGCCGCCGCGGCGGCGCCCGCACCGGCCGCCGCCAAGCCGGCGCAGACGGCTCCCGCGCCCCAGGCCGCGGACGGCCCGGAGTTCGTGACGCTACGCGGCCCGTCCGCGGCCGTGGCGAAGAACATGAACGCCTCGATCGAGGTGCCCACGGCCACGTCCGTGCGCGCGGTCCCGGTGAAGCTGCTCTTCGACAACCGCATCGTCATCAACAACCATCTGAAGCGCGCCCGGGGCGGGAAGATCTCCTTCACCCACCTCATCGGCTACGCGATGGTGCAGGCCATCAAGGTCATGCCGTCGATGAACTACTCCTTCGCGGAGAAGGACGGCAAGCCGACCCTCGTCAAGCCGGCGCACGTCAACTTCGGCCTGGCCATCGACCTGGTGAAGCCCAACGGCGACCGTCAGCTCGTCGTGGCCGGCATCAAGAAGGCCGAGACGCTGAACTTCTTCGAGTTCTGGCAGGCCTACGAGGACATCGTCCGCCGCGCCCGCGACGGCAAGCTGACGATGGACGACTTCACCGGCGTCACGGTCTCCCTGACCAACCCCGGCGGCCTCGGCACCGTTCACTCGGTCCCGCGTCTGATGCCCGGTCAGTCGGTCATCATGGGCGTCGGTTCCATGGACTACCCGGCGGAGTTCCAGGGCACGTCCCAGGACACCCTGAACAAGCTCGGCATCGCCAAGGTCATGACGCTCACGTCGACCTACGACCACCGGGTCATCCAGGGCGCGGCGTCGGGCGAGTTCCTGCGTGTCGTCGCGAACTCCCTCCTCGGGGAGAACGGCTTCTACGACGAGATCTTCGAGGCTCTGCGCATCCCCTACGAGCCGGTCCGCTGGCTCAAGGACATCGACGCCAGCCACGACGACGACGTCACCAAGGCCGCCCGCGTCTTCGAGCTGATCCACTCCTACCGGGTC
Organism: Streptomyces sp. NBC_01390; assembly: GCF_045040105.1. Classification (NCBI taxonomy): domain Bacteria; kingdom Bacillati; phylum Actinomycetota; class Actinomycetes; order Kitasatosporales; family Streptomycetaceae; genus Streptomyces; species Streptomyces sp. NBC_01390. The sequence continues at coordinate 8,439,001 of NZ_CP109551.1, read as the reverse complement.
CGCGGCCACGTCATGGCCGACACCGACCCGCTGGAGTACCGCCAGCGCAAGCACCCCGACCTGGACATCACCGAGCACGGGCTCACCCTCTGGGACCTGGAGCGCGAGTTCGCGGTCGGCGGCTTCGCGGGCAAGTCCCTGATGAAGCTGCGCGACATCCTCGGCGTGCTGCGCGACTCGTACTGCCGCACCACCGGCGTCGAGTTCATGCACATCCAGGACCCGAAGCAGCGCAAGTGGATCCAGGACCGCATCGAGCGCCCGCACTCCAACCCGGAGCGCGAGGAGCAGCTGCGCATCCTGCGCCGCCTGAACGCGGCGGAGGCCTTCGAGACCTTCCTGCAGACGAAGTACGTCGGCCAGAAGCGCTTCTCCCTGGAGGGCGGCGAGTCCGTCATCCCGCTGCTCGACGCGGTCATCGACAGCGCGGCCGAGTCGCGCCTCGACGAGGTCGTCATCGGCATGGCCCACCGCGGCCGGCTGAACGTCCTGGCGAACATCGTCGGCAAGTCGTACGCCCAGATCTTCAGGGAGTTCGAGGGCAACCTCGACCCGAAGTCGATGCACGGCTCCGGCGACGTGAAGTACCACCTGGGCGCCCAGGGCGTGTTCACGGGCCTGGACGGCGAGCAGATCAACGTCTCGCTGGCCGCCAACCCGTCCCACCTGGAGACGGTCGACCCGGTCATCGAGGGCATCGCCCGCGCCAAGCAGGACATCATCAACAAGGGCGGTACGGACTTCACGGTCCTGCCTGTCGCCCTGCACGGTGACGCGGCCTTCGCGGGCCAGGGCGTGGTGGCCGAGACCCTCAACATGTCGCAGCTGCGGGGCTACCGCACCGGCGGCACGGTCCACATCGTCATCAACAACCAGGTCGGCTTCACCGCCGCCCCGGAGTCGTCGCGCTCCTCCATGTACGCCACCGACGTGGCCCGCATGATCGAGGCGCCGATCTTCCACGTGAACGGCGACGACCCCGAGGCCGTCGTCCGCGTCGCTCGGCTGGCCTTCGAGTTCCGCCAGGCGTTCAACAAGGACGTCGTCATCGACCTCATCTGCTACCGCCGCCGCGGTCACAACGAGTCGGACAACCCGGCGTTCACGCAGCCCCTGATGTACGACCTGATCGACAAGAAGCGCTCGGTGCGCAAGCTCTACACCGAGTCCCTCATCGGTCGCGGTGACATCACCCTGGAAGAGGCCGAGCAGGCGCTGCAGGACTTCCAGGGCCAGCTGGAGAAGGTCTTCACGGAGGTCCGCGAGGCCGTCTCGCAGGCTCCCGAGGCCCATGTCCCGGACCCGCAGGCCGAGTTCCCGGTGGCCGTGCAGACCGCGATCTCCCAGGAGGTCGTCAAGCGCATCGCCGAGTCCCAGGTCAACATCCCCGACAACGTCACCGTCCACCCGCGACTGCTGCCGCAGCTGCAGCGCCGCGCGGCGATGATCGAGGACGGCACGATCGACTGGGGCATGGGCGAGACCCTCGCCATCGGCTCGCTGCTCCTCGAGGGCACCCCTGTCCGCCTCTCCGGCCAGGACTCCCGACGGGGCACGTTCGGCCAGCGCCACGCGGTGCTGATCGACCGGGTCACCGGTGGCGACTACACCCCGCTCCAGTACCTCTCGGACGACCAGGCCCGCTACAACGTCTACGACTCGCTGCTCTCCGAGTACGCGGTCATGGGCTTCGAGTACGGCTACTCGCTGGCCCGTCCCGAGTCCCTGGTGATGTGGGAGGCGCAGTTCGGCGACTTCGTCAACGGCGCGCAGACGGTGGTGGACGAGTACATCTCGGCGGCGGAACAGAAGTGGGGCCAGACGTCCGGCGTCACCCTGCTCCTCCCCCACGGCTACGAGGGCCAGGGCCCGGACCACTCGTCCGCGCGCATCGAGCGGTTCCTCCAGCTGTGCGCCCAGAACAACATGACGGTCGCTCAGCCGACGCTCCCGTCGAACTACTTCCACCTTCTGCGGTGGCAGGTGCACAACCCGCACCACAAGCCGCTGGTGGTCTTCACCCCGAAGTCGATGCTGCGCCTCAAGGCGGCGGCGTCGAAGGCGGAGGAGTTCACCTCGGGCGCCTTCCGCCCGGTCATCGGTGACGAGTCCGTCGCCGCGGCCGACGTCCGCAAGGTCGTCTTCTGCGCCGGCAAGCTGTACTACGACCTTGAGGCCGAGCGGAACAAGCGCGGCACCACGGACACGGCGATCATCCGCATCGAGCGCCTCTACCCGCTCCCGGGTGCGGAACTCCAGGCGGAGATCGCCAAGTACCCGAACGCCGAGAAGTACCTGTGGGCGCAGGAGGAGCCGGCGAACCAGGGCGCGTGGCCCTTCATCGCCCTCAACCTGATCGACCACCTGGACCTGGCGGTCGGCGCGGACATCCCGCACGGCGAGCGGCTGCGGCGCATCTCGCGCCCGGCGGGCTCGTCCCCCGCGGTGGGTTCGGCGAAGCGTCACCAGGCGGAGCAGGAGCAGCTGGTGCGCGAGGTGTTCGAGGCGTGAGCCTCTGAACACGCCTGACAGCACATGACGAAGGCCCGGCCCCGGAATTCGGTGCCGGGCCTTCGTCATGTGCCGTACGGGCGGCTCCGCATAACCTTGAGAGGTACGACCGGTGGCCCCGGCCCCGATCACGAATCCCCACCACCAGCCCCAGCAGTCCCCAGGAGAACATCCGTGTACTTCACCGACCGAGGCATCGAAGAACTGGAGAAGCGGCGCGGCGAGGAGGAGGTCACCTTCGAGTGGCTCGCCGAGCAGCTGCGGACCTTCGTCGACCTCAATCCCGACTTCGAGGTACCGGTGGAGCGCCTGGCGACCTGGCTGGCACGGCTGGACGACGAGGACGACGAGTAGGCCCCGCACGACGGCGGTCCCGGATCCCCCGAACGAGTGTCTTGACTTCCCGTGAGCGCGATATATCGTGAATAGCAGAAGACGCGATATGGCGCGTTGCGTCATGCCGCCTTCCCTGCTCTCGCAGCATGTCCGTTCACCCAGGGGGTCCGCATCATGTCCACAACGTCCGAGTGGTCCGTCAAAGAGCCCGGCAAGCTCACCTTCGACGAACCGGTCACAGGCCTGCACGTACGCATCGTCAACGGAACGGTGAACGTCGTGGGCACCGAGGAGAGTTCCGCCCGCCTGGAGGTCTCCGAGATCGAGGGCCCACCCCTGGTGGTGACCCAGGAGAACGGCGTCCTGACAGTGGCGTACGAGGACCTGCCCTGGAAGGGCCTCCTCAAGTGGCTGGACCGCAAGGGCTGGCGCCGCAGCGCGGTGGTCTCCCTGGCCGTCCCGGCCCACACCCGTGTCGAGGTGGGCGTGGTCGGCGCCGGCGCGGTGGTCTCGGGGGTCGACGGGCCGACAGTGGTCAAGGGCGTCACCGGCGACACGACACTCGTCGGCCTGTCCGGCCCGGTCCGCGCCGACACGGTCTCGGGCAACCTGGAGGCCCAGGCGGTCACGGGCGACCTGCGGTTCAACTCCGTCTCCGGCGACCTCACCGTCGTCGAGGGCTCCGGACCCTCCGTGCGCGCGGAGTCGGTGAGCGGCTCCATGATCGTCGACCTCGACCCGGAGGGACCGACGGACGTGCAGCTGACGAACGTCTCGGGCGAGATCGCCATCCGGCTCCCGCATCCGGCGGACGCCGACGTGGAGGCGAACACGGCGAGCGGCAAGATCTCGAACGCCTTCGACGGCCTCCGCGTCCACGGCCAGTGGGGCGCCCACCGTGTCACCGGCCGCCTGGGCGCGGGCACCGGCAAGCTGCGGGCGACGACGGTCTCCGGCTCCATCGCCCTGCTCCGCCGCCCCCAGGGGGAGGACGAGCCGGCCGAACCGACCCCGGCCGCCGACAACCCGTCCGCCCCGGGAGACGATTCCGGACCCACGAACAAGAAGGTGCTCTGACATGCCTCCCGTCTTCGCCCACGGCCGCCTGCGTCTCTACCTGCTGAAGCTGCTGGACGAGGCTCCCCGCCACGGCTACGAGGTGATCCGCCTCCTGGAGGAACGCTTCCAGGGGCTGTACGCGCCGTCGGCGGGCACCGTGTACCCGCGCCTGGCCAAGCTGGAGACCGAGGGCCTGGTCACGCACACCACCGAGGGCGGCCGAAAGGTGTACGCGATCACGGACGCGGGCCGCGCCGAGCTGGCCGACCGCAGCGGTGAACTGGCCGACCTGGAACTGGAGATCCGCGAGTCGGTGGCCGAACTCGCCGCCGAGATCCGGGCCGACGTCCGGGGCGCGGCGGGCGATCTGCGCCGGGAGGTGCGCGCGGCGGCCGGCGAGGCCCGCAGAGGCCCCGGAGCCGCACAGGGCGCCCCGTTCGGGGACTCCGCGGACGTCGGCGACAAGGAGGCGTGGCGCGCCGCGAAGGAGGAGATGCGGCGAGCCAAGCAGGAGTGGAAGGAGCAGGCCCGGCGCGCGAAGGACGAGAGCCGCCGGGCCCGCGAGGAGGCCCAGCGGGCCAGGCGCCAGGCCAAGGAGGCCCAGGAACACGCCCGCGCCCAGGCCCAGGAGGAGGTCCAGCGCATCGCCAGGCGCGTCCAGGAGCAGGTCCAGGACCACTTCACAAGGGGCGACTGGCCGACAGGCGTCCGGGAGGGCCTGACCGAACTGGCCAAGGAGTTCGGCGAGTTCGGAAAGGACTTCGGCAAGAACCTCGGCAAGGACATCGGGCAGGGCCTGGGCAAGGACTTCGGCTTCCCCCGCACGGGCGGCACCACGCCTCCCAAGGCCCCCACAGCACCGGGACGGGAGCACCCGGAGTACTCGCACACTCCCCCGGACTTCCCGGCCGACTACGAACCGCCGACCTGGGCCCACGAGGACTCCACCGGCAGCCCGTCCCGGGACCTGGACCGCCTCCTCGACCGCTTCCGCGACGACATCCGTGACACGGCCCGCGACCACGGCGTCACGGAACCCCAGGTCCACGAGATCCGCAGCCACCTGTCCGCGGCGGCAGCACTGGTGGAGGCGGCACTGCGGACACCGAAGCCATGAGGAAGGGCGTGCTGGAGGGCGCGTCCCTGACGCGCGGGACAAGGGTCCCGCACCGCACCGCCCCGACCCGCCCCTCTCAGCTCGCCTTGGCCTCGCCCTCGCCCTCACCCTCGCCGTACAGGACACGGCTCAGACCGCCGTACGTGACTCCCTGATCGGCGAGGACTTCTGACGGCACACCCGGGCGGGCCGCCAGGGCGAGGAGGATGTGCTCGTCGCCGATCCGGCGGTCCCGGCGGGCCACAGCGATGCGCAGGCACCTCTCCAGCACCTCCTTGGCATCCCGGCCGAAGGGCCGACGCCCCGCCGACAGCCGCCCCCTGCCCCGAGGGTCGCCCGACATCGCGCCGACGCCGTGCACCTCCTCGACGCGGGAGACGATGTCGGACACGTCGATTCCGAGCGCGGCGAGGGCATCCGCCTCGGCCTGGGAAAGTCCGGCGCGGCGCCTGGCGTCGGCCAGGGCGGCCTTCACCGACTCCTTGCGGTCGGCGAGTCCGAGCGAGGCCAGCGCGAAGGAGGCCCTGGTGGCTTCCCCGTCGAGCAGCGCGAGCAGCAGGTGCTCGGCGTCGACGGACCGGCTGCCGGCACGCGCGGAGTGCTCGACGGCACCCTGCACCACAGCACGCGCATCGCTCGTGAACCGTTCGAACATCACTGCCTCCCGTGTTTCTTGTGGACGGCCTGCCTGCTGACACCGAGTTCCGCGGCGATCTCCTGCCACGACCAGCCCTGGTTGCGCGCACTGCGCACCTGCACGGACTCCAACTGCTCGACCAGCTTCCGCAGCGCGGAGACGGCCCGCAGTCCGATCCGCGGGTCACGGTCACCCGCGCGCTCGGCGAGATCTGTTGCTTCGGTCATGTTGTCAACTTAGATTGACACCACTGGACCTGTCAACCCTGATTGACACCTCCGGGTGTCGAGAACACGCGAACGGCGGGCCCGGAAACCCGGGCCCGCCGCAGCCGAACGGAGGTCAGCACATGCCGGTGATCAGGACGTGGTGAGGACGATCTTGCCGAACTGGTCGCCCGATTCAAGGCGTTCGAAGCCCTCACGGGCCCGGTCCAGCGGGAGCACCTCGTCGATGACGGGGCGTACACCGGTGGTGGCGCAGAAGGACAGCAGGTCCTCCAGTTCGTCCTTCGTGCCCATCGTCGAGCCGACGACCTTGAGTTCGAGGAAGAAGATGCGGGTCAGTTCGGCGTGCGAGGGGCGGTCGCCGCTGGTGGCGCCGGAGATGACGAGGGTGCCGCCGGGCCGCAGCGACTTGACCGAGTGCGACCAGGTGGCCGCCCCGACCGTCTCGATCACGGCGTCCACGCGCTGCGGCAGCCGCGCCCCGGACTCCACCGCCTCCACGGCGCCCAGCTCCAGCGCCCGCTTCCGCTTCGCCTCGTCCCGACTGGTCGCGAAGACACGCAGCCCCGCCGCCTTGCCGAGCACGATCGCGGCCGTCGCGACACCGCCACCGGCACCCTGCACGAGCACCGAGTCGCCGGGGCGTACGCCCGCGTTGGTGAAGAGCATGCGGTACGCCGTGAGCCAGGCCGTCGGCAGGCAGGCGGCCTCCGCGAACGAGAGCTCCTTGGGCTTGGGCAGGACGTTCCACGCCGGTACGGCGACCTGCTCGGCGAAGGTGCCCTGGTATCGCTCGGTGAGGATGGAACGGGGTTCCCTGGGGCCGACGCCGTGGCCGGTCTGGCCGATGACGGAGTGCAGGACGACCTCGTTGCCGTCCGCGTCGACGCCGGCGGCGTCACAGCCGAGGATCATCGGCAGGCGGTCCTCGGGGAGTCCGACTCCGCGCAGGGACCAGAGATCGTGATGGTTGAGCGAGGCGGCCCTGACGTCGACCGTCGCCCACCCCGGACGCGCCTCGGGGGCTGGTCGGTCGCCCAACTCCAGCCCGTCGAGCGGGTGGTCGGGGTCGATGCGGGCGGCGTAGGCAGCGAACATGACCTTGACGATAGGGGGCGAGTGGGACCGGGGGAACGAGGAGGCACTGTGACACACACCCTGTTGCACTTCACCCACACCTAGGGGCCGCCGACACCCCCAGCCCGTCCGACGCCCGAGGCCGAGGCCCCACCGCCCCAGCTTCCTTCCCACCCACCCGCTCCCACCGCATCTACAGCCCAGGCCGCACCCCTCCAGAGCGAGGCCGCACCTTACAGCGCAGGCCCGCACCTCCAGCCCGTCCGGCGTTTGAGGACGAGGCCCCTTCAGGGCCGATGGGGGGTCTGGGGGCGCAGCCCCCAGGAACGGGATGGGACGGGTAGGGGCGGCGGGGGCGAAACAGAAAGGCCCCGCCACAAATGGGCGGGGCCACCCTGAGAAACCAGGCTCAGCGCCGAGCAACACCCTCGGCCCGAGCCGCCGCAGCGACCGCCGCGGTAACGGCAGGCGCAACCCGCGGATCGAACGGCGACGGAATCACGTAATCGGCAGCCAGATCCTCACCGACGACAGCCGCAAGCGCATCCGCCGCCGCGATCTTCATCCCCTCCGTGATCCGAGACGCCCGCACCTGCAGCGCCCCCGCGAAGATCCCCGGAAACGCCAGCACGTTGTTGATCTGGTTCGGAAAGTCCGAACGCCCGGTCGCGACGACCGCCGCGTACTTGTGCGCCACATCGGGGTGCACCTCGGGGTCCGGGTTGGCCATCGCGAACACGAACGCGTCCTTGGCCATCGAAGCCACCGCCGCCTCCGGGACCGTACCGCCGGAGACACCGATGAAGACGTCGGCGCCCGCGAGGGCACTCTCCAGCGACCCCGTCAGCCCGGCCTTGTTCGTCAGCTCGGCCAGCTCGCGCTTGACCGGCGTGAGGTCGTCCCGGTCCGCCGAGACGACGCCCTTGCGGTCGGCGACGGCGACATCGCCCAGGCCCGCCTCAAGGAGGAACTTCGCGATGGCGACGCCCGCCGCACCCGCGCCCGAGATCACGCCCCGAAGCTCCCCGAGCTCCCGCCCGGTCAGCCGCGCCGCGTTGCGCAGGGCCGCCAGCGTCACGACCGCCGTGCCGTGCTGGTCGTCGTGGAACACGGGGATGTCCAGCTGCTCCTGGAGCCGCCGCTCGATCTCGAAGCAGCGCGGTGCCGAGATGTCCTCCAGGTTGACCCCACCGAAGGACGGCGCCAGCCGGACCACCGTCTCGATGATCTCGTCAACGCCCGTGCAGGCCAGCGCGATCGGGACCGCGTCCACACCGCCGAACTGCTTGAACAGGATCGCCTTGCCCTCCATCACCGGGAGGGAGGCCTCGGGGCCGATGTCACCGAGTCCCAGGACGGCCGTACCGTCCGTCACGACCGCGACGACGTTCGACTTCCAGGTGTAGTCGTTGACGAGGTCGGGCTGCTCGGCGATGGCGGTGCACACCCGGGCCACACCGGGCGTGTACGCGAGGGACAGGTCGTCCTTGTCACGGATGGGCACGGTGGCCTGCACGGCCATCTTGCCGCCCCGGTGCAGAGCGAACGCCGGGTCGAACTCACCGGCATCACTGTCGGTGACGATGTCGCCGCGAGGATTGACGATCTCCGCTGCCACTTTGTTTACCCCTTAAGTCTTCAAGGTTTGGAGGGTGACCACTCCTGGTGAGGGGTGGGCGGGCACCGCGCAAGGCCCCGGTGAGTGATGCGCACGGGCACGAGCGCGACGGGCGCGCCGCACACGCGCCCTGAGCCCCGGATGAGGGGTGTGAAGAACCTTCTTACCGGACGGAGGACACCGACGACGACCCCATAACGCGAAGGTCACACGGGGGCGACATGACTCATCACCACACATGGCCACATACCCGGGCATGATCGATCAAATCGAGAGGCGTGCGGGGCCCGAATCGCAAGGATGGCGCAAGCCGATGCGATCCGGACGGCATCAAGTCGTGATCAGGCCGGGTTCAAGTCGGGATGGAATCAGGACGAGGTCCTCACTCGGCTGTACGTACGGATGCAACAGCCGCTCACCTGGCGAGATGCACCGAAGATCTTCCGGCCGGAACGAATGATTCCCGTAGAAGATCCGGGAAGGTCCGGCTCTGGTGCACCGACCTGATGCCGCACGGGGGTCACCCGTTATCCGATTTTGACATGGCCGGTCGTCTGAATGCCTCAGTCCGAATGGCAAGATGCCGTAATCACACAAGGTCGCGACACTCAAAGATGCGTGCACCAGTCGACCCGCCGGAATCGTCCGCCCTCCGGGGCAGGCCCCGGCCCCAATGGCACACCATCCATCCGCCGGAGGAACCCACCATGACCGCAAGCTCCACCCTTCGTACGACCGCCGCGCACAACCGGCTAGCCGCGGTCGGTGCGATCGCGGTCGCGGGCGCCCTGCTGCTCACCGGTTGCGGTGACCAGACCAAGGACAAGGGCACGGGCTCGGACACCGCGTCGACGAGCTCCGCCCCGCTGGCCGCCAAGCTGCCCCAGGCCATCCGGGACAAGGGTGTTGTCACGGTCGGCTCGGACATCGCGTACGCGCCGGTCGAGTTCAAGGACGGCTCCGGCAAGACGGTCGGTCTCGACCCGGACCTCGCGGACGCCATGGGTAAGCAGCTCGGTGTGACGTTCAAGTTCGAGAACGGCACCTTCGACACCCTGATCACGGGTCTGCGCTCCAAGCGGTACGACATCGCCATGTCCGCGATGACCGACACCAAGGACCGCCAGGAGGGCACCGAGAACGGCAAGAAGGTCGGCGAGGGCGTCGACTTCGTCGACTACTTCACCGCCGGTGTCTCGATCTACACCAAGAAGGGCGACGACCAGGGCATCAAGAGCTGGGCCGACCTCTGCGGCAAGAAGATCGCGGTCCAGCGCGGCACGGTCTCCGAGGACCTCGCCAAGGCCGAGACGAAGAAGTGCACGGGTGGCAAGAAGATCGCCATCGAGTCGTACGACAACGACCAGCAGGCCCAGACCCGGGTGCGCGCGGGCGGCGCCGACGCCGGCTCCTCCGACTTCCCGGTCACGGCGTACGCGGTGAAGACCTCGGGCGGCGGCAACGACTTCCAGGTCGTCGGCGAGCAGGTCGAGGCGGCGCCGTACGGCATCGCCGTCGCCAAGACGAACACCCAGCTCCGGGACGCCCTGCAGGCCGCGCTCGACGCGATCATCAAGAACGGCGAGTACGGCAAGATCATCGCCAAGTGGGGCGTCGAGGACGGCGCGGTGACGTCGGCCACGGTCAACGGCGGCAAGTGACCCCAGGCTCACGGAAGCTACGGGCACTGAAAGGCAACACCCGTGACTGTTGACACCGACAAGACGACAGGACCGGCGGACACTCCCCCGGCCGGACCGGAGGCCATCAAGGCCATCCCGGTCCGGCACTACGGGCGGTACGTCTCGGCCGTCGTCGCGATCGCGCTCTTCGGCGCGATCATCTCCGCGTTCGCCCAGGGCAACATCAACTGGGGCGCCGTACCGGACTACTTCTTCGACGACCGCATCATCACCGGCGTCTGGAAGACCCTCCTGCTGACGGTCCTCTCGATGGTGATCGGCATCGTCGGCGGCATCCTGCTCGCCGTCATGCGACTGTCGAAGAACCCGGTGACCTCGACCATCGCCTGGTTCTACATCTGGTTCTTCCGCGGCACCCCGGTCCTGGTCCAGCTCGTGGTCTGGTTCAACCTCGGCCTGGTCTTCACCTACATCAACCTCGGTCCGATCTACAAAGACTACTGGTCCAGCTTCATGACGCCGCTCCTGACGGCGCTCCTGGGCCTGGGCCTGAACGAGGCCGCCTACATGGCGGAGATCTGCCGCGCCGGCCTCCTGTCGGTCGACGAGGGCCAGACGGAGGCCTCGCACGCCCTGGGCATGAGCCACGCCAAGACCCTGCGCCGGATCGTGATCCCGCAGGCGATGCGCGTGATCGTGCCGCCCACGGGCAACGAGGTCATCAACATGCTGAAGACGACCTCGCTGGTGTCGGTGGTCCAGTTCGCCGAACTGTTCCGCTACGCCCAGGACATCGGGCAGACGTCCGGCGCTCCGGTGGAGATGTACTTCCTCGCGGCGGCCTGGTACCTGATCCTCACCTCGGTCCTCAGCGTCGGCCAGTACTACATCGAGCGGTACTACGCGCGCGGTTCCAGCCGTTCGCTCCCGGCCACTCCGTTCCAGAAGATCAAGGCGAACATGCTGTCCCTGTCCAACCGCTCGGGGGGAGGGGCCAGCGCATGACCCCCAACGTGACCAAGGCGGACTCCGGTACGCCGATGGTGAAGGCCGAGGGCGTCCACAAGTCCTTCGGCAACGTCGAGGTCCTCAAGGGCATCGACCTCGAAGTGAAGCCCCGCGAGGTCTTCTGCCTCATCGGCCCCTCCGGCTCCGGCAAGTCGACGTTCCTCAGGTGCATCAACCACCTGGAGAAAGTCAACGCCGGACGCCTGTACGTCGACGGGGAGCTGGTCGGCTACCGCCAGAAGGGCGACAAGCTGTACGAGCTGAAGGACAGCGAGGTCGCGCTGAAGCGGCGGGACATCGGCATGGTGTTCCAGCGTTTCAACCTGTTCCCGCACATGACGGCGCTGGAGAACGTCATGGAGGCCCCGGTCCAGGTAAAGGGCATCAGCAAGGCGCAGGCCCGTGAGCGTGCGGGCCAGCTCCTGGAGCGCGTGGGCCTGGCCGACAAGGCCGCCAACTACCCCTCGCAGCTCTCCGGCGGCCAGCAGCAGCGCGTCGCCATCGCCCGGGCCCTGGCGATGGACCCGAAGCTGATGCTGTTCGACGAGCCGACCTCGGCGCTGGACCCGGAGCTGGTCGGTGACGTGCTCGACGTCATGCGCGACCTGGCCGAGTCCGGTATGACGATGGTCGTCGTCACCCACGAGATGGGCTTCGCCCGCGAGGTGGGCGACAGTCTCGTCTTCATGGACGGCGGCGTGGTCGTCGAGTCCGGCAACCCACGCGACGTCCTGACGAACCCGCAGCACGAGCGGACCCAGTCGTTCCTGTCCAAGGTTCTCTGAGACACGCGTGAGGGGCGGTACGGGTGTCCCGTACCGCCCCTTCGCGTCGCTCTAGCGCTTGTCCTTGGGCAATAGCTCAGGGGCGAGGGCCAGTTCGAGCAGCTGGTCCTTGTCCAGCGGCACGGAGCCGAGGGGCTTGCCCAGTGACTCGCTGCCCGTGAAGCCGCGCGCGCTGTCGACCTGGAGGTAGCCGCCGCTCTTCAGGTAGAGCGTGGCGCTGAGGAACCTGCCCCACTTCTGGAGCCCGTCCGTGCCGACAACGAAGTTGACCGGGTCCCAGCTCTCCCGGAACTCCAGGACGTTCCCGTTCGGCAGCCGCTCGAAGGTGCAGGACCGCTCGGCGCTGTACAGCACGACGGACTCCCTGGTGCTCCAGCTCTTCGCCGCATCGGGCCGCCAGGTGCAGGGGTTCTTCCAGCCCGCGGACCGTACGCCGCTGAACACGCCGTCGACCCTGAGGTACCCGACACCGCCGTCCCTGTTGACCGCGTAGTCGCCCCGGTACGGCCCGCTCGGGCCGGCCTGCACAAACTGCGGCCTCCAGAAGAGGTCGCCGGGAGGCAGGTCCACTTCACGGATCTCGCCCACCCCACCCGGCAGCAGCTTCGCGAACCGCGCCGCGTCCTGGGTGGCCCCGCCGACGGGCCGGGCCGTCCCCACGTTCGGCCCGGCCTCGTCGTACGTCAACCATCCCGGCCCCGCGACCACCCCCGCCGCGACCCCGGCCGCCGCGACGACCGTCACCGCGCCCCACCGTCGCCGCCGTACCCGCGCCGCGCGCGCGAACACCGCCTCCGTGCTGCCCCCCGGGGACACGGGCATCCCGCCCACGGCCCGGCCGAGGAGCTCGCGCCCCTCCAGCCACGTCTCGACCTCGTCGGTGTCGTTGCTCATACGTGTTCCTCCCGCACCGCGGCCCGCATCGCCGCGAGTCCCCTGGCCGTGTGGCTCTTGACCGTGCTCACCCGCATCCCCAGCAGGTCGGCGGTGTCCGCGACGCTGAGGTCCTCCCAGTAGCGCAGCACCAGCACCGCCCGCTGTTTGGGCGCGAGCTTCGCCAGCGCCGCGCGCACCATCAGGCCCGTGTCGTTGTCCGCCGACTCGACGGGCGTCTCCGGCAGTTCGCCGTACGCATGTTCGCGCCGCCAGAAGCGCCGGCGCCCCGCGATGAAGGTGTTGATCAGCGTCTGCCGAGCGTAGGCCTCCAGGTTGTCCAGCCGCCCGTATCTGCGGGCCCCGAGGACGACCTTCACGAGCGTCGTCTGTACGAGGTCCTCCGCCTCGTCACGGTTGCCGCAGAGCAGATAGGCGCTCCGGAACAGCGCCGTGCGTCTGCCCTCCACGAAGGCGTGCAGAGTCGCGTCCGCGCCCCGCGTCATCCCTCCCCCTCTCCCGGTCCCCTGGTCGAAGACCGTCTCACCCTCACCAGTGCGGTGGGGCCCCGGGCAGGACGCGGCGCGCACGGAAAAAGGCGGTACGGATTTCCCGTACCGCCGAACTTTCCGCCCCCGTGGGCTACTTCAGCGCCAGCAGCAGCGTGTCCGAGGGTGAGCACCACACCGCACGCGCCTCCCCGAACCCCTTCTCGCGCAGCACGCGCGCGTGCCACTCGGCGGAGGGCATGTCGCCGTCGGCGTGTTCGCCGTAGATCTCGAAGCGGCGGGCGGTCGGTCCGGCGAGGGCGGGGTCCTGGGCGGCCAGCTGCCACCATTCGGCCCAGTCGACGGCTCCGTCGTGTTTGGCCTGATCCATACGGGTGTGGCGCAGGGCGCGCTCCGCCGCGTTGATCCGGGGCGTGCTGTCGTCGATCATGTGGTCCGCGTTCATGAACAGACCGCCGTCGCGGACGAGTTCCGCGATCCGCCCGTAGAGGTCCGCGAGAGGTTCGCTGTGCAGCCAGTGCAGGGCGGTGGCGGTCAGGACGGCGTCGTACGAGTCGTACGGCAGCCCGCTCGTCCACCGCGGGTCCTTGAGGTCGGCCGTGACGAAGGTGACCCGGTCGTCGCCCGCGAAGGTGCCCTCGGCGATGGCGAGGAGGGCCGGGTCGAGGTCGACGCCGACGCTGGTGGCCCGCGGGAACCGGTCGAGCAGCCGGGACGTGATACTTCCCGTGCCGCAGGCGAGGTCGAGGACGCGTGGGGCGGGGCCGACGAGGGCCTCGACCATGTCGAGCATGATCCGGAACCGTTCCTCACGGTCCGGCATGTACCACTCCTGCTGCCTGTCCCAGCTCGTCTGCCAGGCATTCCAGTCGGTTCCGGCGTCGGTACCGGTAGTGGTGGTCATGGAAACCCCCTCGTTGTCAGCCGCTCACTCGCCCGCTTCTGAACACATGCGTAATACCCTGGAAGCAATGTCAGCCGTTACTTCCTCGCATCCACGACCATAGAACGCCCTCGTAAGGACTACAAGTGGAACTGGCCTATTACTCGGACTATGCCTTGCGTCTCGTCAACACCGAGGAACCGGCGCGCGGCAAGGACTCGTTGACCTCCATCGACGCCGTCCGTGGTCTGTTCGGCGCCAACCAGCAGGCCGGCCGTCGCGCCACCGATGCCGACGTGACCCGGTTCCGCTCCGTACGGGCCCGGCTGCGCGCCGTCTTCGAGGCGGCGGACACGGGCGACGAGACGCTCTCGGTGGACCTGCTGAACTCGCTCCTGCTGGAGTTCCCGGTGAGCCCGCAGATCTCGGGGCACGACTTCCGGGACGACGACGGCCGTCCGCTGTGGCACATGCACCTCGCCGACCATCCGTCGAACGCGACGGCGGGCTACGCGGCCATCGCCGCGATGGGCCTGGCCTTCCACCTCACCGAGTACGGGGTGGACCGGCTGGGCCTGTGCGAGGCGCCGCCCTGCCGCAACGCCTACCTCGACACCTCGACGAACCGCTCCCGGCGCTACTGCTCGGACCGCTGCGCGACCCGGGCCAACGTGGCCGCCTACCGCGCCCGCAAACGGCTGGAGGCGGACCGGTCCGAGAAGACGAGCCTGGCGGCCGACACGGCCCAGCGCAGCAGCGCCAGCGGCGAACGCTGACCGGGCTTGAGCGGCCGGTACCGGAACCGGACCCGGCCCAGGATCAGCTCGTGGGGCACGGTGCCGTAGTCGGTGCTGTCGCCTCCGGCGAAGGAGTTGTCCCCCAGCACCCACCAGCCGCCCTCACGGCGCTCTGTGGCCCGTTTGACGACCAGCAGGTCCTGCTGGAACGGATGGCGCAGGACGACGATGTCGCCGACCCTGACCCGGCCGCCGTACCGCACCACGAGAAAATCGCCGTGATACAGCGTGGGCACCATCGACGGCCCGGTCACGGCGACCCACCCGAAGAGCTTCGCGGCCCCTCCGTGCTCGCTCTCACGCTCGCCCTCGCGTTCGCTCTCGTGTTCGCTCTCCTGCGACAGCTCCGGCATCCCGGCACCTCCCCGGTTCCATCCTCCACCAGTCCCAGTCTGACCCCCTACTTTTGTCCTAAGCCCATGGGGGCACTCGCGAAAAGCCCTCTCTCAGGGAGTAATGTCCAACCTGAGAAGACGATCACGAGGAAGGAACGCTCCATGCTTTCCCGCCTGTTTGCCCCCAAGGTGAAGGTCAGCGCACACTGCGACCTGCCCTGCGGTGTGTACGACCCGGCCCAGGCCCGCATCGAGGCGGAGTCGGTGAAGGCCGTGCAGGACAAGATGGCCGCCAACGACGACCCTCACTTCCAGGCGCGCGCCACCGTCATCAAGGAGCAGCGCGCAGAGCTCGCCAAGCACCACGTGTCGGTCCTGTGGAGCGACTACTTCAAGCCCCCGCACTTCGAGAAGTACCCGGAGCTGCACCAGCTGGTCAACGACGCCCTGAAGGCCCTCTCGGCCGCCAAGGCGTCCACGGACCCGGCGACGGGCCAGAAGGCTCTGGACTACATCGCCCAGATCGACAAGATCTTCTGGGAGACCAAGAAGGCCTGAACAAGCCTTCTGTGAAGGGCCGGTCGAGGTCGACCGGCCCTTTTCGCTGCCTTGCCGTCCTCCCGGTGCCGCCGTACGAGCCCCCTCAGCGCCGGCACACGAGGATGCCAGCCCGGCAGCCGATCTCGAAGGCCCCCTCGCGGGCGATCCGGTCGGTGACGATGGCGCGGGCCCGCTCGACCGTCGCGTCGAAGGGGGCGTCGTACTGGTCCGCCCAGGCCCGGTACGACGCCAGGTACGCGACGACCGGCCCGGGTTCGCGGACCGTGACGGTGCTGGGGAGTTCGATCGTCCGTACCCGGCCGAACTCCTCCCCGAGGAAGGCCAGGGCCTTCTCCAGCGAGAAGGGGGCGCCGATCGAGAACCGGGCCGGTTCCCGTCCGGCGCCGAGCACGTCGCTCGCGGCCCGGTGAAACAGGTCGTCGAGTTCGGCCTTGTCGTCGGCGCCGTTGGTGGAGACGATCACCAGCCCGTCCGGGGCGACGACGCGCGACAACTCCCGTACCGCCTGGGGGATGTCGGGCACGTGGTAGAGCATGTGCATCGCCAGGGCCGCGTCCACGCTCCCCGTGGCCAGCGGCAGCCGCGTGACATCCGCCACGGCGACCGGGCCGGGGACAGTGGCGAGGATGCCGGGCGAGAGGTCGAGCCCGAGCAGGGACAGCCCGGGCCGCTCCGCGCGCAGCCGCTGGAGATACGTGCCGTTGCCGCAGCCCACGTCCACCACACGCCCGCCGCCCCGCACCCCGGCCAACTGTCCGGCGACGATCCCCTGCAGGTCGTGACGGGGCGTCTGCCACCGGTAGATCGACTGCCGGGCGGCCAGGTCCCGGTCACTGCTGTACGCGCTGTCGGCGAGGCGGGTGCGGTCGGTGGCGGAGGACGGGGTGCGGTCGGACACGTCAGCGGCTCCCGGTGGGTGTGGGTGTCAGGCCGCGCGGGGCTTACACGCCGTCGTCATCCTCTCCCGCCTCCAGCAGGTTGGCCGCCGCACCCACGATGCGCGGGTCGGGGCTGCCGACGACCTCCTCGTCCTTGTCCGTGTAGTCGAAGCGGGCCAGGACGCTGCGCATCGCCTCCACCCGCGCCCGCTTCTTGTCGTTGCTCTTCACCACCGTCCAGGGGGCCTGTTCGGTGTCCGTCGCCCGGAACATGGCGACCTTGGCCGCCGTGTAGTCGTCCCAGCGGTCCAGGGAGGCCAGGTCCATGGGGCTCAGCTTCCACTGCCGTACGGGGTCGACCTGGCGGATGGTGAAACGCGTGCGCTGCTCGCCCTGGGAGACCGAGAACCAGAACTTGATCAGGTCGACGCCGTCGTCGGCGAGCATGCGCTCGAACAGTGGGGCCTGACGGGTGAAGCGCAGGTACTCGTCGTCCGTGCAGAAGCCCATGACCCGTTCCACACCGGCCCGGTTGTACCAGGAGCGGTCGAAGAGGACTATCTCACCGGCGGTCGGGAGGTGCTCGACGTACCGCTGGAAGTACCACTGGCCGCGTTCGCGCTCGGTGGGCTTCTCCAGGGCCACCACACGGGCGCCGCGCGGGTTGAGATGCTCCGTGAAGCGCTTGATCGTGCCGCCTTTTCCGGCCGCGTCCCGGCCTTCGAAGGCGACGACCAGTCGGCGTCCGGTCTGCTTGATCCAGCTCTGCAGCTTCAGCAGTTCGATCTGCTGGAGCCGCTTGTGCAACTCGTACTCTCCGCGTTCCATGCGCTGGGCATACGGGTAGTTCTCGCGCCAGGTCTCGACCGGGCTGCCGTCCGGCCGGATGAGGACGGGCTCGTCGAGGTCGCTGTAGTCGACCTTCAGCCCGGACATCAGTGTTGTCATACCTTCGGCCTCCTGGGCATCGACATCAGCGGTCAGTGGAACTGCGGCACGATCAGATAGATGCCGTACGCCACCACGGCCGCACACGCCAGGAAGCACAGCCCGGCCTGGGTGAACCCGAGCGCTTGGGTGCCTTCTTCATTCTCACGCGCACCTTCGACCCGCGCGAGCCCGAGGACGCCGAAGGCGAAGACGACGACCACGGCGACGGTGACCCCGAGGCTCACGGCGGCGACCTGGCCCAGTGCTGTCCAGTCCAGCTTCATGTGGGTTCTCCCTCGCTCACGCGGCCGTACCGACGGTCGTCGGCGCCGTCGACTTGATGCTGACCTCGTGGGTGTCGTTGACGTTGTGCGCGTCGACCGGATTGCGGCGCGCAGCGAGGACGATGCCCGCCGCGACCGCGACGGCGACCAGGGCGACGACCACGGTGCCGAAGTTGCCGCCGTACCTGACGGCGCCCGCGGAGACCCCACCGACCAGTGCCGCGGCGGGGAGGGTGATCAGCCACGCCATCACCATGCGGCCCGCGACACCCCAGCGCACCTCCGCCAGCCGTCGGCCCAGGCCCGCGCCCAGGATGCTTCCCGACGCCACCTGGGTGGTGGACAGGGCGAAGCCGAGGTGGGCGGAGGTGAGGATGACGGCGGTGGACGCCGTCTCGGCGGCGAAGCCCTGCGGTGACTGGATCTCGGTCAGCCCCTTGCCCATGGTCCGGATGATCCGCCAGCCGCCCAGATAGGTGCCCAGGCCGATGGCGAGACCCGCCGAGGCGATCACCCACACCGGGGGGCCCGCGTCGTGTCCGAGCGCGCCCGCGGAGATCAGGGTCAGGGTGATGATGCCCATGGTCTTCTGCGCGTCGTTCGTGCCGTGCGCGAGGGAGACGAGGGAGGCGGAGGCGATCTGGCCGGCCCGGAATCCCTTGGTCACCGAGTCCTTGCGGGCGCGGGCCGTGAGCTTGTAGGCGAGGTACGTGGCGATCAGGGCCGCGAGGCCGGCCACGAGCGGCGAGGCCAGCGCCGGGATCAGCACCTTCTCGACGACCTTCGTGAAGTGCACGCCCTCGGCGCCGGCACCCACCCACACCGCGCCGATCAGCCCGCCGAACAGTGCGTGCGAGGAACTCGACGGCAGCCCCACCAGCCAGGTCAGCAGGTTCCACAGGATCGCCCCGACCAGCCCCGCGAAGATCATCCCGGGGGTGACGAGGGTGTCGTCGACGATGCCGCCGGAGATCGTCTTCGCGACCTCGGTGGACAGGAACGCGCCGACGATGTTGAGGACTCCGCCGATCAGGACCGCTGTTCTCGGTTTCAGGGCGCCGGTGGCGATGGAGGTGGCCATCGCATTCGCCGTGTCGTGGAATCCGTTGGTGAAGTCGAAGGCCAGGGCCGTCACGATGACGACCGCCACCAGGAACGTGATGTGGTCCATGTGTTCGATGGAAGCAAGCGCAGACATATTCGCGGCGAACTGCGGGCAAAGCCTGGTCCTGGAAAAAGGGCAGGTGACGTGGAAGATCGCCACCCTACGATCACTTCATGAGCGACATCATCGGCACCGGAAGCCCCATTCGCTGGACCTACGCCTTCGTCGACCGGCCCGTCGGGGTCCTCGGCGCCGCCCAGGCGTTCTGGACCGCCGTCACGGAGACGCGGATGTCGGAAACCCGGGGTGAGCAGGGCGAGTTCGTGACCCTGCTGCCGGGTGCGGGCGACCCCTGCGTCAAGGTCCAGGGGGTGGCCTCCGGGGACGGCGGCGCCCATCTCGACCTCGCCGTCGAGGACGTCGACGCCTTCGTCGGGTCGGCGTCGGGGCTCGGGGCGACGGTCGTCGGCGCGCACGACGGCTGGACCGTGCTGAGCTCACCCGCCGGGCTGCTGTTCTGCGCCGTGCCCTGGCACGGGGAGACGGTGCGGCCCGCCGTGGTGGACGGCAGCCGCCTCGACCAGGTGTCCATCGACATCCCGCCCGCCGCGTACGCCACGGAAATCGCCTTCTGGGAGCGACTCACCGGCTGGGACTCCCTCGCGGGCTCCCTCCCGGAGTTCCACGTCCTCAGGCCCCCGGCCGGCCTCCCGATCCGCGTTCTCCTGCAGCGCCTCGACACCGACCGGGCCGCCGCCTGTGCCCACCTTGACCTGGCCTGCGCCGACATCGCGGCGACCCGCGACCGTCATGAGCGCCTGGGTGCCACAGTCGTCGCCCACCACACCCACTGGACGGTCATGCGCGACCCGGCGGGCGGCACGTACTGCCTCACCGGCCGCGACCCCGAAACGGGCGGCCTGCCACCGAAGCCGACGGCTACGGCGGTGCCGACGACGGCGGACATCCCCGCCTAGGGTGCCCACCGCCACACCCCGCGGCTCACCCCCACGCCTCGACGTCCACCACGGCGGTCACCGGGATCGGCCCGTACACGTGCGGGAACTCCTCGGCGCCCGGCTCCGGGGCCTCGTACTTCAGGGGTGCGTCGAGTCCCGCGGGGTCCACGACCAGCACCACGAGGTCGTCGGGGCCGTCGTAGGAGCCGTACAGGAAGGCTGCCACGCCCGGAAGTTGGGCGCGGGTCGAGCAGTGGATGAAGCCCTCCTCCTGGAGGGTGCGGCCACGCGTCGACATCTCGTAGGTGCCACGCTCGCGAGCGGCGTCCCAGAGGGCGCGTTCGGTGATGTGGAGTATGTGCGGGAGCGAGGATTCGGACATGAAGCCAAAATAGACCATCTCGCAGGGGCCTTCGCAGGAGTGATCGCACCGTCACCAGGTGCTTCACGACGGCTGCCCCGGCCCGGGCCGCGGCGGTCGGGCGGCTTCGCCGGAGCCGTCCTCGGCCTCGGCGGCCGGATCGACGTACGCCTCGCACGCGGTGTTCCGGCACGGCCCGGCGACCCACTTCGGCACCCATGCGCCCAGCGTCTTGTACCGCCTGACCACCGTGGTCACAGGCTGTCCGCAGACGGGACAGTCGTGCTCGTCTCTGCCCATGCCCTCAGGGTATTGCGGGACCGACCGGGGCGCTCCCCGCCGGTTCAGCGCTTTCTGCGGTACGTCCGCACGAGCACTCCGTTCTTGAAGGGGCGCAGCTCGTCGAGAACGAACTCCGAGACGTCGAAGCCGGCGCCGAACATCGGCATGCCGGTGCCCAGGGCGATCGGGTACGTCTTGATGACGAGTTCGTCGATCTCGTCGTACAGCTCACCCGCGACGCGGGATCCGCCGCACAGGTAGATGCCCAGCCCGCCCTCCTCCGCCTTGAGTTCGCGGACCCTGGCGACCAGATCGGCGGCGATGATCTCGACGTGCGGGTCGGGCGACTCCCGCAGGGTGCGCGAGGCGACGTACTCGCGCAGGTGTGCGTACGGGCTGGTGATGCCCTCCTTCAGGGCCACCTCGTAGCTGGCCCGGCCCTGGACGACGGTGTCGAAGCGGCGGTTGGGGAGGTCGTCGAGGCCGAGGGCGCGGCGGCCTGCGGTGGCGATGGTCTCGGGATACTCCGTCCTCAGGTACTCCAGGAACGGCTCGTCCACGTAGGGATACATGAAGGAGGCGTCGCCGCTCTCGTCCCCGATGAAGCCGTCGATCGAGCAGGCGACGAAGTAGGTGAGCTTTCGCAAGCTGTTCTCTTTCCGGTGAGCGGGGATCAGGCCTGGGGCTCGCGCCACATGGGCCACATCCGGGGGCCGTCCGGGAGGTCGAGGGGGCGGTCGAGGAGGACGAAGCCGAGGCGCTCGTACAGCGTGCGGCTGCGGGCGCTGCTCGCCTCCAGATAGGCGGCCACTCCCTCGCGGTCGCAGCGCTCCAGGACGTGCTGGATGAGAGCCGCGCCCAGCCCCTGGCCCTGGCTGTCCGGCGCGACGCCGATCATCCACAGGTATTCGTGGGCCCGGCCGGAGGGGTGTATGGCGGCCGTGAGCTGCCCGATCAGTTCCACGCGCTCGTTGTCGGGATCGACGGCCTCCCGCAACTGGGCCGCGTCGCCGTTCTCCTCTGCCTCCGCCTCCCCTTCGTTCTCCGGGTGGGCGTCGGCGGGGACGGACAGCCACAGGGCGCACGCCGTGCCGTCCTCGGCGAGGTCGACGCGGCCCTCGGCGAGCACGATGTCGAGGAAGGCGGCCATCAGTTTGGGATGCGTCGCGCGGCGGTGCCCCTGCTCCGGGAACACCCAGCCGCTCACCGGGTCGTCCTGGAACGCCTCGTCCAGCAGTCGGACCACCAGCTCGCGGTCGTCCTCGCCCGCCGTCCGTATCGCCACGCCCATGCCCGCCCCTTTTGTCTCAACCACCGTTGATCGTATGGCGGTTGAGCGTAACCGGTGTGCGGGATGTGACGGGCCCCGCACACCGTGGGGATGTGCGGGACCCGCCGCCGGAGCGCCGCCTCGGGGAGCACGGAGTCAGGGCCGTGCGCCCCGCCGCGGGTGGCGGGGGTCTCCGGGGCCTCAGGTGGTGCGGCGGGTCACGAACTCGGCCAGCGACAGGAGGCCGCCGGCCGCCTCCGGGTCGGGGACCGCGCGGGACAGCTCGTGTATCGCGCGGGCCATCCGGTCGGCCGCCTGGAGCTGCGCCCAGTCCCGGCCGCCCGCCCGCTCGACGGCGAGCACCGTCCGCTCCAGTGCCCCTTCCTGGCTCTCGTCGTACGGAACCCCGTACAACTCGGCCAGTTCCGTGGCCGCCGGTGTGCCGGAGGCCAGTGCGGCGACCACGGGCAGGGACTTCTTGCGGGCGACCAGATCCGCCCCGGCCGGCTTGCCGGTGCGGCTCGGGTCGCCCCATATCCCGATCACGTCGTCGATGAGCTGGAAGGCGAGCCCGGCCTCCCGGCCGAACGCGTCCATCGCCTCGACGTCGGCGGCCGATCCGCCCGCGTAGAGCGCCCCGAGGGCGCAGGCGCAGCCGAGCAGCGCGCCCGTCTTGGCCTCGGCCATGACGAGGCACTCGTCGAGGGTGACCTCGTCGGGGCCCCGCTTCTCCATGGCCGTGTCCGCGTGCTGCCCCTCGCACAGCTCGATCACGCAGGACGCGAGCCGGGCGGCGGCGGTGGCGGACGCCGGGTGCGGGTCCTCGGCGAGCAGCCGCATCGCCAGGGCGTGCAGGGCGTCCCCCGTGAGGATCGCGTCGGCGTCGCCGAACACGGTCCACGCGGTGGGCCGGTGTCTGCGGGTGGTGTCCCGGTCCATGACGTCGTCGTGCAGCAGGGTGAAGTTGTGCACCAGCTCCACCGCCGCGGCCGCCCGCACTGCGGCTTCCCGTCGGCCGCCGAGTGCGGCCGACGCGGTCAGCACGAGCGCGGGGCGGATCGCCTTGCCCGCGTTGCCCGACGCCGGACTGCCGTCCGCGTGCTCCCACCCGAAGTGGTAGAGCGCGACGCTGCGCATGGCCCCGGGCAGCGACTCGATCGCCGCGCGCAGCTCGGGATCGACGACCGCCCGGGCCTGCTCCAGGATGAGCTCGGCGTCCTGCCCGTCCGCCCCGGTGGGTGGACCAGGCTCCTCGCCCTTCCCCCGTGCCTGTACGGGGTTGTTCTCCTGCCCCGCTTCGTGCCCTGCGCCCACGGCCGGCCGCTCCCGTCCCCCGGACTCCGGGGATCTCTCCGAACGCCTTCGAGCCGGACCGCCGATGGAGTTCCGCCTCTCCGGGGCCAGAGTCCCGATGGTCTCGGCCGGGCCGTGGGGCGGGGTCATCGCCAGCGGCCGATCTCGACGTTCTCCAGCACGCCGAGGGCGTCCGGCACGAGGACGGCCGCCGAGTAGTAGGCCGTCACCAGGTAGTTGATGACCGCCTGTTCGTTGATGCCCATGAACCGCACGGACAGGCTGGGCTCGATCTCGTCCGGGATTCCGGCCTGCTGGAGCCCGATGACCCCCTGTTCGGCCTCGCCGGTACGCATCGCGATGATCGAGGTCGTACGGGCCTCGGTGACCGGGATCTTGTTGCACGGGAAGATCGGCACCCCACGCCAGGTGGGGATGCGGTTGCCGCTCATGTCGATCGTCTCGGGGACGAGGCCGCGCTTGTTCAGCTCACGGCCGATCGCGGAGATCGCCCGCGGATGCGCCAGCAGGAACTTGGTCCCGCGCCGCCTGCTGAGCAGTTCGTCCAGGTCGTCGGGGCTGGGCACGCCGTCGTGCGGCTGGAGCCGCTGGTCGTACTCGCAGTTGCTGAGGAGTCCGAACTCCCGGTTGTTGACGAGTTCGTGCTCCTGGCGCTCCTTCAGTGCCTCGACCGTGAGCCGGAGCTGCTGCTCGGTCTGGTTCATCGGCTGGTTGTAGAGGTCGGCGACGCGCGAGTGGATGCGCAGTACGGTCTGGGCGATGCTCAGTTCGTACTCGCGGGGGCTGGCCTCGTAGTCGACGAACGTGCGCGGGATGTCCGCCTCGCCGTGGTGACCGGCCGCGAGGTCGATCTCCCTCTCGCCGTATTTGTTGGCGTTCTGCTCCGGGATCGCCCGCAGCTGCTGGAGGTGCCCGCTCAGTGAGTCGGCGCGCTCGGCGACCTGCTCGAAGTGCTGACGGGAGAGGGTCAGCACGGTGACCGTGGTGACCGCGCGGGCCGTGTACTCCCACAGGGCGTCCGGGTCGAGCAGCGCCTGGTCCCCGAAGTACGCCCCGTCGGCCAGCATGCCGAGTTCGGCGTCGTCGCCGTACGGACCCGTGCCGATCTTCTCGACCTTGCCGTGCACCAGCAGGAACACCTCGTCGTTCGGGCTGCCGAACGAGGCGATCTCCGAACCAGGTGTGAACTCCCGCTGCTGGCAGCGCCGGGCCAGCTCCGAGAGCACTTCCTCGTCCTCGTAGGACCGCAGGGCCGGCAACTCGGACAGTTCGGCGGGGACCACTTCCACGCGGTCGCCCGTCTTCACGAACGTCAGACGGCCGTCTCCCACGGAGTAGGTGAGCCGTCGGTTCACACGGTATGTACCACCCTGCACGTTCACCCAGGGGAGCATGCGCAGCAGCCAGCGCGAGCTGATCTCCTGCATCTGGGGTACGGACTTGGTGGTGGTGGCCAGATTCCGCGCGGCCGTTGTGCCGAGACTCTGCTGCGGCTTGTCCTGCTCCGTGCGGATCTCTTCGCCTACCGACATAAAGAACTGCCCTCCCATTAACGCGTAATGCGCCGACGCGTCGCCCCCTCGGGTGTGCTCGGCGTCGGACGCCTGCGCGCACCAGCCTTCCGCACCGAAGGGGGCAGTGCTATTACACGAATGAGCGGGAATGGATCATCTCGGAAGTGGGCACAAAGAGGTTCTTCGCCACCTCGTTCGACCCTGCGAACAGGAATTACCTCGTACGGGGAACTTCAAGATCGGGCGGCCCGTTTGAGCATTCGACGGACGACGAACAGGAGAGACCGATGGCAGGCTTCCTGGACCGCGCCAAGGAACAGGCACAGCGCGGCCTGACGCAGGGCAAGCAGAAGCTCGACGAGGTACAGGCCCAGCGGGCCGGCGCCGACCTGCTCAAGAAACTGGGCGCGGCGTACTACGCGGAGCGGCGCGGCAGCGGTACCCCGGACGCGACACAGCGGGCCCTGCAGGCTCTGGAGAGCCACATCGCGGTGAACGGGGACGCGTTTCTGCGCCAGTGACGGCCGGTGACGCCGCATCGGCGTCACTGACCGGATCGGCCCGATCAGTTCGATCGGCCGGATCGGCTCGCACGCCGTACGAACAATTCGACCTCGACCGTCGGATTCCGGTACAAGCTGCGGTACGAGGCGGTCACGAACGGTGGCCGTCGTGCGGGCGAAGGAGACGGTCATGGCCCCACCCATGTCCGCAGGCGACTTTCTGGACCGGCTCAGGGAAGAAGGCGTCGACGTCGTCGAAGTGGGCGACTGGGTCCACCACAACCGCAACCACAAGGGTCCCTGGGGCCCGGTCCACGGCGTGATGATCCATCACACGGTGACCCGGGGCAGCGAGTACACGGTGGAACTCTGCCGCGAGGGTTACGCCGAGCTGCCCGGCCCCCTGTGCCACGGCGTCATCACCAAGGACGGGCGCGTCCATCTGGTCGGTTACGGCAGGGCCAACCACGCGGGCCTGGGTGACGACGACGTGCTGCGCGCAGTGATCGCGGAGAAGGCGCTGCCACCGGACAACGAGGCCAACACGGACGGCAACCGTCACTTCTACGGCTTCGAGTGCGAGAACCTCGGCGACGGCGAGGATCCCTGGCCGCCGGCCCAGCTCGACGCCGTCGAGAAGGTCGCCGCGGCGCTGTGCCGTCATCACGGCTGGACGGAGCGGTCGGTCATCGGCCACCTCGAATGGCAGCCCGGCAAGGTCGATCCCCGGGGTTTCGGCATGCAGTGGCTGAGGGACAGGGTGCGCGACCGTCTGAAGTAGGAATTTCTCGCCCCGGCGAGAATGGGCCCGTGCCTTTCCCCGTGCCTCTCCCCACCCCTCTCCAGGAACTCACCGACCCCCGCTTCACGCACCGCGGGCTCCGGCTGTTCCTCAAGCGCGACGATCTCATCCACCCGGACCTGATCGGCAACAAGTGGCGCAAGCTGGTCCCCAACCTGGAGGCCGCCGCCGGACGCCCGATCCTCACCTTCGGCGGCGCCTACTCCAACCATCTGCGCGCCACGGCCACCGCCGGCCGCCTGCTGGGCCTGCCCACGGTCGGTGTGGTCCGAGGTCAGGAACTCGCCGACCTCCCCCTCAACCCCTCGCTGGCCCACTGCGCGGCCAACGGCATGCGCCTGCACTTCGTCGACAGATCGACCTACCGGCACAAGGCCGACCCGGACACCCTCGCCGCCATCCGCCGGGCGGCCGGGGCCGAGGACGCCCACGTCGTGCCGGAAGGCGGCAGCAACCCGCTCGCCGTACAGGGCTGCCGCGCCCTCGGTGAGGAACTGCGCGGCCACGCCGATGTCGTCGCGGTCGCCTGCGGCACCGGCGGCACCCTCGCCGGCCTCGCCGCGGGCCTGGCTCCCGAGCAGCGCGCCCTCGGCGTCCCCGTCCTCAAGGGGGGCTTCCTGGACGCGGAGATACGGGCCCTCCAGGACCTCACCTTCGGCGGGCTCCGCGGCTCGTGGACCCTCGACCACCGCTTCCACTTCGGCGGCTACGCCCGTACGACCCCCGAACTGCACGCCTTCGCCGACGACTTCGAGGCCCGTCACGACGTACCCGTGGAACGTCTCTATGTCGCCAAGATGCTGTACGGACTTGTCGCCCTCGCGCAGGAGGGCGCCTTCGCGAACGGGACCACCGTCGTGGCGGTGATCACCGGGCACCCGTTCCCCTGAACCACCGGCCCGCGATCCGCGTGCCGGACCGCCCTACTCCGCCTCCCGGAACGCCGCCGCCTCCTCCAGGTCCAGCCGTCGCAGCAGGGTCCGCAGCATCTCGTCGTCGATGTAGCGCCCGTCCCGCAGCCGCACGAACACCTCCCGCTCAGCGCTGATCATCTCGCGGGACAGCCGCCGGTAGGTGTCGTCCACCGTCTCGCCGGTCACCGGGTTGACCGAGCCCAGCCGCTCCCAGACCGCGTTCTGGCGGCGCTCCAGCACCATGCGCAGCCGGTCGGCCAGCGGAGGCGGCAGTGCGTTGCTCTCGTCCTCCAGCAGACCGTCCAGGCGCCCCTGCGCGGCCCTGGACGCCTGCGCCTGGGCGTTCGCCTCCGCGAGCGTCTCAGCTTGCGTGTCACGGCCGGGCAGCTTCAGCAGCCGGATCAGCGGGGGCAGCGTCAGCCCCTGGACGACCAGCGTGCCGATGACCGTCGTGAAGGTCAGGAAGAGGATCAGGTTCCGTTCCGGGAACTCCTCGCCGCCCTCCACCGTGAGCGGGATCGAGAAGGCGATGGCCAGCGAGACGACCCCCCGCATCCCGGCCCAGGAGATGACGAACGCGCCCTTCCAGGTCGGATTCGGCTCCCGGTCCCGGATCCGCTCCGACATCAGCCTGGGCACGAACGTGCCGGGGTACACCCAGGCGAACCGGGTGACGACGACCACGAGGAAGACGGCGATCGCGTACCAGGCGGCATCGACACCCTCGTACTCCCCGAGCCCCTTCATGACGACCGGCAGCTGCAGCCCGATCAGGGCGAAGACCGCCGATTCGAGAACGAAGGCAACCATTTTCCAGACCGCCTCCTCCTGGAGACGGGTCGCGAAATCGACCTCCCACGCGCGATGTCCCAGATACAGCGCCACGACCACCACGGCGAGAACCCCGGAGGCGTGCACCTCCTCGGCGACCGCGTACGCCGCGAACGGGATCAGCAGGGACAGCGTGTTCTGCAGCAGCGCCTCCTTCAGGCGTCTGCGCAGCCAGTGGATCGGCACCATCAGGAGAAGTCCGATGCCGATGCCGCCGACCGCCGCGAGCAGGAACTCGCCGATCCCGCCCGCCCAGGTCGCGCCCTCCCCCACGGCCGCCGCGAGGGCGACGCGGTAGGCGGTGATCGCGGTGGCGTCGTTCACCAGGGACTCGCCCTGGAGGATGGTGGTGACCCGCGACGGCAGCCCGACCCGGCGCGCGATGGCCGTTGCCGCGACGGCGTCCGGCGGTGCCACGACCGCGCCGAGCACCAGCGCGGCGGTGAGGGGCAGTCCGGGCACGATCAGATAGGCCGCCCAGCCGACGGCGAGCGTCGCGAAGAGCACGTAGCCCACGGACAGCAGTGCCACGGGCCGCAGTTGCGCGCGCAGATCGAGGTACGAGCTGTCGACGGCCGCCGTGTACAGCAGCGGGGGCAGCATCAGCGGCAGGACGACATGCGGGTCGAGCGCGTAGTCGGGGACTCCGGGGACGTACGCGAACAGCAGGCCGGCCGCGACCAGCAGCAGCGGGGGCGGGACAGGGGTGCGACGGGCCGCGGCGGCAACGGCGGCGCTCCCCGCGACCAGCAGGAGCAGTGGCATCACATGCATCGGTTTCGGCCCACTCTCAGTCCGCCCACTTCGTCTTCGTCTTCGTTTTCGTCTTCGTTTTCGTGCGCTCCGGCTTCCGCGCGGCTTTCCGCAACAGCCGTCGTAACCTGGCAATCATGAAACAGTGCACGCATGCCGACGCGCTGCCCCTTCCGGAACCAGAGCCCAAGAGCGAGACCTGCCCGGAGTGCCTGGCGTCCGGCACCCACCCGGTGCAGTTGCGCCTGTGCCTGGAATGCGGCCATGTCGGCTGCTGCGACTCCTCGCCGAACCGTCACGCGACAGAACACCACAAGGAGACCGGGCACCCGGTGATGCGGACCTTCGAACCCGGCGAGAGCTGGCGCTGGTGCTTCGTCGACCACGTCCTTGTCTGACGGCGCGGATGACGGCACGGATGACGGCGCGGAAGCCCCGAATCGCCGCACATCCAGCCTCGCACCCGTGTGAGCTGGGGCATTGGTGACCGAGGGCGTACTCGTGTGACCCTGGATCCGGACGGTTCGACCGTCTGACGCCTGGGTACGTCAACCCGGCGCGCGCTCTTCCCAATTGGGCCCGCAGACCTCTAGCCACTGTGCGTATCCATAGGTTTACTATGAGTGACAGCAAGGGGCTGGGGTCCCGGGGACAGGAAAGTCCGGAGCGCGGTAGCGTCACCGCTGAACCACGTATCGCGTTACCCCGGGGGGCGACCCTCGGCCCCCGAAAGAGCTTGTACCACCTTGGAGGTGAGGGTGTCCCAGTTCGCAGGCGAGCCCGCGACCCAGGACTTCGTGGAAGTCCGGCTGCCGGCCGCGGGTGCCTACCTGTCGGTGCTGCGTACGGCTACGGCCGGCCTCGCGGCCCGTTTGGACTTCACCCTCGACGAGATCGAGGACCTGCGCATCGCGGTGGACGAGGCCTGCGCGATCCTGCTTCAGCAGGCCGTGCCCGGCTCCGTACTCAGCTGTGTGTTCCGACTGATCGACGACTCCCTGGAGGTCACGGTCTCGGCCCCGACCACGGACGGTCACGCCCCCGCGCGCGACACCTTCGCCTGGACCGTCCTGTCGGCCCTCGCGGGCCAGGTCGACTCGACCGTCGCCGAGGACAAGACCGTGTCGATCAGTCTCCACAAGAAGCGCGGCGCGGGACCCGGGCCGGCGTGAGGAACGGGGACGGGCCGGTGCGGGACGAAGAGCGCGGCACACGGGAGCTGCCCGGGGCGGGCAGTGGCGGCCCGGACGGGCCGCGGGGCACGGCGGACGCCATTTCCGGCATCGCCGGTATCTCCGGCATCCCCGAGCAGGCCCGGCCGCACCCGGAGGACAACCCCCCGGAGGCCGGCTTCACGGACGACGGGCAGCTGGATCGGGAAGGTGCCGTGCAGAGTGCGCCCCTGGAAGGGCCGAATGAGGTCTCCCCTGTCCCCGCCGACGCGCGGGCTCAGGGAAGGTCGACAGGCGGGACGATGAGCGAGCACGAACGAGACGACGCGCAGGGCGCACAGCCGGAGGTGCAGGTCACCCAGCACTCCCCGACGGACCGCAGCGGAGCGCGTGCCCTGTTCTACGAGCTGCGCGCGCTGGAGAACGGCAGTGCCGAGTACGCGGAGCTGCGCAACCGGCTGGTGCGTATGCATCTCCCGCTCGTCGAGCATCTCGCGCGCCGCTTCCGCAATCGCGGTGAGCCGTTGGACGACCTGACCCAGGTCGCGACCATCGGTCTGATCAAGTCGGTCGACCGCTTCGACCCGGACCGTGGCGTCGAGTTCTCGACGTACGCGACCCCGACGGTCGTCGGCGAGATCAAGCGGCACTTCCGTGACAAGGGCTGGGCGGTCCGCGTCCCGCGCAGGCTCCAGGAGCTGCGTCTCTCGCTCACCACGGCGACGGCGGAGCTCTCGCAGCGGCACGGCCGCTCCCCCACCGTCCACGAGCTGGCCGAGAAGCTGGGCATCTCGGAGGAGGAGGTCCTGGAGGGCCTGGAGTCGGCCAACGCCTACTCCACGCTGTCCCTGGACGTCCCCGACACGGACGACGAGTCCCCCGCGGTCGCGGACACCCTGGGTTCGTACGACGAGGCCCTGGAGGGCGTCGAGTACCGCGAGTCGCTCAAGCCGCTCCTGGAGGATCTCCCGCCCCGGGAGAAGCGGATCCTGCTGCTGCGTTTCTTCGGCAACATGACGCAGTCGCAGATCGCGCAGGAGGTCGGCATCTCCCAGATGCACGTCTCCCGGCTGCTGGCGCGGACGCTCGCCCAGCTGCGGGAGCGGCTGCTGGTGGAGGAGTAGACCCTCGGGGTCACTCCGACGCGTTGCCGGGCCCCCGGATCCCGAGGGCCCGGGTCGTCTCCTGGTTCACCAGCAGCACCAGCGCGGTGACCGCCACCACACCCAGCACGATCCCGCCCGGAATGGCCATGCTGTCGGCCCGGAGCAGGTTGTAGGCGACGGGCAGCGCCATGATCTGCGTGATGACGGCGGGCCCCCGGCTCCAGCTCCGCCGCCCCAGCAGCCCGCGCGCGGCGAGCAGCGGCAGCAGAGCGAGCACGATCAGGGTGACACCGCCGGTGACGGCCTGCTGCCGGTCGTCCGGATCGCCCGTCAGCCCCAGTACGAGGATGAAGGCCCCGCCGGTCACCAGGGCGAGCCCCTCCAGCGCGGCGAGCACGGCTGCCGCGGTCAGCCGCAGGGGCCGCGGCTCTTCGGCGGTTTCCGGGGTGGGGGTTTGCTCAGCGCTCACTCCCAAAGGGTAGCCGCGGGCTCCACGGCGCTCGGCCGGGCCCCGGAGAGGCGCCCGGGAGCGCCCGGCTCACGTCCGCTTTTCTTACTGAGCCCTAACCTGCCCTGGGCCGAGTACCACCCAGTAGGTACGCTGCATCGCATGCGTGCACTTCTCGTGGTCAATCCGGCGGCTACCACCACAAGCGCACGTACGCGCGATGTGCTGACCCATGCTCTCGCGAGCGAGATGAAACTCGAGGCGGTCACCACCGAGTACCGGGGGCACGCGCGTGATCTCGGCCGGCAGGCGGCGGAGAGCGAGAACATCGACCTGGTCGTCGCTCTCGGTGGCGACGGGACCGTCAACGAGGTCGTGAACGGCCTGCTGCACAACGGGCCCGACCCGGACCGGCTGCCGCGCCTCGCCGTGGTCCCCGGCGGCTCCACGAACGTCTTCGCCCGCGCCCTCGGACTGCCCAACGACGCAGTGGAGGCCACCGGCGTCCTGCTGGACGCCCTGCGCGAGGACCGGGAACGTACGGTGGGCCTCGGTGTCGCGAAGGGCACCCCGGGGACCGAGGACGAGTCGGTGCCGGAGCGCTGGTTCACGTTCTGTGCGGGCCTGGGATTCGACGCCGGTGTGATCGGGCGGGTGGAGCAGCAGCGGGAACGCGGCCGTAAATCCACACATGCCCTTTACCTGCGGCAAGTTGTGCGGCAATTCCTGGGCGAGGCCAATCGCCGGCACGGCACGATCACCCTGGAACAGCCGGGCGCCGACCCGGTGACGGATCTGGTGCTGTCCATAGTCTGCAACACGTCCCCCTGGACGTATCTGGGTAATCGTCCGGTGTACGCCTCACCTAAGGCCTCGTTCGATACCGCGCTCGACGTACTCGGCCTCAGCCGCATGTCGACGGGTGCGGTTGCCCGGTATGGCATGCAGTTGCTCACTTCGTCCCCCGACCGGGGACCCCATGGCAGGCATGCCACCGCCCTGCACGACCTGACGGACTTCACCTTGCATTCGAAGGTCCCTCTGCCCCTCCAGATGGACGGCGACCACCTGGGACTGCGAACGAGCGTGACGTTCACAGGCGTACGCCGTGCACTGCGTGTGATTGTGTGAGCGGAACGGGCTAAAGTCCTTCCACTCGAACGTTTAGGCCAGGGTCCACCCCATGGAAGTACGGCTGTGACTGAGCCGACACCGAGGAATCCAAAAAAACTTTCCGGTAGGGGTTGTATCCGCCGCTGAGGTTTGCGAGTCTCTAAGTGGCGATCGGGACGGCCCGCAACACCGGCCCCCACAGAGAGCCAGAACCCCTCCTCACTTCAAGGACGACATCAGTCCGTCTGATGATCGGCCCTTCACTTGTTGAGGGATTCGTGAAAGCGTTCACATTCACAAGCAACGTGCATGTAATACCAAGGAGAGGTAGCAGCCATGGACTGGCGTCACAACGCCGTTTGCCGCGAGGAAGACCCGGAACTCTTCTTCCCCATCGGCAACACCGGTCCTGCGCTGCTGCAGATCGAGGAAGCCAAGGCCGTCTGCCGCCGCTGCCCCGTCATGGAGCAGTGTTTGCAGTGGGCGCTTGAGTCCGGCCAGGACTCCGGCGTCTGGGGTGGTCTCAGCGAGGACGAGCGCCGTGCCATGAAGCGTCGCGCCGCCCGCAACCGGGCACGCCAGGCAACCGCCTGACAACCCACCCCGTAACAGCCTGAGCTTGGCGGCGCGTACAGCGAGTACGCATCTCCCGCCCCCGAGCCGCAGCGCGCAGTGCCCCCGATGCGCATAGCAACAGCGCGAACAAGCATATGAGCCCCGGACCGTTCCATGGTCCGGGGCTCATCGCTGTGCCGGGGCCGATCGCGCCGCCGGACTACTTGCTGGCGCGCACCGGGATGTCGAGGATCACCTGCGTGCCCCGCTCGGGAGCGGGCACCATGTCGAACGTGCCGCCCAACTCCCCCTCCACCAGCGTCCGTACGATCTGCAGGCCGAGGTTGCCCGAGCGGTGCGGGTCGAAGCCCTCGGGGAGACCGACGCCGTCGTCCTGGACGGTGACGAGGAGGCGGGACTCCTTGGTCGTGCCGCCCCGGACCGCCGAGACCTCGACCGAGCCGGTGTCACCGGGTCCGAAGCCGTGCTCCAGGGCGTTCTGCAGGATCTCGGTCAGCACCATGGAGAGCGGGGTGGCGACCTCGGCGTCGAGAATGCCGAACCGCCCGCTGCGCCGGGCGGTGACCGCGCCCGGCGAGATCTCGGAGACCATCGCGAGGACGCGGTCGGCGATCTCGTCGAACTCCACGCGTTCGTCCAGGTTCTGAGACAGCGTCTCGTGCACGATCGCGATGGACCCGACCCGCCGTACGGCCTCCTCCAGGGCCTCGCGTCCACGCTCCGACTCGATGCGCCGAGCCTGGAGGCGCAGGAGCGCGGCCACCGTCTGAAGGTTGTTCTTGACGCGGTGGTGGATCTCCCGGATGGTCGCGTCCTTGGTGATCAACTCACGTTCGCGACGGCGCAGTTCGGTGACGTCGCGGAGCAGGACGAGTGAACCGATGCGCGTGCCCTTGGGCTTGAGGGGGATGGCGCGGAACTGGATGACCCCGTCGACGGACTCGATCTCGAACTCGCGCGGCGCCCAGCCGCTGGCGACCTTGGAGAGCGCCTCGTCCACCGGCCCCCGGGACGGAGCGAGTTCGGCCGTGGTGACGCCCAGGTGCTGGCCGACGAGGTCGGAGGCGAGGCCGAGCCGGTGGTACGCCGACAGCGCGTTGGGTGAGGCGTACTGGACGATGCCGTCGGCGTCGAGCCGGATCAGTCCGTCGCCGACCCGCGGCGAGGCGTCCATGTCGACGACCTGGTTCGAGAAGGGGAACGATCCGGCGGCGATCATCTGGGCGAGGTCGGAGGCGCTCTGGAGATACGTCAGTTCCAGGCGGCTCGGGGTCCGGACGGTGAGGAGGTTGGTGTTGCGCGCGATGACCCCGAGGACACGCCCTTCGCGGCGCACGGGGATCGACTCGACCCGGACAGGGACCTCTTCGCGCCATTCCGGGTCGCCCTCGCGCACGATCCGGCCCTCGTCCAGGGCCGCGTCCAGCAGGGGGCGGCGGCCACGGGGGACGAGATGGCCGACCATGTCGTCTTGGTACGAGGTCGGGCCGGTGTTCGGCCGCATCTGGGCGACCGAGACATAGCGGGTGCCGTCGCGGGTGGGAACCCACAGGACGAGGTCGGCGAAGGAGAGGTCGGAGAGCAGCTGCCACTCCGACACCAGCAGGTGCAGCCACTCCAGGTCGGAGTCGCTGAGCGCGGTGTGCTGGCGTACGAGTTCGTTCATGGAGGGCACGTGTGCGAGCGTACCCGTCGGCCTGGACCTGGCCGGAAACCGTGGCTGGGGGCGGGGCTCGAAGCGGCCCGGAAACACCCGCGGGCCGCGGCGCCTGGGAGGGACCCTCAGCCCTCCCGGCACCGCAGCCCGGAGCAGCAACGGCCGTGGGGTGTGCGGTCCCGGTCGGCCGATGGATGAGGAGCCGGCGCAGTCAGGGCAGAGAGCCCCGGTTCCTCGATCCGTCTTCCTGTGCGGGGAAGACGGAGGCTCTGGTCGTGCGTACAGCTGATCGATCGTACGCTTCTCTACGCATTGTGGACTAGACCACAAGCCGTGTCCATGCGTCGGAGAATGTTTGTCGCTGTGGGTTCGCGAGTAGTCGGGATGCCTCAAGCTCGCCCGTTGGAACTAGTCGGACGTCCCAGCATCCACCATCCAGCCTAGCCTTGTTGGTTCATGTGCGGGGCCGGATCGCCGGGGCAATTTCCGCGAGCATCATCGGCCGCGAGGTTCACCGGCCGTTCACCGTCCGGGAGCCTGGGCCGGGAAACCCCGTTCTGTTAGATTGGTCTAAACCACACCGTTCCCCCGTACGCCTCATGAGCGCTTCTCCAGATCGGCAGGCCCAGCGTGGAAGTTGTCATCGTTCCGGACGCCAAGGCGGGTGGCGAGCTCATCGCCGGGGCCATCGCACAGCTGCTCGGGCACAAGCCGACCGCGCTGCTCGGCGTGGCCACCGGCTCGACCCCGCTGCCCGTCTACCAGGCGCTCGCGGCCCGGGCGGCCTCCGGCGCCGTGGTGATGTCCCGAGCACGCATAGCCCAGCTCGACGAGTACGTGGGGCTGCCGGCCGACCATCCGGAGTCGTACCGTTCGGTGCTGCGGCGCGAGGTGCTGGAGCCGCTCGGGATCGGGATGGACGCGTTCATCGGGCCCGACGGGACCGCCGAGGACGTACGGGGAGCGTGCGAGGCGTACGACAGGGCGCTGGCGGAGGCCGGCGGGGTCGACCTCCAGTTGCTGGGGATCGGGACCGACGGACACATCGGGTTCAACGAGCCGTGCTCCTCACTCGCCTCCCGGACCCGGATCAAGACGTTGACCGAGCAGACCCGGATCGACAACGCGCGGTTCTTCGACGGCGACATCGGCCAGGTCCCCCATCACGTCATCACGCAGGGCATCGGCACGATCCTGGAGGCGCGCCACCTGGTGCTGCTCGCGACGGGCGAGGGCAAGGCGGACGCGGTGGCGGCGACGGTGGAGGGGCCCGTCGCGGCGGTGTGTCCGGCGTCGGCGCTCCAGCTGCACCCGCATGCCACGGTGGTCGTCGACGAGGGAGCCGCTTCGAAGCTGAAGCTGGCCGACTACTTCCGGCACACCTTCGTCAACAAGCCCGACTGGCAAGGGATCTAGGTCTCCCATGTCTCCGACGCGGCGAACAAGGGCCGACCGGAACCCGGGCAGGGAACTGGGCAGGACCTGGGCTAGAAAGATCCGTATGGAACTCACCCAGATACGCCTGTTGGTGTCCGACTTCCCCGCTGTCTACCGCTTCTACCGGGACGTGCTCGGGCTGAAGCCGCAGTTCGAGGCCGAGAGCGGCCCGTACGCCAAGCTCAGCCCGGACACCGGGCACGCCGCGATCGCGCTGCAGGACCGGGCGCAGATGGCCGGCCTGCTGGAGCGGCTGGGGGCGGAGCCGGACGGGCACCGCGCGCTGGTGGTGCTGCGGGTGGATGACCTGGACGCCGTCCACGCCGAGCTCTCCTCACGGGGCGCGGAGTTCCTCCGGGGCCCGGGTCCGATGGGCGACCGGATGCGGGTCGCCCACCTGGCGGACCCGGAGGGGAACCTGATCGAGCTGCAGGAGTGGCTGGCGCCGAGAGAACAGGCCTGACGACGAAGGCGCCGGTCCCCTTCCGAGGGGACCGGCGCCTTCGTCGTCGTACGGGTCACTCCCCCGCGATGATCTCCGCCGCCGCGCGTCCGCAGACTCTGGCCGCGCCGTGGGTCGCCAGGTGGGCGGCGCCTCGGCGGGGGGACTGGGGGACGCCCATCTCGACGACGATCGTGTCGGGGCGGGCGGTGAGGAGCGTGTCCAGGGCCGCCGACATCCACGGGTGACGGTGTTCGTCGCGGACCACCGCGACGACGCGGCTCGGGCCCGCCTCGGTCAGGGCCGCCCGGGCCGCCTCCTCGCCGGTGAAGGTTCCGGTACGGGTGCCGGGCAGCAGACGTACCAGCTCGGCCGCCACACCCCAGGGGGTCTCGTTGCCGACGGCGAAGTTCGCCACCGGGGTGAAGGCGGCCACGTACGGGGGTTCCCGGAGGGGTTCGAAGGGGGCCGAGCCCGCCGGATACGTCGTCTCCAGGGCGCGTCGGGCGGCCTGGAGGCCGATGTCGGTGGACCCCGTGGCAGCGGCGGGCTCCCGCGGTGCCGCCGTCCAGCGGGCCAGGGTCCTGACGCGTTCCGCCGCGTCCGCCAGGCGTTCCTCCGGGAGTTCACCGGCGCGTACGGCCTTGACCAGGGCGTCGCGCAGACGGCGTACCGTCTCGTCGTCCGAGAGGCCGCCGCCCACGCAGATGGCGTCGGCACCGGCGGCGATGGCGAGGACACTGCCGCGTTCGATGCCGTAGGTGTCGGCGATGGCCCGCATCTCCATGCCGTCGGTGACGATCAGGCCGGTGTAGCCGAGTTCGCCCCGGAGGAGGTCGGTGAGGACGGGGTGGGAGAGGGTCGCCGGGCGGTCCGG
Source organism: Streptomyces sp. NBC_01390 (assembly GCF_045040105.1). Classification (NCBI taxonomy): domain Bacteria; kingdom Bacillati; phylum Actinomycetota; class Actinomycetes; order Kitasatosporales; family Streptomycetaceae; genus Streptomyces; species Streptomyces sp. NBC_01390. Next base: position 8,401,497 of record NZ_CP109551.1, on the reverse strand, counting down.
GTCCAGCGACGGAATCAGGATGTGGGCGCTCATCACCGCCCTGGTGCCGGCGGCGATCGCCGCGCGGAACGGGGACAGCTCGCGGTCGAGGACCACGGAGCGACTCGCGTCGATGCGCGGGAGGGCGTGGTGGGAGTCGACCGACGTGTCGCCGTGACCCGGGAAGTGCTTCGTGCAGGCGGCGACGCCCGCGGCCTGGAGACCGGTGACGTAGGCCGCGGTGTGGCGGGCGACCAGCTCCGGGTCGGCGCCGAAGGAGCGGACGCCGATGACGGGGTTGGCGGGGTTGGAGTTGACGTCCGCCGACGGGGCCCAGTTGAGGTTGACCCCGCAGGAACGGAGGCGGTGGCCGAGTTCGTGTGCCACCTGCTCGGTCAGCTGGACGTCGTCCACCGCGCCCAGGGCGTGGTTGCCGGGGAAGGAGGAGCCGGTGTGGACCTCCAGGCGGGTGACGTCGCCGCCCTCCTCGTCGATCGCGACCAGGACGTCGTCGCGTTCGGCGCGCAACCGGGCGGTGAGGGCGGCCAGTTGGTCGGGGGAGGTGATGTTGCGGCCGAACAGGCCCACGGAGGCGAGGCCTTCGCCGAGGCGGCGCAGCAGCCAGTCGGGGGCGGTGGTGCCGGTGAAGCCGGGCTGGAGGACGGTGAGCGCGTCACGGGTGAGTGTGTCGGGGCGGCGGGCGAGGGTCGTCATCGGTGGGGGTTATCCCTTCACGGCGCCCGCGGTCAGGCCCGCGGCCATCTTGCGCTGGACGAGGAGGAAAAGGACGACGATCGGCACGGCCATCATCGTGGAGCCGGCCATCATCGGGGCGTACTCGGTGCCGTGCTTGGTGGTGAAGTTGCCGAGCCAGACGGTGGCGGTCTGGTTCTTCTGGCTCATCAGCATCAGGGCGTACAGGTACTCGTTCCAGGCCTGGATGAAGCCGTAGACCGAGGTGGCGACCAGGCCGGGAGCGAGGAGGGGGAAGACCACGCGGAGGAAGGCGGTGGTGCGGGAGCAGCCGTCGACCATCGCGGCCTCCTCCAGCTCCTTCGGGATGTTGACGATGAAGCCGCGCAGGGTCCACACCGTGAACGGAAGGATGAAGGTGAGGTAGGTGATGATCAGGCCGGACAGCCGGTCGTACTGGTCGAGGTCGTTGAGCAGCAGGAACACGGGGATGATCATCGCGACCAGGGGGACCATCTGCACGGCCAAAATGCCGACGATGACGATCTTCCGGCCGCGGAAGGCGAAGCGCGAGATGGCGAGGGCCGCGAGCATGCCCACCACGATGCCGATCACGACCACCGTCAGGGACACGATGAGGCTGCGGCCGACGGGGCCCCAGAAGTCGGCGATGTTCAGCGCGCGGCGGAAGTTGGCGAGGGTGAAGCCCGTCGGCAGCAGGCTCGGGTCGGGGTCGATCGCGTCCTTCGCCGGTTTGATCGCCGTGTTCAGCATCCAGTAGACGGGGAAGCCGACCGTCAGGAAGACGAACAGGCCCAGCAGGTTCCAGCCGGCCTTCGACTTCCGGGGACGGGAGACAGCGGCAGTGCTCATGGTGGTCATTCGACGTCTCCGATCTTCAGCATCTGGCGCATGTAGACGGCCACGACACCGAGCAGCAGCACCACGGTGAGCAGTGCGATCGCCGACCCCTGGGCGTAGTCGTTGACGGCGAAGGCGCGGTCGTAGGAGTAGGTGGTCAGGAGCTGGAACTCGGCCTCCGGGTGGCCGCCCCGCATGACGAAGACCTGGGGGAACACGCCCATGTCCCAGATGACCGACAGGGTCGTGAGCATCACGACGATCGGTTTGAGGATGGGGAGGGTGACGTAACGGAACACGCCCCAGGCGCCCGCGCCGTCCAGCCGGGCCGCCTCCTCCAGTTCCTTCGGGACCTGGGTCAGCCCCGCGCCGAGCGTGATGACCACGAACGGCACCGCGCCCCAGACGACGAGCAGCATGATCACGGCCAGGCCCTGCGGTCCGCTCGCGAACCAGTTGTGGCCGATCATCTCGACGCCCGGGAGCTTGCTCAGCAGGGCGTTGATGATCCCGTAGTCGGAGTCGAACAGCCACTTGAAGACGGTGGTCGCCACGATGATCGGCATGCCCCAGCTGGCCACCAGGACGATGTTGACGAGCGTCTTCATCCAGCCGCTGACCCGCTGGAGCAGCAGTGCGATCAGCATGCCGGCGACCATCGTGAGGACCACTGAGCCACCGGCGAAGACGATGGTGCGGACGACGACGTCCCAGAACTCCCTGTCGCCGAGCACGGTGCTGAAGTTGGCGAAGCCCACCGACTCGGCCGGCTGGAAGCCCCACAGCTGGGACTGCCCGAACTTCTGGAACGACAGGGTGACCAGACGTACGAGGGGGTAGCCGAGGACCAGCGCGAGGATCAGCAGACAGGGCGCCAGCAGGGCCCAGGGAATCGCGGCGGTGGCCTTCGAGGGCCGTCTTGTGGGCGGCCCGTCCGTGCCGGTCGGCGGTGACGGCGGCGCGTGCCGTGTCGACGGCGGCAGCTTGGCAGGTGTGGTCGTGTCAGCGGCACTCATCCGCGCGCTCCTCAGCGGTCCCTCAGGTCGTACGGTCGTTGCTGTCGAACAGGTTCTTCAGGTGGCGGGCGAGCGGGGCCCTCCCCGTGACAGGGCCCCGCGTCGGGTCGCTACTTGGTGTTGATGACCTTGTCGATCGCCGCGTCCGCTTCCTTCGCGGCGGCCTCGACCGTCTCCTTGCCGGTGCCGATGTTCTGCAGCAGCGTCTGGAGGATCTGGGCCTTCTCGACCTGGCCCCAGCCCGGTGCCATCGGCACGAACCAGTTGGACTCCGCCGCCGTGGCCGGGACCGCCGTGGCCGGGTCGTTCTTCAGGGTGGCGAGGTCGGTCTTGTTGTTGGGCAGGTTGCCCTTGGCCATCAGGCCCTTCTGGCCGCTCGCTCCGGTGTAGGCGTTGATCCACTCGGCGGCGACCGTCTGTGCCTTCGACTTCACCGGCACGGCGAGGTCCGAACCGCCCAGGAACACCGGCATGTTCTTGCCGGACGGGCCGGGCATCACGAAGTTCTCCGTGTTGCCCTTGAGCTTGCCGGTCTTGTCGTTCTCCGGCGTCTCCGCGGTCGCGCCCTCCCAGGCGGCGGCGAAGATCATGCTCGTCTTGCCCTGGCCGTAGACGATGTAGCGGTCGGACTCGTCCTTGGTCTTGTCGCCGTGCATGTACTTGTCGATGACGTGTCTGAACTCGGTGAGGCCCTTGACGGACTCCGGGGAGGAGAGGGTCGCCTTCCACTGGCCGCCCGACTCCTCGGCGATCGAGCCGCCGGCGTCGTACACGAAGGACATACCGGCGTACCAGTCGCGGGTGGGCTGGTACCAGGCGTTGTACTTGCCGCCCTCCTTCTTCTGGATCTTGTCCAGGTCGGAGGTGAGTTCGGCGTACGTCTTCGGCACCGACTTGATGCCGACCGAAGCCGCCACGTCCTTGCGCCAGTTGGCGACGCGGCCACCGGCGTAGTAGGGGACGCCGTAGGTCTTGCCGTCGTAGGTGACGGAGGCCTTGAGGCCGTCCAGCCAGTTGGCGGAGTTCTCGAACTTCGCCGGGTCGAGGGGGGCGAAGGCGCCCTTGACCATGTAGCCGAGCATCTCGGTGTTGCCCATCTCGACCACGTCGGGGGCCTTGTCGGTGGCCAGGACGGCGTCGAGCTTGGCGTTCTTGTCGGGCCAGCCGTAGTACTCGTGGTTGATCTTGATGCCGGGGTGCGCCTTCGTCAGCGTGGCGTCGGCGGCCTTCACCAGCTCGGGCCAGTTGTTCTGCGCGTCCACGGTCAACCAGACGGTCAGCTCCTTGGCGTCGGCGCCGGTGTTGTCCGAGCTGCCGCCGTCACTGTCCCCGCATGCCGCGATGGAGACCATCATGCCCGCGATACCGATCGCGGCTATCAGCTTGCGCTTCACGCCAACCTCCTCTGGGAGCTGGACCAATGGTGTAGACCAGTAGGCGGAGCTTGGCTCAGACCAAACAGGGTGTCAAGGGGGTAGGAACGCCTTTGACCAGCCGTTATACGAGCTACATATACAGGAACCTTTAAGTAAGAAAGTGGCGGAAATAGCCTGCACATCTCTCTGATTCGAGGTAGACCACTTCTCGGGAGCACCGGGGCGCGAGCTTGGGCGGGACTTTCCCTGCGGTGGACTAGACCAACAGGGGGCGTGAAGGTATACAGAGGGATCACCAAGCGCGCGAAGGCCCGACGAGACCATTCACAGGTCAATCGCGGCGCCGGTCGTGCCACGATGTGAACGTGGACCGGCGGGACGCCGGCCGTAGCGGCTGCGGAAGCCGGGAAGGCGGAGCATGAGCACCGAGGTGAGCAGTGCGGAGAACGAGGGTGGGCCTACCGTCCGTACCGCGCGCGTGCCCAAGTACTACCGTCTGAAAAAGCATCTGCTCGACATGACGGAGACCCAGGCGCCCGGCACCCCGGTCCCGCCCGAGCGCACGCTGGCGGCGGAGTTCGACACCTCCCGCACCACCGTCCGCCAGGCTCTCCAGGAACTGGTCGTCGAGGGCCGGCTGGAGCGCATCCAGGGCAAGGGCACCTTCGTCGCCAAGCCGAAGGTCTCCCAGACGCTGCAACTCACGTCGTACACCGAGGACATGCGCGCCCAGGGCCTGGAACCCACCTCGCAGCTCCTCGACATCGGCTACATCACCGCCGACGACACCCTCGCCGAGCTGCTCGACATCACGGCGGGCGGGCGCGTCCTGCGGATCGAGCGGCTGCGGATGGCGAACGGCGAGCCGATGGCCATAGAGACCACCCATCTCTCCGCGAAGCGTTTCCCCGCCCTGCGCAGGTCGCTCGTCAAGTACGCCTCCCTCTACACGGCTCTCGCCGAGGTGTACGACGTCCACCTCGCGGAGGCCGAGGAGACCATCGAGACCTCCCTGGCCACCCCGCGCGAGGCCGGCCTGCTCGGTACCGACGTGGGCCTGCCGATGCTGATGCTGTCCCGGCACTCACTGGACAGGACCGGGCAGCCGGTGGAGTGGGTGCGGTCGGTCTACCGGGGGGACCGGTACAAGTTCGTGGCACGGCTCAAGCGGCCCATCGACTAGGGCTGTTGGGCAACCACAGAACCCACCCCTGATCAGCGGACAGGCACGGTTCCATAAAGCGGGGCCGTCCCGTAGATTTCCTGCGCGTTGCACAAGCGATCACAGGGAATCGCAGGCAGTCAGTGAGGGGACGGAGCTGTGACATGTCAGAAGCGCCAGAAGTGAGACAACCTGTGGCGGAACCACCGGTGGTGACTCCGATGCGCGTCGTCATCGGGCTCTGCCTCTTCGCACCCTTTGTCGCGATGCTGTGGGTCGGTTCGTACGCGAAGGTCGATCCGGCGTTCATCGGCATCCCGTTCTTCTACTGGTACCAGATGCTGTGGGTGTTCGTGTCCACCGCGCTGACGATGACGGCCTACCAGCTCTGGCGGCGCGACCAGCGCGCCCGTGCCGCCACGAAGGGTGGTGCGGACGCGTGAACGACGGCGTGAACGGCGTGGCACTCACCGTTTTCATCATCTTCTTCCTGGCCGTCACGGTCGTCGGCTTCATGGCCGCGCGCTGGCGCAAGGCCGAGAACGAGCACAGCCTCGACGAATGGGGCCTGGGCGGACGGTCGTTCGGCACCTGGGTCACCTGGTTCCTGCTCGGCGGCGACCTCTACACCGCGTACACCTTCGTGGCCGTACCGGCGGCGATCTACGCGGCGGGCGCGGCCGGCTTCTTCGCGGTGCCCTACACGATCCTGGTGTACCCGCTGATCTTCACGTTCCTGCCCCGCCTGTGGTCGGTCTCCCACAAGCACGGCTACGTCACCACCTCGGACTTCGTGCGCGGCCGCTTCGGCTCGAAGGGCCTCTCGCTGGCGGTGGCGGTCACCGGCATCCTCGCGACCATGCCGTACATCGCGCTCCAACTGGTCGGCATCCAGGCGGTCCTCGACGTCATGGGCGTCGGCGGCGGCGAGAACACCAACTGGTTCGTGAAGGACCTCCCGCTGCTGATCGCGTTCGGCGTGCTGGCGGCCTACACGTACTCCTCCGGCCTCAGGGCACCCGCCCTGATCGCGTTCGTGAAGGACACGCTGATCTACATCGTCATCGCGGTGGCGATCATCTACATCCCGATCAAACTGGGCGGCTTCGACGAGGTCTTCGGCGCGGCGAGCGAGAAGTACACCGCCGCGAAGGCGGGCGCCCTGGTCCCGGCCGAGGCCGGCCAGTGGACCTACGCCACGCTGGCGCTGGGCAGCGCGCTCGCGCTGTTCATGTACCCGCACTCGATCACGGCGACGCTCTCCTCCAGGAGCCGTGAGGTGATCCGCCGCAACACCACGATCCTGCCGCTGTACTCCCTGATGCTCGGGCTGCTCGCCCTGCTGGGCTTCATGGCGATCGCGGCCGGAGTCAAGGTCACCAACCCGCAGTTGGCGATCCCGCAGCTCTTCGAGGACATGTTCCCGTCGTGGTTCGCGGGCGTGGCCTTCGCGGCGATCGGCATCGGGGCGCTCGTCCCGGCGGCCATCATGTCCATCGCGGCGGCGAACCTCTTCACCCGCAACATCTACAAGGACTTCCTCAAGCCCGACGCGACACCGGCGCAGGAGACCAAGGTCTCCAAGCTGGTCTCGCTCCTGGTGAAGGTGGGCGCGCTGATCTTCGTCCTGACGATGGACAAGACGGTCGCCATCAACTTCCAGCTGCTGGGCGGCATCTGGATCCTGCAGACCTTCCCGGCCCTCGTCGGCGGCCTGTTCACCCGCTGGTTCCACCGCTGGGCCCTGCTGGCCGGCTGGGCGGTCGGCATGCTGTACGGCACGCTGGCGGCGTACGGGGTCGCGTCTCCGACGCAGAAGCACTTCGGTGGCAGCGCGAAGGAGATCCCCGGGATCGGTGAGATCGGTTACATCGGCCTGACGGCGTTCGTCCTGAACGTCGTCGTCACGGTGGTCCTCACCTTCGTGCTGAAGGCGCTGAAGGCGCCGGACGGTGTGGACGAGACGGTGGCGTCGGACTACACGGCCGACGCGGGGGATCCGGGCGTGGCGGTGGAGCTGCCGCCGGCCACGGCGGGCGCCGGCCACTGAAGGCGCGGGACCGGCCGGAAGGTTCCGGTCCGAACCTAGTCCCGCGTCCGTCTGGCCATCGCGTCCCAGAAGTGGTCCAGTTCGCGGACCCGCATGCCGACCCAGTGCGGGGTCTTCCTCCGCAGCCCCCGGGGGAGCCAGCGCCGGACGCTGCCGGGCAGCAGAGCCTGTTGCTGACGGCAGAACGGCTCGCGGATCTCTCCCCGGGGCAGGCCGCCCCGGGGAGGGTACGGGCAGAGCTGGAACGTGCAGTCGGGCAGACAGGTCGAGCCCGGTGCGGGCGGGGTGGACGTGCCGATACGCAGCCCGGGACACAGCGGCTCCCGGTCCGTGCGGATGCACGGCGGCAACGACACTCCGGGCTGTTCCATGCGGGCCAGGCGCTCCTCGACCTCGTCGGGGTGCCCGTCCCGTTCGACGAGGTTCAGCATCACCAGTACGTCGGCGACGAGACGTTGGGCGCGCGGGTCGAGGGTGCTCCAGCCGACCGAGGGCGGAATCCACAGGCTGTGCCTGCGGTATTGGCCGGTGCTGCCCGCACGGGCGCCGATGTTGTCGGCGATGCCCTTCTCGTCGATCCAGAGGAACCGCTCGGGCTGTCCGGTCTCCAGGGCGAGGGCAGCCAGGTAACCGGCCTCGGCGACGAACGGATGCAGGCACCGCCGGGCCGGTTCGCCGGGCTGGTCCGGGTGCCCCGGCGCCGCGTTCACCCTGCCCGCCATCGACAGCCAGCGTTTCACCGTCTGCACGGCGGTGGCCCCGCCCAGCTGCTGGGACGGATGGTGCCCGTCGGGTCGGCCGCCGGCGTTGTCCGGGAGCTCCCACAGGCACAGTGCCTGGAGCAGGCTGAGCTGCGCGTACCAGCAGCGTGACTGCTGGAGCACGGTCTCCGCCTGACGGATCAGGTCGCCGCGGCCGTCCAGGTAGGTGTTCGGGTGCCGTTGGCGTCGGTTGGCCGCGTACTTGAAGCCCTGGGCCAGTGCGACCTCCAGGGCGAGCGGCAGATCGGGGGCACCGCCGGTGAACTCCGGATCGAGGTGGCGCAGCCACTTGGCGAGGCGTTCCTTGGCCTCGTCGCGGTGGGCCTCGTCGACGGAACCCAGGAGCATCGGGAGCATCCAGGCCCGCATCACGAACTCCCGGAACAGATCGACCCGTTGCTCGTGGTAGTGCCGGTTCAGTTCCTTGCGGTCCTTCTGCAGCCGCCCCATGTCCTCGGCCGACACGCCCCCCGGGGACGTACGGTCCGCCCGCGCCTGCCCCATGCGGGCGGACCAGGCCACGTACTCCTGTCTCTTCCACGCCTTCAGCTTGTCCAGCCGGTCGTTGTACTCCTTCACGGGGTCGCTGTTCAGGCCGACCCGCTCGCGGATCACGGCGAACGCCGCGTTGCCGCCGGTGCCGAACTCCTGGGCCGCGACCAGGCGGATGGAGTAGGAGGGTTCCTGGATGCCCAGTCGGAAGAGCTCCCAGTACAGCGGGGTGGTGTCGATACGGGCGGAGACCTTCCGCAGCGCGGCACCCAGTTGTTTGAGCACTCTGCGCTTGGCGTCCCGCAGGGTGCTCCGGTCCCCCTTGATGTCGGCCCAGTGTTCGCGCACCGCGGTGACGATCTCGATCAGCTTTCGCGGGTCGTCCTCGGCACTCTCGATCTCCAGGGCGGCCGCGTAGAGGTCCAGGGCCTTGGGGTCGTCGGTGCGGAGGCCCGCGGCGGCACACAGCCGATGAGCGAGCGGGCGACCCCTCACCGGCGCCTGCCGTACCAGTTCCGCGATCTCCTTCCGCAGCTCCGCCCGCACACCGTGGCCCCGCTCGGGAGGGTTCGCCGCCGAGTGACGGGACAGCAGGACGAGGGCGATGAGCAGTTCACGGCTGGGACCGGGCGGCTGGAGCGACTGCTCGGCCAGGTCGCCGGCTTCCCGCTCGCCCAGGTGGTTCAGCAGGCGACAGCCGAAGTAGGCCTGGATGATGCTGTGCGGGAAGCGAACTCTGTGCTCGGACCCCTCCACCAGTCGGAGCTTGTTCGCGTGGGCCGCGAAGCGCGCGAGGACGGCATGACACTGGTCCAGGTTGCCCTCGCGCAGCCGCCTGCGTTCCGCGTCGCCGAGCCGCTCGCACAACGCGTTCCAGATCCGGCGCCGATGCCAGTCGGTGAGGGTGTTACCGCGTTTGCCGTACTGGTCGAAGCCGCGGCCGGCCCACAGGTGCTCGGCTCGGGCCCGCGCGCGCCGTGCCGGGCCCGGGTGCAGGATGTCCGGGTCGAGCAGCTCCGCGAAGCCGACCTCCAGCTTGTCCTGGAGCAGTCCGACGCAGGCCAGGGCCGAGACCACTTCGAGCGTGTCGCGACGCTCCTGCGGGGACAGCGCGACGTCCTCGCGCAGCTTTCCCTCGCACAGCGCCTCGGTCCAGGTCTCCATCAGCCACAGCCGCAGGGTCGCGCGGTCGCGGCTGCGGGTGTTCATGTGCCGAGGGTCGTCGCCTGGACGGTCGTGCTCCAGGATTCCCCGCCGATGGAGTTCCCGGGCGATCTGGAGGTAGATCGGCGACTCCGTCACCTCCGCCGTCTCCACGATCCAGTCCACCCGGCGCTCGTCGGTCTCCGGTACGCCCGCCGCGACGAAGCGCAGCGCCGCCTCCTCACTGAGCGGTTCCAGCTCCACGATCGCAGCCGAGGTGGTCTCCAACGGGCTGTGCGGCCGGGATGCGATGACCAGGGGCAGCTTCTCCTCGCGGGCGCGCTCGATGGCCCGGCGGATGACGTTGTCCCGGTTCTGCTGCCCGCCGTCGTCGAGAAGGGCTTCCTCCAGACCGTCGGCGAGGACGACCGGCTTGTCGTCGGCGAGGAGTTGCTGCCACACCCGGTCGGTCTTGCTGCGCGCCAGAATGCCCTTGGGCGCCTCCTGCGCGAAGCGCTGCCTCGCCAGGCGTTCGAAGCTCAGGTCGGCGCCGTCGGCCGCGTCCCTCAGCCTGACCGGCACCGGTACCGCGTTCTGGCGGGCCAGGAGTTCGGTGAGCCGTACGAGGACCGCGGTCTTCCCCGCTCCGACGCCGCCGACGAGCAGATACGGCCGCCGGGTGTCGCGCTCCCGCAGCCGCTCGGCGATGACCTGGGCGATGTCCTCGCGGCCCACGACCTCGGCGGTGTCGTATCCGGCGGTGGGCACCAGCCGGCGCGGATCCCGCAGCGTCTTGGTGAGATAGCGCCGTTTGGTCCAGCGGTACCACCAGAACAGGAAGAGCGCGGCGGCGATCGAGGCGGCGAGGATCGGACCGACGAACTTGAAGACGGTCTCGAACCCCTCGTTGCCCTGCCGCCACTTCTCGAAGCCGGTCGTGTCGTGCGTGATGAAGATGAACAGGCCCTCCCCGACCCAGGCGAGCAACGCCAGCACGGCGACCAGCCAGATCGTCCTGGTGACGTTGGCGTAGGAGAGCCATCGGCGCCATTTCCTGGGGCGGGTGGCACCTCGGCGGGCCTCCAGACGGATCGTCAGGGAGTGCCAGCGGCCGACGAACCCGTGGCCGACCCGGTGTCCCGCCCGTCTGAGGGCGAGGGTGGCCATCGGCGCGTCGCGCGGTCGCTCCTTGCAGGGCGGACGGCGGACAACCCTCGTCATGGCGTTCTCCCTGCGAGTTCCGAAAGCGGTTCCCGGGACGGAGGGCCGGCGGGAGAGGATTCGCGCGGCGCCGACGGTCACTTCCATGGAATCACTCCGGGCGCGCTTCGCAACCCGGGCGTCCGGCACCACGCGGGGCGTCCGGGAACATCGGGTTTCGTCCGCACCCGGGCTGGACGGAAGTCTCCCGCCACACCGGACGAACTCGCCCTGATCGGCTGTCAGCTGACGCTCTGAAACCGCCCCGACACAACATCTGGGGGTGGCGTGACGGGTGAGCACAAGATGTATGCTCGTGCTCGCTGTCGCCGCAGGGGAATCCGGTGTGAATCCGGAACTGTCCCGCAACGGTGTACTCGTGCACGTTTGTGCGCTTGGCCAGTCCGAGGACCTGCCGACGGTGTGCCCGGCCGACCGGTCCGGGTGCCTGACGTCCGGGCCTCGTGGAGTGGGCCGGTGGACGCACGCGTGCCCGTAAGGCGTCCGTGTGCCCCGCTGCCCTCCGCAAGGCCCCGTGCCGAGCGAGGGAGAGCCCCCCTGTGACCATCGCGCCAGCCGAACCGGCTTCAGCGACCCCAGAGGCCGCAGTCGAGACGGACGGTCCTGGTACCGCGCTGCTGCGGACCCTGACCGAGCTGACCGCCGACCTTCCCGACGCCGACCCCGGCCGGGTCGCCGCCGCCGCGCTGCGCGGCCGGTCCGCGCGGGCCGACGTGTCGGAGCTGCGCGAGCTGGCCACCGAGGCGGCGGCCGGCCTCATCTCCGAGGACCCCGCCTACTCCCGGCTGGCCGCCCGGCTACTGACCGTCACCATCGCAGCGGAGGCCGCCTCACAGGGCGTCACCTCCTTCTCCGAGTCGGTCGCGGTCGGGCACCGGGAGGGCCTGATCGCCGACCGCACCGCCGAGTTCGTCCGGCTGCACACGGACCGTCTCGACGCCCTGATCGACATCGAGGGCGACGACCGCTTCGGGTACTTCGGGCTGCGCACGCTGTACAGCCGCTACCTTCTGCGCCACCCGATCACCCGCCGGGTCGTCGAGACGCCCCAGCACTTCATGCTGCGGGTGGCGAGCGGTCTCGCCGAGGACGACACCGTGCGGGCGCTGGACGAGGTCGCCGCGCTCTACCGGCTGATGAGCCGCCTCGACTACCTCCCCTCCTCCCCCACCCTCTTCAACTCCGGTACCCGGCACCCCCAGATGTCGTCCTGCTACCTCCTCGACTCCCCCGTCGACGAGCTGGACTCCATCTACGACCGCTACCACCAGGTCGCCCGGCTCTCCAAGCACGCCGGTGGCATCGGGCTGTCGTACTCCCGTATCCGCAGCCGCGGTTCGCTGATCCGGGGCACCAACGGGCACTCCAACGGCATCGTGCCGTTCCTGAAGACGCTGGACGCCTCCGTCGCCGCCGTGAACCAGGGCGGCCGGCGCAAGGGTGCCGCCGCGGTCTACCTGGAGACCTGGCACTCCGACATCGAGGAGTTCCTGGAGCTGCGCGACAACACGGGTGAGGACGCCCGCCGTACGCACAACCTGAACCTCGCGCACTGGATCCCGGACGAGTTCATGCGCCGGGTGGACACGGACGCCCTCTGGTCGCTCTTCTCCCCCTCCGACGTGCCCGAACTGGTCGACCTGTGGGGCGCCGAGTTCGACGCCGCCTACCGCGCGGCCGAGGAGGCCGGGCTCGCCCGGAAGACCATCCCGGCCCGCGATCTGTACGGCCGCATGATGCGTACCCTCGCGCAGACCGGCCAAGGCTGGATGACCTTCAAGGACGCGGCCAACCGCACCGCCAACCAGACGGCCGAGCCGGGCAGTGTCGTCCACTCCTCGAACCTGTGCACGGAGATCCTGGAGGTCACGGACGACGGGGAGACGGCGGTCTGCAACCTGGGTTCCGTGAACCTCGGGGCGTTCGTCGACACGGCGGCCGGTGACATCGACTGGGAGCGGCTGGACGAGACGGTCCGTACCGCCGTCACCTTCCTCGACCGGGTCGTCGACATCAACTTCTACCCGACCGAGCAGGCGGGCCGCTCGAACGCCCGGTGGCGCCCGGTCGGCCTGGGCGCCATGGGCCTCCAGGACGTCTTCTTCCAGCTGCGCGTCCCCTTCGACTCGCCCGAGGCCAAGACCCTCTCCACGCGGATCGCCGAGCGGATCATGCTCGCCGCGTACGAGGCCTCCGCCGACCTCGCCGAGCGCAACGGTCCACTGCCGGCCTGGGAGAAGACCCGTACCGCCCGTGGTGTGCTGCACCCCGACCACTACGACGTCGAGCTGAACTGGCCCGAGCGCTGGTCGGCGCTGCGGGCACGTATCGCCTCGACCGGGATGCGCAACTCCCTGCTCCTGGCGATCGCGCCCACCGCCACCATCGCCTCGATCGCCGGCGTGTACGAGTGCATCGAGCCGCAGGTGTCCAACCTGTTCAAGCGCGAGACGCTGTCCGGCGAGTTCCTCCAGGTCAACTCGTATCTGGTACGGGAGCTGAAGGACCTCGGCGTGTGGGACGCCCGCACCCGGGAGGCGCTGCGCGAGTCGAACGGCTCGGTGCAGGACTTCGCCTGGATCCCGGCCGACGTACGGGCGTTGTACCGCACGGCGTGGGAGATCCCGCAGCGCGGCCTCATCGACATGGCCGCCGCCCGGACGCCGTTCCTGGACCAGGCGCAGTCCCTGAACCTGTTCCTGGAGACGCCGACGATCGGCAAGCTGTCGTCGATGTACGCGTATGCCTGGAAGTCGGGCCTGAAGACGACGTACTACCTGCGCTCACGCCCGGCGACCCGCATCGCCCGCGCCGCGCAGGCACAGGCCGAGAAGACCGTCCCCGTCCAGCAGGTCGCCGACCCCGACGCCGTCGCCTGCTCCCTTGAGAACCCCGAGTCCTGCGAGGCCTGCCAGTAATGACCACCGCACCTGAGAAGACCGAGAAGAACCTTCTCGACCCGGGCTTCGAGCTGACCCTCCGTCCCATGCGCTACCCGGACTTCTACGAGCGCTACCGGGACGCCATCAAGAACACCTGGACCGTCGAGGAGGTCGACCTCCACTCGGACGTCTCCGACCTGGCGAAGCTGTCCGAGGGTGAGCGGCACATGATCGGCCGGCTGGTCGCGTTCTTCGCGACGGGCGACTCGATCGTGGCCAACAACCTGGTGCTGACGCTCTACAAGCACATCAACTCCCCCGAGGCGCGGCTCTACCTGAGCCGGCAGCTCTTCGAGGAGGCCGTGCACGTCCAGTTCTATCTGACGCTGCTCGACACCTATCTCCCCGATCCGGCGGACCGGGCCGCCGCCTTCGACGCGGTGGAGAACATCCCGTCCATCCGCGAGAAGGCCGAGTTCTGCTTCAGGTGGATCAACGAGGTCGAGAAGCTGGACCGACTGGAGACCAAGGCCGACCGCCGCCGTTTCCTCCTCAACCTGATCTGCTTCGCCGCGTGCATCGAAGGCCTGTTCTTCTACGGTGCTTTCGCCTACGTCTACTGGTTCCGCAGCCGGGGTCTCCTGCACGGTCTCGCCACCGGCACCAACTGGGTGTTCCGGGACGAGACGATGCACATGAGCTTCGCGTTCGAGGTGGTCGACACCGTCCGCAAGGAGGAGCCGGAGCTGTTCGACGAGCAGCTCCAGCAGCAGGTGACCGACATGATGCGGGAGGCGGTCGAGGCGGAGCTGCAGTTCGGCCGGGACCTGTGCGGTGAGGGTCTGCCGGGTATGAACACCGAGTCGATGCGCCATTACCTGGAGTGCGTCGCCGACCAGCGGCTGGCGCGCCTGGGCTTCGCCCCGGTGTACGGCTCGGAGAACCCCTTCTCCTTCATGGAGCTGCAGGGTGTCCAGGAACTGACCAACTTCTTCGAGCGGCGCCCGTCGGCGTACCAGGTGGCCGTGGAGGGCACGGTCGACCTCAACGAGGATTTCTGACGTCACGTCACTGATGGTGCGGTCCTTACCGAACGGTAAGGACCGCACCATCAAGCGCGAGGTCTCGTCCATGGACCGCCCATCGGCCGTCCATGGACCTTCTATGGAGCGGCAAAGTTCTTCCGGGACGTCTGTTCCGGTCTCGTCGGCCCCGGCTACTTTTCTGGCGATCCTGTCATGCGCACATCGGCATCACAGAACGTTCAAGTGTCATGCCCCTGACGAAATCGCGCACTGCTGCCGCTACGCGCGTCACAGGCCTGCCACCAGCGTCGAGAACCCCACTCCAACGACGGAGGCAGTACCCCCATGCGTAAAACACGCACAGACAAGCCCCGCCGGAGCCTGCGAAGACTCCTGGTCGTCGCCACTCCCGCCCTCGCCCTCAGCCTCGCCGGACTCGTCGCGGCGCCGGCGCACGCCGCGCCCGCAGCGCGAACTGTCACGCACGCAGCCGCGCCCACCTCCCACGTCACCCAGAACTCCAGGGCCCTCACCTCCCCGGACCGGCAGACGTTCCACTCGACCGGCAAGGCCGGCCAGAAGGTGCCGACCACGCATCTGTGCGCCACCGCCGAGCCCGGTCACGTCTCCTGTTTCGCCCAGCGCCGCACCGACATCAAGCAGCGGCTGGCCGCCGCGGCCGCCGCCGCGCCCTCCGGGCTCAGCCCGGCCAACCTGCACAGCGCCTACAACCTCCCGTCAACGGGCGGTTCCGGCCTGACAGTTGCCGTCGTCGACGCGTACAACGACCCCAACGCCGAGGCGGACCTCGCCACTTACCGTTCGCAGTACGGCCTGTCCGCCTGCACCAAGGCCAGCGGCTGCTTCAAGCAGGTCAGTCAGACCGGCTCGACGACCTCGCTGCCGACCAACGACACCGGTTGGGCCGGCGAGGAGGCGCTCGACCTCGACATGGTCAGCGCCGTCTGCCCCAACTGCAACATCATCCTCGTCGAGGCCACCTCCGCCAACGACTCCGACCTCGGCATCGCCGAGAACGAGGCCGTGTCGCTCGGTGCGAAGTTCGTCTCCAACAGCTGGGGCGGCTCCGAGGCGTCCTCCCAGACCACCGAGGACACCTCGTACTTCAAGCACCCCGGTGTCGCGATCACGGTCAGCTCGGGTGACAGCGCCTACGGCGCCGAGTACCCGGCAACCTCCCAGTACGTGACCGCCGTTGGCGGCACCGCCCTCTCCACCTCCTCCAACTCCCGCGGCTGGACCGAGTCCGTGTGGAAGACCAGCAGCACGGAGGGAACCGGGTCCGGCTGCTCGGCGTACGACCCCAAGCCGAGCTGGCAGACCGACACCGGGTGCACCAAGCGCATGGAGGCGGACGTCTCCGCCGTCGCCGACCCCGCCACCGGTGTGGCCGTCTACGACACCTACGGCGGCTCCGGCTGGGCCGTCTACGGCGGTACGAGCGCCTCGGCGCCGATCATCGCGGGCGTGTACGCGCTGGCCGGCACCCCGGGTTCCAGTGACTACCCGGCGAAGTACCCCTACAGCCACACGAGCAACCTGTACGACGTCACCAGCGGCAACAACGGCTCCTGCACCACCTCGTACTTCTGCACCGCGGCCACCGGCTACGACGGTCCGACCGGCTGGGGCACCCCCAACGGCACCACGGCCTTCACCTCGGGCACCAGCACGGGCAACACGGTGACCGTCACCAACCCGGGCAGCCGGTCGACCACGACCGGCAGCGCGGTCAGCCTGCAGATCAGCGCGTCCGACAGTGCGGGGGCGGCCCTCACCTACAGCGCGACCGGTCTGCCGACCGGGCTGTCGATCAGCAGCTCGACCGGCCTGATCTCCGGTACGGCGTCCACCGCGGGCACGTACCAGGTCACCGTCACCGCGAAGGACAGCACCGGTGCCTCCGGCTCCGCCTCCTTCAGCTGGACCGTCGGGTCGAGCAGCAGCACCTGCACCTCGTCCCAGCTGCTCGGCAACCCCGGCTTCGAGTCGGGCAACACCACCTGGACCGCCTCCAGCAGCGTCATCAGCAACTCCACCAGTGAGGCGGCGCACGCCGGGTCGTACTACGCCTGGCTGGACGGGTACGGCTCCGCGCACACCGACACGCTGTCCCAGTCGGTGACCGTGCCCAGCGGCTGCAAGGCCACCTTCACCTTCTACCTGCACGTCGACACCAAGGAGACCTCCACGAGCACCGCCTACGACAAGCTGACTGTCACCGCCGGATCGACCACCCTGGCGACGTACTCGAACCTCAACGCCGCCTCGGGCTACGTCCAGAAGTCCTTCGACCTCTCGTCGTACGCCGGCTCCACCGTCGCGCTGAAGTTCAGCGGTGTCGAGGACTCCTCGCTCCAGACCAGCTTCGTCCTCGACGACACAGCCGTCACGACCAGCTGACCACCGCTCCGCACCGAAGCCCCGGTCGCCGCCTTCGCGGCCGGGGCTTCAGTGCGGGATCCGGTGTGGGATCCGAACGTGTGGGTCACCCGTCGAACGGAAGAAGGAGGCTCCCCCATGCGTCGAACGATCCGCCGCACGACCCTCACCCTCTCGGCACTCACCGTCACCGTCACCATCGCCCTCGCAGGCTGCGCCGACCGGAGCGACACGGGCGAGGGCGGCGGCAACAGCGTGTCGGCCCCCTCCACGACGAGCCCGACCACGGGTCCGAACGTGAGCCCGAGTGCGAGTCCGACGACGAGCCCGACGCCAAGTCCTACGGGCTGTCCGGCAACGACGACGCTCGGCGCCCGCGACAGCGGCCGTACGGTGTGCCTGACGGTGGGTGACACGGTCCGCGTCAGCCTGGACGGAACCTCCGAGCGGCCCTGGAAGCCGCTCACCGCGAGCGGCGCCGGCCTGGAGGCCACCAACAGCGGGATCGTCCTTCGACCCGGCGACGCGAGCGCCGCCTTCGAGGCCGTGTCGGCGGGCAGGACCCGGCTGGAGTCCACGCGTCCGCTGTGCGACGCCCAGCCCGGCCAGGTCTCCTGCCGGGGGATTCAGGAGTGGTGGGTCGCCGTGGTGGTGAAGTAGAGGCGCCGCCGGGCGGGACGCTCCGTGGGGCCGATCGGCCCGTCCTCGCGGCGAGCCCGCTGGGCCTCGCGGATCTGACGGTCGATGCGCCGGTCGCGCGCCAGGCCGATCAGGGACGGCAGGGCGAGGGCCACGAAGATCGCGACGGCGAGGAGGATTCCGACGATGTTGTCCGCTGCTGTGTTCATGGACATCAGTCTCGACCTGAACACTCCTGACCGTCAGTGGCAGGACTGCCGCACACCCTCGATTTCCTGCCAAAGGCGAGGCACACTGGCAGCATGCTCGAAAACGTGGCCGTCGTCCTGCTCGACGGAGTGCATCCCTTCGAACTCGGTGTCGTCTGCGAGGTCTTCGGTCTGGACCGCGGCGACGAGGGCCTGCCGGTGTACGACTTCGCGGTCGCCTCGGCCGAGGGCCCGACGCTGACGACCCACGCGGGCTTCACCGTGGGTACGGAACACGGGCTGGAGCGGCTGGAGACGGCCGACCTGATCGCCGTACCGGCCGGGCAGACCTATGTGAACCGGGAGTACCCGCCGGAGCTGCTGGACGCGCTGCGGCGGGCCGTGGCGCGCGGGGCCCGGGTGCTCAGCGTCTGCTCCGGGGCCTTCGTGCTCGCCGCCGCGGGGCTGCTGGACGGCAAGCGGTGCGCGGTGCACTGGCGGCACGCGGAGGAACTGGCCCGGCGCTATCCGCGGGTCCTGGTCGAGCCGGACGTGCTGTACGTCGACGAGGGGCCGGTGATCACCTCCGCCGGTACGGCCGCCGGGATCGACGCCTGTCTGCACCTCGTACGGCTGGAGCACGGGCCCGAGGTCGCCAACGCCATCGCCCGGCGGATGGTCGTACCGCCACACCGGGACGGCGGACAGGCCCAGTACATCGAGCGGCCCCTGCCCCGGTCGCGGTGCGACACCGTCGGGGAGGTGCTGGTGTGGATGGAGCGGCATCTCGACGAGGAGGTGACCGTCGAGCAGCTCGCCGAGCGCGCCCACATGTCGCCCCGCACCTTCGCCCGCCGCTTCCAGCAGGAGACCGGCACCACGCCCTACCGCTGGATTCTGCGGCAACGGGTACTGCTGGCCCAGCAGTTGCTGGAGGCGACGGACGAGACGATGGACGCGATCGCCTGGCGCACCGGGTTCGGCAACGCGGCGGCGCTGCGCCATCAGTTCGTACGGTCGCTGGGGACGACCCCGCAGGCGTACCGGCGTACGTTCAAGGGCCCGGAGGCCGCCTGAACGCACGTCCGCTCGACCACCCGGGCCGCTTCAGCGCGGTGTCGCCCGCAGGAGCATCCGGTCCGGGTGCAGGGTGATGCCGACACGGAGCGCGTCCCGCGATCCGGGCACCCGTTCGAAGCGCCACTTCCTCGCCAGCTCGGCCGTGAGAATGGTGAGCATGGCCATCGAGAAGTGGTCACTCGGACACTTGCGATTGCCCACGCCGAACGGGGTCATCGCGTACTTGGGCAGGTCCTTGACGCGTTCCGGAAGCCAGCGGTCAGGGTCGAACTCGGTGTTCCGCTCGTACGAACGCGGATCGCGCTGTATCGCGTACGGGCTGTACACGAGATCGGCACCGGCCGGAATCCGATAGCCGCCCAGCTCGGTCTCGGCCACCGCCCTCCGGGTCAATATCCATACGGGCGGCTGCAAACGCATCGTCTCGACGACGACATTGTTCGTGTGCGCCAGCTCGCGGACGTCCGCGAATGCGACCGGGCGGTCACCCGCGACGGATTCGCCCTCTTCAGCCACCTTGTCCGCGTGTTCCGGCTGCTCGGCGAGTACCTGGAGCAGCGACATGATCGTGGAGGCGACGGTTTCGGCCCCCGGCGTGACTATGGCGACGACCTGATCGTGGATCTCCTGTTCGGCTATGGGGTCGCCATTCTCGTCCTTCGCCGCCAGCAAGGCCGTCAGCAGATCGTCCGGATTCTGACCGGATGCCCGGCGTTCGGCCACGATCTCGTCGACGACGAGATGCAAATCGGCCAGGGCCCGGTCGAATTTGCGGTTGGCCGGCAGGGGAAGCCGGTAGAGCGGTCCCGCCGGGATCACCATGCGCCGGTACATCCCGAGGAACACGGTGGCGAGCGCGGCGCACAGCCGTTCGGCGCGCTCGTCCATGTAGTCGCCGCGCAGCAGACAGCGGGCCGCGATGCGCACCGCGACCCGGAAGGACTCGGCAGTGGTGTCGATGACCTCGCCGGGCTGCCAGCGCCGGGCGAACGCCTGCGCCTCCTCCTCCATGATCGGCCCGTACTCGGGGAGGACGTCCAGCCTGAACGCGGGCTGGATGGTGCGCCGTTGACGCCGGTGGGTGGGCCCGTTGGCGGTGGCCACGCCCTGCTTGCCGAGCAGCCCTTCGAGGGACTCCCACAGCGGGCCGCCGATGATGTAGTGCGGGTTGAGGGCGAGTTCCCCGACCAGTTCCGGCGCGGTGGCGGCGTACACCGTCTTGGGGCCGAGTTTCAGCCGTACGACGTCGCCGTGGTCGCGGAGCCGGGCGAAGTAGCCCAGGGGGTCGCGGACGAGCTGCCAGCCGTGCCCGAGGAGCGGGACACCGCCGCCCGCGAAGGGCGGATCGGGCAGCTCCCCGGTCGCCGGGGATGCGTGGCGTACTGATTCGACGGTCATTTCTCACCTGCCGCTTCGTTGTTGACGTACGGGGGTGTGGAGCGGTCGTCCCAGTTGTCGACCATGTAGCGGCCCGACTCGTGGTGGAACCAGTAGACGGAACTGAACCAGTTCCGCATGTTGTCGAGACAGGCGCTCACGGCCCTGCTCGTTTCCTTTCCTCGCACGCTGCCGTCGTCGAGGGATGCGGCGAATCGGCACACTTCCTGTTCCACCGCAAGGAATTCGATAACGGCGCTGTCGACCCGCCTCCTGATTTCCGCGATGGCCTCCTCAAGTGTCAGCCCCTCGTGCCGAATGAGACTGATCCCGAGATTGTGCACCTCGTCGCCCGCGATCTCCTTCGGAAGTGAGCAGAGGTCGTTGTACCAGGCGGCGAATTCCTGGCTCAGCAGCGCCGCCCGACGGAATGCGGAGTTCTTCCTCACCATGTTGGGGAGTTCGCATCCCGCGCTCGGTTCCAGGAGGTCGGTCCAGATCCAGTGTGCGAAGGTGAGCCGCCGCAGCTCGAGGTATTCCTCGACTTTCGGCACCGTTCCGTTTGTACGGTTGCGGAATTCACGGTCGTAGGCGTCGATCACCGCGTGGAAGTGCCGCGCGAAGCGGGCGTTCCACCTCCTGCCCAGGAACGAGTACAGGCGCAGCACACTGTCCGCGAACCCCGCGACCAGCGGATCCCGGTGGTGGAGATAGAGCCCGGGTGCGTCCAGCGCGGAGTGGAGCAGGTCCTTGAGTTGCCGCCAGGCGGCGGGCCGGCCGTGCACGATGTCACGGTCGTGGCGGTCGTCCCAGACGAAGAACCAGGCGCTGTAGTCCGCTATCGCCTGGAGTACGTCGTCCGGGGCGCCGAGGTAGTAGCCGGCCATGAGGTCGGTGTAGCAAAGGCCGTCGGCATATTCTGCGACCTTGTCCGGTGTCATGAGACGTTTTTCCAGCAGCCAGGCCCTGGTCTTCTCCTGCAGTCGGGGCCAATACGGGTGCAGTTGCCGGGGAAACGCCGCCTCGATCACCGGTAAGGCCAGTGATGGTGGGATCGCTACCGCTGGTGTCGCCGGTGAGGTGCTGTGTGGGAAAGCAGGCACGAACAAACCCCTCTCAGCCGCGAGTTGGCGCTACACCCCTCCCGCTGTGCCGGGCGTGCGCCGTTGCGTATCCCCGCACTTCCCATTCAGCACCACAACTGACCGTTCTGGGAACGCATTTGCTTCCTTCACTACCCCAAGCTGCCGAGATTCGCCGCTCACTTGACTGATTACGGATCACGGTATGCGCACTTGAGTCCAAGTTTCGATCGAACGTGCGACGGACACGCGAACGGCTCCTGGTCAGGCATCGTCATGACCAGGAGCCGTTCGCGTGCACGCCTGCCTCAGGCGTTGTCAGAAGTTGTCAGTCGTTCGCGACCACGGGGTACCTGGGCTCGTTCTCGGCCATCTGCCGCAGGGCGTCCTTGCGCTCGCGCTTGGAGAGCCGGTCGATGTACAGGTATCCGTACAGGTGATCGGTCTCGTGCTGCAGACAGCGCGCGAAGTAGCCGGTGCCCCGCACCTTGATGGGGTTGCCCTTCTCGTCCTGCCCGGTCACCTCGGCGTAGTCCGGCCGGGCGAGCGGCGCGTACGCGGTCGGCACCGAGAGGCAGCCCTCGTTGCTGTCGTCCAGCCGACGCCGGTCGGCGGGCAGCTCGACCAGCTTCGGGTTGCAGATCACGCCGGTGTGGCGGGCGCCGTCGTCGTCGGGGCAGTCGTAGATGAAGACCTTCAGGTCGACGCCGACCTGGTTGGCGGCCAGACCCACGCCCTCGGCGGTGCGCTGGCTGGCGAACATGTCCGCGACCAGCTGGTCCAGCTCCGCGCCGAACTCGGTGACGTCCTGGCACTCCTTGTGCAGCACCGGGTTGCCGACGACCGTGATGGGCCGCGAGGTCCCGCGCTCACGCCAGGCCGCCTCACGCTCCTCGCCGTCCTCGGTGTCGACGACGAACCCCTCGTCGTCCACGGGGAGCACGCCCACGTGCTGCTGATCGGTGTCCTGCTGCGCCATGACCGACGATGCCTTCCTCAACAAACAAGCGGGGGGAGAGTTGCTGATACAGGGTACGGGGGGAAGCGCCCCGTCAGGGGCGCGGGGAACTGCGCGACAAGCCACGACGGCCCCGCACCCGGCAACAAGCCTCAGCAGACCTCTTCCAGATCCCGCCAGTCCCGAGTCTCCGGACTGTCAGCAACCCACCCGTCCAGCAGCCCCCGTACAAGAGAGGCCGGGGCAGCGATGCCACATTCCCGCTCAGGCGCCCAGAACTGCCCGTCCGTACGATGCCCCAGCGGCCCGGGATGCCCCGGCTCACTGTGATCGTGCGGATCAAGGTGCTCCCCGTCCCCCTCGTCGGACGGCATCCGTGACTCCGAGCACATCCGGCACAGCAACCGCACCGACGACGACCAGTCCTCCGCCGCGAACCCGGCGTCGGACGCCAGCTTCTCCAGGGCGTCCCGGTCCTCCTCGGCGGCGGCCTCCAGGAGGACCACCCAGGTGGGCACGGGCGAGGGCGCCCACAGCTCGATCTCGTCGAAGACGGGGTAGGAGTGCCCGGCCGCGGTGGTCCGCTCCCCGTGGGGCACCCCGTCGTGCAGCACGACCTCGCCCCAGCGCCGCCCTGAGGACGGCAGCGGAATCGACAGCACCTCGATGCGCGCGGGGTCGAGCCGCCGCCCCCACACGACCTCGGCCTCGCCCTCCGGCGACAGCCGTACGGCCGCGCTGCCCAGGTCCATCCCGGCGGGCTCACCGGCGGCAGCGGCGCCCCCGGGTACCCGCAGCCCGTACGCCTGCCAGGCCCGACGGGCCAGCGGCCAGTCCTGGAGGGCGGTGGCCGCGATGCCCACGTTCCACCAGTCGGGGGCCCCGGTCTCCCGGTCGAGCAGGGCGATGGCCCGGAGACCGGCCGCCCTCGCCTGCTCCCAGTCGTGCCGGAACTTGTGGAGCAGGGCGAGATTGAACCAGGACTCGGACAGCCAGGGTTCAAGATCGGCGGCACGTGTCAGCAACGCGCCCGCGTCCTCGTACCGCCCGTCGCCGATCAGCGTGAACGCGCGGTCGGTGGCCTGCCGCCATGAGGCGGAGGGCCGGTGCCGTCCCTTGCCGAAGATCCTCACGATTCCCGCCTGCCAGTGCCGTGGAGTGGGCCGGCTTCTGCCCCCGTACAGCCTCTCCCTCGCATCCAACCACGGACCGCTGGAGGGGCGCTCATTACCCATGGGTTACCCAACCGAGGGCAGCGTAAGACCGTCCACCCCTCTCCCACCACCACCTTCAACCGATGCGCTCCCGGACGACTCCACCATTCCTGGCGAGTACCCGCGCGAGGGATTCCACCACCTCGGGCTGGTAGTCCCGGCCCGTGCCGAGCCGCAGCTCCTCCAGCGCCCGCAGCGGGCCGCCCGCTCCGGCGTCCCGCACCTTCTCGTCGTAGGCGTTGACGGCCCGCACGATCTGCGCGGAGACGGGCTGTTCCCGGTACGGATCGGCCTGCCGCTCCACGACCACGGCGACGGCCGCGGCCACCCCCGTCTGCCGTACGACGGCCCCGCCGAGCAGCGCGATCCGGCGCTGTTCCGCCACGGGGAGTACGGCCGTGGCGCCGGCCGGTACCGGGTCGACGAGGCTGAGCTGCCCGATGTCGTGCATGAGGGCCGCGTACTCCAGCACGGTCAGCTCCGGCTCGGACAGCCCCAGCTCCCGGCCCACCGCCCCGCTGAGCACCGCGACGCGCCGGGCATGCCCAGGCGGCGTGTACCCGGCGATCTCGGTGGCGCGGGCCAGGGAGGCGATGGTCTGCCGGTAGGTGGCCCGCACGGCCGCGTACCGCCGGAAGGCGAACTGGGTGAGGAGCAGCGGCAGCGAGAAGACGGGCAGCGCCCAGAGTCCGACGACGGCGACGGCGAGCGCCATGACGACCCCGGTGGCACACACGGCCGTCCCGATCCCCAGCATGGCCCGCAGCTCGTCCCGCAGCAGCGGGCCGAAGGGCCAGCCGGTGCGCGCGTGCGCGAGCGCGGCCGCGAGAACGGCGTCGCAGAGCGTGGTGAGCACGAGCAGCGCGACGAGCAGGAGGACGTAGGCGGAGCCGCCCCAGGCTTCGAACACGCCCTGGTTGTAGAGGGGTTGGAAGCAGATGGCGGCGAAGCCCGCGGTGAGCACCCGGCGGGCGAGGTGGTCGGTGGTCGGCCCCCGTCCCCGCGCGACGTGCGGCACACAGCCGACGAGGGTGGCCGCGACGACGACGGTGACGACCTGGAGCGCGCCGTGGTGGGTGGCCCGTCCCGCGTCCTCCCCCAGCAGCGCGTACGACAGGGCCCCGGCGGCGGCGAGCGGCGCCGCCTCCCGCGACTCGGGCCCGCTCCACCGGGTCAGCTCCCCCGCGATGACGAGCAGCCCGAAGGAGAGCGCGACGGCACGCTCGTCGAGCCCGTACCAGAGGGTGTGGGCGAGGGAGAGGGCGACGAGGAGAGCGGCGGTGGCGTGCACGAGGGCCCTCATCTCCCCCCGTCCTTACTGCCGACCTGCCCGGAAAGCCGCTCGGGACGGGGAACGCCGGCGGGGTGTGTGGTGGCCGAACTGGAAATCGGACTGGAAACGGGTGGGTTGGGTGGGAAATCACAAGGGGACTGCACCGAGTCGGCTGTGACCGCCGGATGCCATCCACCCCGCCGCTCCAACCCCCTCACCAACGCTCCCACCATCACCGGATCGAACTGTGACCCCGCGCACCGTTCAAGCTCAGCGAGAGCGACCCCCACCGGTCGCGCCCTGCTGTACGACCGAGTCGACGTCATCGCGTCGAACGCGTCCGCGACGGCGACCACCCGCGCGAACTCCGGGATCTGGCTGCCGACCAGCCCGTAGGGGTACCCGCTCCCGTCCAGCCGTTCGTGATGGTGCAGGATCGCCGACCGGGCCTCCCCGAGGAAGCCGATGCCCCGGACCATCTCGTGGCCGTACTCCGGGTGCAGCTCGATCACCCGCCGCTCCTCCGGGGTCAGCGGCCCGTCCTTGCGCAGCAGCCTCGTGGGAACGCCCAGCTTCCCGACGTCGTGCAGGATTCCGGCGAACCGCAGCACTTCCACCCGCTCCTCGTCCATGCCCAGCTCCCGCGCGATCACCATCGACGCCTGCCCGACCCGCTCGCTGTGCCCGCGCGTGTACCCGTCCTTGATGTCGACGGCCTGCACGAGCGCCCTGATCGTCGCCTGATGTGCCGCCCGCTCCCGGTGGTACTGCGCGAACACCCACCACGACACCCACATCGGGAGCAGCACGAGCAGCGCGGCCAGCGGCCCGTACGGGCTGCGCCACAGGACGGCCATCATCAGCCCGGCGAGCCCGTGCACCCCGACCGGTACCAGTGACCGTACGAACAGGCCCCGCCAGGCCAGCCGTACCGGGACACGTTCGGCGAGCGCCAGGATGCCTCCGTCGAGCAGGGCCAGGACCAGGCAGAACGCGACGACGGCCGCCCCGGCGGCGGCCAGTGCGTACGGGAAGTAGGAGGAGACGACCGTGTCGGGGCCACCGAGCGACCAGTGCACCCGCGAGGCCGTCCAGGCGCCGATCCCGAGCTGTCCGGCCCGCCAGAGCCGACGCGGCCAGGGCGTCCGTTCCGCGCCCCGCACGAGCAGCGCGCCCGGCAGCGGCACGAGGGCGGCAGCGGCGGGCGGCAGCAGGAAGGCGCCGGCGAGCAGGACGGGCGTGTGCCACCTGGGCGGTCCGCCCCCGGTGCCACCGGGACCGGCGGCGCCCGGCCCCTCGTACCCCGGCCCCCCGCCGAAGCGGCCGACCGCGAGCTGCTCGCACGCGGCGCACAGCGCGGCGAACAGCGCCACGGCGCCCCAGGGGGCGTGCGCGTACCGGACGGGCGCCGCGCAGAGGACGGCCCCGACGGCGACAGTGATGACGTAGACCCGCGCCCACGGTGTGATCGACCGCATGGCGCTCCCTCCCCCGCGTCCCGGACCGGCGCCGACAGGGCGTTCGGCGCGAGCCTGTTCAGGCTCCGGGACATGGAGGATAGGGCGGCCGGCAGCGGCCGTACGGAGGCATTGGGCGAATCTCAGGCCTCAGAAGCCGCAGATTAGCCCGTTAGAGGGAAGCGGGCGTATCAGACGTAACCGGCGCCGGGGTCGCGGGCGGCTTCCGTCTCACGTGTCAGTACGCCACGTCCGCCGCCAGGAGCTTGGCCAGGTCCTCGACCGTCGCCGGGGACTCACGCTGGAACGCGGCGATGTCCAGCCCGTCGTCGCCCACGACGGTCAGCAGGGCACGTTCGCCGACGGCCAGCACGATCACATGCCCGGAGCCGCACCGGGCGACCACCTCGCGCAGGGCCCCGACCTTCGCCTGCTCGGCGATACGGCGGCTCACCCCGAGCGTCGCGGCGGCGAGCGCGGCGACCGACTCCGGGTGCACGGTGTCCGCGTCGGCCACGACGAGAAGCCCGTCGACCGTGGACAGGACGCTCTCGGAGACTCCCATCACCCGCTCCCGCAACGAGGCCAGGATGTCGGTCAGCCGGGAGGACTGGGATGCCTGGGAATCCTGGGCGGACTGGGAGTCGTCGCTCAGCGGATTCCGGGGACTCGGCGGGCTCGGAGGGTTCGGAGGGCTCAGGGGACCCAT
This sequence comes from Streptomyces sp. NBC_01390, assembly GCF_045040105.1. Taxonomy (NCBI): domain Bacteria; kingdom Bacillati; phylum Actinomycetota; class Actinomycetes; order Kitasatosporales; family Streptomycetaceae; genus Streptomyces; species Streptomyces sp. NBC_01390. The sequence goes on along the minus strand of NZ_CP109551.1, from coordinate 8,374,456 downwards.
GGGACGTACTCCTTGCGGTCAGTCGGGCTCGGGAAGAGCGCGCAACGCATGGCGGACCCGCCGCAGCGTCTCGACAGAGGGTTGGTCGGCGGCCAGTTCTTCGGCCGAGGGGCCCAGCAGGGCGGGGTTTGCCGCACCCCGTACGGGAAGCGGCTTCCGTACGGGCAGAGGGGGTGTGCTCACCCCTTGGTCGTCGTGAACCTGGTCCGCGCTCTCCGACGCGTTTCCGTCGTCGCTCGCCTGTCCGTTCGCCTCGCCGATTCCCTCGCTGCTTCCCTCTTCGTTTCCGTCAGCACGTCGGTCGGTGCCTGGGTCATCTCTTCCATCGTCCGCACTCACTTCCCCCCTTTCTCTCCGCCACGAGGCATCCGCCTCGGCAGCGGCTCGGTTCTCGACGGCACCGGCGACGGGCCCGCAGCCCGCGTACGGCCGGGGGTGACGCGTGGCGCCGTGCTGGGCCGGCCGCCGGGAACGGTCGGGGGCTCCCACCGGAGCAACCCGTACGACTCCATGCGGATCAGGTCCAGCATCACGGCGTACAGCCCGCGCCCCAGCGCGAAGGCGAGATCACGGGCCGTACGGCGTCCGTTGACCTGGTTCAGAATGTTCTCGTGCCGACCGGAGAGCGGCCCCTCCACAACTCCCGTACCGGGTACGGGCCGCGCACGGGCCAGTTCGCCCGGGGGTCCCCACAGGCGGCTGAGCAGCGCGATCCGCCGCGTGGTCTCGTCGGTCAACTGCCGTGGTTCCACGCCCGGTCGGGCGAGAAGAGCGGGCTCCGGGTCGCTCAGCTCCCAACTGCCCGGCGCACCCAGCGACATGGCGAAGGCCGCGTCGAACACGGCTGCCGTGCAGATGACTTCGAGCTCGACGGCGCCCACCAGTTCGCCGGCGACCAACTGTTTCCCGAGCAGTTCCGCGTCGCGCTGTGCGGCGCACGCGGCGAGCCAGTCCTCGTCGCCGATCCGGCCCGAGGTCAGCAGTGTCGAGGTGGCGGTCGGCGCCCCCGGTGTCTCGATCGCGCCCAACAGGCCGTCGCGCAGGTGGAGCGTGCCGCCCGGGGTGCCCGCGACCCGTACCGTGCCGCTGAACCCCTCCTCGCGCAGCCCCAGCAGGAGCGCGGGCAGATTGCGCACGGCGGATGCCCTCATGCGCTCACCCGCGCATCCGTGCCGGTCGTGGGGGTGGGACCGGATCTGCCGACCGGGTCCGTCATGCCAGCACCTCGCCGGCCAGGTCGCCCATGCTGCGCGTGGCGAGCGCGAGGTTGACCCGCTGCCGGTCGAGTCCGGCCGTCAGCAGCAGCGGGTCGCCGGCCGGGCGGCCCACCGTCAGCAGGACCTGATGGCGGCGCACGCTGGTCGTGACGACGCTCTCCAGCTCACCCTCGGCGCCCGCCCGGCCCAGCCGTTCGGCGACGAGGGCGGCGAACTCGGAGCTCTCCGAACCGTCCCCGGCCTCGGCGGTGTCCCCCGCAACGCCGTAGGTGAGGCCGGTGACCGCGTCGACGAGGGCGACACCGGTGACGCCGGGGGAGTCGAGGAACCGGGCCAGTGAAGCCTCAACTGCCGTCGACATTTCGCCATTCCCCCTTCACCTACGACCACTGCGCAGTACTTTGAGCGACAACTTTCGTAACGCACAACAAAGTTGATGTTTTGTGACCCGCAAGTCGCTTGAGTTCGATCGTAGTTGCACAGACAGCGACCAGTCAGCGTCACTGAGGAATTGGGGCAGCAGAATGAACATCGAGACAGCGCTCAAGGAAGCCATGACCGTGGACGGGGCGCTCGGAGTGGCGCTCGTCGACTACGACAGCGGCATGTCGCTCGGCACCCTCGGCGGCGGCCCGGGCCTGGACCTGGAGCTCGCGGCGGCGGGCAACACCGAGGTCGTACGGGCGAAGATGCGCACCCTGGCCTCGCTGGACATGAACGACACCATCGAGGACATCCTGATCACCCTGGGCAGGCAGTACCACCTGATCCGCCCGCTGGCCAGCAGCAAGGGCGCGCTCTTCCTCTACGTCGCGCTCGACCGGTCGCGCAGCAACCTGGCGCTGGCCCGGCACAGCCTGAAGAGGATCGAGAACGGCCTGGACGTCTGAGGTCCCGGCCCAGAACCGCCGGAGAAACGGCGATCGGCCCCGCCTCGGCGGGGCCGACGACGTCCGGCGGTGTCAGCCCTCGGCAGCCACGTCGTGGTCGGGCACGGCCTGCCCGGAGCGGATCATGTCGAGCCGCCCCATGACCTTGGCGCGCAGGTCGATCGGCACGTCGTCCTGGCCGCAGCAGCGCTTGACGAGCTTCTTCACCGCCTGTTCGAGCCCGTACTTCTCCAGGCACGGAGAGCACTCGTCGAAGTGGACCTCGAACTTGGTGCAGTCCGAGTCCGGCATCTCCCGGTCCAGGAACTCGTAGAGATGATCGAGTACTTCACTGCAGTCCGTCTCGTGCGGCTCTCCGCAGCTCATGAGCCCGAGCCTTTCGCTTCGTTCGACTCTCCGGCACCGGCCGGGACCAGACCACGGTCACGGGCGTAGTCCTCCAGCATGCCGCGCAGCTGACGACGGCCGCGGTGCAGCCGGGACATCACCGTACCGATGGGTGTCCCCATGATGTCCGCGATCTCCTTGTACGCAAAGCCCTCTACGTCCGCGAGATAGACCGCGATCCGGAATTCCTCCGGGATGGCCTGCAGCGCTTCCTTGACGTCCGAGTCGGGCAGGTGGTCGAGCGCCTGCGCCTCGGCGGAGCGCAGTCCGGTCGACATGTGCGACTCGGCACGCGCGAGCTGCCAGTCCTCGATCTCCTCGGCAGCGCTGCGCTGGGGCTCGCGCTGCTTCTTGCGGTACGAGTTGATGAACGTGTTCGTGAGAATCCGGTACAGCCACGCCTTGAGGTTGGTGCCCTCACGGAACTGGTGGAAGGACGCGTACGCCTTGGCGTACGTCTCCTGCACCAGGTCCTCGGCGTCGGCCGGATTGCGTGTCATGCGCAGCGCGGCCGAGTACATCTGGTCGAGGAATTCGAGCGCGTCCCGCTCGAAGCGCGCACTGCGCTCGGCGGTCGACTCACTCCTGCCCGGGCCCTCGGGCTGCTCCGCCTGACCGTGTTCGGTCCCCGCGTCGGTCCCAGTGACCGGACCCACCTCCTCCAACGACGTGGTGAGACCGAAACCGATCCCACTCGAATCGGAGGATAGACGAACATCGTGTCCGCCCGCCGCCCGAATAGGGGCGGTCTTCGTCGCGTGCAGCACCGTCCAGTCCAGGTCAGCGCTGCTGCGGCGATTCGGGCTGATGGTCGAACCCATGCGGCGGACTTCCTCTCGTACGAACGGTCACCCCACGTTCGTGGCGTCTGATCGGCACAACAGTTGCCCAGCGCCCGGCATTCCCGGCCATCACCCGGGCAACGGCGCGAGTGACGCGATCCACTCCATGACCCGGCCGGTGATGACCGCCATCGCCTCGTCCTGCCCGACGGGTGCGCGTTTCGGCACGGCGAAGCCGTGGTCGCCGTAGGGCACCTCCACCAACTCGTGCTCTCCCGGCGGGAACTCGGCCGGTTTCCCGAACGGATCGTTGCCGCCCTGGACGACGAGGGTGGGCACCCCGGCCCCGAGCAGCTCGGCGGCCCGGGATCTGTCGGGCCGACCCGGAGGGTGCAGCGGGAAGGAGAGCGCGAGCACGGCCACCGCGCCCAGTTCCCCGGCCGTACGACAGGCCACGCGGGCTCCGGCGCTGCGCCCGCCCGCGATCACCGGCCGCCCGGGCTTCGCGAGCGCGGGCCAGATTCCCCGCCACCCCACGTCCAGGGTCTTCGGTGCGGGCGCCAGCTTCTTTCCGGCCACCCGCCAGGGCTGCTCGACGAGCGCCACGGTGACGCCGTGCGCGGGCAGCTCCCCGGCGAGTGCCTGCAGATCCCGGGCCTCGATGCCCCCACCGGCGCCATGGCTGACGGCCAGGACGAACCGGGGCCGCGCGGCGGAACGCCAGGTGACACGGGCGGTGCCCACGTCGGTCTCGACGGTCTCGGTATGTGTGTCAGAAGGGCTCACGTCAGAAGAGTGTGCCCTCCTCGGGCCCCTCCAGCTCGGTCAGCAGCTCCGGTCCGTTGTTGCGGACGTTGCTGACGGCCGTGGAGACGGGGTAGGCACGCAGCAGTCCGGCGGGCGGCGGCGCGAGCAGCTCGCGCAGGTCGTCCACGTCCGTATGGGCGGGATCGAGCCAGGCGTCCCAGTGGTCCGGGGTGAGCATCAGGGGCATCCGGGGGTGGATGTCGGCCAGGGCGCGCGGGCCCTCCGCGGGGGCCGCCGCGAGCGGGGAGGTCTCGGCCTCGGTGGTGATGACCGAGCAGGTCACCCACCAGGCCAGCGGGTGCTCGTCGGGCAGGGTCCGGTCCCGCCAGAACTCGTACAGGCCCGCCATCGCGAAGACCGACCCGTCGGCGGGCGTCACGAAGTACGGCTGCTTGCGGGGGCGCTTCTTCTTCCCCTCGACCTCCAGCTCGCGCTCGCCGGCCGCGGTGACCCACTCGTAGTAGCCGTCGGCGGGCAGGATGCAGCGCCGGGTGGTGAAGGCGCGACGGTACGAGGGCTTCTCGTGGACGGTCTCCGCGCGCGCGTTGATCATGCGGGCGCCGCCCTCGGGCGTCTTGGCCCAGGACGGGACGAGGCCCCACTTCAGCTTCCGCAGCTGCCGAACCGGTTTCGGGTCCTCGGCGTCCTTGAGGGGGCGGTCGAGGACCGCGTAGACCTCTTTGGTCGGGGCCACGTTGTAGTCAGGGGCGAGTGTCTCCTCGGGCTCCCACTGCTCGACCTCGAAGACTCCCGCGAGATCCTCCGGCGCCCGACTCGCCGCATACCGTCCGCACATCCCCAACCACCCCTCCGACCTGCGGAAACCGCATCATGCCTCGTCAGCCGCCACCCAGTCTCGCAGGTCCTTCCCGCCCGTTTGTGATTTCTGAGTTCCTTCTGACGATCGACGATACCGACCCCCTATTTTCGTAGGTGGAAGTGGCCGCCAATAGGCGGATCCCCTGCCGGGATCGCCTTTCTAGCGTCAATTCCATGACCGACCGAGCCGCCTCCCGGACCTCCCACGCCTCCCACGACCGTGCACGGACGACGCGGCACAACGCCGAGAACTGGATGTTCCTGCTTGAGGCAGCGCGCGATCTGCGCACCACGGGTGCCATAGCCCCGAGCGGCAAGGCCCTGGCCCGAGCGCTCACCGACCCCATACGGGCTCGAGCGCCCCACCCCCTGGCAGTCCTGGAAGTCGGCGCCGGCACCGGCCCGGTCACCCGGGCCCTGATCCTCCGGCTGTCCCGGGGCAGCCGCCTGGACATCGTCGAGGCCAACCCACGCTTCGCCGCGCGACTGCGCCGGCTCGTCACCACACACCAGGCCCTGACAGACCTGACCGACCTGACGGACAGGGCCGCGCGGGTGACCGTGCACGAGACCCGCATCGAGCGGCTCGAGACCGACCAGCGGTACGACGTCATCGTCTCCGGGCTGCCCCTGACCAACTTTCCGCCCACGCAGGTCGAGCGCGTCATGGCCCGCTATCTGGAACTCCTGCACCCCGGCGGCACGCTGACCTACTTCGCCTACCTCGGCACCCGCAGGGCCCGCGCCCTGACGGCATCGCGGGCCGAAGCCCGCCGCCACGCCGCCGTGGACGAGATCATGGGCACCTACCAGCGCACCTACGCCACGGGCCGCCGGACGGTGTACGCCAACATTCCGCCCGCGTACGTCTGGCAGCTGCGCCGCCCGTTCGTCTCCGCGACGGAGGACCAGTTCGAGCCGCGGCCGGACAGGGCGCGCCGGTGAACGCGCTCTCCGACATCCTCGGCCGCCTCTCCCCGGCCGCGGCGTACGCCGTGTTGGCCACCGCGGTGCTGGCCGAGTCGGTCCTCCTCGTCGGCGCCTTCATCCCGACGCTGACCCTGCTGCTGACCGCAGGCGCGCTGGCCCGCGCCGGTCACCTCAGCCTTCCCCTCGTCATCGCCGCCGCGGCCGGCGCCGTGGTGACGGGTGACTTCCTCGCCCACCGCACCGGAGGGTTCCTCGGCGACCGGCTGCGCGGAGGCGGCATGGGCCGTCGGATACCGGGCGCCGCCTGGCACCGGGCGGAGACGCTGATGAACCGTCACGGCGGCCGGGCGGTGTTTCTGGCCCGCTTCCTGCCGGTGGTGCGCACCCTCGCCCCGCACCTCGCGGGCGCCACTCGCCTGCCCTACCCCCGCATCGCTCCGTACAGCCTCGCCGCGGCCTGCACCTGGGCCACGGCGGAGGCGGGTGTCGGTTACGCCGCCGCGACCTCTCTCCGACGCGTCCTCACCCTGGGCGGTCCCGCCCTCGCCCTGGTCGCCCTGTCGGCGATCGGGGGCGGGCTGTTGTGGCGCAGAAGGCGCCGCTCATCCAACAGCGACCCCGGCTCGTCTCCAGGTGGATGCGGCAGGCCGGGAGACACCGGCCGTGCGGGGATCGGGCCGGATCACTCAGAATCACTCCGCGGCTCTCGCTCCCGGTGACCTGCGCGTTCGCCCAGGAACGATCGGTGTCCCCACGACGTCTCAGCCAGTGGCCGTACATACGTGCCACACTGCCTGATTCGACGCGACGCCAAGGAGCCTCCGCAGACAATGACCAGCACCGCATCCACCTCGCTGGCCGGCCTCTGGGACGAGATATTCGGCAGCCAGCCCGACCCCGACCTGTGGGTGGTGATCGCGACCATGGTGGCCGCGCTCGCCGTGATCGTCCCGCATCCCCTGTGGCGCCTGTCGCGCAACGCGATCACCATCGCGCACGAGGGCGGGCACGGTCTGGTCGCGCTGCTGACCGGCCGCACCCTCACCGGCATACGGCTGCACTCCGACACCAGTGGCCTCACGGTCAGCCGGGGCAAGCCGCACGGCCTCGGCATGATCCTCACGGCCGCCTTCGGCTACACCGCTCCCCCGCTGCTCGGCCTCGGCGGCGCCGCGCTCCTCGCCGCCGGCCACATCACGGCCCTCCTGTGGCTGGCCACCGTGCTGCTGGTGGCGATGCTGGTGATGATCCGCAACGCGTACGGCGCCCTCACGGTGTTCGTCACCGGCGGCACCTTCGTGGTGGTGTCGTGGCTCGCAGGCCCCCAGATCCAGGCGGCGTTCGCCTACGCGGTCGTGTGGTTCCTGCTCCTGGGCGGAGTCCGCCCGGCCTTCGAACTCCAGGCCAAGCGCCGCAGGGGCGGAGCGGGCGACTCGGACGCGGACCAGCTGTCCCGCCTGACACACGTACCGGCGGGCCTGTGGCTCTTCCTGTTCCACGCGGTGAGCCTGTGCTCACTGATAGGCGGAGCCAGGTGGCTGCTGGAGGTGTAAGACGGCTGGCAGAGGGATGCGGCTCCGGGAGGGATGACGCGCCCCGCAGGGGCAGCGTCTCCAGGGGCGCGGGGAACTGCGCGACCAGCCACAACGGCGCCGCACCCGAATCTCAAGCGACTACTAAAGTGACCCCATGGCCCCGAACCCCGCAGACACCGCTCTCTGGCCCGCCCCGCACGCGACCGGAGCCGTCGACGCGACGGTCCACGTGCCCGGGTCCAAGTCCGTCACCAACCGCGCCCTCATCCTCGCCGCCCTCGCCTCGGAGCCCGGCTGGCTGCGCCGCCCCCTCCGTTCCCGCGACACCCTCCTGATGGCGGGCGCCCTGCGCACGATGGGCGTCGGCATCGAGGAGACGGTGTCCTCCAGCTCGTCCGTCGCGGGGGACCCCGACGGTTCCGGTGAGGCCTGGCGCGTGATCCCCTCCGGTCTGCACGGCCCCGCCACCGTCGACGTCGGCAACGCCGGCACCGTGATGCGCTTCCTGCCCCCGGTCGCCGCCCTCGCGGACGGCCCCATCCGCTTCGACGGCGACCCGCGTTCGTACGAGCGTCCGCTCCACGGCGTGATCGACGGCCTGCGCGCCCTCGGCGCCCGCATCGACGACGACGGCCGCGGCGCGCTCCCGCTCACGGTGCACGGCAGCGGCGCCCTCGACGGCGGCCCGGTGTCGATCGACGCGTCCTCGTCGTCGCAGTTCGTCAGCGCCCTGCTCCTCTCCGCGCCGCGCTTCAACCAGGGTGTGGAGGTCCGCCACACCGGCGCGACCCTGCCCTCGCTCCCGCACATCCGGATGACGGTCGACATGCTCCGCGCGGTCGGCGCCCAGGTGGACACCCCCGAGTCGGGCGGCGAGCCGAACGTCTGGCGGGTCACGCCGGGCGCCCTGCTCGGCCGGGACCTCACCATCGAGCCGGACCTCTCCAACGCCCAGCCGTTCCTGGCGGCGGCTCTGGTGACCGGCGGCAGGGTGACGATCCCGGACTGGCCGGCCCGCACCACCCAGCCCGGCGACCGGCTCCGCGAGATCTTCACGGAGATGGGCGGTTCCTGCGAACTCACCGAGTACGGGCTGGAGTTCACGGGCTCCGGGTCGATCCACGGCATCGACGTGGACCTGAGCGAGGTCGGTGAGCTGACCCCGGGCATCGCGGCGGTCGCAGCCCTCGCGGACTCCCCGTCCACCCTCACCGGAGTGGCCCATCTGCGCCTCCACGAGACGGACCGCCTGGCGGCCCTGACCAAGGAGATCAACGAACTCGGCGGCGACGTGACCGAGACGGCCGACGGCCTGCACATCCGCCCGCGCACCCTGCACGGCGGCACCTTCCACACGTACGAGGACCACCGAATGGCGACGGCCGGCGCGATCATCGGACTGGCGGTGAAGGACGTACGGATCGAGAACGTGGCGACGACGGCGAAGACCCTCCCGGACTTCCCCGATCTGTGGGCCGGAATGCTCGGGAACTGACGGGCGGACCGGAATCATGCGCCGCTACGGCAAGAACACCGACGAGGACGACATCCGCCAGCGCCCGAACCGCAAGGGCAACCGGCCTCGCACGAACATCCGCCCGAAGCACGAGGACGCGTCCGACGGCATGGTCCTCACCGTCGACCGGGGCCGGCTGACCGTCCTGGTCGACGACCGGATCGTCATGGCGATGAAGGCCCGCGAACTGGGCCGCAAGGCCGCGGTCGTCGGCGACCATGTGGCCGTCATCGGCGACCTCTCCGGCAAGAAGGACACCCTCGCCCGTATCGTCCGCATCGGGGAGCGCACCTCGCTCCTGCGCCGCACGGCGGACGACGACGACCCCTACGAGCGGGTGGTCGTGGCCAACGCCGACCAACTGGCCATCGTCACGGCGCTGGCCGACCCGGAACCCCGCCCCCGGCTGATCGACCGCTGCCTGGTGGCGGCGTACGCCGGCGGCCTGACCCCGCTCCTGGTCCTGACCAAGTCGGACCTGTCCCCGCCCGACAAGCTCCTGGAGCTGTACGGCGCCCTGGACATCCCGTACGTCGTCACGAGCCGCCCCGAACTGGAGAGCGGGGCCGCCGTGGCCCGCGTACGCGAGCAACTGGACGGCAAGATCACGGCGTTCGTCGGCCACTCGGGCGTCGGCAAGACGACCCTGGTCAACGCCCTGGTGCCGCACGACCAACGGCGCTCGGTCGGACACGTCAACGCGGTGACGGGCCGGGGCCGCCACACCACCACCTCCGCCCTGGCCCTCCCCCTCTCGGGCAACGCGGGCTGGGTGGTCGACACCCCGGGCGTACGTTCGTTCGGGCTGCACCATGTCGACCCGTCCCTCGTGATCCACGCCTTCCCCGACCTGGAACCGGGCACGGAGGGCTGCCCGCGCGCGTGCAGTCACGACGAGCCCGACTGCGCGCTGGACGAGTGGGTGGAGAAGGGGCACGCCGACCCGGCGCGGCTCTACTCCCTGCGGCGACTGCTGTCGACAAGGGAGCGAACAGAGGGCGACTGACCTCCGCGTTGTTTGGCCGCCATGGGAGCCGGTAAGTGCATAATCGCACCGAGCCGGATCCGAGCGTGACGAAGCGGTCGACGTGGTACACGGGAGGACAAGACATGGCGTGGCTGCTGGTCGTTGTGGCGGGACTCCTCGAAACCGGCTTCGCCGTCTGTCTGAAGCTGTCCCACGGCTTCACCCGCCTGTGGCCGACGGTCGCGTTCTGCGTCTTCGCCCTCGGCAGCTTCGGCCTGCTGACGCTCTCCCTGAAGAAGCTCGACGTGGGCCCGGCGTACGCGGTGTGGACCGGCATCGGCGCGGCGGGCACCACGATCTACGGGATGGTCTTCCTCGACGACCTGGTGTCCGTCCTGAAAATCGTCTCGATCAGCCTGGTGATCATCGGCGTGATCGGCCTGCAGTTGTCGGGCTCGTCCCACTGACGGCACCGGCCGCACCCGCCCCCTCAGTTCCACACAGCGGCGTCCGAGGGCCGTAACACACTCCGTACGAGGTCGGCGAGACCGCCCTCCCCCGGGGGCGCGGCGACGCAGGACAGGGCGAGCCTGACCGCCAGTTCGCAGGTACGGGACATCTCGGCGACGTCCGACTTGGCCGCGCCGGTGCCGGACAGCACGGTCACGGCACGGTCCCGGACGAGCGCCACGAACTCACCGGGCGAGGGCAGCGGCCCGTCGGCCCGCCGCTGCGCGGGCACCGTGGCGGCGGACGGCACGGCGGACAGCGTCGGCGAGGGCAGCCGTTCGCTCCAGCAGCCGGTCAGCAGGGCCCGCACCAGGACGCTGTCGCGGGCGGCCGACGCGGTCCACTCGGCGGCCGCGGTGAGCCGTTCCCGCGCTCCGGAACCCGGGTCGGCGGGTCCGGTCAGCGCCCGCTCGACACCCGCGAGGTAGGCGTCGGCCTCCCTGCGGACCAGGGCCCGGGCGAGCCCGTCCTTGCTGCCGAACTCGTTGTACAGCGTCTGCCGGGACACTCCGGCCGCCGCCGCGACGTCGACCATGCGCACCGCTGACCACGGACGACGCGCGAGCGCCGTGTATGCGGCGTCCAGCAAGGAATCCCGCGCTGCAGGCATGATCCGCCTCCCAGGGCCGAGCGGCTCTGGGCCCAGGTTTGACGCGCACGGAGTCACTGTCAAGGGTTCGCGACGGCACCGGGGGGCGCGTATCGACATTCGCACGCCCGAGCCGCCGGCGGCACCGGCGGCACCGGTCAACCGCGGGCCATCGCACCCACCGCCCCCTGTAGCCCTGCGACAGCCTCGAAAGATACGGTTCGCCTATGCCCGACTATCTCGATGACCTGCGCCTTGCCCACGTCCTCGCGGACGCCGCCGACGCCACGACGATGGGCCGGTTCAAGGCACTCGACCTCAAGGTCGAGACGAAGCCGGACATGACACCGGTCAGCGAGGCGGACAAGTCGGCCGAGGAGCTGATCCGGGGCCAGTTGCAGCGCGCCCGCCCGCGCGACGCGATCCTCGGCGAGGAGTACGGCGTCGAGGGCACCGGCCCCCGCCGCTGGGTGATCGACCCGATCGACGGCACCAAGAACTACGTTCGCGGGGTGCCCGTCTGGGCCACGCTGATCTCCCTGATGGAGGCGGGTGAGGGCGGCTTCCAGCCGGTGGTCGGTCTGGTCTCCGCCCCCGCTCTGGGCCGCCGCTGGTGGGCGGCGAAGGGCCACGGCGCCTTCACCGGCCGCAGTCTCTCCTCGTCGTCCCGACTGCGCGTCTCGAACGTCTCGAAGATGACGGACGCGTCGTTCGCGTACTCCTCGCTCACCGGCTGGGAGGACCGCGGTGTGCTGGGCGGCTTCCTCGACCTGACCCGCGAGGTGTGGCGCACGCGCGCGTACGGCGACTTCTGGCCGTACATGATGGTCGCCGAGGGCTCGATCGACATCTGCGCCGAGCCGGAGCTGTCCCTGTGGGACATGGCGGCCAACGCGATCATCGTCACGGAGGCCGGCGGCACGTTCACCGGCCTCGACGGCCGCCCGGGCCCGCACAGCGGAGACGCGGCGGCATCCAACGGCCACCTTCACGACGAGATGCTGGGTTACCTGAACCAGCGCTACTGATCCGATCCCCGGCCCTCCGCACGCCCTGTAACAGCCGCACACGCCCCCTTGTTGACCGTCGCTTTACCTGCCACCCTGAAGCTCCCCCCACTTGTGAACTTGTGAAACACTGAACAAGGCAGCGAAACAGGGGCGGGAACTCTCTAGGAGGTGGCTCCACCCCATGCTCGTACGCGACGCCATGAGTTCCGTGGTCCTCACCATCGGCCCCGATCACACACTCCGCCAGGCCGCCACACTGATGGCCGCACGGCGGGTCGGCGCGGCGGTGGTCCTCGACCCGGACGCCGGCGGAATCGGCATCCTGACCGAACGCGACATCCTCAACTCCGTGGGCCTCGGCCAGAGCCCCGACACGGAACGCACCCACGCCCACACCACCAACGACGTGGTCTTCGCCGCCCCCTCCTGGACCCTGGAGGACGCCGCGCACGCGATGGCCCACGGCGGCTTCCGCCACCTCATCGTCCTGGACGGCGGCGAGCCCGTGGGCATCGTCTCGGTCCGCGACATCATCCGCTGCTGGGCCCCGGTACGCCGCGCGACCCGACAGCACGCGACCGCCTGACCCGGAAAAACACCTAGGGCCGAAGTCCTGTATCGGACTCCGGCCCTAGGCCTCAAGTAGCGGGGACAGGATTTGAACCTGCGACCTCTGGGTTATGAGCCCAGCGAGCTACCGAGCTGCTCCACCCCGCGTCGGTAAACCCAACGTTACGTCAGCCCACCCCACGAAGGCAAATCACTTAACTCCCACCCCCAGCGCAGGCCCACATTTCCAGCCCGTCCGGCGCTTGAGGACAAGGCCCCTTCAGGGCCGGCAGCGGGGGTCTGGGGGCGCAGCCCCCAGGAACGGGATGGGACGGGTAGGGGCGGCGGGGGCGAAACAACCACACCCCACCCACCGCACCCTCAAGCGGAAAGCTCCTCCCGCAACGCATCCCGCAACCGAGCCGCCCGCTCAGCGACCTCCCCCGGCCCCAGCGAAACCGCCAGATCAGCCCACCGCTGCCCCTCCGCCAACTCCCCCCGCCGCGCATACACCAGCGCCAGCCGCAACGCAGCCCGCCCATGCCCCGCCTCAGCCGCCCGAGCCCACCACACCGCTGCCTCCGGCTCACTCCCCTCCCGAGCCAGCAACAGCCCCAGATTGAACGCCCCGTTACGAGACCCGGCCTCAGCCGCGGCCCGATACCACCGAGCCGCCTCCACCACGTCCCCGCGAGCCGACGCCAGCATCCCCACCCGCACCTGCGCCCGCCGATGCCCCTGGGAAGCCGCCCGCTCGTACCACTCCTCGCACTCGGTCTTCTCGTGCGCGATCTCGCCCAGCTCATGCGCGGGCGCCTGCGGACGCCGGGCATCGAGCACGGAGGCCAGCCGGTACGCGGCCTCGGGGCTCCCCCCGCCCGCCGCACACCGCAGATACCGCTCGGCCTCCCGCTCGTCCCCCTCACGGAGCCGGGCGATGCCGACCTGCAGCGCCGCCTCGGTGTGCCCGGCGCCGGCGGCCCGCTCGTACCAGCGCAGGGCGGCCGCCTCCTCACCCCGTCCGGCGTGCAGGATCCCCAGGTTGAAAGCAGCGTCCACACTTCCCGCCTCGGCCGCCTTGGAGAACCACGGCTCAGCCCCCGCCGCGTCCCTACCCTGCAGCAGCAGGATGGCGAGCGCGTTCGCGGCCTCGCGGTGCCCCGCGTACGCGGCCCGCCGGTACCACTGTTCGGCCTGCGCGGTACGCGACTGCTCAGCGCAGAGCAGCCCGAGGTTGTACGCGCCGTTCACGTCCCCGGCGTCCATCGCCGCCCGGTACCAGCGCTCGGCGGTCTGGGTCTCGCCCCGCTCGGCATGCAGCGCGCCCAGCGCGTTGGCGGCGTTGCCGTCCCCGTCCTGGGCAGCCCGCAGCCACCATACGGCGGCGCTCTCGGAGTCGCCCGCGTCGCGCAGCAGGAATCCGAGCGCGCACGCGGCCCGGGCCTCGCCGTCCTTGGCGGACGTCAGATACCAGCGTCCGGCCTCCTTGAGCTCGCCGCGCTTCTCCAGAATGGCCCCGAGGTGCAGCGCCGCCCGCTGATGCCCACGGGCGGCAGCCTGCCGGTACCACTGCTCGGCCTCCCCGGCACCACCGTCGCCCGCACCCTCCTCGACACCGACACCGGCGTCGGCCGCGGCCTTGCGGTCGAGCGCGCGGGCGATCCGGTACGCGGCCTCCCGGTGTCCCCGTTCGGCGGCGACGCGCATCCACTGCTCGGTTGCCGCGTCCCCGCGGTGCTCCAGCAGATCGGCGAGGGCGTAAGCGCCCAGCACGTGCCCCTGCTCGGCGGACTGGCGCAGCCAGTACTCGGCGGCCGGCTCGTCGCCCCGCTCACGGTGGTGGCGGCCGAGCGCATGGGCGGCGGGAGCCGATCCCGCGACGGCGGCGATCCGCCACCAGCCGGCGGCGTCGTCCGCGTACCCGCGCTGGTGGAGGAGGACGCCGAGGTTGTTGGCCGCGGCACGGTCACCGGCGGCGGTGGCGGCACGCAGCTGCGGCTCGGCTCCGTCGAGATCACCGCGACGCAGCAGCATGGCTCCGAGGACACTCATCGCCTCGACGTCGCCGGCCTCGGCGGCGAGCCGTTGGCGTGCCTCTTCCACCGCCTCGCCGGTTTCGTCCCGGTCGGAAGGCTGCACAAATCGCCCTGTCTCCAACAGAGTTGCCTTGTCCCCCATAACGTCCATCGTCGCACCACCTGCAACCTGGGTACACCTGGTATACCGCAGCCAGTGAGGTCAATTCAGCGTTTTGTCGACATGCCCACAGAGAGACAAGTCAAACACAGTTCCCCTCAAGTGCCCCTGGAAGGCGCGACCTTAACCTGGTCGGCACATGCGTTCGCACACCACGAAGGCCCGGATCCTTGGAGGATCCGGGCCTTCGCAATCAGTAGCGGGGACAGGATTTGAACCTGCGACCTCTGGGTTATGAGCCCAGCGAGCTACCGAGCTGCTCCACCCCGCGCCGTTGTGTTCCAACCGTACCACGGCGCGGGAGGAGCTGAGGCCGCGACCTCAGCAGGTCCGACCAGCACTAACCGCTGCTCGAACTGCTGCTGGGACTGCTACTTGGGCCGGCGCTCGGACTGCCACTGGGACTGGGGCTCGCCTTGTCACCCTTGCCGGCCTTGTCGCCCTTGCCTGCGGCGGACTGCGCCTCCTCGGCCCGCTTGAGGGCGGCCTCAAGGGCTGCCTGTGCCTTGCCGTACGCCTCCCAGTCGCCCTTCTGGAGGGCGGTCTGGCCGTCGGCGAAGGCCTTCTGGGCGTCGGTGAGCGCCTCTTGGACCGTCGGGTTCTCGGACGCCGGCGGCGGTGTCGTCGTACCACCGCCCTCGTCCGGCGGCTCGGTGGTCGTGCCCTGCGCCCCGAAGACCTTGTTGAGCGCGGCGTCGAGGGTGTCCTCGAAGGCGGTCTGGCCGCCGTAGGTCACCAACACCTTGCGCAACAGCGGGTACTTGAGTCCGCTGCCTCGTACGTAGACGGGTTCCACGTAGAGCAGACCGCCGTCGAGCGGCACTGTCAGCAGGTTGCCGTACTCGATCTCCGAGTCCCCGCCTCTCAGCAGCCTGATGGACTCGGCAATGTCCTGTTCGGAGTTGAACTGGCTCTGGACCTGTTTGGGTCCGTCGACGGTTCTGCTCGTCGGCAGCTTCAGGATTCTGATGGTGCCGTAATCGCTTGTCCCCGCCTCCGCGTTGACCGACATGAAGGCGCTCAGGTTGTCCCGGCCGTTCGGCGTGAACGTCGTCGTCAGGGAGAACGCCTGCGCCGACTGGTCGGGCATCTTCATGCTGAGGTAGTACGGCGGCACCGCGTCGCCCGACTTGTTGCTCGGGTCGTCGGGCACCTGCCACACCTCAGAGCCGCTGAGGAACGTCGACGCGGACGCCACGTGGTAGCGGGTCAGCAGCTCGCGCTGGACCTTGAACAGGTCCTGCGGGTACCGGAGATGGGCCATCAGCGAGGCCGAGATGTCGCTCTTCGGCTCGACCGTGTTCGGGAAGGCCTTCATCCAGGTCTTCAGGACCGGGTCCTTGGTGTCCCACTGGTAGAGCTTGACCTCGCCGGTGTACGCGTCGACGGTCGCCTTCACCGAGTTGCGGATGTAGTTGACCTGGTTCTGCTGGGCCACCACCGCACGCTGGTTGTTGTTGGCGGTGAGCGAGTCGGCCGTCGTGTCCCCGAGGGTGGTGCGGGAGGCGTACGGATAGCCGTTCGTCGTCGTGTACGCGTCGACGATCCACTGGATCTCACCGTCGACGACGGCCGGGTAGGCGTCGCCGTCGATGGTCAGCCAGGGCGCGACCGCCTCGACCCGCTCCTTGGGCGTGCGGTTGTACAGGATCCGCGAACCCTCGCCGATGGCACCGGAGTAGAGGATCTGCGGCTCGCTGAACGCGACGGCGTACGCTGCGCGGTTTATCGGGCTGGAGAGGCTGACACCGCTCTTCGCCTTGTAGCTCGTGGTCTTCTCACCGGCGTCGTCGGAGTAGTCGATCTCCTTCTGGGGACCGCCGACGATCGAGTACTGGCTGGTCTTCTCGCCGTAGTAGATCCGCTGCTGGTACGTCCCGAGGTCACCCGTGGACGGCAGGTCGGACTCGGTGAAGACCGGGCGCCCCTCGGCGTCCGCCGTGGTGCCCTTGGCCGCGACCACACCGAATCCGTGCGTGTAACGGAAGTGGTCGTTGATCCAGTTGTTCTTCGGAATGCCGTTGAGGTTCAGCTCACGCAGACCGATGACGGTGTCTTGATCCCCGCCGTTCTTGCCGTCCTTGCTGTACCGGTCGACATCCAGGTTGGTCGGGAACGCGTAGTAATTACGCATCTGCTGGAGCTGCTGGAACGTCGGCGACACGATGTTGGGGTCCATGATGCGGATGCTCGCCGTGGCGTCCACGTCGTCCCGCAGCTTGGTCTTGTCCTCGGTGTCGCTGCGGCCGGCGTACTCGCTGACCTTGGCGCCGTCGATGCCGTACGCCTCGCGCGTCGCCTTCAGGTTCTTCTCGACGTACGGGGCTTCCTTCGCCTGCTCGTTCGGCTGGACCTGGAACTTCTGCACGATCGCCGGGTACAGCCCGCCGATGAGGATGGCCGAGAGGACCATCAGTCCGAAGCCGATGACGGGCAGCTGCCAGGTGCGCCGCCACAGGGTCGCGAAGAACAGCAGCGAACAGATGATGGCGATGCAGAACAGGATGGTCTTGGCCGGCAGGTAGGCGTTGGCGTCGACGTACCGCAGACCCGTCCAGTTGCCGGTCGCCTTGAAGTCACTCGACTTCACCGCGAGCCCGTACCGGTCGAGCCAGTACGCGACCGCCTTGAGGGCGACGAAGATACCCAGCAGCACGGACAGATGTCCGGTCGCCGCGGCCGTGGCACGGGCACCCGGGCTGGTGACGCGCAGCCCGCCGTACAGGTAGTGGGTGAGGGCGGCGGCGATCAGGGACAGGATCGTGGCAGCGAAGCCGAAGCCCATCAGGAAGCGGTACCAGGGCAGGTCGAAGGCGTAGAAGGACACGTCCAGACCGAACTGGGGGTCCTTCTGTCCGAAGGACACTCCATTGACCCACATCAGCCAGGTCCGCCACTGCCCGGACGCCGACGCGCCCGCGATGAGACCGACCAGGGCGGTGATACCGAGCAGCAGCCACTTCTTGTACGGGGCGATGCCCATGCGGTAACGGTCGAGGCTCTGCTGCTCCATCGACATGGCGCTCAGCGGCGGGCGCAGCCGGTGCGCCAGCCAGATGTTCACCCCTACCGCTGTCGCCATAAGCAGACCGAAAACGAGGAAGAGACCGATCTTGGTCCACAGCGTGGTCGTGAAGACAGATGAGTAGTCGACCGAGCGGTACCAGAGCCACTCCGTCCAGAAGCCCGCGAACATGATGAACGCCATGCCGAGTACGGCAAGGACGCCCAGTGTCATGAGCAGGGTCCGGACGCGCCGGGACGGGCGGCCCACTCTGATCCGTGGCCCCTGCGGGCCTCCGCCGCGGTCCGGCATCTGGAAAGCCAAGGTTGGCACCTCAAAAGTCGCTGTCGGTCCGTCAGGCCCCCGTGTTCGTGGACCATCCGTCAGGCCCGTGATCGTAGGGGCCTCACCTATGCAACTTACTCACGCTTTACTCGGTTCCCGTTTCGGGCCATGAACGAGGCAGGATTGTGACCATGTCCAACACTCCCATGGCGGCGAACCCGCTCACCCGGGCCGTACTCGAGATCGACGAGTACGCCTCCGGCCTCGGCTGGGACCAGCCGGCTCGTCTCTTCGCCCTCGTAGACACCGCCCGGCTGCGGGTCCAGGAACCCGCTCTCGCGGCCCAGCTCGGCCTGGCGGACGAGCAGGCGTCCACCGGTCTCACCCCGATCGAACAGGACGAGATCCCGGCGGGAAAGCCGCTGGACGAGTTCCTCGCCACCATCGCCTGGCCGGACTCCGTGATGGGCTGCGCCCTCACCGTCGAGCGCCTGATGCTCCCGCCGTCCGCGGAAGCGGCGGTCCCGCAGGGGCTGAGCGACAAGAAGCTGGCGGCCTGGGTCGCCGCGCACCCAGACCGTCAGGAGGTCCGGATGACTGTCGCGGTCCTGCGTGACGGCACACGTGACTCGGCGGTGCGCCTGCGCGAGAAGGACGCGGCGACGGAGGTGCTCACGGGCTCGGGCCTGGTACCGGGCCTGGCGGAGGCATTGTCGGCGACGTTCGCGGACTAGCGGAGCACTTTAGGAACAAGGGAGGGGGTGCGCGGTCCGTGGACCGCGCACCCCCTCCCCGCTCACTCGCTGCAGCCTACTTGGTGCTGCACTTCGGCAGATCAGCGGTGTCGCCGGAGCGGATGTCCTTGAGCGCGCTCAACGCGTCGCCAATGGTGCTCACCTTGACGAGTGTCAGCCCGTCCGGGGTGTCCGAGGCGGCGGCCGCGCAGTTGTCGGCCGGCGTCAGGAAGTACTGAGCCCCCTTGTCCCGGGCACCGACGGTCTTCATCTCGATCCCGCCGATGGGGCCGACCACGCCGTCGTCGTCGATGGTGCCGGTGCCGGCCACGAACTTGCCGCCGGTGAGGCTTCCGGGCGTCAGCTTGTCGTAGATGCCGAGGGCGAACATGAGCCCCGCGCTGGGCCCTCCGACATCGGCGAGCTTGATGTCGATGGTGAACGGGAAGGTGTGGTCGGTCCCGGCGGAGATCCCAACGATGGCTCGCTGGGCGTCCTCGTCGTTCGACTTGGTGGTCGTGATGGTGATGTCCCGCGACTTGGTGGCCGCCCGGTTCGCCTTCTCGGCGGCGGCCTGCTCCGCGGCGGGCACGATGGTGAAGACGACCTTCTCGCCCGCCTTGTGCTTGGTCACCAGCTTGGCGACGTCGGTGGTCACCTTGACCGGCGTACCGTCGACGGCCTTGATGACATCACCGGCGTGCAGCACGCCCTCTGAGGGGGACCCCTTCACGACGGTGGCGACGATCACCCAGGACTGCACCGGAACGCCGAGCTTGTCCAGCGCCGCGACCTTGGCGCTCTCCTGGGACTGGCTGAACTCCTCGGCGTTCTCCTGGGTCGACTGCTCCTCGGTCTTTCCGTCCGGGTAGAGCGTGTCGTGCGGCACGACCTTGTTGTCGTGCGAGAGCCACCCGTACACCGCCTCGACAAGGTTCATCTTGTAGTCGGCACTGGTGACCCGAACGGTGGTCATGTTCAGGTGACCGGAGGTCGCGTAGGTCTTGTGCCCCGAGATCTGCAGCACCGGCTCGCCGCCGTGGTCCCCGAGAGTGTTCACGGTCGGCCCCGGCGACAGCTCCGAATACGGCACATTGATGAACACTCCGGCGCACAGGAGCGCGATCAACATCAGGGTGGAGGCGAGCATCGTCGCGGTGCGGCGTGGCATGGCACGACAGTACGGGACGGTCCTGTCGGCACACCGTCAGGGCCGCCAGTACTGCGTCTCAGGTACGGGACTTCTCCATGGCCTCGCGGAACCGCTCGTAGCCGTCGAGCTCGGGCCCGTCACCGCGCGTTCTGCGCGTCCGGTTGGCCCAACTGCCCCACAAACCGGCGCCGATCGCAGCCACCAGCGGAATCAGCAACCAGGCGAGTGCCGCCATGCCGACCTCCCAACCCCAAAGAGCGACCGCAACTGACTGATCAGCAGATTAACCTCCGCCGTGTTAACGCTCACGCCCGGGGGGCGGTTACGCAACCGGAGACGCCTCGCACAGAGGGTCGCCCGTGCGGCTCAGCAGGCGCCCACCCACTCCTCGGTCCCGTCGGAGAACGTCTGGTGCTTCCAGATGGGCACCTCGTGCTTGAGGTCGTCGATCAACTTCCGACAGGCCGCGAAGGCCTCCCCCCGGTGCGGGCAGGACACGGCGACCACGACGGCGAGGTCCCCCACAGCAAGGTCCCCGATCCGATGCACAGCGGCGAGCGCCCGCACCGGAAACTCGGCGACGACCTTCTCGGCGACACGCCGCATCTCGGCCTCGGCGCTGGGGTGACACGAATAGCCGAGCGCATCGACGTCGGCGCCCCCGTCGTGGTTCCGCACGGTCCCCACGAACAGGGCGGTCCCCCCGGCGGAGTCGTCCCCGACAGCCCGGAAAACCTCGTCCAGGGAGAGGGGTGTCTCCCGGACGGCAACCAGCTTGATGGGCTCCGGAGCCGTCTGCTCACCGGGATGATCACTGAGGGATGCCATATCCCCATCGTGCCACGGCCGACACCGCCGACCCGTAGGGCGGCGGAGGCGCAACAGCCGCACCCCACCCCCGCCCGTCAGATCCGCCGCCGAGCCTTCCGAGCCCGTCGCACCAACGCGGCCGTACCCAACAGCGCCACCGTCGCCCCCGCGGCCCCCGCCGCGGTCGCGTCCTTGCGCCCGAGCCGCCGACCCACCACCGTGTGCCGCCCGGCGACCTCTTCCAGCAGCTCCGCGAGCACCTCCTCGTTGCTCCACTGAGGCCGCCATCCGGCATCGTGCAGCCGGCTCCCGCTCACCACCCAGGGATACATCGTGTACGCCAGGTCCCCGGCCGGAGAGGGAGTCAGCCCGATCCTGTGCAGCCTGGCCGCCGCGCCCAGAGCGACAGCGGACGGCAGCTCCATACGGCGGATCCCGCTGAGCTCCTCGACCTCCTCCTGCTCCAGCCATCCGTCGCAGCCGACGGCCAGCTCCCCGTCGACCTTCTCCAGCACCGCGTACTCCAGGGCGCTGCACAGATCCTCGACGTGACAGAACTGCCAGGCGGGCCGCGACCCGGCCACGACAAGCAGCCGGGGTGACTCGAAGTACCTGGTCAGAGCGGTGTCCGTGCCCCCGATCAACACCGCGGGCCGCACCACCGTCACATTGAGCCCGGGATGCGCCCGCGGCGCGCGCCGGGCGAGCCGCTCGATCTCCAGCAGGTCCCCGACTCCGGTCGCCTCGGCGGTCGCGCGCAGCTCGGCGTCCTCCGCCAGGGGCAGTTCGTTGTCCGGCAGCGCCCCGTAGACCATCGCGGACGTACAGAGCACGACGCGGTGCACCCCGGCCGCGGCGGCAGCGGTGAGCACGGTCTGTGTCCCCCGTACGTTGTACGCCGTGCGGGCCGCGCCGTCCGTCTCCAGGTTCAGGTCGAGGGCCAGATGCACCACGACGTCGGCGCCCCGCAGCTTCTCCGCGATGGCCGGATCCCGCACGTCGAGGATGTGCCACTGCGCCGCCGCGCACTCGCCGCGGCGCTCGTCGATGGCGACGACCTGCTTGATCTCCTCGGACGCGGCGAGCCGCTCGGTGAGCAGCGCTCCGATGCCCGTCGCGGCACCGGTGACCGCGACGACGGGCCCGCGTAGGGCCGGGTTGGTTGAGTGGTTTCGCGCTGCGCGAACCTGCGGATCTGGGGAACTCACCGGCGTCTCCAGCGGTTGTCTTCAGTAAGGACGCGCG
The DNA here is from genome assembly GCF_045040105.1 of Streptomyces sp. NBC_01390. Taxonomy (NCBI): domain Bacteria; kingdom Bacillati; phylum Actinomycetota; class Actinomycetes; order Kitasatosporales; family Streptomycetaceae; genus Streptomyces; species Streptomyces sp. NBC_01390. Next base: position 8,352,521 of record NZ_CP109551.1, on the reverse strand, counting down.
TGACGCGTACGTACCAGGTGACATCCATCCTGCCGCAGGCCAGGAGTCAGCGAAGCATCGAGCCCCCAACCGGCTGTGGTGTCTAGGCTGGGTGGTGTTGTCGGGCAGCCGCCGTCGAAGAGCCGACGGCCTTACCAGCCGAGGAATCCCGTGAGTGACACCCCATTCGGATTCGGCCTTCCGCCGGAGGAGCCGGAGAACGGCGACGAGGGCAAGCAGGAGGACCAGCAGGGCGGTGGTGGTCAGGGACCGTTCGGTTTCGGACTCCCCGGCTTCGGTGGTCCCGGAGGCGACAATCCACTCGCAGCCATGTTCGGTTCCATGAACCCCAACGACCTGGGCGCCGCGTTCCAGCAGCTCGGCCAGATGCTCTCGTACGAGGGCGGTCCGGTGAACTGGGACATGGCCAAGCAGATCGCCCGCCAGACGGTCTCCCAGGGGACGTCCGACGGCGTCAAGGACTCCAGCATCGGTCCCTCCGAGCGCACCGCGGTGGAGGAGGCCGTCCGGCTGGCGGACCTGTGGCTGGACGACGCGACATCGCTGCCGTCCGGCGCCGGCTCCGCGGTGGCGTGGAGCCGCGCGGAGTGGGTCGAGGCGACCCTGCCCGCCTGGAAGGAACTGGTCGACCCGGTCGCCGAGCGCGTCGGCGCGGCCATGGGCGATGTCCTGCCCGAGGAGATGCAGGCCATGGCGGGCCCGCTGATCGGCATGATGCGCTCCATGGGCGGCGCCATGTTCGGTACGCAGATCGGACAGGCCGTCGGGGTGCTCGCGGGCGAGGTCGTCGGCTCGACGGACATCGGTCTTCCGCTGGGCCCGGCGGGCCGGGCCGCGCTGCTGCCGGCGAACATCGAGGCGTTCGGCAAGGACCTGGGTGTCCCGCAGGAGGAGGTGCGGCTGTATCTCGCCCTGCGCGAGGCCGCCCACCAGCGCCTGTTCGCCCACGTGCCGTGGCTGCGCTCGCATCTGTTCGGTGCGGTCGACGGCTACGCGCGCGGGATCAAGGTCGACACGGCCAAGCTGGAGGACGTGGTCGGCCAGTTCGACCCGCAGAACCCGGAGCAGTTGCAGGACGCGCTTCAGCAGGGCATGTTCCAGCCGGAGGACACCCCGGAGCAGAAGGTCGCCCTCGCCCGTCTGGAAACGGCGCTGGCCCTGGTGGAGGGCTGGGTGGACGCGGTGGTGCACGCGGCGGCGAAGCCCCGGCTGACGTCCGCGGACGCGCTGCGTGAGACGCTGCGCCGCCGCCGTGCGTCGGGCGGCCCGGCCGAGCAGACGTTCGCCACCCTGATCGGCCTGGAGCTGCGCCCGCGCCGGCTGCGCGACGCCTCGCGCCTGTGGGCGTCGCTGACGGACGCGCGCGGTGTCGACGGCCGGGACGGCCTGTGGGCCCACCCGGACATGCTGCCGACGGCCTCCGACCTGGACGATCCGGACGGCTTCGTGCACCGTGAGCAGCTCGACTTCTCCGAGCTGGACAAGATGCTCGGCGAGGCCGCGGGCGGCTCCACCGAGAAGCCGAACCTGAAGAAGGACGACGACTCCGAGTGACCCTCCACCACAACGCGGTCCGGGTGCTGGAGAAGTACGAGGATCAGAAGGATCTCCGTCAGGTCTACCTGGACCATCTGGACGCCCGTCCCGACGGGATGTGGAAGGCCTGCGAGGACGGACACATCACAGCCAGCGCTCTGGTGATCGACCCGGAGCGTGAGCGGGTCCTGCTCACGCTCCACAAGAAGCTGCGGATGTGGCTCCAGATGGGCGGGCACTGCGAACAGAGCGACACCACGCTCGCCGGCGCCGCGCTCCGCGAGGCCACCGAGGAGTCCGGCATCCCGTCGCTGCGTCTGCTGCAGAGCACGCCGGTCCGGCTGGACCGGCATCACACGCCCTGTGCCTGGCACCTGGACGTGCAGTACGCCGCCGTGGCCCCGCAGGGAGCCGTGGAGGCGATCAGCGACGAGTCCCTCGACCTGCGCTGGTTCGCCTACGCCGAGGTGGCGGACGTAGCGGACGACTCAGTCGTACGACTGCTCGAAGCAACCCGCGCCCGACTGTGAACGGGTAAGGGGCGACCGCCCATGGTGGTCGCCCCTTACCGATCCGATGCCGCTAGCTCCAGACGTTGCCCTGGTTCTGCGCCCGGGCCCCGTGCTGTCCCATACCGAACTGGGCCGCGGCGCCCTGGCCGATCTGGGCGTTCTGCGGCGGCAGCAGCTCGCTGGGCTGGACCAGTGCGAAGCCGCTGCCCATGAAGCTGAGCTCCCAGCCCTCGCCGGTGTTACCGCGGCGCCGCCATACTCCGGACGTGTGTGTCTGGGCCTGCATCTGAACCCGCAGGCCGGTCGACCAGGCGACGATCGCGTCGGCGTCGCAGTTGACGTACCTGTCCGGCGTCACCTGCATCATCAGCGGCGCGCCCGAGGTCATCAGGGCGACCCTGCCGCGGCCGGTGATGTTGAGCTGGTACTTCCCGGATCCGGAGATGCCGTAGAGGCTGTCCACGGCGATGACCTCGTGGTGCAGCCCGGAGTCCATCGCCAGCACGTAACTGCTGTCGACGGTCAGACCGTCCTGTTCCACGTCCACGAAATGGATGTGCTGGGCGAGGTTGGCGAGATAGACCGTGCCCTGCCCGTGGCAGCGCATCAGGTCCAGGCCCTCGCCCGTGTGCGCGCGTGAGCGGCCCTGATTGCTGCTCTGGTACTCGGCGTCGAACTCCATCAGACCCTGGTAGGCGACCATCGTGCCCTTGCGGGCGAGGATGTCGTCGTGGCCCTCCAGAGTGATCCGGAGCATCTGCTTGTTCTGCAGACTCCAGCGTTCCTGGGTCTGCGAGTCGTTGTGCGCGAAAAGTGGGCTCTGCATGGCGTTCTGGCTTCCCCTCAGCCCCGGAACCGGAGACGGTCGGTGCTGTCCTCGCTGGGCTGGACGACGACGATGCCCTGGCCGGAGAAGGCCATCTGGAAGGCCTCGCCACTGCCGCGGCCGATGAGTGACTGCGCCTTGAAGCTGCGCTTGCCCTTCACCTTGAGGTTCGGGGACCAGGCGACGAGCGCGTCCGGGTCGACGTACGTCTCGTCCTCGCCTCCGCCGCAGTCGACGACGATCGGCTTGCCCCGGGAGGTCAGCGCGACCCAGCCCTGCCCGGAGATCTTGGTGTTCCACAGGCCCTGCCCGGCGAACTTCGCCAGCCCCTTGACCCGCTCGACGCCCCAGGTGAGGTGTGCGTCGAAGGCGAGCAGGTTGGTGGCGTTGACGGAGATGCCGTCGCCGTTGAGGTTGATCACGATCACGTTCGCGCCGTAGTCCGCGAGATAGAGCAGACCGTCCCCCGAGCACTTCATCAGGGGCGCGCCCTCACCGGTCATCCAGTCCTTGGCGATCTGGCGCACGGCCGGCGGGTTGGGCTCGTACTGGACGAAGCCTTCGTAGGCGACCATCGACCCCACGCGCGCGAGGAGGTCGTTTCCGGTCTGCATGGCGACCTTCAGCATGTGGCTGCCGTGGTTTTCCATGCGGGCGGTGACGGGTGCGGGAGCATAGCCCGCGAGCGGCTGGTTCATGGCGGGCTCCCTCAGATCTCGTACGGCTGGACGACGATGAAGTTGCCGGGCGCACCTCGGAACTGGAGGTTGACGCCCTCTCCGGTGTCGCCCGGGTAGGCGTTGCGACGCATCCGTACCTGGCTGGAGACGACCACCTGGGAGGCGGCCGACCAGGCGACCACGGCGTTGCAGTCGGCGAACGTGGTGGGTGTGACCGGGAGGACGACGGGGACGCCGTGCGTCTTGACGACGATGGTCCCGGTGCCCGTGAACTGCATGGTGAACAGCGCACCGCCGGGGATGCCGTGTCCCTCGACGCGACGGACCTCGTACTGCAGGCTCTCGTCGAACGCGAGGACGTTCTCGGCGGACACGCAGATGCCGTCGCCCTGGAGTTCGATGGGGTGCAGCATCGTGGCGTTGTCGGCGAGGAACACCTGGCCCTGGCCGGTACAGCGCATCAGCTGCATCTCCTGGCCGGTCGCGTTGCCCACTATCCGGCCGGCGAATCCGGCGCCCTTGTAGCTGAAGTCGACCTTGCCCTGGTAGAGCACCATGCTGCCCTGGCGGGCCAGTACGGGCTGACCGCCCATGCCCAGGTCGACGCGGATCAGCTTCTTGTTCTGCTGTGTCCAGCGCTGCCCGGTCGGGGTCTCCTTGAACTGCTGGAGCGCGGCCGTCACACCGGCCCCCTGTCCGCCGCCCTGGGGTGCACCCTGGGGCACCCCGTAGGAGGCCTGCTGGCCGGGGACCTGCCCGAACGGGGGCTGCTGCCCGTAGCCCGGGGGCGTGGTGGGCTGCCCGTATCCGGGCGGGCCGGGCGGGGCCTGGGGCGCCTGCGGCTGGCCGTATCCGGGCGGCAGCGACCCGGGGTGGCCGGGTGCCTGGCCGTACGGAGCCTGCGGGGCCGCCGGTTGTCCGTAGGGCGCGGGCGCCGGAGCCGGGGGCGGTACCTGGGCGGCGCCGGGCGGTGTCAGGGGCGCGACGATGGTGGGGGCCGCGTGCATCGACGGCGCGGGCGCCGGAGCGGGGGGCGCGGGCGCGGGGAATCCGGCCGGAGGCGCGAAACCCTGAGCGGCGGGCTGCGGAGCGGCCGGGGCCGGAACGCCGAACGCGGGCGGCGCGAAGCCGGGAGTGGCACCGGTCTGGGGCTGCTGCGCGGCGGGCTCTTCCTCCTCGGCGACCTCCCCGCCGAAGTTCTTCAGCAGCGCGTCGAGGCCGCCGTCGAAACCCTGCCCGACGGCGGCGAACCGCCACACGTCCTTCAGATAGAAGTCGCCCAGCATCACGGCCCGCTCGGTGGAGAACTCCGAACCGTTGAAGGAGTAGCGGGCCACTTCCTCGCCGCCGGCGACCACGCGGATGTATCCGGGGGCGATCTGCGACATCTGCCCGGCGCCGTCGAGTGTGGCCGTGAACGACAGCTTCTGGATCTGCGGCGGGATCCGGTCGAGCGTGACGCGGAAGGACTCCGTGTCACCCGCCTGAGCGCCCAGGAGCTGGATGGAGTCCTCGGGGGACTTCGGCTGGTTGAAGAAGATGAAGTACCGGTCGTCCGAGAGCCGCTCGTCGGCGTCGAGGCCGAAGCAGCTGATGTCGAAGGTGAGCCCCGGTCCGGAGATCTGTACGCCTACGTACAGATCCGTGCCCGCTGTGAGATCACTGATCCTGGCCTTGTGACCGCGTTGGAATTCCCTGGCCATGCGTAACGACCGTCCCCCATCCCGAATGCCTGATGCGTCGGGTCAGGCTAACGGCTAATTCCGGCCGTGGTCAGAGCCGGTACAAACCCGGTACACAACGCCGCGCGACCGCCGCGTGCCTGCCGCCCGAAGATCAGTCCCCGCGCGCGGGGGGCGATTGCGGCTGCCGGTCGGCGGCGACCACTCCTTCGAGGTAGCCACGGGCCCGTTCGGTCCGTGGGTACGCGTCCAGGAGCCGCCAGAAACGGGGCCCGTGCCCGGGCACCAGCAGATGCGCCAGCTCATGGAGGAGGACGTAGTCGACGACGTACTCGGGCATGCCCTGCAGCCGGTGCGAGAGACGGATGCTGCCCTCGGCCGGGGTGCACGAGCCCCAGCGGGTGTTCTGGTTGGTGACCCAGCGCACCGAGGTGGGCCGCGCACGGCCGCCGAAGTACTGGGCCGACAGCCGCTCCGCGTGCTCGGCGAGCTCGCTGTCGCCGGGCACCCGTTTCGTCTTGCTCTCCTGGGCGGCCAGTTTGTCGAGCATGACGGTCACCCAGCGCTGCTCCTCGGCCTCGGACATCCGGGCGGGGATGAGCACGACGGTGCGATCGCCCTCGCGGTAGGCGGAGACTGTCCGGCGTCGCCGGTCACTCCTACGAACCTCGATCGCGCTCGCCCCCGAGCCGCTCGGCGGCTGGCTCGTCGTGCTGCGCTGTGGGTTTTTGGCGCGGTGCAGTGGGTCGGCGGGCACGGCACGACGTTACCCGCTGTGCATGGAGGAAGTCTTGACTCCGGCACGGTTCGGCGGCGATCCCCACCATGCGTTTGATTTGTACGACGAATACCCACCGCCTGTGGACAACTTTCGACGCCCGATGAGCAAACCGGTCATGCTGACACTCGTCGGCGGAACGAGCACTGACATCCACCGACAAACAAGGACTTACCACGGGGATTTTCTCTGGCTACGGGGGGCCTGCCATGCGATCAACCACCACATCCGCGCCCGCATCGGACACTGCGGCCGCGGCGCCGACGACAACCCACTCGGGTGAGGCCCACCCGGGTGTCGCTCACCCGGTGATGAAGGGCGCGCTGCGCAGCGGCTGGCGAGATCTGAACACCGTGCAGTTCGGGATGACACCCGCCCATGCGATGACACTCGGCCCGATGGACACGGCGACAGGCAGTTTCCTGAGCCTGCTCGACGGCACGCGCGGACTCCCACGCCTCCATGAGGAAGGGCACCGCATGGACCTGCCGGCCGCCCATGTCGACGGCCTGGTGGAACGGCTGAGCGAGGCAGGCCTTCTCGACGACGCGACGGGCGGCGGTCCGGCCGTCGAAACGCTGCGCGGGAAGAAGAAGGTCCTGGAGCGGCTGGGCCCCGATCTGGCCTCCCTCTCTTTGGTCGCACGGGCGCCGGGCGAGGCGATGGCGCAGCTGGCCGCTCGCCGGTCACTGCGTGTACAGGTTCGGGGCGCGGGCCGGGTGGGCGCAGTGATCGCCTCGCTGCTGGCGGGCGCGGGGGTGGGTCAGGTCGATGTGCGCGACGGTGGCGTGGTCGAGCCGTGGGACGTCGCACCCGGTGGCCTGCCGGTCGACTCCATCGGCGAACGCCGGGACGAGTCCGCGCGGCGCGCTGTCCGGCGGGCGGCCCCGGACCGACCACCACGGCGTACGGCGGCGCAGTCGCCGCCGGACGGGAGCGGCCCCGGTCTCTCCCTGGTGATCATCGCCCCACGCGACGATCTCGCCGTGCACGCACCCGACCCGGCCGCCGCCGAAGAACTGGTGAACTCGGGCACACCACATCTGTACGCGGGTGTCGTGGAAGGAACCGGCATCGTTGGCCCCCTGGTTCTGCCGGGCGAGACGGCCTGCGTCGGCTGCCTGGAACGGTGGCGCGTCGACCGGGACCCCGTCTGGCCACGTCTGGTGGCGCAGTGGCGTTCGGCACGGCCACGCCAGGTCAGGGCCTGTGACCTGGCTCTGGCGACGACGGTCGCGGGGCTGACGGCGGCTCACGCGCTCGCCTTCCTGGACGGGAGGACCCCGTCCACCGCGGGTGCCCGCTGGGAGGTCTCGGTACCCGGGCTCGACTGGCACGCCCGCCCGGTCTGGGCACATCCCGCATGCCCGTGCGGTGCCGAGGAGAAGAGTAAGGAGGAACACACACCGGAGGACGGGGGGCCGCACGAGACAATGGCGGAGCAACGGCCGTCGACGGAGTTACGCCGTAAGGCACACACGGCGCGGCTGTCCGGAACCTGGAGGGCTCATGTCTGATCTTCCCCGGAAGGCGGTCACCCGTACCGCCAAGCTCGCCGCGCTCCCGCTCGGCATCGCCGGGCGGGCCACCTGGGGACTCGGCAAACGGATCGTCGGCGAGTCGGCGGACATCGTCGGCCGCGAACTGCAACAGCGCACGGCGGAGCAGCTGTTCAAGGTGCTTGGTGAGCTCAAGGGCGGTGCGATGAAGTTCGGGCAGGCACTGTCCGTCTTCGAGTCGGCACTGCCCGAGGAGGTCGCGGGCCCCTACCGCGCGGCGCTGACGAAGCTCCAGGAAGCGGCCCCTCCGATGCCGACCCGCACCGTGCACTCGGTGCTGGAGGCTCGGCTCGGCGCGGACTGGCAGGACCTGTTCCTGGAGTTCGAGGACAAACCGTCCGCCGCCGCCTCGATCGGCCAGGTGCACCGGGGACTGTGGCACGACGGACGCGAGGTCGCGGTCAAAGTGCAGTATCCGGGCGCCGGCGAGGCACTGCTCTCGGACCTGAACCAGCTGAGCCGCTTCGCCCGCCTGTTGGGGCCGCTCATCCCCGGAATGGACATCAAGCCGCTCATCACCGAACTCCGGGACCGTGTCTCGGAAGAACTCGACTACGGCCTGGAGGCTCAGGCCCAGCAGGCCCACGCGGCAGAGTTCACGGACGATCCGGACGTCGTGGTACCAGCCGTCGTCCACCAGTGCGAACAGGTTCTGGTGACGGAGTGGATCGACGGCATACCGATGTCGGAGGTGATCACCAGCGGTACGCAGGAGCAGCGCGACCGCGCGGGCCAGCTGCTGGCCCGGTTCCTCTTCTCGGGTCCTGCCCGGACCGGCCTCCTGCACGCCGACCCCCACCCCGGCAACTTCCGCCTGCTGCCCGGCGGTCCGGCCGGCAAGGACGACTGGCGCCTGGGTGTGCTGGACTTCGGTACGGTCGACCGGCTTCCGGGCGGGCTGCCTTCGACGATCGGCCTCTCACTTCGTCTGACCCTGGACGGCGAGGCCGAGGCGGTCTACGAGGCTCTCTGCGCGGAAGGCTTCGTCAAGGACTCGATCGACCTGGACCCCGAGGCGGTGCTCGACTACCTCTTGCCGATCATCGAACCGGCCGAGGCGGACGAGTTCACCTTCACCCGCGGCTGGATGCGTAACCAGGCGGCCCGTATAGCCGATCCACGCTCCCCGGCGCATCAACTGGGCAAGCGCCTGAACCTGCCCCCCTCTTACCTCCTGATACACCGGGTGACCTTGAGCACCATCGGCGTCCTGTGCCAGCTGGGGGCGACGGTCCGCATGCGCGCGGAACTGGAGGAGTGGCTGCCGGGATTCCTGCCGGAGGCCGAGGAGGAGTCCACCGCTGCCGAGGCGTGAACCGACTTCACCACCGAGCCCAGTCCAGCCGGGCCCTGATCGCCCCAAGGTTGTCCCTGGCGCACGTGTCGCCATCGCGATCGCCGTGACCGGCGGCCGGGCGGGCGCAACGCACCGCGGGGGCCGGTCCGTTCGGACCGGCCCCCGCGGGAAGCGACTGCTGTTACTGCTACTGCCGAGCTGCCGTGATCGTTACTGCATGACCGCCATGGCGAGCGCACGGCGGGCACGCTGCGACGCGCGCTCGGCTCGGCGCTGGAGCCGACGGGCGGTCACCACGCGGTGCGCGCGGCGTTCCCGCTCGGCCTCCTGAAGGCGGTCGTGCATATGCGCACGAGCCAGGGCTTCTGGGATGAGTTGCATCTCTCGGGTCCTGTTCTGGCGCGAGTCGTTCGCACCGGTGGTGGTGAAGTCTTCGGTCGCGGAGCCGACGGGCTCGCTGGTGGACGGCGTCATCGGGACCTGCTTCTCGGGGTCGTGCGTGAAGGGGCGATCGATCGTTCCTGCGATGTTCATGCTGTGACCGGGTTCTTGCGCGGACGGCCACGGGGCCGCTTGCGGGCCACAACGACACCCTGGACGAACAGTTCGCCACCCCAGACGCCCCAGGGCTCACGCCGCTCCTTGGCGCCGGCGAGGCAGGCCTCCATCAGCGGGCAGGTGCGGCAGAGGGACTTGGCGTACTCGACGTCGGCCGGCGACTCGGCGAAGAAGACCTCCGGGTCGTAGGAACGGCAGGGGACGGGTACGCCGAGGTTCTCGATGGCGTCGTCGAGCGCGGTGAGCGCAGTGAGCGGGATCAAGGTGCAGTCCTCCGTGAGGCCGGGCGGGGGGATCGTTTCGGAAGGCGGTACTGACGGGGCGTGCGCTTCGAGTTGCACGGGTGGTTTTCCTCGTCTGGTCGTTCCGGCCCTGTTGGGCCGGGTGCGGCTGGTACCGGCGGGTTTTCTCTTGTCCCGAGGCCCCTTCACTCCGTCGTCCCCGTTCGGGGAAAACAGAAGGGCCGCGGATCCCGGATGGGGTTCCGCGGCCCTGAAGGCGCCGGCCTGATCAATCAGGCTGGATCACTCCAGGGTTCTGGCCCACGGAAGGCCCACATCGTGTGGTGCTGCGTCGTCTGCTTGAGGGATCCGGCACCGGCCGCAAAGGCATAGGCCGGGGCCTGTGCCACTACTGCTCCTGCTTCCAGTGCCTTACTCGGTCGCTCATTGCGCTCGCGGACAGGAAGAGTCGCGAGAGACACGGGGGACGCCGGCCGGACGGCACGAATGCCGGACAGACCGGTGCCCAGGTTCGAGACGCCGAGCATGCACAGGGAGACGGTCGAGAGATCGGTCATTTTGACCTCGCTGACAGAGCTGGTGTAGATGCTGATCACTGGACTCGCCTCCTCTCGGCGTCTTGGGGGACCAGTGCGAACCGGTCCAACGGATATACGACTATGAAGTACAGCACAGGGCCAGACCTTCTGAGAAGACTCTGTTCCCGTGGCTAAGAACCTATGGGGATTGCCGGGGCATGCGCAAACTATTTTTCCGACGAGTTTGAATCAGTCACCATCGCTCTCCCCCTCAACCACCTGACCTGCACAGATGGCCAGAACGTCGGCTCCGTACCGGTTGAGCTTGCGGACTCCGACGCCGGGGATACGGGCCAGTTGCCCTTCCTCGTCCGGGACGGTCTCCGCGATCGCCATCAGGGTCCGGTCGGTGAAGACGCAGAACGCCGGCTGTCCACTGCGCGCCGCCTGGACCGCTCGCCACTCGCGCAGGCGCTCGTAGAGGCCCTCATCCATGTCGGAGGGGCACTCGTCGCAGCGCATCAGCTTCATCTCGCCCGCGTCGGTCAGTGTGCGCCCGCAGACCCGACAGCGGGCAGGGGTTCTCTGGGTTCGGCGCGGGGTGGCTCCGGGGCTGCCTCCGAAGCCGCGCTCAATGCCACCAGGACCGGCCGTGCCCGCCCGGACGGCGGAGGTGCCGGAGCCGGGACGCAGACCGTCGAGGAAGCGGCTGGGGCGGCGGTTCGGCCGGCCCCCGGGCGCGCGGGAGAGGCACCAGGAGACGTGGAGGCGTTCTCGCGCGCGGGTCACTCCGACATACAGGAGGCGGCGTTCCTCCTCGATCTGTTCATCGGTCTTCGCGTAGCTGATCGGCATCATCCCCTCGGCGACTCCGACCAGGAAGACGGCGTCCCATTCCAGACCCTTGGCCGAGTGGAGGGAGGCAAGGGTGACGCCCTGCACGGTCGGGGCGTGCTGAGCGTTCGCCCGCTCGTCGAGTTCGGCGACAAGGTCGGCGAGCGTGGTGCCCGGTTTCGCGACTGTGACGTCCTGCGCGAGGTTCACCAGCGCGGCCAGCGACTCCCAGCGCTCCCGGACGGCCCCGGAGCCCGCGGGCGGCGCACTGGTCCAGCCCTCTCCCGACAGCACAGCACGCACCTGGGAGGGCAGGTCGACGACGTCGTCCAGGAGGGAGTCATTGCCTCCGAAGCGGGCGGCGGCACGCAGCGCACTGATGGCCTTGCGCACCTCGGGCCGATCGAAGAACCTTTCGGCGCCGCGCAGCTGGTAGGGGACTCCGGCGTCAGCGAGAGCCTGTTCGTATGTCTCGGACTGGGCGTTCGTCCGGAACAGGATGGCGATCTCGCCGGCCGGCACACCCGAGGCGACGAGGTCCCGGATGCGGCGGGCGGCGCCCTCGGCCTCGGCGGGTTCGTCGGCGTACTCGGTGTAGCCGGGTTCGGGTCCGGCGCCGCGCTGGGAGATCAGTTCCAGCCGGTGTTCCGCGGCACGACCCCGGGCCTGGGCGAGCAGGCCGTTGGCGAGGTGGACGACCTGCGGGGTGGAGCGGTAGTCGCGGACCAGCTTGACGACAGTGGCACCAGGATGCCGGGCGCGGAAGTCCAGCAGGTAGTCAGGAGTTGCTCCTGTGAACGAATAGATCGTCTGGCTGGCGTCGCCGACCACACACAGGTTGTCCCGCTCCCCGAGCCACAGTTCCAGCAGCCGCTGCTGGAGCGGGCTGACGTCCTGGTACTCGTCGACCACGAAGTGCTGGTACTGGGAGCGGACCTGTTCGGCGATGTCGCGCCGGTCCTGGAGGACGGCGACGGTGAGCAGCAGGACGTCCTCGAAGTCGATGAGGGAGCGATCCCGTTTGAGGTCCTCGTAGGCGGCGTAGAGCTGGGCGATCTCGGCGGGGTCGCGGGGCGCGATGCGACCGGACTTTGCGACTGCGGGCACATAGTCGGCGGGGACGGTCTGGGTGACCTTGGACCATTCGATCTCGGCGGTGGCGTCCCGCAGTTCGCCCCGGTCGAGGCGGATGCGGCAGGCCGCGGCGGCATCGGCGACGAGCTGGATCTTGCGGTCGACGAGGCGGGGCATGGGGCCGCCGACGGCCTTCGGCCAGAAGTACTGGAGCTGGCGCAGCGCCGCCGAGTGGAAGGTGCGTGCCTGGACTCCGCCGGCGCCGAGTTGGCGCAGTCGCCCGCGCATCTCACCGGCCGCGCGGTTGGTGAAGGTGACGGCGAGCACGCTGGAGGGCTGGAGGATTCCCGCGCGTACGCCGTAGGCGATGCGGTGGGTGATCGCCCGTGTCTTTCCCGTGCCGGCGCCTGCCAGCACGCACACCGGACCGTGCAGAGCGGTGGCCACTTCGCGCTGCTCGGGATCGAGTCCGTCGAGCACCGCGTCGGCCGAGTCCGGAACCTGCGGGAAGAGGGTGGAGTGCGTTGCTGCTGTCACACAGCCATGCTGCCAGGTCGCCGGAGACAGGTGAGCCGGTTGTCCACAGGCACCCCCTCGCAGTCGTACTAATGAGGCAGGCGTCCCCTCGGACACCCCCCGCGGGAATGGCGGCCGGGTGCCGTACGTTCCCCGAGAGCGAGCACCCGTCCCCCGAACTGCTGAGGAGAGCGAGAGACATGCCGGGCACTGTGACGATGTACAGCACCACTTGGTGCGGATACTGCCGTCGGCTGAAGAGCCAGATGGACCGCGAGGGCATCGCGTACAACGAGATCAACATCGAGCACGACCCGGACTCCGCAGCGTTCGTGGAGAAGGCGAACGGGGGCAACCAGACCGTTCCGACGGTGCTGGTGGTTCCCTCCAACGACGGCCCGGAGGTCGTGATGACGAACCCGAGCCTGGCGCAGGTGAAGCAGGCTCTCGGCGCCTGATCCGCGTGTCCCTGACCCCCGACCGGCCCGGCGGCCGTGTGCGGGGGTCTTCGCGTGTCCGGCCCGCCGACGGGACCGTCTCAGGAGCCGGCCCCGGGTGTCAGAGCGCGCTGCCCGGCTTCGGCAGCGGCTTGCCGTACCAGAGTTCGATCAGGCGGGCCGCGATCGAGATGCCGTAGGGCGGGAGGACCTCGCCGGATTCGAAGCCTGCGCGCAGGTCCTCCCGGGAGAACCAGCGGGCCTCGTGGATCTCGTCGCCGTCGACCTCGATGTCGGTGGACACGGCCCGGGCCATGAAGCCGAGCATGAGGCTGGACGGGAACGGCCAGGGCTGGCTGGCGACGTACTCGACCTGGCCGACCAGGATTCCGGCTTCCTCGAACACCTCACGGCGGACCGACTGTTCGATGGACTCGCCCGGCTCGACGAAACCGGCGAGCGTCGAGAAGCGGCCCTCGGGCCAGTGGACCTGGCGGCCGAGAAGGATGCGGTCCTCGTCGTCGGTCACGGCCATGATCACGGCAGGGTCGGTGCGCGGGTAGTGCTCGGCGCCGCAGGCCTGGCAGCGGCGGATGTGGCCGGCCGCGGCGATGACGGTGCGCTCGCCGCAGCGGGAGCAGAAGCGGTGCAGTCGCTGCCAGTTCTCCAGGGCGACGGCGTGCACCATCAGGCCCGCTTCTCGGGGCGAGAGGAGCAGGCCTGCCTCACGCAGGCCCGCGGGACGCGCGGACTGGTCCATACGGCCGGGAAGCGCATCCTTCTGGAGGGCGAAGTAGCTGGTGCCCTCGTCGTCATTGCCGAGGAAGTAGCGGTGCGCCTCGGTGAGGGGAGCCTCGAAGGAGGGGGTCATCACGAGCTCGGTACGCCCGTCGGGCGTCTCGTCGATGAGGACCTGGCCGCCGGAGACCACGAAGCAGCGGGTTGTGGGGTGGCTCCATGCCGCGGCGAGCCAGGCCTCGTCGAGCCGGTGGTGCGCGGACCGGTCGATGCCGCTGGGGGCGGTGAGCGAGATGGGACGGTCGGCGGTGCGGTCGGTCCAGGTGGTCACAGGTGCTTCCAACTCCCCCGGTGGAACGGATATTTCTGCGGGCGGTTCAGCGGAACGTGGGTGGGGACGGGCGGGGGGCGGCGGCTTTCGGGTGACTTCGAGCGGGTCCGGGGCGGTACTTCCAGTGTGCCCCGAGGTGGCCGGCGCGCCGGACCGCCCACGGTCGTCAGGACTCATCTCGCCAGCTCCCCGCCAGGTCGCCCCACAGGTAGGCGGTGGTCTCGACGCCTTTGAGGAGCAGGTCGATCTCCACCTTCTCGTTGGGGGCGTGCCAGCCGTCGGAGGGGACGGAGACGCCCAGGAAGAGCACGGGGGCACCGAGGACGTCCTGGAGGTCCGCGGCCGGGCCGCTGCCGCCCTCACGCGTGAAGCGGACGGGCTTGTCGAAGGCGCGGCCCATGGCACGGACGACGGACTGCAGGGCGGGATGGTCCAGCGGGGTCAGGCAGGGACGCGTGGCCGCCGCGAAGGTGATCTCGTACCGGATCCCTGGGGGGACGCGGGCTGCGGTCCAGTCGCGGACGATCTTCTCGATGTGGTCGGGGTCCTGTCCGGCGACGAGCCGGAAGGAGAGTTTCACCATGGCCGAGGCCGGGACGATCGTCTTGCTGCCGGGGCCCTGGTAGCCGCCGCCGATGCCGTTGACCTCCGCTGTGGGGCGCGTCCAGACGCGCTCCAGGGTGGTGTGTCCGGTTTCGCCGTGGGCGGCGTACGACTTGGCGGTGCGCAGCCACTGCTGCTCGTCGAAGGGGAGTTCGGCGAGGAGTTCGCGCTCGCGGTCGGTGAGTGCGGTGACGCCGTCGTAGAAGCCGGGGATCGTCACCCGCGCGTGCTCGTCGTGCAGTGCGGCGACGAGGCGGGCGACGGCGGTCGCCGGGTTGGGCACGGCGCCGCCGAAGGAACCGGAGTGGATGTCCTGGTCAGGTCCGTGGAACTGGATCTCGCACTCGGCGAGGCCGCGCATACCGGTGCACACCGTGGGGGTGTCCTCGGCCCACATGCCGGTGTCGGAGACGATCACCGCGTCGGCGGCGAGCCGGTCGACGTGTTCCTCGACGAGGGACCGGAAGTGGATGGAACCGGACTCCTCCTCGCCCTCGACGAGCATTTTCAGGTGCACGGCGGGTGCGGTGCGGCCGGTGGTGGCGAGGTGGGCGCGGACGCCGAGTGTGTGGAAGAACACCTGGCCCTTGTCGTCAGCGGCCCCGCGCGCGTGCAGACGGTTTCCCCGGACGACCGGTTCGAAGGGGTCGGTGTCCCAGCCGTCCTCGCGGGCCGCAGGCTGCACGTCGTGATGTCCGTAGACGAGGACGGTGGGAGCGGCGGGGTCGTCGGCGGGCCACTCCGCGAAGACCGCCGGGGCGCCAGGTGTCGCCCAGACCTCGACCGTGGGGAAGCCGGTTTCCCGGAGTTTGGCGGCGAGCCAGTCGGCGCTGCGGCGTACATCGGGGGCGTGGTCGGGCTGGGCCGACACGGAGGGGATGCGCAGCCACTCGGCGAGGTCGTCGAGGAAGGCGGCGCGGTGCTGTTCGATGTACTTACGGACGGCGTTGTCCGGGGCCTGGCTCATGGTCATGAGCTTATCGGCCCGCGCTGACATCCTCGTCCGGTACTTCGAACACCTCAGCCCCCTCCAGGAGCAGCCGCTCCAGCGCGGCCCGGTCCGGGAGACCGTCCGGCCGGACGGTCTCGCCGCTGCGCACGTACAGGAAGGCGGCTTTGACGGCTGCCAGGGGCACGCCCTGCTGCTCGGCCCAGGCAAGCCGGTAGATGGCGAGCTGGAGGGGGTCCGCGGTGTGGGCGCGGTGGGTCTTCCAGTCGAGGATCTCGTACGTCGTCTCCTCACCGTCGCCTTCTTTGTAGACGGCGTCGATCCGCCCTCGGACGACGCGTCCTGCGATGTCGAGTTGGAAGGGGACTTCGACCCGGTAGGGCGTGCGGTGCGCGTACACGGTGTGTTCGAAGGCCTCCTTGAGGGCTTCGAGGTCGCGTTCGTCGGCGATCTCGGCGTCGCCGCCGGGCAGTTCGTCGGGCTCCAGCATCGGGAGCCGAAGTTCCTCGAAGCGGGCCTCGACCCAGGCGTGGAAGCGGGTGCCCCGACGGGCGGCGGGCTGCGGTGGGCGTGGCATGGGGCGGGCGAGTTCCTGCGCGAGGGCGTCCGGGTCGGCGGCCAGGAGCATCAGCTGGGACGCGGTCAGCGTCGGTGGCAGGGGGACATCGGTGACGGTCTGCCGCGCGCGCAGCAGTTCCCCGGTGAGCGCGTCGAGGTCGCGGTCCCAGGAGGCGACGGAACGGGCCTCCTCCGGTGTGAGATCCGCCTCGGCGGGGTGTCTGCGGGCGTGGGGCACGGTGGCCGGGCGGTCGTGACTGTGTGCGGTGCGGTGCTCCCGCGCGCGGGGTGGGGTCTGTGCGGGCGGTTCGGGACGGTCCGTGGTCCAGGCGTCCCAGTCGGCGTCGTCCTCCGCAGGGAAGGCGTCGTCGTGGTCCACAGGAGCGTCGTCAAGGGGTTCGTCGTCCTCGTAGACCTCATACGGAGGCTCGTCGTCCGGCGGCGGGGGCCAGTCCGGGTCGTCGTACGTGTCGGGGTCGTGCGTGGCTGCGGGGTGGCCGTCCTCGTGGGAGGCGATGGTCTCCAGGTGGGCGAGGACCGTCTCGGCGGCGGCCCGGCGGCGGCGGAACGCGGTGTCGTCCAATGGCAGGGGCCACAGCTGGTCGGCCGTGGTGGCGTGCAGGGCGGGATTCTCCTCGGCCTCCTCCGGCTCGTCGGCCCAGACCTCGATCTCGCCGTGTCCGGCCGCGCAGTGGTCGTGGAGGGCCCGCAGGAAGTCCGAGGGGCCGCGTGGCTTCTTCTGGGACGGGCCCCACCAGTGGCCCGAGCCGAGCAGCAGGGAGCGGGGGCGGGTGAAGGTGACGTAGCCGAGGCGGAGTTCCTCGGTGTGCTGGTGGTCCTTCATCGCTTCTTGGAAGGCCTTCATTCCCCGGGCGTCCCAGGCCTCGATGTCAGGCAGGGTGTCGGTGTCGCCGCGCAGCTCGTGCGGCAGGACCTTCGCCTGTGAGGTCCATCTCTCACGGCCCCGGTCGCTGGGGAAAGTGCCGGTGACCAGGCCGGGTACAGCCACGACGTCCCACTCAAGACCCTTGGACTTGTGGGCCGTGAGGACCTTGACGGTGTTCTCGCCGCCGGGCAGGGCGTTGTCGAGGCCCTTCTCGTACTGCGCGGCCGTGCGCAGGAAGCCGAGGAAGGCGAGCAGGCTCGCTTCGCTCTCGTGGGCGGCGAACGAGGCGGCGATGTCGAGGAAGTTGGAGAGGGTCTCGCGGCGGCGGGCGGCCAGGGCGTGCGGGGACGCCGACAGCTCCACCTCCAGGCCGGTGACGGCGAGCACGCGGTGCAGTACGTCCATCAGCGGGTCGGCGAGTGAACGGCGCAGGTCGCGCAGTTCGGTGGCGAGCCTGGCGAAGCGCACGCGCGCGTCCGGCGAGAAGGGCAGCCCGTCGTCGTCGCCCTCGCCCCTCAGCGATGTCTCCAGGAAGGTGTCGAGGGCGTCCGCGAGCGATATCACCTCGGCGGGATCGACCCCCTCGACCGCCTCGGCGAGCCGGCGGTCCGGGTCGTCGGCGTCGCCCACGCGCGCGTGGGACACGAGAAGGCGGGCCCGGCGGCCCAGGAGGGCGAGGTCGCGCGGGCCGATGCGCCAGCGCGGGCCGGTCAGCAGCCGCACCAGGGAGGCATTGGCCCCCGGGTCCTGGAGTACCTCGCAGACGGACACCAGGTCGGCGACCTCGGGCAGGTGCAGCAGCCCGGAGAGCCCGACGACCTCGACGGGGATGTCCCGTGCGACGAGCGCGCCCTGGATCTCGGCGAAGTCGGTGGCGGTGCGACACAGGACGGCGATCTCGCCGGGTGCCTTGCCGGTGCGTACGAGGTGGGCGATGGAGTCGGCGAGCCAGCCGATCTCCTCGGCGTGGGTGCGCAGCAGCGCGCAGCGCACCTGGCCGTCGCGCTCGGCGCCGGGTGCGGGGCGGAGTGCCTCCACGCCCGCGTGCATGGCGCGCAGGGGCTCCGCAAGGCCGTTGGCGAGGTCGAGGAGGCGGCCTCCGCTGCGGCGGTTCTCACTGAGTGACTGGCGGGCCGCCGAGCCGCCGTCGGCGTGGGCGAAGTGCTCGGGGAAGTCGTCGAGGTTGGCGACGGAAGCGCCGCGCCAGCCGTAGATCGCCTGGCAGGGGTCGCCGACCGCGGTCACCGGGTGGCCGGTGCCGCCACCGAACAGGCCTGCCAGGAGGACGCGTTGCGCCACGGAGGTGTCCTGGTACTCGTCGAGGAGCACCACCCGGAACTCCTCGCGCAGCAGGCGGCCCACTTCGGGGACCCGGGCGAGCGCGGCGGACAGGGCGATCTGGTCGCCGAAGTCGAGAAGGTCACGCTCGCGCTTGGCGGCCCGGTAGCGGGTCACCAGTTCGGCGAGTTCGCGGCGGGCGGCGGCCGTCTCGGGGACCTTGCGCAGGTCGGCGTTGGTGAGTTTGGCGCCCTCCAGGGCGCGCAGCAGTTCGGCGTCGTACGCGCGCAGTTCCTCGGGGCGGACGAGGTGTTCGGCGAGTTCGGCGTCGAGGGTCAGAAGGTCGCTGACGAGGTCCGGGAAGGAGCGTGTGAGCGCCGGGTAGGGGCCGGGGGCTTCGCGCAGCACGCGCGCGGCGAGTTGGTAGCGGGTGGCGTCGGCGAGGAGACGGGCCGTCGGTTCGAGGCCGAGGCGCAGGCCGTGGTCCTTCAGGAGACGGCCCGCGAAGGCGTGATAGGTCGAGATGACCGGTTCGCCGGGCGGGTTGTCGGGGTCGATGACGTCCGGGTCGGTGACGCCCGCCCGGACCAGGGCCTTGCGGACGCGCTCGGCGAGTTCACCGGCCGCCTTGTTGGTGAAGGTGAGGCCGAGCACCTGTTCGGGAGCGACCTGGCCGGTGCCGACGAGCCACACCACGCGTGCCGCCATCACCGTCGTCTTGCCGGACCCCGCTCCGGCCACGATCACCTGCGGGGCGGGCGGCGCGACGATGCAGGCCGTCTGCTCCGGGGTGAACGGGATGCCGAGGAGCTCTTTGAGCTGCTCGGGGTCGCTGATGGTGGCTGGCACGTCAGAGAGGCTAGCGGCGGACACTGACAGCGCGTGTCACTCGACCACTTGCCGGCCCTCCGGGCGGGCGCTGCACGATGCCCGGAAGGAGCAGTGGGCGCAGTGCTGGCCCGTCGTCGGAGTGAAGCGTTCGTCGAGTACCTTGCCCGCGGCGGTGGCCAGCAGGTCGCCGACCCACTCCCCCTCCGCCCCCGCGCCGGCCCCTCCCTCAAGGGGCGCTTGGGCCTGCACCTTGGGCAGCGTCTCGCCGCCGTCCCGCTTGGCGGCGCCCTGGCGCAGCTGGACGAGTTCGGCACCGCCCGGTTCGGGGCGTACACCGTCGAAGGCGTCGTCGACGGCACCTTCGCGGACGGCGAGCTGGTAGACGGCGAGCTGGGGGTGGCGGGCCACCTCGGCGGCGGTGGGCGTCTGTTTGCCGGTCTTGAAGTCGACCACGTAGGCGCGGCCCTCGCCGTCGGCCTCCACGCGGTCCATGGAACCGCGGATGCGCACTTCGTAGTCCCCTGCTTCGAGGGTCACGTCGAAGTCGTGCTCGCTGGCCACGGGGGTGCGGCCGGTTCGCCTGGAGTCGACGTGCCAGGTCAGGAAGCGTTCGAGCGCCACGCGCGCGTGCCCCTTCTCCTGCTCGGACTTCCAGGGCGCGTCGAAGGCGAGCGCGTTCCACACGGAGTCGAGGCGTTCCATAAGGACGTCGAGGTCGGCCGGGGTGTGTCCGGAGGCGACCTCGT
Source organism: Streptomyces sp. NBC_01390 (assembly GCF_045040105.1). Lineage (NCBI taxonomy): Bacteria > Bacillati > Actinomycetota > Actinomycetes > Kitasatosporales > Streptomycetaceae > Streptomyces > Streptomyces sp. NBC_01390. Next base: position 8,332,552 of record NZ_CP109551.1, on the reverse strand, counting down.
CGGCGAGGACATGCACCACGTTGCCGAAGCCCTGGGCGGCGGTCGCGGGGGCGTCGGCCTTCACCTCGCGGCCCAGGAACCACTGCAGGGCGCAGGTGTTGGCGAGTTGGTCGAGGGCACTGCCGGAGAGCACGACGGGCTGGTCGCGGTCGCGCAGCGGGACCTTGCTCTCGGTCGGCTCGTACATGCCCCACCAGCGGTAGGGGTGGGCGGACGGCACGAGCGGGCGGCTCTCCTCGTCGGTGAGCGCGGCGAGCCGGGCCAGGCGGCGGGCGGCGGCCTCCCTAAGGGCGGCGGAGACGCGCGGGTCGACCGTGGTGGCACGCAGTTCGGCGACGAGGGCCGCGACGGAGAGAGGGCGGCGTGGACGGCCCGTCACGTCCTTGGGTTCGACGCCGAGTTCGGTGACGAAGCGGGAGGGCTGGTCGCCGTCGTCGGCGGGAGCCTTCACCGCGGTGACGACCAGGCGTTCTCGCGCGCGCGTGGCGGCCACGTAGAAGAGCCGCCGTTCCTCGGCGAGCAGTGCTCCCGGGGTCAGCGGTTCGGCGAGGCCGTCGCGGCCGATGCGGTCGGCCTCCAGGAGAGAGCCGCGGCGGCGCAGGTCGGGCCACAGCCCCTCCTGGACGCCGGCGACGACCACGAGGCGCCACTGCAGGCCCTTGGAGCGGTGTGCGGTCATGAGGCGTACGGCGTCGGGGCGCACGGCCCGCCGGGTGAGGGTGTCGGCGGCGATGTCCTCGGCGTCGATCTCCTCCAGGAAGTTCAGGGTGCCCCGGCCGCCGGTGCGTTCCTCCGCGCGCGCGGCGGTCGCGAACAGCGCGCACACGGCGTCGAGGTCGCGGTCGGCGTTGCGGCCGCCCGCGCCGCCGCGCCGGGCGGCCCGCTCCAGGCGTCCTGGCCAGGGTGTGCCGTTCCAGAGGGCCCAGAGTGCCTCTTCGGCCGTGCCGCCGCCCGCGAGGCGCTCCCGCGCCTTTCTGAGGAGCGCGCCGAGGCGTTGGGCGCCCCGCGCGTAGGTCGGGTCGTGGGCGACCAGTCGTTCGGGCTCGGCCAGCGCGCGGGCCAGGAGGTCGTCGGAGGGCGGCGGGACGGGGTTGCCGGCGGTTCGCTCCTCCTCCCGGAGGGCGCGGCCGAGACGGCGCAGATCGGCGGCGTCCATGCCGGCGAGAGGGGAGGTGAGGAGGGTCAGGGCGGTTTCGGTGCCCAGCCATGCGGCGGCTTCGGACAGAGCTCCGTCGGAGGCGGTGTCGGAGGCAGCGTCATCGGAGTCGCCGTCCCGCGCCGTGTGGGTGCCCGTCTCCTCGCCCGCTCCGGACGCCTCCGCGGTCGCCACCGCACGGAGCGCCGTCAGGAGCGGTGCCACCGCCGGTTCATGGCGCAGGGGCAGGTCGTCGCCGTCGATGTCCAGGGGGACGCCGGCCGCCGTGAGGGCGCGCCGGAGTGTCGGGATCGTACGGCCGCCCGCGCGCACGAGGACGGCCATCTCGCTCCAGGGGACACCGTCCTCCAGGTGGGCGCGGCGGAGGATGTCGGCGATGTTGTCCAGCTCCGTGCCGGACGTCGGGTACGTGAAGACCTCGACGCTGCCTCCGTCGCGGAGCGGGGCGAGTCCGCGGTGGGCGCGGACCTTCTCGGCCGGGAGGCGGCTCAGGGACATGCGCTGGGTGAGGAGGCGGGTGGCGGTCAGCGGGGTGGCGGCGGAGCGGCGGGACGTCCTGAGGACCTCGACCGGGGCGGGGCGGCCGTCCGCGCGCGGGAAGGCCTGCGGGAAGTCCAGGATGCCGTTGACGTCCGCACCGCGGAACGCGTAGATCGACTGGTCGGGGTCGCCGAGGGCGACAAGTGTCCGGCCGCCTCCGGCGAGCGCGTGCAGCAGTCGGACCTGGGCCGGGTCGGTGTCCTGGTACTCGTCCACGTAGACGGCGTCGTAGCGGGCCGCGAGCTGCCCGGCGGTGTCGGGGCGGCTCGCGAGGAGCACCGCGCGGTGCACGAGTTCCGCGTAGTCGAGCACTCCCTGCATGTCGAGGACGTCGAGGTACTCGGCCAGGAAGGCGGCGGCGGCACGCCAGTCGGGGCGGCCGATGTGCCGGGCGAAGGCGTCCAGGGCGTCCGGGCCCAGGCCCAGTTCGCGGCTGCGGGCGAGGACCGCGCGGACCTCGTCGGCGAAGCCGCGGGTGGTCAGGCAGGCGCGCAGTTCGTCCGGCCAGCGCACATGGGCGAGGCCGAGCCGCTCCAGGTCGGGCTGGCCGGCGAGCAGTCCGCGTACGGCCACGTCCTGTTCGGGGCCGGAGAGCAGCCGCAGGGGTTCCACGAACAGGTCGCTGTCCTGGTGGGCGCGGACCAGCGCGTAGCAGAAGGAGTGGAAGGTGGTCGCGCGTGGAGCGTGGGCGGCTCCGATGCGCAGTGCCATCCGGTCGCGCAGTTCGACGGCCGCTTTACGGCTGAACGTCAGCACGAGGATCCGCTCGGGGTCCCCGCCCTGGGCGATGCGGGCCGCCACGGACTCGACGAGCGTGGTGGTCTTGCCGGTGCCCGGGCCCGCGAGGACCAGCAGTGGGCCCCGCGTGTGGTCAACCACCGCGCGCTGTGCGGCGTCAAGACGAGGGGGATCCTGCCGCGGTGGCGGGGTGCGCACCAGTCGGTAAGCGCCACGGTTCCCCTGCCGCCCCTGGGGGTGCGGCAGGCGCCTGGTGGAGGAAGAGGAGCTCACGTGGTTCGCCGGTCCTGGTGGGTGTGCTGGTTGGCTGACCGCGTGGAGAACGGTGGCCGGGGGTTGAGGGGGGTGGGTGTTGCCGACGGTACGCCGACAGTCGGTTCGGAAGCAGGGCTTCCGCTTGTTCCCTCCCGCCCCGGGCGTCACCCGGGCCCCTCGCCCCACGAACGTACGCCATGGCACGGACGTGCCCGGTTTACCCCGTACGGGCCACAGGTCCCCCTGATGCCCGCCCGATGGCGGAAGCTGTCAGGTGTGACCGTCCGCCCGCTCGCCGCCGTCCCACCGTGCCCGTCTCATGTCGAGGCGCGGCAGATGCCCTTCGTCGGCCCTGCTCGCCTCCTTCAGGGGCGTGCCCTCCGCGCGGTAGTGGTCGAGGGCCGCCAGTTCGTGGCCCGGGAGCAGGACACCGTCGGCACGGACGACCCGCCACCAGGGCACAGCCCCTCCGTAAAGGGCCATCACCCGCCCGACCTGGCGCGGGCCGCCCTCCTCCAGCCACTCGGCCACATCGCCGTACGTCATGACACGCCCGGGCGGGATCAGCTCAGCGGCCTCCAGGGCCCGCTCGGCGTACTCCGGCAGGGCGTCCGCCGGAAGGCTCTCGTCGCTCATCCGGCCCATCCTGCCCCACCCCACCGACAATGTGACGAGGCGGCCACTGTGGGTGTCTCTCGCCCCGGAGCGGAGCTTGCGGCAGACTGTGCGCCCCCGCACCGCACCCTGATGCCCCTCCGTGTCAGTGGGGCATGCCACCATCGTGCGGGCGGTGACCGGTGATACGAGACCAAGAAGAGACCATGAAGCAGCAGGGCGCGCACCCCGAAGGCGCGGAGGACACCTCTGAGGTCTCGTCGCGCCCCGACGCGGACGGCACCGGCCACGAACACGGGCAGACACCGGCCAAGGCGACCGCCGACTGCGTGGACGACGACGCCCGGGCCGAGGAGGTCGAGGGCGACGAACCGCTGCTCCCCGCGCGCGTGCACCGCCCCTCCGACCTCATGCGGCTCCTGGCGGGCGTCGTCGCGATCGTCGTCCTGCTCGCGATCGCCGCGTTCGCGCACGGCACCACCTCGGGACTCGAACAGGACATCAACAAGGGCACCGGCCAGGCGCCCGACCTGCTGATCAAGATCGCGGGTCTGGCGTCGAGCATCGCGATCCTGCTGGTGCCGGTCGCCTTCGCGATCGAGCGGCTGATCAAGCGGGACGGGCTGCGCATCGCCGACGGTGTCCTCGCGGCGGTCCTCGCGCACGGGGTGACCCTCGCCACCGACCTGTGGGTCGCCAAGGCCGCCCCCGGCTCCATCCAGGAGGCGCTGACCCAGCCCTCCCCCGGCGACATCCACGCCCTCACCGACCCGGTGCACGGCTACCTCGCGCCGGTCATCGCGTACATGACGGCCGTCGGCATGTCCCGTCGGCCGCGCTGGCGCGCCGTGCTGTGGGTGGTGCTGCTGCTCGACGCCTTCTCGATGCTGGTCACCGGCTACACGACACCGTTCTCGATCATCCTGACGGTGCTGATCGGCTGGTCGGTGGCGTACGGGACGCTGTACGCGGTCGGCTCACCGAACGTGCGTCCTACCGGGCGCAACCTGATGGCGGGCCTGCGGCACGTCGGCTTCCGCCCGGTGAGCGCGGCCCGTGAGGAGGTGCCGGAGACGACGGACAGCGGTGACCGCGGCCGGCGCTACTTCGTCACCCTGGAGGACGGCCCCCCGCTGGACGTCACCGTGGTCGACCGCGAGCAACAGGCGCAGCACTTCTTCTACCGCGTGTGGCGCAACATCACGTTGCGCGGCCTCGCCACCCGCAGCAGCCTCCAGTCGCTGCGCCAGGCACTGGAGCAGGAGGCTCTCCTCGCGTACGCGGCGATCGCCGCCGGGGCCAACGCTCCCAAACTGATCGCGACCTCGGAGCTCGGCCCCGACGCCGTGATGCTCGTCTACGAGCACACCGGTGGTCACACGCTCGACTCCCTGGCCGACGAGGACATCACCGACGAGCTGCTGCGCAACACCTGGCACCAGGTGAAGGCCCTGCAGTCGCGGCGCATCGCGCATCGCAGGCTCGTCGGCGAGGCGATTCTGGTGGATCGTTCCGGCAAGGTGATCCTCACCGACCTCCGGGTCGGCGAGATCGCGGCCGGGGACCTGTTGCTGCGCATGGACATCGCCCAGCTGGTGTCGACGCTGGGCCTGCGTGTGGGCGCCGAACGCGCGGTGGCGTCCGCGGTCGGCGTGCTCGGCCCGGACGCGGTGGCGGACTGTCTGCCGATGCTCCAGCCCATCGCGCTGTCGCGCTCCACGCGCGCGACGCTGCGCAAACTCGCCCGCGAGCGTGCCCAGCGTCAGCGCGAGGCGGTCCTGGAGGCGTCCCTGCAGGCCAAGCATGACCGGTTGGAGGCGGCCCACCACACGGACACCGGGCCCGTTGTCCTGGAAAAGCCCGACAAGAAGGCAGTACGCGCGGAGAAGCAGGCCGAGAAGCGGGCCATCGACGAGGCTCTGGAAGGGGCCCGCGAGGAGGATCTGCTCACCCAGATCCGCCACCAGGTGCTGTTGATCAGACCGCAGGCACCGGTCGAGCCGGCCCGGCTGGAACGGGTGAGACCGCGAACCCTGATCAGTTTCATCGCGGGCGCGTTCGGCGCCTACTTCCTCCTCTCCCAGCTCACCCACATCGAGTTCGCCACACTGATCGACAACGCCGAGTGGGGCTGGGTCATCGCGGCCGTCCTGTTCTCGGCGCTGAGTTACTTCGCCGCGGCGATGAGTCTGCTCGGGTTCGTCCCGGAGCGGGTGCCGTTCATGCGGACCGTGGCCGCGCAGGTCGCCGGATCCTTCGTGAAGATCGTCGCGCCCGCGGCGGTGGGCGGTGTCGCCCTCAACACACGTTTCCTGCAGCGCGCGGGCGTGCGGCCCGGGCTCGCCGTGGCCAGTGTCGGCGCGTCGCAGTTGTTCGGGCTCGGCTGCCACATCCTGATGCTGCTGTCGTTCGGCTATCTGACGGGCACCGAGAAGACGCCGTCCCTGTCGCCGTCCCGGACGGTCATCGCGGGCCTGCTGACGGTCGCGGTGCTCGTCCTCGTGGTGACCTCGGTGCCGTTCCTGCGGAAATTCGTCGTCACGCGTGTGAGGTCGCTGTTCGCCGGTGTCGTACCGCGCATGCTGGACGTTCTCCAGCGGCCCCAGAAGCTGGTCACGGGTATCGGCGGCATGCTGCTGCTGACCGCGTGCTTCGTGATGTGCCTGGACGCGTCGATCCGCGCGTTCGGTGACGAGTCGACCTCGCTCAGCCTCGCCAGCGTCGCCGTCGTCTTCCTCGCCGGCAACGCGTTGGGCTCAGCGGCGCCCACCCCCGGTGGTGTGGGCGCGGTCGAGGCGACCCTGACCGTCGGTCTGATCGCCGTCGGCCTCCCCAAGGAGGTCGCCGCCCCGGCCGTGCTGCTCTACCGGCTGCTGACCCTCTGGATCCCGGTGCTCCCGGGCTGGCTGTTCTTCAATCACCTGACCCGGAAGGGCTCCCTGTAGAGAACCCGCCCCATGCCGGTTCATCTCCGCGCGGGCGCGGTACCTCGTACGGCTCGTGCCCCGAGCGCGCCACCGGCTACGACCGCAGGATGGGGGCATGCCCCACCCCTTCCGGCCGCGTGCCGCTGCTCTGACGGTCACCGCCCTTCTGCTGTCGTCCCTGATGGCGGGGTGCAGCGACGATTCCGGCACCACGGACGAGGGCTTGTCGGCCCAGAAGCTGAGTTGGCGGGACTGCCCGGCGCCGTCCGAGTCGGAGGGAGGCGGTGATGCGCCGTCGCCGCTTCCGGGGGGCGACGACTGGCAGTGCGCCACCATGAAGGCACCGCTGGACTGGGCCGAGCCGAAAGGCGAGACGATCGGGATCGCGCTGATCCGGGCCAGGGCGAGCGGCGGAGCGAGCAGACGCATCGGGTCGCTGATCTTCAACTTCGGCGGGCCCGGTGGCTCGGGAGTCGGCGCGCTCCCCTCGTTCGGCACGGACTACGCGACCCTGCGCACGCGGTACGACCTGGTGAGTTTCGACCCTCGCGGGGTCGGCCGCAGCGCGGGCGTGCGATGCGAGGACAGTGAGCAGCTCGACGTGTACTTCCAGCAGGACGCGACGCCCGACGACGCCGCCGAACGTGCCGAACTGCTGGACAGCACCCGGAAGTTCAACGCGGCCTGCGAGAAGCACTCCAAAAGGGTGCTCCCGCATGTCCGCACCACCGAAGCGGCCCGCGACATGGATCTGATGCGCCAGGTGCTCGGCGACGACAAGCTGCACTACTTCGGCATCTCGTACGGCACCGAACTCGGCGGCGTCTACGCACACCTGTTCCCCAAAAAGCTGGGCCGAGCCGTCTTCGACGCGGTCGTCGACCCGACCCAGACACCTGAACAGGGCTCGCTCGGGCAGGCCAAGGGCTTCCAGCTCGCGCTCGGCAACTTCGCCGAGAACTGCACGTCCAAGACCGAGGACTGCCCGGTCGGCGACACCGCACAGGACGTCGAGGACCGGATCACGAAGCTGCTCAAGGAGCTCGACGCCAAGCCGATCCCAGGTATCTTCCCGCGCGAGCTGACCCAGAGCGCGGCGGCCAACGGCATCGCGCAGGCGCTGTACTCCCAGGAATTCTGGCCCTACCTCACCGATGGCCTTGAACAGGCGTACGACGGTGACGGCACGGTTCTGATGCTGCTCTCCGACTCGATGAACGGGCGCAACCGGAACGGCGAGTACAGCAACATCACCGCGGCGAACATCTCCATCAACTGCTCGGACGCGAAACCGCGCTACACCGTCGCGGACGTCGAGGCGAGGCTGCCGGAGTTCCGCGCCGCATCGCCCCTGTTCGGCGACTTCATGGCCTGGTCCATGGTCAGCTGCACCGACTGGGCGGTACCGGGCACAGCCGACCACCCCGGCGTCAGCGCGAAGGGGTCGGCGCCGATCCTCGTCATCGGCAACACCGGCGACCCGGCCACGCCGTACGAGGGCGCCCGGAAAATGGTGAGGGCGCTGGGCGCGGGCGTGGGCGTCGAGCTGACGTACAAGGGGCAGGGGCACGGCGCGTACGACAGCGGGAACCGATGTGTGCTCAAGGCGGTCAACGGATACCTGCTGGACGGGAAGACTCCCCCGACCGGGACCGTATGCGCCTAGGAAAGTGCAGGTCAGAAGGTTATCCACAGGCTCATACGGCCTTGGCGTGATCCGCCTACTATGGCCGGACCGCCATCCGCTGATCCGAGCGGAGGCTCGCAGGGGGGAGTGCACATGCCTCGTTTCGTACGCTGGACGGCCGCTGCCGCCGCCGCGCTGCTGGTGGCCGGCTGCAGCAGCGGCGCATCCGACAGCGATGACGGCAAGGGGTCCGGCGCCGCCACGCCACCGTCGGCCACGTCCTCGTCGCGCGCCTCGCCCGGACTACCGGCCTCGCTGACCTCGCAGAAGCCCGACTGGGGCCGCTGCGAAGGCACGTCGGACTCCCCCACACCGGGCGGCGACTGGCAGTGCGCGACGCTCAAGGTGCCGCTGGACTACGCGAAGCCGGACGGCAAGACCATCGGCCTCGCACTCATCCGGGCCAAGGCCACCGGAGGCAGCCGCATCGGGTCCCTCCTGTTCAACTTCGGCGGACCCGGCCAGTCGGGCATCTCCGTGATGCCCTCGTACGCCGGCACGGTGTCCGAACTCCGCAAGCGCTACGACCTGGTGAGCTGGGACCCTCGCGGAGTAGGGGCCAGCGAAGGTGTGCGCTGTCGCGGTGACAAGGAGATCCAGGCCGCCGAGTCGGTGGACCCGACGCCGGACGACGCGGCCGAGGAGCAGGCATATTTCAAGGACGCGGCCGACTTCGGCAAGGGCTGCGCGAAGGCCGCCGGAAGCCTTGTCGAGCACGTCTCGACGACCGACTCCGCCCGCGACATGGACCTGATGCGGCAGGTACTCGGCGACGCCAAGACGCACTACTTCGGCATTTCGTACGGCACCGAACTCGGCGGTGTGTACGCCCACTTGTTCCCGAAGAACGTGGGGCGACTGGTCCTCGACGCCGTCGTCGACCCGAGCGCCGACACGGTGGGACACGCGAAGAACCAGGCCCGCGGCTTCCAGCGCGCCCTCGACGACTACCTGAAGTCGACGGGCCAGGACCCGGACCAGGGTTCACGGAAGATCTCGGCCCTGCTGAAACGGATCGACGCCGAGCCGCTGCCCACGTCCTCGGACCGAAAGCTGACCCAGGGCCTGGCGGTCCTCGGAGTCCTCGTACCGCTCTACAGCAAGCAGAGCTGGCCGGCCCTGACCAGCGCCTTGGAAACAGCCGAACAGGGGGACGGATCGGACCTGCTGTCGCTCGCCGACGGCTACAACGACCGTGACGCGTCAGGCCACTACGGCACGACGACGCACTCCCAACGAGTCATATCGTGCTTGGACGACAAGCAGCGGCCGACCACGGCGCAGACCAGGAAACTGCTGCCCGAATTCCGGAAGATCTCGCCCGTGTTCGGGGACTACATGGGCTGGGACACGGCCGGCTGGTGCCACGACTGGCCGGTGGCCGGTCAGTACGACACCCCGGAGGCCGCCGCGCCCGGCGCGGCACCCGTCCTGGTGGTCGGCAACACCGGGGACCCGGCGACTCCGTACGAGGGCACGCGCAAGATGGCGGACGAGCTCGGCAAGGGCGTCGGCGTGGTGCTGACGTGGCAGGGCGAGGGTCACGGGGCGTACGGCAGTGGGAGCGACTGTGTCGACTCCACGGTGAACGCGTATCTGCTGGACGGGACGGTGCCGCGGGACGGCAAGGTCTGTTCATGACGGCGGCGGGGGCCCCGGGCACCTGTGGTGCGCGAGACCCCCGCCGGCCGAGCAGGACGGTGAACAGCGGGTCAGTACACCGGCTTGTGCGGCTCGATCTGGTTGACCCAGCCGATCACACCGCCGCCGACGTGGACCGCGTCCGAGAAGCCGGCGGACTTCAGGACCGCGAGGACTTCCGCACTGCGGACACCCGTCTTGCAGTGCAGGACGATCTTCTTGTCCTGCGGGAGGGTCGCCAGGGCGGTGCCCATGAGGAACTCGTTCTTCGGGATCAGCTTGGCGCCGGGGATCGAGACGATCTCGTACTCGTTGATCTCGCGGACGTCGATGATCTCGATGTTCTCGCCGTCGTCGATCCACTCCTTGAGCTGCTTGGGAGTGATCGTCGCGCCGGCCGCCGCCTGCTGGGCCTCCTCGGACACGACACCGCAGAAGGCCTCGTAGTCGATGAGCTCGGTGACGGTCGGGTTCTCACCGCAGACCGCGCAGTCGGGGTCCTTGCGGACCTTGACCTGGCGGTACTGCATCTCCAGGGCGTCGTAGATCATCAGCCGGCCGACGAGGGGCTCGCCGATGCCCGCGAGGAGCTTGATGGCCTCGTTGACCTGGATGGAACCGATGGACGCGCACAGCACGCCCAGGACGCCGCCCTCGGCGCAGGAGGGAACCATGCCGGGGGGCGGGGGCTCCGGGTAGAGGCAGCGGTAGCAGGGGCCGTGCTCGGACCAGAAGACGGAGGCCTGGCCGTCGAAGCGGTAGATCGAACCCCACACGTACGGCTTGTTCAGCAGCACACACGCGTCGTTGACCAGGTAGCGGGTCGCGAAGTTGTCCGTGCCGTCGACGATCAGGTCGTACTGGCTGAAGATCTCCATCACGTTCTCGGCTTCGAGCCGCTCTTCGTGAAGGACCACGTTGACGTACGGGTTGATGCCGAGCACCGAGTCGCGGGCCGACGCGGCCTTGGAGCGGCCGATGTCCGCCTGGCTGTGGATGATCTGGCGCTGCAGGTTCGACTCGTCCACCTCGTCGAACTCCACGATGCCGAGCGTGCCCACGCCCGCGGCGGCCAGGTACATCAGCGCCGGCGAACCCAGGCCACCGGCGCCCACACAGAGCACCTTGGCGTTCTTCAGCCGCTTCTGCCCGTCCATCCCGACATCGGGGATGATCAGGTGGCGGGAGTACCTGCGGACCTCGTCTACGGTGAGCTCGGCAGCGGGCTCAACCAGGGGTGGCAGCGACACGGGGACTCCGTTGGTCGGTCAATCACTACAGTTGTTCTCCCCGTAACACTGCCACGCCCTTCTTCATTCCGAGACACCCGTTCCAAGGCGCGAGACGATGTCGTCCCAGTAGCCGGGCATGGTCTCCCAGGGGTCGCTGCGGCCACCGCGGTCCGTGCGGTCGGTGAAGTAGATCGTGGCCGCGCCCTGCCAGCGGGCGATGCGCAGCGCCTCGTTGAGATGGCCGAACGGCAGTCCGTGCACGAAGTGACAGAAACGCTCGGGCGGATGGTCGGCGGTCCACTCGGCGACCTGCGACCAGCGGTAGTCGCTCCAGTGGCCGGAGAACGTGACGAGCTGGTCGGCGTGCTCGGCATAGGCCGGATGCGGATGGGTGCCGTGGCCCAGGACGATGTGCGTGTCGCCGTCCGCCGCACGGAGCGTGCCGACCGTGCGGCGGATCTCCGGGAGCGCGGCGCGGTCGTTCGGGCAGCGGTCCAGGAGGAAACCGTCCGCCTTGTACCAGTCCCGGTAGCGCTGCGCCTCGGCGCTCAGCTCACCGTGTGTGCGGGCCCCGTGAGCCGTGTCGAGGTGACCGAGGACACGGACACCCGCGTTGCGCAGGCGGCCGACGGCCTCCAGACAGTGCGGATCGGGGCGGCTTCCCGGGCCGTCGGCGACGTTGAGGACGACCCAGTGCAGGGGTGTGCCCGGGCGGACGAGTTCACCCCACTCGGTCGGCGCGACGAGGGGATGCGCGAAGCCCGGGATGCCGAAGCCTGTGCGTACCCCGGTGCTCGCGGTGCCCGCCCTGGCACTGGTCAGATGCGGCATGCCGCCTCCATCCAGATGTCGGCGAGGGACTCCTCCAGATTGATCCGGGGACGCCAGCCGAGCCGGTCGCGTGCGGTGCGGACATCGGCCTGCTGCCAGCTGCCGCAGCCGTCCGGGTACGGGTACGCGGCCGGGGGCGCGTGGTCCGGGTCGGGGCGGGGGTGGCCGATGGACGCCCGCAGGGGGCCGGGCGGGCCGTCGAGTTCGTGCAGCGCGCCGCCGTACCCGGCCACCCGGGCGAGGACGGACGCGGCTTCCCGCAGGCGCACGGCGCGGCCGGAGCCGATGTTGATGACGCCCTGGGCGGCCGAGAGGGACGCGGCGTGGACGGCTCGTGCCACGTCCCGTACGTCGATGAAGTCGCGCTGCGCGCCCAGGCCGCCGAGCTTGAGTTCGCCGTCGCCGGACTGCATCGCGCGCCGCATCGCCTCGGCGAGGCGACCGAGCGGTGAGCCGGCGGGCGTACCGGGCCCGGCCGGCGAGAAGACGCGCAGGACGACGGCGTCGAGACCGGATCCCAGGACCAGTTCGGTGGCGGCGAGTTTGCTGACGCCGTACGGGCCGCCGGGGCGGGGGACGGCGTCCTCGGCCGTGGAGGAACCGGGCTGGCTGGGGCCGTACTCGGCGCCGCAGCCGAGCTGGACCAGGCGGGCGCCGCAGCCGCTGCGCCGCAGTGCCTCGCAGACAGTGGCGACGGCGACCGTGTTGTGCCGGGTGAGTTCGCGGGCCCCGCCTCGGGTGGCCCCCGCGCAGTTGACGACCACTCCGGGGTGGACGGCGTCGAGGAAGCGGGTGAGCGCGCCGGGGCTGCCGGACGCGAGGTCGAACCGGACGTCGGCGTCGTCGCCGCGGCCCAGGGCGGTGAGCTGCACGGCCGGGTCGGCGAGCAGTCGGTCGGCGACGAAGCGGCCGAGGTAGCCGTTGGCTCCGATCAGCAGAACCCTCATCGGACGGCTCCCTCGGCGGATTCTCCGGCTCCAAGTCGGGAGGTGATCATCGGCGTACTCCTTCGGGAATTGCGGGTGTCGTTCGTGGTGGAGGGCCGGGCGTCGCGGAAGCGGGCGCCTGCCGTGGTCGTGGTCCTGGACGTCATCCGGCCTCACCCGGCGTCGCGTGCGCCGACGCCTTGGTCAGCGTGCGGGTGGCATGGAGCAGGAGGACCAGGGCGGCCCCCGCGCAGGTCGCGGCCGGGATGTCTGCCGGACTCCAGGCGGCCACGACCGCGTCCACCGGGGCGGCCAGGAAGGCGCATCCGGGCAGGTGCGACGCGAGGGCGGTGGCCAGGGCCGCCGCCTCCGTCACGGCGGCCGCGCCGAGGACCACTGCCGGGGCGTGGGTGAAGCCGTGTGCCGTGAGGAGGCGGGCCAGCAGGAGCAGGGCGCCGAGGGTGACCGTCGTGGTGTAGGCCGCCGGTTCGCGCAGGACCGTCGCGGAGGCCGCGACGAGCGCCGCCGACGCGCAGACGAACAGGGCGAGAGCGCCCAGGAGGAGGGGTTTCACGGCTGCGGTGAAGTCCGCCAGGCCGCGGCTGACGGCCAGCTTGCGACGGGCTCCCGCCGCGAAGAGGTGGGCACACCAGGCCGCCGGCGCACAGGCCAGCGTGAGGGCCAGCACAGGGGCGGTGGACAGGTCCCGGACGGCCGTCGGGAATCCGCCGGGACCGCCCGTCAGCGCGGCGGTGAGCAGGTCGTTCCCCAGGAGGGCGTACGCGAGGAGCCAGTAGGTCCACACGCGCGTGGAGGCCGGGGTGTGGCTCCCGTAGGTGCCGGGGGGCGCCGGGTGGGACCTCGGGCCCAGTGGCCCCCGGCCCAGTGCGGCGCGTACGGCGAGTGCCACGGCCAGGGCGCCCAGCGTCGCCACGGCTGGCCGGACCCGGCCCCCGGTGAGGTGCATGCCTGTCACCGTCGCCGCGCACAGGGCGCCCGGCAGCAGGGAGAGCAGGACCCAGTCGGCCCGGACTCGGGGTGCGGGCGTCGAGGTGGGCCGCGGTGCCGTTTCCGTATCCCTGGAGACGCGGGCGTACAACTCCTCGGCCAGCGAGAACACGTCCCGGTGGCGGAAGCGGGCGGCCGTCCGGTCCGTCATGCCGTGGGCCTCCAGGCCGGCGGCGATCTCCAGGGGATCCACCGCCCGCTCGCACAGCTCACGGTGTCGGTGCATGAGCGCCTTCACGGGGTCTCCGGTGCCTCGGCGCGCGGCACGGGCGGCGGGTGGGGTCGTCTGTGTGTGCTCCTGCGTCTCCCCTACGTTGACGTTCGTCTCGGCGGCGCTCATGAGCCACTCCTCCGAGTGCTCGTCCCAGCCTCCGGGGCTGTCCGGTGTCCCGGGGCGGTCCAGTTCTCCCAGCTCGCTCATCGCACGCCCTCCCCGGCCGGCACGGGGGTCGCCTGTACCGGTGCGGAAGCGTGTCCTGTCGCCCAGCTGGGCCCGCCCCGGGCCACCACGCCTATGCCGGCCTGCGTCCAGCGGCCGGGGACGTGGGCCTCCGCCGGGACGGCGAACGGGAGCGGCTCGCCGACGTGGTCGAGGACAACTCTGCTGACGGGACAGCGCGCGACGACCTCCAGGTAAATGCCGTGAAATGCCTCGACGTTCTGCTCGACGGTGAACAGTTCGAGGGCACGGGCGCGGGCGGCGGCGCCCAGGCGTTCGCGGCGCGCCGGGTCGCGCAGCAGCGCCACGCACGCCTCCGCGAGCGCCCTCGGGTTGCGCGGGGGCACCACGAGCCCCGTTCCGCCGATGATCTCGACGACCGCGCCCACGTCCGTCGACACGGTCGCCCGGCCGCAGAACATGGCCTCGACCAGGCTGATCGGGAAGCCCTCGACGACGCTCGACAGGACGACGACCGCGCCCGCCCCGTACGCCTCCGCGAGGGTCGGCGCCTCGGGGCCGCCGATCTCCTCGAACGACACCGGGTTGTCGCCGACGGCGTGCATGCCCTCGGCCTCGTCGGGGAAGAGCTGCGCTGCCATCGCCCGGCAGTGACCGAGATACGCCTCGCTCTCGGCTCCCGTGGCCGCGCCGATGATGCGCAGACGGGTCTTCGGCTCCTCCTTGCGGACCTCCGCGAAGGCGTGCAGGAGAGAGACCAGGTCCTTGGCGGGCTCGATACGGCCGACCCAGATCAGCGTGTCGGGGTCCGCGGTCTCCGGCGACTCGCCCACTTCCGCGAAGTGGGACGCGTCCATGCCCGGGTACACGGTCCGCAGCTTCTCCCGGTCGGCCCCGCATCTCTCCTGCCAGCGGCGGGTGTGCGTGTTGCCGGGAGTGACGAGCTCGGCCCGCCGGTAGACCTCCGAGGCCAGCCTGCCGTGGAAGGCCGCGAGCAGGGACCGTACGGCCGGGGCTTGGTCGTCGGCGCCCGAGGCCAGGTAGTGCGCCCTCAGCGGGACTCCGTACTCGGTGACCAGGAGGGGTACCCCGGAGAAGTGGTGGGCGAGCAGTCCGGGGAGTGCCGCCGGGCCGCCGGCCGCGGCATGGCAGAGGTCGACCGAGCCGAGCCCGTCGTCCTCGTACCAGTCGAGCGAGAGGGGGCGCAGAGCGCGTTCCAGTTGCGCGGCCACGGTGAGCAGGTCCGGGACGCGCGCCTCGCGCGCCGCTCCCAGGGCGCCGGGCGCGCGACAGGCGCGCTCAAGGGCGCGTACGGCGCCTTCGGAGCGGAGCGCTCCCACTAGTCCGCCCTCGTCCCGGGCGAGTTCGGCGAGCCCGTACAGCGCGCTGCCGAAACGGTCCGCCTCAGCGGTGGACGAGACCGATCCGTCCGGCGCCTTCCCCGTGTCGGGCCCGCCGCACAGCGCGGCGGCCAACTCGCCGTAGGCCTCGGCGAACCGGCGGCGGGCGCGGCGGCCGTACACCACCCCGTCGTCCTCGGCCGTCCACAGCGGCGCGGTCCTTACCCGGCTGACCTGCGACGGCAGTTCGATCCAGCCCTCGTCCTCCTGCCGCTCACTGCGGCTGAGCGCATAGATGTCGAACTCGTGTCCGCCGAGCCCGCGCACGAGCCGGTCGCACCAGAGTCTGGCGTCACCGCTCACATACGGATAGCCACCCTCCGTCAGCAGTCCGATGCGCACGAGCACACCCCCGATCTCCCTTGTGGGGAGCCGCCGTTGACCCGGCGGCTCGCAGCGGGACGAACGTATGCGGACATGACGGTGGTGCGACGGACGGTTGTCCGTCACACCACCAAAAGGGGTGAACGGTCGTAACTTTCCCGCGCGGATCGCGTTCCGTCGCGCTAAGAGATCATTCGCGCACCACTGGTGACGAACACCCGTATGGTCAGGCGGGCGTCAACTCCTGGCGGGCGGCGCGCCGCCGGGCAGCGATCTCCGGGTCGAGAGCGGGTACGGCGGCCAGCAGCTGCCGGGTGTACGGGTCTCTCGGATTGTCGTACACCTCGTCGGCGGGCCCCGACTCGACGATCCGGCCCCGCCGCATCACCGCGACGCGGTCGCTGACCTGGCGTACGACCGCGAGATCGTGGGCGACGAACACCAGCGCGAGGCCGAGTTCGCGCTGCAACTCGCCGAGCAGGGCGACCACCTGGGCCTGGGTCGTGACGTCGAGCGCCGAGACCGGCTCGTCGCAGACGATGACGCGCGGTTCGGCGGCCAGTGCCCGGGCGATGCCCACGCGTTGGCGTTGACCCCCGCTGAACTCGTGCGGATAGCGGTCGTAGTGCGCCGGGTCGAGCCCCACCCGCGCCAGCAGCTCCCCCACGCGCCCACGGACGCGGCTCTCGTCCTTCTCGCCGCGTGCCCGCAGCGGGTCGGCGATCGACTCGCCCACACTCCGGCGGGGATTGAGGGAGGAGACCGGGTCCTGGAACACCATCTGCACGGCCGGGCCGGCCCCGGACCGCACGCGCCCCTCGTAGCGCACCTCGCCGGCCGTCGGCTCCAGCAGCCCGACCAGCATCCGTCCGAGGGTCGTCTTGCCGCTGCCGCTCTCGCCGACGATCCCGAGGGTCTCGCCCCTGCGCACGGTCAGCGACACGTCGTCCACGGCCGCGAACGCCCGTTTCCCGCGCCCGAACTCGCGCCGCAGGCCGGCGGCCTCCAACACCACCTCGTGGGCGTCGGAGGCGTCCTGGGGGACCCGTCTCACGTCCACGCGCGGTACCGCAGCGAGCAGTTCACGCGTGTACGCCTCTGCGGGTGCCCCCAGAACGGCGGCGACCTGGCCGTGCTCGACGGCGCGCCCGTGCCGCATCACCAGCACGTCGTCGACGCTCTCCGCCGCCACCCCCACGTCGTGCGTGACGAGCAGGAGTCCCATACCGGTCTCCTCGCGCAGGGTGTGCAGCAGGTCGAGGATCTGGGCCTGGACGGTGACGTCCAGCGCGGTCGTGGGTTCGTCGGCGATCAGCAGTTCGGGCTCGCAGGCGAGCGCCATGGCGATCAGCGCGCGCTGGCGCATCCCGCCGCTGAACTCGTGCGGCCGGGACCGGACCCGCCGTACCGCGTCGGGAATTCCGACTCGGTCCAGTACGTCGACGGCACGCGCGCGTGCCGCCCGCCGGGACGCCTTCGTGTGCACCCGGTACACCTCGGCGATCTGGTCGCCCACCGCGTAGTACGGGTCGAGAGAGGACAGCGGGTCCTGGAAGACCATCGCCGCCTTCGCCCCGCGCAGCCGCCGCAGCTCGCCCTCGGAAGCCCGCTGTACGTCGGTTCCGGCGACGCGGACCGTGCCGCCGACCTCCGCTCCCGTACCGCGGTGCAGCCCCAGCAGGGCGGACGCGACCGTCGACTTGCCCGAACCGGACTCGCCGACGAGGCCGAGCGCGGCACCCTTCGCCAGCCGGAACGACAGCCCGTCCACGGCGAGCAGGGAGCCGAAGGCGACCGTCAGACCGTCGACCTCGACGAGAGCCTGGCTTTCCGCGCTCTCCACCTCGGCCTCAATTGAGGCCTTGTCCAAGCTCATACGAGCACCACCCGTCGGTCGGCCACCGCGTACAGCACATCCGCGACGGCGTTGGCGATGACCACGAAGAATCCGGTGACCAGGACCATGCCGACGACCACCGGCAGGTCGACCACCTTGACCGCGTCGACGAGCTCCTGTCCGATACCGGGCAGCCCGAAGAGCGTCTCGGTGAGCACCGCGCCGCCGAACATCGATCCGAAGTCCGTGGCGCTCAGGGCGATCAGCGGCGCCACCGCACCGCGCAGCGCGTGCCGCCCGACGATGGACCGCTCCCCGACGCCGTACGCGCGGAAGGTGCGTACGTGGTCCTCGGCGAGTGTCTCCAGCATCGACGCCCTGGTCAGCCGGGCGTACTTGGCGGATTCGATGAGGGCGAGCGACAGCCAGGGCAGCAGCAGGTTCCAGGCCCACTGTTCGGGATCGTCCCCGAAGGGCACGTACTGCGGGAACGGCAGCAGCTCCAGCTGGCCACAAACAACGATCATCAGGATCAGGCCGATGACGAAGACGGGCGTGGCCGTGCCGGCCAGCGTGAGCCCGGTCAGCAGGCGCTCGGTGAGCCGGCCGCGCCGCCAGGCCGAGAGCACTCCGGTGCCGACGCCGATGAGCAGCCACAGCACCATCGCGCCGAGCGCGAGCGAGCCGGTGACCGGCAGTTTCGCCAGGATCAGCTCGGTGACCTGCTGGTCACTCTGGTAGGAGAGGCCGAGGCAGGGCGCCGAGCAGTGCTGGACGGACGTACCGGTCGAGTAGTCCTGACCGGCGAAGACGCCCTCGAGGAAGTGCCAGTAGCGCAGGTACAGCGGGTCGTCGAGGCGCAGTTGCTCGGCGACCTGGTGCACCTGCGCCGGGGAGCAGCGCGGGCCGCAGGTGATCTGGGCGACGTTGCCGGGGGCGACGTAGAAGACGACGTAGATGATGACCGAGATGGCGAGGAGGGTGACGACCGCGCCGACGACCCGGCGTGCGACGAAGCCGCCGAAACCGGAGAGGTTCATGCGTCGGCTCCGTTCTTCGGCGCCGTGGCGTCGGCGTTCTTCTCCGCGACGACCCGGGCCTCGCGCCTGCGGCCCGTGCCGATGCGCAGGCGTGAGGCCGCGCGCGGGTCGAGGGCGGTGCGGATGCCGTCGCCGAGGACGGTGAGGGCGAGGACGGTCACGAAGAGGGCGCCCGCGGGCAGCAGCAGGTACTGCGGTGCCGCCTGGTACCAGACGTCGGCGGCGGTGATCATCTGCCCCCAGGAGGGCGTCGGCGGCTTCACACCGACGCCGAGGAAGGACAGGGCGGCCTCGACGGTGATGTTCGACGGGGCGAGGAGCGCGGCGTAGGTGATGACGGACGCGGCGAGGCCGGGCAGGAGTTCGCGGCGGGCGATCCGCCAGGAGCCCCAGCCGCTGAGCCGGGCCGCGGCCACATGGTCGAGCTGTTTGAGGGTGAGCGTCTGGGCGCGCACGATCTTCGCGATCCCGCCCCAGCCGATCAGCCCGATGACGAGGGCGACGAGAACGGGCCGCGGGAAGCTGCTGGGCACGATGGCCAGCAGGGCCAACGACATGATCATGAGCGGCAGCGCGATGATGACATCGGTGAGACGGCTCAGCAGTTGATCGACCCAGCGGCTGCCGAGGGCGGACGCGATGCCGACCACGACGCCGATCAACACCTGGACGACGGTCGCCGCGAGCGCGACGCCCAGCGAGACGCGGGCCCCGTAGACGAGACGGGCGAACAGGTCGCGCCCCGTCTGCGGTTCGACGCCGAGCCAGTGGTCGCCGCTGATCCCGCCGAGGGAACCGATCGGGACGCCCCCGCGCGCGGAGTCGACAAGGGCGGGGTGGTAGGTGGTCGGGTCCTGGCCGGCGATCGCCGTGAGCAGCGGCGCGGCGAGCGCGACCAGGACGAGCAGCGCGACGACGGCCGCCGCGACGAGGGCGGCGCGCTGCGCCCGCAGCCGCCGCCAGAACTGATGGGCCCCGGAGGCCGCCGGGACGGGTGTCGTACCCGTCCCGGCGGCCTGGGAGGCGAGAAGGACCTCGCTCACGGTGTCGTCACTTCACCGAGACCTGGGAGATGTCCAGGACACCCGTCCAGTCGCTGATGACGATGTTCTTGACGTCCTTGCCGTACAGCCGCTTGTAGACGGGGTGGAACAGCGGCACGGTGAGGGCCTGCTCGCCGATCTTCTCGTCCAGCGCACCCCACCTCTTGGCGGCGGCGTCAAGGTCGGTCAACTTGTTGATCGCGTCGATCTCGGCGTTGACCGACTTGTCATTGAGGAAGCCGGTGTTGAAGTTCGCGCCGTCCTTGACGATCTGCCGGCCGTCGAAGATCGGGGCGAGGAAGGGGCCGCCGGAGGGCCAGTCGGCGCCCCAGTGGGCGAGGAAGAACCCGGGCTCCTTGTTCACGTCGTGGATCGTGTCGGAGTAGTCGTTGTCCTCCAGCCCGTCCAGCTTCACCGTGATGCCGGCCTTCTTGAGCGCGTCCTGGACGGCGGTCGCGATCTCCGGGCTGGTCTCGAAGTCCTTGGCGTTGGAGTGGGTCAGGGTGACGGTCAGCCCGTTCGGGTAACCGGCCTCCTTCAGCACCTCCTTGGCCTTCGCCGGGTCCCCGGAGGCACCCGCCGGGAAGTGGTCGTACGGCGTGTACCCGAAGGACTTCTGGTTCGGCAGATAGGTGGTGGCGGGCTCGGCGAGCGACGAGCCGCCGGCCGCGTTGATGACGCTCGTGCGGTCGACGGCGTACGAGATCGCCTCCCGCACCTTGATGTTGTCGAACGGCTTGATCTTCGGGTTGAACGCTATGTAGTTGATGTAACCGAAGTGCCCGGTGCCGACGCGCGCGGCCAGTTCCTTGTCGCCGGAGACCTTGGCGAGCTCGGCCGGGCCCAGGTTGGTGTCCGTGGTGACGGACGCGGCGTCCGCCCCTTGGGACGCCGACAGCCGCTGGTTGATCACCGACGAGTCGAGCCCGGACCGTACGTCGATCTTGTCCGGGTACGCCTTGCGCTCCGCGTCCGTGGCCGCCGACCAGTAGGTGTTGCGCTCCAGGATCAGCCGCTCGCCGTCGCCCTCGTTGCTGACGACCTTGTACGGGCCCGAGGAGATCGGGTGCTCCTCGTACTTCGTGCCGGTGTCCTTGGCCTTCGGGACCGGCGTGAACTGCGTCTGCGTGGCCAGGTAGGGGAACTCGCCCTCGGGCTTGTTGAGGTGGAAAACGATCGTGCGGGCGTCCGGCGTCCCGATCGCGTCGAGTCCCTTGCCCTTGTCCCTGTAGGGCCCCTGGTAGTCGGCGGCGCCGATCAGCCAGTCCCTCAGGTAGGGCGCGCCGCCGGAGAGTTCGGGGGCGAAGGAGCGCTCGATGCCGTATTTGATGTCGGCGCTGGTGATCGGCGTGCCGTCCTCGTACTTGAGCCCTTCCTTCAGGGTGTACGTCCACACGGTCGCGTTCTCGCTCGGGCGCCCGGTGTCGGTGGCCAGGTCGGGGACGACCTTCGCGCCGGCCGCCCCGCTCTCGCGGTTGCGGGTGGTGAGCGTGCGGAAGACGAGCGAGGGGACGTTGCCGCCGCCGGAGGTGTACAGCCGGGCGGGGTCGAAGTCGTCCTGCGGATTGGAGTTGAGGACGGTGAGCGTGCCGCCCTTCTGCGGCTTGGAGTCGCCGCTGCCCGCGCCCTTGGCATCGTTGTCCTTCGGGCCGCACGCGGCGGCGCCCGCGGCCAGGACCAGGCTGACGGACACCGCTGCCACGCGGCGCGATCTGACGGACGGTTGGCGCATCGGAAGACGACCTCTCGGATGAATATGTCGACGGACCCGTCGACACGTCTCAATTAATGAGACGCAATGACGAGGAATGAGACGGAGAAGGACAGGCATCCGCCCGGGCGTCGACTCGTGAGAGGTGAGAGCTCATGCAACTCGCGACGCGCACGCCGGGCCACCGGGCAGCGGGAACTGCCGGTCAGGAAGCCGAAGAAGCGAAGGCGGGCGTCAGCGACAGAGAATGTCGGCCACGCAGAGAGCGGTCACGCCGATCAGCGCCAGCTCGATGGCGGCGCGCTCGACAACATGACTAGACCACATGCGCAAAAATATGAACGATGTTTCCACCGGTGTCAACGTGGCCCGGAGCGCACCACCGCGTTCCGGCCGTCCCACCCGTCAACTCCCCGGGTACGGCCAGGGATTGGCTCTGCAGTGGATCCCGTCGTGGTTGAGGAACTTGGTCTGCTGCTGCATGACCGGGGCCAGGTCGCCGTCCTTGTCACAGGTCACATGCCCGTAGCCGAGGCGATGACCGACCTCGTGGTTGATCAGCATCTGCCGGTACGGGTAGATCTTGTCGCCGTAGGTCACGGACCCCTGCGCCCACCGGTAGGCGTTGATCATCACGCGGTCGGTGGCGGCCGAGTCGCAGGACACGTTGTCCTCGGTGGTGTCGAGACCGGACTTCGCGCACCAGAAGGCGGTGGTTCCCGGGCTCGCCAGGGTGATCACGAAGTCGGGCTTGCCGGAGGAGATCCGCTCGAACGTACGGCCGCCGTTGTGGGCCCAGCTCCGCTTGTCGTTGAGCGTCTTCTGCACGGCCTGCGCGAACAGTTCCCCGTCGAGCCCGAGCCCCTGTTCGACGTCCACTCGGTACGTGTACTTCTGCCCCGTCCCCGGCGCCTTGGCGAAGCCGCGGATCGCGTCGAACTTCCCCGAGCCCTTGAGGGCCGCGCCGAGCGCGTACTTCTTGGCCATCTTCTGGTCGTACGTGAGTGCCGCCTCCACGGCCGGCGCGTCGGACGCGGCGGGGCGGCCGTCGCTACGCGCCGCGGAGTCCCCGGAGCCCTGGACGTCCTGGCCCGAGCCGATCGCGGTCTGGGTCCGCACGCCCCCGTCGTCGTCCTGGCCCTGGGTGACCTGCCCGGCCACGACGACCGCCAGCACCGTGGTGACGGCGGCAGCCGCGATCCCGGTGAACGCCCGCCCCTTGCCGCTCCTGCCCTTGTCCGCCACCTCGGCGGGCGGGGTGGGCGTGTCGGCCGGGTGCGGTGTCCGGGCGCGGGGCGCGAAGGCGTCGCCACCCGCGACGGAGCCGCCTGATGTGCCGACTTCCGCGAAGGCGTCGACGTACGCCTGCCGGGGGCCGGAACCGTTCGCGGGCGCGGGCGCCGGACGCTGACGCGGTATGGCTGGGCCGACCCCTGCCCGGGTACCGAACTCGCCCCAGCCGCCGCCGGATTCACGCTGCTCGGGATGTCCGCCCTCCCGCACCCGGGGAAAGCCGTGAGCGGGGGTTCCGTCCGAGGGACGCGGCATCCCGCGCGCGGCGGCGCCGTCGGGAAGGCGTGGAAAGCCATGAGCGGGAGTGCCGTCAGGAACAGGGAAACGGGGCATCCCATGAGCGGGCGTACCGTCGGCGAACCGCGGCGCCCCTTGCCCCGGTCGCCCCTGGCCCTGCCCCTGTTGAGGTTTCCGACCCTGCTGGTCCTGTCGACCCTGTTGACCCACGGGGGTGTTCGCCGTGTCGCCCGTACTCGCGCTGCCGCCTGTTCGCCCGCGGCGGCTGTGACGTCCCACCTCGCGTCTCAGCTCCCCGCATTCGCGGCGTCGACCCGGCTGCCGACCGTCCTCGCTGCCACAGTACCGGCATCCGCCGGCAACTCACCTGCATCACCGAGCAGTTCGCGGAACGCCGAGGCCACTGTCTCCGGATACTCCATCATCGCCACATGTCCGGCGTCCGGCAGCGAGAGCAGCCGCGAGTCACGGAACGCGCGCGCCGCGCGCTGGGCCATGCGGTAGGAGACGAGCTGGTCCCGGCCGCCGTAGATGAGAAGCGTCGGGGCGAGCACGCGCTCGGCCTGACGCCACAGCCCGTGCTGACCGCCCAGCGTGTACGCGTTCACGACCCCGCGCGCGGAACGCGTCATCGCATCCCAGAAGTACGGCAGTTGGAGCCGCCTTTCCATCTCTTCGACCGCGTTGCGGAATCCCTCGGGCGTCACCTGCCCAGGGTCCCCGTAACAGAGCGCCGTGACCCCGCGGACGCGCTGTTCGGCGCTCCACTGCTTTGTCATACGGGTGAACAGACCGGCCACACCGGGCAGGGCGAGCAGTGCTGTCGGAACCGCGGTGCGCTGCACGCGGATCTCCGGCAGCGCGGGCGAGACCAGGGTGAGCGTCCTCACGAGGTCGGGCCGCACCGCCGCGACACGGGTGGACACCGCGCCGCCCAGCGAGTTGCCGAAGAGGTGCACGGGACCACGCCCGGAAGCGTCGAGGTAGCGGATGACGGCACGCGCGTGCCCGGTGACCGAGTAGTCGCCGTCGTCCGGCGGCGGGGAGTCGCCGAAGCCCGGCAGGTCGAGCGCCTCGCTGTCGACGAGCTCGTCGTTCAGCGGCATCAGCGCCGACCAGTTCTGCGAGGAACCGCCCAGGCCGTGGACGTACAGCGCGGGCGGCAGTCCCTCGCGCGCGGGGGGCCGCGAACGCACGGTCAGGGTGATCCCCGGCAGACCGACCGAGCGCAGCCGCTCGCCCTCCGCGACCCTGACGGGCGCCACCTTCGGGAGCACATTGGTGGCCGGCACGTACGGCAGCTCGGTCGAAGACATGCGGCAATGTTACGAGACGATCACGCAGTGGCTCGTGTGTTCGGCATCACAGGGCCGGTGCGCCGGTCTCCCACGGCCCGAACACCTGACCTTCTGTCCTGACCTTCTGTCCGTCCGACCACCTGGCGTCCCGATCCCGAGTCTCCTAGGCTCGTAATTGGGCACCCGCAGGAAAACCGTATCCCCGGGAAGGGAGCCCGCCATGGCCGTCGACCCCACTGACCCCGAGACCTTCGAAAAGAAGGACCACGAGGACTACGAGGGCGAGGACAACGCCACAGAGTTCGACGTCGAAGCCCCCGCGGACGACGCCGTCGAGCAGCGCACGGACGTCACCCCGCAGCACGACGCCCCACTGACCGGCGAGAACACCGACCGCGCCAATGAGGCCGACCTCGCGGAACAGGCCCGAGTCGTGAAACTCGACGAGGACGACTACCGCTAGCCGCCACAAAACCCCGTACCTCGCACACCCCACACCGGATTTATTGCTATTTGAGCAAATAGACCGGAACATACAGTCGCTCGGTCGAGGAATTTCTGCGCTCGTACCGCGCACAGCAGGGTTACCGAAAAGTACGATGGCGGCGCGGCGCTCACCGCATGTGGACGAAATTGGGAGGCGGCGTGACAGCCATCGAGCAAACTGAGGCGGCACGCCCGCGGGGCACGCGGTTGCCGCGTCGCGCCCGACGGAACCAGCTGCTGGGCGCCGCCCAGGAAGTGTTCGTGGCGCAGGGCTACCACTCCGCCGCGATGGACGACATCGCCGAGCGGGCCGGGGTCAGCAAGCCGGTGCTCTACCAGCACTTCCCCGGCAAGCTCGACCTCTACCTCGCTCTGCTCGACCAGCACTGCGAAGCACTGATCGAGTCGGTCCGCGCGGCCCTGGCCTCGACCTCCGACAACAAGCAGCGCGTCCGGGCGACGATGGACGCGTACTTCGCGTATGTGGAGGACGACGGCGGCGCCTTCCGCCTGGTCTTCGAGTCCGACCTGACGAACGAGCCCGCGGTGCGCGAGCGGGTCGACAAGGTCACGTTCGAGTGCGCGGAGGCGATCTCCGAGGTCATCGCCGAGGACACCGGCCTCTCGCCCTCGGAATCGATGCTGCTGGCCTCCGGCCTGGGCGGACTCTCCCAGGTGGTGGCGCGGTCCTGGCTGCACAGCGACCGCAGTGTTCCGCGCGATCAGGCGGTCCAGCTGCTGGCCTCACTGGCGTGGCGCGGGATCGCGGGCTTCCCGCTGCACGGCACCGAGCACCACTGACCGCCGGTTTGTTCCCGCCTGATGTTCGCTCCTGGCGTTCCCGGGCGGAACATGTACGTCCCCTCACCGGGCTAATGTGTGCTGGGTACGGCGCGGACGCCCGCGCACTTCACTGACCGTCGGAGGGACATAGCCGTGGAGGTCAAGATCGGCGTGCAGCACGCGCCCCGCGAGATCGTTCTGGAGAGCGGTCAGAGCGCTGAGGAGGTCGAGCGTGCGGTGTCCGAGGCGCTGGCCGGCAAGTCGGCGCTTCTGAGCCTCGTGGACGACCACGGCCGGAAGGTCCTGGTACCGGCCGACCGTCTCGCGTACGTCGAGCTGGGTGAGCCGACGGTCCGCAAGGTGGGCTTCAGCGCGCTGTAGGACACAGCAGGACTCAGCAGGACACATATCGACAGGTATGCGGGTGGGGCCCGGCGGTGTCGAACCGCCGGGCCCCAGCCATGTCCGCGGCCGGTCCTACCCGTGGTCCTGATTCACAGGTTGACCACACGTCACCCCTACAAATGGGTTGCCCGGCGCAGGTCACGGGTATGACGGGCTGAGAACGTCACGCGCAGACAGGCTGTGGGAGGGACCCCGACATGTTCTTGGAAGCACTCGGCTCCGCGATCCTCGGCCTCGCCCTGGCATGGGCGGCGGCCCACCGACTGTCCGACCGCCTCCCGGCACGCCACGTGGTCCTGTCCACCGGCGTGGCCGGAGCCCTTGTCGGCGCATTCCTCATGCACAGCGCGCTGAGCGCCGGCCACTTCGTGCTGATCCTGGTGGGCGCGGCAGCCTTCTCGGCCGCCTCCGTCTCGCTCCTGCTGCGCCCCAAGGCGAGACTCCGCCGATCATCGGCAACGGCGTAGCCGTCGCCGACAGGGGCGCGGGGAACTGCGCGACCAGCCACAGCGGACCCGCAGACAAAGACGACTACGCCGCCAAGCCCAGCGCAGCCATCCGCTTCGTGTGCGCCTCGGTGATCCGGGAGAACATCCGGCCGACCTCCGCGAGGTCGAACCCGTCCGCGACGCCGCCGACGAGCATCGTGGACAGCGCGTCCCGCTCGGCCACGACGCGCTGCGACTGTGACAGCGCCTCGCCCATCAGCCGCCGTGCCCACAGCGCCAGCCGCCCGCCCACGCGCGGGTCCGCGTCGATCGCGCCGCGCACCTTCTCCACGGCGAAGCTCGCGTGCCCGGTGTCGTCGAGGACCCTGAGCACCAGTTGCCGGGTGTCCGAGTCGAGGCGGGCCGCGACCTCGCGGTAGAAGTCACTGGCGATCGAGTCACCGACGTACGCCTTGACGAGGCCTTCCAGCCAGTCGGAGGGCGCCGTCTGCTTGTGGAAGCCGTCGAGGGCGGCGACGAACGGCTGCATCGCCTGCGTCGCGTCGGCGCCGACCTCCGTGAGCCGGTTCCTGATCTGTTCGAAGTGGTGGAACTCCGCCGACGCCATCTTGGCCAGTTCCGACTTGTCGACGAGTGTCGGCGCCAGCTTGGCGTCCTCGGCGAGCCGTTCGAACGCGGCCAGTTCGCCGTACGCGAGCGCGCCGAGCAGGTCCACGACCGCGGCACGGTACTGCGGGTCGACGGCCGCCTGATCCCAGTCCTGGGCGGCGATTCCGGTGGGTGCGGGCGCTGTGTCGGCCGCGGGTTCTGCGGGGGTTTCGGGCGTACCGGAGGCGTTGCCAGGCGTCGTCATGAAGCGCACAATAGCCCGCTGGCCGCAAGGAGTAAGCCCCTGCTCAGTCAGTGTGACGACCACTACGTGACCGAATCGGCCATCGCATGTGCGCGATTCCGGGGTATGGTGGTAATGCGCCCGCTGAGTTGACAGACGTATCTCGACGGGCCGAACGAATGAGGATGCCCGGTCGGTGGCCCGATCGGCTCCGACCCGACAGCTCTCCTCGTCCGTACGGCACTATGCGTACGGAATCCGGAGAGACCCTCAGCGGTACGAGCGCTCGAGCGTCGGCAGTGGTCCTGTGCCACTCGGCCCGCCCGTAGGCGGCCGAAGTTCCCGGCACGGTCCCGACACGACCCCCGCGCTCGCCTCGCACCGCGTACACAGAAGAGGCATTGCCCTGACTACGACTTTCCGGGATCTCGGAATTCTTCCCGAGACCGCCGAGGCGCTCGAAGCCGTCGGCATCATCACCCCCTTTCCCATCCAGGAGATGACACTCCCCGTCGCCCTCACCGGCACGGACGTCATCGGCCAGGCCAAGACCGGTACCGGCAAGACGCTCGGCTTCGGCCTCCCGCTCCTTGAGCGTGTGACCGTCCCCGCCGACGTCGAGGCCGGCCGCGCCAAGCCCGAGCAGCTCACCGAGGCCCCGCAGGCCCTCGTCGTCGTCCCGACGCGCGAGCTGTGCCAGCAGGTGACGAACGACCTGCTGACGGCCGGCAAGGTCCGTAACGTGCGCGTTCTCGCCATCTACGGCGGCCGGGCGTACGAGCCTCAGGTCGAGGCCCTCAAGAAGGGCGTCGACGTCGTCGTCGGCACCCCCGGGCGCCTTCTCGACCTGGCAGGCCAGAAGAAGCTGGACCTGAGCCACGTCCGCGCGCTCGTCCTCGACGAGGCCGACGAGATGCTCGACCTGGGCTTCCTGCCCGACGTCGAGAAGATCATGAACATGCTGCCGGCCCGCCGCCAGACGATGCTGTTCTCGGCGACCATGCCGGGCGCGGTCATCGGTCTCGCGCGCCGCTACATGTCGCAGCCCACGCACATCCGCGCCGCGGCGCCGGACGACGAGGGCAAGACGGTCGCGAACACCGCGCAGTACGTCTACCGCGCGCACAACATGGACAAGCCCGAGCTGGTGGCGCGGATACTGCAGGCCGACGGCCGGGGACTGGCCATGGTCTTCTGTCGTACGAAACGTACGGCGGCCGATCTCGCCGACCAGCTCGCGCAGCGCGGCTTCGCCTCCGGCGCCGTCCACGGCGACCTCGGCCAGGGCGCCCGCGAGCAGGCGCTGCGCGCCTTCCGCAACGGCAAGGTCGACGTCCTCGTCTGCACGGACGTGGCCGCGCGCGGTATCGACGTCGAGGGCGTCACGCACGTCATCAACTACCAGTCTCCCGAAGAGGAGAAGACGTACCTGCACCGCATCGGCCGTACGGGCCGCGCGGGTGCCAAGGGCATCGCGATCACGCTGGTCGACTGGGACGACATCCCGCGCTGGCAGCTGATCAACAAGGCGCTGGAGCTGAACTTCAACGACCCGCCGGAGACGTACTCCACCTCTCCGCACCTGTTCGAGGAACTGAGCATCCCGGCCGGCACCAAGGGTGTCCTGCCGCGCTCGGAGCGCACGCGTGCGGGCCTGGGCGCCGAGGAGCTCGAAGACCTCGGTGAGACGGGCGGACGCGGCGGCCCGCGCGGTCGCGGTGGCCGCTCCGGCCACTCCTCCGGCCCGGCGGTCGCCGCCGCGCCGTCGGCGGAGCGCGAGCGCCCGGCTCGTACGCCGCGCAGTCGCCGCCGTACCCGTGGCGGTGCCGCCTCGGACGCGCCGACGACTCCGACCGCGTCGGCCGCTCCGGTCACCTCGGCAGGCGACGCGCTCGCTCCGTCCGAGCAGCCCACCGAGCGCCGTACGCCGCGCCGCCGTCGCCGTACACGCGGCGCTGCCGCGGAGTCGGTGCCGTCCCCCACGACGACGTTCGTCGAGCCGTCGGCCGAGGCCGCCGTCGCGACGGCCGAGGGCACCGCCCCGGCCACTGAGCAGCCGCGCCGTCGCCGCACCCGCAGGACGGCGGAGCTCGCGCCGACGACCCCGGTCGAGGCCACGCCCGTCGTGACCCCGGTCGTCCCCGAGGCGGAAACGCCGGAGGAGCAGCCGCGCCGTCGCCGTACCCGCAAGGCGGCGGAGCCGGTCGTCGGCGCCACCGAGGTCGAGGTCGTCACTGAGACCAAGGCGCGCCGCGCCCCTCGCAAGACCGCTGCCGCGACGGCACCGGCCGCCGAGGCAGCCGTGGACACCGCGGAAGGTGTCGAGGCAAAGCCGCGCCGGACGGCCACCCGTAAGGCGACCGCCACCGCACCGGCCGCCGTCGACACCGCCGAGACGGTCGAGACGGTCGAGGCCAAGCCCCGCCGCCGCACGGCACGCAAGACCGCCGAGCCCGTCGCGGCCGTGGTCGAGGCCACCCCGGTGACTCCGGAGCCCGAGGCCGCGAAGCCCCGCCGGACGCGCAAGGCCGTGGCAGCGACCGCACCGGCCGCCGAGGCAGCCCTCGACAGCGTGGAGGCGGCGGAGGCGAAGCCGCGTCGGCGTACGGCCCGCAAGGCCGCCGAACCGGCGGTCGTGGCGGAGACGGTCGACATCCCGGCCCAGCCCACCTCGGCCGAGACCCCCGAGCCGAAGCGTCGTACGACGCGGAAGGCGACGGCACCGGCCGCCGAGGCAGCCGTGGACACCGCCGAAGGCGTCGAGGCCAAGCCCCGTCGCCGCACGGCACGCAAGACCGCCGAGGCCCCCGCCGTCGCGGAGCCGGACGTCACGGAGCCGAAGCGCCGTACGGCCCGCAAGGCGACGACGACGGCCGCGGAGGCCGCTGTCGACACCGCCGAGGCGACCGAGGCCAAGCCGCGCCGGACGACCGCCCGCAAGGCGACCGCCCCGGCCGCCGAAGCCGCCGTCGACACCGCCGAGACGGTCGAGGCCAAGCCCCGCCGCCGCACGGCACGCAAGGCCGTCGAGGTCGTCGCGGACATCCCCGCCCAGGTGGCCGACGACGCCGGGGCCAAGCCGCGCCGCCGGGCCCGTAAGGCCGCCGAACCGGCGGTCGTGGTGGAGACGGCCCCGGAGGCCACCGAGGCGCCGAAGCCCAGGCGCCGCGCCACCCGCAAGGCCACGGTCAGCGCACCGACCACGGACACCGTGGAGGCCTGACCCCCGAGGGCCCCGGCCCTCCGCAGTACCGGCGACACCCCGACGGCCCGGCCCACCCCACCAGGTGGCCGGGCCGTCGGGGTTCTCGGCCCGAGCCGCCGCCCTCCCCCTCAGGTACGCCGGATAACCTCGGCACATGAGCAGGCCTTCGACCTTCGCCCCGCCCCCCGGCGCCCGCGCGTACGCCCTGCGTACCGCGCGTGGTGAGTTCGCCGTCGTCGATGCCTCCGTGGCGGCCGGTGTCGAGCCGAGGGGGACCGTTCTGCTGCTGCCCGGGTTCACCGGCAGCAAGGAGGACTTCATCTCGATGCACGAGCCGCTGGCCGCGCGCGGGTACCGTACCGTCGCCGTGGACGGGCGCGGCCAGTTCGAGTCACCCGGCCCCCGGGACGACGAATCGGCTTACGCCCAGGCCGAGTTGGCGCAGGACGTGCTCGCCCAGGCGGCGGCCGTGGGCACCCCCGTGCACCTGGTCGGGCACTCGCTCGGCGGGCAGATCGCCCGGGCCGCACTCCTCCTGGACCACTCCCCGTTCGTCTCGCTGACCCTCATCTCCTCGGGCCCCGCCGAGATCTCCGAGGCCCAGCAGCAGCGCGCGAAACTGCTGCGGGACGCGCTCGCCGTGATGAGCTTGGCCCAGGTCTGGGAGGCCATCCAGGCCATGGACGACGCGCAGGCCGGCGGCGGCGACCTCGACTCGGTGGACGCCCTGGACGCCGGGCTCGACGACCGCGAGGACCTGCGGCGCCGCTGGATGGGCAACAGTCCGGCCCAACTCATCGCCACGGGACGCCAGTTGTGCACCGAGCCGGACCGGGTGGCGGAACTCGCCGCCGTACCGCTGCCCTTCCACGTGCTGTCCGGCTCGGAGGACGGCACATGGGCAGTCCCGCTCTTCGACGACATGGCCGTACGACTGCGGGCGCACCGGACCGTCATCGCGGGAGCCGAACACTCCCCCAACACGGACCGCCCCCTGGAGACCGCCCGCGCCCTGGCCGACTTCTGGGACGGCGTCGAGCGGTAGACAGTGGAGCGGTAAACAGCAGTCGGTCAAACCACCGGAATGGCCGAGTACAGGCCTAGTACTGCGTCTGCAGGTGCTCCCAGAAGCCGTCCCGCAGCGCCCGTCTCAGCTCGGACTGGCCCCGCAGCGAGTACTGGAGCAGTCCCTCCGCCTCGACCAGCAGATCCTGGTCGACGGACCCGGGCAGATACGGATGCCCGGGCAGCAGCTCGACCAGTGCCTCGCGCCCCCGCGCCGCCAGCCACTTCGCCGCGATCTGCGCGCCCACGAACCGCACGTCCTCGCGCGTGGGCCGCGCTCCACCCGACCCCTCGTAGGACGCGGCGGTGCGCCGGGCGACGTACGGCTTGAAGAAGTCGAGGTCGAACGTGCGCTGACTGTCGACCTCCCACAGCAGCGGCTCGGCCTGGTTGCGGCCGTCGGGCGCCTCGATGCCCCACAGGTGGACGCGCGCCCCGTACCCCTGCGCCGCCTCGACCGCCGACACCAGGTCCTCGTCGCCGCCGATGAGCGCGGCGTCGTTGATCGCGCGGTGCCGGGCCAGGGACTCCAGGTCGGTACGGATCAGCGAGTCGACGCCCTTCTGCTGGTTGTTCGCGTTGAGGTTGCCCAGGCGAACCTTCACATCGGGGAGTTCCGCGATGGACTGCTGCTCGATGGTGTGGATGCGGCGCCGGGCGCCGTCGTACCAGTAGACCCGCAGCAGCCGGCTGTCCGCGAAGATCGTGCGAGCCTTGTCGATGAGCGCCTCGATGAGACCCTCCGCGTCCAGCTCGTAGGAGCGGCGGTCCTCGGTCCCGGCGACGAGCCGTCCCGCCGCCGCGTACAGATAGCCCGCGTCGACGAAGATCGCATGGGTCGAGGGCGTCTTCGCCACCTCGGTGAGCATGCGGTGAAGCAGCTCGTTCGTACGGTCGATGCGGGCGCTCAGCTCCGCGTGGTCGTCGTTGTTCATATACCTCCATTGTCTCGGCGGTCACGCTTCGAACACAACTGGTCCCGGTCAGTCTCCTGAAGCCGTTCAGTGCGGGGTTTTAACCTGTCGGTAGCCAGTCGGTAGTTAGACGGGCGAAAAATTTCCTTAGCGTAGGGAATGTTCGTAACACGCGGACAGTTGACTAGGTACGTAACCAAGTAGTTCTCCTCAGGAGGATGACCAGACGAAGGGAGAAGCCCATGCGCTTCGAAATCATGCGTCTCGACGACGTCGACGGAACCCCCGTGGACAGTACGGTCGTGGACGCCGCCTCCGTCAACCGGATCGTGCAGCAAGCAGCCTCGATAGGGCAGCGCCTCTGGATCCGCCCGGCCGACACCTCGGCCTCATAACGCGCGGACGACGCTCGCCCACAAAGACGAGCAGACTTCAGAACCCCCGTACGGCACCGATGCCGTGCGGGGGTTCTGCGTTGCCGTGCGGGCCCTGCGCAGGGCCCCTGAGTGACAGCCGTCAGCTCTGCTGGATCACCTGGGTGACGCCGTTGATGATCTGCTGCACGGCGATCGCCGACAGCATCATCCCCGCGAGCCGGGTCACCAGGACCACGCCCCCGTCCTTGATGACCCGGATGATCAGCAGCGAGTACCTCATGACCACCCACAGCACGACATGGACGGCCAGGATCGCCGCCCACACCGACACCTGCATGGCCACGCCGTCCGCCTTCTGCACGGCCAGGATGACCGACACGATCGCGCCGGGCCCGGCGAGCAGGGGCATGCCGAGCGGTACGAGGGCGACGTTCACGTCCTTGGTCTGCTTGGGCTCGTCCGTCTTGCCGGTGAGCAGGTCGAGGGCGATCAGCAGGAGCAGCAGTCCCCCGGCGATCATCAGGGCGGGCACGGAGACGTGCAGATAGTCCAGGATCTGGTGCCCGAGCAGCCCGAACACGGTGATCACACCGCCGGCCACACAGACGGCCTGGAAGGCCATCCGCTTCTGCACGCGGGCGGGCCGGCCGGCGGTGAGCGCGAGGAAGATCGGGGTGATCCCGGGGGGATCCATGATCACGAAGAGGGTGAGAAAGAGCGAGCCGAAGACAGCGACGTCGAACATGGGTGAGCGAGCCTTGCGTAGAGGGAGACGCGGGGAGGGGGAACAGGGGGAAGGGAGGGGTTACCGAGGGCCGAGGGCTCAGCGCCATGGGTCGAGGGCCGAGGACTCAGAGCCGAGAGCCGTGGGCCGAGGGCTCAGCGCCATGGGTCGAGGGCCGTGAGCCGAGGGCTCAGGCTCCGCCGGTTCCCGGCACCGGGAACGCCCCGGTGGCCCGCCGTGTGATCTCCCCGTACACCTCGGGATCCGTCGCGTACTCCCCGAGGACGCAGGTCTTGCGGCTGCCGTGGTAGTCGGACGAGCCGGTACCCAGCAGTCCCAGTTCCGCCGCGAGGCCGCGCAGTCGCGCCCGGGTCTCCGGTTCGTGGTCCATGTGGTCGACCTCGATGCCGTCGAGCCCGGCGGCGGCCAGCTCCGCGATCGCGGACTCCGGGACCGTCAGCCCCCGCTTGCTCGCGGCCGGGTGCGCGAACACGGCCACCCCGCCGGCCCCCTTGATCAGCCGCAGCGCCTCGAAGGGGTCGGTCTCGTGCTTCGGTACGTAGGCCCGGGCGCCGTCGGCCAGCCAGTCCCCGGTGAATGCGTCGTTCACGGTCGGTACGACGCCCAGCTCGACCAGCGCGGTCGCGACATGGGGCCGGCCCACGGATCCGTCACCGGCGATCCGCGCGACCTGCTCCCACGTGATGGGCACGCCCAGCTCACGGAGCTTGGCCACCATCCCCTGGGCCCGCGGCACCCGGTCGTCGCGCACCAGCTCACGCTCGGCGAGCAGCGCGGGCTCCTCGGGGTCGAACAGGTAGGCCAACATGTGCATGCTGACCCCGTCGAGCCTGCAGGACAGCTCGGCCCCGGTGACCAGCGTGAGCCCGGCGGGCAACGCGGCGATCGCCTCGGCGTATCCCCGGGTCGTGTCGTGATCGGTCAGCGCGACGACGTCGAGGCCGGCCGCAGCGGCGTTGCGCACCAGCTCGGCGGGCGTGTCCGTACCGTCGGAGGCGGTGGAGTGGCAGTGCAGATCGATGCGCACGGTGCGGACTCCAGGCGACGACGGGACGGACAGGAACGCGTCAAGCATAACGGCCCCGGAGACCCGCCCGTCACACCCGAACCTCGCAAGCGCCCCTTACGGAAGCGGACCCCGCCCGCCAGGGGCGCGAGGAACTGCGCGACAAGCCCGCACAGACCGACACCCGGCCACGCACCTCAGACACCCGCCACCCAACCGGCAGGACCACGGGAGGGCTAAGGCTGAAGCAACCGGGGCGACAGCGCCCCGCAAGGCACCAACTCCACCTCGGCCCCCGCATCCCGCAGATCCGTGAGCACCAGCTCGTCGTACATCAGCAGTCCGGACTGCTCGGGCCACACCACCGCCCACAGCCACAGCCCGAGCGCCTCGCCGGCGAACACCGCACGGTCGTCGGGCCCGCCCGCGACATGCCACAGCGGAGTGGGCCGCCCCGCCGCCAGCACCTTCGCCTCGGCGGGCTTCTCCACGTTCATGTACGGCCCCGGGTCGGGCCCGTCGATCCCCGCGTACCGCGCACCGAGTCCGACGCCGAGTTCCTCGGCGACCAGGATCAGCTCGCCCATGCCCCCGAGCGGGCCGGGACCCGTGCAGGCCACCGCCGTCGCACGGCCGCCGCTGCGGTCGTCACCCGCACAGCCCACGCCCGTGAAGAGCCAGCCGACCGGCAGCGGCCACGGCATCCACACGGGCACCTGCGTGCGATGCACCACGACACTGAGGGCCTCGACGCTGGGCGGGATCACGGGCTGCAGCGGATGCACCGTCCCGTGCGCATCGCACTGCCAGGAGTCGGCAAAGAGTCCGGGAGCCCTGACCCGGCCACCACACTTCGGGCAACTGGGTTCGCCCCTCATAAAGCCCCACGGTCCTCCCCGTCCCAGCTCCCGTCAAGGACGATCACCCGTCCGGAGTGCACGATTTTCCACCCCTTCCACCAGTCGTCCATCAGCCTTCCAACACGTGAAATTAGATGTAGCTTGCATTAATTAGCAACTCTAACTTACTATGTGCATACACCAACGACCCATCCGCGGGTTGGGCCCGCGAGTCGTGAAGGAGCAGGCATGTACAGCAGCGAAACGAACACCGGAGCGGGAAGCACGGGAGGCCCCGCCGAAGCGGATCCCTTCGACGCGGGAGCCGGTGGGCTCCTCCGGCAGCCGAAGGCCGTATGGGCGACCGCCGGCGCGTCCGTCGTCGCCTTCATGGGCATCGGCCTCGTCGACCCGATCCTGCCGTCCATCGCCAAGGGCCTGGACGCCACGGCGGGTCAGGTCTCCCTGCTCTTCACGTCGTACTTCCTGATCACCGCCGTGGCGATGCTGGTCACCGGCTTCGTGTCCAGCCGGATCGGCGGCAAGAAGACCCTGCTGGCCGGCCTCGCGCTGGTCGTGGTCTTCGCGGGTCTGGCCGGCACCTCCGGCTCGGTCTCCGAACTGGTCGGCTTCCGGGCCGGCTGGGGCCTCGGCAACGCGCTCTTCGTCTCGACGGCCCTCGCGGTCATCGTCGGGGCGGCGGCCGGCGGCAGCGCGGCGGCGATCCTGCTGTACGAATCCGCCCTGGGCCTCGGCATGGCGTGCGGCCCCCTGCTGGGCGCGCTGCTGGGCAACGCCAGCTGGCGCTATCCCTTCTTCGGCACCGCGTTCCTGATGGCCGTCGGCTTCCTGTGCATCACCGTGTTCCTCAAGGAACAGCCGAAGCCGGCCCAGAAGACCTCACTGCTCGACCCGATCAAGGCGCTCGGCCACGGCGGTCTGGCCTCGGCCGCGATCTCGTCCTTCTTCTACAACTACACGTTCTTCACCGTGCTGGCCTTCACCCCGTTCGTGCTCGACATGACGCCCTACCGGTCCGGGGCCGTGTTCTTCGCGTGGGGTCTGCTGCTGGCCGTGTCGTCGGTGCTCGTCGCTCCGCGTCTCCAGCGGCGGTTCGGCTCGCTGACGGTGCTCGGCGGCTCGCTCGTCCTGCTCGCCGTCGACGTACTGGTCCTCGGCTACGGCAGCCACACCGTCGCCGTCGTCTGCACGATCCTGTCCGGCGCCTTCATCGGCGTGAACAACACCGTCTACACGGAGCTGGCCCTGGGCGTCTCGGACGCGCCGCGCCCGGTGGCGAGCGCCGGCTACAACTTCGTGCGCTGGTTCGCGGCCGCTGCGGCTCCGTACTTCGCGCCGAAGATCGAGGAGTGGAGCGACATCCACATGCCGTTCGTGGTCGCGGCGGTCACCGCCGTGCTCGGCGCGGTGGTCGTGGTCGTACGGCGGAAGTCGCTCACGCACGAGGTGGAGGAGCTGGAGGTTCGGCACGCTTCCGAGGACAGCGTCAGCGTCTTCGCAAGCTGAGCGTTCCGCATGGGGGGCGTGGTGATCTGCCTGCGGGCCCGGTGGGGGCTTGTCGCGCAGTTCCCCGCGCCCCTATCGGGGCGCTGCCCAACTGGCTTCTTTCCAGCGCTGGTTGGTGACATCTGTCACTCCGGAGTCAGAGGTGCGGGTCAGTCCAGTGGGACGGATCTGCGGGACGGGTCCCGTAGGTCCGTCCCGTTCGTTAGCCAGCGTTCCTGGAGGGCCTGGGCGCCGTGGACGCGCTTCCAGGCGGCCTCGTTCGCGGTCATCGGGAGCAGCGGCAGGAAGCGCACCGGGTCCAGGGGCGCGTCGAGGTCCAGGTCCTCGACCAGGCCGCCCGGCTCCGCGACCAGGACCGAGGTGAAGGGCGCCCCCGGCCACAGCGGCTCCCCGACGTCGAGCGAGGCACCGGGGGCCACGATCACACCCTCGACCTGCGGGGACGCGGCGAGAACCGCGAGCGGGCGCAGCAGCTTGTCGGTGTCGGCGAGACCGGCCCGGACGGAGATGACCAGTTCGGCGCGCGGGCCCTTCACCGGGTCGGCGAGCAGCACGGCGGGGTCGGCCATCGGCTGCGCGGACATGCCGAGGGTGGCGTAGCGGACGATCTCCCCGGCCTCCCCGTCCCGGTCCTGGCCGGGGAAACGCAGCACCTCGACGCGGTCCGTACCGAGGAAGGTGACCGCGGCGCGCGCGTCCGGTTCGCCCAGCGTCGTACACAGCCGGGCCTCGACCAGAGGAAGAACATCAGACATGCCGCGAGCATAGAACTCGTCAGTTACGGGCAAACGCGCACCTTGACAGTTCAGTCGACTGTTACCCTAGGCCGGGTTCGGGGCAGCACGCAGAAGCGTAGCGATCGAGTCCCGACACCGCTGAAGTTCCCCCTAGGGGGCTCCCCTTGAAGGGGAATGGATCGTCCCTCACGAGGGACCGGCCGGAGGAGGTGGGGCTGCAATGGATCGAAGTCATCCGTGCAGTAGCACCCGCTCTTCCGCCCGCTGATGTAGTTGCTCCGGCTTGTCCGGCTGGCTGTCACCTCTCGCATTCGCGTCATCGCGGAAGAGCACTTGGTTTCGTTTTGCCTGATCCATGTGATCTGAGTCAGTTCTGAATCAGTAGCGAAGCTCACCACCGCGACGGTGCGGTGCTCCCCGCTTTGTGGACGTGCCAAACATCCTCAGTCAGGACGTCCCCATTCCGGGCAGTTCCAGCCGTTTCGGCGGTCTTTCGTTGCCTGTAGCGAAGGAACCTGCCACATGTCGATGATCCACAACCTGCGTGCCGCCGTCCGCCCGTCCCGTCCCTCCCTGCGCAAGGACGGCAGCAGCTACGACACCACCCGCGACCCCTCGACCCCCTCCGCCGTCGTCGACTGCGCCGTCTACCGCGACGGCGCCCGGGTCGACAACCCGAACCCCTCGAAGGCGCTCACCCCGCACGAGGCGATGCGCAAGGTGCGCCGCGACGGCGGCTTCGTGTGGATCGGTCTGCACGAGCCGACGGAGGCCGAGTTCTCCGGTATCGCCAGCGAGTTCGGGCTCCACCCGCTCGCCGTCGAGGACGCGATCCAGGCCCACCAGCGGCCCAAGCTGGAGCGGTACGACGACACGCTCTTCACCGTCTTCAAGACCATCCACTACATCGACCACACCGAACTCACCGCGAGCAGCGAGGTCGTGGAGACCGGTGAGGTGATGTGCTTCACCGGACGGGACTTCTTCATCACCGTCCGGCACGGCGGCCAGGGTTCCCTGCGCGCGCTGCGCCACCGTCTCCAGGACGACCCCGAGCTGCTCGCCAAGGGCCCCTCGGCCGTGCTGCACTCCATCGCCGACCATGTCGTCGACGGCTATGTCGCGGTCGCGGACGCCATGCAGGACGACATCGACGAGGTCGAGACGGAGGTGTTCTCGCCGGGCCGCAAGGGCACCCCGCGCGGTACGGACGCCGGCCGGATCTACCAGCTCAAGCGGGAGGTCCTGGAGTTCAAGCGGGCCGTCTCGCCGCTTCTGCGGCCCATGCAGCTGCTGAGCGAGCGCCCGATGCGGCTGATCGACCCCGACATCCAGAAGTACTTCCGCGATGTCGCCGACCACCTCGCCCGCGTCCAGGAGCAGGTGATCGGCTTCGACGAGCTGCTCAACTCGATCCTCCAGGCCAACCTCGCCCAGGCGTCCGTCGCGCAGAACGAGGACATGCGGAAGATCACGTCCTGGGCGGCGATCATCGCCGTACCGACGATGGTGTGCGGTGTGTACGGCATGAACTTCGACTACATGCCGGAGCTGCACTGGAAGTTCGGCTACCCCGTGGTCATGACGGCCATGATCGGCATGTGTGTGGGCATCCACCGCACGCTGAAGCGCAACGGCTGGCTCTGACGGCGAGCCGCACCGCCGAAGGGCATCGCTACCCTTCTGCCCATGACTGATCTGCCCCTGGCTGACACGCTGCTCGACCGGGCCCTCGTCGAGGAGGCCACCAAGAAGTCCGGGCTCATCTGGGTCAAGGGCAACGGTGTGCCCGCGCTGCACGTCGCGGGCCACGGCATCCCGGCCCGTGCGATGTGGCACGTCTGGCACGAGGGCGCGGCCGTCCTGGTCGGCGACGGGCCCGGCGAGCAACCACTGCCCGGCCTGGTCGAGGGGGCCGACGCGGAGGTCACCGTCCGCAGCAAGGACAAGGGCGGGCGGCTCGTCACCTGGCCGGCGACGGTCGAGGAGCTGGCCCCGCACTCCCCGGAGTGGGAGACCGCGGTCGCCGAGCTGAAGGGGAAGCGGCTGAACGCGCCGGACGGGGAGGCCGTGCCCGACCGGTGGGCGCGTGAATGCCGGGTGGTGCGGTTGGTTCCGCGCGCCGGGGAAACGCGCCCTCTGCCGGACGGCTCGCTGTCGGCGCCGCCGCTGCCAACGTCGGCGACCACGCGGGAGCCGATCCCTCCGGGGGTGCCGCGGCTGCTGTTCAAGAGGCGTAGGCGGTCTGCAGGGTAGGTTTTTCGCCGCGGGCCCGTGGGGGCTGGTCGCGCAGTTCCCCGCGCCCCTGAGGGGGGCTCCGCCCCCCCTCTCAGGAGGTCGGGAGTTGTTGGCCGTAGTCGACCGTCTCGTCCTTCGCGGGTTCCTTCAGGGGGAAGTCCTTGCCCCAGTCGCTCAGCAGCAGGGTGCCCGCGCCGCCCGCGCGGACGAGGCGCAGGGGGTAGGGGGAACCCTCAAGGGAGACGTCCAGGGTGCCGCCGGAGCCGTCGTCACCGGTGATGCGGATCGTGCGGACGCCCGACTGCGTGTGGTGGCCGTCCGTGGCGAGGCTGCCGTGCAGGGTGAGCAGGCCGTCCAGGAGCACCTCCTTGTCGGTGAACCCGCTGAACTTCTTGTACGACGGGTCGCCCGTCGGCACCTTCACGAAGAGGCCCCCGAGCTTCGCCGCGGCTGCCGTGCTCGAGTGGCCGGCGTCGCCCTTGCCGCCGTCCTCCTCGTGGCTCCAGAAGGCGGCGTCGGCCTTCAGGAACAGGTGCTCCCCGACCCGCAGCAGCCGGAACGTCGCCCCCTTCGCGGTGACCGAGCCGGTGCCGCCGTCGCCCTTGAGGCGCATGTCGAGGGTGTAGGTGGTCCCGCTGGTCACCACGGTCCCGGAGAGCCGTACGGCGTCGGCGGAGGCCGCCGCAGTACGCGTCTTGGTCTGGATGGTGCCGGCCGGGAGCTTGCCGACCCCGTTGGTGCCCTCGTCCGGGTCGGCGCCGCATCCCGTCAGCCCTGTCCCCGTCACGAGCAGGGCGCACATCGCGCTCACCAGTCCGGCGCTGCGGGTACGGCCACGGGGAATCGCAGACACAGGTGGGGCTGCCTCTCGTACGGGTGTCCTGAGGGGTGTGGACGGCAGCGTACCGGTGCCGTCGGCCCCCGGCGGAGCCAGTCCGTCCGGACCCCCCACCAGGGCGCGGCGGAACGGGACGGGCTAGCCTGAAGCGCACCCGAGCAGGCAATTCGGAACCCCTGGACGCAATCGACGCGCTCCCCGCAGCGCATCCCGAGGCAGGAGGCGTGGCATGGCGGCAGGCTCCCGTGTCTTCGTCTCGCACCTCGCCGGCATCCCCGTCTTCGACCCGAACGGCGACCAGGTGGGCCGGGTACGCGACCTCATCGCGATGCTGCGCGTCGGCAACCGTCCGCCCCGGCTGCTCGGCCTCGTCGTCGAACTCACCACCCGGCGCCGCGTCTTCATGCCCATGACCCGCGTCACCGGCATCGAGTCCGGCCAGGTCATCACGACGGGCGTGCTGAACGTCCGGCGCTTCGAGCAGCGCCCCACCGAACGGCTCGTCCTCGGCGAACTCCTCGACCGGCGCGTCATCCTCGGCGAGACCGGCGAGGAGGTGACAGTCCTCGATGTGGCGGTACGACAGCTGCCGGCCCGGCGCGACTGGGAGATCGAGCGGGTGTTCGTACGGAAGAAGGGCCGCGGCGGTGCCTTCCGGCGCAGCAACGGCGAGACCCTGACCGTCGACTGGTCCGCCGTCACCGGCTTCTCCCTGGAGGAGGACGGACAGGGCGCCGAGAGCCTCCTCGCCACCTTCGAGCAGCTGCGCCCCGCCGACCTCGCGAACGTCCTGCACCACCTCTCCCCCAAGCGGCGGGCGGAGGTGGCCGCCGCCCTCGACGACGACCGGCTGGCCGACGTACTCGAAGAGCTGCCCGAGGACGACCAGATCGAGATCCTCGGCAAGCTCAAGGAGGAGCGCGCCGCCGACGTCCTGGAGGCGATGGACCCGGACGACGCCGCCGACCTGCTCGGCGAGCTCCCCGAGGAGGACAAGGAGCGGCTGCTGAGCCTGATGCAGCCCTCCGACGCGGCCGACATGCGCCGGCTGATGGCCTACCGGGAGGACACGGCGGGCGGTCTGATGACGACCGAGCCGATCGTGCTGCGCCCGGACGCGACCGTCGCCGACGCGCTGGCCCGGATCCGCGAGCCCGACCTCTCCCCCGCGCTCGCCGCCCAGGTGTACGTGTGCCGTCCGCCGGACGAGACGCCGACGGGCAAGTACCTGGGCGCCGTCCACTTCCAGCGGCTGCTGCGCGACCCGCCGTACACCCTGGTCGGTTCACTCGTCGACGACGACCTCCAGCCGCTCCGCCCGGACGCCGAACTGCCGGTCGTCGCCGGTTTCTTCGCGACGTACGACATGGTGGCGGCGCCGGTGGTCGACGAGAGCGGGTCTCTGCTGGGCGCGGTGACCGTGGACGACGTCCTCGACCACATGCTGCCCGAGGACTGGCGGGAGACGGAGTTCCACCTCGACGAGACCGGGAACGAGATCGGGAACGGCAGCGAGCGTGACGGCGAGGGTGAGGGCGACCTCGACTCCGACAGGGAGAGCGACGCCGAGGCCTTGGAAGCGGGTGGCCATGACTCCTGAGCGCGAGACCGGCACCCGCGAGCGCGCCGCCACCGGTGCCACGGCGGCCTCCCGTCCCCGGGTGCGCCTCGACCAGCCGCGTGCGCCCCGGCGTCGGCTGCTGCCCGAGTACGACCCGGAGGCCTTCGGACGGCTGTCCGAACGCATCGCGCGTTTCCTCGGCACCGGACGGTTCATCGTCTGGATGACCGTCGTCATCATTCTGTGGGTGGTGTGGAACGTGAGCGCACCGGCCGACCTGCGCTTCGACCACTACCCGTTCATCTTCCTGACGCTGATGCTGTCGCTCCAGGCGTCCTACGCGGCCCCGCTGATCCTGCTCGCGCAGAACCGCCAGGACGACCGCGACAAGGTCAACCTCGAACAGGACCGCAAGCAGAACGAGCGGTCGATCGCCGACACGGAGTACCTGACCCGCGAGATCGCCTCGCTGCGCGCCGGTCTCGGCGAGGTCGCGACGCGGGACTGGATCCGTTCCGAGCTCCAGGACCTCGTCAAGGAGCTGGAGGAGCGCTACGCGGAACGGCACGAAGACGGGCACCACTCCGACAAACCCGGCCCATTCCCGGCAGAACGGCCTCGGGGGCGTGACGCAGAAGACCGGTGACGGGCTTTCCGGGGGCGGTGCGCGGCCCCGTACCATCGGGGGCATGGCTACGGAAGACGCGGTGCGTGAAGCACTGGCGACGGTGAACGACCCCGAGATCCAGCGACCCATCACCGAACTGGGGATGGTGAAGTCGGTGGAGATCGGCGCGGACGGAGCGGTCGCGGTCGCCGTGTACCTGACGGTCTCCGGCTGCCCGATGCGCGACACGATCACGAAGAACGTGACGGAGGCGGTCTCGCGGGTCGAGGGTGTCACGCGCGTCGACGTCGAGCTCGACGTCATGAGCGACAACCAGCGCAAGGAACTGGCGTCCGCCCTGCGCGGCGGTCAGGCCGAGCGCGAGGTCCCCTTCGCGAAACCGGGCTCCCTCACGCGCGTGTACGCGGTCGCGTCCGGCAAGGGCGGCGTCGGCAAGTCGTCGGTCACCGTCAACCTGGCGGCGGCGATGGCGGCCGACGGCCTCAAGGTGGGCGTGGTCGACGCCGACATCTACGGCCACAGCGTGCCGCGCATGCTCGGCGTCGAGGGCCTTCCGACCCAGGTCGAGAACATGATCATGCCGCCGTCCTCGCACGGCGTGAAGGTCATCTCCATCGGTATGTTCACCCCGGGCAACACCCCGGTCGTCTGGCGCGGCCCGATGCTCCACAGGGCCCTCCAGCAGTTCCTCTCGGACGTGTTCTGGGGCGACCTGGACGTGCTCCTCCTGGACCTCCCGCCGGGCACGGGCGACATCGCGATCTCGGTGGCCCAGCTGGTCCCGAACGCCGAGATCCTGGTCGTGACGACACCTCAGCAGGCGGCGGCCGAGGTGGCCGAGCGCGCGGGCG
This sequence comes from Streptomyces sp. NBC_01390, assembly GCF_045040105.1. NCBI lineage: Bacteria > Bacillati > Actinomycetota > Actinomycetes > Kitasatosporales > Streptomycetaceae > Streptomyces > Streptomyces sp. NBC_01390. The sequence goes on along the minus strand of NZ_CP109551.1, from coordinate 8,288,927 downwards.
CCATCGCCGTGCAGACCCACCAGAAGATCGTCGGCGTGGTCGAGAACATGGCAGGCCTGCCCTGCCCGCACTGCGGCGAGATGGTCGACGTCTTCGGCACGGGAGGCGGCCAGAGCGTCGCGGACGGCCTCACCAGGACGACGGGAGCGACGGTGCCGGTCCTCGGCTCCATCCCGATCGACGTCCGCCTGCGCGAGGGCGGCGACGACGGCAGGCCGGTCGTCCTGACAGACCCCGACTCCCCGGCAGGCGCCGCCCTACGCTCCATCGCCGGCAAGCTGGGCGGCAGGGCACGGGGTCTTTCGGGCATGTCCCTGGGAATCACCCCGAGGAACAAGTTCTGACGGAGGCCAGCAGGGGCCTTTAGGGGCGCGGGGCTGTATCTGATTGCGGCTCCGCCGCGGGGCGCGACAAGCCACAACGGCGCAGCACCCGCCCCACAACCCATGCCCCCACCACGAAGGGGCGCCGCAAACAAACGGCGCCCCCACTCTCACGCGTACACGCCAATATCCTTGATCACGGCGAAGCCGAGCCCGTACGCACTCATCCCCCGCCCGTACGCCCCCACGTGCACACCCGCCTGGGTCGACCCGGCAAGAACCCAGCCGAACTCGGACTCCCGGTAGTGGAAGGGCGTCGGCACCCCGTCGACCGGCAGGGAAAGCGTGGACCAGTCGTCGCCGACGAGATCGTCCGCGAGGACCCACGCCGTCTCGGTCTGCTGGTCCAGCCAGTCGTCGCGGAGGGTGTGGTCCATCTGACCGGGCCAGGTGAAGGACAGCAGCCCCACCCCCGCCAGCCAGGCCGCCGACGAGACCGAGGTGGCCTCCAGCAGTCCCGTCCCGTCCGCACTGCGCCGTACGGGGTTGGCGGCCACGGTGACCACCACCGCGAACCGCTCCTTGTCCTCCCCCATCGCCTCGTGCCGCACGGAGGGTTCGTCGCCGTGCCCGATCGAACCGTGCTCGACGGCGCCGTCGGCCGCCGTACCCACCTGCATCAGCCAGCGCGGTCCCGTGAAGGCCTCGTCGAGGCCGTACCAAGGGAAGGGCGCCAGCAGATAGCCGTCGACCGTGCGCCGGGCGGAGGGGACCTGTTGTCCGCCCTCCGCGGCCGGCGCCTGCGCGCCCACCCGACTTGTCGTCTCCATGTACCCGGACGCCTCCTCGTTCTCGTCGGACCGGAGCGGCCCGCCCCCCTTCGGGCGGCGTTGTTCGCCCATGTACGGCCCCACAACAACTCGGCAGCATATCCACACCGGTCCGAGCAGCAGGGAAAGCGCCCGGCGCGTGGGCCGCGCAGACGTCCGTATCGGGCCGTCCGGGGCCCGGTCGGAGTATGAATCACGTCACGCGCGGGCCTGCTACGACGGTCAGGTGGCGTCCGCGTCGAAGGGCGGGCGCTCGTCCGGCTCGGGCTTCTTCGTCATGTCGACGGTGCCACCGGAGGAACCGGAGGAAGCAGAAGAACCGGCCGACGAGGTGGACGAGTCCGACTCGCGGCCGTGAACCGCGTCCGTGACCTCGGCCATCTCCTTCTTCAGGTCGAAGCCGTTGCGGATCTCCTTGAGCCCCAGCTCGTCGTTGTCCAGCTGCTTGCGGATGAACGTCTTGGGGTTCAGGTCCTCGAACTCGAAGTCCTTGAACTCGGGGCCCAGCTCCGAGCGGATGTCCTGCTTCGCACTGTCCGAGAACTCCCGGATCTTGCGGATGGTGCGCGTGACGTCCTGGATCATCTTCGGAAGCTTCTCCGGACCGAAGACGAGCACAGCGAGGAGCACGAGCGTCACCAGCTCGAGCGGTCCTATGTCATTGAACACCTGAAGCTCCTTGCGATGTCCTCGGTCCTCGGCCCTCGGTGGTCCGTGCGGTCTTCGCGGTCTTCCGTGGTCCGGGCCGGTTCCACGGTACCCGGCCATCCTGTCCCACCGGTACCGTCCGGGGGGCCAAGAGTGGGTGTACGCCACCGGTTTTCCGGGATGTTTGCCTAACGGGAGCCGGTACGGGCCCGCCACCTGTGAGGTTTCTGTCAGTTACCGCCGGAGGAGCCCAGAACGAGGGAGATCGTCCGCTCGCTGCCACCGCGCACCAGGGACAGTGTCAGCCGGTCGCCGGGGCGGTGGGCGCGGATCCTGACGATCAGTTCCTCACCGGAGTGCACACGCCGTCCGTCGACGCCGGTGATGACATCGCCGGCCGCCAGGCCCGCCCGGTCGCCGGGACCGCCGATGATGACCGCCGGCCCGTCGTCGTTGCCCTTGGTGCCCACGCGCGCACCGTCGCCGCCGTAGTCCATGTCGAGGCTGACGCCGATGACGGGGTGGGTCGCCCTGCCGGTGTTGATCAGCTCCTCGGCGACGCGCCTGCCCTGGTTGATGGGGATGGCGAACCCGAGCCCGATCGACCCGGACTGGGTTCCCTCCAGGCCCGAGGCGCCGTCGGCGGAGCGGATCGCGGAGTTGATGCCGACGACCCGGGCCCGGGCGTCCAGCAGTGGCCCGCCGGAGTTGCCCGGGTTGATGGACGCGTCGGTCTGGAGCGCGTCGACGTACGACACGTCGCTCCCGTCCCGGCCCCCGGCGGTGATGGGCCGTTCCTTGGCGCTGACGATGCCGGACGTGACGGTGTTGGCGAGGTCGAAGGGCGCCCCGATGGCGACGACGGGATCACCGACCGCCACGTTGTCGGAGTTCCCGAGGACCACGGGCCGGAGTCCGTCGACTCCGCTCACACTGACGACGGCGAGGTCGTATCCGCTGTCCCGTCCGACGATCTCGGCCTCGGCGGTCTCGCCGCCGCTGAACGTCACCGTCACCTTGCCGTTCGCGCCGGCGGCCTCGACGACGTGGTTGTTGGTGAGGATGTGTCCCCGGCCGTCGAGCACGAACCCGGTTCCGGTGCCCTCCGCTCCGGCGCCGCGCACATGGAGTGTCACCACGCTGGGCAGCGCACGCGCGGCGATCCCGGCCACGCTGTCCGGCGCCCGCCCGAGGGTTTCGTCGTTCGCGGCCTGTGACAGGTGGACCTGGTCGCCGTCCTCGCGATGGCGCTCCAGATACGACCCGACGATCCCACCGACGCCCCCGGAGAGCAGCGCGAGCACCAGGGCCCCGGTGACGAGCCCCCGCTTCCGCGCCCCCGGCCGGCCACCGGCGGGGACGGCGCCGGTCTGCTGGAGAGGGGAGTCCGCACGAGCCGCCCAGGGGTCGTAGCGCCGCCAGGGGTCCTCGGCGGGCGTCAGCGGCTCCGCTACGGCCGTACCGTGCGCCGGGGTCACCTGGGTCGCCGCCGGGTGCTGGACGGGCGGAGCGGGCGCCCAGGGGCCGGGATGGCCGTACGGAGGCGTGCTGTAGGGATCGGAGGGATCGGCGTCGTGGACGGACGGGGCGTCAGCCTCGACGGCAGGCCGGGGTTCGGGCACGCCGACGGGCAGCGGAAGCTCGAAGTCCCCGTTGCCGCCGGCGTCTCCCTCGGCCGGGCCGGGCGTCACCAGGGGCCGCTCCAACTCGAAGTCGCCCCCGGTATCAGCACCGGTGTCGGTCCCGGCGTCGGCTCCGGCCGAGTCCGACGCCTCCCGACCGGGCGCCGACTCCCCGCTGGACCGGCTCCACCAGTTGGCCTTCGCGGGCTTCCCCTCGTTCATGCTCTCCCCACACCTGGCCCGCCCGACAGCTCGTCGGCGATGTCCGCGGGGTCACTGACGCGGTGAACCACCGCTCCACCGACCGCTGTTGTGCGGACCGCCGATACGCGGCCCGCACCTCGGATTCAACCAGGTTCGTGGGGTCAGCGGACCGTGTCCGGCGTGGACGGGGACGGAGGGTAGGACGAGTCGGTCGTGGGCGCCATGAGCAGGCCCTGGAGAGCCGCCTCGGGCGCCGACGACCAGGAGGTCAGGGCGACCTGCGGGGTCTCCAGCGGGCGTATGAGCGGGGACAGCACCGCGGCGGCGGCCACCACCGGCGCGGTCACCGGATGCATGGCCACACGCTCCCGGCCCCCGGAAGGCGGTGCCGGGATGCCGGGCAGCAGCGGCGCGGACGCTTCCGTCGACGCCACCGGCGTCTGTCCGAACGTCCCCTGGCCCACTCCCTGCGAGAACAGCGGAGCGACGGAGCGGCGCCGCTGGCTGTCGGGCGCCGTCGAGGTCCCACCGCCCTGCGGTCGCATCGGCGTCACGTTGCTGCCGCCGGAGGTGCCCCGGGCGTCCGTGGTGTCGCCGGGAACGCCCGTCGACACCCCGCCCAGCGCGATCGCCGCCAGCGACACGGCACCGGCGGCGGCGAAGGCGAACCGCAGTCCGCGCGAGGACGACCGGTCGGCGTCATGGCGGCCGACGTCATGGATCCGGAAACCCCGGCCCGGGGCGGGCGGGAGCACGGAGGTGTGCGGGCGGGCCGGAACGTACCCGAAGCCCTCCCCCCTCACCCCGAAGACTCCTGAGCCGGCTCCCGGTCCCCCGGGGAACCCGGAGAGTCCGTCGGTGAATCCTCCCCCGCCCAGCGGTGAGCCGCCGGAGTCGGAATCACCTCCTCCGGGGAGGCCCTGCAGACGGGCCAGGAAGCTCTCGGAGGGCGGTGGCGGGGCCATCTCCGCGAAGACGTTCTTCAGCCGACGCTGTGCGTCGGCCTCCGACTTGCACTTCGGGCAGGTGGCCAGGTGCGCCAGGACGCGCTCACGCGTCTCATGACCGAGTTCTCCGTCCACAAGGGCGGAGAGCCGGTCTCCCAGATGCTGCTCGGCGAGACGACGCTCGGCCGAGTACGGCCGTGATCCACTCACGCGGTCGCGCCCCCTCCTCCCAGCGCGGCCACCCGTGGCACCGCGAAACGGCGCTCGGCACGGGCCTCCGGAGAGCGGTGCGCGAGGGCCTTGCGGAGCTGGGAGCGGCCTCGGTGGATACGGGAGCGGACGGTGCCGAGCTTCACGCCGAGAGTCGCGGCGATCTCCTCGTAGGACAGTCCCTCGATGTCACAGAGGACGACGGCGGCGCGGAACTCGGGCGCGAGGGTGTCCAGCGCCTGCTGGACGTCCGCGTCGAAGTGCGCGTCGTTGAAGACCTGCTGCGGGGACGGCTCGCGGCTGGGCAGTCGCTCGGCCGCGTCGTCGCCGAGGGCGTCGAAGCGGATGCGCTGCTTGCGGCGGACCATGTCCAGGAAGAGGTTGGTGGTGATGCGGTGCAGCCAGCCCTCGAAGGTGCCGGGCGTGTACGTCGACAGCGAGCGGAAGACGCGGACGAAGACTTCCTGTGTGAGGTCCTCGGCGTCGTGCTGATTGCCGGTCAGGCGGTATGCCAGGCGGTAGACGCGGCCGCTGTGCGTGCTGACGATCTCCTCCCACGAGGGCGGAGTCCACGCCTGCCCGTCCGCGTCGGTGGAGAAGGTCGCGGTCTGGGCTCGGTCAGCGGCGTGGCTGGGGTCAGCAGCAGTGTTGTTCACGGATTTCGGCCTACCCGCTGATCCGAGAAGGCGCCTCAGCGCTCCTCCCCGATCCACAGGCGCAGCCGCACCTCCCCTGTCGGCTCTGGTGGTGTCCAGTGGAGCCCCTACCATAGCCACCTCGCCCGTTAGCTCCGGATAAGCGGTTTTCCGCGGAATTGATGTGCGCCGATCCGGGTCCCACGGCCGCGTCATCACCTGCACGGCGCTGCCGCTGTTCTCGGTGTTTCCGGTGTTCTGGTCCATCCGCCGGTCCCCCATGTCTCACGCTGTCTGGCCCACCTCGTCCCGCACCCCTCTGAACGACTGGTCCCATCTGCGGGTTCCCGAGCTCAACGGATACAGTCACGCCCAGGCAACTGCGGGGACAGGAGAGGGTCATTACCGGCAACCGGCAGACGAGCTGGGCGTTCGCCGACGCCTTTGTCGCCGAGGACGAGGCACTGCGTTGGGCCCGTGACCGGGCCCGCGAGGCAGGGCTGCGCTCGGTGGCGCCCAGCACGGGCGCCGCGCTACGGCTGCTGGCCGCCTCCGTGGACGCGAAGGCGGTGGCGGAGATCGGGACCGGGACGGGCGTCTCGGGCATGTATCTCCTGCACGGCATGCGCCCGGACGGAGTCCTCACGACGGTCGACCCCGAGCCGGACCACCAGCAGTTCGCCCGCCAGGCCTTCCGCGCGTGCGGCTTCGCCAGCAACCGCGCCCGCTTCATCCCGGGCCGCGCCCTGGACGTGCTGCCCCGGCTCGCGGACGCCGGCTACGACCTCGTCTTCTGCGACGGCGACCGGCTGGAGAGCCTGGACTACCTAGCTGAATCGTTGCGTCTGCTCCGTACGGGTGGTCTGGTGGTCTTCGAGGGCGTCTTCGCCAACGGCAGGACGGTCGATTCGGGGCCGCAGCCCACCGAGGTCATACGGCTGCGGGAGCTGCTGCGGGCGGTGCGCGAGAGCCAGGAACTGGTGTCGTCCCTGCTGCCGGTGGGCGACGGTCTGCTCTGCGCGGTCAAGCGCTGAGCCCTGCCGACTTCGGCGCAGTCGGAACAGCGAAACAGCGGCACGACGGAACAGCAGCACGGTGGCATGGCGGAGACAGCGGGCAAAACAGTGCCCCGGCACCGTACGTTCACGGTGCCGGGGCAGCTGAAAGGGTTTGGACGCGTCCGCGCGTCAGCCGACGACCTTCTTGAGGGCATCGCCCAGAGCGTCGGCCTCGTCAGGGGTCAGCTCGACGACGAGTCGACCGCCGCCTTCGAGCGGAACGCGCATGACGATGCCCCGCCCCTCCTTTGTCACCTCGAGCGGGCCATCGCCCGTCCGCGGCTTCATGGCCGCCATGCTCGTTCCCCTTCCTGAAACCAGCTCATCGTCGCCGACGGCCCCTTAGGAGGGCACGCGCATCCCCTCATGGGACGAACGTCACCGGCATCGAACACATTGCTTCCCAGCCATTATCCCGCATCTCAGGACCCTATGACCAACATCAGTCGGCATCGCTTGGGCAACGCGCGCGATCAAAACCACTCAATTCGGCGATGTGGCTGCGATACTTCGCCGCCGCGCGCACTCTCGGCCGACCGTTGCCGAGCCGGAATTCTTTGACGCAGGTCACATGACCCGCCCTCTCCTCGGCGCATGATCTCCGCCATGCTGTCATGGGACGAGTGCGTACTGATCAGTACGCAGGACGACGCAGCCGCTACACCGGAGGGGACCCCCATGGCCGACACCGTGCTCTACGAGGTGCACGACGGGCTGGCGACGATCACGCTGAACCGCCCCGAGGCGATGAACGCGTTGAGCATCGCGACCAAGGTCGCCCTCCGGGAGGCGGTCCAGGCGGCGGCCACGGACGACGCCGTACGGGCGGTACTGCTGACCGCCGCCGGCGACCGGGCGTTCTGCGTGGGCCAGGACCTGAAGGAGCACATCGGGCTCCTGGCCGCCGACCAGGAGGCCGGCACGGGAGAGACCATGACGACGGTCCGCGAGCACTACAACCCCATCGTGCGGGCGCTGACGGGCATGCCCAAGCCGGTGGTGGCGGGCGTGAACGGCGTCGCGGCCGGGGCCGGTTTCGGCTTCGCGCTCGCCGCCGACTACCGGGTCGTCGCGGACACGGCGGCCTTCAACACGTCGTTCGCGGGCGTGGCGCTGACCGCCGACTCGGGCGTCTCCTGGACGCTCCCGCGCGTGGTCGGCCCCGGCCGGGCCGCCGACCTGCTGCTGTTCCCGCGCAGCATCAAGGCGCAGGAGGCGTACGAACTGGGCATCGCCAACCGGGTCGTCCCGGCGGCCGAGCTGCGGGCCGAGGCCGAGAAGACGGCACGGGCGCTGGCAGCCGGCCCGACGGTGGCGTACGCGGCCCTCAAGGAGGCCATGGCGTACGGCTTCACGCACTCCCTCACCGAGACCCTGGAGAAGGAGGACGAACTGCAGGCCCGCGCGGGCGCGTCGGAGGACCACGCGATCGCGGTGCAGGCGTTCGTCAACAAGGAGAAGCCGAAGTTCCTGGGGCGTTAGCCCGACCGGAACACGGCCTGGAGCGTCCCCTATGGGGCGCTCCTCGCCACGCACGTCTCCAAATGGTCGTCCACCAGGCCGCACGCCTGCATCAGCGCGTACGCGGTCGTGGGGCCCACGAAGCGCAGGCCGCGCTTCTTCAGCGTCTTGGACAGCGCGGTCGACTCGTCGGTGACCGCTGGTACGTCGGCAAGGGTCCGGGGAGCGGGCCGGGAGGCCGCGTCCGGGGCGTGGGACCAGATCAGCTCGTCCAGCTCCCCCGGGGCCCAATCGGCCAGCACGCGCGCGTTGGCGATCGTCGCGTCGATCTTCGCGCGGTTGCGGATGATGCCGGCGTCGGCGAGGAGCCGTTCGCGGTCGGTGTCCGTGAAGACCGCGACGGACGAGATCTTGAAGTCGGCGAAGGCGGTACGGAAGCCCGCCCGGCGGCGCAGGATCGTGATCCAGGAGAGGCCGGACTGGAAGGCCTCCAGGGAGAGCCTCTCGAAGAGGGCGTCGTCGCCGTGGACCGGGCGGCCCCACTCCTCGTCGTGGTACGCCACGTAGTCCTCCGTGGACAGCGCCCAGGGGCAGCGCAGTGCCCCGTCGGGGCCGGCCAGGGCCGCGCCTGCCTCGCTCACTGCCCGTTCCCCTCGACCGGCTTGTCCATGGTGATGCGCGGCGCGGCCTGGGCACCGGCCAGTGCGGACTCCAGGTGGGTGATACGGGCGTCCCGTTCGGCGAGTTCGGCACCCAGGCGGGCGAGGGCGTCGTCGACGTCCGACATGCGGTAGCCGCGGGCCGCGACCGGGAACCGGAGGGACTCGACGTCGTCGCGGCCGACCGGGCGGTCGAGCGGCAGGAGGTCCTGGAGCTGCTCGGGCGCGGCCTCCGGCAGGACGGCGCTTTCACCGCCGCCCACCACGGCCAGCGTCACCGCGGTCACCACGACGGCGAGCGCGACGACCAGGAACAAGAACATCAACATCGCTGGGTCCCCACGGGATTCGGACGGATCGGGTCGGTCATGTCGATCGGATGGAGCGGTTGATCGGATGGAGCGGGTCGATCTGAAGTGCGGTGCCTGATGCGGCAGGGTCCGATCGTGCCATGCGAGTCTGGCAGTTAGGGTCGCAGGCGGCCGAATACAGGGCGGATTGCCTGGCCGGGCACAGGGACGCACGGGAAACGCAGGAACGCACGAGGAGAGGTCACAGGCGATGCTCAGACTGGGAGGGCGTGAGTTCGGCGCGCACGAGCCGGTGATCATGGCGATCGTGAACCGGACCCCGGACTCCTTCTACGACCAGGGAGCCACCTTCCACGACGAGCCGGCTCTCGCGCGCGTGGAGCAGGCGGTGGCGGAGGGCGCCGCCATCATCGACATCGGCGGCGTGAAGGCGGGGCCCGGCGAAGAGGTGACGGCGGCGGAGGAGGCGCGGCGGACGGTCGGCTTCGTGGCGGAGGTACGGCGCCGCTTCCCCGAGGTGATCATCAGCGTGGACACCTGGCGGGCCGAGGTGGGCGAGGCCGTGTGCGAGGCCGGCGCGGATCTGCTGAACGACGCGTGGGGCGGCGTGGACCCGCGTCTCGCGGAGGTCGCGGGACGGTACGGGGTGGGGCTGGTGTGCACGCACGCGGGCGGTGCGGAGCCTCGGACGCGTCCGCATCGGGTGGCGTACGAGGACGTCATGGCCGACATCCTGCGGGTGACCGTCGGGCTGGCCGAGCGGGCGGTGTCGCTGGGGGTGCCGCGGGAGTCGGTGATGATCGATCCGGGGCACGACTTCGGGAAGAACACGCGGCACAGTCTGGAGGCGACGCGGCGTCTTGGGGAGATGGTGGAGACGGGGTGGCCGGTGCTGGTGTCCCTGTCCAACAAGGACTTCGTGGGCGAGACGCTGGACCGGCCGCTGAAGGAGCGGCTGGTGGGGACGCTGGCGACGACGGCGGTGTCGATGTGGCTCGGCGCGCGTGTGTACCGCGTCCACGAGGTCGCGGAGACGCGGCAGGTCCTGGACATGGTGACGTCCATCGCGGGCCACCGGCCTCCGGCGGTGGCCCGACGGGGGCTGGCGTAGGGGTTCCTCGCCCCCGCCGCCCCTACCCGTCCCATCCCTGGGGGCTGCGCCCCCAGACCCCCTTCGCGCTGAACGCGCTCGTCCTCAAACGCCGGACGGGCTGGGATGTCAGCCCCTCCGGCGATTGAGGAGCGGGGTCTGGGGCGGAGCCCCAGAAGGATGGGACGGGTAGGGGCGGCGGGGGCGAAACAACCCCCGTCCAAGCCCAGCGCTAGCGCCCCGCCTCCTTGGAGACCAGTGCCACCGCCTCGTCCACGTCGTCCGTGACGTGGAACAGCATCAGGTCCTTCTCCGACGCCTTGCCCTGGGCGATCAGCGTGTTGGTCAGCCAGTCGACCAGACCGCCCCAGTACGCGCTGCCGAACAGGACGATCGGGAAGCGCGTGACCTTCTGCGTCTGGACGAGGGTGAGCGCCTCGAAGAGTTCGTCCAGGGTGCCCAGGCCCCCGGGCAGGACCACGAAGCCCTGCGCGTACTTCACGAACATCATCTTGCGGACGAAGAAGTAGCGGAAGTTCAGGCCGATGTCGACGTAGGGGTTGAGCCCCTGTTCGAAGGGCAGCTCGATGCCCAGCCCCACCGAGATGCCCTTCGCCTCGCACGCGCCCTTGTTGGCCGCTTCCATCGCCCCCGGGCCACCGCCCGTGATCACCGCGAACCCGGCCTCCACCAGGCCCCGTCCGAGCCGCACGCCCGCCTCGTACTCCGGGGAGTCCACCTTCGTCCGTGCCGAGCCGAACACGCTGATCGCGGCCGGGAGTTCGGCCAGGGTGCCGAAGCCCTCGATGAACTCCGACTGGATGCGCAGCACCCGCCAGGGGTCCGTGTGGACCCAGTCGGAGGGGCCGCCCGCGTCGAGGAGACGCTGGTCGGTCGTGCTCGCCTGGACCTGCTCGCGCCTGCGGAGCACCGGTCCGAGCCGCTGCTCCTCCGGGGGTCGCTTCTTGCCCTCGGGGTTGCCGGTAGCCATGGCCGCTCCCTTCCTCCACCTACTGTCGTTCCACCTCAGCGTAGATCTCCGCCGGTTACGGGCGGGGGACGTGAGGATGTCCGCCGTGAAGCGCCGCTTCCCGACGGCAACGGAACCCTTGCCGGGTCATGACGTCAGCCAGGCCCGCAGCCGTTCCTCACCGGCCAGGATCTTTCCGGTTTCCACCCGTTCGTCACGCTTGTGCGCCAAGTGCGGGTTTCCCGGGCCGTAGTTGACCGCGGGGATGCCGAGCGCGCTGAAGCGCGAGACGTCCGTCCAGCCGTACTTGGGCTGCGGGGTGCCGCCCACCGCCTCGATGAAGGCCGCCGCCGCGGGGTGGGAGAGACCCGGGAGGGCCGCGCCGCTGTGGTCGTCGACGACGAACTCCGTGACCCCGCAGTCCGCGAACACCTCCCGTACGTGCGCGAGTGCCTCGGCCTCCGAACGGTCGGGCGCGTAGCGGAAGTTGACCGTCACGACGCACTCGTCGGGAATGACGTTGCCCGCCACCCCGCCCCCGATCCGGACGGCGTTCAGCCCCTCCCGGTACTCCAGGCCGTCGATCACCGGGTAACGCGGCTGGTACGAGGCCAGCTTGGCCAGGATCGGCGCCGCCGCGTGGATCGCGTTGGAGCCCATCCAGCTGCGCGCGGAGTGGGCCCGCTCCCCCGACGTCTTCAGCAGCACCCGCAGCGTGCCCTGGCAGCCGCCCTCCACCTGGCCGTCGGACGGCTCCAGCAGTACCGCGAAGTCGCCCTCCAGCCAGTCCGGGTGGGCCTCGGCCACGTGCTTGAGGCCGTTCAGCTCGGCCGCGACCTCTTCCTGGTCGTAGAAGACGAAGGTGAGGTCCCTGTTCGGTTCCGGCACCGTGGCCGCGATCCGCAGCTGCACCGCGACCCCGGACTTCATGTCGCAGGTGCCGCAGCCCCACAGCACCCCGTCGCCGTCCAGCCGCGACGGCACGTTGCCGGCGATCGGGACCGTGTCGATGTGGCCGGCCAGGATCACCCGCTGCGCGCGGCCCAGGTTCGTCCGGGCGACGACGTTGTTGCCGTACCGCTCGACCGTGAGGTGCGGGAGGGCGCGCAGGACGCTCTCGATCGCGTCCGCGAGCGGCTTCTCACTGCCGCTCTCCGACGGGAAGTCGACGAGCCACGCGGTCAGGAGAGCGGCGTCCAAGGTGAGGTCAAGCGGTGTATCGGCCATGCCGACGACCCTAACTCGCCGTCCCGACGCGCCGCCGCGCACCGCCCCAACACCGCACGGTGCCGTCCCACACCGTCTCTTCACCCTCTTCCGAACCCCACCCTCACCCGACACGCCAACTGCACTCCCTACTCTCCAGTACCTTGTACGGATGCCGGAGCCGTCCCCCACTCGCACTCGTCGTGGCCGCCTTCTCCGCCGTGGGGCGTCCTTCGTGGTCCTGCTCGCCGTCGCGGGCTATCTCGCGGTGCAGTACGTCACCGGCGGCACCGGGGATCCGGCCTGCGAGGTCGTCTCGGCGGACGGCCACGGAGCCGCGTACGAGTTCACGCCGGAGCAGGCGGTCAACGCGGCGACGATCACCGCGGTCGGCACCGCGCGCGGGCTGCCCGAACGGGCCGTCGCCATCGCGCTGGCGACCTCCCTGCAGGAGTCGGGGCTGCGCAACATCACCCATGGCGACCGGGACTCGCTCGGCCTGTTCCAGCAACGGCCCTCGCAGGGCTGGGGCACGGCGAAGGAGATCATGGACCCGACCTACGCGGCGGGCGAGTTCTACGACCATCTCGTCAAGGTCTCCGGCTATCAGCACCTCGCCCTCACCGAGGCCGCGCAGCGCGTGCAGCGCAGCGGCTATCCGGAGGCGTACGCGAAGCACGAGCAGGACGCCGTACTGCTGGCGGCGGCCCTGACCGGCCGTGCGGCGGCCACCCTGACCTGCGAGGGCCGCCCGGAGACCGCCCCGGCCGGCGGCACGGACGCCGTACGGGCGGCACTCGTACGGGACTTCGGCCGCAATGCGCTCGCGGTGGCCGTGGCCGAGGTGGGCCGCAAGACCGCCGCCACTCCCACGCCCGTTCCCTCTCCCGCCGCCTCGCCCGCCCACACCGGGACGACGGCCATCGACCAACGGACCGTGACGCTTCCGGTGCGCCCGGACACCGACCGGGCCGCCGGGACGACGGTCCGCGAGCGCGGCTGGCAGCTGGCGCACTGGGCGGTGGCCAACGCCTCCGCGCTGCACATCCAGAACGTCTCGTACGCGGGCCGCCGGTGGACGGCCGGCAACACCGACAGCGAGTGGCGGCCGGTCGGGACGGCGAAGGGCTCGGGCGGGGCCACGGACGCGGTCCGTATCGTCACCACCCAGTAGCACGCACAGGGGTACGGGGTGTCACCCGTGCGGGTTACTCCTGTCGGATCCCGGCGAGAGTCTGCGCGGGTTTGCGCCGGGTCGCTCCACCATCCGCGCACTGTGCGTCAGAACCCTTGCGAACAAAGGGCTGCAACGCGTCACAAGGATTCACCCGACTTTCGGACCGGGTGGCTTTTGCCCGTTTTTATCCGCAGCCGATAATGCGACGCATTGCCAACTCTTTACGTTGGGGCGCCGCAACCTTCAGGGGCCTTCGAGCGGTAGTCACTGCGTCCGAGTCCGGACGATCAACAGTCAACCGAAACTCAGGAGCAACATGTCCCTCCCCCTGACCCGCCGGATCGCCCGTGCAGCGCTGCTCGTCGCGGCGGGAGCGGCAGCCGGGGTCGGTGCGGCCGGCGCCGCCAGCGCGGCGCCCGCCGGGCTGCCCGCCACCCCCAACCTGGGCGGCCTGACCGCCCTGGACGGGGCGAACGTCGGCAACACCGTCGACGGCGCGGCTCAGAACGTCTCCGGGCTCGCGGGCCAAGCCGGTGGCGACGCCGTCAAGAAGTCCGTGCCGGCGGCGGGCGCGACCGGCGGCCAGGTGGCCAAGAAGGCCACGCCCGCCGCGCAGAAGGCGGCCGGAGGAGCGGCGGGCGACGCCGGTGGCCTCCTCGGCGACACCGCGGAGACGGCCACGAAGGGCGGCCTGCCCACGGACGCGCTCCCCACGAAGGGCCTGCCCGGCGCCGGCCAGCTGCCCCTGCAGGGCCTGCCGCTGGGCTGACCCGAGCAGCGGTGACCAGGTGATGGCGGAGGGGCCCGGGGATCTTCCCCGGGCCCCTCCGTCGTACCGCGCGAGAACGCGAGAAGGACGTACTACAGGCGGGCGACCGCCGCCGCCACCCGCTCGTCCGTCGCCGTCAGGGCCACGCGGACGAACGTCTCGCCCGCCGTGCCGTAGAAGTCGCCCGGTGCCACCAGGATGCCCAGGTCGGCGAGGTGGGCGACGGTGTCCCAGCAGGACTCGCCCCGGGTCGCCCACAGGTAGAGGCTGGCCTCGCTGTGCTCGATCCGGAAGCCGTGCCGCTCCAGGGCCTCGCGCAGGGCCTTACGACGGGCCACGTACCGTTCGCGCTGCTCGCGCACGTGTGTGTCGTCGCCGAGCGCGGCCACGACCGCCGCCTGGGTGGGCGCCGAGGTCATCATGCCGCCGTGCTTGCGGATCTGCAGCAGCGGGCCGAGGACCTCCGGGTCACCGGCGAGGAAGGCGGCGCGGTAGCCGGCGAGGTTGGAGCGCTTGGAGAGGGAGTGGACGGACACGATCCCCTCGTAGGAACCGCCGCACACGTCCGGGTGCAGTACGGAGACCGGGTCGGCCTCCCAGCCCAGCTCGATGTAGCACTCGTCGGAGAAGATCAGCACGCCGTGCTCGCGGGCCCAGGCGACCGTCCTGGCCAGCTCCTCCTTGCTCAGTACCCGGCCCGTGGGGTTCGAGGGCGAGTTCAGCCAGAGCAGCTTCAGGTTCGTCGGGTCCAGCTCGGTCGGGTCGTCGTAGACCTCGTACTCGGCGCGGGCCAGCCGGGCACCCACCTCGTACGTCGGGTAGGCGAGGCGCGGGTAGGCGACCTTGTCGCCGGGGCCCAGGCCCAGCTGGGTCGGGAGCCAGGCGACGAGTTCCTTGGAGCCGACGATCGGCAGGACGTGGCGGTGGGTGATGTCCCGGGCGCCGAGACGTCGCTCGACCCAGCCGGTGAGCGCGTCGCGCAGTTCGGGTGTGCCCCAGACGGTCGGGTAGCCCGGCGAGTCGGCGGCCGCGACCAGCGCCTTCTGGATCAGCTCGGGGACCGGGTCCACCGGCGTGCCGACCGACAGGTCGACGATGCCGTCCGGGTGCGCGGCGGCCGTCTTCTTGTACGGCTCCAGCTTGTCCCAGGGGAAGGTGGGGAGGCGGTCGGAGACTGCGGACACGGGATCTCGCTCACTTTCGGGTACGTAGCTGCGTACGGCAAACGCCTCGGTCCCGTACGGCGATCACATGGTGGGAGTGATCAGGCCGTACGGGACCGAGGCGGCGCAGGTTCTGCGGGCCGCTCTCAGCCGGTCTGGTTCTGCGGCGGCAGCGCGGCGATGAAGGGGTGATCGCGCTCGATCAGTCCCAGCTTGCTGGCGCCACCGGGCGAGCCGAGCTCGTCGAAGTACTCGACGTTCGCCTTGTAGTAGTCCTTCCACTCCTCCGGAGTGTCGTCCTCGTAGAAGATGGCCTCGACCGGGCAGACCGGCTCACAGGCCCCGCAGTCGACACATTCGTCCGGGTGGATGTACAAGGACCGGGAGCCCTCGTAGATGCAGTCGACCGGGCACTCTTCAATGCACGCCTTGTCCTTGACGTCGACACAAGGCTGCGCGATGACGTAGGTCACGCTGTCGTTCCTCCTCGATAGGGCGCTGGCGAGCCGTCTTCAGGCTCCGCCACCTGGCGCGCGGGAGCGCGGCGTCGTCGATGCCCGCACCTAGTATCTCCGTTCCCGGGCATGATCCATACAGGAGGGGTGAACTGACCTGTGGAAATCTCCGCGGCAGGCCGGCTCGAGGTCCGTATTACCACTGCTGACGTGGGCAAACGTGTCTCTGTTCGACGGCTGAACGAAGAAGCTCCCGGTAACGAGAAGTTCACCGACACGGTCGGTGTTCTCACATCATGGGACGAAGACGCCGGTGTGCTTCTGATCACACGGCGGAACGGGGAGCGTGTTCGGGTCGCGGAAACGTCCCTGGTGGCGGGCAAGGTCGTCCCGGCGGCCCCCGCCCGTCGCCGCGGTCCCGCCGCCTCGTACGAGGAGCTGGCGCGGGTCTCCGCGCGGGCCTGGCAGCCGGTGGAGAGCGAGCGGCTGGGCGAGTGGGAGCTGCGGGCCGCCTCCGGGTTCACCCGGCGGGCCAACTCGGTGCTGCCGGTCGGCGACCCCGGCCTGCCGCTCGACGAGGCGCTGGAGACCGTACGGCGCTGGTACGGCGAGCGCGGCCTGCCCGCCTACGTCCAGACCGCCACCGGCGCCGAGGGAACGCAGGAGCTGCTCTGCGCCGAGCTGGAGGAGCGCGGGTGGACGCGTGAGGTGACGGCCGAGCTGTGGGTCGGGGGGCTGGCGCCCGTCGCCGATCTCGGCACCGGCGCGGCGGAGGTCGTGCTGTCGCGGGAGGCCGACGAGGCATGGCTCGCGCGGTACCAGCGCAAGGGCGTGAGTGACGTGGCCCTGGCGGTGCTCGGGAGCGGGCCTTCGGTGTGGTTCGCGACCGTGCCGGGGGGTGAGGGTGAGGCTCCGGCCGCCATCGGGCGGTGTGTCGTGGACGGGCGCTGGGCCGGGTTCGCCGCCGTCGAGGTGGATCCCGGCAGGCGTCGGCAGGGGCTGGCCTCGGCTGTCATGGCCGCGCTGGCCGAGCGGGCGCTGACGGAGGGGGCGTCGGCCGCCTGGCTCCAGGTGGAGGCCGACAACGCGGGGGCGCGGGCCCTCTACGCCGGGATGGGGTTCGCGGCGCATCACTCCTACCATCACTATCGATCGGCGTGAGAGGGCAGGGACTGTCATGCGTTTCCCTCATCCACCGCCGTACCCTCCGGAGCCCGAACGGTCCGCCGAGCTGCGGCAGCTGTTCGCCGACGAGGCCAGGTCCGGGCGGCCCGACCTGACGACGCTGTGTCTGCTGATGGGCTCGGTCGCGGACCGGGCGCTCGACGAGGCCGGCGTGGACGCCGTGCACATGGAACTCGACCGGCTGGCCGGGCAGTTGCCGTTCCGGCCGGGCGGCCCGCGAGCCTGGGCGAGCGCCCTGCACGAACTGCTGGGCGAGCGCCACGGGTACCGGGGCGGCCCCGCCGACTACCAGCGGCTGGAGTCCTCGCTGCTGCACGAAGTGCTGGTGCGGCGGCGGGGGTTGCCGATTCTGCTGTCCGTGCTGTGGATGGAGGTCGCCCGGCGGGCGGGGGCTCCGGTGCACGGGGTCGCGCTGCCCGGTCACTTCGTCGTGGGGTTCGGGCCGGTCGACGAGCAGGTGCTCGCCGATCCCTTCGACGGAGGGCGGGTGCTGAGCGGGAGCGACGCGGAGTTGCTGGTGGCGGGGGCCACGGGGGAGGCGTTGGAACCGTCGATGCTGATGCCCGCGGATCCGCTGGAGGTGATGCTGCGGGTGCTGAACAACGTACGGGTGTGGGGAGCGGCGCGGCCGGAGCGGTCGGAAGTGTCCTTGTGGGCCGTGGAGTTGGCGTTGCTACTGCCTTCGCATCCGGCCCGGCTGCGGTACGAGCGGGCTCAGTTGCTGGTGCGGCGAGGGGAGTTCGTGGCGGGGGCGGCCGAGCTTGAGGGGTACGCGGAGATTGTGTCCACGTTCGATCCGCCTGCGGCGGAGCGGATGCGGGGGCAGGCCCGAGCGGCTCGGGCGCGGCTGAACTGAGGTTGTGTTTCGGGTGCGGGTGCGTTGTGGCTGGTCGCGCAGTTCCCCGCGCCCCTAAGTACGTGCCCCGCAGCCCTCGTTGGTGGGTGATCCGGCCTTCATGGCAGCGGAAAGACCTACAGCCAGCCCTTCTCTCTCGCTATCCGGACCGCTTCCGTTCTGTTTCTCGCCGTCAGTTTCTGGATGGCGGTGGAGAGGTAGTTGCGGACCGTGCCCTGGGAGAGGTGCAGGATCTTCGCCAGCTCGGCGTTCGTCGCGCCGTCCGCCGCCGCTCGCAGCACCTCGCGTTCGCGGTCCGTCAGCGGGTTGGCGCCGTCCGCCAGTGCGGCTGCCGCCAGGGTCGGGTCGATGACGCGCTCCCCGGCCAGCACCTTGCGTACCGCTGCCGCGAGTTGGGCGGCGGGGGCGTCCTTGACCAGAAAGGCGTCCGCCCCGGCCTCCATGGCGGCACGGAGGTAGCCGGGGCGCCCGAAGGTGGTGAGGACGACCAGCTTCAGGGACGGGAACTCCCGGTGGAGCTGGGCCGCCGCCTCGATGCCGGTCGCGCCCGGCATCTCGATGTCGAGGAGGGCCACGTCCAGGTCGGCGTGGGCACGGGCGGCCGACAACACCTCGTCGCCGCGCGCCACTTGGGTCACGACCTCGATGTCGGGCTCCAGGCCGAGCAGCGCGGCCAGCGCCTCGCGGACCATCGACTGGTCCTCCGCCAACAGGACCTTGATCATGCGGGTCATGAAGCGGATCCTATGTCCGCCGCGGCGGACGCGGTGCCCGTCGGCACCCTGGCCACCAGGCGGAAGCCGCGTTTCGTGCGGGACGTCTCCAGGGAGCCGTCCGCCTTCTCCAGGCGTTCCGCGAGGCCGGTGAGACCGTTGCCGGGGGTGCCGGTCGAGCCACCGCCCGAGCCGTCGTCCTCGACGGACAGTTCGAGCACCGGCCCGTCCAGGGTCTGCCGGCTCAGCACCTCCACCGTGCAGCGCCGGGCCCCGCTGTGCCGTACGACGTTCGTCACCGCCTCGCGCAGCGCCCAGGCGAGGGCGGCCTCCGCGTCCTCGTCGACGTCGGCCGGAACCGGGTCGGTGGGCAGCGCGGCCGTGATGCCCGCAGCCGTCAACGCGACCTGCGCGCCCGCCAGTTCACCGGCCAGCCGGGGGCGACGGTAGCCGCTGACCGCCTCGCGCACGTCGACCAGGGCCTGGCGGCTCACCTGCTCGATGTCGGCCACCTGCTGGGCCGCCTTCTCGGGGTGGGCGGGGAGCATCCGGCCCGCCAGTTCGCTCTTCAGCGTGATCAGGGAGAGGGAGTGGCCCAGCAGATCGTGCAGGTCCCTCGCCAGCCGGAGCCGTTCCTCGTTCGCCGCCAGCTGGGCGACCGTGACCCGGGCCTCCCTCAACTCGATCGACGTGCGCACGAGTTGCCGTACGCCCGCCATGGCGGCGCCGCCCAGCAGGGCCGGGACGATGAGGCCGGCCAGAAAGGAGTGGCCGCCGGGGACCACCAGCGCGACCGCCGTCATCAGGGCCGCGTTGGCGGCGATCGCCCAGCGGGACAGCCGGAGCGGCAGGGCGGCGCCGGACGAGGTGGACACGTACACGAACAGGACCAGCCACTCGCGGCCCAGACAGAGGGCCATGACGGTCGACTGGACCGCGAGGAGCGCCAGACACGCCACCACCAGGCGGGTCGTCTCGCCTCGGCCCGTTCGGAAGACCATGGCCGCGTACCAGGCGACGAAGGCCACCAGCCCCAGCCAGCCGAGGACTTGTGCGCCCGTGCTGTGGCCGCCGTGGAGGAGGTCGCTTGCCGGGGCGGCCAGGTAGGCCAGCCAGACCCCGATCCACAGGGACTTCATCACCCGCGTCCTACGGGTCGTCGGGCGCTGTCCGATGCCGATGCTGCTCACGCCTTCAGCGTGTCCTTCCGGTACAGCCAGGCCGCGCCGCCCGCGAAGAGGACGAACGAGACGGCCAGGATCGCCACGTCCTTCACCTGTGGGGCGTCGCCCAGCTCGATGGACCGTCCCAGGGCAGCGTACGCGTGCGTGGGCAGCCACTTCGCGATGTCCTGCAGCCAGTCGGGGAAGGTGGTCGTCGGCATCCACAGGCCGCCGAGCATGGAGAGGCCGAAGTAGACGATCATCGTGATCGGGCGGACCGCGTCCCCGCTCGCCAGATAGCCGATGGCCACCCCGAGCGCGGCGAAGACCAGGCTGCCGACCCAGATCGCCCCGGTGAGCGCCAGCCACTTCCAGGCGTCCAGGCGTACGTCCTTCACGGCCGCCGCGACGACGAAGACGATCACGATCGACGGGAGGCTGATCACGGCCGCGCTCGCCGTCTTCGCCAGCACATAGCCCCGCCCCGGCAGCGGGGTGAGCCGCAACTGCCGTACCCAGCCGCTCTCGCGCTCCTTGGCGATGCGCTCGCTGTTGCCCATCAGGACGGCCGTCAGGGCGCCGAAGGAGGCCATGGAGACCATGAAGAAGGTCGGCAGGTTGAGATCGGTGCCCGTCACCTTGGTGGTGCTGTCCGCGCTGCCCGCGATCAGCAGGAACAGCGCGGAGGGGTAGATCACCGAGAAGAACAGGAACTTGCGGTTGCGCAGGGCCCGGGTGATCTCGAGTCGGATGAGGTCGTTCATGCTGTGCGCGCCTCCTCGGCTGCGGCGGTGAGGGTGACGAACGCCTGCTCAAGGCCCAGGCCGGCCACTTCGAGGTTGCGCGGGTAGAGGCCGAGCCCGTACACGGCGTGGACGGTCGCGTCGGCGTCGGAGGACTGGATGCGGACGGTCTGCCCCGACACGTCGAGCGAGGTGAGGAAGGGCAGAGTCCGCAGTACCGCCTCGTCCACCGGGGTCTCCGGGTTCTCCGAGGCCTCCAGGTCGAAGGAGATCCGGCGCGCGCCCGCCTTCGCCTTGATCTCGGCGGCCGTGCCGTCGGCCAGCAGCCGGCCCCGGTGCAGGACGAGCACGCGGTCCGCTATCGCGTCCGCCTCCTCCAGGTAGTGGGTGGCGAACAGGACCGTACGGCCCTGGTCCGCCTGCTCGCGCATGGTCGCCCAGAAGGCCTGGCGGGCGGTGACGTCCATGCCGGTCGTGGGCTCGTCCAGGACGATCAGGGCGCTGTCCCCGGCCGTGGCGAGCGCGAACCGGACGCGCTGCTCCTGGCCGCCGGACAGCTTGTTGACCTTGCGGTCGGCGAGCTGGGTGATCCCGGCCCGGGAGAGGACCTCGCCGACCGGGAAGGGGCGCGGATGCAGGGCGCAGACCAGCGACACGAGTTCGCGGACGGTGACCTCGTCCATCAGGCCGCCGCTCTGGAGCATGGCGCCGACGTGCCCGCCGACGATGGCCTCCCTGGGGCTCCTGCCGAGGACGCGGACGGTGCCGCTGTCGGGCTGCTTGAGGCCGAGGAGCAGGTCGAGGGTGGTCGACTTGCCGGCGCCGTTGGGGCCCAGGAGGGCCACGGTCTCGCCGGGCCGGAGGGTGAGCGCGAGCCCGTCGACGGCCCGTACCTCGCCGTAGCTCTTCGTGACCTGGTCGAACTCGACCACGGTGGTGGTTTCCATGAGGTCCATCGTGGCCGCGGGCCCGGTCCGCCCGGCAGTGCCGGGGGTCCTGACTCGCGAATGACAGATGTCATGTACGAGGGGCGCGGCCCCGCGCCCGTCTAGGGGCGCGGGGAACTGCGCGACCAGCCCCCACCGGGCCGCGGCAGAAGAACCGCGTACCGGGCGGTGCTGTTACGTGGGGTTCGTCTCGATGACCCCGACCCGATTACTGCTGCTGACCAGCGCGGGGCGCATCGCGCCGATCACGTCCTCGACGGTGACCGGGGTCTTGTTGCCGTTGCCACGGGCGATGAGGACCTGGTCGAAGGTGGCGCCGTACAGCTCCTTGAGCGCGACCTTGTCGTACGCCTCGACGAGCTTGCCGTTGATCGGCTTCACCTGGAGGAACTTCCACAGGGAGTTCTTCGGGCTGAACTCCACCTCCGGCGCGCCGGTTTCCACGCGGACGGTGACGTTGGCGGACATCGCCGGGGTGGCGAACTCCTTCATCATGCGGTCGACCTCGGCGTTCGAGATCGTCGGCTCCTGCGTCTTGGTGGGAACCTGGATCGGCGTGCTCGTGCCGCTCTCCACCTGGCTGCGGTAGGCGTTCTCGACCGACTCGGCGGCCGCGGCGGCGTCGATGCCCTTGCCCGGCTTGCCGTAGACGGCGACGGCCTTGCCGGACACGAACTTGATCGTGCCGTCGCTCGCCGAGCCGGATCCGCCGGCCACCCGCTGGAGTGCGGCGGCGAGCTTCTCCTCGTCGACCGGCATGACGGGTTCCACGACCCTCTGCTGCCCGAAGAGCGACCCGACCACCGACACCGGGTTGTAGTCGCTGACGGCCGCCGCCCGGACCGTGGCCTGGGTGTCGAACTGGAGCCCCGCCTGGTCCGGCCTGAGCTCGACCGTCCTGCCGTCGACGGACAGCTTCAGCGGCTGGTTCATCCGCTTGTCGAAGGCGTCGTCGAGCTTCTTGACGGCGTCGTCACGGGTGCCGCCGCCGATGTCGACGCCGAACACGGTGGTGCCCTTGGGCACGTCGGAGTGGTTCATCAGCAGTCCGGCACCGTAGGCGCCACCGGCGACGAGGAAGACGGCGGCGAAGAGCAGCGTCAGCTTGCTGCGGCCCTTCTTCTTCGCCTTCTTCTTGCCCTTGGGAGCGGCAGCGGCGGGCACACTCGGCGACACCGGCTCGGGCAGCTTCGGCGGGGTGTGCGGAAGCGGTCCGTCGGAGTGCGTACCCGGCCCGAACGGGGAGTTCCGGGTGTCGGTCGGGACGACGGGCATGCCGCTGGTGAGGGTGGAGCTGGAGATGTTGTCGACGGAGCCGCCGTAGCCGCCCCCGCCCAGGTCGGGGGCGTGCTTCTGCGGGGTCAGGATCGCGGTGTCGTCACTGAGCCCACCGGCGAGCCGGCCCGTGCCGGAGACACTGGCGGCGGAGGGGTTGCCCACGACGGGCGGGACGACCGGACCATCCCCGGTGACAGGACCACCGGTCGGACCGGCGGGACCGCGCCGACCCGGACCACCGGGCCCACCGAAGCCGTTCTGCCCGTTCGGGCTGTTCTGGCCGTTCTGACTGTTCGGGCCGTTCTGGCTGCCGAAGTCACCGAAGTCGTTGGGCGCGGTGAAGTCGTTGGGCGCCGTGAAGTCGTTCTGGGCGGAGAAGTCGTGCTGGGGACCGAATCCACCGGCCTGCCCACCGAAACCGCCCTGCCCGTTCGGTCCGGCTTGGCCGTTGGGGCCGCCCTGACCGTTGGCACCACCCGGACCACCCTGAACGCCCGGACCACCCTGCCCGCCCTGCCCGTTGTCCGAGAAGAACGGCAGGTCGTCGCGTCGCGGTTCACCACGGCCGTCGAGCGTCCCGGCTCCGGCGCCCGGACCACCCGGGTTACGGGGGTTGCCGCCCGGCGGGTAGGAAGACGCGCCCGCGGGGCCCGCGCCGACCGCCAGCGCCCCGGTCACGTCGAAGGAACCGGTGCCGCCACTGTGCCCAGGAGCCACGGGACCGGCGCCTGTGGCACCGCCGAGTCCGGCACCCTTCGTACCGCCACCGCTGCTGGGACCGCCGGCGGCGCGGGGGCCGCCCGCGTTGCCCGCGGCGCCCATGACGCCCAGTCCGGGGCGCGAAGAGCCGGTGGAACCGCCGCTGTTGGGACTGCCGGGGCGTGAAGCGCCCGCCGGTCCCGTGCCGTTGGGGCCGCCGGGGCGGGGGCCCGCCGGTGCGGGGCCCGAAGCGCCGGGCATACCCGCCCCGTTGCTCGCGCCGCCACCCGGACCACTCGCGGGCGCGCCGGACTTGCGCGGCGCGAACCAGTCGCTGGTCTTGTCCCCGGGCTGGCCCGGGGCTTCGGCGGAGGGCTCCGCGACACCGTTGGACGGGGGCGCGTCCGGCGTTCTGCCGTCGCCTCCCGTCCGGGGCCGCGCATGGGTCCCGGTGGACTCGGAGGACTCAGTGTCCGCGACGGGCGTCCGCATGACGACAGGCGGAATCGGCCGGGATCCGGGGATGTTGATCCGGATCCGGGTCGTCAGCGTGGTCTCGGTCTTGGGCCCGTCCGGCTCCGCGGCCGAACGGCCCGCGTCCGCACCGCCGTCGGACGCCATGGGCGTGCCGTACGGCGGTGTCCCCGAGGGGTAGGCGGCACCTCCGCGCCCGTTGGGCCCGGAGGACGGACTGTCAGTTTCACGACTCAAGGCAGGTTCTCCCGGTTGGCTCCGCCGCCCGACGCGACCTCACGCGGACAGCTCGGCGGCGCGCACCACCATACTGGCCACGTCTGGCGCGTATCCCACGACCGCCGGAGAAACCATCACTGGACCCCCACGCGGTTGCGGCGGCGAAGTAGTACGTCACTTGCCAAGTCGGACGGCGGGACCGTCCGGTTGCCGCGCCCGGGCGAGCGTGGCACACATCACAGCGACAGCCATACCGCCGAGAAGGAAGAGGTACGAGCCGACTCCTGCGGCGAACAGGAAGTCCCCTTCCGGGCGGCTGGCGGTGAGCAGGACGACGGCGACCATCCAGCCGGCCGCGGGCGCGACCGCCCCGGCGCGGGTACCGACGGCACGCGCCCCGCCGAGGAACAGCCCGGCCGATCCGCCCAGCGCGAGCAGCAGCCCGCCCGGGAACCACGCGCCCTGGACGAGCGCCCCGGCGGCCCCCACAACGGCCCCGAGGACGAAGAGCCCCAGGAAGCCCACCGCACGCCCCGCAGAGGGCGCCACGAGCGGCTGGGCCAGCAGGCTCCCGCCATCTCCCCCGGCGCCCGGCCCCGCTCCCGCTCCGGCCTTTCCGCGCGCTTTGCCCGCGGGGATCTTCCCGTTAGCACTGTTCGCACTATTCGAACTGTTCGCACTCATCGCACACCGGCCTCGGTGCCCGGGTCGGACACCCCGTCGAAGAGATCCGTCTCACGAACCGAACCCTGTTCGCCTCGCTCCCCCCGCACCAGTTCGTAGTACTCGTCCACGAAGAGCGGCTGGGCCTGCTGGTTGGAGAGGGCGAACCAGGGCTCGGCCACCTCGATCTGCGTCGCGTGGGCGCGCATCGCGGCAGCCTTCGCGGCGGCGTACGCGGTGCCCTCGACGGCTGCGGTGATGCGCTCCTCGTCCACGACACCCGGTACGTCGTCGATCACCCCGGCCTTGACGAAGGGCAGCTCGGGCAGCGCCTCCCGGAGACGGGCGAAGCCCTCCTCGGCAACCGGGCGGGGCACCCGGTTCCAGTACACCTTGGCCACACTCCAGCCGGCCTCGGCGGCCAGCTCCACCGCGCGCATGGCGACGCGGTGGGCCTGGATGTGGTCGGGGTGGCCGTAGCCGCCGTCAGGGTCGTAGGTCACGACGACCTGCGGCCGGACCTCGAGAATCACCTCGACGAGGTACCCGGCCGCCTCGTCGACGTCCGCCTGCCAGAAGCAGCCGGGGTCGTCGTTGTCGGCGAGCCCCATCATCCCGGAGTCCCCGTATCGGCCCGGCCCGCCGAGGAGCCGGTGATCGGCGACACCGAGGGCACGCATCGCCGCCGCCAGCTCCCCCAGCCGGTACTCGCCGAGGGCGGCCCCGGTGAGATGCGCGAGCTCGGGCGGAATGACCTCACCAAGCTCACCGAGGGTGCAGGTGACGAGGGTCACCCGGGCCCCCTCGGCCGCGTACCGGGCCATGGTCGCGCCGTTGTTGATCGACTCGTCGTCCGGGTGCGCGTGCACCAGGAGAAGACGCCGGTCGGGCAGTTCGGTCATGGGGTCACTTTACGAGGCGCAGTGGGCGGGGCCGATGTCGCCTGCCTGGCGGCCGCTCCGAATACCCGGTCTCGGTAAGCGGCGCCGTGGAGAGCGTCGTTCGTCATACCGGGCATCGGATCGCGCGCTGTCGCATTGGGCCCAGGGCCCTACAGGTCGAGAACGGAGCGAACGGCACGCTCGATGCGCTCCAGCGTCTCGGGCGGCACCGCGCCCAACTGCTTGGCGTTCTCGAAGCGCCGGGCGGCGTACTGGGTGATGTTCACGGGAACTGCGACCGCTTGCACCGGATCGGTGATTGACACGGAGACCAGCGTGTCCGGGTAGGCGCCTGCTGGATGCAGGAGCAGACACACAGCTGCCTGGAACTTCGCATTCACCTCGTCGATGGAAAGCACCACGACCGTACGAGTAGCCTCGCCGACCGGAACTTCCCAGACAGAGCCTCGCTTCAACGGATGTCCCCCGCCGGATCGTCGTCACCGGTGTCGACCAGCAGCGCACCCTCACTGTCCACAGCGGCCAGCGCCTCCCGCAGTGTCTGCTCGCGCAGAGTGCGGACCATGTAGGCGTTCAGCGAAAGCCCCGCGTCAGCTGCGGCCTTGCGTACTTCGACGTCGAGATCATCCGGTATGCGAACCGTGAATACGCTCATGCCACCACTTTAGTCGTCGCATCGTGCACCGTGAAGGCGATTCCGGTGACGTCTGATCGGCAGTCGCGGCAGTAGACCGAGGTCCGGCCGGCCCCCGGTCTACTGCTGCGCAGCGGACATCTGTGCCTTCAGGACTCGCGCCCCGGGGATTCCTCGTCGCGGTAGCGCGGCAGGCCGGTCGTCGGGACAGTCCAGTCGGCGATGGTGACGTCCTCGCCGTAGACGAAGTCCTTGCGGGTGGCGTAGCGGGGGCCGCCGGGAGCGGGGTGGATGTCGGTGAGAACGGCGCCGGTTCCGGTGCGGGGGTCAAAGATCGCGTAGGCGGGGATGCCGATCAGGGGATAGTCGCGCGTCTTGCCGAGCCAGTCGTTGGCCGGGTTCGAGCTGGATACGACTTCGATCGCGGCGATGAGAGTACGTGGGTCGAACGCCCCCTTGCCCTCCATGCCCGCCTCGGCGATCAGCATGACGTCGGGATGGCGCATGATGCCCTCGGATTCGTCCTCCACGTCCGGGGTCCCGGTGTGGGCGACGAGCCCTTCCGGCATGACCTGCTCAAGCCGTCTCCGCAGACGCGCCACAGTCAGTTCGTGGGGGCCATTGGGCCGCAGCAGGTCGTGGACGATCCCTTCCTTGGTGACCTCGAACTTCCCGGGAAGCGTGTCGTCCATCGTCTGAACGAAGTCCCGCATGGTCCGGTACACGTGGGAAGCAGTGCGCTGTGCTCCGTCTGGGCCGGTGGTCATCGCACTCGTTCCTCATCATGTTCATCGCGCCGAGGCAATCGGCCGGGCAAGTACGAGCAGCATCCTCCGAGCCAATGGCGGACTCCCCTTCCAGCTCACTCGCGAGCTGTCTTCATGGCCTCGTCCAGGACAGAACTCAGTTCCCGCAGGGCTTCTCGAGCGGTGACCGGATCCTCGTGCTCCAGATGGTTCTTCGCCTGCGAGTAGCGGGCGGCCAGACCGGGTCGGCGCGCGATTTCGATGTTCCTCGCCCAGGTCAGGAGCCAGCTCTGCACGGGGCTCAGGGACTGCCACTCCACCGCCTTGGCGAAGGCCTCGTCCTTCTGGGCCTGTATCTCCTCCAGACGTCCCGGTGCGACGGCCGCGAGGGCCGCGCGCAGAGCGTCGGGGGTGTGCTGGGGACGGGGGATCAGCTCGGGTCCGTCGTCGGACCGGGTGCTCATCGTGTCCTCCTGGGGATGACCATGGCGAGACCCTGAAGTCTTTCGTGTGGGGAAGGCGATGACGCGCGCCGATGGGCGTCAGGCGGCCATGGGAACGGCGACTCGGCAGTCCCGGCAGCGACCCGGCCCCGGCGCACGGAAGGCACGCTCGCAGCCGTCGCAGGTCTGCAACGGGCTCCGGACGGCCGGTGCCGGGGCCACCGGTGCGCGGTACGGCGCCGGGGGTGGCAGCTGGGCGGTGAGGCGGTGGGCCAGGAAGGCGGCCGGGCGGCGCATGCCCTCGGGTGGCAGGTCACGGGTCAGCGCGTGCCGTACGGCGGTCGGGCTGACGTCGCGCTCCAGCCAGGCGGCGACGCCGGGCGCGAGGTGGGCCGTGTCGCAGACGGACAGCAGCATGTCGGGGTCGAGACGACGGAGGCCGGCGAGAAGCTCGGTGGCGGCCTGGAGGAGGCCCGGCCCCTTGTACGCGGGCTGCGGTACGGCGGGGAGAGGCTTGCGCGGCGCGCGCTTCTCCGACGGGCCGGGGGCAGCGACGGTGGGGTGCGCGGGTCGGGCGGAAGGTTCGGGGGTGGGGTCCTGGTCGGCAAGAGGTCCCGGCTCGGGATCCGGATCGGGCTGCGGCTGCGGCTGCGGCTCGGTACGGAGAACGGTGGCGCGATCGGCGTGGCTCCCGGCATGACGTCCGGGCTGGTTGCAGGAGGTCGTACGGGTGACCATCCGACCGTCCGGGACGCGTTCGCGGCATCGGCGCAGGTAGCCGTGGGTCTCCAGCTCGCGCAGGGAGGCGGCGATACGGCCCGCCCCCTCCGGGAACCTCTTCGCGAGGGTCTTGATGTCGACGGACGCACCGGCAGGCAGCGACTGGATGTGTACGGCCAGCCCGATGGCGAGCAGCGACAGCTCGGGGTGCTGGGCGAGATGGTTGCCGATCACCGTGAAGCGGGTGGTGTGGCGGGTGTTGTCGTGGACAACTCCGGAGACGCTGGAGACGTTGGAACTGGATCGCCGGTGGGGGCGGTTGTTGCCCGAGCCACGGGCTTCGGGATGCGGGGGCACGCTAAGGTTTTTGGTATCCATCGGGAAGCTTCTTCTTCCTTGGTGGTCAGGCCCTCGCATTGGGATGCCAGTCCCGGCGAGGGCCGTCGTATGTCTGCGGATGTCTGTGATGTCGGTGGTGGTGCTGCGCTGAGCGTAGGGCAGGCAACCGGGCACGAATCCAGCCGAGTTGGCGATGTTCACTCGGGAGAGTGACGGGGCCCGACAGCAGGCGGGAGGGGTTGGGTTTGGTACCAGTTCTTTCTCTCTTGTGTTCCTTGGAAAAGAGCGCCGACGCCGCCGAAGCACCCGCCGCCGGGTTCCGGTACGACGTCGACTTCCGCCCACACCGTTTTGCGCGGCCGTAGCCCCGGACCCCACCCCCAACGGTCGGCGAGCGCCTCGACCAGGAGCAGGCCCCGCCCCGACTCCGTCTCGTCGGAGGGACGTTGAGGACTCGGCGGAACGTCCCCACAGGTATCGGTCACCTCGATGCGCAGGGTGACGCCGATGACGTACATCGTGAGCCGGAAGTCACGTCCCGGGACGCGCCCGTGGGTGACGGCGTTGGCCGCCAGTTCGGCCACGACCTGTCGCGCCGGGTCCACCGGCAGCCCCCAGGAACGCAGTTGCTCGGCGGCGAGCAGCCGGGCCAGACGTGCCCCACGGGGCGTGGGAGAGAGCCGCACGCTGAAGTTGCGGAAGCTGTACCCGGGTTGAGCCTCAGAGGCGGCGGTTTCTTGATTCACGTCACTCAGAGTGGCCGAACGAACCTACCGTGAGCAGTGACTCTGCCGATGCGTACGGTGACTGTCCGGAGCTTGTCCGGTCGTGTCCGGGCTGTCGGGATGGGCCGTACGGGTAGGGCGGGGGACAGTGCGGGAGCACCACAGCGCGGTACGACGGAGGAGCGCGGGCATGAGCGTGGACAGCGACGCGGGGCAACTCAAGACCGAGGCGGACGAGCCGGGTTGGGAGGTGGACCCGGACGACGAGTGGGGCGTGGCGGTCGTGGAGACGGTCGGGCGCCAACTGAAGCTGCGCAGGGAGGCGGTGGGAATGCGAGCCGCCGACTTCGGAGCAGCCCTCGGGTACGGCGAGGACCTGGTCTACAAGATCGAGGGCGGCAAGCGGATCGCCCGCCCCGAGTACTTGGACAAGGCGGACGATGTGTTGGGGGCGGACGGCCTGATCTCCGCCATGAAGGAGGACCTGGAGAAGGTCCAGTACCCGAAGAAGGTTCGGGCCTTGGCGAACATGGAGGCGAAGGCGGTGGAGATCGGGGTGTACGTCGGGCTCAGCCTCCACGGCTTGCTGCAGACACCGGAACACGCGCGGGCCTTGTTCGAGGCGCGGCAACCGCCGTACTCGGAGGAGGAAGTGGAACGTCTCGTGGCCGCCCGCATGGCACGGAAAAAGGTCTTCGACAAGACACCCGTGGCTGCGCTGAGTTTCGTCCAGGAAGAGGCGGCGCTGCGTCGTCGCATCGGAGGCACAATGGGGCGACGCCGACAGCTCGAACACCTGCTGGGGGTGGCACATCTGCGCAACGTGACGTTCCAGGTGATGCCAACGGAGAGCGGCGCTCACCCTGGGGTTGATGGCAAGATCGAGTTGCTGAAGTTCGCAGACGGTACGGCTGTTGGTCGTTCTGACGGAGCGTTCAGCGGCCGTCCGACAACAGAGCCGAAGGAACTGCGCATCCTGGAGTTGCGCTACAGCACCATCAGGGCCGAGGCCCTCACCTCCGGGGAGTCACTCGCCTTCATCGAGCAACTACTAGGAGAAACATGATCCGCGAGCACCTCGCCGGAGCTCCCGCCGGGCTGGCGTGGTTCAAAAGCAGCTACAGCGACGGCACGGAGGGCGACTCCTGCGTAGAGATCGCCGTCGCCCTCGGTACCGTCCACGTCCGGGACTCGAAGAACGTGGAGACCGGTCCTCGCCTGCGCTTCGGCCCCGCCGCCTGGGCAGTCTTCGTGCCGCACTCGACGGAATACTGATCGCCAGGAACGGCTGATAGCCGCACGCGCGCCGACGCCGGGCTCCGGTCACGCACGCTCACGGAGCCCACCGCAGGCGACCACAGCCCGTTGGCAGCCCACCCACGGCGCTGCCCAGCGGACCCCGGTCAGAACTTCAAGTCACCGATCATGCCCGCGATACTGGTCGTCAGGTCGCTGATGGTCGGGGCGAAGGTTGATGAGGCCATGTAGAACCCCAGCAGCATGCACACCACCGCATGCCCTCCCTTGAGCCCTGACTTCTTGATCAGCAAGAAGACGATGATCGCCAGCAGCACGACCGCCGAAATCGAAAGTGCCACGGCGGCTCACCTCCAAGGGGCCCAGGGATGCAGGGGGTCTGACTATGGGGGCAGTAAGTCCATACAGTGGCCAGCAGGTTCATACCCACTCGCCGCCAGTGATCATAACTATTCGCCCGCGCGCATCGGTCGGCGCACGGCCGCACAAGGGGGCGCATGGCCAATATGGTCGAGCCATGACTACAGAGCCCGTCTCCTTCCCTCGTCGGCACGCCCGAACCCAGCGATTCACGCTCGGCGCGCCCCGCGCCTTCAGCGTGGCGCCCGACGGTTCACGGGTCGTCTACCTGCGGTCCTCGGCCGGCACCGACCGGGCGAACAAGCTCTGGGTGCTGGACCTTCCGGACGGCGGCGAGCGCGTCGTCGCCGACCCGTTCGCGCTTCTCGGCGGGGCCGGCGAGAAGCTGTCCGCCGAGGAGCGGGCGCGTCGGGAGCGCAGCCGTGAGGGCAGCGCCGGGATCGTCGGTTACGCCACCGACTCGGCCGTCGAACTGGCCGCCTTCGCCTTGTCCGGGCGGCTTTTCGTGGCCGAACTGCAGGCCGGGACAGTGCGCGAGATCCCCGCCGCGAAGCCCGTTCTCGACCCTCGTCCCTCCCCCGACGGACGGCTCGTCGCGTACGTCGCGGACGGCGCCCTGCGCCTCGCCGACCTGGCCGGCGAGCAGTCACGCGTACTCGCGGAGCCCGAGTCGGAGACGGTGACGTACGGGCTGGCCGAGTTCATCGCGGCCGAGGAGATGGACCGTTCACGCGGCTTCTGGTGGTCCCCGGAGTCGGACCGGCTGCTGGTCGCGCGGGCCGACGACGCGCCCGTGGACCGGTGGTGGATCGCCGATCCGGCGCATCCGGAACGGGAACCGCAGCGGGTCGCGTATCCGGCGGCGGGCACCCTGAACGCGGATGTGCGGCTCTTCGTACTCACCCTTGAGGGGGTGCGCACCGAGGTTGTCTGGGATCGGAAGACGTATCCGTATTTGGCGCGTGTGCACTGGTCAGGGGCGGGGGCGCCGCTGATTCTGGTGCAGTCGCGGGACCAGCGCGGGCAGCTCTTCCTGGCCGTGGACCCGGACACGGGGGCGACCCGGATGGTGCACGCCGAGGAAGATCCACATTGGCTTGATCTTTTCCCTGGTGTGCCCTGCTGGAGCCCCTCCGGACAGCTCGTGCGGATCGCCGACGAGGGCGGCGCCAGGGTGCTGGCGGTCGGTGAACGGCCCCTGACAGGCGCCCAGTTGCACATCCGGGCGGTGCTGGACGTCACCGCCGACGACGTCCTCGTGTCGGCGTCGGCAGGTGAGGCGGCGGTCGGCACCGAGATCGGCGAAGTTCACGTCTATCGAGTGAACGAGCTCGGACTGGAGCGCGTCTCGCAAGAGCCCGGCGTGCACTCGGCAGTTCGCGCCGGGGGCGTGACCGTGCTCGTGTCGGCGGCGCCCGACCGGCCGGGGGCCCAGGTACAGGTGCTGCGCGACGGGAAGAAAGCGGCGACCGTCACCTCGTACGCCGAAGATCCCGGTTTGTCCCCGCGCATCACCCTCACCGAGGGGGGCGCACGACGAATTCCATGCGCCCTGCTTATGCCGACCGACTACGACGGCGTCACACCCCTCCCTGTCCTCATGGACCCCTACGGTGGCCCGCACGGCCCCCGTGTGGTCGCCGCGCACAACGCGCACCTCACCTCGCAGTGGTTCGCCGACCAGGGTTTCGCGGTGGTCGTCGCGGACGGCCGGGGCACCCCGGGACGCTCGCCGGCCTGGGAGAAGGCGCTGCACGGGGACTTCACCGTCTCCCTCGACGACCAGATCGAGGCCCTGCACAGCCTCGCCGAACGCCACCCGCTCGACCTCTCCCGGGTGGCGATCCGGGGCTGGTCGTACGGCGGCTGGCTCGCGGGGCTGGCGGTGCTGCGGCGCCCTGACGTCTTCCACGCGGGCATCGCGGGCGCCCCGGTGACGGACTGGCGGCTGTACGACACGCACTACACGGAGCGGTACCTGGGCGACCCGGCCACGGCACCGGAGGCGTACGCCAACAGCTCACTGGTGACGGAGGCCGGGCTGTCCTCGCCCGCCGAGCCGCACCGCCCGCTGATGGTCGTCCACGGCACCGCCGACGACAACGTGGTCTTCGCACACGCCCTGCGCCTGTCCTCGGCCCTGCTGGCCGCGGGCCGCCCGCACGAGGTACTCCCGCTGTCCGGTGTCACCCACATGACCCCGCAGGAACAGGTCGCGGAGAACCTGTTGCTGCTTCAAGTCGACTTCCTGAAGCGGGCGTTGGGACTCGCGTAGCTCTCACGCGGATCCGGTGCGGGCACGGCAACGGGCCGGGGCTACATGGCGAGCCCCGGCCCGTTTACGGCACCCGCACGGCCGTACGTTCCTCAGAGTGGCCCGTCCATATATCGAGACCGGGTCGGCCAAGTTGCTTGCGTGTTAACGCGGTTCGTGTGTGTTTGTGCGGTTATTTCTACCCGTCGGTAAGATCGTCCTGGATTCCTGAACCACCTCGCCCCCAAGGCCTCGCTCCGCCCCCACTCCGACTTCCCTCCCGCTTTGGTCATGGCCGTCCAAAGCTGGCCCAAGTGGCGCCCCACCCCTGAGTCAAAGGGCAAAAGTCCAGATCAAAGGCGTCAACAAAACATTGACGGCGACTGAAGCGGCGCTGAAAAGTCCCCAATGTGACCTCGCCTATACCTTCCGCCACCGCACCCCAGGTGGCGGCCGATTCCGGAGCCGTACCGCCGACGCCCACCGCGCCGGCCCGCGGCGGCACCGGCCGCTCGCCGGGCCGGATCGCCTGGCTGCGCTTCCGCCGTGACCGCACCGGTGTCGTCTCGGCCGTCGTGGTCGTGGTGTTCTTCCTCGCGGGCATCGGAGCCCCGCTGATCTCCAAGCTCTACGGCAAGGACCCGTACACCACGTACGGCCAGAACGGCACCGGCCTGCTCAACGAGTTCGGCTTCCCGATCCGGCCCAACGGCGGTATCAGCGGCGACTTCTGGTTCGGGGTCGAGCCCCAACTCGGCCGGGACGTCTTCACCCTGCTGCTCTACGGAATCCGCAACTCGCTGCTCATCGCCACGGTGACGACCCTGCTGGTCACCCTGTTCGGCATCGCCGTCGGTCTCACGGCCGGGTATCTGGGCGGGCGGATCGACGGTTTCGTCGGCCGGGTCATCGACATCCTGCTGGCGTTCCCCTCCACCCTGTTCTTCATCGCCTTCTGGCCGGTGATGATCTCGATCTTCGTGTCGCCGGAGGAGAACACCCCGACCTGGCTGACCGTCGTCAGCCTCGTCTCCGTGATGACCGCGTTCGGCTGGGCGCCCCTCGCCCGGCTGCTGCGCGGTGAGGTACTCGCCCTGCGCGAACGGGAGTTCGTCGAGTCCGCCAAGGTCACCGGCGCCTCGCCGGCCCGGATCGTCTTCCGGGAACTGCTGCCCAACCTCTGGACGCCGATCCTCATCCAGGCCACCCTCGCGCTGCCCATGTACGTGACCACCGAGGCGGCGCTCGCCTTCCTCGGGGTCGGGCTCAGCGACCCCACGCCCGACTGGGGCGTGATGATCCAGCGCGGGGCGCAGGTCTACCAGAACGACATCACGTACATGCTCTTCCCCGGCCTCTCGATGGTGATCTTCGTGATCGCCTTCAACCTCCTCGGCGACTCCGTGCGCGACGCACTGGACCCGAAGATCAGGCGCTGAACAGCGGCCCGGCCACCGGCCGACCTGCTGTCCCCCGCACCGGCACCACCCCGTACTCCATAACCCGCATCCCCCCGCACCCCGCACCGCAGAAATCCGGAAACACCGGAACAACCGGAACCACCGGGAACACCCCTTCTCCCTGATTCAGGCAGGACAACCCATGTCTCTCTCCCGCAGAAACTTCGTCATCGCCACCTCGGTAGCCGCCGGCGGCTCCATGGTCCTGTCCGCGTGCAGCAGCGGTGGTGGGGGCGGTGGCGGCACGTCGGGGGGCGGCGCGGCCGGGACCAGCAAGTTCGCGTCGGTCAGCATCGGCACCGCGAAGGACTCCACGGGACCCGCGCCGGAGATCCCGGGGGCGAAGAAGGGCGGCACGATCCGGCCGATCGGCCCCCAGGACTTCTCGCACCTCGACCCGCAGCGCATCTACTACTCGTGGAACTCCGAGATCGGCAACCTCTACATCCGCTGTCTGACCGGCTACCGCATCGACGGCGGCGCGATGAAGCTCGTCGGCGACCTCGCCACCGACACCGGCACCATGTCGGACGGCGGCAAGACCTGGACGTACACCCTGAAGGACGGGCTGAAGTGGGAGGACGGCAGTGAGCTGACCGTCGAGGACGTACGGCACGGCATCGAGCGCGGCTTCGCCAGCTTCACCACCGAGGGCGCCACCTACCTCCAGGCCGCGCTGACCGGCACCAACGACTTCCGCTCGGTCTACAAGGGCCCGTACGACGGCAAGCACCTCGACTCGGTCGTCACGGACACCGCGAAGAAGACGATCACCTTCCACCTCAAGACGGCCCGCCCGGACCTCAACTGGACGCTGGCCATGCAGTCGTACGGCGCGGTGTCCGCCAAGCACGACACCAAGGAGAAGTACGACAAGGACCCGTTCTCCTGCGGGCCCTACCGGCTCTCCGCGCACTCCGTCGACAAGTCGCTGACGATGGTCCGCAACACCCACTGGGACCCGGCGACCGACCCGATCCGCAACGCCTACCCGGACTCGTTCGCCTTCGAGTTCGGCCCCGAGTCGCTGCAGAGCACCGACCGGCTGATCGCGGACTCCGGGACCGACCAGTACGCGGTGATGGCGTACAGCGGGGTCCCGGCCGAGCGCATCCAGAAGGTGCTGACGACGCCCGCGCTGAAGAGCCGTACCGTCGACGGGCTGCTCACGGGGCTGTATTACTACGCCATCAACTGCAAGCGGATCACCGACGTGAGGGTCCGTCAGGCGCTCAACTACGCCTGGCCGTTGCAGCAGATCCGGACGATCTACGGCGGCCCGTCCGCCGGTGACTACGCGACCACGATCCTCGGTCCGGACATGGCCGGCCGGGTGAAGTTCGACATCTACGGCAAGCTCACCAAGCCGCAGGGCGACACCGCGAAGGCCAAGGCGCTGCTGAAGGAGGCCGGCAAGCTCGGCCAGAAGATCGTCTACACCTACCCGCAGGGCGGCAACGACGCCTACGAGAAGACCAAGGTCGTCATCGCCAACGCCCTGAAGGAGGCGGGCTTCGACCCGGTGATCAAGCCGGTGGAGTCGACCAGCTACTACGACCAGATCCAGCAGATCGACAACTCGTTCGACGTGATGTGGTTCGGCTGGTCCCCGGACTGGCCCACCGGCTACACCATGCTCCAGCCCCTCTTCGACGGCCGGGTGATCGCCAACGGCGCCAACAACGTCTCCCAGCTGAAGGTGAACTGGGTGGACGCCGCGATCGACAAGGCCGCCGCCATCACCGACCCGACGAAGGCCGACGCGGCCTGGGCGGCGCTGGATCGCCAGCTCATGGAGAAGGAGGCGCCGATCATTCCCGAGACGTACCAGCGGCGCTTCTACCTCTACGGCAGCAAGGTTGGCGGCACCGAGTACGACCCCCTGAACTCGTCGTTCGTGCTTTACAAGTTGTACGCGAAGTCGTAGGTCGTTCTTCTTCTGCGGGCCCGTGGGGGCTGGTCGCGCAGTTCCCCGCGCCCCTGTCGGGGCGCCCCCCAGGGGCGCCCCTCACCCGCATACCCGACCACCCCGGCACCGGTGTCGGGGATTCCGCCAGGGAATCCGATCGCCATGTACCGCTTCATCCTCCGCCGGACACTCAGCGCGCTGATGATCCTCCTCGTCATCAGCGCGATCACGTTCGTCCTCTTCTACGTCGCCCCGCGCGACCCGGCCCGCAGCGCCTGCGGCAAGCTCTGCACCCCGGAGACGCTCGCGCTCGTCCGACGCAACCTCGGCATCGACGACCCGCTGCCGGTGCAGTACTGGCACTGGCTGGCGGGCGTGTTCGTGGGCCGCGACTACGCCGGCCTCGGTCACTGTTCGGCGCCCTGCCTGGGCTACTCCTTCACCAACCACGAGCCGGTCCTCGGCCTGATCACCAACCGCTTCCCCACCACCCTGTCCCTCACGCTGGGCAGCGCGGTGGTGTTCGTGGTCCTCGGTGTCGGTACGGGCATGCTGGCGGCGGTGAAGCAGGGCAAGGCGCTGGACAAGATCGCCTCGTCGGTGTCGCTGATCGGCTCGTCCCTGCAGATCTACATCGTCGGTGTGGTGGCCATGTACTACCTCTCCGACCAGTGGGGCATCCTCCCCCGCCCGCAGGACAGCGTCGGCTTCAGCCAGGACCCGGTGGCCTGGTTCAAGGGCCTGCTGCTGCCCTGGTTCGTCCTCGCGATCATCTTCACCGCCAACTACACCCGGATGACCCGCTCCCAGCTCGTGGAGACCCTCGCCGAGGACTACGTCCGTACGGCCCGCGCCAAGGGCCT
Organism: Streptomyces sp. NBC_01390; assembly: GCF_045040105.1. Lineage (NCBI taxonomy): Bacteria > Bacillati > Actinomycetota > Actinomycetes > Kitasatosporales > Streptomycetaceae > Streptomyces > Streptomyces sp. NBC_01390. The sequence continues at coordinate 8,251,637 of NZ_CP109551.1, read as the reverse complement.
GTCCCGCCGCACGGTGTTCTTCCGGTTCGCCTGGCGGGGCGCGATGGGCCCGATCGTCACGATCCTGGGCCTCGACATCGGCTATCTGCTCGGCGGCGCGATCATCACGGAGGAGACCTTCGGCCTGCACGGCATCGGCGCGCTGTCCATCAAGGCGGTACGGGACAACGACCTGCCGCTGCTGCTGGGGGTGGTCCTGGTGGCCGCGGCGGCGATCGTCGTGGCGAACATCGTGGTGGACGCGGTGTACGCGCTGATCGACCCGCGGATCAGGCTCGCGTAGAAATGTCCTGTGACCTCGATGCCTGAGCCGACCGCCGACGCCGCCACCACCGCCATCGCAGCCGAACCCTTCCTGTCCGTACGGGACCTGAAGGTGCACTTCGCCACCGACGACGGGGTGGTACGGGCGGTCGACGGCCTCTCCTTCGACGTCGAGCGCGGCCGGACCCTGGGCATCGTCGGCGAGTCCGGCTCGGGCAAGTCGGTGACGAACCTGGCGATCCTGGGCCTGCACGACCGTCGGCGCACGACGCTGGCCGGGGAGATCGTGCTGGACGGCAAGGAGTTGCTGTCGGCGCGGGAACGGGAGCTGGAGAAGCTGCGTGGCAGCAAGATGGCGATGATCTTCCAGGACTCGCTGGCGTCCCTGTCACCGTTCCACACGGTGGGCCGGCAGATCGCCGAGACGTACACCAAGCACAAGGGCGCGTCCCGCAGGGAGTCCAGGGCCCGTGCGGTGGAGATGCTGAGACGCGTGGGCATCCCGCAGCCGGCGCTCCGGGCGGACGACTACCCCCACCAGTTCTCGGGCGGCATGCGCCAACGGGTCGTGATCGCCATGGCGTTGGTCTGCGACCCCGAACTCCTCATCGCCGACGAACCGACGACCTCCCTGGACGTCACCGTCCAGGCCCAGATCATGGACCTGCTGGGGGACCTCCAGCAGGAGTTCGGCACGTCGATCGTCTTCATCACGCACGACCTGGGCGTCATCTCCCGTATGGCGGACGACATCCTGGTGATGTACGGGGGCCGGGCGGTGGAGCGAGGCACCCGCAGCGAGGTACTGCGGGCGCCTGAACACCCGTACACCTGGGGCCTGTTGGACTCGGCGCCCTCCCTGACCGCCCCGGTCGACGTCCCGTTGTCCCCGATCCCGGGCACACCCCCGTCACTCCTCGACCCACCCCCGGGCTGCGGCTTCGAGCCCCGCTGCGCATTCCGGGAACAGGTCCCGACGGGCCGCTGCGCAACCAAGCGCCCACTCCTGCCCCGCACACCCGCCCACGGCGCGGCCTGCCATCTGACGCCGGCGCAGCGCCGGGAGTTCCACGCGGACTACGTCACCGCGCAGGTCGTCTGATCAGCCCAGCTCTCCGCGTTCCACGCAGAACTCGTTGCCCTCCGGGTCGGACATGAGGGCCCAGCCGCCGCCGTCGGGTCGGCGGTGGTCGGCGACGAGGCGGGCGCCGAGGGAGATCAGGCGCTCGACCTCCTCGTCCCTGGTGCGGCCGTGCGGTCGCAGGTCGAGATGCAGGCGGTTCTTCACCGACTTGCCCTCCGGGACCTGGATGAACAGGAGCGTGGGGCCGCCTGCCGGGTCCTTGAGCACCGCCTCCGGGTCGCCGGGCTTGTCGTCGTCGGCCAGTGGGCGGCCGAACACCGCGCTCCAGAAGAGGCCGAGGTCGTAGGGGTCACCGGTGCAGTCGAAGGTGATGTTGTGGATCGTGGGGAAGGACAACGAGGCCTCCGGGCCATGTGAGGGACAGCAGCTGTGAGGGTCCCGGACCGGGCAGCCGTCTGTCGAACGAATAAACGCCGTCGCACGCGTGACAGGGGCCGGGGTGAGGAGCATCAGCTCCTCACCCCGGCCCCTGTCACGGCTGTTCGCGGTCTCAGCCCTCCGTGGCGTCCGTCTCCAGCGCCTTCAGCGCCGGGTCCAGGACGACGTCGGCGTCGCGGGCCTCCGTCGTCGGGTCCTCCGGGAAGTGGCAGGCCGTCAGGTGCTTGTCACGGTTGCCGGAGATCTGGACCAGCGGCGGCTCTTCGCTCGCGCACTTGTCCTGCGCCTTCCAGCAGCGCGTACGGAAACGGCAGCCGGACGGCGGGTGGATCGGCGAGGGGACGTCACCGGCGAGCCTTATGCGCTCGCGGGGCTCCGTCTCGTCGTCCATCGCCACCTCGGGGACGGCGGACAGCAGAGCGTGCGTGTACGGGTGACGCGGGCGGTTGTAGATCGAGTCCCGGTCGCCGACCTCGACGATCTTGCCGAGGTACATCACCGCGACGCGCTGCGAGAAGTGCCGCACGATGGCCAGGTCGTGGGCGATGAACAGGAACGCGATGCCCATCTCCTCCTGGACCTTCTTGAGGAGGTTCACCACCTGGGCCTGGATGGAGACGTCCAGCGCGGAGACCGGCTCGTCCGCCACGATCAGCTTCGGCTTCAGGGCGAGCGCGCGGGCCACCCCGATGCGCTGGCGCTGGCCGCCGGAGAACTCGTGCGGGAAGCGGTTGTAGTGCTCGGGGTTGAGCCCGACCAGCTCCAGCAGCTCCCGGACCCGGTTCTCCCGGCCGCCCGCCGGCTCGATCCCGTTGACCTCCATCGGCGACTTGATGATCGTGCCGACGGTCTGGCGCGGGTTCAGCGAGCTGTACGGGTCCTGGAAGATCATCTGGATCTCGGAGCGGACCGGCGCCAGCTGCTTGCGCGAGGCGTGCGTGATCTCCTGACCGGAGTACGTGATCTTGCCGCCGGTCGGCTCCAGGAGGCGGGTGATGAGCCGGCCCGCGGTCGACTTGCCGCAGCCCGACTCGCCCACCATGCCGACGCTCTCGGCGACACCGATGCTCAGATCGATGCCGTCGACCGCCTGGACGGCGCCGACCTTCCGCTTGATCGGGAAGCCGCCGTAGATCGGGAAGTGCTTCGTGAGTCCCTCGACCTTGAGCAGTTCCTCGGTCGACGTACCGGTGGAACCCTGCTGTGTGGGGAGGGTGAGGTTGTCGCTCATGTCTCGGTGCTCCCTAGCGCAGCCGGGGCTGGATCTTGTCGATGAAGATGGTCTGCTTCTGCTCCGCCGACAGATGGCACGCGGAGTCGCGCCCGTCTCCCAGCGACGGCCGTACGTCGGTGCAGAGGCTGCCCGACACCTCGCCCGTGAACGAGCAGCGCGGGTGGAAGGCGCAGCCCGAGGGCGGGTTGAGCAGCGAGGGCGGCGAGCCGGGGATCGGCGTCAGCGCCTCGTCGATGTCACCGTCCAGGCGCGGCATGGAGGTGAGCAGACCCCAGGCGTACGGGTGCTGCGGCGTGCGCAGGACTTCCTTCACGGAGCCGCGTTCCACGGCCCGGCCCGCGTACATCACCAGCAGGTCGTCGGCCATGTTCGAGATGACGCCGAGGTCGTGCGTGATGAAGATGATCGCGGAGCCGAACTCCTGCTGGAGGTCCTTGAGCAGGTCCAGGATCTGGGCCTGCACCGTCACATCCAGCGCGGTGGTGGGCTCGTCGGCGATCAAGAGGTCGGGGTCGCACATCAGCGCCATGGCGATCATCGCGCGCTGGCGCATACCGCCGGAGAACTGGTGCGGATAGTCGTCGAAGCGCGTCTTGGGCTGCGGGATGCCGACCTTCTCCAGCATCTGTACGGCCCGGTCCTTGGCCTCCTTCTTGGAGGCGCCGGTGTGCTTCATGAACGGCTCGGACAGCTGGCGGCCCACCGTGTAGTACGGGGAGAGCGCGGTCAGCGGGTCCTGGAAGATCATCGCCATCTTGTTGCCGCGGAGCTGCTCGAGCTCCTTCTCCGTGGCGGTGACGAGCTCCTTGCCGTCGAGGATGATCTCCCCGTCGACGGTCGTGCTCACCGGGTTGTGCAGGCCGAGGATCGTCAGGTTCGTGACGGACTTGCCCGATCCGGACTCGCCCACGATGCCCAGGGTCTTGCCGCGCTCGACGTCGAAGGAGAGTCCGTCGACCGCCTTGACGATGCCGTCCTCGGTGGAGAACTGCACCTTGAGATCGCGGACCGAGAGAAAGCTGTCCGGACCGGTCGGGGCCGGTGCGCCCTCGGGCTTGGTCAGTGTGGTCACGGTGGTTCGTTTCTTCCTAGGAGAGCCGGACGCGCGGGTCGATATAGGCGTACGCGATGTCGGTAAGAATGTTCAGGACCAGGATGAAGAAGGCCCCGAACAGCATGACGCCCATCGTCAGCGGAAGGTCCTTGGTGACCGCGCCGTTCACGGCGAGGCGGCCGATTCCCTGGAGGGAGAAGGTCAGTTCGGTGACGACACCGCCGCCGAGCAGGGCGCTGATGTCGATGCCGAGCACGGTGACGATCGGGATGAGCGAACCGCGCCAGGCGTAGCGGAAGAAGACGTACTTCTGTGACATGCCCTTGGCGCGGGCGGTACGGACGTGTTCCTCGGCGAGCTGCTCGATCATCGAGGCGCGGGCCATACGCGTGTACTGCGCGGTGAAGATGGTGGCCATGACGACCATGGGGATGGACAGTCCGACGAGCCAGCCCACCGGGTCCTGAGTGAACGGAACGTACTTGGGGTCTTCCATCCAGCCGGTCTGGTAGACGAGGACGATCAGCGCGATCGGGCCGAGGAAGTAGATCTGGAACGAGCTGAGCACCATCGACGTGCCGGTGGCGACCTTGTCGATCAGGGTGCCGCGCTTGTAGGCGGCGATCATGCCGGCGCCGAGTCCCACGACCAGGAAGACGACCAGCGCGCCGACCGTCAGGGACAGGGTCAGCGGGAAGCGGTCCATGATCGTGGACCAGACCATGTCACCCGAGTAGAACGACTGTCCGAGGCAGGGGGCGGAGCAGTGGCCGGTCGGGAAGTCACGGCCCATCACGATGCCGGACATGAAGTCCCAGAACTGCTGCGCGATGGGCAGATTGAGCCCGAGCGCCGTGCGGATGTCTTCGAGTCTCGCGGGCGAGCAGTCCTTGCCACAGGCCAGTGAGGCGTAGTCGGAGGGCGCGGCGACGAACAGGAAGAACGTGGCGGCGCCGATCAGGAACAGAGTGACGACGGCACCGACCGTGCGCCGGAGAATGAACTGAAACATGGCGGGGGGCTGCTCTCTGCGGAGACGTGCGGAGTCGGGATGGGACCGGGTTCACGGAACCGCGGGGGTGCGCTCCGCCTGGTGCGCACCCCCGCGATCAGCCGTAGCGAGTTACGACTTCAGGAACAGTCGGGTGACGTCGATGTAGCTCGACTCGGTGCTGTAACGGGCACCGCCGATGTTCGAACCGTAGAGCTGGAACTGCTTGGTGTACCAGAGCGGAGCGGCCGGGTTGACCTTCTCCAGGATGTAGTGGTGCGCTTCCGTCCAGGTCGCGGCAGCCTCGGTCGGCTGCTGCGTCAGGGCCTTCTTGATGAGCTCCTGGACCTTGGGGTCGTTGATGTGCGAGTAGTTCGGCGCACCGTCGGCGACCTGGTCACCGTCGTAGATGGGCGTGACGACCGTGGCCGCCGACGGCCAGTCCTGGCCCCAGCCGGAGATGTAGATGTCGTACGGGTTCTTGACCTTGCCGATCTGCTCGTAGTAGCTCGCGGAGTCGATCTCCTTGGCCACCACGTCGATGCCGATCTTGGTCAGCGCGTCCTCGATCGCGACCTTGCGCTTCTGGCCGGCCTCGCTGTTGGAGTAGGCGAAGACGAGCTTCTTCTCGGCGGCCGGAACGTCCTTGAGGAGCTCCTTGGCCTTCGCGATGTTGCCCTGCGGCGTCTTCAGACGGCCGTACGGGTCGTAGCTGGCCTCGTAGCCGGGCAGGGTCGGGGCGAACAGGTTCGGGGCCGGGTCGCCACCGTAGACGCCGCCCTCACCCGCGATGAGCGACTTGGAGTTCACGCCGTAGGTGATCGCGTCGCGGACCGCCTTGTTCTTCACCCGGTCCAGGTTGAACGTCAGCGTCATGACGTAGGGCTGGTAGCCCTTGATCGTGCGCTTGTTGACGGCCGGGTTGCTGATGACGTCCTGGATCTGGGTGGCGTCGACGGAGCCGGTGAACTGGATCGCGCTCTTGGAGTCACCCTGGTCGGCGATGAGCCGGCTGGTCTGGGTGGACTCGGTGACGCCGAAGTCGAAGTTGAAGCCGTCGACGTACTGGTGCCGGACCGGGTCGGTCTTCGCGTCCCAGTTCGTGTTCTTGACGAGCTTCATGGACTTGCCGACCTTGTACTCGGCGATCTTGTACGGGCCGGTGGAGACGGGGGCCGTGTCGTACTTCGCCTTGGTGTCGCCCTTCGCGGGGACGACCGAGTAGCCGGGCATGGCCAGCGTCTGCGGCAGGTCCGGACGCGGCGTGTCGAAGTGGAAGATGACCGTCTTCGGGTCCGGGGTGTCCAGAACCGAGGACGGCAGGTGCTTGGAGCCGAAGCCGCCGTCCTTCAGCGCGTCACGGTACTTCGGGCCGCTCAGCCAGGTCTGCAGGTAGGTCGGCCCGTCGAAGATGAACGCGGCGTACTGGCGCTCGACCGTGTGACGGATGTCGGCGGACGTGATCACGTTGCCGTTCTGGTCCTTCACGCCGTCCTTCAGCGTGTACGTCCAGGTCTTGCCGCCGTCCGAGGACTTGCCCGAGTCGGTCGCGAGGTCACCGACGACGGACGTGCCGCCCTTGCCGTCCTCCTCGAAGTTGGTCAGACCGCGGAAGAGCAGGTTCGCGGCCTGGCCGGCGTCCGAGACGTAGATCTGGCCCGGGTCCAGGTGCGAGAGGCCCGCCTCCTGGTAGACCTGGATGGTGCCGCCGCTCTTGGCACCGGGCACCTCCTCGGCAGGGCCGGTCGACGCGGCGGCGTCGGCGTAGACGACCGCCTTCGACTGCTCGGAGGCCTCCGCCTGGTCCTTCTTGGAGTCCTTGCCGGAGCTGCCGCCCTTGTTGTCGGAGCAGCCGGTGAGCGCGAGAGACCCGGCCGCGATGGCGACCACGATGGCCTGCGTTCTGCGCGAGTTGAACGACTTCATGAGGCTGAAGCACCTACCTGTCGGTTGTTATCCATGAGTACTGCCTGACGCCCGGCTGGTAGGCCGACGCGGGGGCGGCAGTCACCCCCCACCAATGGACGATCAGCGTCCGGACTTGGGGTCGAACGCGTCCCGAACGGAGTCTCCGAGGAGGTTGAAGCACAGGACGAAGATCACCAGTGCCGTGCCCGGGAAGAACATGAACGCCGGATCCTGCTTGGCGTAGCGGGCGGCGGCTGCGAACAGCCGCCCCCAGTCCGGGGTCGGCTCGACGAACCCGACACCGGCGAACGAGAGGAACGCGATGGTCAGAATGGTGCTGGGCAGCTGGTAAGTGAACTGCACCAGGATCGGTGAGACCACGTTCGGCAGGATCTCCTTGCGGACGATCCGCCACGGCGAGGCCCCGGAGACCTTGGCGGCCTCCACGAACTCGCGCTCACGCAGCGACAGCACGGTCGAACGGACCAGTCGGGCCATGCCCATCCAGCCCAGCACCCAGAGCACGATGAGAATCGCCAGCGCGCGGAAGTACGTGGGGGTCTCTTCCTGCGGGTCGACGAAGAATGCCGTGACCACCGGCATGAACGCGATGAAGAACAGCTGTGAGGGGAAGGAGAGGAAGAAGTCCGTGACCCGGCCGACCCAGTAGTCGACCCGGCCGCCGAAGTAGCCGCCGATCATGCCGATGAGCACACCGGTGACCATCACCAGCACGGTCACGGCCACCGCCATGAACAGCGAGGTGCGCATGCCGTACATGAGCATGGCGAACAGGTCACGGCCCAGCTGCGGCTCGACACCGAACCAGTGGGCCCCCGAGACACCGCCGAAGTAGCCGAGCGGCAGCCCGAACTCGTCGAGGACGGGCTTGTCCGCGTACGTGGGGTCCTGGCCGTACAGCGTGTAGGGGTCCGTCCCGCTCAGCTTGACGAGCAGCGGTGCCGCGAGAGCGATGACGAAGTACAAAATCACTACCACGGCACAGATCACACCGGTACGGTCACGCTTGAAGCGCTGCCACATCAGCTGCCCGGGAGAACGACCCTCAAGCTGCTTCGGGCCCTTGACGGGCTCGGTGTTCGTATCGAGCTCGGGGTCCAAGGCGATCGAGGGCCCGGAGCCTTCAGCCTTGGCTGGACTGGTCATGTGTGTTCTTCCCCCGGGGGGTTGGAGAGCTGAGCGCAGCACAGATACCGGCGGGTTCTGTGGTTTGGGGGAACTTTCGCCAAGTAAGTCAACGCGCGTCAAGGCCGGAAGGCATAGGGATCTCCCTACCGTCGAAATTTTGAGCAAAAATTGCAAAGATTGACACCTGCGCGCGCTTGACACGTCAAACAGTAAATCCACCAAACGGACATAAAGGGATGGTTTTCTGTTTACATGTCCGAAACTTGATCGTTGGTTCACCGGTATGCGAACAGCGTTGCACGGCGCACGGACAGGGACACCGGCAGGGGGGCGAACCTGTACACGGCGGGGCAACGCGGACATGCCTGAGGCCCGGCCCCCGCCTGCGGGGACCGGGTCCTCATGACATCACGTCAGCGGCGCGTCAGCCGTGCTTGGCGCGGCTCGCGGAGCGACCGCGCTCCTTCTGGTCCAGCACGACCTTGCGGATACGCACGGCCTCCGGAGTCACCTCGACGCACTCGTCGTCGCGGCAGAACTCCAGGGACTGCTCCAGGGAGAGCTTGCGCGGCGGCACGATCGCCTCGAACGAGTCGGCGGCGGCCGAGCGCATGTTGGTGAGCTTCTTCTCCTTGGTGATGTTCACGTCCATGTCGTCGGAGCGGGAGTTCTCGCCGACGATCATGCCCTCGTACACCTCGGTGCCGGGGTCGGTGAACAGCACACCGCGCTCCTGGAGGTTCGTCATCGCGAAGGCGGTGACGGCGCCCGAGCGGTCGGCGACCAGCGAACCGTTGTTACGGGTCGTCAGCACGCCGAACCACGGCTCGTGGCCCTCGTGGATGGAGTGGGCGATGCCCGTGCCGCGCGTACCGGTGAGGAACTCGGTACGGAAGCCGATGAGACCGCGGGAGGGCACGACGAACTCCAGACGGACCCAGCCGGAGCCGTGGTTCGACATGTTGTCCATGCGGCCCTTGCGGACGCCCATGAGCTGCGTGACCGCGCCCATGTGCTCCTCGGGCACGTCGATCGTCATGCGCTCGACGGGCTCGTGGACCTTGCCGTCGATCACCTGGGTGACGACCTGCGGCTTGCCGATGGTCAGCTCGAAGCCCTCACGGCGCATCTGCTCGACCAGGATGGCGAGCGCCAGCTCACCACGGCCCTGGACCTCCCAGGCGTCGGGACGCTCGGTGTCGAGGACCCGCAGCGAGACGTTACCGATCAGCTCGCGGTCGAGACGGTCCTTGACCTGGCGGGCCGTGACCTTGCGGTCCTTGACGACGGCCTTGGCGTCCGCGCCCTTGCCGGTCGCGCCGCGGCCGACCATCGGCGAGGTGTTCGTACCGATGGTCATGGAGATCGCCGGCTCGTCGACCGTGATGAGCGGCAGCGCGATCGGGTTCTCGGGGTCGGCGAGGGTCTCACCGATCATGATGTCCGGGATACCGGCGACGGCACAGATGTCACCGGGGCCGGCCTTCTCGGCGGGCTTGCGGGTGAGCGCCTCGGTCATCAGCAGCTCGGTGATGCGGACGTTGGACATCGTGCCGTCACGCTTGATCCACGTGACGGTCTGGCCCTTGCGCAGCTCGCCCTGCTCGACCCGGAGCAGCGCGATACGGCCGAGGAAGTTGTCGGCGTCCAGGTTGGTGACGTGCGCCTGGAGCGGGGCCTCCTCGTCGTACGACGGGGCCGGGACATGCGACAGGATCGTGGAGAAGAACGGCTCCAGGCTGTCGCTGTCCGCCGGGACCGTGCCGTTCTCCGGCTTGGTCAGCGAGGCGACACCGTCACGCGCACACGCGTAGACGATGGGGAACTCGATCTGCTCCTCGTCCGCGTCCAGGTCCAGGAAGAGGTCGTAGGTCTCGTTGACGACCTCGTCGATCCGGGAGTCCGGGCGGTCCGTCTTGTTGATGCACAGGATGACCGGCAGACGCTGCTGGAGCGCCTTGCGCAGCACGAACCGGGTCTGCGGCAACGGCCCCTCGGAGGCGTCGACGAGCAGCACGACGGCGTCCACCATCGACAGACCGCGCTCGACCTCGCCGCCGAAGTCGGCGTGGCCGGGGGTGTCGATGATGTTGATGGTGATGACATCGCTGCCATCCTTCGGGTGGTACTTGACGGCCGTGTTCTTGGCCAGGATCGTGATGCCCTTCTCACGCTCCAGGTCGTTCGAGTCCATCATGCGGTCGTCGAGCGACTCGGCGGCGTGCGCGGCGAAGGCACCGGCCTGCTTCAGCATGGCGTCGACGAGGGTCGTCTTCCCGTGGTCGACGTGGGCGACGATGGCGACGTTGCGGATGTCGTGGCGCGTGGCCATATTGCGGCGTACTCCCGGCTTGAGTGGATGGCCTGCGCGTACATCTGTGTTACGCGGACCCTGCCGGGCTGGACATGCCACGGCCTTACCCCATCGTACGGGCCCGGCGCGGTAGGGGCTCGCCGGGCCGTCCGGGTGAGGCGACCGTCACGATCGGGGAGAGGGACTGCCGCCCGACGTGCTGCCCGACTTGCTGCCCGAAGTGACACCCTTCTTCAGGAAACCCATGTCCTCGTACAGGGGGGTCTGGAAACCGAAGGCTCCCACGTTGGCGACGTTCTTCCGCACGGCCGTGAGCTGGGGCCGCTGGAAGAGCGGAATGGAACCGCCGGCCGCCCAGATCCGGGCGTCGGCCTTCCGCACCAGCGAGGCCGACTTGCCCTCGTCCAGGGTGGAGATGGCCTGGTCGAAGAGCTGGTCCACCTGGTCGGTGCCGACGCGGGTGTAGTTCTGCTCGACATTGAGGGATCCGTCGGCGGCGGGCACCGGCTTGGCGTAGATGGGCCGCGCGTCGGTGGCGGGGAAGGCGGACGCGGGCCACGAGTACAGGGCCAGGTCGTACTGGCCGCTGGCGATGTGGTCCTTGAAGTAGCTGTCGTCGGACACCTTGGTGACGGCGGTACGGATACCGACCCGGTCCAGCATCCGCGTGATCCGGTCGCCCACGGCCCGCAGGGTGGCGGATCCCGGCCCCGAGGGCAGCACGAACCGCAGGGTCAGCGGCTTGCCGTCCTTGGCGAGCGCCCCGGCGGCCCCGGCCGGAGCGGGCGTGCCCTTGGGCGCGTAGGCACCGGGCGCACCGCCCCGCTCGGGGTGCTTCTGGAGCGACTGCTTGCCGTCCTGGGCCAGATTTTTCTTACCCGCGCTGTCCTGATGCCCCTGATGCCCTTGATTCCCCTGGTCGCCCTGATGCCCCTGGGGGTCCTGGTGGTTCTCACGGACGGGCTCGCCGTACGGCTTGTCGTCGTCGCCGACGACATAGGTTCCGTCGTCGGCGCCACTGTCCTTGCCGTCGTCCTGGGAGGCCTTGGGGCTGGGCTTGGGCTTGGCCGACTGGACGCCGGCCTTCTTGCCCTCTCCCCCGGCGACCTTCTCTCCGTCCTTCTTCTTCGGCTTCCCGAGCGGGCCGCCCCGCACCCACCCCGCATCGGCGAGCAGCGCCTCGGCCTCGTCGGTGTCCTGGCCGCCGAGCGCGCCGCTGTTGTCGGCGTAGGCGGCCTGTCCGGAGAGTGCCAGATGACTGCCGACCGGTACGGCGGGCAGCCCCAGCGGCTTGAGCACGAGGCCGACGAGCTCCTCGCGGTCCAGCGCACGGGCGACGGCTCTACGGACCCGCTCGTCGGCGAGGGGGCCGTCGGCGCCGTTGAGGGCGAGCTGGGTGTAGGCCGGTTCGAGGGACTTGCGCACCTCGAACGCGCTGAGCGACCGCTGCTGCTCGGCGTACTTGGTGGCCGCGTCCCGTTGCTTGCGCCGGGCGCTGTTCTCCGCCCCGGCGGCCTGGTCGTCGGAACCGTGCGCGAGGGCCCAGGAACGCAGGGCGCGGGCCGGGGTGAGCGCGGCGCCGGGGCCCTGGAGAGGGGTGGCCTTTTTGCGTGAGGCGAGCACGATGCGCTCGGCCTCGGCGGGATCGATCTCGGCCACGTCCACCTTGCCGCCGGCGAGCGCCTCGGCGCGCTTGTCGCGCGGTACGGCGTGCAGCACGATCCCGTCGAGCCGGGGAGCACTCCCCCACCAGCGCGGGTTGCGGACGAGGACGACGTCGCCCTCCGCCTTGGCGACCTTCTTGAGGTTGAACGGCCCCGCGGTGACCTTGAGCTTGCGCCGCGCCCCGTCATTGAAGGAGTCCGGGGTCCCCATGACGTCCTTGGGATACAGGGGCGAGAACAGCGACTTCCAGTCGGCGTACGGCCGGCTGAAGGTGACCTTGACCTCGAGGTCGTTCGCGCCGCGCTGCACCTTCTCGATGCGGTCGTACCCGGCGTTGCGGGCGGTCCAGTACGCGGAGTCCTTGCCGGACAGGGCGCGCCACTGGGCGGCGAAGTCGGCGGCGCCGATCTCCCGGCCGTCGCTCCAGACGGCCTGCTGGTTCAGTTTGTAGAGGACGACCTGCTTGGGCTCGGTGTCGACGACCTTGGCGGACTCCAGGAAGTCCGCGTTGCGCTTGGCCCGCCCGTTCGCGTCGAGCCGGTACATCGACGGGAGCACGGCCTGCGCGACCCGGGTGGTCGTCGCGTCGGCGTCCGCCTGGAAGGTGTTGAGCGTCTCCGGTACGGAGTCCACGGCCCAGCGCAGGGTGCCGCCGTCGGCGAGCAGGGCGCGGTCGGCGGGCGCGATGTCCTGCCCGGCGAGCGGCTTGCTGTCTTCTTCCTGGTCGCCGCTGCACGCGGTGAGCAGGGGGACGGCGAGTACGCCGGCGGTGAGGAAGGCTACCGAGCGCGTCACCGCGCGCAGTCCGACGCCGTGATGGGACATCTCTGCTTACCTCCGAGAGCCGTGGGCGTTATGATCACTTTTGGTGGTATATGGAGCTGATCGCATGTATCCGGCTACTGAAGAGGAAAGGGTTCGGCAACCGACGGCGACACGGCGGTAACGGCGGGGAAGCCCACCCGTGCGGCGCAGCGCACCACGCGATGCACCGATGCGCCTCGGCCAATCGGTGCACATCCCTTCCCACCGACAGGTGTGACGCGCAACACTCGCAGGCGCATGAACGTTGCCGTCCAAGGCCCCGGCCTACGAAGTGAGGTCACGTCATGTCCGTGAACGACGAACTGACATCCATCCAGCGCAGCCTCGACGACCTGTTGCGGTCGATGGGCCGCCTGGAACAGCAGATCGGCAAGGGCAGCCTGGAACTGCGCCGACTGCGCAGCGACGCCAACCATCTGCGCGAAAGCCTCGCGCTGCTCCGCGAGGCCGCCCCGGGGCTCGCGGAACCCCGGCGCCCCGACCTCGTGTCCATCTCCGACACCCCGTACGACAACACGCTGTGGACGGACTCGGACGACGAAGGACTCGGCGCCCGCGACCGGCACGCCCCCTGAGAATCCGACCGGAGCTCTCCTTGGCCACTGGTACCGAACCACCGGACACGGACCACCATCCGAAGGGCGGCGGCGTACGGACCCCCACGCGCGCCGCCATCGACGCCCCGCATCTGCGGACCGACCGCTGGTGGCTGGCGCCCGCCGCCACCGCCGCCGGTCTGCTGGCGTTCATCGCGTACTCGACCTGGCGGGCGTTCGCGAACGCCGACTACTACTCGGCCCCGTACGTCTCGCCGTTCTACTCGCCCTGTCTGGCGGACAACTGCGCGCCCATGCGGCACGGCCCCAACGCCGACCTGTTCGGCTCCTGGTGGGGCATCTCCCCGGCGATCATCATCCTGATCTTCCCGCTGGGCTTCCGTCTGACCTGCTACTACTACCGCAAGGCCTACTACCGCGGCTTCTGGGCGTCCCCGCCCGCCTGCGCGGTGGCCGAGCCGCACAAGAAGTACACGGGTGAGACGCGCTTCCCGCTCGTCCTGCAGAACATCCACCGCTACTTCTTCTACGCGGCACTGCTGGTCGCCTGCGTCCTCACCTACGACACGGTGCTCTCCTTCCGCGACGAGCACTACGAGTGGGGCCACATGGGCCTCGGCACCCTCGTCTTCCTGCTCAACATCACGCTGATCTGGGCGTACACGCTCTCCTGCCACTCCTGCCGGCACATCGTCGGCGGCAAGCTCAAGCACTTCTCCAAGCATCCCGTGCGGTACCGCGCCTGGCAGTGGGTCGGAAAGCTGAACGCCCGTCATATGCAGCTCGCCTGGGCGTCGTTGGTGAGCGTCGGGCTCGCCGACTTCTACGTGTACCTGGTCGCCTCCGGCGCTTTCGACGATCCGAGGTTGTTCTGATGTCCGTGGTCGACCGCCAGGAGTGGGACGTTGTCGTGGTGGGCGCCGGTGGCGCCGGGCTGCGCGCCGCCATCGAGGCACGCGAGCGTGGCGCCCGTACGGCGGTGATCTGCAAGTCCCTGTTCGGCAAGGCGCACACGGTGATGGCCGAGGGCGGGATCGCCGCCGCCATGGCCAATGTGAACGAGCACGACAACTGGCAGGTCCACTTCCGCGACACCATGCGCGGCGGCAAGTTCCTCAACCAGTGGCGGATGGCCGAACTGCACGCCCAGGAGGCCCCCGACCGGGTCTGGGAGCTGGAGACCTGGGGCGCTCTCTTCGACCGCACCCGCGACGGCCGGATCTCCCAGCGCAACTTCGGCGGCCACGAGTACCCGCGTCTCGCGCATGTCGGCGACCGCACCGGACTCGAACTCATCCGCACCCTCCAGCAGAAGATCGTCTCCCTCCAGCAGCAGGACAAGAAGGAGACCGGCGACTACGAGTCCCGGCTGAAGGTCTTCCAGGAGTGCACGGTCACCAGGGTGATGAAGAACACTGCATCCAACAGCGGCTCCGCCGCGGGCCGCGTCTCCGGTGTCTTCGCCTACGAGCGTGAGTCGGGCCGCTTCTTCGTCCTGGAGGCCCCGTCCGTGGTCATCGCGACCGGCGGGATCGGCAAGTCCTTCAAGGTGACGTCGAACTCGTGGGAGTACACCGGCGACGGCCACGCGCTGGCGCTGCTCGCCGGGGCGCCGCTGCTCAACATGGAGTTCGTGCAGTTCCATCCCACGGGCATGGTCTGGCCGCCGTCCGTGAAGGGCATCCTCGTCACCGAGTCCGTACGCGGCGACGGCGGGGTGCTGCGCAACTCCGAGGGCAAGCGGTTCATGTTCGACTACATCCCGGACGTCTTCAAGGAGAAGTACGCCCAGTCGGAGGCCGAGGGCGACCGCTGGTACGAGGACCCGGACCACAACCGCCGACCCCCCGAACTGCTCCCCCGGGACGAGGTGGCCCGCGCCATCAACTCCGAGGTAAAGGCGGGCCGGGGCTCCCCGCACGGCGGTGTCTTCCTGGACGTCTCGACGCGGATGCCGGCCGAGGTGATCCGGCGCCGACTGCCGTCCATGTACCACCAGTTCAAGGAGCTGGCGGACGTCGACATCACCGCCGAGGCGATGGAGGTCGGGCCGACCTGCCACTACGTGATGGGCGGTATCGCGGTCGACTCCGAGTCCGCTGCCGCACGCGGGGTACCGGGCCTCTTCGCCGCCGGTGAGGTCGCGGGCGGGATGCACGGCTCCAACCGGCTCGGCGGCAACTCCCTCTCCGACCTGCTGGTGTTCGGCCGCCGGGCGGGCCTGCACGCCGCCGAGTACGCGAACTCGGCGGCCGCCCGCTCCCCCGTGGACGACGACCAGATCGACACGGCCGCGGCGGAGGCCCTGCGCCCCTTCTCGGCGGAGGAACCGACCCCGGGCGGGGAGGCCAGCCGCCCGGCGGAGAACCCGTACACCCTCCACCAGGAGCTCCAGCAGACCATGAACGACCTGGTCGGCATCATCCGCCGCGAGGGCGAGATGGAGCAGGCGCTGGAGAAGCTGGCGGAGCTGCGGGTACGGGCCCACCGGGCCGGAGTCGAGGGCCATCGCCAGTTCAACCCGGGCTGGCATCTCGCCCTGGACCTGCGGAACATGCTGCTGGTCAGCGAGTGCGTGGCTCTGGCGGCGCTGGAGCGCACCGAGTCGCGGGGCGGCCACACCCGTGAGGACCATCCGGTGATGGACCGCCAGTGGCGCAACGTGAACCTGCTGTGCCAACTCTCCGATCCCGCCGGCGGGTTGGTGGCCGGCGACCCGGCGAGCGGCCTGATCGCCCTCACCCGTGAGACCACCGACCCCGTCCGCCCCGACCTGCTCGCCCTCTTCGAGAAAGAGGAGCTGGTCAAGTACCTCACCGACGAGGAGCTGTACGAGTGAGCAGCAGTGTGAGCAGTGGCGTGAGCAGCAGTTACGAGGCCCGCTTCAAGGTGTGGCGCGGTGATGTGAAGGGCGGCGGGCTGAAGGACTTCACCGTCGAAGTGAACGACGGCGAGGTCGTCCTAGACATCATCCACCGGCTCCAGGCGACCCAGGCTCCCGACCTCGCCGTCCGCTGGAACTGCAAGGCGGGCAAGTGCGGTTCGTGCTCGGCGGAGATCAACGGGCGTCCCCGGTTGCTGTGCATGACCCGGATGTCGGTGTTCACCCGCGAGGAGACGATCACGGTGACTCCCCTGCGGGCCTTCCCCGTGGTCCGCGACCTCGTCACCGACGTCGGGTTCAACTACGCCAAGGCCCGCGAGGTGCCCTCCTTCGTCCCGCCGGACGGGGTGGGCCCCGGCGAGTACCGGATGATGCAGGAGGACGTGGACCGGTCGCAGGAGTTCCGCAAGTGCATCGAGTGCTTCCTGTGCCAGGACACCTGCCATGTGGTCCGCGACCACGAGGAGAACAAGCCCGCGTTCGCCGGTCCGCGCTTCCTGATGCGGGTCGCGGAGCTGGACATGCATCCCCTGGACGCGGCGGCGGAGTCGGGCCTGGACCGCAAGCGCACCGCCCAGGACGAACACGGCCTCGGCTACTGCAACATCACCAAGTGCTGCACCGAGGTGTGCCCGGAGGGCATCCACATCACGGACAACGCGCTGATCCCCCTGAAGGAGCGCGCGGTCGACCGCAAGTACGACCCGCTGGTGTGGCTGGGTTCGAAGATCAGGAGGCGGTCGGACAGTTCATGAGCTGAGGGCTCATGAGTGCCGCGGGGTCATCAGAAGGCCGATGACCTGTTCGAGGCTGTGCTCGGCGATCCCGCGCATGAAGGCGGGGTCGGGGAACGCGCCGACGTCGAGCAGCCGCAGCGGGCCGGTGGCCAGGGAGAGGTGCATGGCGAGCCGGTAGAGGCGCATTCGGTTCGGGTCGAGGTCCGGGGCGGCCAGGCTCTCGTACAGCGTCCCGAACCGCTGGCGCAGGAACACGTGCTCCCACTCGGCGTCGAAGTACAGCAGGCCTTCGATGTCGATGAGCGCCGGCTCGCCGTCCGGGGTCACCAGGACGTGGTCCGGGCCGAGTTCGCCGTGGATGAGGGACAGCGGGCCGGTCCGGGGGCGGACCTCGGCGGCCAGGTGCCGTACCAGCGCGGCCAGTTCGCCGTGCAGGGCGGCGGCTCGCGGCTGCCGTACGACGAGGTCGTCGAGGTCGTGCAGCGCGCGGTCCGTGATGACACCCTCGCACGAACTCCCCTGGGACACCCCGCCCCTGTCGACGAGGCCGACCTTGCCGAGGCGGGGCCCGGTGGCGCTGTGCAGGGCGCCGAGCAGGTCACCGAGGCGGGCCAGGACCTGGGCCCCGGTCTCCGGGTCGCGTTCGAGGAGCACCTCCAGGTCGCCGCCGCCCGGGTGTCCCCGTACGTCCTCGACGACCGCCGCGTCCGCCGGGAGGTGGGTGTGCGCGGGGTCGGCGTACAGGAGGCGCGGGGTGCGGACGCCGACGGCCGCGAGTCGGTCGTGGGATGCCGTGAACAGGTCGAGGCCGGTGGCGTGGGCGAGGGGGTCCCGGTGGTCGATCGGGCCGGCGTCCCAGAGGTCCTCGTCCGGTGACCAGACGTACGCGATCGCCGTCGTGCCGTCGTCGAGGGCGAGCCGGTAGACGCCCTTCTTGCTGCCGCCGCGCAGCCGGGTGACCCCGGTCAGCGAACGGTTTCGGCCGAGGGCGGCCCGGGCCAGGGGGGCCAGGTCGGTGCGGGCGAGTTCTCTGCGGGTCGTGGCGGTCATACGTCCAGGCGCTCGCGCGCGGACAGCAGCTGGAAGTAGGCGCCCGCCGCCATCAGCAGCAGACCGGTGACGGCGACGGCGCCGCCTAGGTGAGGGAGGCCGTCCAACACATTCAGCTCCCCCCACGACATGAGCAGGAACATGCCCGTGCCGAAGGACATCGCTCCGTAGCCCCACAGTTCGGGGCGCAGAGTCCTGCGTCGCAGCCAGGGCAGCAGCCAGCCGCTTCTGACCGCCATCGCACCGCATGCGACCAGGCCGCCCTGCAACAGTGCGGCCGTCCCCCACAGGAACCAGCGCAGCATCCTTGCTCCCCCCTCGAACAATCCTGCGGGGACCTTACCCATTCCTTCCCTCCCGCCACCCCTGCCCCGCCCCGGTCGCGCGCCCGCGATCACCCCCATACGCTCACAAATGTGACGCCCTCTCTTACCAGGGGCCGGCCTCGGCGAGCCGCGTCCCACATACCCGTGCGCGTGGCCCACACCGCCCTGGGCGGGGTGATCGGCGTGCTGTGGCTGGTGCTGCCCGGCGTGACGGCTGACCCCGAGGGGTACGAGGTGCCCGTGTCGGTGGTCGGCAGCGCACCGGCCGTGTCCCCCGCCTCGGCCGCCCCGGTCCCTTCGGTCGTCGCCGCCCCTGAGGAGGGGAGTTCCACCGGCGATCTGGTCCTGCCCCTCGTGGTGGCGGGTGCCGCGGTCGCGGTGGCCGCGTACGGCTACGCCCGCCGCAGGCGCCGTGCCGGAACCCCTACGACGCCCGCCGCCCTGGCTCCGGTCGCGCGGCCCACGACGCCCGAACTCGACCGGCAGGCCCGCAAGTCGCTGGTCGCCGCCGACGACTGTGTACGCACCAGCCGGGAGGAACTCGGCTTCGTGGAGGGGCTGCACGGCAGCGACGCGGTCGCGCCGTTCACGGAGGCCGTGCGCTACGCCGAGGCCGAGCTGTCGGCCGCCTTCCAACTGCGCCAGGCGTACGACGACAACCCGAAGGACGTCTCCACGGCCACCCTCGACGAGATCGTCGCCCGCTGTGTGGACGCGGGACGGCGACTGGACGCGGAGGCCGCCGGGTTCGACCAACTGCGCGCTCTGGAGCGGGACATGAGCGGCGCGCTCCGGCACGCCGAGGTGCGCTTCCGGGAGCTGACCGGTCGTACGAGCGCCGCGGAGGCGACCCTTACCGACCTCGGCGAGCGGTACGCGCCGACCACCTCGCTCCTCGTCGCCGGCCAGGTCGAACAGGCCAAGGACCGGCTGGTGTTCGCCACGACCGGACTCAACCGGGCCCGGCAGTCCGCCGACCTGGCCCACCTCGACAGGGCTGTGCTGCAACTGCGCGCCGCCGAGGGCGCGATCGCGCAGGCCGAGGTGTTCGTGGACGGCGTCGACCGCCTCGCGTCCGCGCTGGCCGCCGCCGCACAGGCGCTGCCCGAGGCGCTGGACGAGGCGGAGGCGGCCGTCGTAGAGGCGCGGGAGCGGCTGGCCGAGGGTACGTCGGAGGAGGTGCCCGTCGGCGCCCTGGAGGGTCATGTCAGCCGCGCCCGGGCCGCACTGGCCGCCGTACGGGAAGAGGCCGCCGCCGGGCCCTACGACCCCCTGGAGGCCCTGCACCGGGTCGCGGTGGTGTCCGCGCCCCTCGGGACGGTGCCCGGCGCCGTCCGGCTCGTCGCACGCCGGGCCACCGACGCCGCCGACGGCTTCGTGGGCACGCACCGGGGCGCGGTGGGCGCCGAGGCCCGGACCCGGCTGGCCGAGGCCCGCCGGTTGCTGGACCGGGACCCCGCGGAGGCCGACGCCTTCGCGCGGCAGGCCCGCGAACTGGCCGAGCGGGACGTCCGCGCGCACGGCAATCCGTACGGCGGGCGGCCCGAGCACACGAACGGGGTCGCCGGAGCGGTGCTCGGCGGGATCCTGCTCGGCGATCTGCCGGACGCGGCGGCCGAGGCGCTGACCGGCGGCGCGCCGGGTTCGTTCGGCGGGCCCGCCACCCGTGTGCGGCGGGGCCTGGCGTCCCGCCGTAAGAACGCACCGTAAGAACTCGACGTGAATCGGGTAAGAGAGCGTCGCCGCCGGAGCGGGGTCCCTGCGGCGGGCTCGTCAGAACAGGCTCAGGAGTGCCTCCGCCGGGTCCGCGAGGACCGTTCCGCCGTCCGGCAGCGGGAGTTCGAACCACACCGTCTTGCCGCGCGGGGTCCGGCGGGAGCCCCACGCCGCGCTGAGCAGGCCGACCAGCTGGAGGCCGCGTCCGCCCTCGTCGGTGTCGCGGGCTCGGCGGCGGCGGGGCTGGACGAGACCGGCGTCCCACACCTCGCACACCAGCATGCGGTCGAGCAGGAGCCGGAGCCGGATCTCACCCTCGCCGTAGCGCAGGGCGTTGGTGACCAGCTCGCTGACCAGCAACTCGGTGGTGTCGATGAGGGGTTCGAGGCCCCAGGCGGTGAGCTGGGTGCGGGTGTACTCGCGGGCGCGGCCCACGCTGCGCGGTTCGCGCGGCAGCGTCCAGTCGCCGACGGAATCGGCGGGCAGACCCTGGACCCGGGCCATCAGCAGGGCGATGTCGTCCTCGCCGTGGTGGGTGTCGAGGGTGCTGAGGACGTGGTCGCAGACGTCCTCCAGCTGCGGGGAGGGGTCACGGAGGGCGCCGACGAACGCCTGCAGCCCCTCGTCGAGGGGGTGGTCGCGGGATTCGACCAGTCCATCCGTGTAGAGCGCCAACAGCGAACCTTCGGGTAGTTCGACCTCCACCTCCTCGAAGGGCTCACCGCCGACGCCGAGCGGCATGCCCGGCGGCACGTCGAGCATCAGCGCGTCCTCGCCCGGTTCGACGAGTACGGGCGGCAGATGCCCGGCGTTGGCGAAGGTGCACCTGCGGGTCACCGAGTCGTAGACCGCGTAGATGCAGGTCGCGAGGTACACCTCGGACAGGTCGGCGTCGCGGGGCTGGCGGGCGGCGCGGGTGGCCTGCTGGACGCCGCCCGGGGTGCCGAGGCCGCGCGCGATCTCGTCCAACGCGGAGAGGACCTCCGCCGGTTCGAGGTCGAGCAGCGCCAGGGTGCGGACGGCGGTACGGAGTTCACCCATGGCGACGGCGGCGCGCAGCCCTCGTCCCATCACGTCGCCGACCACCAACGCGGTGCGGTTGCCGGGGAGTTCGATGACGTCGAACCAGTCGCCGCCGACCTCGGTGGCCGCGTTGCCGGGCAGGTAGCGGCAGGCGATGTCGAGGCCGGAGGCCTCCGGGTCGCCCGGCGGCAGCAGCGAGCGCTGGAGGATCAGCGCGCGCTCGTGCTCACGCCGGTACAGCCGGGCGTTGTCGATGCTGACGGCGGTCCGCGCGGCCAACTCCCAGGCCAGCGCCCGGTCCCGCTCCCCGAACGGCTCGCTGCCCTTCGTACGGGAGAACTGCGCGAGGCCCACCACGGTGTCGTGGGCGACCATCGGGACGGCCAGCGTGGACTGGATGGCGCCGTTGTCCTCGGCGGGGACCAGCTGCGGGCGGGCGGTGCGCAGGGCGTCCGCACAGGGCGAGTTGAACGGGAAGTGGTGCACGGCGCCCATGGAGACCGGATCCCCGCCGCCCGCGAAGGGCGCGTCGGAGACGGCGCTGGCGAAGGCGACGCGGCGCAGTTCGGCGCTGCCGTCGGCGAGCCCCGGCGGGGTCTCGTCGCCGGCCAGCAGCCCCTGGTAGAGGTCGACGGTCGCGAGGTCGCAGAAGCCGGGGACGACGACGTCGAGGAGTTCGCGCGCCGTCGTCTCCAGGTCCAGGGAGTTCCCGATGCGGGACCCGGCCTCGTTCAGAAGGGCGAGATTGCGCCGTGCGGCGGCGGCCTCGCGGGCGGCGGCGCGGCGGGCGGTGATGTCGAGGCCGAGCCAGGCGACACCGATGGGGCGGCCGGAGCCGCTGTGCACGCGGTACAGGTTGATCGACCAGTGCCGGCGCTCGTCGGAGCCGGGCACGAGGCCGGTGATGTGCATGTCCGTTATCGAGTCACCGGTCTCCAGGACCCGGCGGAGCGTCGCGGACACCCGCTCGGCCTCGGGAGAGATCAGGTAGTCGTAGACACCTTTGCCCCGGTGGTCGTCGACCGTGCCGCCGTAGATGGAGGCGAAGCGCTCGTTGGCGCGCCGGACCCGGAGATCGGTGTCGATCAGCAGGAAACCGAACGGCGATTGGCCGAAAACCGCCTGCGAAGCGGCAAGGTCGGTCTCGATCTGACGCAGCGTACGGACATCGACGACGATGCATACGGCGGCCTTCTCGCCCTCCTCCGTCCGCGTCGGCATCACATAGACCTCGGCGAGCCCCTCCCGCCGGCCCTCCTCGCCCAGCTCGGGCGCGTGGATACGGAAGGGGACCACGCCGGTCCACTCCCGGCCGTCGAGGATCTCCGCCATCTTCCGCTGGCCGCGCTCACGCAGATCGGGGTCGATGAAGGCTTCGATGGGATCCATGCCCACGGCCCGCGCGGCGGAGATGCCGAAGATCTTCTCGGCACGCAGGCTCCACTGGTCGACGAGACCGTCGGCGCCGATGGAGAACGACGCCACCTTGATGTAGTCGTAGATCGAGCCGGGTGGGCTGCTCTGCCACATGGGGTCACCTGTCACATCACGCGCGTGGTCCTGCGCGGTGTCACGTGTCGTATCGCGCACCGAATCGCCCATGGTGCCACGCGCGGTTTCACGTGTCGCATCGCGTATCGCGTCCCCGTCGGCGGGACCCCTGACACCCGACGCACGGCGTGGCACCCCGGCCGCGGAGTCACCCGTGGCCCTCGCACTCGCGCCGCCCGACGGGTCCTTGGACTCCGTGGCCTTCGCTGGTATCTCGCTCACGCGAACCGTCCCCTCCAGCTCACCGCGTCCGGCACCAGTCACCGGGGGCGGCTGCCCGCAGTATCCAGCACTACGGCGCCCCACAACACGGTGTTCACGATCACAGGACGATCCCGATGGTTTTCGGACCGGCCCGCGACAACACTCCCAGTCTTCTAACCAGGGGACCACCGGTCGAACCCCGATCCTTTGCAACTGCCAGTGGCCTGAACCACATGGTCGACAGAGCGGGGGCGGACGTACAGCGGCAGTTCACTCCGGCGCACGGTCCACGGTCGTCACCACGCCGGGTTCCCCGCCCGGTCGGATCTCATCCTGGCACCGACAGTTCGAACCACACCGTCTTACCCGCGTCGGCCGGGCGGGTGCCCCAGCGGCTGGACGAGTGGGCGACCAGCTGGAGTCCCCGGCCGCACTCCTCGTCGGGGCTGGCGGCGCGCTCACGGGGTGGGTCGGGCAGCGGGTCGGAGACCTCCACCAGGAGCGTGGCCGCGATCCCGACGGGCCGCACCAGCCGTACCCCGATGGGCCCTGTGGCGTGTCTCAGTGAGTTGGTCACCAGCTCGCTGACCAGCAGCGCTGCGAGATCACCGAGGGAGTCGAGCCCCCAGCCGCTCAGTTGTCCGCGGACGACCGCGCGGGCTCCACGGACCGCGCCGGGCTCAGCGGGAAAGCTCCACTCGGCACAGTCACCTTCGGTGTCGATCACGCCGATCACTTCCCAGGCCAGCGACCCACACATGTCCGTTTTCGTGGGGTTAATGGGCACATACCCGATATTCGGTGCCGATTACCGCTCTTGAGGGCGCACTGTGGCACGAACGGCGTACGGGGCGCGCACACCAGGCGCCTCACGGACCACCACACGCCTCACGAGCCCGCACTTCATCCGCTTCGGCTCCCGCATCGACCCGCGAGCTTCACCCCAGCCGGAGGGCCGCTTCCCGCACCGCCGGTACGTCCTGATCCAGCCAGTCCACGTCCCAGATCTCGGCCGGGGTAAGCCAGCGCAGTTCGTCGTGGTCCTGGAGGGGCTTCGGCTCGGCCGTGCCGGCCGGGAGCCGCGCGGTCCAGACCCACAGGACGTACGGCGCCCGCAGCGGCCACTCCCCGGGGATGCGTTCGACGGGTTCCGCGTCGACGCCCAGCTCCTCGCGCAACTCGCGCACGAGGGCGTCCTCCGGAGCCTCACCCGGTTCGACCTTGCCGCCGGGCAGCTCCCAGCGGCCGGCCAGCTCGGGGGGCGCGCTGCGGCGGGCGGCGAGGAGGAGTCCGTCGCGCAGCAGGGCGGCGCCCACGACCACGACCCGCTCGGCCACGCGCTCCGGCTCAGCCGCCGTTTCCGCCACCGATTCCGGCGCCGCTTCCGCCGCCGGTTCCGTCCGTTCCGTCATGGCCGGAGCCTACGGGAGCCGGATCACCGGGTTCCGTTCTGCCCGATCCGCTCGACCCAGTAGAGCTGTTTGTGGCCGCGCGCATCGAGGCTGTCGGCGATCTTCTGGGCCTCCGCACGGGTCGCGTACCGGCCCACGCGGTAGCGATTGCCGTTGTCGTCCTGCCGTATGACGAGCCAGGGAAGAGTGATCGTCCCGTCGCTCATGGCGCCCCTCCACTTCCCGCCCCCGGCTTGCGCCGCGCCCCGCCCGCTAAGGAAACCGCAATCCGCATATGCCCGACCCTACGCCTAACCTTTACGCAGCGAATACGGCTTTTCACAAAGAGGTACGCCAACCGGCCAGGGGTGAGGGGCGCACGAAGTCGAACGCGCCGTCGAAAGAGCACGGTGTGTCCGGTCAGTGGCACACCGCGCCCCTTGGGACGACCTGCGAGAACGGCCAGAATCCACCGGCCCGGCGGGCTGCGGTGGTCGGCGGGGCGGCAGTGCGGAGGGGAGCGCTCGGGAGATCAACCGCCCCCGGGTGTGGGCTACTTCACCAAGTCCGGGGGCGGCGGGGTCACTTCACCGGCAGGTGGTACGCCACCTGGTAGCGGTCCGCGGGGATCACGACGTCGGCCGTCTCGACCGGGCGCCCCGAGGCGTAGTACGTGCGCTGTACGACGATCACCACATGCCCGGGCACACCGCCCAGCGCGTGCAGTTCCTCGGCGAGGCCGGGGCGGGCGCCGACCTCCTCCGTGACGTTGTCGACGATCACGTCGATGGCCGCCATGCGCTCGACGACGCCCATCCCGCCGAGCGGGCCCTCCTCGGGCAGCATCACCGGCGTACGACCCGTGACGGCCAGGGGCTCCCAGGAGGTGGACAGCATCATCACCTCGCCGGCGTCCCGGAAGACGTACTTCGTGCACATCACGCGGTCGCCGGGCAGGAGAGAGAGCCGCTCGGCGACGGCGGCGCTCGCCGCGGTCTGCGCGCTGCTGGACTCCCAGGTGCCGCGCGCCTCGGCGTCGGCCTGCTCCTGGCGGAACGGTGTGGCGCCGCCGTCCGGACGGAAGCCGGAGCGGGCGATCCGGCGCGGCACGGGCCGCTCACGCACATAGGTGCCCGACCCGGAGCGGCCCTCGACGAGACCCTCGGCCATGAGCACCTTGCGCGCCTCCAGCGCGACCGTGTCCGAAACGCCGTACTCCTCACGGATCCTGGCCTGGGAGGGGAGGCGGGTGTGTGGTGGGAGTGAACCGTCGACGATCTGCTTTCGTAGATCACCCGCGACACGCAGGTAGGCCGGCTGCTCACCGAATGTCACGGGCCGCTCCCATCAGGTTGTACAGACAGCAACAGCCTGGCAACCATGGGTTGTGACATGCAAGCAAAGGCCAGAGAATCACTCGAAGTGATGACGCGTCCCGCCGGAGGACATCAAGCAGGCACGGGGCAGGCAGATACGCAGGTTACGGCGCGAGCACGTTCTCCCGCCGTCATCACACCTCGATCCCGGCGTCCCCTTCCCCGCCGCCCCCGCCGCCTCCGGTACCTCCGGTGCCTCCGTCGCTGCCGTCGTTCTGCTCGTACGGGGGCGGGGTCGTCGCCAGTCCCAGAGCCTTGCGCGGGGTGACCGTGCGGTCCACGTCGAGCAGCTCGCTGCCGGTGTCGTAGTGGTCGTAGAAGGTGTCGGCGTCGGTGGCCCGGGCTGCCGCGGCCCACTCCTTGCGTGCGCCGCGCAGGTCCTTCACGAGCGCCGCGACGCTCGGTGAGGCGGTGGCGGCGAACCGGTGTGCGGTGAGCAGACGCGTCTGCTCGTCGAGGGCGACCGTCACCCGCTGGGCCCACTTCTTGTGCCCCGGCAGGTCGTCCTCGACGAACTCCGCGTCGGGCGCCGTGTCCATCGCCGCGTTGAGGATGTGGGCGGCCTTGAGGTACGTCAGCTGATCGGCGTCGAGCGTCGTCTCGTCCTTGCGCAGCGAGCCGGTGAGGCTGCCGTTCGTGTCGACGTTGCCGAAGACGCAGGTGATCTCGTGGTCGCCGAGGCGCCAGCTCTGGCGGGTCGGGGTGAGGTAGTAGACGTCGACGTCGTCGGGCACGGCCCAGGCATCCATCGCGTACCGGTCCTCAAGGGCGTAGCACCTGTCGTCGGCGACCTCGGTGACGCGGTCGTCGCCCGGGTAGGCACCGGCCGGCATCCGGAAACTGGCGAACACCTCGCCGTCGTGCGCGCCGGAGCAGGGGACTGGGTCGACGTCGTACGCCAGGCCCTCCAGGGAGCCGTCCAGGGAGTCGAAGCAGTCGCCCTTGGCGAGGGAGAAGCTGCTGTTGTCCTCCTTCGCGGCGTCCTTGAAGCCGTCCCAGGCGGAGGACAGGCCGCCGGTGCCGAGCAGCAGGGCCCAGAGCACCAGCCCGACGGTCGACAGCGCGGATCCGGTTATCGCCATGCCCTTTCCGCGCTCGCCCTTCTTCCGGATCTGCACAAGCGCGACGATCCCGAGGATCAGGCCGACGGCGGGCAGGAAGCAGAGGATGCCGAGGACGAGGGAGGCGATGGCGACGCCGTTGACGGGGGTCGGTCGGTTGTACGGGGAGTAGCCCTGAGGCCAGGAGGCGTAGGGGCCTTGGGGATATTGCTGGGGATACTCGGGGTGAGCTTGGGGGTATTGCTGGGGGTGATTCTGGGATTGGCCCGGATACGAGGGATTCGAGGGGTACGAGGGATACGACGGCTGATCGGGCCCAGGGGGCGGGGGTATGGCCACGAGTGCCGGGCTCCTCGTCGGGTGATGTGAACTGGCGTGCGACTTGGCGCATGGTAAGGGAGTTTCGCCCCCGCCGTCCCTACCCGTCCCGTCCCCTGGGGTGGGAAACCCCGTACCCAACTACTCTGCGTACATGACCCCACTGCCGGACTGTTACTGCCCCGTGGACGGCACCCGCGTCCCCGCAGGCACCCTCGCCTGGTGCTGCCCTCTGTGCCGAGGTCCCCTGGACCTCGACTTCGCACCCACCCCGGCGCCCCTCAAGTCCCTCACCGGCAGGGTCAACTCCCTCTGGCGCTACGCCGAGACACTCCCCCTCGCCGCCCCCACCACCACGCTCGGCGAGGGCCGCACCCCCCTCGTGGAGCTGCGCGACGGCGTCTCGGCCAAGCTCGACTTCCTGATGCCGACCCTCTCCTTCAAGGACCGGGGCGCGGTGCTCCTGGCCGAGCTGGCTCTCCGGCTGAAGCCGGACCAGGTCGTCGCCGACAGCAGCGGCAACGCGGGTACGGCGATCGCCGCGTACTGTGCCCGCGCCCGGCTGCCCTGCACGGTGTACGTCCCCGAGGGCACCTCCGCGAAGAAGCTGGAGCAGATCGAGGCCCACGGGGCGAGGGTCCGGGTGATCGACGGTGACCGGGAGGCAGCGGCGGCGGCAGCGCGTGAGGCGGCGGACGCGCCGGGCACGTTCTACGCCTCCCACGTCTACAACCCGTACTTCCTGCACGGCACGAAGACGTACGTCCACGAGCTGTGGGAGGACATGGGAGGCCGCCTCCCGGAAGTCGTCGTCGTACCGGTCGGCAACGGCACCCTGCTGCTGGGCGCGGCGCTCGCCGTCGCCGAGCTGCACTCGGCGGGGCTGATCGACCGACGGCCCGCGCTGTACGCCGTCCAGTCGGCGGCGGTCGCCCCGCTGGCGCACGCCTGGGAGGAGGGCTCCCCCGATCTGACCGGGGTCGCCCTGCCTCCCGTGTCCCCCACCCTCGCGGAGGGCATCGCGATCCCCGACCCGCCCCGGGCCCGCCAGATCCTGCGCGCGGTCCGTGACTCGGGCGGCACCTTCCTGACGGTGACGGAGGATCAGCTCCGGCACGCGCAGCGGGACCTGGCGTCCCAGGGGCTGTACGTGGAGTCGACCGGGGTGGCCTGCTGGGCGGCGGTACGGGACGGGGCGCTCGGGACACGGACGGCGGTGGTGCCGTTGTGCGGGGCGGGACTCAAGACGGGCCTGGCGTCACCGGCCTGACAACCGGTCACCGCCGGTCGCCATCGGTCCCGTCCGGTTCAGTCGTCTTCAGTCGCCGTCGAAGCCCGTCGCCCGCGCGCGCTTCTCCCAGCCGACGACATCACCCCGTACCTGCTCCAGATGACCGAGTACGCCGGTGACCGCGTCGTCGCCGAGTGGCAGCCTCAGCGGGGTGTGCTCGGCGTCGGCGTCCAGGGCGGCGAGGATCAGGGCCGCCGCCTTCGCCGGGTCGCCGCTCTGGGCCCCGTCGTCCGCCGCGATCATCCGGCGGGTCGCGCCGACCGTACCGGTGTAGACGCCGAGGTCCCGGCTGGCGCCCGCTCGGCCGCGGTCGAACAACTCGGTCCGGAAAGCGCCCGGTTCGACGATCAGCACCTTGATCCCGAACTGCCTCACCTCCGCCGCGAGCGCCTCGGACATGCCTTCCAGGGCGAACTTCGTCGCGCTGTACGCCCCGAAGCCCGGGGCGGAGAGCTGCCCGCCCACGCTGCTCATCTGCACGATCGCGCCCGACCCCCGCTGTCGCATGTGCGGCAGCACGGCCCGTACGAGTGCGGCGGGCCCGAACACATGCAGGGCGAACAGGTCGCGCAGTTCGGCGTCGGTGGTCTCCTCGACGGCTCCGACGTGCGTACGTCCCGCGTTGTTGACGAGCACGTCGATCCGCCCGTGCCACGCGAGGACGTCCTCCACGGCGGTCTCGACCGCCGCCAGATTGGTCACGTCCAGGCGCAGCGCCTGGACCTGCCTGGGGTGGGCGGCGACGAAGGCGTCCAGCGCGCCCGTCCGCCGCGCGGCGCCGACGACCACGTCGCCCGCGGCTACCGCCGCCTCGGCGATCGCCCGCCCGAAGCCACTGCTCGCACCGGTGATGAACCAGACCCTGCTCATGAGGTCAGCCCTCCCGTAGACCGCTGTCCGTCACTGCGCCAACCCGCTCGGATGCGCGGGCAGCAGCCTAGACGGACAGCGACTTCCACCGGGCGACGTACACCCGCACGAGGCCGAAAGGAAACTACGGCCCGTCGTAGGGTGCCGCCCTGTCAGGTGTCGGCTCCGACGGCCTGCACCTCGGCCCGGGTGCCCGAGAGCCGGCGGCGGGCGGCTGTCAGGGCGTCGTCGACGTCGCGGGTGCCGGTGGCGACGCACAGGGTGTACGAGACGTCGTTCAGCCGCTGAAGCAGCTGGGCGCCGCCCTCCTGGGCGTGGCGGGCCCGCAGGGCTTCGTACTGCTGAAGCAGGTCGGCGAGGACGGTGGGGTGGGCCATCAGCACGAGAGCTCTCCCTTGACGAGGCGGGGGTTACTGCGGGAGGGCTCCGGGTGACACGCACCCGAGGGCAACCGCTTGTCGGCCGCTCCCGCGGTGGGCCTGTGATCCCAAGCACCTGCGAAACCAGGTGCCCGGGGCCGCAGCTCTCAAACAGGCCCGAGGAAACCAGGTGCTGTCACCACGCAACTGAGGGCGTCGTCAGTGCCGAGCTGTCGGGTGGGCCGAGCCGTCGCGGCCGACCGACAGTTGTGCCGGGCGGTACGGGACGTACGCGGCCCCGTCCAGTCCGAGCGCGGCGGCCGACTTCTGGAGTGCGGCCGGGGTCGCCACGTCGTCCCAGCGGCCGGTGTCGACGCGGTGTTCGAGGGCGTGCAGGGCGGCCACGGTCTCGGCGGTGGTGAACGTGCAGTGGCCCTGCCGCTCGACGTAGGCCTGCCGCAGCAGCGCACCGTCGCCCGAGGCGCGCACCCGGGCGGCGAAGCGGGTCTCCTGTTCCACCGGCACGAGGTTGTCGGCGGTGGTGTGGATGTCGAGCAGCGGCACGTCGAGCCCCTGGCCGGCGGAGGACGTCCGCTGCGCGGTGTGGACGGCGGCGGGATCGGCGGCGGTGGTGGCCCCCCGGGTCAGTGCGCGCAGGTCCGCGCGCAGATCGAGGCCGGCCGCCTGATAGAGGGCTCGGACCTGGGGCGCGTGCTGGGAGTCGGCGAGCAGGTCGGCGTAGTCGACGCCCCGGTTCCAGGAGTTGTTGCCGCCGACGGACTGCTCGATGGCGTACCGGCCGCCCTCGACGAACGACAGGATGCCCTGCGCGAACCACGCGTACTGCTGCTCTTCTTGCCCCGCCCAGTCGGTCGCGGCGGGCCGGTCCTTCCCGGGCGCCCACGCGGGCAGGTTGAGGAAGGCGGCGGCCAGCGCGATCCTGGCTCGGCCCTGCGGGGTGGCCTGGGCGGCGGTGACCGCCTTGGTGAGCAGGTCGGCGGTGGCGGCCGCCTCTGCAGCCGTGCCGAACCGTACGAGTTTCACGTCCTGTTCGGGCAGCAGCAGACGGGCGATCGTGTATTCGGCGTCCAGCTGGTAGTTGTCCAGGTCCGTGGCGCCGGCGACCAGCCCGCACTGTCCGAGCGCGCCGTCGATACGCCCGCCGCCGTCCCTGGCCAGCTGGGCGTTGACGAGCCCGCCCATCGAGCTGCCGATGGCCAGCGTGCGCGAGGGCTTGCCGATCTTCTCGGTGACGGCGTCGATGGTGGCGAACTGGTCCCGTTCGGCACTGTTCAGGGCCCACATCGAGCCGCTGGGGTCGTACGACGACCCGGCCAGCGCGTAGCCCTTGGCGAGCAGTTCGACACGTACGGCCTCGGTGGGGGCGTTCCTGGCGACGGTGGGCCCGAAGCCGTGACTGAACACCAGCAGGGTGCCGTTCCAGTCGTCGGGCACGTCCGCGATCCAGGTAGCGCCGTCGGCAAGGGTGCCGGTGAGGTGCCCGGCGACAGCCGCGTCCGGCTGGGCGGCCGAGGAGGGGAGGGTGGTGAGCGCCGCGGACGTCAGCGTGGCGAGAACGGCGAGGGCGATGCGCGAGCGGGTGCCGGGCATGGGCGGGCTCCTTGCGTGGGGGGAGGCGGCGTACGGAGCGGGAGCGGAAGTCGGCGAACAGATACTCAGTGCACTGAACGAGGACGTGCAGGAATGTAGGGCCGATTTCTTGCGGCCGTCAAGATATTGCACAACCTTGTGGGGCGGTTGGCTCGAATACGTCGAGACAACCGCTGTACGCCGGTCCGCCGGTACGCCGAGGCAGGGAAACAGCAAGGGGTCGGCCCGTGGGTGGGCCGACCCCTTCTGACGTGCGCGTTCACCAGTAGCCGGAAGTGCCTCAGCCTTCCAGCATCTTCAGTGTCTGACGGTGCCAGACGAGCGGTCTGTGGTCGTCGTCCGTCATCAGGGCCAGTACGCGCAGCACGATGATGTCGTGGTCGCCTGCCGGGTAGCGGTGTTCCACCGCACACTCCAGCCAGACCGGCGCACCGTCGAGGAAGATCGCGCCGGACGGCGCCTGGACCGTCTCGACGCCGGTGAACCGGCCCTCCTTGACGGGGGACGCGAGTTGCCGGGTCTTGTCGCTGTGGTTCTCGCCCAGGATCGAGACTCCCACCGTCTGCGCGCGGGACAGCACGGGCCAGGTCGTCGACGTGTGCTGCACGGCGAAGGAGACCATGGGCGGGCTGAGGGAGACGCCCACGGTGAAGGAGGAGACCACGATCACGGCGGGTTCACCGTGGACGTGTGCCGAGACGGCCGCGACTCCGGAGGGGAACGCGGCGAACGCCCTCTTCACCTCGGCGTGATCCGTGGTGAGGTCACTCGGTGCGGTCATCGTTCTGCTCCCGTCTTCGCTGCGTCGATGACGATCCGGCCCCACTGCGCTGCCGAGTGAGCCGGCGAGTCGTCCGTCGTGTAGGTGGAGTGTGAGCCGGGCTTGGGGTTTCCGACGGCGGCGATGGCCTTCATCGGGCGACTCCTGTGGGTAGTGGGGGCAGTGGGGGTAGCAAGGCGGACTCCGTCGAAGACTCCGCTTCCGGACGGCCGACCCGGAGGAAGGCGGAGGCCAGGAGGCAGAGCAGGCCTACGGCGGCGAGACCGCCGAGGGTGACCGCGTAGCCGTATCCGGCCAGGAGGACCGCGCAGACCGCGCTGCCCAGTACCGCGCCGAGTTGCTTGACGGCGTTGAAGGTTCCCGATGCCGCCCCGACCTCGTCGGGGGCGACCTCGGTCACCGCCGCGATCGACAGAGGTGACCAGACGAACGAGTTGGACACCCCGTACACGGCGAAGACGGCGGCCAGCGCGGGGACCGGTGCGTCGGTCGCGACGAGCACCGCCGACGCTCCGATGGACAGGACCAGTGCGGCCGAGCCGATGACGGCGACCGCCCGCGGGCCGATCGTGTTGTTGAGCCGGGCCGAGACCGGAGCGCCCAACAGGCACACCACGCCCATCGGTACGAGGGTGTAGGCCGCCGTTCCGGGAGCCAGCCCGCGCTCCTGCTGGAGGTAGAGCATCAGGGGGATCATCGCCGAGCCCGCGCAGAAGGACGCGGCGGCGCCTCCCGCCGCGGCGGTGACGAACCCCCGGCTGCGCAGCAGGGTGACCGGCACCAGGGCGCGTGGCCCGTCGCGTCGCTGCAGCCGGACCACGGCCGCGACGACCAGCGCACCGGCGACGGCCAGCAGCCAGCGGGGGATCCCCCACGCGCTGGGGCTCGCGGCGTCCGTGCCCTGCACGCCGATCACGAGGGCGCCGATGCCGGCGGCGTTGGCGCAGATGGCCCACACCGGGATGCTCGCCTCCTGTCGGGGCAGGGTGGGTACGAACGCGATCACGGCGGCCGTCGTGACGATGCCGACGGGAACGTTGACCCAGAACACGGCGGGCCAGCCGCCGGCGGCGACGAGCAGGCCGCCGAGCAGCGGGCCGGCGGCGACCGCGGCTCCGCCGACCGCGCCCCACACGCCGAGCGCGGTGGCGAGACGCGGTGGCTGGAACAGCGCCTTGATGATGGTGAGGCTCTGCGGCGTCATCAGCGCCGCACCGACGCCCTGGGCGACCCGCCATCCGACGAGTGCCTCGACGGAGGTGGCCAGCGCGCACAGCAGCGACCCGAGGGTGAAGACCGCGAGTCCGATCAGGAGGATCCGCCGGTGGCCGTAGCGGTCGCCCAGCCGTCCCGCGACGATCAGCGGGACGGCGTAGGCGATGAGGTAGCCGCTGTTGACCCAGATCGCGACGGTTTCGCCGGTGTGCAGGCCGGTGGCCAGCGCGGGCAGCGCGACCGAGGTGACGGTGCTGTCCACCAGCAGCATGAAGAACCCCGCGCACAGGCTGCCGAGGGCGAGCCAGTGGCGTCGCCGGCTCCCTGCGGTCATCTCACACCGCCAGGTTCTCGCGCAGTGTGGCACCGGGGTAGGCCGGGGCGAGGGCGCCGCGACGGCGCAGCTCGGGCAGGAGCAGTTCGCTGATGTCGCCGAAGCCGGAGGGCATGGCCACCGGGCTGGAGAACATGTAGCCGCCGCGCGATCCGGTGGCGGCGAAGTTCTCCTCCAGTGCGTCGGCGACCGTGGCGGGGTCGCCGACGATGCTGTGGTCGAGGCCCGTCGCGTGACCGCGGCCGTGCTCGAAGAACTCGGCGCGGCTCATCGCGTGGTCCGCGCCGAACTCCGCGACGAGCGAGCCGACGAGGCCCGAGGGGGACGCGTTCGCCGCGAGGATCTCGTCGCGCAGTTCGCTCAGCCGGAAGGTGTCCGGCAGCGTCGAGAAGTCGTAACCGGCGTTGTGCGACAGGTAGGTGGCGACGGCTTCCTCGTTCCAGAACTCGTGCACCGAGTCCCGCCGGGCCAGCGCCTCGGCCCTGGTACGGCCGACTATCAGCTGGGTGGCCCAGAGGATGCCCACGTGCGCGGGGTCGCGGCCCTCGGCGAGGAGTGCCTCGTCGAGCAGCTTGCGGTGACGCTGCTGACCCCCGAGGCTGCCGCCGAAGCCGAAGACGAGATCGGCGAGCCGGGCCGACGCGGTGATACCGCGGGGCGAGTTGCCGGCCTGGACGATGAGCGGGTGGTGCTGCGGGCTGGGTACGGAGGCCAGGGGGCCCTTGACGGTGAAGAACTGGCCCTGGTGGTCGATCGGGTGCACCTTCGACGGGTCGGCGAACCGGCCTGTGCTCCGGTCGCGCACGATGGCGTCGGGTGCCACCGAGTCCCACAGCGCGCGGCAGACCCCGACGAACTCCTCCATCCGCTCGTACCGCAGACCGTGGTCCATCAGCTCGTTGAAGCCGTAGTTCGCCGCGTCGGCGCCGCGGGTGGAGGCGACCACGTTGAAGGCGACGCGTCCGCTCGTCACGTGGTCCAGCGAGTTGAGCAGCCGGGCGACGTAGAAGGGGTGCATGAACGTCGAGGAGTAGGTCAGCCCGAAGCCGATCTTCTCGGTCACGGTGGACATGGCCGCGATGACCGGTGACATGTCGTGGCGCGGCCACTGGATGCCCCACTCCACGGCCGGTTCGATGCTCCCCCGCCAGGTGCTGGGGATGCCGCTGCCGTCGCCGAAGAACAGCATCCCGACTCCGGCGCGCTCGGCGGTCCGCGCCAGCTCCATGTACAGGCGGACGTCGGGGAAGTGCGTCCCGGTCCAGGAGCCCTGGCGGGCCCACGCGCCCTCGGTGTGGGCGAAGGAGAGGTCGTAGCCGATGTGCATGCCGGTCACAGCGCCGCCTTCTTCCACAGTTCGACGACCTCGTCCGTGTCACTGAGCAGGGCCACGTTGAGGCCCAGCTGGACGAGGGCCGCGGCGTTGACGTCGAGGTCGTACGCGGCCGTGGCGTCCCGGGGCACGACGACGGGCCAGTCGAGCTGCACGGCGTCCAGCGCGGTCGCCTGGACGCAGCACTCGCTCGTCAGGCCCACGACGGTGAGCCAGTCGCAGCCGGCCGCGCGCAGCCGGGCGTCGAGATCGGTGCCGAGGAATCCGCTGTAACCGCGCTTGACCACGCGCGGCTCGCCCTCGGCCGGGCGCATCCGGTACCACTCGGCTCCGGGGGTACCGAGGACACACGGCTCCTCCGGGCTCATAGGGGCGTCGTACTCGCCCCCGCGCAGCCAGTTGCTCGCCCGCCAGGGACGGGCCGGATCACTGCCCAGCTCGACCCAGACGACGGGTACCCGGGATGCCCGAGCGGCGTCGACGAGGGCTCCTACGCGGGTGACGGCCCGGTCGAGTGCCGTGAGGGCGTCATCCGTCAGGCCGTATCCCGACAGGCGGCCGGGGTCGGCGAAGTCGTGCTGTACGTCGACCACGACCAGCGCGGGCCTGCCGCCGGGGCGGACGAGGTGGGCGAGTTGTCTGTCGCGCAGGTCGGACATCAGGCCGCCACCTCGTCGTGGGCGCGCAGCGCGGGCAGCACGGTCTCACCGAACAGCAGCATGTCCTCGTCGTACTCCGGGAAGATCAGCATGAGCCCGTCCAGGTCCGCCTCGCGCACGATGTACTCGATGTGCTCGGTGACCGTCCGCGCCGATCCGGCGACGTACGGGGTCTGGAACGCCGCCTCGCCGTCCGCACCGTCGGCCCACGCGCGGGCCTGGTCCTCGGGGATGCCCCAGGTGCTGCGCATCCGGGCGAGCGCCTCCCGGTCGAGACCGGCGCCCCACTCCCGCACCTTCTTGGCCGCCAGTTCGTCGGTCTCGTCCTGGACCACGGTGAGCATCGAGTAGGTCTTGCAGACCCGGCCGTTGGCCTTCGCCCGCCCGTGGACGTCCGCCGAGAGCGTGCGCATCTCGTCGAGGCTCTCGGCCGCGAGGAAGGCGCCGTCGGCGTACTTGGCCTGGAAGCGCCGGGCGTCCTCCGACCGGCCCGCGTTGATGAGGGTGGGCGGGGTGGCGGGATGCGGGCGGGACTCGCAGTCGACGAGGTCGAAGTACGGCGTGCGCATGGTCACGGAGTCCTCGGTCCACAGCCGGGTGACGGCCTCCGTCCACAGCTCCGTCATCCGGTAGCGCTCCGCGTGGCCGAGTCGCGCGTCCCACTCACCGAACTGTTCGAACTCGCCCGCGTAGGAGCCGTTGACGATGTTCATGCCGGCCCGGCCGCCGGAGATGTCCTGGAGCGTGGCGTACATCTTCGCGGCGACGGCGGGGTTGTGGACGTTCGCGTGCAACGTCGCCCAGATCTTGACCCGGCTGGTCGCCTCGGCGAGGGCGGCCATCATCGTCATCGACTCGAGCGAGCGGCCCCAGTGGTCGGTGCTGCCGCCGAAGCCGCGCCATTTCGCCATCGACATGACGAAGTCGAGGCCGATGGTCTCCGCGTGCACGGCGGCGCGCCTGTTCCACTCGTAACTCGCCTCGGGGTGGGGTGCGGTCGTGGACAGCATCCAGCCGCCGTTCCCGATGGGGAGGAAGATTCCGTACTCTTTCGTGGGCACGTTGCGGGCCTTTCGTGGGTTCTGCGATACAGCTACGGGTGCGGGTGCAGTGCGGGTGCGATATGTGCGACGGCTGGCTACGGTGCGGGCCAGATCAGGGTGTCGCCGTTGTAGACGTTCCTGACGAAGGACCCGTCGAACCACGCCCCGGCCTTCGCACCGGTCACCGAGGCGGGGACGATGCCGAACCGGTGCAGCATGTCGACGATCCCCTTGACGTTGGCGAGGTCGAGGCCGCCCAGCGGCTGACCGGAGACCGGGTTGTCCTTGACGACCTGTGTCTCGGTGTTCCAGATGGTCGTGTTGAGCTTCTTGTCGTAGGTCGGACCGGACAGCGCGGCTGCCTGGCCGACGCACTCGGAGGTGTGCGCCGGACTCGCCGTGCAGTAGGCGTAGGCGTGCAGCGCCGCGCGCAGGATGTCCTCGACGGCGTGCGGGTGGGCCTTGGCGAAGGCCGGGTTCACCGCCATGGCCCCGAGGGAGCTGGGGACGCCGTAGTCGACCGGCTTCCACACCGTGACGTCGTGACCGGCCGCCTTGAGCTGGTTGGGCTCGTTGGAGACGAATCCGGTGAGCGCTTCGAGGCCGCTCTGCTTACGGGGCAGCACGGAGGGGTCGTAGCCCTGTTTGACCAGCTTGAGCGACTTCCAGTCCACTCCGGCCTTGACCAGCATCGCCTCGACGGTGGCGGGGACGTAGCCCTTGTGTCCTACGACCTTGCCGTCGAGCTGGGTCAGCTTGGTGATGTCCTTGTTCGTCATCAGGATCTCCAGGCCCGCGTTCGAGTACGAGGAGATGCCGGTGATGTCGATGCCGTTGGCCCGCGCCTGGATGACGTCCTGTTCGGCGACCGGACTGACGGTCGCCTGTCCGCTGGCGAGCAGCTTGGTGTTCTGTGCCGTGTCGCCGGTGCCGGGCTTGAGGGAGACGTCGAGGCAGAGGTCCTTGAAGTAGCCGAGCTTGGCGGCCGCGATGTACTCCAGGATCGACGCGGAGGACTGGTACTGGTAGCCGGACAGGTAGGTGATCCGGCCGGCGGCCTTGTTCTCGGCGCAGCGCGCGGCGGAGATCGCGGAGCCCGCGGAGCCGGCCGAATCGCTGTCGGAGGAGCCCGAACCACAGCCCGCGACAACGGTCGTCAGTGCGAGGGCGGCGAAGGAGGCGAGGCCGGATCTGATGAGGCGAGAACGCATGGGTGGGACTCCAGACTGGCGAGGGCCATCGGGGGAGGGTGTGCCGAGGCGGCAGGGCAGCTCTGTGCGGATCTGTGCGGACCGGGGCAGGAGTCGCCGAGCGCCCCGCCGAAGCGGGCCACCCGTGGACGACGTGCGAGTGGACGACGTGCGAGTGGGTCAGTCGTGCGCGCTGTCGTGCCAGCGCAGGACGCGGCGTTCCACCAGCGTCACGACGAACAGCAGCAGCAGACCCAGGAGCGCGAGGACGAAGATCGAGGCGTACACGACCGGCAGCTGGTTCATCGACGACGCCACGCTGATCGCGGTGCCGAGGCCACGGGCCGATCCGGACGCCGACATCTCGGCCACCACCGCGCCGACGATCGACAGCGGGAAGACGATCCGCAGCGCCGCGAACACGAACGGCAGCGCGTTGGGGATGCGCACGTGCCGCAGCAGTTCGAAGCGGCCGGCGTCCATCGTCCGGTAGACGTGCAGCACCTGCTGCGGCACCGATCGCAGACCCGCCGCGGTGTTGATGAGGATCGGGAAGAAGCAGATCAGGCCGGCGATGACGAGCTTGGGCAGCGGGCCGAAGCCGAAGGCCACGACCAGCGCCGGTGCGATCGCCACGAGCGGCGTGACGTTCAGGACGACCGCGATCGGCATGACCGCCCGGCGTACCAGGGGAAGTTCACTCGTCAGCACCGCGAGGACGAACGCGGCGACGAACCCGATGGCGAGGCCGCCCATCGCCTCCCCCAGGGTGACGAGGGCGTTGTCGACGTAGTAGCCGGACTGCGCGCTGAGCGAGTCGCCGATCTTCGGCAGCGGCGGCAGCAGGTAGGGCAGTTTCGCGGCCCCCCACTGCCACAGGACGGCGAGCACCGCCAGCATCACGGCGAGGGGCAGCCACATGGAGGGCCGGACCCACGCGGTCAGGGACCGCGGATGCCGGGGGCTGAAGCGCGACGGTTCAGACGTCTCTGATGGTTCCGACGTCTCTGACGGTTCTGACGCGTCTACGGGCTTGTCCGCGCCGGTCGCCGGGACGATGCCGGTGCTGGTGGTGGTGCGTTCGTCGGCCATGGTCATCTGTCGCGTCCCCTTCACGCGGCCGCGCCGTGCCAGGCGTGGCGCAGCCGGTCCCGGATCAGGTCCTCGTACTCGTGGAAGCGCTGTTCCCGGAAGAGGTGTGCGTTGCGTGGCCGGGGCAGGTCGATGTCGACGCTCTCCACGATGCGGCCCGGGTTCGGGGCCATGACGACCACGGTGTCGGAGAGCCGGACGGCCTCGGAGACCGAGTGGGTGACGAAGAGAACGGTCGTCTTCAGCTCGTCCCACAGGTCGAGCAGCTGGTCCTGCAGGCTCTCGCGGGTGAATTCGTCGAGGGCCGAGAAGGGCTCGTCCATGAGGAGCACGTCGGGTTGCAGGCCGAAGGCGCGCACGATCGCCGCGCGCTGCTGCATACCGCCGGACAGCTGCGCCGGGAGCTTGTGCTTGGCCTCGCCGAGACCTGCCTTGACGAGCAGTTCCCCCATGTCCGGCGCCGGTTGCCGCTTCCCGGAGCCGGCGATGCGTGCACGGCGTCCGACGGCACCCTTGTTGATCTTCTGCGGCAGGGTGACGTTCCGCAGCACGGACAGCCACGGCAGCAGTGCCGGGCTCTGCGGTACGAGGCCGATCATCTTGGCGGCGCACGCCTGCGCCGGTGTGACGCCGTGCACCCGCGTCTCACCCCGGTCGGGCTGCTCGAGGCCGGCCACCATACGAAGCAGAGTCGACTTGCCGCAGCCGCTGGGCCCGATGAGGCTGACGAAGCGGCCGGAGGCCACCGTCAGGTCGACGCCGTCAAGGGCGTTCGTGGCGGACGGCCCGTATCCGTAGACGCGGTGCACCGACCGCAGTTCCAGCGCTGGCGTACCAGTCACCTTCACGCTCCCATCCATCTCGCGAGCACGAAGGCCCGATCCTGGAAGTCGGAGAGCGTGCGTAGCGAGTGCGGTGACTGCGACGCGGAAATCCGCTTAGCTGCCTTCGACCGTAGGAGCCCCGTGTTTCACTCGGCCGCGGCCTTCCGTTTCGCGGCGGTTACGCTAGCGGCAGTGGCGTCACGGAACCGGCTCCGGCTCCGTCGAAGACGTAGATCTCGATGCCGAGGTCGGCCGCCGCGCACGCCACCCAGCCACCGAGGGCCTGCACGATCAGCTCGGTGACCACGAGTACCGCACGCTCGGCGGTCGGCACCGCGTCACGCAACCAGATCAGCTTGAACATGTCCGCCATGACCTTGTTGCGGTAAGCGGGTTTGTAGGCGCCCTGGTTGGCGACGAGTTGGACGAGCACCCGGCCCTCGACGTCCATCCCCTCGACCTCGACACGGTTGCCGTCCGGCAGCATCAGCGGCTTCGGGCGCAGAGAATTGCCGAGCCGGTCCCCGAGGGCGAGCAGCATACGGCGTTCGACGGAGCCTTCGGAGAGGCGGCTCCACTCGGTGGGGGCCTCAAGGGCGGTCACATGGCGCATCTTCCCGAGTGTAGAAAACACCCGTTTCCCACGTGTTTCCCATGGGTTGGCGCCTACCGGACGGGGCTGGCCGGCACCATGCGCCACCGACTCGTCGCCGAGTTCTGATACCTCTGTCCGGGGTGCGGTCAGGCACAGTTCGTTCACCCGGTCGCGCAGCGGTTGCAGAAGCTGGTCGCCCGCGCGGGAGAGTCCGCCGCCGATGACGACGAGGTCTGGGTCGAGGGTGAGGACGCGGGCCGAGATGCCGTTGGCGAGGGCGGACACGTAGGCGCGTACGGTGTCGGCGGCCTCGAGGTCGCTCGGCGCGGCGCTGAACACGGCCTCGGCGTCGGCACCGCGGGCCTCCAGGTCGCCGGGGGCGTCGCACCAGCCCAGCAGGCGCAGGTTCCCGATCTCGCCGGCGGCGCCGTTCGGACCCCGGTGCAGCCGTCCGCCGACGATCATCCCGGCACCGGTGCGCCGGCCGGCGAGGATGTACACGACATCGTCGATGTGGCGGGCGCAGCCGCGCCAGTGCTCGGCGAGGGTGGCGTCATTCTCGGCGTTCACCTGGCAGCCGAAGCGGCTGGCGAAGTAGCCGCTGAGGTTCACTCAGCTTCACGTACTACCCGGCCGGCCGCCCGTCGTCGCCGAGTTCGTGGAGTCGTCCTTCGACGTCGTGCGCGCCAAGCGATTGGGTCGGCACCGGCAGCTTCCACCTGACCGGCCTCTCCGACCGCGACCCGAAGCACCTCTGCGTGCGGCGCGGGCCAGGGCCTGTCGTCGGATTCCCGTCTGCCTGGCGACGCCATGCGCGCACTCTCACCGCACCGGGCACACTGCCGGTCATCGGGTAGCCGGAGGCCGCGCTCTGCACCGACGCCCTGGTCACCCTCGCCGCCACGCGCACCTTCCCGGTGAAGCAGCCGCCCTCGGGGACGCTGATGAGCGCCATGCATCACGGCGTCCCCAACCGGCATTGGACCGCCCCGGAGCCGGTCACCAATAGTGCTGGGCATGGGCGCAGACGCCATGACGGAGGTTCACCGATGACCATCTCCCCACCACCCGGAACCGCCGAGCCGGCCCGTGCCGCCTCGCCGTTGACGATCAGCGAGCAAGGCGCGTTCTGGGTCGGTGTCGGGCGCAAGCCGACCGAGGCCGGGACCGCCGCCGAGGCCGCGATGCACGTCCAGTACCAGATCCCGGCCGATCTCCGGCATCCGCTGCCTGTGGTGATGGTCCACGGGGGCGGCGGCCAGGGCACGGACTACCTGTCGACGCCGGACGGCCGCCCCGGCTGGGCCACCCGGTTCCTCCAGGCCGGTTACGCCGTGTACGTGGTCGACCGTCCAGGTCACGGGCGCTCCCCGTACCACCCCGATGTCCTCGGGCCCATCGAGGGCGCGGCGCCGACGTACGAGTTCATCCGCTGGCTGTTCTGCGACGGGGCGGGACGACCCGGCAGCCAGTGGCCCGGCAGCGGCGAGATCGGCGACGACTCCGCGCTGGACCAGTTGATGGCGAGCCAGGGCCCGACGCTGCCCACCTTCGCCGAGAACGAGGAGCAGATGCGGCGCTGCGGGGCCGAGTTGCTGGACCGTATCGGACCGGCCGTGCTGATCACCCACTCCATGGGGGCGCCGTTCGGCTGGCTGGTCGCCGATGCCCGGCCCGGTCTGGTAAAGGCCGTCGTCTCCATCGAGCCGATAGGACCCCCGTTCATCGAACTGCCCGGCCTCGGAAAGCTGCAACCTGCGCAGTCGCGAACTCCGGACAGTTCCGCCATATCGCGGGACCTGACCGCGCGACGCCCTCAACGTGTGTACGGATCGGCCAGCGGCAGCGGCGTCCGAGCCGCTTCCAGGGCTGGCTCCGGAAAGGCGGGGCCGGCGGTGTAGAAGCGGGCACGGGTACGACCGACCGGTGTCAGGACGCCTGCCGCGACCAGGTCCCGCAGGTCGCGTTGAGCCCGCTGCAGGCTCAGATCCTCCGCTCGTTCGTAGCGTGTACGACGTACCCGCCCCGACATCGCCACGTCATGCAGAGCGGAAACCACCCTCTCCTCCAGCCCACGGACCTCCGCGAACTCACCGAGCAGAAGCCACACCCGACTCGAACGATCCAGGCGGCTACGTACGGTCTGCGCCTGCTGATGGTAGGCGGTGAGGTTGAAACGGACCCAGTCGGAGACGTCCTGGTCGGGGCGGTAGGTGGCCCCCCGGCGCTGCAACTCGCGGTAGTACTCCCAGGTGTTGCCAGGGCGCCCCAGCCAAGCCTCGATCGAGGAGAACTCGGGGGCCAGTTCTCCTTCTCTCGCGATCATGAGTGTTTGGAGGGACCGGGACATGCGGCCGTTTCCATCCGCCCACGGGTGGATGGAAACGAGGTGCAGATGCGCCATGGCGGCCCGTACCAGCGGGTGAGTGCCGTCGTCCGTGTTCAGCCACTCGACCAGTTCGCCCGTCAACGCAGGCACATCGACTGCGTCCGGCGCCGTGTATGCCGCGATGCTGGGGTCGCGGACGTCCGTCACGTACACCGCTCCGCGCCGCCACTGCCCGGCCGGCTTCCGCGAGGTGTGCCGGTGCCCCTGCAACATCCAGTGGAGCGCGTTGAGCAACTCCTTGCCGTAACGGAAGTCAGAGGCATCGTGCAGCGTCTGGATGTACGTCATCATCCGCTGGTAAGCGAGGGTCTCCTCGCGATCCTCCTCGGAGACGTCGACATCCTTCTCGCCCTCCAGAAGGTCCTCGACGTCGACCGTGGACACTTTGAAGCCCTCGATCGAGTTGGAGGCCGCCACCGCGTCGGCAGTCAAGAACTTACGCAGCCCTTCGGTCCACTTCGTCGGAGTGGACCGGACCTGCAGGCGCAATGAGTGACGAAGGTCTTCGATCTCACCGAGCACACGCTGGTCCTCGGCGTCGAGA
Organism: Streptomyces sp. NBC_01390; assembly: GCF_045040105.1. Lineage (NCBI taxonomy): Bacteria > Bacillati > Actinomycetota > Actinomycetes > Kitasatosporales > Streptomycetaceae > Streptomyces > Streptomyces sp. NBC_01390. The sequence continues at coordinate 8,208,387 of NZ_CP109551.1, read as the reverse complement.
GCAGGCGTGGGGAAGAGCATGCCCACACCATAGAATGACGCAAACATTACGTCAATGCGTCAGCCCCCGTCGGCGGCCGGCATCAAGCCCGCACGAGAGCGACGAAGGGGCCGAGCCCACGAGGAGGCTCGGCCCCGGATCCACACGTCAAACCAATCACATCAACGCACAGTAACCCGTCGATCACACATTGAAACGGAACTCCACCACGTCCCCGTCCTGCATCACGTACTCCTTGCCCTCCATGCGGGCCTTGCCCTTGGCGCGGGCCTCGGCGACCGAGCCCGTTTCCACCAGGTCCTCGAAGGAGATGACCTCCGCCTTGATGAAGCCCTTCTGGAAGTCGGTGTGGATGACTCCGGCGGCCTCGGGGGCGGTGGCGCCCTTCTTGATGGTCCAGGCGCGGGATTCCTTGGGGCCGGCCGTCAGGTAGGTCTGCAGGCCCAGGGTGTCGAAGCCGACGCGGGCCAGAGTGGCCATACCGGGCTCCTCGACACCCACCGACTCCAGAAGCTCCATCGCCTCCTCCTCGTCGAGCTCGGCGAGGTCCGCCTCCAGCTTGGCGTTGAGGAAGATCGCCTCGGCGGGGGCGACCAGGGCGCGCTGCTCGGCCTTGAAGTCCTCGTCGACCAGTTCGTCCTCGTCGACGTTGAAGACGTAGAGGAAGGGCTTGGTGGTGAGCAGGTGCAGGTCGTGGAGGAGTTCCTCGTTGCCGGAGCCCTGGACGATGCCCTGCGAGAAGAGCGTGTCGCCCTTCTCCAGGACCTCCTTCGCCGCCTCGACCGCGGCGACCTTCGGCCCGATGTCCTTCTTGATGCGTGACTCCCGCTGGAGGCGCGGCAGGACCTTCTCGATCGTCTGGAGGTCCGCGAGGATCAGCTCGGTGTTGATCGTCTCGATGTCGTCCTTCGGCGAGACCTTGCCGTCGACGTGTACGACGTTCTCGTCCTGGAAGGCGCGGATCACCTGGCAGATCGCGTCCGACTCGCGGATGTTCGCGAGGAACTTGTTGCCCAGGCCCTCGCCCTCCGAGGCGCCCTTCACGATGCCCGCGATGTCGACGAAGTCGACGGTCGCCGGAAGGATCTTCTGCGAACCGAAGATCTCGGCCAACTTCGCGAGACGCGCGTCCGGGACACCGACCACGCCGACGTTCGGTTCGATCGTGGCGAACGGGTAGTTGGCCGCCAGCACGTCGTTCTTGGTCAGGGCGTTGAACATGGTCGACTTGCCGACATTCGGCAGACCGACGATTCCGATCGTGAGCGACACGTTGCGACTTCCCGTACGAGAGGAGGGTGAGGAGGGTGGAGACGATCCCTCAGTCTACGGGCTGACTCACCCCCCGCCCGGCGCCGTATCGAACGCTTGGACAAGGTCTGTCCGAGAGTCTCTCTGTCGGCGTGTCTGAGGGGCTGTTCCGTGTACGGGCCGACCTAGGTTGGTCCAGTGGAGCAACACAGGATCCGACACCGTCCCCCGAACTCCGGCCCCGCCCGCCCCGGCCCCGGCGCCTCGGCGGCCCCGCGCGGCGGTCGTGTCGGCGGGCAGGCGACGGCCGGATCCCGGCGTCCGCCGGCCACCGCGCGGCGGTCCGCCCCGCCGGTCGTGCGGGCTCTGCGCCGGATGCCCGACCCCCGGCTCACCGGGCTCGGCGGCGGGCTGTTCTGCGCCGCGGTGATGTTCGCGCTCGGCTGCCTCGACCAGTTGCTGTTCGGGGCGTCCCTGACGGCGTACGGAGTGCTGTTCCTGCCGGTGTGCGCGCTGACCGCGGCATGGGTACGGGGCGCCGACCTGGTGATCGCGCCAGTCGTCGTACCCATCGCCTTCACCGTGGGCCTGCTGCCCGTGGCCGACGGCGACGGCGGGCTCTTCTCCCACCTGATGAGCATCGTCACCGCGCTCGCCACCGAGGCCGGCTGGCTGTACGGGGGGACACTCGTCGCGGGTGTCATCGCGACCGTACGGAAGATCCGCCTGATGAACCGGCGACCGCGACGGACCCGTATGCCGGCGTGAGCCGCCCCCGTCACAACTCCGTCTACGACTCCTTGGCCGCCCGCATCGCCGCGCCCACGATCCCGGCGTTGTTCTGCAGCTGCGCCGGGACGATCTCCGCCTTGATGCCCTCGATCAGCGGCAGGAACTTCTGCGACTTGCGGCTGACCCCGCCGCCGATGATGAAGAGCTCGGGTGAGAACAGCATCTCCACATGAGCCAGGTACTTCTGGACGCGGTGGGCCCAGTGCTCCCAGGTCAGTTCGTTGTCGTCCTTGGCCTTGGTGGACGCCCGGGTCTCCGCGTCGTGGCCGTGCAGTTCCAGGTGGCCCAGTTCCGTGTTCGGGACCAGGACGCCCTCGACGAAGAGGGCGCTGCCGATGCCCGTGCCGAAGGTGAGGAGGGCGACCGTGCCTCTGCGGTCGCGGCCCGCGCCGAACTGCATCTCGGCGACGCCCGCCGCGTCCGCGTCGTTCAGCACCGTCACCGGGAGGCCGCCCAGGCGGTCGCTCAGCAACGCGCGCGCGTCCGTGTCGATCCAGTTCTTGTCGACGTTCGCCGCCGTACGGATCGTCGAGCCGCCCGTGACCACGCCCGGGAACGTGATCCCGACCGGGCCCGTCCACCCGAAGTGGTCGACGACCTCCTTCACGCCGTCCGCCACCGCGTCGGGGGTGGCCGGGTGCGGGGTCAGCACCTTGAAGCGCTCCTCCGTGAGGTCGCCCCTGTCCAGGTCCACAGGGGCGCCCTTGATCCCTGACCCACCGATGTCCACGCCGAAGATGTGCATGGCTCTACGTTACGGCGTACGACTGACAGTCACTCACTCGAGGGGGTGCTTGCGGCAGTACCGGCGGGCGCCACGCCCGTGCGCCGGGCCACCAGCTCGGCAGCCTCCGCGCGCAGGTCGCGGCGCAGCTCCTTCGGCAGCGAGAACGTGATGGACTCCTCGGCCGCCTTGACGAGCTCCACGTCCTCGAAGCCACGCGTCGACAGCCACTCCAGGACCTGCTCGACGAGGATCTCGGGAACCGACGCGCCCGAGGTGACGCCGACCGTCGACACGCCGTCCAGCCAGGCCTCGTCGATCTCGTCGGCGAAGTCAACGAGGTATGCCTCGCGGGCGCCGGCGAGCTTCGCGACCTCGACCAGCCGGACCGAGTTCGAGGAGTTCTTGGAGCCGACGACGATCACCAGCTCCGCCTCCTCGCCCATCTGCTTCACCGCGAGCTGACGGTTCTGGGTGGCGTAGCAGATGTCGTCGCTGGGCGGGGAGATGAGCTGCGGGAACTTCTCCTTGAGGGCGTCGACGGTCTCCATCGTCTCGTCCACGGAGAGGGTGGTCTGGGACAGCCAGACGACCCTCGACGGGTCGCGGACCTCGACCTTGGCGACGTCCTTCGGTCCGTCGACCAGCGTGATGTGGTCGGGGGCCTCGCCGGAGGTGCCGATGACCTCCTCGTGGCCCTCGTGCCCGATCAGGAGGATGTCGTAGTCCTCGTCCGCGAATCGGACGGCTTCCTTGTGGACCTTGGTGACGAGGGGGCAGGTCGCGTCGATGGTCGCGAGCTTGCCGGCGGCGGCCTCGTCGTGGACGACAGGGGCGACGCCGTGCGCGGAGAACATGACGATGGACCCCTCGGGGACCTCCGCGGTCCGCTCGACGAAGATCGCGCCCTTCTTCTCGAGGGTCTGCACGACGTATTTGTTGTGCACGATCTCGTGCCGGACGTAGATGGGCGCCCCGTACTGTTCGATGGCTTTCTCGACGGCGATCACGGCGCGGTCCACGCCCGCGCAGTAGCCCCGGGGGGCGGCGAGCAGGACACGGCGGCCAGGCGAAGCGGTCATGGGAACCATCGTAAGGCCGCGCTGCGCGCGGCAACGATGCTGCACCCGGGGGCTGCGCCCCCGGACCCCCCTTTCGCGCTGAACACGCTCGCCCTCAATCGCCGGACGGGCTGGAGGGGCCCGGCGTTGTCAGTAGTGGCCGTTAGTCTCGCGGTATGGGTCTCAATACGTCCGCTGACGCTCCGCTGCCTGTCGGTGAGGTGTCGCGGCTCATCGGGAGGTGGATCGACCGGCTCGGCGCCGTGTGGGTCGAGGGGCAGATCACCCAGTTGTCGCGGCGCCCGGGCGCCGGCGTGGTGTTTCTGACGCTGCGTGACCCCTCGCACGACATCTCCGTCGCCGTCACCTGCTATCGGCAGGTGTTCGACAGCATCGCCGACGTGGTGAGCGAAGGGGCCCGAGTCGTCGTACTCGCCAAGCCCGAGTGGTACGCGCCGCGAGGGCAGTTGTCGCTGCGGGCCACCGAGATAAGGCCGGTCGGGGTCGGGGAACTGCTCGTCCGGCTGGAGCAGTTGAAGAAGGCCCTGGGCAACGAGGGGCTGTTCGCCGCCGACCGGAAGAAGGCGCTGCCCTTTCTGCCCCACCTCGTCGGGCTCGTGTGCGGGCGCGCCTCCGCCGCCGAGCGGGACGTCCTGGAGAACGCACGCCGGCGCTGGCCCGCCGTCCGTTTCGAGGTGCGCAACGTCGCCGTGCAGGGCGTGCACGCCGTGTCGCAGGTCGTCCAGGCCGTGAAGGAGCTGGACGATCTCGACGACGTGGATGTGATCGTCGTGGCTCGCGGTGGCGGGAGCGTGGAGGATCTCCTGCCCTTCTCCGACGAGCAGCTCGTCCGGGCGGTCGCCGCCTGTCGTACGCCCGTCGTCTCCGCCATCGGGCACGAACCCGACCATCCGCTCCTCGACTACGTGGCGGATCTGCGGGCCTCCACTCCCACGGACGCCGCCAAGAAGGTCGTACCCGACGTGGGCGAGGAGTACGAGCGGGTGCGGTTGCTGCTCGATCGGGCCCGGCGGTCCGTCCACGCCTTCGTCGAGCGGGAGGAGCGCGGGCTGGCGCACGCCCTTGCCCGGCCCGCCATGGAGGATCCGCACCGGATGATCGACGAACGGGCCGACCACGTCGCCTCCCTCGTCGAACGGGCGCGGCGCACCCTCGGCCATCTCCTCGACCGCGCCGATTCCGAGCTGTCGCACACCCACGCGCGCGTGGTGGGCCTCTCCCCCGCCGCGACCCTGCGGCGCGGGTACGCGGTGCTGCAACAGGCCGACGGACACGTGGTCCGGGATCCGGGTGGGGTGGCGGCCGACGAGACCTTGCGGGCACGGGTCGCCGAGGGTGAGTTCACTGTTCGAGTCGAGGTTGCCGATGTTGTCGATGTTTAGGGTGTGCCCATGACCAGCAACGTGAGTGAGGCGCTCGGCTACGAGCAGGCGCGGGACGAGCTGATCGAGGTCGTACGGCGGCTGGAGGTGGGCGGTACGACGCTGGAGGAGTCCCTCGCCCTCTGGGAGCGCGGCGAGGAGCTCGCCAAGGTGTGCCGGCAGTGGCTGGAGGGGGCGCGCAAGCGGCTCGACGCGGCACTGGCCGAGAGCTCGACGGCGGGAGACGACGAGGAGGACGAGGGGGGCGACGCTGCCTCCGGCTCCTAGTGATCCGCTGGCAGTGCCGGCTCGTTTTCTGTGAAGAGGGTCACCATTCACCCCTCTTTTGTTGAACCTTGAACTTCTTCTTTGTACTGTCGACGACGTCAGCCGATCCCGCCGGATCCGACGCACGTCTACAGAAGGTCTGCCATGTCTCTCGTTCTTGACCCCGCCGCCCAGGACCTCCTCTTCCGCGAGGCCCGCACCGCGAACACCTTCACCGACGAGCCGGTGTCGGACGAGCAGGTGCAGGCGATCTACGACCTGGTCAAGTACGGCCCGACCGCGTTCAACCAGACCCCGCTGCGCATCACCCTGGTCCGGTCCGCCGAGGCCCGCGAGCGCCTCGTGCAGCACATGGCCGAGGGCAACCAGGCGAAGACCGCCACGGCGCCGCTGGTCGCGATCCTCTCCGCGGACAACGAGTTCCACGAGGAGCTGCCGGCCCTCCTCCCGGCCTTCCCCCAGGCCAAGGACCTCTTCTTCAGCGAGCGTTCCGCCCGTGAGGGTGCCGCCGGCCTCAACGCCGCGCTGCAGGCCGCGTACTTCATCATCGGTGTGCGTGCCGCCGGCCTCGCCGCCGGCCCGATGACCGGTGTCGACTTCGCGGGCCTCCAGAAGGAGTTCCTGGACGGCGACCACACCCCGCTGATGGTCGTCAACATCGGCAAGCCGGGCGCCGACGCCTGGTACCCGCGCTCCCCCCGTCTGGCGTACGACGAGGTCATCACCACCGTCTGACGTCCGACACCGACGCACCGGCCCACAACGGCGCGTTCATGACCGAGGCCCCCGGCTCAAGCCGGGGGCCTCGGTCATGCCTGCCTGGTCTGCCTGGCGTGCCCGGTCTGCTACGTCGTCTTCAGAGCCTGGGCCATCCGCGTCAGGCGGTCGAACGGGGCCGTGCCCGCCACCACCGTGGTGGAACCCTTCTCGCGCAGCACCAGCGCGTCGTACTTCTCGCCCTCGTACCGCGTCCACGTCGCGTCACCGATGCGCTGGGTGACCTTTGTCTCCCTGGCCTTCTGGGTGGCTTCGTCGATGAAGACGGACGGCTTCTGAGCGGACTGCTCCACCGCCACGTACTCACCCTCGGAGTCGTGGAAACCCAGGTGCCACGCGTCGAAGTTGTCGCCGGAGAAACGCACCGACGTCGCCTTCCAGTCGGCCGGCAGGCCCTGGGGCGCGGCCACCGGGTAGCTCGCCGCGCGGCGGGCCGTCAGCAACTCGACGCGGTAGTCGACCCTTTTGAGGTCGGGAGCGGAGTCGTCGTGCGGGACGAAGACATAGATCACTCCCGCCGCGAGACTGATGAGGCCCAGGGAAAGAATCATGTCCCGGGCCGACTTCTGCTTGCCGGTCTTGCCGTTCGAACCTGCCACGCCCCCCATCGTCGCAGGTGCACCCGCCCGCTCATCCGTGGGGCCCCCTGCTCATTTTGTCTGCCTGGCGATAGAGTCGGGAGCCACACCCTCATCCGGCCGTCGCCGTATCAGAAAGGTGCGTCTCGATGACCGAGCATCATCATCTGCCGTCCGAACTCGAAGTCCCCTCCGAGGCCCCCGACCGCAACCTCGCCCTGGAACTCGTCCGCGTGACCGAGGCCGCCGCGATGGCCGCGGGCCGCTGGGTCGGCCGCGGTGACAAGAACGGCGCCGATGGTGCCGCCGTGCGCGCCATGCGGACCCTCGTCTCGACCGTCTCGATGAACGGCGTCGTCGTCATCGGAGAGGGCGAGAAGGACGAGGCGCCCATGCTGTTCAACGGTGAGCAGGTCGGCGACGGGACCGGGCCCGAGTGCGACATCGCCGTCGACCCGATCGACGGTACGACCCTGACCGCCAACGGCATGACGAACGCCATCGCGGTCCTCGCGGCGGCCGACCGCGGGTCGATGTTCGACCCGTCCGCGGTCTTCTACATGGACAAGCTGGTCACCGGACCGGAAGCCGCCGACTTCGTCGACATCAACGCCCCCGTGTCCGTGAACATCCGCCGGGTCGCCAAGGCCAAGCGGGTCACGCCCGAGGACGTCACCGTCGTCATCCTCGACCGGCCGCGCCACGTCGGCATCATCAAGGAGATCCGGGAGACCGGCGCTCGTATGAAGCTGATCTCCGACGGCGATGTCGCCGGTTCGATCCTCGCCCTGCGCGAGGGCACCGGCGTCGATCTGCTGCTGGGCATCGGCGGTACGCCCGAGGGCATCATCTCGGCCTGTGCCGTGAAGTGCCTCGGCGGCACCATCCAGGGCAAGCTGTGGCCGAAGGACGACGCGGAGCGGCAGCGGGCGGTGGACGCCGGGCACGATCTCGACCGCGTGCTGACGACCGACGACCTGGTCTCCGGCGAGAACGTGTTCTTCGTCGCCACCGGCATCACCGACGGTGAGTTGCTGCGAGGGGTTCGTTATCGGTCGGAGACGGCGACGACGGAGTCGATCGTGATGCGGTCGAAGTCCGGGACGGTGCGGCAGATCTCGTCCGAGCATCGGCTCAGCAAGCTGAGGGCTTACAGCGCGATCGACTTCGATCGCGCCAAGTAGCCAGGTAGGTACGCCGTAGGTATGACGTCGGTACGGCGAGAACACCCCGCGCGTGAATGGGGCGCCCTCTGTGCGGAGAGGGCGCCCTTCTTCATGACCAGGGCAAGCGGCGTGAGCAGGGCCGGCCGGGGTACCCGGTGGGTCAGCCCGCTGCCGCTATCGGGCCGCGGGCGGCCTTGTTGAGTTCCATTTCGCGGCGGCGGCGCCTGGCCAGGACCACGCGGCGTTCGGCGGCGGTGAGGCCGCCCCAGACGCCGTACGGCTCGGGCTGCAGCAGTGCGTGTTCCCGGCACTCGACCATGACCGGACAGCCACCGCACACCCGCTTGGCCGCCTGCTCCCGGGAGAGCCGGGCCGCGGTCGGTTCCTTGGACGGGGCGAAGAAGAGACCCGCCTCGTCGCGCCGGCACACCGCCTCGGTGTGCCACGGGGCGTCCTGGTCCCTCTCCCGCACTGGCACCCGCTGGGGCGGAACGGCGGCGACCTGCAGGGACGAATGCGGCGGTTGCAGCACGGTCTACTCCTGACGACGGCTTCTTCGCGAGCTGGAGGGAGCCGTGGGGCCCACGTGGGCCGGGGCGACGGGTCCGGAGCGTCCGGTGCGTGCGATCGCAAGGCGCGCGCATGCCGGGCGTACCGGGTTCCGCGTGAAGCCCACGGCACCCTCCAAGAGACGATGCAGCAAGCCCTACCCGCTGTGCGCGCGCCTATGCACTGAGTCCCCGACCGCTGGGGCCCCAAGGCACTGCCGAGGCGTCACGACCTGACCGAATTCCTCCGAGTGCGACCGAATTCACAACCGTCAATGGCCCAGGTGTTTGCGCAAACCCCTGTCGACCTTGCGCGAGACGCGGTCGAGGATGTCCTCGATCACCTTGCCCCGCTTGGGCTTCGCCTCGACGTTGCCGAGTATGGCCAGCCCGTCCACGTAGACCACGGGCGCGTCGGGATCACCCGAATCCAGCGTGCTCACCTCGAAGTTGCCGAGGACACCGCCGCCCGTGCCGCGCAACGAGACATTCTCCGGGACGCGGATCTCGACGTTGCCGAAGACCGAGATCGCCTTGATCACCACCTGCTGGTACTCGAACATCGCCTCGCTGAGGTCGATCTCGATGCTGCCGAAGATGGCGTACGCGTGCATACGGCGGCCCGCGCGCCAGCGGCCCTTGCGGACGGCGCTGCTGAAGACCGCCACCACGTTGTCGTCCGGGTCGAGCGGGATCGCGCCCGGGGTGGGGTGGTTGGGTGCGGGGGTGTATCCCCACCCGGCGGCGGCCCGGGGAGCGTGGGACTGGTGGGACGCGTGGGACTGCTGGCCGGCGGGGAGGTCCCGTACGAAGACCTCCAGTTCGCCGACCGTCTTGGCGCCCAGGACGCCCTCGACGCGCTCGGCGTGCTCGTCGGGCGTGAGACGGCCCTCGGCCAGCGCCTCGCGCAGCAGGTCCGCGATGCGGTCACGGTCGGCGTCCGACGCGCGGAGTTCGTCCACGCGCGGTTCGGTGTGCTTCTGAAGGTCCACGGAAGCAGCGTACCCAAACGCGATAGATCGCGACTAGGGGTGTGGACGGACGGAGTGGATGGACGAAGTGGACATGTGGAGTGGACATGTGGAGTGGGCGGCGGGTCGTCTCGTTCGAGCCTGCTCCCTCTCAACTGAGTCTTACCTAACAAGCTGTTCCCGTCCGGCAGGTCATACGCTGGTGGGCGCCCGCCGATGAAGGCAGGCCGCTGTCTTCGTCGAGTGAGGAATGGGCGAGATGCCTGAGTTCGCGTACACCGATCTGCTCCCCATGGGAGAGGACACCACCCCGTACCGGCTGGTGACCTCCGAGGGTGTCTCCACCTTCGAGGCCGACGGGCGGACGTTCCTCAAGGTCGAGCCGGAGGCCCTGCGCAAGCTCGCCGCCGAGGCCATCCACGACATCCAGCACTATCTGCGGCCCGCCCACCTGGCGCAGCTGCGGCGCATCATCGACGACCCCGAGGCGTCGAGCAACGACAAGTTCGTGGCGCTGGACCTGCTGAAGAACGCCAACATCGCGGCGGCCGGCGTGCTCCCGATGTGCCAGGACACCGGTACGGCGATCGTCATGGGCAAGCGCGGGCAGAACGTCCTCACGACGGGCGGGGACGAGGCGGCCCTGTCCCAGGGCATCTACGACGCCTATCTGAACCTGAACCTGCGCTACTCGCAGATGGCTCCGCTCACCATGTGGGAGGAGAAGAACACCGGGTCGAACCTCCCCGCGCAGATCGAGCTGTACGCGACGGACGGGGGCGCGTACAAGTTCCTCTTCATGGCCAAGGGCGGCGGCTCGGCCAACAAGTCGTTCCTCTACCAGGAGACGAAGGCCGTCCTGAACGAGGCCTCCATGATGAAGTTCCTGGAGGAGAAGATCCGTTCGCTGGGCACGGCCGCCTGTCCGCCGTACCACCTGGCGATCGTGGTGGGCGGCACGAGCGCCGAGTACGCGCTGAAGACCGCGAAGTACGCCTCCGCGCACTACCTGGACGAGATCCCGGCCGAGGGTTCGCCACTCGGGCACGGCTTCCGGGACAAGGAGCTGGAGGAGAAGGTCTTCGAGCTGACGCAGCGGATCGGGATCGGGGCGCAGTTCGGCGGCAAGTACTTCTGCCACGACGTGCGGGTGGTGCGGCTGCCGAGGCACGGTGCCTCGTGTCCCGTCGCCATCGCCGTGTCCTGCTCGGCCGACCGGCAGGCCGTCGCGAAGATCACGGCCGAGGGTGTCTTCCTGGAGCAGTTGGAGACGGACCCGGCGCGGTTCCTGCCGGAGACGACGGACGAACATCTGGACGAGGCGTCGGACGTGGTTCGCATCGACCTCAACCAGCCGATGGACGACATCCTCGCCGAGCTGGGCAAGTACCCGGTGAAGACGCGGTTGTCGCTCTCCGGGCCGCTGGTCGTGGCGCGGGACATCGCGCACGCCAAGATCAAGGAGCGGCTGGACGCGGGTGAGGAGATGCCGCAGTACCTGAAGGACCACCCGGTGTACTACGCCGGGCCGGCGAAGACGCCCGAGGGGTACGCGTCGGGGTCGTTCGGGCCGACCACGGCCGGGCGTATGGACTCCTACGTCGAGCAGTTCCAGGCGGCGGGCGGGTCCAAGGTGATGCTGGCGAAGGGGAATCGGTCGGCGCAGGTCACCAACGCGTGTGACGCGCACGGTGGGTTCTATCTCGGGTCGATCGGGGGACCTGCGGCCCGGCTGGCCCAGGACTGCATCAAGAAGGTCGAGGTCGTCGAGTACGAGGAGCTCGGGATGGAGGCGGTGTGGAAGATCGAGGTCGAGGACTTCCCGGCGTTCATCGTGGTTGACGACAAGGGCAACGACTTCTTCAAGGATCCGGCGCCGGCGCCTACGTTCACGAGTATTCCGGTGCGGGGGCCGGGGCTGGGCTAGTCAGGGTGGCTGTCGGGGTGGTGGGGGTGGGCGTAGCGGTTGTCTCGCCCCCGCCGCCCCTACCCGTCCCATCCCCAGGGGCTGCGCCCCTTCGACCCCACCAGGGGGCTGCGCCCCCTGGACCCCCCATCGGCCTGAACGGCCTCGTCCTCAAACGCCGGACGGGCTGAGAAGACGGCCCGGGCGGGCGGGAAAAGGGGGGCGACGTGCCCCGACCCGAGCTTCAGAAGCAGCAGGGGCGGGTGGGTGGGAAAGAAGGCCCGCGTGCCCCGACCTTGGCTGGAGAAGCCTCGGGGCGGGTGGGTGGGAAAAGAAGGTTCAGGTGGCCAGGCCTGCGCTCCAGATGCCCCCGGGCAAGTGATCGTCTTCGGGGGAATACGTCTCCTCAGGCCCGCGCTGTCCCTTCCGGAGGTACGACCATGACTTCGCCCGACCAGCCTCAGCAGCCGCCGCAGTACCGGACCGAGCACGACTCCATGGGGGAGGTCCGTGTCCCCGTTCATGCCAGGTGGCGGGCCCAGACCCAGCGTGCCGTCGAGAACTTTCCTGTCTCCGGGCAACGTATCGAGCGTGCCCACATCGAGGCGCTCGCCCGGATCAAGGGTGCCGCCGCGAAGGTCAACGCCCAGCTCGGGGTGGTCGACAAGGACATCGCCGACGCCATTCAGGAGGCCGCCGGGGAGGTTGCCGCCGGGGACTGGGACGAGCACTTTCCGGTCGACGTGTTCCAGACCGGCTCCGGTACCTCGTCCAACATGAACGCCAACGAGGTCATCGCGAGCCTCGCCAGTGAGCGGCTCGGCAGGGACGTACACCCCAATGACCACGTCAACGCCTCGCAGTCGTCCAACGACGTGTTCCCCTCCTCCATCCACATCGCCGCCACCGCGGCCGTCACCCGCGACCTGATCCCCGCCCTCGACCACCTCGCGGACGCCCTCACCCGCAAGTCCGAGGAGTTCGCCGACGTCGTGAAGTCGGGGCGTACGCATCTCATGGACGCCACCCCCGTGACGCTCGGGCAGGAGTTCGGTGGGTACGCGGCCCAGGTGCGGTACGGCGTGGAGCGGCTGCGTGCCTCGCTGCCCCGGCTCGCCGAGCTGCCGCTCGGTGGCACCGCCGTCGGGACCGGGATCAACACGCCTCCCGGGTTCTCCGCCGCCGTGATCGAGGAGGTCGCCCGGGCCACCGGGCTGCCCCTCACCGAGGCCCGCGACCACTTCGAGGCGCAGGGCGCCCGGGACGGGATCGTCGAGACCAGCGGGCAGCTCCGGACGATCGCCGTCGGGCTGACCAAGATCGCCAACGATCTGCGGTGGATGGCCTCCGGGCCGCGTACCGGACTCGCCGAGATCAGCCTGCCCGATCTGCAGCCGGGGTCGTCGATCATGCCCGGCAAGGTCAACCCCGTGATCCCCGAGGCCGTGCTGATGGTCTCCGCGCAGGTCATCGGCAACGACCTCACCGTCACCACCGCCGGTGCCGCCGGCAACTTCGAACTCAATGTCATGCTGCCGGTGATCGCGAAGAACGTTCTCGAGTCCGTACGACTGCTCGCCAACGTCTCGCGGCTGCTCGCCGATCGGACCGTCGACGGGATCGTCGCCCACCGGGAGCGAGCGCGCGAGTACGCGGAGTCCTCGCCGTCCGTCGTCACGCCGCTCAACAAGTACATCGGGTACGAGGAAGCGGCCAAGGTGGCCAAGAAGTCGCTGGCCGAGAAGAAGACGATTCGCCAAGTCGTCCTGGAAGGCGGGTACGTGGAGCGTGGAGATCTCTCCGTCGAGCAGCTCGACAGCGCGCTGGATGTCCTGCGGATGACGCGCCCGTAACGTCATCCGGCCACTGGCGTGAACCGTGACACGCACTGCGGCGTCGTATGCCTGTGGCACCTAATATCTCTTCATGACAGACGACGGAGCGTTGAGACGAGTGGAAGCGGGCGGATCAGCGGCGTACTGGTCCCCCGGGAGTCAGATCCTGTGGCGATACCGTGAGAACTCCGGGGACCGCTTCCACATCGTGCGTCCCGTCACCGTCGTACGGGACGATTCCGAGCTGCTCGCGGTGTGGATGGCGCCGGGCACCGAGTGCGTCAAGCCTGTACTGGCGGACGGTACGCCCGTGCACGTGGAGCCGCTGGAGTCGCGGTACACCAAGCCCCGGACCGTGCAGCGCGACCGCTGGTTCGGCACCGGGGTGCTGAAGCTGGCGCGGCCCGCCGAGCCCTGGTCCGTGTGGCTTTTCTGGGAACCGGGCTGGCAGTTCAAGAACTGGTACGTGAACCTGGAGGAGCCGCTGGTCCGTTGGGCCGGCGGGGTCGATTCCGAGGACCACTTTCTCGACATCACCGTGAATCCCGACCGGACTTGGGAGTGGCGCGACGAGGACGAGTTCGCACAGGCCCAGCAGGCCGGGCTGATGGACGCCCAACTCGCCGAAAGGGTACGGAAAGCGGGGCGTTCCGCAGTGGAGGTGATCCAGGCCTGGGGGGCTCCGTTCGCGGATGGCTGGCAGCACTGGCGCCCGGATCCGTCGTGGGCTGTACCGTCACTGCCGGAGGACTGGGACCGTACGCCCGCGCACATGTCGTCATGAGACCCTTGATGCGCCCCCGGTACGCAACCGTAGGATCGTCCTCCGCAAGGGCGCACTACCGTAACTCCCGGAACATGCGCTGGGCCTGACCATACGTCACCGAGGGGCGGCAGGACGTGAGCGAGGGGAACGAGGGCAACACCGGTCGGAGCCGAACAGGGCTCGCCGGTGCATCAGGAACAACCTCTGACCACGCCGGTTTTCCGTTCCTGGGGCACGTATTCCGGGTATCGGGAAGTCGGCGGGACCAACTGCGCGCACAACGCGCAGCCCCGGACGGATGGATTCGACACGCGTGACGGAGCAACCCACCTCGCACGAGCGCCCTCGGCCGGGCACCGGCCGGCCGGACATCCCCGCGGACACCCGCGGGGCGCTGCTGCGTTCCCCGGAGGCGGCGGCTCTGCCCCTGCCGAAGCAGACGACAGGGCAGCAAGGGGCCGCCGGCACACCGGAGGCCGCCGCCTGCCTCGGGACGGGCTCCGAGAGCCCCGAGACCGTCGGCAGCGCCGGTACGACCGCGCACGACGCGGGAACATCGGGAACAGCGGGAACAGAGGCGGGAACAGGCGCGATGGCATCCAGCTCGGGTACGGGTACCGGTACGTCAGGCTCCACGGGGCCCAACCCCGCCGGTCCCCCGGCCACCCCCGGGCCGGAGCACTCGCAGTCCGACCAGCCGTCCTCGACCGAACCCGACGCGCACCGCCCGCGTCCGGCGCCGGACAGCATCCCGGTCCAGCCGGGCGCCGAGACGGACCGCCCGGGCACGGAGAACCACGCGACGGAGCACCACGCCACGGACACCCACCCGAGCCCGAACGGCCCCGCCGAGGGCGACAGCGCCGACCCGGCCGCGAGCGATCTCGCGGGCAGGGAGCGGCGTTCCGGGCAGGGAAGTACCACCGGCGCTCCCCTGCCGATGCGGCGGGACGGCGACCGGCTGCGGTTCGTCGGTGCCGCCACCCGGCGGATCGCGCGGGGCATCGACCTCGACGAGATCGTGATGGGGCTGTGCCGGGCCACCGTGCCGACGTTCTCCGACACGATCCTCGTGTATCTGCGCGATCCGCTGCCCGTCGGCGACGAGCGGCCCACCGGCCCGCTGGTGCTGCGGCTGCGCCGCACGGACCGGTTGCCGCAGGAGCGGGACACCGAGAACAGCTTTCTGGCCACCTCCGCCGTCCCGCAGCCGCTGCCCGAGCTGTCCCCGGTCAGCGCCGAACTGTGCGAGGTGCGTCCCGGCGGCGCGCTCGCCGAGGTGCTGCGCGGCGTCCGGCCCGTCTTCGCGGACGCGCCCGCCGCCCGCGCGGCCCTGCCCGAACTGCTCGGCGACTCCTGCGACCTGGACGTACCGGACGGCCAGCGCGCGATCCTCGCCCCGCTGCGCGGCCGGCGCCGCGTCATCGGGGCCGCGCTGTTCCTGCGCCGGCCGGACCGGATCCCGTTCGAGACGGACGATCTGCTGGTCGCCGCCCAGCTGGCCACGCACAGTGCCCTCGGCATCGACAAGGCGGTGCTGTACGGCCGCGAGGCCTACATCGCCGACGAGCTGCAGCGCACGATGCTGCCGGAGACCCTGCCGCGCCCGACCGGCGTACGGCTCGCGTCCCGCTATCTCCCGGCCGCCGAGACCGCCCGCGTCGGCGGTGACTGGTACGACGCCATCCCGCTGCCCGGCAGCCGGGTCGCGCTCGTCGTCGGCGACGTCATGGGGCACTCCATGACCAGTGCGGCCATCATGGGCCAGCTGCGGACGACCGCCCAGACCCTCGCCGGGCTCGACCTGCCCCCGCAGGAGGTCCTGCACCACCTCGACGAACAGGCCCAGCGACTCGGTACGGACCGCATGGCGACCTGCCTCTACGCGGTGTACGACCCGGTGTCGCACCGGATCACCATCGCCAACGCCGGCCATCCGCCGCCCGTCCTGCTGCACCTGGGCGGCCGGGCCGAGGTGCTCAAGGTGCCGTCCGGCGCGCCCATCGGGGTCGGCGGTGTCGACTTCGAGGCCGTGGAGCTGGACGCGCCCGCCGGTGCCACCCTGTTCCTCTACACGGACGGGCTCGTCGAGTCCCGGCTGCGGGACGTCTGGACCGGCATAGAGCAGTTGCGCGAGAAGCTCGCCGCGACCGCCCAGCTGACCGGGCCGGACCATCCGCCGCCCCTCGAAGCGCTGTGCGACGAGGTGCTCGACATGCTCGGCCCGGGCGACCGGGACGACGACATCGCGCTGCTCGCCGCCCGCTTCGACGGCATCGCGCCGAGCGACGTCGCGTACTGGTACCTGGACCCGGAGGACGCGGCCCCCGGCCGGGCCCGCCGGCTCGCCCGGCGCGCCCTGTCCCGCTGGGGTCTGGAGGAGATGACCGACTCGGTGGAGCTGCTGGTCAGCGAGGTCGTGACCAACGCGGTGCGCTACGCGTCCCGGCCGATCACCCTGAGGCTGCTGCGGACCGACGTACTGCGCTGCGAGGTCGGCGACGACGTGCCGCAGCTGCCGCGGCTGCGGCAGGCGCGGGCCACGGACGAGGGCGGCCGGGGTCTGTATCTCGTCAACCGGCTGGCCCGGCGCTGGGGTGCGACCCGGCTGAGCACGGGGAAGGTGGTCTGGTTCGAGTTGGGCCGGACGTGAAACGGTCACGTGAATGAGAGAGGGCTCCCGGTGATCAGGTGATCACCGGGAGCCCTCTCTCGTAGTGCCTACTGCCCGTCGCCCGGGTCCGGCGGCTCAAGGGTGATGCCCCCCGACCCGCCCGTCGGGGTCGGCGTGGGAGTCGGGGTCGGAGTGGGCGTGGGTGTCGGAGTCGGCGTCGGGGTCGGCGTGGGTGTCGGAGTCGGCGTCGGGGTCGGCGTGGGTGTCGGAGTCGGCGTAGGAGTCGGTGTCGGGGTCGCCGTGTCGGTCGGGGTCGGCGTCGGTGACGGCGTGGGCTTCACGCCCGCGCCGAACGAGGTGTCCAGGTCGAACTTGGTGACCTTGCCCATCGTGCCGAAGGTGTACGTCGCCCAGATCTTCGCCGGGTAGCCACCGCCGTTGATCCGGCCGCCGCCCGCGGCGATGAGACCCGTGGCGCCCTTCAGGCTGACCTGCCTCCTGGCCTTCGTGTCCTCGCCGAACAGGCCGACCGAGGTGACCAGACCGGGCGTGTAGCCCGTGAACCAGGCCGACTTGTTCTCGTCGGACGTACCCGTCTTGCCGGCCACCTGCTGGCCCTTGCGGTTGTCCGCCTGCGCCACCGAGACCCGGGCCGTACCGTCGTCGACCACGCCTGTCAGCACCGACGTGACCGCGTCGGCGGCCTCGGGGCTGATGACCTGTTCCCCGATCGGGGAGTCGAACTCGGCGGTACGGTCCTTGTGTTCGGCCGACTTCACGATGGCCGGGGTGACCTTGCGGCCGTGGTTGTCGAGGGTGGCGTAGACGCCGGCCATCTCCATCGGGCTCGCGCCCATCGTGCCGAGGGTCTGTGCGGGCACCGCCGGCAACCCGGTGGTGTCCAGGCCGAGTTCGTCCGCGACCTTCATGACCTCGGACATCCCGACGTCGACGCCCATCTGTGCGAACACCGAGTTGATCGACTTGTTCATCGCGGTCTGGACGGTGACGTCGCCGTAGTCCGCGTCGTCCTCGTTCGGCGGGCCGAAGCCGACCTTCTTGCCGTCGGAGACGACCTGCCGGCCGCTGGTGCCGTCGTAGACCGTGTTCGGGTTGATCTCGTCGCCGTCCTGCGTACGTGCCTGCTCCTCCATGGCCGCCGCGAGGATGATCGGCTTGAAGGTGGACGCGGGCTGGTAGTCACGACGGGTCGCGTTGCTGATGTAGTGCTTGAAGTAGTCGGTGCCGCCGTACAGCGCGAGCACCCGCCCGGTCTTCGGGTCGACGGACACCGCGCCGGCCTGGACGTTGGCGTCCACCTTGCGCTTCTTCGCGTCGAGCTTGCTGGTGAGCTGGCTCTTGACGGCGTTCTCCAGCGCGGTCTGCTTCTTCCGGTCGATGTTGAGCGTGATCGTCCAACCGCCCTTGTCGACCAGCGCGTTCGCGCTGTTGGTGTCGTCGGCCGTGCCCTGGGCGACGAGTTGCCTGGCCAGCTGGGCCTTGGCGGCGTCGACGAGGTACCCGGTCTGGCCCTCCAGGCCCGGGGCGCCCTTCGGTTCCTTCGGCACCGGGAACTTCATGGCGTCGCGCTTGGACTTGTCGAGCCAGCCCTCCCCGACCATGTTGTCGAGTACGTAGTTCCAGCGGGCCGTCACGAGCTTCTTGCCGGTGTCGGAGGCGACCGCCCAGTCGTACTGGCTCGGTGCCTGGAGCAGCGCGGCGAGGTACGCGCCCTGCTCGACGGTGAGGTCCTTGGCGTCGACGCGGTAGTAGGCCTGCGCGGCGGCCTGGATGCCGTAGGAGTCGCGGCCGTAGTAGTTGGTGTTGATGTAGCCCGCGAGGATGTAGTCCTTCGACCTCTTCTGATCCACCTTCAGCGAGATGACCAGTTCCTTCAGCTTGCGCGTGATGGTCTGGTCCTGCTCCAGGTAGTAGTTCTTGACGTACTGCTGGGTGATCGTCGAACCACCCTGCTTGCCCTTGCCGGACAGCGTGTTGATCAGACCGCGGGCGGTGCCCTTGAAGTCGACGCCGGCGTCCTTGTAGAAGGACTTGTTCTCGGCGGCGACGAAGGTCAGCTGGACCTTCTTGGGCACCTCGTCCAGGTCCACGATCTCGCGGTTGACCGTGCCGGTGCGAGCGAGGACGGTGCCGTCGCTGTACTTGTAGACGTTGCTCTGCTTCTCCGCGGCGGCGTTGCCCTCGGGCACGCCGATCATCAGGTAGAGCACCATGAAGGCGCCCATGCCGAGCAGCATGAAGCCGAAGAAGGCGCCGAGGATCTTCTTCCAGGTGAAGAGCCGACGCAGGAAACTCTTACCTTCGTTGCCGTTCTTGCCCTTCTTGGCGCTCTTGCCGCGCGCCGCCGCCCTGCTTGCCGCCCTGCCCGGAGTCAGGGTCGCGGTCGCGGTCCCGCCCTCGGCACCGCCCTCGACTCCTGTCTCCGCTCCGGTCCCGGTCGAGGCATCCCTGGAGGAGCTCTTGGGCGCCGCGCGGCGGCCACCGCGATGCTGCCGCGCTCGTCTCTCGTCCGCTCGTCCCATCGGTCGCTTCGCTCCGCTTCCTTCTTCGCACAGGTTCATGGCACAGGTCAGCTCAGAAAACTAACACCGGCGGATAAGACGACGAGCTTTCGAGCCCCCCTTTTCCGGACGTGACAATCAGCACCCGCCCCACTGGAACCGACTACTGGGGGGTGCGGAAGGTTGCCGCATCGGCTAAAGTGATATCACTTAGCTAGAACGCTGCTAAGCCGTCGGCGGCCAGGACCTGATCGCCGACGCTCACGAAACGGGGGCACCATCCATGACCACACACGACTTGACCCCGACCGCCGATCCCGCGGTCGATCTGCCTGACATGCCCGATCCGCAGGTCCGCGAGATCCCGGCCCGCAGCATCGGCGGTGGCGCCGCTCTCCTGCTGGGACTGCTCGGACTCGTGCTCGGCGTCGGCATGATCATCAGCGCGACAGCCGTCTCCGGCGGCGGAGCCAAGGCGGCTCTGATCGTCCCGGGCGTCCTGATCGGCCTCTGCGCCTTCATCGCCATGTGCGGTCTGAACATGGTCGCGCCGGGCGAGGCCCGGGTGGTCCAGCTCTTCGGGCGGTACCGGGGGACGATCCGGCAGGACGGGCTGCGCTGGGTGAACCCGCTCACCTCGCGCTCGAAGATCTCGACGCGGGTACGCAACCACGAGACGCCCGTCCTCAAGGTGAACGACGCCTACGGCAACCCGATCGAACTCGCCGCCGTCGTGGTCTGGAAGGTCAAGGACACCGCGCAGGCCAGCTTCGAGGTCGACGACTTCCTGGAGTTCGTCGCCACCCAGACCGAGGCGGCCGTCCGGCACATCGCCATCGAGTACCCGTACGACGCCCATGACGAGGGCGGGCTCTCGCTGCGCGGCAACGCCGAGGAGATCACCGAGAAGCTGGCCGTCGAGCTGCACGCGCGCGTGCAGGCGGCCGGCGTCCAGATCATCGAGTCCCGCTTCACCCACCTCGCGTACGCTCCCGAGATCGCCTCGGCGATGCTCCAGCGGCAGCAGGCGGGGGCGGTCGTCGCGGCGCGGCGGCTGATCGTCGACGGCGCGGTGGGGATGGTCGAGGCCGCGCTCGCCCGGATCGCCGAGGAGGACATCGTGGAGCTGGACTCGGAACGGAAGGCGGCGATGGTGTCGAACCTCCTGGTGGTGCTGTGCGGTGACCGCGCGGCACAGCCGGTCGTGAACACGGGGTCCCTGTACCAGTGAGTGATCCCTCCGGGAGTTCGGCCGCCGAGAACCCCGAACACGCCGAGCGCCGGCCGCGGCAGCAGCGCAAGCAGGTGCTGCTGCGGCTGGACCCTGCCGTGTACGACGCGCTGGCCCGGTGGGCGGGGGACGAGCTGCGCTCGGCCAACGCGCAGATCGAGTTCCTGTTGCGGCGGGCCCTGGCGGAGGCGGGCAGGCTGCCCCGGGAGACGGGTCCCATCCCGCGCCGTGGGCGGCCACCCGGGGGCTCCACCCCCGGACCCCCGTCGGCCTGAAGTGCCTCGCCCTCAAGCTCCCCCCTCTGGGGGAGCTTGATGCTCGCCGCGCGAAAGCCCGGTGACAGAACCGTGACAACCAGCTCTGACCTGCACAGTCACCGCCCTTCCACAGCCCGCCCCATGATCTATACACAGCAGGTATACACACCACGTATACCCCGTGCGTATAGTCCTTCTCATGTCCATCGGTCACACCCTTCTAGGACTCCTGGAGTCCGGCCCCCGACACGGCTACGACCTGAAGCGGGCCTTCGACGAGAAGTTCGGTCACGATCGCCCGCTGCACTACGGGCAGGTCTACTCGACGATGTCCCGGCTGCTGAAGCACGGGCTCGTCGAGGTCGACGGCATCGAGGCCGGCGACGGTCCCGAGCGGAAGCGGTACGCGATCACCGACGCCGGTATCACCGACGTACAGCGGTGGCTCGCGACGCCGGAGAAGCCCGAGCCGTATCTGCAGTCGACCCTCTACACGAAGGTCGTCCTCGCGCTGCTCACCCACCGCGACGCCGGTGACATCCTCGACACGCAGCGCGCTGAGCACCTGCGGATGATGCGCATGCTGACCGACCGCAAGCGCAAGGGCGACCTCGCGGACCAGCTCATCTGCGACCACGCCCTGTTCCACCTCGAAGCCGATCTGCGCTGGCTGGAACTGACCTCCGCGCGCCTCGACAAACTCGCCCAGGTGGTGACGTCCCGATGACCGCTCCGCTGACTGCTCCGACGACCGCCCCTCCCGGTTCGCTGCTCGTCGCGAGCGAACTGCGCAAGGCCTACGGTCCGACCAACGCGCTCGACGGCGCCGAGTTCTCGATCCACCCCGGCGAGGTCGTCGCCATCATGGGCCCGTCCGGGTCCGGCAAGTCGACCCTGCTGCACTGTCTCGCCGGGATCGTCCCGCCCGACTCCGGCTCGATCACGTACAACGGGCGTGAGATGGCCGGGATGAGCGACGCCCAGCGCAGTCAGCTGCGGCGCACCGAGTTCGGGTTCGTGTTCCAGTTCGGGCAGCTCGTGCCGGAACTCACCTGCGTCGAGAACGTGGCCCTCCCGCTGCGTCTGGGCGGGACCTCCCGCAAGGAGGCCGAGCGGACCGCGCTCTCCTGGATGGAGCGGCTGGAGGTCGACGACCTCAGGAGCAAGCGGCCCGGCGAGGTGTCCGGAGGCCAGGGGCAACGGGTGGCCGTGGCACGGTCATTGGTCACCAGCCCCCGGGTGCTGTTCGCCGACGAGCCCACCGGCGCCCTCGACTCGCTCAACGGCGAGCGGGTGATGGAGCTGCTCACCGAGGCCGCCCGGTCGACCAACGCGGCCGTCGTGCTCGTCACGCACGAGGCACGGGTGGCCGCCTACTCCGACCGCGAGATCGTCGTACGGGACGGCAAGTCGCGGGACATGGAGCGCGTCATATGAACCTGCGCCAGTGGATACGGGACCTGGGTATGGGGGTCCGATTCGCCTTCACGGGTGGGCGCGAGGGCTGGGGCCGGGTCCTGCTGACGGCCGTCGGGGTCGGGCTCGGGGTGGCGCTGCTGCTGCTGACGACCGCCATCCCGAGCGCGCTGGCGGCCCGGAGCGAGCGGGGCGAAGCACGTACGGACGTCGTGTTCGTCGACAAGCAGCCCCCGAAGGCCGACAACACACTGATCGTCGCCGTCGTCGACACGACCTTCCGCACGGACGACGTACGCGGGCGGGAGCTGCAACCCGAAGGGGTACGGGCGCCCTTGCCGCCGGGGGTCGACAAGTTCCCCGCGGTCGGGGAGATGATCGTCTCGCCGGCTCTCGAACGGCTGCTGAAGTCGGCCGACGGCAAGCTGCTGCGGGAGCGGCTGCCGGACCGGATCGTCGGCACCATCTCAGGCACGGGGCTCGTCGGACCGGCCGAACTCGCCTTCTACCGAGGGGGCGAGGGACTCGAGCACCGTTTCAGCGGTGGTTCTGTGGGGCGGATCGCCCGGTTCGGGGATCTGCATCCGACGTCCGAGGGTATGGATCCCGTCCTGATCCTGCTCACCCTCGTCGTCTTCATCGTGCTGCTGATGCCGGTCGGCGTCTTCATCGCCACGGCCGTACGGTTCGGCGGTGAGCGGCGCGACCGGCGGCTGGCCGCGCTGCGGCTGGTCGGCGCCGACGGCATGATGACCCGCCGGATCGCCGCGGGCGAGGCGTTCGCCGGTGCCGCCGTCGGGCTCGTCTTCGGCGCCCTCTTCTTCCTGATCGGCCGTCAGGCCGCGGGATACGTCGAGCTTCTCGACCTGAGCGTGTTCCCCAGTGATCTGAATCCGGCGCCCGCGCTGGCCGTCCTGGTCGCGGTCGTCGTGCCGGTGGCCGCCGTGCTGGTGACCCTGCTCGCGCTGCGCGGTGTGGTGATCGAACCGCTCGGTGTGGTGCGTACGGCCCGGCCCCCGCGCCGCCGGCTGTGGTGGCGGCTGCTGATGCCGCTGGGCGGGATCGCGGCGCTCTCCCCGATGATCGGGCAGGGCAACGACGCCGGGCAGTTCAACGACCTCCTGGTCATCGCCGGCGTCTCGCTGCTCCTCATCGGGGTGACCGCGCTTCTGCCCTGGGTCGTCGAGGCGGCGGTCGCCCGGCTCGGCTCCGGCGGGGTCGCCTGGCAACTGGCCGTCCGAAGGCTCCAGTTGAGCAGCGGTACGGCCGCCCGCCTGGTGAACGGCATCGCGGTGGCGGTGGCCGGCGCGATCGCGCTGCAGATGTTCTTCTCAGGGGTCGCCGGCGCCTACGAGACCCCGTCGAAGGAGCATGTCGAGCGGGCCCAGATGGAGGTCGGCGTGCCCTACGGCGTCCCGCTCCTCCCGGCGGGCCGGCAGCTCGCAAGGACAGAGGGCGTTCGGAAGGTCACCGTTCTTTTCTACGGTTCGTTGGGCGAAAAGGCCAGGTCCGCGGAGAAGTACACCGAGGTGACCATCGGCGACTGCTCGGCGCTGCGTGAGGTGGGCCGGCTCCCCTCGTGCCGAGACGGCGACGTCTTCGCCGTTCAGGGTGCCGACTACGAAACGGACACAGCCCTGCTGGTCAAACCGGGCCTGAAGGTGTGGGTCAGCCCGCGCAGTCTGGGGACCGAGAAACCGGCGGTCGCCTGGACGGTGCCGGCGGGCCTCAAGCAGGCCGACTCGCGCGAGGACCCGTCGGGTGGCGAGAACGGTGGCGTCCTCGCCACACCGGGCGCCCTGCCCAAGGAGATCGTGGCGCAGGCCGCCGGACGCATCTTCGTCGTCCTCGACCCCAAGGTGGCGGACGCCCCCGACCTGGTCCGCAACACGGCGGCGCGGATCGACCCCCTGACGGATCCCCAGACCTGGACGGCCACCAACCGCACGAGGCAGTTCGAGTCGATCCGCACCGGCCTGTTCGTCGGCTCCGCCTGCGTCCTGCTGCTGATCGGGGTGAGCCTGCTGGTCTCCCAGCTGGAGCAGCTGCGCGAGCGCCGAAAGCTGCTGTCGTCCCTGGTCGCCTTCGGCACCCGGCGGCGGACGCTGAGCCTGTCGGTGCTGTGGCAGACGGCTATCCCGATCGGACTGGGGCTGCTGCTGTCGACGGGAGTGGGGCTGACCCTGGGCGTCGTCCTGCTGAAGATGACGAGCAGGTCGCTCGGCGTCGACTGGGCCGCCGTACTGGCGATGACCGGTATCGGCGCGGGCGTCGTGCTGCTGGTGACGGTGCTGAGTCTGCCGCCGCTGCTGCGGCTGATGCGGCCGGACGGCCTGCGGACGGAGTAGCTCCTGACGCGCCCGCTCGTCGCACAGGCCCCTCCCCCGGACCTCGGAATCCGGCGGAGGGGCCTGTCGGCGTTCGTGCTCAGCGGATGTTCAGAGGCTGTACTCCTTGACCACCCGCCGCACCTGGGCGAAGAGCATGCCGACGTTGACCGCCTTGCGGCAGACGACCACGGCGACGACGTCCTGCTGCTCGTTGAGCCGCACGAACAGGTGAGTGAGGTTCTCGCTGTTGACGAGGATCTCCTGGAAGAAGTGCTGGTCGCTCGGAGTGCCCCGCCGTTCCTTGAACACGTCCTCGATCATCACGACAGTACGGCCCTGGAACAGGTCGAGAGTCGCGCCCGCCAGCAGGTCGAGCACCTCCGGCGGATGGTTGTCGACCGTCTCGTACGAGAGCAGCATCCCGGTGGCCATGTCGACCACCCCCGACGCGACACACTCGGGGGCATCGGTTCGGAGCGCCTTGACCAGGCTCATGACCTGGTCGGAGAAACCTGTGGTCATGCGTTTCGTCGCCATCCTTTCCTTCACACTCCTTCGGTCGCCACGGCGGGTTCCGTGGCGGTGAGGATCGAGCCGATACGGCGCAACGCCGGCTGCGTCGCCCGGTGCAGCCTGTCCAGGTCGACGCCCTCGTCGCCGAGTACGACCATCAGCGCGGTGTCCCCGACGGCGTAGAAGGCCGCGCAGCCCTGGCTGCCGTAGGTGACCGTCCGACGCAGGGTGCCCCGGCCGGTCGCCTGGGCGGCCCGTCGGGCGAGACCGAGTCCCGCGGCGGCGATGGCGGCGAGACCCTCGGGGTCGATCGACGCGGCGGTGTCCGCCGCTATGAGCAGTCCGTCGGTGGCTGCGATCGCCGTGTCGGTGATTCCGTCCACCTTTTCGCGCAGGTCGCGCATTTCCATGGCCAGCGCTTTGTGGTCCATGTACTCAACTCCCCTATGAGCTCTTCGAACATCTATGAACTTCGATGAACTTCTATGGCCCTCTATGACCTTCTACTGAATTTCACGAATTTCCTTGGGTTCCGTTCCGCATCCGGAAGAACCCTTTCCAGCTCGACCCGCGCTTTTCGGGGGCGAGAGATTCGGTGATGCCACTGGCGCCGGGTTCACGGCGGGGCAGCGGGGTGACGACGGCCGGGTTCACGTACGGGGGCGCCAACGGCGGAGGCGGGGGTGGCGGCGCCGGAGGCAGTCGCCTGCGCTGTCGCAGACCCTCCTGCGGCACCCGGACGACCGGGAGCGGCGCGACCCCCTCGGCGCACTCCAGCAGCCCCGCACCGAGCATCCGCGCCACCTCGACCGTCACCGCGTACACCCCCCGGCCGGTACGGAACGCGAGGTCACGGGCGGTACGGCGGCCGTCGGCCTGGGCCAGCAACTCCTGCTGTACGGGAGTGAGTTGCCCTGCATCGATCGGCACCGGCACCGAACTCGGGCTCGGGCGCTCCCGGTTGGGGCGTACCGGGTGGGACAGGGCGGCAAGGGCGGCGAGTTTGCGGTTGGCGTCCTGGAGGAGGCGGACCGGCCCCTCGCCCACCGGGACCGGGGCGGACGGCTCGGCCTCCGGGTCGCGTTCGCAGGCGTCCACGCGGCCCGCGACGACCGCGAAGACGGCGTCCCGTAACGCCATCATGCAGACGACGCGCAGTTGGGCGGCGCCCGCGTAGCCGTGCCTGATCAGTTCCGCGCCCGGCCAGCGCGCTCCCCCGGCCTCCCGTACCAGCTCGGCCCACTCCTCGCCGCTGATCCGGCGGGAGCGCAGGAGCAGCGCCTCGGGGCCGGGGGCGCCGGGGCTCTCGGCGCCGACGACCAGTCCGCGCCGGAAGTGGAAGGCCCCGCCGGGGCTGCCGGCCGCGCGCAGCGCCCCGGTGTACTCCTCCTGCCCGCACTCGGCCAGGGCGTCGAGCAGCAGGCCGTAGCCGACGCGGCCGAGGGAATCCGGGGAAGCGGATGCGGGAACGGGGTCAAGGGCGGACGCGGAGACGGAATCGCGGATGACCGACATCACTCCCCCTGGCCTTACTCACCGGCATTTCGCACATACGCCTGACGCGTAGCACTGAGGGGGTATGTGTATCAGTCCGGGCGCATATTCAGACCGGGGTCTCGCTACCTGACGGAAGTTGAGATCTCTCGCCGTTCAACGGTCTTTGTTCGACGCTCATTTGATCGAACTGTCACCTGTTTAGTCACCCAACACCCGGACGGGCAACGGCCGCAGCGCCTCCCGCAGAGCCGCCGCCAGTTCCTCGTACTCCGCGCCCCGCACGGCGCCCGCGCGCGTCGCGAGGCCGATCCGGCGGGTCGGGGCCGGGGCGGCGAAGTGGCCGGTGCGGAGCTGGTCGCTGCGGCCCGCCTCGACCCTGACCGCGGTGTGCGGCAGCAGCGTCACGCCGAGGCCGCCGGCCACGAGCTGGACGAGGGTGGACAGGCCGGCGGCCGTCGTGGTGGCCGGGGCGTCCGCGCGCCCGGCCTCCCGGCAGACGTCGAGCGCCTGGTCGCGCAGACAGTGCCCTTCGTCCAGGAGCAGCAGGTCGAGCCCGCGCAGCGCCTCACGCGGGATGTCCGTGTGTCCGCCGAGGGGGTGGTCGAGGGGCGTGACGAGCACGAAGTCCTCGTCGAAGAGCGGGAGTTCGAGGATGCCGGGCATTCCGGTCGGGACGGCGATCAGGAGCAGGTCGAGGCGGCCGGTGGTGAGTCCGTCGAGGAGTCCGGCGGTCTGCTCCTCGTGGACCTGGAGGTCGAGGTCCGGGTAACGGTCGTGGACCAGGCGCAGCACGGCGGGCAGGAGGTAGGGCGCGACGGTCGGGATCACACCGAGCCGCAGCGTCCCGGTGAAGGGCGCGCGCACGGCCTCGGCCTCCTCCATCAGCGCGGCGACCGACTCCAGGACGTCCCGGGCGCGTACGGCGAGGCGCTCCCCGGCGGGCGACAGCAGCACCTTGCGGGTGGTGCGCTCCACGAGGGTGACACCGAGGGCCTCCTCCAGGGCGGAGACGGCACCCGAGAGCGCGGGCTGGCTCATGCCGATCGCGGCGGCGGCGTCCCGGAAGTGCAGGTGTTCGGCGACGGCGACGAAGGCGCGCAGCTGGGCGAGACTGGGCCTGCGGCGCCCGTCGGTGTTCCTGGGCGCGGCCATACCCGTACTCCTGACTGATGACGATGCTGATGCTGATGCCGGTTTCGCTGATAGTTTTCGTGGATCAACATGGCAGAGTGTAGCGATTCGTCTGATCAATTGATCAATGGTGGTGAGTGGTATGGGCCTCGCGGAACTGAAGTCCGCCCTGCCGGACTACGCGGCGGACCTGCGCCTCAACCTGGAGAAGGTCGTCGGCGGCTCCCGCCTCACCGAGCAGCAGCTGTGGGGCACAGTGCTGGTCTGCGCAATCGCGTCCCGCTCGCCGCGTGTGCTGCGCGAGCTGGGGCGGGAGGCCAGGGCCCGGCTCTCCCCGGAGGCGTACACGGCCGCCCGCGCCACCGCCGCCGAGATGGCGATGAGCAACGTCTTCCACCGCACCCGCCATCTGCTCTCCGACCCGGAGTACGGGCGACTGCGCGCCGGTCTACGGGCCAACGTGCTCGGCGACCCGGGCGTCGGGCGGACCGACGTCGAGCTGTGGTCGGTGGCGGTGTCGGCGATCAACGCCTGCGGCGCCTGTCTGGACGCCCACGAGCGGGTGCTCCGCGCGGCGGGCGTCGACCGGGAGACGGTGCAGGAGGCGTTCAGGATCGCGGCGGTCGTCCAGGCCGTCGCCACGACACTGGACGCGGAGGCGATCCTCTCCGAGTGACCGGGGCACGGTCGCCCGGTCGCCCGGTCGTGCGGTCGCCGGGCAGGGGCCTTGTGACGGAGGGGCCCCGGTGGGTGACTGGACGCGGCGTGCAGGACGTCCGACAATGGGCGCACCCTCTCTCCGTTCGTCGCCGCCTTCGTCGTACCGGCCGCGAGGACCGTCCTTCTCCGATTGAGGGAGCCACCCGCAATGACCGTCGTCCTGGTGCTGATGGCCGCCGTCGCCCTGACCGCCGCCGCTGTCCTGCCGCGTGTGCTGACCCGGGCCGGCTGGCCCGACCGGGAGCCGGTGCTGGGGCTGTGGGTGTGGCAGTGCCTGGTCGCGACCGTGCTGGTGTGCTGCCTCGCCGCGCTGCTGCTGGGCACGACGGCCGCGTTCGGGACGGTTCGGGCCCATGCCTTCGCACCGGCCCCGTCCTCGGTCACCGCCGCCTACCAGCTGGGACCGGCGCCCGTCTGGCTCACCGTACTGACGCTGCTGCTGGCCTGCGGGGCGGCCTGGACGGTCGCGATGCTCGGCCGGGAACTCGTCGAGGCACACCGGCGGCGTCGGCTGCGGCGCGTCCATCTGCGGGAGCGGGCGCCGGACCTGCCCGCCGGTTTCCCGGCCGCCCGGGGGCCGCTGCTGGTGCTGGAGGACGAGTATCCCGACGCCTGGCTGCTGCCCGGGCCGACGCCCCAACTCGTGGTCACCACAGGCGCGTTGCGGCGGCTGTCCGACCACGAGCTGGACGCCGTACTCGCCCATGAACTCGGTCATGCCCGGGCCCGCCACGACTGGCTGCTGCATCTCTCGCAGGCGCTGGCCACCGGTTTCCCGCGCGTCCCCGTCTTCGCGCACTTCCGGGACCAGACGCACCGTCTGGTCGAACTGGCCGCAGACGACACCGCGTCCCGGCGCTGCGGCCACCGCACCACGGCGGTCGCCCTGATCGAACTCAACCGGCATCGGGGTGTGTTGTCCTGCGCGTGCACCCGTGGGCAGCTGGGCGACCGGGTCGAGCGGCTTCTGGCGCCTCCGCCGCGCCTGGACGCGCCGTATCGCGCCGCCGCACTCCTGGCTGCCGCCGTGGCCCCGTTGATCCCGTTGCTGATCGCTCTGGGGCCGGCACTGAAGGTGCTCAACTGACCTTTTAGTGGGGCGCGTTGGCTGCGCCTGCGCCTGCGCTGCGCGGGACCTGCCGGTCCGCTGTGGCTGGTCGCGCAGTTCCCCGCGCCCCCTGAGGGCCTGCGGCCGCTCCCGGGCGCCCATACAGACAGGTCGGACGGCGGCGCATCAGCGTTGGCTGCGCCTGCGCTGCGCGGGACCTGCCGGTCCGCTGTGGCTGGTCGCGCAGTTCCCCGCGCCCCCTGAGGGCCTGCGGCCGCTCCCGGGCGCCCATACAGACAGGTCGAACGGCGGCGCATCAGCGTTGGCTGCGCCTGCGCTGCGCGGCCGCCGCCGGTTCGCTGTGGCTGGTCGCGCAGTTCCCCGCGCCCCCTGAGGGCCTGCGGCCGCTCCCGGGCGCCCATACAGACAGGTCGAACGGCGGCGCATCAGCGTTGGCTGCGCCTGCGCTGCGCGGCCGCCGCCGGTTCGCTGTGGCTGGTCGCGCAGTTCCCCGCGCCCCTTGAGGGCCTGCGGCCGCTCTAGGGCGGCTACGCAGGGGGGTCGGACGGTGGCGGGGCCTGCTCGTGCTGCTGTTGGGCTCTCGTCAGGGCGATCGTCGCCGATGTCGCTCCGCGCGGCTTCGGTGCGTGGTGCAGGGCTGCCGAGTCCTGGGTGTGGGCCTGGGAGTAGACGCGCAGATAGCCGACGACCGTGTTCGTCACCGCGACCAGCGGTACGGCGACCACCGCGCCGCCGATCCCCGCGACCATGCCGCCCGCCGCCACGGACAGCACCACCGCCAGTGGGTGGACCCGGACCGCTCGGCCCAGGATGAACGGCTGCAGGACGTGCCCCTCGATCTGCTGTACGGCCAGCACCACCGCGACCACCAGCACCGCCGTGACGACGCCCTGCGTCACCAGCGCCACCACCACCGCCAGGGCGCCCGAGGCGACCGCGCCGACGAGGGGGATGAAGGAGAACAGGAAGATGAAGACGGCCAGCGGGACGGCCATCGGCACGTCCAGGAAGTAGATGCCGAGGCCGATGAAGATGGCGTCGATCAGAGCCACTATCACCGTGCCCCGCACATACGCCGTCAGCGTGCGCCACGCTCGCGGTCCCGCGCCGGCGACACCGGGCCGGGCCGCCGCCGGGACCAGCTTCAGCGTCCACTCCCAGATGCGCTTGCCGTCGTAGAGGAGGAAGAGGGTCGAGAAGGCCGCCAGGAGTATGCCGGTCAGCCCCTCGACGATGACGGTGACGCCCTCCAGGCCCACCGAGGTGATCGAGTCCGTGTTGGCGCCGATCGCGTCGCGCAGATTCTCGGCGATCTTGTTGATCTGCTTGTCGGTGACGTGGAAGGGGCTGTTGAGCAGCCAGTTGCGAAGTTCGTCGATGCCGTCCTGGACCTGGTCGGAGAGCTGGTCGGTGTTCTCTATGACCTGCCAGGTCACGAACCAGCCGATCAGCCCCATCACGACGAACCCGAGGATCGCGGTGAGCGCGGTCGCGGGCCCACGCGGCATGCCCCACCGGGTGAGGCGGGCGACCGCCGGTTGGAGCAGCGCGGTGATGAGCAGCGCCACCACGAAGGCGAAGACGACGAGTTGGACCGCGCCGATGACCCGCATCAGCACCCAGAGCGTGCCGGCGAGCACCAGCAGCCGCCAACCCGCCTCGGCCGCGACCCGTACGCCCCACGGGACGACGGAGGCGGGCTCGGGCCGCACGGCGATCGCGCCGGGGCCGGTGGGGGTGGTCGTGGTGCGGGCCCGGGGAAGCTGTTCGCGCTCATCGTGCTCGCGCTGACCCGGCTCGCGCGCATCCGGCTCGGACTCGTCGGGTTCGGGCTGGAGGCCGTGCTCATGCCGGGGGTCGTGCTCATACGAAAGGCCGTGCTCATGCCCGTGCTCGGGTGGTGAGGTGTCCGGCAGTGACGGAGTGCCCAGCGGCGAGTCCCCGTCGTCCGTGTGCTCCTTCTCCACCTCGGCCCGGCGTGCGTCCAACCGCTCACCCATCTCGGTGAGTCGGCCACCGATCCGGCCGAGCAAATGCGGCAGTCGCGACATGATCCGCCCTCGTCCCCCGTCTCTCCCTCTGCCCATCGATCCCCCAAAGCCTCCGGAGCCTCGGGAGCAGCGGTCCACGTCCGACCGTACATGGCCGAAGCCCCCCACCGAAGGACGGTGAGGGGCTCGGAAAGGTTGAGACAACTGAACGCGGAATCCGCGCCAGCCGCGGCAGGCTCAGTAGTAGTTGTTGGCCTGCCAGAAGTTCCACGCGCCGCACGGGCTGTCGTAGCGGTCGTTCATGTAACTCAGGCCCCACTTGATCTGGGTTGCCGGGTTCGTCGCCCAGTCGGCGCCCGCCGAGGACATCTTGGAACCCGGAAGCGCCTGCACGAGGCCGTACGCGTCGGAACTCGGGTTGTCCGCCTGGTAGTTCCAGCTGGACTCGTGGTCCACGATGTTGCTGAAGCACTGGAACTGGTCCGCCGGGACGATCGAGCGAGCCATCTCCTGGACTTCGGCGATCGTGTACGAGGCCTGCTGCGGGAAGCTGGACGGGTCACGCGTCGCGGAACGGCTGGCCGCCTCTTCCGCTTCCTTGCGTGCCTTCGCCTCGGCCTCGGCCTTCTCGGCCGCCTTCTGCTTGGCTACCGCGTCCTTGGCCGCCTGCTTGCGAGCAGACTCCTCGGCGTCCTTCTTGGCGGTGGCGTCGGCGGCGATGGCCTGGACATCGGCCTGCTGCGTCAGGGACGCGGTCTGCACCTCGGCCTGGGAGCCCACGGGAATGTCCGTGAGCAGCGTGGTGTCGCCTACCAGTGCCTCGGCGTTGTTGGGGGTCCCGGTGTCGCCCGAGGCCACACCCGTAACTGCGCCGACAGCGGTGACCGCGGTGGCCGAAGCCACTGCGAGTCCCCGGACCGAAATCCGGCTCACACGGTTTCCTTCCAGCATCGCCCGCTTCGGTGACCCTGGCGGACGCAATCTTGCCCCCAAGACGCTGGCCTCCCAACTGCGGGGTCACGGGAGACACGGGCCCGGTGGGCAACTCCCTTGCGGGGAGCGCCGCGTGGTGCACGGGCGGCATACGACGACGGTATGGAGTTGAAGGCGGTGCTTCGGTGGTGCCGTACTACTGGGGGTACAGATGTGTCGTATGCGGGGCCTGACAGGAGTGAGACTCTGCCGCACCCGGACGCCGGGTGGCAATTCTGAGTTGCGTGTGAAAGCTCACACCTCGTTTGTCCCCAGTGATTTCCGGAAAGCCGCAGACGCGGAAGCGCCGCCCGGCTAGGCTCTTCGCCTTTGCCGGACGGCGCCTCTTTTGCGAACTACTCGGTAACCGGACGCAATTACCCAATCACCCGAGCGAGTTCCTATCTGCCCAACCAGGGTCAGATCTGCCCGTCCTCCAGCATTTCGGTCACCAGTGCGGCGATCTGGGATCGCTCCGACCGGGTGAGGGTGACGTGCGCGAAGAGCGGGTGCCCCTTCAGCTTCTCGACGACGGCCACGACACCGTCGTACCGGCCGACCCGCAGATTGTCCCGTTGCGCCACGTCATGGGTGAGAATCACCCGCGAGTTGGAGCCGATGCGGGACAGAACGGTGAGCAGGACGTTCCGCTCCAGCGACTGTGCCTCGTCCACGATCACGAACGCGTCGTGGAGCGACCGGCCGCGGATGTGGGTGAGGGGCAGCACTTCGAGCATGCCGCGTGCGGTGATCTCCTCGATGACCTCGCGGCTGGTGACCGCGGACAGCGTGTCGAAGACCGCCTGCGCCCAGGGGCCCATCTTCTCGGACTCGGAACCCGGCAGATAGCCGAGTTCCTGGCCACCCACCGCGTACAGCGGCCGGAAGACCATCACCTTCTGGTGCTGCCGCCGTTCCAGCACGGCTTCCAGCCCCGCGCACAGCGCGAGCGCCGACTTGCCGGTGCCGGCCCGACCACCCATCGACACGATCCCGATGTCCGGATCGAGCAGGATGTCGAGCGCGATGCGCTGCTCGGCACTCCTCCCCTTGATACCGAACGCCTCGCGATCCCCGCGTACGAGGCGGACGTTGCCCTCCGCCGTGACGCGCCCCAGTGCCTTGCCGCGCTCCGACTGGATCGTCAGACCGGTGTGCACCGGCAGCTCGGCGGCCTCGGGAACGTAGGCGTGCCCCTCCTCGAAGAGAAGGTCGACCTGCTCGCCGGCCAGGGTCAGTTCGGACATTCCGGTCCAGCCGGACGAGCCCGTGATGGCCAGCTCCGCGCGGTACTCCTCGGCGAGGAGACCTACGGAAGAGGCCTTGATCCTGAGCGGCAGGTCCTTCGACACGACGGTTACGTCGTACCCCTCGGCCTGCAGATTGCGGGCGACCGCGAGGATGCGGGAGTCGTTGTCCCCCAGGCGATAGCCGCTTGGCAGCACGCTGGGGTCCGAGTGGTTGAGCTCGACACGGACGGTCCCGCCCAGCTCCCCGATCGGAATCGGGGCGTCGAGGCGACCGAACCGGACGCGGAACTCGTCCAGCAGGCGCAGGGCCTGCCGGGCGAAGTACCCGAGTTCGGGATGGTGCCGCTTGGCCTCCAACTCCGTGACCACGACGATCGGCAGCACGACTTCGTGCTCCTCGAAGCGGTTCAGGGCGCCTGGATCGGCCAGCAGAACGCTGGTGTCGAGAACATAGGTGCGCCGGTCTGGCATACGGCGCTTTGTGCTGGTCACCACGGAAGGACGTACCCCCTCGGATGAGGTCGGGGAGCGACGAAGGAGATCTGGACCGGTCGACGGCCCCAGTGCGCGGGCCGAGAACCGGCCCTCCGCCTGTTCGCCCGTGCTGTGACCACACGGTCGGGCTGGTGCAAAGGGCCTCCCGGGCGGACGGCCCCGTGCCGTCCGCTGAGATACGACACCCGTGGTTCGGGTGTCGACCTGCTTGGCTTATGCCCTCGAACATGCGCGGCCATGCCACGACAAACGGCGGCGCGCTGGTGAACTCCTTGTTACATCCGTCCCAGGGAGGGCGAATTTCACCCCGTGGGCCCACTCGTGACCGGGTCGGCTCCGGTCCGGGTCAGCCGCCGAAGCGCCGGTGGCGGGCCGCGTAGTCGCGCAGGGCACGCAGGAAGTCGACCTTGCGGAAGGCCGGCCAGAAGACCTCGCAGAAGTAGTACTCCGAGTGGGCGGTCTGCCAGAGCATGAACCCGGACAGCCGCTGCTCGCCGCTGGTGCGGATGACGAGGTCGGGGTCGGGCTGGTCGCTGGTGTAGAGGTGCTTGCCGATCATGTCGACGTCGACGCTCTCGGCGAGTTCCGCAAGCGGGGTGCCCTTGTCGTGGGCGTCGAGCATCATCGACCGCACGGCGTCGGCGATCTCCTGCCGGCCGCCGTAGCCGATGGCGACGTTGACCAGTATCCCGCCCGCCACGTGCGCGGTGGCCTCCTCGGCCTCCTTGAGCTGGGTCTGCAGCTGCCCGGGGAGCAGGTCGAGGTTGCCGACGTGGTGGACACGCCAGCGGCCGTCGGCGGCGAGCGAGGTCACGACGTTCTCGATGATCTCGAGAAGCGGTGCCAACTCCTCCTGCGGACGGTTGACGTTGTCCGTGGAGAGCAGCCAGAGGGTGACGACCTCGACGTCGGTCTCGGAGCACCAGCCGAGGAACTCCTCGATCTTGTCCGCGCCGGCCCGGTGCCCCTGGGCGGTGGTGGAGCCGGCCGCCTTCGCCCAGCGGCGGTTGCCGTCCACGATGACGCCGATGTGCTTGGGCACCTGGTCGTGGTCGAGGTGGCCCTCCACCCTGCGTGTGTAGACCCTGACCAGCAGTCGGCGCAGGTTGTCGCGCAGGTTCACGTGTTTGTCAGCCCCTCCGTACGGATCGGACAGGCGCGGCCGGGCGCGATCCCTGGCGCGATTTCCTGCCCGTGTGGTGGTCCTCGGGGGTGGCGATCCCCGGAGGGGAAGCGTACCGCTGCGGGACGGGGGGTCCTGCGCCCGGGGAACGGGGGCCGTGCGCCCAGGGGGCCATCGGCGGGCAAAGGGGACCTTGCCACCGGGACGCCATCATCGCGCCGCCACCACGACAGAAGGGGGCGCGGAGCAGGGCGCGGGAGGGTGCGGGAGGGGGGCCGGGGAGGGTACGGAAGGGGGGCCCGGACGTATGCGGATGGCCGGGTCGGAGAGCGGCGGCATCCGACTGGCGCCGACCGGCTCCGGCTGGGCACAAAAAACGGGCCGGTCCGTGGGGGGGGAGACGGACCGGCCCGAGGGGGGGCTTCCACCATAACCCTTCGTGAGTGATGCTGCGTACATCGACGCGGAACAACTACTCTCCGAAGTCGTCCGGCAACGCGCGGATGGCCTCGGAAGCCCGTTTTCACGGCCGGATCATGGCTGGAAAACAGCTGATTCCCAGGAAATTGCCCGAGATTCTGGGCGATCCAGAGGCATCCGAGGGATTTCATCCCCTGATCCGGCATCACCCGTCAACCCCGCACCCATCCGGGTGCCCCCCTCTGCAGGGCGACCCTGTCGCGAACGCTTGCTTGACGCCGTCGCTAACTTCGCAGCCATGGCCACGTTCACCACCACAGAGACACCGGAGCCGGTTCCGCTGGAGCTCGCCGAGTCGGGACGAGCACGCCGACGCGGGCTGCTGGGCCGGGACGGAATCGAGGGCGCGCTGCTGCTGACGCCCGCGAGTTCGGTGCACACGTTCGGAATGCGATTCGCGATCGACGTCGCCTACCTCGACGGAAAGGCGCGGGTCCGAGCGGTAAGAACCATGCGCCCGGGCCGAGTTGGACTCCCCCGCCCATGGGTCCGGTCGGTCCTGGAAGCGGAGGCCGGAGCCCTGGAGAGATGGGGGGTTCGGCGGGGCGTACGACTCGCGATCCGGGCCGACGACGCGACGCCGGAGGGCTGCTGAGCAGGCGCGGGACGTCCTCGCACGAGCCGGTGACAGCCGGGCAGGGCACCGCGCAGGCCCCTCCTCTGCGCGGTGCCGTCCACGCAACTTTGCTGACGCGAATTGCCTTTACCCAAATTTACGTGACGTCGACCCCTGCTCACGAACCCCAGGGGTAACGATGTGGAAACCTCGTGAAACCTTTTCGGGCATACACACACATGTCGTACGGAAGGCAGGGCCGTCGCGGAGGACCGCCCTCCTCCCGCTGGATTCTCGCCAATATTCGGACGAGGGCGAACGATATCCGGATGCCCACGGGCAACGGCCCGACGGCGGCCCCTCCCTCGGTCGCGCCGCTTCTCGGACGTTCTCGGACGTTCCCGGGAGTTCCGCCGAGTTCCTCGATCGCGGGCCGGCCGGCTCAGCCTGAGGGCTTGCGGGCCTCGAAGAGATGGCGGCTGCTGTGCGCCACGAACGAGCCCTCGGCTTCGATCAGCTCGTGCAGGGACCGGAGTTGGGGCCGGT
This sequence comes from Streptomyces sp. NBC_01390, assembly GCF_045040105.1. NCBI lineage: Bacteria > Bacillati > Actinomycetota > Actinomycetes > Kitasatosporales > Streptomycetaceae > Streptomyces > Streptomyces sp. NBC_01390. Next base: position 8,171,629 of record NZ_CP109551.1, on the reverse strand, counting down.
AGGCGTCGACGGTGAACCCGGGCACCATCCAGATCACCTTGCGCAGGAAGTGCACGACGGCGGCGATGTCGTAGAACTCCATCCGCAGTCGCTCGGCGCGCAGTTCGACGATCTCCAGCCCGGCGGCTTCCGCGCCGGCCCGCTCACGGTCGGGGTGGCGGACGCTGCGCTGCTGGTCCGACTGCGGTCCGAGGAAGTGCTCGACGAGTTCGTACGCGCTGGCGGGACCCACGTGCTGGGCGAAGTACGTACCGCCGGGTCGCAGGACGCGGGCGATCTCGGTCCAGTGCGGGGACACGGGGTGCCGGCTCACGACCAGGTCGAAGGCCTCGGCGGCAAAGGGCAGCGGCGCGTCGTCCGGTACGGCGACGACCGCCGCGCCGCGCGGGTGGAGCAGGGCGGTGGCCTTGACGACGTTCGGCGGCCAGCCCTCGGTGGCGACGGTGAGCGGGGGCAGCTTCGGGGCGGTGTTGAGCACCTCTCCGCCCCCGGTGTGCACGTCGAGCGCGGCGGACACACGGCCCAGCCGCTCCCCCATGGCCCGGGCGTACCCCCAGGAGGGCCGCGCCTCGGTGGCCCGCCCGTCGAACCAGGAGAAGTCCCAGCCCTCGGTGGGCACCGCGGAGCCTTCGGCGAGAAGTTGCTCGAAGGTGGAGGTGGAGGTGGGTGCGGAGGCGGGCTCGAACGTGGACATGCGGGCGATGTTCGCAGGCAGTTGTCAGTCGGCGCTGATAATTTCCGCCGCACGACGAAAGCAGGGCGACAGAAGAGGTGGTCCGCAACATGCTGTACGCCGATGACGAGACGACGACGCTGCGCGCGAAGCTCGACCAGGAGCGGGACGCGGTGCTGTGGAAACTGGAGGGCCTGGACGAGGAACAGGTCCGCAGGCCGATGACACCTTCGGGGACGAGCCTGTTGGGGCTGGTGAAGCATCTGGCGTCGGTCGAGTACGGCTGGTTCGTCTCGACGTTCGGCCGGGAGACGGAACCCTTCTGGTTCGACCCGTACCTCGGGGAGGACATGACCGCGGGCCCGGACGAGACCAAGGCCCGGATCACCGACTTCTACGCCCGCGCCCGCGCCGCCGCCGACCGCGTACTGACGGAACTCCCGCTGGACACCCTGGGCAAGCCCGCGTGGCGGGACGACGAGTGCTCCCTGCGCTGGGTCCTGGTCCGTATGACGGCGGAGACGGCACGGCACGCGGGGCACATGGACATCGTGCGGGAGTTGATCGACGGGGGAACAGGGGTGTACCGCCCGTCATGACCCGACTGGGCTGTCATCGCTGTCATGGCTGTCGAGGACGAGCATGATGTGCTCGTCCTCACCGTGGCGGACGGTACCGGTGCGACGGAAGCCGTGCTTTTCGAGGAGGCGGACGGAGGCGGCGTTCCCGGCGAAGGGGTCGGCGTAGAGGGGCCGGTTGGTCTCGCGCAGCAGGAACAGCCCGAGGGCTACGCTCCCGACCCCTCTCCCCCAGTACGGCCGCGCCAGCCAGTACCCGATGAAGCGCTGTCCTCCGACACCCTGTTCACCCTCCCACCAGGCGACGATGCTGCCGGCGGGTTCACCGTCCAGGGTGACCATCTGCACGAACACTGTGCTGTCGCCGAGGATCCTCGACTTCCAGTGCCTCATGAAGGCGTCCCGCGGCCGAGGAGTGAACCGCGACCGCCGGACGGCTTCGGGGTCGTTCTCAGAGACGAACAGGAACTCCAGGTCGGCTTCGGTGACGTCGCGAAGGCGCACGTCGTCCTTGCCGGTCATGTTGCCGTTCACCTTGCCGGGCACGTTGTCGGTCATGGTGGGGAGTGTGGCAGGGGGCACTGACATTGATGCCGATACAACGGCTGCGGTGCAACACCGGCAAGGCCCACGCCCTTACGCGACTGGCACCTCGGGCGCGTCCGCCCGCCCGTACCGCAGCATCACGACTCCGTTGCCGAAGGTCCGGGACTCGATGAGCCGAAGCCGGGTGATCCGGTCGGCTTCGGGGAAGAGGGGCTTACCGCGCCCGACGAGAACCGGATGGACGTACACGAGATACTCGTCGACAAGGTCCTGTCGCATGAACTCGGCGGCGAGCTCGGCACCTCCGAGCCCCAGATCCCCACCGGGCTGCTCCTTGAGCGCCCGAATCTCGTCCGGGACGACCTCCCGCACGATCGTGCTGTTCCACTCCGCATGGTCCAGGGTCCGGGAGAACACGTACTTCGGCATGTCCCGCCAGATCCCGGCGAACTCGATCACATGCTCCGGACTGTCCGGGTCGGCATCGGCGGTGGGCCAGTAGTCGGCCATGAGTTCATGAACAACACGCCCGTGGAGAAAGGCACCCATGGCTTTGACCTGCTGATTGAGATGCCGATGCAACTCGACATCGACCACATGCCAGCCGATGTCACGGTTGGGCCCCTCGATATACCCGTCAAGCGAGACGGACATCATCAGAACAACTTTCCTCGCCACTACCGCACCCCTCACCACCGACGCCGTTGTCGTACGAACGCCCACGGTACGCACCGGGGCAGCGGGTGACTGGGGTGCCACGCTCATCCGCGGCGCGGAGCACCCACGAGGTGGCGGGCGGTTTCCTCGGCGGACCCCATGCCCACCATTACCGTTCCGCGCTGGTCCCGAACTCCAGGGGGTTCTCAAAACTGACCGTCTCGACGACCTGCCGGAGGATCACGCGATACTCCGCGCGACGGGCCACTGCAGTCGTGTTCATGGTAAAGACTGCCAAACGCTTGCAGTCCGGGTGCGGTACATGAGCGTGGACCTGCAGAAGTGGCTGCTGTGGAAGACCGCTGTCGACTGACGCTGTCAACGCAGTCTCACTGAGCGTTGCCGGTCCGCAGGGGAGTTCGAGGTATTCGATGTGTGTGTGGCCCGCAGTGGATGTCACCGCGCGGGCCGCAATGACACCGCGCGGGGCGATAGCAACGTCACGCCAGGAGATGGTGAAGAAAGAGAGCAAGGGCCGACCGCTTGTCGCCCCCGTTTCGTGCACGTCGTCATGGTGCAAACCGATCGAGCAGTGGACGATACCGAACTCGCTCAGAGCGCCCAGTAGTTGCTGCCCCTGTGCCAGTTGGGAAATGAACTGTTGCCGGGCCGTCTCGTTGGTCGCGGCGTCAAGAAACGGCGCGAAAGAGCCGCGCAGCTTGTCGGCTGCCGAGGATCCGGGATAGGCCAGCAGCGCATCGAGGGGAATGGCGGCGAAGCCTGCGGGCTCTGCGAACCAGACATCGGCGTCAGGGTCCGTCGCAGAGTCATCGATTGTGAAGAGGGGGGCCGTGGTCATCGAGTCCTGTCCAGTAGGAGTCAGAACGGGCGCGGCTGGCGCGGGGCCGAGTCTGGAACGTGAGCTCCGGCTCTTCGGGCACGGTCGAGCGCTCCAGCACTGGCGTTCCAGTCAATAGGCGTGCCCCCTCGGCGCCCCGTTGCCGTGCGCTGATAGAGGAGGTGCAACCGCTTCGGGGCCTGGCCGCCACGGCCGGTAGCCGCAACCACGGCGATGAAACGCGGGTCGCCTGCAAACCAGAGAGGTTCGATCTGTGCCTTCAGTTCCGGTTTGGTGCGAACGGTGCCGAAGCGCTTCATCCACCACAGGGTGCGCATGTTCGAAAGAAAGAGCAGAGGGATCTGCTCCTCGGGCTTTTCAGGATTAGGGAACTCGAACCACATCTCGTCCTCTTGGGCCTGAGGGTGCTTGTTCCTGCCCCGAGGGACGTCAGTGAGGAGGAGCCAGGGGTACTGCCGCAAGATCCGTTGGATGCGGATTGACGGGCGGAAATAGGCCAGTTGGAGAACACTGCGGAAGGTTGCGTAAACGAGGACGGGAAGAAAGATCCACCCCACCCAAGTGGGTGTTCCCACGATGAGAAAGAGACACCCGAACCAGGCGGCACTCCAGCCGACCAGCCGCGCACCAATCATGATCATGTGCTGGATCCAGGCCCGCTGGGTCGGCGGATGTTCCCAGGCTGTTGGGTAGGCAGTGGGCTGCATTGATGGCGCTCTCTCTGTGTTCAAGGCTCAGCGAAGGTACTGGACAAGACCAAAAAGTGCACCGCCGTCAATCCCTAGCCGCGCGCCGTCGATGCCCGCCACGGTGCCGTCCTTGATCCCGTCGTCATCTGCGTCCACCCACTTGTTGTACAGGCCAAAGCCAGCGGTGCCCACGCCAATCGAGCCAGAGGCGATTTCGACCGCTTTAATGGACTGGCTTGCCCGGGCACCCCGAATCGTCAGGCCAAGCAGGGAGTTGTCCAGGTCGGCGATGGCCTTCGCATGCTCCATTGATGCGCTACCGAAGCGGGCCAGCCGCTGACCGGCCGTGGCGGCTTCCCCTGTCTCACCAGTGACCCGCAGGGCAGCCATGGCACCTTTACCCGCTGCACCGATTCCAGGCAGCATTCCGAGGGCATCGCCACCGACCGTGACGAGGTTGCTCCAGAAGTCCGCGTCAAGCTCGCCATGCCTGAACCCGTCCCACAGCGAAGCACGCAACGCTGGGTCGCCGACTACGCGCATCGTCAGCGCCGTAGCGCTCAACATCGCCGCAGCGATCAGCAGCACCGCAGCGGCCGTCCCGCCCGTCACGACGAATAGCGCCGCCAGCCCAACTACAGCTGCCACGCTGCTGAGGATGTCCGGAAGGTTGTCGCCCAGCCAATCGAGTGTTTCATCGAGCCACCCGGGCTCATGCGGTGCCAGTTTCTTCGTCGCGTCGCGGATCTTCGTTGCCCGGTATTTCGCTTTGTCCTCGTGTTCCTCGGCCAGCGTCCGAGCCCTGCCCCGGATCTTCTCCAGCTGAGCCTCGGCATCATCCACGACCGCGTTCGCACGGGCCACCGCCTTTTTCGCGGCGCCGTGATCGGCGCCCTTCCTGTCCAGGCCCGGATCGCCTTCGGCCTCGGTCGCGCGCCCCTTCGCCCGGTCCACGACGCCTTGGGCTTCTTTCGCGTCCCCTTCGAGACGCTTGGCGCGACGCTGGAAGTCCTCCAGTTCGCCTTCCCAACGGTCGAGTTGCCTGGCCGCCTTGCGGATTGAGTGCGCGGCGTTCCTCAGATTCAGCGGCAGCGGACCGCCGTCAAGCTGCTCTCGGAATGCGACGGCGGCGTCGCCCTCCCAGTAGCTGCCGTCCATCAGGTTGGTGACGAGTTCATGCGTCCCTTCAAGGACCTTCGCGCAACCGACGAGCTTCTTGTGCAGCCCCCGGACGGTCTCAGGGTCGCCCGGCACAGGATTGAACCCCAGGTGCGGGTAGTCAGGGTTCGGGACGGGCGGGTAAGACTTCAGCCCCTGCGGAAGGTCACCGTTCCTACGCGCCTGGGAATCTGGGTACGGTGACGGTTCGACCCCCGGAGCAACACTCACTTCTGGCCCCCGCCCTTGCCGTCCCGGGCCTTCTTCAAGGCTTCTTCAAGCGCCTTGTCGACCTCTCGGTAGCTGTCCTTGCTCTTCCCGATGATGTCGGCGAGATCCTCGGTCTGCTTTCCGATCTCCTCGGCCCCGTACTTCCAGTCCTCCTGGAATTCCTGGCATGCGGAGTCCAGATCGTCCGTGCCGAGTCCGGTGATCGTCGCGTCCGACAGTGCATTGCGGACACCCTTGAGTGAATCGGTGGAATTCTTCAACATTTTCATGAATCGCGAGAGTTCGTCACCGTCGACTGCCAGCCGCTCCGCCATGCTCCCATTGCCCCCAAGGCCTCAACTCGCCTGTACGTGTAGAGCGTGGCGATCCTCAGTAGGCGACACATTTCCCTCCAGTATCGGAAAGGATCACCGGGTAGTGGAAATAGCTGGCCGCACCAACCCACGTGTCAGAAGTGTGTGACAAGCGGGCCCTTACGGGGTTGCACCGTAAAGCGGTGAACACGCACTTTGGCGGCCTACGCCATACGCTCGCCGAATGCCACACCTGGCAAGTCCCCCGAGCAGAGTCGTGGCATCTTCCGCACAGCCAGCTTGGTGATCCGGCTTACGCGGCGCGCTCAACGAAGGCCACCGTGTTGCCGCCGTCGGCCACTACGTGCAGATCTACTGTGACGTCCAGCGCACCTGCCAGACGGACCAGAAGGTCAGCAGTCACAGGCAGTATGCCGCCCAGTTCCAAGGCCTCCACCGCATCGGCGGTCATTCCGAGGCGTTCGCCCAGCGCAGACTGAGGTAGGCCAAGGGAGGTACGCCGGTCGTACACCAGTTGCCCCAGGGCGTGTGCCAGCCGAATTTGCTCACGTTCGGCGACGATCTCCGGGGGTTCCTCGTGCCCCTGAACAGCGCGCCGTTCCTGAGCCAGCCTCCAACGGGCGTGATTCACCATTCCTCCCGGAAGTCACGTGTGAACTCCTCATGCGCGGGGCCGTGCTCCGCCTCGCACAGTACCTTTGCCTGCTTGGCACGCTTGACCTCCGCCTCCTCCCGCATCCGAGTCTTCCGAAAGACCGTGAGCAGGACGATACGCCGGCCTGGCGCCAGCCAGTACGTCACTCGTACAGAGTTTCCGTCCAAGATGAAGCGCAACTCCCGTACACCCTCACCCAGACTACGTGAATGCGGCTCACCGAGCGTGGTTGGCCACAACGCAAGCAGTTCTGCTTTCTCCTCAGCCTGCCGAAAGTGACGAGGAGGGAGCGTCTCAAGCCAGAGTCGCACTTCTGGTTCCAGTTCGATCGCGAAGAGCGCTGTCACACCTCGAACGTAGACATCAACGCGAGTCGGCATCCTCGTATCCAGTCCCGCTTCACCCATTCGTGGACTCCCCCGACGCCCCTTACCCGTCGAAGCCCCAGTCCTCCCGGTAGGCCGGGCTGCTGGACGTCGCGGAGCCGGAGCGGTTTGCCACCCGTGTGCGAACCGTCCAGGTCATGCCCGTACCAGAGCTTCTCCCGCACCCAGGAGTGCGCCTGAGCTGTTTTCGCCGTGGTTCTACCACCCTTGCCCCGGCTGCAGATGGAGTTGCGCAGCGCCCACCGCATGGGGCGCCAACAGCTCGTCAAACGTTCCATGCCGATGTCGTACGTTGCGTACGTCCATGAAGCCGCCTTGCGTGTGCCGTCGGCGGTAGCGGCGTGACCCGTGAGCAGCTCAAGGGGCTGTGTGTGCGGTCCAAGTGCGCGGACGCCGAGGTGCGGGTAGCTCATTCGGCGTGGGCGGTTTTCCCGGAGCGGGGTATGCCCTTCCGTTGGTGTGACACATGGAGGCTGCCGTCCAGTCCCGACGCCACACTGAGACTCCTCCGCAAGGTGGAGATCTCGGCGGAAGAGACCTCACTCCCCCTTCTGGAACGTCACCTCCACCCGCCGGTTCTTCCGTCGGCCCTGTTCCGAGGTGTTGTCGGCGATGGGGTAGTCCTCGCTGTAGCCCCGCACCTGGAAGGTGACGTCTCCGCCGAGGCCGGCGGCCAGTTCGTCGTGGACCATCTCCGCGCGGTTCTTGGAGAGGGTCAGGCCGTGGGCGTACGAGCCGAGGTTGTCGGTGAAGCCGAACACCCTGACGTTCGTTGCCTTCTGGGCCTTGATCTCGTCCGCGATCGCCTGGATGCGGGAGCGGGCCTCCGGGTTGAGCTTCGAGCTGTCCTTGGGGAAGAGGACCTCCGCCTGGAGGGCGAACGTCACGGTCTCGCTCGTGTCCACTCGGCGTTCCTCGCCGCCCATGTCCTCCACGATCGACTTGATGTCCAGGACCTTGGCTGCGGCGAGCGTGGCACCGTCGGCGAGTTTCAGGCCGGGGCTGTTCGCATCCACCTCAGGTGGTGGAGAGGTCGTGACCGAGCCCGGGGGCGCGCTGGGATCGTCCGCGGCAGCGGGCGGACCCGTCAGGGAAAGGGTGGCGAGTACGACCAAAGCCGTGAGTAGCGTCGAGGCGGGGCGGCTGGTGACGGCCATGGTCACTCGCCTTCGGAGATCTCGATCGACGCCGGAGGCATCGCACCGACAAGGAAGTCCACCTGGGTGGAGCCCTCCGGAGGAGCGGGGAACTGGGCGAACCAGGCGGTCGTCTGGCCTCCGTCTACGCCACCGCCCTCGAACTTCGTACACAGGCAACGCCCGTCGGTGTCGCGGAGGACGAGGTACTTCTTCTTGGCTTTGCTGTCCACCAGTGCCGCTCCGGCGAGGGAGGAACCGTTCTTACTCAGCTCACGTTCGTCACCGCGCCAGTCCGCCGCGATCCAGAACTCCCCGCCGTTGTTGGTGACCGTGCCATTCACCGTGACGAAGCCTCCCTGGTCCCGAACGGCCGAAGTGACGCTGAGTGTGATGTCGCCGCTCTTCACCTCGGCCAGCGCCGGTTCGGCGGCCGGTGCCGGAGAATCCGTTTTCTCTTCTCCGCCACTCTCGGTCCGGCTCGGTGCCGATGAGGACGTCTTGCTGTCGGTCTTGTCGCCGTCTCCTCCCCCGCAGCCGGCCACCGTGAGGAGCAACCCGGTCGCGATCGCCACCGCGGTCACTGCCCTACGGCTCTTCATGGTGTGCCGAAACTTCATCGGTACGACTTCCTCTCACTCGGCCAGATGCACAGAGAACAGCACGGACGCGTCGGGGAAGTCGTCCGGATCGAAATCTACGGGGTCGATGTTCACGGTCTGGCCGTCACAGTCCAGGACGATCGGCTTCGTGGGATCCGCAGCGGGATCGAAATCGCAGCGGGGCTGGATGACGGCGACGGCATCGGCCTTGGCGTGCATGCCCTCCGTGCCCGGGATGATCGACGCGCCGACCGTGTTGTTGGTCTCCACGGCGACGCGGAATCCGGGATAGCCGTCCATCACGACAGGTTCGGCGCCGCCCTGGACGGTTGAGTCGTTCGCGGCAGCCAGAGTCTGTGCGGCCTCGGTGGCCCCGACAGCCGGCGGATCCTGGCCGTTCAGCCAGTCGAGCCAGTCGCCGCCCTGTCCGATCGTGCCCGTCAGCGTGTCCACCAGTTCGTCCCGGGCGTCCTGTGCCGCCGCCAACGCAGCAGCGTCCGCCGCGGATTGGGCTCCGTTGCGGACGGACGCTGCTTGGGCGAAGACGAAGAACGCCACGGCGGTGAAGAGCAGGATCCCCGTCAGCCAGATGTAGATCGGCAGCGTCTGCCCACGATCACCCAGAAGGCGTGCGGCGGTCAGCCGCCTGTGACGTTGGTGACCGCGGTCCGAATCGCCGTCGAGATCAGACCGTCCAGTCCGATTTGGTCGATCAGTGTGAAGATCCCGGCAATGATGATCATCAGGCCCGCGTACTCCACGAACCCGGCTCCCGCGTCCCGCTGTCTGCCCCGCATCCGAGAGACGACAGTCCACGTCCACCTGTTGAACCTGTCCACTGCGCCTGCCCTTCCGCCGAACGCCACTACCGACCCGGACACCGTACGTGAAAGACCCTCTACTCCGCGTGGGCCCAAGGGCCCAACTTCCCCCCTCCGTACGCCCCATCACTCCCACCCCTCCCGAGCCGTACCCAGCCATCGGGCGATCGCTTCGCTCCGTGTCGTGCTGTGCAGCTTTGCGAAGATGCGGTTGATGTGGTTCTTGACGGTCTTCTCGCTGATGAAACAAGTGGCGGCGATTTGCTGGTTGTTCACCCCAGCCGCGATGAGATCCATGACCTCCACCTCCCTTGAACTCAGGCCGAAGTCCGGGCGGTTGCGGTCATGGACGGCCAGTGTCGTCGCGTGGCCCAGCCTGGTCTTTGGGGTCTGTCGCAAGAGTGCCATAATTGGTTGCAGGTGCGAAGAACTTTCGTTCGGTTCGTAGGAAACGCCGAGCGAATCCGCCGCCTCCCGGCCCGGAGCCGGGGCGGGCGTCGACCGGGTTCGCCGCCCCACCGCCCGTACCGCCTCCGTCAGCTCCTCCGTCGTGAAGCCTCCGTGGACCAGGTAGCCCGACGCTCCCTTGTGCAGCGCCTGCCTCACCACCGCCGGCTCGCTGCTGTACGTCAGCATCATCACGGGGGCCAGCCGGGCCAGCCGGGGCAGGGCTGTGAGGCCGTCGGTGCCTGGCATGCGTACGTCGAGCAGGACCACGTCAGGGTGCACTCGCTCCGCCGCCGCCACCGCCTCCGTGCCGTTCGACGCCTCCGCGACGACCTCCATGTCCGCGTGACCGCCCAACAGCGCCGTCAGGCCCGCCCGTACCACCGGGTTGTCGTCCGCCACCAGAACTCTCAGCGGCTCCGGCCGCCGTTCAGCTGTGGACATGCGATGCGGCCTCCTTCCGGGACCGGGGGCCGGGTACGTAGTCGAGGCCGGGAGACCTCACGTCCACGCTGATCTCCGTGCCCCCCTCCTCGCACCGGCTCAGGTGAATCACGGCGCCCAGCGTCCTCGCCCGTTCCACCATGCCCAGCACGCCGAAGTGGCCTGATCTGGCGCTCTCTTCGAGGTTCAGGGGGGTCGGGAGGCCCACTCCGTTGTCCCGGACGCGGAGCGTCACGCCCTCCCCCGACGACTTCGCCTCCAGCGTCACCCTCGTCGCGTCGGCATGCCTGCGCGTGTTCTCCAGTGCCTCCGACACGATCGCCAGGAGGTGGTGTGCCGTCCGGTGCGGGAGGGTGGCGAGCTGTCCGGACTGCGTTTCCAGGGTTGTACGGATTCCCGTGCTCTGCTCGAACTCCGCCGCCCTGTGCGCCAGTTCAGCGCGCAGGTCCACGTCCGGTGCCGTCAGGTCCGTGTGGTGGCGCAGGTCGGTGAGGAGCTCGCGGGACTCCGCTGCGGCGCGGCGGGCCGCCGAGGCCACCAGGGTCGCCTGGCGGCGTACCGCCTCCGGTTTCGCCCCGTCGTCCGACGAGGTCGCCGACAGGGCCTCCGCCGCCAGTGCCAGACCGTACAGGGTCTTCGCCACCGAGTCGTGCATCTCCCGTGCCAGGCGGGCCCGTTCCGAGTCGACCGCTTCCGCCACCGCCAGCCGGGAGTTCGCCTCCGCCAGTGCCTCGCTCGCCGTACCGAAGCGGAACATCAGGTTGCGCAGCGTGACGCCGATGATGCCGGCGCCGATGCAGAAGCCCGCTATGAGGAGGGTGCTGGTGCCGGTGCCCGGGCGGTGTTCCCAGGCTCGGTGGACGGTGAGGAGCACCACCAGTTGCAGGCCCGTGAAGACGCCTGAGCCGCGCCAGCCGTAGAGGAGGCCTGCGAGGAGCGGGGTGCAGACCGTGGCGTAGGCGAGCGGGGAGGCGGGGGACGCCATGAGGAGGAGTATCGCCGCGAACATCAGGTCCGCCGCCATGAGGGTGGGGTGGGCCAGGAGGCGGGGGGCCAGGCGGTCCCAGTCCCGGTACATGGCGTACGAGGCCGTGATGCCCAGGACCGCCGCCGCCAGGACCGCGTAACGCGGGGGCCCCTGAGCCGTGTTGGTCATCGCGAAGGGGGTGCCGAGGGCCAGCATCGTCATGCGTACGGCGAACGTCTGGCGGCACAGGGCCTGGAGGGCGTTCAGTTGGAGGCGGACGGTGGCAGGCGCGGGGGCGTCGTCGGCCAGGTAGCCGGCGGTCGGGTCGTAGCCCCGGCCGTGCCTCACACGCCGTCGCATGTCCGTCACCCACGCCTTCATGGCCTCAACGCCCCAGAATCGAGCCGAAGTTCGTACCCGAGCCGAGGAACATGCCGGTCGCGATGAGGATCATCGTCGCCGGGAGCATGAACACCAGGGTGACGAGGGTTGCCTTGGGGATCGTCTTCGCGGCGCGGCGGCGGGATTCCTGGGCGTCCGTACGGCGCATGTCCGCCGCGATCTGGATCAGGGTCTCGGCGATCGGGGAGCCGAGTTCCTCGCCCTGCTGGAGCGCCGAGACGAACTGGGCCACCTGCTCACTGGAGTTGCGCTTGCGCAGCTCGTCGAAGGCCTGGCGGCGGCTGACACCCATGTCCATCTGGCGCAGGGTGATACGGAGTTCGTCCGCCCAGGGGCCCTCGTACTTCTCGGCCACCCGGTCCAGGGCCTGTCGGAAGCCCAGGCCCGCCGAGACCACCACCGCGAGTACGTCCAGGAAGTCCGGGAGCGTGCGGTCGATGACCTCCTTGCGTTCCCGTACCGCCTGCCAGATCGCGAGGTCCGACGCCGTCGCTCCGAACACGAACGTGACGACCGCCAGGAGCAGTTGGCCGTTCGTGAGGAAGATCAGGCCCATGAGGACGCCGAAGGAGACGTAGACCGCGCGACGGGCCGCGTAGCGGGAGATGGTCAGGCCGCCGGGGTTACCCGCCATGTCGATGCGGAGGCGTTTCGCGTCGACCCGGCGGGGGCCCATCAGGCGTAGGACGAGGGGCGCGAAGCGTATGCCCATGCGGTCGACCGCCGAGTCCGCTTTCGAGACCCGGGTGCCGCCCACCTCCAGGGCGAGTTGCAGGTCGGAGGGGAGTTTGACGTCGGCTCGGATCATGCGGATGCCCAGCAGGACGCCCGCGACCGCGATCGCCATCAACAGGGCCAGCAGCAGTGGCAGCAGCACAGTGAACTCCCCCCTCACACTTCGATCTTGCCCAGGCGGCGGATGACGAAGAAGCCGACCGTGTACAGGCCCAGGGAGAGGAGGATCAGGCCCTGGCCCAGGCCGGAGCCGGTCACCTTCTCCAACGCGCCCTCGTTCGAGGAGTTGATGAGGAGGAGTGAGCCGAGGCCGAGGCAGGGGACCGTGAATGCCGTGGCGTTGACCTCCGACAGCATCGTGCGGACCTCGCGACGGGTCTCCTTGCGGTCTTCGAGGGTCTGGGTGAGGTTGCGCAGCGAGCTGACCACCGAGCCGCCCGCCTTGTTGGCCAGCACCAACGTGGTGACGAGTACGACCAGTTCGCGGGACGGGAGGCGTTCCGCAAGCTCGCTCAACGCGTCGTCGACCGTCCGGCCCAGGCTCAACTGGTCGGCCACCCGCGCCAGTTCCTCGCCCGCGGGGGCCTCCAGTTCCTCCGCCGCCATCGCCAGTGACGTACGCAGCGCGAGGCCGGCCGCTGTCGCGTTGGCCAGCAGTCGGGCCACGTCGGGGAGTTGGTTGATGAACGCCTCGATGCGTTTCTGGCGTTGCCAGTTGAGGAAGATCGCCGCGCCCCAGATCGTCACCAGCGCGGCGATCGGGCCGAAGAAGGGGGCCAGTACGGCTGCTGCCAGCAGCCAGAGCGCCACACCGACCGCGGTGACGTAGGTGAAGAACTCGCCCGCTGTCAGGTCCAGTCCGGTCGCCGAGAGACGCAGGTGGATCGTACGGCCGAGGCGGGTGCGGCGCAGTCGGCGGTCGACGGTCGCGAACCGGCGTACGCGGCCTGCCGCCGTGTGCAGCGCGCCGCCTCCGGAGAGACGGTCTTCGAGCGCCTGGCGCTGGGCGCGGCCGGTGGCGTACGTGTGCACGCCCGCGACGGCGAGTGTGCAGCACAGCATGGTGGCGCCCAACGCCAGCGGGACCGAGTTGTTCATGGCTTCTCGCTCCGCACGGTCGTCCTGGTCGTCGTCGGTTTCGTGGTCGGTTTCGTGGTCGGTTTCGTCGTCCGGGTGTTCATCCGATGGCCTGCCTCGTGTCCGTCACGTCGAGCACCTCGGCCACTCCGAACGCCGGTGGCAGCGACTCGTTCGCCAGGTACAGCTTCTCGGCGACCGGGCGGGGCACCGGAAGGTGTTCGAAGTAGCCCTGGGCGCGGCGGTCGGGGCCGGTCGGTCGGGTGACGTAGCGGGAGACGGTCGCGATGCGGAACTGTTCGCGGCCGTGGGAGACGAGCAGGGCGATCTCCGCGATACGGCGGGAACCGTCGACATGGCGGGCGAGTTGGACGACCACGTCGACCGCCGAGTTGATCTGGTCCTTCAACGCCTCGAAGGGGATCATGACTTCGGACATCGAGCCCAGGGTCTGCAGCCGCATCAGCGCGTCCTCCGCCGAGTTGGCGTGGACGGTGGCCAGCGAACCGTCGTGGCCGGTGGACATCGCCTGGAGCATGTCGAGGGTCTCACCGCCTCGGACCTCACCGACGATGATGCGGTCGGGGCGCATACGCAGGGAGTTGCGGACCAGGTCGCGGATGGTGATCTGGCCCTTGCCCTCCACGTTCGGCGGACGCGATTCGAGGCGGATCACGTGTTCCTGCTGGAGCTGGAGTTCGGCCGAGTCCTCGATGGTGATGATGCGTTCGTGGGAGGGGACCAGGCCGGAGAGGGCATTGAGGAGGGTGGTCTTGCCGGTGCCCGTGCCGCCGCTGACGATGACGTTGAAGCGGGCGCGGACGAACGCCGCGAGAAGCATCAGCATCTGCTCGTCGAGCGAGCCGAGGCCGATCAGCTCCGGGAGTGTGTAGGCGCGGGGGAAGCGGCGGATCGTGAGCGTCGGGCCGGTGAGGGAGAGCGGCGGGATGATGACGTTGACGCGTTCGCCGGTGGGCAGCCGGGCGTCGACCATCGGATTCGACTCGTCCACCCGCCTGTTGACCGTCGAGACGATCCGCTCGATGGTCTGCATCAGCTGCTCGCTCGACGCGAAGCGCATGGGGAGCTGTTCGACGCGGCCCGCTCGTTCCACGAAGATCGAGTCGGGGCCGTTGACCATGATCTCGGTGATCGACGCGTCGGCGAGGAGCGGTTCGAGGACGCCCAGGCCGAGGGCTTCGTCGACCACCCGCCGGATGAGCTGCGAGCGTTCGGCGGAGGAGAGGACCGGGCCCTCACGGCTGATGATGTGGCCGAGGACGCGTTCCAGGCGGACGCGTCGTTCGGCCGCTGCGAGGCTCGACATCTCCGCAAGGTCGATCTCTTCGAGGAGCTTGGCACGGTAGACGGCGACGAGGTGGCCGTCCTCGCGCGCGGTTCCGTTGCCGTGGTCGTCGGCGGAGGCTATGCGGGAGCGCAGGCTCATGGTCTCGGTCTCAACTCCTCTCCAGTCGGCATGTGTTGCTCGGTTCGGTCGAGGCGGCGTCTCGGTCGTTGGCCTGAGGTCAGCCGTTCAGGCCTCAGCCGTTTTAGGGCTTCAGCCGTCGTCGTCGTTGGGCATGGTGGCTCGGCGGGTCACGGGCCAGGAGTCGAAGATCGGGATGATCGCGGGGACGGTCACGGTCACGGTCGCGGTGGTCGTGTCCCCCGCGCCCGGCGGTGCGTCCACCTGGGGGTTGAGCCAGTCGCTGACGGAGGCGACACCCGCCGCCTGTCCGTCGCCCCCGAGGGAGGTCGCCCGGGCCGCGGCGCGGGCCCCCGTGCCGGCCTGGTTGATGCCGTAGCCGATCAGGCCGAGCTGGATGCAGGCCAGGCCGATGACGATGAGGATCGGGAGGAAACCGGTGAACTCCAGGATGGAGGAACCTCGGTCCCTCTCTTCCCGGACCCGGTTCGCGAGTCGGCCCCGAAGGCTCCTCGTCCTCATCCGCCCTCGTCTCCCTCCAGCGCCGCTCCCGCCTCACCGTTCACCGTCCAGTTGACGTCGAACCCCGGGAAGAACAGCGGGACTTGGGCGCTCACGGTGGCCTTCATGACCTCACCCTGGGGGCCGCAGTTGATCGCGGCGCCGTTCCAGGCTCCGGGGAGGTGCTCGCTGCCGGCGCTCTCGCAGGCTCCCTCGTAGCCTCCGGGGTCGAGGGTGTACGCCGCTGTGGCCGCGCGAGCCGCCTCGTCCGCCGCGTTCCCGGCCAACGAGTACGTGTAGCCGTACAGCACGCACTGCCACAGGATGCTCATCACGACGAGCAACAGCGGGAACATGCCCGCGAATTCGAGGGTGATCGCCCCTCGGTCGCCGCCCTTCTCCGCTCGCCGTCGGAGCGTGAGTGAGCCCCGGTCGGACGACGATGATGACTTCCGTCGCCTGCCACCGCCGCCCTCATGGACGACGACGAGCCCCAGCTCCGCGGCGAGCGCCCACAGCGCCTGCTTGACCGTCGATCTGCTGTCCAGGTCCTGGAGCCGTCCGGCGTCCACGACGCCCTGAAGTTCCTTGAACGCGGCCGGAATCGATGCGCGGGCGACCTTGGTGCCGGTGACCTTCTCGACGAGCGAGGGCTGGATCTCCGTACCCTTGGACTGCCTGTTGACGACCGTCAACGTCTCCTCGGCCTTACGGATCTGGAGGCGGTCCCAGAGGCGGACCATGCGTTTGGCGGCGCGGACGGCGACGACGTCCGGGGTGACGAGGAGCAGGGCGTGGTCGGCCATCTCGACGGCGGCGGCCGTGGCCGAGTCCATCCGGGCGCCGCAGTCGACGATCACGACGTCGTGGCGGGAGCGCAGGGCTGCGACGATCTGGCGGGTCACACGGTCGGTGACCTCCTCGCCCCGTTCGCCCTCGGCGGGGGCGAGGAGCAGGCCGATGCCGGTGTCGTGGGTGAAGACGGCGTCCTGGAGGACGCGCGGGTTGATGTCCGTGATCGCGGCCAGGTCGGCGACCGACCGGCGGAACTGGACGTCCAAGTAGGAGGCCACGTCCCCCGACTGCAGGTCCAGGTCCAGCAGGGCGACCGTATGCCCCGACGCCCTTGCCGCGAGGGCGAGTTGGACGGCGGTGACGGTGGCGCCGACGCCGCCCTTGGCGCCGGTCACGGTGACGACCGTACCGCCCGGTCCCGCGTACAACTCCGGTGCGTTGCTGCCGAGATGGCGCCGCATGCCCGACGACCAGGCCGCCGCCGCCTGTACGCGCTCGGCCAACGCCTCGTACCCGAGCGGTAGTTGGACGATGCCGCGGGCGCCGGAGTCCATGGCTGCGGTGAGGACGCCGGTGCTGGGGTCGGCGGTGATGAGGACGACCCCGACTGCCGGGAACCGCATCACCAGGTCGCGTACGAGGTCGAGGGCCGGGACCGGCCCTATCCGTTCGTGCACGAGGACGACTTCCGGCAACTCGTCGAGGGACTCGGCGGCCATCCGGGCCAGCGTGTCGAGCAGCGCGGTCGAGTCGGCGACGGGCGGGGCGGGTTCGGCGTCCGGGAGCCGGCTGAGGAGGGTGCTCAGGGCGCGGGCGGACTCGACGTCGGGGGTGGCGGCGAGGATGCGGATGGTCATCGGCGCGCCCTCGGCAGGCATGCCTGCGACCGCGACTGCGACTGTCGCTGCGACCGCCGCCGGGGCTGCGAGTGCGACTTCGGCTGCGGCTTCGGCTTCGGCTTCGTACGTACGGACCTCATGCCGGCCTCCTACTTGTCCTTCTCGAGGGTGTACGTACGGTCGGCGGCGCCGGGGACGGCCGTCAGCTCGCCGCCCGCGACGAGGGACAGCCGGACGTGCTCGGCGAACGACTCGGCGTACGCGACACGTTGGGCGTCCGGTGTCTTGAGCGCGAAGGTGATCGGGACGGCCTCCGTCGACGTACGCCGGCGTTCGTTGCTCGACTGTCCCGGTTCGAGGGCGGTGATCTTGCCGACGTCGATGACGCGCGCGTTCGTGACGAGCAGCTTGGCCTCGTCGACGCCCTTCTCGCTGTCCTTGGACTCGAAGGTGGCGTAGATGTTGACGAGCGACCCCGGGTCGATCTTTCCGGCCACACCCGTCGACGCGTCGATCATGATCGCGATCTCCTGCTCACCGGCGGCCAGGGCGGGCCGGTCGACGATCATGTCCGTCTGCAGCAGCGAACCCTTCTCCAGCCGGGTCACCGCGACCTTGCCGCGGATCTGGGAGACACGTGTGACCGCGGTCGCCGACAGCCACCGCTTCGGCATGGAGATCTTCTCGAACTGGTCGGCCGTGAGCTCCTTGTAGGGCGCGATGTCGCTCCTGAGGCGGTACGCCGTCACCTCCGGGCCGACCTTGGAGTTCACGTCGCGGATCACCGAGAGCACCCCGACGAAGGCGCCGATGGCGCACAGGGCCGAGAGGACCAGCAGGACGACGCCGCGGCGCTGGCGTGAGTTCATGACGCGGACAACCTCGATCGGGGGTGGGGACGGACACGTCTTCTACGTCTCTTACGTCGTACCTCGGGGCAGTGCTCGTACTGTTGTTCCTGTTACTCCTGCCGGGGTTCCTGCCCGTTCGAGGGCCGCGGGAAGCTCCGGAGGCGGGGCGAGTGGTGCGGCGCAGAATCCGCAGCGGTCTCCGATGAGTTCGAGACCGCACCAGTGACACTCCTCGCGGCGTACGGAGGAGACCAGTTGGTAGAGCACGGAGACGTCGTGCAGCCCCGCCGCGAACTCGACGATCTTCCCGGTTCCCCACCAGCGAGCGGACTCCGCGGGCAGCGGAACGGGTGCGACACCCTGCACACGCCAGGCGGGTGCGAGGGTGGAGGTGACCCAGTCGGAGGGCGCCTGCCCCTGCGCGACGAGCAGCCGCGTCCCGAACTCGGGCCCGGCCAGCTCCTCCTGGCCCACCCGTACGAGCTGGGCTCGCGGATTGGCCAGTACGGCGAACTGCGCGCCCGGCACCCAGGACTTGGCGTGCGACTTCAG
The DNA here is from genome assembly GCF_045040105.1 of Streptomyces sp. NBC_01390. Taxonomy (NCBI): domain Bacteria; kingdom Bacillati; phylum Actinomycetota; class Actinomycetes; order Kitasatosporales; family Streptomycetaceae; genus Streptomyces; species Streptomyces sp. NBC_01390. Next base: position 8,153,288 of record NZ_CP109551.1, on the reverse strand, counting down.
CGACACGGGCACCCGGTCGAGCTTGGCGACGGAGCCGAGGTGGGCGCCCGCGTAGATGTAGTGGGCGAGCAGCCGGGCAGAGGAGGCGAGCACCCCGGGGCTGAAGTCGCACATGGAGAGCTGCCTCAACTGCTGTGCGAGCAGGGCGAGTCCGAGGGGCGGCAGATCGACGGCGAGCAGCGCGATCCGGTCACTCTCCAGGACGGAACGCACCGTGTGCAGCCGTCGGGTGAGGGCCGCGTCCGTGGACGCCGGGTAGAGGGCGATGACGTACCCGTGCTGCTCGATGAGCGTGTGCATCCCCATGAGGGCGCCGTCGAGACTGTCGAGGGACGGGACGGCGGCGGGCGGGGTCTGCCGGTCATGCGGTGGGAGCACCAGATCGGAACTGGTGACGGCTATCGCGGTCGGCACGCTGCACACCACCCCGTTCACTGCGACGGGGTGGTCGGCCACCGCCTCAGATCGCCCCTGTGACGTCCTCTTGCATCAGCACCTTATCCACGGCATGGCCCGCTCAACACCGAATCTTCTAGATCAACTAACGGAAGGTGGAGCTTGATCGACGGAGAGTAAGGCGAATATGCCACAAGTCGGGTGCCGGGGAGGGTAGTTGACTGGGGCCGGTGACCGAAGCCGGCGCACGCACCGAGAGTGGATCTACCAGGATTCTTCACACGTTCGACAACATCACGTCTAAACATCATCCGCGGAATTGTGGCCTCCGTCACAGCGCGTGCGGTTCACGCCTGATCCACTGCCCGGATGCTTCTCAACCTGCTCTTCCGCGTCCTCCCCTGGTACATCCGTGAGCCCTTGGTCATCACCATCTGCCTCACCCTGAGCTGCTCCAGCTTCTACTGGACCGTCAAGGGCCGAGGGTGGGGCATGTTCGGCTTCAGCGTCCTGTTTCTCGCCTTCGCGGCCTTCCGGGCATACGTCCTCAGAGGGGAGTTGAGGTCACGGCAGGCGGCGAAGAGTGCCACCCCGGCTCCTCCGTCGGCTTCTCCGGCGGCGGACGGGGTCTGATCGTCAGCGGGCCCGAGCCGGACCACGTCCAACATCGTCCTCGCGCTACCCAGGACACGGCGGTCACAACGGTGGGACCGTGCCGGGCCCCGTCCCCGGCACGGTCGGCTTCAGCCGGTCAGCAGCCGTCGGTCCAGGAGTGCGAGGCGATGTTGTCGTTGACCGACTTGTTCTTCGCCTCCCACCACGGCAGGCCGTTGTTGAAGATGTAGTCCCCTCGCGAAAGGTCCTGCCACGCGTCGCCGTGACCGAGGCAGGCGTACACCCCGCCCTGGTCCTGGTTGTAGTAGAGGTTGACGTCGTCGTAACCGCCGCCGAACCCGCGGTTCTCCAGCGACGAGGCAAGGTTGCGCATCGGCCGGCAGTTGCCCGTCACGCCGTCGTCGCCGTAGTCCCAGTCACGATTGTTCCCCGACCAGGAGCAGTGGGCGCCCCTCTGGTAGGGGTCCGCCCACGCGTGCAGCCTGCCGTCCTCCGCGGCGGCGGCCACGCGCGGCGCGGCGGCCGGTCCGTCCGCGGCCTGCGCGGCTGAGACCGGGCCGACTGTCGCGAAAAGCATCGCGGCACTGGTGGCGAGCAGGGTGAGTCGCTTCATTTCCTCATACCTCTCAGAGATTTTTTGATGGGGGGAGTCAGCCGGTCCTGACGATGTCCCGGGCGCGGTTCAGCGCCCCGGACTCCAGCGTCTTCCTGTTGATGAACTCGGTGGAATGGTCGGACTCGGTCCTCGCCCGTTCGGCGAGTGCGAGCGTGCGGGCCGTCTTCGCGAGACCCGAGGTGCCTGCGCACTGGGCCTCCGCCCTCGCGGTCGCGATCTCGGCGACGCGGGACTCGCCCGCCGAACGCAGGAACCGCTGACGTGCCTCCAGGGGGGAGCTGTACGAGTGGCCCTTGGTCCGCATGCACGTCGACCACCGTGAGACCGCCGCCGTGAAGCGCTCGTCCCGTGCGACCGCGGGCGGTACGGACCGTTCGAGAGCGTCCGTCACCTTCCACGCGCTGTACCACTTGTGCAGGTCCGAGTAGAGGGACCGTTGCGCCTCGGACTCGCACCCCTGATCGCTGTGCTGGACCGTGCCCATGCCGGGAACCCGCGCTTCCAGGCCCGTCGGCTCCGGCCCGTTCAGCGCGTCCACGGCGGCGTCCTTGCGCTCCGCGGAGAGGCTCCGGAAGTAGAGCTGGTTCGGATTCTTCGCGGCGAGCGTGTCCCGTTCCCGCTGGATGTCGCTGCCGTAGCCGTGCTCGGCGGCCCAGCCCTCGTCGTCGACAACGTACGGGAAGAGGCGGTCGACCCCTTCCGGCAGCTCCTCGACGACGTGGAAGGAGAATCCCCGCTCCTCCATGCAGTTCCGCGTCAGGAGCGCCTCGGCCTTGGCCAGGGTCTGCCGTTCGGCGGACGTGAGCGCGCGGGCGGCGACGGTCGGCCCGGGGAGGGTGGTCGTGGGGACGGTAGTCCTGGGATACGGGGGTGGTGGTGCGGTCGTGCAGGCCGACAGCGCCGGGGCTGCCAGACAGAGCAGCAGCGCGGCCACGACCTTGCCCCACCCTGGACGGGCCCTGGTGCGTCCGGCCATGTTCATCCCTCTTTCCCCCGAACCCCTGCGACACCTCGAACGGTAGGAGGACCGGCTCGCCTGCGGTCCTGACATGTGTCAGGACCACGGGACGGGCTCGGGTCGCCGTGGAAGTGCCTGCGTCAGAAACGCTGGTCAGGGGCGCCGCCATGGCGGATGAGACGGGCGGCAAGGGAACTCGACGGCGACTGACGCCCTCCGGGGCTGATGGGCGGGTTCGGTCGTCCGGCAGGGGGAAGACGGCCCGAAGTCACGTATGGGCGCGATGTGTTCGGTCCGGGGGCGAAGGGGTTTGGTCGCTTCTGCTCACCCCGGGGGAGGTGTAGAGGGCGCCTGCTGCCCGCCTCAGACGTACAGCCTCGCGATGGCGAAGCCGACGAGTTCATCGAGCCCCGTCTCCCTCGGTGTGCCGTTCTGGGTGTTCCACTCGGCGACGAACCAGGATCCGTGCCATTCGGCACGCCACACGTCGCCGTGCCGGTTCTCGAACTCCACGAAGCTCCCGGTTCCCCCGTCCATCAGCCGCAGCTCCTCCACGAGCCGCGTCGGCTCGGTGAAACCCCGTCCCGGGTTCGTGCTCCTGCCCCGGGTTCGCGTGTTGGCGTACCGCATCTTCAGAAAGGGGAGAGGTTCGCGGCCGAGATGGTTGAGGCGCAGCATGCGGTACCAGGTGACGGCCTCGTCCAGCGTCTCGTCGCCGGAGAACTCGCAGGCGTACGCCGGAAAGGTCAGCCGGACGTGCGGGGTCAGGTCCGGGTTCTCCACGCGGTAGAAGCGGTGGACCTCGGGCGCGATGCCGACGACCGCGTCGAAGCGATGGCCGGCGGGCGGTTCGAAGCCGTCGAGTGAGCCCAGAAAGGGACTACGGGCGAAGAGGGCGTCCTCGTGGTCCCGGGCGAAACGGAGGGTGCTGACAGCGAGGTCCTGGTCGTAGGAATTACGGCCGCTCAGCTGGAGCAGCCGTTTACCGTCGGCGGACAGCGCCCCCGCGAAGTCGATTCTGGGAGCCGGCGACCAGTGCCAGCTGTCGGGCAGGCCGGGAAGCGGCTCCGCGCCACGGAAGCCCGTCACTGCGGCGCGAATGTCCATCAGCGCGACCCGGCTCCTGCGTTGAGCGCTTTCGCCGTCTGTGGCAAGGCGTTGTTGACGATGCGGCGCCCCATGGGATGGTTCGGTAAACCCAGAGCGCGCCATCGGGTATGTGGTGACGGAGGCCCAGTCGGCCCTAGACGAAAACAGTCGTATGCGGGGCGTAGTTGCGAGTGCTGGTCGTGAGTCGTTGAACTAATTGAAGTCGGCATCCGAGAAGGGCTCCGGGTGTTCTCCCCAGTGAAACGCGTAGCCCCCTCCCCCCTCACGGGAAACGGCGTGCATATCTTGGTCCGGGAGGCCGAATTCCTCCCTGACCCAGCCATCCATCGCCAATGCCGCCACTTCTGATCTGAAGTGGGCGAGGGGAAAGGTAAGCGACGTGACCTTGATGATCAAACCGTCCGGGTGAGCGGCAGAGAGGTTCGGTGCATGAACCGAGAGCCCGAATGAGAGCCACGCGGCATCACGCCAATTGATCCCATCGGGAGGCGTCAACCACACTCCACGGTAAACTTGCAGGCAAAATTCCTTGTGTACGCCAGGAACCTGATGATTCCCCGTCAAGTCTGCGGCCAAGCCTCCGAACGGGCCGCGAAGACGGTAGTTGAATGTGCTGGTCATATTCTTCCCCCTAGAATTTCAAGAGATGGAAGACGGATTTACTGAATATATTTTCCGCCTGCCCCATTCCGGTAGGCGCCCGTACGTAATCATAGTCGTGAGGCGTACCGTCTCCCCATAGTCGACTGTGCTTTTCAGCAAATTCGGTTGCAGCATCCTCTCCGATCTCATGAAGATCGATCTTTTTCATGTTGGAGAAGTCGCTTGCGCTGACCCTGAACGGCATTACTTCCACATCGACCCCGCGGGAGCGAAGTCGCTCAGCATAGCGGTCGGCGTCAGCACGCGATTCCCATGAGTAGACGCCTTCCCCATAGTGGCCTCGATTTTCCGCAGTGGGCCACGGCGTGCCGTCACCCCGTAGACGTGCGGCGTTTTCTGCATCCTGCACTGAATAGAACTCGTGGTAATCGGGCGCCAATCCCAGACTATCGGATCGAGTATACGGGTTGTTGACATAGGCGACTGGGTTCGGCGCGGGTTCGAGACCGAGTGGATCCGGTGAAAGATAACGTGCCGTTTCAGGGTCGTAATGCCGGAAGTAGTTGTAGTGAAGTTCCGTTTCTGGATCGAAGTACTGTCCTGGAAAGCGGAGTGGTGTGTAGGTCGTGCAGTCGGCCGACCATGCTGTGCGGCCCCACACTGTGCTGCGTGTCCGCCAAGCGATCTCGCCTGCCTCATCGACAAGCTCGCTCGGTGTGCCGACCAGATCTGTGACGATGGCGAAGAAGCGGGAGTCGATCTCTTCCTGGGGCGCCTCCACCCGGGTAACGCGCTCGGTCTGAGTGATCGGGTGAAGGCCCTGATGATCCCAGGTGAGGGTGACCGAGTTCGCCAACTTCTGGCTGACAGTGGTCTGTTCGCAGAGTGTCGTACCGTCCCAGGTGAAGTCGGTTCGCTCAACAACGGTTTCGCCGTCGTCGGCCATGCGGAACTTGGCCGTGCGGCGGCCCATCGGGTCGTAGGTGTACCGCCACAGCGTCCCGTCGGGAGTGACAGAGGACATCAGTCGATCTTCGGCGTCCCAGGTGTAGCGCCAAGTGTCCGGTTTACGAGACAGCCGCGTTTTCTGCCGCAGCGTGATGCGTCCGAGTGCATCGTTTTCGTAGCGAACCTGGCCAGCACGTGTGATCCGTGTGCCGGTGTATGTGCGGGGCCCCGTGGCGTCATGGCTGGGGTGGGAGGTGGGCCACGTGGCGTCGATCTGGTTGCCCACCTCGTCATAGGCGTACGTCTCCGTCCAGTTCGCCGCGTGAACAGCCGTGACTCGTCCCGTCGTATCGACGTCGAGGCTGCGTGCGCCGGCCAACTGATCATCGACGCCGATGAGGTGACCGTCCGCGCGATAGGAATACGCCCGCTGTTGCACCGATCGGCCGTCCGCCGCAGTGACCGACTGGGCCGTCAGGCGCCCCCGGGCGTCGAAGGTGTGAAGGAGAGACGCGAAGTCAGCCGTGCGGCGGGTGAGTTCACGACCGGCCAAGTCGTAGCCGAACTCCACCACGCGGCCCGACGTCGTCAGATGGGTGCGGTGCCCTGCCGCGTCGTAGACCCAGGTGCTGACGGCTCCGGAAGGTGTCGTGCGCCCGGTTCGGCGACCCAAGCCGTCGTATTCGTAGGTCATGGTCCGCGCACCCGTCGTCGCGGACACGGTCTCGGACTTCAGACGGTGCAAGTTGTCGCGTTGAAGCGTGAGAGTGACGTCAGGGCCCACGGCCTGTGCGAGTTGATCGGCACGGTCGTAGCTGAAGGTGGTCACCCGACCATCCGCACTCATGCGGATTATCTGGCCCAGGACATTGCGCTCGTAGCCGATCGTCTGGCCGAGGACGTTCGTGCGGGCTCGGAGGCGCCCGGCTGCGTCGTGCTCGTACGTAAGGGTGCGGTCGTCGAAGTCCGTTTCGGATATCAGGCGGCCTGCCGAGTCGTACTCGTAATTCCACGTCATGCCCTGCGGGTTGGTCACCTGCGTGAGACGCAAATCCGTGTCGTGGGTGAACTCGTAGCGTGCTCCGTCCGGACCGGTGCGCGCGGACAGTAGATCGAAGTGACTGTATTCGTACCGGGAGACAGCACCCGTCACATCCGTGTGAGCAGTGCGGTTGCCCTCGCCGTCGTACGTCCAGGAATCAGCCGTGCCATCTGGACGGACGCGCCGGGCGAGGTATCCCTCGGCCGTCCATTCCAAGCGGGTGACGGCGCCCAAAGCATCGGTAATCGCGGTGGGCCTGCCAAAGGTGTCTCGCTCACAACGGGTCACGGCGCCGAGCGGGTCGGTGACCGATAGGGGGAGCCCCTGTGCGTCACAACTGATGCTCGTGATACTGCCCGACGGGTCGGTGACCGAGGCAAGGCCTCCCGCACCGTCATAGGCGAAGTGGGTTACGAGACCGGCCGGATCCACGACTGTCGTGCGGTTACCGCGGTTATCGTATGTCTGGAGCCGGATGGAACCATCGGAGTGCACCGCCCTTACCGGAAGTCCGAGTTCGTTGTACTCGGTCCAGATCTCGCGACCGTCCGGACGAATGATCGCGGTGGGCTGACCGTTCGCGTTATTTACGAATCGTGTTGTGTGGCCGAGTTCATCGGTCTGCGATACCACATGATGGTGGGTGTCGTACGTAGTGCGGGCCACGCCGCCCAAAGGATCGATCTCAGCGACTACTTGGCATTCGGCGTTGACGACGAATCTGGTGACCTCACCCTCGGCGTTGGTGAGGGAGGTGACGCGGCAGTTGGGCCATGCGGGATCGGTCCCGTCGTAGTCAAGCGCGATGGTGAGGTGGCCGCCTTCGCCGCCCTCCGCGATACACCGGTCCTGGTCGTCGTAGCTGTATGCGTAGCTTCGCTGGTTACTGTCGGTCCACGAGGTGACCCTCAGGCGGTCGTCATATGTGAAGTTGAGTGGGTGACCGGTCGCGTTAACGACCGTGGTCAAGGAACCGTCCGTGTAGTCGTACGTCCTGAGGACGACGTCAGAGCCGTCTTCGGCCGTCGTTGCCAGGGCCAGGGAAGTAATGCGGCCGCCCTCGACAGCGAGTTTGAGGTGTTGGCCGCTTGAGTGACGAATGGACAACGGAGTGCCATATGCGTCGTAGTCGAAGGTGATCGTGTTGTTGTTGCGATCCACTATTCGGATCAGCAGGGCGATGCCATCGACGGGGTGGCTGAAGTGGCGGGCATGGCCGGTGAGCGGGTCGTCGATGCGGTAGCCGCCGGTGTCGAGCCGGGTCAGGGGCCAGCGTGGGCCGACTGCGGGAAACACCGGCCTGTCGTCCGGTCCGGCGGGGTGCGGATAAGCGAGGAGGAGGCCGTCCTCGGTGACGAAGATGATGCCGTCCGCGTCCGTTTCGAGGTGTTGGTCGAGCGTGGAGGACCATGTAGGGCCGAACCACCAGCCGGTGCGGTGGTCGGAGGCCACACGGCGGCTGAAGACCAGCGGCAGGGTGCCGGGCAGGCTGAGGTCGGTCTGCGGCAGAAACATCGCGCCGGTGGCCATGTCCACGGGGTCGCTGCCTTTTGAGCGGACCACGTTCTTGAACCGGTTGTAGGCGCCCTTCGCTCCATCCGCCAGAGCGCCCCGAGCACCTTTACCCAGGCCTCGTACGGCCAGCCCCATGCCCTTCATGCCGCCTTTGAGCCCTTTGAGGGCGGCAACCCCGCCTTTGAGGCCCTTGGCGAGCCCGCCGAGCGTCGTCAGCCCCTTCATCCCCGGTATGCAGTCCAGCGCGGCAAAACCCACATCCCACAGGGACGCCTGCCCCTTGGAATACTTGTAGAGCGTGTCCGCGAGCACGACCAGGGCCGCGATCAGCACGATCGCACCGAGAATCGGCCCCCCGATGATCATCGCGACAACCCCGACCACCGTGACCACGATCTTGCAGACCGCCACGATGGTGTCCCAGTTGTCGACGAACCAGTCGCCGACGTCCTCCCACCAACTCCGGTTCTGAATACCGGCGTCGGAGGCCTCGTCGATCTTCCGCTTCGCCTCGCCCGCCGCCTCCTCACGCATCTTGCGCGCGTCCTCGGCCATCTTCTTCGCCGCGTCAAGAGCCGACTGCGCGCCCGACACGTCCGACTGGGCACTGCTCTGCGCCGACTTGGCATGCTGGGCGTCACGCGTGGCCGCCCGGACCTTCGCCTCGTCCGGCTTCTCCGCCGACTTGCTGCCCGTCGGATCGTCCTTGTACTTGTCCGACTCCTTCGCCGCCCGCGTCACCCACGAATCAGCAGAGGAGAGACGGGACTTGGCGGAGGACAGGTCCGCCTGCGCCTCCCTGCCCTTGGCCAGCGCCTTGTCGGCGAGGGCCTGCGCACGCTCCAGCTTCGGCCAGTAGTCAGTGAGCGCGTCACCGCACAGGTCGTACGACTTCTTCAGCTTCTTCAGGTTCTTCGGTACGTCCGAGAACTCGTCCTGGAACACCTCGGCGGTCTTGCCCGCCCACTCCAGCGTCTCGTTCTCCGACGCCATCCCCTTGATCAGACGCAGCGCATCCGCGACATCGTCCGCGAAGTCATGCAGCGTACGGGCCAGTTGGCGGACGCGGTCCGGATCCCCCGGCGTCGGGTCCTTGTCCAGGTCCAGCACATGCCAGTCAGCCGGCCGGTACCCCGCCATCCCGCAACCCCCGTCACACGAACCACTACGACAACAGTCGTACGCATAAGCGAACTTACTGGATAGGGAGTTCGAGGTGAAGGAGGTACAGGCGAGCCAGGTCGACCGTCTACGCTTGGGCGCCGTCTGGCCAGGAGGCGCCGTGCCACTCGATCTCAAATGCCTGACGGGTGATGACGACCGCCTCGAATTCGGGCTGGGAAACCACGTCTTCGATGGAACCGACCGGGACCGTGCCGAGGCCTATTTCATAGGATTCATGGAGTTCGTCAGCCCTCAACCTGCGCCCGTCCCGGTACTGGTAGACCTTTCGGACCTCGTATCCGTCGTCTCCGATCTCGTTGTAGATCCTGATCGCCTCGGACTGGAAATCGTGCAGCCAGTCCACCTTCCAGTACTCCATGTCCTCAATCCGTCCTGGGCCCTCACGCCTCTACCGCCACTCACCGGGCTCTGCGCGGATCAGAAGTTCCTCGGACCATGTCTGTGCGAGACCCCCGATACCGTATGGCCTTTGCCAGAACATCTGCCTCACGGGGAGTCCACTGTGCGCCGCTCTTTGCCCGCTGCTGTCGCGCTCGTCGCGTCCGCGTCCCTGCTGTTGACCGCCTGTGGTGGCGACGACAGCGGATCGAAGGACAACGACAAGATCGCCGGGGCCGACACCGGGAGCGAGACCTCAGCATCGTCGACGGCAACCGCTCCGGCCTCGACGTCGGCTGCTTCCACCGACCAGCCCAAGATCGAGCTGCCGTCCGATCTGACGTACAGCTTCGAGTGGCCCGAGACCGGCAACAAGGACAAGGACGCCGTCCTCAACAACAGCAAGCAGTTCATCAAGGCCGTGGACATGGCGATCGCCGAGCAGGACCCGTTGCATAAGGCGTACCTCTACTACTCCGAGGGCGACGCGGCGGCCGGAAGTGAGAAGTTCATCCGGTGGTTCGTGGACCACAAAAGCCGCATCACTGGCACCAAGCGGTACTTCGACGCCAAGGTGAACGTCAACAGTGACGGCACGGCCGGCCTCGTGTACTGCGAGGATCAGAGCAAGGCGTACGACAAGAGCCTCGAGACCGGCGAGACGGATGTGACCGCGCCGTCAAAGGACAGCTATGTCCTGTACAGCAGCCGCCTGCGGGCCAACGAGAGCGACATTTGGATCACGGAGACCCTCACATCCCAACGGGGAAGTTCCGTCTGTCAGTAGCTGGCTGCGCGGCTTCGTGCCCGTCGGCAGTGAACGGGGATGGGGCGAGCAGCGGCCTGCGCCCGCAGGCAGGTACGGCGGGCAAACTTTGCCGTTGCCACAGCGCAACCTTGGCAGCCTGGCGGAACCACCGGTCCCACCGATAGCGTCTAGATTTTGCTAGCACATCTGTCTCACGGGGAGTCTCTGTGAAGCGCCGCTCTTTGCCCATTGCTGCCGCGCTCGTCGCGTCTGCGGCCCTGCTGTTGACCGCCTGTGGTGGCGACGACAGCGGATCGAAGGACAACGACAAGATCGCCGGGGCCGACACCGGGAGCGGGACCTCGGCATCGCCGACGCCGTCCGCCTCGGCATCGACCGCCTCCACCGACCGACCCAAGATCGACCTGCCGTCGGATGTCACGCTCACCTTCACACCAGAGCAGACCGGCGACGCCGTCAAGGACGCCGTCCTCAAGGACAACGCGGAGATGATTCGCGCACTCGACGCGGCCATCGTCGCCCAGAACCCTCGACTCGCCGCCCTGGAGTTCTACACGGAGGGCGAAGGCGCGGTGGCCGCCGAAAAGTGGGTGAAAGCGTTCACCGACGTCGGATGGACGGTAACCGGCGCCGTGCGTTATTTCGATCGCCAGGTCACCGTCAGTTCCAAGGACAGCGCTTCGCTGACTTACTGCGGGGATGAGAGCCAGGGCTTCAGCAAGGTCATCAAGACCAACGAGGTCAAGAAGACACCGCCGAACAAGGACAGCTACGTCGCCTACGGCGTTCAGGTACAGAAGAACAAAGCAGGCGTATGGGAACTTGTGAAGATCCAGTCCACTCGTGGAGTTGACAGGTGCCAGCCATGACCCCACTTCTTCGTCTCACCACGACTGTTCTGATCGCAGGCACAACGTGTCTGGCCGTGTCCCCTTCCGCCATGGCCGCCCAAGATCCCCCTGGGGCAGGGTCGTTCGGCAACGGACCGAGCGGTAATGCCACCGACGACGGCACCCTCTCCGCCACCGCCGGAGCCGTCGTCTTCGACCGTTCCAAGAACGGGTCGGGGCAGTCGGCCGGGCCTGTTGCCGCTACTACGTCCTGGACGCCGCCTGCTTGTTGGTACGCCCCGACGTATTCGCCTGCGCAACTGGAAGAGGTCAAGGTTCCGGTGTGGGAGGCGGGGTCCACCGGCAATGAGTGGGACAGCGCCCAGCGCAAGAAGTACCTGAACGAGGACGATCACTCCAAGGACTTCAACAAGGACAAGGCCGGCAAGGGCTACTGGTGGGGCTCCTACGTCAACAAGTCCTACCCGCCGGGCTGGGACTCCTGCACGGAGGACTACTTCTGGGTCGACACCGGCGACGCCCCGCCCGCCAACATCCCCAACACCATCACGCCGGAGATCCTCGCCGGACTCGCCTACAACGAGATCCGTGTCCCCGGCACCAAGGTGACCCTCGCCCCCGCCGGCCCCACCAAGGTCAACCTCCCCACCTGGGCCTGGCTCGACGCGGCCCAGTTCAAACCGGTCTCCGTCACCGCCTCCGTACCCGTGCTCAACATGACGGCAACGACCGTCGCCGAGCCGGTGTCCCTGAAGATCGAGCCCGGTACCGCCGACGCGCAGGTCTACCCCGCCTCCGGTGTGTGCACGTTCGTCAACGGGCGGATCGGGGAGCCGTACGCCACCGGGAAGGCGAGTCAGACGCCGCCCTGTGGTGTGAAGTACCTGCGCTCCTCCGGCGACGGGTCCTACCCGCTCCGGGCCACCATCACCTGGAAGATCCACTGGACCGGTACGGGCGTCAACGCCCCGCAGGCCCTGCCCGACGGTGAGTTCGGGGCCGAGCAGGCCGTCGTCGTTCAGGAGATCCAGGCCGTCAACCGCTGAGCCGACTCTCCGGTCGACGCCAACCCGTACTTCGCCGCCGTCTCTCGCGGCAGCGTCGCCCACATGCGCGTGCCGCCGCCCGGTTCGCGGGACGCGCCGAAGCCCCAGTCGCCCTCGCAGGCCCGGCATACGCAGGCCAGGACCCGCAGGGAGGCTCGGCGGCGGGTGTCGCACGCTGCCGCGAGGTTCGGTTGGGTGTGCCGGGGGTGGCTGTCGTAGACGATCACCCGGAGGGTGCCGGAGCGGTAGCGGAGGGCGAGGTAGAAGTCCATCGACTCGGTGAACTGGCATGCCGTCGCGGTGAGTTCCGAGACAGCTTGCAGGGCCGGGTCCAGCATGTCCGCCAGGCCATGGCCTCGTAGGAACGCCGTTGTCGCCGCCCTCGCCATCGCCGGGCTCGCGAGTGCGGCCGGGAGGGTCAGGCTGTAGCGGAGGGTTTCGGGAGTGGGGCGGGTGGGGTCCGCCGGGAAGGCGGGGGTGGCTGGGCAGCGGGAGTTGGGTGTGGGCATGGCAGGGCTCCTCATCCATGAGTAGCGGGTTCATCACCTAAAGTAGCGTCCTGGGTGGCTAATGAACCATGCAATTCAGGAAATTGACCCATTCGTGGCTCACTGGTGCTCGATGACGGCAGACTGCTACCGACCCGCAGGGGAAGGAACGGCATGCCACCGAGGACGACACCCACCGAACGCCAGAAACGTCTGGGCAGCGAGCTGCGCAAGATGCGGATGGCCGCCGGGATAACGGCGGACCAGGCTGCCGGGCTGCTCGGCCTCGACCGCGCGAAGGTCTCCAACATCGAGACGGGCATCCGCACCATCAGTTCGGACCGGCTGCGCACCCTCGCCTGCAACTGCGACTGCTCGGACGAGGCTTACGTGGAAGCCCTGGTGAGCATGGCCCGGCCTCGCGGGAGAAGCTGGTGGGAGCGTTACCGGGGCTCCCTCACCCCAGGGCTGCTCGACATCGCCGAGTTGGAGTTCGACGCGACGCGGATGCGTACTGCCCACATCGCCCACATTCCCGGCCTGCTCCAGACCAGCGACCACGCCCTCGAACTCTTCAGGGCCGTACTGCCGCCGTTGCCTCCGCACGAGGTCGCCCTGCGGCTCGCGTACCGCGTGGAGCGGCAGCAGGTCCTCGAAGCCGAGAATCCGCCCGAGTACGTCGGAATCGTGCATGAGGCCGCGCTGCGCATGCAGTTCGGCGGGCCGAAGATCGCGCGCGCCCAGCTGGAGCATCTGCTCACCGTGTCCGAGCGTCCTGCCGTACGGCTGTTGGTGATTCCGTTCGCCGCCGGCACGTTCCCCGGCGCCGGGCAGACCGTCAACTACCTCGAAGGTTCCGTCCCGCAACTGGACACCGCGCAGGTCGACAGCACCCACGGGCCGGAATTCCTGAGCGAGGAGGCGCAGTTGGCCAAGTACCGTACCCACCTGGACTGGCTGGAGCGCATCGCCCTCTCGGCGGACGCCTCCCGCGACTTCATCCGGGACATCGCCAACAGCCTTTGAGGAGACACCAGATGGCCGACATCACCTGGGAAGAGCCCTTCTGCGGCGAGGGAGCGAGCTGCTTCCGCCTCGGCACCGACCCCACCGGCAATGCCTACATAGCCGTAGCCGGGGCCGAGGACAGCTACCTCACCGACACCCGGGAGGCGCTCCGTACGCTCATCCGGGACATCAAGGCCGGCAAGGCTGACCACCTCCTCTGATCCTGTCCCCTGGGCTCTGCAACATTTCCCCCCGCCCACCGCGTCAGTGAGGTGAAAGCAGTTCACGCGCGGCGGACGTCAGCGTGCCGCAGGGTCAGGGGGAACGTATGAGAAAGGTCCGCTCGGACGAGTACGCGGAGTTCGCGGCGGCGCGTGCCGGGCAGTTGTATCGGTCCGCGTGTCTGCTCACCGCCGGGGACACGTACCTCGCCGAGGACCTGGTGCAGGAGACCCTCGGGCGGTTGTACGTCAACTGGGGGCGCGTCTCCCGGGCCAACAACCCCGCGGGGTATGCGCAGACCGTGCTCACCCGCACCTTTCTCACGCATCAGCGGCGGCGCAGCAGTACCGAGCGTGCCACCGACGTGCTGCCCGAGTCGGCCGTTCCCCCCGACGGAACCGACGTGACCATGCGGCTCACCCTGGTCGAGGCGCTCGCCCAACTCCCGCCCAAGGACCGGGCGGTGGTCGTCCTGCGCTATTGGGAGGACCGTTCCATCGAGGAGACGGCGGGCGCGATGAACGTCACCTCGGCCGCAGTGCGCTCCCGTTGCCTCCGTGCCCTCGCCCGGCTGCGCGTCCTCCTCGGTGAGGAACTCGGTGAGTACGCGGTCCGCTGAGGCCCCGTCTCTCCTCCCCCGTCCCGGTACACAATGCCCGTACACAGCAGAAGTGGTGGTTCGTCATGTCCGTTGAACATCGAGACGACCAGTTCGAGGACCGGCTCGGCGCCGCACTGCGCAACGCCGGTGGTGCCTTCGACGCCGATCGTGCCGCCCTCGTCGCCGGCGGTGAGACCCGGGGTCGCCGGCTCCGTACGCGCCGCCGGACCGCGGTCGTGAGCGGCGCCGCCGCGATCGCGCTGGTGGGGGTGGGTGGCGCGCTGATCACGCCCTGGGGTGGAGACGGCAGCGGACAGCGGTCCGTGGGGGCCGCCGGAACGACCGTCGGCCCCGGTGACGCCACCGGCACACCCACCGGCGCATCCACTGGCACCGCCACCTCGCCCGCCGTCTCCGGCGATCAACTGCTCGACATCTTCAAGGGGTTGCTGCCCGAGGGCAAGCTCAGTGAGGTGGACGCGCGGGGCACGGACTCGAAGCAGGGGCCGGCCGTGTACGCAGTGTTCGACGACGGGAAGGGTGCCGGGGCTCTCTCCCTCGGCTTCGGCCGCGTCGCGCCCGGGAGCGATCGGGCCCGGCAGGCGACCACGTGCCCGGACACGGCGTTCGTCCCGTACGACGACTGCGCGCGGAGCACGCTGCCCGGCGGCTCGGTGCTCATGATTCTCAAGGGGTACCAGTACGCGGACCGGCGCGTCGACACGAAGCTGTGGGAGGCGGTCCTCGTCACGCCGGACGGGGGACAGCTGACGATGAGCGAGTGGAATGCCGCCGCCGAGAAGGACGTGCCCATCAGCCGTCCCGAACCGCCTCTGTCGAGCGGCCAGTTGAAGACCTTCGTCACCGACCCCGCGTGGCTCAGGGCCGTCAACGCCCTTCCGGAGGCCTCTCAGCCGCAGGAGTCGCCCGGCGCGCCTCCCGAGATGGAGAAGGGCGCCCTCCTGACGACGCTCACCGGTCTGCTCCCGCAGGGCCTCCACGTCTTCCGCAAGGGTCCTGAGGAGTCCGGCTACGGCTATGTCGTCGTCGACGACGGCAAGGGCAAGAGCTTCGTCCAGATCAATGTGCAGCCCAACATGAAGGACGTCGAGGACGAGCTCTTCGGCGAGGGCTCGGGCGCCGTGACCCTGCCGGACGGTGTCAAGGTCGTCGTCCGTCAGGGTGCCGGCGACGACAAGGGCAAGGGGCTCGTCATGCGGACCGCCGACGCCATCTGGCCCGACGGTCTGCGGGTGGTCGTCAGCGCCTTCAACTCCGCCAGCCAGATCACCGGCCCGACCCGTGACAACCCCGCCCTGACCCTCGACCAGCTCAAGAAGATCGCCACCGACTCCAAGTGGCAGCAGCTGCAGCCCGTCCCCAACTGAGCCTCCGCCGACGGGACTCGGGCTCAGAAGAACTCCGACCACGGCTGGTCCCAGATCTGCTTCACGCACAGCACCAGGAAGAGCAGACCCGCGATCACCAGCATCGCGTTGCTCAGCAATCGGTTGCGCCATTCGGCGGGCGTGCGGGAGGAGTTGAGCAGGACCAGCAGTGTGCCGGCCAGGAAGGGGAGGAAGGCCGCGCCCAGGACGCCGTAGAGGATGATCAGGCGGAAGGGCTGGCCCTGGAAGAGCAGGACGATGGGCGGGAAGGTCAGCCACAGCAGGTACGCGCGGAACGGCCAGGATCGTTCCCGGGTGCCGGAGGCGACCTCCTCGCCCGTCGTGCGTCCCGTCCCGCCTGTGCCGCGTGTACCCCGGAAGCGTTCCACGAAGTCGGCGAACATCAGGCTCACGCCGTGCCAGACGCCGATCAGTGATGTGTAGGAGGTGGCGAAGAAGCCGATCAGGAAGAACTTCGCGGTCGCCGAGCCGTACTTGTCCGCCAGGATGTCGCTCAGCTGGACCAGGCCCTTGTCGCCGCTCGCGATCGCCACGTTCGCGCTGTGCAGCAACTCCGCGCCGACGAACAGCATCGACACCACGAAGATGCCCGTCGTCGCGTACGCGACACGGTTGTCGAGGCGCATCACCTTCATCCAGCCGGTGTTGGTCCAGCCCTTCGCGTTGACCCAGTAGCCGTACGCGGCGAGGGTGATGGTGCCGCCCACACCGCCGACCAGGCCCAGCGTGTTGAGGATCGAGTCCTTCTCGTCGGGGAGGACGGGCAGCAGGCCGGCGAAGGCGTCCCCGAGGTTGGGGGTGACCCGGATCGCCAGGTAGACCGTGACGACGAACATCACGCCCACCAGCACGGTCATGACCTTCTCGAAGACCTCGTACTTGTTGAACCAGACGAAGACCAGGCCCGACAACCCGCACAGGATCGCCCACCACTTGAGGTCCATGACGTCCGGGAACAGTGCCTGCAGCGGCAGCGCGCTCGACGACATCGCCGCCGCGCCGTAGACGAAGCCCCAGATGACGACGTACGCGACGAAGAAGTACGTCGTCCAGCGGCCGAGGCTCGCCCAGCCGTCGAAGAGGGTTCGGCCGGTGGAGAGGTGCCAGCGGCCGGCCGCCTCGGCGAGGGAGATCTTCACCAGACATCCGAGTACGGCGGCCCACAGGAGGGTGTAGCCGAAGTTGCTGCCCGCGATGAGTGTCGCGACCAGGTCACCGGCGCCGACGCCGGTCGCGGCGACCACGATGCCGGGCCCGATGTACTTCCAACTGGACTTACGGGGAGCCGAGTTGGGGCTTGTGGAATCGGAGACGAACGTGGCTTCCGGGTCGGTCGTGGGCCCTGTCGCCCCTGGTTCGTTTGCTTCTGTGGAGTTTCCTGTGGTGTCCGCCATGTACGTCAAGAAAGCGCAAAGGGGCTGGTCGCACAAGAGGGCGTTCCGGAGCCGGACGGTGGACGGCCGGGGCATCCGGCGTCCGGAACACGCAGGCCGCTACGGCTGTCGCCGACCACAGCCGTCGGACCCGCAGGTGCCGAGCTCGAACCACACGGTCTTGCCCGGCCCGTCCTGGTGGCAGCCCCAGCGCCTCGCGAGCGCGTCCACCAGGAACATTCCCCGGCCGCTCTCCCCGGTGCCGGCGCACAGCACCTGCGGAGTGCCGCGGCCGGTGTCGGTGACCTCGCAGCGCAGGACACCGTGCGACGCGGACAGGGTGAGCCGGAACCGGCTCGCCGCGTGCAGCACCGCGTTGGTGACCAGCTCACTGACGAGGAGTTCCGTCACGTCGACGAGGTCGTCCCCGGCCGCGAGGCCGTCCCCGGGCCCGAGGACATCCTGGGCCGCGACCGCTATGTCGTCCCGGGCCGCCGGGCCGTCCCGGCCGGCAGCTTCGTCGCGGAGTTCGTCCCAGGGTTCGTCCCGGCCGGTCAGGCCCCACTCCTCCAACTGCCTGCGCACCTCCGCCCGTGCCTCGCGGGCGGCGGTGGGCCGCGGGTCGTACTCGACGCTCAGATGGCCCGCCCCCAGCGGAGGTTGGGGGTAGGAGCCATACCGAGGGACGGGACCCGGGACATGTCCCCCGGAGCCCCCGGAGAGTTGCAGCATGCCTTCAGGATCGCCTCCACGAACGCCCCCGCGCGCGGGGAGAAATACCTGTTTTCCGCGCCCGCACCCCCAAGTCCGCATCCCCAAGTCCACACCTCCAAGCCCGCCCCTCCGCAGTAGGGGTCGTCAGCGGTGCGTCGTCACCCAGGCCGCGATCTGGGTGCGGTTGGTGAGGTTGAGTTTGCCGAGGATGTGTTCCACGTGGCCCTCGGCAGTACGGCGGGCGATCACCAGGCGGTCGGCGATCTGCTGGTTGGCCAAACCCTCGGCGACGAGCGCGGCGACCTCGGTCTCCCGGCGAGTCAGACTCGTACCGCAGCTGGAGCCGGAGCCGTGACCCGAGCCGGAGCCGGGGGCAAGGCTGGTCAAGTGTCCCGTGCCGGGCGGCGGTTCATGTTTCCGGCCTGTCGACTCCCCCTCCCGCAGCGCGTACTTGACGATCCCGGCGAGGTCGAGGCTCTCCCCCCGGTGGTATGCCCGCTCGTACGCCCGGCGCCCGAGGCCCTCGCGTGCCCGGGTCTCGGCGTCCTGCCGTACGGAGTCGTACGGGGTGGACCGGACCCGGTCGGCGCCGCCGAGGAGGACGGCGGCGCGTTCGTGGGTGTGGTGGTGGGCGGTCTCGATCAGGGCGAGCAGGTCCAGGGTGGGGGCGAGGCCGAGGAGGTCGTGCAGGGTGTGCCCGGTGCGCAGCGCCTCGCGGGCGGGCGGTTCGGCCCGGCGCCAGTCCCCACGGACGGTGTGAGCGAGGGCGAGGGCCCGCAGGACGCCTGAGCGCACCCATTGCTCGCCGTACTCCTCGCACACGCGCAGGGCGTTCTCGCAGACGGCGACGGCTCGGTCCGCCTCGCCCAAGGTAGCCAGCGCGGTGGCCAGTTGGACCCGTTCGAGCCCGGCGAGGCTCGCATGCCCGCCGGTTACGGGTCCCTGCGCCACGGCGTCCTCGAAGTGCCGCAGGGCAGCGGTGGGTTCACCTCCGATGAGCCGGCCGACCCCGACGACGTACCCGGCGTGCGCCGCCTCGGCGGCGTCCCCGAGTCGCTCGGCGAGGGCGAGCGCCTCCTCGGCCCGGCGCCGTCCTCGGGCATGGTCCTCCGGCGACGCGGTGAGCAGGCCGGCGACCCAGAGCGCCCGGGCCCGCTCCCGGCTGGGCCCGGGGTTCGCGTCGAGGGCGCGGTCGAGCCAGTACCGGCCCTCGCCGGACGCGCCGCACGCGTACCAGTGGAACCAGAGGGTGCCGGCGAGACGGAGGCCGGCCCGGGCGTCCTCGGGCCTGCGGCCGTCCGACCCCGGGCCCGTTACGAGGCCGAATTCCAGGGCCGCACGAAGACCGGCCCGGTCGGCGTGGAGGCGGGCGGCCATGCGTGGTTGGTCCGGGCCGAACCAGGCACGCTCGTACGCCGACGCGCGGCTCTGCGTCCAGTCGCGGTGCCGGAGCCGGGCGGCCCGTTCCGCACCGGGCCGCTGCCTCAGCCGGCCGAGGCCGTACCGCCTGAGGGTGTCGAGCAGGCGGTACCGTACGCCGCCGTCGGGGCCCTGTTCCCGGCTCAGTACGGACTTGGCGACCAGCCCGGTCACGGCCTCCAGGACGTCGGCGGTACCGTCCCCGCACACCGCCTCGGCCGTCTCCAGGTCGAAGTCTCCGGCCAGCACCGAGGCCCGCGCCCACACCAACCGCTCCTCCGGCGTGCACAGTTGGTGGCTCCAGTCGATCGTGGCCCGCAGGGTGCGGTGGCGAGGGTGGGTGTGGGTGCCGGTGCGGGTGTGGGCCGGCGGTTCGTCGGCGGCCAGGTCTTCCAAGTCATCCAGGTCTTCCAGGTCACCCGGACTGGTCAGGGCCCCCAAGTCACTCAGGTCGGTCAGGTCGTTCGCGTGGGTCATGCGGGCCGCCGCGAGTTCGATTGCCAGGGGGAGGCCGTCGAGGCGGCGGCACAGGTGGGCCACGGCCGGGCGGTTGGCGGGGGTGAGGGTGAAGCCCGGGACGACTGCGGCGGCCCGGTCCGCGAAGAGGCCGAGGGCCGGGTGGCGGTGGGCCGCGGAGAGGTCGCCGTCCGGGTCGGGGACGGGCAACGGCCGTACGTCCAGCAGGTGTTCCTCCGTCAGGCCCAGACGGTGCCGGCTGGTGGCGAGGATCCGTACGCCCGAAGTGCGTCGCAGAAGTGCGCCGACGGCTTCGGCGCAGGCCCTGTGCAGGTGTTCGCAATTGTCGAGGACCAGCAGGAGCCGACGCGTTCCCAGCTGATCGGCCAACGCGGAAAGAGCGTCCAAGTTGCCCTGGACACCCGGAGAATTTGGGGATCGTGGGTAGCAGCCCAGCGCCTCGGCCACGACCCCCGCCACGAGGTTCGGGTCGGTCACGTCGGCCAGGTGCACGAACCCGACGCCGTCCGGGAAGGCGCGGGACACTCGATCCGCGACGCGTGCGGCGAGGCGCGTCTTGCCCACGCCGCCCGGCCCGGTCAGCGTGACCAGGCGGGCCCTGGCCAGCAGCGCGCGGGCTTCGGTCTGTTCGGCGCGGCGGTCGACGAAGCCGGCTGTCCCGACCGGCGGTCGGGCCGGTGACCGGCGATCCGTCCGTGGCGCTGATCCGCCCATGATCAGTACCTTCCAACAGCCCCCGGCAGGACAAACAGGCAGGTCACACACACGTGTGCACTTGCGCGAGAGCCGCGACGGGCGGGCGCCGGTACGCGTATCCTTCCGGCCCCCACAGCTCTTTCCGGCCCGTACGGGCGACCGGTTCACGCCATCACTCTTTATGCGGTCTTGACCTGCCCATGTCATGGCCGCACGATGGCGCAACACCCGCACCAGTCCGTCGCACGGAAGAACCACCCCCCGCTCCACTCCCCCCACTTCCGGAGAACCCGGAACTCCCGGAGAAATCAGGAGACTTCATGCGACTTCGTATACGAGGCTCAGGCGCTCTCGGCGGCAGACGGTCCGCCGCCGTCGGGTTCCTGTCCCTCGCTCTCGCCCTGGGCGTCGCCTCCACCACCCCCGACGCCACCGCGACCAGCGCCAAGCGCCCGGCGGCCTCGGTGGACGACATCCGCCAGTACGAGATCAACTTCGCGAACTCCACGTCCGACGTCCGCACCGACATCATGGCGTCGGGCGTGACCGTGGACGAGGCCGACGAGGAGCACGTCGTGGTCTCCGGCCGCGCCGACCAGGCCAGGAAACTGGCCCAACGCGGCTACGAGATCACCCTGTTGGGCTCGGCGCCGAACCGCTCCAGCAGCGCCGACGACGTACGGCTGCTCGACTTCCCGACAGCCGACTCCCGCTATCACAACTACGCGGAGATGACGTCGGAGATCAACTCCCTCGTCGCGGCCAACCCCTCCATCGCCAGCCAGCGGGTCATCGGGACCTCGTACTCGGGCCGGAACATCGTCGCCATCAAGCTCAGCGACAACGTCGGCACCGACGAGGCCGAGCCCGAGGTGCTGTTCACCCACCACCAGCACGCCCGTGAGCACCTCACCGTCGAGATGGCGCTCTACCTGCTGCGCAACCTGACCTCCACCTACGCCACCGACTCCCGGGTCAAGGCCATGATCGACTCCCGTGAGATCTGGATCATCCCGGACCTCAACCCGGACGGCGGCGAGTACGACATCGCGACCGGTTCGTACCGTTCGTGGCGCAAGAACCGCCAGCCCAACAGCGGTTCGTCGAACGTCGGCACGGACCTCAACCGCAACTGGAACTACCGCTGGGGCTGCTGCGGCGGTTCCTCCGGCTCGACCTCGTCGGAGACGTACCGAGGTGCGTCGGCCGAGTCCGCGCCCGAGGTCAAGGTGGTCGGCGACTTCGTCCGCAGCCGGGTCGTCGGCGGCGTCCAGCAGATCAAGACGGGCATCGACTTCCACACGTACAGCGAGCTGGTGCTGTGGCCCTTCGGGTACACGACCGCCAACACCACGACGGGCATGACCCAGGACGACCGGGACGCCTTCGCCACGGTCGGCGGGAAGATGGCCGCGAGCAACGGCTACACGCCGGAGCAGTCCAGCGACCTGTACATCACGGACGGCTCGATCGACGACTATCTCTGGGGCACCCAGAAGATCTTCTCGTACACCTTCGAGATGTATCCGACGTCCAGTTCGGGCGGCGGTTTCTACCCGCCCGACGAGGTGATCGACCGGGAGACGGCCCGTAACCGGGACGCGGTTCTGCAGCTGTTGGAGAACTCCGACTGCATGTACCGGTCCATCGGGAAGCAGGCGCAGTACTGCTGAGCGGGGTCTGAAGCGAGATTGTTTCTTCAGGTACTTCAGGTAGTGGGGAACTGCGGGTCCGTCGTGGCTGGTCGCGCAGTTCCCCGCGCCCCTTAAGGGGCGCTCTCCTCAGCGTCTTCCTCGTCCGCGTCCTCGAAGTAGGTGTCGAGGACCTTGTCCAGCTCCGTTTCCCACTCCTGGTGCTGCGACTTCGCCTTCGCCTCGATCTCGACCGGGTACCAGCGGCGGTCCGGGGTGTGGACCGTCACCGTGAACCGCTTGCCGAAGCGTGACGTCTCCGTCTCGACGGCCCCGATCTCGTCCCAGCGGAACTCGCACTCCTGGTCGTCCAGGTAGAGCCGTACGCCTCTGTGGTCGGCGATGATCTTCGCCCGGCGGTCGGACGCCTCGAAGACGGGGCCTTCGGGGACGTCCGCTTCCGCCTCAGCCTCTGTCTCCGGCGCGGCTTCCTCCTCCGGTGAGGTCGCCTCCGGCTCCGCCGGGATCGAGTCCGGGACCGAGTCCGTAACCCCGTCCTCCGGCTCCGCCGGCACGGGTGAAGTGAGCCCGGGGATGGCCGCCGGGTCGATCGCGGCGGTTTCCAGGGGCTGGCTGCTCGAACCTATGCGCTGCTCCACAGGCGGAAGTATGGCGGACATTGCTGTGTCATGGGACAGCAGGGGCCGGTGAGATCGAGATTGGCCGGACCGGAACACCGGCACATCTACACGAACAGGCTCAGGACGGCCGCCACGGCGAACCCCGCCAGCGACAGCACCGTCTCCAGCACGGTCCACGTCTTGAGTGTGTCCCGTTCGCTGATCCCGAAGTACTTGGCGACCATCCAGAAGCCGCCGTCGTTGACGTGCGAGGCGAAGATCGAGCCCGCGGAGATCGCCATGATGACGAGGGCGGTGAACGCCTGCGTGTGGTCGCCCTCGCTGAGCAGCGGCGCCACGATGCCCGCCGTCGTCACGATCGCGACCGTCGCCGAGCCCTGGGCGACGCGCAGCACCACGGAGATCAGATAGGCGAGGACGATCACTGGCAGGCCGACGTCGTTGAACGTGTCGGAGAGTGCCTGCGCGACCCCGCTGGCCTTGAGGACCGCGCCGAAGATCCCGCCGGCGCCGACGACGAGCAGGATGTTGCCGACCGGCTTGAGGGACGCGGTGGACACTCTCTCCAGCGACTTGCGGGACCAGCCGCGACGCAGGCCAAGCAGGTAGTACGCCATGAGCAGGGCGATCGTGAGGGCGACGAACGGGCTGCCGAGGAAGGTGACGAACGAGCGGAAGGTTGAGGGGTCGAGGGCGATCGAGGAGAACGTCGCGGCGAGGATCAGCAGCAGCGGCGTACCGATGATGGCGAGGACCGTGCCGAGCGGTACGGGGGTCTCCTGGGCGGCGACTCCCGCCTCGCGCTGCTCGTCGAGAACCGTTTGCCTGGCTTCCTCGGCGGCCTCCAGCATGTCCTGGGGGACGGGGACGAAGATCCGCTTGCCGATCCACGCCGACCACACCCATGCGGCGGCCACGGCGGGCAGTCCGCAGACGACGCCCATGAGGATGACCCAGCCGAGGTCGACGTGCAGAAGCCCGGCGGCGGCGACCGGGCCGGGGTGCGGCGGCAGGAAGGCGTGCGTGACGGAGAGACCGGCCAGGAGGGGCAGACAGTAGAGCAGGATCGACTTGCCGGAGCGCTTGGCGGCGGCGTACACGATCGGCGCGAGGACGAAGATGCCGACGTCGAAGAAGACGGGGATGCCGAAGACGAGGCCCGTCAGGCCCATTGCCAGGGGCGCTCTCTTCTCGCCGAACAGGTTCAGCAGCCGGGACGCCAACACCTCGGCGCCGCCGCTGACTTCGAGGATCGCGCCGAGCATCGTACCGAGGCCGATGATGATGGCGACGTGGCCGAGGATGCCGCCCATGCCGGACTCGATGACGGAGACGGCGTCGGAGCGCTGGACGGTGCCGAAGAGTTCGGTGACGCTCAGGCCGGCCCCTAGGCCGACGGCTATCGAGACGGTCAGGAGGGCTACGAAGGGTTGGAGGCGGAGTTTGATGATGAGGAGGAGCAGCAGGGCTATGCCGAGGGCGGCGACGGTGAGGAGACCTGCGGTGCCGTCTATGAGGAGGAGTAGTCCGCCGGTGTGGGGTGGGGTCTCGGGCATGTGGGGGTCCTCTGATGGGTTTTGTGGCGAATTTGGGCAGGGGGGAGCGCATTCGTGGCTGGGTGCGGGTTGGGTGTGGTTGCTCGCGCAGTTCCCCGCGCCCCTATAGGTGGCCTGCGGCCCCTATAGGGCGCGAAGGGGTGGGACTCAGTCGGCCAGTACCGCGAGGGCGTCGATCTCGATGAGGAGCCCGGCGGGGAGGCCGACGTAGACCGTCGTGCGGGCGGCCGGAGGCGCTGTGAGGCCCTGGTCCTCGAAGTAGGTGTTGTAGATGCCGTTCATCTCGGCGAAGTGGTCCACGTCCGTCAGATAGACGCGGATCATCATCGCGTCGTCCCAGGTGGCGCCGCCCTCCTCCAGGATCGCCTTGACGTTGGCGAGCGTCTGGAGGGTCTGTTCGCGCAGCGTGGGGCCGGCGGGAGTCGGGGGCTTGCCCTCCTCCGCCGGGAGGAAGCCGACCTGGCCGGCGACCTGGAGGATGTTCCCCTTCCGCACACCGTGGGAGAACTTGGCGGGCGGGGTGGTGTGGGTCCTGGGGGTGAGGGCTGTTTTGCTCATGTCTGTCATGAATCGGTGTCCTTCGCGGGCGTGGGGGTTCTGCCGGAGTACTCACCGCTGATGGCGTCCGCCGTACGGCGCACCAGCGGAAGCAGGGTGAGGAGTTCGTCGGCGGTGACGACGACGTTGGGGGCGGAGACGGACATGGCGGCGACCACCCGTCCGTCGGGACCGGTGAGGGGGGCCGCGACGCAGTTGATGGACTCCTCGTGACCGCCGAGGTCGGTGGCCCAGCCCTGGTCGCGCACCTTCTCCAACTCCCGGACGAATGCGGGGGCGTTGGGGGTCGAGCGGGAGGTGTACATGGGGTAGTCGAGCTTGTCGGCGACGGTCCGCCGCTCGGCCTGAGGCAGGTCGGCGAGGAGCAGCTTGGCGACGGCGGCGACGGTGATGGCGACGGGCTTCCCGATCCGCGAGTACATGCGCACCGGGTAACGGCTCTCGACCTTGTCGATGTAGAGGACCTCGCCCTCCTCGTACACGGCGAGATGGACGGTGTGTCCGCAGATCTCGTTGAGGCGTACGAGGTGGGGGTGGGCGATCTCCCGGATGTCGAGGTTCTCGACGGCTTCCTGGGCGAGGGCGAAGAGGCGGGCGCCGAGGCGGTAGCGCTGGTCGGACTGGCGGTAGACGAGTCCGTGTTCGTGCAGGGTGCGCAGCAGCCGAAGGGCGGTGGACTTGTGGACGCCGAGCCGGTCGGCGACCTGACCGAGGTCGGCGGGGCCCTCTGCGAGCAACGGCAGGATGCTCAGCGCGCGGTCGACGGTCTGGCTCATGGGGTGCGTACCTCCTCCGGGGCCTGCTCGGCTTGCGTCCAGCCGGGGCCGAGTCGAAGTGTCTCCCACGCCCGCTCGTCGAGAGCGGTCAGCCGGTCGGCGTGGTCCCGGGCGGGCGGCGCGGCGAGGTCGCCGGGGGCAGTGAGGACGGCGGCGGCCATGAGGTGGCCGTGCCGGATGCGGTCCCTTACGGGGAGGGCGCGCAGGGTGGCGGAGAGGAACCCGGCGGCGAAGGCGTCGCCGGCGCCCACCGCCGCGACGATGTCGACGCGGGGCGCCCGGACGTGGGTGGCGACGCTGTCGGCGTCCTCGGTCCCGTCCGGCGCGCCGGGGCTCCTGTCGAAGGCGAGGGCCCCGCCCCTGCCCTGCTTGACGATCACCAGCTCCGGCTCGGGCAGCGCCTCCGCGACAGCACGCGCCCCGACCAGCCCCCACGCGTCCCGGGCCTCGTCGGCCCCGACGAAGACGAGGTCGGCCCGCCGCGCCAGGTCCAGCAGTACGCGGGGGCCGTCGGTGTCGGCCCACAGTCCCGGCCGGAAGTTGACGTCGAAGGAGACGAGTGGCCGTCCGGGCCGGGCCTCGGTCAGTTCCCACAGCAGGTCGAGACAGTCGCCGGACAGGGCGGCCGTGATCCCGGACAGATGCAGCACACGCCCCGCGCGGGCCGCCTCCATGTCCACGCTTCCCGTCGACATCACCGAGGCCGCCGACCCGGCCCGGTAGTACGCCACCTCGTGCGCGTCGGTCGCCCGGTCCCCCGCCGTACGGAAGTACACGCCCGTCGGACGCTCCGGATCACGCCGTACGCACGCCACGTCCACGCCGTACGACCCGATCGCCTCGATCAGGTGGTCGCCGAAGCCGTCGTCGCCGACGCGGCTGATCCAGCGGGCGGTGTGTCCGGCGGCGGCGACGGTGCATGCCACGTTGGACTCGGCGCCGCCGATGGCCCGCTCGAAGGACGGTACGTCGGCGAGGCGGCCCGGCCGGGAGGGAAGGAAGGTGACCATGGACTCGCCGAGCGCGACGACGTCCACGACGTCGGGGGCGTTGCAGGGTCCCGTGATGGTCACGATCGTCGTAGCTCCTCGGTGGTGCGGGGGAGGCGGCGGCTCCGTTGACCCCGCGTTGGCGAGATGTTAGACAGCGGTAAGCGATACACGCAATGGTCGTTGCAAGGAGTGCAACGAGCTGGATGAGGCGATGAGGGAGGCCCCATGGGCACCGAGGACGTCGGGAACATCGAGAGCATCCAGAACACGGGGGCCACCGTGCGCGCCGACCGCGCCGGGGCGCTCGCCCGGCTGGCCGACGAACGCGTCGACGCCCGCTTCAAGGGGCTCCCGCCGGACGCGGACGGTCTGACCGTCGGCGAGCTGGCCGCACAGCGCCGCAACCTCTTCACCGGCGGCTTCACCACCCCCGTACTCGCCCTCTCCGCCGAGCGCCTCACCCACAACCTGGAGCTGATGGAGACGTACGCGGCCCGCCACGGTCTCGTCTTCGCACCGCACGGCAAGACCTCCATGGCCCCCCAGCTCTTCCGCCGCCAGCTCGAGCACGGCGCCTGGGGCATCACCCTCGCGGTCCCCCACCAGGTGCGCGTCGCCCGCGCCTTCGGTGTCCAACGGGTCTTCCTGGCCAACGAGTTGGTCGACCCGGCGGCCCTGCGCTGGATCGCGGCGGAGCTGGCCGCCGACCCGGACTTCCACTTCGTCTGTTACGTCGACTCCGTGCGCGGGGTGGAACTGATGGACGCGGCCCTCACGGGGGCGGGCGACCGTCCGCTGGACGTGGTCGTCGAACTCGGCGCCGGTGAGGGTGCCCGGACCGGCGTGCGTACGGAGGCGGAGTGCGCGGCGGTCGCGGACGCGGTGGCCGCCGCGGCGACCCTGCGGCTCGTCGGGGTCGTGGGGTACGAGGGCGAGGTGCCGGGGGCCGACCCGGAGCGGGTGCGGGCGTGGCTGCGGCGGCTGGTGGCGCTGGCGGCGGACTTCGACAAGGCGGGGCGGTTCGCCGGGGCCTCCGTTGAGCAGATCATCGTGAGCGCGGGCGGCAGCGCCTGGTTCGACGCGGTCGCCGACGTGTTCGTCGAGATCCCCGAACTGTCGCTCCCCGTATGCAAGTTGCTGCGCTCGGGGGCGTACGTCTCGCACGACGACGGCCGCTATCGCGAGGTCACGCCGTTCAACCGGGTCCCCGAGGAGGGGTCCCTGGAGCCCGCCTTCCGGCTGTGGACGCAGGTCGTCTCCCGTCCCACCCCCGAGCAGGCCTTCACGAACGCGGGGAAGCGGGACGCGGCGTACGACCTGGACCTGCCGGTACCGCAGGTGGTCCGGAGGGAGGGTGCCGGAGAGCGGCCGGCGACCGGCATCTCGGTCACCGGCCTCTCCGACCAGCACGCCTGGCTGCGTACGACCCCGGAGGCGGATCTGGAGGTGGGCGACTGGCTGGGCCTGGGCCTCTCCCACCCGTGCACGTCGTTCGACAAGTGGCAGCTGATCCCGCTCGCGGAGGCGGACGGCACGGTCGTCGACTACATCCGCACGTTCTTCTGACTCTTTCAACTTCCAAGGAGGCCGACGTGGAAGAGCTCGTCTTTCGGGACGCGGACGTCGTGGACGGTTCCGGCGGTCCGTCCTACCGCGCCGATGTGGTGATCGACGGCGGCACAATCGTGTCGATCGTTCAGGAGGCGGCAGCTGCGGGCTGCCAACGCCCCAAGGCCCGGCGGGAGTTGGACGCGGAGGGGCTGACCCTCTCCCCCGGCTTCATCGACATGCACGCCCACAGCGACCTGGCCCTGCTCCGCGACCCCGCCCACAGTGCGAAGGCCGCACAGGGGGTGACCCTCGAAGTCCTGGGCCAGGACGGGCTGTCGTACGCCCCGGTCGACGACCGCACCCTCGCCGAGGTCCGTCGCGCGATCACCGGGTGGAACGGCCACGGCGACGACATCGACTTCGACTGGCGTTCCGTGGGCGAGTACCTGGACCGTCTGGACCACGGCTTCGACGGCGAGGGCATCGCCGTGAACGCGGCCTACCTCGTCCCCCAGGGCACGGTCCGGATGCTCGCCGTCGGCTGGGAGGACCGCGAGGCGAGTCCTCAAGAGCTGGACCGTATGCGGCGGTTGGTGGCCGAGGGCCTGGAACAGGGCGCGGTCGGCATGTCGTCGGGCCTGACCTACACGCCCGGCATGTACGCCAAGGACGCCGAACTGACCGAGTTGTGCCGGGTGGTGGCGTCGTACGGCGGCTACTACTGCCCGCATCACCGCTCGTACGGGGCGGGGGCGCTCACGGCGTACGCGGAGATGGTGGAGCTGGCCCGTGAGGCGGACTGTCCGCTCCATCTCGCCCACGCCACCATGAACTTCGGCGTGAACGAGGGTCGGGCGCCGGAACTCCTGGCCCTCCTCGACAAGGCGCTGGCGGCGGGAGCCGACCTCACCCTGGACACGTATCCCTACACTCCCGGCTCGACAACTCTCGTGGCGCTGCTGCCGAGTTGGGCGAGCGAGGGCGGCCCGGAGGCGATCCTGAAACGCCTGACGGACCCCGCGACCGCCGAACGGGTCCGGCACCACCTGGAGGTCGTCGGCGCGGACGGCTGTCACGGCGTGCCGGTCGACTGGGAGACGATCGAGATCTCCGGCGTGACGGACCCGGCGCTGAGCGGTTTCGTGGGCCGTACGGTGCGGGAGTCGGCGACCGCGCGCGACGAGACCGCCTGGACGACGGCCCGCCACCTCCTCCTGACCGACCGGCTGGGGACGACGATCCTCCAGCACGTCGGCCACGAGGAGAACGTCCGCGCGATCATGCGCCACCGCGTCCACACGGGCGGCTCGGACGGCATCCTCCAGGGCACCAAGCCGCATCCGCGCGCGTACGGCACGTTCCCGCGGTATCTCGGGCGGTACGTACGGGAGTTGGAGGTCCTCACCCTGGAGGAGTGCGTGGCCCACCTGACGTCCCGCCCGGCGGCGAGGCTACGACTCCCCGACCGGGGCCTGGTCCGCGAGGGCTACCGCGCCGACCTGGTCCTCTTCGACGCGGCGACGGTAGCGGCCGGCTCCACCTTCGAGTCGCCGCGCACGCTGCCGACGGGCATCCCCTACGTACTGATCAACGGCCGGTTCGTGATGGAGGACGGCCGCAGGACGGACGTACTGGCGGGGCGGGCGATCCGCCGCTCGGCCCCGCGCCCCTGAAGGGGCGCGGGGAACTGCGCGACAAGCCACGACGGCGCCGCAGACGCGCCACGACCGATCCCGCCCCGCGCGGAGCGCTACGGCTTGGGCAGGGTGCAACCGCTCGCGCTCAGGTTCAGCTTGTTGTCCAGGCCGAAGCAGGCCGGGATCTGGTAGGTCTCCTGGCCGTAGTTGATGCCCTCGCGCACGGTCACCGCGCCGTTGGCGTCGACCTCGCAGGGGTTGTTGTCGGTGCAGCGCGCACCGTCCTCGTTGCCGGTGTTGTTGACGGCGACGACGTTCCCCGTGGCGTTGTCGACGACCGGCGAGCCCGAGGTGCCGCCGATGGTCTGGCAGGCGGAGGTGTAGCGGACCGAGTCCTTCCAGGTCCACTCGCCTTCCTTGAGGCGGTAGGCGAAGCCGTCGACGTTGCAGGCGTACGTCCGCTTCCAGTAGCCGGAGACGACGGTGATCGCGGTGCCGGCGACCGGGTGGGTGGTGTTGAGCGTGAGCGGGTTGATGTTGTACGAGCTCTTGATCGCCGCGTAGGTGGTCGTGAGCTGGTAGATCGACACGTCGGTGTCGGTCATCGTCGCGTACGCGATCTTGCTGGCGCGCAGGGTGGCGACGCGGGTCGCCGCGGCGTTGAGCAGCCCGAAGGTACGGGTGGACGCCTGGTCGACGATGACCTCGCCGGCCGCCGGGAAGCCGGTCTCCAGGCAGTGGCCGTTGGACATGACCAGTGCCGGGTCGTCGGCCTCGGAGTTCGGGAAGCGGATGAGCGAGCCGGAACAGTTGGAGAGCGAGACGGTGCCGGCGAAGTTGACGGCCTGGATGGCCGGTGCGGCCTTGGCCGCCGGTGCCGCCTTGGTGACGGCGCTCTTCGCGGCGGGCGCGGCCGTGTCGGCCTGCACGGCGAACGCGGGTGCCGCTCCGGCCCCGGTGATCACCAGGGCTGCGAGCGCGGCAAGGAGAGGCTTGTTCATGTGTGGGGGTCCCCTCGTACGAAGGAGCGACCGGAGGTTTTCCGGTCGCTCGCTTTTTGTCATGCACATTGTGATGGGGGAGGGGCGACTGGGGCAAGGAATCGTTTCCGGCCGGGAGTTGGCGGAATCACGCCCACGCGGCGGCCGTACGACCGGGGTCGGCGGGCCGACTCCACGCGGATTGTGACGTTGATCTCATCGTCGCGGAGCGTGTGCGGGGATCCGACTCCGCAACAGTCCGGCAGACCACCTCTCACAAGCCGCACACAGGTTCGAGCCCATTCCGGCCACAGGCGGGGCGGCTACCGGGCGTGACTGCCCCCGTCACAAAGCCTTGTCGCGGGAATCACCGGCATGCCTATGGTGGCGTCCGCTTCCGGCAGGACCTGACCAGTCCACTCGCCGGGAGTGTCCGGCGTATCCACGGGGGGATCGCCCAACACCACGCGAGGCCCCATGCGCGGGCCCGACGTGTCCCTCCCAGGAGTGCGCCCGCAGCCACCCCCTAGAGAGAGGGATACGCGTGTCGCGTAGACCTGTACGAAAGCAGGGCAGACGCCCAAGATGGCTGGCCGGTCTGACGACTTCTGTCGTCCCGCTCGCCTCCCTGGCCCTTCTCGCCTCCATGGCCGTGCAGCCGGTTTCGGCCGTCGGCCAGGATCCGCGTACCAGCCCGGTCGTCGACTCCTACGACGGGTTCGACGCCAAGGGCGCCGAGCAACTGCGCTTCGACCAGTGCCTGATGGCCGACGGGCTGCGCAGGGGCGGGCCGAATCAGTTCGGTCTGGCCAGCACCTCCCTGTCGCTGCCGGCGGACCAACTGCACCAGAAGGCGGACCGCACCTACGGCACCGGTGCGTTCGCCCTGGCATGGGAGAAGGACAGTGCCGACTCAGACGCCTGGGTGAAGAAGGCGACCGACACCCGGCAGTCGTGGAGCACCGCCGTCAGCGGCCTGACCAACTACCCCGGCGCCGCCGTGAAGGAGGACTTCTTCGACAAGACGGGGCTGCTTCCCTGGCTCTACCAGTCGTACTTCAAGTCGGTCGACCTGCAGTCGCCGTTCTACGACCCGTCACCGCAGGCGGACGACCAGACGAAGAAGGCCGCCCTCGCGATCGGTGACCCGCTGTACACCAGCGGTGGGACGAGCCAGGAGCAGGAGGCCTGGAAGCTCTGGAAGAAGAACTCCGGGCCCATCGTTCCGAACGAGATATTCGTTCCGCGGGTGTTCGCCGACGACGCCCGTGTCTTCCTCGCTTCCGGCGGCTTTCCCAGGACCGCTCCGGCGCCGGACACCCCGGAGTACCGCGTCGCGGTGGAGGACCTGAAGACCCGGTTCGCCTCGTGCGCGTGGCACGGTCCGATCGACCCGGACCGGGTGCTCGGCAAGGAGGTGGCGCAGGCGTCCGCCGAGTGGCAGCAGGAGATCGCCTCGCAGGCCACACAGCGCGGCCAGATCCTCACCGCCGGCAACAGCGCCGGAAAGGCGCTGCAGGACGGCGCGTTCGCCCTGGGCAAGCTGCTGGGACAGTCATGGATCGCGGACTACTCCACCCGCTGGCAGGACTACTACACCGAGGGCGGCTTCAACTGGATCGGCGACGGCCAGCTGGAGATCCAGGTGCCGGGCGCCACCGGCAAGTGCATCGAGGTCACGGGCGCCGCGAAGACCAACGGCACCCCCGTACAGATCAACACCTGTAACAGCGGGGTCGGCCAGAAGTGGCAGGTGTGGGCCTCCTACGACGGCGGCCACACCCTGCAGAACCCGAACTCGGGCAAGTGCCTGGAGGTGCTGAACGGCGGCAACGCCGACGGCACGAAGATCCAGATCCGCGACTGCGGCAGCGCCAAGGCCCAGCAGTGGAAGTTCGACGTGCGCAGCGCCACCACGCTGGTGAACGCCGCGTCCGGCAAGTGTCTGCATCTGCCGACGTTCGACAACAGCAAGGACGCGGTGCTGTCGGCGTGCAACGGCTCCACCGCGCAGAAGGTGCGGATCGTCGCCAAGACCCACACCGGCAGCGCCCCGGCGAAGGCCGACGTGGACAAGGCCAAGGCGGCCGTCACCGCCGCGCAGGCGGAGGCGAAGAAGCAACTCGCCGCGATCAAGACGCAGTTGACGACGGCGCAGAAGGCCGTGACCGCGTCGGACAGCGCGCTTCAGGCCGCCTACGGCATCGCCGACACCAATGGTGCTCCGCGGGGTCGTGGTCTGCTGGTGGGGCTGCAGAAGGACCAGGTGACCCGGGGTGCGGCTGCCGCGCTCCAGGCGCTGGTGAAGGCCGGTGAGACGGCGGAGGCCGCGACGCGTGCGTCGGCCGCGGACAGCGCGACCATCGCGCAGCGCGCGTTGGCGCAGGCCGCGCAGTCGAACGCGGAGTTCCGCAAGATGGCCGCCGAGGCGGCGGAGGCGCAGGCCAAGGCCGCGGCGGACGCGGCCAAGCTGCACCGCGACAACGCGAAGAAGGACAAGGAGACCGCGGAGGCCAAGCTCCTCGTCGCGGTGAAGGCCGAGGGCGACGCGAAGGCGGCGGCCGCCGACGCGCACGCCAAGCGGCTGGCGGCGGAGGCCGAGGAGAAGACGGCCAAGGCGGAGAAGGCGGAGGCGGCCGCCAAGCAGGCCGAGGCCGCCGAGCACCGCAGGAACGCCGAATCGGAGGCGACGAAGGCCAAGGAAGCCAAGGACAGGGCCGAGGCTTCGGAGAAGACCGCCCAGAGCAGGCGCGACGACGCGGTCGCCGCCAGGGACAACGCCAAGGAGCTGCGCGACGACGCGTGGGACGCCGAACAGAAGGCGGACACAGCCCGCGCGAAGGCCGACGCGAAGGACGCCTACGCCGAGTCCCTCGACGCCGGTGACGCGGCCGACGCGGCCCGCGCCGCGGCGAACAACGCGGACAAGGCGGCCGACGACGCCGAGGCGGCGGCGGGCCGGGCCCGTTCGGAGGCGAACGCCGCCACACAGGCCGCGGCCGACGCGGACGCCGCGGCGACACGTGCCGAGGCGGCCGCGAAGCGCGCCCGTTCCGACGCGGATGCCGCGCAGGCGGCCAAGCTGAGGGCGGACGCGGCTGTCAGGACGGCCACCAGTGCCGCCGCGGACGCGATCACGGCTGCGCAGCATGCCGCGGCCGAGGCGAAGACGGCGGTACAGCTGGCCGACGAGGCCGAGCAGCACGCCAAGGACGCCAGGACCCAGGCCGACGGCGCCAACAAGGAGGCCGGCAACGCCGTGGCCGCCGCGGCGAAGGCCGCCGGGTTCGCGCACGTCACCGCGCAGGCCGCTGTGGACGCGGGCAAGGCGGCCCAGCAGGTCGCCGCCCCCGCCAACGACGCGATCGAGCTCGGCTCCGCGTACGTCGACAGCGACTCCGCGGCCGGTCTCGTGGTGCTGACGGGTCAGTCGTCGAAGACGATCGCCGAGCAGCAGCAGGCGGTCGCCGACGCGCACGCCAAGAACGCCGCCGCCGAGGCCGACGCGGCGAAGAACCTCGCCGACCAGGCGAAGGGCGACGCCAAGGAGGCGTACACCCACGCGGCGAACGCCGCCAGGTACGCCGCCGACGCCCGCACCTACTCCAAGGAGGCCCTGGGCTACGCGGCCGACGCCGCAAAGGCCGCCGCGGCGGCGCAGGCGTCACTGGCCCGCACCATCGAGTACGACCGGCAGGCCACCGCCGACGCCGTGGCCGCCGACAAGGCGGCCGGCAACGCCGAGGGCTACGCCAAGGACGCCCGCGCCTCCGCCGACGCGGCCGCACTCGACGCCGAGGCCGCCCGCTCCGCCGCGGCCCAGGCCGAACAGGCCGCCAAGGACGCCCGCGCCGCCGCCGTCCGTGCCGACGCCGCCGCGACCGAGGCCGAACAGGCCGCCAAGGACGCCGACAAGTACGCCAAGGAAGCCCAGGACGCGGCCGACCGGACCGAACGGGAGGAGGCCAACCAGGATCGCTCCGAGGGGGCCGGTACGGGCATCCCCGGCGTGTTCGCCGTCCCGGACGAGTCCACCGTCGAGATCGTCAGCTCCAAGCAGATCGGCGTCTGCCCCGGCATGCCGGAGGCCGCCTTCCAGGGCTGCGACGCGAAGTACGACCTGGTCGTCACCTACGAGGCCGACTTCTACCTGTGCACCGACGACCAGGCCCAGGCCACGGCCGACGGTTGCCCGAAGAAGGCATGGATCTTCCTCCAGCGGTCGACGCTGGAGAACATCAAGATCAACGGCTGGACACACAAGTTCTCCGGCAAGGACATCGTCCGCGCCGGCTGGCAGAACCTCTTCGGTGACGTCGCCGGATCGATCCTGTTCTCCGTCTTCGCCGAAGACCTGCTGGACTGCTGGCACGGCGACAAGACCGCCTGCGCCTGGAGCCTCGCCACATACGTCCCGGTCGAGGGCCTGCTCGCCCCGATCGCACGCGCCGTCACGGCCCTCGACGCGGCCGCCAGGACCGGCATCGGCTTCACCGACGCGTGGAAGGCCCTTCGCGCGCTCCACCTGTCCGACGAAGCCATCGCCGGGATCGGCGCCAAGGCGCTCGAGGCTCTCAACAGGGTGCGGAAGTCGTGCGGCGACAGCTTCCCCGGCAGCACACGCGTACTGATGGCCGACGGCACGACCAAGGCGATCAAGGACGTCAGGGTCGGCGACGAGGTTCTCGCCACCGATCCTGAAAGCGGCCGCACCGAGACCCACACCGTCTCCCGGACCATCTACACACCGGACGACACCGACTTCGCCGACATCACGATCGACGTCGGGCACGGGCGGATCACCGCCACGCAGCACCACCCCTTCTGGTCACCCAGCGCCGGACGCTGGATCGACGGAGGGGACCTGCGGGCCGGACAGACACTGCGTACCAGCAGTGGTGCGACCGTCACCGTGCTCCGCGTCCACAACTTCCACCAGCTCCACTCGGCCTACAACCTCACTGTCGACAGCGTCCACACCTACTATGTGCTGGCCGGAACGACACCGGTTCTGGTGCACAACGCCAACGGGTGCCCGACCGGAACGATGGTGCTCGGCATCGGCCGGCACTCGGAAGCGCTGGCCAAGGAGATCCAGGGGGGATACACCTTCAACGGCGACGCGTTCGCGGAAGTGGTCGGCAGGGTCAACGGGAAGCCGGTCGCCCTCTGGATGACCGAGGTGTCGAACGTCCTGCGCAAGAACGGCGCGGTCGCGGTCAGTCTGAAGGGCTTCGACGGAGAAACACCCGTTGAGCAGTTCGCCCTCGCCTACAAGGCCTGGCGCTCCGGCAACTGGGCCGCCACTCAGTGGGAAATGGGCCAGATCGGCCTCCAGATACAGCTCGGGAACTTCAAATGGAGCAAGCTCACGTTCTACGACAAGGAGGGCAAGGTAGTGCCGCGGGACAAGATGCCCGAACCGGACTGGGACGCACTGAATGGGTGAGATGACGCCGGGTTCCACCGGCTCCGAGATGTTCCGCTCGGACAGGCATTTCAAGGTCTGGCAGTACGCCGTCGGTCATCGCAGGCTGCTCCTCCGCAGCAGCCGGGACAGGCCGCCGGACACCCGGATCGAGATCTACTTCGCCAACGTCGATCTCATGCTTCTCCGTCCCGACTACGACGGTCTGGTCATCCGCCGGGCCGACGACGAGGAATGCGGCAGGGTCGGCCTCGACTACGGGGTGGAGGTCAAGCCCGGTCGTCTGTTCCTGCTGGGTG
This sequence comes from Streptomyces sp. NBC_01390, assembly GCF_045040105.1. NCBI lineage: Bacteria > Bacillati > Actinomycetota > Actinomycetes > Kitasatosporales > Streptomycetaceae > Streptomyces > Streptomyces sp. NBC_01390. The sequence goes on along the minus strand of NZ_CP109551.1, from coordinate 8,116,800 downwards.
GTGACCTGAGGAGCTTCGTCGTCTCGGCGCCTCCGCAGTGGCACGAGGACGAGGGCGCGATGGACGACCCCTCGTGGTTCGGCCCCCTGCGGGGAACGAACTGAGGACTGCCCGGGAGGTCCCCTTCACGAAGGGGACCTCCCGATGCCGTCCGGCACCGCCGCACACCCTCCCGTCCCCCTACGGGTGCGGCCTCTCCCCTGTTGGTCAGTCAGCTCGCGCTCGTGAGTCGCACGTGGGCTTCGCTCACGCGAGGCCCGCGGCGGGATCAGACGGTGAGGACGACCTTGCCCTGGAGGTGCCCGGCGTCGAGCAACCGGTGGGCGTCGGCGACACGTTCGAACGGGAACGTCTCCTGCACGTGGACCCGGAGCCTGCCCTGTTCGACGAGGTCGACGAGACCTCGCAGGCCGACCGGATCGGGGTCGACCGCGATGCCGCTGAAGCGCATGCCGGCCGCCTCGTACCTGGCGATGAGCTTCACATCCTCCTCGGCGACCGCCGTCACCAGGTGACCGCCTGGGCGCAGCACTTCGAGCGACCGCTCGACGGTGTCGCCGCCGATCGTGTCGAGCACGACATCGATGTCGCGGACCGCTTCGGTGAAGTCGACCGCCGTGTAGTCGATCACCTCGTCGGCGCCGAACCCCTCGACGAGCTTCCGCTTGCTCCCGCTGGCGGTCGTGATCACATGCGCGCCGAGCGCCTTCGCGATCTGGATCGCGACATGGCCGACCCCGCCACCACCGCCGTGGACCAGGACGCGGTCGCCCTCGCTCACGCCGGCGAGGTCGACGAGGCCCTGCCACGCCGTCAGCCCGACCACCGGCAGCGCCGCCGCCTCGACGTGCGAGAGCGACGCCGGCTTGCGTGCCAGATGCAACGCCGGCGCCGACACGACCTCGGCGTACGCGCTCGCCGCCCGCGGGAACATCGGCATCCCGAACACCTCGTCGCCGGGCCTGAACCGCCATGTCAGCGGCCCCTCCTCGACCACGCCGCTGATGTCCCAGCCGAGGACGAACGGCGGCCGGCCGAGCAGCGGGGGGAACTCTCCGGCGCGCAGAAGGGCTTCGATCGGGTTCAGCCCGATCGCCCTGACGCGGACGAGAACCTCGCCCGGGAAGGGCTGGGGCTCGGGCGCGTCCACGATGGTGAGCGCCTCGGGACCGCCGAGCGACTGCTGGGTGATGACTCGCATGACTCTCCTGGCTCTGGAAGGGGGGAGAGGATCCAGGCTAGGTATCCGACAGGAACCGCCAGGTACCTTCGGCGCGGGTACCTTTGGCGCCATGAGCGGTTTCGGTCCCGGTGGTCCCTTTCTCGCCGACTGTCCGGCGCGTCTGACGGTCGAGCTCATCTCCGACAAGTGGACGGCGGTCATTCTCTACGGCCTCAGCAAGGGCCCGGTGCGCCATGGCGAGTTGATCGAACTGATCGGCGGTATCTCCCGCAAAGTGCTCACCCAGACACTCCGGCGGCTCGAGGCGCACGGACTCATCCGCCGCCATGCCTACGCCGAGGTGCCGCCCCGCGTCGAGTACGAGCTCACCCCGCTCGGGGCGACGCTGATCGATCCGATCCACATGCTGACCGAGTGGGCGAGGGCGAACGGCGACGCGGTGCTCGATGCGCTCGACGCCGATCCCGAGCCGGTAACCCGTAGCGACTGAGGCCCCCGCAGGCCACTGACCTTTCCGCCTACCTGAGACGCAGAGGTCATGGGCGCGGACACGGCACGCGTGTCTCCCGAGGACGCGACGAACGCGTACGGTTCGCCGGCCCCGAGTCGCATGACCGCTTCCCACTGGCCGCAGCAGGGCGCTCTCCACGGTCAGCCGGGAGCGCGCGGCGGGCTGGGCGATCGCCGCCCTCAGTTCCTCGGCGGTCATCGGGCCGACGGGATGGGACGCTGCTCGCGAGGGCCTGACGCTACTGGAGGTGAGGGCGGTCGGGTCGTGGTGACGGCCCCGCCCACGCGGGCCTCGAAGCACTCCCGTTCGCCGTCGGCCGACGCGGGACGGAAGCAGGCCCGGACGGTGCTGCCGGGGCGGACTTCGGTCATCTCCGTATAGATGAAGGTTGCCGCGTCGTCCTTGTTCCTGATGCGCACGCTGTGGGTCGGGCCGCCTGCCGTGACGTCGATCCCGTCGCCGATCTCGGTCCCCCAGGTCCGGGCCCAGCTCGCGCCGCACTTCTTGCTGTGTCGCAGCTCGACGTGGGCGCCGGTGGCAGTGCGGTACGAGGCGAGAGTGTCGGGGCCGATGCCGCAGATCAGGCGCATCGGGTCCCGGCCCTCGCAGGCGGCTCCGTGGCATTGGGGAGCGAGGGAGAACGGGACGGAGGCCGGCAGCGGTTCGTTCTCCTGAGCCTCCGAGTCCGAAAGCAGGAAGAACAGCAGGGCCGCAGCACCACCGACGATCACGGTGTACGCCGACGCCAGCACCACCAGGAGCCTGCCTCCGCGCAGGCGCCGCTGCCCGGTCCCGGCGGGCGGCGGCGCCTCCTGAGGATGTGGCCGCGGCGACTCGTCCACGGGAGGGTCGGGCGCCGGGGCCACCGCGCGTCCGCTCCAGTACGACTCGGCGATCTCCCACAGGGCCAGCAGCCGCCCGTCCGGTTCGTTCGCGAGCCGGCACAGTTCCTGTACGGCCTGGCGAGGAGGCAGGCTCTTGCCGTTGAGGTAACGCTCCCACGAGGACTTGCTGTACGCCGTCCGCTCCGCCAGCGCCGCCATGCTCAGCCCCGCACCGGCCCGCAGCTCCCGCAGCGCCGCGGCCAGCCGCGTGTGTTCCGCGGTCACTTCGCATCCGCCGACCGCAGGGCCTGCCAGGTGGGCGGGTCGACGACTCCGTTCACGATCAGCCCGTTCTGCTTCTGCATGCGCTCGACCGCTCGCCGTGTCTTCGGGCCGAAGACGCCGTCGATGTCCCCTGGCGCGGTGCCCGCCCGGTGCAGCAGGCACTGCGCCTCGGCCACTTCGAGCCCCACCTGCGTGTTGGACAGGAGGATGTGCGTGGTCCGGCTCAGGCCCGCGTACCAGCGGCCGTCACGCTGCTCCAGCCGGCAGGTGTAGATGACCGGCACCAGGGACTCCGACACGGTGGCCGGGGCCGCCGTGACAGCATCGCTGCGGTCGTGCGCGAGCTGGGCACGGGCCTCGGTGAGCCGCACGGCCAGCAGGAGCGCCACGGAGACGGACAGCACCGTGACCACGGCTCCCGCCGCGACCGCGGCGCGCAGGTGACGCCCACGATCAGGGCCACCGTCACCACACCCACCGCCCCGGCGACAGCACCGACCACCATCCCGCGCCTGCTCGACGCGCTCTTCTTCCGGCGGTGCCCACGCGCCGCCTCCCCCTGCGCACCCGCACCGACGGCTGTCATCGCCGGCAGCTCGGCCGTCGCGTCGTACGCGTTCTGCCAGCCATGGGCGGCAGCCGGGTCCGCGTACGCGTCGTACGACGGGGCGGGGCGGGGGTCGACCTGCGGGTGGTACACGGTCTGCGACTGCGGGGAACCGGCGGAATCCGGGCGTGCAGCGTGACCGCCGTACCCGTCGACCCCCTCGGCCGGCCCGACCGCATCAGCCGCATCGGCCGCGGCATTCGCGCCGTACGTCCCGTTGTCCGCGCCGTGTGTCCCGTTCTGCCATGACATGAGCGCGCATTCTAGGGACGAAAGGGTTTGCGGAGACAGCTGGGGACAGTTACCGCCGGGAACATGCCGGGCGAACCACTCCACCCGTGTGCCTCCCGAGGACGTGGCGAACACGCACGATTCGCCGGCCCGGAGCCGCATGACCGCTTCCCGCTTCCCGCTTCCCACGGGCCATGGCCGAGCCACCGGAACGTCCGCTCTGCGTCCTCGGGCCGTCGCGGACTGGGCAGCTTCGCGGCATACCGCACAGCTCTTCCGCGAGGCCCGGATCACCGGCCGTGCGCAAGCACCTCCCCGGCGACCCAAGCCCGGAAACGTCGCCGACAGGCCTGGCTGGGAGAAGGAGACCGACCCTCCTCGCCTACGGGTGCAGCTTCTCCCCCTTCACCAGCATCGCCACGAACTTCTCGATCCGACGCGCCCGGGTCTCGGCCCGCTTCGCTTCCTGGACACGGTGGAGGATCGAGTAGCGGTTCTGCCGGTCCAGGGTCTCGAAGAACGCCGCCGCGGCCGGGTCGGCAGCCAGGGCCGCCGCGAGGTCGTCCGGCACCGTGGCGGTCCTCGGGCTGTCGTACGCCGCCTCCCAGCGGCCGTCCGCCTTGGCACGGTCGATCTCCGCCAGCCCCGGCGGACGCATCCGGCCCTGCTCGATCAACGCGGCCACCTTGTCCCGGTTGACCTTCGACCACCTGCTGCGCGCCCTGCGCGGCGTGAACCGCTGCACCCACCACTCGTCGTCGAGCCCGGCCTTCTGACCGTCGATCCACCCGTAACAGAGCGCCACGTCGAGCGCCTGGGCGTAGTCCAGGGCCACGATTCCGGGGCCCTTCTTACGCAACTTCAGCCAGATACCGGCCGAGGCCGCGTGGTTCTCGCCGAGCCATGCCTCGAAGGCCTCGGCGGAGTCGAAGACGACGGTCTCCCTGTCCTGAGTCATCCGGGCAGCGAACCACACGGGACTGACAACGGGCCTGACAAGGGGACCGAAAGCGGGTACGCGACCAGGCCCGGCCCATGGCCTCAGAACCACTGGAACAGTATGGGAATCAGCGCAGGTAACCCAGGCACCAGCAGATAGAGGGCGATCCCGGTCTTGACCTTACGGGTCGTGACCGGGAGTACGGAAACCGCCCAGACCTGCGCTATCGCCGCGTCGCGCTCGCCCTCGGGAAGAGTCCGGTAGAGCAACTTGACGTGGTCCTGCTTGACGACCAGGGCGGAGTGGTAGCCGATCGAGGACGGGTAGACGATCACCAGCGTGTCCACCACCATCACCACCATCACGACGAACACCATCCACGACGCCGCCGACAGCCAGACCATGAAGAGGACCAGCAAACCGATCAGGTGGGCCACCGCCGAGCCGTAGGTCCACAGCATGAACTGCCGCAGGGGGCGTAGTCCCCGGAAGCCGTCGCTGTCGAACTTCATGTTCGGGGTCACTCCGAAGCCGATCGCCTCGGAGCGGTACAGATAGACCGTGAAGACGACGCCCATGACGAGTTGCTTGGCCAGGAAGTAGAAGGCGTACGTGCCTGCCGCGCACAGACCCACGGCCAGTTCGGGGTGGGTGTGCTGGTTGGCCCACCAACCGTCGTAGACCTTGGAGCGCCAGACGGAGTCGGGAAGTTCGGTCGGGTTCCAGGTCTCCAGGAGGCCATGGGTGTTGACGAGGCCGTACAGGAAGTAGGTGGCGGTCGCCATGGCGGCCATGAGGGCCGCCGAGAGGTCCCGGCGGCCGAGCAGCATCAGCCACCAGTTGGTCCGGTCGGCCAGCAGGTTGAGCCGGCGGACCTGGCCTTTGGTCAGTCTCTCCGCCCCTCCGTTGCGCACGTTCATCTGCACGAAGTCGCCGATGGCCTGCACCTGCTGGACGCAGAAGACGGGCGTGACGAACACGACGGCCAGCACGATGATCCCGGCCGGGTCCTGGAGCAGCGACAGACTCACGCCGCTCAGCTGGGCGTCGTCGGAGAACAGGTAGTCCAGGGCCCATCGTGTGTCCGTGTCGGCCGGCGCTCCCAGCACTCCGCCCGCCCCGACCAGTATCAGCAGCGTGAGCGAGCAGGCGAGGCCGAGCAGCCGGATCTTGGCCTTGGCCGTCAGCGGCCAGTACAGGAGGCGGATCCGTCGGCGGACCACCCGCCGACGCGCCGGCGGCAACGTACGCAGTCGGCGCATCACCCAGCGGTAGCCGAGAGGCTCGGTCGGACGGAAGACTCTTCCGATCAGCTGTGGCCGCAATGCCCGGAGCTGTTCCATCCCCGCCCCCCGACGGCCACACACCCGATGGTTCTCATGACCGGTGTCCTGTTTTTCCCCGTCTCAAGTGGTGGAAAACACGACGCGGACCGCGTTACCCGGCCGTAAGCTCGCGGACATGCAGCTGATCCAGTCGACCAAGCTCGCCAACGTCTGTTACGAGATCCGGGGCCCGGTTCTCGAAGAGGCGATGCGGCTGGAGGCGGCAGGGCACCGCATCCTCAAGCTGAACACCGGCAACCCGGCCGCCTTCGGCTTCGAGGCTCCGCCCGAGATCCTCGAGGACATCCTCCGGAACGTGTCGTCGGCCCACGGCTACGGCGACGCGAAGGGGCTCCTGGCGGCTCGCCGGGCGGTCGTCATGCACAACCAGACCCTCGGCATCGAGACGGACGTCGAGCACGTCTTCATCGGCAACGGCGTCTCCGAGCTGATCGTGATGGCGATGCAGGCCCTGCTCGACGACGGCGACGAGGTGCTCGTCCCCGCCCCCGACTACCCCCTGTGGACGGCCGCGGTCTCCCTCTCCGGCGGTACGGCGGTCCACTACCGCTGCGACGAGCAGGCCGACTGGATGCCGGACCTCACGGACATCGAACGCAAGGTCACCGACCGCACCAAGGCGATCGTCATCATCAACCCGAACAACCCGACGGGCGCGGTGTACGACGACGCCATGATCCGGGGACTGACGGACATCGCCCGCCGCCACAACCTCCTCGTCTGCTCTGACGAGATCTACGACAAGATCCTGTACGACGGCACGACGCACACCTCGACCGCGAAGATCGCCCCCGACCTCCTCACGCTCACCTTCAACGGCATGTCGAAGGCGTACCGCGTCGCCGGCTACCGGGTCGGCTGGATGTCGATCTCCGGGCCCCGCGCGCACGCCGACTCGTACATCGAGGGCCTGACGATCCTGGCGAACATGCGCCTGTGCGCCAACATGCCGGGACAGCACGGAGTCGTCGCCGCGCTCAGCGGGCGCCAGACCATCAACGACCTGGTGCTGCCGGGCGGGCGGCTCAAGGAACAGATGGACGTCGCGTACGAGCTGCTCACGCAGATCCCCGGCGTCAGCTGTGTGAAGCCGAAGGGCGCGCTCTATCTCTTCCCGCGTCTCGACCCGAACGTCTTCAAGATCAAGGACGACCGGCGCATGGTCCTGGACCTGCTCCGCCGCGAGAAGATCATGGTCGTGCACGGTACGGGCTTCAACTGGCCCGAGCAGGACCACTTCCGTGTCGTGACGCTGCCCACGGTCGGTGACCTGCGCGACGCGGTGACCCGTATCGGCACCTTCCTGGAGGGCTACAGCCAGCCTTGAACCCACCGGGAGCCACATTCCGTGACCGGGCTCAACTTTAGACTAAATCCAAGCTAGGATGGCTTCCTGTCAGCGCACAGGAGGCCATCTCCCATGTACGAACCGATCCGCACGCCCTCGGTCCACAGCACCCGCACCGCGCTGGCCGACACCGCCTCGGACTTCCCCCACAGGTCGCGCGAGGAGGAGCTGGACATCCAGCTGGCCGTTCACCTCGCCGCACTCCTCACCGCCACCGACGAGCTGCGCGCCCTCGCGCCCTCCGCCGACCTGGACACCGCCGCGGAGCGCCTGGCCGGCGAGGTGAGCAGGCTGCACCGTGGCCGTACGCCGGTCCGCGCGTCCGCCCCCGCGGCCGCCGCCCCCGACCTCACCGTCCTGCACCAGCGCGCCCACGCGCTCGCCGGACGCGCGCTGGTCGTCGCGGCCTCCCGTGCCGACACGGCCGCCGCGATTCTCGCCGCCGAGCGCATGGACGCCCACGCCGAGGTGATCGAGCCCCACGCCCTCGCGTCCCACTGAGCCCCGCCTCCTCCTGCGGGCTCCCCCGACGGCCCCGGTCCGCGTGCTCCCGCAGCGACGCGCGGACCGGGTGCCACAGCACTGCGTTCGCTTTAGCAGGGGTTCTTGTGACGCCGGGTTGTGAGGTGTGGGTGGGTGTGGTGCGGTGCGCTGTGGGGGCTTGCGATTGTGTGCGGCCGCAGGTGCATCGTGGCTTGTCGCGCAGTTCCCCGCGCCCCTGAGGGGGGCTGCCGCCCCTCAGGACGCCGTGGCTGGAATCCGTTGCGTACCGGGACCGGCGCTTCACCCTCTGTTCATTCTTTTGGCCGGGGAACGTTGGATTCCGGGAGCACGCTCCCGCTGTGAGACGAATCGCAGGGATTGTCCTCGCGGTCCTGCTGATCGGCGGCGTGGTGGCAGCCGTCGTGGCGGGCCGGGACAACGGGGACCAGAGCACGGCAACGAAGACCGTGCGTGGAGTGATCGGGTCGGAGAAGGCCGAGTTCTTCGCCGATCCCGACGTGGTGAAGGCCCTTGCCGCCAAGGGCTACACCGTGCGGACGGAGACCTCCGGGTCATGGGCGATGGAAGGGCTCGACCTCAAGGGCTACGACTTCGCCTTCCCGTCCAGCCAGGCGCCCGCCGACGAACTGGCCGCCAAGTACAAGGCACGGCAGCCCCTGCCGCGCCCCTTCTACTCGCCACTCGTCGTCGTGGCCCACGAGAACGCCGCCGAGGTGCTCGCGGCCAACGGACTCGCGACGCTCGACAAGGGGCAGCATCGCGGCACCCTCAAGATGGCCGCCTATCTCCACGCGGCCGAGGCCGACCGCACCTGGCAGCAGCTCAGGGGAGCCGACAAATACGGGGAGTTGACCGGCACCCTCTACATCGCCTCCACCGACCCGGAGAGTTCCAGCTCCGGCGCCCTCTACCTCGCGGCCACGAGCTACGTCGCGAACGGCGGCCGGGTGGTGGCGAGCGACGCCGACATCGCCCGTACGGCGCCCCTGATGCACAAGCTGGTCAGCGTCCAGGGCGCCCAACAGCCCAGCTCCGACGCGGCGTTCAGGGACTTCGTGAGCGGCGCCGGAAACCCGCTCGTCCTCGTGTACGAGTCGCAGGTGGCCGCGTTGCTCGGCGATCAGCAGAGCGCCGACGACCTCACCGTGCTCTACCCGGACACCACCGCCAACAGCGACCACACCGTCGTACCGCTGACCGAAGAGGGCCGCGCGCTCGGTGAACTCCTCAGCAACGACCCGGTGTTGCGCAAGCTCGCCGTCCGGCACGGGTTCCGGCCGCAGGGCGACGCCGCCGAGTTCGTCGCCTCCACCGCGGCCCACGCCGCCTACCTCAACCAGAGACTGACCGGCGTCCGGCAGGCGCCCGTGCCCACCTCCCAGGTGCTGCACGAGATGGCGCGCCGGGCCCGAGGACAGTCGTGACCAGCAGCAGGGGGGATCACACGTGAATTTCCAGAAGCCGGACCAGAGCACGAGCCAGATCAGCGGTCAGAGTGCCAGCCAGAGCGCCAGCCAGAGCGGCGACGACATCTTCACGCTCACCCCGCCCGAGCCCGTCGCCGCCGTGCCGCGCGAGAAGGCCGGCGGGCTCGTCCCCGTCGGCGACGACGTCCGTACGGACATGGCCCGCAAGGCCGCCGAGTACGTCGGACAGCTCGCCGCCCTCGACGCCCGCTCGCCCGAGTTCGCGGGCCGGGTCGGGGAGATCACCGGCCTCGGCGCCGGCGAGATGCGGACCGCCGCCGCGCAGTCCAACCGCATGCTGGAACGGGCCGTGCGCAGCCTGCCGAGCAAGGGTGGGGACGCACAGTCGCAGGTGGCGGGCTCGCTCGTCGAACTGAGGCGTGTCGTAGAGGACTTGGACCCGCGTGACCTGCCCACCGGCAAGGGACGGAAGTTCCTGTCCAGACTGCCCGGCGGCAACAAGCTGCGCGACCACGTCGCCAAGTACGCCTCCTCGCAGGCGACCCTGAACAAGATCGTGGGCTCGCTGCGCGGCGGACAGGACGAACTGCGCAGGGACAGCGCGGCGTTGCAGACCGAACGCGTCCGTCTCTGGGAGACGATGGGCAAGCTCCAGGAGTACGTCGTCCTGACGGAAGCCCTGGACGCGGCCGTCGAGCAGCACATCGGCGGCGTCGACACAGTCGATCCGGCGGGCGCCGACAACCTGCGGGCCGACGTGCTCTTCCCGGTCCGGCAGAAGCACCAGGACCTGCTGACCCAGCTCGCGGTGTGCGCACAGGGCTACCTCGCCATGGACGTCGTACGCCGCAACAACGACGAACTGATCAAGGGCGTCGACCGCGCGGCCACCACCACCGTGTCCGCGCTGCGTATCTCCGTGATGCTGGCCTCCGCCCTCGACAACCAGAAGAAGGTCATCGAGCAGGTCAACGCGCTGCGCGGGACGACCGAGGACCTCATCCGGGGCAACGCCGAGATGCTCGCCACGCAGAGCGGCGAGATCCAGCGCATCGCCGCCGACCCGGCCGTCGGCGCGGAGACCCTGCGCAACGCCTTCCAGCAGATCTACCGCACCCTCGACACCATCGACACCTACAAGGTCCAGGCGACGGAGGCGATGGCGGCGACCGTGGAATCGCTGACCGCCGAACTCCAGCACGCGAGCGCCTACTTGGACCGCAGCCAGTCGCGCAGCGCACTCGACGGAGGCCAGATATGAGCAGGAGACACCGGCTCACGGCCACGGCTTTCCTGGCGCTCGCCCTGCTGACCGCCTGCACCACACAGCAGGACCCCAAGCCACTGTTCGACAACGGCTCCCCCAAGCCCGGCACCCTTCGCGTCCTCGCGTCCAGCGAGCTCTCCGACATGAAGCCCGTCCTCGACCGGGTCGAGAAGGACACCGGCATCAAGGTCCGGCCCACCTACATGGGCACCCTCGACGCGATCGACATGCTGGCGGCGGGGAAGACGGACGGCCGGTACGACGCCCTGTGGCTGTCCTCCAACGACTATCTGCGGCTACGTCCCGACGCGGCGAAGAAGGTCGTGTCCGAGACGCCGATCATGTCGAGCCCGGTCGCCATCGGCGTCAAGGCCGCCACCGTAAAGGAGTTGGGCTGGCAGCCCGACCAGGTCACCTGGTCCCAGGTGGAGGTGGCGGTACGGGACGGGAAGCTGACGTACGGCATGACCGACCCCGCGCGTTCCAACTCCGGTTTCTCCACGCTGATCTCGGTCGCCTCGGGGCTCTCCGGGGCGCAGTCCGCGCTGACCGACGCGGATGTGCAGAAGGCGTCTCCTCGGTTGAAGGAGTTCTTCAAGGGGCAGAAGCTGACGTCGAGTTCGTCGGGCTGGCTCGCCGCCGCCTACGACCGGCGCGGCACCGTCGACGCCCTGCTCAACTACGAGTCCGTCCTCAAGGGCATCCCCGGTCTCACGGTGATCCGGCCCCGCGACGGGGTCGTCACCGCCGACTACCCGATCACCTCGCTCGCGTCGACCGACGCCGCGACCCGGGAGACCGTCCGCCGGCTGACGGAGGCCCTGCGCACCCCGGCGACACAGCGCCGGATCACCGACGTCACGCACCGCCGTCCCGTCGTCGCCTCCGTGCCGTCGGCGGCCGGCCTGGACACCGCACGCCGCCGTGAACTCCCCTTCCCCGGCAGCCGGTCCGTCGCCGACGGCCTGCTCGACGCGTACGAGAACAAGCTGCGCCGCCCCTCCCGGACCGTGTACGTCCTCGACACCTCGGGCTCGATGGAGGGCGACCGGCTGGCCGGCCTCAAGGCGGCGCTGCGCGGCCTGACCGGCGACTTCCGGCACCGCGAGGAGGTCACCCTGATGTCGTTCGGGTCGGACGTGAAGAGTGTGCGGACCCATGTCGTGAGCCCCACCGATCCGAGCAGCGGACTCGACGCGATCCGCCGGGACACGGACGCGCTGACGGCGGACGGCAACACCGCGATCTACACCTCACTGGAGAAGGCGTACGAGCAACTGCGCGCCGACCGCGACACGTTCACGTCGATCGTGCTGATGACGGACGGCGAGAACACGGCGGGCGCGAAGGCTGCGGAGTTCGACGGCTTCTACCGACAACTCACCGCCCAGCAGCGGGAGATACCCGTGTTCCCCATCCTCTTCGGTGACTCCGACCGCGCCGAACTGTCACACATCGCCGAATTGACCGGCGGCCGTCTCTTCGACGCCCAGAAGGGCTCGCTCGATGGCGCGTTCAAGGAGATCCGTGGCTACCAGTAGACAGGCGGGACAGTCCGGGCCCAGAGGCATCCTGGGGTTCCTGGAGTCCCGTAAGAACATCGCCGGCAGCGCGTGCGGGCTGGTGGGCCTGGTGCTGACCTTCACGGGTGTGGCCGGCCCTTACTGGCCGGTCGTCGTCGCGGGACTGTACGGCGCGGGCGCGCTGATCGCCCCGCCGGAGCGGCAGCCACTGCCGGACTTCCCGGACCCGTCGGCGCAACTCTCCGCCCAGCTCGACGAGTTGCGGGGGGACTTCGGGCGGCTCGACGAGTATCTGACGCAGGTCGAGCTGGCGCCCGTGGCGGCCGGGCAGGTGACCGAACTGACCGGGCTCGTCGGCGCGTTGCTGGAACCCGGGTGGGTGTCGGAGGCGCTGGCCCAGGACCCGGAAGGGGTGCACGCGCTGTCGCGGATCGTGCGCCAGGACCTGCCCGAGGCCGTCGACAGCTTCGTACGCGCGCGGTGGTGGACGCGGCTGGCGCCGGGCCAGGAACCGCCGGAACGGCATCTTGAGCGACAGCTCGGGCTGCTCAGGCAAGAGGCGGAGACTCTGGCGGCGGGCCTCAGGGAGATCGAGGCCCGCCGCCAGGAGTCGCACACCCGCTACTTGGAGGGCCGGGGGCCCAAGAGCGGCGGGCTCGGCGACTGACGTACAGCGTGTCGCCGTATCCGCTTACCCGCTGCGGTGTCTGCCGTGCCTGCCGCCCTGTTGATCAGGGGCAGCTGATGCGGGTGTCGCCCGGGTCGGTGGTGCAGGTGTCGAAGCCGGCGCCGCCGTTGGCGGTGTCGTTGCCGCTCACGCCGTCGGCGGTGATGAGCCGGTCGTTGCCGATGTACCCGGTCAGGGTGTCGTTGCCCGGGCCACCGTTCAGGGTGTCGTCGCCCGAGCCGCCGTCGATGTTGTCGTCGCCGTAGTTGCCGTGGGCGGTGTCGTTGCCGTTCGCGGCCCGGATGGTGTCGTTGCCGCCGAGACCGCAGATCACGTCGTTGCCGCTCGTCCCGGTGAGGGTCTCGGTGGCGCTGGTGCCGATGATCGTGCAGCCACGGGCGTTGTTCACGGTGGTGGTCGCCGTGGCCGTGTTGTTGCCCGGGGCGGGGTCGCTCTGGGTCGCGGCGGCCGTGACGGTGTTCCTGAGGGTGCCGGTGGCGCGGGGTTCCACGACGACCGTCACCGTGGCGCCGGAGTTGCCGGCGAGGGTTCCGACGTTGCAGGTGGCGCCGGTGGCGCTGGTCGTGCAGCTGCCCTGGGTGGTGGTGGCGGAGACGACCGAGGCGGCGGGGCCACTGAGCGTGTCGGTGAGGGTGACGCCGGTCGCCGTCGCGGCGGCCGTGGTGTTGGTCACCGTCATCGTGTAGGTGGCACGGTCACCGATGGTCACCGTGCCGGGGCCGCTCTTCGTGACCGACAGGTCCGGGGCCGGCGGGGGCGGAGGCGTGCTGCCGCCGCCCTGGAAGCGGGCCAGCGCGAAGTCGGTGTTCGGTCCGCCCGCGCCGGCGGCGACGATCCTGCCCACGGAGTCGAGCTTCACGCCGTACGCCGTGTCGGCACCGCCGAAGTCCGCGGTCGCCCGACCGCCGGTGCCGAAGCCGCTGTCGAGGCTGCCGCCGGTGGTGTACCGCAGGACCGTGAAGTTGCCGTCGCTGCCGCCCGCGGCGACGATCCGCCCGTCCGGCTGGAGCGCCACGTCGGCGGCGCCGGCGGCGGGCGTGATGACCTGGCCGTCACCGTCGAAGCTCGTGTCCAGGCTGCCGTTGGAGTTGTAGCGGGCGAGCGCGGCCCGGTCGTCGCTGGAGCCGGCCGCGACGATCTTGCCGTCCGGCTGGACGGCCAGGGACTCCACGGCCTCGTAGCCGCCGAAGTCGGTGCGGACGATGCCGTCGCCGTCGAAGCTCGTGTCCACGCTGCCGTTGGAGTTGAAGCGCATCAGCGCGAAGTCGAAACGGGTCGAACCGACCTGGCCCCCGACGACGATCTTCCCGTCGGGCTGCAGTGCCAGCGCACGGCCGTCGCCGCCCTCCTGCGGGACCGGCCCAGCCGGGTTGGCGGTGACTGTGCCGTCGCCGCCGAACGTGGTGTCCGGGATGCCGTCGCTGGTCAGGCGGAGCACCGCCATCTCGCCGCCCGTGTAGCCGGCGGCGACGATCCTGTTGTTGGAGTCGATCGCCACGTCAGTGGCCTCGGTCGGGCCGGCGATGTCGGCGAAGACCCTGCCGTCGTTGCCGAAGCTGCTGTCGATGCTGCCGTCGGCGTTGTAGCGGGCCACCACGAACCAGCAGCAGTCCTCGTACTCGCGCCAGCTCATGCCCACCACGACGATCTTGCCGTCGGACTGCAGCGCCACCGCGTTGGCCGCGCTCCACTGGAGGCTGGGGCCCATGTTGTTGATGGGGGTCGTCACCGTGCCGGCCGCGTCGCCGCCCTGGCCGCCGAAGCCGGGGTCCAGGGTTCCGTCGGGGTTGTGGCGGGTCAGCGCGAAGCGGCTCTCCAGCACCGAGTAGTCGGCGGAGGCGCCGACCGAGACGATCTTTCCGTCGGGCTGCACCGCCACGTCACGGGCCTGGTCGTCGTCGGCGAAGCCGGTGAGCACCTTGCCGTCGCCGCTGAAGGTGGGATCCAGGTCGCCCGGAGCCGCGATCGCGGTGCCCGGAAGGGTCAGGACGAGCGCGAGGCCGATGGCCGCCACGAGGCCGGTGCGGGCGGCCCGAGGTCTCAGAGATCTCAGAACTCTCAGAGGCGTCGGAGCTTTCAGAGTTCTCGGAGGTCTCGGAGGTCTCAGACGGGAGGTGAGTGCTGTGAGTGAGGGGAGAGATGTGAGCATGTCGGCAGCTTTCCGCCGGACACGCCGCATGCCGCTCGCCCGAGGCCCGTATTGCGCCCTCTGGCCGCCGGAAAACCATCACCACGGGTGACCAATAGCACGCACAGACGAAAAAACGGGTCGTGGAAGGTCGGCGAAAGGCCCGGGAAATGTCGGGGAAAGGTCCAGAAAAGGCAGCCCCGCGGCCGGCCGTGACGACATCGCAGGTCAGGGCAAGTCCGACCGGCCGCGGAGATTCAGGGGGTGTGGGCCTCAGCCCAGACGCTGCACCAGCGCCCGGTACTCGTCCCACAGTTCCTTCGGGGTGTGCTCCCCGAAGGTGTTGAGGTGCTCAGGAACCAGTGCCGCCTCCTCGCGCCACACGTCCTTGTCCACCGTGAGCAGGAAGTCGAGGTCGGACTCGGAGAGTTCGAGACCGTCCGTGTCGAGCGCGCCCTTGGCCGGCAGCACACCGATCGGCGTGGCGACGCCCTCGGCCCTGCCGTCCAGCCGGTCCACGATCCACTTCAGGACACGGCTGTTCTCACCGAAGCCGGGCCACACGAACTTGCCCTCGTCGTTCTTGCGGAACCAGTTGACGTAGTAGATCTTCGGCAGCTTGGACTGGTCCTTGTCCTTCGCCACGTCGATCCAGTGCGCCATGTAGTCGCCCATGTTGTAGCCGCAGAACGGCAGCATGGCGAACGGGTCGCGGCGCAGCTCACCGACCTTGCCCTCGGCGGCGGCCGTCTTCTCGGAGGCCACGTTCGCGCCCAGGAAGACACCGTGGTTCCAGTCGAAGGACTCCGTGACCAGGGGTACGGCGGTGGCGCGCCGCCCGCCGAACAGGATCGCCGAGATCGGCACGCCCTTGGGGTCCTCCCACTCGGGCGCGATGATCGGGCACTGCGCGGCGGGGGTGGTGAAACGGGCGTTGGGATGGGCAGCCGGAACACCGGACTCCGGCGTCCAGTCGTTGCCCTTCCAGTCCGTCAGATGGGCCGGAGTCTCCTCCGTCATGCCCTCCCACCAGATGTCGCCGTCGTCGGTCAACGCCACGTTGGTGAAGACCGAGTTGCCCCACAGGGTCTTCATCGCGTTGGCGTTGGTGTGCTCACCGGTGCCGGGCGCGACGCCGAAGAAACCGGCCTCGGGGTTGATGGCGTAGAGCCGGCCGTCCTCCCCGAAGCGCATCCACGCGATGTCGTCGCCGATCGTCTCGACGGTCCAGCCACTGACCGTCGGCTCCAGCATCGCGAGGTTCGTCTTGCCGCAGGCCGACGGGAAGGCCGCGGCGACGTACTTGGACTCGCCGCGCGGCGGGGTCAGCTTCAGGATGAGCATGTGCTCGGCGAGCCAGCCCTCGTCCCGCGCCATCACCGAGGCGATACGCAGGGCGTAGCACTTCTTGCCGAGCAGCGCGTTGCCGCCGTACCCGGAGCCGTACGACCAGATCTCGCGGCTCTCCGGGAAGTGCGAGATGTACTTCGTGGAGTTGCACGGCCACGGCACGTCGGCCTCGCCCTCGGCCAGCGGCGCCCCGAGCGTGTGCACAGCACGCACGAAGAAACCGTCACTGCCGAGTTCGTCGAGGACCGGCTGCCCCATGCGCGTCATCGTGCGCATGGACGCGGCGACGTACGCGGAGTCGGTGATCTCCACGCCTATCGCCGAGAGGTCCGAGCCGAGCGGGCCCATGCAGAACGGGACGACGTACATCGTCCGGCCCTTCATCGAGCCGCGGAAGACGCCCTTGTCCCCCGCGAAGATGTCCCGCATCTCGGCGGGGTCCTTCCAGTGGTTGGTCGGGCCCGCGTCCTCCTCCTTCTCGGAGCAGATGAAGGTGCGGTCCTCGACCCGGGCGACATCGGTCGGGTCGGAGGCCGCGTAGTAGGAGTTGGGGCGTTTGATCGCGTCCAGTTTCCTGAAGGTGCCCTTTTGGACGAGCTCTTCGCACAGTCGCTCGTACTCGGTCTCGGATCCGTCACACCAGACCACGTTGTCCGGTTGCGTCAGTTCTGCGATCTCGTTGACCCACGAGACCAGTTGCTTGTGATTGGTCGGGACGGTGTCGGAGAGGAAGGTGCCAGAGAGAACGGGAGCCGCGATATCGCGCGCCACGATTGCTCCTTGAATGAGGGTTTTTTGTTGACTGCCCCTTGGGGGCCACGACCCGGATGCTTCACGGTGATGATCAATGGCGCTCATCCGGTGCCGACTGCACTCATTTGATCATCCGACCGGAGCGCCCATCTGTCCAGAGGGCCTCACACCTGAGCGACGTGACCATCGCCACTCACCCTTTACCCCCTCTAGAGTTTTCTCCGCGTCACCACGCATTCACCAGCCGTACCCGAGACCCAACACACATGAGAGGCTGGCCACTTCCACCCCCCTCCCGCCGCCGGACTGACGCGTAACTTACGGTTACGTAGGTACGATGGCCGTCATGACTGCGTCCGCCCCCGACGCGCCAATGGACTCGCCGGCCGCCGGCCGGGGCCCCATGGCGCTCTCGCTGCCACATTCCGATGAGATCAAGCCCAAGCTGCGAGGCTGGCTCCACCTCGGCATGTTTCCGGCCGTACTCATCTCCGGCCTGGTACTCACCGCGCTCGCCAGTTCGAGCCGGGCTCGCATCGCCTGCGGCATCTTCACCCTGACCGCCTGCCTGCTGTTCGGCGTGAGCGCGCTCTACCACCGGGGCACCTGGAGCCCGCGCATGGACGGCGTCCTGCGCAGACTCGACCACGCGAACATCTTCCTGATCATCGCGGGCACCTACACCCCGCTGACGATGCTGCTGCTCCCGGCGAGCCAGGGGCAGTGGCTCCTGTGGGGCATCTGGGGCGCGGCCCTGGCCGGCATCGCCTTCCGCGTGTTCTGGGTCGGCGCCCCGCGCTGGCTCTACACCCCCTGCTACATCGCGATGGGCTGGGCGGCCGTCTTCTTCCTGCCGGACTTCATGCGGGCGGGCGGCATCGCCGTCCTGGTGCTGGTCATCGTCGGCGGGCTCCTCTACAGCGCGGGCGGCGTGATCTACGGGCTCAAGCGCCCCAACCCGTCACCGCGCTACTTCGGCTTCCACGAGGTGTTCCACTCCCTCACCCTGGCGGCCTTCATCGCCCACTACATCGGCATCTCGATGGTGGCGTACCAGCACGGATAACCACTGACCTCCACTCTCCGGACGGCCGCGACTCCCGAGTCGCGGCCGTCTTTCGCGTACCCGCACACCCGCACTAGTTGACAGCCTCCATCTTTTGAGAGCTACTCTCATTTCATGGCTACTGTCACTGGAACAGACACGGGCACGGGCACAGACACCCCACCACCCCTCGACCCCCGCCGCTGGTGGGCCCTGGGCGCCCTGGTCGCGAGCATGCTCGTCCTCGGCTTCGACATGACGATCCTCAACGTGGCGCTGCCGACGATGGCGGAGCAGCTCGGCGCGAGCACCGGCGAACAGCAGTGGATGGCGGACGCGTACATCGTCGTGTTCGCCGCGCTGATGCTCCCGGCCGGCCTCCTCGGCGACCGCTTCGGACGGCGCCGGATGCTGATCGCCGGGCTCGGCGTCTTCCTCGCCGGATCGCTCGTCGGCGCGCTGGCCGGGGACGTCAACTGGATCGTCGCGGCCCGCGCCCTGATGGGAGTCGGCGCGGCCCTGGTCATGCCCCTGGCCCTCTCCGTACTGCCCTCGCTCTTCCCGCCCCACGAGCGCACCAAGGCCGTCGGCATCATCTCGGCCGGCTCCGCGCTCGGCATGCCGCTGGGCCCGATCATCGGCGGCTGGCTCCTCAACCACTTCTGGTGGGGCTCGGTCTTCCTGATCAACGTCCCGATGGTCGCCATCGGCATCGCGGCCTGCGTTTTCCTCCTCCCTGAGACCCGCGACCCGGCCTCCCCCAAGGTGGACGTGACCTCCACCGCGCTCACGGCGACGGGCCTGGGCGCGCTCATCTACGCGATCATCGAGGCCCCGACCCGAGGCTGGACCGACGCCCTCGTCCTCACCCTGTTCGCCGCAGCGGCCGTACTCCTCACAGCCCTGGTCCTACGCGAACGCCGAGCCACCCGCCCCATGCTCGACATGACACTGCTCTCCCACCGAGGCTTCCTCCTCAACACGGTCGCGGCGACGCTGGTGATGTTCGTCCTGTCCGGCCTGATGTTCGTCCTCCCGCCGTATCTCCAGGCGGTCCTGGGCACGGACGCCCTGGGCACGGGCGTACGGCTGCTGCCGCTGATGGCCGGCCTGTCGGTGGCCGCTAGGGCGGCCCAGCCGGTGAACGCCCGGTTCGGCTCCCGGGCGACGGTGACCGCCGGCCTGGTGGTCCTGGCCTTCGCGGCGATCCTGGGCAGCCGTACGACGGTCGACTCGACCTACGGCTACACGGCCCTGTGGCTGACCATCGCCGGCCTCGGCTTCGGCTTCGCGGTCGTCCCAGCGATGGACGGCGCCCTGGCCGCCCTACCCTCCGACCGCGCGGGCAGCGGCTCCGGACTCCTGATGACCCTGCGCCAGGTCGGCGGCGCGATCGGCATCGCCCTGCTGGGCAGCCTGTTGGCGAGCACGTTCCGCGACCGCCTCAATACCACCGGCCTGCCCTCCGACCTGGCGGACACGGCCGGCGACTCGGTGGTGGCGGCCCACCTGATCGCCGAGAGGACGGGCTCGACGCAACTCCTGACCTCGGCGAACAGCGCGTACGTCCATGGCATGGGCGTGGTCCTGCTGGTGAGCGGGGTGGCGGCACTGGCGGCGGCACTGCTGGCGGGGGCGTTGCTGCCGAACACCCCGACACACACGGGGGCGGAGCCGAAGCCCGCGACACCCTCGACGTCTCCCGCCCCGACCCCGACGCCTGGCACGACCGCCGAGACGGCTGGCGAGATGGTCGCCGAGACGGCTGTCGAGATGGCTGGCGAGGTGACCTCCGACATGGCTACCGACTTGGCTACCGACCGGCCCGATGGCCGACAATGAGCACATGACGGCCGCACGCACCTCTCCCCTCGCCGACCGCCCCCAGCTGGGCCTCCGCGAGCGGAAGAAGATCAAGACCCGGATGGCGATCCGTGCCGCGACGTACGAACTGATCGAGAACCAGGGGTACGACGCCACGACGATCGAGCAGATCGCCGAGCGCGCCGAGGTGTCGCAGTCCACGGTCTTCCGCTACTTCCCCACGAAGGAGGACATCGTCCTCACGGACGAGTTCGATCCCCTGATCGAGGAGGAGCTGCGCGCCCGCCCGACGGACGAGCCCTGGATGGACTCCCTGCGGTTCGTGATGAAGAAGGCCATCAGCTTCGGCCTGGACCAGGAGCCGGAGGCGACCCGCCTACGCAGCCGCCTGATGATGGAGGTCCCGGCGGTCCGCTCCCGAATGATCGAGAGCATGTCCGTCACCGGCTACCTCCTCTGCCGCATCGTCGCGGACCGCACCGGCCGCGACCCCGCCGACCTGGAGGTTCGCGTCTACGCGATGTCCCTGATCGGCGGCCTGTCGGAGATCACCCTGTACTGGGCGCAGGGTGGTTTCAAGGAGAACCTGAGCGACTTGATGGACCGGGCGCTGAACGTCTTGGAACACGGGCTGCCGCTCCAGAATCCATAAGGCTAGGCAGCTGGCCCCCCCTGTCATCCTGACCGGACGAGGGGTCCAGAACTCCTAATGGACCTCCTCGTCGAAGTCGCCCCCGAGTTTCCCTTGTTCGTCCCACCCGGCCGAGATGGGGGCGCGACGCCCTCGCCAGGGATTACGAGTCCACGGACATCGACGAGACTGCGCTGGCCTCGCAGTCTGCCGTCGAGTGGCGCGTGATGCTCAGCCGTGATGGGGGGTGCTGCGGTAACGGGAGCCGTGGGCCGTTGGCCGTGGCGTACATCTACAGCACGCAGCCGGAGGGCCAACTCCGGGATGTACTGGACCTGAAACGAACGGTCAGCCGAGGATGATCGGATTGGTGAGTGCGGCGACGTGCCCGTTGGGATGGCGGATCTCTACGCGGACGAACGCCGACTGCTCCGCCGTCGTATCCCACTGCACCGAGCCCGCCTCATCACCGGGAAGGGATGCCCGGTGGACCTTCCCTCGATCGGTGTGGAAGCTGACGGTCCCCGCCGGCACACCTCGTACTGCCGCGTGCACCTCCACCTGCGCACCATGAGTCGTGAGCCGCAGCCGCTCTCCCACCCCGGCAACGCGACCATCGGCATGAGCGCTGAACGACACATCCACATCCGCCGACTCCGCGATCCAGCTGCGGCCGGCACGGATCCCGGCCAGGACCGCGTCCGTGCTCAGTTCCTCGGCGAAGACCACGGTGTGAGGGATCCCGATCTGCCCTTCCAAATGGGTGTCGCTGTTGCCCATCGCCGGCCGCCACGAGCCCGTGTGGAGGTCCGCCGCGAGGCTCCGCCCCCACTCGGCCAGGGCCGCCTCGTTGTCAGCGTTCCAGGGCCGGTCCGAGGTCCACGGTCCGTTCCACACCTCCACCACGTCGAAGCCGAGGAAGGGAAACATGAAGTCGCCCGACGGATACGGCGCATGAGGATGCGCGGCAACACACAGGCCCCCTGCTCGATGGACCTGGTCCAGGCACTTGTCCACCAGTCCGTCCCTGACCTGGTGGTTCCAGTCGACGAGCTCGCCGGGATTGAGCCCGAGCGCGAGCCAGTGCCCGGTCTTCGTGGTCACCTCTTCACCGAGAAGGATCAAGAAGTCATCGGCAGCCAGATGCCCCCAGACACCTGGGGCCGCGGCTGAGTTGTGCTCCGTCGTCGCGATGAAGTCGAGCCTGGCCGCGCCTGCCCGAACGGCCAGCTCTTCGGGGGTCAGTTCCCCGTCCGAGTGGACGGAGTGGACGTGACAGTCCCCGCGGTACCAGGCCGCCCCGCGCCCGACCGCCCGTGCCGACGGGAAGCTCAAACTCGACAAGGTTCCCTCCTCAAAGCCCCATCGAGCCAACGCGCGGGCAGCGCAACCCGTTCCATCCCGCTACTGAGCACCGTCTCAGCCGAGACATCAGACCAAGATCTCATTCTGAAATGATCAGTTAGTCGTGGACTAATCGCCCAGGCCCCGTTGACAGTTAGCACCAGTTGCGACTGCGGGCGGACGTCTTGAACATCAGCTTGGGAAGCTGCGAGCATTTGGACTGGTTCGGCCGCTGACCTGGGCGAACGTCGGCCGTGCTCCTTCCGGAGATCTGTTCATTTCACCGTGGTTCCCCGCTGCTCCCCGCTCATTCTGGTGCGGTAGTGGTGCATAGCTGCGGCGTCCAGGTGATCAGCCGGGCTAACGCGACATCCAAAGGGCAGCGCGGAGACCAATGCTGGCCAGCTCTGTTCTATGGCTCAGCCCTCGAAGTTGGTTGCGAGCTCCATATACGCCGCCTCCAACTCCCCTTCGGTATCAAGCACAAGGCAACACACGGGGCACGCGAACGCCTGTGCGTGGGCGGTGGTGGGCTCCCACTCGTCGTGTTCCCCGCAGTAGACGCCAGCGTTGCATTCTTCGACAACGCAGACGTCGTGCTCCAGGTAGCCGTACATATCTCCCCACGCCGGACAGGCCGGGCAGGGCTCCCACCGCCACAGGTAGGTACCGTATCCAGCAGCCTCGTACGGCCGCGGACGCCACACCACGTCACTCGACGGCTCCGACAGAGTGAACTCCAGCTCTGACGAGAGAGCGCCTCGGAAGGCTCCTTCCACATTCCGGGCCACCAGGGTCTTCACCGCTACCGCATCGGTCGGTGACACCTCGCTGTCTCGGTCCATGGACAGGTAGCCGTACGACTTGAGCAGGTCCGCGGCGGCACGCTGAGCCCGCATGCTGGTGGTGTGCAAAGCGGCCGAGACGACGGCGCAGTGCGCGACGCTCAAGGCGTGTCGCGCAGCCTTGTCCCTGCCGAGGGCGTCACCCCACAGGGGAATCCTGGAGATCGCGTCGGCCGTTGTGGCTGCAGTGCTCTTGGCGGCGTCCATAGCGGCACGTGCAGCCTCCTTGGCCTCGGCTTGTGCCAAGTCTTCCGCAGCTTGCTCCATGCCGATCTTCGGGATGGCCGGCATGGCTGCGACCTTGCTGAGATCATGGAAGGCACGGGCGTAACCCCTCCAGAAGTCAGGAGCGGGCGTGTCGAGTTCCTTACGAACGGCCTCAGCTACCTGGAGGGCCGTTGACACTACATGCTCAGCGGTGGCCGGGTTGTGGTGGGCCAGGTGAGCGATGCCGTTGCGGGCTTCCATCACCGGCGTGAACACATCGAGCGTGACGGGCATGCGGCCCTGCATCACGACCTCCGCATCCTTGAATGCCTCGGCCATGCCGATCGTTCGGGCTTGCTCCAGCGGCTTGACTCCTCTCTCTCCCGCGAAGCCAAGTGTGTGGAAGCGCAGCGCCCGGTCCCCATGAGCTGAGATCAACAGCGGGTCGTGGTGGCACAGGACCGCCTTCAGGCAGAACTCGGAGCCCATGCCAGCATGCAGGACTGCGAAGAGACGGTTCCCGCCACGCCAGGAGTCGAGGGCGGATCGCATCATCTGCGCAGCCAGGTCTGTGAATCGCTCGGCGTTCAACTGGTGTTATCCCCCTCCGATTTGGCCCCCATCACCACCTACTAGCCTCGATCTTGAGGCTAGTAGCCGAACCATCCGTTCCGGGACGGCGCGGCCATACCGAGGACTTCGAGTTCGTAGCGGTTGTCGAGTTCGAGGCCGCAGGTGTCGCAGTCGAAGTAGTCGGGGAAGTCTCCTTCCCGACGGGAACGTCTCCCCTTCTTTGGACGCTTAGGCTGGTTTCCAAGGGATGCCGCGACATCGCCGTCTGCTCCGCATACAGGGCATTTCACCGACAGGTAGAGGCACTCGCCGTACTCGCTCCTGTCGGCCTCTGGTTCCACCATGTCGGCCTTCGCGATTTCTTCCGGTGTCTTCCCGTAGTAGAGGACCCGATACAGCTTCTTGGCGCACCTAACCTTCACGGCCACCGCTATCTTGGCTACTTGAAAGCTTTCGCTGCGGAAGTCCTCGGCCACGGGTTCCAGGAGACCGTCTTCCCAGTTCCCCAGCTGCCGCTCATCGACAGCCTCGATGCCCACTCCTTCGGGTGCCTGCTCTGCCGCACTCTGGGCTTCTCGCTGCATCTGTTCGAGGTCCAGCCTTGTGCCTGTCCACGGTCCCCAGAAGGTTGGGATGTTTTCCTGGAGATCTGCCAGGACAGCGTCCGCCACGGTGACAGCGATGGCTAGGGCGTCATGGGTGACGGCGTCGTCGTGAGCGCCGAGGTGCGCCACACCGTTTCGGGCCGTCAGGAGCGGGTCGAGGTCTCGTTCCTTGACCGGCATGGTGATGAGAGCAGCGGCGCGCTTGAAGGCGTCAAGGGCTCCGATGGTCTTGACCTTGGTTTCGGGAGAGGCTGCATAGGTGCTCTGACCGGTGGCGTGGAGGAGACTATTGAAGTCGCGGCCGTCGACGAGAAGGGATGGGTGGCGGGCGGCGAGGAGTGCTTTGAGGAGGTGTTCGGTGCCAATGCCTCCATGGAGTACAGCCATGTCGTTGTCGCTCGTGCACCAGGCGCTCATGGCCCGGTTCATCTGGCGTTGAGCGGAGGCGAGGAGGCTGGTCTTGTCCATGCCTGTAGTCCTGTTCAGGTGGCTTGGCTACTGCCAGGGGGTGGGGCCGGTCCGCAGCCCCAAGCGGCAAGGATGCCACGCCACGATCCACGACGCGGATGCTTCGTGGGCGCAGCCAGCGCGCCGGTGATCGACCGTTAGGTGTTGGCTCGTTCCTTGGGTACTGCCGGGGAGTCACTTGGCCCCGCTGGAGGACCACTTTAAGAGAGAGACGGGGACGTCGGGCCGGGGACGTCGGGCCGGTGACCTGGGGCTTCGATACCTAGTGAGGCGGCCGGTAACGCGACCGAAGTAGACCCCCGTTGACGTGGCGGACCCCTGCATCTGGCACGGCAGTGGCATGGACCTCAGCCGACGACAGTCAGCCACGATGGCGGGGGCGTCGACCGATTAGGCGCGCGTGTGCCTCGCTGCACCCCACCGGCCTCAAGCACGCTATCGGGGCGTGTCGTCGACCAGAGCAAGCGGCCATGGGCGGCCCGTGACGACGGCCGGAGCCCTCAGCTTGGGAAGCTGTCTTCTCTACGGACGGTTGCCGGGCAGCTCTGTGGCGGAACAACTTAGTAGCTGTTGTCGTTCCGATCTTGAGGGGTGTGCGTCGAACGGGAGTCTCGATCGGGTGGTTGGCGCCGGCTGCGGGCATGAAGGCAGGGCCTCTTGGTAGCTCGGGGTTGCGAAGCCAACCGAGATCCAGGAGACCCTGTTGCCGCAGTTGTACGTGCACACGCCGGTGGAGTTCAACTCGGCTGCACCGACGTGTGATTGTGTCGCCCACCGGTTCGGAAACGCAGCCGATCACCCGGAACGTGTTCGGCGGTATCCCTCGGACATGACGGACGCGGAGTGGACCGTGGCCCGGCCGCTGCTGCCCGTGCCGGGCTGGCTGCGCGGCCGGGGCGGACAGCCGGAGGCGTACTGCCACCGGGCAATACTCGACGCGATCCGCTACCTGGTCGACAACGGCATCAAGTGGCGGGCCATGCCCGCCGACTTCCCGCCGTGGGACCGGGTCTACGCGTTCTTCCGCCGCTGGCGCGACCACTGGCTGGTCAAGGAGTTCCACGACCGGCTGCGCGCAAGGATCCGCGAAAGGGACGGGCGCGACACGGAGCCGACGGCTGGCGTGATCGACTCGCAGTCCGTCAAGGCGGACGCCGTCGTCGGTGCGGACAGCCGCGGCTTCGACGGCGGAAAGCTGGTCAACGGGCGCAAGCGGCACGTCGTGGTCGACACGCTCGGCCTGCTGCTGGGCGTGATGGTCACCGCCGCGGACACCGGCGACCGCGCCGCCGCCCAGGTCCTGCTGCGGCAGGTCGCCGACGCCCACCACCGGCTGGAGCTGGTCTGGGCCGACGGCGGCTACACCGGCAGCCTCGTCGAGCGCTGCCTCACCGTGCTCGCCCTGGTCCTCGCGATCGTCAGACGCAGCGACGACATGCGCGGCTTCGTGGTCCTGCCCAAACGGTGGATCGTCGAGCGCCTCTTCGCCCACCTGATGCGCACCCGCCGCCTGGCACGCGACTACGAACGCCGCACCACCAGCGCCGAAGCGATGATCTACTGGTCGATGACCCTGCTCATGACCCGCCGCCTCGCCCGGCCACACCCGCAGCGAGCGTGAACCGTCCCGGCTGCCCCTCGGCCAGCCAGCCCCGCGCGACCAGTCGCTTCGCCTTCGACCGCAGCGCCTCCACCTTGGCCGGCACCACGTCAAGACCGAACAACACGGCCAACTCCTGGCAGGTCAGCGGACCTTGACGGAGCCGGTCCCGGTCCGCGAGCGCGGTGAGGATGCGCTGATAGTCCACCGACAGCACCGACCAGGCCAGCCCCTCACGCCACATCGGAACCTGCGACTTCCTCTTCGCTGCCTCCGGCACCTGCGGCGTCTTTCCGGTCTGCTCCCCGGCGGCTGGCGCGGTCCCCTCGGCCCGGGCGGGGTCCTGCCCGCTCTCGTCCACGGGGGCCAGCACCTCGCCGACCCGCGAGCAGGCGATGGCCCACTCCCTCCATTCCCGCTCGGCCACGGCCAACTCGGCCTGGACACGGTCGGCTTCCTCCCGCAGCTCGTCAACACGACGGCGAGCACCCAGCTCACGCTGTTCCAACAGCCCAACCACCGACGGCATCCACGACCTCCCGGGCAGCGACAACACGACAGGCCACAACTCCCACGGGATCGCCGACCCTACGCCTGACCAGCGGAAACGCAGTCCTCAAGTCCGGAAAGACAACAGCTTCTTAGGGACGTGGCCGACCAACGGCTTGATGAGGGACCACGCAGGCGTTTGGCAGATCCCAATGATTTACCGGGAAGGATCGATGCATTAATAGCCAACAAGACATTGTCCACCACAAGCCTGGGGCTATGATCTGCCCATGATCTGCGAGGCTCGCGCCAAAGTGGCTCCGTAAATCTGCGGAGCCGACCGCCCCAGCCGCGACGTACCCACTTCTCTGGCATCAGGCAGACGATTGCTGTGCGCGCGGCACGGGCGCCGGCCGGGCTGGAGCGGGGCGTAGACAGGAGCGCAGGCCCGGCCGGGGGCTGGGCCGCGCGCGGTGAGCGGAGCGAGCCGCCTTGAACCAGTAGAGAAAGTTGTAACTCAGTCGGTCTCCTGGGGTTTGTCCGATCCCGGGTGATGCTTGACAGTTCGATCCGAGCAGATGGTTGACGGATCGTTCGCGCAGGTCGGTCTCGTGTCCGTGTCAGGCTTCTGCCGAACCGGTCATCCCGGCCGGTTGCCAACCGCCAGCAAGTGGGAGCTCGCCGACAGCAGCTCCGGATAGGGCTCCGCCATGCGCGCCGCAGTCAAGGCCGACTCGTAGAGCGGGGACTCCCCCAGGGACTCGCCCGTGTGGCGTTCGGTCGCGGCCAGGAGGGACCAGGCGGGGCCTTCGATGCCGTAGACCTGGGTGTTGGTGAAGTTGGCGGTGGTTACCTCCTCGAGGAGTTGGGCGCCGGTGTGGAAGTACGCCTTGGTGAACGCCTTTTTTCCGTCGTGGACTTGAGTGGCGAGGATGCCGGAGATGCTCTCTCGCAGGGGCTCCTTGTGGAGGTGGGCGAAGGCCGTGTGCTCGAACAGGGAGGCGTAGCGGTTGATGCCGGCCGCCGCGAGGAGACCGCCCGGTTTGAGGACGCGGTGAGCCTCGGCGAGCGCCCGGTCGCGGTCGGTGCGGTCCGGGAGGTGGTAGAGGGGGCCGAGGAGGAGGACGACGTCGTACGAGGCGTCCTCGGCCGTGAGGTGGCAGGCGTCCCCCAACTCCACCGTGGCGCCGATCCGTTCGGCCTGGGTGAGGTGGCGGGGGATCGGGTCGACGAGGTGGACGTCGTAGCCGTCCGCCACCAGCCAGCGGGCGTGGGCGCCTGGGCCGCCGCCCACGTCGAGGATCCGGGCGGGCGGGGGCGGCAGGTGGCGGCGTAGCAACTCCTGTGTGCGGACCAGCTCCAGGCGGCCGTCCGCCGTCGTGGACAGCCGGTCGGCCTCGTCGATGGTCTCCGTGTAGAACGTCACGATCTCCGGCGCTACCCCAGGACTCGTCATACGGGCATTCTGGTGGCGAACCGGTGGACCAGTCCAGTGATCGGAAACGAGACCTATGCCGCAGCTGAAGTACGAGCAGATCGCCGAAGATCTACGCACTCGGATCGCGAACGGCGAGTTCGGTCCCGGCGACCTGCTGCCCTCCGGCCGCGACTTGGCCGAACAGTGGGACGTATCGAGAGCCACCGTCGTCAAGGCGTACGACGTCCTGCGCAATGACGGCCTGGTCGCCGCTCGGCAGGGTGCCGGATTCATCGTCGCCGAGACTCCCGTAGCCCGGCCGGCGGGTGCACGTCGCGCCGATTCCACACGGGTGACGGGCGGCGCCCCGTACCGACGCCTCGGCGTCCCGGACCGCGCGGTGCCACCCCCTCGCGTGGTGAACGCCCTGGGATTGAAGCCGGGTGAGGAAGCGCTGCGGAGGGTCCGGCTCGTGTTGCTCGACGACGGCTCCCCGCACACATTGGTAAGGGCCTGGTTCCCGCCCGCCATCGCGGACGCGGCCCCGCGCCTCGCCCTCAAGGGGCCCATCGCCGAGGGAACCACGCACTACGTGCGACGCGAGACGGGCCGTATTCCGGCGGAGGGAACGGACACGACGACGGTACGGCTGGCCGACGACGAAGAGGCCCGCTTGCTGGAGGTGGAGCAGCCAACGGCGGTAGCTGTCGTGTTGCACGTGGCCCTGGACCAGAATCACCGACCGCTCGTCTGCGAGGAGGGAGTGACGGCCTCGCATGTGTTCGAGCAGGTCGACAACTACCCCATGCGGTAGAGAAACTGACGTTTCGCTTGACTGGACCGGTCCACCGGTCCAATCTCTTTTTCAGCGCCGCGCACCTGACCGCTACGCGACGCAGTCACTCCATGCCCGGCAGCGGGCAGGAGAGACCCCGGCGACCGCTCGCGACGGCCCCGGGGCGTGGCCGATCTGACAAGGAGACCGACAATGCACCTTGTATCACGGGCACTCGTACGGATGAGGGCGGTACTCTTCGGGCCGCCCGACTCCGGCCACGCACCCCACCAACCGGCCACGGCCCCGGGGGCGTCCCTCAACCACCCCTCCCCCGAGACATGGACCGCCTTCCCCTCAGGCACCCCGCGCCGCCGAGCCCGCTGTCCGTGGCCCGGCACCGAGCTGCCGGAGATCACCGCCGATGACATCGCCAGCACCCTCGTCGGGGCGTACGTCCTGACTGCGGAGGCGCGTCAGCAGCTCAGGCAGGCGCGCCAGTTCGCGGAGGTGAGCTGATGGTCGGGGGACGGGTCCGGGCCGGAGTCCGGCGGGCCGAGATTCCCATGCTGCACGCGTACCGGCTGTGGTTCGAGCACACCCGCAAATGCGGCGGTGGCTGCAAGGGAGCCCGCAAGGTCCAGGACGGTTGTGTGGCCGGGCGGGAGCTGTGGGGTGCTTACCGGCGCGCCCGGAACGAGAAGAACGTGACGGTGACTTCATGACGTGGACCATCCAGCGGGCACCCGGGCGGCCTGTGCGGCGAACCGACGACGACCGGATCGCCGTACCGCTGCGGCTGAACCGGACCGGTAGCGAGCAACCCACCGGCCCGGATGCCGGCACCGTCACCGTCACCGTCACCGACATGGCCCTCACCCTCGCCGAGGCCGAGCACCTCCACGCTGCTCTCTGCCGTGCCCTCGACGGCCAGTCCCCGCCTCCGGCCGCGCCGGAATGTCGTAACTCCGTCCAGACCTCGCCCGGCACCGCTCACCTCAGCGGTCGCGCGTAACCGTGACGCGTGGCCCCGTACCCGACGGATGTTCGCCGGGTACGGGGCCACGGGCCTGCGGTGGCGCGCGCAAGTTCTACCGCACCCCGTTGATCGTCAACGGCGCTTGACATCCCCCTTCCCGCAAGCCACCCCGTCCCCGTTCGGGTCCAGCTTCAGAGGGTCGTCCTGGCCGTTGACCTTCAGGCGGCCGTAGTTGTTCTCCTTCAGCCATGTGCATCGTGACGCGGTCGTCTTCGTCACCTCCGCCGGGAAGTTGGTCGGTACGCACACGTTGATGGAGCCGTAGTGGCGGTCGCAGCCCGAGATGGTGGGGCTGATCTTCTGCGACGTGCGCTTCTTGCCGGGGCCCGTGACCTTGCCCGTCAGGTCGTCCGCGAAGGAGTGGATGTGGGCCGAGGGGGTCTCCCCGGAGTCTGCGGACATGGACATCGACATCGATGTGGATGTTGACGTTGACGACAGGGCTGCCGGGCCCTGTAGGTGGATCCACTTCGCCACCGACGGGACTCCGTTGGCGTCGACCGCGAAGAGCATGTACCAGCCGGGCGGGGCCAGGTTGGGGTTGCTCGTCACGTTGAGGTCGATGTTGTTGCCGTCGACCGACAGGGGCAGGTCGACGAAGCGCTGGTTCGGGTCGGAGGAGTGGGTGACCGCGGCCGGGCGGATCAACTCCGCCTTGACGATGGGGCGGTCGACGGTGATGCGCTGGGTGTCGCCGTAGTTCCACTCGCCGTCGATCACCGAAGTGATCGTCGGACGCGTGCCCTTGAGGAGGTACGGCGGGGTGTAGATCGACACGTTGTGGTTCCAGGTGCCGTTGCCCGGGTTGTCGCCGGTCGACATCACCCGGCCGTCGGGCAGCAGGAACGACGACGAGTGGTAGCCGCGGGCCTGCGGATCGGCGGACACCGGGTCGAAGGTGTTCGTCGCCGGGTCGTAGATCGACGACTCGAAGACCGGGTTGGCCCGGTTGTGCAGCGCCCCGCCCGTCTCCAGCACCTTGCCGTCCGGCAGCAGTACGGCGGACACGTACATCTTGCCCTGGTTGCCGGTCTCGGCCACCTGGCCGTTGCCCAGGTCCACCGTGCCCTGCGGCAGCGGCGGGCCGGCGACGTACGCCGGGTTCGCCGCCTTCAGGTCGATGACGTCGGTGAGGCGGTTGGCGTCGGGGTTGGACTCGATGTTGCCGCCGCCCAGAGTGAGCACCTTCTGGTTCTGGGCCGGGGGCAGCAGCACGCTGGCCGACTGGTCGCGCTGGTCCTTGTTCTGGAGGCCGGAGATCGCGGTCGTCGTGTTGGCCGCGTAGTCGTAGATCGCCGCGCCCGTGCCCGGGGTGCCGTTGCCGAAGACATGGCTGCCCGAGTAGAAGAGGCGGCCGTCCTGCATCAGGATCATCGACGGGTACAGACCCCAGTACGACCAGGTCTGGTTGACCTTCCACAGCGGCTGCCACTGCTGCTCGGCGTTCGACCAGTACTCGGCGGTCACCGACCCGCTCGAGTCCTCGCGCAGCCCGCCGAAGGAGATCACGTCACCGTTGCCGAGGACGGTCGCCGACGGGTACCAGTGACCGTCGTTCATGTCGTTCGTCTTGCTGTACGACTCGGTCACCGGGTCGAAGATGTACGAGTCCTTGTAGCCCTCGTAGCCGTGCCCGCCCGCGACCGGGTACGCCTTGTTGCCGCTCATCACCAGCACGCGCCCGTCCTGGAGTTGGACGTGCCCGGAGCAGAACATGTCCTTCGGCGTGGGGATGACCTTGTACGTGCCGGCGACCGGGTCGTACACCGCGCTGGTGAACGTGCCCGCGTTGAACTGCTCCTCGCTGTTCCCGGAGCCCGCGATCAGCAGCACTTTGCCGTTGTTGAGGACGACGGAGTGCATGGAGCGGACCGGGTTCTGCGTGGGCAGCACGGTCCACTTGCCGTTGGCGCACTCCTCGGCGGTGCCCGTGCAGGACGCGGGCGGGATCGGGTCGGTGACCTGCTCCATCGTGTAGTCGTCGGTCGTGGCGGATCCGGTGCCGTACACCGAGACGCCCCAGGTGATGCGGTCGGTGCCGGCCGGGACGGCCGGCGTGCGGACCGTGGCCTGGGTCCAACTCGCCTGCATGTCCAGGGTTTTGAGGTCGGTCCAGTACTGCCAGCCGAGTGTGGTGTCGTGCCGGAAGAGGGTGAGGGAGGCGTCGGGCGTGGTCGTCTTGTACCAGAGCCCGAGGTCGTACTGCTTACCCGCCGTCACGACGGGCGCGCAGGTCGTGTCCTCGGTGATCAGCGCCTTGCGGTCGCCGCTCACCCGCCGGGTCACCGAGACCTTCATCGCCTTCGAGCCCGAGTGGGCGTCGGCGACCGTGGCGAAGGTGAAGTCGTTGTCGCCCCAGCCGGACTTCTCCCAGCAGTACGGCATGTCGCCGGTGCCCGCCGTCTCGAAGCCGGGGTTCAGTACGAGGTTGGCGGCGGAGGCGGGCTGGGGCGAGGTGAGGAGGAGGCCCGCGGTGAGGGCCCCCGTCCCGACAAGTGCCGCTGTCCGTCTGCCCGTTGTCCGCCATCTACCGAATCTACTGAAACCACCAAATCTGCTGAGACTACCGAATCTGGCGGCTCTGCCGGATCCTGTCATGCGGCTCTCCTTGCTGTTTCGCCTCCGTGCCCGGCCCCTGAATGACCCCGGCGCGGCAGGTAGACCAGCGCTTCGGTGCCGACGAAGCGCAGAATGAAGGTCGTCACCAGCGCGAGCGCGGTGGCGGGCAGCGCGCCCATCCCGAACCGGTCCACGAACAGCGCGATCAGCGGCAGCCGCAGTACGAGGTCGAGGTTGGCGAGCAGTGCGAACCGGCCGGCGCGGTCCCACCAGCGCCGGTGGCGGCGGCGGTCGCGGAACAGCAGGTGCTCGATGAGCAGGAAGTTCCAGGCGACGCCCAGTTGGTTGGCGAGGATCTCCGCCGGTACGTAGTGCAGGCCGGCCGCGGTGAGCCCGTACAGGCCGAGCAGGTTGGGCAGGAAGCCGGTGGCGCCGATCAGGCCGAAGCCGATCATGCGGGCGGCGGGTGAGGCGGTGCGCAGGCCGAGCAGGTGGCGCAGGAAGCGCAGGCCTTCCTGGGCGGTGGACTTGGACTCGCCAGCGTAGCGGTCCTGGAAGACGAAGGGGACCTCGGTGACCTTGCGGGGGCGGCTGCGCACGGCGAGTTCGAGGAGGATCTTGTAGCCGAGGGGCTGGAGGATCCCGGCGGTGACGGCGCTGCGGCGGATCGCGAAGAAGCCGCTCATCGGGTCGCTGATGCCGTGCAGCCTGCGTGGGAACAGGGACTTGGTGAGCCAGGTCGCGCAACGGGACACGGCTACCCGGTAGTTGCCCGCGAGTCCGGCGCGGCTGCCGCCCTTGATGTAGCGGGAGGCGACGACGAGTCCGGCGTTGGAGCGTTCGCCGGTGGCCACCAACTCCGGTACCAGGGACGGCGGGTGCTGGCAGTCGCCGTCCATGACGACGATCCAGTCGGAGGTCGCCGCCTTGATGCCCTCGACGACGGCGCCGCCGAGTCCGCCGACCGCTTCCTCCCGGTGGATGACGGTGACCGGGAACGGGCAGTTCTTCGCGGCCTCGGAGATCACCTGGGGGGTGTCGTCCGTGGAGTCGTCGACGAAGACGACCTCGCAGGGCAGCCGTGCGGGCACCGACTCGGTGATCCGGTGCAGCAACTCCCTTACGTTCGCTGACTCGTTGAAGGTCGGTACGACGATGGTGACGGCGCCGGGCTCGGGTACTTCGGCGGTGCGTACGGCCGGGTCGCCGAGCTCGCCGGGGACTGTGGACTCGAAGCTGCTCATCGGGCGCCTCCCGCGGCGTCGATCCTGCGGATCTCGATCCGGTCGTCACCGGCGCCGAAGGTGGCCACCGGGGTCGAATGCTCCATCGCGGCCTTGACGTTGGGCAGGTCGACCGCGTCGCGCCGTACTGTCGGTGAGGCGACGACGTAGTCCAGGTCCTGCCAGCCCCTGGGCATCGTCTTCGTCACGGCCGGGTCGAGATCGGCCTTGTAGAACCAGATGACTCCGAGTCCGGGCCGGTACCCGTCGTGTACGAGGTCGAGCCAGAGTGCGTCGTCGACGAGGACGCGGGTGCGCGCGGGGTCGTCGACCTCGGTGGCGAGCCAGCTGGAGGCGGCCCGGTAGGGGGCGTTGGCGGAGGCGGTGACGGCGGTGCGGTCGCCGTCGTACCAGCGCGGTACGACGTAGGCGGTCGCGGCGGCCACGAGGATCGCGGCAACCGCGTACCGCGCCCAGGTGAGTTGACGTTTCTCCTCTTCTCGGCGGCGTCTGCGCAGTACCGCGTGGGCGATGCTGGCGGCGCCTCCGGCGAGGACCAGGGCAAGGAAGGGCAGGGCCTGGATGACGTACATGGCGGGTAGATAGCCGCTGGGGCGCATGGCGACCAGGGCGAGGATGCCGACGGTGAGCGCCGGGCCGGCCAGCGCGCGGGCGGTGACCGACCAGCGCCAGGTGACGATCAGGAGCAGGGCGCCGGCGAGGCCGCCCAGCGGCAGGATCCGGTCGTAGTAGAGCCAGGACTGCAGGACGCCGTACGAGCCGGAGCCCTGGTCGAGGATGAAGCCCGAACCTGGCCTGGTCATCTGGTACTTGAGTCCGTCGAACAGCGAGACATGACCGCCGCCGGGGAACAACTCGCCCTTGAGGAGGGCGAAGAGCGGGTACGAGAGGCCGATCAGGGCGCATGCGGTGATGGCGCCGGTGAGGGCGAACTTGCGGGTGTCGCGGTGGCCGTGGCGCCACATGGTGACCAGCAGGGCGGGGAGGATGACGAGCATCGTCTCCTTGGTGAGGACCGCCGCGGCTGCTGCGAGGCCGGCGGCGAAGTGGTGCCACAGATGGCGACTTGGGCTGGCGGCGAGGGTGAAGGCGACCAGTACCCACATCACCGCGATGTTGTCGAGGAAGATCTCGCGTTGGAGCACGACGGACAGCGGTGAGAGCCCGAACAGGGCCATGGCGAGGCCGGCCGCCCAGCGGGGCAGCGACAGCCGGCGCCCGAGGACGTAGACGAGGACCGCACTGATGGCGCTGATCAGCAGCATCGCGACGCGCATGGAGCCGACGGTCATCGAGTCGGGGCTGATCAGCGACGGTATCCAGGTGAGGGCGGCTATCTGGATCCAGCCGAGGGGCGGGTGGTCGTACCAGTAGGTGTAGTGGGCGAGGCCCTTGCCCTGCTGTACGGCCCAGGCCTGCGCGAGGTAGGTGCCCTCGTCGTCGCTGAGCGTCGGGTAGTCGGCGATGTTCCAGCCCTGGATCACCATGATGGCGATGAGCAGGAGACCGCAGGTCAGAAGGTCGGGGCGGGCGGATCGGAGGCGGCTGAAGCGGCTCGGCGGCGGAGTTGTCCGAGGGGCCGAACCGGTTTCGGGCGCAGGCTGCCGCTGCGCGGGGACCTTGGTGGTGGTCGCCGCGGGAAGGGTGGAAGTCACGCAGGAACGTCCTCTCGGGACTCACTGGTTCTGCCGACGGACGGCCACTGACCGGCCTGGGTGAGGTGCGCGCCGACGTGACTGGTCAACTCCCAGTCGGTCTGGCCGCGTTGCTCGCGCCAGACGGCGCGGACGGCGGCCCCGGCGAGGAGCACCTGGTAGAAGGGGCCGCCCACGACGAGCTTGAGATAGTGGACGAACCTGACGCGAAGCCCGTACTGCCTGCCGAAGTCGTGCAGTCCGACGAGCTCGAAGACGAAGGTGACCAGCGCGGTGACGGCCGGCAGGAAGGTGATGAAGGCGATCCCGACGGGCACGTCGAGGAAGAGCGCGACGGCCACGTTGAGCGGGATCACCACACCGGAGATCGCCTGCAGATACGGCGTCATCAGCGTGTAGCGGGCGAGCAACCGCTGCCCGAATCCCGGGAGTTGCTTCCAGTCCTGCTTCCGGTACACCTGAAGGAAGCCCTGGTTCCACCGGGTGCGCTGCCTGAGCAGCGACATCAGTGAGCCCGGGGTCTCCTCCTTGGTCACCATGTCGGAGTCGTAGGCGACGACCACCTTCTTGCCGGTGCTGGACAGCCGTACGCCCAGATCGCAGTCCTCGGCGAGGCAGTTCGGGTCCCAGCCGTCGGCCTCGCGCAGCACGTCCGTCCGTACGAAGACGGTGTTGCCGCCGAGCGGGATGAACCCCTTCTGCGCGTGCAGATGGAGCCGTGACCGGAACCAGAAGAAGTACTCCAGGCAGTTGCGCAGGCTGTACCAGCTGGAGTTGAAGTTGATGAGCTGCACCCCGCCCTGGACCACGTCGGCGCCCGTCGTGCGGAACGCGTGGTCGACGTGGGCGAGCAGCTCAGGGTGGACCTGGTCCTCGGCGTCGAAGACCCCGACGATGCTGCCGCGGCAGTGCGGAAGCGCCGTGTTCATGGCCTTGGGCTTGTTCTTCTTGTCGTGGGTGTCCACGACGACCCGGACACGTGGGTCGCTCTCGGCGGCCCGGTCGGCCACCTCGGCGGTCTCCGGGTC
Source organism: Streptomyces sp. NBC_01390 (assembly GCF_045040105.1). Taxonomy (NCBI): domain Bacteria; kingdom Bacillati; phylum Actinomycetota; class Actinomycetes; order Kitasatosporales; family Streptomycetaceae; genus Streptomyces; species Streptomyces sp. NBC_01390. The sequence continues at coordinate 8,080,537 of NZ_CP109551.1, read as the reverse complement.
GTCGTGCCCGACGATGACGATGATCTCGAAGTCGGTGTGCGTGGATTCGAGCAGTCGCTGGATCGTGTGATCCAGTACGGCCTGCTCGTGCCGGGCCGGCAGCAGGAGCGAGAACGACAGCTCCTCGCCGCCGTCCGGTCTGCTGAATCGGGTCGAGGCGAGCACCTCGGGTGTGCGCCAGGCGTGCATCTGCCACCACAGGGTGAAGGCAGCCATCCAGAACAAGGCCAGTGACACGGAGGCGATGAAGACAGAGATGAAGACAGACGTGAGCAACAGATCCCCCCAGATCCAAATACCCCCTGTCGCGACAGCGAGTTACCGCTGCCGCGTTCCGGTGGAGAGACTAGGAGGGAACTGTGAAGGGCTGGAGTTGTTCTGATAAATAGCTTGTTTCCGAACGGTAGACCGCTGAGCCGGATGTATCGGAACATGTGCACAAATTTGCCCGGCCCAGAGCGAGTTGGAGGGGCGGGTTCCACCCGATTCCCGCCGGTTGGCGCCGTTCTCAGCCGTTCAACGCGACGCGCAGCCGCTCAGGATCGGTCGTCGGAGCGTTGCAGGTGAAATTACGGCAGACGTACGCGGTCGGTTCACCGCCGACGAGAATCCGTCCGGCGAGCAACGGCAGCTCGTCACTGTCCGCAGTCCCCACGGCGACAACAGTCCCCGGAGCGGTACCCAGAAGTGCCGTACGGTGCAGGGCGGTTGTGGCGGGATCATCGAGCGAAGGCCCGACGACGGCAACCTCCCGGGGCCCGTCGAGCAGCGCCTCCGCGACAGCGAGCCCATACCCGATGAACCGGGGCACACGCGGCCCGAGCGCCTTCACGACTCCCAACGCCCGCTCGGCGGCGGCCCGGTGGGGCTCGGCCCCGGTCTGGGCGGCATAGCCGAGCAGCGCCCCCGCGGCCGCGGTCCACCCGGAGGGCACCGCGTTGTCGGTCGGGTCCTGGGGCCGCCGGATGAGCTGCTCGGCATCGCTCGCGGTGTCGTACAGGGAACCCGACTCCGCGTCGACGAACCGTACGAGGATGTGGTCGAGCAGGAACCCGGCGAACTCCAGCCAGACCCCCTCCCCCGTCACGGAGGTGAGGGCGAGGAACCCCTCGGCGACATCGGCGTAGTCCTCCAACACCCCGGCGTTCGCCCCGACTTGCCCGTCCTTGCTGGTACGGGCGAGCTGGGCCCGGTCGTCCAGGTGAACCCGTACGAGAAGGTCGGCTGCGGCCAGCGCGGCGTCGACGAGGTCGGGCCGCTCGAAGTAGGCGCCGGTCTCGGCGAGCGCGGCGATCGCGAGCCCGTTCCAGGCGGCGACCACCTTGTCGTCCCGCCCGGGAGCGGGCCGCTCACCACGGGCAGCCAGCAACCGCGCCTTGATGGAGTCGACCTTCTCGGCGTCGAACACGCCCTCGTGCTGCGGGAGTTGGAGAACAGAGGCGCCTTCCTCGAAGGTGCCCTCCGTGGTCACCCCGAAGTAGTGCGCGGCGAGTTCCGCGTCCTTCTCGCCGAGCACCTCGGTGAGCTGGGCCGGTGTCCAGACGTAGTAGGCGCCTTCGACGTGCTTGCCGGTCCCGTCGTCGCTGTCGGCGTCGAGCGCGGAGGCGAACCCCCCTTCTGCGGTGCGGAGTTCACGCACCATGAAGTCGGCGGTCTCCAGAGCGACGCGCCGGGCGAGTTCGGAGCCGGTGGCGCGCCAGAGGTGGGCGTACACGCGGCACAAAAGGGCATTATCATACAACATCTTCTCAAAGTGGGGAATCTGCCACTCCCGGTCGACGGAGTACCGGGCGAAGCCGCCGCCGAGCTGGTCGTAGATCCCGCCCCGGGCCATGCGCTCGCAGGTGTCCTGGGCCATCTGCAGCGCGCCCTCGGATCCCGTACGGGCGCCGTGCCGCAGCAGGAACTCCAGGACCATGGACGGCGGGAACTTCGGTGCCCCGCCGAATCCGCCGCGCTGCGCGTCGTACTCCCGGGTCAGCCCGAGCAGCGCCCGCGCCTGCTCCTCCTCGCCTGGCACCTCGGTGCCGCCGTACTGGACCTCCCGCTCGGCGAGATCCCGGGTGATCTTCCCGGCGACCTCGGCGACCTCGTCGCGCCGGTCGGTCCAGGCGGCCCGGACCCCTTCCAGCACCTCCCGGAAGGAGGGCATGCCGCTGCGGGGCTCGGGCGGGAAGTAGGTACCGAAGTAGAAGGGTTCGGCGTCCGGGGTCAGGAACACCGTCATGGGCCAGCCGCCCTGGCCGGTCGCCGCCTGGACGGCCTCCATGTAGACGGCGTCGACGTCGGGGCGCTCCTCGCGGTCGACCTTGACGCTGACGAAGTGCTCGTTGAGGTAGTCGGCGGTGACCTGGTCCTCGAAGGACTCGTGAGCCATCACGTGGCACCAGTGACAGCTGCTGTACCCGACGCTCAGCAGGACCGGTTTGCCGCTCCGCCGCGCCTCCTCGAACGCCTCGGCCGACCAGGGCCACCAGTCGACCGGGTTGTCGGCGTGCTGGAGGAGATAGGGGGACGTCTCATGGGCCAGTCGGTTCGCCATGGGGACCATCCTGCCGCAGGACCGGACGCGTCAGGCGCCAGGCGTGTCCCAGACGGTGACGTTCAGTTTTCCGGTGCCCCTGCTCGGCGCCGTGACGACCTTCAGGTACGCGACGCGGCCCTGGTCGGTCATCAGGCAGAAGCGGTCGCCCGGCTTCGCGTCCGACGTGTAGCCGCCGTTGGTGTTCACGGCGTCCGCGCACTCCTCGGCCGTCGGAGCGGCGCCCGATCCGGGCAGTGGAGCCAGCATGGACCCCGAGCCGGGCACGAACAGATTCGGGTCGCCGAGGGACGCCCCGAAGACGATGTCGGCGCCTTTGAGGGAGCTTCCCGAGACGATCGGTTCGGACGTGTCGAGCTCGATGTAGGAGCCGCTGTCGGTCGTGTCGGCGTCGACGACCTTCGGTCCGAACCGGGCTCGCACGGTGTCGGCGCTCTTGGGGGGCGCCGCGGGCGACTGCTCCTGGCCGGTGTTGTCCGCAGGAGCGGACGACCTGGTCGGCGTCGGCGCCGACTCCACGTTCTTGTCGTCCGAGGAGTCCGGCCGGCTCACCAGCACGGTGACAATGAGTCCCACGACGGGGATGACGATGCCGACGACCCACCAGGCCCAGCGCGGCGGCTGCGGTGCCTGGGGTGGTGTGGGCGGCGCCGTGTGCCACTGCCCGTGCGGCGGACCGCCCGGTGGCTGGTTCGCGCTGGTCATGTCTTGTTCTCCCCGTTCGATGTCTGCGATCACGATAGCTGTGCGGCGTCCCTCCCGCATCAACCGCATCTGCGGTATCTGCGGTATCTGTCGCGTCAACCGGCCTCACCGGCACGGCGATCAGGGACCCACGCCCCCTCGCCCCGATGCGCCGTCCGCAGGACACTTGACCAAGGAACCACCGGGGAGCAGCCGTTGCTGCCGAATTGCCGTCAGATTTGCTGCCAGAGGGGGACACACCATGCGGGACAGCCACCGGGCGGAAGCCGAGCGGCTGTTGGGCCGGGCCGTGGAGGAAGAGGTGCGGCGGTCCGGTGGGCGTACGGACGGGAGTGTGCTGCTCACGCGGGCGCGCGGGGCGCTTGACGCGATGGCGCAGTCGTCCGCGGAGGAGTACGAGGAGTACACGCGGGCGCTCGACGAGGCGAAGGCCGGGCAGCTCACCTTCGGGCAGCGCTACGCACGGGAGGGCGCCGGAACTCCCTTGCTGGTGGCGGCTGTTGCCGCGGTCGCGGCGGGCATCGCCGACCTGGCGCTCGGCACCGGGGCGGGTACCGCCGTGGGCGCGGCGCTGACCGTGGGGGTGGTGGGCGCCGTCGCGACCGTGCTGAAGGTGACGGCCTCCCATGTGCCGGCCGCTCATCATCGCGCCGGCGCTGTGGGTCAGCCCGGCGGTCCCGAGCAGCTGCGGCTGAGCTGGCTGACGGCGCTGGAGGTACGCGGTATCCGCCCGTTCCTCGACCAGCAGCGGGTGCTCAGCGCGTCCACCGGGCCGAAGAAGTCGGGGCCGAAGCTGCGCGGCAGCGACAAGAGTGCGGCGGCCCGCAGGCGCAGTGTCCTGGAGCAGTCGTTCGCCCAACTCCCTGATCCGGACGAGCCGTTCGCGGGTCGGCGTCAGGAACTGGCCCGGATCCGGCAGTGGGTGCACGCGGCCCGCGCGAGTACGGAGACCCGGCCGACCCTGGTCGTGCTGCACGGCGCGTCCGGCAGTGGCCGCAGCGCGCTCGCGATCCACGCGGCGCACGATCTGCGGGACCAGTTCCGGGGGGCGTGCGTGGTGGATCTGCGCGGCGACAGCCCGGAGGAGGCACCGCTGCCCACCCGGGACGCGCTGCTGCATCTGCTGAACCGGCTCGGCGCGTCCCGCGAGCAGTTGCTGTTCCGTGAGCGTTCGTCACCGGAGCAGCAGGTCAGAAGGCTGAGCGAGTTGTACAACCAGCATCTGACCAGTGTCCCGGTGACGATCGTCCTTGACGACGCCCAGGATCCCGAGCAGGTCCGCACCCTGGTCCCGGAGCGTTCCGACAGCCTCGTCATCGTCACCGCGCGCGAGCCTCTCGCCCTCCCGGACGACCTGCCGTTCTGGGTGCATCAGCTGCCCGTGGAGGCGTTGGACGCGGCGGGCGCGGAGGAACTGCTGAGCGCGTCCTCGCGGCCGGAACCGGGGTCGGGGCCGGCATCGGGGTCAGTGGCGGCGGCCGGGTCGGGGCGGGATCCGTACGACGCCGAATCCGAGGAGCGGATACGGGAGTTGTGCGGCGGGCTGCCTCTCGCCCTGCGTATCGCGGGCTCCTCGCTCGGGTCGCGCAGTCGGCGTCAACTGGCCGCGGACCTGGGCGCGTACGGGCCGGTGGAGCCGGTCGAGCGGGTGCTGTGGCTGCGTTACACCGACCAGTCGGAGCAGGGCAGGCGGCTGCTGCGCAGGCTGGCGCTGGCCGGGCGGGCCTCGCTCGGCGCCGCCGCGGCGGCGTCCCTGCTGGCCACGGACCGGACGGAGGCGACCCGTCAGCTGGACGCGCTCGCCCGCGCGGGCCTGCTCGACCATGTCCGGGGCAGCCGTTACCGTCTGCACGACCTGGTCCGTGCCTTCGCGCAGGCCCGCCTCCTGGACGAGGAGGAACCGGCGGAGCGCACGGCCGCGCAGGAACGTCTGATCGTGAGCTACGGCGAGCTGGCCGACTCGGTGCTGCGTCTGGTCGACGGCAACATGTCGACCCGCTCGGACCGCTTCAGCCCGCACGGCTTCACCTCTCTCGACGAGGCGCTGCGCTGGCTGGACGACGAGTCGAGCTTCATCACGGCGACGCTGCGGCACGCGGAGGGCGTCAACCAGGCAGCTGTACTCAATCTGCTGGGCGCGCTGTGCGACTACTGCCTGCTGCGCGGCGACCTCTACCGGCTCGGCGAGATCAGTGAGCTCGCGGAGTCGGTGGACCAGGGGCTGCTGGTCCGTTCCGTGCAGTGGCGTACGGGTATCGCGGCCCGTCAGCTGGGCGAGCTGGACAAGGCGCGTACGACGCTCACGTCGGTCGTCGAGCTGTACATGGAGGCCCATCACGACGCGGGCGCCGCCCGGGCGCTGTGCTCGCTGGGTATCACGCTGCACCACCAGGGCAACCTGGTCGAGGCGGCGGCGAAACTCCAGGAGGCCCTGGATCTCCAGCAGGCTCCCGAACTGGCGACCGACCGCGCCTGGACGATGCACGCTCTCGCCGCCGTCGAACGCGACCGCTCCCGCCTCGCCGAGGCCTGGGACCTGCTGACCCGTTCCCTGGTCCTGCACCGCGAGGGCGAGTCGATCCACGGCGAGGCGTGGGCCCACTTCCAGCTCGGTCAGCTGGGCCTGCGGATGGGCGACGTACCGCGCGCCGAGTCCGAACTGCGTACGGCCCTCGATCTGTACGGCCGTACGCGCGACGCCCGTGGTGAGGCCTGGGCGCTGACCCAGCTGGCCCGGGCGCGGCTGGTCGCCGGGGACGCGTCGGCGGCGGTGGACGGGCTGCGGCGGGCGGCGGCTGTGCACCGGGACAACGAGGACGCGCGCGGCGAGGCGTGGTCGGTCTACTACCTGGGCCAGTCCCTGGAGGAGACGGGCAACCTGGATCTGGCGGTGCGCGAGCTGGAACGTTCCCGCACGATGTTCTCGCGTATCCGGGACGTCTACGGCCTGGCCTGCGCCCGCCATCACTCGGCGCGTGTCACCCGCGACCAACGGGCGGTCCAGACGGGCTCGTTGCGCAACTCCGGCTTCGCCCGGCAGCTCCTGGTGGACGCCCGCGCCGACTTCCAGCGCATCGGGGTCGCCCATGGCGAGGCCTGGACGTGTCTGGAGCTGGCGGTGGTCGACGCCGGCAACACTCGTACTCAGCAGGCGCTGGCCCTGTGCGACGAGGCGATCGGCCTGTTCACCTCGTACGGCGACCGGCGCGGCGAGGACTGGGCGCGCTTCCTGCGCTGCACGCTCCTGCCGTACGCGGCCCCGGGCGGTGTCGACATCGGTACGGCGGTGGCTCAGGAGGAGCTGACCCAGCTCTCGCGTGGCCGCCATCCGTCCCGCGACGAGAAACTCGACGACTACGTCGACGCCTACCAGCTTCTCCTGGAGCGCGGCGTGGCCCTGGAGTCGGGCTGGCAGGCGTGGCGTCTGGGCATGATCCCGAACCGGCACGCCCGGGAGGTCATGGGAGTGCCGGTGGCGGCGGCCGGCCGACGGTAGCCGGGCGGCAGGCGGGAGGTGCGGTCACCGGGTGCCGGGCACCCGGTGGTGCGGCCTCAATCCCGCCCGGATCCCTTGGCGGAGCTCTTGGTGGCTCCGTCGACCGTCTCCTTGGCCGTTGCCCTCGCCGCCGTGGCCTTGGCCGCTTCGTCGGTGGCGCCGGGGGTCCCCGCGGGGTCCGGCGCCTCCTTGAACTGGATCCTGCCCATCTGCTTGTTCATGGACTTCATCAGGGCCCACACGGCGAGAGCCATCACCGCGAACACGATGAAGCCGAGGACGCCGGGGGTCACCTTGTCCTCGTCCACCTCCGCCGCGAAGGAGACGAGGTGCGTCATTGCCAGGCTTGCGCTTGCACTCATGTCAGGCATTGTCGCGGATGCCCGCAAAGAGGTCGTCCTCGGGGAGGGAAGTGTCCACGAGCGACTTCGCGAGCTCGTACTCCTCCGTCGGCCAGACCTCCCGCTGAAGGTCCAGCGGCACCCGGAACCAGCCCCCGTCGGGGTCGATCTGTGTGGCGTGCGCGAGCAGCGCCTTGTCGCGGATCTCGAAGAACTCCGCGCACGGAACATGCGTGGTCAGCGTGCGCTCGGTGCGCTCGAACTCCGACCAGCGCTTCAGCCAGTCCCCGTAGGGCGACTCCAGGCCGCGTTCGAGCAGCGCGTTGTGCAGCGCCTCGGTGCGCGGCCGGTTGAAGCCCTGGTTGTAGTACAGCTTCTGCGGCTGGAACGCCGGGCCGAACTCCGACTCCGGGTAGGCCTCGGTGTCCGCCGCGCCGTCGAAGGCCACCATCGAGATCTTGTGGGTCATGATGTGGTCGGGGTGCGGGTACCCGCCGTTCTCGTCGTAGGTCGTGATGACCTGCGGACGGAACGCGCGGATCTGCTTCACCAGCTCTCCGGCCGCCTTGTCGACGTCCTCCAGGGCGAAGCAGCCCTCGGGGAGCGGCGGCAGCGGGTCGCCCTCGGGCAGGCCGGAGTCGACGAAGCCGAGCCATTCCTGCTTGATGCCGAGGATCTCGCGGGCCTCGTCCATCTCCTTCTTGCGTACCTCGTGGATGTGCTCCTCGATGTACTTGTCGCCCTGCAGCTTCGGATTGAGGATGGACCCGCGCTCTCCGCCCGTGCAGGTCACGACGTGCACGTCCACCCCCTCGGACACGTACTTCGCCATGGTGGCCGCACCCTTGCTCGACTCGTCGTCGGGGTGCGCGTGCACGGCCATCAGTCGCAGCTGATCAGTCAAGACTCAATCCTCAGTAAGTCGGCGCCCGGTGTGAGTGGGCATTCAATGGGGGCCGTCCCGAAGGGACGTCGATGAGGGGCGGCGGTCGGGTGGCGGGTGGGAGGCTTCTATAGTGACCGAACCGAGCGGCCATTAATTCCGGGGCCCGGCCTTTCAGGGCTCTCGCGGAGAGGACGATCATGAGTACGGCGACCACGCGACTGCCCGAGGGACGGTACGGCCGCTCCACGGACGAGCGCGCCGACCGCAAACTCAGGATCGCCGCCGCCGCACTCGGAGCGGTACTGCTCGTCGTGGTCGGCTGGTTCGGCTACCACTATGTCGTCGGTACCAAGATCAGTGCCGAGATCATCACCTTCAAGACGTACGAGGACTCGGTCAGGGTTCATCTGGAGGTCCGCAAGGACTCCGGGACCCACGGCTACTGCACGGTCCGCTCCCAGGCCGAGAACGGCGCCGAGGTCGGTCGCGCCGACTTCCGCTTCGACGGCGACGCCACCCGCATCGACAAGGCCGTCACGCTCCGTACGACGTCCCAGGGCACCACGGCCGAGCTGCTCGGCTGCCACGCCGACTGAGGCCGCCGACCAGGGCCGCCACCGAGGCCGGCGCCGGGGAAATCCGCGGGGTCACTCTCATCACACAACCACTGACCTGCGTCGACATACTTCTGACGGCTTATGTCCTCCCCCTCTCGCCGCTGAATTGTTAGGCTCGTGGTTTCGCCCATCCGTGAAGGAACATTCTTCTGGGTAGGGCGATGCTTTGTATTCCCAGTACCTACGAGGAGCACCTGTGACCCAGACCAGCGAGAACGTCACCTGGCTGACCCAGGAGGCGTACAACAAGCTCAGGGACGAGCTTGAGCACCTTACTGGTCCTGCGCGCACGGAGATCTCCGCCAAGATCGCCGCCGCGCGTGAGGAGGGCGACCTGCGCGAGAACGGCGGGTACCACGCGGCCAAGGAGGAGCAGGGCAAGCAGGAGCTCCGTGTGCGCCAGCTGACCCAGCTCCTGGAGAACGCGAAGGTCGGCGAGGCTCCGGCGGCGAACGGCACGGTCGCGCCCGGCATGGTCGTGACCATCGCCTTCGACGGCGACGAGGACGACACGCTGACCTTCCTGCTCGCCTCCCGCGAGTACGCCAGCTCCGACATCGAGACCTACTCGCCGCAGTCCCCGCTGGGCCGGGGAGTGAGCGACAAGAAGGTCGGCGCGGACGCCCAGTACGAGCTGCCCAACGGCAAGCTCGCCACCGTGAAGATCCTCAAGGCCGTGCCCTACCAGGCCTGACCTTTCGGAATCCCCTGCCTCGGCCCTTGCGATGCCCCCGGCGCCCTCCTGGCGCCGGGGGCATCGGCATGTCAGCTCTCCACCCGGCGGTACTTGCGGACCGCGAGCGTGCGGAAGACGACGATGATCACGACCGACCAGATCAGCGACGCCCACACCGGATGCTGCATGGGCCAGGCGTCGGACGCCTCGAAGCCCGGGGGAAGGTTCCCGAACAGCTCCCGCGCGGCCTGCACGGTGGCGCTGAAGGGGTTCCACTCGGCTACGTGCTGCAGAAAGCCCGGCATCTGGTTGGCGTCCACGAACGCGTTGGAGATGAACGTCAGCGGGAACAGCCAGATCAGCCCGCCCGAGGTCGCCGCTTCCGGTGTGCGCACGGACAGGCCGATGAGCGCGCCGATCCACGAGAACGCGTACCCGAGCAGCAGAAGCAGGGCGAATCCGGCGAGCACCTTGGCGATGTTCTCGTGCGTACGCCAGCCGATGATCAGGGCGACGATCGCGAGGACGACGAGAGTGAGCGCTGTCTGCACCAGGTCGGCGACGGTGCGGCCGGTCAGCACGGCGCCCCGCGCCATGGGCAGCGACCGGAATCTGTCGATGAGCCCCTTGTGCATGTCGTCGGCGATGCCCGCTCCCGCACCGGCGGTGGCGAAGGTGACGGTCTGCGCGAAGATGCCCGCCATCAGGAACTCGCGGTATGCCTGAGTGGAGGTGGACGAACCGACCTGGATCGAGCCGCCGAACACATAGGTGAACAGCACGACGAACATGATGGGCTGGAACAGCCCGAAAATGATCATCTCGGGAATCCGGCGCATCCGAATCAGGTTCCGGCGGGCGATGATCATCGAATCGCTGACGGCGCTCACTTGGTGGTCCCCTTTTCGCTCTGCTCGCCGTTCCCGCCGTTCTCACCGTTCTCGCTGTCCTTCACCTCGGCCACGTGGCCCGTCAGGGAGAGGAAGACGTCGTCGAGGGTCGGGCGGCGCAGGCCGATGTCGTCGATCTCGATGCCGCGGGAGTCCAGTTCGCGGATGACCTCGGCGAGGAGCTTCGCGCCGCCGGTGACGGGCACGGTGAGCTTGCGCATGTGCTCCTCGACGGTGACCTCGCCCTGGCCCTTGCCGAAGCCGTTGAGCACCTCGGACGCGGTCGCTATGTGCTCGCGCTCGTGCACGACGACCTCGACGCGCTCGCCGCCGGTGCGAGCCTTGAGCTGGTCGGAGGTGCCCCGGGCGATGACGCGGCCTTGGTCGACCACCGCGATGTCGTGCGCGAGATGGTCGGCCTCCTCCAGATACTGCGTGGTCAGCAGCAGGGTCGTCCCCCCGGAGACCAACTGCTTGATGACTCCCCACAGTTGCTGGCGGTTGCGCGGGTCGAGGCCTGTCGTCGGTTCGTCCATGAACATCACCGGCGGGGAGACGACCAGGGCCGCCGCGAGGTCGAGCCGGCGGCGCATGCCTCCGGAGTAGGTCTTCGCGGGGCGGTCGGCGGCGTCCGTGAGGTGGAACTGCTCCAGCAGTTCGGCCGCGCGGGCCTTCGCCGGCTTCGCCTTCATCTGGTACAGCTGACCGACCATCTGGAGGTTCTCGCGGCCGGTCAGATACTCGTCGACCGCCGCGAACTGGCCGGACAGGCCGATCGAGCGGCGGACCGCGTCGGGGTGCTTCAGGACATCGATGCCCGCGACGACCGCCGTGCCGCGGTCGGGCCGCAGCAGGGTCGTCAGACAGCGGACGGTGGTGGTCTTACCTGCTCCGTTCGGTCCGAGCAGGCCTAGGACCGTGCCTTCTGGGACGTCCAGATCGACGCCGTCCAGAGCTTTCACGTCGCCGAAGGTCTTCACCAGACCTTCGGCGTAGATGGCGCCTGGCATATCAGTTCTCCACGTCGTTGGGGGATTGCCGCAAGAAGCCCAGATTTTTCTCCTTTGCCCCACCCGGCGGGGAAGAGGAGGATGAGCAAGCGCATGAGAAGGCGAGTGCGGTGGCGTGACACACACCATAACGCGATGTATCGCGTCTCTCAAGGTATTTTTCCAGAGCCACCCGTCCGAGTGACAGCGGGCCGTCGGGCCGTGGCCCGCCGAGGCTCCGGTCTCAGCCGATGACCGTGTAACCGGCCTCGCGCAGCGCCAGACCGACCTCGGCGCAGTGCGCCGGCCCCTTCGTCTCCAGGTGCAGTTCGACCTCCGCCTCCGTGAGGCCGAGTCGCGGGTCGGTCCGGACATGGCTCACGTCGAGGACATTAACGTCGACCACTGACAACACCCCGAGAAGCGTCGCGAGGGCGCCCGGCCGGTCCGTCAGACGCAGCCGAACCGCCAGGTAGCGGCCCTGTGCGGCCATGCCGTGGCGCAGGATGCGCTCCAGCAGCACCGGGTCGACGTTGCCACCGGACAGCACCGCGACGACCGGCCCCTCGAAAGTCCCGGGCCGGCTCAGCAGCGCGGCGACCGGGCTCGCCCCCGCCGGTTCCACGACGAGCTTGGCGCGCTCCAGGCAGAGCAGCAGCGCGGCCGACAGTTCGTCCTCGCTGACCGTGCGGACCTCGTCGACCAGCTCGTCGATGATCCCGAACGGCACGTCACCGGGCCGCCCGACCTTGATCCCGTCGGCCATCGTGACCGGGTTCGCCACGGAAACCGGCCGCCCGGCCGCCAGCGAGGGCGGATACGCCGCCGCGCCCGCCGCCTGTACGCCCACGATCCGTACGTCGGGCCGCACCGACTTCACAGCGACGGCGATGCCGGCGGCCAGGCCGCCCCCGCCGATCCCGACGAGGATCGTGCGGACCTCGGGGCACTGCTCCAGGATCTCCAGACCGACCGTGCCCTGCCCGGCGATGATGTCGGCGTGGTCGAAGGGGTGGATGAACACCGCGCCCGTCCGGTCCGCGTATTCCTGGGCGGCGGCCAGCGTCTCGTCGACGACCTGCCCGGACAGCCTCACCTCGGCGCCGTACTCGCGGGTAGCGCTGATCTTGGGCAGCGGCGCGCCCTGCGGCATGAACACCGTGGCGTTCACCCCCAGCAGCGCCGACGCCAGCGCGACCCCCTGCGCGTGGTTGCCGGCACTGGCCGCGACGACACCGGAGGCCCGCTCCTCGGGCAGCAGCCCGGCGATACGGACGTACGCGCCCCGCAGCTTGAAGGACCCGGTCCGCTGGAGGTTCTCGCACTTGAAGTGCACCGGCGCGCCCACCAGCTGGGACAGGTGCCGGCTGCCCTCCATGGCGGTCATCCGCGCCACGCCCAGGAGCATCTTCTGGGCACCGCGTACGTCGTCGAGAGTGACGGGGCGCAAGGAGTGCAAGGAGTCAGCCGTGCTGTAGCTCATGACTCAAGTCTCGCAGTTCACAGGCGCGGACTCTCGGTGTGACCAAGCTCCGAGACCTGTTTACTCAGCGTCGGTACGGCCCGCCTTCCGGCCGCGTACCCTGTCCCCCAACCCAGCACCCCCTTTCATGAAGCGAGCCCCCGGCCATGCCCACAACACCTGAGATGTCGATGGACATGACGACCGTCGATGACGCCGGTCTCCTCGACACGTTGCAGCACGAGGTCGCAGTGTTCGCGCGCCGTGCCGAACAGACCCGGCTCGGGGGAGTCGGGCAGGTGCGCAACTCGATGGACCGCGCCGCGTATCTGCTGCTCAACCGCCTCGACAAGGAAGGCCCGATGGGCGTCAAGGCGCTCGCGGCGAGCATGGGCATCGACTCGTCGACGGTCACCCGGCAGGTGGCTCCGCTCGTCGACACGGGCCTCGTCAAGCGCACCTCGCACCCCGAGGACGGCCGCGCCGTGGTCCTCCAGCTGTCCCCGCGCGGGCTCGCGCGGCTGGAGGAAGTGCGGTCCTCCAGGCGCCAGTTGATGGCCGAGCTGACGCAGGAGTGGGCACCGGAGGAGCGTGAGGTGTTCTGCACGCTCCTCACCCGCTTCAACACCGCGCTCTCCGCCCGTCAGGCCGCCCAGGGCATCCCGGTGGGGGAAGCGGGACCCGCCTCCTGACGCCGGCGCCGAAACCGTCGCGCACGCGCGCGTGCCTGCCCGCCGGTGGACTGCTGCTTCCTGACTCTTGACGACGGGCAGCACCTGGCCTCAGATGAGACCGGGGCCTTGTCCTACGGCGGGAGGCACGGTGCGAGAACCGCAGACGTCCCCCGGTACCGGACCGGGCCGGGACTTCGAGGCGTTCGTCGCGGGCGCGGCCGGCCGGCTGCTGCACACGGCCACGCTGCTCACGGCGGAGGCGCCGCGGGACAACCCGCGCGCGCGGCGCCTGCTCACGTACGCCTTCGCGCACACGTACGCGAGCTGGGACCGGATGCGCGGCGAGGACCCGTACGACCGGGCCCGCCAGTACCTCGCCGTCCGCTTCGCGCGCGGGGCGTGGCACCAGTACGGCGGCCTCGGCCGGGCCCGTCCGCACCCCGGCAGCGCCCTGGCCGTACTCACCCCCCAGCAGCGGCTGATCCTGGTCCTGCGGCTGTACGAGGGGGTCGGCGAGGAGCAGACGGCGGCGCTGCTGGGGCTGCCCACCGAGCGTGTCCACGCGATCTGTGACCGTGCGACGGCGACGCTGCTGCACCCGCCGCCGGGCCCGGCGCCGCCCGTGGTGGCCGGGCCGAAGGTGGTGCCGTCATGAGCCGGCGGGACCGGGAGGTCGCCGCGCGGCAGATCATGGAGGGCCGGCCGCCCCCGGTGCCGCCCGACCTGTACGTGGAGGTCGTACGGCGCGGCAGCCGCATGCTGCGGCGCAGGCAGGCGGCGCGGCGGCTGATGTGGCTGCTGCTGATCGCCGCGGTGCTCGTCTTCAGCGTGTGGGCGGCGACGGTCCAGCCCTGGGTGGAGCCGCCCTCGCAGACGACTCCGCCCGTGACCGGCTGGTGAGACCCGGTCGCGGTGACCGGGTCTCCGGCCGGCCCGGGACAGGTCCTAGCCGAGGGCCTGCTGGAGGTCCTCCAGGAGGTCGTCGACGTTCTCGATGCCCACGGAGAGGCGGACGAGGTCGCCCGGCACCTCCAGGGCCGACCCTGCGACGGACGCGTGTGTCATGCGCCCCGGGTGCTCGATCAGGGACTCCACGCCACCGAGGGACTCGCCGAGGGTGAACACCTTGGCGCGGTTGCAGACCTCGACGGCCGCCTCCTCGCCGCCCTGGACCTGGAACGAGATCATGCCGCCGAACGCCCGCATCTGCTTGGCCGCGACCTCGTGACCGGGGTGCTCCGGGAGCCCCGGGTACAGAACGCGCGTCACGCGCGCGTGCCGGGTGAGCATGTCGGCGATCCTGGTGGCGTTCTCGCTGTGGCGGTCCATCCGGACGGCGAGCGTCTTGGCGCCGCGCAGCACCAGCCAGGAGTCGAAGGGCCCGGCGACCGCGCCCATCGCGTTCTGGTGGTACGCCAGTTCCTCGCCGAGTTCCTGGTCGCCGGTGACCAGGGCGCCGCCGACGACGTCGGAGTGACCGCCCATGTACTTGGTCAGGGAGTGCACGACGACGTCCGCGCCGAGGGCCAGCGGCTGCTGGAGGTAGGGCGTGGCGAAGGTGTTGTCGACGACGAGCCGGGCGCCGGCCTCACGGGCGATCTGGGCGACGGCGGCGATGTCGGTGATGCCGAGGAGCGGGTTGGAGGGGGTCTCCACCCACACGACCTTGGTCTTCGGGGTGAGGGCGGCCCGTACGGCGGCGGGGTCGCTGGTGTCGGCGACCGACCATTCCACGCCCCACCGGGCGACGACCTTCGCGAAGAGGCGGAACGTGCCGCCGTAGGCGTCGTTGGGGATGACCACGTGGTCGCCGGGGCTGAGCAGCGTACGCAACAGGCAGTCCTCGGCCGCCAGTCCGGACGCGAACGCGAGACCGCGGCGACCGCCCTCCAGGGCCGCGAGGTTCTCTTCGAGGGCGGTGCGGGTCGGATTGGCGCTGCGGCTGTACTCGTAGCCGCCGCGCAGCCCGCCGACGCCGTCCTGCTTGTAGGTCGAGACCTGGTAGATCGGCGGGACGACCGCGCCGGTGAGGGGATCCGCGGTGTTGCCCGCGTGGATCGCGAGTGTCTCGAAGTGCTGACTGATGTGCCTGTCGCTCATGTGCACCGAGGGTAGTGCGCTCCTGGGACTGATGTCGGCCGGCGCCTGTGGGACCGGGTGCGGGGCGGCCCGGACGGGCCTGGTTCGCCAATTGTCAGAGGCGTCTGGTTCGCTTGGGGTATGGAGATTCTCTGGGTCCTGATGGCGCTGGTCATGCTGGGCTTCGTGGTGTTGCCGTTCCTGCGGCGCAGGAGTGCCGGTATTCAGCAGGTCGCCCCCGGGGACCCGGACGCCGCGGACCCGGCGAACTACGGCTTCGTCCGGCAGGAGGCGCTGGACATCCGGATGCCCGGCCCCGACCAGGATCTGCTGGACGTCCTGGACGTCGTGCAGCGCACACAGGACTACAGAGCGGCGGCGCAGCTCCTCGCCGGCACGGAGAAGGACGGTGAGCGGCGCTGGCAGCGTGTGCAGGCCTTCGCGGGCGCCGCGTCGCTGGAGCTGCGGCAGCGCCCCGGCGGGGTGAGCGAGACGCCGGGCGGCCAGTGGCTGCGGGTGTGGCGGACGGAGTCGCCCAAGGACGCGGGCGGCGCGGCGGTGCACGCGGAGTTCCTGGTGCAGCAGGCGTGGCGGACGTCGACGCCCGGGACGGACGAGTTCCGGATCATCATGGAGGAGGCGAAGGCGGCGTGCGGCGACGCGGCGCTCCTCTCCCCCGGTGACCCGGTCCCGTACATCGTGGAGCTGTCGGTGGCGCGCGGACTGGCTTACTCCCAGCCCGAGTTCGAGCAGCTCTGGCTGAAGATCCTCGACCGTGCTCCGGAGCACATGGGGGCGCATCTGGCGGCGCTGCACTACTGGTGCGAGAAGTGGCACGGCTCGCGCGCGCTGGCGATGTCGTTCGCGGAGGCGGCGGCGGCCCGGGCTCCCGAGGGCTCGCTGCTGGCGGCGATGCCGCTGTTCGCGGTCTTCGAGCACCTTCCCGAGGTGAACCTGGTCAGCGGCTTCTACCAGAGCGAGGTGGTGACGAAGGCGATCCACGGCGCTCTGTACGCGGTCCACGCGGCCCGTCCCGACGACCCGATGCTCGCTCATGTCCGCCATCTGCTGATCTTCTTCCTGGTGCGCTCCGAGCGCTGGGCGGAGGCCATGAACCAGCTGGTGCACGTGGACGGCCACGTGGGCGCGCTCCCCTGGACCCTCACCGCCGACCCGGCGTCGGAGTTCGCGGTGTACCGGGCGCTGGCGGTGGCGGGGTACGAGGCGAACGGCGGAAGCCCGGCGACGCTGCTGCGGTGAGGGAGGGGAGTAGGTAGGGCAGGGGACCGGGCAAGGAATGGTTCGGGGAGCGTCCGCGAGGGGCTTCGAGGGTAAGCGGACACCGGGTGGCATGATCATGTCTTGCCTGCCCCCGGGGCCCGTACGACCGAGTTCGCCGAGCGCGCGGCGGCAGCCGCACCCCTGGGCAGCCTGTTGACGGTCCTGCCGTTGATCGCCCACTTCGAGCACGACGACTCGAAGGACACCGCCGCCGACAGCACGCCCGAGATGATCGCCCGGGTGAACGCCGACCCGGCCCACCCGCGCCTGCCGGAACTGCGCCACCTCCTGGCGTACTACCTCTCGCTCCAGGACCGCGACGAGGCCGCGATCGAGCAGTTCAGGCTGGTCGACGGGTACGTGGAAGCCCTGCCGTGGCGCTACCACGGCACGGGAATGGCGGCCCGCTACTGCCGTATCCGCAACCTGTCGGCGCGGGCGGTCGTGTCGGCGGAGACGGACGTGGAGACGGGGCTGGAGTAGACGGGGGCGGGGCAGGAGCGGGGGCGGGGCTCGGGTGAGCTGAGCCCTCTGTCCCCAGCTCCCTGTCCCCGGCCCCCTCCGCGGTCAGCCCTCCGCGCGAGCGGGCAGTCGCCAGCCCGGGCGCGGGAAGTGGCAGGTGTAGCCGTTCGGGTAGTTCTGCAGGTAGTTCTGGTGCTCGGGCTCGGCCTCCCAGAAGGGGCCGACCGGCTCCACCTCGGTGACGACCTTGCCGGGCCACAGGCCGGAGGCGTCCACGTCGGCGATCGTGTCCTCGGCGATCCGCTTCTGCTCGTCGTCCACGTAGTAGATCGCCGAACGGTAGCTGAGGCCGATGTCGTTGCCCTGGCGGTTCTTGGTGCTCGGGTCGTGGATCTGGAAGAAAAGCTCCAGGATCGCGCGGAAATCGGTCGCCTCGGGGTCGAAAAGGATCTCAATGGCCTCCGCGTGCGTGCCGTGGTTGCGGTACGTCGCGTTCGGCACGTCACCACCGGTGTAGCCGACCCGGGTCGCCGTCACGCCGGGGAGACGGCGGATCAACTCCTCCATCCCCCAGAAGCATCCGCCCGCCAGCACGGCCCTCTGCGTCTGCGCAGCCATTGCAGCCCTCCAATTCCTGTCGGCTCGATCACTCGGGCTACCCGGCCCACACACCACCGGCAGCCCTCGCCCGCTTCTTCAACGCGCGAGGGTTCCGGGCAATTCCGGGCGGCACGGTGGGCATCCTGCCCGGCCGACGGACGGGCGCACGGGCGTACGCAGGACCGCTACCCCTGGGCGCTGCCGCGATCGCGGGCCACCGGGACCTGGGGAACGGCCGAGTTGGGGTCGAACCCCGCGAACGCCAGGCCGATGACGAAGCCCGCCACCTCCTCCAGCTGACGGACGCGATCCAGAGCGCCCAGAGTCGCCGGGATCCCGCCGGCGTCCCGTACCAGTTCACCGACGACGCTCAGTGCCGCCGTGTCGTCGCCGCACATCGCCACCGTCACCCGGGGCCCGCCGGCGTCGGGCGGGCTCGTCCACTGGGCGGCGGGGAAGAGATGGAACGCCTTCACGACCCCGGCTCCTGGAGCGAGCCCGGCGATCCGCTCCGCCATCGACTCCCCCTGTCCGGTGAGCAGCGTGCCGACACCATGTGCCACGGCGTTCGTGGGATCGATCAACGGCGTCCCGTCGAGTACGCCGTCCGCCGCGCCCACCAGTTTCAGCGCGTCCTCGACGCCGTCCCACGACACGGCGAGCAGCACCGCGTCTCGCCCGGTGACCACCTCACGCGGCGGGACGGCAAGCACACCGTGCCCCAGCCGTTCGGCAAGACTCTCCGCCTTCGCCCGCGACCGCCCGCCGATCACCACCTCGTGCCCCGCCCGCGCCCAGCCCTCGCCCAGGCCCGCCGCGAGTGTCCCTGTCCCCAGGATCCCGATACGCATCGTCGCCACCTCTCACACCGTGGTTGGTTGGGTAGGCACGGTATGCGGGGCGATACGCACCGATCGGTGCGTGACCGGCACAGGATGATGGGCGGCGAGATGACCGATCACGACGCACACTGCCTCGACTTCGTCGCCGACTGCCGTCTGCGCGCGGCCACCGATCTCTTCACCCACACCTGGGATCCCGTCGTACTGGCGGCTCTTCGCCCGGGGCCGCGTCGGCGCCGTGAGCTGCGTACGGCGATCGGCGGCATCAGCGACAAGGTCCTCACCGAGTCCCTGCGCCGTCTGCTCACCGCCGGACTCCTCGAACGCCACGCCCACGCCGAGGCACCACCCCGCGTCGAGTACGCCCTGACCGGCCTCGGACGGAGCCTGGTCGAGGGCCCGATGGCGGTCCTGGGCCGCTGGGCGATCGAGCACGCCGACGAGCTTCTCGAAACCCGGGAGAGCGGTACGCCACAGGGTTTCTGAGCACGGTCCGACTCAGGAATGTGCCGAGGCCGGGCCCCCTCCGTGTCAGCTCCTGCGTCAGTTCCTACGTCAGCTCCATGTCAGCTTCTGTGTCAGCGTCAGCTTGCGGAGCGCGGGGAGCAGCTCCGCGAGCCGCTCCAACTGGTCGCGCTGGGAGCGGAGGCCAAGAGCCCCGAGACGGGTGACGATGTGCCGAGCACCGGCAGCCGCGTACTCTTCCAGACGCTCTCGGACCTGGGCGGCGGAGCCGGTGACGACTGCCTGGATTTTCTCCAGCTGATCGAGGGGCATGCCGTATGTGGCCTGAGCGTAGGCGTCCATCTCCCGGCGGCCGCGTTCGGCGTCGTCATCGATCCGTACCGAGACGAACAGGGCGCAGGTGATGTCCTCGGCCGACCGGCCGGCATCGGCACCCGCGGAGCGGATGGCGGCGACGCCCGACGCGTAGTCAGCGGGGTCGGGTGGGTAGGGCAGCCATCCGTCGTACAGCCGGCCGGTCCGGGCCAGCGCCGAAGGGGTGGCGCCCCCGAGCCAGACGGGCGGGCCGCCGGCGCGAAACGGCCTGGTCATGGGCGGGATGTCATCGAGCCGGAGAATCTGGCCGTGGAAGTGGGTAGCGCCGTCCCACAGGGCCCGCCACAGTGCGACGGTCTCGTCCAGCCTGGTGAAGCGTCCTGCCCAGGGCACTTCGGACAGCGTGTACAGGGGTTGCCCGAAGCGGCCGGGGAAGCCCGCGCCGACGGTCACGGTGAGCCGGCCGCCGGACAGCAGGTCGATCGACGCCAGTGACTGTGCGGCCTGGACCGGCCGCCGAAGGAACGGCAGCAGTGCGGCTGTTCCCAACGTCACGCTGTCCGTCGTCGGGGCGAGCGCGGCCAGCATCGTCAGGGCCTCGACGCGGGGGCTGATCAGGGAGTCGTTGACGAAGAGCGAGGAGAAGCCGAGACGTTCGGCCCGACGGCCGAAGCCGATCAGCTCTCGGGGGTCGTCGGTCTCGCCCCACTGGGCGGTTCCGGTCGGAAGCAGCACACCGATGTCCATGCCGGAGATCGTCGTCTTCGGTGTGCGGGGCGACAATTCCCCGCAAGGAATGGCCGGGCCCCCACAGCCCCCGTTACAACGGTTGTCATGGATTTCCCCAGCGCTCTACGCGAACGCCGCACCCGCCGTCACATCAGCCAGCTCGATCTGGCGCTGCGGGCGGGGACGACCCAACGGCATGTCAGTTTCATCGAGTCAGGCAGGTCCGTTCCGGGCCGGAACATGGTGGTACGCCTGGCCGAGTCGCTGGAACTGCCGCTGCGCGAGCGCAACGAACTGCTGACGACCGCCGGGTACGCGCCCGTCTACGTGGAGAGTTCGCTCGACGACCCGGGACTGGCCCCCGTACGCACCGCGATCGACCACATCCTGCGTGGACATCTGCCGTATCCGGCGCTGGTGGCGGACCGGCGCGGTGACCTGATCGCCGCGAACTCGGCATTCGACCTGATCACCGAGGGCGTTGCCGCCGAGCTGGTGGGACCGGGGACGAACGTCTACCGTCTGGCGCTGCATCCCGACGGTCTGGCTCCCCGCATTCTCAACCTCGCCGAATGGGCGCGGCACATCCTGGCTCGACTGGGTCATCTGGAGGAGCTGCGCGCCGAACTCGCCGAGTACGTCCCCGAACCGGGGCCGACCGACGGCCTGCTCGGTTTCGCGGTTCCGCTCCGTCTGCGGTCGTCGTACGGGGAGCTGCGCCTGATGACGACGGTGACGACCTTCGCCACGGCGATCGACGTGACGCTCGCCGAACTGAAACTGGAGGCGTTTCTGCCGGCTGACCAGGCGACGGCGGAAGCTCTCGTGGCAGCAGCAACTGCGGCGGGACCCGATGCCTGTTGACACCGGGGCCCGCCGTATCAGGTCGCTTCTGGCCCTGAGATCAAGGAAGTTGACGATCCACGACTGGACGAGCCACGACTACTTGACCGGCTTGTAGAACGCGTACGTCGCGGAGTACGGAACGCTCACCTGGTCAGTACCGGTGCAGGCGGCGGCAGGGGCCACGCCGCCGTGCGTGTTGAGGCGCTGGATGTAGGAGACGTCGGCGAAGACGCCCGCGCCGCGCGTGGTGGTGGACTTGAGGAGGAGCTCCGGGATCGTGCCCGTCTTGGGGGAGTTGGCGACGGCGGCGGCGTTGACCGCGCTGCCGTCCACCGTGGACACCCAGACCGGGCCGCGGGAGTGGAGGGCGACGGTGCGGTGGGAACGGTCGCCCCTGGCCCACAGGGTGGCGGCGGGCTCCAGCAGCTTCCAGGCGCCGTCGGTGCAGGTGTAGGTCTGGACGCCTTCGGCGGAGAAGACACCGGTGAGTCTGTTGCCCTCGGGGACCTTCAGTGCGGCCGGAGCGTCGACGCCGTGACGGGCGGGCTGCACGGGTGCGGCCTGGCCGACGGTCGCGCTCGCGAGCGTGCCGGCGGTTACGGCGGCGAAAGCTGTGGTGGCGAGGACGAGTCGCTTGGCGAGTTTCATCGGGCTTGTCTCCAGAACGTTTTCTGAACGCTGAACCATGAACTGTGAACTCGTAGCTGTGAGTTCGTAGCTGTGAACTCCGTCGATCTTCCGGGCACGGTAATTGCTCCCGTGCCGTCGGACCCGTGCCGAGCCGTGAAGAACAGCGACAAGGAGGTGAACAAGTTGTGTGCACCGCAGCCGAGTTGAGCGCGATACCCACGTGACCCTCCGGTCGGCCCGGGCTGCCCGGCGGAGATCATCACGTCTCACGAGGAGGGAAGTATCGCCGTACGGGTCCCAGCTGGACGAGGGCCTACAGGGCACCCGCACGGGCACGCCGCCGCGCACTCCGGGCCCGGGCCCGGGAGGGGAATCATCAGCCGCCGCGGGAAGTTCACGAGGCATGGCTGTCATCCACAACACGACCATGTCCCCCGGCAAGCTGGAGCTGCTCGCGGCCTGGCTGCCCAGCCGGCCCTGGTATGTCGCATCGGGTCGGGAGCCTGAGTTGACCAAGGCCGGGGGTTTTCGGCTCGATGATCCCGAGGGGGAGGTGGGTATCGAGTTCATGGTGGTCACGGATACGTCCGGCGACACCCCCGTCTCCTACCACGTGCCGCTCAGCTACCGGGGCGCGCCGCTGGGCGGAGCCGACCAGGCACTCGTGGGGACCTCCGAGCACGGGGTGCTGGGCAAGCGGTGGATCTACGACGGGGCCCATGACCCGGTGCTCGTGGCCCAGTTGCTCGCGTTCCTCCAGGGCCGAGCCGAAGCGCAGGCCCAGAGTGTGAGCGGCACTCCCGACCCCTCGGTCACCGGTCACTTCACGGGGGCCGGCTTCTCCGCCGAGGTCGCGTCCCTCGCGGTCACCGACGGCCAGGACGGCACCGCCGTAGTGGTGGAGCCCGGGGCGGACAGTGGGCCGGAGAGCACCCTGGCCCTGCGGGTGACGCGGACCCTCCCGGCGCCGGAAGAGCGGGCCGAGGGTCTCGCCACCGCCGGGACCCGGGGACAGGTCACCGCGGGCTGGCGTCTGCCGGACGGCAGCGAGGGCCGCGCCCCGTTCGTGCTGGTCGGCGACGCCCCGCACTGAGGAGACCGCACGGCCGTACGGCTGGACAGCTGTACGGCGCCTACCGTCCACCGTCGCGGTAGTACGACGCGACGGCCGGCTGCCCGGTGTAGTTGGGGCCCGCGTCGGGATTGGCCCCGAGGTAGGTGAAGGGAAGCCGGACCGGCCTCCCGCCCCGCAGGCTGAGCCGATGATGCCGGGCCGAGTAGTCGAAGCCGGCGGCGCGCAGGGCCGCGAGGACGGGCCGGGAGGCGTCGGTGCCGTCGGGGCGCCGCAGGGTCGCCGGGTCCAGGTGGGCGACCAGGAGGCCGGTACTGGTGAGCCAGGTGGCCGCCCGTTCCAGGAGGGCGAGGCGGTCGCCGATGTAGTGGAGGCCGTGGACGCAGGTGACGAGGTCGTACCGGCGGGCCGGGGACCACTGACCGAGGTCGGCGGTGACGAGTTCGAGGCCGTCGGGCAGTTCCGCCCGCCGCAGCGGGCCGACCAGGTCGACACCGGTGATCACGGCTCGGGGAAGCTGCCGGGAGGCGGCGCGGAGGGCCTGTCCTTCGCCGCTGCACAGGTCGAGCCAGGAGGGCGCCGGGCCGCGACTGTCGAGGAACTCGGCCGGGTCGAAGCCGAGTTCGCGCGCGTAGCTGTTGACGCCGGTCAGGACCCGCTCCCGGTTCATCGTGCTGTTGGCCACGACGGAGTGCCCGGCCAGCCGGTCGTCGTCGATCAACCGGTGCGGCGGTGGGACGTCCGTTGCCGGCGAAGTACCGTCGATCACCTGCCCCATTGTGCGGCACCTTCGATCGAGGGGGGCGGCACAGCCGTCCCGGAAATCACCAGCGGACGCAAATCCTCCGTCCTACGATCGCTCACATGCTGCTTCGAAGAACGTTACGGATGATCACTGTCATCGCTGTGGCCCTCGCAGCGGCGGTGCAGGGAGGTGCCGCGAACGCGGCGCCCGCCGCCCAGGAGAACCAGCCACCGTCACCTGAACGGCAGTTGCTCTACTACAACCACGCCTACGGGGTGTTCGACCGGGAGACCGCCGACGCCATCGAGCACTCCACCTATCTGCGGGAGTTCGCCAACTTCCAGGTCCGCACCACGACCGGCTCCGGTGGCGAGACCTGGACCGGCCGGTATCTGATGGGCCGCGAGACCTACTTCGAACTGTTCGGCGTCGGCGACGTTCCCGGCCAGGACGGCCTCCTCGGCTCCGCCGGAACGGGGCTGTCGACCGAGCGGGCCGGTGACCAGGCCACGGTGATCGAGCGGTTGCGGGCGGAAGGCGTCCCCGACCCGGTCCTGTTCCTCCAGACGCGGGACTTCGGCGACGGCGTCCCGGTGCCGTGGTTCGACGCGGTGCTCACCACCCTCGAGTACGACGGCTACGACGCCTGGGCGATGGAGTACCGGCCCGAGTACTTCGCCGACCCGCGCGGCAACACCGAGCCCCCCGCCTTCCCCGGTGACGTCGGCCGGGAACGCTATCTGTCCGACCTCTACCGCGACCACCTGATGCGTGACGTCACCTCGGTCCGCTTCGCGGTCACCGCGGGCGACCTCGCCGACACGGTGCCGCTGCTGCGGGCCGGCGGCTTCGCCGTCAGGTCGGTGGCGAACGGCGGCATCGTCGCCCAGGGCGGCGGCACGACGATCCGCTACGACGTCGTCACGCGCGAACACGCGGGGATGCGGCGGGTCGAGATGTCCCTCAATCACCCCGTGCCCTACCGCCACGAGGAACAGCTCGGCCATTCGACCCTCACCGTCGGCCCGGGCGCCCGAGCGGTGTGGACGTTCGACGACACCAGCGGAACCAGCTGACCGACGGCCGGATCACCTGAGAACGGAGAGGACTTTCCCCCGTTCCCGCGCCTGACATCGGTAGAGGGCCCCGGCGTCAACCACCCGCCGGGGCCCTCTACCGAGCATCACGCGAACATCTGGCCGTCAGGACGTCAGATCGTCGCCGTGTCGATCACGAAGCGGTAGCGGACGTCGCTCGCCAGGACCCGCTCGTACGCCTCGTTGATCTGCGAGGCGCTGATCAGCTCGATCTCCGAGCCCAGGTTGTGCTCGGCGCAGAAGTCCAGCATCTCCTGGGTCTCCGGGATGCCGCCGATGCCGGAGCCGGCGAGGGTCTTGCGGCCGGCGATCACCGAGAAGAGGTTCAGCGCGACGGGCTCCTCGGGGGCGCCCACGTTCACGAACGCGCCGTCCGTCTTGAGGAGGGACAGGTAGGCGTCCAGGTTCAGCGGGGCCGAGACCGTCGACAGGATGATGTCGAAGGTGCCGCGCAGCTCCTTGAAGGTGGCCTCGTCGCTGGTCGCGTAGTAGTGGGAGGCGCCCAGCTTCAGGCCGTCCTCCTTCTTGCGCAGGGACTGCGAGAGAACCGTCACCTCGGCGCCGAGCGCGTTCGCGATCTTGACGCCCATGTGGCCGAGGCCACCCATGCCGAGGATCGCGACCTTCTTGCCGGGGCCGGCGTTCCAGTGCTTCAGCGGGGAGTACGTGGTGATGCCGGCGCAGAGCAGCGGCGCGGCCACGTCGAGGGCGAGGCCGTCGGGGATGCGGACCGTGTAGTTCTCGTCCACGACGATCTTCTCGGCGTAGCCGCCGTACGTCGGCTCGCCGTTCTTGTCGAGGGCGTTGTAGGTGCCGACACCGCCCTTGAGGCAGTACTGCTCAAGGCCGGCCTTGCAGTTCTCGCACTCGCGGCACGAGTCGACCAGACAGCCGACGCCCACGTGGTCGCCGACCGCGAACTTGGTGACTCCGGAGCCGACCGCCTCGACGACACCGGCGATCTCGTGGCCGGGGACCATCGGGAAGATGGCCTCGCCCCAGCCCTCGCGGGCCTGGTGGATGTCGGAGTGGCAGATACCGGCGAACTTGATGTCGATCAGGACATCGAACTCACCGACCTCTCGACGCTCGATGGTGGTTCGCTCCAGGGGAGCCTTGGCGGAGGGGGCGGCGTATGCAGCGACAGTGGTCATGCCGGGGGTTCTCCTAGGGGGGATTCCGTGCCCGGCCGCCTTCTGACCGGGCACGACGGCCAGTCTGCCGAACGTTCCCCCGTTCGCCCAGTCCACGCCTTTGCGTACGTCCACCGGTCCTACCACTGGCGGGGTCAGGCTCGTGTTCGTACGACCGGGAATACTGGACCGTATGGACGAACATCCCGAATCCGCTTATCAGGCGAACGCCCCAGGCGACGGGCGGCTCCCTGGGGGTGCCCTGGACCGGCGTGCCGAGCTCAGTGAGTTCCTGCGCACCCGGCGGGCCCGGCTCAAGCCGGAGGACGTGGGGCTGCCGGACTTCGGGCGGCACCGCCGGGTACCGGGGCTGCGCCGCGAGGAGCTGGCCCAGCTGGCCGGGGTGTCGGTGGCCTACTACACCCGCCTCGAACAGGGCAACGGGCAGAACGTGTCCGCGGAGGTCCTCGACGCCATCGCCCGTGCCCTGCGGCTGACGGGCGCCGAGCACGCCCACCTCACCCACCTCGCCAAGCCGAAGCAGCACAAGAGGAAGCCGTCGGTGCGGACGCAGGTCGTGCGCGGGACGCTGCTGCAGCTGCTCGACACGATGGACGGGGCGCCGGCGTACATCTCCGGGCGGCGTGCGGACATCCTGGCGTGGAACGCGATGGCGGCGTCCCTCTTCGGGGACTGGGCCGAGCTGCCGCCGCAGGACCGGAACTGGGCGCGGCTTGTGTTCCTGCGGCCCGAGTACCGCGAACTGTTCCTGGACTGGGAGCAGAAGGCGAGCGACATCGTGTCGTATCTGCGGATGGACGCCGGCTGCTTTCCGGAGGACCCGAGGCTGGCCGCGCTGGTGGGCGAGCTGTCGGTGAAGAGCGAGGAGTTCCGGCGGCTGTGGGCGACCCACGACGTCAAGGAGAAGGGCTACGGGGTCAAGCGGTTCCGGCATCCCCTGGTGGGTGAACTGACCCTGAACTACGAGTCGTTCAGGCTTTCCGACGACAGCGACCAGATGCTGATCGTCTACGGCGCGGAACCGGGGTCGCCCTCGGCGGACGCCCTGCGGCTGCTGGCCAGCTGGGGCCGGGACGCGACCCGGGCGGGCACGGTTTCCTGACGGCGGCACGCGAACGGCCCGCCGGGGGAGATCCCCCCGACGGGCCGTGGCGTCAGCGCGTCACCTGCGGCTCACTTGCCGTAGTACGCGTTGTAGACCGAGATCGTCGACTTGTTGCCCTTCTTGTCGCTGATCTTGGCGTGGAAGGAGATCGCCGCCCCCTTCGCCGGGTTCACGACGGTGACCTTGCCGTTCGTCACCGTCAGCTTCTTCCAGGTCTGGCCGTAGTCGTACGACGCGTACACCGACAGCGTCTTCAGGTTGCTGCCGCGCGCCGCGCCCTCGACGACGACGGGGAACGTGACCTTCGTACCGGCCGCGACCTTGTTGTCCAGGCCGACCGGCGCGTTGAAGCGCACCGAGGACACCGGGAGCTTGGCCCCGTCCACCCCCGGCTTCTTCGACCGGAACGTCCAGCTCGCGTCGATCCGGGTGGACGCCTGGGCGATCTTGACGCTGCGCTTGACCGACGTCGTCAGCTTGTACGCGGCGTCGCCCGCGGGCACCGTGAACGCCTTGCCGCCGAACAGCGGGTCGTCGATCGTGGCGACCTTCTGGCCGTTGCGGTAGAGCGTCGTCGCCACCGATGTGAAGTCGGACGAGCCGGGGTGGCCCGCGCCGTCGGAGAACAGCGGCACCAGACCGTAGATGAAGTTGCCGTCACGGTAGACGCCGTAGTCCGGGAGCAGCCGGGGCCCGAAGACGGCGGTGTTCCAGGTGCGCGCGTACTTGCCGCCCCCCTTCAGCGTCTGCGGAAGAGCGAGCGTGTAGTAGGCCTCCGGGATCGAGAAACCGTCCGCGTCCTTGCCGTTGAACTGGGTGAAGTCGAACAGCCACTGGACCTTCTCACCCGTGGACACGTACTGGGTACGGGTGCCCGGCAGCGTCTGCTCGACGAGTGTGCCGAAGGCGAAGTCCTCGGGCAGCAGGGCGCTCGCGCCGAGTGCGCCGGTCCTGTTGGGCTGTCCGCCGCCGAGCCGGTTCGACACCGTGGCGAAGTCGCTCGCCTTGAAGTGGCGGACCTTGTCGCCGGTGATCTTCTTGACCTTGGCGGTGGTGATCGCGTCGTACTCCGCGCCCGTGCCCTTGGTGAACTGGCCGAACCAGGTCTGCGAGAGGCCGGTGACCTCCGCGCCGAGGTGGGCCATCCGCACGTTCGCGAAGGAGTCGAGGTTCACCCCGACACCGATGCCCGGCGGGTCGTACGTGTAGTCGATCATCACGGACAGCGGCTTGGCGTCCGCGTCCGGCACCGTGATGTCCGCCGGCTTGGTGGTACGGGCGTCGATCGTCACCGAGGTGTTCTTGGTGACCGTCAGCTTCGGCTGGACCACCCAGTCGAGGCCCTCACCGCCCAGGTCGGGCTTGGTGAAGTCCTTCGCGATCCAGCCGTCCAGGAGGTACGTGCCCTTGGGCAGACGCATGGTCGTGGTGCCGGTGGTGGCCGTCGGGACCTGGTAGTAGCGGTCCTGGGCCAGGCCCGCGTAGCCGAGGACGACCGTGTTGTACTCGCCCGTCGGCTGCCCGGCCTTGTCGATGTGCTTGATCGTGACGTCGTACGACTCGACCTCACGGTTGACCGCCGCCGCCGTACGGACGCTCTGGGCGCCGGCCGTCGCCGTCACGTACGAGGAGTACGCGCCGTCGAGGGTGCCGCCCAGCTTGGTGTTGACGGTGTAGCCGACCGAGGCGCTGCCGCCCGCCGGGACCTTCAGGGTCGTCGCGGCCAGCTTGAAGAAGCCGGCCGGAGCGGGCTGGCCCTTCGGGTTGGTCGCGGTCGCCGTCAGCTTCAGCGTGACGTCGGCCGTGCCGAGGTTGCGGTAGGTCAGCGGCTTGGTGACCGGGGTGTCGTCGGTGTGCGGCCATGCCTGCGTGCCGAAGCTCACCGACACGGGGTCGGCGATCACGGTCTGCTTGATGGCCTTGTCGACCTGGATCCGGCCCGAACCCTGCTGGAACGGCGTGTACTTGCCGCCCTTCGCGGACCCGGTGAGCGCGCCCTTGAGCTCGGCGTACGTCCAGGTCGGGTGCTCCTGCTTGAGGATCGCCGCCGCGCCCGCCACATGCGGCGTCGCCATCGACGTACCCGAGATGGTGAGGTAGCCGGCCGGCTTCTCGCCGACCTCCTGCTCGATGACGCTGCCCTTGGCGGAGGCGGCCGTGATGTCCACGCCGGGCGCGGTCACGTCCGGCTTGATGGCGCCGTCGCCGACCCGCGGGCCGGTGCTGGAGAAGTCGGCCAGCAGGTCCTTGTCGTCGACCGCTCCGACGGTGAGCGCCGCGTCGGCGCTGCCGGGCGAACCGATCGACTCCGGGCCGGAGTTGCCCGCCGCGATGGCGAAGAGGATGCCCTTTTCGGCGGACAGCTTGTTGACCGTCGCCTCCAGCGGGTCCACCTCGGGGGTGTCCTGGCCGCCGAGGCTGAGGTTGACGACCTGGGCGCCCTGCTCGGCAGCCCACTCCATGCCGGCGATGATGTTGGAGTAGTCACCGGAACCGGTGTCGTCCAGGACCTTGGCGCTGATGATCTTGGCGCCGGGTGCGACGCCCTTGTACTTGCCGCCGGACTTGGCTCCGGTGCCCGCCGCGATGGACGCGACGTGCGTGCCGTGGCCGAACTTGTCGGTGGCGCTCGCGGCCGTGGAGAAGTTCTTGGCCGCGATCACCTGGTCCTTGAGGTCCGGGTGGGTGGCGTCGACACCCGTGTCCACGACGGCGATCTTGACGCCCTTGCCGTCGTAGCCGGCCGCCCACGCCTTCGGCGCGCCGATCTGCGGCACGGACTTGTCGAGGCTGGCCTTGGCGGTGCCGTCGAGCCAGACGTGCGCGATCCCGGCGGCGGTCTTGTCGCCGTTGGTCACCGCGTCCCAGAGTTCGGGAGTGTCCTTCTGCGGAGTCTGTACGGCGTCCGCGTTCAGGAACTTCAGCGTGTGACGGAGGGTGCCCGCGTCGCGGACGTCGGCCTTGGTGGCGGTCGCCGCCCCCGTGTAGCCGACGATGACCTTCAGTCCCTTCTGCTGGGACCTGCGGGTCGCCGCCTTGTTCAACTCCGTGACGTCGAAGAGGCGTTGGTCGAGCTTGCCGCTCGACACGAGCCGGGCGGCGTCGGCCGGTACGACGAGCGTGTGCCCGTCCGTCTTGCGGATCTGTACGGGTATCCTGTCGCGGCCCGCCGCCCGCTCCAGGCCGACGACACGGCCCTTGGCGTCGACGGCGACCCGGTCGCCGGTGATGAGTGTGATGCGGTGCGCGGGCTTGAGCTTCTGGGCAGCGCTGGTCACGCGCTGCTGCTCACCCTTCGCGTTCGTTTCGGCCTTCGCGGAAGCCGGGCTGGTCATGCCCGCCGCGAGAGCAACTGCGGCTGCCGTGGCGACGGTTGCCACGCATGCCCTTTTCACTTGTGTGCGCAAGTCTCCCCCAGGAGCGCTGGCTGAGTACCGGGCAGTTCCCCGTTCACCCGGCAAGGGGGGAGTCCCGTACGCATGAGCGCACACCCCCCGACCGGAATTATGCCGAGGGGTGATCAGCCGCTCAATAGACTGGACGATTACGCGTTGGCTGTTACGAGCCAGTGACGAAACCTTGCGCGCTCTACGTACCGGCGTTCTCCTTCACGGTGATCTTTCCCTTACGGATGGTCGCCACCCTCGGGGCTTTCCTCGCGATCGCCGAATCGTGCGTGACCATGATGAAAGTGAGCCCGAGGTCCTTCCACATGGTTTCGAGTACGTCCATGATCTCGTCGCGCATCGACTCGTCGAGGTTGCCGGTGGGCTCGTCGGCGAGCAGCACCTTCGGCTGCTTGACCAGCGCACGAGCGATGGCGACACGCTGCTGCTGACCGCCGGACATCTCCCCCGGCAGATGTCCGAGCCGCTCGCCGAGCCCCACCGACTTCAGTGCCTCGGCGGCCCGGTCGCGCCGTTCCCTGCCCTTCACGCCCAGCGGCACGAGAGCGGTCTCGACGTTTTCCTGGGCGGACAGCGTCGGAATGAGATTGAAACTCTGGAAGACGAAGCCGATGTTCTCGCTGCGGACTTTGGTGAGGCGGCTCTCGGACAGTTTGGCGAGATCTGTTCCGTCGAGATCGATGCTTCCCTCGGTGGGCCGGTCGAGTCCGCCGAGCATTTGCAGCAGGGTGGACTTGCCGCCGCCGGTGGGGCCCTGGATGACCAGGCGGTCGCCGTCGGCGATGGTCAGGTCGACGCCGGCGAGGGCGTCGACTGTTTGCTTGCCTCGGGTGTAGCGCTTGACCACACCTTTGAGTTCATACATGTCGGTGGCTCCTGGGTGAGGTTGGGGGTGCGAGCTGTCATTCGTCGGCTGCCGGCGGGTGGGGGCTGGTCGCGCAGTTCCCCGCGCCCCTGACAGCCCCCGTCGGCCGTAGCCGAACCCAGCGCTACTCGACTCGCCTGAGCGCGTCCGCCGGGCGCAGCCTGGACGCGCGCCAGCCGCCGAAGGCGCCGGCGATCAGACCGCCGGCGACCGCGAGGCCGACCGCGAGGGCGATGGTGGAGAGCGCGACGGGCGCGGTGAGCGCGACCGAGAGCGCCTTGGACGCGGCCTGCCGCCCGAAGCCGCCACCGGGGAAGCCGCCGCCTCCGCCGGGACCGCCGTTGCCGCCCGAACTGCCCACCTCCGCCTGGAGTTCCGGGCTGATCGCGGTGACGACATACGCACCGGCGAGGCCGAGCGCGATACCGAGGGCGCCGCCCACCAGCCCGTTGACGACGGCCTCACCGACGACCTGCCGGGTGACCCGGCCCGACTTCCAGCCGAGCGCCTTCAGCGTGCCGAACTCGCGCACCCGCCGGGAGACGGCCGAGGAGGTGAGCAGGCCGGCGACCAGGAAGGCGGCGACGAGCACCGCGATGGACAGCCACTTGCCGACGTTGGAGGCCAGGTCGGAGGCGGTGGACAGGGACCCGGAGACGGTGCTGGCGAGATCGGCGGACGTCGTGACCGTCGTACCCGAGATGTTCTTCTGGATCGTCGACTTGACCGCGCTGATCTGCTGGGAGTCGGTCGCCTGGACGTAGATCGTGGTGACCTTGTCCTTGGAGTCGCTGAGGGTCTGGGCCTGCTGCAGCGGGATGTAGAGGTTGGCGGCCGAGTCGCCGCTGTCGGGGGTCGCGATGCCGATGGCCTTGTACTTGACGCTCTTGATGGTGACCGTGCTGCCGACCTTGAGCTTCTTCTCCTTGGCGTAGGCGGCGTCGACGACCACGACCTTCGCGTTCGTCTCGGAGGTCGTGAACGTACGGCCGCTGGTGATCTTCGAGGAGGTCAGCGGGCCGAGGGCCGGCTTGGTGACGTCGGTCCCGTACACCGAGTAGTTGTTGACGTCGAAGTTGGCGCCGCCGCCCTCAACACGCCCCTGGGGAGCGCCTGTTGAGCCGCCGCCGCGGTTTCCGCCGCCCTGGTTGCCGCCGCCGCTCTGCTGGTCCTGCTGGAACTGGCCCTGCCGGAACTGACCGCTGACCTTGATGACCTGGAGGCTCAGTCCGCCGACGGCGTCCGAAACGCCCTTCTGCGTATCGACCTTGGTGACCGTGGAGGCGGCCAGGGTCTGGAAGCCCTGGACGAACACCCGGTCGCTGCTCTGCTCGGCGGTGGAGTCGTTGTTCTGAGCGTCGAACTGGAAGCGCGGCCGCTGGGTGTCCCCGGTGCCCGTCTGGGCCGGGGCGGCCTTGGTGACGGTCATGTCGGTGCCGAGCCCGTACAGCGACTCCAGGACCTTGTCCTGCGCCTTCGACATGCCCGAGGACACCGAGGTGACCACGATGACCAGGGCGATGCCGAGCGCGAGCCCGGAGGCGACGACGAGTGCCGCTTTACGGCGGCGGCGCAGTTCGCGCCTCAGGTAGGTGAAGAACATGGCCGCAAGCTAGGTACAGCGTGTGATGACGCGATAAGCCCCGCATAAGAGATGCATGAGAAGGCTGTGATCAGCCCAGGAAACACCGATGCCGCCCCTGGGGGCGGCATCGGAAAGCTGTGCGGTGAGTGTGAGTCGGGCGGGCCCTGAGGAACCTCAGACCGCCGAACCCGCCTTCCAGTCCGCCCAGTTCAGGTTCCAGCCGTTGAGTCCGTTGGCCGGGTCGACGGTCTTGTCGCCGGTGTTCCGGACGTCGACGACGTCACCGATGATCGAGTGCTCGTAGAACCAGTAGCCCGCGGAGTTCTTGTCGTTGGCACCCTTGGTGTCGTTCAGGCCAACGCAGCCGTGGCTGACGTTGGCGCTGCCGAAGGTCCCGTCGGGGCTCCAGTAGTTGCCGTGCACGAAGGTGCCGGAGGTGGTCAGCCGGATGGCGTGCGGCACGTCCTTGATGTCGTACTCGCCCTTGCCGTCGTCGTCGGTGAAGCCCACGGTCGCGCCGTTCATGCGCGTCTCCTTGAACTTCTCCGACATGACCATCTTGCCTTCGTACGTCTTGTTCTCCGGCGAACCCGAGGAGATCGGGATGGTCTTGACGACCTTTCCGTCCTGGGTGACCTTCATCGTCTTCGTCTTGGCGTCGACGATGGAGACCTGGTTACGGCCGATCTGGAAGGTGACCGTCTTCTGCTGGACGCCGTAGACGCCCTTCGCGCCCTCCACGCCGTCGAGCGCCAGCTTCAGCGTGACGGTGGAGTTCTCCTGCCAGTAGTCGTCGGGCCGGCAGTCCATGCGGGTGTCGTTGAACCAGTGGCAGACGACCTCCTGCCCGCTGGTCGAGTTGACCGTGACGGCCTTCTGCACGGCCGCCTTCTCGGTGATCGCCTTGTCGAAGTTGATCGACACGGGCATGCCCACACCGACGGTCGAGCCGTCCTCGGGGGTGAAGTAGCCGACGAAGCTGTTCGCGGCGGCGACCGTGGTGAACGAGGCGTTCTCGTGCGCCGCGCGACCGTCCGCGTCCTTCGCCTCCGCGGCCACCTTGTAGGTGGTGGCGCGCTCCAGCTGGGCGCTCGGCTTCCAGCTGGTCTTGTCGGCCGATATCTCGCCGGCGACCGCCTTGCCGTCCGCCGTCGTCATCTCCACGGCCGTGAGGGTGCCCTTGGTCACCGCCACCTGGGCCGCGTTGTTGATGGAGGCGTTGTTGGAACCGTCCCCTGGTGTGATCTTGATCTGGGCCTCGGAGGTCTTCGCAGCCGCCGCCTCGTCGGCCTTGGCCTGCGAGGTGTCGGTACCGCTGTCGCCCTTGGAGGCACTGTCGCTGTCGCCTCCGCTGCACGCCGAGAGCACCAGCACGCCACCGAGCAGGGCGGACGCGGCCATCAGACCCTTGCGCCGCCTACTGTCCGTCATCACACGCTTCTCCATCGTTGCCGTATCCCAAAACCACGAGTCCCCGTACGGAACCTGGAACCTGCAAGTCCCCTTGACAATCTTCAACGCTACGACCGGTTCGCCTCGTTCCACATTCGCTCAGCGTGTGGGCCACACCACGTCACCCGGGTCACAGGGGGCTGTCCGCCCGTCCCGCACTCCACCGGGTCGTGTGATGCCACTGCCGGTCACTGCTTCTCCTGAGACGACGAAACCCCGGTCGGCGGTTGCCGACCGGGGTCACGAATTTCCCCAGCCGAGTCAGCCGTCGACCCGATCCCCGACCACTTCGTCGCCGTCGGCCTCATCATCCTCGTCGAGATCCCAATCCGGCGAATCCGGGTCGTAGTCGATCTCCTCACTGCTCCAGGACGCCTGTGCCAGTTCGGTCCCCGGCACCTCACCGACCAGGTCGAACGGGTCCACGAGGTACGCGAGCGCCTCCGCGGTGTCTTCCGTCACAGTGTCCTCGGCGTGCACTCGCTCGTCGGCCGGCATCTCGGTGTCAGCGGCGATCCGCTGCAACGCGGCCTTCGTCAGGGCGTCCACGTCGTCGACCTCGACGACCAGTTCCACGCGAAGCCGTACAAAACGTGATGTCTCTGATGTGCTCATGGTCGAAGAGAGTACGGCTCACAGCGCCCGCAA
This sequence comes from Streptomyces sp. NBC_01390, assembly GCF_045040105.1. NCBI lineage: Bacteria > Bacillati > Actinomycetota > Actinomycetes > Kitasatosporales > Streptomycetaceae > Streptomyces > Streptomyces sp. NBC_01390. Next base: position 8,045,880 of record NZ_CP109551.1, on the reverse strand, counting down.
CTTTCCCACGACCCACGCCTTTCATTAGCATCGGGGCCACGGCCAATTCGCCAGCGCCACAAGGGGATCGATATTCCGTGTCAGCCGCACGTCGATCGTTGTTGACCGCCACCGCCGCGGGCACCCTCCTGGGTGCCCTGTGGTTCGTCCCGTCCGCCAACGCGACGGCCGAGAAGTCGGTGGAGCAGCGACACAGAGCGGACACGTCCATGTCCACTATGTCGGAGCACACCCGACAGATCTCCATGCCGAGCACCACCAAAAGTGCGGGCACGAGTACGCGGGTGAGCACGAGTACGACCGCCACCACGACCTCGGCCACCACAACCTCGGACTCGGCCGCAGAAGGCACCCGCCTCGCCGACACCGGCAGCTTCGACACCACGCCGTACGTCGTCGGCGGCACGTTCAGCCTCGCCCTGGGCGCCGCGTTCGTGACGTATTCACTGCGCCGGGAACGCCTGGGGTTCTGACGGACCCCCGAGCGGGACATCGGACTTTTGAGGAACTTTAATAATTTGACGTTTATTTGACTGTCGGTTCATAGTCCGCACATGAAGAGATCATCGAGGGTGCGCGCGTGCGCCACGACGACCGTGGGCGTACTGGCGCTCGCCCTCATCACGGGGTGCGGCGGCGGAGACTCCGGGGCGTCGGAGAAGACGCAGGACGGAAAGACCGCGGAAACCGCGACGACAACGAAGGCCGCGACCAAGGCCGAGCTGGAGAAGCTGCTCGTCGCGACGGCCGACGTGAGCGGCTACAAGGTCGGAATGACCGCCGAGGAGACGAAGGCAGCGGACTCCAAGAGCGACCTCAAGGTCGCCGCGGAGGTCTGCGCGCCGATCGCGTACGCCGTCTCGGGCTTCGCGCCCGGCGACGAGGCGGCCGTCGTACAGACCAAGGTCTCCCAGGACGCGAAGAAGCCCACCGACACGGCTTCGGAGTCCACGGGCGACGTGTCCGACGCGGAGTGGCAGGCCGAGTTCGCGGAGTCCATGAACATCGACATCACCTTCCTCACGCTCTCCTCGTACGACGGTGACGGCGCCGAGAAGACCATGAAGGCCGTCTCCGACGCGGTCGCCGCCTGCGCGGGCGGCTTCTCGATCAAGGGCAGCACGGACACCACGAAGTACGCGAAAGTCGCGCCGGTGAAGACGTCCGGGGCCGGTGACGAGTCCGTGGCGTTCTCCGTGACCGGCGAACCGGACGACTCGGAGGACACCCCCGAAGCGACCGGCTTCACCTACGGCGAGGTCGTGCGCCACGGGAACACCATCGCGGCGTACACCACGGTCAACCTCGCCAAGGTCGTGTCCGGGAAGCCCTACGCCGTCTCGGCCCCCGTCGTGAAGGCACAGTCGGCCAAGCTGAAGTAGCGAAAGCGGCCGAGAGACCGATGCGGGCCCTGGCCGAAAACACCGGCAGGGCCCGCCCCCCTTCCCCCGTAGGCGAGTTACCGCAACGGCCCGGTCACCGGCTCCACCGCGGCGACCAGGTGCCCGCCCCGCACGAACACGTCCGCCGCGGCGAGGTCGGGCGCCAGGAACCGGTCAGGGCCCGGTCCCTGGACGCCCGCCGCCCGTACGGCGTCGATGACGGCCCGGGACGCGGGCGCGGGCGTCAGCCCCTCCCGCAGCTCGATGGCGCGCGTGGCCGCGTACAGCTCCACGGCGATGATCCGGGCGAGGTTGTCGACGGCCGTACGGAGCTTGCGCGCCGCCGACCAGCCCATCGAGACGTGGTCCTCCTGCATCGCGGAGGAGGGAATCGAGTCCGCCGAGGCGGGTACGGCGAGCCGCTTCAACTCGCTCACCAGCGCGGCCTGCGTGTACTGGGCGATCATCAGCCCGCTGTCCACACCGGCGTCGTCCGCAAGGAACGGCGGCAGCCCGTGCGAGCGGTTCTTGTCGAGGAGCCGGTCCGTGCGCCGCTCGGCGATGGACCCCAGGTCGGCGGCGGCGATGGCGAGGAAGTCGAGGACGTACGCCACCGGGGCGCCGTGGAAGTTCCCGTTGGACTCGACCCGCCCGTCGGGCAGGACGACGGGGTTGTCGACGGACGAGGCGAGCTCCCGGTCGGCCACGAGCCGGGCGTGCGCCATGGTGTCCCGCCCGGCACCGGCGACCTGCGGGGCGCAGCGCACGGAGTAGGCGTCCTGGACGCGGGGCGCGCCGTCCTGGTGGTGCCCGGTGAGCTCGGAACCCTCCAGCACGGCGAGCATGTTGGCCGCGCTGGCCCCCTGCCCCGGATGCGGCCGGATGGCGTGCAGCTCGGGCGCGAGCACCTTGTCGGTCCCGAGGAGCGCCTCCATGGAGAGCGCGGCGGTGACGTCGGCGGACTTGTAGAGGGTGTCGAGGTCGGCGAGGGCCATGATCAGCATGCCGAGCATGCCGTCGGTGCCGTTGAGGAGGGCGAGGCCCTCCTTCTCGCGCAGCTGTACGGGCGCGATGCCGTGCTCGGCGAGGAGTTCACCGGCCGGCCGCACCACCCCGTCCGGCCCTTCTGCGTCGCCCTCGCCCATGAGCGTGAGGGCGCAGTGGGAGAGGGGTGCGAGGTCACCGGAGCAGCCGAGGGAGCCGTACTCGTGCACGACGGGGGTGATCCCGGCGTTGAGCACGTCGGCCATGGTCTGCGCGACCTCGGGCCGCACGCCCGTGTGTCCCGAGCAGACGGTCTTGAGCCGCAGGAACATCAGCGCCCGTACGACCTCGCGCTCGACCCGCGGTCCCATGCCGGCGGCGTGCGAGCGGACGATGTTGCGCTGCAGCTGGGCGCGGAGTTCGGGACTGATGTGCCGGGACGCCAGGGCACCGAACCCGGTGCTCACGCCGTACACCGGCTCGGGCTTGGCAGCCAGCGCGTCGATGATCCCCCGGGCCTTCGAGAGAGCGGCGACGGCCTCCCCGGACAACTCGATCCGGGCCCCGCCCCGCGCCACGGCGAGCACGTCGGCCGCGGTCGTCCCGGACGTCCCCACCACCACAGTGTGCATATCCATATTCAGGAGCGTACGCAGTGAATTCCAAGATGTCACTACCGGGTGGCCGGTACACCCCTTACATGGGTCCACATCTCAGCACCGGGCGCACCACCAGACACCGGCCCGCACCCCCAGACACCGGCCCGCACCCCCAGACACCGGCCTGGGCCCTTAAGCACCGGCCCGCACTCTCAGCCCGTCCGGCGATTGAGGACAAGGCCCGTTCAGGGCCGGAGCGGGGGCCTGGGGGCGGCAGCCCCCAGAGACGCCCACACCAACACCCCGCACCTCACGACCCACGCCCACGGAACCGCCGCCGCTCAACAACCCCCTCCCCGGAAGGCTCCGCCGCGGCGAGCCGCACCACCGGATCATCGGGCCCCTCCCGCCCGGCAACCACAGGCCACGCCGCATGAACCGCCTTCGCCCGATACTGCGCCGCATCGGCGAGCCGGAACAACCGGCGAGCCGTCCGCACCGGCCCGATCGCGTCGGCGGTCGAGGCGATCCCACAGGCGACCCCCTCCCCCAGCTCCAACTCACCTGCGCGACGGCACAGTTCACCCGCCGCCCGCACCACGTCGTCGACGGGCGCGCCGACCACCAGCAGACAGAACTCGTCACCGCCGAGACGGGCGGCGAGCGCGCCGGGCAGCATCGCGCCGCACAGCGACAGCACCGACCCGAACCGTTCGAGGAGCCGGTCGCCGACCGCGTGCCCCAGGGTGTCGTTGACGCGCTTGAGCCCGTTCAGGTCACAGACGACCAGGCTGACCACGGCGCCGTCCCGCCGGTGCCGTTCGATCGCCTCGTCGAGGTGGGCGTCCACGGCACGCCGGTTGGCGAGGCCGGTGAGCGCGTCGGTGAAGGCGAGCCGCCGGGCCTCCTCCAGCCGCTCGGTCTGCGCGATCCCGGCGGCGACGACGGACGCCAGGACGGTGGCGAAGTCGGCGTCGGCACGGCCGAAGACGGGGGCACCGACGGGCCGGGCGACGTACAGCTCGCCCCAGGCCCGGCCGTGCAGCACGACGGGGGCGACGACACAGCAGCCGCGCCCCCGGCGCCGTAGCGCGGCGACACGCTGGTGGCAGTACCCGGCGCGCCCCGCCGACGGTCCGCACCCGGGCCCCTCCGCGGTCTCGACCCAGGCGTTGGGCTCACCGCCGCCCGCCCATCGCTCGTGCAGGAACTCGGTGATCTCGGGGAACTGGTGCACGGGATAGGCCTCCCCCTCCGGGAACTCCTCCTCGTCGGGGGCCCGTTCCCCCACGTTCGCGAGGACCCGCAGCCGCCCGAGTTCCCGCTCCCACACCGACAGTGCGGCGAAGTTCCCGGTCAGGGCATGACAGGCACCGAGCGCGGCGGCACGCCAGGTCTCGCGGGGGCTCTGCGCGGCGGCCATGCCCTGCGCGAGCGTCACGACAGCGTGGAGCCGGCTTTCCTCACCCATTGATCCAGGTTAGGAAGGTTTGGGACGGTTTGAGACATCGAGCGAGCGAAAGAGGTGCCCCTACTCCCCCGGCCAGACCGGCGTCCTCTTCTCGGCGAACGCCGCGACCCCCTCCGCGCGGTCGCCCGAGAAGGCCACGGCACGCCACGCCGCGTCCTCCACCTCCAGCCCCGCCTTCAGGTCCAGCCCGAAGCCCACCCGCAACGCCCGCTTGGCCGCCCGTACGCCCACCGGGGAGTGCGCAGCGATCCGGGACGCCAGTGCCAGCGCCTCCTCCCGGTCACGCCCCGTCTCGACCAGTACGTCCACGAGCCCCAGGGCGCGCGCCTCGTCCGCCTCCACCCGCCGCGCGGTGAAGATCAACTCGGCGGCCCGTGCCGCGCCCACCCGCCGGGGCAGCAGCTGCGTACCGCCGCCCCCCGGAATCACCCCCACGGACACCTCCGGCAACCCCACCACCGCCGTACCGTCCGCCACGATCAGATCGCAGGACAACGCGAGCTCGAACCCGCCCCCCAGCGCGAACCCGTGCACCGCGGCGATCGTGGGCATCGGCAGCTCCAGCACACCGGTGTACGCCCCCCGCGCCACCGGCCGCTGCCGGACCAGTTCGGCGTCGGACATCGAGTTCCGCTCCTTGAGGTCGGCACCGACACAGAACGCCCGGTCATGGGTGGAGGTCAGCACCACCGCGCGTACGTCACGGTCGGCGGCCAGCGCGGTACACGCACCGGCGACGGACCGGGCCATGGCGGAGGAGACCGCGTTCATGGCCTTCGGCCGATCGAGGACGAGCTCGGCGACGTACCCGTGCCGCCGCACCACGACGAACTCCCCGAACCGTTCCTCGGACCGTTCCTCGAGTCGCTCGTCGCCCATGACACCCTCCTGGTTAACGCAGGTTAACTACGGCCGCCCCGATCATCGCAGGCGGCCGACGCCCAGGGGAAGAACGGACGGAGAAGGGACCCTCTCCTCGTTCGGGTGACATGGCGCCGATCTCCTGAAATTCCCCTCCTGGGAGCGCATAACGTGCGCTCCGCCGCGGCGCACCCGGGGCGTGAGCGCAACGGGTAGGGATCGCGATGACGGACACCACGACAAGGCCTGTCGACACAGGCAAACCAAGGCACGCACAGGCCCCCCACCGGGTCCCACCGCAGGCCCAGCAGTGGGCCCAGACATGGGCCCCGCCGCAGTTCACGCCTCCTCCCCGGGCCTGGACCCCTCCCCCTCCCCAGGCCCCTCCCCGGCCTCCTGCCGCGCCCCCGACCCCCGAGGCCCCGCCCGTCCCCCTCGTCAACCGCCCGCGAGGCAGGCACCGCAAGCCCCGTCCCCGCAAGGTCCTGCTCGCGGCGGGCGGCTTCGCGCTGGCCGCCGGGGTCCTGAGCCTCGTACGGCTGGCACCCGACGGCGGAGTGGGCGACGTCGGCAGGGCACAGGCCCAGTCGGACCTGGACGCGGACGCGAACGCGCACACGGACGCGAACGCGGACACCGACCCTTCGACCGACCGCACCGGCAACACGGCGGCCACCGTCGGCAGCGTCCCCACGCCGAACCCGTCGGCGAGTGTCCCCATGGGCGGCGCGACCCCGGTCCCGACCACACGCCCGACAGCGCTCCCGACCGCCCTCCCGAGCCCCACGGGCCCACTGCGGCCCTTCCCCCTGGGCGCGCTCCCCGGGCCCCTGAGCCCCGCCGCCGACGCCACCACGATCCCGCAGCAGCCCAGCACACCGACGCCCGCCGCCACCCCCGCCGAGCTACGCCCGGGGACCTCGACACCCGCCCCGGCGGCGCCCCAGCCCCCGCAGCAGACTCCCCCGACCGCCACACCGGCACCCGAGCCCCCCGCACCGGCCCCGAAGCCCGCAACCCCCGGCGGAGTGTGCGTACCGCTCATCGGCCTGTGCGTGGACGCACTGAACCACCACCACTGAGCAACAGCCCCTGGCTCGACGTACGACCCGGGGGTGCCGAGCCGTCTCCGGTCCTACGTGACCGGTCCCGCCCGTCGGGTCAGCAGCCAGGGCTCGACCACGCCGAGGCCGCGCACGGGCCGCTGCCACATGGGCTGGAGCGCGAAGCGGTACACCGGCGGCTCCTCGCCCTCCTTCTCCGCGGTGGCTGCGGCCTCGGCCGCCTCCGCCTCGGAGGCGGGCGCGTCCCCGGTACGGATCAGCTCCTCCGCGAACGCCGCGTCGACGAGCACCGCGTCCCGTGGCGCTATCGACGTCAACCGCGAGGCCAGATTCACCGTCGACCCGAACACATCACCCATTCGGGTGGTAACCGTGCCGAACGCCATCCCGACCCGCAGCTCGGGCATCGTCTCGTCGTGCGCCATCGTCTCGATCAGCCGCAGCGCGATCTCCGCGGCCACGCCCGGCTCGTCCGCCGCGTACAGCACCTCGTCGCCGAGCGTCTTCACGAGCCGCCCGCCGTTCGCCGCGACCAGGTCGGCGGCCGTGGTCTCGAAGGCCTCGACGAGTTCGCCGAGCTCCTCCTCCTCCATACGCCGGGTCAGCCGCGTGAACCCGACAAGGTCGGCGAAGCAGACGGCGAGCCGCCGGTCGACCATCTCCTCGTCGTCGGTGGCCTGCACGAGCCGCCCGGTCGCGGCGGCGAGCTGGCGCCGCCAGACGTACACGAGGAACTCCTCCAGCTCGGGCAGGAGCAGTTCGATCAGCGGGTACGTCACCTCGGTGCGCGTCATTCCGGGCTCGGGCGGCTCGATCAGCCCCGCCAGGAAGGAGTCGATCTGCCACTCGGCCAAACGGGCGGTGGTCTGCCCCGTGGAGCGCGCCACCTGCACGGCCATCGCCTCGCTCAGCAGCCCCGCCTCGACGAGACCGGCGAGCCGGCGCAGCGCGAGTACGTCCGCCTCCGTCAGCGCCTTGGCCTGTCCGATGTCGGCGAAGCCCATCGCCCGCCAGAAACGGGACGCGAGTTCCATGGAGACACCGGCGCTGCGGGCCGACTGAAAGGGGGTGTAGCGCCGCTCGGCACCGAGGATGAGCTGTTCGAGGCGCAGGGCGAGCGGGTCACCGGGGTCGGCGTCCTGCCCATCCACCCGGCTGTCCGCCGCGTCGGAGCCCGTGTCGTCGACGGTCACGCCTGCTGCCCTTCCGATCTGTCACGGTCAGATATCGACCGCCCTCAACGATACGGCCTCGCTCCGCTAGGTCCAGCAGGGACGACGCACCCGGAGTATGTGTGACCGTCACTGGGGGCTGCGCCCCCAGACCCCCGCTTCGGCCTGAACGGCCTCGTCCTCAATCGCCGGACGGGCTGAAGGTGCGGGCCGGCACTGGAGACGGCGGCCTGCCTTGGTGAGACGGCCCGCCCCCAGGGGGGTGAAGGCCGGCCTGCAAACGGACTGGAAACGGGTGGGTGGGTGGGAAACTCTTTTACGCCGGACGCAGGTGCACCACATCCCCCGCGCCCACCGGCTCCTGCACCCCGTCCCGGGTAGCCAGCACCAACCGCCCGTCCCCGTCCACAGCAACCGCCTCCCCCACCAAAGACCTCTCCCCCGGCAACTCCGCCCGCACCGTCCGCCCCAACGTCGCGCACCCCGCCGCATACGTCTCCTGCAGCCCGGACGACACCGGGTCCCCCTCCACCGACCGCCACCGCACGTACCACTGCTCCAGCGACCGCAGCACCGCCCGCAGCAGCGGATCCCGGTCCGTCGCCACGGCCCCCGCCAGCACCAGCGACCCCGCCGTCGGCACCGGGAGCTCGTCCTCGCGCAGGGTGACGTTGATGCCGATGCCGATCACCACCGCGTCCGTACCGGCCCGCTCCGCGAGGATCCCGCCCGCCTTGCGCTCCGCGCCCCCCACACTCACCAGCAGGTCGTTGGGCCACTTGAGGGACGTATCGACGCCCGCGGCGCGTGACAGGCCCGTCGCCACCGCGACCCCGGTGAGCAGCGGCAGCCAGCCCCAGCGGGTCACCGGTACCTCCGTCGGCTTCAGCAGTACGGAGAAGAACAGCCCGGAACGAGCCGGCGCCGTCCACTGCCGGTCCAGCCGGCCGCGTCCGGCGGTCTGCTCCTCGGCGAGCAGGACGAGCCCCTCCTCCGCCTTGCCCGCGTTCGCGAGGGCGACAAGATCGGCGTTCGTGGACCCCGTACTGCGGACGACCTCCACGCCCGACCAGAGCCCGCCCTCCCGGACCAGCGCCCGGCGCAGCGCGCCGGCGTTCAGGGGCGGCCGGTCGAGATCGGACCATCGCCCGTCGTTGCCTGCGTCGTTGTCTGCGTCATCTCGCGGCGTCATGCAAGCCACACTAGATGTGGTAAACGCCGCACTGCTGATGGGTAGGCACGCCACTACGCTACGGATGAGTAGCCCATCCCCCTTCTGAGCACGTCACTCTTTGCAGGGAGCCGCATCCCGATGGCCGAGCCGGTACAGCCGCAGCAGACCGACATCCACACCACCGCTGGCAAGCTCGCGGACCTGCAGCGCCGCGTCGAGGCGGCGACGCACGCCGGATCGGAACGGGCTGTCGAGAAGCAGCACGCCAAGGGGAAGTTGACGGCCCGTGAGCGGATCGAACTGCTCCTCGACGCGGACTCGTTCGTCGAGCTTGACGAGTTCGCCACGCACCGCTCGACCAACTTCGGCCTGGAGAACAACCGCCCCTACGGCGACGGTGTCGTCACCGGATACGGAACGGTCGACGGGCGTCCGGTCGCCGTGTTCTCCCAGGACTTCACCGTCTTCGGCGGCGCGCTGGGCGAGGTGTACGGGCAGAAGATCGTCAAGGTCATGGACTTCGCGCTGAAGACCGGCTGTCCGGTCATCGGCATCAACGACTCGGGCGGCGCCCGTATCCAGGAGGGCGTGGCGTCGCTGGGCGCGTACGGCGAGATCTTCCGCCGCAACACCCACGCGTCCGGGGTGATCCCGCAGATCAGCCTCGTCGTGGGGCCGTGCGCCGGCGGCGCTGTGTACTCCCCGGCCATCACCGACTTCACGGTCATGGTCGACCAGACCTCGCACATGTTCATCACCGGCCCGGACGTCATCAAGACGGTCACCGGCGAGGACGTCGGCTTCGAGGAGCTGGGCGGCGCCAGGACCCACAACTCGGCCTCCGGCGTGGCCCATCACATGGCCGGCGACGAGAAGGACGCCATCGAGTACGTCAAGCAGCTGCTGTCGTACCTGCCGTCCAACAACCTCAGTGAGCCCCCGCTGTTCCCGGAGGAGGCGGACCTCGCCGTCACGGACGAGGACCGCGAGCTGGACGTCCTGATCCCGGACAGCGCGAACCAGCCGTACGACATGCACACGGTGATCGAACACGTCCTGGACGACGCCGAGTTCTTCGAGACGCAGTCCCTCTTCGCGCCCAACATCCTCACCGGGTTCGGCCGGGTGGAGGGCCGTCCGGTCGGGGTCGTCGCCAACCAGCCGATGCAGTTCGCGGGTTGTCTCGACATCGCCGCGTCGGAGAAGGCGGCGCGCTTCGTGCGTACCTGCGACGCCTTCAACGTGCCCGTCCTCACCTTCGTGGACGTCCCCGGCTTCCTCCCCGGTGTCGACCAGGAGCACGACGGCATCATCCGCCGGGGCGCCAAGCTGATCTACGCCTACGCGGAGGCGACCGTCCCGCTCATCACGGTCATCACCCGCAAGGCCTTCGGCGGCGCCTACGACGTCATGGGCTCCAAGCACCTGGGTGCCGACCTCAACCTGGCCTGGCCGACCGCCCAGATCGCCGTGATGGGCGCCCAGGGCGCGGTCAACATCCTGCACCGCCGCACGATCGCCGAGGCCGAGGCGAACGGGGAGGACCTGGAGGTGGTCCGCGCCCGCCTGATCCGGGAGTACGAGGACCACCTCCTCAACCCCTACATCGCGGCCGAGCGCGGCTACGTCGACGCGGTGATCCTGCCGTCCGACACCCGCCGCCACGTCGTACGGGGGCTGCGCCAGCTCCGTACGAAGCGCGAGTCCCTGCCCCCGAAGAAGCACGGCAACATCCCGCTGTAAGGAGCCGGCGTCATGACGATCAAGGTCGTACGGGGCAACCCGACCCCCGAGGAGCTCGCCGCCGCCCTGGCGGTGGTCCGAGCCCGCGCCGTGGCGGCGTCCTCCACCCCGCCCGGCGCACCCGGCACCACCGGGGACGCGTGGGCGGACCCGGCGAGAATCGCCGCCCGCCACGTCCCCAGGCCCGGCCCGACCTCATGGGGCCGCACCTACTGGCCCGCATAGGGCGCTTCCGGGGCACCTCAAAGGGGCGCGGGGAACCGCGCACAGTAGGACGAACAAGGGGTGCCGAATTGAGTACGCCTACTCAGGCGCCCCGACCCGCCAAGCCCCACGCTGGTGGAATGCTGTGGTCCGATCCCGAGAACGAGCCGCCGAAGGAACTGCGCGACGCGCAGCGGATGCTTCGGCGGCTCGGCCTTCTCCTGGCGCTGGCCATGGTTCTCGCGATGATCGTCCTCGGCGTGCGCTAGCCAGGACCTGTCCAGGGCCCGGGGCTCGGGGTCTGGGCCCGCCGATACCCTGACCGTATGACCGATGATCAGTCGCGCCGCCGTCTTGTGCTCGCCTCCCAGTCCCCCGCCCGGCTCAATCTGCTCCGGCAGGCCGGGCTCGACCCCGAGGTGATTGTCAGCGGGTTCGACGAGGACGCGGTGACGGCGCCGTCCCCGGCCGAGCTGGCCCTCGCGCTCGCCGAGGCCAAGGCCGCCGTGGTGGCCGCGCGGCCCGAGGTGCAGGGCGCGCTGGTGATCGGCTGCGACTCCGTCCTCGACCTGGACGGCGAGGCGTACGGCAAGCCCGCCGACGCCGAGGAGGCGACCGCCCGCTGGAAGTCGATGCGCGGCCGTGAGGGCACGCTCCAGACAGGGCACTGCGTCTACGACACGGCGGTGGGCCGCCAGGTGTCGGCGACCGCGTCCACCGTGGTCCGCTTCGGCGAGCCGACGGACGAGGAGATCGCCGCGTACGTCGCCTCGGGCGAGCCCCTCCACGTCGCCGGGGCGTTCACGCTCGACGGCCGCTCGGCACCCTTCATCGACGGCATCGACGGCGGCCACGGCAACGTCATCGGCATCAGCCTGCCGCTGCTACGCAAGCTGCTCGCCGAACTGGGCGTCGGCATCACGGAGTTGTGGACACCCAGGGAGAAGTGACCCGATAAGTGACCGCGGTCAGGGGGTGCTGGGGGTCGGCGGGGGTGTCAGCGGGGAGCCGCCGTTGCCCACGGCCGGGGAGCCGCCACCGGTGCCCTCCGTGCCGTCAGTACCGTCCGGGCCGTCTTGGGGTGCCATGGTCGCGGTGCCGTCCAGCCTGTCGTAGGTCATCAGGAGGAGCACCACCAGCGCCAGCACCACGACCATCATCAGGAACGCCGGCACGCCCACCAGCCCCCAGGCGAACGCCCCGAGCAGCGCGTGCACCACGGCGACGCTGATCAGCAGGATGCGCCCGAGGCCGGCCGGGGAGCGGTCGCGCACTGCGACGAGCACGGCCACCACGCCGCACAGCGCGAAGTAGGCGCCGAAGACCAGGCCGCCGATCTTCGAGGACATGGACATCGTGTCCGGGTCGAGGCCGGCGAGGGACATCTTCTGGTTGTCGACGACGATCCCCAGGAGCCAGTTCAGCGCGGCTATGCCGAAGGCCTCCACGAAGAGGATGATCGCGACGATCCATGCCACCGGTCTGCGGACCACCGGCCCCCACCCACTTTCGACTGCACCACTAGTACGTTCGGTACATCCTGAACGCTACTAACGGGTAAACGCCCGGACAAGGGTTCGGAGGAGGTTCCTCGGCGGGCAGAAAATCATTGGGCCGTTCGTAGGGATTCCACAAAGAAACCGAGTGGGCCGCAGCACGCTCTCACAGAGACCTTGACCACATCAGGGGGCTAGGGTTTCCCGATGGAGTCCCGCGTACATAGGTGCGACAAGGGATTTCACGGGTAGGGCGAGCCTCGCATCACGCTCCGTGTGGGCAAGCTCACCAGTGGGGACGGGTCGATGCGCCGTGTCGGCAGTCCCTAAACTCGGCTTGTTTCAAGGAGGGAGCCTCAATCGTGCGCAAGGTGCTCATCGCCAACCGTGGCGAAATCGCTGTCCGCGTTGCCCGGGCCTGCCAGGATGCCGGAATCGCGAGCGTGGCCGTGTACGCCGACCCGGACCGGGACGCGCTTCATGTGCGTGCCGCCGACGAGGCGTTCGCTTTGGGCGGTGACACCCCGGCGACCAGCTATCTCGACATCGCCAAGGTGCTGCAGGCCGCCAAGGACTCCGGAGCGGACGCCATCCACCCCGGATACGGCTTCCTCTCCGAGAACGCCGACTTCGCCCAGGCCGTCATCGACGCCGGGCTGACCTGGATCGGCCCGCCCCCGCAGGCCATCCGCGACCTCGGCGACAAGGTCGCCGCCCGGCACATCGCCCAGCGTGCCGGCGCGCCCCTGGTTGCCGGCACTCCCGACCCCGTCTCCGGCTCGGACGAGGTCGTCGCCTTCGCCACCGAGCACGGCCTGCCCATCGCGATCAAGGCCGCCTTCGGTGGCGGCGGACGCGGTCTCAAGGTCGCCCGCACCCTCGAAGAAGTACCGGAGCTGTACGACTCCGCGGTCCGCGAGGCCGTGGCCGCGTTCGGACGCGGCGAGTGCTTCGTCGAGCGCTACCTCGACAAGCCCCGCCACGTGGAGACCCAGTGCCTGGCCGACTCCCACGGCAACGTGGTCGTCGTGTCGACGCGTGACTGCTCGCTCCAGCGCCGCCACCAGAAGCTCGTCGAGGAGGCCCCCGCGCCGTTCCTCTCCGAGGCCCAGGTCGCCGAGCTGTACGCGTCGTCCAAGGCGATCCTGAAGGAGGCCGGCTACGTCGGCGCCGGGACCGTCGAGTTCCTCGTCGGCACCGACGGCACGATCTCCTTCCTGGAGGTCAACACCCGCCTCCAGGTGGAGCACCCGGTCACCGAGGAGGTCGCCGGCATCGACCTCGTCCGCGAGATGTTCCGCATCGCCGACGGCGAGGAACTCGGCTACGGCGACCCCGAACTGCGCGGCCATTCCTTCGAGTTCCGCATCAACGGCGAGGACCCGGGCCGCGGCTTCCTGCCCGCCCCCGGCACCGTCACCACTTTCGCCGCGCCGTCGGGCCCCGGTGTCCGCCTCGATGCCGGCGTCGAGTCCGGGTCGGTCATCGGTCCGGCGTGGGACTCGCTGCTCGCCAAGCTGATCGTCACCGGCGCCACCCGCGAGCAGGCCCTCCAGCGCGCCGCCCGTGCCCTGGCCGAGTTCCAGGTCGAGGGCATGGCCACCGCCATCCCCTTCCACCGCGCCGTGGTCACCGACCCCGCCTTCGCACCCGAACTCACCGGCTCGACCGACCCGTTCACGGTCCACACCCGCTGGATCGAGACCGAGTTCGTCAACGAGATCCCCGCCTTCGCCGCGCCCGCCGATGTCGAGGCGGACGAGGAAGCGGGCCGTGAGACCGTCGTCGTCGAGGTCGGCGGCAAGCGCCTGGAGGTCTCCCTCCCCATCTCGCTGGGCATGTCCCTGGCCCGCACCGGCCTCGCCGCCGGAGCCAAGCCCAAGCGCCGCGCCGCCAAGAAGTCCGGCCCGGCCGCCTCCGGCGACACCCTCGCCTCCCCGATGCAGGGCACCATCGTCAAGGTCGCCGTCGAGGAAGGCCAGGAAGTCAAGGAAGGCGACCTGATCGTCGTCCTCGAAGCCATGAAGATGGAGCAGCCCCTCAACGCCCACAAGGCAGGCACCGTCAAGGGCCTCGCCGCCGAGGTCGGCGCCTCCCTCACCTCCGGCGCCCCCATCTGCGAGATCAAGGACTGAGCAAGACCTACGGGGACTGAACAGGCCTACGGCGCCCGAAGCGCCCGGCGAACCGAGCAGTCGGTCCGCCGGGCGCTTCGCCGCTTGTGCCCGATGGCATCCTGGGTACAGGCCGACCCGGTACGGGAGTCGGACGAGAGAGCAGGTGAGCGGGATGGCGGGCACAGCCTCACAGGAGGCAGCCTCACGGGAGGCGACCTCGCAGGAGACGGCGGAGGACGGGGGCGCCGTGGCGCCGCGCGCCATGCGTTCGGACGCCCGCCGCAACTACGAACGGCTGCTCGCCGAGGCGCGCTCCGCCTTCGCCGAGCACGGGACGGACACCTCTCTGGAGGACGTGGCCCGGCGCGCCGGCGTGGGCATCGGCACGCTGTACCGTCACTTCCCCAACCGGCACGCCCTGATGAGCGCGGTCTTCCAGGACTCGGTGAGCGACCTGCTGGCCCGCTCCCGCGAACTGCTGACCGACCCGGAGCCGTGCGCCGCGCTGGTCACCTGGCTGCGCGAGATCGTCACGCACGCCGGTGAGTACCGCGGCCTGGCACGGGCGCTCATGACGGTGTCGTACGACGCCGACTCGGACCTGGCCAGGTGCAGCAGCCCGATGCGGTCGGCGGGCGCGGCCCTGCTCACCCGCGCCCAGCAGGCCGGCACCCTGCGCACCGACGTCGCCATCGGCGACCTGCTCCAGCTCACCAACGCCATCGCACTGGCGGCCGAGGCGACCCCGGACGACCCGGACCTGGCCGACCGCCTCCTGACCCTGACACTGCGGGGCCTGAAGGCAGCACCGCCTCAGTAACCGGGGTCAGCGGCGGCGGAGGTCCGCCACCCGGGTCCGTTCCCGCTCGCGCTCACCGGGTCCGCCGGACTGCTCGCCCAGCATCGTGCCGCGCAGCGGATGACCCGCCGCGCCGCCGGGCAACTGCCCCCGGCGCGGGTTGGGAAGCGGCACGTCCCGGCGCTGTTGGCGGGCCTGGACCTGCTCACCGCCCTGCGGCCCGGTCCCCTGGGAGCCGTTTCCCGAGCCCGACGATCCGGCCACGGCGATCTGCACGCCCTGGTCGGCCAGGGCCTGGAGTTCCGTACCCGCACGGTCGTCGTGGACGGGCGGTTCGTCGGTGACGAGGCGGGTGATCAGATCCGTGGGCACGGTCTGGAACATGGTGTCCGAGCCGAGCTTGGTGTGATCGGCGAGCACGACGACCTCGGCGGCGGCCTGCACCAGCGCGCGGTCGACGGACGCCGACAGCATGTTGGAGGTGGACAGCCCCCGTTCGGCGGTGAGCCCGCTTCCGGAGAGGAAGGCCTTGGACACCCGCAGCCCGTGCAGGGACTGCTCGGCACCGCTGCCGACCAGGGCGTAGTTGGAACCGCGCAGAGTGCCGCCGGTCATCACGACCTCCACTCTGTTCGCGTGGGCCAACGCCTGGGCCACCAACAGGGAGTTGGTGACGACGGTCAGCCCGGGGACCCGCGCGAGCCGGCGTGCCAGCTCCTGCGTGGTGGTCCCCGCCCCGACCACGATGGCCTCGCCCTCTTCGACGAAGCTCGCGGCGAGGTCGGCGATGGCCGTCTTCTCGGCGGTCGCGAGATGAGATTTCTGCGGAAAGCCGGACTCCCGCGTGAACCCGCCCGGCAATACCGCACCGCCATGCCGGCGGTCGAGGAGTCCTTCTGCCTCCAGTGCGCGCACGTCCCGCCGTACGGTCACTTCGGAGGTCTGGACGACGCGGGCGAGCTCACGGAGCGACACGGCTCCATTGGCACGCACCATTTCGAGGATCAATTGACGACGTTCTGCAGCGAACACGAAACTGACAGTAACCCCAACGACCGTCTGCTTTCAGCAGTATGCGCCGAATAACAGAAGTTGTTCGCAAGCGGGTACGGGAAGTGGTATACGTGCCTATCTTCCCTGCTTATGCCGCAGGAAAGGGCAGCAAATCCCCGTGACCAGCGGGAAGTTGCCGCCCTTGTCGTCTCCCGGCCGTCAGGCCTCGCCCGACGCCTTGCGCGTGTGAAGCTGCCGAGCGACCTCGGCGATCGATCCCGAAAGAGACGGATAGACCGTGAACGCGTTCGCGATCTGCTCGACCGTCAGATTGTTGTCGACGGCGATCGAGATCGGGTGGATGAGTTCGGAGGCGCGCGGCGACACGACGCATCCGCCCACGACAATCCCGGTGCCCGGCCGGCACATGAGCTTGACGAAGCCGTCGCGGATGCCCTGCATCTTCGCGCGCGGATTGCGCAGCAACGGCAGTTTGACGACGACGGCGTCGATCTTGCCGCCGTCGACATCGGCCTGGGTGTAGCCGACGGTGGCGATCTCGGGGTCGGTGAACACGTTCGACGAGACGGTCTTCAGGTTCAGCGGGGCCACCGCGTCGCCGAGGAAGTGGTACATGGCGATACGGCCCTGCATGGCGGCGACCGACGCGAGGGCGAAGACGCCGGTCACGTCCCCGGCGGCGTACACACCGGGGGCGGTCGTCCGCGACACCTTGTCGGTCCAGATGTGCCCGGAGTCGCGCAGCTTGACCCCGGCCTCCTCCAGGCCCATTCCGGCGCTGTTGGGAATCGCGCCGACGGCCATGAGGCAGTGCGAGCCGCTGATGACCCGCCCGTCGGAGAGGGTGACCTCGACCCGGTCGCCGACGCGCTTGGCGGACTCGGCGCGGGAGCGGGCCATGACGTTCATACCGCGGCGCCGGAAGACCTCTTCGAGGACGGCGGCGGCGTCCGGGTCCTCGCCGGGCAGCACGCGGTCGCGCGACGACACGAGGGTGACCTTGGATCCGAGGGCCTGGTAGGCGCCCGCGAACTCGGCACCGGTGACACCGGAGCCGACCACGATGAGCTCCTCGGGCAGCTCGGTGAGGTCGTAGACCTGGGTCCAGTTGAGGATGCGCTCACCGTCGGGCTGCGCGTCGGGCAGCTCACGCGGGTGGCCACCGGTGGCGATCAGCACGGCGTCGGCGACGAGGGTCTCCTCGCTGCCGTCCACAGCCCGTACGACGACCTTGCGGGAGCCGTCCATGCCCTGCATGCCGTCGAGCCGCCCACGCCCGCGCAGGACGCGTGCGCCGGCCCGGGTGACGGAGGCGGTGATGTCGTGCGACTGGGCGAGGGCGAGGCGCTTCACCCGTCGGTTGACCTTGCCGAGGTCGACGCCGACGACGCGGGCGGCCTGCTTGTCGGGTGGGGTGTCATCCGCGACGATGATCCCCAACTCCTCGTACGAGGAGTCGAAGGTCGTCATCACCTCGGCCGTCGCGATCAGGGTCTTCGACGGTACGCAGTCGGTGAGCACCGACGCCCCGCCCAGACCGTCGCAGTCGACGACGGTCACCTCCGCGCCGAGCTGCGCTGCCACCAGCGCCGCTTCGTAGCCGCCGGGTCCGCCACCAATGATCACGATCCGAGTCACATACCCCATTGTCCCGTACGCGCCGGGGTGCCGACGCCCGGGGGCCGCCGCACGGGTCCGGGGCGGGCTCAGCGCTGGCCAGAGCCGGACGTCTGTGCGGGTACGAAAGGGGCGTGTGCTGCCGGAGTGACGGCCGTGTCCGCTGCCGTACTCTCGAGCCATGTCGCTCTACGCCGCCTACGCCGGCAATCTCGACGCGCGGCTCATGACGCGCCGCGCCCCGCACTCGCCGCTGCGCGCCACCGGCTGGCTGACCGGGTGGCGGCTGACGTTCGCCGGCGAGCACATGGGCTGGGAGGGCGCTCTCGCGACCATCGTCGAGGCACCGCGTTCCCAGGTCTTCGTCGCCCTGTACGAGATCGCCCCGCTCGACGAGGACTCGCTGGACCGTTGGGAGGGTGTCGGCCTCGACATCTACCGCCGGATGCGGCTGCGCGTCGACACGCTGGAGGGCGAGGAACCCGCATGGGCGTACGTCCTCAACGGATACGAGGGCGGCCTGCCGTCGGCACGGTACCTGGGCGAGATCGCCGATGCGGCGGAGTCGGCGGGGGCGCCGCACGACTACGTGATGGAACTGAGAAAACGCCCCTGCTGACCAGCGGGGGGCCCGCTTGCCACCAGCTGCCCACCCTTTGGTTGGAAACGACAAGACAACGATCGCCATCCCGTAACCTCCGTCATCTACGCGCGTAGGCTCGAAGCGGATACCCTCATGCCGTGAACGCATCTCTTCTTCCGGACGACATCCAGGGCGACCCCTACTCCGCCGCCGACACCGCCGCCGCGCGCCTGCGGGAGCTCACGGGCGCCGAGACCCACGACGTCGCCCTCGTGATGGGCTCGGGCTGGGCACCGGCCGTGGACGCCCTGGGCACCCCCGAGGCCGAGCTCCAGGTCACCGAGCTGCCCGGATTCCCGCCGCCGGCCGTCGAGGGCCACGGCGGCAAGATCCGCTCGTACCGGATCGGCGACAAGCGCGCCCTGGTCTTCCTGGGCCGCACGCACTACTACGAGGGCCGTGGCGTGGCGTCCGTGGCGCACGGTGTCCGTACCGCCGTGGCCGCCGGCTGCAAGACCATCGTCCTGACCAACGGCTGCGGCGGCCTGCGCGCCGACATGCGCCCCGGCCAGCCGGTCCTGATCAGCGACCACATCAACCTCACGGCGACGTCCCCGATCGTCGGCGCGAACTTCGTCGACCTGACGGACCTGTACTCGCCGCGGCTGCGTGCCCTGTGCAAGGAGATCGACCCCAGCCTTGAGGAGGGCGTGTACGCCCAGTTCACGGGCCCGCACTACGAGACGCCGGCGGAGATCCGGATGGCGCGGACCATCGGCGCGGACCTGGTCGGGATGTCGACGGTGCTGGAGGCGATCGCGGCGCGGGAGGCCGGCGCCGAGATCCTGGGCATCTCGCTGGTGACGAACCTCGCGGCGGGGATGACGGGCGAGCCCCTGAACCACGAGGAGGTCCTCCAGGCGGGCCGCGACAGCGCGACCCGAATGGGCGCCCTACTGACCCAGGTCCTCGACCGCCTGTAGCCCAGGCCCAGGGGGCATCCCACTCGCCCGAAGTCCAAGGGCAACGCCGATGCACCCCAGGCCGGCTTTCCCACCCACCCACCCGTTCACCGCATGCATCCAGCCCAGGCCCCGCACCATTTCAGCCCGTCCGGCGTTTGAGGACGAGGCCCCTTCAGGGCCGAAGGGGGGGTCTGGGGGCGCAGCCCCCAGGTACAGGATGGGACGGGTAGGGGCGGCGGGGGCGACAACAATGGCCCCGCACCCGCCCACACACCGCCGCACCACCACAACGAGAGGCACCGACGTGCACGACGACGAACTCATCGCACGCGCCAAGGCGTGGCTGGCCGAGGACCCCGACGCCGAAACCCGTGAGGAACTCGCCAAGCTCATCGACGCCCACGACCTCCCCGAACTCACCACCCGCTTCACCGGCACCCTCCAGTTCGGCACCGCAGGCCTCCGTGGCGAACTCGGCGCCGGCCCCATGCGCATGAACCGCTCGGTCGTCATCCGAGCCGCCGCCGGCCTCGCCGCGTATCTCAAGGCCAAGGGCCAGACGGACGGCCTCGTCGTCATCGGCTACGACGCCCGTCACAAGTCGGCGGACTTCGCCCGGGACACCGCCGCCGTGATGACCGGCGCGGGGCTGCGCGCAGCGGTCCTCCCCCGCCCCCTCCCCACCCCCGTACTGGCCTTCGCCATAAGGCATCTCGGCGCCGTCGCGGGCGTGGAGGTCACCGCCAGCCACAACCCGCCCCGCGACAACGGCTACAAGGTGTACCTGGGCGACGGCTCCCAGATCGTCCCGCCCGCCGACGCGGAGATCGCCGCGGAGATCGCCGCCGTACGCGCGCTGGACGACGTACCGCGCCCCGAATCCGGCTGGGAGACCCTCGACGATGCGGTCCTGAACGCCTACCTGGCCCGTACGGACGCCGTCCTCACCCCCGGCTCCCCCCGTACGGCCCGTACGGTCTACACCGCGATGCACGGTGTCGGCCGGGAGACCCTCCTCGCGGCCTTCGCCCGGGCCGGTTTCCCCGCCCCCGAGCTGGTCGCCGAACAGGCCGACCCCGACCCGGACTTCCCGACCGTCGCCTTCCCCAACCCGGAAGAGCCCGGCGCGATGGACCTCGCCTTCGCGAAGGCCCGCGAGACGAACCCGGACCTGATCATCGCGAACGACCCGGACGCGGACCGCTGCGCGGTGGCCGTACCGGTGTCGGACGGCACGCCCGGCGCCGACTGGCGCATGCTGCGCGGCGACGAGGTCGGCGCGCTCCTGGCCGCCCAGCTGGTCCGGCACGGGGCGCGGGGCACGTTCGCCGAGTCGATCGTCTCCTCGTCCCTCCTGGGCCGGATCGCCGAGAAGGCGGGACTGCCCTACGAGGAGACCCTCACCGGCTTCAAGTGGATCGCCCGCGTCGAAGGCCTGCGCTACGGCTACGAGGAGGCCCTCGGCTACTGCGTGGACCCCGAGGGCGTGCGCGACAAGGACGGCATCACGGCCGCGCTGGTCATGACGGAACTCGCCTCCGAGCTGAAGGCCGAGGGCCGTACGCTCCTCGACCTGCTCGACGACATCGCGGTCGACCACGGCCTGCACGCCACGGACCAGCTCTCGGTCCGCGTCGAGGACCTCTCGGTCATCGCGAACGCCATGAGCCGGCTGCGTGAGCGGCCCCCGACCCACCTCGCGGGCCTGCCGATCACGAAGGCCGAGGACCTCACCCGGGGCACCGAGACCCTCCCGCCCACGGACGGCCTGCGCTACACGCTCGACGGCGCCCGCGTCATCGTCCGCCCCAGCGGTACGGAGCCCAAACTGAAGTGCTACCTGGAGGTCGTCCTCCCGGTGCCCACGCACGCGGATCTCCCGGCGGCCCGGGCGAAGGCGACGGACCTGCTGGAGACGATCAAGCGGGACCTCTCCGCAGCGGCAGGAATCTGAGCCGCACCCGCACCAGCCCGCTCGAACCCGAGTGATGGGGCACCCCCATCACTCGGGTTCCCCGCGGTCAGCGCACGCTCAGCCCGTGGGCATCAACGCCGCCACCCACACACCGGCCCACACCGCCACCAGCACCGCGGCCAGCGGCCAGAGCGGCCGGCCCCGTTCGGCGGCGCCGCTCTCGCCGGTCGGCCGCAGGTCGGCGTCGAGGCGCATGGCGGTCAGTTCGGCGGCCAGGGCGTCGTACGGGTGGGTCAGTCCCCGGCGCCGTTGGAGCCGGCCCCAGCGGGGCGCGGAGACCGCCCAGTCGCCGTCCTGCCAGTCGATCTTCAGCTCCAGGGACCGGCGCCGTACGAACCGCAGCTCGTCCCAGGGGACGTGGCGGGGGCCGCGCAGCCCGGTGACCCAGACGCCGGAGCGGTCGGCGGTGACGCGCCAGGCGAGCTTCATGGGGACGCGGACCGCCCCGTACAGGCCGAGCAGGGAGATGAGCGCCAGATTCCATGTCGAGAGGCCGGGCTCGTCGAACAGGCCCCAGCCCAGCCATACGCCCCACTGCACGAGGAACACGGTGGCCAGCCAGTCCAGCCACCCCGCCCGCCATCGCCGCACCTGACCGACGGCTGCCTGCTGCTCGGCCAACTCCCGTCCCTGCAGCTCCAGTTGGAGGCTGTCCGCGGCGTGTTCGCGGTGCCGGGCGACGCGCCTGCGACCCGCGTCCGGCGACAGCGGCCGGACCGGCCCCGCCGACCACTCCGTCAGCGGCGGCTGCTCGGGATCCTCGTCGGCGCTGACGACGAGGATCTCGGCGCCGTCGAAGGGAGCGCCGTAGAGAACGGCTTCCCGGACGGGCCCGAGGGTGTCGTCGTCAAGCCCCAGCAGCACCCGCCGAAGCTCGTCGTCGGCGTCCTCACCGAACTCCCCCTCCACCTCCCCCACGTCCTCGTCATCGTCGTCGTCCTCGTCGAAGGAGGTGAGTTCGACGGTGAACAGGGGCCGCTCGGCGGCGGGATCGTCGGCGGCGTACACCTCCGTGCTGCCCTGTGCGTCGTCCCGTACGAGGACGCGCAGCACCGGCACCGGAGTCCCGCGCAGCGCGCTCGCCCGTTGCCGTCCGAGCCATCCCGAGGTCAGCGCGGTCGCCCCGAGGCCGGCCAGGAAGACGGTGAAGACCCAGGCGCCCTCCTGGTCCTCGGCCGAGCCCCAGAGGCCGGCGGTGCTTCCGGTCAGCACGCCGAGCGCGAGTACGACGGACCCCAGGCCGAACAGCAGCCGCCCACGCCGTACAGGAGCCTCGGCGCCCGGCACGGGCACGGCGACGCCCGCGGCAGCGGCCACGGCCCGTTCCAGCTGCTCACCGCGCGCCCGCAGCCGTACGGCCACGACGGCCCACGAGCCCAGTACGACGACCACGCCGAAGCCGGTCAGCGCCCACGGCATCGAGGAGGCCTCGGCGGCGAGGGCGAGCAGTAAAAGGGGCGCGCCGACCCACACGAGCTCGGGCCGGGCGAGCACCCACAGCACGTACACCGCGAACCCGGCGGCGACGAACGGCCACAGACCGCCGGCCATCGCCACCAGGGCGCCCACGCACAGCACCAGGGTGGCGAGGCCGGCCGCGACCGACCGGCGTACCCGCAGGAGGGTCCAGCGCGGCGGCAGCGCGGCCGACCAGTCGGCCGCGCGGGAGGTCGTCCAGTCCTGGCAGCCGTCGGGTATGGAGGTGGCGGGCAGCCGCAGCGACTCGTCGGGGAGGGTCACGCGGCTCAGCCGACCGCGATCAGAATCGCCAGCAGAACCGCACCGGCGGCAGCGGGCGCCATGATCTCGTACGCCCATTTCACGGTGACCTCACCCTGTGAGGTCAGCGCCTTCTCCCGGGCCTCCCAGAGCTGGCCCAGGTCGTCCATGGTCTGGTCGTTCTGGGCGCGGGTGGGCCCGGGCGGCACCAGGGACGGCCGTCCGCGACCGCCGCCCGCCTCGCGGGCCTCGCGCATCTTGGCCCGGTTGGCCCGCTTACGGGCGCGCAGCGAGACGGGGATGGCCCACAGCTGGTACTTGGTGCCGGACTCGAGGACGACCTCGTTGGAGAAGCCCGACCGGAAACCGGCGACCTCCCCCCAGGGCACCACGACGACCCGGAACGGGTTGCGCACGCGCAGCCGGTGGTCGTTGGCGAGCACGGCGGGCCGCAGGGTGAAGGCGATCACCAGCGGCACGGCGAACAGGAGCGTGGCGAGCGCCAGCCACGGCGTCCGCCCATGGCCGGCGAACAGCGCGTCACCGCCGAGCCAGCCCGCGAGCCCGAGCAGCAGCACTCCGGCCAGGAGGGAGGACGGTGACCGGTAGACCCGGTCGGCAGACACGGGTGGCGTAGGGCCCTGCGCGGGCGACGGGTGGTCCGGGGTCGTCATGCCCCCGATTCTGCCCGACACCCCGAACAACCCTCACCGCCGGTCGCACCCAGGCCCTTCCAGCCCGTCCGGCGTTTGAGGACGAGGCCGTTCAGGCCGAAGGGGGGTCTGGGGCGCAGCCCCAGCGGGGTCGAAGGGGCGGAGCCCCTGGGGACGGGACGGGTAGGGGCGGCGGGGGCGAATCAAACCGGCCCCCACTCATTTCCCGGGCTGTACAGCCGCTACGCGCGTAGATATGCTCGGCTTGTGACCATGCCCACCACTGCATCAACCGCACTCCCGCTCAAGGACGTGACCACGTCCGACAGCACGCTGCGCCGCTACCTCCACGGGCTGCCCGGCGTCGACGCGGTCGGCCTGGAGGCGCGCGCCGCCTCCCTCGGCACGCGTTCCATCAAGACCACCGCGAAGGCGTACGCCATCGACCTCGCCATCTCGATGGTCGACCTGACGACGCTGGAAGGCGCGGACACCGCCGGCAAGGTCCGGTCGCTCGGCGCCAAGGCGGTCCGCCCCGACCCGACCGACCGCACGGCGCCCGCCACGGCCGCGGTCTGTGTCTACCCCGACATGGTGGCCGTCGCGAAGGAGGCCGTCGCGGGGTCCACCGTGAAGGTCGCCTCCGTCGCCACCAGCTTCCCCGCCGGCCGCGCCGCCCTCGGCGTGAAACTGGCCGACGTGCGTGACGCCGTCGCCGCCGGTGCGGACGAGATCGACATGGTCATCGACCGCGGCGCGTTCCTCGCGGGCAACTACCTGAAGGTGTACGAGGAGATCGTCGCCGTGAAGGAGGCCTGCGGGGCGTCGGCCCGACTCAAGGTCATCTTCGAGACGGGCGAGCTGTCGACGTACGACAACATCCGGCGCGCCTCCTGGCTCGGCATGATCGCCGGGGCGGACTTCATCAAGACGTCGACGGGCAAGGTCGCCGTGAACGCGACGCCCGCGAACACCCTCCTGATGCTGGAGGCCGTACGGGACTTCCGCGCCCAGACCGGCATCCAGGTGGGCGTGAAGCCGGCCGGCGGCATCCGCACCACCAAGGACGCGCTGAAGTTCCTGGTCCTGGTCAACGAGACGGCGGGCGAGGACTGGCTCGACAACCACTGGTTCCGCTTCGG
The DNA here is from genome assembly GCF_045040105.1 of Streptomyces sp. NBC_01390. Lineage (NCBI taxonomy): Bacteria > Bacillati > Actinomycetota > Actinomycetes > Kitasatosporales > Streptomycetaceae > Streptomyces > Streptomyces sp. NBC_01390. Next base: position 8,021,146 of record NZ_CP109551.1, on the reverse strand, counting down.
CGCCTCCTCGCTCCTGAACGACCTGCTGATGCAGCGTCAGAAGCTGGCCACCGGCCGCTACTCCGGCCCCGACTACGTGACGGTGGACTGATCCCCATGGCATCCGCACCCGTATCCGCACTCACCTCCGCGTTCGAGTACGCGCCGGCGCCCGAGTCCCGCTCGGTCGTCGACATCGCCCCTTCCTACGGCCTGTTCATCGACGGCGAGTTCGTCGAAGCCGCCGACGGCAGGGTCTTCAAGACGGTCTCCCCCTCCACCGAGGAGGTCCTCTCCGAGGTCGCCCAGGCGGGCGAGGCGGACGTCGAGCGTGCCGTGAAGGCCGCCCGCAAGGCCTTCGAGAAGTGGTCGGCGCTCCCGGGCTCCGAGCGCGCCAAGTACCTCTTCCGTATCGCCCGGATCATCCAGGAGCGCTCCCGCGAGCTGGCCGTCCTGGAGACCCTGGACAACGGCAAGCCGATCAAGGAGACGCGCGACACGGACCTCCCCCTGGTCGCGGCCCACTTCTTCTACTACGCGGGCTGGGCCGACAAGCTCGACCACGCGGGCTACGGCGCGAACCCGCGCCCGCTGGGCGTCGCGGGCCAGGTCATCCCCTGGAACTTCCCGCTCCTGATGCTGGCCTGGAAGATCGCCCCGGCCCTCGCGACCGGCAACACGGTCGTCCTGAAGCCAGCCGAGACGACTCCCCTCTCCGCCCTCTTCTTCGCGGACATCTGCCGCCAGGCGGGCCTGCCCAAGGGCGTCGTCAACATCCTTCCCGGCTACGGCGACACGGGCGCCGCGCTCGTCGCGCACCCGGACGTCAACAAGGTCGCGTTCACCGGGTCGACGGCCGTCGGCAAGGAGATCGCGCGGACCATCGCGGGCACCCGCAAGAAGGTCACCCTGGAACTGGGCGGCAAGGGCGCCAACATCGTCTTCGACGACGCGCCGATCGACCAGGCCGTCGAGGGCATCGTCACCGGCATCTTCTTCAACCAGGGCCAGGTCTGCTGCGCGGGCTCCCGGCTCCTCGTACAGGAGTCGATCCAGGACGAGTTGCTCGACTCGCTCAAGCGCCGCCTGTCCACGCTGCGCCTCGGCGACCCGCTGGACAAGAACACGGACATCGGCGCGATCAACTCCGCCGAGCAGCTCTCCCGGATCACCTCGCTCGTCGCGGCGGGCGAGGCGGAGGGCGCCGAGCGCTGGTCCCCGGCCTGCGAACTCCCGTCCTCCGGCTACTGGTTCGCCCCGACGCTCTTCACGAACGTCACCCAGGCGCACACCATCGCCCGCGACGAGATCTTCGGCCCGGTGCTGTCGGTCCTCAGCTTCCGCACCCCGGACGAGGCCGTCGCCAAGGCCAACAACACCCAGTACGGCCTGTCGGCGGGCATCTGGACGGAGAAGGGTTCGCGGATCCTCGCCGTGGCCGGCAAGCTGCGCGCCGGTGTCATCTGGTCCAACACGTTCAACAAGTTCGACCCCACGTCGCCGTTCGGCGGCTACAAGGAGTCGGGCTTCGGCCGCGAGGGCGGTCGCCACGGCCTGGAGGCGTACCTCGATGTCTGAGCGCACCTATGAGCGTCTGAGTGTCTTCAAGACCTACAAGCTGTACGTGGGCGGGAAGTTCCCGCGTTCCGAGAGCGGCCGGGTGTACGAGGTGAGCGACGCGAAGGGCAACTGGCTGGCGAACGCGCCCCTTTCCTCCCGCAAGGACGCCCGTGACGCGGTCGTCGCCGCGCGCAAGGCGTTCGGCGGCTGGGCCGGGGCCACGGCGTACAACCGGGGTCAGATCCTCTACCGCGTCGCCGAGATGCTGGAGGGCCGCCGGGAGCAGTTCGTCCGGGAGGTCGCGGAGGCGGAGGGTCTGTCGAAGCCGAAGGCCACCGCCCAGGTGGACGCGGCGATCGACCGCTGGGTCTGGTACGCGGGCTGGACCGACAAGATCGCCCAGGTGGTGGGCGGCGGAAACCCGGTGGCCGGCCCCTACTTCAACCTCTCCTCCCCCGAGCCGACCGGCGTGGTCGTGGTCCTCGCCCCGCAGGAGTCGTCGTTCCTGGGCCTGGTGTCGGTGCTCGCCCCGGTGATCGCCACCGGCAACACGGCGATCGTGATCGCCAGCGAGAAGTCACCGCTCCCGGCACTCTCCCTCGGCGAGGTCCTGGCCACCTCGGACGTGCCCGGCGGAGTCGTCAACATCCTCTCGGGCCGTACGGCGGAGATCACCCCGTCCCTGGCCGCGCACCAGGACGTCAACGCGATCGACCTGGCGGGCGCGGACGAGATCCTGGCCAAGGAGCTGGAGATCGCGGCGGCAGACAACCTCAAGCGCGTCCTGCGTCCACAGACTGTGGACAACGCCCAGTGGTTCGCCACCCCGGGCACCGAACGCATGACCGCCTTCCTGGAAACGAAGACGGTCTGGCACCCGACAGGTTCGCTGGGCGCGGGAGGTTCCTCCTACTAGGCCGGCCGCAGGCCGCCTGGTAGGGGCGCGGGGAACTGCGCGACCAGCCACGACGCACTCGCACACGGCATCGGTCAGCAGCTCCCCGCCCCTGCCCCGCATCTCAACCGCCCAAGACCCCCAACGCCTCCCCCACCACCGGAATGCGCCCGATCGACTGCGCCTGCGCGACAGGCCCGGTCAGCATCTGCGAAGCAACCGGCTGGAAGTCGGCGAGCTGGGTGCCCACGCCGTTGTCGAGCGGGTCGACACCCGTACCGGCGAGCGGGTTGGGCTTGAGGCCGGCGACCGGGCCCGTGACATAGCCGACCGTGCCGGTGAGCGCCGCCAGGCCGTTCTGCGCGTCGAGCTGACCCAGCGAGGTGGCGGGGTTCATACGGATGACGTCCACCGCGGGGCCACCCTCGGCGGCGGAGGCCGTCGCGGCACCGGCCCCCAGGGCCGCGCCGGTGGCCGCGAGGGCGATCAGGGCGCGCTGGGCGGTCTGGTTCTGGATGGACGTGTGTCGTGCCATGACTGGTGGCCGCCTTCTGGTGCACTGGGTAATCAGGTCGACACGAAGGGTAGTTGAGGTGTGACGCACCTTTCAAAGCCGACCCGCGGGGTCGGCAGGGGGGTGCCCGATGCCTCACACTGGTGTCTCGTGACCTCCCACCCGCCCATACCCACGCGAGTCGTGCTGCTCTGCGGCCCTTCCGGCTCCGGCAAGTCCCTCCTCGCGGCCCGTTCCGGCCTCCCGGTCCTGCGGCTCGACGACTTCTACAAGGAGGGCGTCGACCCGACGCTGCCGCTGGTCCTGGGAAGCACCGACATCGACTGGGACCACCCGGAGTCGTGGGACGCGGACACGGCGGTCACCGCGATCACCGAGCTGTGCCGCACGGGCCGTACGAACGTCCCCGTGTACGACATCTCGCGCAGCGCCCGCACGGGTGAGGAGCGCGTCGAGATCGGCCGGACCCCGTTGTTCATCGCGGAGGGCATCTTCGCCGCCGAGATCGTCGCGCGCTGCCGGGAGGAGGGCGTCCTCGCGGACGCGCTCTGCCTGAGCCGGGGGCCGGCTCGGACGTTCCGCCGGCGTTTCCTGCGGGATCTGCGCGAGGGCCGCAAGTCGGTGCCGTTCCTGCTGCGCCGCGGCTGGCGGCTGATGCGCGCCGAGCGTTCCATCGTGGCCCGCCAGTCGGCCCTGGGCGCCCACGCGTGCGACCGGGACGAGGCGATGGGCAGACTGGCCGACGCGGCGGCTGGGCGCCGTGTGCAGCCGAGCACGGCAGCCTGACCCCCGCACCACCCCCGTACACCCGCACACACACGAAGAACGGGACTGGATGGACCCCCCGGCCCTCCAGCCCCGCTCTTTTTGTGCTTCCCCCGTGTGGTGCCACCCCCGAGGCCCCCCGGCCCCGGTGGTTCCCCCCCCTGGTGGTGCTTCCCCGTACTCCCCCGTACTTTCCCCCGTTCACCGCTCCCCCGTTGAGCGGTGTTTCCCCCACACCCTCAGGCCACAAGCTCCCCGAAGGATTCCTCCTCGTCACGGCCGAAGCTGAGGACCTCGTCCTCACGCATCCGGCGGAGCGACCGCCAGATGCTGGACTTCACCGTGCCGACACTGATGTCGAGGATCTCCGCGATCTCCGGGTCCGTGCGGCCCTCGTAGTAACGAAGGACCAGCATCGTCCGCTGGAGTTCGGGGAGCCGGGCCAGCGCCTGCCACAGGACCGCGCGCAGCTCCGTGCCGCGCATCGCGTCCGTGTCGCCTGCCGTCTCCGGCAGCTCCTCGGTCGGGTACTCGTTCAGCTTGCGGCGACGCCACGCGCTGATGTGCAGATTCGTCATGGTGCGGCGCAGGTAGCCCCCGACCGCCGCCTTGTCGCTGATCCGGTCCCAGGCCCGGTACGTCGAGAACAGGGCGCTCTGGAGCAGGTCCTCGGCCTCGAAGCGGTCACCGGTGAGGTGGTAGGCGGTTGCGTACAGGGAGGCGCGGCGCTCCTGGACGTAGGCGGTGAACTCCGCCTCCGACAGCGAATGACGCTCCCCCGTGGACTCCCTGTACGCGGCCCCCGTAACCCTCGTGGTACCGCTGGTGCTTCCCCCTGTGTGCGCGTCAACCACCGACATGTACGTGGTGTGCTGACGCCCGGTGCCGCGAACGCACCCCCGCCCGTTCACGGCACCGGACTTCTCAGTGGTCCGGGTGACGTCGTGCAGACGCGTGATCACTGCGTTCGCGCTTGTGCTGTGCAGCGTGCTCATCTCGCGCCCCCCGTCGTGGACTTCCCGGTGTTCGGCTCGGTTCCTGTGCTTCCTTGCCTGTGCCGAGAAGCTTGCCCAAGCCACTTCATGAGGGTGTCCGCCGACTGTCACAGGCGTGCAACAGGGGCTCTTCCCGGGAACAGCGCGGCGAACAACACAGGAAGGTCACAGAGTGGCGCGGTAAAGGGCCGCCGACACCCCGAAATCGCCCGACAAGCCCCTGACAGTCGCAGCCCGGCCCGGCCATGGGCCAGAATGCATCCGTGCCTTCCCTGTTGCTGATCGAGGACGACGACGCCATCCGTACGGCCCTGGAGCTGTCTTTGACGCGCCAGGGACATCGGGTTGCCACCGCTGCCACCGGTGAGGACGGTCTGAAGCTGTTGCGTGAGCAGCGGCCGGATCTGATCGTCCTGGATGTGATGCTGCCCGGTATCGACGGGTTCGAGGTGTGCCGGCGCATCCGGCGCACGGACCAGTTGCCCATCATTCTGCTCACCGCGCGCAGCGACGACATCGACGTGGTCGTCGGGCTGGAGTCCGGCGCCGACGACTACGTCGTCAAACCCGTGCAGGGCCGGGTGCTCGACGCCCGGATCCGGGCCGTGCTGCGGCGCGGGGAGCGGGAGTCCAACGACTCGGCGACCTACGGTTCGCTGGTCATCGACCGCTCGGCGATGACGGTGACGAAGAACGGCGAGGACCTGCAGCTGACGCCCACCGAGCTGCGGCTGCTCCTCGAGCTGAGCCGGCGGCCCGGTCAGGCGCTGTCCCGGCAGCAGTTGCTGCGTCTGGTGTGGGAGCACGACTACCTGGGCGACTCACGGCTGGTGGACGCGTGTGTCCAGCGGCTGCGCGCCAAGGTCGAGGACGTGCCGTCGTCGCCGACGTTGATCCGTACCGTCCGCGGGGTCGGCTACCGGCTGGACTCGCCTCAGTGACGAAACCGCAGGACAAGCTCCGTGGCTGGGCCGCGGCGCGCAGGACGATACTTTCCGGGCTGCGCTTCACCAGCCTGCGGCTGCGGCTGGTCGTGGTCTTCGGTCTGGTCGCGCTGACGGCGGCCGTGTCGGCGTCCGGGATCGCGTACTGGCTCAACCGCGAGGCCGTGCTCACGCGTACGCAGGACGCGGTGCTGCGCGACTTCCAGCAGGAGATGCAGAACCGCGCCGGTGTGCTCCCGGAGAGTCCCACGCAGGACGAACTCCAGCACACGGCGGGCCAGATGGCCGCCAGCAGTCAGCGGTTCAGTGTGCTGCTGGTCGCCGAGGACGGGAGCGGTCGGACGGTCGTCGGCAACTCCGGGGCGCTGGACACCTTCTCGCTGGCCGACGTGCCCAAGTCGCTGCGTACGGCGGTCGGCAGGCAGCAGTCGATCACCGCGAACAACAAGTCCCCGTACCACCTGTACTGGCAGCGGATCATCGACGGCGACAAGCCGTACCTGGTCGCGGGCACGAAGGTGATCGGCGGCGGTCCGGCCGGCTACATGCTGAAGTCGCTGGAGCCCGAGGAGAAGGACCTCAACTCGCTCGCCTGGTCGCTGGGCATCGCCACCGGCCTCGCGCTGATCGGCTCGGCGCTGCTCGCGCAGGCCGCCGCCACGACCGTACTGAAGCCGGTGCAGCGTCTCGGTATCGCGGCCCGGCGGCTCGGCGAGGGGAAGCTGGACACCCGGTTGCGGGTGTCGGGCACGGACGAACTGGCTGACCTCGCCCGGACGTTCAACCACACGGCGGAGGCGCTGGAGACACGGGTGGCCGACATGAGCGCCCGTGACGAGGCCTCGCGGCGGTTCGTGGCGGACATGTCCCACGAGCTGCGTACTCCGCTCACCGCGATCACCGCCGTCACGGAGATCCTGGAGGAGGAGCTCGACGCGGAGACCGGCAGCATCGACCCGATGATCGAACCGGCGGTGAAGCTGGTGGTCAGCGAGACCCGGCGGCTCAACTCCCTGGTGGAGAACCTGATGGAGGTCACCCGCTTCGACGCGGGCACCGCCCGGCTGGTCCTGGACAACGTCGACATCGCTGACCAGATCACGGCCTGCATCGACGCCCGCGCCTGGCTGGACGCCGTCGAACTGGACGCCGAGCGCGGCATCATGTCCCTGCTCGACCCGCGCCGCCTGGACGTCATCCTGGCCAACCTCATCGGCAACGCCCTCAAGCACGGCGGCTCGCCGGTACGGGTGTCGGTGCGCGTGTCCGACAACGGTGCCGGTGCCGACCTGCTGATCGAGGTGCAGGACCACGGTCCGGGCATCCCCGAGGACGTGCTGCCGCACGTCTTCGACCGCTTCTACAAGGCGAGCGCGTCCCGCCCCCGGTCCGAGGGCAGCGGCCTGGGCCTGTCCATCGCCCTGGAGAACGCCCACATCCACGGCGGCGAGATCACCGCCGCGAACTCCCCGAAGGGCGGCGCGGTGTTCACCCTGCGGCTGCCCAGGGACCCGTCGGCCCTGACGGAGACCCCGGCCGAGCCGAACGGCGCGAACGTCGACGGGGAGAGCGCGTGACGAACGTACGGAGGCTACGGAACGTGCGGCCGGTGCGAGGCACGGAAGACGTACACGGCATACCTGACACACGTGGCGCCGGGCGTGCGCGTGGCGTGCGGCCATGGCTGGCCGTGCCGCTGCTCGCGGTGCTGCTCGCCGGGTGTGGGATCCGTGCCACCGAGGTCCCGACGGACTTCGGTCCGGCGCCCTCCCGCGTCCCGTGCTCCCTCTCCGACGTCTCCGGCCCCTCGGCGTCGGGCGGCGCCCCGCAGACGTCCGCGGGCGTCCCGGTCCAGGTGTTCCTGCTGTGCTCCTCCCAGCTGGTGACCGTCGACCGCGCGGTGCGCGTTCCGGACGGTACGGGGGAGGCGGAGCGGCGCGTCCTGGTGGCCCAGGGGCTGCTGGACGAGCTGGCCAGGACACCGCGGGCGAGCGAGACCGAGGCCGGTTACACGACGGACGTGCGCGGCGGGATGAGCGTGAGCGGCCCGGGCCCGAAGGACCCAGAGGACACCCTGCGGCTGAGCACGCCTCCGGCGGACCTCGCGTCGTACGCCCTCGCCCAGATCGTCTGCACGTTCTCCGACTCCGCCGCCGCCGAGGGGGACGGCTCCGTCGTCCTGGGCGGCCCGGGCGCCGGCCCGCCGCGCCGGTACGCGTGCACGCCCGAGGTCCGTTCCCGGCCCGGGGCGCAGGTGCCGCCGTCGTCGGGGGTGGACGGCGGCTGAGCGCCCCGTACAGGCCCGGTGGACATGCCGGGGAGGGGCGGGCGGGCTCCTGTGTGGCACATGCCTCACTCGCCTGTACGGGGGCAACCCGGAACCGATCGTGCCGATGGCCGCGTCTTGGGGGGCGTGCAGCGTCTTGGCTCGGACGGCGAAAGTGCCGCGAAACGCATCCGTGCGGCGGGAGGTGTCCTCCTCGTCGCCCATCTCGCGCTCGTCGCCTGGATCACGCTGCGTCCGCTCGACGTCCCGTGGCAACTGCCACCCAACCTGCAGCCCTTCGCGGGCATACGAGCCGATCTGACCCTCGGCCCGCTGGAGGCCGCCCGGCGCATCACGCAGGGGCTCGCGCTGCTGGCTCCGCTGGGGGTGCTGCTGCCGATGGCGGGCGGACGGCTCGATGTCTCGCCGTTCGCCTCGCTCGTCCGTACGGTCATGGCGGGTGCCATGATCTCGCTCGGCATCGAGCTGTTGCAGACCGGCGTGCCCGGTCAGGTCGTGGACGTCGACTCGCTGCTCCTGAACACGGTGGGCGTGGGCCTCGCGCATGTCGCCGTGGTGCCCGCCGTACGGTCCTGGCTCCGCCGCAGGAGCGACCGCAGGCGCCGGGCGGCCATCCGTACGGAGGACGCGACTCAGGGTAGGACCCCGACGATTCCCAGGGTCGGGATCGCCCCGTAGAGCGATGCTTCGCCCGTTGTGCGTCCGTAACGTTGAGTACAGATGAGGCGGCCGAACAAGCCGGTCGCAGCAGCACCGTACTCACCGAGGAGACGCCATGACCGCCCTTGCCCGCCCCACCAACGGCCGCATGATCGGCGGAGTGTGTGCCGCGCTGGCACGGCGCTTCGGCATCTCCACGACGACGATGCGCGTGATCTTCGTGCTCTCCTGTCTGCTGCCCGGCCCGCAGTTCGTGCTCTACATAGCTCTGTGGGTGCTGCTGCCCTCCGAGCAGCACGCGGCGAAGGCCGGCGCCGCCTGGTAGCCGGTCGCGGACGGCCCGCCCGCATGCCGATGGGGCGCACCCCTGATGAAGGGGTGCGCCCCATCGGCGCGTGCGAGAGGTGGGTCAGCCGAGCGGAATGCCGTTCACCGGGAGGCCGTGGGTGGGCAGGCCCTGCAGCGGGAGGCCGCCGAGCAGGCCGGAGACCGGCGCAGTCGGGCCCTCGGAGAGCAGCTTCGTGACGGCGGGCTGCGCGGCGGCCACGCCCGCGCCGAGTGCGCCCTGTCCCTGGGCCACGGCCTCGGCGGCACCCGGCAGCGCCTTCGACGCGCTCTCCACGGGCAGCGTCTGGGTCACGGAGCTCAGCGCGGCGGAGTCCGGGAGGGCGGGGAGGGCCGGGGCGGCGTTGGCGGCACCCGCACCCGCCGCGGCGAAGGCGGCACCGAGAGCGGCGACACCGAGGGTCTTGGCAGCAGACTGCTTCATAGTGAATGCGTCCTTGAATGCGAGACGGGGATGTGAGCGGTCCACGACCGTAAACACGGGAAGCCGCCTGCCGCAAACATCGAAAAGCGGCCGGGTCGCACCGACCCGACCGCTTCCCGGCTCCCCGGATCAGCCCTACGACTCGACAGAACCGCTGGTGGAGGCGGTTTGCCGGAACAGCCATTCGGATTTCAGCTCGGCATATCCGGGCTTGATGACGTCATTGATCATCGCCAGTCGTTCATCGAAAGGAATGAATGCTGACTTCATAGCATTGACCGAGAACCATTGCATGTCATCGAGCGAATAATCGAACGCTTCGACAAGGTGCTCGAATTCCCTGCTCATCGAGGTGCCCGACATCAGCCGGTTGTCGGTGTTCACCGTCGCACGGAAGTGCAGCCTGCGCAGCAGCCCGATGGGGTGATCGGCGTAGGAGGCGGCGGCGCCGGTCTGCAGGTTGGAGCTGGGGCACAGCTCCAGGGGGATGCGCTTGTCCCGTACGTAGGAGGCGAGACGGCCGAGTTTCACCGAGCCGTCGGCCTGGACCTGGATGTCGTCGATGATGCGCACGCCGTGCCCGAGCCGGTCGGCGCCGCACCACTGGAGGGCCTGCCAGATCGAGGGGAGCCCGAAGGCCTCACCGGCGTGGATGGTGAAGTGGTTGTTCTCGCGCTTCAGGTACTCGAAGGCGTCGAGGTGCCGGGTGGGCGGGAAGCCGGCCTCGGCACCGGCGATGTCGAAGCCGACGACGCCCAGATCGCGGTAGCGGTTCGCCAGTTCGGCGATCTCCAGGGAACGGGCGGCGTGCCGCATCGCGGTGAGCAGGGCGCCGATCCGGATGCGGTGACCGTTCTCCCTGGCCCGCCGCTCACCTTCCCGGAAGCCCTCGTTGACGGCCTCGACGACCTCTTCGAGGGTGAGCCCGGCCTGCAGGTGCTGCTCGGGCGCGTACCGCACCTCGGCGTAGACGACACCGTCCTCGGCGAGGTCCTCGGCGCACTCGGCGGCGACCCGGACGAGGGCGTCGCGGGTCTGCATGACGGCGCAGGTGTGGGCGAAGGTCTCCAAGTACCGTTCCAGCGAACCGGAGTCGGCGGCGTCACGGAACCAGGCGCCGAGCTTGTCCGGGTCGGTCTGCGGGAGTTGGGTGTACCCCGTGTCACGCGCGAGGTCGACGATCGTGCCGGGACGCAGGCCGCCGTCGAGATGGTCGTGCAGCAGGACCTTGGGGGCGCGGCGAATCTGGTCCGGGGTGGGACCGGGAATCGGGGTGCTCGCGGCGGAGGCGCTCTGGCTCGTCATTTCCGCACTCTAACTCCTACGCGCGTAGAACACCTGTCCTCTTTCTCTTTCTTTTTCCCTTTCTTCGCCTGTACGTTTCCGCCGATACGTAATGGTGACCGCGAGGACAGGTCGCGTACCCCGGTGCTTCTGACACTGTTCTGTCATGGCACACCAAGTGACGCCGGTCCGTCAGGCCCGGCTCGGGAGAGCACTGGGTCCGGAGCCGACGTCGGTCAGCGGCGCGGTCCTGCTGCTGCCCGGCGGTGACGAGGTATCGACCCGCAGACCGTCGCCCCTCCTGGCGGCCGCCTCCGTAAGAGCGCTGGGCCGCCGGCTCGCCCGCGCGGGCCGTGCAGACGGACTGGCCGTGCACGTCGTCCACTACCGCTACCGCGGCTGGAACGGCAGCGAGGCGCAGCTCGCGCACGACGCGCGCTGGGCCGTCGACGAGATAGTACGGCGGTACGGCGACGTCTCCGTGTGCCTCGCCGGCGTCGACATGGGCGGCCGGGCGGCGCTGCGCGCGGCGGACCACGAGGCCGTCAACTCCGTACTGGCGCTGGCACCTTGGCTGCCCGAGGAAGATGTGGCGGCACCGCCGGAACCGGTACGGCAGCTGACGGGACGGCGGGTGCTGATCGTGCACGGCACGAACGACGCGCGGACCGATCCCGAACTGTCGTTCCGGTTCGCGGCGCGGGCGAAGAAGGCGAACCGGGACATCTGCCGGTTCGAAGTGCACGCGGACGGACACGGGTTGCGTCAGTACCGGCAGGAAGTGCACGCGCTGGCGGAGGACTTCGTGATGGGGGTGCTGTTCGGGCGGGGGTTCTCCCGGCCCGTGCAGGACGCGTTGGTGGCTCCGCCGCCGCTGGGGTTGAGGATGCCGTTGGCGGCGGGGTTCGGGCGGTCTTTGCGGCGGTAGGTTCGGGGCGGATCGGTTGTGTTCGGGGTGCGGGTCCGTGGGGGCTTGTCGCGCCCACGCGACGGAGTCGCACATCGGAAACAGCCCCGCGCCCCTCAGGGCAACAGGTTGCCCTTTCTCGCCAAGAGGAACTTCTTGAAGGCGGCCACCGGTGGGGTGTCCGGGTGGCCGTCGAGCCAGGCGACGCCGATCTCGCGGGCCGCTCGTGGTGAGGTGACGGTCAGTTCCGCGACTCCCGGGCGGGGGACGGCCGGTGGGGGCAGGAGGGCCACCCCGAGCCCGGCAGCGACCAGCCCCCTCAAGGTCTCCGCCTCCTCTCCCTCGAAGGCGATACGGGGGCGGAAGCCCGCCTCCTTGCACAGGTCGTCGGTGATCCGGCGGAGGCCGTAGCCGGGTTCGAGGGTGACGAAGGTTTCGTCGGCCGCTTCGGCCAGGCGGACTCGTCTGCGGGTGGCGAGGCGGTGGTCGGCGGGGACCACGAGACGGAGTTTCTGTTCGTCGAGACGGCGCGCGACCAGGTCGGGGGCGTCGGGGACGGGCGAGGTCAGGCAGAGGTCCAGTTCGCCGGAGCGCAGCCGCTCGATCATGGCCTCGCCGTAGTTCTGTACGAGGGTGAAGCGGACGCGGGGATGGTCGGCGCGGAAGGCGTGCAGCAGGCCGGGGACGGTCTCGGCGCCCATGGTGTGCAGGAAGCCGAAGGCGACCTTGCCGGTGGCGGGGTCGGCGTCGGCGCGTACCTCGTCGGCGGCCCGCCCGATCTCGGCGAGGGCCCGCTCGACGGAGGCGAGGAACGTACGGCCGGCGGGAGTGAGGGAGACGGTCCGCCCCCGGCGGGCGAAGAGATCCACGCCGAGATCCTGTTCGAGGCGGACCATCGCCCGGGAGAGCGTCGACTGCGGCACCTGCATCTCCTGGGCAGCGCGGGTGACGTGCTCCGTGCGGGCGACTCCGGCGAAGTAGGAAAGGCGTGGGGCGAGAGCCGCGACGATGTCTTCTGTGTCACCGGACGGTGACAGACGAGCTTCTGACCTCTGCTGATGCACCATGGGAACGATTATGGGGTTTCCGTGCATTGGACGGATGAACGGGGGCGTACGTAACTTCGAGGCATGCCTGCTGCCAGTACCGGGGCGGCCACGATCGTGGCCGCCGCCCCTCCGTCGCTCCCCTCGCTCCCCGCCGTCGACTCCCGGATGGCCCCGGGCGGGCCCGGCTACCGGCGGATGAGCTTCGCGCTCTTCCTCGCCGGCGTCGCGACCTTCGCCCTCCTCTACTCCACGCAGGCACTGCTGCCGCTGATCTCCGGCGAGTTCGGCGTACCGGCGAGCGACGCGAGCTGGACGGTGTCGGCGGCGACCGGTGCGCTGGCCCTGTTCGTCCTCCCGATGAGCGCCCTGTCGGAACGGTTCGGCCGTCGTACGGTGATGACCGGCTCGCTGGCCGTGGCCGTGACGGTCGGGATGCTGGTGCCCTTCGCCCCGTCGCTGGGCACGCTGGTCGCGCTGCGGGCGGTGCAGGGTGCGGCACTCGCCGGACTTCCGGCATCGGCGACGGCGTATCTGGCCGAGGAGGTCCGGCCCAAGGCGCTGATCACCGCGATCGGCCTGTTCGTGGCCGGCAACAGCGTGGGGGGGATGAGCGGCCGGGTCATCACGGGCTGGGTCGCGCAGGAGTGGGGCTGGCGGGCCGCGGTCGCCGTGATCGGTGTCGTGGCGGTCGGCTGCGCGGTGGCCTTCCGGCTGCTGCTCCCCGCTCCGCGTCACTTCCGCACGGGCTCACTGCGGCCCCGGGTGCTGGCGCGCACGGTCCGTACGCATCTGGCGAACCCACTGCTGCGGCGCCTGTACGCGATCGGCGCCCTGTTCATGACGGTGTTCGGCGGGGTCTACACGGTGATCGGGTACCGACTGACGGAGGCCCCGTTCAGCCTGCCCCAGGGTGTCGTCGGCTCGATCTTCCTGGTGTACCTGGTGGGTACGGTGTCGGCGTCGACGGCGGGCAAGCTGGTGGCCCGCCTGGGTCGCCGGGGCGCGCTGTACCTGGCCGGCGGTACGACGACAGCGGGCCTGCTGCTGTCCCTCTCGGACACCCTGGCGCTGGTTCTGCTGGGCCTGGTGCTGATCACGGCGGGGTTCTTCGCGGGGCACGCGGTGGCGTCGTCGTCGGTGAGCCACACGGCGAAGGTGGGGCGGGCACAGGCGTCGGCGCTGTACCAGTCGGCGTACTACATCGGCTCCAGCGCCGGCAGTACGTTGGGGGCGGTGGCGTTCCACGCGGGCGGCTGGTCGGGAACCGTGGGGATGGGACTGCTGGCGGTGCTCGGCGTGGTGACGGTGACGGTGATGGGGTCTCGGGCGGCACGTTTGCCTGCGGCGGCTTGACCGGCGTTCATCAGTGGAGGCCGGGACAGCCCAGGTCTTGTTTCCCACCCACCCGCCCGTTTGCTGCATGTATCCAGCCCGGGCCTTGTTTCCCACCCACCCGCCCGTTTGCTGTGTGTATCCAGCGCAGGCCCGCACCTCCAGCCCGTTTGCTGCGTGTATCCAGCGCAGGCCCGCACCTTCAGCCCGTCCGGCGTTTGAGGACGAGGCCCCTTCAGGGCCGATGGGGGGTCTGGGGGCGCAGCCCCCAGGTACAGGATGGGACGGGTAGGGGCGGCGGGGGCGAAAAACCCACTCCACGGGCCATTGTCAGTGGCCTGCGCTAGCTTCGTCGTGTTGGGTCGCGACGGTGCGACGAAGGCAGCCATGGGGTGGGTTGGCGATGAGTGACAGTACGGCTACGGCGACGGCGACAGAACTCGACGTGAAACTGGAACAGCACCGCGTCGAGCTGACCGGGTACTGCTACCGCATGCTCGGCTCCTCCTTCGAGGCCGAGGACGCCGTCCAGGACACCATGGTCCGCGCCTGGCGGAACTACGAGAAGTTCGAGGGCCGCTCCAGCCTCCGCTCCTGGCTGTACCGCATCGCCACGAACGTCTGCCTGGACATGCTGACCGCCGGCAACAAACGCGCCCGTCCCATGGACCTCACCGACTCCACCCCCCTCGCCCGCGCCGCTCTCTCCCCCCGCCCCGACAACACCTGGCTGGAACCGATGCCGGACGCCCGCGTGCTGCCCACCGTCGAGGATCCGGCGGAGGCGGCCGTGGCCAAGGAGTCCGTGCGGCTCGCCTTCATGGCGGCGCTCCAGCAACTCCCCGCCAAGCAGCGGGCCGTGCTGATCCTGCGCGAGGTGCTGGCCTGGAAGGCGAGCGAGGTCGCCGAACTCCTCGAGACATCGGTCGCGTCCGTCAACAGCGCCCTCCAGCGGGCCAGGGCGACCCTCGCCGAGCGGGACCGGGACGGCAGCGGCGTAGGAGCCCATGCCACCGTCTCCGACCCGCTCAGCGAGGAGCAGCAGAAGCTGCTGGAGCGCTACGTCGCCGCGTTCGAGGGCTACGACATGACGGCGCTCACCGCGCTGCTGCACGAGGACGCCGTCATGACGATGCCGCCGTTCGACCTGTGGCTGACCGGGCCGGAGGACATCACCGGCTTCATGACGACACTCGGCGCCGCCTGCGCGGGCTCACACCTCGTGCCGGTCGCCGTCAACGGACTGCCGGGCTTCGCCCAGTACAAGCCGGACGAGGAGACGGGCGGCTACTCCCCCTGGGCGGTCCAGGTGCTGGAGATCTCAGAGGGCCGGATCACCGGGTTCCACTGCTTCCTCGACACCAAGCGCTGGTTCCCACTGTTCGACCTCCCCCTCTCGCTCCCCCGCGATCTCGGCCTCGGTCTCGACGTCGAAGCTGAGTCCGACCAGGTGCAGGAAGGCGAGTAGGGCGGGCGCCGGGTCCCGGAGGCGTATCCGGCCTCCGGCCCGGCGGGCGGTCAGCTGGAGCCGGGCCAGCAGCTCCACGGCACCCAGCCCCGGCGGCCCCAGCCCGGCCACGTCACACACGACGACCGGGTCACGACCACCACCGCGGCCGGTCCCCAGCAGCGCCCGCACGTCCTCGCACAGCCCCGGCACCTCCTCGCGGGTGACGGGGCCGGCCAGCACGAGTACAGCGGGTGTCATGGCGTCCACGAACGGTAGACCGGGCGGCTGCCCGTAACTCATCGCTCACCCGTGTGAGCCCACCCGCTGAGATCGCTTTGACGTGCACCCCTCCTCCCCCGGAGGGTTGCGTGTATGCCCCACGAACCGTCCCCGCCCGCGACACCCCACGGCTCCTCTTCCGCCAGGCCCGTGAAGGAGGCTCCGTGCAGGGGGTACTGACGGGGTTCGCGGTGATCGCCGTGGTCATCGGCGTCGGATACGTGATCGGGCTGCGCGGCTACCTCGGGGACAACGGACGCGAGGTTCTGACCAAGCTCGCCTTCCACGTCGCCAGCCCCGCCCTGCTGTTCACCATGCTCGCCAGGGCCGACCTGTCGGTGATCTTCTCCAGCCGGCTCCTGATCACCGCGCTGAGCACGATCGCGGCGGCCGGTGTCTTCGTCACGGTGGGCGTCGTACGCCGCTGGGGTGCCGGCCCCACGACGATCGGCGCCCTCTGCTCCAGTTACGTCAACTCGGGAAACCTCGGTATCCCCATCGCCGTGTACGTGCTGGGCGACGCCTCGCTGGTCGCGCCGGTGCTGCTGTTCCAGCTGATCATGGTCACGCCGATCGCGCTGACCGTGCTCGATCTGACGAGCACCGCCGAGAAGGGGCCGCTGTGGCGGCAGTTGATCACGCCGTTGCGCAACCCCATAGCCGTCGGCTCGCTCGCCGGGGTGCTGGTGTCGGCGACGGGGGTCAGCGTGCCCGCACCCGTCATGGACCCGCTGACCCTGATCGGCGGCATGTCCGTGCCCGCGGTGCTGCTGGCGTTCGGTATCTCGCTGTGCGGCAGCACCCTGCCCCTGCGCGGTTCGGAGCGGGCTCCCGTACTGCTGTCGGTCGCCCTGAAGTCGGTGGGCCAGCCGGTGGCCGCCTGGGCACTGGCCGCGGGTGTCTTCGGCCTGCACGGCGCGCCCCTGCTCGACGTGGTGGTGACCTCGGCGCTGCCCGCTGCCCAGAACCTCTTCACGTACGCAAGCCGCTACGGCGTGGCGGCGCGGCTGGCCCGCGAGTCGATCCTGCTGTCGACCATCCTCGCCGTACCCGTGCTGGTGGTCGTCGCGACCCTGCTGGGCTGAGCGGCAGGGCCGGGAGGGGACGCCCGCCCCCTTCCCGGCCCCACCGGCACCGGCTTACGCGATCCGCTCCAGCACCACCGGCGCCGCCGTGAACTCCGTGCCCGTCGCCCCGATGTCGTACGACCCCTCGACCGCCTGGAGCGCGTACTCGAAGCGCTCCGGGGTGTCCGTGTGGAGGGTCAGCAGGGGCTGGCCCGCCGTGACCGTGTCGCCCGGCTTGGCGTGGAGCTCGATGCCCGCGCCCGCCTGCACCGGGTCCTCCTTGCGCGCACGTCCCGCGCCGAGCCGCCAGGCGGCGACGCCGACGCCGTACGCGTCCAGGCGGGTCAGGACGCCCGAGGACGGGGCCTTGATGACGTGCTGCTCCTTCGACGTGGGCAGCGGGGCGTCCGGGTCGCCGCCCTGGGCCGCGATCATCCGGCGCCACACGTCCATCGCGGAGCCGTCAGCCAGCGCCTTCGCCGGGTCGGCGTCCTTCACGCCGGCCGCGTCGAGCATCTCGCGGGCCAGGGCGAGCGTCAGCTCGACCACGTCGGCGGGGCCGCCGCCCGCCAGGACCTCGACCGACTCCCGTACCTCCAGCGCGTTGCCGGCCGTCAGACCGAGGGGTGTCGACATGTCGGTGAGGAGTGCGACCGTCTTCACGCCGTGGTCCGTGCCCAGGCCCACCATCGTGGACGCCAGTTCCCGCGCGTCCTCGATCGTCTTCATGAAGGCGCCCGTGCCGACCTTCACGTCCAGGACCAGCGAGCCGGTGCCCTCCGCGATCTTCTTCGACATGATCGAGGAGGCGATCAGCGGGATCGCCTCGACCGTGCCGGTGACGTCGCGCAGCGCGTACAGCTTCTTGTCGGCCGGGGCCAGGCCGTCGCCCGCCGCGCAGATCACCGCGCCGGTCGTGTCCAGGACGTGCAGCATCTCCTCGTTCGACAGCAGCGCCCGCCAGCCGGGGATCGACTCCAGCTTGTCCAGGGTGCCGCCCGTGTGGCCGAGGCCACGGCCCGAGAGCTGCGGTACGGCGGCGCCGCACGCGGCCACCAGGGGGGCCAGCGGGAGGGTGATCTTGTCGCCGACGCCGCCCGTGGAGTGCTTGTCGGCCGTGGGGCGGGACAGCGAGTCGAAGTTCATGCGCTCGCCGGACGCGATCATCGCCGCCGTCCAGCGGGCGATCTCGCGGCGGTTCATGCCGTTCAGGAGGATCGCCATGGCGAGCGCGGACATCTGCTCGTCGGCGACCGCACCGCGCGTGTACGCGTCGATGACCCAGTCGATCTGCTCGTCACTGAGTTCGCCGCGGTCCCGCTTGGTGCGGATGACGGAGATGACATCCATCGACAGGGTCGTCATGGCTTTCCTTCCGGTGGTTCTGCGGAACGGTGCGGCCCCCCGGAGTGGGCGCTCGACCAACTCCGGGGGGCCGCACGGGAGTTACTTACGGGGTGCTTACGGGAGTTACTTCTGGGAGTACTCGGTGAGGTGGTCCGGGCCGAAGGCCTGCGGAAGCATCTCGGAGAGGGGCAGGATGCCCGCCGGGGTCTCAAGGAGCAGGGTCGGGCCGCCGAACTCGTACAGCAGCTGCCGGCAGCGACCGCACGGGACGAGGCTGTCGCCCTTGCCGTCCACGCAGGTGAAGTGCGTCAGCCGGCCGCCGCCGGTGCGCTGCAGCTCGGAGACCAGGCCGCACTCGGCGCACAGCCCGATCCCGTACGACGCGTTCTCGACGTTGCAGCCCGAGACCGTACGGCCGTCGTCGACCAGGGCGGCGACACCGACCGGGAAGCCGGAGTAGGGGACGTAGGCGTGGGACATCGCGTCCCTGGCGAGCTCCCGCAGCTTGTCCCAGTCGACCTGGTCGCTCCGGCCGGCGTTGGTGGGTTCGTTCGTCGTCATTTGCCCTGTCCCTTTCGGTAGCGCATGCCGTCCGCCTTCGGCATCCGCAGGCGCTGCGCGGACAGCGACAGCACCAGCAGCGTGACGACGTACGGGGTGGCGCCCACGAAGTCGTTCGGGACCGCGTCGGTGGTCAGGTACCAGACCAGGACGCCCGCGGCCACCATGAGGCTGATGCCGCCCTGCCAGTGCGCCTTCTTGTACAGCTTCCAGCCGGCCATCGCCACGAGCAACACGAACAGCAGGAGCAGCAGCGCGTGAACGGTCTCGCCGCCGTTGCGCAGCTGCAGTGCATCGGAGTAGCCGAACAGGCCGGCGCCCATGGCGAGACCGCCGGGCCGCCAGTTGCCGAAGATCATGGCGGCGAGACCGATGTAACCGCGACCGCCGGTCTGGCCCTCCAGGTACGTGTGCGAGGTGACCAGTGCCAGGAAGGCGCCGCCGAGGCCGGCGAGGCCGCCGGAGACGGCCACGGCCATGTACTTGTACTTGTAGACGTTGACGCCGAGCGACTCCGCGGCGATCGGGTTCTCGCCGCAGGAGCGCAGGCGCAGCCCGAACGGGGTGCGCCACAGCAGCCACCAGGTGCCGACGAACAGCACGGCCGCGAGGACCGTCACCACCGACAGGTCGGTGAACAGGCCGCCGAGGATGCCGGCGATGTCCGAGATCAGGAACCAGTGGTGGTTCTCGATGGAGTGCAGTCCGCTCGACACACCCGGTACGTCGAAGCTGGGCAGCGAGTCCACGGGCGGGGACTGCTTGGGGTTGGCGCCCGCGTCGGCCGCCTTGCCCTCTGTGAAGAAGAGCTTGGCGAGGTACTGGGTGGCGCCCACTGCGAGCAGGTTGATCGCGACACCGGAGACGATGTGGTCGACGCCGAAGGTGACGGTCGCGACCGCGTGCACCAGGCCGCCGAGGACTCCGAAGCCGATGCCGCACAGCAGACCGAGCCACGGGTTGGACTGCCAGCCGATCCAGCCGGCGCCGAAGGTGCCGAGGATCATCATGCCTTCGAGGCCGATGTTGACCACACCGGACCGCTCGGACCACAGACCGGCCAGGCCCGCGAGCCCGATCGGCACAGCGAGGCTGAGCGCGGCGGAGACCTGGCCCTCGGAGGTGAGCTGGTCGGAGCCGGAGATGACCCGGACCGCGGCGACGAGCAGCAGCGCGCCGGCGACGATCATCAGGATCTGGCCGACCGAACGGCCCGAACGGGGGCCGGAGTTGGCCGCCTTGGGTGCCGTGGGCGGCGGTGTGTCGGTCATCGTGGCAGTCATCACGCCACCTCCTGCTTCTGGGTCGGGGCCGCGGCCTGGGCGGCGAGTTCGGCGCCGACCCGCTGCTGCTGGCGCTTTTGGCCGTAGCGGCGTACGACCTCGTAGGCGATGACGACGCACAGGACGATGACGCCCTGGATGACGCCGAGGATTTCCTTGTCGTAGCCCTCGAACTCGAGGTGGTTGGTGGTGCGCTCCAGGAAGCCCCAGAGCAGCGCGCCCAGGGCGATGCCCACCGGGTTGTTGCGGCCGAGCAGCGCGATGGCGATGCCGGTGAAGCCGATGCCGGTCGGGAAGTCGTTGCTGAACTGGTGGCTGTCGTTGAGCAGGGTCGGCATGCCGATGAGGCCGGCCACCGCGCCCGAGATGATCATGCTGGTGGCGATCATCTTCTTCACTGACACACCGCTCGCGGCGGCGGCCGACTCGGACTGGCCGACGGTGCGCAGGTCGAAGCCGAACCGGGTGCGGCCCAGCACGAACCAGTACGCCACCCCGACGAGCACGGCGATGACGATGAAGCCCCACAGCTCGCCGGCCGCGCCGGTGTCGATCTGGAAGAAGTACGAGGACGAGGGCAGTGGCGTGGTGGAGACGACCGTGCCACCGGCCTGGAGTTCGGCGAGCTTTCCGGGCTGGAGCAGGTAGGCGATGATCGCGGTGGCGATCGAGTTGAGCATGATCGTGGAGATGACCTCGCTGACCCCTCGGGTCACCTTGAGGATGCCCGCGATGGCCGCCCACAGGGCGCCGGTCGCCATCGCGCACAGGATGATCAGCGGGATGGAGATCCAGCCCGGCGTGGTCAGCGCGCCGCCGAGGACGGCGGCGACGAACGCGGCGATCCGGTACTGGCCGTCGACGCCGATGTTGAACAGGTTCATCCGGAAGCCGATGGCCACCGAGACGCCCGCCAGGTAGTACGTCGTCGCCTTGTTGAGGATGTAGACCTGGCTGTCGCTGGCGGTGCCGTAGGTCACCATGTCGCTGAACGCGGCGCCCGGGTTCTTGCCGGTGGCGAGGATCACCAGGGTGGTGACGACGAGCGCGGCGACGATCGCGAGCAGCGGCGCCGCGAGGCCGAGGAGCAGCCGCTCCCTGTCGATGCGTTGGGTCAGCTTTTTCATCGGGCGTCGTCCTCTGCGTGCTCCAGGTGGCCGGTGGCCGCACCCGTCATGGCGGAGCCCAGCTCCTCGGGGGTGATCGTGGCGGGGTCGGCGTCGGCGACCAGACGTCCCCGGTACATCACCCGCAGCGTGTCGGAGAGCCCGATGAGCTCGTCCAGGTCGGCGGAGATCAGCAGCACCGCGAGGCCCTCCCGGCGGGCCTCTCGGATGTGGTCCCAGATCGCGGCCTGCGCGCCGACGTCCACACCGCGGGTGGGGTGGGCGGCGATGAGCAGCTTGGGCGCGTGGCTCATCTCGCGGCCGACGATCAGCTTCTGCTGGTTGCCGCCGGAGAGGGAGCCGGCGGTGACGTCGATACCGGGGGTGCGGACGTCGTACGCCTCGATGATGCGCTCGGTGTCGGTGCGGGCGCCCTTGATGTCGAGGAGCTGGCCGCGGGAGTTGGGCTTCTCGCTGACGTGGCCGAGGATGCGGTTCTCCCACAGCGGGGCTTCCAGGAGCAGGCCGTGGCGGTGGCGGTCCTCCGGGATGTAGCCGACGCCGGCCTCGCGGCGGTGGCGGGTGGGGACGTGGGAGATGTCGGCGTCGCCCAGCGTGATGACGCCGGCGTCCGGGTCGCGGATACCCATGATCGCCTCGACCAGTTCCGACTGGCCGTTGCCCTCCACGCCGGCGATGCCGAGGACCTCGCCCTTGTGGATGGTGAAGGTGATGTCGTCGAGGACGACGCGCTCGACGCCGTCGAGGTCGGTCTGGGCCAGGCGCAGTCCGTCCAGCTTCAGCAGCGGGACGTCGGTGACCGTCGACTCCTCGGTCTCCGGCGTGGGCAGTTCGCTGCCGACCATCAGCTCGGCGAGCTGCTTGGTGGTGGTGCCGGCCGGCTCGACCGTGCCGACGGTCGTGCCCCGGCGGATGACGGTGATCTCGTCGGCCACGGACAGGACTTCGCCCAGCTTGTGGGAGATGAAGATGACGGTGAGGCCCTCGGCCTTCATCCCGCGCAGGTTGTCGAAGAGGGCGTCGACCTCCTGCGGCACGAGGACGGCGGTGGGCTCGTCGAGGATGAGGGTCTTGGCACCGCGGTAGAGGACCTTGAGGATCTCCACCCGCTGGCGGTCGGCGACGCCGAGTTCCTCCAGCAGGACGTCCGTGCGGACGTTCAGGCCGTAGGCGTCGGAGACCTCCTTGATCTTCGCGCGGGCCTTGCCGCCGATGCCGTACAGCTTCTCCGCGCCGAGGACGACGTTCTCGAGGACGGTGAGGTTGTCGGCCAGCATGAAGTGCTGGTGCACCATGCCGATGCCGCGGGCGATGGCGTCGGCCGGGTTGCTAAAGGTGACCGTCTCGCCGTTCACGGTGATGGTGCCCTCGTCCGGCTGCTGCATGCCGTAGAGGATCTTCATCAGGGTGGACTTGCCGGCACCGTTCTCACCGCACAGGGCGTGCACGGTGCCGGTGCGGACGGTGATGTCGATGTCCTTGTTGGCGACGACGCCGGGGAATCGCTTGGTGATGCCGCGCAGTTCGACGGCAGCGGGAGGGCTGGACGCGTTGATGGCGCACTCTCCTCGGAGGAAAGGGGCTGCATAGGGGAGGCCAGGCGTCGGCGACGCTAGCGCGGCAACTCCGCGCTACACGCGTAGAGTTGACACATTGTTATGGCTCGGCGAGAGGGCGGAGGTGCGCCGTCTCGCCGAGCCGGGGTTCCCGAGGGAACCGTCAGGTCAGACGGTGGTCTTGACCTTGATGGTGCCGTCGACGATCTTCGCCTTCGCGGCGTCCAGCTTGGCCTGGATGTCGTCGATGAAGCCACCGCTGGTGGCCAGGCCGACACCGCCCTTGGCGAGCGAGTAGACCTGGTTGCCGGTCAGCGGCTTGCTGTCGTTGACGGACTTGATGAAGTCGTAGACGCCGACGTCGACGTTCTTGACCATCGAGGTGAGGATCGACTCCTTGTACTTGCTCAGACCCGCGATGTTGTACTGGTCCGAGTCCACGCCGATGGCCCAGGCGCCCTTGACGCCGGAGATCGCCTCGATCGCGCCGTTGCCGGAGGAGCCGGCCGCGGAGTAGATCACGTCGGCGCCGCCGTCGAGCTGGCCGGACGCGGCCTCCTTGCCCTTGTCGGGGCTGGCGAAGCCGGAGAAGTCCGAGCCGTGGGTCAGGTACTGGACGTCGACCTTGACCTTGGGGTTGGTGTCCTTGACGCCCTGGACGTAGCCCGCCTCGAACTTCTTGATCAGCGGGGTGTCCACGCCACCGATGAAGCCGACGTGGTCCTTCTTGGTCTTCAGCGCCGCGGCGACACCGGCGAGGTAGGAACCCTGCTCCTCGGTGAAGGTGATGCTGTCGACGTTCTTGGCGGTCGCGACCGCGTCGATGAGGCCGAAGCTGACCTTCGGGAACTTCGCGGCGACCTTGTCGACCGAGGTGGCGTAGGAGAAGCCGACGGCGACGATCGGGTTGTAACCCGCGCTGGCCAGGTCGGTCAGGCGCTGCTCGCGGTCGGCCTCGGTGTCGGAGCTCTTGGCGGTCAGCTCCTTGATGGAACCGTTGAACTCCTTCTCGGCCTTGTCCGCACCGCGCGCGGCGGAGTCGTTGAAGGAACGGTCACCGCGGCCGCCGATGTCGTAGGCGAGGCCGATCTTGAGGCCGCCCTTGCCGCCGTCCGACGACGAGGAGGACGGACTGTCGTTCTCGGAGGAGGTGCTGCCACAGGCTGTGGCAGTCATTGCGAGAGCTGCGGTTGCGATACACGCAGCAGAAAGCTTGGCTACCCGGCGCACGGGAGGCTCCTTCACCTGACCTGAGCGCCATGTCGGCGCTTCGTGTGAGCACCATGCCAGTGCTCGGGCCCGGACGCCCCAGTGGCGTCGGCTTCGCGGCATCGTAACGCGCGTAGATGTCAGAAAATAACCCTCGCGGTAGCCGTTACCGATTCGAGGCAAACGCCGTCTGAACTCGTGCTCTTACGGCTTCCCGGACGATGGTTTCCGTAGGCGCACGATTGGCTTACAACCATGTTGCGCCAATCGACGGAATGTCTCCCGAAGACCCCGCCGCCCGTTTCGGCGGTCCGCCGCGTCGACCAGCAACGCGCGTGGATATGCCGGATGCGTCCGCCGGGAGAGCCGTCCGCTGACCGAAGATTGACCGAAGCCGGGCGAAAATTGACCGAGCACGGACAAAGGCAAAACCAGGCCCGCCCTACGTTCTGATCCATGTCCCCACAGCCACCGCCTCCCCCCAGGGCCGCCGCTGCCCGCCCCGCCCTCCCGGTGTTGCCCTACCGCAAGCCCACCAAGGGCCGCGACTACTGGGTCATCGACGACGTGCTGCCCGGCGTGGACGCCGTGCGCGAGCGCTGTCTCGCCAAGGACGACTGGACGAAGGGCCACCCCTACACCTCGGAGAGCTGGCCCGGGCTGCGGGCCATGCCGGGTCTCGAACCGGCCGAGCTGGGGCGGATCGAGCGGCTGGTGCGGCAGGCGACCGGTGCGAAGGAACTCTGGGTACAGAAGACTCCCGGCGGCGGCACCCTCAACCACAACTGCGTCCAGGTGGTCGGCGAGGGCGAGAGCACGCCCCGCCCGCACACGGACTCACGGTCGCTGTGCCGGTACGCGGCCGTGCTCTACCTCAACCCGGGCGTCCCCAAGGACTGCGGCACCAGCTTCTTCCGCCAGTCCCTGCCCGGCGGGCGCCTCGGCGGCAACACGGTCCAGGCCCCGCACAACAACCTCGTCGAGGCGCTGGGCACCCGGTTCGTGGCCCCGGACGCCTTCGAGGAGGACGTACGCGTCCCGCACAAGTACAACCGCCTGCTCCTCTACAACGCCAACCTCGTACACAGCGCGACCGGTTACTGCGGGACGACACTGGAGGAGAAGCGGATGACGGCGGTGTTCTTCTGGATGGCGTGAGCCGCTTCTCACGTCCGCGCCCCCTCAGATACGACCAGCAGCCCCGGTCACGCGGACCGGGGCTGCTGGTCGTACTGCTTCTACCGCTACTGCTACTACCGCTGCTGTCCGTCGAGCAGCGCGGCGGCGGTGAACAGTTCCACGCCGACGGTGATCGCGTGCTCGTCGGCGTCGAAGTCGCCCTGGTGCAGATCGCGCACCCCGCGCTCGCCCGGCCTGCGCACGCCGAGGCGGGCCATCGCGCCGGGCACGTGCTCCAGGTACCAGGAGAAGTCCTCGCCGCCGAGGCTCTGGGCGGTGTCCTCGACGGAGTGGGCGCCGCGCCGGGCGGTCATCGCGTCGCGCAGCAGTTCGGTGACGTCCGCGTCGTTGACGACGGGCGGGACGCCTCGCACGTAGGTGATCTCGGACTTGGCCCGGTACAGGTTGGCGATCTCGTCGACGGCCGCGTGGACGAGATCGGGGGCCTGGTGCCAGGTGTCGAGGTCGAGGCAGCGGACGGTGCCGGACAGCTCGGCGTGCTGCGGGATCACGTTGCAGGCGTGGCCCGACTCGATCCGGCCCCAGGTCACGGAGAGCCCGCTGCGGGCGTCGACACGCCGGGACACGAGCGCGGGGACGTCGGTGGCGACCCGGGCGGCGGCGGTGACGAGGTCGGTGGTGAGGTGGGGCCGCGCGGTGTGGCCGCCGGCGCCGTCGAGCGAGATCTCCAGCCGGTCGCAGGCGGAGGTGATCGGCCCGTGGCGCAGCCCGATCCGCCCGGCGTCGACCCTCGGGTCACAGTGCACGGCGATGATCCGGCCGACCCCGCTGAGCGCGCCGCACTCGATCGCGTCGGCGGCGCCGCCGGGCAGCACCTCTTCGGCGGGCTGGAAGATCAGCCGCACCGGCCTCGGCAGCAGACCCTGCCGGTGCAGATCGGCGAGGACGAGCCCGGCGCCGAGCAGGACGGTGGTGTGCACGTCGTGGCCGCAGGCGTGGGCGCGGTCGGGCACGGTGGAGCGGTACGCGCAGTCACTCTTCGTGTCCGGGATGGGGAGGGCGTCGATGTCGGCACGCAGGGCGAGGACGGGCACAGAGGTGCCATTGCCCTGTCCCTCGGGTCCCTCGGAGTCGACGCCGATGTCGCCGATGTCACAGACGAGTCCGGTGCCGGTGGCGAGCACGCGCGGCTTGAGGCCGGCCTTCTCGAGCCGTGTCCGGATCGCGGCGGTGGTGCGGAACTCCTGGTTTCCGAGCTCCGGGTGCATGTGCATGTCGCGTCGGAACGCGACGAGCTCGGCGCGCAGTGCCTCCGGCAGCGTGCCGGGGAGCGCGGCTTCCCCGGGGAGATCGGCCTCGGACTCTCGGGACATCATGTGGTTCACCCTTTGAAGGGTAGGACGCCCGGGCGGTCGAATGACCCACGATCAACAAAATTTCAACCTGTTGGGGAAGAAATTCTGACCGCCGGAGGCATACTCGCGAACTGGGATGGGTAAACTCGCCGGTCTTTCCCGGCAGCCACTTCCGTCTACCTCCGCCCACGATGCCACGCCCTCCACCGCGTCGACGGAACTGTCCACGTACCGAAACGTCCACGGTCACGGGCATGAACATTGGCCCCCGCTCGCTGTCGCCCGTGTGAACGCGCCCTCCCGCGCGCCGCTCCCCGGGTAACGTGCACCCCCGTGACCGCCCCGAACCAGGCGTCCGTGACGGACCCCATACAGGCCGCCGTACCGGACTCGCCGGACTTCCTCCACGCCACCCGCGCGTCGTACGACGCCATGGCCGCCGACTACACAGAGCGATACGCGGACCATCTGGCGGACCTTCCCCTGGACCGCGCCCTCGTCGCCGCCTTCGCCGAGCTGGTGCGGGCCCAGGGCCCCGCGCCCGTCGCGGACATCGGCTCCGGCCCCGGCTGGGTCACCGCGAGACTGCACGCCCTCGGCGTCCCGGTGTTCGGCGTGGACCTGTCCCCGCGCATGGTGGCGCTGGCCCGCCGGGCCCATCCCGAACTCCGGTTCCACGTCGGCTCGATGACGTCCCTGGACCTCCCGGACGAGACGCTGGGCGGGGTCCTGGCCCTCTACTCGATCATCCACGTCCCGGACGCCGCGCTGCCCACGGTGTTCGCGGAGTTCCACCGGGTCCTGGCCCCCGGAGGCCATGTCCTGCTCGGCTTCCAGACGGGCCCCGACACCGGCCACCTCCACCTCGAGGAACGCTTCGGCCACGAGATGTCGCTGGACTACTGGTTCCGTACGCCGGACACGGTGGCCGGCCTCCTGGCCAAGGCGGGCCTGACCCTGCAGTCGCAAACGATCCGGGAGCCGGACGGGGACGAGACCCGGCAGCGGGCGTATCTGGTGGCGCGCAAGCCGGCGTAGTCCCGGCGGGTGGACCGCATCATGGGCTGATGGCTCGTCTCCGTGACCTCGTCCTCGACTCGGCCCACCCCGCCTCACTGGCCCGCTTCTGGGCCGCCGCGCTCGACGGATACGCCGTCGCCCCGTACGACGAGGCGGAACTCGCCCGGCTGCGCGGGCTGGGCATCGACGATCCGGAGGACGACCCGACGGTTCTCCTGGAGTCGCGGGACGGCGGCCCCCGGCTGTGGGTCCAGCTCGTCCCCGAGCCGAAGCGCGTCAAGAACCGGCTTCACCTGGATCTGTCGGCGCCCGACCTCGCCACCGAGGTCGACCGGCTCACGGCGCTGGGCGCCACGGTCCTCGCCCGGTACGACGGCCACGTCGTGCTGCTGGACCCGGAGAGCAACGAGTTCTGTGTGACGAGGGGCGCCTGAGAAGCCTCGGGGAAGCGGAAACGGAAGTCAGCGGGATCCGCCGGGGATCAGTGGGACACGGGCGGTCAGCCCGTCGCCTTCGCTTCCGTTGCCGGGTGGCCCGAGTCCGTCGACACGCGCTGTACGTCACGGGCCGAGCCGGTGACGCCCGACAGGAAGCCCTGGGCGCGCGGTGACGCGTTCGCCGTGAGCCAGGCCGGGTCGATGTCGCAGACGGCGACCTTCACGTCCGTGCCCGCCAGGGCCAGCGGAAGGGTGTGCACGACCGTCGAGGGGAAGCTGAGGATCGTACGGCCGATGGGGCCGCGGCGGGCGATCAGTTCGAGGGGGAGGTCCGGGCGGACCACCTCCAGGCCCGTGCAGGCCGCCAGGTCGTGGAGTTTCTCGGCGCTTTCGCGGCGGTGGGCGAAGTAGCGCGTCACACCGTGGGCCTTGGCCAGGGCGCGGACGGCGTCGCGGTAGCGGTCGGCGTCGACCACGCCCGTCTCCACCAGCGACGTACCGACCATGTCCGCGCCCTCGGCGATGTGCGGGGGGCCGAACCGGGAACGGGTCCAGGCGAAGTCGTTGTAGGTGACCTCGACGCCCGCGGGGGTGTCCTCGATCGGCATCGAGGAGAAGATCTCGACCCGGCGCCTGCCGCCCGGGGTCAGTCGGCGGCGGGCCTTCGACGACACCGGGATGAACAGCAGGTCCCGCGCCCCGGGACGCTGTGCCTTGCGGTGCCAGCGCACCAGGCGCTCACCGCGGGCGAGTTGGGAGACGAACTCCATGGTCGCCGTGCCGTCGTCGACGACGACGAGGTCACGGGCCTTGGTGATGTTGAGAAGTACCTGTACATAGCGGGAGAACGGGTCCCCCATCACGATCCGCCGCGTCCTGCGCAGCAGGGGGGCGAGGCCACCGATCGTGCGGAACGGGGCCGAGGTTCCGGCTCGCGCGTCCTCCCAGCGGACCTCGTGGCCCTCCTCGCGGGCGAGCTCGACCATGCGGCGCAGCTGGCCCCGGGTCATCGGGTCGACCGGGGACAGGACGACCAGGGTCAGTCCGCCACCGGAGGGTTCCCGGTGGATCGTCGGCCGGCTCTGGCCTCTGCGCCAGCGGCGCGACGCCTGTCCGGGGACTTTGCCGCCTTTGCGGGTGGAACCGGCGCGGGCGGAAACGACCGGCGCCGGACCGCCGGCCCCCTCCGGGCTGAGCGCATGCGCGTGCACATGCGCCCATTCCAGCACGTTCAGGAGCTGGACCGGGCTCTCGACGAAGGCGAGAGTGTGGGGGCCGGTGGTACCGGCGCGTGGGCTCATCGACGTACGACCGTCGCTTCCGTGAGTACGGACTGGGGAATCCGCGTGGACGGAGTGGTCACCGGCTGGCGCCGGTGAAGCCGCTGAGTGGTGTGGATCAGGCGGTGACGGGCTCGCCCGCAGCAGCCGCGATCTCCGCGTCGGCGATGACGCCGGAGACACGACGGAGCTTCTTCATCGGGCCGATCTCGGACTCGTAGACCTTCTTGACGCCGTCGCCGAGGGACTCGGAGATGGTGCGGATGTCACGGACGAGGCGGGTCAGACCCTGCGGCTCGACGGAGGCGGCCTGGTCGGAGCCCCACATCGCGCGGTCGAGGGTGATGTGACGCTCGACGAAGGTGGCACCGAGGGCGACCGCGGCCAGCGTGGTCTGCAGGCCCGTCTCGTGGCCGGAGTAGCCGATCGGGACGTTCGGGTACTCCTTCTCCAGCGTGTTGATCACGCGGAGGTTGAGCTCCTCGGCCTTCGCCGGGTAGGTCGACGTCGCGTGGCAGAGCAGGATGTTGTCGCTGCCGAGGACCTCGACCGCGTGACGGATCTGCTTCGGGGTGGACATACCCGTCGACAGGATGACCGTACGGCCGGTCTGGCGGAGGGCGACGAGCAGCTCGTCGTCCGTCAGGGACGCGGAGGCGACCTTGTGGGCCGGGACGTCGAACTTCTCCAGGAACGCGACGGCCTCGGTGTCCCACGGGGAGGCGAACCAGTCGATGCCGCGCTTCTTGCAGTGCTCGTCGATCTTGCGGTAGTCGTCCTCACCGAACTCCACACGGTGGCGGTAGTCGATGTAGGTCATGCGGCCCCAGGGGGTGTCGCGCTCGATGTCCCACTGGTCGCGCGGGGTGCAGATCTCCGGGGTGCGCTTCTGGAACTTGACCGCGTCGCAGCCGGCTTCGGCGGCCACGTCGATCAGCTTGAAGGCGTTCTCAAGGTCACCGTTGTGGTTGATGCCGATCTCGCCGCAGATGTAGACGGGCTGGCCGGGGCCGGCGGTCTTCGAACCGAACGAGCGCAAGCGGGTGGAGGTCATTCTGGGGGTTCCTTACTTCTTGTTGAGGGGGTCGAGAGAGGGGCCGAGGATCCAGCTGGCGATCTCTCGGATCGCGCCGTCGCCGCCGGGAACGGTGGTGACCGCGCGTGCGGCGCCGCGCACAACGTCGTGGGCGCTTGCGACCGCCACGGGCCAGCCCACGAGGGCGAAGCACGGGAGGTCGTTGACGTCGTTTCCGACGTAGAGCACGCGCTCCGGCGCGATGCCCTGCTCCTCGCACCACTGCTTCAGTGCGAGGTCTTTCCGGTCGATGCCGTGCAGCACGGGCAGCTGTAGCTTCCGTGCGCGGGCGGCGACGACCGGGTTCTGTTCCGAGGACAGGATGAGCAGCTTCAGGCTGCTCTTGCGCAGGGCGGCGATGCCCAGGCCGTCCCCGCGGTGCACGGAGACGAATTCCCGTCCTTCGGAGTCGATCAGCACCCTGTCATCGGTCTGGGTGCCGTCGAAGTCGAGTACGACCGCGTCGATGTCGTCGGCGGTCGGGAGTGCGCCGGGGCGTTCCGCGTCGAAGAGCGTCGCGAGGGCCCGGGCGCGGGCGAGGTCGTGCGGGTCGTCGATCTCCAGCACACGGGCCGGGTCGGTGCGCACGGGTTCGGTGTGACCGAAGAAACGGTGCTTCGACTTACGGAAGCCCGTCGCGTCCATGGCGTAGACGGCGCCGGTCTCCAGGAGGTCCTGGGGACGGTCCTGGCGGCGGGGCCGGAAGGACTTGTCGTGATTCACGCCATAGCCACCGCCACCGACGGTCACCGTCTCGGTGGCCACGGAGCCGGTGCCGGCCTCGACGGCCGTGCGCTCGCCGGACACCGGCTGCGGGTCGTCGGCGGCGTCGCGCCAGATGAAGCCGTGGAAGGGCGCGACGGTCAGCGCGCTGTCGGCGCCGTTGTGCACCACTGCGTTGACGACGCCGTCGACGTCCTCGCGGATGATGAACGGGCTGGTGCACTGCACGAGCAGGACCACGTCGACCTTGGCGTCGTGCAGCGTCTCGTGGGCGTCCATGGCGTGCAGGACGGCGGCCTCGGAGGTCGCGGTGTCACCGGCGATGGCGGCGGGGCGCAGCACGACCTCGGCGCCGGCCTGCCGGGCGGCGGCGGCGATGGCCTGGTCGTCGGTGGAGACGACGACGTCCGTGACCAGCTTGGCCGCGAGGCACTCACGCACCGCGCGGGCAACCAGCGGGACCCCGCCGACAGGCAGCAGGTTCTTCGCGGGCACGCCCTTGGAGCCCCCTCTCGCGGGGATCACTGCGAGCACGCGGGGCCGCGCGGTCGCTCGGCCCGCTTCCGGGTTGGACTCCGGGTTGGACATTGCCTGCACTCCTTGACGCTCTTCGCGTGTCTGACGGGGGATCCGATGGGTCACAGCTCCCCCATCCGCCGGATCACGGGCGCGACGCGCTGCACGCCGTGCCGGTAGGCGCCGCGGGCCGCGCGACGCACGATCTGCCGCACCGCTCCCGGCTCCTTGTCGGCGGCCGGCGCCCCGGGCAGCGGAACGCCGTCGGGGCCGAGGTGGTGCCGAGCGAGAATACCCGGCAAATATCCCGGAGCCGTCATCGGTGTGTAGTACGGGGCCAGGGGCGGAAGCTTCGAGGATCCCAGAAGTCGGTCGATCCTGTCGCGTGCCGCGTCGAAGGCCGTCTCGTACGAGCCATCCGCGGCGACCCCCTGCCGGGCCACCCACGAAGCGTCGGGAACGGGCTGGTGACCGGCGTCGAGCTGTTCCCAGGAGGCGAGGCAGCCGCTGCCCACGAAGTGGTGGTTGCCGAGCGCCTCGCGCACTCCCAGGTCGCTCAGCACGACGGTCGGAATGGAGCGGTGCAGGGACTCCAGGGCGGCCGTGGAGCTGATGGTGACCAGCAGGTCCGTGCGGTCCAGGACCTCGCCCATGTGCCCGTAGACGAGCTTGAAGTTCGGCGGAAGGTCGGCGCGCTGCGCCAGTTTCTGGTAGGGCAATTCCTCGATGTGCGTGGTGTGCTCGCCGGGCTTGGAGCGCAGCTTGAGGAGCACCTCGCGTTCGGGGTGGAGCTTCGCGTGCTGCACGAGCCGGTCGAGGAGATACGTACGGTCCTTGCGGCTCTCCGGGACGGAGGGCTGAGCGGCGAACACCACCGTGTAGGGGTGACCATGCTCACCTGTGTAAGACGCGCCACCCAGGAAGGGGAGTGCGATCTCGGTCACAGAGGACGAATCGGCGCCCACTCCGTCGTACACGGCCCTGAAACGGTCGGCGTCCTGGCGGGAGTTCGCGAGGACCAGATCGGCGCCGTGGCGCAGCAGGAGGCCGTCGGCGAGCTTTTCGTACACGACCCCGACATAGCCGGTGACGACGACGGGGCGCAGGGCCGTGTCGTCCCACACCTGTGCCAGGCCGTGCAGCATCGCCTGGACGCCGCCGCCGACCAGGGCGAGCACGAGGATGTCGTACGGCTCCTCCTGGTCCATGGCCCGCAGGAACTCCAGGGCGGTCACCTCGCGCAGCGAGTCCGCCTTGACGCCGACCTCCTGGAGCTGGCGGGCGGTGGGGGTGGCTCTGCCTCTGAGGAGGTAGCCGTCGAGATGGATGTCCGAATTATCAGGAGAAATACGACTGGCTGTGAGCGCACCCCATTTCCACCGAGTGTCGGAATCGGCGAGGACGGCGACCCTCATGGGGCTCGTGGTACTGGCTGGCACGCCCAAGACCTTAAGCCGACATGGGGTGCTTCCACCCAATCCCAAGGCAACAAAGGGTTAACAAAGGGCCGCGTCGACTTGAATCAAGACGTCATACGTGCAGAAACCCCCTTGATTCACCGGTCGGACACATGTAGTTCACCCGACATCAAACCCCGGGTAAAGTGAGACGCCCGGAGAGGCTCTAACCTCGGACTCGTGGTCAAGCTCTCCGTCATCGTGCCGTTCTACAACGTGCAGCAATACGCGCCAGACACTCTGAAGAGCCTGCGTGCCAACGCGCGCGAGGACTTCGAGTTCATCCTCGTCGACGACTGTTCTCGCGACGAGACTCCGGACATCCTCGCGCGCGCAGAGCGCAAGCTGCCGGGCGCCGTGCTGGTCAGCCACGAGAAGAACGGAGGCCTGGCCACCGCCCGCAACACCGGTATCGACAAAGCGCGTGGCGAATACCTCACGTTCCTCGACGGCGACGACTGGCTCGCTCCCGACTATTTCCCCCAACTTCTCGCCGCTATTGAGGAGTTGGGCTGCGATTTCGTTCGTACGGACCATGTCCAGTGCACCGGTCGGGCGCGCGCGATCCATCGGGTCCCGCACGGCCGGCGCGGGGTCGTGATGTCGCCGCGGGACGCGATCCTGCCCACCGACCGCACCACCTCCGTCGACTACGCCTACGCCTGGGCGGGCATCTACCACCGCCGGCTCGTCGACCGCGGCATCCTGCACTTCACCGACGGGTTGCGTACGGCGGAGGACCGGCCGTGGATCTGGAAGCTGCACCGGGAGGCGGAGTCGTTCGCCGCGGTGGGGCTGCTCGGCGTCTTCTACCGGCGTGGCGTCGCCTCCTCGCTCACCCAAATCGGTGATGTTCGCCAACTCGACTTCATCCGGGCCTTCGACCAGGTCATCGAGGAGACGGCCCGGGACCCCGAGGCGGCTAGGCTACTGCCGAAAGCAGTGCGCACCTACTGCGCGATCATGGCTCATCATCTCGGAGCGATCGAGAGGTTCGAACCCGCCGTGGCCCGAAAACTGCGCTCGCTGAGCGCCGCCGCGCTGAAGCGGATGCCGCAGGACGTCCTCGCGGAGGCCATCGACTCGATGGACGTCCAGCGGGCCAACCGACTGCGGAAGGTACGGCGCAGGCCCGTCTCCGCGTCCGCCGGGACGGTGTCCGTCTGATGTCCGGCAGTCCTCAGACCCTCAGCAAGAAGACGCGCACCACGCAGATCTTCTGCGCGTCGACGCTCTACGGCGCCGCCACGCTGGCCGCCGCCCTCGACGCCGGCCTCTTCGGGCCGGCCGACCGCAGGCTGCTGCTGATCACCAACAACGCCGCCAACCCCGAGATCACCCCCGGGGTCGACACGATGTCCGGCTTCGACCGGGTGAGCGGGCGGTTCGACGACGTCCTGTCCTGGAACGCGACGATCGCCCCGTTCCACCCCAGCGGCTGGGGCCCGCGCGCCGACGACGTCCCGCTGTGGGAGCGGCATCTGCGGCTGTTGTGGAACCTCGGTGACGACAACATCGAGCTGGCCGTCGAGTCCGTGCAGGTCAACCCGGCCCTCGCACTGTGCCAGCTGTTCACCGGCGCCCCCGTCGACGTCTACGCGGACGGCCTCATAAGTTACGGCCCCACACGCGACAAGATCGACGCACTGGTCGGGACCCGTATCGGGCGCCTGCTCCACCTCGACCTCGTCCCGGGCCTCACCCCGCTGCTGCTCACCGAGTTCGGCGTGCCCGCCGAACTCGTGCCGTCCGAGGCGTTCCTGAAGGTACTGGGCGAACTCGCCGAGGCCGGGGACGAGACGGAGACCTGGCCGAGTCCCCCGAAGGGACAGCCCGCGCTGCTGCTGGGCCAGTACCTCTCCGCGCTCGGCATCCTCACCCCGCACGAGGAGGAGGAGCTGCATCTGCGGATGGTGCGCGGCGCGGTGAAGGCCGGGCACCTCTCGCTCGTCTTCAAGCCGCACCCGACCGCGCCCACGGCCTGGTCGCGGTCCCTGGAGACGGAGGCCAAGAAGCTCGGCGCCGAACTCACCGTCCTGGACCGGCCCGTGCTCGCCGAGGTCCTCTTCCAGCGGCTGCGCCCCGCGCTGGTCGTCGGCTGCTTCTCGACCGGCCTGTTCACGGCGGCCGGCCTGTACGGCATCCCGGTCGCCCGGGTCGGCACGGACACCGTGCTGGAGAAGATCACGCCGTACCAGAACAGCAACCGCGTGCCCCTGACCATCGTGGACATGCTGCTGCCGGACCTCGCGGACGCCAAGGCCGTCAAGAAGTGGTCGATGCCGTCGGAGAAGCAGGTCGGCAAGAACCTGGCCGGGCTGCTCAAGGCGATCGGCTTCTGCATGCAGCCCCGGATCTACTCGCGGCTGCGCCCGGAGGCGGAGAGCTACCTCTCCAAGCACCTCACCGAGCAGACCTGGCGCTACTTCAAGCGCCGCCGTCTGACCTCACTGGCGCTGCCCGGAGCCCTGCCGTCCCAGCTGTCGTTCATCCCGCGCAACGCGACCGTGCGACGGATCGCGCGCCGGGCGCGGGCGTTGAGCAAAACGGTGAAGCGGTGACAACGGGCACTGCGGAGATCTAATCTGCCAAACGCGTCGTCCCTCGGTTCGTATTCGTATACGGACGGGTGGCGACGCGTTGGCGTCCGTGTGCATCCATCCGCGTCCGTCGTACGTCAATGAGCTGACCGGTTGTTCATCCGTGAGAGTTCTGTGCTACCTCTTTGGGTTGCCCCTGGCTCTCCTGGTTACCGTCGCTGAGCCAGCTTCTCCTCTTTCCGAGTTCCCGCTGCGAAAGGCCACTCGATGACCGCGGCCGACCAGACCATGGCCCCTCCGCTCCCGGCCCCGTCGCCGGGCCCGCGGCCGGGGAGTGCCGAACCGGCCGCCGTGCCGCCCTCCGCCGAGGGTGCCAAGCCGAGCCGCCCGGCCAGCCGTCTGAAGGCGCTGGACGGGCTGCGGCTGCTGGCCGCGCTGATGGTCTGTATGTACCACTTCGCCGGTAAGAACGGCCAGGTCGCCGAGTCCTGGCACCAGTCGCCCGGTGTGATGTTCCCGACCCTGTCCCGGTTCGCCACCTACGGCAGCCTCGGGGTGCAGTTCTTCTTCATCATCAGTGGCTTCGTGATCTGCATGAGCAGCTGGGGCAAGACGCTGGGCGACTTCTTCCGCTCGCGCATCGCCCGTCTCTACCCGGCGTACTGGGTGGCGATCGTCATGGTCACCGCCGCCTCGTTCCTGATGCCGGTGGTCGTCCACCATGTGCGCGGCGACGAGTTCCTGGTCAACCTCACGATGATGCAGCAGCCGCTGGGCGTGCCGCGTGTCCTGGGCGTGTGCTGGACGCTGTGGGTGGAGCTCAAGTTCTACGTGCTGTTCGCCCTGTTCGTGGTCTGGAAGGGCGTCAACTACCGCCGGGTGGTGACCTTCTGCATCCTGTGGACGCTGGCCGGCGCCTTCGCCCGGGTCGCGGACAACCCGCTGATCTCGGAGCTCACCTTCCGCGACCACGCCCCCTTCTTCATCGGCGGCCTGGCCCTCTACCTGATCCACCGCTACGGCAGCGACCTGCTCCTGTGGGGCATCGTCGGCATGTCGTTCCTGCTGGGCCAGCGCTACTCGGTGACCGCGCTGTGGCACCCGGGCGCGCAGGGCGACTTCGTCCGCAACCCGTTCGTCATCCAGGCCATCGTGCTGGTCGCCTTCGCGTCCGTCGCGGTGGTGGCGCTGGGCTGGACGAGCTGGGCGAACTGGAACTGGCTGACGCTCGCGGGCGCGCTGACGTACCCCTTCTACCTGATCCACGAGCACCTGGGCTGGTTCTTCATCCGCGTGCTGCACCGCGGCTGGGGCCTCGACCCGTACCTGACGATCCTCGCGTCGGTGGCGAGCCTGCTGACGCTGGCCTATCTGATGCACAGGTTCATCGAGAAGCCGTTCGGCTCCCGGTTGAAGCGGACGATGACGCTCCAGTCGAAGCAGCTGGGCGAGAAGCTGAAGCGGGCGTAACGCAGCAGGTGACAGGTGTGGAGAGGCCCGGGGTCGGACATCCGACCCCGGGCCTCTCCGCGACTCCTCGGTCGATCCCGGTCAGGTCACAGGGTGGCGACGATCGCTGCCACGACGGCTGCGAAGGTGAGGAGGAAGACGGCGGTGTGCCTGTGCGTCGGCTTCTCCATGGGCTGCCCCGAGCGTGCCAACTCCAGCTGGCGTCTTACGTATCCGGTGAAGATGACCCGGGTGATCGCCAGAGCGAGCGCCGTCGCCGTGAACAGCATCAGTGCCTGGTTCTCCCCCTCGTCCGGGGATGTCCCTGTGCGCAGGGCGACGAACACAGCGCCGCCCACGGGCGGCAGCAGCGCCTTCCATTTGTCCTTCTTCTCGGGGATCAGGGACTGCATCGCCACCGCCAGGGCGAGGCCGGCCACGAGCGCGGCGATCCACCACTCGGTGTGGGAGAAGTGAGACGTCAGCATGGAGTTCCTTCTGCTGGGAGTCATGCGAATGGGGAAGGGCCTGGGGTCGGATTCCGACCCCAGGCCCTTCCCCATCGCTGTGCTTGTCAGGAGCGCACGGCCCTGACCCTCTTCACGACCTTGCGGACCGTCGGGTTGCGCCGCAGCGTCTCCGCGCGGACCGTGCTGCCGCCGGGGAGGCGGAGGCTGGTCAGGCGGCGGCGCTTGAAGTAGTGGGCGTTCTCCGCGAGGTGGACCGACAGCCAGGCGGCGACCTCGTCGCGCAGCTGCGGGTGCTTACGGGACTGCATGCAGTACCCGACCGCCTTCACCAGCGGCGACAGCCGCTCGACCAGCCCTGGATCGTCGGACGGCGTGCCGATGCTGGACGCGAGGTCGCGTTCGGCGTCGGGCAGGGCCGCGTCGATGATGGTGAGCGGGATCCGGTTGCTGTTCTCGTACGGCGTGATGGCGTCGAGGAGCGACTCCGTGCCGACCCGGGCGACCGGGATGCCGTAGAAGGTCGCGGCGGTCATCAGCGCGGTGGAGAAGCAGCCGATGACGAGCTGCGGCTTCAGGTACGCGAACACCGTCTCGGCGAGCACCGGTTCGTTCAGCACGCTCAGGTGCACACCGAGCTCCGTGGCGGCGCCCTGCAGGGACGTGGAGTACGCGGCCGGGGCGCTCGGGTGCGGCTTGAACAGCACGGCCGTGTGGCCGGCCTTCGCGGCGGCCCGGAGCATCCGGACGTGCAGCTCCTCCTCTTCCTCCTGGGTGATGAGGTTGATGGCGGACAGGTACTGGCCGAGGAGCACGGCCGTCGGACGGTTCTCGGCCGGGATGCGGGCGGCCAGGATGTCGACGCCCTGCTCCCCGATCTCGTTGAGTACGCCGACGATCGGCTCGTTCGGGATCGGCACCGGCTCCACGCCGTACTCGGCGAGGAGCAGGGGCCGCAGTCCCGGTATGAGGTCGAGGTGCAGCACGCGGGCGATGCGGCTGCTCATGCCGTGCGGGACGCGGTTGCGGGTGGGGCCGTAGCTCATCAGGCCGTCCGCGTACACGTGGATCGGGCTGTCGGCGAAGATCTCGGCGACCGCGCGGGAGGGGTTCGCCTGGATCGACTCGCAGGCGATCTCGACGGGCTCGTCACCGAGGTCCCAGGCCAGGCGTACGGCCTTCTCCCACATGATGGCGTCCTGCGCGCGCGGGGACCAGCCGGCCGGGTGGTGCGGGGAGATGAACTCGTTCCACGAGCGCACCTCGTCGAACTCGGGCCGCAGCTTCTCGAAGCCGGACATCCGGTCGAGCGGGGTGCCCACCTCCGGGATGGCGGCCGTGTTGCTG
The DNA here is from genome assembly GCF_045040105.1 of Streptomyces sp. NBC_01390. Classification (NCBI taxonomy): domain Bacteria; kingdom Bacillati; phylum Actinomycetota; class Actinomycetes; order Kitasatosporales; family Streptomycetaceae; genus Streptomyces; species Streptomyces sp. NBC_01390. Next base: position 7,982,521 of record NZ_CP109551.1, on the reverse strand, counting down.
ACGACCAGGATGCGGCGGTGGTCCTCGCGCGGGCCGAAGAGCCCGGCGCGGATCGCGGCCGTCACGGTCGCCGCGGCGTACTGCGTCGCCGAGAAGAAGATCTGGATCATGCCGCGATTCCCTTCATACCGCCGCGCACGCGCCGCAGCAGGTGTACACGCTGCTCGCCCATCCCGATGAGGGCGGCCTGCAGCTCGTCCTCGGACATCTTGTTCAGGGCGTCGGCGCTCATCTGCCGCAGCTTCGCGGCGGTGGGCCGGTCGAACCGGCTGCGCTGGAGGAGCTGGTGCGCGATGACGACGCAGTAGTTGCGCAGCGCCTTCTTGCGCAGCAGCCCGACCTCGGGGTCGCTCGCCAACTCGGCGAGTACGAGGTCGAAGGACCGGAAGAAGTCCAGCTGGCGGACGTCGCCGATCTGGGTGAGCGAGGTGGTGACACCTCGGCGGTAGAAGACCCCGCGCAGGCTGGCGACCAGGTAGGAGTCGGCTCTTCGGTGCAGGTCCCAGATCCAGGGGCGGTCCTCGGCGGTCTTCAGACCGTCGTGGAAGCGCAGCATGCCCTTGTCGAGAAGGCGGCGGTGGTAGACGCCGGCCCAGGCATAGGGGTAGTCGACCATCGTGGTGTCGTCGACCGGCAGGATCGAGGTGCGCGGGTCCAGCGGGACGTTCCGGCGGCCCTCGGGGGCCCGGTGGACGGCCCGCTCGATGCCGTTGACCTGGACGTGGTCGGTGCGTACGAAGTCGACGTCGTGGCGCTGGATGGCGCCGACGAGGTCCTGCAGATAGCCCGGGGCCAGCCAGTCGTCACCGTCGAGGAAGGTGAGGTAGGTGCCTTCGGCCGCGTCGATGCCGGTGTTGCGGGCGGTGGCCAGACCGCCGTTCTGCTCGTGCTGGATCACCCTGCCGTGCTTCAGCCGCTTCGTCAGCTCCAGCAACGCCTCGTAGGTCTTGTCCTTCGTCGAGCGGTCCTCGACGAAGATGAACTCGAAGTCGTCCTGGTCGTTGTTGACGAGACTCGTCACTGTGTCCGAGACATAGGTCTCGATGTTGTAACAAGGGACGATAACGGACAGTATCGGGGGACGATTGGTCACGCGCACACCTGGGCTCTCTCAGCTGCAGATTCCGCGACAGTAAGAGGTATTCGGCGCCGCGTGTCAACTCGGACGTGACCGGACGGTGCTCGATGGATGCGGACCGGGCCGAACTCCCAGCTCATCACGACGACTTGCCGTACGTCATCGCGTACGTCGTCCCGATTCCTGCGAGCACCAGCTCCAGCCCTTCCTCGAACTGTCGGTCGTAGTCCTGGAAGACCTCGGCGCCGGCCGCGGCCGACAGGGGAAAGTCTGCCATCCGCCGGGCCCCCTTCTCGACGTCGCACCCTTCCGGGCACTCGCCGGGCAGCTCGGCTGCACACCGGTTCGACGGGTAGTCCCGGCTGCGACTCGCGGGTCATGGTGGACGGCGACGCGTAGCTTGCCAGTCGCCGCACACCACAACGCAGCGGAGTCCGTCACCGGTCATGTGCGGCAGGCACCGAATCGGCGGGACGGACGGATGGGGGTCAGATGCTGAGCTTCGGGGGGTCCGGCTTGCGTACTACGGACATGCGAAAGGTGATTTTCGTCGTGCTCGCGGCTCTCGCCGTGGGCGGCTGCACGGTACGGACCACCGATCCGGACGGCGGCCCCCGCTCGCCCGTGCACATCCAGGTCTCGCACCCGCCCGCCGACGACAAACCCGGCACCACGGCCACGCCCGGCTCCGAGTCGGCACCCACCCCGGATCCGACCCCGACGCCGAGGAGAGCGGCCCCCGCACCGCCCGCCCCCGTTCTCTGGTCGCGCGGGGACAGCGGGCGGGACGTGCGTGAGCTGCAGGCGCGGCTGCACCAGGTCGCCTGGCTCTACGACGGGCCGACCGGGTCGTACGACGACCTGACGGAGAACGCCGTCAAGGGCTTCCAGGGCAAGCGCGGGCTGCCGCGCACCGGGAGGACCGACACCGTCACCTGGCAGCGGCTGCTGCGGATGACCCACGAGCCCGGACAGTGGGAGCTGTATCTGACCGGCGGGCAGCCGGCCGCCTACCCCGACCCGCGCTGTCTCAGGGGCCGGGTGCTGTGCATCAGCAAGTCGAGCCGGACGCTGCGCTGGATGATCGACGGCCGGACCGTGTCGACGGTGGCCGTGCGGTTCGGCAGCCAGTACACGCCGACCAGGGAAGGCGTCTTCAGCGTCTACTGGAAGTCACGGCACCACGTGTCGACGCTCTACGACTCCCCGATGCCCTACGCGATGTTCTTCAGCGGCGGCCAGGCCGTCCACTACTCCGCCGACTTCGCGGCCCGCGGCTACGGCGGCGCCTCGCACGGCTGCGTCAACGTCCGGGACGAGACGGCCATCGCCGCGATCTTCGCCGAGGTGAGCACCGGCGACAAGGTCGTCATCTACTGGTGAGCCTGCGGCGGGGAGAGGGGAGTGTTCGGGGCGCGGACGGGACCGGGGGAACGTGTCCCGCCCGCGCCAGGTGCACGAGCCGAAAGGTACGGGGGGAACCCCCGGCTCTGTGCGAGGAACCGATGACCAGTCGGCTCACTGTCTACTGCGCCGACGCCGCCGAAAGTGTCACACCCTGCCCCGCGAGAAGGCGTAGACCTGGGTGGTCAGGTGGCCGTCGGCAGCGGCAGGACGCCGTAGGAGGGGTCGGCGGCCGGGGCCGAAGCCTCCTGGGGTTCGTGCGATCCGACCGCGGTGAACGACGTCGGTGTGGGCGTCGGCCTCGTCGCGGCCCGCCCGCCGTGGCTGCCGCCGCTGCCGTTGCCGTGGCCGTTTCCACCGCCGCTGCCGTTGCTGTTGCCGCCGGCGCCGTTCCCCCCCTGGCCGCCGTTGTCACCGGCGCCGTCCTGGCCGCCCTCGGGGCCGTTGTCTCCCTTGCCGCCCCCGGTGCCCGTGCCCGTGCCTGTGTCGGCGTTCGGGTGGACGGCCGGATCGTCCTTCAGCGCGTTCTCGCAGTAGAGCGGCACCTTCTTGGCGCCCTTGGCCGCCTTCTCCAGGGCACGTCTGCGCTCCGCCTCCAGCTTCTTGCCGCTGCGCATGTCGCGGCAGGACGAGGCGAGTCCGCCCCGCCAGTCGCCGGGCAGGCTCATGTCGGAGCGGGACCCCTGGCCCCCGTCCGCCGGGCCCTGCCTGCTCTCCTCGGGTGCCGGGGAGCCGTTGCCGAAGGAGCCCCCGGGCGTGCCGTCGGGGCTGGGGAACGGGAGGCTCCTGCCCTCGGTGCCGTCCGGCGACGGCGAGGCCAGCATGGGGTCGCGTGACTCGGCGGCCGAGACGCTGGCGGTGGGGCGGCCGGGCTCGTCGCCGCCGAACGGGTTCGGCAGGACGACGACGCCCGCGGCCATCGCGACCGAGCCGGCCATCCCGGCGGCCAGCGCGGCACCGAGCCCCAGCCGCAGGGGGCGGCCCAAGCGCGCCGCGAGGCCGCCCCTTCGCGGGGCGGCGCCGGACCGCCCGGCCCCTCCCACCCGTACGAGGCCCATGTCCGCGCCTGTGTCCGACGCGGACGGCGTGGCGGTCGCGGATGCGACGGCGGTGAGGTCCGGGGCCGGGCGCGCCTTGCGGAACGCGGCCAGCGCGGCGGCCTCGCCGGGGAGCTCGGCACCGCTCTGCGGGGGGTCCACGGAGAGCGCGCCCAGGGTCTTGGCAAGCCGCTCCGCCTGGTCGCGGGCCTCGGGGCCCGCGGACGTCAGTGAACCCTCCAGCGGCTCCCCGCTCAGCAGGCGTTCCGCCGCAGCGCGGTCCAGCCACCTGTACTGGTCGTCGTCGGCCATCACATGTCCTTCTGCGTCCGCGAACGCGTATGCGTCACACCGGCCGACGTCACCGCACGTCCGTGCGGTTCCCGTGGGGTCGGCAGCGCGTCGAGCGCGGCGGTCGCGTCCGGGTCCGCCCCCAGCAACTCCGCGAGCCGCCGCAGACCGCGGTGCGCCGCCGTGCGGACGGCTCCGGGGCGTTTGCCGAGGGTCTCGGCGGCCGTCTTGGCGTCGAGGCCGACGACCACCCGCAGGACGACGGCCTCGGCCTGGTCCTGCGGCAACTGGGCGATGAGGGACAGGGTGCTGTCGGTGGCCAGCGACTCCATGGCCTCGCCCGCCGTGTCGGAGTCGGCGGCCCGGCCCGACAGCTCGGTCTCGTCGCCGCCTATGGCGGGGCGGCGGCCGCGCATCCGTATGTGGTCGAGGGCGCGGTTACGGGCTATTCGCGCGGCCCAGCCCCGGAACCGGTCCGCGTCCCCGCTGAACCGGTCCAGGTCACGGGCGATCTGCAGCCAGGCCTCGGACGCCACGTCCTCGGCGTCGGGGTCGCCGACCAGTGTCCGCACGTATCCGAGCAGCCGTGGGTGCACCGCGCGGTACACAGTCCGGAACGCGGTCTCGTCCCCGGTCTGTGCCGCAAGCACCGCGGTGGTCAGCTCCGCGTCGTCCCCCTGCACCACACCTCTTCGCGCCTGAACCGGCACCGCTCTCGCGGACCCTGTTCTCGCCGTCGTGGTTCTCCTGAATGGCTGCGGTCCCAGGCCTCGGTGGACGTGGGTGCCCGACGTCCGCAGCCTGTAGCGAAAGGCACGTTACGGCGTGAAAGCGCTCCTCGTCCATGTCCGTACAACGTGCAACTAACTCGTGACGGAGTGACGGTGTGACAGAAACAGCACGCGCGGCGCTGTAGGAGATACGGGCCGCCGCGCGGCCCGTGCCGCGCGACGGCCGGGGCCTCTCCTGTGGGGGGTGGCGGCTCCGGCCGTCTCCGCGACAGCTGCCCGGTCACCGCCAGTCGTCCCGGCGCCGGGTGCGGGTCACCTTGTGCGCGCCGGAGTCCCGGGCCGCGAGAAACGCGTCGATCGCCTTCCGTTCCGCGTCACCGGTGCTGTCGTCGTCCCGGAAGCGCTCACGCAGGGCGGCGGCGAGCAGGCCTGCCAGAGGCGGGCGGCTCTGCGGCCGGCTGCCTGTCATGTCGTCACCGTCACCGTTCATGTCGGTTCTCCCAGCTGCCGGGCGAGGCGTTTCAGTCCCCGGTGTGCCGCCGTGCGCACCGCGCCGGGGCGTTTGCCGAGGACGCGGGCGGCGGCGGGCGCGTCGAGGCCGACGACCACCCGGAGCAGGACCGCCTCGGCCTGGTCGCGCGGGAGCCCGGCGATCAGCCCGAGGGCGTACTCCGTGGAGAGGGTCTCCAGGGCCTGGTCGGGGGTGCTGTGCGGGCCGCGCAGGTCGAGTACGTCCTGTTCGAGCGCCGTCCCCTGGGGCCGCACCCGTCTTCGGCGCAGCAGGTCGAGGGCGCGGTGGCGGGCGATGGTCGCCGTCCAGCCGCGGAAACCGGCGCCGTCGCCCTTGAACCGGCCCAGGTCGCGGGAGATCTCCAGCCAGGTGTCGGACGCCACGTCCTCCGCCTCGTCGCCGACGAGCCCCCGCAGATAGCCGAGGAGTCCGGGCTGCACCAGCCGGTACGCGACCGCGAAGGCGGCCTCGTCCCCGTCCTGGGCCCGCGCGACGGCGTCCCCCAGCTCCTCGTCGTACAGCTGTACCCGGCGGGGTTCCCGTCGTCCCTGGCCCAAGCGCTGTCCTCGTCCGTAACGGCGTATCGAGTGCGAGTGCGGGTTCGACTCCCCCGTCCCCATGGGCATCTGCGTCGCCCGGCACGGAAACGTCACTCCTCGATCGCTGCTCGATCAGCGCCGGCTCAGCGCTCGACGGGGTTCAGATCGCCGTCGCGTCCCGGCACAGCAGTCGCAGCGAACCGTGGCCGGCGAAACAGCGGCGGGCCTCGTCGGCGGGGTCCCACAACCGCCCGTCGGCCGTGCGGATCCAGTGCCCGCCGTCCGCCTCCAGCCACTCCGCGCCGCCCTCGGCCCGGCGCACGATCACCTCACCGGCGTACGCCCCGAAGCCCCGCAGCACCGACTCCACGGCGGCGTACGGCGTCTGCTCGCGGCGGAGTTCCTCGATCATCCGGTCGACGCGCCACAGACTCTGGGTGGAGTAGTCGAGGCGCAGCCGCGCGCCCTCGCGCATCGTCGCGACGGTGTCGGCGGCCCAGCGCACGGGTTTGGCGGCGGCCTGCGGGCGGGCGGGTGCTCGGTGTGCTGCTCGGTGTGCGATCACATTCCAGGAAAGCGTGCAGGTGGCGATCGGTGTCACCCGATTCCGGCGGCTGACGGGGATCGGCGCGGGACCGCCCCACGTCCACCCCAGGACAACCACAGGAAAGCCACAGGGCTCACCTTCCTCCGAGGGTCACGCCCGTCCCCGTGCCCGGCGCGACACCACCGCGCGCAGCACGCGCCGACCCTCCGTCGACACCGCCAGCGCCTGCCGCAGTCCGCCGGAACCGTGCCCGGCGAGCAGTTCCAGGACGGTGATCTGCCGCCGCAGTTCGGCCGCTACGAGGGGCGAGATGCCCTCCGTACCACCCGCGCGGTGGGACTCGACCGAGGACGGGTCGGCTGCGGAGACGGACGCGGATGCGGAGGCGGATGCGTCCAGGAGCCGGTGGATACGGAGCGCGGCGACGGAGCACGCGTCGGCCCATTCGCGCACTCCGGCGGCGGACCGGACGGCGGGGGCGGCGGCGAGCATCCACCGGGCGAGGAGAGCGGCCTCACCCTCGGCGGAGGCGTCGGGGGCGGGGGCGCCAGCGGCCGGAGGGGCTGTGTCGCCGGTGTCGCCGGTGTCGAGCTTGACGCGGGCCTGTTCCAGGCGGGTCGTCCAGTCCTCCGTGTCGCTGTCGTCGGCAAGGCTGGCCCACAGGGGGCGCAGGATCTCGTCGTCCCCTCCCAGGAGGGACACGCACCGATCCAAACAAGCCAGACCGCTGACCGTCAGGCCACGCTCGTCAGCATCGGCGATCAGTTCCACCAGGCTCATGCAGGCCTCCCCTCCAAGGGCGCCATCCCTTACGGAGCCCGTACTCTCCCCTACTGCGTGCAACGCACCCTGAGCGTCACAGAGGCAGCACACCGAGTCGGTCGAGGAACCGGAAGAACAGGTTTTCGGCCAACGGGTCGGGCTCCGAGGTCAGTACGTCGAGGAGCGGCCCGGCGTTCACGGTGTGACCGGCCTCGGCCGCCCAGTCGACCGCGCGATCGGCCGCGTCGCCGGGTTCCAGGAAGTAGTCGTCGAGGGCGAGCCCCCCGTCGGCGCCCAGGTATCCGGCCATGACCTCGCGCGCCAGACAGGTGGTCCACGCGCCGCTCTCGGGCGCCGCCGCCTCCAGCACCACACAGTGGCTGTCCATGACGTACCCGAAGAGCGCGGGTGCGCCGGTCTCCAGGGCGAGGGTGTTCATGCTGCCGATGTCGGCGCCGCCGCTCGGGTACTCCCACACCTGCCAGCCGTCGTCGCGCCGTTCACGCGAGGTCAGCCCGTCGCGCACCGCGCTCAGGGCGTCGGTCTCGGCGAGCGGCCGCGCGCTCCTGCCCACGATCAAGTAGCCCCAGTAGCCCAATGCCATCCCCCTGGCGTTGTGGTTCTGCTCGCACTGCCCGCGCCGAATAGACCACAGACGCAAGGGGGTTGGAAAGGAGTGCGCACAAGGTCGAATTAGCTCGATCGTGTGATCGTCGGCGTGCGGGCTTGTGATGGGCTGGGCTGTTCGGGCTAGCGTGGTGGTGCGACCTGGGACACCGGGTACGGCGTCAGCGTGCGGGGCCCCTGCTCCACCAGAGGATGGTTCAGGGCCTCCCCGTCGCCCTCTGGCCGTACCCACCTGGCCAGGTCGCACAGGGAACTGGCCTCCCGGGCCCGGACCACGCACACGATGCGTGTCGCCACCCGGGGTCGAGTACGCCGGGAACCAGCTCGCCCAAGACCGTTCGGGGCGCGCGGCTGAACGGACTCACCCCCGCTCAGTCCACAGGAACGGTTGGCCAGGGATCCGACAATCGGACGTCAGACGCCCATGGTGCCGGGGCCCCGCTGGGCCTTCTCGTGCTGCATACGGGTCAGCCGGAGCACGACGAGGATCGCGAGCACGGCCGCCGCGATGTCGGCGACGTCCGAGACGAGCACCTGGGCGACGTCCGACCTGATCGCCTCGGCCGTGTCGGCGCCGTCGTACGCGCCGAACTCGGCCCGGCTGGTGAAGAGCGCGACGAGCCACAGCGCCCACCAGGCGTTGACGAGCGCGTGCGAGGCACGGGTTCCGGCAGAACTGCTCGCGTCCCAGATCTGCAGCATGATCCGGCGCGGGAACCACAGGCTGACGACCGGCACGAACCAGCCCCAGCCCGCCCAGCCGCGCTTCATGGTGTGCCCGAACGGGTTGAACACCTCGGCGTTCACCCGCACGCGCAGGAACCAGACGAGGTAGAAGACGGCCGTCGCGACGAAGGTCGCCGTCTGCGCGACTCCGGCGGCGGCGTAGAGCGTGTCCGCGTGGTCGGCGCGGCGCATGAGGGCGTTGTAGCCGCCGAAGCCGAGGCCGTCGTCCTCGAGGGAGCCCATCACGTCGTACATGGTGAGGCCGGCGTAGACGGCGAAGAGGTCGGCGGCTATGACCACGCCGAGCATCACGGCGACGGCCTTGCCGAGCCCGACCGGCGAACGCAGCCAGGCCGGTCCGTGCGGCTGGACGACGGGGCCGGTGGGCGCGGGCTCCGCCACGGGTGCGGGCGCGGGTACGGACTCGGCCATGGGTACGGGCTCGGCCGCGCAGCCGGAGCACAGGCCGGCGGGCGTCGATGCCTTGTAGACATGGCAGCGCTTGCAGGACATACGGATCCCCCGAAAAGAAACCGGGCGCACCCCCTTCCCAGGGGGCGCGCCCAGCACACGAATACCTGTGCGGAACCTATGCGCACCGGACCCGTACGTCCACCCGTTTTCAGCCCAGCCTTCCCGCCAGCTTCTTGAAGTCGGTCCAGGACAGGGGCGGCTGGGCGCGGGGGTCCCACAGCTTCTGCACGGTCGCCCGCAGCGGCATCCGTATCCCGGCGGCCACCTGGTTCTGTGTCTGCGACCCGGCGAGGTCGCACCAGACGGCGAAGACCCCGCCGAGTATCTGCCCGTCGTACGCCGAGGAGACGGCCGTACTGCCGCGCAGCACCCGCGGCGTCCACTGCTTGTAGATCCGCTCGCCGGTGGGGTAGACGAAGGTGTTCGGCTGCCCGAGCACGTAGTAGAGGTACTCGTCGTTGTAGTTGACGACCTTGCGGCCGACGCTCAGGTATCCGGCCGGTTTCCGGGCGCCGATCTCCTTGCCGGTCCAGTAGGCGACCTGGATGTTCTTGGCCGGCTGGACGGAACTCGACTGGTAGAAGCCGTCGTTCCAGGCACGCAGGGCCGTCTGGCCATGGGCGCGAACGGTGGCGGCCCGGTCGTTGAGCCAGCCCGTCGCGAGGTCGGAGACACCGGCGCCCGCCCCGTACTTCTGGGTGGCCGCGGCGGCGAGCTGGGGGTAGGAGGTCGCCGGGCTGGCGACCGTCAGGGCCCGGTACTCGTCACCGCCCAGGTTCCAGGACGCGCCGGGGAAGAGGTCGGCGTACTCGCCCAGCAGGTCGTCGACGATCTTCGCGGACTCGGGCTTGGAGATGTCGATCGCCCCACGGGCCGGCGTGCCCTGCGCGTTCCTCAACTGGAGGTCGGGGTGGGCGGCGAGTACAGCGCCGAGGTGACCCGGGCTGTCGATCTCGGGTACGACGGTGATGTGGCGGCTCGCGGCGAGGGCGAGGATGTCGCGGACCTCGGCCTTGGTGAGGTGGTCCTTGGACACGATCTCCGGGTGGCTGTCGGAGGCGATCCGGAAGCCCTGGTCGTCGGAGAAGTGCAGGCCCAGTTCGTTGAACTTGAGGTCGCCGAGCTCACGGACGCGGTCCTTGATCCACGACGCGGTGAAATGCTTGCGGGCGATGTCCAGCATCAGCCCGCGCTGCGCCTTGGCCGGCCGGTCGCGCACGACGCCCTCGGGGGCGGTGCTCCCGCCGGTCACCTCCTGCTTGAGGGTGCGGGTGCCGTAGAAGACGCCGGCTTCGGCGGGGCCGGCGACGGTGACGCGGCCGCTCTTGACGGTGAGGGTGTAGGACTCGGGGCCCTTCGCGGCCTGACCCGGGTCCAGCTTGAGCTGGACGTCCCCGGCACGCGGGGCGGCCGTCCCGCCGTACGTCATCCTCAGCTCACCGGCGAGCAGCTTCCCCTCGTCGGCGAGGGCGTCGGCGCCGACGACCACCCGGGCGGTCGAGGCGGGGCGCCAGCCGGGACCGCGGGCGGGTACGTGCTCGCGTACGGCGGGGATGGTGCGGGGGGTCTTGGAGAGCGGGTAGACGCGGGCGGGGGACGGGGAGGGCTGGGCGGGAGACGGGGCGCGGGGTGCGGTGGACGCGGAGCCGGTCGCCCCGGCCGTGTCCGAGGAACGCGCGGCGCCTGTCGACGCGATGTCGCTCCCCGCGTCGGTGTCCGGGCTCGCGTCGCCGACCGGCCAGAGGGCCACGGTCACACCCACCGCACCGGCGGCCACGAGAACACCGGCCCCGAGAAGCAACCCGGGCCCCTGCCCGTACGTCTTCCTCCTCGGACCCCGTTTCCGCTCAGGCGCCCGTCGCCTCCGCCCGGTCACCGGTTTCCACCTGCCCGAGCCTCACGTATCGCCCGCATGCCACGCACCTCCTGATTCGCCTCCACCTCCGAACCTACGACCGCACGCCACCGAAGTGGTCCACCGTACGTTCCTAAACTCTCCCGTTCGGGTGAAATTCAGACGTCCGTCGGACAGCTCCTGACCACTTCTCGATAATGTGAGCGGTACTCCTCCCCCACGCGTCCCACGCTCATCCCACGCTTGTCCCCCGTTTCTCCCGCACATCTCCCTACCCGCCTCCCAAAAACACCGAGGACTCACGCTGTCCGCGCACCGGCTTCCCCACCTCTCCGGCCCGCTCGCCATGCCGGCCCAGACGCGCACCGAGTCCCCCTCTCCTACGCCGTCGAGCCTGGAGCGGTTCAACACCGAGCCCGCCGAGGACATCGAGCGCACGCTCCTCACCTGCCTGCGCAGCCTCCGCTGGGCCCGCCGTCTCACGGACCACCGCCCCTACCCCGACCTGGACTCCCTGCTCGCGGCAGCGGACGAGGCGGCGTACGACCTGACCCCGGGCGACCTCTCCGAGGCCCTGGCCGCCGAGGCACTGCCCGCGCTGCCCGACGAGGTGTACTCGGCGGCCCACATGGCACTGGGTGCGGCGAACGCGGCGTACGAGGCCCGATTCGGGCACGTGTTCGTCATCTGCCTGGACGGCATCCCTCCCTCCCAGGTCCTGAACGAGATCCTGGCTGCCATCCGGTCACGTCTGACAAACGATCCGGAAGAAGAACGGGTGGTGGCGGCAGAGGAACTCCGCGGCCTGGCAAGAGAACGGCTGGGAAACGCCCTCAGGGGCGCGGGGAACTGCGCGACAAGCCACGGACGGCCCGCACCCGGCGAGACCACCGCAAGCACCTCCCCCAGCAACCGCACGCAGTAGCCCGTACGAGCCTGTTTGATCACATCGGTAGGCCCGCTGTAAGCGTTCCGACGACACGTCGCTACGATGGCCAGGGCCGGTGGACCGTACCCGGCCGGGCCCGTCCGACACCGAAGCCGGCGCGGCTCCAGATCCCCGCTCCCGGAGGGTTTTCCGTGCCGGCTGGAACGCTGTACCGCGGCCGGGAAGGAATGTGGTCCTGGGTGGCTCATCGAGTCACCGGCGTCCTCATCTTCTTCTTCCTGTTCGTACACGTCCTGGACACCGCTCTCGTCCGTGTCTCCCCCGAGGCCTACGACAAGGTCGTTGCCACGTACAAGACGCCGATCGTCGCCGTGCTGGAGTACGGCCTCGTCGCCGCCATCCTCTTCCACGCGCTGAACGGCCTCCGCGTCATCGCCGTCGACTTCTGGTCGAAGGGCCCGCGCTTCCAGAAGCAGATGCTGTGGACCGTCGTCGGCCTGTGGGTCGTGCTGATGCTCGGGGCGATCTACCCCGTCCTCGGCCACGCCGCTCGTGAACTGTTCGGGAGCTGACCCACATGGCGACGACTGAAACCACCGCCTCGGGCATCGGCCCCGTCGAGGGCGCGGGCACGTATCCGGGCTACGACGCCGACAACCCGGCGCCCCTGATCGAGGCCCCGCGCAAGCGCACCAAGAAGACCCCGAAGTCCACCCGGGGCAACTTCGAGATGTACGGCTGGCTGTTCATGCGGCTGTCCGGCATCGTCCTGGTCGTCCTGGTCCTGGGCCACCTCCTCATCCAGCTGGTGCTGGACGGCGGTGTCTCCAAGATCGGCTTCGCCTTCGTGGCCGGCCGCTGGGCCGCGCCGTTCTGGCAGGTCTGGGACCTGCTGATGCTGTGGCTGGCGATGCTGCACGGCGCGAACGGCCTGCGCACCGTCATCAACGACTACGCGGAGCGCGCGAACACCCGGCTGTGGCTCAAGGGCCTGCTCTACACCGCCACGGTGTTCACGATCCTGCTGGGCACGCTGGTGATCTTCACCTTCGACCCGAACATCCGCTAGGCCACCGGGTCACAAGGGGCTGAGGTAATTCTGATGAAGATCCACAAGTACGACACCGTCATCGTCGGCGCGGGCGGCGCCGGTATGCGCGCGGCCATCGAGTCGACGAAGCGCAGCCGTACCGCCGTACTGACGAAGCTCTACCCGACCAGGTCCCACACGGGCGCCGCGCAGGGCGGTATGGCCGCCGCGCTCGCCAACGTGGAGGAGGACAACTGGGAGTGGCACACCTTCGACACGATCAAGGGCGGTGACTACCTGGTCGACCAGGACGCCGCCGAGATCCTGGCGAAGGAGGCCATCGACTCGGTCCTCGACCTGGAGAAGATGGGCCTGCCGTTCAACCGCACGCCCGACGGGACGATCGACCAGCGCCGCTTCGGCGGCCACAGCCGCAACCACGGCGAGGCGCCGGTCCGCCGGTCCTGCTACGCGGCCGACCGTACCGGTCACATGATCCTCCAGACGCTGTACCAGAACTGCGTGAAGGAGGGCGTGGAGTTCTTCAACGAGTTCTACGTCCTCGACCAGCTGATCGTCGAGGTCGACGGTGTGAAGCGGTCGGCCGGCGTCGTCGCGTACGAACTGGCGACCGGCGAGATCCACGTCTTCCAGGCGAAGGCCGTGATCTACGCGTCCGGCGGCACCGGCAAGTTCTTCAAGGTGACGTCGAACGCGCACACGCTGACGGGTGACGGCCAGGCGGCGGTCTACCGTCGCGGGCTGCCGCTGGAGGACATGGAGTTCTTCCAGTTCCACCCGACCGGCATCTGGCGCATGGGCATCCTGCTGACGGAGGGCGCCCGCGGTGAGGGCGGCATCCTCCGCAACAAGGACGGCGAGCGCTTCATGGAGAAGTACGCGCCGGTGATGAAGGACCTCGCGTCGCGTGACGTCGTGTCCCGCTCCATCTACACGGAGATCCGCGAAGGCCGTGGTTGTGGCCCCGAGGGCGACCACGTCTACCTCGACCTCACCCACCTCCCGCCGGAGCAGCTCGACGCCAAGCTGCCCGACATCACCGAGTTCGCGCGCACCTACCTCGGTATCGAGCCGTACACGGACCCGATCCCGATCCAGCCCACCGCGCACTACGCGATGGGCGGCATCCCGACGAACGTCCAGGGTGAGGTGCTCCGCGACAACACGACAGTGGTGCCCGGCCTGTACGCCGCCGGTGAGGTCGCGTGTGTGTCCGTGCACGGCGCCAACCGCCTGGGCACCAACAGCCTCCTGGACATCAACGTGTTCGGGAAGCGGGCCGGTATCGCGGCGGCGGAGTACAGCCAGAAGGCCGACTTCGTCGAACTCCCCGAGAACCCGGCGGAGTTGGTGATCTCCCAGGTGGAGCACCTGCGCGAGTCCACGGGCACGGAGCGGGTCGCCGCACTGCGCCTGGAGCTCCAGGAGACCATGGACGCGAACGTCATGGTGTTCCGTACCGAGCAGACGATCAAGACGGCCGTGGAGAAGATCGCGGAACTGCGCGAGCGCTACCGGAACGTCTCGATCCAGGACAAGGGCAAGCGGTTCAACACCGACCTCCTGGAGGCCATCGAGCTGGGCAACCTGCTCGACCTGGCCGAGGTCATGGCGATCTCCGCACTGGCCCGCAAGGAGTCGCGCGGCGGTCACTACCGCGAGGACTACCCGACCCGCGACGACATCAACTTCATGCGCCACACCATGGCGTACCGCGAGGTGGGCGACGACGGCACCGAGTCCATCCGTCTCGACTACAAGCCGGTCGTCCAGACCCGCTACCAGCCGATGGAGCGTAAGTACTGATGGCAACCCCTGTTCTGGACAAGGCGGACGCGGCCGGCGAGCCCGAGCCCGGCTTCGCCGACTCCCCGTACATCACGGCCACCTTCCGCATCCGCCGTTTCAACCCCGAGTTGTCGGCCGAGGCGGTCTGGGAAGACTTCCAGCTGGAGATCGACCCGAAGGAACGCGTCCTCGACGCCCTCCACAAGATCAAGTGGGATCAGGACGGTTCGCTGACGTTCCGTCGGTCCTGCGCGCACGGCATCTGCGGTTCGGACGCCATGCGGATCAACGGCAAGAACCGTCTTGCCTGCAAGACCCTGATCAAGGACATCAACCCCGCCAAGCCGATCACGGTCGAGCCCATCAAGGGCCTGACGGTCCTGAAGGACCTCGTGGTCGACATGGAGCCGTTCTTCCAGGCGTACCGCGACGTGATGCCCTTCCTGATCACGAAGGACACGAACGAGCCGACGCGCGAGCGCTTCCAGACGGCGGAGGACCGGGAGCGGTTCGACGACACCACGAAGTGCATCCTGTGCGCGGCGTGCACGTCCTCGTGCCCGGTGTTCTGGAACGACGGCCAGTACTTCGGCCCGGCGGCGATCGTCAACGCCCACCGCTTCATCTTCGACTCGCGTGACGAGGCCGGCGAGCAGCGGCTGGAGATCCTGAACGACCGTGACGGCGTCTGGCGCTGCCGGACGACGTTCAACTGCACGGACGCGTGCCCTCGCGGCATCGAGGTCACGAAGGCGATCCAGGAAGTGAAGCGGGCGCTGATCACTCGGCGGTTCTGAGGTTCCTGTCTTGACATGTCATGGGCCCCGTTTCCGGTCGCGCACCGAAGACGGGGCCCATGTCCGTGTGTCCGGATCTCGTGAGGCCGTATCGCGCACCGCCCTCTACCGAACGCCTCGTTCCACCTGTCACACTCCGAACCAGTGCGATCCAGGCACATCCGGCAACGTGTGACACGAGAGGCGGATGCATGGGGGAGCCAAAGCCCGAACAGCACTCCGAGTTCAGCAGAAAACCCACATCTCCACCCAATACGTTGCGGCGCGAGGTGCCAGGAGCCGGCTACCCGAACTCCATACACGCCGCAGTGAACATCGCGGCGCCGCTGCTGGCCGGAGGGGCCATAGCGATCAGCGGAGTCGTCGCCGCTGACCACGAGCAGTTCCGCTGGGCCGGTGTCACGCTCCTCCTACTGACACTGGCCGCCATCGTACTGATCGCGAGCGTCCAGTTCGGTTTCCGTGCCGGTCGTTTCCACTTCACCGAGGACGAACTCGACCGATGGGTCGCCAACACCTCGGAAGCGGAGTACTTCAGTTCGGCCCCCAACAGGCAATGGGCCATCGGTCAAGCCCGAAACATCTGGCGCATCAAGGTGCGGCCAGCAGTCCATGCCTACAACGTTGGCACGGTGCTGCTGGGCCTCGGCCTCTCGACGGCGTTGCTGCCGACATCCAGTTCCCATCAAGTCCCTGTCCGTTGGGCGGCCTTCGCTCTCTCCCTTGTCGCCACCATGGGAGAGGCCGTGTGGAGTTGGAGACTCACGGTGCCGCACACACCTCAACTGGCGCCGCCCAGCGACGGCCAGTCGCTTTCGAAGCTCGACAAGGACCCCAAGCACGACTTGTGACAGGGGTTCCCGACCGATGGGAGTGATGAACGTGATGCATGACGTCGTTCTGCCCGGTCAACAGGCCGCCAACTTCTGCCCCATCTGCAATGTCCAATTCCAGGGCGTGTACACCGGGTTGGCCAGGCGGCGGTGGACGAAGGCAAAGGAGCAGGGCGCTGCTGCGGTCACGCAGTTACTGCTGGAGGGAAAGGAGTCGGTCCCTCACAACCCCCCGGAGTGTCTGGGGCGGTTCCTGCCCGCCTGCGTCCTCGCCAAGGAGAGCAGCAGGGAGAGTGCCGAGAGACAAGCTATGGACGTCTGGCGCACGTACTTCGAGGACTCACCGGAGCAGCGCCCACAGTGACATGAGTAGCATGACGGCCTGATCCAGAAGGAGCAAAAAGCCGGGGACAGGTCACGAGGATGGACGGCGCGGACAGAACACAAACCGGAGCGCGGTCCCGGGCCTGGGCCGGGTTGATCGCACTCACTCTCGGCTGCTTCCTGGTCGGCGACACCGTCCATAGGGCCAGAGTGGCTTGGGACGCTGTGGGCGAGTGGTGGCCATGGGCGCTGCTCGCTCTTGCCGGATTCAATCTCCTCCGCTCCGCGGTCTCGGTGAATTCGCTGATCGGACCCGCCCTGTTGGCAGGTGCGGCTCTGTGCGGCCTGGCGCTGTCGCGCGGACTCGACACCCAGGCCGTTCAGAATCTGGGCGTCCCCCTGGCCCTGGCCGGAAGCGGCATAGTGCTGCTACTGACCGCGAGGGAGCGCGATCGGCGTACCCGATGGACCCGCGTCCTGTCCACCGGGAAGGCGCAAGTATCCGTGAACAGCGGCGAGTTGGTGATTCTTCGCGCCCTGGGCGGCGAGCTCGCCGCCCGCTTCGACGCAATGCGTACGCCAGGCGACTCGACGGCGGTCCACGTGACCGTTGTCGCGGGACACGTGCGTATAACAGTGCCGCAGGCATGGCAGGTCAGGGTTCACGCCTCCGGCACCCTACTCACCCGGATCACCGAGACCGGCCGACAGGACAAGAACATCGCCACCGGACCAGTGGCGGGCGTCCGCACTACTCCGGAAAGCGGTGCAGCCCAGGAGACACCACCTCGGCATGAGGTGATCCTCCATCTACTGAGCGTCTGCGGCGCCATCAGCATCGTGTACGTGTGAGTTGCGCACGCCGTGATGGTCGTACGCCAAGTCCGCCACCCACTCCCCCACAAGGGTGTCCGACACCTGCTCGAACACCTCCCGTTCTTCCTCCTTGGTGGGAAGCCGGTGGTGCAACGCGTCCAGCAGATCAAAACGATGCAGGTCGTACACCACCCGCATCAGGCCCGAGTAGGCCTGAGCAGCGATCACCGCCCCCTTGTACGCGACAGCGGCTGCGGCCAGCATCACCGCTGGGAACCAGCGTGCACCCGGCTCGTCACGGAGCGGGACCACCGACAGCAGACCTGTCGCGAGGAAGCTCCAGCACAGGTTGACCGCCGCGTCCAAACCGTCCCGGGTCACGCCCAGAGTCTGCGACATACGCGGCGACACCTGCATGAAGATGCGCGGCCACGACGTGAGGGTGGTGAGCCCATAGCGTTCTCCCGCGGAGATCTCTCCCGAGCGCAGAGCGTTGCCGAGCGCCGTGGGCAGAAGAACCCCGGCGGGAGGCCGTAGGGCGAGTCGACGCTGCGCATCGGCCCCGACCCTCCCCTCGGCCGTATCCGCAGGGACCTTCCCAGCCTGTCGGCGCAGCGCTTCCCACTTCCGCCGCTGGATCTCCGTAAGCACTCCGGCGACCCGGGCGGTCGTCGGCCAGCGGTCCCAGTAGCCCTCCAGCACGCGTACCGCGCGCACTTGGAAAGGCCGAAGCAGCAAAGCCAGCAGTGATGCGCACGCCGTCAGCATCAGCAACGTGCTGACCATGGCGACGGAGCTCCCCGGTACCAGTCGGCCCCAGTCACTACGGCCGGTGAAACTCCCTGCGCGCACAAGGGCCCAGAGGCATCCGACGAACAGCCCGCACGGCACGATCCCGACCACAAACAGCCGCCGCACGAAGTCCCTCCCCCATCGATCAATGTCCCTAGCGCCCCATGCGCACCTGGATACCCATCAGTATGACTAGGAACTTGGTCAACTCCCGTTACAGACTGGGCACATGACCATCCTGAGGAAATCGATCGCGGCACTGTCGGCCGCCGCAGCCACGGCGGCCACCCTGCTCGCGATACCCCCCACCGCCTCGGCAACTCCCGCCCACGACACGGCATACGGCCAACGGCCCCTCGCCCGGGAGAACTTCGACCACCTCCCCCTCGGCCCCGTCACGGCCGGCCGTGGCTGGACGACGGACACCTCCAACGGCACCCTGACCGTCGCCCCGAGTTCGACCGGCAAGGGCCGCGAACTCCGCCTCCACACGGAGGGCAACGGCCGCGCGTTCGTCGTCTTCCCCAACCTCGCCTCGCCCGGCAACAGTTACTGGGCCCGGCTGCGCCTGCGCGTGGACGCCTTCCCCACGGCTCCCGACTGGGCCCACTGGACGATCGCGGAGGCCTCGGGCGCCGACTCCCCCACCCTCGTGCGTCCGTTGGGCGGCCAGTACGCCCCCACGGACCAGGGCAACTTCTGGGGCGTCGGCTCCGATCTCGGCCCGACGGGCGACTGGACGTCGTGGAAGACGTCGGCGCCGGCGGCGGCGTCGAAGTGGAGTTGCGTGGAGTTCCATCTCGACGCTGCGGACAACCGGGTCACGGTGTACTTCGACGGGGTCGAGCAGTCGGACCTGACGGTGGACGGGACGCATCACGGAGGCGCCCAGGACTCCGACTTCGCCTTCCCGACCTTCGACAAGCTGAAGCTGGGCTGGCAGCTGTATCAGGGGAACCCGTCACCGGCGTCGTACGACGTGCGGATGGACGACGTGGTGGTGAGTCCGGGGCGCGCGGGTGGGTGTTGAGAGAACCACTGAGAGTGGGGTGACCCGGTGAGGGGGGGTGAGGCGGGCGGGCGCCCTGCCTCACCCCCCTTCGCTTCGGGTTCAGGCGAGGACGAGCGGGATCGTGGCGGCGAGCTCGTCGCCGAGGGCGGCCGTCTCCGCTTCCGTGGGTGTACGGCGCCCGGTGCCGACCAGTAGGGCGTCAGCGTCGGAGAACTCGGCGGGGAACGGGCTCCCGGCGATCGCCTCCAGCAGGGCGCGTGCCGCCGCGAGGGTCTCGGCGGGCGGCAACTGCGCGGGGTGCGGCAGACGCGCGATCAGGTCCAGGTGATGCAGGGCCCATTCGAGGACGTACGCGGAGAGGTAGTCCCCGACGGTCAGGACCTCGTCCTTGGTGGCGACTCGGACGGTGGGATCAGCGAGCCCGGCAGCGCGACCGGCGGCGGAACCGACGTCGTCGAGGTGGAACTTGAGGAGCCTAGGGTCGCCGTAGGCGGCGGCCAGCCGCGGGATCAGGGCGTCGAGGGGGTCGTCGCCGGTCGGGGGTTCGGTGAGGACGTCCCAGTAGGTGACGGCGTCGACGGTCGGTTCGGTGTCGGGGGCGGCGGGCGTGGCGAGGGTGATCAGGACGTCCTGGGCGTCGATGACGAGGTGACACACCAGGTCCCGCACCAGCCAGCCGGTACAGCCGGAGGGGCGCTCGAAGTCCTCGTCGGGGAGTTCGGCGACGACGGTGAGCAGGGCGTTCCAGGAGCGCGAGAAGAGGTCCACGGGGCGGCACGGTAGTGGGGGGCGGGAAGGGTCGACAAGCAGATTCGGGTGGGGCGGCTCGTGTGCTTGGAAGGTTGGTGCGCGTTACCCGAGTGGAGAACGATCAGGTGCAGCGGCAGTGCAAGGGGCTCGGAGATGACCAGTTTTCACTCGTGGGACACAGTCAAGAAAGAAGTTTTCGACGCCGAGGATATGGAGGAGATCGCCAAGGGAACTCCCGTTTCCCGTCACGCGGCGAACATCCGAGCTACTGTGGATGTCATGACTGAGGCCTACGAGGACGTGCCCTTCAGCGAGCTGCTGCACCATCCGGCCGCGACCACGCGGAAGCTCGACGCCACCCGCGCACTGCGGCTGCGGCGACGCGACGCCGGGGACCTCGCTCTGATGCGGGTCGACCAGATGGAGCGGGATGCCACAGTCGTGGACTTCACCTCCCGCCTGCTCGCCGGACTGGTCCGCACCGAGAACATCGAGGCACTGCGTCAAGCGCTGCCCGAGGCCCTGCCGTGGAGCACCTTCCTGCCCGCCGAGGATGTCGACACGCTCATCGGGGAACTGGTGGACACGGCACGCGGCGCGGCGGCTCTGGGCAACCTCGCCCCCATCGCGCTCCTGCTGACCCAGTGGCGACACAGTGCCGAGATCTACGCGGACCCCTCCCTGCTGGCCATACTCACCCGCGAACCGGAAGGTGACCTCGGCCCCGTGCCTCTGCCTCAGGGCAAGGAGTGAGCCCCAAGCGCGGAGACCGAGCCGCGCCGCCTCCGATCGGCGACGAGTACGACATCCGCTTCGCCAACACCGAGGCCGCCGCCGGCTGGGATCACCTCTCCCGCCAGGCGGCGGGCAACCTGCGCCGCGCCTTCGAGAAGATCCGCGCCACGCCACGAGCCCTGGACAACCCCGACCGCCAGCACCGGCTCAAGGGCAAGCTCGGAACCAGCACTTTCAAGGGCCATCCCCTTGAATGCTGGCAGTACGAGGTGACCGGCGCCGCCCGCATCTGGTACCTCGTGGACGACACCAATCACACAGCTTGGATCACCTACGCGGGCACCGGACACCCGAAGGTCACGGACTGAGCGGTGCGCCACCGGCTCGCGCTCACACAGCCCCAGATTGCCGACCGTATGATCACCCCGAAGTCTTTGAGGTGTCATGAGCAGAGCGACCTCTGAGGAGGGGTCGGGGGGAGGTACGCAGCGATGCGCACCATCACGGAAGGCGTGCTGGAGTCCAGCCAGTGCCCTGAGTGCGGTACGGAGATCCAGGCGGACAGCCGTTTCACCAAGTGGTGTCCGGCCTGCGACTGGAACGTGGACCCGGGCGGCCCGGAACCGGCGAAGGGGCGGCTGGAGACCCTGCGCCGAACGCTGGCGCGGCGGCACGGCGAGAAGCTGCTGGCGACGATGACGTCGGACACGGCGGAGGAGCGGCAGCGGGCTGACCGTGACGTGTCCGGTGTACTGGCGTACGCCATCGCACTGCTGATCCACGGGGTCACGGCCGTGCTCGCAGTGGCCGGGATCTGGTGCGTGGTGAGCGGCTGGGGCGGGTTCCTCATGGTGCCCGGTCTGTTCCTGCTGGCGCTGGGCTGGGCGCTGCGTCCGAGGCTCAACCGGCTGCCCAAGGACGAGGACAACGGCGTCGTCCTGCGCCGCCCGGACGCGCCCGAACTGTTCGCGCTGATCGACGAGATCGCCGTGTCGGCGGGCACGAGTGGTGTGGACGCCGTGGCGGTCAACGCCGAGACGAACGCGAGCGTACAGACGTACGGACTCCGGGACCGCCTCCTGACTCTGGGCCTACCGCTCTGGGAATCCCTCTCCCCCGAGCACCGAATTGCCCTGCTCGGGCACGAGTTGGGTCACTACGGCAACGGGGACACGCGCCGCGGCCTGGTACTCGCGACGGCATACCGCTCGCTCGGCCTCTGGCTCTACTACCTGTCCCCCATCCCGAACCCGACCGCAGTCCAGATGATCACCAACCTGGCGTACGTCGTGCCACGGCTCGTCGTCCAGGGCGTACTGATGCTGCTGGACACCCTGACCCTGCGCGCCACCCAGCGCAGCGAGTACCTCGCCGACTCGGCGGCGGCACAGGCCGGTTCGACGGAGGCGGCGGTAGGCCTGATGGACCGCCTCCTCGTCGCCGGCTCCATCGACATCACCCTGCGCCGCGAGGTGAACGGGCGCCGGATGCGTGGTGGCGGGCGGGCTCGGGGCGCCGAAAGCGAGGGCCTGTGGGAGGAGTTGGCGGC
Organism: Streptomyces sp. NBC_01390; assembly: GCF_045040105.1. Classification (NCBI taxonomy): domain Bacteria; kingdom Bacillati; phylum Actinomycetota; class Actinomycetes; order Kitasatosporales; family Streptomycetaceae; genus Streptomyces; species Streptomyces sp. NBC_01390. The sequence continues at coordinate 7,960,603 of NZ_CP109551.1, read as the reverse complement.
CCACGTGGACTCCATCCCAGAGTTCGAGTACGAACGTCAGCGCCGCGTAGGCGCGTTGCGAGGCCACAGCGTCGACGCGACCCACCCGCCCACCCACTTGAGACGGCGACGACTTCTCGATGGGACGCCGGTGTCGGGGGTGGTGGCTGCGGACGGTGAGCGGTTCGCGCGTATCGCGGGTGAGTTGGCGGGGGCGCGGGGGGTTGTGGCTCGGGAGGTTGTCAGGGATGGATTCGACGGGATGTGACAGAGGCCGAGAACGGGGTGGTTCGACGTGGCCGTCGTCGGAACACACCGCATGTCGCCAGGCTCCGTGACCGCGGCCACCCAGGCCAGGTACGCCGACGACTACAACGGCGACGGCTACCGCGACTACGCGGTCGGGGACGGCGACTCGGTCACCGTGACCTACGGGACCGCGACCGGTCCCGGCACGACGAGTAAGAGGTTCACGCAGAACAGCGCGGGCATCCCGGGCACGTCCGGGGACGCCGGAGGGTACGGCGACGGATTCGGCCGCTCCCTCGCGAACGCCGACCTCAACCGGGACGGGTACGCCGACCTGGTCATCGGCGACCGGTCCGAGAGGGTGAGCGGCAAGACGGCGGCGGGCGCGGTCACCATCATGTGGGGTGCCAGGGCAGGCCTGGGCGCCAAGGCGACTCGTATCCCCGTCACCGCCAACTCCTACTACGGCTTCGGCACCGCCCTCGCGACCGGTGACTTCAACGGCGACGGCAAGCCCGACCTGGCGGTGGCCGACGGGGTCGGAACGGTCTACATCTACCGTGGCGGCATCGGCCCGGCCGGTACGACGGGCAGGGTCACCAAGCACGACCACCGGGACCTGGGCGAGACCACCGCGCTCGTCGCCGGAAAGGTGACGAGGAACAACGCGACGGACCTGTACGTCCTCGGCCAGGGTTACCGGGGCGACGACGGGATGACCCAGGCCGCCTGGTTCCTGCGCGGCGGCGCCACGATCACGTCGGGCAGGCTCACGACGTACAACAACTCGCAGCCCGACTACGGCCCGACGGGCGTCATCGCCGACTTCGACAGGAACGGCTACGGCGACCTCGCGGTCAGCGACGTCCCGCACAGCAAGAGTGCGGGCTCGGTCGTCATCCTGCGCGGGAGCGCCACTGGCCCGGTGAGCACGTACTCCCGCCTCACGCAGGCGACTTCGGGGGTCGCCACGGACGCCACGAAGGGCGACGCCTTCGGCTACTCCCTCTCCGCCGGCGACACGAACCGCGACGGCTACCCGGACCTCGCGGTCAGCGCCGTGTCGGAGAAGGTCGGCTCGGTCGCGGACGCCGGTGGCGTTCACATCCTGCGCGGCAGCAGGAACGGTCTGACCGGCGCGGGTTCCAAGTGGTTCACGCGGGCCACGGCGGGCGTACCGGGCAACCCTGGCCAGTACCAGATGTTCGGCCTCGGCGTCCGCCTGCGCGACATCGACCGGGACGGCGACGCGGACCTGCTGATCTCGGGGCAGTACGGCGGCACGAACGTACTGCTTCGGTCGGCGGGGGCGAGTGGCATCACGGTGGGAGCTGCGAGTGAGGTGAGGGTTCGGGCGGAGTTTCCGCAGTAGGCGGATCTCGACCCGAGGACGGGCCCGGTGACCGACGTGAACTGTCTGTCGGTCACCGGGCCCAGGGATCAGGGATCAGGGATCACGATTTCAAGTGGCGGAGCTCCCGACGCAGAGGCCCCGGATACGGGCCAGCAGGGCGAGGAGGTACGGGTCCGGCTGTACGAGTTGCGCGTGCGCGCTGTGCGGCCACACTTCCCAGCCGGGCCCGGAGTTGGCGTGCACGTACGCCACCACGACCGCGTCGTCCGGGTCGGTGATCAGCCCGTCGCAGTGACGGCACACATGCAGCCCCGGCGGCGTCATGACGCATCGCCGGGCTGGGCGTGGCAGGTGCAGCCGCAGCGGCGCATCAGCAACAGCCCGCCCCCCTCTGGGGCAGGGGCACGTCCTCGGTCTGACGGCAGGCGCGGTGCAGATCCGCGTACTCGGGCAGTTGCGCGACCGTGCATTCCGCCGCCGAGGGTGGGGTGTCCGTGGCGGCGGCACGAATGCTCACAGCGCGGGCTCCTGCTTCCGGTGACGCCGGCAGGCACACGGCGGGAACGCGATCCTCAGGGGGATCGGCTCGTTGCTCCCCAGGACTCTGACAGTGCCTCGGTCCTCGACGATCTCACCGGTTCCCGTGCTCACCGTGTAAACGTGGATTGTCATCCGGACCCCGGGTTCGCACTCCCGCTCGAGGGTTGTAGCTTTCGACATGTCGACCTGCTTCCGTCAGGTGGGCCACGCCCCGGGGCCGTTGACGCGGTCGCCGGGGTCCTTCCTGTGACACATCGTGTCGATTGGAAAGCCCTGTGGCGTTGACCAAGTGTCAACGCCACCGTTCTTGACGGAAGTTGAGCAGAGTGTTATACGCCACACCACAGCGCGTAGTCACGAAGCTCGCTACTGGCCCGCTGCCTGGCGCGCAGGAGCGTGGCCACCGTTTCATGCACGGAGTGGTGGTACCGGGTGAGCTGCGGCGACGCCGCTCGGGCGGCGTTGAGTGAGGTCAGGGCCTCGGCGTTCTGGGCGGTCCATGTCTCGGCGCGGGCTTTGTCGATCCAGAAGTGCGCCGCGCGGGTGGGCGGGTAGTCGTGGGGCAACCGGACGTCCGAGGCAACTGCCAGTGCCTCGTCGTAGTTGTTCTGATCGCCGGCAGCAGCGATCTCATGAAGGTGGACATTGAGCGGACCGAACGCGAGCGTGTAGTCACGGGTCTCGCCGGTCTCCTCGGCCAGTTGCGCGGCTTCACCCATCCAGTCGGCCGCACCGCTGGCGTCTCCGCCTCGGGCTGACAACGTCGCCGCCCGGAGTTGGAGCGTTCCGCGAACGGCCCGGGTGGCGCGCGTACCGTCGTCGTCCAGCTCCCGCAGCGAATGCCGCATGAGGGAGACGCCTCGGTCCAGCCGTGAACTGTCCGCCGCTATCTGCGCGCGCTCGTAGCGTTCGATGGCGACCTGCCGAGGGTCGCCCGACTGCGGGGCCGCGACCGCCATACGGGACAAGGCCAGCCGCGCGAGATCCATGTACCCGATCCGGTACGCCACGATGGCCGCCGTACGAGAGACCTCGGCCTGTGCTGCGTAGGCTCGCTCGCGATCGCATCCCGGGACCACATGGAGCTGTGTGGCCAGAGCCAGTTCGGAGACGAGTCCCGGCAGATCCACTGCGATCTCGGTGAACTGTGCCTTTACGCGGAGGGCACGGAGGAGGCGTACGTCGTCTTCAATGGCATCGAGCGGGCGGGGCGGCGGAGCGTCGTCCGGGGGAAGGTCCCAGTCGTCGAACGCGGTACTGATCGGTGTGAGCAGTGCGTCCAGTTGTTCCTTCTGGAGCGTCTGGACGTATGGCTGGCCACGCAGGACCGAGACGCTCACCGCGAGGGCACGGGCGATAGCAGCGAGCACGGACTCGCTCAAGGCCCGTTCCCCGTTCTCGATACGGCAGAGCTGAGACGTGCGCGCGTCGACCGAGCTCGGAGAGCGAGTAGTCACGGAGGGCGCGGAACTCTCGGATGCGTGCCCCGATACGGTCCGGGGCAACGGAGGCGGTGTCGGACATACTGACCCCCATCGCGATGCTTACACCTCGCAATGTACTCGCGTCGAGATGCACGGGGCGCCGCTCTCTTCCGGTCCGCCTTGCTGACCTTGGGCGCATCCGCTTCTGCGGCCCTCGCCACGGACCTCCTCGCTATCAATGATCTCCTCGGCCCCGCCCGCGTCGATGTCACCGCCACCCTCTACGCCCGCGTCCAGCTCCGTCTCCACCACGACGGCATCGACCTCCTCGGCTGCGCCCCTCCGGAACCCGACGAGATCATCGGCGATCCCGACGGCGGCGACGAACCACCCCTCGCCGGAGCCGCCCTCCGCTGACATTGCCGTCAAGACACCTACGCGTTGTCCCGTAAATGATCTATGAGTGGTTTCGGGCATGGTGGGCTGCTGTGCGGCGGGCGGTCTATTCGGCGAGGGCGAGGTTGTGCATGCGTGCGATGCCGAGCATGGCGTGATGGACACCGTCGCCTTTGAGGCGGCAGTCGCGGAGGATCTTCCAGGTCTTCATGCGGGCGAAAACGTGCTCGACACGGGCGCGGACCTGTTTGTGGGACTTGTTGTGGGCCTGCTTCCACCCGGGCAACTCCTCGCCCGTGCGGCGCCGGTGGGGCATTACGAGCCCGGTGCCCGGATAGCCTCCGTCGGCGATGGTCATCGTGGTGCCGACGGCGGCCTTCGCGCCGGATTCCTCCCATGCCTTGCAGTCGTTGCGGTTGCCGGGCAAGGGCCGGCCGACCACCACGACGAGACGGGTGTCGGCGTCGACGACGACCTGGTGGTTGGTGGAGTACCGGTAGTTCTTCGACTGCTCGGCCACGGTGTGATCGCGGGTGGGCACCAGGGTGCCGTCCACGATGAGCACGGTGTCCTTCGCGAACCGCTTGCGGGGCTGGAGGGCGAGCATCGGCCCGAGATGATCGATGATCCGGTCCGCCGCCGACTTGGAAACCCCGAACAGCGGGGCCAGTTGGCGCATGGTCAGGTTCGTCCGCCAGTAGGCCGCGACCAGCAGCGCCCGGTCCTCCAGCGGCAGGCTCCATGGCCGACCCCTGCGGACTGCGTCTGCACCCTCGCGCCGCAGACCTGTCACCAGCTTCCAGAACTGGCGCGGAATCAGCCCGGTGAACGGAGCTATCCAGGACAGCTCCGACGACGTGATCACACCAGCCACAACAAGATCATCCCACTGTGCCCGTGCCTGCTCAGCCTCGGAGTCATCTTTCGCCGATCAAACTCGTGATCAAGCCGTACCATCCCCGCCATGACAATCGATGTCCTCGCCGAGGACCTCCAGCCCGGCGACCTCCTGGAGCTCTCCACGGAAACGGGCACTCAGATCATCCGGTTGACTCATGTGGAGCGGCGCACCCAGGGCATCAAGTTCATGGGTCGCAATCACCAGGGGATCCTCTACTCCAGCGGCATGAAGTACGGGGAGTTGGCGCGGTGCGTCCAGCCGTAGACCGTCGCGTGGACTGCCGATGGCAGTTACGGGACAGCCCTTAGAAGTCCCACCAGCATCGTTCGAATGGGGCTTCATAGCTACCTACTCATGGAAGCGAAGGAAATACTTCCTCCCACGCTTCCAGACGCCCGTCAAGATTTCCTCCGGACATCATTTTCGCCAATCTCAGAGCAGGTGAGACAAGATTCTTGGCGGCCCTCAGACGACGAATCTGCACAATGTCGAGAGCGCGCCAATCAGTCGACATATCCCGAGCCTCCTCGACCGACATTGGAAGCTCCTGAAACAGAAGGGAAATTAGATGAGAAGGATTCAGGATTTCAATTTCAGGGTTCGGTGGAACCCGCTGCAGGAGGACTACGGCGAGATTCAGGCGGCGGATTACACTCTCACGCCGATCAATCGCGCCCGAGGTCACGGCAGCTTCGAGAGCGTACTCGAGCGCCGAAGCGCAGGTACGCCAAGAATCGACAGACAGGGAGCCGCACTCGTCAGTCAGGCGCATCGTCATCAGCTCAACGACGCCGAGCCACTGCCCGCTACTCAGCTCAGAGACCGTCGGGGTGCGTGAAACCAGAAGCTCAGTGAGCGACTGGAGGTCGAGCGACGCCAAATCATCGGGGCGGTTCATCAGAATTGAACTCCCACCGCGGCAAATGCGGCCCTACCGACTTGCAGACTCTCACTCGATGGCAGGAAGTGACCACTGTGGTTGTTAATATCCAACCCGAAGAACCCGTCTCCCGACGATCCAGCAATATCGGCCTCACCAGCCGCACGGACTGGCGCCCCTCGCGTGAGAACAGAATGCGAAATCTCTTGACCATTGACGAATTTCGGAATTACCACGAGACTCCCATCCTCACGAACCGCCCACTTGACCGTCCCGGAACTGACTGCAGAATCAAATCCGGCGGATCCAGCGCTAGAAGGCGTAACGCCCAACCCGTCCGCCTGGGCGAGCTCCCTCTCAAGCGTTCGTGGCATTGAATTGGGGAAAACGCCACAACCCGGCCCACTGTTATGCACTAGCACCGGCGTATCGCCTGCCAGCACATAGTACGTGTGCTACGCGGCCCCTCTCTATCTGCGTATTCGCAGATCAGCGGTGGTTTCGGGTTCCGCTGGTGTCCGTGGTTGTGCGGGGGAATCCGTGGGTGTTGCCGTCGCTACTGCCGTCAGGAGTCGGGCGGCTGGCACTGGTGCCATTTCTCGCCTCGCCGGTCACCGCGGAGTTTGTCGGGCCACCGTGTACGCGGTTGGGCCGGTGAGCCCTCCATCTGCGCCGTCCCTCATGTCCAGGACATCGAAGCCAGCACCCTCCGCGTAGCGTTCCAGTTCGCGGGGGAACAGGACGCGCCTGCGGATCTCGTCTCGCGCCTCGTCGCCCGAGGGGAGCGACCAGTGCCGATGCATGGTGTTGATCTGGGTCCGCAAGTCCCACGTGTGGCGGATGGTGACGGTGGCGGGTCCTCTCGGGGTGGCCACCGTGGCAGTGGTCGGCTCGCTCCGGGTGATTGGGGCGACGGGGGAACACAGCACGAGCAGCGCTCCTGGCTGGGCATGTGCCGCGAAGGTGGCGAAGACCTGGCTGATCGCCTCGTTGTCGTGCACGTAGGCGAGGCTGTTGCCCATGCAGGTCACCACGTCCATGCGCTTGCCGAGTCGCACTGTGCGCATATCGCCGGTGCGGATGTCCAGTCCCGGCCGGGACTTGTGGGCGTAGTCGACCATGCCGGGCTGGAGGTCCACGCCGATGCACTCGAAGCGCTTGGCCAGGATCTCCAGGTCCCGGCCGGTACCGCATCCGAAGTCGACCAGGGTTTGGGCGTCCGGCCTGTGCAACTCGGTCAGGGTCTGGCACATCTCGGCGCTCATGCTGTCGGACTGGACCACGTCGTAAAGTGCCAGATCGCGGTACAGGAGGTTTGTGGCTTCCACGTGCTCGGCTTCCGTGTTGGGGCTGGTCACATGAGGCTTCGCAGCCCGACCTCCAGGGCGAGCACGTCGCACAGCAGGTCGGGGACGACCAACGCGGAGTCGGCGTTCCTCCCCGCCTTGGCGAGAGCCTTGCCGTCAACGTAGCCGAGGTCCACCAGGATGGACTCCTTCAGCATGTCGTCCAGTACGGGCAAACCGTAGGAGAGCAATGCTCAGGACTTGTGGATCGGTTCCGGGAGGGCGTGCGAAGGGCGTACCTTCCCGAATGATCCTTTGATGGTCACCGAGTAGGCCCGCGTTCGCAGCGCGGGTCGGGAAGGCACGCCCGTGCTCAGCGTAGTGAACGCCGATGGCTCGACCGAGACCGGCTCCCTGATCGACGAGATCGTCCGCGAGGGCGCCCGCCGGATGCTGGCCGCCGCCTTGGAGGCCGAAGTCAACCAGTACATAGCCGAGTTGACGACCGAGACCGACGAGCGGGGGCGTCGGCTCGTGGTCCGCAACGGTCATCACCGGCCCCGGACCGTGGTCACCGCAGCCGGGCCGGTCGAGGTCACCGCGCCTCGGGTGAACGACCGTCGAGTGGACGAGGCCACCGGTGAGCGCAAGCGGTTCTCGTCGAAGATCCTTGCGCCGTGGTGCCGCAAGTCGCCCAAGGTCAGCGAGGTGCTGCCGCTGCTCTACCTGCACGGACTGTCCTCTGGGGACTTCGTGCCGGCGCTGGAGCAGTTCCTCGGCTCGGCCGCCGGACTGTCGTCGGCCACCGTGACCCGGCTGACGAAGCAGTGGGGCGACGACCACGCCGCCTTCCAGGCCCGTGACCTGTCCGACCGGGACTTCGTCTACGTGTGGGCTGACGGGGTGCACCCCAAGGTCCGGCTCGGGCAGGCGCACTCATGCGTCCTGGTCCTGCTCGGGGTGCGCGTCGACGGCACGAAGGAGCTGATCGCGATCGCGGAGGGGCTGCGTGAGTCCACGGAGTCGTGGGCCGACCTGCTGCGCGATTGCCGCCGGCGCGGCATGCGCGACCCGGAGCTGGTGGTCGGTGACGGCGCGATGGGGCTGTGGCGGGCCCTGGCCGAGGTCTTCCCCGCAGCCAGGCATCAGAGGTGCTGGGTTCACAAGGCCCGAAATGTCACGAACGCCCTGCCGAAGTCCGCGCAGCCGGGCGCGACGAAGGCGATGCAGGAGATCTACAACGCCGAGGACCGCACGCACGCCGAGAAGGCAATCGACGCGTTCGCGAAGACCTACGGGCAGAAGTGGCCCAAGGCCGTCGCGAAGATCCTCGACGACCGGGAGGAACTGCTGGCGTTCTACGACTTCCCGGCCGAGCACTGGATCCATCTGCGGACCACAAATCCGATCGAGTCCACGTTCTCCACGGTCAAGCTCCGCACCAAGGTCACTCGCGGCGCTGGCAGCCCAGCCGCGGCCCTCGCCATGGTGTTCAAGCTCGTGGAGTCCGCCCAGGCCCGCTGGCGGGCGATCACCGGCGCACACCTGGTCCCGCTGGTCCGCGCGGGCGCGAGGTTCGAGAATGGCCAGCTCGTGGAGCGAAACGAGGTCGCGGCCTGATGACCGCCCTGGATCCCCTCACCGACGAGGAACTGGACGAACTCGACGAGCTGGCAGGGGCCGCGACTCCGGGCCCGTGGTTCGTCCGCAGCCTCGACGATGCCGACGCCATGAGCCTTGTCGCCGTGAGCACAGTGCCCGACACCGGCCTCGGCGAGCGGTGGCCGGGCTTCGACCACCGCGAAATCGTGGCGGCGACCCTCATCCAACAACCCCGCTACGTCGATGCCGTCGATGAGCGATGGGACGAGAACGCGCACTTCATCGCGGCCACCCGCGGCACCGTCCCCCGCCTCGTCGCCGAAATCAGGCGTCTGCGCCAACAGCTGGAGGCCACCAGTCCTACGAATGGTCAAGAAGCGAACTGATCCACAACTATTGACAATTGCTCCCGGATACGTCCTCGCGCCCGGTAACACCCGCAGGCGCGTCCGTGTCTACGGCGCCACCCGTAAAGACGCGATGAGCAAGCTCACCGAGAAGATCGCCGCCAGCAACCGCGGTCTCCCCATCGCAGCAGCCGACAGCACCGTGAGCGCCTATCTGACGTACTGGCTGGACGGCGTCGCCGTTCACCACCTGCGGGAGAACACCCACACCCGCTACGCGGCCTCCATCCGTCTCCACATCAATCCCGGCCTCGGTGCCAAGAAGCTCGCCCGGCTCACCACCCGCGACGTGCGCACCTTCCTCGACGGACTCCGCACCACCTGCCAGTGCTGCGCCCAGAAACGGGACTCCGTCCGGCGGTCCTGCTGCACCATCGGCCAGTGCTGCGGAAAGCGGCTCTCTCCGCTGACCGTGACGTACGTCCACGCCGTGCTCAAGTCCGCCCTGGAACATGCCGTCCGCGAGGACGAACTGCCGCGCAACGTCGCCCGGAACGTCAAGACGACCACGCCCCGCCCCAGGCGTTTCCAGCCCCTCACCGCCGCCGAAGCCCGGCAGCTTCTCCATGCGGCCAACGGTGACCGGCTTCGCGCCCTGTACGAACTAGCCCTGCGCACCGGACTCCGCAAAGGCGAACTCCTCGGCCTCCACTGGGAAGACCTCGACCTCGACGGCGGCACCGCCACCATCCACCGCTCCCTCCAGCGCACCCGCCGCCAGGGGCTGACCGTCCTGAACACCAAGACCCGCGCCTCCGAACGCCGCATCGCCCTCCCCACCGAATGCCTCAGCTCCCTCAAGATCCACCAGGAACAGCAGCAGGAAGAGCGCCAGGCCGCCGGAACGGGCTCGACAGACAACGGCCTCGTCTTCACCACCCCGAACGGCCAGCCGCTCGACCCCACCAACCTCACCCGCCGCTTCCGCCGCCTCCTCCACAGCGCGGAACTCCGGACGATCCGCTTTCACGACCTCCGACACTCGACCGCCACCCTGCTCCTGGAACAAGGCGTCGACCTCGTCGTCATCAAAGAACTCCTCGGCCACGCCCACATCGGCGTCACCGCCACCGTCTACGCCCACGTCCGACTCCGCCTCCAACGCCAGGCCATCGACACCCTGAGCGACGCACTCCGCACGGGCACCGACGAGCCGCCCACCGCAGCAGCCGTCCGCTGACGTTGCCGTCAGCGTTGCCGTCAAACGCGTCAGAAGCCCCGCCAGGACACACCTGACGGGGCTTCAAGCATCACCTACTGCACTCAGATTTCCTTGCCCAGCTCTTCCGCAAGCCCCTCGTGCAGGGCTTCATTCTGCTCCCGCGTCGATGACCATGCCCGGCTGTAATGAACCAATCGCTTAGCCTCGGCAGCCGAGCAAATACCCAGATCACCTACTGCGCGAATGCAAGCGATTTGCGAGAATCCGCGCTCTTTTAGGTAGTCGAGCACAGCTTCGACTTCCATGCCCTCTCTCAGCTTGGGTCGAAGCTCCTGCAGCGTCGCCTCGTACTGCGCCTGTCCGATCACCTGGATCCTCCAGAATACCTGGTCAGGTCGATGGTGAAGTCAACCTTATGCCCGACAGGTCCACTCAGTCTCTCCCCCTCAATCCTAAGCGACTCATATCCCTGTCTTGCCAGAGACGGAGCTATGTTGCCTCGAAGCTCCGAAAGGACTGGCCCCACCCCAAGACTTCCACGCTCAAGACCGTCCTCTCCATAAACAGCAACGTTGGAAATGGTCACACGCGTGCCATTTACTTCCACGTTGCCGCCCATTCCAACCACCCCGTGCGGAGTGTTTATTTCATGCCAGAGGTAATCACCATCGGCGACATTCGGAAAACCACAGGCAGAGCCACCGGAATTATGCACCAAGACCGGCGTCTCGCCCGCCAGCACATAGTACGTGTGCTACGCGGACCCCTCTACCTGCTTTTTCGCAGGTCAAGCGCAGTTTGCTGGTCCGGTGAAGTGCGTGGGCGTTCGTGGTTGTGCGGGGCTGTTGCCGTCGCTACTGCCGTCAGACGGTTCAGCCCAGGTACGGCTTTTCGCGCTGTTCCAGGAAGTGTTGGAGCCTGAGTCGTTGGGTGTGGTGCATCGGCAGCTGCTCGATCTCTTCCGGCGGCACGAACCGGAGCTCGGTGGACTCGTCGGAAATCTCCAGCCGGCCGCCGGTGATGCGGGCGGTGAAGCAGACGTTGAACTGGCGGCGGACCTCGCAGTCGGTGTAGGCGATGATGTGTTTCGGGTCGGTGTAGGTGCCGACCAGGCCGGTGATCTCGACGTCTAGGCCGGTCTCCTCTTTGACCTCGCGGACTGCTGTGCCTGGCAGGGAGTCGGTGAGGTCCATTCCGCCTCCGGGCAGGGCCCATAGGTCGTTGTCGCGGCGGCGCTGGAGGAGGATGCGCCCGTGGTCGTCGGTGACGACGGCGGAGGCAGCGACGACCATGCTGTTCGGCTTGGGCGCGTTGGGGTCGTCGTAGTACTCGGTGCGGGCCACGGTCAGTCTTCCTCTCGTACGGGGGTTGCGGTCGCCCACACGGCGTCGAAGCTGTCGGCGTAGGTGTCGAACATGCCGCTCTCCTGGTGTCGGCGAAGGTGCCACACGGGGGCTGCGTAGGCGTTGACGCCCCAGACGTGTGCGTTGACGAGTTGCTGGTCGTCGGCGCGGTAGAGGGAGTTGTAGAGCGTGGTTTCGTGGGTGCGGACTTCGATGCCGGGGGTGTCGGCGAGCGGCTTGTAGTGCATGAGCGCGAGGCGGCAGCGGGATTCGATGCCGTGGCCGAACCGCTCTTCCTGGCCGCGGGCTTGGACGTTGTCGCTGTCGGGGTCCCCGATCGCGATGCGGACGGTGCAGCCTTCGGCGGCGCGTTCGGTGAGGAGTTCGTTCAGCCGCGGGTACGCCTCGTGGAGGAAGACGGCCGCGTAGACGAGGATGTCGATCCGCTCCCGGGCTTGGGCCATCAGGTCGGTGAACGTCGAGACGGGGAGGTCGGCCCGCTGTTCGTAGAGCGCGACCAGTTCGGGGCTGATGGCGCGGGCGGGGCGGGCCTGGCGGAGCGCCGGCCAGAGTGCGTGCACGTCTTCTCCCAGGGCCTTGGCCGCCTGGAGGGCGGTGGCACGACGTGGGATACGCCCGAGGTTCACCCAGCGCTCGATCGACTTGGGGTCGACCTCGACCTGCTGAGCGAGTGCGGCGTACGTCCAGCCTCCCGCCGCCATGACGGCTCGTAGTCTCTCGTTCGGCACGAGTCTCCCCCTTCGTCTCAGGACGGCACTAGGGACGTTCTACACGGTGCAGGACGTCCCGCAATGGGGTTTGGTGGAGGTTCCTTCGTCCCGGTGACCGGCGTGAGGATCGGTGCCGACCCTGCGGCACCAACAGGCCCAGGGGCACGCATCAACGCCGCCGAGGAGCGTCACCGTGCGAATGAGCGCCATCCCACGTGTTCCCGCCCTGCGACTGGACGCCCGGTCGCGCGCCGCCTCGCTGGGGTGGTCACGGTGACGGCCCCCACCCCTGATGCCGACGGGCACACCGTCTCGCCCGATGCTGGCACCCTGGTGGTCGACCGGCGAAGCGGCAAGGTGGGCGTGGTGATGGGGCATGTGGGGACGTACGTGCAGCTTCGGCCACCGCGCGGTGGCCGGGAGTGGGACGTGCCGCCCGAGGACGTACGTACGCCGACTCCCACGGAGGAGTTGAGCGCGAAGGTGGCCGTGGCCAACCGGAGGTGGGGACGGTGACCCCTCGCTCGATCCTGCGCTATGAGACCTGGACGCTCCAGCCCGACCGCGAGCCGGACGCGGAGCCGGTCCATTACGCGATGCAGTGCGCCGTGGACGGAGAGACCTCGCCGACAAGCGAGGACTTCGCCGAACCGCAGGACTGGGTACTCCGGCACTGCGGCCAGAACCCGTCCCACCACACCTACCGGGAGATCATCACCCGCCCCTGGCGGACCTGGCGCCAGACGTGACCCACCTCGCTCGCCCAGGCGCCGCACCGCGCTGACCCACCCGACTCCCGTCCCTGCCGGGCGCAGCCGATCGAGGCTCCCCCGCACTCGTCAGCCCCGGCAGGGACGGGCCTCACGCGCGTGCCGTGCCCATGGCTGTGGGGGTTCTGGCCTCTGCCACAGAAAGTCAGCCACGACGACGGGCGCGCCGACCGACCACCCGCCACGTATGTCTCGCTCAACCCCGCACCGGCATCAGCCCAGTTATCTCCATCGTCACGGCCCCCAGCCAGGCAGCAGGCATGGGCGTCCGGGACGGCGCGAGCCCGCCGGGCAGCCTCTCAGGTGCCCGGCCAGTCTGCTGCTGAGCGGTCGCACCGGGGCTTCCGATTGGTGGTCCGGCCTACGTTCCCGGGCTTTGCGCGCCGAGTGGTCGGCGGCCGTCGCCAGCGGGGCGGCAGACAGGAGCAGGCGGCGGTCACCGACCGCCAGCGCGCGGCGGCCCGCGTCAGCGGGACGCCCTTGATCAAGTAAAGAAACTCTGAACAGCTCGCCCCGTGCTGCGTGTGTCCGGTCCCGGTAGATGCTTGACACTTCGATCCCAGCTGATGGTTGACGGTGGCCGTGATCGGCTTTGCTGTGCGCGTCGTTGCGGCGTGTGGCGGGAGGCTGGGATTGGCTCTGGTGGAGTTGTCGGTTGTCGAGCAGAGATACCGGGCTGTTCTGGCGGTGCTGGCGGGTGCGACGGTGACGGAGGTCGCTGCTCGGCTGGGTGTGTCGCGCCAGACGGTGAGCGGGTGGAAGTCCCGGTATGAGGCCTCGGGCCTGGCCGGGTTGGCAGACCGTTCCCGTAGGCCGGCTTCATGTCCGCATCAGGCGTCTGTCGAGGTGGAGGCGGCCGTGTGCGAATTGCGGCGTAAGCATCCGAGGTGGGGGCCGCGGCGGATCGCGCATGTGCTGGAGCGTTCGGGGGCGGTGACGCCGGTGCCGTCGCGGATGACGGTGTATCCCCGCCCGCTGCCTCCAGTCGCTGAAGCTCCACCAGGAACAGCAGCGGCGTGAGCATGACACTGCAGGCACCGAGTGGCAGCACAACGGGTACGTCTTCACCACGCCGCAGGGCTGTGCGATAGACCCAACCAACCTCACCCGCACCTTCACCACCCTCCTCCACAACGCAGGCCTCCGCCGCATCCGCTTCCACGACCTCCGCCACTCCACCGCAACCCTGCTCCTGGAACAGGGCGTCGAACTCATCGTGATCAAGGAACTCCTCGGCCACGCCCACATCGGCGTCACCGCCACCGTCTACGCCCACGTCCGACTCCGCCTCCAGCGCAACGCCATCGGCATCCTCGGCCATGCCCTCCGCAACCCCGCCGAGAGCGCTGGCCAGCCCGACGGCGACGACGACCCACCACTCTGCGCAGTTTCCGTCCGCTGACGTTGCCGTCAACTACTGCCGTCAGACACCGCTGTGGCCCCGTCGGAACGCTCCCGACGGGGCCACTAATTTGCTCCTGCATGCAGGTGTGATGCGCAGATCAGGTTTTCCGGCTACGGCTGGATATCACTCACCACTCCACACCGCAATCTCTCCTCCGGGCATGCAGGTCACTCGCTTTCCCTTAGGCCCGACAAGCCCCCAAGCCTCATACTCCTCGTCCGGAAGGACAGTCAGTTTCGTGCCACTCTCGAATTCGATCATGAGATCCCCGGCTCTTCCCACTTCAGCCTCAGTAATCACGTCACGGGCCAGTCGGACGAGATGAGGAGCAGCAACGTCCGGGGATTCCGGATCGAAAGACACATGATCCCCGGCCGAGACTTGAAGAACCGCCTCGGTCTCGATGCGCAGTTCGCAATCCCCACTGGTCAGGACTGTGAGAGCCGCATCGAAGCAGACACGGGTAACTGCTTGACCCCGAAGGTTCAGGTTCATTCTTACCATCCCACCGGAAGTGGATAAGTGCCGTCAGGATTCATCGGGATATGCGTATCAGCTTTCGAGCCGGGCTTTCCGTCGAGCCCGATCGGCTGGCCATGCTTGTTTGTGAAACGCACATAGCCATCCGGGTACCTTCCGGTCGGATTCATCACGCGAACCATGTCAGCATTTCCGGTAGACCCAGGTTTCTGCCACACACTTCCCTTTCCGGTATCAGCTGTCCGTGCCACCCAGCCATCACCCACTCCAGTGGGACGCTGAGGGCCGATGGCGGGAGTGCATGGTGTCGAATTGTGAACCAGGACCGGCGTGGTACCAGCCAGTACATAGTACGTGTGCAGGTCGTCAACCGTGAGGTTGTAAGTGCGGGCGTACTTGGAGAAGGGGCGGTTTGCGGTGACCGTGACGGTTGAGCCGTCCGGTCTGCGCAGGTGCATGCCGGCCGCGAGGTCTCGCGTTGCCACCCACTGGCCGAGTTCGGGCACCCAGAAGGGATGATCGTGGGTGGCCGTGAGCTTGTTGATGCCGCTGGCCGTGGCGATGGATAGTTCATTGAAGTATTTGTCGGCCTCAGCGATGACGATCAGCCGGGTGACTTTTCTGGGACCGGACTCTCCGGTTTCAGGGTCGGTGGCCTGGACCTCGTCGCCGACCTCGATGTCTTCGATGTCCTTAGTCGTCCCGTCGGCCATAAGGACGTCTGTTCCAGCCAGGAAGCACCTGGCGCAGCCACCGAGCGCCCCCTTGGCCTTACCCGCACTCGCCGTGCCGCCGGTCATCCCCAGACCAGGCTTGTTACCGCCATCAGCTGCGGCCGTGACTGACATGCCAAACCCCATGGCCATATCACGGAAGTTTCGCATCATGCTTGCGGAGCACGATTTCATGGCCCAGCAGACATTCTGCGCCCACCACCCAAGCTGCTCCTCGGCCGCTTCTGGATTAGTCCCGTCTGTCAGATATCCCGGCAGGCTGCCATTGGTAAATCGGATTCCATTTACATACGTGTAGAAGCGTTCGACAAATTCATCCCGCCCCTTCCACTGCTTTGAGATATTGAACCCAGGAAAAATCTCGTCCGGGTTATATTTCCCAACATTCCCGGTATTGCAGTACGAACAAGCCGTCTCACCCTGACGCTGCCCCGTATATCCGGCCCGATCCCCATCGCCAGCGACCGGATAACCATCACCGCAGACGTCACGGAGGCACAGGCCTGACGGGTCGCTGAATGTGATAGGGCTGTTGTTCGAGTACGCATACCCGTTCATCTGGAGCGGGTTCGCGATATCAATAATCGGATCCGCCGACAGGAACCGCCCCGCCCCCTGGTCGTACTCCCGAGCCCCAACATGCGTAAGCCCAGTCGCCGAGTCATCGATCCCGACGCCCAAATAGCTCCGCTTGTCCGGCCAGCTCGTCGGCTTCGGGCCGCGCAGCTCGCCGTACGGCTTGAATGCTCGGCGCGTCACCGGCTGGCCGGCTGTCGTCGCGTCGACCGTTGTGTTCGCCGTGCCCAGGTGGTCGGCCAGCATCACGTTGCGCTTGTGGCCCGTTGTCGCGCCGTTGCTCGTCGTGCGGACGACCGTCGGGGCGCCGGGGTGGGCGTATGCGCGGGACGTGCGGGTGATTGCGCCCGTCGCGTTCGTCGTCACCTCTGTCTCGCCCAGGTACAGGGTCGAGCCCGACGGGGAGTTCTCCAGGAGGCGGTTGCCGGTCGCGTCGTAGACGTATGTCGTTGTCGTGCCGTCGTCCGTGATCGTGGCGGGCTTGTTCTCCCGCGTCCAGATCAGGTTCTGCGTCGTCGCCGAGAGGTCGCGGACCTTCGTGTTGCCCACCGCGTCGTACTGGTAACTGCTGCCCTGGCCCGTCGGGTTGGAGGTGGTCCAGGCCAGGGTGTGCGGCTGCTTGCCCGCCGAGTTGCCGTAGCCGTACTTGAACGTGACGTTCTTCGTCGCGTCCGCCGTGTTGTACTCGGTCATCACGGCGCGGTTGCCCAGCCAGTCGAACGTGAACGACTGGCGGTACGCCGTCGCGCCCGTGGAGACCGTCAGGGAGTCGGGAGCCGTCGCCGTCAGGGTCGACTGCAGTGAGGTGTCAGGAGTCGCCGTGTCCGACAACGTGTCCGGGGCGTCCGCCACCGGGCCCGACGAGGGCGCGTAGTCCGCGCGGTAACCCCACGTCGTACCGTTCGCCGCCTTGCAGCTCTTGCCGTCGACCGGTGCGATGTTCGACGTCCAGGCGTTGACCAGCTCGCCCATCACGTCGTACGTGAAGCACTGCGTGTCCCAGGGCGGGGCGGCCGAACCGTCCGTCAGCTGGCGGGAGTTGGACGTGATCATCCCGGACTGGTCGTACGAGTAGTAGCTGTCCGTGATGCGGTGCGGGTCCGCCGTCTCGCGGTCCGCGACCGTGCGCTGGAGTCGGCCCGTGGAGGGGTCGATGAAGTTCGTCGTCCAGACGCGGTAGGGCTGCGAACCGGACACCGTGCGCAGGGGCTCGCCGTACGGGGAGTAGGTGACGTCCGCCGTGTACCAGGTCTGGCCTGAGGTCGATTCCGGGAGACCATCGCTGTTGTACCGGGTGACGACCTTTTCCTTCGGCAGGCCGCCGACCGCCGGCAGCGTGACCGACAGGGGCTTTCCGGTCGGGGTGTACGTGTATCCGTAGGCGTAGGTGCCGGAGAGGCCCGCGGTCGCCGGGCCCGCCGCCGGGATCACCGTCTCGGTGCCCGTGGGGCGGTACTCCGTGTCATAGCCCGTGACGCGGTTGGTGTAGTCGCCCTGCGGCGTGTTCCGGACCGACGCGACCGGCTGGCCCAGCGCGCCGGGCAGGCTGTCGTACGTGAACGACTTCACCGGCGCGGCGGTCGCCGAGCCCTCTCGGACGTAGGTGACACGGCCGAGGACGTCGTACTCCGTGAACGTCGTCCGGTTCTCCGCGTCCGTCACCTTGTTCGGGCGGTCCGCGTCGTCGAACCAGGTGTCCGTCCTGCCGACGTCCGGGTCGGTGGTCGACTTCACCCGGCCACGCGCGTCGTACACGTACGTCCAGAGGTTGCCCGCCGGGTCCTTGACCTCGGTGCGGTAGCCGCGGGCGTCGTAGGTGTACGTCGTCGTGCGGCCCGCCTCCGGGCCGGCCGCGTCCTTGTAGTGGCGGATCGACGTGACGCGGCCGAGGGCATCGGTTTCGGTGCGCGTCCGGGGGGTGGTCGCGCCGGCCGGGTCCACATAGGTGCTCGTGTCGCCGTAGCTCGTGGACGTCGTGTACTTGTACTGGCCCGCGTGGAACGTCAACTCGTTGTAGGGGCGTTCCAGTCCGTCGTAGCGGAACTTGACCTTGCTCGGGATCAGGGTCTCGGACCTGGGCAGGAAGAGCTCGGTGGCCGGCTCGCCCTGTGCCAGATAGGCGCCCTTCTGCTCGTCCACCAGGCCGTGGTCGTCGTATGTCGTGTCGGTGACGATGCGGCCGGGGCCGTGCGCCTCCGACTGGGTCTGCACCTGACGCAACAGGCCGTCGTAGAGGGTGACTTGCTTGCTGTAGGTGCCGTCGTCCCTGAGTGTGCTGGTGGTGACGGCGGCGGGGCGGGTCACCTTGCCCGTGGCGATCGCCTGCTCATAGTCGATCACCACGTCCGCCTTGCCGCCCGCCGAACGGGACGGGGACCAGCCCTTCACCAGGCGGCCGAGGGCGTCGTACTCGTTGCGCGTGACGCGGTTGTTGGCGTCGGTGACCGTCAGCGCCAGGCTCCGGCCCGGGTCGAAGGTCGTGGTGACGGCGTGGCTCTTGGCGTTGGTCGTCTTCACGGAGGTGACGGGGCCGCCCTCGTCACCGGGCGTGTACTCCGTCGTCGTCGTGCCCGCCGCCGGCTTCGTGACCGTACGGATGCGGCCCAGCGGGTCGTACGTCGTCCTCGCGGCTACCACGTCCGAGGTTCCGGTGCCGTCAATGCCGGTGACTGTCGTGACCAGGCCCCTCGACGGGATCTCGATACCGGCTGTGCTTCCGTCGTAGCTGTTGGTCACCGACTTGATGAGCTTGGTCGCCGGGTCGGCCGCCGCGTACCCCGCGCACGAAGTACCCGTGCTGCGCTGCGACTTGGGCAGACCGATCAGCCATATGACGGGGTTGTGGACGTACGTCGTCACCGTGCACGTCTGGTCGGAGAGGGTCTCGGCGGTGCCGTTCGGCTTGACCACCGCCGTCTCCACCTGGATCGGCAGGCCGTACGTGTCGTCGACCGATGTCAGTGTGCGGACGGCCTGCCAGCTCTTGTCGACGGTCTGGATCTCGTCCGTACGTCTGACTCCGCTGCGGTGGGCCAGGAGCGGGTCCAGGTCCGAGCCGTCCTCGGCCTCCCTCGGGCGGGACGCGGTCTGCTGCGACCAGGGGAAGTTCAGGGTGCGCTTCTGGACCTTTTCGCCGGAGTCGAGGTAGGTGATCGTCTCCGCCGTCATGCCCGCGTACTGCGGATCGTCGTTCGCGAGGAGCGTGTACTCGTCCTCCGAGTCCTTGACCTGGCCTCCGACGCCCAAGAAGTAGCGGGTCTTGGAGTACGACTGGGCCGGCAGGATTCCGATCTTGCTGGTGTTGGGGCCGCCCTTCGTCACCGCCACCTCGCGGTAGCCGCGCCAGTCGCTGAACGTGCGCAGGGACGGGCGGGTGAACTCGTCGTCGCTCTTGGACCAGGCCGGGCCCGTGTACGTGTACTCGGTGTGGATGTCCTGGCCGTGCGAGGTGACCTTGTCCCGCTCCGTGACGGAGGCGACGACGTACTTGTTGAACCACTCCTTCGCGGGGGTCTCGTCGTCGCCGTCCGGGGACCAGCGGACCGGGTAACAGGTGCCGTTGTTACGGCCGTTGTCCGTGGCCGGTGCGCTGGCGCAGCCGCCCGTGTACTCGACCTCGACGTCGCCGCCGCTCTCGGTGGACACCGTGCCGATGCGGGGGCGGGTGAAGCCGGGGCGCTGGTCACTTGGACCGGTGCGGACCAGGTTCGGGAGCTGTTTATCGCTCAGGCGCACCCTCAGCGGGGATTTCGAACCCACTTTGTACTCGGTGAAGCTGACGCCGTCCGTACTCTGGACGGTGCCGGTGCTGTCCCCGGGGGCGAAGCCGACGCGAGTGATCGAGTTCAGCCAGAGGCTGGGGGCCGTGTCGTACCAGTCCTTCGGGAAGGACTGGTTGAGGGTGTACCTGTCGACGTTGCCCAGGCCTGTCCGGCCGGCCCGGGCCCCCTTCGTCGTGATCGTGTCCAGGCGCATCTGCGTCCAGAAGGACGGGAAGGCGGGGCACAACTTCGACGTGGACTTGCAGTTGAGGTTGCCGGGCGTGTCCCACCAGAGCTGGTACGCGCCCGGGTCGTCGGTCTTGGCGAAGTTGGTGTCCGCACACGCCGTCACCGACTCCAGGCAACGCTGTTCGGTGCCGAACTCGACCGTCGCCGACGGCTTCGTCAGGTCCGCTCGCATGCCGTACTCGATGGTCGTCGGGTAGGCGAAGCGGTCGTACTGCTCCGGCGCCGTGAACTTCTTCTTCACGGCGTAGTGGTTCTTCTCCTGCTTCCAGCTGATGACGAGGGCGTTGCCGTGTACGTCGACGACCTTGTCCAAGCCCCAGCGCCATGCCTGCTGCTTGCCCGTGCCGCAGCGGGAGTTGGCGAAGGAGGTGTCGTTGCAGGGTTCGCCCGGGTGGTTGCCGAAGACGGGGACGGTGGAGACGGAGTCGGTGTCGGCGTGACCGCCGCCCACCTTGTTGAGGCCGTAGTAGTACTTGGTGCCGTCGGCGGTGGTGACGATCCAGTACTCGCCGTTGTCGTCCCTGTTCGTGCCGGACGTGACGCGGTGCTCGACCCGGGTGCCGTCGTCCTGCTCGGGACGGTAGATCTCGGTGTCGGTCTCCGGCTTGCTGCCGGCGGGCGCGTCCCGTACGAGTTCGGTGGTCTTGCCCGCGAGCGACATCACCGCGTTGTACGACACCCAGCACAGGTCGGACGTCTTGTCCTTCGCGGCCTTGTTGTTGGGGGTGCCGGACTTGAGCGTCTTGCGGTCGTCCTGGCAGCTTCGGTACCGGCGCTCGATGTGTCCGGGGTCGTAGTCCCAGCCCTCGCCGATCCAGGACACCTGGGGCGAGGAGACCGCCGTACGGCCGTCCACCGTCTGCGAGTTGTACCCGAGGGAGATGTTCGGGGCCGGGCCCGCGGGCGCCGCCGGGACGGTCAGCGGGTAGGACCAGGTGAAGGCGCCCGAGGAACCGCCGGCCGCCCATTTGCCGCCGGACGTTAGAGGGGTCGCTTTGAACGAACCGCCGTTGCCCTGGCCGGAGTCGAGCATGCCCACGGCGGCGCGGTCGCCGGAGGCCGCTACAGCGGTCCCAGCGGTGGCGGGCGAACTGCGGTAGGAAACCCGGGCTATTGACGGGCCGTCAGAAGTGGATTCCGATGTCGCCGAGGCCGGGGTGACCGTCCCGTCGGCCGCCGGGTCGACGACCGCCGTCACCGACTGGGTCGTCGTGTCGTTCGTGGTCTCCAGTTCCACGTACTGCTGGCACGCCTCGACCAGGGGGGTGTCGAGGTAGCACTCGGGGAACTGCACGAACGTGAGACGGGACGCCCAGTCGGCTCCGTAGACGCTCTTGAACTTCGCGTAGTCGACCTTGACCGAGATCGGGACAGCTCCGGTCGCCGGGGCCTGGAGACCCACGACCGCGCCGTCCACGCCCTGCGCGACCGCATCGGTACGGCCGTAGACCCTGACGTCCCAGGTGCCCGTGGGGGCAGCCCGGTCGGGAGCCTGACCGAGGCTGACGGGAAGGGTGCCGGCCGGTTTCGGGTCCGCCACCTGCTGGGCGGTGGCGCCGGTGCGGACGGCGGCCGTTGTCGCGCTCGCGGTGGAGCCGAAGTTGACGCTTCCGGTGCCCACCGGCGTCGTGGTCGTGTTCGGCGGGGGCTGCACCCGGTTGGGGGGCACCACAGCCTTGAGGCTCTCCACGTTCTTCTCTTCGATCTGGCCCGGGATGGGCACTTCCGGATCGAGCGTCTCGAGCTTGAGGGTGTCCTCGCGGCCCTGTTCGGCCGCGGCGGGGTCGGGCGGTACCGCGAACGCCTGCACGGGCAGGAGACCTACCAGCAGGGCCGCGCCGACAGTGGGCACAACAGCCGTACGCAGACGCGACATACGACGACTGCGGGCATGCGAAAAGCGACCGAACACGGTGAGGTCCCCCCGGACCGCTTGGTGCGGGACCAGGATCGGACCACACGTGAGGCTTAGCAGATGCCGGAGATTCTGTGATGGATCTGTGGCGTTTCGCTAGATCACCTGTGCGGATGTGATGATCGACACGGTACGTAACATCTTGTAGCGGTTGGTGACAGGCGGAGCCCGACCTATCCGAGGTAACGGAAGCTGCCACCTCTTTGCGATTTACCACATGATTCTTAACTTCCCCTTATAAATGCCACGCAGATCAGGGGAATTGGAGCCGTTTTACGGCAATTTGGTGTCCTGGGAGTCACTTCACGGGACAGTGCTCGGTGGGCGAGCCACTCCCTCATACGCACACGGTGCCCCGTCCGCTCAATCGCCGCCCGCATGCGCGAAGCGTGACGACAGCCGACTCTTGAGCCATCATCGGCGAGCCCGGTCACGCCTTGTCGCGCGCCCGGTTCCAAGGGGGGAAGGGGAACTCGCCCGATGACGCGCACCACGCGCAACCGGTCTCGCATGCCCGGAAGCCGGACCACCGCCGCCGTACTTACCGCGGCTCTCGCCGCGACGGGCATCGTCTTCGTCAGCCTTGGCCTGGACGACGCTGACTCGGGGCCGAGTTCCGGCGACGGCGCCGCCGAGAGTCGACGCGCTCAGCCGGTCACCGAGGCGGTCGCCGTCGCGCGTGCCGCGAAGACGGGGAAGCCCGTCGAGGTCACCGCGGAGCGGACCGCCCGTTCCACCACCTGGGCGCGGCCCGGCGGTGGCATGGAGAAGAAGCTGTACGCGATGCCGATCCGGGCCAAGGTGGGCGGCGAGTGGAAGGACATCGACTACGACCTGCGCCGGACCAGCGCGGGCTGGGAACCCGCCGCCACCAACACGCGGATCGTGTTCTCGGCCGGTTCGAGCGAGTCGTCCCGCTCCAGCGGATCCTCCGCGTCCACGGCGTCCACCGCGTCCGTCGAGCGCGCCTCCCGCGCCACCGCCGTCCGCCGTGTCTCCCTCCTCAAGGGCACCGTCGCCGGCGCGGCCCTGGCCGCAGATACGACGCCAACTCCCCTCGTCACCCTCACTGTTGACGGCTACGACATCCAACTCACCTGGCCCGGCCCGGTACCCGCCCCGATCATCGACGGCTCCCGCGCGCTGTACCCGGAGATCTTCCCCGGCGCCGACCTCGTCCTCACCGCCGACGACGACGGCTTCGCCCAGCTCGTGGTTCTCAAGAACCGGCAGGCCGCCGCCGATCCCCACGTCCAGCAGCTCACGTACGGCATCTCCGCACCCGAACTGAACTTCCGGCTCAACCCGGTGACCGGCATCCTGTCCGCCGAGACGGCGTACGGCGATGAAGTAGCCACGTCGCCCACCCCACTGATGTGGGACAGCAGCGGCGTCCCTGCGGTGACGGACGGCGGAGTGGGAGCCAGCGCGCAGCCCACCGAGCCCGAGTCACCGGTACCCACCGACATACCCGTACCCGACCCCACGCCCAGCGACAGCACCAGCCCGGCCGACGACGAGCCGATCGAGACGGACGAGCAGGTCGACACGGAGCCGGAGGACCTGCCGTCCGCCTCCGACGGCCCCGCGCCGACCGTGTCCGCGTCCCCGCCGCCGTCCGCACCCCCCGAGCCGACGCCCGCACCCTCACAGACCGGTTCGGCCGCCACCCTCAGTCTGCCCTCCCTCGACGGGCCATCCCCCGACACGCGCGGCGAGATCGTCAAGTCCGGTCTGGCCGGGTCCAATTGGCTGCTCACTCCCGACCAGGGCTTCCTCGCCGACCCGGCCACCATCTACCCGGTCTTCGTCGACCCCTCGGTGAAAAAGAAGGTCCAGACCTGGACCACGGCCTACAGCCGCCACCCCAACGCGACCTTCTACAACGGCAAGGGCTTCAACAAGGGTGGTACGCACGAGGCGCGCGTCGGCTTCGAGTCGGACACCTGGGGCACCTCACGCTCGTACTTCAACATCGAGTTCGACAAGGCCCTCAAGGGCACGAAGATCAAGAGCGCGAAGCTGTACATGCTGGAGACGTACTCCTGGTCCTGCAGCGCCCGCTCGATGAGCGTGCACCTCACCGGACCGGTCGACGCGCACACCAACTGGAAGAACGCGCCGAGGCTGCACGACGGCAACAAGTACGCGGTCAAGGGCTTCGCCCACGGCTACAACTCCGGCTGCCGTGACGCCTACGAGTCGTTCGATCTGCGCGCCGCCGCGCAGAAGCGGGCCGACGAGGGCGCCGCCTCGATCACCTTCGGCATGCGGGCGAGCGACGAGGACTCCCAGTACGCGTGGAAGAAGTTCCAGGCCACCGGCGACTTCCCGCCCTACCTGGACGTGGAGTACAACCGCAGGCCCACCGCACCCGACTCCCTCGACCTCGGCCCCGACGCCAAGTGCACCACCACCGCGCCCTACGTCCGGATTGGCGCCGGGGGCATCACCTTCAGCGCCCACGCGTCCGACCCGGACAGCAACCTCGACTTCCTGGACTTCGACCTCTGGCAGCACGGGAAGTGGAAGGACACCGGGGACCTGCTGGGTACTACGGGCACAGTCCCCGTCGGCCGAGACAGGGGCTCGGCGCTGGTCACCACCAACGCGTTCGCCACCAGCAAGCTGATCAACGGTGGCCTCTACTCCTGGCGGGTACGGGCCTTCGACGACGCCGGAAGCTCCTCCGTCTTCTCACCCCTCAAGACACCGTGCCGGTTCGTGCTCGACCTGTCGGCGCCCAAGCCTCCGCGGGTCAGCTCCGACGACTTCCCGAACGCCGACCGCAAGGACAACGGCCTCGGCCACGACGGCGAGGACGCGAACTGGAGCAAGAAGAAGTTCGGCACACCCGGGATCTTCGTCGCGCGCGCCCTCGACAAGGACGTGGTGCGCTACGAGTGGGGCTTCAACTCCCCCAACTACGCCTTCGGTATGGACCGGACGGTCAACACCGACGTACTCGTCAGCGTGGGCATCCGAGACGCCAAACCCCCGTCCGCCGGCCCGAACGTGCTGTACGTCCGCGTCATCGACCAGGCAGGCAACGTCTCGCAGCCGACCAAGTACTTCTTCTACGTCACCCCACGCGACCAGGCCGACTCACCCGGCGACTTCACCGGCGACAAACTCGCCGACATGATGGTCGTCACCGCGGCCGGCAACCTGGGCCTCTACTCCTCCCGGACCGACGTCAAGGACCTGACCAAGGAGACCGGCGACCTCAACGAGTACTCGATGCCGGGCGCCTACCGGGCAAACCCGGAGCGGGACCCCAACGGCGACGACGGCAAACCGCTCTACGCCTCTCCGCCGAAGGAGCACTTCAAGGGCGCGCTGATCACGCACAACGGTGACATCTACGGGGGCGACGGCCTCCAGGACCTCGTCGTCCGCCTGGGCCAGCGGCTGTGGGTCTATCCCGGGGACGGATACGGCGCCGTCAACTACGACAAGCGCGTCGAGATCCTGCTGCCCGACGGTGCACCCGCCCCCTCGACGCTCACCCAGATCATGTCCGCGGGCGATGCCACCGGAGACGGCCGGACCGACTTCTTCGCCACCGTCGGCGACGCGCTGTGGGTCTTCACCGGCTACCACGGGGCGACCATCGACCAGGCCACCCAGCTCTGGCCCTCCGGCTGGACCGGCCGTGACCTCGTCACCATCCAGGACGTCACCGGCGACGGTGTGACGGACATCGTCTTCCGGGAGGACGCCAGCGCCAAGTTGCGACTCCGCACAGGCATCGCCGCGAGCGGCGGCGGAGTCGACATGACCTCGCTGGCCAGCGGTGGCGGCTCTTCCGGCGGCACCGACACCGAATACGCCCCCGCAGGCTGGGACAACGCCAGCATGCTCCACGTGCTCGGCACCCCGGACGTCAACGGCGACGGCATCCCCGACCTCTGGGCCATCCGCGCGGACGGCTCGGTCCGCTTCTACGCCGGCGGCAAGGCAACGGTGGTAGCGGGCTCCGGGCGGGAGGTCCTCCCCGCGAGGGACTACTGGAAGAACCGCATCGCCGTCGGCTGACCGGATCGGTCGAGGTGGTTCGAGTACGTCGTCGGGGCCCCGTTTCCGCTGGGAACGGGGTCCCCGGGCGTGCCGGGTACACGATCGGGTGAGGTGGTGTGAAGGGGACACGCCTGTTCCTCCCGGCCTACGATGATGGCCTCGACACCAGCCCACAGGAGGCACGTGATGTCCGCAGCACCTGTCGAGCGGGGGCACGGCGAGCAGCCGCTGATCGCGGAAGCAGATCGCATCATGGAGCGTCTTCCGGGTCGCCGCGTCGAGATCATCGGAGGCCAGATCCTCGTGACGCCATCCCCGGACGTCGCACATTCAAGGGCCCTGAAGAAGGTGACGGGTCCACTCACGGCCGCCGGCCTCGACGACCTCGAGACCGAAATCCACCAAGGCGTGGGAGTCTGGCTGCCGAGCGGCCCCGAGGACTACGCGATCCCTGACCTGTGCGTCGTCGAATCGGACATCGACGAATACCTCATCGCGAACAACAGTTACGACCCCGCGGTCTTCCGCCTCGTCCTGGAAGTCACCTCCAGCAACTGGAAGACCGACCTGCAGACCAAGGTCTCCGCATACGCCGAAGCCAGGATCCCCGTCTACGTGATCGTCGACCGCAAACACCAGCGCCTCCACGTCCTCACTGACCCCGCCGAGAACGACTACACCACCCACCGCATCCACGCCCCCGGCGAGATCGTCACCCTCCCCGAGTCGATCGGTGCCAAGGTCAGCCTTGATGTCGCGGAGATCCTGGAAGCCGGGCAGCCGACGCGGACTCCCTGATCGGCAGCCCTGTTCACCGCCCCCCGTTCGCCTCACACGCCTCCCCGGATTCCGTCGACCATCCCCTTACCCTGACGCCATGTCAGATGACGAGTCGTACGAACTGCTCGGGTTCGACAACGTGCTGCTGCCTGTCGGGGATCTCGGGGAGGCGGTCGACTTCTACGAGCGGGCCGGGTTCGGTGTCAACGCTCGGCTCGACGAGGCCGGGATCGCCGTACTGAAGGTCGGCGCGGAGACCCCCGGCCTGCTGCTGCGTGTCGAGGAGGCGCTCGGGCACCGGTCGCCCCCGTGGGCCTCGCCCCGGATCTGGCTGGAGGTGCCGGACGCCAAGGCCGCGTTCCGCGCCATGTCGGCGGCCGGTATCACCCCGCTCGACGCCCCGCTCTCCGTCGCCACGGGCTGGACCGTCGAGATCGCCGATCCGTGGGGGAACGTCATCGGGTTCACGGACTACAGGAAGCGGCCGGAGCTGGCTCGGTCATGAACCCGGGCGACGGTTGATCGCCGTCAGGTCGATGTCGATCCCGAAGGGCGCGGTGACCTTGAGGCTGTCCCGGAAGATGCCGGTGATCACGTACCTCTTCGTGGCCGGGTCGCGCTCGTAGACGTACGCAATCAGGCCCTGCTCGCCGTCCTCCTCGACCCGCCAGAAGTGCGGCACTCCGGCTGCCGCGTACTTGCGGGGCTTGACCTCGCGGTCGCGTTCCAGTGTGTCGGCGGCGACGACCTCGACGGCCAGGAGCATGTCCTCCCGCTCGTACCAGGTCTGGTGCGGGCCTGTGTTCGCGGTTTCCGGTACGACGTTGACGTCCGGTTCGGGGCGGTTACGGGCGTCCAGCTTCACGCTCATCTGCCGTAGGACATCCAGGTCGGCCGGGGCCTGTTCCAGGAGGGTCCGCTCAAGCAGGCGCAGCCCAGCCCGGTTACTACTTGAACGCGTTCAAAAACAGGTCTACAGTCATCCCCGTAAGCGCTTTTGAACGCGTTCAAGTCGTTCAGATCGCTCAAGGGACACGGGGACAAGGACGAAGAACATGGACCTCACAGTCGTCGCATACGTCATCTACCTGCTGGTCAGCGTCGCGTTGACCGTCTGGGTGGCCCGCACCCTCAGTAGCAACGGGCGGGTCTTTCTCGCCGATGTGCTGCGTGGGAACGAGAAGCTCGCCGATGCCGTCAACCATCTGCTCGTCGTCGGCTTCTATCTCGTCAACCTCGGGTTCGTCGCCCTCTATCTGAGCGGGGACGGGGACATCGGCAGCACCCGGGAGGTGTTCGAGGCGCTCTCCACCAAGCTCGGGGTCGTGCTGCTGGTGCTCGGTGTCATGCACCTCGCCAACGTGTTCGTCCTCAGCAGGATCCGGCGGCGGGGTGTCATGGAGCGGGAGCAGGTGCCGCCCGTCGCACCGCAGGGCTGGGTCGCCCCCGCTGCCGGGGCGTGAGCACGATGAGCCACATGAACGCGGTGGGGTCGGGGGACACCACCGCCCGAGCGGACCGGGATGCCACGGGGGGCGTCCCGGTCCGCCGGCTCACCGTCCTGTACGACGCCGAATGCTCGCTGTGCACCTTCGTGCGCGGCTGGCTCGTACGGCAGCCTCAACTGGTGCCGCTCGAGCTGGTGCCGGCGGGGTCGGAGCAGGCGCGGGGGCTCTTCCCCGGCCTCGATCACGCCGCCACCCTCGACGACATCACCGTCGTCGGGGACTCCGGGCAGGTCTATCGCGGCACCGGTGCCTGGGTCGTCGTGCTGTGGGCATTGCGTGAGTACCGGCCGCTCGCCCATCGGTTCGCCACCCCGGCCGGGGCCCGGCTCGCCAAGGGTGCCGTGCTCGCCGCCGCCAAGTGGCGCGGGAGTCAGTGGGGTACCGAGAGGGGTGGGCGTCCCGTGTACCGGCGGCCGGACGGGTGGTCGTACGATCCGCGCTTCGGGTGGTTCCACACGCCGCCCGGGACCCAGCCCGGCTGTGACAGCGGCGCCTGTTCCACTGGTTAGGCTCCTTCCGTGTCAGCAGCGAAAGACAGCCCCGAGCCGCCCGAGTCAGCCGCGTCAGCCGAGTCGTCACGATCCTCCGCGTCCTCCTCGCGTACTCCCGCCAAGAGTGAGCAGACCCGTGCGCTGATCCTGGAGACGGCCATGCGGTTGTTCAAGGAGCGTGGGTACGAGAAGACGACCATGCGGGCCATCGCGCAGGAGGCCGGGGTCTCCGTCGGCAACGCGTACTACTACTTCGCCGGCAAGGAGCACCTGATCCAGGGCTTCTACGACCAGCTCGCCCGCGAGTACCAAGTGGCCGCGCGCGAAGTCCTGGACCGGGAGACGGAGTTGGAGGCCCGGCTGGCCGGGGTGCACCGGGCGTGGCTCGATGTGGCCGCCCCCTACCACGAGTTCGCCGTGCAGTTCTTCAAGACCGCCGCCGACCCGAACAGCCCGCTCAGCCCCTTCTCCGCCGAGTCGGAACACGCGCGCACGCAGGCCATCGACGTACACCGGGAAGTGCTCGCCGGGTCGAAGGCGAAGGTGCCCGAGGAACTCCGGGACGTTCTGCCCGAGTTGATGTGGCTGTCCATGATGGGCCTGGTCATGTACTGGATCTACGACCGTTCGGAGGGCCGTGAGCGCACCTACCGGCTCGCCGGGCGCGGCGCCCGGCTGACCTCGCGAGGAGTGTCCCTGGCCCGTTTCCGGGTGCTGCGCCCGCTGGTCCGCGAGGTCCACGACCTGTTCACCGACTTCCTTCCCGGAATGACCAACGCCCTTCCCGAGGAACCCGGGAAGGGCGAACAGGTCAAGTAGGCGGCAGGTGACGTCAGTTCACCGCGTCCGCCGCCTCATCCGACGCTTCCGTCAGCTCCACGTCGTACACCAGCGGGCCGTCTCCCACCGTCACCTGTCGTGCCCGTGCGCCGTACGAGGCCGCTGTCGCCGCCAGCAGGTAGGCGCCCGGGGCCGGGACGGCGAGGATGTACGAGCCGTCCGCCAGGGAGGTGACCCGGTCCAGTTGGCGTCCGCCCTTGGCGAGGAGGGCCACCGATGCGTCCTCGACCGGTGCTCCCTCCGCGTCGCGGACGTAACCGTGGATCACCGAGGCGTTGGCCGCCGGCCGGGCGGGTTCCGCCGTCTCGGGCTCCTCCTTCGGTTCCACCGCCAGATGCGGCAGGCGCTTCTCCAGGCGGGCCGGCAGCCACCAGTTGGAGTTGCCGAGCAGGTGCATCGCGGCCGGCACCAGGGCCGTACGGAGGATGAACGCGTCCAGCGCCACCGCCGCCGCGAGGCCGATGCCCGCCATCGCGCCCTCCATGTCGCCGCTCAGGACGAAGGCCGAGAAGACGCAGATCATGATCAGGGCCGCGCAGTTGATGACCCGGCTGGTCTCCGCGAGGCCGACGCGGACCGCGCGCGCGTTGTCCTTCGTGTGGACCCATTCCTCGTGCATCCGGCTCACCAGGAACACCTGGTAGTCCATGGAAAGGCCGAAGAGGAGGGACAGCATGATGACCGGGAGGAACGCCGTGATCGGGCCCTCCTTGCCGATGCCGAGCAGTTCCGTGCCCCAGCCCCACTGGAAGATCGCGACCAGTACGCCGAAGGAGGCCGCCGCCGCGATCAGGTTCATCAGCGCGGCGGTCAGGGGGACCACCAGCGAGCGGAACGCCACCATCAGCAGCAGGAAGCCCAGCGAGATGATCGCCGCCACGAAGTAGGGCAGGCGGTCGCCCGTCACCGCCGCGAAGTCCTTGAAGATCGCCGTCACCCCGCCGACGTGGGCTTCGGCCCCGGAGGCCGGGATGACCTCGTCGCGCAGGCGGTCGATCAGCTGGTCCGTCTGTTCCGACTGGGGTGATGTCGTCGGGACGACCTGGATGACCGTGATCCCCTGGGACGGGGGTGCCGCCCCTGCCTGCGCGACGCCCTCGGTCGTACGGATCGTCGAGACGAGCGCGTTCGCGTCACCCTTGGCGACCACCACCTGGAGCGGGCCGTTGAAGCCGGGGCCGAAGCCCTCCGCGAGCAGGTCGTACGCCTGGCGGGTGGTCGTCGACTCCTTGTGATTGCCCTGGTCGGTCGCGCCGAGACGGATGGACAGGACCGGGAACGCCAGGATCAGCATCGCCACCAGAGCCATCGCCGCCGTCGAGCGCGGACGCCTTTCGACGTACGAGGACCAGCGCGCCGCGAGCCCGCTCGCCTCGGCTGGTTCCGGTCCCGTCGCGGCCAGCTTGCGGCGCTGGCGACGGCTCAGGACGCGTATGCCGAGGAGGCCGAGGAGTGCTGGGAGGAGGGTCGTCGCGGCGAGGACACTGAGGACGACCGTGAGGGAGGTCGCGATGACCACGCCGTCCAGGAAGCGCATGTTCATCACCAGCATGCCGGCGAGCGCGATGCACACCGTGCCGCCCGCGAACAGGACTGCCCGGCCCGAGGTGTTGAGCGCCGTCACCGCCGCCTCCTCCGGCTTCAGACCGCGCAGGATGCCCCGGCGGTGCCGGGTGACGATGAACAGCGCGTAGTCGATGCCGACGCCCAGGCCGATCAACGAGCCCAGCAGCGGGGCGACTTCGGGGACGGCGGTGACATGGCTGAGGAGTGCGGTGGCCATCAGGCCGGTGCCGAGGGCGGCGATGGCGACGACGAGCGGCAGCAGCATCGCGAAGAGGGAGCCGAAGGCGAGGAACAGGACGACGGCCGCGGCCAGGATGCCCACCATCTCAGCGATGCCGGTGGGCGGCTCCTGTGTCCTGGTGATCGCCTGGCCGCCCAACTCGACCTGGAGTCCGTCGCGTTCGGCGGCCTGGGCGGTGTCGACGACGTCCTCGACCGTCGCCTTGGGCACCCCGTTCGCCTGCTCGGTGAAGGTGATCTGGGCGTAGGCGATGCGCCCGTTCTCGCTGATCTGGGCCGCGCCCCCGGAGGCGTACGGGCTGGTGACCTCGCCGACCCCCGGCATCTTCGCTATCTCCGCCAGCTTCGGCTCGATCCGGGACCGTACCGAATCGTCCCGTACCGTTCCGTCGTCGACCTTCCACACGACCGTGTCCGTGTCGCCCGCCGACTGCGGGAAGGCCTTCTCCATCAGGTCGTACGCCCGCGTGGAGTCCGTGTTCGGGAGGGAGAAGGTATCCGCGTAGTCCGTGCCTGCGGCGGAGCCCGCGAAGCCCAGTCCGAACACGGCCCCCACCCATAGCAACAGGACCACCAGCCGGTGCCGATAGCACCACCGCGCCAATGCCGCCACGCTCAACACCCCTTGTTCGTCAGGTTGGTTGGTTCGGTCGGTCCCCCAGGTCCTGGGCAACAGGATTGGCGGCCACGCGCGTGCGTGGACACCGGCCCGCCATGACTCTCAAGGAACTCCAAAGCTCGAACCGGGTCCGGCCGCCGGTGGCCCCGCCGATACTGGGGACATGACGGTTCCGGGCGCAGGGACGGACACGGGTGTGGGCACAGGCACAAGTGCGGGCACGGGTACGGGTGTCGGCACCGTGCTGGTGGTGGAGGACGAGCCGAGCATCGCGGACGTGCTCGCCATCGCTCTGCGCTACCACCGCTTCGAGGTGATGGTCGCGGGCACCGTCCGCGAGGCGCTCACGCTCGCCGGGCGCACCCGCCCCGACGTCGCGCTGCTCGACATCATGCTCCCGGACGGCGACGGCCGGGCCCTCGGGCGTGAACTGCGCGAGCGCAGGCCCGAGTTGGCGCTCGTCTTCCTGACCGCGCGGGATGCGCCGGGTGAGATCGTCGGCGCCCTGGGGTTCGGCGACGACTACATCACCAAGCCGTTCAACATCGACGAGGTGGTCGCCCGGATCACCGCCGTCCTGCGCCGGACCCGGTCCGTCGACGTGCTGCCGCAGCGGCCTCTGCTGCGCTACGGCGACCTGGAGCTGGACGAGTCGACGTACAGCGTGCACCGTGCGGGCGGCACGGTCGAGCTGACGCCCACGGAGTACGCGTTGCTGCGGTTCCTGGTGCGCAACGGCGGCCGGATCGTGCCCAAGGAGCAACTCCTGCGGCACGTCTGGCAGTACGAGCACACGCCTCCCGAATCGACCGTCGTCGAGACGTACATCAGCTATCTGCGGCGCAAACTCGACGCGCTCGGGCCGCCGTTGATCACCACCCGGCGCGGTGTCGGATACGGACTCGCGTGAGTGGCCTGGGTCGCGTGAGTCGTATGCGTCTCTTCGGGCTCGGAGTGGGGTGGGGGCAGGGGTTCCGAGCCAGCTGGTGTCGTACCTTCCGGTGCGAGCGCGGGATCCACTCCCTGCGCGTCAAGCTGACGCTCGCCAACGTGGCGCTGCTCGCCCTCGGCATCATCGTGGCGACCGGCGTGAGTGTGATGGGCATGCGGCTCTATCTGCTGGACAGCGTCGACACCCAGCTGATGGGCACCCGGGACTCGATCGGCGGCTCCCGGGTCACGCTGGACCAGATCGACTCGCTGACCGCGTTCGCCGCCCTCACCGACCGGTACCGGCACGCCTCCGACCCCAACTCCCAGGGCCCCGGCTCGCAGGGCTCCGACTCCTCGGGCCCCGCCGCCTCCAACGCCGCCGCCTCGAACGCCGACTCCCTGGTGTCCGACGGCATCTTCGTGGTCCTCGGCGAGAAGGGGCGGGCCATGCCCGTCGCCGGGTTCGAGGCCACCGCCGACCAGCTCGCCCTCGCCGCCGCCGTCTCCGACCCGGCCGCCCTCGCCGGCGACGACGAACCCCACGACATCCGGGTACGGGACGCCCCGTACCGCGTCACGGCCGCCCGCCTCGCCGACGGTACGACCGTGCTCCTGGCCTCCTCGACGGACGCCCTGCACCACGTCCTCGGCAAGGCACTGAAGCTCGATCTCGCCGTCGGGACGCTGCTGCTCGCGCTGCTCGCCGTGCTCACGATGTTCAGCGTGAGCCGCCGGATGGCGCCCCTGGAGGACATGGTCGAGACGTCGACGGCCATCGCCGAGGGCGATCTCACCCGGCGGGTTCCGTCCAGCCGCGATGCCACCCTGGAGGTCGAACAGCTGCGGGTCGCCCTCAACACCATGCTCCACCAGGTCGAGTCGGCGTACCGCACCCGCGAGCGCAGCGCGGCCCAGCTGCGCCGCTTCGTCGCCGACGCCTCGCACGAACTGCGCACCCCGCTGTCCGCGATCCGCGGCTACCTCCAGCTGTACGACAAGGGCATGCTGACCGACCCGGGGGAACGGCGGCGCGCGTGGGACCGGATGAACGGTGAGGCGGACCGGATGGGGCGCCTGGTGGACGAGCTGCTGACGCTGGCCCGCCTCGACCAGCGGCCCGAACTGCGGCTGAGGAACGTCGACTTGAGCCGCCTCGCGCGGGACGCGGCGGAGGATCTGCGGGTCCAGGAGCCCGACCGGCCGATCAGTGTGGACGCCGACGGGGCGATCCTGGTGCGGGCCGACGAGTCGGGGCTCAGACAGGTGCTGGGCAACCTGGTGGGCAACGTCCGCACGCATACGGCCGCCGATGTGCCGGTGCGGCTCGGGGTGGAGCGCGCGGACGGTGTCGTACGGCTGTGTGTCGCGGACCTGGGGCCCGGGCTGGCGCGGGAGGACGCGGCGCGGATGTTCGACCGGTTCTTCCGGGCGGGGGGCGGGGCGGGGAGCGGGCTGGGGCTGGCGATCGTGCAGGGGGTCGTGCTGGCGCACGGCGGGGAGGTGAGTGTGCGGACTTCGCCGGGTGAGGGGCTGGCGGTGACGGTCACCCTGCCCGAGCGGGCGGTTTGTCCGTGAGCGGAGCGCTCCTGGAGGGGTGCTGTGACCAGCGCCCATACCGTCTGGAGACGAGCAGGACGGCGTCCGCGAGCGCCGGGCCGTCGGCGCCGTGCCCCAGTCGGTCAGACGGTCGCGCACCCGGCGTCACCTGGTCCGCGTCCACTCGGTCCGTGTCACCCGGTCCGCGTCAGATCCAGTCGAGGCTCCAGAGGCGGAAGACCCCGGTGCCGTCCGAGAGGTACTGGCCGCCGCTGACGTCCTCGCTGCTGACCGTGTACTCCTTGCGCTGCCACAGCGGGATCATGGGCACGTCCTGGGCGATCAGTTGCTGGAGTGCGCGGAAGTCCTGGGCGGCGCGGTCGCGGTCGGCGTAGCGGCGGCTGTCGAGGATCAGCCGGTCCACCTTCTTGTTGCTGTACTCGTTCTTCATGCTGTTGCCGGTGCCGACCAGCGGGCTGGTGAAGGTGTCCGGGTCGGGGAAGTCGGCGACCCAGCCGACGGCGTAGGCGTCCAACTTCCCTGCCGCGTAACGCTTTTGGTAGTCGGTCCACTCGTAGCCCTTGACGGTGACGTCGAACAGGCCGCCCTTCTCCAGCTGTTGCTTGAGCAGGGCCGCCTCCTCGGCGGCGACGCCGCGCCCCTTGGCGTAGCCGTAGGTGAAGCGGACGGGGAGCTTCACGCCGGCCTCGGTGAGCAGGTCACGGGCCTGGGTGACATTGGGCTCGGGGTAGTCGTCGAAGAACGAGGTGGTGTGGCCGGTGAGGCCTGCCGGGATCAGTGAGTAGAGGGGTTCGGCCGTCCCCTTGTAGACCGTGGCGGCGAGTTCCTCCCGGTTGACCAGCCAGGCCAGGGCGCGGCGGACGAGCGGGTCGTGGAGGGGGGAGTTGGCGCGGAGGTTGAGGACGAGGTTGCGGGTCTCGGCGCTGTCACTCTCGACGACCCGCTGGCCGGGGTCGCTGGGCGAGAGGGCGGCGAGGACGGCGGGCGGCAGCTGACGGGTGGCGACGTCGATCTGCTTGGCCTTCCACGCCTTGTCGAGGGCCGGCGGATTGGCGTAGTACCGCAGGCGGATGGGGCGGCCGGTGGTCTTCAGGGCGCCCTCGTAGCGGTCGTTGGGTTCGAGGAGCGCCTGCTTCTCGTTGGTATACGTCTTCAGGTCGTACGGTCCGGTGCCGTCGACGCCGTTGTCGGTGCGCAGGCCGTTCTTGGGGTAGCGCTCGTGGTCGACGATCGCACCGGCTCCGGTGGCCACCTCGAACGGGAAGGTGGCGTCAGGTGAGTTGAGGTGGAAGGTGACCGTCAGGCCCTTGGCGTCGACCGAGGCGAGCGTGCCGAGCAGTGACGCGGGGCCGACGTCGGAGTTGATGCGCTTGACGCGATCGAAGGAGAACTTCACGTCCTCGGCGGTCATCTTGCGGCCGCTCGGGAAGACGAGGTCGTCGCGCAGGACGCAGACGTAAGTGCGCAGGTCGGAGCCGTCGAAGTCACAGCTCTTCGCCGCGTCCTCGACGGGGTCCGTGCCGTCGGCACGGTAGGTCAGCAGGGTCTGGAAGACGTTGCTGAACAGGGCCCAGGAGCCGGCGTCGTAGGCGCCGGCCGGGTCGAGGGAGGTCACGGCGTCGGTGGTGCCGACGGTGATCGTCCTACCGTGGTCGGATCCTTTCGGCATCAGCTGCCAGCCGATAGCGCCCGCTGCCGTCACAATGAGCAGCGCCGCGAGAATCCGCATGCGTACCGAGCGCATCGGTGTGCCTCCCCAGGCCCCCTGCCTCAGGTGACTCCCCCTGTGGCGGTGATCACCTAAGCACAGGTGTTTGGTGTGGGGGAAGGGACTTCT
Organism: Streptomyces sp. NBC_01390; assembly: GCF_045040105.1. Lineage (NCBI taxonomy): Bacteria > Bacillati > Actinomycetota > Actinomycetes > Kitasatosporales > Streptomycetaceae > Streptomyces > Streptomyces sp. NBC_01390. Next base: position 7,924,068 of record NZ_CP109551.1, on the reverse strand, counting down.
GGGCAGATGGGGAAGTCCTTACCGACGTCTTGTTGGCCGACCGGACTCAGAACTCGCCCAGCGCTGCGCGCACATGGCGCTCGAGGGTGCCCGCAATCGCCCAACTCGCCCCGCCGTCAAGGCGTTTCCAGCTGGTGGTGGGCCGGCAGGTGATGACAGCGGTGGCGCTGCCCTCGGTGACGTCGAGGTCGATGGACACCTGGATGTGCGGCCCGTACGGCGTCCTGCAGATCAGGGAGACTTTTCCGTGCTCGAGTTCCAGCACCTCGGCGACCACCGGGGTCTGCGCCTTCTTGATGGTGTGGCAACCATGAAGCTTTACCGATCCGTGATCCTCACTCGTTGTGATCAGAGGTTGGGATCAGGGTTGCGATCAGGGGTTGCGATCAGGCCTGCCTGGATGCCAGTTCCACCACGGTGATGTCCGACGGCGCCCCCACGCGCGTGGGCGGGCCCCAGGCGCCGGCGCCCCGGGAGACGTACAACTGTGTGTCGCCGTACCGTTCCAGACCCGCGAGGGTGGGGTTGGCGAGGTCGGCGACGAAGTTGCCGGGCCACAGCTGGCCGCCGTGGGTGTGGCCGGAGAGCTGCAGGTCGACACCGTGCTCGACGGCGTCATGGATCTGCACCGGCTGGTGGGCCAGCAGCACGCTCGCCCGTGAGGTGTCCCGGTCGCCGAGCGCCTTGGTGAAGTCGGGGCCCTGGCCCTCGCTCTCCCCGGCGATGTCGTTGACTCCGGCGAGGTCGAAGGCGGGCAGTTCGACGCGGGCGTTCTCCAGCGGGCGCAGACCGATCCGCCGTACCTCCTCGACCCACTGCTGCGCGCCGGAGAAGTACTCGTGGTTCCCGGTCACGAAGAACGCCCCGTGCCGCGCCCGGAGTTGGGCGAGGGGGGCGGCGGCCGGGCCGAGGTCCTTGACGCTGCCGTCGACCAGGTCACCGACGACGGCGATCAGATCGGGCTGGGTCGAGTTGATCGTGTCGACGACCTTCTGCGCGAAGCCCCGGCCGAGGACCGGCCCGAGGTGGATGTCGCTGACGACGGCGATCCTGAACCCGTGGGCGCCGCGCGGGAGTTTGGCCAGCGGCACGGTGACGCGCTTCACGCGGGGGCCGCGCAGTACGCCGTACGTGCCGTAGCCGACGGTCCCGGCGGCCACGGCGGCGGCCGAACCGGCGACCACCCGGGAGACGAAGAGACGCCGGGAGGGCGCGGCGAGGAGACGGGGAGAGGAGCCCGGGGTGTCGGGGGTGTCCTGACCTTCGGGGGTGCCCGTGGCCCCCTTGGCGGCTTCCGGGCTCTCGGGTGCCCCCGCCGGTACGGATTCCGTCTTCCGGAGCTGCAGGGGCGGTACGAGAGCCCGGTCCGGCCCGCGCCGCTCGAGGAAGCGTCGCAGCAGTGGCCGTACGGCCTCGCCCGCGATCAGGGCCAGCCCCAGATAGATGAACAGGGCGAGCCACAGGAAGCCCGGCCAGGCCAGGGTGCGCTGGAGCCAGAAGGGCGCGCCGCCCCGCTCGGCGGCCAGGGCCGCGATCATCATGACGGGCAGCGCGACGAACACCACCGTGCCGGCCCGGCGGGCGAGACCGGGGCCCGCTGTCGTGTCGCGCACCAGACGGCGCCAGACGTACCAGTGCAGGCCGACAAGAGCGGCGAGCGCCGCGAGCCCGGCGAGCAGAAAGACGATGACCATGCGGGGGTGTCTCCCGTTGTTGCGGGTGGGTCTCGCGTCGTTGCGGGCGGGTCTCCCGTTATTCGGGGGTCGCGCGTTATGAGGTCTGGCGCAAAGCGCGCAGTCCGCGCAACCCGATGCCCCCGACGACCGTCCCCAATACGAAGGAGACGACCGCGAGCACCAGATGCACCCAGAAGTACGCGGTCGGGGTGCCCGCGTCGTCGAACGCGAGTCCGCTGCCGTCCTTGACCAGATTCTTGATGAAAGTGACCCAGATGACCCAGCTCCACACCCCGAAGGCGAGCAGGAACCAGGAGACGGGGCGGCTGAGCTTCATAAGGCCAGTATCGCCGCCGTCCTCCGGGTCCTTCGGCCGGGGTGGGCAGGGCGGTACGACTTCCCGGGCCAGTACATGTACGTTCTCGATCGTGCCCGCCTCGAAAAAGACCGCCAAGCACTCCTTGCTGGTCACCTCCGCCACCCTGTTGTCCGCCGCGCTGATCGCGCCCGTACCGGCGTTCGCGGCTCCCAAGCCGAAGCCGAGTGCCACGCCGTCGGTGACTCCCCCGGCGAAGATGTCGAGCGTGGGCGGTGAGCGGCTCGGCCTGGCCGGGACGCAGGTGAACCTCTCCGACGGGGTGCCGGTGATCCCCAAGGACATCACCGCCCGCTCGTGGATCGTCTCGGACGCCGAGTCCGGCGATGTGCTCGCCTCCCACAACGCGCACTGGCGGCTGCCCCCGGCCAGCACGCTGAAGATGCTGTTCGCCGACACCGTGCTGCCCAAGTTCCCGAGGACGATGAAGCACAAGGTCGCGGTCACGGACTTGGCGGACGTCGGCGCCGGTTCCAGCATGGTCGGCATAAAGGAGAAGGAGACGTACACGGTCCACGACCTGTGGCTCGGTGTCTTCCTGCGCTCCGGCAACGACGCGGTGCACGTGCTGTCCCACATGAACGGTGGCGTCGCGGCCACGGTCAAGGAGATGAACGAGCACGCCGAGGAGCTCCAGGCCCTCGACACGAACGTGGTCAGCCCGGACGGCTACGACGAGAAGGGGCAGGTGTCGTCGGCGTACGACCTGACGCTGTTCGCGCGCTCGGGGCTGCAGAAGAAGGACTTCCGCGAGTACTGCTCGACCGTTTCGGCCAAGTTCCCGGGCGAGACGAAGAAGAACAAGCAGGGCAAGTTGGTTCGCGGGTCCTTCGAGATCCAGAACACCAACCGGCTGCTCGCCGGTGACTCGGACATCTCCGTGTACCAGGGCATCGCGGGGGTGAAGAACGGCAACACCACCAACGCGGGCGCGACCTTCACGGGGGTCGCCGAGCGGGGCGGCAAGGTGCTGCTGGTCACGGTCATGAACCCGGAGAAGACCGAGCACAACGAGGTCTACAAGGAGACCGCCAAGCTGCTCGACTGGGGCTTCCGGGCCGCCGGGAAGGTGCAGCCGGTGGGCGAGCTGGTCGCGCCCAAGGGTGCGACGGGGGCGAGCGCCAAGCCGGGTTCGACCGAGCCCGCGGGCTCCGACTCCGGCTCGGACTCCGGAGAGGCCGGGGGCGGCTCCGGCACGGACGACTCCTCCGCGTCACCGGTCGCGAAGGCGTCCTCCGCGTCCGGGGCCGACGGACGCGGGATGGGCGTCGCGCTCGGGATCGCCGGGGGTGTGCTGGTGCTGTTGGCGGGCGCCGCGTTCCTGGTCAACCGGCGCTGGCCCCTGCCGGAGCTGGTGCGGCGTCGGCGGTGAGGTGGTGGCGGGGGTGGGGTTTCTTCGCCCCCGCCGCCCCTACCCGTCCCATCCCGTTCCTGGGGGCTGCGCCCCCAGACCCCCCATCGGCCCTGAAGGGGCCTTGTCCTCAAGCGCCGGACGGGCTGGAAATGCGGGCCTCGTTCTCAAGTGCCGGACGGGCTGGAGGTGCGGGCCGGGGCTGGAGATGCGGGTGGGGCCTCGTCCTCAGACGCCGGACGGGCTGAAGAGCCCGTCGCCGTCCAGGACGCGCAGAACAGGATCAGCTTTGACGTGAAGTTGATCCACAGCAACAGGGCCACGGGGACGCCGAACGCGCCGTACATGCTCTTCGCCGCCACGCCCTGCATATAGCCGCTCAGCAGCAGCTTCAGCAGCTCGAACCCCGCCGCGCCCATCAGCGCGGCGACGACCAGCCGGCGCCGGGTCGGCTCGACGCCGGGCAGCAGGGTGAGGACGTACAGGAGCAGCAGGAAGTCGGCGAGTACGGCGACGGCGAACGCGGCGAGGCGCAGCAGGACCGCGCCCCAGCCGGCCTCGTCGATGCCGAGTCCCCGTGCCACCCAGCCGACCGCGGCCGAGGCGACGGTGGACGCGGCGATCGTGACGAGGACGGCCCCGCCGAGCCCGACCAGCACACCGGTGTCCTTGACCTTGCGCAGGACGGGGTTCCCCTCGTCCTCGGGCACCTCCCACACCGCCCGCAGACACTCCCGCATCGAGCCGACCCAGCCGATGCCGGTGAGCAGCAGCACGGCGCCGGCGATCACGCCGATCGTCCCGGCGTTCTGGACGAGACCGTTGATGTCCAGCTGCTCGGAGATGCCGGGCACCTGTTCGGAGATCTTGTCCTGCAGTTCGTTCTGGCGGCTGGTGCTGAGCGTGGCGGCGGCGATCGCGGCGGCCACGGTGAGCAGCGGGAACAGTGCGATGAAGCTGATGAAGGTCATCGCGGCGGCGAGACGCGACCACTTCACCCGGTCGAGGCGCTCGTACGACCGCCATATGTGGGTGGCGGTCAGGCGGACGACGATCGGTCCGACGCCGGGGAGCTTCTTCAGCCAGTCCATGGTGAAACTTGTACCCTGCGGGCGCCGGATCCTCGTGGTTCTACCTGGTTCTACCTGGTGGGAAGCGGGCCGCGCTCCACATGGGCTGCCTGCGGCGGCACGAGCGACCCGCCGAAGGTGAACTCGCGCAGCTTGCGCCACACCGCGTCGGACCCCTGCTCGTAGAGCGCGAAGCCGGTGCAGGGCCAGGCGGCCTCGTAGTCGGCGAGTTCCGCGTAGGCACGGTCCATCGCCTCCTCGGCGATGCTGTGCGCGACCGTCACATGCGGGTGGTACGGGAACTGCAGTTCGCGCGCCACGGGCCCGGAGGCGTCCCTGACCTGCTTCTGCAGCCAGGTGCAGGCCTCCGCGCCCTCGACGATCCGGACGAACACGACGGGCGACACGGGCCGGAAGGTGCCGGTCCCGGAGAGCCGCAGCGGGAACGGCCGGCCCGCGGCGGCCACCTCCACGAGGTGTGCCTTGATGGCGGGCAGCGCCTCGGAGTCGACTTCCGTGGGCGGCAACAGGGTGACATGGGTGGGGATACCGTGAGCAGCGGCGTCGCCGAAGCCCGCGCGCCGCTCCTGGAGCTGGCTGCCGTGGGGCTCCGGGACCGCGATCGACACACCGATCGTTACGGTCCCCACGTCGTCTCCTGTTCGTCGTCTCGGTATTGCTCGTGCTCTGTCGCCGTATGGGCTGTTGCTCATATCGGCTGTTGCTCGTACCGGTCGGCTATCGACTGTACGGCCATGGCGTGTCTGCGGGCAGGCGCAACCGTAGTGATGTGCAGCGCTCTTGTGCCGCTTCTGCCGCTTCGTGCGCCGTGCGGTGGTACAGGTACCCAGGCGACTGCGGATCAGTGCTTCGCGGGCAGGAAGCCGACTTTTCCGTAGGCCTGGGCAAGGGTCTCCGCGGCGACGGCCCGTGCCTTCTCCGCGCCCTTGGCGAGGATCGAGTCGAGCGTCTCCGGGTCGTCCAGATACTGCTGGGTGCGCTCCCGGAACGGCGTCACGAAGTCGACCACGACGTCGGCGAGGTCCACCTTGAGCGCACCGTAGCCCTTGCCGTCGTATTTCCGCTCAAGTTCGGCGATGTCCGTGCCGGTGAGGGTGGAGTAGATGCCGAGCAGGTTGCTGATGCCGGGCTTCTCCTCGCGGTCGAAGCGGATCACCGTGTCCGTGTCCGTGACCGCGCTCTTCACCTTCTTGGCGGTGGTCTTCGGGTCGTCGAGGAGGTTGATGAGGCCCTTGGGCGTGGACGCCGACTTGCTCATCTTGATCGACGGGTCCTGGAGGTCGTAGATCTTCGCCGTCTCCTTCAGGATGTACGGCTTCGGGATCGTGAAGGTCTCGCCGAACCGGCCGTTGAAGCGCTCGGCGAGGTCACGGGTCAGCTCGATGTGCTGGCGCTGGTCCTCGCCGACCGGCACCTCGTGCGCCTGGTAGAGCAGGATGTCGGCGACCTGGAGGATCGGGTACGTGAACAGCCCGACGCTCGCCCGGTCGGCACCCTGCTTGGCGGACTTGTCCTTGAACTGGGTCATCCGGGACGCCTCGCCGAAGCCGGTGAGGCAGTTCATGATCCAGGCGAGCTGGGCGTGCTCGGGGACGTGGCTCTGGACGAACAGCGTGCAGTGGTCCGGGTCGAGCCCTGCGGCGAGGAGCTGGGCGGCGGCCAGGCGGGTGTTGGCCGTGAGCTCCTTCGGGTCCTGCGGGAGCGTGATCGCGTGCAGGTCGACGACCATGTAGAACGCGTCGTGGGACTCCTGCAGGGCCACCCACTGGCGCACGGCGCCGAGGTAGTTGCCGAGGTGGAACGAGCCTGCGGTGGGCTGGATTCCGGAGAGCACGCGGGGACGGTCAGAGGCCATGTTGCCCATTGTCTCAGAGGGTGGGGTGAGATTTGCCCCGGAGGTGAGGGGTGGCTCGGAGCGTGGGGGACTGCGGGCCGGTGGGGGCTGGTCGCGCCGTTCCCCGCGCCCCTCAAAGGCCCCAGCCGCGGTCGGGGGGTTTTCGGCACGCGGGGGGCCGCGGGCCCGTGGGGGCCGGTCGCGCCGTTCCCCGCGCCCCTTAAAAGCCCCAGCCGCAGTCGGGTGGCTTCGGTACGCGGGGGACTGCAGGCCCGTCGAGGGTGGTCGCGGCGTTCCCCGCGGCCTTGAGGGCCTCAGCCCAGGTCGATCTCTGGGTACAGGGGGAAGCCCGCCACCAGGTCGGTCGCGCGGCGGGAGATCTCGTCGGAGATCTTCGCGTCCAGGACGTGGGACGCCTTCGAGGGGGCGCCCGACTTCGTCGTGCCCGGCTCGGCGGCGGTGAGGACGCGGTCGATCAGGGCGGCCACCTCGTCCATCTCCGCCGTGCCCAGGCCCCGCGTGGTGAGGGCGGGGGTGCCGATGCGGATGCCCGAGGTGTACCAGGCGCCGTTCGGGTCGGCCGGGATGGCATTGCGGTTGGTGACGATGCCCGAGTCGAGGAGCGCGGTCTCGGCCTGGCGGCCGGTGAGGCCGTAGGAGGAGGCGACGTCGATCAGGTTGAGGTGGTTGTCGGTGCCGCCGGTGACGAGGGTGGCGCCCCGGCTCATCAGGCCCTCGGCGAGCGCGCGGGCGTTGTCGACGATGCGCTGGGCGTAGTCCTGGAAAGCGGGCTGCCTGGCCTCGGCGAGGGCGACGGCCTTGGCGGCCATGACGTGCGGAAGGGGGCCGCCGAGGACCATCGGGCAGCCGCGGTCGACCTGGTCCTTGAGGGAGTCGTCGCACAGGACCATGCCGCCGCGCGGGCCGCGCAGGGACTTGTGTGTGGTGGTCGTCACGATCTGGGCGTGCGGGACCGGGTCGAAGTCGCCGGTGAGGACCTTGCCCGCGACCAGACCCGCGAAGTGGGCCATGTCGACCATGAGGGTCGCGCCGACCTCGTCGGCGATCTCGCGCATGATCCGGAAGTTCACCAGGCGGGGGTACGCGGAGTAGCCCGCGACGATGATCAGCGGCTTGAAGTCGCGGGCCGACGTGCGCAGCGCCTCGTAGTCGATGAGGCCGGTCGCCGGGTCGGTGCCGTACGACCGCTGGTCGAACATCTTGCCGGAGATGTTGGGGCGGAAGCCGTGGGTGAGGTGGCCGCCGGCGTCGAGGGACATGCCTAGCATGCGCTGGTTGCCGAAGGCCTGGCGCAGCTCGGCCCAGTCGGCGTCGGAGAGGTCGTTCACCTGGCGGGCGCCGGTCTTCTCCAGGAACGGGACCTCGACGCGGTCGGCGAGGACCGACCAGAAGGCGACGAGGTTGGCGTCGATGCCGGAGTGCGGCTGGACGTAGGCGTGCCGGGCGCCGAAGAGCTCGCGGGCGTGCTCGGCGGCGAGGGACTCGACGGTGTCGACGTTGCGACAGCCGGCGTAGAAGCGGCGGCCGATCGTGCCCTCGGCGTACTTGTCGCTGAACCAGTTGCCCATGGCCAGGAGGGTGGCCGGGGAGGCGTAGTTCTCGGAGGCGATCAGCTTGAGCATCTCGCGCTGGTCGGCGACTTCCTGGCCGATGGCGTCGGCGACACGCGGCTCGACGGCGCGGATCACGTCGAGGGCGCTGCGGAAGGCGGTGGACTCGGTGGAGAGCGGCTTGGCTGAGGGTTCGGCTGACATGGGGACCTCCGGACGTGGCGTTCGGCATTCACGGCTCGGCCCAGGCGCACGGCACTCACTCACGGACCCCGGCAACGGGTTGCGACGGTCCTGGGGCCGCTTCCCGATGGTCGGTCCCATCCCAGCGCGCCAGTCACGGCCCGCCGGTCAGCCTACCGGGCAGGCCGGAGGCCCGAGCCGCGCTGTCCACCATGCGAGCGACGTCACCCACCTGGGCGTCTGCGGGCGTCAGAGGATGACGTGGGGCAGGAAGCGGGCGTACCCGTCCGTGATCAGGCCGGCCGACTCGCGGATGCCGAGGCCCGCCGACTCGTCCTCGACGACCCAGGCGCCGAGGACGACGTGGTTGCCGTCGAAGGCGGGCAGGGGCGCCAACTCCTGATAGCAGCACGGGTTTTCGTCGTCGTGTACGGCGGGGGCGGGGCTGGTGGTGTTCGGCTCGTGGACCGTCACGCCGGCGCCCTCGCGGCCCAGCAGTGGCTTGGCGACGTAGCCGGTGGTGTGCGCCAGTTCCCGGGGGCCGTCCAGGTAGGCGGGGAGGAGGTTGGGGTGGCCCGGGTGGAGTTCCCAGAGGACGGCGAGGAGGGCCTTGTTGCTGAGGAGCATCTTCCAGGCCGGTTCGATCCACAGGGTGCTGCCGGTGCCGCCGCCGTTGTCCAGGGTGTCGAGGACATGGTCCGCGAACTCGTCGGTGGTGAGCCACTCCCAGGGGTACAACTTGAAGCAGCTGCGGATGAACCGGAGTTGGTTGTCGACGAAGCGGCCCGAGAGCGGGTCCCAGCCGATCTCCTCCATGGAGATCCAGTCGGTGTCCAACCCCGCCTGCTCCGCGGTCTCCTTCAGATACGCGACGGTCATCAGGTCCTCCCCGATCTCGTCGGCGGCGGAGTGCGCGAAGTGCAGGGGGCTGCCGGGCGGGAGGAGGGCGGCCTGCTTCTGCCAGGCGGCGACCAGGCGTTCGTGGAGGGAGTTCCACTGGTCGGCGCCGGGGAAACGGTCCTCCATCCAGAACCACTGGGGTGAGGCTGCCTCGACGAGGGAGGTGGGCGTGTCGGCGTTGTACTCGATGAGCTTCGCGGGGCCCGTGCCGTCGTAGCGGAGGTCGAACCGGCCGTAGACGGACGGGAGTTCGGCGCGGCGGTGCCAGGCCTCGGCGACCGCTGCCGCGATGCGCGGGTCGGTGATGCCGAGGTCGGCGAAACGGTTCGTGGTGACGATGTGGTCGGCCGCGGCGAGACACATGCCGTGGAGTTCCTCGACGGTCTCCTCCAGCGCCTCCACCTCCGGGAGCGAGAAGACGTAGTACCCGCTCTCGTCCCAGTAGGGGCGCAGTGTGTCGTCGGGGTGCCGGGTGAGCGGGTAGACGAGCCCCTGTGCCTCGACGGTCCGCTGCCAGCCGGGGCGGGGCTCGATCGTGTGGCGCCGCATGCCGGGGCTCAGCCGCCCGAGCCGCTGTCGCCGCCGCCGAAGCCGCCCCGGTGGACGCCGGTGCGACTGCTGTCGTCGTCACCGCTGCTCCCGGAACCGCCGCCGCTCTTACCGGACTTGGTGAACGAGCCGCCCTTCACCCAGCCGGACTTCTTCTTGCCGCCGTAGTAGTGGGCGCCGTTGACGGCTGTGACGGTCTTGCAGTTCTTCTCGGCGACGACCTTGTAACCCTTGGCGGCGCGGTAGCTGTCACGGTCGACGCAGCGCTTGTCGGGGTCGTCGGAGGAGCAGGCGGTGAGGGCGGCGGCGAGCAGGCCCATGCCGCCCAGGACGACGGTTCCCGAGCGGAGCTGTCTGCGCGTTTTTCTGCTTGTGTCAGCCATGTCTTGTCTCCCCGTTGGCGTTTTGTGCAGCTTAGGGATCGCCCGGGGACAGTGCTCGGCTGACCCCCTGTTCCTTCCGCCCGTGCCCCTCCCGCCTAGAGTCGCTTTGTGCTCTTTGGAATGGTGTGCGCGCTCAGCGCGGCGGTCTGCTTCGGTACGGCGACGGTGTTGCAGGCGGTGGCCGCGCGGGCGGCGGTCGGAACCGACCCGACGGGGAGCGGCAGGCCGGGTGACGACGCGGCGTTGTTGTTGCGGGCGTTGCGGCAGTGGCGGTACATCGCCGGGCTGGCCCTGGACGGGCTCGGCTTCCTCTTCCAGATCGCCGCGCTGCGGTCCCTTCCGATCTACGCGGTCGGCGCGGCGTTGGCCGCGAGTCTCGCTGTCACCGCGGTGGTGGCCGCCCGGCTGCTGCGGGTGCGGCTGAGCGGGATGGAGTGGGCCTCGGTGGGGGTGGTGTGCGCCGGGCTGGGGATGCTGGGGCTGGCGTCGGGCACGGAGGGGGACCGTGCGGGAACGGACACGCTGCGGTACGCGATGCTCGCGACCGGGGTGGGCGTGCTGGTTCTGGGGCTGCTGGGCGGGCGGTTGCCGGAGCGGGGGCGGGGGCTGCTGCTCGGGTTGGGGGCGGGGTTCGGGTTCGGGGTGGTCGAGGTGTCGGTGCGGCTCATCGATGACGTGTCGGTGGGGGCGCTGGTGACGAACGCGGCGGTGTACGCGCTGGTGGTGGGGGGTGGGGCGGCGTTTCTGGCGCTGACGTCGGCGTTGCAGCGGGGGGCTGTGACCGTGCCGACGGCGGGGATGGTGATCGGGGAGACGATCGGGCCCGCGCTGATCGGGGTGGTGTGGTTGGGGGATCGTACGCGGGAGGGGTTGGAGTGGCTGGCGGTCGCGGGGTTCGGGGTCGCCGTGGTGGGGGCGTTGGCGTTGGCCAGGTTCGGTGAGGCGCCGGAATAGGTGTCTCGCCCCCGCCGCCCCTACCCGTCCCATCCTGTCCCTGGGGGCTCCGCCCCCAGACCCCCCTGTCGGCCCTGAAGGGGCCTCGCCCTCAAACGCCGGACGGGCTGAAAGGGGACCCGCTCACCCCATCGCCTCCATCACCCCGTCCCACAACCGCACCCTCGCCTCCAGCGCGTCTGTCGCCGTCTCCGCCGCCTCTGCCCAGTGCTTGTCACTGGTCCCGCACAGGTCTGCGACCATCTGCATCGCCATGGGCGTGTGCTCCTCGCCGTCGACCTCGATGTGGCGGGAGAGGTAGTCGCGGAACAGGGGGAAGCTGTCGGTGCCCTCCTCCCTGATGACCTGGTCGAACATGTCCGGGATCAGGTCCTCGCGGGAGAAGGCGAAGGCCGCGGCCCGGCAGTGCAGCGGACGGTCCTTGATGATCTCGAACGTGGCACGGACGAACTCGGCTGCGGGAGCGGGGACTTGGGCGACCCGTAGCGCCGAGTCCACGTCGTGCCCCTCCCCCGCCAGGGCGATGAACGTGTCGATACGGGACGTGTTCGCCGTCGCCTCGCTCATGCCGGCCCGGTAGAGCTCGAAGTGGCTGGTGAAGCCGCCGTTCAGCTCGTCGCTCTCCTCCACGAGCACGATGTCGTTGATGAGGCGCCGGCTCACCTCCGACCCGCGCGGCACCCAGGGGACGTCGACACAGGTCAGCTCCCGCTGCAGCGACTTGAGCAGGGACATGAAGTCCCACACCGCGAATACGTGGTGTTCCATGAACGTCGCCAGGTGTTCCCTGGTGTTTATCCGCTGGTAAATCGGGTGGGCGGTCACTTCTTTTCGCACCGGTTCGATCACGGACCGGGCCCGCTCGATTCCTTCGTGGGTCATATCCCAGTCGTACCTGGACATGAAATCTCCCTCGCGTCGGTCGAATGGCGATCGTGCAGCTTTCCCACTCTCCGGGGCAAGCCCTTTCTTGAATTCCGGAAAAGTTACCCCGGGTATCACTGAAAGAACCCCGAAAGCCGCCCTAAAGCCTGATAAAAACCAACCTTCCGGACATCCCGGCGGAGGTTTTGAAAATCTTCATTGAATATTTGAGCGCGGCCGCTTCCCGCTGCGTATACGACGGGGTGACCAGGAATCCCGTCACCGTCACGGTGGCGTATCAAGTGATCCCGGGCCGCGAGACCGAGTTCCACTCCTGGGGGTGGGCCCTGCTGCGTGCGACCGCTCGCGAGCCGGGTTTCCTTGGGGGTGGTGTGCTTGTCGACGGAGAGGCGGAATGGCATGTGGTCTACCGCTTCGACAGTGAGAGTACGGGCCTGGCCTGGGAGAACTCCGTCGCCTGGGCACAGTGGGCGGCCAAGGCACAGGGCCTCGCCCGGGAGACCGGACGCCGGAGCATTCAGGGCTCCAGGACATGGTTCGAGTCCCAGACGGACTCGCCGGCCGCCGCCCCGGCGCCGCCACCGCCACGACCTCCGGACAAGTGGAAACTCTGGCTCGTGAATTTGAGCGCAGTTTTTCCGCCTATCCTCGCATTCAACCTGGTCGCTCTCCCCTACCTCGGCGGAATCAATGCGATCATTCGCACACTATTACTGTGTCTGGCTGTGACGGCACTCGTCACTTATATCCTCATGCCACGTCTTCAGCGCTTCTTCAAGAAATGGCTGTATCCACCGCTCCAGGCGCTCCGTGGACGGCACAAACGGAAGACCGCATGACCGGCGGCATGAACGATGCAAGGGAGGTGGGCGGGTGAAGACCCTGCTCATCGACAATTATGACTCGTACACGTACAACCTGTTCCAGCTGATCGCGGAGGTCAACGGCGAAGAGCCGACGGTGATCCGCAACGACACGCTGACCAGCAGAGTCGACAGTCTGCTGGAATTCGACAAGTTCGAGAACGTGGTCGTCTCCCCGGGCCCCGGGCACCCCGCCACCCCCCGCGACTTCGGGATCAGCGCACGTGTACTGGCCGAGTCCCGGATACCCGTACTGGGCGTCTGCCTGGGCCATCAGGGGATCGCGCTCGGCGAGCGCGGCGGGATCGACCCCGCCCCCGAGCCCCGACACGGGCATCTCTCGACGATCCGGCACGACGAGCGGGACCTCTTCAAGGGCCTGCCGCAGAACTTCACCGCCGTGCGCTACCACTCCCTCGCCGTGCGCGAGCCGCTGCCCGACACCCTTGAGGCCACCGCCTGGGCCGAGGACGGCGTGCTGATGGGGCTGCGGCACCGCACGCGCCCCCTGTGGGGAGTGCAGTTCCACCCGGAGTCGGTCCTCACCGAGTACGGCCGCCGCATGCTCATGAACTTCCGCAACCTCACGGCGGAACGCGCCCGCAAGCTCCGGGCCAAGAACACCGCCGTCACCCGCAGAGCGGCGGCGATGCCCGAGCCCTCCTCCCCGGCGCTCGTCCCCCGGACCACCCGCATTCCCGCCCAGCGCCGCTCCCCGCAACAGCGTCCCACCCACCGTCTCCACACCCGCCGGATCGCCACCGCCGTGGACACGGAGGCCGCGTTCGGCCGGATGTACGCCGGCTCGTCGCGCGCCTTCTGGCTGGACAGTTCACAGGTCGAGAAGGGGCGGTCACGGTTCTCGTTCTTCGGGGACGGGTCGGGCCCGCTCGCCGAGTTCGTGCGCTACGACGTCACGAGCGGCGTCTGTGAGATCGAGCGGCCCGGACGGCCGACGCGCAAGGTCCGGGCGAGCGTCTTCGACTACCTGAAGCGGCAGTTGACGAACCGTCATGTCGATTCCACCGGCCTGCCGTTCGACTTCACCGGCGGCTACGTCGGCTACTTCGGGTACGAGACGAAGGCCGACTGCGGAGCTTCGCCCAACGTCCACCGGGCCCAAACCCCCGACGCCTGCTGGCTGTTCGCCGACCGGCTGATCGCGGTGGACCACCAGGAGGGCTACACGTACGCGGTCTGCGTCGCCGAGGACACTCCGCAGGCCACGCTGGAGGCCGCCGACTGGCTCGACAGCGCCCTGGCCCAGCTCTCCTTCGTGTCCGGTCAGCAGCCGTCGGCACCCGTACCGGCCACCGAGCCGGACCCCGCCGCCGCCGAACCGTGGCTGGTGCGCGACCGGGCCACCTATCTCGCCGACATCGAGGCCTGCCGAAGGGAGTTGACGGCCGGCACGAGTTACGAGGTCTGTCTCACCAACGCGGCCCGGATGCCGGCCCCTCGGGACGCGTACGACTACTACCGGGTCCTGCGCAGGGTCAACCCTGCTCCGTACTCGGCCTTCCTGCGGTTCGGGGACCTCGATGTGGCCGGCTCCTCCCCCGAGCGGTTCCTGCGGATCACCCGGGACGGCATGGCCGAGGCCAGACCCATCAAGGGCACCGCCCCGCGCGGCCAGGACCCGGCGGAGGACGACCGCCTCCGCGACTCGCTCGCCGCCGACGACAAGACGCGCGCCGAGAACCTGATGATCGTCGACCTGCTCCGCAACGACCTGGGCCAGGTCTGCCGCACCGGCACGGTCCGCGTCTCCAGGCTCATGGTCGCCGAGACGTACGCCACCGTGCACCAGCTCGTCTCCTACGTCGAGGGGCGGCTGCGCGAGGGCACCGGCGCGGTCGACGCGGTCCGCGCCTGCTTCCCCGGCGGCTCCATGACCGGCGCGCCCAAGCTCCGCACGATGGAGATCATCGACTCGCTGGAAACCGAGGCCCGTGGCGTGTACTCGGGGGCCCTCGGCTACCTGGGATGCAGCGGCGGCGCCGATCTCAGCATCGTCATCCGGACCGCCGTGATCGCCGACGGCGAGATGCAGCTGGGCGCGGGCGGCGCGATCGTCCTCGGTTCGGACCCGGTCGCGGAGTACGACGAGATGCTGCTGAAGACGGCCGCACAGATGCGGGCCTACGAGGAGTTCGAGAAGTACCAGCAGCGGCACCAGGACGACCGGGAGCACGAGACGTACCCGGAGCGCTTGGAGCACTCGGAGGGCTCCAAGGGCTCGGAGTACCCGACGTACCGGAAGTACCCGGTGTACGAGCGGTCCTCGTCGCTGCCGGCCGCCGCCGAGGAGGCCGCCCGATGACGATCCACCCGTCCGCCACCGCTCCTCCCGCGCCCGCGCCCCGGTCCGCGTCCTTCCCCGCCGATGCCGACGCCCCCGGCAACCTCGCCGCCCATCTCGTCGCCCTCGCCGAACGGCGAGGCTGGAGCGACCGGCCCGCCTTCCACCAGAGCCGGCAGGGCCACCGGTCCTGGACGCACGGGGAGGTGCACGACCTGGCCGCCCGTACGGCGACGGTGCTGGCCCGGCACGGGGTGGGCGCCGGCGACCGGGTGGTCCTCGCGCTGCCCGACGGCATCACCTGGGTGACCGCCTTCCTCGCCGTCGCGCGGCTCGGTGCCGTGGCCGTCCTGGTCAACCCCGAACTCCCGCCCGCCGACCACGCGTTCATGACCGAGGACACCGAGGCCGTGCTGTGCGTGACCGGGCCCTGGATGGAGGAGGGCGAGGGCGAGAAGCGGCGCTTCGCGGGCCGGCCCCTCCTCGGTGCCGACCAGCTCGCCGCCCTCGCCCCCACCGCCGAACCGGCCACCGCAGCACACCCGGTGGACGCGCACACTCCCCTGTACGTGCAGTACACGTCCGGAACCACCGGACGGCCCAAGGGAGTTGTGCACTGTCACGGCGACCCGAAGACCTACCACGACCTCATCGGACGCCGTCTGCTGCGGATCACCCAGGACGACGTCACCCTCTCCGTCTCCAAGCTGTACTTCGCCTACGGCTTCGGCAACGCCTTCGTCTTCCCGCTCTTCTCCGGCTCCTCGGCCGTCCTGGTCGACCGGCGTCCGGCCCCGGCCGCCGTCGACGAACTCGTCGCCCGGCACCGGGTGACGCTGCTCTACTCCGTGCCGTCCGCCTACGCGGCCCTGGTCGCCGACCGGGGCAACGGCCACCAGGCCTGCTTCGCCTCCGTACGGGCCGCCGTCTCGGCCGGTGAGGGGCTCCCGGACGGGCTCGGGCAGCAGATCGGCGAGCTGCTCGGCGCGCCGGTGCTGGAGCAGATCGGCTCGACGGAGGCCGGACACGCCTTCTGCGCCAACAGCCTCGACCACAACCACCCCGGTACGGTCGGCCGCCCCGTCCCCGGTTTCGAGGTCGAGCTGCGCGACCGTGCCGGGGTTCCGTTATCCGAGGCCGAGGTGAATGACGGGGTCGAGGGTGAACTCTGGGTACGGGGACCCACGTTGACGAGCGGGTACCTCAACCAGCCCGAGGAGAACGCCCGTTCACTGGTCGGCGGCTGGCTGGCGACCCGGGACCGGGCGGTACGTGAACCGGACGGCAGCTACCGGCATCTGGGCCGCGCCGACGACATGGAGATGGTCGGCGGCATCACGGTCTCACCGCTGGAGGTGGAGGCCGTACTGCGCACCCATCCGGCGGTGCGGGAGATCGCCGTCGCCGCTCTCACCGACGAGCGGGGCTTCAGCAGACTGCGTGCCTTCGTCGTCCCCGTCGGACCGGCCCGGGCAGGTCTGGAGACGGAACTCATCGAGCTCGCCCGCGAACGTCTCGCCGCCTTCAAAGTCCCCCGGAGCGTCAGCTTCGTCCCGTCGCTGCCCCGCACCTCGACGGGAAAGCTCCGCCGCCATCTGGTCCGCCAGGGCGCCTGGTGACCCCCGCAGGCCCCCGCCGTACAACACGTACCTCAGAAGGGAACGGGCGCATGCCACAGCCGCAGCCCCTGCTCGCCGACCGCGGTTTCTATCTGGGCCCGGTCTTCCGGCGCGCCGCCGACCGCCACGGAGCCGTCTTCGTCACCCTGGACCGGCCGCTCGACGTCAGCCCCGACCTCGGAGTCGATCTCAGCTACACCCAACTGGCCGATCTGGTCGAGGAGTTGTCGGCACGGCTGTGGGCGGCCGGGGTGCGGCCCTCGGAGGAGGTGGTCGTCCACAAGACGGACAACGTCGACATCGTGCTGCTGACCTGTGCCGTCTCCCGGATCGGCGCGGTTCCCGTGCTGCTCTCCCCCGGCCTCGCCGGACCGGTCGTCGGCCAGCTGCTGGCCCGGCTGCACCGCCCCTGGCTGCTCACCGACAGCGCCAAACTCACCGGCCCGCTGAGCGAGTTGGACCTCTCCCCCCTCGTACGCCGAACCCTTGCCGTGAACGCCGACGCGGGCGCCGACGCGCCCGGAGCCGAGCCGCTGGCGATGTACGCCGGTGCCGAGCCCGCCGCCCCGGTCCGCCTCCACCCCCGCGAACCCGCCCTGATCACCCACAGTTCGGGCACCACCGGCATCCCCAAACTCGCCGTGCACTGCGCGAACACCATGTGGAACCGGCTCGTACCGCAGCAGGCGATGGGCTGGCCCACGCGCGGGGAGACGGCCGCGCTGCACATGTCGTTCGTGCACTCGCGCTTCTACCATCTCCTCGGCGTACTCCTGCACTTCGGCAGCCCGCTGCTCCTCATCACCGACCCGACGCCGGCCTCCGTGGGCCCGCTGCTGGCCCGCCACCGCCCGGGCATCGTGGAGACCCACCCCAACACCTTCGTCCTGTGGGAGGAGTTGGCGGACGCCCCGGGTCAACCGCTGTCGCGCGTAAGGTCGTACGGCTCGACGTTCGACGCGATCCACCCGCGGACCGTACGGCGGCTGCTGGGCGCCTCGAAGCGCCGTAGCGCCTGGCTGATCCAGCTGTACGGGCAGAGCGAGACCGGGCCCGTCGCCTTCCAGTGGTTCACCCGGCGCAGTGTCGCCAAGGCGGACGGCCGCCGGGTCGGGATCGGGATACCCGGCTTCACCCGCGTCCGGGTCACGGACGACGACGGCCGGCCCGCCGCGCCCGGCAAGCCGGGTCGCATCGAGGCCCGTACGCGCGGACGCATCCTCACCTACCTCGGAGCGCGCGAGCAGTACCAGCGCCAGCTCGGCGGCGACGGGTGGTGGCAGATGGGCGACATGGGGTACCGGAGCAGGCTCGGCGCGCTGTACCTCATCGACCGCGAGGTCGACCAGATCGACTCCGTGCACAGCAACCTGGAGGTCGAGGACACGCTGATGGACCGGCTGGAGGAGCTGCGCGAGGTCGTCATCGTGCCGGGCGCCGACCGTGAGCCGGTGCCCGTGGTCTGCGTGCGGGACGAGGTGCCGTTGGACCCGGACCGCTGGCGTCAGGCCACCGCCGATCTGCCGACGATGGCCGAGCCCCGGCAGTGGCGGTTCGAGGAGCTGCCGATGACGGCGACGTGGAAGGTGAAGCGGCTGGAGATCACCCGCATGCTGGCCGAGGGCGCACGCGCATGAACCCCCCGGAACAGGCGGCCGACCGGATCCTGGTCGTCGGCGCGGGTCCCGTCGGTCTCTCCGCCGCCCTCGGTCTGCGCGCCCACGGGCTGCCCGTCGTCGTCCTGGAGGCGGACCCCGAGGGCCGTCAACGCCCGGGCAGTCGCGCCCTGTTCGTGCACCGCGAGACCCTGCGCCTGCTGGACGGGATGCGCCCGGGCCTGGCCGCCGAGTTCGCGTCGTACGGGCGTACGTGGCACACCCGGCGCACGCTGTACCGGGGCCGCGAGGTCTACTCCCGCACCTTCCCGGAGCAGCCGAAGGCGTCCACGAACACCCCGCCCTTCACCAGCCTGCGCCAGGTGGACACCGAGCGCTTCCTGCGCGCCGCCTGCCGGGCCGCGGGGGTGGAGTTCGCGTGGGGCGTACGGGTGACGGGCGTCGACTCCTCGCCGACCGGGGTCACCCTCACCGACTCCGACGGCGGCGTCTGGCACGGCACCCATGTCGTGGCGGCCGACGGCGCCCGTTCCGCCGTACGGGCGGAGCTGGGGATCACCATGGAGGGGACGCGCTCGGAGGGGTTCCACGTGGTCGTGGACGTCGCCGACATCCCCGGCGCCGAACTCCCCCTGGAGCGGGTCTTCCACTACGAACACCCGGGCGTGGGCGGCCGAAGCGTGATGCGCGTGCCGTTCACCGGCGGCTTCCAGGTCGACCTCCAGTGCCGCGACGACGACCCGCAGGAGTCGTACGGCACGGAGGAGGCCGTACGGAACTGGCTGCCGGAGGTGCTGGAGGCGCCCGGGTACGGGAACCAGATCCTGTGGGTGTCGACGTACCGCTTCCTGCGCAAGGTCGCGGACGCCTTCACCGACCGGCACCGGCGGGTGCTGCTCGTCGGGGAGGCGGCGCATCTGTTCCCGCCGTTCGGGGCACGCGGGATGAACAGCGGCATCGCGGACGCGGCGGCAGCGGCGGAGGCCATCGCGGCGGTGTCCAGGACGGGGCTGGTGGGAGCGGTCGCCGAGTTCGCCGAAGTACGGCATGCGGCGGCCGTGTTCAACAGCGCCGCCGCCGGCAACGCGCTGGACCACCTGCGTCCACGGCGCCGGATCGAACGGGCCAAGCAGCGCGCGGCGGCGGCCCTCGCCCCGATGCTGCCGTGGTGCGGATCGTGGCTGGAGCACGCACCGTACGGACCCCGTAACGGGGCACCGGCGGTGGCGGGCCGCAAGTACTGACCAAGGTGTACCGAGGTATCAGGAAGAGCACTTGATGACGCGAACAGCAACACAGGCAGCGGCCACGCCAGGGCTGTTGACGTGGACGCCACGCCGGGGCCTGACCGGCCCGGACTCGCACGGTTCCGTGCCGACGATCGGTGAGCGACTGGCGGTCGCCGACTCGTGGCTGCTGCGCGACGGCCGGGTACGGGGCCTTGCCCGGCACCGGGAGCGTTTCCTGCGGGCGTGCGGTGACTCCGGCGGCCCCTCCCTGCGCCAACTGGTCGATTTCTGGCGGGACATGACGGCCGCACTGCCACGCACCGGGGAGTGGTTCCCCCGCGTCGAACTTGGCGCCGAATCACGGGAGTTGAGACTCCTACTCCGTCCCGCACCGCCACTCGGCACGGGCGTACGGGTCTGGGCCGCAGGCCAGTTGGACCCGCGTACCGTCCCCCGCCGCAAGGGGCCCGACCTGGACATCCTGGGCCGGGTCCGGCAGCGGGCGGCCACGGAGGGTGCGGACGAGGCGGTACTGATCGCCCCCTCGGGCGTGGTCCTGGAGGGCGCCACCTCCAGCCTCCTGTGGTGGGAGGACGACACCCTGTGTCTGCCCTCGCCGCAACTCCCCGTCCTGGCCGGAGTCACCGTCGCCCTCATCCAGGAACGCGCCCAGCGCACGGGCATCCGCGTCGCCCACCGCGAACGCACCCTCGCCGACCTGGACGACCGCGAGGTGTGGCTGGTGAACGCGCTGCACGGAATCCGCCCGGTGACGGAATGGACGGGCGGAACGGAACCGCCTATGCGGGCGGGGCGTGCGACACGGGCAACGGAATGGCGGCAATGGCTGGAGGACCTGACCCAACCCCTGGAGTAAACAGGAAAAAAGGTAGGGCAGAAAAAGGTAGGGCAGGACGATTTCAAATCGCCCTGCCCTGTATTCCCATTCCCATTCCCCGAATTCAGCTGCTCTTCTGGACCGCCTGATAACCCCCGGGAGCCATTCGCGTCGCGATGGCGATCCGGTTGTACGCGTTGATGACCGTGGCCGCCCAGATCAGCGCCGCGACCTGCGCCTCGTCGAAGACATCGGCGGCCTCTGCGTACACGCCATCGGGCACATGCCCGTCGTGCACCAGGGTCACGGCCTCGGTCAACGCCAGTGCGGCGCGCTCCCGTTCTGTGAAGAAGGGGGTCTCCCGCCAGGCGTTCAGGGCGTAGATCCGCTGCTCGGTCTCGCCCTGGGCGCGGGCGTCCTTGGTGTGCATGTCGAGGCAGAACGCACAGCCGTTGAGCTGGGAGGCGCGAATCCGGATCAGTTCCAGGATTTCGGGTTCGACCTTGGCGTCCTGAGCGGCGGAAACGGCCGCTCCGTGCAGTGCGCCCATCGAGGCGGAGACCTCGGGAGTGATTTTCTTGAGGGCGACTCGGGATATGGGTTCAATGGTGGTCATGGGATTACTGTATACGCTGAAAACTGCTCCGGGATCAGAAAATCTCCGGAAAGCGAGGCACCTCACGGAGTTCTTGACCCGTCACCCGTCCCCTCCTCCTTCCCCTTCTTCCTGCTCTCGCGCACCGCCAGCCTCCGGACCTCCTCCGCATCCCATCTGCGCTTCAGCTCCTGCGAGCGTTCGCTGAGTTGGATCGGCTCGTCGTCCTCCTCCCGCCACAGGCCCTGTTCCTTGAGCCGGCGGGTCTGTACGTCGACGGGCGGATCGGGGTCGAAGTCGGAGGGGCGCGGGCCCTCGGGGCCGTCGGGGCCGACCCTGACGAGGCGTTCGACCCGGGTGACGCGGTAGCGGACGCCGTCGACGGTCGCGACGTTGGAACGCCTCTCGTCGACGCGGTCGGCGGCCAGGGCGTACTCCGCGGCCTTCTCCTCGCTCAGGCGCAGGGTGAAGGGGGCCATCACGCGCAGCCAGTAGGCGAGGGAGTCCCGCGCGCCCTGGGGCGTGGAGTCGGAGGCGCCGGGGTTGTGCGCGCGCCAACTCCCGTCCACCCGCTCGGAGATCATGTAGACGGCGGGCAGCAGCACCCCGCCCGGATGCGTGTGGATCGCCCGCCGCGCCTCGTCCCGGACCGCCTCCGGCGCGCCGGGCGCGACGCCGACGAACTGGATGAGGTCCAGCTTGAGGATGCCGTCCGACAGCCCGGTACCGGTGACGGGGTCGACCACGAAGCCCTTGGTGCGCGGCCCCACCCGGTACGCCTCGCCGACCTCCGCCGGGTCGGGATCCGACGGGCGGGGCGGCTCGGGACCGTTCGGCCCCATCCGGACGAAGCGTGAGGCCCGTACGATCCGGAAGCGCTCGCCGCGCACCCGTACGTCGTCCACCACCTCCCGGTCCATGCGCACCGCCGCCGCCAGCCACTTGCGCCGGGCGACCTCGTCCCCGGCCTCGTGCGCCTCGCCCGCGCGCATCCGGAACACCGAGCCGAGCGAGTCCCGGGAACCCTGCGGTGTGTCGCTGCCGTAGCCGTAGAGCTCCCAGCCGCCCGTCTCGCACTCCCTGGCGTGGAAGAACTCGGGGATGCCCACCCCCATCAGGTCGGGGTACCGCCGCGCGGCCTCCCCCGCCTCCTGCTCGGCGAAGGCCGCGATCGGGCCGTCCTGGGCGGTGACCCGGACCGTCAGATACGCCGGGACATCGTCCCTGTAGTCGCTCATGTACTGAGCGTGCACACAAATGGCCTGCCGGACACCCGATTTCACCGAATTCGGTGGTTCTGAATTCAGGGGTTCCCTGGCGTGGACCCCTGCGGAGTCGGCGCGTCGCAGGTGCCGAGGGGCGGGCAGAACCAGTCCAACGCCGTGGTGAGAAGCTCCAGTTCGTCGTCGCGGCCGTCCGCGTCCGGGCCGTACACGGTGATCGCGTAGATCTTGCCGTCCGAGGCCACGAACCGCTCGTCGTAGACGTGCCAGGTACCGAGGTCGGCTTCACCCCTGATCGAGTCGGCCAGATACTCCAGCCGGGTTCCCGTGAAGGTGCCGTCGTCGAGGGTCTGCAGGCGGAGCTCCGAGAACCCGGGCGCCTTGGCGGTCGCGCCCGACAGGAACAGCCTGAACGACTCGGCCGGCGACGGCTCCGCCACTTGGTACACCTGGAGGCGGTGAGTCCGGTCAGGACTGTGGTAGTTGACCACACGGATGCCGTACGAGGAGTCCGCCGTGGTGCGTGTCCACCTCTCGGGGAGGGCGATCCGGAAGCCCTCCCCGTCCTCCAACAGCGTGTAGCCGACGGGCGGTTCGGAAACGGGCGCGGAGGACGGGGCCGTCGTGTCCGCCCGCGCCCGGTGCTCCTCGAAGGCCCGCGGATGGTACGGCGCCTCCTCGCGCCGCCGGATCCCCTCGGCGGGCAGGAACACGCACTCGTCGATCTCCAGCCTCCGCAGCCGGTCGCGCCCGAGCTGACCGGCGTACTCGGCGGGCAGCCGAAGCTGTTCGATCAGCGGCCGGATCCGCTCCAGTACGACACGGTTGCCGAGCGGCTGCTGCTTCTTCGTCTCGTCGGGCCGCAACTCCACGGCGAGGACCCACGTCTGGTAGGCCGCGCCCGCCCCTCGGAACGGCCATGCCTCGTTGTACATGATCAACGGCGCGTGCTGTTCGAGCCGGATACGGTCCTTGAGCCACTGGAACCGCGCCCCCTCGGCCCACTCGGCCGGGTCGGAGGCGGCGTCCGGGAAGCGCTGCGGGGAGAGTTCCGGGCCAGCGCCCGGGCGAACTGGCCGCGCTGCGCGGCCACGCACAGGGCGATCAGCTCAAACATCGTGAACGTGACCCAGGCCTGCCAGGGGTCGATCAGGCTGTCGACGTCACCGCTGGACGGCACCAGTACGTCCTTGACTTGTACCCCCTCCTGAAGGAGGGGGCTTTCGGCCATCCCGTTCGCTGCTGTGGCGCTACGCGGCACGTGCTCGGAGCGGGATTCCATGACTTCCTGTTTCTTCGCGCTGTGCCGGTACAAGTCCCGGTCTTACCGGCGCTCCGCAGGCTGATACCGCCAGTCCGGCGGCCTGTTTGACGTTGGTCGCGGCGTTGTGGTCGCGGTCGTGGAGGGTGTGGCACATGGGGCAGGTCCACTCCCGTACGTGCAAGGGTTTGGGCCCGTCTCGGTGCCCGCAGGTGGAGCACACCTGGCTGGTGGGCTCGAACCGGCCGATCCTGACGAACGTCCGCCCGTACCTTTTCGCCTTGTATTCGAGCATGCCGACGAACTGCGACCAGCCCGCGTCGTGCACGCTCTTGGCCAGCCGGGTACGCGCGAGCCCCGATACCGCCAGGTCCTCCACCGCGACCGCTTGGTTATCGCGAATCAACTGCGTGGAGAGCTGGTGGTGGAACTCCTTGCGCGCATCCGCCACCCCCGCGTGAGCGCGGGCGACCTTCAGCCGGGCCTTGGCCCGGTTCCTCGACCCCTTCTTCTTACGGGACAGCTCCCGCTGGGCTTTCCTCAGCTTCTTCTCCGCGCGGCGCAGAAACCGCGGGGAGCCGATCTTCGTTCCGTCGGAGAGGACCGCGAAGTAGGTCAGGCCCAGGTCGATACCGATCGCGGCCCAGGGGTCCGGATCGCCCCAGCGGGCCCGGTCCGTCTCGTCGTCGGTGTCGATGACGAAGCTGGCGAAGTACCGCCCCGCCGCATCCACGATCACCGTCACACTCGACGGCACAACGGGCAGGACCCGCGACCACTTCACCTTCACGTCGCCGATCTTCGGCAGCGACAGCCGCCCACCGCTCGTGATCTTCCAGCGGGCGTTCGCGGTGAACCGGATCGCCTGCCGGGCATCCTTGCGCGACCTGAAACGCGGTGCACCCACCCGCTTCCCCTTGCGCTCCCCCTTCAGCGAGGCGAAGAAGTTCCGGTACGCGGCCTCCACGTCCCGTAAAGCCTGCTACAGGACGACCGAGGACACCTCGCCCAGCCAGGACCGTTCAGGAGTGTTCCTGGCCCGGGTGATCAACTGCCGGGACAGGACAGCGGCCTTGGGGTAGGGCTGCTGGGCCGTGCGGGCATCCTCACGGACGTGCACCGCGTCGTTGAACACGACACGAGCACACCCGAACGCCCTCGCCAACGCGACGCGTTGACCAGGCTCCGGGTACAACCGGAAGGCGTACCGAAGCTGCATTCGCCGATCGTACGAACACACGACACCCCCTGTCGCCGGGAACACCCGTTCCCCACTTCACCCCCGTGACCCGCAGCGTTCCGGCTCCGCCGGAACGACACTGCGGCGCTCCGCCCCACAGTCACGAGATCGGCCTCACCACCGGCGGAAACGCCGACGCACTGCCGATGAAGCCCGGTAGCGCTCGGCGAGCCGGAGAAGCCGTCGCCGTCGCCGTACAGTCCGGAGTCGTACGAGCTGGAGGACGAGCCGCTCGACGAGTCCTTGTCGAGGACGCCGAACGCGACGGCCGTCGTGAGGATCAGCAGCAGCGCGAACAGGGCTCGGCCCCACCAGCGGAGCAGGAAGGCGGGCACCCGCCGGTACAGGGGCGGGTACGCGTCGCGGCCCCGGATCCAGGACGCGACCGCGATGTACACGATGGGGAACAGAAAGAGGGCCAGCAGACCACCGGTCAGCACCGCACCGATCGCCCACAGGCCCAGGATCGCCCCTGCCCACAGCAGCTCCTGGCGTCTGGCCCGTAGGGCGTGCGCGAGGACGCGGGCCGCGTCGAAAGCCGAGCGAGGGCGCCACGATCCGCTGTTCGTTGAGGTGGAGTTCCTCGATGACCCGGTCGCGGAAGTGGGAGTCCAGATAGGTGCCGGCGCACAGCAGCCGGGTGGCCTCGCTGGCGTGGGGTGGGGTGGGCGCCGGGGCGGGCGGGGCGCCTGGTGTCGGCTGTGGCTGCTGCGGCACGTATCCGGTACTCACATGACCCCCGATGCACGTAACGGCCGTTTTCGGACGGCCAGTTGACGACATATCAGCATAGGGGGACAAGTCGTTCCGGGGACAGGGGATTGTCAGAGCCCGCAGACCGTGCGGGCGGAGCCGGACACAGCCGGGCCCCGTCCGGCAGAAGCCTGAACGGGGCCCGGCAGAAAAGCTGTTGGAACTGGGACTGGGACGAGAACTCAGATGAGACCGAGGGCGCGGACCGCGTCGCGCTCCTCGGACAGCTCCTGCACCGAGGCGTCGATGCGGGCGCGGGAGAACTCGTTGATGTCCAGGCCCTGGACGATCTCGTAGACGCCGTCCTTCGTGGTGACCGGGAAGGAGGAGATGAGGCCCTCCGGGACGCCGTACGAGCCGTCGGACGGGATGCCCATGGAGGCCCAGTCGCCGTCCGCCGTGCCGTTGACCCAGGTGTAGATGTGGTCGATGGCGGCGTTGGCGGCGGAGGCGGCCGAGGACGCGCCACGGGCCTCGATGATCGCGGCGCCGCGCTTGGCGACGGTCGGGATGAAGTCCTCCGCGAGCCACTTCTCGTCACTGACGACCTCGGCGGCGTTCTTGCCACCGACGGTCGCGTGGAAGATGTCGGGGTACTGGGTGGCGGAGTGGTTGCCCCAGATCGTCAGGCGCTTGATGTCGGCGACCGTCGAGCCCGTCTTCTTCGCCAGCTGCGTGAGCGCGCGGTTGTGGTCCAGGCGGGTCATCGCGGTGAAGCGCTCGGCCGGTACGTCCGGAGCGGCGGCCTGGGCGATCAGGGCGTTGGTGTTGGCCGGGTTGCCGACGACGAGGACCTTGATGTCGTCCGCGGCGTTGTCGTTGATGGCCTTGCCCTGGGGCTTGAAGATGCCGCCGTTGGCCGAGAGGAGGTCACCGCGCTCCATGCCCTTGGTGCGCGGGCGGGCGCCCACCAGGAGGGCGACGTTGGCGCCGTCGAAGGCTGCGTTCGCGTCGTCCGTGATGTCGATGCCCTGGAGCAGCGGGAAGGCGCAGTCGTCCAGCTCCATGGCGGTGCCCTCGGCGGCCTTGAGCGCCGGGGTGATCTCCAGGAGGCGGAGCCTGACCGGCACGTCCGCGCCGAGCAGCTGGCCGGAGGCGATGCGGAAGAGCAGGGCGTAACCGATCTGGCCGGCCGCGCCGGTGACGGTGACGTTCACGGGAGTGCGGGTCATGGCGTTCTCCGTATGACAGCTGGCGGTGGGGCGTCGCTGCCCCGGGGTTCGGATGATCGATCTCTTGGCGTCAAGAGAGATCCGCCGTCAGGCTATCGCGCATCCGGGATCCCGGATGTCCGGGTCCCGTGTGGCCCACCCCACAGACCCGCCCTGCACACCCACCCCACGGAGTCGCGCCCACCGCGTCAGGAACGGCGACGGCCGCCCCTCCGGGAGAGGAGTGAGGAGCGGCCGCCGCCCGGGGACCGACTGTGCCGGACTCCCGTGGGGGTATCTGTCCGCCTGCCCCGAACCTGCGCGGGCATTCCCCTCGTACGCCGATTGATGAAAATCAGGCGTACGAGGGTCCCCGCGGGTCCGACCCCGGGCCACGCGGCCCGGGTTCGGACCGCCCGGGCTACTGCGTGCAGCCCTTCTGACCGGTCGCCTTGAGCGTGACGCACGCCGTCGCGTCGCCCGCGTCCTTCACGGCCACCATCGGCGTGTACGCGTCGGTGTCCGTGTCGACCGCGCCGGTCTGCTTCGCCGCGCCCGAGGCGGTGACGTCGACCTGGTCGCCCGGGGCCGCCTGGGTGATGCGCGCCCAGGCTGCCTGGCAGGTCTTGCTGTAGCGGACCTCGACGAGCGTGGTGCCGACGGTGACACTGTTGGCGGTCTGCGCCAACTCGCCGCCGCAGCCCATGTTCTCCGGGTCCTTACCGGTGCACGCGGCGCCGCTGCACTCCACACCTACCGGCAGGTCGGGATTGGTGGCGGCCGAGGTGGTCGGCGACGGGCTCGCCTTGGCCTCCGGCGTGTCATCGCCCCGGTTGGTGAGGATCAGGGCCGCCGCGACCACGACCGACGCCCCCACGACGCCCGCGAGGAACATCGTGAGCCGCCGCTTGCGCCGCGAACCGCCGGATCCCCCGCCGGCGCCCGGCCGGGCGTCCTGCGGCGGACCGCCGGGTCCCGGCACAGGCGTACCCGGAGTCCAGGGTGCCGCGCCCGGATATCCGGGCACTCCCGACGCACCGGAGGGCCCGACCGGTCCGGCCGGATCGGCGGGCGGGGCCTGGCGCCCCCCGGCACCGCCCCTCACCGCCGGTCCCTGATATCCGGCTATGCCCCACGAGTTGCTCTCGGCCGAGACGGAACTCGACGAGCCGGCCGAACTCGCGGAGCTCACCGAGCCCCCGGACACACCGCCCCGCGCCGCCCCCGCCCGTACGTCGCCCACCGAGTCCCGGACCTCCGGGGGCGTCGGCTGCGGCGGCACGGTCGGCGAGACGCCCGCGGGTCCGGCGATCCCCGGAGTCACCGTCGCGCTCCGGGCGGGCCGCCCGTTCTTGCCGCTCGCGTTCTTCGTCTCGACGGCAGGCGCTCCGAACTCCCCCAGCGCGGCGCGCGCCTGGGAGATCCGTATCGCCTCCATGGTCATGTCGTGGCGCATCTCCGAGCGGCTCCAGGCGCGCTCGGCCAGCTCCCACATCGTGGTCAGGTGCACCGGATTGGTCCCGGTGACCTCGGCCAGAGCGACGATCGCACCCTTGGGCGCGAGAAGCCGACCGCCCAGATAGCGCTCCCACGACGTCTTGCTGTAGCCCGTGCGGTCGGCAACCGCCGCGATGTTCAGGCCGCTGCGGTCCACAAGTCTGCGCAGCTGGCTCGCGAACTCCTTGACCTGCGGATCCAGTTCATCCGGCAAGGCCTTCCAACGAGGCATAACTCCCCCCTCTTCCCCCCGGTCGTGCTGGCTGTTCTCCCGTGCGTGGTGCCTTGGTGCCTCGGATCCCCTTGGCCGAACCCGTCTCGACTGTCTTGGCTACCCACACGGATGCGCCCGGTCAGGATCTCGGTTCCCGGGGTGGGGGCGCACGGGAGCATTGTCAGGCCTGGAGGTGCACCGTTGCACCCCCTGGCTCACGGTCCAGTGTTCCAGTGTTCCACCGACAACCCTCCCGGTCGGCCGAACCTCTGGCTGGTGCACGGGACGCCCCGGACCGTCCCGATTGCCCACATTAACCCGGCCGTATTGCACCCCGGTTGCAGATCCTCGAACTTATCGACACATCGCCACACGGAAAGCACAAGAGCGGTCACATCGGGTTCTCTTGTGTCAAATTCCTCAACAGCATCAACCAAAAGCGACAGCGCCGACGACGGTGACAAGCGCGAGCACCACCGCGAGGAGTACGGCGACGAGAAGCACCCGCCGCGAGGAGTCCACGGATTTCCCCCCGGAAGCCTCGGAAGCCCCGCCGGACCCGGACCTGGACTCCACCCACCACGGAAGGGTGGGCACCTCCTCCTCGTACACCCCGTCGCCCCCGTCCGCCTCGCCCTGCTGGTCCGGCTTCGCCGGATCCGGGGCCGGTGGGCGGGGCCAGACCTGCACCGCCAGCTCCCGGCGCACGGCGAAACGCTCGGCGTCGGCCGGAGTGAGGCCCGCGACCCGGCACAGGGCGGCTATCGCCTGCCGGGGCGGCGGCTGGGTCGCGTTGAGGTACCGCTGCCAGGAGGACTTGCTGTACGCGGTACGCGCCCCGAGCGCGGCGAGGCTGAGCCCGGTGCGGTCCTTGAGGAGCCGCACCTGCTCCACGAAGTGCCGCACCTCGGGCGGCAGATCGTCCGGCAGCGGCTGCCAGGCGCTCATCGGGCGTCCTCCTCGACGTTCGTCGGCCGGTCCGAGGCATTTGACGACGTCAGAGGGCGGATCGGTTCCCACCGGGGCGAAGTACGGTCCTCGGTGGTCCGGTTCTCCGCAGTCCGGTCCTCTGTGGCCTGCCTGCGGTCCTGGCCGCCCTGCCCGCGGTCCTAGCCGCCCTGGCCGCTGATCGTGTAGTGCAGCGTGTCGTCCAGGAACGGGATCGTCAGCCACGGGTCGGGCTGCGCCATCATCGACAGCAGCACGATGGCCGTGCCCAGCAGCGTGTACGTGACCATGTCCGTGAACCGGGAGCGGACGGCGAGCATCCCGACGTCCGGCACCACCCAGCGCAGTACCGCACCGGCCAGCAGGGCGGCCCCGATCAGCAGCGTCCCGTACCGGAACACGTCGAGCGCGGTCAGCAGCAGGCCGAGTCCGACCGTGCCCAGCACGGCGAGGATCGGCCACTGCCGGGCGGGCGCGGGCGCGTCCCCGGGAGCCGCCCGGCCGCCGCCCTCGGGTCGCGCGGTGTCGCGCGTGAAGAGGGGGAAACGACGCGTCGTACGCCGGGGGCGCCCGTGGACGTCCGGCGCGCTGACGGGGTCGACGGCGGTGGGCTCGGGCGCCTCACCGGACGCCGCGCCGGACTCCGTCGCGGGCTCCGCCCGCCTGTCCTCCGCCTCAGCCGGCACTGCGCTCCGCCGCCTCGACCACGTTGACGAGCAGCTGGGCACGGGTCATCGGGCCGACTCCGCCGGGGTTCGGGGAGATCCAGGCCGCGACCTCGGCCACGCCCGGGTGGACGTCGCCCACGATCTTGCCGTCGGAGCCCCGCGAGACACCGACGTCGAGGACGGCGGCGCCCGGCTTCACGTCCTCGGGGCGGACGAGGTGGGCCGAGCCCGCGGCGGCGACGATGATGTCCGCCCGCTTCAGGTGCGAGGACAGGTCACGCGTACCCGTGTGGCACTGCGTCACCGTCGCGTTCTCGCTGCGCCGGGTGAGCAGCAGCGGCATCGGGCGGCCGATGGTGACACCGCGGCCGACGACCACGACCTCCGCGCCCTTGATCTCGACGCCGTGCGCGCGGAGCAGGGTGAGGATGCCGTTGGGGGTGCAGGGAAGCGGGGCCGGCTCGTTCAGCACGAGACGGCCGAGGTTCATCGGGTGGAGGCCGTCGGCATCCTTGTCGGGGTCCATCAGTTCGAGGATGCGGTTCTCGTCGATGCCCTTGGGCAGGGGCAGCTGGACGATGTAACCGGTGCAGGCGGGGTCCTCGTTCAGCTCGCGGACCGCCGCCTCGATCTCCTCCTGGGTAGCCGTGGCGGGCAGTTCGCGCTGGATGGAGGCGATGCCCACCTGGGCGCAGTCGCGGTGCTTGCCGGCGACGTACTTCTGGCTGCCGGGGTCGTCCCCGACGAGGATCGTGCCGAGGCCGGGCGTGACGCCCTTCTCCTTCAGCGCCGCCACGCGGGCGGTCAGATCGGACTTGATCGCGGCTGCGGTGGCCTTGCCATCGAGAATCTGGGCGGTCATGCCCCCATCCTCGCGGATGACCGCCTCCGGGTTCCAATCCGGGTCCCGATCCGCGTCCTGGATCCGGGTCCTGGATCCAGGTGTCTCACTGGCCACGATGCATGATCACGGATGTTGCACTTGCACAACACATGGACAAAGCGTCTGGACAAGCCCGACCGGCCTGAAGAACGATGAGTCGCACAGTGCCGCGGGCAGGGCCGGGGGGCGGACCGCATCTGTACATCACCTTCCTCCGTTCGGTGCCTCGCGTCGTCCCCGCACTTGACGCATACGGAGGAAGACCCGCCATGAGTTTCGGCGACCCGAACAACCCCTACGGCCCGCCCCAGCAGCAGCCCCAGCAGCCGGCGCCCGGCTACGGCTACCCCCAGCAGACCCCGCCCCAGCAGCCCGGCTACGGCTATCCGACGGCCCCGCCGCTCGGCCAGCAGGGCTACGGAGGCCAGCCGGGCTACGGCGGCTACCCGGGCGGTCCGCTCACGATGCCGGGCAATGTGAAGGCAGCCCGCGTGATGCTGTTCGTCATCGCGGGCTTCCAGGTGATCGGCGCCATCCTCATCGCGGTGTCCGCGGTCGCGATCAACGCCGCGAAGAACGACCAGCAGCTCAAGGACGACGTCGACTTCCAGCAGCTCGCCGACTACTCGTCCGGCGCCCTGTGGGCCATCACCGCGGTGGTTCTCGCCTGGGGGGTCTTCGCGATCGTCCTGGGCGCGAAGTTCGGCAGCGGCGGCAGCGGCATCCGGATCACCACGATGGTCTTCGCGATCATCACCGCCGTCCTCGGCGTCTACCCGTTCATCGTCGTCGGCCTGGTGCACACCGTGCTCGCGATCCTCGTCGCGGTGTTCGTCGGCAAGTCCGAGGGCGCGGCCTGGTTCAACCGGTCGAAGTACCCGGCGGCCCACCAGTAGGCACCATGACGTACTAAGACGCACCAGGACCAGGAGGCGGCGGGCGACGGCCCGTTCACGCCGGTCACCGCCAAGGGCCGTGTCTCACCGCGCACATCGGGAGACACGGCCCTGGTGCGTCGCCCCACCGAGGGCGGGCCCAGAGCGCCGGGCAAGGAAATCGGGCCCGCTGGGATGCCGGGACGGATGGACGCCGGTCGCCTGGCACGTTCCGAGATCGTTGGAACGGCCATGGGACGGCCTGCGTGGCACAGTGGCCCGGCTACTGGAGCGTCTGACCAACGTGCCATGGGGGGAAACCATGCCCGCACACCCGGAATCCGAACAACTCGCCGCGACACTGCGCGCGTTGAAGAACAGATCAGGACTCAGCTACGAAGCACTCGCGAAGCGGACCGACATAGCCGGCTCCACACTGCACCGCTACTGCAAGGGCACCTCGGTGCCGCAGGACTACGGAAGCGTCCACCGCCTCGGCACGGTCTGTGGGGCGTCCCCGGACGAACTGCGGTCGCTGCACCGGCTCTGGGCACTCGCGGACACGGCCCGGCTCAAGGAGAGCGGGGAGTCGAGTGCGGAGTCGGATGCAGAGGGCAGTGCGGAGCCGAACGGGGAAGCCGGCGGGGAGGTGCGTACGGAGACCGGGGGCGCGGTGACGGACCCGGTCGCCGACGAGATACCCGCGACGCCGGCCCCCACCCCGATGCGCCGATCCCGCTACTCGGTCGTCGCCGCGGCGGTGGCCGCGGTCGTGACGCTCGGTGTCTCCGCCTGGGTCCTGTCGACGCAGGAGGCATCGTCCGACAGCCATGACGACCGTGTGCTGTTCTCGTCGGGCTGTCGTTCGGTGGTCGCCATGGGCGAGCACGACACCTGCGTCCACGAGGTGCAGCAGTTGCTGCACGACAAGGGCGCGGACATCGGCGTCGACTCGGACTTCGGGCCGCAGACCCTGCGCCGGGTCACCGCGTTCCAGGTGTTCGCCGGCCTCCCGCCCAACGGGATCGTGGACGACGCGACGAAGAAGGCGCTGTACTCGTCGCCGAACGTGCGCATGAACGTGTGGTCGCCGGAGAAGGTGCGCCAGCGCATCCGTACGGTGTTCAAGGAGGAGCCCGCCAAGGCCGTCGCCATCGCGGACTGCCAGTCCTTCCTGGACCCGCTGCACATCCTGCCCAACACCAACGGCACCCGTAACTGGGGCGTGTTCCAGATCTCCGACGCCCGTCTGCGCGATCTGGGCGGCACCCCGCGGCAGGCGCTGGACCCGGCGTGGAACATCACGGCGGCCAAGCGCCTGTGGGACAGGAACCACGACTTCCACGACTGGCCGAACTGCGAACGAGCCGCCCGCGGCACGGCGTCACCCACCCAACGTCCCTGAAACGCCCGCGGCCCACCGGAACGGATTCCGGTGGGCCGCAGCACGCGCCGTTCAGCAGAACTCGCAAGACACACAGGACTCACGAGACGCGCAGAACTCAGTGGAAGAAGTGCCGCGTCCCCGTGAAGTACATGGTGACGCCCGCCTTCTTTGCCGCCTCGACCACCAGCTCGTCGCGCATCGAACCGCCGGGCTGCACAACCGCCTTGACGCCGGCCGCCGTGAGGATCTCCAGCCCGTCCGGGAACGGGAAGAACGCGTCCGAGGCAGCGTACGCACCGCGCGCCCGCTCCTCCCCCGCCCGCTCGACCGCCAGCTTCGCCGAGTCGACGCGGTTGACCTGGCCCATGCCGACGCCGACCGAGGCACCGTCCTTCGCCAGCAGGATGGCGTTGGACTTGACCGCGCGGCACGCCTTCCAGGCGAAGGCGAGGTCCGCGAGCTCGGACGCGGACAGCGCCTCGCCGGTCGCCAGGGTCCAGTTGGCCGGGTCGTCGCCGTCCGCCTGGAGACGGTCCGTCACCTGGAGGAGCGCGCCGCCGTCGATGGGCTTGACCTCTGCGGGGTGCGAGGGCGCGGCCGGGGCCTTCAGGACGCGGATGTTCTTCTTCTTGGCGAGGGCTTCGAGGGCGCCGTCCTCGTAGTCGGGCGCGACGATGACCTCGGTGAAGATCTCGGCGACCTGCTCGGCCAGCTCCTTGCTGACCGGGCGGTTGACCGCGATGACCCCGCCGAACGCCGACAGCGGGTCACAGGCGTGCGCCTTGCGGTGCGCCTCGGCGACGTCCGAACCGACCGCGATGCCACAGGGGTTGGCGTGCTTGATGATGGCGACGCAGGGCTCGTCGTGGTCGTACGCGGCACGGCGCGCGGCATCCGTGTCCGTGTAGTTGTTGTACGACATCTCCTTGCCGTGCAGCTGCTCGGCCTCGGCGAGACCGGTCCCCGTGCCGTCGACGTAGAGCGCGGCGGGCTGGTGCGGGTTCTCGCCGTAGCGGAGGGTGCTCTTGCGCTCCAGGGCGGCGGCGATGAAGTCGGGGAACTGCGACTCGTCGGCGGGCGCGTAGGCGCTCGCGAACCAGCTCGCCACGGCGATGTCGTACTCGGCGGTGTGCCGGAAGGCCTCGGCGGCCAGCCGCTTGCGGGCGGTGAGGTCGAAGCCGCCGTCCTTGACCGCGGCCAGGACGTCGGCGTACCGCGCCGGGCTCGTGACCACGGCCACCGACGGGTGGTTCTTCGCCGCCGCCCGGACCATCGACGGGCCGCCGATGTCGATCTGCTCCACGCACTCGTCGGGCGAGGCGCCGGAGGCGACCGTCTCGCGGAACGGGTAGAGGTTGACGACGACCAGGTCGAAGGGCTCGACGCCCAGCTCGGCGAGCTGGTTGCGGTGGTCCTCCAGGCGCAGGTCGGCGAGGATGCCCGCGTGCACCTTGGGGTGCAGGGTCTTGACCCGGCCGTCCAGGCACTCGGGGAAGCCGGTGAGCTCCTCGACCTTGGTGACGGGGACGCCGGCGGCGGCGATCCGGCCCGCCGTCGACCCCGTGGAGACGAGCTCCACGCCGGCCTCGTGCAGACCACGGGCCAGCTCTTCCAGACCGGTCTTGTCGTAGACGCTGACGAGCGCCCGGCGGATGACCCGCTTGTTGCTCTCGGCCGTGACAGTGATGTCGGCGATGTCGGCGGTCACTGGATAACTACCTTTCGTCCCTCAATGCGATAGCCGTTGCGGGCGAGCCGCCCCACGACATCGACGAGCAGCCTTCGCTCGACTTCCTTGATGCGCTCGTGCAGAGCGCTCTCGTCGTCCTCGTCCCGGATCTCCACCACGCCCTGAGCGATGATCGGTCCGGTGTCGACGCCGTCGTCGACGAAGTGGACGGTGCAGCCGGTGACCCTGGCGCCGTACGCGAGCGCGTCGCGAACGCCGTGGGCCCCCGGAAAACTGGGCAGCAGGGCGGGATGCGTGTTGACGAACCGCCCGCCGAAGAGGGCCAGGAACTCCTTGCCCACGATCTTCATGAACCCGGCGGAGACGACCAGATCGGGTTCGTACGAGGCCACCGCCTCGGCGAGCGCCGCGTCCCACTCCGCCCGGGTGGCGTGGTCCTTCACCCGGCACACGAAGGTCGGCAGCCCGGCACGCTCCGCGCGCGCGAGCCCCTCGATGCCGTCGCGGTCGGCCCCGACGGCGACGATCTCGGCCCCGTAGGCCTCGGTGCCGGTGGCCGCGACGGTGTCGAGGAGCGCCTGCAGATTCGTACCGGACCCGGAGACCAGCACAACGAGGCGCTTGACTGCCTGGGACTCGGCCACGGCGGGGCCCTTTCTCGGGGGAGCGTTTGTACGGTCGTACAAATGCTTCGCGCCCCGGGATACGGGGAAGTCTACGAAGCGGCCGACCGGCAGCAACGATACCGGCACTCCGGACAGCCCCCACGGGACGGGGGCGTGGCCGGAAGGTAGCGTCTGGGAGGAGCCGGTTCGGGAACGCGGTCGTCATGCGGTGCGTTCACGGGGTGACGGCTCATGCCGAAGCAGCCTTAATCGACAGCCATGAACCAACACCCGTGGCCGTGATCAACCGTGATCAACAAGGGGAAGACGCTCACTTGATGTCCGACCGCAGCCTGCGACTCCTCCCGCTCACCCCGCAGTCGGTGCTGCTGCGGGAGCGCCCCGCGTCGCCGCCCGACGCGCCTTCGGGCAAGAAGACCGGCGACTCCGGCGCGAACGGCGACGGACAGGGAAGCGCGGCCCAGGACGACAACCCGTTCGCCCCGCCGCCCGAGGGCACACCGGACAAGCCGTGGCAACCCCGGCGTCCGGCGGGCGACGACTCCTCCGGGGACGCCGGTCACTCCCCGTGGGGCAGCCAGTGGAGCGACCGGCAGCCCGGCCGTTCCCCGGGCGGCTTCGGCGACCGCTCCGGCCGGCCCGGCGGACAGGGCGGCCCCGAGGGCGCGGGCGACGGACCGGGCACCAACCCGCGCTGGGACCCGACGGACCCGGCCCAGCGCCACGCCCGGTTCGCACTGCTGTGCGGCATGTGGGCCTTCTTCTTCGCCCTCTTCGGCTGGCCCTACGTGGCACTGCTGCTCGGGGCGCTCGCCCTGAACTGGGGCATCAGCGCCCTGCGCGCCAAGCCCCGCACCCCGAACCCGGACGCCCCGGCGCCCTCGCCCGGCACGGGCAGCGTGAAACGGCAGCAGCGGACGGCCGCGATCAGCGGCCTGGTCACGGCCTCCCTCGCCCTCGCCCTGGTCGCCGGGACGATCGCCCTGCAGTTCGTGTACCGCGACTACTACACGTGCAGGAACGACGCGCTCACGACCACCTCCCAGAAGGCCTGCGGCGACCTGCTCCCGAAGCCACTCCGGAAGGTGTTCGGCACGAACAACTAGGGCACGCCTCGGCTATGGCTATGGCTATGGCTGCGGCTGTGTCTCTTCCGGCTCCGCCTGCGATTTCGCTTCCGATTCCGATTCCGGCTCCTGAGGCGGCGTCGACGATGCCTCCTTCAGCGCCGCCCAGCGGGCCTCCCGGGACGCGGTGTCGCCGTACCAGGGTGAGGGTGAGGGTGCCCCGGACGCTGACGGCAGGTCGGTGGGGAGGAAGTCGTACACGGCCTCCAACCCATAGGGATCGCTCACCTCGTACGCCTCATACGGGTCGCCTGCCGTGCTCCCGTGCGGTTTCCTCGCCCCGGCGGGTGCCTCCGCAGGCCTCAGCTTGAGCGTGCCGGTGTCCGCGCCCGAGGTCTTCGGCCGCTTCCGCAGCCGCCCGGCACGCAGCCCCAGGGCCGTCGGGACGGCGACGGCCGCCGTCCACACCAGCGTCGCCGCGCCCATCTGCCACCACACCGGTCCGACATGGGCGAGGGCGCCGCTTCCGAGCGGCCCGCCCGCCAGGGCGGCCAGCGTCGCGAGCGCGCCCGCGCACAGGGCGGCGGCAAGACCCGCGTTCGCGGCGGTACGCCCGCCCGACCAGGGCGTTCTCCCCTCGCCCGGGTCTGCCGCCGCCTGCGCCGTGAACCAGGCCAACGTCAGCCCGGCCACCACCGGTACCGCGACGACCGCCCAGGCAAGCGGGGTGCCCGGCCCGGCCTCAGGCACCGCCGACAGCAACGGGAACGGTGGCAGCAGCGGCGCCGGGTCGGACGCCAGCGGCCCCGTGACATGGTCCGCGCCGAGGGTGAAACCCGGGCCGAGGGCGTAGGCCGCGCCCCACAGTGCCGCGTTGGGGATCAGGGCCAGACACAGCAGCAGTACGGCGATCCGGCCCGACCACGCCTCCGTCAGCTGGAGGAAGGAGGTCCGGGCGGCCCCGCCGTGCCCCACCAGCGACACCGCGACGAGCAGCGCCCCGCCCCCGACGAACACGGCGGTACCGGCCCCGGCAGCACGCCCGGCGGCCAGGAAGCGGCCACGGGCATCCGGGTCCAGGACCGGCCGACGTACTGGCCTGGGCAGCAGACACAGCACTCGGGGCGACACGGGTCCGTGCGGGCGACCGTACGCCGTCCACACCCCGGCGCCCGCCGCCGCCATGGTGAGCAGCGGCACGCAGACGGCCGTCGACGCCCAGTCGGGACGCAGGCCGCCCCCGGACGCGTACAGCGCGACACCCCCGCCGACGGCCAGATAGCCGGCGACGACACCGAGCCAGACGGTACCGGCGGGAAGGGGCGGCACATCCTCTGCCGCCCCCTCCTCCTCCGGGCCCACCGTCGCGTCGCGGGCGGCGCGGTGCAGCAGCCAGACCGGGAGCGCGAGCAGGAGGAGCGGGGTGACACCTACGGGCGCGGGGGCGCCGGACAGGCCGTCCACCCGGACGAGTTCGACTCCGTGGGCGAGCAGCCAGAGCGCGGCGGCGATGTGCAGGGCGCCGTCGGGGCCGCTGTCCGGGTACGGCGAGCTGATCCACAGCACCATGACGAGTACGGCGAACGAACCGAGCCCGAGCCCGGCCGCGACGGCGCCGCCGAGCAGTCCGGCGCCCAGTCCGGGGGAACGGTCACGCAGTCGGTCGCGGATCCGGTCACGCACCCGGTGACGGACCCGGGTACGCAGGAGCGGGAAGGGAAGCCGGCGGTCAGTCGTCTGGGTCACGAACGCCATGCTCCCAACGACACGCGCTTTCCCGGCGTAACAGGCGAACTTACGACGTGTCACCCAATATACGTTTTATGTACCTTCACGCGCGAAGGGGCACCCGGTGACGCAGAGCCCCGCCATCCCGCTGCCCCCGCCCGCCGAACGCCGACGCCTGCGCGAGTCCCTGTCGCTGACGCAGGCTCAGGTCGCCAAACGGGTGGGCGTCAGCCGCGAGACGGTACGCGCGTGGGAGACCGGCCGCACGACACCACGCGGGCGCAGGGCCCAGACGTACGCGAGCCTGCTGGCAGCGGCACCGACACCCAGCACCGCGACCACCTCGACTACGGTCACCGCCGCCGCTTCCGCCGCCGCCCCCCTGACACCCGCTCAGGCCTTCGACGCGCTCTACGCGTTCTGCGCCCCCGCCCTCGTACGGCAGACCTATCTCCTCACCGGACGGCGGGAGTTGGCGCGCGAGTCCGTCGAACGGGCGTTCCAGCTGGCCTGGCATCGCTGGCCGGAGGTGGCCGTGGACCCGGACCCGGCGGGGTGGGTGCGCGCGACGGCGTACGAGTGCGCCCTCTCCCCCTGGCACCGTTTCCGCGCCCGGCACCGCCACCCGGAGGCCCCGCCCGCGGACGCGTCGGACCGCGCGCTGCTGTCCGTCCTCCTGAAACTCCCTCCGCCGTATCGGCGCACCCTG
Organism: Streptomyces sp. NBC_01390; assembly: GCF_045040105.1. Classification (NCBI taxonomy): domain Bacteria; kingdom Bacillati; phylum Actinomycetota; class Actinomycetes; order Kitasatosporales; family Streptomycetaceae; genus Streptomyces; species Streptomyces sp. NBC_01390. The sequence goes on along the minus strand of NZ_CP109551.1, from coordinate 7,885,333 downwards.
CTCCTCCACGACGGTGTCGGCCTCGGCCTGGCCGAGACGGCGGCGGAGACGGAGGCGAGCACCCGGGCGGCGGCGAACCGGCTCCTGCATGCCCGCGAGACGGTGGCGGCCCGTCTGCCGGACCTCCAGGACCCGGGCCGTCTCGCGTCCCGTCTGGCGGGCCTGGCCACCCACGCCCGGCTGCGCGCCGCCCGCCCCTCGACCGTCCGCGCGGGCAGCGAACGCCGCGCCCGGAACTGGACCCAGGCGGCAATCGCCTTCACCGTCGCCCTGATCGGCGCCACCGCGTTCACCCTCCACACGGCCCCGACACGCTACGAGCCACCGGTGGCCCCGGGGACAACGGTGCAGGGCGTGCCACCCCAGGCGGCCCCGGGACCACTGTCCCGAACGGAACAGAACCTCCGCAGAAAACTCCGAACCACGACGACGAACGGCCCCCAGAGGGTCCTGCCGCAACCAAGGTGAGCACACCTCGCTGTGGGCAGTCGTTCCGCTGGGGCGATGGCATGCCAGTGGGCCCGCCCCAGCAAAGGGAACGGGCCCACATAGGTTCAGCTCAGTACCGCCAGGAAACGTCAGCCGGCGAGAATCTCACGCGCCAGCTTCGCCGTCTCGGTAGGCGTCTTGCCGACCTTGACACCAGCAGCCTCAAGCGCTTCCTTCTTCGCGGCGGCCGTACCGGAGGAGCCGGAGACGATGGCACCGGCGTGGCCCATCGTCTTGCCCTCGGGCGCGGTGAAGCCCGCGACGTAACCGACGACCGGCTTCGTCACGTTCTTCGCGATGAAGTCCGCGGCACGCTCCTCCGCGTCACCACCGATCTCACCGATCATCACGATCAGCTCGGTGTCGGGGTCCGCCTCGAACGCGGCCAGCGCGTCGATGTGCGTCGTACCGATGACCGGGTCGCCACCGATGCCGACGGCCGACGAGAAGCCGATGTCACGCAGCTCGTACATCATCTGGTACGTCAGCGTGCCCGACTTCGAGACCAGACCGATACGGCCCGGCTTCGTGATGTCGCCCGGGATGATGCCGGCGTTCGACTGGCCCGGCGTGATGAGACCGGGGCAGTTCGGGCCGATGATCCGGGTCTTGTTGCCCTGCGCCACGGCGTACGCGTAGAACGCGGCCGAGTCGTGGACGGCGATGCCCTCGGTGATGACGACCGCGAGAGGGATCTCCGCGTCGATCGCCTCGACCACGGCGGCCTTGGCGAAGGCCGGCGGTACGAAGAGGACCGATACGTTCGCGCCCGTCTTCTCGATCGCCTCGGCGACCGTGCCGAAGACCGGGATCTCGGTGCCGTCGATGTCGACGGAGGTGCCCGCCTTGCGCGGGTTCACGCCACCGACGATGTTGGAGCCGTCCGCCAGCATGAGCTTGGTGTGCTTCATGCCCGTGGCACCGGTCATGCCCTGGACGATGATCTTGCTGTCCTTGTTCAGGAAGATAGCCATGGCTGTTCTGTCCCTCTTCCCTTACTTCGCAGCCGCGAGCTCGGCGGCCTTGTCGGCCGCGCCGTCCATGGTGTCCACACGCTGGACCAGCGGGTGGTTGGCGTCGGAGAGGATCTTGCGACCCAGCTCGGCGTTGTTGCCGTCGAGGCGGACGACGAGGGGCTTGGTGACTTCCTCGCCCTTGTCCGCGAGCAGCTGCAGCGCCTGCACGATGCCGTTGGCGACCTCGTCGCAGGCGGTGATGCCGCCGAAGACGTTGACGAAGACGGACTTGACGTCCGGGTCGCCGAGGATGATCTCCAGGCCGTTCGCCATGACGGCGGCGGAGGCGCCACCGCCGATGTCGAGGAAGTTGGCGGGCTTGACCCCGCCGTGCGCCTCACCGGCGTACGCGACGACGTCGAGGGTGCTCATGACGAGACCCGCGCCGTTGCCGATGATGCCGACCTCACCGTCGAGCTTGACGTAGTTGAGGTTCTTGGCCTTCGCGGCGGCCTCGAGCGGGTTGGCCGCGTCCTTGTCCTCGAGCGCCGCGTGCTCCGGCTGACGGAACTCGGCGTTCTCGTCGAGGGACACCTTGCCGTCGAGGGCGATGACCTTGCCGGAGGCGACCTTCGCGAGGGGGTTGACCTCGACGAGGAGGGCGTCCTCCTTGATGAAGGTGTCCCACAGGGTCACGAGGATCTCCGCGACCTGCTCGGCGACCTCGGCCGGGAACTTCGCCTGGGCGACGATCTCACGGGCCTTCTCGATGCTCACGCCCTCGTTGGCGTCGACCGGGACCTTCGCGAGGGCCTCGGGGTTCTCCTCCGCGACGACCTCGATCTCCACGCCGCCCTGGACGGACGCCATGGCGAGGAAGGTGCGGTTGGTGCGGTCGAGGAGGTACGAGACGTAGTACTCCTCGACGATCTCGGGCGCGGTCTCGGCGATCATCACCTTGTGGACCGTGTGGCCCTTGATGTCCATGCCGAGGATGTCCGTCGCGCGGGCGACGGCCTCGTCCGGGGTGGCGGCGAGCTTCACGCCGCCGGCCTTGCCACGCCCACCGACCTTCACCTGCGCCTTGATGACGGACTTGCCGCCAAGCCGCTCAGTTGCCGCGCGGGCCGCCTCAGGCGTGTCGATGACTTCACCGGCCAGCACCGGTACACCGTGCTTGGCGAAGAGGTCCCTCGCCTGGTACTCGAACAGGTCCACGCGCGTCCGTCCCTATCAGTGATCTCGCGGTTCGTTGTCTGCGTGGGCGTGCCGCGAAGGGCAACGTGACGTCCGCTGTGTCACAAGGGTGGCGCACACGATGTCCGAGTGCGCGGCATGTCCGTCCCGCAGGTTATCGCCGCTCGCCGCAGGTCCCTAAATCAGGAATCACACCTGAGCGGTGATACCTGTCACAGAGTGCCACTCTCGGCCCCCGCCCAGCCCCTCGCGAGGGGCGTAAAGACGCGTTAGGGACGCATAGGGGGCAAAGGTGAGGCCTCACCGGGCCGGGGTGAGCCCGGTGAGGCCTCTGGAAGGTCCGTCAACGGCGTTGACGGACCTCCGGCAAGCGGTCCCCTTCCCCTGGGGAGCCGCTCACCGCCGTCCGCCGGTCACGCCCTGACCGGACCGATGGCATTCGGCCGTACGGGGCTTTCCCGGCGGAGTCCGCATGATCCGCACGTCAGGAGACGTACGGGGACCGGGGGCGCGAGTGTCGGAGCGCGGAGTGCCTCGGACACGGAGGGGTGAGGAGTGCGGAGGCCGAAATGGCGTGCGGAGGCTGAGTGGATGCGCGGAAGTCGGGCACCCGGCCGGCACACCCCGTTGGCACTCCGTGCAGTAGGAGGCCCTGTCAGGCGGGGAAGACCGGGATGTCCCGGTAACTGTCCCTGGCCGCAGCACCAGCCGTGCTCGGTGCGATCCCCGGCACGAGGCACACCGGCACCGGCTGGTTCGACCCGACGGCATGCGCATCGCCGTGCCCACCGTGCCTGGAACCGCCACCGTCGACGACGACCCGATCACCGAGCGCCCCGTGGGGCACCCCGGCCGGCAGGCCACCGGGCAACTGCCGCACAGCCGCGCGCGAGACGACCACACCGCCCCGGACCTCCACAGCGCCGCCGACCCGACCGAGGAACCGAGCACCGTAGACACCTTGAGATGTCCCGGCAACCGACACCGCCGGCGCCTTCTCCGGCACCGAGTGATCAGCCGGGGATAAGGCGGAGGTGGCCGACGCGGGAGGTGTGGGGGACGACGGGGAGTCGGGCAAGGGCGCGGGTACAGGTACAGGTACAGGTACAGGTACAGGTACAGGTACAGGTACAGGTACAGGTACAGGTACAGGTACGGGAGGAGAAGACGGGATGGTGGGCGACGCGGGCACGCCGGGAAGCCCGGGCAGCTCAGGCGGCACAGGCAGTGCAGGGAGTTCGGGAAGGACCGGCACGGCGGGCAACGTCGACGCAGGTGGCGCCACCTTCGCCAACTCGCCGGTCACGGTCGCCGCCGGCCGAACCGCATCGCCCCGAACCGCTCCCCCTGGGATCGACGGCACGCCCTCCGCCGCGTGCGCCCGCTCCCCGCAGAGGAACCCGAACACGAACAGCCCGCCCACCAGCACCGCCACTCGCAGCGCGCGCCGCCCCGCCGCCGCACGCGTCACACGCAGTACGGCAACGGGCACGGCGGCTGGCCAGTTCAAGAGGAAAAACTCTCCCGGGCGGCGATACGACGACGAACGTCATGGATCAGCGAGGAGCAGGACGAGGCGGCGCCGATCCTCGCACGGCCCTCCCGAGGTCGCGCAAGTCCCCCGTTACTGATGCGCCCTCATGTCCTTTTTGCCGACCGAAGCCGCCCTCATGACACTCACGTCACCCCGTTGACGCGGTTGATTCGGTTCACGCGGTCAACTCGGCTCACGCGGTCTCGGGTATCGGCAACGGTCGCTTCTCGATCGCCGCGGCCATGATGTCCGGGAACAGATCGGGCGTGCAGGCGAACGCCGGTGCGCCCAGCGCCGCGAGTGCCGCCGCGTGCTCCCTGTCGTACGCCGGCGCCCCCTCGTCCGACAGCGCGAGCAGCGTCACGAACTGCACCCCGGACGCCTTCATCGCGGCGACCCGCTTCAGCATCTCGTCGCGTATGCCTCCCTCGTAGAGGTCGCTGATCAGCACCACGACGGTCTCGGCGGGCCGGGTGATCTGCGACTGGCAGTACGCGAGCGCCCTGTTGATGTCCGTACCGCCGCCGAGCTGCGTACCGAACAGCACATCCACCGGGTCGTCGAGCTGGTCGGTGAGGTCGACGACCGCCGTGTCGAAGACGACGAGTCGGGTGTCGATCGACCGCATGGACGCCAGCACCGCCCCGAACACCGACGCGTACACCACCGACGCCGCCATCGAACCGGACTGGTCGATGCAGAGGACGACCTCCTTCTTCACCGACTGGGAGGCGCGGCCGTAGCCGATGAGCCGCTCCGGCACGATCGTGCGGTACTCGGGGAGGTAGTGCTTGAGGTTCGCCGCGATCGTACGGTTCCAGTCGATGTCGTGATGGCGCGGCCTGCTGATACGGGCACTGCGGTCCAGCGCGCCGGTGAGCGTGGCCCGGGTCCGCGTGGCGAGCCGCTTCTCCAGGTCCTCGACCACCTTGCGTACGACGGCTCTTGCCGTCTCCTTCGTCGTCTCGGGCATCGCCTTGTTGAGGGAGAGGAGGGTGCCGACGAGGTGGACGTCCGCCTCGACCGCCTCCAGCATCTCGGGCTCCAGCAGAAGGGCGGAGAGCCCGAGCCTGTCGATGGCGTCCCGCTGCATGACCTGGACGACGGACGACGGGAAGTACGTCCGGATGTCGCCGAGCCACCGCGCGACCGACGGCGCGGATGCCCCGAGCCCCGCCGAACGGTCCCGCCCCGCCTTGTCCTTGCCCCCGTCTCCCCTCCCGTAGAGCGCGGTGAGCGCCCCGTCCATCGCCGCATCCTGCTTGGAGAGCGCACAGCCGACACCGTCCGCCGAGTCACCTCCGAGTACGAGGCGCCAGCGCCGCAACCGCTCCTGTGCCGGATCCGCCGACTCCGTCGCCGTCGTCATGTCCCCACCCCCACCAGGTTGTTGTCGTCGACGCCCCCGGCACCCGCGTCCGCCGGCCCCAGCAGCAGCCGCAGCACCGGCAGCACGGCGTCCGCTCGCCGGACGTCCAGATCGGGTGCGAAGCCCGGCATCCCGGCGGCGCCGGTCACCGCGCTCCCCGGCTTTCCCGGACCGCGCCGGACCAGTTCCCCCAGCGTTCTGCGCACGCCGGGCTCGTACGCCGAGAACGTGCGCCTCAGCAGGGGCAGCACATCGGTGAACGCCTCCGCCGGCACCCGGGTCAGCCAGTCGTCGACCAGCCCGAGCAGCCCTTCGTCGTGCACGAGCAGCATCCCGCCCCCGGAGCCGCCCCCGACGAACCCCTCGATCCACGCTGCCGCGTCCCCCGGCGCAGTCCCCGGTGACAGCACGAGCCCCATGAGCACGGCCGCCTCGTCCTGTGCCAACTCCCCGTCGTCCAGCAGCAGTCGTACGGCCCGCCCGCGCACGACTCCGGCCACACTGTCCCGCCCGGACAGTACCCGGAGCACGGAGTGCCAGCGTCGCCGCAGCTCGCTGTGCCGTCCCGAGGCGGGAGCAGCGGGAGTACCCGAGACGGGGTCCGGGCGCGCGGTCTCGCCGAGCAGCCCCACCGCCCCGTGCACCGCGTCCACATGGCGCCGCATTTCCTCGGCGGCCTCCGTGTCGAGGGCGGCGCAGGCCGGGGGCAGGCCTACGAAGACGCGCTCGGCGAGGCCCGCCGCGACCTCGGTCAGCGCCCGGGTGTCCGTGCCGCGTACGTCGCCGTAGCGCAGGGACCGGACCAGCGCCGGCAGGGCCTGTGCCAGGTGGCCCACGTCGGCGTCCAGGGCCGCGCGGTCGGCGAGGGCGCGCATCACCACGGGGAGCGCGTCGGACAGTTCGGCGAGCAGACAACGCTCGGCGAGGGCGGTCACGTCGGCCAGCGAACCCGCCCCCACGGCGTCGGCCTCCGCCCTGGCGGTCGCCGCCGAGAACACGGTGGTCCCCCACACACCGGCCTCGGCGATCCGCACCGCCAACTCCGGCTCCCACCGCAGCCGCCATGTCTCCCGGAAGGTACCCGTACTGCCACGCGACGCCGCCTGCTCTCCCCACCCGACCCCGAGCAGCCGCAGTCGGTGCAGCAGCCGACTGCGCTCCGCGTCGGTGTCCTTGCGCAGATCGAGCTCCAACTCCCGCTCCAGCGCCTCCGGTTTGAGCCGCAACCGGCGCTGGAGCCGCGTAAGGTCACGCTGCAATGGGACAGCGGGCGCCGACTCGGGAACCTCTCCGAGCACGTCCCCGACGACGAGCCGGTCGTGCACCAGGGCCAGCGGAACATCCGAGCCCTCGCACATCACCGCCCGCACGGCGTCGGTCGTCTCGGTCAGCCCGGGCAGTGGGCGGCCCCGCATCGCGCCCAGCGTCTCCGCCAGCCGCACCGCCTCGATGACGTGCGCCGAGGAGACCATCCTGTCCTCGTCGCGCAGCAGCCCGGCAACCTTGGTCATCCACCGCTCGACCGGCCGGTCCCGCGCACCGAACAGATGCCCGTACCAGCCGGGCGAGTCGATGCCCGCGCCGTACCCGCTCGCCCGCGCGAGCCGGCGATGCGTCCACGGCACCCAGGTCACGTCCACCTTGACCTTGGGCAGCCCCTTCAGCAGCGCCCGGTCGGCGCCGACACCGACCCTCTGCCGCAGTGCGGGCACATGCCACGCGCCGCACACCACGGCCACTGCGGCATCCCCGAACTCCCGCTGTGCCGCCCGTACTTGGAGGCGCATGTACGCCTCCCGCACCGGATCCCGGTCGTGGCCCCCGGTGCCGTACACCTCCCGCAGCGCGCCCATGGCCTCTTCGAGCACCTCGAAGGGAGCGAACGCGTCGCCCTCCCCCGTCCCCCGGTGCTCGACGACGTCCTCCCACCAGCGCTCCGGATCGTCGTAACCGCCGGTCCGCGCGAGCACGGCGAGCGGATCAACCCGCACCTCGGCCGCCGGGGCGACATCCGGGTCGGCTTCCGGCGCCCGGCCCTCGCTTCCCCCCTCCTCGCCCTCGCCCTCGCCCTCATCCTCCTTTTCCCACGCCAGCGTGTGTGTCGCGGGGAGGTCGATGAAGCGGGCGGGGACCCCGTGTTCCAAAGCCCAGCGGATCGCCACCCACTCCGGGGAGAACTCGGCCAGCGGCCAGAACGCCGAGCGGCCGGGTTCGTCCACGGCGTGGGCCAGCAGGGCGACCGGTGGTCGCATGTCCTCGTCGGCGGCCAGCGGGATCAGGGCGTCGGCCTCGGGCGGCCCCTCGATCAGTACGACCGCCGGCCGTGCCGCCGCCAACGCGGCCCGTACCGCCCGCGCCGACCCGGGCCCGTGATGACGTACGCCGAGCAGCAACGGCCCGGCGCCACCCTCGACGTCGGTCACGCCACTCGCCTCCTGCGCCAAGTCGAGTCACCGTCATCGACCGCCGTACTCACACCACCGACCCGCATGGACACCGAACCGCCCCCCATCGACAACCCGTACACACGCCCCTGCACATCCACGTCCACATGCACGCCCGCAGCCCTGCCCCTGCTCACGCGCTCACCTCACGGCATGCCCGGTAGAAGTCCTTCCAGCCGTCGCGTTCGCGGACCACCGCCTCCAGGTACTCCTGCCAGACCACCCGGTCGGCCGCCGGATCGCGGACCACGGCGCCGAGGATGCCCGCGGCGACGTCGGAGGCCCGCAGGACGCCGTCGCCGAAGTGCGCCGCCAGGGCCAGGCCGTTGGTGACGACCGAGATCGCCTCGGCGGTGGACAGCGTGCCGCTGGGCGACTTCAGCTTCGTCCGGCCGTCCGACGTGATGCCGTCGCGCAGTTCACGGAAGACGGTCACGACGCGACGGATCTCGTCGACACCGTCCGGCACGGCCGGCAGGTCGAGCGAGCGGCCGATCTGGTCCACCCGGCGCGAGACGATGTCGACCTCGGCGTCCGCGCTCTCCGGCAGCGGCAGCACCACCGTGTTGAAGCGGCGGCGCAGGGCGCTGGACAGCTCGTTGACCCCGCGGTCGCGGTCGTTGGCCGTCGCGATCAGGTTGAACCCGCGGACCGCCTGCACCTCCTGCCCCAACTCCGGTATCGGCAGGTTCTTTTCCGACAGGATCGTGATCAGCGTGTCCTGCACGTCGGCCGGGATGCGGGTCAGCTCCTCGACGCGGGCCGTCATCCCCTCCGCCATCGCCCGCATGACGGGGCTGGGCACGAGGGCCTCGCGGCTCGGGCCGTGCGCGAGCAGCCGGGCGTAGTTCCAGCCGTACCGGATCGCCTCCTCCGGTGTGCCGGCCGTGCCCTGGACCAGCAGCGTCGAGTCGCCGCTGACCGCCGCCGCCAGGTGCTCGGACACCCAGGTCTTCGCCGTGCCGGGCACGCCGAGCAGCAGCAGGGCGCGGTCGGTCGCGAGGGTGGTGACGGCGACCTCGACGATGCGGCGGGGGCCCACGTACTTCGGGGTGATCACCGTGCCGTCGGGCAGCGTGCCGCCCTGCAGGTACATGGCGACGGCCCACGGCGACAGTTTCCAGCGGGCCGGGCGCGGGCGGTCGTCCTGCGCGGCCAGCGCCGCGAGTTCGGCGGCGAAGGCGTCTTCGGCGTGCGGGCGCAGTTCCTCCGTGCCGTTCGCGTGAGCGGACTGCTCGTGACGCGGGTCGACGGATGTCGGTTCAGCGGTGACAGGCATGGCTCGGTCCCCCTCCAGCTCGGCCGGTCTTGGCCCGTTCGGATCTGGTGACCACACTGCACCACGCCACTGACAACGCATTCTGACCTGCGAAAATACGGTTTTGAGGGCGGGGCGGGGATCGCTGCGAGGACCGATTGTCAGTGCCGGGATCTACCTTCGATGTCATGACTCAGCAGGGGGTGCGCTGGACGGCGGATCAGGTGCTGGCACTGGCGCCTGACGTCTCGTCACGCAAAGCGGGAAGCAAACTCGGCGCGGCCGGACCGTGGTCGGAGGCCGGCAGTACTGACGAGGGGACGGTGTGGGGGCTGTGCAAGGGCAGTGGCAGCAAGCCGTATCAGACGGTCGTCGACATCGCGGATGCCACCGGGCCCGCGTACAAGTGCAGTTGTCCGAGCCGCAAGTTCCCGTGCAAGCACGCGCTCGGCCTGCTGCTGCTCTGGGCGGGCGGCGACGGCGCGGTGCCGCGAGGAGAGGCGCCGGGCTGGGCGGAGGAGTGGCTGGCGGGGCGGCGGAAGCGTACGGAGGAGAAACGGGCGGCGGAGGCAGCCGGTTCCCCGGCCGGGTCCGCTGATCCGGAGGCGGCGCGGCGCAGGGCTGAGCGCCGGGCCGAGCGGATCACGGCGGGGGCAACGGAGTTGGAGCAGCGCCTCGCCGACCTGTTGCGCGGCGGCCTGGCCACGGCGGAACAGGCGGGCTACGGGCTGTGGGAGGAGACGGCGGCCCGCATGGTCGACGCGCAGGCCCCCGGACTGGCGGCACGTGTAAGGGAGTTGGGGTCGATCCCGGCGTCTGGTCCGGGCTGGCCGGTGCGACTGCTGGAGGAGTGCGCGCTGATTCATCTCCTCGACCGGGGCTGGTTGCGCCGGGACGAGTTGCCGGAAGGTCTGGCGGCGACGGTGCGGTCCCGGATCGGCCTGCCCGGTTCGGCGGACGGTCCGCCGGTGCGCGACCGCTGGCTGGTCCTCGCCCAGTACGAGACGGCGGACGCCCGTCTGACGACGCGCCGGATCTGGCTGCACGGTGCGGAGTCGGGCCGGACCGCCCTGCTCCTCTCTTACGGGGCGGCCGGCCGCGCCCCCGAACTGGCCCTGCCGGTCGGTCTGGCGTTCGAGGCGGAGGTGTCCGCGTACCCCGGTGCCGGGCAGCTCAGGGCGTCCTTGGGCGAGCGGTTCACAGCGCCCGCACCGACGGACGTACGGCCGCAGGGGACGACGACCACACGCGCGGCCGAGCGTTATGGGGAGGCACTCCAGGGCGATCCCTGGCTGGACTCCTTCCCGGTGACGCTGGACCGGGTCATACCCGTCCCGGACGGCGGATCCTGGCAACTGGCGGACGCCGACACCGACTTGGCGCTGCCCCTGGCCCCCTCCGTCGTCGCTCACCCAGGCCTGTGGCGCCTCGTCGCCCTGTCGGGCGGGGCCCCCGTCACGGTCTTCGGCGAGTGCGGTCACCGGGGTTTCACTCCCCTGACCGCCTGGCCGCAGGGGACGGCGGGACAGGCGGTCCAGCTGTGCTGAGGCGGGACGACACTCCACGGCTCACGACACGACGACTCCCCACGACTCCACTCCTGGTCCGGCGAAAGGGAATGCCATGAACGGCAGCAGCGCCTCCTCCCCCGCAGGCTCGCGTTCCGCGGGCTCGCCCTCCGCGGGTGTCTGGGAGGAGTTGGTCACCGCGGCGCTCCTCGGCACGGAGCGGCGTACGCCTCCGGGTTGCCCGCCGGGCAGGCAGGCGCCGGTCGCGCTGCTCGACGCGGCGGCCGTGGAGACCGTACGTCGGCGGGCGGGGCTGCGGCCGGCCCGGGCTGCGAAGCGACCGGAGCCCGCTGCGGCGGACCCGCGCCCGCCGTTGCCCCCCGCCGCTGCCCGCAGACTCGCGCTGCTGCTGGCCGACCGGCCCGGCACTCCCGGCGGCAGCGGTCGCAGGGGTACGGCACCGGATCTGATGGAACTGCTGCCCCAATGGCTCGCGGCGGCGAACAAGCATGGCTACGCGGCCCCTCCCCAGACGCTGCCCGCCCTGCTCGACGCGGCCAGGGGGCGCACGGATCTGCGCCCGGCGGCGTTGGCGTTCGCCGGCCCGCGCGCTCTGTGGCTCGCCCGGCTGAACACGGACTGGCGGTTCGCCCTGCGCTCGACCCCGGGCGGGGGCACGGCCCTGCCCGGCACCGAGGAGTCGGACCGGATCCGGCGACTGTGGCAGGAGGGCCTGTTCGCCGAACGCGTCTCCCTCCTCGCGGCGATTCGCGCGCGGGAGCCCGCCGCCGCCCGGGAGTTGCTGGAGACGACCTGGTCCACGGAGCGCGCCGAGGACCGGCTGATGTTCCTCGACTTGCTCCGCACGGGACTGTGCGCCGCGGACGAGCCTTTCCTGGAGCGGGCGTTGGCCGACCGCAGCCGCAACGTCCGGGCGACAGCGGCCGAGTTGCTGTCCGCCCTGCCTGATTCGGCGCTGGCCGCCCGGATGGCGGTCCGGGCGGGAGCGTGTGTGGCGCTCGACCACACGAACAGCACGCACAACACGGATGTCACACATGGCACCGGTGGCACGAACAGCAGTGGTGACGACGGGAGAGACGGACCTGCGCTCGTCGTCGAGGCACCGCACGAGTGCGACGCGGGGATGGAGCGCGACGGTGTCGTGGCCAAGGCCCCGGCCGGGCGGGGCGAACGGTCCTGGTGGCTGGGCCAGTTGGTGGAGGCCGCCCCGCTCGGCTCGTGGTCGGCGCGGCTCGGCGGACGTACGCCGGAGGAGATCGTGGCACTGCCGGTGACCGACGACTGGCAGAGTGAGCTGCACGCCGCGTGGTGCCGGGCGGCGGTGCGACAGCGGAACGCCGACTGGTCCCGGGCGCTCCTCGGCAGGCCCTCGACACCCGAGGCGGGCGGGCCCGGAGCGGTGTCCCTGGCGGAGCGGGCGAAGCTGCTCGCCACGCTGGACTCCGCCGAACGGGCCGAGTGGGTCGCAGGGTTCATCGCGACGCACGGGCTGTCGGAGGCCTTCCAGCTGCTCGGGGTGTGCGCCGTGCCGTGGGATCCGCCGCTCGGGCGGGCAGTGGTCGACGCGCTCAATATCGCGCGGGACGCGGGGAGTTACCCATGGAGCTTCAGCGGAGTGATGGGGCTGGCGGAACGCTGCCTGGACCCCTCGGAGGCCGGCCGTCTCGACGGCCTGCTGGCGATCCCGGACGAAGGCGAAGACGCATCGCCGGGCGCGGGAAGCTACTGGGCGGAGGCGTTCCAGCGCCTCGTGGGCACATTGCGCCTGCGCGCGGCGATGGCGGAGGAACTGGCGCCGGACAGGTCGGTGGGCGAAGCCTGAACCGCGACGGAGAGCCGTCCACGCCCAGGCCCTACGCCCCCGCCGACTCCCGTGCGTTCGCCCGTACCCACTCCACGACCGCCGCGCCGGTCGCCTCCGGCGTGAAGATCTCCGCGACCCCCTTCTCCCTCAGCGCGGCGATGTCCGCCTCGGGGATGATCCCGGCGCCGAAGACCTTGATGTCGGCCGCGTCGTGCTTCCGCAGAAGGTCGATCACGGTCGGGAAAAGGGTGTTGGGGGCGCCCGAGAGGACGGAGAGCCCGATGGCGTCGGCGTCCTCCTGGATCGCGGTGCCGACGATCTGCTCGGGCGTCTGGTGGAGGCCTGTGTAAATGACCTCCATGCCGGCGTCACGCAGTGCCCGCGCGATCACCTCGTCTCCGCGGTCGTCACCGTCGAGCCCCGTCGGCGCCACCACCACGCGAATCGGACCGGCTGCCGCACCCATCGCTGCCTCCCTGAAGTGAACGAACGTTATGTCAAGCATCCCGCAACCGGCAGTTTCGCGACCGATGTCGAGGGGGAAATCACACGGTGGGACACGTTCGCCACGCACCGGTGGGACCGGCGCAAGGGGAGCCGCATCGAGGTCGTCGCACCACCGCGTCGCGAGCCACGCGCCGGGGCGGGCAAGGCGGGGCGGTGTGTCGGAGATGGCAACGAAGGGCAGCAGGGCACGACAGCGGGGAGCTTCGTCGCCGTACGGCAAGGAGCTTCACCACCCCCTTGGCGTCCCACAGGCCGCATGCCCCACTCGTGCACCATCACCGACGCCACCACCACCGGCCGCCCTCGTCGCGACCCCCACGAGGGCACACGGGGGCCGGAGAAGTCCTCCGCGTGCCGACAGGAGGTCGGCCATGAAGGTCACACGGGCAGCTCTGCCCCTGCTTCCGCTCTGCCAGCGCGTTCTGCCGAGCAGGCTGACGGGGCTCTCCGTCGCCCTTCTCAAAGCGACGGCCCTGGAGTTGGCGATCCTGGCGGGACACCTGCTCCTCTATCCGTCGGGCATCGCCCCGGAACGCAGGGCCGCGACCACCCCGGACCCCACCGTGCCCCCGGAAGCCGTCACCGCGCACCTGCCGGTGGAGCCGAAGCCCCCGGTCGTCCTCCTCCACGGTTTCATCGACAACCGCTCCGTCTTCGTGCTGCTGCGCCGTTCCCTCGTCCAGCACGGCCGGCAGCAGATCGAGTCGCTCAACTACTCCCCGCTGACCTGCGACATCCGCACCGCGGCGGAGCTGCTCGGCCGACACATAGAGGAGACGTGCCGGCGCACGGGCCAACCGCGGGTGGACATCGTCGGGCACAGCCTGGGCGGCCTGATCGCGCGCTACTACGTGCAGCGCCTCGGCGGTGATCTCCGCGTCCGCACCCTCGTCACCCTCGGCACCCCGCACTCCGGCACCCGCGTCGTTCCGCTGGCGGACGCGCATCCGATCGTCCGGCAGATGCGCCCCGGCTCGGATGTCATCCAGGAGCTGCGCCTGCCCGCACCTGACTGCCGGACGCGCTTCGTCAGCTTCTGGAGCGATCTGGACCATCTGATGGACCCGCCGGAGACGGCCTGCGTCGACCACCCGGATCTGTCGGCGCAGAACGTGCAGGTCACCGGCGTCGGTCACCTCGCCCTGCCCGTGCACCCGGCCGTCGCGACCGGGATACGGGAGGCTCTGGACCAGAGCGACGACGTCCTCTCCGCCGGAGCACGGCCCGACCGGGTGCGAAGGGGTGGGCTGACCGTGGCGTAGGAGCCGCCCGGAACGCCTCCCACAGGCCGGTCAAGAGCGCTGAGCGGCCCGCAGAATTCGAACAATCTTCGAACGCCAGGCCAAACCCGTGCCCGCAGTCCCCCGAAACACGGCCGATTGCCCGTTTCCCTCAGGCACGAAACCTGCAGAAGATTGTCGCGCCCGCATACCGCCGGGTACAGTCGCCGCACTGCTCTGCCAGCCCCTGTTGTCGAGGCGAAAGAGAAGTTGGTGAACGAACGTCACCCGTCGGGAGCGATGACCGCCCCGGCTCCGGCTTCCAATGCCGCGACGGCTCAGTACGCGTCGTACGGCACTGAGGAAGTCCCTTTTGGTGACTTCACCACGTACGACCCCACCTTCGCCAACGGTTTGGACGCGGACTTGGGCACGGGTACCGCCACGGGAAATTTCGAAACCGACCCGCTCTTCGGCAACATGCCGGGCGGCGACACCACCGGTTCGTACGACAACTCCCAGTGGTCCACCGGCAGTCACCACACCCTGAACTACGACGCGTACGCGGCCCAGCACCACGCCGCCTACGACACCGGGGCGTACGACACCACCACCTGGGCGCCCGGCTACCAGCAACTCGCCGACATCCCCGCCCAGTCACCGCCGCCGGGCAGCGAGACCAACGGCTGGGGGTCCCCCCTCTGGGAGCAGGACTCCGGCACCTGGATCCAGCCCGAGCACACCGGCGCCGCCGACCAGACCCAGCAGTGGGAATGGGGCACCCAGGTCTCCGACACCGGTGTGTACGACGCCACGCAGTGGAACTCGGACAGCGACCCGGGCGGCACGACCGCTCCGTCCGCCGAGTACGACCATGAGCACGAGCACGGGTACGACCAGCAGGCCACCGCGATGTTCGAGCAGATCACGGACATGGCGGACGTACCGGAGTACGACCGTCACGCGCTCGCCCACGACGAGTCGGACCTAGTCACCGACGGCGAACTTCCCGCCGAGGCCCCGCTGCTCGACGGGCAGGAGGAGTTCGCCCCGGGCATGGTGCCCGGAACCGGGCGCGCGGCGTCCCGTACGGCGGCGCGCAACGCGGGCCGGTCCCGGCGGCGTACCCCGGCCAAACGTTCCGCTCTGCTGACCATCGCCGTCCCGTCCGCCTGTGTGATGGGGGTCGCGGGTATCGCCGCCGCCTCCGTGGGCGGGCTGGACAGTGACGAGGCGCAGAACACGACGGCGTCGGCGCCCGACGGAGTCGCCGTGAAACCGTCCACCGCGAACAACAAGCTCGACTCCCAGCTGGAGAGCCTCTCCGCGGGCGCCGACGACTTCGCCGACCGGGCGAGCCGGACGCAGGAACGAATCGACCTCAAGGCCCAGCAGCTCGCCGACAAGAAGGCAGCGGCGGCGGAGGCGGCCCGCAAGGAGCGACTGCGCCCCAAGTACGCCCTCCCGGTCGCACAGCGCGGCCTCAGCGCCTACTTCGGCCAGGCCGGCATCAACTGGATGTCCGTGCACACCGGCATCGACTTCCCGGTCTCGTACGGCACGACGGTGATGGCCGCGACGGACGGCACCGTCCGGACCCAGTGGAACAGCGCCTACGGCAACATGCTGATCCTGACCGACAAGGACGGCACGGAGACGTGGTACTGCCACCTCTCCAGCTACCAGGTCGCGTCCGGTACGACGGTCAAGGCCGGCGATCCCATCGCGTACTCCGGGAACTCCGGGAACTCGACCGGACCGCACCTGCACTTCGAGGTTCGGCCCGCCGGCGGCTCGGCGATCGACCCGCTCCCGTGGCTGCGCAGCCACGGCCTCGACCCGACGTAGATCCCGTCCGGTTCCCGTCCCCTTTTCACCCGCCGCGTCACCGGCGTGACCCGGGCATCTCGGCGATGCCCGGGTGTCCGGTCAGAGCTTCTCCACCGGCGCGTACCGCAGCAGCAGCCGCTTCGGCTTGTCCTCGCCGAAGTCCACGGTCGCCTCGGCGTTCGAGCCGGTGCCCTTCACGCCCACCACGGTTCCCAGACCGAACTGGTCGTGCGTGACCCTGTCCCCCACCGCCAGCGCGACCACCGGCTTCTCGACACCGCCCCGGCGCGTGGCGAAGCCCGACGCGCCCGAGGCAGCGGTGCGCGAGCGCGAGGACGACAGCGACGACGCCACCCCGGAGGCCGGGCCCGAGGAGGTCGCCGGAGCCATCGCGCCCGTGCGCTTCCACTCCAGATGGGCCGCCGGGATCTCCTCCAGGAAACGCGAGGGCGGGTTGTACGAGGGCTGACCCCACGCGCTGCGCAGCGACGACCGCGTCAGATACAGGCGTTCACGCGCGCGCGTGATGCCGACGTAGGCGAGCCGTCGCTCCTCCTCCAGTTCCTTGGCCTGACCGAGGGCACGCATGTGCGGGAAGACGCCGTCCTCCATGCCGGTCAGGAACACCACGGGAAACTCAAGGCCCTTGGCGGTGTGCAGGGTCATCAGGGTGATGACGCCCGAGCCGTCGTCGTCCTCGTCGGGGATCTGGTCGGAGTCGGCGACGAGGGCGACCCGCTCCAGGAACGCGGCGAGCCCTGCCGGAGCCGGCGCCTCGCCCTCGGCGGGCTGATCGGCCTCCCCGGCCTCGGCGGCCACTCCCGACTCCTGTTCGAACTCCAGGGCCACTGCGGCGAGTTCCTGGAGGTTCTCGATCCGGGTCTCGTCCTGCGGGTCGGTCGACGCCTGCAACTCGGCGAGGTAGCCCGTGCGTTCGAGCACCGCTTCGAGGACGGTCGCCGGGCCCGCGCCCGACTCCACGATCGTCCTCAGGTCCTCCATCAGCGTGTTGAACCGCTTGACGGCGTTGGTCGACCGGGAGGCCATGCCGTACGCCTCGTCCACCCGCTTCAGCGCCTGGGGGAAGCTGATCTTCTCGCGCTGGGACAGCGCGTCGATCATCGCCTCCGCGCGGTCGCCGATGCCGCGCTTGGGCACGTTGAGGATACGGCGCAGCGGCACCGAGTCCTCCGGGTTGGCGAGGACGCGCAGGTAGGCCAGGACGTCCCGGACCTCCTTGCGCTCGTAGAAGCGGACACCGCCGACGACCTTGTAAGGCAGGCCTACGCGGATGAAGATCTCCTCGAAGACACGCGACTGGGCGTTCGTCCGGTAGAAGACGGCGACGTCACCCGCCTTCGCGTCGCCCGCGTCCGTCAGCCGATCTATCTCCTCGGCGACGAACTGCGCCTCGTCGTGCTCGGTGTCGGCGACATAGCCGGTGATGCGCGCGCCCGCGCCCGCGTTGGTCCACAGGTTCTTGGGGCGGCGAGACTCGTTGCGCTCGATGACCGCGTTGGCGGCGCTCAGGATCGTCTGCGTCGAACGGTAGTTCTGTTCGAGCATGATCGTCGTCGCGTCCGCGTAGTCCTCCTCGAACTGGAGGATGTTGCGGATCGTCGCACCCCGGAAGGCGTAGATCGACTGGTCGGCGTCTCCCACGACGCACAGCTCGGCGGGAGGCAGGTTGTACTCGCTGGGCGGTACGTCGGCGTCGTCGCCGGTGTGCTCGGCGGTTCCGACGAGTTCCCGTACGAGCGCGTACTGGGCGTGGTTGGTGTCCTGGTACTCGTCGACCAGGACGTGCCGGAAGCGACGGCGGTAGTGCTCGGCGACGTCCGGGAAGGCGCGCAGCAGGTTGACCGTCGTCATGATCAGGTCGTCGAAGTCGAGGGCGTTGGCCTCACGCAGCCGCGACTGGTACATCGCGTACGCCTGGGCGAGGGTCTTCTCGAAACCGTCGCTCGCCTGGGCGGCGAAGTCCTCCTCGTCGATCAGCTCGTTCTTCAGGTTGGAGATCTTCGCACTGAAGGACTTGGGCGGGAAGCGCTTGGGGTCCAGGTCCAGATCGCGGCAGACGAGCGCCATCAGCCGCTTGCTGTCGGCGGCGTCGTAGATCGAGAAGGAGGAGGTGAAGCCGAGCCTCTTGCTCTCCCGCCGCAGAATCCGCACGCACGCGCTGTGGAAGGTCATCACCCACATCGCGTTCGCGCGCGGGCCGACGAGTTGCTCGACGCGTTCCTTCATCTCACCGGCGGCCTTGTTGGTGAAGGTGATCGCGAGGATCTGGCCGGGGTGGACGCTTCGCTCACCGAGCAGATGGGCGATGCGGTGCGTGAGCACACGTGTCTTGCCGGAGCCGGCGCCCGCCACGATGAGCAGAGGGGTGCCGGCGTGCACGACGGCCGCGCGCTGGTTCTCGTTCAGCCCGTCCAGGAGCGCTGCCGGGTCCACCACGGGACGCGGGGCGCCGTCGCGGTAGTACGCGTCCCGGTCCGGCGGCGTGTCGAACTTCCCGCCGAACAGATCGTCCGGAACGGACTCCGGCGCATGCTCGTCCTCGGGCGGTGGCGGGGGTTCCTCCGCGTGGGCCCGAGGGCTCTGGAGGTCCGCCAGGAAGCTGTCGTCAAAGAGGCTGCTCATCGCTCTCCGAGTCTAGGCGCCCCCACTGACAACCCGCTGCCACCCCGAAAACATCCGCCGAACACCGCCCGGCCCGAGCTGTGGCCGGCACTTGTCCGCCCGAACAGCGGGCCCTCGGTCAGTCCTCCATTCACATGATCAGGCAATTCATCCGATACCACCCCGAACCGAATCCATGAAGCCACGTTTAGGGTCGAGGTCACAAATAAGTATCGGGCATAGCGGTCATCAACCTTCACAGAAGCCACACCCGTTGGTTAGCGTGCCGTAAGGCCGCTCGATCTCCACCGGCGAACATCGCCGGGCCGCGCGGCCCCCGCCGAGTCCGATCGTGCCGCCGTGTGCGGCAGGAGCCGGGGACCCACCGAGAACTTGGGGTGAATCGGTCCGACTGCCTTCCAGGGCAAGGACCGTAGGGCAACCCTTCCGAACCACCCGCCCGAACCCGACAGCTAACCCGGTAGGCGGAACATGGAAGGAGTCGCCTCCCTTGGCGTCGTCGCACCGCAAGTCGCGCCCTACGGGAACGCGCGTAGCAGGCATACGGACCCCCGCCTTCGCCACGGCGGCCCTGACCGCTTCCGTAGCCCTGCTGACCCAGACCGCCAACGCCGCGCCCGGGGGGCCCTCCACGTCCCCGGCGCCCTCGGCCGACGACCGGCCGAGCATGGAGGAGGTCGAGGCGGAGGTCGACGACCTCTACCACCAGGCCGAGTCGGCCGCCGACGTGTACAACGCCGCCAAGGAGAGGGCCGCAAAGCAGCAGGGTCGTGTCGACGCCCTGATGGACGACGTGGCCCGGCGCACCCAGAAGCTCAACGACGCGCGCGAGGAGCTGGGTTCCTTCGCCGCGGCCCAGTACCGCACCGGGTCGGCCGCCCCCGACACGGCGACGTTCCTGCTGGCGGACACTCCGCAGGACTACTTCGACCAGAACCAGCTGATGGACCGTATGACGGCCCGCCAGAAGGACACGGTCGACGACTACATCACCCAGCAGGCCGAGACGACGCGGCAGCGCCGGGAGGCCACCGCGAGCCTGGAGTCGCTCACGGAGTCCCAGGACGACCTGCAGACGACGAAGACCGCCGTCCAGACGAAGCTCGCACAGGCCCGCCGACTGCTCTCCCGCCTCACCGCCGAGGAGAAACTGCGGCTCGCGGCGATCGAACGCGCGAAGCAGGCGGACGCCCGCCGCCAGGCGCAGGAACTCGCCCGGCAGCAGCAGGCCGCAGGGCAGCAACGCCAGCAGGACTCGGCAGCGGCGGCGCAGCAGTCACCGGGCACCGGCGCCTCGGACACCTCCACACCCGCGGTCCCCGCCTCCTCGTACGCCGGCAAGGCCGAGAAGGCCCTCGCCTTCGCACGCGCACAGGTCGGCAAGCCGTACGTCTGGGGTGCGACAGGGCCAGATTCGTACGACTGTTCGAGCCTCACTCAGGCCGCCTGGCGGGCCGCCGGAGTCAGCCTTCCGCGCACCACCTACGACCAGGTGAACGCCGGGACAACCGTTTCGCTCTCCGACATCCAACCCGGTGACCTGGTCTTCTTCTACGAGGACATCAGCCATGTCGGCCTGTACATCGGCAACGGCATGATGATCCACGCGCCGAAGCCGGGTGCGTACGTCCGTGAGGAGTCGATCTTCTACGACGGCGAGTCCGCGATCCACAGCGTGGTGCGCCCGGCCTGACGCCCATGTAGGTTCCGATTAGAGATGTCGCTGTCCGAGTGACTTGTCGTCAACTTGTCAGTCGAAACGCTCTCTTCGATCCACGGCCAGGCCCGGAGCCTGGCCGTGCTCTACCGCACGGGTCCACTACCTCGTTGGTTTTCTCGGCTTCTCATCCACGCTACTCATGGTGGTTGCCAGTGTCCTGGTGTCGATGACATCGGACACGAAGGGGCGGCCATGGGGACTGACCCAGGCGTCGCGGACGCGACAGGTAGCTGGACGGTTCAGGCGGCTTATCGGCGGGCCGACGGTCGGCTGGTCGAGGCCGAACTCGACCGGGTCCCGGTGGACGAGGTGGCCGGCGGACAGCCGGTACGCGAGTTCCGTTGGTACCGGGGCCGGAAGCACTACTCGGGTTGGTACCACGCCGCCACAACGGGTCGTCTCGTGGCCTACGAGAGTCGGCTGGAGCTCGCCCGCATTCTGCTTGCCGATTTCGCGCCGGATGTCACGGAGATCGCGGCCCAGCCGTTCCAATTGGTCGGCCCGGACGGTGACCGCGTTCGCCGTCATGTTCCCGATCTGTTCCTCGTCCATGCCGACGGTCTGGTGACCGTCGTGGATGTCAAGGCGCCCTCACGCATGAGGGATCCCAAGGTGATCGCGCAGTTCGACTGGACACGCCAGGTGTGTTCGCGCCGCGGCTGGGTCTATGAGACCTGGTCGGGGGCCGAGCATGCGGTCGTGGAGAACGTGCGGTTCCTGGCTGGCTACCGGCGCCGGGAGCTGGTGGAAGCCTCGCTCGTCCCGCGTGTGCTGGAGGTTGCCGCCTGCCAGCCGACCATCGGTGCCGTCGAGGCCGCGCTGGCCGGGCAGCACTCGTGCGAGATCGTCCGTCCGGTCGTCCTGCACCTGGTGTGGTCCGGTCGGCTCGTTGCTGACCTGCGGACTCCTCTGAACCGTGCAAGCCGGGTTCGGGTGGCGGCATGAATACATACGCGGTGTCCCTGTTTCCGGGAGTGCGTCTCTTCTTCGGCGGTGACGTCGTCGAGGTCGTGGACGTCGACGGGCTCCGGACGACGGTCCGTAACGAGCGGACGGGCGAGTACAGTTCCGTTCCGCTCGGGCAGCTGGCGGCCGGCGCCCGGTCGATGGATGAGCCTGCGTTGGCTGCCGCGGACGGGGTGGGCCTGCTGCTGGCGTCCTTGTCGGCCGACCAGCGTCAGCGGCTGCGGGAACGCGCCGGGCACGTCCGCGAAGTGCTCAGCGGCTACCAGTCCGGGCACACGGCCGGTGCTCGGCCGGTCGAGCCCCGGCCCGAATATGATCCCGATCTCCCGCTCAAGGAGCGGACTGCGGCCAAAGCCGCTGAGCTGGGTGTTTCGCCTCGCACGCTGCAGCGTTGGGTGACCGCCTACCGGGAAAGCGGCGATGCAGGGCTCGTGGACGCCCGCGCCGGAAGGAGTTCACGCGTCGATCCCCGATGGGAGGAAGCGGTCCGCCACGTGGTGGCGGAGTCGGTGACCAGCTCGACCCCTACTCGGTCGGCGCTGCTGTCGCGGGTCGAGGAACGGCTGAACAGCCAGTACGGCAAGGGCGTCGTCGCTGTTCCGTCCCGGAGCACGGCCTACGCGCGGCTTGCCGTGTTGACCAAGGGCACGAACGCGGTCTCCGGCAGTGCCAAGGCACGCCGTTCGATCGCAGACAGGCCACAGGGCGTCTATGGGCGGCTACGGGCTGCCCGACCGGGTGAGTACGTCGTGCTCGACACCCAGGACCTGGACCTCTATGCCATGGAACCGGTGACCTGCCGGTGGGTTCCGCTCCAGCTCACCGTTGCCCAGGACCTGTTCTCGCGCTGCATCGTCGGCCTGCGGGTGACCGGCTGTTCCACGAAAGCGCTCGATGTCGCCGGTGTGCTCTTCGAGGCGGTCTGCCCTCCGCTGGTGGACTCGGTCCGGCCTGCGGTGGCTCCCTACCACGGTCTGTGGGATGAGGTGGTGTTCACCGAGGAAGGTCTCGTGCCGGGCGGCGGGCTGTGTCCGCCGGAGACGCTGGTCATCGATCACGGGCGGGCGTTCATGTCGGCGCATGTCATCGGGGTCTGCACCCGTCTGGGCATGTCCATTCAGCCAGCCCAGCCGAAAAAACCCACCGACAAGCCGACCGTCGAACGCTTCTTCCGCACCCTGCGGGAGGGACTCATCCAGCACCTGCCCGCCTACAAGGGACCCGACGTCCACAGCCGCGGCGAGGCGGTCGAGGAGGCCGCGTTCTTCTTCATCCACGAGGTGGAGGAGATCATCCGTGAGTGGGTCTCGGAGGTCTATCACCGTCGTGAGCATGACGGACTGGTGATTCCGCAGTGGCCGAAACTGCCGTTGTCTCCGCTGGAGATGCTGCGCATCGGTCTGGCTCGGGCCGGAAGGCTACGCCTGCCGGCGTCGCCAGAGCTGGCTTTTCAGTTCCTTGCGGTCAAGCCGCGGACGATCCAGCACTACGGTGTCGAGGTCGACGGGCTGCGTTACAACGGCCCGGTGCTGGACGGCTACCGCAATACGCCCAGCCCTTATCCCGGTTTCGGACGGCAGTGGCCGATCCACGTCAACCCTGACGACGTGCGGTTCGTCTACTTCCAGGATCCGGCCGACGACTCCTGGCACCCTCTGCACTGGGAACACGCACCCGCACTGAACATGGCGTTCAGCGGTGAGGCCGCTGCTTATGCCCGAAGGCTCGCCGCCCGGGAGGGCCGGCACGTCGAGTCCTCGCAGGCGCTTGCGGATCTTCTGGCCCGCTGGGACCAGGGGATGGTCACCGATCGGCGCGAGCGCCGCATTGCGGTGAGGCTGTCGGCAGAACGCGGGGCTCTGTCCCTGCCAGTGCTGCCGGAACAGGCCGGCCCCCTCACGCCTCAGGAACTGAGGCTGGTGCCGGAGCTGCCGGCCGGGGACGGTGACGACGAGGACGAGCTGTTCGATGTCCCCGATGGCGACGCCTTCTACGCAGACGCCTTCGAGGTGATCGAGTGAGGCAGCCCAACCTGTTCAGCCTCTCCCGCAAGGAAGGCTGGCGCCGCTTCGCCGACGCCCTGCCCCGGCGACGGCCTGAGACGCTGACACTGGCCCAGCTGACCGCGCTGAGCGAGGCGGCAGCCGAGGACTACAACGACTCCCGTCACGACTGGCACGCGAATTTCGGCATCGTGCGGACCCCGCAGCTCGCGGCCATTCACGACGAACTCGAACAGATTGTGGCCAGCAACCGGCAGGACGGCGACCGCATCCGTTCCGCCGCCGTGATCGACGCCTTGCCGGGCCTGGGCAAGACCACCATCGCCAACCTGTTCGGCCGTGATTTCGACCGCCAGCAGATGCGCCGTCTGTCCGCGGTCACCGAGGCCGGGCACGAACGCATCCCCGTCTTCCGCGTCGGACTGACCTCCAACACCACCCTGCGAACTCTGAACCGGATGATCTGCGAGTACTACGGTCATCCAGCCACCGACCGGGCGAACGCCGCCGCTCTGGCCAGTCATGCTCTGGACTGCGTCCTGTCCTGCGAGACCCAGCTCGGCATCATCGATGACATCCACTTCATCGACCTGGACCGCCGCGACGGCCTGGCGGTGTCCAACCACCTCAAGTGGCTGGCCAATGAACTACCGGTCACGTTCGTCTATGTCGGTGTCGGCCTGGCCGAGCGGCGGTTCTTCGCCGACGGCCTGACCGGCAAGAACGTGGCCCTGGCCCAGACCGCACGACGCTGGACCCGACTTGGTGTCGATCCGTTCCGGCTCGACACCGAGCAGGGCCGCCGCCACTGGCGGAGCCTGATCAAGGCCACCGAACGCCAGCTCGTCCTTGCCGAGCACCGGCCCGGGATACTGCTGCGCAGCGCGGACTATCTGTTCGAACGCACCAGCGGGCACATCGGGTCGTACTTCACTCTGGTCATGCGGGGCTGCTACCGCGCGATCCGCAACGGCACGGAAGCCGTCACCCGCGAGGTACTCGACGGGGTCCGGCTGGACGAAGCGTCGGAGCAGGCACGCAAGCAACAGGCTGCCGCAATGGCCCACGCGAAGATCACCACCGTCCTCGGTGATGCCTCGTGACCGAAACGCGTGTGCTGCCACTGCGGATGCCGATCCTGCCTGGTGAGGGTGTGGACAGCTGGCTGGAAGCGCTGAGCCGCCGCAATGGCCTGACTTTCTCGGCGTTCCTGCGTGTCCTGGGACTGCCCCCGCACTCCCTCACCCGCCCGCTGGTCACCGACCTGCCCACCGGCTCCCTTCGCGCGCTGGAGGCCCGCACCGGCCTTCCGCCCGGCCGCCTCGACCGAGCGGTGATCGACCCCGGCTTCCCGTTCGGCCCGCGTCGCCAACGACGATGCCGGTTCTGTCCACAGTGCCTGGCCGAGCGAGAGGGACGCTGGCTGCTGAAGTGGTGGCTCCCCTGGGTCTTCGCCTGCACCACACACAAGGCACTGCTG
Organism: Streptomyces sp. NBC_01390; assembly: GCF_045040105.1. Taxonomy (NCBI): domain Bacteria; kingdom Bacillati; phylum Actinomycetota; class Actinomycetes; order Kitasatosporales; family Streptomycetaceae; genus Streptomyces; species Streptomyces sp. NBC_01390. The sequence continues at coordinate 7,860,381 of NZ_CP109551.1, read as the reverse complement.
CACGACACCTGTCCCGGCTGCGGCAAAGGGACGCGCGTCAGGCTGCCCGGACACATCCACCGCTATCCGTCAGCGGCCTGCACCGTCGGATCCCGCCTGGCTTCGGTCTGCGGCACCGACCTGACCAGCGCCGAGCTCATGCCGTTGGCTTCCGATCACCTCCTGCTGGCCGCACAGCGTCGCATCGATGTCCTGCTCACCGACACAGCCACGATCACGGCCCGCACGATCCTGGTTGATCTCAACCACTGCACGTCATGGCTGATGCACACGATCGACGACCACGACGTCGCTCCCATGGGTGCAACGATCCAGCGGCTTTGGCAGCACCGGCCGCTGGCCATGCGGACCCCCGCCGACCGGGTCAAGCCTCTCGGCGCCGCCGTCAACGGCATCATCGCTCACACGGCTCTGCCCTTCCTCGACACCGATGACGCCTTCGCCGTCCAGGCCGTCCGCCTCCTACGAGCCCGGCACGACACACCGAACAAGGTGATCCCCCGAGGCATGACCGCCGAACAGTGGTCCCAACTCTCGCCTCCCGCACAACGGCGCTTCCTGCACGCCAGCGACCACACGATGGGCGCCCTCGACCGCGTCCGGTTCTCCTCCTCCACCTCGCGCGCCCGCGTCCCGGAACCTGCTGATCAACGCGCGACCGCACGCATCCGGCATGTCCCACAACTCCTCTGGCCCAATTGGACAGTCCGGCTCATGCCCCGGGAGGGAACGCAGGAGAACCTGTTCCGCGGCATCGCCGCAGCGCTGCTGCTCCTGCCCGGCGAGCCGGACTTGAGGGCACGCGGCGTGACCGACCGCTTGGGCCCGCACCTGCCGAACGCCATGACCGTCACCTTGCAGCGCGCCCTCAAGTCCGGGCATCCCGCCGTGCTTTCCGCGCTCTGCAACCTCGCCCACTACCTCGACGATCACGGCAGCCCCATCGACTACGAGCGCCGCCGGCGCCTCATCCCCGCACCCCCGATCACCCCCGACGAGTGGCGGGAACTCTGTTTCCGCACAGGCACCCAGCCCGGTGAACAGCTCAACAGCAAGACCTCCCAGGCACCCCGCTACCTCAATGCCCAGCGCTACCTCAACCAGCTACTCACCGGGGCGGACCTGACCGATCCACGCCATCCCCTCGCCCTGCAATCAGTGTCCGACCGCTCCCGATACTTCGCCTTCCCGTCCTCCTTGACCCTCGCCCAGCGCGACGCGCTCCACCACCACGCGGTCGGTATCCTGCACGACCTGAACATCGACGAACCGCTGACCTGGGAACCACCGCAAGAATGCGCCGACGGCCTCGACCTTCCCGGCCAACGCCTCGACGACCTCGACCTGGAGGAAGTGCGACGCATCGTCATCACCGAACAACGCGCCCCACGAGAAGCAGCCAGGGAACTGGACACCACCCTCACCCACATCCGGTTCGCACTCGAACACGTTCCCCGCGAACCCCGCGTCTGGAGCAGGCGATCGAGCGTCGGCTCCTGGCGCCTCCGCCAGCAGGCCAAATCCGTCTTCACGGCGGACTTCCTTCAGCGCGAGTACATCGACAACGGCAAGCCCCTCCGCGACATTGCACGGGAAACCGGCATCCCTCGCCCGCTCGCCGTTGCTCATGCCCGGGCCCTCGGCATCCCCGTCCGCCGCACGCGCAAGCCGTTCCCCATCGACCCGGCCTGGCTGCGCGAGCAGTACCTGACCCACAAACGCTCCACTCACGACATCGCCGAAGAACTCGGCACAAAGGACGAGACAGTCCGCCGACGCCTCAAGCACCTGAAGATCCCCTCGCGGCCACCAGGAGTGCACAGCCGCACCATCATGACCGCCAAGATCGACTCCAATCTCCCCCGCGACATCCGGGCCGCCGTCGAGGGCACTCTCCACGGCTGGCTCCGATTCCATCGCTTCCAGATCGCCATGCGCTTCCCGTCACTCGACAGCGCCGCCCGCTACCTGAAGGTCGAACCAAACGCCCTGGTCACGCAGTTCCAGCGGCTGGAACGCGACATCGGCACCGACCTCTTCCACCGGTCCGCCTTTAACAAGCCCCAACGCCCCAGCGCACGCGGCAAATCGCTGCTACGTGACCTCGCGCACGAACGGGTCCAGGAACTCATGCGCAACGCCCTCAAGGACGACCAGTTCTTCGCCATGCCCGACGAAGACACACTCGCCCGGGCGATGGAGAGCCTCAGCACCCGCCGACCGCCCAGCCCCCTCAGGCCCTACGAGAACATCCCGGTCCCACGCATCCGGATCCGAGCCGAAACGCTCACACTCCTTCGCGATCTCGTCGACCACGCGCCCACCGAATTCTTCGGATCCCGGGTCAGTGCAAGGACCGGCCTCAACCAAGGCAGCGTCTCGGGCCGACTCCGCCAACTCGAACAGGCCGGGTGGCTCACCAGCAGGGTCGAAGACGATGCCAGCTGGCTCAGCCGCGCAACTCCAGGACGCGGCGCGGGACGACGGCGCACCTACTACAGCTTCACCGCCTCGGGACGCCGAGCCGCGACGCACGAACTCCAGCAACGCGCCCCACAGCTCACATCGCTCCCGGCCGCCCCGGAAGAGCGCGATACCGGTCGAACGCCTCGCGAGCATCCGGAACGAACTCCCGATGCCGGACCAGGTCCGTCAGTTCGGACTCAGTCAACCAATCATGCCAAGCGACCTCCGAGGGGTCGGGCTGAATCGGTTGCGTGACGACGACCTCATGCAGACCGAGCCAATACGGGCTGATCACGCCCTCGCACAAGAACTTGAACAGGAAACGAGGGCGGGCATGAACACCAAGTTCTTCCACCAACTCCCGCACAGCAGCATCCTCATAGGACTCGGCCACGTCCACCGCGCCTCCGAGCATCCAGTTGATCTGTCCCGGGAATCGAGTGTCATCGTCTGGACGGCGGTGGACAAAGAACCTCCCTGCACGGTCGCGACACACGATCGTCGATATGCGATGCAGCCACCGGTGACGAATCGCCTCCCCCCTCTCCACAACAGCCAGTACCTCGTCACGCTCGTCAACCCGCTCAACAAGTTCACTCATGGGGCACACGATGGCAGAGGGCACCGACAAGCCCTCCAGCGCACGCACTCTGCTAGGCAGCAGCAGCTCGCATCCTGCCCGGAGGAAAGCGACAAGTGTTCGGTCCAGCCACTAATGGGCGGCGAGGATCTCCTCAAGAACGAACGATGCATCCGTCGGCAGGCCGTCGCCATCGCGAACCGCTCCGGCGCAGACGACCAGGGCCTTCCAGAGCGCCCAACCTTGTCCACGCTCCCAGGTCGCCTCGTCTACCCCTAGCCGATCGCGGAACGCGGCCCGGCTCTTGCCGGTCAGCATCGTCCAGGCGATCGACAGATCGCAGGCCGGGTCTCCGACTCCGCAGGTGCCGAAGTCGATGACGGCCGCGAGCGCACCGTCCTTCACCAAAAGGTTCCCTGAGGCCATGTCACCGTGGAACCAGGCTGGCTTACCATCCCACGAGGCTCGCAACGCCCGTTCCCAGATCTCCTCGGCAGCCTCGGTCCGGATCAGGCCGTCCAACGTCTCCAGGGCTGCCCGGGCCCACCCGTCGTAGGTCGTCAGTGGTCCGCCTCGGAACCAATTGTGCAGTCCCGGGCCCGGTCCGTCTGTCGGGTCGATCCGCTGCAGCGACACGAGGAAATTCGCAAGGTGGATGGCGAACGCCGTCTTGTCCTCGACGACGGCACGGGTGGCTGTGTCGGTTTCTGCGGGAGTCGTTTCGCCGTGACTTCGGGAGTCGTTCTGGAGCGAGTGTCGTGATCAATGTCAGTGACTTTTGATGTCACTCGGGTGCTGCGGGGCCGCCCGCTTGGACATGATGAGAGCCGGAACGACCCGTCAAGAGCGCCTTCAGCGTCGCTTGAGATGACAACCGTCGGTCACTCGGAACTGAGCATTCCGGCTTGTCGGGCTGGCTCTTGGGCGGCCCTTGCCAATCGCTGCCGACTTTGCGTGCGTCAGCGGGAACAGATCACCGTGATCAGGGTGAATGAGGCGTAGAACTCTCCTCCGGAGAGGTCGGCGAACCAGCGACGGCCTCGTTGCTGGTCGATGTATTTCTCGTCGATGGCCTGTTGCATGTTGCGGCCCAGTCCCAGCGTGTGGTCCGCGTCTTGGAAATCCCGGAGGACAGGGGCGGTCGTCACCACGGTCTTGACGAGAAAACCGGCATTATTCGCGAGGCGGGCGAGGCTGCGCCCGATGGTGGCATTTCGGACGACGTGGTCTGTGGTGTAGCGGGTGAAAGCTCGGCTGGTGTCGAGGTCTTCGGAATCGACCACCAGGGTGTCCCAGTCAGGCTCAACCAGCCCGACCACGGCTCCCGGCCGGGTGACATGATGCAGTTGCGCAAGGGCTTCGGCGGGATCGGTGACATGCATGAGGACCCGGTCGATCTTGGCTCGATCCACCGACTCCGCAGCGACAGGCAAGGCGTGGACATCGCCCTCTCGGATCTCCACTACTGACAGTGCATTGGTGCGTTCCCGGGCCATGGCCAGCATGGCAGGGTCCCGTTCGATGCCGATCACCTTGCCCTCCTCGCCGACTCGCTCGGCGAGCGCCGGAAGATCCGTCCCCGGGCCGCATCCAGCATCAAGTACCGTCTGGCCTGGAACAATGTCCAGCAGATCGATCAGCTGCTGCTTGTAAGCGCGGCCGGCGTCGCCCGCAGCAGCGCGCAACATGTAGGAAGCCTGGTCCGGTCGGGTGACACCAAGTGACGTCGACATGCACGCCAGTCAACCATGTTGATCAGTTTCGCAACGTCAACTGACGTGCTGGCCAGCGAAGTTGAGACATCAGCTGCCGCGTGGGCGTCTAGGGTCTGTTGCGAAAGTGCAGGTCGCAGCTACTCATTGAGGCGACCGTTGTTGACAGGCCACTTCGTCTGCCACCTGTACAACGAGAGGCCATACCGCTGGGCAACCGACAGCTCTAGGGAGTCGGCATCCCGAATAGGAGGACGGCCACCAGTATGGCCATCGGGATAGCGAGGGCCACCGCCAGTCCGGCAAGGCAGCCCCAGACCGTCAGTCGAGCACTGGTTCTCGCGTAGTCATCGCTCTTCGGCACGCCCATATCCAACAGTGAGAAACACCGACTTTCTACCTTCAGAGGCACGTGCCCCTGGGACTTCCAGGTGAAGGTGCTGGTCACAGCCACTCGTTGATGGCTGCGACCAGCACGGTTGCTTCGTAGCGGACGGCGAGTTTGTCGTACCGAGTGGCGACGGCCCGGTGGCGCTTGAGCCGGTTGATCCCGCACTGGACCGCGTGCCGCTGCTTGTAGTCGTCCTTGTCGAACTTCGGCGGCCGCCCGCCACGCGATCCACGCTGGAGGCGGTTGCGGACCCGGTCCGCTGGAACCGGGATGGTGGCTTTGATCCCACGTCTGCGCAGGTAGGAGCGGTTGCCGCGGGAGTCGTACGCCTTGTCGGCCCGCACCCGGTCCGGACGCTTGCGCGGCCTGCCGAGCCCCAGCCTCGGAACACGGATGGCCTCCAGGACCGCTTCGAACTGCGGGGAGTCGCCCCGCTGCCCGGCTGTGATCACGACCGACAAGGGCTTCTGCCCCTGTTCGACTGCGAGGTGGATTTTGCTGGTCAGTCCACCGCGGGAGCGTCCGAGGCCGTGGTCGGCCGGCTCGACGAAGATCCCGCCGGGCGGTTCCTTCTGGAGGTCCCCTTTTTCGCTGCCCCGGCGGCGTGCTGGTGGGCCCGGCAGACGGTGGAGTCGACGTTGACCTCCCAGGTGATCAGGCCCTTCGCGTCCGCCTCGACCTGGAGCTGGGTGAGGATCCTTGCCCAGGTGCCGTCTCGCTGCCAGCGCCGGAACAGGTCATAGACCCGGTCCCACGGCCCATAACGTTCGGGCATGTCCCGCCAGGGAGCACCGGTCCGGGTCCGCCACCGTATGCCGTCTATCAGCTGCCGCCGCGTCCACACCTGCGGCCGACCCGGCTTGATGCCCGTCGGCAGCAGACGCTCCAGCCGGGCCCACTGGCCGTTCATCAGATCCCCACGCCCCATAGGACGTGATCATCAACGAACAAGATCCACTTTCGCAACAGACCCTAGTCAGCCGACCTGAGTTTGTTCGGCCAGAGCTTTGGTGTGGGCAAGGCGGTAGGACTCCGTGCCGGTCTGGATTATGGCGCCGTTGAAGGTCAACCGGTCGACGATGGCCGCGCAGAGCCGCGGATCGGTGAACGTCTTCGTCCATCCGCTGAAACTTTCGTTCGAAGCGATCGCAACGCTGTTCTTCTCCTCGCGCTCTGTCAGAACCTGAAACAGCAGCTCAGCGCCCCTGCGGTCGAGCTCCATGTAGCCGAGTTCGTCGACCTATGCGGATATCCGCATAGATTGACCTATGCCGAGACCGCGACTATGCCGACAATCCGCTGGCGACGGTTGCATCCTCGCCTGTCTGGTCTGCGTTTGAGACGTCGAGATGGAAGGGTGATCCGTTGGCGAGTGGCGTCCATCCCTGCGCGAGGGCGGTCCGGATGGCCTGGGCGACATCAGCGGGAACGACCGGCCTGGTCGTCAGACCGAACCAGTTCTCGGGGTGGTGCGAGCCGGTCTCGACGACGAGAACGGTTCCCGGGACGGTGGCGTCCTCGACCGCGAACGTCAGCGGACCCCAGCCGTTTGACTGGCAGTAGGTCGGCTTGTGGCGGACGCGCCAGCGGTAGGTGACGCCGTCCACGACGATGCGCCGGGAACCCTTCTTGACCAGCGCCACCGTCTGCTCCTTCGACTGCCCGTATGTCGCTCCGACACTCCCAGCCCGGCCTCGGGGAAGCAAACCATTTGAGTTTCCTCGGCATAGTCACAAGCGGTCGAGGAAGGCCAAGACTTTGTCGGTGGGCCGGTAGCGGCCCGGCCGGGCGGTGACGGGCGCAGTCAGCGCGAGCGCCTTCTCCTTGATGGTCATGTCGGCGTGGACGTAGGCGTCGGTGGAGCGGACGCCGGCATGGCCGAGCCAGAGCGCGATCACCGTGGTGTCCACTCCGGCCTGCAACAACGACATCGCGCAACTGTGCCGCAGGACGTGCGGGTGGATGCTCTTGTCCAGCAGAGGCGGGCAGGTTCGCGCCGCGGTCTTGGCGTGGGTGCTCAAGCGTTGCGCGACGGCGTCGCGACTGAGGCGCCGGCCGGTGCGGGTGCAGAACAGGGGGTCGCCACTGCGGCCGGCGCGTTCGTTGAGCCAGGAGCCCAGCAGGTTCTGGACGGGACGGTCGAGCGGGACGCTGCGCTCCTTTCGTCCCTTCCCCTCGCAGCGGACGGCGGCGCCGTCGCCCAGAGTGATGTCGCCGCAGTTCAAGCTGGTGAGCTCGGAGACGCGCAGGCCGGTCTGGACAGCCAGTGCCAGCATGGCTTTGTCCCGTCGTCCTTCCCATCGTTTCGGATCCGGCGCGGTCAGCAGCGCGTCGACCTCTGGGCTGGTCAGGAACGTGACGGTCCTCTTGTCGTACCGCTTCGGCGGGATGTCCAGGACCCGCTGGATGAGCAGAGCGTGTTCGGGATGTTGGAGGGCAGCGTAGGAGAACAGGGAGCGGATCGCGGTCAGGCGGACGTTGCGCGTTCTCGTGCTGTTGCCGCGCTCGTCCTCCAGGTGATTCAGGAACGTGGAGATCACGTCCGCGTTCAGGTCGTTCCAGTCCAGCTTCGCCGGAGCAATTCCGGTCCGCTGCTGGACGAAGCCGAGCAGGAGGCGGAGTGCGTCGCGGTAGGCGGCGATGGTACGCGGGCTGGCCTGGCGCTGGCGGGCAAGCCGGTCGATGAAGAATGCCTGCAAGGTGGGTGCGATCAGAGTCATGAGCGGGCCGCCTTCCGGACGCCGTCGCGGCGGGCGGCGGCCAGAGCGAGCAGTTCCGGTGCCGCCGACAAGTACAAGTAGGTGCAGGCCGGTTCGCGGTGTCCCATATAGGTCGATAGTGACGGGATCCGTGCCTGAATGTTGTCCTCGGTGCGATACCAGTGCAGCAGGGTTCGAACGGCGAAGGTGTGTCGCAGCTCGTGCAGTCGCGGTCTGTGCGGGGCGTCGCGGCCGACGCCGACGGCGTCGACCAGGGCCCGAAAGACCGGATGAACGCAGGCGTAGATGAGCCGCTTGGCAGTGAGGGAGATGAAGAACGCGGGGTCCTTGGGCCTGGGCATCAGATCCTTGCGAAGCCTGTCGTACTCGCGCAGCGCGTTCGTGGCGCTGTCCTGCAGCGGGACCAGCCGGGACTTGCCGAACTTGGACTCGCGGATGTGCAGCACGCCCTGGGTCCAGTCAATGTCGTCGCGGTCCAGCTTGATGGCCTCGCCGATGCGCAGGCCGGACGCGGCCAGCAGCCCGATCAGCGTGTGATAAGTCGCCGCCCGCAATGGCTGAGGGATGGTGTCTTCGGTCGCGGCCATGATCGCTGCGATGTCGGCGTCGGAGTAGAGGAAGATCTGACCCCGGCGCCGGTTGTAGGGCACCAGCCCCAGTGGAGGCACCTCGGTCGCCGGGTCGGTTCCGCTCAGATAGCGGGCGAACCCGCGGACCGCGGTGATCCGTCGAGGGCTGACCGTCGTGACCACCTCGGGCTCGCGGGTCTTCATCCAGTCCAGCGCGGCGGCCACGGTCACGGTCTGTTCGCCGCGGTTGTCCATGAAGCTCACGAAGTCCGGCAGCAGATACGCCGCTTCGGCCATCTGGTGCCCCAGCGAACGGCGAAGCCGCAGGTAGTCAGCAAGCGCCTGGTGGAGATCGGTCATGCCGCCTCCGTCCCGGGCCAGGGCTGTGCGACCGCGCGCAGCGCGATGAAGTCGACCTTCGCGTAGAGCGCGGTCGTGGCCAGGTCCTGATGCCGGAGAACCTGGCCGATCGCGGTGAGACCGGCGCCGTTGCGGAGCATGTCGGCGGCCAGGGCATGGCGCAGCCGGTGCGGCCCGACCTTGGGCGAACCGGCCCGCAGACAGGCTCGTTCCACGACGTCGCCGACCAGGTCCGCCCGGATCGGACCATGCGGAGCCCTGCAGGTCAGGAACACGTGACGGGCATCCAGGCGGGGCCTTGCACTGGACAAGTACGCGACCAAGGCTTCGCCGACGTCGGCCGGAAGGGGGAGCCGGTCCTCACGGCGTCCCTTGCCGCGGACAACGATCTCGCCGCAACGCCAGTCCACGTCGTTCAGCAATAGCCGGGCTACCTCGATCGAGCGCAGCCCGAGCCTGGCGACCAGCATCAGGATCGCGTAGTCGCGGACGCCCACCGTTCCCTGGCGCGGAGTGTGGTCCAACAACCGCTGAACATCGCCGGTCGCCATCGTCGGCGGCACGGAGGCGAAGCGCCAGCCGCCCACCGGAGGCACCGCGCCGCCGAGCTTCATCGGGATGACGCCGTGCAGGTGCAGGAACCGCATCAGGGATCGCAGTTCGGCCACCCGTCCCTTCGCCGAGCCCGCCGAGACCCTGGAACACTCCCGCAGCAGGAACGCGTTCAGGTCCGCCCCGGTCAGACCGTACGGCGCGAACTCCCCGTCGGCCATCGCTTGTTCGGTCAGGAAGCGCCGGGCGGTGTTCCCGTAGCGCAGCATCGTCGACGCCGACAGGCCACGCTCGGATTCCATCCACCACCTGTACCGCTCCAGCAGATCCTCCGCCGGCGACGGTGTCACCCGCGGCACTGGCACCACTCCGGCCTCACGCAAGAACGTCAGCAGCGGGACCATGCCGCGCGGCCCAGCCACCCGGCAACGACCCGACTTCCGCAGGTCGGAAAGGTGTTGCTTCAGCCGCCCCTCGTCCAGATCAGCAGCATCGAGGACCTGCTCCGAAAGCCACAGTCCCACCTGCCCCAGATCCTTGAGCATGTTCCTGGAGGTCTGGGCCGTGTACCCGCGTTCCGCCAACCATGCCCGGTAGCCCTCGACCTGTGCGGTCAGGACACCCGCCTTCCGACGCGTACTTCCGAACGGCATCGCCACCCCCTCGCGGGAGCACCCTGCCCCCTCGCTCACGGAGGCTGCCCGGCACGGAAACTATGCAGAGCCATGCACAGCCGAAACCCCACGAAGGAGCGGAACAACGCACACGGCTCCGGCATAGTCGCGGTCTCGGCATAGGTCAATGCATAAAAGATCGACACGGCCGTAGCGGGCGATCGTCTTGGACAGCTGCTTCTCATCGGCGGCTTCGACCAGCTCGTTGACGAGTTTGGTGGCCAGCACGTAGCGGACGCGGAAGCCGTGCATCGCGGCCTCGGTGCCCAGGGCGATCAGCAGGTGCGACTTGCCGGTGCCGGAGTCGCCGATCAGGCAGAGCGGCTCCCCTTTCTTGACCCATTCACAGGTGGCGAGGGTGTTGACGGTCGCCGGGTCGATGTTGGGGTTGGCGTCGAAGTCGAACGCCCGCAGGCTCTTGTCCCGGGGGAAGGAAGCGGCCTTGATCCGGCGCTCGGACCGTCGGCGGGCCCGGTCGTCGCACTCCGCCAGCAGCAGTTCGGCGAGGAAAGCCCGATACGACATCTGATCGCGTGCGGCGCCTTCGGCGAGGTCGGGGAACTGCTGGCGGATGGTCGGCAGCCTGAGCATGCGGCATGCCTGTTCGATCGAGGCGGTGGCGGCTTCTTCGGTCAGTCCGCGCTTGCGTGTCATGATCCCTCTTTCTCGCCGGCCGTGCGGCCGTGCCGTTTCAGGAGCTGGTCGTAGTGGGCCACCGACGGCAGCGGCCGGGTGTCGGGCGGGAGGTGGGACAGCTTCCAGTCAGACAGGAGGGTGACCGTGCCGCCGGTCGCTTCCTGCGGCTGCACGGGTTGGGCCGTGGCGGGCTTCGGGGGCTCGGTGAAAGTCTCGCCTTCGGCGGCCTTGCGGGCCTCCAGCGCAACCGCATCCGCGGTCAGCGCACCGGCCCGGTGGGCCGCGGCGAGTCCGGCGACGACGTGTTCGTGTTCCATGTGGCGTCCCAGCAGCAGCACCTCGATCAGGGCTCTGGTGCCGGCCGCCTCGCCGTGGGCGGCACGGGCCGCGGTCCACCAGGCTTCGTGGACGGGGGTGAACTTCCCTGCGGCTTTGGCCTGTTCGAGGGCGGTCGCTCCGGGGAAGGCGCCCGGCTTGCGCAGGAGTGCTTCCAGGTAGTGGTCCAGGACCAGGCGGGATCCGCCCCGGCCGCTGAGACGTTCGTGGTGGGCGACCACGGTCCGTCCGTCATAGACGACCAGGTCGTTGGCGTGCAGCAGCACACGCAGCTGGCGGCCGATGAGGCGGACGGGGACCGAGTAGGAGTTGCAGCGAACAGTGACCTGGCCGAAGCGATTGACCCGCGGGGTGAACCAGCGGCCGGTCTCGAACACCTCGCGGGGCAATGGCCGCAGCAGCGGCTGTTCCTGAGCGAAGTACTCGCCAATGGTGCGGGTCTTCGACCGTAGACGTCGGCCTTCGTCGTCCAGGTTCCACTGGTCGACCATGGCATTCAGCTCGGTCAGCGAGGCGACCTCGGGGACGGGGACGAAGTGGTTGCGGCGGTAGTAGCCGATCTGCCCTTCGACACCGCCCTTCTCGTGGGCGCCCTCGACGCCGGGACGGCAGTAGAAGGCATCAATGCCCCAGTGCGAGCGGAAGGCCGTCCAGCGGTCGTTCTCCACCCTGGCCCTGGACAGGCCAAGGACCCGCTCGACCGCGGCCCGCAGGTTGTCGTAGCGGATCCGGCCGCGAGGTATGCCGCCCAGCGCCCGGAAGGCGTGCACGTGCCCTTCGAAAAACGCCTCCTGGCCGCAGGAGGCGAACACCCGGTGCACCGCCTTGCCCGAGTAGGACAGCCGCATCGAAAACAGATAGGCCTTGGTCATCTTGCCCGCGAGCATGATGTGCACGTCACCGAAGTCGACCTCGGCCTCCGCCCCTGGCAGATGAGTTTGCGGCACGAACATCGCGTCCGGGCCCACCCCGGCCTGCCGTCGGACCTCCTTGCGGCGGTCCTTCACGTAGAGGCGAACCATGGGATACGAGATGTCGTCGGCCCCATGGTCCTCGACCAGCCGGTCGTGGATCCGCTGGGCGGTGTGGCGCTGCTTGGGCGGAGCGTCCAGGTCAGCCAGCAGCATTCCGTCGATCAGCGGCTTGTAGGGTTCGAGCCGGGACTCCTTGCGCCGCTGCTTCTTCCGCGGCTCGGGCCACTGCCCGTCCAGGGCCCGCCGGACCGTCCTCCAGGTCACGTTGTGCGTGCGCTGAAGCGCCCGCAACGACATGCCCATCCGGTGATCCCGGCGGATCGCCGCGTACAACTCGACCTTCGACTGCGAGTTACCCATGAGGCCCCCAGCGGGAGAAGCACACCTCACAGTCCCACCGCAAGCCCTCAAGTGACGTCAAAACAAACCGACATAGCAAACTCGGTCAGATGGTGACTCCCACAGTCACATCGAAACGGCTCCGGCAGTCACGTACATAACCACACGGGCCGCAGGCTCGCCACCGATCCACCGATAGACCGACCAGTTGTGCGGAAAGCTCTCATCGGGCACGCCGCTGACCAGCGGAACCGGGACCTCCAACGGCAACGCGGGGGCGAGCACCGGCAGCCACCGGTGCTCCTTCTCCACGGCCAGCGCGTACTCCTCGGCAGCGGTAGTCGCACCAGCATCTCGTCACCGAGGCGAAAGGTGCAGTTGTCCCAACCCTGCGCATCGACCGGTCGGACCACAAGGTCGGACCACTGCGGAAACTGCGCGGCGATCAACCTGCCCGCCACCGCGGCATCGACTGGTTTCCGGTCCGGCAACGGCAAAACCTCGGGCGTCTCGTTCATCGGAGGCGAACCTACGACGCCCCATCGGATCGCCACAAGCGATTTCCGATCGTCCCGAACTCAGTCCGGGAACTGTCCGTCCCTCGACCCAAGCGGCTCGAAGCAATACACCCCAGCCGCTGCCCCGCCGAACGCCGCACCTACTGCACCTTCACAGCCGAGAGCTACCGAGCCGCCCGGCGCGAACCCCAACACCGCACCACGGCCTGAGGAAACCGACAGATCTGTCGGACGAATCCTCGACAAGATGCCTGGACAGCACCCCAAAACACCAGGTCCCGTTCCCACCGACCGACAAGTCAAATCGGAACCTACAGCCCAGCCGACGGGGGAGCTCGGCGGGTCAGGTCCAGAGCACGGCGATGAAGATGTTCGCCGTCGTGAACAGGCCCACCAGGCCGAACAGACGCTTGTCCACGGTCTCGTCGTCCCGCTTCACATAGACGAGGCCGAGGATCACGATCAGCAGGGCCAGCTTGAGGCCGATCTTGACGTTGTTGACCGGCTGGTCGTCGGCCTGGTTGAGGCCCACCAGGGCGACCCCGGTGACCAGCATGGTGAAAGCACCGTGCAGCATCGCCGGCACGAAGCGGGCCGTGCCCTGTCCCATCGCCTTCAGCTGGGTGAGAAACCCGCCAAGGAGAGAGGCGATGCCGATGATGTGCAGGCCGACGCAGAGATGGATGAGTACGTCCATGAGCCGGAGCCTAGCCAGCGGCGCCCGCGCCGTATGACACCGGGCCGGGCCTACGGCGTTCGTGAGGCGTCCGCGGGAGTTCGTGAGGCGTCCGCCCGGCGTCCTGTGGGTGAAGGCACCTCGCATATATGCACCCCATAGCACCCTGTAACCCCCACGCGCCCCGTGAACCGCCGCATCGGTCAGCCCTCTGCGCGAGTCGGCGATGCCGGAAGGGGATCACGGTCGCATGCGGTCACCCGACGGTCGGCTGAGACCAGTTCCGTACATGGCGTTACCCCGCCGCACCCTCAGGTTTAGCGTCCTCCACCAGGTGACCGGCTCCCCACCGCCGCCCGGGCCAGGGGCGGCAGTCGGCCACCACCGCCGAGAAAGTCCGGCGGCGGACCGCTCCCCCTGTGCGAGCCGTCGCCGGACGCGCAACCGCCCTCCTGGGCCCGCTTCACAGGCAGCCTTCCGGCGGTCGTCGTAGTGGCGGTCGTACGAAAGGACGTGACGCCCCCGTGGCCGCGCACCGCAAGCCCCGACAGCGCTCACTCAACGGCAATACGGCTCGGACCGCCGCGACGATCGCCCTCGCGGGCGCGGCGACGGCGACCGGCTTCGACGGCATCGGGTACGCCGAGCCACAGCTGACATCGGCGCAGGTGGAGGCCAAGGTGACCAAACTGTACGAGGAGGCGGAGGTCGCCACCGAGAAGTACAACGGCTCGAAGGAGAAGGCCGAGCGGGCGGAGCGGCGGCTGGGCACCCTGCGGGACGAGGCGGCGCGCAAGGAGGAGCGGCTCAACTCGGCGCGGGAGGCGCTGGGTTCGATGGCCGCGGCGCAGTACCGCTCGGGCGGTCTCGACCCCGCGCTGCAACTCGCCCTCTCCGACGACCCCGACGGGTATCTGGACGGCGCGGCGTTCGCCGAACGGGCGGGCAACAGACAGGCGTCGGACGTGGCCCGCGTACGCAAGCAGCTGCGGGAGATCGAGCAGCTGCGCGGGGCCGCCCACGTCGAGCTGGCCGCTCTCAAGTCCCGCCAGGCCGAGCTGAACCGCCACAAGAACACCGTGACGGGAAAGCTGGGCGAGGCCCGCCGACTGCTGTCCCGCCTCACCACGGAGGAACGCGCTCGACTCGCGACGGAGAGCGGCAGTGGCAGTTGGGACGGCGGCTGGGGCGGGGGGCACGCTTCACGGTCGTCGGGGAGTGCGCGAGAGGGCCTGGGGGCAGCCGGAGCCGCTGGGGCCCCCGGTGCGGCCGGGACCTCCGGAGTGGCCGAGGCGCCCAACTCCCGTGCGGCGGCGGCTGTCGCCTACGCGTATCAGAAGCTCGGCAGCCCCTATGTGTGGGGCGCCACCGGGCCGGACGCCTTCGACTGCTCGGGCCTCATCCAGGCCGCGTACCACTCCGCGGGAATCTCCCTTCCCCGCACCACCTACGCCCAGATCAACGCCGGCCGGCGTGTCTCACCGTCCGAGCTCCTCCCCGGCGACCTGGTGTTCTTCTACTCGGGCATCAGCCATGTGGGCATCTATGTGGGCCACGGCCAGATGATCCACGCCCCGAACCCGTCGGCGCCGGTACGGGTGGCACCGCTGGACGAGATGCCGCTCGCAGGCGCCACAAGGGTGGTGTGAGACGACACCGACCAGGCGGCCCCTCTCCCCTAGACCAGACGCCGTGCCGTGGCCCACCTCGTCAGCTCGTGCCGGTTCGACAACTGGAGCTTCCTGAGTACCGCCGACACATGCGACTCCACCGTCTTCACGGAGATGAAGAGCTGCTTGGCGATCTCCTTGTACGCATAGCCCCGGGCGATCAGCCGCAGTACCTCGCGCTCGCGCTGGGTAAGGCGGTCGAGGTCCTCGTCCACCGGTGGGGCGTCCGTGGACGCGAACGCGTCCAGGACGAACCCGGCGAGGCGCGGCGAGAACACCGCGTCGCCGTCCTGGACGCGGAAGACGGAGTCGACGAGGTCCGTGCCGGTGATCGTCTTCGTCACGTATCCGCGCGCGCCGCCACGGATCACCCCGATGACATCCTCGGCGGCATCCGAGACGGACAGAGCGAGAAAGCGCACCGGCTGGGTGGCGTCGCCCATCAACGGCGCACAGCGTCGCAGGACTTCGACACCGCCACCGCCCGGCAGATGGACGTCGAGGAGGACCACCTCGGGCCGGGTGGCGGTGATGACGGTGACCGCCTGGTCGACATCGGCGGCCTCGCCGACCACCTCGACGCCGGTCCGCTCGGTCTCCCCGATCTCGGCCTGGACACCCGTACGGAACATACGGTGGTCGTCGACGAGAACCACACGCACCCGTCGCCCGCCCGTGTCACCGCTGCCGCTGTCGGCGGGCCGACCTGCCTCTGCGGCCGGCGCAGCTGCCGTCGGTTCGGCCGGTCCTGTCGGTTCGGCCGACTCCGCCGAACCGGCCGCTCCGGTCGGCCTGTTGTCCCCGTGCGCCTCGCTCATGACGTGTTCTCCGCCCTCTCCATCTCCAGCTCGACCTCGGTGCCGCCGCTCGGTACCGCGCGCAGCCGCGCCGTACCGCCGTGGCGCTCCATACGGCCGATGATCGATTCTCTGACGCCCATGCGGTCGGCGGGTATGGAGTCCAGGTCGAAGCCGGGTCCGCGGTCCCGGACGGACACGAAGACCGTCCTGCCCTCGACCTCGGCATAGACCTGCACCGCGCCGCCCTCGCCACCGTACTTGGCGGCGTTCACCATCGCTTCCCGCGCGGCCTGCATCTGTGCGCCGGTTCTGTCGTCGAGCGGGCAGTCGCCGACGACCACGACCTCTATGGGGACGCCGTGCTTGTCCTCCACCTCGGCCGCACTGCGCCGCACCGCCTCCGCGAGGGTGCCCGGCTCGTCGTCCTCGTCCTTTCCGGTGCCCTCCGGTTTGTAGAGCCAGTTGCGCAGTTCGCGTTCCTGGGCACGGGCGAGGCGACGCACCTCGTTCGGGCTCTCCGCGTTGCGCTGGATCAGGGTCAGGGTGTGCAGCACCGAGTCGTGCACATGGGCCGCGACCTCCGCACGCTCCTGCGCGCGAATGCGCATCAGGCGCTCCTCGGAGAGGTCCTGGGTCATACGGACGAGATACGGACCGGCCAGCAGCGCTATCCCGACCAGCACCGCGAGCGCCGCCTGCAGCACCGAGCCGAGGTGGGCGGCGGAGCCCTGCAGGACGAAGACGCCGGACACTCCCGCCGTGACCAGCATGACGCCAGCCGCCGCCCGGACGAGGGTGAGGGTGCGCCGGCGGCTGCCGACCTCCATCCAGCGGGCCCGCCGTGCGTTGTCCGCCTGGCGCCAGACCAGGGCGACACCGGCGGCGACGAGCACCGTCGGGAACAGATAGGCCTTGGCACCGCCGCCGAGATTCACGTTGCCGACGAAGACCATCGCCACGACGACCATGAGCAGCAGGGCGACCATCTGCCCCTTGTCCGGCTTGCGGGCGACAAGTCTGCGGCGCCCGTCGGGTGAGGTCTCGGTGCTGACGAGGGACGGGGGCCGCTGGGCCTCGACGCCGCCGACGCCGAGCGGGACGAAGAACCAGAAGGCCGCATACAGCAGCGCACCGAGTCCGTCCGCCATGAACAGGCCGACGAACATGAGGCGCAGCCAGATCACGGGCAGCCCGAGATGCCCGGCGAGCCCCCGCGCCACGCCTCCGAGCCAGCGACCGTCACTGCTGCGGTAGAGCTTGCGCGGGGGCCGCGGTTCGACGACTGGCAACGCTGCGGCTTCGGGCATGCCATCGATGTTCACACGCCCGGCGGGCCCGGGCATCAGGGTCGGCCCCCGAGACTCCCCTGATCTTCCGGCCCGGCTGCCGTCGAACGCTTCCCCCGCCCCGTCTCAGGGCCGATATCAGGGTTCGTCCAGGGTCATACCGACTGCCGCCAGGCCGCCTCAAGCGCCACCATGGACTCATGACAGATCACGCACACGCCGCGACGGGTCCGGGACCCGGCTCCGGCCCACGCCCGGCCTCGGGCGTCGGGCCGCAGGATGCCGCGCCCGCCGCGGCGATCCCGCCCACGGAGAAAGGGGAACCGCGCGCGCCCGAGCACACGGCAACGGACGATCAGCTGCCGGTCAGGTTCCGGCGCGACCGACGGCAGAAGATGCTGGGCGGAGTGTGCTCGGGGCTCGGGCGGGCGTGCGACATGGACCCGGTGATCTTCCGGATCACTCTCGCGGTGCTCTCCGCGACCGGCGGCATCGGCCTCATCTTCTACGGCTTCGCCTGGCTGTTCGTGCCGTACGACGACGAGGAGGAGAACGAGGTCCGCAAGCTGCTCACCGGCCGTGTGGACGGCCAGGCGCTGACGGCCGTGCTCTTCGCCCTGGTCGGCTGCGGGGTGTTCCTGACGATGCTGAGGAACGGCGGGGTGCTCTCCTTCGCCGTCATACTGTCCATCCTCCTCGCGGGAGCCGGCTACTGGTCGCGCAACCGCGGCGCCCCCGACCCCGACCCGCTGGCAGCCCAGGCCGTCGCCGACGCCCCACCGGAGGCCAAGGCGCCCCCGGTTCCCTCCGCCTACCCCTCCTGGTGGCGCGATCCCATCGTCAAGGACGGCACCCACGTCGGCGGTACGGGCTATCTGTGGGGCCCTCCCGACACCCGCGACAGGGACATCACGGCAGCGGTCAACATCACCTACGGCAACTACGGCGGACCCCATCCGGGCATACGGACCCCCTGGCCCAGCAAGCCGAAGCCGCGCGGCGCACGCTGGATCGGCGGCTGGATCTTCCTGCTCGCCCTCCTCGCCGGTTTCCTCGGCACGGCCGCGAGATGGGACGACGAGGCACTCGCCACCAGTTTGCAGACCGGCCTGGCCTGCGCGCTGATCGTGTTCGGTGTCGGCATCGCGGTCAGCGCGTTCCTCGGCCGTACGGGAGCCGGCTCGATCTTCCTGGCGATCATCACCGCGGCCCTGTTGGCAGGTTCGGCCGCACTGCCCAAGGACGTCAGTACCCACTGGGTGCGCACGGAGTGGACACCGACCGCAGTGGCAGACGTACTGCCGAGGTACGACCTCGGTACGGGCGTCGCCACGCTGGACCTGACCGGGCTGCGCCTCGCCAAGGGGCAGACGGTGACGACCGCGGTCGAGGTGGGTGTGGGCAGGATCGAGGTGATCGTGCCGAAGGATATGACGGTGGAGGCGGAGATCGAGGTCGGCATAGGTGACATCCAGTTGCCCGGCGAAGGGAAGCGGGACGTGGACGTGGCACCCGGCAAGCACAAGCAGGTCACGCTGTCGCCGGTCGGCGGGGGCAAGGCCGGCACGGTCGACCTGGACCTCGGGGTCGGCGTGGGACAGGCGGAGGTGGCCCGTGCCGCGTCATGAGTTCCAGCCCGGAAAGCTGATCGCCGGCCTCTTCGTCACCGTCGCGGGCATCACCTACCTGGGCGACGCGGGCGATGCCTGGGAGACACCCTGGTTCGCGGTGATCCCGCTCCTGGTGTTCGGCCTGGCACTGGCAGGCGCGGTGGCCCTGCTGACCGGGGCGATACGCCGCCGCAGGAGATCCCGCCGCGCGGCAACACTCACCGACAACAGAACAGAGACAGCAGAACCCGGGTGAGGACTGCCGGAGGCAGCCGGCTGACCGCCCACCGCACCGGCGGTGGGCACCCGACCACGCGCACCAGCTCTCGAACCACCCGCCGCGCTACCGATAGCCGCCGGACCGCTGCCGCCGTCGCGACCGCAGGGCGGCGTCCACGGAGAAGACGGACGCGCCGGCGAGGACCAGGGGAAGCCAGGCCATCAGATAAGGGAGGTCATTGCCGTAGTAGTACGGGGTGGAGGCCCAGCTCACGGTCAGCCAGAGGCTGAGCGAGATCAGCGCTCCGCCGACCGCCGCCAGCCGGGCGAGCAGCCCCAGCAGCGTGCCGATACCGACTGCCAGCTCGCCGAAAGCGATGGCGTAGCCGAAGCCGGCGGGGCTCTTGAGAGCGAGGTCCACCAGGGCCGGGATCGCGGAGGAGTCCCGGACGCTGCGCATCAGGTCACCGACAGAGCCTGATCCGGAGTCGGCGAAGAAGGAGCTGTTGGTGAGTTTGTCCAGGCCGGCGTAGATGAAGGTGACGCCGAGGAAGACGCGCAGGGGCAGCAGGGCGTACCGGGTCGCGGTGTCCCGCCAGTCCCGGTCGCCGTCGAGATAAGGGGAGCGCGTATCCGATCGAGTGCTGTGAGTCATCGCCCTGAGCCGCCTCTCGCCTGCCATACGTTGACCCCTCAGCAGACCATACGTACGACAACGTGACCTCGCTCACCCCTGGCACAGGATTTTTGCCATCGGTGACCGACCGTTCTCCCGCCCGGCCGAGGACGTACACCCAGTGCGTTCGCTGCGTTCGCTCAGCGAGTCCGTCAGTCCGTAAGTCCGTTCGACCCGTTCGGTGCGTTCGACTTCTCCGGTCCGTTCAGTCCGTCACGTCGATCACGCACCGGTTCGTCTCCACGCCTGCCGCGGTCACGACCTGTACCTCCACCCGGCCGGGCTCCACGTCCGCCGGGACCGGCACCGTCAGTACCTCGTCGCGGGGGTTGCTGAAGCCGCCGGGTACCGGGACCAGGGGGACGTGGACATGGACCGGGCCGATACGGACGACCATGCGGGACAGCCGGTCGGCGGTGCCCGCGCCCGGGGGCACGAAGCCGGCGCCGCGGATCTCGATGTCGTCGCCGGTACGGATCGGGCCGTCCAGATCGCCCGCCTCGCGGGACCGGACGACCGAGAGGATCACCGGTCGGCCGCCCTCCGCGTACTTGCCGGCCACATAGGTCGCCGCCGACACCAGCACCACCACCGCCAGCCCCCACGGCAGGTCCGGCAGCTGATCCGGGCGCCGGGCCAGCCGTACGACCGCGAACAGGAGAGCGACCGTGCCGATCACCACGTACTGGATGTCCGCGAAGGTGCCGCGGCCCGCGTCGTCCGTCAGGAGGTCGGCCGCGCGGGGACGGTCCGCGCGTACCTTCTGCAGGCGCTGGCCGAGGACGCGCAGGCCCACGACCCTGCGGACGAGCACCGCGATGGCGCACACCACCGCGAGGACGGTCACGACACCCGCGCCCCGGGCGAGGTCGAGGCCGGCGATCAGCGCGTCGCGCTCCTCGTGGCCGGAGGCCCCCGCGAGCCGGCCCACCAGGACGAGGACGGCGTATGCCAGGAACAGCACCCAACTCGCCGCCACCACGCGGGAGGTCGACAGCCGGTTGTCCTCGCCGATCAGGGGCGCGAGCGCCCCGCCCCGCGCCCGGTGGAACCAGGACGCGGCGGTCAGCACGCCTCCGACGAGTACGGCGGCCACCAGTCCTGCCGTCCGGGCGGCGGTCCAGCCCGCCCCGATCGCGGTGAGCGCCTGCACGAGCAGCAGGACGCCGATCAGCGCCCAGACGGTGAACGCCGTACGGCGCCACAGCCGCGCGAGCCATACGTCGCCCTCGGCCCGGCCGCGCTCGGCGACGACGGCCGCGGACTGGGTCAGTTCGTCGGAGACCCACTGGCGGGAGGCCGAGGCCGAATGCGCCACGGCGGCCGGCAGCCCCTGCCCGGCCGCGAACCCCTCCCGCATGAGCAGGAACTCGGCGACCGCGCGCCGGTGCCCCCTACGCGCCCCGTGCGGGCAGTCCCCACAGGCGCAGCCACCCCCGTGGTCCCCGGGCAGCACACCTTGCCTCGCCTCCTGCACCGCCACGCCCGACGCCTGCCTTCCCCACACCCGACACGACACATTACGAACCAGGACATCCACTCACCGGAACAAACCGGGGCAGACCGGGACTTCGGGAGCCTCAGACGTGGCTCACGCAACTCCCCTACGACGAGAGCGAATTGTGCCCTACCTAACACTCGTTGTGTGCGGCAGGTCGGCCCCGGCAGGGGAAAAGGCGAGTGAAACCGTGACCCGCTTGTTGACCCGGCTGCGAGAATTCGCGTATGGCCGAGATCATCCAGCGCGACGGGACCTGGGTCTTCGACGGCAGCACGGTCAGGATCACGCCGGGGCTCCACCGTTCCGTGCCGCTGTTCCGGCAGACGTACGGCGAGGTCGCCGTGCCCCTGGAGGCGGTCTCGGGGATCGTCTACGAGCCCGAACGCAAGCGGGGGCGGCTGCGGCTCAGGCTCCGCGAGGGCGCCGACCCGCTGCTCCAGGCGACCGGCGGACGGCTGCCGGACGCTGCCGACCCGTACCGGCTGACCGTGGACATCGACAGGTCGGGAGTCGCCGAGTACCTCGCCGAGGAGATCCGGCACGCCCTGCTCCTCGACCAGGTTCCCAGGGAACCGGCCAAGGCGTATCTGCTTCCGGGTCCGCCCGTGCCGGTGTCGGTGCGGTCCAGCGACGGCATGGTGTCGTTCGACGGTACGCAGGTCCGTATCGACTGGGCCGACACCTCCGACCGGGTCAAGCGGGCCACCGGCCCCCGCATCATCTCCAGCCACGATCTCGTGCAGGTCGACTGGCTGCCCAACTCCGGTTACGAGGACGGCTTCATGCGCTTCGTGACCCGCGAGACGGTGTTCTCCAAGCTGCCGCCCGAGAAGGACCCCTACGCCCTCGACCTGTGGGGCAGCACCCGCCGCGACCTGCTCACGGCGCTCGTCGCGACCGCCGTCACCGCCCGGCTGCCGCACCCCTCCACCCGAGCGCTCGACCACGTGGACCGGGCCCGGCTCGCACCCGCGATCCCGCTCCCGTCCGACCATCACGACGTGCTCCTGCGCAGACTCCGGGAGTTGGGCGAGCTGCACCGCGAGGGCATGCTCACGGACGAGGAGTTCGCGACCACCAAGGCGGCCGTCCTACGGGGTTTCTGAGCCACCTCTCGGTACGGCTAACCCAGCAGATCCGGTTCACTTCTGCTGATGTCCCGCCACAGGGGCTGGTAGTTGATCCACCCGACCAGGTCACCGCCGAGCTGCTCCCGCATCGAGACCGCCTGCTTGTGGTCGATGAGGATGGGCCGGCCCGCGGCCCGCGCGGTCAGCTGGACCTGGCTCGACCGTTCCATCGACACGAACCACCAGGCCGCCGCGTCCACCGAGTCGCCGACCGTGAGCAGCCCGTGGTTGCGCAGCACGAGGGCCTTGCGGGAGCCCAGCGCGGACGCGATCCGGCGGCCCTCGTCGGCGTCCACGGCGACGCCCGTGTACGCGTCGTACAGCGCGTGGTCCTCGTAAAAGGCGCAGCTCTCCTGGGTGATCGGGTCGAGGAGGTCACCGAGGGCGGCGAGGGCGCGGCCGTGCACCGAGTGGCAGTGGGCCACGGCGACGACGTCCGGGCGGGCGGCGTGCACCTGGGCGTGCACGGTGAAGGCCGCCTGGTTGACGTGGTAGCGGCCCTCGATGACCTGGCCGTCCTGGTTGGCCATGACGAGGTCGCTCACGGTGACCTGCTTGAAGGGGATCCCGAAGGGGTTCACCCAGAAGCAGTTGCTGTACTCCGGGTCGCGTGCCGTGATGTGCCCCGAGACGCCGTCCTCGAAGCCGAAGCGGCCGAACAGCCTGATCGCCCCGGCCAGCCGTTCCTTGCGGTGCCTGCGCTCGTCGTCGAGCGACTCGTACATCGGGGGCATCGCGAACTGCAGCTGGTCGGTGGGCAACGGCAGGGGCGGAGTGGGCCCGTGCATAGGTCCTCCAGCACTGGGTTCCTTTACGGAGCGGAAGTTACCGTCGGTCCGCGCAGGAGAACAGGGATGTTTGCGAAGAGATGTGCGACGAGATGAAAGAGATATCTGAGCCAGGGGTCCGAGACTCCGACGAGATGGTGACAGCGACAGTGTCAGGACACCGGCGAATACACGTCACCGGATGTCGGGTATCCGCGTCAGACTCGGCCCCATGAACTGGGCAGTATTCACCACCGCGGAACCCGGCCTGGCCGGAACGGTCGAAAAACGCTTCCGGGCCTTCACCCACCACACCCTCGCCACCCTCCGCAAGGACGGTTCACCGCGCACCTCCGGCCTCGAAGTCCGCTTCCTGCAGGGCGAGTTGTGGCTCGCCATGATGCCGGACTCGTTCAAGGCACGGGACCTGTACCGCGACCCCCGCTTCGCCCTCCAGGCGAACCCCGGCCCGGGGACGGACACGGCCGGCGGCGACGTACGCGTCAGCGGACGCGCGTACGAGGTCGAGGATCCGGCCGCCAAGGCCGCGTACGCCGAAGAGGTGGAACCGCCGGAGCCGTTCCACCTCTTCCGCACCGAGCTGACGGAGGTCGTGCGGACGTACGTCGAGGACGAGAAGTATCTGGTCGTCCAGATCTGGCGGCCCGGAGAGCCGGTACGCACTCTCAGGCGGACGTGAGCCGCACCGCCCGCCGGACTACTCCCACTCGATGGTGCCCGGCGGCTTGCTCGTCACGTCGAGGACGACCCGGTTGACGTCGGCGACCTCGTTGGTGATGCGCGTCGAGATCTTCGCCAGGACCTCGTACGGGAGACGGGACCAGTCGGCGGTCATCGCGTCCTCGGAGGAGACCGGACGCAGGACGATCGGGTGGCCGTACGTACGGCCGTCACCCTGGACACCGACGCTGCGCACGTCCGCGAGGAGGACCACCGGGCACTGCCAGATGTCGCGGTCGAGGCCGGCGGCGGTCAGTTCCTCACGGGCGATGGCGTCGGCCTCGCGGAGGAGGTCGAGGCGGTCCTTGGTGACCTCGCCGACGATCCGGATACCGAGACCGGGGCCGGGGAACGGCTGACGCTGGACGATCTCCTCCGGCAGGCCCAGCTCCTGGCCGACCATCCGGACCTCGTCCTTGAAGAGCTTGCGCAGCGGCTCGATCAGCTCGAACTCGAGGTCCTCGGGCAGCCCGCCCACGTTGTGGTGGGACTTGATGTTGGCCGTGCCGGTACCGCCACCGGACTCGACCACATCGGGGTAGAGGGTGCCCTGCACCAGGAAGGCGACCTCGGGACCCTCGTCCGCGATGATCTCAGCCTGCGCCTGTTCGAAAACGCGGATGAACTCGCGCCCGATGATCTTCCGCTTCTCCTCGGGGTCGGAGACCCCGGCGAGCGCGTTCAGGAAGCGCTCCTCGGCGTCGACGACCTTCAGGGTGACGCCGGTCGAGGCGACGAAGTCCTTCTCGACCTGCTCGGTCTCACCCTTGCGCATCAGCCCGTGGTCGACGTACACGCAGGTCAGCTGGGAGCCGATGGCCTTCTGGACGAGGGCTGCGGCGACCGCCGAGTCCACGCCGCCGGAGAGGCCGCAGACGGCGCGCTTGTCGCCGACCTGCTCACGGATCAGCGCCACCTGCTCGTCGATGACGTTGCCGGTGGTCCAGGACGGGGTCAGGCCCGCGCCCCGGTAGAGGAAGTGTTCGAGGACCTGCTGGCCGTGCGTGGAGTGCATGACCTCGGGGTGGTACTGGACCCCGTAGAGCTTCTTCTCGTCGTTCTCGAAGGCGGCGACCGGGACGACGTCCGTGGACGCCGTGACCGCGAAGCCCTCGGGGGCGGCGGAGCAGGCGTCGCCGTGGGACATCCACACCGACTGGTCCGCCGGGGTGCCCTCGAAGAGGGTGGAGGACGGCTTGGTGACGGCCAGCTGCGTACGGCCGTACTCGCGGGCTCCGGAGTTGTCGACCGTGCCACCGAGGGTGGTCGCCATGAGCTGGAAGCCGTAGCACATGCCGAAGACGGGGACGCCGGCCTCGAAGATCGAGCGGTCCAGGCGCGGGGCGCCCTCCGCGTAGACCGACGAGGGGCCGCCGGAGAGGATGATCGCCGCCGGGTTCTTGGCGAGCATCTCCTCTACCGGCATCGTGCTCGGCACGATCTCGCTGTAGACCCGGGCCTCGCGGACTCGGCGGGCGATGAGCTGGGCGTACTGCGCACCGAAGTCGACGACCAGGACGGTGTCGGGGGCGGGGGTCGCTGCTGACACGGGGGCCTTCCGGCGGTTGGGCGGGGGTCTGTGCGGGTGATTCTACCGGGGTGGACGTGGGACACCTCGCCGTCGCTGGGGGCTGCCGCCCCCAGGCCCCCGCTACGGCCCTGAACGGGCCTTGTCCTCAAACGCCGGACGGGCTGGAGATGCCTGGGAGCGGGATGGAGATACCCGGGTCGGGCGTAGACGCACCGAGGCAGCAGACGCACAAGCCTGCGGGACGCAGGGCTACGGGGCTACGGCATACTGCCCCCATGCTCACGCAACCGACCTTCGTCTTTACCTATGGCAACCGGCCCACCGGCTGCCATGGTCGTGCTGCTTGAGCAACTGACAAGCGACTTTCCAGGCGCCCCGGGCCGACAAGGCCCGGGGCGCCTGCCGTTTCCGGGTCCTGCCGGGCCGGGGCACCTTCTTCCGACAAGGAGCCCCGCATGACCTCTCTCGATGTGACCGGCGCCCGTACCCCTGAGGCCGCCGATGTGATCACCGGCGCACGGGAACGCATCGACGCCCTCGACGACCGGATCATCGGTCTCGTCCAGGAACGGATGGCCGTGTCCGCCGTGATCCAGGAGTCGCGGATCACCTCCGGCGGGCGGCGCGTGAACCTGTCCCGCGAGATGGACGTCCTCAGCCACTACCGGGACGCGCTGGGCAGGCCCGGCACATCCCTCGCGATGACGTTGCTGGAGCTGTGCCGGGGTCGAATCTGAGGTCGCATCTGAGTTCGGGCGCCGTCTCACCCGTCCGGCGCGTGACCGCCGTACGCCGCCTTCGTTGGTACCGGTGTCCGTGCCAGCCAGGGGCGGGCCCGCACAAACCACGCGTGGCTCCAGGGTTGTGACCGGACGGCAGGGGACAGCAGCCCGGTCACATCGGAGAACGGTCGGCCCCGGGGACGCCCGGGGCCGACCGGCACAGCACAGTCGACTGCAGCACAAGGGCCAAAGAGTACGAGTCCGGGTCAAAAGGTTGCGTACTCGGTGACCTTCCAGCACGATGCAGGAACAGCCCAAGTCCCTTAGCAGGCAAGCGCATTGCCTTGCGATCCCCGACTGCCATTGGTCCAGACCAGGCGTGCGCCCCCTGCACGCCGGGGCGCCGACCGTGGGTACAGACCAACAATGCGGCGCAACCCCCCGGCGCCGCTTCCCCCAGGCACCGGCGCTGCCCTGACGCCGGTGCTGACGGAGAAGGGCCCCGCGGCTCCGCCCCGCGGGGCCCTTTGCCATGTCCGGAACCGGGGGTCGTGTCCGGAGCGGGGGTCAGGAACGCGTGACGATCCCGCACTCGCCGTCGCCTATTTCGGCGGCCCCTTCATCGCGGCGGTCGTAGGGGTCGATGGTGGGGCCGGTGGGATCGGCACCCGTCGTGGCGGTGTCCGAGTTGAAGTGCGGGTGGAAGTAGCCGTCGTTCACGTCGCAGTCCGAGTTGCCGAACGTGCTGTCGTAGCGCGAGACGTTGAACTTGCCCGGAGTGACCTGGTACTTGGCCGGGTCGTAGAGCTCGATGTCGAGCACCCGGCGCACGATGGTGCGGGCCACCTCGGTGGCGCCCTTGTCCGCGTGCACCAGCGGGTAGACGAAGGTGTAGTCGGCGTGAACGACAACGGTGTGACTTTTGCCCGCCTCGAACGTCATCCGGCCGCGGGTCTTGATCACGTTGCCCGTCAGGCGCACCTCGGCGGGGTCGAACCGGCTGAACATCAACAGTGGGTCATGCTTCGTGTCCGGTTTACGCAGGGAGGCGTTCAGATCGCCGAGCAGGTCCTTCTGGGTGGGGTCGATCGCCTTGAGCGCGGCTGCGGGACGTCCGCCGCGCAGGGTGACGCGGTCGAGGTTCGCGTCGACCAGGAACTGTTTGCTCTGCTGCAACACCCGTTCCACCTCGGCCTTCGAGAACGAGCCGACCGCCCTGGCCTTCGGCAGGACGATGCCCGCCGCGCCGTCCGAGTACCGCTCGGCGGGTGATCCGGCGAACGGCCTGGCGAGGGTCGGGACATCCGGGTCCACCGCCGACGGCGCCGCGGACGGCGCGACCGTCTCCTCGGGCAGCGGCGAGGCGTCGGCGGTCCCGTCCGACCCGCCGGAACCGAACGGGTCGCCGGGGAGCAGAGACGGCTTCATGGCCACCACCGCCACGGCGATCGCCAGCGGTACGCCGATCACCCCCCACCACCGCCGGCGCCTGGCTGCGCGCTCTTCGGCCGTCCGCCGGGCGGGTTCGGTGCGCCAGCCCACGGGCTGTTCGCCCCGCGCGTCCTGCTGACGCAGCCGTTCGGTGACCATCCGCGCCCGTGCGGAGGGTTCCTTCTGCGCGGAGGCACGGATGTCACGCTCGGTGTCGCGGGTGAACTTCTCCCATATGTCGTCGGGAATCGACGGCTCGGGCTCTTCGGACGGCTTGCCGCCGGACTGATTATCAGACACGAGGGCTATTTCTAGGTGATCCGAAAGCCTCTCCACAACCGGCCCATGCTCAAAACCTTCAGCACATACCCAAATCCGCCAGGTGCAGTCCAGGTGTGACCCAGCACACATAAGTTTTCTGTGAGCGAAGAGCAACCATTCACAGCCACCGCATGTCACACGTTCAGAACCAGGGGCCACGACTGTGCCCCACACCTGGATGTTCCGAGGTCTTGAGGTCTTCATGAAGCTTCGCCGTGCCATGGTCGCCGCAGCGGCGACGGCTGTCATATCCCCGCTGGCCCTGCTGTCCGCACCCGTCGCGTTCGCCGACGAGTCGCCCTCGGCCACCCCGAGCGAGACGGCCGTCACCGAGACGCCCTCGCAGACCCCGAGCGACAGCGCGCCGGCGAGCCCCTCGGACCCCGCGCCGTCCGACACCGGTCTGCCGTCCGACGTGCCGTCCAACAGCGCCTCGCCGAGCGCGAGCGTCAGCGACTCCTCCTCGCCCTCCGCCTCCGTCTCCGCCTCCCCCTCGGTCTCCGCCGAGCCGAGCGAGAACCCGACGGACCCGGACGTCCCGTTCTGCGAGGACCTCGACGAGGACTACAGCGACGCCCGGGTGTCCGCCGACATCAAGGGCCTGCCCGGCAAGATCGTCGCGGGTGACGGCTTCCACGGCTTCAAGCTGGTCGTCACGAACGACTCGAAGGCCGACATCAAGGGTGTCGCCTTCTACGCCGAGATCGAGAACTACGAGTTCGACGAGGCGAAGTTCCTCAGCCCGTACGTCGACCTGGAGTTCAAGAACCCCGAGACCGGCAAGTGGGACCGGATCGGCGACGACGACTGGGCCGGCGACTACTTCTTCTACGTCGACAAGCTGAAGGCCGGGGCCAGCCAGTCCGTCGACCTGCGCGTCAGCATCGACAAGAAGGCCCCCGCGGGCGACGCCTACTCCTTCGGCTCCGGTGCCTACCTCGACAACATCGACGGCCAGGACTGCATCGCCGAGGGCTGGGCCCAGTACGACTTCAAGGTCCTGAAGTCCGGCTCCTCGAACACCGACCCGGGTTCGGCCACGCCGAGCGACAACGGCTCCAAGGACCCGGTCCACAAGCCCCAGGGCAGTGTCTCCGACCTGCCGACCGGCAACCTCGCCGACACCGGCTCCAGCTCCGCCCTGCCGGTGATCGGCCTGGTCGGCGGTGTCGCCGTCGTCGCCGGTGCAGGTGCGGTGTTCGCGATGCGTCGCCGGAAGGCGGGCACGGAGGCGTAAGCCTCCCGCAAGGACAAGAGAAGGACCTGCGCTCGGAGGGGGGCGCGGGTCCTTCTCTTTTTTAAGGCTCTTTGTTTTCAGGCAGCTACGCCTCGGTCACCCCGGTCGTCTTCTTCGGCACCGCCGGGATCCCCAGGAACGGCAGCCGCAGCGCGCCGAACGCCTCGGCCGGAACCGCCGGTGACTTCGGTTCGACCGGCCGCAGACGTTCGTACGCCGTGCCCTGGGCCGGACGCGGGTCCGCCTCGCCGTTGTTCGGCCAGTACGACACCGCGCGTTCCGCCTGGGCGGTGATCGTGAGGGACGGGTTGACGCCCAGGTTCGCGGAGACCGCGGCGCCGTCGACCACCGAGATCCCGGGATGGCCGTGCAGGCGGTGGTACGGGTCGATCACGCCCGTCTCCCGTGACTCGCCGATCGGACAGCCGCCGAGGAAGTGCGCGGTCAGCGGCATGCCCATCAGTTCGCCCACGTTGCTGCCGGCGAAGCCGTTGATCTCGGCGGCGATCGCCGAGGCGCCCTCCGTCGCCGCCCTGATCTGCTTGGGGTTGGGGGAGCCATGACCCTGGCGTGCCGTGAGGAGGCCCTTGCCCGCGCCCTTGGGCTTCAGGTACGTGGTCAGGGAGTTGTCCAGGGACTGCATCACCAGGCCGATGATGGTCCGCTCCGACCAGTGCCGGTTGGAGATCGAGCGCAGGACCAGCAGGGGGTGGCGGGCGGCGTTCGCCAGCCAGCCGAGGGCCCTCGACGACCCTTCCGCGTAAGGGACTTGAAGGATCGACAGACCGCCCATCGAGTTCGATCCCTTGCCGTACCGGACTGGTTCGATGTGGGTGTTCCCGTCGGGGTGGATCGAGGACGTGATGGCGACTCCGCGCGTGAAGTCGACCTTCGTCTCCCCGGTCGCCTTGCGATAGCGGCGGTCGTCGGTCTGGGCGCCGACCAGCGCCTCCGAGTTGGTACGGGTCAGCTCGCCCAACCGGTCGGAGATGTACGGGAGTTGACCGCCCGCCTTCATCCGGTGCAGCAGGGTCTGGGTGCCGTACGTACCGGCCGCGAGGACGACACGGCGGGCCGTGAGGGTGCGGCCCGCGCCCTTCCTCCTCGCGTCCGTCGGGAGCGTGGCCACCGCGTAGCCGCCACGCGAGTCGTCCGTGACGGACACGACCGTGGTGAGGGGGTGGACGACGGCACCCGCCTTCTCGGCGAGGTAGAGGTAGTTCTCGTTGAGGGTGTTCTTCGCGCCGTGCCGACACCCGGTCATGCACTCACCGCACTCGGTGCACGCCCTGCGAGCGGGCCCGGCGCCCCCGAAGTAGGGGTCGGGAGCCTCCGCCCCGGGCGCGGCCTTCACCGCGCCCTCCCCTCCTTCTCCGTCCTCACCGTCTCCGAAGAAGACGCCGACCGGCGCCATGTGGAAGGTGTCCCCGACGCCCATCCGCTCGGCCGCCGCCTTCAGATGGACGTCCGAGGGGGTCATCGTCGGGTTGAGCCGTACGCCGAGCATGCGCCGGGCCTGGTCGTAGTACGGGCCGAGCTCCTCCTGCCAGTCCGTGATGTCACGCCACTGGGGGTCGTCGAAGAACGGCTTCGGCGGTACGTAGAGGGTGTTGGCGTAGTTCAGCGAACCGCCGCCGACACCCGCGCCCGCCAACACCATCACGTTGCCCAGCAGATGGATGCGCTGGATCCCGAACAGCCCGAGCCTGGGCGCCCAGAGGTAGTTCCTCAGGTCCCAGGAGTTCCTGGGGAGCGTGTCGCGGGTGAAGCGACGGCCCGCTTCCAGTACGCCGACCCGGTACCCCTTCTCGGTCAGCCGCAGGGCGGTGACGGAGCCGCCGAAGCCGGAGCCCACGACGATGACGTCGTAGTCGTACTCATGGTCGTCGTCGTGGTCGTACGGCACTTGCTCTCCTCGTTGAGAACAGAAAACGCTGGTTACCGCAGCCTCAGGGCCTTCATGACCTTCAGGCTCCGGCTCATGAACTCCGCGTACTTCTCGTCGTCCATACCCAGGGCCGGGGCCAGCGGCAGCAGGCGCTGCTGGGCGACCGTCTGGGCCTCGGTGTACTTGAGGATGCCCTCGGAGCCGTGGCGGCGGCCGAGGCCGGATTCCTTCATGCCGCCCATCGGGGACTGGACGCTGCCGTAGGCGGCCGCGTAGCCCTCGTTGACGTTGACCGTGCCGCAGCGCACCCGGGCGGCGACGGCTCGGCCACGGGCGCCGTTCTTCGTCCAGACCGAGGAATTCAGGCCGTACGGCGTGGAGTTGGCGAGGGCAACCGCCTCGTCGTCGGTCTTGAAGCGGTAGATCGAGACGACGGGACCGAAGGTCTCCTCCGAGCAGACGGCCATCGGGGTCTCGACGCCGTCGAGGATGGTCGGCTCGTAGAAGTAGGGCCCGATGTCGGGGCGGGCCGTGCCGCCCGCGATGACCTTCGCGCCCTTCGCGACCGCCTCGTCGACGTGCTTCGTCACCGTCGCCAGCTGGCGATCACCGACGAGTGAGCCCATGTCGGCGCCGTACGCGAGGGACTTGCCGAGCCGCATCGCCTTCGTGCGGGCCGCGAAGCGCTCGACGAACGCGTCCGCGATCGACTCGTGGACGTACAACCGCTCTATGGAGATGCAGAGTTGGCCGGCGGAGGAGAAGCAGGCCCGGACCGCGCCCGCCGCCGCCTTCTCGATGTCGGCGTCGTCCAGGACCAACATGGCGTTCTTGCCGCCGAGTTCGAGGGACACGCCGACCAGACGCGCGGCGGCGCCCTGCGCGACCTCGCGGCCGGTACGGGTGGAGCCGGTGAAGGAGACGTAGTCGGCGTGCTTGACGACCTCGGGGCCGATGACCGGGCCCTCACCGAGGACGACCTGGAAGACGTCGGCGGGCAGACCGGCCTCGATGAGCAGGTCCCGGGCCCACAGGGCCGTCAGGCAGGTCTCCGTGTCCGGCTTCATCACGACCGCGTTGCCCGCGACGAACGCGGGGATCGCGTCGCCGACCGACAGCTCCAGCGGGTAGTTCCAGGGAGCGATCTGGCCAACCACCCCGCGCGCGTGGCGCAGTTCGGTGACCTTGGTGAGGGTGGGCATCGCGCCCGCGTGCCGCTTCGGCTTCAGGTACCGGGGGGCCATGCGGCCGTAGTGGCGGGCGGCCACTGCGACGGCCTGGACCTCCTCGTGGGCGTGCAGCCGGGCCTTGCCGGTCTCCAGCTGGATGAGGTCGAGAACCTCCGCCTGGCGGGCCAGCACCAGGTCGTGGAAGCGCAGCAGCACGGCCGCGCGCTGCCGTACCGGGGTCTGCTCCCACACGGCCTGGGCGGTGCGGGCCCGTTCGTACGCCTTCTCCACGTCCTCGGGGGTGGACTCGGGCAGGTCGGCCAGCTTCTCGCCGGTGAACGGGGTGTGGTTGGCGGTGCGACCGGAGCCGACGACACCCTTGGTGAGCTGGGCGACCAGCTCGGGGGTGACCACGTCGGCGGCGGTGCGGGCGCCTGTGGGCGCGGGTGCCAGGGGGTTCGTACCGGTGG
Source organism: Streptomyces sp. NBC_01390 (assembly GCF_045040105.1). Taxonomy (NCBI): domain Bacteria; kingdom Bacillati; phylum Actinomycetota; class Actinomycetes; order Kitasatosporales; family Streptomycetaceae; genus Streptomyces; species Streptomyces sp. NBC_01390. The sequence continues at coordinate 7,827,709 of NZ_CP109551.1, read as the reverse complement.
GGGCGTCGGTGCCGGGCTTTACCGGGGCCTGCGAGTCCGTCATTGCCGCAGGGTATGACGGCTCGGAGGCTTTGGGTACCCATGGGTAACCCGGATTCACCGAGTACGCACACGGCTTCGGTCCGCAGCGGCATGCCGCCAGTGAGTACTGGCAACGAATCCGCTGATCAGGGCGTTGGGCGTCGCCCGCTCACCCGAGCACCAGCGGAATACGTCACTTTTCCCCGGCCGGGAGTCACGCCCTGTCGATTTCGAGCCGGTCGCGCGCCTCCTTGAAGACGTCCGCCCCCCGCTTCTCGTCCGGCGTCCCCTTGGGCATGTCCACGCGCAGCTCGTACAGCCTGCCGTCGTCGGTCAGGATCTCCACCTGCATGACCCGGACGAGCCTGCCCTCGGTGTCGTAGGTGGTGTCGGCCTGGACGGACTTGTAGCCGCCGACCGTGGTGTTGGTGTACCGGGTGGTCGACTCGCCGTATCCGGCCCAGGTGTCGGCGGCCTCCTTGGCCTGGCCCAGGGGCGAACGGGGCGCCTTGTCCCACAGGGTGAGGCGGACCTGGATGACCGCGTCGTTGTCGTAGATCGCCATCCGGGGCTGGTCGTCGGCGTCGCCCTGCTCGTGGAAACGAACGTACTGGCGGGGAAGGGCGAGGACCGCCCTCAGGTCCTTCTCCTCGTGGGTCGTCCAGCCGTCGAGGGTGGGCTCGGCCTCCGTCGGCGGTACGGGGACGGGGACGGGGGACACGGCTTCCGGCGTGGCGCGCGACTCCTCCACCGCGACCGCCGCGTCCTCTCCGCCGGTCTTCACGACCACGCCCTCGACGACCGCGCCCACGGCCACGAGCGCGACCGCGCCGCCCAGGACCCCGAGGATCACCCGCCGGGAACGGCCGCGACGCGACGCCTTCGGGGCGGCCAGCGAGACGGCGCGGGTCTCGGGGGAGGCCCCGGGCACGGCGTTGCCGGGTACGACCGTCCCGGGCCCGGAAGCAGAAGCAGATGAGGCAGAGGCAGGGGAAACGGGAGCGGGCTCGGGTCCAGACTCGGACTCGGTCGCCCGGCCCTCCGCCTTCAGTCGCATCGTCCCCGCGTCGTCCGTCAACTCCCTGATCCCGGACGGTTCCTGAGCCTTTGTCAGCTCGCCCCGCTCGGGCGCCTTCGGCAGTGGCCAGCCCTTGGCGACCGCTTCCAGGGCCGCGGTGACCTCGTCCGCGTCGGGGCGCTCTGCGGGGTCCTTCACCAGCAGTCGGACGAGCAACGGGCCGAGCGGTCCAGCCTGTTGCGGCTTGACCGGCTCGGCGGCGAGAATCGCGGCGAGCGTGGACTCCAGCGTCGTACGGCGGAAGGGGGACCAGCCCTCGACCGCCGCGTAGAGGAGTACGCCGAGCGACCACAGGTCGGAGGAGGGGCCGGCGCCCCGGCCGGACATGCGCTCGGGCGCGATGAACTCCAGGGAACCGACGAACTCCCCGCTCATCGTGAGGGATTCCTCGCCCATGATGTGGGCGATACCGAAGTCGGTGAGAACGACCCGACCGTGCGGGCCGAGCAGGACGTTGGCGGGCTTCACATCCCGGTGGACGATCCCGACGGAGTGCGCGGCGCTGAGCGCGCCGACCACGGCGAGGCCGATGCGCGCGGACTCCGCGGGCTTGACGGGGCCTCGCTGGAGCACCTCGTGCAGCGACTCGCCACGCACCAACTCCATGACGATCCAGGGGAGTCCGTCCTCGACGACGACATCGTGGACGGACACGGCCGAGGGATGGTCGACGCGCGCGGCGGCCCGCGCCTCCCGGTGGAGGCGGTGCGCTATCCGCTGGTGGGCGGCGTCCTGCGGGTCCCCGGGCAGCCTCGGCTGCTTGACGGCGACCTCGCGCTCGACGAGTTCGTCATGGGCCCGCCACACGGTGCCCATGCCGCCGGATCCGATGCGCTCGGTCAGCCGGTACCGGCCACCGACGAGCCGCCCCACATCGCCCTTGTTGCCCACGCCATTGCCCCCGTTGGTGCCCCCGTTCCCGTTCCCCCCGCCCTTGTTCGCGCCGCCTTCCCCGCCGTTGCTCATGCCTCATCCCTACCCTGCGGGGCGGACGCTTGTCGACGCCGGTTCAGAGCGTCCGTCGTACGGCGAGGCAGTGCCGTACGGCCCACCGTCGCCGCCAGTTTGCGCAGTCGCCGCCAGTCCATGGGGGGCGTGGGAGCCGGCACCCCGGGCCGTTGGCGGGGGACGCGGACGCGCAGGGCGCCCGGTTCGACACGGCAGCGGACGGGGGTGGGCAGGACAAGGGCCTCGCCGTCGAGGCCGACCTCGATCTCGGGCAGGTCGGCCTCGACGACGACCTCGTGGGCGGTGACGACGGTCAGGCCGGTGGCGTACCGGCCGAGGAGCAGTTCGGCGGCCTGGGCCGCGTCCTCGACCTTGATGCCGAGCACCCCGAGGGCGCCGGCGTCCAGGCGCTCACGGCGGCCGAGACCGGCGAAGTCGTCCATGCGGTACGGGTTGTTGCTGACCAGGACTGCCTGCGGCGCGTGGATGACCGTCTCCCCCGGCCGGCTTCGCTCCTGGGGGTAGGCGCGGGCGGTCAGCGTCGCGCCGCGCTCGAAGGTGAGCAGCTCGGGCAGCAGCCCCAGGGTGGTGCCGACCTTGTCGTCGCGGTAGGCGGGGCTCTGCACGATCGAGGCGTACGCGCCGAAGGAGGCGTTGTTGACGAAGGGGCGGCTGACCGCCGTACCGTCGCCGTCTCCGCCGGTGCCGCCGATGCCGCTGTCGAGGAAGCCCAGGTCCACCCTCAGCTCCACCCCGCCCGCGTCCGTGAGGGCGTCGAGGCAGGTCGCCGGGTCGTCGCGGTCGAGGCCGAGGTCCATGGCGAAGTGGTTGCGCGTTCCGGCGGACACGACCAGGAAGGGCAGGTCGTGTTCGGCGGCGACGCCCGCGACCAGGGCCTGGGTGCCGTCGCCGCCGGCCACCCCGAGCAGATCCGCGCCCCCCGCGACGGCCTCCCGGGCCAGGGCGACGACGTCCTCGGGTTCGGGTTTGTCGGGGTCGATCAGATGGACGCGGGCACCGAGCCGCTCCGCCTTCTCGCGCAGCCGGAAGCGCTCGACCTTTCCGTCACCGGAGCGCGGGTTCATGAGGAGGAACGGGCGCAGGGGTGCGGGCGACTCGTACTCGCGGACCGGAATCACATGGGACCTGGTGCTGCTCAGCGCGAATTTCCCGGCCCACACGGCGGCGCCCCACAGGGCGACGGACCCTGTCGCGGGCCACAGCAGGTCGGCGGCGGCGAAGAGCGCGACGACGGCGACGGGAGTGGCGACGGCGAGCACCACCCCCACACCCCGCACGAGGCCGCGCCGGGCGAGCGCCCACCACAGGCTGGACGCGGTGAGCACGGCTCCGCCCACGCCGACCACCGCGAGCAGCAGGCTGCCCATGCCCGCGTAGCCGATCGGCAGCAGTACCGCCAGTCCGGCCGCTCCGAGCGCACCGCGCGCCGCCCAGCGCTGCCGGGCATGCGCACGCCCGAACATCTCGTTGCTCACGCCGGTACCCATGTCCATGTCGACGTTTTAGCAGAGTTCGTATTCAGCCTGCTCACAGGTGGAACAAAGCGGTATTCAAGGGTGACCCGGCTCACCCCGCTGAACAGAATGATCACGGTGCTCTTACCTTGAAGACACGATCGGGTCACGGTATCTTCACGAGCCAGTCGCCACGCGACCCGGTATCGGCGCGCGTATTCGCACTTCCCATTTCCCACCTTCTGGAGAACGTGACGATGGCCGTGCCCGAGACGAATTCCCTGAGACACCACGAGACAGAGGCAGAGATACGGCATCACGTCTCGCGGGCCGAACTGCGGGGCACCCGGGTGCGGTTGGCCGGGTACGCGTATCCGCGCCGAGTGGAGACACCCGACGTCACCACCCAACTCGTCCTGCGAGAGCGGGAGTCGGGCACGGAGTACCGGCTGCCTGTCACGAGCGTCCCGTCCCCGTTCCTGGGCGCCGAGGAGGACGAGGGGCGGTACTCGTACGAGCGGGCCGGATTCGAGGCCACCTTCGACATCGACACCGTCGCCGACGGATCGTCCCTCGGCGACGGGCTGTGGGACATCTCCCTCGCCGTCGGCGCCCCGGGGAACACGCGTGAGGTGCGCATAGGCAGCAGCCGGGCCGACCGGCTGCCCGGCCGTCCCGACGTGCGGATCACGGAGACCGTACGTGGTCGGCGTGCCGTCACGCTCTACACCACCGTCCCGTACGGCAACTACACGATCGACCTCGGCGAGCGGAAGCACCCGGTGCTGAAGCGCATCACGTTCGGGGACGTCCGCTGGCACGCCGGCCGGCCCACCGAGCTGCTGATCACCGGCCGCTGCGCGCTGGGCGCGTGCCCGCGCGGGGCGCTGACCGTGCACCTGCGCAACGAGGAGGAGCCGGGCGCGACGGTGGTCCTCACCGCCGTACGGCCTCCGCACGGCGAGCAGTTCACCGTCCATGTGCCTGTCGCCGAGCTGGGGCAGGGTGTGTGGAGCGGCGAACTCAGGCTCGGGGAACGGGTGTTGCCTTTGCCGCCGCTACCGAAGCGGTTGGCGGCTGCCAAGTGGTGGCGTCGGACGGGGCTTTGGTACGCGAAGCCGGTTTCCCGTCCCGGCGGCGGATTCACTCTCCGGGTGGGCCGGACCGGCAAAAGGGGACTACTCCGGGCGATTCCCCGGGCGGCTCTCCGTTTCCGATAATTGCCACCTCTCCCACTTTCCCTGACTTTCCCTGACTTTCCCTAGTTTTCCCCCTCTTTACGGTCATCCACTCGTGGCAAAGGTGTCGAGGGCGACATCGAAATACTCCTTCGCCTCCCGCACCTTGCCGACGGGCGCCGACACCCACACGTCGTACATCCGCCCGCCCTCCTCCCAGCACAGGTCGTAGGTGTGCCGTGGCCCCTCTGCCGCGCTGAAGCCGTCCCAGGTGAACTCCCAGAGCGCGGCGGCATGTTGCGCGTGCACAGTCTCGGTGACCCGGCCGTCGCGGTAACCCGGGTTCGTGGAGGACCCGTTGGCGTCCGCCTGCTCCATCACCGCGAGGGGGCCGCCCGGTTGGGGGTCGATGACCTTGATCCCGAGCCGGAAGATCTCCCCCGGCGACAAATAGAAGACCCGCTCCTTCTGCTCGGTCCGCGTGAACCCGTCCGGAACGGCGAGCGAGAAACCGCGCGGGTCGCGTGCCAGCCGGTAGCCGGAGGGAGCGGTCGCGGCGGAAGGGGTGGCCCCGGCCGTCGTACTTACACCGGGCGACACCGTCGACGTGCTCGGCGACACCCCCGTCGTACCGGGCGACCTGGTCGACGTACCGGGCGCCGCTCCCGTCGTGCCGGGTGACGCCTCCGACGCCCCCGACACCGACACCGTCGCCGACGCCGTGCTCCCCGGCGAGTCGCCCCCGCTGCCCCCCGAGTGCATCAGCAACGCCGCCGCGGACACCCCCGCCCCGGCCAGCGCCGCGACCAGCACCGCGGCGATGAGCACGGCCCGCCCCGAAGGTCTCGGTGGCCGGTCCGCCGTACGGGAGGAGGTCTTGCGGAGGGCGACCGTCGGCGTCGACTCCCGGCCGCCGGACTCCTCGCGCCGCTGGGTCTGCGGCCGGGCCGGGGTGTACCCGGGCGACAGCTTCGGCGTCCGCCCTGTCGTGCGGAACGCCCGCAGCATCCGCTCCGCCTCCGCCGCGTCGAGGCGCCGCTCGGGATCGCGCTCCAGGAGGCCCCGTACGACGGGCAGCAGCGGCGCGGCCTGCGCCGGTGGCCGTACCTCGTCAATCACGACGGCGTGCAGGATGCCGCCCAACGAGTCGCGCCGGAAAGGTGATTCGCCGCTCAGGGCCGTGCACAGCAGCGCGCCGAGCGACCACAGGTCGGACTCCGGCCCGGTCCTGACGCCGGACATCCGCTCGGGCGCGGTGTACTCGGGCGAGCCGACGAAAGAGCCGGTCTCGGTGAGCGTGGTCGCGCCCGCGACCTGGGCGATACCGAAGTCGGTGAGGACGATCCGGTCGGTTCCGTCCTCAAGGAGGACGTTCGCGGGCTTGACGTCCCGGTGCAGAACACCGGCGGCATGGGCGGTCCCCAGGGCGCCGAGCAGGGCGATACCGATCCGGGCGGCCTCGTCCGCGTCGACGGGGCCGCGCCGGGAGATCTGGTCGGCGAGCGAGCTGCCCTCGATCAACTCCATGACGATGTAGGGGCGTTCGTCGTCCTCGACGACGTCGTGCACGACGATGATGTGCGGATGGTGCAACTGGGCGACCGCGCGCGCCTCGCGCAGGCTGCGGTCGCGCCGCAGCCTGGCCTCGTCGGTCGCGAGAGAGGTGTCCTGCGTCAGCTCCTTGACCGCGACCCGCCGTTCGAGCAGCTGGTCGGTCGCCCGCCAGACGACGCCCATACCGCCCCGGCCGACCCTCGCCTCCAGGCGGTACCGCCCGGCGATCACTCGGAAGCTCTCCCCCTCGGTCCCCATGAGCCTCATCATGCCCCACCGGAGGACGCGACTCCGGGACGGTGCGCGGCGGATGACCGACAACCGCCGTACCCGGCCCGGCGGGCGGGGGCGCGGTCAGCCGGACTTCGGCCGCCACCCTCGCAGTACCGTCGTGAACTGCTCGCGCGCCGTCGCCCAGTCGGCCGCCGGTGAGGACATGTAGATCACGTACTCGGCTCCGTCCCGGCCGAGATACGCCTGCTCGATGGCCCGCCGCGGTCCCGGGAACTCCGAGTCCTTGGCCAGGGCTGTCCAGGTGAAGTCCCAGAGCGCGCCCTTGCGGTCACGGTAGATGTTCGCCTCCAGACTCACCCTGCTGTACTCGCTGAGACGCTTGAGCTGCAGTTCCAGGTCGAGCTGGTGGAGGTAGGGGTCGTCGAAGTCCGGGTCCTTGTCGATGGCAATGCGCAGGAAGTGCTTCCCGCCGTCGGGCGTGTAGTCGATCTGCCCGTTCGTCACCGTCCGCGTCCACCCCTGGGGCAACGGGAGGCTGAAACCGGCCGGATCGTCGACCCGCGCCCAGCCCTTCGGCACGTCGGTGGGAGCGGAAGTGGCAGGACCGGCGGAAGAAGTGGCCGAAGGAGTGGCAGAGGCCGTGTCGGACGCGGAGACGGGCGGCGTGCCCAAGGCGCCGGAACCCGCGTCCTGCGACCGCGAGTTCCACTGGTGCAGCCCGACCGCTCCCCCCACTCCGAGGAGCACCACCAGCGCGGCCACGAGGGCGATCGTCCGACCCCGGCGGCGCGGCCGTCCAGGGGCGGCAGGACCGACGGCGGTTCCCTGCTGAGCCGTGGTGGAACCGGCTGCCGCGCCCCCTATACGGAAGGCCCCGACCTCCCCTTCCGCCGGCAACCGCACCGACCGGCTGTGCAGCGTCGGCACGTACTGCTCGGCCGCGCGGGGCCGTCGACCCTCCGCCGCCTCCGCGAGCATCTGCTCGGCCTCGGCGGCTCCGGGCCGTACGGCGGGATCCTTGAGAAGCAGGGCCGTGATGACGGGCCCGAGCGGACCGGCGTACCGGGGTTCGGCGGGCTCGTCCTCGACGACCGCCTGCATGGTGGTCAGCGGGGAGGTACGGCGGAACGGCGACCGGCCCTCGACAGCCGTGTACAGCGTGGCGCCGAGCGCCCACAGGTCGGAGGACGGTCCCGGGTCGTCGCCGCGCAGCCGTTCCGGGGCGAGGTAGTCGACCGACCCGACGATCTCTCCGGTACGGGTGATGGTCGTGTCCCCCTCGACCTGGGCTATGCCGAAGTCGGTCAGCAGGACGCGGCCGTCCTGGGAGAGGAGGACGTTGCCCGGCTTGATGTCACGGTGCAGTACACCGGCGGCGTGCGCGGCGGTCAGCGCGCGCAGCACCCACAGGCCGATCCTGGCGGCCTCACGCGGCTCGACGCGCCCGGCCTCCTTCACCTCGTCTGCCAGCGAGTTGCCCTCGACGAGTTCCATCACGATCCACGGCCGGCCGTCGTGGTCGAGCACATCGTGCAGGGTGACGACGGCGGAGTGGTTGATCCGCGCCGCCGCGCGCGCCTCGGCCCGGGTCCGGGCGAGCAGGACGGCCTGCTCGCTCTCGGACACGTACAGCGCGGCCGTCAACTCCTTGATGGCAACGGCACGGTGCAGCAGCTCGTCGTGCGCACGCCACACCCGGCCCATGCCACCGCTGCCGATGACGTCGACGAGCCGGTAGCGGCCCGCGAGGAGCTGGCCCTGCATCTGATTCACGTTTCCCCGCAATGGTCTTGACAGGGGCAAGACTAAGGAGCGCCCTCGCCTGAGGGAACCGCAGGGGGCCCTACGGGGACAGCACTGTGACGGTTCTGCCCGCCGGGCACGACCCCAGGGTTCAGCCGGTGGGCTGATAGGTCGCCGCCGCCTGCTCGTACAGGCGGGTCACCTCGTCCCGCTCGGCCTCCGGTCCGCGCACCTGAACCACGTGGTACCGGCCGTCGACGACTATCGCGAGATTGCGTACGAACACCTCGCTGCCGGAGCTGTTCTGCCAGGTGAACTGCCCCTCGACCATGGTCCGTCCGCCCACCTCGATGGTCCGCATCCCGCTGGACGTGGCCCAGGTCGAGTCGCGGAACGGCTGCAACTCGTACTCCCGCTCCCGCTGGTACGCCATCGGATCGGCGCCGGACGTCCTGGTGGTGTCCCGGCCCGGTACGACGATCAGCTGGAACGCGCCGTGCCAGTAGACGACTTGGCCGCGCCCGCTCTTGCCCGTCCTGTCCCAGCCGTCTGCCACGGCGACGCGGAAGCCCGCGGGGTCGGTGCGCACGGTGAAACCGGCGGCGGCAGTGGGCCCGCCGGCCGGCGTCGTCTCGGACGAACCCGCCGACGGGGAGGCGCTGTTGCCCTTGCCGTCCCCGGGCGAGGTCTGCTCGGGCCTCGGTTCGCTGCTCGCGTCCGGAGTGTCGGACGACTGCTCCGGCGCCGCACTGACCTTCCCGGCGGAACCGGTCCGTTCCCCGTCCTGCGTTCCGTCGCTGTCGGCCTTCGGCATGAAGAACATGGCGTACGCGATCGCCGCGGCCAGCACCAGCAGTATCAGGAGGAGCAGGTTGCGGCCCAGTTTGCGGGGCGCCCCCTGTTCCTGCCTGCCCCGCTTGTGCCGGCCGTGCGGACCGGCCGCTGGCAGGCCCGCCTTGCGCCTGCGCACCAGTTCGCCCCGGCGTCGCACGATCGGCAGCCGGCGCGGATCGGTGGGTGGGGCGGCGACGACGTGCGCGCCGGCCTCCGGCTCGGGTGCCGACCTGACGAGGGAGCGCAGCCAGCCGTTCAGCTCCTCGAAGTCGAGCCGCTCGGTGGGGTCCTGACGCAGCAGCGACTCCACGACGGGCCGCAGCGGCCCGCACTCCTCCGCGAAGGCGGGCGGCTCGGCGCACACCAACTGCACCAGCTCGGCCGTCGACTCCTCGGGATAGGGCGCATGCCCCTGTACGGCCCTGAAGAGCAGCGCGCCGAGCGCCCACAGGTCCGTCGCGGGCCCGATGGGCGCGGCCAGCTGCCAGTTCTCGTGGACGGGCCCGGCCTGCTCGGGCGCCCAACGCTCGGTCACCGCCCCGACGACAGCCATCCGCGCCTGCCGTGCCCGCTCGGCGGCCAGCGCGGTGGCGGGCCCACGCCTGGGCGCGTCGGCGACGGCCGCGCCGTCCCAGTGGCCCGGGGGCCGCCCGGGGATATGGTCGGCCGGCGGGCGCCGGTCCTGCGGCTGGGCGTGTGACTGGGCGGGGGGCTGGTCCTGGGGCGCGGCGTGGGTGAGCGGGCGGTGCTGCTGGTGCGGAATGCTGTCGGCCACCCCGTTCGCCGCAGCGCCGTTCCCGCCGGCGGGGAGGGCGGTACGCGCGTGTGCGGTGTGTCCCGGGGCTCCGGTCGCGGGGAGGGCCACACCGTTCCAGGCAGGCGTGTTGCGCACGCCGTAGGGGTCGGCGATCTGCCCCGGAGGCGGAGTGGCCGGGGCCCGCTCCACACCGGCGCCGTGCCCACCAGTGCCCGCGTCACCGGCCGCCTCGATCGACGGCCGGGCACCGGGCAGCGCCATGCGCCCGCTCTGCTCGGCCTCCTGAACCCTGGCCGCTGCCCGGGCCCCCGCCCGATACGCCGCGATGGCTCCGGCGCGGGCCGCCCGGATGTCCCCCTCGGTCTCCAACGCCCGCCGCTCGCCGGTGCCTCCGGTGGTCCCCTCGACGCCCGTCCCGGGCATCCCTCCACCCGTCCGCGCCTCGATGGCCGCACGCCGGGCAGCCTCGGGGTCCGCGCCGGAATCCCCGGCGAACGTCCCCCCGGCAACGCCGTAACCCCCGCCGGATCGTCCGGGACCGCCGACCCCACCGCCGGCCAAGCCCTGCGGCCTCGCTACGGCCTGTCCTCCCGCCGACGAAGCCGGTGCCTGCCCGTACCCGCCCCCGCCGCTACCGCTCCCCGAGCCCGCACCTGCACCCGTCCGCGCCTCTATGGCCGCACGCCGAGCAACCTCGGCGTCCGCGCCGGAATCCCCGGCGAACGTCCCCCCGGCAACCCCGTAACCCCCGCCGCCTCCACCCGGCCGACCCGCACCGCCACCCGTCCCGGGAGCGTCAATCGCCGCGGTCGGGTCCCCCGGCGAGCCGGTCGCCGCCGGACCGTCCCGGCCGGGTACCGGGTCGTACCCGCACAGCGCCTCTTCCGCCGCGCCGACCGCCAACCCCGTGACCATCACGCGTCCGTCGTCGCAGACGAGCACCGTGCGCTCGGTGATGTTGCGGTGCACCCAGCCGTGGGCGTGCAGCACCCGCAGTGCCATGAGGACGTCGGCGGCGACCTCGGCCGCGCGATACGGCGTCAGCGGCTTCTCGGCGAGCAGTGACTCCAGGGGCCTGGCCGGCACCAGTTCACTCACTATCCACAGTGAACCGCCCTGCGCGAACACGTCGAAGACCTGGTCAAGCCGTGGATGATCAGGGATGGACGCGGCGGCCTGCGCGGCCTCTATGGCGCGCAGTACTGTCGGATCACTGGGCCGACGGGTGGCCGCGGACCGCGCGGCAGCACCTCGCACCCGACGCCCGTCCCGCGCCACGAACCCGTCCGGCAGCCCGTCCGCGTCGAGCACCTCGGCCTCGACGACTTCGGGCAACGGCACCTGCCTGACCAGGACTTCCTGCCCGCTGTAGGTGTCGAAGGCCCGGGTCTCGCGCTGTTCGAACTCATCGGACGGCGGCAGCGGCAGGCGGTAGCGGTCGGCGAGCACCCGCCCCGCATATTCCTCCACGATGCCTCCCCCGGCCGTCCGGCTGCTCAATTCCGTTCGCCATACGTCCCGTTCTGCATGCGTACGGTCCGCAACCACTCACGATACGTGCCGGAGGCAACTCACAAAGAGGGGATTCGAGATCTCACGGCCTCAACTCGGAAGCGCGCGCATCACGATTTCGGCTCGAACGTCTCCGTGAAGGTCCGCCATGTCTCCTTGCGCAGCTCACTGTCCCAATTCGACGCTTTCGCCGTGAACATGAGCCCATACCCGAGTTGGCCGTTGACGACGAACCCCCGGTCCACGGACCGGTACTTCGTCCCGCCCTCCGCATAGGTGAACTCCCAGTCGGCCGTGTTCCAGCCGCGGTAGCTCACCTTCGCTATTCGGATCCGGTCGTACTGCGAACGCGTCATGTACTGCTCTTGGTTCTTCCAGTCCGCCACGGGGTCGTTCTTGGGCGTGGTGGTCCATCCCACGAGCAGCCTCTGTCCGTCGGGCCCCGCGAAGCGGGCGCCCGCGGCCCCCGTGGACTCGTACTTCCACCCCGTGGGCAGTCCGATGGAGAACCCCTGCCCACCGGTGTACGTGGTCACTCCCGCGGGGCGACCGGACTCACCGGACGCGCTCACGGACGCACTTGGCGCGCTCCCCGCTCCCGTGCCCGTCCCGGCTCCCGTCTCCTTGCCGGTCGCGGTGTCGGCGCTCTGCCCACCGTCCGCACGGGTGCCGTCGTCCTTGTCCTCCTTGGTCTCGGCGGAGCCGGAGGACGTGGACGTCACCTTGTCCCCGCCGGACTTCGACCCGCCGGCGGAACTGTCGGTGGAGTCGTCGCCCCCGAGCACGAGGGCCAGCACCACACCGAGCACGATGACGGCGACGACCACCGCGATGAGCACCAGCGTGCGCTTCGGCACCACGTCGGTGAGCGGCGCCCTGGGCACGGACCGCGGCGGCAGATCCGGCGGCGGCACCACGGGCCACCCCGAACTGCGCCCCCCGGTACCGGCGTTACCGCTCTGCGCTCCCCTGTCCCGAGCCTGGCCGTCCCGAGCGCCGGGAACGACAGCGCCCTGCGCCGCACCGCCGGTCCGCTGCCCGGTCTCCGGCGCGCCGCTCTTCGCGGCCTCGTCCGTCACCCCGGCGGAAGCCACACTCCCCGAGGCCGCGACGGCCCCGGCCGCTCCCGCGGACTCGGAAGAACCGGCCGTCCCGGCGGAGCCTGACGACTTCGTACGGACTGCGGCTCCCGCCCCGGCACTCGCCGCGACGGCCGCCTTCTTGACGGACCGGAACGCCCCCCGGAACCGCTCGCCGGCCTCTTCGACCCGCTTGCTCCCGGAATCCGACTCGGCCGGACTCCCGCTCTCCGCGCTCTTACCGGCCCCCTTGCCCTTGCCCGGCAGGACCGGCAACGGCACGACCTTCGTGGCGTCCATCGGTTCCGGCACGGCCGGCTGGGGCTCGGGAGCGTGGATCACCGCGTTGAGCATCCTGCGCGCACCGGCGTCGTCGAGACGCTTGGCGGGATCCTTGTTGAGCAGCCCGTAGATCACGTCCTTCAGCGGACCCGCGTTCTTCGGCTCCTCCAGCTGCTCCGTCATCACGGCGGTCAGCGTCGCGATCGCGGATCCCTTGTCGTAGGGCGGCACACCCTCGACCGACGCGTACAGCAGGCCGCCCAGCGACCAGAGGTCGGCAGCGGGGCCGGGCTTGTGGCCTCGGGCCCGCTCCGGCGAGATGTAGGAGGGTGCGCCGACGAGCATGCCGGTCGAGGTGATCGACGGGTCGCCCTCGACCTGCGCGATACCGAAGTCGGTGAGGACGACCCTGCCGTCCTCGGACATCAGCACGTTCGACGGTTTCACATCGCGGTGCAGGATGCCCTCACGGTGCGCGGACCTGAGCACGTCGAGGATCGCGAGGCCCACCTCGGCCGCGCGCCGGGGCTCCAGCAGCCCGTCCTCACGGATGACCTCGGCGAGCGACTTGCCCTCGACGAGCTCCATCACGATCCACGGCCGGTCGTCCTCCTCGACCACGTCGAAGACGGTCACGGCACTGTTGTTGCGGATCCGCGCGATCGCCTTGGCCTCGCGCAGCGTCCGCGTGATCAGCCGCCGCTTCTCGTCCTCGTCGATACTCCCCGGGAACCTCAGCTCCTTGACGGCGACCGTCCGGCCGAGGGTCTCGTCCTCCGCGCGCCAGACGGTACCCATGCCGCCGCGGCCGAGGACTCCTCCCAGCCGGTACCGCCCGGCGAGGAGACGCTCACTCCTGTCCTGACGGGATGCTCCCGCCCGCTCCGCCTCCGACATGCGTCCCCTCAAGCAACCCGCCCTGACAGAGCCTCCATTGTCCCTCACCCGACAACCGGCCGATGCCCCGGGTGCCCCTCGGGACGGACGGCGGCCCGTGGGAAGGAAGGCCGCGTGGAGCAACCCATCCCCCGCCCCACCTGCTGTCACTGCCATCCCCCCTCCCGAATGAACCCCCGTCACGAGCGCGGGCCCCGGTCCCGAACCGGCCCCGCTCGCCGCCGACTTCTGCCCCCGCACCCCGTAGAACGGACGGCTGCCGGGCAAAGATCCCAGCTCACGACACTCGTTCGAGTGACGGTCGGGAGTTCGAGAAGAACGGCCGAGAAGTCACCGGAAGGCCGAAACCCGCGGTTCGGGACCGGAAGTCGCGGAGACGTCAGAGCGGCACGATGTCCGGCGCACCCAGCCGTGCCGCGTCCGCCGTGAGGTCGTCCGGCTGCCGCTGCGACTCACGCTCCGCCTCCACGCGCTTGTCGTAGTGCTCGACCTCACGCTCGATCTGGTCCTTGTCCCAGCCGAGGACGGGCGCCATCAACTCCGCCGCCTCACGAGAACTGCGCGTCCCCCGGTCGAACGTCTCGATCGAGATCCGGGTCCGCCGGGTCAGCACGTCGTCCAGATGCCGCGCGCCCTCGTGCGAGGCGGCGTACACGATCTCCGCCCGCAGATAGTCCTCCGCGGCCTGCAGCGGCTCGCCGAGCGAGGAGTCGGCGGCGATCAGATCGAGCACCTCCTGCGCCAGCGAGCCATACCGGTTCAGCAGGTGCTCCACGCGCACCACATGCAGGCCGGTGCGCGCGGCCGTGCGCGCCCGGGCGTTCCACAGCGCGCGATAGCCCTCGGCACCCAGCAGCGGCACGTCCTCCGTCACGCACTCGGCGACACGCTGGTCGAGTCCGTGCACGGCCTCGTCGACCGCGTCCTTCGCCATCACCCGGTACGTCGTGTACTTGCCGCCCGCCACGACCACCAGGCCCGGCACCGGGTGTGCCACCGTGTGCTCGCGCGACAGTTTGCTGGTGGCGTCGGACTCCCCGGCGAGCAGGGGCCGCAGGCCCGCGTAGACGCCCTGGACGTCGTCCCTCGTCAGCGGCACCGCGAGTACCGAGTTCACGTGTTCCAGCAGGTAGTCGATGTCGGCGCTGGAGGCCGCCGGGTGGGCCTTGTCCAGGTCCCAGTCGGTGTCCGTCGTCCCGACGATCCAGTGCCGGCCCCACGGGATCACGAACAGTACGGACTTCTCGGTGCGCAGGATCAGCCCGGTCGTCGAGTGGATCCGGTCCTTGGGCACGACCAGATGGATGCCCTTGGACGCCCTGACGTGGAACTGGCCGCGCTCGCCGACCATCCCCTGGGTGTCATCGGTCCACACCCCGGTGGCGTTGACGATCTGCCGGGCGCGGATCTCGTACTCCCCGCCGCCCTCGACATCCTGCACCCGGGCGCCGACGACCCGCTCCCCCTCCCGCAGGAAGCCGGTCACCCGCGCGCGGTTGGCGACCTTCGCGCCGTACGCCGCCGCCGTGCGCACCAGGGTGGCCACGAAGCGGGCGTCGTCCATCTGCGCGTCGTAGTACTGCAACGCTCCGACCAGCGCGTCCTTCTTCAAGGCGGGTGCGACACGCAGGGCGTGACGGCGGCTCAGGTGACGGTGCGTCGGCAGACCCCGCCCATGCCCTCGGGCCATCGACATCGCGTCGTAGAGCGCGACGCCCGCCCCGGCGTACAGCCGCTCCCAGCCCTGGTGCTGCAGCGGATACAGGAACGCCACCGGCTTGACCAGGTGCGGGGCGAGCCGCTCCAGCAACAGCCCGCGTTCCTTCAGCGCCTCTCTGACGAGGGCGAAGTCGAGCATCTCCAGATAGCGCAGGCCGCCGTGGATGAGCTTGCTGGACCTGCTCGACGTGCCCGACGCCCAGTCACGGGCCTCCACGAGACCCGTGGACAGACCGCGGGTCACGGAGTCGAGCGCGGTGCCCGCTCCGACCACGCCGGCGCCCACGACCAGCACATCCAGCTCACGCTCGGCCATTGCTGCCAGTGACTCGGCACGCTGTGCCGGTCCCAGTGCCGCTGTCCTCATCGCTGCCTCCCGCTGTCGGTCGCGCCGGCCGTGTCCGCACGCCCGGCCGACTGTGGTTCCGCCGTAGGACTGCGCCTGCCCGAATCCCTCTGCCCGAATTCTGACCGGGTCGCCCGACTTCGGCCACCACCCGCCCTCAGCCTGTGGACAACCTGCACAGAAACACCTGTGGAAACTCGCCCACCCAATCACGCATATCGGTCATATTTACTCCTAGTCTGACATTGCGCTCGCTCGTTCTGTCCACAGGGCTTGCGCACCTGTCCCGCTTCGGCTACTGGGAAGGACGGCCCACGCATGCCCGCAGACCTCGCCGTCATCGGACTCGGACATCTCGGCCTGCCACTGGCCCAGGCGGCCGTCGCCGCCGGCATCCCCACTCTCGGGTACAAGACCGGCCCCGAGGCCGGTTCCCTCACCGCCGCCGAACTGCGCCGGATGCTCTCCAGAGGCTTCCGGACCGCCGTCGGCCCCGCCGAACTCGGCCGTGTACGCACCGCCGTCATCTGCGCGCCCACCCCACGCGGCGCCGACGGAGCCCTTGACCTGAGCCAGGTGGAGGCCGCCGCCCGCACCCTCGCCGCGCGCCTGCGCCCGCACACCACGGTGATCCTGGAGTCGCCCGTTCACCCGGGAACGACGGAGGAGTTCCTGCGCCCCCTCCTCGAAGAGGGCTCCGGGCTGAAGGCGGGCCGCGACTTCCACCTCGCCTACTCCCCCAGCCGCGTCGACCCGGGCAACCGCGACTTCACCCCCGCCAACACCCCGAAGGTCATCGGCGGCCTCACCCCCGCCTGCACCGAGTCGGCCGCCGCCTTCTACGGCAGGCTCACCGACAAGGTCGTACGCGCGCGTGGACCCCGGGAAGCGGAAACGGTCCAGCTCCTGGAGACCAACTTCCGGCACGTCAACATCGCCCTCGTCAACGAGATGGCGGTCCTCTGCCACGACCTGGGCGTCGACCTGTGGGACGTCATCCGCTGCGCGGAGACCAAGCCCTTCGGCTTCCAGGCATTCCGCCCGGGCCCGGGCGTAGGCGGCCACGCCGTCCCCCAGGACCTGCACAACCACACGGGCCACACCGGCCGCACGGGCCGCGCCCTGCGCATGGTGGAACTGGCCCAGCAGGTCAACGACCACATGCCCCAGTACGTCATCCAACGCGCGGCCACGCTCCTGAACGAGCACGGCAAATCGGCCCGGGGCGCACGCGTACTGCTGCTGGGCGTCACCTACAAGCCCGACCTCGCCGACCAACAGGGCTCCCCCGCCCAGGAGATCGCGATCCGCCTGATGGAGCTGGGCGCCTCCGTCAGCTACCACGACCCCCACATCCCGTCCTGGAGCGTCCTGGACCGCCCCGTCCCCCGCGCGGACTCGCTCTACGAGGCGGCGGCCGACGCCGACCTGACGATCCTCCTCCAGCAGCACCGCACGTACGACCTGCAGGGCCTGTCGGTGAAGGCACAGTTGCTGCTGGACACGCGGGGGGCGACTCCTACGGGGGCGGCGCACCGGTTGTGAAGGGGGGCGCGTGCGAACGGCTGAGCCTCGGGGACCGGTGGCGCGGGCGCTCCCGCCTCGGTACCGTACGAGGCAGGTGGAGCCCCACCGCAGGGGTAACTGCGGCAGGCTCCTGAATGGTTCACGGGTGTCCGCCCCTAATTCTCGTGGGGGCGGCCGCTCACCAACCGTATGTCCGCAAGATGCACCACCTTCGGCACCGAGCCGCCCGATGGCGAGTACCGGTACCGTGCAAAAGGGTGGAGCCCACCGCAGGGTCTAGCTGCGGCAGGCTCCTCGATGGTTCACGGGTGTCCGCCCCTAGTTCTTGTGGGGGCGGCCGCTCACCATCCGTAGGTCCACAAGATGCACCTCCTCCGGAACTTGACCGCCCGAAGACGGAGCCGAACCCAGCGGGTGGGCTTGCGGTGACGACCCATGGGCGCCCCCTTCCGCGACACCGCCCATAGACCCGGTAGGCGGCTTGCTGGAACTCGGGCCGGGCCCCGATGGGCGGGGGTCCGGAACCATGTCCTTGGAAGGGGGCGCTCCAGAGAACTGGGGCGCCGACACACACGCTAGCGGCCTCGCCACCCTTGATCGGCGCGCATTCGCCCCGAACGCAACCGTGTGCCCCCACCGGCGAAACGCGCCCCACCAGCGCCACTTGGACACACGAAAAGGGCCCGACCACCCCCACGGGTGATCAGGCCCCTCGACATCGCTCAGGCCGAGCGCGGCGTCAGCTCATCGCATGTGCTGCGAGTCCGCCACCGTCACCTCGACGCGCTGGAACTCCTTGAGGTCGCTGTAGCCCGTAGTGGACATGGCGCGGCGCAGGGCGCCGAAGAAGTTCATCGAGCCGTCGGGCGTGTGCGAGGGGCCCATGAGGACCTCCTCGATCGTGCCGACCGTGCCGAGGTCGACCTTCTTGCCGCGCGGCAGTTCCTCGTTGACGGCCTCCATGCCCCAGTGGTGGCCCTTGCCGGGCGCGTCCGTGGCGCGGGCCAGCGGGGAGCCCATCATGACCGCGTCGGCGCCACAGGCGATCGCCTTGGGGAGGTCGCCGGACCAGCCGACACCGCCGTCCGCGATCACGTGCACGTACCGGCCGCCGGACTCGTCCATGTAGTCGCGGCGGGCGGCGGCCACATCGGCGACCGAGGTGGCCATCGGGACGCGGATGCCCAGCACGTTGCGCGTGGTGTGGGCGGCGCCGCCGCCGAAGCCGACCAGCACGCCTGCCGCGCCGGTGCGCATCAGGTGCAGGGCCGCGGTGTAGGTGGCGCAGCCGCCGACGATCACCGGGACGTCCAGCTCGTAGATGAACTGCTTCAGGTTCAGCGGTTCGGCAGCGCCGGAGACGTGCTCCGCGGAGACCGTCGTACCGCGGATGACGAAGATGTCCACGCCCGCGTCGACGACGGCCTTGGAGAACTGGGCCGTGCGCTGCGGGGAGAGCGCGGCGGCGGTGACCACGCCCGAGTCGCGCACCTCCTTGATGCGCGCGCCGATCAGCTCCTCCTTGATGGGAGCCGCGTAGATCTCCTGGAGGCGGCGCGTCGCGGTGTCCACGTCCAGCGCGGCGATCTCGTCGAGCAGCGGCTGCGGGTCCTCGTACCGGGTCCAGAGGCCTTCGAGGTTGAGGACGCCGAGGCCGCCCAGCTCGCCGATGCGGATCGCGGTGGCCGGGGAGACGACCGAGTCCATGGGGGCCGCCAGGAAGGGCAGCTCGAAGCGGTAGGCGTCGATCTGCCAGGCGATCGAGACCTCCTTCGGGTCGCGCGTACGACGGCTGGGGACGACGGCGATGTCGTCGAAGGCGTACGCCCTACGGCCGCGCTTGCCGCGCCCGATCTCGATCTCAGTCACGTGTGTGGCCTTTCCATCCTTGGTTGTGCGCCTCCCAGTATCCCCGACGGGTACGACAAAGGCGGCCCCGGAGTGCCTCCGGGACCGCCTCTCGCACGTCCGGTTACCGCTCGCGCCTACTTACGGCTGTAGTTGGGCGCCTCGACCGTCATCTGGATGTCGTGCGGGTGGCTCTCCTTGAGGCCCGCCGAGGTGATGCGGACGAAGCGGCCCTTGGTCTCCATCTCGCCGACCGTGGCCGCACCGACGTATCCCATGGTCTGGCGCAGGCCGCCGACGAGCTGGTGCAGCACGTTGGCCAGGGGACCGCGGTAGGGCACCTGGCCCTCGATGCCCTCGGGGACGAGCTTGTCGTCGGAGCCGACGTCGGCCTGGAAGTAGCGGTCCTTGGAGTACGACTTCGCCTGGCCGCGCGACTGCATGGCGCCCAGCGAGCCCATGCCGCGGTACGACTTGAACTGCTTGCCGTTGATGAACTGCAGCTCGCCCGGGGACTCCTCGCAGCCGGCCAGCAGGCTGCCCAGCATGACGGAGTCGGCGCCGGCGGCGAGCGCCTTGCCGATGTCGCCGGAGTACTGCAGGCCACCGTCGCCGATCAGCGGGATACCGGCGGCGCGGGCCGCGAGGGCCGCCTCGTAGATGGCCGTCACCTGGGGGACGCCGATGCCGGCGACCACGCGGGTGGTGCAGATGGAGCCGGGTCCGACGCCCACCTTGATGCCGTCGACGCCCGCGTCGATCAGGGCCTGGGCGCCGTCGCGTGTGGCGACGTTGCCGCCGATCACGTCGACGTGGACGCTCGACTTGATCTTCGACATCCAGCTCAGGGCGTTGCTGTTGTGACCGTGCGAGGTGTCGACGACCAGGAAGTCCACGCCCGCCTCGGCGAGCGCCTGGGCGCGCTCCAGCGCCTCGGGGCTGGCACCGACGGCCGCGCCGACGAGCAGCCGGCCCTCGGAGTCCTTGGCGGCGCTCGGGTACTTCTCGGCCTTGACGAAGTCCTTGACCGTGATCAGGCCCTTGAGGAGACCGGAGTCGTCGACCAGGGGAAGCTTCTCGATCTTGTGGCGGCGCAGCAGCTCCATGGCCTCGGTGCCGGAGATGCCGACCTTGCCCGTGACCAGCGGCATCGGCGTCATGACCTCACGGACCTGACGCGAGCGGTCGGTCTCGAAGGCCATGTCGCGGTTGGTGACGATGCCGAGCAGCTTGCCGCTGCCGTCGGTCACCGGGACGCCGCTGATGCGGAACTTGGCACACAGCGCGTCGGCCTCGCCCAGCGTCGCGTCCGGGTTCACCGTGATCGGGTCGGTGACCATGCCGGACTCGGAGCGCTTCACGAGGTCGACCTGGTTGACCTGGTCCTCGATGGAGAGGTTGCGGTGCAACACGCCGACGCCACCCTGCCGGGCCATGGCGATCGCCATGCGCGACTCGGTGACCTTGTCCATCGCCGCGGACAGCAGCGGGATGTTGACGCGGACGTTGCGGGAGATGCGGGACGAGGTGTCGACCGCGTTGGGCAGCACTTCCGATGCGCCCGGCAGCAGCAGCACGTCGTCGTAGGTGAGCCCGAGGGTCGCGAACTTGGCGGGCACTCCGTCGACGTTGGCAGTCATGACACCTTCCCCAAATGGCCTTGCTCGGTGCGGATGTCCATGCTAACGGGAAGCACGGGTCCCGAATTCCACGGTGCGGGGTGCCCCGGGGCTTCGTATGTTCGTACGGAATCGACTGTTCGTACGGAGTCGGCGCCCCGGCCGTTCATACGGGGCCGGGAAACGCGGCCGGGCAAAGGGCGCCCGGCACTGCGGCCCCTACTGCTCCGCCAGTGCTCGCAGCCTGCTCAACGCGCGATGCTGGGCCACGCGCACCGCGCCGGGTGACATTCCCAACATCTGGCCCGTCTCCTCCGCCGTGAGGCCCACCGCGATGCGCAGCAGGAGCAGTTCACGCTGGTTCTCGGGGAGGTTGGCCATGAGTTTCTTGGCCCATTCGGCGTCGCTGCTGAGGAGGGCCCGTTCCTCGGGGCCCAGGGAGTCGTCGGGGCGTTCCGGCATCTCGTCCGAGGGGACCGCGGTCGAACCCGGGTGGCGCATCGCGGCACGCTGGAGATCGGCGACCTTGTGCGCTGCGATCGCGAAGACGAACGCCTCGAACGGGCGTCCGGTGTCGCGGTAGCGCGGCAGGGCGAGGAGTACGGCGACGCAGACCTCCTGCGCCAGGTCCTCCACGAAGTGCCGCGCGTCGCCCGGCAGTCGGGACAGCCGGGTGCGGCAGTAGCGCAGGGCGAGGGGGTGGACATGGGCGAGCAGGTCGTGCGTGGCCTGCTCGTCCCCGTCGACGGCGCGATGGACGAGGGAACCGATCACCCCATGGGCATAAGCCGCCTCGTCGTCACGCATCGGACCATGGTGCCTTGGCGCCGCTCTCTCCGTGGCACCGCGTCCGTTGTTGTGCACCGAAGCGTTATGAGCAGGTGCGCCGGAACTCATATCCTGCGCCCTCCCCTTCCGCTCGACCGACTCGTGCCCGAGGAACTCCACACCTCAAGGATGCGGCATCCGCGGCGAAACGAGCAGCGGTTGTCCGGCGGGCCGTTTTGCGACCCCCGCCCACCATGCGGTAGGCGGGGACTTTCTCACCCCCGGCGAGGTCCACCTAACGGACCAGACCCCAGCGGAAACCGAGCGCCACCGCGTGCGCGCGGTCAGAGGCGCCGAGCTTCTTGAAAAGGCGCCTGGCGTGCGTCTTCACCGTGTCCTCGGAGAGGAACAGTTCGCGTCCGATCTCCGCGTTCGACCGGCCGTGGCTCATGCCTTCCAGGACCTGGATCTCACGCGCGGTGAGGGTGGGCGCGGCGCCCATCTCGGCCGAGCGCAGTCGGCGCGGCGCGAGCCGCCAGGTCGGGTCGGCCAGCGCCTGCGTCACCGTGGCCCGCAGTTCGGCGCGCGAGGCGTCCTTGTGCAGATAGCCGCGGGCACCGGCGGCGACGGCGAGCGCCACGCCGTCCAGGTCCTCGGCGACGGTGAGCATGATGATGCGCGCTCCGGGGTCGGCGGACAGCAGCCGCCGGACCGTCTCGACGCCGCCCAGACCGGGCATGCGTACGTCCATCAGAATCAGGTCCGAACGGTCGGCACCCCAGCGGCGGAGGACTTCCTCGCCGTTGGCCGCCGTGGTCACGCGCTCGACACCGGGCACGGTCGCGACCGCGCGGCGGAGCGCCTCTCGGGCAAGCGGGGAGTCGTCGCAGACGAGGACGGATGTCATGGCCGCCCTCCGCAGCTGATGCGCGTCACCTTGAGCCTCCAGGCTGGTACAGAATTGTCACCTGTGCGGTTGACACTCGACCGATTTTCTCGGCAGTGGGTACTGCCGCCCGTCCGAGCGCTTGTTCCTCCAACCGCCTCCGCACTCTCAACGACGGTCACTCGAAAGAGTTACGGGGCTGTGTGTCGTCTTCGGCACTCTACGTGAGGGCGTGGACACGGTGCAGACATGCACAACAGACCCTCAACGTTTCATCACAACCTATGCCCCATTCAGACTGTTTTCTTCCCTTTTGTTGGTGTCTGAGGCTAGATTCGCAATGAGTCATATTTTCATCTCCTTAGATCGTAGTTGTACGGTCAGGGGCACCACCTCAGCCCAGAACGGCAACAAGGGGACAAACAATGGCAGATTTCTCCCGCCTTCCCGGTCCGAACGCGGACCTCTGGGACTGGCAGCTCCTCGCGGCCTGCCGTGGGGTCGACAGCTCGCTCTTCTTCCACCCGGAGGGAGAGCGCGGTGCGGCACGGAGCGCTCGCGAGAACTCGGCCAAGGAGGTCTGCATGAGATGCCCGGTCCGCGCGCAGTGCGCGGCACACGCGCTGGCGGTGCGCGAGCCGTACGGCGTGTGGGGCGGATTGACCGAGGACGAACGCGAAGAGCTGATGGGACGGGCCCGTAACCGGCTGGTGTCGGCGTCGGCCGGTGGCGGGGACCTCGACTCGAACAACTGAAGGAACGTTTCTTCGGCGCGGCCCGTATGGGCACGCGCACGCGTGCCCACCCGTCTCAGACCCGGTCCGCCGCCTGCGCGAGCTGGTCCAGCGTCGCCGCCACCGCCGGCACCTGCGCCAGGTCGGGCAGGGTCAGCGCGACGATCTCCCGCCGGACCGCCGGTTCCAGCGTCACGGTGCGCACGCCCCGCGGCCGTACGGACTCGACGGCGAGCCGGGGCAGGACCGCCACGCCCAGACCCGCGCCCACCAGACCGACCACCGCGGGGTAGTCGTCGGTCGCGAAGTCGATGCGCGGGGTGAAGCCCGCGCTCTCGCAGGCCTCGACCAGCTGGCCCCGGCAGCGCGGGCAGCCGGCGATCCAGGACTCGGCGGCGAGTTCGGTCAGGGCGACCGACTCGGCGCGGGACAGCCGGTGCCCTTCGGGTACGAGGCCGACGAGCCGGTCGGTGAGAAGGGGGCGGACCACCAGGTCGTCCCACTCACCGGCGCCGGCCGCTCCCTCGTAACGGAAAGCGAGCGCCACATCGCAGTCGCCCTCGCGCAGCAGTTCGACCGAGTGCGGGGGTTCGGCCTCCTCCAGGGAGACCCGGGTGCCGGGGTGGGCGGCGCGCAGGGCGGCGAGGGCTGTCGGGACGAGGGTGGAGCTGCCGCTGGGGAAGGAGACCAGCCGGACCCGGCCCGCCCGCAGCCCGGCGATCGCCGCGATCTCCTCCTCCGCCGCCGTGAGGCCCGAGAGGATGCCGGCCGCGTGTCGCACGAGGGCCTCGCCCGCCTGGGTCAGGCGCATCCGGCGTCCGCTGCGGATGAGCAGCGGGGTGCCGACCGAGGCTTCCAGCGCTTTCATCTGCTGGCTCACGGCGGGCTGGGTGCAGCCCAGTTCACGGCCCGCAGCCGAGAAGGAGCCGGTGGAGGCCACAGCACGCAGGACGCGGAGATGACGGGCTTCGATCATTTTTCGATCATAAGTGATTCTTTGGTTCTGCGGCGAATAATGCGTCGACACTTTGGGGACGAGTGACTTAGCGTGTGGTCGTGGGCATGAATGCGACGGGTGAAGCGGCGAGTACGGGGGCGAGAGTCGTGATGAAGGTGTTGTCCGTGAACGTGGGTCGTGCGCAGTCCGTGCCGTACACGGACCATCCGCAGGGCACCGGTATCGACAAACGGCCGGTTGACGGGCCGGTGCGGGTGGCGGCGCCCGGGCCCAAGGGGATCGGCGGCAGCGGTCTGGCCGGAGACACGGTGTGCTCGAAGCAGCACCACGGCGGCGACGAACAGGCGGTGTACGCGGTCGCGCGCGAGGACCTCGACGCATGGGAACGCGAGCTGGGCCGCCCGCTGCGCGACGGGATGTTCGGCGAGAACCTCACCACGCGAGGCCTGGACGTGTCCGGTGCGCTGATCGGCGAGCGCTGGCGGATCGGGTCCGAGCTGGTCCTCGAGGTCACCAGCGGCCGCATCCCCTGTGCGACGTTCCAGGGCCATCTGGGTGAGAAAAAGTGGGTGCGGCGGTTCACCGAGCGGGGTGCGCCGGGCGCCTATCTGCGGGTGATCGAGCCGGGCGAGATACGGGCGGGCGACCCGGTCGACATCGTGCACCGGCCGGATCACGAGGTGACGGTCGCCCTGTACTTCCGGGCCCTGACGACCGAGCGGACTCTGCTGCCACGGCTGCTCACGGCCGGTGCGGCGCTGCATTCGGAGGCGGCGGCAGCAGCTGACGCGTATGTGAAGAAGTACGGCTGACTCGCGGATGGGGCACGGCCGCTGACAAGGGATTACCCGAGGCGTCCGGGCGGGGACTTCACGATCGGGAGGGAGCGTGCAGGCGGCGGACGGGCACAGCCGGGGTCACTAATCTTGCGCCATGACAACGGCTTTGATTACGGGATCCACCGCGGGTATCGGCGCCGCGTTCGCGCGGCGGCTGGCGGCCGACGGCCACAACCTCGTCCTGGTGGCGCGCGATGCCAAACGGCTCGGCGAGCAGGCGACCGAACTGCACGACCGGCACGGCATCGAGGCGGAGGTACTGAGCGCCGACCTCGCGACGGACGTCGGCATCGAGGCGGTGGCCGCACGCCTCGGGGACCGCAAGAACCCCGTCGACCTGCTGGTCAACAACGCCGGCTTCGGTAACAAGGGCCGCTATCTCGACGTCTCGATGGCGGACGAGCTGCGGATGCTCAAGGTGCACTGCGAGGCGGTGCTGCGGCTGACCAGCGCCGCGGCCGAGGCCATGCGGGAGCGGGGACGCGGGGGTGTCGTCAATGTGGCGTCCGTCGCCGCGTTCGTGCCGCGCGGTACGTACGGGGCATCGAAGGCCTGGGTCGTGCAGTTCACGCAGGGGGCGGCGAAGGATCTGGCGGGGAGCGGGGTGCGGCTGATGGCGCTGGCTCCCGGTTTCGTGCGTACGGAGTTCCATGAGCGGGCCGGGATGGGGACGGACAACATCCCGAACTGGATGTGGCTGGACGCGGACAAGCTGGTCGCGGCGGCGCTCGCCGATCTGGCCCGGGGCAAGTCGCTGTCGATCCCGGACCCGCGCTACAAGGCGCTGATGGGCGTGGTGAAGGTGACGCCGCGGGCACTGCTCGGCGGGATCTCGTCGAAGACGGGGCGGAAGTACGGGCCTCAGTGACGCGTTTACGGGCCGGCGTGAAGGAGGTGGTGCCGCGACTCCGGTGGGAGTATGGAGAGAGGTACCGGACCCAGGGGGGCCGGAGGCGGCGCCATGACATTCGTACAGCTGATTGACTGCAAGACCAGTCGGTTCGACGAGATGAACCGGTTGATGGACACCTGGGTCGAGCAGACCCAGGGCAAGCGGAGCGCGACGCACACCCTGATCGGCAAGGATCTCTCGGACTCGTCGCACTTCGTCGAGATCGTGGAGTTCCCGTCGTACGAGGAGGCGATGCGGAACTCGAACCTTCCGGAGACGGACCGGATCTTCCGGGAGATGGTCGCCCTGTGCGACGAGATGCCGACGTTCACGGATCTGGACGTGGTGCGGGACGAGCAGTTGTGCGCGGACGCCTCGCGGCGCTTCTTCGAGGTGGTCGCCACCCGCGGTGAACTGCCCCCGCTCAACGACCTTTTCGTGGAGAGCTACCACGACCACGATCCGTCCAACGAGCAGGATGCCATCGGGCTGGACGCGGCCCGGCGCGAGATGCAGATGTGGCGTGAGGGCTTCGACTTCGCGTTCACCATTCACGACCAGATCGCCCAGGGCGACCGGGTCTGCACCCGCTGGACGTGGAGCGGGACCCAGCGCGGCGACTTCCTCGGGATTCCCAGCAGTGGCAGGCAGGCGTCGATGACGGGTACGACCATCCACCGGTTCGACGCTGACGGGAAGATCGTCGAGGGCTGGTGGGAGTACGACCGGCTGGGGCTGATGGGGCAACTGGGAGCGCTCGACTCCCTGGAGCAGTAGTCACTCCCCGGAGGAGGAGAGAGCATCGGACCGCCCGCGAAGGGAGAAACCCCCCGTTCCAGCCAGGAACGGGGGGTTTCTTCGTGCCGTGTGAGCTGTTGGCTCAGTGGGCGTGGCCGTGACCGCCGGCCGCGGCCGGCTCTTCCTCTTCCTTCTTCTCGACGACCAGGGTCTCGGTCGTGAGGAGGAGGGAGGCGATCGAGGCCGCGTTCTCCAGGGCGGAGCGGGTGACCTTGACCGGGTCGATGACACCGGACTTGACCAGGTCGCCGTACTCGCCGGTGGCGGCGTTGAAGCCCTGACCCTTGTCGAGCTCGGCGACCTTGGAGGTGATGACGTAACCCTCCAGGCCGGCGTTCTCGGCGATCCAGCGCAGCGGCTCGACGGCGGCCTTGCGGACGACCGCGACACCCGTCGCCTCGTCGCCGGTCTTGCCGAGGTTGCCCTCGAGGATCTTCACGGCGTGCACGAGCGCGGAGCCACCGCCGGAGACGATGCCCTCCTCGACCGCGGCGCGGGTCGCGGAGATCGCGTCCTCGAGACGGTGCTTCTTCTCCTTCAGCTCCACCTCGGTGGCGGCGCCGACCTTGATCACGCACACGCCGCCGGCCAGCTTCGCGAGGCGCTCCTGGAGCTTCTCGCGGTCCCAGTCGGAGTCCGTGTTCTCGATCTCGGCCTTGATCTGGTTCACGCGGCCGGCCACGGCACCCTTGTCGCCGCCACCGTCGACGATGACCGTGTCGTCCTTCGAGATGGTGACGCGGCGGGCGGTGCCCAGCACGTCGAGGCCGACCTGGTCGAGCTTGAGGCCGACCTCCTCGGCGATGACCTCGGCGCCGGTGAGCGCGGCCATGTCGCCGAGCATCGCCTTGCGACGGTCACCGAAGCCGGGGGCCTTGACCGCGACCGCGTTGAAGGTGCCGCGGATCTTGTTCACGACCAGGGTCGACAGGGCCTCGCCCTCGACGTCCTCGGCGATGATCAGCAGCGGCTTGGAGGAGTTGGTCTGGATGACCTTCTCCAGCAGCGGCAGCAGGTCCTGGATGGAGGCGATCTTGCCCTGGTGGATCAGGATGTACGGGTCGTCGAGGACGGCCTCCATACGCTCCTGGTCGGACACCATGTACGGGGACAGGTAGCCCTTGTCGAAGGCCATGCCCTCGGTGAAGTCGAGCTCCAGGCCGAAGGTGTTGGACTCCTCGACGGTGATGACACCGTCCTTGCCGACCTTGTCCATCGCCTCGGCGATGAGCTCGCCGACCTGCGTGTCCTGCGCGGAGAGCGCGGCCACGGCGGCGATGTCGGACTTCTCCTCGATCGGGCGGGCGGTCGCGAGGAGTTCCTCGGACACAGCCTTGACCGCCGCGTCGATGCCCTTCTTCAGGGCGGCCGGGGAGGCGCCGGCGGCGACGTTCTTCAGGCCCTCGCGGACGAGCGCCTGGGCCAGCACGGTGGCGGTGGTCGTACCGTCACCCGCGATGTCGTTGGTCTTGGTCGCCACCTCCTTCACCAGCTGGGCGCCGAGGTTCTCGAACGGGTCGTCGAGCTCGACCTCGCGGGCGATGGTGACGCCGTCGTTGGTGATGGTGGGGGCGCCGAACTTCTTGTCGATGACGACGTTGCGGCCCTTGGGGCCGATCGTCACCTTCACCGTGTCGGCAAGCTTGTTGACGCCGCGCTCAAGGGCGCGACGGGCGTCCTCGTCGAACTTCAGGATCTTCGCCATGGGAGCGGTTCAGCCCTCTCGGAAATGTGGGTGAAACGAACTGCGCCCCCAGCACCCGGCTTGTTGAGAGTCGCGGGGGCCAGGGGCGCAGTTCACTGCAATGCTGGTAATGCTGATTAATCCGGGTGAATTACTTCTCGACGATCGCGAGCACGTCGCGAGCCGAGAGGACGAGGTACTCCTCGCCGTTGTACTTCACTTCGGTGCCGCCGTACTTGCTGTACAGCACGATGTCGCCGGTCTTCACGTCGAGCGGCAGGCGCTCGCCGTTCTCGAAGCGGCCCGGGCCAACTGCCAGGACGACGCCCTCCTGGGGCTTCTCCTTGGCGGTGTCCGGGATGACCAGGCCAGAGGCCGTGGTCTGCTCGGCTTCGAGCGGCTGGACCACAATGCGGTCCTCGAGCGGCTTGATGGCAACCTTGGAGCTGGTGGTCGTCACGATCCGACCTCCC
The DNA here is from genome assembly GCF_045040105.1 of Streptomyces sp. NBC_01390. Taxonomy (NCBI): domain Bacteria; kingdom Bacillati; phylum Actinomycetota; class Actinomycetes; order Kitasatosporales; family Streptomycetaceae; genus Streptomyces; species Streptomyces sp. NBC_01390. The sequence goes on along the minus strand of NZ_CP109551.1, from coordinate 7,799,026 downwards.
CCTTCGGAGATCTCACGGGGTTAACTGTCTGAGGTGGCGACCAGGTGGATCCGTCGTCGCGGGTGCCGGACCTGCCCGTCGCTGTTGGCACTCTCCAGGGGGGAGTGCCAGAACTGAGACTATGACTGCGATTAGCACTCGGTCAAGCGGAGTGCCAATGTCTCCGACGGTTTGGCGGGCGGGGGGTCGGTGATCCTGGGGTCCGGTGAGGTGCTGGTCGTTGGTGTGAGCGCCGGTTTCTGGGGGCTCTGCCCCCAGGCCCCCGTGGTCGCGCTGGACGCGCTCGTCCTCAAACGCCGGACGGGCTGAAGGGTCGCCGGGCGTTCGGAAAGTGCTCGGGTCAGAGGTAGTCCTCCAGGCGGCCCACGCTCAGGCCTCTCCTCTGCACCTCCCGGAGGAGCTGCAGGGTCCGTTCGACCAGGGGTGGGGCGTTCAGGTCGTCGTCGGGGCCTACCAGGGCGATGGTGCCCGGTCCCAGTGGCTGCTCCCCCGGGGTCCACAGCACCAGCGTCGAGGCCCCGCAGTCCGAGGCCGCTCTCAGGGTGGTCGTGTCGTAGGTGCCGTAGGGCGGGCGGAAGAGGCGGGGGCGGAGGCCGAAGCGTGCGCGGAGGCTGTCCTGCTGGCCGCAGATCTCGGCGCGCTGGCCGGCGTACGGCAGGCCCCGTAGGGACTGGTGGTCCAGGGTGTGGTTCTGGATGCTCGCGCCGACCTCGCGCAGGCGGGCGAAGTGGGCGTAGCCCGGGCCCACGACTCTCGACGTGAGGAACATGCTGACCGGGAGGCGCAGTTCGCGGACCAGGTCGACGAAGCGGGGGTCGCGTTCGGCGCCGTCGTCGTAGGTGAGGAAGACGACCTTGTCGTGGGTCGGGACGCGGTCGACGACCGGGGGGAGGCCGGGGCCTGCTGTGCGGATCCTGCGTGGGTGCGTGGACGGGGGCGGGGCCAGGCGCACGGGGGACGACAGGCCCCAGCGGCGGTACGCCTGCGCGTCGGTGGTCGGGGAGGAGTGTGTGCGGCTCTGGTGGGCCGCTTGGGCCGCTTTTCTGCCCAGGCGTTCGATGGGGGCCACGGACTGGGCGCAACCCGTGGACGTTGTCGCCAGGAGCGCGGCGGCGAGTGCGGCGGCGGCCAGCGGGCGCACGGTCACAGGTAGTCCTCAAGACGGGCCACCGCGTATCCCTTGGCGGTGACGAGTTTCATGAAGCGGCGGACCATGTCGGGCATCGTGCCCTTCCCGTCGTCCCTGCCCCGGAAGTGGCTGAGGACGATGTCCCCGGGGTGGAGGTCCCGGTCGCCTTCCCGGTAGTCCCAGTGGTCGGCGAAGACCTCCTCGTTCCACAGGGGGACGTACTTCACTCCGCACGACTTCGCCGCGCGCAGACTGTCCTGGTCGTAGTTGCCGTACGGCGGGCGGAAGAGGGCGGGGCGGGTGCCGTAGCGCTTGGTGATCACTTCCTGCATGCCGCAGATCTCGGTCCGCTGCTGTTCGTAGGAGAGGGCCGGCAGGTAGCGGTGGCGGAGGGTGTGGTTGTTGAGTACGACACCCCGGTCGCGCATCTTCCTGAAGTAGCCGTAGTCCTCCTTGACCAGGTAGTCGCTGAGGAAGGCGGTGTACGGGATCTTCAGTTCGCTCATCATCCGCAGGAACGCCGGGTCCTTCTCGGCGCCGTCGTCGATGGTGAGGAAGACGACCTTGTCGCGGGTGGGGATCGTGGTGAAGACGGGTGGCAGGCCGCGTTTCTCGTGGTCGTCCACCTCGAAGCCCTTGCGGGTGGTGAGTCTCGGTTTGTGGGTGGGGGGCGTGGGTGCGGTCAGCGGGGGCCCGGCCAGGCCCCAGCGCTTGGCCGTGGCGACCCGGGTGGCGGCGGAGCGGCCCAGGTTCTGGGCGTACGCGTCGAGGGCGCGCGCCGGGGGTGCGTGGAGGCGCAGTTCCTGGCCCGGGGCGGGGTGGGTGCTCTTCGGCGGGGCGGCTCCTTCCGTGCAGCCCGAGGCGAGCGCGGCCAAGGCGAGCGCGACGATCCCGGCACGGGCCACTGACCGCTTTTTGTAATTTTGTCCTACTGTTCGCATGGTGCCGGATCTTCCCAGCGCGGGACCCGGGAACGCGGCCGACACCGCCGCCGGAAGCACGTCGTCCACCGGCTGGCCCACAATGACCCGGTGAACGACCTCGCCGCACCCCTCTCCGCCTTCGCCGCCCTGCTCACCCCGGTGGGCCGCGCCCTCCTCGACGAGGTGCGCGGTACCGAGCCGGCCCGTGAGCTGGCCGTCGCCACCCGGCTGCGCCGCGAGCACCCCGCCGAACTGGTCTCGGCGGCGCTCGGTCAGGAGCGCCTGCGGCAGCGGGCGGTGGCGAAGTTCGGCGCCGAGGACGCCGGGCGGATGTTCTTCACGCCCAACGGGGTCGAGCAGTCGACTCGGGCGAGCGTGGCCGCGTACCGAGCGGGGCGGTTCGCGGAGTTGGACGTGACCTCCGTCGCCGACCTGTGCTGCGGGATCGGCGGCGACGCGCTCGCGCTCGCCCGGGCCGGCATCCGTGTCCTCGCCGTGGACCGGGATCCGCTCACGGCCGCCGTCGCGCGCGCGAACGTCGAGGCGCTGGGGATCGGGGATCTGGTGGAGGTGCGGGAGGCCGATGTCACTGACGTGGACACGGCCTCGTACGACGCCGTGTTCGTCGATCCCGCACGGCGCGGGGGGCGCGGGCGGATCTTCGATCCCGAGGCCTACTCGCCGCCGCTTTCGTGGGCCGTGGAGGCGGCGCGGAAGGCTCCGCTGGCCGCGCTGAAGATCGCTCCCGGTGTGCCGCACGAGACGGTTCCCGCCGACGCCGGGGCCGAGTGGATCTCGGACGGCGGGGATGTGAAGGAAGCGGTGCTGTGGTTCGGGACCGAGCCCGGGGTCGTTCGGGCAACTCTGCTGCCCGGGCCGCGTGTTCTGGTCGGGCGGGGGCTGCCGGATCCTCAGGTGCGTCCGGTGGGGCGGTACTTGTACGAGCCCGACGGTGCCGTCATCCGGGCGCATCTGGTGGCGGAGGTGGCCGAGGAGGTCGGCGGAGGGCTCGTCGACGAGACGATCGCCTATGTGACGGCGGATGAGCTGCGGGACACTCCGTACGCCTCCGCCTATGAGATCACCGATCAACTGCCTTTCGGGGTGAAGAAGTTGAAGGCTCTGCTGCGGCAGCGGGAGGTCGGGTCGCTGACCGTGAAGAAGCGGGGGTCGGCGGTCGAGCCCGAGGAACTCCGCAGGATGGTGAAGCCTCGGGGGGCCAATTCCGCGACGGTTTTTCTTACTCGGGTGGCGGGGGCGCCGGCGATGCTGGTGGGGCATCCCATGCGGTGAGCTCCGCTGGTTGAGCGGGCTTTTTGGCTGCCGGCCCGGTGGGGGCTTGTCGCGCAGTTCCTCGCGCCCCCAGGGGCGCCCCTACGGGGTCCATTTTTGCGCTCGGGTTTGTAGCAAGTGCCGTTCTCGTTCGTTCTGGGTTAGTTCTGACGCTCTTAGGAATTCTGCTGCTGCCTCCTCTGTGCGGCCCAGGCGGAGGAGGAGGTCGCCTCGGACGCTGGGGAGCAAGTGGTAGTCCCGCAGGGCCGGTTCGGTTGTCAGGGTGTCGATGATCCGGAGGGCGGCGGCCGGGCCCTCGGCCATCGAGACCGCCACCGCTCGGTTCAACTCCACCACCGGGGACGGGGACCGTACGGCCAGGGCCGCGTACAGGGCGGCGATGCGGGGCCAGTCCGTGGCTTCGTAGGAGTCGGCGTGGGCGTGGCAGGCGGCGATGGTGGCCTGGAGGACGTACGGGCCCGGGCCTGATGTCGTGGTCGTGGCACCGGCCGCTTCGGCTCGGGCCAGGGCCGTGAAGCCTCGGGCGATCAGCATGCGGTTCCAGCGGGAACGGTTCTGGTCCTTGAGGAGCACCGGCTCGCCGGTCGGGCCCGTGCGGGCCGCCGATCGGGACGCCTGTAGCTCCAACAGGGCCGTCAGCGCGTGCACTTCGGGTTCCTTGGGCATCAGGGCCGACAGCACGCGGGCGAGCCGCAGAGCGTCCTCACAGAGGGCGGGGCGAAGCCAGTCGTCGCCGGCTGTGGCCGCGTAACCCTCGTTGAAGATCAGGTAGATGACCTCCAGGACCGAGCCGAGTCGGGCCTCGCGCTGTGGGCCGTAGGGGACCTCGAAGGCGACGTTCTTCGTCGCGAGCGTTCGTTTGGCGCGGACGATGCGCTGGGCGACCGTCGCCTCGGGGACCAGGAAGGCGCGGGCGATCTCGGGGGTGGTGAGGCCGCCGAGGAGGCGGAGGGTGAGGGCGATACGGGCCTCGGCGGACAGCACCGGGTGACAGGCGGTGAAGACGAGGCGCAGCAGGTCGTCGTCGATGTCGTCGGGGGCGGACGGCTCCACCGGCGGGGTGGTCGTCTCCAGGGTCCGGCCGATCTCCGCCAGCTTGCGGGCGTACGTCTCGCGGCGGCGGACCAGGTCGATCGCGCGGTGCTTGGCGGTGGCCATGAGCCAGGCGCCCGGGTTGTCGGGGACGCCGTCGCGGGGCCACTGTTCGAGAGCGGCGACCAGGGCGTCCTGGGCCAGTTCCTCGGCGATGCCTATGTCCCGGACGGTGCGGGTGACGGCCGCGATGATGCGGGGGGATTCGAGGCGGAAGACCGTCTCGACGGATCGCTCGGTCACGGAGTCGGAGGTGGGCTGCTGGGTCACAGCCCACCATCAGACACCGTCGGCGGCGATCGGCCAAGGAAGCCGGCGGGGCGCCCCCGGGGGGGGCTCCGCTCAGCCCTCCGCGATCTCCCGCACCTCGCAGGTGACCGTCCAGTGCTCCTCGTGGACCTTCAGGAAGCGCTTGGTCCACTCCAGGGCCTCGGCCTTGTCCTTGCACTGCATGATCGCGTAGCCGCCGACGATCTCCTTGGACTCGGTGAAGGGGCCGTCGGTGACGGAGAGCTTGCCGTCCTGCCAGTGCACACGGGTGCCCTGTGCAGTGGGGGTGAGGCCGGCGGTGTCGAGCATCACGCCGGCCTTGGTGATCTCCTCGATCAGCTCGCCCATGCGCTGCATCAGCTCGGGGCTGGGGCCCTCGGCGGGGGCGGTGGCTTCGTCGATCTTCACGAGGGAGAGGTAGCGGGGCATCGTGTTCCTCCTTGGGCGGGGCCCGGTTCCTTTCCGGGCTCTCACCTGTGCGTCGAACGGGGAGGGCCGGGATCGACACTGCTGCGGAAGTTTCTTCGAGAAGTTTTTCCCGAAGGCGTTTTCGCAGCTCAGAGGCTTCCACTCAAGGCTACAAGGCGATCAGCGCAAGGTCGCCCACAGTTCTGCCGCCTCCGGCTCCTGGGCGACCACCCGGTTGGCGTCGGACGCCGCCGGCACCACCGGCATCGTCACCGTCGTCAGCTCGTCCGCCGACAGGCCCTGCACGCTCTGGCCCAGGCTCGACAGCTTGCTGAGCGAGTTCAGGCCGGTGTCCGTGGTCAGACTGGCCGTGGCCACGTCGGCGACCTTGTACAGCTTGGCCGGGCTGGTCAGCAGGTTCGTCGAGGAGATCTGCTGGAGGAGGGCCTTGACCAGTTTCTGCTGGAGACCTATTCGGCCCAGGTCGCTGCCGTCGCCTATGCCGTGCCGGGTGCGGGCCAGTGCGAGGGCCCGGGTGCCGTCGAGGTGGTGTTCGCCCGCCGCCAGGTCGAGGTGGCTGTCGACGTCGTGGATGTCCTCGTCCGTCGTCACCGTGACGCCGCCGAGCGCGTCCACCAGGTCCGCGAAGCCGGCGAAGTCGACCTCCAGATAGTGGTCCATGCGGACGTTCGTCATCGCCTCCACGGTCTTGACCGCGCAGACCGGGCCGCCGACCGAGTACGCCGTGTTGAACATGACGCGGTACGCCTCCGCCGTCGAACCCCCGTCCGACAGGGGGCAGGACGGGCGTGTGACCAGCGTGTCGCGCGGGATGCTCACGATCGTCGCCTTCGTGCGGCCCGCGTCCAGGTGGACGACCATCGCGGTGTCGGACCGCGCGCCCTCGCTGCTGCCGCCGCCGAGTGCCTGGTTCCGCTTGCCGCTGCGCGAGTCCGAGCCCAGGACCAGGATGTTCAGCGCCTCGCTCGGCAGGGGTGTCGCCGAGGCGGACGCTCCTGCCGAGGGCAGCGACCGCGTCTTCGCCGGGCGGTCGTCGCCGAGCGCGCTGTCGATGTCGACGCTCTTGATGTTGTCGTTCAGATGCCAGTAGGCGTAGCCCGCGACCCCGGCGGCGAGCACCAGGGTGCCGGCCAGGGTGAAGCCGACGGCCTTCATCCAGCGCGAGGACCGCCGGCCCGTCTGCCGGCCCACCTGTCTTTCCGCGCCCCCGTCGTCGCCCGACGTCTGTTCCTCGTCTCCCGCCACAGGGAGGAACGTACGTCCGAATTATTACGAGCAGGGGCGCATGCCCGGCATTCTTCGGAAAATCTCACACTTCTCAGCCCGGGATCACCCTTCGACCAGGGCCTCAGCCCAGCGTGACCGTCGGTACGGCGTTGCTCCCGCTCCATGTCCCGTTGAAGCCGAAGCTCACCGAGCCGCCGCTCGGCACCGTGCCGTTGTACGAGGCGTTCACGCAGGTCACGGCCGCTCCCGCCTGGGTGCAGGTCGCGTTCCAGGCCTGGGTGATCTGCTGACCCGCGCCGTACGTCCAGCTCACCTTCCACGACGACAGCGAGCGGCCCGCGGAACAGGCGATCGTCACCTGTCCGGTGAACCCGGTGTTCCACTGACTCGGGACGCTGTACGTCGCCGTGCAGCCCTCCGTCGACGGGGTGTCGCCGAACGACTGGGCGATGGCGTAGTACGCCGGTTTCGGCACGAAGCTCTCGGTGTACGGGGTCGCCGCGCCGTATCCGTCGAACACGTCCGGGATCCACGAGTCGGAGTCGGTGAAGCCCCAGACGGTCACGCCGACGCACCTGGTCACGGCCACACAGGCGCCCATGACGGCCTTGTAGTCGGCCGCCTGCTGGGTCAACCTGGCATCCGTGGCAGGCAGTTGCATACGGATGTCGAGTTCTGTGATCGCCACGTCGACGCCCAGATCGGCGAACCGCTGGATGTTCTGCTGGAGGGTCGAGGGGTACTGACCGAGGATCAGATGAGCCTGCAGGCCCACTCCGTCGATCGGGATCCCGCGCTCCTTCAGGGACTTGACCAGGTTGTAGAGGGCCGTGCTCTTCGCGTTGACGCCCTCGACGTTGTAGTCGTTGATGTAGAGCTTCGCCGTCGGGTCGGCCGCCCGCGCCCAGGTCAGGGCCTGCGCGATGTAGTCGGTGCCGAGGTTGTTCGACCAGAGCGTCGAGCGGTAGGTGCCGTCCTCGTTGAAGGGCTCGTTCACCACGTCCCAGGCCGCCAACTTGCCCTTGTAGCGGGTGACTTCGGTGGTGATGTGGTCCTGGAGGACGGTGCTGAGCTGGGCCGGCGTCCAGGTGCCGTTCGCCAGCCAGCCGGGGTTCTGGCTGTGCCAGACCAGGGTGTGGCCGCGTACCTGCTGGTTGTGGGCCTGGGCGAAGGCGACGATCTGGTCGGCCTCGGTCCAGTTGTAGGTGCCTCGGGTGGGCTCCACCGACTCCCACTTCATGGCGTTGCCGGGGGTGAGCGAGTTGAACTGGGCGCCGGCGAGGTCGCCGTATGTGCCGGTGAGTTTGGAGCCGGTGACGGCTGTGCCTATGACTTTGCCCTTGGTGGTGGCGAGGTCGCGCAGTGGGGGATCTGCCGCGGTTGCCGTGCCGGCGAGGCCTAGGAGGAGCGTGGCGGTGGTGGCGACGCCGGTGAGGAGGGTCAGCAGGCGGGGTCGTAAGACTGCTTTGTCAGCTGTTCTGGAGGGGCTCATTGCGGGTGCCTCCGAAAGTTTCGGTTGTTCAACCGATTGACTTCGGAGCAGTGTGGGGGGACTTGCGTCGCTCGTCAATACAGTTGTGCCACTAGGAGACCGGTGCTTCACCTGCGGGTCCGTCGTGGCTGGTCGCGCAGTTCCCCGCGCCCCTTTGGGGCGCCGGCGGCGCACCCGTGCTGTTGCGTACCACCAGGCTTGTTGCCAGTTCGACTCTTGTTGCTCCTGAGGTGCCGTCCTCGCGGCCGAGGTTCAGGACCAGCTTGGCTGCCGTTTCTGCCATTTCCATCAGGGGCTGGCGGACGGTCGTCAGTGGGGGGCCGACCCAGCGGGCGATCGGCAGGTCGTCGAAGCCGACGACGCTGAGGTCCTCGGGGATGCGCAGACCGAGTTCGCGGGCGGCCTCGTACAGGCCGAGGGCCTGGAGGTCGTTGCCGGCGAAGACGGCGGTCGGGCGGTCCGGGGAGCGCAGGAGTTCGAGGCCGGCGCGGTAGCCCGTCTCGTGGTGGAAGTCGCCCACCTTGATGAGGGCGGGCTCGACCGGCAGGCCGGCCGTCTCCAGCGCGGCGCGGTAGCCGTCGACGCGGGCGCGGCTGCACATCATCCGGGAGGGGCCGCTGATCGCCGCGATGCGGGTGTGGCCCAGTTCGACGAGGTGGCGGGTGGCAGCCAGGCCGCCCTGCCAGTTGGTCGCACCGACCGAGGGCACGTCGTCGCCGGGGTCGCCCGCCGGGTCCATCACCACGAACGGGATGGAACGGCTGGTCAGCAGCGCCCGCTGGGACTCGTCGAGGCCCGAGAGGACGAGGATCACGCCGTGCGGGCGGCGCGCCGCGACCTGGTCGGCCCAGGTGCGGCCCGGGGTGAGGCGGCCCGCGCTCTCGGAGAGGACGACGCTCAGCCCCTCCTCCCGCGCCGCGTTCTCCACACCCCGGATGACCTCCATCGCCCACGCGCTCTCGAACTCGTGGAAGACCAGGTCGATCAGCGGGGAGCGGGTCGCCTCGGCGCGGCGGCGACGGTAGCCGTAGGCCCGCAGCAGGTCCTCGACGCGGGTCCGGGTCGCGGGGGCGACATCGGCACGACCGTTGAGCACCTTCGAAACAGTCGGAGCGGAGACGCCTGCCTCGCGGGCGATCTCGGCGAGCGTCGCGGTCTGCGTGGACTGCGGTGTCGGCTGCGTTTCAGCGGGTTTCGAGGGTCTCATGGCGGCGATCGTATCCCTGCGCGACCTCTTGACGAAGACCCTGTCCCACCATAAGTTCCCGGAACATTCGAAGTACCACCCGAAAGATTCGTACAGAGACTCATTCAGGTTTCGTTCAGAACATTCGCGAGAGGTGCTGTCATGGAGTCGAACAGAGGGCGGTCCGCCCGGCCCACCGGTACGGCGTTCAGCAGGCGCTGGGTGCTCGGCGCCGGCGCGTCCGCCCTGCTCACCACCGGCCTCAGCGCCTGCGGCTCGGGTGAGGGTTCGGGCGGTGGCGGGGACACGGTCACCGCGTTCGTGTACGGGGACGACGCCGTGAAGGTCCAGGCCGCGGCTGTCGCGCGGTTCAACAAGTCGGCCGCCAGCAAGACGGCCAAGGGCAAGGTCAAGCTGGAGAAGATCCCGGGCTCGGACTACTCGGCGAAGCTGCGCACGGCGATGGGCTCGCCCAGCGCCCCGGACGTCTTCTTCAACTGGGGCGGCGGCTCCATCAAGGCGTACCAGGAGGCCGACAAGATCGTCGACCTGACCGACGTCATCGAGAACGACCCGGTGCTGAAGAACGGCTTCCTGCCCTCCGTGCTCGCCGCCGGTGATCTGGGGGGCCGGCACTACGGGATACCGATGCGCGGTATGCAGCCGGTGATCCTCTTCTACAACAAGACGGTGTTCGCCGAGCAGAAGCTCCAACCGCCCACCACCTGGGACGAGTTGCTCGCCGCCAACGCCAAGCTGAAGAAGGCGGGGATCACCCCCTTCGCCCTCGGCGGCTCCGACCTCTGGCCCGAACTGATGTGGCTGGAGTACCTGGTGGACCGTATCGGCGGCCCCGAGGTCTTCAAGCGCATCCAGAACGGCGACGCGGAGGGCTGGGGCGACCCGGCGGTCCTCAAGGCCGCCGAGATGGTGAAGGAACTCATCGACGACGGCGCCTTCGGCTCCAAGTTCACCTCCGTGTCGTACGTCAACGGCGGCGCTCCGGCGGTGTTCGCCAAGGGCAAGGCGGCGATGCATCTGATGGGCTCGTGGGAGTACTCGACGCAGCTCGGCAAGTTCCCCGACTTCGCCAAGTCGAACCTGGGCTGGGCGGCCTTCCCGAAGGTCGAGGACGGCGTCGGCGACGTCCGCAACGTCGTCGGCAACCCCACCAACTACTGGTCGATCAACCCCCGTACGCAGAACAAGGACGCGGCGATCGCCTTCCTCAAGGACTGTGCGTCCGAGGCGTACGCGAAGGACCTGGTCGCCCTCGGCGACGTACCGACCACCTCGAACGCGGCGGCGCTGCTGTCCTCCGCACCCAACCCTCAGTACGCGAAGTTCCAGTACGAGATGGTCCAGCAGGCGCCCGCGTTCACGCTCTCCTGGGACCAGGCGCTCGGCGACGAGCTGGGCACGAAGATGCACACGGAGATCGGGAAGCTCTTCACGGGCAAGTCGTCGCCCAGTGAGTTCGTGTCGGCCTGCAAGGAGCTGAAGTGAGCTCGACGGTCACTTCCGGGGGCGGCCGGGCCGTGAAGCGGGCCGGGCGGCCGACTGCCGTCTGGGCGCTCCCCGCGGTCCTCTTCTTCACCTTCTTCGCGGTCGTCCCGATGGGCCTCGCCTTCTATCTCTCCTTCACCAAGTGGGACGGCCTCGGCGACCCGAAGCCGGTGGGTCTGGCCAACTGGCAGAAGCTGCTGGACGATCCGCGGCTGACGCAGTCGCTGTGGCTCACCGTCCTGCTGACGGCGGCGAGTTGGGCGTTCCAGACGGTCGTGGCGCTGCTGCTCGGGGTGTGGGCGGCGGGGCGGCAGCGCAACCGGGCGGTGCTCTCGGCGATCTTCTTCGTCCCGTTCCTGCTCTCCTCGACCGCCATCTCGGTCCTCTTCTACGCCCTGCTCGACCCGAACTTCGGCATCATCCAGAAGGACACCCTCGGCTCGTCCAGCGGCGCGTTCCTCGCGATCGTGTTCGTCGGCGGCTGGCAGTTCATCCCGTTCCACACGCTGATCTACCAGGGCGGGGCCCGCCAGATCCCCGAGGTCCTCTATCAGGCGGCGGCGATCGACGGCGCGGGCCGCTACCGCCAGTTCTTCTCGATCACGCTGCCGCAGCTACGGCACACGATCACCACGTCGACCGTGCTGATCGTCGTCGGCTCGCTCACGTACTTCGAGACCGTCCTGATCCTGACGAAGGGCGGCCCGGGCACGGACACGGCGATCCTGCCGTACCTGATGTACGAGGCGGGCTTCAAGTCGTACGACTTCGGCTACGCGAGCGCCATCGCGTCCGCGCTCGTGCTGGCCGCGACCGGCCTGTCCCTGGTCCTCATCCGGCTGACCGGCTTCGGCGGCATGCGCAGTACGCGTGAAGGGATGTGACGGAGTGTCACACGACACGCTTCCTCGTCCCACGACGACCGACAAGCGCCCGGACCGGCCGCGGACCGACGCCCACCGTCGGCGCAGGCACTGGTCGAGGCGCGCCAACCCGTTGGCGGGTCTGGGTTCGATCATCTGGCTGGTGATCGTCCTCGTCCCGATCTACGCCATGCTGTCGGCCTCGCTCACCGGACCCGACAAGGCGCTCACCGGCAACCCCCTGAAGCCGCCCACCGATCCGACCCTCGACAACTACAACACCGTTCTCCACTCCGGCTTCTGGCATCTGCTGAGCAACACGGTGATCGTCGCGGTCACGGTCGTGGTCATCGTCATCGGGCTCTGCGTCCCGCTGGCGTACGTGGCCGTGCGCACCCGCACCCGCTGGTCGGGGGCGGCCTTCCGGCTGTTCCTGCTCGGGGTGGCGATCCCGGCCCAGGCGGTGGTGGTCCCGCTCTATCTCCTCATCGCCAAACTCGACCTGTACGACAGCCTGTTGGCGGTGATCCTGCCGACGGCGGCCTTCGCGATGCCGGTCTCGGTGCTGGTCCTCACCGGCACTCTGCGGGACATCTCGGAGGACCTGTACGAGGCGATGGCCCTCGACGGCGCCTCCCCCGTCCGCATGCTGTTCCAGCTGACCGTCCCCCTGGCCAAGGGCGGCATCAGTACCGTCGTGATCTACGCGGCCCTGCAGGCCTGGAACGGCTTCCTCTTCCCCCTGATCTTCACCCAGTCCGACGAACCCCGCGTGCTCACCCTCGGCCTCTTCAACTTCGTGAGCCAGTTCGGTGTGAACATCCCCGCCCTGCTCGCGTCGGTCGTCCTCTCGGGCATCCCGATCTTCGCCGTCTATCTGGTGGCCCGGCGGGCGCTGATCGGTGGCCTGATGGGTGTGGGCGGCAAATGAGCACGGGCGCCGACGCAGACACCGAACTCACAGACTCTGACAGGAGTTCCATGACGACCGCCCCCTGGCGTGACCGCGCCCTGTCCGCCGACGACCGCGTCGACGACCTGCTCTCCCGGATGACCCTGGAGGAGAAGACCGCCCAGCTGTACGGCGTCTGGGTGGGCGCCTCGACGGACGGCCACGGGGTCGCCCCGCACCAGCACGACATGACCGCCGACTACGAGTGGGACGAGCTGATCACCCGGGGCCTCGGCCAGCTCACGCGTCCCTTCGGTACGGCCCCCGTGGACCCGACGCTGGGCGCGCAGGCACTGGCCCGCGCCCAGCGTCGGATCGCCGGGGCGGGCCGCTTCGGTATCCCGGCGCTGGCCCACGAGGAGTGCCTGGCGGGCTTCACGGCCTGGCGCGCGACCGCCTACCCGGTCCCGCTGGCCTGGGGTGCCACCTTCCACCCCGAGCTGGTCGAGGAGATGGCCGCCCGTATCGGCCACGACCTCGCCTCGGTCGGCGTGCACCAGGGCCTCGCCCCGGTCCTGGACGTCGTACGGGACGCACGCTGGGGCCGGGTGGAGGAGACGATCGGCGAGGACCCGTATCTGGTGGGGACGATCGGGTCGGCGTATGTGCGGGGTCTGGAGTCGGCGGGGATCATCGCCACGCTGAAGCACTTCGCGGGGTACGCGTCCTCGGCGGGCGCCCGCAATCTCGCTCCCGTCCGCGCGGGCGTGCGGGAGTTCGCGGACGTGACCCTGCCTCCGTTCGAGATGGCGCTGCGCGAGGGCGGGGCGCGTTCGGTGATGGCTGCCTACAACGAGACCGACGGCGTCCCGGCCTCCGCCGACGCGCACCTTCTCACCCAACTCCTGCGCGAGGAATGGGAGTTCACGGGAACGGTCGTCTCGGACTACTTCGGCATCGGCTTCCTGGAGTCCCTGCACCGGGTCGCGGGTACGCCGGCGGAGGCGGCCCAGGTCGCCCTGGCGGCCGGCATCGATGTCGAGCTGCCGTCGATCCGGAGTTACGGCGACGCACTGGTGGCGGCGGTACGCGCGGGGGACGTACCGGAGTCGCTGGTGGACCGGGCGGCGCGCCGGGTCCTGACGCAGAAGTGCGGGCTGGGTCTGCTGGACGAGGACTGGCGGCCGGAACCGGACGGGCCGATCGACCTGGACTCGGCCGGAAACCGGGCGCTGGCCCGCCGGTTGGCCGAGGAGTCGGTGGTGCTGCTGGACAACCCGGACGGGCTGCTCCCGCTGGCCCCCGACACCCGGATCGCGGTGGTCGGGCCGAGGGCGGCGGACGCGCTGGCGATGCTCGGCTGCTACTCGTTCCCGTCGCATGTCCTGCCCAGCCATCCGGAGACCCCGGTCGGCCTGGACATTCCCACGCTCCTGGACTCCCTGCGCGCCGAACTCCCGGACGCCAAGGTGACGTTCGCGGAGGGCTGCGACACCTCGGAACCGGACACCGGGGGCTTCGAGGAGGCCGTGGCCCGGGCGGCCGAGGCCGATGTGTGCGTGGCGGTGCTCGGCGACCGAGCGGGACTGTTCGGCCGGGGCACGTCGGGCGAGGGCTGCGATGTGGCGGAGCTGCAACTGCCCGGTGTGCAAGCTGAGTTGCTGGACGCGCTGGTGTCGACGGGCGTGCCGGTGGTGCTCGTGCTGCTCACCGGTCGGCCGTACGCGCTGGGCCGCTGGCACGGCCGGCTGGCTTCGGTGGTCCAGGCGTTCTTCCCCGGGGAGGAGGGCGGCCCGGCGGTGGCGGGAGTGCTGTCGGGCCGCGTCACCCCGTCGGGCCGGCTGCCGGTGAGCGTGCCCAGGGAGCGCGGAGGCCAGCCGTGGACGTACCTCCAGCCGCCGCTGGGACTGGCGGGCGGGGTGAGCAGCCTGGACCCGACGCCGCTGTACCCGTTCGGGCACGGGCTCTCCTACACCTCGTTCGTCTGGGAGGACTTCACGGAGGGGGCTTCGGCGGAGGGGGGCCCGGCGGAGATCGGCACGGACGGTTCGTACGAGGTGTCGGTGACCGTCCGCAACACCGGTGCGCGGGCCGGGGCGGAGGTCGTCCAGCTGTATCTGCACGACCCGGTGGCCTCGGTGACCCGGCCGGACGTACGCCTGATCGGTTACGAGCGGCTGGAGTTGGCGCCGGGGGCCGCGAGCCGGGTCACGTTCCGCTTCCACGCGGATCTGTCGGCGTTCACGGACCGCTCGGGACGCCGGGTCGTCGAACCGGGCGGGCTGGAGCTGCGGCTCGGGGCGTCGAGCGCGGACGTGCGGCACGCGGCGCGCGTTCGACTGGTGGGAGGCACAAGGGAGTTGGGGGTGGATCGGCGGATGCGGTGCGAGACGTCGACCGACCCGGTGGGGTAGCCCCGCCCGGTCGCCTCACGGGACGGCGGGGCCGCTCAGGTAGCGGCCCTGCGTGTCGTACGGCCAGGGGTTGGACACGCAGCCCTTGAGGCCGTCGATCTGCTGCATCATCGCGGGCGCGGGGCGGCCGGGACCCGGGCAGGTCTCGTGCCCGTGGCCGAGCCAGTGGCCGACCTCGTGGTTGACGATGAGGGCGCGGTACTCGACCGGCGGTCCGTCGAACTGGGGGGAACCCAGCTGCCAGCGCTTGAGGTTGATCACGACGTCGGAGCCCGTACGGCAGTTGACCTCGCCTATGTGGTCCGCCTGCCGTACGTCGCACAGCTTGTCGGTGGTGGCCGCGGTGGCGACGCGGAACGTCAACTCTGCTTCTGGCCCAGTGACTTGACGGAAGCGCGCGCCCGACCGGCCCCAGCCGCGCCGATCATTGAGGATGACACCGATCTGCCGGGCGGCGTCCGTCGGGTCGACACCCGCGCCCTGCTCGACCTGGACGCGGAAGGGGGTCCCGGAGGCGGGCCCGGTGACGGTGACCGGGGCCGTGTCGAAGGTGCCGGGGCCGGCAGCGGGGATGGTGGGCTGCGAGGAGGATCCGGTCCCCGTGCCCTTCCCGGCGCCTTTTCCTGCGCCCTTCCCGGACCCGGAAGTGCCGGTGGCGGGCGGGGACTTGGGTGACTCGGACGGCTCGGGGGCCGCACCGACGGTGGAGTCGTCCGGGGGCCGGCTCGTGCTGCCCGCACCCCCACCCGGAGTGGGCTCGGCCGATGGCCGGGCAGCCTCCGAGGAGCGGGAGTGCGACGCACTGTCCGGCAGCAGCCGGGGCAGCAGGAACGGCACCGCCGCCGTACCGAGCGCGGCGAGGCAGACCGTCGCGCCGATCGCCCCGATACGGGTCCGGCGCCTGCGCCGCCGCCGTAACGCGATCAGCCGGCGCGGGCCGCTCACAGCACGTCGTTGCTCACTCATCGGGGGGAACCGCCTGTCTCGTTCGTACTGCCGTTACTGCTCGGACCAGTCGCCGAGGAGGGCTCGACGCTGGATGGCTCGGCCGTGGCGGGCGGGGCGAGGGATGGCTCAGCCGTGGAGTCCGTACCATCTGCGGCCGTTTCCGCCGTTTCCGGCGTTTCCTCTGCGTTCTCTGCTCTCTCCGCCTTCTGTGCCAGCGCGGCTTTCTCCGCCTCCAGCACCTCGTGCTTCCCCTCGGACAGCAGCACCGGACTGCCCGCCGCGGCCAGCAGCTGGTCGCCGTCGACCGGTGGGGAGACCCTCGTCTCGGTGTCCGGGCCGACGGCCAGCTCCACGGTGCTGTTCTCGTAGACGTAGCTGACGCTGACGGACTGGCCGCCCCACAGCTGGGGGCCCGACTCGACGACCCGCGCCTCGATCCGGCCGGGCAGCCATGCCGTACGACAGGTCGCGGTGGGCTCCGGCTGGACCGGGCAGTCGACGAGGGTGTCCGCCTCCGTCGTGACCCGGAACGTCACGGGGAAGGCGCGCTCGTCGATCCGGCCGACGTACTCCCCGGGAGCCTTGCCGGCCGTCAGGACGGTCCCGATCAGGTCGCCCAGCTCCCGGGTCAGCGCCTTGGCCGCCCGTGCCTTGCGGGCGGCGTCCGTCATCGCCCCGGGCACCGGTGCGGTCGCTGCCGGCGGTGACGGTTCTGGTGGCGTCGCGGAGGGGACGGCGGGCGGTGCGACGGCCGGGCTGACGGGCGCGGACGCGTTGTCCCCCGGGCCGCCGAGCACGACCGTGCCGACGCCTCCGATCGCGAGGACCCCGGTCACCGCACCGGCCACGGCGGCCCGCGCCCGGACCCGGCGGCGCCTGCCGAGGCGTACCGCCTCCTGCGTCAGATCGGGCAGCGGGGCGAGCCCGGCGGCGGCCCGCTCCATCAGCTCCCTCAGCTCCCCGACGACCGCGTCGTCGGGCCCGGCGTCCGGCTCGGGCCCGTGCGGGCGGCCGGGTGGCGTGTCGTGCACGGATGCTCCTCTCAGCACTGGCGGCGTTCGGGGGTAGGGGGATACGGGGACACAGGGGTCCGGGGATACCGGGATTCAGTACTCGGCGGTGTACACATGGGCCTCCCCCAGCACCGCGCGCAGCCGGGTCAGGGAACGGGAGCACTGGCTCTTGACGGTGGACTCGCTGCACCGCAGTTGTGCGGCCACCTCCGACACGCTCAGGTCCTCCCAGTAGCGCAGGACGACCATCGCCCTTGCCCTGGGCGGGAGTTGGCCGAGCGCGGCCATGAGGGTGACGCGCAGGTCGGGTCTGGGTGCGGCGGGCGCGGGGTCGGGGCGGGCGTGGGCGAGCAGGTCGCGCAGCCGGCGGCGCCGTTCGTGCAGGAAGAGCCGGGTCAGGACGGTACGGGCGTAGGCGTCGAGGTGCTCGGCACGGCTCGCCCGGTGCCAGTGCTGGAAGAGCCGGGCCAGCGTGGACTGCACCAGGTCACGGGCGTGCTCGCGGTCACCGCAGAGCAGATACGCCGTCCGGTAGAGCCGCTGTCCGCCGGCTCGCGCGTACTCCTCGAAGTCCCGCTGCCGGACCGTCGCCGACATCCACCCTCCCGTTTCCCGTTCCGCGTATGGCTTGCGTGCGGCTGTGGAGTCACACGCCGCAAAGGCACACGTGCCTCATACGCATCACGCCCCTCACACGCCTCACAGGTCTCTGTCTCACCTGTTCTTGAGCGTGCTCGGGGCGGAAAGGTTGAAGGGGTTCGGGAAAATTTCTCGTGGGCCCGGTTGTCGGCCGCTCGTGGGCTCAGCCGAAGCGGCCCGCCACGTAGTCCGCCGTGCGCTGGTCGGTCGGGCTGCCGAAGACGTCGTCGGTGGACCCGTGTTCGACGATGCCGCCGGGTGTGCCCTGCTCGGCGAGGAAGAACGCGCACTGCTGGGAGACTCGGGCGGCCTGCTGCATGTTGTGGGTGACGATCACGACGGTCACCTCGCCGGCGAGTTCGTGGATCGTCTCCTCGACGCGGCGGGTGGAGGTGGGGTCGAGGGCCGAGCACGGTTCGTCCATGAGGAGGACCCGGGGGCGTACGGCCAGTGCGCGGGCGATGCACAGGCGCTGCTGCTGGCCGCCGGAGAGCGCGCCGCCCGGCTGCCGGAGCCGGTCGCGGACCTCCTTCCAGAGGCCCGCCCGGGTCAGTGACTCCTCCACCAGCTCGTCCTTCGCGCGGCGGCCCGTGCGCGTGCCCGTCAGACGCAGGCCCGCCACCACGTTGTCGTAGATCGACATGGCCGGGAACGGGTTCGGCTTCTGGAAGACCATGCCGATCCGGCGCCGCGCGTCGGTCAGCCGCCAGGACGGGTCGTAGATGTCCTCGCCGTCGAGGAGCACCTCGCCCGCCATCTGTGCCGCCGGGATCATCTCGTGCATCCGGTTGAGTGTGCGCAGGAACGTCGACTTGCCGCAGCCGGAGGGGCCGATGAGCGCGGTGACCTGCCCGGCGGGCATGGTGAGGGAGACCCGGCTGAGGACCTGGTGGCTGCCGAACCAGGCCGCGACGTCACGGGCTTCGAGCGTGGCGGGCACGGTGACCGCACCGGCCGGTGCCGTGGCCGGCGCGGCGGGCAGGACGATCGTGTCGGTCATGGGGTCGGTCAGCGAGTCGGTCACGGCGGGTACCTCGTGTCGGAGAAGTCGTGGCCCGGAAGGAGGCACGGCGGAGTTCGCGGCGGGATTCATGGCGGCGTTCACAGCAGGTTGGGCAGCAGTTCGGTGGCGTGGGTGGCGACCTGGAGGCCCAGGACGGCGACGACCGGGGCGAAGACGATCCAGGTCTGGTGGCGGCCCCACCGGTGCCAGGTCCACACCGCGGCCACCGCCACGAGCAGCAGTGCCTGCAGCCACATCACCAGCGGCCAGGGCACCCCGGAGGGCCGGGCGAGCGGCTCCTCGGCGTGCGGCAGGGTGCCGGAGCGGATGACGGCCGCCGGGGTCTCGGCGGGCGCGGACACCAGGTCGGCGTCGACGCGCAGGACACCGTTCGGCATGAAACGCGGGCCGGTGGCGGTGACCAGCACCAGGCGTCCCTTTCCGGCGGCGAGCGGCTCGGGAGCCGGATCACCGGCCCGTCGTACGCCGATGACCTGGTACTTCGCCTTGCCCTGGCCGGTGACGACGGTGAACCTGTCGCCCGCCGCCAGGTCGGCCAGCCGTCCGAAGGGGCCGCCGTAGGCCGCGGCGCGGCCCAGCAGCACGCTGGTGCCGGCCTGTCCGGGCATCGGCGTGTCCCGGCGGTGACCGGGCCCGTCGGTCAGTACGGCGGAGTCGGTGCCCTCCAGGACGACCTGGGACATGCCCAGGGCGGGTACGTCGATCAGCGCGACCGGCGTCCCCGGGGCGAGCAGGCTGCCCTGCTGGTCGACCTGGGCCACCGGGGCGGTGCCCTGGGCGAGTTGGTCGCGCAGCGCGTCGAACGCGGCCTGCTGGGCGCTGTGTTGCTGGATGCCGCTGACCAGCAGCAGCTGTGCGGTGACGCCGAGCAGCAGGGCGGCGAGGCTGAGCAGGCCGCCCCGGGCGAGATGGCGGACGGCGGTGACGCTCGCGACGCGCGTCCTTGTGGCGGACACTGCCGGTGCGAGCGGGGTCTGTACGGCGACCGTCACGGCGGCCCGCCTCCTTCGCGGTTCAGGGGGTTGGAGAGGGAGTCGGGGGACCGTGGCGGCGGTCCCCCGACGTGGTGGAGCGGGGATCAGGTGGACTTGACGACGAAGTTCGCGCCGTTCTTCGAGTTCACCGTGGTGGAGCCGGCGTAGAAGGCGTGCAGGGTGTGCCTGCCCTTGGCCAGCTTCGGGAGGGTGACGGTCACCTTGCCGGCGCTGAGCGTGCCGGTGGCGATGACGCGGGTGCCCTCGTAGACACGGACCGTGCCGGCGGGCGTGGTGCCGGTCGCGGTGACCTTCACGGTGACCTTGGCGCGGGCGGTGTGGCTGATCGAGGCCGGGGCGCTGGTGCTGACGGCCGGGGTCGCCTTGGTGACCTTCAGGGAGACGGTCGCCGAGGAGGTGTTCAGCTTGGCGCTGCCCGCGTAGGACACGCTCAGCGTGTGCGTGGCCACCTTGAGGTGGTTCGACAGGCTGACGGTGACCTTGCCGGTGCTGCTGAGGGTGCCGGTGCCGAGGGTGGTGGCGCCCTCCTTGACGGTGACCTTGCCGGCCGGGACGACGCCGTGGGTGCCGGTCACGGTGACGGCGACCTTCGGGGTGACGCCGTACGCGGTCGTGGCGACCGTCGCCTTCGTGGTGCTGGCGTACTTGACGGCGCCGGTCCAGGAGGCGGCGTCGCCGGTGCCGATCAGGTTGGCGGCGGCGACCGTGGCGGTGTAGTTGCCGACGGCGAGGCCGGTGAAGGCCAACGACGTGATGGTGGCCGGGACGTCCTTGGTGCCCACGAGCGCGCCGTCGGCGTCGGTCAGCGTCACGCGGTAGTCGGTGACGGGCTGGGCCGGGGCGGGGGTTGCGGGCGTCCAGGCCAGCTTGACGCTTGCGTCGCCGAGGGTGGTCTTCAGGGCGGGCGCGGCGGGCGTCTTCGCTTCGAGGCCGCTGATCTCCAGGCCGCCGACCTTGGCGTGCTTGGCGAGGTTGACAGAGCCGTTGTACGACTCGTTCACGAAGCCGAACTTGGCGATGACCGCTTCGGCGGTGTCGGAGGCGAGGGCCGCCTCGTGGGTGCCGCTGGTGACGAAGACGTCGTAGAGGTCCTTGTCGAAGAAGACGCTGCTCGGGTCGATCGCCCGGGTCGGGACGACGTTGTAGACGTCGCGGCCGAAGGTGGCGTTCTCGTAGTAGCCGCCGACCGGGGAGAGCTTGCCGTTGACCGTGGTGACCGGGCTGGTGGCGCCGGTGTCGCCGGGCAGCGTGACGCTCGCCAGGTGCGCGCCGGCGGCGACCGCGGCCTTGCTGTGGTCGGGGGCGATGTTGTTGTTCTGCGCGATCCAGCTGCCCACGGAGAACGGGACGAGCGTGCCGTCCGCGGTCAGCGCGGTGTCGGCCTGGTTCTCCTGAGTGGTCGCGATGCTCGGGTCGACCGTGTTCTCGTTGAGGCCGATCGCCCCGAGGAAGAACTTGCGGGTGCCGGAGCCGCTCTGCGGGAGGACCGGGTGCACGGTCTGGCCGTTGACCTTGTGGTCGCTGCCAGCCGCGTAGACGTCGTGCAGCTGGTCGACGGTCAGGCTGTCGAGGCCGGTGCCGCGCACCGCGACGCCGACCGCGTCCCGGGCGAACGGGATGTAGGTGAGCGCGGTGCCGGAGACGCTCGGGCCGCCCGAGGAGCGGGCGAAGTCGACCTGGCCCTTGATGGCGACGCCCTGGCCGTTGGGGAACAGGTCACCCGTCAGCGACATGCTGAGCGCGGTCCGGCCGGGGCCGGAGCCGTTGGGCCGGTTGAACGTCGTACCGCCCGAGCGGGTCTGGATGGTGGCGGAGCCGATCGCGTCGTACGAGGCGAGGCCCGCGCCGGCCGTCGACTTCACGGCGGAAGCGGCGTAGCTGGTGTCGTTGACGGTGTCACCGGCGAGGGCGTTCAGGACGTCCTGGGTGGTGTCGGAGCCCACGCCCACGAGCTGGCGGAACGTTCCGGCGGGGGTGGGGTCGGCGGATGCCGGGCTCGCGAGAGCCAGCGTGCCGGACACCACGGCGGCGGCGACCATGGCCGCGGTGAGGCGCGTTCTGCGCATCGGGGTTCTCCTGTTGTGCGTCGGGTGCGTCGGGTGGAACCGATGGGTGTGGCAGATCTGGCAGGGTGGTACGGGCCGTCCGCCCCGACTGACTTTCGGGGCGGGCGGCCGTCTGTGGGGAGCCCCGGCCGGGTGGCCGTGGGCTCCGGGGCTCAGCCCCGGCCGGGTGGCAGCAGCTTTCGCAGCCGCTCCGGCAGGGTGAGTTCGGGGATGACGGTCACGGTGCGACCGCCGGGAAGGGGGACCCGGAGCGGCAGCCGCAGCCTGCCGCCGCCCGCGAAGGGCGCTCCGATACCGGCCGCGGCGCCGAGCGCGGCGCCCACCGGGACGGCGTAGCGCAGGGAGTTGGCCGGGTCGGCGGGTGTGGTGCCGGCGGCGGTGGTCTGGACGGCCTGACCGCCGCCGTACGAGGGCCGGTCGCTGGGCGAGGGGCTCGCGCCACCGCCGGACGCCCCGCCACCGGTCGTACCGCCGTCGGTCGCGGCACCGCCCTGCGTACCGCCCGTACCGCCCAGGCCGCCGGAGGTGCCGGAGTCACCGCCCGACACGCTGCCGCCGGTTCCGCCGGTCCCGCCGCTCGCTCCGCCGGAGGAGGCGGAGCCGCCCGGGTCGGTGGACGGGCCGGTGTAGTGGGCGAGGGCGGCGGCGGCCTGGACCGCCTTGTCCCGCAGGGACTTCGGCAGCGGGGCGTAGCCGCCCGGGAGACGGCCGGGGTCGGCGCCGCTGATCTGGCCCTTGCCTGCGGCGTACGTCAGCAGCGCCGCGTAGTCCTTGCGGGCGGCGGGGCCGAGCTTCGCAGGGCGTACGGCCGCGTAGACGAGCTGGGCGAGCGGGTACGCGCCCTTCGCGGTGGCCTTGGCCGGGCTGATCTCGGGGGCGTGCGCACCGGAGGCGCTCGCCGCGGCGGCGGTGAGGGACGCGGTGGTGGGCGCGGTGAACGTGCCGGCGGCGTTGCGCAGACGCGCGGTCTGGAGGCCGTACCGGGCGGCGGAGGCCGCGTCGGTCACCGTGATCACGAACCGGGAGCCGACGGTCTGCGGGCCGGGCGTCTTGTACGAGGGCGGGCTGGCCAGCGGGTCCCAGATCGCCTTCCACAGGCTGTCGGCGCGCCGGGTGTGCAGGGCGCCGGCGTGCATGTCCGAGACGTACGGGTGGAAGTCGATCATGCACTGGGGTGCGGTGGCGCCGGTCCCGGGCGGGACCGTGCACCAGGGGTCGCTCTTGGGGTAGGTGTCGGTGTCGGCCGGGTCGAAGGCGAACCCGGTGGGGTTCACGTCCGTGTTGGTGCTGAAGTACGGGTTGACCCGCATTCCCCAGTCGTCGGAGACACCCGCGAGGAAGTTGCGGGCCTCCTTGTCGGAGACGATCCACTGCCAGACCGCGCGCGCCGAGTCGCTGTGGCCCAGCGCGGTGAGCAGGTCGGTGTCGGTGGCCGGGGTCTCGGGGACCGACAGTTCGGCGAACTCCGGGTTGAGCGCGATGAACTCGGGGTCGCTGGCCAGGCCGGCCGGGTTGTTCTTCGCCCAGCCGTAGCCCTTCGCCGCGGTGGAGCCGACGACCGACCCCCAGGGGGAGTTGCGGTAGGACTCGGTGAGCAGCTTGGCGACCAGCCGGGGTGTCAGGTCGAGGGACTCCACCTTGGTACCGGCGAGTCTGCGGACCTCCTCGGAGGCGCCGGCCTTGGGTCTGCGTTCGACGGTGAAGCCGATGACGGTGCCCGAGAGCACGGTCGGCGCGTAGACGGTCGGGTCCGCCGGGGCGGTCGTGCCCGGGTCGGCGCCGAGGGCCCGGGTGGTGAACGCCAGGCCGGAGGTGCCGTCGGCGATGAGGCGGGAGCGGGTGTCGGGCTCGCCGAGCTCCGTGTAGCCGTACACCCGGCCGCTCGGGCAGAGCGCGGTCTGCCAGCTGGATACGGCGTCGGCGGCGAGTTCGCTGCCGCTGGTCGCGCGCTCGTCGGAGCCCAGCGCGCAGTTGGCACCGACCGTGTTGAAGCCGAGCCGGACGGCGACGCGGTTCTTCCAGTTGGTCGCGGACACCGGGGAACCGGCGTTGACCTGGCTGGTGTCGGCGTAGGGCTTGCCGTCCAGGTCGAGATGGCCCTGCGGGACGATGACCAGCCAGCAGGAGCGGGGCCTGACGACCCCGTTCTGCCGTACGGGGGTGCCGCAGCCCAGGTGCGGGGCCTCGTTGGCGGTCTGCACCTCGACGTACTCCCGGCCGGTGCCGTCGGCGCCGGTGCGGGCGAAGTCGACCTCGTTGGTGGTGTTGCGGTTGAACAGGGCGTTGTTCTGGGTGCCGGAGGTGATCAGCGTGCCGTCGACGGCCTTGAAGGGGACCTCGCCGAGCCCGGAGACGTTTCCGGCACCGAAGCGGTCGTCCTGGCCGTAGTTGGTGGGGTCGGCGCTGTAGAAGACCTTGCGGGTGTCGTCGTACTCGTTGCCGGGCCAGCTGCCCCGGTCGGTGGTCGGGGACGCGCCGTACTGGCACTGGGTGCGCGAGGGGCCGGGGTTGGCGGGGACGGTGCCGTCGTCGTCTCCCCAGCACTGCATGATCTGTACGAAGTCGGTGTTGAACAGGGTGCCCGCGAGGGTGGTCGGGGCGCCGCCGGTCCAGGAGACGGTGACCGCCTGGCTGGTGAGGTGCTCGGTCTGGCTGACGGTGAACTTCATGTCCTTGAACTCACCGCGCCCGGAGACGGTGACCGCCGAGCCGCTGCCCGTGTCGGCGGTCGCGGGCGGGGCGGTCTGGGCGACGGCCATCCCGGCGAGGGCACCGACGGCCGCCCCGGCGACGAGGCGCACCAGCAGCCGGCGTATTCGGCCGTTCGCCTTCGGACTCCTCGCCTGCGGGTGGTTCGCCTTCAGGCTGTTCGCCGTCAGGCCGTTCGCCTTCGGGTTGGTGGTCATCGGGAGTCCCCGTCCGTCGTGTGGGCGGCGTCCGTACGGGAGTTGTCGCCCGGGGTGCGGGCGCCGAGCGCGCGGGCCACGGCCGACGGCAGCAGGACGAGCCCGAGGATGAGCAGCACCGCGAGCAGCATCAGGGTCTGGGTGCTGGTCCAGCCGCCGCGTCCGGCCACCGCGACCGGCTGGGCCAGGGCGATCGTGCCGTCGACGGCGGTGCCGCCGCCCGAGCCGGTGGCGGAGTTGCCGCCCGAGGACGAGGACAGGGCCTGCCCGGTGTCGGGGTCGACGGCGGGCTTCCCGTCGCCGCCCCCGCTCGCCGCGGCGCCCCCGGCCGCGCTTCCGCCGGCCGCCGAACCGCCGCCGGTCGCGCCCCCGGACGCGGTGCCCCCGGTCGCCGTACCGCCGGTCGTGCCCCCGGACGTCGTACCGCCGGAGCTGCCCGAACCGCCCGAACCACCCGCCCCGGCAGCCGGCTTGGCGCCGCCGCTGCCCGTGGTGCAGGGCGCGGCGCCCTTCTTGTCGCAGGCGGCCGGGTAGGGGGCGGTCTCGGCGAGCCTGTTGCGGCCGTCGGCGCTGAAGGTGGGGTTGTTGCAGCCCTTGATGTTGATGTTCTGCGTCTTCACACCGGGGATCCGGCGGATCTGGTCGAAGCCCGCCTGCACCAGGTTGATCGGCAGTGGCGAGTAGCCGAGCTGGGGCGCCTGCTGCTGTCCCTGGCACATGAAGTAGTAGGAGAACGCGCCGAGCGTCTTGCCCTTGTCCTTGGTGAACGTGCCCTGCACCTTCAGCGGCAGGATCATGTACGAGTAGCTGGACAGCGGGTAGTTGCGCTTGTCGGTGTCGTTGTAGACGCCTTCGAGCTTCTGGGTGAGGTAGTCGGCGGAGGCCTTGTTGGTGTTGATCTTCGCCTTGAGCAGCGAGACGGCGACGTTCTTCGGGGTCGGCTCGGTGTAGTAGCCCGCGTGGTTGAGGACCTTGGCGACCGGATAGCCCTCGTTGATGGCGTACGAGTAGTTGACGTACCCGATCGCTCCCTCGCCGTAGTTCTGGGCGACGTATCCCGCCACGCCCGGGTCGCCGGACTGGGCGATCATGCCGGAGACGGTCGGGTAGTACGAGGTCTGCCCGCAGGCGCCAGAGCGGCCGACGCGGGCGCAGTACGCCTTCCACAGCGACGCGTGCTGGTTGGCCATCCACATCGTGAACTGGGCGGTGGAGCCCGAGCCGTCGGACCGGACGACCGGGACGACGGCTCGGTGCGGCAGCTGGAGCCCCGGGTTGTCGGCCTTGACGACCGGGTCGTCCCAGTACTTCACGACGCCGGTGAAGATCTTGGTGACCACGTCTCCGGAGAGGCGGAGGTTGGTGACCTTCCTGCCGTTGACCGTGAGGTGGTACATGAAGGAGGTGCCGCCCGCCACGATCGGCATGTAGGCGTAGCTGCCGGCGGACGGGCGTTCGGCGGCCGAGCCGTCGGTCGGGTTGGTCTGGAACGGGATGTCCGAGACCGCGAAGTCCACCGTGCCGCTGAGGAACTGGCGGCGGCCGTCGGAGGAGCCGCTACCCGCGTAACTGATCCGCATGCCGTACTGGTTGACGGCCTTGCGCCACTGTTCGATGGCGTTCTCCGCCCAGGTCGAACCGGCCCCGGCGACCGGGGTGTAGCTCTCGGCGGCGGCGGGCGCGGCGAGCGGCCCGGCCAGCAGCGCGGCGACCACGCCGAGCAGGGCGGCGAGCGCCGCCGACGCGCGCAGGCGCCGGAGGGCGGTGGTGAGGTGGCTGCGCATCAGTCGTTCTCTCCGGGGGCGGGGGCGGGCACGGGTGCGGACACGGGAGCGGATGCGGCGGTGTCGGGCGGCTGTGGGACGTCGTCGAACAGAGACAGCCCTGCGACAGACACAGGCGTGTGCAGTTCGTCGAAGCGGGTGACGTCACGGCGGGAGGCGCGGGCGGTACGGCGGGCCTGGCGGCGGGTCTGATGGCCGGGGCCGCGTCCGCCGATCACCCGGGCGATCACGAACAGCACCAGCACCATGGTCATGAGCACGGCCGCCGCGCCGAAACCACGGGCGATCATCTCGGGCTGCGGTGACTTGACGAAGTTGAAGACGGCCAGCGGCAGGGACACCATCGGCCCAGCGGTCGGGTCGGCGTTGAGCGCCGCCGTGAAGCCGGCGGTCAGCAGCACGGGCGAGGTCTCGCCGATGCCGCGCGCGGTGCCGAGGATGACGGCGGTGGCGAGTCCGGAGCGGGCGGTGGGCAGGACGACGTGCCACACCGTGCGCCAGCGCGGCGCGCCGAGCGCCTCCGCCGCCTCGGTGAGGGTGCCCGGTACGAGCCGCAGCACCACGTCCGAGGCCCGGATCACGATCGGCAGCATCATCACGCTGATCGCGAACCCGGCCGCGAGGCCCGACTTGGGCATCCCGAGGCCGAGGATCCAGACGGCGTACACCATCAGGCCGGCCACGATCGACGGCAGCGCGGTCATCGCCTCGACGATGGTGCGCACGAACCGGGAGAAGCGCCCGGGGATCTGGTTGAGGTAGACGGCGCAGGCCAGTCCGAGGGGGACGCTGATCGTCAGCGCGATGGCCATCATGATCAGCGTGCCGACCATCGCGTGGGCGATGCCGCCGTTCGTCAGCGGGTCGAGCGGGCCCGCCGCCTGCATGTCCTGGGTGAAGAAGTTGCCGTGCGGCAGGGCCTCCTTGCCGCGCCAGGCGGTGAAGCCGACGACGAGGGCGAGGGCGGAGAACAGCAGGCCGGCCGCCGTCCACAGCACGACCGTCATCACCCGGTCCCGTACGGCCTGCCCGTCCTCCTCGAACCCGGTCAGCACCGCGTAGAGGGCGAGGAAGACGAGGTAGGCGGTGACGGCGAAGCCCAACGTGCCGGAGAACGGGGCAAGTTCACCGAACAGCAGGGTGGTGACGCACAGCGCGGAGGCGGCGGCGCCGGTCAGGGACAGCACGGCGGAGCGGCTGACACCGCCGATACGGCGTGGTTTCTCGGGAGGAGAAGCGGATTCCGCCGCGACGGGCACCCCATGCGCGGCACCCCCGCCGGGAGTCTCTTCCGCTACGTCGGTCACTTCGGCCACGACAGTCATCTCAGGCCTCGCTCTGGGCGCCGGAGCGGGAGCGGGCCGCGACGGAGGAGGCGGTGAAGTTGACCGCCAGGGTGAGCAGGAACAGCGCCAGGCCCGCCGCCATCAGCGCCGACATCCCGAACTCGGAGGAGTCTCCGTAGTGCAGGGCGATCAGTGAGGAGACCGAGTTCGCGCCGGTCTGCAGGATGTGCGGCTGGATGGTGAAGACCGGCGAGATGATCAGGTAGACCGCGATGGTCTCGCCGAGCGCCCGGCCGAGCCCCAGCATCGTGCCGCCGATGATGCCGCCCTTGCCGTACGGCAGGACGACCGAGCGGATCATTCCCCACCGGGTGGCGCCGAGCGCGTAGGCGCCCTCCCGCTCGCCCGCCGGGGCCTGGGAGAAGACCTCGCGCATCACCGAGCACTGGATCGGCGCGACCATGAGCGCGACGACGATCCCGGCGACGAAGGTGGACGCCGTGTACACGCTGTCGGAGGCGAGCGGATCGCCCGGCTGGGTGCCGTCCACCCTGAACAGCGGTATCCAGCCGAGCCAGTCGGACAGCCAGCGCGACAGCCCGATCACATGCTGCTGGAGAAAGAACAGCCCCCACAGCCCGTAGACCACCGACGGTACGGCCGCCATCAGGTCGACCATGCTCACGAGGGTGCGGCGCAGCCCGCGCGGGGCGACGTCGGAGATGAACAGGGCCGTGCCCACGGCCAGCGGTACCGATATGGCCACCGCGACGAGGGCGATCAGCAGGGTGCCGGTGAGTACGGCCGCGATGCCGAAGTTGTGAACGTCCGGCTGCCAGGCGGCAGTTGTGAGGAATTTCAGCCCTTGGGCATGCAGGGCCTGCCCCGCCCGCAGCAACAGGAACAGCCCGACGGCCGCCATGATGGCGAGGACCACGACCCCGGTGGCCGTCAACTGAACCCGGAAGACCCGGTCGCCCAACCCCCTGGCGGCGTACAGCCGTCGAGGCACGGGTCTGTCGGACTCCGGTCTGCCGGAATCCTCCTGCGTGGACACCACGTACGCCCCTCAAGAAACGGAAACGACTCTCCCCGCGCCGTACCGGAGGGCACCGCGCGGGGAGAGTCAATGGCCGGATCCTGTCGTCCACACGCGTCATATGTGGACATTGCGTGAACGAGTCATGTCAACCTGGTGGGTCTGCTGTGGAGACGGCTCCGGCGTCACCCGGCCCGCCGCTTCACCTCCCCCCGCGACCTGCGGTCGAGCACGCCCTAGGGTGATCACATGCCCACGCCCACTCCGGAGCCGACCCGCTCCCCCGCCCCCGGCCCTCGCCAACTCCAGCCGACAGCAAGGTCGTTCGGCGCCGAGGCCGACCGCTACGACCGGGCCCGCCCCCGCTACCCCGACGCCCTGGTGCACCGCATCGCCACCACGACCCCCGGCCCGGAGATCCCGGACATCCTGGACGTCGGGTCCGGTACGGGCATCGTCGCCCGTCAGTTTCAGGCAGCGGGGTGCCGGGTGCTCGGGGTGGAGGTCGACGCGCGGATGGCCGAATTGGCTCGGCGGAGCGGGGTCGAGGCGGAGGTGGCGTCGTTCGAGGAGTGGGACCCCGCCGGGCGGGCCTTCGACGCGGTGGTCTCCGCGCAGGCCTGGCACTGGGTGGACGCGGTCGCCGGCGCCGCGAAGGCCGCTCAGGTGCTGCGGCCCGGGGGTCGACTCGCCCTGTTCTGGAACGTGTTCCAGCCCTCGGCCGCCGTCACCGACGCCTTCGCCGAGGTCCACGACCGGGTCCTCCCGGACACCCCCAACCTCTGGGGGAAGCCCGCCCTCGACTCGTACGCGCCCCAGTTCGCCGAGGCGACCGACGGGATACGCCGGGCGGGCGACGCGTTCGGCGAGCCCGAGGAGTGGCGGTACGAGTGGGAGCACACGTACACCCGCGACGAGTGGCTGGACCTGCTCCCCACCCACGGCCGCACCGCCCAGCTACCACCCGCCCGGCTGACGGAGCTCCTGACCACGACCGGCGCCGCACTCGACGCGCTGGGCGGCGATTTCGCCGTCCACTACACGACAGTGGCGATCACGGCGCTCCGGACACCCGACGCCGCATCGCGCCCAGCGTCTGCCCGGCCATGAGGAGGCAGGCCACCAGGGACAGCGGCCAGATCCACACCGGGGCACCGCTGTTGTAGACGGGGGTCAGCGCGGCGAGGGTCGACAGCCGGCCGGTCACCGGCTCGTCCGCCGTGGCCACACGTACAGCAGGAGCCCGACGAGTATGCACGCGGTGGCCGGTCCGAGAAGCACGTCGTCCCACACGAGGCGGTGTCCGTGCGGCATGCGCGACGCGGTACCGAGGGCGAGCCCGACGCCGAACAGAATGTCCGACCACGCGCCCGTCCGGCCCCGGCCCTCCGGCGGCCCTTGCGGGGTTCCGGGCCGCGAAAGCCGGACAACCCCCTGCCCGACGAGTCCCAGGGCGATGGCGAACCCCGCCACGTACTTGACGACTTCCACAGGCTCTGCCCCTTGTTCTGCCCCCATGCTCGGCCCCCGCCTTGACTGGAGATGGGGACATCACATCACTCGCCCACGACCTCGAACCGCCACCGGTGCACCGCTCGCGCCACCAACTCCGCCCCCGGCTCAGGAAGTTCGGGCAGTTCGGCCTCGTACTCCGCGTCCCACCACGTGATGACGAGGACGCGGTCACCCGGAGCCCGGAGTGTCTCGCGGCGCAGGGGTTCGGCCGACAGCGTCTGCACCCGGGCCCAGGCGAGGAGTTCGTCCCCGCCGCCCTCGACGGCCTTCGCCTCCCACATCAACGCGACGGTCATGCGTACAGGTTCCCCTCGCCCACCGCATGCGAATGGCCGGGCACGTGCGGGTCGGTCACCGGCAGCGACGAGTCCGCGGACAGGTCCCAGTCGGAGGGGGCCCGGTTGCGGGCGACCATCTCGGCGCCCAGCGCGGCCACCATCGCGCCGTTGTCCGTGCACAGCTTGGGCCGGGGCACCCGGAGCCGGATACCGGCCGCCTCGCAACGCTCCTGGGCGAGCGCCCGCAGCCGCGAGTTGGCGGCCACGCCTCCGCCGATCATCAGGTGGTCGACGCCCTCGTCCTTGCAGGCCCGCACCGCCTTCCGGGTCAGTACGTCCACCACCGCCTCCTGGAAGGAGGCCGACACGTCACGCACCGGCACCTCCTCCCCCGCCGCCCGCTTCGCCTCGATCCAGCGGGCCACGGACGTCTTGAGCCCGGAGAAGGAGAAGTCGTACGCCGGATCGCGCGGCCCGGTCAGCCCGCGCGGGAACGCGATGGCCTTCGGGTCGCCCTCGCGCGCGTACCGGTCGATGACCGGGCCGCCGGGGAAGCCCAGGTTCAGCACCCGCGCGATCTTGTCGAAGGCCTCGCCGGCCGCGTCGTCGATGGTCGCGCCCAGCGGACGTACGTCCGAGGTGATGTCGGCGGACAGCAGCAGGGAGGAGTGGCCCCCGCTGACCAGCAGGGCCATCGTCGGCTCCGGCAGCGGGCCATGCTCCAGCTGGTCGACGCAGATGTGGGAGGCGAGATGGTTCACGCCGTACAGCGGCTTGCCCAGCGCGTAGGCGTACGCCTTCGCCGCCGAGACCCCGACCAGCAGCGCGCCGGCGAGCCCGGGTCCGGCGGTGACGGCGATGCCGTCGAGGTCCTTCGCGCTCACCCCCGCTTCCTTCAGCGCCCGCTCGATGGTGGGCACCATGGCTTCGAGGTGCGCGCGGGACGCCACCTCGGGCACGACACCCCCGAACCGGGCGTGCTCGTCGACGCTGGACGCGATGGCGTCCGCGAGGAGCGTGGTCCCCCGCACGACACCGACGCCGGTCTCGTCGCAGGAGGTCTCGATGCCGAGGACGAGCGGCACGTCCTTGGAGTCAGCCATTGGAGTCAGCCATTACTTTCGGTTCCTTGTACGGGTGCGGAAGGTACTGATGCCGACGGATCACGCAGCCGCATCACCAGGGCGTCGACGTTCCCCGGCTGGTAGTAGCCGCGCCGGAAACCGATGGGCTCGAAGCCGAACCTCTCGTACAGCTTCTGGGCGCGCACGTTGTCCACCCGGCACTCCAGCATCACCTCGGCGCACTCGAACGCGGTGGCCGCCCGCAGCAGTTCGGTCAGCAGCAGGGCGCCGAGGCCGGTGCCCCAGTGCTCGCGGGCTACGGCGATCGTCTGGACGTCGGCCCCCGTGGCGGAGCCACTGTCGGACTCGGTACCGGCTGTGGCGAGCCCCGCGTATCCGATGATCCGCCTGCCGCCCCCCTGGGCACCCTCGGCGTCCTCGGCTTCCTCCGCGACGAAGTACCGCCGGGTCGCGTCCGGTCCCCGCGCGTGGGCCAGGTCCGACCAGAACATGCCCCGGGACCAGGCGTCCTCGGGGAAGAGGTCCTTCTCCAGCTCCAGCACGGGCTCGATGTCCCACCAGCGCATCTCGCGCAGCACGGCAGTCGTCACTTGGGGGTGACCACCTTGTAGTTCTTGGGGACCTGGGCGTCCGGGCGGCGCAGGTAGAGGGGCCGGGGTTCGGGCAGTTCGACGCCCGCCGCCAGCCGTTCGGCGGCCAGCGAGGCGAGGGCCGCGGCGGAGACGTGCTCGGGCCCGTGCGCGCTCGGGAAGGTGTCCGGGTAGAGCAGGGCACCCGCGCCGACGGCAGGCAGGCCCGCGACCTGGTCGGCGATGTCCGCCGGCCGGTCGACGGACGGCTCGGTCACCCTCGTACGGGAGTCGCTGTAGCGCGCCCAGTAGACCTCCTTGCGGCGGGCGTCGGTCGCCACGACGAAGGGGCTGCCCTCCGGGACGTCGGCGGCGTACGCGAGGCCGTCCAGTGTGCAGACGCCGTGGACGGGGACGCCGAGCGCCAGTCCGAAGGTGTCAGCGGTCATCAGGCCGACGCGCAGCCCGGTGTAGGGGCCGGGGCCGATGCCGACGACGACGCCGGTGACGGCGTCGAGGCCCGTGCCCGCCTCGGCGAGGATCCGGTCGACGGCGGGCAGCAGCAGTTCCCCGTGCCGGCGCGCGTCGACCTGGCTCGACGCGGCGACGACGGCCGTCCCGTCGTGCAGGGCGACCGTGACGGCCGGAGTGGCGGTATCCAGAGCGAGCAAGAGCACGCGAACAGCCTACGGCGCCCGCGCCCCCCGTACGGCCGCTCCGGTCGGCGGTACGACTGCTGCTACCGTCACCGCAAAACGGGACGTACGAGACGAAGAGGTGGGCGCTGGTGACCAGGAGCAGCTCGGGATTCGTGGCCGGGCTCACCATGGCGGCTCTCGCCGGGGTCGGCTTCCTCGCCTACCAGGCCTCGGCGAACGTCCCCCTGCGTCCGGGCGCCGAGCGCGTGTCCTCCTCGACGCCGGTGACCACCTCGAAGGCCCCCCGGGACACCCGGCACCCGGGGGCGCTGCCGACCGGTTCCGGTGCGGGCAGGCGGGTCGTGTACTCCCTGGAGGACGACCGGGTCTGGCTGGTCGGCACGGACGGCAGGGCGCGCCGCTCGTTCACCGTCACGCCCGGCAATGTCGATCCGGCACCGGGCAGCTACCTGGTCACCTCCCGCTCGAACTCGATCACGGGGACCGACGGCACCCCCATCGAGCACGTCGTGCGGTTCACGGGCGTGGACGGCGTGGCCATCGGCTTCAGCGCCGCGCTGGACGGTCCGGCTCCGGAGGTCGACCCGGAGATGCGCACGGGGGGCATCCGGGAGACCCGGTCGGACGGGGACGCGATGTGGGAGTTCGCGATGATCGGCGAGAAGGTCGTCGTGATCCGCTGAACGGGTCAGGCGACTGAACGGGCTAGGCGGCTTCCGGCTGCCGCCGGAGGGACACCTCGGGCGGGCGCGGCGGTGTCGAGATCGCGCGGGCGGCGGCACAGGACGCCAGCAGATCGCGCATGGACACCCCGGGGACCGCGTTCCGCTTCGGCTCGGGCGCGTTCGTGCTCATGCTCGCGCTCGTGTTCCCGGTAGCCGACATGGACGCCTCCTGAGGTCCGGGGGCGGACGTAGTTAGGTAAACCTAACTACGAGCTGGATACCATGTGACCACGGGCGCCACACCCGACGCAACATCTTGCCGACGGATTGTCGGAACATTCACGCGAACGTTCACACGGCACTCAGGTCAACCGTCGCCCACCGCTCCCCCACCCCCGTGAGGGTGACGTGCCGCACCTCGTCCGTGGTGTCTCCGACAGCCCGGTGGATGAGGAGATGCAGCCGGTCGTCGGTCAGCTCCTCGACCTTGCCCTCGCCCCACTCCACGACGATGACGGACTCGGGCAGCGAGACGTCGAGGTCGAGGTCCTCCATGTCGTCGAGACCGCCGGCCAGCCGGTACGCGTCCACGTGGACGAGCGGCGGCCCCTCGCCCAGGGAGGGGTGGACGCGGGCGATCACGAAGGTGGGCGAGGTGACCGCGCCCCGGACCCCGAGCCCCTCGCCGAGTCCGCGCGTCAGCGTCGTCTTGCCCGCGCCCAGCTCACCGGTGAGCATGACGAGGTCGCCGGCCCGAAGCATCTTGGCGAGCCTGCGGCCCAACTCCCGCATCTCGTCGGGTGAGTTGACGGTGAGCTCGGACGACAGGGAGGACGTGGGGCACGCGGGGGACTCAGCCGGGCCGTCGTGCGCTGCTGCTGGTGCTTCCATAACCGGAAACCGTAGCCCCTGCGGGCACGGCGCCCGCGCGGGTGAGCAGGTCGGCGAGCCGGTCGGTGACCACCTCCGGGTGCTCCAGCATCACCAGGTGACCGGCGTCCGGCACGAGGACCAGCTCGGCGTCCGGCAGCAGGTCGGCGATGGCCTCGCTGTGCTCGCTCGGCGTGACGAGGTCCCCGACCCCGGCCAGCACCAGTACGGGCAGGTCCCTGAAGTGGGCGAGGGCCTCGGTCTTGTCGTGCTCGGTGAAGGCCGGGTAGAACTCGGCGACGACATCGATGGGCGTGCCCTCGATCATCCGCTCGGCGAACCGGGCGACGGCGGGATCGACGTCCCGCGACGCGAACGAGTACCGCTTGATGATGCCGGTGAAGAGATCGGCGGTGGCCCGCCGCCCCCGCTCCACCCACTCGGCCTGCTGCCCCAGCGCCTTCAGCACACCGGGCAGCACCCGCCGGACGGCGTTCACGCCCGCCACGGGCAGCCCGAAGTTGACCTCGCCGAGCCGCCCCGACGACGTACCCACGAAGGCGATCCCGACGACCCGCTCCCGTACGACGTCCGGGTACTCGTCGGCGAAGGCCATGACGGTCATCCCGCCCATGGAGTGCCCGACGAGCACGATCGGCCCCTCGGGCACGGCGGCGTCGAGGACGGCTTTCAGGTCCTGCCCGAGCTGGTCGATGGAGACGGGCGTCCCGTCGCCCAGCTGAGCGACCCCGCGTCCGGACCGCCCATGGCTGCGCTGGTCCCAGTACACGGTGCGCACGACACCGCGCAGGGCGGTCCGCTGGAAGTGCCAGGAGTCCTGGTTGAGGCAGTAGCCGTGGCTGAAGACGACGGTGACGGGGGCCGGGGCCTTGCGCCCGAAGAGCCGCCGCCGACGCGGGGTGAGGGCGGACGCGGCCGCCGGGTCGACGTCGTCGACCTCGTAGTACAACTCGGTGCCGTCTTCGGCGTACGCCTTGCCCGGGGTGCCGCGCAGCGCGCCGTAAGGGCCCGCCGAGTCGAGCACGAGCCGCGCCCTCTCGCGCATACCGCGCCCCACGGTGAGCCGCTCGACGGCGACACCCGCGGCGGCGCCGGCGGCGACCACCCCTATGGCGACGCCCGCGATGCCGGTCGCCCGGCGCCAGCCCCCGCTCGTCACCTGCGCGGCAGAGGCCACGGCCGCGGTGGCGGCGCTCGCGACGACCTCCGCACTGCTCTCGCTCACGTACCGCTCCTCGCTGGAGATCCACTGAACTGACGGGTAAGACTGACGGGGTGGGACTTACGGGGTAAGGGGGAGGCGGAGTGGTGCCGGTGGTGCCGGGGTTACTCGTGCCTCCGGGCCCAAGAGCCCTACCGGCGACTACCCCCGACCACCCTCTTGTTACTCATTCACGTACACGCGTGGCACCCGGGTTCCGATGCGGGTGACGATTTCGTACGCGATCGTCCCGGCCGCCTGTGCCCAGTCCTCGGCGGTGGGCTCACCCCGGTCACCTGGTCCGAAGAGCAGGACCTCCGCGCCCGCCTCGGGCTCGTCGCCCCCCAGGTCGACGACGAACTGGTCCATGGCGACCCGCCCGGCCACGGTCCGCCACTTGCCGCCGATCAGGACGGGGCCGGTGCCGGAGGCGTGGCGCGGGATGCCGTCCGCGTAGCCGACGGGGACGAGGCCGAGGGTGGTGGCGCCGGGGGTGACGTAGTGGTGCCCGTAACTGACGCCGTGGCCGCCCGGTACGTGCTTGACCAGCGCGAGTGAGGCGCCCAGCGTCATCACCGGGCGAAGGCCGAGGTCGGCGGAGGTGCCGATCTCCGGGCTGGGCGAGATGCCGTACACGGCGATCCCCGCCCGCACGAGGTCGAAGTGCGTGTCCGGACGGCTGAGCACGGCGGGCGAGTTGGCGAGATGCCGCACCTCGGGCCGCAGTCCGTGCCGTTCGGCGTACGCGACCATGTCGTGGAAGCAGGTGAGCTGGGCGTCGATGGAGGGGTGTTCGGGTTCGTCGGCGCAGGCGAGGTGGGACCAGAGCCCGGTGACGCGGATCAGCCCGTCCCGCTCGGCGCGCAGCGCGGCGGCGACGAGCGCGCACCAGTCGTCCCCCGGCTGACAGCCGCCGCGGCCGAGCCCGGTGTCGGCCTTCAGCTGGACACGGGCGGGCCGCCGGGCGGCGGCAGCGGCCTCGACCACCTCGCGCAGGGCCCACATCCCGCCCACGGACACGTCGATGTCGGCCTCGACGGCCTCCTGCCACGGCCCGCCCGGCGTCCAGAGCCAGCACATGACCCGGACATGGCGGGGAATCCCGGAGTCCGGCCGCCGCAGGGCGAGGGCCTCCTCCGGGGTGGCGGTGCCGAGCCACTCGGCACCCGCCTCGACGGCTGCGCGAGCACACCGGAGCGCCCCGTGGCCGTACGCGTCGGACTTGACGACGGCCATCAGGGCCGCCCCGCGCGCGCGGGCACGCAGGGTCCGTACGTTGGCCCGCAGGGCGGCCAGGTCGATCTCGGCGCGGGCTCGCAGGGCGGCGCGCGGCGGGGCTGCTGTCTCACTCATGGCGCCCCCAGTGTCTCAGAGGGACCGCGGAGCACACCCGCGGCTACCCCGCGGCCCGTCGTCCCCATACGAACACCCGGTCGCCGGTCTTCAGTACGCCCCAGAGGGTACGGGCGTCGGCGAGCCGCATATTGACGCAGCCCATGGAGCCGACGGTGGTGTAGATGCTGCCGTAGACGGCGTGGAAGGCCTGGCCGCCGCTGAAGAACTGGGCGTAGGGCATAGGGGTGTCGTAGAGCGTCGAATGGTGGTTCTTGTGCTTCCAGTACACCTTGTGCCACCCGCCACGCGTCGGATAGGCGGCCCGCCCGGTCCGGACGGGCACGGGTCCGTAGACGACCTTCTTCCCCTTCTGCACCCAGGTCAGCTGCCGCCCGAGATCGACACAGGCGACGCGGTAGGTCCGTACGGGGCATTTTCGAGCCGCGTTCGGATTCTTCCGCGCGGACAGCAGCTGCATACGCGACCAGGTGACGGGCCCGGCGAATCCGCTGTCCGGCTTGATCTTGTACTTGCGCTGGAAGGCGCGGATGGCCCGACAGTCGGCGGCGGACTGCTTGCCGTCCACCTTCAGCTTCAGCCAGAACTCGACCTGCCGCTGGTAGGGCCCGGCCAGCTTGGAGCAGGCCACTTTCCGGGCGGCTTCCTGGAGGGGTACGTACTCGATGAGGTCATACGTCCCCCGCTCGGCCTCGGCCGGCTCGACGGCGTCCTCCTTGCGGGTCGGCGTGTACACCCGCGGCGCGAGCAGCTGGTCCGGGGTGTCGAAGGTCCAGGGCTGGGAGGGAGCGGGGGGTACGCCGGGGACGAGGACGCCCTCGGGGCCGGGGGCGGGTGACGGCACGGGATCCGCCACGGCGGGGCCGACGGGCAGCACGGCCACTGCGACAAGCAGCGCGGTGAGCCCTCGGAGCACGAACGGTCGAGTACTGATCATGCGATCAGGAGAACGCGGGGTTGACGCCGCCTGGGTCAGCCGCGCGGCGGGGTCACCCGACCGTGCGTCACCCGGCGGTGCGTGACCCGACCGTACGTGGCCCGCCGGTGCGCCTCAGAGGCCCCGAGCACCCCGCCGCCCGTCCCGAACGTCCTGCCAGGCCCTGCGCACCCCCTCCGCCACATCCTGCGCCCCCACCGGCGCCCCCTCGGCCGCCAGCCTCCCGGCCAGCCCGTGCAGATACGCCCCCGCACTCCCCGCGTC
Organism: Streptomyces sp. NBC_01390; assembly: GCF_045040105.1. NCBI lineage: Bacteria > Bacillati > Actinomycetota > Actinomycetes > Kitasatosporales > Streptomycetaceae > Streptomyces > Streptomyces sp. NBC_01390. Next base: position 7,761,193 of record NZ_CP109551.1, on the reverse strand, counting down.
CATCGCCGAGAGCCCCGCCGCCAGCAGCGACCCGCACAGCCCCGACAGCACATCTCCGCTGCCGGCGGTGGCAAGCCACCCGGTGCCGGTCGAGTTCACCCGCACAGCACCCCTCTCCGAACCCCCCGCCGAATCGGCGATCAACGTGGTGGAGCCCTTGAGGAGCACGGTCGCCCCATACCGGGCGGCAAGCTCACGCACGGCCGACAACCGGCCTCCCTCCACCTCTCCGCGCCCCACGCCGAGCAGCGCGGCGGCCTCCCCGGCGTGCGGGGTCATCAGCGTCGGCGCGGTACGCCCCCGCACCGCGTCCCGGTCCGCCAGCCGCAGCCCGTCCGCGTCGATCAGCACGGGTACGTCCGCCTCCAGCACCTCCGCGACCGTGGCGGCGTCTTCCCCGGCCCCGGGCCCCACGACCCACGCCTGGACGCGCCCCGCCCTGTGCGGCCCCTGGTCGGACACGAGCACCTCGGGAAAGCGGGCGATCACCGCGTCGGCGGCCGGCCCCACGTACCGTACGGCTCCGGCTCCGCCCCGCAGCGCCCCCGCGACGGCGAGCACGGCGGCCCCCGGATACCGCGCCGAGCCGGCCGCGATGCCGACGACGCCCCGCCGGTACTTGTCGCTCTCGACACCGGGCACCGGCAACAGCCGGGCGACGTCCGCGTGTTGCAACGCCTCCAGCGCGGCCCGCTCGGGAAGGACCTCCCCGAGCCCGATGTCGACGAGCCGCACGGTCCCGGCGTACTCACGCGCCGGATCGATGAGCAGCCCCGGCTTGTGGGTCCCGAAGGTCACGGTCAGATCGGCCCGGACCGCCGCCCCGGACACCTCACCACTGTCGGCGTCGACCCCGCTGGGCAGATCGACGGCGACAACGGCGACCCCCACCTCCCGCACGACGTCCACCAACGCCACGGCATCACCCCGCAGCCCGCCCCGCCCCCCGATCCCGACGATGCCGTCAACGACGAGGTCGGCGCGCCGGATCGCACCCTCGGCAACACCAGACTCGGAAACCGCCGTCCCGCCCGCTGCCCGCAACGCCGCGAGCCCCCCGGCATGCGTGCGCTCCGGGGCGAGCAGCACCGCCGTGACGCCCGCTCCACGCCGGGCGAGCCTGGCCCCGGCGTACAGGGCGTCGCCGCCGTTGTCGCCGCTGCCGACGAGCAGGACGACCCGGGTGCCGTAGACCCGCCCCATCAACTGACCGCAGGCGACAGCCAGTCCGGCCACCGCGCGCTGCATGAGCGCACCCTCCGGCAACCGTGCCATCAGCTCATGCTCGGCCGCCCGTACCGTCTCCACGCCGTACGCAGTTCGCATGGTCCGAGTCTCCCGCACGACCGACGACCCGGCCCGCCGAGCCCTGCCTCTACAAGGTGGGCCTACCCCTCGGCCACCACCACGGCGGAAGCCACCCCCGCGTCATGACTGAGCGACACATGCCACGAACGCACCCCGAGTTCCTCCGCGCGCGCGGCCACGGTCCCCGTCACCCGCAACCAGGGCCGCCCACTGTCCTCGACGCAGACCTCCGCGTCCGTCCACAGCAGCCCGGCCGGAGCACCCAGCGCCTTGGCGACCGCCTCCTTCGCGGCAAACCGAGCGGCAAGCGAGGCGACCCCACGCCGCTCCCCACTGGGCAACAGCAACTCGCTTTCCAGAAACAGCCGTTGCGCCAGCCCAGGCGTCCGCTCAAGCGAGGCCCGAAACCGCTCGATCTCGGCGACGTCGATCCCGACTCCGATAATGCTCATCCGGGCACTCTACGATCCGTCAGCCCTGTTCAGGAGCAGCACCCGGCACAACCTCCGGGTCCCCGGCGAACACGTCCGCCACGCACTCCGCCGTGCCGGCGCGGTCGAGCCAGTCGTCGAGGCGGGCAAGGTCGGCGCAGGTGGTGACGCGGTCGCGGATGTCGCCGGAGACGGGGAGCCGCCTTACTTCCAGCACGGTCAGAATCGTCCTGGCCTTCCCCTCCGCCAGGCCGTGCGCGTAGCCGATGGCCCACTGCTCGGCGTATCCCGGCGGCCAGTTCTCGATCTTTCCCCGCAGATACGCGATCTCTCCGGGCGGCAACCCGTCCCGTTCGAGGATCTCCTTGAGCCGGCGGTGGAGTTCGGCCATGGCGCTGTCGGGCGAAAGACCCGCCAGAGCCATGGCCGCCACAAGCCCCGTGGCGATACCGGAGACTTCCTCTTCCAGGTCCGGGCGCATCACGCGGCGGCCCGCAGCTCGCACCACACGAATTTCCCACGATTCCCGAACCGGCTCAGCGGTTGCCACCCCCATAGGTCGGCACAGGCCCGCACCATCCCGAGCCCGCGCCCGTCCTCCGACTCGACGAGCTGTTCCAACTCCCGTGGCGGCTCCGGCGGTCGGGGGTCCGCGTCCCAGGCCCCGATCCGCAGCACGCCAGCCGACCAGCGGACGCGTAGGGCGGCGGGGCCCTTGGTATGCCGTACGGCGTTGCCGACCAGCTCGGCGGCGAGGAGTTCGGCGGTGTCGACGAGGCCGATGAGTCCGTGCATGGTCAGGATCAGACGGAGGGTGCGGCGGCTGACGGTGACGGCGCGGGGGTCGTTGGGGATGTAGAGGGAGTACTCCCAGGACTCGGGGTCGGTTTCCTTCTCGAATGCGGGCATGCGTCAACTCCCGTTCGGTGATGGGGGTCGCGGTCGGGCGGGCGGTGGCATGCCGCAGCCGTCGTGGCAGGACGGAGTGGTGCGCTTCCGGGGATCCCGGCGTTTCGCAGAGTGCGCGTCGCGTCACCGACGGTAGACCTAAGATGTCATCCAGTTCAAGCTGGTCGCGTAATCTGACCTCGAACGAGCCGCACCAGCAATCGTGTTGAACCAAGGAGCAAGCCATGGTCCTGAGGCGCGAACCAACCGCACGCCAATTGCGCCTGGCGACCGAACTGCGCAGGCTCCGCGAGGCAGCAGGGCTCAGCGCCACGGAGGCAGCGGCGCTGCTCGGGACGGGTCGCGTCCAGATCAGTCACATCGAGTCCGGACTCACAGGCGTGAGTGAAGAGCGACTTCGCCGTCTGGCGTCCCACTACGCCTGTACGGACGAGGAGTTCATCCGGGCCCTGGTCGCTATGGCCACCAGCCGGACGCGCGGCTGGTGGGAGGAGTACCGGGGTCTGCTACCTACGCCGTTCCTGGACCTCTCCGAGCTGGAGCACCACGCCAAGTTCCAGCGACATGTGGCAATCCTGTACGTGCCGGGCCTACTGCAGACTGAGGAGTACGCACGTGCCGTCTTCTCGTCCAGACTGTCCGAACTCACCCACGATGAGCTTGAGTTGCGCATCAGGCACCGCATGGCGCGCCAGGAGATCGCGATCCCCTACGAAGTGGTGATTCATGAGGCCGCGCTTCGAATCAGGGTCAGCGACCGCGCGGGATCGAAGTCCCAACTCGCCAAGCTTCTGGAGCTGTCGGAAGCAGATCACGTCACCTTGCGTGTCATCCCCTTCGACCTGGACGGCTTCGCCAAAGCCTCAAGCACGATGACGTACGTGGGCGGCCCCGTACCCAAGCTCGACACAGTCGTCCGTGACGCACCCCATGGCTCGATGTTCATCGATTCCGAAGCTCAGCTCAGCACCTACCGAACAGGCTTCCGTACAGTGGAGGTGGCGGCACTCGAACCCGAACAGTCGCGTGACTTCATCCACAAGCTGGCGAATGAGCTGTGAGGCATCCCGTGGACAATTGGCGGAAGTCGTCCTACTCGGGCGAGGGCGACGGCAACGAGTGCGTGGAGATAGCCAACTCCCCCACCCACACAGCCATCCGCGACTCCAAAGCCCCGACCGCCCGCACCCTCACCTTCCAGCCCGCCGCCTTCGCCCCCTTCCTCGGCGCCCTCAAGTCGCCCCCTGGGCAGGCCTCTTCACCCCGCTGAATACGGCGTGGCCGGTGAAGCGGAGGTTCATGATTCCTCCCCGCCCCACCGGCCACAGCCAACGCACGCCAGCACGTGCCGCTACACCTGACGGTCCCCTCGCCAGCTGACCGACGTCAGTGCGGCCAGACCACCATGGGCCACGCCCCTGTAGGTCACTGTCCGCTCCGGGCCCACCTCGTGCGCGACACGCCTCGCCAGCTCCGCCCCTTCGCGGAACAGCCGCTCCCACGCGTCGTCGTACTTGCCTTCGACCCGGTCCCGCAAGTCGAGGTTCACCGTGGTGTCGATGGACCGCGCCCACTCGTACAGGTGGGTGACAAGGCCGTCGGACAAGGCAAGCGCTGCGGACGGATCATCCGGGAAGAAGTCCCCGAACCCCTCCGAGCGCAGCGGACCGAACTTGAACTCACCCTCGACCGTGAGGTCGACCGGGTGCGGAGGCGTGCCATGGCTGTCACGCTCCCAGTGGAGCCGGTCGCAGCCCCAGCACAGCCACTTCGCCGTACCGTGCTGCTCGTCCCAGAACCGCACCGACCACGTCGGCCCGAGTTGCTTGGCCAGCCGCTGGGCGAGCGCGAGTCCCCGCTTGACGTGCCCGCGCAGGTCCGGGCGCGCGGCGAAACCCTCCGGAGGACGGGCCGCCGACCAGGAACGCAACGCCTCCGTCAGCTCCACCGGGAGGAGCAGCCGCTCGTCGTCCAGCGGGACGGAACGGGTGAAGGCGCCGAGGTCGTCGTAGGCCCAGGGATCTTCCGTCTCGTACAGCGGAGACGGTTCGCCCCGTGCCTGCACCAGCAGGTGCCGCGGTTCTGCGAGGGTCATGCGATGTTCGCTCCGATCACGAATCCGTTGTCGCCCACGCTAACGGCCACGCGCTGGACCTTGCCGTTGAAGGTGACTTCCAGGATCGGCCTGCCGGCTCCCTGGGTGCCGACCCTCGTGCCCTCGGTCAGTGCCTTCTGCACGAGGGTCGGGATGTCCTCCAGCCGGACTCCCGCGTTCGCGAACTCTCCCGCGTGCCGGAACATGATGTGGGTCAGGCCCGCGTTGACGGTGCCCTTCTCGAGCCAGGCGATGGGCACACCGGGCTTGGCGTAGTTGATGACCCAGATCGTGTTCGCCCTGTCGATCTTGACGCCGGCGTCCTTGAGCTTGTCCAGCAGCTTTGCGTCAAGGGCACCCCGGGCGATCTTCGCCCGTTCGGCCACCGCGGTCGCGACACGCAGCCCCATGCCCGCCGCGCTGGTGGCGTTGGCGACATCGAGGGCGCCTGTCTCCCCGTAGATCTTCTTCAGATCCGCGAGTATCTGTGCGGCGTTCTCACCGGTTTTGACAGCCAGTTCCACGCCTTCGGCGAGCTTGACCGCCTCCGCGAGCTTCGTGAACATCGACTGCGGAATGACGAGCGTGGCAGCCCAGGCACAGCTGGACTTGTCGCCGTGGTAGCACTTGGCGACGTCACCCAGCACGATCTCGTACAGGATCGCGCCGGCCTTCTCACCGAAGAGTGCCTGCCAGCCGATCCGGGTGATGTCCCCGAAGCTGAAGTGGTGGGTCCACTTCTGGTCCTGGTTCTCGAACGACTTCGTGTCGAGGAATACCCAGTCCGCCTTGGGACAGCCCGTCTCGGTGGCGGGGACATCGGGGTTGGCGCAGTAGTAGTAACTGACCGTCAGGTTGAGGTGCAGCTGGTACGTCACCGTGCAGCCCTGGGGCACGTAGTCGCACTGGTTGAGCTGCTCGGCCGGTGCCGCGTCGGTCATCTTGTCGATGACGTAGAAGACACCGTCGATTCCGGAGCCGGCGCCCGTCGAGACCTGCTTGTTCGCGTCGTTGCGCTCCGACTGGTCGGCCGCCTCCTGCGCCGAGTCCGCGTACTTCTGCGCGTCCTTCGCCGCCTCCTCCGCGAGTGTCGCCTCCGCGTCCGCCCGGGTGGCCGCCGCGCGGGCGTCCTTCGCCGCCTGCTCGGCCTCCGAGGCCGCCTGGCGGGCCGCTGCCGCGTCCAGGGCCGCCTGGTCGGCGGAGGCGCGGGCGTCCTTGGCGTAGCCCTCGGCCCGGCCCGCCGCCTTGTCGGCCGCTGCCGCGTCCTGCGTCGCCTGCTGGTCGTACTCGATGGTGCGGGCCAGCGACTTCTGTGCCTCGGCCGCGTACGTCGCCGCCTCGGCCGAGTAACCCAGCGCCTCCTTGGCCGACTTGCGGGCCTGCGCCGCGAACCCGGCGGCCTCGCCGGCCAGCACCAGGGCCGCCTTCGCGTCGCCCGTCGCCGCGTTCGCGGTGCTCTGCGCCTGCGTCGCGACCTGCGCCGCGTTCGCTGCGTGCGCCTCGGCGACCGCCACCTGCTGCTCGGCGATCGTCTTCGTCGACTGACCGGTCAGGACCGCGAGTCCCGCCGCCGAGTCCGTCGTGACGTACGGCGAACCGAGCTGGATCGCGTCGTTCGCCGGCGCGGCCACCTGCTGCGCCGAGTTGCGGGCATCCTCCGCCGCCTGCGCGGTGGCGTACGCGTGACCGACGGCCTCCGCCGCACCCGCGACCGCCTTGACGGCCTCGGCCCTGGCCACGTCGGCGTGCGCCTTCGCCTCCAGCGCGTGCTTCTCGGCCTCGTCGGCCAGCTGGACCGCCGCACTGGCCGCCTGGGCGGCGACCTGCGAGGCCTTGATGGCGTCGGCCGCCGAGGCCGTCGCCGTACGGACCGCCGCGTCGGCCTGCAGCTTGGCCGCGTTCGCCGCGTCCGAAGCCGCACGGGCCCGCTTGGCGGCGGCCTCCGCGCGTGTCGCCGCCGCGTCGGCATCGGCCGCCGCCCGCGTCGCCGCGTTCGCCTCACCACGGGCCGACGCCGCCGCCGACTCCGCCTGCGTGGCAGCCACGCCAGCCGCGTCGGCCGCCGTCCGGGACGCCGTCGCCTGGTCGTCGGCGTCGTGCGCCTGGGCGTACGCCTCCTTCGCGTCCGCCTTCGCGCGCGCCGTGTTGGCCCGGCTCTCGGCGTCCCACGCGTCGTCCCGCTTGCCCTTGGCGTTGTCCCGCGCCGCCTCCGCGTCCTGACGACGCTCACGTGCCGTCGTCTCGGACGCCTCGGCACGGCCCTTCGCGTTGTTGGCCTCGGTCGCGTACCCCTCGGCGTTCTGCCGGTGCTGCGCGGCCTCGGCCTGCTTCTGCGCGGCGGTCTCCTTCTCCGCCTTCGCCGTCAGCTCCTCCTTCTCCGCGTTCAGCCGCTGCGCGTGGGCCTCGGCAGCCGCCGCCTTCGCGTCCGCCTCCGCCGCCTGCGTCTCGACGAGCTTCGTCTTGGCGAGATCCCGGGCCGTCTTCGCGGCCTGCGCCTGTACGGCGGCGGCGTCGGCCGCGGCCTTCGCCTGCTCCCTGGCCTGCTGCGCGGCGGCCGTACGGAACGCCGCCTTCGAGGCCGCTGTCTGGGTCACCGCGCGGGCCGCGATGGTCGCGCTGTCGCCGGCGGCGGCACGGGTCGCCGCGTCAGCGGTCTCACCGGCCTTCACCAGCGCGTCGAGCGCGGCCGAGGACGCCTTCGTGACCTGCGCCTTCTGCAGACCGACCAGCAGCGCGCGGCCCCTGGGGGCACCGGCCTGGTCGGCGATCGCGTACGCCGCCTGCTGAGCCGTGTCCGTCACCGCGGCCGACTTCTTCGCGGCGGCCGCCTGCGCGTTGATCACCGCGAGCTGCTTCGTCGACTCGGCGCGGGCGGCGGTGATGCTCGCCTTCACCTTGGTGAAGGTGGCCGTCGCCGGGTAGTCCAGGTCGTCGGTGCCCTGGTGACCGGACGGTGTGATGTCGAACTTCTGCGGGACGGTGCCCGTGCAGTCCCACATCCGGCCGTCGCGGCTGTTGGCGTACGACGCGAGGTCGAGGCAGTTGCCGGTGCCCGGGTTGAACAGCCGCGTGGTGGCGTGGGTGTCGTACTGCCACTTCTGGGCGGCGTTCTTGTCGCTGCACGTCCCGATCTGGACGGCGGTCCCGTTGGCGGTACCGGCGCCCTTCACCTCCAGGCACTTGCCGGAGTTGACGTTGACGAGTGTGTCGCCGCTGATCTGCCACTTCTGCCCGGCGCCGCCGTTGCAGGTGTAGATCTGCACGATCGAGCCGTTGGTCTTGCCCGCGCCCGCGACCTCGAGGCACTTGTCGGCGGCGCCGTTCGCGTGGACGACCATCGGGCTGGTGCCGATCCAGCCGGGACCACCGGCGGACCAGTAGCTCTGCCAGCGGGTCAGGTGATCGGCGATCCAGGACTGGCCCAGCATCTCGCCGAGCGCCTTCGAGCCGGCCGCGAGCGCCTTCACCGCGTCACGGTTGGCGGTCAGGATCTGGTTTCGAGGGACTGCCTGGGCGGCGATCTCCTGCTGCCACTCGGCCGACGCAGCGGCGACCTGCTTGCCGAGCACCCTGTTCGGGTCGACCGGCCCGCGCCAACCGCACGCCGCGAACCGGGTCTTCAGGTCCTCGACGGCGAGCCGGTACTCGACAGTGCCCGGTTCGGCGGCCGTACGCGGGAAGCCGCCCGACGCCAGGAAGAGCCGGGCGTTGTCCGAACCCGTCGGCTCCATGCTCCAGTTGACCAGGTTGTCCCAGGCCTGGTGCTCCTCGTAGGCCTGCTTCCAGTTCGGATCCGAGCCGGACGGGCTCGTGCCGTAGAGCGGGGTACCGAGGTTCTTGACGGCCGTCACCGTGGCCGCGTCGGCCGCCGGGGTCGGATCCTCGTACAGATCGTCCTCGGACTTCCAGAACTGTGCCCAGATCCACTGGGAGATACCGGTCTGTTGGAAGAAGTCCTTCTCCGCGCTGCCGGGCAGCCCCGGCGGGTCCTGGAAGTCCGCGACGCTCTTGAATCCGCCCGGGGTCGGCAACCCCGTCACCGGCTTCTTCCACACGTCGAGTCGGTCGTGGAGGGCGGTGCCCTCCTTGTCGGCGGCGGCTCGGTCCTGCTGGAACGCCGTCGCCAGCGGAGTGCTGGTCCAGTACTCGCGGTTCGCCGCCGTGTGCAGCTTGTCCGGGGTCTGGTTGAGCGCGTCCTGCGCGGTGGTGAACATGCCCGGGCCACCGAGCCGCAGCGCGTCGGCCATCAGGCACTGGTCCTGGCGCAGTTGCTGCGCGGCGGCGCTGTCGAATCCGTCGTAGCTGTCGGTGGCGTCGGCCACGGGCGCGGTGTCGTCGGCGTACCGGGCGGCGAGCTCTGGCCTGGCGACGACCGCGCTCAGGACGGCTATGGAGAGAACGACCGGAACCACACGCGCGAAGCGTGTTGTCGATCTTCGCAACAACAAAGAGAACATCCCCCTCGTGAACACATGCAGGCAGGGGTCACCTGTCCTGCCCGTCCGAAGAGGCAGACCTGGCGGCGGTTCCCCCGTGCGCAGTCTGATGTGCGCGATGGCGAACGGGTCGGGTCCGCCTGGCGCGCGGGATCACCATAGACATGTCACACGTCCCACACAAGACACAACCGTATGACGACGCGAGGGCGGGAACGCCGGGAACACCCGGAACGCAAAGGGCCCCGTCGCTCGAAAGCGACGGGGCCCTTTGACACTGCGTGCACTGCATAACATGGGAATTGTGGAGATGGCGGGAATCGAACCCGCGTCCAACGGTGCGGAATCAGGGCTTCTCCGTGTGCAGTTCGCTGTGCTTTTCTCAGCCCCGGCAATCACGCGAACAAGTCGCCGACGGGCTCAGTCACTGTTAGATTTCCCTCTTCACCCCGTGACCGGGATCAAGGTTTAGTCCCCTAGCTGATGCCAGGATCCGGGTCGGGAACACTCCCGGGCTGACACTCCCATTAGTGCGGAGCAGGCTCGTCGCTACCTGAAATCAGGCGGCGAGAGAGAACTGCTGCGCGGGAGAATCGCTGTTGGAATTGGCGATTATTTTTTTCGGCCTGTGGTTTACGAGATCATGGCCGCTTCCTCGACACGCTTCACCTGCTTCGACAGCCGCTGTCGAAACCGATCATCCCCATGTTGTTTTTTCAAAACGTGCGCCCTCTGTGGGGTGCAGTCGCCATCGTACGTGACCAACGCACGCCGATGCCACCGTATTCCGTGCCGCTGCCCGTGGCGCTACGCGTGCTGCTGCTTGCGCCGCACCGCCGAGACCGCCCGGTCCGTCTCGCGCCGGTCCTGCTTCTCCCGCAGCGTCTGTCGCTTGTCGTACTCCTTCTTGCCTCGCGCCAGCGCGATCTCGATCTTCGCCCGGCCGTCCTTGAAGTACAGGGCGAGGGGCACGATCGCGTGACCCGACTCCTGCGACTTCGACTCCAGCTTCTCGATCTCCGCGCGGTGCAGCAGCAGCTTCCGCTTGCGCCGGGCGCTGTGGTTGGTCCAGGTTCCCTGGCTGTACTCGGGCACGTGCACGTTGTGCAGCCACGCCTCGTGCCCGTCGAGCTGCACGAAGCCGTCGACGAGCGAGGCCCGCCCCTGACGCAGCGACTTCACCTCGGTACCGGTGAGGACCAGACCGGCCTCGTAGGTGTCGATGATGGCGTAGTCGTGGCGCGCCTTCTTGTTCTGGGCGACCAGCTTGCGCCCTGTTTCCTTAGCCATAGTGCGGCCATTTTCGCACCATGAGGGCGCTGAAAGGAAAGTCGATTACCAGGACCAGGGGACCAGGGGGGGGACCAGAGGACTACAGGGGATCGCCCAGCCCGCTGAGCACGGTCTCCGCCTGTTCCAGTGCTCCCCGGTCGGCGTCGAGGTCGGGCGTGAGGCCCACGCCGTCGACGCCACGCCCCGAAGGAGTGCGGTAGTGGCCGACGGTCAGCTCGGCGACGGAGCCGTCGGGCAGCCGGCTCGGCATCTGCACCGAGCCCTTGCCGAAGGTCCTGGAGCCCACGACGACCGCCCGCCCACGGTCCTGGAGCGCGCCGGTGAGCAGCTCGGCCGCGCTCATCGTGCCGCCGTCGACCAGCGCGACCAGCGGCCGGGTGGTGTCGCCGCCCGGTTCGGCGTGCAGGGCACGCTGCTCGCCGTTGACGTCGTACGTGGCGACGAGGCCGCCGTCGAGGAAGGCGGAGGCGGCGGTGACGGCCTCGGTGACCAGCCCGCCGGAGTTGCCGCGCAGGTCGAGAATGATCCCGGCGCGGGCCGGAGCGTCCCGTACGGCGTCGCGCACCACGTCTCCGACCCCCTTGGTGAAGGCGGCGACCCGGATGACGGTGACCTTGCTCTCGGCGACCCGGCGGACGGTCGCCGAGTCCGTGGAGAGCTGCGCCCGGCGTACGGTCTCGCTCCACGCGCGCGTGCCGCGCTCCAGCCCGAGCCGGACGGTCGTACCGGCGGCGGCGTCCTGCGCGTCTCCGCGCAGTAAGGAGACGACCTCGGTGACCGGCTGCCCGTCGACCGCGTGGCCGTCGACACTCCGCAACCGGTCTCCGCTACGGATCCCGGCGCCGTCGGCGGGCGACCCGGACCGCACCCTGGTGACCTCGATACGGCCGTCCCGCTCGCGCCGCGCCCACAGTCCGACGCCCGTGTACCGGCCGTCGAGGGCCTCCTCGAACTCCTCGTACTCCCCCGGGGAGTACACCGCTCCCCAGCGGTCCCCGCTGCGGCTGACCGCGCGCTCGGCGGCCTCCATGGGGGACTTGCCCTCGGCCATGGCCGCCGCAGCGGCCTCGGCGACGTCCTCGTGGTGCCCTGCGGGGGTGGCGGAACGGGCCCGGTCCGGGGCGGTCTCGCGCTCGGCCGGCTCGGGGAACGAGCCGGTGGCCGCTCCGGCGACCAGGACACTGGCGAAGAGCAACGTCAGAGCCGCCCCGCGGCCTGCACGGCGGGGCTGGGTGAACAGTGCTCGGCCCGACATGCCGGTGAGTCTAGGACAAGCCGAAGGGCCGTACGGTCGGATGTCCGAACGGCCCCCTTGGCATGCGTCACACCTTCAGGTACTTGCGCAACGCGAAGAAGGCGGCCAGCGCGGGCATCAGCAGACTCGTCGCGAGGATGAGCGGAAGCTTGGTGAGTACGGCGTCCCAGCCGATGAAGGTGATCAGGTTCAGCTTCTCGGACAGGGCCAGCCCGTGGTCGATGATGAAGTACCGCCCGACGAGCAGGAAGGCACAGGCGACACCGCCACCGATCAGCCCGGCGACGGCGGCCTCCATGATGAACGGCGCCTGGATGTAGAACCCGGAGGCACCGACGAGCCGCATGATCCCGGTCTCACGCCGACGGCTGAACGCGGAAACACGCACGGTGTTGACGATCAGCATCAGCGCGACGACGAGCATCAGCGCCATCACCGCCCGGGCGGCCCAGTTCATGCCGTTGAGCAGTCCGAAGAGGTTGTCGAGGATGCCCTTCTGGTCCTGCACGGACTGCACACCGTCACGCCCGTCGAAGGCGGTCGCGATGACCTGGTACTTCTCCGGGTCCTTGAGCTTGATCCGGTACGACTCCTGCATCTGGTCCGGGGTGAGCGAACTGGCCAGCGGGGAGTCGCCGAACTGCTCCTTGTAGTGCTTGTAGGCCTCGTCCGCGGACTCGTACGTGACGTTCTCCACGACCGAGTCCATCTTCTCCAGGTCGCCGAGGATCTGCTTCTTCTGGTCGCTGGTCACCGCGCCCTTGGCACAGTTCGGGTCGGACTCGGCGTCGCTCTTGTTGCAGAGGAACACCGAGACGTTGACCTTGTCGTACCAGTAGCCCTTCATCGTGCTGACCTGGTCACTCATCAGGAGCGACCCGCCGAACAGGGCGAGGGACAGGGCGACGGAGACGATGACGGCGAAGGTCATCGTCAGATTGCGACGGAGACCGACACCGATCTCCGACAGTACGAACTGGGCGCGCATGGCGAGCTCAAGCCTTTCCGGGAACTCCAAGGACCGTAAACGTCACTGACCGTCAGTGCTGGTAGCCGTAGACGCCGCGCGCCTGGTCGCGGACGAGACGGCCCTTCTCCAGCTCGATGACGCGCTTGCGCATCTGGTCGACGATGTTCTGGTCGTGCGTCGCCATCACCACGGTCGTGCCCGTCCGGTTGATCCGGTCGAGCAGCTTCATGATGCCGACGGAGGTCTGCGGGTCGAGGTTGCCGGTGGGCTCGTCCGCGATGAGGAGCTTGGGCCGGTTCACGAAGGCTCTCGCGATGGCCACGCGCTGCTGCTCACCACCGGAGAGTTCACCGGGCCTGCGGTCCTCCTTGCCGCCCAGGCCGACGAGGTCGAGCACCTGGGGCACGGACTTGCGGATCTCGCCCTTCGACTTGCCGATGACCTCCTGCGCGAAGGCGACGTTCTCGGCGACCGTCTTGTTCGGCAGCAGCCGGAAGTCCTGGAACACGGTCCCCAGCTGGCGCCGCATCTGCGGCACCTTCCAGTTGGAGAGGCGCGCGAGGTCCTTGCCCAGGACGTGCACCTGACCGTGGCTGGCGCGCTCCTCGCGGAGGATCAACCGAAGGAAGGTGGACTTTCCGGAGCCGGAGGACCCGACGAGGAAGACGAACTCACCCTTCTCGACCTCCAGGGTGACATCCCGGAGGGCGGGGTGGTTCTGCTTGGGGTAGACCTTGGAGACGCTGTCGAATCGGATCACGGATACACCACGGACCATCGGGGGCAGGTGACCGTGACCATACGCGAACCGGGGACGCGAGCGCAGGCGCCGGAGTGCTTTGCGCAAGGGTTGTGCCCATTTATGACGGTCGACGGCAGCCCCGGATCTTCGACTGACCCGTGCGAGCGGTGGGCAGGATAAGGCGAACCGCGCCGAAATCCGCGGAACCTGGCACAGTGGAGCGTGGAGTGGGGAACGGTTGCGTTCCCGGAAGCGTTGTGTACGTGGAAGCGGCGCAAGGAGGGCAAGGCGCATGACGTACGACCGATTGGTGTGCGCGAACTGCGCGGCGCCCGTGAGCGAGGGACGCTGTCCCGTCTGCCGGGCCAACCGCGAGCGGCTGCAACAGGAGGGCCCGTTCGCAGGCATGAACCCGATGGCGCTGATCGCGCTGCTGGCGGTGCTGATAGCGGCACTGGCACTGGTGGCTCACCAGACGGCATAGCCGGGGCGCGGGCACGACGGCACGGCGAGGTGCCGACGACGACCCGGTAACAGCCCACGGGAACCACAGGGCACAGGGCACAGGGAAGAAACGCAGGACGCACGAAGGGCCCGGAGCGACGAAGCTCCGGGCCCTTGTGTGTACGCGAGGCGTACGTACCGCCACTACTACCGGGTACGGCGGGTGCTACTAGGCTGCGGCGCCGCCACGGCCACCCACGAGGCGCGGCAGGACGCGGAAGGCGACACCGCCGGCGATCATCGTGGCCGCACCGAGGATCAGGAAACCGGTCTCCATGGCACCGGTCTCGGCGAGCTCGGCGCCCGAACCCTGGGCCGCGGTCTCCGAGCCCGTGTCGGTGAGGGCCGAGGAGCCCTCCTCCTGCACGGAGGTGTTCGAGCCACCGTCGGGGTTGGTGTTGCTGTTGCCGCCGTCATCGCTGCCGCCGTTGCCCGTGCCGGTCTCGTCCGTCGGGTCGTCGGACGGAGTGTCGGTCGGGTCCTCGTCGGTCGGCTCGCTCGGCTCGGTGGAGGGCTCCTCCGGCTCCGAGGGCTCCGGGATGGCCGTGGTCGGGTCCGGGTCGGGCAGAGTGGGCTCGGGATCGGCCGTCGTCGGGTCCGGGTCCGGCTGGGTCGGCACACCGGTCGGGTCCGCGGTCGGGGTCGGGTCCGGGCTCGGCGTGCCGGCGCAGATCACGACCAGGTCGCACTCGTCGGCAGAGGCTATGCCGGCGGCGGTGAAGGACGCGCCGGCGGCAATCACCGCTCCGGCCGCGATCCGCGCGACCCGGATCCGCGTCTTGTTCGTCATATGGCTGGTACCCCCAGTAGCTGAATTCGTCAGTGGAGCTGCGCTCGGGGCCGTGATCGACAGGGGCGGCAGTGAGCACCCCCGGTTCACATGCGCCCCAGAGATACGCATGCCGAGCCTTACCTTTTCGATTTTCCAAGAGCACGTCAAGGTCGTTGCGCGCGCAATGTCCTCTTGCTCCTCGCTTGCCGCACATCGGACCCTGTGAGTGTGATGTAAAACCCAGACATCCCCAGACACAGAACAACCGCCGCCCTGTGGGCGGCGGTTGCTTTGTCGACAAGGAGCTCTTCGGGCGGCTCCTGCGGGGTGCTACTTCTCCTGCTGCTTGCGCCAGCGAATTCCGGCTTCGATGAATCCGTCGATCTCACCGTTGAACACGGCCTCGGGGTTGCCGACTTCGAACTCCGTACGCAGGTCCTTGACCATCTGGTACGGGTGCAGGACGTACGAACGCATCTGGTTGCCCCAGGAGTTGCCGCCGTCGCCCTTGAGGGCGTTCATCTTGGCCTGCTCCTCCTGGCGGCGGCGCTCCAGCAGCTTGGCCTGGAGCACGTTCATCGCGCTGGCCTTGTTCTGGATCTGCGAGCGCTCGTTCTGGCAGGAGACGACGATGCCGGTGGGGAGGTGGGTGAGGCGGACCGCGGAGTCGGTGGTGTTGACGCCCTGGCCGCCGGGGCCGGAGGAGCGGTACACGTCGACGCGCAGCTCGGACTCGTCGATCTCGATGTGGTCGGTCTGCTCGACGACGGGCAGGATCTCCACACCGGCGAACGAGGTCTGGCGACGGCCCTGGTTGTCGAAGGGCGAGATCCGGACAAGCCGGTGGGTGCCCTGCTCGACGGAGAGGGTGCCGTAGGCGTACGGCGCGGTGACGGCGAAGGTGGTCGACTTGATGCCGGCCTCTTCGGCGTACGACGTCTCGTAGATCTCGGTCTTGTAGCCCTTCTGCTCCGCCCACCGCAGGTACATGCGCTGCAGTTTCTCGGCGAAGTCGGCGGCGTCCACGCCACCGGCCTCCGCACGGATGTTGACGAGGGCCTCACGGGCGTCGTACTCGCCGGAGAGGAGGGTACGGACCTCCATCTCGTCGAGGGCCTTCTTCACGGAGGTGAGCTCGGACTCCGCCTCGGCGCGGGTGTCCGGGTCGTCCTCCTCCTCGGCCATCTCGAAGAGCACGCTCAGATCGTCGATCCGTCCGCGCAGCGCCTCGGCCTTCCTCACCTCCGCCTGGAGGTGGGAGAGCTTGCTGGTGATCTTCTGCGCTTCTTCCGGGTCGTCCCACAGGGACGGCGCTGCCGCCTGCTCCTCGAGCACGACGACATCTGCCCTCAGCTTGTCGAGGTCCAGGACGGCCTCGATCGACTCCATGGTCGAGGAGAGGGACTTGAGCTCTTCGGATACATCGACGACTGCCACGACACCAGCGTAACGGCTCCGCCGGAGAGGCAGACTTTCGGCGCCGGGTCTGGGACGGCACGGCTGCTCCGGCCAGGGGTTCGTCCTGCCGGACCTGGGATGGAGGACGAGGCCGGTTCCGCCCGACCCTGTTTCCCACCCACCCACCCGTTCACCGCATCTGACCAGCCCAGGCACCACCGCCACCTCTCCGGCCCAGGCCCGCACCCTCAGCCCGCCCCGGCACCCATCCAGCGCAGGCTGCATTTCCAGTCCGCCGGGGCGCCCTTCCAGCGCAGGCTGCATTTCCAGTCCGCCGGGGCACCCTTCCAACGCAGGCCCGCATTTCCAGCCCGTCCGGCGATTGAGGACAAGGCCCGTTCAGGGCCGGAGCGGGGGGCTGGGGGCGGCAGCCCCCAAGGTCACGGGGTCGCCGGTGCGGAGCTCTTCGTGTTCTGGGGCGGCGTCGCCCCCGCGTCGTCGCCCGACACGGCCACCCACGTACCGACCCCCGCCACCGCCACCAGCACCACCGCGGCCGCCCCCAACGTCACCCTGCGCCGCCGCGCCGAGGCCCGGTGCCGCGCCGACCCGGGCCGCGCGGCACCCACCGGACGCGGCACACGGGCCGTACCGAGCGCCCCGCCCGCCAGCTCGTCCGGCCCCGGCACCCTCATCGACGTGTGCGTGTCCCGGTTGGAGTCCGGCTTGGCGCCCCGCACCAGAGGCACCGCACCCCGCCGCACCCGCTCCCCCGCCGGCACGGCCAGCTCGTCGTACGCCTCGTCCCGCGAACCGTGACCCTGGACCTGGCCCTGGCCCTGCCCCTGGCCGGACTCCTCCCCGTCCTCCGAGTCGGGCTCGTCCACGTCCAGCGGCGGCATCCCCACCAGCAACGGCAACTGCTCCCGCAGCCGTGCCCCCAGCTCGGACGCCCGCAGCCGCGACGCCGGCGCCTTCGCCAGGCACTGCACGAGCAGCTGCCACAGTTCCTCGGGGATCCCCGGGAGGGGGACCACCGTCTCCGTGACATGCCGGCGCAGGACCGCGCCGGGGTGGCCGCCGCCGAAGGGTGTGAAGCCGGCCAGCAGTTCGTACAGGACCGTCGCCAGCGCGTAGATGTCGACGGCCGCGCGCGGAGGCAGGCCCTCGACGATCTCCGGCGCCAGATAGTCCGGCGTACCGATGATCTTCGTGGCCCGGGTCCGCCGCGGTGAGTCGATGAGTTTCGCGACGCCGAAGTCCGTCAGGAGGGCGGGGTGCGAGCCGCCGGGGCCCAGCGGGCCCTGCATGTCCAGCAGCACGTTCTCCGGCTTCACGTCGCGGTGCACGACCCCGGCGGCGTGTGCGGCGGACAGGCCGTCCGCGATGTCGGCCACTATCGCGACCGCGGCCTCCGGGGCGAGCCGGCGCTCGCGGTCGAGCCGGGTGCGCAGGTCCGTACCCCGCACCAGGTCCATGACGAGCGCGAGGTCGTTGCCGTCGACCACCAGGTCCCGTACGGACACGATGTTCGGATGTTCGAGGCCGAGCAACGCGGTCCGCTCCTGCACGAAGCGTCCGACGAGCTCCTGGTCCGACGCCAGGTCCTCGCGCAACAGCTTGACGGCGACGGGCCCCTCGGGCCCCTCGCCCAGCCACACCGTGCCGGCGCTGCCCCGCCCCAGGATCTGGTTGGCGGTGTACCGGCTGCCGATCTTCCGTGCCAAGACTGCTCCTACAGACGCGTGTTGCCTACGCTGCGCCGATCCGGGGCACTCTCCCCGGACCCCAGCCGACAGACCTCGACCTCAGCCGATAAAACTACGCGTCCGGAGCCATAACCTTCACCGCCGGGACGGAAATCACCCGCCAGGTGTCGACAAATCCCCAGAGTCGCACCGGAACACGGCCGGAGTGCCGACCGACTGATCCTCAAATGCCCTGGCTACGACCCGATTGCGTGAACAGCCTCCCGCAGGCGGGGATCCGCCGGTCTACTGGCCCGCCGGGTTCCCGGAAGCCCCTGAATCCCCTCACAGTCTGCCCACCCAGTCGCTGACCTTGCCGTACCAGTCACCGAGTTGATCGAAGAACCCCTTCGTCGACCCGATCCACCCCTGCAGCGGGCTCAGTTCCCAGATCAGCCACGAGGCGATGAACAGGATGACGATCGTGAACAGGCACCCCTTGAGACAGCCGAGCCCCGGGATCTTCATCGGGTTCGAGCTGCGCTGCCGGGGTTCCCTCGGCTCGCGCGGCGGCCGGCCCTCGGGCTGCTGAGGGCGCTGGGGCTGCTGGGGTGCCGGGGGCGCGTACCGCTGCTGGGGCTGCTGCGGCGGTTGCTGATGCTGGGGCGCGTACTGCTGGTGCTGGGGCGGCTGGCCCTGTCCCGGCCCCTGCGGATAGCCGTAACCGGGCTGGGGCTGCGGGCCCCGCTGCTGCTGACGCGAGGGCGGCGGCTGCTGCTGGTACGGCGGCTGCTGGGGCTGTTGCTGCGGCGGCCGGCCCGGCTGTCGCTGGGGTCGGCGGCGCAGGGGGTCCTCGCCGGGGTCCAGGTACTGGACCTGCGTCTGCTCGTTGCGGTCCCGGGCGGCACGCAGCTGGTTCTGCCAGGGGTGCGGCTCCTCGGGCCCGCCGGGGCCACCAGGGCCACCGGTCTGGTTCTGCGGCACGGGTGGCATGACGGCCGTGGGATCCGCGGCGCCCATCGCCCCCGCGCCGCCGGGCCCCCCGGTGTGCGGCAGCACGCTGGTGGCACCGTTCGGGTCGTACGCCGGGGCGCCCGCCCCGTAGGGCAGCACCTGCGTCGGGTCGCCCGACCCGGGCACCGCGGTCGGCGCCGGATCCGGTGCGAGCAGGTGGACGACCCCTTCGGCCGCCGCGATCTGCATCGAGTTGGCGTGGACGCCGATGCCCTCGGCGACGACGCGCAGCCCGCGCGCGAGGTTCTCGGCGCTGGGCCGTTCGTCCGGGTTCTTGCGCAGGCAGCGCTCGATGACCGTCCACAGGGGTTCGGGCACGGTCGACGGGCGGCGCGGTTCGGCGGTGAGGTGCTGGTGCAGGACTTCGAGGGCGGACCCGCCGCCGAACGGCGGACGGCCGGTGACCAGCTCGTACATCAGGATGCCGGCGCCGTAGATGTCGACGGCGGAGGTCTGTGGACGGCCTTCGGCGGACTCCGGGGCGACGTACGCCGGCGTGCCGACGAACTCGTGGGTGCGGGTGAGGCCCGGGGAGTCGGCGAGGCGGGCGATGCCGAAGTCGGTGAGCATCGGGTGCATCCGGCCGTTGTCCTGCATGAGCAGGACGTTGGCCGGCTTCAGGTCCCGGTGCACGACTCCGTCGGCGTGGCTGACGGCGAGCGCGTCGGCGATCTGCGCGGTGAGGAGGGCGGCGGCGACGGGGGTGAAGGGGCCGTTCTCGCGCAGGTACTTGTGCAGGTCGGGGCCGTCGATGAGGTCCATGACCAGCGCCAGCAGATCGCCCTCGACCACCAGGTCCCGTACGCGGACGATGTTCGGGTGGATCAACCGCAGCAGCACGGACCGCTCGCGCAGGAAGCGCATCACGATGTCCGCGTCGTTGGCGAGCTCCTCCTTGAGGACCTTGATCGCCACGGCCTCGCCGGGCTGGCCGGGCACGGCCGCCTCGGCTCCCGCGGTCTCCCTCTGGCGGGCGCGCCAGACGGTGCCTGTGGCGCCGCGTCCCAGCGGCTCCTCAAGGAGGTACTTGCTCCCTACCGGCCGCACGTCGTGGCTCCCTTACATACGTACATCCCGTACACGGTGTTTCCGTCCCACTGTAGTGCCGTGCCCACGGGAGACCCTGGGCAACGGCGGCCTCCACAGACGGCTACGTACGACCTCCGTCGCGCGTTCGACACA
Organism: Streptomyces sp. NBC_01390; assembly: GCF_045040105.1. Classification (NCBI taxonomy): domain Bacteria; kingdom Bacillati; phylum Actinomycetota; class Actinomycetes; order Kitasatosporales; family Streptomycetaceae; genus Streptomyces; species Streptomyces sp. NBC_01390. Next base: position 7,741,196 of record NZ_CP109551.1, on the reverse strand, counting down.
AAGAGGCCGGAAAGTCGTCGGAAAGTCGATGGCAAAGACGTCTCGATCGGTCCCCCCGGTTGCCTAATCCCGAACGTGACCGATCTCAAATCGATTACCAAACCGATCCCAAACGGACAGTCGCCGGTCACTGGTCAGGCACTTTTACGGGCAGAGGTGACCATTCAAGATCACTTATCGGTGGGGGGCGGGCGCGTTGTCAGTGGCAGGTGCGAGGATGCCTCCAGTACTGGCCTACGTGCTCGTGTGCGGTGGGGGAAGTCCGCGGTGGTGGGACCCGTGGCGTGACTTCGTCCTCCTTTTACGGGTGTCCGTGCAGAAGGGACCGCTGACGGCGATGCAGATCCGGCTGACCGTCGTAGACCCACTGGGGCCGCCCTCGGAGCCGTGGGCGCGTACCGCGAGCTGCGACGTGGTGGTCACCGCTCCCGCCGGCACGGCGCTGGCCACGGTCGCCTCGGCCCTGGCGTCGGTGGTCGCGGGTGACGGGGGTTCCTCCCTGCCCGAGCGCGGCCGGGAGCGCGAGAGCGGCGGCGCGGTGGTGCTCTACGCGGGCGACCAGCGCCTCGACACCCAGCGCTGCACCCTCGGCGAGCCCCCACTGGTCGACGGCGCCGTGCTCGCCCTGGGCACCCCGGCCGAACCGGAGCCGCACCCCGAGGCGGACGAGGTGGCGGCCCAGCTGCACGTGGTCGCGGGACCGGACGCGGGCGGGGTCCATCTCCTGCACGGCGGCCAGATCACCATCGGCCGCTCCGCGGACGCCGACGTCCCCCTGGACGACCCGGACGTCTCCCGGCTGCACTGCGCGGTCACGGTCTCGGAGGACGGCCGCATAGCGGTCGCGGACCTCGACTCGACGAACGGCACGACGCTGTCCGGCGCCCGCCTCGGCACCCGCCCGGTCCGCCTCGCACCGGGCGCGCTGCTGCGCATCGGCGAGTCGGCCCTCCGGCTGACGCCGCCCGGCCATGCGGGCGCCCGCATGGGCACGACCCCTGACGGCGAGGGACATGTCCGCGTGAGCGTCGCCGAAGGGCACGCGAAGGCACCGGGGCGCACGACGGACAGGTCTTCCCCGTCGGCGTCCCCGTCCGCTGCCGCCCACGCGCGCGTGCAGCCCGGTGGCACGGCGAAGCCGCCCTCCGGTGAGACCCATCACGCCTACGGTTCGGCGAGTTGGGGAGCAGCCGGAGGCGTGTCGGAGGCCGCGCAGCCGGTCGTCCCGGGGCAGGGCCGGGCACCGCGGATCGAGAACCGGCGCTCCACGGGCGCGGCGGGCACAGCCATGACGTCGGGCGGCGCCGGGGACACCCACGGAGCGGGACTGTCCCTGCCGGGGTCGATGTCCGGCGCGGGCGCGGTCCCGCGAGCCCGCGCTCACGACGAGGCGTACAGGGAAGACACGGCCGACGCACCAGAGGATGACGCCGAGGCTGCCGCGGGCAGCGGGCGCAAGGGGACGCCCCTCCGGGGGACGGACGTCCCACAGGGCGTGCGCAAGCGCGGCGGGCTCTCCAAGTGGGCGCGCCGGCTGACCGGCGGGCGCGCGGAGCAGGACCTGTCCGAGGGCGAGGCGTACGACGACGAGGAGCCGGTGTCCGACCAGGCGGCCCCGGAGTTCGCTGAGCCCCCCGCGCAGGCACCGGAGAGCTGGCCCGACCCGGCGGCGCTGCTGCTCACGGCCCTCGGCCCGGGACCCCGGCTCTGGGAGCGCGGCCCGGGACACCCGGAAACCCTCACGGTCCGGCTCGGTACGGCGGACCGGGCGGCCCCCGACGGCTCCGGGCTGCTGCCCGCCGTACCAGTGACCGCGGGGCTGCGTGAGGTCGGGGCGCTGGGGCTGGCGGGGCCGCGCGCGCGGCTCTCCGGGCTGGCCCGCGCGGTGGTGGCCCAGCTGACGGCGCTGCACTCCCCCGAGGTCCTGGAAATCGTCCTGATCAGCACGGACCGCTCGCGCACCGCCGAGCAGCGGACCGCCGAGTGGGCCTGGCTCGGCTGGCTCCCGCATCTGCGCCCCGGGCACGGCCAGGACTGCCGTCTCCTCCTCGCCTACGACCGCGAACAGGCCACGGCCCGCGCGGACGAACTCCTGCGGCGCCTGGAGGACCACGACGCGGAGGCGGCGGCGAAGAGCCCCGCCGGCCCCGCCGAGGCCGGCGGCGGAGAACCGGACGTCGGTGCCCCGGGTGACCGGGGAGCGGCCCGGCGGCCCTCCTGGGCCCGGGACGACGAACCTGCCGAGTCGGCGGACGGTTTCGCGGGCCCGTACACCGTGGTCGTGGTGGACGGGGACCCTGGTGGTGCGGCGGTCCGGGAGGCCGTGGCGCGGCTGGCGCAGGAAGGACCGCGGGCCGGGATCCACGTCCTGTGCCTCGCGGAGACGGAGGCGGCGTCGCCCGCGTCACCGGTGACGGAGACGTACGAGGCGGCGTGCGCGGCCTCGCCCCCGTTCCGTGAGTGCGGGGCGGTGGCGCTGCTCAGCGGCGACGTGGCCACCGCGCTGCATGTGATGCGGGTGGCACGGACGGGAGCGAACTCACCTGGCCGCACCGGCTCCGCCGACATGAACATCCCCGGCGCGGAGGGCCCGTCGCCCGCCGGAAGCGCAGGAAGTGCCGGGAGAGGTGGCAGCGCCGGGCGCGCCGGGCTGGTCGGTCAGGGCTCCGTTGCCGCCGTGGACGCCGTGTCCCTGGCCTGGGCCGAGCGGTTCGCGCGGGCGCTGGCTCCGCTGCGCACCGACGGTGCCGCCGGGGCACGGCAGCAGCGCGTCTCCGCGCCGTTGCCGCAAGCGGCGCGGCTGCTCGACGAGTTGGGGCTCGCCCGGGCCACCCCGGCGTCCCTGATGGCCCGTTGGGCGGACGCGGCCGACGACAAGGAGACCCTCGGTGGCCGGGCCTGGGCCGTCCTCGGCGCCGGTCCGCGCGGGCCCGTCGGCGTGGACCTCGCGGCGGAGGGACCCCACCTGCTGATCGAGGGGCCACCCGGCAGCGGGCGTACGGAGTTGCTGCGGGCGGTGGTCGCGTCGCTGGCCGCGGCCGAGCGGCCCGACCGGCTGGGCATCGTGCTGATGGACGGCCGGGACGGCACAGGTGGGAGCGGTGGGAGCGGCGGCGGGGGCGCACAGCACGGCGAGGGCCTGCGGGTGTGCACCGACCTTCCGCATGTCACCACTCACCTCACGGCCAACGACCCGGTGCGCATGCGGGAGTTCGCCCAGTCGCTCAGCGCCGAGCTGAAGCGCCGGGCCGAGTTGCTCGGGCGGGTCGGGTTCGCCGAGTGGCACACCGGGCGCGAACTGTCCGGCCGGATCGGGCCGCAGCGATCGGGGTCGGGGTCCGGTTCGAGCACGGGGTCGGGGGCCGGCGCAGGTTCGAGTACGGGTCCAAGGGCGGAGATGTCGGGGGGCGGGGGCGGGGCCGGGGATCTCGACACGCCGTCCAGCTCGACGTTGCGCCTGCGTCCGGCGGCGAGTCGGCGGCGTACGGAGCCACCGCCCCTGGCCCGTCTCGTGGTGGTCGTGGACGATCTGGACGCGTTGGTGTCGCCCGCACTGGGCTCCCCGGGGCGGCCGTCGGCGGGGTCCGTGGTGCGGGCGTTGGAGGCGGTGGCCCGGGAGGGCGAGCGGCTCGGGGTGCATCTGGTGGCCGCGGCGGGCGTCGGCGGACGTACCGCGGAGACGGAGCTGGCCCGGGGGGCCGCGCTGCGGGTCCTGCTGGACGCGCCCGCGCCGGGGCCGGACGAACCCGCGGCCGGGCGGGGGCGGTTGAGCGGGGCACACGGAAGGGGCATCCCGTTCCAAGGGGGGCGGGTGACGGGGCGTATCCCGCGTACGGCGACGCTGCGGCCGACGGTTGCCGCGCTGGACTGGCAACGGATGGGGGATCCGCCGGCGCGGCGGCCGGTGCGTGAACTGGGCAATGGGCCCACGGACTTGGCTCTGCTCGCCAGCGCGTTGGAACGGGCGGCGCGGTCTGTGTCGGCGACGGAGGTGCCGTCACTGCTGTGACGGCACGTCACCATCCCTGGGGGCTGCGCCCCCAGACCCCCCTCCGGCCCTGAACGGGCCTTGTCCTCAAGCGCCGGACGGGCTGAGGGTGCGGGCCTGGGCTGGACAGATGCCGTAAACGGGTGGGTGGGTGGGAAAACTCGGCCTGGGCTGGGCGCCGGGTGCGTGGGAAGGCGTTTCGAGGGCACCCTTGGACACGACGCGGTCACGATCACCCGCCTGACACCGCAGGCGTACTTGCCGACCCCCACGACCGGGCGTAGACCGGACCGCACGGACAGCGCCGAACACGTTCAACGCCGAACGACGAACGGGGCAGACATGCGCAGCATTCTTCGTACACGCACCCTGACCGCCCTCTCCGCCACCGCCCTCGCCCTCACCCTCGCCTCCTGCGGCTCCGACGACGACCCGGGCGACAAGGGCACCGACACCAGCACGGGCACCGGCGGTGACACCTCCGCCTCCGTCAAGCTCCCCAAGCTGGACGGCCAGACGCTGGAGGTCGCCGCCGTCTGGACGGGACCCGAGCAGGAGAACTTCACCAAGGTTCTGCAGGAGTTCGAGAAGCGCACGGGCGCGAAGGTCAACTTCGTGCCGACCGGCAACAACACCTCGACGTTCCTCGGTACAAAGATCCAGGGCGGCAAGCCCCCGGACGTCGCGTTCCTGCCCCAGGTGGGTGTACTGCACCAGTTCGCCGAGAAGGGCTGGCTCAAGCCGCTCGGCGCGGACGCCCAGGCCCAGCTCGACAAGAACTTCGACGCCGGCTGGAAGGAGCTCGGCGCCTTCGAGGGCAAGCAGTACGGCATCTACGTCAAGGCCGCCAACAAGTCCCTGGTCTGGTACAACACCGCCGCGTTCGAGGCCGCGGGCGTCACGGACACCCCCACCACCTGGAAGGACTTCGTCGCCACCGCGCAGACGCTCTCCGACGCCGGCTCCCCCGCCGTCTCCGTGGGCGGTGCCGACGGCTGGACCCTCACCGACTGGTTCGAGAACGTCTATCTGTCGCAGGCCGGGCCGGAGAAGTACGACCAGCTCGCCCAGCACAAGATCAAGTGGACCGATCCGTCCGTCAAGGACGCCCTGACCACCCTCGCCGAACTCTGGGGCAAGGACGATCTCCTCGCGGGCGGTCGTTCCGGCGCGCTGGCGACCGAGTTCCCGAAGTCGGTCATCCAGACCTTCTCCGGTGACACCCCGGCGGCGATGGTCTTCGAGGGCGACTTCGTGGCCGCCAACATCAACGCGGACACGAAGGCGAAGATCGGCACGGACGCGAAGGTCTTCCCGTTCCCGGCGGTCGGTGCCAAGGCCCCTGTCGTCAGCGGCGGTGACGTCGCCGTGGCGCTGAAGGGCGGCGCGGGCGCCCAGGCCCTTCTGACGTTCCTGGGTTCGACGGACGCGGCCGAGATCTGGGCGGCGCAGGGCGGCTTCCTCTCGCCCAGCAAGACGATGGACCAGTCGGCGTACAAGGACGATGTCACCCGAGACATCGCGAAGGCCCTCATCGCTGCCGGTGACGACTTCCGCTTCGACATGTCCGACCAGGCCCCGGCCGCCTTCGGCGGTACCCAGGGCGTCGGCGAGTGGAAGGACCTCCAGGACTTCCTGAAGAACCCGAAGGACGTGGCGGGCACCCAGCGGCAACTAGAGGCCGACGCCGCCAAGGCGTACAAGAACGGCTGACGGCGCCGACATGGAGTCGCAGAGAGACAACAAGCCGACCGTCACCACGAAGAACGCGAAGAACGGGACCACCGACAAGACCAAGAGCGTCACCGGCACCCGCTGGTGGGTGGCAGGCCTGTTCCTGCTGCCCGCCCTGGTCCTGCTCGGCTCGCTCGTCGTCTACCCGATCGGTTACTCCGTCTGGCGCAGCCTGTACGACGCCGACGGATCCGGTTTCGTCGGGCTGGAGAACTACGGCGACATCTTCACGAACGACGCCACGCTGACCGCCGTACGCAACACGGCGATCTGGGTGGCCGTCGCGCCCGCCCTCGTCACCGCGCTCGGTCTGATCTTCGCTGTGCTGACCGAACGGGTGCGCTGGGGTACGGCGTTCAAGCTGATCGTCTTCATGCCGATGGCGATCTCGATGCTCGCGGCGGGGATCATCTTCCGCCTCGTCTACGAGCAGGACCCCGATCAGGGTGTCGCCAACGCGATCGTGACGTCCGTGCACGACGCCTTCGTGGACTCCTCCGTCTATCCGAAGGCCCGCCCGAACGCCCAGGCGAGCGACCTCAAGTCGTCCGGCGGAGGCTCGTTCACCTCCACCGGAACCTTCAGCCCGGGCACCCCGGCGCTGCTGCCCCTCGTGGGCATCGCCCCCAACAAGCTCCCCGGCACACCCGAGAACGCGAAGGCGGCCGGCGCCTCGGGTTCCGGGATCAACGGCACCGTCTGGCTGGACTTCAAGCTCGGCGGTGGCGGTACGAAGGGGCAGGTCGACCCGGGTGAGAAGGCGCTGAAGGGGGTCAAGGTCGAGGCCGTGAAGGACGGGAAGGTCGTCGCCTCGGCGACCAGCGGCGCCGACGGGACGTTCACCCTGCCCGCCGACGCCGACGGGGCCCAACTGCGCCTGCCGGGCTCGAACTTCGCCGCCGCCTACAACGGGATCGACTGGCTCGGGCCGACCCTGGTCACCCCGGCCATCATCGGCAGCTACACCTGGATGTGGGCCGGGTTCGCGATGGTGCTCATCGCGGCGGGGCTCGCGGGCGTGGACCGGAATCTGCTGGAGGCGGCGCGGGTCGACGGCGCCAACGAGTGGCAGGTGTTCCGGCGGGTCACCGTGCCACTGCTCGCACCCGTGCTGGTCGTCGTGCTCGTCACGCTGATGATCAACGTGATGAAGGTGTTCGACCTCGTCTACATCATCGCCCCGCAGCCCAGTCAGGACGACGCCAACGTCCTCGCGCTCCAGTTGTTCCTGTCGTCGTTCGGCGGGGGCGGCAACTACGGCGTCGGCAGCGCGATCGGCGTCATTCTGCTGCTGCTCGTCCTGCCGGTGATGTTCGTCAATCTGCGTCGACTCAGGAAGGAGCGTCAGCGGTGACGGCTCTCGACCCGACTCTCGATCCCGCCCTCGACCGGCCCGTGCGCGCCAGGCGCTCCGTCGCAGCCCGCGTGGCCGCCGGCGCCGCGGGCGGTGTGATGCGGTTCTTCCTCATCCTTGTCGCGCTCGTCTGGATGGTGCCGACGTTCGGGCTGCTCGTGTCGTCGTTCCGCGACCCGACGGACATCGCCACCTCCGGATGGTGGAAGGTGTTCACGGCTCCCGGGCAGCTGACCGCGAAGAGCTACAAGACGCTGCTGGAGAACGACGCGATCACCAGTTCGCTCCTCAACACCGTCTGGATCACGGTGCCGGCGACACTTCTGGTCGTCATGATCGGCGCGATGGCCGGATACGCCTTCGCGTGGATGGACTTCCGTGGGCGCGACTGGTGGTTCCTGGTCGTCGTCGCGCTGCTCGTCGTACCCGTGCAGGTGGCGTTGATCCCGCTCTCCGACCTGTTCGGGAAGATCGGGATCTTCGGCGACATCATCGGGGTGGTGCTGTTCCATGTGGGGTTCGGGCTGCCGTTCGCGATCTTCCTGCTGCGGAACTTCTTCGCGGAGATCCCGCGTGAGCTGCTGGAGGCGGCCCGGCTGGACGGCGCGGGCGAGATGAGGCTGTTCGCGACCGTCGTCCTGCCGCTCGCCGCGCCGGCCATCGCGTCCCTGGGGATCTTCCAGTTCCTGTGGGTGTGGAACGACATGCTGGTCGCGCTGGTGTTCTCCGACTCGCAGTCGCAGCCGCTGACGGTCGCGCTCCAGCAGCAGGTACGTCAGTTCGGCAGCAACATCGAGGTACTGGCGCCGGGCGCGTTCATCTCGATGGTGATCCCGCTGGCCGTGTTCTTCGCGTTCCAGCGGCAGTTCGTGTCGGGGGTGATGGCGGGCGCGGTCAAGTAAGCAAGTAACCCAGTAAACGGATAAGCATCTCACTTGTGGGGTTACGGGTCCAAACACCCATGTCCCCCACATGCCGCAATCGGCGTAACCAAGTCACTCCATCGGCCGTTCCCGGGCAGTAGGCCCGCGTCGACCCACCGACCCATGGATGTGCCTTGCCCAGGTTCAGTGTCATCGTCCCCGCGTACAAGGTTCAGGCGTATCTGCAGGAGTGCCTGGAATCGGTGCTCGGCCAGTCGTATCCGGATCTCGAAGTCATCGCCGTCGACGACTGCTCGCCCGACGCCTGCGGTGCGCTCGTCGACGAGTTCGCGGCGCGCGACGCCCGGGTGCGCCCCGTCCACCTCCCGGAGAACGGCGGGGCGGGCGCGGCGCGCAACGCGGGCATCGAGCGCGCGACCGGGGACTATCTCGTCTTCGTCGACGGCGACGACGCCCTCGCCCCGGACGCCCTGCGGGCGATCGCCGACCGGATCAAGGAGGCGGGCGACCCGGACGTCCTCGTCTACGACCACGCGCACGCCCTCTGGACCGGCGAAACCGTCCGCAGCCCGTTCCTCCATCAGCTCACCGAGCAGGGCCCCGTCCCCTTCCGGCTCGACGACCGGCCGTTGCTGCTCAAGCTGCCGCTGGTGGCCTGGAACAAGGCGTACCGGCGGGAGTTCGTCGAGCGCGAGGGCCTCACCTTCCCGGCGGGTGCCTGTGCGGACATCCCCTGGACGGTGCCGGCGCTGCTCGCCGCCGAATCGGTGGCGACCCTGGACCGGGTGTGCGTCCACCACCGCAGGCAGCGGCAGATCAGCGACACTCCCCCGACTCAGGGGCACTTCGACATTCACGAGCAGTACGAGCGTGTCTTCGCGTTCGTCGACGAGCGCCCCGAACTCACGCACTGGCGGCCGGTGTTGTTCCGGCGGATGGTCGATCAGCTGATGTCGGTGCTGGCCCGCCCCGACCGGCTGCCGCGCACCGCCCGTGCCGAGTTCCTGCGCAGGTCCCGGGACCACTACCGCCGTTACCGCACTCCGGGCGCCGCCGTCCCGCTGCACGCCCGGCTCCGGCACCTGCTCGTCCGGACGGGCAGCTATCGCACGTATCGGGTGGTGCGGCTCGCGTCCGCGCTGCGCCGGCACCTCACCCGTTTCGTCAAGTCCTTTGCGCGCAGGGTCCGTTCGGCTGCGCTGCGGCTGCACTACCGGGTCCAGCGGCGGTTGCCGGTGCGGGCGGAGCGGGCTGTCTTCACCAGTCACTCAGGGCGCGGGTACGGCTGCAACCCGGGCGCCCTCGAAGCCGCGTTCCGTTCTTTCGTGCCGGGCATGCGGACGGCGTGGGTGGCCCGCCCGGAGTTCCATCACACGCTCCCGACGGCGACCGCCCGGGTGCGTCCGGGCACCGCTGCCTACTGGACAGCGCTGGCCCGCTCCAAGTACCTGGTGAACAACGGGAGTTGGGACAGCCGTTTCGTGAAGCGGGCCGGCCAGGTGGTGATCCAGACCCAGTACGGGACGCCGCTGAAGCGCATGGGCCTCGACCTCCAGGACCGGCCGGCCGCCGCCCGTGACACCGACTTCACGGCGCTCGTCGCGGACGTCGACACCTGGGACCACTGCCTGTCGGCCAACCGCCACTCGACCCTCGTATGGGAGCGGGTCTTCCCCGGCGGCTACACCACCCACGAAACCGGGCAGCCCCGCAACGACGTGTTCCAGCAGGCGACTTCGGCGGACGTGGCCCGGCTGCGCGAGTCGCTCGGCATCCCCGAGGGCTCGGTCGCGATCCTGTACGCGCCCACCCACCGCGACTATCTGCGCGGCCCCCGGCATACGCTCGACCTGGAACGCGTCCTGCGTCAACTCGGCCCGCGCTACGTTTTGTTGGCCCGCGCCCATCACATCTACGACGCCCCCCTGACACCCGCCTCCGGCGGCCGGCTGATCGACGTGACCGGCCATCCGAACATCGAGTCGCTGTGTCTCGCCTCGGACGCGCTGGTCACCGACTACTCGTCGCTGATGTTCGACTACGCCAACCTGAACCGGCCGATCGTGATCCACTCGGACGACTGGGAGGCGTACGAGGCGGCCCGTGGCACGTACTTCGACCTGCGCGCCTTTCCGCCGGGCGCGATCGCGCGCAGCGAGGACGAGCTGATCGACATCTTCGCGACCGGCCACTGGCGCGGGTCGCGCTCCGCGCAGCTGCGGGCCGCGTTCCGCGAGCGGTTCTGTCCGTACGACGACGGGCGCGCCGCCGAACGGGTCGTGCAGCGGCTGGTGCTGGGCGGGACGGCCGGGCAGGCCCCGGTCACTCCGCTCGCCGAGCGCCACCCGGTGCCGTCGGCGGCGGACGCGTTCGCCGGCGTCCCGCTCGCGAGCGTGCCGCACCCGCAGTCCAGCACCGACGGCACGCCCGTCCTCAACGGCTCCTGAGCGACGTACCGCTCGACGGCTACCGCTCAATCGGTATTACTCGGTACTGCCCGCTACTACTCGACGACGAGGTCGACCTCGATGTTGCCGCGCGTGGCGTTGGAGTACGGGCAGACCTGGTGGGCCTGCTCGACCAGCTTGCGGCCGGTCTCCGCGTCGACGGTGTCGGGCAGCTCGACGCGGAGGGTGACCTTGAGGCCGAAGCCCTCACCCTGCTTGCCTATGCCGACCTCGGCGGTCACGGCGGCGTCACTGACGTCGACCTTGGCACCGCGGCCGACCAGGCCCAGCGCGCTGCCGAAACAGGCGGCGTAACCGGCGGCGAAGAGCTGCTCCGGGTTGGTTCCGGCGCCGTTGCCACCCAGCTCCACCGGCATGGCCAGCGCAAGGTCGACCTTGCCGTCGGAGCTGACCGCGCGGCCCTCCCGGCCGTGCGTGGCGGTGGCGACTGCGGTGTAGATCGCGTCCATGGAAGCCGTCCCTCTCATCGAACTCATCAACATCAGAGCTTCTCGGGGAGCCCCCTGCGGAGCCCCTTGATGGAGATAATTAGAGCACACAATTCAATTGTGCACAACTAGATGGCGGGCAAGGAGGTACTCTGGAGTCATGTCAGCAACCTCCGCCGAGGACTACCTCCGTCTCGACCAGCAGATCTGCTTCTCCCTGAACGCGGCGTCGCGCGCCTTCAACGGCGTCTACCGCGTGGTCCTCAAGGACCTCGGGCTCACCTACCCGCAGTACCTGGTGATGCTCGTGCTGTGGGAACACGGCCAGCTGCCCGTGAAGAAGGTCGGCGAACACCTGCGCCTCGACTCCGGCACCCTGTCACCGCTGCTCAAGCGGCTGGAGACGGCCGGTCTCGTCCGGCGCGAGCGCAGCGCCCGGGACGAGCGGTCGGTGGAGGTGCGGCCGACCGAGGATGGCCTCGCGCTGCGCGAGCGGGCGCTGCAGGTGCCGCGCCGGATCGGCGCGGCGACCAGCTTCGACGTGGACGAGCTCCGCGCGCTGCGGACCCGTCTTGACGAGCTCACTGTCGCCCTGGACGAGGCAGCGCTGGAGGCGTAGCGCTCACTCGCGGGGCGGGTGCGGCGCCGTTGTGGCTGGTCGCGCAGTTCCCCGCGCCCCTGCCGAGCGCCCTGCGCTCGTACAGGCGCAGCGTCACCCCGCTTCCCGTCAGCTCCATCTTCGGCTCGAACTTCCCCTCCAGCAGCGCCAGTTTGGTCCGTTCGGTCGGGCTGTCCGGGTGCCAGCCGGGGCGCAGGGCGTACGGCTCGGCGACCAGCCAGACATGGTCCAGCCCCGCCAGTCGGCACCGGAGCGCGGCCGGGCCCGTCTCGACGCCGTAAAGCGTGCCGGACGTCCGCGCGGACTCGGCGAGGGCCAGGTCCCGGGTCCCGCGGAACCCCTTCGGGTACGCCAGTGCCGAGCGCCGTCCGATCGCCGGCAGGAACAACACCGGATCGCCGGGGCGCAGTTCACGGGAGGCGAGCGCAGAGGCGACGGCGAGGTTCTCGCCGCCGCGCTGGGCCATGGAACGGTCCTCTCGCAGCAGCGGCAGCTGGTGCGCGCAGACGAGGGCCACGGCGAGCACCCCGGCCGCGGCGACGGTCGCGCGGGGCGGTCGCGGCAGGGCCCGCACGACACGGTCGGCCCCGGCGGCGACGAGAAGGGGCGCGCCGGCGAGGGCGTACAGGACGTACCGGGCGTCGTACAGGGGCGACCACTGCGAGACGGTCATGAGGACCGTGGGCGGTACGAGGAGCAGCGGGAGGGCGACGGCGGGGAGGGTCGGTCCACGGCCGGGGCGTGCGTTCCGGGGGTGGAGCAGCGCCACGTACAGCAGGACCAGACAGGGCACGAGAACCTCGTCCGTCGGGCCGGTGAACTGGCGTACGAGCTGGTCCACGCTGCCCTGGCCGGGCCGCCGCAGCCATGCCACCTGCGCCGACTGGGCGTGCGAGAGCAGCGCCAGCGGAAGCAGCGCGGACGTCACGACACCCGCCGCGCACAGCCAGCGGGCCCACACGCACCGGGGGACGCGGGTGAGCGCGAGGGTGACGGCATGCGCGAGGAGCAGCAGTACGGCGAACTCGTGGAGGAGGCAGGTGACGGTGAGGACCGCTCCGTACGGCATCCAGGAGCGGTCCGCGACCGCGCGTACGAGCAGCAGCGTCGCGCCGGCCGCGCCGGCCGCGACCATCGCGTACGACCGGCCCTCCTGGGCGTAGTGGCCGACCATCGGATTGACCGCGTACAGCAGCCCGGCCCAGAGGCCGACGCGGGGGCGGGCCAGGCGGCTGCCGAGTGCCGCGACGAGGCCCGCGGTGGCGGCCGCGGCGAGGACGGAGGGGAGCCGCAGGAGGACCTCGCCGGGGTGGACGGCGAGGACGGGCCGCATGAGCAGGTAGTACAGGCCGTGCACGGCGTCGACCTCGTGCAGCAGCCGCCAGATCTGCGGCACCGTGCGCTGCGCGACCTGGAAGGTGGCCGCCTCGTCACGCCATATGCCGCCCCGGTCCAGTCCCCAGCAGCCGATCACCAGCATGACGGCCATGGGGATCACCGGGACCGCGACGGCGGCTGTCTTCGTCTTCATCTCCTTGTTCATCGGCCTGTTGATCACGGGCCTGATTTTGTGCGATGAAAGAATTTTTGCTGCTGATTGATGATGAGTGCTGGTGGATTAATTACAGTTCGATGATGTATTGACGTGAATGAGGCTTTCATCCGGATTACGATCCGGCCGTGACGAGACCCCCCACCTCCACCCCCATCACCCCCCTCCTCACTCTCGCCGTCGGCTGGGCCGCCTCCCGTGCCCTGATGCTGTGGCTCCTGGTTCACGACGGCCTCCCGCTGCTCGGCGGCGGTGGCGTGGCACGTGAAGTGCAGCGGCTGTACTTCCGCTGGTACGGCGTACTCACCCAGGGCACGTTCCCGGTGGACGACAAGCTGTGGCAGTACCCGCCGGGCGCGGGTCCGGTGCTTCTGTCGCCCGCGCTGCTGCCGACGCTGACGTATTTCGAGGCGTTCGTGTTGCTCACGCTCGCCGCCGACGCGCTGATCCTGTTCGCCCTCACGCGCGCGGGAAGGCGTCCGGGCCGTTCCCTGCGCGGTGCCGGGTACTGGACGGCGAGCCTGCCGCTCCTCCTCCATGTGCCACTCGCACGCTACGACGTGCAGGTCACGGCATTCGCCGTCATCTCCCTGTTGACGTTGTCGCGGTCCCCGCGCGCGTGCGGGGCGTTCGCGGCGCTGGGCGCCCTGGTGAAGGTCTGGCCGGCGCTGGTGCTGCTGGGGACGCCGAAGGGCCGTACGACCCGGTCGGCATGGACGTCCGGGACGGTCACGGCGGCGGCCGCCCTGGCCCTCCTGGCGACGGTCTTCAGCAACCCCTTCTCCTTTCTGCGCCAGCAGGGCGGCCGGGGCGTGCAGATCGAGTCGTTCGGCGGCACCGCGCTCTCCCTCGCCACCCGCGCCGGGTGGCCGGGGCGCGTGCGCTACCAGTACGGCGCGATGGAGTTCGTGGGCCCGTACGTCTCGTCGGTGGCGGCACTGTCCCTCGCCCTGACCCTCGTGGCGTTCGGGTTCCTGCTGCTGTGGCGGGTGCGGGCCCGGCACTGGACGGAGGCGACGCCGTTCGACGCGGCGCTGACCGCCGTACTCCTCTTCACGGTCACCAGCAGGGTCATCAGCCCGCAGTACATGGTCTGGCTGCTCGGGCTGGCCGCCGTGTGCCTGACCTCGCGGCACACCGGCCAGCGCCCGGTGGCGTGGCTGCTGGTGGCGGCCTCGGTGGTCACCGGCCTCGACTATCCCGTCCTGTACGCGGACGTCGCGCACTGCACCTGGACGGGGGTGACGGTGATGGTCGTACGCAACGGCCTGCTCGGCGCGGCGGCGATCCTGTCCTTCGTACGACTGTGGCGCTCGACCCGTCCGGCCGGGGTTCCGCTTCCGTCGCCCACTTCCGCACGTCCGCTTCCCGAGCGGGAACCAAGTGCGGCTTAACGGGAGTTAACTGGCAAAGGCGAAGCGAGCACCCGACTCGTCCGACCACACCACCACACGAGGGGACGGCCGAACATGACCTGGCTGATCACCGGCGGCGCCGGCTACATCGGGGCGCACGTCGTGCGCGCGATGACCGAGGCGGGAACCCCGACCGTGGTGTACGACGACCTGTCCACCGGTATCGCCGAGCGGGTCCCGGACGGCGTCCCGCTGGTGGTCGGATCGACCCTGGACGGGGAGCGGGTGGCGCGGGCCCTGCGGGACCACGAAGTGACGGGCGTGGTCCATCTGGCGGCGAAGAAGCAGGTGGGCGAGTCGATGGACCGCCCCCTGGACTACTACCGGGAGAACGTGGAGGGGCTGCGCGTCCTGCTGGAGGCGGTCACGGCGGCCCGCGTCCCGTCCTTCGTGTTCTCGTCCTCGGCGGCGGTGTACGGCATGCCGTCCGGCGCCGAGGACGGGGCCCTGGTGTCGGAGGACACGCCGTGCGCACCGATGAGCCCGTACGGGGAGACGAAGCTGGCGGGCGAGTGGCTGGTCCGCGCGACGGGCCGGGCGACAGGCCTGGCGACAGCGAGCCTGCGCTACTTCAACGTGGCGGGCGCGGCGGCCCCGGAGTTGGCGGACGTGGGCGTCTTCAACATCATCCCCATGGTCTTCGAACGCCTGACGGCCCATGAACCCCCGCGCATCTTCGGCGACGACTACCCGACCCCGGACGGCACCTGCGTGCGGGACTACATCCACGTCGTGGACCTGGCGGAGGCCCATGTGGCGACCGCCAGGGCGCTGGAGGCGACACCCGGCCTCGACCTCACCCTCAACATCGGCCGGGGGGAGGGCGTCTCGGTCCGCGAGCTGATCGACCGCGTGAACGAGACGACGGGCCACACCCTGCCCCCCGTCGTGTCCCCGCGCCGCCCGGGCGACCCGGCGCGGGTCGTGGCCTCGGCCGACCGCATCACCGCCGAACTGGGCTGGAAGGCGAGGCACGACGTCCAGGACATGATCACCTCGGCGTGGGCGGGCTGGGTCCGGCTGCATCCGGAGGCGGGGGAACCGGGACCGGGGGAACCGGGGTAGTCCGCTGTACGGACAGGCTGGGCCTACTAGACCTACTGGGCCTACTGGTTGTTCAGATAGGCCAGTACCGCCAGCACCCGGCGGTGGCCGCTGTCGCTCGGGGGCAGGCCCAGCTTCAGGAACACGTTGCCGATGTGCTTGCTGACCGCGCGTTCCGTGACCACCAGCGTCCTGGCGATCGTCGTGTTGTCGTGGCCCTCCGCCATCAGCTTCAGGACCTCACGCTCGCGCGGGGTGAGGGAGTCGAGAGGGGAGTCGCGGCGGCGGGTGAGGAGTTCGGTCACGACCTCGGGGTCGAGGGCGGTGCCGCCGTCGGCGACGCGGTCCAGGGCGTCGAGGAACTCGTCGACCCGGCCCACCCGGTCCTTGAGGAGATAGCCGACACCGCTCGCTCCGCCGCCCAGCAGCTCCGCCGCGTACGACTCCTCCACGTACTGGGAGAGGACCAGCACCGGAAGGCCGGGAATCCGCTCCCTCGCCTCCAGCGCCGCCCGCAGACCCTCGTCGCGGAAACCGGGAGGCATCCGGACGTCCAGCACGGCCGCGTCCGGACGGTGTTCGAGAAGGGCGGGGAGCACCTCGGGGCCGCTGCTCGCGACGGCCACGACCTCGTGCCCGGCCGACGTCAGGAGGAGGACGAGCCCTTGTCTCAGCAGGGCGTTGTCCTCGGCGATCACTACGCGCATGACGGTCCTGTTCTCGATCCGGTCCAGCTCGCGGGTCCAGTTCGCCGGTCGAGCGGCGATCGCGCTCACCATACGCAGGGCAGTTCCACCTCGATCACGGTCGGCCCCCCGACGGGGCTCGACAGGTCCACGCTGCCGTCAAGGGCGGCCACCCGGCGGCGCATCCCGAGCAGTCCGGTGCCGCCCTTCTCGTCGGCGCCGCCCTGTCCGTGGTCGCCCACCCGGACCTTCAACCCCCTTGGCACCCGGACGAGTTCGACCCAGGCGGTCGGTGAACCGCTGTACTTCGCCGCGTTGGTCAGCGCCTCGGCGACCACGAAGTAAGCGGCGGCCTCCACCGCCGCGGGCGCCCGTACGCCGTCCTCGACACCGTCGTCGACCACGCCGACGTCCAGGCCGCTGCTCGACGCCAACGCCCGTACGGCGCCGACCAGTCCCCGGTCGGTGAGGATCGGCGGATGGATGCCGCGCACCACGTTGCGCAGCTCGGCCAGCGCCTCCTCGGCCTGGTCCTGGGCGTCCTCCAGCAGCTTGCGGGCGGCGTCCGGGTCACGGTCGTACGCCCGTTTCGCGAGGCCGATCCGCATGGACAGGGAGACCAGGCGGGCCTGGGCGCCGTCGTGCAGATCCCGTTCGATACGCCGGAGTTCGGCGCCGTGCGCGGCGACCGCGTCGGCCCGGGTCGCCTTCAGCTGCTCGACGCGCTCCACGAGCCGCGCCTTGGGCGAGGGCTTGAGCAGCGCGGCCGACCAGGAGGCGTCGAGGTCGGCGAGCCGGCTGATGAGAGGGAGGACGACCGCCTCGCGGCGCAGCAGTCCGCACCACACACCGTCGACGACGAGGCCCACCGGCCAGAGCGGGATCATCAGCAGCGGCAGGGCGCCGTACACGTAGTGGGCGAGCATCCAGGTCAGGTCGGTGCGCGTACCGGGGTCGCGGACCACGATGCGCAGCTTCTCCTTCAGCCTGCCCTCGATGGGCAGATACGCCTCGGGGATCTCCACTCCCGACCACTCGGTCGTCATCCGCCGCTTGGTGCCGGCGATCCGCCGGATGAGCAGGACCGTCTCGGGCAGCAGCCCGGCGCCGACCACCGCGAGCGTGGCTGTGGCCGTGATGAGCAGGACGGTGATGAAGATGTACGAGCCGAAGGCCAGGATCGCGACCGCGACCAGCTGGACCGTGGCCCGCGCCGCCTGCCGCACTGTCTTCCACATGGTCATCAGGCTAGGCGACGGCCGCCCGGCGCACGGGAGAGCCCGCTCCCGGACGGCGGTGCAGCCCACTCCACCATGGATTGGGGAGCACACCCCCTCACCCGTCGATCCCGTACGGTCACGGCTGGGCCTGGGACAGCCCCGCTACAGCGCCTGCAGCGCCGCCGTGGTCGCCCGGGCCAGTGACGCCAGGTAGCCCTTGGGCAGCTTCGGGTTCCGGATCACCACCGAGCGCCAGTAGAGCGGCCCCGAGATCAGGTCGAGGGCCAGTTCGGGGTCGATGCCCGCACGGACCTCCCCCCGCTGCTGCGCCGCCGCCACGATCCCGCTCGCGACGCTCTCCTGCCCCTCCCGCAGCGCCTTCTGCATGGCTTCGGCGATCTCCGGGTTGCGGGCCGCCTCCGCCTGCAGGTCGGGGATGACCTGCGAGGCCACCGGGTGGCGCAGCGCACGGGACGTCAGCTCGTACAGCATCCGCAGGTCGCCCTCCAGCGTGCCGGTGTCCGGCGCCGGGAGCCCCTGCACGGCGATCGCCGAGACCAGGTCCAGCACCAGATGCAGCTTCGAACGCCAGCGCCGGTACACCGCCGTCTTGCCGACGCCCGCCCTGCGCGCGATGCCCTCGATGGACATCCGGGCGTACCCGGCGGACGCCAGTTCCTCGAACACGGCCGCCCGGATCGCCTCCGTCACGTCCTCGCGCAGTACGGCGGCTCCGGCGGGGGCCCGGCGGCGGGTCCGTGCCGGTGCGGTCCCGGGCTCGTCGGTGTTCGTCGTCATACGGACCAGCATAGGGGCGTATCGACGAAACGGTTGCGTTCCGACGCCGAATCGGAATACGCTCCCGTCACGACGATACGGTCCCGTCCCGACGTAAGAGTATGGCAAGAATCGCGTAAGGAACCCAAGGCACCGGCGGGGGACGCCTGCGACGGGAACCGGTCGCGCACCCCCTTCCCCCCGAGCGAAAGCAGCGGATGTGAGCCAGGCCCTCGACACACCGCCCCAGTCCACGCCACCCCTGTCAGGCGTCACGCAGGCCGGTGACCACCTCACGGCGCTCGCCGTCCGGCACGGCCTCTCGGTCAGCGGCGCCCGTCCCACCCTGCGCACGTACGTCAGCCAGCTGTGGGCACGGCGCCACTTCATCACCGCGTTCGCCACCGCCAAGCTCACCGCTCAGTACAGCCAGGCGAAGCTCGGCCAGATCTGGCAGGTGATGACCCCGCTGCTCAACGCGGCGGTCTACTACTTCATCTTCGGCATCCTGCTGGGCACCAGCCACGGCGTGCCGGACTACATCCCGTTCCTGGTCACGGGCGTGTTCATCTGGACGTTCACACAGGGCGCGATCATGGCGGGCACCCGCGCGATCGCCGGCAACCTCGGCCTCGTCCGGGCCCTGCACTTCCCGCGCGCCGCCCTCCCGATCTCCTTCTGCCTCCAGCAGCTCCAGCAGCTGCTGTTCTCGATGACCGCACTGATCGTCATCCTGCTCTGCTTCGGCATCCCCGTCACCGCCTCCTGGCTGCTGGTGATCCCCGCCCTGGCACTCCAGTTCGTGTTCAACACGGGCGTGGCGATGATCATGGCGCGGATGGGCGCGTCGACGCCGGACATCGCCCAGCTCATGCCGTTCATCCTGCGCACCTGGATGTACGTGTCGGGCGTGATGTGGAGCCTCGACAAGCTGGGCAAGAAGGACAACCTGCCGCACGTGGTGGTGGTGATGCTGGAGACCAACCCGGCGGCGATCTACATCGACCTGATGCGCTTCGCCCTGATCGACAGCTACCACGCCAGCCAGCTCCCGGCGCACGTCTGGCCGATCGCGGCCGGCTGGGCGCTGCTCGCGGGCGTCGGCGGTTTCATCTACTTCTGGAAGGCTGAGGAGACGTACGGCCGTGGCTGAGAACCCGAACGAGCAGATCCCCACCGTCGTCGCCAACGGCGTCGACATCGTCTACCGGGTCAACGGCACGGGTGCCGGTCGCGGTACCGCGACCGCCGCCCTCAACCGCATGATGCGGCGCAAGCAGAGCGAGAAGGCGGCCGGTGTACGCAAGGTGCACGCCGTCAAGAACGTCTCCTTCGTCGCCTACCGCGGCGAGGCCATCGGCCTGATCGGCACCAACGGCTCCGGCAAGTCGACCCTGCTCAAGGCCGTCGCCGGACTGCTGCCGGTGGAGAACGGCAGCATCTACACGGACGGGCAGCCTTCCCTCCTCGGCGTCAACGCGGCCCTGATGGGCGACCTGACGGGCGAGCGCAACGTCTACCTCGGCGGTCTCGCGATGGGCATGTCCCGGGAGCAGATCAAGGAGCGCTACCAGGGCATCGTCGACTTCTCGGGGATCAACGAGAAGGGTGACTTCATCACCCTGCCCATGCGGACGTACTCCTCCGGTATGGGCGCCCGCCTGCGCTTCTCCATCGCCGCCGCCAAGGACCACGACGTACTGCTGATCGACGAGGCGCTGGCCACCGGCGACCGGTCCTTCCAGATGCGCTCCGAGGAACGCATCCGCGAGCTGCGCCAGCACGCCGGCACGGTGTTCCTGGTCAGCCACAACAACAAGTCGATCCGCGACACCTGCGACCGCGTCCTGTGGCTGGAACGCGGCGAACTGCTCATGGACGGCCCGACGGACGACGTACTGAAGGAGTACGAGGCCTTCACGAACCGCCCAGCAGCCAAGCCCGCCCGCGCCGCCTAGTGGCCGCCGCCTAGTGGCGGAATACCCAGGTGCGGTAGACGAGGAAGCGGAACGCCGAGGCGAGCACGATCGAGACGCCCTTCACCTCATTCGACTCGACCGGCCCGTGCAATGCCAGTCCGTGATAACCGATGTAGAACAGGCCGCTTTCCATCGCGATGCCGATCGCGCTGAACACGAAGAACAGCGCGATCTGCTGCCTGGTGCGTGAGGCCCTGTCCCGGTACGTGAAATAGCGGAAGCCCAGATAGTTCGAGCACATGGCGATGAGGCTGGACAGCACCGTGGCCGTCATCGCCCGCCAACCGAGCCCGTGCAGCAGCACGTTGAAGAACAGGAAGTTCACGAGCACGCCGCTGCCGCCGACGGCTCCGAATTTCACCGCTTCGAGGATTACGCGCCGCACCGACCGGACCGAAACGGGCGGCCGCTTCTCGGAGACATTCACACTCACGACCGCGACTTTATCCGAGGTGTCCGGTCTAGCAGAAAAGGGTAAATTCCCCGTCTGCTTTTCTCTAACAGTTGTCAAGAAAACGAGGGCGCCCCCGGCCGTAACGGCCGGGGGCGCCCCTTCACGTACCGCCTGCCCGCCTACGAATGAGCCCGCAGCAGCGTCCGCATCGTCCGCATCGCGACCGACAGGTTCGCCAGGTCGAAGGCGTCCGAGCTCTGGATCTCGTCCAGGGTCGTGCGCGCCCGGCCCAGGAGCGCGGTGTTCTTCTCCTCCCACGCCTTGAAGCGCTGCTCGGGCGTCGACGAGCCGTTGCCGACCGCGAGGACGTCCGCCGTGAGGGACGCGTGGGCCGCGTACAGGTCCTCGCGGATGGAGGCGCGCGCCATGGACTGCCAGCGGTCCGCACGCGGCAGCTCGATGATGCGGTCCATGAGCTGGGCGATGTGGAGACGGTCGGCGAGGTCGTAGTAGACCTCGGCGACGTCCATCGGGTCGCGGCCCATCCGGTCGGCGACCGAGACGATGTCCAGCGTCGGGAACGCGGACGAGAAGCCCGCGACCCGGGTGGCGAGTTCGTCGGGGACGCCGGCGCCGGTCAGCTCGTCGTAGATCTTCTGGTACCACTCCAGATCCGCGCCGCTCAGCAACCTGGCCAACTGGGACCAGACCTGACCGACCCGCTCGCCGAAGAACTCGATGGTCTCCGTGAGTTGCACCGGCTGCGGCCGGTTGTTGAGCAGCCAGCGGGTGCCGCGCTCCACAAGTCGCCGCGAGTGGAGGCGGATCCGGGTCTGGACGGCGGCCTCGACCGTGTTGTCGAGCGCCTCGACCGCGTCCCACACCGCGCTGGAGTTGAAGATCGCGCGAGCCGCGGTCTGCGCCCGCACCACCTCCTCCAGCGAGGCGCCGGTCTCCTCGCGCAGCCGGTGCAGGAAGCTCGTACCGCCCGTGTTGACCGTGTCGTTGACGAGTACGGTCGTGATGATCTCGCGGCGCAGCGCGTGCCCGGCGATCTGCTCGGGGAACTTCCTGCGCAGCGCGCTCGGGAAGTAGGCGTCCAACAGGCGCCGCAGGTACGGGTCTTCGGGCAGCGAGGTGCGCAGCAGCTCGTCCGAGACCGTGATCTTCGTGTACGCGAGGAGTACGGCCGTCTCCGGACCGGTCAGCCCCTGCCCCGCGTTCAGCCGTTCACGGATCTGCCGGTCGGTCGGCAGGAACTCGATGGCCCGGTCCAGATGGCCTTCGCGCACCAGGTGACGCATGAAGCGCTGCTGGGCGTGGAGCATGTCCGGGGACTGGGCGAGGGCGTTGGCGATGGCCGTGTTCTGCGCGTAGTTGTTGCGCAGGACGAGCGTGCCGACCTCGTCGGTCATCTGGGCGAGCAGCTTGTTGCGCTGCTTGACGGTCATGTCACCTTCGGTGACAAGGGAGTTGAGCAGGATCTTGATGTTCACCTCGTGGTCGGAGGTGTCCACGCCCGCGCTGTTGTCGATGGCGTCGGTGTTGATCTTCCCGCCGCGCTGCGCGAACTCGATCCGCCCGAGCTGGGTGAGCCCGAGGTTGCCGCCCTCGCCGACGACCCTCACGCGCAGGTCGCCGCCGTCGACACGGATGGCGTCGTTCGCCTTGTCACCGACGTCGGCGTGCGACTCCGTACTCGACTTGACGTACGTACCGATGCCGCCGTTCCACAGCAGGTCGACCGGCGCCTGGAGGATCGCCTTCATCAGGTCGGCCGGGGTCATCTTGCCGACGGCGCCCTCGATGCCGAGCGCCTCGCGGATGTGCGAGTTGACCGTGATGGCCTTGGCGGTGCGGGGGAAGATGCCGCCCCCTGCGGAGATCAACTGGCTGTCGTAATCCGCCCAGCTGGACCTCGGCAGCTCGAACAGACGCCGCCGCTCGGCGTACGAGGTGGCCGCGTCGGGCTTCGGGTCGATGAAGATGTGCCGGTGGTCGAAGGCGGCGACGAGCCGGATGTGCTCGCTCAGCAGCATCCCGTTCCCGAACACGTCACCGCTCATGTCACCGACTCCGACGACGGTGAAGTCCTCGCTCTGGGTGTCGACGCCCAGCTCGCGGAAGTGCCGCTTGACGGACTCCCACGCACCGCGCGCGGTGATGCCCATGCCCTTGTGGTCGTACCCGGCCGAGCCGCCCGACGCGAAGGCGTCGCCGAGCCAGAAGTTGTACGACTGGGCGACCTCGTTGGCGATGTCCGAGAACGTCGCGGTGCCCTTGTCGGCGGCGACGACGAGATAGGTGTCGTCCTCGTCGTGCCGTACGACGTCGGCGGGCGGCACGACCTCGCCGGCCACCAGGTTGTCGGTGATGTCGAGGAGCGCCGAGATGAACGTCTTGTAGCTCCTGACCCCCTCGGCGAGCCACGCGTCCCGGTCCACACTCGGATCCGGCAGCTGCTTGGCGACGAACCCGCCCTTGGCACCGACCGGCACGATGACGGTGTTCTTCACCATCTGCGCCTTGACCAGCCCGAGGATCTCGGTGCGGAAGTCCTCACGCCGGTCCGACCAGCGCAGCCCGCCGCGCGCGACCTTGCCGAACCGCAGGTGGACGCCCTCCACCTTCGGCGAGTAGACCCAGATCTCGTACGCCGGACGCGGCGCGGGCAGGTCCGGGATGGCCTGCGGGTCGAACTTCATGGAGACGTAGTCGTGCGGCTTGCCGCCCGCGCGCTCCTGGTAGAAGTTCGTCCGCAGGGTCGCCTTGATGACGGTGAGGAAGGACCGCAGGATGCGGTCCTCGTCGAGGGAGGCCACCTGGTCGAGGGCCGCGTCCAGCTCCTCCATGAGGGCGTCGGTCAGCTCGACGCCCGCCCGCTGCCGCTCCGGCGACATCCGCGCCTCGAACAGCGACACGAGCAGCCGGGTGGTGTGGACGTTGTTGCGGAGGGTGTCCTCCATGTAGTCCTGGCTGAAGGTGGAACCGGCCTGCCGCAGGTACTTGGCGTACGCGCGCAGCACCAGCGCCTGCCGCCAGTCGAGGCCCGCGCTCAGCACCAGCGCGTTGAAACCGTCGTTCTCGGCCTGGCCGGTCCAGGTGGCCGAGAAAGCCTCCTGGAAACGCTCCCGGCCGTCGTCCCCGAGATAATCCCCGCCGCCGCTCAGCGACTTGGGCAGCCTGAGCCCGAAGTCGTAGATCCAGGCGGTGGTCCGGTCCGAGCAGCGCAGCTCGTACGGCCGCTCGTCGATCACCTCGACACCGAGCCGGTTGAGGACGGGGAGTACGGCGGACAGCGAGACGGACTCGCCGGTGCGGTAGATCTTGAAGCGGCGCTCACCGGGCGCCGCGCTCACCGGCTCGTAGAGGCTCAGCGCGAAGTTCGTGCCGACGCCCAGCTTCTCCAGGTGGACCAGGTCGGCGACGGCGGCACGCGGAGTGTGGTCGGCCTTGTAGCCCTCGGGGAAGGCGTTCCCGTACCGGCGCAGCAGTTCGGCGGCGCGCTCCTCACCGCACTCGGCGTTGAGGGCCTCCGCGAAGCCGTCGGCCCAGGAGCGGGCGGCCTCGACGAGCCGCGCCTCGATGCGTTCCTTGTCCTGGTCGGACAGCTGCGGCAGTTCGGTGCCCTGCGGAACCCGGACGACGAAGTGCAGCCGCGACAGGATGGACTCGGTGTTCCAGGCGGTGAAGTCGACGCTGGTGCCGCCGAGCTCCTCCTTCAGAATGTCGATGATCCGCAGCCGTACGCCGGTGGTGTACCGGTCCCGCGGCAGGT
Source organism: Streptomyces sp. NBC_01390 (assembly GCF_045040105.1). Classification (NCBI taxonomy): domain Bacteria; kingdom Bacillati; phylum Actinomycetota; class Actinomycetes; order Kitasatosporales; family Streptomycetaceae; genus Streptomyces; species Streptomyces sp. NBC_01390. The sequence goes on along the minus strand of NZ_CP109551.1, from coordinate 7,716,876 downwards.
AGACGAGGGCGGAGTAGTAGCGCCCGTACTCGTCCTGGCGCAGGTAGAGCCGCAGTCGGCGCCGCTCCTGCAGATACAGCACCGAGGTGACGATCGCCCGGAGTTCGTCGGGCGGTGTCTGGAAGATCTCGTCGCGCGGGTAGGTCTCCATGATCTGGAGCAGGTCGCGTCCGTCGTGGCTGTTGGGCCCGAATCCGGCGCCCCGCAGCACCTCGTCGACCTTGCGGCGGACGACGGGCACCCGGCGCACGGACTCGGTGTAGGCGGCGGAGGAGAACAGCCCCAGGAACCGCCGCTCACCGACGACGTCACCGTTCTCGTCGAACTTCTTGACCCCGACGTAGTCGAGATACGACGGCCGGTGAACCGTGGCGCGGCTGTTGGCCTTCGTCAGTACGAGGAGCTTGTGCTCGCGGGCCTTGGCCCGGGCGTCGGCGGGCAGCCGCTCGAAGGACGGGCTGACCGGATGCCCCTCGTCCTCGGAGTGGAGCGGATCGGCCCGCAGGATGCCGAGCCCGGTCCCGGGCACGGCGGCCAGCGAGTCGTCCCCGCGCAGTTCGTACTCGCGGTAGCCGAGGAAGGTGAAGTGGTCCTGCGCGAGCCAGCGCAGCAGCTCGCGCGCCTCCTCGACGTCCTGGTCGACCAGGTCGTCGGCGGTCGGCTCCTTGGGCAGTTCCTCGGCGATGCGCAGCGCGGCATCGCGCATCTTGTCCCAGTCCTCGACGGCCTCACGGGTGTCGGACAGGACACGCAACAGGTCGTTGGTGATCTGCTTCAGATCGGCGCGGTCGGTCTCGCGGTCGATCTCGACGTGGATCCATGACTCGATGTGCGCGTCGTGCGGCAGCTCGGCGCTCCCGCCCGCCGCACCACCGGCGACCGGGTCGGGCAGCACCTCGATGAGCCGGCCGGTGAGGTCCCGTCGTACGACGAACTGCGGATGGACGACGAGATGGATGCCGCGACTCTGCCGGGACAGTTCGTTGGTGACCGAGTCGACGAGGAAGGGCATGTCGTCGGTCACGACCTCGACGACGGAGTGGCTGCACGTCCAGCCGTTCTCCTCGACGGTCGGGGTGTGCACCCGCACGCTCGCCGTTCCCTGCGGACGGGTCGCGCCCAGCCGGTAGTGCGCGAAGGCGGCGCCGAAGACGTCGTCGGGTTCGCGGCCGAGAAGGTCCTCCGGGGCGGTGTGCAGGTAGTAGCGCTGGAGGAACGCGAGCACGGTGTCGTGGTCCGGGGTGCCGGGGTCTCCGCCGGGCGCGGTTGCACGTGTCGTCCCGGTCGGTAGGTGCCCCCCGACCGGGCTGTTCTCAGCTACCCGGGCGGCCCTTTCGAGCAGCTCGGCCTTGGCTTCGTCCAGCTTGGTCTGCATTGTCCTCTGACTCCTGTCGCGCGCCGTTGCGTGACGTAGAAGGAAGTACGGTCCCTCCAGAGGTGCAACGCCTCGACGCGGGGTCTCCGGTCTGTTCCGACGCTATGCCGCAAGGGGGGAAGAGCGGGGGGTTATCAGCCATTCTCGGCACCCCGACGGAGTGTGACGCTGCTCTCGGCAGCGCCGGTCCATGGGATGCGTACGGCGTCCTGGGAACCCTCGGGGTTCCGTCCCGCCCGCGCCGACCAGCGATCGCCACCCGGGCACGGATGTGGTCCGTGCATTCCGGGCGCAAGGCAGGGACGACTGCGCCCCCGCGACGTATCGCGCTGATCACGCCACCAGGCTATCGCTCATGACGGGGGCCACGTCATACGCCATTTGTGTACAAAAACGGGTCGGCAAGTTTGCCAGTCTGCACAGTGGAGAAAGGGAGAGGCCCCAAAACACCTCGCCCGACGACCATGCGGACGACTACTCGGACAACTACGCGGCCAGCCGCTCGGCCTCGGCGACAGCCTCCTCCAGGCTGTCCACCACAGGCACACCCACCTCTTCGAGGCTGGCCCGGCCATGGGAACCACCGGTGTAGAGCACGGCCAGCGCACCCACGTGCAGGGCGGCGATCGCATCGTCGGCGGCATCCCCGATGACCACCGTGCGCGCGGCCTCGACGCCGGTGAGAGCACCCAGATGGCGCACCATGTGCTCGGCCTTGCTGCCACCGGAGGGCCCGGTCCGCCCGTCGACCCGGACGAAGTGCGGCTCGATCCCGAATCCCCTGACCAGCGGGACGAGCTCGGCATGCCCGTACATGCTGAGAATGGACTGACTGCGCCCCGCCGACTGCCACCCCGCCAACAGATCCCGCGCACCCACGGCCAGCTCACACGCCACACGGTGCTCCGCGTAGTACCGGTGGAAGATCTCGTCCATGACGGCCCACTCGGCATCCGTGGGCAGCCGCCCGAGCAGCCGCTCGTAGAACCGCGGCACCGGCACGCAGTACAGCTCCCTGTACTGCGCCAGCGTGATCGGCGCCAGCCCCAACTCGGCGAACGCGGCGTTCGTGGCCCCTATGACGGCATCGGTGTCATGAAACAGGGTCCCGTTCCAGTCCCACACGATGTGCGCCGTTCCGTGCTTCCCCATAGGAAGAAAGTACCCGTCACCCGAGAACCCGACCCATTGGGCCACGGTTCCCGGCAGGCGCCAGCCCGCATATTCAGCCCGTCCGGCGCTTGAGGACGAGGCCCGTTCAGCGCGACCTTCTTTCCCACCCACCCGCCCCCACCGCTTCTGCAGCCCAGCCCGCACCCGCCGCCAGTCCCCGGCGGCACCCCTCCAGCCCCGGCCGCATTTCCAGCTCCGGCCCGCACCTCCAGCCCGTCCGGCGCTTGAGGACGAGGCCCCTTCAGGGCCGACAGGGGGGTCTGGGGGCGCAGCCCCCAGGAACGGGATGGGACGGGTAGGGGCGGCGGGGGCGAAAACCCTCCAGCCCCACACACCTCACCCCAACAACCCCACCAACTGAGGAATCTCCTGCGTGGCATACCAGAGCAGCTCATGATCCTCCGCCCCGTCCACCGTGAACTGCGCATCGTCATCCCCCCGATCAGCCGCCCCCAACGCCGCCGCGGCCGCAGCAACATCCCCCTCCGCATCACCCGCATCGACATGCACAGCCGCGACCTTCCCCAACGACACAGGCCCACCGACCCGCACCTCACCCAGCGCCCCCGGATCAAGCCCCCGATCGGGGTCGGCGACCGCCACCCCGTCCGCGACCTCCAGCGCGACGACCACACGCCGACGGATCACCCCCGGCTCCATCGCAAGCAACCGCAGCGACGCCAGCGCGGCCCGATTCAGCGCCGAGTACTCCAGTTCCTCGATGTCGTCGGACAGATACCACTCACGCAACGCGGGCGTGACGGCGTACGCGACGAACCGCCCCGCCCCCAGCTCACCCGTCTTGTACGCCTCGGCGAGGCCGGGGAGGGTCAGAGGGACGTAGACGCGCATGACTGACCGCTTTCGTAGTTCGTAGAAGGCGTTGAAGAAGGCGTTGCAGGAGGCGTTTCCGACGACGCGGGAGGACCCTCAGGATACGTCGCGGCGTCCCCTTTCGAGTCCCCGCTCACGCCTCTCCGAACGTCAACCGCACTCCTCAAAATTCACCCCGCCCACAGCTCCCACCAGGCCTTTACCCTCCGAGAACCACCCTGATAAGTGAACCCCGACCCCCCTCACCCAGCACCCCGCCCCTCCTTGCACGCGGCCGGTTACTCCCCGTACAAGATCCCCACCAGAAAGTTACCGCCCGGTATCCATCCGGGCCGCGAGAACGGGGACATTCCATGAACAAGGTGATGACAAGGACGGTTCGCCGCACCCCGTCCCACCCGCCGGTACGCAGGGACACCCGCCGCCCCGGCAGCACCCCGCACCGCACCACCCCGGGCGGAGGCACCCCTCGCACTCCCCTCCCCCACGCCGCCACCCCCACCGACACCCGCCCAGAACCCCGAGTCCCCACCCAGGGCGGCCGACAGGAACAGCACCCGGAACAGCACGGGACCCCCACCCACCCGCTCCAGCACCCCTCCCAGCCCCGCCAGGCACCCTCTCAGCCGCCCCGGGCTCTCCCCCAGCCCCGACCCACCGACCTCTTCGCCGACCGCCTCCTGGCGGTCCTGAGCGGCGAACGCCCCGTCCACAGCATGCTCCGCCACACCGTGGGCCGCGCCTACGACGAACTGGCCCGGCTCGCGGAACGCGGCCCCCTGCGCACCCGCGGCACCCGCCCCGTCGTCCGCGACGTCGGCTACTACGAGCCCAGCCAGGGCGCCCTGGAGGCCTTCGCCCGCATCGGCGCCGGCGACCAGCTTCGCGCGATGGCCTTCCGCCTGGAACTGGGCCGGGACTACCGCTGGCGCTGCACAGCGGTGGAACTGGGCGGCCCCCGAAGGCCGCACACAGCGGACGACTAGACCAGACCTCGTAGCTCCACAAACCGAAGGGCCGGCCACCCTCGCAGGATGCCCGGCCCTTCGAACAACACGTAAGCGACTACCCAAAGTCACTCACGAACCACTAACTACCAACCACCAACTACCACCGCTTACTTCTTGCGTTACTTCTTACGCCGCCGCCCGCTGCGCTGCTTGCGCCGCTCGGCGCGGGTGAGCCCGTCCGCCTCGGACCGCACCTCGTCGTCGTCCCCGACGAAGTCGCCCTCGACGATGCCGCCCTCGCCGTCCACGGTCGGCGCGGAGAAGTGCAGCCGGTCCGGCCGCTGCGGAGCGTCGAGACCCTTGGCACGGATCTCGGGCCGGGAACCGGCACTCGCCTGCGCCGGCACCGAGTCCTCGGCGCCCTTGTCCAGGGACGGCTTGGCGTCCGCGACCGGGACCTCCTCGACCTGCTGCTCGACCTGGACCTCCAGGTTGAACAGGTAGCCGACGGACTCCTCCTTGATGCCCTCCATCATGGCGGTGAACATGTCGAAGCCCTCGCGCTGGTACTCGACCAGCGGGTCCTTCTGCGCCATGGCGCGCAGGCCGATGCCCTCCTGGAGATAGTCCATCTCGTAGAGGTGCTCGCGCCACTTGCGGTCGAGGACCGACAGCACGACCCGGCGCTCCAGCTCACGCATGATCTCGGAGCCGAGCTGCTCCTCACGCGACGCGTACTGGTCGTGAATGTCGTCCTTGATCGACTCGGAGATGAACTCGGCGGTCAGCCCGGCACGGTCGCCGGCCGCCTCCTCCAGCTCGTCGACGGTGACCTTCACCGGGTAGAGCTGCTTGAAGGCGCCCCACAGCCGGTCCAGGTCCCACTCCTCGGCGAAGCCTTCGGCGGTCTCCGCGGCGATGTACGCGTCGATGGTGTCGTCCATGAAGTGCTGGACCTGCTCGTGCAGGTCCTCGCCCTCCAGGACGCGGCGCCGCTCGCCGTAGATGACCTCGCGCTGCCGGTTGAGGACCTCGTCGTACTTGAGGACGTTCTTGCGGGTCTCGAAGTTCTGCGTCTCGACCTGCGACTGGGCGGAGGCGATGGCACGGGTGACCATCTTGTTCTCGATCGGTACGTCGTCCGGAACGTTCGCCATCGACATGACGCGCTCGACCATCTGGGCCTTGAAGAGCCGCATCAGATCGTCACCGAGGGAGAGGTAGAAGCGCGACTCACCGGGGTCGCCCTGACGTCCGGAACGACCGCGGAGCTGGTTGTCGATACGCCGGGACTCGTGCCGCTCAGTACCGAGGACGTAGAGCCCGCCGAGGTCCTTGACCTCCTCGAACTCGGCCTTCACAGCCTTCTCGGCCCGCTCCAGGGCGGCCGGCAGGGCCGCCGCCCACTCCTCGATGTGCTCCTCCGGGTCGAGGCCGCGCTGCCGCAGCTCCGCCTCGGCGAGGTCGTCGGGGTTGCCGCCGAGCTTGATGTCCGTACCACGACCGGCCATGTTCGTGGCGACCGTGACGGCACCCCTGCGGCCGGCCTGGGCGACGATGGTCGCCTCCCGGTCGTGCTGCTTGGCGTTCAGCACCTCGTGCTGGATGCCGCGCTTCGAGAGCTGCTGCGACAGGTACTCGGACTTCTCCACCGAGGTCGTGCCGACGAGGATCGGCTGACCCTTCTCGTGCTTCTCGGCGATGTCGTCGACGACCGCCTCGAACTTCGCGACCTCGGTGCGGTAGATCAGGTCGGACTGGTCCTTGCGGACCATGTCTCGGTTGGTCGGGATCGGGACGACACCGAGCTTGTAGATCTGGTGGAACTCGGCGGCCTCGGTCATGGCCGTACCGGTCATGCCGGAGAGCTTGGAGTAGAGGCGGAAGAAGTTCTGGAGGGTGATGGTCGCCAGGGTCTGGTTCTCGTCCTTGATGTCCACCCCTTCCTTGGCCTCGATCGCCTGGTGCATGCCCTCGTTGTAGCGGCGGCCGGCGAGGATACGGCCGGTGTGCTCGTCGACGATCATGACTTCGCCGTCGATGACGACGTAGTCCTTGTCGTTCTTGAAGAGCTCCTTGGCCTTGATGGCGTTGTTCAGGTAGCCCACCAGCGGCGTGTTCACCGACTCGTACAGGTTGTCGATGCCGAGCCAGTCCTCGACCTTGGCGACACCCGACTCGTGGATGGCGACGGTGCGCTTCTTCTCGTCGACGTCGTAGTCGCCGGTCTCCTCGATGCCCTTGAGGGGGTTGCCCGTCTCGCCGCGCTTGAGGCGCGTGACCAGCTTGGCGAAGTCGCCGTACCACTTGGTGGCCTGGTCGGCCGGGCCGGAGATGATGAGCGGCGTACGGGCCTCGTCGATGAGGATCGAGTCGACCTCGTCGACCACCGCGAAGTTGTGGCCACGCTGGACGAGCTCGTCCTGGGACCACGCCATGTTGTCGCGCAGGTAGTCGAAACCGAACTCGTTGTTCGTGCCGTACGTGATGTCGCAGGCGTACTGCTCGCGGCGCTGGGCCGGCGTCATGTTGGCCAGGATGCAGCCGACGGTCAGGCCCAGGAACTTGTGGACGCGGCCCATCATTTCGGAGTCGCGCTCGGCCAGGTAGTCGTTGACCGTGATGAGGTGAACGCCGTCTCCCGAGAGGGCGTTCAGATATGTGGGCAGCGTGCCGACCAGGGTCTTGCCCTCACCGGTCTTCATCTCGGCGACATAACCGAGGTGCAACGCGGCGCCGCCCATGATCTGGACGTCGTAGTGCCGCTGGCCGAGGGCTCGCTTGGCTGCCTCACGCACGGTGGCGAAGGCCTCGGGCAACAGGTCGTCCAGACTCTCACCGTCGGCGTACCGCTGCTTGTACTCATCGGTGAGGGCCCGCAGCTCGGCGTCGGAGAGGTCGACGAAGTCCTCTTCGATGGAGTTGACCTGGTCCGCGATGCGGTGCAGCTTGCGCAGGATTTTGCCTTCGCCTGCACGCATGATCTTTGAGAGGACGGACACGGGGGTTGGTCTCCTTGCCGGTCGGGCCGGGACGGTCGGTTTCCACTGTCTTGACTGAGCAACGGCCATCGTATGCGAGGACCCCGCCAAGCCGGGAGGTCTGCCGACGGGACAGCCACAAGGAGAACGGCCGGGAGTCACGGATGGTGCCGCGTGCCACCCATGAATTGCACGAATTGTGATCACGAACTCACGCTCGGCAAAAGGGATGGCGCCCTCATCCCGTCCCCGAGCAGAATCGGCCGATGGACCCCGTCACTCTCACCACCGACCGTCTGCTCCTGCGCACCGTCGGCCCCCACGACACGGACGCCGTGTACGCAGCGGTGCAGGACCCCGACATCCAGCGCTGGACGACGATCCCGTCGCCCTACCTCCCCGAACACGCCGAGGGCTTCACCACCCAGCTGGTGCCCGACGGCTGGGCGAACGGCTCGATGTTCACGTTCGGCGTCTTCCTCCCCGAAGGGGAGGAACTGGTGGGCATGCTCGCCCTGACCAGGCGCTCCCTGGGGGTGAGCGAAGTCGGCTTCTGGGCCGACAAGGCCCACCGGGGCAACGGCTACATCACGGAGGCCACGATCACCGCCTCCCGCTGGGCCTTCACCCACATGTCGGTGGACCGCGTGGAGTGGCGGGCGGAAGTAGGCAACACGGCGTCCTGGACAGCGGCCGAACGGGCCGGCTTCACCATGGAGGGCACCCTGCGCTCAGCAATCAACAACAAGGGAGTACGCCGAGACTGCTGGGTAGCTTCCCTACTCCCCTCAGACGTGGGCCTCCCCTCATCGGCCCCGTACCTCCCGGCCCCCGACACCCCCAGCCACTCCGCCACTTAAGAACAACCCCCACCCAGCCCAAGCGCCCTCGCCCACCCGGCCCGACCTCCTTCCTCCCAGCACCGGCCCCTCCCCCAAGCTCCGACCTCTCCCCCGAGCTCCGGCCGCATTTCCAGCTCCGGCCCGCACATCCAGCCCGTCCGGCGCTTGAGGACAAGGCCCCTTCAGGGCCGGAGGGGGGTCTGGGGGCGCAGCCCCCAGGAACAGGATGGGACGGGTAGGGGCGGCGGGGGCGAACTCCCTCCACGCCCCAAGCCCCACTGTCAGTCCCACCCCCTATCGTGCGGAAGCATGACGAGCAGCCCGCCCTCCCCCACTCACCCAACCCACCCCACCCCCCACACCCACCTCTCCGCCGACGAAGCCCGCCGCATCGCCCTACGCGCACAGGGCTTCCTCGGCACCCCCAACCGCAAGGCAGCCGTCCGCGGCATCCTCCGCCACCTCGGCGCGGTCCAGCTCGACACGATCTCCGTTCTCGCCCGCTCCCACGAACTCATCCCGTACGCCCGCCTGGGCGCCATACCGCGCAAGAAGATCGAAGACGCCTACTGGAACCCGGCCCAGGCGAACCCCCACGCCTTCGAGTACTGGTCCCACGCCGCCTGCATCCTCCCCGTGGAGGAATGGCCCCACTTCGCCTTCCGCCGCCGCGCCTACCGCTCCCGCCCCCAGTGGAACCACGACCTCCCGCCCGGTGTCTACGACCAGGTCATCGCCCAACTCCGCACGCAAGGCCCCCTCACGGCAACGGAGTTGGGCGGCGCGAAGCGCACCAGCGAATGGTGGGACTGGTCCGGCACCAAGGTCGCCGTGGAACGCGCCCTGATGTACGGCGAGGTGGTGTGCGTGGAACGCCGGGGCTGGAAGCGGGTGTACGACCTGGCCGAGCGCGCCATCCCCGCCACGCTGCTGCACGACGAGCTGGACGACGCCGAATGCCTGCGCCGCCTCGTCGGCCTCGCGGGCCAGTCCCTCGGCGTCGGCACCCGCGCGGACATCGCCGACTACCACCGCCTCAAGGCGGAGCAGGTCGACGCGGTGATCGCGGACTCCGGCCTGGTCCCCGTCACGGTCGAAGGCTGGGGCAAACCGGCCTGGGCCGACCCTGCGGCCCTGGAGACGCCCGTACGAGGCCGCCACCGCACGACCCTGCTCTCCCCGTTCGACTCCCTGATCTGGGAACGGGCCCGCACGGAACGGATCTTCGGTTTCACCCACCGCCTGGAGGCCTACGTCCCCAAGCCGAAGCGCGTGCACGGCTACTTCGCGATGCCGGTCCTCGCCGGCGGCCACCTCGTCGGAAGAGTGGACCCCGCCCGCGAGGGCAGCACCCTGGTGGCCAGGCAGGTCACCCTGAACGGCCCCAAGGCGGTCCCGGCGGTGGCTCAGGCCCTGCTGGAGGCGGCAAGCTGGGTGAACTGCACGAACGTACGAGTGGAACGAGTGGACGCCCCGGACCTACGCGCCCCTCTCACCAGGGAACTGGCCGCGGCCCTCGGGTGACCAGTGACCGGTGACCGGTGACCGGTCGCTCTACCGGATTTCGAGGATCTTCTCCCGCATCGCGTAAACCACCGCCTCCATCCTGGAGTGCAGCTGCAGCTTCTCCAGGATGTTGCGCACATGGTTCTTCACGGTGTTCTCGGAGATGAACAACTCCTTGGCGATGTCACGGTTGTTCATGCCGGTGGCGACCAGCTTGAGTACTTCCAGTTCGCGATCCGTGAGCCGGGGCGCCGGAACCAGTCGCCGCTCGTCCGTCCGCTGGATCATCGACTTGAATTCGGTGAGGAGTTTCGACGCCATCGAGGGGCTGATCTGCGACTGCCCGTCGGCCACCGCACGAATGGCCGTGGCCACCTCGTCCGTGGAGATCTCCTTGAGGAGATAGCCGGTCGCACCCGCCTTGATCGCCTCGTACAGATCGGCTTCCTCATCGCTGATCGTCAGCATGATGATCTTGGCGCTGGGCGCGACCTCCTTGATGGAGGTGCACGCCTCGATCCCACCGCGCTTCGGCATCCGTACGTCCATCAGGACGATGTCGGGCAGCAGGTCGGCCGCCTTGTCGACAGCCTCCGCACCGTCGCCGGCCTCGCCGACGACCTGGATGTCCTCCTCGGCCGCGAGCACGATCTCCAGTCCACGACGGAAGAGCGCGTGATCGTCCACGACAAGAACCCTGATCGGCTCCTTGCGCGAGGTGCCCGCGTCCGGGCCCGTGCCGTTGACGCCGTCGTCGGCATCCTCGACCCGCATCGGTCCGAAGCTGTCCGCCATCGTTCCTCCCCCTGAAGGCTGTGGCCCGTGGTCCTGTGCCATCGCCAACCCAAGGCAACGGCCCATCGGTTGGACCGTTGCGGCCATGATTCCATGCCCGGGCGACAGTGCGGTGACGGAGCGGGCACCGAAGGGGTCGCACACGGGTGCCCCTGGGGGCGCACACGCGCTCCAGGGGCACCCGCTCGGCTGTCACCGAGGCGGGGTCAACCGCCCAGCGTGCCACCCGCCGCGGGGGAGTGCGTCTCCTGGTGGGCGACCATCGGGTCCGTGTTGAGGTGGATCACGCCGTAGTCGTAGGCATGCCGCCGGTAGACGACACTCGGTTCCTTGGTCTCGGAGTCGACGAACAGGTAGAAGTCGTGCCCGACCAGTTCCATCTCGTAGAGAGCCTGGTCAAGCGTCATCGGGGAGGCAACGTGGGTCTTCTCGCGGACGATGAGGGGACCTTCGCCCTTCACTTCCAGCGAGCCGATCCTCTTGACGGGCACGCCGTCCGCGTCTTCCGCGTGGACGGGGTGACCGTTGCCGTTCAGCGTTGCCGCGTCCGGGACGTGGTCGGCGACCTCGGCGGCTGTCAGCCGGCCGGCGCCTCGGCGGGTGTAACGCTTGTCGTGCTGCTTGCGCAGCCGGGCCTCGAGCTTGTCCGCAGCGAGGTCGAGTGCCGCGTACGGGTCGCTTGCCGCTGCTTCCGCCCGGATCACCGGACCGCGGGAGTGGAGCGTGATCTCCACTCGGTCGGAGCGGTCGGCCTGCCGGGGGTTGGGCTCCTTGGACACCTCTACGTCGAGGCTGATCACCTTGCCGTCGAGCTTCTGGATTCTGTCCAGCTTCAACTTCTCGGCGACGTGCTTCCGGAACCGCTCGGGCACCTCGGTCTTGCGTCCCTTGACGACGATGTCCACGCAGAACTCCGTTCCCGGATCGCTCCGCTTCAGTGGCGAAGCGTCTCCCTTTCGCACCAGGCTCCGGTGTACTCCGGAACCTCGGACTCGGTGACTTCCACCTCCTCCTCCCCCATGGGCAAGATCCCCACGCGGCCGGCCGGGGTGATTAAGCAAAACCCGCAGCACGGCATTCGGATTTTCGAGGTGTGGCCTGCGGCTTTCCCTCACAACCGAACATATCTCGCCCGGACGGATGTCGTCACCCTCTACTGCCGCGTACCTCCGTTCCAGTTAATTGACCCTCTCACTACCTGCAACGATGCAAGATCGCGGTCAGTTCCGGTTTATTTCGAAAGAATCAGGCGTCGCCGCGACCACGGCCGCGCAGATCATGCCTCTGAAGCTGCCAGGCGCCACCATTGCCGACACTCCTGGCCTCCGCTCCACATCGACATCCACATCCGTGGCCGTGACTCCTGTGCACCGCTGCACTCTGCCTTCCCGTCCCGCTTCGGAGTACACGGCATTTCTCACTCCTCTCACGTTCCCCTCCTCTCCCGACCGTTCAGCCCCGTCCGACCAGTCCACCTCTCCCGTCTCCCCGCACCCGACCGCTTCCCGCACGGCACGGGTGGCCTCGGCCAGCGAGGCTCCCGTCGTCATCAGGTCGTCGACCAGGACGACCGAACCCGCACCGGCGAGCAGCCGCTCGCCCCCGGCGACGACTCTCAGGGCGCCCGCGAGATTGTCCAGCCGCTCCCGGGAGCTGAGGCCCGCCTGGTCGGCCACCGCACGCCGCTGCCGCAGCACCGCCAGTACCCGGGCCGGCGTGCCGGACGCGCGCAGTTCACCCGCTGCGGCGAGCGCGATACGCCGAGCCGGATCGTGCCCCCGGGCCCGCACAGCCCGACGCGCGGACGGCACAGGGACGAGCAGCACGCCCGTACCATCGCGCGGGGCCATGGCCGGCCCCGCCCGCACAGCTCCCGCCAGCGCCGTCCCGAGCGGCCCCGCGAGTGCCAGCGCACCCCTTTCCTTGTGCGCGAGGAGTACCGCGCGCACCTCGTCCGCGTACCGGACCGCCGCGTGCACCACCGGCAGTCCGAGCGGCTCCGGCACGGGTCGCACCCTGCTGGACGCGGCCCCGTTCAGAGCGGCACGGCACTCCGCGCAGAGCACCGTGCGGGGCCTTCCACAGCCCCCGCACTCGGCCGGCAGCACCAGGTCGCCGAGATCCTGCCACCAGCCCCGCATGCCCACCACTGTGCCAACACCGGCGCCACCCTGCCACCCCTGTGGAAAACGCCCTGTGGACAACTCCACGCGCCCGCGAGAAGCACCTGAAAAACACCGACGGCCCGCCGGACATCACATCCGACGAGCCGTCCACTCCACTGCCCCGAAGGCCGGCGACTCACCCCGGGTACACCGGAGCCGACCCTTCCTTGACCAGCTTCTGCCACTTGGACCCGGACAGCAGCCGCACGATCCCGTCCTCCTCCGAGTACGCCACCAGCGGCAGCCGCTCGTCCTCGGACGCGGCGATGCTCTTCACGCCGGTCAGCGCGGCCGGCGCCGCCCCCACCGGCGTCGAGCCGTCGACCTGCACGTATCCCATCTGCTGCACGCCGCCCTGCTCACGCCCCACCACCACGAGCCGACTGTCACCGGCCCACGACATGGCGGTGACCTCCTCCAGCTGCGGTGTCACGGTGTGCAGTTCGAGGACCGACACCACCGACTGCTCGCCGGTCCGCTTCCCCTTCGTCTCCTGCGCGGCCGGCTTCTCCTGAGCCGACCCGCCCGACGTCCGCGCCGACCGCTCGTCCCGCTCGATCCGCCCGATGTACAGGGACCGCAGGCCGTCCTTCTCCACGATGAGCGCGATCCGCACCCCGTCGGCGGCCACCCGTACCGCTTCGACATGCCCGTCGAGCCCCGGCGTCCTCACCTCAAGCGGCTCGCCCGCGCCCTTCTCCAGGAACAGCAGCCGGGGCTTCGCGGGGTTGCGGTCGGCCACCCACAGGTCGCCGTCACCGTCCCAGCTGGGTGTCGTCAGACGGTCGGCCTTGGCGGCGCCCTGGCTGGTCAGCACGGGCTCACCGAGCGACCCGCCCGACACCAGCGACCCGACGTACAACGTGGTTCCGTCGAGCGAGACCCCGGCCGCGCTGTCCTCGTCGCGCGAGACCGCCGCGGACCGCAGTTGCTTCCCGCCCTCACCGAACGCGCCCGGCACCGGCGTGACGTCCGCGGCCGCTTCGAGACTGTCGCCCGCCACGCGTACGAGGCGGTGCTTGCCGTCGATGAAGTACTGGAACTGGGGGTGCTCCACCGCACCGCGCGCGGCGACGGTCTCGGCCTGGTCCTTGCGGAGGTCGCACAGCTGGGTGCCGTTGGCGCGCTGCAGTGCGACCTCGTCGACCCCCGTGGGGGTCAGGTCCTGCAGCGTGTAGAGGAGCTGGGCGGCCATCTCGGTGCACTTGGCGGCCCCGACGCGGCTCGCCTTGTCGTTGAGCGGCACCGTCAGCCGGTTCTGGTCGTCGGGGGCCAGCGAGGTGACACCCTTCTTGAGTGCCGTACCGGTGGGGAAACTCGACCGGACGACCGGTCCCAGCCAGCGCGAGGGCCCCTCCAACAGCGAACTCACCGTCTGCGTCATCGAGTCGACCTTCTTGCGGACGTAGACCGGATCGGCGACGGACACGGGCTGCCCGTTCGACTCCGTCGGCGTGTTCGACGCGAAGTAGTACCTGTTGACCGACGTGTAGTTGCGCAGGAAGTCCGACTTGCCCATGACAATGCCTTGGGGCAGGTCGTCGATGCGCCACTGCCCGCTCTTCTTCTCACGCGTGAGGTGCAGCGTCTCCCGGTACTGCCCGTCGGCGGGTTCGTACGACTGCCGGGAGTCCAGCGTGGCGAACCTGCCGCCGGTCAGCGTGGACGCGTAGTCCGCGGAGTCGTCCCGGTTGCCCGCGGGGACGGGATCGGCAGTGGGCCCGCCGTCCAGCACGGTGGTCGACGCGTCCGGCCGCCAGGTCTTCGCGGCACGCGGCGTCAGATACTTGAGCGCGGTCTCATAGTGGGGATCGTCGCTGGTCAGCGCCTCCAGAAAGCCCTGGACGATCTGTCCGGGCGGCGCGTTCTCGTGGGGCGGCAGGGCGAAGACCCGTACCTGGGCGTCCTGCCGGGGCGTGGACTCGACTCCGCGCAGATCCCCGCTGTCGGGCATCGAGGCGCATCCGGCCAGCAGTACGGCGCCACAGGCGGCGTACACCACCGCGCGAACCGTTTCCCGCCGCCGACCGTCCCGCTCGCGGTCAGGGCCCACGAAATGCCTCCCCTTGCTCGTCCACCCGCTCCGACCCCGCATCCGGGGACACCTCGTCCGAGGACTGCGGCTCCGTACCGGACATGCCGTCCCACCGTGCACCACCGACCGGACGCGGCACGACGCGCGAGCCGTTGCCGGGCAACGCCGTGGGGTCCGCCGTAGGGGCGACCGCGCCGAGCCTCGGCGCTATCGGCCGCTGTTCGGCCGCCGCCGTCCGCACCGGCACCGTGGCCAGCTTGTCGCCGCCGGCGTGCGGCAGACCCGCGTCGTTGAGGCCCCGATGGCGCCGTGAGTCCTTGGGCTCCAGCGGTATCGGCGAGCCCCGCAGGGGTTCGTCGGCGGTGCGCGGAAGCGTCATCCGGAACTGCGATCCGCCGCCCGGCTCGCCCCACGCCTGCAGCCAGCCGCCGTGCAGCCGGGCGTCCTCCAGCGCGATGGACAGGCCGAGACCCGTACCGCCGGTGGTACGCGCGCGTGCCGGGTCGGCCCGCCAGAAGCGGCTGAAGACCCGGGTCGCCTCACCGGGCTTCAGCCCGACCCCGTAGTCACGTACGGCCACCGCGACAGCACCGCCCGCAGCGGCCAGCTTCACGACGACGTCCTTGCCCTCGCCGTGCTCCACGGCGTTGACCACGAGGTTGCGCAGCACCCGCTCCACGCGCCGCGCGTCGGCCTCCGCCACCACAGGCTGCTGGTCGCCGACGACCCGTACCGTCGTCCCCTTGCGCTCGGCCAGCGGCGCGGCACCGCTCACCACCCGCCGTACGACCTCCCTGAGGTCTATCGGCTCGGCCTCCAGCGCCGCCGCGCCCGCGTCGAACCGGCTGATCTCCAGCAGGTCCGCGAGCAGCGTCTCGAACCGGTCCAGCTGATCGGCGAGCAGTTCGGCCGACCGCGCGGTCACCGGATCGAAGTCCACGCGCGCGTCATGGATGACATCGGCGGCCATCCGTACGGTCGTCAGCGGCGTCCGCAGTTCGTGCGACACGTCGGACACGAACCGTCGCTGCATCCGCGAGAGCTCCTCAAGCTGCTGGATCTTCAGCTGGAGATTCTGCGCCATCTTGTTGAAGGCCTCGCCGAGCCGCGCGATGTCGTCCTCGCCGGTGACCTTCATCCGCTCCTGCAGCCGCCCGGCGGAAAGCCGCTCGGCGATCCCCGCCGCCATCCGCACCGGCGTCACGACCTGCCGCACCACAAGCCAGGCGATGGCCCCCAGGAGTACGACGACGAACAGCCCGGCCGTCGCCAGCGTCCCCTTGACGAGGCTCAGCGACTTCTCCTCCTGGGTGAGCGGGAAGAGGTAGTACAGCTGGTACGGGTCCCCGTTCGGGTCGTCGACCTGCTTGCCGATGACCAGCGCGGGCTGCGACTCGCTGCCGTTGGTGTAGATGACGCGGGTGTAGCTCTGGGCCATCAGAGGGCTGTCGTCGGCCCTGTCGCGCAGCGCGTCGGGCACGCTCGCCGTCGGATCCACCCAGCCGGAGGCACGCGGTCCGCGTCCGCCACCGCTGTCGTCGCTCGCCGGACCGACCGGGAGCGTCACGACGTCGAAGGCACCCTGGCCACCGCTGGAGAGGGACTCCACCAGGTCGCTCATCCACGGAATGAGGGTCTGCGCGGGTCGACCGCCCGTGCCGGAACCGTCTTCCCCACTGGTGCTGGCCGCCGTGTCCGCGTTCTGCTTGGCCGCCGCGAACCCGCCCGCGGCCTGACTCTGCGACGCCTTCACCTTGGCGTCCAGGAGCCCGTTGCGCACCTGCCCGATGACGACGAAGCCGAGCAGCAGCACGACGCCGAGCGACATCAGCAGCGTCGTGGCGACGACCTTGAGCTGGATGTTGCGCCGCCACAGCCGCATGACGGGCAGCAGCGGCCGGCGCACCCAGCGCATGAACAACCGGAGGACCGGGCTGCCCTGGACACCGCCCTGGAGCAGCCCGCCCTCGAAGAACTGCCGCCAGCCGGAGCCGGCACCGCTCAGCTTCCGCCGCCCGACAGGCCGCCCCGCACGCCCCCCGGAACGCCCGGGGGGCGAAGCGGCACTGTCCTCGGACATGTCAGCTCGGTCCTGCCTTGTAACCGACGCCACGGACGGTCACTACGATCTCCGGCCGCTCCGGGTCCTTCTCGACCTTCGAACGCAGCCGCTGCACATGAACGTTGACCAGGCGGGTGTCCGCCGCGTGGCGGTACCCCCAGACCTGCTCCAGCAGCACCTCACGCGTGAAGACCTGCCACGGCTTGCGCGCGAGCGCGACCAGCAGATCGAACTCCAGAGGCGTCAGCGCGATCGACTGCCCGTCCCGCTTCACGGAGTGACCGGCGACATCGATGAGCAGGTCGCCTATGGCCAACTGCTCGGGCGCCGGCTCCTCCGACCTCCGCAGCCGCGCCCGGATCCGGGCGACCAGCTCCTTCGGCTTGAACGGCTTCACGATGTAGTCGTCGGCACCCGACTCCAGGCCCACGACGACGTCGACGGTGTCGCTCTTGGCCGTGAGCATCACGATCGGCACCCCGGACTCCGCCCTGATCAGGCGGCACACCTCGATACCGTCCCGGCCGGGAAGCATCAGGTCCAGGAGCACCAGATCGGGCTTGGACTCACGGAAAGCGGCCAGCGCCTTGTCGCCGTCAGCTACGAAAGACGGCTCAAAACCTTCACCACGCAACACAATGCCGAGCATCTCGGCCAGTGCGGTGTCGTCATCGACGACAAGGACTCGTCCCTTCATAAACGACATCATCCCATTAACTAAATCGTTACCTGTCGTGACCTGTCACACAGCTCTACCAGCGCCTCAGCCGTCACAGGCGACACAACGCCCGCTTCGGTGACGATCGCCGTCACTAGCTCGGGAGGCGTCACATCGAACGCCGGGTTGTACGCCTGAGTCCCCAAGGGTGCCACCGGAATCCCGCCTCCCGCCTCCGCTCCCGGCACCGGCACCTGAGGCGCGGCGATCTCCGTCACCTCATGTCCGGCACGCTGTTCCACCTCTATGGACGCCCCGTCGGGGGTGTCCGGATCCACCGTCGTCACCGGCGCCACCACGATGAACGGCACGTGGTGGTACCGGGCCAGCACGGCGAGCGGGTAGCTCCCCACCTTGTTCGCCACCGAACCGTCGGCCGCG
This sequence comes from Streptomyces sp. NBC_01390, assembly GCF_045040105.1. Lineage (NCBI taxonomy): Bacteria > Bacillati > Actinomycetota > Actinomycetes > Kitasatosporales > Streptomycetaceae > Streptomyces > Streptomyces sp. NBC_01390. The sequence goes on along the minus strand of NZ_CP109551.1, from coordinate 7,699,059 downwards.
ATCCGATCGGCACCGATCAGTACGGCGTCCACCTCCCCTGCGGCGAACAGAGAGCCCGCCGCGTTGTCCGTGAGCAAGGTGTACGCCATTCCGCTGCGCGCCGCCTCATACGCCGTCAGGCGAGCACCTTGCAGCAACGGGCGCGTTTCGTCCACCCAGAGCCTGCGCAGCCGCCCCTCCCGGTGCGCCGCCAACGCCACCGCGAACGCCGTTCCCTCCCCACCCGACACCAGCGACCCGGTGTTGCAGTGCGTGAGCACCCGGTGTCCGCCGCCGGGCAGCAGCTCGTCCAGCAGCGCCAGCCCGTGCACCGCCATCCGCGCGCTGGCCTCGGCGTCCTCCCGGTGCAGCACCCGTGCCGCGACCAGGGCCGCCCCGGCCGCCTGTTCCCGGTCACCGCTCCTCGCGAGCTCCGCCCGGTACGCGTCCCGGGCCCTGCGCACCCCGACAGCGAGGTTGACGGCGGTGGGCCTGGCCTGCGCCAGTGCGACGGCGGCCTCGTCCACGTCGAAGCCGCGCACGGCGGCGAGCGCGACACCGTACGCCCCCGCGATACCGAGCAGCGGCGCCCCACGCACCGCCAGCGAACGGATCGCCGCCACCAGCGCGGGCGCGTCCGTACAGACCAGCTCGACCTCCTCCGCCGGGAGTCTCGTCTGGTCGAGAAGGACCAGCACCGGGCCCTCGGGAGGTTCCTCCCAACGGAGCGCCGGTATCTCGGTGGGCCGGTTGTCCTCGCGGGATTGCGCGTACTGATCAGCCATCCGCCCAGTCTGCCCCCTGTCCGTCGGACAATTGAAGGAGTCCAGCCCATACGGGGGCTGATCCCACCGCGCGCTCCCCATGGCACGATGGCTGCCAACCTGCCGCGAACGCGGACGGGCACCGTGAAGGAGCGACGATGAACGACACTCCGGGCTGGGCCTCGCCCGGATCTGCCCCCTCCGAAGGGCAGCAGCCCGGCGCGTCCGCCCCCGCCGACCGCCCCGGTCCCGGTGAACCCGCGGACCAGCCGCTCCCCGACACGACCGGCTCCGGCCCGAAGTGGTCCCAGCAACAGCCGCCACCCGCCCAGTGGTCCGCGCCCACCGGCCCCCAGAGCCCAGGTCAGACCCCGCCTCCACCACCGCCTCCCCGCCCGGGCTGGGGCGGCCACCCCGGCGCCCCCGGCGGATACGGCGGATACGGCGGCCCAGGAGCCCCGGGCGGGTACGGCGGATACGGCCCGCCCGGCGGCCACCCCGGCTGGGGAGGCAACTGGGGCGGTCCCCCGCCCGCGGCCAAGCCCGGCGTGATCCCGCTGCGCCCCCTCGGCGTCGGCGAGATCCTCGACGGAGCCGTCTCGACCATGCGCGCCTACTGGCGCACCGTGCTGGGCATTTCGCTCACCGTCGCGATCGTCACGGAGATCGTCTCCGTCCTCGTCCAGGGCCTCTTCCTGGACGACAGCGCAAGCGTCGACACCCTCGACGGCTCCAGTGCGAGCCTCGACGAGGTGGGCCGTGCCATGGGAGACGCACTGCTCGGTTCCGGCGTCATCTTCGTGATCTCCCTGATCGGCACCGTCATCGCTACGGCGCTGCTCACGACCGTGACCAGCCGCGCCGTGCTCGGCAAGCCGGTCACCATCGGCGAGGCCTGGCGGGACGCCCGCCCGCAGATCCCGAAGCTCTTCGGCCTCATCTTCCTGCTGCTGCTCACCGTCGTCGCGATCTTCGCCGTCGGCATCGCACCGGGCCTCCTCGTGGCCTTGTCCGCCTCGGAGAGCGGCGGCGTGGCACTCGCCGTGCTGGGCGGCTTGGGCGCGAGCATCGTCGTGCTGTGGCTGATGATCCGCTTCTCCCTGGCCTCGCCGGCGCTGATGCTGGAGAAGCAGAGCATCGTGAAGTCGATCAGCCGTTCCGCGAAGCTCGTCCGCGGCTCGTGGTGGCGGGTCTTCGGCATCCAGCTGCTCGCCTCGCTCATCGCCGGCATCGTCGCGGGCATCGTCGTCCTGCCGTTCACCTTCATCGCCGGAGCCCTCACCGGAGACGGCATCAGTGGCGTCCTCGACGGCACGGGCAGCGTCGGCTGGACGTTCCTCGTCGTCAGCGGCGTCGGCTCGGTGATCGGCTCCATGATCACCTTCCCCATCACCGCGGGCGTGACCGTGCTCCTGTACATCGACCAGCGCATCCGGCGCGAGGCCCTCGACCTCGACCTGGCCCGCGCCGCAGGCGTACACAACAGCGGCTCCGGCGCCCCGGGCGCCACCGCGGGGAGCTGATGCGGTGAGCCTGACGGGGGGATTCCTCACCACGGTGCCGGCCCTGCCGCCCACCGCCGAAGCAGCCGTACGAGCTCTGCTGCGCGCCGGCGACACCGCCGTACTGTCACTGGCGGCCGACGACCCGCCGGTGACGATTCCTCGCGATCCCGCGCGCGAGGCAGCACAGCGCGAGCTGTCCAAGCGCATGTACCACGAGAACGATCCCGGCCTGTTCCAACGGGCCATGGACGCCTTCTGGGACTGGCTCGACAGGGTGTTCAACGCGGCCTCGACAGCGACCCCAGGAGGGATGGTCGGACTGGTGGTCGTCCTCCTGGCCGTCGCCGCCGTGATCGGCGCCCTGTGGTGGCGCCTCGGCAGCCCGCGCCCCGGCCCCACCTCGTCCGCCGCGCTCTTCGACGACCGCCCCCGCAGCGCCGCCGAACACCGCGCCGCCGCCGAGGCACACGCCGCCCAGGGCCACTGGAACCAGGCCGTCCAGGAACGCTTGCGTGCCGTCGTCCGCTCCCTGGAGGAGCGCGCGCTCCTCGATGCCCGCCCCGGCCGCACCGCCGACGAGGCGGCCGCCGAAGCGGGCCGTACCCTGCCCGCGCACACCGACCGCCTGCGCACCGCGGCCCGCGACTTCGACGAGGTGACGTACGGCGGGCGCACCGCGACCCCCCAGATGTACCGCCGGCTCACCGAACTCGACACCGACCTGGAACGTACGAAACCGGCCCTCGCGAACATCAGCAGCACCCCGAGCACGGCCCCCAGGAGCCACCAGGGAGCCGCCGAGTGAGCATCGAGACCACGCCCCTCCCCGCCACCACGTCGACCTCGCCAACCGCCCGCCAGGTGTGGACCCGCGCGCGGGGCATCGTCCTCGGCGTCGTCCTCCTCCTCGTGGGCGCCGTCACGCTCGCCGTGATCAACTCCGGCACCCGGCGCGGCGGCCTCGACCCACGTTCCGCCGACCCCCACGGCAGTCGCGCCGTCGCCACACTCCTCGCCGAACGAGGCGTGTCCACCCGCGTGGTCACCACCCTCGCCCAGGCGAGCACCGCAGCCGACGCGGACACCACACTCCTGATCGCGGCCCCCGATCTGCTGACCGACCGTCAACAGCGGCAACTGCACGCGGCGACGGGGAACTCCGGCGGACGTACCATCCTGGTCGCCCCCAGCAGCCCGTCCGTCGAGACACTCGCCCCCGGCGTCACCGCCGACCGCGCGATCAGCTTCGACTCGAAGCTCTCCCCCGGCTGCGACCTGCCCGCCGCCCGCCGAGCGGGCACCGCCGACACGGGTGGCTTCCGCTACGACACCACAGTCCCCGGCGCCGACGTGTGCTACCCGAGCAACGGCCTGCCCACTCTCGTACGCGTCCCCGCGGCCACCGGGAACGGCGACACCGTCGTCCTCGGCGCGCCCGACATCCTGTACAACGATCGGCTCGACAAGCACGGCAACGCCTCGCTCGCCCTCCAACTGCTCGGTTCCCGCCCCCACTTGGTCTGGTACCTCCCCTCGCTCTCCGACGACTCGCGCACCGAATCCGGCGAGCGCAGCCTGTTCGACCTGCTCCCTTCGGGATGGGGCTGGGGCACCCTGCAGCTCTTCTTCGCCGCGGTCCTGGCCGCCTTCTGGCGGGCACGCCGCTTCGGCCCCCTCGTACCCGAACGTCTCCCGGTGGCGATCCGCGCCTCCGAAACCATCGAAGGCCGCGCCCGCCTCTACCGCAAAACCAACGCCCGCGACCGCGCGGCAGGCGCTCTTCGCTCCACCACCCGCATTCGCCTCGCCCCCCTGGTAGGCGTCCCCGTGCCCCAGGCACACGCGCCCGAGGCCTTGCTCCCCGCTCTGTCCGCCCACCTCCACGACCACGGCGACGGACAGTCCCTGCACTCCCTGCTCTTCGGCCCGCCGCCCCGCGACGACGCCGCACTCATCTCCCTCGCCGACCAACTCGACGCCCTCGAAAGAGAGGTACGCCGTCCATGATGGACCCGACCACTGACAACGCCGGGATCACCGGGAACCCGGACACCGCCCGGGCTTCCCTGGAAGCCCTGCGCGCCGAGATCGCCAAAGCCGTGGTCGGCCAGGACCCCGCCGTGACCGGCCTCGTCGTCGCCCTCCTCTGCCGCGGACACGTGCTGCTCGAAGGAGTCCCTGGAGTAGCCAAAACGCTGCTCGTCCGGGCCCTCGCCTCCGCTCTCGAACTCGACACCAAGCGCGTCCAGTTCACTCCGGACCTGATGCCGAGCGACATCACGGGCTCCCTCGTCTACGACACCCGCAGCGCGGAGTTCTCCTTCCAGCCGGGCCCGGTCTTCACCAACCTCCTCCTCGCGGACGAGATCAACCGCACGCCCCCGAAGACCCAGTCGTCCCTCCTGGAAGCCATGGAGGAACGCCAGGTCACGGTCGACGGCACCCCGCGGCCCCTCCCCGACCCGTTCCTGGTCGCCGCGACCCAGAACCCGGTCGAGTACGAGGGCACGTACCCCCTCCCCGAAGCCCAACTGGACCGTTTCCTCCTCAAGCTGACGATCCCTCTCCCCTCCCGGCAGGACGAGATCGACGTCCTGACCCGCCACGCCGAGGGCTTCAACCCACGTGACCTGCGCGCCGCCGGCATACGCCCCGTGGCAGGCCCGGCCGACCTGGAAGCTGCCCGCGCGGCCGTCGCCAAGACGACGATCTCCCCCGAGATCACCGCCTATGTGGTGGACATCTGCCGCGCCACCCGCGAGTCCCCGTCCTTCACGCTCGGCGTCTCCCCCCGAGGCGCCACGGCCCTCCTCGCGACCTCCCGCGCCTGGGCCTGGCTGACGGGCCGCGACTACGTCATCCCCGACGACGTCAAGGCGCTCGCCCTGCCCACCCTCCGCCACCGTGTGCAACTCCGCCCGGAGGCCGAGATGGAGGGCGTGACGGCCGACTCGGTCATCAACGCGATCCTCGCCCACGTCCCCGTTCCCCGCTGATGCCACTCACCGGCCGCGCCGCCCTCGTGGCGGCCCTGGGCTCGATCCCCGTCGGCGTCTGGGGCCCGAGCTGGACAGGCTTCCTCGCCGTCAACGGCCCGCTGGCGATCGCCTGCGCCTGCGACTACGCCCTGGCCGCACCCGTACGCCGCCTCGGCCTGAGCCGCTCCGGCGACACATCCGCACGCCTGGGCGAACCGGCGGACGTGACGCTCACCGTCACCAACCCCTCCGGCCGCCTGTTCCGCGCCCGTCTCCGCGACGCCTGGCCGCCCAGCAGCTGGCAGTCCGGCACCGAGGTGGAGGCCTCCCGCCACCGCCTGGCGGTCCCCGCCGGCGAACGCCGCCGCGTCACCACCCGGCTACGTCCCACCCGCCGAGGCGACCGCCAGGCCGAACGCATCACGATCCGCTCGTACGGCCCTCTCGGTCTCTTCGCCCGCCAGGGCAACCACCACGTTCCCTGGACCGTGCGCGTCCTCCCGCCGTTCACCAGCCGCAAACACCTCCCCTCGAAGCTCGCCCGCCTACGCGAACTCGACGGCCGCACCAGCGTCCTGACCCGCGGCGAAGGCACGGAATTCGACAGCCTGCGCGAGTACGTTCCCGGAGACGACACCCGTTCCATCGACTGGCGCGCCACAGCCCGCCAGACCACGGTCGCCGTACGCACCTGGCGCCCCGAACGCGACCGCCACATCCTCCTGGTCCTCGACACCGGCCGTACGTCGGCGGGCCGCGTGGGCGACGTCCCCCGCCTGGACGCCTCGATGGACGCAGCACTTCTCCTGGCAGCCCTGGCCTCCCGCGCAGGTGACCGCGTGGATCTCCTCGCCTACGACCGCCGGGTCCGGGCTCTCGTCCAGGGCCGAGCCGCAGCCGACGTTCTCCCGTCGCTGGTCAACGCGATGGCCACCGTGGAACCCGAACTCCTCGAAACGGACGCCCGCGGACTCGCGGCCTCCGCGCTCCGTACGGCCCCCAGGCGCTCCCTGATCGTTCTGCTCACCAGCCTCGACACGGCCCCCATCGAAGAGGGCCTGCTCCCGGTCCTCCCTCAACTGACCCAGCGCCACACAGTCCTCGTAGCCGCGGTGGCAGACCCACACATCGCAACCATGGCAACAGCCCGAGGAAACACCGAAGCGGTGTACGAGGCCGCAGCCGCCGCCCAGGCACAGACGGAACGCCACAGAACCGCCGAACAACTCCGCCGCCACGGCGTCACGGTCGTCGACGCCACTCCAGACGCCCTGGCGCCGGCACTGGCGGACGCATATCTGGCCCTGAAAGCCGCAGGACGCCTTTGAACGGTGTCTCGAATGGTGTCTCTCCTGGCCGAAGAGACACCATTTCCAATCAACACCGAAACGCAGAAAAGCCCCGGACCGGTTTCCCGGTACGGGGCTTTTCGCAATATTTGTTCGGCGGTGTCCTACTCTCCCACAGGGTCCCCCCTGCAGTACCATCGGCGCTGTGAGGCTTAGCTTCCGGGTTCGGAATGTAACCGGGCGTTTCCCTCACGCTATGACCACCGAAACACGGTGAAACACATATCAACCGCACCACCCCCCATAACCAACGGGGGTGGGGTTGTTCGTGGTTTCAGAACCAACACAGTGGACGCGAGCAACTGAGGACAAGCCCTCGGCCTATTAGTACCAGTCACCTCCACCCGTTACCGGGCTTCCAGATCTGGCCTATCAACCCAGTCGTCTACTGGGAGCCTTAACCCCTCAAAGGGGGTGGGAACACTCATCTCGAAGCAGGCTTCCCGCTTAGATGCTTTCAGCGGTTATCCCTCCCGAACGTAGCCAACCAGCCATGCCCTTGGCAGGACAACTGGCACACCAGAGGTTCGTCCGTCCCGGTCCTCTCGTACTAGGGACAGCCCTTCTCAATGTTCCTGCGCGCGCAGCGGATAGGGACCGAACTGTCTCACGACGTTCTAAACCCAGCTCGCGTACCGCTTTAATGGGCGAACAGCCCAACCCTTGGGACCGACTCCAGCCCCAGGATGCGACGAGCCGACATCGAGGTGCCAAACCATCCCGTCGATATGGACTCTTGGGGAAGATCAGCCTGTTATCCCCGGGGTACCTTTTATCCGTTGAGCGACGGCGCTTCCACAAGCCACCGCCGGATCACTAGTCCCGACTTTCGTCCCTGCTCGACCCGTCGGTCTCACAGTCAAGCTCCCTTGTGCACTTACACTCAACACCTGATTGCCAACCAGGCTGAGGGAACCTTTGGGCGCCTCCGTTACTCTTTAGGAGGCAACCGCCCCAGTTAAACTACCCATCAGACACTGTCCCTGATCCGGATCACGGACCCAGGTTAGACATCCAGCACGACCAGACTGGTATTTCAACGACGACTCCACAGACACTGGCGTGCCCACTTCACAGTCTCCCAGCTATCCTACACAAGCCGAACCGAACACCAATATCAAACTATAGTAAAGGTCCCGGGGTCTTTCCGTCCTGCTGCGCGAAACGAGCATCTTTACTCGTAGTGCAATTTCACCGGGCCTATGGTTGAGACAGTCGAGAAGTCGTTACGCCATTCGTGCAGGTCGGAACTTACCCGACAAGGAATTTCGCTACCTTAGGATGGTTATAGTTACCACCGCCGTTTACTGGCGCTTAAGTTCTCAGCTTCGCCACACCGAAATGTGACTAACCGGTCCCCTTAACGTTCCAGCACCGGGCAGGCGTCAGTCCGTATACATCGCCTTACGGCTTCGCACGGACCTGTGTTTTTAGTAAACAGTCGCTTCTCGCTGGTCTCTGCGGCCACCCCCAGCTCGGAAAGCAAGTTTCCTCACCGGTGATGGCCCCCCTTCTCCCGAAGTTACGGGGGCATTTTGCCGAGTTCCTTAACCATAGTTCACCCGAACGCCTCGGTATTCTCTACCTGACCACCTGAGTCGGTTTAGGGTACGGGCCGCCATGAAACTCGCTAGAGGCTTTTCTCGACAGCATAGGATCATCCACTTCACCACAATCGGCTCGGCATCAGGTCTCAGCCCTAGTGTGCGACGGATTTGCCTATCGCACGGCCTACACCCTTACCCCGGGACAACCACCGCCCGGGATGGACTACCTTCCTGCGTCACCCCATCACTCACCTACTGCAGGTCTGGTCCGTCGGCTCCACCACTCCCCCTTGCCCGAAGGCTCCGGGGCGGCTTCACGGACTTAGCATCGCCTGGTTCAATGTTTGACGCTTCACAGCGGGTACCGGAATATCAACCGGTTATCCATCGACTACGCCTGTCGGCCTCGCCTTAGGTCCCGACTTACCCTGGGCAGATCAGCTTGACCCAGGAACCCTTAGTCAATCGGCGCACACGTTTCCCACGTGTGTATCGCTACTCATGCCTGCATTCTCACTCGTGAACCGTCCACCACTAGCTTCCGCTGCAGCTTCACCCGGCACACGACGCTCCCCTACCCATCCCAGCAGGCGTTGGCCCTATTGCTGGAATGACACGACTTCGGCGGTACGCTTGAGCCCCGCTACATTGTCGGCGCGGAATCACTAGACCAGTGAGCTATTACGCACTCTTTCAAGGGTGGCTGCTTCTAAGCCAACCTCCTGGTTGTCTGTGCGACTCCACATCCTTTCCCACTTAGCGTACGCTTAGGGGCCTTAGTCGATGCTCTGGGCTGTTTCCCTCTCGACCATGGAGCTTATCCCCCACAGTCTCACTGCCGTGCTCTCACTTACCGGCATTCGGAGTTTGGCTAAGGTCAGTAACCCGGTAGGGCCCATCGCCTATCCAGTGCTCTACCTCCGGCAAGAAACACACGACGCTGCACCTAAATGCATTTCGGGGAGAACCAGCTATCACGGAGTTTGATTGGCCTTTCACCCCTAACCACAGGTCATCCCCCAGGTTTTCAACCCTGGTGGGTTCGGTCCTCCACGAAGTCTTACCTCCGCTTCAACCTGCCCATGGCTAGATCACTCCGCTTCGGGTCTTGAGCGCGCTACTGAATCGCCCTATTCGGACTCGCTTTCGCTACGGCTTCCCCACACGGGTTAACCTCGCAACACACCGCAAACTCGCAGGCTCATTCTTCAAAAGGCACGCAGTCACGACGCATTGAGTAAACTCAATGCGCGACGCTCCCACGGCTTGTAGGCACACGGTTTCAGGTACTATTTCACTCCGCTCCCGCGGTACTTTTCACCATTCCCTCACGGTACTATCCGCTATCGGTCACCAGGGAATATTTAGGCTTAACGGGTGGTCCCGCCAGATTCACACGGGATTTCTCGGGCCCCGTGCTACTTGGGTGTCTCTCAAACGAGCCGTTGATGTTTCGACTACGGGGGTCTTACCCTCTACGCCGGACCTTTCGCATGTCCTTCGCCTACACCAACGGTTTCTGACTCGCCTCACAGCCGGCAGACTGTGAAAGAGAGATCCCACAACCCCGCACACGCAACCCCTGCCGGGTCTCACACGTATACGGTTTGGCCTCATCCGGTTTCGCTCGCCACTACTCCCGGAATCACGGTTGTTTTCTCTTCCTGCGGGTACTGAGATGTTTCACTTCCCCGCGTTCCCTCCACACACCCTATGTGTTCAGATGTGGGTGACAGCCCATGACGACTGCCGGGTTTCCCCATTCGGAAACCCCCGGATCAAAGCCTGGTTGACGACTCCCCGGGGACTATCGTGGCCTCCCACGTCCTTCATCGGTTCCTGGTGCCAAGGCATCCACCGTGCGCCCTTAAAAACTTGGCCACAGATGCTCGCGTCCACTGTGCAGTTCTCAAACAACGACCAACCACCCACCACCCCACCCACACGGGCGAGTTCACTGGGGCCGGCACTGAAGGCGACCGTTTCCGGCCGTACCCTCAGACACCCAACAGCGTGCCCGACACCCCCGCCCCCCAGATCAGCTTTCCACGCCCCCCAAAAGGGGACAGTACTTGCAGCCTGAGACGACCGACGGTGCCGAATAATCAACGTTCCACCCATGAGCAACCACCGTCGAACGTATGCCGACGTAATGGTCCTGGACCACCAGACAATGTCTGGTGGCCTAGATGCTCCTTAGAAAGGAGGTGATCCAGCCGCACCTTCCGGTACGGCTACCTTGTTACGACTTCGTCCCAATCGCCAGTCCCACCTTCGACAGCTCCCTCCCCGTAAGGGGTTGGGCCACCGGCTTCGGGTGTTACCGACTTTCGTGACGTGACGGGCGGTGTGTACAAGGCCCGGGAACGTATTCACCGCAGCAATGCTGATCTGCGATTACTAGCAACTCCGACTTCATGGGGTCGAGTTGCAGACCCCAATCCGAACTGAGACCGGCTTTTTGAGATTCGCTCCGCCTCACGGCATCGCAGCTCATTGTACCGGCCATTGTAGCACGTGTGCAGCCCAAGACATAAGGGGCATGATGACTTGACGTCGTCCCCACCTTCCTCCGAGTTGACCCCGGCAGTCTCCTGTGAGTCCCCATCACCCCGAAGGGCATGCTGGCAACACAGAACAAGGGTTGCGCTCGTTGCGGGACTTAACCCAACATCTCACGACACGAGCTGACGACAGCCATGCACCACCTGTACACCGACCACAAGGGGGCACCCATCTCTGGATGTTTCCGGTGTATGTCAAGCCTTGGTAAGGTTCTTCGCGTTGCGTCGAATTAAGCCACATGCTCCGCTGCTTGTGCGGGCCCCCGTCAATTCCTTTGAGTTTTAGCCTTGCGGCCGTACTCCCCAGGCGGGGAACTTAATGCGTTAGCTGCGGCACCGACGACGTGGAATGTCGCCAACACCTAGTTCCCACCGTTTACGGCGTGGACTACCAGGGTATCTAATCCTGTTCGCTCCCCACGCTTTCGCTCCTCAGCGTCAGTAATGGCCCAGAGATCCGCCTTCGCCACCGGTGTTCCTCCTGATATCTGCGCATTTCACCGCTACACCAGGAATTCCGATCTCCCCTACCACACTCTAGTCTGCCCGTATCGAATGCAGACCCGGGGTTAAGCCCCGGGCTTTCACATCCGACGCGACAGACCGCCTACGAGCTCTTTACGCCCAATAATTCCGGACAACGCTTGCGCCCTACGTATTACCGCGGCTGCTGGCACGTAGTTAGCCGGCGCTTCTTCTGCAGGTACCGTCACTTTCGCTTCTTCCCTGCTGAAAGAGGTTTACAACCCGAAGGCCGTCATCCCTCACGCGGCGTCGCTGCATCAGGCTTTCGCCCATTGTGCAATATTCCCCACTGCTGCCTCCCGTAGGAGTCTGGGCCGTGTCTCAGTCCCAGTGTGGCCGGTCGCCCTCTCAGGCCGGCTACCCGTCGTCGCCTTGGTGAGCCACTACCTCACCAACAAGCTGATAGGCCGCGGGCTCATCCTGCACCGCCGGAGCTTTGAACCCACCCCCATGCGAGGGAAGATATTATCCGGTATTAGACCCCGTTTCCAGGGCTTGTCCCAGAGTGCAGGGCAGATTGCCCACGTGTTACTCACCCGTTCGCCACTAATCCACCCCGAAAGGCTTCATCGTTCGACTTGCATGTGTTAAGCACGCCGCCAGCGTTCGTCCTGAGCCAGGATCAAACTCTCCGTGAATGTTTACCGGATATCCGGTGCACACACACGAGAGCGGAACAGTCAAGCGGAATAAGCCCGACCGTTCACAGCGTCCTCGCTGTGTTTGTGTTACTTCAAAGGAACCTCGAACTCACAGAACATTCCGTGAGCCGGGGTATCAACAAATCTGGCGTTGATTTTTGGCACGCTGTTGAGTTCTCAAGGAACGGACGCTTCCTTCGTACTCACCCGAGAGACTCTCTCAGGCTTTCCTCCGGGCAGTTTCCCTTCGGTCCTACTGTTTAACTTTGTCTTGCTGTCCTGCGTTTCCGACTCTATCAGACCGTTTCCGTATCCGATTTCCTCGGTGCTTTCCAGGTTTTCGCTTTCGCGTTTCCCTTTCCGGCGACTCCGACTTTATCAGAAGTTTTTGGCCGGACTGACCGGCTGTTCATTCCTGAGATTCATCGGGGTGTGGTCCTCAAGAATCCAAGTCCTCGAGAAACCAGTAGATTTTCACCGCCGCCACCGAGCCTGTCCGGCTCTAGGCAACTGCTCTAATCTACCTCCCCACTACCTCCGCGTCAACGGCTCTTGTGGGGCGAAGAGGAGACTAGCAGCCCGGAAGCCGTGTTCGCACATCAGGCGGCTGCGGGGACAGCGGCACTGCGCTCGGCCGCTGTCAGGTCACCCGTCTCGCCGGCCCGGGCCGCTCGACCGCCGAGGACATATACGTAGGCGAGGAAGGACAGTTCGGCGATGACGCCGATCGTGATGCGCGCCCATGTGGGCAGGCCGGACGGGGTGACGAAGCCTTCTATGGCGCCGGAGACGAAGAGGACCAGGGCCAGTCCTATCGCCATGCCCAGGGCTGCTCGTCCTTCCTCGGCCAGTGCCGTGCGGCGGGAACGCGGGCCCGGGTCTATGACGGTCCAGCCGAGGCGCAGGCCCGTACCGGCCGCCACGAAGACCGCGGTCAGTTCGAGGAGGCCGTGCGGAAGGATCAGGCCGAGGAAGGTGTCCAGCCGGCCCGCCGAGGACATCAGACCAAGGCCGACACCCACGTTGAGCATGTTCTGGAAGAGGATCCAGATGACCGGGAGACAGAGGAAGACTCCCAGGACCAGGCACATCGCGGCGGCCTGGGCGTTGTTCGTCCACACCTGGGCGGCGAAGGAAGCGGCGGGGTGGCTGGAGTAGTACGTCTCGTACTCGCCGCCGGGGCGGGTGAGGGCGCTCAGGTCGTCGGGTGCCGCTATGGAGGACTGCACTTCGGGGTGCGTTCCTATCCACCAGCCCAGGAGGACCGCCACCGCCGTGGAGATGAGCGCGGTGGGCACCCACCAATGGCGCGATCGGTAGACCGCTGCGGGGAAGCCGTGCGTGAGGAAGCGGGTGACGTCACGCCAGGACGCGCGGCGGGTTCCTGTCACGGCACTACGCGCGCGTGCCACCAGTTGGCTGAGCCGGCCGGTGAGCTGGGGGTCCGGCGCACTCGACTGGATGAGCGAGAGATGGGTGGCAGTGCGTTGGTAGAGGGCCACGAGCTCGTCCACCTCGGCTCCGGTGAGGCGGCGCTGGCGGCGCAGCAGTGCGTCCAACCGGTCCCACTCGGCTCGGTGGGCGGAGACGAAGACGTCGAGGTCCATCGTTTTGCCTGCTCCTCGGCTGTTCGTCGACTGCACGTCGTCGGTGTCGGCTTGTCGTACTGCGGCGCGATGCGCCTTCAGCTTGGCAGACTGGCGGTTCCATGGGCAGGTCAGGGGAAGGACGGCAGGCGTGAGTGAGCTGGTTACGGGCGAGGCGGTGGCGCTGGAGTTGCGCCCCGCGAAACTGCCCAGCAGGGCGCTTGCCGTGTTGCTGGACCTTGTTGTGGTCGGGCTGGTCTACACCGTCGTCACCATTGTTGTGGTCGTGTCCACGGCCTCGCTGGACGAGGCGGCACAGGTCGCTCTGTCCATCGCGGCTTTCATTCTGGTGCTGGTGGGCGCGCCAATCGCGGTGGAGACACTCAGCCATGGCCGTTCGCTCGGCAAGCTGGCGTGTGGTCTACGGGTGGTACGGGACGACGGCGGGCCGATCCGGTTTCGGCATGCACTGGTGCGGGGCGCGGTCGGTGTGGTCGAGATTCTGATCACGTTCGGGGTCGTGGCCTGTATCGCCTCGCTCGTTTCGGCGCGGGGCCGGCGGCTCGGTGATGTCGTCGCGGGCACGCTCGTCGTACGGGAGCGAGTACCCGTCGGTCGGGCCGCTTTCGTTCCTCCGCCACCGCCCTGGTTGTCCGGCCGGTTCGCGGAGCTCGATCTGTCGGCCGTGCCCGACGGCCTGTGGCTGGCCGTACGTCAGTATCTGACGCGTATGCAGCAACTGGATCCGCAGGTGGGCTGGGCCATGGCCGAGCGGCTCGCGTCCGATGTGGCGGCGCGTACGGGGACTCCGGCGCCGCCCGATGTTCCACCGGCGGCCTATCTCGCGGCCGTGGTGCAGGAGCGGCAGGTACGCGAGGCTCGGCGGGCGTTCGGGAGCGCACCGGTGAGCAGCGGGCCGGGGACGCCTCAGTTCTTCGGGGCTCCGGTGCCGCACTCGCCTGCTGGGATTACCTATCCTGCGGTCGCCGAGGCCGCCGCCCCTGTCCCGGTCGTCGAAGCGGCGCCGCAGGACCGAAGCGAGGCCAGTGGTCGCCGTCCCTCCGGCGGGTTCGCACCGCCCGCCTAGTCGGCGAACGTGGACGGCGGGGACTCCAGGTGTTCAAGCTCGATGCCTGGTGCGGCCAGGACCACGTCGCCGGCGATGTGCACGGCGTGCTGTTCGCCCGTGTCCAGGGCTGTGACCTGGTATTCGTCCACTGTCAGGGGGTCGTTGTCAGTGGCGTGTGCTTCTCTTTTCACCAAGGCCCAGGACTGGTCCACGGTGCGTGGGGCGAGTACCGGGTCCGTGAGGGCGACGAGGCGTACGCGGGTCGCTGCGGCGGAGGGGGTGAGGCGCAGGAGACGGGCGGTGGCGATCAGGAACGCGGGGGATGTGCCGGTGAAGGCATGGGCGGGGACGTTGCCTTCGGTGGCGTGAATGCCGGTGGGGTCGGTGCGGACCCAGGTGACACCGTCGAGTGCGGCACCACGGACCTGCCAGCTCGCCGCGTGGAGTTCGAGGCGGATCGGACGGCCCAGGTCGTCGAGGGTGAGGTCGACGGAGCCGCTGTGGTCGCCCGAGGGTGTGGTCAGTTGGGAGACATAGCGCCAGCCGGAGGGGCCGGGGGCGCAGTGGAAGTGTTCTTCTGCGAGAGGGGTGTGGTCGTGCGGATCGTGGAGCGAATAACGGCCGCGGGGCATGGAGGTCCTGGGATTTTCGGACTGTCGCTTGAGACTCCGAGACTCTGACTGAGCCTCGGCAAAGGGGCAGGCCCCCGGCACGGGGGTGCGGGGGCCTGCCTCGGAGGTCCTGCTGGTGGTGGGCGCGTCAGTGCGCTGACGTGCTCACCACTGGCTGGGTCGCTCAGTAGCGGTAGTGGTCCGGCTTGTACGGGCCCTCGACCTCGACCCCGATGTACGAGGCCTGCTCCGGGCGGAGCGTCGTCAGCTTCACGCCGAGCGCGTCGAGGTGGAGACGGGCGACCTTCTCGTCGAGGTGCTTGGGGAGCACGTAGACGTCGGTCGGGTACTCGTCGGGCTTGGTGAACAGCTCGATCTGGGCCAGGGTCTGGTCCGCGAAGGAGTTGGACATCACGAACGACGGGTGACCGGTGGCGTTGCCCAGGTTGAGCAGGCGGCCCTCCGACAGCACGATGAGGACCTTGCCGTCGGGGAACTTCCAGGTGTGGACCTGCGGCTTGACCTCGTCCTTGACGATGCCCGGGACCTTGGCCAGGCCGGCCATGTCGATCTCGTTGTCGAAGTGGCCGATGTTGCCGACGATCGCCTGGTGCTTCATCTTGGCCATGTCCGAGGCCATGATGATGTCCTTGTTGCCGGTCGTGGTGATGAAGATGTCGGCCTTGTCGACGACTTCGTCGAGGGTCGCGACCTGGTAGCCGTCCATCGCCGCCTGGAGCGCGCAGATCGGGTCGATCTCGGTGACGATGACGCGGGCGCCCTGGCCGCGCAGGGACTCTGCACAGCCCTTGCCCACGTCGCCGTAGCCGAAGACGACCGCGGTCTTGCCGCCGATGAGGACGTCGGTGGCGCGGTTGATGCCGTCGATCAGGGAGTGGCGGCAGCCGTACTTGTTGTCGAACTTCGACTTGGTGACGGCGTCGTTGACGTTGATCGCCGGGAACAGGAGGGCGCCGTCGCGCTGCATCTCGTACAGCCGGTGGACGCCGGTCGTGGTCTCCTCGGTCACGCCGCGGATCTCCGAGGCGATCTGGGTCCACTTCTGCGAACCCTCGGTGATGGTCCGGTCGAGGAGTTCGAGGACGACACGGTGCTCGTCGGACTCGGCGGTGTCGGCCGAGGGGACCTTGCCGGCCTTCTCGTACTCGACGCCCTTGTGGACGAGCATGGTGGCGTCGCCGCCGTCGTCCAGGATCATGTTCGGGCCGCCGGTGGGGGTGTTCGGCCAGGTCAGAGCCTGCTCCGTGCACCACCAGTACTCTTCCAGGGTCTCGCCCTTCCAGGCGAAGACCGGGACGCCCTGCGGGTTCTCGGGGGTTCCGTTCGGGCCTACCGCGATGGCGGCGGCCGCGTGGTCCTGGGTGGAGAAGATGTTGCAGGACACCCAGCGGACCTCGGCGCCCAGGGCGACCAGGGTCTCGATCAGGACAGCGGTCTGCACGGTCATGTGCAGCGAGCCCATGATGCGGGCGCCGGCCAGCGGCTGGGTGGCGGCGAACTCCCGGCGGATGGACATCAGGCCGGGCATCTCGTGCTCGGCGAGGGTGATCTCCTTGCGGCCGAACTCGGCCAGGGAGAGATCGGCGACCTTGAAGTCCTGTCGGCTGTCGACAGTCGTCATTACGGGCTGCTCCTCAAGATGGGGTGAGGTGGGTACGGCTGTTCTGCGCGGCGGCGGACACAGGGGTGCCCGCAGAGGGCACAGGCATGCCCGGGTACGCGCAGCGCAGTCCGTCGGAGGCCCTCTCTCCCTCGGCCGGTCCGCGGTGGGACCGCCCGACCGCCATCAGCAGCGACGTCTGGCTCCGTCCCAAGCTACACCTGTCGGCCCGGCCGCCCCCAGTCCGCCCGCGAACACATCAGGACAGATCCACACCGAGCGGAGGGGAACTCAGTGGGCGGCGGGCTGGGCCGGGCCGCCCGGGGTGGCCTCGCGGTCGGGACCCTTGGCGGCGTCCCTGTCGCTGTAGATGTCCGGTTCGAGGTAGATGACGCGGGCGATCGGGACGGCGGCGCGGATGCGGGACTCGGCGGCGTTGATCGCGGTGGCCACCTCGGCGGCGGTGTCGTCGTGCTGGACTGCAATCTTGGCGGCGACCAGGAGTTCCTCGGGGCCGAGGTGGAGCGTGCGCATGTGGATGATGCCGGTGACGGTGTCGCCGTCGACGATCGCCTTCTCGATCCGCACGACCGTTTCCGGGCCCGCGGCCTCGCCCAGCAGCAGGGACTTGGTCTCCACGGCCAGCACCAGGGCGATCAGGATGAGCAGGATGCCGATGCAGAGAGTGCCGATGCCGTCCCAGACGCCGTCGCCGGTGGCGAGGGCGAGGCCGACGCCACCGAGGGCCAGGACCAGGCCGACGAGCGCGCCGAGGTCCTCCAGGAGGACGACGGGCAGTTCAGGGGCTTTGGCATGGCGGACGAAGTCCTTCCAGGACTCGTTGCCGCGCAGCGGGTTGGACTCCTTGATGGCCGTACGGAAGGAGAAGCCCTCGGCGATGATCGCGAAGAGGAGGACGCCCACGGGCCAGTACCAGTGTTCGAGCTCGTGCGGGTGCTTGATCTTCTCGTAGCCCTCGTAGATCGCGAACATGCCGCCGACCGAGAAGAGCACGATGGAGACGAGGAAGGCGTAGATGTACCGCTCGCGGCCGTAGCCGAAGGGGTGTTGGGGGGTCGCCTCGCGCTGGGACTTCTTGCCGCCGAGGAGGAGCAGGCCCTGGTTGCCGGAGTCGGCGAGCGAGTGCACGGACTCGGCGAGCATGGACGACGAACCGCTGAAGAGGAACGCCACGAACTTCGCTGCCGCGATCGCGAGGTTGGCGCCGAGTGCCGCCACGATCGCCCTGGTGCCGCCTGACGCGCTCATGTGTTCGCGTTGTCCCTTCGTACGTTCGCTGTCCCGGGCTTTGCCCGCCCTTTGCCGGTGGGTCATTGTTGCAGCCCCCTCCGACAACAACCGGCCAGGCTGCCACACGGCCCCCGGCAACCAGTGCCCGGGATGTGCTCGGGCAGTCTCCGGCCGCCGGGTTTCCGGGTGGTGTCAGACGACGACTGTCGCCCTGAACACCGTTCCGGAGCCGGCGACCTCGGCCTTTTCGTTCGCCGGTACGAAGACGGACTGCCCGGGGGCGAGTTCGATGTCTCCGGTACGGACGGAGCCGGCCGTGCAGAGCAGGATCTGCGGGGTCGGGAGGGTGAGGTCGCGGGCGGGCGCGCCCTGCGGGAGGACGTGGCGGGACAGGCGGAACTCGTCGATCGGGGTCTCGTAGACCTCCTCGCCGTCAGGGGAGGCCTCCGGGCGCAGTACGCCGGGGCCGCTCGCCTCGAAGCGGACGACGCGCAGGAGTTCGGGGACGTCGACGTGCTTGGGGGTCAGTCCGCAGCGCAGGACGTTGTCGGAGTTGGCCATGATCTCGACGCCGAGGCCGTTGAGGTAGGCGTGCGGGATGCCGGCGCCGAGGAACAGGGCCTCGCCCGGCTGGAGTCGGACGTGGTTGAGGAGCATGGCGGCGATGACGCCGGGGTCGCCCGGGTAGTGCTGGGCGATGTCCGCGTAGGGGGCGTAGTCGCCGCCGAGACGGGCGCAGGCGGCCGCGGCCTCGGTGACCGTGCGGGCCATGTCCTCGCGGTCGGCGCTGAGTACGGCCGTCAGGACCTCGCGCAGCGCCGCCTCCTCGGGGTGGGCGCGCAGCAGGTCGACGTACGGCTTGAGGGAGTCGACATCCAGGCCTGCCAGGAGGTCGGCGGTCTGCGAGGGGTCGCGGAAGCCGCACAGGCCGTCGAACTCGGTGAGGGCGCAGATCAGTTCGGGCTTGTGGTTGGCGTCCTTGTAGTTGCGGTGCCCGGCGTCGACCGGGATCCCGCGGGTCTCCTCGTCCTCGTAACCCTCCTTCGCCTGGGCGAGGTTGGGGTGCACCTGGAGGGAGAGGGGGGCGCCGGCCGCGAGGATCTTGAGGAGGAAGGGGAGGCGGGGGCCGAACTTGGCGACGGCCGCCGCGCCGAGTTCGCCCTGCGGGTCCGCGTCGATGACCTCGACGAGCGTGCCGCGTCCGGTGCGCGAGGGGGCGCCGGGGTGGGCGCCCATCCACATCTCCGCCTGCGGTTCACCGGTCGGCTCGATGCCGAGGAGTTCCGCGATGGCGGTGGTGGAACCCCAGGCGTAGGGGCGGATGGTGTTGTCGAGGCGGTCCATACCGGTCTTTCTGCGCGCAGGTGGAGAAGGTGGGTGAGGATCAGGATCAGGATGAGGGTGAGACTGGTCGGGGCGGGGGCGTCCCGGCTGTTCTCTGTCGTTCGGATCAGGTGCCGGCGGCCAGTGCGAGGTACACCGCCGCGAAGTCCGTGGTGGCGATCAGTTCCGCCAGGGTCTCCAGTTCGGCGCCTTCCTCCGGTTCGAGCTCGCTGATCGCCGTGTCGTGGCCGATGGCGAGCTCGCGGGCGGCGGGGGCGGCACTGAGGCCGCCGGTCGGGCGGTCGCGGAGCAGGACCACGCGCGCGTGCAGGGCGGGCGCCTCGTCCACTCGGTCGCGGAAGAAGTCGTCGGGGTCGGCGCCGGCGGTGAGCCGGCTCGCGAGCAGGGCACCGTGCGCGGCGAGCGCCTCGGGGAGTTCGGCGGTGAGCGCGGGGCGGCCTGCGAGTTCCGCGAGGGCGGCGGCGAACCGGCGGCCCGCAGGCCCGGCCGATGTCCCCTCCGTCCAGATCACCGGCAGCATGTCCGCGAGTTCGACGGCGAGCGTCTTGGCCGGATTGCTGTACGTCGCGACGGTCGGACCGCATCGTTCGGCGATGTGGTCGAGGCGGTCGGCGACCTTCTCCAGGGCGTCCGGCGGAGCACTGAGCAGGCCGGTGCGGTCGAGGATGGCCAGCAGCGGGGTGAGCAGCGCCCACAGGACGCCGGGGGCAGACGCGGCGGGCGGCTGGTCCGCCTCCTGCTGGTCGTAGGGGGCGGTCGCCATCGGTACGAACAGGCCGTGGGCCGCGCCCCGCACCGTCTCGGTGAGCGGGGTGCCGTCGGGGGCGACGGCGACGACCGTACAGCCGCGGCGGTACGCCTGCTCGGCGAGCAGGGACAGGCCCGGTTCGGTGCCGTCGGGGGTCGCGATCAGGAGCAGGTCCACGGAGCCGGCCCAGCCCGGCAGCTCCCAGCGCAGGGCGCCTGCCGCGGGGGCGACGCCGGTGGGGGCCAGGCGGGTGACGGGACTGGCCGCGCCGGCGAGGGTGCCGAGGAGGTCGGCGACGCAGGTCGCGGCCGCGCCGGGGCCCGCGATCAGGACGGCGCGGGGTCGGCCGTCCGGTTTCAGGTTGTTGATGCCCGCCTCTGCCGCGTGGCGGGCGGCGGTGCGGACGCGGGCGCCCGCTTCGGCCGCACCGCGCAGGAGGCCGCGGCGGTCTGCGTCCGCCAACGCCTCGGGGGCGTCGAGCAGCGATTCGTCGAGCATGGGTGGCACCTCCGATCGCCGGGGCGGGCTTACGCGGGGCGGCGGGCCTCGTCGACGAGCAGTACGGGGATTCCGTCCCGGACGGGGTACGCCAGACCGCAGTCCTGGCCGGTGCAGATCAGCTCGGTGTCCTGCTCCTTGAGGGAAGCGTGGCAGGCCGGGCAGGCGAGGATCTCCAGGAGGCCGGCTTCGAGCGGCATGTGGTGTCCCTTCGGGGGTGCGCTGATGTGGCCTGGTCAGGGTACCGCCGTGGGGGGCGGGGTGTCGGGGGTGGAGCGGGTGAGGGCGGGGGTGTGGTTTTTCGCCCCCGCCGCCCCTACCCGTCCCATCCTGTTCCTGGGGGCTGTGCCCCCAGACCCCCGCTGTCGGCCTGAACGGCCTCGTCCTCAAACACCGGACGGGCTGGGGGTGCGGGCCTGCGCTGGAAAGGTGCCGCCGGGGCTGGTGGGTGCGGGTGGGTGGGAAGCAAGCCGGCCCTGAAGGGGCCTTGTCCTCAAGCGCCGGACGGGCTGGATGGTGTTGGTCAGGATCGGATGAGGGTCAGTACCTCGTCGCGGATCCTTGTCATCGTCGGCTTGTCGCGGGCCTCCGTGTTCAGGCGGAGCAGGGGTTCCGTGTTGGACGGGCGGACGTTGAACCACCAGTCCGCCGCGGTGACCGTCAGGCCGTCCAGCTCGTCGATCTCGATGCCCTCCTGGCCCTCGTACGCCGTCCTGATCGCGGCCAGGCGGCCTGTCTGGTCGGCCACGGTGGAGTTGATCTCGCCGGAGCCGGTGTACCGGTCGTACTGGGCGACGAGGGCCGACAGGGGGCCGTCCTGGCCGCCGAGCGCGGCGAGGACGTGCAGGGCGGCCAGCATGCCCGTGTCGGCGTTCCAGAAGTCCTTGAAGTAGTAGTGCGCGGAGTGCTCGCCGCCGAAGATCGCGCCCGTGCGGGCCATCTCCGCCTTGATGAAGGAGTGGCCCACGCGCGTGCGTACCGGTGTGCCGCCCTGTTCGCGGACGACCTCCGGGACCGACCAGGATGTGATCAGGTTGTGGATCACCGTGCCGGAACCGCCGTTCCGGGCGAGTTCACGGGAGGCCACCAGGGCCGTGATCGCCGACGGCGAGACCGGGTCACCGTGTTCGTCGACCACGAAACAGCGGTCCGCGTCGCCGTCGAAGGCGATGCCCAGGTCGGCGTTCTCCTCGCGGGCACGCTTCTGGAGGTCCACGAGATTGGCCGGGTCGAGCGGGTTGGCCTCGTGGTTCGGGAAGGTGCCGTCCAGCTCGAAGTACATGGGGACGAGGGTGAGGGGCAGGCCGGCGAAGACCGTGGGGACGGTGTGGCCGCCCATGCCGTTGCCCGCGTCGACGACGACTTTCAGGGGGCGGATGGAGGTCAGGTCGACGAGCGAGCGGAGGTACGCCGCGTAGTCCTCCAACGTGTCCCGCTGTGTGATCGTTCCCGGGGTGACGGGTTCGGGTTCCGGTGTGCCCGAGTCCAGCCAGGATTCGACCAGTTCACGGATGTCGGTGAGGCCCGTGTCCTGGCCGACCGGTGCGGCGCCTGCCCGGCACATCTTGATGCCGTTGTACTGGGCAGGGTTGTGCGAGGCGGTGAACATGGCGCCGGGCAGGTCGAGGGCGCCCGACGCATAGTAGAGCTGGTCCGTGGAGCACAGTCCGATCTCGGTCACGTCGACGCCGCGTGCCGCCGCTCCGCGCGCGAAGGCCCGCGACAGGCCGGGCGACGAGGGTCGCATGTCGTGTCCGATCACGATCGCGTCCGCCCCGGTCACCTGGACGAAGGCGGCACCGAACAGTTCCGCCAGCGGCTCGTCCCACTGGTCCGGGACCACACCACGTACGTCGTACGCCTTCACGAGCTGCGACAGGTCTGCGGACACGGCCACCCCTTCTGGAACAATCGGTCGCCCCAAACTACCCGCCCTCACTGACATCCCCACTGCGTGGCGCCTCGCCCGTACGCCCGGATGTCCGGGTGCCGGGGCGACCGTGCCCGCCAAGGCGGCGCCGACGTCGGCGAGTTGTACGAAGTCGTGGTGGGAAGCCGTGGTTGTGGGCTCAGTTGTCCGGTGAGCGCAGGACTCTGAGGTGTCCGCGGCGTGCGACCTCGCGCGGGTCCGCGGTGCGTGCCCTGCCGCCGTCGGCCGCCCGCTCCGGCGGACGGGCCGCTTCACGGACCGCGTTGGCAAGCGCTTCCAGATCGTCTCCGCTGGGCCGTGCGGGAGCGGAGGCGTCGAGGAGCCGGACGACCTCCCAGCCGCGTGGCGCGGTGAGGCGTGCGGAGTGCTCGGCGCACAGGTCGTAGCAGTGGGGTTCGGCGTAGGTCGCGAGGGGGCCGAGGACCGCGGTCGAGTCGGCGTAGACGTACGTCAGCGTCGCGACGGCCGGACGGCCGCAAGCGGTGCGCGAACAGCGACGTACAGGGCTCACGACGTTGGACGGTACCGCACTCTTGAGCGGGCCGCGACGACTCCCCAGCAGGCCACTCTCCCGTGTCGTGCTGTGAAACCGCCCACACAGGGCTTCCGGAACAACTCGTTGACCTGGGGCGACATCGGGTAACGAGATGCCGAACAACCCTGAAACCGATCCTTAGTTGGTAAAAACTATGCTAATTGCCCTGATTTTGACCGTCGGAGGATGTACGAAATCGAGCCCAACCTTGGCTTGAATGATCATCCTGTGTCAGTCGGTGGCAGGCGTGCCCGGCACCCGTGCGGCGGTCGCGGGGACTACGCTTCGTCAGTGATGGACAACCCCGTACCGCCCCGCGCCGCAGGCCCCGGGCCCCGCCGCCGTGATCGCCACGGCCGTGGCATGCGCGGCCCCGTGGCGCCGCCGCAGGTTCCGCTCTCCGCGAGCCGTGCCGAGGCGTTCGCGGATCTGGTGCAGGACTCCGTGGAGCGGTTGGAGCGTCGGTGGCCGCAGCTCTCGGACTTCGACTTCCTGGTCCTCGAAGTGCCCCAGCTCGAAGGCCCGCCCGAGGCCTGGGCGGAGGAGGCAGTCCCCTTGGGGGGCACGATTCCCGCCCGTGAGGGTCACCCCGCGCGCGTGGTGATCTATCGCCGCCCGGTCGAGATCCGGACCAAGGGCCGCGACGAACGTGCGGCACTGGTCCACGAGGTCGTCGTCGAGCAGGTCGCCGAACTGCTGGGACTCACCCCGGACACCGTGGACCCGCGGTACGGCGAGGAATGACAGAGCCGATCGCCCCTCCCCGGGGCGATCGCTTCCGTCCGTCGATCACTTCTGCAGGACCGAAAGATCCTGCTCCGCGTCCGGTACCGCCACCGTCCCCCGGTCGTCCGGCAGCGTCTGGATGGTGAAGGCCGGCACGCCCTCCGACGGGGCCGCGAGGGTCCGGGAGGCGTAGACGTCTCCCCCGGAGACCCGTTCGACCGTCAGCGCGTACGTGCCCTTCAGGCCGGCCGGGACGGGGAGTTCGACGTCCTGGGTGGTGCCGCCCTTGATCGTGTACGTCTTCGTCGCCGCCGTACCGCCCTCGCTGCCCGCGGACGCCGTGACCTTGACCTCGGCGGCGCCCCCCGGGGCGGTCAGGGAGAGCGTGGTGCCCTTGGCGGTGTTGCCGACGACCGTCGCACGCGCGGAGACCGGGCCCGTGGCCGGGATGAAAGCGGTCTCCTGCTTGGCGCCCTTGCCGCGTACGACCTCCAGGGCGGCGACGAACGGCACCGACCTGTCGGTCGGGGTGAGGACCAGGGAGCCCGCCTCGCCGCGCGTGAGGTCGCCGAGGTCGGCGGCGGCCGTCATGCCCGCCTTGATGTGCAGCGTCTCGTTGCCCGCCGGGGTGATCAGGCCGGTTGGGGAGGCGAGGCGGACCTTCAGGTCGGCGTCGCTTTCGCCGGGCGTGAAGGCGATCAGCCGTACGGAGGTGGCGTCCTTGGGGATGCCCGGCAGCACCAGGCTGCCCGCCGGTTCGGTGGACGCGCTCAGCCAGTCGCCGCCGGTCTTGGCGTCCAGGGCCTGGACGGCGGCGCCGACCCGGCCGCTGCGCACGCTCACGTGCACCGTGAGGTCGGGCTGCGGTCCGTCGGCGAGCGTGGACAGCAGGATCGGCTCGCTGCCGAGCGGCGGGACCGTGATGCCCTCGCCCACCTCGGACTTGAGGGTGCCGTCCTTGCCGTACAGCTCGATGTCGACGACCGCGGCGGAGTCGTCCGGATTGGTGAGATGCACGTAGTCCGTGCGGCCGGCGGCGGTGCTGGCGCCCGGGAACCAGAACTCGGTGTCCGGGACGGTGCAGTTGACGCCCAGTAGGCCGCGTCCGGTGCCCGCGGCGACCTCGGTGGTCTCCTGCACGGTCCAGCCCGGCGCGAACTTCCCCTCGGCGGTGCCGACGAGTGCGGGCGAGTCACCGCCCGAGGTGTCCCCGGTGACGGGCTTGCCGGGCTCCTTGGGGGTGAGGACGGGCTTGACCGTCTTCGCCTTGCCCTTGCCCTTGCCCTTCCCCTTCGCTCCGGTCGCCGACTCCGCCGTGGCGGCGGCCAGTTCGGCCTTGCCGCCGCTCGCGGTGCCCTCCGTGACGGGAGTGAAGGACGTGTACGTCGTCTCCGCGAGGTCGGACGTACTGGGAGTCGGGCAGAGCAGGCTCGTGCGCTCCACGGGGAGCTGGGCGGCTGCTTTCGCCGTGCCCGCGTCGGCCGCGTCCGGTGTGTTGAGCGAGGCGAACCCGGTGACGGCGGCGAGCACGGTCGTGCCGGCGATCAGGGAGATGGTGGTGCGGTTCACTGCTGGCTCCCGTCGGGGCGCTCACCCTGCGGGTGGGGCTGCTGTGGCTGCGCCGGGTCGTACGCGGGGTCGTAACCCTGGGTGTACGTCTGGTCGTACGCCGTCGTCTGCGGCGAACCGCCGTACGCGTACGGGTCGTACTGGCCGTTCTGGTACGGATCCCCCTGGTACGCCGGGTCGTAGGTGCCCGGTGGGTACTGCTGGGCGTTCTGGTACTGGTCGGCGTTGTAGCCGTCGTACTGCGTGCCCGGGTAGGCCGGGGTGTTCCATTCGTCGCCGTACGGCTGCTGTTGCGGGATCGCGGCCGGAGCCTCCTCCGGAGCCGGAGGGGTGCCGGTGTCGGCGGGGAACTCGGCCTGGTCGTCGCTCTGTTCGGCTTGGTCCGCGTCGGCCTGGGCGCGCAGACGGCGGGCTCGGCGGCCGTCGCCGGTGGCTGTCTGGGCGGGGATCTCGCGCTCTTCCTCGGGTAGGTCGTCGTCGACGTCCCGGCGTCGGCCCGGCAGGGCCATGACGACCAGGACGACGGCGAGCGCGCCCTGTGTCCACAGCCAGGCGGTGTGGCCGATCGGGGTGTCGAAGGTGACGTCCAGCTTCCCTCCGGAGGAGGGAAGCTCAAAGCCCTGGGCCCAGCCGTCGAGGGTGGTGGGGGTGAGGGGTTCGCCGTCCAGCGTGGCCGTCCAGGCCTCGTCGGCGGAGTCGGCGAGGCGCAGGACACGGCTGCCGGAGCCGGCCGGGATCGTGGTGTGGATGTCGGCGGGGCCGGAGGCGACGGGCTGGGCGGCGCCGGAGCCGGACGCCGGGACGATGGCGGCGCGCGAGACCTCCTGGTCGACGCGCCACAGCGCGCCGCCCTCCTGCTGGCTGAGCCTGCTCAGGCCGGGCGTGGCGTCCAGGATGCGGCTGATCTGGCGTGGGGCTCCCCGGTGGACGAGGACGTAGCGCACGGCGAAGCCGCCTAGTTCGTCGGCCTGGTCGGCGCCGGAGCCTGCGACGAGGTTGGCGACGACCTTGTCCAGCGACGCGTTCTCGCCGCTCTGGGCGGCGAGTTCGCCGTCACCGAGGCGGGCACCGGAGCCGCGGACGAGGGTGTAGCCGACGCGGGCGGTGGAGTCGCTGGCCAGGACCAGGGTGCGGGCCTGGTCGCGGGTGCCGCTCTCCTCGGCGACGAACGCGGGCACCTGGACCGGGTCGCGCCGTTCCAGTGGGCCGTCGGCGCCGCGGATCATCCAGCCGGCGGCCAGGAGCAGCGGGCCCGCCGCGGCGGCGAACGCGATCAGGGCGGCGACCGGCTGACGCCAGCCGAAGCTCTGCTCGGCCACGCGCGAGCGTGCCCCGTCGGCACCGAGGGCGGCGGCTGCCAGCAGGGCGAGGCCGTAGACGAGGGTGGCGGGCCCGGCCCAGGCGGAACTGTTGGAGAGGACCGCGAAGACGAGCGCCACCAGGGCCACCGTCCAGGCGGTCCAGATGCCGAACTGACGCTCCGTGCGCAGCAGGGCGGCCAGTGCGGCCAGCACGACGCCGATGAGCATCAGCCCGCTGACCGTGCCGGGGCCGCCCGGACTGGCGCTCAGGAGGTCGAGGGCGCCGGCGGCGCCGGACCCGTACTCCAGGCCGGCTTCCTGGAAGAAGCCGAACGGGAGCAGGGACAGCGACCAGGGGGCGAGGACCAGCAGGGGCACACCGAACTGGGCCAGGAAGCGCAGCCCGTAGGCGGTGATCTCGCCCCGCCGTACGACGAGGAGCGCGAGGCCGAGCAGCAGGGCGATGGGCCACACGATCGGGGTGAAGGCGGTGGTGATCGTCAGCAGCAGCGTGTACGCCCAGGTGGCGCGCCAGCTGCCGCGTGCTCCCGACGCATGTGTCAGGCCGCTGGCCGCGATGCCCGCGCGGGCCATCAGCGGGAGGAGGACGGCGAGTACGGCGGTGCCGATCCGGCCGCCCGCCAGTGCGCCGGTTGCAGCGGGCAGGAAGGCATAGACGACGGCCGCCCACGCGCGCAGGAGCCGTGATTCGACGAGCGGGCGCGAGGCGAAGTACGCGGTGAAGCCGGCCAGCGGCACCGAGGCGATCAGCAGGACGGTGACCGCGAGGCCCGTCGAGCCGAACAGGGTGGAGGCGAGCATCGCGACGAGCGCCAGATAGGGGGGCGCCGACGAGGTGTCGCCCACGCCCACCGGGTGCCAGGCGTCCAGATAGCGCGCCCATAGGTCGGCGGAGTCGGCCGGGGCGGGCAGCAGGGCACCGCCCGCGAGGGCACCGCCGCCGAGCAGTTCGCGGCAGGCGACGAGTGAGACGAGCAGGAGTACGAGGAAGAGCACCGGCCCGGGCTTGCGGGCGATGCGCTTGAGGCGGACGAACTGCTCGACCTCGAGGAAGTCGGCGTCGTCGCCGCCGGGCCCGGACTCCACGGCGTTGCCGTGCCGGCCGGCCCCTGAGGTGACTTCGGGGTCGGAGCGGCCGAGGAGGTCGCCCGCGGCCTGTTCGATGGTGGCCCGCACGGTCGCGCCGGGCGGCGGGAACAGGGCTCGCAGCTCGCCCTTGTCGATCTGGGAAACGCCTCGTCGGCGACGTCCGGCGATGATCCGCTCGGGTCGCAGCAGAGTGCCCAGGAGGCCGCGGATCTCGTCGACGGCCTGTCCGGGGGCCTTGCCGACGAGATACGCCACCATGCGCACCATCGTGCCGAGGATCACGCGCAGCAGCACCCAGGGCAGCTTCGCCGTACGGCTGTTGACGAGCAGGGTGTAGACCGCGCCGGCCTTGTCGACCTTGTGCGGGGACGCGGAGGTACGGCCCACACAGTCGACGGTGCGGCGCTCGCGGGAGGACGCCTCGGCATGCCGTACGACCGCCTCCGGGGCGACGAGGACGCGGTGGCCGGCGGCGGTGGCGCGCCAGCACAGGTCGACGTCGTCGCGCATCAGAGGCAGCCGGCGGTCGAAGCCGCCGAGTTCGTCGAAGATGTCGCGCCGTACGAGCATGCCCGCGGTGGACACGGACAGCACCGGGCGGACGTGGTCGTGCTGGCCCTGGTCCTGCTCGCGGCGGTCCAGGCCGGTCCAGCGGCGGCCGGAGTCGGCGATGGTCACGCCGACTTCGAGGAGTTGTCTGCGGTCGTACCAGCCGCGCAGTTTGGGGCCGACGACCGCGATGTCGTCGCGGCCCAGCTCGTGCTCGCTCTCCACGACCCGCAGCAGTTGGGCCAGCGCGTCCGGGTCGGGGGCGCAGTCGTCGTGGAGCAGCCAGAGCCATTGCACCGGTTCCCCGTGGGGTAGCTCCGGCATGTCGTACGCGTCGTCGCGCCAGCTGCGGGTGACGGGGTCCCAGCCGCTGGGGCGCTTCAGGTACGTCAGCTCGTCCGGGGTGAGGACGGGCGCGGTGCGGTTGGCCTCCTCGACCGCCTGGCCGAAGCCGGTGCGGCGGGCGAGGTGCAGGACGCGGTCGGCGCCGAGGGCGTCGGTGACCAGCTGGGCGGAGTCGTCCGCGCTGCCGGTGTCGGCCGCCATGACGTTCTGCACCGGGCGCTCCTGCCCGAGCAGCCCGGCGAGCACCTCGGGCAGCCAGCGGGCGCCGTCGTGGGAGACGAGTACCGCGGTCACCACGTGACGCGGGAACTCGGGCGTGGTGGCAGTGCCGTAGTCGGCTGCCGTGTGGCTGTGCGCGGACATCGAGGTACGGGCCCCGGTTCGGTGGACTGCGGTGGACGCCTGTGCCCTGATGTGAGCGGCGGGGCGTCTCGGACGAGCAGCCACACTATCGGCTGGGCAGCACGGCGGCCCGCCGCCTGTGGACAACCACCCGCGACGGGCCGTTCGCTGTGTTGCGTCGTGCGTTGCGTTGTGTGCTGCGTCGTGTACTGCGTTACGTGGAACCCGGTGCCGTACGCCTCAGACGGCGGCCTTCTTCAGCCGGCGGCGTTCGCGCTCGGACAGACCGCCCCAGATACCGAAGCGTTCGTCGTTCGCGAGGGCGTACTCAAGGCACTCGGAGCGGACCTCGCAGGCGAGGCAGACCTTCTTGGCCTCGCGGGTCGAGCCGCCCTTCTCGGGAAAGAAGGACTCGGGGTCGGTCTGGGCGCACAGTGCGCGCTCCTGCCAGCCGAGTTCCTCGTCCGCGTCGTCGACCAGCAGTTGCTGCACCGTCTCGGTCATGTGCGCCCCTCGTCTGTCTTTCGCGTCCCCGTGAGGTTGCCGTCAACCGATATCGGCCGAACGACACGAGTGAAATTACAAGTGTGCTGCTCCGGGCGAGTCAAGCTGAGATCTGCTATTGGGTCCCTTATTCACTCTGCGGAACCAAGGCCATGCGGAAAGTGTTCAAATCGGCATAAACCTTGACAGGGCAGAGGAGGCCCCGGAGGGCGACTACCCCCGCGCAGAGCTTGTACAGGGGATGACGCCCAGAAGTTCGATCTCGTTCCGACATACGCGCCGAAGCGAACCGGATCACATCGGACCGCCTGCGGGTCGCCCGCGGGTTGCCTGGGGACCATTGGGTCGCGGTGAGGTCCGTACGCCCGGTTGTGCGCCATGTGTCCTCGGAGGCGGACGCACAAACCTTTCGCCAGCGAGATGGACCGGATGAGGTGAAACTCGTCCCACATACCGGGTGTCGAGTTGACAGTGCAGGTGTGAACCGATGTCCTTGTGGGCATGCTCGCGAACTCGGCACTCACCTCGACCCGCCCCGCGCGGTCCCTCGGTGCTGCTCGTGCTCGCTGTAGCTGTTGTCGCCGTTCCAGCTGTTGAGCCCAACGCGCTCCGGCTGCCTCTGAGTCCACCGCGACTCGGCTGCTGCTCCCTCGAAGCCCACATCAGGGCGATGCCTTTCCCGCCCGCGACCCGGGCGGACGGTACGCGACACCCAGCCAACCCCCACACTTCTCCCGCCGAGGACCTCCGCACTCCATGAACAGCGACAGCGACCTCCAGATCGCCGGCGACATCCTCGAAGTACCGCACCTCCTCCAGGCCCCCCGCGAGCACCCGGCCACCGTCGCCGACTTCGTCGGTCTGGCCCGCGCCATCGCCGGGGACCGCTCCCAGTGGGAGCACCTCGTCCAGTACGACGCGACGTCGCGCTGGTACCACCGGCTGCGCACCGGCCCGGGATACGAGGTGTGGCTGCTGTCGTGGGTCCCCGGGCAGGGCAGCGGGCCGCACGACCACGGCGGTTCGTCGGGTGTCCTGACCGTCCTGGACGGGCAGCTGACCGAGCGGACGGAGCGCGGCACGCGCGCGTTGCGGGCGGGTGCGCAGAGGGCGTTCGCTCCGGGTTACGTGCACGAGGTGGTCAACGACACCCTCGAACCGGCCGTGAGCCTGCACGTCTACTTCCCGGGCCTGACGGAGATGCCGATGCACGCGGCGCGCTGCGCGCCGGCGACGGCGGAGGCGGCGGAGGCGGTCGTGACCGGCTGAGAGCGGCGCCCCGGCCCACGGCTCGACGACCGGTCGACGCGTTGTCGTACCCGCCTGCAAGACTTGGCGGCATGCGCATTGTGGTTCTGGCAGGCGGCATCGGCGGTGCCCGGTTCCTGCGCGGTCTTCAGCGGGCCGTGCCGGACGCCGATATCACCGTCATCGGCAACACCGGGGACGACATTCACCTCTTCGGGCTGAAGGTCTGCCCGGACCTCGACACGGTGATGTACACCCTCGGCGGCGGTATCAACGAGGAGCAGGGCTGGGGGCGGACCGACGAGACCTTCCACCTGAAGGAGGAGCTCGCGGCGTACGGCGTCGGGCCGGAGTGGTTCGGTCTCGGCGACCGGGACTTCGCCACGCACATCGTGCGGACGCAGATGCTCGGCGCGGGTTATCCGCTGAGCGCCGTCACCGAGGCGCTGTGCGACCGGTGGAAGCCAGGGGTGCGGCTCATCCCGATGTCCGACGACCGGGTGGAGACGCATGTAGCCGTCGAGGTGGACGGCGAGCGCAAGGCCGTCCACTTCCAGGAGTACTGGGTGCGGCTGCGGGCCTCCGTTCCGGCCGAGGCCATCGTGCCGGTCGGCGCGGAGCAGGCGAAGCCGGCGCCGGGGGTCCTGGAGTCGATCGCCGACGCCGACGTGATCCTCTTCCCGCCGTCCAACCCGGTCGTGTCCGTCGGCACGATCCTGGCCGTGCCCGGGATCCGCGAGGCCATCGCCGAGGCCGGGGTGCCCGTGGTGGGCCTCTCCCCCATCGTCGGGGACGCGCCCGTGCGTGGGATGGCCGACAAGGTGCTCGCGGCGGTGGGCGTGGAGTCCACGGCGGCGGCCGTCGCCGAGCACTACGGCTCGGGACTGCTGGACGGCTGGCTCGTCGACACGGTCGACGCGGGCGCGGTGGCGCGGGTGGAGTCGGCGGGCATCCGCTGCCGTGCCGTGCCGCTGATGATGACGGACGTGGAGGCGTCGGCGCAGATGGCGCGCGAGGCGCTGGCACTGGCGGAGGAGGTGCGGGGCGCGTGAACGGCGAGCTTTCCGGTGCGGGGGGCGGGGGCGGTCGGGTCCCGGGGGCCCCCGGGCGTGGAGTCGGCGGCGGGAGCGGACAGGTGCCGGGCGCCGTTGAAGGTGGAGTCGAAGGCGAGCTCGGTCAGGTGCCGGGGGCCTCTGAGGGTGGAGTCGGCGGCGGGGGCGGTCAGGTGCCGGGCGCCGTTGAGGGTGGAGTCGAAGGCGGAGGCGGCCAGGTCCGGGGCGCCGCTGACGGTGGAGTCGAAGGCGAGGGCGGTCGGGTCCCGGGGGTCCCTGAGGGTGGAGTCGGCGGCGGGGGCGATCTGGTGCCGGGCGCCGTTGAAGGTGGAGTCGAAGGCGAGGGCAGTCGGGTGCCGGGCGTCGCTGGCCGTGGTGTTGGTTCGGGGGGCGGGTATCGGGTCTGGGCTGTGGGTGGGCTGCCCGAGGTTCAGCGGGGGGACGATCTCGCGAAGCTCATCGCCGTTGCCGAGCCCGGGCTGCTCGACGGGGACGTGTTGCTCGTCACGTCGAAGATCGTGTCCAAGGCCGAGGGACGCGTCGTCAAGGCGGTGGACCGGGAGGCCGCCATCGACGCCGAGACCGTGCGGGTCGTCGCCCGGCGCGGCGCCCTGCGCATCGTGGAGAACCGGCAGGGGCTGGTGATGGCCGCGGCCGGCGTCGACGCCTCCAACACGCCCTCCGGGACGGTGCTGTTGCTGCCCGAGGATCCCGACGCCTCCGCGCGCGCGGTCCGGGACGGAGTGAGGGACGCGCTGGGCGTCAACGTCGGCGTCGTCGTGACCGACACCTTCGGGCGACCGTGGCGCGCGGGGCTCACGGACGTGGCGATCGGCGCCGCGGGCGTACGTGTGCTCGACGATCTGCGCGGGGGCACGGACGCGTACGGCAACCCGCTCTCCGCGACGGTCGTGGCGACCGCCGATGAGCTGGCCGCCGCCGGGGATCTCGTCAAGGGCAAGGCTTCGGGGCTGCCCGTCGCCGTCGTGCGCGGACTGCCGCATGTGGTGGTCGAGGGCGACGACGCCGAGGGGTCGGGGGCGCGGGACCTGGTGCGCGATGCCCGCGACGACATGTTCCGGCTCGGTACGTCGGAGGCCGTACGGGAGGCCGTGACCCAGCGGCGTACGGTGCGGGCCTTCACGGACGAGCCCGTCGACTCCGGTGCGGTACGGCGCGCGGTCGCCGCCGCGGTGACCGCGCCCGCTCCTCATCACACGACGCCCTGGCGCTTCGTACTGCTGGAGTCCGAGCGGTCGCGGACCGAGCTGCTCGACGCGATGCGGGACGCCTGGATCGCGGATCTGCGGCGGGACGGGAAGAGCGAGGCGTCCGTCGAGAAGCGGGTGCGGCGTGGGGATGTGCTGCGGGGGGCGCCTTATCTGGTGGTGCCCTGTCTGGTGATGGACGGGTCGCACACGTACGGCGACGCTCGGCGGGACGGGGCCGAGCGGGAGATGTTCGTGGTGGCGACCGGGGCCGGCGTGCAGAACTTCCTCGTCGCGCTGGCCGGGGAGCGGCTCGGGTCGGCGTGGGTGTCCTCGACGATGTTCTGCCGGGATGTCGTGCGGGAGGTGCTGAAGCTGCCCGCGGGGTGGGATCCGATGGGGGCGGTCGCGGTCGGGCATCCGGCGGAGGCGCCGCGTGCTCGGGTGGATCGGGATGCGGGGGCGTTCATCGAGGTGCGGTGAGTTCGGGGGCACAGACCTCGGGGTGCGGCTGTCCCTCTAGAGGGTTCGTTTCTTCTGGCTTTTCTTCGGGCTTTGTTCTCTGTGTGCTAGGAACGGTTTCGTGGCAGGACGGTTCGCTTCCCAGCCTTCCCGGCCCACTCGTGCGACTGTGCGGGGTGGGCATGTCGCCGTGCCCGGTGGGGTGCCTCGGCAGGCGTCCGCGCCGGGGCGGACCCGGACCTGGGTGCCCGGGGTGCCGCTCGACCTCGGGCTGGTGCTGGGGCCGTTGCGGCGCGGGCCCGGCGACCCTACGTTCCGGGCGGCGCCGGACGGGTCCGTGTGGCGGGCCTGTCGTACGCCCGCCGGGCCCGGGACGCTACGGGTCGCACTGCGGGACGGGGTGGTCCGGGGGGAGGCGTGGGGGCCCGGGGCCGAGTGGCTGCTGGAACAGTTGCCCGAGTTGCTGGGGGCCGCCGACGATCCCGAGGCGTTCGCGCCTCGGCACCGGATTGTCGCGCTCGCTCGGCATCGGCGCCCCGGGTTGCGGCTGACGCGGACCGGGCTGGTCATGGAGTCGCTGATTCCGTCCGTGCTGGAGCAGAAGGTCACGACCGATGAGGCCTATCGGGCTTGGCGGTTGCTCGTACGGAAGTTCGGGGAGCCTGCGCCTGGGCCGGAGAGTTCGCCTCGTGGGTTGTTCGTTGTGCCCTCGGCTCGGGACTGGGCTCTGATTCCGTCCTGGGAGTGGCATCGGGCCGGGGTCGACAACAAGCGGGCGTCGACGATTCTGCGGGCGGTACGGGTCGCGGCGCGGCTGGAGGAGGCTGTGGCGCTGGATCCGGAGCGGGCGCGGGCTCGGTTGGAGCTGGTTGTGGGGGTGGGGCCGTGGACCTCGGCGGAGGTGGTGCAGCGGAGTCATGGGGCGGCGGACGCAGTGACTGTGGGGGATCTGCATCTGCCGGGGATCGTCGGGTTCGCGCTGGCGGGGGATCGGGATGCGGATGACGAGGTGATGTTGTCGTTGCTGGAGCCGTATGCGGGGCAGCGGCATCGGGCGGCTCGGTTGATTCTGCTGAGTGGGCGTACGCCGGGGCGGCGGGCGCCGCGTATGCGCAAGGTGGATATTGGGCGGCTTTGAGTCGGCGGGGCGGTTTCCTCGCCCCCGCCGCCCCTACCCGTCCCATCCTGTTCCTGGGGGCTGCGCCCCCAGACCCCCTGTCGGCCCTGAAGGGGCCTCGTCCTCAAGCGCCGGACGGGCTGGAAATGCGGGCCTGGGCTGCAGAAGCGGTGGGGGCGGGTGGGTGGGAAAGAAGTGCGGGCCGAATCGAGCCTCGGCCCGCGCTGAGCACAGACGGTGAACGGGTGGGTGGGTGGGAAACCTCGGCCTGGGCTGAAACGGGCTCGTCCGTGGTCGCCGGGTCGGCCGAGACGCCTCGGCCCGCGCTGGGCACAGACGGTGAACGGGCGGGTGGGAAACCCCCGCCCGCGCCGCAGCACCGTTGGTCTACTGGTCCGACGAGAAGCGGAGCGCCCCCGCTGGGATTCTGGCGTCGCACCAGACCCGTACGCCCTCCCTCAGTTCGTTGTCGGCGCCGATGATCGCGCCGTCGCCGATGACCGTGCCGGTGAGGACCGAGCGTTCGCCGACGCGGGCCCTCGTACCGATCAGGGAGTCGGTGATGACCGCGCCCGGTTCGACCACCGCGCCCGCCAGGATCGTGCTGCCCGAGACGCGTGCCCCCTCCGCCACGAACGCGCCCTCGCCCACCACCGTGCCGCCGGTCAGCTTGGCGTCGCGGGCCACCCGGGCCGAGGGGAGGATCAGTCGGTCGCCGCAGCGGCCGGGGACCGCGGGGGACGGGGCCCGGCCCAGGACGAGGTCCGCCGAGCCGCGGACGAAGGCCGCCGGGGTGCCGAGGTCCAGCCAGTACGTCGAGTCGACCAGGCCCTGGAGGTGTGCGCCGACGGAAAGGAGTTCAGGGAACGTTTCTCTTTCCACCGACACCGGGCGGCCCGCCGGGATCGTGTCGATGACCGAGCGGCGGAAGACGTACGCCCCCGCGTTGATCTGGTCGGTGACCATCTCCTCGGGAGTCTGGGGTTTCTCCAGGAACGCGGTCACCCGGCCTGTTTCGTCGGTGGGGACCAGGCCGTAGGCCCTGGGGTCCGTCACCCGGGTGAGGTGGAGCGAGACGTCCGCCGACGTCGACTCGTGGGTGCGTACCAGGGCCCTGATGTCCAGGCCGGTGAGGATGTCGCCGTTGAAGACGAGGACCGGGTCGTCGGGGGCGGAGTGCAGGCGCGAGGCCACGTTGCGGATCGCGCCGCCCGTGCCGAGGGGTTCGTCCTCGGTGACGTACTCCAGATGGAGGCCGAGCGACGAGCCGTCACCGAAGTGCGGTTCGAAGACCTCGGCCAGGTAGGAGGTGGCCAGGATGATGTGCTCCACCCCGGCCGCTCTCGCTCTCGCCAACTGGTGCGTGAGGAAGGGGACACCGGCGGCCGGGACCATCGGCTTCGGGGTGTGCACGGTGAGCGGACGCAGTCGGGTGCCCTTGCCGCCGACCAGGAGGATCGCTTCTGTCACCTGTCGTCTCTGCTTCCTGCCGGGACCGACCGAACGTCGTTCGGTCGGCCAGTGTATGCAGACCGTTTGTATGCAGAACCGAACTCCGGTGGCCCGATGAAGGTGCTCAGCGCCCCTGGTATTTGGCCGCCGTCTTGCGCGCCGAGCCGAGCCTCCCGTAGAGCAGTCGGCCCGGACACTCGGTGGCGAAGCCGTCCCGGTGGCCGGAGATCACGTTCAGTCGTACGTTCTTTCCCTTTGGGTAGAGATTCCCACCACCTGACGTCAGGTATGTCTTTCCGTTCGGATTGCCCCCGAACAGGCCGAGCTTCCAGGCGGTGAGCCGGGCGATCGCCCCCACTGCCCGCTTGGACGGCTTGGAGTTGACGAAAGTTCCGAGGACGGCGATTCCCATGCTGTTGGTGTTGAAGCCGAGCGTGTGCGCGCCCCTCACCGGCTTCGCCACACCGCCGGCGCGTCCCTCGTAGATGTTTCCGCACCGGTCGACGAGGAAGTTGTAGCCGATGTCCCGCCAGCCGCTGCTTTCCACGTGGTAGCGGTAGATGCCGCGGATGAGGGACGGGACCTCCGAACACCAGTACTTGTTGCCCGAGGCCGTGTGGTGCACGAAGGCCGCCTTCACCGTCTTCGTGTAGACGAAGCCGCTTTCACGCAGGCCCTCGTCCGCACCCCAGCCGCGCCGGGTGACGATCCGCGGACGCGGGCCGATGAACGGCGTCACCCGTCGCTCTTCCGGTCGGGTCTCCTGCCGCCGCAGGGCCAGTGCCTCTTCTTCGGTCCGTTGTCTGTCCAGGGCCGGGATCTCGGTCGCGCCCAGCGGGGCCAGATCTACGTTGGCCTCGGCCGATTCAGCGGCCGATTTCGCGGACGCGGTGGCGTACTCCGGCTCCGTCGTTCCCTTCGGCCCCGTCTGGCCCGTCTGGCCCGTCGGTTCCATGGTGCGGGTGGGCTGCCCTGCGGGTTCGGTGGGCGCCTTGCCCGGGTCCACCAGTTCGAGGCGCATCCCTGCCGGGAGGGGGGACCGGGCGTCCGAGGCGTGCCCCTCGCCGTCCGCCCGTACGCGCACCTCGACGCCGTCCGAGTCGCCCACCCACAGGGGAGCCGTGGAGCCGCGGACCCGGCCCGAGACACGCTCGGCGGTGTCGGGGTCGGCCGAGTGCTCGTGGTTGTGCGTCTCGACGTCCTGCCAGCCGGACCAGTGACCGCCGACGGCCTCCCGGGTGCGGACCTGGACCTTGCCGTACAGCTCGGTGTCCGGGTTGTCCCAGATGACGCCGACCAGTGAGAAGTGCCGTACGTCCGGACGGTACAGGCCCTGTTCGGCGGCCGGGCCGAGCGTACGGTCACCGGGGCGGGGGGCGAGCGGGAGCGACTGGGTGCTGCCGGGAACGTCCGGCGCAGCGACAGCCACGGTGGCCGCAGGGGCTGCGGGGGTCGATGTTGTCGGTCGCGTCTCGGCGGGTCTCGCCGAGGCCGAAGCCGGGGTTGAGGGCAGGGTCAACGGAAGCGCCAGGGCTGTTGCGCATACGACGCCGATGGAAGAAGAAAGGTATCCACGCATGCCCCTGATCCTGGACATAGTCATACATACCTGTCCAACGATGAACTGACGGACAGTCCGCTGCGTTCACCCGAACCGGTGGCTCCGCGAGGCGGCCCGAGCCCACGGCCGGGCGCGCTCCTGCGTACTCTTGCGCGGGTGAACGCCACCGACCGCACCCCTGCCCACCTGCTGCGTTCCGCGCTCGCCGCGGACCCCGCGCGCCCGCTGGTGACCTTCTACGACGACGCCACGGGCGAACGTGTCGAATTGTCCGTGGCCACCTTCGCCAATTGGGTGGCCAAGACCGCGAATCTCCTCCAGGGCGAGCTGTCCGCCGAACCCGGTGACCGGGTCGCGCTGCTGCTGCCCGCGCACTGGCAGACGGCGGTGTGGCTGCTCGCGTGTTCGTCGGTGGGTGTCGTCGCCGACCTGGGGGGCGAGCCCGGCGCCGCCGACATCGTCGTCAGCGGGCCCGACACGCTGGAGGCGGCGCGCGCCTGTTCCGGCGAGCGGATCGCGCTCGCGCTGCGGCCGTTGGGCGGGCGGTTTCCGCAGGCTCCGGCCGGCTTCGCCGACTACGCGGTGGAGGTGCCGGGGCAGGGCGACCGGTTCGCGCCGTACGCGCCCGTCGACCCGGAGGCGCCCGCACTGATCGTGGCCGGGGCGCAGCTCACGGGGGCGGAGGTCGTCGAACGGGCACGGGCTGACGCGGTCGAGTTGGGACTTACGGGGCCTGGGTCGCGGCTGCTGTCGGGGTTGGACTACGACACGTGGGACGGGGTCAGCGCGGGGCTGTACTCACCTCTCGCGACCGGGGGGTCCGTGGTGTTGTGCCGGCATCTCGAGCGGGCGGACGAGGGTGTGGTGGCCAAGCGGGTCGAGGACGAGCGCGTCACGGCCACGCGCCACGGCCAGGGCCACGGATAGGGCCACAGATAGGGGCACCCTGCCCTCCTCCCGGCTGCGGGCCGGTGGGGCCCTGTCGCGCCCACGCGGCTGAGCCGCACATGTCACAGCCCCGCATCCCTGGGCGACAGCCCCGCACCCCTGGGCCGGTGCCCTCCCCCGCAGTCATCCGCAGTCATTCGTTCGGCCCAACAGCGGGCGCCCTCGCCTCTCCGCCGGGACATGGTCGTAGAACACGTACACGCCATGGAGGGGTGGGCCAGTCGTGACCGAGACCGTACGCGCCCTCGGGCCGGGTACCGGGGCCACCCGGCTCGTGCGGCGGCGTTGGGTTCGGCGGGCCGTTCTCGGGGTCGGAGTCCTGTCCCTCGCCACCGTCGGGGTCGGGATCGGGGTCTACGCCAAGCTCGACGGGAACATCACCCCGGACCACGATGCCGCCGCCGAGCTCGCCCGGTACGAGAAGGAGCGGCCCACCGCGCTCGTGCGCGGGGCGCAGAACATCCTGCTGATCGGGTCCGACTCACGGGCCGGGGACGGGAACCGCGAGTACGGGCGGGACTCGGGGACCGCGCGGTCGGACACGACGATCCTGTTGCATCTGGCCGCCGACCGCCGGAACGCCACCGCCATGTCCCTGCCGCGCGACCTGATGGTGGACGTGCCGAGTTGCCTGCGGCCGGACGGGAGTCGCGGGAAGCCGATGTTCACGATGTTCAACCAGGCCTTCCAGCAGGGGGGTTCGGCCTGCACGATCCGTACCGTCGAAAAGCTGACGGACATCCGGATCGACCATCACATGGTGGTCGACTTCCACGGCTTCAAGGACATGGTCGACGCCGTCGACGGGGTCGAGGTGTGTCTGGCGAAGCCGGTCGACGACCGGGAGGCCAGACTGCGGCTGCCCGCCGGGAAGGTGACTCTCGACGGCGAACAGGCGCTCGGGTACGTGCGGGCGCGCAAGTCCCTCGGCAACGGGAGCGACACCGGGCGGATGGACCGGCAGCAGCGTTTTCTCGGGGCACTCGTCAACAAGGTGCAGAGCGACGACGTACTGCTGAACCCGGTGAAGCTCTATCCGGTCCTCGACGCCGCGACGTCGTCCCTCACGACGGACCCCGCTCTGGCCAGTTTGCGCGGTTTGTATCAGTTGGTGCGTGGTATGCGCGACATTCCTACCGAACGTGTGCAGTTCCTGACCGTTCCGCGCGAGTCGTATGCCTACGACGCCAATCGCGACCAGTTGACCGAGCCGGCTGCCGGGCGGCTGTTCAACCGGCTTCGGACGGATTCCCCGGTCGCCGTAAGGGCGGAGAAGTCGGTTCCGGGCGCCACCTCCACCTCGCCTCCCGAACACACCCGCGTCCCCGTTTTTCGCGGGAACACGGCCGCCCAGGACGTCTGCGGGTAAAGCGCTTGCCAAGTCGGCGAACCTTAGTTCAAGAAATTGGGCGGATTGCCCAGTTGTAGGGACGTGGAATTTGTCACCGCCGTCACTTGACGCCCAACTGGACGGATAGTGTGAGCGATCCGGTGCGTCAGGACACGTGTCGTGTGCACACCGGCAGACCGAGACCCGAGCGCCTTTGGAGGGGGAAAGGCGCCGCGTGGCCCCGACGGAGGATGCAGACAACCGTGGACGCGCAAGGCCGTGGGCAGGCGGGCGACATCGACCCCGCAGACCAGTGGGTGCTCAACCCGAGCACCGGCGAATACGAACTGCGACTGACTCCCTCCGCACCGCAATCAGCGGTCCCGGGACCTCGTCGATCCGCACCCGCCAACGCGGGTACGGGACGCGGGCGTTCGGCGGCACCGGAGCGGGAGCGAGAGCGAGAGACGCACGGGGTGCCAGGCACTCCCGGGCAGGTACCTCCGCCGAGACGGCGCCGTGGTGTGCCCGAGGAGGATCCGCTGCCCGGGCGGCGCCGTTCGCGCGCCCCGCAGAAGAAGAAGTCGAAGGCCAAGAAGGTGCTGCTCTGGACGGGCGGGACCATGGCCTTCGTCCTGGTGGCCACCACCGCAGCCGGCTACTTCTACCTCAAGCACCTTGAGGGCAACGTCCAGACGACGGATGTCGGTACGGCGGCCAAGTCCGGCTTCAGCAAGGACGAGGCCTTCAACATCCTCATCATCGGCACGGACAAGCGCACCGGCGCGGGCAACGAGGCCTACGGTGACGCGGGTAGCGTCGGGCACGCGGACACGACGATCCTGCTGCACGTCTCCAAGGACCGGACGAACGCGACCGCGCTGAGCATTCCGCGTGACCTGATCGTCGACGTCCCGGACTGCCCGACCGTACTGAAGGACGGGACCGAGAAGATCGTCGCGGGCACGCAGGACGTCCGCTTCAACACCAGCCTCGGGCAGGACGAGCGCGACCCCGGCTGCACCATGCGCACGGTGAAGGAGGTCACGGGCATCTCGCCGGACCACTTCATGATGGCCGACTTCAACGCCGTGAAGACGCTGACGACTGCTGTCGGCGGGGTCGAGGTCTGTGTGACCAAGGCCGTCAACGACAAGGAGTCGAAGCTGAAGCTGCCGGCCGGCAAGTCGACGGTCGAGGGGGAACAGGCGCTCGCCTTCGTCCGTACGCGGCACAGCTTCGGCAACCAGGGTGACCTGGACCGGATCAAGGTCCAGCAGCAGTTCCTCAGCTCACTGATGCGCAAGATGGCCTCCAGTGACACGCTGACCAACCCGGCCAAGCTGCTGAAGCTCGCGGATGCGGCCACCAAGGCGCTGACCGTGGACACCGGTCTCGGCAAGGTCTCCACGCTCAAGGACGTGGC
Organism: Streptomyces sp. NBC_01390; assembly: GCF_045040105.1. Classification (NCBI taxonomy): domain Bacteria; kingdom Bacillati; phylum Actinomycetota; class Actinomycetes; order Kitasatosporales; family Streptomycetaceae; genus Streptomyces; species Streptomyces sp. NBC_01390. The sequence goes on along the minus strand of NZ_CP109551.1, from coordinate 7,657,764 downwards.
GCTGGAGCTGAAGAAGGTGCCGACGAAGAACATCACCTTCATGACAGTGCCGGTCATCGACAACCCGGCGGACGGCGTCGTACGCAAGACGGTGATCGTCAACCCGGTCTCGAGTCCCGAGGTGTTCAACGCGATCGCCAACGACGTGTCGTTCACCGCCGTCAAGCAGCAGAAGGCCAAGGAGGCGGCTGCCGTCGCCGCCCGCCTCAAGGGGACCAAAGCCGCCGCCTCCGACGTGCGGGTGCAGATCCTGAACGGTGGTGCCGTCGCCGGCTCCGCACAGGCGACTCTTAACTACCTGCAGAATGATGAGGGTGTGACCAAGTCCGAGAACGCGGGCAACGCCTCGGCGGAGCTCGCGAAGACAACGCTGGAGTACGCGCCCGACCAGGCCGACCAGGCCCGGCGGCTGGCCGCCATCATGGGGCTGTCCGGTGCGGCGATGAAGCCCGGCAAGAGTGTGACGAACTCCCAGGGGCTGCCCACCATGACGCTGACCCTGGGCAAGGACTTCAAGGGAGCCGGCGTCTCGCTCACCGCGCCGGCGAAGGCACCGACCGTGGAGGGACAGTCCACGGCGGACAAGGTGAAGTGCGCCAGCTGAGCACACCGATCGACTAGTGGGCGTCTGCGCCAGAAGTTTTTGGTGCGCCGATTGACCTGACAGGCCTGCCTTGCGTCTTACCCGACGCAAGGCAGGCCTGTTCGACGGCGGCGCAAGGGTGGGGAGGCAGGGGAATGACACAGAGCAGTGTGCACGGGGAGGGGACGCGACGAGGCGTCCGGCCTGCTCGGGTTCCGGGGCAGCGAAGCGGCTCGCACGAGCAGGAGGGCGACTCCGGCGACGGCGACAGCGGTGGTGGCGGCAATGCGGCTGACGGCAATGGTGGCAACGGGGACCGTGGTTCGGCGGGAAGACAGCGTCGGCCCGGCAAGCGCAAAGTGCTGCGCTGGTCGGCGGCGACCCTCTCGGTGCTGATACTCGCCACGGCCGGGGTCGGCTACCTGTACTACGAGCACCTGAACAGCAACATCCAGAAGGGCAAGCGCAGCAGCGGCGACTCCAAGGCGGAGAAGACCGAGCCGAACGCGGCCGGGCAGACCCCGCTGAACATCCTGCTGATCGGCTCGGACAGCCGTAACTCCGACGCCAACGTGTCCCTGGGCGGTGACAGGGCCAACCGCGGCAATCCGCCGCTGGGCGATGTGCAGATGCTGGTCCACGTCTCCGCCGACCGCAAGAGCGCGGCCGTGGTGAGCATTCCGCGCGACACCCGCGTCGACATACCCAAGTGCACCAACCCCGACACCGGTGAGAAGTTCGAGGCGACCAACGCGATCATCAACACCTCACTGGCCCGGGGCGGCGCCGGCTGCACGCTGGCCACCTGGCAGAACCTCACCGGGGTCTACATCGACCACTGGATGACGATCGACTTCGCGGGCGTGGTGAAGATGGCCGACGCCATCGGCGGCGTCGAGGTCTGTGTGAAGCAGAACGTGTGGGACCGCCCGCTGCCAGGCGTGTCCGGCGGCTCCGGGCTCAAGCTCACGGCCGGCAAGCACAAGGTCCAGGGCAAGCAGGCGCTGCAGTGGCTGCGTACCCGGCACGCCTTCTACAGCGACCTGGGGCGCGCGAAGGCCCAGCACATGTACATGAACTCGATGATCCGCACGCTGAAGTCGCAGAACGTCTTCACGGACGCCGGGCGGCTGACCGGTCTGGCCGAGGCGGCCACGAAGTCCCTGACGGTGTCGGAGGAGCTCGGCACGGTCAAGGAGCTGTACGACCTGGGCATGCAGCTCAAGTCGGTGCCGACCGACCGCATCACCATGACGACGATGCCGACCGTCGAGGACCCCCAGAACAAGAACCATCTGGTGGCGGCCGACGCCGACGCCGAGACGTTGTGGACGATGCTCCGCGACGACATCGCGTTCGACGGGAAGGGCGGCGCCGCGGCGACGAAGGCTCCGACGGCCGCGGCCTCGACGGCGGCTTCGACGGACCCGGCGGCCGATCCCGGCAAGATCGGTGTGCTCGTACAGAACGGCACCCGGACCGCCACGCTGGCCGCGGTCGGCGGCCGGGCGTCCGCGATCAGCGGGGTCCTCTCGGGCAAGGGATTCACCAACGCGGCGGCGGACAGGTCCGGTTCGCTGTCCCTGGAGAAGACGGTCGTGCGCTACCCGAGTGCCGATCTGGCGGGCGACGCCCAACTGGTCGCCAAGTCCCTGGGAATTCCGGTGAGTTCGGTGAAGAAGTCGACGGACGTCTCCGGTGTGACGGTGATCGTGGGCGCCGACTGGCGTGAGGGCGAGGCCTATCCGAAGCAGGCGGCGCCGAAGGCCGGCCAACTGCCCGCCACCGCCGACAAGGTGGTCGGTTCGGACACCGACGCGTGCATGGACGTCTACTCGCCCTACCGCTGGTAGCGGCGGCGCTCACATGGGGGCGCGCACATGGATGGGGAGCCTGCCGTCAGTGACTGACTGACAGCAGGCCCCCGTTGTCGTTCAGGCCGATTTCAGGCCGCGTTCGCGCCGTCCAGCACCGCCGGCCGACGTGCCGCGATCACCTTCCTGGCAAGCGACTTGGGGCTCGTCAGGAAGCCCCAGCCCCAGCACATGTGCATGGTGGCGAGGGCGACGGGGATCTGCAGCCGGGCCTTCAGGGAAAGTCCCTTGCCGGCCGGGACCGAGCCCGCCGTGATCGCCGCGAGGTAGCCGCCGGGCACCAGGAAGGCCCACGGGGTCACCACGGCGCCCAGCAGCACGCCCGCCACGATCGCGATCACGGCGGTGGGCGGGGCGAGGTAGCGCAGGTTGATGGAACCCTCGTGGTAGCGGGCCACGACATGGCGCCAACGGCCGTAGTCCTTGTACTGCTTGGCCAGCGCGCGCACGGAGGGCCTCGGGCGGTACGACACCCTCAGCTCGGGCGAGAACCAGATGAGGCCGCCCGCCTCGCGGATGCGGAAGTTCAGCTCCCAGTCCTGGGCGCGGATGAACTCCACGTTGTAGCCGCCCTGTTGCTCCAGGGCTGCACGCCGGAAGACACCGAGGTACACGGTCTCGGCGGGCCCGGCCACGCCTCCCGTGTGGAAGGCGGCGTTGCCGACCCCGATCTTCGAGGTCATCGCGGCGGCCACCGCGTGCTCCCAGGCGTTCTCGCCCTCGGCGTGCATGATCCCGCCGACGTTCTGCGCGCCGGTCTCGTCGAGGAGACGTACGGCGGTCGCGATGTAGTCGGGCGAGAGCATGCCGTGCCCGTCGACGCGTACGACGACGGGGTGGCGGGAGGCCTTGATCGCGGCGTTCAGCGCGGCGGGCGTACGGCCGGTCGGGTTGGGGACCGTGTGGACGCGCTTGCTCGTGCCGGCCGTTTCCCGTACCAGCTCGGCGGCGATCTCGTCCGTGCGGTCCGTGGACGGACCGAGGGCGATGACGACCTCCATCTCGCCGGCGTACTCCTGGGCGAGGATCGCTTGGACGGCTCCGCGCAGATGCCGCTCCTCGTCGAGGACGGGCATGATCACGGACACGGCGGGCAGCTGCACGTCGGGCTTGGCGTTCATAGGGGGCTCACGTTACCGCGAACGGGGGACACCGACGCGCGCCGCCCGCTTGCCGAACCGGTCCACAGATCGTATGGGCCTACGGTGCTCACGGATCCCACGTTCGGCCCCCGCTTCCCCTCGCTCCTCCCCCCATTCCCTCCCCCGGCCAGCCTTCGCGGAGGTGCTCCCCCATGCCCGTATCCCCCGCATCCCCCCGCTCCCCCGGTTCCCCGCAGCGCCGGCCACGGCCGTCGTCCGGGCGACCGCGTCCCCCCGTACGGCGTAAGAAGCCCCGTTGGGCCATGCGGGCGGTGACGACGCTGTCCGTCGTGGTGCTCGCCGCGGCCGGGATCGGGCACGCGGTGGTCTCCAGCCTCGACGCCGACATCGCCCGGGTCGACCCCTTCAAGGACATGAAGAACCGTCCGCGGGCCGGGCACGGTATGAACGTGCTGCTGGTCGGCACGGACAGCCGGGAGAAGATCAGCGAGGCCGAGCGGCGGAAGTACCGGCTCGGCGGCGCGCCCTGCCACTGCACCGACACGATGATGATCGCCCACATCTCGGAGGACCGGGAGCGCGCGAGCGTGGTCAGCCTGCCGCGCGACTCGTACGCCGAGACGCCCCCGCACATCGACCGGACCACCGGGCGACGGCACGGCGGGCATGTCATCAAGCTGAACGCGGCGTACGCGGAGGGCGGCCCGAACCTCACCGTGCAGACGGTGGAGAACATGACGCACGTGAAGATCGACCACTACCTGGAGATCGACTTCACCAGCTTCATGAAGACGGTCGATGTGCTCGGCGGCGTGGAGATCTGTACGCCGCGAGCGCTGAAGGACTCCTACACGGGGCTGGATCTGACCGCCGGGAAGCATGAGCTGAACGGCGGGGAGGCCCTGCAGTACGTCCGTTCACGGCACGCCGACGGGTCCTCCGACCTGGGGCGGATGCAGCGACAGCAACGCTTCATGGCGGCGCTGATCGCACAGTCCACGTCGTCCGGGGTCCTGCTGAACCCGATGAAGTTCCGGGACATCACACGGGCGGTCCTGGGGTCGGTGCGGGCGGACAAGGAGTTCGGTACGGGTGAGCTGCTGGACCTCGGGCGGGCCATGCGGAACTTCTCCCCTTCGTCGTCCGAGTTCACGACCGTGCCGATCGGGCGGATGGGGTTCGCCGTCAAGGGCATCGGTTCGACGCTGAAGTGGGACGAGGCGAAGGCCGGCCGCCTGTTCCGGGCGCTGCGCGAGGACGAGCCGCTGGCGGTACGCAAGGGTGGGGGCGGGGGCGGCGGCGGTAAGAAGGGCGCGCCGGTACGGGTCGAGGTGGCGCCGCAGCAGATCCGGGTGCAGGTCGAGAACGGGACGCTCACGGCAGGGCTGGGCCGGAAGGTGGACCGGGAACTGGCCGCGACCGGGTTCTCGACGACCCGGGCGCCGGTGAACGCGCGGGAGCGGGGGGCGGCGACGCGGACGGTGATCGCGTACGACCCCCGGTGGGACCGTTCGGCGAGGTCGCTGGCGACGGCGTTGCCGGGGAGTTCGCTGCGGGTGGTGCGGGGGCAGGGGGCGCTGCTGAAGGTGACTGTCGGGGCGGACTACCGGGGGGTCCGGAAGGTTCGGGTCGGGGAGTTCGGGGTGAGTACGGGGGACGAGGTGGTGTGCCGGTGAGTCGGTGAGCTGGCGGGTCGGTGAGCTGGTGAGTCGGGGAACTGGTGAGTCGGTCCGGGTCGGTGCGGTGCAAGCCGGGCTTGGCGCCCGCCCAGCCGTTTCCGGTCCGGTGGTCGGCCAGTGGCCCGGTCGACTACTGGGCCGGTGGGCCAGTGGGCCGGTCTGCTAGTCGGCCAGGCCCTCCGCCGCTCTCCGTTCCCTGAGTTCCATGATCGCCCGCCGCCTCGCCAGGCGGTGGGTGCGGCGGATCTGGGCCTCCTGGCAGCGCCGTTCGTCCCGTTCCGTCTCCGGGAGGACCGGGGGCACGCGGCGGGGTTTGCCGTCGGCGTCCACGGCCGCGAAGACCAGGTAGGCCGACCCGACCTGGGTCGCGGGCGTCGACTCGTTCCAGCGCTCGGCGAGGACCCGTACCCCGACCTCCATCGAGGTCCGGCCGGTCCAGTTGACCTGTGCCTTCACATGGACCAGGTCGCCCACCCTGACCGGCTCCAGGAACGCCATCTCGTCCATCGACGCCGTGACCGCCGGACCACCGCTGTGCCGGCCGGCCACCGCGCCCGCAGCGTCGTCGACCAGTTTCATGATCACACCGCCGTGCACCGTACCCAGGAGGTTGGTGTCGGCGTGGGTCATGATGTGGCTGAGGGTGGTGCGGGAGGCGGAGGTCGGCTTGCCCGGGGGCGCCGTTTCCGCCCCGCTGGCCTGGTCTGTCATGGCGTCCACCTTATGCCGGACGTACACGTGGGCGATTTGTGTCAGCTTGGCAACAGCACTGTTCCTAATTTCCCTCGACCCTTGTAAAGGGCACAGTCGGGCACTGCACACTGGTCGGCATGAACGATTGGCCCGACGCGTGGTCCGACGACAACCGCAACAACCGGCACGGACGCGGCAGCGCGAACGCACAGCCCGAGGGTGCGCGAGTGATGCGGCAGGTCCAGCGCGGCCAAGGCGGCCCGTACGGCCAGAACCCGAGCGCCCCGCCCTACGGCGGCGGGGTCCCGCAGCAGCAGCCGTACGCCGGCGGCTACGGCCAGGACCCGTACGGAAACGGAAACGGGGACGGCTATGACAGCGGCTACAACACCGGCCAGGTCTACGGCGGCGCCCCGGGCGGCAGCGGACCTGGCGGCGGCGGACCCGGTGGCGGGCAGGGCGGGCCCGGTTCGATGAGTGGCCCCCGCTCGGCCCCGGACTGGCGCAAGCGCATCAAGTGGACCGCGATCACCGTGGTCACGCTCCTGGTCGTGGTGTCCGTCGGTACGTACTTCTGGGCCGACGGCAAGCTGAACCGCCAGGTCGACCTGTCCAAGGTCATCGAACGGCCGGACGGCGGCAAGGGCACCAACTATCTGATCGTCGGCTCCGACAGCCGTGAGGGCATGTCGGCCGAGGAGAAGAAGGCGCTCCACACCGGCTCCGCCGAGGGCAAGCGCACCGACTCGATGATGATCCTGCACACCGGTGACAACGGGCCGACGCTCATCTCCCTCCCCCGTGACTCGGACGTCGAGATCCCCACGTTCGTGGGCTCCGAGTCCGGCAAGACGTACAAGGGCACCGGCAAGCACACCAAGCTGAACGCGGCGTACGCGACGGACGGGCCCGAACTCCTTGTGCGTACCGTCGAGTTCAACACCGGTCTGCGCATCGACCACTACGTCGAGATCGGCTTCGCCGGCTTCGCGAACATCGTGGACGCGGTCGGCGGCGTGGAGCTGACCATCCCCAAGGGCGGGATGAAGGACACGAAGTCCGGCGCGAACTTCACGGCGGGCAAGCAGACCCTCAACGGCGAGCAGGCCCTGGCCTTCGTCCGTACCCGGTACGCCCTCGCGGGCAGCGACCTCGACCGTACGAAGAACCAGCAGAAGTTCCTGGCGGCGCTGGCGAGCCAGACCGCGACGCCGGGCACGATCCTGAACCCGTTCAAGCTGTACCCGACGATGAGCGCGGGCCTCGACACCCTGATCGTGGACAAGGACATGGGCCTGTTCGACCTGGGCGACATGTTCTGGGCGATGAAGGGCGTCACGGGCGGCGACGGTAAGTCAATGAACATGCCGATCTCGGGCTCGACCGGCGGCAACCTCGTCTGGGACAAGACGAAGGTGAAGACCCTGGTGACCGAACTGAAGAACGACGACACGGTCACGGTCTCGGGCAACTGAGCCTTCCTTCAACCGCTTTCACGCCGAACCGCTCGTACGCCGACCTTGTGCGTACGAGCGGTTCGGCGTCGTGCATCGGGGCGACGAGCCCGACACGAACCCCCGCAGGCTCATCCGCCCACCTCGAACCAGAGCAGCTTCCCGGCCCGACGATCGGCCAGGGTGCCTTCCGAGAGCGACCAGCCACCCCAACAGTCGGCGTACTCCTGGACGAGGCCCAGCCCTCGCCCGCCCCCGGCGTCCAGCGGGGCGAGCGGGGCCCGGTCCCACGGCGGACCGGCGAAGGGCGCGGGAACGCGGGGTGAGCTGTCCCAGACGCCCACCCGCAGGCGTCCGTCCTTGAGCGCGGTGAGACGGAGGGAGGCGGGGCCGCCGGTGTGCAGGTAGGTGTTGGTGACCAACTCCGAGGTCAGCAGCTCCACGGCATCGAGGATCTCGGGGCGGCCGTGGCTCTCCAGCACCGACCGTACGGTCATGCGTGCGACGCGTGCCGCGCGCGGGTCGTGGGGCACGCGAAGGGCGTACGTCCAGGTGTCCTGCGGGGATACGGTGCCCATGAAAACCTCCTGCGGGAAGGGGAAAAGGTTGCGTGCTTGCCCAACAATCGCGCCGAGCGGTGGCAGTGCCAGGGTTGGTGCGCTTCCGGCTTACAGGAGCGGGGAGTTGAGCGTCGGACTGAAGCAAACCCTAGCGGCATCGATGTGATACTTAACATTGAACAAAGGGGATGATTAACAATTCCCTCGTGTGAGTGACGCGAGGGTGTACGCCGTGACGAGAGAAGGACAGTGCCGCCCAGCACCCCGCCCACCCTGCGCCAGCAACGTCTCGGCGCCGAACTCCGCAAGCTCCGCGAACACTCGGGGCTGACCGCGACCGCCGCAGCGGGACTCCTCGGCCTAAAGCAGGCGCAGGTCAGCAGCATCGAGGCGGGCCGCTACGCCGTCAGCGCGGACCGTGTACGCACCCTCGCCCGGGCTTACAACTGCGCCGACGAGGCACTGACCGAAGCCCTCGCAGCGATGACAGGCGGCCGCACCCGGGGCTGGTGGGATGAATACCGCGACCATCTGCCCGTCGGGCTGATCGATCTGGCCGAACTGGAATACCACGCAGCCGCGCTACGTGTGGCTCTCGCGCTCCACATCCCCGCATTGCTGCAGACTGCCGATCACGCCCGGGCGATGCTCAGGGAGGCCGTCCCGCCCTTCCGCCCCTATGAGCTTGAGCATCGTCTCTCGTACCGCATCAAGCGACAGGAAATCCTCCACCGCGCCGGGGGCCTTTCCTACACAGCCCTGGTACACGAAGCGGCCCTGCGCATGCAGTACGGAGGGCCGGACGTCACCCGTGCCCAACTGGTCCACATCCTCGAATTGAGTGAACTGGACAACATCACCGTCCGGGTCATCCCCTACGCCTCACCCCACTATCCGGGAAACGGCCAGCCCTTCGACTACGTGGCCGGACCGGTTCCCCAACTCGACACCGTTCAACTGGACACCCACCATGGCGGTTGCGAATTCCTCGACGCCGAGGCCCAGTTGGTCAAGTACCGGACCCTCCTGGCCCGCATGGAGACCTGCGCCCTCACTCCCGCCGCATCACGCAAGTTCATCGAACGCATCACGCCCAGCCTCTGAAAGGACCCGACGTGCACTCCCTCACCTGGCAGAAGTCCACCTACAGCCCCGACGGCTCCAACTGCGTCGAGATAGCCCCCGCTCCCAGCACCATCCACATCCGCGACTCCAAGACCCCCACTGGCCCCCGGCTCACCGTCCGGCCCGCGGCCTGGGCGGACTTCATGTCGTACACGGTGGAAGCGGAACACTGACCCCAAGGGCCCTGGTCCACTTACCCGGCCTTTGGGGTTGGAGTTGATGCGGAGCAGCGTCGTGATCGGCAACAGGGTCGTGCGGCCTGGCTGCCGGTCAATCACAATGCGCCTGACCGGCCCTCTTCCTCCCTGCTCAGACAGTGTCGGCCGATGACTCGCACCCACGGGTCTATGCGACTTCGTGACTAGCGGCCGGATCACCCTTGCCCGACGGGTGTCACGGTTCGTAGTTTGCTGACCACAGAGACTGGAAGGGGCTCAGTGGACGCACTACAGGTAATCGCGGGCGGGCCGTGCAGGAGCGGCGACGACGACAAGTGTGGGAACGGCGACTGCCCCACCGTGTACGCCACCCAGGAACCGGGCATGTTGGCCATCCAGGGCTACGACGTGACCCACCCGACGCCGGAAGGCGAGTCAGTTGTACTGATCCCGGAAGACATCCTCAAGGAGGCTGCGCGTGCCCGTGGATGGCTCTAGCCCCGTTCTGCTGGACGGCGACGAGTGGCAGGCGTACTTCCGCGGTTTCAAGCGCTCCGCCTTCCGGCTGGAAGTCCACCAGACCTACACCATGCCCGCGGAGGCTCAGACGGTTCGCGACTTCCTCGCAGGGGCGTCGAGGCCGGAGGGCTTCAACGCGTCGTGGCACCGGACGATTCGCGGCCACGCGGCGGCCGGTCGGACGATGACCCGCGCAAAGATCGTGCGTCGACCGCTCACTCCATACAGCCGCTACCTGTTCGAGTGGTGCATCCCCGGAAATGTCGCGGCTGGGGAGGACTATCAAATAGTTGATTTGATGGACCAGCCGAACCTCGGACTTCCTGACCAAGATTTCTGGCTGTTCGACGAAGCGACCGTGGTTCATCTCAACTACCGCCCTGACGGTACGCAGATCAATCGGGAACTGATCCAGAACCCGGACATCAGTAAGTATCTCGCGTGGCGGGATCTCGCGCTAGAAAGTGCCGTACCGTTCAGTGCCTATCGAACCTGAGACACAAGCACGGGAACGGAAGAATTTGGCGGAGGCCCTTCGGGGTCTCCGTCGCGCTTCCGGTCTCAGTGGCCAACGTCTGGCGTTGCGCTGCAACATGAGCCAAACGAAGATCAGCCGCATCGAGACAGGCCGTGCCCTGCCCACAGTCATCGATGTCGAGCGCATCCTCAGAGCTCTCGCTGTGCCTGACGAGGTGGCCGACGAACTTCTTCGACTGGCTCGCCGAGCCAATGTGGACTACGCATCCTGGCGGGCTTATGCGCGTGTCGGCCTGCATCACAAGCAGGCCGAGCTAAGAGCCCTTGAGTCTTCCTCGCGTGTGATGCGGCACTTCCTCCCAGCAATCCCTACCGGCCTGCTTCACGTACGCGAGTACGCCTTCGAGACTCTGTCACCTACGGTGACCAGCGACCCGGCCAGGGACATCTCGCGGGCGGTACAGGCCCGTATGGACCGTCAGGCCATCCTGGATGACACATCGCGCTCATTCTGGTTCTTGATGACCGAACAGGCCGTCAAGTGGCAACGGGCGAGAATCAACGTTATGGCAGCCCAGTGCTCACACATGGCCGAGATCAACAGGAAACCCAACGTCGAAATTGGAATAATCCCACAGAGCGTTCATATTCCCGGCACCCCTATGAACATCTTTGTGGCCTACGACGATCGCCTCGTGACCGTCGAACTCTTCTCCGGCGAAGTCGTGTTGCGTGATCCTCGCGACATAACCCAGCACCTCAGTTTGTTCGATCTCTTCTGGTCACACGCCCTTACCAGCGATGATTCTTCCGCCTTTCTGGAAGAGGCAGCAGACGGGTTTATGCGTCAACGTAACTAACACTCCACGCGGGCTCATCGAAGGGCCATGATGGAGTTATGGAGAGCGAACGGAAAACCCCGTCCAGCGAAGACGCTCCCGTTGACGGAGCGTTGCCCATCAAACTGGATCGCGAACCGCAGGCGATTCCTGGCTGCCCTGTTTGCCTTTCGCATTCGGTCGCAAGACAGAATGCCCGCTCCCTTTTCGACTACAGCGCCGTTGCTGATGCCAACGTACGGATGCGGCTGCACCAATCGACGGAGCACCACCCATGAGTCGCAATGAGGCAGCCGGGCTCTTCAGTGACCTGCCCTTGATGACCATGCGGGTCTCTCGTGACTCCGGGCAGACCTGGGAGCCGGAGCGGGCCGTGTACACCACGGAGGACCTTTCGCCTCTGCTCACGGGTGCTTGGCCACCATGCGAGTGCCGGCGGTGTGCGGGACGCGGTCAGGGTTCCAGGCGCTGACGCTTTCCCGCTCTCCTCCCCGATGAACTCCCGCCCGGCATGGGCGGGTGCGGTCAGCCATGGCCGCGACCAGTTGAAGAGGAAGGTGCAGAGATGCAGAACGGAACCGACCTGTACGCGCTCGACATCGGCGGGGCTTCGTTCGTGAAGGCCTGCGGGGGCAACACCCACCCGGACGGCGAGTCGTGCGTGACCCTGGCCCGGATCGGTGACGACGCCTGGGCGCTCGGCGACAGCAAGCAGCCCGGCGCGCAGCCGCTGCGGTTCACGACGGAGGAGCTGGGCGCGGCCGGGATCGACCCCGCGTGCTTCGGCCTGAGCACCTGATCCTCCGGCCTCTCTCCAACCGGCTCCGGTCCACCCTCCACAGGCTCGGGGCCGGTTGGTCTTTCGACCGACGACACGGAACAGGAACGACAGGTGCACCACCACGGCTATCTGTGGACCGGCCCCAAAGAACGCTTCGACCAGGAGGCGCTACGACGGCCTCCGCATCCCGTGCCGCCCCCGGCCGGAAGCAGGCCGGAACTTGTCCAGCGGTACCGCGAAGTGGCGGCAGAGTTCCCGGCCGTCGACCTCCCGCCCCTGGAAACGGCGTACTGGCTCATCAAGCCGCGTTCCCTGGTTCGTGGCACGTGGGATGAGGCGAAGGAGGCGGCGTCATGGCTCGGGGAGCGACTGACCGAGTACGCTCCCCGGTTCGCCTCCCGGACGCAGGGCGACACGACCCAACTGCCCCTGCTCCTGAACTCCGCTGCTGAGCGGCTGGATTCGAAGGCTGATGTGTCGCTCGGGTTCTACCTCGAACGCCCCTCCTATCTGTCCCTGGCGCTGGTGACGTGTTCCCCGAATCGCACGATGCCTCAACTGGTCTGCCCTGTGGCGTAGTCGGCCCGACAGACGAACGCCCCCGCCGTTGCCGGCGGGGGCGTTCGTTCAGCCTCCCCGAGGGGGCCCAAAATGGAGCTGACCTGCGAAGTCCCCGCTAGGGAAGGTTCCGCGCCATCACGATCCGCTGCACTTGGTTCGTGCCTTCATAAATCTGCGTGATCTTGGCGTCGCGCATCATCCGCTCCACCGGGTAGTCGCGGGTGTACCCGTACCCGCCCAGCAGCTGGACCGCGTCCGTGGTGACCTCCATCGCCACGTCCGACGCGAAGCACTTCGCCGCCGCGCCCTGGAAGGTGAGGTCGCTGTCGAGGCGTTCCGAGGCCGCTGCGGCCTGGTAGGTCAGGGCGCGGGCGGCGGCGATCTTCATCGCCATGTCGGCGAGCATGAACTGGATGCCCTGGAAGTCGGCGATCGGCTTGCCGAACTGCTTGCGCTCCTTGACATAGCCCTTGGCGTAGTCGAGGGCGCCCTGCGCGATGCCCAGCGCCTGCGCGGCGATCGTGATGCGGGTGTGGTCCAGCGTCTTCATCGCGGTGGCGAAGCCGGTGCCCTCCTCGCCGATCATGCGGTCGGCCGGGATGCGCACGTTGTCGAGGTAGACCTCGCGGGTCGGGCTGCCCTTGATGCCGAGCTTCTTCTCCGGGGCGCCGAAGGAGACTCCCTCGTCGGACTTCTCGACGACGAACGCCGAGATGCCCTTGCTGCGCTTGGTGGGGTCGGTCACCGCCATCACCGTGTAGTACTCGGACTCGCCCGCGTTGGTGATCCAGCGCTTCACGCCGTTGAGGACCCAGAAGTCGCCGTCGCGGACCGCCTTCGTCTTCATGCCGGCCGCGTCCGAGCCCGCGTCGGGCTCCGAGAGGCAGTAGGAGAACATGCCGTCGCCCTTGGCGAGGGGCGTCATGTACTTCTTCTTCAGCTCCTCCGACCCGGAGAGGATCACGGGAAGGGAGCCGAGCTTGTTGACGGCGGGGATCAGGGACGACGAGGCGCACACACGCGCCACCTCCTCGATCACGATCACCGTCGCCAGCGCGTCCGCGCCCGCGCCGCCGTACGACTCGGGTACGTGCACGGCGTGCAGGTCGGCCGCGACCAGCGCGTCGTGTGCCTCCTGGGGGAAGCGGGCCTCCTCGTCCACCACGGCGGCGTACGGCAAGATCTTCGCCTCGGCCAGGGAGCGGATCGCGTCGCGGAGCATGTCGTGCTCCTCGGACGGGCGGTACAGGTCGAAATCAGCCGATCCGGCCAAGGTCTCTCACGCTCCAAAGACGCTGTGTGACTGACGCTAACTACTGTTAAGTAACCCAGTCGGTAATTCAGATTTTAAGGGCCTGCCCACCCGACTGATACGTGAGCTGCGCGACAGAGGGATTCTGCCCGGTCAAGGGCCCCGACAGCCCTCGGCGGGCCCGCGACTATGCTCGCCCTCGCACGCCTGACCGCCCCCATGCCACACCCCAGGAGCACCCATGGCTCTCAAGATCACCGTGATCGGCACCGGATACCTCGGCGCCACCCACGCCGCCGCCATGGCCGAACTCGGTTTCGAGGTGCTGGCACTGGATGTGGTCGAGGAGAAGATCGACCTGCTGCGGCGCGGCCAGGCCCCCATGTACGAGCCCGGGCTCGACGAACTGCTGCGCAAGCATGTCGCCGGGATCGAGGGTTCCACCGGGCGGCTGCGCTTCACCATGGACTGGGCCGAGGTCGCCGCCTTCGGCGACATCCACTTCGTCTGCGTGAACACCCCGCAGAAGCACGGCGAGTACGCCAGCGACATGTCGTACGTCGACTCCGCGATCGAGTCCCTCGCCCCGCACCTGACCGCCCCCGCCCTCGTCGTCGGCAAGTCGACCGTGCCCGTCGGCTCGGCGGACCGGCTCGCCCGTACGATCGCCGGCCTGGCACCGGCCGGCGCGGACGCCGAGCTGGCCTGGAACCCGGAGTTCCTGCGCGAGGGCTTCGCCGTCCAGGACACGCTGCACCCCGACCGGCTCGTGGTCGGGGTCCGGAGCGAGCGGGCCGAGAAGCTGCTGCGCGAGGTGTACGCCACGCCGATCGAGGAGGGGACGCCGTTCGTCGTCACCGACTTCCCGACCGCCGAGCTGGTGAAGACCTCCGCGAACTCCTTCCTCGCCACCAAGATCTCGTTCATCAACGCCATGGCGGAGGTCTGCGAGGCCGCCGACGGGGATGTGGCGAAGCTCGCCGAGGCGATCGGCTACGACGACCGGATCGGCAAGAAGTTCCTGCGGGCCGGGATCGGCTTCGGCGGCGGCTGCCTGCCCAAGGACATCCGGGCGTTCATGGCGCGCGCCGGGGAGCTGGGCGCCGACCAGGCGCTGACCTTCCTGCGCGAGATCGACTCGATCAACATGCGTCAGCGCGGCCAGATGGTGGAGCTGGCCCGGCAGGCGTTGGGCGGCGGCCCGTTCCTCGGGAAGCGGGTCGCGGTCCTCGGCGCCACCTTCAAGCCCGACTCGGACGACGTCCGCGACTCGCCGGCCCTGAACGTCGCCGGGCAGATCCACCTCCAGGGCGGCCAGGTGACGGTGTACGACCCGAAGGGCATGGACAACGCACGACGGGTCTTCCCGACGCTCACGTACGCCGACACGGCCATAGAGGCGGTACGAGGCGCCGACGCCGTACTGCACCTGACGGAGTGGCGGGAGTTCCGCGAGCTGGACCCGGCGGTGCTGGGCGAGGCGGTGGCCCACCGGCTCGTCCTGGACGGGCGCAACGCCCTCGACCCGGAGCTTTGGCGGCGGGCCGGGTGGACGTACCGGGCCATGGGGCGCCCTACTGCCTGACGGCGTTTTTCCGTTGGCGGAATTACGGGACTCCTTCCCGAATTCCCAACGGCAGGCAAATTCGGGGAATTCAACGTTTGACCCGCCGTGGCAGCGACAACGCCGGCGGGCGCCCGATCTGCGCGAAATCCGTGACACGTGAAGGGTCACGGATGGCGGGTGGCGGAGTACCGTCACGCGCCACGCGAGGCCACTCGAGGCCTGGCGCCACGGCGCTGCAGCGCTGCGGACCGGCATATGCCGCCTCCCCGGAATCCCCAGAACTGGTTCGAATTCCATTCGAATTACATTCGGTGATGTGTGGGAATTGACATCCCTTCTGCGCGAATTCTTCACGTTCGCATTGCGCGTATTGACAGCGTTCTCGACCCATCTCACAGCGGGGGTGTCCCCGAAAGAGAGGTGGGTAACGGGCAGTTAACTCACGCGTAGTCGAGCGGAATCCGCACCCCCCTCCAATGGTCCGCATTCACCGACCTGATTGATCGGACCATGCCAGGGAGTGATCATGCCCTTGTTCCGCAGGGGGGAGTGGCCGAGGGACCACCGTGACGAGTTCGTCGCGGGGGCTCTCGTCGGGGCGGTGGTGATCGTGCTCGGCTACGCGTCGGGCATCGGCACCTCCACCACCCCCGGCGCCCCCGAGGCCGCCACTCCCCCGTCGTCGCCGCCCGCGGCCACGGCACCCCCGATCGCCGCCCCGGGCGACCCCGCCGCCCAGGCACCGGGCGGCGGCTGGATGGGCCAAGTCCCGGTGGGCGCCGGCGAGTTGCCGGTGTTCGGCGACACGGGCACCGGCGACGGCACCGCAGGCAACGGGAGCCATGGCGGACACGGTGGCCATGGCGGGCAGGGTGCTTCGCCCGCCCCGACGCCCACCCTTCCTCCTCCCGCCGCCTCCATGCCCCCGTCCCCGTCACCTTCCGACTCCGGGCCGCCGAGCGGTGACGGCGCCTGTGCCGACGGCGAGGTACGGCTCGTGGCGCCGCTCCTCACCGGCATCACGCAGCCCCTGTTCGGCCTCCTCAACGGCACGGACACCGGGGGTACGGACACCGGGGGCACTGGCGAGGAGACCCCTGAGCCGACGGCCTCGCCGTGCATCGGGCTCCCCCCGCTCTCCGCCCTGCTCGGCGGCTCCGGCTCCGCCTCTCCGCTGCCGGAGGCCACCCCGTGACTCGCCGCCGCGCGCTCCTCCCGCTCCTGGTCGCCGTCCTCGCCGCCTTCCTCTGCGGCGTGGTCGGCGCGTCCCCGGCCGCGGCCCACACCGAACTCGTCCGGTCCGCCCCGAAGGACGGCGCACGGCTCGCCAAGGCCCCCGACCACCTCACGCTCACCTTCGACGAACCCGTCGACCTCGGCGACGTCCGCGCCATGACGCCCGACGGCGACCGGCTCCCCGTAACGCGCCCGCCGCACACCAGCACCGACACCGTGCGGATTGCCACCGGCCGGCCGACGAACGGCACGCTCTCCGTCGTCTGGTCCGTCGTCGACATGGAGGACGGGCACGCCTCCTCCGGCCGGCTCACCTTTGCCATCGGTACGCCGGCGAGCGCGACGGGCGCCCAGGAGCACGCCGACGAGGCCGCCGCCTCTTCCCCCTCACCCCTGGTGCGCAGGGCCCTCGTCGCCGCTCGCTGGGCCGGTTATCTCGCGCTGGCCCTGTTCATCGGCGGGCTCGCCTTCGTCACGCTGCTCTGGCCGCGCGGCGCGGAGACGTCCCGGGCGCGGGCGCTGCTCACCCTGGCCTGGGTGTGCGGGCTGGTGTCGACGGTCGCGAGCATCGGGCTCCAGGGCGCGTACGTCTCCTTCGGCGGCCTGCGGGACGCGCTGCGGCCGGCGTCGTACGTCGAGGTGCTCACCACCGAGCCCGGTGTCGCGCTCGCCGCGCGCGGGCTGCTGTGGGTGCTCGCGGCCGTCGTACTGAGCGCGCTGTTGCAGGGCGGGGCCCCTGCCTCGCGCTCGCCCGGCTGGCGCGTGGGCGCCCTCGCCGTGGCTCTCGGGCTGTTGCGGACGACCGGTATGCGCGGGCACAACTCCGAGGGCAGCGAGCCGGCCTGGGGTGCGGTGGCCGACCTCGTCCACCTGCTCGGGGCGGCCCTGTGGATCGGCGGGCTGGTGATGCTGACGGTGGCCGTGCTGCCGCGCCGGGAGCCCGTCGAACTGGCGGCCGTGGTGCCCGGCTACTCACGGCTCGCCGCCGTCTCGGTCGCCGCGATCGCCGTCGCCGGGCTGGTGCTCGCCTGGCAGGTCGTGGGGTCGTACGACGCGCTGCTGCACACCTCGTACGGGCAGTTGCTGCTGGTCAAGGGCGCCGTGCTCGGGGGTGTCCTGGTGGCCGCCCACTTCAGCCGCCAGTGGGTGCGCACCCGCCTCGATCTCGCCGTGCTGCTGCGCGGCGACGCCGCCACCGTGCGGCCCTTCTGTTACTCGGTCGCGGCCGAGACGGGGCTCGTCCTCGTCGTACTCGCCGTGACGAGTCTCCTGGTCACTGCCGATCCCGGCCAGTGAACTCCCCCTGAAATCCAAGGAGTCGTAGTGAAACGCACCAACGAGACAGGCGAGGGCGCCACGCGCCCCGTGCCGCCCGCCGGGAACCGCTCCCTGCTGGTCGCGGGGCTCGGTGCGGCCTTCGCCGCCGTGCTCGGCCTGGGACTGATCCAGGCGACATCGGGCAGCGCGACGGCCACCACGTCGGACTCGGCGGCGGGCGCGGCTCAGGCGCCCGCAGCCGTTGCTGCCGCTGCCCAGGCGCAGCCCGCCGTCGCCGCGGCGCCCGACCACCAGGTCGACATCATGAACTACAAGTTCGGCGACGGTAAGCAGCTCGTCGTCAAGGTCGGCGAGACCGTGCGCTGGACCAACCACGACAGCGCGCCGCACACGGTCACCACCACCAAGGGCCCGAAGAAGTTCGACTCGGGCACGCTGGCGCAGGGCAGTTCCTGGTCGTACACCTTCACCACGGTGGGGACGTACGAGTACTACTGCGCGGTCCACCCCGACATGGTCGCGTCGGTGAAGGTCGTCGCGGCCGACGACGGCTCGTCGGGCGGCACTTCGGGAGGCTCGTCGGGCGGTTCCACCGGCGGTTCCACGGGTGGCTCCACCGGCGGGTCGAGCGGCGGTACGTCGGGCGGGTCGTCCGGTGGCACCTCAGGTGGCTCGACCGGCGGGTCGAGTTCGGGCGGCAGCAGCACCGGTGGCAGCACCTCGGGCGGCTCGACCAGTGGCGGTACCGGCGGTACCGGGGGCGGTGACGGCGGTTCCGGGCAGTGCGCCAGCGTCCAGGACGTGCTCATGCCGATCCTCCAGCACATCAACGCCGCGCACCTGGAGCGGTCTCCGGGCCAGCAGGTGCAGGACGCGCTCGCGCTGGACTCGTACATCAAGCTGCACACGGTGTGGATCGAGACGATCCTGACGCCCGCCGTCGAGGGCGGCGGCACGGTTCTCGACGACACGCTCAGCGTGCTGCTGAACCACATCAACTCGGCGCATCTGGAGGAGCCGCTCGGGCAGCAGATCACCGACCTGCTCAACGTGGACAGCTACGTGAAGATGCACACGGTCTGGGCCGAGCACCTGCTCGCCCCCACCGAGGACTTCCTCACCGGCAGCTGCTGACGGGGCTCGCCCCGATGAAGGACGCCGGTCCGGCCGAGGCTCAGTCGGCCGGACCGGCGCTGCCCCCATTCTCCACATGCCCGCCACACTTCGGGAACCGCCTTCCAAGGAGACCTGGGATGACAACCGTCACCCTGCCCACAACCGCTGCCGCCGCCGCCGCGCTGCCACACCCCGGCCGGTACACCGTGGCCCCCACCCGCTCGCTCGTCGAACTCACCACCTGGTACGGCCCGTTGCCCACTCGGCGCCGACGCGTCACCCTCACCGACGCCTCCCTGACCGTGCCCGACGACGACCTGACCCCCGCCACTTTCCGCTTCGAGTTCGGGGATCTCGACCGGGCCGACGGCGCCCCCACCGTCCTGGCCTCCGACACCGTCGAGCTCCTCGACGGCGGACGGAAGCTGCAGCTCATCGGAGACCTGAACCTGCGCGGAGTCCGTTTCCCCGCCCTGCTGCGCCTCCGGGTCGTCGAGCGCGCCGACGACCGCCTGCTCGTCGTGGGCACCGCCCGGCTGCCGTACCGCCTTCTGCGCCGAGCGACCGGTTTTCGACCCGGCCGCCTGCCACGCCCGGCCACACGGCTGCGGCTGCTGGTCGCCGCGGAGTTCGCATGACGACGCCAGGAGGGCAGACAAGAAGGCAGGCAGCCCTCCTCCTCGTACTCGCCCTCGTCGCACTGCTGTCGGCCGTGCCCGGGCAGGCCTCGGCGGCCACCTACCGGGTCACCATGCAGGGGTACGCCTTCGCGCCCGCGTCACTGACCGTCCCCGCCGGCGCCACGGTGACCTGGACCAACCAGGACACGGCCCCGCACGACGTGAAGACCACCTCGGGCCCGGTCCAGATTCACTCGCCGATGCTGAACAAGGGCGAGAGCTGGAGCTTCACCTTCACGACGGCCGGTTCGTACGCCTACTACTGCACCGTGCATCCGAACATGACGGCCGGAATCGCGGTACAGGCAGCCGCACCCGCCCCTGTCCCGGCCCCGACGCACTCCCACGCCCACACCGGCTCAGGCACCGGCACCGGCTCGGAGCCCCAAGAGTCCGGGACAGGGATGGGTATGGGCCGGTCGACGGCATCGAGCGGTCGTACACCAACACGCACGGCCCCGCCCTCCGCGTCCTCCGCGGCCGCGCCGAAAACTCCCGGCCGGGCCTCGCCGACACCCACGGCACCGGCCGCCGCGCCGGCCCCTTCCTCCCCACCACCGGCCGGGGCAGCGCCCCAGGTGCAGACCACCACCGTCGCCTCGGCACGACCACTGGACCCGCTGCTCCTCCTGACGGGTATCGTCGCCGGGATCGCCGTACTGTGCCTGCTGTTGGTGGGTTCACGGGCCGCCGCTCCCCGCGGGAGGGACAAGGCCGAAGTCGAAGCCGAGGCCTAGGCCCAGCAGCGCGGGGAACCACGGAACGCAGAGCGCAGAGCAGGCAATCAACGGAGGAAGCCATGCCCATCGCCAAGTTCGACAGCGTCGTCCTGGACTGTCCCGACCCCGGCGCGCTCGCCGCCTTCTACGCCGGGCTGCTGGGCGGCACCCCCGAGGTCGAGGAGGACTGGGTCGACCTGCGGATCCCGGACGGGCCGAACCTGGCCTTCCAGGCCGCCCCCGGCCACGTACCGCCGAAGTGGCCGTCGGCCGACGCCTCGCAGCAGTTCCATCTGGACGTGACCGTGGCCGATCTGGACGCGGCCGAGCGGGAGGTGCTGGCGCTGGGCGCGAAGCCGCTGGACACGGAGGACCGGGCTCGCTCCTTCAGGGTGTACGCGGACCCGGCGGGGCACCCGTTCTGCCTCTGCGTGGGCTGACCGCTGACCCCAGCACGGGCTGAACAGTCCTCATGGGCGCATCAGCCGTATCGACCGGAGGAACCATGACACCCGTAGCCCGTTTCCGTACCGTCGTCGTCGACTGTCCCGAGCCGCGCGCGCTGGCCCGGTTCTACGCCGAGGTCGTCGGGGGCACGCCCGCGGACGAGGACCCCGAGTGGGTCGTCCTCCAGGTCCCCGGCGGCCCGCGCCTCGCCTTCCAGCAGGCGCCCGGGTACTCCCCGCCCGAGTGGCCGCGGGCCGACCACGGCTCCCAGCAGTTCCATCTCGACCTGGACGCCGGCTCCACCTGGGCGGAGCTGGACGCGGCCGAGGAGGCGGTCCTCGCGCTGGGCGCCCGCCCGCTGGACCTGGACGACCAGGACGGGAAGCGGGACTTCAGGGTGTACGCCGATCCGGCGGGGCATCCGTTCTGCCTCTGCCGGATCGAGCGACCCTGAATCTCCTGAAACCCTGATCCAGTGAGCCAGGTCAGCCGTCCAGCGCCGCGATCCGGGCCGTCGACGGCTCGCGGCGCTGCTGGGCGGCCTTGGCCGTGAAGTCGGCGCTGCGCAGGACGCGTTGGACGTTTCCCCAGGTGAGAAGGGTGAGGTCGGGTTCGGTCCAGCCTCGGCGCAGGAGTTCGGCGATCAGGTTCGGGTAGCAGGAGGCGTCGCCGAGTTCCTGCGGGTGGGCGCTGCCGGAGTCGTAGGTGCCGGACAGGCCGACGCACTCCGGGCCCGCGACCGCGCGGACGTGGTCGAGATGGTCGGCGACGTCACGGACGGACGGCCCGGTCTGCTCGGCCGTCAGCGGCACCAGGCACAGGCCTCTGGCCGCGCCCAGCTCGGCGAGCATCTCGTCGGGGAGGTTGGCGGGGTGGGGGCGCAGGGCGCGGGCGGCGGAGCGGGTGCAAAGGACCGGCGCCTTGGAGATCGTGACGACCCGACTGATGGTTGCCGGTGAGGCGCCCGAGAGGTCCGCCAGCACGCCGAGGCGGTTCATCTCGCGGACCACCTCCTCGCCGAACCGGGTCAGCCCGGCCTTGCTAGCCCATGACGTCCCGGCGAGGGTGAGCACGCGCAGCC
This sequence comes from Streptomyces sp. NBC_01390, assembly GCF_045040105.1. Classification (NCBI taxonomy): domain Bacteria; kingdom Bacillati; phylum Actinomycetota; class Actinomycetes; order Kitasatosporales; family Streptomycetaceae; genus Streptomyces; species Streptomyces sp. NBC_01390. The sequence goes on along the minus strand of NZ_CP109551.1, from coordinate 7,635,982 downwards.
CCAGGGAGTGCAGGACGCGCAGGATGGCGATCGAGTCGTCGAGGGCGACCGCGGCGGCGGGCCCGAGGACGACGGCGACCCGACCGCAGTTGCGCGCGTCGGTGACCTGCCCGGCGGTGCCGGCGAGCCGCAGGCCCTCGGGGTGGCTCCGGACCACCGTCTTGACCAGGTCTAGCTGTTCCAGGGTGGCGCCCACGGCACGGTCACCGGCGAGGCCGTCGGGCAGGTGCAGCGCCCAGAACAGTGCGCCCACGTGGCCGCGTCGCATCCGGGGCACATCGGTGTCGACGGTGCTCTCACCGAGTTCCAGGTCGTACCAGGGCAGGTGGCGCAACGCCCAGGGCAGCCCGCTGTAGCCGTCGGCGACGGGGTGCGCGGTGAGGAGTGCGTGGGCGCGGTCGAGGGGATCGGCGTCCGGGTCGCGGAGGAGGGCGAGCGCGAGCGCCGCGTCCTGGTCGTCGCCGGGTGGCTCGTCGGGGTGCTGCTCGTCGGACTCTGGCGCGGGGACTGGCGGTGGGGCCGACGGGTCGAGTTTCCCGACCTCGGCTGTGGTGCGCAGTTCGTCCTGCAGGTCGGCCATGACGGGCTCCCGTACGTCGTGATCTACCTCGTGATCGCAATATGGTCACCGTCGCACGGAGGCGGGGAGGCTTCCTGGTGGGTGGGGCGTTCGGGGGTACGGCGGGCTCGGGCCCCCCATGGCGGAGCCACAGCAGCCCCACTCACCTCACTCGCCCCGTCCGCCTCCGTCCTCCACGTGACCTGCACAACTTCGACGGTCGCCGACAGCTCCCGTCGATTAGACATATGTCGATTGGGTACGCCCATTGAGACGGCAGCAGCGCGCTTACATCCATTCGGGTAACGCCGATTCGAGGTAGGGCGAGTCGACCTATACGATGGAAGTTTCGGCACGACAAGTGCCTAAACGCCGCTGTCAAATCCAGAGGGAGCATCATGCCCACGGCCGTGGACCCGAGTCTCAATCGCCGCAAGCTGCGACTGGCGCTGAAGTCAGCCCGCGACAAACGCGGTCTGACGCAGCGCGAGGCGGCCGACGCGCTCGAGTGGTCGCTGTCCAAGCTCATCCGCATCGAGGCCGGCACGGTCAGCCTGTCCGTCACGGATCTACGGGCGATGCTCCTCGAATACGGCGTGGACGACACGTCGGTCGTCTCGGAACTGGAAGAGGCGGCCCGGGGCAGCAAGGGCCAGTCATGGTGGTCCGAGTACAACGACGCGATCAGCCAGCCGTTCTCCCAGTACCTGGGCTACGAGAGCGCGGCGACCACGATCCGCGGGTACCACCCGGGGCTCATTCCCAGCCACCTCCAGACGGCCGACTACATCGCAGCCATCTTCGAGCCCGGCCCGACCAACCCGAAGACCAGCCAGCTCATCGACCTGCGCCTGGCTCGGCAGGAGAGGGTCTTCCAGGAGGGCGGCCCCCGGGTCGAGATGATCCTGGACGAGGCCGCCCTGCGCCGTCAGACCGGCGGCCCCGCGACCATGCGCCGCCAGCTGGCGTTCCTCAAACAACTCGTCACCGAGGAGCGGGCCGTCCTGCGGGCGCTGCCCTTCACGGCCGGCGCGCACGACAGCGTGGACAGCAGCTTCTTCCTGCTGGGATTCCGCGACGACGAGGACGTCCTGTATGTCGCCGGCCCCCGAGGCATGCTCACCAACCGGGACGACCGTGAACTGATCGCCCGTTACCAGGAGTGCTTCGAGGATCTGCAGAACAAGTCGCTCAACAAGGAGGACACGATGGCGCTCTTCGACGACCTGATCGAGAACTTCCACCGCTCCTGACACACAGTCAGTGCGCGCTCGACCCCGGGGGACGTGATGAAAAGCGACGACGAGTGCAAGGGTCCGGAGCTGGATCCCGGCCGCTCTCGCCGCCCCGGGCCCAGTTACAACTTCTTCCTGGAGACAGGAGCCACCGCCGCCGAGCCTCCGGCCCGTCCGGCCCGTCCGTCCCGTCCCCGGCGCGGACGGGCCGATGCCGACGGTACGGTCAGACTCCTGCGCAACCTCGCGGCCCTGCTCGTGTTCTCCTCCGCGCCCAGTGCCCTGGTGGCCATCGCCGGTGTCGGGCTGGGCGTATCGCCCTGGTTCTGCCTGACTGTCGCCTTCGGCGGCGGACCGCTCACGATCTGGGCGTTCGTCATGACCTTCGAGACGATACGTTCCTCGATGCCGGACGGTACAGAAGATCCACCGTCCAATGGCGAGCCGTAGCCGGTGAGCGCACCCACCACCAGCCCGCCGCCGCGGACACCGCGACGAGCACCGCCAGCCACATCACGAGCCGCACCCACGGCCTTCCGCCGAGCAGTGAGACCCCCGCGCCGGCAGCCGTCGCGAGTACACCGGCCACCACGCAGTACCCGGCCAGCCCGGGATACCTGGTCACCGCCTGCTTCCGGCGTTCGCCGCTCATCTCACATCCCGAGTGAATGCGTCAGTCACACGTTCGACGTCTGGCTCCGCCCAGAAGGCACCGGGGCGAGGAACAACGCTATCCCCGCGTGCCAGGCATCCGCTGTGAAAGTCACCAGCGCGCCGCCCGGTCGTTTGGAATCCCGGACCCAGACCGCCCCAGGCGATCCGGCGATCTCACAGCACTGATCATCCTGACCGCTGTAACTACTCTTCCGCCAGACGACGGCACCCCGGTCCCCGGCCAACACCGCCCCCTCCAACTCTCGCCCCGCTCCGAGAAACGCCGAACGCGCCTACGGTTCTTACCCGTTGTGGCCGCGGTTCAACAGAGGGTCGTGCCTCTGGCGCGTTCTGGGGGTCGGGCCGCGCCTCACCCGCCCCTCACCCGTCCAGTTCCTCCAGCGTGGCGTTAGAGGGCTGACGCCTCTCCCGCACCTCCCGTGCCACATCCTCCGCCGCCCCCAGCACCCGCACCGCGTTGCCCCAGGTCAGCTTGGCAAGATCACCCTTCGACCAGCCCCGGTCCAGCAGCTCCGCGATCAGGTTCGGATAACCGGAGACGTCGTTCAGCCCGTCCGGGGTGAACGCCGTGCCGTCGTAGTCGCCGCCGATGCCCAGGTGGTCGATTCCGGCCACCTCGCGCATGTGGTCCAGGTGGTCGGCGACCGTCGAGACCGTGGCGACCGGGCGCGGGTTGGTCTCCTCGAACGACCGGTGGACCTTCATCGCCTCGGGGGTCGTGGCGAGATGGTGGAAGCCGTGGGCGCGCATGTTGTCGTCCGCGGCGGCCGTCCAGTCAACGGCGGCCTGGAGCACGAACTTCGGTACGAACGTGACCATCGCCATCCCGCCGTTGACGGGCAGGCGTTCCAGCACGTCGTCGGGGATGTTGCGCGGGTGGTCGCACACCGCGCGCGAGGAGGAGTGGGAGAAGATCACCGGCGCGACCGAGGTGTCCAGGGCGTGATGCATGGTCGTCGCCGCCACGTGCGAGAGGTCGACCAGCATGCCGAGGCGGTTCATCTCGCGGACCACCTCGCGGCCGAACTCCGACAGCCCGCCGACGCCCGGCTCGTCCGTCGCCGAGTCCGCCCACGCCACGTTGTCGTTGTGGGTCAGCGTCATGTAGCGCACGCCCAGCTCGTACAACCCCCGCAGCGTGCCGAGGGAGTTGGCGATCGAGTGACCGCCCTCCGCGCCCATCAACGAGGCGATACGGCCCTCTCGCCGGCCCGCCTCCATGTCGGCGGCCGTGAGGGCGGGCCGCAGCTCGCTCCCGTACCGCGCGATCAACTGACGTACGCAGTCGATCTGTTCAAGTGTCGCCGGCACCGCGTCCGGCAGGTCCGAGCGGACGTACACCGACCAGTACTGCGCGCCGACCCCGCCCTCGCGCAGGCGCGGGATGTCGGTGTGCAGGTGGGCGTTCTGGGCGGTGGCGATGTCGCGGGCGTCGAGGTCGTAGCGGACCTGCTCGCGCAGCGCCCACGGGAGGTCGTTGTGGCCGTCGACGACCGGGAACTCGCGCAGGAGTTCCCGGGCTTCCTCCAGGGAGGTCACGGACGTCACTTCCCGAAGCCGAAGCCGCCGCCGTTGCCCGAGCCGCTCTCGACCTTGGCGCGCAGCCGTTTGCCCTTCTCGGTGGCCTGGTCGTTCAGTTCCTGCTGGAACTCCCGCATCCGGCCGAGGAGTTCCTCGTCGTGCGAGGCGAGGATGCGAGCCGCGAGCAGGCCCGCGTTGCGCGCGCCGCCCACCGAGACCGTCGCGACGGGCACGCCCGCCGGCATCTGCACGATCGACAGCAACGAGTCCATGCCGTCGAGGTACTTGAGGGGTACGGGGACGCCGATCACCGGGAGCGGGGTCACCGACGCCAGCATGCCGGGCAGGTGGGCCGCGCCGCCCGCGCCCGCGATGATCGCCTTCAGTCCGCGCTCGGCGGCCTGCTCGCCGTACGCGATCATCTCGTGCGGCATGCGGTGCGCGGAGACGACGTCGACCTCGTACGCGATCTCGAACTCGTCGAGGGCCTGGGCGGCTGCCTCCATGACGGGCCAGTCGGAGTCCGAACCCATGACGATGCCCACGACGGGGCTTGCGACGGAACTCATTCGGTGATCGTGCCTCTCAGGTAGCCGGCTGCGTGACGGGCGCGCTCCAGCACGTCGTCCAGGTCGTCGCCGTAGGTGTTGACGTGGCCGACCTTGCGGCCGGGCTTCACGTCCTTGCCGTACATGTGGATCTTCAGCTGCGGGTCGCGGGCCATGCAGTGCAGGTACGCGGAGTACATGTCGGGGTAGTCGCCGCCCAGGACGTTCGCCATGACCGTCCATCTGGCGCGCGGGCGCGGGTCGCCGAGCGGGAGGTCGAGGACCGCGCGGACGTGGTTGGCGAACTGCGACGTGATCGCGCCGTCCATCGTCCAGTGGCCCGAGTTGTGCGGGCGCATCGCCAGTTCGTTGACGAGGATGCGACCGTCGCGGGTCTCGAACAGTTCGACGGCGAGATGGCCGACGACGCCGAGTTCCTTGGCGATGCGCAGGGCCAGTTCCGTGGCCTGGAGGGCCAGCTCCTCGTCTATGCCGGGCGCCGGGGCGATGACCGTGTCGCACACCCCGTCGACCTGCTGCGATTCGACGACCGGGTACGCGACGGCCTGGCCGTGCGGGGAGCGGACGACGTTTGCCGCCAGTTCCCGTACGAAGTCGACCTTCTCCTCGGCCAGGACCGGTACGCCGGCCCGGAAGGGGTCGGCGGCGTCGGCCGCCGAGCGGACGACCCACACGCCCTTGCCGTCGTACCCGCCGCGGACCGTCTTGAGGACGACCGGGAAGCCGTCACCCTCGGCCGCGAAGGCCACCACGTCCTCAACATCGCGGACGATGCGATGGCGCGGGCACGGCACCCCGATCTCGTCGAGCTTCGCCCGCATCACACCCTTGTCCTGGGCGTGCACGAGCGCGTCGGGGCCGGGGCGGACGGGGATGCCGTCCGCCTCCAGGGCCCGAAGATGCTCGGTCGGGACGTGTTCGTGATCGAAAGTGATCACATCGCACCCCTGTGCGAACGCGCGCAGCGTCTCCAGGTCGCGGTAGTCGCCGATGACGACATCACCGACCACCTGCGCCGCGGAATCCTGCGGGGTGTCACTGAGGACCTTGAACCTGATGCCGAGCGGGATGCCCGCCTCGTGTGTCATACGAGCGAGCTGCCCCCCGCCGACCATGCCGACTACCGGGAACGTCACCCGCCAAGAGTATCGGCCCGGCCATCCCGGCCTGAATGGCACGCATTACACGCTTGTGACTCGATGCGCACAGGCAACCCTCAGAGGGGGTGGTTAGCATGGCTGGGTTGACGAAATCCCACACTGCGATCCCACAGACGGGGGCAGACAGACCATGGAACGTGGTTCCGAAGGTGGTTCCGACGGGCTTCATACCCCGCCCCGGAGCGCCGTACGCCGACGATTCGACCAGTTCGCGGCCGAGGTGGCGAAGTTCGGGGCGGTGGGCACGGCGGGGCTTCTCGTCAACCTGCTCGTGTTCAATCTGGTGCGCACCACGACCGATCTCCCGGTGGTCCGGGCCAGTGTGACCGCCACGGTCGTCGCGATCTGCTCGAACTACGTCGGCTTCCGCTACTTCACGTACCGGGACCGCGACAAGAGCGGCCGTACGAAGGAACTGACACTGTTCCTGCTGTTCAGCGCGGTCGGACTGGTCATCGAGAACGGCGTGCTCTACGCGGCGACGTACGGCTTCGGCCTGGACAGCCCGCTGCAGAGCAACGTCTTCAAGTTCGTCGGGATCGGTGTCGCGACCCTGTTCCGGTTCTGGTCGTACCGTACGTGGGTGTTCCGTACGCTTCCGGCGCGCGAGGCGGTCGCCAGCGCCGAATCGTTCCTCGAAGAGGCGCCCCTCGCGGAGGGACGGAAGATTCCCGAGGGCCGGACACAGCGCCAGCGAGTCGGCTGACAGCCCCCGGGCCTGCTCACCGCCCTACCGGACCGTCCGCTCCTCCTCGTCCCCCTGCGGCTTCTTCAGCGGCGTCCGGGACAGGAAGAGGCCGAAGACCGGCGGCTGGGCCTGGAGCATCTCCAGGCGGCCTGCGTCGGCCTCCGCGAGGTCTCGGGCGACGGCGAGGCCGATGCCGGTGGAGTTGCGGCCGCTGATCGCCCGCTCGAAGATCCGGGCGCCGAGGTCGGCCGGGACGCCGGGCCCCTCGTCCGTGACCTCGATCACGGCCTGGTTGCCGATGACACGGGTGCGCAGCGCGACCGTGCCGCCGCCGTGCATGAGGGAGTTCTCGATCAGCGCGGCCAGCACCTGCGCGACCGCCCCCGGTGTGCCCACGGCCTGCAGATGCCGCTTGCCGGAGCTGACTATGGCGCGGCCCTCGCTGCGGTAGGCGGGGCGCCACTCGGCGAGCTGCTGCTGGATGACCTCGTCGAGGTCGAAGGAGACCGCGGAGCCGGTGCGCGGGTCGCGGGCGTTGGTGAGGAGCCGCTGGACGACGTCCGTGAGGCGTTCGACCTGCGTGAGCGCGATCGTGGCCTCCTCCTTCACCGTGTCCGGGTCGTCGGTGAGGGTGATCTCCTCAAGGCGCATGGAGAGGGCCGTGAGGGGCGTACGCAGCTGGTGCGAGGCGTCCGCCGCCAGCCGGCGTTCGGCGGTGAGCATCCGGGCGATACGTTCCGCCGAGCTGTCCAGCACATCCGCGACCCGGTCGAGCTCCGGGACGCCGTACCGCTTGTGCCGGGGGCGCGGGTCGCCCGAGCCGAGGCGTTCGGCGGTCTCGGCGAGGTCGGTGAGCGGCGAGGCGAGCCGGTTGGCCTGCCGTACGGCGAGCAGGACGGCGGCGATGACGGCGAGCAGGGCGACGGCGCCGATGATCAGCAGGGTGCGGCCGACCTCACGGGTCACGGAGGAGCGGGGTTCCTCGACCCGGACGGTCTCGCCCTCCTCGCCGTCCTCCTCGGCGGAGATGACGTCACCTACGGGCTGCTCCCCGACCTCGATGGGCGCGCGGCCAGGGATGTGCACCACGGCGTACCGGTCGCCGGTGACGAGGCCGCCCAGCACCTTGGGGTTGATCTGCTCGTCACCGAGGATGCGGCTGTCGACAATGCTGGCCAGCCGCACGGCCTCGGAGTCCACCCGTTCCTGGGCGCTGGAGCTGATGGTCCGCGTCTCGACGATGACGAGGGACACCCCGAACACGGCGATCACGACGAGCACCACAGCGAGAGTGGACTGAATAAGACGACGACGCACAGTGCTCTCCGGACGATGGCATGAAGACGACCAGGCCCCCTGGAGGCAGCCCCGTCGGGGGCGCCTCCAGGGGCGCGGGGAACTGCGCGAGAAGCCCCACCGGCCGGCAGCCGCACACAGCGCCCGAACCCCCAGGACGTTACGCGCGTAGTTCGGCTAACTCTTCTCGAACCGGAAACCGACACCACGGACAGTCGCGATGTACCGAGGGTTCGCCGCGTCATCCCCCAGCTTCTTCCGCAGCCACGAGATGTGCATGTCGAGCGTCTTGGTCGACGACCACCACGTCGTGTCCCACACCTCGCGCATCAGCTGGTCGCGGGTCACGACCCGCCCCGCGTCGCGCACGAGCACCCGCAGCAGGTCGAACTCCTTCGCGGTGAGCTGGAGTTCCTCGTCGCCCATCCACGCGCGGTGCGACTCGACGTCGATACGCACCCCGTGGGTGGCGGGCGGCTGCTGCGGCTCGGACGCGCCGCGCCGCAGCAGGGCCCGGACACGGGCGAGCAGTTCGGCGAGCCGGAAGGGCTTGGTGACGTAGTCGTCGGCGCCCGCGTCGAGGCCGACGACGGTGTCCACCTCGTCGGCGCGCGCGGTCAGGATGAGGATCGGGACGGTCAGCCCCTCGGCGCGAAGCCGTCGGGCCACTTCGAGGCCGTCCATGCCGGGCAGTCCCAGGTCGAGCACGACCAGGTCGATACCACCCTGGATGCCGGCGTCGAGCGCGGTCGGTCCGTCCTCGCGCACCTCGACCTCGTAACCTTCCCGGCGCAGTGCGCGGGCCAGCGGCTCCGAGATGGACGCGTCGTCCTCAGCGAGCAGTACACGGGTCATGACCTGATGGTAGACCGCCCTGGACGCGGCCCGGGGTGTGACCAGGCGTTCTTGCTTCTTACCTTCGGACACCGGGACGAGGGCACTTAGGACGGCGCGACCCGCACTCACCGCCCACCACCGGCCGAACCTGCGCCTCTACGATGAGAACCTGTCTCTTACCTTGGAACAGGCGACCGGCATCCACCCGCCACCTGTGATTCACATCTCAAGTCCTTCTATTTACGACTGTGGAGCATTACAAGGGAAAAGGTGCCCTTCACGGCACTCATGAGTCTTGGGGTATTTCCGCCGAAGGTCTTCTTTGCGCCTGGGCGCGCAGGTATTCGATCTGCCCCGAGGTGGGGCGGCAGCGCTTCGCCGTCCGTGGTGACTGTGTGTCGCTGAAGGACGTAGGGGAAATAGGCCCGCCGAACGTGGGCATACGGCCCTGTCCACGCGGATTCCGCCCTGTTGACGCGGCATGCTCGTCCTACCTGCCTGAACACGCACCGTAATCCGGCGACTGCGTGCGTCACACAGCCCTGGCGCCGGAGCCTCCACCCGAGGAGTGACCCGCATGACGACGACCTCCCTCCCCCGTCTCCCCCGCCGCCCCCGCACCACCACCCACCGCACCGCACCCGCCCCCTCCTGGACCCCGTCCGGCGCCTGGGCGGCGCCGACCCCCGAGGTCCTGCGCTCGCTGGAGGCCGCCCTCGCACGGTGGTCGGTGTGAGCACGGCCGCCACGTCCCCAACACCTGCCCAGACACCGCCCTGTGACGTGTGCGAGGCACTGACCGCACAGCGGGACGCGGCTCGGGAGGCCGGACGTACGAGCGAAGTCGACGACTGCGAGCGGGAGTTGCGGGAACACGACGGCCACGGACGGCGTACTTCGTCTCCGTGAACCGCGCGGGAGAACGCCGGACCCCGCCCCGCCGCACACTCCGGAGCGGGGTCCCGACTCGGCCGGTCAGCGCAGGCGCCGCCGCCCCGGCATGAACGTGAACACCGCCACGCCCGCCAGGATCACCGTGCCGGACACCAGGCCCAGCGCCTTCAGGGCCCCGTTGTTCTCGGCGCCCGTGTTGGCGAGGCCGCCGCTGGTCGACGTACCGCCGGAGCCGGACGTCGTGCCGCCCGACGTCGAGGAACCGCCCGACGCCCCGCTCGCCTGTTCCTCCGTGTCCAGCGTCAGGGAGACCATGGACTCGGTCGGGGTGCAGGTGGTCGTCGTACCGAGGGCGCTCACCGTCAACACTCCTGGTGACAGGGTCGATTGACCGGTCGCGCCCGGCTTGTACGTGCCTGTCATGTCGGAGATCGTCATCGGATCACCGGTCTTGATCGGCTCGGTGTTGGCCGGACCCACGACATGGACCTTGCCCGTGTCGGAGCCACCCAGGACGACGTCCATGGACGGGTTCACCGAGTTCGCCGGCAGGTCGGCCGGGCTGTTCATCACGGAGCCCTTGAACTGCACCGTGATGTCGTAACTCCCGCCGTTCTTCTTGGCGTTGATCTGAATGGGGGACGTCACGTCCTTGTCGCCGATGGGCGTCACGCACTTGTACGGGACCTCGACGAGCTTGCCGGTGAAGTCCGTCTGGCCGTCGTCCGTCGGGGTGGGGGTCGGGGACGGGGACGTGGAATCCGTCTCGGTCGGTGTCGGAGTCGGTGTCGGGGTGGGGGTCGTTGTCGGGGTCGGAGAGGTGGACGTCGACGGTGAACCGCCGCCTCCCGCCGTCACCTTGATCGTCGCCGACGACTGCACCGGCTCGGTCGGCGCGCACTTCGTGTCCGTCCCGAACGCGTTGATCGTGTACGCGTCCGGCGTCAGCGTCACGTCTCCCGCCGTCGTCAGTTTCACCTTGCCCTTCATGGCGGACAGGACCATCGCCCCGCCCTTGGGGATCGCCGGGTTCTCGCGCGGGCCCACCATCGCGATGTCGGCCGTCTGTGCCCCCGCCGCCTTCAACACCCCGCTCGGCTGGACCGAGTTGGCCGGGAGGTCGATCAGGTCCGGGTTCTTGGACGCGGCCTGCGTGAACTGCCAGACCACGTCGACCTCGTCGCCCACCTTCGCCGTCGCGGGCGCGGTGATCTGCACCTTGGTCGTGCCGTTGACGGGCTCCAGACCGGAGGCCGCCGGCGGCACGCACTTGGTCGCGTACGACACCTCGGCGGCCTGGGCGGGCCCCGCCGCGGCCATGCCCAGCAGAACACCTCCCGCTCCGCCGAGCAGCAACAGGGCCCCTGCCGCACTCACGCTCCGTCTCCGTTGCGTTCTCACGTGTTCCCCTTCGTCTTCGTCGTGTTGGTCGTCGCAGTGCCCGCGCCCGTGTCGATGCCCTCGCCGATACCCACGTCCGCTCCCGCCCCCGTTACCGCGCCCGGGTCGGCCTCGGGGGTGAACCACGGCAGGGTCGAGGAAGCGGTCACCGGCTCGGGTTGCCCCTGGCCCTTCCTCGCACCCAACCGCGGCATCCGGAGGGTCAGTTCGGGTCTCCGCAGCGCCGTGCCGCGACGCGCCGACGCCCGCCCGCCCCCTCCGCCCGCGCCCGCCGCTCCGCGTGGCCGTACCCGGTCCACCACGGCCATCCCGACGCGGAACAGCGCCGCCGGTACGACGACACCCGCCAGGACCCAGAACAGGGTCACGCCCCACGGCCGGCCCACGCCCCAGGGCTGCTCCGCGAGCACCTTCCCGCCGTACTTCAGCGAGACCGTGTAGTCGCCGTGCGCCCCGCTCGCCAGGGTCACCGGCAGTTCGACGCGTGCTTTCCCGCCCGGCGGGATCGTGCCGCGCCACTGCTGCTCGTCCCACTGCGGGGCGAACACCCCGTGGGAGGTGCCGATGTGGAAGACCGGGTCCTTGACCGCCCCCGTGCCGAGGTTGCCGACGGTGACCGCCAGCGTCCGCGAGGGAGGCGCCCCGAACCAGGTCAGCAGCCCGCTCGAACCGTCGAGTCGCGGGTCGGTGAGGACCGAGAGACGGCCCGTGCCGACCTCGGCGGGCAAGGGTTCGACGGGGTGCCCCGCCACCTGGAACGCCGCGTCGCCCGACGCCGGAGACGAGCCCGTCACCGTCACCACATGCACCACGCACGGGCACGGCACCGGCGGTTCGACCACCGGCAGGACCTTGCTGAAGCCGCCGTTCGCGTCCGTGGTGACGGCCCGCCCGTCCGCGTTGGCGCAGGAGTTGGTGCCGCCGATGACCCCCCGGCCCGGCTCGGACCGGCCGCAGATCAGCATCATCAGCAGCGTCTTCGGCTGCCAGCCCGTCCCTGTCACGACGACGGAACCGCCGGTTCCCGCCTGGGCCTCGGAGACCTTGACGGTCGGCCCGTCGGCCGCCGACGCCGTGGTCGCGGTGGTCGCTGGTACCGAGAGCAGAGCGATCGCCAGTGCCGCGACCAGTGCAGGAATCCGCCGCATCACGTCATCGCCCCCGTCAGTCCGTCCGTCCTGGCCACCAACTCCTGCTGCGCGCGCGGCTGTTTCCCCCGCCTACGGCGCCCGAGCCGTCGTACGACCACGAGGGCCCCGCCCGCCGTCAGCGCCCCCGCGACCCCCGCCACCGCGCCCCACGGCACGAACCGCACCGACGTGCTCGCCTCGTCGCGTACCGTCCCGTCCGCCGCGGTGACCGTCAGCCGGACATCGACGGCGTCGAACCCGGGGCGCCCCGGCCAGGGTTCGGTGAGAGCGAGACGCCGACCCGGCGGCAGCCGTACGGGAAGCGTGCGCGGGGCCCGGTCGAGGAGCGGGCCGAGGACGCCGTCCGCGCGGACGGCGAGGGTCGGGGTCAGGGCGATGGTGCCGCGGTTGACCAGCTCGTACGCGATGCGGTCGCCGCGTACCGCCACGTGTTCGACGGTCAGCGCGGCCAACCGGGGTCCCCCGACCCTGAGTCGGACCCGTACCGTCGCGGTCCGGCCCGACGCCCGGGCGGTGATCGTCGCGGTGCGGTCACCGGGAGGCGTGCCCTCGGGGACGCGCACCGTGAAGGGCACGTCGGCACGCGTCCGGGCGGGGACCTCCACCTCGGGGGCGGCGAGGGTGATCCAACTGCTGCCGGTGAGCCGTACGGCGAGGGTTCGCTTCGTCGGGTTGCGGACGGAGAGGGTGTCCTGGAGAACCATCTTCGGGGTGCCCTCGGCGTAGAAGTACGGCCGGCCGGTGCCCAGGGGCGTGACGGACCAGCCCTCGGCGGCGACGGCCGGTGTCCCCGTGGACAGCAGCGCGAGGAGGCCGAGCAGCCCGAGAAGGCGGTGGCGGCTGGGGACAGGGCTGGGGCTGAGGACACGCATCGGCGGCTCCCGGAGGTCGTACGGGTCTCGTACGGTCCTCAGCGGCGGGCCGTCGGCTGCCGTCGTACCGTCCCCGTCTGGTTCCTGCGGGTCAGCCACAGCGTGCCCGCCGCGCCGGCGAGCAGCACGGTGCCGCCGAGCGTGCCCAGCGCCACGAAGGAGTCCTCGGGGCCGGTCTGCGGGAGTCCGCCGCCGCCCGTACCGCCGGTGGCGGCGCTGCCGCCCGTGCTGCTCGTGCCGCCCGTGTCGCCGCCGGAGGCCCCCGTGATGTCGAGCGTCAGGGACGGCTTGGGGTTGTTGGTGGGCGTGCACGTGGTGGTCGTACCGGCGGCCTTGATCGTCAGGACGCCGGCCGTGAAGGTGACCTTGCCGTTCTTCGACGGCGTGTACGTGCCGCTCAGGTCATTGATCTTGATGGGGGTGTTGGCGGGGAGTGCCGCCTCGTTCGCGGGCCCGCTGACGTTCAGCGTGCCGCTGTCCGCGCCGCCGAGTTTGATCGTGGCGCTCGGGCTCATCGCGCCCTTGCCCAGCTCGACCGGGCTGGACGAGACGCCCTTCTGCCAGGACATCGTCACCTTGTAGGCGGCGCCGCTCTGCACGGCCTTGATGTCGATGGACGAGAGGGCGCTCTTCACGCCGATCGGCGTGTCACAGCGGTAGTTGACGTCCACGACCTCGGCCCGGGCGGCGGGAGCGGCCAGCAGCACCGCCGATCCGGCCAGGGCCGCGGCGGACGCGAGCGCGGCGCCGTGTTTCGGGTGCGTTCGGCGGCATGTCCGGTGGTACGACATCGTCGTCCCCCATTCCTGGCGGTCCTGGCGGCGTTTCTGACGGCACATCAGATCGCGGATCGGCCGTCAAGGTACGCCGGGGGACCAACAGTTGGAAGACACAGCACACACCGGATCGGCGGTAATTCGGCCTGATTCCAGTGGTGCGCACTGATCCCAGTGGTGCGTCTCGCGCCGGAACGGCGGGAACTACGCCGGAGCGCCCAGCTCCGCCCAGACCCGCTTGCCCGCGACGCCGGGGATCCGTACGACTCCCCAGTCCAGGCACAGGCGCTGCACGATGAACATCCCGTGACCGCCGGGGCGCCCGGCACGGTGCGGGGTGCGCGGGGCGGGCTGACCCGTGCCCCGGTCCGAGACCTCGACTCGGATCACCTTGTTGTCGCAGCTGATCCACATCTCGTCCGGGCCCTCGGCGTGCAGACAGGCGTTGGTGACGAGTTCGGAGACGACCAGCAGTACGTCCTCGGCGGCGGCCCGCCGGTCGGCGGTCGCGGCGGGCAGCCAGCCCCACGCGTACAGCGCCTGCCGGGCGAAGTCGCGGGCGAGCGGAACGACACCGCTCGCACCCTCGAAACTCAGGTTGCGGGTCTGACGACCCCCGGAGGCGCCACCGCGCTCGGAGGGCTCGGAGGACTCCGAGGAGCCCGGCGAGTCGGGCCGGGTGGTGCTCATCAGCGCTTCACCTCACCGATTCACCAGTTGCGCGTACACGGTCGTCATTCAACACAGTTCCTTTACGCACGCCCTTGTGTGCATATTCAGGATGTCTCCTGCCCGGCGGAACCGACAGAACACCCCCCAAAAAGAGCGCGCTCGGAACCGGCCCGGCCGAGCAGGAGGACTCGGCCGGAAAGGTTAGGAGGATTCGACGGGCTCGGGCGACCCGGGCGACTCGGGCGGCTCCTCGGCAAGGGCGTCGGCGAGCGTCTCGTGGACGGTGAAAACGGCGTCCGCGCCCGTGATCTCAAACACCCTCGCGACCACCGGCTGCATTCCGGCGAGGTGTACCCCGCCACCCGCGGCCTCCGCCTTCAGGCGGGCGCCGAGCAGCACGTTGAGGCCTGTGGAGTCGCAGAACTCCAGCCGCGTGCAGTCGATGACCAGCCGTGCCACGCCCTTCGCGAGGCAGTCCTCAAGTGGTTCACGCAACAGATCGGCGGTGTGGTGATCGAGCTCACCCGTCGGCGTCACTACGGCGCTGGGGCCGTCCTGCCGAACCTCCACCAGAAGCCGGCCAGACTGTGCGCTGCCGACCGTCTCGCGGTCCATGCCGTCCCTCTCTCCCGAGACCTCTGCTGCTTACCGTGCTGCTTACCGGCGCATGCTCGCGCCCAACTGACGTCCACGAACACTACGCCTTCCTCACACTCTCCGACACCTGAACTAAAGCCCAAATGCGGACATATAGGAAGGGAACGCACTTGCGGCGGGCTCGGGAAACCGGGTAGGCCTAGTACTGAGCCAGTTCCCCCAGCGAGCCGGCCCGAGACACGCACCCGACACGGCCGGCATTGGAGGCGCCGCACACCGCACCGCACGCCCCGGCTTCGGCAGCCTTATGCCGAGAACCATGGAGGACACCATGTCACCCCGGCTCGACGCATCGCATACCCACTGGGCGACGTCGACACCCCCTCCGGAAAACACGGACTCCCAGCATCTGGACCATTACATCCCAGGCCCGCGCGTTCCGGAGGCCCTGGACGGGCTTCCCGAGATCCCGCCGTTCGACGAGGTGGGGGCGGTCGACGCCCGGGCCCTGTCCAAGACCCTCTTCGCGCGACTGGAGTCCCTCGAAGAAGGCACGCACGACCACGCCTACGTCCGTAACACGCTCGTCGAGCTCAACCTCGCGCTGGTCAAGTTCGCCGCCGCCCGCTTCCGTTCGCGCAGCGAACCGATGGAGGACATCATCCAGGTCGGCACCATCGGCCTGATCAAGGCGATCGACCGCTTCGAACTGAGCCGCGGCGTCGAGTTCCCGACGTTCGCCCTGCCCACCATCGTGGGCGAGATCAAGCGCTTCTTCCGCGACACGTCGTGGTCCGTCCGTGTTCCGCGGAGGCTCCAGGAGCTCCGGCTGGACCTGGCACGGGCCGGCGACGAACTGGCCCAGCAGCTCGACCGCGCCCCCACCGTGGGCGAGCTGGCCGAACGCCTCGACCTCTCCAAGGACGAGGTCGTGGAAGGCATGGCGGCCTCGAACGCCTACACCGCCAGCTCTCTTGACGCGCAGCCCGAGGAGGACGACTCCGAGGGCGCGCTCGCGGACCGCATCGGCTACGAGGACCACGGCATCGAGGGCATCGAGTACGTCGAGTCCCTGAAGCCGCTGATCGCCGAACTCCCGCCCAGGGACCGGCAGATCCTCTCGCTGCGGTTCGTCGCCAACATGACCCAGTCGGAGATCGGCGAGGAACTCGGCATCTCCCAGATGCATGTGTCGCGGCTGCTGTCACGGACGTTGCAGCGACTGCGGAAGGGCCTGACCGTCGAGGAGTGACGGTCGGGGTTCGTCGTCGGGACGTCGAGAACCGGCGTCCGTTCGGGAGGGGTTTCCGGTTACTCACGGAAACCCCTCCTCTCTTTTCCCAAAGGCCCCCTGCGTCACCGAGTGCGCCCTCAGACTGTCCGGTACGTCAGCACGGGGCCGGAGTCGGGGGTGCGAGGAGGCGGACGGATGTCCCAGGACACCGACGACAGCGGGGGGTACGAGGTGTACGTCGGCGCGTCCGACGCACAGCTCACGGAGTGGCTGCGCACCAACTCCCCCACCGCGTACCCGGCGTTGCAGGAACTCCGTGGCCGGCACCGGGCGTCCGTCCTCGCCTTCGCCCGCCTGTGCGCGGTGAGCGACTCCACGGCACGGCAGTTGGCGGACCAGGCGTTCACGGCGGCGGCCCGGGACACGGCGCGCGGTACCGAGCCGAGCGTCCCGTGGCGCCACCAACTCCTGCTGCTGACCGCCGATCTGGCGGCCGCCTGGGCCATGGACGAGCGTGCGGCGGGCCTCGACGCGAGCCTGCTCCTCGTCCTGAGCACCGGCGGCGGCAGCTGGCCGCCGCCGCCCATGCTGGGCCCGTTCCAGTCGCTGCCGTCCCGCACGCAGGGCCTCATCTGGTACGGCATCGTGGAGCGCGAGTCCGAGGACCGGACCGCCGCGCTTCTCGGCCTGACGCCCGAAGACGTGACGTACGAGACGCAGGCGGCGCTCCAGACCCTGGCCCAGGCCTGTCTGCGGTCCCGGCTGGCCGCCTCCGACGACCCGCGCTGCCAGGACTTCCGCCGGCTGATCGAGGAGTCGGTCCGCCCCGTCAACCCACGCCACAGCACGGACCTGAACTCCCACATGGTCATCTGCCCGCACTGCTCGGGGGCCTACGAGGAACTCTCCGCCCTGCGGGACCACCCGCGCACGGCGCTGGGAGAGGGCCTGCTGCCGTGGTGCGGTCCGGCGTACGCGAGGGACGCGCCGACGGTCACCCGCGCCAACACCCCTCCCCCTGAGCCCAGTTGGCCCTGGTCGCCGGCCCGGCGGTCCCGTCGGCGGTTCGTGCTGGCGTCAGCGGTGCTGGGTGTGACGCTGGTCCCGCTGCTGATCGTGCTGCTCTCGTCGGGCGACAGCTCGCCGAACCAGCGGGGAGTGTCGGAAACGCCCCCGCTCACCTCGGTACCGAGCGGCCTCGGCGCGGCGACCCCCTCGGCGTCGGCTTCCACCGGGTCCCCTTCCCCGCCGCCGACCTCACGACCGCGGACCACTCCGACAGCGACCGCCAAGCCGACGCCCACGCCGGATCCCTCCCCCAGTCCCACGCGCACGTCCGTGTTCCGGGCGCCCGGAGCCTCGTACGCCCAGGTGGTGAACCTTGCCTCGGGGCGCTGCCTGGACATCCGGGACGGTGAGCTGAAGAAGGGCACGGACGTCGTCACGGCGCCCTGTTCCGCCTCGTCCAGGACCCAACGCTGGCGTGTGGACGCCGACTTGGGGCTGGTGCGCTCGGCCGCCGACACCGAGCTGTGCCTGGACAGCCGGGGTGACGTGAACAAGGGCGTCGGCATCTGGGAGTGTGCGTCGGTGGACAGTGACAACGGCGACAACCTGCGCTTCACCGTGGACGACGACGGTGTGATCCGTCCGGCGATCGCCATCGCGACGGCGCTCACGCCGGACGCCGACGGCGGTCTGTCCCTCGAACCGCTGACGGGTGGGTCGGAGCAGCGCTGGCGCGCGGGCGCCAGCTGAAAAGTCCGTACTCGCCAAGCTCCCTCGCGGGCCCGGCGTTTGACTCGGCTGACCGTCCGGTTCGTTCAGAGCACGGGTACGCCCCGCCGCCACACCCCGCTGACCAGCGGAACTCCCGGCCGGTAGGCCAGGTGTACATGGCTCGGGGCGTCCAGGATCGTCAGGTCGGCGTACGCCCCGGGCGTGAGGCGGCCGATGTCGGTGCGGCGCAGCGCCCGTGCGCCCCCCGCCGTGGCCGACCAGACCGCCTCGTCCGGGGTCATGCCCATGTCCCGTACAGCCAGCGCGACGCAGAAGGGCACGGAGGAGGTGAAGGACGACCCCGGGTTGCAGTCCGTGGAGAGCGCGACCGTGACGCCCGCGTCGAGGAGCCGGCGGGCGTCCGGCCACTGGGCCCGGGTGGAGAACTCGGCGCCGGGCAGCAGGGTCGCGACCGTGTCGCCGTTCGCGAGGGCGTCCACATCGGCGTCGGTGAGGTGGGTGCAGTGGTCGGCGCTGGCGGCGTCGAGTTCGACGGCCAGCTGCACGCCGGGGCCGTACGAGAGCTGGTTGGCGTGGATGCGCGGGTGCAGCCCCTTCGCCTTCCCGGCGGTGAGGATCGCGCGCGCCTGGTCGCCGTCGAAGGCGCCCTTCTCGCAGAAGACGTCGACCCAACGGGCGTACGGGGCACAGGCGTCGAGCATCTCGCCGGTGACCAGGGCGACATAGGCGGCCGGGTCGTCGGCGTAGTCCGGGGACACGATGTGGGCGCCGAGGTAGGTGACCTCGTCGGTGTGGGCGGCGGCGATGCGCAGGGCGCGGGCCTCGTCCGCCACCGTCAGGCCGTACCCGGACTTGGTCTCGAAGGTCGTCGTGCCCTGGTGGAGTGCCTCGCGGAGGTAACGGGTGAGGTTGGCCTCCAGTTCCGCGTCGGTGGCGGCGCGGGTGGCGGCGACGGTCGTGCGGATACCGCCTGCCGTGTAGCTGCGCCCCGACATGCGGGCGTTGAACTCCTGGGTCCGGTCGCCCGCGAAGACGAGGTGGGAGTGGGAGTCGACGAAGCCCGGGAGGACGGCCCGGCCACCGGCGTCGACCCGATTGTCAGTGGTGGGTGCTTTGCTGGATTCACCGGTCCAGACGACGCGGTCGCCCTCTATGACGACGGCCGCGTCCAGGACCAGCCCAAGAGGAGAACTGTCGCCGAGAGAGGGGTCGTTGGTGACCAGGCTGCCGATGTTCGTGATGACAGTCGTCGTGCCGGTGGTGGTGTCGGTCGTGCTGCCGATAGCGCTGTTCGTCCGGTTCGGACTGCCCGGACTGCTCGGTGTGCTGGTGCTGTTCATGGCGTCCTCGTGGGTGGCGGGCCGGGCGGTGGGACGGACCGGTATGCGTGCGGGAGGCGTGCGTACGGGGTTCAGCCGCGCAGGGCTTCGACAGCGGCCGCAAGGGCCTGCGGCACCTCGGGTACGAGGGTGTGCGCCCCGTCGCGGACGACGTGCCGGCCGCCCACGACCGTATGACGCACATCCGCTGCCGACGCTGCGAATACCGCGGTCTCCGCTCCCAGTCGAGGCACCGGCCCCGCAGTTCTGACCGAGTCGAGCGCGATCGTCGTGAAGTCGGCGAGCGTACCCGCCTCAAGGGTGCCCGCGTCGTCCCAGCCGAGGGCCGCGTGCCCGTCGGCGGAGGCTGCCCGGAGCAGGGCCGCCGCTGTCCAGTGGCCGCGGGTGCGGGTGCGCAGGCGCTCGTTGAGTTCCATGGCGCGTGCCTCTTCGAGCAGGTCGATGACGGCGTGGCTGTCGGAGCCGAGGGAGAGCGGTGAGCCCGCGCGTTGGAGGGCGACGGCGGGGCCGATGCCGTCGGCGAGGTCGCGTTCGGTGGTGGGGCACATGCACGTACCGGTGCCGCTGCCGCCGAGGAGCGCGATGTCCTCGTCGGTGAGGTGGGTGTTGTGGACGCCGGTGGTGCGGGGGCCGAGGACCCCGTGGTCGGCGAGCAGACGGGTGGGGGTGCAGCCGTGGGCGGCGAGGCAGGCGTCGTTCTCCGCCGTCTGCTCGGACAGATGCACATGGAGCGGCGCCCGCCGCTCCTCGGCCCAGCGTGCCACGGTCGCCAACTGGCCTGCGGGCACGGCCCGTACGGAGTGGATGGCGGCACCGATCCGCGCGTGATCCCGGTCCTTGAGAACTGAACAGCGTTCCGCCCAGGCGTCGGCCGTGCCGTCGGAGAAACGGAGCTGGTGACGGTTCGGGGGCTGTCCGTTCTTCTTGTCGTGGATCCGGGAGGACAGGTAGGCGGTGTCGAGGAGGGTGATGCGGATCCCAGCGTCGGAGGCCGCCGCGAGAAGGGCCTCGCCCATCGCGTTCGGGTCGGCGTACGGGGTGCCGCCGGGGGCGTGGTGGACGTAGTGGAACTCGCCGACGGCGGTGATGCCGGCGAGGGCCATCTCGGCGTACACGGCACGGGCGAGGGCGTGGTAGCTCTCGGGGGTCAGCCGGTCGGCGAAGGAGTACATGATCTCGCGCCAGGTCCAGAAGGTGCCGGAGCCGACCTGGACTGTGCCGCGCAGGGCGCGGTGGAAGGCGTGGCTGTGGGCGTTGGCGAGCCCGGGGAGAGTGAGCCCGCGGAGGATCTCGGCGCCGGGCGGCGGGGCGTCGACTCCGGTGCGGACGGCGGCGATCCGGCCGTCCTTCACGTCCAGGCCGACGCCCGGCTCGACGTTGGTGTCGAGCCAGGCGTGCTCCAGCCAGTAGGTGCGCTGCGGATGAGGGTGCGTCACGTGCAGGCCAGCCCTTCCAGTACGTCGGCGAGTGCGGTCACCCCGGCCACGCAGTCGTCCTCGGCGGCGTACTCCGCCGGGGAGTGCGAGACGCCTGTGGGGTTGCGCACGAACAGCATGGCGGTCGGGATGCTCCCGGAGAGAATCCCGGCGTCGTGTCCGGCACCGGTGCCCAGGACGGGGACGGTGAGTGCGGCGTCCTTCTCGTCCCGGCCCAGCAGTCGGGCGAGTTCGTCGCGCAGGGCATGGTCGAACTCGACGACGGGGGTGAACGACTCCCGGACGACGTCGAGATCGACGCCGTGCGCCTCGGCGTACTCGCGGGCCGCCTTCTCTACACCGGAGACGACGGTGTCGAGGGCGTGCTGGTCGGCGGCGCGGGAGTCGAGCCAGCCGCGTACCAGGGAGGGGATGGCGTTGACCCCGTTGGGCTCGACGGCGATCTTCCCGAAGGTGGCGACGGCCCCGGCGAGCTGTGCCTCGCGCCGGGCGGCGAGGACGGTCTCGGCGTACGACAGCATGGGGTCGCGCCGGTCGACGAGGCGTGTCGTACCTGCGTGGTTGGCCTCGCCGCGGAAGTCGAACCGCCACCGGCCGTGCGGCCAGATGGCACTGGCGATGCCGACGCGGTCGCCGCTCAGGTCGAGAGCCCGCCCCTGCTCGACGTGCAGCTCGACGAAGGCGCCGATACGGGCGAGCCGCTCGGGGTCCGGCCCGATGGCGTCCGGGTCGTACCCGGCGGCCTCCATGGCGCGCGGCAGGGTGACACCGTCCCCGTCGGTCAGCAGCCGGGCCTGCTCGACGGTGACGGCACCGGCGGTGAGCCGCGACCCGACACAGGCGAGCCCGAACCGGGCACCTTCCTCGTCCCCGAAGTTGACGATGGCCAGCGGCTTGGTGAACCGCACACCCCGGCCCCGCAGCGCGTCGAGAGCTGCGAAGGAGGAGACGACACCGAGGGGACCGTCGAAGGCCCCGCCATCGGGCACGGAGTCGAGATGCGACCCGGTGACAACGGCGTCCCCGGCGTCGGGATCCCCGAGCCAGGCCCACTGGTTCCCGTTCCGGTCGACCTCGTAGGTCAGCCCCCGAGCCTCGGCCTGCTCCTTGAACCAGGCCCGGCATTCGAGATCAACCCCGGTCCAGGCGAACCGGCGATAGCCGCGAGAGTCGGGATGCCGCCCGATGGGCGCGAGGTCCCGCCACATCTCGTGAAAGGAGGCACCGGAAGACCCGCCCGGCCGCAGCCTGCCCGGCCGCGAACCATCAGCCTGTGAGCCGCCGGGCTGTGAGCCGCCAGCCCGTGGACCGCCGGGCTGTGGGCCGCCAGCCTGTGAGCCGCCAGGCTGAGGGCCGCCAACCTGAGGGCCGCCCGGCTGTGAGCCATCAGCCTGAGGGCCGCCAGGCTGTGAGCAGTCGTTCCGTGGGGCGATGGGGGTCCCCCCGCTCGAACGGAGTTGAGAGTGGGGGAGGGTGGGCACAGCCGAACCCGCAGTCGGCGACGACCCGCCCGCCCCCACCGAAGAGTTGCCGCCCCCGCCGGAAAGACCCGTCACGCGTCGTCACCCTCGCGCATCGGTACCCGCACACCGCGCTCGTCGGCGACGGTCTCGGCGATGTCGTAGCCGGCGTCGACGTGTCGGATGACGCCCATCCCGGGGTCGTTGGTGAGCACCCGGCGGATCTTCTCGCCCGCCAGCTTGGTGCCGTCGGCGACGGAGACCTGGCCGGCGTGGATGGAGCGGCCCATGCCGACGCCGCCTCCGTGGTGGATGGACACCCAGGACGCCCCGGACGCGACGTTGACCATGGCGTTGAGCAGGGGCCAGTCGGCGATGGCGTCGGAGCCGTCGAGCATGGCCTCGGTCTCGCGGTAGGGGGAGGCGACGGAGCCGGAGTCGAGGTGGTCGCGGCCGATCACCAGCGGTGCGGCCAGTTCACCGGACGCCACCATGTCGTTGAAGCGCTCGCCGGCCTTGTCGCGCTCGCCGTAGCCGAGCCAGCAGATCCGGGCCGGCAGGCCCTGGAAGTGGACGCGTTCGCCGGCCATCTTGATCCACCGGTGCAGCGACTCGTTCTCGGGGAACAGCTCCAGCATCGCCTTGTCGGTCTTGGCGATGTCGGACGCCTCACCCGACAGGGCGGCCCAGCGGAAGGGGCCCTTGCCCTCGCAGAACAGGGGGCGGATGTAGGCGGGGACGAAGCCGGGGAAGGCGAACGCCCGCTCGTACCCGGCGAGCTGGGCCTCACCCCGGATGGAGTTGCCGTAGTCGAAGACCTCCGCGCCGGCGTCCATGAAGCCGACCATCGCCTCCACATGCCGGGCCATGGACTCGCGGGCCCGGGTGGTGAAGCCGGCTGGGTCCTTCGCCGCGTAGGAGGCGAGGTCGTCGAAGTCGACGCCGACGGGCAGGTAGGACAGCGGGTCGTGGGCCGAGGTCTGGTCGGTGACGATGTCGATGGGGGCGCTCTCGGCGAGCATCCGCGGCAGCAGCTCGGCCGCGTTGCCCAGCAGGCCGATGGACAGAGGCCGGCGCGCATCCCGCGCCTCGACGGC
Source organism: Streptomyces sp. NBC_01390 (assembly GCF_045040105.1). Classification (NCBI taxonomy): domain Bacteria; kingdom Bacillati; phylum Actinomycetota; class Actinomycetes; order Kitasatosporales; family Streptomycetaceae; genus Streptomyces; species Streptomyces sp. NBC_01390. The sequence goes on along the minus strand of NZ_CP109551.1, from coordinate 7,612,772 downwards.
GAGCTGGAGGGCGTGCTGGAGGGAGTCGGCGCGGACGTCGAGGTAGCGGTGCTCGATACGGCGTTCGATGGCCCGCGGGTCGACGTCGATACAGATCGCGACGCCGTCGTTCATCGTCACCGCGAGCGGCTGGGCGCCGCCCATCCCGCCGAGCCCGGCGGTCAGGGTGATGGTGCCGGCGAGGGTGCCGCCGAACTTCTTCGCGGCGACGGCGGCGAACGTCTCGTAGGTGCCCTGGAGGATGCCCTGGGTGCCGATGTAGATCCACGACCCGGCCGTCATCTGCCCGTACATCGTCAGACCGAGCTGCTCCAGGCGGCGGAACTCCTCCCAGTTCGCCCAGTCGCCCACCAGGTTGGAGTTGGCGATCAGCACACGGGGGGCCCACTCGTGGGTCTGCATGACACCGACCGGACGGCCCGACTGGACGAGCATCGTCTCGTCCTGCTTCAGCGTGCGCAGGGTACGGACCATGGCGTCGAAGGAACGCCAGTCACGGGCGGCCTTGCCGGTGCCGCCGTAGACGACGAGCTTGTCGGGGTGCTCGGCGACCTCCGGGTCCAGGTTGTTCTGCAGCATCCGCAGAGCGGCCTCCTGCTGCCATCCCAGGGCACTCAGTTCCGTACCGCGCGGCGCTCGTACGGGGCGGGGTCCTGACATGGTCTGCCTCCCAGCGGACTGATAGCGACTATTGCAGTGGATATTCACATCTTCGTCGCCTGAATAGAACTAGTCAATACATTCTTGCGCCAGCATGCGCGCGCCGGGGATGTTTGGCTTGCCCCATCGATACGGACGTCGATACGGACATCGACGCATACATCGACACGGACAACGACACCACGGGGGATGTCATGGAGCACAACAGGTCGGATCGGGTCAGCCGGCGGGACGAAGCCGTACGCGCCGCCGTGGAGCAGGGGCTGCTCCGCACCCACGCACCCATCGTCGGTCTGCTCGACGTCAACGGCATCCGCGAGTCCGCCGCCGAGCTGCGCGCCGCCTTCGACTCGGTCCTGGCGCCCGGCACGCCCGTACTGCACGCCTTCGCGGTGAAGGCGACCCCGCTGGTGCCCGTACTGCGGCTGCTGCGTGAGGAGGGGATCGGGGCCGAGGTGGCGAGCCCGGGGGAGCTGGCGCTGGCGCGGGCGGCGGGCGTGCCGCCACAGCGGACGGTGCTGGACTCACCGGCCAAGACGCCCGCCGAACTGCGCGAGGCGCTTGCACTCGGCATCGCCGTGAACGCCGACAATCCGCAGGAGCTGGACCGGATCGACGCCCTGATGAGGTCCGCGACGAGCCGGTCCCCGATCGGGATCCGGGTGAATCCGCAGATCGGCGGAGGGTCGATCGGGGCCACGTCGACGGCCACGGCTACCTCGAAGTTCGGGGTCGCACTGCTGGACGAGGGGGCGCGCGAGTGGATCGTGGGGGCGTACGCCGAGCGCCCGTGGCTGACCAGGCTGCATGCACACACCGGGTCCCAGGGCATCCCGCTGTCGCTGATGGTGCGGGGCGTCGCGGAGACGTACGCGCTCGCCGAGGAGATCAACCAGCGGGTCGGGCGGCGGCAGATCGACACGATCGACATCGGCGGCGGACTGCCGGTCAACTTCGCGTCGGACGCGACGAGTCCGACGTACGCGCAGTACGCGCGGCTGCTGGCCGACGCGGTGCCGGGGCTGTTCGCGGGGCGGTACGGGCTGGTGACCGAGTTCGGGCGGTCGCTGCTGGCCAAGCACGGCACGGTGGTGGCCCGGGTCGAGTACGCGAAGAGCGCCGGCGGACGCCCGGTCGCGGTCACGCACGCGGGCGTGCAGGTCGCCACCCGGACGGTGTACGCGCCGGGGTCGTGGCCGCTCAGGATCGCCGCGTACGACGGGAAGGGCCACCCCAAGTCCGGGCCGGACGTGGTGCAGGACGTGGCCGGGCCCGCCTGCTTCTCCGGGGACCTGCTCGCCGAGGGCCGGGCGCTGCCGCTGCTCGAACAGGGCGACTACGCGGCGGCGCTGGACACGGGCGCGTACTACTTCGCGCACCACTACGGCTACAACTCCCTCGCCCGGCCGGGGATCTACGGGTTCGCGCCGGTCGGGGGCGGTGCCAGCAGGGTCGGGGACGTCGCCTTCGCGGTCGTACGGGAGCCGCAGACCGTCGCCGAGATCGTGGCCGAATCCGGCGGGGCGCACGCCTCCGCGCTCACCACCCTCGCCACATCCGCCTCCCCCTCGGCGCGCCCTTGACGGACTCCGGGGAACATGCAGGTCAACTGCCCTGAAAACAGGCTCAGTCGACCCACCTTAGTCATCCAGCGCATGTTCCACTGGAAAATGCCAGATCTCTCACTCCTCGTGCACACGTTGCGTAGCGTCTGCGTCACTCAGCCGAACACCGGGCTGGCCGAACATCCGTCGGCCGAACGCCAGGTGGAGCGGCCGAACACCGGCCGGACAGACGCGAGCGGGACAGGCGGGAGGGGCTCAGGGTGCCCGGAATCGACGAGTGCTTACTGGAAGCCATGCGGCTGCCCGGTGCCCGGGGCGCCGCGCTGGTCGACTGGACCAGCGGGCTGGCACTGGGCACCGTCGGGGAATCCCCGGGCGGTGACCCCGAGACGATGGCGGCCGAGGCGGCCGAGCTGGCCCGGCTGGCAGCCGAGCACCGCGCCTTCGCCCCGGAGGAGGACTACGACGCCGACGCCGACGAGTTCAGCGGCGGCCGGCCGGGGCAGGAACCTCCGGTCGAGGACCTGATCATCAGCAACCGCGACAGCTACCACGTCCTGCGGTTCGTCACGACGAGCTTCGACAGCAGTGTGTTCCTGCATCTGTGGCTGGCCCGCGCGGACGGCAATCTCGCGCTGGCCCGCATCCGGCTCGGCGAGATGGCCGGACGGCTGGTGCTGGGATGACGACACTGCGCACGAACCTGACGACCCCGCCGCCACGCCTGCCGGTGCGGGACAGGGCGGCGGCCCGGCAGCGGGCGTGGGGCGGGGTCTCGCCGATGCTCGCCCGGCTCGCCACCGAGCGGGCCACGGGTGTCCTGGTCCGCGAGCGCGGCTCGCTCTACCTCGCCGACGGCCAGGTCGTGCACGCGGAGAGCCCGGCCGTACCCGGCCTCGACGTGCTGCTCACGGCGCGCGGCACGCTGGACGCGGACGGCTGGCGGGACGCGGTCGGCGCGGCCGGCGAGCTGCACCGGGTCGGGCGGTTCCTGGTGGAGAGCGGCCGGATCGGCGCAGGCGCCCTCGAGGTGTGCCACCTGGGGGCGCTGTACGACGCGGCGTACTTCGCCCTCTCGCCCAGCGGCACGCCGGGACACTTCCGGTACGGGGACACGCACTGGCTCGGCCCCGTGAGACCGGTGCCGGTGGCGGCGGTCGAGCACGAGACTCTGCGCAGGCGTGCCCTGCTGCACCGCATCTGGCCCGACCCGGCCCCCGACAGCGCCCCCCTGCTCCTCTCCGGCAGCCCGGCCGCACCGACGGTCACAGCCCGCCAGCACGCCGTACTGGCCCTGGTGAACGGGGTCCGGACGGCGGCGGACATCGCCCTGGCGCTGGCCCGCCCGACGTTCCACGCCCTCGTGGACATACGGCGGCTGGCAGCCGCGGGCGTCATCGCCCCGGAGGCCACCCCGGCCCCGATATCCGCCGACCCTGCCCGCGCCGACCCTGCCCTCGCCCCGCCACCACCGTCCGAGTCCTCCGCTCCCCCGGCTCCCCCCGGGACACTGCCGCCGTCGTTCGCCGACCCCAACATCACGCTGCTGAAGAGGCTCAGGGATGCGCTGGAGGCCCTTTGAACGGCAGCGCCCGCGTGCCGAGAGGAGACAACTCATGGCAGCCGAGGCCGAAGTCATGGACGAACTGCGCCGGTTGCGGGCCCGCGTACCCCAGCTCACCGGCGCGCTCGCGGCCAGCGTCGACGGTCTCGTCCTGGTGCAGGACACCCCCGGTGTCGAACCTGAGACGGTCGCGGCGCTCACCGCCACCGCGCTCAGTGTCGCCGTGCGGATGGCGGACGCGACCGGCCAGGGCGACTTCCGCGAGCTGCTGGTGCGCGGGGTGTACGGCTATGTGGCGACGTACGCGGCCGGCCGTACCGCCGTCCTGACACTGCTCGCCCAGGACCGCGTCAACGTCGGGCGACTGCACCTGGAGGGCCGCCGGGCCGGCCGGCGCATCGGGGAACTGGTCGACGCGGCGGCCGAGACCCGGTCACCACCGGCCGTGGCCGAACCGGCCTCCGAGCCCACCGACCCCACAGCGCCCGCAACGCCCCCCATGCCCACCGTCGCACCCGCCCCCATGCCCACCCGAACCAGAACCCCGCGCGCGGCACGCACACCGTCAACCACGCCCAACGCGCGTACCACCACGGATAGTTGAACCGGAAGCAGGAGAGGAACACCGTCATGGCCAACACCGAGACCGCGCTCAAAGAGGCGCTGACCTCCATCGAGGGCGCCACCGGAGTCGCACTCGTCGACTACACCAGCGGCATGGCCCTGGGCACGATGGGCGGCAGCAAGACGTTCGACCTGAACGTCGCCGCCGCCGGCAACACAGATGTCGTACGCGCCAAGATGCGGACGATGGAACACCTCGGCCTGAAGGGCGAGATCGAGGACATCCTGATCACGCTCTCCACCCAGTACCACCTGATCCGCATGATGAAGGGGCGCGGCGGCAACGGCCTCTTCCTCTACCTGGTGCTCGACATCAGCCGCTCCAACCTGGCGATGGCCCGCCACCAGCTGAAGAGGATCGAGGCGGACATCGAGGTCTGAGGAAGTAGTACCGACGGGCTAGACCAGTACGTCGCCGCGGCGGCGCGCCCCACCCGGGGTCGCGTCGCCCGCGGCGATTCCCGTGGTGCGGTAGGCCTTGACCGGCTTGCCCACCGGAGCTCCGGAGCGCGGGCCGAGCCAGTCGACCCGCACCCAGAGCAGTACGTCGTCGGCGCGCTCGCGGCGGCCCAGCCAGGCGGCCTTCAGCCGCAGCCCGGTACCGGCCCCGGCGAGCAGCAGCCCAACCGCCGCAGGTACGACGAAGGAGCTGCCCAGTGCGGCGGCGAAGGCGAGCAGCAGCCACCAGCGGTGGCCGCGGCGCCAGTTGCGTACCGTCACCGCGCGGTCCTGGAGCACATCGTGCCTCCCGGCCCGGGCGGGACCGGCGGCGAGCGCGGTGTAGCGCCCGCTCCGCAGGTACGCGACGACCCCGGCCGCGATGATGAACAGCGCGGCTCCCGCCATCACCCCTATCCGGCGGCCGGTGATCCCCGGCAGCAGTACGCCGATGCCCGCCGCGAACACTCCGAACCACCACATGGGCGCCGCTCCCGCCCGTACGACCACAGCCACCCGCGCCAGCCCCTGACCTCCGCGCGCCACGTCCGCCTCCCGGTTCCTCCAGCCCGCACAGCTCTGCCGGAGCGGGAGAGTAGCGAGCGAACGTGAGACGAGTCTGAGAGCCGGGGACGAGTGCGCGAAGGACCCTCGATGAACCCGCGCGGGCCTGCCTACTCGACGAACAGTCCCCGGGCCGCCGCCCTCGCGTCGAACTCCTCCAGGCGGGCCTGGGCGTCCGGCAGGTCGTCGCACATGGCCTCCAGCAGCACCCGGCCCAGCAGCATCGGCGCGCAGGCGGTGTCGAAGGCGAGGCCGGTACCGACGGCGGCCGGCAGCAGCAGGTCGGAGACCTTCGCGACCGGCGCGAACGCCGAGTCGGCGACGGTGACGACGGTCAGCCCCGCGCTCTTGGCGTAGGCGAGGGTGTCGACGACCTCGCGCGGATGCCGGGGCAGCGCGAAGCACAGCAGGGTCGTGGCGCCCGCCCGTACGGCGGCGTCGATACGGTCGTGGATCATCGTGCCGCCCTCGTGGAGCAGCCGTACGTCCGGGTGGACCTTGGCGGCGAAGTAGGCGAAGCCGTACGCCTGGGACGCGGCGGCGCGCAGCCCGAGGACGGGCAGGGGGCGGGACGCGGCGAGCAGCCGCCCCGCCCGGTGCAGGGGGCGCGGGTCGGCGAGCACCTCGGCCAGGTGCCTCAGGTTCTCGATCTCGGCCTCGACGGCCTGCTGGTACTCGTTGTACGAGCCAGGCTCGGCGCCCTGTTCGGTGGGGGCGACCTCGCGCAGGTGCTTGCGCAGCGCCGGGTAGCCGTCGAAGCCGAGGGCGACGGCGAAGCGGGTGACGGACGGCTGGCTGACGCCGGCCAGCTCGGCCAGCTCGACGCTGGAGAGGAAGGGCACCTCGGAGGCGCGGCGCACCATGCTGTGCGCGATGCGCCGCTGCGTCGGGGTGAGCCGGTGCCCTTCGAACAGTGTCTGGAGCCGGGCGGCGGGGCTGTCGGGAAGGTGTCCGCCCATGCCCACGTCTCCGCCCGCACCCACGTCTCCGCCCGCACCCACCTCTCCTGCGGCGCCCACCTCTCGCGCGGCGCCCTCCGTCCCCACCGTCCTCTGCATCCCCTCCGCGCCCGTACCGGCGTCCCTGTTGTCGTCCGCGCTCGGCGCGCTCGGCGTGCTCATTCCCCGCTCCCCCTCCAGATCTCCGTGAACCGGTCCAGCAGTGCCGACGCCGCTGTCACGTCGTCCGTGAGCGGCCGGTCGGCCGAGTCCGCGTCGAGGACCGACTCGGCCAGCTCCAGCGCCCGTCCGGCCGGCAGTTCCGGGTCCGGCCGCAGGTCGCGCTGGCGCAGCGCCCGTACGGCGGCGACCAGTTCGCAGCCCACGACGAGACGGTACGCGTCGCACGCGCGCAGTGTCTGGCGGGCGGCGAGCGAGGCGAAGCTGGCCTGTTCCTCGACGCCCCGGGAGAGTACAGCGTGCCCGAGCGAGGCGGGCGCGGAGAAGGCCCGCAGGTCACCGAGGGCCGCGCCGGCGGCGTACTCCAGGATCATCACCCCGGAGGCGGCGGGCTCGTGGTCGGCGAGGAAGGGGCGCAGGCGGGTGAAGGCGGGCTCGTTCAGGGTGGACAGGCGTGAGGTGGACAGCCGGGCCACCTGGGTGATGGCCAGCCTGAAGTGGTCGAGGGCGAGGGCGAGTTGGGCCTGGTAGAAGCCGCCGTGGTGGTAGGCGGTGAGGTCCTCGGGGGAGATGAGCGGGTTCTCGGCGGCGGCGTTGATCTCGATCGCGAGCACTCCCTCCAGCGCGTCCGCCGCGTCGTGCGCCGGCCCGTGGATCTGCGGCAGGCACCGGAAGCCGTACGGGTCCTGGATACGCCCGAGGGGAGGGGTGGGCCGGTCCGCGGAACCGATCAACTCCCGCATCCGGCGGGCGACTTCGACCGACCCCCGGTGCGGACGGGCGGCGTGTACGGGCGCCGCGTAGGCCTCGTGGGATCCGTCGACGGCGTGCAGCGAAAGCGCGGCGACGACCTGGGTGGCGGCGATGAGCCCGCGCAGTTCGTGCAGGGCGAGCGCAGCCTGCCCGAGGGTGAGCGCGTTGCTGCTGATCAGGGCGAGGGCGTCGTTGTTGTCGAGGGCCTGGGGCGCGGGGGCCCCGGCAGCGCTCCACCCCCGGGAGGCCGATCCACCCGTTCCCGCTACCGTTCCCGCTCCCGCTGCCGTTCCCGCTCCTTCTCCCGCGTCCGTCCCGATCCACTCGTGCTCCCCGGCCAGCGCCAGCCCCACCTGGGCCAGTGCCGCGATGTCCCCGGTGCCCACCGACCCGAACTCGTTGACCACGGGATACGCGCCGTTCTCCAGCGCCTCGCACAGGGCGGTGACGACCCCGGGCCGCAGTCCCGCGCCCCCCGCCAGCAGCTGGTTGGCGCGCACGGCGAGCATCGCCCGTACCTGCCGGGCCGGCAGTTCCGCGCCGATGGCACCGGCGTGACTGCGCAGCAGACGCAGGCCGTGGTCGGCGGCGGCCTCGGTGGGGACGGCCTCGTTGCGGTTGGCGCCGACGCCGGTGGAGCGGCCGTACACGCGGCCGGTCGCGGCGATCCGGCGGGCGACGTCCCAGACCTCCTCGACGCGTTTCATCGCGTCGGTGCCGGGGACCGGCCGCGCGGCCCCGTCGGCGAGGCGTACGACGTCGTCGACGCCCAGGCCGACGCCGTCCAGAACAACGATGCCGGTGGAGAGCGGCGATGACACCGAGGGCGTCGCATCCACGATCCGAGACGACATAAGGCGAATACTCCCCTCAAACAGGACGAAAGCCGGACGCTCGATCTTGCTTGCCGGACGTCCGTAACCTCGGATTAACACCAGGGCATTGACAATCTATTCAGACACAGAGAACTCTGCATGACGTTATACAAGCCCGGCAAGGGACACCCCATGATCCAGTTCGACGCGGTCCACAAACGTTTCCCGAACGGCACCACAGCGGTACACGATCTCTCCATCCGGATGCCGGAAGGCGGCGTGACCGTGCTCGTCGGATCCTCCGGATGCGGCAAGACAACCACCCTGCGGATGATCAACCGGATGGTCGACCCGACCTCCGGCACGATCAAGGTCAACGGTCAGGACGTCCTCCGGCAGGACGCCGCCGACCTGCGCCGATCCATCGGATACGTCATCCAGCAGTCCGGCCTCTTCCCGCACCGCACGGTCCTCGACAACATCGCGACCGTGCCGCTGCTCCTCGGCTGGGGCCGGAAGAAGGCCCGCTCCCGCGCGGCGGAGCTGCTGGAGACCGTCGGTCTCGCCGCCGACGCGGGCAAGCGCTACCCGCACCAGCTCTCCGGCGGCCAGCAGCAGCGCGTCGGCGTGGCCCGCGCGCTGGCCGCCGACCCGCCCGTCCTCCTCATGGACGAGCCGTTCGGCGCGGTCGACCCGGTGGTCCGCACCCAGCTCCAGGACGAACTGCTGCGCCTGCAGAAGGAGCTGAACAAGACCATCGTCTTCGTCACCCACGACGTCGACGAGGCCGTCCGGCTCGGCGACCAGATAGCGATCTTCCGTACCGGCGGCCATCTGGTCCAGTGCGCGGCCCCCGCCGAACTCCTCGCCCACCCGGCCGACGACTTCGTCGCCGACTTCCTCGGCGCCGAGCGCGGCCTCAAGCTGCTCTCGCTGAAGACCGTCGCGGCCCTCCCGCAGGCCCCGGCCCCCGAAGGGGCTGCCTGGACCCTCGTACTCGACGAGGCCCGCAGGCCGCTGAGCTGGCACGAGGCGGGTTCGAGCACGCAGGGCACGGACATCCCCGTGCGGCCGCTGCGGGACGGCGACTCGCTCCTCGCGGCGCTCAACGAGTCGATCGCCTCCCCCACCGGGCTCGTGGCCCGCGTGGACGCGACGGGCGCCCTCACCGGTGTCTCGTCCCGCGACGACATCCACGCGCACGCCGGCCGGGCGCACACGGAAGCCCGGACGGAAGCCCTGGCAGCCGGCCCGGAGACCACGGAATCCCAGGTCACGGCATGACCATCGACTGGTCGTGGATCGGCGACCACACCGACGACCTCACCAGCCTCACGGTCTCCCACCTGCAGGCGGCCCTCTCGGCGGTCTTCTTCGGCCTGCTGATCTCCCTGCCGCTGGCCGTGGTCGCCCACCGGGTCCGTCCGCTGCGCGGCTTCCTGCTCGGGCTGTCCAACGTCCTCTTCACGATCCCGTCGATCGCGATCTTCGTGCTCCTGCTCCCGGTGAGCGGCCTGACCCGCACCACCACCGTGATCGGCCTGACGGTGTACACCCTGGTCGTGCTGCTGCGGAACACCGTCGAGGGCCTGGACTCGGTGCCGGTGAAGACCAAGGAGGCGGCCAAGGCGATGGGCACGCGCCCGCTGCGCACCCTCCTCACGGTCGAACTCCCGCTCGCCCTCCCGGTGATCATGGCGGGCGTCCGCATCGCGACGGTCATGTCGATCTCGCTCGTCTCGGTCGCGACCTACATCGGCGACGGCGGCCTCGGCCAGCTCTTCACCGACGGCTTCCAGCGCGACTTCCCGACCCCGGTGATCGTGGGAGTGGTCCTCACCCTCCTCCTCGCGGTGGTCGCGGACGCGCTGCTGGTCGCCGTCCAGTACGTACTCACTCCGTGGACGAGGCGGCGAGCCTGACATGTACGAACTCTTCAAGGACCTCGGCTCCTGGCTGACCAGCGGCGACCAGTGGTCGGGCTACGACGGCATCGCGCACCGCCTCGCCGAGCACCTCCAGTACTCGCTGCTCGCCACCCTCATCGCGACGGTCATCGGCCTCCCGCTCGGCCTGCTCATCGGCCACACGGGCCGGGGCGCGTTCGTGGCGATCAACCTGGCCTCCTTCGGCCGCGCCCTGCCGACCGTCGGCCTGGTCGTGCTGGTGTTCCTGGCCAGCGGGCTGTCGATGTGGCCGGTGTACATCGCTCTCGTAGCGCTCGCGGTCCCGTCCATCGTCACCAACACCTACGCGGGCATGACCGCCGTCGACCCGGACGTGAAGGACGCGGCACGCGGCCAGGGCATGCGCTGGCACCAGGTCCTCCTCCACGTCGAGCTGCCCCTCGCCCTCCCGCTGATCATGACCGGCCTGCGCCTGGCGCTGATCCAGGTGGTCGCCACGGCCACCATCGCCGCGTACGTCTCCTTCGGGGGCCTCGGCCGCTACGTCTTCGACGGCCTCGCCCAGCGCGACCTGGTCCAGGTGATGGGCGGCGCCGTACTGGTCGCCGTGGTCGCCATCGCCCTTGACCTGGCCCTCTCCGGCGTCCAGCGCTTCCTCTTCCGCCACCGCCCCGCGTAACCCGAACCGGGTAAACCGAACCGCCCAGGAGTCCTTCCGATGGCCCTTCCGATGAACCGACGCGCCCTCCTCGGCGGCCTCTTCGCAGCCGCCGCCGTCCCCGCCCTCGCCGCGTGCGGCGGTGGCATCACCTCCCTCGACGAAGGCGGCGGCAGCTCGGGCGGGGGCGGCGGCTCCAGCGCCGGCGGCCTCACCATCGGCACCGCCAACTTCACCGAGAACCAGGTGCTGGGATACCTCTACGCGGCCGTGCTCGACGCGGCGGGCGTGAAGACGAAGGTCCGCCCGAACCTGGGCAGCCGCGAGATCCTCATCCCCGCGATGAAGGGCGGCGACATCGACCTCCTCCCCGAGTACCAGGGCGCCCTGCTGCACTACGTGGCCCCCAAGGCGACGGCGACGGAGGAGGGCGAGATGCAGAACGCCCTCACCATCGCCCTCCCGGCGGGCCTCCAGGTCCTCCCGTACGGCATGGCGGAGGACTCCGACGCCTTCGTGGTGACCCGCGAGACGGCGGCGAAGTACGGCCTGACCTCGCTGGCCGACCTGAAGAAGCAGAACGGCAGGCTGACGCTGGGCGCGGCGGCCGAGGTGAAGACGCGCGAGGTGGGCGTGGTGGGCCTCAAGGAGGTCTACGGGGTCGAGTTCAAGGAGTTCAAGTCGCTCGACTCGTCCGGCCCGCTGGTCAAGGGCGCCCTGAAGAAGGGCGACGTCGACGTGGCGAACCTCTTCACCACGGACACCGACATCCTGGACAACGGCTGGGTGGTGCTGACGGACCCCAAGAACCTGATCCCCGGCCAGCACATCGTCCCCCTGATCGCCGACCGCAAGGCCGACTCTACGGTCCGCAAGGCCCTCGCCGAACTCGGCAACGTCCTCACCACAGCCGACCTCACCGAGCTGAACCGCAAGGTGGACAAGGACAAGAAGGACCCGGAGGACGTGGCGAACGCGTACGCGAAGGACAAGGGCCTGACGAAGTAACCGCAAGTAGCCGCAAGCAGTCGCAAGCAGTCGCAAGTGGCCGCCCTGGGGGTCCGATGCTCCGGCGATCCGGTCCCCTAGGGTCCGGCCCAGGGGCAACAGGGGGGCTAACCCCAGTGCCCGGCGGATGCCGTTTCCCTACCGTGGTGTGCATGACCGGTATGGACGCGACGGGCGCACACGACGCCGACCTGAAGAAGGAACTCAACGCCACCCTGCAGGCCCGCAGGGAACTGGGCGACGAGTACGAGTCCGCGTTTGTCGACTCGTTCCTGGAGAAGGTCGAACAGCGGATAGACAGCTCGGTGGAGCGCCGGGTACGGCGGCAGCTCGCCGAGCAGCGGATGGTGGTGGCGCGTGACTCGCGCGGGCCCAAATCCACCGACAGCTTCGGCGAGCGCTTCGGCTTCGGCATCGTCTCGCTGGTCCTGGCGATACCCCTGTCCGCCATCGGCGGCGGCGTCTCGGGCCTGCCCGGTCTGCTGGTCGCCTGGGGCGGCATCGTGGGTGTGAACGCGTTCCATGCGGTACGCAGTTCGGCCTGGCTCTTCGGCAGCAGGCACCGCGGGTCCGCGCAGGGCGGCGACTGGGAGGACTGAGGAGTCGATGGGCCGCCGGGCCGCCGGGTGAGAAAGCTGTGCGCGGGGACCGCCGCACCCCCGTTGCCGGGGGGCGGGACGACGGCGGTCCCCGCGAGGGACGCGGGCCGGGTCAGGGCCGGGCTGGCGCGTCCAGGGCGTCGGTGGAGGTCCGGGAGCCGCTCCGGAAGTCCGTGACGCCGTTTGGGTGCCGGCCTGGGCGGGGAGCCGCTCCCGCCCTTGCCGACATCCACTACTGTGCCGGTCCCGTGTTAAGCGTGTGCTGCGCGGACGTGACGCCCTCGTACCACTTCCGCGAAGTCTCCGCCGGAAAGGAATCGGGACGGAACATCGCGGCGAACACCGCAAGTTCCGTCCCGACACGCCCCGTACACCGGACGTTCCCTACTGGTTGCCGCCCTTGGCCAGGAAGGCCAGCAGGTCCTGCCGGCTGACCACACCGGTCGGCTTGCCCTCGATCAGCACGATCGCCGCGTCGTGGGCGCCCAGTACGGACATCAGGTCACCGACCGGTTCACCGGAACCGACCTGCGGCAGCGGCGGCGACATGTGCTTGTCCAGCGGGTCGTCGAGGGAGGCCCGCTGGGTGAACAGCGCGTCGAGCAGCTCACGCTCGACGACCGACCCGACGACCTCCGCCGCCATGACGTCCGGGTGACCGGCGCCGGGCTTCACGATCGGCATCTGCGAGACGCCGTACTCACGCAGCACCTCGATGGCCTGACCGACGGTCTCGTCCGGGTGCATATGGACGAGGGAGGGGATGTGGCCGTGCTCCTTGTAGTCGAGGACGTCGGCGACGCGGGCGGAGGGCCCGGAGTCCTCCAGGAAGCCGTAGTCGGCCATCCACTCGTCGTTGAAGATCTTGCTGAGGTATCCGCGCCCGCTGTCGGGCAGCAGTACGACGACCACGTCGTCCGGGCCGAGCCGCTCGGCGACCCGCAGCGCGGCGACGACGGCCATCCCGCAGGAGCCGCCCACCAACAGGCCCTCCTCCTTGGCGAGCCGCCGGGTCATCTGGAAGGAGTCCTTGTCGGACACGGCGACGATCTCGTCGGCGACGGTCCGGTCGTAGGCGGTGGGCCAGAAGTCCTCGCCCACACCCTCCACCAGGTACGGCCGCCCGGATCCGCCGGAGTACACGGACCCCTCGGGGTCGGCCCCGACGACCTGGACGCGCCCGTCACTGGCGTCCTTCAGGTAGCGCCCGGTCCCGGAAATGGTCCCGCCGGTGCCGACGCCCGCCACGAAGTGGGTGATCCGCCCCTCGGTCTGCTCCCACAGCTCGGGGCCGGTGGAGTGATAGTGCGAGAGGGGGTTGTTGGGGTTGGAGTACTGGTCGGGCTTCCAGGCGCCCGGCGTCTCACGCACCAGCCGGTCGGACACGTTGTAGTACGAGTCCGGGTGCTCGGGGTCGACGGCGGTCGGGCAGACCACCACGTCGGCGCCGTAGGCACGCATCACGTTGATCTTGTCGGTGGAGACCTTGTCAGGGCAGACGAAGATGCACTTGTAGCCCTTCTGCTGGGCCACGATGGCCAGCCCCACCCCGGTGTTTCCGCTGGTCGGCTCGACAATCGTGCCGCCGGGCTGCAGTTCCCCGCTCTTCTCCGCCGCCTCGATCATGCGCAGGGCGATGCGGTCCTTCACGGACCCGCCGGGGTTGAAGTACTCGACCTTCGCGAGGACGGTCGCCTGAATGCCCGCGGTCACACTGTTGAGCCTCAGCAGCGGGGTGTTGCCGACGAGGCTGATCATCGAGTCGTGGAATTGCACCGTTGTCTCCGGTTGCCGCACATGAATGTGGTCGTCATTGGTGCCGCCAGCCTAAGGCTCAGCCCCGGCATTCACCTCACGTCACGATTGACGGACCGCCGCTACGGGGCAAGGAGTGGGTGTACGGCTACGAGGAGGTGGCGGCGACGCATGACGAGCATGTCCAGGGCAAGGGTGGCCCGGCGGATCGCGGCCGGAGCCGCGTACGGCGGTGGCGGGATCGGCCTGATGAGCGTGGCGGCCGTAGGACTGGTACTGGCCGAGGTACGGCTGGCGAAACGCCAGGTGGGCAACGGACGCGGTCCGCACCCGCCGAGCGCGGACGGCCTGTACGGACGCGGATACTCCACCCCGGGTGAACCCCCACTCAGACTCGTCCTGCTGGGCGACTCCACGGCGGCCGGCCAGGGCGTCCACCGGGCCCGCCAGACCCCGGGCGCACTGCTCGCGTCCGGCCTGTCGGCGTTCGCGGAACGCCCGGTGGAACTGCGCAACGTGGCGCTGCCCGGCGCCCAGTCCGACGACCTGGACCGCCAGGTGGGGCAGGTCGTCTCGGCGGCCGACCGGATCCCGGACATCTGCGTGATCATGGTCGGCGCGAACGACGTCACACACCGGATGCCCCCGACCCGCTCGGTCCGCCATCTCTCCTCGGCGGTACGCCGCCTCCGCACCGCCGGCGCGGAGGTGGTCGTGGGCACCTGTCCCGACCTGGGCACCGTCGAACACGTGCAGCAGCCGCTGCGCTGGCTGGCCCGGCGGGCGTCCCGGCAACTGGCGGCGGCACAGACGATCGGGGTCGTGGAGCAGGGGGGCCGCACGGTGTCGCTGGGCGACCTGCTCGGCCCCGAGTTCGAGGCCAACCCACGTGAACTGTTCGGCCCGGACAACTACCACCCGTCGGCGGAGGGCTACGCGACGGCGGCGATGGCCGTACTCCCGACGGTGTGCGCGGCGCTGGGCCTGTGGCCGGCGGAGGAGGAGCGCCCGGACGCCTCCCGCCGCGAGGGCTTCCTCCCGGTGGCGAGGGCGGCGGCGGAGGCCGCGTCGGAGCCGGGCACGGAGGTCGCGGCGGCGATGCCCACGGGGCCGCGTGGCCCCTGGGCCCTGTTGAAGCGCAGGCGGCGCAGGCGCGTACCGGCGACGGACCCGTCCCCTACAGCGAGGGGAGTGTCGAGCGGCTGATCCCGGCGAGGGCGTCCCGGAGGGTCGGACGACCCGAGTCCCCGGGAGCCCGTTCGACCCAGCGGGCACCGATATGCCCGTCGGGCCGGACGAGCAGTGCGCCACACGGACGAAGGCCGCACTGCTCGGCGTACGCACCGGGCAGAGCCTCGACGCGCAGGGGCAGCTGGGACCCCCGGGGCACTCGGGCCGAGGCGGCGGCCTCCTGCTCCCACTCCTCCGGAGCAGGAGTGAGCAGTGTGAACCACTCACCGAAAGAATCGAGGGTGGAGCGGCCGGGCGTGAGCCAGAGGTGGGGCATGCGATGCCCGGGCTCGGCGGTAGGCACGTAGTCAGTGCCGGGCTCGGGCAGCTCGGCGGAACTGCCGTGATCGCCGCCGTAGCCACTGCTGTGATCGCTGCTGTGATCGCTGCCGTGATCGCTGCCGCCGACGAAAACGGCGCCGCCGGAGCCGTAGACGACCCCGAGCACAAGCCCGAGTTGGGCGAAGTACCGCTCCGACCAGGGCAGTTCGACCTGCCCCGGGGCTGCCGGGCCCGCCCCGCTCCGGAGTTGTTCGCGGCGCCGGTCCTGGGCCTGGAACATCAGCTGGGCGTTGGCCACCGCTTGACGAAGCGTAAGTCGGGCAACGGGTTGCCGCTCCACCTCGTAGCTCTCCAACAACCTGGCTCCTGCCCACCCCTGCAGAACCCCGGCCAGTTTCCAGCAGAGGTTGTGGACATCGGCGATGCCGACGTTCATGCCCAGACCGCCGGCCGGGGGCAGCGTGTGCGCGGCGTCACCGGCCAGCAGGACCCGGCCGCGCCGGAAGCGCTCGGCGACGTACGCGGTCGTGGTCCAGTGCTGGACGCGCAGCACGTCGGCCCGTACGTCGTGTCCGTCGGGCCCGAGGGCGCGCGAGACGAGGCCGGGCCAGTCGGCGCGCGCGGGGTCGTCCGGGGTGGGAGCGATCCAGGCCCAGCCTCCCTCGGGGTAGAGCGGCAGGAACGAACCGTGGGCGGTGGCGTAGACGCCTGCGGGTTGACCGGCGGACCAGCTGGTGAGGTCGGCGTCGAACACGACGGTGGTGACGCGCCCCAGGGCGCCCGGACCGGCGGTGTCGATGCCCAGCAGCCCCCGGACGGTGGAATTGGCCCCGTCGGCGGCGAGGACGTACCGGGCCCGGACGCGGGTCTCCTCCCCACTCCCCCGGTCGACGAGCCGGGCGACGACGCTCGCGCCCTCCTCGACGAGCCCGACGACCTCGACCCCGAACCGCACCGTCACGTCGTCGTCGGCGGCGGCTCCGAGAAGGGTGGGCTCCAGCCGGTCCTGCGAGGTGACCACACCGATCGCGGGACTCTCGGGCACGGGCCCGTTGACCCCGATCATCGCCGCGCTGGCGAAGTCACGGCCGAGCAGGGTGTCACGGAAGCGGATACGCCCGTACTCCGGTGCGAAGGCGTTGCCGGCGATGGTGTCGGCCAGCCCGAGCTGCCGAAAGATCTCCATCGACCGCACATTGACCAGCCGCGACCGCGGAAAGGGCGACAACTCGACCCGCTTCTCGACGAGCAGCACCCGCACACCCCAGCGCTCCAGCAGCGCGCGAGCGGTGAGCCCGACGGGGCCGCCGCCGACGATCAGCACATCCACCGTCATGAGATCCATCATCCGGACTGGGCGCCCGCCCGCAAACGGCGAGGCGACCGGCGCGGGCAGCACGGGCGGCGGCGCATCGGGGGCGTACCGGGGATACCGGGGGTAGGCCGTGCGGGAAACCAGTGGGCTCGCCCCGGGCACATCGGGCAAGCTGCTCTATCCGATCAGGGGGAGGCTCTGGGATGGGTTACCAGCTGGAAGCAGTGATCGCCGGGGACGAGTTGCTCCGTACCGCGTCACGAGAGGTTCCGGGCGCCCGGGTGGCAAGGCTCCACCAGGGCCTGTCGCTGATGCCGATGACGGATGAGGTCTTCGACGCCGTCACGGACGGCAGCACAGAGCAGATCCTGGGATTCTGGCGACTGCCGGGAGGCTTCGACGGACTGCTCGCCCAGTGGTCCACCGCAGGGCCGGTCGCCTATGTCGAGGCCGAGTACTTCGGCGGCGCCGGTGAGCAGAGAGCTGTCGTGTGGGCCAAGGGTGTGCTGACGCTGGGGCCTGTGGACGATGCGACGAGCGAGGGCTTGTCCAGCGCGGTCAGCCCGATCTCGCAGGCGCTTCGACGCCTGGGCGCAGGCCGAGCTCCAGGCACGGACGAATTCGAGACCGTGGGCCTGAACCGCCACCGGGACAACGAGGGCTGGCTCTCTTCCAGTACCGGCTGAGCCGCCGCCCGCTCCCCCCTCCATGCACCACCCTGGCCCAGTCCTCCGTGACCTGTCCACGGAAAGGCCGGGCCTTGGCGTCACCCTCCGAGCCCGGAACCAGCGCCAACCTTGCGTGGTTCAGGGAACCTCACGCGCAGGTTTCCGTCGCCGTCTCCGGGGCTGGGGTCGGGAGCGGGTTCGGGTGGTGGCATGTGCAGGTGCAGACGAGGTAGTGGACTCCGGGTACGCCGGTGTCGCGGGGTTCGGAGTCCCGGCAGTCGGGGTGCTGGCTCAGAGCGCAGCGGGGGGAGCGGAAGGGGAGTTCCGGTGCCCAGGCGGGTTCGGGGGTGTGGGTCATCGCCCACCCATGTCCTCGCCGAGGCCTGACCCACCGACGAGGGGGATGACGTTCCAGCGTGCGCCCTTGGCGTCCAGGTGATCGTCCTCGTGCTCCTGGGGAAGGATGCACGCGCCGGTCTCGCTGAGGATGGGTGCCCGACAGAACAGAGAAGCGCGGATCGTCCCGCACTTGTCGGCCTCGCCGATGGGGCTGGTGGTCATCCGACACCTCCGTCGTACGCCTGGCGGTAGGCGCCCCACAGTCCCTGTCCGCTCTCACACCCTTCCTGCGCCGTCCGGACCCGCTTGCAGTGGTCGCATTTGCGGGCGTGCTCGAACCAGAGTCGGTAGGCGTGCAGCATGGGCAACTCGGCCTGGCGTACGGCGGCTTGGACCTTAGTACCCCTCGCGCTGGTCATCGGGCCATCACCGCATCCGACTCGGCGTGAATGTCCCGGATGCCGAAGTGAAACCCGAAGTCGGCTGCCAGCACCGCGACCTCGCGTCGGCGTAGCCGCACCGCCCGTGCACGCGCCGCCCCGTTGCGACGCACACGTGCAGTACGGCGCGCGGCGACAGCCTCCGACTCCAATTCCGGAACCGAGTCCGCGAGGGCGGGCAGGTAGGGCCGTGACAGTCGGGACGCGGAACCGTCCAGGGGACCCTGGTCGGTGCTGTACGGCGACCGGCGCACAGCCTGCACTCGTACCCGCCGATCGGCGTGGCCCCTTGGGGTCTCGCTGGTCACGACCATGCGCGTCGACGGCGTTGCTTTCCGGCGAGTGCCGGTCGGTGGGATCAGGCAGGTGATGCCCCAGAGAACCAGGGTCACCACAACCCAGTGCAGCGCGGCAGCGCTACGCTCGGCCACGTTCATCAACTCCAACCAGTTGGTGGGCCACGCCCCGGGAGTCCTGACCGACTCGCCGGGGTCTGTCTCATCTCAAGGATACGCGCATTCGCGCATTCGCGGTCGCTCGGTTTCGCGAAGACGCATACGTTCGAGGGCATGGATCTCGACCGGGGCAAACCTGTATGGACCCAGATCGCCGATGAACTGCGACGCAGGATCGATGCCGGTACGTACGTTCCCGGTGCGCGTTTCCCCGCCGTGGTGGACCTCGCCGCAGAGTTCGACGTCGCGGCCTCGACGATTCAGAAGGCTGTGGCCGCGCTGCGGACGGAAGGCAGGCTCCGCACTGTGCTGGGGCAAGGCTCGTTCGTTGAGGACGCTCCCCCGCGCCGCGGATAGACACGCGCGTCATATGGTTCACGGACTCGCACTGCGCTCTCCTGAACGACGATCCCGAGGTGCAGGCCGAAGCACTGGGAATGCTCGATATGTCCGTGCTGCATCAGGGATCCCTGTACAGCTCCACCCCGCCAGCGGCACTGTTCGTCACAGCCATCCTGCCCCACCGCCAGACTTTGGCCGAGCACGAGAGCTTCTTCCCCTGGGACGACCGGACTCGCCCCCTACGGGCCGCGCTACTCGACTGGCTCGGACAGATCGCCGACTCGGCCTCCTACGGTGAGGACCCCGGCAGCGAGGACGAGTACGGGGTTGAGTACGACGGCGAGGACGAGCTCGGAGCGATCCACGCATGCCGGAGTATCCGACGCGAGCTCTACGACGCGGTCGAACCGTTCCTTGACGATCCGCATCCGGACACCCGAGAGGCAGCCCTCGGAGCAGTCACGCTGCTTCTGAAGGCACCCGACCTCGCCGAGGTCGTTCCCCGCGCCGCCCACCGCCTGCGTAACGTTCTCTCAGCGGACGGCAGTCGCCGAGAACGCTCCTCCGCAGTTCTCGCCCTGGGTACCTGGGGCCAGGACACCACCAGCCTCCTCAACGATCCTGATCCAGCTGTGCGCACCTGCGCCGCTCTGGCCAGCGGATGCGCGCCAATGCCACGCGCCACCGCCGTCCTGACAACCAGGGCTACGGAGCCGCCTACGCGGCGGAACTCGCCCACCGCTGACCCACGCCGCTCAGTAATCGGTGGAGGGCTCTGCCGAGGCGTGCAGCAGCAGGTCGCGCAGCGCCGTGGCGGTGTCCGACGGCTCGGTGGAGGTGAGGACGACCTGGTCGGCGGTGGTCGAAGGGCCGGTGAGGGGGATGATGCGCAGGCCGGGTGGCTGGTGGTCGAGTGCGGACTCGAGGGTGATACCGATGCCCGTTCCCGCGGCGACATGAGCGGCGATGGCGTGCACGCTGTCGGCGGTTCTGATGATGCGCAGGTCGGCTCCGCCGATGTGGAAGGCGTCCAGGAGGCGGTCGCAGAGACCGCTGTTGATCTGGTGGGGCCAGGTGAGCAGGTCGGTGGTTGACAGTTCGGAAGCGGTCAACTCGGCGTGCCCAGCGAGGGGGTGGGCCGCGGGTACGAGCGCCATGAACCTCTCGGTGGACAGCACCCTCGCGCGTACGCCGGTGACGTCGCCGGTCGCCCAGCCGATGCCAAGGCCGATCGTCTCCGCCCGCAGGGCGGTGAGCTGGGCTGTGGTCGGCATGGCCTCCGGCACGATCGTCACGTCGGGGAAACGGCTCCGCAGTTGCGGCAGGCAGCGCAACAGCAGCTGGTGGCCGGTGTATTCGGCGTGAGCGACGACGAGAGTGGTGCGGGTTCCCTCGCCGGCGGCCAGGGAGCGTCCGCGCTGCTGGAAGCCGCGCAGCTGGGCCAGGGTGGCGTGGGCGTCGGGCAGCAGCGCTACGCCAAGATCAGTCAGTGACACCCGGCGGCTGGTGCGGTGGAACAGCCGCCCGCCCAGGGCGCTCTCAAGGCGCCTGACGGCGTCGCTGACGGTGGGCTGCCCCCTGTGTAGGCGCACGGCAGCACGGCCGAAGTGCAGCTCTTCGGCGACCGCGACAAATGCTTCCAGTTCCATCCTGTCCACGGGACCAGGCTAACGCGATCGATCGGTGTGACCGATCGCTGCGTGCCGAAGTTCGGCGTTGATGCTGTGCCGTCCGCCGAGTGTGATGGGTGGGCAAGCAGGGATTTCCCCACGACCGGAAGTAGTGAAGAGCAGATGGCAGTCAATGACGTTGTCCGTGAGCACGATGCGCTGATGGCCACGGTGACGGTGGTCTACCACTCGGTGCACGGGCACACCCGGGTGCTGGCCGAGCACCTCGCGGACGGGGCGCGGCTGGTGCCGGGTGCCCAGGTGCATCTCGTCGAGATCCGGCCCGAGGACGTCACTGCGGGCCGTTGGCACGATGCGGAGGTGCTGGCGCTGCTGGAGCGCTCCGATGCGATCGTCTTCGGCAGCCCGACGCTGATGGGCAGTGTGTCTGCCGTGTTCAAGGCGTTCATGGAGGCGGCGTTCACGCCGTTCATCACGCAGGCGTGGAAGGACAAGCTCGCCGGAGCGTTCACCATGTCCGCCTCGCAGAGCGGCGACAAACTGGCGGTCCTGGAGCAGTTGGCGGTCTTCGGCGCGCAGATGGGCATGCAGTGGATCGGCGTGGGCGACATGCCGGGCAACAACTGGAGCGGTGGCACCCGCGACGATGTGAACCGGCTGGGCTCATGGCTGGGCCTGATGAGCCAGAGCCACGCCGACCTGGGGCCGGAGCAGGCCGGATCGCGCGGCGACCTGATCACCGCGGAGCGGTACGGCGAGCGGATCGCCCGGCTGACTCAGCGTTGGGTCAACGCCGTGCCGTACGAGACTCCCCGGATGACCGAACACGAGGCCCGCGCCCTGTCGGCCTCCCTCAGGGAGACGGACGACGCACCGGCAGCGCTGACCAGCGCCTGACCTCGCAGATCGCCCCGCCCGCAGCGCACGGCACCTGACCGGCCGGGCCGAGCCATTCCGCAGCTTCCGATAGCCGGGCTTACCAATACACGTCCAGCAGACCCGGGTCGAGGACGCCTGGGTGACCGGGCAGCAGCGGGCCGCGAAGCGGCTGGAAGGACTGATGGGATGAAGTGGAACCTGCGGCTGACCGCTGCGAATAAGAGCCCGCGCAGATAGGCAGCGTGGAAAGCCTCGCCATCAAGGTGGGCACAGGCCCAGTGAATATTGAGTTGCGACGCTCTGTGACCGTTGGCGAGACCTGTGCGCATCCTTCGTTTCAGATCGCCTGCGTGGCCAGCCTGCGCAGGGCCCGCACGGCAGGTGATCCGGGGTCGGCCGTCATCAGGACAACCTCCTGGTCATCCTCGGGCACGAGCAGGACGTCGCAGTTCAACCGCAGCGCACCGGCCTCTGGATGGTCCAGGGTCTTGGTGCGATGCCCGGGAGCGTGGACGGGACGCGTCTCCCAGATCTGCCGGAACTCCTCACTGCCGGCGTGCAGTTCGGCCAGCAGCGCGGCCAGCTGCGGGTCATGCGGGTAGCGGTCCGCGGCCCGGCGCAGCCGCGCCACCACGATGTGCCCGAACTCCTCGGCGCTGGAGCTCTCGTACGTCCGCCCCTGGCCCAGGAAGCGGCGTCGGGCCAGGTTCGTCGTCCCGCCTCCAAGGTCGGCGCCGAGCAGTGCCCGGGCCAGGGGGTTCCAGGCGACAACGTCGTACGCCGCGTCAGTGACGATGGCACCGGTCTCCGGCAGCCGCTCCAGCATCCGGGCCACGTGCGGGCGCACCCGCCGCACGGCGCTGATGCCGGGCGGCGCGCTCGAACCCGCCAGGCGGAACAGATGGCTGCGCTCGGCCGGCGTGAGCCGCAGCGCGCGGGCCAGCGCGTCCAGGATCCGGGCCGATGGCCGCGGCCCCCGGGCCTGCTCCAGCCGCGTGTAGTAGTCGACCGACATGTGGGCGAGCTCCGCCACCTCTTCGCGGCGCAGACCCGGTGTGCGGCGGTCGGTGCCCGTCGCCGCCAGGCCGATCTCGTGCGGACGCAGGGCCGCCCGGCGGTCCCGCAGGTAGTGGGCCAGCTCCTGCCGCGCCATGTCGCCTCCTCCCACTGCCTGGTACAGGCTGTCCCTGGCAGGGCACCCACGACCAGGGAAGTGTGGTTGCCATGAATGAACGCACAGCTCTGGTCACCGGTGCCAACAAGGGCATCGGCAAGCATATCGCCCGGCTGCTCGCTGCCGAGGGCCTCACCGTGTACGTGGGCTCCCGTGACCCCGGGCGCGGGCAACGGGCCGTCGAGGAGATCGGAGCCGGGGCCCGTCTGCTGGTCCTCGACGTGACAGATCCCGACGGCGTCGCACAGGCCGCGGCTCAGATGGACCGCTTGGACGTGCTGGTCAACAACGCCGGCATCTCGCCGTCACTCGCCCCGCCGACCGACACCGGCGTCGAGGAGTACCGGCGCACATACGAGACCAATGTGTTCGGGGTAGTGGCGGTGACCAATGCCTTCCTGCCCGCCCTGCGCCGGTCCCCGAGCCCGCGCATAGTCAACATCTCCAGTGGCACTGCGTCGCTGACCTGGAGCACCACCCCCAACCCCCAGTTCACCCCGGGAAGCGGCGGCGGCGGCGCCTACCGGTCGTCCAAGGCCGCCCTCAATGCCCTCACCGTCCTCTACGCCCAGACGCTGGCTGAGGACGGGTTCAAGGTCAACGCGCTCGCCCCCGGCCTGCGGGCCACTGATCTCAACCCCCGGGCCGCCGCTGCCGACGGCGACCCGGCCGAGGCCGCGCAGGGTGCCCTCCGCCTGGCCCTGCTGCCGGACGACGGCCCCACCGGTGGCTTCTTCTCCTGGGACGGAACGCCCGTGCCCTGGTGATCAGTCATGGGCGGCGTCGAGGACGGGTGTCCCATCGGTGTGTGGTCCATGCCTGCCGGATCAGACTGCGCACGGTGATGATCGTGTCGGCGAGGTCGAAGAAGGCGTCGATGACGGTGGTGCGCCGCTCGTAGCAGCGGGCGAGCCGGTAGAAGGCGTTCTGTCAGGCGTGGGTGCGTTCGACATGCCACCTCTGACTGGCCTGGATGGGCGCCTTCTCCCCTTGTGCGCGATGCGTCCGTGCAGGCCGCGTTCGTTGAGCAGCGCGCGGGTCCTGTCCGAGTCGTAGCCGGCGTCTAGATGCACCGTGATGTCGTCGGGTAACAGCCCCAGGTCGTTCAGACGATCCAAGGTCGGGGCGGGCAACGGGGAGTCGTTTCGGTTGGTACCGGCCAGGACACGACCCAGCGGAATGCCGTACCCGTCCGTCATGCCCGAGCGTTTCAGGCCCTGTTTGCCGCGGTCGACCGGTGAGCGACCGGCCACCTCGCCGCCTCCGGGCGCCTTGGTGATGGAGCCGTCCACGGCGATCTGATCGAGGACGAGGCCGACGATCCGGTCGTAGGAGGCAAGAATGGCGCTGCCCGAGCTTGCGCAGCGCCATTCTTGCCTCCTACGACCAGGTGGGGATCACTGCGAACGAGCTTGCACGCCAGAGAAAGCCCAGCGCCACGAACTTGCGCGAACTTGCACGCGGCGGCGCCCCGCCGGGCGGGTGAAGGCCCCCAGCCATCACCCGCCCGCACCTCATCTCACCAGCAGCGCCACCTCAGCCCACCCGGTACCCCCGAATCACCCGGTACTCCACCGCTCCCCCGTCCGCGAACCCGGCACTCGCCCGCAGCGACACATACCCGCCGGTCACCGGCCGCCCCGGCAGCGGCACCGTCCAGGCATCCCGACCCACCTTCACCAGCCGGGCCTTCCGCCAGCTCGCCCCGTCGTCGTACGACACGTCCACCGACACCGTCCGTACCGCCGAGGGAGCCGCCCCCGGCTGCCGTACCAACCGCATCGGAATGACAGCCGTACGCCCCGTATTGGTCTGGTCGACGGCCGGAGCGAAGTCGAAGGCCGACAGGGCCACCGGCATGCTCCCGCTCACCTCTCCCGAGCGGAAGGTCCAGGAGCCGCTGATGTCCGTACCGAGGTCGAAGTCTCCCTTGGTGGCGCTGCGCGCGGAGGAGTACTCCAGGCGGTAGGTCGACTCGGCCGCCGGGACCGGGCCCGAGGCGTCGGTCCAGGGGTAGTCCAGCTCGACGATCTTCTGGTCGCCGCGGTAGAAGGCGACCCTGCTCGTGTCGCACTCCGTGTAGCCGGTGTGGCCCGCGTGGTCGCCGGCCATCGGGATGTTGAAGGAGAGGCGGTTGCCGTCGCGGGTGACGAAGGTCTGGCGGCCGAAGCGTGGGCCGGGTACCGCCTGCTGCCAGTTGATGGTGTAGCGCTTGCCGGGCCTGTAGGTCTCGTAGTTGTTCGAATAGAACTGCGTCTGGAACGTCCCGTCGGCCGCGTACTGGTTGTAGCGCGCCTCCCACATCGTGTCGGCGGCCTTGTAGTAGACGGTCCGGTGGCCCGGGTTGTCGAACCAGATCGCGCCCGCCGACAGCGCGCTCCCGCCCTCCGGCGGGAAGCCGAAGTTGTGCTGGAAGGCCCGCGAGGGCGCCCCCGTCACCGAGTAGTACTTCTGCTTCACCTCCGCCAGTTCGCTCTGGCGCACCACCCGGCGGAAGTTCGTCTGCAGATGGCCCCGTTCGAACCACACCAGCACGTATTCGTACGGCGAGTCGTCGTACGTTCCGTCCTTGCCCTTCTTCGCCCAGAAGCCGCGTACGTCGGCGACCAGCGCTCCCTCCCCCGGGCCCACGTCGTCGCCGAGCGCGGCCGTGAACAGTTTGCCGAAGGAGTCGGCGGTGACCCGCATGCCGTAGCCCGTCCCGTTGGTGAGCTCGCGGCGGAAGCCGACCGCGGCGAGACGCAGACTCGCGTCCTTGCGCGAGAGGGTCGCCGAGACGGGGGTGCCCTTGCGGGCGTCGAGGACGATCTCGCTGTCGCCGGTCACCGTGAGGGTGGGTCGGACCAGCAGGGTCGAACTGCCGTCCGACGGGGTGATGACCGACGCGTTGACCGTGTAGCGGCCCTCGGGGACGGAGACCGTGCCTGAGCCCGAGGGGTCGTACACGAAGCGGTAGACCTTGCCGTCCAGGCTCATGATGTCGGTCCAGTAGTCGGCCGCCGGATTTCCCGCGCGGTCGATGACCTTGACCGTCAGTTTGTGGGTGGGGGTGGCCTTGGTGATCGTCAGCGGTACGCGGACCGAGGTGTCGGTGGTCGTGTCCACGCCTACCAGCGCGCCCTCGAACACTCCCGTGCCGCTCTCCACGCGCGTGTCGGCGGTCACCGTCACAGTGGTCGTGCCGCCCGCCGGGACGGTCGCCCGCTCCGGGGTGACCGTGAACATGCCCGCCGGGGAGGGGGAACCGTCGGGGCCGGTCACCCGTGCCGCGAAGTCCAGGGTGCGTGGCTCCGTGCCGTCGTTCCGGTACGTCACGGACCTGACCACCGGTACGTCGTCGTCGGCCGGGGCCTCCTGGGTGCCCAGAGGCAGGGACGTGGGCGTGGCGAGGACCGACTGGTGAACGGCGCGGGCCACGTCCACCCGGCCCGCGCCCTGCGCGTCGACGTCGGCGCCGGGAGTGGGCGTCGCCGACGCCATCAGGGCCGCTTTCAGCTCGGCCGCGCGCCAGTCCGGGTGCTGCCCGGCGAGCAGGGCCGCCGCCCCGGCCACGTGCGGGGTGGCCATGGAGGTACCGGATAGGGCGGTGTAGCCCGGCTCGACCTCCAGGTAGTCGCTGGTCGCGTGCACGGCCCGCGCGGCGACGATGTCCACGCCCGGTGCGGTGATCTCCGGCTTGATCGCGCCGTCCTCGCGCGGGCCCCGGCTGGAGAAGGACGCCATCACGTCCTGCTTGTCGACGGCGCCCACGGAGAGCGCGGCGTCCGCGGTGGACGGGGAGCCGACCGTGCCCTCCGAGCTGCCTTCGTTGCCCGCGGCGATCACGAAGAGGGCGCCGGTCCGCGCCGTCAGCGTGTTGACGGCCTCTTCGAGCAGGTCCTCGCCCGGTGTGTCCTCGGCGCCCAGGCTCATGTTGATCACCTTGGCGCGGGGAGCGGCCCACTCCATGCCGGCCAGGATCGACGAATCGGCGCAGTTGCGGTCTCTGCACACCTTCCCGACGATCAGTGAGGCGCCGGGCGCGACCCCCTTGTACTTCGCGCCGCCGCCCGCCACCGTCGACGCCACGTGCGTACCGTGGCCGACGTTGTCGTCGGTGTCCGCCGCGTCCGTGAAGTTCACGGCCTCCGTGACCCGTCCGGCCAGGTCGGGGTGGGTCGCGTCGTACCCGGTGTCGAGGACGGCGACGGTCACTCCCCGCCCGTCGTACCCCGCCTGCCAGGCCGTCGGCGCCCCGATCTGCGGCACGCTCCGGTCCAGGCCGACCTGCCGTTTGCCGTCCAGCCAGAGCTTGGCGACACCGCTCGCCGTGCGCAGTCCCGCCGTAGGGCTGCCCGCGGTCATCCCGTCCCAGAAGGTGCCCGCGGTCTTCTTCTCCACGGCCACGGCCGCGCCGTCGACGGCCTGCAGGGTCCGGGTCACCCGGGCTCCGGCCGTGGCGCGCAGGCTGCGGCTGCCGAGCGTCGCGTCGGCGTACGTCACGATCGTGGGCAGTACGGCCGTACCGGCGTCGTCGTACCCGGCCGCGACCAGGCCCGTCACGTCGAACAGCCGCTCGTCGACCTGACCGCCGGTGACCAGGCGCAGGGCGTCGTTCGGGACGACGTACTGGTGGCCGTCGCGCTCGAACTGCTGGAAGCCCATCGCCTCGCGGCCCGCCCCTGGCTGGATGGCCACGGCGGCCCCCGACAGGTCGACGCGGTCGCCGGTGACGAGGGTGACCCGGTGGGTGGCGGCGCCCTGTCCGGTTCCGTGGGTCCAGTCGGAGGCGGTGGCGGTCGGGTCCGTCGTACCGGTCGCACTCATGCCGCCGGTCGCGCCGGTCGCGGGGGTGACCACGGCAACTCCCTGCACCAGCAGGGCGGTTACCAGTGCACCGCTCAGTCTTCGGGACATGCGGGACATACGGCCTCCACTGTTGTGGTGGTGGTGACGGTCGTGACTCCGGTTGCGATCGACTGTCCGCCCGGTGCGATCTTCCGGGTACTCCCAACCGCCCATAACATCGCGCTATGGAGCTGGAGGTCCGCCACCTACGCGTCCTGAACGCGATCGCCGACGCCGGCTCCATCAGCCGTGCCGCAGCGGCCCTCGGCTTCACCCAGCCCGCGCTGACCGCTCAACTCCAGCGCATAGAACGGCTTTTGGGCGCTACCTTGTTCATACGGGACGGGAACGGCTCGCGGCCCACGGCGTTCGGCGCGATGGTGCTGGCGCACGCGCATGGCATCCTCACCGCCCACGAGGACCTCATGCGTGACGTAAGGCAGCGTGGCCCCGACGACTCCGACCTGACCGCCCTGCGGCTCGGCTCGATCCCCGGCCCGCTCACCGCCGTACTGGTGACCACCGCGCAACGACTGCTGCCCCGGGCCGAGATCACCCTGCACACCTGCGACACGGAGGAGGAGCAGCTCGAACTGCTCGCCACCGGCCGGCTCGACTTCGGGCTGGTCGTGGACTACCCGGAGTACGAGCTCGCGTTGCGCCCCGGGCTCAGCGACGCCCTGCTGGCCGTCGAACCCGTCTTCGTGCTGATCTCCGAAGGGCACCCGCTCGCCGACCGGCCGGACATACCGCTGCGGGACCTGTCCGGCGAGGCCTGGCTGGCCGGGGAGAACAAGGACGTACGGATGCGGGCGCAGTTCAGGGCAGCGTGCCGCCTGGCCGGGTTCTCCCCGCGCCGGGTGCAGCGCCTCAGCGGGAGCGTGGTGTTCCCGCTGGTCGGGCAGGGGCACGGGGTCGCTCTCGCGCACCCGCTGGTGACCGAGCGCGAGGGTGTCGTCGTACGGCCGCTGACCGGGGACCCGATGGGCGTGCGCCAACGGCTGGTGTGGGCGGCGTCCAGCCCCCTCGCCGAACACGCGTCCGCCCTGCACGACGCGCTCACGAAGGCGTACTGGGCGGAGGCGCGGCGGGCGCGGGTGTACTGGGAGTGGCTGGAGAGCAAGGGGCAGCTGCCGCCGGCCTCTCCCTCTCCCTCATCCTCTCCCCCACCCATCTGAGCAAGCGCTTAGAAAAGTGCGGCCCGAGTCACACCGCCACACCCGTGACCGGGGCCATACGTACGGGTAACTTCCCAAGCAGGTCCGCCCGCAAGAAGTAAAGAAGTAAGAAGCCCGAGTCGCCCCCCCGTACGCCAATGGAGTCGTCATGCCGGAAGCCGTCATCGTCTCGACCGCCCGCTCCCCCATCGGACGCGCCTTCAAGGGCTCCCTCAAGGAGCTGCGCGCCGACGACCTCACCGCCACGATCATCCAGGCCGCGCTGGCCAAGGTCCCCGAGCTGGACCCGCACGACATCGACGACCTGATGCTCGGCTGCGGTCTGCCCGGCGGCGAGCAGGGCAACAACCTCGGGCGGATCGTCGCCGTACAGATGGGCATGGACCACCTGCCGGGCTGCACGGTCACCCGTTACTGTTCCTCGTCCCTCCAGACGTCCCGTATGGCACTGCATGCCATCAAGGCGGGCGAGGGTGACGTCTTCATCTCGGCCGGTGTCGAGATGGTCTCCCGGTTCACGAAGGGCAACTCGGACTCGCTGCCGGACACGCGCAACCCGATCTTCGCCGAGGCAGAGGCCCGTACCGCCGCCGTCGCGGAGCAGGAGGGCACCTCCTGGCACGACCCGCGCGAGGACGGCCTCGTGCCGGACGCGTACATCTCCATGGGGCAGACCGCCGAGAACCTCGCCCGCGTGAAGGGCGTGACCCGGCTCGACATGGACGAGTTCGGTGTCCGTTCGCAGAACCTCGCCGAGGAAGCCATCAAGAACGGCTTCTGGGAGCGCGAGATCACCCCGGTGACGCTGCCCGACGGCACGGTCGTCAGCAAGGACGACGGTCCGCGTGCGGGCGTGACGTTGGAGGGCACCCAGGGGCTCAAGCCGGTGTTCCGTCCCGACGGACTGGTCACGGCCGGCAACTGCTGCCCGCTGAACGACGGCGCCGCGGCCGTCGTCGTCATGAGCGACACGAAGGCGCGCGAGCTGGGCCTCACGCCACTGGCCCGCATCGTGTCGACCGGCGTCTCCGGCCTCTCCCCCGAGATCATGGGCCTCGGCCCGGTCGAGGCGAGCCGGCAGGCGCTGCGCCGGGCCGGTCTCACCATCGACGACATCGACCTGGCCGAGATCAACGAGGCGTTCGCCGCCCAGGTGATCCCCTCCTACCGCGAGCTCGGCATCCCGCTGGAGAAGGTGAACGTGAACGGCGGCGCCATCGCCGTCGGCCACCCCTTCGGCATGACGGGCGCCCGGATCACCGGCACGCTCATCAACTCCCTCCAGTTCCACGACAAGCAGTTCGGCCTGGAGACGATGTGCGTCGGCGGCGGCCAGGGCATGGCGATGGTCATCGAGCGCCTGAGCTAGACCCGGGCGACACCCTCGGCGGCCCCGGGCGGCACCCGCGATCCCCAACTGGCGGAATCGTTTCGGTAATCGCGCGGACGCGGTCAGTGACAACTCGGCCCGGAACCCTGTAACCACTGGGGTTCTGGGCCGATTTGTGATCCAATCTCCCCCAGGATGTGACCTATCTCGCTCCAGCGAGGCATTTGCGCAGCTCAAGGCAGGTTCGACCCCAAACCCCGGGCCCAAAGTCCTGTCCGTTTCGTGACGTTACGCACTGACAGGTGGTTAGTCCATCCTTCAAGCTGATGTAGGAAGTCGGGGGTCGACTTTGAACCGGGAGTACGTCAGTGAGCGCTACGCCTCTTGCTCTGCTGCTCGCCACAGCCACCATCACCACGGCCGTGGGCGTCGCCGTTCTGCGCACCCTGCTGGGGCTGCGTCGGCAGATCGCGGCCCTGCACGCCGAACTGGCCGCCCAGACTCTCGCCGTAGGAGCGCACGGTCTCGTACCGCAGGCGCGCACCTCCGGTGACACCGACCGGATACGCGCCGCCGTGGCCGAGGCGCTCGCCGAGGAGCGGGAGCGGGAGCTCGCCGAGGCACGTGCCTTCTGGGCCGCCCAGGAGGCCCGTGACACGTCTGACGCGCCCTCCCTGCTCGGCCTCCCCGACAGTGAGCTGTTCCTGCCGCGCCCGGCCGACTTCGCGGGCCTGGAGTCCCTGGAGCCGGTGACCGAGGCCAGCACGGACACCGACGAGTTCGCCGGGGAGTCCGCCGAACTGGCCGCCGCCCGTCGCCGGCACCCCTCGCACCCCGACTTCGTACCGGCCCAGTCGCCCATCGTGAACGACCACGAACGCACGGTCGCCTGTCTCGAGGATCTCGCCGACTCCCGCACCGCGCTGGCCGACGTCCGCCCCGGCCCCCTCGGCACCCTCGACGTCTACGTCTTCACCGACGGCACGACCCTCTGCATGACACCGGGCCACCGGGAAACCGCCGAACGCCTCTCCGCGGCCCTGCGCTCGGGCGCGGCCCCGGTCCTCCTCGGCGGCTCGGGCATCTCGGGCGCCTACGCCCTGACGTTCGAATGCGGCGAGGAGACGGTGTACGTCCTGGCGGACAGGGTCATAGCTTCCCTGTGAGGGTCCGCCGGACCGCAGCGTGAGGGTCCGCTACACCGCGGCCCGTTGCTGAGCCTCCGCGACCAGTGTGAGCGCCGAGGCCAACTCCCCCTCGTTTCTCAGTACCAGCGCCAGATCGTGCGCGGCCACCGTCACCTGGTCCGCCGCGGCGAACATCCCCACGTCGGGCATCACCCGGGGCTCGTCCGCCGGTGACTCCAGCAGCTGGGCACGCCGTGCCAACTCCCTGGCCAGCCCCAGTGCCTCCGCCGCGGCCCCTCTTTGCAACCGACTCTGCGGCGCTGCCCGCAACCGGTCGGCAAAGTGATCCACTGCGAGCGTCAAAGGCGAGGTATCCAGCACGCCGCGAGACTACGCGTCGCAACCGGACTGTTGCCAACAACCCAACCCTCAGGCACCGTGGCGTGAAGGACCGGCTTACATCCCCTTTGCGTCCGGAGGCGCCGATGTCCCACGTCCTCTCCGAGGAGACCCACCGCAACATGCTCGCCCGCATCCCCCAATGCACCGGTCGTGAGGTATCCGACTGGTTGCGCACCGTAGACGAAGGGCCCTCCCTCTTCTGCTTCGAGGAGAAGGTCAGCTGGCTCCGGCACGAGCACAATCTCGCGTACGGCCACGCCAAAGCCCTCATTCACGAGTACGACCTGAGGAGGGCCGCGCGCAAGTTTCTCTGAGAGCACGGCCCTCTGAGAGACCGAGGCACGCACCGACACCAAGCCGAAGGGCCCCGGGGTGACCCCGGGGCCCTTCAACCGCCTACTGCGTACTGCCTACTGCCTGGCGTGCTAGTCGTTGCCCTGCAGGATGGCGACCAGCCGCAGGAACTCCAGGTAGATCCAGACCAGCGTCATCGTGAGGCCGAAGGCGGCGAGCCAGGCCTCCTCGCGCGGTGCGCCGTACGCGATGCCGTCCTCGACCTGCTTGAAGTCGAGGGCGAGGAAGCACGCGCCGAGCAGGATGCCGATGATGCCGAACATGATGCCGAGGCCGCCGCTGCGGAAGCCGAGGCCGTCACCGCCGCCGAACACCGCGAACAGCAGGTTCACGGCCATCAGCAGCACGAAGCCGAGCGCCGCCGCCATCACGAAGCCGTAGAAGCGGCGGTTGACGCGGATCCAGCCCGCCTTGTACGCCACGAGTACGGCCGTGAAGACCGCCAGCGTGCCGATCACGGCCTGCATGGCCGCACCGCTCGCGATGCGGTTGTCGACGACGCTGGAGACGACGCCGAGGAAGACACCCTCGAGCGCCGCGTACGTCACGATCAGCGCGGGCGAGGCCTTGCGCTTGAAGGACTGGACGAGGCCCAGGACCATCGCGACGAGACCGGCGCCGATGGCGATGCCGTAGGACCGGTTGATGTTCGCGTCGTCGACCGGCAGCAGCGCCCAGGCGAGCGCCGCCGTGACGACGAGCACACCGAGCGTGGTGGCCGTCCGCATGACGACGTCGTCCATCGTCATCCGGCCGGTGGAGACCGGGGCCTGCGGCGGTGCGCCGTGCTGAAGGCCCTGCTGGGCGTAGGGGTTGGTCGCGTACGGGTTGCCGCCCTGCTGGGCGTGCGGGTCCGCATACGGGTTGCCCGGCTGCGTACCGACAGCTGCGCCCCCGGCCTGCGGCGCGGTGTTGAAGCCCGCGTAGCCGTTGTCGCGGCTGAACCCCCGTCGCGAGAAGACCGGGTTGCTGCTCCTCATTGCACTCCTCCATGGCCACACTGCGTGGTCTTGGGCTCAAGAGTAATAGGTGGGCAAAGGATTGACCCTAGTGCTTGGGGAGGATCTTTCCCTCGTCCTGCTGTCGCGAACACGCTACGCGTCCCCCTGATTCCCGGCCACGGAGGCCCCGGACCATGACCAACCCGGTACAGAGCCGAGACCGCCCGCTGATCTCGTGATCGTTTGGACCTCCGTCACCTGTCCCGTCAGTCGAGAGGGAAACCCGTGTACCCCTCAGCGAGGTCGGTCTCCGCCGAGGGGGCGCCGGCGATGCGTTCCAGCCGGGCCAGCTGGAGCCGGTCCTCGAAGGGGGTGGCGTCCGGGGTCCGGTGCAGAAGGGTCGTCATGTCGTACGAGAACCGCTCGGCCTGCCAGACGCGGCGCAGACAGGTCTCGGAGTAGGCGTCGAGCAGCTGTGCCGACCCCGTCTCCTTCTGGTGCGTCAGTGCGCGCGCGAAGGTCACGACGTCACCGACGGCGAGGTTGAGCCCCTTCGCGCCGGTGGGCGGCACGATGTGCGCGGCGTCCCCGGCCAGGAACAGGTGTCCGTGGCGCATCGGCTCGTGGACGTAACTCCGCATCGGTGTCACGGACTTCTGGGTGATGGGCCCCCGGTCGAGCTTCCAGCCGTCGGCGGTCTCGAAGCGGCGCTCCAGCTCGTCCCAGATCTCCTCGTCGCCCCACTCGTCGGCGTCGGTGCCGTCCGGCACCTGGAGGTAGAGGCGGGAGACGGACGGGGAGCGCATGGAGAGAAGGGCGAAGCCGCGGTCGTGACGGGCGTAGACCAGCTCGTCGTGCGAGGGCGGTACGTCGGCGAGGATGCCGAGCCAGCCGAAGGGGTACGACCGTTCGAAGACCTGGGTGAGTTCGGCCGGGATCGCGTTACGGGCCACCCCCCAGAACCCGTCGCACCCGACGACGTACTCGCACTCCAGTACGTCCTCACGCCCCTCGTGCCGGAACCGCACCCGTGGGCTGTCACTGTCCGCGTCCTCGACGGCGAGCGCCTCCGCCTCGAAGAGCAGCGGGCCGCCGTCCGCCAGCTGGAGGGCGATGAGGTCCTTGCAGACCTCGGTCTGCGCGTACACCATCACGGACCGGCCGCCGGTGAGGGCGGGGAAGTCGACGCGGTGGCGCTTCCTGTCGAAGCGCAGTTCGATGCCGTCGTGGCGCAGGCCCTCCCGGTCCATGCGAGCACCGGCCCCGGCGGCGCGCAGCACGTCGACGGTCCCCTGCTCCAGGATCCCGGCCCGCTGCCGCCGCTCCACGTACTCCCGGTCGCGGCTCTCCAGGACGACCGAGTCGATACCGGCGTTGTGGAGCAGCCGGGCGAGCAGGAGCCCGGCGGGGCCGGCTCCGATGATGCCGACGGTGGTACGCATCGGTCGTTCCCTTCGTACACCCACGCGGGATGCTCATATCGGTCGTTGACCGTTGACCGTTGACCGTTGATCTTGGCCATTGGCCGTTCTGTTCGTGTAGTGAAATTTCCTTCACGATCTGACTGTGATGAGTGTCTGACCGGATACGGCCGCTGTCAACGGCTCGACAGTTCTACGGTTCCGCGATGAAGACCTGAATGAAGGCAGCACCGACAAATCCGGCATACGACTGTCGAAAGTGCCCGGAGCCGGACTTGAACCGGCACGCCCGCGAAGGGGCAGCGAGGTTTAAGCTCGCCGTGTCTGCATTCCACCATCCGGGCAGGCCCTGGGCTCCGCATCGAGGTTCCGAGCCTATCGGGACGCCTCACCCCTACTGAGGGTGAGGTCCCCGATGTTGTCTTATTTTATTGACTTCTGAGGGTGCATCAGCACCTGGAACGGGCCATCCGCACTTGCCAATAGCCTTTCGCGAGGCCGCCCGGCGTGCATGCGGAATGACGGAATTTCACCGCCCGAACAAGGGGGCTCCACCTGTTCTTGCCATAACCCGTCGGGGTGGGACCTAGGGGACGACCGTCATCCCCAGGTATGACACCGGCCCCCGGGGTCCGTCCGGAGTCTGCCTTCGGAACCGGAACAGCGGTTGACTACACGGCTTCCTTCGGCCACGACGATGGTTCACGAGCCTCAGACCTCGTGCCGCCGTCCCGACAGGAGCCCCACCCGTGACCACCACCCCCCTCGCCGACCGGACCACCACGGTGGCCGCCCGCGCCACGGAACTGTCCAAGGTCTACGGACAGGGAGAGACGCGGGTCGTCGCCCTCGACCAGGTCTCCGTCGACTTCCGGCAGGCCGAGTTCACCGCGATCATGGGCCCGTCCGGTTCCGGCAAGTCCACGCTGATGCACTGTGTGGCGGGCCTGGACTCGTTCTCGTCCGGCTCCGTACGCATCGGGGACACCGAGCTGGGGTCGCTCAAGGACAGGCAGCTCACCAAGCTCCGCCGGGACAAGATCGGCTTCATCTTCCAGGCGTTCAACCTGCTGCCGACGCTGACCGCCCTGGAGAACATCACCCTCCCGATGGACATCGCGGGCCGGAAGCCCGACAAGGAGTGGCTGGACTCGGTGATCTCGATGATCGGCCTCGCCGACCGTCTCCGTCACCGCCCGTCCCAGCTCTCCGGCGGCCAGCAGCAGCGCGTCGCCGTGGCCCGGGCGCTGGCCTCCCGCCCCGACATCATCTTCGGCGACGAGCCGACCGGAAACCTCGACTCCCGCGCGGGCGCCGAGGTACTGGGCTTCCTGCGCAACTCCGTACGGGAGCTGGGGCAGACGGTCGTGATGGTCACCCACGACCCGGTGGCGGCGGCGTACGCGGACCGGGTGGTCTTCCTCGCGGACGGGCGCATCGTGGACGAGCTGTACGGCCCGACGGCCGACGGCGTCCTGGACCGCATGAAGCAGCTGGACACCAGGACGGTCCGAACCAGCTGACGCGCTGCAGCGGTAACGCGGTACTGCGCTGCCGGCGGTACGGGAGTTGACGACCGGTCAACTCCCCTACCCGGCCTCACCCCTCACCCGCCTCACCCCTCATCATCACGACCCCGACTCGACGGACTGAGACGACACCCATGTTCCGTACCGCCCTGCGCAACGTACTCGCGCACAAGGCCAGGCTTCTGATGACCGTGCTCGCCGTGATGCTCGGCGTCGCGTTCGTGTCCGGGACCCTGGTCTTCACCAACACGCTCTCCAACGCCCTCCAGAACAGCTCCGCCAAGGGCTTCGACCAGGTCGACGTCGCCGTGGAGCCGGGCTACCGGGAGGACGTGGGCGACAAGATCGGCAAGACACCGGAGCTGACGCAGGCCCTGCTGGAGAAGACCGCGAAGGTTCCGGGCGCCGGCTCGGTCATCGGCGTCGTGACCGGCTTCACGGCCATCGCCGACAAGGACGGCAAGCTCGTCGGCGACGGTTTCCAGTCACAGGGCGCGAACTACTGGGGCGACAAGGACGCCCGGTACCCGCTGAAGGACGGCGCCGCGCCCACGGGCGCCGGCCAGGTCGCCCTCGACGCGCGGACCGCCGAGCGGGCCGGCTACAAGGTCGGCGACACCGTGCGCCTGTCGGTGGACGGCCCGGTGCTCTCCCCCACCGTCTCCGGCATCTTCACCACGGACGACGGCAACGTGACGGCCGGCGGCAGCCTCGCCCTCTTCGACACGGCGACCGCGCAGCGGCTGTTCGGCAAGGCGGGCACGTACGACGAGATCGACGTCAAGGCGGCAGCCGGGACAAGCCAGGCCGCGCTCAAGTCGGCTCTGGACAAGGCGCTGCCGCGAGGCAGTGTCGAGACGACGACGGCTACCCAGCTCGCCGACGACCAGGCGCGGATCATCGCCTCCGGGATGAGCGGCCTGAAGCAGGGCCTGCTGGTCTTCGCGGGCATCGCGCTGTTCGTCGGCACGTTCATCATCGCCAACACCTTCACCATGCTGGTCGCCCAGCGCACCAAGGAACTCGCGCTGATGCGAGCGGTCGGTGCCTCGCGCCGGCAGGTCACCCGGTCCGTGCTGATCGAGGCGTTCGTGGTCGGCGCGGTGGCGGCGGTGACCGGGCTGGTCACGGGCATCGGTATCGGAGCGGGACTGAAGTCGCTCCTCGGCATGCTCGGCGCGATCGTGCCCGACGGGCCGCTGATCGTCACGCCGGGCACGGTCGGCGCGGCCCTCGCGGTCGGCATCCTCATCACCATGCTGGCGGCCTGGCTCCCCGGCCGCCGCGCCGCGAAGATCCCGCCGGTCGCCGCCATGAGCAGCGTCCACGCGACCGCGACCACCAAGTCGCTGGTGCTGCGCAACACGCTCGGCGTGCTCTTCTCCGGCGCGGGCGTCGCCGTGGTCCTGGCGGCCACGACGATGAACGGCTCGGACGGCCAGGCCCCCATGGGCATCGGCGCGGTCCTGCTCATCATCGGCGTCTTCATCCTCACCCCGCTCCTGTCCCGCCCGATGATCGCCGCCGCCGCCCCGCTCATGCGCGGGTTCGGCGTCTCCGGGAAGCTGGCCCGCCAGAACTCGGTCCGCAACCCCCGTCGTACGGCCGCCACGGCCTCCGCGCTGATGATCGGGCTCACCCTCATCACCGGCATGACGGTGATGGCGGGCAGCCTCCAGAAGTCGATCGACAAGATGGCCACGGCCGCGATCAGCGCCGACTACATCGTCTCGATGGCCAACGGCAACAACCTCTCCCCCGACGTCGCCCGGACCCTGGCGAAGACGTCCGGGGTGACCGCCGTGAGCCCCCTGCGCAACTCCTCCGTAAGCATCGGCGACGAGTCGGAGTGGGTGACCGGCGTCAACGGCAGCACGATCGGCAGGCTGACGAAGCTGACGGTCGACGACGGCACGTTCAAGGTCGGCGGCACCCAGGTGGTCGTGGACGACAGCACGGCCAAGTCCCGGGGCTGGAAGGCGGGTTCGGCCTTCACAGCCACCTACGACGACGGCCGGAAACAGCGGCTTACGGTGGCGGGCGTGTACGAGGGCAACGAGGTGCTGAGCGGCATCATGCTCGACAACACCCTGCTGGCCGCACACCGGACCGACGTGGCCGACCGGTCCGACGCGCAGGTCATGGTGAAGACGTCGGACGGCGCGACCGGCGCGACGAAGGACAAGCTGAAGAAGGCCCTGGGCACCAACCCGGCCATCAAGATCCAGGACAAGAAGGACCTCTCCAACGAGATCGCGCGGACGTTCACGCTGATCCTGAACATGCTCTACGGTCTGCTGGCCATGGCGGTCCTGGTCGCGGTGCTCGGAGTCATCAACACCCTGGCCATGTCGGTGTTCGAACGCTCGCAGGAGATCGGCATGCTCCGCGCGATCGGCCTCGACCGCAAGGGCATCAAGCGGATGGTCCGCCTGGAGTCCCTGGTCATCTCGCTCTTCGGCGGCGTCCTGGGCATCGGGCTCGGGGTGTTCTTCGGCTGGGCGGCCGGTGAACTGCTGGGCACCAGCATGCCGACGTACGAACTCGTCCTGCCCTGGGCCAGGATGGCGCTGTTCCTGCTCCTCGCCGCCACGGTGGGCGTCCTGGCGGCCCTGTGGCCGGCCCGCCGCGCGGCCGCCCTGAACATGCTGACGGCGATCAAGTCGGAGTAGACGTTCAGCAGTACCGGACGGTAGTTGGGCCCCGCTCACCCCTGAGCGGGGCCCAACTACCGTCCAATCACAGTCAGTTCCAGGTGCGGGCCCGCAGGGGCATCCCGGAGGAACCGGAGTCGGTGGCCCGCACGGCGAGAACCTGGTTGACGCCGAGGCGGTTGTGTTCGAAGGCGAGGGCACAGGCGGCCATGTACAGCCGCCAGACACGGGCCCGCCCCGGACCGGTGAGCCGCACGGCCCGCTCCCAGTCGGCCTCCAGATTGGCGACCCACCGGCGCAGGGTCAGCGCGTAGTGCTCGCGGATCGACTCGACGTCACGCACCTCGAACCCGGCCCGTTCGAGCTGGGTGACGGTGGTGCCGACCGGCGCGAGTTCGCCGTCCGGAAAGACGTACGCGTCGATGAACCCGTCGAGGGTGTACGCGCCCTCGTCCGTCTGCGGTCGGCGGGCGATCTGGTGGTTGAGCAGCCGGCCGCCCGGTCTGAGCAGGGCGTACAGCTCTCGCGCGTACGTCAGGTACTGCTCGCTCCCCACGTGCTCTGCCATCCCCACGGAGGAGACGGCGTCGAAGGGCTCGTCGGTGACGTCGCGGTAGTCCTGCACCCGGATCTCGACCCGGTCCGTGAGCCCCTCGTCCGCGACGCGCTTACGGGCGTACGCGGCCTGTTCCTGCGAGAGGGTGATCCCGACGACGTGGACGCCGTGCTCACGGGCGGCGTGGACGGCGAGGGAGCCCCAGCCGCAGCCGACGTCAAGGAGCCGTTGCCCCGGCGTCAGGGCGAGCTTGCGGCAGATGAGTTCGAGCTTGTCGCGCTGAGCGTCTTCGAGGGTGCCGGTGCCGGAGGCGCTGCCAGGGGCTTCCCAGTAGGCGCAGGAGTACACCATGGACG
Source organism: Streptomyces sp. NBC_01390 (assembly GCF_045040105.1). NCBI lineage: Bacteria > Bacillati > Actinomycetota > Actinomycetes > Kitasatosporales > Streptomycetaceae > Streptomyces > Streptomyces sp. NBC_01390. The sequence continues at coordinate 7,573,314 of NZ_CP109551.1, read as the reverse complement.
GGCCCAGGACGAGTCCGTAGAAGTCGTTGCCGACGTCGTAGTGGTGGCTGACGGCGCGCTTGTCGGTGCGCTTGGTGTGGAGGCGCCGGCGCCGCCGTGCCACCTCTTCACGGGGCGGAGCCGGAGGGACCGGAAGCCCGGCCAGCTTCACGAGCCCGCGCGCGGCGGCCCGCGCCTCGGGATCACGCAGGGTCTCGGTGAGGGTCCGGGCGTCCTCCCCGCGCTCCCAGACCAGCCCGGACAGCAGATCGAGGGCCGCGTAGAAATCCCCCTCAATGCCCAGGTCACCGGCGACCCAGGCCCGGGCCAGCCCCAGTTCGCCGGGTTTCCACAGCAGCCGGCGCAGGGCCCGGCGGTTGCGGACGACCAGTGTGGGAGCGCCGGGCGGCCCGGCCTGCGAGCCGTCCCAGGCGCGGATGCGCATCGGGAGCGGGACCCCCAGCAACTGTTCGGCGAATCTCTGCAGCCGCGACGCGGCTCCGGGCATGGCGCACACCTCCGTTACGACACAACCGAGAATGTCCAACACCCACCCAAACACCAACCCCCCGGGCCCGCAGTCCCCAGGGTTGATCACAACTGGGCAAAGGGGATACGAGGGCCGCACCCTCTCCAGCCCTGGCCGTCCGGCACGTGAGGACAAGGCCCCACCAGCCCCAGCTCTTTCCCACCCACCCGCCCCCGCCGCATCTACAGCCCAGGCCCGCATTTCCAGCCCGTCCGGCGCTTGAGGACAAGGCCCGTTCAGGGCCGGCTTCCTTCCCACCCACCCGCCCCCACCGCGTCTACAGCCCAGCCCGCACCCGCCTCCAGCCCCCAGCGGCACCTCTCCAGCGCAGGCCCGCACCCCCAGCCCGCGCCTCCTCCTCCCCAGCCCAGGCCCGCACCCCCAGCCCGTCCGGCGATTGAGGACGAGGCCCCTTCAGGGCCGACAGGGGGTCTGGGGGCGCAGCCCCCAGGAACGGGATGGGACGGGTAGGGGCGGCGGGGGCGAGAAAACGCCTGAAGGGGCCGCCCGCACCACGGATGGCGAGCAGCCCCTTCAGGGGTAATCCAGGTAACTCAGGTAACTCAGCGACCGGAGGTCAAAGGAACGAACGCGTCAGGAGGCCTTGGCCTCTGTCTTCTCCTCGGCCTTCGTCTCCGCCGCCTTCGCGGCAGCGACCGGCGCCGGCTTCGCAGCCTCGTAGAACTCCTCACGAGGAGTCTCCAGCGCGCCCAGCGCAACAACCTCACGCTTCAGGAACATCGCCAGCGTCCAGTCCGCGAACACCCGGATCTTCCGGTTCCACGTCGGCATCGCCAGACCGTGGTAGCCGCGGTGCATGTACCACGCCAGCCGGCCCTTGACCTTGATCTTCACCTTGCCCATGACGATCATCGCGACGCCCTTGTGCAGGCCGAGACCCGCGACAGCGCCCTTGTTGGAGTGCGCGTAGTCCTTCTGCGGGAAGCCCCGCATACCGGAGACCACGTTGTCGCCGAGCACCTTCGCCTGCCGCAGCGCGTGCTGCGCGTTCGGCGGGCACCAGGCGTTCTCCACGCCGGCCTTGCGGGCGGCCACGTCCGGCACCTGGGCGTTGTCGCCCGCGGCCCACACGTAGTCCGTACCCGTGACCTGCAGCGTCGGCTGCGCGTCCACGTGCCCGCGCGGCCCCAGCGGCAGGCCGAACCGGGAAAGCACCGGGTTGGGCTTCACACCGGCGGTCCACACGATGGTGCTGGAGTCGACCTCGAGGCCGTTCTTCAGCACCACATGACCGTCGACACACGAGTCCATCGACGTCGAGAGATAGATCTCGACCCCGCGGCTCTCCAGGTGCTCCTTGCCGTACTGGCCCAGCTTCGGGCCGACCTCGGGAAGGATCTTGTCGGCGGCGTCGACGAGAATGAACCGCATGTCCTCGCGGGACACGCTGGTGTAGTACTTCGCCGCGTCGCGAGCCATGTCCTCGACCTCGCCGATGGTCTCCGCACCCGCGAAGCCACCGCCGACGAAGACGAAGGTGAGCGCCTTGCGGCGGATCTCCTCGTCGGTCGTGGAGTCAGCCTTGTCCAGCTGCTCGAGGACGTGGTTCCGCAGGCCGATGGCCTCTTCGATGCCCTTCATGCCGATGCCCTGTTCGGCGAGGCCGGGGATCGGGAAGGTGCGGGAGACCGCGCCCATGGCGATGACGAGGTAGTCGAAAGGCAGCTCGTACGCCTCACCCACGAGGGGGGCGATCGTGGCGACCTTGCGGTCCTGGTCGATGGTGGTGACCCGACCGGTGAGGACTTCCGCCTTGGGCAGCACACGTCGCAGTGGTACGACGACGTGGCGCGGCGAAATGCTGCCGGCGGCGGTTTCGGGGAGGAAGGGCTGGTAGGTCATGTACGACCGGGGGTCGACGACCGTGACGGTCGCCTCGCCGTAGCGCATCTTCTTGAGGATGCGCCGAGCTGCGTACAGGCCTACGTACCCACCGCCTACTACGAGGATCCTGGGACGCTCCGTGGTGCTCATGCCATCGAGTATCCACCCGGTCCAGGGGGGTCGCTCGTGCGCCCCTTCACAAGCTTATCCGGACCCTCTGTTACACTGCGCGGCCCACCTCGCCGGGGCCATGCCACGCGAGGGGTACCAGCGGGCGGTACGCCCCGATGTCAATGCCGCGTGAACTGCTCTTCCGGGTCTCCGGGGCGACTGGACCAGCGCCCCGCAACACCCCCCGGAAACACCACCGCAATGCTCCCCCGAGCAGGCTCCCACCCCAGGTGAGCCCCCGAAAGGGCCCTCCGGACCACGTTCGTCGCCCAACAGGACCGAATTCCTTGTGAAGAACTTCACGAACTTTCCCGGGAGGGCGTCACCGAGGGGCCGCGAACAGCCCCTCAAGTGCGCTCATGCGTCATCCGACCTGCTCAGTCGAGGGGTTACGCGACCGACCAGGCGATGCCGTCGAGGATGTCGTGCTCGCTCACGACGACCTCCGACGCCCCGATCCGTTCCATGATCGACAGCAGCACCAGAGCTCCCGCGCCGATCACGTCCACACGCCCCGGATGCATGGACGGAATCGCCGCCCGTTCGGCGTGCGTGGACCGGAGAAGGGTCTCCGTGATCTCGCGGACGCGGTCGTAGGAGACCCGGGAGTGGTGGATGGCCGCCGAGTCGTACGCGGGCAGGTTCTGGGCGATCGACGACACCGTGGTGACCGACCCCGCGAGCCCGACCAGGGTCCGCGCCTCGCTCAGCGGGACGGTCTCGGCGGCCAGGTCGAGGGCGGCCTCGATGTCGGCCCGTACGGCGGCGATCTCGGCGTCCCCCGGCGGGTCGATGACAGCGCCGTCCCGAACCAGGTGCCGTTCCGTCATCCGTACGCAGCCGATGTCCACGGACCGGGCCCCGCGCACCTGGTCGTCGCCGACCACGAACTCGGTCGAGCCGCCGCCGATGTCCACGACGAGGTAGGGCTTGGCGAGGTCGTCGCGCCCCGTCAGTTCCCTGGTGGCGCCCGTGAAGGAGAACTCGGCCTCCTGGTCGCCCGAGATGACCTCCGGCTCGACACCCAGGATGTCCAGCACCCCTCGTACGAACTCGTCCCTGTTCTCCGCGTCCCGGGAGGCGGACGTCGCGACGAAGCGGAGCCGCTCGGCGCCGTGCTCCTTGATGATGCCCGCGTACTCACGGCAGGCCGCGAAGGTCCGCTCCAGCGCCTCCGGGGCGAGGCGGCCCGTACGGTCGACGCCCTGGCCGAGGCGGACGATGGTCATCCGACGGTCCAGGTCGACGAGTTCACCCGTCTCCGGGTCGGCGTCGGCGACGAGGAGGCGGATCGAGTTCGTACCGCAGTCGATGGCGGCGACACGGGTCACTTGTCGCCCTCCCCGGACTCCGCCGCGTCCACCGGTTTGAACGCGAAGTGGCCTGTGCCGGAGTCGTTCGTGTGCACTGTCCAGTCCTGCCCCACCGGAGGCCCCGCGCGCATCACGCACGGCCCCTTCGCCCACCACTCCGGCAGCATCGCGATCGCCTCGTCGCCCAGCGGGTTCACCCCGGGGCCGGCGGCCAGCGAGTGGCCCACGAGGACGTGCAGGCACTTCACACGGTCCGGCATGCCGCCCGCGCTCGGGAAGCCCTCCAGGACCTCGATCGCGTCCCGGCGGGCGATGTAGTCCTCGTGCGCGGCCCGGTACGCGGCGGCCAGCTCCGGGTCCGTCGCCAGCCGTTCCGTCATCTCCTTCATCACGCCGTTCGCCTCCAGCGTGCCGATCGCCGAGGCGGCGCGGGGGCACGTCAGGTAGTACGTCGTGGGGAAGGGAGTGCCGTCCGGCAGCCGCGGCGCCGTCTCGACGACGTCCGGGTGCCCGCAGGGGCAGCGGTGCGCGATGGCGCGCAGCCCGCGCGGCGGGCGGCCGAGCTGCCGCTCGAAGGCCGCGACGTCCGCGTCGGTCGGCTCGGTGCGCGGGGTGGGAGGCGGGGGCGTGTCCATACCTGTCTTCTCTGTTCCGTTCACTTCACTGGTGAGCTCACTGGTCGGCGGCGTCGGCCTTGTCCACGCCGTCCCAGACGTTCGCGTACCAGGGGCGGTCGGCCGCGCCCAGGTCGACGCGCGACTGCTTCGCCGCGTCCGGGTCGATCACGACGTATCCGGTCTCGCCCGGCATCACATAGTGCAGCCGCTGCCTGATCTGCTGCTCCGCGTACGAGTCGTCCTGCCAGCGCGCCTTAAGGTCGCGCAGCTGTTCGACCCGCCGGCTGGCCTGGTCGCGCTCGCGCTCCAGGTCGGCGATGTCGGCGCGCTGGGAGACGTACTGCCTTATCGGGTAGGCCAGCGCCACGATCAGCGAGCAGAGCACCAGGACGAGCAGGGCCGCACGGCCGGTCAGGCGGGAGCGGCGGGCCTGACGCTTGGTCTGCGAACGGTAGACGCGGGCCGCCGTCTGCTCGCCGAGCAGCTTGATCCTGGTCGCGGTGGAGAACCGGTCCCGGTCCTTCACGGCCATGTTCCCGCCTCCCGTTCACACGCGCGTACGTCCCCGCACACGGTACGGGACCGGGTACGGGGACGTACGTACGACTGGCTATGCCTTGACCCAGGTCGGGGTCAGCCCTTGAAGCGGGGGAAGGCCGAGCGGCCGGCGTAGACCGCCGCGTCGTCGAGGATCTCCTCGATGCGCAGGAGCTGGTTGTACTTGGCGACGCGGTCCGAGCGGGCCGGGGCGCCGGTCTTGATCTGGCCGCAGTTCACCGCGACGGCGAGGTCGGCGATGGTGACGTCCTCGGTCTCGCCGGAGCGGTGGGACATCATGCACTTGAAGCCGTTGCGCTGCGCCATCTCGACGGCGTCCAGGGTCTCGGTCAGCGAGCCGATCTGGTTGACCTTGACGAGCAGGGCGTTGGCCGAACCCTCCTCGATGCCACGGGCGAGGCGCTCCGGGTTGGTGACGAAGAGGTCGTCGCCGACGATCTGGACCTTGTCGCCCAGCTTGTCGGTGATGGTCTTCCAGCCGGCCCAGTCGTCCTCGTACAGCGGGTCCTCGATGGAGATGAGCGGGTACGCGGAGACGAGCTCCTCGTAGTACTCGGTCATCTCGGCGGCCGTGCGGGACTTGCCCTCGAACTCGTACTTGCCGTCCTTGTAGAACTCGGACGCGGCGACGTCGAGCGCCAGGCCGATCTGCTCGCCGGGGACGTAGCCGGCCTGCTTGATGGCCTCGATGATGAGGTCGAGCGCGGCGCGGTTGGACTCCAGGTTCGGGGCGAAGCCGCCCTCGTCGCCGAGACCGGTGGACAGGCCCTTGGTCTTCAGCACCTTCTTGAGGGTGTGGTAGATCTCCGCGCCCCAACGCAGCGCCTCGGAGAAGGACTCCGCGCCGATCGGGGCGATCATGAACTCCTGGATGTCGACGTTGGAGTCCGCGTGGGATCCACCGTTGAGGATGTTCATCATCGGGACGGGCAGCAGGTGCGCGTTCGGGCCGCCGAGGTAGCGGAAGAGCGGCAGGTCGCTGGCCTCGGAGGCGGCGTGGGCGACGGCGAGGGAGACGCCGAGGATGGCGTTGGCGCCGAGGGAGCCCTTGTTGTCGGTGGCGTCCAGGTCGAACATGGCCTGGTCGATCAGGCGCTGCTCGGTGGCGTCGTAGCCGACGAGCTCCGGGCCGATCTGCTCGATGACGGCGAGGACGGCCTTCTCGACACCCTTGCCGAGGTAGCGGTTGGGGTCACCGTCGCGCAGCTCGATGGCCTCGAAGGCTCCGGTGGAGGCGCCGGACGGGACGGCGGCACGACCGGTGCTGCCGTCATCGAGGCCGACCTCGACCTCGACGGTGGGGTTGCCTCGCGAGTCGAGGATTTCCCGGGCTACGACGACGTCGATGGACGGCACGAGCATCTCCTTATGGAATGTGACGCGGGTACGCGGGGCTGCTGAGGCCTCGCGAGTACGGGGCCGCGGCGGCTCCGCGTTGATGAGCCTAACCGGCTCGGGGGGATCGGCCAGCCGTCCGACCACCCCATGGACGGAACACGAACGGAACCGAGGGTAAACATTGTTCCCCCAGGGAACAAAAAGCCCCGCTCCGGTGCGTACGGGGGAACACGCACCGGAGCGGGGAGCCCGTGGGGGACGGGGGGTGACCCGCACGAGGCCTTCACTCTGGAAGGCACGGCTGTGAGGGTCCTGTGGTTCACCTTCGGGCCGGCTGGGATCTGGGGGATGCACGGCCCGAAGGTGACCGGGATCAGCTGAGGTGCAGCTGCTGGCCCGGGAAGATGAAGTCGGCGTCGTCGATGATGTCCTTGTTCAGCTGGAACAGCTTCTGCCAGCCGCCCTTGACGTGGTGCGCCTGGGCGATCGCACTGAGGCTGTCGCCCTTGACGACCTTGTACTCGCCGTCGCCCTTCTTGACCTTCTTGCCGGTCGGGGTGGTGACGGTCTTCTTCGCGGCGGGCCGCTCCTGCGAACGGGAGGCCTGCTGGCTGTCGGTGGAGCGGGTGGAGGTCTCGCTCGACCCGCTGGAGCTGGAGCCGCTGGACGAGTTGTTGTTGCTCGTACCCGTGCTCGTGCCGCCGCCGTTGCTGCTGCTCGAACCGCCGTCGTAGGAGGCGCTGGACAGGCCCGTGCCGCAGACCGGCCAGGCACCCTTGCCCTGGCCCGCGAGGACCTTCTCGGCGATGGTTATCTGCTGGGACTTCGACGCCTGGTCGGCGGTGCCGGCGTACGCCGTGCCGCCGTACGCGGCCCAGGTCGAGGCGGAGAACTGCAGGCCGCCGTAGTAGCCGTTGCCGGTGTTGATGGACCAGTTGCCGCCGGACTCGCACTGGGCGACGGTGTCCCACTCGGCGGAGGTGGCGGCGGAGGCGGAGCCGGCCGCCAGCAGCGGAGCGGCGACAGCGGCACCGGTCACGCCGGCGATGGCGACGACGCGGGTGGCCTTGGACGGACGACGGTGCTTGCCCTTGCCGGAAAACAGCATGAAAGATCCCCTCACCGACGCCTGCGAGGTGAGCTGTCGGGTTCGGGCCGGTTGAGTTGCCCGGCCGTACGCCCCTGTCGGGCGGCGTACGGCTTCACCCCGAGCCGCTCCGGACAACTGCCCGGTGCGGCACCTACCTTGGGTCCCCCGCTCCTGCCTACGGCGCTTTACGCGACGACTGTTCCCGTTCGGCCGTTGGCAGGATTCGGCGTTGCGACCGGCGGGGCCCACTGTGGCGGGCGATGACGACCGTAAACAGCTGATCCGATGAAATACAAAGACGATCAGGGCTTCTGAGACCTATCTCTCACCGCATCGATAACGGACATTCAGCCCGAAACCAGGACGTGAACTCCGGTTAGTTTTGCCCGGGTTCGCTACCTACCGCAAGGATCTGACCGGGGAGAACGAGGCCCGAGCCCGAGTCAAGGAAGTCGTCGCTCCCGGCGGTGGGCTCGGCGGGCTTGGAGGGTTCGGGCTGCTCGCCGACGAGATCGATGGAGCCGGTGACATCCCAGAGGGCGTCCCCGATGCTCGCGGTGTACGACCCTTCGGCCTTGCCGCGGTGACGGCCGGTACCGGCAGAGGTCTCGGTACTGCCCGAACCACCCGTCTTTTCCGCCTTCTGGCCTGATTTGGCAGACTCTTCACCCTTTACGTCCCCTACGGGTGAACTGTCGCCCTTCTTCGAGCCGTTCGCGCCGGGCGACGAGTCGGAAGGGGACGGTGAGGTGGCCGACCCGGCGGAGTCACCGGCGCCGGAGGAGCCGGTCTTCACCCCGCCGGACGGCGTCGGGGACGGCGACGAGTCGGAGCCCCCGGTCAGGGCCGAGGAGCCGGTGGAGGGGGATCCCGAGGGCGTGGGCGACGCCGAAGTCGAGGAGGAGGAAGAGGAGTCCGACCCCGAGCCCGAGATCACTCCCAGACCCAGCCCCGAGACGTCACCCTTGTCCCCGTCGGTGTCGCCCCCGGCCACACCGGTGTCGACGTCGGCCGAGCCGGTGTCCTTGCCGAGCCCGGACAGCAGCGCGCAGGCCTCCCAGGCCCCGGCGCCCTGGTCGGCGAGGATCTTCTCGCCGACGGCGATCTGCTGGGAACGGCTGGCCTGGTCGGCGCTCGGAGCGTAGGACAGACCGCCGTACTTCTCCCAGTCCGCCTGGGTCAACTGGAGCCCGCCGTAGTACCCGTTGCCGGGGTTGGCACTCCAGGAGCCGCCGCTCTCGCACTCCGCGACCCTGTCCCAGGTGGTGCCACTGGCCGCGCTGGCGCCGGTTGCGCCGAGCAGCGGGATGGCGATGGCGGAGCCGGCGACGCCGGCCGAGACGAGCAGCGCCGGGGCCTGGCGGGGGCGACGGTGACGACCGTTCCCGGAGAGCATGCGGTTGCCTTTCACGAGACAGCGGGGACCAGTGCGACGCGTGATGCCGGGCATCGCACTGGTGCACGAACGTAGCCGCAGGCGATCACTTGTCACAAGTTCATGCCGCACAGATCACGTGAAGATCACATTGTTGAGGGAGCGTCACCTTCTCGTGATCTTCTACGGCGCCGCCGGCAAGGTTTGGCCGGATTCGCGCACCGGCGTGAACTCGACGGGCAGGGTGCGCAGTCCACGCATGATGAGCCCGCCCCGCCATCGCAACTCGGCCGTATCCACGGCGAGTCGCAGGTCAGGGAGGCGGGTGAGGAGGGTGGCAAGCGCGCTGCGGCCCTCCAGGCGGGCGAGCGGGGCACCGAGGCAGTAGTGGATGCCGTGGCCGTATCCGAGGTGCTGGTTGTCCCGGCGGCCGAGATCGAGGGTGTCGGGGTCGGCGAACCGCGCCGGGTCCCTGTTGGCGGCGGCGAGGACGACGAGGACGGGGTCGCCGGCCGCGATGTCCTGCCCGCCGATGCTGACCGGGCGAGTGGCGTAGCGCCAGGTGGCCAGCTCGACCGGGCCGTCGTAGCGCAGGAGTTCCTCGACACCCGTTTCGAGGACGGAGGAGTCCTCGTCGGCCAGGGACGCCTGGAGGCGGGCGCGTTGCTCGGGGTGGGTGAGAAGGGAGTGGACGCCGTTGCCGATCAGGTTGACAGTTGTCTCAAAACCGGCGAACAGCAGGATGAAACTCATGGCGACGACCTCGTTCTCCGTGAGGTGCTCACCCTCGTCGGAGGCGCGGATGAGTCCGGAGATGAGGTCCTCACCGGGCTCGGGCACGTCGGACAGCGCCTCGCGCTTGCGGTGGATCAGCTCCGCGAGATAGCTCCGCATCTTCTTCACCGACCGGGCGACCCCGCCCCGGGGCCCTCCCCCGTGCCGGATCATCATCCCGGCCCAGTCCCGGAAGTCGTCCTGGTCCTCGCGGGGTACGCCCAGCAGGTCGCAGATCGCGTAGATGGGCAGCGGGAAGGCGAACTCGTGGATGAGGTCGGCGGAGCCGCTCGCTGCGAACCGGTCGATCAGCTGATCGGTGAGTTCCTGGACGCGGGGCGCGAACTCGGCGACCCGGCGCGGGGTGAACGCCTTGGCGACGAGCCTCCGCAGCCTGGTGTGGTCCGGCGGATCGATGTTCAGCAGATGGGTCATCAACTCGGCCTTGCGCTCACCGGGGATACCGGTCTTGCCCTTGGCGTGCGCGGGCTCGTCGTGATGGGCGGGGTTCTTGGAGAGCCGGGGATCGGCGAGGGCCTGCTTGGCATCCCCGTACCGCGTGACCAGCCAGGCCTCGACCCCGCTGGGCAACCTGGTCCGGTGCACGGGCGCGTGCTCACGAAGCCAGGCGTAGGCGGGGTAGGGGTCGGTGGCGAACTCCCAGGTGAAGAGTTCGGGGGCCGGAGGCGTGGAGTGGGGCTGGTTGGTCACTCGTCGACGGTATCGGGAGGATCGGGGGGCTCCGGGAGCGCCTGCTCGCCAGCCGGGTGGCCACCCCGCCGGTCCCGCGCTGCCGGCACTCTGTTCATCATTCATCGAGTCCGTGCTTCTTAGAGAGACGGGCGATGAGGCGGGCGACACGGGCGTCGTCACGAGCATCGTCATGGGCGTCGTCACGAGCATCACCTGGGGCGTCGTTATCCGTCTCACGGCCGCCGTCGCGCGGCGAGCTGTCCGCTGCGGGCTCCCGCTGGTCGAAGCCCCTCCCGAACTCCCTGTCTCCGCGCAGCAGAAGCAGCAGTTCGGGCACTCTCGCCGGGTCTTTCGACTCGGACGCCATCCCCAGCCACCAGAGCCCCCGGTCACGAAGAACGGTCCCGAGCAGGTGCGCCGCTCCGAAGTCCCCGGCCCTGGCGGCCATCTCCAGAAAGGGTTCCGCCTTCCGCTCTTCCCTCTTGTCCACCAGCAGCCGTCCCAGCTTCCCCGCGGCCTCCGGCTCCCCGGCCTTCACCGCCCGCCGAAACCAGCTCTCCGCCGCTTCCCAGTCCCCGAGGCTCTCCTCCAGTACGCCCAGCTCGAACATGGCCCGCACGTCACCCGCGTCCGCCGCCGCCCGGAAGGCTCCCCGTGCCCCTTCGACGACCACCGCGAAGTCGTACGCCGAGTTCGCCCGGGCCACCTCCAGCGCCACCCCCCACACCGCCACATCCACCGCCGGAAACGTCTCGTCCTGGGACGCGGTGTCCACCAGGGAGGGGGACGCCTCCCACGTGCTCGCCCCACTCCTCATCAGCATCCGCAGCACCCCGTGCCGCTGCTCCGCCGCCCAGGCCAAAGCGTCGTCCACGGACTCCCGTTCCAGGCCGGCCGCGCCGTCGTACCCCTCATACCCCTCGTGCACCTGAAGGAGGAGGTCCTGGGACAGCGGGCCCCGCAATCCGCACCGGGCCAGGTCGACCGCCGCCCGGACCAGGGCGTACCCGCGCGGATGCCGGTCCGCACGCCGGGCCCGCCGCCACTCCTCCCACAGCATCGGCCCGACCGCGAGATACCCCGCCACGCCCTCCGCCCCGGACCTGCGCGCTGCGTCCTTCAGCCTGGGGTCCTCGGTCTCCCCCGCCCGCTGCCGCTCCGCGTGGCTCCACTCCCGGGGCAGTTCGACGATGTGCGCCAGATCGAGAACGCGGCCCCGGGACGACTTCCGGAACTCGTCGTACGTGTCCTCGCTCATCGTCGCGACCACCGCCACCCCCTGCCCCGTCAACTGGGCCAGCAGCCGCGGTTCCAGGCCCCCGTCTCCGAGGTGACCGTCGAGGTCGTCGAGCCACAGCGCGCAGCGTTCGCCGGGCAGGCTTCTCAGCAGGGCGGGAAGCTGCCGCAGGTTCTCGTGCCGGGCGGGCGCGAACACCCGTACCCCGGGGAGCACTTCGGCCATCGCGGCAAGCGCCGTACGCGACTTCCCGACAAACGCGTCGCCTCGTACGACGACCAGGCCGCCCTTCGAAGCCGCCAGCTCCAGAGCCGAGTTGACCGCCGGATCGGCGTCCCGTGCCACATACGGCGGGAGTTGCGGAAGCCCATTGCCTCGCCATGTCGGCCGTACCCCGTATGCCAGCGGATCCATGCCCTCCGCCACGGGCCAGTCCTCCGAAGGGGACCGGGGAGCGTCCCTCGGGGCATCCCCATCCGTCTGCTGCACCTGCCGCACGTGCTGCACACCGACGAACTGGCCGTTGACCGTGATCCCTTGGAAGTCGAAGCGATCCCCCGGCACCACGGGATCCGGAGCGGAGGCCGGATCTGGAGCGGAGGCCGAAACCGAAGCGGAGGCCGAGACCGGAGCCGGAACGGAAACCGGAGCCGGAGTCAGCTCCGCGGCCGACGCCTCGCTCCTCGGGGGCAGCTTCAACTCCTCGATGACAATGGCCAGTTCATCAGCGCCGTCCAGATCCCACGCGTCGGCGAGTGCCTCGCTCAACCGGTCGCGCCAGATCGGCTTCTCCGTGTCGGCGAACTCAGCCGGTCCACGCAGCGCGCGGAGGGCATGGACGCAGTCGTCCTGCCCACGCTGGTCGAACCACTCGGCGAACCAGTCCCGAACCCGTTCCCAGTCGGCCGACCTGAGCCCGGCAACCAGTGCCTCGGCGCCCTCGGCCGCCAGCTGATCCATCTTCTCGTCCACGCACGCCCCCACGCCTCAGCACCGGCCCTGGGACAACCGTACTGATCCGGGGGCGCATCAGCGCTCCAGCGCCCCCTCCGTCGCCGCCCGCTACGTCACCGCCCCTTCCGTCGTCGCACCCTCACTCACCCGGACCGCGTCCCGGTAGGCCCGGGCGGCGGCCCGCAGCGCCCCCTCCGGATCCACTCCCTCGCGCTCCGCCCGTACCGCCAGCTCCAGCAGCTCGTATCCGATGCCCGCGCCCTGCGGCAGCGGAACGTCCAGGCCCGCAGTGTGGACGCGGGACGCCAGTTTCGCCGTGAGGGCCAGGGCGGGCTGGCCGAGCGGGATGCCCTCCGTCACCGAGGTCCGGCGCTTCTCGACCGCCTTGGTACGCAGCCAGAGCTCCTTGACGTCCTCCGGTGTGGACGCCGTCTCGTCGCCGAAGACGTGCGGGTGGCGGTGGATGAGTTTCGTGACGATGCCGGCGGCCACGTCGTCGATCGAGAAGGGGCCCGCGCCGTCCTCATCCTCGTCCTCCGCGCTCTCCTCACTCGCCCCGCTCCCCTCCTCGGCGATGCGGGCGTGGAAGACGACCTGGAGCAGGACGTCCCCCAGTTCCTCGCGCAGCTCGTCCCGGTCGCCCTCCTCGATCGCCTCGACGAGTTCGTACGCCTCCTCGATGCCGTACTTCGCCAGGCCCTTGTGCGTCTGGCGGGACGACCAGGGGCACTCCAGGCGGATGCGGTCCATGACCTGGACGAGGTCGAGGAGGCGGGCGCCGGGAAGGTCGTAGGAGGCGGGCAGAAGTTCCAGGTCCGGCATCTGTACACGGCCGGAGCCCGCGAGACGGGCCAGGCCGTCGGTGAGAGCCGGGTCCCCCTCGCCCGTCGTCACGACCACGACCGTCCGACCGCCGGCGCAGGCGTCGAGCAGGTCCTGGGCGGTCGGGGCGGTCTCCTCGACCGTTATGCCGGCGTCCCGCAGATAGGGCAGCTGCGGATGGTCACCGTCCGCGCACAGCACCCGGTCGGCCGCGTGCAGCACCTGCCAGGCGGGCCAGGACAGCAGGCCGGGGGCCACGCGGTGGCTGGTGGTGAGCAGGACGACTCGACCGGAGTCGGTCCGCGTCCCCATCTCCGTCTCCGGAGCCGTCTCGAAGCTGCTGGTTGCGTTCACCCTCCGAACGTAACCCACGCCACCGACAGCCCCACCGGTTGTCCACAGCCTGCTCAGTTGTCCACAGGCCGGGGCAGTCCGGGCGCGCCCATGAACCCGCGATCGCCCGTACGCTCGTACGCCTGTTCGGACAGCCGTTACGCCGTAGACGAAGCCGTAGCCGTTACGCCGTGCCCTGGGCCGTCTGCGGCGCTGTGATCTCCCGTACCCAGGGGGTCTTCGCGTCGACACGGCTGCTCTTCTTGACGTCCCAGGTGCCGTAGCGCGGGTTCAGGTCGACGTCGAGGGTCTTCGAGGCCTCGGACATCGCCTTCCAGAACGTGGCCTGGCCGTCCGGCGTATTCATGTCGGCGCCGAGGGCGGCGGCCAGTTTCTGGGCCACGATCTCGGTGTGGAGGCTGTCGTCGAGGCGGGCCGGAGCGACACCGTACTGCTGGAGCCAGGCGTCCTCGAGCGCCTTCGCGTTGCCCGCCTGCTGTTCCAGGGAGGCGCGCAGGCTCTGGACGTCCTTGCGGGTCACGGTCACGCCCGCGTTCTTCGCGGCCTGGTTCAGGACGCGGTCGAGGACCAGGGTGTGCAGGGTGTCCCGGGTGAGGCTGCCGGTTCTGGCGACTGTCTGCGCGTACTGGGCCTGGTCCGGGGTGGCCGCCCGCTGCGCCGCGCGCACCTCGTTCACCCTGCTCTCCAGCTGCGCGACCGTGATCCGCTGGCCGCCGACGACGGCCGCCGCGCCGGGATGCGCGTCACTTCCGCAGGCGGTGAGGAGCGGTGCCGCGGCGACGATCGCGGCGGAGAGGAAGAGCGCGGTGCGGCGACGGCGGTGCAAGGAAGCCTCCTGAGGAGATTGTGCAAACCAGCAGGTGTGGCGCGCAGCGCCTCGTTGAGGGGCGGTGGTCGGGCGACGGGCGGGCGCACAAAGTCTTGCGGTGATCGATGTTAGGCAGTGGCTCAGCTCTGGCCAAGCCATTCGACCAACGATTCACCAGGACTTCGGGCACCGCCTCACTACCTTGCGGCGTCGGTCGGGCCTCGGTCGCGCCTCAGCCGGTGATCGCCACCGGCGCGTCCCACGCGTCGCGGTCCACGGTGATCGTGTAACCGCCGCGCGTCTCCTTGCTGTTGACCATGTACTGGTGGGCCCGGCTGTGGTTGGTCCACTGCGTGGCGGCGAAGGGCCAGTCCGCGGTGGTGGTGTTCTGCTTGTCCCACAGCGCGTACCACATATTGCCCGGCAGGTTGGTGCGGTCGGTGGCCTGGGCGATCGCCTTCGCGCTGGAGCTGGTGAAGCCGTAGTAGCCGGTGCGGTACGTCTTGGCCTGCAGTGCCTTGTCGAAGGCGCGTACGTACGTCAGTACGGCGTCGTTGCACGCCTTGTTCGTGATGTCGTACGACTCCATGTCGAGGTAGACCGGGCTGCCGGCCTTCATACCGAGCGCCGAGGCCTTGGCCACCGCGTCCGCCGCGTCCGTCGCGCCGAGGGAGGCGGCCGTGGCGGCGGTGAGCTTCTCGGGGCTGGAACCGGTCTGGCAGGACGGCTGGGCGCCGACGTACAGGGGGATGAGTTTCCAGCCCTGGGTGCTGACCGACTTCACCCAGGACGCGGTGAGGTTGGGCTGGGCGCAGCCGCGGTTCTTGCCGCCGATGTAGACGGCGGCGGCGCCGTAGAAGTTGTTGGTGCGCCAGGCCTTCATCGCGGCGACGGAGGGCGCGGTGCAGGTGTCGAACGCGCGGCCGGTGAAGGTGCGCTGCGCGGGCCAGGTGGTGGCGGCCATCGACGACTGCGCGGCGAGCCCTGCCCCGGCGACGACGGCCGTACCGGCCACCGCCCAGGTGATGTACCTGCGCTTCTTGGACTGCCGGTGACTGGACACCACGTAAAACCCACCCCTGGTATGCGACGGTATGCGCCACGAAGTCTGCGACACGAAAGCAGGTCGCAACGTAACCGGCGTCGTTCCTGTGTTCGGAAAACATCGGTCCTGCGGACCCACAAGATTCCCTCAAGTCACGGCAAACCCTAGCCGCGCACCTGTCCCAGCCACTCCAGGGTCCGCCGGATCTCGGCCGCCAGCGGATGTCCGGGGCCGCGCAGGCGGTCCACGTCGTGGAGGAGGCGGGCGAGGGTGTCGCGGGCGGCGGTGCGGTCGCCGAGGGCGAGGAGAAGGTGGCCGATACGGCGGCGGACGTCGAGGGAGAGTTCCGGGTCGCCGGCGACGTACTGGTTCTCGTAGTACGGCAGCAGGGCGCGGTACTCGGCGAGAGCCGCCGCGGGTTCGCCGAGCTGTTCGAGGCACTGGGCGGCCTCGTAGCGGAAGCGCAGCGACTGGGGGTCGGCCTGGCCCGCCTCGGCGGCGCGTTCGTCGGCGAGGCGGCGCAGTTCGGGCAGCGCGCGGCGGTACTGGCCATCGTCCATGAGGGTGGCCGCGTACTGCTTGCGCAGGGTGCGGACGACCGGGGAGTGCTCGCCGTGCTGTTCGGCGGCGGCGGGCAGGATTCCGCCGAGGATGTCGACGGCCTGGGTGATCCGGCCCTCGCCGAGGAGGCGTTTGACCTCGTCGACGGCTCCGGCGACGTCGGGCCGCTCGGCCACCGGGGCGGCCGTCGGCTGGGGCGCGGGGGTGCGGGCGCGGTCCGGCCAGGGGGCGTGCGGGCGTAGGAAGGGGCGCGTGGGGTCGAGGGGCGCTCCGGTGGGCATCCCGCGCTCCGGGAGGAGCAGCGACAGGTGCTCGTAGACCTCCTGCGCGGAGGCGGGCCGGTGCTGCGGGTCCTTGGCGAGCAGCCGCAGGACGAGCGCTTCCAATGCCTCCGGCACCTCCGGCCTGAGCCGGCGCACGGGCAGCGGCGGCTCGTAGAGGTGCCGGTGGAGCACGCCGAGGGCGGTCGAGCCGGAGAACGGCACGTCCCCGCTGAGGAGTTCGTGGAGGAGTACGCCGAGTGCGTACAGGTCCGTGTACGGGCCGACCGCGCCGCCCATCGCCTGCTCGGGGGCCATGTAGGCGGGCGAGCCGATGGGGGAACCGGTGTGCGTGAGGCGGGTCGTGTCCGTGTCCATGACCGAGGCGACGCCCAGGTCGAGGACGGTGACCGTGCCGTCCTGCTTCACCATCACGTTGCGCGGCTTGAGGTCGCGGTGGACGATCGGCACGGCGTGCACGGCGCTCAGTACGGCGCACAGTTGTGCGGCCACGGCGACCGCCCACTGCCAGGGGTAGGGGTCGTGCTCGGCGAGGTGGTCGGAGAGGTCGGCGCCGTCGACGTACTGCATGACGAGGAACAGTTCCTCGCCCTCGCTGCCCGCGTCGTGGACCGTGACCAGACCGGGGTGGTCGACCTGCGCGGTCACCCGGCACTCGCGCACGAAGCGGCGGCGCAGCTCGTCGGCCTCCTGGCCGGCGACCTTGTCGGGGCGCAGCAGCTTGACCGCGACCCGCCGGTCGAGCCGCTGGTCGTACGCCGTCCACACCTGGCCCATGCCGCCCTGCCCGATGAGCGTGGACAGTTCGTACCGGTCGGCGATGACGCGTCCCGTCGCCACGCTCACCGTCCGCCCTCGTGACCGCTGCTGCCCCCGCTGCCCTTGCCATTACTGCCGTTGCTGCCATTACCGCCGTTGCCGTCGCTGCGGCGCAGGAAGTCGCTGAGCTCGTCGAGTTCGGCGCGGACCTGGTCGATACGGGCGGGCGCGGGGCGCGGCGGGTCGACGGGCGGGCGGCCCACGGGGGGCTGGGGTATCAGGGTCTGGCCATGGTTCTGGGGTACCGGCGTGTGAGGCTGGGGCTGGGGCTGGGGCGGGTACGGGGGCGCGGCGGTGTACGGCGACGGCGTCGGGGGCTGAGGTTGGGGCTGGGACTGGAACCCCACCGGGGGCTGTGGGTAGCCGTACGCGTGCGGGGGCTGCTGCGGGATGTACCCGGGGTGCTGCGGGCCGGCGAGGGCGGCATTTCGGAGCCGGTGGAAGTGGCGTACGTCCGCGGCGATGTAGTACCCGATCATGATCGCCAGGGTGCCGAGGAGCAGCACGAGGCCCGTGTAACCGCCCGGGGTGTGGATGTCCTCACCGGGCTCGTTGCCCAGCAGGACGAGGCTGAGGATGTCGGCCGCCAGTACGGCGACGAACAGGCCCCAGTCGAGCGACTTGCGGGTCACGATGGCCAGCCGCAGCAGCATCGTCCAGGTCAGGAGGCCGCAGCTCATCACGGAGATCACCACGAAGAGCACGCGCAGGAAGACCAGCCACCCGCTTGGGGGCGGCTGCTTCACCGGCTGCGGGTAGCCGTGGCCTGACATGGTTGCTCCTGATCGACTGAACCTGCGCGACTGAACCAGCTCGCCCGAATCCGATGACCTGACAAGGACGAATATCGCGTCGAGCGTATAGGCCGACAACGACAACAGGTCCCGGGTTGTACCGAACCGTTGTCCGACTCATCAGTTGATACGTCCATGTACGCACCTGCACGCGCCCGCGTGCCTCCGATACGCGTTTCCCACCGGCTCAGTCGGGCCGCTCAATCGGTCTGTTCAGTCGGTCCGCTCAGTCGGGCGCGACGGTTCCGTCCGTCAGCCCGTCGTACATGCCCCGGACGAGCTGCCCGCCGAGACGGCCCGCGTGCCGCAGGGCCTCCTCGAACTCTGCGAGCGCCCTGAACCGGGCGCCGTAGCGCCGCTGTTCGTCCAGGGGCAGCCGGGGCAGCTGCAGTCGGCGCACATCGAGCCGGGTCGAGGTGGACGCGTAGCTGCTGGCCTGCCGGTTGTTGGCGGTGCCGCGCAGGAACCCGGCGAGGAACCACGGGTCGAGGGCGGCCGGATCGGGCCTGAGGAGGACGAGGCTGCGGCCGAGAACGGCCCCCGCGGTCACGTCGTCGACCACCCGTGCGACGGACCCGCCGCCCAGCACCGGCACGACGACGTCACCCGCCGCCACCCGCACGGCCTCCTCGTCGCTCTCGGGCAGTGAACCGGAGGGAGCGGTGCCGGCGACGACGTCGTGGTCGGTGAGCACGGGCACGCGCGCGTGGCCGCCGTTTCCGCCCGTACGCATCACCAGGGCGCCCCCGCGCGCGAGTTCACCGATGGTGATCAGCGGCCAGCGCCCGGGCTGCCCCTCGGTGGGCCCGGCGGGGGCGGGCGGAGTGAGGTCCACGGTCAGCCGCAGGGTCTCACCGAGCCGCTCCCGTACGTCGCTCAGCTGCTCGCCGTCGCCCGCGGTGGCCGGCGGGAGGTGACGGGCGGGGGCGAGGTCGACGTCGTCGTCGAGGAGTTCGATGACGGGGACGGCACGCGCCACCCCCGGCCGCTCGACCGCCGTCCCGGCCCGCTCGAAGGGCCGCCAGGCATCGAGGACGGCCGTACGCACGGCCTCCCAGTCGAGCCCGCCGCGCCCGGTGTGCTCGGCGACGGTCCCGGTGTCGGCGAGCAGCACCTCGGGCTGCGCGGGCGCCTTGTCGGGCCGCCGCAGCACCCACAGGTGCAGCGGGATGTTGTACGGGGGTGCCGCGCCGACCGGCAGCGCGATCACCGCGCGCAGCGCCCCGCGCCGCAGCAGATCCGCGCGGATACGGCGCCCCGAACGCCGGGAGGCCGCGGCCGGCGGCATCAGCAGTACGGCCGTGCCACCCTCCTTGAGCCGCGCGAGCGCGTGCTGCACCCAGGCCAGCTCGGACTCGTTGCGGGCCGGGAACCCGTACTCCCAGCGGGCGTCGTACGCGAGTTCGTCGTGCCCCCAGTTGCGCTCGTTGAACGGCGGATGGCAGAGGACCACGTCGACCCTGAGCCCCGGATACGCGTCACTGCGAAGCGTGTCCCCGACAGCCGTGCGCACCACGTTCTGCCCCTGGAGTGCGAGCCGGAGTGCGGTGAGCGCGGCCAGCTCCGGGGCGCTGTCCTGCCCGTACAACTCCCGTTCGGAATCGTCCCGTTCGACCTCCCGCGCACCCCGCACGGGAACGGCGCGCAGGAGTGCGCCGGTGCCACAGGCCGGGTCGAGCACGGTGCGCGCCGGACCGGCGAGGTCCCCCATGAGGCGGGCGAGCTCGGCCGGGGTGAGCGTGTACTGCCGCGGGTTGGCGTCGAGATGCCGCCCGACCAGGAACTCGTACGCCTGCCGCGCCCCCATCTCGGCCGCGAGCTCGGCGACTCCACGGAGAAGGGGGACGGAGGGGAGGAGTGCGGGGCCGGTGGGGGTGTGTACCGCGGGTTGGGTGTGTACGGGTGGGGCGGTGAGGGGGGTGTGTACGGAGGGGGCAGGGGGCGGGGTGTGTACGGAGGATGCAGCGGGCGGGCTGTGTACGGCCGGGGCGGCGGGGTTGGTGTGTACGGAGGCTGAGCTGTGTACCGGGGGTGGGGCCGGGGCGGTGTGAACGCCGGGGGCAGGGTGGCGGGCGTGTACTCCGGGTGGGGTGTTCACAGCCTCCGCGGTGTTCACACCGC
The DNA here is from genome assembly GCF_045040105.1 of Streptomyces sp. NBC_01390. Taxonomy (NCBI): domain Bacteria; kingdom Bacillati; phylum Actinomycetota; class Actinomycetes; order Kitasatosporales; family Streptomycetaceae; genus Streptomyces; species Streptomyces sp. NBC_01390. Next base: position 7,553,236 of record NZ_CP109551.1, on the reverse strand, counting down.
CCGACTCGTTCACGGCCGACGCGGCACGCACATCCGTCGGAGTGTGAACTCCCCGAACGTCAGTCGGACTGTGAACCCCTTGTTCGGCGGACGCCGTGTGAACTGCCCGCGCGGCCGGCGAGGTGTGAACCCCGCGCTTCTGAGCGACGCCGAAGCGTGGGGTGATCACCTGTTCCAGGGTGGCGGGGAGGCGGGCGGCGAGGCGTTCGTCGGAGACCGCGCCGAGTTCGAGCCAGACGGTGGGGCGGTCGTGGATGAGCAGCAGAACGCAGCCCGCGTGGACGAGGGCGGTGGCCGGCCCCTCAGGGTGGCCGACGAGTTGCTGCCAGACGCGTTCCCGGAGGGGCACTTCGGCAAGTTTCCCCTGGTGACGGAGCCAGGATTCGACCTCGGCGAGAGCGAAGGCGGGGCTGGTCTCGGTGCCGCCGACCGGTTTGGGGAAGTCGGCGTGACGGCGGCGCCAGTTGCTGACGGCGGCGCGGCCGACGCCTGCGAGCCGTGCGATACCGGCGGCGGTCACTTCCGTGGCGTTGTCCTGCACGCGCCGCGCTCCCCTCGTCCCGTGCACGGCCCCCGGTGTTCCTGTGTGCGGCTCTGGTGACCTGTACACAGCCCTGGTCGTACACCCTCGTTCAACGTGTGACGCCGAGCATACCGGCGCACACAAGATCTACCCCTTCACGGCCGTGTACATGAGTCAGCGCGTGAATCGTGTTGACTCGGTTCACACGGTCTGCTGTTATTGACCCAGCGAACGAGGGGGCCGCCGGGAAGAGGTGGCTTCTCCTCCTTCTCTTCCCCAACCCCTCGCGTCGCTTCGGGCCGGGCGGCGGTGGCGAAGCGCCGGGGACTGCGCCACCGCCGCCCACACCGCTCAGCACTCGTCCGCGCTTCTCGGCCCTTCTCGTCACTCCTAGCTCCCTCAGTCCTCAGTCCTCAGCGCTCTCAGCGCTTCCGGCTCAGTTCGTCCTCACCAGAAACCTCGAAGGAAATCCCATGCGCCGAACCACACTTGCCGCCCTCTGCCTCACCGCCGTCACTGTCGCCGGGGTCGCCGGCTGCCAGACCGGCGGGGACAAGGCGACCGACAAGACAACCGACAAAGCGGCCGGCAAGACCGCGGCCGACACCGCCGACACCGCCGACAAGAAGAAGGACCCGTTCGCCGGGCTGACCGCGGGCGAGATAGCCGAACGAGCGCTTACGGCCACCTCGGGTGCCTCGTCGCTCCGCATGACGGGCGATGTTGCGGACGACGAGGGCGGCGGCACGATCCGGATCGACATGGCCCTCAACAAGCGGGGCGAGTGTGCCGGGACGATGAGTATGAACGGTCAGGGCAAGGCCGACCTCGTGAAGTCCGGTAGCACCCTCTACATGAAGTACGACGAGAAGTTCCTGCGAGCGCAGAGCGAGGGTTCGTCGAAGGAGGAGACCGACGGGGTCGTGGCGATGCTGGCCGGCAAGTGGACCAAGATGGCCACGACGGGCTCGGACGCCAAGGACCTCGCGGGCTTCTGCGACCTGGACAGCGTGCTCGCCGATTTCAAGGACGGCACTTCCGGGACCGCCTCCGGGGTGACGCGCGGCGCCACGACGACCGTCGACGGCAAGTCCGCTGTCGCCGTGACGGAGAAGGACGGCAAGGACACGTACACGATGTACGTCGCCGGTGAGGGCAAGCCCTATCTCCTGCGCGTCGACAGCAAGTCGGCGAAGGACCCCGGGACCGTCGTCTTCAGCGACTACGACAAGCCGGTCGCCGTCCAGAAGCCCACGGGCAAGATCCTCGACCTGGACGCGCTGGACGGCTGAGCGTCAGGGGCCGGAGGGACGGTCACAGGGTGTGCCGCATCCACACGTTGGGCTCCACGTAGACCCCGTACCCGTGTGCCAGGTCGCACCGCACCGGTGCCAGCGCGCCAGGCACCTCCACCTCGCCCTCGCTGTCGAAGGGCAGGCCGGTCCAGGCGCGCCACTCCTCCAGCGAGGCCGCGACGCACATCGACGCCGGTGCCATGGCGACGATGGTGGCGCCGGCTCGGGCGTGCACGCGCAGCCAAGGGTCGTAGGGCAGGCCGTCCTCGCGCACCCGGTACGCGTACTCGGAGATCGGTGTCCGGGGCTCCAGGTGCTTGGCGCTGGGCCGGACGGGGGCGACGACCTCGCGGAAGCCGTGCGCGGCGGCGTTGTCGCGCATCGCCGCGAGCATACGTCCGGACAGTCCCGTGCCCTGTGCGTGCGGGGAGACGACGATCGAGATCGCGCTCACCGTGTCCGGACGGGTACCGGCGCGCAGGTCCTGGAACGCCCACACGAGGATCTGGTCCCAGCCACGGGCGGGCAGTTGGCCCCCGCCCCGCCCCTCGGCGGCGAGCGCGAAGGGCACGCTGTAGGCATGGGCGACAATCTCGCCCCGCTCGTCCTCGGCGAACAGGACATGCTCCGGGAGTTCGGTGGCGATCCGGTCGTAGTGGGCGTTGCCCGTGAAGTCGTGCTGCATCAACTCCGGCCAGGTGTCCGGCATTTCGACGACCTGGCGATACATCTCGGGACGCTCGGCAAGGGACGAGACCTTCAACTCCATGGGCGAAACGGTACTCGGCGGGGGCGGTGACGCACCGTCGAACAGGCAGATCCTTCCCCCCTCCCCCATGCGCGGAGCCCGGCACGCAGGAGGCCGTACCGCGGCTGAAAAACGGACCTTGATCTCCTGCACCCCTACACCAACAATGTGCATGCCAATTGCGGGTGGCCGGAGGGTCTCCGGTCGCCCTTTCGAAAGACGGGACCCCCCCCACGTGAGAAGACCTCTCGCCACCGCGATCGTCGCCCTGGCCGTCGCCGGAACGGTCACGGCGCCCGCGGCCGAGGCGGCCGAGCCGACGCTCAAGGCCGTCAGCCTCGCCGGCACGGTGGCGCTCAGCAACTGCTCCGGCTCGCTCGTCCGCTTCCCGAACTCCGTGGACACCGACCCGGCGCTGGTGCTCTCCAACGGCCACTGCAGCAGCCTCATGGCACCGGGCGTGGTCATGACCAACCGGTTCGCCAACCGGCCGTTCTACCTGCTCGACGCCTCAGGCGCACAGGTCGCCACACTGAACGCCGCCAAGCTGGCCTACGGGACGATGACCGACACGGACGTGGCGATCTACGAGCTCACCACCACCTACGAGGCGATCAAGAGCTCGTACGGGGTGTCGGCGCTGACCGTGCGGGACACGCACCCGGCCGTCGGTACCGCCGTCACCGTGGCGTCCGGCGCCTGGAAGAAGCTGCTGGACTGCAACGTCGACGGGTTCGTCCACCGGCTCAAGGAGGGCGAGTGGACCTGGAAGGACTCGGTCCGCTACACCTCCGCCTGCCAGACCATCGGCGGCACCTCAGGCTCGCCGGTGATCGACCAGGCCACCGGTGAGATCGTCGCCGTCCACAACACCGGCAACGAGAACGGCGGGTCCTGCACGCGGGACAACCCCTGCGAGGTGGACGAGAAGGGCAACGTCACCGTCCGCAAGGGCATCAACTACGGCCAGCAGACGTACCAGATACCGGCCTGCTTCACGACCGGCAACCAGCTGGACCTGAACGCCGCCGGGTGCACCCTGCCGAAGCCGTAGCGCTCCGGCAGGCGCGGTCCTCCGGCGGGGGCGGCGCACCGGCTCGGCTGTCCGCCGCTGCGGTTCCCGGCTCGGGGGACGCAGCGGCTGCGTGACGCATGGCCGTCGTCACGCAGCCGTCGTCACGCCAGGCCGTCGTCACACGTGACCGTCGTGACGCGTCCGGTGCGGGATCCCGCTCAGTTCACGTTGACCGCGCTCCAGGCCGCCGCCACCGTGTTGTATTCCGCACTGCCGGTGCCGTAGAGGTCGCGGGCGGCGTTCAGGGTGGCCGTCCTCGCTCCGGCGTAGTTCGTCGAGGACGTCATGTAGACGGTCAGGGCCCGGTACCAGATCGCGCCGAGCTTGGCGCGGCCGATGCCCGTGACGGTCGAGCCGTTGTACGTCGGGGAGTTGTAGGTGACCCCGTTGACGGTCTTGGTGCCGCTGCCCTCCGCGAGGAGGTAGGCGAAGTGGTTGGCGATGCCGGACGAGTAGTGGACGCTGAGGTTGGCGGTCGAGGGGCTCCAGTAGTCCGCGGAGCCGCCGTCCTTGCTCGGCTTGTCCATGTAGCGCAGGGCGTCCTGCCCGAGGCGGGGGCGGACGACCTTCTCGCCGATCAGATAGTCGCCCACGTCCTGCGCGTTCGCCGCGTAGAACTCGACCAGCGTTCCGAAGATGTCGGACGTCGCCTCGTTCAGGCCGCCGGACTCGCCCGTGTAGATCAGTCTGGCGGTTCGCGAGGTCACGCCGTGGGACATCTCGTGAGCGGCCACGTCCAGCCCGACCATCGGCCCGAAATAGGTGCCGTCGCCGTCGCCGTACGTCATGCAGAAGCAGTCGTCGTTCCAGAAGGCGTTGGAGTAGTTGTTGCCGTAGTGGACGCGGTTGAAGGAGCCCCTGCCGTCGTTGGCGATGCCGTTGCGGCCGTGGACGTCCTTGAAGTAGTCCCAGGTGACATCGCTGCCGTACTGGGCGTCGAGAGCGACTGTCGAGCGGTCGGCGGTCGTGCCCGTCCCCCACTGGTTGTCGTCGTCCGTGAAGAGGGTCAGGGGGACACGGCTGCTGCAGACGCCGCCGCCGCACACGTCCATCTTGTCGGCCGCGTCACCCGTGTATGTGTTGCCGCGTGTGGGGTCCTTGAGCTGGTACGTCGATCCCGAGAGGGTCGTCTCCAGCGGGACGGTGCCGCTGTACAGGGACGCGCCCTCGCCGCCGACCGTCTCCGTGGTGTCCCAGGCGTCGATCCGGGCGCCGGTGCGCGCGTCGGACAGCACCGCGCGGGCGACCGGGTTGCCGAGCGAGTCCAGGGCGGCGACGTTCGTACGCCAGGCCAGTCGCGGGGCACCGTGAAGGGCGTCGACGACGAGCTGGGGCTTGGCTGTCACCTGCTTCAGCGCCTCGCCCGGCTCGGCCGCGCGCAGGGCGTTCACGGCGCCGTCCGCGGCCTTGGGGGCCGACACCTTCGGGGTGGTGCTCGGCAGCGAGATCGCCGCCCCGGTCGCCCGGTCGGCGCTGCGGTAGGTGCCGTCGGGAGTCAGGTGGAGGACGAAGTCACCACCCAGTACCGGGAGTTGGCGGTAGGTACGGTCGTAGCGGACGTGCTGGGCGCCGTCCTGGTCCACGATGACGTCCTTGACGGAGGCGTCCTGCGCGGAGGTGAGGCCCAGGGACGCGGCCCGGTCGGCGAGGACCCTCGCCGCGTTGTCGAGCGCGAGGGCGCGGGTCGGCCTGTCGGCCGCGTCGGCGGCGCCGGCGGCCGGGGAGAACAAGCCGGCCAGAAGGGTGGCGGTGGTGGCGATCCCGGCGGTGGCGCAGCGGGCACCACGGACGTTCTGCCGTATCCGACTCATCAGTGTCTTCTGTCTCCTGGAGATGGCGCCGTGGGGGCGCGTGCGGTGGTGGGCACCGGGGGGGGGTGGCACATGAAGGGAGACCGGGAGCGTGACCGATGGTCAGCGCCGATCTTGTCCTGGCATTCAAGAGGGCCCAGGCCTGTCATGTCCACACCCTCCATCCAGAAGACAGGGTGTCCGTGGCCGACATTCCAGTACGTTGCGGAAGTTCGTGACGGGGCGGCACGGGGACGTGGCAGTACGGGGGCTTGGTGGTACGGAGACGTGGCAGCGGCGGGCGGCGACCCGGTGAACCGGTGACACGGGCGCCACCCGCGGGGACGTGAGCGCGAACAGCCGGCCGTCAGTTCGCGTGGAACCGCGTCCGGCCGGTTCTCTCGGACCCGGCCGCGCAGACAACCGACGGCGTCCAGCTGAAGAGGTCGCGACCTGGTGGCGCTGTTCGCGGCCGGTCAGTTGGTCGCCGAGGGGGCTTCGGCGGTACTGGACCTGCCGTCCGTCGCGAGCCCGGGTGACCGGACCCGTGACGCGGCTCGGAGTACGCACCTACGGTCGGGGCAGGTGGCGGGGCGTGTGCGCGCTCGTGGCATTGCCCACGTTGCTCGCCCTCGCCTGCCACGGGGTGGAGCTGTGCAGCCGGAGGCCCGGAGCTACGAGAAGCCGGTCACGGACACTGCCGAGGATCAGCCGATCCGCCCTCGTTGAGATACCTGTACTGCTCATCAACCGCCGCACTGGCGCAGCATCATCTGCTTGTCCGGGGCGGTCACCGGCATCTCGTACTTGATGGCGACCTGGGCGAACCGGACCGCGTACGCGCACCTGATCTGCTTGTTCGGTGGCAGCCAGGTCGCGGGTCCGGAATCGCCCTTGGCCGAGTTGGCCCGGCCCTCGACCGGGATCAGATTGAGCACGTCGTTCGCGAGCTGCTTGCGCTTGCTCACCGACCAGCGCGACGAGCCCATCTGCCAGCTGTAGGACAGGGGCACGACATGGTCTATCTGCACCTCGGACGCCTTCGCCTTGCGCCACTCGATGGTCGTCCCGGTGTACGGATCGTGCAGCGTCATCGCGATGACCACACAGTCGGAGCCGGATCGGAGGCGGAGGTTCTGGCCATCGCGATGGATGAGATCGTTCCGCGTGTCACACCCGTTCCTCGCGAGCGGCACTCCGTCGGCCGTGTCCATCCAGGCATAGCCGAACTTGTCCCGCGCGTAGCCCGTTTTGGGCCCCCGCCCTTTCGTGGCCAGCTCCTCAATGAGCTTTCGGGCCGCGGCTTTGTCCGCGTCTGTGGTCACGGCCGCAAGTCCCGGCTTCGTACCGTCCGGATTCTTGAGAGGGCTGATCGCCCGCCCATCCGGCGCAGGTGGACCCGACCCCGTCGAGGAACTGCCCTCGCCCAGCCCCTCGCATCCCGAGACGAGGAGTGCGGCGACTGCTGCCGTCGCTGCGGCGCGAAGGAAGCGCGTGCTCCCAGCGCCCCTGTGCCTCATGTCCCTCTCAGTAAGCACAGCCCACCACTCCCTGTATGAGCTGCACAAAGGCCTCGATCGCTCGGCGAGGCATAGAGATAACACGCGTATCGCACTTGTTGGAGTCGGTGTCCGCCCACGCGGTGCCGAACCGGTCCCGGGAGTAGCCCGTCTTGGGAGCCCGTCCCTTCACGGTCAGCGAGTCGACGGCCGTGAGCGCCGCTCCACCGCCGCCGCCTCCCCCGCCTGCCGCTCCGCTCGCGCTCTTCTCGGGCCCGGCCGACCCCAGGGTCTCGCCGTCGCAACCACTGACGCCGAACATCACCGCGAGTACGGCGGCGGCGACGCCCCCACCCCTCAGACACACCACGTTACGTCCCTCCCCTACTGCCCCGTTCACGTCCCGGCCTGCGGATTTCCGCTGGTCGACAGGCTAGCGGGCGCGCTCTCCCCGCCACAGGGCGCCATCCGGCACTCAAGGGGCGTATTACGCATACTGGGCGTATCGTCGATGCTGACCCACCTCCGGAAGGAGCTCCTGGATGGGCATCCTCGACAAGTTCAAGGACCAGATGCGCGGCAAGATGGGGCACAACGCCTCCGATGCCGCGGAAAAGAAGATCAACGAGAAGACGGGCGACAAGTACACGAGCCAGGTCGACGACGCGCAGCGGAGAGCCGAGGGCGCGATGGGCATGGATCGTGATCGCGACAGGCCCGAACAGCCGTAGAGCGCGCCGGAGGCAGGCTGAATCCTCGGCCCACCAACAGAAGAAGCCGCCCACGACCCCCAACGGGCCGTGGGCGGCTCCCTGTTGCCTGCTACCTGTTCTCTACGGCCTGTTCCCCAGCGCCTGTTCCTGACTGCGCTGCCCGCTCACTCGCTCGCTCACTCGCTCACGACCCCAGGATCGAAGCCAGGAACTCGCCGGTCCAGGCGAGCAACTCCCGCCCGACCACCGGCTTTCCGCCGACCTTCGCGGTCTTGGGGCGCGGTACGAGGATCTGGTGCGCGGTCGGCTTGATGACCGTCCCCGGGTAGAGGCGCTTGAGCCGCAGCTCCTGCGACTCCCTCAACTCCACCGGCGAGAAGCGGATGTTGTTGCCCTGGAGCACGATGTCGCCGACGTCGCAGGCCCGCGCGAGCATCCGCAGCCCCGCCACGAGCAGCAGGTTCTCGACCGGCTCGGGCAACTTGCCGTAGCGGTCGACGAGTTCCTCCCGTACGGCCTTGATGTCGGCCTCCGTGTTCGCGGAGGCGATGGCACGGTAGGCCGCGAGGCGCAGGCGCTCGCCGGGGGCGTAGTCGTGCGGGACGTGGGCGTCGACGGGGAGCTCGATCTTGACCTCCAGCGGCGGCTCCTCCTCCACCCCGCCGTCCAGTGAGGCCCGGTAGTCCGCGACGGCCTCGCCGACCATCCGTACGTAGAGGTCGAAGCCGACTCCCGCGATGTGGCCGGACTGTTCGCCGCCGAGGAGGTTGCCGGCGCCGCGGATCTCCAGGTCCTTCATGGCGACGTACATGCCGGCGCCCATCTCGGTGTGCTGGGCGATGGTCGCGAGCCGCTCGTGGGCGGTCTCGGTCAGGGGCTTCTCCGGGGGGTACAGGAAGTACGCGTATCCGCGCTCCCTACCGCGCCCGACTCGCCCGCGCAGCTGGTGGAGTTGGGAGAGGCCGAAGTTGTCGCCGCGCTCCACGATGAGGGTGTTGGCGTTGGAGATGTCGATGCCGGACTCGACGATCGTCGTCGACACGAGGACGTCGTAGCGCTTCTCCCAGAAGTCGACGACGACCTGCTCCAGCGCCTGCTCGGACATCTGGCCGTGGGCGGTCGCGATCCGCGCCTCGGGGACGATCTCCCGCAGCCGGGCCGCCGCCCGGTCGATGGACTCGACCCGGTTGTGGATGTAGAACACCTGGCCCTCACGCAGGAGTTCGCGGCGGATCGCGGCGCCGATCTGCTTCTCCTCGTAGGGGCCGACGAAGGTCAGCACCGGGTGGCGTTCCTCCGGCGGGGTGGTGATCGTCGACATCTCGCGGATGCCGGTGACCGCCATTTCGAGCGTACGGGGGATGGGGGTCGCGGACATGGTCAGCACATCGACGTTGGCGCGCAGCTTCTTCAGCTGCTCCTTGTGCTCGACGCCGAACCGCTGTTCCTCGTCGACGATGACGAGCCCGAGGTCCTTGAACTTGGTCTCGGACGAGAACAGCCGGTGGGTACCGATGACGACGTCGACCGAGCCCTCGCGCAGGCCCTCCAGGGTGGCCTTCGACTCGGTGTCCGACTGGAAGCGGCTCAACGCCCGCACGTTGACCGGGAATTGGGAGTAGCGCTCGCCGAAGGTGCCGAAGTGCTGCTGTACGAGGAGAGTTGTGGGCACGAGGACGGCGACCTGCTTGCCGTCCTGGACGGCCTTGAAGGCGGCGCGGACGGCGATCTCCGTCTTGCCGTAGCCGACGTCGCCGCAGATCAGGCGGTCCATCGGGACCGTCTTCTCCATGTCGTCCTTGACCTCGGCGATCGTGGTCAGCTGGTCGGGCGTCTCGGCGTACGGGAAGGCGTCCTCCAGCTCGCGCTGCCAGGGCGTGTCGGGTCCGAAGGCGTGCCCGGGGGCCGCCATGCGCGCGCTGTACAGCTTGATGAGATCGGCGGCGATCTCCTTGACGGCCTTCTTGGCGCGCGCCTTGGTCTTGGTCCAGTCGGCGCCGCCGAGGCGGTGGAGGGTGGGTGCCTCGCCGCCGACGTACTTGGTGATCTGTTCGAGCTGGTCGGTGGGGATGTAGAGGCGGTCGCCGGGCTGGCCGCGCTTGGCGGGCGCGTACTCGACGACGAGGTACTCGCGGGTCGCGCCCTGCACGGTCCGCTGGACCATCTCGATGTACCGGCCCACACCGTGCTGCTCGTGCACGATGTAGTCGCCGGTCTCGAGGGTCAGCGGGTCGATGGTCTTGCGGCGCCGGGCGGGCATCCGGGCGCCGTCCTTGCCGGCGGCCTTCTGCCCGGAGAGGTCGGTCTCCGTCAGCACGGCGAGCTTCAGCTTCGTGTCGACGAACCCGAAGTCGATCGAGCCGCACGCCACATGCACGACGGAGGGGCTCAGGGCGGTCAGGTCGGCGTCGAGACGGGCCGCGATGCCCTCTCCGCCGAGCACCTCGACCGTACGGGCGGCCGGGCCGTGCGCCTCGGTGACGTAGACCGTGCGCCAGCCGTCCGCGAGCCAGCCCTTGGTGTCGGCGAGCGCCTTCGCGGTGTCCCCGCGGTAGGTCTCGGGCGCGTGCATGCCCAGCTTGAGCGTGTCCGCGTCCAGTTCCTCGTCGGCGGCGAAGGGTGAGACGGACCACCACATCATGTCCAGCTCGCGCGCCCGGTCCCGTACGTCCGCGATGGACCACAGGGAGGCCGCGCCGACGTCGATGGGCGCCTCGCCGCCGCCCGCGGTGGCCGCCCAGGAGGCCTGGAGGAACTCCTGGCTGGTCGCCACCAGGTCGGCGGCACGCGTCCGGACCCGCTCCGGGTCGCACACGACGGCCATGGAGCCCTTGGGCAGCACGTCGAGCAGCAGTTCCATGTCGTCGACGAGCACCGGTGCGAGGGACTCCATACCCTCGACCGCGATCCCCTCGGCGATCTTGCCGAGCAGTTCTCCCAGCTCAGGGTGTGCCTCGGCGAGGGCTGCGGCACGCTCCCGCACCTCGTCGGTGAGCAGCAGCTCACGGCAGGGCGGCGCCCACAGTCCGTGCTCGGCGACTTCCAGGGAGCGCTGGTCGGCGACCTTGAAGTAGCGGATCTCCTCGATGTCGTCGCCCCAGAACTCCACCCGGAGGGGGTGTTCCTCGGTGGGCGGGAACACGTCGAGCATGCCGCCGCGTACGGCGAACTCGCCGCGCTTCTCGATCAGCTCGACGCGCGAGTACGCGGCGGCGGCCAGCGCCTCGACGACGGTGCCCAGATCGGCGGTCGACCCGGTGCGCAGCGCGACCGGCTCCAGCTCGCCCAGCCCCTTGACCTGCGGCTGGAGTACGGAACGCACGGGGGCCACGACGACCGACACCGGGCCGGTCTCCGGGTCGTCGGAGCTGGGGTGCGCGAGGCGGCGCAGTACGGCGAGGCGGCGGCCGACGGTGTCGCTGCGCGGGGAGAGGCGTTCGTGCGGGAGGGTCTCCCAGGCCGGGTACTCGGCGACCGTGTCCGGCGGCAGCAGCGTTCTCAGGGCGGCGGCGAGATCCTCGGCCTCACGTCCGGTCGCGGTCACGGCAAGCACCGGGCGCCCGGCCTGCCTGGCCAGCGCGGCCACGGCGAACGGACGGGCGGCGGGTGGTCCGACCAGATCGACGTGCATACGGTTGCCGTCGCCGGCGGCCTTGATCGCTTCCGCGAGGGCGGCGTCCTTGACTACGACGTCGAGCAGACCGTGCAGACTCATGAGCGAGCTTTCGTGAGGTGTGGGCTGTGAGGGGTGGGCAACGCGAACCGCCCGACACGTGTGACGGGCCGGGGGGGGTGTCCAGAGTACGTCGCCGCGTCGGCGAGCGCGGCGACCTGTGGACAACGCCCGCCCCGCCGTCCCCGGGCGCCACTCAATCATGACCTCAGGCAGCGGTCCGAGACGGTGAGCGCAAGCTCCGGGCCACCGCCGCCAAGCGGCCCCTCGGCGCCGGGTCCGTCAAAACCGCCCGCACCCAGCTCATCCAGGCAGCCGCCTTCCTTACCTGGCTCGCCGAACGGGACCGCGTCATCGGCGAGTGCACCCAGGCCGACCTCGACGCCTGGTTCGCCCAGGACGCCATCGTCCGCCGCGTCGTCCAGGCGTTCCTGCGCTGGAGCATGGACCACCAGGTCAGGCCCCGGTTGAAGGTCCTCACGATCCGCACGGAGAACCCGGCCCCGATCAGTCAGCACCACCGCATTGCCCTGATTCGCAAGATCATGACCCGCGACGATCTCCCGCTCATGGAACGGATCGCGGCAGCCCTGATCCTCCTCTATGCCCAGCCCGTCCGTCGGCTCGTCCGGCTCACCGTCCACGACGTCCAGCACGACGGCGACCAGGTCGCGCTCCTCCTTGGCGACCCGCCCACACCGGTTCCCGAGCCCTTCGCCGAGCTACTACTCGGCTACATACGTGACGGACGCCCAAACCGGCCAGACGGCTCTTCCCGCCAGCGACTGGCTCTTCCCCGGACGCCGGGCCGGACAACCCGTGGACCCCGCCACCCTCGGCAAGCGACTCACCGCCGCAGGCGTCCCTACTCTCAACGGCCGGACCGCCACCCTGCGGCAACTCGTCCTTCAGGCACCGCCATCGGTCGTCGCGGGCATGCTCGGCTACCACACCGTTCACGCCGAGGCCTTCGCAGCCCAAGCCGGAGGCACCTGGAAGAAGTACGCCCCCGGTGATCACACTCGACAGCCACCGATGCCGTCACCGGCCGTCAACGCCCGGAGACAGCAGCAACCGATTCGACAACACCGCGCCAGGTCCTGCGATAGCCCTCGCGAAGAGGCCCGCCGACCAGGTCGAGGATCCCTGATGTTGCGTCGATCATGAGTCCTGGGTCTCCCGACTTACACAGGTGCAGGTGCCCCTTGAGCAGGGCGGCCCCGCGCTCTGCGTCCGCCTCCAGGAGACGCCGCGGCAGCCACTTCCCGCCGCCGATCCACGCGTGGTGGTAGTCGCAGAGCAGATCGGCCGCGGCGTTGAGAACGAACCCGGCCACCGCAAGGCGCTCAATCTGGTCGCCAGCGTCGGCGAGATCGTCCAACGCGTCCGTCAGCCCATACCTCTTCGTTTCGACCGTCTCCGCTTCCAGCGCCGGCGGACCATCACGAAGGTCCGCATCGGCCAGGGCACGGGCACGCCCGGCCTCACCATTCGCATCTACCAGGACGAGACCGGTGGCATACATGCTCTGCAAGACAGCACGACGTGCGGCAAAGTCCGCCGCGAAGAGGTCCACGAGACCGGCACGGGTGTGGATAAAGAGCTCCACAACACGTCCCTCGAACCGGATCGTCTCCCGACAGGTCTCGCCACCGTCCCCGACGAGCACCGCGATGTCCAGGTCACTGCTTGCAGTAGCTCGCCCCGCAGCCGTCGACCCGGCAAGGATCACGACGAGCGCATCGGGAAAACGGTCACACGCAAGACGTCGAGCCTGGTCGACGGGGTCCGGGGTCATGACAGTCAGAATTTCAGGAACCTTGTGTCAACAGCGACTGGGTTTTCCATTCCCACCGGCTTGACCGCTACGGACCGTGGCGGATCCAAGAGCACCGAGTGCGGATACAGACCAGTCGAACAACGACTTCTACCAGTACGATACCCCTTCCCCGTCCACAACTCGGTGGAAGGCGACCGCCGTCGCGGATCGAAGCACGAAGACGCGCTCGACCGTGTCCGTCACGGAGCGACCGCGCGGACGAGGAGCGTGCCGATGTGCTCGGGGTGAGGCGCGTCGAGGATCCACGCGTCGGCCGTGGCGAACCCGGCCCGGGTGAGGAGGCGTTCCCAGACGGCGGTCCGGTAGCTGTAGCGGTAGGTGAACATCGCCTTCCCGGCGAAACCTCCCTTGTACATGCCCTGCGGCCCGTACGCGCCGGGGATGGCCGGAGGCTGCGAGAACACGAACACACCGCCTGGCGTGAGCCGTTGGCGGACGAGAGGGAAGAGACGGCCCGGGTCGGTGAACCAGGCGGCTCCGAAGATCGAGTAGACCGCGTCGTACTCCTCCTCGCGCTCACTCAGATGCTCCAGCACCTCGGAGCACACGAACTCCGCGCCCGTCCCGCCCCACTTGGCGGTGCTCTTCTTGACCATGACAGGGGACAGGTCGACGCCCCGGCCGGCGATGCCGCGCTCAGCGAGGCGAGCGAGTGCACGGCCGGTGCCGCAGCCGATCTCCAGTACGGAGCGCGGGTCGCCCAGAAGCTCCGGGCCGGGTCCGTGACCGGCGTATTGGGTCCAGCAGAAGCTCGGCTCCGCGTCGTCCTTGAAGGCGGAAGCGGCGAAGGTGTCCCACAGCTCCGTCTCGGCGGCGATGTCATGGTGTGCGGGCAAGGCGATTCCTCTTCGCAGGGGCCGACCCCAGTCCTCCGGGGGACCGTGGACTGGGGCCGGCGTAGGGCCGTTCAGTGGCTGTCGGGGACCTTGTTGTCACACGGGGAGCAGTCCGTGCCGTCGATCGCCCACAGCTCTTCGTCGATGTCGAAGCCGACGGACTTCAGAAAGTCTGCCGTGCGCAGGCACAGCCCGTCGCGGCGGCGCTCGACGAACGGGGCGTGGTGCTTGTAGCGGCCCTCGTTGTACGCGTCACAGAGGGCCCACCACACGGGTGTGTCGAGGATGAGCTGGTGAACGCCGATGTCGACGAGCTTGCCGACTCCGAGGTGAACCTCCGGGTGTTCCATGCAGCCGATGGTGTACATGACCGCGTTGCCGAGGACGCGTTCGGCCATGTCGCGGACCATCGTGTGGTCGCGCAGCAGCAGGGCGATTTCGCGGTCCCAGAGGGTCATGCCGCTGTCCAGCACGTTGATCGTCAGGTGCTTGACGCGGGGCTGGACGGCATTGAGAAGTTCCTTCGGGTCTCGTGTGCGGGTGCTCACAGGCCGGTCGAGTGTGGTGGTCATGGACTACTCCTTCGGAGACAGGTCATGTCGTACCGGTTCGAGCCCGCCCAGCCTGTCAGCCTGTCCCGGCTGAAAGCGCGGCGCGGGCGCCTTGCGGATCCCTTTCCAGCGAGGGCTACTGGGTGGCCTGGCTGGAACGGGCTGCTTGGGTGGAGCCCTGGCGGCTGCCCATCCAGCAGACATGGCCGAGGTGTCCGGAGTGGTCACGACAAGACCCCGCCACTGCTTGCCGAGTTCAGAGCGCGGGTTCGCTCCCGCATGGCCTGCTGCCGCTCCTCGTCCGTTGCACGGCGGACGCGCGCAGGGTCGACGTCCCACTCACGTCCGCCTGTCACCGGCCGAAGCTGCACAGCCCGTCCAAGGTGACCCATGACGTAGCCGAGCCTGTCGCGCTCGGTGTCGACGACCAGCGCACCCTCCGGCTGCTGTTCCTCAGGCATCACGTGTCGCCCCTCGTCGGATCGCTTCGGCCAGGCGGGCGGCCACGTCGGAGCGCACCCGCCCCAGCTCGACGTCGGACGGCGCCGCTCTCAAGGTCTCCGCCGCCGCGTGCGGGTCGGCGTTGTTCCGTTCATTCGTAGCCATGGGCAGGACGCTAGAAGCGTGGCGTTGACCGGCGATACGCTGTTTTCTCGAATTTGCTCGCCGTGCTCCCGAGATTGCTGGTGTTTTCTCCTGAGCCCTGCCTGACCCCGTAGTGCCAGGCCCGGACGCCCGACCATGCTGATGGGATCAACACCCCGCGGAAGGGAGAGCGTCCATGGTTCGTCGGTTGCGCTTCACCGGCACAGACAGCAAGGTCGACGGTTGCCCCGCCCTGCACACGGACGAGAGCAATGCTCAGGACTTGTGGATCGGTTCCGGGAGGGCGTGCGAAGGGCGTACCTTCCCGAATGATCCTTTGATGGTCACCGAGTAGGCCCGCGTTCGCAGCGCGGGTCGGGAAGGCACGCCCGTGCTCAGCGTAGTGAACGCCGATGGCTCGACCGAGACCGGCTCCCTGATCGACGAGATCGTCCGCGAGGGCGCCCGCCGGATGCTGGCCGCCGCCTTGGAGGCCGAAGTCAACCAGTACATAGCCGAGTTGACGACCGAGACCGACGAGCGGGGGCGTCGGCTCGTGGTCCGCAACGGTCATCACCGGCCCCGGACCGTGGTCACCGCAGCCGGGCCGGTCGAGGTCACCGCGCCTCGGGTGAACGACCGTCGAGTGGACGAGGCCACCGGTGAGCGCAAGCGGTTCTCGTCGAAGATCCTTGCGCCGTGGTGCCGCAAGTCGCCCAAGGTCAGCGAGGTGCTGCCGCTGCTCTACCTGCACGGACTGTCCTCTGGGGACTTCGTGCCGGCGCTGGAGCAGTTCCTCGGCTCGGCCGCCGGACTGTCGTCGGCCACCGTGACCCGGCTGACGAAGCAGTGGGGCGACGACCACGCCGCCTTCCAGGCCCGTGACCTGTCCGACCGGGACTTCGTCTACGTGTGGGCTGACGGGGTGCACCCCAAGGTCCGGCTCGGGCAGGCGCACTCATGCGTCCTGGTCCTGCTCGGGGTGCGCGTCGACGGCACGAAGGAGCTGATCGCGATCGCGGAGGGGCTGCGTGAGTCCACGGAGTCGTGGGCCGACCTGCTGCGCGATTGCCGCCGGCGCGGCATGCGCGACCCGGAGCTGGTGGTCGGTGACGGCGCGATGGGGCTGTGGCGGGCCCTGGCCGAGGTCTTCCCCGCAGCCAGGCATCAGAGGTGCTGGGTTCACAAGGCCCGAAATGTCACGAACGCCCTGCCGAAGTCCGCGCAGCCGGGCGCGACGAAGGCGATGCAGGAGATCTACAACGCCGAGGACCGCACGCACGCCGAGAAGGCAATCGACGCGTTCGCGAAGACCTACGGGCAGAAGTGGCCCAAGGCCGTCGCGAAGATCCTCGACGACCGGGAGGAACTGCTGGCGTTCTACGACTTCCCGGCCGAGCACTGGATCCATCTGCGGACCACAAATCCGATCGAGTCCACGTTCTCCACGGTCAAGCTCCGCACCAAGGTCACTCGCGGCGCTGGCAGCCCAGCCGCGGCCCTCGCCATGGTGTTCAAGCTCGTGGAGTCCGCCCAGGCCCGCTGGCGGGCGATCACCGGCGCACACCTGGTCCCGCTGGTCCGCGCGGGCGCGAGGTTCGAGAATGGCCAGCTCGTGGAGCGAAACGAGGTCGCGGCCTGATGACCGCCCTGGATCCCCTCACCGACGAGGAACTGGACGAACTCGACGAGCTGGCAGGGGCCGCGACTCCGGGCCCGTGGTTCGTCCGCAGCCTCGACGATGCCGACGCCATGAGCCTTGTCGCCGTGAGCACAGTGCCCGACACCGGCCTCGGCGAGCGGTGGCCGGGCTTCGACCACCGCGAAATCGTGGCGGCGACCCTCATCCAACAACCCCGCTACGTCGATGCCGTCGATGAGCGATGGGACGAGAACGCGCACTTCATCGCGGCCACCCGCGGCACCGTCCCCCGCCTCGTCGCCGAAATCAGGCGTCTGCGCCAACAGCTGGAGGCCACCAGTCCTACGAATGGTCAAGAAGCGAACTGATCCACAACTATTGACAATTGCTCCACGGACGAGGGCACCGGCGAGATCATCGTTCAGGGCACGCCCGTCACCGACCCCGAAGACCTCGCACAACTCCAGCACTTCGGAGTCGACGAGGCAGCGGTGGCCGTGCCGCGCGAACTGCTCGTGAACTGGGGGCCGAAGGAGATGGAGCGAGTGCCGGAACGCGTGGACCGGGCCACCTTCCGCCGCCTGTTCGAGACCTTCGAGCACACCGCCTGGCGGCTGGAGACGCGGCGCGGTTACGCCTCGGACCGGCAGGACCCCGACTTCCAGGCGTTCCTGGCCACCGGCTCGTCGCCCTGCGACCCCGACGAACCCTGGTTCGTCAACATCAAGACCCAGACGGGCGCCGGAAAGACAGTCGGCCGTGTCCGCATCGCCGACAACCCACCCACCACGGAACAGCTGTTCCTGCTCGACTACGCCAGGCACAACGCCACCTTCGGCGAGGACATCCGGTACTTGTGGCGCGAGGACGCCGCGCGGGCCGGCCTGCCCGCCGAGGACTTCTGGATCTTCGATTCACGGCTGGTCGCCCTGCTGCACTTCGATGACGAGGACAACATGCTCGACATCGAGCTGATCACCGAACCGGCTGAGGTCGTGCGGTACTCCATCGTGCGCGACGCAGCGATGCACCACGCGATCCCGCGCGAGCAGTTCGCCGCGCAGGTGGCCACGACCGAATAGCACCTGACCGATGAGCACTGACTACCAGCAGGCACGGGCGGCGTTGGGTGCGCGGCTGCGCGAACTCCGTTTCACCTGCCTCGGCGGTCGGCTCACCGGTCAACAGCTCGCGCAGCGACTCGGCTGGCCGGGCTCCAAGGTCAGCAAGCTGGAGAACGGCAAGCAGACGGCCACCCCAGAGGACCTGATGGCGTGGGCCCACGCGACCGGGCAGCCGGAGGTGTACCCCGAACTCGCTGCCCGGCTGGCCGGGTTCGAGTCGCACATCAGGTCATGGCGTCGAGCGCTGGCGAACGGCTTCAAGCCCCTTCACGAGGGGCTGAGCGCCGAGATCGACCGCACCTCGGACATGTGGGTCTGGGAGGAGTCGGTGATCGCCGGACTGCTACAGACCCCGGAGTACGCCCGACACGTCATCCAGCGGTACTCGGAGCTGCTGGGCGGCCCCGGCGACATCGAGGCAGCCGTCCTCTCCCGGGTGCAGCGCCAGGAATGGCTGTACCGGTCCGGCCGCAAGCTGCACGTGTTGATGTGGGAGGCAGCGTTGCGGTCGCTGATCTGCCCGCCCTCGGTGCTGGCGAGCCAACTCGACCGTCTCAGCGGCATGATCGGTATGGACACCGTCGAGCTGGGCGTCATCCCCTTCACGGCGTCCGTCAAGATCGTGCCAGCCAACGGCTTCTGGGTGCTCGATGACCGGCTGGTCGTCGCCGAGGACTGGCACGCCGAACTGTGGCTGGACGACGCCGACAACATCGCCTTGTACAAGAAGGTCTGGAAGACCCTCAGTGAGTCGGCGGTGCACGGGGCCGACGCCCACAACGTCATCAACTCGGCGCGCCGTGCCCTGAACCCGCCCTGATGACGTTGGGTGCGTGCGCAGGGCCCTGGGCAAGCACCCACCTGCCGAGGGCCCTGTCCCGGCTCAGAGCGCCGTGAACTCCACGAACGCGGTCCACGCCGTGGGTTCTACGGCGAGTGCGGCGCGGGTTGTGTCCTTTGAATCGCGGACGTGGACCGTGGCGGGGCGGGCGGCTACCTCGACGCATTCGCCGCCCGAGCCTGTGCTGTAACTGCTCTTGAACCAGGCCGACTCGGGCAGCGGCTCTATGAGCTGTTTGGCGTTCATCTCTCTCCAAGCAACTTCTCGATGAGGGCCAGCGACTCGCGCGGAGTGAGCGCCTGGGCCCGAAGGATGCCGTACTGCTCCTCGATCTCCCGTACCTGTTTCCGCTCCGTGTAGAGACGGCTGTCCTTGTATGCCTCTACGTAGGCGATCCTCTGCCCTTCGTGCGTCTCGATCAAGGTGAAGGGGCCTTCCAACCCAGCATGCTCGTCCCGCTCGATCGGCATCACCTGGACTTCCACGTTGCGCCGGTGCCCGTACAACAGAACCTGCTCCAACTGGCCTCGCATCACGGCCCGTCCACCGAGCGGTCGCCGTAGGACGAACTCCTCGATGACAAAGCTGATGGTGGGCAGCTGGGCCTGAGAGAAGACCTCCTGGCGGGCCAGACGAGCCGCAACCCGCTGGCTGATGGTCTCCTAGTCCAGCAGCGGACGCCACATGGAGAACACCGCTCGCGCGTAATCCTCCGTCTGCAACAGCCCTGGTACTGCCTTCGTCGCGTACACATGCAGGGCTGCCGCCTTGGCCTCCAACCTGGCCGCATCACGGAAGAACGCCGGATACTGAGCCCGAGCCACCTCCTCCTTGCTCGCGCTCAACACCCCGCCCGCATCAAGCACTTCGTCCGCCCGGTCGATGAACTTCGGCGGCGGGATGCGTCTCCCCTGCTCGAACGCCGCGATCGTCGAGGCGGAGTACCCGGTCAGCGAGCCGAGTTCCGCGCGGTCCATCCCCGCCCGCTCGCGGAACAGCTTCAACTGCCGCCCGAACACGTAGAGAATGCCCGCCCCGAACTCGTACTCCGGCTGCTGAACCTCGTCGTCCACGCCGCAGCTCCTCCCGTACGCCCACCACCGCCACCACCGGACTTCACCCAACGCGAGGCACCAGGAACCAGTCACGCCTCGCGCCGCATACAAGCGCGCAGCCCGCGCGTACAGCCCGTACCCGTCAGCGCGTCACTCCTGGTCAACGCTACGCAGAGTCGACGACCGTTGACCTCATGAAGTCAGCAACTCCCCCCAACGGGCATATGCCACAGCGCCTCGCACCCGAACGCGAGTTCACCATGCGCTTCACCTCAACCCCACGCGGCGCCCGCCTCGCCCGCCGACTCGTCTCCCACCGCCTGAACGACTGGGGCCACCCCTACACGACCCCGGCCAACGAGACGCTCACCCTCGTCACTGCGGAACTGACCGCCAATGCCGTACGCCACGGTCACGTCCCCGGCCGGGACTTCCACCTCCAACTCACCCTGGCCGAGGGCATCTTCCGCATCGAGGTGACCGACACTCGCGCCGAGAAGGAGCCCCCGTCCACTCCCCCGACCCCCGACTGCTCATCCGAGTCCGGCCGCGGCCTGCTCCTTGTCTCCGCCCTCGCGGACGACTGGGGCGTCACTCCTCGCCCGGCCGCCCCCGGCAAGACCGTCTGGGCCCAGCTGCGCGTACCGACCGGCGGCCACCCGCGCATTCACCGGGTGGCCCCTCGTCCAGGACAGGAAACGCGGCGGCCTCGGTGAGCATCAAGAACGCTCACCGAGGCCGCCGCTCCCCCGTATTCCCCCGTGCTCCCCCTGCTTCCCCCGCTCCCCCTGGCCCGTCAGTCCGTAGCGATAGCGTTCAGTACGTTCATCCGCCCCGCCCTGAACGCCGGTACCAGTGCCGCGAACAGGCCCACGAAGGCCGAGCCGATGAACACTCCGGTGATCGTCGGCCAGGGGATCTCCAGGACGTTCAGGCCCTCCAGGGCCAGCAGTTGCTGGGCCGTCGCGCCCCAGCCCATTCCCAGGCCCAGGCCGAGCAGTGCGCCGAAGAGGGCGATCACGACCGACTCCAGCCGGATCATCCGGCGCAGCTGCAGCCGCGACAGGCCGATCGCCCGCATCAGGCCGATCTCCCGGGTCCGCTCCACCACCGACAGGGCCAGGGTGTTCACCACGCCCAGGACCGCGACGACGATCGCCAGGGCGAGCAGGCCGTAGACCATGTTGAGGAGCTGGCCGATCTGGTCCTTCAGTTCCTGCTTGTAGTCGGTCTGGTCGCGGACCTGGTACTGCGGGTAGGGGTCCAGGGCCTTCTTCAGCGCCGCGTACGCCGCCTCCTCCTGGCCCTTCTTCGCCGAGGCGAACATCACGCTGCTCGGCGGGACCTTGGCGGCCGGCAGGTACTTCTCCATCGTCGCGATGGACAGGTACTGCGAGCCCTTGTCGATCGCCACGTCGTCGTCGGTGATCGCGGCGACCCTGAGTTTCGCCGTCGAGCCGCCCTCGAAGGCGACGGTCATCGTGTCGCCGACCTTCACACCGTGGTCCTTGGCGTAGTCGGAGCCCAGCGACATGGCGTCCCTGCCGTACGCGGCGCTCAGCGTGCCCGAGACGGTGGTGCGGCGCAGGTCGGAGGCGTACGTCGGGTCGGCGGCCGTCAGTTGCGTCTTCTCCCCCTTGCCGGTGGGCGGGGTCAGGGTGACCTCGACCTCCTTGTAGCGGGTGACGTGGGTGAGGCCCGGCGAGCTCTGCATCGCCTTCTCCGCCTGCGGCACGATCCGCTGGTTGCCCTCGACGATGAAGTCCGCGCCGACCGACTTGTCCAGCTCGCTCGTCGCCGAGGCGACCATCGAGGAACCGACCACCGACAGACAGGCGACCAGGGCGAGGCCGATCATGAGGGCCGCGCCGGTGGCGCCGGTGCGGCGCGGGTTGCGCAGGGCGTTGCGCTCGGCCAGCCTGCCGACGGGGCCGAAGCCCCGCAGCAGCACGGCGCTGAGCACCCGTACGACACCGCCGGCGAGCAGCGGGCCGATGATCACGAACCCGAGGAGCGAGAGCACGACGCCCGCGCCGAGGACCAGTGAGCCGTCGCTCGCCTTGTCGGCGGTGGCGGCCAGGTAGAGGGCGAAGCCGCCGGCACCCGTCAGGACGAGGCCGATGAGACCCCGTACGAGGCCCGCCTTGCCGTCGGCCGGGGTGCCGGCGTCGCGCAGGGCGGCCATCGGGGAGACCTTGCCCGCCCGGCGGGCGGGGAGGTAGGCGGCGAACACGGTGACGACGACGCCGAGGACCAGACCGATCACCGGGGTGGTCGCCTTGACGGTGAGGTCGTCGGTGGAGAGGTTCATGCCGGCCATCGCCATCAGCTTCATCAGGCCGATCGCGATGCCGACCCCCGCGCCGACACCGAGGATCGATCCGACGAAGCCGAGCAGCAGCGCCTCCACCAGTACGGACCGGTTGACCTGCTTGCGGGAGGAGCCGATCGCCCGCATCAGGCCGATCTCGCGGGTCCGCTGGGCGACCAGCATCGAGAAGGTGTTGATGATCAGGAAGATGCCGACCAGGAACGCGATTCCGGCGAAGCCGAGCATGGCGTACTTGATGACGTTCATGAACTGGCCGATGCCTTCACGGCTCTCGTCGGAGAACTCCTTCTGCGTCTGCACCTTGAACACACCGTCGGCCGTGAGTGCCTGGGTGACGTTCCGCTTGAGCTGGGTGTCGGTGACACCGCCCGCCGCCGTGACGTTGAGCTGGGTGAACCGGCCGGTGGCGCCCAGGAGTTCGCGTTGCGCGGTGGCGGTGTCGAAGTAGACGACGGCCGCACCGGGGTTGGTCACCTTGAAGGTGGCGATGCCGACGATCCGCGCCTTGATGTCACCGGTCTGCGCGATGGTACGAAGCTCGTCGCCCATTTTCAGGTGGTGCTTGTCGGCGGTGTCGGCGTCGACCATCACCTCGGTGGGCCCGCGTGGTGCGTGACCGCTGGTGATCTCCATCGAACGCAGGTCGTTGCGCGTCCAGTTGCCCGCGATGGTCGGAGCGCCGGTGGTGGACCCCATGTTCTCGTTGTCGCTGTTGACGACGGTCACGTTCATCGAACTGACCGCGCCCTCGGCCGACTTGACGCCCTGGGCCTGCTGCGCCTTGGCGAGCACGGAGGCCGGCAGCGACTCGGGTACCCCGTTCTGCGGGGTGTCGTCGGTCTTGGCCGCCTTCGGGGACACCGTGACGTCGGACGACGTGGTCGAGAAGAGCTTGTCGAACGTCGTGTTCATGGTGTCGGTGAAGACGAGCGTCCCGCACACGAACCCCACCGACAGCAGCACGGCCACCGCCGACAGGGCCATCCGGCCCTTGTGCGCGAAGAAGTTGCGCATCGAGGTCTTCAGCACAGTCATGACGTACGCCCCCGCGCGTCGAAGTCCTTCATACGGTCGAGGACGCTGTCGGCGGTCGGCCGGAACATCTCGTCGACGATCCGCCCGTCCGCCAGATACAGCACCCGGTCGGCGTACGAGGCGGCCACCGGGTCGTGCGTGACCATCACGATGGTCTGGCCGAGCTCGTCCACCGAGCGGCGCAGGAAGCCCAACACCTCAGCACCCGCACGGGAGTCGAGGTTTCCGGTCGGTTCGTCACCGAAGATGATCTCGGGGCGTGCCGCCAACGCCCTTGCCACGGCCACGCGTTGCTGCTGACCGCCGGAGAGCTGGTTCGGTCGGTGCTTGAGCCGGTCCTTCAGCCCCACGGTCTCGACGACCTGGGCCAGCCAGCCCTTGTCCGGCTTGCGGCCCGCGATGTCCATGGGGAGCGTGATGTTCTCCAGCGCGCTGAGCGTCGGCAGCAGGTTGAACGCCTGGAAGATGAACCCGATCCGGTCCCGGCGCAGTTGCGTCAGCTTCTTGTCCTTGAGCCCGGTGATCTCGGTGTCGTCGAGGTAGATCTGCCCGGACGTCACGGTGTCGAGACCGGCGAGGCAGTGCATGAGGGTCGACTTGCCGGAGCCCGAGGGGCCCATGATCGCGGTGAACTGTCCCCGCGCGATGTCCACGTCGACCTGGTCCAGGGCGACGACGCGGGTCTCACCGGACCCGTACGCCTTCACGACCTGCCGCGCCCGTGCGGCAACGGCCGTACGCCCTCCAGTGCCCCCGTGCCTGGTGATTGTCACAGCCGATGTCACGGTATGTCTCCTAAGTCGGTCAGTGCCGAAGCGCACTGAATCCCGCCGATGCGGATTCTGATGTGGATGCGTTGCCCTGCGGTATGGCTATGAGTCTGCTGGTCGGACGGGGGCCGGGTCTCTGGTGCCCGGCCCAGTCTTCTGCGGGGGAAAACCCCACCCCCGAAGTTCAGGAACGCCGTCCCCGGCGGCGTAAAGCCAGATTAAGGACGGCCGGGGTCCCGTCTCGTCCTCCGTCGGTACGAACCCTCCCCGAGCCGTAGTAAGGAGGTACCCCTAGGGGCAGTCCACCCGTCGGTGGAGCTGATCTCGGGGTCGCCTCCACCCTCCCGGCGCGTGAGGGTCAAGTGGCAGAGTGGTCGTCGGCAGATAGATGCAGGGGGAAAGGAAACCGGGTGGGCAGTGGCCGCCGTACGAGACCCGCGATACGCGACACCGCGCGGCGCACCGGAACCGAGAAGCGAGGGGCCGTCGTCGCCGCCCTGATGCTCGCCATGGCGCTGGCCGCGCTCGACTCCACCATCGTGTCCACCGCCGTACCGCAGATCGTCGGCGACCTCGGCGGCTTCTCCGTCTTCTCCTGGCTGTTCTCGGGCTATCTGCTGGCCGTCACGGTCACCCTCCCCGTGTACGGCAAACTCTCCGACACCTTCGGCCGCAAACCGGTCCTGATAGCGGGCTGCGCCCTGTTCCTCGCCGGCTCACTGCTCTGCGCGCTGGCCTGGAACATGGGCGCGCTGATCGCGTTCCGGATCATCCAGGGCCTCGGCGGCGGCGCCCTCCAGGGCACGGTCCAGACGCTGGCCGCCGACCTCTACCCTCTGGAGCAACGCCCCAAGATCCAGGCCAAGTTGTCGACGGTGTGGGCGACCTCTGCGGTGGCGGGCCCCGCGGTGGGCGGGATCCTGGCGGCCTACGCCGACTGGCGCTGGATCTTCCTCGTCAACCTCCCCGTCGGCGCGGTGGCGATGTGGCTCCTGGCCCGCCACCTCCACGAACCACAGCGCGACACCTCCGGCGCCCGTCCGCGTATCGACTGGGCCGGCGCACTGGCGGTGTTCGCGTGCGGCGGCGTACTCCTGACCGCCCTCGTCCAGGGCGGCGTGGCCTGGCCCTGGCTGTCGTGGCCGTCAACCGCCTTCTTCGGTACGGGACTTGCGCTCGTGCTGCTCGTCGTCGTGATCGAACGCCGCGCGGCGGACCCGATCATCCCCGGGTGGGTGTGGCGGCGCCCCACGATCGCGGCGGTCAACCTGGCGCTGGGCGCGCTGGGCCTCCTGATGGTGGCCCCGACGGTGTTCCTGCCGACGTACGCCCAGTCGGTGCTGGGCCTGACCCCGATCGCCGCCGGATTCGTGCTGTCCGTATGGACGTTGAGCTGGCCGGTGTCGGCGGCGCTGAGCCAGCACGTGTACCGCAGGATCGGCTTCCGCAACACGGCGATGCTCGGCATCGGCACGGCGACACTGATCCTGCTGGCGTTCCCTTTCCTGCCCTACCCGGGCTCGCCCTGGCAGCCCACGCTGCTGATGCTGCTGCTCGGCGGCGCTCTCGGTCTCTTCCAACTCCCGCTGATAGTGGGCGTCCAGTCGACGGTCGGCTGGTCGGAGCGCGGCACGACGACGGCTTCGGTGCTCTTCTGCCGCCAGAGCGGCCAGACGATCGGCGCGGCCCTGTTCGGCGCGGTGGCCAACGGAGTACTGGCGTCCCGGCTGGGCGGCGCGGGCGACCTGGACTCGGTGACCCGGGCCCTGGGCGCGAGCGTCGCCCCGGAGGCGACCCGGCGGGCGATCGCGGACGCGGTGCACTCGGTGTACTTCGGCGCGGCGGGCGCGGCGGCACTGGCGTTCGTGGTGCTGCTGGTGCTGGCGCCGCGAAGGTTTCCGGTACTGGAGAGGGACCAGTAAGGGAGCAGTGGGGGACCAGTAGGGGAACGGGCGGAGCGGGGCCTCAGTCCCACCAGCCGGAGTCGTCGAAGGCGTTTTTCAGGTCCTCGAACAGGCTGAGGTCACAGGGGCTCAGGCTGGTCGACTCGGCCGCGTTGACGACGGCACGCGCGATCCTGCGCACCACTTGCCAGTACTCGGACCGGTTCCCTTCGTCCATCAGCCTGGCCAGGCCCTCCGCCGGGTATCTGCCGCCGAACCGGGGGTCGATGTAGGGGACCGAGCGGGTGGCGAGGGGCCGTCGCCACTCGTCTGTGCCGGCCCAGAGGACGGGCACGATCGTGGAGACACCCTCGCTCTCCGACGCGAACTGCCGGCGGCGGCTGAAGGCGTCCCACTCCCTGCCGCACCACTGGCTCGCGAAATACTGGCGTGAGTAGAGCGGCACGAAGACCCGGGCGCTGGCGAGGGCGAGTTTCGTCCGCTCCTGCCGGTTCTCGTCGCCACGCAGCTCCTCCTCCGCGAAGAAGCCCGTACCGGAGACCAGGGCTGGGGTCAGACGGGAGATCTCGGCGGTCAGATCGCGGAAGAAGCGCCTTTCGCTGCCGCCGCCGCCCGCTCCGTGAACGCAGCTGAGATAGAAGTACGGCGGCTGCGGGGCCTCGCGCGTGGGCTGCGGCGCCACCGGCATACGGTCACGGGCGCGGACGCCGGCAGCGAGGTCCGCCAGCAGTCCCGGTGTGACCTCGATGGTCCCGGCCGAACCATCGGTCGAGTCCGAGTCCGGGGCCGCCGTCAGGGCGCGGGGCCGTCCGGCGGTGTCGATCAGCGCGGTACCGGTGGGCAGGCTGGTCACCGGCGCGGAGCCGGGCCGCAGCCGGATCAGCGGTGCCTCCCGGGTGCTCTCCGCCGGGGCGTACCACGCCGCGACGAGGTCGGCGTTCTCGTCCTCGCGGGAGAGATCGGAGTGTGCGGGCATCAGCCCCGGCACCCTCAGCAGGGTCAGCTGGGAAATTCCGCCGGCTCGGTCCCATCGGAACACCGGCATGTGCGAACGGCCCTGCCAGTGAACCTCGACGGCACCCGGCAGGTCCTCGATCACCGTGGTCAGCACCGCCCCGGGCCACGCGACCACCCCGGTACCGACGAAGACGCCGTCACGTGCGAGCCAGACGAGGGAGTCCCTGAACCCGGCGCCCCCCGCGTCTTCCAGTCGCTTCGCCAGCACCTGCTCGACATGGACATGGACGGGCCGACGAGCGTCCTTGACGGCCGCCACGGACAGGACGAGCTCGCGCGGGTGCCTCCCTGTCACCACGGCCAGATCGGCCAACTCGTCATCCCACACCCACAGTTCTCCGCGCTCGTCGGCGAGTGTGCTGTGCAGGTGGTTCAGGACGTCGAGGAAGCTCAACTCGCTCATCCGCACCCGCTCGTGCATGCGCCAGAACATGCTGTCGGGCCAGGGCCAGGACGCGTCCGTGTCGGCGGTCACCAGCAGGCTGCCGTAGCCCTCCGGCGGCAACCAGTGCGGGGAGAACCCGGAGGTGACTCCGTCGTAGATCAGCAGCCAGCCGGGGTGCTCGCGCAGATACCGGGTGAGGCCGTTCATGCGGGCAGGCGCATCGCCCTCGTCGGGGATCCCCAACTCGGTTGCGAGCGCGGTGAGATCGGCTTCGAAGTCCGCCCCGGTGCCGACCCGGATCCAGTGGACGGAGGTGAACCCCGCCGAGCCCTGTAGCTCCCGCACACAGTGGAGGGCCAGCGTCGTCTTGCCCGCACCGGGAGCTCCTTCGATCACACACTCCGCCACGCTGTCGACCGGATAGCTCACGCCGGTCGAGGGTGCGCCCCTGCGCAGCACCGCCAGGACATCGGCGGCTTCCGCAGGGGGGATGTACGACGCCGGTGCCGGGCCGGCCCAGGGCAGCGCCGGGACTTCCGCCCGCGCGTGCTCCGGGCCGTCGCCGGCCCCGGCTTCCGCAGGCCGCACACCCCGCCGCCTGCCGGAGAACCGTCCCAGGCCCCGCCCCAGCCTGACCGCGAGGCGGGCCCCGACCGTCCCCCGCTCCTCGTACTCATCCGCCTCTGTATCAGTCTCAGCCTCGGTCTCGGTCTCGGTCTCTGCCCCTGTGTCCGACCGTGTCTCCGCCTCCGCCTCTGCGCCGGCAGCGCCCGTACTCCCGACCGCCGCCACGCCCCCCGCCAACCGGTCCACCAGCCACTGGTAGTCACCCCCCGCCCCACCGATGACCGCCAGCGCGACCTCGGCGAACGCCCGGCTGTCCTCGGGGAGTTCGAGACCGTCCAGTACCGCGGCCCCAGCCCCGTTCTCCGCCGCTGCCATCAGCGCGGCGAAGTCGGTCACGCCTCCCAGGGTCGCCGCCACCCGCTCGCTCACGCCGTCGGTCACCTGCCGCAGCACCCGCCGGGACTCCGTGCGGGTCATCCGGGCCAGCAGCGCGTCCCGTACGCCGTCCCGGAAGTCGTACACCACCGAGTCGGGGTCCTCACCCGGTTCCACGGGGGTACGACGGACCAGGAGCCCGGAGAGGAAGAGCTCCGCGAGGTGCATCGGGGTGGACGCGGGAAGCAGGGCGCGCTGGACCAGGCGCATCACCGGCAGGCTGAGCGGGGCGGCGGAGAGCAGGCGCAGGAGGCGGAAGGCGTCCGGGGAGTAGCCCACCTCGAACCGTTCGATCCACCCGGCCGGGGTGTCGGGCTCGTCGGCCGGAGTGGCGCGTGCCGGGCGGTCCACGACCGTCAGCGCGGCAGCTCGCAGGGGCGTCCAGTCGCTCGTGCGGCCGGAGACCAGCCGGGCCCACGGGCTGAGCCACGGCTCCGAAACCTCCAGTACCGGCAGCCAGTCGACCCGGGCCCGGTCGGCCGTACCCGCTCGGCCCCGCGCGATCCCGGGCAGCGGAGCGGACGAGACCGCCTCGATCGTCGCACGGGGCGCCGCCGCTCCCCGGGCCCGGACGACCGCCGTACGCAGCGCCGTACGGTGCCACAGCCGGCTCGGCAGGACCTGAAGCGCGGCCACGGGACGTTGCCCGGACCAGCGGGCCAGCATCCTGGGCAGTTCGGCGCCGTACCAGGACGGGCCGACACCGTCCGTCAGGACCAGCACGACCCGGCGTCCGGTGGGGTCGTACAGAACCTCACCCCAGCGTCGGGTGGGGGCCGGTGCCTGCGGGCCGCGCCGGAAGGGTGCCAGCCTCGGCTCCGGACCGTCCGTGTGCAGCGCCCAGGCGCGTACGTCGGCGAAGGTGCCGTGCCGTTCGAGCAGGGTGCGCAGTTCGCCGGCGAGCCGGTGCCAGACGGTCATCGTCGTGCCCACGTCGACCAACAGGTCTACAGAGAAGCGGCGTTCGGTGGCCGGGCGCAGCACCGGCAGCAGCAGTCCCGTGTCGCCGGAGGCGGCTGCGGTGGCTGGGACGTCGAGGGTGCGGACATGGGCCGAGGGGACCGTCTGGCGCAGCGGGCGCAGTGCGCGGGTCAGGGACAGTACGTCGGGGAGTGCGGCCGGTTGGGCGACGCGGATGGCGTAGGCGCCGCCGGGTGCGGACGGGACACCGCGCGGCCCGCCGGGCAAGTGAAGCCGGGCGGCGGGGAGTTGCGGGGCGACGCCCTCCCGGCCGGAGGCAGGAGTCCGCTCCGGGTTCGGCGAGGTCGGCGCCGTGGAAGAGCCGGGGGAGGCGGGCGAGGCCGATGGGAGTGGAGCGGCGGCCGTCGTGGAATCCTGGCCCGGTCCCATAAGCGACGCGGGTGACACAGACGACACGGGCGACCGGTCCTCCGCGGTGAGGCCGCTGAGCCGGGCGATCCACAGCACGTCGAGCACGTCGCAGGCGTCCATTACGTCCGGTGCGGCGCCCGCTCCGGGTCCCGCACCCGGGTCCGAGCCGCCGTCCGGTCCCCAAGTCCCGGCGGCGAGCAGTCGGCCGAGTTCCTCCCGCAGGACACCGTCGGCGCCCCCCGCCCGCGAGCCGCCGCCCGGCACGGCCTCCCCCGCCTGGGGTAAGGCGCCCGGTCCCGGTCCCGGTCCCCCGCCCGTCCCCGGCACACCCCGCGCCGCGCCGCCCGCGAACCCTCGCGCCTTGTACCTCGGCACGGCAGCCCCTCAGCCCTGGTCCAGGGGGCGCATCAGGTGGTCGCGCACCAGGCTCTGGCCGACCTCCCCGTCCCCCAGGCCCCGTTCCGCCATCAACAGCGCGTTCAGTAGCTGGTCGTTGGCCAGCGGCCCCAACTCCCGTTGCCTGGTGAGGAACTCGGAGATGAGCCGGGCCCGGGTCGCCGCCGCACGTCCGGAAGCATCGGAGCCCGGACCTCCCGGACTTACCCCTTCCCCGTCCCGTTCCTCTGCCTCACCCGGGGCTTCCAGCCGACCGAGGTGCGCGGCGACGATGCCGGCCAGCCGCTCCCCGTCCGCCGCGCCGATCTCCAGGCGGATGCAGCGCCGCAGGAAGGCCATCGGGAACTCGCGCTCCTCGTTACTGGTCAGCACCACCAACGGGAACTCCGCGCAGGCCACTTCACCCCCGTCGACGTCGCGGCCCTCGCGGTCGGCCGTCTTCACCAGCTGTCGGCCCGGTCCCATCCGGGCCAGTTCGGGGATGACGAACTCGCCCTCCTCGAAGACGTTCAGCAGATCGTTGGGGAAGTCCATGTCACCCTTGTCGATCTCGTCGATGAGCAGGACCCGGGGGCGTGCCCAGGGCAAGAGCGCCGTTCCCAGCGGGCCGAGCCACAGGTACTTGCCGATGTCCGGCGGTTCCTGGACCGGGGCGTCGCGGCCCGCGAGGGCGCCCGCGTTGCGCAGGCCGGCGTCGTACAGCCGGCCGACGGCGTCGTACTCGTACAGGCCGTCCTTGAGGGTGGAGCGGCTGGTGACGGCCCAGCGCAGGACCGGGCCGAGTTTCAGCTCGTGTGCGACGGCGTAGGCGAGGGTGGACTTCCCGGTGCCCGGCTTGCCGGTGAGCAGGAGCGGACGGCGCAGGTGCAGGGCGAGGTTGACGAGGTGGATCTCCTTGTCGTCCGCCTGGTACGCCGCTCCCTGCCCGGCCCGGCCGAGGTGGCGCCGTACGGTGTCCCTGTCCGGTTGCGTCGGCGGCTCGGGCAGACTGCCGGGGTCGGCACCGCCGTAGCGGAAGGCCCGCCAGGGAGGCGCCGCGGGCAGTCGACGGATACCGTCGTGCGGGGTGCCGACGCCCTGGTAGACCCACCAGTCCTGGCTGTCCGGCCGCTGTGTCATGGCGCTCCTTCGCCGGCCCCGTGGGTGCCGGACATCTGGTGGTCCTGGTCGCTGTCGACACAGTTCGGGTCGTCCCACAGCAGGGTGACCTGACGGCGTACGTCCGTCTCGTCGTACCGGTTGCGTCTGCGGGCCTGGTGCACGCTGTGCGGCAGGTCGGCCAGCAGGGCGGGCGGCGCTGTCTGGCGCAGCGCGTCGAGCAACTGAGCGGGATCGCCCGGGTCCCGGCGCCACACCATGGCGGGGATGCCGTACGCCACCAGGGCTTCGCGCACCGCCTCCTGGAGGAGTGGATCCTGGTCGCCGTAGGGGGCGACCAGGCCCACACAGGCCATGTCGGCGTTGTCCAGCAGCCAGTCCTCGATGTCCGCGAGAGCCGACAGCTGCAGGGGCGGATACTTGCCGTCGGGCCAACTGAACTGCGGATCGGGTGAGTTCTCGCCGCCCGACGGGCCCGTCCCGGCGCCGACGCCCATCCAGCCGATGCGCTCCAGCGCGTCTCCAGGAGGGCAGCCCCGGTCGAGCGCCTTCCAGCGGAGGATCCAGTCGTCGTGGACCGCGCCTTCCCCGTAGCGGAGCAGAGACCGGACGACGACCTGGGCGTTGAAACCGACCTGCGCCCTGGGCGAGGTCGACCAGGCGTCGGCGGGGTACCCGAGCAGCGAGTGCGGCAGCAGGAACTCCACCCGCTTGCTCCCGCCCCGGGCCGCGAACCAGGGTTCAGTCCAGCCGGCCACGAACTCATGTCCCCGGCGGTCGAGTTCATCGCCGGTGAACAGTCCGGGCCCAGCCCGTGTGCCCTGGAGGACGAGCGGGTCGTCGCCGGTGCGCACGTAGTGGAAGCCGCGCAACAAGTAGCGACGCCGACGGAAGGGGAGGTCCGGCGGGTCCTTCTCCTCGACCCGTATCTGGATGATGGTCTGGAGCTGTGACTCGTCGCCAGCCGGGCGAAGGCGGGCCCGGTCCGGACCGAGGATCCGAACCAAAACGTCGACCAGGCTGCTCTTCGCCGCCGGGCCGCCGGCCTCCGCGAGCATCAGCTGAAGGAAGTCCAGCAGGTCGGCTCGTGGGCTGCCTGGGGCGGCGGCGGGCCGCCATGCGTCGAAGAGTTCGTGAAGCACCCTCGGCAGGGTGACGGCGCCGTCGCCCAGCGGCCGATGTTGACGGCGCCGCTCGGACAGGTACTGGGCCACCACCCGTCCGCCGAACTCCGGTGTACAGCAACGCAGTTCACTGATGAGGTCGATCATCTGACGACGAGACAGCGGGCCGTCCACGGTGAGCACGGTGACCACGAGGTCGAACCAGACGGTGCCGAGGTCACCCGGCTCGATGTCCTTGAGCGTGTCCCGCAGCGACTCCAACGCGCCTTCCATGCTCCGGGCAGTCACGACGATGGACCGCAGATGTTTCCGGGCGGTCGTGGAGTATGGAGTCTCTTCGATGAGCTCGTCTCGGGCGTCGCCAAGCAGTTCAACGCGTGCCTCAGGCGTTGACAGCCTCTCGACGCCGAGCAGGATCTTCGTCAGCAGCTGGTTCTCCTGCCGATACTCCTGCTGTTTGTCCTGCAGGTTCTCCTGGTTCTGTCGCGGGACCCCGTACTGGTACTGCCGGGAGGGCGCCACCGGCGGGTCGGCCTCGTCCCGGGCCTGTCGGCCGAGACCACGCCGACGCAGAGCGTCGAACACTCACTCCTCCCCGAGGGCCAGACCATGGACGACGAGCAGTTCCCGCACGCCGCGCGTGCCGCTGTCGTCCGGCGCGATCTCCACCAGGGCGAGATACAGGGCCTTGAGCACGGCATCCCGCAGCAGGGCGGTGCGCTCGACACGGCGGACGAGTGAGCGCAGGTGCGTCCGGGCATCGGCGCTCTCCGCAACGGAGAACGGGTGCCCGAGGCCCAGGTTCTCGCCCATCAGACCCAGTAACTCGTGCCGGTCGCCGAGCCGGTGGAGACCCTCGCAGGCGACGAGGCTGTCCAGCAGCACCTTGGCATCCGGGAACACGAACTCCGGCGAAGCCGGGACAGAAGGCACCACGCCCCGCCCTTCCCCCACGACGCCTACGGCACCCACGGCACCCACGGCACCCACGGCAGGCGATCCACCCCCTGCACTCACCGCAATCTCCCGCTCCGCCTCGTACGGTTGCCCCGTCAGCTTCCGCAGCAGCCGCTCCGCTCCCGCGCCGGTGAGGTCGTCGAGCCGGTAGAAGGTGTCCGTCCACCGGCCCAGCCACATGGGCAGGTCGTCGGGTGAACCCCCGGGCAGGACAACGGGGATGATCCGGTCGAGGGCGGCAGCGTGATCCTCGTACAGCATGTTCCGCAGCAGCCGCGCCTCCCACTGCACGCCCATCCCCACACCGGCCGGGGCGTCCCCGTCCGCCCTGCGCCGGTACTCCGGCGAGGCGACGACGATCACGTACCGGCTGTCGCGGATACCGCGCAGCATCCACAGGGCCCAGTCCTGGCGGCTCTCGTCCGCGGGCAGATCCAGCCCGGCGTCGATCCCGCACGAGCGGAGCAACTGCCAGAACTCCCTGACCTGCGCCACATGTTGCTTGTTGTCATGCGCGTACGAAACGAACACCCGCACGGGTGGCACCGGTTCGACACTCATGTGGCATCCCCCTTGCGTCCCCCACACCACCACGAGTGCGTACATCATGGCGCAAGCCGGTCTCACAGGTGGCTCATTGGCCATACTTCAGAACTTCGGTCGCCCGCTACTCCGCCGCCGCCCGCCCCGTGAGCGTGGTCAGGCTGCTGCGTACGTGATCCATGTGGGCCTGTACGTCGTCCCACTCCTGCCCGTGTTCCCGCAGCACGCGCTCCGTCTCGCGGGCGACACGGTCCTCCTGGACACGGGCCTCGGCGAGGATCTCCGCGGCACGGATCCGGGCGTCGTCCTCGGTACGCCCGACCGACCCCTCGGCCTCCGCGAAGGCCCGCTCCGCCTCGGACAGCGCGGCCTCGGCAGCCGCCATCCGTTCCGTGTTCCGCGTCTCCAGGGCGACTTCACGCTCGGCGGCGAGCCGTTCCGCCTCGGCCCACCGTTCGGCGTACTCCTTCTCCTGCTCGGCGAGCAGCCCCGAGGTCCGCAGCCGCATCTCGCGCAGCGCGGCCAGCGCCTCCCCCCGGCCCTCCTTGACCTCCCGCCGGGCGCCGATCCGGATCTCGTCGGCCTCGGCGCGGGCGGCTAGCAGCCGGTGCCTGGCACGTTCCTCGGCCTCGGTCCGTACGGCCTCGGCGGCGGCACCCGCGGCCTCCAGCAGGGCGTCGGCGCGGGCCTCGGCCTCCGCGACCAGCTGCCGCGCCTCGCTCCGCCCCCGCTCCCGTACGGCGCCGGCCTCCTCGACGCCCAACTCGAAGAGCCGCCGGGCGCGTTCACCGAGGGTGTCGTACGTCTGCGGCGCCAGTGCCGCCACGACCTGCCGCAGCCGCTCAGACTCCGCGGCCATCTCCCGGGCGAGCACGGTCAGCCGCGCGGCCCGCTCCCAGGCGGCGTCCCGCTCCGCGGAGAGCGCGGCGGCGTACGCGTCGACCTGATCGGGCCGGTAGCCACGCCCCCGTCCGGCCCCGAATCCGGCCACGAATCCGTGCGACATCGCTGCGCCGCTCATCCTGCGACCCCTCTCCGCGTACGACGTAATGATTTCGCGCACATCTTGATGGATTGGGGTGAAATGTGCCTAACGCGACACTCCGGGCCAGGACACGCTCGGCACACGAAGGGGGGTGGGTGACCGTACGGTCACCCACCCCCCTTCGTCGAAACGGCCGGTCGGCCGGCTAGAGCAATCCGTCCCACATCTGCTCCAGCAGCACCGACCACCAGCTCTCCGGCGAGCCGAGCGCCGCCGGGTCGAGGGAGGCGAGCTGAACCTGGAAGTCGACGGTCCAGCGGCCCGCCTGCTCCTGGTTGAGGCCGTAGCGCAGCCGCCACATACGGCCGAGCAGCGCGAGACAGCGCGCGAACTCGGGCAGCCCCGTGTTCACGAACTGCGGCGGTACGGGCGCTCCGCCCGGCCCCGCCTCCACGGGCACCGCGACGATGTTCGCCGTCCCGTACTGCACGCAGATCGCCTTGCCGAAGTCAGTGCCCATCACGAGATACGACCCGGCGTCCGACGCCGGCCGCACCCCACGCTCCTGCGCCAGCTCGGCGAGTGTCGGCACCGGCCGCCCCGGCTGGGCCTGAGCCCAGAAGAACGGCCCCATGTCGGCGGGCAGCCCGGCGACGACCAGTGTGTGCGCCACGATCGGCGGCACCCCCTGCCGCGACACCGCCGCCTGGTCGAACCGGAACACGCCCGGCCCGAACGCGCCGGCCAGCTCCTGCGCGACCCCCTCCGGGTGGATCGGCGGCGCGGGCTGCACGGGCGGAAGCGGCGCACGCACCGGCCCCGGTCGCGCCGGACCATCCGCCACCTGGTGCAACTCACCCTGGTGCGCGAGGAGTTGGGCCATGCCCTGCTGGCGGCTCGCGTGATCGGTGCCGTAGGGAGCGATGCTGGTGATGCGGGCGTTCGGCCACTGCTCGCGGATCATGCGCGCGCAGTAGGCACCCGGCAGCTCACAGCTCTCCAACTCGGTGTGCAGTTCGAGAACCTGATCCTGCGGGATACTCATCGCCCGCAGCTCGTGGAAGATCTGCCACTCCGGATGCGGCGTCCCCGGCGCGGACCGCCGGATCACCTGCTGCTCGGACCCGTCGGGCGCCCGGTAGCGGAGCACGGCCTGGTAGCCGGGACCGACCGTGGGCTGCCCGGGCGGCGGGTAGCCGTACGAGGGGGGCTGAGGGCCGGGAGGGGCAGCGAGGTTCGGCGCGGGCGGCGGCGGAAACCCTTCGGCGGACGCCGACTGGGGGTGCCCCGCGAAACCGGGCGCCGTCATACCGTGCACAGGCTGACCACCCGGCGCGGGCATACGCCCCCCGGGGTGCGGAGGCATCGCACCGGGGGACACAGGGGGCTGCGGACCACTGGGGGGCGCGCCCGGGAAACCCGGAGCACCGGACGTACCGGGGAAACCGGATCCGCCAGGGAAACCAGGAGCACCCGGCGCCCCAGGAGCACCTTGCGCGCCCGGGGTGGGGTAGCCGCCCGGAGCACCGGGGGCACCCTGCCCGCCGGGCGCGCCCTGGGCACCGGCGAAACCGGGGGCACCTGGCCCGCCAGGCATGCCGTGGCCACCCGGAGCACCGGGAGGCTGGGGAGCACCAGGAGCAGGCGGTACGCCCGGAGCACCTGGCGCACCCGGGCCGCCGGCGAAACCAGGAGCACCCGGCCCGCCAGGCATGCCATGGCCACCCGGAGCACCCGGCCCGCCAGGCATGCCATGGCCACCCGGAGCACCGGGGCCACCGGGAACGCCCTGCGCACCCGGGCTGCCGGGAAACCCGGGAGCGCCAGAGGCACCGGCAGCGCCCGGAGCGCCGGGGAACCCCGGTGCGTTAGGGGAGCCGGGAGGACCGGGAGGACCGGGTACACCGACGGCCGGGGGCGGCGGGGGCATACCGGGCCCGGCGACCGGGGGACCGGCCAGCACGGTCTCGGCATGGTGCACGGCACCCGGGGCCCCAGGAACGCCGGGAGGCTGGGGAGCACCAGGAGCAGGCGGGACGCCCGGCACACCCTGCGCACCCGGAGGCTGGGCAGCCCCGGGATTCCCAGGAGCACCCGGCGGCCGGGGCACGTTGGCGGCGCCGCCCTGAGGGTCGGCGAACATGGTCGCCGCCTGATGGACACCGCCGGGAGGAGTACCCCCGGGTGAGTGCGGAACGCCAGGACGGTTCGAGGCACCAGGTGCACCCGGAGCGCCGGGCGGACCGGGCGGCAACGGAGCGCCCGCCGGCTGGGCAGCCCCAGGATTCCCAGGAGCGCCAGGCGGACCCGGAGGCAACGGAGCGCCGGGCGGGTTCGGCGCACCCGGAGGCCGAGGAGCACCGGACACCCCGAGCCGACCGGACCCGGCCGACCCACCGGGGGCACCCGGCGCCTGCCCCCCGCCCGCGCCCGGAGCCTGACCCACACCCGGAGCCCCGGGAGCCGCCGGAGGCTGGGGCGCACCGGCCCCGCCGGGGCCACCAGGCCCGGAGAACATCGTCGCGGCCTGATGAACGCCCCCAGAGGGCGCGCCCGGCCGATTCGGTCCGCCGGCCGGACCCTGACCCGGACCGCCGACGCCCTCTGCCCCGTCAGCCCCGTCAGGCCGTTCGGCGTCGAGGGCCGACACGAACTGCGTGGGCACGTAGCCACCGGCGGGGCCGGGTCCCGGCGGCCCAGGAGGCGCAACTCCCGGACGGGCGCCCGGAGTTCCGGGGGCGCCCGGCGGAGGCGGGGTGCTCGCGACCCGGGCACCGCGTGGCGGCGGGGCCTTGCTGGTCGCCGCGTCGGCGATCTCACCGGCGTTGGGCGCGAGCGCCCGCGCCGGAGGGGTGGGCGCACCGGGCGCCCCCTGCGGGTAACCGTACGAAGGCGCACCGGCCCCCTGTGGATACCCGTACCCCGCGGTCGCGGCAGGCCCTGAAGCCGCCGCGGCTCCGTTGAAGGCGTCGCGGTCCTCGTCGCCGAGCGGCGGCGAGAACACGGTCGCCGGCAGGGGCACGGAACGGTCCTCCCCCGCGTCGACACTGGTCGTGTCGGTCCCGGTCCAGGGCGTGGCCCCCGGCGGCACCGCGTCCACCGGCCCCCCGGCCGAGGAGGCCGCAGCAACCGACGCCGCCCCACCGCCGGAGACACCCGCACCCGCACCCGTACCCACACCGGAACCCGGCCCGGACCCCGAACCCGACCGCTGATCAGGCTGGATCCCCAGCCTGTCCGCCGCCTCCTGCAACCACTCCGGCGGCGTCAGCAGGAACGACGTCTGGTTCAGGTCGACCCGCGCCGGAGGCGCCGGTACCGCGTCCTCGACCGAGGCCGCACGGCCGTACTCCTCCTCGTACCGGCGGATCACCTCACCGACCGGCAGGGCGGGCCACAGCGTGGCCTCGCCGCTGTCCCGGGCCAGGACCAGCCGCTGCGCGCCCCCGTCCGAACGCGGACCCTCAGCGCGGTCCTCCGCCCACACCACGAACCCGAGCTCGAACTCCCGTACCCGCACCTCCCGGTGCTGATACGACGGCACATCCCCGTTGACCCATTCCTCGGCGTGCTCCTGCGCCTGCGCGAAAGTCACCATCGGTCAGTCACTCCCCCACCGAAGACACCGCGGACGCCGAAGTCACCTGCGTCGGCACCGGAACCGCACGCGCGAAACCGCCGTCCACCATCAGGTTCGCCACCGTCTCCAGCTCCGGCGGATTACCCGCGAGCCGAGACAGGAACTGGTCGAAGTCGTCACCGCACGGCAGCAGCAGCCGCTCCACCCGGTCGGCCGGCGGCCACGTCGGATCGACATCCCGCGCATCGTCGTACGCGCAGAACCACACCGAACCGAGCCGCTCACCCTTCACCCGCACGGCCAGCAGACCACCCTGCACGAACCCGACGCACAGATAGTCCTTCGTCAGATGATCACGCAGACACTTGTTGACGTACACGAGGTCGTTGACCGCCGCCTCGTCCCGCACCGTGAAGAACGGCTGGTCCACCAGCAGTCCCAGCTCGGCATCGAGCGCCGCACCCACCGGCGCACACCCGCCCGCCGCCTTCAGGAACGACCGGTACGCCCCCGGCAGTCGGTAGCCGAGGTCCTCCTCGACGCCCTGCACCTGCAACTCGGTCACCGCCACCGCCGACTTCGGCAGCGCGAAGTGCGCGGGCCGCGTCTCCTGCAGGGGCCGCGTACCGCGCTTGTGCTGGTCGACGCCGGACGTCGCGATCCCGCCGTGATGCCGCAGCAGCGCCTTCACCTCGACCGGCACCAGCTCCAGCCGCCGCCCGCCGGGTACGTGGTGCCAGGTCCAGCCGTGCGGCGTCGCCACCGCCGGAACCGTGTCCCACAGCTCGTGCCCGGACGCGGCGAGCGCCGCGTTCGCCGACACGTAGTCCGTCAGCCGCAGTTCGTCGACGCCGAAGCCCTCGGGCGGCTCGGCGATCTCCGCCACCGCACGCGCGTAGAGCGAGAAGTCGGGATAGCCGCGCTCGTCGACCCGCACCCCTCTCGGGTGCCGGGTGGCCCGTACCGGATCCGGGAAGTGCACGACCTGCCCGGCATAGGCCGCGTTCGGCGGCACGGCTCGCTGCCCGAGCCGACCTGTCGTCATGGCGGTTGCCCCCTGCGGCGTTTAAAAAGGCCTGTACATCAGTACGACCCGTACGTCTGTCACAACACGTCACGTCACATCACCCCCGTCCCGCCTGTCAGCACATCAGTGCGGACAGCAACCCGGACGGCGCTGCGGATCGCGGCTGCCCGACAGCCTATGCGGTACGCCGACACCGGTCACCGGCGCCGGTCAACGGCCCCCCGCTTCCGTGACCTGCCGTCACCCCGCCGTGACGGTACGACGAAGCCCGGGCGTGTCACACCGCCCCAGCTACCGCACCAGGCACGCCATTTGGCACTCTGTCTCCGCCGGAGCGTTGTACGGGGGAGACACCGGAGGGGATGACGATCATGAACGCGACACAGACAGGGACTCAGACGGGCAGGCCGACAGGACGGCCGACAGACAACCCGACGGAACCACCCACGCCCGGAATGCCCGGTACGACCGGCAGACCCGGCGGCGACCCACGCGTCGGCTGGAGCTCCAACGAGACGCCCCGCGTCCCCACCCTCCGCCACCGCCGCGACGGCATACTCCCCACCGTCGCCGCCGCCCTCTCCGTTCGCGGCGCCACCCTCACCGGCACCGCCGCACGCACCGACCAGCCACCCGCCCTGCACCCCCTCGTCCAGGACTTCCTGGACACCCTCGCCAGCACCCAACGCGACCGATCCACCGGCCGCTGCGCCGAGGCACTCCTCATATCCCGGCAGATCACCCTCGCCGACGAAGGCCGCAGCCGACGCGCCGCCCGCAAACCCATGACCAACGGCGAAGCCCGCAGAGCACTCAAACAAGCCAAACTCACCACCCGCCGCATCCGCGAGGACGGCGACCCCCTCCACGGCAGCTTCGCCACACCCTGCCGCTCCTGCACAGCACTCAGCGCCCACTTCGGCGTCCGCATAGTCGACTCGTCGGCCCCCACCGACTGACGCCACCACCCCTCTCCCTCCCCAACCCCCCACCGCACCACGGCGCCGTACCGAGCACGCGCCCGCACCCGCGCCGGTCCATGACCTCGACGATCGAACGGCAGATGCACACCGACCGCACCTCAACCACCCGCTTCCCCGTGGCCGTCGACGCCGCACTGCGCGCCGCCGGCTGGCAGCCAGGCCGCTGGGACATAAAACAGGCCGAGATCTGGGCCGACGCCCTACGCGGCCACGCCTCTCCCGCCGGACACCGCCACGCCGTCTTCCCCGCCGCCGTCGAAGCCTGGGCCGAGTTCGGCGGCCTGCACATCACACCCCCCGGCCCCGGCCGCCAGCTCGCCCCCACCGCCCTGCACCTCGACCCCCTGCACGGCCTCCACATGGCCCGCACCCTCGCCGACCTGGGCCGCGCCCTCGACACCGAGGTCTGCCCCCTCGGCGAGGAACCCGAGACCCAGACCCTCCTCGCCATCGACACGACAGGCCGCGTCTACGCCCTCGACCACACCGGAGACTGGTACCTCGGCCCCGACCTCGACCAGGCCCTCGCCACCCTGATCACCGGCCTGGAACCCATACGCCTCACAGCCCCCTGAACCCACCCCGGCAGGGCAACACCGGGAACGCCCCAGGCCAAACCACTAGGTCTGGGTCGGGATGACCGCCGACACCCGAAACCCCCCGGCCTCCGTCGGCCCGGACACGAACACCCCGCCCAACGCGGCAACCCGCTCCCTCATCCCGAGCAGACCATTGCCCCCGGACGGAAACCGCACCGAAGAGCCCGACACGGGCTCGGGCGGCGGCTCGTTCTCCACCTGCATCGCGATCTCGTCACCCCGATGCGCCAGCCGTACATGCGTCTTCGCACCCGCCGCATGCTTGTGGACGTTCGTCAACGCCTCCTGCACCACCCGGTACGCCGTCTGCTCCACCTCCGCGCCGTACAACCGAACATCACCCTCGACCGACAGCGCCACCACCATCCCCGCAGCCGCCGACTGCCCGATCAACTCCTCCAACTCGGACAGACACGGCCCGTCCCCCACACCCTCACCACCCGACGCGGCACGAGACGCGGCCACCGCCGCCGCCACCCCCACCGCCGCCAACGGCACACCCTGCACCCGCCGCTCCAGCCCCTCCCCCGACCGCAGCACGCCGAGCATCTCCCGCAACTCGGTCAACGCCTGCCGCCCCATGTCCCCCACAAGAGCGGCATTCCGCACAGCCTTCTCAGGATCCTTCCGGGCGATCGCCTGCAGAGCCGCCGCATGCACCACCATCAGACTCACCCGATGCGCCACCACGTCGTGCATCTCACGGGCGATACGCGTCCGCTCCTCGTTCCGCGCCCACTCCGCCCGCTCCTCGGCCCGCTCGGCCAGCAACTGAAGCTCCCGCTCCAGACTGTCCGCCCGCTCCCGAAGACTCTCCATCAACCGCCGCCGCGCCCCCACGTACAACCCGAGCAGCAACGGCGGCGCAGTCACACCCAACGACGTGGTGATGGCGACGACGGGAACCAGCCAGTCCCCGATCTTCAGACTCCCGTCCGCCATGTCCTGGTGCGACCGCACGAACGTCACGATGAGCGTCCCCACCATCGCCATGCCGGCCAGCGCCCCGATGATCCGCCGGGGCAGCTCGGAGGCTGCGAGCGTGTACAGCCCGACGACGCCCATCAGATAGCCCATCTGGGCCGGCGCGACAGCGATCGACACCAGCACGACAGCGATCGGCCACCGCCGCCGCAACAC
The DNA here is from genome assembly GCF_045040105.1 of Streptomyces sp. NBC_01390. Classification (NCBI taxonomy): domain Bacteria; kingdom Bacillati; phylum Actinomycetota; class Actinomycetes; order Kitasatosporales; family Streptomycetaceae; genus Streptomyces; species Streptomyces sp. NBC_01390. The sequence continues at coordinate 7,511,237 of NZ_CP109551.1, read as the reverse complement.
CAACACCGACCCGGCGACAAGCCCGAACACGATCCCGGCGGACACCGGGATCCCCGCCTCCCGCGCGAACCGGACGCCCTCCCCCGCACACTCCCCGGCGGACACCAGCGCGAGCCCCACATCAAGCACCGCACCGCGCCACCTGGTCCACCACCAGGGCCCGGTCAAGGCCGCGGCGTGGTCTTCCCCCGTACTGGTCATGCGTCCAGCCTACGTTCGGGCGCGGCCGATTTTCCGGCGAGTTTCAACGACTGGCCTACACCACATCGGCCGCCGCGTCCGCAATCGAACAGAAGCGAAACCCACCAGAATCCCTCGAACTGCTGAATCGCGCACCGTTCGACCCCGGAAGCGACGATTCCGCCGGGAGGGTTTGTCCATGGAACATGCATGTGGCAAGTACGCAGACTTCGAGACGCTGCGGGAGCGGGCGGTGGCGTTGCGGCGGGAGGGGCTGAGCCGCCGCCAGATCCGCGACCAGCTTCGCGTCCACAACAACGACATCCTCAACCGCCTCCTGGAGGGCGAGCCGCCCCCGGACTGGACAAAGCGCCCGAACGCGAAGGACGACCTACGACACCGGGCAAGGGAACTCCGACTCCAGGGCTGGACATATGACCGGATCCAGGTGGAGCTGGGGTGCTCGAAGAGTTCGATCTCCCTGTGGGTACGGGATCTGCCGAAGCCGGAGCGGACGCGGTCCCGCGAGGAGGCGTCGGCGATCGCCAAGCGGGGGTGGGAAGCGACGCTGCGGCGGCGAGAAGAGGAACGGCAGCAGACCAAGAAAGCGGCAGCCACCACTATCGGTGAACTCTCCGACCGTGAACTGTTCGTCACAGGCGTCGCCCTGTACTGGGCCGAGGGCACTAAGGACAAGCCCTACGCCCGGCGTGAGCGGGTCATCTTCGTCAACAGCGATCGCAACGTGATCAGCCTCTTCCTGGCCTGGCTCGACCTCGTTGGAGTCGAACGGGAACTCATCAGGTACCACGTGATGATCCACGAGTCGGCCGATGTAGTAGCGGCCGAGAAGTTCTGGGCAGAGCTGGTTCAGGCCGACGGCAGCGCGTTCGGCAAGACGGTACTGAAACGCCACAACCCCAAGACGGTGCGCAAGAATACGGGCGACGACTACCGCGGCTGCCTCGCACTCACCGTGCGGCAAAGCTCCGAGCTGTACCGTCGCATCGAAGGCTGGTGGTACGGCATAGTAGGTGCCGCAACTAAGCCCGATTCCAAGAATCGGGCATAAAGGGCGAACCATCCCGGGTCGTCTAATGGCAGGACAAATGGTTTTGGTCCATTGAATGAGGGTTCGATTCCTTCCCCGGGAGCCCTACCAGAGTGGGCCCTGACAGCACAGTCAGGGCCCTTACTCATGTCCCCCACGAAACGCCCCGGTATCCTGCGGATGTCGTCCCGCCCCCCTCCGCAGCCGAAGGGCACACCCCGTGAGCGCCAATCGCCCCGCCGCCGTCGTCGTACTCGCAGCGGGTGAGGGCACCCGTATGAAGTCGGCCACACCCAAGGTCCTGCACGAGCTCTGTGGCCGTTCCCTGGTGGGCCATGTGCTCGCCGCCGCAGGCGAGTTGGACCCCGAGAACCTGGTCGTCGTCGTGGGGCACGCCCGTGAGCAGGTCACCGCGCATCTGACGGAGGCCGGCACCGGTATCCGTACCGGCATCCGTACCGCCTTCCAGGCGCAGCAGAACGGCACCGGTCACGCCGTACGCATGGGGCTCGAAGAGCTCGGCGGGACCGTGGACGGGACTGTCGTGGTCGTCTGCGGCGACACCCCGCTCCTCACCGGGGCTACCCTGCGCACGCTCGCGGCGACCCATTCCGGCGACGGCAACGCCGTGACCGTGCTGACGGCGGAGGTGCCGGACGCGACGGGGTACGGGCGGATCGTGCGGGACGAGGCGTCGGGGGCCGTGACGGCGATCGTGGAGCACAAGGACGCGACCGAGGCGCAGCGGGCGATCCGTGAGATCAACTCCGGTGTGTTCGCGTTCGACGGGCAGTTGCTCGCGGACGCGCTGGGGAAGGTGCGGACGGACAACAGTCAGGGCGAGGAGTACCTCACCGACGTCCTGGGGATTCTGCGTGAGGCCGGGCATCGGGTGGGGGCCTGTGTGGCCGGTGACCACCGGGAGATCGCCGGGATCAACAACCGGGTGCAGCTGGCTCAGGCGCGGCGGATTCTGAACGACCGGCTGCTGACGGAGGCGATGCTCGCGGGGGTGAGTGTGATCGATCCGGCCAGTACGTGGGTCGATGTGACGGTCACCTTCGAGCAGGACTCGATCGTCCATCCGAACACGCTGCTTCAGGGGTCCACGCATCTCGCGGAGGGTGCCGAGGTGGGGCCCAACTCGCGGCTGAAGGACACCTGGGTGGGCGCCGGGGCGAGGGTGGACAACACGGTGGCCGACGGGGCCGTGGTGGGGGCTCAGGCGACTGTGGGGCCGTACGCGTATCTGCGTCCCGGCACCCGCCTGGGCGTGAAGTCCAAGATCGGGACGTACGTCGAGACGAAGAACACGTCGATCGGTGACGGGACGAAGGTGCCGCATCTGTCGTATGTCGGGGACGCGACGATCGGTGAGTTCACGAACATCGGTGCCGCGAGTGTGTTCGTGAACTACGACGGGCAGGACAAGCATCACACCGTTGTCGGGTCGCACTGCAAGACGGGTTCGGACAACATGTTTGTGGCGCCTGTCACTGTCGGGGACGGTGCGTACACCGCGGCCGGGTCGGTGATCACGAAGGACGTACCGCCCGGTTCGTTGGCCGTGGCCCGTGGCCAGCAGCGGAATATCGAGGGCTGGGTGGCTCGTAAGCGTCCGGGGAGTGCGTCGGCGAAGGCGGCCGAGGCGGCTTCTCGGGAGCCGGGCGACGAAAGCTGACCGGAAACACTCGCGTCCGACTCGGGCTACCGTGATAGGCGCACACCCCGCACACCCCCAGCTGAGCAGGCCTCTCAGGGCTGATCACGGCTGAGAAACCTCTGAGGAGACAGTGCTGTGACCGCGACCAAGACGACCGGCGGGAAGAACGGGAAGAAGAAGATGATGTTCTTCTCCGGCCGCGCCCACCCGGAGCTCGCCCAGGAGGTCGCTCAGCAGTTGGGGGTCGAGGTGGTGCCGACCAAGGCCTTCGACTTCGCGAACGGCGAGATCTACGTCCGTTACGAGGAGTCGGCGCGTGGCGCGGACTGCTTTGTGATCCAGAGCCACACGGCTCCGATCAACCAGTGGATCATGGAGCAGTTGATCATGATCGACGCGCTGAAGCGTGCGTCGGCCAGGTCCATCACCGTGATCGTGCCGTTCTACGGTTACGCGCGGCAGGACAAGAAGCACCGTGGGCGTGAACCGATCTCGGCGCGTCTGGTCGCGGACCTGATGGCGACGGCGGGTGCGGACCGCATTCTCACCGTGGATCTGCACACGGACCAGATCCAGGGTTTCTTCGACGGTCCGGTCGATCATCTCTTCGCGTTGCCGCTGCTCGCGGACTATGTGGGCGCGAAGGTGGACAAGGGCAAGCTGACGGTCGTGTCGCCGGACGCGGGCCGGGTGCGGGTGGCCGACCGTTGGTGCGACCGTCTGGGTGCGCCGCTGGCGATCGTGCACAAGCGGCGTGACAAGGACGTGGCGAACCAGGTGACCGTCCACGAGGTCGTGGGTGAGGTCAAGGGTCGTGTGTGTGTGCTGGTCGACGACATGATCGACACGGGTGGGACGATCGTGGCGGCGGCGGACGCGTTGTTCGCGCACGGTGCGGAGGATGTCATCGTGACGGCGACGCACGGTGTGCTGTCGGGTCCCGCGGCCGATCGCCTGAAGAACTCGCGGGTGAGTGAGTTCGTGTTCACGAACACGCTGCCGACGCCGGGTGAGCTGAGTGTCGACCTGGACAAGATCAAGGTGCTGTCGATCGCGCCGACGATCGCGAGTGCGGTGCGTGAGGTGTTCGAAGACGGTTCGGTGACGAGCCTGTTCGACGAGCAGTAGGACCCGGCTGCTGGATCGCTTCTGCATGATCGATTTTTCTGCGGCCTCCCCTGCCGAGTACTCTGTCGGAGTTGCTCGGCGAGGGAGGCCGTTTCCGTGTCATTCACGGGCCGGTACTCCGTTATCGACGCGCTCTTCGTAGCAGGCCGTTCGTGGCCGGGTGACCTGTCCGTCTCGCACCCGTACGAGGAGTGAAAAGCATGTCCGAGGTAAAGCTCACCGCCGAGACCCGCACCGAGTTCGGCAAGGGCGCCTCCCGCCGCATCCGCCGCGAGGCCAAGGTTCCCGCGGTCGTCTACGGCCACGGTGCCGAGCCCGTCCACATCTCGCTGCCGGGCCACGAGCTCCAGCTCGCCCTGCGTACCCCGAACGTCCTGCTCACCCTCGACATCGAGGGCCGCACCGAGCTGGCGATCCCGAAGGCCGTGCAGCGCGACGCGCTGAAGGGCTACCTCAAGCACGTCGACCTGCTCACCGTGAAGCGCGGCGAGAAGGTCACCGTCGAGGTCTACGTCCACACCGAGGGCGACCTTGCGCCGGGCGCCTACCTGCTCGAGCACGTGCTGAGCACGCTGACGGTCGAGGCCGAGGCCACGCACATCCCCGAGTCCGTCACGGTGTCCATCGAGGGCCTGGAGGCCGGTGCCTCCATCCTCGCCAAGGACATCCCGCTGCCCTCGGGCACCACGCTGGCGATCGACGAGGACGCGGTCGTCCTCCAGGTCCTGGCCGCTCAGGCGGAGGAGGCCCCGGCCGACGCCGAGGGCGAGAGCACCGAGGCCTGATCGCCCCGGAGACTTCGTTTGCCGGCCGCCGCTCCCATCGGGGGCGGCGGTCGGCGCGTATCCAAGGAGAGATGGACGTGACGACCGACGCGGGCGGCCCCTGGCTGATCGTGGGGCTCGGTAATCCCGGGCCGGAGTACGCGATGAACCGGCACAACGTGGGGTTCATGGTGGCCGACCTGCTCGCGGAGCGGATCGGCGGGAAGTTCAAGCGGGCCGGTAAGGCGCAGGCGCAGGTCATCGAGGGGCGGGTGGGGCCGCCGGGTCCGGCGAACCGTCGGGTGATCCTGGCGAAGCCGATGTCGTACATGAACCTGTCGGGCGGGCCGGTGAACGCGCTGCGGGAGTTCTACAAGGTGCCGCTCGACCGTGTGGTGGCGGTCCATGACGAGCTGGACATCGACTACGGGGTGCTGCGGCTGAAGCTGGGCGGCGGGGACAACGGTCACAACGGTCTGAAGTCGATGACGAAGGCGATGGGTCCGGACTACCACCGGGTGCGGTTCGGGATCGGGCGTCCTCCGGGTCGTATGCAGGTGGCGGATTTCGTGCTGAAGGACTTCTCGTCGGCGGAGCGCAAGGAGCTGGACTACTTCGTGGACCGGGCGACGGACGCGGTGGAGTCGCTGGTGACCGAGGGTCTGGAGCGGGCGCAGACCGCGTACAACTCCTGAACCTGTTCGACGGGTGCCCAGGTGCCCGGGGATACGTGCGTACAACTGCCGACTTTGTCGGGCAGGAGTTGACCGATCGGCCGACCATGGCCAATGATCCCGGCCATGCCAGCCACCGCCCACCGTCGCAAGTCCGCCGCCTCGCCGCGGCTCGGGCGTCTGGGGCGGTTCGGGCGGCTCGCGGTGATGGGTACGGTCACCGCGCTGATCCTGATCGCGGGTGTGTGGGCGTCCTGGGGGACGGCTCAGCACGTGATGCTCTCCAAGGGCCGCGAGCAGGGCACGATGACCGTGGCGAAGTGCGAGGACAGCGTCTGTACGGGGTCGTACCGGCCGGTGTCGGTGGGTTCCGAGGCGCGGGACCAGGTGGTGCTGGACCAGACGGTCGGGGTCAGCGAGGGTGAGACGTACACCGTGGTCGTGAAGCCCGGCAGCCGTGACGTCGTACGGTCCGGCCCGGCCGGTTTCCTCTACGCGTGGGTCCCGCTGGGCGGTGCGCTGCTGCTGGCGTCGGTCGTGGTGGCGGGCGGCCTGGGGCTGACGCGGACGGGCTGGGCGTTTGCCGGTTCGGGAGTCGCACTGCTGACGGCTGCTTTTGTGGCGCTCTGAGCGGATTGGGACGTGAAAATTCCGTTCGTTGCCTGTTTGTGATTGACCGCAGGTCAGGCGGGGCCTGATGCTGAGCCGCCCCCTCCACATCTTCCCCGCTCGACTCCCGAAGATGGACTGCCCCATGCGCACACTCCTCCGCGCCGGCACGGTGACCGCCGGCATCTCGGCCGCGCTGTTCCTGGCCCCGGCTGCCCACGCCCTCCCCTTCACCGCGGTTCCGGGTGACAACGGCACCGTCAAGATCCACGACGCCACCACCGGTGAGGAGCTCCACCAGAACGAGCCCCATGTCTGCACCTTCTACCTCGACGCCTTCGGCTTCGACGCCGGCCAGGAGGTCGACTGGCACATCGAGGTGTGGGCCCCGTCCGCCGCGGTGAAGGGCACGACCGTGAAGTCCGGCGAGATCGCGCTGGATGCCGAGGGGCATGGCCGTACGGATGACCTGTCGCTTCCCGACGGGCACTACAAGCTGTTCTGGAAGTTCGAGGGCGAGAACGGCGCCGGCAAGCACAAGGTGTTCTGGACGGACTGCTCGGGCAGCGAGGGGGGCGGTGCGACACCGTCGTCCTCCGGGTCTCCTTCGACGTCCCCTTCGACGTCTCCTTCCTCTTCTGCTTCCTCGTCCTCTTCGCCGTCCCCGTCGTCGGCGGAGTCGGGTGGGGCGACGGCCTCCCCGAGTGCGTCCGAGGCCGGTTCCGGCGCGGTGCCGGAGCCGTCCGCGACGTCTTCCGCTCAGGGCGGCGCGGGTGATCTCGCGGAGACCGGCAGCAGCGCCCCGGCGGGCCTGCTGTCCGCCGCCGCGCTGGCGCTCGTCGCCGGCGGTAGCTATCTGGTGCTGCGCCGCCGGAGGGCGTCCGGCAACTGACGTCCGTACGGGTGTCCGTTCGACATGACGATGCCCCCCGTGCCGCTGAGGCGTACGGGGGGCATCGTCACGTTCCGGACCGGACCGAACCGAAGGGAACGGAACGGAGCGGATCGGTCAGCCGGTGTTGCGCAGGCCTGCCGCGACTCCGTTGACGGTGAGGAGGAGGGCGCGGGCGAGGAGCGGGTCGGGGTCGGTGCCGGCTGCCGCGGCGTCGCGCTGGCGCTTGAGGAGGGTCACCTGGAGGTAGGAGATGGGGTCCAGGTAGGCGTCGCGGATGGTGAAGGTCTGCTTCAGCACGGGGGTGGCGTCGAGGAGTTCGGTCTCGCCGGTGACGCGGAGGATCTCGGCGACGGTCAGCTCGTGCTCGGCCCTGATGATGTCGAAGATGTGCTTCAGCTCGTCGGGTACGAGGGTGTCGACGTAGTGGGCGGCGATCCTGAGGTCGGTCTTGGCAAGGGTCATCTCGACGTTGGAGATGAAGTTGCGGAAGAAGTGCCACTGTTCGTGCATCTCGTCGAGCACGGTGTCGAGGCCCGCGTCACGCAGGGCCCTGAGGCCGGAGCCGACGCCGAACCAGCCGGGGACGATCTGGCGGGACTGGGTCCACCCGAAGACCCACGGGATGGCGCGCAGCCCGTCGAGGGAGACGCCGGAGCCCGGGCGGCGGGAGGGCCGGGAGCCCAGGTGCAGGTCGGCGAGCTGGTCCACCGGTGTCGACGCGAGGAAGTACGTCGGCAGGTCCGGGTCCTCGACCAGGGAGCGGTAGCGGGCGTGGGCGGCGTCGGAGACGAGGTCCATGGCGGCGTCCCAGCGGGCGAGGGACTCGTCGGACTGGCGGGGTGAGGTGTGCAGGGCGGAGGCCTGCAGGGTGGCGGCGACCGTCAGTTCGAGGTTCTCGCGGGCGAGCGAGGGGACGAGGTACTTGTCGGAGATGACCTCGCCCTGCTCGGTCACCTTGATCTCGCCCTCCAGGGTGCCCCAGGGCTGGGCGAGGATCGCGTCGTGGGAGGGGCCGCCGCCGCGGCCGACGGTGCCACCACGGCCGTGGAAGAGGCGGAGGCGTACGCCGTACCTGTGGGCGACGTCGCGCAGTCGGCGCTGGGCGCGGTGGATCTCCCACTGCGACGTGGTGATGCCGCCGAACTTGGAGGAGTCGGAGTAGCCGAGCATGACTTCCTGGACGTCGCCCCGGAGCGCGACGAGGCGCCGGTAGGACGGGTCGGAGAGCATGTCCTCGAGGATGGTGTCGGCGGCCTTGAGTTCGTCGGTGGTCTCCAGGAGGGGCACGATGCCGATCTTGGCCCAGCCGGCGTGGAGGTCGATGAGGCCGGCCTCGCGGGCGAGTACGGCGGCGGCGAAGACGTCGTCGGAGCCCTGGCACATGGAGATGATGTAGGACTCGATGACCTCGGGTCCGAAGACGGTGAGGGCCTTCTTGACGGTCTCGAACACGCCGAGTGTCTTGGTGCCGGCGGCGTCGAGGGGTGCCGGGGTGGGGGCGAGCGGCCTGCGGGAGCGGAGTTCCTTGGCGAGGAGCTTGTTGCGGTACTCGCGGGGCATGTCCTCGTAGCGCCAGGATTCCTCGCCGAGGCGGTCGAAGAGCTGGCCGAGGGTGTGGTGGTGGGCGTCGGCGTGTTCGCGTACGTCCATGGTGGCGAGCTGGAGGCCGAAGGCGGCGAGGGTGCGGATGGTGCGGTCCATGCGGCCGTCGGCGAAGAGGCCGCCGCGGTGTTCGCGCAGGGAGGTCTGGATGAGGGTGAGGTCCGCGAGGAGCTGGCCGGTGCCGAGGTAGTCGCGGCCGGGCTGGTGCGGGGTGTCCTTGGCGAGGCGCTGCTTGGTGTTCTCGAGCTTCTGGCGGATGCAGGTGGCCTTGAGCCGGTAGGGCTCTTCGGCGTTTAGGCGCTTGTAGCGGGGGCTGATCTCGGGCAGGAGTTCGATGTCGGCCCGGAGGGATTCGAGGAGTTCCTCGGTGGCGCCGGTGTAGCGGATGGAGTTGGAGAGGAAGCCGCGCAGCTCGTCGATCAGTTCGAGCGCGTCGTTGATGCCGTGTTCGTGCTGGAGGATGAGGACGTCCCAGGTGACCTGGGGGGTCACGTTGGGGTTGCCGTCGCGGTCGCCGCCGATCCAGGTGCCGAAGGTGAGGGGCCGGGTGTCGTCGGGGAGCTTGACGCCGACGCGCTCCAGTTCCGCCGTCAGATCCTCGAGTACGTCGCCGACGGCGCCGGCGTGGAGTTCGTCGAGGTAGTAGATGGCGTTGCGGGCCTCGTCGGCGGGTTCGGGGCGTACGACGCGCAGTTCGTCGGTCTGCCAGACGAGGTCGATGTTCTCGGCCAGACGGGTGTCGTAGCGGCGGCGGTCCGCCTCGATGACGGGGGTCTCCAGCAGGGCGGCGATACGGCGCAGCTTGTTGAGGACCGAGCGCCTGGCCGCTTCCGTGGGGTGGGCCGTGAAGACCGGGCGAACGTTGAGGTTCTTGACCGTGGCGCGGAGGTGGTCGGGGTCCGCGTCCTTGAGGCGGTCGGCCGTGCGGGCGAGGAGGCTGCCTTCGGCGGAGCGCTTGGCGCGCAGTTCGCGGCCTCGGTGGACCTGTTCGGTGACGTTGGCGAGGTGGAAGTAGGTGGAGAAGGCGCGGACGAGCTTGGCGGCGGTCTCCAGTTCGGTGCCGCGCAGCAGTTCGGCGGCGGCCTCGCCGTCCTCGCGGGTCAGTTGGCGGACCTTCTCCACGAGTTCCAGCAGCTCAGGGCCCTCTTGGCGGACGAGGGTCTCGCCGAGGAGGTCGCCCAGGCGGCGGATGTCGGCGCGCAGCTCACTGCTGGTCGTCGTGGCGGCCATGTCGGTCTGGCCACGGTCGTCGGCACTGCTCACAGGTGCGGCTCCTTGCAGTGTGGAGGCTCGGCGGGTGGGTACCCGGCGGTTGTCCGGGCGGGCAGGCCGCACCGGAAGCGGGGTGCCGGGCGGCATAGGGGCGGGGCATCCGGGAAGAAAAGAGAGCGGACCGCGCTGTCCGACCGGCTCAAGGATAGGTGTCGGGGGGTACGCGCAGAATTTCGGGCTCTTGCCGCCGGGCGACGCGCTGACATACTTACGACGCCGTAGGTTACGCAACCGTAGGGAGCCTGAATCCGTGGGCGACCTCGGATTCCGTACCCCCGGCATCTGTCAGGACCCACCACCCCCCAGGGGATGCGCATGACCACCTCACCTTCCGACGCGCTCGAAGACGCTGGGAAGACGCCCGACGACTCCTCACTGCCCTCGGCCACGCTGGGTGGCGAACAGAAGCGTTCACTCGAACAGATCACGCTTCTTCTCTTCATCATCGTCCCGTTCCTCGCTGTGCTGGCGGCGGTGCCGCTGGCGTGGGGCTGGGGGGTCAGCTGGCTGGACCTCGGCCTGCTCGTCTTCTTCTACTACCTGGGCTGCCACGGCATCACGATCGGCTTCCACAGGTATTTCACGCACGGTGCCTTCAAGGCCAAGCGGCCGCTGCGGATCGCGCTCGCCATCGCCGGTTCGATGGCGGTGGAGGGTCCGCTGGTGCGCTGGGTGGCCGACCATCGCAAGCACCACAAGTTCTCGGACGCGGAGGGCGATCCGCATTCGCCGTGGCGGTTCGGGGAGACGGTTCCGGCGTTGATGCGGGGCCTGTGGTGGGCGCACATCGAGTGGATGTTCGACGAAGAGCAGACTCCGCAGGACAAGTACGCGCCCGATCTGATCAAGGACCCGGACATCCGGGCGATCTCCCGTCAGTTCATCTGGTGGGCGATGCTGTCGCTGGCGCTGCCCGCGCTGATCGGCGGTCTGGTGACGATGTCCTGGTGGGGCGCGTTCACGGGCTTCTTCTGGGGCTCGCTGGTGCGGGTCTGCCTGCTGCATCACGTCACCTGGTCGATCAACTCGATCTGCCACGCGGTGGGCAAGCGCCCCTTCAAGTCACGGGACCGCTCGGGCAACGTGTGGTGGCTGGCCGTGCTCTCCTGCGGCGAGTCCTGGCACAACCTGCACCATGCCGACCCGACGTCGGCGCGGCACGGTGTGATGCGCGGGCAGGTCGACTCCTCGGCTCGGCTGATCCGCTGGTTCGAGATGCTCGGCTGGGCCTATGACGTGCGCTGGCCGTCACGCTCGCGTATCGATTCCCGCCGGAACACGGACCTCGACGACTCTCGGCGCCGGAAGGAGCCGGCGAAGGCGGCATGATTGACGGCGTGGCGACCGACTCCAGCAGCACTCCGAGCAATGAGAAACCGCGGCGCCCCCGCCGCACCCGGATGACGGGTGCCGAGCGCCGGGCCCAGTTGCTGGAGATCGGCCGCACGCTGTTCGCCTCCAAGGGCTTCGAGGCCACGTCGGTGGAGGAGATCGCGGCCAAGGCCGGGGTCTCCAAGCCGGTGGTGTACGAGCACTTCGGCGGCAAGGAGGGTCTGTACGCGGTGGTCGTGGACCGCGAGATGCGGCGCCTGCTGGACATGGTGACGAGTTCCCTGACGGCGGGGCATCCGCGTGAGCTGTGCGAGCAGGCGGCGTTCGCGCTCCTCGACTACATCGAGGAGTACACGGACGGTTTCCGCATCCTGGTGCGCGACTCCCCCATCCCCCAGTCGACGGGTTCCTTCGCGTCGCTGATCTCGGACATCGCCACCCAGGTGGAGGACATCCTGGGCCGCGAGTTCAAACGCCGCGGCTTCGATCCTCATCTGGCCCCGCTGTACGCCCAGGCCCTGGTCGGCATGGTCGCGCTGACGGGCCAGTGGTGGCTGGACGTACGGCGCCCGAAGAAGGCGGAGGTGGCGGCGCATCTGGTGAACCTGGCGTGGCACGGGCTGGACGGCCTGGAGGCGAAGCCTCGCCTGATTGGGCGACGCAAAAGCTGAATGAACGTTCCTCTAGATTAACCTTGTGGCATCATTCGGCTATGACTGAGATTGCGATCAGCGCGGCCCGCTCCCAGCTCGGCGACCTGGTCCGCCGGGCCGCCCACGGCCGCGAGACCATCGCCCTCACCGACCATGGGCATGTTGCCGCGCTCCTCGTATCTCCCCAGGTGATAGAGGATCTCGAAGACGCGCTGGCCGTGGCCGACTACCAGCTGCGCAAGGCCCAGGGCACGCTCGGGCCGGGCATCCCCCACGAAGAGGTCGGACGCATCCTGGGGCTCCGCCCGTGATCTACCGCGTCATCTGGGAACCGTCCGCCACGGACCAGGCCGTCCGTTTCCTCAAGGACGACCCGACAGGCCTCGCTGCGGTCTACGAGGCTGTCGACACGCTCGCCCACACCCCACGCCCCACCAACTCAACCGCCTACGGCCCGGCCATCCGGCGCCTCCGCGTAGGCGCCTACCGCGTCATATACGTCATCGACGACGCCGTGATCCACATCCTCGTCACCCACCTGGGCCGGACACCCTGAGCGGCTCCAGAAACTCCAGCCGGTTGCCCACGGGGTCGGAGGCGTAGAAACGCAGGTGGGGCCCGGCAGAGCGTCGTCCCAGGTCACCTGCACCCCGCGAGCCTCCAGCCGGGCCGCGTACGCCTCGATCCCGACGACCCGCAGCCCCGGATGCGCCTTCCCGGCCGCCCTACAGCGACATTTTCCGCCTCCGGCGGGGGCCTCCTCCACCCCGAGGTGCAGCTGTACCGGCCCGGCCCGGAACCAGCAGCCGCCCCGCGCGGCGAGGGTCGGCGGCTTGGGGATCTCGGTCATGCCGAGGACGTCGACGTAGTACGCGCGCAGCTCACCCTCCGTTCCCGCCGGTGCGGCCAGCTGCACATGGTCGAGGGCGACGATCACCGCTCGGCCCGCCGTCCCCCGCCCTTCCGTGCCACGGCGAACAGCCGCTGGAAGGGCAGCACGGTGCCGTACGTCTCCGTCGGATACACGGCGCGCAGCAGGTCGCGGTACTCGGTGACGAACGCGTCCCGGGCCTCGGGGTCGTCGGCCAGGGCGGTGAACACGGGCCGCAGGCCGGTCCCCTTGGCCCAGTCGAGCACCGGGTCCTCGCCCTGCAGGACGTGGAGATACGTCGTCTCCCACACGTCCGCCTCGCAGCCGAGCCGGGCGAGCCGGTCGAGGTAGACGAGGGGCGGGTGGACGGAGTCCTCGCCGCGCAGCACCTCGCCGAGGCGGCTCCGCCAGCGGGCGCCGGTGCCGAGTTCGCGCATCAGGGTGTGCAGGGGCGCGTCGAGGTTGTTCGGCACCTGGAAGGCGAAGGTCCCGCCGGGCGCGACGGCGTCCAGCCAGGCCGGGAACGAGTCGAGGTGCCCCTCGACCCAGTGGAGGGCGGCGTTGGAGACGATCAGGTCGTACGTCTCGGAGGGCGTCCACCGTGAGGCGTCCGCGTGGGCGAAGTCGAGCCGGCCGCCGCCGGCCGTGGGGCCCACGTACCGCGCCGCCCGTTCCAGCATCGGTGCGGAGTTGTCGTACCCGGTGATGTGCGCGGTGGGCCAGCGGTCGGCGAGGAGGGCGGTGACGTTGCCGGCGCCGCAGCCGAGGTCGGCGATACGGGGTGGCTCGGCGGCCGGTTCCGAGGGGAGGTCGGGGACGCGGGCGAGGAGGTCGGTGAAGGGGCGGGCGCGATGGCCGGCGTGGCGGAGGTACTGGGCGGGGTCCCAGGTGGGGGTGGTCATACGGCTACCCTCCCGCGAAATATCTCTCGACGTCAAGAGACTTGACATCAAGAGACTCCACATCGACACAACCACTACACTGATCGTCATGGAGGACGAGGTCGATCGGCTGGTCGCTGCGTGGCGCCGGGAGCGCCCGGACCTCGACGTGGAACCACTCGAAGTACTCAGCCGGGTCAGCAGGCTGGCCCGGCATCTGGACCGTGCGCGCAGGCTGGCGTTCGCCGAGCACGCCCTGGAGCCCTGGGAGTTCGACGTCCTGACCGCGCTCAGGCGCGCCGGAGACCCGTATCAGCTCTCCCCCGGCCAGCTCCTCACCCAGACGCTGGTCACCTCCGGCACGATGACGAACCGCATCGACCGGCTGACCAAGAAGGGCCTGGTGGAGCGCCTCCCCGACCCCACCGACCGTCGAGGGGTGCTGGTCCGGCTCACGACGGAGGGGCAGGACAGGGCGGATCAGGCGCTCGCGGGTCTGCTGGACCAGGAGCGCGCGATCCTGGCGGAACTCTCGCGTGGGCAGCGAGGTGAACTGGCCGGGCTGCTGCGCCAGTTGACGGCGCCGTTCGACAACATCCCCGGCTGACCGTCGGGATGGGCCGGCCGGTCAGGCGCTGCTGCTCTCCTCCACCGTGATGCGCCCGCCGTGGCCCAGGTCGACGGGTCCGACGCCGGCCCGCCGGGCCAGTGCGACGGCGGCGAGGGTGGAGTGGACGCCGAGCTTGCCCAGCACGTTCTGCATGTGGGTGCGCACGGTGTGCGGGGAGAGGAACAGCCGTTCGGCGACGGCCTTGCGGCCCAGCCCGGCGACCATACATCGCAGCACCTCCCGCTCCCGGGGCGTCAGCGACTCGACGAGCCGTTCACTCTCGGTGCGGTGCTTACGGGCGGCGGTCAGCTCTCGCAGCACCCCGGTGAGCAGGGCGGGCGGCAGATGCGTCTCGTCGCGCAGTACGCCCCGTATGACGGTCAGCAGCCGGGACAGCGAGCAGTCCTTGGCGACCCACCCGGAGGCACCCGCCTGCAGAGCGAGCGCGGCCCTGCGGGGGTCGTCCTTCTCGGCGAGGACGACGGTCCGGACGTGCGGATGTCCCGAACGGACGCCCGCGACCAGCGAGATGCCGTCGACCAGGCCCTCCGCGTTGCCCTCCTGCACGGGCACCGCCGGACGCGCCCCGGGCATGTTGCCGCCCAGCTCGGAGTCGACGAGCAGGACGTCGAACCGGCGGCCCTCGGCCACCGCGCGCTCCAGACTGCGCAGCGCGGCGGGACCGCTGCCGGCGGCGGAGACGTCGACGTCGGGCTCCGCGGCCAGTGCGGCGGCGAGCGACTCGGCGAAGATGCGATGGTCGTCGACGACCAGGACTCGGATGCGAACCACTGAAACCCCCTTCCCCGAGCTCCTCAGGAGCTGGGGACACCCAATCGTCGGGGGGACAACCCGTGCGGACACGACGCCCGGAGCAATCCCCGGCTGCTGTTGCCGGCCTCGAACGGGGCTGCCGCAGTCACTGACGCGCGGCAGCCGCCGTGCGATGACTGCTACCCCCACTCCGGGCGTCGTACCCGGCTGTCTCGCCCCCTGATCAGCACCGGCCCCCACCGGTGCTGTTCATCAGGGTACGGCTGGGAGGCAGGAGCGGAAGGTAATTCGCAGAACTGATTGGCCAGCGCGTTTATGGTGTGCCGCATGTTTCGTATTGAGACAGAAGTCGACAAGGAATGGCTCTCTGTTCTCCGCGCGCGGTTGCGCGAGGCGAACACGGCGGCCTCGCCTGTCCTGCGCGCCCTGCGCGGCACCCCCGCCGAGCGTGAACTCCCGCTCCAGGTATGGGCGTTGGACGAGGAGGGAAACCTGGCCGGCGGCCTGGTCGGCCACACCTGGACCACCTGGCTGCACGTGACGTACCTCTGGGTCGACACCCGCTACCGGGGCAGGGGCCTGGGCTCCCACCTCCTCGCGGAAGCGGAGCACGCGGCACGGGAGGAGCGTGCGTGCACGAACGCACGCCTGGAGACCTGGGACTTCCAGGCACCGGATTTCTATCGCAGGCAGGGGTACGAGGTGGTGTGCGTGATCCCGGACTATCCACCGGGGGTCACGGAGTACACGCTGACGAAGAGGCTGGGTACCGTCGCACCCGGCTGACCGTCAGACCTCCTTGAGCGCTTCCGGCGAAAGAGATACCCGAGGTGCTGCGGGGGATGTGCCGGGCCCGGGGGTATCTGCAGGGCGGACCTAGTGGGCCCAGGGCGGGGTGACGATGCTGCCGTCGGACAGTTCGGCGCTGAGTCCGACGCTTGTGGTGACCCACATGTGCGCGGGCCGGTCGGTGGTGTTGGTGACTGCCAGTTCGGAGCCTGCCGGGGCCACCGCCGCGTCACCGGCGCCGAGTTCGGCGCTCTCGCCGCCGATGGTGAGCCGGAGGCTGCCGGACAGGACGTAGAAGGACTCCTCGTGACTGATCGTGTGGGCCACACCCACCGTTCCGGCGGGGATCTCGGCGCGCCAGGCGGTGAGGTCGCGGCTGCCCGTGTCCGGGCGGATGTAGGAGACGAAGCGGGCACCGTGGATCTCGTGAACGGCGGCCTCGCTGCTGCGAACGAAAGACATACCAACCCCCCATAGACAACCTACTTGTCCATAAAGACAAGCAGGTTGACGAGTTATAGTCAACCCATGGATGACGCCCTGGCCTTCTCCGCACTCGTACTGGCCCTCTCGGGGCAGTTGGTGCAGGAGATCCACGACCGCGTGTCCCAGCAGGGATTCGAGGACCTACGGCCGGCACACGGCTTCGCCTTCGTCCGGATCTCCCTGGGCGACGCCACCACGGCCGACGTGGCCGAGCACCTCGGGGTGACCAAGCAGGCCGCCGCCCAGCTGGTCGAGGACCTGGTCCGCAAGGGATACGTGGTGCGCCGTCCCCACCCCCACGACGCCCGCGCGCGGCTCCTGGAACTGACCGAGACCGGCTGGGCCGCCACCCGCGCCGCCGACCGGGCGGCCCGGGCCGCCGTCGCACCGATGCGAGAGACACTGGGCGAGCCCCGCTTCAGCGAACTCGTCACCGCCCTGACCCGCATCGCACCCTCGGGGCCCGTCCGCCCGGCCTGGTGAACCAGTGGGCCGCCTGCCCGGACTGCCGCGGATCGCGGTCAGGGGCGGTACGGGTGGGTGAGGTTCATGGGGGTGTGGGCGATGTCGGCGGCGGGCTGGGGGAACCGGGGGCCCGCGACGTAGATATACGTTCGTCGAGACCGCTCTCCTCGGCGAAGTCGGCGAGAGCCGTCCACACCCGGCCGGAGCGGACGAGGCGCCCTTGGACGGTCTGGGCCTGCTGGTGGTAGGCGGTGAGATTGAAGCGGACCCAGGTGGAGACATCCTGCCGGGGTGTGTAGTGGGTACCGCGGTCATTGAGTTGGCGGTAGCACTCCCAGGTGTTGCCGGGCCGCCCGAGCCGGCTCTCGATGGAGGAGAACTCCGGGGCGAGGACACCTTCCCTGGCGATCATGAGGTGTCGCCGCGCCCCGTGCCGGGGGTCCGAGGGCGGAGCCTCTCCGCCCTCGGACCTCACACTCTCGCCACTGTCACCGCACCCGCCTCGCCCCCGCCGAAGGCACCGCCGCGAACACCCGGGGGGCCGTGTACCCGGCTGCGCCGAATGACTGTTCCACTGCCTTGCCGATGCGGTCCGCGTCCTCCGCCTCGACCAGGACGATCGCCGAGCCGCCGAAGCCGCCGCCCGTCATGCGGGCGCCCAGGGCGCCGGCCTCGACCGCGGACTCGACCACCAGGTCCAGCTCCGGGCACGACACCTGGAAGTCGTCGCGGAGGGAGGCATGGCCCTCCGTGAGGATCGGGCCGATGGCGCGGGTGTCGCCGCCCGACTTCAGCAACTCCACCACCCGCTCCACCCGGTGGTCCTCCGTCACGACGTGGCGCACCAGACGGCGTACCTCCTCGTCGGCGCCCGCGTCGGCCAGCCGGGTCAGTGCCGCGTCCAGGTCCTCGTACGGCACATCCCGCAGCGCGTTCACGTCGAGGAGTTCCGCGCCCTGTTCGCAGCCCGCCCGGCGCTTGCCGTACTCGCCCTCGCTGTGGGAGTGCTTGACCTGGGTGTCCACGACCAGGAGGGTCATGCCCTCGGCCGCGAGGTCGAAGGGGATCTGGTCCTGGGAGAGGTCCCGGGTGTCCAGGAAGAGGGCGTGCCCGCCGGTGCAGCACGCCGACGCCGTCTGGTCCATGATGCCGGTCGGAGCGCCCACGTACACGTTCTCCGCGCGCTGGCACAGGCGGGCCAACTGCCAGCGTTCCAGGCCGAGTTCGTGCAGGTCGTTCAGGGCCAGGGCGATCACGACCTCCAGCGCCGCCGACGACGACAGGCCCGCGCCCGTCGGTACCGTCGAGGTCAGGTGGATGTCCGCGCCGGTCGCGACCGACTCGTGGCCCGCGTCCAGCAGCGCCCAGATCACGCCCGCCGGGTACGCCGTCCAGTTCTTGTCCGACTCGGGGGCCAACTCCGCCACCCGCAGCTCGGTGACACCGCCCTCGATGTCCGACGAGTGCAGGCGTACGACACCGTCCGTGCGGCGGGAGACCGCTGCCACCGCCGTGTGCGGGAGGGCGAAGGGCATGACGAAGCCGTCGTTGTAGTCGGTGTGTTCGCCGATCAGGTTGACGCGGCCCGGCGCCGCCCACACTCCCTCCGGTGCCGATCCGTACAGCTCCTCGAATACCTCGGCAACCTCGGCGACATCCGCAGTCGTCATGCCCTCTACCTCTTGCCTTCTCGTACGTTCCAGTACCGCTGGTTACCGCTACTTGTCGCTGTGCTGCCGCTGCGCGAACTCCCACGCGTCCGCGACGATTCCGGCCAGGTCGGACCGGGTCGGGTTCCAGCCGAGGCGGGTCCGGGCCCGGTCGGCGGAGGCGACCAGGACGGCCGGGTCGCCTCCCCTGCGCGGGGCCACGACCTCGGGGATCGGGTGCCCGGTGACCTGACGGACCGTCTCGACGACCTCGCGGACCGAGAAGCCCTCGCCGTTGCCGAGGTTGCAGATCAGGTGTTCGCCCGCTGTGGCGGCCGTGAGGGCCAGCAGGTGGGCGTCCGCCAGGTCCGCGACGTGGATGTAGTCCCGTACGCAGGTGCCGTCGGGGGTGGGGTAGTCCTCGCCGTAGACCGAGATCGCGTCCCGCTTGCCCTGGGCGACCTGGAGGACGAGGGGGATCAGGTGGGACTCGGGGTCGTGGCGCTCGCCCTGGGTGGCGTACGCGCCGGCGACGTTGAAGTAGCGCAGCGACACCGCGGCCAGGCCGTGGGCCGTCGCCTCGCTGGTGATCATGTGGTCGACGGCCAGCTTCGAGGCGCCGTAGGGGTTCGTCGGGGAGGTCCGGGCCGTCTCGACGATCGGGGTCTCCTCCGGTTCGCCGTACGTCGCCGCCGTGGACGAGAAGACCAGCTTGCGGACGCCCGCCTCGCGCATCGCCGTGAGCAGCGCCATCGAGCCGCCGACGTTGTTGTCCCAGTACTTCTCGGGCTTGACGACCGACTCGCCGACCTGGGAGGAGGCCGCGAAGTGGAGCACCCCGTCGAAGGAGGCGTCGAGCCACTTGGCGGCGTCCTTGATGTCGCCCTCCACGAACGTGGCACCTGCCGGGACGCCCTCCCGGAAGCCCGTCGAGAGGTTGTCGAGGACGACGACCTCGTGGCCGGCCTCCAGCAGGTGCTGGGCGACCACCCCGCCGACATAGCCCGCACCACCGGTGACCAGGTACTTACCGCTCATGAACTCGCTACCTCTCGCAGTCGCTGGGCCGCGGATTCCGGCTGGATGTCGTTGATGAACACGCTCATCCCCGACTCGGAGCCCGCGAGGAACTTCAGCTTGCCGGAAGTACGGCGAATGGTGAAAAGCTCGAGGTGGAGACCGAAGTCGTCGCGGCCCACACCCTCGAACTCCTCCAGCGTGCCGAACGGCGCCTGGTGCCAGGCCGCGATGTACGGCGTCGGCGGTTCACCTTCGCCGAAGATCCGGTCGAAGCGCCTCAAGAGTTCCAGGTAGACCTTGGGGAACTCTGTGCGGGCGTCCTCGTCGAGAGCGAGCAGGTCCGGCACGCGGCGGCGCGGGTACAGGTGCACCTCGTACGGCCAGTGGGCGGCGTACGGCACGAAGGCCACCCAGTGGTCGGTGGCCAGGACGATGCGCTCGCCCGCGAGTTCCTTCTCCAGGATCGAGTCGAAGAGGTTCTCGCCGCCCGTCGCCTCCTTGTGCGCGGCCACCGAGCGGAGCATCAGGGCCGTACGGGGGGTGGTGAAGGGGTACGCGTAGATCTGGCCGTGCGGATGGCCGAGGGTGACGCCGATCTCGGCGCCGCGGTTCTCGAAGCAGAACACCTGCTCGACCGCGGGGAGGTGCGACAGCTCGGACGTGCGGTCGGTCCACGCCTCCAGGACCAGCCGGGTCTGCTCCTCGGTGAGGTCGGCGAAGGACGAGTTGTGGTCGGAGGTGAAGCAGACCACCTCGCAGCGCCCGGAGTCGCCGGCCAGGGAGGGGAAGCGGTTCTCGAAGACGACCACGTCGTACGACGAGTCCGGGATCTCGCTCAGCCGGTCGCCCTGGGTCGGGCAGAGGGGGCACTCGTCGGCCGGGGGGTGGTAGATGCGGCCCTGGCGGTGCGAGGCGATCGCCACGTCATCGCCGAGCAGCGGGTCCCGGCGCACCTGCGACGTGGTGACCGTGCGCTCCAGGGGCCGCCGGTCCACCGCGTCACGCACCGTGTCGTCGCGCAGGTCGTAGTAGATGAGCTCACGACCGTCGGCGAGCCTCGTCGAGGTCTTCTTCACGCCGGACTCTCCATCCGTACCAAAAACCTAGCTTCAAACAGAACCGAACACATTAAATCATAAATCCACAACCACCGATATGGCTAGAGAGGTCGTGAACGGGTGCCGTGAACGGATGCCGTGACACAGGAGCGGAGCCGGAGTTCACGGGAACTCCGGCTCCGCGGTCCGAGGAGAGCTGCCTGGTCAGAAGTCCGGGCCAGGAGGTGAGTGCTGCTGCACCGGGCCCGCCCGGTCCAGCAGTCCCGTACGGGCCGCCAGCGCCGCCGCCTCCAGTCTCGACCCGACCCCCAGCTTCATCAGCACCCGCTGCACATGCGTACGGGCCGTACTGGGCGCGATCCCCATGCCGGCCGCGATCAGCCGGGTGTCCTCACCGTCGGCGACCCGGACCAGGACCTCGACCTCCCTCGGCGTGAGCAGCTGCAGCAGGCGCTGCCCCTCGTCGTCAGGCTGGGCGGCGGGGTTGAGGAGTTCGCTGAACGCGCCCTGCAGCAGCTGCGGGGAGACCGCCACCTCGCCCGCCCTGGCCTTCATGATGGCGCGCTCGACGCCTTCTATGCGCTCGTCGTGACGTACGTATCCGGAAGCGCCCGCGGCGAAGGCGGCGGCGATGCCGCGCGGACTGGGCACCGGGCCCAGCACCAGGACCGCCACCTGCGGACGCTCTCGCTTGATCCGTACCACCGGGTCGAACATGCCCGGCTCGGCCGGTGTGGCCGTGCCCAGCAGGCACACCTCCGGCGCGCGTGTGATCACCAGTTCCGCCGCGCCCGCGGCGGGCGCCGCCGCGGCGAGCACCCGGTGCCCGCGCAGCTTCAACGCCGAGGCGAGAGCCTCGGCGAGCAGTCGGTGGTCGTCGACCACCATCAGCCGCACTCCCATCGAGCCACCCCCCAGTCCCCCCAACGGTTGTCCCTTCTGGATGCCCATTGGTCCCCACGGACGGGAGCCCCCCGGCTCCCCCCGCTTCTCATGACCCCGGAAGCTACACGCTTGTTCGACGTTGCGCTTCCCCTACTGGAGAGAAGTGCCCCGGATCGTCGAAAATCCTCTCATTCGAGGGTGATGAGTAGTACGTGCCCGACCCCGCCCCTGAACAGGGACGGGGCCGTCAACGGCAGCGGTCGGCGATCATCCGATCGTGTTCGGTTCGTGTGCGGTCAGTTCGTGTGTGGTCAGTTCGTGCCGTACGCGATCGCCAGGTACCTCTTCTCCCCCGTGGCGGAGGGCTTGTGGGCGTACACCTGGGACATGTAGAGGCGGCCGTCGGCGTAGATGAGCTCGGCGTACTCGGGCTGCATGCCGAACTCGATCTCGCGGACCGTCTTCGTCGCCGGGTTCTCCATCAGCTTCGTCTGCGCGAAGGAACCGCCGTCGATGCTGACGACCTGACCGCCCTTGTCGTAGGGCGGGCGCTTGTACGCGATCACGTTGCCGCCGTCCATGGTCAGCGGGGAGATCGAGTAGCCGTCGCCCGCGTCGGCCCGTTGGCCGTCCAGCTTGCCGGTGCCGAGGTCGAAGGCGACGATCTCGTTGGTCTTGCTGTACTCGCCGGTGCCGTCGTGGTCCTCGGTCGGGAGGTACAGCCTGTCGTTGCCGACGGCCAGCTTGGTGCAGTACTCGATCCTGGTGACGCCCTCGCACTCGGCGGCGTACCGGTCGCCGGGCGCCGAGATCTTCGTACGGAGCCGGCCGGTCGTGTTGTCGATGGAGAAGAAGTCCGAGATACCGCTGCCGTCGCCCGCCGAGCGGTTGACGTCGGCGGCCACGACGAGCGGGTTCGTCGACACCACGCTGGCGTCCTCGATGCCCTTGGCCATCGCGTACTCGGAGAGCACCTTGCCGGAGACCGGGTCGATGGTCTGGATGTTCAGCTGCCGGGCGCCGTAGGAACCGCACTTGCGTACCGCGACCAGCTTCTCGCCGCCGCCGTAGCCCGCGTCGTAGCAGGCGTCGGCCGGCTTCGGGGCCCAGAGGGCCTTGCCGGTGATGTCGAAGGCGGCGCCGCCGCTGGTGCCGCCCACGGCGACCGTGTTCGCGCTGACCGTCACGTTGTCGAGGTTGATCACCTGGTCGCCGGTCTTGACCGTCCGCGTCCACAGCTTCTTGCCCGCGCCGAGGTCGATCGCCGCGACCTGGCTGCAGCCGTGCGAGGGCTTGTCCTTGGTCGGCATGGCGGGCTCGTACACGATCGCCGTCCGGTGGTCGGCGGTGGCGTGACGGCTCGCCTCGCACACCGGGCCGGGCAGCGGGACCGTCCAGAGCTTGGTGCCCTTCACGGGGTCGTATCCGACGATCTCGGCGCGACCGGTCTTGGCGTACACCGTGTCGGTGAGCCAGGACCCGACGACGGTGGTGCTGTTCTCGTCGGCGCTGACGACGGGCTCGGGGACCTGGAAGAGGACCTTGGAGGCGGTGTTCGCGGGTGCCTTGTCCGTACCGCCGTCGCCACTGGTCTCCCCGGTGCCGCCGGTGCCGCCGGTCGTGCCGGAGGCGTTGTTCTTGTCGTCGCTCCGGCCGTCCTTGGAGGAGGAGTACCAGACACCGCCACCGATGATCAGTGCGATCGCGGCGACGGCCGAGACGATGATGACCGCCTGCGCGTTCGACTTCCGTCCAGGACTTCCAGGAGAAGGAGGTTGAGGCGGATAGACGGGGTGGGGCTGCTGCTGCGGGTAGCCGTACTGGGGCTGCGGCGGCTGGGTGTACGGGTTCGGCCCCTGGGGATAGCCGTAGCCGGGGGGCGGCGGAGGCTGGTTGGGCGGAGGCGGGGGCGGCGGCTGGGTCATGACGTGGGTACCTCGGGAGCGGAGAGAAGAAGAAGGGGAGGGGAGAACTGGGGAGGGGGAGCGCGGGGAGAGGGCTGGGCCTACTTGCCGTAGGCGAGCATCAGTTTCTCCTTCAGCTCGTCCTTGCCGCTCAGCCTGGTGGTGGAGAGGAAGAAGCGGCCGTCCACCCAGTCGTACGCCTTGGAGTAGAAGCCGTTCTCCACCTTGGCGGCGCCCGCCGGGTTCTGGAGCAGCTTCTTCGGGGTGTGGCTCGCGCCGTTGACGGGGATCGACACGACCTGGCCGCCTGCGTCGTACGGCGGCTCGACGTACGCGACGAGTTCGCCGCCCTCGACCTTCATCGGCAGCATGGGCTGCTCGGCCGGTGACTTGACGCGCCACTTCTCCTTGCCGGTGGCGAGGTTGATCGCGACGACCTCGTTCGCCTCGGTCGGGAGATAGAGGGTGTCGGCGTCGGTGGCCACGCCCTGGCAGCCCTGGAGGTCGCGTTCGAGGATCGCCCAGCCGCACACGGGGGCGAAGGACTCGTCGACGGAGACCTCGGAACGGAAGGTGCCGTCGTCCTTGAGCGTGGAGATGTTCCACGACTTCTTGTCCTCGTTGGTGAGGTAGAGGACGACAGGGTCGACGGAGTAGGTACGCCCGACCGCCCAGCCCTTCGGAATCGGCCGGGTCCAGCGGGCCGCGCCGGTCTTCGGGTCCAGTTCCTGCACCTCGTCGTGTTCCGTGGAGGTGGACGCCCCGCAGGACGACACGACGATCAGCCTGGCGCCGCCCGCGAAGGCGGCGGGGAAGCAGGCGGCCCCGTACTTCACCTTGTCGAACAGTTTGGCGCCGGTGTTCAGGTCGTACGCCGTGCCGGACTGCGAGCGCCCGACCATCAGCGTCGTGCCGGTGACCGACAGCTCCACACTGAGCGAGCTGTCGAACAGCGCCCCGTCGGCGACCTCACCGCTCCAGCCCTTCGCACCCGTGTTCAGGTCGAGCAGCTGGAGCTTGTTGCACTTGGCCCGCTCGCTGGCCCCGCTCATATAGGCGACCACGATCTTGTCGTCGGCCGACTTCTGCGGAGTGACGGCGCAGATCTTCTGCGGGAAGGTGATCGGCCCCCACGCGGTGCCCCCGTCCCCGACCCGGAACGCGAACACCTCCTTGTACGCCGTCTTCACGGCCACCTTGTCGGTGATCCACATGCCGTCGGCGTTGGCGCCGGAGGCGGGTGCGTCCGGCGCGTCCTTGGACCACAGCACCTTCGCGTCGCCGGCCTTGCGCCCCGCGTTGAGGTTGTCGGGGTCCGCGCCGGCGGTACCGCCGCCACCGTTGTCGTCGTCGCCGGCGGCGGGGTCGGCGGGGCCGGAGGCGGGCGCGGAGAGGTCGGGGCCGGCCTGGCCGCCTCCCGAGCCGGGCTTGTCGTCGCCGCCACCGCTGGTCACGGCGTACACCGTGCCCCCGATGACGAGCAGCGCGGCGACGGCCGCTACGAGCATCAACGCGGGCCGCCCCTTGAAGGGGCCGCGGGAGCCGCCGCCGGGCGGGAGCTGCGCCGGGGGTACGGGCGCGCCGGGGAACTGCGGGGGCTGCGGGCCGGGGTAGCCGTACCCTGGCGCGGCGCCGTACGCCGGGGGCTGGGGGGCGTAGGGGCCGGACTGGCCGCCGTACGGGCCCGGTTGGGCGTAGGGGCCGGGATGCTGCGGCTGGCCGTAGCCCGGCTGGGGTGTGGGCGGGGCCGGTGGCAGGGGTGGCGGCGCGCCGTGCGGCATGGGGGGTGGTGACCCGTACGGCGTGGCCGGCAGCGCGCCCGGTGCCACGCCCGGGGGCCCGCCCTGCGGTACCTCCGGTGACGGTCCGAAGCCACCCTGGGGCGGGCCCTGGGGTGAGCCCTGGGGTGGTTGGCTGGGCGGCTGGGTCATCAGCGCGTTCCCCCTTCAGCTGACTTTTAGCCACGCCCTGAGGTACCCGAAGGGCGCGCGGACGCACTCGGCAAGGTCCTCAGGGGAGTTCTCAGAGGGCTCTTTCTACCACTCCGTGGCCACCCCGCACCTGACTGTATCCGCCCTGTCCGCCTCTGTTCCCAAGGGCGAACAGGCCCGTGATACCGCCGTTATGCGTGTTCACGCGCCCTTCACGCCACGTCTGCGAACTCCACGCCCTGGCCGCCTTCGGCTATGGCCCTGGCCGCCGTCGGCTATGCCTCGTCCGCGAGTTCCAGCCACCGCAGTTCCAAGTCGTCGCGCTCGCCGGAGAGTTGGCGCAGCTCGGCGTCGAGCTTGGCGACCTTCTCGAAGTCGGTGGAGTTGTCGGCGATCTGGGTGTGCAGCTTGCTCTCGCGCTCGGACATCTTGTCCAACTGCCGCTCGATCTTCTGGAGTTCCTTCTTGGCGGCGCGGACGTCGGCGGCACTCTTCTCGGTGCCGGCCCTGGTCGCGGCGGGGGCGGACTGGATCGCGGCAGCGGCGACCTCCTCCATCCGCTTGCGCCGCTCCAGGTACTCGTCGATGCCGCGCGGCAGCATGCGGAGGGAGGCGTCGCCGAGGAGGGCGAAGACCCGGTCGGTGGTGCGCTCGATGAAGAACCGGTCGTGGGAGATGACGACCATGGAGCCGGGCCAGCCGTCGAGGAGGTCTTCGAGCTGGGTGAGGGTCTCGATGTCGAGGTCGTTGGTGGGCTCGTCGAGGAAGAGGACGTTGGGCTCGTCCATGAGGAGACGCAGGATCTGCAGCCGCCGCCGCTCACCACCGCTCAGGTCCCCGACCGGGGTCCACTGCTTCTCCTTGCCGAACCCGAACGTCTCGCAGAGCTGTCCGGCGGTCAGTTCGCGCCCCTTGCCGAGGTCGACGCGGTCGCGGATCTGCTGCACGGCCTCCAGCACCCGCAGGTTCGGGTTGAGCTCGCCGACCTCCTGGGAGAGATAGGCGAGCTTGACGGTCTTGCCGACGGCGACGCGTCCGGCGGCGGGCTGCTTCTCGCCGTCGCTGCGGGCGGCCTCGGCCATGGCACGCAGGAGGGAGGTCTTGCCGGCGCCGTTGACCCCGACGAGCCCGATGCGGTCACCGGGGCCGAGCTGCCAGGTGAGGTGCTTGAGGAGCACCTTTGGCCCGGCCTGCACGGTCACGTCCTCGAGGTCGAACACGGTCTTGCCGAGCCGGGTCGAGGCGAACTTCATCAGCTCGCTGGTGTCGCGGGGCGGCGGTACGTCGGCGATCAGCTCGTTGGCGGCCTCGACGCGGAAGCGCGGCTTGGACGTACGGGCGGGCGCCCCGCGTCGCAGCCAGGCCAGCTCCTTGCGGACCAGGTTCTGCCGCTTGACCTCTTCGGTGGCGGCGATGCGCTCACGCTCGGCGCGGGCGAAGACGTAGTCGGTGTAGCCGCCCTCGTACTCGTACACGTCGCCCTTCTGCACGTCCCACATGCGGGTGCAGACCTGGTCGAGGAACCAGCGGTCGTGGGTGACGCAGACGAGCGCGGAGCGGCGCTCGCGCAGATGCCGGGCGAGCCAGGAGATGCCCTCGACGTCGAGGTGGTTGGTGGGCTCGTCGAGGACGATCAGGTCGGGCTCGTCGATGAGCAGCTTGGCGAGCGCGATCCGACGCCGCTCACCACCGGAGAGCGGCCCGATGACGGTGTCGAGCCCCTGCGGGAACCCGGGGAGGTCGAGCCCGCCGAACAGCCCGGTGAGTACGTCCCTGATCTTGGAGTTCCCGGCCCACTCGTGGTCCGCCATGTCACGGATGACCTCGTGGCGGACGGTGGCGGTGGGGTCGAGGGAGTCGTGCTGGGTGAGCACGCCGAGACGCAGGCCCCCGGAGTGGGTCACACGCCCGGTGTCGGCCTCCTCCAGCTTGGCGAGCATCCGGATGAGGGTGGTCTTGCCGTCGCCATTACGACCCACGACCCCGATCCGGTCCCCCTCGGACACCCCGAGCGAGATCCCGTCGAGCAGGGCACGGGTCCCGTACACCTTGCTGACGTTCTCGACATTGACGAGGTTGACGGCCATTTCGCTCCTGAGGTGGGGTGGATCGACCTTCCAGGGTAGTGGGCGGGGTGGGTGGGGTGTCGGGGGTGGGTTCTGCAGGGCGGGGGCCGCCCTCTCACCGGCGCCTGCGGTCGGGCGACCACGACCGGGCCACCGAGACCGCGGACTCCGGCCACCGCGCAGGTGAAGTGTGGCACCCTAACGAACGCGGCCCTTCGATGATCGCGGAGTTCACATACGGATGAAGCAATGGCTGGCCCGACGGGGCATTCACTATCTTTTCCTCCTCTTCTCCGCAGGCCTCGGTGTGGCCGTAGCCGTTGTCTCGGTGTGGGCCGACGGGGCCCAGGGCGCGGACAAGGAACACTGGGCTCTCATAGCCGGCGTATCCGCCTTCGGTGTCGTGCTGATCACCCACTTCGAGAATCGCTCCGTGGAGAAGGCCAAGAAGCGGGCCGAGGATCGCGCCATCCGGGCGGAGGCGGACATGACGATGCTGTACTCGACGACGCTTCGCCCCTTGAGCAACAAGGTCAAAGAGCTGGCCGCGCTGTACGCAACGGCGGCGCCGCTGTCGTCCTCTGTCCCGTCCCAGACGGTCGACGACCTCAAACAAGCGCGTAGGGACATCCTCAACCAAGTCCTGATGGGAGCAGTCACCCTCACCGCTCCGCCGGTGGGTCCGACCTTCATTCCTCGGGCCCGGTGCAGCTTCTACCTCTACGACGCCGCCACCGGCGATTTCACGCTGGAAGGCTCCCTTCCCGGGTACCGGGCTCCCAGGGGAGTCATCGATCCGGTCGGCGCAGCGCACATGAAGAACCACATCCTCGTCGGAAGCGGGAAGACGTTCAGAATCGACGGCACCAGTGTGTCTCAGTCCTACCTGCTTCCCGCTGGCACTGGATACAAAGCCGTGATCGCCGTCCCCGTCATTCACGGAACGGAGAAGATAGGTGTTCTCTCCGTCGACGCGCCCAACCTCTCGGACTTCATCGACCCACATGTCACGCTGATGGAGACACTGGCAGACATTCTCGCGGCTTCCTACGCACTGAAGTAGGGAGGAGGCTTCCGATGGCACAGCGAAACCGGCGCCGCCTACGTAGGCAGTCCGGCGAGCCCCCCATGCCGGACCACATGGAGGGCGTCAGCGACGAGACCTGGGAGTTGCTTCAGGCTCACGAGTACACGCGCCGCGCCGCCCTCGCGGCGGCTCGCCGCCATGTGGAGGCCGAACTGGCTCGGCCACGCGAGGAAACCCTGTCGAACCTGAGCATCACCGCAGTCGCAACGTTCGCGTTCGGCGTCATCGCTGTCGCCCTGTTCAGCATGGGGTTCTGGGGGTGGGGCCTCTTGCCGGCGGCTCTACTGGTGCCGACGTTCGCACTGGCCCTTCTCTTCGCCTGGCGGTTGCTGCGCCCCGAGAATGAGGGTCGTACGTCTGGCCCCGGGCGCAGTGGTAGCGGTGCACCTGGGTGATGGTCGGTACCCGTCGCGCGGAACCACCCGCAGGGCTGCCGTGCTTGGCAACTTCCGCATCCTGCCCAAGGGATGGGTACCGTTCTTAGGGACAGGCCCGAAGGAATGGAGCCCCGATGCCCTGCCGACCACGTCAGCACGACAGGCCCGCCGCGCTCCGGGAAGTGCGCTGATGCTGGAGGAAGCCGAAGAGATCGGGCGCCGGGTACGCCGGGCACGACTGCGTCTAGGGATGCCGCAGGCCGACCTGGCCACAGCCCTGGGGAAGACGCAGGGGTGGGTGTCCAAGATGGAGCGCGGGCAGATTGAGATAGACCGTGTGGGTCTCCTCAACGCTATCGCCGCCGAACTGCACATCCATCCGAACGACCTGACCGGGCGCCCGTATGCGAGCAGTCCGGCCGAGAACCAGTGGCGGGTTGCCGCGACCTCGATTCTGCGCGAGCTGCGTCGCTACGACCTGACCCCGGTGTTCGACGGCATACCTCGGACTTCCGTTGAGCTGTGGCGGGACATGACCCGTCTGCACCGCCTCCGGGATGCGGCGGCCAACTCCGCGATCCTGCGCGTCCTGCCGGACCTGCTCCGCGAGGCCCGAGCACTCGCCGAGGTCTCCACTGGCCACGAGCGGGAAGAGGCGTACGCGGTGTACGCCGTCGCCTGCAAATTCGCCCATACCGCCGCGCATTCCCTCGGTCACCCCGAACTGATCACCATGGCCGCCGAGCGTGCAGCATGGTCCGCCCGTCTGTCTGGCGACCCCGTCATGCCTTCGCTCGCCGACTGGATGCGTGCGTGGGACATGTGGGCGACGGCTGACTGGGCCGACTCGATCGCACTGTCTGACAAGGCCCTCGCGCACCTTCAGAGCGACTACGACGACGGCGACCCGCTCGCCCTTCGCATGTGGGGCTCACTCCAGCTCCGCGCCGCCGTGTCGGCAGCCCGCGCGGGACGGCCGTCCGAGGCCGAGGACCGCATCGGGCATGCCCGTGACGCGGCCAACCGCGTACGCGACTGCCGGGGGCGACCGGTCTACGACCGCCACTCGCTCACGTTCTCACCCGGCAACGTCCAGATCCACGCGATCAGCGTTGCTCTGGAAACCGGCGACCAGACCAGGGCCCTCGCCATAAACCACCGCACAAGCCCCGAGTTGGTCGCCGCACTCCCCAACTCCCGCCAAGGGCACCACCACATGGACCTGGCCCGGGCATGGCTGTGGGACGGCAACCGGAGCAAGGCCCTTGCCGAGTTGGAAACGGCCGAGCGGATCGCCCCCCAGCTGGTACGCAACCACCCGATCGCCCGATCGACCCTGCGGAGCATCGTGTACGCCGAGCGAACCTCGACGCGCGAGAGGTTGCGCCGCATGTCCGATCGGTTCAGTCTGGACGGCTGAGGACCATATTCCTCTGATTCATATTGGGCTCCTGGCGCACTTCTAGCGTCAGTGGCATGACGCAACAGTCAAGCTCCAATCTCTCCTGTCCGGACAACGAGTTAGGGTCGGAGCCCTTCCGCCCACGGCTCGGTGACCTCGCCCGGGACATCGCCCGGGAGGGGCAGATCGGCGTCGTCGTCGCCTTGCCCGGCGAAGGACGACGCACCTATCACCTACGCCCGCCGGGTGGCGGTACGGAGTGGTCCGCCGCTGCCGACGGCACGACACTCGCGCCCGTCCCCGCGAAGATCACTCACGTCACACCTGAGAGCCGGGAGCTGGCCTACGACCAGCGGGCGCAGCAAGGCGCTCTGTCCGTCCGCATCCACTACGAGGACGGCGGAACAACCGAGACCCTGTTCATCCTCACTACCGATCAACTTCATTTGTACGGCAGCCAGTTCACGCGCTTCCATAAGCGCCACGACAAAAACGCCGGGGGCAGCTCGTGAAAGACGGACGGATCGGCGGGGCCGTACAGGCCGCCGAGGACCCCACGCTACGCGCCTACCGACTCTGGTTCGAGCACACCCGCAAGTGCGACCACTGCAAGGGCGTGCGCAAGGCGTCGGACGGCTGCGCGGACGGACGCGAGCTGTGGGGCACGTACCGCCTCGCCTGCATCGGACGGCTGGAGACGAAGGGGGACCCCTCATGACCTGGAAGGTCGAGCGCATCCCCGGGCGTCCCTTGCGCCGCACCGACGACGACCGCCTGATCCTCCCTCTGCGCCTGACTCGCAACAGCGACCAGACGGCCGACACCGAACTGACCCTCACCCCCGCCGAAGCCGAACACCTCCACGCCGCCCTCTGCCGCGCTCTCGACGGCCACCCGGCGCCGCCGTCCGGGCCGGACTGCCGCCAGTCCGTCCAGGTGTCGTCCGGCACGGCGCGCGTCACAGGGCGCACGTAGGGGCGTAGATCTACGTCGGTCCTCGCACAGGGGGCGTGGAACGCGCGCCCCGGGGCGGTCCCACCGCGCCCGGGGCCGCACGCTTGTGTCAGGCCCAGCAGCCGTTGACGGTCGCGGCGAGGCCGTCCATCGCGTCCTTGATGGCGCTGCCGGCGGCCGTGGAGTCGTTCTCCACGAAGGAGAAGACCTTCCACCGGCCGTCCTTGCCCTGGGTCAGCCCGCTCAGTGCGATGGCGCCGGTGAGGGTGCCGGTCTTCGCGTACACCTTGCCCACGGCGCACTGCGAGTTCGCGTCGTCGAAGCGGCCCCACTCCGGGCCGAGGGTGCTGCCTGCCTCGCCCGCGACCGGGAGTCCGTCACGGATCGAGATAAGCAGGGGCTCGTAGCGCTTCTCCGTCAGCAGGTCGAGGATCTCCGCCAGGGTCCGGGCCGGGATGCGGTTGGCACGGGAGAGGCCGCTCCCGTCGTACATCTCGAAGTTCTGCAGCGACACTCCGTACTGCCGGCTCAGCACATCGCGTACGACCGCCGTGCCGCCCTCGAACGTGGCGGGCTGGCCGGCGCCCAGCGCGGTCATCCGCAGCAGGGTCTCGGCGGTGTTGTTGTCGCTGACCTTGATCATGTGGTGGACGATGTCCGACAGGTTCGCGGACGTGTGGCGGGCCACCGGTACGTCGGTGATGCTCGCCGTCCGGCGGGTGATCTCGCCGTCCACGGTGACGCCGTCGGCGGCGAGTTGCTGGGCGAAGACCTGTCCGGCGTCGATCGAGGTGTCGTCGACGCTGTGTCCGTCGACGACGAGGGCGCGGACCGGAGCGACGTCGCCGGGGAAGTAGTCGGGCTTCCAGCCGTTGGCCAGGGTCGGTTCGGGGAAGAGACTGTCGTCCACGGCGACCTTCACGCCGGTGAGGCCCGCGGCCTTGAGCCCGGCCACCGCGTCCTTGGCCATTTCGGCGAGGTCCGCGCTGGTCAGCGTCCGGTCGCCGCCGCCGACGAGGGTGAGGGTGCCGTCGCCGTAGACGACCCTCGTCTTGAACCGGTGGTCCGGGCCGAGCACCGTCAGGGCGGCGGTCGCGGTGGCGAGCTTGGTGTTGGACGCCGGCATCAGCGCGGTGGCGGCGTTGTGGTCCCAGACGGTGCCGTTCGACTCGGCGTCCAGCACCACGCCGCTGACGTTGGTGCCCAGGCGCGCGTCGACGACGCGGGTGTCGAGGTTCGCGGCGATCGCCTGGTCGGCGGTGTCGAGGCCTTCGTTCGTGTCCGGGGCCGTGTCGGGGGCCGTCGCGGTGGTGTTCCCGTCGGCGGCGAAGGCCGAGGGTCCGACGAGGGCCGCCGACGCGACGGGCACGGCCAGAGCCAGGACCAGGGCGCGGCGGGCGCCCGCACCGAGCTGTCTCGGCTTGCGGTGCCCGTGGCGACCACCCGGCGTGAAGGTGGGCGGGACTACGACTTCGGTGCTGTCGTTCATGGGGGGACTTTCCGTGATGTGCGTCGGCGGAAGCACAAGCCGACGCGGTGGGAAGGCAGTTGGCCCCTGGGGCGCGAATGATTTGTACCTCACCAGTGATCCCATGACGTCATGGCCCCGACAGGCAACTCACAAGTAAGAGACGAGGATCACGAGTTGGCACACTCCACGCTCAGACCTTCCGCACGCGACCTTATGAGGGTGGCCCCGACGCCCGTGACCGGGATTCGCGTCCGGCGCTCCGGCGCTCCGGCGCTCCGGCGCTCCGGCGCTCCGGCGCTCCGGCGCTCCAGCAGCTTCAACGTCGATGTCACGCGTCAGGCAGCGGCACGCTCTCGCCCACTGGCGGGTTGAGGCGGGCGAAGCCTTCCTGGCGTTGGTAGGGGAAGTGCGGGTAGGGCGCTGTCCTGGCGCTCGCCGCGTTGAGTCTCGTCAACTGGTCGGGGGTGAGCGTCCAGCCGACGGCACCGAGGTTCTCGCGGAGCTGTTGCTCGTTGCGGGCGCCGATGATGACGGAGGAGACGGTCGGCCGCTGCAGCAGCCAGTTGATGGCGACCTGCGGGATTGTCCTGCCGGTCTCCTGTGCGATCTCTTCGAGGGCGTCGACCACCCGGTAGAGGAGTTCGTCCTCGACCGGGGGGCCGAAGTCCGCGGTGTGGTGCAGTCGGCTACCGGCCGGCAGGGGTTGGCCCCGGCGGATCCTGCCGGTGAGGCGTCCCCAGCCGAGGGGGCTCCAGACGAGGGCGCCGAGTCCCTGGTCCAGCCCGAGCGGCATCAGCTCCCACTCGTAGTCGCGGCCGACGAGGGAGTAGTAGACCTGATGTGCGACATAGCGCGGGTGGCCGTACCTCTCCGCGATCGAGAGGGACTTCATGGCCTGCCATCCGGAGAAGTTGGAGATGCCGACGTAGCGGACCTTTCCCGCTCGTACGAGATCGTCGAGCGTGGACAGGACCTCCTCGATCGGCGTGCCGGCGTCGTAGGCGTGCAGTTGGAACAGGTCGAGGTAGTCGGTGCCGAGCCGGCGCAGGGCGTCCTCGCACGCGGTGATCAGACGCGAACGAGAGGAGCCCGCGTCGCCCGGACCGTCGCCCATCGGCAGGCTGGTCTTGGTGGACACGAGCACCTGGCCCCTGCGGCCTTTGATCGCCTCGCCCAGCACCTCCTCCGAAGCACCGCCGGAGTAGACGTCGGCGGTGTCGAACATGGTGATTCCGGCGTCCAGGCAGATGTCCACGAGACGGCGCGCTTCCCGCGCATCGGTGTTGCCCCAGGCACCGAACAGCGGTCCTTGGCCGCCGAAAGTGCCGGCGCCGAAGCTCAGTTCGGAGACCTTGAGGCCGGATGCACCCAGTCGTCTGTATTCCATGACTGTTTCCCCATCTCGTTGCCCGCGGCCCGCTAATGGCTCTACAGTTCCATTAGTGGCAGTCAGCGGTACGGTAGCAGGCATGCGCCATTAATGAAACTGGAGTCCCTTTATGGAGTTCGAGGGTGTTGACCCGGGGACCGTCCGTCCTGGAGGGCGTACGGCGAGGGTGCGGGCGGCGGTGTTGCGGGCGGCCGGGGACGCCCTGGCCGAGCAGGGCTTCGCCAAGCTGGACCTCGCCGACGTCGCGCGCCGTGCCGAGGTGGGCAAGACCACCGTGTACCGCCGTTGGGGAACGGTGACCGGCCTGGTGGCCGACCTGCTGCTGGACATGGCGGAGCAGTCGCTGCCACGGACCGAGACCGGCTCACTGCTCGGCGACCTCAAGGCAAACGCCCGGCTCGTGCAGAGCACCTTGGCCGACCCTCGGCAAGGATCGCTGTTCAAGGCAGTGATCGCCGCCGCCACCTGCGAGGCGAAGACGGCCGAGGCACTGCACCGCTTCTACGACATCCGCGTCAGGGAGTGGGCCCCCTGCGTCCAGCAAGCTGTCGACCGGGGCGAGGTGCCCGAGGGCACCGATGGCAACGAGGTGATCCGCGCCGTCTCCGCCCCCCTCTACTACCGCCTGCTGACCACCGGCGACCGCCTCGACGAAGCAGCGGCGGACCGAGCCGCCGAGACCGCCGCAGCCGCAGCGCGCGCGGGTAAATTCGTGCGGGGGTGAATAAGGATGAATGGGGATTGATAAGGAACAGTCAGGAGGTCAGCGAGGTCTACTCGCCCCGCTGCTGCGGAATCAGTGCCGCCGCCGGTGCCAGGGACTGGCCGGGCATGTCGTCGCGGAGGAGGTTCTCGGGAATGAGGACCGCCGCGGTGACGCCGCCGTTCGGGGAGTCGCGGAGTTCGACGCGTAGGCCCTGGCGTGCCGCGATGCGGTTCACCACGAACAGGCCGATCTGCTTGGCGTCGAGGAGGTCGACCTTCTCCGAGCGGAGCTTGCGGTTGGCGTCGGCCATCGCGTCCTCTTTCATGCCGAAGCCGCTGTCCTCGACCTCGATGATGACCCCGTCGCTCAACCGGGCCGCGCGCAGCCGCACCTTGGTGCTGGGCGGGGAGAACGACGCCCCGTTCTCGACGAGTTCGGCGAGCAGATGGATGACGTCGGCCACCGAGCCGCCGTTCAGCGACACCCGGGGGACCGGCCAGAGCTCGACGCGGCTCGCGTCCTCGATCTCGGACACCGCCGCGCGCAGGGTGTCCGCCAGTGGGATCGGGTCCCGCCAGCCGCGGCCGGGCGCGATGCCGGAGAGGATGAGAAGGCTCTCGGAGTGGCGGCGCATCCGGGTGGCGAGGTAGTCGACGCGGTACAGCTCGTGCAGCTCGGCGGGGTCGCGCGGGCGCTGCTCCAGCCGGTCGAGGATGTCGAGCTGGCGGTGCAGCAGCACCTGACTGCGGCGGGCGAGGCTGACGTACACGCCGGAGATGCCGCTGAGGAGTTCGGCGCGTTCGGAGGCGGCCTTGAGCGCCGCCCGCTGTACGGCCGTCAACGCGGTGCCCACCTGGGCGAGTTCGTCCCCGGCGAGTCGGCGCAGCGGGGCCTCGGCGTCGATGTCGACGCCCTGCCCGGCGTGCAGCCGCCGCATGGCCTGCGGAAGCCTGCGGCCGGCCACTTCGAGGGCCGAGTTGCGCAGGTCGAGCAGCTCCACGATCAGCCCCCGGCCGACCGACACGGAGACGAGGAGGGACAGCAACACGCCTACGAGGCCCAGGATCACGGCGATTCCGGAGGTGCCGAGCGTGGCCCAGCCGAACGGGTTCGCCTTGGCCGCAGCCGCCGTACCAGCCTCGGTCTCGGCGGTGCCGAGTGCGCGCAGCACACCGCTCGCAGCGTTGTCCCAGCCCCTCAACAGACCGTCGCCGACCGCCGATTCGCCGGCTCCGGCACTGCGTACGCGGTTCTCGGTCTCCACCAGCTGACGGTAACTCCCGCTCTGCAGAAGCTCGTTGTACGCCTTCTGGTGTTCGGGCCGCAGATCGGCGACCGCCGGCTTCAGCAGACCGCGCTGGACGGTGACCGCGCCGACGAACAGCGCGTACTGCTCGCCGGTGAGCTTTCCGGAGGCGGCGCCCGCCGCGAGGAGTGCCTGTTCCTGGGCCACGGCCTCGCGGGCACGGGCGAGTTCGAGGACGACGCGGGCCTCGGAGGCGGTGGTCGTGCCCTTCTCTCCGGTGAGCGCGCCGGTGACGGCGAAGGCGTCCTCGACGAAGCCGGTGTACGCCGTGAACGCCTTGTTCGCGGCGGAGGCGGCGGAGGCCGTGGCGGCGGTCTGCTTCGCGTTGCTGTCGCCGGTGGCCGACGCGCGCAGCGCCGTGAGTCCCTTGACGTCGTCGGTGAGCCTGCCGAGGCGGTCGGGCAGGGCGGAGTTGAGGAGCGTCGCGTCGGAGCTGGTGGAGTTGACACCGTCGAGCAGGGCCTCGGCCGCCTTGTCGGTGGCCACCTGGGTCCGGGTCAGGACGTCCGAGTCGCCGGCCCCGGGGTCGCCGGCGTAGCGGGCGGCGACGGTGCGCTCGGTCTGTATCGCGGTGACGAAGTCGGCGACCGGGGCGAGCAGTTCGGAGTTGACCTCCTTGGCCCGTTCGGCGTCACCGATGGTGGAAGCGGTGGTGACCGCCGCGAAGCTCCACAGAGCCATGAGGGAGACGACGGGCAGCATCAGCAGGGCGACGATCTTCGCCCGGACGGATCTGGGGCGCAGCCGTTCGGATGTGCGAGCCATGCTCATGGGGAACCTCGATGTTCTTGGTGGTTCTTGGTGCTTTTCGGCCTGTCCGGGGAGTGAGGACGAGCGCGTTCAGCGCGAAAGGGGGGTCTTGGGGGGGGCGAATCAGGCGGTGGACAGCTCGACCTCGCGGAGCAGCTCCGCCGCGATCGCCGACTCCGCCCGCTGCCCAGTGGGCGACAGCGCGACATACGCCGACGCCAGGAACAGGAACGACCCGAGCAGTACGGCCAGCGGGAACAGGAACTCCGTGGACGTGGCCCCCGGCAGCTCCGCGCTGCTGGGCGCGAGTGTGACCTTGACCGCGAACATCGCGGTGTAGTGCATGCTGCTCACCGCGAGGCCCATGACCAGCGCGGCGATCGTCGCCAGCACGGGCCCGCGCACGATGAGCGTGAGGGTCAGCGCGGCGGTGGCAGCGACGACGGCGATCGCGACGGAGGCTACGACGAGCAGCGGGTCGTACGAGATGTCGCCGTGCAGGTTGAGCGCGTACATGCCGGCGTAGTGCATGGCGGCGACGCCGAGACCGGTGCCGAGGCCGCCGAGGATCACCGACCTGACGCGGGAGCGGCCGTACCCGGCGGTGAAGACACCGGCGGCGACGACGGTGATCGCGGTGACGAGGCTGACGATGGTCAGCGGGACGTCGTAGCGGATGGGGGTGCCCTCGACGCTGAAGCCCATCATCGCGACGAAGTGCATGGTCCAGATGCCGGACCCGATCGCGAACGAGGCCAGCGTCAGCCAGTTCCGCTTGGAGGAGCCGTCGGAGTCC
The DNA here is from genome assembly GCF_045040105.1 of Streptomyces sp. NBC_01390. Taxonomy (NCBI): domain Bacteria; kingdom Bacillati; phylum Actinomycetota; class Actinomycetes; order Kitasatosporales; family Streptomycetaceae; genus Streptomyces; species Streptomyces sp. NBC_01390. The sequence goes on along the minus strand of NZ_CP109551.1, from coordinate 7,473,786 downwards.
AACGCCCTCACCGTGCAGCGCAGTCCGAGTGCCGAGCCCAGACAGGCCATGGCGTAGGAGAGAACGGGGGTGACCCATCCGGCACTGAAGTGGTCCATGTGGCCCATGGGGAGTTCCTCTCGCCCGGGCGCGGGCAGGGGGCCGCGCCCGGGTAGTACCGCAGGTGAGCGGGGATCACGGATGCCGTGATCAGGGATGTCGTGACAAGGCGGACGCCACGATCAAGCGGACGCCATGGTCAGGCGGACGGCCTGACCAGGCGAAGGGCGTGTTCAGGCGGACTTGCCGTCGGCGACAGCCGTGCGGACCTCGCCGAGGAGGTCGTACATCGTCTGGCCGGGGCAGTCGGTCGACAGCCAGTCGCGGTGGCCGCTGATCGCGTTGACGTCCTTCGTGACGCCGTTGACCGGGTTCACATAGGTCAACTTGGCTTGCGGGTCCAGGCCCTTGAAGCGGGCGATCACCTTGATCAGGCGGATCAGCGACGCCTTGGCCGCGTCCGTCGGCGGCTGGTCGACCAGCGTGCCGATGAGGGCGATACCGAGGTTGCCGGAGTTGAAGCCGCCGGTGTGGAAGGCGGTGACGAGCTTGCCGTCCTTGTCGAAGGCCGGGATGAGGTCGTCGCCGGAGTAGCGGCCCTCGTAGACGTCGCCCGCCTCGTCGATGAGGAAGTGGTAGCCGATGTCGCCCCAGTCGAGGGTGATCGCGTGGTACTCGTAGATGCCGCGCACGGTCGACGCCGGGTCGGGGTCGGCGTTCGGGGTGTCGGTGTGGTGGACGGTGACCGTCTGGAACGGGTAGTACACCTCGGGCGAGTTGACCTTGCCGTCCTTGTACCGCTTCGACTCGTCGGCCCCCCACGCCGGTCGCGACAGGTACTGCACCCCGCGCACCCGGGTCGGCTCGGTCGGCACCCGGAAGGTCTTGCCGGCCCCGCCGGTCGTGTCGATCGCCAGCGACAGCGCCCCGCCCGCGCTCGCCCCGTCGGGCAGCTTCAGCTCGTACGCGGTGGCGTCCCCCGCCGCCACCAGCGCCGTGCCGCCGTCCTCGACGGTCGCGCAACCGCCGCTCAGCTCCTGCCACTTGCCGGGCGCGGAGGCACCGTCCGCGAACCTGATCCCGGCGCCGTCCGCCGCACCGCCCCAGCGCACACCGACGTACGAGATAGCGAAGGCCGCCTTGGCCTCGGTGGTGCCGGTGGCGGCCTCGGTACGGGTGGCCGGGAACTTCTGCGGCTCGGTGCCGTCGGTGCCGGACGAGCTGACCGTCGTACCGGACGCGGAGTCCTCGCCGTTGGTGGCCGCGAAGACCACCGGGGTCAGCGCGCCGCCGACGGCGACAGCGCCCGCGGCGCCGATCACGCCGCGCCGGGTGAGGGGAACCTTCCGGCGGTGGGAGGGAGAGGGTGAAGGAGTGGAGGAGGGAGAGGAGGGGGGAGGTACGGACACGGAGATGCCTTCCGGAAGTGCTGGGGCAGTTGGCAACTCAAGGGGGACCCCACGCCATCGCGCGCACCCAGGGGACTCGTGAGAGGCGACGAGCCCTGCGACGGACGGCGAGTGCTTGAAGTTGAAAAGACCCTACGTGTCACGTCCGCCCCACCTGCGCTCCCTCAGGCCAAGGAACGGTGAATTCCCTGTGGAGGTCGGAAAAATGGGTTAACTCAGAAGTAACTCTGTGTGTTCACCGTCACAGCACGGTCGCGCCCGGTACCGGTCCTGCGGCAACGCGTACGGACCGGCAGGTGCCGGACGCGGACAGTGCCCGTGCCACCTGCTGTGCGGCCTCCGCGTCGCGGGCGAGAAACGCGGTCGTCGGGCCGGAACCCGAGACCAGCGCGGTCAACGCACCCGCCGCGCGGCCCGCCGCGAGGGTGTCGGCGAGGGCGGGGAAGAGCGAAAGGGCAGCGGGCTCAAGGTCGTTGGAGACGGTTGCGGCGAGCGCCTCGGGGTCGCCCTTGGCGAGTGCGCCGAGGAGTTGGGGCGAGGCTACGGGCACCGGAACCTCACTGTCAGCGACCAGCCGGTCGAACTCCCGGAACACGGCGGGCGTCGACAGCCCGCGCTCGGCCATCGCGAACACCCAGTGGAAGGTGCCCCCGGTCTCCAGAACGGTCAGCTTCTCCCCGCGCCCGATCCCGAGTGCGGCCCCGCCCACCAGACCGAACGGCACATCGCTGCCCAACTCGGCGCAGATGTCGAGGAGTTCGACGCGCGAGGCGCCGGTCCCCCACAGCGTGTCGCAGGCGAGCAGCGCACCGGCGCCGTCGGCACTGCCGCCTGCCATGCCCCCAGCGACGGGGATGTCCTTGGCGATGTGGATGTGCACGGCGGGCGTACGGCCGTACCGCTCGGCGAGCGCGACGGCGGCGCGGGCGGCGAGATTCGTACCGTCGAGGGGGACTTGGGCGGCGTCGGGCCCGTCACAGGTGATCCGGAGTTCCGCCGCCGGGGTGACGGTCACCTCGTCGAAGAGGCCGACGGCGAGGAAGACGTTGGCGAGGTCGTGGAAGCCGTCGGGGCGCGCGGCACCCACCGCGAGCTGGACGTTGACCTTGGCGGGAACCCGTACCGTCACGCTCACAGCTGCCCGGACTCCTCGTGATCGGTCTTCTCTTCGACCTTGTTCTCCGCGATGCGGACGAACTCCTCGACGCTCAGCGACTCGCCGCGGGCCTGCGGGGAGACACCCGCGGCGACGAGGGCGACCTCGGCGGCGGCGGCCGACCCGGCCCACCCGGCGAGGGCGGCACGCAGGGTCTTGCGGCGCTGTGCGAAGGCGGCGTCCACGACCGCGAAGACCTCACGCCGGTCGGCGGTCGTCTTCAGCGGCTCGGCCCGCCGGACGAGCGAGACGAGCCCGCTGTCGACGTTGGGCGCGGGCCAGAACACGTTGCGCCCGATGGAACCGGCCCGCTTGACCTCGGCGTACCAGTTGGCCTTGACGGAGGGGACGCCGTACACCTTCGACCCGGGCGGCGCGGCGAGCCGGTCGGCGACCTCGGCCTGCACCATGACCAGCGTCCGCTCGATGCTCGGGAACGTCTCCAGCATGTGCAGCAGCACGGGCACGGCGACGTTGTACGGGAGGTTCGCGACCAGTGCGGTGGGCGGGGGCCCGGGGAGTTCGGTGACGCGCATGGCGTCGGAGTGGACGAGCGAGAACCGGTCTGCCCGGGTGGGCATCCGGGCGGCGACCGTGGCGGGCAGGGCCCCGGCCAGCACGTCGTCGATCTCGACGGCCACGACCCGGTCGGCGGCCTCCAGCAGCGCGAGGGTGAGGGACCCGAGCCCCGGCCCGACCTCGACGACCACGTCATCGGGCCGCACACCGGCGGTGCGCACGATACGGCGGACCGTGTTCGCGTCGATCACGAAGTTCTGCCCGCGCTGCTTGGTCGGCCGCACACCAAGGGCGCCGGCCAGCTCACGGATGTCGGCAGCGCCGAACAGGGCGTCGGGGGTGGAGGGCGCATCGGGGGCGGGGCTGGTACTCACGGGTCCAGGGTACGGGGGGTGGGGGGTGGGGGTGTGCGGGCGGCCTGGGGGCGAAGCACTGCGGAGTAATCCAGGAGGAAAGCCTGGAAAAGGTCCCTTATCGTCCGAATATGTCAACTTCACGTACCCGTCTCTCCGTGATGACAACGGTCCTCGGTCTGATCGCGGTGCTCGGTGTCCTGTGGCTGGTCAGGTCGGCCACTACCGGAAGCGAGAGGACGAGTAGCAACAGCGCGGAGACGACCAATGCCACGGCGCCATCGGATGACACGGACGGGGGAACGACGGGGTCCGATGGGGGAACGACGGGGTCCGGGAAGGCAACGGGGTCCGGGAAGGCGTCGGATCCCGGAGAGACGTCGGGAACCGGAGAGACGACAGGGAGCGCGACCGGGGACGGGAGTCGTACACCGGGCGGTGGCAAGACGGGTGGAGGGGGTCGGCGGTCGATTCACGTGAACGGGCTGAACCTCGCCGGCGCGGACGACGAGAATGGCTGTGTGATGTTCATGAACACCTACGGCACGGCCGCGAACATCACAAGCGTCTCCTTCACCGTGACCGACGGGCCGGCGGGGCCGAATAACCCGGCGCTCCACTCCGGCAACGCCGACTGCCCCGACCGTCCCACGTGCGTCGGCGCCCGGCTGGTCAAGGACGGGCGGTGCGAGGCGGGCACGACCCTCCCGTCGGGGGCCCCATCCGGCGAATACCAGATCACCGCGACGGCCGCCTTCACCTTCCTGTGCGAGAACGCCACGACCGATCCGTGCAAAAACGCCTTGAAGGCGGGCGGTCCACCGCCGACACCCAAGGACCCTGTACTGATCCGCGCCTCGTCCACCATGACGACGGAAATCTCTGGCGACGGCCCGCCCACCACGACACCCCCGGGCGACAACCCACCCCAGCCCGTCAACCCCCCACCGGACACCCCGACCACCCCCACCGCCCCGGAACAGTGATGACGGCCGACGACGCACCGCCGCAACCGCAACCGCAACCGCAACCGCCGGCCGAACCCCCCGACCAGCAGCCCGTCTCCGCCCGTGTCCGGCACCTCGCGGAGGCACTCGGTCCGACGACGCTCGCGACCGCGCTGCTGATCTACTTCGGCTACGTCGCCACTCGCGCGCGATACGCCTACTTCGGCGTCCCCGTGGACATGACCGGCCGGTCCAACCAGAGCCTGATGCTCGACGGCATGGAAGTCGTCTTCGTCCCGGCGGCAATGATCTTCCTCGGCGTCCTGGCCCTCGTGGCGATCCACGCCCTCGTCACATGGGTGCTGGCCCGCGACGCGGGGGACGACGCGTCCGCCGCCGCCTTCCTCGCGTACGGCTTCGTTCTCGTCGGCGTCCTCCTGATCGGTGAGGCGCTCATCGGCATGTTCGTCCAGAGTTCCGACACGAGCGTGAAGTTCGGCATCGTGCCGCTGGCCCTGGCCTTCGGACCTGCGGCGGTGGCGTACGGGACCTGGATCTACGGCCGCCAGCGCGGGCGCCCGCTACTGTCACAGCGCATGGCCAGGAACGGCGTGATGTGCGTACTCGCGCTGGGGGTGGCCGGACTGTTCTGGGCATCGACGCAGCTGGCGTGGGCGTACGGCAACGGCCGGGGCGAGGAGGATGCGAGCGCTCTGGGTGACCGCCCCGAGGTCGTCATCGACACCAAGGAACCGATGGAGTGGCTGCCGACGGGGGTGACCGCGACCCGTCTCGGAAAAGCCGGCGAGAGCGGGCGGGAGTACCGCCACCGCTACCGGGGATTCCGGCTGCTGCTGTCGTCCGGCGGACGGCTGTTTCTGGTCAGCCCGCAGTGGCAACTCGGCCGGGACCAGACGATCGTCCTGCCGTACGCCGACGACATCCGGGTGCAACTCGTGCCGCAACCCTGAAACGCGGCCCCGCGCTTGTCTCCGGAGGACTGGCCGATGGACCCGGGGCCGTGCTCATCGCCCGTGGATGAAGTCACGCGACCGTCCGGGGTCGAGCGACACCGCCTCCACCGTGTCCAGCTTGGCTACGGTGCCTGCCGCGTAGGTCATGGCGCCCGCGGCGCCGGCGAACCCGTCCAGGTCGAAGGGGATGACGCGCACGGTGATGTGGTCCGCACCGGAGAGTTCGAGGACGGGCGCGGCCTGGGCATGGTGCGGGCCTGTGCCGATCTCTGGGGATGGCAGCCGCTGTCCCGGTTCGGGAACCGGGGCAAGTTGGTGTGGTGCGAACTCGCGGGCGCCGGTGCCGTCGGCGGCCGCCCAGCGGCACGTGTCCCCGCGGCCTAGCGCCAGAGCGTGCGTTCCGCGAAGCGGGCCCGGAAAGCCAAGGACCATACCGGATGCCGTCCTTGCGGATCGAGAACCGGACAGCCACCAAGAGGGCGGGTGTCAGGCCGCGTCCTGCAGTCGGTCAAGAACCGCCCCGCCCTGCGCACGAATCACATCCAGGTCCGGGAGACAGCTCCTACCCGTGCAACCGCCCCCCGCAATGCGGCCAGGGCCCCGCCCCCCGCTTCACATACAGCCTCTTCGCCCGCAGCGTCTGCTCCGCGCCCGTCGCGTCCTGGGGGCGCCCGGAGCCGCCCAGGCTCTGCCAGGTCTGGGTGTCGAACTGGTACAGGCCGCCGTACGTGCCCGACGGGTCCACCGCGTTCGGGCGGCCCCCGGACTCGCAGGCCGCCAGGGAACCCCAGTCCAGATGGTCCGCCCCCCGCACCGAGGTCGGCAGGGGTTTCGTGCCGACCCTCACCAGCTGGGCCCGGGGCTCGCGGACCACCTCCGTGCGCACCCGGCGTGGTTTCTGCTTCACGCCGTTGACCGCGCGCAGGGCGAAGGTGACCCGGCGCAGGCCCGGGCTGCCCGCCTGGTCGACGATCTCCGTGCCCTTGAACAGGGACGCGTCCTGGGTGCGCCGGACGTCGTAGGGGATTTCCTCCTCGCGTACCTCCGTGGAGCCCGTCACCCGCAGCACCGTCACCGCCTGGCCGTCGCGCGGGAAGCTCCCGGCGGCCACCGACAGGGTGTCCTCGCCGCGCAGGGTGATCCCGGCCTCCCGCACCGCCTCGCCGACCGTCGCCGCGTTCGTACGGATCGTGCGGGCCCGGCCGTCCGCCATGATCGTCACCGTGCGCTCGGTGCGGACGTCGATGGTGAGCCCGTGCCTGCCGATCTTCTGGGAGCGCGCGAGCGACAGGTACGCGCCCTCCGCGCGCACCCCGAGCTGCCTGAGTGCTTCCTCCACCGTGTGTGCCGTCGTCCACACCTCACGCCGTTCACCGTCCAGAGTGATCCGTACGGGTCGCCCGTAGTGGACGTGGACCTCGTCGCCGCTGGCCAGTGCGGTGCCCGGCGCGGGGGCGATGACGTCGTGGGCGCCCACCGCGACCCCCTCGTCGGCCAGCAGTTCGGTCACGTCGTCGGCGAAGGTGTGCAGGGTGCGCGGCTTGCCGTCGACGTTCAGTTCGATCGCCTTGTCCTTGGCGACGAAGGCCGTCGTACCGCCCGCCAGGAACGCCACGACGAGTGCCTGCGGCAGCAACCGGCGGATGGCGTCGGGCCGTTCGGAGCCCTTGCGGCGCCTGGCCGCCCGCCCCTCGCGGGACCGTCCGTCCCGGGCCCGCCCGTTCGCCGCCTGCTGCCGGGGCAGCCCGGGCGGCGGCAGCGGCGGCTCCGGGGGCTCCGGGGGCGCCGGGGGCTCATAGGCGGGCCGGTACGTGTCCGCGTACGGCAGCACCCCGTACGCCACCGTCTCTGCGGTGTGCGGGTCGTACCCCTCGTATGGCGGCGGTGGCCCGCCCACAGGGCTGTACGTCTCGTACGGCGGCGAACTGCTCACGACGACACGCTCCAGGTTCCGGCGACGGGCACCAGAACCTAGCGGAGCGGCCGTCACTCTCCAAAGCGACGCGACTACCGAGCGTCAACGCACGTCAGTGCTGTCAGTAATCGAAGGCACGTGCGGTGTTGGTCGCGATCGCCGTCGCCAGCGTGTCCTCGTCGATGCCCCGCACCTCGGCCATCGCCCGCAGGGTGACCGGGATGAGATAGGGAGCGTTGGGCCGGCCCCGGTACGGCGCCGGGGTGAGGAAGGGCGCGTCCGTCTCGACGAGGACCAGCTCCAGGGGTGCCACCGCGAGCGCGTCGCGCAGCGGCTGGGCGTTCTTGAAGGTCATGTTGCCGGCGAAGGACATGAAGTAGCCGCCCGCCGCACAGACTTCGGCCATCGCCGCGTCCCCGGAGTAGCAGTGGAAGACGGTCCGCTCGGGGGCGCCCTCCTCCTTCAGGACCCGAAGGACGTCGGCGTGGGCGTCCCGGTCGTGGATGACCAGTGCCTTGCCGTGCCGCTTGGCGATCTCGATGTGCGCCCGGAAGGACCGCTCCTGGGCCGCCTTGCCCTCGGGCCCGGTGCGGAAGTAGTCGAGTCCCGTCTCGCCTACGCCCTTGACCTGCGGGAGTCCGGCCAGCCGGTCGATCTCCGCGAGCGCCTCGTCGAGGGCGGCGTCTCCGCCGGGCACCCGCGCGCCCTGCCGGGACCAGCCGTCGGGGTCGCCGTGGACGATGCGGGGGGCCTCGTTGGGGTGCAGGGCGACGGTCGCGTGCACGCTCTCGTACGTGGCGGCCGTCTCGGCGGCCCAGCGGGAGCCCTTGAGGTCGCAGCCGACCTGGACGACCGTCGTCACCCCGACCGACGCGGCCTTGGCGAGGCCTTCCGCGACGGTGCCGGACTGCATGTCGAGGTGGGTGTGGGAGTCGGCGACCGGCACCCGGAGGGGTTCGGGCAGCGGCGGGGCTTCGGCGGCACGGGACTTGGCGGGCATGCCCCTGATCCTACGAAGAGCGGAAGACCCGCGCCCCAAAGGGGCGCGGGACTGCTTCACTCTGCGGCTCCGCCGCGTGGGCGCGGCCGGCCCCCACCGGCCCGCAGCAGACGGACTACCCAGCCGGCGGAGCCTAACTCGCCTTGCGGTGGAAGGGGTGGAGGAGATCCGAGAGGTGCCAGTGATGGTCTTCCTTCGGTGCCCCTGAAGCCTCGTCCGGTGTCCCTGAAGCCTCGTCGGCCACGGGGACCGCCCTGGGCGCCGTGCGCTGCCGCTGCATCGAGTTCTGCACCGACGACACCTGGCCCGCGCGCATGATGCGTACGACATGGCCGTCGCAGTTCTGGCAGGTGGGCCGGGTCAGCGGGGACGGGACGACGCGGCCCTCCGCCACGTACATCACCATCTGGCCGCCCTCGGTGTCGGTGTGGTGCTCGATCTCGTACGACTGTTCCCAGCCGTGCCCGCAGCGCATGCAGGCGAAGGAATACGACTCGTGTACGACGGCGGTGGCCGTGCTGCGGTGGCCGGTGATCTCGCTCATGCCAGCTCCTCTTGTCCGCTGGACACAGGACGGGTGCGTCCCTGTGAACCAGTGGACGCCTCTGCCGCCGCGAAGGCATCAGACCTGTCGACTGTTGAAGGCGTCTTGGCCATTCCTTGTCGGAACGGCCCGGATCCGAGGTCTGGGCTTTGCCGTTCGCCGTCCGTCTTTGCCCCCTTATGGCGTGACCGGCGTCGCAGTCCCCGTGCCACCGGTACCGCCCGCACCCTGCGCGTTCTTCGCCGCCACGACCGCGTCGAACACCTCGCGCTTGGGCAGCCCCGCCTCCGCCGCAACGGCCGCGATGGCCTCCTTGCGCCGCTCCCCCGCCTCCTCCCGCACCCGCACCCGCCGCACCAGTTCCTCGGCCCCGATCTCCCCGCCGTCCTTCTCGGGGGCGCCCTCGACGACGACGGTGATCTCACCCCGTACGCCCTCGGCCGCCCACTCCGCCAGCTCCGCCAGTTGACCGCGCCTGACCTCCTCGTACGTCTTCGTCAACTCCCGGCAGACGGCGGCCCGTCGGTCCGTGCCGAACACCTCCGCCATGGCGGCGAGGGTGTCGTCGAGGCGGTGCGGGGCCTCGAAGTAGACGAGGGTGCGGCGCTCTTGTGCCACCTCCCGGAGGCGGGAGAGGCGTTCGCCCGCCTTTCTCGGCAGGAAGCCCTCGAAGCAGAACCGGTCGACGGGCAGCCCGGAGAGCGCGAGCGCGGTGAGCACCGCCGACGGGCCCGGTACGGCCGTCACCTTCACATCCTTCTCCACGGCGGCGGCGACCAGCCGGTACCCCGGGTCGGACACCGACGGCATGCCCGCGTCCGTCACCAGCAGCACCCGCGACCCGCCGAGCAGCGCCTCGACCAGTTCGGGGGTGCGCGCCGCCTCGTTGCCCTCGAAGTACGACACCACCCGGCCCTTCGGCTGCACACCGAGCGCCTGGGTGAGCCGGCGCAGCCGCCGGGTGTCCTCGGCCGCGATGACGTCGGCGCCCTCCAGTTCCGCCGCGAGCCGGGGCGGCGCGTCCGTGACGTCGCCGATGGGAGTGCCTGCCAAAACCAGTGTTCCTGTCACGTTTCCATCCTCGCAGGGCCCTTCCACGGGACGCACACAGCGCTGTTCCCTACGATGGCGCGGTGACCAGTACCGCGCCCTCCACGGACACCCGGCAGACCGCACCCTCGCCAGAGCAGCGGCCGGCGTGGCAGCAGCGACTGCGCCGCTACGGATACACGGCGCAGCCGAGAAGCGATGTCCGGGACCGGCTGGTGCCGCCGTACACGAAGCCGAGCCCCCGCCTCTGGGCGACCCTCGGGCTGCCGCCGACCCTCACCGACCGGATCACGCGCTGGTCCGGCTGGGGCGGCCCGCTGCTGGTGACGCTGCTGGCGGGTCTGCTGCGCTTCTGGGACCTGGGCAGTCCGAAGCGGGTGATGTTCGACGAGACGTACTACGCGAAGGACGCGTGGGGTCTCATCCACCGCGGCTTCGAGGTCAGCTGGGACAAGGACGTCAACGACCTGATCCTGAAGACCGACGGGCACGTGCCCGTCCCGACCGACCCGGCCTATGTCGTACACCCGCCGGTCGGGAAGTACGTCATCGGGCTCGGCGAATGGATGTTCGGGTTCAATCCGTTCGGCTGGCGCTTCATGACGGCGCTGCTGGGCACGCTGTCGGTCCTGATCCTGTGCCGCCTCGGGCGCCGTCTCTTCCGCTCCACCTTCCTCGGCTGCCTGGCGGGCACGCTGATGGCGGTGGACGGCCTGGCCTTCGTGATGAGCCGCACGTCACTGCTCGACGGCGTCCTGCAGTTCTTCGTCCTCGCCGCCTTCGGCTGTCTGGTCATCGACCGCGACAAGGCCCGCGAACGGCTGGCGGCGGCGCTGCCACCGGACGCGGACGGCGCCGTACGACCGGACGCGCACATCGCCGAGACGACACTCCTCGGCTTCCGCCCCTGGCGCCTGCTCGCGGGTCTGATGCTGGGTCTGGCCATCGGCACCAAGTGGAACGGCCTGTACATCCTGGTCGCGTTCTGTGTGATGGCGGTGCTGTGGGACGTCGGCTCCCGCAAGGTCGCCGGCGCCCGCCACCCGTACCAGGCGGTCGTCAAGCACGACCTGGGCTGGGCGTTCCTCTCGACGGTCCCGGTGGCCGTCCTCACCTACCTGCTCTCCTGGACGGCCTGGATCCTCTCCCCGTCGGACGGCACCGGCGGCTACTACCGCAACTGGGCCGCGACCGAGGGCAAGGGCAGCAGCTGGTCGTGGCTGTTCCCCGACTGGTGGCGCAGCCTCTGGCACTACGAGCACGCGGTGTACGAGTTCCACGTGGGCCTGCACACCCCGCACAACTACCAGTCGAACCCGTGGAGTTGGCTCGTCCTGGGCCGCCCGGTCTCGTTCTTCTACGAGTCCCCCGCCCCCGGCAAGGACGGCTGCCCCACCAACGCGGGCGAGCAGTGCGCCCGCGAGGTCCTGGCCCTCGGCACACCCCTCCTGTGGTGGGCGGCCTGCTTCGCCGTCCTGTACGTCCTGTACCGCTGGCTGTTCCGGCGCGACTGGCGGGCGGGCGCCATCGCCTGCGGGATCGCGGCGGGCTACGCGCCCTGGTTCATGTACCAGGAGCGCACGATCTTCTTCTTCTACGCGATCGTCTTCCTGCCGTTCCTGTGCCTGGCCCTGGCGATGATGATCGGCGCGATCGTCGGCCCACCGGGTTCGAGCGAACGGCGTCGGGTCGCGGGTGCGGCGGGCGCGGGTGTGCTGGTGCTGCTGATCGCGTGGAACTTCATCTACTTCTGGCCGCTGTACACGGGGACGGCGATTCCCATCGACAGCTGGCGTTCACGGATGTGGCTGGACACCTGGGTCTAGCCGCCCCCGGACGGCCCGCACCGAAAAGTGCGGGCCGTCGCCGCGCGCCGATGCTCAGAGGCCCGTCGAGCATTCCTTCACGCTGTTCGCGGTGAGGACTATGCAGACCCGCGACTGCGCACTGCCGCCGTTCCAGTGCCATGCGGTCTTCCGCCACTCGCCGCTCGGGACGAAGTAGAGGTCCGAGACCCGCTTCCAGTTGTAGGCGTCGGTCTTCCGTTCCAGCCAGCCTTCGCACCCGAAGCCCGAATACGCCTCGAAGAACCCTTGTACGTCCGAGTGGTGATTGCTTTCGACGTCATTCTTTATCGATGCGTAACACGCCAGCGCGGAGCCGGCCTTGATCGTGGCGGAGTACGTGTTGGAACTCGCGCCGGCCGGGGACGCGGTTGCCGCGAGGAGCAGTGCGGCAGCACCGAGCGAGACGGCGATCTTCTTTTTCATGAGGTGTCTCCCGTGAGATGTGGCTGCCTCAGGGGGAGATCGTGGCATTCCGTGCGCTTACTGCCGTCCCATCCTGGTATGAGGTGTGGGTAAACCTGTGACGTACGTACGGGTAAACCCACGTGATCGGGCAGACGGTGACGGACCGGCGGCGCATCGACTCGTCAGACGAGATGTAGACAACATCATGGCAACACTCCCCACAGCAGCCCCTCGGCCCACATACAGTGCTGTGGCCAACGGGGAGGGGAAGTACGCATGCGCAAGGGAGCGAAGGCCGCCATCGTCGGGTCCGTGTTCACGGTGATGGTCGGAGGGGCCGGGTACGGCGTGTTCAACGTCGTGTCCGCGCTCAACGAGGACAGCGGCGGTACGGAGACGGTGAAGACCGGGCCGCCGTCGAAGGACGAGATCGCGGAGACCAGCGAGGAGTTCTTCGCGGCCTGGGAGAAGGGGCAGGCGCAGGCTGCCGCCCAGCTCACGAACAACGCGGCACCGGCGGCCACGCTGATCGGCGACTACAGCGCGACCGCGCACATCACCGGCCTGAAGATCACCCCCGGGACGGCCACCGGAGCGACCGTGCCCTTCTCGGTGAAGGCCACGGTGTCCTTCCAGGGCAGGAGCAAGCCGCTCGCCTACACCAGCAGCCTGACGGTCGTCCGGGGTACGACGACCGGGAAGGCGCTGGTCGACTGGAAGCCGTCGGTCGTCCATCCCGGCCTCAAGGCCGTCGGGGACTCACTCGTCACCGGGGAGGCCGGCAGCCCGCCGATCGAGGCCGTGGACCGCGACGGCAAGGTCCTGACGAAGGAGAAGTACCCCTCCCTCGGGCCGATCCTGGACACCCTGCGGGCGCGCTACGGCGACAAGGCGGGCGGTAAGCCGGGTATCGAGCTGATGGTCAGGCACGCCGACACGAACATCGCCGACACCTCGCTGGTGACCCTCGCCGAGGGCACACCGGGCAAGCTGGAGACGACGCTGAGCGCGAGTGCGCAGGCCGCCGCCGAGAAGGCGGTGCTCAAGTTCTCCGAGTCGTCCGTGGTCGCCGTACAGCCGAGCACCGGTGAGGTGCTGGCGGTCGCCAACCACCGCAAGGACCAGTTCAACGCGGCCTTCGAGGGGACGCTGGCGCCGGGCTCCACGATGAAGATCATCACGGCGGCGACGCTGATAGACAACGGCGTGACGTCGATGAACGGGCCGGCGCCCTGCACGTCGACCGCGGTCTGGAAAAGCCAGACCTTCAGCAACCTCAAGGGCATGGCACCGAACGAGAACGCCACCCTCGCCAACGACTTCCTGCGCTCCTGCAACACGGGTTTCATCAAGCTGATCGACGGCACCGACGCGAACCCGCTCACCGACGAGTCGCTGACGACCGAGGCGCAGGAGCGGTTCGGGCTCGGGCAGGACAACTGGAAGACCGGGATCACGTCCTTCGACGGCAGTGTCCCCGCCTCCCCCGGCCCGGACCGCGCGGCCAACGCGATCGGCCAGGGCCAGGTCCAGATGAGCCCGCTGAACATGGCGTCGGTGACGGCGACGGCGATCACGGGCGAGTTCCGCCAGCCGTACCTCATCTCGCCCGACCTGGACAAGCGTGAGCTGGCGACGGCGAAGGGCCTCCCGGCGAGCACGTCCGCGCAGCTCAAGCAGATGATGTGGATGACGGCGACGCAGGGCACCGCGACGCAGGCCATGGCCGGGCTGAGCGGGGACATCGGGGCGAAGACGGGGTCGGCCGAGGTGGACGGGCAGGCCAAGTCCAACAGCTGGTTCACCGGATTCCGGGGCGACATCGCGGCGGCGGCCATGACCCAGGAGGGCGGCCACGGCGGCGACGCGGCGGGCCCGATTGTCGCAGCCGTGCTACGGACCGGAGGCTGAACTCACCCTCGCGGAACGGGACTCTAGGGTGGTCGTTGTCGTTGAGGTGCATGAGGGCAACGGGGACCCTGGGGATTTCGCGGAGGATCGGGAGCTGTGGGCAACAGAAGGCGCGTCGCCGAGCGACGGAGTGCACGCAAGACCAGACCCGCCGTGGTCGGCGGGATGATCGCCGTGGTCGTCGGCGGCGCCGGTTTCGGCGTGTACGCGCTGTACGGCGGCGGAGCGGCGGCCGAGGACGGTTCCTCGACGGCCGCCACGGCCGACAAGAAGCCGTCGGTTCCGACGGGCCCGGTGCCCGCGACCCAGGTCAAGGCGGTCGCCACCCGGTTCCTTACGTCCTGGCAGACGGGCAAGGTCGCTGCTGCGGCGGCGTCGACGAACGACACCACGTCATCGGCCGCCACCCTCCTCACCGGCTACACCAAGGACGCCCACATCTCCGGCGTGACGATCACCCCGGGCACGGCGACGGGCGCCAAGGTCCCCTTCACGGTCAAGGGCACGGTGAAGTACGGCGACACGAGCAAGCCGCTCACCTACGAGAGCGCCCTGACCGTGGTCCGCCGTACGTCCGACGGGAAGCCGCTGGTCGACTGGCACGCGTCGGTGATCCACCCCGACCTGGCGGACGGCGACAGACTCCTCACCGGGGAGTCCGGCACCCCGCCGATCAAGGCCGTCGACCGGGACGGCGGTGAGCTGACCGTTGCCAAGTACCCCTCACTCGGCACTGTCCTGGACAGCCTCAGGGAGAAGTACGGCAAGAAGGCCGGCGGCAAGGCGGGCATCGAGCTGCGTGTCGTGCGCGGCAAGGAGTCCAAGGCGGCCAAGTCGGCCGACAAGACGCTGCTGGAGCTGAGCAAGGGCACACCGGGCACCGTGAAGACGACGCTGAGCCCGGCCCTGCAGACGGCGGCCGAGGCACAGGTGGCCAAGAAGCCGAAGTCGTCGGTGGTGCTGCTGCGCCCCTCGACGGGCGAGATCCTGGCGGTGGCGAACCAGTCGCACGGCTTCAACACGGCGTTCCAGGGCTCGTTGGCGCCGGGCTCGACGATGAAGGTCATCACGTCGTCGCTGCTGATCGAGAAGAACCTCGCGTCACCGGACAAGCCGCACCCCTGCCCGAAGTTCTCGACGTACGGCGGCTGGAAGTTCCAGAACGACGACAAGTTCGAGATCAAGGGCGGCACGTTCAAGGCGAGCTTCGCGCGGTCCTGCAACACGGCCTTCATCAGCCAGGCGCCCAAACTCGACAACGACAGTCTGACCAAGCAGGCGCAGCAGGTGTTCGGCCTCGGCATGGACAACTGGGCGATCGGCGTCTCGACCTTCGACGGCTCGGTGCCGGTGCAGTCGCAGGCCCAGATGGCCGCGTCGCTGATCGGGCAGGGCGGGGTGCGGATGAACCCCCTCAACATGGCGTCGGTGGCGGCGACGGTCGGCTCCGGCGTCTTCCACCAGCCGTACCTGGTCTCACCGGACGTGGACGGCCGTACGTTGGCGACGGCCGCGCGGACGATGTCGTCGTCGACGCTGTCGCAGCTGCGGGAGCTGATGCAGTACACGGCGGCATACGGAACCGCGGCGGAGGCGATGGCCGGCCTCGGCCCGAACTACGGCGCGAAGACGGGCTCCGCGGAGGTCGACGGCCAGGACAAGCCGAACGGCTGGTTCACGGCATACCGGGGAGACCTGGCAGGCGCGGGAGTGGTCGTGGAGGGCGGCCACGGCGGCAGTACGGCGGGCCCGATCGTGGCGGCGCTGCTGCGCGCGGGTTCGTAACGGAGGCCCACATTTCCAGCCCGTCCGGCACCTGAGGACCAGGCCCGCATTTCCAGCCCGTCCGGCGTTTGAGGACAAGGCCCGTTCAGGGCCGGCTTCTTTCCCACCCACCGGCCCCCACCGCTTCTACAGCCCAGACCCAGGCATATCCAGCCCGTCCGGCGCTTGAGGACAAGGCCCCTTCAGGGCCGGAGCGGGGGTCTGGGGGCGGCAGCCCCCAGCAACGACGGCGGGACCCGAACACCCCGACGTCAGCTCGACACCCGCTCCGCCGCCATATACGTACGCCGCAGGAACCGCATCAACGTCTTCCTCTCGAACTGCACCACCGACACACCCCCCGCCGAGTGAAACTCGACGACCGCCTGCACCCGCCCGCACGGCCACACCCGCACCTCCCCGGACCCCACCGGCGCCCGCAGCCCCTCCTCCAGCAGGGACCGGGAGAACGTCCACTCGTGGGGGCCGGGCAGCCCGACGCGCACCGCGCGCGGATCGGTGTCCGGGTCGTAGCGCAGGACCACCGGGACCGCGTCGCGATCGTCGTCCTCAGTGTCCGTGACGATATGGGCTCGCGCGTACTGCTCGACTACGGACATCGGACTGCCCCTTACGCTGCGTAACCTGTGCGGAAACTGTGGATCCGCTTCCACTTCCTCTCCAATGTCGCATATTTTCCCATTTACGCCTCAGATTGCTTTCATCTCGCTCTTGCGAAAGGTTCGCAACAAGCCACTATCATCAGACGGTGCATGTGCCCGATGGATTCATCAACGCCCCCGTCTCCGTAGCGGCCGGAGTCGTCGCCGCCGGTGCCGTCGCCGTGAGCCTGCGCGGCGCCCGGCGCGAGCTGGACGAACGGATCGCGCCCCTCGCCGGTCTGGTGGCCGCGTTCATCTTCGCCGTGCAGATGCTGAACTTCCCGGTCGCCGCCGGGACCAGCGGACACCTGCTCGGCGGCGCGCTCGCCGCGATACTCGTGGGCCCCTACACCGGGGTCCTGTGCGTGTCCGTCGTCCTGCTCATGCAGGGCATCCTCTTCGCGGACGGCGGCCTGACCGCGCTCGGCGTGAACATCTCGGTCATGGCCGTGACGACGACCGTCGTCGCCTACGCCGTCTTCCGCGGACTGGTGAAGGTGCTGCCCAGGAAGCGCCGTTCGGTCACCGTGTCCGCGTTCGTCGCCGCCGCACTCTCCGTACCGGCCGCCGCCCTCGTCTTCACGCTCGTCTACGCGATCGGCGGCACGACGGACGTACCGATCGGCCGGGTCCTCACCGCCATGGTCGGCGTGCACGTCCTGATCGGGCTCGGCGAGGCCGCGATCACCGCGTTCACGGTCGGCGCCGTCATCGCCGTACGGCCGGACCTCGTGTACGGCGCCCGGGGCCTGCGCCAGAAGCTCCAACTACGGGTCGGCGGCGAACTGGTGGACGCGACCCCCGAGCCGGCACTCACCCCCTCCCTCACCCCCTCCCACCGCACCCGCAACGTCTGGCTCACCGGCCTCGCCGCCTCCCTCGTCCTCGCGGGCGTCGTCAGCTTCTACGCCTCCGCCAGCCCCGACGGCCTGGAGAAGGTCGCCGCCGACAAGGGCATCGACGCCAGGGCCGAGGCCCACGCCGCCGCCGACTCCCCGCTCGCCGACTACAGCGTCGAGGGCATCACCGACGGCCGGCTCTCCGGCGGCCTCGCCGGGGTGATCGGCGTCGGCGTCACGGTCGTCGCCGGGACAGGGATCTTCTGGACGGTCCGCAGACGCAGCACCACAAGCGAGACCACCACTACCGCCGCCTCCACCTCACCCACGAGCGTCTGACATGGGCGCCGGACACGCCCACAGGCTCTACAGGCAGGCGCACTCCCCCGTGCACGCGCTGCCGCCGCACACCAAGCTCGCAGCCGCGTTCACCTTCGTGATCGTGGTCGTCTCCACGCCCCGCGAGGCGGTGTGGGCCTTCGCGGTGTACGCCGTACTGCTGGCGGCCGTGGCCCGCGCCGCCCAGGTGCCCGCCGCCTTCCTGCTCAGGCGTCTGCTGATCGAGGTCCCCTTCGTCGCCTTCGCCGTGCTCATGCCGTTCGTGGCGCAGGGCGAGCGGGTGGACGTGCTGGGCATGTCGCTGAGCGTCAACGGGCTCTGGGGCGCCTGGAACGTGCTCGCCAAGGGCACCCTCGGCGTCGCCACCTCCGTACTCCTCGCCTCCACCACCGAGCTGCGCGAACTCCTCCTCGGGCTCCAACGCCTCAAGCTTCCGCCGCTGTTGGTGCAGATCGCCTCGTTCATGATCCGGTACGGCGACGTCATCGCCGACGAGATGCGGCGGATGCGGATCGCCAGGGAGTCACGGGGCTTCGAGGCGCGGGGCGTACGCCACTGGGGGGTGCTGGCGAAGTCCGCCGGGGCACTGTTCATCCGGTCGTACGAGCGGGGCGAGCGCGTACATCTGGCCATGGTGAGCCGGGGGTACGCCGGTTCCATGCCCGTCATCGACGAGGTGAGCGCGTCCCGGGCGCAGTGGTCGTACGCCTTCGCCCTGCCCGTCACGGCACTCGCCGTATGTCTGCTGGGATGGACCTTGTGACAACCTCAGCCGCTTCCGCTCCCGCGCCCGCCTCCCTGGAGGTCTCCGGGCTCGCCTACGCCTACCCCGACGGCCACCAGGCCCTCTTCGGCGTCGACTTCACGGTCGGGCGCGGTGAGCGCGTAGCGCTGCTCGGGCCCAACGGGGCCGGCAAGACGACGCTCGTGCTGCATCTCAACGGCATCCTCACCGGCGGGGCGGGCACGGTCACCGTCGCCGGGATGCCCGTCGGCAAGCGGCACATGGCCGAAATCCGACGCAAGGTCGGGATCGTCTTCCAGGACCCCGACGACCAGCTCTTCATGCCGACCGTGCGCGAGGACGTCGCGTTCGGACCGGCCGCCGCCGGGATGAAGGGCGAGGAGTTGGAGCAGCGCGTCCGTACGGCCCTCGACCTGGTCGGAATGGCCGACTTCGCCGGCCGGCCGCCGCACCATCTCTCCTTCGGGCAGCGCCGCCGGGTGGCCGTGGCGACGGTGCTCGCCATGGAGCCCGAGATCCTCGTCCTCGACGAGCCGTCCTCCAACCTCGACCCCGCCTCGCGCCGCGAACTGGCCGACATCCTGCGGTCGTTGGACGTGACGGTCCTCATGGTCACGCACGATCTGCCGTACGCCCTGGAGCTGTGCCCGCGTGCGCTGGTCCTGAGCGAGGGCGTCATCGCCGCCGACGGCCCCACCGGGGACCTCCTGGCCGACGACGACCTGATGCGCGCCCACCGTCTGGAACTGCCTTTCGGGTTCGACCCGCGTTCCGTCTCCGCCCGCACCGCGTGACGCCCACGGCATCCGTGACAATGGGCTTGTGATCGAACAAGAGGACGCGCACAACCCCGGGTCGCCGCGCCTCGACGACCAGTTGTGCTTCGCGCTGTACGCGGCCCAGCGCGCGATGACCGCCGCCTACCGCCCGCTCCTCGACGAGCTGGGCCTCACCTACCCGCAGTACCTCGTGCTGCTGGTCCTGTGGGAGCGCGGCGAGGTGACCGTGAAGGAGCTGGCGGCCGCCCTGTGCCTCGACTACGGCACGGTCTCGCCGCTGCTCAAGCGGCTGGAGGCGGCGGAGCTGGTCCGCCGGGAGCGGTCGGCGCTGGACGAGCGGTCGGTGTCCGTCCGCGTCACCGTGCGCGGCGAGGAACTCCGGGAGCGCGCGGCCCGCGTACCGGCAGCGCTGCTGGCGGCGACGGAGCTGAGCGGGGGCGAGGTGGCGCGGCTGCGGGGCGAGTTGTGGGCGCTGGCGGAGCGGGCCCAGGTGGCCGCCGATCGCGCCCGTCTGACCTGAGGTTATTCGCGGTCCGCACCCCCGGATGACGGATGCACCCCTACCAGCCGGTATCTTGTGCACGATGTAGTTGTGCTATTCGCAGTTTCTACACATGGCCCTGTTGTCCGCTTTGGGGGAGGTTCTGCCGTGACTGACGCCGGTATCGACGTCGAGGCCCGTACCGCCGAGACGCGTCCGGACTCCCGTCCGACGAAGATCATGTACGTCGCCGAGGCCACCGCCCACGGCGGCCGGAACGGGGATGTCACCAGCCAGGACGGCCAGATCGCCCTGAGGGTGGCGATGCCTCCGCAGATGGGCGGTGACGGCAACGGCACCAACCCGGAGCAGCTGTTCGCGGCCGGCTACAGCTCCTGCTTCCACAACGCGCTGGTCCTGGTCGGCCGCCGCGAGGGCTACGACCTGACGGGTTCGACGGTCGCCGCGAAGGTGGGCATCGGCCCCAACAAGCAGCAGGGTTACGGCCTCGCGGTCGCCCTGAGCGTCTCGCTGCCGATCCTGGACCAGGACATCGCGGCCAAGCTGGTCGACGCGGCCCACATGGTCTGCCCGTACTCGAACGCCACCCGCGACAACATCGACGTGACGATCATTCTGGGCTGAGGAATCGCAACCGGGTGAGCGCGCGTTGCACCCGCGTGGACCTGAACGTGGACCAGAACCTGGGCGTGGCCGTGAACGGCACTGTGGCGGAGGGCTTCGAGCCCGTACGAGCGGCCTTCGCGGCGAACTTCGCGACCGGCGGCGAGCACGGCGCCGCCGTCACCGTGTACCGGGACGGGCGCCGGGTCGTCGACCTGTGGGCCGGAACCCGTGATGTCGACGGCGACGCGCCCTGGGAGCACGGCACCGCGCAGATCGTCCGCTCGGCGACGAAGGGCGTCGTCGCCGCCGCGCTCCTGATGCTGGCCGAGCGCGGCAGGCTGGACCTGGACGCCCCCGTGGGCGAGTACTGGCCGGAGTTCAAGGCGGCGGGCAAGGACCGGACCCTCGTACGGCATCTGCTCGCGCATCGCGCGGGCGTCCCCGTCCTCGACCGGCCGCTCACCCCCGCGCAGGCGGCCGATCCCGACCTCGGCGCCGCCGCGGTCGCGGCGCAGACGCCGGCCTGGGAGCCGGGGACGGACCACGGGTACCACGCGCAGACGTACAGCTGGCTGACGGGCGAGCTCGTCCGCCGGGTGGGCGGGCGCCCGGTCGGAGAGTGGGTAGCGGCGGAGATCGCGGAACCGGCCGGCCTCGACCTGTGGCTCGGGCTGCCGGACGCGGAGGCCGGACGTGTGGGCCACGTGGGCCGGGTCGAGACCCCTCAGACGGGTGGCCCGGGCCTTAGGACGCGCCCCAAACGGTCCGTCGCCGACGCCTACGCCGACCCGGACTCCCTCACCAGCCGTGCCTTCGCCGCGATCACCCCGATGCCCGACGAGAACGATCCCGCGTACCGGGCCGCCGCCCTCCCCGCCTCCAACGGCATCGCCACGGCCGACGGACTCGCCCGCTTCTACGCCTCCCTCATCGGCCCGGTCGACGGCGGGACCCGCCTGTTCACCCCGGCGACGGTCGAACTGGCCCGGCGCGAGCAGTCGGCGGGCCCGGACCGCGTCCTGGTCATCGGCACCCGCTTCGGCCTCGGCTACATGCTCCACGGCACGGCCGCGCCCCTTCTCTCCCCCGACTCCTTCGGCCACCCGGGCAGGGGCGGCGCCCTCGGTTTCGCCGACCCCGAGTCGGGCATCGCGTTCGGCTATGTGACGAACGGCTTCCGCAAGACCGTGACGGCGGACGGACGGGCCCAGGCGCTGGTACGGGCGGTGCGGGCATCCCTCCTCGCCGAGGGCCAGTGAACCGGCGTCGGCGTCCTATCGGAGGCCCAGTGAACGGGACGTACGCCCCGAGGCCTCGTCGATCTCGTCGTGGGCCTTCGTCAGCAGCCTCATCGCCAGTTCGTTGAGGGCGCGCGCCCCGGCGATCTCCTCGCCGATGCGCGGCTGGTTCTCGTCGGACCGGTGACGGCTGGCGTACCCGTTGGCCCGTACCTCGCTGCCGTCCGCCAGCCGTACGAGGGCGGCGGCGCGTGTGCGCTGCTCGTCCTCCTCGAACTCCAGCTCGACATGCCATCCCACTGCGGTGTGCGTCATGACGATCACCTCCGGTACCGCTGCTTCCAGGGTGCGCCTGTCGGCCCCCGCACGCACATGTGCCGCGAGTACCGAGTCCGGCGTATATCCGGCGCGTCCGTTGTGTGACGTTCGTCGCGATCGCCCCGGGCGAGGGATGGGTGCTCTCCCCTCAGCCGTACGCTGCAAGAGCCCCCGCACCGAACTCCCATCCCACCCCCACCCCGACCGCACCGACGCCAAGGAGTTGTCGTGCCCCAGACCTTCGGCCGCCCCCGCCTCCACGGCTGCCGTTAACGGGCCACGGGCACGTTCCGATCATGCGCTGCTGTCTCTCCGCTCCCCTCGCCGCCCTGGCCGCCTTCCCCGACCCCCGCGACCTCGCCCGGTCCGGCGCGCTTCTCACGCCCGCCGTCCTGCGGTCCGCGCTCGCCAGGCGCCGGGAACGGGTCACGCGCGCCGACGTCGTGACGGCGCTCAACCTGGAGCTGGTCACCCTCACCGAGGACCGCGCCGTCATCACCTGGTACACGGCGGTGCCGGGCACGGACGACGGTTTCGGCCATCTGATCCCGGCGGTCACCGAGGGCGAGGTCGTGTACGGCACCCACCCCGCCCACCTCGACCGCACGGCGTCCGAGGGCCACCCGACCGCCCACCACCACGTCGAACTGACGGACCTGGAACCGGGCCAGACGTACTACTACCAGGCCCGTTCACGCGGTCGGGCGGCCACCCCGACCCCGCTGCACCTGGTGCGCGGCAATGCGGTCGGCACCTCGCTGCACGGTCTGGGCTCGCACGGCGGCCCCTACTCCTTCACGACCCCCGAGCCGCCTCCCGGCCGCCACCTTCTCTCCATCGCCCTCTGCAACGACCTGCACCTCGGCGAGACCACGGCGGGCCGGGTGGCCGGCGTTCCGATGCTGCGCGGGGTCTCGCAGCAGCCGGGCCTCGACCCGTACCCGGAGATCATGAGCGTGGCGATGGTCGAGGAGGCCCACCGGCGCGGCGCGGACGTACTTCTCGCCGCCGGGGACATCTCGGCGGCCGGCGCACCCCGGGACCTGGCGGAGGCCCGCCGCATCCTGGACGGCTTCGGTACCCACGGGCGGGACTACTTCGTCGTACGGGGCAACCACGACCGCCCCAGGCACCCCGACGACGCCTTCCGCGACGGTTTCCTGGGCGGCGCCGACGGCCCCGGCTACTTCGCGCGCGACCTGGGCGGCCTGCGCCTGATCGGCCTCGACACCTACGAGAAGGAAGGCAACGGCGGAGACGCGGGCGGGCTGAGCACGGAGCAACTGGCTTGGTTCCAGGGCGAGTTGCGGACGGACAAGGACCAGCCGACGATCGTCTTCGGCCATCACCCGCTGACGACAAGGGACTCGGTCTTCCCCATGGGACGCGGTCAGCGCCTGGACCGCGCCCAGGCCCGTTCGATCGTCGACGCGTACGCCTCCTCCCCCGGAGTCTTCCTCCACCACGCGGGTCACACCCACCGCAACAAGCGCACGGTCCTGACCAGCGCCCCGCACGTCACCCAGCAGGAGGTCAGCGCGGTCAAGGACTACCCGGGCGGCTTCTGCCTGCTGCGCGTCCACACCGGCGGCTACGCCCTCAACTACTACAAGAACAGCAGCGTCCCGGCCCGCGCCTGGGTCGAACGCAGCCGCCTCACGGCGGGCGGCCTCTGGCCCCACCACGCCCTCGGCCGCTCGGTGACCGACCGCAACAGCATGCGCCCGCACGACCTGTCCGGCGTCCGTGCTTACATGACCGGATGACCGTCACCACAGACAACAGCCCCGTCGGCACAGCCCAGTTCCACATCCGCCGCCGCACGGAGGCCGACCTCGACGCATGCGTACGGGTGCTGGCGACGATCCACGAGCAGAACGCGTACCCCCTCAACTGGCCCACCGACGCGGCCGGTTGGCTGACCCCACGGTCACTCCTCGCGGTGTGGGTGGCGGAAGGGGCGGGCGGTGAGGGGATCGTCGGCCACGTCGTCCTGTCCCGCAGCGACGCCGGCAACGCGGCAGCGAAGCTCTGGAACGACGGCCCCACCGCCGTGATCAACCGCCTGTACGTCGATCCGGCGGCCCGCGGCCGGGGAATCGCCGCGGCCCTGATGGCCCGGGCGGAGGCGGAGGCGAAGTCCCGCGGCCTGCACCCGGTCCTGGACGTGGCATCGACGGCCACGGCAGCGGTGACCCTGTACGAGCGCCTGGGCTGGACCCTGCTGGCCGCAGACGTTGAACAGGAGTGGCTGCCGGGCCAGTTGGTGAAGCTGCACTGCTACGCGGCGCCGGCATCCTGAGCAAGCGCCGCCGGAATCGCGAGAGCGCGCCCGGCGTTGGCCCGACATGAGCTCCGACCAGCGCACGATCACCAACCCGCCCGCCCTGCACGACCCGACGCCCTTCGGCTACAGCCACGCCGTCTCGGCGCCCGGCGAAGCCGTGTACATCGGCGGCCAGTACGCCTCCGACGCCACCGGCGCACCCGTCCCCGGTGACTTCGCGGCCCAGGTGGACCTGGCCTTCGACCGGCTGCGCTCGGCACTCGAAGGGGTCGGCCTCGGCTACGAACACGTCGTACGCCTCGGCACGTTCATCGTCGACCACGACCTCGACAAGCTGGAGATCCTGGGCAAGGCGCTGCACGCCCGCTTCGGCGACCGCCTCCCGGCGCAGACCCTCAGCGGTGTCGCCTCGCTGGCCCTCCCGGGCATGCTGTTCGAGGTGGACGCGGTGGCGGTACGCCCGTAGGCAACCACCAAAACGCCGGGGGCCGCCTACCCCGCGTGCAGCATCAGCCCGATCCCGAGGACGAGCAGCCCGGCGGCGGCGATCCTGGGCGCTCCGAACCGCTCCTTGAAGAACACGGCTCCGATGGCCGCCCCGACGATGATCGACGATTCTCTGAGTGCGGCCACGGGGGCGAGTTCGGCCCGGGTCTGCGCCCACAGCACCAGCCCGTACGCGGCCACGGACAGCGCGCCGCCGAGCAGTCCGACGGCGGCGAACGGCCGTACCGTCGCGATGAATCGGCCCCGCCACCGGTACAGCGCGTAGGCGGGTACGGCGATGCCCTCCAGGGCCATCAGCCAGGCGATGTAGGCGAGCGAGGAGCCCGAGGCCCGTACGCCCAGCCCGTCGACGACGGTGTACGCGGCGATGGACAGCCCAGTCGCCAACGCGGCCCCGATCGCCGCCCAGTTGGGCCGCCGCCCGCGCAGTCCCCACAGCGCGACGCCGGTAAGTCCCGTACAGGACACGGCGATTCCGGCCGCCGCCCAGCCGTCGGGCACCTCGTGCGCGAACACGGCGGCGAGGACGGTGACGACGAGGGGTGCGGTGCCGCGCGCGATCGGATAGGCCTGGCCGAAGTCGCCGAGCCGGAACGACCGCATGAGCAGCATGTAGTACGCGATGTGGATGAGGGCCGACGCGGCGAGATACGGCCACGCCCCGGCGGCGGGGACGGGCAGAAACGGCACAGCGACCAGCCCGATGAGCATCCCGCCGCCGGCGATGAGGGTGAACCCGACCAGCTTGTCGGTGATGCGGTGCGCGAGCGCGTTCCAGCAGGCGTGCGTGACAGCGGCGAGCAGTACGGCGGCGGTGACGGCCGGGGTCACGAGGTGGCCGACTCGCGCACATCCACGAGGGTCGCACCGGCGTGGGCGATCAGAGCCTTCGGCTCCATGGGGAACACGGTGTACGGCGTGCCGGCGGCGGCCCAGACGACGTCGTGCTCCAGCAGCGAACGGTCGGCGAGGACACGGGTCCTGGTCCGGTGCCCGAAGGGCGGCACGCCCCCGATGGCGTACCCGGTGGTCTCCCGTACGACGTCCACCTTGGCCCGGGTGACCTTCGCGGCGCACAGCTTCCGCCGGACGAGCTCGACGTCGACCCGGGAGGCGCCGTCCATGAGGACGAGGACCGGGACCCCGTCGGCGGAGAAGATCAGCGACTTGCAGATCTGGCTCAGCTCACACCCGATCGCGGCGGCGGCCTCGACGGCGGTACGGGTCTCGTCCGGGAACCGGCGGATACGGGAGGTGAGTTCACTGAGGCCCAGCTCATCGAGGCCCTCGGCGAAACGGGTAGAGGTGGTCATGCCCGGCACGTTAGCGGGCGGACAGATGCGTCACGAACGAATTCCAGGTGGTGGGCGCAGGGGTGAGATGCGGGGTCGCGACCTCTACGCAGTCGCCGGGTTCGCTGCTGTAGTTGTAGCTGCTCTTGAGTGAGACCCGACCACCGGGATGGCCGCGTCGATGAGGACGGCGGCGATGGCGCCCGCGGTGGGGAAGGACTCGGCGTTGAGGACTCGGGTGCGGGCCGCGGCACCGTCGAGGAGCAGCGCGAGTTGTTCGCCGAGCTGTTCGGGGTCGGCGGCGCCGGCTTCACGGGCTGTCTCGGCCAGGCGTGCGGCGATGGCCTTCTTGTAGTCGCGTGCGTATTGGGCCGCGGGGTGTTGGGGGTCGTGCAGCTCGACGGCCGCCGCGATGTAGGGGCACATGGGCGTGAGGTCCTGTGACCCGGACACGGGCAGCTCGAAGGCGGCGAGCAGTCTCTCGCGGGGCGTGAGGTCGGGGCGGTCGAACACCGCGGCCATGAGGTCGGGATCGAACCGGCGCAGGTATTCGGCAACGAGTTCGTCCTTGCCGGCGAAGTGCTGGTAGGCCGTGCGCTTCGAGACCTGGGCCACCGCGCACAGCTGGTCCATGCCCGTGCGGTTGATGCCCTGGTCGCGGAACAGCTGCCGGGACGCGCCGAGGATGCGCTCGAACGCGCCCCTGCCGCGCCGCCGGCCCTGGGGGCCCTTCTCCAACTCCGTCATGCCTCCAGCCTAGCCCCTTTGGGTACCGGCCGGTGTACATAGCTTGCGCTCCCGGCGACCCTCGCCTACGTTAAGCACACAGCCCGGTGTACATAACTTCGCCGGGCCGTTCCGAAATACCCCACCAGTTCAGGAGTGATCGTGGGAAAGCTCGATGGCAAGGTCGCGGTGATCACCGGCGGCACGACCGGCATGGCACTGGCCGGCGCCCAGCTCTTCGTTGATGAGGGAGCCCACGTCTTCGTCATGGGCCGGCGGCAGGAAGCGCTGGACGAAGCCGTCAGGCTGATCGGCCGCAACGTCACCGGCGTGCGGGGCGACGCGGCCGAGCTGGACGACCTGGACCGCCTGTACGCCACGGTCGAGAAGGAAAAGGGCTCGATCGACGTTCTGTGGGCCAGCGCCGGGACGGGCGAGCCGGGCAACCTCGGCGAGATCACCGAGGCCCAGTTCCACGACGCCTTCTATCTCAACGCGCGCGGCACCCTGTTCACCGTACAAAAGGCGTTGCCGCTGCTCAACGACGGCGCCTCGATCTTCATGACCGGCTCGAACGCCTCCCTGAGGGGCTTCCCCGGATGGAGCGTGTACGCCGGCAGCAAGGCCGTACAGCAGGCGTGGGCCCGCGTATGGCTCAACGAGCTCAAGGACCGGCGCATCCGCGTCAACGTACTCACCCCCGGCCAGGTCGCCACGGCCAAGCAGGAAGAACTGTTCGACGAGGCAACCATGAAGGCCTTCGAATCCCTCATCCCCCGCGGAAAGATGGGCCGCCCCTACGAGATCGCACAGGTCGCGCTCTTCCTCGCCTCCGACGACTCCAGCTACGTCAACGGCCTGGAACTGGTCACCGACGGCGGCGCCACCGTCGTCTGACCCCAACTTTCCTGGCCCCCACACATCTCGCATCTCGCACCCCGCATCGCGAGAACAAGGAAGAGGGCATACCTCATGAGCAGCATCAGCATCATCGGCACCGGGAACATGGCCCGCACCATCGGGGCGCGAGCGACATCGGGCGGCAACACCGTCGAGGTCATGGGCCGCGATCGATCCAAGGCCGTTGACCTGGCCAAGGCTCTCGGCGGCGGCGCCACGACCGGGGAGTGGGGCGCCGCCCCGGCCGGGGACATCGTCATCGTGGCCCTGTTGTTCGACGGTGTCGTTCCGGCCGTCACCCGGTACGGAGACGCCCTCGCGGGCAAGATCATCGTCGACATCAGCAACCCGTTCAATGCCGCGTTCGACGGGCTGGCCCACGGCGAGGAGACCTCGATCGCGCAGGAGGTCGCCGATGTGGCGCCGACCGGCGCCAGCGTGGTGAAGGCCTTCAACACCGTCTTCCGCGGCGTCCTGGAGAAGGGCAGCCCCGACATCTTCATCGCCGGTGACAGTGCACGGGCCAAGGCGAGCACGGAGGTGTTCGTCAGGAGCCTCGGGCTGCGCCCGGTGGACGTCGGCGGCCTGAAGATGGCGCACTGGCTGGAAGGGGCGGGCTTGATCACGGTGGGCCTCGCCCAGCACGGAGTGGGGCACTGGGACCTCGCCCTCGGCGTCACCGAGTTCCACGGCTGAGCCGCACCGCCCCGCAACGCCCCGCTCCGAGCCGTCAACAGACAAGGAACAGACGAGGAGGGGCACCCCGCGCTGCGGCGGGGTGCCCCTCCTCGTCTGTTCCTTGTCTGCTCCTGGCCGGCGGCCGGCTCAGACCTGTACGAGCTCCCGGTCCTCGTCCTTCGGGCGGGTGTCGTCGTCCAGGGTGCGCAGGCCCTCGCCCTCGACGTCGACGTTGGGCAGGACGCGGTCGAGCCACTTCGGCAGCCACCACGCCCGCTTGCCCAGCAGGGCCAGTACCGCCGGGACGATCGCCATGCGGACGACGAACGCGTCGAAGAAGACCGCGATCGCCAGGCCGAAGCCGAACAGCTTGATCATCGACTCGCTGGAGCTGATGAAGCCGCCGAAGACGGCCATCATGATGATCGCGGCGGCGACCACGACCCGGGCGCTGTGCTTGAACCCGGTCACCACGGCGTCGGACGGCGACTCGCCGTGGACGTACGCCTCCCGCATCCGGGTCACGAGGAACACCTCGTAGTCCATCGCGAGGCCGAAGACCACGCCGACCATGAAGATCGGCACCATCGACATGATCGGGCCGGTCTCGTCGACGCCGATCAGGCTGCTCAGCCAGCCCCACTGGAAGACCGCGACCACCGCGCCGAGGGCGGCGAGGACGCTGAGCAGGAAGCCGAGGGCCGCCTTCAGCGGAACCAGGATGGAGCGGAAGACCAGGATGAGGAGCAGGAAGGCGAGGCCCACCACCAGGCCCAGGTACGGGATCAGGGCGTCGTTGAGCTTCTGCGAGAAGTCGATGTTCATCGCGGTGGCGCCCGTGACCAGCACGGTCGCGCCGGTGTCGGCCTTGACCTCGGCGCTCTCGGCGCGGATCGCGTGGACGAGGTCCTCGGTCTGCGTCGAGGACGGCTTGGAGTTCGGGATCACGGTGATCGTGGCGGTGTCGCCGGCCTTGTTGAACTGGGCCGGGGTGACCGTGACGACGTCCTTGAGACCCTTGATCCTGTCGACCAGCTTGTCGGCGCCGGCCTGGGGGTCGGCGACGCCCTGCGCGTCGTACACGGCCAGCAGGGGACCGTTGAAGCCGGGGCCGAAGCCCTCCGACAGCAGGTCGTACGCCCTGCGCTGGGTCGTGGACGTCGACTGCGAGCCGTCGTCGGGCAGGCCCAGCTCCAGCTGGGTGACCGGCAGCGCGACCGCTCCGAGCCCGAGGACGCCGAACATCAGTACGGCGACCGGGCGGCGGATGACGAAGCGCGCCCAGCGGGTGCCCATGTTGGGCCCGGCCGGCTTCTCGGACGTGCCGCCCTTCGCGTCGGACTGTGCGTCGGAGAGCTGCTCGCCCTTCTTGTTCCGCCTGCTCTTCTTCTGGCCGGCCGGTTGGACCTTCCGGCCCGCGTAGCCGAGGAGCGCTGGGATGAGGGTCAGTGCGATGAGAACGGCGACCACGACCGTGCCGGACGCGGCGAGGCCCATCTTGGTCAGCATCGGGACGTTGACGACGGCGAGGCCCGCCAGGGCGATCACGACGGTGAGGCCGGCGAAGACGACCGCCGAACCGGCGGTGCCGGTGGCGCGGCCTGCCGCCTCCTCGTGGTCGCGGCCCTCGGCCAGCTCGCCGCGGTAGCGGGAGACGATGAACAGCGCGTAGTCGATACCGACCGCGAGACCGATCATCAGCGCGAGCGTGGAGGTGGTGTCACCGAGGTCGAGCGCGTTGGCGAGGGAGGTGATGGTGGCGCCTGCGATACCGACGCCGATGATCGCGGTCAGCAGCGGCAGTCCCGCCGCGACCAGCGAGCCCAGGGTGATGACGAGGACGATCGCGGCGATGGCGATACCGACGGCCTCGCCGACGGCCCCCGGCTCGGACGCGGCCTGCAGCGCGTCACCACCGACGTCGACGGTCAGCCCGGTGGCCCGTGCCTCGTCCCCGGCCTTCTCCAACGCGTCCTTGGTCGAGTCCGCCAGTTCCATGCCGGGAAGCTTGTACTTCACCGACGTGTAGGCGACCGACCCGTCCTTGCTCACGGCGTTCGTCGTGAACGGGTCGGTGACGGAGATGACTTCGGAGCCGTCACCCAGTTGCTTGACGGTCTTCTCGACGGTCGCCTTGTTGGCGGCGTCCGTCATCTTCTGGCCCGCGGGCGCCTTGAAGACCATACGGCCGGTCGCTCCGTCGGCGCTGGCGCCGGGGAACCGCTGTTCCAGCAGGTCGAAGGCCTTCTGCGCCTCCGTACCCGGAATGGAGAAGGAGGTGGTGCCCGCGGCGGGCGCGCTGGCCGCGCCGACTCCCGCGAGCGTCAGCAGCGCCACCCATATCAGGGCGACGAAATGCCGTCGCCTGAAGGCGAGCCGGCCGAGTTTGTAGAGGAACGTGGCCACGAGGGCGAACTCCCGGTCAGGTCGTTGAACAGCAACAGGACGTGTTGACCGGCCTGTTGGGGCGCAGGCGGGATCAGCCCGACGACGTGAGCGGTCGCGTCAGGTTGGCAGGTGATGTGTTGTGCAAACGGCCCGGCGTACTGAGTAGGTCGGTCGGGTACAGACGAACTCAGCAGCTGGTACGGACACCGAGGGCGGGGAGCACCACGGCATCGATGTACGAGCGCAGATAGCCCTGCGTCGGAGGCTGGTCGTCGATGACCGTGCGGGCGATGAAGCCGCCGATCATCATGTGCAGCACATAGTCGATCGCCGGGTTGTCCGCACTGACCTCACCCCGGTCGATCGCCCGCTGCAGCACCTTGCGGAACGCTGCCATCTCGGGCTCGATGAGCAGTTCCCGGAACGCCTTCAGGAGATCCGGATTGGCGTGGATCGCCATGCCCAGAGCCCGCATCAGCGCGGAGTTCTGTTCCATGGCGCAGTCGTCGTCACGGAGCAGCAGCGCGTACATGTCACTGGCCAGGGATCCGGTGTCGACGCCGACGAGGGCGAGGCCGCCCGGCTTGCTGTGCCGCATCGCCCTGACGACCAGTTCGGCCTTGCCGCCCCACTGGCGGTAGAGCGTGGCCTTGCTGGACTTCGTACGGGCGGCGACGGCGTCCATGGTGAGTGCCTCGTAGCCGACTTCCCGGAGCAGGTCGAGCGTGGCGCCGTACAGCTCGGCCTCGCGCTCGGGCGTGATCCGACTACGGCGCGCCGTTGCGACCTCGGTCATGTCTCTCACCCTTTCCAGCTCCGGTATCGGACGACACCGTGGCGTACAGCTCCGCCGTACGTCAATGAACATACCCTGAGAACCATAGAAACGAAACCGTTTCGTACGTGTCGTCACTCACGGGCGGTATCGGGAACCATCCGGACCGGACACCACCCGGGACGTTGCCCGGGTCGGCTCCCGGGACATCGGCACCGGACATTTCACACATTGACGGAAATTGAAGCGCGTCCGAAGTTGCTGGGGCCCCGTTCCCGGAAAAGCATGGGGAGGTGAGCTATCTGCGCCTGCCCCACCTCAGCGGAGACCTGCTGTGCTTCGTCGCCGAGGACGACCTCTGGCTCGCCCGCCTCGACGGAGACGAGGAACCGGGGTCGCCCGGAACCGACGCCCGGGCCTGGCGGCTCACCGTCGACCGTACGAAGGTCGGGCACCCGCGTTTCTCGCCCGACGGCCGGCACATCGCGTACACGAGCTGGCGCAGTCTCGTGCCCGAGATCCACCGGGTGGCGGTGGACGGCGGCCCGGCCCGGCGGCTCACCTACTGGGGCACTGCCGACACCCAGGTCTGCGGCTGGTCCCCGGACGGCGACATCCTCGCCGTCGCCTCCCACGGCCAGCCCTTCTCTTACTTCACCTGGGCCTACAGCGTGCCCGCGGACGGCGGCCCCGGCGGCCGGCTCCCCTGGGGCCCGGTCTCCGACATCCAGGTCGCGGACATCGAGGGCGAGCGCAGAACCCTCCTCCTCACGGGCACCCCGCCCCACGAACCGACCGCCTGGAAGCGCTACCGGGGCGGCGCGACCGGCCGCCTCTGGCTGCACGGCGAGCGGCTGCTGCCCGACCTCGACGGCCACCTCCACTCCCCCATGTTCGTCGGCGACCGCATCGCCTTCCTCTCCGACCACGAGGGCGTCGGCAACCTGTACTCGTGCGCGTACGACGGATCCGGCCTGCGCCGCCACACCGACCACGACGCCTTCTACGCCCGGCACGCCTCGAGCGACGGCAGCCGCGTCGTGTACCAGTGCGCGGGCGACCTGTGGATCGTCGACGACCTCTCGGCCGACTCCCTCCCCCGCCGCCTCGACGTGCGCCTCGGCGGACCGAGCGCCGGCCGTCGTACGTACCAGGTGCCCGCAGCGCAGCACGTCGACGGCATCTCGGTCGACGAGACGGGCCGCGCGAGCGCCGTCGTCGTACGCGGGAGTCTCTACTGGCTGACGCACCGGGACGGGCCGGCCCGGACCATCACCGACACCCCGGGGGTACGGGTCCGGCTGCCCGAGATGCTCGGCTCGGGCGGGCAGGTCGCGTACGTCACGGACGCGGAGGGCGAGGACGCCGTCGAGATCGCCTACCTGCCGAGGGCCAGCGGCGAGCGGGAACCGAGGCGGCTGGCGTCCGGCGGGCTGGGCCGGGTCCTGGAACTGGTGTCCGACCCGGCGGGCGAACGCCTCGCCATCGCCGCCCACGACGGCCGCCTCCTCCTCATCGACGCGGCCGAGGAGTCGGACGGGGAGGTCACCGAGCTGATCTGCTCCCTCAACGGCCCGGTCACCGACCTCGCTTTCTCTCCGGACGGCGCCTGGCTGACCTGGTCGCACCCGGGCATCGGCCGCTCCCTGCGCCAGATCAAGATGGCCCGTATAAAGGACCGCCTGATCGTCGATGTGACCAACGGCCGCTTCGAGGACGAGAACCCGGTCTTCACTCGCGACGGCCGCTACCTCGCCTTTCTCTCCTGGCGTGGCTTCGACCCCGTGTACGACGTCCACACGGGCGACCTCTCCTTCCCCCTCGGCTGCCGTCCCTACCTCGTCCCCCTCTCCTCCGCCACCCCGTCCCCCTTCGCCCTGTCCCCCGACGGACGACCGGCTGCCGGGGGCCTGGACCCCGCCGAGGAAGAGGGCGCCGACGGCACGGTGACCGTCGAGGTCGAGGGCCTGGAGAGCCGGGTCACACCCTTCCCGGTCGCCGCCTCCAAGTACTCGGCGCTGTATCCGGTCGCGGGCGGCGGGCTGGTGTGGCTGCGCTGGCCGATTTCCGGCGCGCTGGGCGAGACGTTTGCGAACCCGGACGACACGAGCGGCCGGCCCACCCTCGAACACTTCAACCTCAGCAAGGGCAAGAAGTCCGAACTCGTCGACCACCTCGACTGGTTCGCGGTGAGCGGCGACGCCTCGCGGCTGGTCGTGGTCGACGAGGACGAGTTGCGCGCGGTGCCGTCCACCGACCCGGGCGACTCCGACACGACCGTCTGGATCGACCTGCGCCGGGTCCTGCACGAGGTCGACCCCCCGGCGGAATGGCGCCAGTCGTACGAGGAGGCTGGCCGCCTGATCCGCGCCTACTTCTGGGAACCCGGGATGTGCGGCATCGACTGGGACGCGGTGCTCGCGCAGTACCGCCCGCTCGTCGAACGGGTCGCGTCCCCCGACGAGTTCGCGGACCTGCTCAGGGAGGTCCTGGGCGAACTGGGCACGTCCCACGCGTACGTCACGGCCGCCCGCCGTAACGAGGGCCCACCCCACTACCAACGCCGACAGGGCCTGCTGGGCGCCAACTTCGTGCGCAGGGAGGGCGGTTGGATGCTGGACCGAATTCTCCCCGGCGACTCCTCCGACTCCAAGGCCCGTTCCCCGCTGGCCGGTTCGGGAATCCGGGAGGGCGCGCTGCTCACCCAGGTGGACGGCCGCCCGGTGGACCCGGTGACGGGCCCGTTCCCGTTGCTCGCGGGCGCGGGCGGTACGACGGTGGAGCTGACGTTCACCCCGGCGGAGGGCGAGGGACCGGCCAGGCGGGTCGCGGTGGTCCCCCTGATCGACGAACGCCCGCTGCGCTACCAGGACTGGGTGGCCAAACGCCGGGAAGTGGTACGGGAGTTGAGCGGCGGACGGTGCGGCTATCTGCACATCCCCGACATGGGCGGCTCGGGCTGGGCCCAGTTCAACCGAGACCTGCGCATGGAGGTGTCGAGGCCGGCCCTCATCGTCGACGTGCGCGGCAACGCGGGCGGGCACATCAGCGAACTGGTGGTGGAGAAGCTGACGCGCACGATCCTGGGCTGGGACCTGACACGCAACGCCCAGCCGGTCTCGTACGCCTCGAACGCTCCCCGGGGCCCGGTGGTCGCCCTGGCCGACGAGGCGACGTCCTCCGACGGCGACATGATCACGGCGGCCTTCAAGCTGCTGGATCTCGGCCCGGTGGTGGGCCAGCGGACCTGGGGCGGAGTGGTCGGCATGACCGGCCGCCACCGCCTGGGCGACGGCACGGTGATCACGGTCCCGATGAACGCGGCCTGGTTCGACGCCTACGGCTGGACGATCGAGAACCACGGCGTCACCCCGGACCTGGAGGTCCTGCGCACCCCCCTGGACTGGGCAGAGGGCCGCCACGTAGAAACGGACGCCGCCATCAAACTGGCCCTGTCCCTCCTGGAAACCCACCCAGCGGCAACCCCCCCGACCTACAACAAGGTCCCCAACAGA
Organism: Streptomyces sp. NBC_01390; assembly: GCF_045040105.1. Taxonomy (NCBI): domain Bacteria; kingdom Bacillati; phylum Actinomycetota; class Actinomycetes; order Kitasatosporales; family Streptomycetaceae; genus Streptomyces; species Streptomyces sp. NBC_01390. The sequence continues at coordinate 7,438,857 of NZ_CP109551.1, read as the reverse complement.
ACCAGACCAACCCTCCCCCCACGCCCCTGACCGGCCGCGAACACCGGCCAGCCCCTCACCAGACACGGGGTCCAGGTACTTATCCGGACGCGGAGGCCAAGTTCTTGACAGGCACAGGGGTCAAGTTCTCAACGGGCGCCCGGGGAACCCACCTAGGGGCGCGGGGAACTGCGCGACAAGCCCCCACCCACCCGCACACCCCCACCACCCCTAAAACCAAAACGCAGGGTGCCCTCACCAAAGCCGAGGGCACCCCACGCAAACCAGAACCGGAGCCGAACTACGCGTCGTAGTCCCGGTTCATACGGTCCTCTTCCTCCCGCATCGCCCGCTCCGTCTCCTCATCCCGAGCCCGCCCCCGCTCCGGAGTCTCCCCCTGCCCCGGCCGGCGCTGACCCTCCTGCCCCGGCTGGCCGCCCGGCTGGCCCGGCTGACGCTGACCCTTCTGGGCCCGCTCCATCTTCTCCTTGGCCTGACGGGCCTTGTCCTGCATCTCGTCCTTCATGCCCATGTGGGTTCACTCCCGTAAGTGGGTGAGGGGATGGGGGCTCGACCACATTTGCACGCCCGAACAAAGCACGCATTTCGATCAGTAACGTTCAGTCACCGACCGTGTCCGACCCCCGCCCCACAGCCACCCCCCGAGCCTCCTCGTCCGCCGCCCCACCCGCACCGACCAGCCCCGTACCCATCCCCTGCAACCGCCCCGAGAACCGCCCGACCTCGCGCTGCCCCACCGCACCGATCAGCCCCGGCAGATACCCCCGTACCCCCTGCATCCCGCGCAGCCACCACTGCCCGTACACATGGCTGGACCGTCGCTCAATGCCCGCCACAAGCCGGTCGACGGCCGGCCCCAGCGGATACGTCTTGCCGGCCGGCCACGGCAGCCGCTGCCTCAACTCCCGCATGACGTCGTCCTGGTCGGCCCCCCGCACCATGTCGGTGTCGGTCCAGGACAGATACGCGACGCCCACCCCGACACCCTTGTACCCGACCTCGGCGCGCAGACAGTGCGCGTACGCCTCGACGCCCGACTTGGACGCGCAGTACGCGGACATCATCGGCGCCGGCGTCATGGCGGCCAGGGACGCGATCTGCAGCAGATACCCGCGGCTCTCGGTCAGCACCGGCAGGAACGCCCGGCCCGTGACCGCCGAGCCGATCAGATTGACCTCGATGACCCGTCGCCACGACTCCGGATCGGAGTCGACGAAGGGCCCGCCGCTCGCGACCCCGGCGTTGGCGACGACGATGTCGACCTTCCCGAACCGTTCCTTGACCTCCGCCGCGACCCGGGACATCGCCTCGTGATCGGTGACGTCGGCGTACCAGTACGCGCTGTCGGTATGCAGCCGGCCGGCCACCTCCTTGAGCGCCTCGGCCTCCAGCCCGACCAGCGCGACCCTGGCCCCGCGGGCGGAGAGCTTGCGCGCGAGCAGCTCACCGACCCCCCGAGCGGCCCCCGTGACGACAGCGACCTGCCCGTCCAGACTGACCTTGCTCATGCGCTCTCCTCCATACGTACGCTGCTGTCGGCCTGTGTGCTCCGCCTGCCCGGCGACCCCAACTCCCGGTATGTCAGCACCAGTTCCCGGATCAGGCCGGTCACCGCCTCCGGCGCCTCGACCGGCGTCATGTGCCCGAGCCCGGGCAACTCGGTCACGCCGTGGCACTTGGGCAGTAGGGCGGCCAGCGCCCGCGCGTGAACGGGCGGGGTGAGCCGGTCGGCCGTACCGACGACGACAGCGGTCGGCACGGTCAACTCCCGTACCTGGCCGTCAAGTTGAAGCCCGTCCAGCACCCGCGCCCAGGCGTACCGCACCTTGCGCGGACACGCGTGCACGATCCGGGCACACGCCTCGACCATGGCGGGGGTCGAACCGGCGCCCAGCGTCGCGTACTTGAGGATGCGCCTGGAGACCGGCGTGACCGGACCCATCGGGGCGCGTGAGCTGAGGCTCCGCCGGGTGAGCCAGGTACGCAGCCGCCCGGCGCGCATCGGGAGGACCAGCGCCTCGGCGACGAGCCGCGAACTGCCGGTGCTGCACAGCAGTACGGCCGACGCGTGCTCCCGAAACCCCGGGCGCGCGGAGGCGGCCAGCACCGTCATCCCGCCCATGGAGTGGCCCACGACCACGGCTTTCTCACCGGGCGCCAGGGTCGCCGCGAGGACGGCTTCCAGGTCGTCGGCGAGGAGGTCGGTGCTGCAGACGGGGCTCGCCGGGCTGCGTCCGTGACCGCGCTGGTCGTAGGCGACGACCCGGTGGTCCAGGGCGAGTTCACGGATCTGGGCGGCCCAGAAGGCGGTGGAACAGGTCCAGCCGTGCGCGAGAACGACCACGGGCCCGTCGGCCACGCCGTGCACCTCGACATGCAGCCGGGCGCCGTCGGCGGAGACGACGGTCAGCTCACGGGAGGGGACGGGCGGGGCGTACGGCCCGTCCGCCACGGAGGCCGGCCGCCCCGGCCGCCCCGATCGCCCTGGCCGCGTCAGCCGGCTCACGCGCCCACCTCCACAGCGGAGTTGGCGCCCTTGATGCCGTTGCCCGAACCACCGGTCGCCCGCAGGACCTCGTACTCGGCGAGATCCACCCGCCGGGTCGCCCGCCGGAACTCGGAGGTCGTACCGGGCCAGATGGTGGTGTTCTGCCCGGTCCCGTCGATGTACCAGCTGCTGCACCCGCCCGTGCTCCACACCGTGCGCAGCATCCGCTCCTGGACCCGGTCGTTCCAGGCGTCGACGGCGGCAGGCCGGGCATCGAGGGCCACCCGGCCCCCGAGGACGTCCAACTGCCTTATGTAGTCGGCCATATAGTTCAGCTGGGACTCGATCATCAGGATCATGGAGGAGTTCCCCAGGCCGGTGTTGCGCCCGATGATCGTCATCCAGTTGGGGAACCCGACGACGGAGGCCCCGCGCAGCTCCCGCATCCCGCCCCGCGCCCAGGCCTCGGCGAGCGTATGCCCGTCGGCGCCGACGACCCGGTCCGCGATCGGTATGTCGTTCACGTGGAACCCCGTACCGAAGACGATGGCATCGACCTCGGCCGTGCTCCCGTCGGCCGCGACGACGGTGGAACCCCGTACCTCGCTCAACCCGCTGGCCACGACGTCCACGTTGGGCCGGGTGAGCGCCGGATAGTACGCGCTCGACAGCAGGATGCGCTTGCAGCCGATGCGGTAGTCGGGGGTAAGCTTGGCGCGCAGGGCCGGATCCTTGACGGCCCGGTGCATGTTGCGCTTGGCCAGCGCCTCCACGGCCCCGAGCTCGCCCGGATGCTTCGTGAACGCCTGGACCTGCAACTCCCTTACGCCCCAGGAGAGTCCGCGCCGCAGCCGGGTGGTGAAGGGCAGCGCGCGGTGCACTGCGCGCTCGGCGCCGCCGATGGCTCGGTCGATGCGGGGCATCACCCAGGGCGGGGTGCGCTGGAAGAGGGTGAGGCGGGAGACGTCCGGCTGGATGGCGGGCACGATCTGGATGGCGGAGGCCCCGGTCCCGACGATCGCGACCCGCTTGCCGCGCAGGTCGTAGTCGTGGTCCCAGCGAGCGGAGTGGAAGACCTTGCCGGGGAAGGTGTCGAGCCCCGGGACGTCCGGAACCTTGGGGTCGGAGAGCGGGCCGGCCGCGGAGACGACGAGATCGGCGAGGAGCGTCCCGCTACTGCTCTCGATGACCCACACCAACCGACCGGCGTCCCAAGTCAGCTTCTTCACGTCGGAGTTGAGGCGGAGATGGGGCCGCAGCCCGAAGACGTCGGTGACGTGCTCCAGATAGGCGCGGATGTGCTCCTGCCCGGAGAAGGCGCGCGGCCAGTCGGGATTGGGCGCGAAGGAGAACGAGTACAGATGGGACGGCACGTCGCAGGCGCAGCCGGGATAGTCGTTGTCGCGCCAGGTCCCGCCGACGCTGCCGGCCCGCTCCAGCACGACGAAGTCGGTGACCCCTTCGCGACGCAGCCGCACGGCGGCCCCGAGCCCCGCGAACCCGGACCCGATCACCGCCACCCGCACATGTTCGTGTCCGGCTTCGCGTTCGGCTTCCTGTTCGGCCATGCCGATGCCCTTCCCTGCGCGACCGCGCCAGTGAACACTGGCGCAATGGGGAGAGTAGAGGAGGTCCGTACCGATGGGTAGGGTCCGGAAGGGGGAAAGTTACCGGCGGTACGTCTTAAGGTTCCGACGTGGCAGACGCAGAGAACGCCGAACATCGCGAGGACCGGGACGAGGACCGGCGCGAGGACCGGCGTGAGTACCGGATGGAAGAGCTGGCCGGGCTGGCCGGCATCACCGTCCGCACCCTGCGCTTCTACCGCGAACGCAAACTGATCCCGCCACCCCGCCGCGAGGGCCGCATCGCCTGGTACGACGACCACCATCTGGCCCGTCTGCGCACGATCTCGGCGCTGCTGGAACGCGGGCACACCCTCAACGGCATCGCGGAACTGGCCGAGGCCTTCGACCACGGCCGGGACGTCGCCGACCTGCTCGGCCTCGGCGACCCCACCGACGAGACCCCGGTCCGCCTCACCCCCGAGGATCTCGCCGCCCGGTTCGGCCCGGACGCCACCCCCGAGAATTTCGCGGCCTCGATGGACCTCGGCTACCTGGGCATCGACGGCGAACAGATCGTCCACATCAGCCGCAGCCTCCTGGACGCGTCGTCGGCGCTGGTCCAGGAGGGCATCCCGCTGTCAGCCGTCCTGGCAGCGGGCAAACAGGTACGCGAACACACGGACGCCCTGGCCGAGATCTTCACGAACGTGATCCTCACCCACGCCACGGACGCGAACCCGGACCGCCTGCGCCCCCTGGCACAACGGGTGGTGGAGGCGGAACTGTCCCTGGCGCTGGACCGACGGATGCGCCAGGACACCTGAAGCCCCTGACAAGGCGACCCAGAAGGCGACTCAGAGGTCGTAGACGACCGTGACGGGCGCATGGTCCGACCAGCGCTCGGCATGCGTCGCCGCACGCTCGACGTACCCCTTGACCGCCTTGGCGGCGAGCCCCGGCGTCGAGATCTCGTAGTCGATCCTCCAACCTGAATCATTGTCGAAGGCCCGCCCCCGATACGACCACCACGAGTACGGCCCCTCCACCTCCGGATGCAGCGCCCGCACCACATCCACGTACCCGCCGTCCGCCTCGTCGAGCACGCGCCCGAGCCACTCCCGCTCCTCCGGCAGGAACCCGGAACTCTTCTGGTTGGCGCGCCAGTTCTTGAGGTCGGCCTGCTGGTGGGCGATGTTCCAGTCGCCGCAGACGACGACCTCGCGCCCGTCGGCGGCGGCCCGCTCACGCAGGCCCTTCAGATAGGCGAGGAACTCGTCCATGAAGCGGATCTTCTCGTCCTGCCGGTCCGTGCCGACCTCACCGGACGGCAGATACAGACTGGCGACGGTCACGCCGGGCAGATCGGCCTCGACGTACCGCCCGCTGCCGTCGAACTCCTCCGAACCGAAGCCGACCTGGACACGGTCGGGCTCGCGACGGCTGTAGAGGGAGACACCGGCGCGGCCCTTGGCGGCGGCGGGCGCGTGCGTGACGTACCAGCCCTCGGGCGCGCGGACCTCCTCCGGCAGTTGCTGCGGTTCGGCGCGCACCTCCTGGAGGCACAGCACGTCGGCGGAGGTTGCGGCGAGCCACTCCACGAAGCCCTTTTTCGCGGCGGCCCGGAGTCCGTTCACATTCACACTGGTCACAGTCAGCACGCGGGCACGATACCCGTAGCCGGAAAGCCCCTGGCGACAGCGGCGTGCATAGATGTACCGTGTTCAGCATGAATATCCGCCGGGTCTCCTTCGACCACCCCGACGCCGTCAAGCTCAACGACCAGGTCCAGGCCGAGTACGCCGCCCGCTACGACGACGAGGGCGACGCCACCCACCTCGACCCGGCGATGTTCGACCCGCCCTCCGGCCTGTACCTGATCGCGTACGACGAGCGGGACCGCCCCGTCGCCACCGGCGGCTGGCGCGGCCACGATGAGGAGAACGACGAGGGGTATCTTCCCGGCGACGCCGAACTGAAGCGGATGTACGTCGTCGCGGAGGCCCGTGGACTCGGCCTGGCCCGCCGCATACTCGCCGCCCTGGAGGAGGACGCCCGCGCCGCCGGCCGCACCCGCATGGTCCTGGAGACCGGCGACAGACAGCCGGAGGCCATCGCCCTCTACACCTCCAGCGGCTACGAACCCTCCGCGAAGTTCGGCTACTACCGCCACCACGAGGCAAGCCTCTGCTACGCCAAGAGCCTGTAGGGACTCTCGTACGGGGGCCGGTTGCTCACGCCCGCAGAAAGGCCAGCACCGCCAGCACCCGGCGATGCGTCTCGTCCGCCGGCGGCAGATCCAGCTTGGTGAGGATGCCGCCGATGTGCTTGCCGACGGCCGCCTCGGAGACCACCAGCTCACGGGCTATCGAGCCGTTGGACCGCCCCTCCGCCATCAGCGCCAGCACCTCGCGCTCACGCGGGGTCAGCCGCTCCAGCGGGTCGCGGCGCCGGCGCAGCAACTGCCGTACGACTTCCGGGTCGACGACCGTCCCACCGGCCGCGACCCTCCGCAGCGCGTCGACGAACTCCTCGATCTGCCCGACCCGGTCCTTGAGCAGATACCCGACGCCCGTGCCGTCCCCGGAGTCGAGCAGTTCGGCGGCGTAGGCCCGTTGGACGTACTGGCTGAGGACCAGGACGGGCAGTGCGGGACTCTCCTCGCGCAGCTTCACCGCGGCGTGCAGCCCCTCGTCCTGGAAACCTGGCGGCATGCGTACGTCCGTCACCACGATGTCCGGCTTCTGCTCGGCGACCGCCGCGAGCAGCGCCTGGGCGTCCCCGACGGCCGCCACGACCTCGTGGCCGACCCGGGTGAGCAGCCCGATCAGCCCCTCCCTCAGCAGCACGCTGTCCTCGGCGAGGACTACGCGGAGCGATGGGCTCGATCCGTCGACTGGCTCAACTCGCAAGGAATCTCCACCCGCAGCAGCGTCGGTCCACCCGGCGGGCTGGACAGGGAAAGTCTGCCATCGAGCACTGACACCCGGTCCGCGAGCCCGGTGAGCCCGCTGCCGCGCCCAGCGTCCGCCCCGCCGCGCCCGTCGTCCCGTACCTCCAGGAACAGCCGTCCGTCGCGGTGTCCGCCGCCGACCTCGGCCCGGCTCGCCCCGCTGTGCCGGTCGACGTTGGCGAGCGCCTCGCAGACCACGAAGTACGCCGCCGACTCGACCGCCCGGGGCAGGCGCCCGGGTACGTCGAGACCGGTGACGTCCACGAGGGCCGCCGCCCGGTCGGCCGCGTCGGTCACCGCGGCCTGGAGTCCGTAGTCCGTGAGGACCTGGGGATGGATCCCGTGGATCAGCTCGCGCAGTTCCTCCAGGGCCCTCCCGGCCTGTTCCTGCGCCTTGGCCAGTTGTTCGGCGAGCGGCCCCGGCGGTGCGTCCAGCCGGGCCAGGCCGAGCGTCACCGACAGGGCGACCAGCCGCTGTTGAGCACCGTCGTGCAGATCACGTTCGATGCGTCGGCGTTCCGCCTCGAAGGCGTCCACCAACCGCACCCGGGAGCGGGCGAGTTCGACGACCCGCTCGCCCAACTCGACGTCCCTGGCGCTGATCAGCAGCCGCGTCAGCCCGGCCCGCGCTCCGGCGGCGACCCCGAGCCCATAGGCGCCGAGGGCGAGCAGCACCAGCCCGCCGACCGAGCAGCCGAATGCGGCCGGCCAGTCGGTGACCGTCCACTGCTTGAGCACCTTGGCCTCCTGCCCGGCACCAACGGTCGCCATGAGCACCGGAGTTGCCACCAGAGACACCGGGATGAGCAGCGCGACGGTGACGACGAGGGCGTCAACGGGCCACAACAGGCCCGCGAACAGCAGCGCGTACCCGAGCTCCCGCCAGGTCGCCCTCTCCCGCAGCCGGACGATCAGCCAGGGCCGGAGGCCGGGCGCGCCCGGCTCCCGATGCGGATCGGACGCCGGTTGCGCTTCGACCATCCGCAGCCTGAGCCGCTCGACCCTGGCCACGGGAAGCCCGGCCAGGGCAAGGGCACCGAGCAGCGGCAGGCCGACGAGCACGATGGCGAGCGCCCCGCCGGCCACTGCCAGCAACAGGAGCGACAGCAGGACGAACACCCCGGCCACGACGCCACTGACGAGATAGGCGACCGACCTCCAGGGCCACCAGGACAGCAGAAATCCCGGCCGGGTCATGGCCTGCCACACGTTCCTCGGGTCCATGGAGATCACCGTAGGAGGCAGCCGCAGGGCAGGACCATCGGGCCTGTGGGCGAACCGGGAGTATGCCTGGCCCTACCCCAAGTCTCGTCTCTGCCGCACTGTTTCACCGCCCGGCGCGGGGTTGCCTTGACCCCATGAACATCGACGCCATTCAACTGCGGTCCGTCACCCGTAAGTTCGGCACCGGCAGGACCGAAGAGGCGGTGACCGCCCTGGACTCGGTCACCCTCGGCTTCCCTCGGGGCACGTTCACCGCCGTGATGGGGCCTTCCGGCTCGGGCAAGTCGACGCTGCTGCAGTGCGCGGCAGGCTTGGAGCGGCCGACGTCCGGGTCGGTCAGGATCGGCGGCACCGAGCTGACGGCCCTGAGCGAACGCGGGTTGACCCTGCTGCGCCGCGACCGCGTCGGTTTCGTCTTCCAGGCGTTCAACCTGCTGCCGTCCCTGACCGCCGAGCAGAACGTGGCGCTTCCCCTGCGCCTGGCCGGCCGCCGCCCCGCCAAGTCGCGGATTCGTGAGGTGCTGACGCAGGTGGGCCTCGCCGACCGGGCCCGTCACCGTCCGCCGGAGCTCTCCGGCGGTCAGCAGCAACGGGTGGCGCTGGCCCGTGCGTTGATCACCCGGCCGGAGGTCCTGTTCGCCGACGAGCCGACCGGCGCCCTGGACTCCCGAACGGGCCACGAGGTACTCCGGCTGCTGCGCGCGATGGTCGACACGGACGGCCGGACGGTCGTCATGGTCACACACGACCCGGTGGCGGCGTCGTACGCGGACCGGGTGGTCCTCCTCGTCGACGGCAGGGTGCACGACGAGGTGGCGGCCCCGTCGGCGCAGACCGTGGCGGCCCGTCTGGCGACCCTGGAAACCGCCCGGCCGATCAACTTCCGCCCGGAGTCCGCCCCGTGCTGACCACAACCACTCTCCGTACCCGCTGGAAGGCCTTCACCGGCAGCTTCGTGGCCCTCTCCCTCGGCGTCGCACTGGTCGCCGTCATGGGCCTGGCCCTGGCCGCCACCCTGGACGCCCCCACCCGCGGCCCCGAACGCTTCGCGGCCGCACCTGTGGTCGTACGAGGCGCGGACACCCTCCGCGTACCGACCCCGAACGGCACGAAGACACAGCGACTGGCCCATCCACGCCCCGTGCCCAAGGAGATCGTCGCCCAACTACGCACCCTCGGAAGGGTCGTGGAGGACAGAACACTGCCGGTGCGAGCCCGCGCGGGCGCCCCCGGCGACCTGCTGGCCCACCCCTGGTCGACCGCCGCCTTCGCCCCCTACGAACTCACCGGGGGCCGGCCTCCGCGAACCGCCATGGAGGTTGCCGTGACCGGCGCCTGGGCGCAACTCGGTGACCGAGTGCCCACCGACCACGGCACGGTACGAGTCGTAGGCACACTGAGCCTCCGGGACTCGCCGACGCCGCCGGGCTTCGAGAACGCCATGTTCCTCACGGATGCCCGGGCAGCCGAACTAGCGCCATACAGCGCCCAGTTGACAGTGGAAACCAACGACGTGACGGCCGTACGGGAGACAGTGCGCGCGTTCGACGGCGTCACGGTCCTGACCGGCGACGCCCGGCGCCTCGCGGACGCGGACCCCGACCGGGACAGCGAGGCACTCACCGCTCTGAACGCCCTGTTCGGCACGGCGGGCGGGGTCACCGGCTTCGTGTCGGTGTTCGTCGTGGCGTCGACGTTCGCGTTCACGGTGGCCCAACGGCAGCGTGAGTTCGGCCTGTTGCGTACCGCCGGAGCGACCCCGGGCCAACTCCGCCGCATGGTGTTCGCGGAGGCCCTGACAGTCGGCGTCCTCGCCTCGGCCACGGGCTGCGTACTCGGCGCGTACGGCGCACCGCGACTCGTCGAGTGGACGGTCGAGGGAGGCGTCGCACCGCCCTGGTTCGCGCTCGGCGACCACGCCTGGCCGTACCATCTGGCCTTCTGGACAGGCCTGTTGGTGGCCCTGTGCGGCGTGGCGACCGCGTCCTGGCGTGCGGGTCGCACAGCTCCGACGGAGGCGCTGCGAGAGGCCGCGCCGAACACCCGCCCCCTGCCCCGCACCCGCCTCCTGATCGGCGCGGCACTGCTGCTCACAGCTGTACTGACCCTCGCCGTCTCCCTCCTCACCGAGCCGGGCGATCTGCTGCACCGCAAGACGTACACGAGCCGCCCCCTGCTGCTGATCACCGCGACCGCGCTCCTCACGCCAGCCCTCGTGGGCCCCCTGACCCGCCTCCTCACCCGGCCGCTGGCCCGACTCCCGGGCGCCACCGTGCTGCTGGCGCGCGAGAACACGACCGCGAACGTCCGCCGTACCGCCACGATCGCGGCCCCCGTCCTGGTCACCGTGGCCTTGGCGGGCTCGCTCCTGGGCGCCACCGCGACCCTCACCGAGGCGAAGGCGACCGAGCTGCGCCACGCGACGACAGCGGATCTCATCGCCACCGCCCCCGTCGGCACGCCCTTCGGCACACAACTGGCAGCCCGCCTGCGGGCCATGCCCGGCGTGGCCGAGGTCTCCGCGACCGCGCCGACCGCCGTGTACGCCCTGGAGGAAGGCGTGGCCCTCGTCAAGTCCGAGGCACGCGCCGCCGATCCGGCCCCCCTCGCCGCGACGACCCACCTGCCGGTGACCTCGGGCCGGGTGACCGACCTCGACGACGACTCGATCATCGTCAACGAGGAGTGGGAAGAGCACACGGTGGGCGAGCAGGTGACGGTGTGGCTGGGCGACGGCACGAAGCGCTCACTGCGGATCGCCGCGACCCTGGCCACGGGCACGGGAAACAACGGCGCGTACGTCACCCCGGCCAACGCACGAGGCGCCCGCCCCGACCGCCTGGACGTGACACTGACGTCCGACGCGGACCCGCCCGCGACAACAGCGTCCCTGCGCGAGACCATCGCGAAAACGGGCGGCCGACTGTTCACCAACGCCCAATGGACAGAGGCAGGGACAGATCACCAGCCTCCCCCCGTGACCCGCACAGGCCTCCTCCTGGTTCTCGGCATCGCGCTCGCCTACACGGGCATCTCCCTCGCCAACACCATGACCATGGCAACGTCCGACCGAACCCGCGACCTGGCCGCACTGCGCCTGGCCGGCGCCACCCGCCGACAGGTACTGGCATCGGTCGGCGCGGAGGCCCTGCTGGTGGTGACGGTGGGTGCGATCCTCGGCCTGCTGGTCGCCGCGCTGAACCTGCTGGGCATGTGGAGCGCGCTGCGCGTCCTGTCCGTACGGACCTCGCTCAAACTCCCGTGGCCGGCCCTCGCGACAACGACAACGGCCTGCGCGGCCCTGGCCGTGACCTCGGCCCTGGCCCCGGCGGCCCTGTCACTGCGCCGAAGGCCGACGGACCCGGCGGCAGCCCGCCAGTGACCCCCGCCCGCCCCGGACATGCCGAAGCCCCGAAGGGAAACTGTGCGTGGGGTGTTCCCGAGTACCGCTGATCGGGCGGGCCAGAAGCGGCTGGAGCTCGCTTCTCAGTCGACGGGAGATCATTTCCCGAAAATCAGGTCGTCGCAGGCCGGCCGTCCGGGCCAGACTGCACCGGTGAATACCCGCCGCCCCTGCCCCTGTTGCGGTCGCCTCGTCTTCGACATCGAGGACGGATGGCCCGGATCGTTCGCCATCTGCCCCATCTGCTTCTGGGAAGACGACGCGCAGCAGTTCCGCTGGCCTTCTATGCCGGGCGGCGCCAACCGTGTGTCGCTTGTCGAGGCTCAGGAGAACTTCCAAGCCTACGGCGCCTGTGACCAGCACGGCAGACGGTTCGCGCGACCGTCGGCGGACGATGAGCCGCTTGATCCCGATTGGCGCCCGATCGACCTGGCCGTGGACTTGTTCGAGGACTGGAGGAGTGGCACGCATCGTCCCTGGCCTACAGCCCCATCGGTTCTGTGCTGGTGGCTCCCATCCTTCTGGGGATCCGCCGAGGAGCCGGAATCAGCGGTACCCCACAGTGTGGTGATCGATGTCGGGACGGTCAGTAGCGACCACGACCTTCACAACGTTCTGAAGCAGGAACTCGGCTTCCCCGCCTTCTACGGCATGAACTGGGCCGCATTCTGGGATGCGATCACCGGCCTCGTCGAGATGCCCGGACTATTGTGCTTCGTCCGCTGGGCCGAGCTGGAACGGCGAGTGCCTCTGGCAGCGTCCGCGCTCCGCCAACAGTTGAACCGGTACGAGGAGACGACCCGGGGCTTCACCGTCGTCTACGACCAGTAGCTCTGGACTGTCGCTCGCTATCGGCAAGCCTGCCCAGCTCAGCGTCCGTGAGTGGCGCCGATCGTCAGTCGTTGCCCTCCCGCTGGCTCGAGCATGGCGAGTACTCTTCGCCGCAGCGTCGACGGGAGGGGCGTACAACTCCGGTGCCTACGGCGCCTACGGACGCCTGGCACTCTCTGGCCGCGACTGACACCGACTGACGATCCCTGTTCTGGGGTTGAGCTTCTCCTGAAGAGGTGTAAATGGAGCAGGCGGTCTTCGAGTCGATCGGCTATTCGACTGCATGCCCGGACTGTGGTGCGGAGTTGGAGTGCTGGGGTGTCCAGGCTCTCGTGAACGGCTCCTTGCGCTGGGACACCGAGTCCACGTGTTCGGCGTGTCGGTTTACGCTGGCTGCCTGCGGCGGTGACATGCCAGCTGAGCTGCGAAGCCGCCTGCTCTCCGAGCGCGGACCTGCTCGGCTCCAGGTGGATCCGTCGGCTAGCAACACTGTGATCATGCGCGTACTGCGGGCAGAACTCGGCCTTGGTCTGGCCGACGTCAGGTCGGTGCTGAGCAGGGTCGTGACCGGCGGATACTCAGGCACGCTGCCCGAGATGGAATTCCTGGCTCGCAAACTCCGGGCGTCGGGGATCGATGCCGCTGCTGATCAACTGAAAGAGCTCTGACCTGACCGTTCAGACGGATCTCCGGGGCTTGGTATGACCACTCCTTGGGAGTCCACGGGTTGAGGGCCTGCCGAGGTCTGTGTCGGTGGTGCCGTGCATGATCGGGCACATGACTCATGGTTCCCGAGATGCCCTGCGCTCTCTCGCCCTGCAACACCTGTCGCCCGAGGTTGCAGAGAAGTGGCTCGGTCTCCTGCGCCCCGGTGCGCGTCTGGAGGCGGCGGCCAGCTCTGACGACGGTGTCGGTCAGCTCGGAGGCCTCCCGTCCTTGCCGGTCAATGTCGAGTGGCCGGTGTGGGACGACCACGGTCCGCTCTCTTTCATTGCCTCCATCGACTGCGCGAGCCTGCCGAAAGACGCGTTGGACATCGATCTGCCCGAGGCGGGAACACTGCTGTTCTTCTACTTCGACGGGCACATGGACGGCGGTGAAGCTCTCGTCCTTGCTGAGGACCGGGAGAGCCGGGCGGGCGCCCGCGTGCTCTTTGTGGCGGCGGCCGAGGAGGTGGTGGAGCGCGGGACGCCTGCAGGACTCAAGCCGTATCCGGCGGTGCCGCTGGCCGCTCGGACGGCGATGACGGCGACCGAACCCTGGCACCCCTCTGTCCGGGCCGCCTTCGCCCCGGATGCCCCACTGGGGAACCGGTACGACCACCCCGTCTGCTCTCAGGAGTTCCTCGACGCGCTGTGGGACTTCGACGACGAGGTGGGGCATCAGATCGGCGGGCACGTTCACTCGGTGCAGAACCCGGTCGAGATCGAGATCGCGGAGGCGGTCCTGGACGGCGAGGTGCCCTGGGACGACCCGCGACTGTCCAAGGAGGCGGGCAACTGGGTGCTGCTGGCCCAGTTCGACAGCGAGAATGCCGCGGACATGATGTGGGGCGATGCCGGAGCCCTGTACTGGCTGATCCACCCGGAGGACCTGGCCGAGCGACGCTTCGAGCGGGCGATGTTCACCTGGCAGTGCAGTTGATGACTGCGGCACATCCCGCTTGGGGTGTCCAGTACACGCTGAGCCTGCCGAGCGAGGGCGCTGCCCGCGCCGCCGCGGCCGAGCTGTCCGGGATGGGGCACCGTCTGACGGCAGTGCGCGTCCACGATCACTTCCGGTTCGTTCCGTCGAGCTTTTGGTACGGCCGGCCGTCGATGGATCCGGAGCTGGAGGGGTGGTGGCAGGTCTTCTCGCTGGCCGTCTACAGCGGGTACGAGCGCATGGCTCTCGAGCCGTTCTTCCGGAGTGAACGGACTCGGATGGACTGTGTGGCCCGCGCCCATGGCGGTTTCCAACTGGGGTACAGCGAGGGACATGCCGCCACTGCCGAAAGAGTCTTCCAACGGGACGGCCTGGTCCATGAGCAGGCCGACGCCGACGTCGCCCTTCCGAGTCCTCTGCCCAAGGATCCCGTGCGACCTCCGGCCGGTCCGCGGTGGAAGTGCAGTGAGGTCGGTGAGCCCGCAGCAGTGGTCCGGGCCGTGGTAGCGGTTGCAGAGCGCATGTACGGCAGCGCGGAGGACGTTCCGAATGCCGTGGGGTGGCTGCTCGATGAGGAGTTCGCGTTCGGCGAGCCCTATGGGTCGACGGGTGAGTTCCTCGGTGATCTCGCCGATGCCGTGGCCCACCAGGGCACCTGCACCGACGCCACGGTCGAGGCTGTCCCGTTCCTCATGGAGCTGGTTTGCGACGACAATGTCGCGCCCGGCAGCCGGTTGGTTCTGCTCGGCGACCTGTTGCGGCTTGCTGCTTCGGGGCCGGCAGCCACGGTTTCCCTGGCCGATCGCATCGCCGCACTCGGGGGTGTCTGGGAGGAGTCTGCGGCTGAACACCTGACACGGCGGGCCATCGGCAGCGACCTGCCGAGGCTGCTGTCCCGCTGGGAGGACGAAAAGGATGCCGCCCGATTCGCTCTCGCCGCCCTAGCGGCGCTTTGTGGCACTCGTAACCAGCGCGCTCTCTCAGGGCTGGCCGCTCTCCCGGCTCCAGCAGGCAGCTCCCGTGCCGATGTCGTGTTGCTCGTGGCAGCCCTGCTCAGTAACGACCGAGAAGGGTTGGTATCTGCGCTGGACCGGCTGGCCTCCTGGTCGCCCCGCGTTGCAGAGAAGGCAGCCAGCCCGAACGTGGATCTTCAGAGTCTGGGACTGGCCGTCCTTCCGGACCTCGTCCTCGAAGACGTGGTGTCACGAATCACAGCAGAGCGTGATCTGCCGTAACTGTTAACGACGTGAAGAATTACGACTGGCATCGCAGACTCACAGGCCCTCGCCTCCCACGTCTCAACCGCCTTGTGGTACCGAAGAGTTGGCTCGCCTGCGGAATTGGGTGAATCATCTGCCGGACCAGGCTCGACTCAACGGCCTCCCCCTCATGGCACTCGGAGCCGGGTGCGGCCTGACGCCGGGCGAGGTCCCGCCCAGGCGAGGCAGTCACGTTCGCGTGACCTCTGGTGGGGTCGCAGCGCTGGAGGAGAAGCTGCTCGGCCGACTCGTGGCGTGCCACTCCGATCGGGAAGGCACGCCGGCCGAGCTGGCAGAGACCTCCGGAACGGGATTCCTCTTCAGGCCGGAACGAAAGGTCGCCGCAGCCAAAAACCTCGTCTCGCCCTGGCCTGCCCGCCATCGGCCGCAACCGGGCCTGCCCCCACTGGCGGGCCCGGCGGTTGCAGTCCGACGATGCGGGCGCACGCGCCGGCGAGGGCGTCGAACTCGGGCAGGGCGGCACGGTAGTCGCCTCCGGGGAGGCGGACCGCTGCTTGCTCTCGGAACCGAGGGCGTGGGCGACGGGTTCGATGACTTCACCGAGCACCTCGGCGGCCTGCACGAAGCGCTCTTTCCCCAGGACGGCGTCGGAGTCGGCGTACGCTTCCTTGATGTCCTCGCGTTCATGTCCTCTCGCAACTGGGCGGGGACGGGCACCGGCTGGGCGCCCGGGAGGACCGCTGTCGGCGTCGAACCCACCGGGTCCGGGGGCCTGGGCGCGGGCGCGGGGCGCAAAAGAGTGACGGAACACGCCCGTCGGGTCGGGTGCGCCGACTGGCCCGGCTTCGGCCGTTCCGGGTTCTCCGCCTGGCGGCGGAAGAAACGGCAGCAGCCGCGCGTACACCGGCGGGCCGCGCCGCGGACGCCTTGTGCGGCAGGTGCAGGACCGGCGCCTCCAGCGCCTCGGGCACGGTAGGGGCACGGGCACCTTGGGAACAGCGGGAGTTCGTAAGATGGCGGGCAAGGCGGAGCCGTAGCGCAGAGGTCGTCGCGCGCGGTCTCCAAAACCGCGAGGACGCCGGTTCGAATCCGGCCGGTTCCGCCGGTCCTACAGCCCTTCGTCGCGGGCCAGGATCAGGCTGCCCGAGCCGTCTTCGAGACTGATGTCGGCCTCAAGATGCTCGTGATACCCGTCGCTGATTTCGGGATCCGCGAGGCCATGAGTCGCTCAGCCAGGTCCGCAACCCTGCGGCATTGGCCGCTACCGTGATTTCGGTCGCTGAGCCGTACACACCACGCTCCCACTGCCGAAGATCTGGGTAACCGCTCTGCAACTCCACCTGAAGGAACAGGAGTTGACGAAGAAGCCGTCGGCGAACCTTGGGGCGCCTCCGACTTCGTGTTCACCATCCGCTACGGCACGCCATTCGGACACGACACCCGGCACACCTGCGGCTCCCTGCTCGCGGCGCTCGACGTGCACTCCGGGTCGCGGTGCAGATCCTCCACACAGCAAGATCGCGGTGACATGGACGACGCCAAAGAGCCCCAGCCGGATCTCTCCGACTGGGGCTCTGAGCTGCGGTGGACCTGTGGGGATTTGAACCCCAGACCCCCTCGATGCGAACGAGGTGCGCTACCAGACTGCGCCACAGGCCCTTGCAACGAGTGAAACTCTAGCATCCCGATCCGGGTGCTCGGAAATCCGTTCCGCGCTGGTCAGTCGGGGCCGACGCATGCTCTCCCACCTGCCCGGAGTCCGGGCCGAGGGTGGCCCGGAACAGCCGGGAACGGCCGAGCGGCGCTCGCTACTCGTTGGCCGCCCTGGGCCGCTCGCCGTCCTCGTACTGGTCGAACAGGGGCGTGCGGCCGCGCTCCCGGGCCCTGCGGGCGGATGCCGCGCGGCGCGCGTCGGTGCGGCCGTCCGCGTCCTCCGGGCCCAGCTCCGCGTCGGACTCCGGCGACAGGTCCTCGTCCGTCTCCGCCGCGTCCTCCGCCGGCATCGGCTCGTCCGCCGACGCCTCCGACTCGCGGCCCACCGTGCTGGACCGCGCCGCGCTCCACGCGTCCGGTGCGCCGAGGTCGACGTCGGAGGTGGCGCGGGGGGCGACCGGGGCGGTCACGTACGTCGGCAGGGGTACCGGGACCGGGTCCCAGCTGTCGCCGTGGCCGGGGCGGCGCTGGCGTTCGCGCTGCTGGTCGACCCACTCCGCGTGGTCGGTCTGCTCGACGAGCGCACGCCTGTCGGCGGCGAGCGCGGACAGCCCGGGGTCCGTCTCCGGCTCCGGGTGCTCGTCCTGCTCCTCGGCGCCGGGGTCGGTGGACGGCCGTCGCCGGGGCTGGCGCTCACGCAGTCGCTGCGCGGCGAGCTCGGCCTGGCGCCGGTCCATCTGGTAGGTGAAACGGCGCCGTTCCTGCGTACGCAGATAGGCGATGTATCCGCTCAGCATGACCGCCGGGACGGCGGGGGCCCAGAGCAGGCCGAGTCCGCCGACCGCCGCGACGATCGCGCCGAGCGTGAAGGCGATGAACAGCATCACCGTCGTACGCCGACGGCGCGCGAGGACCTTCGAGCGCCGGGCGCGCGCGGCGGCTTCCGCCGAGGTGCCCGCGCTCCGACGAGCCGCCGGTACGCGCTCGCGCTTCCGTTCCCTCGCCTGAGCCGGAACGGGAGCCGAAACCGAAGCCGACGCCTGTGCGTGCTGCTCCCGCTTCGGCGCCCTCGGCGGTTCGTGCGCCTGCGCCGGTGACTGCTCCTGGTGCGCCTGTGCCTGTACCTGGACCTTCGCCTTGTGGCGGGTCGGGGGCGCGGCGAAGGCCCGGACGTCCACCGAGTCGGTGGCACCCTCCGGGTCTCCGGCGCTGTGCTCCCCCTCGTCGGTGGAGCGCGCCCGCAGGTCCTTGGCGTACCGGCGCTCCATGCCCGCCCGTCCGGACAGAAGCCGGATGGCGGTGCTGAAGCGTTCCGTCGGACGAGCCTCGTTCAGCTCGTCCTGCCTACGGAGCCACATCGGCACCAAGTAGGCGGCCCAGGCCCCGACAATGACTGCGTAGATGAGGCCGCTGCTGCTCACGCCTCACACGGTAGAGGGGTTTGCGTGAGGCCATCTGCCAATTGAGCCGGTGTGTCGCACGATCTGGCTGATATTTCGAGCTTTTTTTGTGATCGATGCGATCAGCGGGTCATCGAAGGCGTGAATTTAGCGTCCCAAGTCGATCGTCGGACGGACGCCAGTCGGTCACCGGCCGACCGTCCGTCAGTCGCAACCGAATACTTTTCGAACACTTATTCAATTTACGCGGGATTCCTCGGTGTGTTCTGAGAGCGTGCCCGCTGCCAGCGGCTCAGCAACCCCTCCGGCACCTCTTCCGCGGTGAGCGCGAAGACGAGATGGTCGCGCCAGGCGCCGTCGATGTGGAGATAACGGGGCCTGAGTCCCTCCTCGCGGAATCCGAGTTTCTCGACCACCCGACGGCTGGGCCCGTTCTCGGGGCGAATGCAGACTTCGACCCGGTGCAGTCCGACCGTGCGGAAACAGTGGTCGACCGCGAGTGCGACCGCCGTCGGCATAACGCCACGGCCCGCCACCGCCTCGTCCACCCAGTAGCCGACGTGGCCCGAGCACATCGAGCCCCAGGTGATGCCGGCGACCGTCAACTGGCCGACCAGCTGCCCCTGGTACTCGATGGCGAAGGGGAGCATCCGGCCCGCGTTCGCCTCCGCGCGCAGATGCCGGATCATCTGGCGGTAGGTCGGCCGGTGGGCGATCGGGCCGCTGGGCGTGGGCGGCGGGATCGTCGCCTCCCAGGGCCGCAGCCAGTCCCGGTTGCGCCGGTTGATCTCGCGCCAGATCCGCTGGTCGCGCAGCCTGACGGGCCGGAGGACGACATCGCCTTCCACCAGCTCGACGGGCCATGACGGGCTGTTCAGCTCGCACCCCCGCTGGTTCCGGCGGGTCTTGGGTGATCGCCGCCCCTGATCTGGTCCACCACGTGCTTCAACAGGGGCTCCAGGACGGCCAGTCCGTCCTTCACCCCGCCGGTGGAACCCGGCAGATTGACGATCAGCGTCCCGCCCGCGACGCCGGCGAGTCCGCGCGACAGCGCCGAGGTCGGCACCTTTTCCCGGCCGAACGCCCGGATGGCCTCGGCGATGCCCGGCACCTCCTGGTCGATCACCGCGCGGGTCGCCTCCGGGGTGTGGTCGGTGGGCGAGATGCCGGTGCCGCCGGTGGTGACGATGACGTCGTACCCGGCCTCGACACCGACCCGCAGGGCGTTCTCCACCGGGTCGCCGTCGGGCACGACCCACGGTCCGTCGACGGCGAAGCCGAACTTCTCCAGGCCCGCCGCGATCAGGGGGCCGCCCTTGTCCTCGTACACGCCCGCCGCCGCGCGGTTGGACGCGGTCACGACCAGGGCGGCGTACGGCGCGAGCAGCGCGCCCCCGGCGTCGTAAGGCAGCGGTACCGGTGTCATGACCTGCTCCAGGTGCCCGACTTGCCGCCGGTCTTCTCCTCCACCCGGACGTCCGTGATGACCGCCCCCTTGTCGACCGCCTTGACCATGTCGATCACGGTGAGCGCGGCGACCGAGACCGCCGTGAGGGCCTCCATCTCGACGCCCGTACGGTCCGTCGTCTTCACGGTGGCCAGGATCTCCACGGCGTCGTCCGCGACCGACAGGTCCAGTTTCACACCCGACACCGACAACGGGTGGCAGAGCGGGATGAGATCCGGGGTCCGCTTGGCGCCCATGATGCCCGCGATCCGCGCGGTGGCCAGGGCGTCCCCCTTGGGGACCCCTTCCCCTCGCAGCAGTTCGATCACGCGCGGCGATACCAGGACACGGCCGCTGGCGCGAGCGGTGCGCGCGGTCACGTCCTTGGCGGATACGTCGACCATGCGGGCGGCGCCCGTCTCGTCGATGTGCGTCAGTCGGTCGTCCTGCGTGCTCATGTGCTGCGGCGCTCCCGGTCGGGCCTGTTGTGCGCGACACGGTACTCCCAACCGGCGCTCCTCAGCCGCCCCGCCCACCCGGTCGGGCGGGCCCCTGGTCGGCGTACGGCGCGCCCCGGTCAGCCGAGCAGCACGACCTCGACCTCGGTGCCGGGCTCCACGGACTCCTTGTCCTCGGGTACGACGATCAGCGCGTCGGCGTGGGCGAGGGCCGCGATCAGGTGTGATCCGGCGCCGCCGACCGGCGTCACCCGGCCGTCCGCGTAGGTGCCGCGCAGGAACTGGCGGCGCCCGGCCGGCGAGGTGAGCGCCTTGTCCGTTGCCAGTACTGCCCTGGTCGTGGGCCGGTGGATGTCCTTGAGGCCCATCAGGGCACGGATCGCGGGCCGCACGAACAGTTCGAAGGAGACGTACGACGACACGGGGTTGCCCGGCAGGGCGAGCAGCGGGGTGTGGTCGGGGCCGACGGTGCCGAAGCCCTGGGGCTTGCCGGGCTGCATGGCGAGCTTGCGGAAGTCGACGCCGGTGCCGGGTTCGTCCTCGTCGGCGACGTGCGAGAGGGCCTCCTTGACCACGTCGTAGGCGCCCACGCTGACGCCTCCGGTGGTGACGACGAGGTCGGCGCGGACGAGCTGGTCCTCGATGGTGGAGCGGAGGATCTCGGCGTCGTCGGCGACCGCGCCCACACGGTAGGCGATCGCCCCGGCGTCCCGGGCGGCGGCGGTGAGGGCGAAGCTGTTGGAGTCGTAGATCTGGCCGGCCGTGAGTTTCTCGTCGGGCTGGATCAACTCGCTGCCGGTCGACATGACCACCACGCGCGGGCGTGGGCGCACGCGCACGGTGCCGCGGCCGATCGCGGCGAGGAGGGCGATCTGCGGCGGCCCGAGGACGGTGCCCTCGGCGAGGGCGCGGTCTCCGGCCTGGACGTCGCTGCCCTGCGCGCGCACGTGCGCGCGTGCCGGTGCCGGGCGGTGCACGCGGACCTGGCCGTAGGCGCCGTCGGGGTCCGCGCTGCGGGCGCGCATCCCGGTGACGGGACCCTCCCCGAGGCCCCCGTCGGTCCATTCCACGGGGACGACGGTCTCGGCGCCGGGTGGCAGCGGGGCGCCGGTCATGATGCGGGCGGCCTGGCCGGGGCCCACGTGGAGCAGGCCGTCCTGGCCGGCCGCGACGTCCCCGATCACCGTGAGGGCGGCGGGGTACTCCTCGCTCGCGCCCGCGACATCGGCGACCCGGACCGCGTACCCGTCCATGGAACTGTTGTCGAACGGCGGCAGGGACACCTGCACCGTGACGTCCTCGACCAGGACACAGCCCTGGGCGTCGAGGAGCTGCAGCTCGATGGGTTCGAGGGGGCGGACGGTCGCGAGGATGTCCTCCAGGTGTTCGTCCACCGACCACAGTTGGTCCTGGCCGGCGGTGCGGGGCGCGGCGCTGCTCAACGTTGCTACATCTCCTCGGCTACGTAACTGCGGAGCCAGGTCCGGAAGTCCGGGCCCAGGTCCTCACGTTCGCATGCGAGTCTGACAATGGCACGCAGGTAGTCGCCACGGTCCCCGGTGTCATAGCGGCGGCCCTTGAAGACGACGCCGTGCACGGGGCCGCCGATCTTCTCGTCCGAGGCGAGCTGCTGGAGGGCGTCGGTGAGCTGGATCTCGCCGCCGCGGCCGGGCTCGGTCTGGCGGAGTATGCCGAAGATGTGCGGGTCGAGGACGTAGCGGCCGATGATCGCGTAGTTCGACGGGGCGTCCGCGGCGTCCGGCTTCTCGACCAGCCCGGTGACCTTGACGACGTCGCCGTCGTCGGTGGTCTCGACGGCCGCGCAGCCGTACATGTGGATCTGCTCGGGGGCTACCTCCATGAGGGCGATCACGCTGCCGCCGTGCTGCTCCTGGACCTCGACCATGCGCTGGAGCAGGGGGTCGCGGGGGTCGATGAGGTCGTCACCGAGGAGGACGGCGAAGGGCTCGTGGCCGACGTGCGGGGCCGCGCACAGGACGGCGTGGCCGAGGCCCTTGGGGTCGCCCTGACGGACGTAGTGCATGGTCGCGAGGTCGCTGGACTCCTGGACCTTGGCGAGTCGCGCGGCGTCGCCCTTCTTCTGAAGGGCGGACTCCAGCTCGTAGTTGCGGTCGAAGTGGTCCTCGAGGGGGCGCTTGTTACGGCCCGTGATCATGAGGACGTCGTCGAGGCCCGCGGACGCGGCCTCCTCGACCACGTACTGGATCGCCGGCTTGTCGACGACCGGCAGCATCTCCTTGGGAGTGGCCTTGGTGGCCGGCAGGAACCGGGTGCCGAGGCCTGCTGCGGGGATGACAGCCTTGCTGATCCTGGGGTGCGACTCAGTCATGGCGGCAACCTTATCCGGAGCCTTTGTGCTGATTCTGTGGCACCGATGAACTGATGCTCATATCCACATATGAAGCACATGAGAACACCGGACACGGTAGAGGGAGCGTCATGGGGGCAGAGCCCGACAAGCGCACGTCACGGCGGGACCTCCTCGCGGTGAGAGGCGGGCTGACGGCCGCCGACGTCGAGGCGGCGGGGGCCGAGCTGGCCGCCCGCGCGCTCGGCCTTCCCGAGCTCGCGCACGCGCGCACGGTCGCCGCGTACGTCTCCGTCGGCACCGAACCCGGCACCCGGGCACTGATCGACGCCCTGCACGCGCGCGGGGTACGGGTCCTGCTGCCGGTCCTCCTCCCGGACAACGACCTCGACTGGGGCGCGTACGCCGGTGCGGGGTCCCTGATGGAGGTGCGGCACGGCGGGCGGATGGTCCTGCTGGAGCCGTCCGGTGACCGCCTCGGAGCGGAGGCGGTCACCGGCGCCGACGCCGTCCTGCTGCCCGGCCTGGCCGTGGACGACCGCGGGATGCGCCTCGGGCGCGGTGGGGGCTCGTACGACCGTGTGCTGGCCCGGCTGGAGCGCTCGGGCGTCGATCCGGCGCTGGTGGTGCTGCTGTACGACTCGGAGGTCGTCGCGCGGGTCCCGGCCGAGCCGCACGACCGGCCGGTGCACGCGGTGGTCACCCCGTCGGGGGTACGGCGCTTCCGCGGCCCCTCCTGAAGCGAACCGGAACCGGCCCTCCACGCGCGCGTGGAGGGCCGGTTCGTG
Organism: Streptomyces sp. NBC_01390; assembly: GCF_045040105.1. Lineage (NCBI taxonomy): Bacteria > Bacillati > Actinomycetota > Actinomycetes > Kitasatosporales > Streptomycetaceae > Streptomyces > Streptomyces sp. NBC_01390. The sequence continues at coordinate 7,415,454 of NZ_CP109551.1, read as the reverse complement.
GTTTCGGGGACTACCGCGCGCTCACGACGGCTTCAGCAGCAGTGTGTCGCTCGTGCTGTCGTCGACCGCCTTGTCCGTGAAGGACCAGTCCAGCAGTTCGCCCTGGACCCACTTGCTCGTCTGGTCGGTGTAGTGGTCGCTGAAGGCGTGCCCGGAGGCGCCCGTCAGGTTGATCCACTTCGACTTGTCGAGGTCACCGAGGTTGACCACCATCCGCATCGACGGCACCCAGACGACGCCGTAGCCGCCGGCCGAGTTCCAGCCGGTCGCGTTGACCGTCGCCTCGCCGCCGCCGAGGTTCCAGGGGCCGCGGTTGAGGATGTACTGCACGAAGCCGGGGCCTTCGGTGCCCAGGGTCTGGTTCTTCAGGAACAGGCGGTGCAGCCGGCCCCAGCTCCAGGTGTCGATGTCCTTGCCGAGCTTGGCGGTCAGCTCCCAGCGGGCGTCCGACAGGGCGCGTGCGAACAGCTCGTCGCGGTTGGTCGCGGCCTTCTTGGTGCGGGTGGCCGGCGTGCTCCACCAGTCGTTGTCCTGGTCGTTGATGATCTTGCGGACCACCTCGAACCAGCGGTCGCCGCCGTCCGGCTGCGCCTGGTCCGCGTCCCGCTCACCGCATTCGAGCACGGGCTGGTCGGCGTCGGCGGGGCCGGTGGTGTTCACCGGCCTGACGTACAGGCACTGGCCCTCGACGCGGACCTCCTTGGGCAGCTTGTTGCCGAAGGCGAGCTTCAGGATGTTGCGCCAGACCGAGTTGAAGTAGGCCGCCGCGGCCGAGTCGGAGTCCTGGGTGTAGTCCCAGCCCACGAGGAGTTTCTGCGCCTCACGGACGTACTTGTCGTCGACGTCGATCGCCAGCAGCTTGGGCACCAGCAGCTTGGCGATCTCACTGCTGTTGTCCAGCTGCATCTGACGCATGTCGTCGGTGGAGATCTTGCCGCCGCCCTTTATCTTCGAGGCGATCAGGTCGGCGATGCGCTGGCTGCGAGTGCCGTAACCCCAGTCCGTGGTGAGCGTGTACGGGTACTTCGACTTGTCGACGACTGCCTGGTTCGCGGTCACGATGTAGCCGCGCTTGGGGTCGAACTCGAAGGGCAGCTCGGACTGCTTGAGGTAGCCCTTCCAGCGGTACTTGGAGTCCCAGCCGGGCACCGGGAGCGAGCCGTCGTCGCCCGCCGCGCGCGTGGGAATGCGTCCCGGCATCTGGTAGCCGATGTGGCTTGCGGTGTCCGCGTAGACCAGGTTCTGCGAGGGCACGTCGAAGGAGGCCGCGCCCGCGCGGAACTCGGTCCAGTTCGACGCCTTGTCGATCAGGAAGACGGCGTCCATGGAGGTGCCGGGGTCCAGCGCGGTCCAGCGCAGCGCGATGCCGTAGCCGTCGCCCCGGTCGGGGGCCGCGGCGTCGACGGTGGCCTTTTTGCCGACCTGGACGAGCTCGTCGTCGCGGTCGGACAGAAGAGGCCCGTTGTCGGTCTCCCGGACGACGATCTTCTTCGACGCGCCGCCTGCGACCTTGATGGTCTCCTCGCGCGAGGTGAAGGGCTTCGTCTTGCCGTCGTACAGGTAACCGTCGCCGGAGAGCTTCTCCAGGTAGAGGTCGGTGACGTCGGCGCCCGAGTTCGTCATGCCCCAGGCGATGCTGCCGTTGTGCCCGATGACCACACCGGGCATGCCCGCGAAGGTGTACCCGGAGACGTCGTACTGGCACTTGGCGGAGACACTGCGGCAGTGCAGGCCCATCTGGTACCAGACGGACGGCAGCGCGGGCGACAGGTGCGGGTCGTTGGCCAGCAGCGGCTTTCCGGTGATGGTGTGGGTGCCCGCGACGACCCAGGAGTTGGAGCCGATGCCGTTGCCGTTCACCCCCACGGCGGTCGGGACGTCGTCCAGGACCCGGTAGAGGCCCTCCAGCTGGCTCTGGAAGGCCGCGGAGTCGACGGACGAGGTTCCGGAGGTACCCGAGGACCCCGACTGCGTGCTCGTGCCACTGCCGCCCTGGACGAACGTCTGCGTCGCCGCGTCGTACTCGCCTTCCTGGACGATCGGCTTGTTCCGGCTGTACGGGTACTCCGGGTACAGGTCGGCGATCTGCTTCGGTCCGAGGCGGCTGGTCAGCAGGGAGCGGTCGATCTCGTCCTGCATGTTGCCGCGCAGGTCCCAGGCCATCGCCTTCAGCCACGCGACCGAGTCGACCGGGGTCCACTCCTGCGGCTTGTAGTCGTTCTCGAACCCGAGGGCCGCGTACTCCAGGGAGATGTCCGCGCCGTCCTTGCCCTTCAGATAGGCGTTGACTCCCTTGGCGTACGCCTGGAGGTACTTCTTCGTGGCGGCCGACAGGGTCTTGTCGTACTCCTCCTTGGCCACCCGGTCCCAGCCCAGGGTGCGCAGGAACTCGTCGTTGTCGACCTGCCCCTTGCCGAACATCTCGGACAGGCGGCCCGAGGTCATGTGCCGGCGGACGTCCATCTCGTAGAAGCGGTCCTGCGCCTGGACGTAGCCCTGCGCCATGAACAGGTCGGCGTCGGAGGAGGCGTAGATCTGCGGGATTCCGTAGCTGTCGCGCTTGACGTCGACGGGCCCCGACAGGCCTTCGAGGGTGATGGAGCCCTTGGTCTGCGGGAAGGAGGCCCGGACGGTACTGACGGACCAGTACGCGCCGTAGGCCACGCCTCCGATGATGGCCAGGACCAGGACAATCACGAACAGTCGGGCTTTGCGCCCCTTCTTCCTGCCGGACTTGCCGGGCTTGTGTCCGGAAGAGCTGGTGGTGGTGGGGGGCATCGCTGTCCTTGCTGTCCTAACGCGAGCGGCAGGCGGTACTGGAGTGCTGGAGCAACCATAGGCGCAGGGCCCGGCGCGACTTGACGCGGAGTCGGGTACGCGAACGGACAGGCATTCGATCATGCCTGTGGAAGTGTCAAGAAATCGTCAAGAGTTAGGTAAGGTAACGAAGTACTTGGTTACGCGGTGGCCTCACCTCGTGTCCGATGTACGTGACCCGCGCGCGTGCCGTGCGCGGGCCAGGGAAGGGAACGGCCCGCTGACTGTCCACGACCTCAACCAGCTCCTGCTCGTCTGCTCGCTCGTCCTCCTCATCGCTGTGGCAGCGGTCCGGATCTCCTCGCGCAGCGGGCTCCCCAGCCTGCTCGTGTACCTGGGGATCGGCGTCGCCATGGGCCAGGACGGCATCGGCGACATCCACTTCGACAACGCCGAACTCACCCAGGTCATCGGGTACGCGGCCCTGGTCGTGATCCTGGCCGAGGGCGGACTCGGCACGAAGTGGAAGGAGATCAAACCGGCCCTCCCGGCCGCCTCCGCCCTGGCGCTGGCGGGCGTCGCGGTGAGTGTCGGGGTCACGGCGACAGCCGCGCACTACCTGGTCGGGCTGGAATGGCGGCAGGCGTTCATCATCGGCGCGGTGGTGTCCTCGACGGACGCGGCGGCGGTCTTCTCCGTCCTGCGGAAAATCCCCCTCCCCGCGCGCGTGACGGGCACCCTGGAGGCCGAGTCGGGCTTCAACGACGCCCCGGTGGTCATCCTGGTCGTCTCGCTGTCCACGGTGGGCCCGGTCGAGCACTGGTACAAGCTGCTCGGCGTGATCGTCATGGAGCTGGCCATCGGCGCGGCCATCGGCATCACGGTCGGCTGGCTCGGCTCCTGGGGCCTCAGGCACGTGGCCCTGCCCGCGTCCGGCCTCTACCCCATCGCCGTGATGGCGATCGCGGTCACCGCCTACGCCTCGGGCGCCATGGCCCACGGCAGCGGCTTCCTCGCGGTCTACCTGGCCGCCATGGTCCTCGGCAACGCCAAGCTGCCGCACTGGCCGGCCACCCGCGGCTTCGCCGACGGACTCGGCTGGATCGCCCAGATCGGCATGTTCGTCCTGCTCGGCCTGCAGGTGACCCCGCACGAGATGGGCGACGACATCTGGCCCGCGCTCGTCATAGGACTGGCCCTGACCATGGTGGCGCGCCCACTGAGCGTGTTCGTCAGCCTGACGCCGTTCCGCGTGCCGTGGCAGGAGCAGACCCTGATGTCCTGGGCCGGGCTGCGCGGAGCGGTGCCCATCATCCTGGCGACGATCCCCATGGTGAGCGGCATCGAGGACAGCCGTCGCATCTTCAACATCGTCTTCGTCCTGGTGGTCGTCTACACCCTCATCCAGGGCCCGACGCTCCCCTGGCTGGCCCGCCAGCTGCACCTCGGCAAGGGCGACGAGGCGACCGACCTCGGCATCGAGTCCGCCCCCCTGGAGCGCCTGCACGGGCATCTGCTGTCCGTCGCGATACCGGACGGCTCCAAGATGCACGGCGTCGAGGTGGGCGAGCTGAGGCTGCCCCCGGGCGCCGGGGTCACCCTGGTCGTCCGCGATGAAAAATCGTTCGTTCCGCTGCCGACGACCATCCTGCACCGCGGTGACGAACTCCTCGTGGTGACCACCGACCCGGTCCGCGACGCCACGGAACGCCGGCTGCGGGCCGTGGGACAGGGCGGCAAGCTGGCACAGTGGCTGGGGACGGGCGGGAACGGAGCAGAGGCGTGACGCACCTCTCCACTTCCTTTCACAGGCCCACAGGGCCGCTTGCCCTGTACAGTGAAGGCGCACCCTGATCGAACCAACTCTGTCTGAAGCAGAGCTGGCGCGACCGTATGGCGGCCGGGACATCCTCGTACAGGGGCGTCGGCATCTACCGCAGTCCGCGCAAGAGGACAGCTCTCGGCGCCGCCCGCCTTGAAAAGAGGGGCCGCGCCACCAGGCGGCAGAAAGGCATGGGCCGTGGCATCCACGGTCACCTACGGACAGCTGCTCCGCACCCCCGGCGCCTGGACGTTCCTGCTCCCCGGTTTCGCCGCGCGACAGCCGTTCGCGATGCTCACCATCTCCATCGTCCTGCTCGTCCAGCACACCACCGGCTCGTACGGCACCGCCGGCGCCGTGGCCGCCGTCACCGGCGTCTCCATGGCCCTGTGCGCGCCCTACGGAGGCCGCCTGGCCGACCGCCACGGCCAGCGCACGGTCCTCGTCCCCGGCGTCGTCCTGCACACCCTGTCCGGCCTCACCCTGACGGCGCTGGCGCTGACCGGCGCCCCCCTGTGGACACTGTTCACCGCCGCCGCCCTGACCGGCGCCACCACGCCCCAGATCGGCCCCATGGTCCGTGCCCGCTGGGCGGCGAAGCTCCAGGACTCGCCCCTCATGCCGACGGCGGCGGCCTTCGAGTCCGTCACCGACGAGTTGACCTTCGTCTTCGGCCCGCTGCTCGCCACCGCCCTGTGCACCGCCTTCGACCCGGCCACCGGCCTGGTCACCGAGGCCGCGCTGACCCTCCTCGGCGGCCTCCTGTTCGCGGCGCAGAAGAGCACCCAGCCGCCGGTGGCCGCCGGCAGCGCGCTCGGCGGGACGCACGCGCGCGGGGAACGTGTTTCGGCTCTGGGCATCCCCGGGGTACGCGTCCTGATCGTCGCGTTCCTGGGCATCGGGGCCGTCTTCGGCGGGATGCAGGTCTCGCTCGCCGCGTTCAGCGAGTCCACCGGCAACCCCGGCCTGAACGGCGTCCTGTACGGGGTCTTCGCCGCCGGCAACATGCTTTCCGGCCTCGTCTGCGGAGCCGTCGCCTGGCGCATGGCCCCGCAGCGGCGCCTGGTCGCCGGTTACGCGGCCCTCGCGGTCACCGCCTCCGGCCTGTGGACGGCGGAGTCCGCGCTGACGCTGGCCGGGCTGGGCCTGCTGGTCGGCATGTGCATCGCGCCCGCGCTGATCACCGGCTACACCCTGGTCGACGGTCTGGTCCCGGCGGGCGCCCGTACCGAGGCGTTCACCTGGCTGACCGGTGCGGTCGCCCTCGGCCAGGCGGCGGCCGTCACCGTCGCCGGGCAGCTGGAGGACCACCTCTGGGACGGCGCCGGGTTCCTGGTCCCCATGGGCGGCACCCTGCTGGCCCTCGCGACCCTCGTGACCCTGCGTTCACGGCTCACGCCGGAGTCGGCGAACCGCCCGGCGAGCCGGACTCTCGCACGTGGCGTCGGTCACCGCGTACCGGTGACAGTGGACTGATCCCCGGGAATACGTCACACTGGACCGTCGTTAGCACTCATCGAGTGAGAGTGCCAGGAGGAAGACAAAGTGCCGACCTACCAGTACCAGTGCACCGCGTGCGGCGAGGGCCTCGAAGCGGTGCAGAAGTTCACCGACGACGCCCTGACCGAGTGCCCCGCCTGCAATGGCCGCCTGAAGAAGGTGTTCTCCGCGGTCGGCATCGTCTTCAAGGGCTCCGGCTTCTACCGCAACGACAGCCGCGGCTCGTCGTCGAGCAGCGCGCCCGCGTCGAAGCCGTCGACGTCCTCTTCTTCGACGTCGTCCTCCTCGGACTCGTCGTCGAGTTCGTCGAGCTCCTCGTCGTCGGGTTCGTCCTCGTCGTCCAGCTCCTCGTCGGGCTCCAGCAGCTCGTCGAGCACCAGCTCGGCCGCGTAGCACCGCCTCTTTGCCTTCGGGACCCTGTCGTCGTACGACGACAGGGTCTTCGGCGTTCCCGCGTGCTGACGGGGTGGTTCCCGTGCCGGGCTAGGGTGCGGGCATGGTGAATCAGGTGAGTCCCGCGGGTGCCGAGATCGGCGTGATCGGTGGCTCCGGCTTCTACTCCTTCCTCGACGACGTGACCGAGATACAGGTCGACACGCCGTACGGCTCCCCCAGTGACTCCCTGTTCTTCGGCGAGCTCGCCGGCCGCCGGGTCGCCTTCCTGCCCCGGCACGGACGCGGTCACCATCTGCCGCCGCACCGCATCAACTACCGAGCCAACCTCTGGGCGTTGCGTTCGGTCGGCGTACGCCAGGTGCTCGCCCCGTGCGCGGTGGGCGGGCTGCGGCCCGAGTACGGCCCGGGCACGCTGCTCGTGCCGGACCAGCTGGTCGACCGTACGAAGTCCCGGGTGGGGACGTTCTTCGACGGACTGCCGCTGCCCGGCGGCGCTGTCCCGAACGTGGTGCACGTGTCCCTCGCCGACCCCTACTGCCCGGTCGGCCGCAAGGTCGCCCTGGAGGCGGCGCGCGGGCGGGACTGGGAGCCGGTGGACGGCGGCACACTGACCGTGGTCGAGGGACCGCGCTTCTCCACCCGCGCAGAATCGCTCTGGCACCGGGCACAAGGCTGGTCGGTGGTGGGCATGACGGGCCATCCCGAGGCGGCGCTGGCCCGTGAACTGGAGCTCTGCTACACGACGTTGGCCCTCGTCACCGATCTCGACGCGGGCGCGGAGACCGGCGAGGGCGTCTCGCACGAGGAGGTGCTCCAGGTGTTCGCGCAGAACGTGGACCGGATGCGGGGCGTGCTGTCCGACGCGGTGGCCGCGCTGCCGGCGGGCGAGACGCGGGACTGCCTGTGCACAAAGGCACTCGGCGGGATGGATCCGGGGTTCGAACTGCCCTGACAGCGGGGCGGAACACGAGGTCGGCGGGGCCAAACCTCCCGTTCGGGTGAGCGAGTTGTCCACAACCGGCGAGTAACACACAGGCCTCGGCACGATTCGCCGAAAAGCCTCATCGTGGGAGCGCAAGCAGCTCCCTCGTCACAGGTGGTGGTCCCCGTGTCCTCCGTACGCTCCGCGTCCTCCGTGCATTTCGCGCCCTCCGCGTCCTCCGCTCTCTCTGCTCCTCTCTCTGCTCCCTCCGCGCATCCGGTACGTCCCGTGCGTTCCGTCCCCCTCGTCCCCGCGCCCTGCGAGGTGCCGCACTTCGCTCCCGTGCGGGTGCGCGGCGGGCGGTATCAACTGCGGCGCCTGGTACGGCACCGGAGGCGGGCGCTCGCCCTCGGCCTCGCCGTGACGGCCGCGGCCATCGTCGCGGCGGGCCCACGCGAGGCGACGGGTCCACCGCCCGACGTCGGCCGGGTCCGGGGGCACCCCGTGGCGGATCCCGTACGGGCCCGCCCGGCGCTGGAGATGGTGACGGCGCCGGTACGGATCGCCGACGCGGCCACGGTCCGGTTGCTGCGGCCCGGCGACCGGGTCGACGTCATCGCGGCAGAGGAGTCTCCGACGGGCACCGCCGCCAGGGTGGTCGCGCGCCGGGCACGGGTGACACAGGTGCCCGAGGCCCCGACGTCGCCGGACAGTGTTGCCGAAGGCGGGGCGCTGGTCGTGCTCTCGGTGCCGCACACGACGGCGTCCCAGCTGGCCGGCGCGGGTGCGACAGCGCGGTTGGCGGTGACCCTGTGGTGAACCGACGCGTGATCACCTCGAACCGTCCACCGTCAAGTCCCTCGTTGGAGTCACCCAATTGGACAGGCCTGCCGGGCGTTGACGTAAGTTGCGGAGCTGTTTGTTCCACCATTCGCGTGTACGACGCGTACGAGGAGAGGCCCCGCGGTGAGCGAGAAGAAGCAACCGAGCATCTGGGAGGGCTTCAAAGCCTTCCTGACGCGCGGCAACGTCGTCGATCTGGCGGTCGCGGTGGTCATCGGTACCGCGTTCACCAACATCGTCAACTCGGTGGTCAAGGGCGTCATCAACCCCATGGTGGGGGCGTTCGGGACCAAGAACCTGGACAACTACAGTTCCTGCATCAAGGACCCCTGCACCGGCACCGGCGACACCGCGACCGGCATCCGGATCATGTGGGGCTCGGTCCTGGGCTCCACACTCACCTTCCTGATCACCGCGGCCGTCGTCTACTTCCTGATGGTCCTGCCGATGGCGAAGTACCTGGCCAGGGTGAGCGCACGCCAGAAGGCGAAGGAGGGCGCGCAGGAGGTCATCGAGGTGAGCGAGCTGGAGGTCCTCAAGGAGATCCGCGACGCCCTGGTGGCCCAGCGGGGCACCGGGCACAACGAGCGGTAGAGGACGGCCCGGTCCGACGGGGTCAGAGGTGGTGGGGCGGCTTCTCGTCGAGGAAGCGCCTCAGGTCGGCCGCACTGTCGCCGCCGTCGCCCGGGCGCTCGCCCCACCCCCGGTCCGTGTCGTCCGACGACTGCTGGTCCAGTGGGTCATCGAAGATCAACGCGGGCTTCGGCTCGCACGGTCCGGGGGCGGCAGGGCTGCTCATGACTCCAGGGTACGTCCCGCCTGCCGGGGCCTGTCCGGGCCGTGCGGCACCCGCCGGATCACGATCACGCTCCGGCGCCGCACTTCGGCCTGCGCCCTGTGTGTCCGTCTGCTGTGCTGGGGCGTATGACGTCCAGTTCCTCACCCGCGTCCGACCTACCCGACACGCACGACGCTCACGACGCCTCGGCCGGTGGCAGCCTCGACGCGCCCCTGCGCAGGCTGACGGCGCGCGAACGCGACGAGTCGCATCGGGTCGCCTCGCCGCTGGAACTCTTCTTCGACCTCTGCTTCGTGGTGGCCGTCGCCCAGGCGGGCGTCCAGTTGGTGCACGCCGTCGCGGAGGGGCACGCGGGCGAGGGCATCCTCAGCTACACGATGGTCTTCTTCGCCATCTGGTGGGCCTGGATGAACTTTTCCTGGTTCGCCTCGGCCTACGACAACGACGACGTGCTCTACCGGGTCGTGACCCTCGTCCAGATCGCCGGCGTCCTGGTGCTGGCGGCCGGGGTCTCGCGGGCCTTCGAGGACCACGACTTCGTGATCGTCTGGCTCGGCTATCTGATCATGCGGCTGGCGATGGCCGCCCAGTGGCTGCGGGCCGCCCGCGCGGCCGACGGCGCCGAGCGGACGACGGCACTGCGGTACGCCGGTGGCGTGCTCCTGTGCATGGTCGGCTGGCTGGGGCTGGTGGTCCTGCCGGAGTCGGGGCGCCCCTGGGTGTTCCTGGTGATGGCGCTCATCGAACTGGCGGTCCCCCTCTACGCGGAGAGCGGCTTCACGACGCCCTGGCACCCGCACCACATCTCCGAGCGGTACGGGCTGTTCACCATCATCGTGCTGGGCGAGGCGATCGCGGCGGCGACGGTGGCCGTGAAGTCGGGTGTGGAGGAGAACGACGCGCTGGCCGAGCTGCTGCCGATCGCTGCCGGCGGGCTGCTCATCGTCTTCTCCGCTTGGTGGATCTACTTCGCCGTCCCCATCCACGGGCGACTGCGTACCAGCGGCCAGGCGTTCCTGTGGGGGTACGGCCACTACCTGATCTTCGCGTCGGCCGCCGCGATCGGCGCGGGCCTGGAGGTGGCGGTCGAGCAGACGGTCGGCAAGGCGCACCTCTCCACGACGGCCGCGTCCGCTGCCGTGACCCTGCCGACGGCGCTCTACCTCGTCACGGTCTGGGCTCTGCACTCGCGCTATTTCAAGGTGGGCATCGCCGAGCAACTGGTCCTGCCGTGCGCGGCGTTGCTGGTGATCGTGTGCACGTTCCTGGGCGACTGGGCGGTGCTCGCGGCGGGACTCGTGTCGGCGCTCGCGGTGGCGACCGGGGTGACCTTGACCGCTCGGACGGTGGCCGGGGCGCGCCATGCCCAAGACGCGGAAGCGGCGCTGGAAGGCTGAGCAAGAAGGAAAGCCGAGCAAGAAGGAAGGCTGAGGAAGCGGGAGAAGGGGGCGCTGCACAACACTGGGTGTCATGACAGTTGACGCTCTGACAGATGTCGCCGGCCTGCGGGTGGGCCACGCGACCCGTATCGGCGACGGGTGGCTCACCGGGACGACGGTCGTGCTCGCACCGGAGGGTGGAGCCGTGGCGGCCGTGGACGTACGGGGCGGCGGACCCGGCACCAAGGAGACCGACGCCCTGGATCCGCGCAACGTGGTGCGAACCGTCGAGGCGGTGGTGCTGACCGGCGGCAGCGCGTACGGGCTGGACTCGGCATCGGGGGTGATGGCGTGGCTGGAGGAGCGGGGTCGCGGGGTGCGGGTCGGCCCCGGTCCCGGGCACGTTGTGCCGGTGGTGCCCGCCGCCTGCGTCTTCGACCTGGGCCGGGGTGGTGACTTCCGGGCCCGGCCGGACGCGGCCACCGGTCGGGCAGCCGTCGAGGCGGCCGCCGCGAGCAAACCCGGCGCGCCCGTCCCGGAGGGGTGCGTGGGCGCCGGTACGGGGGCCGTGGTCGGGCACCTCAAGGGCGGGGTCGGCACCGCGAGCGCCGTCCTCCCGTCGGGGATCACTGTGGCGGCGCTGGTGGTGGCCAACGCGGCGGGGTTCTCGGTGGATCCGGAAACGGGGGTGCTGTACGGGGAGTTGTTCGAAGGACGGCGGGTCCGGTATCCGGCGGCCGGTGTGCACGAGGCGGCGCGGCGGCGGCTGGCCGAGGTCGCCGCGCAGGCTCCCCTGCCGCCGCTGAACACCACGCTGGCGGTGGTGGCGACCGACGCGGCGCTGTCGAAGGCTCAGGCGCAGAAGGTGGCCGGCACGGCGCACGACGGCATCGCACGGGCCGTACGGCCGGTGCATCTGCTCACCGACGGGGACACGGTGTTCACGTTGGCTACGGGGGCGCGTCCGTTGGCCGAGGACAACCCGCTCGCGCTGAACGAGATCCTGGAGGCGGGTGCGGACCTGGTGACGCGGGCGATCGTCCGGGCGGTGCGGGCAGCAGAGTCGGTGGCGGGACCCGGCGGGGCGTGGCCGTCGTACGGGGAGTTGTACGGGGAGCCGGCTGGGGAGCTGTCCGGGGACGCCGGGGGCCGGTAACTCCGGCTGTCTTCTTCTTGGTTGAGGTGTGATTGTCGCGGTTCTGTCACGTGATGGGCGTGGGCATGATCGGCGGGAACCCGGGCCGGGGGTGATCCCCTCTTTCCTCACGCAGCGGAACGGATCACCCACATCACACAAAACTGGAGCAGCCCGTGACAACGCCGAACACAACAGCTCGGCGCGCACTGGGGGCATGTGCCGTCCTGATGGTCGGCGCCCTGAGCCTCACCGCGTGCGGTGGCAACAACAGCGGAGACGACGACAGCAAGGGGGGCAAGGGAGGTAGTGGCAGCGGCAAGGGCGGCAGCGGCTCCGTGGCGACGTCGGACGTGCGGATCGCCATCTCCGCGAAGGACGGTTCGGCGGGCGCGTCGGTCAACACGACCGGCGTGAAGGTCAGCGGCGGCACGCTGACCGACGTGCGGATGACCGTCGCGGAGACGGGGACGGCCGTGGCGGGGGCGGTCTCCGCGGACGGGCACAGCTGGCGGCCGGCGCAGCAGTTGGAGCGTGGGACGCGGTACCGAATAGCGGCGACCGCGAAGGACGCCGACGGGCAGACCCGGGCCGCCGGCTCGACCTTCACGACGATCACCAAGGCGAACAGCTTCATCGGGACGTACACGCCGGACAACGGGACGACGGTCGGGGTGGGGATGCCGGTCTCGTTCACCTTCGACAAGGCCATCAGCGACCAGGCGGCGGTGCGGTCGCACATCACGGTCACGTCGAGCAGCGGGCAGGAGGTGGTGGGGCACTGGTTCGGGGCGCAGCGGCTCGACTTCCGGCCCGAGGAGTACTGGAAGGCCGGTTCCAAGGTCACGATGAAGATCGACCTGGACGGGGTGAAGGGTGCCAACGGCGCGGTCGGGGTGCAGAAGAAGACCGTGAGCTTCACGATCGGGCGCTCGCAGGTGTCCACGGTCGACGTCAACACGCAGACCATGACGGTCGTACGGGACGGACAGCCCCGCAAGGACATCCCGATCTCGGCCGGCGCCCCGGAGTTCACCACGTACAACGGGCAGATGGTGATCTCCGAGAAGCTGCGGGAGACGCGGATGGACAGCCGTACTGTCGATCTGGCCAACGCGTACGACATCAAGGACGTACCGAACGCGATGCGGTTGACCACCTCCGGGACCTTCATCCACGGCAACTACTGGTACAAGCAGGGCAACCCGCCCTTCGGGCGTACGGGCACCAGTCACGGCTGTGTGGGGCTGCGGGATGTGCAGGGGGCTCAGGGGGACACGCCCGCCAGGTGGTTCTTCGACAACTCGATGATCGGGGACGTCGTCATCGTGAAGAACTCCGCGGACAAGCAAGTCGCGCCGGACAACGGTCTCAACGGCTGGAACATGCCGTGGAGCGAGTGGACGGCCGGGAGCGCTGCCTGAGGAGACGGCTGAGCACCAGTAGCATGTGAAGTGCCGTCGGAGCAGGGCGTGTTGGGCGGATCATTTGACGGTTTTCGGGGCCGCGCGGGAACTTTTCGTGCGGCCCGGGCGTCTTCCGGGCATACGTTTTCTCGGTTCCCGGACATGATGTCCGACCGAGGGGCTACGGTATGCACCCACAAGGTGACATGCAGCAACGCCGGGAGAAGCCTTGAGCGTTCCGTACGAGACGGCAGCGTACGAACCACCCGAGTCGCCCGAGTCTCCGGAGGAGCATCTCGAGCGGCTCCTGGGTCGTGCGCTGAACTCCTTCGAACTGCCCGACGACGCGATACGGCGGCTCGACTGCGCGCTGGCGCACGACAGTTCGCTGCACTCCGCGCACCACAGCGCGGGCCTGCACCGCGAGACGTACCGCCACACCTGGCTGCTCGCCGACGGTTCGGCGCTCACCCTGTGGGAGCTGGTGCACAACACGGCGCCCGGGGCGGGTCCACAGGCCGAGGTGTACGTCGACGAGGAGGAGCTGCGCGCCGCCACGGCCCGGCTCCCGCTGCCCGCGGACACACCTGACTTCGAGCTGCCGGTGACGGTCCAGCTCGCCGCGGTCGTCCAGCCGCGGCACATGTACGTGCCGGACGACTCGGCGGACCACGCGCGCAGGTTACTGAGGCGCGCGGAGAACGCGGACCGGCCGGGGGCGGAGACCGCCGAGCTGCTGCGTGAGGCGTTCGCACACCAGATCACGCAGGCGTTCGGGCGCCCGTGCCGCGCGGGCCGGGCCGGTATCGGCTTCTCGCTCTACGAGCACGCCTTCCTGCTGCCCGGCGGTGAGGAGGTCTCCCTCTGGGAGATCGAGCACACGGCCACCCCCGACGGCCGGCACATGTGCGAGGTGTATCCGACGGAGGACCGAGCGCGCGACGCGATGGAGCGCCGGGCGGCGCGGACGTCGTAGCCCGGACCGAAGTAGTCGAACGCGCGGGTGGGCCGGTCGTCTCTACGACCGGCCCACCCGCGCGTTGACGTGCTCGTCACTCCCCTTACGACTTCCCCTACGCCGCCACCGGCTCCTTCTTCGCCGGCGCCGCAGCCGTCGCGCCGTCCGGCGTCTCGGCGGTGGTGGTGCCGAGGGCGGGCTTGCGCATGCTCTTGAGGAGGATCACCAGGGCCGACGTGACGCACGTGCCGGCCGCGACGGCGACCAGGTAGAGGAACGGGCTGCCGATCAGCGGGACCACGAAGATGCCGCCGTGCGGGGCGCGGAGCGTGGCACCGAAGGCCATCGACAGGGCACCCGTGACAGCGCCGCCCGCCATCGAGGCCGGGATGACGCGCAGCGGGTCCGCCGCCGCGAACGGGATCGCGCCCTCGGAGATGAAGGAGGCGCCCAGTACCCAGGCGGCCTTGCCGTTCTCGCGCTCGGCCGGGGTGAAGAGCTTCCGGCGGACGACGGTGGCCAGCGCCATACCCAGCGGCGGGACCATGCCGGCGGCCATCACGGCGGCCATCACCTTCATCGCGGCGTCGCTCGGGTCCTGGACGGCGATTCCGGCGGTGGCGAAGGCGTACGCGACCTTGTTGACGGGCCCGCCGAGGTCGAAGCACATCATCAGGCCGAGCAGGATGCCGAGCAGGACGGCGTTGCTGCCGGAGAGGCCCGAGAGCCAGTCCGTCATGCCCTTCTGGGCCTCGGCGATCGGCTTGCCGACCACGACGAACATCAGGAAGCCGACGATCAGCGAGGAGATCAGCGGGATCACCACGACCGGCATGATGCCGCGCAGCACCGGCGGGATCTTGATGCGCTGGATGGACAGGACGATTCCGCCCGCCAGCAGACCCGCGACCAGACCGCCGAGAAAGCCGGCCGCGATGTTCGAGGCGATCATGCCGCCGACGAAGCCGGGGACGAGACCGGGCCGGTCGGCCATGCCGTAGGCGATGTAGCCGGCGAGGACCGGGATGAGGAAGCCGAAGGCGACGCCGCCGATCTGGAACAGCAGTGCGCCCCAGCTGTCGACCTGGGTCCAGGAGAAGTGCTCCATGACCGAGGGCGCCTTGTTGATCTCCCAGCCGCCGATCGCGAAGCCGAGGGCGAGCAGCAGACCGCCCGCTGCGACGAACGGGACCATGTAACTCACGCCGGTCATCAGCCACTTGCGCAGCTTGGTGCCGTAGCTGTCGCCGGAGTCGCCGGCCCGCTCGACGGGCGTGCTGCCGCCCGTGGCGCTCGCGGTGACCTCACCGCGCTCGGCCTTGCCGCGTACGTCGGCGATGAGCTGGGCGGGCTTGTTGATGCCGGCCTTGACGCCCACGTCGACGGTCGGCTTCCCGGCGAAGCGTTCCTTCTCCCGTACGGGCACGTCGTGGGCGAAGATCACGCCGTCGGCGTCGGCGATGAGCGTCGGGTCGAGGCGGGTGAACCCGGCCGAGCCCTGCGTCTCGACGACGAGTTCGACGCCCGCCTCACGGCCGGCGTTCTCCAGCGACTCGGCCGCCATGTACGTGTGCGCGATACCGGTGGGGCAGGAGGTGACGGCGACGATACGGAACGGCCGCCCCGCCCCCTCCTCCTCGGCGGTACCCGCGGCGGCTTCGGCGGAGGCCGCCGCCGAAACCGCCGCGGAGTCTGTGGACGCGGTCGCCGGAGCCGGAGCCTCGTCGCCGCGGATCAGCGCGGCGGCGCTCGCCGCGTCGCCCACCGAGCGCAGCGCGGCCGTGAACTCGTCGTTCATCAGCTGCCGGGCCAGCGACGAGAGGATCGTCAGATGGGCGTCGTCGGCGCCGGCAGGGGCCGCGATCAGGAAGATCAGGTCGGCGGGTCCGTCGGCCGCGCCGAAGTCGATCCCTGCGGCGCTGCGCCCGAAGGCGAGCGTCGGCTCGGTCACGTGTGCGCTTCGGCAGTGCGGGATGCCGATGCCGCCGTCGAGCCCGGTCGGCATCTGCGCCTCACGGGCGGCCACGTCGGCGAGGAAACCGTCGAGGTCGGTCACCCGGCCCTTCGCCACCATGCGCTCGGCGAGGGCACGGGCCGCCGCGTCCTTGGTCTGGGCGGACAGGTCGAGGTCGACCAGGTCCGCGGTGATCATCTCGCTCATCGCGGGCTCCTTCGCACGCGTATTGCCCGGGGAGTGGGGTGGGCGGGGCTGGGGACTGGGGTGGTGCGGGTGATGCGGTGGGGGCTCATGAGGGGGGTGGCTGCGGCGGGGCCGGGGGAACCCCGCCGCGTCAGGGCCTGTTCAGGGGGACAGCCGTACCGAGGAGTGCGGGTCGTCATGACACCGGCTCCCTCAGTACGCGGTCCACGGGTACCTCGCTCGTCACCGTCACGGCGGACGGGTCGAGATCGGCGGGGGTCGGCATCACGCTGCCGGGCAGCTGGACGGCGGCGGCACCGTGTGCGACAGCGGAGGCGAGTGCCTCGGGTCCGCTGCCGCCGGCGATCAGGAAACCGGCGAGGGAGGAGTCACCGGCGCCCACGTTGCTGCGTACGGTGTCGACGCGTGCGCTGCCGAACCAGGTGCCGGTGCCGTTGACGAGCAGCTGGCCGTCGGCGCCGAGGCTGGCGAGGACCGCGCCCGCGCCGAGTTCGCGCAGTTCCTCGGCGGCTTTCAGGGCGTCGCCGATCGTGGCGAGGGGGCGGCCGACAGCTTCGGCGAGCTCCTCGGCGTTCGGCTTGACGACGTCGGGCCGCTCGCGCAGGGCGGCGAGGAGGGCCGGGCCGGAGGTGTCGAGGGCGATCCGGGCACCCGCGGCATGCGTACGGGCGACGAGGTCGGCGTACCAGGACGGGCCGAGCCCCCTGGGGAGGCTGCCGCAGCAGGCGATCCAGTCGGCGTCGGCCGACTGCCGGCGTACGGTCTCCAGGAGCAACTCCTGCTCGGCGGCGGAGAGTTCGGGCCCGGGTGCGTTGATCTTCGTCAGGACGCCGTCGGCTTCGGCGAGGGCGATGTTGGACCGGGTCGCGCCCGCGACCGGTACCGGCGCGACCTCGATGCCCTGGGCGTGGAGCAGGTCGGCGACGAGCGCCCCGGGCGCGCCGCCCAGCGGCAGCACGGCCACGGTGCGCTGCCCGGCGGCGGCGACGGCCCGCGAGACGTTGACGCCCTTGCCGCCCGGGTCCATCCGCTCGCCGGTGGCCCGGATGACCTCGCCGCGGTCGAGGGACGGGACCTCGTACGTACGGTCGAGGGACGGGTTGGGAGTGACGGTGAGGATCATGCGCACTCGTTTCTAGACATACAGCACTTCCGTGCCGCCGAGCTCGATGTCGTGGGCGTCCTCGGGGCTCAGACCGCCGTCGGTGATCAGCAGGTCCACATCTCCCAGGGCTCCGAAGCGGGCGAAGTGCTCCTGTCCGTGCTTCGTGGAGTCGGCGAGGAGCACCACGCGTCGGGCGGCGTCCACGGCGGCCCGCTTCACGGCGGCCTCGGCGAGGTCGGGCGTGGTCAGCCCGTGCTCGACGGAGAACCCGTTGGCGGCCACGAACAGGACGTCGGCGCGGATCTCGCCGTACGCCCGCAGCGCCCAGGCGTCCACGGCGGCGCGCGTACGGTGCCGGACGCGCCCTCCGACGAGGTGCAGCTGGATGCCGGGGTGGTCGGCGAGCCGGGCCGCGATCGGAAGGCTGTGCGTGACGACGGTGAGCGTCGCCTCCAGCGGGATGGCGGCGGCGAGGCGTGCGACCGTCGACCCTGCGTCGAGGATCAGGGTGCCCTCGGTGGGCAGCTCGGCGAGGGCGGCCTTGGCGATCCGGTCCTTCTCGTCGGCGTAGGTCGACTCGCGCTCGGTGAGGTCCGGCTCGAAGTCGAGGCGACCGGCCGGTATGGCCCCGCCGTGCACACGCCGCAGCAGGCCCGCGCGGTCCAGAGCCTTCAGGTCCCGCCGGATGGTCTCCGCGGTGACCTGGAACTGCTCGGCGAGAGACAGCACGTCCACCCGCCCGCCCTCACGGGCGAGCCGCAGGATCTCCTGCTGCCGCTCCGGTGCGTACATGCCCGTTTACCTCCGCCCGATGCCCGAGTCTGTGGATTCATCCGGAGGCTACGCTCAGATTTCCGGAAAGTAAACAGGTTCGGGCGCGATACGGACACAATCAGGCATCCAGCTATGGCCGTGGGCTGTGACCGTGGGCTGCGGTGGCGTTCGTACCGGCGGGCCCGTACAGCCGGAAAGGGCCCCGGCACGCGAGTGCCGGGGCCCTGCTCCACCGTCCTGTCCGCGCTCAGCCGACGAGGACCTTGTCCCGCTCCTCCTCCGTCGCGGTCGCTGTCCCCTCCCGCTCGTCCGTCGCCGCGGCCCGCCCCGGCAGCGCGAACATCACCAGGAAGATCGCCCCCATCAGCCCGGCCACCCATCCCAGCGCGTTCTGGAACGCGTCCACGAACGCCGGGCCCACCTCGGCCTGGGTCAGTCGGTCGTTCATCGTGCCGAAGAAGACCACCGACACCAGGCCGAGACCCAGCGCGTAGCCCATCTGCTGCACGGTGTTGATCAGGCCGGACGCCGACCCGGCATGCTCCTTCGGGACCTCCGAAAGGACCGCGTCCGTCAGCGGGGCGACGATCAGGCCCATGCCGGCGCCCATGACGACCAGCGGGAGGGCCATCTGCCAGGACGCGATGGCCATGCCGTAGCGGCCGGCCTCCCAGATGTAGATGAGCACGCCGAGGCCCATCACCAGGGCGCCCGTCTGGAGCACCTTGCGGCCGAAGCGCGGGACCAGTTTCTGGACGGACATCCCGGCCGCCACCGACACCGCGATCGAGAAGGGCACGCCGGTCAGCCCGGCCCGCAGCGGGCTCCAGCCGAGGCCGAACTGCATGTACAGGGTCCAGACCAGGAAGAAGACGCCCAGGCCGACCCCGAAGACGGTCTGTACGGCGATGCCCGCCGCGAAACTCCTCACCTTGAACAGCGACAGCTCGATCAGCGGGGAGCCGTCGATCCGCGTCTTGCGCTTCTCGTACGCCACCAGCGCGCCGAAGACACCGAGCGCGCCCGCCATCGACAGGTACCCCCACAGCGGCCAGCCCAGCTCGCGCCCGCGCGTCAGCGGGTACAGCAGCATCAGCAGGCCCAGGGTCACGAGGGCGACGCCGACCAGGTCCAGCTTGAGGGCCCTGGGAGCCTTCGACTCCGTGATGAAACGGTGGCCCAGGACGAAGCCCGCGATGCCCACCGGCAGGTTGATCAGGAAGATCGGGCGCCAGCCGAGGCCGAACAGGTCCCACTCCGTCAGCAGTGCACCCAGCAGCGGACCGGTCACCGCGCCCATGCCCACGATCGCGCCGAAGAGGCCGAACACCTTGCCGCGCTCGTGCGCCGGGAAGGTCGCGTGGACGATCGACAGGACCTGCGGCACCATCATCGCCGCCATGGCGCCCTGGAGGATGCGCGAGGCGACCAGCATCTCGGGGTTCGCGGCGAAGCCGCAGAGGGCGGAGGCGAGGGTGAAGCCGCCGATGCCGACGAGGAACAGCCGCTTGCGGCCGTGGATGTCGCCGAGCCGCCCGCCGGTGACGAGGCCCGCGGCGAAGGCGAGCGCGTAGCCCGCGGTGATCCACTGGATCTGGCTGAAGGAGGCGCCGGCCTCGCGCTGGATCGACGGGATCGCGACGTTGACGATCGTGACGTCGACGAGGTCCATGAAGGCCGCGGTCATCACGATGGCGAGGGCGAACCAGCGTCGCCGGTCCGGCACGGCGTCCGGCACGGCGTCCGACGTGCCCAAAGGGGTCTCGGTGGAGTTCATGCCCTCAACCTAGGACCCCATTAGGTCAGATTGTGTCCTAGTCATACGGCATCCTCGTATCCATGACGACGGACACCCCGGCCCGGCTCCTTCAGCTCCTCTCCCTCCTCCAGACGCCCCGTGAGTGGCCCGGCGGTGAGCTCGCCGACCGGCTGCGGGTGTCCCGGCGTACCGTCCGGCGGGACATCGACCGGCTGCGGGAACTCGGTTATCCCGTGCGGGCGAGCAAGGGTTCCGACGGCGGGTACCGGCTCGTCGCGGGCAAGGCGATGCCGCCGCTGGTCCTCGACGACGAGGAGGCGGTGGCCATCGCGGTCGGCCTGCGGGCGGGCGCCGGGCACGCGGTCGAGGGGCTGGACGAGGCCTCCTTGCGGGCGCTGGCCAAGCTGGAGCAGGTCCTGCCGTCCCGGCTGCGCCGCCGCGTCTCCACGCTCCAGGCCGCGACCACTCCGCTCACCAGCGGAGACGGCGCGGTCATCGCCCCCGAGACACTGACCGTGATGGCCTCGGCGGTGGCCGGCCAGGAACGGCTGCGGTTCGCCTACTGCGCCAAGGACGGCACCCCCACCAAGCGGCTGACCGAGCCCCACCGGCTCGTGTCGACCGGCCAACGCTGGTATCTCGTCGCCTACGACCTCGACCGCGCCGACTGGCGCACCTTCCGCGTCGACCGGGTCAGCGACCCCCTCGCGACGGGCGCCCGTTTCGCCCCGCGCGAGCTGCCGACGGGCGACGCGGCGGAGTATCTGCGCCAGTCGATGCACGCACGGCAGGAGGCATACGTGTTCGAGGCGACGTTCGCCGCCCCGGCCGCGTTCGTCACCGCACGTCTCCCCGCGTGGCTCGGCGTCCCCGAGCCCCTCGACGAGCACAGCTGCCGCGTCCGGGCCTCGGTCGGTGATCCGGTGGAGTGGCTGGCGGTACGGCTCGCGTCGCTCGACTGCGAGTTCACGGTCCGGGAGCCCGCCGAACTGGTCGGAAAGCTAAGGGAGTTGGGCGCCCGTATGACTCGCGCGGCAGGTAACTGACCGACGTGCGTCCGGACAGGGTCGCTACCTGATGGCGCTGTGGCACAATCTGCCATTCGGCGGGCCACCCCGGGGTTCAGGTACGGGGTGCCCCGCCCTTAGGACCTGTCCGCCCGGGCACAAAAGAGCCGGGCCCCGGCACCTGGGGGGGGGTAGGTGCCGAAGCCCGGCTCGGGATGAGCCCCGACGCTGGGGGGGGTTGCGTCGGGACTCGGCTCAGGGGGTCCGAGGCGTTGCCGTCTGGACCCGAAGTCCTGGGCCCGGAGTTCTTGTGCCCCGGACCCGGTGGTTTGAAGCAGCCTTGCACCACTGTCTTTGCGCGGCCTTCCGCCACCCCGCGCACGCGACCCCCAACAGTCGTACGCCGCCCGGCGTGCGGAGCGCTCTCGTGCGCCCCCAGGTGCCGGAACCGGTACGCCCATCAGGCCTCTCGACGGCGGCGGCCCGCTCCACGGCGACTACGCCGCCGCGTCGAAGCCCGTGTCGCGGGCCAGCTTCTTCAGCTCCAGCAACGCGTGCTTCTCGATCTGCCGGATCCGCTCACGGGTCAGCCCGTGTTCCTTGCCGACCTCCGTCAGCGTGCGCTCCCGGCCGTCGACGATGCCGTACCGCATCTTGATGATGGAGGCCGTGCGCTGGTCGAGGCGGCCGATCAGGTCGTCCAGTTCCTCGCTGCGCAGCAGGGTCAGGACGGACTGCTCCGGCGATACCGCCGACGTGTCCTCCAGGAGGTCGCCGAACTGGGTGTCGCCGTCGTCGTCCACCGCCATGTTCAGTGACACCGGGTCGCGTGCCCAGTCCAGGACGTCGACCACGCGCGCCGCGTTCGTGTCCAGCTCGGCGGCGATCTCCGCGGGCTCCGGGTCCCGGCCGTTCTTGCGGTTGAACTCGCGCTGCACGCGCCGGATCCGGCCCAGTTCCTCGACCAGGTGGACGGGAAGGCGGATCGTGCGCGACTGGTCGGCGATGGAACGGGTGATGGCCTGACGGATCCACCAGGTGGCGTATGTCGAGAACTTGAAGCCCTTGCGGTAGTCGAACTTCTCGACCGCGCGCACCAGGCCGGCGTTGCCCTCCTGGATCAGGTCGAGAAGGGGCAGGCCGCTGCGGGGGTAACGGCGCGCCACGGCGACAACCAGCCGGAGGTTGGAGCGGATGAAGACGTCCTTCGCCCGCTCGCTCTCGGCGTAGAGCGCCTCGAGCTCCTCGACGGTGGCGTCCGCCTCGGCCTTCGCCTCGCCGTCGAGGATCTGGCGGGCGAAGACACCGGCTTCGATGGTCTGCGACAGCTCGACCTCCTTCGCGGCGTCGAGCAGCGGGGTGCGGGCTATCTCGTCCAAGTACATGCCGACCAGGTCGCGGTCGGCGATCTCGCCGCCATGGGCGCGAACACTGCGTGCGCCGCCGACGGTCCCGCCGGTGGCGGACGACGTACGACGGGCGACGGCACGGGTTGCCATGCTTGCTCCCTTGCGATGGTGGGCCAGCGGGTGGTCCTGGGGGTCCCTGTTTGTTACTGAACGCTCAGCACACTGCTCGCGTGCCCAGCTTCCGAAGGAAACAACGACTGGAATCAGGACAGAATTCCCAACCCGTCCCCCTATTTTTCTGATCTTGCAGTACCCTGTGCCGCCGCAGAGGAGGCGTGATGTCGTCGGAATTCGCGAAGGTGCAGGTCAGGCCAGGGACCGAGGAGGACCTCGAAGGTCTGACCGAGCTCTACAACCACTACGTGCTCAACACGCCCACGACTTTCGACACCAGAATCTTCACAGCGGAGGAGCGCCGTCCCTGGCTGCTCTCCTACCCCCAAGACGGCCCACACCGCCTGATGGTTGCCACGGATGTGGACTCACAGCGGATTCTGGGGTACGCCACGTCCGGGACCTTCCGTGCGAAGCCGGCGTACGGCACCACCGTGGAGGTCACCGTCTATCTCGCGCCGGACGCGGGCGGGCGCGGGGTCGGCACCCTGCTCTACACGGCGCTCTTCGAGGCACTGGACGGCGAGGACGTGCATCGCGCTCTCGCGGGGATCGTGCCACCGAACGAAGCGTCCGTGCGGCTGCACGAACGCTTCGGGTTCCGGTACGTCGGTACGTACCGCGAGGTGGGCCGCAAGTTCGACCGCTACTGGGACGTGGCCTGGTACGAGAAGGAGCTCTGAGCCCCCTGTTCGGCCCCGAGAAGCCCCCTGTCCGGCCCCGGGCGTCTGCCCGAAGGGGCCGAACCGAGGGCCGCAGGGGTCAGCCGAACTGCACCGAGCGCTTGGCCATCCCGAGCCAGAAGCCGTCGATGACCGACTTCTGCGAGTCCAGCTCGCCGGCCACCTCGGCCGCGCCCATCGTCACGAAGAGCGGCGCGAAGTGCTCGGTGCGCGGGTGGGCGTACCGGCCCGCGGGAGCCTTGTTCAGGAAGTCCAGCAGGCCGTCCACGTCGCGTGTCTCCAGTGCCCGGTGGCCCCAGTCGTCGAACTCGCTGGACCAGGTCGGCACTCCGGAGCCGGTGTGCCGCAGGGCGGCCAGGTTGTGGGTGAAGAAGCCGGAACCGACGATCAGGACACCCTCGTCGCGCAGGGGCGCGAGCTTGCGCCCGATGTCCATCAGTTTCACCGGGTCGAGGGTCGGCATCGAGATCTGCAGGACAGGGATGTCCGCCTCGGGGAACATCTCCACCAGCGGGACGTACGCGCCGTGGTCGAGGCCGCGGTCGGGGACGTCCTGAACGGGTATGCCGGGGGCACGCAGCAGCTTGCGTACGGACTCGGCAAGTGCGGGGGCGCCAGGGGCGGCGTACTCGACCTTGTAGTAGTGCTCCGGGAAGCCCCAGAAGTCGTAGACGAGGGGGATCGTTTCGATGGCGCCGATGGCGAGCGGGGCCTCTTCCCAGTGGGCGGAGACCATGAGGATCGCCTTGGGGCGGGGCAGGTCCGCCGACCAGGCGGCGAGTTCGCCGGGCCAGATCGGATCGTCCGCCAGAGGAGGCGCGCCGTGACTGAGGTAGAGCGCGGGCATGCGCTCCTGGATGCCGGCCGACATGACGACTACTCCCTTCCCGGGACCTTTACCACTCCTGCTTCAAGTCTGCATCTTGAAGTCTCAAGCTTCTCGCATACTGAACATACATCGTTTTGGTTTAAAATTCAAGGACGGGGAACGTAGAGTGGAGTACATGAATACGCCATCCACATCCGACGAGGAGCCCCGCTGGCTCACCGAAGAGGAACAGCGCACCTGGCGGGCCTATGTGCACGCCGTCACCCTTCTTGAGGACCATCTCGACCGCCAGCTCCAGCGCGACGCCGGCATGCCGCACGTCTACTACGGCCTGCTCGTCGCCCTCGCCGACTCTCCCGGCCAACGGCTGCGGATGACCGAGCTGGCCATGAAGGCGAAGATCACGCGCTCGCGCCTCTCGCACGCCATCGCCCGGCTGGAGAAGAACGGCTGGGTTCGGCGCGAGGACTGCCCCTCGGACAAGCGCGGCCAGTTCGCGGTCCTGACCGGCCAGGGCCAGGAGGTGCTCAGGCGCACCGCCCCGGGCCATGTCGCCGCCGTACGCCAGGTGCTGTTCGACCGGATCAGCGACGAGCAGCGCCAGACGCTCCACGACGTCATGGACATCGTCGCCCAGGGCCTTCAGCCGAAGGACGCGGGCGCGGATCTGCCCTGGCTCCGCTGAGCGGAACCAGGGCAGATCCTGGAGTCGTACGTCACGAGGCGTCCCCACCCCGCGTGACGTACGGAGTGGCCCGAAGGGGTAAGAGGGGTACCGGCGGAGCGGGGGCCGGGGTCAGTGGGCGACCACCGGAACCTTCAGCTCCTCCTCCGCACCGTCACCGCTGACCGAACTCATGTCCGGGCGACCGGCGTTGATGAAGGTGAAGGCGATACCCGCGGCGACCACCAGGATGCCGACGGCGAACCAGATGGCGCTGGTGTAGCCCTTGACCATGGCCTCCAGCTGGACCAGCTGCTGCTGGGAGCGGGAGGTCGCGCCGCCGATGTGGTCGGCGATGTACGACGTGGTGGCCGAGGCGGCGATCGTGTTCAGCAGGGCCGTACCGATCGCACCGCCCACCTGCTGCGAGGTGTTGACCATCGCGGAGGCGACACCGGAGTCACGCGGCTCGACGCCCAGCGTGGCCAGGGACATGGCCGGCATGAACGCCGTACCCATACCGAGGCCGAGCAGGAGCATGGCCGGCAGGAGCAGGGCCGCGTACGAGGAGCCGATCTCCATCTGGGTCAGCAGCAGCATGCCGAGCGCGGCGAGCAGGAAGCCCGGGCCCATCAGCAGCCGCGCCGGGACGCGGGTCATCAGTCGGGCGCCGATCTGGGTGGAGCCCGTGATCATGCCCGCGATCATCGGCAGGAACGCGAAGCCGGTCTTGACCGGCGAGTAGCCCTTCACGATCTGCAGGTAGTAGGTCAGGAAGAGGAACAGGCCGAACATCGCGATGATGGCGAGGCCGAGCGAGAGGTAGACACCGCCACGGTTGCGCTCGGTGATGACGCGCAGGGGCAGCAGCGGGGCCTTGACCTTGGACTCGACGAACACGAAGGTCGCGAGGAGCAGCGCCGAGGCGACGAACAGGCCGATCGTCACCGAGTCGCTCCAGCCCTCGGACTCGGCCCGCGTGAAGCCGTAGACGAGGGAGACCAGACCGAGGGTGGACAGGACGACGCCCGGGATGTCGAGCGGCGAGCGGTTGCGGCTGCCGGACGGCTCACGGATGACGAAGTACGCGCCGAGGGCGGCGACGATCGCGAACGGGATGTTCACGAAGAAGGTCCAGCGCCAGTCCAGGTACTCGGTGAGGAAGCCGCCGAGGATCAGACCGACGGCGCCACCGCCACCGGCGATCGCACCGTAGATGCCGAACGCCTTGGCGCGCTCCTTGGCGTCGGTGAACATCACCGCGAGCAGGGAGAGCGCGGCGGGCGCCAGCAGTGCGCCGAAGGCACCCTGCAGGGCACGGGAGCCGAGGAGCATCGCCTCGTTCGTCGCCGCGCCACCCAGGGCGGAGGCGGCGGCGAAGCCGATCAGACCGGTGACGAAGGTGTTCCTGCGGCCCCAGATGTCGGCGATCCGGCCGCCGAAGAGGAGCAGTCCACCGAAGGCCAGCGCGTAGGCCGTGATGACCCACTGGCGGTTGCCGTCGGATATCCCCAGGTCCTGCTGGGCGGAGGGGAGGGCGATGTTCACGATGGTCGCGTCGAGCACGACCATGAGCTGGGCGAGCGCGATGAACGTGAGCGCCTTCCAGCGGTTGGAGTCGGGAGCCGGCGCCTTGGCGGCGACAGCCTGGGCTGTTTCGGACATGGAGATACCCACTTCGGGACTTCGTGACGGAAAAGTGTGTGAAAGGGGACCGGCTCGTCAACGCTGACGGCCGAAAGTCTGTGGCGAACGGTGTTGCGAGTGGTGACCCGGATACTGCGATGAACTAATCGGTGACGAACTAATCGGTCAGGATCGGCGCAGGTCCTCCATCGTCGCGGCCTTGCCGGGCAGTTCGGAGGGGGCCGGGGCCCGCAGTCCGTCCAGGAACAGCTGCAGGTGCCGGTGGACGTAGCGGTCGATGCTCGTGCACGCCGTGCCCGCCGGAGGACGGCTGAGCTGGGACACCACGACCATCACGTCCCCCACACCCACGTCGGTGCGCAGCTGACCGGCGACCATGGCGCGCGCCATGATCTCCGCGATGAGCTCCTCGACCCGCTCCCGCGCGGCCTCCAGGTCCGGATGGTTCTGGTCGAAGGTGCTGGTCATCATCGGGCAGAGCGCGCTGAGCCGCTCGTCCGCGGCGACGTGCACGAAGCGCGACAGCGCCTCGAAGGCGTCCCCGGTCTCCGCCAGCGCTCGCTCCGCCGCCTCGGCCGTACGGTCCATGACCGAGCAGACGACTTCCCGTACGAGGGCCTCTCGGTCCGGGAAGTTGCGGTACACCGTGGCATTGCCGACGCCGGCCCGGCGGGCGATCTCGTCGATCGGCACCTCGGGGCCGAACTCGACGAACATCTCGCGGGCGGCGGTGACGATCCGCTCCCGGTTGCGCAGGGCGTCGGCGCGGGGCCGGGTCGCCTTCTGCGCGGGGATCGCGGTCTGCACGGTGTCTCCTTGAGGAGTTTGAGATGCGATCCGGGGAAGCAGTCCCCGTTTCGCTCGGACACATGGCTAAACGGGGAATCGGTCCCCGGTTATTTCCCGCAACTGAAGAGATTCCATGTGACCTGGGTCACATATCCCTCGGCAGCCCTCGGGCGGGATACCCACGATCGGTCTCCTCCAGCGCGCGCCCGCGCCGACCTCGACACAGGGTGATCGAAAGGGTGCAGTCCGACACCGCCGGCTGCCGTGGCGCGAAGGGTCCGTGCATGCAGCAGCCGACCGGCCGTCGTCGGATACGTCGGATACGCCCGCCCGGCCCCCCGCGCCCCCGCCGGATGGCCGCCCTCGTGTCCGTGGCCGCGCTCACCCTCGCGGTCAGCACCTCGGCCGGCACCGGGCAGCTCACCCGGGACGCCACGACGGCCGCGGGGCCCCTCCCGCTGGCCCGCTCCTCACCGCTCGGCCCCTGTCTGATCCGGGGCGGCCTCGGCGTCCAGATGTCCGAGGGTCTGCCCACTCCCCTCGGCTACTCCCGTTCCACCGGCACCGTCCGCGCGCTGAACCTGATGGTCGACTTCTCCGACGCCCCGGGCCAGGGCAGCGCCCTCGACCGGCTCTCGGAGTTCTTCCCGCAGACCCGGGACTGGTTCACCACCAGTTCCTACGGCCGCCTCGACTACCGCCCCGAGGCACCCATCGCCGACTGGCTGCGGATGCCCCGGTCCTTCCGCTCGTACGGCATAGAGCGCGGCGCCCCCTTCGACCCCGGCTACCGCCGGCTGGTCCACGACATCGTTGCCGCCGCCGACCCGACGGTCGACTTCCGCTCGTACGACCTGCTGAACGTGCTGGTCACCCCGAACGCGGGCCCCTCCGCCCTGGACACCGTCCTGTCCGTCACCTTCGCCGGCAACCGCGACGCACCGGTCGCGGACGGCGTCCCCGTCGCCAACGCGTCCTTCGTCTACTCCCGCCAGGACGACGGCTCCGGTTCGTACGACACCACGGGCTACCGCGTCCTCCCGCACGAGAACGGCCATGTGTTCGGGCTGCCCGACCTGTACACACAGGCCGGCGGGGGCGCGGTCGGCCACTGGGACATCATGAGCGAGGACTGGGGGGCCAACAACGACCTGCTCGGCTGGCACAAGTGGAAGCTCGCCTGGCTGGACCCCTCGCAGGTCCGCTGTGCGGTGACCGCCGGGACGACCGAGTACACGCTCACCCCGCTGGCCCGTCCCGGCGGCGCGAAACTCGTGTTCGTGCCCCTGACCTCCCGTACGGGATACGCCGTCGAACTGCGTACGCGCGAGGGCAACGACGAGACGGTGTGCCGGCCGGGCGTGCTGATCTACCGGGTCGACGCGAACGTCGACACCGGCCGCGGCCCGGTCACGGTGTACGACTCCCACCGGGGCAGCGGCGGCTGCACCCGCAGCCCGAACGTGCACGCGGAACTCTCCGACGCGCCCTTCGCGCCCGGTGAGTCCTTCACGGACCCGGGGCGGCGCGTCCGGATCACCGTGGCGGGCGCGGACCTCGACGGGAACTACCGGGTCCGGGTGACTCGTGCGCTGGGCGGTTAGGTCGCAGGAACGTTTCTCTAGGAAGCGCGTCGGGACCTGGCCCTGCCCCCGGCCATCCGGTGGTCCCGCCGAC
The DNA here is from genome assembly GCF_045040105.1 of Streptomyces sp. NBC_01390. Lineage (NCBI taxonomy): Bacteria > Bacillati > Actinomycetota > Actinomycetes > Kitasatosporales > Streptomycetaceae > Streptomyces > Streptomyces sp. NBC_01390. Next base: position 7,386,919 of record NZ_CP109551.1, on the reverse strand, counting down.
GCCGCCGGATGGAAGCCGTGTACGTGGCCAGGCTCACGACGACGATCGCGACAGTGATCCCGAGAGTCAGCTGATCGACGGTCGTCACCCTGGTCACCGCGAACGCGATGGCCGCGAGCACCGCGCAAGCCCCCAGACCCTTGAGGGTGTTCATCTCTTCCTCTACTTCCAGGCAGACACGCGGGTCACATAGGACTTCGCGATGGACGACACGAGCCAGTACGACCGCACGACGGTGTAGACCAATTCCGGAATCAGCAGGGCCTCGACGAGCATCGCCTTCCAGCCGAGGTTCCGTACCCGCAGGGCGGGATAGACGATCCAGAAGCCGAACAGCGCCCACAGCAGCGGCTGGTGGTAGAAGCCGTACTTGGCGAGCAGTACGAGTTGCCCCGAGCCCCATCCCAGGATGTAGACCATGCCGACGAGCCCGAGGATCATGGTGGTGATGGAGTGCCAGGTGAACCTGGTCCAGCCGCGGCGGCGCAGCGTGTCCACGGTTCCGCGGCTCCACCGTTCGCGCTGCTGGATCAGCTCGCGCAGGGTGGGCATGAGGTCGGTGTACGCGATGCAGAGCTGGTTGGCTGTCACCTTCCAGCCGGACTCCTTGAGCGCCAGCGTGGTCTCGTAGTCCTCGACCAGGTTGCGGTGGTCCTCCCAGAAGACCTCACCCCGCCAGTCGATCAGGTTCTGCAGGGCCTCGGCCCGGTAGAAGGAACCGGCGCCCGACATGGTGTGGACGTCCTGGCGGTAGCGCGCGTGGGCGGCCCGGCCGTACTCGATGATCTGCATGCCGAGGAGGAACCGCTGCCAGGGGTTGCGCCACAGGTCGGTGCGGCCGAGGCAGGCGGCGCTGACCCCGCCGAGCTGCGGGTCGGACGCGATGACGTTCTGGGCCCGCTCGACGAACCTGGAGTGAAGCTCGGTGTCGGCGTCCATGACCAGGATGTGGCCCACCCGGTTGGTGAGCCGTCCACCGACGGCCTCCCTCAGCCAGCGCAGGCCGTGGTTGAGAGCCCCCGCCTTCTTGTGCGGGTTGTCGGGGAAGTTCAGGACGACCGTGGGCGGCGTGTTCTCGTCGGCGGCGAACCGGCGGGCGTATTCGTCCGTGCGGTCGGTCGAGTTGTTGACCACCACGACGATGAGGTCCGGCGGGCGGGACTGTCCGGCCAGGGACTCCAGCGAGGTGAGGACACCGGCCTCCTCGTTGCGGGCCGGCACGAGCACGACAGTCCCGTAGACCATCGTCTCCCGCGTCGCCGGTTCCGCGAGCGTCCCGTATTCACCTCGGCCTCTTCGGTGCCGGCTGCGCGAGGCGCGCCGCGGTTCAACTCGCGCAGGGCGCGCCGTCGTACCGGACATTGACATTTCCCCCACACGGTTCATTCAGGTTTATTCACACAGCGACCCCCCGCCGTGCCCAAGTCATGAAAGCTGCATGGAAAATACCCCAACTCCATCCGGCCGCCACAGACGCTCCCACCTGCCGGGACTTGTCGACGATCATGCGCTTGACCTGCGAATGAACATCGCAAGACCATTTTGAGTGGCAAAAAGGCAATAATTCGGACGCTTGGAGTTCATAAGGCACAACAGGCGACAGTGACGAAAACCACACGATAATGGCAAGGAAATCCACTTCCTGGCCGGTTTGGTGAAGATATGCGTACGATACGCCGCGATGTTCAGCCATATCAGCCGTAGAAACGCCGTCCGTAGACCTGCCCAGGAGCCTTCGTGAGCCGCCGCAAGCCCCCTCGTCGCGGGCGGAAGGCCCTCATATCGCTGCTCGTCACCGGTGCGCTCGCCGGCGCCGGGGCCGCACTCTGGTTCCTGTGGTGGCCCTCCGACGACACCGCACCCTCCGCACTGACGGTCCGCTACCGGACCGGCGCGCCCGCCACGGGCGCCGTGGCAAGGCCCTGGCTGGAAGTCGTCAACACGTCCGACAAGGCCGTGGACCTCAGTGACGTCACCCTGCGGTACTACTACTCGGCGGACGACGGTTCCGTGTATGCCTCCAACTGCGTCCAGACGTCCCTGGGCTGCTCGCACGTCACCCAGAAGACCGTGACGGCCCACGATGCGGTGCCCCACGCCGACCACTACCTCGAGGTCGGCTTCAGACAGGCCACGGGCACCCTGGCGCCCGGCGGCAGCACCAAGGGCATCGGGCTGCAGCTCTACCGCGTCGACCACGGGAGGCTGGACCAGGACAACGACCACTCCTTCGACGCCGGCGACACCACGTACACGCCGTCCAAGCGCGTGACCGCCTACCTCGGCGGCGCACTCGTCTGGGGCGAGGAACCGAACGGCGAGACCCCGGCGCCGGGCGGCTCTGCCGCGCCCGGGCGGGCTGCGGTGGCCGGGGCGCCCGCACCACCCGCACCACCCAAGGGCGTCCTCTTCGACGACTTCGACTACAGCGGTCCCGGCGATCCGGCGCTCGCGGCCCACGGCTGGGTGGTACGCACCGGTGAGGGCGGCCCCGGGATCAAGGACACCTGGTCGAAGGACGGCGTCAGCTTCCCCGCCGGGGAGGACGCCACGACCGCCCAGGTTCTCCAGTTGCGGGCCGAGACCGACGGAACCGCGAAGGGCACCCGGCAGTCCGAGTTCCACAGGGCCAGGGGGACCGTCTTCGAGGGAACCCTCGTCGCCCGGGTCCACCTCGACGACAAGCCCACCAGCGGCCGCGACGGCGACCACATCGCCGAGTCGTTCTTCACGATCTCGCCGGACCACACGTCGAAGAAGTACAGCGAACTCGACTACGAGTACCTGCCGAACGGCGGCTGGGGAGCGTACGGGCCACGGCTGGACACCACGAGCTGGCGCGACAGCGCGACGAACGACCGGGTCACCAAGTCCCGTATCACCAAGCTCGGCGGCTGGCACACCATGGTGATCACCACGCACGGCGGCAGGACCACCTACTCCCTCGACGGCCGTGAACTGTTCACCAACGGCAGCAAGTACTCTCCGCGCGAGCCCATGACCGTGAACTTCAGCACCTGGTTCATCGACCTTCCCTTCAGGGGAGCCGGGGCACGTACCTGGGACATGAAGGTCGACTGGCTCTACTACCAGGCGGACCGTGCGATGTCCGGCGAGGACGCCCGGAAGGCCGTCGCGGGCCTCACGGCCGACGGAACCCACTACGTGGACACCCTGACCAAGCCCTGAGCCCCGTTACGGTGTCCCGGAGACACTCCACGGGGAGCACACACCACCCATGCCACTGCCCGACGCCACCACGGCGTCATCCACGGACGCCACCGCCTCTGTCGACGCCACCATCCCTGAGGCCGCCGTCCCTGCCGAGGCCGTGGCCCCGCTGATGCGTGGCCTCGCCGTGCTGAACAGGCTCACCGAGGCGAACGGCGTGCTGAGCCTCAGCGCGCTCGAACGCGCGACCGGACTGGCCCGTTCGACGGTCGACCGGATCACGGCGACGCTCGCCCGCATGGGGTACGTCCGTCTCGACGGCCGGGACGCCGTTCTCACCCCTCGGCTGATGGAACTCGGCAACGCCTATCTGGCCGCCCTCCGGCTGCCCGCCCTGCTCGACGCGCACGCGGACGCCCTCGCCGACGAGCTGGACGAGTCGGTGTCGCTCGCGGTGGGCGACCGGGACGGCATCCGGTTCATCCACCAGGCCACCCGGCGCCGCGCGATGTCCCTCAGCTTCCGTATCGGCGACCTTCTTCCCGCCGAACGCACCGCCCCCGGCCCGCTGTTCGCCACCGAGTGGACGGCCGACGACTGGCGCCGCTGGCACGAACGCCGGGCGGCGGACCCGGCCGACCACGGTTTCCCGGCCGTGCCGCCCCGGACCGATGATTCGGGGGCCTCGGGCGCCGACTTCGAGGCGTATGTCGAGCAGGCCCGCGCCGACGGCTGGGCGCTGGACGACCAGCTGATCGAACCGGGGCTGGTCGCCGTCTCCGTACCCGTACGGGACCCCCGTACGGGACGGGTGGCCTGTGTAGCGAGCGTCGTCAGCCACACGAGCCGCCGTACGGTCACCGGCCTGCGCGACGACCTGCTGCCGCGACTGCGCTCGACGGTGGCCGCGATGGAGGCCGAGCTGCGGGTGCGCCCGTCCTCCGGGACACCGGCGTCTCCCTCGGGCCTCGCGGCCTGGACCGGGGCCTCGAAGCAGGAACTGGGCCGCGAGTTCGTCGAGTCCCTGGCCCGGGGTCTCACCGTCCTGACGGCCTTCGGCGAATCCCGCGCCGAGCTGACCCTGACAGAGATCGCGCGGGCGACGGGCCTGGCCCGGGCGACCGCCCGCCGGGCTCTGATCACCTACGAGCACCTGGGCTACGTCGAGACACACGGCCGCACCTTCGCCCTCACCCCCCGGGTCCTGTCCCTCGGCTTCCCGCCCCTCTCCCGTACGTCGCTGCCCGAGATCGCCGCCCCGCACCTGGCCGAACTCGCGGGCCGGGTACAGGAGTCGGCGTCACTGGCGATCCTGTCGACGGACTCGGGGACGGGTTCGGGGGCGGAGATCCAGTACACGGCGCGGGCGGCGGCGAGGCGCATCGTGAGCGCGCACATCACCGTGGGGACGCGGGTTCCCGCCTACCCGACCTCGATGGGCCGGGTGCTGCTGGCCGGCATACCGGAGGCGGAGCGGCAGGTGCGGGACCTGGCTCCGCTGGCCCCGCTGACTCCGCACACCGTGACGGACCCGACGGCCTTCGCCCGGGTGCTGACGGAGGTGCGGGAGCAGGGATACGCCCTGGTCAGTGAGGAGTTGGAGGAGGGACTGCGGTCGATCGCGGTCCCGGTGCGAGACCGTACGGGCCGGGTGGTCGCCGCGGTGAACGTGGCGATGCACACCACCCGGCGTACGGCGGAGAACTGCGTGACGGAGGTCCTGCCCGAGCTGTACGGGACGGCGTCACGGATCGAGGGCGAGCTGCGGACAGCGGGACGGTTCACCCGGGTGCCGCTGGCCTGAAGGGCTCAGGGGCTCGTCCCGTAGGGGCTCAGCGCCAGTCGGGGGCGCCCGGGGCCAGGTGGAGCTGGGTCTCGATCTTCGCGCGGATCTCGCGCATGACGGCGACGATCCTCAGCTCGTGCTCCGGGGTGAGCCGGGCCACCGGCACCGAGCAGCTGATGGCGTCGATGGCCGGGGTCTCGTAGCGCAGGGCGAAGCCGAAGCCCGCGATACCGGTCACCGTCTCCTCGCGGTCGACGGACCAGCCGCGCTCGCGCACCTGGGCCAGATCGGCGTGCAGGGCGGCCCGGGTGGTGTGGGTGTTGTCCGTGAGGGCGACCAACTCTCCTTCAGGGAGCGGGAGTTCGTCGTCGGGGCGTTCCGCGAGCAGTGCCTTGCCGAGGGCACCGGCGTGGGCCGGGACGCGGCGGCCGACGCGGCTTATGGTGCGCGAGTACTCGTGGGACTCCCGGGTGGCCAGATAGACGACGTCCGGGCCGTCGAGACGCGCCAGGTGGATCGTCTCGCCGAGCGCGTCCGAGGCCTCGTCGAGGTGGGGGCGGGCCGCGCGGATACGCCGGTCGCCGTCGAGATAGCCGGTGCCGGTGAGCAGGGCTCGGATGCCGATGCCGTAGAGGGAGCCGGTGGCGTCGGAGCGGACCCAGCCGCAGTCGACGAGGGTCTGGAGCAGCTGGTACATGCTGCTGCGCGGCACTTCCAGCCCCTCGGCGAGTTCGTCCAGACGCGAGGGCTCCTCGCCCCGCGCGGCGAGAAGTTCCAGCAGCGCGACGGTCCGGGCCGCCGACTTCACGCTGCGGACACCTCTCTTCTCCGGCATGGGCCCCATCGTAGGTCGGCCGTGATCCGCTCCGCTCCGCCGCCGACCGCCGCTCCTGCCGCTGCCATTGACCTCATCCGTTCACCCACCTAATCTCCATCTTCATACGCAGACGGCATCCGCATAGGGAGACAGGGTTCATGGCAGTGATCAACTCGGAGGTCGAGGGAGTCGTCCAGCGGCTCCGTGACGGAATGACCGGCGGGGTGCTGTCCTTCCCCCTCACGAGCTTCCGGGACGACGGCGTTCTCGACCTGGACGGATACCGGGAGTACCTGACCGGCCGGCTGGCCGCCGCCCCCGGAGCGGTGTTCCCCGCCTGCGGAACGGGCGAGTTCTTCTCGCTCGACGAGGACGAGTACCGCGCGGTCGTCACCGCCACGGTCGAGATCGCCGACGGCCGGCTGCCGGTGGTCGCGGGCATCGGCTACGGCTGGGCGCAGGCGCTGCGGTTCGCCCGTATCGCGGAGGAAGCGGGCGCGGACGCCCTGCTGGTCCTGCCGCACTATCTGGTCGGGGCACCGCAGGACGGCCTGGTGGAGCAGCTGCGCCGCATCGCCGCCGGGACCCGGCTGCCGCTGATCGCGTACCAGCGCGGCCAGGTCACGTTCACGGCGGAGGGCGTGCGCCGGATCGCCGCGATCGAGGGGGTCGTCGGCCTCAAGGACGGTCACAGTGACCTCGACCGCCTCCAGCGTCTCACCCTCGCCGCCCCCGACGGCTTCCTCTTCTTCAACGGCGCCTCGACGGCCGAGATCCAGGCCCGCGCCTACGCCACGGTCGGTGTCCCCGCCTACTCCTCCGCCGTCCACGCCTTCGCCCCCGAGATCGCGAACGCCTTCTTCGGCGCGCTGCGGGACGGGGACGACCCGGTCCTGACGCGACTGCTTCGCGAGTTCTACGTCCCCCTGGTCGAACTCCGCGACCGGGTACCGGGCTACGCCGTGTCCCTGGTGAAGGCGGCGGCCAGACTGCGCGGCCTCCCGGTCGGCCCGGTCCGCGCCCCGCTCACCGACCCGGGCCCGGACGACCTCGCGGCCCTGGCGAAGGTGCTGGACCACGGCCTGGGGCTGGTGGGGGCGGTACGACAGCCGGCCTCCTGACCAGCCGGCCATTGCCCTTCAGCTCACCTGACCCCACCTCGCCTCGCCCCACCTCAGTTCGGCTCGGTTCAGTTCAGTAGCTCACAGTTCAAAGGGGAACTGTCTTGCCTCTCCTCGTGGTCGGCATCAGCGTTCTGATTCTGCTGCTCCTCATGACCAGACTGAAACTCAACGGCTTCGCCGCCCTGCTCCTCGTGGCGGTCGGCGTCGCGCTGGTCCGGGGTATCCCCGTGGCCACCATCCCGGACGTCCTCTCCGACGGCATCGGGGGTCAGATCGGCGACACGATGCTCACCATCGGGCTCGGTGCCATGGTCGGCCGGGTCATGGGCGACTCGGGGGCCGCCCAGCGGATCGCCGGGAAGCTGCTGGACGCGGGCGGACCGCGCGGGGTCCAGGTGGCGATGGTGATCACGTCGATGCTCATCGGCGTGACCATGTTCTACGAGGTCGCCTTCATCATCATCGTGCCGATCGCGTTCACGCTGGTCAGGGTCACCGGCGCGAAGCTGCTGTGGGTCGGGCTGCCGATGTCGATCACCCTCTCCACGATGCACAGCTTCCTGCCCCCGCACCCCGGCCCGACCGCCGTCGCGGCCACCTTCCACGCCTCCGTCGGACTGACCCTGTTCTACGGCCTGTTCATCGCCGTCCCGGTGGGCGCGCTCATCGCCCTGGTGTGGCCGCGCCTGCCGTTCATCAGGGCGATGGCCCCGTCCATCCCCAAGGGTCTGGTCAGTGAGCGCGAGTTCACCGACGAGGAGATGCCCGGCCTCGGGTGGTCGCTGTCGGTGGCCCTGTTCCCGGTGGTCCTGATAGCGGGGGCGGCGGTGACCGACCTGGCCACCTCCGCCGAGAGCCCGTTCCTGAACGTCGTCGCGTTCGTCGGCTCGGCCCCGATCGCGCTGCTGCTCACCCTGTGTCTGGCGGTGTGGGCGTTCGGTCCGCGTATCGGCCGGAGCCTGGAGGAGGTCGGCGCGTCCTGCACGTCGGCGGCCCAGGCGATGGCGATGATCCTGCTGGTGATCGGCGCGGGCGGCGCCTTCAAGAACGTCCTGGTGGAGGGCGGTATCTCCGACTACATCAAGGACGCCACCGACACCTGGTCCGTCTCCCCCATCATCCTCGCCTGGCTCATCGCCGTGATCCTTCGCGTGGCGCTCGGCTCGGCGACGGTCGCCGTCGTCACCGCCTCCGGCGTGGTGCTGCCGCTCCTCGCGGGCAGCGGCGTCCACCCGGAGATCATGGTGCTCGCCGTCGCCTGCGGCTCGATCGCCTGCTCGCACGTCAACGACCCGGGCTTCTGGCTGTTCAAGGAGTACTTCAACCTGTCCGTCGTCGAGGCCATCAAGGTCCGTACGAGCTACACGACCGTACTGGCGGTACTGGGCCTGGGCGGCGTGCTGGCGACGGAATGGGCCCTGGACATCCTCAGCATCTGACCCCCACCGACCCCGCGTATTCGACTAAGGACCCTGACGACCATGAGTACGAGTCAGCCGACCGTCACCGCCCTCGCCGTCTACCCCGTCGCCGGCCGCGACAGCATGGAGCTGAACCTCTCGGGCGCCCACGGCCCCTACTTCACCCGCAACATCGTGATCCTCACCGACTCCGAGGGCCGTACGGGGCTCGGCGAGGTGCCGGGCGGCGAGAAGATCACGCGGACGCTGCGCGACGCGGAGTCCCTGGTCGTCGGCGCCAAGGTGGGTGACTACCAGCGCGTCCTGCGGGAGATCGGCGCCCGGTTCGCCGACCGCGACTCGGGCGGACGCGGCGCCCAGACCTTCGACCTGCGCACCACCGTGCACGCGGTGACGGCCGTCGAGTCGGCTCTGCTCGACCTGCTCGGCCAGCACCTGGACGTACCCGTGGCGGCCCTGCTCGGCGACGGCCAACAGCGGGATTCCGTACGGGTGTTGGGCTACCTCTTCTACGTCGGCGACCCGGACCGGACCGAGCTGGACTACGTCCGTGAACCGGATGCGGACGTGGACTGGTACCGCATCCGGCACGAGGAGGCCCTCACCCCGGAGTCGATCGTCCGCCAGGCCGAGGCGACCCACGCCCGCTACGGCTTCCGTGACTTCAAGCTCAAGGGCGGGGTCCTGGAAGGCGCGGAGGAGGTCAAGGCCGTACGGGCGCTGAAGGACCGCTTCCCCGAGGCCCGGATCACCCTCGACCCGAACGGCGCCTGGTCACTGGCCGAGGCGATCGAGCTGTGCGGCCCCCTGACCGACACCCTCGCCTACGCGGAGGATCCCTGCGGCGCGGAGGGCGGTTACTCGGGGCGCGAGATCCTGGCCGAGTTCCGCCGGGCGACCGGTCTGCCCACGGCGACCAACATGATCGCCACGGACTGGCGGCAGCTGACCCACGCCCTGGCCCTCCAGTCGGTGTCCATCCCGCTTGCCGACCCCCACTTCTGGACCATGCGCGGCTCGGTGCGCGTGGCCCAGCTGTGCAACGCGATGGGCCTGACCTGGGGGTGTCACTCCAACAACCACTTCGACATCTCCCTGGCCATGGTCACCCACTGCGGTGCGGCGGCCCCGGGCGAGTACAACGCCCTCGACACCCACTGGATCTGGCAGGAGGGCCTGGAACGCCTCACGGTCGCTCCGCCGCAGATCATCGGGGGTGAGATCGCGGTGCCGGACGCGCCGGGACTGGGCGTCCAGGTGGACATGGAGCGGGTGCTCGCGGCTCACGAGCTGTACCAGGAGCGGGCGTTGGGGGCGCGGGACGACGCGATCGGGATGCGGTACCTGGTGCCGGGGTGGGAGTTCGACGGGAAGCGGCCCTGCCTGGTGCGGTAGCGGGGCAGCTCGACACCAACGGTCCGGAGAGGGGCGACGCGACAACGCGTCGCCCCTCTGGCGTTAAAGGATGCGTGAACGCTACGGATCACTTCTTAATTGATGCTTTCATGTTGCGTTTTATCTTGGAACTGATACATTGATGAAGCTGGTCGGGGAGGTGCCCCGATCCCGGAATCAGGAGTCCAAGATGGCAACAACACGTCCGGTAGCCCTCGTCACGGGTGCGTCCTCCGGCATCGGCAAGGCCGCCGCCCTCGCGCTGGCGGCGGCGACCAGCAACTGAGCAAGCTCAACCACCTCCCCGCCGCCTGACCACCGCCCGACACCCCTCTACCCCGCTCCCCCCTGCTCCCTTTCCAGCACGCCAAGGCCTTCGTCACCCAAGTGACGGCCTTCCTCGCCGACTGACCACTCGACGAAGCCCGGCCACACGGGAGTCGGAACGTCTCGGTCGCCCCCGTTCACCAGGAGGAGTTCATGGGCATGTCCGCCAGTACCGTCCTCGTCACCAGAGCCCACCGGGGCCTTGACTGGGCGCTCGCAGTTGAGCCGTTCAACCGTGGCGCCGCCGTCCACGCCGGTGCCCGCGACACCGACCGGACGGCGTCCGGGCACGGGCTGACCGGCGTACGGTCGGGCGGCGGGAGCATCACGGCGGAGATCGCCGTACTGATCTGTGACACCCAGGAGTTGACGCGGGCCGGACTGCGCATGCTGGTGGGGGGCCAGCCGGACCTGACGGTCGTCGGCGAGGCCGGGGACGGCGAGACGGCCGTGGCGCTGGCACTCACGCTGCGTCCGGACCTCGTCCTCATGGAGGCGCGGCTGCCGGGCCTGGACGGCATCTCGGCCACCGAGCAGTTGCTCGCCGCACTGCCCGATACGCGGGTGCTTGTCCTTACCGCCTGCGACCGCGACGAGTACGCCTACGCGGCGCTCCGTGCGGGAGCGAGTGGTTTCCTCGTCAAGGACACGACGGCCGCCGAGATGCTCGTCGCCGTACGTGGCGTCCTGCGCGGCGACACGATGGTCGCCCCTTCGGTGACCCGGCGGCTGATCGACCGGTATGTCACGGGCGTTGTCACTCCCGTGGCCGATGCGCGTCTCGACGTACTGACCGATCGTGAGCGGGAGGTGCTGGGGCTGGTCGGTCGGGGGCTGAACAACGGGGAGATCGCCGGGAAGCTGTTCCTCGGCGAGAGCACGGTCAAGACCCATGTGGCCCGTATCCTCGCCAAACTGCAGCTCCGCGACCGGATCGAGGCCGTCGTCCTGGCCTACGAGAGCGGACTGGTTCACCCCGGCGGATGACCTCGTCGAGCGCCCGGGAGGACGCCCGACGACACAGCCGGTCCCTAGTTTCTGAGCATGTCGATCATGCGGGAGTTCCGTCGCCGCCCCGGACTCACCGGCGCGGTCGCTCCCAGCTCCCCCACCCTCGCGCGGGCCATGACCTCGACGAGCCCGGCTTGACGAAGTCGCCGGGTCATCAGCAACAGCTCCACGATCCGTGCGGTCCGCGGACACGCGTACGCGGAGCGCACGGCAGGTCCAACGCGCCGGAGAAGACCTCCGGCCCGACTCAAGGAATGCGCATGTCCTCGACCAATCGACCCACCCGTACCCGTATCTCCCGGCGCACCGCGATGGCACTGGCCACCATGTCGGTCGTCGCGGCTGTCGCCGCCACCGCGCCGAGCATGGCCAACGCCGTGAGCGGAGACTCCAGCGGCACGCGGCAGGCGGTCACCCGGACGCAGAACGAGGTGAGCGCCAGCACCGCCCCCAACCTGCGTGTCAAGGCAGCAGGCGGCGTCACGTACCAGTACCGCCGCTTCGGCCACCCCAGCGCGGGCAGCGTGCCCCTGGTCTTCCTCCAGCACTTCCGCGGCAACAACGACGGCTGGGACACCAAGCTCATCGACACCATCGCCGCCGAACGCGAGGTCATCCTCGTGGACAACGTCGGCGTCGGCGGCTCCACCGGCACCACCCCCAGCACCAACCAGCAGATGGCCCTGGACGCCATCGACTTCGTCGACGCCCTCAAGCTGCCCCGCTACGACGTGTTCGGCTTCTCCCTCGGTGGCGAGGTCGCCCAGGAGGTCGCTCTGCGCCGCCCCTGGCAGGTCCGCCGTGTCGTCCTGGCGGCCACCGGCCCCCAGGGCGGAGTGAACCAGCGCGCCTCCGACCCCGCCATCCTGCAGCACTCCCTGAAGGACAACCCCGGCCCCGAGGACTACCTCTTCCTGTTCTTCAAGAACACCCCCACCAGCCAGGCCGCGGGCAAGGAGTTCCTGCAGCGCCTCGGGGAGCGCACCACCGACCACGACACCCCCACAAGCCTCACCACCCGCGACCACCAGCTCACCGCGTGGTCCGAGTGGGGCATCACCGACAAGTCCAAGCTGGTCCGTCTGAAGTCCCTCTTCCAGCCGGTCCTGGTCGCCGACGGCGAGAGCGACATCCTGATGCCCGCCGAGAACTCCAAGCTGCTGGCCAAGTACCTCCCCAACGCCCAGCTGCACATCTACCCGGACGCCGGTCACGGGTTCCTCTACCAGTACGCCGTCAAGTTCGGCACCGAGGTGAACACCTTCCTCGACCGCTGACACCCGCAGACACCGCGACACCCCATCCGCGTACCCCGCCGGCACGGAGCCCGGCGGGGTACCGCCACTTCTATCAGCTTCATCCATGTATCAACTAGTACAACACTCGTAACAAATAAGAAGCTCTTAATTGAGTAGTCGTATCGTTCACGTATCCTCTACAGAGGATCAGGAACCGACGACACGACAGGAGGCCGACATGGGCCGAGCACTGCGGGCAGACGCCGAGCGCAGTGTGCGCGCGATTCTGGAGGCGGCCGAGCGGGTACTGGCCGAGGACGCCGGCGCTTCCATGGAACAGATCGCCGAGGCGGCGGGACTGACACGTATCACCGTGCATCGGCGGTTCGCCAACCGGCAGGCACTCCTGGAGTCGCTGGCCGTCTCCGCGAAGCAGCAGCTCTTCGACGCCATCGAGGAGGCCCGGCCCGACACCGCCCCCGCCCTCGTCGCGCTCCACCGGGTGACCACGAACGTCCTGAGGGTCAAGAGCACATGGCGGTTCACCCTCGACCACGCCACACCCCACACCGAAACCGCGGCCGCCCTCTGGGAGGACATCAACGCCCGCGCCCTCCACCTCCTCGCCCGGACACAGCGCGAGCGACTGATCGCCCCGGACGCGGACCTCACGTGGACGCGGCAGGTCTACATCGCCCTCCTCAGCGAGGCCGTCAACCGGCCCGGCACCCCCGGGGATCCGGCCGCCCAGGACCCGGAGTCCCTGGCCGCCCTCGTCGTCGACACACTCCTGCACGGCGCGGGACCACACGGCTGAGCCCTGCCGGCCCGGCTCACAGCGGACCCGGACCCGGGCCCGTCGGCGTCGTACGGAACGTACGGCGGTACGCCAGCGGGGACACCCCGATCGCCGCGTGCAGATGCTTCCGCAGCGAGGCTCCCGTCGCGAAGCCCACCTCGCCGGCGATCTGGTCCACGGACAGATCGCTGGACTCGAGCAACTGCCGTGCCCGCTGGACCCGTTGCTGGATGAACCAGCGTCCGGGGCTGGTGCCGGTCTCCTCCTGGAAGCGGCGCGCCAAGGTCCGTGCGCTCATCCGCGCGTGCCCGGCCAGGTCCGCGAGCGTCAGCGGCTCGTCCAGGTGCTCCAGGGCCCACTGGCGGGTCGCCGCCGTTCCCGCCGAGGACGGGTCGGGAACGGGCTGCTCGATGTACTGCGCCTGCCCGCCCTCCCGCCACGGCGGTACGACGCAGCGCCGCGCCACCCGGTTGGCGAACTCGCTGCCGTGGTCCTTGCGTACGACATGGAGGCAGACGTCCAGACCGGACGCGGCCCCGGCCGAGGTGAGGATGTCGCCGTCGTCCACGAACAGCACCTCGGCGTCCAGCGCGACCTTGGGAAAGAGCCGGCGGAAGGCGTCGGCCAGCACCCAGTGCGTGGTCGCGGGCCGCCCGTCGAGCAGCCCGGCGGCCGCGAGCAGGAAGGCGCCCGTGCAGATGGACACGATCCGCGTGCCCGGCCTGATCCGGGCGACCGCGGCGGCCAAAGGTTCCGTCAGCCGGTCCGAGACGATGGTGTGGTCGAACGGTGGGACGACCACGGTGTCGGCGGTCTCGAGCGCCTCGGCGCCGTGCTCGACGGCCACCGTGAAGTCGGCGCTCGTGCGCACCGGGCGCCCGTCGACGGTGCAGGTGCGCACGTCGTACCGCCCGTCGGCGTAGCCGAAGACCCGGTTGGGGATGCCCAGTTCGAACGGGTAGACGCCTTCGAGTGCCAGTACGCCCACGCGATGAGGGCGGTGTCCCGGAAGCTGAACAGGACGACGCCGATGTACCTCGTGCCCCATGGCAAGTTCCTATCGAATACTGGCAATCCGGCCATTGCGGGTGGTCAGTGGCTGGCGCAGCCTTGCCGTATGACTGATTCGAATGCATCGATGCGCGCGATGGGCCAGGACGTCCACGGCGGCCCCGAAGTGGTGAAGGAGATCGAGGTTCCGCGCCCGACGCCCGGCGTCAGTGAGATCCTCGTCGCCGTCCACGCGGCGGGCGTCAACCCCACTGACTGGAAGCACCGGGCAGGCGGAGCGTTCGTCGGCGAGCCGCCGTACGTCCTCGGCTGGGACGTCTCCGGGGTCGTCGAGGCGGTCGGCTTCGGCGTCACCCTGTTCAAGCCGGGCGACGAGGTCTTCGGCATGCTGCCCTACCCGTACGGCAGGGGCTCCCACGCCGAGTACGTCACCGCCCCCACCCGGTCCTTCGTGCCCAAGCCCCCCTCCCTCGACCACATCCAGGCGGGCGCCCTCCCGCTCGCCGCCCTCACCGCCTGGCAGGCGCTCGTCGACACCGCCGACGTCCGCCCGGGACAGCGCGTCCTGATCCACGCGGCCGCGGGCGGGGTCGGCCATCTCGCCGTACAGATCGCCAAGGCCCGTGGTGCGTACGTCATCGGCACGGCCAGCGCGGGCAAGCACGCGTTCCTGCGCGAGCTGGGCGCCGACGAGGTGATCGACTACCGGAGCGTCGACTTCGCCGAGGCCGTCAGCGACGTGGACGTGGTCCTCGATCCCCTCGCGGGCGAGACCCGTACCCGCTCTCTGGACGTACTGCGCAAGGGCGGAACCCTGGTGTCGCTCCTCGGCGGTGGCACGCCGGAGGAGGCCGAGAAGGCCGCGGAACTCGGTGTGCGGCTCGAGGTGCTGCTCGTGGAGGCCGACCACGCGGGTATGCGCGCCATCGCCGACCTGGCCGGCTCGGGCAGGCTGCGGGCCCACATCGAGGCCACGTTCCCGCTCGCCCGGGCCGCCGAGGCACACACGCTGGGCGAGACGGGACGTACGACGGGCAAGATCGTCCTCACCGTCCGCTGACCCGACGGCCTCGCCCGCCGTACGTGCCTGGTCCCGAGGCGACACCGCGGCCGTCCCCGCGGACCTGGCGTCGCAGGCCCGGGAGAGGTGTCAGCTCTTGGGGCCGAACATGTAGGCGTTGGAGACGTCGATGAGGGCAGCGCCCTGGTAGTCGGGGTAGCGCTCGGTGATGGCCTTCTTGTACGCGTCGCCGTCGTCGCCGAGCAGTTCGCGGCCGGCGTTGACGTACTCCGTGAGCTCGGCCCAGACGGCCGGGGTGGTCGGCTCGCCGTGGCCGGGCAGGATGGTGTCGTACTCGGACTGGGCGGCGAAGCGGTCGATGTTGGCCTGCCAGCCGTCGAAGTCCTTGTCCAGGAACCACAGGTGGGTGCGGTTGTAGACGACGTCCTGGGCGACCAGGACGCCCTGCTCGGGCAGCTTGATCACGAGGGTGGTGTGGATCTCGCCGCCGGTGACCTTCTCGAACTCGAAGGGGATGCCGTCGACGACCTCGGTGCCCGGGGTGATCTCCACGGTCGGGGTCATGTCGGCGAGCGGGATCGGGGCGCCGGTGGGCAGGTCGGTCTTCGCGCCCGTGGCGACGATCTCCGCGATGGTCTCCGGCAGCGCGTGCACGGGAACGCCGAAGCGGGCCGCGCCCTGGTAGTGGTCGGGGTGCGCATGGCTGATGACGAGACGGTCGAGCGGCTTGCCGAGGCTCTTGGCGTAGGCGACGACCTCGTCGGCGTAGGCGAGGACGAACTGCGCGTCGACGGCGATGATCCGCGACGGCGTCTCGATCAACTGGGTATTGACGTCCAGGCCGTCCTCGGGCGCGGTGTAGCTGTGGATACGGACCGATCCCTTGTCGATGACCGTGAGGGTTCCGTGCATGGCTCTGCTCCTGTCGACGTGCGTGAGGGGATGGGGGGAACTGGAATGGGGGAACGGGGATGGGGGAAGGGGCCGGATCGTTGGTGGCCGGCTCACGACCGACCATCGGCCGCAACGGACACAACGGCCGGCTTCCGCGCCGTAGGCCTGCCTTAGGCCTGTCACCCCTGGAACGACTCCATACTGCGACGGAACCCGGCGGTCGGCGAGGTACGCTCCGGTCTCGTGATGGTCCACAGGCGACAAGCGCCGCAGCAGCCCGGTCGGCGGGAGACGGGACTGCCGAAGGTGGTCTTCCAGCCTCCGGCCGGAACCCCGGCGGGCCTGGAGGTGATGACCCTGGCCGACTTCCGCGACCGCACCCGTGACTGGCCCTGGCACATCGCCACCCCGCACAGGCAGGACTTCCACGCCCTGCTGCTGGTCACCTCCGGCACTCTGCGCCACCGGGTCGACTTCACCGGGTACGTACTGCCGCCCGGCTCCTGGCTGTGGATCCGGCCCGGCCAGGTGCACCAGTGGCAGAATCCCGACCGGGCCGAGGCCGTCATGATCCTCTTCCAGGAGGACTTCGTGGCCCCCGAGACCGCCGAACTGGCCGGCCTCGGCGTCACCACCGCCCCGATGCCCCTGTGCAGCCCCGATCCTTCGGAGGCCCCCGTCCTCGCGGCCGCGGCCGAACAACTGGCCGCGGAGTTCTCCCGGTCGGACCGCCGTCCGCCGCCGGTGCACACCGCGCTGCTGCACCGCCTGCTCGACGTCGTACTCCTGCGCCTCGCCCACCTGCAGCAGCACGGCCAGGGCACGGAATCCGCCCCCGAGCCCTTCCTCCGCTTCCGCGACGCCGTCGAGCGGGACTTCTCCCGCACCCATCGCATCGACGACTACGCCCGCGAACTCGGCTACTCCACCCGCACCCTCACCCGCGCCACCCAGACCGCGGCGGGCCTCAGCGCCAAGGACTACCTCGACCAGCGCCTCGCCCTGGAGGCCAAGCGCCTCCTCGCCCACGGCACCGAACCGGCCGCCACCATCGCGGCCCACCTCGGTTTCACCAGCGCCACCCACTTCGGCAAGTTCTTCCAACGCCACACCGGCCGCACTCCTCTGGCCTTCCGCGCCTCCCAACGCGCCTCGCCGCAGGCCTCGGGGTCCTTCGGCCAGGCCACCTGAACCGCGCCTTCCTGGGCCATCGAGCTACTGAGGGTGGCTGACCGTCCGGTAGACGCGGGCCCCGCCCGGTGCCGGGCGTCGGCCGGCGGCCTGGGTAGGTTGGTGGCCACCGACCCAGGAGATACCCCGTGCCCGACCGCCCCCGCGTTCTGTTCGTGACCGATCTCGCCTACGAGGCCCGGGGCCGGCGCTACTGCGATGAGGACATTTTCCTGTCGTCGCGGCTACGGAACGACTTCGACGTCGCCCTGTGCCATCCACTGGACGCCGCGGCTCTGATGGACGCCTTCGACGCGGTCGTGGTCCGCAACAGCGGCCCCGTGCTGCACTATCAGAAGGAGTACGACGCCTTCCGCGACCAGGCCGAGGCGCGCGGCACCCGGGTCTACAACCCGCTGTCCGGCCGGGCCGACATGGCCGGCAAGCAGTACCTGCTGGACCTGACCGCAGCCGAATACCCGGTCATCCCCACCATCGACCGGTCCCAGGACCTCGGCAGCCTGCCCGAGGCCGAACAGTACGTGGTCAAGCCGAAGGCAGGGGCGGACTCCATCGGCCTCCGCTTCGTGCCTCAGGAAGAACTGGCCGGCCTCACCTACGGCGAGATCCTGGTCCAGCCGCGCATCGACTTCCGCTACGAGGTGTCCTTCTACTACGTGGACGACACCTTCCAGTACGCCCTGCACGCCCCCGACCCCGACCGGCGCTGGGTCCTTGAGCCCTACCGGCCCACCGAAGCCGACCTCGACTTCGCGCGCCGCTTCATCGACTGGAACACCCTCGACCACGGCATCCAGCGCGTGGACGCCTGCCGTACCCAGGAGGGCGACCTGCTCCTGGTCGAGCTGGAGGACCTCAACCCCTACCTCTCCCTCGACCACGTCAGCGACGAGACCCGGGAAGCCTTCGTGACGAGCATGACGGCCTCCCTCCGCCAGTTCCTGGACACCTCGCCCCGCCCCTGAACCGGCAGTTGGCACAGCTCATGGGCGCGGTCACGGCGGCGCGGTCGAGTTCGAGGCGGTTGCAGCTTGGTCCAGGCGCCGGGCCACGACCGCCATCAGGGCACCGACGCGACGGCTGACACAAGGAGTTCGCCTGACGCAGCGTCAAACCACACTCCCAGGCGCCGGCATCGGGGACCACGCCACGGCTGACCGGTTGAGGCAGGTCCTGATGAGGCAGGCCCTGGCAGGTCCGCCCTCACCGCGGGTCGGCATGCGCGAGTACGCTGTCCCGTGCTCGCGCTGATCCATGTCCACCTGGCCCGGGGCAAGTTGGAACAGAGTGCCGGTCAGGACCGTCGTTGACGGTCGCGTCGGCAGGGACTGCGACCGCAGCGGGACGGTGGCGCCCCCGGTGACGACCACCGTGCGCCCTCCGAATCGCTCATCGTGACCGGTCGTTTCTCACCGATGGTCGGGGACCAGGACGATCCGGCCCCGCAGCCCGCCGGCGGCGAGGGCGTGGTGGGCATCCGCGATCCGCTCCAGCGGGTAGGTACCGGCCACCCGCAGGCTGATCAGACCGGCGCCCGCGTAGGCCGCCAGCTTGGCCAGGCGCTCGGCGTCGGTGTGCCACGCCAGGTTGGTCATCCGCACCTGGCGGCGCGCCATGGGCGCGGAGTTGAGCAGCGACACGAACGCACCGCCGTGCCGCACGGCGTCCGCCGCCCCGGCGGCCAGGTTGGCCGCGTCGACCGCGCCGTCCACGCCACCGGGCACCAGCCGGCGCACCGTGGGCACCAGGTCGTCCTCGCGCGAGACGAAAAGCTGCGCGCCGGCCTCCAGGAGTAGCTTCTCGTCGGCCGCTCCGGCCTGAGCGATCACTCGCAGGCCACGCAGTCGCGCGAGTTCCACGGTGAAGAGCCCCACCCCACCGGCGGCGCCCGACACCAGCAGCCACTGCCCCGGCTCCAGGGCCAGTGCGTCCAGCGCCTGGTCGGCGGTGGTGGCGTTCAGGCCGACCGTGGCCAACTGCACCAGGTCCGTTCCCCTGGGTGCGGGGGCGAGTTCCAAGGCCCGTCGTCCACGGTCTCCTCGGCTCCCGCTGTTGAACCGAGGGCGGGGGACGCTGCGGCGGGCGAGGCGGTGGCGGCTAACGCGCCGAGGGCGGCACCCGCTCCGGTGGCGAGCAGGCGGCGGCGACCGGGAAGGTCGGTCATGTGGCGCGGGCCGCGGTGCGTGGCCGCGCGGATCTCCAAGGTCAGCGTGTCCGGGTCCAGGCGGAAGCGCCACTGCTGGGTGTTGTGGATCGACGGGGCGGCCACGGCCGCGGAGACCAGGGTCTCCAGGTTCGTCGCATCGAGGACTGCGGTACGCATCGGGATCTCCTCCCCGACCTACGCCGGGGCGACAGGGCGTCGGGGCGTTTCGGTGACCGAATCAGCGTGGCGTCCGGCGAGCGGGACAGCAGGGGCCGTCCGGCCCCGGGTGGGCTCTGGACAGCCCGGTCGGAGCTCACTTCGTGGAGCGGTCGCCAGTGTCCGGCTGCTCCAGCTGGGAGGCGAGGACCGCGGCCTGGACGCGGCGCTGGACGCCGAGCTTGGCCAGCAGGCGGGAGATGTGGTTCTTGACGGTCTTCTCGGAGAGGTAGAGCTTCTTGCCGATCTCGCGGTTGGTCAGGCCGTCGCCGATCAGGGCGAGGATGTCCCGCTCGCGGGGTGACAGGCTCGCCAGCTCGGGTGCGACGGCGGGCGTCGCCGCGGGGTCGGCGCGCAGCGAGCGCATCAGGCGGGCTGTGGTCGCGGGGTCCAGCATGGACTGGCCGGAGGCGACCGTGCGCACGGCCGAGACCAGGTCGGAGCCCCTGATCTGCTTGAGGACGTAGCCCGAGGCTCCGGCCATGATGGCGTCCAGCAGGGCGTCTTCCTCGTCGAACGACGTCAGCATCAGACAGGCCAGCTCCGGCATCTGGCTGCGCAGCTCCCGGCAGACCGAGATGCCGTCGCCGTCCGGGAGGCGTACGTCGAGCACGGCGACGTGCGGACGCAGCGCCGGGCCGCGGACGAGGGCGTGCTCGACGGTGTCGGCGTCGCCGATCACCGAGATGTCCGGTTCGGCGTCGAGGAGGTCGGTGATGCCGCGTCGTACGACCTCGTGGTCGTCCAGCAGGAACACGCGGATCGGATTCTGTTCCGTGAAGGTGCGTGCCTCGGCCATGACGACCCCTTGTTCCCCGATGGCGGACAGGCTGCGGGTGGCCCGTGACGACGATCATCGCTCGCCGGGGCCGGATGCACTAGGGCCGACCGGCCCTACTGGGCTTCGGGACACGCCCCCTCATCATGCCGTGGAGGAGCTCTTCACCCAGCTCGAAGGGCCGCCGCCACCATGATGAGGACGGTGCTGGACGACCCTGCCGGTGCACTCACCGGCCGTCGGCCGCTCGACGCCGAGAAGCGCCCGCACCTGGCCTGGTGGATGGCCGCCCGGATCCCTCCCTCCTCTTTCTCGGTCCTCGGCCTCGGCCCTCGGTGCCTTGCCGGGCTCAGGCATGGGTGCCGGCGCCGTAGGGGGCGTACAGGTCCAGCAGCCGGGTCCGGGCGGAGCGGAGGCGGTGGGCGAGCACGTCGCCGACCCACTGGGCGACGGTGCGCCCCATCGCCGGATCCTCCTGGCACATCAGCCGGACAGCCGTGGCGTCGAACTCGTACGCCCGTACCGGGGTCGTCGCCTCGGCGCCCATGTGCCAGACGTGCGGCCCGAACAGCCAGGACCAGCCGACGAGTTCGTTGTGGCGGAGGGTCTCGATGACGGCCGCGCGGCGGCCCGGCACGTGCATGTCGAGCTCGACGGTGCCGGTGCGGATGATCCAGAACCGGTCGGCCTTGCCGCCCTCCTCGAACAGGCGCGTCCCCTGGGGGACGGACACCTCGCGGGCGACGCGCATGAGTCGCTGCCGGTGGTCTGCGGGCAGGGCTCGCAGCATGCTGGGGGTGGGGGTGGTGATCATGAGGTGGCCTCCCTGCGGAGTGTGGGACCTGCCATGACCAGCGTGTGCCCGACGCCCGGCGGCAGGCCATGGGCCACCCGGTCCCTCGACCGGGCCGTCCGGCTCCGGCTCGGAGACCTCCGGCCCCCTGCGGTCACGCCGGACCGGCTGTTCGCCGAAGGGGTGAGACGACCCGCCCATCGGAGGGGGCCTGCCGTTCCGCAGGCTCGGCACCGCGAAGTACGAGGCCGGGCGCACGGTCTGCCGGCCTACTGATCACGACACCGTTCCCGGTACGCGGCCACCGCCGTCGGCAGGGTGGGGAAGATCAGCTCTCTCCCCACGGCGTCCGCGAGGCCGTACGCCTCAAGGTCGTCCAGGAGGTCCTGCTTGACCCGTGCCAGGGCGAAGACGATGCCCCGGCGGCCGAGTTCGCGGCGGAGTTCGTCGACCGCGTCCAGCGCGGTGATGTCGACCTCCACGTTGGCCTCGGTGTTGAGGACGAACCAGCGGACGGGCGCCGTCTGTTCGTCCAGGGCGGCCAGGGCGCGGCGGCGGAAGTTCTCGGCGTTGGCGAAGAAGAGCGGGGAGTCGTAGCGGTAGACCAGGAGGCCGGGAATCGTGCGGGCCTGCGGGTAGTCGTCGACGTCGTGCATGCCGGCGACCCCGGGCACCATTCCCTCCACGGCGTCGTGCGGGCGGGCCACCCGTGTCAGGAGCTCGGCCACCGACAGGCCGACGGCCACGAGGACGCCGTACAGGATGTCGAGGGTCAGCACCCCGGCCAGGCAACCGAGGGCGAGCAGAAGTTCGCGACGGCGGAACGAGGCCAGGCGGCGAAAGCCCGCGAGGTCGATCATCCGCACCGCCGCGTACACGACCAGCGCGCCGAGCACCGCCGACGGCGTGCGGCTGAGCAGCGGGCTCAGGAAGAGCAGTACCGCGAGGACCACGGCCCCGGCCACCAGGGAGTACGCCTGGCTGCGGGCGCCCGCCGAGGAGGCGAGGGCGGTACGGCTGGCGCTGCTGCTGACGGGGAAGCCGTGCAGGACGCCGGCGCCGAGGTTGGCCGCGCCCAGTGCGAGGAACTCCTGGTCGGCGTCGAGGCCGGGGCCGTCGCCCTCGTCGTGGCCGGTGAACGCCCGAGCGGTGAGGATGAAGTCCGTGTACGCGACCAGGAGTACGCCCAGGGCGGGCAGGACCAGGCCCGGCAGCTCGGACAGGTCGGGCCGGGCGAAGCTCGGCAGACCCGAGGGGACCTCGCCGATCACCTTGATGCCGTACCGGTCGTCGAGGCCGAAGGCCACCACGGCGAGCGTGCCGAGGACAACGGCGAGCAGCGGGCCGGGCACGGCACGGACGTACCTCGCCGTCAGGAGGAGCAGTACGAGTACGGAGACGGAGAGGACGGCCGTGGCCGTGTGGACGTCGGCCAAGTTCCCTGCGAAGGACCACAGTTGGGGGAAGAACCGGGTTTCCGCCGTCCCCACTCCGGTGAGTCTGGGCAGCTGGTCCACGATCATGATCAGGGCGACGCCCGCCAGATAGCCGATCAGGACGGGGCGGGAGAGCAGGTCCGCGAGGAAGCCCAGGCGTATGGCCCGTGCCACCAGGCACAGCAGGCCGACCGTGACCGCGAGGGTGGTCGCCAGGACGGCGTAGCGGCCGGGGTCGCCGACCGCGAGCGGGCCGACGACCGTGGCCGTCATCAGCGCGGTCGTGGACTCGGGACCCACCGAGAGCAGGCGTGAGGACCCGAACAGGGCGTACAGGGCGAGGGCCGGGAGGATCGCCCAGAGCCCGGCGACCGGGGGCAGTCCGGCGACGCCCGCGTACGCCATGACCTGGGGGACGAGGTACGCGGCCACCGTGACGCCGGCCAGCAGGTCGCCGCGCAGCCAGGCGCGCCGGTAGCCGAGGAGGACGACGGCGCCGGGCAGCAGGCGGCGCCATCCCGGGATGTGCCTGCCCGTGTCCTGCCTCATGAGCCACCTTCCTCGGTCCGCCTCAGGATCCACCGGCGCGCCCGCGACGGCGAGTTCTGTCCGGCGGAGGTCGATCATGCACCCCAACGGTCCCTGCGGACAGGGCCGTTCAGCCCAACGGCCACCGCCCCGGCGAGACGGGAGCGGGCCGGTGGGTCCGCCGCTCCGAAGCACCGGCCGGCTGGGCCGGTCGGCCCTCGGCCGGGACCTGCGGCCCCTGCCGAGGGCCTTGTCCGGGGACGAGTCTCGTATCGGAGCCCCCGATTCAAGAGGTGGAGATCATGACCCGCACCATCACCGTCGGCCTCGACGGTTCGAACGAGAGCCTGGCCGCCGCCGAGGAGGCTCGGCGGCGAGGCGCCGAGCTGACGGCCGTACGGGCCTGGCGGTGCCCCGCGCACGAGACGACCGACCACCCTCTGCTGGCCGGGGAACCCGCCCGGCTGCACGAGCAGCAGGCGGTGGAGACGCTGGAGAAGGCGCTCCAGGACGTCCCCGCCGGGGTCGAGGTGCGTCGCCGTTCGGTCGAGGGTCACGCGCGGACGGTACTGGTGGACGCCTCGCGCGACGCCGACCTCCTGGTCCTCGGGGCCCGTCGCCGGCAGCGGCACTTCGGGCTCCAGCTGGGCCGGGTCGCCCACGGCGTGCTGCACCACTCCGCCTGCCCGGTCGTCATCGTGCCCGAGGGGGTGTGACCGAGGTGGCCGGCTGCTCAGAGGCTCGCCGCGTGGTCGGGGACGTAGGTCTGCAGATCACGCGGCGGGCGCTGGTAGCCGGTCGACGGCGGGCGCTCGGGCAGTGTCAGCACCGGTGGCGGGACGTCGTCGTAGGGCACCGAGCCGAGCAGGTGCGCGATCGTGTTCAGGCGGGCCCGCCGCTTGTCGTCGCTCTCCACGACGTACCACGGCGCCTCCGCGATGTCGGTGTGCACCAGCATCGCGTCCTTGGCCCGGGAGTACGCCTCCCAGCGGGTGATCGACTCCAGGTCCATCGGGGAGAGCTTCCAGCGTCGAAGCGGATCCTCCAGGCGGCGCCGGAACCGTTCCTGCTGCTCGGTGTCGCTCACCGAGAACCAGTACTTGCGCAGCAGGATCCCGGCCTCGGCCAGCATCCGCTCGAAGATCGGGCACTGACGGAGGAACAGCTGGTACTCCTCCCCGGTGCAGAAGCCCATCACGTGCTCGACCCCGGCCCGGTTGTACCAACTGCGGTCGAACAGCACGATCTCGCCGGCGGCCGGCAACTGCTCGACGTACCGCTGGAAGTACCACTGGGTGCGCTCGCGCTCGGTCGGCTTCGGAAGCGCCGCGATCCGGGCGACACGGGGGTTGAGGTGTTCGGCGACCCGCTTGATGGTGCCGCCCTTGCCCGCCGCGTCCCGTCCCTCGAAGACCACGACCAGCCGGGTGCCCGTCGCTCGCACCCACTCCTGCAGTTTCACCAACTCCGTCTGCAGGCGCAGCAGTTCCTTCTCGTACGTCTCCCGCGGCAGCTTCGCCGCCTTCTTGCCGGCCATGCCGCCTCCACCGTCCGATGACCCAACCACGGAGCCATCCCATGTCCGAGGCCGAACGCGTCGAACACCTGGACGCCACCGTACTTTCCGACGACGAACTGCGCACCCTGGACGCCCACTGGCGTGCCGCCAACTACCTGGCCGCCGGACAGATCTACCTCCTCGCCAACCCCCTGCTGACCGAGCCCCTCAGGCCCGAGCACATCAAGCCCCGGCTGCTCGGCCACTGGGGCACCTCGCCCGGCCTCAACCTCGTGTACACCCACCTCAACCGGGTGATCGGGGCACGTGGACTGGACGCGCTGTGCGTGTGGGGGCCGGGGCACGGCGGACCGTCCGTGCTCGCCAACTCGTGGCTGGAGGGCAGCTACAGCGAGACCTACCCCGACGTGCCGCGCGACGGGGAGGGGATGGCGCGGCTGTTCCGGCAGTTCTCGTTCCCGGGCGGGGTGCCCAGTCACGTCGCCCCCGAGACGCCCGGCTCGATCCACGAGGGCGGTGAGCTCGGCTACTCCCTCTCCCACGCCTACGGCGCCGCCTTCGACAACCCGGACCTGCTGGTCGCCTGTGTGATCGGCGACGGTGAGGCGGAGACCGGTCCGCTGGCCGCCTCCTGGCACTCCGACAAGTTCCTCGACCCCGTCCACGACGGCGCCGTCCTGCCGATCCTGCACCTCAACGGCTACAAGATCGCCAACCCGGCCGTCCTGTCCCGTCTCCCCGAGCACGAACTCGACGAACTCCTGCGGGGCTACGGCCACGAGCCGATCCACGTCACCGGCGACGACCCGGCCAAGGTCCACCGCGCCATGGCCGCCGCCCTCGACTCGGCACTGGACCGCATCGCCGGGATGCAGCGCTCGGCCCGCGAGGACGGGGTCTCCGAGCGCGTGCACTGGCCGGTGATCGTGCTGCGCACCCCGAAGGGCTGGACCGGCCCGGCCGAGGTCGACGGCGTGCCCGTCGAGGGCACCTGGCGGGCCCACCAGGTGCCGCTGGCCGCCGTACGCGAGAACCCGGCCCACCTACGGCAGTTGGAGACCTGGCTGCGCTCGTACCGGCCCGAGGAGCTGTTCGACACCGACGGCCGCCCCCGCGCCGACGTCCTGACCTGCGTCCCCGACGGTTCCCGACGCCTGGGCTCCACCGCGCACGCCAACGGTGGCCTCCTCGTCCGGGACCTGCCCATCCGGCCGCTGGACGACTTCGCCGTACCGGTCGAGAAGCCGGGCACGACGCTGCACGAGCCGACCCGCGTCCTCGGCGACCTCCTGGCGCAGGTCATGCGGGACACCCGGCTGCGCCGGGACTTCCGGATCGTGGGCCCGGACGAGACCGCCTCCAACCGCCTCCAGGCCGTCTTCGACGCCAGCGGCAAGGCATGGCAGGCCGAACACCTGCCGGTCGACGAACACCTCGACCGGCACGGCCGGGTGCTGGAGATCCTGTCCGAACACACCTGCCAGGGCTGGCTGGAGGGTTACCTCCTCACCGGCCGGCACGGGCTGTTCTCGTGCTACGAAGCGTTCGTGCACATCGTCGACTCGATGGTCAACCAGCACATCAAGTGGCTGAAGACGTCCAGGGAGCTGCCCTGGCGTGCTCCGATCGCCTCCCTCAACTACCTGCTGACCTCGCACGTCTGGCGCCAGGACCACAACGGCTTCTCCCACCAGGACCCGGGCTTCGTCGACCACGTCCTCAACAAGAGTCCCGAAGTCGTACGGGTCCACCTGCCGCCGGACGCCAACACCCTGCTGTCCGTGGCCGACCACGCCCTGCGCAGCCGCGACTACGTCAACGTGATCGTCGCCGGCAAACAGCCCTGCTTCGACTGGCTGTCCATGGACCAGGCCCGCGCCCACTGCGCGCGCGGGGCCGGGATCTGGGAGTGGGCGGGCACGGAGGACGGCTCCAGTGAGCCGGATGTCGTGCTGGCCTGCGCCGGGGACGTCCCGACCCAGGAGGTGCTGGCCGCCGCCCAGTTGCTGCGCCGCAACCTCCCCGACCTCGCGGTCCGCGTGGTGAACGTCGTCGACATGACCCGTCTCCTCCCGCGCGAGGAACACCCGCACGGCATGAGCGACTTCGAGTACGACGGCCTGTTCACCACCGACAAGCCGGTGGTCTTCGCCTACCACGGCTACCCGTGGCTCATCCACCGCCTCGCCTACCGCCGCACCGGCCACCAGAACCTGCATGTGCGCGGCTACAAGGAGTCCGGCACCACGACCACCCCGTTCGACATGGTCGTCCGCAACGACCTCGACCGCTACCGCCTGGTCATGGACGTCATCGACCGCGTCCCCGGCCTCGCGGTGCGCGCCGCCGCCGTACGCCAGCGGATGGCCGACGCCCGTACCCGCCACGCGGCCTGGATCCGCGAGCACGGCACCGACCTGCCCGAGGTCGCCGACTGGACCTGGAACAGCTGAACGGCCGTTCCTGCGACCGGAGTTCACCGCCATGACCGTACGCGTCGGCATCAACGGCTTCGTACGAGGCGGTCGTGGTCGGTGGCGCCCTGTACACGGGGCGCCGGCACAAGGATGCCCGCCGCTTCGTCCGCCGCCACCGCCGGGCACTCACCGGACGCCCGCTGTGGCTTTTCAGCAGCGGTCCGCTCGGCGCCGAGACGGCTGGGCGGGACATCCCGCCCGTGCCCGGGGTGAGGAAGGCCATGACCCGGCTGGACGCCCGCGAGCACGTCACTTTCGGCGGCTGTCTGGAGGAGGGCGCGAAGGGATGGGTGGCCGGGATGATCCTGCGCTCGGGGAAGGGCGGGGACTTCCGGGACCTCACCGCCATCGAGGAGTGGGCGGGGCGGGTGGCCGCCGAGCTGACCGGACGGTGAGGGGATGGCGGAGGGGGCGGTCCTGGTGGCAGGACCGCCCCCTTGCGCGGCGTACGCCTATGCCGGCACCACGGCGACGGGAGACCGTGCCTCGCGCACGAGCCCGCGCGCGACCGTCCCCAACCCTTCACCCTGCCCGCTCCGCCCCACGACCACCAGACCGGCGCCGGCGGACCGCCGCACCAGGGCCTGGACGGGCGTGAGCAGCCGGACGTCCTCCAGGACCTCCACCTCCGGGTACTTCTCCCGCCAGGTTCGCAGTGCGTCGGACAGCAACTGCACCTCGTGGTCCTCCCAGGCGGCACGGTCCTCCTCCGGTATCCCGAAGGGCAACTCGGCGGCGCAGGAGGGGAACCGCCAGGCGTGCACGGCACGCAGCCGTACACCCAGGCGCCGGGCGGCGTCGAAGGCGAAGCCGACGGCTCCCGCCCCCGGGTGGCGGGCGTCCATGCCGAGCACCACCTCCGCGAGGAGGAGTTCCCTGGACTCCTCCTCGGGAACCAGGACGACGGGACAGGGCGAACCGGCCACGGTGTCCAGGTCCCGCGCGCCGGCCACGACCAGTTCCGCAGCCTCGGGGACGGCGGGCGTCCAGTGTCGGTTCACCCGGAGCGGCAGCCCGCGCCGGGTCGATTCCCGGGAAGCCCACCGGACGACCGCCCGGCAGGGTGCCGGGTAGCCGACGTGGGCGACGACGACTCGTTCCATGAGATCTGCCTTCTTCCTGCCGCCCTCACTGGGTCAGCCGATGTCGACCGGCACCTCGGGCCGGCGGCGCAGGGTGTGGTGCACCGTGTGGTGGCGGCCGGGCCTCAGCCGGTGCGGTGCCCCCACTGCGGGCCGACCATGTCCCACTCCCTGTCCCAGCCCGCCATACGCCGCTGGTCGAGCCGCCAGCGGGCGAGCGCGCCCACGGTGTAGACGCCGCCGATCAGGGAGAAGCTTGCGAAAGTACCCATGACGGCACCCTCAACGGTGGCCTCCCTGGCACTCGGCGGCTCGGTGACCAGCGTGCCCTGGCCGTCCTGCCAGACCACGACACGGGTTCCGGACTTCAGACCGGTGCCGACCAGGGTGCTGTGGGTGCGGCTGGAGCCGTCGGGGGCCGTCCAGCGGACCTCGGCAAGGGCCTTGTCGCCCGAGGACCACTCCCCCGACGTGGGTTTCGGTACGTCGGAGAGGAGGACGGCGTGGACGGAGTGCCGTTCCACGCGCTGCTCGTCGAGGGAAGCTTCGGTGGCGTGTGCCGCGACCAGGCCGACGGTGGTGCCTCCCACGACGGCGAGTATCCACACGGCCAGTACGACCCATGCCTCGACGATGTCGTCGCGCCGGCGCAGCGGGTTGCTCCGCAGGCGCCAGAACCGCTTCCTCATCGGCTTGCCATGTCCCATGGCTCCGCACCTCCTCCGGTCGTTCGTCACACCTCGAAGGTGGCAGTCCTGGCAGGTGCCGGGCACGGGCCGACCAGGTGCCGTCCTGGGGCCGCTCGGAACCTGTTCGCGACGGCGTACGGGGCCGAACGGCCTAGATCGCGACGGGGCTCGGCAGAACCTCGGACAGGCAGGGCTGGATCTCGAAGACCTCACCGAGCCCGGCGGCGCGGACGACTCGCAGGATGCTGCCGCTGCCGGTGACCAGCCGCAGTCGTCCGGCACGCGCCTGGATCCGCCTGCGGGCCCTGCACAGGGCTGCCAGTCCGGAGCAGTCGATGAAGGACACGGACGTGAGGTCGACCACCAGGTCGGGGTGCGGGCCGTACGTCAACGAGTCTAGGAGTGTCGACAGCGGGACCGCCACCGCGAGGTCGATCTCGCCGGACGGCGTCACGACGGTCGTTCCGGCGACCGTGCGGACCGTGAGGGGCGGCACGGAACTCGTGAGGTTTTCGGACATGGTCAGATCCAAGCCGCGCCGACGGACCGGCCGGGAGGGCCGAACGGTCCCCTCCGGCCCGGTCCGGCCGGCCCTGGACCACCCTTCGTGGCGGGCCAGGAGGGCCCGACCGGCCCAAGCGGCATCCGCGCACGAGGGCCAGGCTGGACATGCGGGGCGTTTCCGGCGCGAGGAGGCAACCGGTCCCCGACCGGCTGCCGACACCTCACCGCCGAGCCCCGCAGCGGAACGAACTGGGTGGTCGAGGCCACCCGGGACGCCGTCGTCGTGGTCGTCGGAACCCACAGACACGGCGGTCACCCGGGACCGGTCACCCACGCACTGCTGCACGGCGCGCACTGCCCGTGGTCATAGTCCCCGGCGGGTGAACAGCCGCCACCCGCCGCCACCCAGGTTCCGCCCGCCTCGGACGGCCGGACACGGTTCACACCGGGTCCGGCCAGCCGTCCGTCGTGAGCAGGACGCCGGTGACCAGGTCCGGCCGGATCCGGACGGCCCGGTCCATGCTCTGCTCGGCCCACGGCCGCAACATCCGCTCGTAGCGGGCGAGTTCACCGGGGTCGGTCACCAGCCGGGCGTACCCCGTCACCACCACGCTCCAGCCGAGGTGCGTGTCGGGGTCGATGGCGTCGGCCTCGTAGGCGACGACGACGCCTGGGCCGCCGTTCCCCTGGGCGGAGGACGTCAGCGCGGCGGCCTCGTGGGTACGGATGACGATGTCGCCGCGGTCCAGGACGTGGTTGACCGGGCGGACGGTCGGCAGGGCGTGCCGGGTGAAGACGATCCTCCCCAGGGACACCGTGCCCAGCAGTCGCAGCGCCTCCGCGCTGTCGAGTTCGACACGGCGGCGGGACGCTGCGACTGCTGGGCTGTTGTCGTGGGCCATGTGGGCTTCCATATACGTGATACGTGTCGTCTTCGGGCTGCCAGGGGTACGGCTCGGAGCGGTACCTCGGGGATCGCTACAGCTCCAGCCCCCACTGTCGTCCGGGGCACGGCTCCTTCCCAGGGGCCAATGGGCCCCGATGAGGATCTGATCGGCCCCTGCCAGGCCGGGCAAGGACCCTCGGTGGACACGGGACCAGGACCTTCCTGCCCCACCCCGGTGCGCGACCCGCTGCACCTGGGCGCCCAGCTGGTCCTCCAGCCGGTCCGCGAGTGCGGGCGCGTCCGCCTCCCGCGCGTGGAGGACGACCGGATGGCTGCCCACCCTCGGCCCTGGCCGCCCACGGCGGCATCGCGTGGTGGGCGGTGGCCCCGCTGACGGTGATCCGGCCGGTGACGGCCGGCAGCCCCGGCCGGGCGAGGGCTGTGCCGGCCTTGCCCGGGAGGCAGGGGAGCGCCTCGCCGTCCGCGTCGCCGTTCGTGCGGATCTGTACGGCGGCGAACGCGTCTTCGGCGCTGCGATCCGATCCCGCACCACCGCGCTCCCCGCACCGGTAGCGTGACTCCTGATCGGAGCGGCCGGTGTCAGCCCGCCCCAGGGACCGGAGGAGACGCAGGTGGGAACCCCCGAAGAGCCCCGGGAAGCCCAGCCGGCCCGGGTGCGGCTGCCGCAGCTGAGGCTGGACGAGCTGCTGGAGGAGCTCCAGGCACGCCTGGACGCCGCCCGCGGCACCCGGGACCGGGTGCACAGCCTGCTGGAAGCGGTGCTGTCCGTCGGCCGGGAACTGGACCTGGAACAGGCCCTGCGCGGCATCGTGGAGGCCGCGGCGGTGCTGGTCGACGCCGAGTACGCCGCCCTCGGCGTGATCGGCCCGGACGGCAGGCGGCTGTCCGCCTTCCACACCGTCGGCGTCAGCGAGGAGCAGATCACCCGGATCGGCCCCTTCCCCGAGGGCCACGGCATCCTCGGCGAGCTGATCCACCACCCCGAGCCGCTGCGGCTCGCGAAGATCTCCGAACACCCGGCGTCCTACGGCTTCCCGCCCAACCACCCGCCGATGAACACCTTCCTCGGGGTTCCCATCCGGGTGCGCGAACAGATCTTCGGCAACCTGTACCTGACCGAGAAACGGGGCGGGGCGCAGTTCGACGAGGAGGACGTCTCGGTGACGTCGACCCTGGCCGTGGCGGCCGGAGTCGCCATCGACAACGCCCGTCTCTACGAGGAGTCCCGGCTGCGGGAGCGCTGGCTGCGGGCGAGCGCGGAGATCACCCACACCCTGATGGCCGGTGGCGAGCAGGGGAAGGTCCTCGGGCTGATCGCCGACCGCGCCCGGGAGATCACGGGTGCGGCGCTGGCCGTGGTCGCGGTGCCGATGGCGGACACCGGCTCGCTCGTCATGGAAATCGCCGTGGGGACGGACTCGGAGGCGCACCGGGGTCTGGTGGTGCCCGGGGAAGGCAGCCTCATAGGCGCGGCCTTCGCCTCCGGCACCCCTGTCACCAGCGGCGACGTGTCCCACGACGAGCGGGTGTCGCCCGAGCCCGCCCGCTTCGCCGGGCTCGGCCCGGCCGTGGCGGTCCCGATCGGGACGGACCCCGGGGCGGTCCGGGGCGTCGTACTGCTGGTCCGGGAGGCCGACGCCACGGCGTTCTCCGGCAAGGAGATCGAACCGCTGAAGGGCTTCGCTGCACAGGCGGCGGTCGCGATCGAACTGGCGGAGCGGCGCGCGGCCGCCGAGGAGGTCGCGGTGCTCCAGGACCG
The DNA here is from genome assembly GCF_045040105.1 of Streptomyces sp. NBC_01390. NCBI lineage: Bacteria > Bacillati > Actinomycetota > Actinomycetes > Kitasatosporales > Streptomycetaceae > Streptomyces > Streptomyces sp. NBC_01390. The sequence goes on along the minus strand of NZ_CP109551.1, from coordinate 7,354,879 downwards.
CGACCGTATCGCCCGTGACCTGCACGACCTCGCCATCCAGCGGCTCTTCGCCACCGGCATGACCCTGCAGAGCGCGGGCCGTTTCATCGAGCACTCCGAGGCCTCCGAGCGGGTGGTGCGCGCGGTGGACGACCTCGACGAGACCATCAAGATCATCAGGTCGACGATCTTCGGCCTGCGCTCGCGAGACGGCGCCGACGGGACCGGGCTGCGGGCCCGCGTCGTACGGATCGCCGGTGAGGCGGCCCCGGTGCTGGGCTTCGCACCCAGCGTGCGGATGGAGGGCCTGATCGACACCGACGTGCCGCGGGAGACCGCCGACCACGTCGTCGCCGTCCTTTCCGAGGCCCTCACCAACATCGCCCGCCACGCCCACGCCGACCGTGCCGACGTCGCCCTCACGGTCGGCTCCGGCCAGGTGCGCCTCACCGTTACCGACCACGGCGTCGGCATCCCGGCCGACGGCCGCCGAAGCGGGCTGCGCAACATGGCGGAGCGGGCCCGGCAGCTCGGTGGCGAACTGGAACTCAGCAGTCCTGAGGACGGTGGCACGACGTTGGTCTGGTGGGTGCCCGTCGCGTCGGCGTAGCCGGAACCGGAACATGGGCCGCTCGGCCCAAGCGCCGGGCCCCGCGATGTTCGACCCTGGGGGTGACGCGAAGACATCCCAGCACCACACCACGGGAGGACGCCATGCACGGCACCCCGTACGTCGTGGACGACGTGATGACCCGTACCGTCGTCGCCCTGCGTGACGCGGCGGAGTTCAAGGACATCGCCAAGGCCATGCGGCACCGGCGGATCAGCGCGCTGCCCGTGCTGGACACCGACGGCAGGGTCGTCGGCGTCGTCTCCGAGGCCGACCTGCTGCCCAAGGAGGCGTTCCGAGACCAGGACCCGGCCGACCCTCGGACCCGGCACGCGACCGGGCGGGCCAAGGCCCGCGCGGTGACCGCCGGAGAGCTGATGAGCAGCCCCGCGGTCACCGTCACCGCGGACGCCACCCTCGCCCAGGCGGCCCGGCTGTTGGCCCGGCACCGGGTCAAGCGACTGCCCGTGGGGAGCGCGTGCGTGCGGCTCTGGTGGAGGCGGAGGAGGTGCTCCGGTGCCGGGTGATCGGCCTGGAGCAGTATCTGGAGACCCGGCACCGAGCGCACGCCCGGGTCGAGGACCGCATCCGCACCGCCAAGAACACCGGCTTCGACTGAACGACCGAGGCTTGGTCTTCCGGTGCGCCGGGCGCGGGCCGGGGGCCAGCCCGAAGTAGCCGGGTTGCAGCCTGTCGCGCCGCCGGCGCAGGAAGTCCGCCAGCTCCTTCTTGTGCATGATCTCCATGGTGACCGCCTGCGGCTGGGTCAGCCAGGGATCGGCGATTCCTGGCTGAGCCGTTGCGCTGACGAGACCAGGCGAGGCCTTCGGGAGGATCGCCGGTCCACGGACAAGCGGTCCTCTCCCGCCCCGGCCGGGACGCCCGCATAGTCGGGGTTGCCGGGGCGCGCCCCGGCAACCCCGCAGCGAAGGAGAGCTCACCTCATGAAGATCACCGGAAAACACGGTCCTGATCACCGGCGGCACCTCGGGTATCGGGCCCGGACTGGCCCTGCGCCTGCACGAGGCCGGCAACACGGAGATCGTCGCCGGCCGGCGTAAGGACCTGCTCGACCAGATCGCCACCGAGCACCCGGGCACCCGGGCACCCGGGCATCGAGACGCTCGTCCTGGACGTGGCGGACCCCGCGTCGATCACCCGCGCCGCAAGCACCCTGGCCGCGAGCCGTCTTCAGCTCAAGGTGCTGGTCAACAACGCCGGCATCATGCTGCCGGAGAACCTGCTCGATCAGGCCTGCCTGTCGACCGCCGAGGACCACGTCACGACCAACCTGCTCGGCCCGATCCGGATGACGTACGCCTTCCTGCCGCACCTGGTGACCATGGACGACGCCGCCGTCCTGAACGTCACCTCGGCGCTGGCGTTCGTGCCGTGGCCGGTAACCCCGACCTACAACGCGACCAAGGCCGCCCTGCACTCGTTCTCCGAGAGCCTGCGCGTCCAACTGGCCGGCACGCCCGTCCAGGTGATCGAGGTGGCGCCCCGCCGGGGGTCCGGACCGGACTGATGGGCCAGCAGGACAACGGGCAGGCCATGCCGCTGGACGAGTTCCTGACCGAGACACTGACACCGCTGGACGCCCAACCCGACGCCAAGGAAATCGTCGTGGAAGGCGCCAAGTTCGCCCGCTACGCCGAGGCCACCGGAACCTACGACCAGGTCCTGACCATGCTCAGCAGCTTCAAAGCCTGACCCGTACAACCCGCGGCCCTGTCCAGCACGCAGATCGAAACGCTCGATGTGAACGCCGGGTACTTCTCGCCCATTACTCGGCGAGCGTGAGGCGGGTGTTGAGCATGGCCGCCCGTGCGGCCGATGCGACAGCGAATCGGGAGTTGGTGATCCAGGAAACGACGACCTGATCGCTGGTAGCAGATCTGCTACCGACGGAGGACTGACCATGACCCACGAGGGAACGACCGACCTGGTCGACACCTTCGCGATGAACACCTTGGCCGTTGCGCTGCTCGGTTGCTGCTTGACGCCGGACTGCCCGCGCCGTTCGCCGCCCTCCTGGTCGACTCCGACCTCGGCGTGAGCCGCGGCGAACTCTTCGTCGCCAGCACCGACCTGCAACGACTCATCGGACGCCCGAGCAAGCCGCTCACCGACGTCGTCGCCGCCGCGGTCAAGACAGCCTGAACCGGCCGCAGCGCCAACCGGGCAGCCGTCTCAAAGTGTCCCGGCCTTCTGTCCCATTCTCCTTAAGGAGCGCCACCCCGTGAGCCCTACCACGCGCGCCCGCAGCGCACTTGTCGCAGTCCTCGCCTCAACCGCCCTGCTGGGTGCCGCCGCCATGCCCGCCGCCGCGGTACCGCCGACCGCCTCCGCCGACCACGCCGGTTACGACTCCCTCGCCCGCCTCGGCTACCAGAAGGCCGTCGCCGTCCGCGTCCTCAAGGGCGTGTTCGAGCAGGGCGACACCAACGTCGTCGACCGCTACGTACGCCCCGGCTACATCCAGCACAACCCGTTCGCGCCGGACGGCGCCGAGGCGCTGAAGAATCTGGGCGTCGGCTTTCACCAGCAGTTCCCGGACGCCGAGTACGACGTCAAGCGGGTGATCGCCGAGGGCAACCTGGTGGTGGTCCACTCGAACATGGTGACGACGCCGGGCACGCGGGGCGCGGCGGTGTTCGACATCTTCCGCTTCCAGGGCGGGAAGATCGCCGAACACTGGGACGTGAGCCAGAACGTTCCGGAGACCTCCGCGAACGGCAACGACATGTTCTCGACGGAGAGTTGGCCGCGCACACGGCAGCCGGGGCCCGCGTGGCTCACGGCGTCCAGCAGGAAGCTGGTCACCGAGGCCTTCGACGAAATCGTAGTACGGAAGAACCTGTCGGCGATCGACCGCTACTTTGGGCCCGAATACCACCAGCACAACCCATTCGCCGTCGACGGGGTTGAGGGCGCGAAGGCGGGCCTCGGTGCGTACCTCGAGGCATTCCCGGAGGTGGCATTCTCACGGAAGCGGGTGATCGCCGAGGGCGACCTCGTCGTGGTCCACAGCCACGCCCTGACCGCCCCCGGTGAGCGCGGTACGGCGTTCATGGATCTCTTCCGGGTGCGGAACGGGAAGGTCGTGGAGCACTGGGATGTGATCCAGGACGTGCCGGAGACCTCCGCGAACGACAACACCATGTTCTAGCCCCGTTTGAGATCTTGGTTCAGGCCCGGGTTGTAGGGCGGCTACCGCGTGATCGTCTGTGTGTTGTGGACAACACTCGAATCTCGCGGTGGCCGCTGGTCACCACGCAGACGTCGCCGGAGGGCGGCAGGTCGTGGCCTCGCCGGCCGCGAAGGCGGCCGGGGTGAGACCGGTGCGGTCGCGTCTGTGTGCTGGCGGGCGCCGTCTACGGCCTCAAGCGCCTACGGGCCGGTACCGACGTGCGGGGGCTGCTGCCGGCCGCCGCCTGCGCGGGCGCAGCAGTCGCAGTCGGGGCGGCAGCCGAAGGCGTCTGTCTCCCCGCCGGCGGCCGGAACCACCGCGGTGGGTCGGTGTCCGGACCCGGGCAGGAGTTCCGGTTCCACCTCTTCCGCGATGCTCTCCACTCAGGTCCAGGCGTCGACCGAGGAGCTGCCGCCCGCAGGGCCCCGGACAACCGTGGCGGTCAGTTCCCTCACGCGGTCGGCAGGTACCGGAACGCCCGGGGTCTGGAAGATCCATTCCATCGTCTTGTCCAGGCTCACGTCCTTGGGCACTTCCCCGTAGTAGGGCTTGCAGTAGAGGGGCGTGCCTGGTTCGCTGCGCCAGCTGTCGGCGAGCGTGCCGATGTCCACCGCGTCGTAGCCGAGGAGGTCGAGCAACTCCACGACCTCCGCCTTGGCGGCGGCATCGTCGCCGGCGATCGGCATGGCACTGCGGTCCGGCGCACCCGCGGGGCGGGCCAGGCTGAGCAGCTGGCTGACGACGATGTTGCTGGCCGCCTTGACCACACGGGAGTCGGCCAGGTGGCGCTGCACCAGCTCGCTGCTCGTCAGCTCGTTCGCGTCCAGTTCGGCGATGCGGCCGTCGCGCTCCGGGTAGTAGTTCAGCGTGTCGATCACGATCTTGCCCGCCAGCGGCTGGGCCGGGATCTTCTCGTAGGCGCTCAGCGGGATGGACACCACCACCAGGTCCCCGGCCTCGGCGGCCTCGGCGGGAGTGGCCGCCCGGGCGCGGGGGCCGAGTTCGGCGACGAGACCGGCGAGGGACTCGGGACCGCGGGAGTTGCTCAGGACGACGTCCAGGCCGGCGGCGACAGCAAGGCGGGCCAAGGTGCCGCCGACGTTGCCACTGCCGATGAAGGCGAGTGTCTTGCTCATGGTGCTCTGTTCTCCCATGGGATGAGGAAATGCCGGACCGGCCACAGCCACGAACCGTAACCGGACCGGCTGGTCATGTTGACTACCGTAGCACCTAACCGGACCGTCCGGTCATGTTGCGTAGAGTGGACCCATGAGCACTGAAGAAGAAGCTGTTGAAGCGCCGCCCGCACGACGGATGAGAGCCGACTGGCTGTGTAGGTGTCAGTGGGTGGGAGGCGTTTGTTGCTGACTTCGGATGGCGGTTGGCGGCTTGAGGGCCCGTGAATGTCGATGAGATTTGAAGTCGCTCAGAAGCCGTGCCATACCCCCTCGGTCGGTGATGTCCTGTGAGGATCGGCCCGGAGGGCATCGCCGTCGCCCCTACCGGATCGTCGGCAGCAGGGAGTCGTGGACGAGTGCCGGGGGCAGGGGCTCGGTGTCGGTGGCGCACATGCCGTCGAAGGTGAGCCGCAGGTAGCGCCGCCAGGCCGATGGATCGGCAGCCAGCAAGGGTGCGGCGGTGTAGTACACGCCGCAGATCAGCAGCATCACGTCCTGCCCGTTCAGATCCGCACGGAGTGAGCCGTCGCGTTGTGCGCGCCGGGCCAGTGACCCGGCTGTGGCGATCAGCTGCTCCTGTCCGGCCTGGATCTGCGGGTGCCGAACGTCCGACACCACGCGGAGCGCCTCCGCGAGGGCCCGGTTGTTTGCGTAGATATCGACGCCCGCGCTCATGAACTGCAGCAGGGCAGTGTCGGCGTCGGCCTGCTCGGCCTGCTGGCGGCCCACTGCCACCAGCCCGTCGATTTCCTCGCTGATGATCGCGGCGAACAGGTCCTCCTTGGTGGGGAAATGCCGGAAGACGGTTCCCTTTCCGATCCCCGCCCGTGCCGCGATCTGCGCAGTGGACGCTTCTGCGCCGTGCTCGGCGAACACCTCCGCGGCAGCCTCCAGCAGCGCCTTGCGCGTCCGCACCGCGTCGGCTCTCATCCGTCGTGCGGGCGGCGCTTCAACAGCTTCTTTTTCAGTGCTCATGGGTCCACTCTACGCAACATGACCGGACGGTCCGGTTAGGTGGTACGGTAGTTAAAGTGACCAGCCGGTCCGGTTACGGTTCGTGGCTGTGGCCGGTCCGGCATTTCCTCATCCCATGGGAGAACAGAGCACCATGAGCAAGACACTCGCCTTCATCGGCAGTGGCAACGTCGGCGGCACCTTGGCCCGCCTTGCTGTCGCCGCCGGCCTGGACGTCGTCCTGAGCAACTCCCGCGGTCCCGAGTCCCTCGCCGGTCTCGTCGCCGAACTCGGCCCCCGCGCCCGGGCGGCCACTCCCGCCGAGGCCGCCGAGGCCGGGGACCTGGTGGTGGTGTCCATCCCGCTGAGCGCCTACGAGAAGATCCCGGCCCAGCCGCTGGCGGGCAAGATCGTGATCGACACGCTGAACTACTACCCGGAGCGCGACGGCCGCATCGCCGAACTGGACGCGAACGAGCTGACGAGCAGCGAGCTGGTGCAGCGCCACCTGGCCGACTCCCGTGTGGTCAAGGCGGCCAGCAACATCGTCGTCAGCCAGCTGCTCAGCCTGGCCCGCCCCGCGGGTGCGCCGGACCGCAGTGCCATGCCGATCGCCGGCGACGATGCCGCCGCCAAGGCGGAGGTCGTGGAGTTGCTCGACCTCCTCGGCTACGACGCGGTGGACATCGGCACGCTCGCCGACAGCTGGCGCAGCGAACCAGGCACGCCCCTCTACTGCAAGCCCTACTACGGGGAAGTGCCTGAGGGGCCTCGCGTTTTCCGGGCAGGCATCTGACCGTCTATTTCACGCGGTGATTCGCAACTTCTCGTACTGGGCGTGGACTTCACGTGGAGGGCGGTAACCCACTGCCGAGTGGAGGCGTTTGCGATTGTACCAGAATTCAATGTAGCGAGTGATGTCCTGCCGGGCGGCCTCGCGAGTCAGGTAAGTCACCCTTGATACACGCTCGTTCTTCAGAACCCCGAAGAACGATTCGGCCATGGCATTGTCGAAACAGATCCCGGTGCGGCCCGAGGATCTTCGGAGCCCAAACCGGTTGAGCACCTTCCCGAACTCGGCTGACATGTAGTTGCTTCCGCGGTCGGAGTGAAATATCGCGCCCGCCGAGAGGCTCCTGTTCCGTGATGCGTTGCGGATCGCCCTGGATATCAAAGGAGTTCGGTAGTGGTCGTCCATCGCGTAACCGATGACTTCCTTCGTACAGCAGTCGATTACCGTCGCGAGGTACAGCCAGCCCTCCCCGGTCGCGATGTAGGTGATGTCACCGACGAGCTTTTCGCCGGGTGCGTCGGCGGTGAAGTCACGGCCCACCAGGTCCGGCACCTCGCCGGCCGCGGCCTGGGTGAGGCCGAACCTCTTCGGCCGTGGCTGGCAGGGCACCAGGCCCAGTTCGCGCATGAGGCGGCGGACCAGCTCCATGCCCGCGGCGACGCCCCAGCGGTCCAGCTGGGCCTGGACGCGCCGGTGTCCGTAGGTGCTGTCGGACATGTCGAAGGCTTTCCTGATGAGCAGTTTCAGTTCGTCACGCCGCTGGACCGTCGCGGATTCCGGGCGGGATCGCCAGTCGTAGTAGCCGGATCTGGAAACGCCGAGTCGGCCGCACATGAACTCGACGCTGTATGCGTACTCCTCGGTGTCGAGCCGCATCTCGTCGATGAACTCGTACTTGCTTGTTACCGGGGTTCCTTCGCGAAGTACGCTGCGGCTTTTTTCAGGAAGGTAACTTCCATCTCCAGCTCGCGGTTGCGTCGTTCGAGTTCCTTCAGGCGCGCCCGCTCGTTCAACGTCAGTTCCGCATCGTGAGCCGGTTCCTGCTGCTTCTGGTGCTTCTTCACCCAGCCGCGTAGCGTCTCCGAGTTCAGCTCAAGCTCCCGGGCGACTTCGGAGATCGTCTTGCTGGACCTCAACGCGATCTGGACGGCTTCCTCGCGGAACTCCGGAGAGTACTTACTGGGTGGCGCCACTTCTTCCTCGTTTCCTTGTTCAGGACAACCCTATTGGGTGCCTGTCCGGAAACTTCGTGGCCCGTCAGCCCAAGGACGTGAGCCTGGACAAGACGATGGAATGGATCTTCCAGACCCCGGGCGTTCCGGTACCTGCCGACCGCGTGAGGGAACTGACCGCCACGGTTGTCCGGCCCGCGGGCGGCAGCTTCTCGATCGCCGACTGGAGGTGAGTGGAGAGCATCGCGGAAGAGGTGGAACCGGAACTCCTGCCCGGTCCGGACACCGGCCCACCGCGGTGGTTCCGGCCGCCGGCGGGGAGACAGACGCCTTCGGCTGCCGCCCCGGCCTGATCCAGCAACGCCCAATATGGAGAGCCGAACGTTGAAACCCACGAATGAGGACACTGCCGAAATCAGCAGGGCGGTGGCGCTGTGGGCGCACATCATGGACGACCATGAACTGGACCGTCTCGGCGAATGCCTCACCGACGACGCGGTGTGGGACGGCAGCGTCTTCGGCGGCGACCCGGTCGTCGGGCTGGACGCGATCGCGGCCTTCATGAACGCCCCCGGACATGCGAAAGCGCACCACACGACGAACATCGTCGTGTCGGAAGGCCCGGGCGACGAGGTGCGGGCCCGATCCAAGGGTCTGAGCCTGCTGGAGGGCGGCGGTGTCGCCAGCGTCGTCTACGCCGACGACCTGCGACGCACCGATGACGGCTGGCGCATTTCCCAGCGGGTCATCCATCTCACGTGGCCACATCGCTTCTAGGGGTGCTTTCGTCGTGGCGGTGACCGCCGGTCAGCGCCACCCACAGCGGAGTGCCGCGGGCATCGGTCAGCACGTGATGCTTCGAGCCCGGCCGCCCGCGGTCAACCGGGCTCGGACCGACTTTCGGGCTGCTTCGCCCCCGCTTGGCCTGCACATGAGAGGCGTCGATGGTGGCGCGGGAGAAGCCGAGACGGTCCGCCGCCCGCAACCCGTCCAGCAGCACCCGCTGGAGCTCCTCCCACACCCCGGCCTCCCGCCACTCGGCCAGCCGCCGTCAGCAGGCAGGACCGGAACCGAACCCCAACTCCTGCGGCAGGAACTCCCACTGGACACCTGTGTACAGGACGAACAGCACACCCTGGAGCGTCCTGCGGTCATCGACCCGCTTACGCCCCGGGTACCGCAACCGCCGCTCACGCTTCGGCAGCAGCGGCTCGATCACCACCCACAACCCGTCACCGACCTCCCACGGCTTCCGCCGCGGCTGGTCACACCCCCCAGAAACACGGGATCACGTACATCCCCACCGTGCGACAACACGATCTTCCTGCAAGGACCCCTAAAAAAGGACGTAACACCGCCATGAACGCTTTCACCACCGCCGCAGCCGTCGGGTCGGAGGAGCCGCTCAGCCCCGGCTACGACGCGGCGACCAAGGACGACGCCGAGTTCAACGAGCTCTTCCGGCACGGCTTCACCACCATCGACGACGTGCAGATGCACTACGTCATCGGCGGCGACGGCCCGCAGGTCATGGTGCTGCTGCACGGCTGGCCGCAGAGCTGGTACGAGTACCGCCCGATCATGCCCTCACTGCTGCCCGGCCGCACCGTCATCGCCATCGACCTGCCGGGCATGGGCGACTCGACCGGGAACCCGCCCTCCATGACCAAGACGGTCCTGGCCACCTACGTCCACAAGTTGCTCAACCACCTCGGCCACCACGAGAACGTACAGGTCGTCGCCCACGACCACGGCCTCAATGTCGCCTACTCACTGGCCGCCCAGTACCGCGAGCAGGTGGCGGGCCTGTTCCTCATGGACGCCGCCCTCGTCGGCAAGAACCTGAAGTTCGCCACCCTCGAGTCGATGTTCTGGCACTTCTCCTTCTTCCTGCAGAATCCGCTCGCCGAGGAACTGGTCACCGGCCGGGTCGAGACCTTCCTCACCTACTTCTTCCAGAGTGTGAAGACCGCCGGCGAGAACGTCTCCGACGACGAACTGGCCGAGTTCGTCCGGGTGTACTCCCGACCCCAGGTCCTGCACGCCGGCTTCGGGCTCTACCGGACCCTGACCCAGGACGAGGCCGACAACACCAAACTCCAGGAAACCCCGCTGACCATCCCGGTCCACCTGATCACCCAGGCCGGCCTCGCCGACGCGTTCCTGCCGCCTCTCCAGGACGCCGCCCCCCACGCCACCTCCGCCGTCGTCCCCGGCGCCGGACACTTCCTCCTCCACGAAGCACCCGACCGCGTCCTGGCCGAGATCAACGCCTTCTACCCCACCCCCACCCCCTGACCAAAAAGCACTACACGACCACACGACCACACGACGTCCAAACCGTCCGATGCCAGAACTCGCGCGGTCCCTGAACGGCGACCTCGAAAGCCGGCACACCGAGGCCAACGTAAACGGAGCCTGACGACGTCTCAGCCGGATCACACCTGCCGGCATCCGCGTACGAGTGGATCCGCACCCCGGTCGGGGAACACGTCGGGCCGGTCCGCGGGCAGACCGCCGAGCTGGTGATCACCGAGTGAGGTGTCTGTCGCCTAGCGTCACCACCTGTGGCAGTTGACTGACTTTCAGGAGAGCAGAAGGCCGGTACGCACGCTTCGCCGGCGAGCCGTCCCGTTCAGCAGCTGGAGGGGTTCTCCGGCTGGACGTAGTGGCCTTGGAACAGGCCGGGGCCGAGCGCCGGTCTCATGACCGGCTGGACTGGACGGTGCAGTGAGGCACCGCCCAGATGCTGGGACACCTTCTTGTCGGTGCCGGCCGACGTGCCGCCGGGGGTGGCGGCGTTCGTCGCGGAACAGCTGGAGACGGGGACGGGATACGAGGACCTCTTACGGGTCACCGCGTCAGCCCCGTCCCTGCTCACATGCAAATCGCGCGGTTCAGGCGGACAAGATATTCCGCGTCTGGTTGCACGCCTGCCCCGAAGCGTTCCTGGACCACGGCGAACCCGAGGTCGCGCCGCTTCGGTGATCGCGCCGCGTCGGACGCCGCCAGCGCGTTGGGCAGCTCCTGACGGGCGAGATCCGTGCAGTAGGCGGGTGTTCCGGGCTGCTGCCGCCACGATTCCCCGAGCGGCCCCGCGTCAAAGGCGTCGAAACCGGTGTCCTCGACGAGTGCCATGGCCAGGTCACGCTCTCGCGGACTGTCGGCCGCGACGGGGAGCGAGATACGGTCCGCACTTCCCGCCGGCTTGTTCCTGTGCGCGAACGACCCCGCTCCGATCGAGTTCCAGGCCTTGACGATGGACCGGCCCAGCTGCTCGGCAGCCCACACGCTCTCCACTTGGCCGGCTTCGATCGCCGCGATTCTGCTGTCCCGATGCGGGATGTAGTTCGACGTGTCGATGACCACCGTGTCAGCCGGCACGTTGGCGAGCAGTGGTGCGACCTGCGGAATGCGGTCGAAGGGAAGGGAGAGGATCACGGCGTCGACGTCCACTACCGCTTCCGCCGCTGTCACCGCTCGTCCGCCCGAGGCCAGCACGTCCGCCTCGATCGTCTCCGGGCCGCGCGAATTGGCCGCCTTCACCTCGTGCCCGGCCGCGCTCAACCGCCTGGTCAGCGTCTTGCCGATGTTCCCGGTGCCGAGAATGCCGATCTTCATGGTGAAACTCCTTGTCCGGAACGGAACCCCGGTCCCGGTGACCGGAGTTCCGGGGCTTGGTCCCTTCGGCGCGACCGGGACTGCGGGCCGACCGCGGACGCGGTGGTGTAGGTGAGTGATGACGACCCTGCCGAAGTGAGCCCCGCTCTTCGCGTTCGTCTTGTGTGTCGGGGGCTGCCGACGCTGCCGCTGTCGTGCGTTGCGTGCACGAGAGCCGCGTCGGGTGACTCAGCGGTGGGCGGCGCGGTTCATCTCGACGACGTCGTCGACGGTGGGGTTGGCGCCGAGGGCGGCGATGCGTTCCGGGAGGCTGTCGCGGACGGCCGCGTCCTTGGCGCGGTCGGCCGCGGCCAGGGCCGCCGGCAGCGCATCGAGCGTGAGCTCGGTGCAGTAGGCGGGGCCGTTGGGCTGCTGGCGCCAGGAGTCGGCCAGGGTGCCGGCGTCGTAGGGGTCGAAGCCGGTGTCGTCCACCAGCTGCATGGCCACCTTCCGCGCCTGATCGCTGTCGCCGGCGACGGGGATGGCGAGGCGGCCGGGTGTTCCGGCCGGGACGCCCTTGGTCCGCTGGGTCTCGGCCAGCGCGGCGTTCCACGCCTTGACCACAGGGCGGCCGAGCAGCTCGGCGGTGTACTCGCTCTCCACCTGGCCGTTGTCCACCGCCTCGATCGGCTCGCTGAGCATGCCGGGGTAGTAGTTCGAGGTGTCGATGACCACCGTCTCGGCGGGGACCGACGCGAACAGGTCCGCCAGCTGGCCCGCCACACCGAACGGGATCGACAGGATGATGACGTCCCGGCCCTGGACGGCATCGGCGAGGTCCACCGCGCGGGCCCCGGACTCCAGCACCTCCGCCCGGATGGCCTCGGGCCCGCGGGCGTCGGCCACCTGCACGTGGTGACCGGCCGCGCTGAGCTTGGCGGCAAGGTTCCCGCCGATAGCACCGGCGCCTATGACAGTAATTTTCATGATTTGTTCCTTCAGAGGTTATGCCGCCCCGAGGGCAGCGCGCCGTGACGGCCGGGTGGCGGTCCGCCTGATGTTGCGGGGCGGGGTGGGGTGCCGGGCGGTTTACGCCTGGGTGCCTTGCTCGCGGTAGCCGCTCGCGATGAGCATGCGGAGCCGGTCGAGCGACTCCTCCTCGGTACCCGTGCCCTTGATCCAGGCAACGGAACAGGCCGCGAGAAACAGGTCGTTCCCCCGCACCGACGCGCGCACACGCCCCGCGAGCTGCGCGGCTCGCACGTACTGATCGGTGGCGGCGATGAGGATGTCGCAGGGAATCGTGAGCGGGTTGTCCGGCTCCTGCGCCCGGGCCGCGGCCATGAGCGGCTCCGGCAGCCCGCTGAAGGCGCTGAAGTACTCCTCCATCGCCCGCAGCCACTGCTCCAGCGCCTCGGCGGAGTCGCCGAGCTGATCGATGTCCGCCTGGCGGGCCACCAGCTCCTCGGAGCGCGTCTGCAGCACCGCCGCCAGCAGCGCTTCCCGGGTGGGGAAGTGCCGGTACAGGGTGCCGGGCCCGACGCCCGCCTCCTTGGCCACCGCTTCGAGGGAGGTGCCGACCCCGTGCTGCAGGAAGTGACGCTGCGCGGTCTCCAGGAGTGCCGCGCGGTTGCGCTGGACGTCCGCGCGGGGCTTGCGTTCCCGCTGTTCACCGGCGCTCATGCGCCCTCCTGCCTGCCGTGATCCTGCGACCGCATCAAAACGGATGCCGCCTCCGTACGCTTTCGAGAGTAAAACGGAGGCAGCGTCCGGTCAAATGGGCGGCCTGAGCGCGGAGCCCGAGCCTCGCAGGAGGCCGACATATGTGGCCGTAAAGCGCAGGGCCAAAGCCGTGCGGGCTGCACCATTCCAGGGACCCTGTCCGGCCCCTCCCGCGCCGAGCCCGGCCCGGTCTCCAGTCCAGGAGGTCAGGGGGTGAGCTGTTGGTGTCCGATGACGGAGAGCAGTTCGAGTTTGCTGTGGCTCTCCGTGCCGGGGCGAGTGGTCAGTACCACCAAAGTTTGGGCGCGGTTCTCGGTGTACAGGAGCTGGGCGTCGACCTCGATGCGACCGAGTTCGGGATGCAGGAGGGTCTTGCAGTCGCCGTAACGGGCGACCTCCTGAAGTTCCCACATTCGCACGAACTCGGGGCTGTGTTCCTGGAGTTCCGCGAGGATCCGGGCGGCCCGGGGGGTGTCACTGCCCGCTGTCAGCGCGGCTCGCAGGCGTGCCGCCTGGGCGCGGCCGTGCTGTTCGTGGGTCTCCTCGGGATACACCAGACGTTCGGCCGGGTCCATGAACCAGCGGTAGTAGCCGCTACTGGCCAGACCGGTGTGGCGGGTCTGGTCGCCGAGCAGCGCGACGGCCAGGGGGTTCATCGCGAGGGTGTCGACCAGGTCCGTCGTTACCAGGGCCGGGGAGTCGTCCAGGCGGTCCAGGACTCGCATCAGCGTCGGGCTGACGTGCTCGGAGCGCTCGAAGCGGGCCGGGGCGTTGTGGCCGATGAGGACGAAGAGATGGTCGCGTTCGTCCAGAGTCAGCCGCAGCGCGCGGGCGAGAGCCGCGGTGATCTGGACGGAGGGCTGGGGAGCACGCTGCTGTTCCAGCCGGGCGTAGTAGTCGGTGGACATACCGGCGAGCTGGGCGACCTCCTCGCGGCGCAGCCCCTGGGTACGCCTGCGCGGCCCCTCGGCCAGTCCGACGTCGCGGGGGCGCAGCGCCTCACGCCGGTGGCGCAGGAATTCCGCCAGTTCCTTCTTGTCCATGCCCCCATCCTCGCCGCATCCCGCCCGGCTATCCAGAGACCGCCGATCCATGGCTGAGCCCTCCTCTTCTGCCCGCGTGAAGCCGCTCGGACGGCCGACGCCGAGGGCGCGCGCAGCAAGAAGACCCGTTGGTCACCGGACCTGCATGACCCGCTGGGAAATGCGCCGACCGTCGGCGGTGCGGCGCAGCCCGTCGGTATGGAAGACGGCCCGCGACGGCCCCCGTCGAGGACACCCAACGCTTTGAGCGGTCCCGAGCCTCGTCGCCCGGCCGACACGACTATGGTCCGTGCCAGACGGCCGCTCACGTGCCGCTCGGCGCTCAGGAAAGAGCCGGTCGCCTCCAGTGCGACCGGGGCGAAGCCGAAGGCGCTTCCTGACCGTTCTGCGTCTTGGGCGAGGACCTCCCCGAAGTGGGTCCAGCTCGCGTTCGTCCCTCATGTGGCCCCACAGGACCGCCCGCGTGCTGCTGTTCCGCGTCGGTCACTACAGGTCGGTCAGCTGCCGGTCATCATGGCGAGGACGTCGTCGTAGGTGCCGGTGGCCACCGCGTCGCGGATGAACCTGGCGGGCTCGACGACGATCTCCTTCGCGTCGGGCTTCTCGCGCAGCAGGTCGAGGACCTCGGTGAGGAAGTCGTCCAACGGCATGGACTGCTCGCTGTCCTGCTGGCCCATCAGCGTCGTGCGCACGCCCGCCGGGACCACCTCGATCACCTGGACGCCGGCGTCGGCACCGGCGAGCTGGATGCGCAGACTCTCGGAGAAGGAGTGCAGGGCGGCCTTGGTCGCGCTGTAGGTCGGCGTGATCGGGAACGGTACGAACGCCAGAGCCGAGGTGACGTTGATGACGACCGCGTCGTCCTTGCCCACCAGCAGCGGCAGGAAGGCGTACGTCATCCGGATCGGGCCGAGCAGATTGGTCGCGACGTGATCCTCGGCGACCTGGAGTCCGGCCGGGTCAAGGACGCTCTCCAGCAGCTGAATGCCGGCGTTGTTGACCAGGACGTTCAGCCCCGGGTGGCTCGCCGCCACGGTCTCACGGGCCCGGGCGATCGAGTCGGGGTCCGCGACGTCGAGGACGAGCGCGTCGATACCCGGGTGCTCGGCCGTGATCTCGTCGAGGAGTTCCTTGCGCCGGCCGGCGACGATCACCTTGTTGCCGGCCTCGTGCAGGCGCAGGGCCAGGCCCAGGCCGATGCCCGAGGTGCCGCCGGTGATCAGGATCGTGTTGCCGGTCATCTTCATGGGGTCTTGCTCCTTCGTTACGGCGGGCCGGTGAGCGCCCGCGGCTTCGAACGTAGGGGCTCCCGCGCAGGGGCGGGAGAGGACGGCTTATCCATGGATCGGCGGTCTCTGACTGATGGAATGGTCCCTGCACCGCACGCCTGTCAACGTGTCCCAACACGGCGAGGAACCCCCGCGACGTGGCCTGCCGCGCTTCCTCGCCATCCGCACCAGTAGGGCCTCTTTCGGTCCGTCGTCAGGGTCGATCACAATCCCGCTGCCGGGAACCTGAGCAGCGACCAGGGCAGCAGCGGCGACGGCTTCCACCCCGTCTCCGCCATCCACCCGTGTGCCGGAGTCTGCGACACGCTGGAGGGCCCCGTTCAGCGCATCGATGATCTGCCCAGAGGAGAGTCCCTCCAGCTCATCAACAAAGTCTGCGGCGAGGTCACTGTCGAATGGGCCGGTTCCCCACGTTCCCATGTTCGTCTCCTGGTATGGCTGGTCATTGGCTGAGGCAGCATTCCAGCAGCCACTGACAGAGGTCACGAAGCGAGGAGTACTCGCTTGCGCAGGAGAGCGAATCCGGCGCGGCCGAACATCTGGCGTTTGAGCATCTGAGCCGTTCCCGCAGCGGGTCGAAGATCCAAGGGGTGTGCATGGCCCCGTGCACCAGGACGACGGCGGCTTTCGTTCAGAGCATCCTCAAATGCGGGCCGCACACCGCGACATGTGCCCCTGTGCATGGCAAGTGGGCCACATCGGCTGAACGCTGGGGCCTCACACGACATGGCATCCGCACCCTGGCC
Source organism: Streptomyces sp. NBC_01390 (assembly GCF_045040105.1). Classification (NCBI taxonomy): domain Bacteria; kingdom Bacillati; phylum Actinomycetota; class Actinomycetes; order Kitasatosporales; family Streptomycetaceae; genus Streptomyces; species Streptomyces sp. NBC_01390. The sequence continues at coordinate 7,338,600 of NZ_CP109551.1, read as the reverse complement.
GGGGGCAGATGCCACCATCGCGGACCTCAGAACATGGTGTTGCCGTTGGCGCTCTTCTCGGGCACCTCCTGGATCACGTCCCAGTGCTCGACGATCTTCCCGTCGGCGACGCGCCGGAAGTCCGCGACGGCCATACCGCGGTCGCCGGGCTTGAGGTGCAGATTACTGTGGGCGACCACCAGGTCCCCTTCGGCGACGGCCTCTTGATGTCCAGGCGCAGGTCGGGGAACTGCCCGCGCAGCCAGTGGACGTAGCCGACGAACGCCTGCGGGCCGTCCTGCGCCTCGGGGCTGTGCTGGGTGTATCTGTCGCCGAGGTGGGCTTCGGCAGCCTGTTCCGGCTGGTAGGCGTTGAACGCCTGCTCGTAGAAGGCGACCACCAACGTCTTGTTGCCGTCCGCCGACATGCGGACCTCCTGCCTTGCGGTGGTACGGAAGATGTCAGTCCGTCGGCATCGCGGACGAGTGCCGTGTCGACGAACTGTTCGAAGCGCACGATCAGGCCGCGGTGTACGACGAAGTGGTGTGCCACGCGCACGTCGATCGGTTTGCCGGTGGCCTTGTTGGCGGCCGTGTAGCGGGCCAGGACGACGACGTTCTCGCCATCGACGACGTAGCGTCGTGTGCGGCCCAGCCCTCCCAGTCCTGGCCGAGCTTTTCCATCACGTTGGACGTGACGCCCTCGGGGTGCGGTAGGTACCGGCGAGGGGGAAGCCGGACATCTCCGTCCACTCCACGTCGGGGGCGAGGGTGGCCCGCAGGGCCGCCAGATCACCGGCCGCAGAGGCGAGGTACTGGCGCCGTACGACGTCGGCGGGGGCGGTGGAGGTGGCGAACCAGCCCGCTCGCCACCACGCCGAACCGCTGGGTGATGCCCGACGGGCACCCGTTCGTGGGATGGGGGCAGCGGATCGCGATCCTGAAGCAGGCCGCCAACCCCACAGCAGCCAAGCTCTACCTCAACTGACAGCTGTCCACCGAGCGCCAGACCTCCAACAGCTGGTCGGTGCGCACCGACATCGCGCCCCCCACCGGTCTCAAGCCGATCTGGGAGTACCCCAACGCCAACGTGGACGGGTTCCCGCGCTTCATGGAGGACCGGGGCCAGGTCGAGCGGCTCAAGCAGACATTCGCCCTCTACTTCGGCGAGGTCAAGGGCGACCCGACCCCCGGCTGGCCCGGTCTGCACCCGGGCGCCTGACCGCCGGCAGGCCCCGTACGGGTCGGGCCCGGAGATTCCGGGCCGTACGACGATGTCGCATCCCCATCAGCCCTTCGGCGGGTGGGGATGCCCAGGCGGTTGTCACCGGGGTGCAGACACACCGACGTGGGGTGGGGCGGGCACGGTCAGGGTGTGGAGCAGGTGACCGTCAGGGGGTAGCGGCGGACTGAGCCGGCACCCCACATCGCGGCCCACAGGCAGCCCTCCTCTTCGACGGTCATCCGTCGGGGCTGCCTTCGGCGTCGCGCAGTCGGGCGAAGGTCTCCCGGCTGGCGACGAGGTCGCCGGAGGCGGGGTCGACCCGGCAACGGAGGATGGTGCCGACGGCCGTGTCGGCGAGGTACATGGTCGTGCCGTCGGCGGTGAAGGCCGGCCCGTTGGGGATGGTCAGGCCGTCGAGGACGCGTACCACCGTGACGTCGGGGTCCGTTCGGTAGAGCGAGCCCGCGCCGGGGGTGCCGTCGTAGGCCATGTGTCCTGCCCAGAAGCGGCCGGCGGGGCGCGACAGCGTCGTTCATGCGGCTGGGGACGGCAGTGCGGTCCCCGGGGCGGTCCAGCCATTCCAGTGCGCCGTCGGCGGTGAGCAGCACGATACCGGTGCCCGCCGCGGCGATCCACGCCCCAGGCCAGTCCCCCACCGGCGCGACGGCGCCCAGCGGCACGTCGAGCCGGGCCAGTTGGCGCGAGGTCGTCGGCCCGGTGCCGGGAACGTGCCAGGCCATGCGACGCCGGCCGCTTGCCGGGTGGCGCCCCACGGAGACGCCCAGTGAGGAGCGGCCCGTCCTCGGTCAGCCGTCCTGGCTCTGCGGTGCGACGAACTGCATGTCCAGGTGAAGCTTGACGACATCGCCGAGGAGCCCGGTGCCGAAGTCCAGCCCGAAGTCGCTGCGCCGGATCTCGCCCGTCGCCTCGAACCCGGCGTGCTTCCTCTGGTCCATGGGGGAGTCCACCACCCCGCCGAACTCGACAGCGAGCGTGACCGGGCGGGTCACGTCCCCGATGGTCAGATCCCCCGCGATCGTCCAGTCCTCGCCCTCTCCGGACACCTGCGTCGAGCGGAACGTCATCGTCGGCCGCTTCTCCACATCAAGGATCTCGGCGGAGCGGGTGTGCGCGTCACGGTCGGAGTTGCCGGTGTCGATGGAGGCGAGCGCGATCTCGGCGCTCACCCGCACATCGTCGGCGGTCTCACCGACGTACAGCCCGGTCTTGAACTCGGTGAACCGGCCCCGCACCTTGGCGATCCCGAGGTGGCGGATGGTGAAGCCGACCGCCGAGTGAAAGGGGTCGAATTCCCAGTCGCCCGGGGAGAGGGGCAGCGCGGCGACGGACGCGGCGGTGATGTTCGCGGAGTTTTCAATGCTCATGGCTTCATCGTGCGAGCTACGAGGCGGGGGAGGGAGACCGGGCGAAGGGTAGTAGTGGCAGGGCCATCCTCCGCGACGGCACGCGTTGTACGGTTCGACAGGTGAACGACAACGAGTTGGGCACCTTCCTGCGCGCCCGCCGTGAAGCTGTCACCCCCGCCGCGGTGGGCCTGCCCGCGGGCCTGCGCCGCCGCACTCCGGGACTGCGCCGGGCCGAGCTGGCCACCCTCGCCGGCATCAGCATCGAGTACCTCACCCGGCTCGAACAGGGCCGCGACCGCAACCCCTCGCCCCCGGTCCTCGGCGCCCTCGGTGACGCCCTGCGCCTGTCGCACGCGGACCGTCTCCTGTTGCACCGGCTGGCCAAGGACCACGGCGATGCCAAGGCTGTGTGCCAGTCGGTCACCGTGCCGCCGGTGCGTACAGTGCGCGCCACCGTCCAGTCGCTGCTGGACCGCCTGGAGCCCGCACCGGCCGTCCTGCTCAACTGGATCGGTGACATCGTGGCCTGCACCCAGGGCTATGAGCGGTATGCCCGCCCGCTCGGCCTGCTCGACGGTGAGCCGCCCAACATGATGCGGTATCTGTTCACCGATGCCCGGGCACGCGCGGTGTACCCGGGATGGGACAGGCTGGCCGACGAGCAGGTCGCCCATCTTCGCGACGAGGCCTCGCCGCACGACCCGTATGTAGCCGCCCTCGCGGAGGAGTTGACCGCGACGGTGGGGGCGCCGTTCAGCGACCGGCTCGCCGTTCCGGCCCTGCCCACCCGATTCGGGACCGAGCTCGTCGACCACCCTGCGGCGGGCCGCCTGCGCCTGTCGTACGAGACGCTCACGTTCTCGGACGAGGGCCAGCGCCTGGTGGTGCACCTCCCGGCCGACGACGCAACGGCCACCGCGCTCGACCGTCTCAACGGCCGCAGGCCCGGAGCCCTGCGAGCGGTGAGCGGCTGACGCCACGGGGTCGCCCCGGTCGGCCCGCCGACCCCGTCGCCGTCTGCCCCGTGCACCGTCGTTCACCCAGCTCATCAACTTGCGGAGTTGATTGCCTCTGCCTTGCCGACGCCCGCACATGGCGTCGGCGTTCGCACGGACTGCGGGCCAGGCTGTAGACGGCCCTCGTTCATCCCTGTGCTGCGGAAGATACGGGTCCGCAGGCCCGTAGGCCGCCCTCCCGCCCGGCATGGCACGGTCGTCGGGGACAAGACACCCCACGCGGACCAGCGTCAAGCCGCATGGACAGAAAGATCTTGTGGAACTGTAGACGGTCAGGCGCGCGCTGATCGGGGACGGTGTTGGCAGTGCGGACGTCCGAGTCCCATACGATTTCGCCGGCGGCCGGGGGTTGAGGCCCTTCGCGCCTACGGTGTGGTCTGCGCGAAGGGGCTCATCAGTGTGCGGCCTGCGGACTGCTGGTCTCCCGTGGGCAGTTCACCAGTTCGCCGGCCCCCACCTGCCGACCGGTTCGAGCAGGGGCAGCTCTCGGGCGTCACGAACGTTCGGAGATTCCTCGTGTGGCGAGTGGGTGTCGACGATCGTGCGTGATCTGTGCGTCCTGGGGCGCCAGGACACACGCTTCGTAGTCACCGCGCTGCTGCCGGCCGCAGGCGACGACGTCGAGGCGGCGATAGCACTGATTCGTCGCGCACGGGCTGGCCGGTCGAGGTCGCGGACGACGTCGCCTGGAAGTCACCGGCAACCGAGAAGGCGCTCGAGCTGCTGCGGTCTACGACCCCGACCTGGTGTTCCTCCGGGACCGGCACGCCTCTGGTCTCAACATCGTGTAGTCAGCCGAAAGTCCGTCGGGTGCTCACGGCGGCGGAGGCGACGCCATGGTGGCGGGGTGGATCACAACCTCGGCGCGCCGAGTTCACGGGACTGCGAGCAGTGTATGCGGCCAGCACTAGGTCCATGTGCCGAGGGCGGATCGGGCCGAAGGCGGATCTCCACGCCCGGCCACGTCGCTAGCGTGGGCGGTCAGATCACACGCGTGACGCTCCCTGGCCGACCGACGACCCAGGTGGAGCGGGTGATCGCTATTTGGACGCACACGAGGAGTTCGATGCCCACCGACGGCTACGCCTATGTCTGCAAGTCCGACGTACTGGAAAAGGGCGTCGCCCGACGTTCGAGGTGGAGGGCGTGCCGGTCTCGCTGGTCCTGACCGGGGATGAGGTGTTCGCGATCCACGACGTGTGCTCGCACAGTGCGGTCTCGCTCTCCGAAGGAGAGGTGGATGGGTGCACGGTCGAGTGCTGGCTGCACGGCTCCCGCTTCGACCTGCGCACCGGCAAGCCGCTCGACCCGCCGGCCACGCGGCCTGTCATGGTGTATCCGGTGCGGATCGAGGGTGGATGCGTATACGTCGATGTTGTACCCCGGAGCGATGGATGACCGAGCCTTCGGGCGAGTTTACGGGGGAGCGTGCCGACGCCGTCCGCAACCGTGCCCGGCTGTTGGAAGCGGCTGCCTGGCTGGTGGCCGAGCGGGGCGCCGAGCGCGTGACGATGCACGAGGTCGCGCAGGTCGCCGGGGTGGGCAAGGGCACGCTCTTCCGCCGGTTCGGCGACCGCGACGGACTTCTGCTGGCTCTGCTCGACCACGTCGAGGCGGAGTTCTATGACGCATACACCTCAGGTCCGCCCCCTCTGGGGCCAGGAGTATCGGCGCAGGACCGGCTGACGGCCTTCGGCTGTGCTCTGATCGAGCGCGTCGCGGACGAGACAGACCTGGGCCCGGCGCTGGGCCGTCGGGTCCCCATCGGGCGCCGCCGGACGTCACGCTACGGCCGGGCCTTCCGCCACCACGTCACCTCGCTGCTGCGGGAGGCGGGAGTCGTGGGCGACCACACCATGATCGCCCACGCCCTGCTCGCCTTCGTGGACCTGGAGACCCTCGACCACCTGCGCAACGACGACCAGGTCACCACCGCCCGCCTACAGAGCACATGGTCGGATCTGGTGCGACGGGTGACCGGCGCCGACGAACGATGAACGCTCGCCTCCCGCGCGTCCGTTGTCACGCGAGGAAGACGCGCACGGCGTTCGGCTCACCCATGGCCTCCTCCTCTTCATTGTTCTGGGCGATGCGGTGGATCACGAGGTCGCCGTGCCAGTCGGCCTGGGCGGTCGGCGGAGGTACGACGATCAGCTCCAGTACGCCCGCGGGACGCGTGGCTGTTCCCTCGACGACGGCACCGTTGACGGCCAGGTAGTCCGGTGCCGGTTCGCGGCATGCCTGTCGACCATGTCGATGACAGCGCCGCGCAGGTCTGTCAGCTGGCGTAGGGAGCCCCAGGCGACATGGCCGGGCGCGAGATGTGTGGCTCGGGCCTCTGCGCCTGGGCGCGACGAGGCCGAGCGGGCCGAGCCGGAAGAGTGCCACTTCCAGCTGGGCCGACCTCACCGCGGCGTTCTTGGACAGCTCGTCGAGAGGCAGCGGCCCGACCGCGTCGGCGCTGTGATAGCCGACGAGGGCGGTGAGGAGTCGGCCCGAGGTGCCGGGGAACAGGGCGGCCAGCGGGGATCCGAGGTTCATATTCCGTCCTCGGTGGAGGTTCTCGCCGGCTTCGCAGGCAGGTGGGCACCGACGACGAAGCCGACGAGAGTCTTGGAGCCCGGGGCGCCGTTTTGAGCGGTCAGGCGCCGGAGGGCCATTCCTCCGTGAGCACGGTCGCTGCCTCATGGAACTCCGCGAGAACGTCGAGGAATCCGGTCCTGCCCCACAGCGCCAGCCCCAGAACGACCACGCCCACGGCCGTGATGTGCACGGCCCCGGTCGGATCCCGGCACGAAACCGCGCGCATCGCCGATTGGTCACCGCGAGCCCACGCCCGCGTCGCCTCGGACACGGCGAGTTCGTAGTGGAGCGGGGCAACTGTGGCGACAGCGTCGGCCTGCCGAACCAGGTCCTCCAGCGCGAACGGCCTGCCGGTCAGCTCCATGATGCTGATGGTGGAGCGCACCAGGCCGTTCAGGATCGCGTGCACCTCCAAGGAGCCGGCCGTGTCCAGACTGTCCAGCGCCTCACGGACCGCGACGCCGTCGTGGTCCACGTAGCCCCGGACCACGTCCATCGCGCGGTCGCTGGAGGTCTTGTGCGCTGCGTTGCTCATGTAGATCACCCTAGGAGCGCCCGCACGAAAACGGATCGGTCTTTCGGCGCAGCCTGCCTCGGAACAAAGCACTAGGTACTCCAGCCGGACTTCAGCTCGACCAACGTCCTTACCGGGCCGTCCGCACAGAGCAGGGCGTCACTCAGCTCGCACAAGGCGTCGGGGCGCTGGGTCAGGCAGGCATAGAACTCCATCTGGAAGCATGACAGTTCAGCAAACGCATCCTGCGGGACATCCCGCTGCAGCAGACTCATGGCTACGACCTTCGCGCTGGTCAAGTGCCTCTGTGACGGAGCACAGGATCAGGCGAAGGCCGCTCTCACGTCCGGCAGCCAGCCGAAAACTTCAGCAAGTTCGAGGTCATGTTCGACTACGAACCATAAGCCTCAAGCCAAGCGCAGGCCGGAAAGCGGGCGATGCCGGTCAGGGCGGCTTGCAGTGCGCTCCGAACTCTCGGTACCGCCACGCCCCCGACAGCCGACAGCCTCGCGGAGCTTCTCGACGCTCTCCCCTGCCTGGCCGCTCATCTCGCCGATGCCCCGCGCAGCAGCAACGACGCCCGTACGAAATCACCCAGCTCACCGTCCGCCTGCACGCCGACAACGACGACGTCTCCTGCCCGATCACCTTGCCGGAGGCTGGCCCGGACGCCCCAACTACCGCTGGTGTGCTCGGCGTTGATCGGCACGTTCGTCCTGGTCGCGGCCGACCTCGCGGCCCGTTGCGCTGCTGCCGCTTCGGCCCTCCGACTGCCTGCATCACCGATCCTCCAGCCATGCACGACACTGTGGTCCCAGTTTTGATCCCACCGGTGACTCTGGTGCGCAATTCGCTGCGGGGGTAAGGCCGGGTCGGCGATGATCGTTGGCGGGGTCGCCTTCCTGTCGTGCGGTCCTGGAGGCGGTACGGATGTCGATGCGGCCGGTGGGGTTGCCGGAGATCCCGGAACAGACGGTGGTGGTGGCCCGGGCGGCGTTTCCGAAGGGGAGCCTGGCGATACGAGTGCGGGATCGCCTCACGGCCGCGCCGCCCCTCTCGTCGTCCCGGCACCACCGTACCGATCACGTAGGGGACGGCCGGCGCAACGGAATCAGCCCGCCCTGTCGCCGAACCAGGCAGTAGCGCCCACCGGCTCTCATGGCGCGCGGGCGGGGTTCAGGCCCGCCATCAGGGCCCCCTGCTACTCGGTTCGCATCGCGATCCCGAGTCGGCAGGAGGCCCTTCGTCAAGCCGTTCAGTTGATGCGGACGATCTTCCAGAGCTGGTCGTCGATGTTCAGGTCGTTCCACTGCACGACTGCCGCGCCGTTGGCGGTGGAGGACTGGGCGACGGCGGCGTTGAAACCGCTGCCGACGTTCTTGAGTTTGTAGTAGCCGTTGCCCGCTTCGGTGAGGGTCCACTTCTGCGAGTTCGCGGTGGACGGCGTGTTCTGGACGACGGCGGCTCCGGCGGTGGTGGAGCCGCTACGGATGTCCAGGTTCAGGTTGCTGTTGGCGTTCTTGATGGTCCAGGCTCCGCCGCCGGCGGACTGGAAGGTGTACAGCTGGCAGAAGCAGGCCGAGTTCTGCCACTGCTGGACTGCCGTGTTGGTGGCGGTCGAGCCCTGCGGGATGTCCAGGTACTTCCCGCTGTTCTTGTTGACGAGGACGTACTGCCCGGTGCCCAGCGCCGGCAGAGCGGTCTGGGTGACGTTCCAGCGCTGGCAGGCGCAGCTGGTGGCGCTCCACTGGCCGGCGGCAGTCCCGGTGGCGGTGGAGGCGTTCGGGATCTCCAGGTACTTGCCGGTCACGCGGTTGGTGAGGCTGTAGCCGCCGGCCGGGTTCGGGGCGACGGCCCACTCGTGGTCCAGGGTGCCGTTGTCGTCCCACTGGAGGATCTTCGCTCCGTCGGCGGTGGACTGGTTCTCCACGCCGAGGACCTTGCCGCTGGCGACGTTGAGGATCTTGAAGTAGCCGGAGCTCTGCTGTATGAAGCGCCACTGCTGGTCGGTGGCGTTGTCGGCGTTCTGCTGGGTGGCGTTCGTGCCGTTGGTGGCGGAGCCGCCCGAGATGCTCAGCTGGAGGTTGCTGCCCGCGTTCGACACGGTGTAGGTGGCACCGTCCGAGATGCCGCCGCCCAGGTCGATGGTGCTGTAGGTGACGGGGTTGGAGAGGTTGGGGCCGCCGCTGCCGCCACTGAGCACGAGCAGGCTGTGGCCGTCGGACAGGGGCACCATGCCGCGGCTGTAGCCGCCGGCGACGTTGGAGCTGATGCGCGTCCAGGTGTTCGCTGCGCCGTTCTGGGTGTTCAGGAACAGGTCACTGGTGCTGTAGGCACTGACGACCAGCGTGCCGTTCGGACCGCCCGTGGGCAGCCACGTGATGTACGGCGTACTGGTGGGTATCGTGCCGTCCGTCGCCTGCAGGGGAATGCCCGTGACGGAGTTGAAGGCCTCCGGGTCGGCGGAGATCTTGTAGTAGACGGCGAAGTTGCCCGAGGGCGAGCCGCCGTATTCGTACGTCATGACGTAGTTGCCGTTGGGCAGCTTCGCGACGGTGGGCATGCCCGGGCGCTGGCTGTAGGTGGGCATCGCCACGTCATCCACGACCGGACCCCAGGTGTGCAGGTCCGTGGTGACCTGGTGCACGACCTTCTGACCGTGGGCGGGGTCACGCTGGTCGGAGTAGTAGACGATCAGCTTGCCGTTGGCGTAGAGGAAGAACGGCTCCCACACGGGAGTGTTGCCGTTCGCGTCGAACGCCGGACCGCCGGTCGCGATGTTGCCGGCGAAGGTCCAGGTCTGTCCGCGGTCGGTGCTGGCGTAGACATCGATCTTGATGGCCGAGCGGTCGGAGGGAACCGAGGCGCCGGCGGCCAGGATGGTCCCGGCCGGGAAGTCGCCCACCGCCGCGGGCAGTTCGAACAGCTCGGGCTCCCAGCGCATGCCCCAGCCGTTCTGCGTGTCGGCGACCTCGGAGATCTTCGACCAGGAGTTGCCGTTGTCCGTACTGCGGTAGATCGGCAGGACTGGCGTGCCGGTGGTGTACTGCTCGAACGTCGCGAGGATGGTGCCGTTGGCGGAGCCGTTGTGCTGCATCCGCATCGCCCGTGGGTAGAGCGATCCGGGCGAGGGTGCGCCCGACGGCGGGGTGTACATCGTCTGCGAGGGACGCGCCAGGGCGTCCGCCCGGCCGGCGGGTACGACCATGGTCAGCACCGAGACGAGCAGGATGAAGGCCAGGGTGACGAAGGAGACGGGACGGGAACGCGGAGCGGCGCCGGGTCTGGCGCCTGTGCGGGCAAGGGACATTGCGGCTCCCAGGGGAAGGGGAAGGTGTGTTTCGGTGTCCGCCGGCTCGGAGTGACGCGGCGGGGTTTGTTGGGCGCCTGGCCCGGGGACAGCCGGGCGACACCGCCGGGCGCGGCACGCGGGCGCGGGGGGCGCGGGGGCGCGGCGCGACAAGCGCGGAAGGGCGGAGATGGGGTGCCCCAGCGGGTGGGTGTGCCGGGGCAGTGGCACGAGGGGGTGGGGTGGGTCAGAGGGAGGGCGGCGGTGCTGTCGAGCCGCGGACGACGAGTTCGACGGGTGGGTCGTTCGCGGGCGGCAGTTCGGTGTCGGGCTTCTCGATGGCGTGGAGGAGAAGCCGGATTCCTTCGCTCGACGCGGCCTCGAAAGGCTGACGGACGGTGGTCAGAGGCGGGGAGACGTAGGCGAAGACGGGGTTGCCGTCGAAACCGACGACGCTGACGTCTTCCGGCACCCGGCGACCGCTTTCCCGCAGGCCGTGAATGAGGCCGATGGCCATCTCGTCACCCGCGGCGAACACCGCGGTCACCGATCGGTCCGAGGCCAGCCCGAGGCCCGCGGCATACCCGGAGGCCGCCGACCAGTCGCCGTTCAGTACGGGGGGCTCGTGCGCGCCCCGGTCCGCCAGCGCGGCCTGCCATCCCTCGATACGGTCCTTGGTGGCGTACCACCGCCGCGGCCCCGCGAGGTGATGGACGGTCGCATGCCCCAGGTCCAGCAGATGTTCCGTGGCCGCGCGTGCCAGCTCGTGGGCGCCCACGCCGACGGTCAGTGTCCGGGTGGCGCTGAAGGCGGGTGGGGCTCCGACGAAGAGGACCGGCACGTCGACGCCGAGCGGGACTTCGCCCTCGACGACGGGTACGGAGACGACGATGCCGTCCACGCCCTGCTCCAGGAGCGATTCCAGTGCGGCGGCGATGCTTCGCGGGTCGCCGTCCGGGGTGTTGACCACGCGCAGCGCGTAGCCGGCGTCCCGTACGGCCTGTTCGATGCCCACGAGCAGGGAGGCAGTTCCGTACCCGGCGGTTGCCAGCGCGACCACACCGATGGACCGGGTACGGCCGGAGGCCAGTGCCCTGGCCGCGTGGTTCAGGCGGTAGCCGAGTTCCTCGGCGGCCGCCAGGACGCGTCGGCGGGACTCCTCGGAGACGTACGGCTCGTTGTTGAGGACGCGGGAGACCGTCTTGCGTGAGACGCCGGCCAGCCTGGCCACGTCCTCACTGCGCGGCGCGGAGGAGCCCGCACCGCGCTCCAGCCCAGTTGTCATGACGTCTCCCATGGCCGTGCGTTCTTCATCGAACGGGGTCAAATTACGTGACCGCGCGGTCTGACCGCGCGGTCAATGTGTACGCATCCGCCTGGCGCACGTCAAGGGTTCACGCAACGTCGCTTGCTTCCGACGGGACGGCATCGAGGCCTGCGGGCCGGCGGAGCGAGGCGCTCGAGCCGTCCGAGGAAGGCGTGACCGCGAGGCAATCCTGCAGCTCAATCGCCAATTGGGGAGCCCGGGACGGTTCGATGCCCAGCCATGTCGGCCCCGTCCGCCCCGCCCGGCTGCCGGCAGATGGGACTTACGGCCGGAGCCGCCCCGTCATGGATTACCGGACGGAAAGTCTTGACAGCGAGTCCACACAGCGTTCACGCTTCCTGGCGTCCGACGATCGTGTTTGTTCGATCGTGTTGGATTCCGGCTCGCGACCGACCTCCAAACGGTCCCTCGACGACCCGCCCTCCGTCATACCCCCGTCCGGCTGACGTGCCATACCGGGGTACCGCCAGCCCTGTAGGAGCCGAAATGCACCGTTCCTCCCCCGGTCAGCCCATGTCCGGAACCAGCCGCCGCACCGTGCTCCGCGGACTCGGCGGAGCCGCGGTACTGGGTACCGGCATCCCCCTGCTGAGCGCCTGCGCCGGCAGTTCCGCCTCGTCGGACACCAAGACCGTCACCGTGGGCTCCAACGCGTCCGACGCCGTCCCGAAGAAGGGATACGGCGACGTCTACGCGGCCTTCACGAAGCAGTCCGGGATCGCGGTCGACATCAACACCAAGGACCACAACACGTTCCAGGAGCAGATCAACACCTATCTGCAGGGCACGCCGGACGACGTGTTCCAGTGGTTCGCCGGCTACCGGATGCAGTTCTTCGCGGCCAAGGGTCTCGCTTCCCCGATCGACGACGTGTGGAAGACGATCGGGGGCAACTTCCCGTCGGCGATGCACGACCTGAGCAAGGGTCAGGACGGCAAGTACTACCTGGTGCCGCTGACCACATCGCCGTGGGCGGTCTTCTACCGCAAGAGCGTCTTCCAGAAGTACGGCTACGAGGTCCCAACCACGTGGGACGCATACGTCGCCCTGTGCAAGCAGATGAAGAAGGACGGCCTCGTCCCGATCGCATTCGGCGACAAGGACGCCTGGCCGGCGATGGGCTCCTTCGACCAGATCAACTTCCGCCTCAACGGCTACGACTTCCACGTCGAACTGATGGCGGGCAAGGCATCGTGGACCGACGCGAAGGTCCGCAAGGTCTTCGACACCTGGGCCGAGACCCTCCCCTACCACCAGGAGGGCGCGGTCGGCCGTACCTGGCAGGACGCCGCCCAGACGCTGGTGGCGAAGAAGGCCGGGATGTACATGCTCGGCATGTTCGTGGCCCAGCAGTTCAGCAACAAGGCCGACCTGGACGACCTCGACTTCTTCGCCTTCCCCGAGATCGACCCGGCGTACGGGCAGGACACCGTCGAGGCGCCGACCGACGGCATCATGCTCAGCAAGAAGCCCAAGAACCACGCCGGCTCCGTCAAACTGCTCGAATTCCTGGGCACGGCCCAGGCCGAGGAGATCTACCTCAAGGCCGACCCGAGCCTTATCGCCGCCTCCACGAAGGCCGACACCTCCGGCTACAGCACCCTTCAGAAGAAGGGCTACGAGATGATCAGCGGCGCGAAGCATCTCACCCAGTTCATGGACCGCGACAGCCGGCCGGACTTCACCTCGACGGTGATGCAGCCCGCGCTGCAGAAGTTCGTCCGCGACCCCAAGGGGATCGACAGCCTGCTGTCCTCGATCGAGCGCCAGAAGAAGACGATCTTCGCGTCCGGCTGAGACCGATCCCCCTTCTGAAGCGGATGAGCACCGACACCATGAGCTCCGAAACGACCACGAAGACCCCGGAGGCGGCCGCGGTGCTGCCTCCGGGCCCCGCATCTCCGAAGAAGCGGGTTCCGCAGGGCCACCGGCGCCTGTTGACCCGCCGTGACCGGATCACGCTCGGCCTGATGGCCGGCGTGCCCACCATCCTGCACGTGGCACTCGTCTGGGTCACCGCCCTCGCCTCGATCGCCCTGGCCTTCACCAGCTGGGACGGCATCGGCTTCGATTCCATCAAGTGGGTGGGGCTGGACAACTTCCAGCAACTGTTCGGTGACAACCCGCAGTTCTGGCCCGCCGTCCAGCACAACGTCATCTGGTTCGTCGTCCTGATCCTGGTCCCGACGCCGTTCGGCCTGTTCCTCGCCGTCCAGCTGGACAAGAAGATCCGCTTCAGCCGGGTCTACCAGACCGCCCTCTTCCTGCCGGTCGTGGTCTCGCTGGCCGTGACCGGGTTCGTGTGGCAGCTGGTCTACAACCCCGACACCGGCCTGATCAACAGCCTCATCGGGGCCAACAAGCCCGGCCACTACATCGACTGGATCGGCGACCCGCACCTCAACCTGTGGGCCATTCTGGTGGCCGCCTGCTGGCGGCACACCGGCTACATGATGATCCTCTACCTGGCCGGTCTCAAGGGCGTCGACCCCTCCCTCAGGGAGGCGTCCTCGCTGGACGGCGCGAACGAGTGGCAGACGTTCAAGAACGTCATCTTCCCGACCCTGCGCCCCACCAACACCGTGGTCCTGGTCGTCACCATCATCGAGGCGCTGCGCGCCTTCGACCTCGTCTTCGTCTTCAACAAGGGCGCCCAGGGCACCGAACTGCTCTCGATCCTGATCACCAACAACATCATCGGCGAGTCCAGCCGCATCGGCTACGGCTCCGCGATCGCCGTCGTCCTGCTGGTGATCTCCCTCGTCGTGATCATCCCCTACCTGATCTCGACCTTCCGCAAGGAGCGCAGCGCATGAGCACCCCCACGGTGGCGCTCGGCGCCAAGCAGCGCACCCCCGTCCGCCCCGCCCGCGTCCTGCTGCACACCTTCCTGGTCGTGACGGCCCTGGCCTGGCTGGCCCCTCTCCTGTGGGCCGCCTTCTCAGCACTGAGGCCCTACTCCGAAACCAGCGAGAAGGGTTACGTGTCCTGGCCCGACAAACTGAGCCTCGACAACTTCACCAACGCCTTCGAGCAGTCCGACATGCTCCACTACTTCGGGAACACGCTGCTCATCGCGGTCCCGGCGGTGCTGGTCACACTGCTGCTGTCCTCGATGGTCGCCTTCTACGTCAGCCGCTTCGACTTCCGGCTCAACCTCGCCCTCCTGCTGGTCTTCACCGCGGGCAACCTGTTGCCACAGCAGGTCATCATCACCCCTCTGTACCGCCTGTACCTGCTCATCGACCTGCCCGGCATCACCATGAGCGGCAAGCTGTACGACTCCGCGCTGGGCCTGGTCCTGATCCACGTGGCGTTCCAGTCAGGCTTCTGTGCCTTCGTGCTCGCCAACTACATGCGCTCGCTCCCGCACGAACTGACCGAGGCCGCCCTCGTCGACGGCGCCTCCGTCTGGCGCCTGTACTGGCAGATCGTGCTGCCGCTGTGCAAGCCCGCGATGGCGGCCCTGGCCACGTTGCTGTCCATCTGGATCTACAACGACTTCTTCTGGGCACTGGTCCTGATCTCCACCGGCGACAACATGCCGATCACCTCGGCCCTGAACAACCTCTCCGGCCAGTACTTCACCGACCCCAACCTGGTCGCCGCGGGTGCACTGTTGACCGCGATCCCGACGCTGATCGTGTACTTCGCGCTGCAGCGGCAGTTCGTCAGCGGCCTCACGCTGGGCGCCAACAAGGGCTGATACACCCCCAGTTGCCCCTCCCCTACACCCCTCCCGGAGCATCACCAGTGAGTACCGCACGCCGTCTTCGCATTCCTGGAATCGCCTACGGGGGTGACTACAACCCCGAGCAGTGGCCCGAGGAGGTCTGGGCCGAGGACATGCGCCTGATGCGCGAGGCCGGGGTGACCATGGTCAGCGTCGGCATCTTCTCCTGGGCGCTGCTCGAACCGGCCGAGGGCGTCTACGACTTCGCCCGGATGGACAAGATCCTCGACCTGCTCCAGGAGAACGGCATCGCCGCCGACCTGGCGACCCCGACGGCGGCGCCGCCGGCCTGGTTCTTCCACACGTACCCGGAAGCGCTGCCGGTCGACAGGGACGGCAGGAAACTGTCGTACGGCAGCCGCCAGACGTTCTGCTCCAGCAGCCCGGCCTACCGCAGAGCGGCGCTGCGGATCGCCGGTGCGCTCGCCGAGCGCTACGCCGATCACCCGGCCGTCGCCATGTGGCACGTGCACAACGAGTACGGCTGCCACAACGACGCCTGCTACTGCGACACCAGCGCCGCCGCCTTCCGCACCTGGCTGCGGGCCCGCTACGGCGACGACCTGGACGCCCTCAACCATGCCTGGGGCACCACGTTCTGGAGCCAGTGGTACTACACGTGGGACCAGATCCTGCCGCCCCGCACCACCGCGGCTCCCCCGAACCCCACCCACCAGCTGGACTGGCGCCGCTTCTGCTCGGACGAACTGCTCTCCCTGTGCACCGCCGAGCGCGACGTACTGCGCCGGGCCGCCCCGGGCACCCCCGCGACCACCAACTTCCTGGTCCTGCGCACCATCGACGCCCTCGACTACTGGCGTTGGGCTCCGGAGTTGGACATCCTCTCCAACGACCACTACCTGCTGTCCGACGACCCGGAGGCCGAGGTCGACATCGCGCTTCACGGCGATCTGATGCGTTCGCTCGCGGGCGGGCCGTGGTTCCTCATGGAGCACTCGACCGGCGCCGTCAACTGGCAGCCCGTCAACCGCGCCAAGCAGCCGGGGGAGATGCGCCGCAATGCGCTCGCGCACGTGGCGCACGGTGCCGACGGCATCGCGTTCTTCCAGTGGCGGGCCGCGAAGGCGGGCGCCGAGCAGTGGCACTCGGCAATGCTGCCGCACGCCGGCACCGACAGCCAGATCTGGCGGGACGTCGTCCAACTCGGCGCGGACCTGCGGGCGTTGGCCGAGGTGCGGGACTCCACCAGCACGGCGCAGGTGGCCATCGTGTGGGACTGGGACGCCCGCTGGGCTCTGGAACTGCCCTCCCAGCCCAGCGGCGAGCTGCGCTACCAGGACCTGGTGCGCGACTGGTACACCCCCCTGTGGGGGGCTGGGGTCGCCGTCGATTTCGTACGCCCCGACGACCCCGGACTCGACCGCTACAAGCTCGTCCTGGCACCCTCGCTGTACCTGGTCGCGGAGGCGGCCGCGGTCAACCTCGCCCGGTTCGCCGAACGCGGGGGCACGCTGGCCGTAGGCTTCCACAGCGGCATGGTCGACGAGAACGCCCATGTGTACCTGGGCGGTTACCCCGGCGCGTTCCGTGATGTCCTCGGCGTGGTCACCGACGAGCTCTTCCCTCTGCTGCCGGGCGAGACGACCGGCCTGACCGGCGACGTGGCGCCTGGTGCCACGGCCGATCTATGGTCGGAGCGCATCCGGCTGACCGGCGCGCAGGCCGTGGTCTCGCACGCCGACGGCCCGCTGGCCGGCCACCCCGCCGTCACCCGCCACGGGCACGGCGACGGCTCCGCCTGGTATCTGGCCACCCGTCCCGACCCGGACACGCTCGCCGCCCTGCTCGACCGCATCCGCCGGGAGGCCGGCGTGACACCGGAGCAGGACGCGCCCGCCGGGATCGAGGTCGTCCGGCGCCGGGGCGCGGAGGCCGACTTCCTGTTCCTCATCGACCACACCGGAAAGGGGGCCGACGTACCTGCCGAAGGTGTCGAAATCCTCACCGGCACACCGGTTGCCGGAACGGTCACCGTCCCACCGGGAGGCGTCGCCGTGGTCCGCGAGCCCCGCTGATCGCCTGGCGGTGTGGAGAGCGGGTCAGTGCCGGGCGCGCCAGGAGCAGGCCGGTGTTCCCGCGACCGGTGCGGGAACGCTCAGCACCGCGCCGGAGGCCGCGGTCGGGTTCTGTACCCCGTAGCGGGCCGTGGTGACGTAGAGGAGGTGCTTGATCGACCCGCACGTCAGCACGTCGGTGGGTCAGCCGAGGCCGTCCGCGCCGACCTGCACGGCGGACTCGTCCAGCACGGCGTCGGTGACGGGCTGCGGGCTCCCTTCGAGGTCGAGGACCGGGGTGGCTTCCTTGTACCAGGCCTCGATCACGGCGTTGCCCCAGAAGTCGCGGCGGCGGTCGTCGTGGACGTTCCAGCGGTAGGTCTCGTGGTCGGGGTCGCCGGTGTAGTAGTCGGAGGTGTAGATCTCCACCCGGTGGCCGTCGGGGTCGCGCAGGTAGAGGTACAAGGCGTTGGAGACACCGTGCCGTCCCGGGCCGCGTTCGATGTGGTGCTCCTGGCGCAGGGAGCCGAACAGGTCGGCGGCGCGCAGGACTTGGTGCGATTCGTGGGTGGCGACGCCGAGGTGGTGCAGTCGGGGCCCGGCGCCGCCCGTGAAAGCGACGTCGTGGACGGTCTGTTTGCGGTACATCCAGGCCGCGTACAGCTCGTGCTCGTCGCCCTCGATCGTCTCCGAGCAGCCGAAGCCCAGTGACTTGTAGTGGGCGTAGGCGGCGGGGATATCCGGGGTGCAGATGTTGAAGTGGTCCAGGCGGGCCACCTCGGCGCCGTGGCGCAGGTCGTAGCGCTGGATGAGGCGCTCCGCGCGGTCGATGTCGTGGAAGAACTCCACCGGGAAGCCGAGCGGGTCGATGACGCGGACGGCGTCTCCGACACCAGGCGTGCCCTCGCCCTTCCGCACGCGCCGCATCGGTCGGCCGAGTCGGCGGAAGAACCTCTCCGCCTTGTCGACGTCCTCGGGGGTGCGGACCCGGTAGGCGATGTGGTCGAGGGCGGCGAGCTCGCCCCTGCGCAGGACGAGGGAGTGGTGGGTCAACTCGTCGGTGCCGCGCAGGCACAGGGTGCCGGCGTCCTCGTACTGGACGTGGAAACCGAGCATGTCGACCCAGAACCAGCGGGAGGCAGCGAGGTCGGTGACGGCCAGCTGGGCGTAGGCGGAGCGGATCACATCCGGCGCGGTCACGAGGCGGCTCCGAAGCGGGGGGTGTGGACGTCGCCGAGTGCGACGTGGACGATCTTCGACTCGGTGTAGAAGTCGACGGAGTGGGCGCCGCCCTCCCGGCCCACGCCGGACGCCTTGACGCCGCCGAAGGGTGTGCGCAGGTCGCGGACGTTGTGGGAGTTGATCCAGATCATGCCGGACTCGACGGCGTGGGCGATGCGGTGGCCGCGCTTGAGGTTCGACGTCCAGATGTAGGCGGCGAGGCCGAACCGGGTGGCGTTGGCGAGTTCGACGGCCTCGGATTCGTCGTCGAAGGGGGCGACGGCGACGACGGGGCCGAAGATCTCCTCCTGGAAGATACGGGCGTCACGGGGGACGTCGGCGAAGACGGTCGGCTGGAGGTAGTTGCCGTCGGCGAGGTGCGCGGGCCGGGTGCCGCCGGCGACGAGGCGGGCCTCCTTCTTGCCGATCTCGACATAGTTCAGGACGCGTTCGTAGTGCTCGGGGTGCACCAGCGCGCCCACCTCGGTGGCCGGGTCGGAGGGCGGCCCGACGCGGACGGCGTCCGCCCGCTCCGCCAGACGGCGGGTGAACTCCTCGTACACCGGGCGCTCCACGAGGACGCGTGAACCGGCCGTGCAACGCTCCCCGTTGAGGGAGAACACCCCGAAGACGACCGAGTCCAGGGCGGCTTCGAGGTCGGCGTCGGCGAAGACGACGGCCGGGGACTTGCCGCCCAGCTCCATCGACACCGTCTTCAGGTGCTCGGCGGTGGACCGGATGATGTGCCGGCCTGTGTCGGAGGAGCCGGTGAAGGAGATCAGCGGCACGTCCGGGTGGTCGACCAGTGCCTGGCCCGCCTCCTCGCCGATGCCGTGCACGATGTTCACCACCCCGGCGGGTACGCCTGCCTCTTCGAAGATCTCCGGCCACAGCGACGCGGAGAGGGGGGTCCACTCGGCCGGCTTGAGGATCAGCGTGCAGCCGGACGCCAGCGCGGGTGCCAGCTTCCAACTCTCCAGCATGAAGGGGGTGTTCCAGGGAGTGATCAGCCCGGCGACTCCCACCGGTGTGCGCACCACATAACTGAACTGGTCGTCGCCCTGCCGGAACGCCTCCTCGCCGAGGGCCACGATGACATCCGCGAAGTAGCGGAAGTTCTCGGCGGCCCGCCGCGCCTGGCCGCGGGCCTGCGTGATCGGGAGCCCGGAGTCGTACGACTCTAACGCGGCGAGCCGGTCATGACGAGCCTCGACGGCGTCCGCGATCCTGACCAGAACGTCGGCACGCTCCCGGTTGCCGAGGGACGACCAGGCGGGGAAGGCGGACCTGGCTGCGGCCACCGCCCGTTCGACGTCGGCCGGACCGCCGGCCGCGGCCTTGGCGTACGGCGTGTTGGTCACCGGATCCGCCACGGGGAACGTCCGCCCGTCGGCGCTGTCGACCAACTCACCGCCGATCCAGTGCTGGATGACGGGCGGCAGGTTCTCGATGCTCATGGTCAGGCTCCGATCTGTGCGGTGAGGTCGCCGCCCTCGGAGAGCAGCGCGCGGATCTTCGCCAGGCCCGCCTCGGTGGGCGTCGTCAACGGCGGGCGGACGTGAGCGGAGGCGATGCGGCCCTGCTGGGCGAGGACCCATTTGGCGGGGGCCGGGTTGGTCTCGACGAACAGCAGGTCGACCAGCGGGTGCAGGCGGTAGTGCAGGTCACGGGCCGCATCGAACTCGCCGGCCTCCCACAGCTCGTACATGCGTGCCACCGCGCCGGGCGCGAGATTGGCGACGGCCGACACGAAGCCCGCGCCGCCGAGTGCCATCAGCGGCAGGCAGAGCAGCTCGATGCCCGACCACACCAGCAGCGAGCGTCCGCAGGCGTGGAGCACGCGGGAGAAGTGCTCGAAGTCCTTCGTGGTCTCCTTCACGCCGACGAAGTTGTCGAAGTCGGTGAACAGCCGCTTGACCGTCTCCGGTGCGATGTCGACGGCGGTGCGCGAGGGCACGTTGTAGGCGACGATCGGCAGGTCCGGGAACTCCCGGGCCACCCTCGCGTACCACTCGTAGAGGGCCTCCTGCGTGGGCCGCGCGTAGTACGGCGTGATGACCAGGGCCGCGTCCGCGCCCAACTCCTGGGCGGCTGCGGTGAGTTCCATGGTCTCGTCGAGCTTGTGGGAGCCGGTGCCGGGCAGGAAGGGCACCCGGTCGCCGATCTCCTCGACCGCCGTGCGCATCGCGGCGATCCGCTCGGTGACGCTCTGCGCGCTCGGCTCGCCGGTCGATCCTCCGAGCGAGATGCCGTGCGAGCCGGACTCCAGCTGGAAGCTGATCAGGTCACGCAGGCTGTCGTGGTCGACGGCACCGTCCGCGGTGAACGGTGTGACGACGGGGGCGATGGACCCGCGGATGGCCGACGGGTCGCTGCGGAACTTCACTGTGTTTCTCCCTTGCACCAGTTCTCGTAGGCGTCCCGCCAGGCCGCACCCAGCGGATACAGGCCGGCGACGCTTTCCCCCGCGGCGACCTGCTTGGTGATGAAGCGCTCCTGCCGTTCCTGTTCGCGGCAGTCGGCGATCAGTTCCCCGGCGAGGTCGGGCGGTACGACGACCACGCCGTCGGCGTCGCCGACGATCAGGTCGCCGGGCTGGACCAGGGCCCCGCCGCAGGCGATGGGCACCCCGGTGTCCCAGGGGACGTGCCGGCGACCGAGGACGGAGGGGTGTCTGCCTGCCGCGTAGACGGGCAGGCCCAGGCCGGCGATGGCGGCGGCGTCGCGTACGGCGCCGTCGGTGACGACACCGGCCGCGCCCCGCTTGGCCGCTCTCAGCGCGAGGATGTCGCCGAGCGTGCCGGCGGTCGGGTCCCGCCGGGCGTCCATGACCAGGACGTGTCCGGGGCGCAGCTCCTCGATCGCCCGCTTCTGGGCGTTCATGCCCGTGCCGTACCGCTTGAACAGATCCTCGCGCAGCGGCAGATAGCGCAGCGTGTGGGCCACGCCCACCATCGCCGTGCCGCCGACCGGCCGTACGCCGTCGATCGACATGTGCGGCAGACCGCGCGAGCGCATCTGTGCGCTCAGCGTCGCCACGGCCACCGAGCGAAGTCCGTCGGCAAGGTCGTCGGCCAGCAGCGGCTGGGGCACGTGTCCGGCCCCGTATGCGGATTCCTCCTCGGCCCGGTCGGTCCTGGGCTGCGCGCCCCACGGCTCCAGGTCGTGATCGGCGTCTGCGATCGGGTTGCGCAGCACTCCGGTGCTCAATCGGCCGTCGCCGACCTCGACTTCGACCACGTCGCCCGGTTCGGCCACCGACGCGCCGGCCGGTGTGCCGGTGAGGATCACATCGCCGGGTTCCAGGGTGACCAGTCGGGACAGGTCCGCGATCAGCTCACCGAAGGGGAAGAGGAGGGTGTCGGTCGTGTCGTCCTGGACCAGCTCGCCGTTCACCCATGTCCTCAACCGCAGTCCGGCGGGGTCGAGTTCGGTGGCGTCCAGCAGCCGTGGGCCGATCGGGGTGAAGCCGTCAGCGCCTTTGGAGCGCAGGTTGGAGCCGCGGTCGGCGTGGCGCAGGTCGTACACGCCCGCGTCATTGGCGGCGGTCACCCAGCGCACATGGCGCCAGCCGTCCTCCGGCCGCACCTGTTGGGCCCGCGAGCCGATGACGAGGGCGATCTCGCCTTCGAAGCCCATCAGTCGGCAGCCTCGCGGCCTGATGATCGGCTCCTGGGTGCCGGCCAGCGACGACGGCGGCTTGAGGAAATAGGAGGGGTGGGCGGGGGTCCGGCCGCGCTCCTCAGCGCGGCTGCGGAAGTTGAGGTGGACAGCGATGATCTTCGTTGGGGGGTTCCCCAGAGGGTGTGGCACCGGGGCTCCTTCAGCTGCCGGCCGTCGCGTCGCTGCCGCAGACGCGCTCGCGGAGCACGAGCAGTCCGTGCACCGCGTCAAGGGAGGGGGACGGGACACCCGTGCGGCGCGCGAGTTCGCGTACGGCACCGATGAGGGCGTCGAGTTCGAGGGGCCGGCCGCGGTCCGCGTCCTGCAACATCGAGGTGCGGAACGCGCCGAGCTTGCGGGCGATGTCGAGCCGGTCGTCGGCCGTCATGGCGCTCTCGATGCCGAGAGCGGCACCGACGGCCGCCGTCTCGTCGAACATGGCGGCACACACCTGCCGTACGTCCGGGTCGTCGAGGATGTCCAGGACAGTGGCGCCGGTGAGCGCGCTGACGGGGTTGAGGTTGACGTTGCCCAGGAGCTTCTCCCAGATGTCCCGGCGGATGTCGGTGCTGGGTTCGGGGCGGACGGGGCCCGTGGACAGGGCTTCGGCGCACTGTGTGACGCGCTGGGAGACGCCGCCCAGCGGATCGCCGATGATCAGACGGGTACCGCTGACATGTGTCACCCGGCCCGGTCCGTCGACCGCGCTGCTGAAGTGCGCCACTCCGTGCATGACCCGCTCGGCGGGCAGGAGCCGCAGCAGTTGCCCGTCGGGGTCGACCGACCTCAGTACGGGATCCTGCCCGGTGTGCTCGACGGCGGACAGCAGCCACCAGGGCACTCCGTTGGCCACGACCAGCACGTCCGAGCCGTGCTCGACCCAGGTGCGGATACTGCGGGCGGCCGGAAGCAGGTACTGGCTCTTGACGCAGACGACGGCCAGGTCCGGGACGGGGAGCCGCGCGGCGTCGTGTGCGGTGGGGAAGTGGTGACGGACCTCGGCTCCCGCTGACGGGCCGTCTTCCGTCTCCCCGCCGCGCAGCAGGAGTCCTTGCGCGGCGATCGCGTCGAGGTGCGGGCCCGGCCGTCCGAGCAGACAGACCTCGGCGCCCGCGGCGGCGAACGCCCCGGCGAGGGTGGCGCCGACGGCGCCCGGGCCCACGACGGTGATCCGCGGTGGCCGGCTGCGCGGCGGAGATGCGGGTGGATGCGACAACGCCGTCGCACCTCCTTTTCGGGTGTGGTCGTGGGCTGGTGTGACCGTTCGCAGCGAGCATGCGCCGCCTGACGGCCCGCAACAATGTCGGTTCCTCCACTCACGGACCTTGCGTGATGTAGATTCCGACATCCCTTTGAAACGGAGGTCGGCATGACCGCGATGCCCCTCGAGCAGCTCGTCGAGGCCCTGCGAGGCGGTGTCATCAGCCTGCTGTCCGACGGCGCCGCGGCGGAGTGGCGCGTCACCGGCGCCGAGTTGCTGGATCACCCGGAGGCGCTTGCGACCACCGCGCCCGGACACCTGTTGCTCGGGGTCGGCCTGGACATCGCCGACCGCGACGCGTTGGGCGCCGCGCTTCGGACGGCGGCGGACCGGTCCTGCGCACTCGCCGTCAAGTGCCCCACTCCGCCGCCACCGGAGGTGTCGGCGCAGGTCGCCACGACCGGAGTCCCCGTCCTGGCCGTCGATCCGCGGGTGCCGTGGACGCGGGTGCAGCGCCTGGTCACGACGATCCTGGCCGCACGCCGGGCGGTCACAGAACCGGGCGGCGGTGGGACCACGGGCGGCGACCTGTTCTCCCTGGCCAACGCGGTCGCCGGAATCGTCGGCGGCGCAGTCGCGATCATGGATACCCAGCAGGTGGTGGTCGCCTACTCGAACCTGCCCGACCAGCCCATCGACGAGACCCGGCGGCGCGGGATCCTGGGCAGGCGGGTGCCGGAGGACGCGCTCGCCGATCACCTGAACCGGGAGGTGTGGGTGAGCGACACGGTCGTCCGCCAGCACCGGCCCGGCGATCTGCCGCGCACGGCCGTGGTCATCAGGGCGGGCGAGGACGTACTCGGTTCCCTCTGGGTCGCGTTCCCCGACGAGGCTGCGGCCGCCGGCTGTGGGCCCGCCTTGCAGGAGGCGGCCCGAGTCGCGGCACTGCACATGCTGGCGCTGCGCCGTCAGGTCGACGCCGAGCAGGAGAGCCGCGACCGCGCCCTGCGTCACGCGCTGGAGGGCCGGTCGGGGCAGGGCGACCCGCCCGGCGGTGTCCGCCTTCCCGCCGTGCTGGTCGGGCTGGCCGAGGCGGCACAGGAGCGCGCCGACGAGGAGTCATGGGAAGCCGGCACCGCGGCCCGCCGCCGCGCGGCTCTGCTTCGGGCGCTGGACCTGGCCGTCCTCGACGGGCGCTCCCTCGGGTACGAACCGGCGGCAGCCCTGCTCGGGGACCGCGTGTACGTTCTGCTGCCGGCTGCCGGTTCCGGCACCGTGTCCACTGGTGTCCTGCTGGACCACCTCTTGGACCGGGCTCGGCACAGCTTGCACCGGTCGTTCACGGCAGTCGACTCCCCCACGGTCGAAACGACTTCCGCCCTGCTCGCGGCGCGCCGCGACATCGACGCCGCGCTCGACCACCTCCGGGAGCGGCGGGCCGGGCCTGGCGCGTACCACGCCGAGGACCTGCGTCCGGAACTGGTCCTACGGCGGCTCGTCGGCGCCGTACGCGAGGACGCCGAACTGCGCACCGGCAACGCCGAACGCCTGCGGGCACACGACGCCGAACACAGCACCGACTACTGCGCCACGCTGCTCACCTATCTCCGGCATTTCGGCGATGTCGCCGCGGCCAGCGGCGAGTTGCACATTCACCAGAACACGTTGCGGCTGCGGTTGCGCCGGGCCGAGGAACTCTTCGACGTAGCGCTCGCCGATCCGACACGGCGCCTTCTGCTGACGCTGGAACTGACGGCCCTGACCGGCCTGTCGGAGCCACCGGCGAGGGGCTGATGTCGTATCCGCCACCGCTCCACCGGATTCACTGTCGAACCCGACATTGGCTCGCGAGCGGTCGCGCACCCATGCTCCTGCACACCGAGGCCGTCGCCCGATACCGGCGATGCCCACGCAGCAATCAAGGAGCACGGCAGTGACCGTTCTGGACACCCCGACGAGCACGGCGAAACCGGCGTACATGAGTGATGCGGAGTGGCAGGCGCGGCTCGAACTCGCCGCCTGCTACCGCGTCTTCCACCACCTCGGTTGGGTGGAGATGGTCTTCAACCACATCACCGTCCGGGTGCCCGGCGAGGAGGGACACCTGCTGATCAACCCGTTCGGTCTGATGTACGACGAGGTGACCGCCTCGAACCTGGTGAAGATCGACCTCGACGGCAACGTCCTGTCGGACTCGGACTGGCCCGTCAACGAGGCGGGATTGCTGATCCACTCGGTGATCCACGCCAACCGGCCCGACGCGCACTGCATCATGCACACCCACACCACCGCGGGCACCGGAGTCGCCTGCCTGCGGGACGGTCTCGACCCCGACAACTTCTACGCCGCCCAACTGCACGACATGGTCGCCTACCACGACTTCGAGGGCATCACCGTCGACCCCGAGGAGAAGCCACGGCTGGTGGCCGACCTCGGCGACCGCGACCTGATGATCCTGCGCAACCACGGTCTGCTGGCGGCGGGACCGACCGTGCCCGCCGCCTTCGCCGCCCTGTGGACTCTCCAACGGGCCTGTGAGATCCAGCTCACCGCCCAGCACTCCGGACAGCCGCTGACCCCGGTCAGCCGCGAGGCGGCGGTGCGCTCGACCAAGGAGTCCTTCCAGATGGGCGACCGCACACAGGCCGGCCGGACCCTGTTCGACGCCCTGCGCCGCAGGATCGACCGCATCGCCCCCGACTACGCCGTCTGACAGCACGGCACCCCGTCCCCTTCCCGGGCCAACGACGACCCGACGACGATCGGACTCCCCATGTCCCCATCCGCTCAGACATCCGGCAACCGGAGTCAGCACCGCACGGTCGCGCTCGCCGCCATGGCGGGCACCACGATCGAGTGGTACGACTTCTTCATCTACGCCCTGTGCACCGGACTGGTGTTCAGCAGCGAGTTCTTCGACGGGCTCGGCGAGGACTCGCTGGTCATCTCCTTCGCGACCATAGGCATCAGCTTCTTCTTCCGACCGGTCGGAGCCGCACTCGCCGGCCACCTCGGAGACCGGCTCGGCCGCCGCGCGATGCTCATCGCCACCCTGCTGCTCATGGGCGTCTCCACCACCCTGATCGGCCTCGTGCCGTCGTCCGCCTCCATCGGCATGAGCGCCCCGGTCATCCTCGTCCTCCTGCGCATCCTCCAGGGCCTGTCCGCAGGCGGCGAATGGGGCGGCGCCGCGCTGATCTCCGTGGAGCACGCACCGCCGGGACAGCGCGGGAGGTTCGGCTCCTACCCCCAGCTCGGCGCACCGCTCGGCCTGCTACTGGCCAACGGCGCCCTGGCGGCCGTCACCGCGCTCACCACGGACGACCAGTTCCTCGCCTGGGGCTGGCGCATCCCCTTCCTGCTCAGCGTCGTCCTCGTCGCCGCCGGGTTCGTCATCCGGCGCAAGGTCGAGGAGAGCCCCGTCTACCGGGAGCTGAAGGAGTCCGGGAACCAGTCGCGCGCCCCGATCGCCGTGCTGTTCAAAAACCACTGGCCGCTCGTCGTGGCCGGCGCCCTGCTCTTCGCCGCCAACAACGCCGTCGGCTACATGACCACCGGCGGCTACGTCCAGAGCTACTCCGTGAACCATCTGGGCATGGACCCGACGCTGATCCTCATCTGCGTCATGGTCGCCGCGGTCGGCTGGCTGGCCAGCACCCTCGCGGGCGGCCGGTTGTCCGACCGGTTCGGCCGCCTACGCGTCTACCGAATCGGCTTCGTCATCCAACTCGCCTGGATGTTCCCGTTCTTCGCCCTGCTGAACACGGCGAACACCGGTCTCGTCGTGGTGGCGCTCGTCCTCTACAGCGTTGGCCTGGGGCTCACCTACGGGCCGCAGGCCGCCCTGTTCTCGGAGCTGTTCCCCACCGCCGTCCGGTACAGCGGTGCGGCCCTGTCGTACGCCATCGGAGCTGTCCTCGGCGGCGCCTTCGCCCCCATGATCGCCGAGACCCTGCAGTCCGGCACCGGCACCGTTTACTCCGTCGCCGTCTACCTCGCGGCGGTGACGGTGATCGGACTCGCCGTCACCTTCGTGCTTAAGGAGCGCCAGGACGTGCCGCTCAGCGAAGCCGAGGCCGGCGAGAAGGACGAGCAGGCAGTCGTGACCGCCTGAGGACCTCGGACCGGCGACGCAGCGACACCGGCGACGGACAGCCGGTCACACCGGACGACACCACCCACCCCATCCCTCCCCCCTCCACCTCATGGAGCCCCGCATGAACGAGCCGCAAACCGAGCCCACCCGCCCGGCATCGCCCCAAGGACGCCCACACGGAGCCCTGACGCGCCGCCGCTTCTGGCAGCTCGGCGCCGCTGCAGCGGCCACCGCCGGCGCGGCGTCGCTGCTTCCCGAGCGCGCCTTCGCCGAGACCTCGGCGCCCGCGGACCCGACCGCACAGGACTACTTCGACCACGCCGCCGAACTGGCCGGAGACAACCCCGTCCTCACGAGCATCGTCAGCGCGCTCACCGCCGGCTACACCCCGCCGAGGCCCCCCGCTCCCGCACCCTTGCGGATCTTCGACAACGTCGCCGTGCTCAGCGTCGGTTTCGTCTCCGCCACGGCGATCCTCACCCCACGGGGCATCATCCTCATCGACGCCCTCGACAACCCGGACGAGGCAGAGCAGTACATCGTCTCCGGACTGCGCAGCCTGAGGGCCGACCCGTCGACGATCAGGTACATCGTGGTCACCCACGGCCACGGCGACCACTTCGGCGGCGCCCAGTACCTGGCCGACCAGTACGGCGCCCGGGTCATGATGGCTCCGGCCGACTGGGACCTCCTCGCCTCTACCTCCCCGGCCAACGCCCCCACCCGCGACCTGGACATCACCGACGGCCAGAAGCTGACGCTGGGCGGCACCACCGTGACCCTCAACCACACACCGGGCCACACCCCCGGCACCGTCTCGCCGATCTTCCCGGCCCAACTGCGGGGCCGCACCCACACCGCGATGCTGTGGGGCGGGACCAACCCGCCCGCGGCCACCGCGAGCAAGGAGACCTACCTCGCCTCCGCCCTCACCTTCGCCTCCCGCACCAAGCATGCCGGCGTCGACATCGAGCTGAGCAATCACGCCTTCGCCGACTACGGCCTCGAGCGCATGGAGGAGCTGCGCAGCGCGCCGAACGGCCGCGAGAACCCGTTCATCGTGGGCGCCTCGACAGCACAGCGCTTCATGAAGATCGTGGAGACCATGCTGCGCGGCCGCATAGCCCAGGATCAGGAGGCCACCACCACGACTGCGACGACGATGGCGGCCACGAGCGCCCACACAGCAGGCTGCTGCTGAGGTCCGCGACAAAAGGACGGTCACCGACTGCCGGCGCAGCGGTGACCGTCAGTCGCTGATGAGGGAAGATCTGCGCCATCTCCTACTTGAGGATGTCTTCGCTCCTGAGGTCGGAGGCAGGGTCGGAGGGGGCGAAGCGGGACCAGCCACCCGAAGACGCCGGCATAGCCAGGAACCAGTGGTTCTCGGCAGAAGCGGCCAGCGAGACGCTCTCGCCAGTGATCACTTTCTGAGGTCGGCTGCAGGGCGCACCACCGGTGATCGAGTTCAGCCAGAGCGAGTCAACAAAGACACCTCGTACATGTACTTCCGCGTACCTCAGCGCCCGAGGTGTCTCCTTCAGAGCGACACCGGACCGCATTTGACACCCGGAATGCCCGAATATGCAGCACGGACAGCGGACAGAAACGACGATACCCGTAGCGCAGATTCGCCCCGGATTCGACCCCGAGGGTTTATTCAGGTAGTAAACATGGACTCTTACCTGCGGAAATGCGAGGCGGCAGACGAGTCGGGCTGTACGCCGGGTTCTGCCGCCTCCGGCTTTGGCGCCTGGCCGCCTCTCGCCAACGCTCGTTCCGGAAATAGCCGGTCACACGGTCCAAGCACTCCAGCCCCCAGGGGCGTTTCAAAGTCCCGGGCGATCATGTGAGTAAGCAGGCCACAGCAGGACGGGCAGGTCGGGCTGACCCGACCTGCCGGAGTTTGGACGTGCCGTCAGTTTGGCACCGTCGCCTGCACGGGAGGAATCGTGGGACTCTCGCTGGTGGAGCGATTGCAAAAGCGGCCCTGCAGTCGGTGGACACGCCCAGGATGAGTCAGCGAAGTACGGTTCCCCCGTCGACGTTGACGACCTGCCCGTTGATCCAGGACCCCTCGTCCGAGAGCAGATAGGCGACCATGCTGGAGATGTCGCCGGCCTGGCCGTGGCGGGTGCTCCGAGTCCGGGCGAGCTTGGCCTGCAGCATCTCAGGCGGCGCTCCCTCCAGGATCTCGGGGGTCAGGATCAGGCCGGGGGTGACGGCGTTGGCGCGGATGCCCTCCTTGCCCCAGCGCGAGGCCACATGCCGGGCGAGGGCGTTGATCCCGGCCTTGGTCACGGCGTAGGCGGGGCGCTCGGGCTCGCCGGCGAACGAGGCGATGGAGGAGGTGTAGACGATCGCCCCGCCGCCGCGTGCGAGCAGTTCGGGGATGGCGTGTCGGCTGACCAGCATGTGGCCGCGCAGGTTGACGGCAACGGTGCGGTCCCACACCGCGAGGTCGATGTCGACGACATCGGTGTCCTTTCGCACCGCGCCCATGTCACCGGCGTTGATGTGCACGGCGTCCAGCCCCCCGTAGGTCCGCACCGTCGCGGCGACCAGCTGCCGGACAGAGGCGTCGTCCGCGATGTCGAACTCCACCGCGACCGCCTCGGCGCCGGCGTCGCCGATGGCACCCGCGGTCTGCTCGGCTCCGGCCAGGCTCAGATCACCGACCACCACCCGGGCACCTTCCTGGGCCAGTCGCTGCGCCGAGGCTGCGCCAAGCCCGGTGGCGGCGCCGGCGACCAGGACAACCTTGCCCTTCAACCCCTGCATGACACTCTCCCCTGCTTCCAACAAGTGACGGAACGGTATTCGCGTTCATCGAGAATCATATTCTCACCAGGGTAGGTCTCCGACCGCCTTAAGGGAACCGCGTTCCTCTGAGCACCCCTCGACGCACCGGTCCCGCACCCCTTGCCACCTGCCGAGATGCCTCGCGTGCGCGTAAAGGCGCGCCGATGACTTCGCTCGCAGCCCACCCCGGTAGCCCGCACCGAGTCCTCTGCGACTGCACCACCGAGAGCGCACTTGTCGTCGCACCTCAAAACGTCCCTCCGCAGCACGAGGTGCACTTCGGCTGCGTGCACGTTCATCTTCCCTGGTCATCATGGGTGCACCCAAAGCAGCCAGTCGCAGCGCACCTACGAGTGAATGCGCATCGCGAGTGTTTCTGGACTCGCGCTACGTGCCGCATCTTCACCCGGGCGGGGAGGCTGCCGTCGCCGTCGAGGGCGTCATCGACATCATTTCCGCGGCTCCTGGCTGCATGGGAGTCCTCTACGACGGCGCATTCCGCGGCGTACACCGCGACACCATTGCCCGGTACGGCGGTCTCATCGTGAATAAACAGCACAAGGGGAACGAACCTCAATTCTATGAATCACTGCGCCCCGGTCGCTGCATCCACGAATTGTGGGCGGCCGACGGACGTATCGCGGAGAAAGTCCACTACGCGGACGGCACTGCGGAGCTCGTCCCCGTACCGATCAAACGACTGGAGCGACGCGGAATCCAGACGTTCCGCTGGTATCACCTGCTGGCCATTCCCTGCCGCCACGGCCTCCACGAGCACAGAGTCGCCGTCGGGACGACAAGCCGAAAAGGCGAACGGCCACCCGGTAAAAGTGACGAGGAACGCGGCTTCCATCGCGCCGAGCACCTGCAACAGATTCCGGAAATCAGCCGCACTCATCAACTCGTCTACCCCTACAGGAGCGACGCCGAGTCGGGCCACTCGCAACTCGACGCCTCTCTGTGGAACGGACGTCTCATCTCCTACGGAGTCGAAGCCCAGCAACTCCTGACCCTTGGTTTCGTCCTCGCCCAGAACTCGACCAGCCGCGCACTGCACGAGGAAGGAGCCCCTATGTTCAGCCACACAGCCTGACCACCCCCTCCGCCTCACTCCAAGACCCCAGCGCCTGCCCGAGCCCCGATCCGGTACTCTGTGGATCGAGCGCCCTGGCGGGCGTTGCGGCGTGTCACGCGGGCTCCGCTCGCCTCTTCGCCACAGCAGCCTGCCCCAGGCCGCTCAGGGCTTGACGAGAGACCTGACCGCGACCCGTACACCGAGTTCCGCGCAAGGTTTCGCACAAGCCCCGCCTTCGTAGCTCAGGGGATAGAGCACGGCTCTCCTAAAGCCGGTGTCGCAGGTTCGAATCCTGCCGAGGGCACAGGACGAAAAGACTCAAAGCCCAGGTCACGGAAGGGATTCCGCGCCCTGGGCCTTCGTCTTGCGCACTGATCATGGACTTCGCGCAGGTCAGGGACGACGAGAGATCAGATCCTGGTGGCGATCGCCAGGGTGTCGTTGCCCGCCAACCGCGTGATCGCCCGCAGGAGAATCGTGAGGCGGCGGTCGTCCAGCTCCCGCACCAGAGACAGGCTGGTCACTCGCGGGCCCGCGAGTGACCGTAGGGTGGTATGAGGCCATGACCACTCGGACCCTGTACCTGTTCGGCTCGGCAGCACCTCCCGTGTTCGACCTTGCGACCGTGATCGAGGAGGCGCAGCAGCGCGGATTCGATGTGTGCCTCGGGTTGACGCCGACGGCGGCCCGCTGGCTCGCGGACGACCTCGACAACCTCGCGGATCTGACCGGGCACCCCGTGCGCTCGAGGTACAAGGCGCCTGGCGAGGCCGACGTCTGGCCGACGGCCGATGTCATCGTGTTCGCGCCGGCCACCTTCACCAGCATCAACGCCTGGGCACTCGGGCTCACTCACGACTTCGTGATCGGCGTGGTCGCAGAGGGGATCGGCAAACGGATCCCGATGGCGGTGATGCCGTGTGTGAACGCCGCGTACGCGCGGCACCGCCAGTTCGAGCGGAGCGTTGCCGAGCTGCGCGAGATGGGCGTCCGGGTCCTGTACGGAGAGGGCGGCTTCGTGCCGAATCAGCCGGGCCAGGGAAAGCCGAAGGAGTATCCGTGGCGCCTGGCCCTCGATGAGGCTGAGCGGCTCACGACCCCGCCCGCGTAGGGCTATGGCGTGTTCCCCGACTCTCCGTCCCGTGCTTCCGTGCGGTCTGCCACGCAGCAGCGGCGGGAGTACGAGGTCCTCGTGAGGGGACGCCCTCTCCCGTCCCCCCCAACCCCCCGCCTAACCCGCCGTCAATGGCGCGGCGTGGAGTTGGCGTACCAGTTGCGGGGTGAGGAGTTCGCCCGCGCGGTCGGCGAGTACGGCCATCTCGTAGCCGACCAGGCCCACGTCGCAGCCCTCGGCGGCCAGGACGCCCAGGCAGCTGCCGTCGCGGATGCGGCCGACCATGAGGAAGCCGCCGAGCATTTCGATCATGACGAGCTTCATACCGCGGAAGCCGTGTGTCGTCGCCGCGTTCTGGGCGAGGCTGGTGATGCCGGAGACGACGGCGGCCAGGTGGTCGGCGCGGTCTCGGCCGAGGTTGTCGGAGGCCGCCATGAGGAGGCCGTCGGAGGAGACGGCGACCGCGTCGGTGACGCCGTCGGCGGTGCGGACGAACTCCGATACGAGCCAGCCGAAACTCTGGACGGCGGTGGTCACGATGACGCTCCTTGGGTGCTTCGGGGTGTGTTGCGGGCCTCGGCGCGGGCGACACCTGCCCGGAAACCGTTGAGCAGGGCGGAGACAGCGGGACGTGCGACGGGCGGGGCCGACGGTGGGAACAGGGGCGCGCCCGGGAGGACTCGCGGGGTCTGTGCGGGGGCGGTCTGCGCGGGGGCGCTCTGTGCGGGGGCGAGCAGACGGCCGGGCAGGACGAGGAGTGCGGACAGGCCGCCGCCCGGGGTGTCGAAGAGGTGGACCTTCGCGCCGTCGCCGAGGCGGTGGGCGAGTCGGCCGACGACGAGGTGGCCGAGGAAGCGGGTGGGGGCGGCGAGGAAGGCGTCCTCGCCCGAGCCGGCGAGACGTTGGCCCGCGCGTTCCTTGTCGTCCACGGACATGCCGACGCCGTGGTCGACGACGGCGAAGCTGTACGTGTCGTCCGACGAGTCGTACCAGCCGTGCACCTCGACCCGCTCGGTCGGCGGCGAGAACGTCAGCCCGTTCTCGATGAGTTCGGCGAGGAGATGGGCGACATCGGCGACGGCGTGGCCGCGTACGCGCACCGGTTCCACGGCCGCGATCAGGACCCTCCGGTACTGCTCCACCTCGGCGACGGCCGACTGGACGACTTCCAGGCCGTCGGCGGGTGCCGCCGTGGCCCGGGGCGGATTCTGTCCGGCCAGGACAAGCAGGCTTTCGGCGTTGCGCCGCATCCGGGTGGCGAGGTGGTCGAGTTCGAAGAGCTCGGCGAGGGCGTCCGGGTCGATCTCCTGCCGTTCCAGGCGGGTGATGAGGCCGAGCTGACGGCGTACGAGGTTCTGGTTGCGGCGGCCGAGGTTGGCGAGCGACTCGGTCGTGTTGCGGCGCAGGACGGCCTGCTCGGCGGCCAGTTGGAGGGCCGTGTGTTCCACCAGGCGCAGGGACTCCGCGACTTCGGCGATCTCGGCCGCGCCGCCCAGTTGCGCCGCGGGGAACTCCACCTGGTCCTGCGGTGACTGCTGGATCCGGGCGACCGTCGCGGGCAGCCGGTGCCGGGCCACGTCGTGGGCCGCCTCGGCGAGGGCACCGAGCGGGCGGGTGAGGGAACGTGAGGCGAAGGCGGCGAGGCCCGCCACGAGGGTCGCCATGAGCGTGCCCGCGAGGAGGTAGGCGGCGAGGGCGAGTTCGGCGTCGTGACTGAGACGGTCGGCCCGGTCCCGTACGTCGTCACCGACCGTCTGCTGGACGTCGTACAGATCGTCTACGAGCACGGTCATCGCGTCCCACCAGGTGGCGGCGTCGACGCGCAGCGCGGAGCCGTCGGCGGCGACCTCCGCCCGGGCCTCGTAGGTGGTGGCGCGCACGGCGTCCTTCGTGGCGAACGCGCGTTTCAGCGCGGCGAGTTGGGGCGCCGCCGCGACCTCTCGGAAGCGGGCGAGGGCGGCGACGCGGGTCGCGCGCACCTCGGTGAAGGTGAGGTACTCGCGGCCGTGGAAGGCGCCCTCGGCGAACACGCCGTTGAGGAGGCCGCGTTCGAGGGCGACGGACTCCTTGGCGGCGGCCAGTTCACGCAACGCCGCGAGTCCGTCCCGCAGTTGACGGTCAGCGCTCGACGCGGTGTCCGCCACCGGGTCGACGTCGTTGAGGGCGTCCACGGCGGTGGTGTAGAAGGTGAGGGTGGCGGTGCGGTCGGCTGTGCGGTCGGCGGTGGACTTGCTTCCGGCTTTCAGATCGGCGGCGGTACGGACGGCGGCGAGCCGGCGCAGATGCCGCTGGATGACGTCCTGCACCTCACGTTCGGGGCGCATCGCGCGCAGCGCCGTGTCGACGCGCTTGCGCGTGGCGGTGAGCTGTGTGCGGTAGCTCTTCTCACCGCCCAACAGGCCGTTCGTCAGGCCGCGTTCGCGTTGCAGCTGGTGCACCAGAGCCTGGACCCGCAGGCTGAGGCCGACCTCGGCACGGGTCGTCCGGGCGTCACCGAGTGCCTCCGCGCGGCCGTACACGGCCACACCGGCCACGGTCAGAAGCAGGCAGATCGGGACCGTGATGACCACCGCCACCCGGCCCCGGATGCTGCGCCAGCCGGGCAGCGGACGGCGGCCGGGAGTCGTTCGGCCGAGCTTCTCGAACAGCGGCCGAAATGGCGTCCACACCCTCATGTCACGACGCTAGTCCGACCGCCACCGCCGTCGGTTTCCAACCTGTAAGAGACCGTGGGGAGTTGAGTTGCGCCACCCTCACATCCCAGGTCGGAGAACCGTGACAGCGGGGGCGGAGCGCGCCCTCGCCGGTCGTCGTCCGGGCGGCCCGAGGACACCGGCGGCTGTTCACCCTGGAACATGTGAGGCTCCTGTGAATATTGAACTTTCAGGCTTCCTCGTGTGCAATGCCTCCTGAAAGGCTGGAAGCACACAACTCGGCTGCTCCACGCGGCCGTTGAACCTCACCCCCCACGAGGCACACCATGGCGAAAGCCACCTTCTCGCGCAGAACTCGCGCGACCATATTCACCGCGACGGCCGGCCTCTCGCTGGCCGTCGCTCTGCTTCCCGGTGGCGCGAACGCGGCCCCGGGCGATCCGGCGGGCCGCCCCGCCGCCGACTCGGGCGCACCGTCAGGCTCCCCGGCGGCCGACGACGCGCCGCTCATACCCTCGCAGCAGTCCCTGGCACGAAGCGACGCCCGGCTGACGAAGGCCGAACAGCGGTCCGGTGTACGGCAGTTGCGCAAGCAGCTCGGGGCGCAGGGCGTGCTGGAACTGGACCCCGACACCGGTACCGCACGTCAGGTGGCCCGGCTCGACGGATACCTGACGGCAGCCAGTGGCGCCACCCCGGAGGACATCTCCCGGCAGTACCTGCGCGCGCATCCCGATGTGTTCGGGCTCTCCGCCGCTCAGGTCCAGGGCCTGAGCCTGCGCAAGCAGTACACCGATGTCGCCGGGATACGTCATCTGTCGTTCGTCCAGTCGGTCGACGGTGTCCCGGTGTTCGGCAACGGTGTCAAGGCGAACGTCGCCCGCGACGGACGGCTGATCAGCGTGCTCGGCGCCCCGGTGCCGAAGCTGCCGTCCGCGCTGGCGCCCGCCAAAATCACCGGAACACAGGCCCGGCGCACCGCCGTTCGCGACATCGCCGGCGGCGAGAACACCAGCGTCGGCGCCTCGGACACCGCCAAGCAGGTGGTGTTCACGGCGCCGGGCGGCGCGGCCCGGCGTGCGTGGCGGACGGTCACCACGCCGGACGGGCAGGACATGTGGCTGCACGTCGTCGACGCGGCCAACGGCCGGGTCCTGTACCGGCAGAACCTGTCCTCCGACCTGACGTCGGGGCAGTCCGATACCCCGGCCGCCGATCAGTCCGCCCGGGAGGCCGGGAAGTCCGCGACGCCGTCCTCGGCGGGCACGCTCCGGCAGACCGGCAAGGTGCTGGTCTGGGACCAGTTCGCGGGCGCCCGGTACGGCGGCAAGCAGCACACCCGCCATCTGACCGCCCGGGGCTGGCTCCCCGAGGGCGCCGAGACCCTCAACGGGTCGGTGGCGCACGTCTTCAGCGACGTCAACGACAACAACAAGGTGGACCCGGGCGAGGAGGTCACCCCGGCTGCCGACGGGACGTTCTCCTTCCCGTTCAAGCCCTTCACGGGTGACGAGTGCGGCACCCCGCTCCCCTGTTCCTGGGACCAGAAGACGCCGTACTCCTGGCAGACCAACCGCGAGCAGAACGCCGCGCAGGTCTACTACTTCCTCGGCACCTTCCACGACCACCTGCAAGCCGCGCCGATCGGATTCACCCGGGCGGCCGGCAACTTCGACAGCCGGGACGGCGACGCCGTACAGGCGCAGACCGACGACGGCGCGGCCATGCAGAACGGGCTGCCCGACAGCAACCACCTGAACAACGCCAA
This sequence comes from Streptomyces sp. NBC_01390, assembly GCF_045040105.1. Taxonomy (NCBI): domain Bacteria; kingdom Bacillati; phylum Actinomycetota; class Actinomycetes; order Kitasatosporales; family Streptomycetaceae; genus Streptomyces; species Streptomyces sp. NBC_01390. Next base: position 7,301,959 of record NZ_CP109551.1, on the reverse strand, counting down.
CATGGGTACGCCGCCGGACGGCCAGGCGCCCACCATGCAGATGTACCTGACCGGATCCGAGCCCGAAATCCCCGTTCTGCAGGGCAACTTCGGCGACGTCGCCGCCATCGTCTTCCACGAGTACACCCACGGGCTGTCCCACCGGCTCGTCACGGACGCCGACGGCGTCCCGGCCCTCAACAGCTGGCAGTCGGGGTCCATGGGCGAGGCGTGGAGCGACTGGTACGCCCTCGACCTGCTCAACAACCAGGGGCTGGTGAAGGACAACCCGCGCGTCGACGGCGAGGCCGCGATGGACCCGGCGGGCTGGAGCGACGTGCTGCAGGTGCGCACCCAGCCGCTGGACTGCTCGGTCGGCTCCACCTCGGCCGTCTGTGACGGAACGAAGGCGGCCGGTCCGGGCGGGTACACCTACGGCGACTACGGGAAGATCTCCTCCCGCGGTGTGGAGGTGCACGCCGACGGCGAGATCTGGGCCGAGACGCTCTGGCAGCTGCGTACCGCCCTCGGCAGCCGGCTCACCGAATCACTCGTGACCCGGGCGATGGAACTCTCGCCCGTGAACCCGTCCTTCCTCGACCAGCGCAACGCCATCCTCCAGGCCGACACCGTGGTCAACGGCGGACGCGCGCACGACCGGATCTGGAAGACCTTCGCCAACCGGGGCATGGGCTGGTTCGCCGCCGCGCTCACGGGTGACGACGTACGGCCCGACGAGGACTTCTCCCTGCCGCCCGGCCCGAACACCCCGGTGGTCACGCTCACCGGCAAGGTGACCGACGACGAGTCCGGCACGCCGGTCAGCGGGGTCACGGTCAGCATCAGCGGCCACTCGTCCGGCTTCCCCGGCGCCGACCTCTCCGCCGTGAGCGCGGCGGACGGCACCTACGCGATCCGCAACGTGCCCGAGGGCACCTACCGGAAGGTCTACGCGAGCGGCAACGGTTACGAGCCGCAGATCCGTACGGTCACCGTCTCCGCCGGCGCCGCCGACTGGTCGGTGCGCCGAGACTGGTCGGCCTCCTCCGGTGGCGCGGAGGTCGCGGAGTTCAGCGGCGCCGACTACAGCGACTTCGGCTGCGGACCGGCCGGTCTGATCGACTTGTCGTCCACCGTCTGGGGCTCCGAGGCCAACGGCGGCACCAACGGCACCGGAATCGACCCGGTCCACAACACCGTACGGCTGCCCCAAGCCGTGGACATCAGCCGGCTGCGCCTCGACCCGACGTCCGGCTGCGGCGACGACCTGACGGCCTCCCTCGGCGACTACCGGATCGAGACGTCCACCGACGGCACGACCTGGGCCACCGCCGCCGAGGGCCACTTCGGTCCCGCCGACACCGGCCGGGACAACGCCGTGCCCCTCAACACGGGTACCGCGCAGAACGTCCGGTACGTCCGCGTCACGATGCTGGGCAACCAGGCCGTCGACAACGGCGTGGACTGCGCCCAGGACAACGGCCCCTCGGGCTGCCGCTTCCTGGACATGACCGAACTCCTCGTCAACGGCACACCCCACCAGGGCTGACGGACCCGGTATCCAGTAAGCCAGAGGGCGGCGTTCCGGCAACGGGTCGCCGCCCTCTGGCATTCGCCTTCGGCAGCATGGGGCAACGGCCGAAGAAGGTTCAAAGGACGGATTCGAGGTCCGCCATGACGTCCTCGTAGCGGGCGTGTTCGAGGACGGCGCGTACTGCGTCCTCAAGACTCGGCAGTTCGGCGGACACCAAGTCCTCGGCGAAGATGCGGCCCGGGCGGACCCGGGCGTACGCGGACCAGGTTCCCGCGTCGGACGGGGTCACGTGGCCGATCGGAACGCCGCCGGGGAAGCCGTCGTCCACACATACGTACATGGCGTTTGTGGCGGCGGTCCGTTCCGGCTCCGGGCTGAGGAAGAGCCGCCGCTTGTTCAGCAACCTCATGAGAGACCTTTCGACGACTGCCAAGTCCGTGTTCCTTCCTCGGGGGCGGCGGCCGTTCCCCCCGCCAACGGCCGCCGCCCGGCACAGCGCGCCCTGCGGCGCTTCCCCACAGCTGCGCCTGGGGTCGCGATGGGCACTTGCAAACCGTCGCGGGAGGCGCTGCAATGCGGATGAAATTTCGATGATGCGCGACGGGGCGGAGGCTTCGGGTGGGCGCGGGATCTCCCCGGCGGCTTCGGCTCGCGGTGCTCGGGCCGGTGCGGGCGTGGCGTGGCGATACGCCCCTGACACTGGGGCCCGTACGGCGCCAGGCCGTGCTGACCGCCCTGGCGCTGCGTCCAGGCGTCCTGGTGAGCCAGGAGCAGTTGCTCGACGCCGTGTGGGGGGAAAATCCACCGAAAACCGGTCGCAGTGTGCTGCCCAGCTACGTCTACGCCCTTCGGAAGACACTCGGCCATCCCGTTCCGATCCACAGCGGACAGGGGGGCGGGTACCGCTTCGTCGCCGACGGCGTCCGGCTCGATGTGGCGGAGCTGGCCGAGTGGGTCGACCGTGCTCAGCGGGCCAGGGAGACCGAGGACATGGACGCTGCGCTGGACCTGTTTTCCAAGGCGCTCGACCTGTTTCACGGCGAGCCGTTGACCGGGCTGCCCGGGCCCTTCGCCGAGGCCGAACGGCAGCGCCTGTCGGAGCGACTGCGCACGGTCCGGCTCGAACGGCTCGAATGCCTGGTACGGCTGGGCCGGTTCACCGATGCCCTGGACGACATCGCCGGCCTGGCCGCATCCCGTCCGTACCATCCGTACGACGAGTCGCTGGCCGCGTTGCGCGTGCGCGCCCTGTACGGCGGCGGACGTCAGGCGGAGGCGCTGACCGCCTTCGAGGACACCCGCAGGTTCCTGCGTGCCGAGCTCGGGGTCGGTCCTGGTGCCGAACTCCGGCGCGTGCACGAGGCGGTGCTGCGCCGGGACGACGTACGCCTCCTGGGACCGGCCGCCCCTCCTCCCCCGCAGCGCCGACCCCAACCACAGCCCCGCCGTACCGTCAATGAACTGCCGGGAGATGCGGGCCAACTGGTCGGAAGGGAAGCCGAGTTGGCGCAACTGGTCGCGCCGTCCGCGCCCGGGGCCGTGTCGGTCGTGACCGTGGACGGTACGGCCGGGGTCGGCAAGACGGCGCTCGTCGTACGGGCGGCCCGTGAACTCAGTGGCCGATACCCGGACGGCTGCCTGTTCGTGGATCTGCGCGCGCACAGCACGCAGCGGCGGCAGTCGCCGGAGCAGGCGCTGCAGCGGCTGCTGCGTTCGCTCGGCGCGGCGGGCGGTGAGCTGCCCGGCGACATCGAAGAACTCATCGCCGTATGGCGCGCGACCACCAGCCCGTTACGGCTCCTCCTCGTCCTGGACGACGCCCTCGATGCCGACCAGATACGGCCGCTGCTGCCCGCCGGAGCGGGAAGCCGGGTGCTGGTGGCCGGCCGGCGGCGGCTGGCAGAACTGGACGCCGAGCGACGGGTCACCCTGGAGCCGCTGGCCGGCGGCGACGCGGTGTCCCTGCTCACGCACATCATCGGCGAGGAGCGCGCGGGCCGGGAGCTGGAGGCGGCGCATCGGCTGGCCGGGCTGTGCGACGGGCTGCCGCTGGCCCTGCGCATCGCCGGGTCGCGACTCCAGAACCGCCACTCCTGGACGGTGGAGTACCTGGTGGGCCGCATGACGGGCGACGAGCACCGGCTCGGCGAGCTGAGCGTCGGGGATCGCAGCGTGGAGACGGCCTTCCACATGTCGTACGACCAGCTGGAACCGGAGCAGCAGCGCGGATTCCGCGCGCTCGGGCTGGCGCCGACGGTCGAGTTCGATGTGCTGACGTCGGCCGTCATGCTGGACCTGCCGGCCTACGACACCGAGCGGATCCTGGAGAGTCTGGTCGACGCCAGTCTGCTGCAGGAGCCGCGGCCCGGTCGCTACCGGTTGCACGACCTCGTACGCGTGCACGCACGGCGGCTCGCGGAGGCCGCGCCCACCGAAGCAGCCGCCGTACGTACGGCGGCTTTCCGCCTGTACCTGGATGCCGCCCGGCTCACCAGCGACTGGGGCACCCGCGGATTCCCCACCGGGCCGCAGCCCTCCGGTGCGCCGTTCGCGGACTGGCAGGGGGCGGAGGCCTGGCTGGACACGGCCGGTGGAGAGCTGGTCGATGTGGTCGGACACGCGGCGGCCCACGGCGAGGCCGACTACGCCTGCTGGCTCGCCGAGGCGCTGGTCGACTACTTCGTACGGCAGGGCCGTTACCACGAGTCCCAGACAGCGCTGGAGATCGCGCTCGCGCACGCGGACGCGGCCACAGACCCACGGATGGCCCTCGCGCTGAGGAACTGCCTGGGCTATACCTGCGTATACCAGCGCAGGTACACACAGGCGCGCGCCTGTCTGACCGAGGCGCTGGACCTCGTGCGGCGCCGCCCCGACCCGCACGAAGAAGCCCGGACTCTCGGCGGGCTGGCGGCTCTCGACCTGAGTGTGGGCGACAGCGAGCGGGCGATCCGCCATGCCACGGCGGCCGTAGACCTGGCCAGGCGAGTGCGTAACGACTGGGTCGCCTCGATGACCCTCGTCATCCTCGGCCTCGCCCATTACTTCGCGCGACGGAACGAGGAAGCGCTGGCCTGCTTCACCGCCGCCCATACCCATGCCGAACGGGACGGCAGACCGCGCATGCTCGGCAGATCCCTGAGCTGCGCCGCCGACGTCCACCTCCGCCTCGGCCACTACCGCGAGGCAAGGAACCTGCTCCGACAGGCAGTCGACCTGGTTCAGCAGCGCGGGGACATCTTCCTCTGCGCGCGCAGTCTGACCCGGCTGGGCACGGCGGAGCTGGGCGAGGGAAACCCGGGCGCGGCCGTCGCGCTCCATCACCAGGCCCTCCTGCAGCACCAGTTGCTGAACCCGCTCACCGACCCCAGCCACGACTGGCTGGAGATGGACATCCGTTCCCGCCTGGGCCACACCTACGTGGCGACAGGCCGCGTCCGCGAGGCGCGCGAGCAGTTCCAGGCCGTGATCGACGTGCACGACGCCCGCGCTCAGCGCGCCGCACAAGCAGCGCGCTGAGCGGGGGGATCAAGTGGTCGTGCAGGTGGTCCCGTTGAGCGTGAACGACGTAGGTGCCGGGTTCGTCGCCCCCTTCGCCCCGATGAAGCCGACCGAGACCGAGCCTGCGGCCGGGATCGTGGCCGTGTAGGAGGCGGGTACGACGCTCACGTTGGCGCCGGTCTGCGTGGGCGTACCGCCCCACATGTTGCTGATGGTCTGGCCGCCCGCGAAGGCGAAGCCCAGCGTCCAGTTGGTCAGGGCGGTGGCGCCCGTGTTGCGCAGGGTGATGTCGCCCTGGAAACCGCCCTGCCAGTCGCCGACGACCCGGTAGGCGACGGAGCAGCTGACTCCGGGAGTGCCGCCGCCCGGGGACGTGGTGACGTTCACCGTGGCCGAGCGGGTCGAACGGTTGCCGGCCGCGTCCCGTGCGTACACGGCGAAGGTGTAGGCCGTGGCCGCGGTGAGGCCGGTGACCGTGACGGTGTTGGTGGTGGAGGCGGCGGCCGTGGTCTCCGTACCGCCGCTCACGCGGACGACGTCGTAGCCGGACACGCCAACGTTGTCAGTGGCCGCTGCCCAGGTCAGGGTGGTGGACGTGGCGGTGGTTCCGGACGCGGCGGGGGTGCCGGGGGCGGTCGGGGCCTGGGTGTCGGTGCCCGTGCCGCCGCCGTAGACCGTGGCCTCCTTCGCGGTCTGGGCGATGCCGTTGGCGCCGTTGAAGATGCGCTGGCCCCAGGCGCTGAGCTGCTTGGGGTCGAAGCCGATCGACAGGTCGAGGATCGGGTCCGTGTTGCCGCTCCACGACCAGGCCAGGTAGCCCAGCTTCAGCTGCTGGGCGGTCGCCATCATCGTGTCCTCGTCCGGATCGCCCCACTGGTCAGCCGGACCGCCGAACTCGCCTATGAGGATGGGGAGTCTGGCCGTGACGAAGGCGTTCAGGTAATCGGTGATCTCCGCCGCCGTGTCGAAGACGCTGTACATGTGGATGGAGAAGATCAGGTTGCCGGTGGTGTCGGCGTTGTACACGGACTGCGCGTTGGCGCGCATGACGCCCTGCCAGTCCTGACCCCAGTTGGGCGCGTCCACCATGATCGTGTGCTGGAAGCCGGCGGCACGCAGTTTCTGTACGGCGGCGATCGTCGGGGCGGTCCAGCCGGCCGGATCGGTGTTGCCCCAGGGCTCGTTGCCGATGTTGATGACGACGTAGTCCTCCTGACCGGCGAGCACGCTTTTCAGGCCGATCCAGTAGTCGGCCGCCTGGTCGAGTGTCCCGGCGGCGGCGTCCTCGCCGTAGCCGGTGGTGTCGTGCACCTCCAGTACGCAGATCAGGCGGTTCGCCTTGCACTGCGCGACGACGGCGGCCACGTCGTCGGCGGTGTTCCTGGTCCAGCGGTGCCCGTCGGCGAGGACGACGCGGACGGTGTTGGCGCCCAACGCCTTGACGTCCCTGAGGGATTGGGTCTGGGTCAGGTACCAGGTGTGGGCGTGGTTGACCCCCCGCATCACGAAGTCGTTGCCGTTGCCTTCGAGGAGACGGCCGTTCGAGATGTGGAGGCCGGTGGCCAGGGCGCGGGGCGGCTCGGCCTGCGCCTGGGCGGGGGTCGGGGCGAGCGCCAGCAGGCCGAGGAGGGTGGCCAGGGCGGTCAGCAGGACGGTTAAGGGGCTCTTTCGCGTGGTGCTTCTCGTTGTTCTCACTGCGACTCCAGGGAGTGAGCGTCAAGAAACTTCAGCATCAGAGGAATGTGGGAGCGCTCCCATACACCCATGGCGACAGGGACACGTCAAGCCATCGCGCACACCGGCCGCCCGTCAGCCGGTGCCGGAACGTGTGCTGCGGAACGTACGGCGATACGCGTCCGGGGGCACGCCGATCGTGCGGTTGAAGTGGCGGCGCAGGGTGGTGGCCGTGCCCATGCCGACGGCCTCGGCGATGGCGTCGACACTGTCGCCGGTGGCCTCCAGCAGCTCCTGGGCGCGCCGGATCCGCTGGGTCAGCAGCCACTGCAGCGGGGTGGTGCCGGTGACGGTCCGGAAGTGGCGGCCCAGGTGGCGCGAGCTCATGTTGGCCCGGCGGGCCAGGTCCTCCACGGTCAGCGGGCGGTCGAGCCGTTCGATGGCCCAGGGGAACAGCTCGGCGAGCGGATGGTCGTCCTGGTCGGGCACCGGCGCGGTGACGAACTGCGCCTGACCGCCCGCCCGATGCGGCGGTACGACGAGGCGGCGGGCGACGGTGTTGGCGATCGCCGAGCCGTGGTCGAGCCGTACGAGGTGCAGGCACAGGTCCATCGAGGCCGCCTTGCCGGCGGAGGTGAGCACGCTGCTGCCGTTGTCGACGTACAGCACGTCCGGGTCGACCTCGACGAGGGGATGACGGGCGGCCAGGACATCGGTGTGCGCCCAGTGCGTGGTCGCGCGCCGCCCATCCAGCAGTCCGGCGGCGGCGAGCACGAAGGCGCCGGTGCAGAGCGAGGCGACGCGCGCTCCCGCCTCGTGGGCCGCGCGTACGGCGTCGACGAGTTCGACGGGCGGGGCGACGTCGACGTCGGCCCAGCCGGGGACGATCACCGTGTCGGCGTAGGGGAGTTGATCGAGGCCGGCGTCGGGCTCCATGCGGAATCTGCCGACACGGACGGGGGCGGGGCCGCAGACGGTGAGGTCGTACCAGGGGAAGGCCAGACCGGGGAGACCGGAGAGGTCGGAGCCGAACACCTCGTACGCGACGGCCAGTTCGAAGTGGAGCATGCCGTCGGTGAGGGCGAGGGCGACAGTCCTGGTACCCGGGTTCATGCTCATGTCCGGAATTGTACGGGGCGTGTCGTTCCGGACACTCGTGCGGGGCGATCAACGTCGCCAGGATAGTGGTCATGCGAACACGACGGGGAGAAGTCATGGGATCGGCAGCGGTATCCGGGCAGGCGGTTGTGGTGTACGGCGCGTACGGGCACACCGGACGTTTCGTGGTGGCGGAGCTGCTGGAGAAGGGGTTCACCCCGGTCCTCTCCGGGCGGGACCCGGAGCGGTTGCGGGAGTTGGCCTCGTCGTCCCAGCCGGGGCTCGAGGTCCGGCCGGCCTCGGTCGACGACCCGGGCTCGCTGGACCGTGCGCTGGCCGGAGCGTCGGCGGTGATCAACTCCGCGGGGCCGTTCGCCGCGACGGCGGCACCGGTGATCGAGGCGGCGCTGCGGGCCGGGATCCCGTATGTGGACGTGGCGGCGGAGATCGAGGCGAACCTCGACACGTTCACGCACTTCGGGGAGCGGGCGCGTGCGGCGAACACTCTGGTGGTCCCGGCGATGGCCTTCTTCGGCGGCCTCAGCGACCTGCTGGTCACGGCGGCGATGGGCGACTGGACGTCGGCCGACGAGGCCAACATCGCGTACGGCCTGAGCAGTTGGCACCCGACCGCCGGCACGCGTGTCGCGGGGGCGGTGTCCCGGGAACGCCGGGACGGCCGCCGGGTCCGCTACAGCGGAGGGCGGCTGGAGTACCACGACGACGCGCTGCCGACCCTGAAGTGGCCATTCCCGGAGCCGATGGGGACCCGGGAGGTGATCGGCGAGTTCTCCATGGCCGACGTGGTCACCGTCCCGAGCCATCTGGACGTACCCGAGGTGCGCACGTACATGGCGGCGGACGCGGCCAGGGACCTGGCGGCGCCGGACACCCCGGCGCCGGTCGCGGTCGACGAGGACGGGCGGTCCGCGCAGACGTTCGTCGTGGACGTCGTCGTACGAGCCGGTGGCGTGGAGCGGCGGGCGGTGGCGAGCGGGCGGGACATCTACGCGGTCAGCGCACCGCTGGCGGTGGAGGCGGTGCGGCGAGTACTGACGGGGCGGACACGGGCGGTGGGGGTGCTGTCGGCCGGGGCGGCTTTCGACGCGGGCGACTTCCTCGGCGCGCTGTCCGGCTCCGGGCACATCTCGCTGGAGCTGTTCCGGTGAGGGGCGGCGGGCCGGACACGCACCCGCACCCCCACCCGGCCGGGATCGCCTCAGACCCTGCGCCAGGCGCCGAGCAGTTCCTCCGGTCCGTACGCCGCCTGGTGCCCGGAGCAGCTGACCCCGTTGCGCGAGACCGCCACCAGCGGCACGGGCTCGTCGGTGATCGCCGCCCGGTGCTTCTGCAGCGCGGCCAGGTCGTGGCTGTCGAACGCGGAGTTCTCCAGCCACTTCACGGACCCCAGGAAGAGCAACTGCTTGGCCACCGGCTGCCGGTCAGCGCCCACGAGGTCGATCTCGATGTCGTTGGCACGGGTCCAGTAGCCGCCGACCGCCGGAGCGGCGGGCAGTTCCCCGTCCGGGAGGAGCCGGGCGAGGGACTCCCGGACCAGGGGTTCGATCGCGCGGCCACGCCAGCTCGTCCACTGTTCCTTGATCCGGCTCAGCGTGAGATCTCCCCGCATCCGCTCGATCTCCGCCATGTGCGGATCCAGGAACGCGAGCCAGAACCGCAGGTAGGGGTCGGCCACTCGGTAACGGCGTTCCTTCGACGGCCTTAGTGACAGCGGCAGTTCGGCCGCTACCACCCGCTTGTCGATCAGGACGTCAGCGGCGCGGGTGAGAGTGGAGTGGGAGATGCCACCGGCGGCACGCGCGATGTTGGTGAAGGTCCGCTCGCCGCTGCCGATGGCCCGCAGGACCTCCCTGCCCATCGCCTGCGGCGGAAACTCCGCGCCCAGTGAGCGCTCAGCGGAGACCAGCAGTGCCGAGATCGGGTTGTCGAGCGATTCGCGGAGGAACTCCCACACGTCCGCCCCGGGCCGCCACTCCGCGCAGATCAGCGGAAGACCGCCGGTGACCAGAGTGGCGTCGAAGGTGGCCGCCGGTTCCAGGTCGAGCATCTCGCCGATGTCGGCCGGGTTCAGCGGCCCCACGACCATCTCGCGCCCTCGCTGGTGGAAGGGCCGGTCGTAGCTGTTCAGCGCCTCCATCATCGACAGGTCGGAGCCGACCAGCAGGAGAAGCACCGGTTTACGGCTGAGCAGCCGGTCCCACGCCCTCTGCAGCATGCCCTCGAAGGCGTCGATGCGGTCCATGAGATACGGGACCTCGTCGATGACGACCACACTCGGGCGGTCTTCGGGCAGGATCTCCGCGAGCAGCCTGAAGGCCGCGTTCCACTGGGTCGGGGTCTCCTCCGCGAACAGTTCCCGCCCCGGCAGGGTGGACCGGGCGACGGCGTCGAGCAGCTCCGTCAGCTCGTCCTCGGCGGTGCCACCGGCCGCCGTGAAGAAGAGGTACGGCGTCTCGGTACGCCGCAGAAACTCCTCGACGAGGCTGGACTTGCCGACGCGGCGCCTTCCGCGCATGAGGATGCACTGGCCCAGTTTCACCGAGGTGGCGGCGTCGCCGACGGCCTGCAGGGCGGTGCCGAGCACGTTCAGCTCGCGGTCACGACCGATGAAGCGACGCATGGGAACACTTCCGTAGAGAATAGTATCGACGGCGATACTATCGCCACCGCTACCATCTTGCTCGCGGTCTTGCTGGCGGCCTTGCTCGCGGTCCTGTTCAGAAGCCCACAACCCACATGCACTCTGCCGCCGCCTTGCGCGGGCAGCAGCGGATGGCCCGCCGCAGGGCTATGCGGAAGCCCAGCCGCTCCACCGCTCGACGCGAACGGCGATCACGGGACCCTGCGGAGGGGAGTCCCCGTACTGGCCGTACTGGTCGTACTTGCCGCACAGCGACTCCACCGCATGGAGCCGCTCCTCGCCGTCCTCCAGGACTTCCCCGCGACCGTCGGCACGCGCCCACCACAACCGCGCCCAGTTCTCGTCATAGTGATCGACCAGCGCCGTCACCGGCGGGTTCGCCCGGATGTTGCGCAACCTGCGTAGGTTCCACGTGCTCTTGGGCTTGTGGTCGACGGCGAAGTACAGGGTGTCCTTCAGGACGACAAAGGTCACGGGCACCACGTGGGGTACCCCTTGGGCGTCGGCCGTCGCCAGCCGGGCTACGGGGGACGGAACAAAACGATCCCGCGCAGCGAGTGGCGAGAGTTTCATGCGTCCCACCGTAGTCATGCAGACCTCCTCCATGCTCCTGCCGTCATCCGCCACGAAACGGTCGCTGCAAGCCACGCCCGGGATGTCGTCCACGTCCGTCAACGGACGCACGCCCACCGCCCCGAACTGCTGCGGTCGACAGACGCAGGCCGACTCCTGCGCGGCCACCTGCCCGTGAGGCTGGATACCTGTGATGTTGGATAACGGGGAACTGTCGGCGCGCGGGCGCCGGGAGTTGGAGAGCATCCGATACGCGGTCCGCCTCGCCGAGGCGTGAGAGGAGTCCGACGGTGGCCTGGCCCAGGATCTGAGCCCGCGGCGACGTGGCGCTGTCCTTGTTGATCTGGCGGCCCTGGGCATCCACCGGGGCGACGTCGACCAGGCGCTCCACTACGCCGACGCCGCCCTGGCCGTCGCCCACCAGACCCACTCGGGGTACATCGGCGCAAAACTCAGTGGCTTCCGGCCGCATCTTGCCTCTCTGGCCTCGCATGCCCGAGTCTCAGAATTGGACCACCGGATCGCGGCTCTCGCGGGTACCGCATGACGACGAGGAACGGCATGTCAGACGGCAGGATCTTCCGCGAGGCGTGGATCGCGAGCGTACTCAAGCACTTTCCCGGCGAGCCCAAGTCGGGTTACGTGACGCCGTGGGAGGACACCCCGGCGTGGGAGCGCGAAGCCGCAGCCACCGTGTGCGAACAGGTACGTCAGTTTCTGGAGCTGAGCGCCGGCCACGCGGCACGTCTGAGCCGCGAGCAGAAGGGCCGCTTCGTCGCGACCTGCTGGACAGCCCAGATGTACAAGCACTTCGAGAACCCGAAGCCGGGGTACGTGGCCGACTGGCCCGATCTTCCCGAGTGGCAGCAGGAGACCGACGCTGACATCTTCGAGGCGATCGAACAGACGGCGTAGCCAGAGCCCCGCCAACCCGCTCTCGTCGACCGCGAGGGCGGGTGTCCAGGGGAAGGCCCGAGGCTCGGAGTTCAGGGCCCGAGTCCTGGTGTCCGGGTCGCTGTCCGCGCCGCCTTCGTCGCACCCTCGCAGCCGCAACCCGGCGAAGCCTGAGCCCCGAGTTCCAGGCACCGAGATCCGAGCCCCTTTTGTATGGAATGGGCGGGAAGTTGAACCCACCCTCCCACCCTCCCCCGGTCGTGGCGCAGGCCGCGCCCGCGCCTCAACTGCCATCCATACCAGCGAATGTCACTTTTGGTGACCGGCTCGCGACGCGCCGTGGTGACCGTCTAGCGTTCGCGACAACAAACAACCCCGGTCGGGTGCTACCAACACCCGCCGGGGTCTGACCGACAAGATCCTCGAAGGAGATCTCGTGGCGTACGACGACTTTAACGCTGCCCTGGCCGCCCCCGCAGCCCCTCCCCATCCCGATCCTCATCCTCACCCCATGGCCAGTCCCGGCTACGGCAAGCGCTCCGCCCCGGACCAGTCCCCGCCCCGGAGGAGCGACTTCGACCACCTCCCCGCCCGCGCCGCCTACCTCGCGAGCCTCCTCGACCGGCTCTGCGAGAACGCGGCCATGGACGCCAAGACCATCGCCAAGTCGCAGCCCCTCTACGGCCAGGCGGCCGTGCGCACCACGCTCAACGAACTCGGCGTGGCCGGGCATCTGCGCCGGGTACGTCTGAGCGTCCCGCCCGGCGCGGGAGTGAACGCCACGCGGTGGGTCGTCCACACCTACTGGTCCCGGACCGCACGTGACGACGAATGGTGGGCCACCTTCCTCAACGGTGACGTGACTCCCGGGGCGGTCGCGTCGACACCGGGAGCCGCCGAGGTCCAGGAGACCGGCGCCGAGGAGCCCCGGGAGGCCGAGGAAGACCCGGAGCCCTCCCGCGCCCTACCGCCCCGGACCGCCAACTCCCCACGCCCTGGAGGAGATTCGGGCCCCTCCACCGCGTACGACACCCTCGCCCGGCTCGGCCTCCGGGAGCCCCGTCTCGCTCTGTCCGCCGCCGACTGCGCGGCCCTGGAACAACTGGCCGCCGACTGGCTGACCCGGGGTGCGACGCCCGAGCTGCTCACCGGCGCCCTCGTCGCCGGGCTGCCGGACCCCGTGCACTCGCCCCGGGGGCTCGTCCGGAGGCGACTGCTCGACAAGATGCCGCCCGAGCGGACCGTCGTACCGCCGGCTCCTGCGGCGACTGTGGCTCCTGGCCCCCGGCGCGCCCTGCTGGTGGCGTGCACCGACTGCGGGGTGCCGGGGCGGCCGGAGGCGTTGCCGGGTGGGCTGTGCCGAGGGTGCCGGAGCGGACCGGGAGTGTCTCGGCAGCCGGTACATCGCCCCGATCCGGCTGTGCACGCCCTGGCCGTCGAGGTGCGCGCCGGGATGCGCACACCTCAGCGCGGCCCGGCAACTCCTGGGCCGACACCGGCTGCGGACCCTACACTGAGCGCATGACCGTACGCGAAGAAGCACACCGGCTGCTCGACGCGCTGCCGGAGGATCGGCTGCCCGACGCCATAGAGCTGCTGCGGCAGTGGGCGGAAGTGGAGCGCGGCGAGCGCCCCCGCCGGCGGTTCCGCACGACCGGCGTCTTCGACGGCGAACCCGACCTCGCGGTCCGCTCCAAGGAGATCGTCCGCGACGCCTGGACCAACGAGGGGCCCCGCAGCGCGTGATCGTCATCGACACCGGCCCAGTGGTGGCGGCCGCCAACCGCAAGGACGACTACCACCTGCAGTGCGTCGACCTGCTCCAGAACTTCCCCGGCCCGCTCCTGCTGCCCGCCCCGCTGCTGACCGAGATCGGTTACATGCTCGCCAGTCGTGCCGGAGCCAAGGCGGAGGCCGATTTCCTGCGCGACGTCGCGGACGACGTCTACGAACTGGTGCCCGTGACCTCCGCCGAGGTCAACCGGGCCGCCAACCTGGTCGAGCAGTACGCGAGCCTGCCCCTGGGCACCGCCGACGCCTTCGTCGTCGCGGTCGCCGAGAAGTACCGCGCGGTCAACATCGCCACCCTGGACCGCCGCCACTTCAGCGTGGTGCGCCCGAGTCACCTCCCAGCATTCACGCTGCTGCCGTAGCCCGAGCGCCGCACTGGCCGGTTCGTGTACTCATCAGGCTTCCACCCCCAGGCGCTTCCAGCCCCTCGCCACCGCCGAAGCCCAGCAACCAACCTGCGCACGCCACGCCCAAGGTGGACCGGAGGACGTTCAGGTGTTCGCGGACCTTCGAGCCGGCGGCCTACCCACCGCAAGTCCGGTTCGGGCCGGCGGCTCAGGGAAACGGAACGACGAAACGTCGTTACCGCGCCCTGAGCCGCCTCTGACAGCCTCACTCCAGCCAGTCGATCTCCCACTGGGACGTCTCCACGAAGGCCTCGAGCTCCTCGCGGTTCTCCACCCAGTAGTCACCTCCGTCTGTCGGAGCGGTCAGGTCATCGACGAGGAAAATATAGTACCCGCCGGTGATATCGGAATCATCGTGCAGTTTCACGAAGTAACCCTCGTAAAACCCCGCGAGAATGCGTCCTTGTTTCTCCAGCTCAATTTTCGGCATCCGACTATCCTGACGCATCGACGAGAGGGACATGATTGTTCGCCAGGAATTTTTTCCCGGTCTCGTCGAACAATTCAAAGTGCACGTGCGGGATGTCAGGCCAGTGCCCGCCAGCGAGTGATTGCGGGTCGATGCGGAATCCTCGACGTCCGTCAGCGCTTTTCCATACGCCTCTCCCGCGGCTTACGTCGGTCGCTCCTTCACCCAGGAAGTCCATACCCGTGGCCATGGCGTCCTCCATGGTGATCGAGAACTGACTCACGAGGCTGGACTTCCGCTTATGCGCGACGATGTCAACGTTGGAGTCAGCGACCGCTTGTGTTTCCTCGACGATTTCGTTACGAACGGTGCCACAGTTGTGGACAAGGACCGGGGTGGCACCCGCCAGCACATAGTACGTGTGAAGGCTACTGATGGTGAGGTTGTGGACGGTGGCGTTCTGGCCAGTCCAGCGTTCGATCGAGGTGATCTGGACGAAGGTCCCTGCACCGGTCTGGAGCGACTGGCCGGCCGTCAGGTCGGACGCCGTGATCCATTCCCGGAGTTCGGGGACCCAGAAGGGGTGGCCCTCGGTCGCAGTGACCTCGGCGGTCTTCGAGCCCTTCTCGCCATCGGTGTCGATGGTGACGTTGACCAGGTGCTTGAGGCCCTTGCCCTTGATCTCGGCAGTGACCGTCTCGGCCTGCGTCTGACCCGTTTCGGGGTCGGTGGCCATGACCTGGTCGCCGACCCTGACGTCCTTGATCGCCTTGGTCGAACCGTCGGCCATCAGGACCCGGGTCTCCGGCGTGAAGCTGTTGCTCGGGTCGGCGTTCCCCGCCTTGCAGCTACCGCCGGACCCGCCGTCGGATCCACCACCCGAGTCGGCGTCATCCCGCCCCGAATCCCCCCGCTTCCCGCCGGACTTGTTCTCCGCCCGGCCTCCGCCCGAAGACCCCTTCTCCTGAGCCGACTTGCGGGCCTTGACCTGCGGGGCGTTGCCTCGGGCGCCCTTCGAACCCGTGTGGGCCTTCTTCTTCGCGGCCTCGGCTGCGGCCTTCGCCGCGTCTCTTGCCTTGCGTTTGGCTTCCGCTGCCGCGGCCTCCGCCGCCTTCTTCGCCTTGATCAGCATGGCCTTGGCGGCCTTCGCCGCCTTCAGGCCGATCTCCGCTGCGGCCTTGGCTGCCTTCCAGGCCTTCACCGCGCCCATCGTCGCCTTGAACGCCTTGAACATCTTCTTGCCCTTGGAGAAGATGCTCGTCCACGGAATCGCGTCCATCAGCAGGCTGCCGCAGGCCCACAGGTCGCCCTGGGAGAAGCAGCCGACCACGTCGTTCCAGCCGATGAACTCCTTGAACACCGCCCAGCCGACCGACAGGATCACGTCGCCGATCGACGTCGACAGGGTGTGCTGGAAGTCGGCGATCTTCGCGTCCAGCGCCGCGATCGACGCGTCGAAGCTCGACGCCGACGAGGTGAGGCCGCTCGGGTCCGAGTGGGTGACCGGGTTGTTGTTGGCGTAGGAGTAGCCGTTCGCCTGGAGCGGGTCGCTCTGGTCCAGGACCGGGTCCGCCGAGACGAAGCGGCCCGTCGCCGGGTCGTACTCGCGGGCGCCCAGGTGGACCAGGCCCGCCGAGCTGTCGGCGTCACCCGTCGCGTACGCCGTCCTCGATCGTGACGTGTTGTAGGCCTTGCGGTCGTCGCCCCACGGGTCCTTCTTCGTCACCCGTACTGCCTGGCCGCCGTCCAGCCGGACCTCGGCCAGCGGGGTGCCGTTGTTGTCGACCGCCTGGGCGAAGAGGTGTTCGCTGGTGCCCGTCGTCGAGGACGCCTCGCGGAAGCGCGTCACCGTCGGGGCGCCGCCGTGGCCGTAGGTGCGCTCCGCCGAGCGGACCTTGCCCGACACCGTCAGGGAGACGGTCGTGTCGGGCAGGTGCAGGACCGCACCGGCGGTCGAGCGCTCCAGGACGCGGTTGCCCATGCCGTCGTAGACGTACGTCGTCTTCGAGGCCGGCTTGAACACCTGGCCCGTCGCCGATGCCGAGCAGGTCGCCAGGACCAGGTCGGTGCTGTTCGCGGTCGACGGGGCGTTCATGCACAGCGTGGTGCCCTTGAGCTTGAGGAGGCCGGTGTCCTGGACCTCCCAGAGCTGCGTCGCCGTGTCCTTGTTGCACGGCTGGACCTGGACGGCCGCGCCCGCCGCCGCGCTAGTCGGCTGGGCGCAGGCACCCGCGACCACGAACTGTCCGACAGCCGCGTTCTCGACGGTGCCGTTGTTGTCGGCGTCGAGGGCCTTGAGGCGGAAGTTCTGTGCCTTGGACGCGTTGCAGGCGTAGATCTGGATGACGGTGCCGGCCGCGGGGTTGCCGCCGGCGAGGTCCATGCACATGTCGGACGCGCCCAGCCAGGGACCGGAGCCGTCCGGGCCGAAGCCCGTCACCGTCTCGATCTGGCCGTCCCAGGTCCAGGTGAGGCCCTGGGAGGTGTCGCCGCCGGTGGAGCGGTTGATGAGGTTGCCCGCCGCGTCGTACGTCTGCGTGGAGCGGGTCTTCACCTCGGCCCCGGCCGCGGTGTGGCTCGTCGCGTCGTACGAGGTGAGGGTGTGCGGCTGGTCGTTCTTGACCGCCGTGTCCTCGCTCTTGCCGTAGTTGTAGACGGTGGACACGTCGCTCGTGGTCACCCGGGCGCCGGCCGCGGTGAAGGTCGGGTCCGCCTTGTAGACCGTCTTCGACTTCCGGTTGCCCAGCACGTCGTAGTCGTACGACTGCCAGTAACCGTCGTTGTTGGACGAGACGTTGACCTTGCCGTCGGAGTACACCGGCTCGGCCGTCGTCTTGCCGGCGGCCGTGCAGGCGCCGCCGCTCGGCGTGGTCCAGGCCGTCTTGAGCTGGCCCAGCGTGTCGTACGTGAAGCACTGCTGGTCGACAGCGGCCGTGCCGGTCTTGTCGGCGACCGAGAGGATGTTGCCCGAGGGGTCGTAGGCGTACGAACGCCTGCTCACCGTGTTGCCGGTGATGCTGGTGTCGGTCGCGTTCTCCCGGACCAGCTTGCTGGTCGACAACTCACCGGTGGACTCGTCGAAGCTGTTGTCCTGCCAGACGCGGTGGCCGACCTCGCCGACCGTGGAGCGCATCACCTGGCCGTAGGGCGAGTAGGACGTGTCGGCGACGTACCAGTCCCGGCCGGAGACGGTGGTGGGGAGTCCGGCCTCGTTGTACCGGTTGATCACGGTCTCGGCGGTCAGTCCGCCGACCTCCGGAGTCGTGTACTTCTCCAGCTGCCCGTCGTCGTTGTAGGTGTAGTCGTACGTGTAGTTGGTCTTGAAGCCGTCCGCGGTCGTGCCCGAGGTGGTGCCGTCGGGCAGGGTCAGCGTCATCGACGTCGGCTGGTAGTCCGCCGTGTAGCCGGCGATCGACGTCCTGTACGCCTTGCCACCGTCGTTGTAGCGGGTCGCGAAGGCCAGCTGGCCCTTGCCGCCGGGCGCCGAGTCGTAGCCGTACGACTGGACGGTGGTGCCCGAAGTGCCGCCCGGCGCCGTGTACTTGACCTCCGAGACCCGGTGGTAGCGCTCGTAGCTGTAGCCGGTCTTCCCGCCCAGGCCGTCGGTCGCCGTGCCCACGCGGCCGTAGGCGTCGTAGTCGGTGTGCGTGGCGCCGGTGTCCGGGTCGGTGGTGTCGGTGACCCGGCCGAGGGCGTCGTACTTCCAGGTGCGGGTGTGGCCGACCTCGTCCGTGGACGTGGTCATGTCGCCGCGCAGGTCGTAGTCGTACGTCGTGCTGATCGCGCCGGCCTCGGTCAGTGCCGTGTCGCTGTACGTGTCCTGCTGGACCGTGCGGCCCAGGGCGTCCGTCCACACCCGGGAGCCGGGGGTGCCCTTCGGCTGGCGGACGATCGTGTAGTCGAGGCCGTACTCGTAGCGGGTGCGGCGGTCCGTCGTCTGCACCGTCGTGTTGCCGTCGGCGGCCGGGGAGCCCGTCTGCGCGAAGGAGTGGTGGACGGGGGTGACGGTCAGGACGCGGCCCAGGCCGTCGTACGTGTAGGTGGTCGCGTTGGGGACGAGCGACTCGGAGGCGGGGACGATCAGGTCGGTGTCGGGGTTGCCCGCCATGTAGTAGGCGTTGCGGGTGAAGCTGACCTGGCCGGCCGCGTTGTGGAAGGTGTCGGTGATCAGCTTGCCGCCGCCCACCGCCGGGGTCTGGGACTGGCGTTCACGGCCCAGGCCGTCGTAGATCGCGGTGGACGCGGTGTACACGCCGTCGCCGGCGGCGCTGGTCGGGTTGTCCTGCAGCGACTCGGTGACCACGGACACCGGCTTGCCCTCGACGGTGTTGTACGTGTACTTCGCGTCGGGGTCGTCGGCGCCGGACTGGGTCGGGCCCCAGGCGGCCGTGGTGCGGCCCAGCGGGTCGTACGTGAACGACGTCACCCGGTTGTTGGCGTCGGTCGAGGTCAGGGTCGCGCCTCGGCCGGGCTCCACCTTGGTGGTCGAGACGAGGCCCGTCTCCGCGCCGGCGCTGTCGAGCTTGGTGCCCTGGATCGTCTTGATCTCGTAGACCTGGCCGGAGTCCGGCGTGTAGGTCGTGAGGTTGGTCAGCCCGCTCGCGTCCACCACCTTGGTGACGCGGCCGAAGTCGTCGTACGTCGTCCGCGACTCGGGGTTGGTGGACTCCCAGCCCGTGCCCGCGCCCGTGGGCGCCTGGGTGAGCGTCGACTGCCCCTTGGTGGGCGCCGCGTTCAGGTCGGTGGAGCCGTCGTAGAACACCCGTGAGCCGGAGACCAGCGTCGACGCCGTGGATGCCGACAGGGAGGTCGAGCAGGTGCTGGTGCCGGTCGTCGTGATCGTCTGGCTGACCAGGCCGATCAGGTAGACGCCGTTCGTGCCGGTGGAGTCGTTGTTCACGTACGACGTGCGGGTGCACGAGTCGTCGGTGGTCTTCGCCTCGTCGCCGTACTCGCGGACCACGGTCGGCAGACCGTACGAGTCGTAGTCGGTCTGCGTCTTCACCGTGCGCAGCGTCGCCGTGTCTCCCGGCCGGGTGCCCGAGGACTTGGTGATCGTCTTGACGGTGTCGAGCGTCACCCGCTCGGAGACCACATCGGGACCGTCCGTCCGGTCACGGGTGGCCAACCGCACTGGCGTGTCAGGGTAGTTGACCGTGCGGGCCAGCCAGCCCGACGACGTGGCGGCGCTGGAGTCGGGGTAGGTCAGCGACTCCGCGACCATGCCCGCGTACGCCTTGCGGTCGTCCGCGATGTCCGCGCCGGTGACGTCCTTGAACTTGAAGGAGCGCTTGACGTCGTCCTTCGGGTTCGTCGGCGTCTCGTCCTTCAGGACGTCGTCGCTCATGCCCCGGAAGTAGCGGGTGACCGACTTGGAGGCGACGCTGCCGTCCGGGGCCGACGGGACGCCGGAGATGGTCGTGATGACCGGGTAGCCGCGCCAGTCGTCCCAGGTGCGGGTCTTCGGACGGGAGAACTCCGCCTGGTTCTTCGCCCACAGGGCGCCGACCGTCTTGTCGGCGGTGTCCGTCTCGTACTCGTACGTCGTCGTGACGTCCGTCGCGTCCGCCAGCTGCGGATACTCGGTGATCGACCCGACCACGTACTTGTGGAACCAGGAGATCCGCTTGTCGGTCAGCTCGCCGTCCGCGTGCCAGTAGGCCGGATAGCAGCGCAGCGTGTTCTTGTCGACGTCGGGGAAGTTCGCGCCGGTCGCGCAGGCGCCGTCGGGTGCCAGGTAGGTGACGTGGGTGCGGCCGCCGTACTCGGAGACCACGTCCTGGATGCGCAGTCGACCGAAGAGGGGGTCCGTGTCGCCCGACGCCTTCTTCACGCGGTTGGGCAGGACGAGCTTGTTGCGGCCGAAGACGACCGGGTTCAGGCGCTCGGTCGAACCGTCCACCGCGTAACCGGTGCGGGTGATGGACTCCAGCCACAGCGCGGTGTACTCACCGGTCAGCCCCCAGGGGAACGACTGGTCGAGGCTCCAGGAGTCCACCTTCGAGAGGGCGGTGGTGCCGTACGTCGAGTCGTCGATGCCGCAGGCGTTGCGGGAACCGGTGTCGTCCGTCGAGTTGTACTCGGTGAGCTTGACGCCCTGCTCACGCTGGGCGCACGCCGTGACCGTGGCAAGGCGCTTGCGCGACCAGAACGTGGGGGCGTACGTCGAGCACTTCGCGCCCGTCTTGCAGGCGAGGTCGGCGGGGGTGTCGAACCACGGACGGGTGAGGTACGACTGCTTGGAGTCGAAGTTGGCGTCGGAGCAGTTCCACTTCCAGTCGCCGTCCTTCTCGAAGCAGCGTTGCTGCGCCGTGAACTTCATCCGGCCCAGCGGCTCGGCCGAGAAGAGGGTGTTCGAGCGCTGGCCGTAGTCGATGCGGGAGAGGTAGCCGGCCCGGTCGTACTCGACCGCCTTGGCTTCCTTGTTGTTCCTGGCGTAGGCGTTGGTCTCCCTGTTCCACCACAGCGACATCGCGTTGCCGTTGCGGTCGACGACGTAGTCGAGCTGGAAGCGCCAGCCCTGGTCACAGAAGGAGTCCTCGAACTTGGGGGCGTAGCAGGGGTCCGCGGGTATGTTCTTCGCCGCGTCGCCGGGGTGGTTGCCCGCCACCGGCACCTTCAGGACCGACTTGGTCTCCTCCTTGCCGGAGGTCCAGCCCGGCAGGCGGTTCATGCCGAAGTAGTACTGGGTGCCGTCGCTGGTGGTGGCCCGCCAGAACTCCCCGTTGTTGTCACCGTTGTTGGAGCTGTCGATGCCGGTGATGTCCTTGTAGTCGGCCGAAGTCAGCAGTTCCACGCGGGTGTTGTCGCCGCGGGAGGTCGTCCATTTGCCGGTGGTGTCGTCGAGGACCAGCTCGGTGGTGGTGCCGTTGAGCGTCAGCACCGCGTTGTTCGAGCCCCAGCACTGGTCGCCGGTGAAGTGCTTGTCGTTGTTCGCGCCGGAGGTGTCCGCCGCGCAGCCGACGAAGGTGCGGGTGATCGCGCCGGGGTTGTAGTCCCAGCCCTCGCCGATCCAGGAGACCTGGTTGTTGGTGGCCGACGTACGGCCGTCCGAGGACTGCGAGTTGTAGCTCAGCGTCACGTTCGGGGACGGGCCGGAGGGAACCTCGGGGCCCGCCATCGTGTACGCGTAGGTGAAGGCGCCGGAGGAGCCGCCCTGCGACCAGGTGCCGGACGAGGCGAGCGGGGTCGCCGCGAAGTCGCCGCCGGAGCCCGCGCCGTAGGAGGTGCCCACCAGCAGTCCGCCGGCGGAGGAGTCGGCCGCCTGCTGTACACCGGCCCGGCTGTCGCCGCGCCACACCGCCGAGTCGACCGAACCCTTGTCGGTGCTCGCGGCGGTGGAGGCGCTCGTGCCCGTGGACGCGGAGGTGGAGGTGCCTGTTGCCGTGGACACCGATGCCAGGGCGGCGGTGTCGACGGTCAGGTTGAGCAGGGTCTCCTGGATGTCCTTGGTCTTGTCGGTGGAGTCGTTGGTCTCGTCGGTCGCGCCGTCCTCGCCGGGGTCCGTCTCCGAGCCGGAGGAGTCGCCGCCCTCGTCGACCGAGACGGTCACCTCGTCGGTGGTGCGTTGGACCTCCGTGGTCACCGGGACGCCCGTCGAGCACTCCTCCAGCTCGGGAGTGGTCGCGTAGCAGGCGGGCATCAGGGCGAAGGACAGCCGGTCCAGCCACTGCGCGCTGTACGTCTCGGCGAAGCGTGTCGCGTCGATCTGGACGACCGCGTTGCCGGTGGCGGTGTCGGGGGCGTCGACCTGGAGCAGCAGGCCCTGCGTACCGGCGGCGACGGCCTCGGTCTCGGGCTTGACCGTGACGTTCCAGGCGCCCTCCAGGGAGTCGGCCTGTGCCTGCGAGGCGCCCTCGGGCGCGGTGACGCCGACGGTCACGCTGCCGTCGGCGGAGGCGGCGACCTGCTTGGGGGCGCCACCCGCGGTGACGTCGGCGACCGGTGCGGTCAGGTCGACAGCCGCCGGGACCTCGACCACCGCGGCCGGGGTGTAGTCCGTCAGCTTCTCCAGCGCGGGCGCTTCGAGTTGCTCCAGGTTGCCGGTCTTGGCCTCGTCGAGCGGGACGGCGTCCGTCTGCTGCAGCTCGTCCAACTCGACGGTCGTACGGGCGTCGTTGTCGGGGCCGAACGCCACAGCGCCCTGCAACGAGGTGACGTTGAGGGCGAGGAACAGCGCGGCGACGACTCCGAGGCGCGCTCTTCGGCGCAGGAGCCGATCACGCGGCGATCTGTCCGTCAGCCGACCTCTGCCGCACCACGACAAGCCCCCACGCATGGCCGACCGACCTCTCCCCGTTTCCCCGTATCACCGTGCCGCAGCCATCCGGAAAACGTTCCGAGTGATGGCACACGGTGATCAATGACGGGATGAAATTCGCGCGTCCCGAAGATCTGCGTCAAGGTTGCATAAGTTTGTGTTAGCTATGTCACGCACCAAAATCAGACAAAGAACGGCAAAGAATCTCCATACCCCGCAGTCACTTACGCCCCTCCTACTTCTCGGCTTCACAGGGGTGTTGATCTCGCCGGGGTGGCTTGCACATACTCCACACGTCCAAAACGGGGGGTCGTGCGTTCAAGCGAGACCCAAGGACAACGGGAGAAGGGTCCCTTGAGCGACCACGCCAGTCATGACATTCCATCAACGCCCCCTGACAGGAAGGGAGTTCGACGCGGCGTCGCCGCCGCTGTCGCCCTCGCGCTGCTGGCCGGCGGTGCCACCGTCCTGGCCCTGAGCGACGACGGGCCGGCCGCGAAGGACTCACCCGCGGCGGGCGCGAAGGCCAAGCCTGCGAAGAGCGAGGCCGGGGCGGAGGACGCGGCCCAGCGAAAGGCGCGCAGGACCGGCAGACAGGTCGAAGTGGCCGCGCTGACCGACGAGTTCTCCCGGACGTTCGCCAATCCCGACGGCTCCTTCACCTACACGGCCTCGGTGGCGCCGGTGCGGGCGAAGAACGCCCAGGGAAAGTGGGCCCCGGTCGACACCTCGCTGCGGGAGGGAAAGGCCGGCTGGTCCACCGTGAACAGCCCCAATCCCGTGACTTTCAGTGCGGGGGACCCGGACCGCGCCCCAAGTGGAAGTAAATCCCAGGTAAACAGCGCGAGTTATTCCGGTAAATCGGCCAAGTCGGCGGTCAACACCGGAACAACGGCCGTCAACTCCGCCGTCTATCGCGCCCCGAGCAACAACTCGGCCGTCGCCGTACCGGCCGCCGATGACGCCGAACCCGACTGGACCTCGCTCCTGACGATGTCCGTCGAGGGCCACGAGATCGGCGTCGAGTGGCCCGGCACGCTCCCGGAGCCGGTCGTCGAGGACAACCGGGCGCTGTACGAGGGTGTGCTGCCGGACGTCGACCTGATGCTGACCGCGCGGGACAGCGGGTACACCCACGTCCTGGTCATCCACACCCCCGAGGCCGCCGCCGCGCTCGCCGCCGACCCGCCCCGCTACCGCTTCACCTCACCCACGCTCACCTTCTCGCTCGACCCGTCCACCGACGTCATGCGGGGCGAGGACAAGGACGGCAACGAGATATCCGTCTCGCCCACCCCGTTCCTGTGGGACTCGGCGGGCACACACGACACGGACACCCCGGCCGCCGACCCGGACACCGCCACCGGCACCAACGAGGACCCCGAGGAGGTCGAGAAGGCAGAAGTGGTCGCGGAGGCCGACCCCGTCGCCTACTCCCTCCCGGCCGCCGCCGCGAACGAGACCCTCGCGCTGCCCGCCGTCAACGGTCCCGGCGAGGGCGGTCACGCCGCCACCGCGGGGGCTGCCCTGAACCAGGTCAGCCGCGTCCTGACCATCACCCCGCCGGGCGACTACCTCGACCGGACGGGCGCCAAGGCACCGGTCTACCCGCTGTTCCTGGACCCCTCGACGTCCGCGCTGCGGTCCAACTGGACCAGCGTGTACAAGAAGTACCCCAGCTCCAGCTTCTACGACGGCGCCAACTACAACCAGGACACCAAGGAGGCCCGCGTCGGCTTCGAGCGGGACACCTGGGGCACCTCGCGTTCGTTCTTCAAGCTGAAGCTCCAGAAGTCCATCAAGGACGCGGACGTCTCCAGCGCCACCCTGAAGATCCTGGAGACCCACTCCTGGTCGTGCAGCAAGCGCACGATGCAGGTGTGGCGCACCGGCTCATTCTCCAGCGGCACCACCTGGAACAGGCAGCCGAGCTGGAGCAGGAAGATCACCTCCAAGTCGTTCGCCTACGGCTGGAAGTCCAACAGCGCCTGCCCCGACACCAACGTCAACTTCACCGTCACCTCGCTGCTCCAGGAGGCCGCCGACAACGACTGGACCTCCTTCAACGTGGGCCTGGTGGCCTCGACGTCCTCCTCCGCGCCGACCACCTCGGCGTCGAGCCTGGAGACGGACACGTACTCCTGGAAGAAGTTCCAGGCGGAGGGCGGCGGTTCGCCGACGATCGCCGTCACCTACAACCGCAAGCCGGGCAACCCGACCTCGGTCACCATGAGCCCCGGCTCCTGCGACACCAGCGCGTCGCCCTACATCAACCTGGGCAAGACCGTCCCGACGATCAGCGCCAAGGCCACCGACCCCGACAGCGACCTCGCCAAGCTGGAGTTCGAGGTCTGGCGCGAGGGGTCGTACGACGCCACCCACAAGTACTTCTCCGACCCGTCGGACGACGGCGAGACCGCCTCGGTCAAGCTCAGCTCCGACAGGTTCACGCTGTCCAACGGCAACAACTACGTGTGGCGGGTGCGTTCCTGGGACGCGAAGGTCAGCAGCGCCTGGTCGCCCACCAGCGGCTCCGGGTTCTGCCGCTTCCACTACGACGCCGACCTTCCCGACTCGCCCACCAACGTCACCTCGGTGGAGTTCCCCGCCGACAGTGACAACGACAGCAACGGCGAGGTCTGGTCCACGGTCAAGTTCGGCACCGCCGGGAACTTCACCTTCACCAAGGGCGCCGACAGCGACATCGTGAAGTTCGTCTTCTCGGTCAACAACACCACCTACGACCACTACGCCTGCGCGGGCACCAAGCAGGGCACGGGCGCGGCCACCTGCACCACCGTCATCACGTCGACGGAGGACTACACCGGGATGCAGCCCCCGGCGGCCGGCCCCAACACCCTGTACGTGAAGGCCGTCGACTCGGCGGGCAACATCTCGCCCAACCCGTACAAGCACACCTTCTACGTCACCCCGCGCCCGAGCGCCGACGCCGCCGGTGACCTCAACGGCGACGGCTCGCCCGACTACGGTCACGTCACCGCCGCGGGCAACCTCTGGATCAACACGACGGACCAGAACGGCAAGTGGAACGTCAGCTCCTGGGGCCAGCACGACAACGGGACCCTGCTGCGGGACGCCGGCACCGCCCCGCACATCTGGAACGGCGACAGTGCGAACCCCCTGTACGCCCTGGTGACCCACAACGGCGACTTCGCCCCCGGCGACGGTGTCACCGACTGGGTGATCCGTACGCCCGACAACCGGCTGTTCATCTATCCCGGTGACGGCTACGGCGCCATCAACGTCAGGGAGCGCGTCGAGGTCCGGCTGCCCGCCAACATGCCCGCCCCGTCCACCTGGTCGGAGATGAAGGCGGCGGGCGACCTCACCGGCGACGGCCGGCCCGAGCTGTTCGTCGCGGGCGGCGTGGGCGGCGGCGAGCTGTGGATCCTCTCCGGGTACACGGGCGGCGCCTTCACCACCGCCACCCAGCACACCACCACCTCCTGGGAGGGCCGCGACTTCGTGGCCATCGCCGACTACAACGGCGACAAGGCGATGGACATGACGTACCGGACCACGGCGGGCAACATCGTGCTGCGCAAGGGCATCCTCGGCAGTGACGGAGTGAGCACGGTCCTCAGCAGCCTGGGCACGTCGGGCGGCAGCCTGGACGGCGACCACGTGTACGGCGCCACCGCGTTCACGACGGCCGCCTACCCGCTGCTGTACGGCAGTCCGGACATCTCAGGCGACGGCGTCCCCGACATGCTGGCGACCAACAGCGCCGGTGCCCTGCTCCTGTTCGCGGGCTCCGCCACCGCCAACGACACGTCCCCGGACACGCTGGACGCCGACGGATGGACGACGGTGCAGCGCCTGGGCTGACGCCAGAGGTACACGGCCGAGGCACACAGCAGAGGGGCCCTTCCGTCCGGTGACCGGACGGAAGGGCCCCTCGTCGTTTCCCCTCAGGGACGCGTCAGGCAGCCGTTTTCCCCGTCGCCGTCGCCGGTGGCGTGGTCGCCGACGCCTTCCCCTTCGCCAGCGGCCACTCCTTGTGCAGCTCCCCCAGCGGAATCCGCTGCTGGAAGATCGGCGTGCCGAAGATGGTCAGCTGGAGCTGCAGGGCGCCGGACAGGTCCACGCCCCCGTAAAGGGCCCAGGAGCCCGACGCCGAGCCGGTGCCGTCGCTCGAACCCCCGGCCGAGGCGTCCGCCGCCACCCGGAGATACGGGGCGAGGTCGGCGCTGACGCCGACGGTGCCGTACAGGCCGATCGACGCCTCGGCGCCCAGGGACGCCTTGACGTCACCGGTCGCCGCGACGTCGACGTCCAGCGGGGTCCCCGTCATCGCGGACTCGCTCACCGGCGTCCAGCCCTTGCTCCAGGAGAAGGTGCCGCCGACGCGGAAGTCGCCCTTGAGGTCCTGCTCGACGTCGACGGTCACCTTGCCGTCGGCGGCGACCTGGAAGTAGCAGACGAGGTCGAGGTTCACGACGATCGGGATGGGGCCCGCCTGGATGACGGGGTCGGCGTGCAGCTTCGCGAAGGGCACGCGCAGGGGCTTGCCGTTGGTCGTGGTCGTACCGGCCGCGCGGCCCTTCAGCGACCACTTCGAGGCCCAGTCACCGGTCAGCCCGAGGAACGCGCCGCCGGGTGCGGAGCCCGTCCCGCTGCCGGAACCGTCGTACGAGAAGGCGACCTCGGGGGCGAGCTGGACGAAGCCGTGCACGGAGGCCGCCGCCGAGGCGGGAGCGCCCTCGGCCGTGGCGATGGCGGCGCCCACGTCGATACGCAGGCTGCCCAGCGGGAGCCTGGCGCCCTCGGGGCCGAAGGTGAGGTCGCCGGTCTTGGCCCAGGAGACCTTCACGCCCTCGATGAGCGGATCGACGTCGATGGCCGACGGGTCCACCGGAACGTCACCCTCGGCCTTGCTCTCACCGAGTACGGAGCTGAGTTCGGCGTCCTTGGTGACGACCTCCGTCCCACCGCCGGCGGCGTCACCGACGACCTCGGTCACCTCGGCCAGCAGACCGTCGGGGGCCCCGGGAGCGGGCGCACTGGCGATGACGTCACCGACGGCAACAGCCGCTGCGGGGGCGGCCGTTGGCGCCGACGCGGAGGTCGAGGGCGAGGCGGTGGAGGAGGGGGACGAGGGCGAGGACGGGGAGGAGGGGGAAGAGGGGGATGCGGAGGTCGGCGTTGCCGTGCCCTTGGCGGGCGGGGTCACGGACTTCGCGGTGATGACCGCCCGCCCGCTCTTCCTTTCGTACGAGGCGACCTTGAGCGACGACTTCCGCGCCACCCTGCCCGCCTTCGCGGCGTCCTGGGTCGCCACGGCCGTGGGGGCCGCGCCGCCCAACGGTGCCTGTACGACGGCGAGTTGGTCCGGAGTCGAGGTGGCGGCGGGGGTCTCGGCCGCAGCGGCGGCCACGTCGGCCTCCGGCGACGAGCTTGCGGAGCAGCCTGTGGTGAGCAGGGCCGCGACGGTGACCGACGCCAGCAGGGCATGTCTGGTGAGCTTGTGCACGCGTGGGGGTCCTCGGGATCGAGTTGCTCGAAGTACGGGACGGGGCACGGGGGTTGGGAGTCGGGCACGACTGACCGCCCGACTGGTTACCCTTCAGTAGCCACGCATGAGCATGCCAGCCCCACGCACCCCCCGAGGCGCGCTTCCTTCACTTTCTTCACATCACACTCCTGTGATGTGAATCACCCTATGGATCACTCTGTGGATCCGCCTTCTCCGTCGAGGCGGTACTGGTCCGACTGCACCAGGTACATCCGCCGGAAAAGCCCCGGTCCGTCACCGTCGGCCCTCATCAGGCCCTCGAACGTGCCGTGTTCGGCGACCCTGCCCCGCTCCATGACGTAGATCTCGTCCGCGTGCCGGACGCTGTGCAGCCGGTGGGTGATCAGGATGATCGTCTGGCCCGCCGCGGCAAGGCTGCGGATCTGGTCGAAGACGCGCTGCTCGGTCTCCGCGTCCAGGGCGCTGGTCGGTTCGTCGACGACCAGGATGCGGGCGTCCCGGTGCCGGGCACGGGCGATGCCGAGGCGCTGCCACTGGCCGCCGGAGATCTGGTGCCCGCCCTTGTAGCCGCGGGCGAGCAGCGTGTCCCACCCCCGGGGCAGGTCGGCGATGGTCTCGTCGGCGCCCGCGTACTCGGCGGCCGCGTGCAGGAGTTCGTCCTCGTGCGGGGCCTCGGGGCGGCCGATGGCGACGTTGACCCGGGCGGTGAAGGGCCAGCGGTAGAAGTCCTGGGCGACGACCGCGATCCGGTCGAAGAGGTCACCCCGGTCGAGCTCGGTGGAGTCGATCCCGTCCCACAGGATGCGGCCCGCGTCAGGCGCGTACAGCCCGCACAGCAGCTTCGCCAGGGTCGACTTCCCGCTGCCGTTGTTGCCGACCAGCGCGACGATCCGGCCGGCGGGGATGGTGACGTTCACCGCGTCGAGGGCGGGCTCGGTGGCCGTGCCCGGGTAGGTGAAGGAGACGTTCTCGAAGCGGATGGCGTTCACCTGGGCGGGCAGCGGGCGGCCCGTCTCCGGGATGAGCCGGCGGTCCGCCTCCTGGCACAGCCGCTCCAGGTCGGCGACGAACAGGCTCTCCTCGTAGAGGTAGTTGAGCTGGACCACCAGCCCCTCCAGGTTGGCGGAGCCGGTCCGGATGGCGATGACCGCCGTACCGGCGACGGCCAGGTCCATGGCCCCCGTCCACAGCAGCAGCCCGAGCACCCCGTAAGCGGCGGCCGTCGTGACGCCCGTCCACCCCGACGCGATCAGCCCGGTACGGGCGGCCAGCGAGGCGAGCCGGGTCTGTTCCCGCTCGCCCGTCTCGGCCATGGTCCTGAAGTGCCGCAGCAGGAACGGCCCGATGTTGTGCACCCGCACCTCGGACGCGGCCTGCGTGTCGATCAGCAGCCGCCCCAACAGCTGCCCTGCACGGGCGTGTTGGACCCAGGTGTGGAAGGAGACGTACCGGCGGCGGGCGATGGTGAGCGCGCTCCACGCGCTGGGCAGTGTCATCAGCGCGAGGAGCGGGAGCAGGGCCGGATGCAGCACGGTGAGCACCCCGGCGGCCGCGGCCAGCGCGATGCCCGCCGTCATGACGGACGTACAGAACCGGATCATGCGCCGCGCGGACTCGGCTCCGTACTGCGCGGAGTCGAGCAGCTTGTGGAACTCCTCGTCCTCCACGGCGGCCAGTTCGACCCGGGCCACTCGCTCCAGGTACTCCTCGGTCGCCACCCGGAACACCTTGGGCTCCAGCCGCCCGGTACCGGCGGTGGACGCGGACCGCAGCAGCGCCCCGACGATCGCGGTGACCGCGACGACCACCAACGCCGGTGCGGCGGAACGCAGTCGGTCGGTGGTGTCGCCGCCGCCGAGCAGTTCGGTGAGCACCCGGTTGACGGCGACGAGCCCGACCGCCTGCGCCACTCCCCCGCCCAACTCGGCGACCGCCACCCGGCGCAGGGCGCGCGGGTCGGCCCGGTGGGCGAGCCGGATGGTGGCCCCGATCAGCCGGGGCATCCGCGCGACCATGGTCCGTAACCCCAGCTCCAGAAACGACCCCTGGTGCTGGTTCCACCCCATGTCGTACCTCAACGGGCCGCCGAACAGCAGCCGTTCGGACTCGGAGACACTGTCGTCGTCGGGGGCCGGTTTCTCAGTGCCCGGTTCGTCGGAGGTGGGTTCGTCGGAGGTGGGTTCGTCGGAGGTGGACTGTTCCGTATGTTCGTCACGCGTCGTCATCCGGGTGATTCCCCCTTGGCGAACCGGTCGCTCGAGAACGGTCAGACGGTCACGCCCAGTTCTTCCCCCGCCTCACGCACGGCGCACGCGGCGACGGACTCGTTCTAAGTTCGAATCGCTCCCGAATCACCCTCGCGTCGCCCCGAGTTACCCCCGAACCGCTCCCTCGCGGAGTTCGTCGTCCGGTCCGGGGACCACCGTCCGGCGCTCCGCCCGTCGCCCGGCCGCCACCAGCCCCACCGTGACGCACACCGACCCCGCCGCCATCACCGTCATCGCCGTTGCCGGAGAAGTGAGTTGGGCGACCGTGCCCGCCAGGGCCGCGCTCACGCCCTGCATCGTGAGCATCCCGGCGGAGTGCAACCCGAGGGCATGGCCGGAGAGTTCGGGAGGGGTGAGGGACATCAGGCGTTCCTGCTGGACCAGGCTCGCGCCGTAGCCGATCGAGGCCACGCAGACCGTAACGGCCGCCGCCCACACCCCGGGGCGCAAGGCGAACAGCAGGTTCGGCACCGCCAGCAACAGCAGTAGCGGTACGGCCAGTTGGCGGCGCCGCCCGGGAGGTACGAACCGGCCGATCGTCACGTCCCCGATGAGCATGCCCAGGGCCGCGAAGGCGAAGAGGGTGCCCGCCGAGCGCGGATCGTAGGACACGTACAGGGACTCGACGCCGACGACCAGGCCGTTGGGGATCCAGAGGCCCAGATAGGTGAGCCTGCGGGGCCGGGCCGACCACAACTGGGCGTTCGTACGCCAGGTCTGGGCGATGGACGGGCGGCCGGAGAGTCGGGGCGGGCGGCGGGTCAGGCCCAGGCGGGTCACCAGCGCGCCCGCCAGGTAGAGGGCCGCCGAGGTCAGGAGCGTGGTGCGGGGAGAGAGGGCCGCCACCATGATCCCGCCCGTCGCGAAACCCGCGATCTGCATCAGCCCGTTGGACATGTTGAAGACCGAACGCCCCAGCAGATAGCCCTTCTTCTCCAGGATCTCGTTCTCCAGGATCTCGTTGAGCAGGCCCCAGCCGACCCCCGCCCCCAGCGACGCGATCAGCCCCAGGACGAGCAGCAGCGCGAAGACGGCCCCGATCGGCAGACCCGGGATCGCCATCG
Source organism: Streptomyces sp. NBC_01390 (assembly GCF_045040105.1). NCBI lineage: Bacteria > Bacillati > Actinomycetota > Actinomycetes > Kitasatosporales > Streptomycetaceae > Streptomyces > Streptomyces sp. NBC_01390. Next base: position 7,270,349 of record NZ_CP109551.1, on the reverse strand, counting down.
CGGCCGTACCGAGCGCGAAGGCCAGCGCGATGCCGGTCAGGGTCGCGCGCGGCGGCAGCCGGTCGGAGGCCGAGAGGAGGGTGGTCGCGCCGACCACCTGGGCGAGCTGGGGGCCGAACATGCTCAGAGCGGAGAGCAGGGGCGAACCGGTGGCGCGGTAGGTGAGGGTGGCGAGGGCCAGGCCGCCGATCGTCGAGGCGGCCGATCTGAGCGCCGTGGAGAGGAAGAGGGGAGTGAACTCGGGGGTGCGGAACAGGGCGGAGTAGCTACGCATGGGCGGAGTCTGCGAGGGACGCCGGCTCCTCGTTATTGTTTCGCGCACACGCGAAACGTCGTGAGAGTGGGATGAGAATGGGAGGGGGGCCGGCATGGGCTGGTGGCAGGTGAACGCCGACACCCTCGCCCGCAGCCGGTTCGTCGTCTCGCCCCTCGCCGAGACCTTCGCGAGCCTCAAACTGCTGCACGCCGGGGCGGCCACGCACCCCGGCGAGCGTGCCTGGCTGGCCGCCCACCTGCCCGCGTACCGCCGCCGTCTCGCGCAGGACCCCACCACCGCCCTTCTCGTCCGCATCGGCCTCGGGCGGGACTGGATCGCCGACTTCCTGACTCCCACCCCCCGGTACGGCGAGACGTTCGAGGAGGGTGTCGCGCGCGTCCGTGCGGTCGCCCCCGCCCTTGCCCGCGAGCACCTCGTCCGCTCCCGCCCCGGCCCGCTCCCCACCGCCCTCGCCGACCGGGACGACCTCCCCGAACGCGCCGCCGACCTCCTCACCCACATCTGGGAGGAGGCCGTACTCCCGGACTGGGACCGACGTCGGCGCGTCCTCGAAGCCGATGTGGCCGCGCGGACCTCGCGGGTCGGTCAGGACGGCTGGGCCGCCGTACTGGACGCCCTGCGCCCCGGCACCCGCTGGCTCGACGGCGACCGGCTCCAGGTGAACGCGCACGAATACCCGCCCCGCGAGATCTCCGGCGCCGAGCTGGTCTTCGTCCCCGTCACACCGAAGGCCGGGTGGGTGTCGTGGGAGGCGCCGGAGCGGTACGCGGTCATCTACCCGTGCGCGGGCGCGCTGGCGGGCCTGGACGGTCGTCGTGGCACCGCCTCCGCCGCTCTGGGGGCGCTCCTCGGACCGGCCCGGGCCGCAGTCCTCGTCCTCCTCGACTCGCCCCACAGCACCACCCACCTCACGGCCGTGACCGGGCAGACACTCGGCTCGGTCGGGCGGCATCTGCGGGTGCTGCTGGACGCGGGGCTGGTGGAGCGGCGGCGGGCGGGGCGGTCGGTGCTCTACTCGCGTACGGCTTCCGGTGAGGTCTTGGTCAAGGCTGCGGGGGCGGCGCCCGGGTCCGACACCTACCGGAGTTAGCATCCGCTTATGACCACTGATGCCAGTTCCCCCGCCTCCACCCCCTCCCCCGACTCCCCCCTGGCCGTCGAGATCGGCGCTCTCACGGGCGGTGCCGCGGACCTCGCCCAGTACGCGGGCAAGGCCGTCCTCATCGTCAACGTCGCCTCCAAGTGCGGGCTGACCCCGCAGTACGCGGGGCTGGAGAAGCTCCAGGCCCGGTACGCCGAGAAGGGCTTCACCGTCCTCGGGGTGCCCTGCAACCAGTTCATGGGCCAGGAGCCCGGCAGCTCCGAAGAGATCGCCGAGTTCTGCTCGGCGACGTACGGCGTGACCTTCCCGATGACCGAGAAGGTCGAGGTCAACGGGGACGCACGGCACGCCCTGTACGACCGTCTGGTCGGTTTCGCCGACGGTGAGGGCCACACCGGCGACATCCGCTGGAACTTCGAGAAGTTCCTCGTCGGCCGCGACGGCCAGGTCGTCGCCCGCTTCTCCCCGCAGACCGAGCCGGAGACGGACGAGCTGGTGAGCGCGGTGGAGAAGGCCATCGGCTGACCCACCCGCCGAGAACGCGCACAACGCCGGCAACCCGCCCCGCGCTCCACTCTGCGGCTTTCAGGCTGAAGCCTTCAGGGTGGGGCGCGGGGCGGCCTGGTGACGGCCTGGTGAGGGCCTCCGAGAAGTGTCCGGAAGAGTGCGGCGTAAAATATCCGGTCGCGCCCACGCGGGAACCGCCTGAAGCTGATGGGACTCTCTTCCGTCATGCCCCGGTCACCGCCCGGTCACATGGGGCCCTGTCAGCCAACGCTCGGGACACCATTAGCGTCTACCTCGGAAAGACCCCCTCAGGACAGACGCCCGCCAGTCGTCCGCGCGCGCCCGAGCCGAACGGAAACGGAACTTGCAGTGGCCTTTGCCGAGCTGACCCCACGCCGACCTGCCATGCGCGCCGACAAGCCCACGCAGGCACGTGAGGTGTGGCACGAGCGTCACCGGGTGGCACTGACGGTGACCGCGTTCGCGGTGCCGCTGTACTTCGTGTGGTGGGCGGTGTTCGCGACCGGCGGCGGCGACCTGGCCGCCCAGGTGGCGTGGGCCGAGTTCGCGAAGATGTACCCGGACTCCGCGTACAACCTGTTCTGGTACGGCGGACTCCACGCGGCCAACTACAGCCTGATGTCGCCGTACCTGATGGCCGCCATCGGGGTCGTCGCGGCCACCATGCTGTCGGGGGTCGCGGCCACCCTGCTCGGCGCGGAACTCGTGGCCCGGACGGGCGTACGCAAGCCGCTGTGGCCGGCCCTGGCGGTGGGGTTCTCGCTGTGGTGCCAGGTGATCTCGGGGCGCTCGACGTTCGTGCTGGGCACGGCCTTCGGGATGGCGGCCGTGCTGGCCGTGGTGAGCGGGCGCGGCGCACGGCACCTCGGCATTGCCGCCGTGTGCGCGACGCTGGCCACCACCGGCAGCCCCGTCGCAGGTCTGTTCGTCCTCGTCGTCGGCGCCGCCTACTTCCTGTCGCGCGACTGGGGCCGGGCGGCGGCCCTGCTGGTGCCGCCGGTGGCCGTCGTGGGCGTCACGACCCTGCTGTTCCCGTTCGAGGGCGAGCAGCCCATGCCGTTCAGCCGCATATGGCCGCCCGTCGTGCTGTGCGCGATCGTCGTCCTGACGGCCCCGAGCACCTGGCGCACGCTCCGTCTGGGCGCCGCGGTGTACGCGGCCGGCGTGGTCCTCTGCTACCTGATCCCGACCCCGATCGGTACGAACGTCGAGCGGCTCTCGGAGCTGGCGGCCCCGGCGACGCTGCTCGCCATCATGATGTACCGCACCGAGCGGCGGCAGCAGCAGGGCGAGGAGCCCGGCGCGGAGCAGGACGCCACCGTTCCCCGGCTGCCCCTTCCCTGGTTCACTGCCCGGCGGCGCATGGTGGCCCTCGGGCTCGCGATGGCCGTCGCCGTGAGCTGGCTGTCCGGCAAGACCATCGCCGACATCGTCACCAACACCACGGTGCCCGAGTGGGCCGTCAAGACGGACGGCGTCGTGAACGAGCTGAAGCGGCTGGGCGCCGAGGAGACGCGCGTCGAGGTCGTACCGGCCCGCGACCACCGCGAGGCAGCCATCCTCGCCCCGTACATCAACATGGCCCGCGGCTGGAACCGACAGGCGGACGTCGAACGGGGCCGGCTCTTCTACGAGGGCCACGGCGGCACCGCGGAGCCCGAGGGCGGCTTCTCCCCCGCGGCCTACAAGGCCTGGCTCTCCCAGTGGGCGGTAGGCTTCGTGGTCCTCGTCAACGGCGAACCGGACGGCCCGGCGAAGCTGGAACACGCCCTGGTGACCAGCGGGCCGAGCTATCTCCAGCCCGTCTGGGAGGACGCCAACTGGAAGATCTACCGGGTCAAGAACGCGACCCCGCTGGTCGACAAGCCCGCCTCCGTGGTCAGCGCCGACGGCGCCAACATGGTCGTCCGGATGCCGAAGGCCGGCGAGGTGACCGTACGGATCGCCTACTCGCCGTGGCTGTGGGCGGAGAACGGCTGCCTGACGGACGAGGGCGAGTTCACCAAGCTGACCGTCGAGCAGCCCGGTGACATCCGGATCAGCTCCACGTACGGCGGTCCGTCCCGGGAGACGGCGTTGCAGTGCGAGAAGGAAAAGGAAGCGGACGCAGACAAGTAGCGAAGCGGTAAGCGCAGAGGTCAGCGCAGGGACACAGGAACGCCCGCCCCGGTCGTACTACCGGGGCGGGCGTTCCTACGTACCAGCTGCTGCTGCTCAGCCGACGCGCGTGAGCTTCTTGTCGAAGCCGGGCTCGGTCAGGTCCTTCTGGAGCTGCACGGGGACCTTCACGGCGCCGTCGGCGCCGTCGCCCACGCTGAGGGTGCCCACCGGGGTACCCGCCTTGGCGGAGTGCGGCAGGTCGTCGGCGGCGGCGAACGACAGCTCGACCTTCCGGCCGGCCCAGCCGATCGCCGTGACGTCCTTCGACAGCACGACCGGGGTGTGCCCGCCGAGCCCGTCGTCGACGTATCCGACGACGTCGCCCTTCTTCAGGATCTTCGACGAGAGCAGTGCCTCACGGGCGGCGATCATGGCCGTTCGGCTGACGTTGTTGACGGTGTCGATGATCGGCGCCGTGTGCTGGCCGAGGATCGCGCCGACGACGATGGCGGTCTCCCCACCGACCTCCTTGGTGGCGGCGAAGAGGAGGTTGCCGCCGGCCGCGCTGGTGGTGCCGGTCTTGATGCCGATACCGCCGTCGGCCGGGATGACCTCGTTCCAGTTACGCCACTTCTTGCCCGTCGGGTCGTACCAGAAGGGCTGCTTGGTGATGTCCATCAGGGCCGGGATCCGCACCAGCTGGTTGCCCAGCTTCACCTGGTCCTCGGCGGTGGAGACGGTGGTCTCCTTGAGGCCGGAGGCGTCGGTGTAGGTGGTGTTCTTCATCCCGAGTTCCTTGGCGGTGTCGTTCATCTTCTTGATGAACGCCGTCTCGGTCCCCGCGTCCCAACGCCCCAGCAGCCGCGCGATGTTGTTCGCGGACGGAATCATGACGGCCGACAGCGCCTGCTGCAGGGTGAGGACGTCGCCCGTCTTGACGGTGTCGAGGGTCGACTCGCCCTTGCCGTCCGTGTTGTAGCCGCCCTCCTTCTCGGCGGTCGCGTCGATCTTGATCTTCGGGCCCTCCTCGCCGGACTTCAGCGGGTGGTCCTTGAGGACGATGTACGCGGTCATGGCCTTGGCGACCGACCCGATGGCGACCGGCTTCTGCTCGCCGAAGTTCCCCATGGTGCCGATGCCGTTGACATCCATCCAGCCCTGTCCGTCGGACGGCCACGGCAGCGCGGCGGCCGTCCCGTCGAAGGTGTAGGAGTCCTTGGCGGTCAGGGTGAGCTCGGGGGTCGGCAGCGGACGCAGAGCCTGTACGACTGCAAAGACGATCGCCAGCAGGATGGCGACCGGCGTCCAGATCTTGACGCGCCGCGCGATCGTCCGCACGGCGGTGTCCCGGGGCGGCGGCGTGTTCGTCAGCTCGGCGAGCAGATCCAGCGGCGGCAGGGGCGGCAACGGCTGCTGCGTCGTCCGCTCCGGCCCGACCTGCGGGATCGCGGCGGTGGCCTCGGCGGGCGTCACCTTGGCCGGCTGCGCGACCGGCGCCTTGCCCGGAGCCTTGGCCGGCTCACCGGCGGGCGGCACAGCGGGCGGCGCCTTACGGGTGGCCGGATCCTCCAGCTGCCTGAGCGCTACGAATTTGCTGGTGCGCTCAGCAACGGACTCACCCTTCGCCTCCGCACCGGCACCGGCATCGTCAGCCTTGGGCTCACCGGCCCCCTTGCCGGCCCGGGCGGGAAGATCCCCCAGCTTGAGCATCGTCGTCGGCTGATCAACCGCCGGCACGACGGGCGGCCGAGCAACCTTGAAAACGGCGGTGGGCTGATCGACGGGGGGCTTGTCGGCGGTGCTCTTGTCGGCGGCGGGCTGTTCGACGGACGGCTTGGGGGCCGCCGGGCCGTCGGATGCCTTTTCGGAGGCGGGGGCCGGGTCGGAGTCGACGTCAACACCGGGGGCGGAGCTGCCGTCGGGGGTGGAGCTGCCGTCGGCGTCGGCCTCCGCGTCGGGCTCGTGCCCCGAATCGGCCACGCTCCCGGACTCGGGGCCGGTGCCGGACTCAGGGCCAGTGGCGGACTCAGACTTGGTCTCGGCGTCGGTTACGGACTCGGCCCGGACTCCGGCTGCGGACTTGGACTCGGGCCCGGCCTCGGTGCCAGCCTTGGGCTCGGTCCCCGACTCAGTGCCGGCTGCGGAGCCGGACTTGGACGCCGCCTCGGACGCAGACCCCGTCTTCGACCGGGTCTCGGTCCCCGACCCGGAGCCGGTCCCGGTCCCGGTGACGGGCGCGGACGCAGGCGCGGTGCCCGCCCCGACTGCCGTCCCGGTGTCGGACTTGGCCTCCGGAGCGGAGTCGGCGCGGCCCACGCTCTCGGACCCCGCTCCGCCGACAGACCCGGGCTTGGACTGGGCGCCGGTTACGGACCCTGTGCCGGACTTGGGCTCGGCCCCCGACTCGGCTCCGGCTGCGGAGCCGGACTTGGACGCCGCCTCGGACGCAGACCCCGTCTTCGACTGGGACTCGGTCCCCGACCCGGAGCCGGTCCCGACCTCGGTGACGGGCGCGGACACAGACGCCGTGCCGGCCCCGGCTGCCTTCTCGGTGCCTGACTTGGTTTCTGGCGTGGCCCCCTTGCCGGTTGCCGGCTTCTGCTTCTGGTCCGCCGCGGGGCCGGACTCGGACGGAGACGCGGGGGCGGTGGCCGCCCCGGCTGCCGGCTCGGTGTCGGGCTTGGTCTTCGGTGTGGGAGTGCTGTCGGGTTCCGGCTTCTGGTTCTGTTCCGGTTCTGGCTTCTGAGGGCTCTCCGGTCCGGAGGCGGCCTCGGCGGTGTCGGCGGATGCCCCGTCAGCGGCCTCAGGGGCCTCCTCGGCGGCCTCGGAGGGCTCTTCGGGTCCGGCGTCGTCGGCGGCGCCGTCCGCGGGCTTCTCGGCGCCCTCAGGCGCGTCGGCAGGAGTCTCCGCGTCCGGGGTCGGGTTGGCGTCCGCATCGGGGTCGGGTTCCTCGGCGGCACCCTCGACGCCCTCACCCTCGCCCTTGTCGGCGCTGGAGACCCACGCGGCCACCGCCGCACGCAACCGGGTGCTGCCCGTGCCGTCGGTGCCGTCGGTGCCGCCGGCCGAGCCGGGCTCGGCGGCCTCGGGCTCGCTCGCCGCCTCCGGGGACGTGTCCCCCGTACTCGCGTCATCGGCGGAGCCGCTCGCACCCTCCGGGACCTGCGGGCGCTGGAACACCCGGGTCGCCGTGTCCACGCCACCGCGCGCCGGGGACTCCCGGTCCCGGGCCACCGCGAGCCGTGGGTCTCGGGCCCCGGCGCCGGATTCACCCCTGGCCCCGGGAACCGGACTCGCGCTCCCCGACGTCGGTTCTTCCGACGACTCGCGCTGCTTCGACCTGTCGGGGGACTCGCCCGCCACCGATGCCTCCTTGATGCGCCGCACGCTCACCGTGCGTGTACCGAACCGTGGACCGTCAATCGCCGCCCGAACAACACTGTCCGAACCGCCTACCAGTGTCCTGTGCGCGACCTTGACTCCTGAGGTAGACGAGAACGACATACCTACTGGTTCCACAACGAACCGGTCACGCCCTCTCGACAGATGAATGTGAGAGGGGTCACCCTGTCATTCATCCACGCGGGGAGGCATGGATGGGCAGGAGCCGCAGATCAATTCCGGAAGAGCTTCTTCTGCTGGCGTTGGACCCGGCCACGGGTACCACCGCACAGCCGCAGTCGCTCGACCTCGGTCTGGCCGGAGCACAGCTAGTGGAGCTGGCGATGGCCGGACGAATAGCCCCGGACGGGGATCGTATCGCCGTGGTCGTTCCACGGCCGACTGGAGATCCAACACTCGACAGTGCGTTGGAACTGCTTCGCCGACGCGGAGCACCCGTACGCGCAGTCAACTGGATTGGCGGGCCCCGCCTGGGGCTGCGTCAGACCTACCTCTCGCATCTCGAGCGGTGCGGCATGGTTCATGCCGTGGCGGGACAGATGTGCGGGGTGCTGCCGACAACTCGCTATCAGGCGACGGACACGGAGATCAGCCGGGAGATCAGAGCCCGACTGGACACCGCCATCCGCACCGGCGTCCCGCCGGACCCGCGGACGGCAGCGCTCGCCGCGCTGGCCCATGCGGTCGGTCTCGGCAAGCACCTGTATCCGGGTAACGAGGGACGTTCGTCCCGCTCCCGGCTGCGGGACCTGATCCGGCACGACCCCATGGGCGGTCTGGTGGCCCACGCTGTCATGGACGTGCAGAACGGCGTCGCGGTCCAACCGCGCCGCAGCCCGGCACCGGCCGGCCGTCAGGCCGCCCCCGGAGCCAGGCCCGCACCGGAGCCCGCACGCGGCGTTCCGATGCAACCGCACCGCGGATCGATGGCGCGCGCCGTGGCTCACTGAGCCGCAGTCCCACGGCGAACACCCGTTCCGCGAGGCACCCGTACGACCCCGCAGGACCCGCACGCGCACCACGCAAGACCTCAACAGCGCCGCACCGCAGTCCCCAAGACCGGTTCGGGAGCCGTCGGCCCGCGCGGGTCGGTGAGGGAACGTAAGGATGTCCGCACGGACTCCGACACGGCCCTCACCGCCCCGCGCGGCCGCATGTCCGGGGCCAGTTGCCCAGAGCAGGCAGCCGCAGGCACTCAGCGGGCAGTCGACAGGCACCCAATGGGCATCCGGCACATGCCGTCCGGCACATGCGGGTCCGAAGACGACCGGAAACGGACCCGGGAGGATAAGCGGAATCCGCCGAACTGGCGTGTACCGCGCGCATATCTCCCGCCTCGGCACCGCATATCCGCAGTTTCCCAGCGGTACCACGCACCTTGGTGGCAGTCTGCTCAACAGCAGATACGGAAAGTGGCAAGTACAGGCACGCAGCCGGAGGTGCACGTCCCATGGCGTCCAACGTCAATCCCACCGTCAGGCGACGCCGACTCGGCCAGGAGTTGCGCAGGCTGCGCGAACAGAAGGGCATGACGGCCGAAGAGGTCGCCGAGCGGCTGCTGGTCTCCCAGTCGAAGATCAGCAGGCTGGAGAACGGCCGCCGCAGCATCAGCCAGCGCGATGTCCGCGACCTGTGCGGGGTCTACGAGGTCGAGGACCAGCGGATGGTCGACTCCCTGATGGAGATGGCCAAGGACTCCCGCCAGCAGGGCTGGTGGCACGCGTTCGGGGACGTCCCGTACAGCGTGTACATCGGACTGGAGACGGACGCGGCGTCGCTGCGCGTCTACGACCCCCAGGTCATCCCGGGGCTTTTGCAGACCCGTCCGTACGCGGAGGCACTCATCACCGGCGCGCTGCCGGAGACGGCCTCCAGCGACATCGACAACCGGGTCCAGGTCAGGCTGCGTCGGCAGGAACGAATCACCGCCGTGGAGAACCCGCTGCGCCTGTGGACGGTGCTCGACGAGGCGGCGCTGCGCCGGCTCGTGGGCAACAAGCTGCTGATGCGGGAGCAGTTGGAGTCCCTGGTCGAGCAGTCGCAGTTGCCGCACGTCACGGTGCAGGTCATCCCCTTCGAGATGGGCGCCCACCCGGGCCTCAACGGCCAGTACGCGATCCTGGAGTTCCCCGACGCGGCCGATTCCAGCGTGGTCTACATCGAGGGCGTCACCAGCGACCTCTATCTGGAGAAGGCGCAGGACGTTCAGAAGTACAGCGTCATGTACGAACACTTGCGGGCACAGGCCCTGAACGTGGACCAATCCCGGCAATTCATCGCGGACTTGGCGAAAGAGTACGCACGCTGACGCCCTGGAGAAGCAAGGGCCGCACAGTACACCTCCGCATCACGCCAGTGGAAGACCCAGCTGGTATATGCCACCCGGTCGAGTGAACGGTTGGTCCGCATAAGGGCGTTGGCGAGTAGCGTCGATCAGGCCATCGAGGAACAACGTTGGCGCAAACCGTGCCGAGGGCTCCGCAGGGCGCCCTCCGGTCGGCGACAGCAACTCACCCCCTGGTCAAAGCGGAGCGAACATGGCAATTCAGCAAGGCGCCACGAGCACCTGGACGAAGTCCTCGTACTCCACGGGCAACGGCGCGTGTGTCGAGGTCAAGTCCCCGGTTCTCGCGGCGATGTCGGTCCGGGACTCCAAGGTCCCGGCAGGACCGACGCTGGCTTTCCCGGCCGACTCATGGAACTCGTTCGTGGCAGAGATCAGCCGGGGAGCGTCCGACCTCATCTGATGTTTCACGGCCACTTCTCACAACTCCATAAGCAGCACAGAAAGAGCCCTCTCGACTGGCCCGCCGTCCTGGCCGAGGGGGCTCGGCCGTGCCCGGAGACCCGAGCCACCACAACCGCTCCTGCACGCCGACGACGTCTACGCCCGCCGCGGGGGCTGGCGAGTCGTCGACGTACAGCACGACACCACTGGCCAGAGCGATCCGGCCAGCCCCCGCCAGCGCCCCGCCCCGGCCCGCGCCATCGAGACCCTCAGCACCACCGAAGCGTCCGTCCTGCTGACCATCTCAGCCAAGATGATCTCGCCGCTCTCGACGGGGCGCGCACAGGTCACCAGCCGCGTGAAACACGCCGGCGGTTTCATCCGCGCCATGGGCTGGGCCGAGGTCCGGTCCGCCACCAGGAGATCCGCATGAACAAGCCACACCGAGTCGGCACCCGGGACCGTCGGGCCGGGCCGCCCGGTGCGACGCGAGCCTGGCGGTAGTCCTCGTAGCCCGGCTCCCCTGTGGAGCACGGCGTGAGCCGGACATGGGGAGGATGCAGAGGAGACGCCGGATGCCGAGACCGGCCGTAGCGGGAGATCCCGCCGACCTCCCGGCTCATCAACTCTCACCCTAAGGGTTGTCCCGTAAATGATCTCCGAGCTGCCTCGGGCGTCGTTGGCCGTCGTGCGGGCCGCTCGCCTCCGGCGAGGGCGAGGTTCTGCATCCGGGCGATGCCGAGCACGGCGTGGTGGACTCCGTCGCCTTTGAGGCGGCAGTCGCGGAGGATCTTCCATCCGCGGACAGCGCCCCGGCGATCCGGTCCAGCACATCTGTGACCGAGCACGGTACCTGGCACGGATGGACAACTCCGAAGCACAGAATGGGCCCGCAGGTGACGTCAGATGGCCGACGCAGTAGAAGAGCGCCGGGCGCCTGCGCGTCGAAGACCGTACGAATCCTCGCTGCCACGCGCTGCGGCCTTCAGCTGCTGAGGTCGAACACGCCCCACGGGGTGAACGGCTCGGCCTGGACGTAGATCCTGCTTCCCCTGCCGACGACCCGGCGGCGGCCGGGAAGGTGGCCGTCGGGCAGGGTGAGCAGGTCGACGTCCGTTGGCTCGACGGATGCTTCGGTGAGCTCTCCGCGGGTGAGCCAGTCCAGCTCTTCTCCGTAGCCGCTGTAGAAGGCGACCCGCTCGCCGTGGACAGCCACCGCCTTGGCGCCCCGCACTCGGTTCGCCCACACCCTCACGGGCCGGTCGGGGCGTATCTCGACGAGCGGGAAGTCCGTGTACGTGCACGCCCAGGCGGTGGTGCCCGACACGTTCAGGGCGTAGCAGTCGAAGAGGCCGGGGATGCTTTCGCCGTCCGACGTCCAGTAGATGTGGCCTGTGGGGCTCCAGCGGCGGATTCCGGCCGGGTTCTCGTCGAAGTGCCCCACCCAGACGTGGCCGGCCTCGTCCACGAGCAGGTGCTCGATGGCGTCCCCGACGGAGAAGGACGAGGCCTCGCAGCCGAGCGCGTCGAAGACCTGGACCTGGACCTGGTCCGCGTCCTCGTACCGGCGGGTGCGGGATGCCGCGACGACGAACCCGCCGTCGGGCAGGCGGTCCAGGTGCGGCCAGCGGGCCCGAACGGCGCTCAGCACGGTGAGTTCGACGCTGCCGCCCGGATGGACGGAGACGACCAGAGCGTCGAAGGGCCGGGCATCGCCGCCGGGCTGCGGAGCGCGGTTGGCAAGCAGCCAGTGGGCGACGCCGAAGACGTCGACAGTACTGGTCAGAACCCGTCTTTGAACCTCGCTGGTGGGTCCCGTGAGGTGAGTGCGTGTTCCAGGGCTGTGGGGCCGGTTCGCAGAAATCCTGCTGGTGCCCGCTCGTTGAATCCGGATCACCTTCCGCTGCAAGTCATCCAGACCGGCACCGAGCCCTACCGCCTCGCCATCACCCAGGCCCAGGCCGCCGCACAAGGCAACACCGGCTGAGGGCGCCAGGCCGCTATCGTCGCCCGATGGCTGAAGATCTTGAGAAGTTCAACACCGCGATAACCGCCTGGCAGGAGTGGCAGGACGCCCCCTGGGGACGACTGCGCTACTCGATCGCTGAGGCAAACCTGCTCCGTCACCTTGGCGACATGGGCGGCGAATCGCTGCGGATACTCGACCTCGCCGGCGGCGACGGCGGAGACGCCGTCCGCCTCGCGGCCCGCGGGCACCATGTCACCATCGTTGACTACGCACCCGCCATGCTCGCAGCGGCCACCGAGCGAGCCGTGGCAGGCGGCGTGACGGAGCTGATCAGCTGCGTCGAGGCCGACGCGACCGATCTGCCCCGCGACCTCGCCAACGGGGAATTCGATGTCGTGCTCTGCCATAACCTTTTGCAATACATGAACGACGTCTCAGGCACTCTCGCCTCGGCACTCTCCCCGGTGAAGGCCGGGGGCCTGATCTCCGTCATGGCGATCAACCGGCATTCGGCGCCCTTGAACATCGCCGTCCGGGAGATGGACCCCGCAGCCGCGCTCGCCGCACTCGACACCGATCAGGCACGGACGCAGATGTTCAACTCGGCGTTGACACTCCACACAGCTGAAGAGGTCATCCGCACCCTGCGGGAGCTCGGATGCCGGGACATCGCCCACTACGGCATCCGCAGCTTCTGCGACTACATCACCAACGACGCACGCAAGCACGAACCGGACTTCTACGCAGCCCTCGAACGCCTCGAACTCGCCACCACCGCACGGTCGCCCTACATGCACACTGCCCGGCTCTTCCAGCTCACCGCCTGGAAACCGAGCTAAGGATCACCCTTCCACGGTGCCAGTTCTCGGTTGACGTCACTCAGTAGCTGATCACCTGATCGTTCGCTGAGAGAGCCTGCCGCCCTTGAGCGTGTGAGCGAGGACGGCGGGTTCTGGGTGGTGCAGCCAATGGCGCTGCTGTGGGCGTTGATTCGGAAGCAGGCCGTTGGCATCCTGAAGCAGATGATCAAGCGAATCGTAATGGTGGGGGCTGCGGGGTCCGGCAAGACCACGTTGGCCAGGGCCCTCGGGGAGACCCTGGAGACACCGGTCACAGACCTAGACCTGCTGTTCTGGGGGCCAGCTTGGAGTCGTGTCGAGCTCAACGTGTTCCGTGAGCGGACGCAGAAGGTGCTTACCAACGAGCGTTGGATCATCGCAGGTAGCTACTTCAGGCAGGTCGCCGATCTCGTGTGGGCTCAAGCCGATACCGTTGTGTGGCTTGACCTGCCGCGACGAGTCTCCTTCTCACGGGTACTCAGAAGGACAGTCCGGCAGTTCGTGCGACGCGAGGATGTCTTTCCTGGCTGCCGACAATCGCTGTGGGCGGCCTGGCGCGACCGGTTGTTCCACTCGGCCTGGCGCGAACCTGAGAAGTACCGCTCGGTGATTCCGGAACTGCTGGACCGGCCTGAGTACGGCCACGTGCGCTTGGTCCATCTGCAGAGCAGAAGGGCTGTGGCTGCCTGGTGGGCCAACTGCGTCGAGCCTGAGGGAAGTTTGCGGCAGGAGTCGGACGGCAGCAGCTAAGGGTTGTCCCGTAAATGATCTCTAAGTCGCCTCGGGCGGGGTCGGTCCTTGTGGGTCGTCTCGCCTACCCGGCGAGGGCGAGGTTCTGCATCCGGGCGATGCCGAGCACGGCGTGGTGGACTCCGTCGCCTTTGAGGCGGCAGTCGCGGAGGATCTTCCAGGTCTTCATGCGGGCGAAGACGTGCTCGACGCGGGCGCGGACCTGCTTGTGGGGTTTGTTGTGTTCCACTTTCCAGTCCGGCAGCTCGGTCTGGCCGCGTTCGCGTCGGTGCGGAATGACGAGTCCGGTTCCTGGAGGACAACCGGCTGGCGTTCCTCGACGCGGCCCGAGCGGTTATGGGATAGCCCCCAGTTGCCGGGCCCGTCGAAGATCTTTGCAGGACACCCCTTTAGGAGAGTTCCTTCCGCATCAACGTGCACATCGTTTCGTGACGGCGCAACGATCCATCGGGGGCTTGTTCGTCCCACGAGTCCGGCCGGCGGTCGTACGCGACATAGCCCAGTCGCTGGTACAGCGAACGAGCCCGGGGGTTGCCTTCCTCCACAGCCAGCTCGGCCCCCCGCAGACCGCGGTTCCTGATCCGCAGCTCCGCGGCTTCGACAAGGAACGTGCCGATCCCACACGACTGCAATGCGGGGTGGACTGCCAGCTGCCACAACGTGCCGACTCCCTCCCTGGCCTGGTAGTCGACACCGCCCTTCGCCACAGGGATGTCCGTCCCAGGGCAGACCGCCAGGTAGTCGACCTCACCAGCCCGGGCGCGTTCCAACTGCTGGGCGACGCCGGCCAAGTGGTGGTCAGACCCCGCCCACCCGCACGACGCCAGGTCCGCATGCACCAGATCACGGGCTGACAGCCTCAGTACAACATCGATCATCTTAGGTACCTCCGGCCAGTCAGCATCCACGCCGATCCCACGTGGCGCCAACCCGTTTCCTCAGCCCACGGCAGACCGCGCCCGCACCGATCGGAAGATCCTTTACGGGACAGCCCATAGGCAGCGGGGTTGGTGAAGACCTCGGAGCATCCGAGGTTCGAAGCCCGCGAGCGGCTGTCCGGCCAACTGCGTCCGGCACTCGAAGGCACGGTCCGCACGAATCTCCACCTGGGCGTGCAGCGCATTACCTCCAACCGGGAAGAGGGTGACCCTCAACAGCTTGCACACCGCACACAGTTGGACGGCCCCCCGCCAGTGAGCCGACCCATACGGCCACGCTCCTGAACCACTCCGACGGCTACCTCACCGCGAGGCTCTCTGGTCAACGCAGCTCGGCAACGTACAGGTCCGTCCCCGGCACCGTCGGAATGAACGGCGCTACAAACTCCACCCGCCCGAGGCCGACTTCGTTGACCGCCTCCTCCAGGCCCGTGAAGTGCCCCTCCCAGCAGTCCCGTGGATCCGCCTCCAGGAACCACAGCAGCGTCAGCCGTACGTCCACGCCCTCGACCTGCTTCACGTACGTCATCCGGTCACCGGGCAGCGGAGTCGGGTGGAAGACGGTGACCATCGCGGCGGGCGACCCGGCCAGCTTCCCGGGCAGGTACCGGGTCCGCAGCCACTCCAGCAACTCCGCCCGCGCCACCGGACTTTCGGCGTCGATGACCTGCAACACCAGCCCCGCGTAAGGGTGGTCGAGGGCGTGGAAGTCACGGGGGCCGGCGTCGCCGTCCCGGTAGACGGTCGTCTCGTGGTCCTGGAACGCGGTGAAGACGTGGGTACGGTCCTGGTAGACCCGGGCGTCGCGATTGAGCCGTTTGTTGATGCCGACGGTCCAGCGCATGTGGTCTGCGTAGCGGCCCTGGGTGATCCAGTAGGTGGAGAGGTAGCAGCCCGCCGTGACCGGTTGCGCCACCGCCGACTTCTCTGGGTAGCGCAGGAGTTGGAGGTCCCGGGTCGCCACCCAGCGGCGGCCCGAGAACATCCAGGGCATGGCCATCGCGCCCGCGTAGTAGTGATCGTCTTCGTACCAACGATTGTACTGACGTTCATGGCCCAGGTGCGGCTCGACCATGGTGATGAGCGCGTGGCCCGGGTGGACGCCGTACGGGCCGAGGGCCGCGAGTTCGGCGTACACCTCACTGCGGGTCTCCTCGATCGTCTCGTTCCCGGCCTCCCCGCTCCCGGCCTCCTCGTTCGCGACTGTTCCCTTCCCTGCCGTTCCCTTCTCGTCCATGTCCATCCCCTCTCCTCCTCTTCCTTCCTCCTTCGGACGCCCATACTCTGACGCTCCGTCAGATAATCCGCCAGAGTCGGGGAGGGCTTCGATGTCGCTGCTCACAGGGAAGACCGTGGTCGTCTCGGGTGTCGGTGCCGGGCTGGGGCGTCAGGTCGTGGCGGCTGTCCTGCGGGACGGGGGAAACGTCGCGCTCGGGGCGCGTACCGAGGCGCAGCTCGCGAAGACCGCCGCCGAGCTGGATCCGGACGGGGCGCGGACGGCGTACCGGACGACCGACATCACCGACGAGGGGCAGTGTCGGGCGCTGGCCGCGCTGGCGTGCGAGCGGTTCGGGCGGATCGACGCGGTTGTTCATGTGGCCGCCTGGGACAGCTACTTCGGGGGGATCGAGGACGCGGACTTCGAGAGCTGGGCGGGGGTCGTCGACGTGAACCTGCTGGGCACGCTGAGGATGACACGGGCCTGTCTGCCGGCACTGAAGGAGCGGGGCGGGAGCGTGGTGTTCATCGGGACGCAGTCCGCCGTGGCCGCGCCCTCGCAGGTGCGGCAGGCCGCGTACGCCGCCTCCAAAGGGGCGTTGACGAGCGCGATGTACTCGCTGGCCCGGGAGTTGGGACCGCACCGGATACGGGTCAACACCGTGCTGCCGGGGTGGATGTGGGGGCCGCCGGTGGAGGCGTACGTGCGGTTCACGGCCCAGGGGGAGGGGGTGCCGGAGACCGAGGTGCGGCGGCGGCTCGCGGAGCGGATGGCGTTGCCCGAGCTGGCCACGGACGGGGATGTCGCGGACGCGGTGGCGTTCCTGGCGTCGGAGCGGGCTCGGGCCATCACCGGACAGTCGTTGCTGGTGAACGCGGGTGAGCTGATGCGGTAGCTGATATTCCGCCAAACTTTCAGTGGTCGCGCCGAGTTCATGGACATGAACCAAGGTCAGTGCGGCGAACTTCTTTACTCCCTCTTGACCATACGAGCTGTTGTCGCTGCCATGCCAGCGAATCGACGATGAGCGGGCGCTCGACACCCGCGCTCGACCTGCTCGACGCCCCTGGGAGGGAGCACATGAACGGTCTCGACTGGACCGTGCTCATCGCGTACTTCGGTGTGATGGTCGCCATCGGTGTCTGGTCCCACAAACGGGTCGACAATGTCAGCGACTTCTTCACCGCGGGCGGGAAGATGCCCTGGTGGCTGTCCGGCATCTCCCATCACATGTCCGGATACAGCGCGGTGATGTTCACGGGTTACGCCGGTATCGCGTACACGTACGGCGTCACGTCCTTCGTCACCTGGTCCTTTCCCATCGCCCTCGGCATCGCCATCGGCTCCAAGCTGTTCGCGCCCCGCATCAACAGGTTGCGGTCCCGGCTCCATGTGGCGTCCCCGCTGGAGTACCTGAAGAACCGGTACGACCTGAAGACACAGCAGGCCCTGGCCTGGTCCGGGATGCTGCTGAAGATCGTGGACGTGGGCGCCAAGTGGGCCGCCATCGCGACCCTGTTGTCCGTCTTCACCGGCATGTCCCTCAACCAGGGCATCCTCATCACCGGCGCGATCACCGCCGTCTACTGCACGATCGGCGGGCTCTGGGCCGACGCACTCACGGAGTTGGGACAGTTCGTCATCCAACTCCTCGCCGGTATCGCCATGTTCGTGGCCGTCGTCGGCAAACTCGACGACCACGGAGGGTTCTTCGGGGTCTGGGACGAGCCCGCGCTGCAGGGTCACGGCAAGCCCCTGGTGGGTCCGTACGGCACCGTCTTCCTGCTCGCGTTCCTCTTCATCAAGCTGTTCGAGTACAACGGCGGCATGCTCAACCAGGCCCAGCGGTACATGGCCACGGCCAGCCCCCGGGAGGCCGAGCGCTCCGCGCGGCTGTCGGCGGTCCTGTGGCTGGTCTGGCCGTTGGTGCTGTTCTTCCCGATGTGGATGTCCCCGCTGCTGGTCCAGTCGCAGAAGCCGGACGGTTCCGACTCCTACGCCCTGATGACCGAACAGCTGCTGCCGCACGGCCTGTTGGGGCTCGTCATCGTCGGCTTCTTCTCCCACACGATGGCCATGTGCTCGTCCGACGCGAACGCCATCGCCGCCGTCTTCACCCGGGACGTCGCTCCGGTGGTCTGGAAGCGGGCGCGGACGTGGACGGACTCGTCGGGGCTGGTCGCGGCGCGCGTGACGACGGTTGTCTTCCTCGGGCTGTCGATGGCCGCGGCGACGCAGGTCAACTCCCCCGCGTTCAAGGACATCATCACCGTCGTCATCAAGTGGGTGGCCGGTCTGATGGGTCCGATGGCGATTCCGATGATGCTGGGTCTGCTGCGGCCGTTCCGGCGGTCGGGGCCGACGGCGGCGCTGGGCAGCTGGTCGATGGGGCTGCTCGCGTTCTGGCTGGTGAACTACCCGATCAACTGGAGCGTGGACGGCGGGGTGCCGCTCCAGTACCAGGTGTCGATCCCGCTGGCCGTGTCGCTGGTGCTGTACATCCTGATCGGTTTCCTGCGGCCCGAGGACACGCCGGAGCGGTTGGCGATCATCGAGACGGTGAACACGGACGGGGACGACGGCGGGAGTGCGTCGGTGCGGGTGGCTGTGCCGGAGCCTGCGGAGGCGGCGCCCGGCAAGGAGTGAGTGTGCGGGTGGGTGGGGGTGGCCGTGGGAGAAGGTCGCCCCCGCCGCCCCTACCCGTCCCATCCCGTTCCTGGGGGCTGCGCCCCCAGACCCCCCTGTCGGCCCTGAAGGGGCCTCGTCCTCAAACGCCGGACGGGCTGAGATACCTGGGCCTGGGCTGGATACATGCGGTGAACGGGCGGGTGGGCGGGAAAGAAGGTCGGGCTGGACGGGCCTCCTCAGGCCCTTGGGTACCGTGCCAGCCAGCCCGGTGAGGAGCCCGCTGGGCCGTGCAGGGCCGGGCCCTGGGTCATTTCCATGGCGAAGTCGTCGGCGATGACCAGCATCGTCGGTCGGCCCTCCAGCTCCGCGAGCCAGGCGGGTGGGAGGGCCGTCTCGCCGTGCAGGGCGCCCAGCAGGCCGCCGGTCAGGGCGCCCGTCGCGGCCGAGGAGCCGCCGTGGTTGACCGCCAGGGACAGGCCGTGGCGAACGTCCTCGCCGACCAGCGCGCAGTACACCGCCACCGCCAGGAGTCCCTCCGCCGTGCCGGCGCCGGCCAGGTCCGTGACCCGCGCGGGGGACGGGATGCCCTGGCGTACGGCGCCCAGGGCCCGCTGGAGGGCCTCCGCCACCTGCTGGTGGCCGGGTCTCGCCGCCAGCAGGGCCAGCGCCCGCTGGACCGCCGCGTCGAGGCTCTCGCCGCGCGCCAGGCCGTGCACGATCACGGCGTACGCGCCCGCCGCGAGGTAGCCCGTCGGGTGGCCGTGGGTCTGCGCGGCGCACTCCACCGCCAGCTGCATCACGAGCTGCGGCTCCCAGCCGACCAGGAGCCCGAACGGGCCCGAGCGGGCCGCCGCCTCCACGCCCCCCTCACCGGGGTTCTTGGGCGCGTCCAGGGTGCCCATCGTCTCGTCGCCGAGGCCGAGCAGACAGGCGAGGGCGGGGTCGCGGCGGGCGTACAGCCACTCCTCGCGGGCCAGCCAGCCGTCCTCCTTGCGCCGCTCGTCGGGCCCCCAGTCGCTCTGGGTGGCCGCCCAGCGGCGGTAGGCGCGGTGCAGGTCGGTCGGCGGATGCCAGGCGCCGGTGTCGCGGCGCACCTGGGCGCGGATCAGGCCGTCCAGGGTGAAGAGGGTGAGCTGGGTGATGTCGGTGATCGCACCGCGTCTGCCGTACGCGAACGCCAGATCGGTGAGGCCCTCCGCGCCGTACGCCTCGTGGATGGAGTCGAGGGTGAGTCCTTCGAGCGGGGCGCCCAGTGCGTCGCCGAGAGCCGCGCCGAGCAGGGTGCCGCGGACCCGGCTGCGGAAGTCCTGCTGTTCGGAGCGGCCCCAGATCGCGCCGGACGCGGCACCGGTCACTCCACCGGATGTCATCACGCCCACCTCGGACCTCCCTCACAGCAGCGTTCGTACGATTGACAGCTCAGCACTGTAATCGACCGGGAACGGTCTGCTCAGGGCCCGGATTGGTATGCGGAATCTGGCCCGACTGGGCATGAGTGGTCCCAGCTGGTCACCAATCGGGGGCCTTACGCCCTCCCCCACACCCCCTTCACACGCCTCGCACGTCTCCCGGCTGGGTCAGGGCGCGTACCGTCCGCAGATCGCGTCCCGCGCCTCCCGCACCCGCGCCAGCCGTACGGCGAGCCGCTCCGCCTCCTCCGGCGTACCGCCCGGTGCCCGCGCCAGCTCGCCCAGCAGGTCGGCCAGCCACGCCACGTCCACCCACTCCCGCACTCCCGTGAGCAGGCCGGCGAGATGCTCGTCCAGGTCCGCCCAGTCGCCGAGACCCGCCGCGATCACCGCGTGCAGGAAGTCGGAGGCGCCCTCGGTCAGCTCCCAGCCGGAGGCCAGCCGGTCCGCCTCGCGCCAGACCGGGCGGGCGGCGTCCTGGCCGCGCTCCCCGGCGATCGCGAGGGCGAGGCAGAAGACGCCGCCGGCCTCGTGCAGGGCGCGCATCCGGTCCGCCGTCTCCCGGGCGGCCCGCCACTCCCCCGCCCTGCGCTGGGTGCGGGTCAGCTCCTCCAGGCCGGCCGGCTCCACGAGCCCGAGCCGCGCGGCCTCCGCGAGCGCCGCCGCCGCGTCCTGGTGGCGCCCGTCCAGGAGGTGGAGCTGCGCGAGGGTGTGGTGCGCCCAGGCCAGGTCGTCGCCGATCACGAGATAGCGGTGGAGGTCGGTACGGGCGTCCTCGGGGCGGCCCACCGCCAGCAGGGTCATGATCCGGCGCATCAGCTGCCAGGCCCCGTCGGGGTCGAGTGCAACCGCTCGGTCCAGATCCGCCAACGCCTCGCCGTACAGCCGTAGTTCGTGGAGTACGGCGCCACGGCAGCCGACCGCCCACACACTGTCCGGGGACAGTGCGAGCGCCCGGTCCAGGTCGGCGCGTGCCTCCTCGAACCGGCCCAGACAGCGCAGCGCCTCGCCCCGGTTCCACAGGGCCCACGCGCTCTCCGGCTCCAACTCCACGGCCCTGTCGGCGTCTTCGTACGACGCCGCGTATCCGTCGGTTCTCCGGTGCACCACCGAGCGCTGCACCAGCGCCCAGGGATACGCCGGATGCAGCGCCAACGCCCGGTCGAGGTCGGCCAACCCCCCTTCGTGGCGGCCGAGTCGGCTGTGGGAGACGCCCCGGCTGGCGTACGCCGAGGCGTAGGCCGGGTCGAGTTCGAGGGCCCGGTCGTAGTCGGCGAGTGCCTCGGTGTCGCGGCCGGCGACCCGGAGCGCGTCGCCGCGCTGGCACCAGACCCAGGCCAGCTCGGGGCCGAGGGCCACCGCCCGGTCCAGGTCGGCGAACTGCCGGTCCCGCTCCTCGCGCGAGCGGTGCACCCTGGCCCGCCGGACCAGCGCCCACACGTGCTCGGGGTCCAGTTCGAGGGCCCGGTCGAGGTCGGCGAGGGCCTGTTCGATGTCGCCGGTGCCGTGCCTGGTGACGCCTCGGGACGCCCAGGCGCCGGCCAGGTCGGGGCCGAGGGCGACGGCCCGGTCCAGGTCACGGACCGCTTCCTCGTGGTGGCCGAGGATGCGGTGGTAGTCGCCGCGTACGAAGAGGACGCGGGCCGTGTCGGGGGCGAGCCGGTCGGCGTGGTCGAGGTCGGCGATGGCGGCGGCGTAGTCGCGCTGTTCGGCGCGGGTGACGCCCCGGCCGTAGTAGGCGCGCTCCAGCTCGGGATCGAGGGCGAGGGCCTGTTCGTACTCGCCGAGGGCCCTCTCGTAGGCCCCGCTCAGCCGCAGTTCGCGCCCGCGCAGCATGCGTGCGACGGCCTGCCCGCGCGCGTCGAGCCCGGCCCTGCCCAGGAGCAGCGCGAGCGCGCGCAGCACTCCGCCGGTCTCGCTCTCCTCTCCGCCGCCCTCCCCGCCACGGGGGTCGCTGTCGCCGCCCGCTGCGTCGTCCGCGAGCGCTTCGAGGAGGTCGTGGCCCCAACTTCGTACCGCTGAAGCCTCGTTGTCGTCTCCGGCCTCCACCAGCACCCGGGCCAGGCGCCGGGCGACCACCTCCCCGTGGTCGCAGGCGTCGACGACGTCCCGCAGGACGAGGGGCAGCGCGGTACGGGGGGACGCGCACAGCAGGTGGTACGACTCCGCGAACCGCAGCTCCCGCCACTCCTCCGTCGCCCACAACTCGACGGCGGGGAGCGGCACTTCGGCCTCGGCGCGCCAGCCGGCGAAGGTGTCCGCCAGCCGGCTGTGCTGCTCTGCCCAGCGGCGCGGGGAGCGGCGGCGCTGGAGACGGAGCATGGGGGCTCGTACGACGTCGTGGTACTGGACCCGGTCGCCCCGGTCGCTCACGAAGGGCAACTCCCTCAACCACGTGAACAGCAGGTCGAGTTCGGCCTCGTTCCGCGCCTGCGCCGGGGCGGGGAGAGCGGCCCGGAAGATGTCCGCGTCCAGGCGCCGGGGCAGCGCGCAGGCGAGAGCGGCGGCCCGGCGCAGGGGGTCGGACTCCCACTTCAGGAAGCGTTCGACGGCGGTCGCGCTCGGGTCGCCGATGTCGTCCGGGTCGGCGGGGCGGGCCGCGGCGAGGGTCGACACCAGCACCGGCAGCCCGCCGGTGAGCCGCAGTACCTCCTCGACGACCGGCTCGTCCGTCACGCCCCTGTCGGCGAGCAGTCCGCGTGCCTCGGCCTCCGTGAACGGCCCGAGGGGCACCTCGGTGACGAAGTCGGCGAAGCCTCCCCAGCGTCCCGTGTCGAAGGGCCGCTGACCTGCGGTGACGAGGACGAGGTTGGCGGGGAAGGAGAGGTCGCCGTAGCGGTCGGTGGTCATGATGTCGTGCAGCCAGCCGTCGAGGAACGGGCCGGTGCGCTCGTACGTGTCGAGGAACAGGACGATCCAGGGCACGGCCGCGCAGAGGTCGTCCAGCTCGGCGAGCAGCACCGGGGTGAGGACCCGCTCGGGCGCGAGGACGAGCTGTACGTCGTCCTGGTTGCGCAGCCGGGCGGCGATCCCGGCCCGTACCCGGTCGGCGCCCTGGGCGATCCGATCGGCGTCGAGTGCGCCGGCGAACGGTCCGACGACAGGGATGAGTCCGGCGCCGACCAGCCCGATCCGGGCGGCCGCCAGACTGCCGGCCGAGGGACCTGCGGCCGAGGCGCTCTCGGGCTGCGGTTCGAGGCTCGCGACGGCGGACTCGGCCTCGTGCCGCCGCTCACGATGGGCCGCGAGGAGCCGTTCCAGCTCCTTGAACCGCCTTCCCTGTGCGGCGAACTGACGGCACATCACCGCCAGCGCCTCCGGCACACCGCCGGCGCCCTCGTCGACGTAGACGGTGAGCGCACCGCGTTCCTTCGCCTGCTGCTCCAACTCCCTTACGAGGAACGTCTTTCCGACGCCGGCGTTGCCGTGCACATGAAAGCGGAAGTGGTGGCGTTCGTCGTCCGGCGGCAGGTCGAAGTTGGCCCGGAAGGCAGCCCGTTCGGCACTGCGGCCGACGAAGCCGGCGCGTCTGCGCTGCTGGATCAGCTGCCGCATCGACGGCCGCGGGGCCTGAGCCATCCGTACGTCTCCCTGTGTCATGCGCTGCGTCGTGGCGAACCTTCTGCCTCGTCCATCAGTCTGACCCAACTCCCCTACGGTGAACGGGAGGTCAATGGGACAGGGGACGTGGAGACGGTGCCCGAGCCGATCCATAGAGTTGCCTCATGACCACAACAGGTACCCCCCACTCCACGCGTACCACTCCCCCCACTCATACCGCCCTCACCCTCGCCGCGACCGTGTTGACGGCGACCGTCGCGCTCTACATCGCCCTCGTGGCGCTCGGCAACATCACCGACTTCGATTCGAACCAGCAGTTCGTGCGCCATGTCCTCGCGATGGACACCACGTTCAAGGACGACGACCTGATGTGGCGCGCCATCACGTCGAAGGGCCTGGCGGACGCGGCGTACGTGGCGATCATCGCGTGGGAGACGCTCGCCGCGTTCGTCCTCGTCGCCGGTACCTGGCTGTGGGTCCGGCGCGACGTCGAGCGGGCGCGGAGCGTCTCGACGTACGGCCTGCTGATGCTGATGCTGCTGTTCGGCGCCGGTTTCATCGCGATCGGCGGCGAGTGGTTCGCCATGTGGCAGTCGGACGACTGGAACGGCCTGGACGCGGCGACGCGGGTGTTCCTGCTGAGCGGGGTGGTGCTGCTGGTGCTGCACCTGCCGGCGGGGACGCCCCGAGCGGCGGCCGAGGAGTCGTAGGGAGCGGCGCCGGCTACTTGACGACCGTCACCTCGGTCCCCGTGTCCCCGAAGGCCCACAGGGCGGTGCCGTCCGCCTTGGACATGCGGATACCGCCCGTCTGGACGCCGGACACGGGCCGAGGTGAGGCGCCGTCGACGGCGTTGGAGAAGGCGGAACCGGCGGCGAAGAACATGACGTGCTCGATCGCGACGCCGTCGGAGCCGGTTCGGGCCTCGTCCCGCTGCCCCACCGTGTACTTCCCCGGGGCGGGGCTCACCGAGCCCGGCCACACCACGAACGTACGGCGCGTCTGCTCGCTCGCGTCGACCAGCCAGACCCGCTTCTGGCCGAGCGAGTAGACGACCCGCCGCCCGGTCCCCGACCCATCAGGCACGGCCACGTCGACAGGCTTACTGGGCTTGGCGGAGGGCTTCGCCGACGCGGAGGCGTTGGGCCTGGCGGCGGCGGTGGCATGGGGCTGCGGACCTTGCTCGGCCTTCACCGCCAGCACACCTACGGCGGCGACCGCGCCCAAGGTCAGACCGGTGACCCAGACCGATGAGGGAAGCCGTCGGGCAGCCACGGTCACGCATCTCCTCAGCTACGGAACCCGCCGCCGGGTACTCCGCCGGGGGTCGGATCATCGTACTCCGACGCCGATGCCCTCCCCGGACGGTCGAGGACCGGGGAGGGCATCGGGTGGGTGGGGTTCCGGTGTCAGTTCTGGCGGACGACGTTGCGGCCGGGGCCGCCGCTGAGGACGTCCTTGCCGGGACCGCCGTACAGCTTGTCGTTGCCGCTGTTGCCCTGGATCGTGTCGTTGCCGCTGTTGCCGTAGAGGACGTCGTTGCCGGGGCTGCCGTAGATCAGGTCGTTGCCGGTGCCACCGCGGACCGTGTCGTTGCCGGTGCCGCCGGTCAGGGTCTGCCGGCCCGCGCCGCCGGAAATGAGGTCGTTGCCCGCGCCCCCGTCCACTCGGCTCCCCTCGCCGTCGGCAGAGATCGTGTCGTTGCCGTCCTGGCCCCAGACGCGCCCCTTGCCGTGCACGGCGATGTTGTCGTCGCCGGGTCCGCCGTAGACCAGGTTGTAGTCGAGGCCGCCGGTGTGGGTCGACGTGTCCTTTCCGGCGCCCAGGTCGATCACCGTCGGGTCTCTGTACAAACCGGTTTGGTCGTCGTAGGCGACGGCGTCGTTGCCGTCGCCGAGTTTCATGTTCAGTGCCACGTGCTCCTGGATGTCATCCCCCAGGTACAGCTCGCAGGAGATTTGGGTGCGGTCCGTGGGGTCGAGGTGGCGGCAGAAGTCCCCCGGGCTCTCGATCGGGACCACGTCGTCGATGTAGTAGAAGAAGACGACCGACATACCGCCGTCGTTCGACGCGGTGACTTTCACGTTGTTGGTCTGGCCCGGCGCCGCCGTGTAGATCAAGGACCGGCCGTCAGGAGCTTTCGTCACGGTGGCCACAGATTCCGCGGCGCCGGCGGTGGCGGGCAGGGCGACCAGGGCGGTCAGTGCGGTGGTGGCCGCCAGGGTCAGGGCCGAGGCCGTGCGGAGTGCCTTTCGGCCGACGCGGCGGCCTGCGGGGCGAGAGGACATGGCACAACCTCCATGCGGAGCGGGCGTTTTCAACACCCCCAGGTGACTCACAGGGCGCACGAAGGGTTGTGCGCAAAGAATCCCCACAGCGTCGTCAGAGTGATTGACGAGCAGGGTGGGGCGATCTACCTTCTGATCGACTTTCCGAACCGAGTTCGAAATCTCGACCAATTCGCTTGCCTGGCTGCGCCTTTCACGTCCCCCATCCCCACGGATCGCGCAGCCGCTCACTCCCCTCCTGGACCCGCATCCACCCCCGCTTGGAGACAAAGATGAGCGCACGCCCCCAGCCGTCCCGCCGTCTCTTCCTCGGCATGGCCGCCACCGCCCCGCTCGCCGCGTCCGGCGTCCTGACCCTCGGCGCCGGCACCGCCCACGCGGCCGACTCCGCGTACGTGATGTGCTACTTCACCGAGTCGACGAGCCTCGGCGCGGGCACGGACTACGGCCTTCACCTGGCCGTCAGCACCGACTCGCTCAACTGGACGCCGCTGAACCAGAACAACCCCGTGGTCACCCCGACCGCCGGCGCCCTCGGGCTGCGCGACCCGTTCCTCATGCGCAAGCAGGACGGCACGTTCGTCGCCATCGCCACCGACCTCAAGGGCACGGACTGGTCGTACAACAGCCAGTACATCCACGTCTGGGACTCCGCCGACCTGCGCACCTTCACCGGCTACCGGCGCCTGAAACTCCACGACATGACCACGCACAGCTGGGCCCCCGAGGCGTTCTGGGACGCGGGCCGGGGCCAGTACGCGGTGATCTACTCGGCGGTCAACTCCAGCGGCCACAACGTGATCATGGTCAACTACACCAGCGACTTCGTCACGGCGTCGGCTCCGCAGGTCTTCTTCGACCCGGGCTACGACGTGATCGACGGTGACATGGCGGTCGGGGTGGGCGGCTACAACTACCTGTTCTTCAAGAAGAACCAGACGCTCGTCTCCGCCCGCTCCACCTCCCTCAACCCGGGCAGCTTCACCGAGTACAGCGCGGGCGTGGCCCACGGCGGCACGGAAGCCCCGACGGTCTACAAGTCGCTGACGTCGAACAACTGGTACCTCTGGGGCGACACCTACACCCCCAACGGCGTCTTCTACGCCTGGCAGACCTCCGACCTGGCCTCCGGCACCTGGACCGCGCTCGACCAGAAGACCTACACGCAGCCGGTCAACTCCAAGCACTGCGGCATCACGACGATCACGACGACCGAGTACAACAACCTGCTCACCAAGTGGGGCGCCCCGGCCTGGAACCGCCTCAAGTCGTACAACTTCCCGGCCCGTTACGTCCGTCACGCCAACTACGTGGGCCGCATCGACGAGTACCCCTTCGACCTGTACACCGACTCGGAGTGGAAGCTCGTCCCCGGCCTGGCGGACAGCACCGGCATCTCGTTCCAGTCGGTCAACTACCCCACGCGCTACCTCCGGCACTACAACTACGCCCTCCAACTCGACGTGAACGACGGCACGTCGACCTTCGCCGGCGACGCGACCTTCTACCGCACGGCGGGCCTGGCGGACAGCTCCTGGGCATCCTTCCAGTCGTACAACAACCCGACGCGGTACATACGCCACTCGAACTACGTCCTGCGCATCGACCCGATCTCGACAACCACGGAGAAGCAGGACGCCACGTTCCGCGTGGGGTACTGAGCCCGGAGGACCGGCCGAGGATGTAGCCGGCCGGGCGGGGTGGGCGGGAAACCCCGCCCCACCCCCGCCTCGGCGATTGAGAGGGCTGAGGCGGCCCACAGCGGGTAGCAGAAGGGGAGACGCTCGCCGGTATCCGGGGGCCGGTATCGAGGGGTGGAGTCGCATGCCAAGCATGATCGAACGGATCAAGCAGTTCGCAAAGAGCCCTCAGGGGCGTCGTGCGATCGAGCAGGCGCGGCGGGCCGCGGCCGACCCGCGTCGACAAAGCCAGGCCAAGCGCCTGCTGAGCAAACTCCGCGGCCGTCGCTGACTACCCAACCCATCGTGGTCTGCCGCCAGTGTCCCGCCTCATCCCGCCTCCGGGTCGGTCAGCCCGTCACGAACGTCGTCACGCTGCGACCGGGCAGCGTGGCCGTGAAGGAGCCGTTCGACGCCCCGGACGCGCCCTGGGGCGCGACGTTCCTGCTCCCGTCGGTCAGCCAGGACGAGACGCCGGCCAGCGTGCCGCTCGCCAGCGTGAACTGCTGACTCACCGCGGCGGCCCCCTTGTTGACGGCGACGACCACGACCGCGGAGCCACTGCTCCGGTACGCCGAGACAAAGACGTCCGACGCCGGTTTCGCCGTCGCCTCGATCCGCACGTATCCGGGACGGACGAACCTGGCGAACTGGGCCATGCAGGCGCCGCGTTTGCTGATCCCGCCGTCCTCGCGCATGGGACCGTAGCCGCGCCGGATGTACCACCAGATGTACGCCTGGAACTCGGCGTCCACCATCGCGTGATGGATGTGCTCCCCCACGTCGAGCGCCTGGGGCCAGAGGTCCGCCGAGTCGCTGCTGTTCGGATAGTAGACCTCGGTCATCCAGAGCTCTTTGCCCGCACCCTTCTGCTTGAACAGGGGGTAGGGGAAGTTCGCGTACGGCGTGCCGTAGAGGTGGGCCCCGATCACGTCCACGTTCGCGAGTGCCGCCGGGTCGTTGAGGATCGGGTCCGACATGTTCTTCAGGTACTGGAACGACTCCGGCGCGATGACCCTGGTGCCGATCGAGCCGGCGTTCTCCCGCAGGAAACGGGCCATTTCCGCAGGCGTCCACCACGTCCAGTCCTGCGCGTAGTCGGGCTCGTTCTGCACCGAAATGCCGTACAGATTCACGCCGTTGTTCCGCAGGTAGGTCGTGAAGTCGTTGAGATGCTGGGCGTAGGCGCCGTACATGTCGTACCTGAGGCGTCGGGCGTTGGTCTGGCTGCCGTGGACGAAGGTCTCGACCATGGAGGCGGGAGGATTCCACGGCGACGCGATGACGGCCGCCCCGAGTTCGGCCGCGCGTTTCGCCGTCGCCAGGTCACGGTTCCAGGCCGCCCGGTCCTCGGGGACCGGGATCCGCAGCAGCGACAGTCCGAGCCGTCCCTCTCCCGTGCCGAACGCCGTGTCCCGCTGGGCAGTTGTGAGGTCGCCGATCCACGCCGTGTGGTTCATGCCGCCGAAGCCCCGGATCGTCTGGCGGCGCGCCGACGGGTCGATGACCACCGTGGCGGCGACTGTCGCCGCGGCGACTCTCGAAGCACCGGCGACCGACGCCCCGGAGGTGAGGACCGGCAGGGCCCCCATCGTCGCCAGGACGGTCCTACGGCTCGGTGCTCCCTGGCGCCCGTTCACGGGCCCGCTCTGACTGCGCGTCATGTCTCCTCCTGGCTGCCTACTCCGATCCGGACTGCCTCGATCCCAATGGGAGCGCTCCCAAAGGTAAAAAGCGATTCCACAACGCGCCATTCTCAACGCATGGGTCCGGGGCTGCGTGGACCACACCCGGCGGTACGGCGGGGAGACGGCCACCCGCCCTTCGGGCACGTCCAGCGGGCCGCTAGATTCCGGTGGGCTACCAACCAGGAGGGGCAGTCGACCGTGATGCTCAAGGTGCGAGGTGTCGTACTGCCCGAGCGGGAGCAGCGGACCTTCTGGATCGACCAGGGCCGGTTGTGGACCGAGCCGGTTCCGGGGACGGGTTCGGATGCCGAACTCGTCGTGGACGGCGGCTGGTTGCTGCCCGGGCTCGTCGACGCCCACACCCACCCTGGTGCGGAGGGCGTCAAGGACCCGTTCAGCGACGAGACGCTACGCCGGCACCTCACCGATCACCGGGACGCCGGCGTGCTGCTCGTGCGTACGCCGGGATCCGCCGCCCGTATCCCGGCCTGGGTGGACGAGGATCCGGAGTTGCCGCGCGTTCGCTCGGCCGGGCGTTGGCTGGCCACGCCCGGCCGGTTCTTCCCCGGGTTCGGGCGGGACGTGAGCGAGGCCGGCCTGGTGGACGCCGCCGTCGAGGAGGTCAAGGCTTCCTCGGGGTGGTGCAAGGTCATCGCCGACTGGAAGTACGACGCGCCTGCGCTGCCCCTGGAGATTCTCACCTCTCTCGTGGAGGCGGTGCACGCCGTCGGCGGCCGGGTCGCCGCGCACTGCCAGACCGCCGACGGCTGCCGCAACGCCGTACTGGCCGGGGTCGACAGCCTGGAGCACGGAATGCATCTGGACCCCGGCCTGATCGACCGGATGGCGGCCCAAGGGACCGCGTACGTCCCGACGTTGAGCGTTTTCGGCGCCGGTGCCGAGCGGCGGCGGGCCGCCGAGCCGAGCGCCGCCCGGGACTGGTGGCTGGCCGGATGGGAGGGCATGCTGCCCAGCGTCCGGGCGGCGTACGAAGCCGGTGTCACCGTCCTGGCCGGCACGGACAGCTTCCCGTGCGGCACCGTCGCCTCCGAGGTCGAGTGGCTCGTGCGGGCAGGGCTGCCGGCCGAAGAGGCGCTGGGCGCGGCCTCGTGGTCGGCGCGCTCCTGGCTCGGCCTGCCCGGTCTGGCGGACGGAGCCCCCGCCGACCTCGTCGCCTACGACACCGATCCGACACGAGACACATCCGCGCTCGTCCGCCCGAGCCGGATCATCCTGCGGGGCCGGGTCGTCGTCTGACGGACAGACGGACAGACTGGTGTGAGCGCCGTCACAGGGACGGGAAGTGTCGGGCGGACAGGGCTGGTTGTGGAACTTTCCCTGCGTGACCGGATACGGGCCGGTGACCCCGAGGCCTTCGCCGAACTGTTCGGGGCGCATGCCAGGGCCGTGTACGGCCATGCCGCCCGGCTGACCGGGGACCGGGGGCTCGCGGAGGACGTGGTGTCCCTGACCTTTCTTGAGGCGTGGCGGCTGCGGGAGAAGCTGAGACCCGGGGACACCGCCCTCGACGTCGTGGATGTCCCAGGTGGGGGCGCAGAAAACAACGGAGACGACGGGGACGGAGGTGCCCTCGGCGACGGTGGGCTGCGGCCCTGGCTCTTCGGCATCAGTACCAACGTGCTGCGCAACACCCGCCGGGCCGCCCGTCGGCACAGCGCCGCGCTTGCCCGGCTGCCGGAACGCCCGGCGGACCTCGGCACCGTGCCCGACTTCGCAGACGGTGTCGTCGGGCGTTTGGATGACGCCGAGCGGCTCGCCGCCGCTCGTACCGCGCTCGGCCGCCTCCGTAGACCTGAGCGTGAGGTGTTCGCGCTGTGCGTCTGGTCGGGGCTGAGCTACGCGGCGGCGGGCGAGGCCCTCGGCGTACCGGCGAGCACCGTACGATCGCGGCTCGCCCGGGCCCGGGGACGGCTTCGGCGCCTGGCGGAGGCGGAGTTGGCGAGGCGAGCGTCCGGCTCCTTCGACGAAAAACCGAGACTCACCCCTCGTACCGGACAGGTACTGGGTGGCCGCACCGAAGCGGCCCGGTCGACACAGGAGAACCCCCGGTGAACCCCATGAAGCGTGAGCAGCACGTGGAGCGCGTAGAGGGCCTGGAGCGCGAGGCACTGGCCGAGTTGCTGCCGAGCCCGGGGGAACCGGTCCTGTCGAGCGACCGCCATGACCTGCTGAGGGACCATTTGATGCGAGAGTTCACCCAGGAAATCCAGGAGTCGCGAGAGACGCGGGAGACGGGGCACGCCCAGGCGACTGCCCCCGGCGCGCATGAGCCCACTCGCCGCCCCCGGCCCCGTCGCCGGTTCGCCATGATCGCCGTACCGCTGGCCACGGCCGTCGTGGTCGCCGGTGCTGTCATCGTCGGGACCGTCGTGTCCTCGTCCCCCGAGCCCGATCGGCGGGCCGTCGACCTCCTGAACCGCATCGCCACGGTGGCCGCCGCGAAGACGCCGGTGAGCGTACGTGACGACCAGTACGTCTACGTCAACTTCCAGGGCTCGCTGGAGATCACCGACGTGCCGGACAGCGGCGTCCAGGTCTTCCGCCGCGCGGACTGGATCGCCGTCGACGGCAAGCGCGTCGGACTGGCCCGCATTACGGTGCTGTCGGGCCCGAACCTCCCAGGGGACCGCGCCCCTAAGGGTGTCCCGGAGGACATGACGCTGAGCGCCGACCCGAACGTGACCACGTACCGCGAGTTGGAGGCACTGCCCACCGACCCCGACGCGCTCCTCAAGAAGATCTACGCCGATACCGGGAACGGCGACTCGGCCGATCGGGGCCAGGCCCTGGAGCGGATCGGCGACATGCTCGACACCGCGACGCTACTGCCCGAGGTGAACGCCGCGCTCTATCGCGCCGCGGCGAAGATCCCGGGCGTCTCGGTGGTCGACAACGCCAAGGACCTGTCCGGCCGGCCGGGTATCGGCCTGCGCTTCGAGGACCGTGACGACCACGACACCTGGGTCTTCGACAAGAAGTCCCTGGCCTACCTGGGCTCGGACGAGAGTGCCTTGCTCGGCACCGGCATCGTCGACAAGGTCGGCGAGACACCGGCAAGTTGAGGCCTGGCCGAACGGGACAGCTGCCGACACCGCCGGTGCTGGAGGGCGACTCCAGCACCGGCCGTGTGGCGGGCCCAGGCGGTAGCGCGTCCTCCTGCTCGCCGCCGTCGTCGGCGGCACGGCGGCCGTCGTCGGCGGCACGGCGGCCGTCGTCGGCGGCACGGCGGCCGTCGTCGGCGGCACGGCGGCCGTCGTCGGCGGCACGGCGGCCGTCGTCGGCGGCACGGCGACTTCATGGCGTTCATGACGTCGGCGACGGTGAGACTACTCGCCGGGCCGACCTGGCTGCGCTCGAACACCAGCCGTCGACGATCGGGGCGTAAACGGTAGTCCGGCAACCCCGGCGCCAACCAAGCGGGCTGCAACGGTAGTTCGTAGGGTGGCCTGCTGCGCGGCGGGCGGTGCCCGTCAGCGGGACGGCGCGCGATGCCGACAACCAAGGGCGGCCCATGACCTGCCCTCCGGCAGTCCCCTCGTGCTCAATTATTCAACAAAGTGTCTCCGCGGCCGGCAAAGGGATCTACCCGCATAGATGATCCCGGTGCTGTCATGTTCGCGACCGCCCGGAATTCCTGCCGGGCACCGCTCCGGGAGATCCTCCATGCCCCGAATATCCCGCTCGCGCTCGCTGGTCACCGCCCTCTCCTCGCTCGCCCTCGCGGCCGCCGGCCTCACCGTCGCAGCCGGCACCGCCCACGCGCAGAGCTGCAGCCAGGACTACCTTCCCCTCCCCGACCCCAGCTGCCAGCCCGGTGACTTCAACCCGGACGTCACCCAGTCCACCATCGGCTCCACCATCTGCGTCTCCGGATGGACCGCGACCGTCCGGCCGTCCAGCTCCTACACCACCGCGCTGAAGAAGACGCAGATCGTCGAGTACGGCTTCACGGACACCAGCACCTCGGACTACGAGGAGGACCACTTCGTCCCCCTCGAACTCGGCGGCTCCCCCAAGAGCGCGCTCAACCTCTGGCCCGAGCCGCAGTACGGCACCAAGACCGCCGCCAACAAGGACACTGTCGAGAACAAGCTCAAGAAAGCCGTCTGCGCCGGCACCGTCACCCTCGCAGACGCCCAGGACGCGATCGTCACGGACTGGACGACCGCGCTGTCGGACCTCGGCCTGAGCTGATCCCTGATCCCTGATCCCTGATCCTTGATCCCGTCCGCTCCGCGTAGGGGCCGGTCTTCTCCTCCGGGAGAAGACCGGCCCCTCACTCGTCGACGCCGAACCCAAAACGGAGCCAGTCAGTAGTCAGTCCAGCACCGGCAACAACTCCGGCAGATGCCCGTCCGACAAGGCCGCCGCCTGCTGCCGTTCCTCCGCGACCTCCCCGTAGAGGGTGGTCCGGGGCTTGGCCGGGCGCCCCGCCGCCTCCGCGACCGCGATCAGGTCCTTCACCGACTTGTACGAGCCGTACGACGACCCCGCCATCCGCGAGATCGTCTCCTCCATCAGCGTGCCGCCCAGGTCGTTCGCGCCCGAGCGGAGCATCTCCGCCGCGCCCTCCGTGCCCAGCTTCACCCAGCTGGTCTGGATGTTGGGGATGTGGGTGTGGAGGAGGAGGCGAGCCATGGCGATGACCGCCCGGTTGTCGCGCATCGTCGGGCCGGGGCGGGCGATGCCGGCGAGGTAGACCGGGGCGTTGGTGTGGATGAAGGGAAGGGTGACGAACTCCGTGAAGCCGCCCGTCTGTTGCTGGATGCGGGCCAGGGTGCGGAAGTGGCCGAGCCAGTGGCGGGGCTGGTCGACATGGCCGTACATCATCGTGGACGAGGAGCGGATGCCCAGCTCGTGGGCGGTCGTCACGACCTCGATCCAGGTGGCCGTGGGCAGCTTGCCCTTGGTGAGGACCCAGCGGACCTCGTCGTCGAGGATCTCCGCCGCCGTGCCGGGGATCGTGTCGAGACCGGCTTCCTTCGCGGCCGTCAGCCACTCGCGGATCGACATCCCGGTGCGGGTCGCGCCGTTCACCACCTCCATCGGCGAGAAGGCGTGGACGTGCATGCCGGGTACCCGTTCCTTCACCGCCTTCGCGATGTCGAAGTACGCCGTCCCCGGCAGGTCGGGGTGGATACCGCCCTGCATGCAGACCTCGACTGCCCCGAGATCCCAGGCCTGTTGGGCGCGGTCCGCCACCTGGTCCAGGGAGAGTGTGTACGCGTCGGCGTCCGTACGGCGCTGCGCGAAGGCGCAGAAACGGCAGCCGGTGTAGCAGACGTTGGTGAAGTTGATGTTCCGGGTGACGATGTAGGTGACGTCGTCCCCGACCGCCGACTTCCGTACGTCGTCGGCGACTTGGCAGAGGGCGTCCAGGGCGGGACCGTCCGCGTGGAACAGCGCCAGCGCCTCGTCGTCGGTGAGCTTCGTCGGGTCGTCGGCCGCCGTGCGCAGCGCCTGCCGTACGTCCGTGTCGATGCGCTCGGGCACCATCCCGGGCGCCGCCGCCTCGCGAAGGGCGCCCCAGTCGCCGTACACCTCGTCGAAGTCCTCGCGCCGGTCCGACGTACGGCCGTCGGTGTCGATGGACGCGTGCAGATCCGTACGGCCGCTCGCGACGAACACCTCCTCCGGCTCCTGCCACGGGTGACCCTCGACGACCGCGTCCTCGCGGGCGAGGCCCGTCTCCGGGTCCGCGAGTGCTCGTACGTGCGGGAGCAGACGCGGGTCGAGCCAGGGTTCGCCGCGCTGGACGAACTCCGGGTAGACACAGAGGCGTTCGCGCATCGCGAAGCCGGCGGACGCCGATTTCGCGGCCAGCTCCTCGATCTGGGGCCAGGGGCGTTCCGGATTGACGTGGTCGATGGTGAGCGGGGAGACACCGCCCCAGTCGTCGATGCCGGCGCCGATCAGCCGCTCGTACTCGGAGTCGACGAGGTTGGGCGGGGCCTGGAGGCAGGCCGCCGGGCCCATGATGTGGCGGGCCACCGCCACCGTCGCGACGAGCTCGTCCAGTTCCGCGTCCGGCATGCCGCGCATCGCGGTGTCCGGCTTCGCGCGGAAGTTCTGGATGATCAGCTCCTGGATGGAGTGATAGGCGCGGGAGATCTTGCGGAGGGCGAAGAGGGACTCCGCGCGCTCCTCGTACGTCTCGCCGATGCCGATCAGGAGGCCCGAGGTGAAGGGGACGGACGACCGGCCCGCGTCCTCCAACACCCGCAGCCGTACGGCGGGTTCCTTGTCCGGGGAGCCGTAGTGCGGGCCGCCCGGCTCGGACCAGAGGCGGGTGGCCGTCGTCTCCAGCATCATGCCCATGGAGGGGGCGACGGGCTTCAGGCGCTGGAAGTCCGTCCAGGACATCACGCCCGGGTTGAGGTGGGGCAGCAGGCCCGTCTCCTCCAGGATGCGGATCGAGATGGCGCGGACGTACGCGATCGTGTCGTCGTAGCCGTGCGCGTCGAGCCACTCGCGCGCCTCGGGCCAGCGGTCCTCGGGCTTGTCGCCGAGGGTGATCAGCGCTTCCTTGCAGCCGAGGGCGGCGCCCTTGCGCGCGATGTCGAGAACCTCGTCCGGGGACATGAACATGCCGTGTCCGGCCCGGCGGAGCTTGCCGGGGACGGTCACGAAGGTGCAGTAGTGGCACTTGTCCCGACAGAGCCGGGTCAGGGGGATGAAAACGCTCTTCGAGTACGTGACGACGCCGGGGCGGCCCGCGGCCTCCAGGCCGGCGTCCCGGACGCGGGCCGCGGACGCGGTGAGGTCGTCGAGGGCCTCGCCACGGGCCTGGAGCAGCACCGCCGCCTCACCGACGTCGAGGGCGACGCCGTCCCGGGCGCGTTTGAGGGCGCGACGCATGGAGTTCTCGGTCGGGCCGGTGGCGCCGCCGGGGCGCTCGGTGGGGCCGGTTCCGGAAATCTCGGGAGTCGTCATCCTTCGAGCATACGATCGGTTTGATCAGGTCCTATAGGACCGCCCTGTCCGTTCTGGGTGCCGAACGTCACAGGGCGGTACTGGCGGCCGCCAACAGTGGAACCGGTGAAGCTGGTGGAACTGGTGGAGCCGATGAAGCTGGTGGAACCTGCCGGGCTACAGATACTCCGCGTACCCGTCCAGCAGGCCCAGCACCTCGGCCTCCCCCGCCGGCGGCAGCTGCACCACACACTCCTCGATGCCCAGCTCCGCGTAGTGGGCGAGCTTCCCCGGAGTGGGCTGAACGGCGTACGGGACGACCTGGAGCGCGGCCGGGTCGCGGCCCGCGTCCGCCCACACCGACCGCAGCACGGGCAGTGACTCGGACAGACCGCGCCCGCCGATCGGCAGCCAGCCGTCGGCGTACTCGCTGATGTGGGCGAACAGTTTCGGCCCGGCCGCGCCACCGATGAGGGTGCGGGGCCCGACGACCGGCCCGCGCGCCTTCTGCACCGGCTTGGGATACGCGCTGCTGGCCCGCACACTCCCGAACTCGCCCTCGTACGCGGTCGGTTCGTCCGCCCACAGGGCGCGCATCAGCGCCATCCGGTCCCGGGTCAGCTCGCGCCGCGTACGCCATTCCACCCCGTGGTCGGCGGCCTCCTCGACGTTCCAGCCGTAGCCGAGACCGAGGGTGAAGCGTCCGCCGGAGAGGTGGTCCAGGGTCGCGATCTGCTTGGCGAGGTCGATCGGGTCGTGCTGGGCGACGAGCGTGATGCCCGTGCCGAGGGCGAGCCGTTCGGTGACGGCGGCGGCCTGGCCGAGCGCGACGAAGGGGTCGAGCGTACGGCCGTACTCGGGCGGCAGGTCGCCGCCCGCCGGGTACGGGCTGGTCCGCTCGACCGGGATGTGCGTGTGCTCGGGCAGATACAGCCCGGCGAACCCGCGCTGTTCCAGCTCACGGGCGAGTCGGGTCGGCGTGATCGTCTCGTCGGTGAGGAAGATCGTGACGGCTAGGCGCATGGACATATCTGTACCGGGCGGTGCCTTGTCTGTCCATACCGACCGGTCGGCACTGCCGTGCGGCCGGTACGCGCCGCGCGCTCGAAAGATGGCGATTCCCTTGTCTTGTACGCGAGTTCACCGACGGGTACGAGAGTGAACGGAGCACCACTGCGTCACCCACGTCACACTCCGACACCCTGGGAGCAGCGGCATGTGCGAAGACGACCACGATCACGGTGTCCAGGCCGGTTCCGGCACGGGCCTCGGCAGACGCGCCCTCTTCGTGACGGGAGCCGCCGCCGCGCTTACCTTGGGAAGCGTGACCTTCTCCGACGGCACCCAGGCCGAGGCGGCCCCCGGCACGGAGACCAGGACGGTACGGGGAACGCTGCCCACCGGCTCCCCCGACTTCGTCTACCTCCCTGTCGAAATCCCGTCCGGCGTACGGGAGTTGAAGGTCGCGTACAGCTACGAACGCCCGCCCGTCCCGGCCGGCACCGCGGGCAACGCGCTCGACATCGGCGTCTTCGACCAGCGCGGCACCGAACTGGGCGGCAAGGGCTTCCGGGGCTGGTCGGGCGGGGCACGCACCGAGTTCTTCGTCCGCGCGGACGACGCCACGCCCGGCTACATCCCCGGCCCGGTGAAGGCGGGCACCTGGCACATCGCACTGGGCCCCTACACGGTCTCCCCGCAGGGCCTCGCGTACGAGATCACCATCACGCTGACCTACGGCGAGCCCGGCGAGGTCGTCGACCCGGTCTACCCGCCGGAGCGGGCGAAGGGGCGGGGCCGGGCCTGGTACCGGGGCGACTGCCACCTGCACACCTGGTACTCGGACGGCCGCCGCACCCCGGCCGAGATCGCGGCTCTCGCGCGGGCGGCGGGCCTGGACTTCATCAACTCCTCCGACCACAACACCCAGTCCTCGCACGCCCATTGGGCCGACCAGGCGGGCGACGACCTCCTGATCATGGTGGGCGAGGAGGTGACGACCCGCAACGGTCACGTGGTCGCGCTCGGCACCGACCCGGGCACGTTCGTCGACTGGCGCTACCGCGCCCGTGACAACCGCTTCGGCAAGTACGCCCGCCAGATCCGCCGCGCCGGCGGCCTGGTCGTCCCGGCCCACCCGCACGCCACCTGCGTCGGCTGCAACTGGAAGTTCGGCTTCGCGGACGCCGACGCGGTGGAGGTGTGGAACGGCACCTACTCGCCCGAGGACGAGGTGGCCCTCGCGGACTGGGACGGCATGCTGGTGGCGTCGGTGCGAGAGGGCCACTCGGGCTCCCGTGACTGGATTCCGGCCATGGGCAACAGCGACGCCCACCGCGACCCCGACCCGGTGGGCGTCCCGCAGACGGTGGTCCTGGCCGAGGACCTGACCCGGGAGGCGATCCAGGACGGGTTGCGGGCAGGCCGCTCGTACGTCGCCGAGTCCAAGTCTGTCGCCCTCGCCTTCACGGCGTCCGGCCCGAAGGGCGAACACGCCGACATCGGGGGCCGGTTGAAGGTCGCGAAGGACGCCCCGGTGACGGTCCGCCTGGAGATCTCCGGCGCCCCGCGCTGCACGGTCCGCTTCGTCACCGACCAGGGCGTGCTGTTCACCAGCGCGGTGCTGCCGGTGGAGGGCGCGGGGGTCGTGGAGTGGCGTACGACGGCCCAGTACGCGGCGTACGTCCGGGCGGAGGTGCGGCACGAGGCCGTAATGGCGCCGCTGCCGGGGGCGTTGGCGGCGTTCACGAACCCTATTTTCCTGGGCCGGTAGGCGGGTCGGGGAGCCCGCTCTTCCTGGTCGGCCGCGCCAGGAGTGGGCTCCCTTCTCAGGCGCCGGCGCCGCCGTCGACCGGGAGGATCGCGCCGGTCACGTACGAGGCCCGGTCGCTGAGCAGCCACGCCGCTGCCTCGGCGATCTGCCGGGGCTCGGCCATCCGGCCGAGCGGGATCGTCGCGGTCATCTGCTTGACGATGCCGGGAGTCGCCGCTTCCCAGGCTTCGATCATCTCCGTGTCGGTGCCGCCGGGGGTGATGCCGTTCACCCGGATTCCATCGCGGGCCCAGTTCACCGCAGCGGTCTCGGTGATGCTGTTGAGGGCGCGCTTCATGGCGCCGTACGCAGGCAGGGCGGGGTTCGCGCGGCGGCTGCCGATGCTCGAGGTGTTGACGATCGCCCCGCCGCCGCCCCGCCGCATGAGCGCCGCCTCGGCGGTCATGGCGGTCCAGTGCGAGCGGAAGTTCACGGCGAACTGCTCGTCGATGTCCTCGTCGCTGGTCGTATCGAGCGGGCCGACCGTCTGCTGAATCGCCGCACCGTTGTTGAACGCGCCGTCGAGCCGTCCGTGCAGCTCTTCGACGCGGTCGACCGCAGCGCGGATGCCGGCGCGGTCGGCGAGGTCCAGGGTGACGGCGTCGGCAACGCCTCCGCCGGCGCGGATCTCGGCGACGATGCGGTCGAGGGCGTCCGTACCGCGGGCCGCGAGCACGACGGCGGCGCCCTCGGCGGCGAAGAGCCGGGCCGCGGCCGCCCCGATGCCGCGGCTGGCGCCGGTGATGAACACGACCTTGCCGGCGAGCAGGCCAATGGGGGCGCTGGGTGCGATGGGTGCGATGGGTGCGCTGTCAGTGTTGTTGTTCGTCATGCCGGACAGTGTCGGACCGGTCTCCGGACCGGATACAGGCACAGGCGGTACCAGGATCCGCCGCCGGGCGGCGTGCAGACTTGGGGTATGGACAAGCAGGAGCTCGGGGCGTTTCTCCGTAGCCGTCGCGAGCGGCTCCGGCCGGAGGACGTCGGCCTCCCCTCCGGACCGCGACGCCGGACACCAGGTCTTCGCCGCGAGGAGGCAGCGGTCCTCGCGCACATCTCCACGGAGTACTACGTCCGGCTCGAACAGGGCAGGGCGCCACGGCCGTCGGGCGAGGTCCTCGCCGGGATCGCGGGCGCGCTGCGGCTCACCGACCCCGAGTCCGACCACCTCCACGTCCTCGCGGGTACCGCGCCGACCCGCACCCGGACGCACCGGCGCGACGTCCGCCCGAGCATCCTCGCGCTTCTCGAACGGCTGCCGCAGACGGCCGCGTTCGTGACGTCCGCCGCGTTCGAGGTACTCGCGTGGAACGATCTCGCGGCCGCGCTCATGGAGGACTTCGCCGAACTCGCCGAGGAGGACCGCAATCTCGCCCGCCGGGCGTTCCTCGGACCGGCGCGACCCGACACGCCGCTGTACGGGATCTCCGACGCCGCCGAGTTCCGCCACCACGTCGTCATGAGCCTGCGATCCACCCTCGCCCGGTACCCGTCGGACCCTGCGGTGACCGGCCTCGTCGACGAACTCCGCGACGCCAGCGCCGAGTTCGCCCGACTCTGGGAACGGCACGACGTACAGAGCGCGCAGGTGCTCACGAAAACCTTCCGCCACCCTGTCGTCGGGGAGATCACCGTCGACTGCGACTCACTCACGCTCACGGACCGCGACCAGCACCTCGTGCTCTACAGCGCGCCGGCGGGATCCCCGGGCGCCGAGGCGCTGGCTCTGCTGAACGTACTGGGAGCCAAGGCCGGCGACTGTCCGCGCTAGCGGCGCGGCCGATGCCACGACGAACACCGTCCCCGGCCGGGAGTGACCTGCCGATTCGGTCGGCCGCGGTCGGCCGCCGTCTCCCGCGTCTCAGGCGGACGCCAGATCCGCCACCACCGCCGCGTGATCGGACGGCCAGATGCCCCCGACGGCGCCGTGCCCCGCCCGTTCGACCTTGCGTACGTGCCCGAGCCCGCCGCGCCCCGGAGGCCCGACGAAGACGTAGTCGATCCGCGCACTGGGCCCGAACCCGGCGGCGACATACGGATTGGCAGCGTCCCAGGTCGCCGAGGGCGCCGCAGGATCGGCCAACTCCCAGGCGTCCAGGAACACTTGGCCGGGGACGGCCGGGGCGGTCTTGTAACCGCCCATCAGCCGGATCTCGTCGGAGTCGGGCCAGGCGTTGAAGTCGCCGGTGATGACGGGCGGAAAGGCGGTGCCGCCACGTCGCTCCGCCACGAACTCCGCGAGGGCGGTGACCTGTTGGCGGCGGACCGCCGAGGCGTGGGGCGCGGAGGTGAGGTGGGTCGTGAAGAAGGGCACGTGGTGGCCGGGGGCGGCGAGACGCGCGTACAGCGCGAGACGTCCGTCGTCCAGCTCATCGGGCGCCGGCAGCCGCATCGCCTCGCTCTCGACGACGGGCCAGCGGCTCAGCACCGCGTTGCCCACGTCGACCTTCTCGCCCCCGATACGCCGCTGCCAGCGCTCGGGTGCCTCGGAGGGGGCCCAGGTCCAGTGCAGTCCGAGTTCGTCGGCGATCCAGGCGGCGATGTTCTCCCCGTCGCACTCCCAGACCTCCTGGAGGCCGACGACGTCCGGCCGCAGATCCCGCAGCACGGAGAGGATCGCCTTCTGCCGCGCCTCCCAGGGCCCGAACCGCCACCACAGGTTCCAGGTCACCACACGCATACCCGCCACCGCCCACCCGTCTCGCCCACCTCTTGCCCACTGGGAGACCATTCAAGAGCACACGGCGCCAGCGGCACGACGCAGGAGGCACAAGACCAACATGTCCCGCTTCACGGAGTTCAGATTCAAGGCAGCCACCGCCTTCCAGCGCCGCATCGGCAACCCGGTCACCCGCCGCCTCCCCTTCCAGACCCTCCTGGAGACCACGGGCCGCACCTCGGGCCTGCCCCGCGTCACCCCGCTCGGCGGACGCCGTATCGGTGACACGTTCTGGCTGGTCTCGGAGTTCGGCGAGAAGGCGCACTACGTACGGAACATCAAGGCCGACCCGAGGGTGCGGGTGCGGGTCGGCGGACGCTGGCACACGGGTACGGCCCACCTCCTCCCGGACGACGATCCGATCGCCCGGCTGCGGACGCTTCCGCGCGTCAACAGCACGGGCGTACGGGCGATGGGGACGAATCTGCTTACGGTGCGGGTCGACCTGAAAACCACCGGGCGACCCCAGGAGAAGTGAACGAGGATCCTCAACCTGGGCGAGCACAAGCCGAGTTGGCGGGCGGCGATGCGCGGGAAGGGGCGAGGTTCCTGGTTGGATGGGTTGACGACAAGTACTCCTTGCGCCCGGCCGGCACACCTCGACAAGGTCGTGTGACGAACACCTGCTTGGCAACTGGCGAGTACGGCCGACAGAAGCAGGCAGACGAAGGATTGGGTCTCATGGGAACGACGCGGAACCGGCCGGCGGAGCACGAGGACGACACCCAGGTCTCCCCGGGACGGACCAGGTGGTGGGTGGTCGCCCTCATCCTGGGCCTTCCGGCACTGCTCGTCATCGGCTTCATCGCCATGGTCGTGATCTGGGTACTGGCCGACGACTCGTCCAAGGCTGAGCCGCTACCTGCCCACTCGCTTCAGGTGAGCTTGGCATCCTCCCCCTCTTAAAAGAGGGGGATTCCAACCCAGTTGGGTTGAGGTTCACGGGCGCTCGAACGACCGGTGGCCGTTGTCACCCCTCCGGCACCGGCTGAGCACCGGGGGCGGGGAATCCCGCCCTGTCCTGCCACGACGTTGGTTGCTGCGTTGGTGTCCGCGTTGCAGGTGAAGCCGCAGGATACGCACTCGAAGTCAGCTTGGCTCTTGCGTGACTTCTTCTCGATCCATCCGCAGGCGCTGCACCGCAGGCTGGTGTAAGGGGCGGGGACGTCTTCGACCCGGCCGGGGGCTTTGTGCTCGGTGCGCTGCCGCAGCAGGCCCCAGCCCTGGGCGAGGATCGACCGGTTCAGGCCGGACTTCTGCGCCACATTCCTGCCGGGCTGCTCCACGCTTCCCTTCGCAGAGCGGGTCATGTTCTTGATGTTCAGCTTCTCGAACCGGACCAGGTCGTAGGAGCGGGCGAGCATGGTGCTGGACTTCTCACACCAGTCCTTGCGCCGGTTTACCTCCCGTGCCTTGAGCTTGGCGGCCTTCGCGTACTCGGCCGCCTTCTGGGGGCTGCCCTTCTTCGCTCGGGCCGCCCGCCGCTCGTGCTTTCGGATCTGGGCGCGTTCCTTGACGGTGAGCTGCGGGCAGTTCAGCTTCCGGCCGTCCGACAGGGCAGCGGTGATCGTGACACCCCGGTCGATGCCGATCACCTCACCCGTGCCGGGCGCCGGGGTCGGCCCGGGGATGACCGCGAAGGCGATGTGCCACTGCCCGTTACGGAAGACGACCCGGAACGTCTTCGCGTCGGGCAGCTTCGCACCCTTGCCCTTGGTGCTGAGGCGGAAGCGGACCCAGCCGCAGCCGGGCACCTTGACCTGAGCCCACCGCCGGTTGATCCTGTGCACGACCACTGACCGGGCCATGACCGGCCTGCCGGTCTTCGCGTTCAGCCTCGGCGACCCGTCTGCGCTGTACGCCGGTACGCGGTCGGTGCCGATGACCCGGAAGCCCTCATGCCGGAACTTCTTGCGCCAGGTCGGCTCACCGAACCCGGACGTGAACCTGGCGTTCTTGGCCTTGGCGAAGTCGTTCAGTGCCTGCTGCTGCACGTCCGCGTTCCCGGAGCCCAGCCACTCACTTTCCCGCCGGGCCTCGGTGAGCTGACGGCACTGCTCCGCGAAACCGGGCGCGCTCCTACGCCACCGGCGCCAGTGTGAGTGCTGCTCGACAGCGAGGTTCCAGGCGTACCGGGCGTGCGCGCAGTGTGTGAGCGTCTGCTCGGCCTGCGCAGGTGTCGGATACATCCGGAAACGCGACATGCCGTCATCATGGCGGCATAATGACGGCATGGTCAAATTCACGTTGCGCATCCCCGAAAAACTCCACGAACGGCTGACCGCCCAGGCCACCACAGACCGGCGATCCCTCAACTCCGAGCTGCTGCACCTGCTCGAGGTCGGCCTCACCACCATCTCGCCCCAGACGCCGAATCGCCCTGACGGCGATTCACCTTCCCCTGCCCCGCTCCGCGGGAGCGGGCATTCACCCCGGCCCTAAAGGACCGGGTACCCTGCCCGGCAAGCGAGGTGGAACACCTCCGAGAGATGGAACTGTGGGAGGGCCTCGGCACCGGAGGCCCCCTCACGGACGCGGAACTGGACACGATCGTCGGCCCGCTCACGGTCCGGGAAGCGCCGCTGTTCTCCTGAGAAGCCCCCGGGGTACTACCAGACGCCGGAATCGATGAGGCCACCGACGGTGAGCAGGGCGGCGGGCCCGAAGATGAGCGCCACCGAGAACAGCCAGCCCATTTTCCGGGATGTCCGGTTACCGACCTTGACGCACAGCAGAGTGACCAGCATCAGATAAAGGAACAGTGGGATGACCAGCACTACAAGGCCAGCTCCCATTCTGTTTCTCCTTTTCCGAGGGCGCAGAGTCGGCCTGTGTCCGACCCACCCCTAGGATTCAACCATCCGACGCGAAGTCGGCCGCCGGTGGGGTCAGGGAGCCGCCGATCAATAGCTCGTCGTCTTGATCTTGCGCGGGCCCAGCAGCGCGTCCGGTCAGACTGCGTGAACGATGGCCTCCTGGGGAGGAGTTATTGATCGGCGGCTCCCTGAACGCCGTTGAGCTTCTCCTGCCGCACTAGAAACTCGCCGTACGAGACAGCGTCCACATGTAGTGCCACTTGTCCTCTCGCAGCCGCCTCGTACTGTTCTCCGAAAGGGCGCTGATCACGCCCCAGAGGCCGCCGCTGGTTCCGACCGTAGCGACGGCGGACTCCAGCGCAGGACCGTAGACAGCCACAAGCGCGGCTCCCACAGTGCCTATCACTGCCCCGCTAGCGGTGAGAATCCTCTTGTGTTTCGCCTGTTCC
This sequence comes from Streptomyces sp. NBC_01390, assembly GCF_045040105.1. Taxonomy (NCBI): domain Bacteria; kingdom Bacillati; phylum Actinomycetota; class Actinomycetes; order Kitasatosporales; family Streptomycetaceae; genus Streptomyces; species Streptomyces sp. NBC_01390. The sequence continues at coordinate 7,225,515 of NZ_CP109551.1, read as the reverse complement.
ATCGCGGCTCGGGAATCACGAATCTGTTCTTTGATTTCCAATGCCAATCTTAGGACCTGACGCTCTGAATCGACCGCGTTCAGCGCCGGGTCGAGATCGAGCAGCTTCAAACGCAGATAATCGCGGAACTTGATGTAAGAGTTGAACTCACCCACGGTGATCTGGCTGAAATCGCGCAGTCCAACTCCATCAATGAACGGAAGGTCAATCGAGAGTACCGGCCGGATCAGCTGACTTTTGATGGGATCAGCTCCCGAAGCGTCGATAGCCCGCCCGTCTTCGATGAGATAGTCAACTGCCCTGGCTCGTTCCGCTGCGCTCAGCTGTCTCGGTACTGCCTCACTGGTCTCCACGAAGGCGGTGGAGTACGTCGGCAGGTACCACGCCAGTCCTGCCTCAAGCAGGGGTTGTGCATCCAACAGCCATCGGCCGAGGGCGTCCAGATCCGGACAGTGCATGCCGTAGCGAGTCCCACGATTATTGTCCCGCATCCTCTCGTAGGCGCCGCCGAGGGGAAATCCGGCCGCCGCCATCCCGCCCATCCCGCTGGTGTCCCGGGCGGATCCTTGCTGGCCGAGGAAGTGGATCGCGGCCGTGGAATCATGTGCCAGTAGCAGGGTGTCGGAGATCAGCGCCACTCGCTTGGTGACATCCTCGAACCCCAGACGGCCCTCACCGACCTGGAGTCCCAGGTAGAAGCGCGACCGGGTACGGCTCTTATCCTCCACGAGCGTCACCGAACGGCTGCGCGTCCATAGAAATTTTCCGTACTCGACAGCCACCTCTTCAGCGCTGAGATGTCTTCCAGGCCGGACACTGGAGAAGAACTGCCTCATCTCTCTGGTCACACTGGCGTTCTGAGAACGATCCCTTCGCCCAAACATCAGGCCACCACCCCCATTGGAGAGGCGCTGGAGGGTCGCGCCGATCCGGCTCTTGGCCAGGCCGGTTGCCTCGGCGAGGGGCGTCTGGGCCATGGACCAGCGCTTCGTGAGGAGGAAGACGACAAGCTGGTCAGCGACGGAGAGTCGTCTGCTGCCGGCGCCGGGGCCGCCGTCGGGGCGTTTGCCGGGCAGGAAGATCGGCGGGTGCTCGGCACACCAGGCTTGGTAACGGGCGGCGAGATCGTCGAAGGCGGCGGGTTCGAGTCCGGTGAGGCTGGGGTGCCGCAACCAGGCGGGGAGCTTGTCGCCGGTGAGAAAGCGTCCGAACTCGACGCTGGGTGGGGACAATTCGGGAGCGAGCGGTTCGGGCCGCAGGGTGTAGTTCCACGTGCCGTGCCACTCGTGCGGCGTCAGGGGCAGGCGTTCCATGACGGTGTCGGGGACGGTGACGCCGGTGGGGTAGGCGCCTGGGTCGAGCTCGGCGTGGACGGACAGTCCGCTGCGTGTCGTGGTCGCTCCGATGGTGCTGACGACGACTTCGTGGCTGGTCAGGGTCCTGCCGCGCCAGTTGATACTGATCTGTGAGAACAGCCGGTGCTCTATTTTGTTCCATTTCGATGTTCCCGGGGGAAAGTGACAGACAGTCACATCAAGGCCCGACTCATAGGCGAAATCGGCGAGTTCCTTCTTCCAGGCGCGCACACGGTAGCCGTTGGAGCCTCCGGCGTCGGCGGTGACCAGCAGGCGGGAAGCGTGCGGGTAGCGGCGGCGCCCCTCACCGTTCCACCAGCGGCGCACAGTGGCCACCGCGAAGGCAGAGGTGTCCCCGTCGCAGCCCACCGACACCCAGCCGGTATCCGCGCCGATGTCGTAGATCCCGTACGGCACCGCTTTCTGGGCACCCTTCTCGGGGAAGTCGTGCGCACGGACCTGCACCGGCTTCCCGGCGCGGTGCCACTCGCGTCCGATGACCGCGTAGTTGCCCAGCGTCTCCTTCTTCTTGGCATCCACGCTGATCACCGGCTGCCCGTCGGCAAGGTACGCCGTGACCTGGTCGTTGATGTAGCGGAACTGGGCGTCCCGGTCCGGATGCCGGGCCCCTTCGGTGGTCCTCGAGGTGCCCTGCAGGGAGAAGCCCTCCGCCTTCAACAGCGTGGCCACCGTGTCCGAAGCGACCCGGTGCCCCTGGCGCGTCAGCTCGGCCGCCAGATTCCGGGTGGACCTCACCGTCCAAAGCAGCGGAGACTCCGGGTCGCCGCGCTGGTCCGGCTCGACCAGCGCCAGCAACGCGGGCACCAGCCCCGGATCGGCCTCCCGCAAGGGCTTCCGCCCCGCGCCCGGCGCCCGGACCCGGCCGGCGGGCTCCTCCGCGTGCTCCAGCTCCCGCTTCCCGCGCGACACCGTGGACTCCGCCACCCCGGCCGCTCCGGCCACCATGCGGATCCCGCCGTGGCCCAGAACGCGGGCCGCGGCGCCCAGCATCAGGCGCTGCTGGCGTTCATCGAGATGCGGCAGCAACAGCCCGAACGCATCCACCAACTCTGCCTTCGTCCCCTCCGACACCCCCGCATCCTACGACCCAACAGCCCACGAAAACCTAAGAGTTATTGATCGGCAGGCCCCTGCTGGTGGGGTCGGATGCGAGTCCGCCGGCGCCTTGCAACGCCGGATCGGTCAGCTGTCACCTACCGATACCCCGGACAGGGCAGCGAGTTACATCGGGACGGGCTTGATCACCGCGAAGACAGCCCCCTGCGGGTCCGCCACGACCGACATCCGGCCCGCGACGAAGTCGAACGGCGGGACCAGGACGTTGCCGCCCGCCCTGACCAGCGCGTCCACCGTGCTGTCGGTGTCGTCCACCGAGAAGTAGGTCAGCCAGTGCGGCGGCGTCCCGGGCGGCGCCTGCTCACCCATCGTGGTCAGGCCGCCGACGGCACGGTCGCCTACGGTGATCGAGTGGTACTCCTCCACGCCCGCCATCGGCTCCGAGCCGATGCCGAGGGCCTCCGCGTAGAAGGCCTTGGCAGCGGGGACGTCCGGGGTGTGCAGCTCGTTCCAGGTCAGTGCGCCGGGCTCGTTGACCACCTGGGCGCCGTAGAAGTCGACGGGCTGCCAGATGCCGAAGGTGGCGCCGGTCGGGTCCGTGGCCACCAGCATGCGGCCGACCGTGCCGACGTCCATCACCGGGAACATCACGGTGCCCCCGGCCGAGGTGATCGCGGCCTGGGTGGCGTCCGCGTCGGCGCTGGCCAGATAGGTGGTCCACACCGTCGGCGGGGTGGGGTCCCCCTCGTTCATCGGCTGGGCTTTCATGATCCCGGCCACGGGCTTGCCGTCCAGGGTGCACATCGCGTACCCGCCGAACTCCGGCGGGCCGATCTCACCCTGCCAGCCGAACAGGTCCCGGTAGAAGTCGAGGGCGGCCTGCTGATCGGGGGCCATCAGATCGACCCAGCAGGGCGTGCCGGGCGGGTAGTGCTCAGCGGTCACTTCAGGCATCTGCGATCTCTCCGTTGCGGTGCGGCCCCGGGCGCCCCGGAACCTGTGGGCGGCCCCCAACACTCACCTTCACCGCCCTGGGCGCGGCCCGCCACCTGTACGGTCCGGCCGGCTTTCTTTTCGTTGCGTGCCTCTACGACGCCATGCTCCCTCTCGCGCTGGTGGCGTGTGATCACCCGGACACCCCCGCCCGCCCGCACTCGGCCCACAGCAGCTTTCCGCCCTTCGAGGCGCCCAGCTCCCGCAGCACGGACACTCCCCACGCATCGGCGCACGCCTGTACGAGGTGCAGCCCGCGTCCGCCTTCGGCGTCGTCCGGGGGTACGGCGGCCAGGGCGCCCTTCTCCCGGAAGCCGGGCGGGACCCGGTGGTCGGTGTCCCAGACGGCGACGCGGAGGTGGTCGGGTTCGTTGGAGAGGAGACGGAGGGTGTAGGGGCCCTTGGTGTGGAGGTGGGCGTCAGTGAGCAGTTCGGAGGCGAGGAGTTCGGCGGTGGGCGTGAGGTGGGCGAGGTCGTGGGCGGCCAGGACGGTTCGCAGGGTCGCGCGGGCGATCCCGGGTGCGCGTGGATCGTGCGGGAGCTGGAGGGCGTAGGCCCAGGAGGGGGATGACGGCGATACGGTGGCCATCGGAAGTCTCCGATCACGGAGGGGAGTTGGGTGGTGTCGGTACGTTGTGCTGCAGTGCGTACGTTGCTCGCGTTGCCCAGTGACCGTGGCCGCTCCGTCGAGCGGGGTGCTTCTGGGCGGGGGCGCCTGGGAACGAAGATAGAGGCTCGCAAATGACATTTGCCTGAGATCGAGATACTTCCGGTCCCGATTCCCTCGTGCGAGTGACCCGCCGACGGAACATGTGTGCAGGAGGAGTTCATGTGCCCGCAAGACCCCGCCTGACGGCCCGCCGCCTCCGACTCGCCGTTGAGTTGCGCAAGATGCGCGAGCGCGCGGGTATGACGGCGACCGAAGCCGCCCGGGCGCTCGGCACGAGCCAGGGGCAGCTCAGCAACGTGGAGTCGGCCCGGTTCGGCGTGAGCCCCGAGCGTGTCAGGGCGCTGGCCGGCATCTACTCATGCCCCGACCAGGTGTTCGTCGACTGCCTGGTCGCCGTGGCCACCGACAAGACGTTCGGCTGGTGGGAGTCGTACCGCGAAGTGCTGCCGTCCGGGCTCCTGGACCTCGCTGAACTGGAGCACCACGCGACCGCCGTACGCACCGCCTACACCTCACACATGCCCGGCCTGCTGCAGACCGCTGACCATGCCCGCGAGATCTTCCGCCATGTGATCCCGGCGCCCACGCCCCCTGAGGTGGAGCACCGCGTATCCCACCGGGTCAAACGGCAGGGTGTGTTGTACGGAGCGGACCCGACCCCGTACCGGACCGTCGTCCACGAAGCGGCCCTGCGTATGCGCGTGGGCGGCCGGGATGTGGCCCGCGCCCAGCTTCGGCACCTGATCGACATGGGCGAGCGGGACCACATCACTGTCCGCGTGCTGCCCTTCGACGTGGGCGCCTTCCCGGGTTCGGGCCAGTCCATCAACTACCTGCACGGCTCCGTTCCCCAACTGGACACCGCCCAACTGGACCAGTTCCACGGCCCTGTACTCCTCGACGCAGAAGCCCACCTGGAGAAGTACCGGCTCCTTCTGGACACCGTCGAGGCCACCGCCCTCACCCCCGAGAAGTCCCGGGACCTCATCCTTGCCATCGCTCAGGACCTGTAGAGGAGCCCTTGTGCCCCAGTACATCTGGAGGAAGTCGTCCCGCTGCCAGGAAGGCGACGCCTGCATTCACATATCCGTCACCGGTGAAACGATCCTCCTCGCAGAGTCGGGAACGCCGGACCCCTCAGCCATCATCGCCGTCGGCCACGACCCCTTCGCCGCCTTCATCCGCATGCTCAAGAAGTGAGCCCCCGCCCACCCTGCTGGCGTCGCACCGCGTCCCGTAGTGCCGTTCGTACCGGCTCCGCCGGAGGGGGCCCGCCCGTGCTCACCGTGACGATCGCCTCGGCGACCTCGCGGAGTTTGGTGTTCGTGTGCTGGGAGGCGTCGCGCAGGGCGTTCCAGGCCTCGTCGGCCGTGCAGGCCTCGACGGCCATCAGGATTCCGCGGGCCTGGTCGATGACCGGGCGGGACTCGATGGCCTGCTGCAGTTGCTGAACCTCCGTCTGGAGTCGCCGCACCCGTTCCTCGCGTTCCGCCGCCACCGCCGAGAGGCCCTGTTCGGAGCGGAGGAGGGCGAGCAGCTCGCGGATGTCCGGCGGGAGCCAGGCGGAGAGGCAGCCGGTGGGGTCGGATGCGGCGGCGGGTATGGGCAGGCCGGTGAGCTCCAGGATGCGGAGGGGCTGGCCGTTCCAGTTGACGGTCCATAAGGGGATGCGGGCGTCGGCTCCGAAGTCCTCCAGGCGCTCCAGGAACTGGAGTCCGGCCGTATCCATGAAGGTGACCTTCGTCATGTCCAGGACCAGGCCGTTCGTTTCGCCGGGGAGCTTGCCCAGGGCAGGGTCGAGCACCGTGGTGCAGCCGTTGACGATTTCCCCGCTCGGTGCCAGGACCGCGGTGGTCGCCCACATCTCGGTGCGGATGGTCAGTGGGCCGTTGCCCAGTGACGGCAACGGTCGAGAAACGGGGCCGGCAGACATGTACTCACCTCAAGTCCGGGATCCAGATGGGGCGTCGGGGTCCGCGCCAGGCCGCGCACGGCGATGACATGGCCCGCGACTGTTTTGCTCCCGCGCCTTCCCCGTCCGGGACGGCGTATTCCGGCTGCGGCGTGGAGATACCGGGCCGGATCGCCGACCACGGGTGGGGCCAAGCATGAACGCGGTTCGACGGGGCAGGCGCATGGGGCAGCAGCGTGCTTGTCGTGCTGGAGGTGCGCTCAGCGCCTGTTCTCCGTCGGCGGCACGGTACGGAGATATCGGTACGGAGATAACCGTATGGAGTTACTGGAGCTGGGGTGCGACCGGCACATGGGGGTGGGGCGTGGACAGTTTGCGACGGGCGAATGCCTCGGCGTCGATGCCGGGTCCGTCGGAGGTCGGGGGCGGGGTCGGGGTCGGGTTGCGGATGCGCCCGTTGCCGGACCGGGCAGGCTGGCGGGCCGTCGGCGAGATCACTTCGGCCACGTGCCCGACCTGGGAGCAGACGCTTGGGCAACTGACCCGTCGTATGAACCTGCCCAAAGAGATCGTGTGCCATCTGGAGATGTCCGCCGTGACCTTCGTCGATGTCGCCGGTGCCTCGGCCCTGGCGGTTGCCGCTCAGGACCTTCCGGCCCAGCGGCGCATCGTGATCGAACGGCCGCCCGCCACTCTGCCACGGCTGCTTGATATGTTCTGGCCAGACTTGTCCGTGATCGAGGTGGTGGCCCGATGACTGCCACGAAGACCGCTGGGTCGACCGACGAGTCGGCCGCCGAACCGTTCGTTCATCCCGCCCTGTTCTACCGGGGTGAGGACGAGTACCTGGACGGCACGGTGCCCTTCATCCGTGAGGGGCTGCGGGCCGGCCACCCGGTCGCGGTCGCCGTGCCCGGCGCGAACCTTGCCCTGCTCAGGAAGAACCTGGGCACGGATGCCGCGTCCGTGCTCCTCCTCGACATGACCGACGCGGGCCGCAATCCGGGCCGGATCATCCCCAAAGTGCTACGCGCGTTCGCAGACGCCCACCCTCAGACGCATGTGCGGATCATCGGGGAGCCGATCTGGGCCGGCCGCAGCAGCGTCGAGTACCCGGCGTGTGTGCAGCACGAGGCGCTGATCAACCCGGCCTTCCAGGGCCGGGACGTGACCATCCTGTGCCCGTACGACGCCGTGCGCCTCGACAAGGAGGTGCTCAACGACGCGTATGCGACCCACCCGGTGATCATCTCGGGCGACAGCCGGCGGCCCAGCCCGTCCTACGCGCCCGCGCAGGTCGTCGCCGAGTACAACCGGCCGCTCCCGGAGGCTCCCGCAGCGGCCGAGCCCCAGCACTTCGGCCTCGACGAGCTGCCGGACGTCCGGCATTTCGCCGTCGCCCGGGGCGCCCGACTGGGGCTGTCCGGCGTACGTCTGGACGATCTCGCTCTCGCGGTGGCCGAGCTGACCACCAACAGCGTGGTGCACGGCGGCGGCTCCGGCAGCCTGCGGATCTGGTCCGAGGGCTCCCAGCTGGTGTGCGAGGTACGCGACGGCGGCCAGCTGGACGACCCCCTCGCCGGCCGCCGCCCTGCCACCCGGGACCAGCGGGGCGGGCGCGGCCTCCTGCTGGTGCACACCGTCGCCGACCTGGTCCGCATCCACACCGACCCGGGCGGTACGGCGATCCGGTTCTACCTCGACTGCCAGTAGTGGGCGAGGGCGCGATTGAAGGCCAAGGGGAACTCCTCCGCGTACACCGCCCGCATACTGCGCCGCGAGATGCTCTCGGAGGAGCTGGAAAAATCCGCGCACCTGCGGGCCGAGGCCGGAATCGTGACCACCGCTGCCGAGCCTGCCGAAACCGAGGACGCCACCTTGGAGCGTTGGGCGCGGGTGGCGGGCCGATGAAGCGTCGGTGCTGCCGCCTGGCTACGCGCTGAGGTGTTCGTGAAGCATCTGCCAGGTTCCGGCGTTGTTGACGAGCACGTTGGTGCCGCGGCCGCTTCCTGATCGCAGCTGGCCGTCGATGGTTCCGGTCCAGGTGAACCGGTAGCGGCATACCGCGTGGCCATCGCCGTGGGCGATCCACTCCAGGTCGTTGATCCGGTAGATCTCGTCGCGGATGGTGGCGAAGGTCTCGGCGATGGCGGAGAGGACGGCTTCGCGGCCACGGTGCGATCCGTCGGAGAACCAGTAGACGGCCTCGGGAGCGATCAGCGGGACGAGCTGCGTGATGTCGTGACTGTTGGTCGCCTGCTCGTAGGCGCGGATGAACTCCGTGAGTGGTGAGGTGGGTTCGGGCATTTACTGGTCCTTTGTGGAGGGAACGGCTTCGCTGGCACAATCACTGGATGACCAGCAATGACATCCGGTTCGAGTGCCGGCACCGTGGCGACGGCGGCCCGCTCGTGATCACCCCCCGCATCGACGGAGCACCACTCACCGAGCTGATCGACGGGTTCGAGATCGCGGCCGGGATGCAGCCCGCAGGCGACGCATGGCGGTCTGATCCCGGAGTTCTTCCGGTTCGGCCCGATGCAGGATCACTTCCTCGGACAGTCCACCAACACGATGGGGCCGAAGACACCCGTTCTCGGCTGTGAATGCGGCGAATGGGGATGCTGGCCCCTCATGGCCCGCATCACCGCGACAGCCGACCGCGTGACCTGGGACTCCTTCGAGCAACCTCACCGCACAGCACGCGACTACACGGCGTTCGGCCCGTTCCATTTCAAACAGCCCCAATACGGCGACGCCTTGCTCGCTCTGAGCGCGAAAATCAGCTCCGATAAAAGGTGAGTTCACCTGTGCCATCCCATGAAGCTCAGCAGGAGTCGCCGCATGAATCCAGCAGAAAGTCACACAGACAAAGTCGTGTTGAGCGCTGAAGAGTACGACGCCGTCAGGGCAGCTCTCTGGTGTCACCAGGACCGGACCTGGAGTACAAGCCCACTCCCTCTGCTCTCTCCTCGCACAGTGGGGCGCCTTGGTGGACGCGGTGGAAGAGGGCTACTCGTGGTGCGCGCCTGAGCTCAGCCACGACCTCAGGTGCCGGAACGCACTCGCGGGAGCCTGGCCGCTGCTGCCCTCACGTGTTCGCGCGATCAGGCAACCGGAACTCGATGGCATCGACGAGCGCTATCGCCGCGCCACGATTCCGTGGCCGAGCCGCCCCGAGGAAGATGCTCGATGGTGGACATGGCGTGTTCCCCGGCGCCTTGAGATCGAAGCTTCAGAGCGACGAGATCCGGACTGGCCGCTGGGATGGGAGATGATGCCGTTCCCTCGACCCGCTTCCGTGGAAGTCGTTACCTGACAATGCGTGCCGATCAGACCCTGACCAAGCTGACGTAGTTCAGAGAAGCCTGTCTCAGATGTCCCCTGCTCCTCGTGGACCCAGCCCAGATGTCACGCTTCCAGGAGATCCACGCCAACCTCATCGACCGCCTCCAAGAGGCCAAGGACGAAGGCTGGCTCGGCAAGGTCGCCGCCATCGAGACCACACTGGCCGCCGCCACGCAGAAAACGACAGTGTCCACCCCCGGGCTAAATGGGGCGAAGAACGGGGTCCATCTCGGCCAGGGCTTCGTGCATCTGACGAGCCCCCAGGGCAACGCGGTCGTCAGTGTCCCCCAGCATCTCCTCGCACAACTGCATCGCGTTGTCCCGGTCCTCGGAGAAAATGCTGAACACATCGTGAAGTGCGGTGTGGATCCAATCGCTGTGATTCGAGTCGGCGACTGCCAGTGCGGAGGCGACTACCGCCAACCCGATCCTGTCCTTTCGCCGAAGCAGGGCTTCCGCGGTCACCCGGGTGACGAAGGTGTCACCTGCGTCAAGTACGAGCTCCAGCAGTGGCCCGAGTGCCTCGTGCATCTCGGCGAAACCTGCCAGGCCGTGACCGGCATCCGCCCGGTCACGGTAATCGTGGCTTTGCCCGAGCTCGCGGAGAACCACGACAACTGCATGCCGCCGGTCTCTGTCCACCCGCCTACTCACCCCTCCCGCGATTTCAGGTCAAAATACCACTGGGGCATCCTCCAGATGATCGCTTCCTTCCTGCAGATCAAGGCGCCATAGGCTCCTGGATCCACTCTCCGGCTTCAACCTCAATAGTTCAGAGAGGCAGGGGTGTTCGTGCCCTTTAGGGGATGCCGTAGGGGCACCCGCAGGTGCCGAGGGAGACCTTGCGCAGCTCGAAGTGCTGTGTTGGTAGTCGTGCCACTCTGCCGCGGTCGGCTCGCGGTATTCCTCCTGGGGACGTTCGGCTCGGCGCCGGCGAGTCGTCCCGTAGTCCGGTCAACGCCTCTCTGACAGTCCCCGCCTCACCCCGAGGCGGAGGTTTCGGGCCGCGGCCGTACCCGCGTTCATCCCGCCCAGACCACCGCCTGCACCTCCCCGTACGCGTGCAGCGCGTACGACCCCACGTCGCGGCCGACCCCGCTCCGCTTGAACCCCCCGAACGGTGCCTCCATGTTCCGGCCGACGGTGTTCACGCCCACGCCGCCCGCCCGGAGGCGCCGGGCGACCCGGAACGCTCGGGCCACGTCCGCCGACCAGACGTAGTCGATGAGGCCGTAGTCGGTGTCGTTCGCCAGGGTGATGCCCTCCTCCTCGTCGTCGAAGGGGATGACGGTCACCACCGGGCCGAAGATCTCCTCCCGGGCCACCCGCATGTCGTTCGTACAGTCGGCCAGCAGGGTCGGGGCTACATAGAACCCCCGGTCGTGCGAAGGTCGTTCGCCGCCAGCGACCACCACCGCGCCTTCCTTCCGGCCTAGTTCGACGTACGCCTCGACCCGGTCCCGGTGCGCGGCCGAGATCACCGGCCCGACCACCGTGCCCTCCGCGCGCGGGTCGCCCACCTTCAAGTGGCCTGCGTACGCCGCCAGTTGCTCCACCAGTCGGCCGTAGACACCCCGTTGCGCCAGCACCCGTGTCGGGGCCGTGCAGATCTGGCCGCTGTAGAACGAGAACGTCGTGCCGATGCCCGCGACCGCCGAGCGGATGTCCGCGTCGTCGAAGACGAGTGCCGCGCCCTTCCCGCCCAGCTCCATCAGCTGGCGTTTCATGCCACGGCCGCACACCTCGGCGATCCGATGGCCGACCGCCGTCGAGCCGGTGAAGCTGACCATGTCGACGTCCGGGGAGTCGACCACCGCCTCCCCCACCTCTGCCCGCGTCCCACTGATCACGTTCACGACACCTGGGGGCGCGCCCGCCTCCGCCAGCGCCTCCGCCATCCGGTACACCGACAGCGGGTCCTGCGGAGCGGGCTTCACGACGACCGTGTTGCCCATGGCCAGCGCCGGGGCGATCTTGCCGGCCGGGTTGGCCCAGGGGTTGTTGTACGAGGTGATGCAGGCGACCACGCCCACCGGCTGGCGTATGGCCAGCGCGCCCATCACCGCCGCCTTCCCGAACGGGCCCCCCTCGTTGACCTGTGGCGCGATCGCCCACTCGGCCGGCTCCACCGTCGCGTACCGGCGGAAACGGGCGGCGCCCACGCCCACCTGCATCCCGCGCGCGGTCCCCGTCGTGGCGCCGGTCTCCGCCTGGGCGAGCGCCGCGTACGGCACCAGGTTGCTCTGGATGATGTCCGCGGCGCGGGCCAGGACGGCGGCCCGTTCCTCCGGTGAGGTGCGCGACCACGGCCCGAAGGCCTCGCGGGCCGCCGCCGCGGCGGCGTGCGCCTGCTCCCGCGAGGCCTCCGGCGCCCACCCGACGACGTCCTCGGTCGCCGGGTCGATCACCTCGTAGTGCCCGTCGGCCGGTTCCACCCACGAGCCGCCGACGAACAGCCGCTGTACTTCGCCCACTTGCGGCTTGCCGCCGCCGTGCAGCCGCTGCCCGTACGTCACTTGGTGCTCACCGTCTCCGTGTCCCGGCCCGAGCGAAGCACCGTGCCGGGTACCGCACCCGTCACCGTGTCGTCCCGGATCGTCTCGACTCCGTTGACCCACACGGCCGTTATCCCGATCGCCTTCGAGTCGAGCCGTGGGCTGTCGCCCGGCAGATCGTGCACCAGGGTGGCCTTGTCGGCGGCGATCCGCTCCGGGTCGAAGAGGACCAGGTCCGCGTGGAAGCCCTCCTGGATACGCCCCCGCTCCCGCAGGCCGAACAGCCGCGCCGGGTCGTCGGTCAGCATCTGCACCGCCCGCTCCAGCGACACGAGCTTGCGTCCGCGCAGACAGTCGCCGAGGAAACGGGTGGTGTACGGGGCCCCGCACATCCGGTCCAGGTGCGCACCGGCGTCGGAGCCGCCGAGGAGTACGTCCTCGTGCCGCCAGGTCTCGGCGCGCAGCGCCCAGGACGCGGGGTCGTTGTCGGTCGGCATGGGCCACAGGACCGTACGCAGTTCGTCGGCGACGCAGATCTCGACGAGGCAGCTGAAGGCGTCCTGGCCGCGTTCGGCGGCGATGTCCTCCACCACCCTCCCGGTCAGGCCCTCGTTCGCCGCGCTGTAGGTGTCGCCGATGACATAGCGCCCGAAGTCGGTCAGCCGCCGGAAGACGCCCACGTCCTCGCTCTGCGAGAGACGGACCAGTTCCGCCCGCACGGCGGGGTCGCCGAGCCGGTCGATCCGTTCCGGGACGGGGAGGCCGAGAACCGGGCCCCAGCCGGGGATCAGGTTCAGCGCGCAGAAGGTGCCCAGCGACATGTTCATCGGCGTGAGGATGGGCATGGTGAGCGCGACGATCCGGCCACCGACCTTACGGGCACGGTCACTTGCCTCAAGCTGGCGGGGTACGCGGTCCGGTACGGCCGAGTCGATCGTGAGCACGTTCCAGTTGAGGGGGCGCCCGGCCGCCACGCTCATCTCGACGAACAGATCGATCTCGGCGTCGCTGAACTGGTCGAGGCAGCCCGCGACGATCGCCTCGATCTGGGTGCCCTCGTGCTCGCCGACCGCCCGGGAGAGGGCGATGAGTTCGGCGGGGAGCGCGTGCCGGGACGCGACCGGTTGGCCGTCACCGTCGGAGTGCGAGGACGACTGTGTGGTGGAGAGTCCCCAGGCGCCGGCGTCCATGGCCTCGTGCAACAGCCGCAGCATGTCCGCGAGTTGGTCCTCCGTCGGCTGGCCGCCTACCGCCTCCGGCCCCATGACGTACCGCCGCAGCGCGCAATGCCCCACCATGAACCCGGCGTTGACGGCGATCCGCCCCTCCAGCGCGTCGAGGTACTCCCCGAAGCCGCTCCAGTTCCAGGGCGCCCCCTCCTCCAGCGCGACCAGGGACATCCCCTCGACCTTGGACAGCATCCGCCGCGTGTAGTCGGCGTCGCCCGGCCGGTCCGGGTTCAACGGGGCAAGCGTGAAACCGCAGTTGCCGGCGGCGACCGTCGTGACCCCGTGATTGAGGGAGGGCGTCGCATACGGGTCCCAGAAGAGCTGGGCGTCGTAGTGCGTGTGCGGATCGACGAACCCGGGCGCGAGCACAAGCCCGGCCGCGTCCTCGACCGTCCGTGCCTCCTCGCGCACGTCCCCGATGACGACGATCCGCCCGTCCCGTATCCCCACATCAGCGACGTATGCGGGCGCGCCGGTCCCGTCAACGACCAAAGCGCCCTTGATCAGATGGTCAAGCACGGCTACACCTCTTCCCAAGGCCCGCAGGGACGCGCCCCTCTTTTAGGGGCGCGGGGAACTGCGCGAACAACCACGACGAACCCGCACCCGCCGACGGGACCCTCAAGCCACCCCCCGGAACCGCGAAGTCCGATGCACAGGATCCGTGTCGATCTTCGGAATCACATGTTCCCCGACCAGCCGAATCGTCTGCAGCGTGTCCTCCCTGGAGATCCCGATCGGCATCCCGAAGCTCAGCTGATCCGCCCCCGCCTGCTCCCACCGCTTGCACTGCGTCAGCACCTCGTCCGGGTCCCCGCAGATCAACAGCTCCTCGGCGATGAGGAGTTCGATGATCTCCTCGTTGAACTCGGGCAGCGTCTCCGGCCACACCGGGAACCCCTCGGGGCGCGGGAAGGTGTCGTGGTAGCGGAAGAGCAGCGACTGCAGATAGTGCAGCCCACCGCCCGCCGCGATCCGTACCGCCTCCGCGTGCGTCGGCGCGCAGATGGCCGTCGACGTCACCATCACGTTGTCGTTGACGTAGTCCCCGACCGGCTCGGCGTCCACGATCGCCGTCTTGTACTGCTCCAGCACCCACTCCATGTCGGAGACCTTCTGCACGCTGAAGCCGAGCACGCCGAGCCCCTTGCGGGCGGCCATGGCGTACGAGGGCGGCGAGCCGGCGGCGTACCACATCGCGGGGTGCGAGGGCCCGTACGGCTTGGGCAGGACCTTGCGCGGCGGCAGCGACCAGTGTTTGCCCTGGAAGCCGACGTACTCGTCCTGTGTCCACATCTTCGGGAACTCGGCGATCGTCTCCTCCCACAGCTCCTTGGTGTGGTTCATGTCGGTGATGCCGGGCATGAAGCCGAGGATCTCGTGGGACCCGGCGCCCCGGCCGGAGCCGAACTCGAAGCGGTTGCCGGTGAGATGGTCGAGCATGGCGACCTTCTCGGCCACCTTCACCGGGTGGTTGACCGGGGCGAGGGGGTTGAAGATGCCGGAGCCGAGGTGGATGCGCTCGGTGGCGTGGGCGAGGTAGCCGAGGTAGACGTCGCTGGCCGAGATGTGCGAGTACTCCTCCAGGAAGTGGTGCTCGGACACCCAGGCGTACTTGAAGTTCGACCTGTCCGCCTCGATGACGTACTCGGTCTCCTCCATCAGCGCCTTGTGCTCCGCGAGCGGATCGGTCTCGGCCCGCTTGCCCACGTATCCCTGTACAAAGAGCCCGAATTCCAAGGAGGTTCACCGTCCCCAGTAACCGTTCCCGACGTTTCCAACGTTTCTGACGCAGCGTCAGATTCGATGTCGACTGTTCCACCGGGGGCTTGGAGCGTCAATAGCTGACGGGTCGTCAACTCACGCGTGTGGCGGGGTGGGGTCGGCGTCTGACGCCGGGCTGCGGGCGATAGATTGCCCGCCGTGACTGAACTGGGACCCGTCGCCTGGCCGCCTGCCCCGATCAGGACCGACCGGCTCGTGCTCCGCGAGTCCGAGGCGCGGGACCGTGCGACGTTCATCGAGCTGCTTGCCTCGCCGGAGGTGCACACCTACCTCGGCGGCCCCCGGCCGCGTGCCGAGCTGGAGCGCGAGCTGCCCGGGGTGCCCGAGCGGTGGCCCGGGAGTTTCGTGGTCGAGCTCGACGGGGCGATGATCGGCCAGATCCTGCTAAGGAGAGCGACCGAGCACCGCAGTCCGGCCGCGAGGGGGAAGGCCGACCTCGGCTATCTGTTCCTGCCGGAGGCGTGGGGATTCGGGTACGCAGCCGAGGCGTGCGCGGCGGCGCTCGACTGGTTCGACGGCGCGCTTCCCGGCGAGCCGGTGGTGCTCACCACCCAGTCCGCCAACGCCGGCTCGATGCGCCTCGCCGCCAAGCTGGGGTTCACGGAGGTGGAGCGGTTCCAGGCCTGGGACGCCGAGCAGTGGCTCGGCCTGCGATCACCGGTCGCCACCGCACCGCCCGTCTGAACCGGCCGCCAGGGCCTCCACTTCCGCCTGGGGGGGGGCCGCCGACCTCGGAGCGGTCGGGACTCAGAAGGCACTCACCCCCGCCAGCCACCCCCCGTCGATCACGAACGGCTGCCCGGTGATGTACGACGAGTCCTCGGAGGACAGGAACAGCGCCAGGCGCGCCACCTCCTCCGGGCGCCCGATCCGGCCCAGCGGCACGAGCTTGCGGTACAGCTTGTCCAGGCCCTGCGCGGAACCCTCCGCGTCCGCCGCCGGGTCCAGCACCGCCGGGTTGGACATCGCGGTGTCGATCGCGCCCGGGCACATGGCGTTGACGCGTATCTTCCGGCGGGCCAGCTCCAGTGCGGCGACCCGGGTGAGCCCGAGGATGGCGTGCTTGCTCGCCGCGTACGCCCCGACCGCCGCCATCCCGGTCATCCCGGTGTACGAGGCCGTGTTGACGATCGTCCCACCGCCGGCGTCGGCGATGCGCGGCGCGACCGTCTTGATTCCGAGGAAGCAGCCGACCTGGTTGACCTGCACGACCTGCATGAACTCGTCGAGGGGTGTGTCGAGAAGGGTGTTGAAGCGCAGGATGCCGGCGTTGTTGACCAGCCCGTCGATCCGGCCGTACGCCCTCTCCGCAGCGGCGACCACAGCCTGCCAGCCCGCCTCCTCACGCACGTCGAGATGGACGTACAGCGCGCCCAACTCCTTTGCCAGCGCCTCTCCTTGGTCGTCCAGCACATCCGCTACGACCACCCGGGCGCCCTCCGCCACGAACAGCCGGGCCTCCTGCTCCCCCTGACCTCGTGCCGCGCCGGTGACGATGACGACCCGTCCGTCGAGCTTGCCCATGCGGAACCCCTTCGCATCGGTGGAGGTCAGCATCGTACCGCCGAGTCTGACGATGCGTCAGATGGTGGACCACCCGCATCCCAGGGCATCGAACGGTGCGCGACTGTGTGCGCGAGCACACACCAAGTAACCGGGGAGTAGGGATATTTGACCCTGTCGCGGATCCACGACCGACGCCAATAATCCTCCACGAACAGGTAAAGCGAAGACCAAGATTCCCCAGGGACGGAGCGACATGGCCAAGAGGCGCCTGAAGAACAAGAAGGTCCGGCTCGTGGCGGTCGGATCGGCGCTCGCGACCGGTGGCGCGATCATCGCCCTCCTTCCGTCGGCGAACGCGGCCGAGGAGAGGACACCGGAGCAGATCATCCAGATGTGCGAAAGGTCCGCGGTGGTCAACGGAAAACAGCGGTCGGTGGAAGATTTCGGAGGCGCCTTCGCCGACGGATTCCAGGCCGACAACTGCGACTACGTCGAGACGAATTTCCAGCCGTTCGACGGCCCCACCGAGAAGGCGTCCATCGACTTCCCGAACTGTGAGCCGAACGCCACCGAACCGGCGAAGGTTTCGATCACCTGGAAGGCCACCGTAGCCCAGGGATCGGGCAAATACACCGCGACCCAACAGGGCGCCGGTGGCGGTCTCTTCGGCTTTCTGAGCGGGTCCTGGCTCAAGCACAAGGGAACGACCGACATGACGGTCAAGTCCGTTACCGCCGGCGACACGGAGAACCGGGAAGTACCGGTCGGCAAGGTCCTGCACATGGAGTTCACGCCGAAGATGCAGCGCATGACCGGCGAATGGCGGGTGCGGATCGACGCCGACCCGGGAAGCTTCGCCGTGAACCCCTCACCGGAGAAGAACTTCGTCGCGTCGGAACTCGTCGAGGGGCCTGCGATCCTGCCGGGCGCCGCCGGGGCCGCAGGCATCGCGGACGGAACCGTCACGCCCGTCCTGACCGACTGCTGACCGACTGCCGACGCCGCCTTCCCATGTCCCGCGCTTCCCCACCTTCCCCCCGCATCTCCCCCCACCACGCCTCCATCCGGCCTCTCACCTGGCCATTCACCTGGCTGAACGCTCGTAACTCCCCCCAACCTCCTCCCCCTTCCTCGCAAGGAGACGCACGATGACCCGCACCGGCCGCAAAGGAAGTCACCGGAGCAAGAAGAAGCGCATCGTCATGGCCATGGCCCCGGTAGTGGCCGTCGCGGTGGCTGTTCCGCTGATGAACCAGGCGGGTGCCGCCACCCCCTCCGAAGTGACCAGGGACTGCGCGCAGAACTCCCCCAAACTGGACGACTGCGTGTTCGTCGACGTCCAGTTCAAGAGCAACAACCTGGGACCCAACCAGCGCGTTTCCACCATTACCGAGAACTGCGGTTCCACCAGCGCCCTGTCGAAGAGTTTCAGCGTGTCCGCGTCGGTGACCAGGTCCATCACCCTGGAGGACGGGTTCACCGCTTCCGCCGACTCCAAGCTGGGGAACTCGTTCTTCGAGATCGGCGCGAAGTTCAACACGACGGAACTCACCCTCAAGCGTGACGACACGGGAACCGGATTCGACTTCACCCGGACCGACACCGTGCAACCCAACCACATAGGGTTCTTCATGTGGTCGGAGAAGCGAACCGACGTGAGCGGATTCCTCAAGGCCACGTACAAGGACGAGCAGGACGGCCAGAAGGTGTTCTTCTCGCCCAGCGAGGGCGCCACCAGCGTGCACGTCTTCTATCCGCAGCTCCTGAAGAACGGAACGCCGGACGGCCGTCTCTGGCTGCGTAACGTCGAGTGCGGAACTCCCCAGGCCAACGGACTCCAGAACTCGGAGAACAGCGCCAGGGCGGAACCCGGATTCGGCGAAGGCGGCGAGAACGTCACCGACGTGGAAATCCCGGTGGCGGAGATTCCCGCGCCGTAGCGCGAACCGGGACGGGAATCAGTGAAAAGGGGCGGCGCCGGTTGTTCTCAGATGCGAACAGCCGGGGTCGCCCCCAGCCATCTGAGGACCGCGTCCGTACTCCCCCGGGCGTCGAGCTTGGCGTAGATGTTGCTGAGGTTGTTGCGGACCGTCTTCTCGCTCAACCGCAGCCGCAGCCCGATCTCCTGGGCGCCCAGGCCGGTCGACAGCAGTTCCATGATCTGCCGCTCGCGCGGCGAGAGCAGGCTCCGCAGCCGTTCCATCGCCACCCCGGCGACGGACACACCCCTCGTCCCCTCCACGGACACCTGCTGGGCCCCTTCCCGGAGGGCGGCGCAGGCGATCGGCGAGAGGTAGGTGTGCCCGACCGTGGCCGCCACGACCGCCGAGGAGAGCATGCAGGTGCAGTAGTCGCCCTCGACCAGATATCCGGCCCCGCCCCGGAACACCTCCACCACGGTCTCCGTGTCCCGCCGGGGACTGACGACGATCACCGGAACACTCAGGGGCCCCAACGCCCGCAGCAGTACCGGGAACTCGGTCGCCGGTTCCTCGCAGCGCAGGACGACCACGTCCACGGCGCCCTCCTCGCGCAGTTCACGGTAGGGCGGCTCCACGCGCAACGCCCGCCCCACGTGCCGGTCTTCGGGCTCCGGCCAGTCGCCGTGCGGCCACTTCCCCTCGGCGCAGGCGAGGGCGACGGTCAGCCTGGGCGGGGCCGCGGACGCGGATGCGGACCCGGTGGCGGAGACGGGTGTGGGCGCGGATGCAGAAGCGGGCGAAGACGGGGGTGAGGACGTGGGTGAGTTGAGGTCAACGAGCCGGGAGGTGCGCACCGTGCATGTCCTTCCGCCGGAGTCATGACGTCCGTACGTTCATACGTACGCGCCCAGGCGTGGACATGTTCAAAATTTCAAAGAGAACCGGTCAGGCTGTCAGACAGGTTTCCTTCCGGTTCCCGCTCCAGCAGCGGGCCGACCTTGTCGCCGAACTCCCTTATCTGGTCGGTGAGTTCAGTGAGACCTCGGCTTCGAAACCGGACCTGGATCTGGTCCACGCCCATCGCCCCGTACGCCCGTAGCGACTCGGCGAGCACCTCCGGCGGCCCGCTGAGCGTCCGCCGCCCGACATCCCACCCGGGCTCACCGACGTACAGCGGCTCGGTGATGGCCCCGATGGTGAACGGGCCCTGGACGGCGGCCTCTTCGCGTATCCGCCGGATCCGTGCGATCTGGTCCGGGAGACGGTCGCGCGGGTCGCCCTGCGGCAGCCAGCCGTCGCCCTTGAGCGCCGCCCGGCGTACGGCGGCGGGGGACGACCCGCCGACCCAGAGCGGTACGCGTTCCTGCGCGGGCCGTGGCCGCTGACCGAGGCCCTCGAAGTCGTACAACTTGCCGTGGTGTTCCGGGAATTCGTCCGGCCCGAGCGCGGCACGCAACGCGTCGATCGTCTCGTCGAGTACGGCACCCCGGCGCTCGAAGTCGACTCCGAGGACCTCGAACTCCTCCTGTACGTGCCCTGCCCCGACGCCCAGGATCAGGCGCCCGCCGGAGAGGTGGTCGAGGGTGGCGTACTGCTTGGCGGTGAGGAGGGGGTGGCGCAGGCCCACGACAGCCACGTGGCTGAGGAGTTGGACGCGTTCGGTGACGGCGGCGAGGTGGGCCAGGGTGGCGACGGGGTCGTACCAGACGGTGCTCATCGCGGGGGCGAGTCGGCGCGGGACGGCCACGTGGTCGCAGCTCGCGACGTAGGCGAAGCCGGCGCGGTCGGCGGCGCGGGCGATCTCGACAAGGTCGGCGGCACCGGCCGAGGTTTCCCACGGTTCGGTGTACAGGGTGGACTGGGACTGGATGGGGAGTTGTATGCCGTAGCGGAGGTGGGGGCGGAGGGGCTCGTTGGTGGGGGGCATGGACGGGCCCCTTTCTCTGACGGTCCGTCAACTGTCGTCGCCCTGGCCATCGTTATCCCTGACGAGCCGTCAGGCAAGGGGCCTGCGGTGAACGGCCTCTCTCAGCCTCCGGTCAGCAGGAACCGCAGGTACTTGCCTGTGCCCAGCGTGCCCCGGGTCTCCGTACGCGTGACCGCCAGTTCCGCCTCGACCCGGGCTCGTTCCGCCTCCGCGCCCGCCAACTGCTTCTGCCTATGGAGGAGTTCGGCTCGCTTGCGCTGGGTGTCCATGGCGCGCTGCTGGCGCTGCCCGGTGAGACGGGCGCGCTCGTCGGTGATCCTTCGCTGCAGGGCGGCCTTCTTCTGCAGGGCCTCGGCCTCCGCCCCTTTGATCTCCGCCTTGTGGGTCCGCCGGAGTGTGCCGATGTCGGCCTTGATCTGGGCCTTCGCCGCCGGGGGCACCGTGGTCGGAGCGGACGCCCTGGCCCGGTGTTCCAGGCCCTGCCGCCAGTCGCTGAGGGCGGTGGCGCGGGCCTCTCCGATGCCGGGCACCCGTATCCGCTGGCCGCCGGGACGCACCAGGTACACGACGGACGGGTTGTGCGAGAAGTCCACGCCGATGAAGTCGGCCGCGTTGCGGATGCCCGCGTCCTGGAGGGCCCGCACCATCTTGGCGCCCATGTTGCTGAGCGACCGCGTCTCCTCGATCGACGTCCTGCGCAGCCTGTCCTGGATGTGCGCCCTGATCGCCGGCTCCAGCGCCTTGTCGATCAGGCGCCGCTCCTTCGCGGCCAGCCCCGCCAGCTGCTGCTGGGCCTGGTCCGTACGCCGGTTGAGGTCCATGGTGATACGGGCCTGGCCGTCGCGCAGCTCGATCTGCAGGGCCTGGATGCGCTGGTCGGAGGCGGTGTTGTCCTTGGCGAGGGCGTCGTCGAGGACGCGGATCTCCTTCTCCAGGCGCTGATGGGCGCTCGCCGGGTCGGCCAGCTCACGGGAACGCCGCTTGAGGTCGCGCACCCGCTTCCGCGCCGCCCGGTACTCGGGGCGCCTGCGTCGGCCGAACCCGACCAGGGCGGCCGAGGTGAGCAGGGCCACGCCCTGTGCGGCGGGCAGGGCGTCCACCGGTTGGGCCGCGGCGAGGACGAGCACGCCCGGGACGGACGTACTGAGCAGCGCGCCGAGGCCCGCGAACACGTCACGGGGGCCGCGCTTGCCGAATGTGGCGAACCCGGCGCCCTGGGTGGCGGGTTGCTGGGCTTGAGTCGGCGCGGAGGCTGCCGATGTGGATGCCGATGCGGCAGCGGACGTCGGGGCCGAGCGTGACACCCGGCCCGCCATCCAGGCCGGGACCCCGGAGACGGGCACCCCCGACGCGGACGTGGATCCGGACCCGGACCCTGAACCGGACCCGGTCGGCGTCCAGGAGGTGACCGTGGGGCGGCTGCCGCTGAGACCGGTCACGTAACCGCCCGCGCCCCCACCCCCACCTCCACCCGCACCCGGCCCGGTTCCGGTCCCCTTGTTCGACCCCGCGCCCGGTGCCGAGCGTTGCCCCGGCAGCCGTACGGCGTCGGCGGTCAGCGGAGGCACGGCGGACGTCGGCCTGCCGAGGAAGCCCCGCACCCGGCCGGCCATGTCCCGGACCCGCTGGTCCGGGTGGCTCAGCAGAACCGGCCAGGCGAGGGAGGTCGCCGGTTCCTTGAAGTCGGCCTCGGAGAGGATCAGGAACTCCCCGTGCCTGTCGTGCAGTTGGGTCCACAGGCCGGGGTCCGTGGCGACGGCGAGGAGGGCCAGTTCGATGGTCCAGGCGGAGAAGCGGTCCATGGCGGGGCCGAAGTCGGCGGCCGTACGGGAGGGCGACTGGTAGTTGCGGTGGCCGTTCTCGGTCGCCTGCTCGCCGCGCAGGGCGGGGACGTACATGCCGTCGTAGTCGACGAGGCGGAAGGTCCCGTCGGCGGCCACGAGGAGGTTGCCGTGCTGGAGGTCGCCGTGGGCGATGCCGTTCCGCTCCAGGTCGGCGGTCATGGCCAGGAACCGGTCGGCGAGCGCGTGCAGGAGGGCCGGGTCGTTGAGGTTGCGTTCGATCCAGCTGATGAGCCCGGTGCCCTGGACCCAGGTCATCTTGACCGCCGGATACCACTCCCGCCCCACCAGTACGCCCTGTTCGAGGAAGTCGAACCCGACCGGCCACGGCTGGGACAGCCCGCCGCCGGAACCGGAACCACCGTTTCCGCCCAGTCCGCCGAGTGCCGAGCTGATGGCGGAGTAGCGCTTGCCGAGGGTCGCGCTGTCCCGGGTGAAGCACTTCAGGGCGTACCGCTGCCCGTTCCGCGCCGTGATGGAGAAGACGCTCGCGAAATTCCCGGAGATCGCCTTCGGGCCCAGTACCGGGTCCTGTTGGACCTTGCCGTCCTTCAAGTCGGGGTCGCTGAAGCACAGTTCGGGGTGCTGCAAGGCCTCCGCGTAGTTCGCTCCCGTCGGAAACCTCCGGGCCGAGCCGGTTCCGGGGGCACCGCCGGGGGACACCGCCATCTACGCCTCCGCTCCCAACCTCGCCCGGACGAGCGTCACGTCATCGTTGCGCATCCGGGCGCGCGCCCGCTGGTCGTCCACCCAGTCGGCGAAGTCCCGCCGGTCGAACGCGGCGAACGCCGGAAGATCCACCGACCGTTCGCCCTCGCCCTTGCAATTGCCCCCGCCCTCGGTCCCGGCAGCCCGGGAGAGCATCCAGGCGGCCAACGCGTCCGTGACCAGCAGGAGTTCGTCGCCGGGCAGCAACTCACCGGACGCCACCCGCATCCGCTTCGCGACCAGCCCCACGTCATGGTTGCGGCTGCCGAGCAGCTGCGGGGTGATCCCGAACTCCTCGACCGCGCTCAACGGAAAGGAGTCGAGGAGGCGTCCGTCGCGCAGCTGGAACAGACAGCTGTCGCCGAGGGCGAAGGAGTACCAGCACCAGCGGGTAGTTCCGTCGTCCAGGACGGTGGCCCGGATCTCGGCCCCCAGCACCGTGGCGAACGCGCCTTTTTCCAGGCCGGGTTGCTCGTACCAGGCGATGGGTCTGCCCTGGCCGGCGCGCTCGGCCTGGTAGCGGGTGAGGAAGGCGTCCCAGTGCAGTGCCGAACGCTCCATCAAGTCCCGTACGAACGTGCCGGGTTCCTGCCACCAGTCACCGGCGAGCCGCATCGACTCGACGGCGTCGCGGACCAGGAGCGTGGCCCAGTCGCGGGCGAGCAGGCTCTCCGAGGCGCCGTCGGACACCGAGGCGTAGAGGGACGCGGCAGCCCGTCCGGCGCTGTCGACTCCCGCCTCGCCGGACTGCCAGACGTACGCGGCGTCCTCGCACTCCTGCTCGCTGCTGCCCGACTTCTGCGTCCACAACCACTGCGCCCGCGGCAGCGCCGGGATGTCCCCCATGGTCAGCGCAGCTCCGTCGCACGGGTGCCGATGTCGAGGAACTCCACGATGGACACGATGTCGGCGTTGTAGACGAAGCCCCGGGTCGTCTCGCTGACGTGGTGGCCCTGCGAGGCGGCGTACGAGCGCATGTGGCTGGGCAGCACGCTGGACATCTGGAACAGCAACTTGGCGTATGTGTCCGGGAGTTGCTCCTCGCTGTCCGGGAAGGTGATGGGGGCGCCACCACTGCCGGAGACATGCAGGTTGAAGAGGAGGACCGGGCCGTCGGCGGTGGCGTGCGAGGCCAGGCCGATGGCGGCGCTGGTCGGGTCGCCGTCGGTGGACTCCCCGTCGGTGAGGTTGAGGACGATGGGCGGGAAGCCGCTGGGGTGCGCGTCGACCCAGTTGGACACGAGTTTGTCCGCGTAGTCGAGGGCGCGCGTCATCGGCGTGCCGCCGTTGGTCACCGGGTCCATCCACACCGGGAACTGCACGGACGTCTCGACCAGTCCGCCGGCGCCGTCCGGCACCTTCTTCGTACGACTCTCCACCCGCGCCGGGTTGTTGGCGACCTCGCCCAGCGGAACGAGGTCGCGGCCGGCGAGGACGCCCTGGTAGGCGGAGCCGACGTGCTGATGGCCGTAGCCGATCACGGCGACGTGGAAGTAGTCGCGTACGCCTTCCTCCTTGGCGCACTTGACCGACAGTTCCGTCAGCAGCCGGTTGATGGCGTTGGACACGACCTCGGCCCGCGGCTGTGTCGTCTCACCGCTCGCCATGGGATCGCTCATGGAGGCGGACTGGTCCACGAGGAAGATGAAGCACCCCGGGTTGGTCCGGCTGATCTCGGCGGTGTACGGCAACGGACGGCCCCCGTTTTCCCTGTGCTGCGATCCCTGCGGTCGCTGCGGACGCTAGGGGGACAGCGGTGATCGGCAGCACGCCTTCACAGTCCGACCACTTGGCCCCCCAAGGAAGTTCACGGTACCGGATGACCAGCGACGCTATGGGTTCTACGCCGTTTCTCCCGCTACGCCGTACTCCTCTCCCGCTACGCGGCAGTCCCCGGACGCCACAGCCCGTCCGGTGTCAGCCCCAGCAGGTCGATCGCGTTTCCTCGTACGATGCGCTCCACGACCTCCGGGTCCAGGTGCCCCATCTGCCGCTCGCCGACCTCCCGCGAGCCGGGCCAAGTGGAGTCGGAGTGGGGGTAGTCGGTCTCGTAGAGGACGTTTCCGACGCCGATCGAGTCGAGGTTCCGCAGCCCGAAGGCGTCGTCGAAGAAGCAGCCGTAGACGTGCTCGGCGAACAGTTCGGACGGCGGCCGGTGGACCTTGTCGGCGACTCCGCCCCAGCCCCGGTTCTCCTCCCAGACGACGTCCGCGCGCTCCAGGATGTAGGGGATCCAGCCGATCTGGCCCTCCGCGTACATGATCTTCAGCTGGGGGAAGCGTTCGAACTTGCCGCTCATCAGCCAGTCGACCATCGAGAAGCAGCAGTTGGCGAAGGTGATGGTGGAGCCGACGGCGGGCGGGGCGTCGGCGGAGGTGGACGGCATCCGGCTCGACGAGCCGATGTGCATCGCGATGACCGTCCCCGTCTCGGCGCAGGCGGCGAGGAACGGGTCCCAGTCGTCGCCGTGGACCGAGGGCAGCCCGAGGTGCGGGGGGATCTCGGAGAAGGCGACGGCGCGGACGCCCCGGGCGGCGTTGCGCCGGACCTCGGCGGCGGCCAACTCCGCGTCCCAGAGCGGAATCAGGGTTAGGGGTATGAGGCGCCCCTGGGCCTGCGGCCCGCACCACTCCTCCACCATCCAGTCGTTGTACGCGCGTACGCCGAGCAGCCCGAGCTCGTGGTCCTTGGCCTCGGTGAAGGTCTGGCCGCAGAAGCGCGGGAAGGTCGGGAAGCAGACGGCGGACTGGACGTGGTTGATGTCCATGTCGGCCAGTCGCTGCGGGACGTCGTAGGAACCGGGGCGCATCTGTTCGTAGGTGATGACCTCGAGTTTGATCTCGTCCCGGTCGTAGCCGACGGCGGTGTCGAGGCGGGTGAGGGGGCGCTGCAGGTTCTCGTAGATCCACCAGTCGCCGATCGGGCCGTCGTCGCCGGGCTCGCCCATGACGGGCTTGAACCGGCCGCCGAGGAAGGACATCTCCTTCAGGGGCGCCCGCACCACGCGCGGGCCGACGTCCAGGTACTTCTTCGGCAGCCGGTCCTGCCAGACATCGGGCGGCTCCACCGTGTGGTCGTCCACCGAGATGATCTTCGGAAAGGTGTCGGTCGTCTCCATAACAGGCACGGTAGCGCTGATCTGACGAACCGTCAGCTACGCGGTCACGCACCCCTTTCCGTGGAACCCTGTGTGGATACGGTGTGAGAACCCCGCAACACCTCCTGCACCAACCTGTGATCGCTGTCTCGACAGCTGACGCATACGCCGGAGACAAGGCAAACTGACGTCCTGGTCTTGATGTTCTGCAGGGAGCTGTGATGGGTGACACACCGGCTGTACCGCGAGTGCCGGCACAGCGGGATCCCAGGGACTTTCCGGTGGAATCCCTGACTGACTCCACGGCGGACTCGCCGGCGACGCTGCGCTTCGGCGTGCTCGGGCCGGTGCGGGCCTGGCGCGACGAGGCGCCCCTGCCCACCGGATCGCCGCAGCAACGGGCGCTGCTGGCCGCGCTGTTGTTGCGTGAGGGCCGGACGGCGACGGCGGCCGAGCTGATCGACGCGCTGTGGGGCGAGGACCCGCCGTCGCAGGCGCTGGCGGCGGTACGGACGTACGCGTCCCGGCTGCGGAAGGTACTGGGCGCCTGGGTGCTGGTGAGCGAGTCGGGCGGGTACGCGATCCGTTCCCTCGCCGAGGGCGCGCTGGATCTGACGGTGGCGCAGGAACTGGCCTCGGAGGCGGAGAAGTCCAGGAGCGCCGGGGATCTCTCCCACGCCCGAGAGGTCCTCAACCGGGCGCTGGAGCTGTGGGACGGCAGGCCGCTGGCAGGCGTTCCGGGGCCGTACGCGGACGCCCAGCGGGCCCGGTTGGAGGAGTGGCTCCTCCAACTCCTCGAATCGCGCCTCGACATGGACCTCGAACAGGGCTGCCACGCCGAGTCGGTCAGCGAGTTGACCGCCCTCACCGCCGAGCATCCTCTCCGTGAGCGGCTGCGCGAGCTGCTGATGCTGGCGCTGTACCGCAGCGGCAGACAGGCCGAGGCCCTGGCGGTGTACGCGGACACGCGCCGCCTCCTCGCCGACGAACTCGGTGTCGATCCCCGGCCCGGCCTCAAGGAGTTGCAGCAACGCATCCTCCAGGCGGACCCCGGACTCGCCGAGCCCTCCGCCCCGCTCGCTCCCGAACCCGCCCCCGCCCTCGTCCGCCCCGCCCAACTCCCGGCCACCGTCCCGGACTTCACGGGCCGCGCCGCCTTCGTATCGGAGCTGAGCAAGGTCCTGTCGTCCGCGTCGTCGGCGTCCTCGGAACAGGGCCGGGTGATGGCCGTGTCCGCCCTGGCCGGTATCGGGGGCGTGGGCAAGACGACCCTCGCCGTCCATGTCGCCCACCAGACCCGATCCGCCTTCCCCGACGGGCAGTTGTACATCGACCTCCAGGGCGCCGGTACGCAGGCCGCCGAGCCGGAGACGGTCCTCGGGGCGTTCCTGCGCGCCCTCGGCACGGCCGACTCGGCGATCCCGGACTCGCTGGAGGAACGCGCGGCCCTGTACCGCTCGGTGCTGGACGGCCGCCGGGTCCTGGTCCTGCTGGACAACGCCCGCGACGCCGCCCAGGTACGTCCGCTGCTGCCGGGCATGGAGGGCTGCGCGGCCCTGGTCACCTCCCGGGTACGGATGGTGGACCTGGCCGGCGCCCATCTCGTCGACCTGGACGTCATGTCCCCCGAGGAGGCCCTCCAGCTGTTCACGAAGATCGTGGGCGAGGAGAGGGTCGCCGCCGAACGCAAGGCCGCCCTGGACGTGGTGGCGGCCTGCGGTTTCCTGCCGCTGGCGATCAGGATCGCGGCGTCCCGGCTGGCCGCGCGCAGAACGTGGACGGTGTCCGTCCTCGCCGAGAAACTGGGCGACGAACGCCGCCGCCTGGACGAGCTGCAGGCCGGCGACCTCGCGGTGAAGGCGACCTTCGAGCTCGGCTACGGCGCCCTCGACGGCCAACAGGCCCGCGCGTTCCGCTTGTTGGGGCTGGCCGACGGCCCGGACATCTCACTCGCGGCGGCGGCGGCCGTACTGGGACTGCCGGTCGACGAGGCGGAGGAGGTCCTGGAGTCCCTGGTGGACACCTCACTGCTGGAATCGGCGGCGCCGGGCCGCTACCGCTACCACGACCTCGTACGACTCTACGCGCGTTCCTGCGCCGAGCGGGACGAACACCCGCCCGGCGAACGGGAGTCGGCGATGTCCCGGCTGCTCGACTTCTACCTCGCGACGGTCGCCGCGACCTACCGCGTGCAGCGCCCCGAGGACAGGCTCGTCGACCACCTGGAGCACGCGGAGTATCCGGGGCTGACGTTCGCCGACAGCCACGCCGCGCAGGACTGGGTACACGCGGAGGCGGTGTGCGTACTGGCCTGCGTCCGGCAGTCCGCGACCCGCCCGAACATGCTGCGCCGGGCCGCCGACGTGCTCTGGGTGGCGGTGGAACTGGCCGAGTCCGGCACCAACTCCAAGGAGTACGAGGCGGTCGCGGCGATCGTGCGGGACGCGGCGCGGGCCGCTGGATGCCAGCGCACCGAGGCACGAGCCCTCACCACCCTGGCCTTCGTGCACCACGTCTCCGGAAGCCTGTTCGACGCGGCCGTCCAGGAATCGGAACGGGCCACGGAGCTGGCGCTCGCGGCCGACGACCAGTACACCGCCTGCTGGTCGTCCAACATCAGCGGAGTCGTCGCCCTCTACCAGAGCCGGCACGACGCGGGCGAGGCCCACTTCACCCGCGCCATCGAGAGCTACCGCGCCTTCGCCGACCACCCCGGCGAGGCGAGCGCCCTGTGCAACCTGTCCCGCATCCACCTCGCCACCGGCCGCACCGACAGCGCGGTCGCCCTCGCCAAACAGGGCACGGCGATGTACGACGCGATGGGCCATACCGTACGAGGGGCCAACGGCCGCTACGCGCTCGGCCTGGCGCTCACCCAGAGCGGCCAGTTGACGGAGGCCGCCGACCATCTCGACGAAGCGCTGCGGGTGTTCAGGGACAGCAGACAGCGCCTGTGGGAGGGCATGACCCTGTTCCGCCTCGCCGAGGTCGACCTCGCGGCGACCCGCTCGGCACGCGCGGCGGCCAACGCCGAGCAGGCCCTGACGGTGCTGCGCGGCATCGGCGGCGAGTGGCGGCGCGGCAACGTCCTCACGGTCCTCGGCCGCGCCCTGCACGGCATAGGCCAGCTGGACCGCGCCCAGGTGTGCTGGCAGGACGCGCTCGGCATCTTCGAGTCGCTGGGGGCGCCGGAGGCGGACGCGGTACGGGGGTTGCTGGGGCAGGCGACGCGTGCGACCTGCTGAGGGTTGCCCGGCGCGGCCGCGGACGATCGGCGTTCATCATTCGTTTATCGCGGTCCGGCAGGCTCGTCCCTGTCGAGCCGTCGCGTCGGGGGGCAGGCGGAACGACAGGGGGCCGGACCTCTTATGGTGAACCGGCCCAGGGCCCGCCCCGCAGTCCGCGGGGGAGTCGCGGGGTGGGCCCTCATTTCCACCGGTCACCATTCAGGGGAGACAGCAAGATGAGCGACACCGTCAAGCCGAACGACGTCCACGCGACGAGCGAGCCGGCCACCGCCACCACTCTGAGCGACGTCCACGCGACGACCGAACCGGCCAAGAAGACCAAGGCCACGGCGACGATCCTGGGCGACGTCCACGCCACGACCGAACCGGTCACCGCCAGCCCGAACGACGTCCACGCGACGGACGAGACGGCCTGAGCCAGACGTACACCTGCACACGGGGAACGACCGCGGCGGCGCGGAGGGGGAGCCGCCGCGGTCGTGGTGTGTCCGAGGGAGGACCCGGCTGTCCATCCGGCCCCTGGAAGGCTGGAAGGCCGGGGTATGCGGCGACGGCTCAGTGTTTTCCGGACGAGACGGTGGCGTTCGCGGGCGCCGACTTGGCTTTCGCGGGCGCGGACTTGGCGTTCGCCCGCTTGGCCTTGGCGCCCGCGACCTCGTCCGTGACCTCGGTGACGAATCCGGAGCCGTCAGTGCACTGCTCGGCCTTCTCGGCCGCGGTCATCTTCCGGGCTGCCCAGGTGACGGTGCCGTGCTTCTCGGGTGTGGGGCCGGTGGCGGTGAAGTCGTCGACGTACCAGAGCCGGTGGCCCCACTTGGGGTCGTCGTACTTCACCTCGAGGGTGCCGCCCGAAGTCTGCATTTTGGTGTTCCGGTTGATCCAGCCCACCTGTCCCGCCGGGACGGTGATGGGAGTCTCGTCGATGGCGGTGTTCTGCCAGTTCCACTCATGCCCGTAGGCGATCTTGAAGCTGTAGCTGAACTCCGACCCCAGGACGGAATTTCCTATCTTGTAGCTGGCTCCCAACTCCACTTCCAGCGAGTTCTTCCCACCGGTGGCGTCCCACCAGGCGATCTTCGTCTGCTGCGGGACGGTGGTGCAGTTGTACCCCCGCGCCACCTCATGGGTCCCGCTGAAGCCGTAGCGGACATCACCCTTCTGCTCGAACTTGCAGGTCGCCACCTTTTCGTCGCAGTCCTTCACCAACTGCTCGACGCTGGGGGACTCCGCGTAGGTGAACCGCATGGAGCTGGCCAGGTTGTCCAGGCCGTCGCGCACGAAGGTCTGTCGGCCGATCTGCCAGTTGCTGTGGTCGCCGTTCAGATCCGGGTCCGAGAAGAGCGCGGCCTGACAGTCGTTGAAGGTCTCGTAGGAACTGACGGCGTCGTCGAACCCCTCCGGCATCGAGGAGATCTGAAAGCCGTCGTTCTCCGGACTGCACTTGGTCTCGGCGGTGAAGCTCATGGACGCGCCTTTGAGATCGTTGTCCAGGTACACGGTGCCGACGACGAACGGCTGGTCGCCATCGGCGGCGGTGGTACCGGCGGCGTTGATCTTCGCTTTGAAGCCGGGGCTGCCCGCGGCGTCGCTCACGTTCGCGGGTGCGTCCTTGACCACACCTCCGGTGGCCGCGGCGATGGCCGCCCGGTAGGTGGTGAAGCATTTCACCGGGCCGCCGGAAACGTCGCTGGTGCAGTGGGAACCACTGCCTTGTTCGCTGTCGGGCATCTCCGCCATGGCGGCGACAGGAATGGCCAGGGCCAGTAGGCCGCTGGCTGCGGCGCCCGCCATCATGGCCTTCTTGGCGCGGCGGTTCAGCCGGTGCTTCATCTGTGCTGGTTCCTCTCCTGGGGGGATGGGCATCTACCGGCTGTCACGACAGGTGAATCGCCGCGTACAGCACGCCCCGGGCAAGAAGCGGACGTCTCGGTGAGTGATCCGTTGACGAAACGGGTGACGCCGTCCGTAGCCGGTGCGCGTCAAAGAGACTCCGCTCGTCCTTTGCCTCTCGGAGATACTGCCTGGGTAAGGAGACGGGTCGACAGAGTCAAATATCCCTACTCGCCAGTCACATCACCTATTCGCCAGCCTTTGGCCGGATGGTCTCCCGCAGGCACGCACAGCAGTGCCCGGACCGCCCTGGGAGCGCTGACACAGATCGTTCCGAAAAGCGCCGCCGCCCACCCGCTCACGGCATCCGCAAGGTCCCTCCCCTTGCCTCCGCCGGCGTCCTCCGCAACTCCCCCTTGACCCGCGTCACGTTGAAGCCCCGGACCAGCACCTCCCCGGGCTCGCCCACCGGCGCCTCAACCCGCACCCCGACGCCCGGGACGTGCCGCCCGCAGTCTTCCCGCCGTTGCGCCTCCGCCACCGCCAACTCCTCCCCGGTGACCGGCCGCCCCTCCCCCTCCGTCCACGCCACCAGCTTCCCGAGCCGCGCCCGCTCCCGGCACCGCTCCATGGCCAGCGGGAACCCATTGCCCGCCAACTCGCACCACACCGTCTTGCCCAGGGCCCCCACCTCGACACCCCACCGCACAGCAAGAGCACCCAGCAGAGCCAGCCCGCGCCCCGACTCGCTGTCTCCGACAGCACTGAGCAGCACGGGAAGCGCTCGCGGGTCGGGGTCACGCACCTCCACCCGGACCCGGGCGGTGTCCACACACGCCACCCGTACGGACACGGGCGTCCCCTCCCCCACATGCCGGATGACGTTGCCGACCAACTCGGTCACACACAACTGGATGTCCGCTTCCACACCCCCGTGCGCCGCCCCTCCGAACCACGCCCGCAGCGCGCGCCGCAGCTCCGGCACGGCCTTGGCGACAGCCACCAGTTCGGTACGGAAGTCCGTCACCGTCGTCTTCACCGCTCGGCCGCGTTCCGCAGCACGGCGGCCGGCTTCCGCGCTGTGGCCGCGTTGCAGCCGCCCAGCGCGACGAGCCCTCTCGACGGCTCGTAACTGCCCGCGAAACCCGCCAGATCGATCCGCAGGGACGGCAAGGTGATGCCATGCGCGTGGAGGGCGTCGCGGAGTTCCTCGACGCAAAGGGTGACGTCGGAGTCGGTGGGGTTCGGTTGCATCGGTTCCATTGCTGGGACCTCCCTGTTCAGCGCACATTCCAGTGCGCTCTGTGACGATTCCCTCACAGAGTGGCGTGACGGTGCGTACCGTGGAAGGGATTCAGGTTGCACAACGCAAATGAAAAGAGAGGGTGATGAGTTGTGCCCGTACGCAAGGATCCCGACGCGTCCGCGAACGTCCCGTCCTTCTACGGCGCCGAGTTGCGCTTCCGAAGGGAGCTGGCGGGCCTGACCCTGGAACAGTTGGTCGAGGGAAGCTGGCGCAGCGTGTCATTCCTGAGCCAGGTCGAGCGCGGCGAACGCCGGATGACGGACGACCTGGCCAAACACGTCGACCAGAAGCTGGGTACGGACGGCTTTCTCGTCCGGCGCTGTGAAGACGCGCGCAGGGCGAAGCAGTCGGGGCATGCGGAGTACTTCGCGGACGTGGCGGAGATGGAGCAGCACGCGGAGTCGATCGAGGAGTGGGCGCCAATGCTGGTGCCGGGCCTGCTCCAGACCAGGGAGTACGCCAAGAAAGTCATCGAGACCGGGATGCCCTGGCTACGCCCGGACACGGTCGAAAAGCAGGTCAAGGCTCGGATGGAACGCGCCAAGCTTTGGACACGCGAGGAGCCTCCCGCGTTCTGGGCCATCCTCCACGAGTCGCTGATCCGTGAACCGCTCCTGCCCCCCAAGGAGATGGCAGAGCAACTGGACCACATCGCTCACCTGATTCGTTCGACGCAGGGCATTCTGCAGATCCTGCCGAAAACGAGCGTTGCCCACCCGCTCATGATGGGCATGATCAAACTAATGACCTTCCCGGACGCTCCCCCGATCGTCTACACCGAGGGACTGCACAGCGGCCAACTGATCGACTATCCACAACTACCGCAGGTCGTACGATCTGCTCAGGGCCGCGGCACTCCCACCGGAAGCGTCCCTGTCCATGATCGAGCAAGCGGCAGAGGACTACCGAAATGGCAAGCATCCAGCGTGACTTGAGCACCGCAGTGTGGCGCAAGAGCAGCTACAGCAATGCCAGCGGCGGGGACTGTGTCGAAGTGTCCTCCGCCCCCGGAGTCATCCCCGTACGCGACTCCAAAACCGCCCCCCACAACGGCCCCGTACTCCTCTTCCAGGCCGGGGCCTGGGCAGCCTTCCTCACCGAGATGAAGGACTGACCGCACGGCACCCCGGCTGAGAAGCTTTCCCCATGAGCACACCACCAGACGGATTGCCCGTCTACCGCGTCGTGACCGGCCCGGACGACGCCGCCTTCTGCCACCGGGTGAGCGAGGCGATCGCCCTCGGCTACGCGCTGCACGAAGGCCCTGCCATCACCTTCAACGGCGAGAACGTCATCGTCGCCCAGGCCCTGGTCTGGCGGGCGTTGCCGTAGGGGCCGGTGGTGACCACGCCGGCGGCGGCCGTATGCACGGACGGTAAGCCGACCTTATGATCGCTCCGCCCCGGCGTCCGCTGCGGCCGCATACGCCTCCGAGACAGGCCACGGACGATGACAAGTACCACCCGCAAAGCTCCCTGGCTCCTTGCCCGCTCCGCCCAGGCGGCTATAGCAGCGGCCACCGTGGTGGACATGTTCCGGGCGGTGGCGGTCCGGGATCAGCACCTGCACCGCACTGATGCGTCCCTGCACAGGTCGGGCTTCGTTTCCATGGTCTTCCTCTATCTGATGACTGCCGCGATCGTCCTGTTCCTCGCGTGGCTCGCCCGGTCCCGGCGCAACGCCCAGGAGCTGTCCCCTCAGGCCTCGGTGCCGAGTCGGGGCTGGACGATCGGCGCGTGGTTCGTACCGGTGGCCAACCTCTTTGTCCCTCGCCGGCTCGTCCTCGACATCGGGCGCGCGAGCTCCCCGTCGTGGGAGCAGAAGCGGGACACCGCACGGGTCAACCTGTGGTGGGGCGCCTGGATCACCCACGCGCTGGTCCTGACGACAGTGGGCCAGACGGCCCCGGGGTCGATGCCCGTCCTCGTGGTGACAGAGGCGCTCATGCTCGCGTCGGCCGTGCTGCTGGCGCTCGTCATCGAACGCATCACCGCGCTGCAAAACTCCGCGCTCGGCGCCGCCGTTCCGGTCACGCCTCTCCCGGCGTGAGGCAGCTCCTTCAGCTTGTGTCCGTCACACAGCCCAGGACTTGAGCAACTCGGCAACGCTGCGGACCGTGCAGTTCTCCCTCTTCAGCTCGTTCGCGAGTGCGGACACCCGCTGCTGATCGAGCTTCGACGGAACCCCGGAAGCGACCAGATACGCGTGGGCAGCCGCGACGGCCACTTTGAGATTCGACCGCTCCAGCCAGCGCATACGGCCGAGGGTGTGCGCGAGTGCCGCAGCCTTGGCGTACGGCCCCTGGTAGACCTCGTGCCCGACGAGCACCGCTCGCTGCCGCTCGACGGCCGCGAGGGGAACGCCGTAGTCGTCGACGGCCGGGTCACTCTGACCTGCGCGCTGCGCGACCTGCAGGATCCATGCGAGGTCGACACTGACATTCACGTACGGGACTCCCCCTGCTCCCCCTCGATCTCGTCAAGGAGATCGCCGTACTCATCCAGCACTTCCTGGGCAGCCGCCATGAACACGGCACGCACCTGCTCGTTGTCGTTCCGAATGAGCTGCTCGACGTACTCGTTGACCGGTATACGCCTGGTCTCCGCCGCCTGCCGGGCCATCTCGGCGGTGTCGTCGTCCATGCGGATGTTGATCTGCGTCTTGGCCATAGAAGAGAAGGTATCACGTGATACCAGGCATTCTGCGACTTCAACGGTCCCTTTGGTCTTCAGTGCATGGGGGAATGGATGACGGAGTCGACGGTGATGGTCAGCAGGAGCCGGGTCTGGCCCGGGCCGCCGTACGAGGCGTAGGAGTGGCCTGTGTACTTCTGTGCGAGGTGTTCGATGCTCTCGGCGGCGCCGTCGGTCGTGGCGCTGGTGACGCGTCCCCGTACGGAGAAGTAGCGGGAGGTGTCATCGGGGTCGGCGATGCTGACGGCCACACGGGGGTCGCGTTGAACGTTTCTGGTTTTGCGGTAGCCCTCGACGGTGTTGATGAGGATGTGTTCACCATCGGTGTCGACCCAGGTCTGGGTTAGCTGAGGCGAGCCGTCCGGCATGGTGGTGGCGATGAAGCAGGGGCTGGGCCGGTTCAGCAGTTTGAGGAGTTCGTCGGGCAGGGGTGTCATGAGGTATCGCCCTTCCTGGGGGAAGCTGTCGGTGGGAGGTGCCGATGCCGGCGGTGCGCTCAGCGCAGGGAACGGAAGGTGGTCCGGACTTCGTCGACGAAGAGTGCCGGTTGTTCCAGGGCCGCGAAGTGCCCGCCCGCCTGGGGCTCGTTGAAGTGGACGACGTTGCTGTAGCGGCGTTCCACCCAGCGCTGGGACTTCCGGACGTGCTCCTTCGGGAACATGCTGAATCCGGTAGGCAGTGCGATCGGTGCGGCGGTGTTCGGCGCGGCGGGCCCCGACCGTGCCATTTCCCAGTAGGTCCGCGCAGAGGACGTCCCGGCGTTGGGGAGCCAATAGAGCATGATGTCGTCGAGCAGCTCGTCCAGGGTGAATGACGCTTCCGCGTCCCCCGGCGTGCCGCACGTGTCCTGGAACATCGCGTAGATCCAGGCAGCCAGGCCGATGGGGGACTCCGCGAGGGAGTAGCCGATGGTCTGAGGGCGGGTTGCCTGCTCCTTGGCGTAGCCCGAGAGGTTCTCCCAGAAGTAGGCCGCGCTGTCGAGCATTGCCTGCTCATGCTCGGTGGCGTCCCGGATCTCGTCGGGCGTCGGCGGGAACATGGCGAAGTTGAGGTGCAGCCCAACGCATCCGTCGGGGGCCTTGCGGCCGATCTCGTCGGTGACCGCGCATCCGAGATCGCCGCCCTGGGCGCCCCATCGCCGGTAGCCGAGCCGCTCCATCAGCGTGATCCAGGCATCGGCGACCCGGGGGAATCCCCAACCGGGTTCCGTAGGCCGGTCGGAGAACCCGAATCCCGGCAGCGACGGCACCACGAGATGGAAGGCGTCCCGTGGGTCACCGCCGTGGGTCGCGGGATCGGTCAGTGGGCCGATGACCTTGTGGAAATCGAGGACGGAGCTGGGCCACCCGTGGGTCATGACCAGCGGCAGGGCGTCCGGCTCGGGCGAGCGCACATGGAGGAAGTGAATGCCCAGACCATCGATGACGGTGCGGGACTGGCCTAAGCCGTTGAGGGTCTTCTCGCACCGCCGCCAGTCGTAGGCGTTGAGCCAGTAGTCGTGCAGCGCGCGGAGTTTCGCCAGCTGGGGTCCCTGGCTGGTGTCCGGAACGGTCTCTGGATCGGGCCACCGGGTGCGGGAAAGCCGCTCGCGCAGGTCGGTCAGCTGTTCTTCCGGCACGGTCAGGGTGAAGGGTTCGATGAGTTCGAGTTCGGGCATGGGGCGTGCTCCTTACCGGCGGTGCCGTGCCGACTGCGGCGCGGGTGGATTCAAGAGGGGGGCGGAATCCGGTGGTTCAGAGGGTGTCGGGCTGACGGGTCCGTTCATCGGTGACAATCTCGGGCACCGCGTCCAGGACCTCCTGGAGCCAGGCGATCTCGGCGCGCAGCCTGTGCGCACTGTGACTGACCGCCAGTGCCTCGCTCACCGTCAGGTAGCCGCCGTCGATGGCGTTGGCATTCAGCGCCTCGGTGTCCGAGAGCATGGAGGCGAGTTCATCCAGCCGGGATGCGATCACCGCGTGGAGCTCGTCCAGCTTCTCCGGGTCCAGGCGGGTGAGGGCCAGGTCGAACGGGTCCGGCTTCATCCAGATGTGGCGCAGACTCTCCAACTGGAGTTCCTTGAGACGCAGCCGCCCTTCACCGGTGATGCCGTACACCTGACGCTCGGGCAGATTGCCCTCCTTCTCGGTCCTGACCTCTTCGAGCAGGCCCTCAGCCAGCAGGCGCTTGATCGCCTGGTACAGGCTGCCCACGGACACGTCCGTCCACAGGTGCAGATGTTCCCGCTCGGCCTGGAGGCGCACCCTGTGCCCGTGCATCTCGCCGTTCCTCGCGAACGTGTCGAGGATGAACAACCTGATCGATGACATACGACTACTCTTGCATGAGTACTCATTCATAGGCAACTGGTCGATGTGCTGAACGGTGAGCGATTTCCAGCACGGGCGCGTCGAGGACTTCACCTCGAAGGCGAACACCGCGGACGCTCGTCCGAGCCCGCGCAGGAGGGAAACAGTCACAGGTCAGCCCTGGTACGGCCCCTACTCCTCTTCCGGGCCGGGGCCTGGGCAGCCTTCCTCAGCGGTGTGAAGGGCCGGCGAACCGGTGTACTGACCGCCGCCCGGCGGATCCGTGCGGGTCTCAGGACATGGTGCCTCGGCACACCGTTCCCTCGGCTGGGGTGCGGCCCGTGTGGAGGTACTGGTTGACGGACTTCGTGACGCAGCGGTTCTGCGGGTATGTGCCGTGGCCCTCCTCCTCGGCCGTCAGGAGCACGCCGACACCGTCGCCCAGGGCGCGGGCCATGTTGCGGGCGCCGGGATACGGGGTGATCGGGTCGCCGGTGCCGCCGACCACCAGGACGGGGGCCGCGCCGTCGGCGTTCACCTGGGGCGTGACGCGCTCGCCGTCGAACGGCCAGTCGTAACAGAGGTAGACGCCGCTGGACCAGGCCGTGCCGAAGACGGGTGAGGCGGCTTCGACGCGGACCGCGTCCCTGTCGAGGCGTTCGAAGCCAGGGCGCAGGCTGGAGTCCGCGCAGGTGATCGCGACCAGGGCGGCGCGGCTGCTCTCGCTCGGGGCCGGCGCGCGGTCGGCGGAGCCGAGGTCGTCCGCGCCTTTGCTCAGCGGACCGCCGTCGTTGTGGTCGATCAGCGCGGTGAGGGCCTTGGCGAGCGGCGACCAGCCG
Organism: Streptomyces sp. NBC_01390; assembly: GCF_045040105.1. Lineage (NCBI taxonomy): Bacteria > Bacillati > Actinomycetota > Actinomycetes > Kitasatosporales > Streptomycetaceae > Streptomyces > Streptomyces sp. NBC_01390. Next base: position 7,187,446 of record NZ_CP109551.1, on the reverse strand, counting down.
TCCGTGCCGAGAAGGAGATGGTCGTTGACGCCGTACGCGAGGCCGTCGGCGTCCAGGTTCCGTCCGCCGCCGGCCGGGGCGGGCTTCTTCTCCAGGCGGTCGGCCAGGCGTGCCATGCGTCGCGCGGCCTCCTCGGGCCCGTCGCCGGTCGGGCAGTGGCGGATACGGGCCGCGCAGTGCGCAGCGAACCGGTCGAACGCCGCCTGGACCGCCTTGACCTGCGACACCTGCCCCTCGGCGAGGTCCTCGGTCGGATCGACGGACGCTTCGAGGACGAGCCGCCCGACGTGCGACGGGTACAGGTGGGCGTAGACCGCGCCGAGCGCCGTTCCGTACGAGACGCCGAAGTAGTGCAGCCGCCGGTCGCCGAGGAGGTAGCGCATCAGGTCGAGGTCGCGCGCGGTGTGCGAGGTGCCGACGTACGGGAGGAGCGCCCCGGAGTGCTCGGCGCAGGCGTCGGCCCCGTCGTAGCCGGTGTCGTCCGCGGTCTTTCCGCAGCGCACGGGGATGGTCGCGCCGACGCCGCGCGGGTCGAAGGAGACCAGGTCGTAGCGGTCGAGGAGCGGCTTGTACTGGTGGATTCGTACGGGCAGTCCGCTCACGCCGGACACGCCGGGGCCACCGAAGTTGAGGACGAGCGAGCCGATGCGCCGGGCGTTCGGGCCGGTGGCCTTACGGCGGATCAGGGCGACGTCGATCGTCCTGCCAGCTGGTTTCCGGTAGTCGAGGGGGGTCTTCATGACGGCGCAGTCGTAGCCCGTGCGCGCGGTGGGCGGCGAGGTGCAGCGGGACCAGCGGAGGTGCTGGCCGGTGGTGAGCGCGGTGGGCAGACCGGCGGGCGGGTTGTTCGCGGTGAACTCCGTACGCGGCTCCGCACTTTGGCCGCGAGCATCGCGCTGGAGCCAGGCGGCGACGGCCCCGAACGCGACGAGGAAGACCCCGGCGATGATCAGCGCACCGACCGAGAGGCCCGGTCTGCGGCTTCGTATCGGATATGCGTCACTCATCGAAATCCCCGCGCTCCCGCCCCTGGCGTACAAGCCGTCCACGGCAGCAGCTCAGCTCCTGGCGTCACGGATCCCCAACCCGGTGAACCTATACGGTCACAGCACTGGCCGAAGCCGAACGCCGAGGGATGGGGGACGAGTTGCCGACGTTCCACGGCTCACCTGCCGAGCACTGGATCAACATGCGGATCACGAACCCCATCAAGTGGACCTTCGCGACCGTCCGCCCCGGGACGGAGTTCACCGAAGGCGAGGGCAGCCACCCTGCCGCGCGCGCGACCGCGACCCCGAGCGCGTTCAAGCTCGTCGAATCCGACCAGGCCCGCCGGCGCCCCGCGACCGCACCTCGCCCCGTCGCTCCCGGCCGGGCAGACGCCCCCTTCGAACGCGGTCACCTCGTCGAGCACCCCGAGGCGGTGGCCGCGTGAACCGGCCGACGCACGGGACGTTGCACCACGTCGAGATCTGGGTGCCCGACCTCGACCGCGCACTCGCCTCGCTCGGCCGGCTGCTGGCGACGCTCGGCTACACCGTCTCCCAGAGCTGGGCCACCGGCCGCAGTTGGCTGCTCGGGCCGACCTACATAGTCCTCGAGCAGTCTCCCGCCCTCACCGCCGACCGACACGACCGCCGTCGCCCCGGCCTCAACCACCTCGCGTTCCACGTCGAGGACGCCGCCACTGTCGAGCAACTGGCCCTCGACGCCGCCCGCAACGGCTGGCGCCTGCTCTTCCCCGAACTGCACCCGCACGCCGGCGGCGAACAGCACTACGCCGCCTACCTGGAGAACGACGACGGCTTCGAGGTCGAACTCGTCGCCATCAGCCCGCCCGAACGAATGCGGGATCAGCTGCTCCACAGTTATTGACGACTACTCCCCGCCCGCAACTCCCCCTTGACCACCTTCCCCCCGGCGTTCCGAGGCAGGCCGGACACGAACTCCACCGCCCTGGGCACCTTGTAGTTCGCCATCTCCCGTCGCGCCCAGGCGATCAGGTCGTCCGCCGTGAGCGACACCCCCGGCCGCCGCACCACGTACGCCTTGCCGACCTCCCCCAGCCGTGCGTCCGGTACGCCGATCACCGCCACGTCCGCCACGTCGGGATGCAGTCCGAGCCGCTGCTCGATCTCCGCCGGGTACGCGTTGAAGCCGCCGACGATGAACATGTCCTTGAGACGGTCGGTGATCCGCAGGTTGCCGTCGGCGTCCAGCACTCCCACGTCCCCTGTCCTCAACCAGCCGTCCCCCGTGATGACTTGGGCCGTGCTCTCCGCGTCCTCGAAGTACCCGCGCATGACGTTGAAGCCGCGCACCAGCACCTCCCCGGGCTCACCCACCGGCGCCTCGACCCGGACCTCCGTCCCCGGGATCGCCTGCCCCGACGTCGACGCGATCACCGGTGCCGCGTCGCCCCGGCGGCACATCGTGACGATGCCGCTCGCCTCGGACAGGCCGTACGCCGTCAGGACGGTGGACACGCCCAGCTCCGTGCGCAAGCGTTCCACCAGCCGCAACGGGACCACCGCAGCCCCCGTCACCACCAGCCGCAGCGTCGACAGGTCGTACGCGTCCCGGGACGGGTGGTCCAGGACGGACTGCAGCAGCGTCGGCGGGCCGGGCAGAACCGACACCCGCTCCGCCGCCACGTTCGCCAGCACCGTGTCGACGTTGAACACCGGCTGCGGGATCACGGTCGCGCCCCGCATCAGGCACGCCAACACCCCTGCCTTGTAACCGAAGGTGTGGAAGAAGGGGTTCACGACGAGATAGCGGTCGCCCTCTCGCAGCCCCGCCAACTCGCTCCAGATCTCGTACGCGCGCAACGACTGCGCGTGCGTGATCACGGCCCCCTTCGGCCGGCCCGTCGTGCCCGAGGTGAAGACGATGTCCGAGGGGTCGGGGCCCCTGACCGCCTCCGCCCGCGCCTGTACCACCCCCGCGTCCACGCCGTCCCCGGCCGCCAGGAAGTCCTTCCAGGTACGGAACTCGGCGGGCGCGTCCTCCCCCAGCACCACCACGTCCGTCAGCTCCGGGAGTCCTGGGAGCGGTCCCTCGCCGTCCCCCTGTCCCGCCGCCCTCCGCAGCGAGGCCACGTACGACGTGCCCAGGAACGTCCCCGTCACGAACAGCAGCCTCGTCCGGCTGCGCGCCAGTACGTACGCCGCCTCCGAGCCCTTGAAGCGCGTGTTCAGCGGTACGAGCACCGCGCCCGCCGAGACCGCGCCCAGCGCGGACACCATCCAGTCCAGGGAGTTGGGCGCCCAGATCGCCACCCGGTCACCGGCCTCGACCCCGCTCGCGACGCAGGCCGCCGCCGCGCGCTCCACCCGCGCGCCCAACTCCGTGTACGAGATGCGCGTACGGCCGTCCACGACCGCCTCGGTGTCGCCGTATCGCTCCGCCGCCGCCCGGACCAGCCTCGGAATGCTGCCCCACTCCACGTCACCGCGCACCGCGCGCCTCCCCACAACACCTCACCGCACAAGAGCTGACTGACCGTCAGATTAGCTGTAACCTGACGCCCTGTCAGCAGCCGGGCACGCGTGCGGAGGTGTGTGCAGACATGGCAGTCGACCCACCAGTTACGGCCAGAAGCAGGGGCGCCACCGGCGCCCCCGACATCGGCGTCATGGCTGCCGGTATCAAAGACGCCACCGCCATCGCCGGGATCGGGCAGACCCCCTTCGCCCGGCAACTGCCCGAGGACGAACGGACATTGGCGTGCCGGGCCATCCTCGCCGCGCTCGACGACGCGGGCATCGCGCCCACCGAGGTCGACGCCCTCGCCTCCTACACGATGGAGGAGACCGACGAGGTCGAGGTCGCCAAGGCGCTCGGTCTCGGTGACCTCACCTTCTTCTCCAAGGTCGGCTACGGCGGCGGCGGTTCCTGCGCCACCGTCGCCCATCTCGCCGCCGCGATTGCCACCGGGCAGGCCACGGTCGGCGTCGCCTGGCGGTCGCGGAAGCGGGGCTCCGGGCCCCGGCCGTGGCGGAACACCAGCGCCCAACTCCCCACCCCCGCCCAGTGGACGCGCCCCTTCGGGCTTCTGCGCCCCTCCGACGAGATCGCGATGCTCACGCGCCGCCACATGCACGAGTACGGCACGACCCGCGACCACCTCTTCAACGTCGCCCTCGCCTGCCGCAACCGGGCGAACCAGAACCCGGCCGCGATCATGTACGACCGTCCACTCACCCGCGAGATGTACATGACCTCGCGCTGGATCAGCGAGCCGCTATGCCTCTTCGACAACTGCCTGGAGACGGACGGGGCGTTGGCCTGTGTCGTCGTGTCGGCGGAGCGGGCGCGTGACTGCCGCCGGGCCCCCGTCTACATCCACTCGGCCGCCCAGGGCCTGCCCGCCCAGCACCACGGCATGGTCAACTACTGGAACGACGACCCGCTGACCGGCCCGGCCTGGACAGCCGCCCGACACCTCTGGAAACACGCCGACTTCACCCCGGACGACGTCCATGTGGCCCAGATCTACGACGCGTTCACCGCCCTCATCCCCCTCTCCCTGGAGGGCTACGGCTTCTGCGGACGCGGTGAGGGCGGCGCCTTCACCGAGGGGGGCGCCCTGGAGAGCGGCGGCCGGCTGCCGATCAACACCGGCGGGGGCGGTCTCAGCGAGGCGTACGTCCATGGCTTCAACCTCATCACCGAGGGCGTACGGCAACTGCGCGGCACCAGCACCGCACAGGTCCCGGGAGCCTCCACCTGCCTGGTCACCGCCGGTGAGGGTGTGCCCACCTCCGCCCTTCTGCTGAGGAGTTGAGAGATGCTGACCCCTGTGGTCGACGAAGACGGCGCCCCCTTCTGGGAGCACGCGGCCCGGGGTGAACTCCGCGTCCAGACCTGCGCCGACTGCGACGAACCCCGCTTCCCGCCCCGCCCGTGCTGCCCGCACTGCCAGTCCTTCGCGAGCGAGTGGCGCCCGGTCAGTGGACGCGGACGCGTCTGGTCGTACGTCGTCCCGCACCCCCCGCTCCTCCCGGACTACGCCGAGCTGGCCCCGTACAACGTGATCGTCGTCGAGCTGGCGGACGCACCGCGCATCCGGCTGGTCGGCAACCTGGTCACCGGCCCCGACGCTCCCCTCAACTCCCTGCCCCTCGACCGGATTCGCATCGGCGCGCGGGTGCAGGTCGTCTTCTCCTCGACCGGGCTTCCGCAGTGGATCCTGGAGCGCCCGTGAGCCTGCGCATCGCGACCGACAAGGAGACCGGGGTCGCCGTCGTCACCCTCGACCGGCCCGAGAAGCTCAACGCCCTCGACCTCACCACCGCCGCCGAACTGGCTTCCACCTGGCGGGACTTGCGTTTCGACGACACCGTACGGGCCGTCGTGCTCACGGGCGCCGGGACGCGCGCCTTCTGTACCGGCCTCGACCGGACAGCGACCGTTCCGCAGCCCGACTCGCCCTACATGGTGGACGATCCGCTGGAGAGAATCGGCCCGAAGACGAACGACCTCTGGAAGCCGGTGATCGCCGCAGTGAACGGTATGGCGTGCGGCGGCGCCTTCTATCTCCTCGCGGAGTCGGAGTTCCTCGTCGCCGACCCGAGCGCGACCTTCTTCGACCCGCACACCACGTACGGCATGGTCAGCGCGTACGAGACGATGGGCATGGCGCAGCGGATGCCGTACGGGGAGATCGCGCGCATGGCGCTGATGGGAACGGCGGAGCGGGTGTCGGCGGCAAGGGCGTACGAGATCGGGCTGGTGAGTGAAGTCACCTCGCCCGGTGGGTTGTTGGCGGCTTCCGTGGAGCGCGCCCGGGTCATCGCGTCGTATCCGACGGAGGGCGTGCAGGGCACGGTGCGCGCGGTGTGGGCGGCGAAAGAGGCGGCCCGCGCACACGCCCTCGCGTTCGCCCCGCACCTCGTCAGGCTCGGCAACCTCCCGGGCGACCGCCAGGCGGAGCTGTTCGCGGCCAGAACCCCGGATTTTCGATTGCGATAGCAACGCATATTCTCGCAACATGGATGAGCACCGCACAGTGGATGAGCATCACGCAGGGGCCGGGGCCGGAAATGAGGCAGGGGCCGGGAGCGGGACCGGGGCGGGGGCCGAGAACCGTCCGGTCGTCGCGCACCGCATGGTCGAGGTGAACGGCGTCCGGCTGCACATCGCGGAGGCGGGCGAGGGGCCGCTCGTCGTGCTGCTGCACGGCTTTCCCGAGTCCTGGCACTCCTGGCGCCACCAGTTCGGCCCGCTGGCCGCCGCCGGTTTCCGGGTCGTCGCCCCCGACCAGCGCGGATACGGCCAGAGCGAACGCCCCGAGGACGTGTCGTCGTACAGCATCCTGCACCTGGTCGGCGACGTGGTCGGGCTGATCCGGGCGCTCGGCGAGGAGACGGCGTACGTCGTCGGCCACGACTGGGGAGCGCCGGTGGCCTGGCACACCGCGCTGCTGCGTCCGGATGTCGTGCGCGGGGTGGCGGGCCTGAGCGTGCCGCCGCCGTTCCGGGGCGACCGCCGGCCGCTGGGCGTGATGGAGGCGATGTTCGGGGGCCGTTTCTACTGGAACCACATCAACCGCTCGCAGGCGGTCGACGCCGAGCTGGCCCGCGACCCGCGCACCACCCTGCGCAGGATGCTGTACGCCTTCTCCGGCGACAACCCCGAGTCGGGCACGGGCAGGCAGCCGCTGATCGAGCCCGGCCAGGGATGGCTGGACACGATGCCCGACCCGGAGAAGCTCCCGGACTGGCTCACGGAGGCTGACCTCGACTCCCTCACCGAGGGCTTCGCGGGCAGCTTCACCGGCGCCCTCAACTGGTATCGCAACATCGACCGCAACTGGGAGCTGACGTCGGCCTGGCACGGGGCGGTGGTCAGTCCGCCCGCGTTGTACGTGTACGGCGACCGGGACCTGGTGCCGGCGTTTCCGGGCACGCCCCAACTCATCGAGCGGCTGCCGGAGTTGATGCCGAACCTGCGGCGCGCTCCGATCCTGCTGGAGGGCTGCGGCCACTGGACGCAGCAGGAACGGCCGAACGAGGTCAACGCGGCACTGGTCCCGTTCCTCACGGAGTTGAGGGACGCCACCAGCCAGGAGCGGCCGAACACGAAGGGAACCCCTGTCGATGAGCAGGGGTTCCCTTCGTGATCGGCGTGTTCGGCGTGATCGCGAGGAGGCAGGGCTAGAGCTTCCGCAGCTTCGTGGTGAAGACCTGGGCCGCGACCTTGTCACCCAGGGTGAGGCCGTCCTCGGCGTCCCACGGGAAGTGGACGCCGAGCCAGACCCTGCTGTAGGCATCCTCGTTGGCCGCCGCGCTGAAGCTGGTGAAGTGGCGGGAACGCACCGGCGACTGGGGCTCGTCGGTCGTCAGGTCGAAGGCGATGTTGTCGCTTCCGAAGTAGCGCTTCATCACTCCGGCCCAGGCCCCGCCGAACGTCGCGTGCCCCGATGCCCAGGCCGGGAAGCACGGGTTGACGTTCACGCCCGCCCGGGTCTTCAGCAGCGGCTTCCACTCCGGGTCGAGCCCGCCTTCCCGGATCGCGGACACCGGCCGCCACAGGTCGATCGGCGTCAGGAACTTCACGTCCCGTACCGCGATCCCGGAATCGGCCATGGCGAGGGAGACAAGCGCGAACAACCGGGCGTTCTCGTACGTGTTCAGGTTGCGGGCCTGGGAGACCTCGCGGGTCGCCTGCAGCAACTGGCCCGGCGGCTTGTAGGTGCCGTCCTGGTCGTTGGCCCAGAACCAGGCCGCCGCCTCCTGGTCGGGGGTCCGGTTGACGACGGGTGTACGCGCGGTCGGTTTGTCGGCGCCGGCCGACCGCACCGCCTCGACCTGGGCCTTGTAGGCGTCGCTGGCCAGCAGCTTCTCGTACGTCCCGTAAAGGCCCGGGGTCGCCGGGCGGAACTGCGAACCGGAGGTGAGGGAGAACGGCTTCACCTGGCCCCAGAACGGTGTGACGGCCTGGCTGTCGCGTTCGCAGGAGGGATCGGGCATGTCCGGGTAGCTTGTGGGCCGCCACGCGCCCGGCTTGTTGTCGCCGACGTACACCTGATCGTTGTCGGAGCCGTCGCCGTTGCGCGCGTCCCTCATCTGCGTGACCATGCGGTTGACCACCGTGATGTCGAGCAGGTCGAACCCGGTCGGCTCGCTACCGAACCGCTCACGGAACTTCGAGTCGAGGAACTGCGTCTGGTTCCTGCCGTACAGCCCCAGCAGGATGTTGTACGCCGTACGGCCGATCACCCGCTCCTCCTCGTCGGGACCCTCGACCCAGCCGTCGTACTTCTGAGCGGAGATGTACGGCTCCGAGGTGATCTTGCCCTTCCACTTCAGCTGGTACGAGCTCTCCGCGTCGTAGATCGCCGCGTTCAGCATCGCCGCGGACCGGGACATCGGTCCCGGCCCGCCCCCCTCACGCCGGATGACCTGGAGCAGGACGTCGTTCCAGTAGAGGACGGGATCGACGATCTGCTGGGGCGGCAGCGCCGCCCGCGCGGGCTGTGAAGTGACGGTGAGCACGCTGCCGGTGGCGGCCAGCACCGCCGCCGTGGCCAGCACCCGGCGCCACGTCCTCATGCTCGGCCGGACGGATCTGGTGCTCACGGAGCCGGAGTTCACGGATCTCGCCATGTTCATGGGCATGCCAATCTCCTGTCAGGGTGTGAAGACGCTGGTCGTGCGGTCCTGCCCCTCCGGGCCGGTTCTCGACTCTCCCGCCGACCGCGCAACTCCCCGGCGGTGGCGCGGCAGCTGGAACGCCCCTCGGACGCGTATGCGTCGTGGTGCTGGTCCAGGACGCTACGGGCGGGCCTCGGGCGTCGTCGTCCCACGCTGGTTGGCACTCCGGGCCGATCCGGCGTGGTAGTCGCCCGGTTCCTGCAACTTTCGCGGTACCGCGAAAGTCTGACGCAGGGCGCGGGCCGTGGTCGTCGCGTATGAACCGGGACTCGTGACCCCGGGCGGACAGCGCTCGGCGACTTTGCCATCTCTTTACAACCTGTCCGGCCGCCGGGTCGTCTCTCCGCTCGATCCTTCACAGCCCGCCCAGCCCAACCAGCCCTCCTCCGGGCTCCGTTGGGGGCGGACCGACGAAAGAGAGCGATTCCATGCGCCGTACCGTGCGCCGTACCGTCCTCAGCGCCGTGGCACTCGCGGCCACCGCCGTACTGGCGGGCACCGCACCCGCGTTCGCCGACGGCACCAGCCCGACCCCGTCCGCCTCCACCGCGCCGACCGAGGCCACCCCCGTGCCGAGCGCCGAACCGACCCAGACACCGGCGACCGAGGCAGACAGCCCGGCGCCCAGTGAGGCCCCCACCACCGACGCCGACGCCAGCCCGTCCCAGGTCGCCGCGGTTCCGGCCGGCGCGCCCAACACCGGGGTGACGCCGACGTCGACGGACTCCGGAACGCCGGGGGCCCTGATCGGCGGAGGCGCTGCCGCCGCGTTCGCCGTGGCCGGCGCCGCGGTGATCGTCGTACGCCGTCGGCGGGCGACCGGAGCGTGACCGTGCTCTCCAGGCGCGCGTTCGGCACGGGGGCCACGGCTGCCGCGGCCTCGCTGCTCGTGGGTTGCTCCTCCGGCGCCGGGGGCGTACGGACGACGGGGACCGCGAGTCCCGACGCCGTCGCGTCGCAGTCGACCGCCGGCCGGCACACCTCCGCGCAGTCCGCGAAGTCCGGCCGGGCGGTGGGCCGTTCGGCTCCTGTCCGGCTCAGCGTCCCCGCCATCGGGGTCGACACCCCGGTCATGCGGCTGGGGCTGGCCTCCGACGGCACGGTGCAGGTCCCTCCGATCAGCGACCACGACCAGGCCGGCTGGTACGAGCACTCGCCGACGCCCGGCCAGACCGGCCCGTCGGTGATCCTCGGCCATGTCACGGTCGGCGCGTACGGGGACGGCGTCTTCCGCGGCCTCTCGCGGCTGCGCCGGGGCGAGAAGATCGTGGCGCGTCTGGAGAACGGCACGGAGACGGAGTTCACGGTCACCTCCGTGCGGACGGTGGCCAAGGCCGACTTCCCGACGAACGACGTCTACGGCAACGTGAGCCGGCCCGAGCTGCGGCTCATCACCTGTGGTGGCCCCCGGGACGAGGACGGCTACCTCGACAACGTGATCGTCTTCGCCGCGCTGACGTCGTCGACGATCCCGTGAGCACACTGGACCAACTGGACCACCTGGACCACCTAGAACACAGAGAACGGCGGGCCGCCGGAACGTACGCCGTCGGCCCGGCGTCCTCCCCCACGAGTGCCACGACGGTGGCAACAGGCCCATGGAGAGCGTTGAAACGGTCCCGCGAGAAAGCGGCGGCAGCTTCCGAGCTGTTCGCCGCCCTCTACCCGCGCCTGGCCGGCTGGTGCCGCCGTCTCGTCGACGACGACGAGACGGCCCACGAGATCGCCTCGGAGGCGTTCACGCGTCTGTGGGCCCGCTGGACGTCCGTGGAGGAGCCGCGCGGCTTCCTCTATGTGACGGCGGCGAACATCGTCCGGGACCACTGGCGCAAAATGGAGCGCGAGCGAAAGGCCATGCGGCACGTGACCACGGAAGCGGCACTGCGCAGCCACGCGGAGCCGTCGGACCCGTCCGTACGTCTCCTCGTCCAGTCGTTGCCGGAACGACTGCGTGTGCCGATTCTCCTCCACTACTACGCTGACATGCCCATCCGGGAAGTGTCCGCGCTGACCGGACGCAAGGAAGGAACCATCAAGGCCGACCTCCACGCGGCCCGTGAACAACTCCGTGCCCACCTGAGGAAAAGTCTTGACCACACGCTTTGACGACGACGAAGACCCGGAGTTCGACCCCATCGGCGCGGACCACGACCCCGACGACCCGCTCCTGATCCTCCTCGGGCCCGCGTCCGCGTCCGCCCCCGCCTACCTGGGTGCTCCCCCGGGCCGCTACGAGGAGATCCGCCGCACCGCGACCCGCCGTCGCCGCACCCGCGCCGCGGCCGGAGTGGGCGTGGCCTGCACCATCGCCGCCCTCATCGTCCTCCCCCTCAACCTGACGACGGGCTCCGAGTCCCCCCGCTCCCCTACGATCCCCATGGCCCCGCCCGTCTCGACGATCCCGGCGACGCCGGTTCCCTCACCGGCACAGTCCAGGGCGATCTCCCCCGATCCGGCCACCGCCATCCCCTCCGAGGGGGCCGACGAGGTGCCCCCCACCGAGCCCACGCCCGAGCCCACCCAGGAGCCCCACCGCGACGTCGAGCCGTCCCTCGCCCCGCCCGACCACACGCCCGTGCCGACCCCGGCGGCCTCGACGAGCCCGACCACGGCGGTGGAAGCACCCACGACGAACAGCGACGCGAGCACGGCGGCGCAGGCCAGCAACTCGGCGCAGGACAGCACGACCGCGCCGTAGAGCGGGACAGCTCCGTAGAGCGGAAACGCCTGTCACCGGTTGGCGTCCGTCACCGGTCGGCGCGTGGCAGCAGTCCCTTGTGGGCGAGGCCGCCGAGCCAGACCGCGGAGGGCTTGGGGGTGCGTTCGAAGGTGTCGGGGTTGACTGGGCCTTCCTGAGGGGAGTTCGGGTCAGCGCGGGGACGGGCCGGGCCAGACGGCCGAGGCGTCGTCGCGGTGCGGGTCGGGCAGCCGCACCGGGCGGACGGGGACGGTGTGTCCGTGTCCTTCGGTGACGGCGGTCCAGGGGGCGGGGTACCCGGAGTAGCACAGCGTGGTGAGGACGAAGACGTTGTCGGCGTAGACCTCGACGTATTCGCCGACGGTGAGGATGCGCAGGGTGGTGGCGGGGTCCGTCAGGACGGTCTCGCCGAGCCGGTTCCCGTCGGGGCCGGTGATCCAGAGGTTCTTGCCGTCGCAGCCCACGGCGAGGGCGGGACGGTCGCCGTCCGGTGTGTCCGTGCGCAGGGTGATCTCGACCGGCCCGGTGATGCCGATGTCGCCGACCGCGTGCGGGGTGGGGCGGTCCGTCTCCTCGCCGAGCCAGCCGTCCAGGCCTGGCCACCATTCCAGTCGGGGGGCCGAACTCTCGCTCACGACAAGGGACTTGGGCTGGGCGAGCATGCCCCGGCAGCGTTCGCCGGTGTCGCTGAGGCCGATGCGCCGGGGCGTGGTGTGCAGGACGACGCGCGAGCCGTCGGGGGCGGGGACGACCCGGGGGGCATACGAGCCGGTCGGGCCGAGCGGGCCACGGCGGGTCCAGGGACCCCTGAGGCGAGGGGCGGTCCACGACTCGAAGCCCCGGGTGGCGCCGATCGAGCCGAGCAGCAGCCAGGTCCCGTCGTCGAGGCGCTCCAGGACCGGGCACTCCAGCTCGTCGACGTCACCGGGTGAGATCAGCGGCGGGTGGACGGTCCAGTGCTCCAGGTCGTCGGAGGTCGCCAGGGCGACACAGCCGCCGACCTCGACGGGGAGGGAGGCGTCACTGGCACAGACGACCATGACCCAACCGCCCGTACCGTCCGTACCGCCCATGTCCTCCGTCTCGTCCTCGTCGTCACGTACGACGAACGGGTCGCGCCAGCCCATCTGCTCACCGGTGCGGTACCAGCGCGGATCCGCCTCGACGACCGGCCCGGTGCCGTGGCGCCGCCAGCCCGTGCCGTCCGTGCGGTCGGAGTACGCCAGCCCGACCGACTGCAGCGGCCAGCCGCCCGGCGTGAGACCGGAGACACCGGTGTAGAACATCGCCATTCCGTCGCCGTGCGGGATCGGATGCATGGTCCACACCGCCTGCTGGTCGAAGCGGCCCGGCAGACCGTTGCCGAAGGCGGTGCCCTGCGGCTCCCAGTGGACCAGGTCGGTGGAGGTGGCCCGGCCGTAGGAGGTCTCCATCCGCAGATGGTCGAACTCCGGCGTCCAGGGCCCCTGCAGATGCAGCACCGCGTACGTGCCGCCCTCCTCGCGCAGGACGGCGAAGTCGTTCACGCAGAGGCCGGGCGGGGCGTATCGCATGCACAGGTCCTGTCGGTCCACAGCGCCCAAACGTATGCGCTGACGCTGGATAACAAAAGGGTCTCTTGAGAATCGGCCCAAGTAAATATGAACGCAAACGCTTGCGCAACAGGATGGGCGGGTTTACGGTCACGTCACTCGCAGATCACACCGACGTGAAATCAACGGGAGGTACCCGCCGTGACGGCCAGCATCACCGATGTCGCCCGCACCGCCGGAGTCTCGGCGTCCACCGTGTCCCGTGCCCTGCGCGGACTCCCGGGGGTGTCGGACGAGGTGCGGGCGCAGATCGCGGCCGTCGCCGCCCAGCTCGGCTACACCGCCTCACGTTCCGCCTCCAGCCTGGCCAGCGGGCGCACCTTCACCATCGGGGTCGTCGTCCCGTACGTGGGCCGCTGGTTCTTCGGCACCGTGCTGGACGCCGCCGAGCGCGAGTTCAGCGCCGCCGGCTACGACGTACTGCTCTACAACCTCGGCTCCCCGGAGACACGCAAGCGTTTCTTCACCAGGCTGCCGGTCCGCAAGCGGGTGGACGCGGTGCTGTCGCTCCTCATTCCTGACAATGCGGAGTCCGCGGCGCTGCGCTCACTGGGGGTGCCGCTGGCCACCACGGTCGGCGGCACCCGGCCCGGCTTCACCGTCGTCGGCATCGACGACCGGGCCGGCACCGAGAGCGCCGTACGGCATCTGGTGAACCTCGGCCACCGCCGTATCGGCATGATCAGCGGCTCCAGCGGGCCCCTGCACTGGACCACCCCGGTCGAGCGCCGCAACGCCTACCTGGCCGTACTGGCCGACGCCGGGATCGAACACGACCCGGCCCTTGAGGCGGACGGCGACTACACCGTCGAGGGCGGCGAGCGGGCCATGACCGAACTGCTGGCCGCCGCCCGGCCGCCGACCGCCGTGTTCGCCCAGTCCGACGAGATGGCGATGGGCGCGCTGCGCGCACTGCGCAGGCACCGGCTGAAGGTGCCGGACGACGTGTCCGTCGTCGGCTTCGACGACCACGAACTCGCCGACGTGGTCGGCCTGACGACCGTCGCCCAGCCGGTCGCCGAGCAGGGCGCCGAGGCCGCCCGGCTGCTGCTGCGCCAGCTGGACGAGCCCGACACCGAACCTCCCGCGGAGCAGGTGCAGATGCCCATCCGCCTCGTACTCCGCGAGACCACCGCGCCGCCCCGCCCGCGCGGACCGCACTGAACCCGCACCCTCCCCCCGTTTCTCCGCACCCCCCACGCCTGGAAAGCACGTCAGCACGCCTGAACGCACGCCCGCACGTGAGCACCACGAACCCTCGCCACAGCACGGAGGCACAGCCATGAGCTCGACCAGCGACAAGTACCGACGCATCGCCTGTACGGGCCTGGCCCTCGCCCCTGTGGTGGCGCTGGCCGCGTGTGGCTCGGGAGGCGGTACCGATGCCTCCGCCGAGGCCGGCAGCGGGAAGGGCACCATCAGTGTCTGGGCCCACCAGGGTCAGAAGAACGAGGCCGCCGCACTGCAGAACGCGGTGAAGGCCTTCAACTCCTCGCAGAGCGCGGTCAAGGTCGACCTGAAGCTGATCCCCGAGGCCGACTACACCAAGACCATCACCGCCACCAGCGCCTCAGAGCTGCCGGACGTGATGGAGTTCGACGGCCCGACGATGGCGAACTTCGTCTACAACAAGAAGCTCGCGCCGATCGACACGTACGTGTCCGCCAAGACCATGGCCAACGCCACCGACGCGAGCAAGGCGCAGGGCGAGGTCGACGGCAAGCACTACGGCCTGGGCATGTTCGACTCCGGGCTCGGCGTCTACGGCAACAAGAAGCTCCTCGACGCGGCCGGGGTGAAGTACCCGACGGGCCTGTCCGACGACTGGACGGCGGCGCAGTTCACCGCCGCGCTCAAGGCGCTGAAGGCCAAGGACTCCGACGGCAAGACCCTCGACCTCCAGGAGACCGGCGGCTACGCCAACGAGTGGGGCACCTATGGCTTCGCCCCGATCGTCTGGTCGGCGGGCGGCTCCCTGATCAAGGACGGCAAGGCGGAAGGCGCCCTCGACACCCCGGCCGTGGCCTCTGCGATGAAGACCTTCCAGTCCTGGAAGACCTACGTCGACCCGAACACCGACGGCAACGCCTTCGCCAAGGGCCGCGTCGCCCTGAGCTGGGTCGGCCACTGGATGTACCCCGCCTACAGCGAGGCCCTCGGCAACGACCTCGTCGTGCTGCCGCTGCCCGACTTCGGCAACGGCCCCAAGACCGGCCAGGGCTCCTGGGCCTGGGGCATCGGCGCCGACTCCAAGAACGCCAAGGCCGCCGGTACGTTCATCGACACCCTCCTCGACGACACCAACGTCTCCGCCATGACGACGGCCAACGGAGCGGTGCCCGCCACCAGGACGGCCCTCGCCAAGAGCAGCCTCTACAAGCAGGGCGGCCCCCTCCAGCTCTACGCCGACCAGCTCGCCAAGCCCTGCGGCGACACCGACATCACCAAGTCCTGCGTCGCCGTCACCCGCCCGGTGACCGCCGGCTACCCCGTGATCACGTCGAAGTTCAGCGAGGCCGTGAACTCCATCTACGGCGGCGCCGACCCCAAGAGCGCCCTGGAGAAGGCCGCCCGCGCCATCGACCAGGACTTCTCCGACAACGCCGGTTACAAGATCCCGTAGGACCGTCGGCCGGGGCAGACGCGGCAGCCGCGCCCGCCCCGCCGGGAACAGGACCCACACCGTGAATCCCGTGGAACCCGCGCATGCCGCGCCACCGCCCGGCCCGGAGCAGGAGCCGTCCGTGACGACCGCGACACCCGTGACATCCGTGAAGCCCGCGCGGTCGACACGATCATCGACGCGATCAGCGCAGCCGGGCCGCAAGAACCGCGACTGGCTGCACGGACTGCTCATGTCCGCCCCGGCCGTCGTCGGGCTCATCGCGTTCGTCGGCGTCCCGTTCGTCTACGCCGTCGTCCTCTCCTTCTACAACGTCCGCCTCGGCTCGCCGCTCGCACCGTCGTTCTTCGGTCTGGAGCAGTACCGGCGGCTGTTCACCGACCCGGACCTCTCCGGCCCGTTCCTGCGCGCCCTGCTGAACAACCTGACCTTCGCCGTGGTCGTCGTACCCGTGCAGACGGGCCTGGCGCTCGGGCTGGCCATCCTGCTCAACCGGAAACTGCGGGCGATCGGCGTCTTCCGGTCCCTCTTCTTCATGCCGGTCGTCTTCCCGATGGCGCTGGTCGCCGTGATCTGGCGGCTCATCCTGGCCCGCAGCGACCAGGGCATGCTCAACTCCGCGCTGCACGCGGTGAGTTTCGGCAACTGGGGTGCCTTCGACTGGCTCGGCGACTCCGCCACCGCGATGGCCTCGATCATCGTGCTGTCCGTCTGGCAGGGCGTCGGCTTCCAGATGGTCATCCTGCTGGCCGGCCTCCAGCAGATCCCGGGCGAGCTCTACGAGGCGGCCCGACTGGACCGCGCCACCCTCTGGCAGCAGTTCCGGCACGTCACCCTGCCGGGCATCCGTGGCACGCTCGTCTTCGTCGCGATGCTCACCTCGGTGCTCTCCTTCCGGGTCTTCGACCAGGTGTACGTCCTCGTGCGCGGCGGCGGCCTCGACGAGGACGCGACCCGCACCGTGATGTACGAGGCCGTCACCACGGCCTTCGACCGGAACAACGTCGGCCAGGCAGCCGCGATCACCGTCGTCTTCTTCCTGATCGTCGTCGCCCTGACCCTCGTCCAGCGCCGAGTGGTCCGCGCCGACAACGAGGACTGAGGGCAGCGGAGTTGAGGACCAAGGACTTGAGGACTGCGAACGTGAGGAACGAGAGCCGACCATGAACACCGCCACGGGCCCGACCCGCGCCCCCCTGCGCCGCTTCCTCGACTACGCCGTGCTGAGCGTGCTGGCGTTCGTCTTCACGCTGCCGGTCCTCTATCTGCTGATCGGCAGCCTCAAGCCGTCCGACGAGGTACTGAACGGCCTCTCCGGCTTTCTGCCCACCCACCTGTCCTTCGACAACTACACAGCGGTCCTCGACAGCCTCAACTCCGACAGCACCGGCTACTTCTGGCGCTTCATGGGCATCTCGCTGCTGCTGGCGTTCGTGGTGGTGACCGGCGGCCTGTTCGTCAACTCGATGGCGGCGTACGGGCTTTCACGGCTGAAGTGGCGGGGCCGGGACGCGGTGTTCACCCTCGTACTCCTCCTGATGCTGGTCCCGTTCGAGTCGGTGGCCGTCCCGCTCTTCTACATGTTCAACGACCAGCGCAACACCCTCTACATCCTGGCGCTCCCGTTCGTCGCCAACGCCTTCTCGGTCTACCAGTTCCACACCTTCTTCCGCTCGATCCCGCCGAGCATCGAGGAGGCCGCCCGCATCGACGGGGCGGGCCCGTGGCGCACGTTCTTCGCGATCGTCGTCCCGATGTCGAAGCCGGCCTTCGCGTCGGTCGCGATCCTGACGTTCCTCACCCAGTGGGGCTCCTTCCTCTGGCCGGTCCTGATGGTCTCCGACCCATCGGTACGCCCCCTCCCGCTGGAGATGAGCGTCTTCCAGGCCCAACTGCCCCCGGACTGGGGCCAGACGCTCGCCTTCGGTGTCCTCCTGGTCCTGCCCGTACTGATCGTCTTCGCGTTCTTCCAGCGCTGGTTCGTCCAGGGCGTCGCCAGTTCGGCGGTCAAGGGCTGAGGACGACCGCCGGAGGGACGTGCCGACGCGCACCGCGCCCACCCGGCAGAGTTTCCGGGTGGGCGCGGTGCGAGCGGTGCGAGCGGCAAGCGGTGGGGTCAGATCGCGGTCAGCGACAGGTCGGCCGTGGTGGCGCGGCCCGGCCGCAGGGTCACCTCCTTGGTTGCCGGGCGGTGGCCGTCGGCCGAGGCGGTGATCCGCAGGGGGCTCGGGCGGGCGTCCAGCCAGAGGTCGTAGCGGCCGTCGGAGTCGGTGCGTACCGTGCGTACGGTGTGGGTGCGGCGGTCGCAGCCGGGCGCTCCGGCGTGTGCCGCCGGGCAGATCTGGACGGTGGCTCCGGCGAGCGGCGCTCCTGTGCGCCTGTCGGTGACCGTTCCGGAGAGGTGGCCCCAGGTCCGCGGGATCGTGACCTTGAGGCTGACCTCGACCGAGGCTCCGGCGTACGGGGCGTCGGTGCTGTAGGTGAGTCGGGCGGTGTAGGTGCCGGCCGTGGTCACGGCGGAGGCGTCCGCGCGGACGGTGACCGTGGTGGAGCGGCCGGGGGCGAGGTCGAACGAGGTCTTGTCCACCGACAGCCAGGTGACGTCGTCGCCGTCGCACTGGTCGTGCCCGGGCAGGACCTCGGCCGAGGTGACGGCGTCGTAGGTCGTGGTCATGCCGCCGACGCGGTGGATCCCGCAGCCGCCGCCGGCCCGGATGACCGTGGAGGTGGTGTTGGGCAGGCTGGACCAGGTGTTGGACACCGGGTCGTATTCGACGACGGTGTTGACCGCGTCCAGTACGGCGATGCCGCCGACGGCCTGGAGCTTGCCGTCGTTCCCGCCGGCGACGGCGCCCCAGCGCGGGTCGGGCATGTCGGCGGCGCGGGTCCAGGTGTCGGCGGAGGGGCTGTAGCGGTAGGTCTCTCCCCTGGCGGTACTGGCCGAGATGCCTCCGGCGCAGACCAGTTCGCCGGTGATGCCCGCGCAGGCCGCGCGCATCATGGGGAACGGGTAGTCGGCGCGGCGGGTCCAGGTGTCCGTGGCCGGGGTGTAGCGGTAGACGGTGCTGACCATGTCGTTGCAGCCGGATCCGCCGCAGCCTCCGATGACGTACAGGCTGCCGTCGAGGACGGTCACGTTCGGCATGCCGACGGCCTGGGGCAGATCGGCGAGGCGGGTCCAGGTGTCGGTGGTGGGGTGGTAGGCGTAGAGCGTGGCGCGGGCGCCGCCGCCCCCGCTCCAGCCGCCGACGACGTACATGGTCCCGTTGACGAACGCCCCGCCCGGTGACTCCAGAGCCTCGGGGAGGTCGGCGATGGGCGTCCAGGCGTCGGTGGACGGGTCGTGCACATAGCCGCGGCTGAGGAACTCCCCACCGAAGAGACCGGTGATCCCGCCGACGGAGTAGACCTTGCCCTGGTAGGTGCCCACCGCGTTGTCCATGACGGGCGCGGGGTAGTCGGCGATGCCGGTCCAGGGGCCGGTCGATGCGGATGTCGTAGTTGTGGCCGACGGCGCGTAGCTCGACGTGCTCTTCGGGGCCTTGGAGGTGGAACTCATGGGTCCGGGTGTGTAGTTGCCCTTGACTCTCCGCGTCGGGGCTCCTGCCGAGGAGTCCGAAGTGGTGGTGGGGGTGCCGGTCGGCGAGGTGTAACCGGTGCTCTGCTCACCGAGGTTGACGTGCAGCGGGGCCTGCCCCTTGTTGGTGAAGGTGACCTTCCTGCTGCCCGATCCGCCCAGTGACTCACTGACGGAGAGAGCATCCGAACTCAACCCCAGGCGGCCCGCCTTGAGCGTGCGGTCGAACCGGTTGACCTTGTCCGGCCGCGTCGTGACGGTGCCGGTCGAGGTGGTGTAGCGCGCGGCGGCCGTCCGGTAGGTGTGACGTCCGGTGGGCTCGCTGAACATCCAGTAGTAGCCGTCGGCCAGCGCCAGGTCGTCGGGGGTCTCCACGGTCGTCGCCGTCGCGTAGCGGTCGGCGGTGTCGGTGACGGTGGCGGGCGTGACGGCGGCGCCGGTGTTGCCGTCGACGACCTGTCCGGCGACGATGCCTCCGCTCACGGCCGCGCAGGAGCCGACGGTGACGGTGTCGAGCTGCCAGACCGACAGGCCGCTGCCGGAGTAGTGGAAGCGCACCTTCACGTTCTTCGCGTTCGCCGCCCGGGTCAGGGGGACCTCGACGTGGCTCAGCAACTCAGCCGTGTCCCGGTGCCACACCGTGGTCCACGTCGCGCCCGAGTCGAGGCTGAGGTCGACATCGGCCACCGAGTCCTTGCTGGGAGCGTAGATGGTGTCGAAGCCGAGCACGGGTGAACTCTGGCCCGCCAGGCTGAAGGTGGGCGAGACGAGTTCGGTGTCCTCGTGGACACCGCCTCTGCCCCAGGGGTCGGCGGTGGCCCAGTTCCCGGTTCCGCCTGTCCAGTTGGGCAGCAGGCTGTCGGAGAAGTCCCAGGCGGCGCCGTCCGTCCCGTGATCGACGACCGTCCAGCCGTGCTCGGGAGTGGTGCCGGTCCAGCCTTCGAAGCCGGTCGCGGCCGGGTAGGCGTGGCCGGGTGCGACACAGGCCGTCAGGTCCACGTCCGACGCGACGTCGGTACGTACATCGGCCTTGCCCACAGGGATGCTCAGGTCGGTGCTCAGGTAGCCGGGGTAGACCGGGGCCACGTGGACGTCGTAGGTGGCCTGATCCGGAAGCTCCACGCTGTACTTGCCGGTGTAGGGGTCGGTGTAGAGGGCGCCGTTCGGATAGCCGTCGATGGTGATCTTCGCGTACATGGGCCAGCCGTGCCCGCTGCCGTCCTTCACGGTGCCGGACAGCGTGCGGGTGGGCAGTTTCACCAGGGTCAGGTCGGCGGTGGTGCTCCGGTTCTCGGCGACACTCACCCCGGAGCGGGTGTTCTCCCGGTAGCCGAAGTCGGTGGCGGTGATCCGGTAGTCGCCCACCGCGACGGGCAGGCTGTACGCCCCGTCGGCGCCGGTGACGACGCGGTACTCCCGGCCATCTGCCGCTCCTCCTCCTGCTGCTCCTGCCGCTGCTCCTCCTGCCGCTTCTTCGGAGATGGTGAGCGCCGCACCGGCGAGCGGGGCGCCTGACCTGCTGTCGGTGACTCGTCCGGACAGCGTTCCGTGGGCGCCGAAGGCCAGCGCGGACACGCCGGCCGGGGTGCCGAGACCGGTCGGGCCGTCCCAGTCGGCACCGGCGGTGCACCCCACCGTGCCGCAGTCGTCGTTCGACCCCTCGGTGACGTCGGTCAGCCCGGAGCCGTTGATGTACGGGTAGGTCACCGGGTAGGTGTCCTCGACGGGGGTGCCCGCGAGCGCGTACATCGCCGTGATCAGCGGTGCGGAGAGGCTGGTCCCGCCGACCTGCAGCCAGCCGTCCTTGCTCACCGTGTCGTACACGGCCAGGCCGGTCGCGGGGTCGGCGACCGCGGAGATGTCAGCCGTCGCCCGGGTGTCGCAGCCGGTGGCGAGCCCCCGCTGGTAGACGGGCTGGGCCTCGTACAGGGAGCAGCCCGAGCCGCCGGAGGTCCAGGCGGACTCCGTCCAGCCGCGCTCGGTGCCCGCGGCGCGGGTCAGCCGGGTGCCGCCGGCGGCCACCACGTTGGGGTTGGTGGCGGGCCAGTTCTGGACATGGCCGGTGTCACCGGTGGACGCGACCACGGCCACACCGGGATGTTCGTAGTGGTGGTCGTACGCGGTCTGCAAGGCGCCCTCGCCGGGCAGACCGTAGGAGTTGGAGACGTACTTGGCGCCCAGGCGTACGGCGGTGTCGACCGCGGTGCCCAGATCGTCCAGGCTCGCCGAATCACCCTGCACGAGAAGGATGTTGCACGCCGGACAGGCGGCGGACACGGCGTCGAGGTCGAGCGCGGTCTCCAGCGCCCAGCCCGCGTCGTCGGCGGGGTAGTCCGTGCCGCCGTTCTGATCGACCTTGCGGAAGCAGCCGTTGGCGGTGGTGCACTCGGGCAGCCCGTAGTGCTTGCGGTACTCGGCCAGGTCGGCCTCGGCGTGGGAGTTGCCGTACGCGTCGACGATCGCCACCGTCCTGCCCTCGCCGCCGGCGGGAAGGCCGTACGCCGCCTGGATGTCGGCCGGGCCCAGCGCCTGGGAAGGGGGCGCGCTCGCCTGCGGCTTGACGATGTGGTCGGAGTCAGTGACCACGTCGGCGAAGCACTGGGCCACGCCTTCCTCGACGCTCGGGTTGTTGCAGCCCGCCGGGACGTAGTTCTGCGGGACGTTGTCCTGCGGCACGGCGTTGAGCAGGTCGGAGGCACGGGAGGGGTCGGCGTCCGATGACGAGGCCGAGGGACCAGGAGTGGCCGCGGCGGCGGTGGCCGGTGGTGTCGCGGAGAGAGCCGCGGCACCGAGACAGCCGGCTATGAGGAGGGCGAGCGGCGCGCGGACGCGCACACGTCTTTCGGACAGAGAGGACAGCAAGGGGCACCCTTTTCGTCGCGTTCAGGGACCGGTCGGGCCGGGATCAAAGAGGTTCGTAACCGCTGTACATGTCGTCCCCACAGGCGGGGTCTTCCGCGGAGTCTTCCGTCGTGTCGTCGGCAAGTACGCCCGATGCGGCGGGCGGCACGTCGGGCTTCGGTTCAGGTTCAGGTTCAGGAGGTGTGCTGCTCATCCGACGGATGGATGCCTCTCCGGTCATGTCCAGGTGAAGGCGGGCTCGCGGGCCCTGCGCGCACTGAGTATCAACGGCCGCCGTGTGTCCTCGCGATGGGGCGGATGACCTAAAGATCGGAGCCTTCGCCGGAGCCCTCGCCGGAGGCATGGCCTTCCGACGGGGTGATTCCGGCCTGTGTCAGGCTGACCGCCAGTGCGGTACGCGAGGTCACCTTGTACTTGCGCATCGCGGAGTTCAGTTGCGCGGCAACGGTCTTCGGGGAGCGGGAAAGCGCCCGTGCGATGGCCGGGTTGGTCAGTCCGGTGAGCATCAGCCGGACCACTTCCAGTTCACGCGGGGACAGTTGGTCACCGTAGCCGCGCCGCCCGCCGCGCCACACCTCGCGTACCGGCGCCCCGGCCGCACGGCGCGCCGCGTGCACCCGGGCGGCGTCCGTCCGGGCTCCAAGTGCCGCGAACCCGGCCTGTGCGCGGGCGAGTTCGGCCAGTCCGGTGTCCCTGTCTCCCGCCACCAGCAGGCAGTCGGCCCGGCGTTCGGTGGCGAGCAGTGCCTCGTACGGCCGGGGCAGGCGCTGCCAGGCGGTGGCGGCCCGGCCGAACGCGGCGGCTGCCTCGGCGCTGCGGCCCTCTCCCTCTGCCAGCACTCCACGGCAGGTCTCCAGCGCGGCGTCCGCTGCCGGCAGGTTCCTGCCGCTGAGTCCTTTGGCCAGGTCCGCGACGAACTGCCGTGCCTGGTCCGGCCGTTCGACCGCGAGAAGCGCGCCGGTTCGCACCGGTGCGAACTCGGTGGCCCACAGCCAGATGTCCTTGCGGGCCACGACGTCGGCCGGCCCCTCCGTCAGCTCCAACGCCTTGGCGGCCGACCCCTCGGCGAGCCGGATCCGCGCCAGCGCCGCCGCGGGTTCCAGCGGCACATCCACGACGCCGCGCCGCAGCCCCGCGTCGAGCACCAGGCGCAGCCGCTCCTCGACGGTCCCGAGCCCGCCTTCGGCCGCGGGGCCGGGGCCGGGGTTCGCTGCGCTGCCGCCGACCGCCCCGTCCAGCAGGGCCGTGACCAGCAGTGCATCCAGTTGGAGCAGGGGTTCCTCGTCCACCGCTGCCAGGGCGGCGGCTCGCTCGGCCAGTCCGTCCCAGTCGCCGGTGAACCAGTCCAGGTGCACCAGCGTCACCAGGATGATGTCGTGGAGCCGCTGGTACCGGTGTTCCTCGGCTCTGGCCAGCCCGGTCGTCAGCAGTGCTCTGGCCTCGTCGTAGCGGCCCCAACGCATGGCCGCGTTGGCGATGTTGAGTCCGCTGCGGGCCAGCTGCATCATTCCTTCCGGGGTTGCCGCGGTGTCGGGCAGTTCCGCGGCCACGGCCCAGCCGACCTCATCGCCCATGTCCAGCAGGGCAGTTGCCCGATCCACCACGAGAGCCAGCCGCTGGTCCGCCGTCATCGGCAGCCGGGCCGCGTCGGCCGCCCGGTCCAGCCAACGGCGGTGCTCCCGGGCGGACATCAGGGTTCCCGGCGGGCTGCCGAGCGTGTTCATCGCCCAGGCCGCCTGGAACGGTTCGTCGGCCAGATCCGGAATCGCTCTCTCCAGTTCCGCCGCGCCGGCGGCGTACTCGCCCGCGTGCAGCAGCATCCTCCCCAGCTGGATACGGACGGCCGCGCGGTCGTGCGGGGCGAGCGCCTCCCCGTCCAGCACCCTGCGCAGCGCGCGGCTCAGGTCGCCGCGGCCGACGAATCCGGTGAAGGCGAGGACCGGCATCTTCTGTGCCCACCGGGCCATCGAGGCGGCGGGCGGCTCGCTCCCGGTGAGCAACTCGTGCAGCAACCCTACGGCGGTGCGGTGGTCCCCGGAGGCCAGCGCGAGGTCGGCGGTCAGTTCCGCGTACTCGCGCCACCGCCCGGTGTCCCCCGCCTCCCGGTAGTGGTGGGCGAGCCGGGACACCGGCTGCGGTGTCAGGGCCCGCAGTGAGCGGGCCGCTCTTCGGTGCAGGGCCCGGCGGTCGGGCGCGGGCGTCATGTCGTAGACCGCGCGGGCCGCCAGGGCGTGCCGGAAACTGACCCGGCCGGCCCGGTCCTCGCCGAGCAGTCCACTGCGTACGGCGGCGTCGACGGCCTGCCCGGCAACGTTGTCCGGGAGACCGCTCACCGTCGCGAGGACGGCCGGGCCGACCGGCTCGGCCAGTACGGAGGCAGCCCGCAGCACGCGTTGCGCGTCCGGGGTGAGGCGCGAGGCGCGCTCGGCGACGGCGTCCCGGATGGTGGGCGGCACAGCGATGTCGGCCAGCGTCCTGCGGACCCACTCGCCGTCGCGCCGGACCAGATCGGCCCGGTCGCGCAGCAGCCGTACGGACTCCTCGATCGCCAGCGGCACACCGTCGGTCCGTTCCTGGAGGAACGACGCGAACGTCTCGGAGACGTGCTCCCCGTCCAGCATCGACGACATCAGCTCGGCGGTCTGCGGCACGTCCAGCGCGCCGAGGCGGATCCGTACGTACCCGGTGCCGGGCGGGGGCCGGGAGGTCAGTCGCATCAGCGCGGAGTCGGGCGGCACGTCCTCGGGGCGGTAGGTCAGCACCAGGCTCATCCGGCGGGACCGACGGGAGGCGAGGAACAGCAGGAAGTCCAGGGTGGCTTCGTCGGCCCAGTGGACGTCCTCCAGGACCAGCACGCCGACGCCCATGGCGTCCAGCAGTTCGGCCAGTGCGCGAAAGAGCCGGTGCCGGGCGGCACCCGCGTCCGACAGCGTCTCGGGGGCCGGCGGCAGGTCCTGCCCCCACTCCGGGAACAGCGGGCGCAGCACCCCGGCGAGGGGAGTGAGAACCAGCTCGGCCACATCAGGTTGGGCATCACGGGCGGCATCGACGACCGGGCCCAGGGTCAGAGCCTCCCGGAACGGCGGGCACATGGCGGCCAGCGGTCGTCGAGCGGCGACACCGGGCTCGTCCAGCACCTCCTGAAGGAGCCGGCTCTTGCCGATCCCGGCCTCACCCTCGACGAGAACGGTGGCCGGCGGCCGGGCCAACGCCTCGGTCAGCCGGTGCAGTTCGGCCGCCCGCCCGACGAAGCGCGGAGCGCTGAGGCTGGGCAGCACAGGCGGAAGGCCGCCCTCCGCAGAGCGCTCCATCCGACCGCCTCCCCCACCCCACCCGGAGCCTGCACACCCGGATCACCGAACGCCCGTACGAGTCCCGACATCGCAGCATGCCACGCCCCCACACCGACCGCGCCGAGCCGCGCCGGTCCGCGCCAACTACGGCCGCCCGAAGGTTTTCTGACGCTCGTCGCCCGCATCCCCCACGTCCCCTAAATCACGTTACCCACTTATTGCCCAAGGGATCTTCATGAACGTTGCGTCAGGTTCGTACGATATGCACATCAACGGGCCTGGCCGGGAGCAGACTTGGGCAGGCCTCTCGCGTTCTCATGGGGGGATCCGTATGCGTCATCACGTCTCGGCCACCGTTCTTTCCGGTGCCGTCGTTCTGTCCGCGCTCGCTCTTCCGGCAACCGCCGCCCAGGCGTCGGAGCGTACGGGCACGTCGGCGAAGCTCAGCTCCTTCGCCCCGGAGACCGTGCGTCCGAAGGACTCGCTGGGCAGCATGAAGTTCTCGAACGCGGTCATCAACGGCGGCAAGGACATCGTCCTCGGCGTCACGACCAAGAAGGCCGTCACCGTCACGTACACCGCCACCAGCGACAGCGGCGTCGCGCTCACGCAGGCCTTTCTGTGGCAGGGCACCGACAGCTCCGACACGGACACCATCACCGGCTCCCTGGGCACGGACGACGACCCCGAGTGCACGGAGTCGACCACCCAGACCGGCACCTACAGATGCACCGCCGTCTTCCACGTCAACGCCGCCACGGACCTGAAGAAAAACGGCGTCGCCGGGGTCTGGAAGTTCTTCCTGGGCGGCTACGACCTCTACGCGAACGCCAGTTACAACGACAACGTCGCCACCACCAAGATCAAGAAGGTGTCCCAGCTGACGCTTGACGCCACCCCGGAGCCGGTGACGAAGAACAAGAACATCACCGTCGCGGGCAAGCTGAAGCGCGCCAACTGGAACGACGGCACGTACGCCAGCTTCCCGGGCCAGAAGGTGCTGCTGCAGTACCGCAAGAAGGGCAGCAACACCTACACCACCCTCAAGACGCTCACCAGCGGCACCGGCGGCACGCTCAGGACCGTCGTCAAGGCCACGGCGGACGGCTACTACCGCTTCACCTTCGCGACAAACCTCAGCACCGCCGCCTCGACGTCGGCCGCCGACTACGTCGACGTCAGGTAACCTTCCCGGCCTTCCCCCGCCGTACGAACCCGGCGCCGGCCCACCGTCCACGACGGCACCCGGCGCCGCGGCCCCCTGACGGGGAGCGCTCCCGTCGGAAGCGCTCCCCGCTGCTCGGTCGGTCAGCAGGTCGAGTTGGTCTGGGTCAGGAGGCCGAGCCGCCACGGGAGGAGGTCGTAGTCGCCGCCCGCGTTGGGGTTCAGGCCCTGGTAGAGGTACTGGAGCCGGCAGGAGGGGATGGTGAGTGTCTGGTCGTAGCCCGCGCGGATCATCTCGCCGTGGCTGACGTCCCGGGTCCAGGCGCCCGCGGGGAAGCTGACGTTGTTCGCCCGGGCGAAGGGATTGCCCTCGGACGCGGCGAGCTGTGTCCAGGAGCCGCCGAGATTCGAGGCGGTCCAGGAACGGAAGTAGCGCCGCCCGTCGGAACCGATGGCCTCGACGAGGAGCAGGTACTGGTTGCTGCCCTGCACCTTGTAGACGTTGCTCGCTTCGAACAACGCGTTCTTGGAGTCCTGCAGTGCGATGACGGTGTTCGTGAATCCGTTCGGGAACTGGCCGACGGTCGTCTGCGAGCGGTAGAGGTGACCGTTGTCGTCGGAGGAGAACAGGTAGCAGTTGGCGCTGTCGCAGATCACCCACATGTCGACCCAGAAGCCCCTGCCGATGTTCTGCCGGATGATGTCCGGCATCGACGCGTAGAAGTTGCGCGGGGCGCTCCACCCGTTGGGGTTGCTGATGTCGGGGTTGGTGGAGTACGAGGCGTTGCCGGTCTGGTAGACGAGGTACCACAGGCGTTGCGGCGCGTTGTAGAAGACCTGCGGCGCGGCCCGGTAACCGGTCCCGATGGCGGTGCGGTCCAGGTAGTGGTGGGTGGCCGAGCCGGCCTGGGACCAGTCGCTGAAGTTCAGGTAGACCAGGTTGTAGCCGGAGCGGCTCGCGGTACTGGCGAACACGTGGTACTTGCCGTTGTACTGGACGACCGTCGGGTCCTTGAGGCCCGCGATGTTGTGCGTCGCGTCGGACTTCGGCCCGATCATGGCGCCGCTGGAGCTCCACGAGTACCGGTTGGGCAGGGCGGTGGCGTCGGCGGCGCCGCGGGTCGTGGCAGGGGTGCCGCCCATCGCCGTCAGCGCCGAGTTGTACGCCGACTTCTTGTTGCCGTTACGGTCGAACAGCAGCGGGTTCTCGTTGCTTCGCCAGGAGTCGCTGTCGCGGATGCCCCAGACCGTGATGCCGGTGCAGCGCGCCACGTTCATACAGGCCCTGACCGTGTTCGCGTACGCGTTCGGCGACGCCTGCGCGATGTCCAGTTCGGTGATCTGGACGTCCACGCCGAGTGCGGCGAAGCTCGAGATCGTCGTCTGGAAGCTGCCAGGGGGACCGCCGGCGCCCAAGTGGGCCTGGAGGCCGACGCAGTCGATGGGTACGCCGCGTGACTTGAAGTCGCGCACCATGCGGTAGACGCCCTGGGTCTTGGCGGCGTTCCAGTCGTCGATGCTGTAGTCGTTGTAGCAGAGCTTGGCCCCTGGGTCGGCCGCCCGGGCCGTGCGGAACGCCTCCTCCAGGAAGCCGTTGCCCAGCACGTCCCGGAAGACCGAGCTGCGGAGCTGGCCGCTGCCGCCGTCGGCGAACGCCTCGTTCACCACGTCCCAGGTGTAGATCTTGCCCTTGTAGTGGTTCGCCACCGTCCTGATGTGGTTGTTCATCACGGATCGCAGGGTGTTCGCGTCCCGGATGGAGCTGACCCAGCCGGGCAGTTGGGAGTGCCACACCAGGGTGTGGCCACGCATGCGCTGACCGTGGGACAGCGCGCGGTTGACGATCTGGTCGCCGGGGCCGAAGTTGAACGAGCCGCGGGACGGCTCGGTGGCGTCCCACTTCATCTCGTTCTCGGGCGTGACCATGTTGAACTCACGGTCCAGGATGCCGGTGTACGTACGGTCGCCGAGCCGGCCCGCGGCCACGGCCGTTCCGAAGTACCGTCCGGACTGGGCCGCCTGGGCGCCCAGGGTGGAGGCCCGAACGGCGTCGGGCGCGGCGGGTGCGGCGGGCGTGGCGGGAGCGGCTATGGTGCCCGCCGCGCCGATCGCGGCCCCGGGTGTCGCCAGTACGGTCGCGGCCAGCAGGCCCAGGACCGAGGCTCGGCGATGGCCGAGCCGTTTCAGCGGGTTCATGTTTCTCCTGTCGGGATGGGGGGTTGAGTGGTGCGATCGGTGGAACCGCTCAGGGCGTGGCCAGCTCGAACCGTGTGCAGCGGACCGCGCCGCCGAGCGCCTGGGTGGCGTGGTTGAAGAGGGCGAATCGGTAGCCCATGAAGAACCGCCAGTCGTTGCCCAGCGAGAAGGTGGGTCCGAGGCGGGTGAACGTGGTGCCGTCGGTGCTGTACGAGAAGGTTCCGGGGCGTCCGGTGCCGGGACGGATGTCCGCGCTCGCGCGCAGCCAGACGCGGCTGCCCGAGACCGGCGCGCCGGCGACCTCGGTGCCTACGTTGGTGGTGTTCCAACTGCCGTCCATGGTCAGCCCGTTGACCATCACGACTCGGGTCGTGCCGCCGTCGCGCCTGACGCCGATCCAGGCGGAGGAGTCACGCAGCAGTGCGAGTCCGGCCCGGTCGCCGTCGCGCATCGCCGAGAAGTCGAGCTGGACGGTGGCGGTGGAGGTGGGGCCCTGGATCCGGTGGGTGAGGGTGTTGCGGGCCCAGTAGAGGTCGCCTGTGACCGTCGCGGTCCGCAGGGTCAGGCCGTTGTTCACCGACCACTTGGTGTTGTCCGGGTTGTGGTTCCACTCCCATCTCGGCTTGAGGGCTGTGCCGTCGAAGGTGTCGACGCCGGTCATGGGGGTGACCTGCCGGGGCGGAGGGGGCACGGCCGGGCTGGGATACGTGGTGCCCCACGCGCCGTTGACGAGCTGCACGACCGGCCAGCCGTCCGCGGTCCAGGTGACCGGCGCGAGGGCGGGCATCCGGCCACCGGGGTACGCGTCGACGAAGGCCAGGTAGTACCAGGCGCCGTTCTGCGTCTGCACCAGCCCGCCCTGGTGCGGGACGCCACCGCCTGGGATCGGCCCGCGCAGGTCGAGCAGGACCTGCCGCATCGTGTACGGGCCGAAGGGGCCGCTCGACGACTTCAGGATGTACTGGCCGTTCGCGGGGCGGGTCACGAAGATGTAGTACTGCCCGTTGATCTTGTAGAAGCGGGAGCCCTCCAGGGTGCCCACGCTCGACGGAGTGGTGAACACCTGCTGGGTACGGACCTGGTTGCGGCCGTCGGGCGAGAGCTGGGCCACGCTGATCGTGCTGTTCCCGTACGCCACGTAGAGGGTGTCGTCGGTGTCGACGAGCAGCCCCGCGTCGTAGTAGGGCGTGCCGATCGTCGTCAGCCTGTTCCACGGACCCTCCGCGGCGGGGGCCGTGTAGACGTACGTCCTGGCGAAGTCGATCTGGCCGAGCCAGTAGAACGTCCTGTTGCTCGGCCGGTAGGCCAGTGACGACGCCCAGATTCCCCGGACGTAGCCGCGGGCACCGTTCAGGTCGTACTTGGCGCCGAAGTCGAGCACGGGCACCGAGTGACCGGCGATCTCCCAGTTGACCAGGTCGTACGACCGCAGGACGGGCGCGCCCGGCGAGTAGTGCATGGTCGAGGCCGAGGCGTAGAAGGTGTCACCGACGCGGATGACGTCGATGTCCGCGAAGTCCTGCCAGATCACCGGGTTCGCGTAGGTCGCCGCGGCGGCGAGGGCCGGCCCCTGGGTGGGGGCGGTGCCGGGGACCGCTGACGGAGGGAGCAGGGAGCCGACGGCCAGGCCGGTGGCTGCCGTCAGTGCGCGGCGACGGGACAGGGCGTGATGGGTCCATGACATTTGCACGGGTGGCGTTCTCCTTCTGTGGCCCAGCCGTTGATGGATGGCGTTGTCCGGAGGTGCCCTGCTGGTTCGCTCGGAGCGACTGCTCTGTATACGAGATATCGAACGCGGATCGGCTTGTCGAGCAATTTGGATGATAGGGGGCCGGTGAATCACGTCAATACTTCTCGCATGAATCGTCATCTACTTCGAAACATTCGAAGATATTTGATCCCATGTCATCGCAGGCCAGCTGTCCGTATGGTGTGGATGCGCCACCTTCGGCGAGCCTTTATGGCCGGATCATGGAGGCAGTGCGGTGATGGGTGTTGACATGTTCGATGACCTCCCTAGTATCCGTGGGGCCCTAGTTTCCGAATGGTTCACGAAATTTCGAACGCCCATCTCTTCTGCTGTCCAGTGTCATGCGCGTGACATTGATCTTCGTGTCACCGCCCATGACGCCCTTCCGTGAAGGAGCCCTTGGTGCCCAGACGGTCAGGCGGACGACTGCTCCGCCTCCTCGCGACCATCGTGCTGACGGTCACCGCGTCGGTGACGGCCTCCGTCCACTCCACCGCCTCGGCGGCGCCCGGCAGCCCGGCACTCACGCCACCACTCGGCTGGAACAGCTGGAACAGCTTCGGGTGCGGAGTCACGGAGGCACAGGTTCGCCAGGCCGCCGACGCGATGGTGTCCTCGGGCATGCGCGACGTCGGCTACCGGTATCTGGTGGTCGACGACTGCTGGTTCGACCCGAACCGCGACGCGGCAGGCAACCTGCGGTCCAACCCGACCAAGTTCCCGAGTGGGATGAAGGCGCTCGGGGACTACATCCACAGCAAGGGACTCAAGTTCGGCATCTACCAGGTGCCGGGCGACCGCACCTGCGCACAGACCAGCGGCGGCTATCCCGGGTCGACGGGCAGCAGGGGACACGAGGCCCAGGACGCCACCACGTTCGCCTCGTGGGGCGTCGACTACCTCAAGTACGACTGGTGTTCCTCCAGCGGTACCCGCGATGAGCAGGTCGCGCGCTTCACGCTGATGCGCGACGCCCTGCGCGCCACCGGGCGGCCGATCGTCTACAGCATCAACCCCAACAGCTTCCACGCCATCACCGGCTCCACCTACAACTGGGGCGAGGTCGCCGACCTGTGGCGGACGACCGAGGACCTGCTCGACATCTGGCAGAACGGCAACACCAACAGCTATCCGATGGGCGTCGGCAACGTCCTCGACGTCACCGCGCCGCTGGCGGCGCAGTCCGGTCCCGGACACTGGAACGACCCGGACATGCTGGTCGTGGGCCGTCCCGGCCTGTCACTGACCGAGTCCCGCTCCCACTTCGCCCTGTGGTCGCTGATGGGTGCCCCGCTCATGGCCGGCAACGACATCCGCACCATGTCCGCCGACGTCAGCGCCATCCTGCGCAACCCGCGTCTGCTTGCGGTGAACCAGGATTCGCTGGGGGCCGGCGGGCGCAGGGTGCGCGACGACGGCAACACCGAGGTGTTCGCCAAGCCCCTGTCCGACGGCTCGGTCGCGGTGGGCCTGTTCAACCGGGGCGGCAGCACCGCGACGGTCACCACGACAGCGGCACAAGTCGGCCTGTCGGGAGGGTCGTTCACCCTCACGGACCTGTGGACCGGCGGCACGTCGAGCACGTCGGGACAGATCTCCGCGAGCGTGCCGGCGCACGGCGTGGCCGTGTTCAAGGTGACCGGCGGCAGCCCGCTGGCCGCCACCACCTCGCGTCTGCGCGGCACCGGATCCGGCCGCTGCCTGGACGTGGACAACGCCTCCACCGCCGCCGGTGCCACAGCACTCCTCTGGGACTGCCACACCGCCGCCAACCAGCTGTGGACCACATGGGCCGGCGGCGAGATCCGCGTGTTCGGCGACAAGTGCCTGGACGCCTACGACCAGGGCACCGCCAACGGCACCCGGGTCATCACCTGGTCCTGCAACGGCCAGGACAACCAGAAGTGGACCGTCGGCTCCGACGGGTCGGTCCGCAACGTCCACGCGGGGCTGTGCCTCGACGCCGACCGGTCCGGCACCGCCAACGGCACCCCGCTGGTCCTGTGGGCCTGCGACGGCCGGGCAGGGCAGAAGTGGAGCCGGTCATGAGGGAGTTGGGTACCTCTCCGAACCCGGGGCGATCACCCGTCGGCACTGTGAAAGGAGATCCGACATGAGAGGGAAACGTTTTCCCTTATGGGGTGCCGTGCTCGCGGTGCTGCTCGTCCTGACCACGGGAGGAACGGCACTGGGCAGCGGCACTCACGGCGCGAACACCTCGCTCGCCGCCCCGACCGCGGGGTGCGGCAAGGCCCCCACGCTGACGAGCGGAACGTACACGATCCAGAGCGGCGGCAAGAGCCGGACCTTCATCCTGCGGGTCCCGGACGGCTATGACCGCAACCACGCGTACCGGCTGGTCCTCGGGCTCCACTGGCTGGGCGGCACCTCCACCGACGTCGCCACCGGCCGCACCGTGGAGACGGGCACCTGGGCCTACTACGGGCTCCAGCGACTGGCGAACAACAGCGCCGTCTTCGTCGCTCCCCAGGGCCTCAACAACGGCTGGGCCAACAGCGGCGGCGAGGACGTCACCCTCGTCGACGACATACTCCGGCGCATCGAGACGGACCTGTGCGTCGACACGACACAGCGCTTCGCCCTGGGATTCAGCTACGGCGCCGCCATGTCGTACGCGCTCGCCTGCTCCCGGGCGACGGTCTTCCGGGCGGTCGCGGTCCAGAGCGGCGGGCAGCTCAGCGGATGCAGCGGCGGTACCCAGCCCATCGCCTACCTCGGGGTGCACGGCCTCAGGGACAACGTCCTCGGCATCTCCGGTGGACGGGCGTTGCGGGACAGGTTCGTCAGGAACAACGGTTGCACCGCCCAGAACCCGCCGGAGCCCGCCCAGGGCAGCCTGACGCACCGGGTCACCACCTACTCGGGCTGCTCGGCCGGGCACCCGGTCGCCTGGGCCGCCTTCGACGAGGGACACATCGCCGCTCCGCAGGACGGGGCCGCGGGTGACAGCGGATCCCGGACCTGGCTGCCGGCGGAGGTGTGGAAGTTCTTCACGCAGTTCCGGACCTCCGACCCGTCGCCGGGGACGGCGACCTGCCGGGTCACCAGTACCGTCACCGCCTGGAACACCGGGCTGACGACGAACATCACCATCGCCAATACCGGCACCACCGCGATCGACGGCTGGTCCCTCGTCTTCACCCTGCCCGCCGGCCAGACCGTCACCTCGGGCTGGAACGCGGACTACTCCTCCGCCTCCGGCCAGGTGACGGCCAGGAACGTCGCCCACAACGCGACGATCGCTCCAGGTGCGTCCGTCGACGTCGGATTCCAGGCGACCCACACCGGAAACACGGCTCCGCCGGGCTCGTACACCCTCAACGGCACGGTCTGCGCCATGACGGCTTCTGCGCCGAAGTGACCCTTGGTTGCCGCGCACCCGGGGGGCGGGCCCTTGGCCCGTCCCTCCGGCTCATGCCGGGCGAACCTGCTCGCCGTGCCGTTCGAGCACAAGGCGGGCCGTACGGGCCATGGCGTCGTCGAGCTCACCTGGGACGACCTGGCTCGGGCCCGCAACGGGGTGGCGGCGAGGGGTGCCTGGGGACGTCGGCGCCTCGCGAAACGGACATCAAGCGCCTTTCGGCACCCGGAATGTCATGCACCGGTAAAGGTGATCAGCGAAAACGCCCCAAACCGAACCACCCGCAACTTTATTCCAAGTCCACGCTCTGCAGCCCCTGTTAGGTTCGTCGGCGGCCCTGGGAGCACAACGACCAACCCAGGGTGAACAAAAAACGGGACAAAAAATGCGCAAGTTGGCTGTTGGCGCGCTCGTCGGATACTCGCCACCACAGGCGTGGTGGCGACCGCCGCGATGGGCTCGTTGCCGCTGGTGGGCCGCCGTATCGACCCGGAACTGATCCGCCGGGACTGACGGCCCTGAGGAACCTGACGGGACGGCCCCGCACGACGGTGACCGTCCCGTCAGGGAACAGCTGGTGGCAGGGGCCTTCGGCCGGTGCGGCACGGAGTCGCACCGGCCGGCCCGACCCTCGTACCCAAGTGCATCGCCCTGGAACAACTCCAGCGCCAGTCAGCCACCGGCGACCTCGCGGTGAGCCGCCCGTACGATCTCGCCGGCCTCCTGGATCGCCCGCTCCCGTACGTCAGGATCGGCGCTGCTGATCGCCTGCTCGGCGGCGTGCAGTCGGCGCGCGGTCTCGGGGTGTCTCTCGATCTCGACCACGACGCCCCACGTCCGGTAGAACATCCGGATCGGCACGACGCTGTCCTCGTCCCCGGCGCGTACGAAGGCCTTCTGCAGGTCCTCGAAGAACTCGGGCAGCCTGGACGGCACAACGGTGGCGACAGCCTGCCGCAGGTCGGGCAACGTCAGCTCGGGCCGGGGAATGAGCGGACCGTCCCCATCCCGATGCGTGTACGGCATGGTCATCGGCCGCCCCTTCCACTCGTCGAGCCGCGTTCCGGCACACGCCCACGCTAACGCCATTCCCATCACTTCTTGACGCCGATGAGCGCAACGGCATCACACGAGGCAGCGGCCAGCCCCCACTCCGCCCAGACCGTCTTCCCCACCCCGTCCCGGGGCCCCACCCCCCACTGCTCGGCCAGCGCCCCGACCAGCAACAAGCCCCGCCCGAACTGGTCGTCGTCGGTCACCTCACGAGGGCAGGGCATCCGCTCGGCACGCGGATCACTGACCTCGACGCGCAGCGCGGCGGCTGTGACGGCGAGACGTACCCGGATGAGGCGTCCCCGGAGGCTTCCGTGGAGCAGCGCGTTGGTCATCAACTCCGAGACGACGAGGGCGGCGTCCCCGGCCAGCTCCGGGTGCCCCCATTCGATGACCAGTCGAGCGGTGCGGTGCCGGGCGAGGGGGACGCTGCGGGTTACGGGGGTGTAGTTGAGGCGGTCTTCGTGGAGGAGGGGTTCGTCGGGCATGGGGGCACCTCCGAGTGCTTGGGGCGATCGGTGAGCACCGAAGGTAGCCACGCTTGCACTCTCAGCACAATCGAACTGAGGAAGTTCTTCCTGAAAGAGGGAAGCCATTCGACTGGGTAACGGCGGTGAGACACACTGTGGCCGTGACGAGATCGACTCAGCCGCGACAGGGACAGGTGTCAACCGTCCTGGCGCGCAAGCTAGGTGGGGAGTTGCTGCGTCTGCGCGACGCTGCAGGCAAGACCCAGCAGCAGGCCGCCGAGTCCATCAATGCGACCGGTACCAAGATCGTGAAGATGGAGCGCGGCTGGGTGCCGATGCGCGACCCGGACATCCGGGTGCTGTGCGAGTTCTACGGGCTGGCGGACCCCATGGCCCTTGCCCGGCTACTGGAGTTGGCCCACCTGGACCGCGAGCGGCGCAAGGCGAGGGGCTGGTGGCGCAACACCGTCGACAGTGGTTCCACAGCCGAGTACCTCGGGATGGAAGACGTCGCCGAGCGCATGCGTAACTGGCAGTCCTCGCTGATCCCAGGGCTGTTCCAGACTTCCGATTACACGCGGGCTCTGGCCACTGACGAAAGCAGCACTTGGGGAGCTCCGTTCGATGTCGAGCAGTGGGTCGAGGTCAGGCGTAAGCGCCAGGAACGGCTGGTCGGTGAACGTCCCATCCAGATGCACGCGGTGATCTGGGAAGCGGCGCTGCATCAGCAGATCGGCGGCGCCTCCGTCATGCGCGCCCAACTGGAACGCCTCCTAGAAGTCGCCGAGCTGCCGAACGTATGTCTGCAGGTGCTGCCGTTCCGGGCCGGCGCGCATCCCTGCATCTCCGGCGCGTTCTGCATCCTCTCCTTCATGGAGAACGAGGCGTTGGACGTGGTCCAGAGCGACACCATGAAGGGCATGGTGTGGGCGGAGAACGAGGAGGAGAGCAACCTCTATGTCGCAGCCTTCGACAGCACGTCCCGCCTCAGCCTGAC
The DNA here is from genome assembly GCF_045040105.1 of Streptomyces sp. NBC_01390. Taxonomy (NCBI): domain Bacteria; kingdom Bacillati; phylum Actinomycetota; class Actinomycetes; order Kitasatosporales; family Streptomycetaceae; genus Streptomyces; species Streptomyces sp. NBC_01390. The sequence continues at coordinate 7,151,129 of NZ_CP109551.1, read as the reverse complement.
CCCCCACGATTCCATCGCGCTCATCGGCGACCTACGCAAGGAAAAGTGACCGTGCCCAAGTTCGACTTCGTGAAGTCCAGCTACAGCCAACTGGCACAGGAGTGCGTCGAAGTAGCCCGCAACCTTCCCGGCGTCGTCGCCGTCCGCGACTCCAAGACTCCGCCCGACGCCCCCATACTCCGCCTCTCCCCCACCGCCTGGCGGGCGTTCACCACCGCTCGGTGAATCGGGCGCCCTGACTGGTATGCGCCTGATCAGATCCGCCTCTCACGGCTGACCGTACGGCTCGCGGTACAGATCCGCATGGACCTCCGCATGCACCTCGGCACGGATCTTTCGGAGAGCAGTGCCTCCGATGTACCTCTGGGTGCGGGCGTGGCCGACAGACTCGATGAGGTCCAGGCGGCGCAGAGTGCGGAGGTCGGCCAGGGCCTGGTCGCGGGTGAGGGCTTCCTCGGCCTGGTAGGTGGTGCGCCGCAGGTGCCCTTCGGCGGCGGCGTACAGGGCGGAGACGGTGCGTTCGCCGAGCCGGTGCTGCTCGGCGAGGCGCTCCAGGCGGAACCAGACCCGGGACGCCGCTTCGAAACGGCGCTGCACCTCCTGGGCCTGGAGGTGGTGGGCGGTGAGGCAGAACCTGATCCAGGAGGCGGCATCACGCTCCGGCTGCCAGGAGCCGCCTTGGACAGTGCGTAGGGCGCCGTAGTACTCAAGGGTGTTGAAGTCGTCCGCGCCGAGCCACTCCTCGATGCTGGAGAACTCGGGGGCGAGGATGCCCTCGCGCGCCAGGACGAGGGTGTGCACGGCACGGGACATCCGGCCGTTGCCGTCACGCCAGGGGTGGATGCAGACGAGGTTGAAGTGGGCCATGGAGGCACGTACGAGGGCCGGAGCCTCGAGGTCACCTTCGGCAAGCCAGTGGACGAGCTCGTCCATGAGAGCGGGTACGCGCTCGGGTTCCGGGGCGGTGTAGACCGGCGGACGGTTCGGGCCGCCGGAGACCCATACCCCGCTGGTGCGGTACTCGCCGGGGCGCACATCCCGGTCGACGCCCCTGGCCATCATGAAGTGCAGGGCCGAAAGCAGCGTGTGGTCCCAGGCGAAGACCTGGAAGTCCGCAGCGTGCTGGATGTAGGTGAGGGCGTCGCGATAACCGATGACGGCGTTACGAGTGGCCTCGTCGGTCTCGGGGGAGATGTCCCCGCCGGCGATCAGGGTCTCGGCGTCCTCGGAGCTGATCGTGTAGCCCTCGATACGGGTCGAGCCTCGAACGGCGGCCGCAGTGAGCGACCGGCGGAGCTGCCCCTCCCAGCGGCGGGGCTGAGCGGGCCGGTGACGGAACTCGGACCGGAGCGCCTCGATCTCGTCGACTACACGACGGTCGTCCGGGGTGAGGGAAGGCGTGGCGAACAGCATTCTTCGACACTACGACACACGTAGGGTCTCAGGGTCAAGAAATTCCGCCTGGCGGGAGTTCACGGCCGCGCGGTGATCCCGTAGGTTCCGATGATCCCCGCGACGATCAGGTCGATCCCCGCCAGGAACTCCTCCCGGTCATCGTGATCCCGTAGCTGCTCCGCGACGCCACGCGTGAACGCGTACTCCTCGGGGTCGAGGTTCGCCCAGGAGTCCGAGACCGTGCCCAGGAACTCGGTCCGGGTGTCGCCCGGCCGGTGATGGCGCGCGTTGGCCGCGTTCTGGCCGCCCACGCCGAGGATGTAGTTCAGCAGCGCGGACGCGGCCGTGAACTGGGCGGCGTGGGGCACCCCGAGCGCCTGGACCTGGCGCCCTAGGTGCTCGAAGACCCGTAGCAGCGGCGACTGGGCCGGTGCGCGGGCGAGTTGCGTGCCGATCCACGGGTGGACGTCGATCGCGTCGAACACGCCGACCGCGAGGGCCCGAACCGCCTCCACCGGTGACGAGCCGGGGGTGGCGGCGGTGGCTTCGGCATCGACCATGGCGTCGGTGACGACGGCGTCGGTGGCGGCTGCGAGCAGCTCGTCCTTGCCAGTGACGTGCCAGTAGATCGCGCCGGGCCCCGTGGCGAGCCGTCGGGCCAGCGCGCGGAACGTGAGTCCGCCCTCACCGGTCTCGTCGAGAAGTGCGATCGCCGCCTCGACGATGCGCTCCCGGGAGAGCGGTTCCTCCCGTCGCTCCGGGCGACGCGTCCTCGTTTCAGCCATGCGGCCATCCTGACACACACCTGGAACGCCGTTCCATCTTGACAACTCTGGAACGACGTTCCAGGCTGACACCTGAGCGCACTGGAACGGCGTTCCAGAAGCCCCGACCGACCGTCCACCCGGGCGGCAAGCCACTCAACAACTTACGGAGCCCACCATGACCACCACCCACGTCACGATCATCGGCGCCGGACTCGGCGGACTCACCCTCGCCCGAGTCCTCCACGTTCACGGCATCCCGGCGACGGTCTACGAGGCCGAGCCCTCCGCGACCGCCCGCGCGCAGGGCGGGATGCTCGACATCCACGAGCACGACGGGCAGCGCGCCCTCAAGGCCGCCGGCCTGTACGACGAGTTCCGCGGCCTCGTCCTGGAGGGCCGCGAGGCGACACGGATCCTCGAACGGGACGGCACCGTCCTGTTCGAACAGGACGACGACGGCACGGGTGGACGCCCCGAGGTGCAGCGCGGCGCGCTACGACAGCTGCTGCTCGACTCGCTCCCGGCGGGCACCGTCCGCTGGGGGCAGAAGGTCAGCGGCACCCGTACCCTCGGCGACGGCCGCCACGAGGTGACCTTCGCCGACGGCACCACCCTCACCACGGGCCTGCTCGTCGGCGCGGACGGCGCCTGGTCCCGCGTCCGGCCGCTGCTCTCCGACGCGACACCCGAGTACGTCGGCATGTCATTCATCGAGACCTACCTGATCGACAGCGACACCCGGCACCCGGCGCACGCGAAGACGGTCGGCGGCGGGGCGCTGTACGCGCTCGCGCCGGGGATGGGCCTCGGAGCCCACCGGGAGAGCGGCGGCACCCTGCACACGTATGTGATGCTCACCCGGCCGCAGGAGTGGTTCGCCGGCATCGACTTCACCGACCCCGCCACGGCCATAGCCCGGATCGCGCAGGAGTTCGACGGCTGGGCACCGGAACTCACCACACTGCTCACCGACGGCGAGACCGCCCCCGTCCTGCGCGTCCTCCACGCCCTGCCCGTCGACCACCGGTGGAACCGGGTGCCGGGCGTGACCCTGATCGGCGACGCCGCTCACCTCGCGCTCCCGAACGGCGAGGGCGCCAACCTGGCCATGCACGACGGCGCCGAACTCGCCAGGGCCATCGCCACCCACCCCGACGACATCGAGACCGCGCTCACCGAGTACGAGGAGGCCATGTTCCCCCGTAGCGCCACAGCCGCCGCCGACGGCAACCAGCTCCACGAGCTGCTCTACGGCGACGACACCCCCCACGGCCTGATCAACCTGTTCACCGGAGCCGCGTAGCCCCGACAGCCTCTCGTCCAGCCCGAGTTCGGCCCACCGGCGCCCGTTCCAGTAGCCAACCCCTTGGCTACGCTGCACGCATGCCCACCGACCTGACCCTCCTCCCGCGTGTCGCCTGTCGCGGGCAGGAGGTCACCGCGCCCCGTCTGCGCGCCCTACTCGCGCTGCTCGCCGGCGATCTGCGCACCGGCTGCAGCATCGAGCGGCTCGTCGAAGGGCTGTGGCCGCCGGACGAGTTGCCGGAGCGGCCGGGCAAGGCGCTGCAGGTTCTCGTGTCCAGGGCGCGGGCGCAGCTCGGTGCCGACGTCCTCACCAGCACGCCGACCGGATACCGGCTCGCCCTCGCCGAGGAGCAGGTCGACAGTTCCGCCCTGCTCCTGCACGCCGCCGCGAGCGCGGAGCGGTCCAGGGCCGGGGATCACGCGGGGGCGCTGGCCGCCGCCGAGGCCGGGCTGGCGCTGTGGGAGGGCACGTCTGACCGGCACCGTGACACCGACGACCCCGTGGCCGCGTTGCGCGCCGAGCGTGCCCCCGTACGCGGCACCCTCGTCCGTGCGCGGGCCCTCGCGCTCGCCCGGCTGGGGCGGCGTGCGGAGGCCGCCGGGCCGCTGGCCGCTCTCTTCGCCGAGCACCCGCGCGACGAGGAGGTGCTCGCCGAACTGCTGCGCGCCGAGGCGGCGTCGGCCGGGCCGTCCGCCGCGCTGACCCGGTACGAGGCGTACCGGAGGGAGCTGCGGGACGGGCTCGGTACGGATCCTGGGCCGCAACTCAAGCTCGTACAGCAGGAGTTGCTGTCCGGCGAGGCGCCCGCCGTCCGGCACGGGGTGCCGCACGAGCCGAATCCGCTGCTCGGGCGGGACGAGGACATCGCGGAGGTCGAGCGGTTGCTGCGTACCTCCCGTGCCGTCACCGTCGCCGGGCCCGGCGGGCTCGGCAAGACGCGGCTCGCGCATGCCGTCAGCCGCCGCGCCGAGCAGCGCGTGGTGTACTTCGTGCCGCTCGCCGGTGTCACCGAGGACAAGGACGTGGCCGCCGAGGTGGCCTCCGCGCTCGGCGCGGGCGAGGGGCGGCCCGGCGCCGCGAGCGGCCACGACCCGGTGTCCGGCATCCTCGGCGTGTTCGGGTCCGGGCCCGCGCTCCTCGTCCTGGACAACTGCGAGCAGGTCGTCCGGGGCACCGCCGACCTCGTACGGGCCCTGGTCTCGGCCTCGAAGGACCTGCGCGTGCTCGCCACCAGCCGGGCCCCGCTCGGTCTCACGTCGGAAGCGGTGTACGCGCTTCCGGAGCTCCAACTCGCCACCTCCATCGAGCTGTTCACCCAGCGGGCCCGTGCCGCCCGGCCCGGTGTGGAGCTGCCGGCGGACGCGGTGGCCGGGCTGTGCCGTCACCTCGACGGGCTGCCGCTCGCCGTGGAGTTGGCGGCGGCGCGGGTACGGGTGCTGTCGGTGCCGGAGATCGCACGCCGGCTCGGCGACCGGTTCGCGCTGCTGCGCGGCGGGGCACGGGACGTGCCGGAGCGGCACCGCACGCTGCACGCGGTCGTGGACTGGAGCTGGAACCTCCTCGACGGGGAGGCCAGGGCCGCGCTGCGCCTGCTGTCCGTGTTCCCCGGCGGCTTCTCGGGCGAGACGGCGGAGCAAGTGCTGGGCGCGGACGCGCTGTTGCTCCTCGAGCAGTTGGCCGACCAGTCGCTGCTCACCGTCGCCGACACCTCGACCGGCGTGCGGTTCCGGATGCTGGAGACCGTACGGGAGTTCAGTGCGGCCCGGCGGGCGGAGGCGGGCGAGGAAGAGGAGGCCGTCGGCCGATTCCTCAGCTGGGCGCGGGAGTTCGGGGTGGCGTACCACGACTGGTACTTCGGCTCGGAGCCGCTGGCCTCCGGGGAGCGGATCAGGGCCGAGCAGGACAACCTCGTACTGGCCCTCCGGTACGCCCTGGCCCGTACGGACAACCCGACCATCGCCGCCCTCACCGCCGTCCTCACCGCCCTGTGGTCCACCGGCTCCAGCTATCGCCGCCTCGCCGCCCTCGCCGTGGACACCGGGCCGCCGCTGTCGCACTACCACCCCGAGCCGGAATACGTCGAAGTCGCCCGCGCCGCCGCGGTGTTGTCCACGGCGAGCCTGTTCATGGGCTACGGCCCCGTCGCCGTACGCCAGTTGGTCACTCTCCGACGGCTGCCGTCGGCCCCGCCGGACACGTTGGCGCGGGCCGTCGCGGTGGTACTGAGGGCGATCCCCGAAATGGTGGCGCCCGACTACGACGTGCTGCGGGAACTCTGCGCCAGCGACCAGCCGTTGCTCGCCGGTATCGCCGAGTGCGTCGCCACCTATGTCTGGGAGTACGAGCACGACATCGACCGCGCGCTCGCCTCGGCTCGCCGGATCGTCACCGCGCTGGCGCCGGTCGACAACCCGTTCCTGCAGGTCCTGGGTCATGCCCGGCTGAGCGAGCTGTGCTTGCAGACGGAGCGGGGCGAGGACGCGTACACGCATCTCAGGGTGGCGCTCGCGGCGCTGCCGCGGCTCGGCGACGAGCACGACTCGATCGGCGTCCGAGGGGGTCTCGCTCTCGCCTGTCTGCAGCGCGGCGATCCCGACGAGGCCGAGTACTGGCTGCGGCAGGCCGAGGACGTCAACGCCTTGCGGACGGACGACGCCGAGAGCTCCGACCTGGGCGGGCGCGCCGAACTCGCTCTGGCCCGTGGGCTGACGGAGGTCGGGCTCGGCCTGTGGCGCGGCGCTGTGGAGGGGGTGATCGGTGCCGGCGCGATGTACGACGGCGATCCGTTCCTCGACCGGTGGTCGCTGCAGATCCAGTCGACGGCGGTGACGGCGCACGCCCACGCCGACCGTCTCGAACTGGTCGCGGAGCTGGTCGACCGGCTGCGGCAGGGGCTGCGGACCCTGTTCTCCGGCCCGCCTCGGCCCATGGAGCTCCCGATGCTCGGGACGGCGCTGTACGCCCTCGGCATGGCGGGGCTCACGTCCGGCGACGACGCCTCCACCTCCGTACGGATGATCGCGCTGGCGGAACGGCTGCGGGTGCTGCGCGACTACCAGCCGACGATGTCGACGGACCGCGCGCACAAAGCAGTCGAGGCGGCCGGGAACGGGGCCAGGGCGGCGTACGCCGACGCGGTGTCGGAGTACGCCGCCCTGGGGCGGGACGAGTTGCGGGAGGCTGCCCGCGCCGTCATGGCGACTACTTCGGGTCCTACTTCGGGTCACGGTTGAACTGGGCCATCGACCAGCGGTAGCCCAGGACGGTCAGGCCGACGCACCAGGTGACCGCCATCCAGCCGTTGTTGCCGATCTCGGTGCCGAGGAGGAGTCCGCGGAGGGTCTCGATGGCCGGGGTGAAGGGCTGGTACTCGGCGATCGGCTGGAACCAGCCCGGCATGGTGTCGGCCGGGGTGAAGGCGCTGGAGATGAGCGGGAGGAGGATCAGCGGCGTCGCCATGTTGCTGGCGGCCTCTGGGTTCGGGCTGGCCATGCCCATCCCGACTGCGATCCAGGTGAGCGCCAGGGAGAACAGCGCGAGCAGTCCGAACGCCGCGAGCCATTCCAGGGCCGTGGCGTCCGTGGACCGGAAGCCGATGGCCACGGCGACCAGGCCGACGAGGACCAGGCTGGCGAGCACCTGGAGCACGGTGCCGAGGACGTGCCCGACGAGCACCGACCCGCGGTAGACGGCCATGGTGCGGAAGCGGGCGACGAGCCCCTCGTTCATGTCCATGGAGACGGAGATCGCGGCCCCGATCACGGTGCTGCCGACGGTCATCACCAGCAGGCCCGGAACGATGTAGGCGATGTAGGCGGAACGGCCCCCGCCGCCGTCGCCGATGCCCGCGCTCATCGCGGATCCGAAGATGTAGACGAAGAGCAGCAGCAGCATGATCGGTGTGAGCAGCAGGTTCAGGGTCATGGACGGGTAGCGCCGTACGTGCAGCAGGTTGCGGCGCAGCATCGTGGTGGAGTCGCGGACGGCGAGGGAGAAGCGGGACGGGCGGGCGGGAAGCTGGACAGTGCTCATCGGAGGGTCTCCTTGGGCTGGTTGGGAACCTGGGGCTGGTTGGGAACCTTGGCTCCGCCGGTGAGGGCGAAGAACACGTCGTCGAGGTCGGGGGTGTGCACGGTCAGTTCGTCGGCCTCGACGCCGGCCGTGTCCAGCCAGTCGAGGATGGAGCGCAGTTCGCGCTGGCTGCCGTCGCTGGGGATCTGCAGCGCCAGCGCCTCGTCGTCCCTGGTGACCTCGCGCAGGGCGACCGCGGCGGACCGGTAGGCGCCCGGGTCGGTGAAGCGGAGCCGGACGTGACCGCCGGGGACGAGCCGCTTCAGTTCGTCGGCGGTGCCCTCGGCGGCGATCCCGCCGTCGTTCAACACGGCGATACGGTCGGCGAGTTCGTCCGCCTCCTCCAGGTACTGGGTGGTGAGGAAGACGGTGACCCCGTCGGCGACGAGCCCGCGGATGATGCCCCACATGTTGTGGCGGCTGCGCGGGTCGAGGCCGGTGGTCGGCTCGTCGAGGAAGATGATCCTCGGGTCGCCGACCAGCGTCATGGCGAGGTCGAGGCGGCGTTTCATACCGCCGGAGTAGGTGGAGGCGGGCTTCTTCGCGGCCTCGGTGAGGTCGAAGCGCTCGAGGAGTTCGGCGGCGGAGCGCCGGCCCTCCTGCCTGGACAGGTGGTGCAGGTCCGCCATGAGGAGCATGTTCTCCTCGCCGGTGATCAGGCCGTCGACGGCGGAGAACTGCCCGGTGACGCCGATCGCGGCGCGTACGGCCTGCGCGTCGGTGGCCAGGTCGTGGCCGCCGACGTGCAGTTCGCCGGCGTCGGCGGTGATGAGGGTGGAGAGGATCTTGACGGCGGTGGTCTTGCCGGCGCCGTTCGGGCCGAGGAGGGAGAAGACGGTGCCGGCCGGTACCGCCAGGTCGATGCCGTCGAGGACCGTCTTGTCCCCGTAGGCCTTCCGCAGCCCCTTGGCCGCGATGGCGAGTGGTGAGTGCGATGTCGTCGATGTCATGCCGCAGAGACTGCGGCAGGGCGCATTCAGCGCGGTTTCACGACGGTTTCAGTGCCCTGGAACCGGGCGCGGCGAAGAGTCGGTGCCATGAGCCCGTACGGCGAGTACGACGTCCTGTCGGGGACGTGGACGGGCCGGCCCGGGGCAGCTGCTCCGGGCCGGCCCGTCCACGCGATGTCAGCTTGTGGCGGGGACCGGGTCGCGGGACGGGCCGGGTATCGCCTCGGGTGCGGGCGTCTGCTTCGGATCGGGCTCGGCCGTCACCGCGGAGGGAGCGGGGGCGGGGACGAAGGGGATCTCTCCGCGCAGGACGGCCTTGGCGCGGTCCTCGTCCAGCTCACCCTCCCACCGGGCGACGGCCAGGGTGGCGACGCCGTTGCCGACCAGGCTGGTCAGGGCGCGGGCTTCGGACATGAACCGGTCGATGCCGAAGATCAGCGCGAGGGCGGCGACGGGGACGTGCGGGACGGCGCTGAGGGTGGCGGCCAGGGCGATGAAGCCGGAGCCCGTGACGCCCGCGGCGCCCTTGGAGGTGAGCAGCATGACGGCGAGCATGCCGAGCTGCTGGGTGAGGCTGAGGTCGATACCGAGGGCCTGGGCGAGGAAGACCGAGCCCATGGTCAGGTAGATGGCGGTGCCGTCGAGGTTGAAGGAGTACCCGGCGGGCAGCGTGATGCCGACGACCGGTTTCGAGGCGCCCACGTGCTCGAGCTTGGCCATCATGCGCGGCAGGACGGGCTCGGTGGAGGAGGTGCCCAGGACGATCAGCAGTTCTTCCTTGATGTAGCGCAGGAAGGGCAGCAGCCGAAGTCCGTTCAGGCGCATCACGGTCCCGAGGACGACCAGCACGAAGAAGAGAGCGGTCAGCCAGAACGAGCCGACCAGCAGGGCCAGATGGCGCAGGGTGCCCAGGCCGTAGTTGCCGATGGTGAAGGCCATCGAGCCGAACGCGCCGATGGGGGCGAGCCGCATGATCCAGCGGATGAGCGTGAACAGGACCGTGGAGAACTTCTCGATGCTGCGGGCGATGCCCAGGCCGGCTTCTCCGCTGGCGTGCAGGCCGAATCCGAACAGCACGGACACCAGCAGCACCGGCAGGATCTCGTTGCCGGTCAGGGCGCTGACCAGGGTGGCCGGGACGATGGCGAGGACGAACTCGGCGAAGCCCTCGTGGGTCGTGGTCGCCGCCGGCGGCAGGCCCTTGGTGGACAGGGTCGAGATGTCGACGTGCAGACCGCTGCCCGGCTTGACGACGTTGACGACGACCAGGCCGATCACCATGGCGATGGTGGTCAGCACCTCGAAGTAGACGAGTGCCTTCAGGCTCACGCGGCCGACAGCGCGGGCGTTGCCCATGGAGGCGATGCCGTGGACGACCGTACAGAAGATGATCGGCGCTATGAGCATCTTCACCAGGGCTATGAAGCCGTCACCGAGCGGCTTCAGCTCGGCGCCGACGGACGGCCACAGCCAGCCCACGGCGGCGCCGAGGAGGACGGCGATCAGGCACTGGACGTAGAGGTGGGACAGCATCCGGCGGATGCGGCCCGCTGGTGCGATGACGGAACCCGGGGCAGCGTCGTTGCGGCTCATGCGGGGCGTCCTTCCAGGACGGGAACGAGGAGTTCGGCTCGGGCGATACGTCGGGCGGCGCGGTGCAGCAGCACCGTAGGAGACGTGCTGTCCGGTGTGGGGACGGCTTGGGTGGTGACCACGCCGGCGGGGGTGCCCAGGCGCAGCGTGCCGTCGGCGGTCTGCCGGGCGGCGCGGTGGGCGAGGGTGCCGGGGGTGGCGGCGGCCACGGCCAGGGCAACGGCGGAGGTCAGACCGATCGCCGGGTGCGGAGCGTGCATGGAGACCATGCGTACGGCCAGGTCGTACTCGTCCTGGTTGACGAGTACGCCCTGTGCGGTGCGATAGGGGGCGGGCCGGGCGACGATGCCCGCCTTCGGCACCGCGTGGCTGACCGGATCGCCCTCGCGGGCCAGGCCCATGGCCAGTGCTGCCTGGCGGCGCAGCAGGGTCAGCGCGGGCACCACGGTGGCGAACTCGGTGAGGGATTCCGTGCCGTCGAGGCCGAACGCCTTGGCCTCGAAGAGTGCGGCCGGAGCACCGGCGTCCACCAGGGACGCCTCGACGGGTCCGTCCGGGCCGACCAGCTCGTCCAGTGCCCGGCCGGTCGGAAGAGCGCGGCCGGTCGCCGAGCCCGCCGGGTCCTGGAAGCCGAGCAGGACCGGCACGCCCGGCGCCGAGGTACCCGGGACCGTGGCCGTGCCCTCCTCCGGGACCATGCCCCCGGGGGTGGGGATCGTGCCGGTGAGGCGGGCCCCGGTGTTGATGTTGAGCATGCGGACGGTGGTCGTGTCCGACGCGATCGGCACGAGATCGTGGTGGACGGCGTACAGGGCCACGGCTGTGGCGCAGTTGCCGCAGTTGCTGGCCCACTCCACGCGCTCGTCGCCGATTCCGACCTGTGCGAAGGCGTACTCGACATCCACGCCGGCCCGGGTCGACGCCTGGACGACGGCGGCCTTGGAGGTGGTGGAGGAAGCGCCGCCCACGCCGTCGATCTGACGGGGGTCGGCGGCGTTGAAGGCGGCGAGCAGCAGGGCATCGACATCCACGCCCGTGGCGGCCACGTCCCGGTGGTCGAAGATCCAGCACTTGCTGGTTCCTCCGCGGATCATCTCGCCCTGCAGACGCAGCACAGCCGACTCCTTGCACACATGGAAGGGGGAGCCCGCCGACGTGTTCGCTGTGCGGGACGTCCTCCACGGTGGGTTACGGCAGCGTGAAGTACAATCTCGGAAATCTGCATGGCTATTAAGCTGAAGTTAACGCCAGGGGGGCGGCATGCTCGATGTCCGACGCATCCTGCTGTTCACCGAGGTCGCCCGGCGCGGCTCGGTGACAGCGACCGCCCGCGCCCTCAACTACACACCGTCAGCGGTGTCCCAGCAGATCAGCCGCCTGGAGTCGGAGGCAGGACAGCCCCTGCTGGAGCGTCATGCCCGGGGCGTCAGCGTCACCGACGCCGGCCGGGCGCTGGCCGAACGAGGGGAACGGATCGAACGCGAACTGCGGGCCGCGGAGAACGAACTCGCCGACTTCGCCGGCCTGCGCGCGGGCATCCTGCGCATTGGCACCTTCCCCACCGTCGGCGCCTCGCTCCTCCCACAGGCCGTGATCGCCTTCCGGGACGCCCACCCCGACGTACGGCTGACCGTCCGCAGCGCCCGCATCGCCGGGCTCTGGACGATGCTGGAGAACCGGGAGATCGAGATGTCGCTGATGTGGGACTACGACTGGAGCCGGATCGACCGCAAGGACGTCGTCGTCACGCCTCTTCTCGATGACCCGCCGGCCCTCCTCGTCAGCGACCGCCATCCGCTCGTCGGCCGCGGCGCCGCCTCACTCGCCGACTTCGCGGACGACCCCTGGATCACCCGCGCCGAGCATCACCCGGTGGCCGAGGCCCTCGTCCGCGGCTGCCGCGCCCTCGGCTTCGAGCCCCACATCGCCTACGAGGCGCACGACTACCAGGAAGCCCAGGCCATGGTCGCCGCCGGCATCGGCGTCGCCCTCGCCCCCACCCTGGCCCTGGAGGGCATCCGGCCCGGCGTCGCCGTCCTGCCGCTCCAGCCGCCGGGCCCCGTCCGCCGCATCCTCCTGGTGCGCATGAGCGACCACCCCCTCACCCCCGCCGCCCTGACCTTCGCCGGCCTCCTCCGCGACGCCGCCGCGGCTCGAACACCCTGACGCCGACACGAACCCCGCCCACCGGTCGGACGACGGTCACGCTCGTGCACGTACTCGACGGCGATCTCGGGGTGCCGGCTCAGGCCGTCCGGGCCGTCCCCGTCCCCTTCTCCGCGTCCAGTGCGTACACGCACCGGTCCTTGCTGCACGCGTACACCACGCCGTCCTTGACCACCGGGGCGCCGGTGATCTCGCCGCCGGTCGCCAGTTTCCATCTGAGGCGGCCGTCGTCGGCCTTCAGGGTGTACAGGAGGTGGTCGGTCGAGCCGAAGTGGATACGGCCCTCGGCCACCGCCGGGGCGCCGACGATGTCGCCGCCCGCCTGGAAGCGCCACTTGGGCGTGCCCGTCACCGCGTCCAGGGTGTACAGGCCCTTGCCGCTGCCCACGTGGACATGGCCGGCCGCGACCAGCACCGGTTCGATCGACGCGCGCGACTCGGTCGCGATCCGCCAGCGGTCCCGTCCGTCCGCCGCGTCGAGGGCGTAGACCGTGCCGAGGTAGTCGGCGAGGTAGACGCCGCCGCCCGTGACCGCCGGGCCGGGCGCGAAGGTGGGCGGCGAGAGGAACACCGCCGGGGCCTCGAAGTGCCAGCGGACGTGGCCGGCGGCGACGTCGATCGCCAGGACCCGGGTGCCCGCGGAGACGTACACCTGGCCGTCGGGGCCCGGGGTCAGCCGTACCGGGACTCCGCCGCAGGAGGCGGTGTCGCCGATCGGGTAGGACCAGCGCTCGTCACCCGTACGGGCGTCCAGGGCGCGCAGGCGCCCCTCCTGCCACACGAACACCGTGCCCTCGTGGACGTGCGGGCCGGCCTCCGGGGACTCGAAGTCCGTCTGGGCGCCGGTGTGCTCCCACAGCTTCCGGCCGGTGGCCGCGTCCCAGCCCTGGACGCCGCCGCCGCGCGTACCGGTGACGACCGTGCCCCGGTCGGCCTTCAGCGAGTACACCCAGGCGTCCGTGGACAGACGCCACAGGTCCATGCCCTCGCGGGCGTCGAGCGCGAACAGGGTCGGTCCGTCGGAGGCGTGGATGCGGCCGTCCGCGACCGCCATCGACCAGGCGACGTCCCGCGTCTTGAAGCGGCGGCGGCCCGTCATCACGTCGAGGGCGTGCACCTCGAAGGAGGTGACGTAGACCAGGTCACCGGCGACGGCCGGGGTGCCCCAGACATCGTTCGACATACGGAAACGCCAGGGGCGCCAGCCCGCGGGCGACTCCGGGGGCAGCTGCGGCGCGACCGGCACGGGGTTGGGGTCGGCGCCGTTGACGCCGGGGCGGGGGCGCGACCAGGAGGCGACGAGGCCGGACTCCGGCGGGGGTGCCTGGACGGCGGCGGCGCGGGCGTCCGAGACACGCGGACCGGGGCCGATGGGCACGGGTGCGCCGGCCAGCCGCACGGGGCCGGTGTCGGGCGCCCCGGTGGGCAGGGCGGACGGCATCGGGCCGGGTACGAGACCGGGTCCCGGGCCGCGTCCGAAACCGGGCGCCGGGTCGTGCGAGGGCGGCGGCGGGATCGCGAGCCTGCCGCCGCTGCGGCCACCGGAGGACTGCGGCTTCGCCGCCGGACGGCCTCCCCGGCGCTGCTCGATGAGGGCCGTCGCCCGTTCGGGCAGCCATGCGGAGGCCGTACCGCTGTCGTCGGAGCCGGAGCCGAAGAGGTGGGGGGCCAGCTGCGCCTGGAGGTCGGCGGGGTTGGGGCGGTTGGTCGCCTCCATCTGCATACAGGACTCGATGAGGGGGCGGAGTTCGTCCGGCAGCCCTTCGAGGTCCGGGCCCTCGCGCAGCAGCATGAAGACCGTCTCGACCGGGTTCGCGCCGTGGAAGGGGGCGTGGCCGGTGGCCGCGAAGACCAGCATCGAGCCGAGCGAGAACACGTCGCTGGCGCCGGTCACGCTCCGCGAGTCCTTCGCCTGCTCGGGGGACATGTAGGCGGGCGTACCGACGGCGACGTTCGTCATCGTCAAACGGGTGTTCGAGACGCCGGACGCGATACCGAAGTCGATGACCCGGGGCCCGTCCTCGACGACCAGTACGTTCGACGGCTTCAGGTCGCGGTGGACGAGCCCCGCGCCGTGGATGGACTGCAGCGCCTCCGCGACCCCCGCCGCGAACCAGCGCACCGCCTGGGCCGGCATCGGCCCGCACTCGTTCACTATCTCTTCAAGGGAGGGCGCGGGAACGTACGCGGTGGCGAGCCACGGCACGGCGGCACGCGGATCGGCGTCGACGACGGCGGCCGTGTAGAAGCCGGAGACGGCCCGCGCCGCCTCCACCTCACGGGTGAAGCGGACCCGGAACAGCTGATCCTCGGCGAGTTCCGTCCGGACCGTCTTGATCGCCACCCGCCGGCCCGAGGCCGAGCGCGCGAGATAGACCAGCCCCATGCCGCCGGCACCCAGCCGTCCCAGCACCTCGAACGGCCCGATCCGCCGCGGATCGTGCTGCGTCAGCTGATCCACCACTTGCCTGCCACCTCCCCGTACGAGCCGCGTCACCTACATATGTACGCGACCCCGTGCAGCGTCTCACCACCGCCACCGCCTTGGCGGCACGCACCCCGATTCTTCCTGGCCGGGGCACAGGTTGCGAACTCGCGTCCGAAACGGGATGTCTCTACCCAAACAGTCACAAACACCCTGCACGCGGGCGCTCTCGCGACGGCTCACGCCCGTTCCTGGCGGTTCATGACAGCTGCTGGCGGCTCATTTTCGGAGGAGTGCGAACGACGCTCCCTGATTGTCCGTGACGACCGCCACATTCCCGTACGAAGTGTCGAAGGGCGGCACCTGGACCCGGCCGCCGAGCCGGTTCACCGTCCCGAGCGCCTCCGTCATGTCCTCGACGGCGAAGTGGACCAGGAAATGCGGCGGCATCTCGGCCGGGAACACCTCCGAGACCGCGGCCCGGCCGAAGTCGGGGGTCGCGTCCGGGCCGAAGAGCGCCTCGTGGAAGAGGTTGCCGTAGAAGGTGTTGGCGACGGCCGTGTCCCGGGCGTACAGCTCGGCCCAGGCGAAGGTGCCGGGCTCGTGGCGGCGGCCGAAACCGTCGTGCGTACCGGCCTGCCAGAGGCCGAACACGGCTCCCTCGGGGTCGGCGGCCAGTGCCATGGTCCCCAGTTCTCCCAAGGGAACCGGCGCGGTGATCACCTGCCCTCCGGCCGCGTGGATCCGGGCGACGAGAGCGTGGACGTACGGGCTGGCGAAGTACACCGTCCACACGGTGGGCATCCGGCCGTCGGCCTTGTGGGCGAGGGAGGCGACGGGCTCGCCGTCGCACAGGGCCTGCGTGAGGCCCTCCTTCTCCTGGAAGGTCCACCCGAAGAGCTCACCGTAGAAACGCTTGCCCGCCTCGACATCGGGCAGCTGGGCGTCCACCCAGCAGGGGACGCCCTCTGTGCGGGCGGATGCCCTGTTTTCGGCCATACCGTCAAGTTAACGGTCCTTCACGCATCCCGCAGAGCAGGCGCGGGACCAGGCAAAGCCGCCCCTGAGCGCCCACAGATCACCATTGCACCCCATTTGCAGTCGGCCGAATCGCGCTCCGATCACCCCTCGGTAAGCTGACGGCATGACAGGACAAGTGCGTACCGTCGACGGCCGAGTGGCGGGTCGGCGTGGGCAGGCGACCCGGCAGAAGCTGCTCGACTGCCTCAGCGAGATGCTCAGCTCCTCCCCTTACCGGGACGTCAAAGTCATCGATGTCGCCCGGAAGGCGGGGACTTCACCCGCCACCTTCTACCAGTACTTCCCGGACGTCGAAGGCGCCGTCCTGGAGATCGCCGAGCAAATGGCCACCGAGGGCGCCGGGTTGACCCAGCTGCTCGCGGGGCGGTCCTGGGTCGGCAAGGCCGGCTGGCAGACCGCCCAGGAACTCGTCGACGGGTTCCTGGAGTTCTGGCGGAAGAACGACGCGATCCTCAGGGTCGTCGATCTCGGCGCCGCCGAGGGCGACAAGCGGTTCTACAAGATCCGCATGAAGATCCTCAACTCCGTGACCAACTCCCTTACGGACACGGTCACCGAGCTCCAGGCCAAGGGCAGGGTCGACAAGGACGTCAACCCCGCCGCGATGGCCGGCTCCCTCGTCGCGATGCTCGCGGCGGTGGCCTCACATCAGAAGGGCTTCCAGACCTGGGGTGTGAAACAGGCCGAACTGAAGCCGAACCTGGCCCAGTTGGTCCACCTGGGCGTGACGGGGAAGAAGCCGACGAAATAGCGCCGGCCTTCTATTCCAGATTCCGTGGCCGCCTCAATCGGCCCAAGTCCTGTCACACAGGCGGTGGTTCACTACGGTGACCACCGCCTGTCGCGCACCGGCGACAAGTTCGCCCCGTACTCAGCGCCGTACGATCCGGAAGATCCGGATCTCCCGCTCGACCCGCGCCTGATAGGTCGCGTACGGCGGCCAGAACGCCAGCAGCGCCTTCCAGGCAACGTCCCGCTCCGCACCGGCCAGCAGCCGGGCCGTGACCGGGATGTCCTCCCCTTTCCAGCTGACCTCGGCGTCCGGATGGGCGAGGAGGTTGGCGGTCCAGGCGGGATGACCGGCACGCCCGAAGTTGGACCCGATGAGCAGCCAGCTGTGGTTGGAGTCCTTCTCCGCATCCTCCGGCATACAGGCGAGCGGGGTATGCCGTGGCAGCCCGCTCTTCGCCCCGCGGACGGTGAGCACCACCCCGGGCAGCAGCTGGGCGCTGAGCAGCACCTTTCCCCTGGTAAGCCGGTGTACGGCGCGGTCGAGCGCGGGGACGACGTGCGGGGCGATCCGCGCGAAGGCCGGCGCCGAGGACATCTTCTGGACCGCTTTCACGACCCTCGTCGCTGTCACAGGCATCAGACGGTCACCTCTCCCGTGTCGAAGAGCCGCGCGGCCTCGGCCGCGTGCGCCCGGAGGCGGTGCACCGGCCCGAACAGCAGCTCGTCACCGGCGGCGCGCTTGAAGTACAGCTGGGCCTCGTGCTCCCAGGTGAAGCCGATACCGCCGTGCAGCTGGATGCCCTCGGCGGCGGCCGTCCGGAGGGAGTCGAGGGCCTGGGCGAGGGCGAGCCCGCCAACTCTCTCACCCTCGTGGGCGGTTGCCCAGGCCGCGTAGTAGGCGGCCGAGCGGGCCGCCTGGACCTGGACGTACACATCGGCGAGCCGGTGCTTGACGGCCTGGAACGACCCGATCGCCCGCCCGAACTGCACACGCCGCAGGGCGTGTTCGACGGTCAGCCCCAGAATCCGGTCGGCGGCCCCGACGGCCTCGGCGGCGAGCACCGTGGCGGCGACGTCTCCGGCGAGGGAGAGGCAGCCGCCGACGTCGGCGTCCTCGTCACCCAGCAACTCGGCGGGCACGTCCCGCAGTTCGAGGCGAGCCTGGGAACGGGTGGCGTCGAGGGAGGTCTGCCGGGTGCGGACGAGGCCGGGAGCGTCGCCGGGGACGAGGAAGAGAAGGGTACGCGAACGGGCGTAGCCACCGGCGTGCGCGGCGACGAGCAGGAGCCCGGCGCTGTGTCCGTCGAGAACCTGCCCGACCTGCCCGTACAGCCGCCAGCCCGCGTCCTTCCGGGTCGCCTGCACCCCTCCGGCCCGCCCTCCCCCGGCCCAGTCGCGGTCGGGCACGCCGCCCAGGGAGAGCACGGCGGCCAGTGCGGTGCCGGGGACGGCGAGCGTGGCGGTCAGGGCACCGGAGGCGATGCGCGGGAGGAGGTCGGCGCGCTGGGCGGGGGTGCCGAGGGCGGTGATGAGAGGGGCGGCCAGTACGGCGGTCGCGAGCAGCGGAGAGGGTGCCAGGGCCTTCCCTAACTCCTCTGCCGCGAGGGCGAGTTCGGTCGTTGTGCCGCCGACCCCGCCGTGCGCCTCCGGGAGGGCCAGGCCGGGCAGACCGAGGTCACCGGCGAGGGCGGTCCAGAGGGCCGGGTCGTACCCGGCGGGTGTGTCGACGGCGGCCCGTACGTCGCCGGGTGCGCACCGCTTGTCGAGCAGTTCGCGGAGGGTACGGCGGATGTGGTCCTGCTCGGGGGTGAAACGGGCGTCCATGACCTGCCCCTCCTGGGCGTCCGCGGCGCCCGTTCAGCGGGAACTGACGGATCTGACGTATTCGAGTTGGAGCATCTGACGGACCGTCATATTAGGGCGGACGGACCCTGCCGCACAGTGTCGGAGCTGATATACCGTCAGATTCATGCTGAGTCGACAACGAACGGGCGACGGACGGCGGGAGGACGGGCGATGAGCCGGAAGGTCGCGATCGTCGGGGTGGCCCTGTCGGACTGCGGCCGGGTGGACGACGTCACCCCGTACGCGCTGCACGCGCAGGCCGCCCGGCGGGCACTGGCGGACTCGGGGCTCGGCCGGGGGGTGGTGGACGGTTTCGCGTCCGCGGGTCTCGGCACACTGGCCCCCGCCGAGGTGGCCGAATACCTCGGCCTGCGCCCCACCTGGGTCGACTCCACCTCGGTCGGCGGCTCGACCTGGGAGGTCATGGCGGCGCACGCGGCGGACGCGATAGCGGCGGGCCACGCGAACGCCGTACTCCTCGTCTACGGCTCCACGGCCCGCGCGGACGTCAAGGCGGGCCGCCGGACCGGGAACCTCTCCTTCGGCGCGCGCGGCCCCCTGCAGTTCGAGGTCCCGTACGGCCACACACTCATCGCCAAGTACGCGATGGCCGCGCGCCGGCACATGCACGAATACGGCACGACGATCGAGCAGTTGGCGTCGGTCGCGGTCCAGGCGAGGGCGAACGCGGCGCTGAACCCGGAGGCGATGTTCCGGACGCCGATCACCGTCGACGAGGTGCTCGACGGCCCGATGATCGCGGACCCCTTCACCAAGCTCCACTGCTGCCTGCGCTCGGACGGGGGCGCGGCGGTGCTGCTGGTGGCCGAGGAGTACGTACGGGACTGCCGTACGCGGCCGGTGTGGATCCTGGGCACGGGGGAGCACGTCTCGCACGTGAGCATGTCGGAGTGGGAGGACTTCACGGTGTCCCCGGCGGCGGTGAGCGGGCGGATCGCCTTCGAGCGGGCGGGAGTTCGGCCTGACGAGATGGACTTCGCGGAGATCTACGACGCGTTCACCTATATGACGCTGGTGACGCTGGAGGACCTCGGCTTCTGCGGGAAGGGCGAGGGCGGGGAGTTCGTAGACGCCGCTAAGGGCCGTCTGAGGGTGGCTGGCGGCGAGCTGCCGGTCAACACTGACGGGGGCGGCCTCTCGGCCCAACACCCGGGAATGCGGGGCCTGTTCCTGCTGGTGGAGGCGGTGCGGCAACTGCGCGGGGACGGGGGTGCACGACAGGTCCGTACGCCTGCGGGAGGCCTGCCGCAGCTCGGGGTGGCTTCCGGCACCGGGGGCTGGTTCTGCTCGTCCGGGACGGTGGTGCTGGGGCGGGGGTGAGCCGGGAGATGAGCGCGGGCGACCCGTCAGCGGCTCGGCCGATCTGGGCCGCGCCCTGTGCTGAGCGCTTTGTGCGGGGCCATTTCTTTGACTGCGGGCCCGTTGTGGCTGGTCGCGCAGTTCCCCGCGCCCCTGAAGGGCGCGTCCTGGGCAGCGGAGTTCGCACGACACCCACGTGACCCCGGTTCCTCTCGTCTCCCGTCACGGGCGCAGCTCGGGGATCTCGTCCGCCGGCAGGACGTCGGCGATGCGCCACAGGCCGATCCAGCTCTTCGGGGCGGCCGACTCGTCGAGCAGTACGGCGTTGATCTCGGGGTCGGGGTCGTCGCAGGCGTCGGCGCAGACGGTGACCTGGAAGCCGGTGTCGACCGCCCACCGGGTGGTGGACAGCACGGTGCCTGAGGTGGCGACCCCCGCGACGACGAGCCGGCCGACGCCGGCGGCCTCCAGCAGCTCGCGGAGGTCGGTGGTGGCGAAGGCGCTGAAGCTGGTCTTCGTCAGGACGGTCTCCCCCTCGACGGGGGCCAGGAGCGGGTGTATCTGCTCCGCCATGCCCTGCGGGACGACATGGAAGACGGGCAGCCCGGCCGTACGGGCGGCGGCGAGGGCGTGTGCGGCGCGCTCGGCGACCGAGGGGTCGTGGCTGAAGTTGTCGACGATGTAGGTGACGTAGTCGAGCGCGAGGAACGCCGTACGGGGGGCGGGGGCGGCGTCAGGGATGGCCACGGGGTTCTCCTTGTGGGAGGGGCGGAAGCGGCAGCGGCCGGGACTAGAATCGGAGAGTGCGCCCCGGTTAGATACTGACACCACCGTACCGGAGACAGCGCCCCGTTTACCTGGTGCACGACGAGGGAGACCCGGAGATGGCGACCGAGAACCGACCCCTGCGCGCCGACGCCCGCCGCAACCGGGACCGACTGCTGGCCGTGGCGAGGGAGGCGTTCGCCGCCGAGGGGCTCTCGGTGTCCCTGGACGAGATCGCGCGCCGGGCGGGCGT
Organism: Streptomyces sp. NBC_01390; assembly: GCF_045040105.1. Classification (NCBI taxonomy): domain Bacteria; kingdom Bacillati; phylum Actinomycetota; class Actinomycetes; order Kitasatosporales; family Streptomycetaceae; genus Streptomyces; species Streptomyces sp. NBC_01390. Next base: position 7,130,500 of record NZ_CP109551.1, on the reverse strand, counting down.
GGGGCCGGGCACGCTGTACCGGCACTTCCCCACGAAGGAGGGCCTGTTCGAGGCGGTGGTCCATGAGCGGCTCGACCCGCTCCTCGCCGAGGCCCGCACCCTGCTCGACGCACAGGACCCGGGCGCGGCACTGTTCACGGTGCTCGACCGGCTGGTGACGGACGCGGTGACGAAGGCGGATCTGATCGACGCCATCGCCCACGCGGGCCCCGAGGTCCGGGCGACGGTCGACGCGACCTCCGCCGACCTGCGCCGCGTGATCGGCCACCTGCTGACCCGCGCCCAGTCCGCCGGCACGATCCGCGCCGACATCGGCATCGCGGACCTGATGGCGATCCTGTCGGGCATCCTGCTGGCCCTGCGCCACCGGGCGAACGCGGCCGCGGACCCGCGCCTGGCCCTGGCGGTGCTGTGCGACGGGCTGCAGGCGAGGACACCGAGGCAGCCTTAGGCGGTCCGGCGAAACCTGCGGTGCGACAGCGCCCCGACAGGGGCGCGGGGAACTGCGCGACAAGCCACGACGGCGCCGCAAGAGGAAAACAACCCCCCGCGGCACCCCGGCGGAGGGCTACGCGCAGGCGCCGCACAGCCCCCGATAAGTGACCTCCACCTGGGACACCGTGAAGCCGAAGCGTTCCTCCGCCGGGAGGTCCGCGAGGGGGTTGCCGGTGGGGTGGACGTCCCTGATCGTGCCGCAGTTGGAGCAGATCAGGTGGTGGTGCGGGTGGTGCGCGTTCGGGTCGTAGCGCTTGGCGCGGCCGTCCGTGGCGACCTCTATGACCTCCCCGAGGGAGACCAGCTCACCCAGGGTGTTGTAGACGGTCGCACGGGAGATCTCCGGCAGCCGCTGGGCCGCGCGGGCGTGCACTTCGTCGGCCGTGTAATGGACGTGCTCGCCGTCGAGGACCTCCGCAACGACACGCCGCTGGGAAGTCATCCGCCAGCCGCGTCCACGCAGTCGCTCCAGCAGGTCGCTCATATGGTTCACCTATTCAGGTTCGGTGGAATACACGGATTTTACCAGTGGACGTCCGGGTTCCGATAGGATATGGATTTGTCACACTTCTTGACTTGGACCTTGTCCATTGTAGGATCGCTTACGGCGATGGCCAAGTGAGCCGAGGGACAGGAAGAGACTCCAGTACGGCATACGCAGGAGACAGTGAGACGTGACGGCGTGTGTGACCTCCTCCACGTGCCCGACCGACCCACCACCCCCACCCCCCAGTTCCTGAGCACGCAGTTCGTGAGCGGTACCGAGATCTGCCCCGTCCGGAAGGATTCCCATGTCTGAGAACCACGACGCGATCGTCACCGACGCGAAAACCGAGGGCACGGGCGGCTGCCCGGTCGCGCACACGCGCGCCGCGCACCCGACCCAGGGCGGCGGCAACCGCCAGTGGTGGCCCGAGCAGCTGAACCTGAAGATCCTCGCGAAGAACCCGGCCGTCTCGAACCCGCTCGGCGAGGAGTTCGACTACGCCGCCGCGTTCCAGACCCTGGACCTCCCGGCCGTCAAGCAGGACATCGCCGCGGTACTGACGGACTCCAAGGACTGGTGGCCGGCCGACTTCGGGCACTACGGCCCGTTCATGATCCGTATGGCCTGGCACAGCGCGGGCACCTACCGCATCAGCGACGGCCGCGGTGGCGGCGGCGCCGGTCAGCAGCGCTTCGCCCCCCTGAACAGCTGGCCGGACAACGGCAACCTGGACAAGGCCCGCCGTCTGCTGTGGCCGGTCAAGAAGAAGTACGGCCAGAACCTCTCCTGGGCCGACCTCATGATCCTCGCGGGCAACGTGGCCCTGGAGTCGATGGGCTTCGAGACCTTCGGCTTCGGCGGCGGACGCGCGGACGTGTGGGAGCCCGACGAGGACGTGTACTGGGGCCCCGAGAAGGTCTGGCTCGACGACGAGCGCTACACCGGCGACCGTGAGCTGGAGGAGCCCCTCGGCGCCGTCCAGATGGGCCTCATCTACGTCAACCCGGAGGGCCCCAACGGCAACCCGGACCCGCTCGCCGCGGCCCGCGACATCCGCGAGACGTTCCGCCGTATGGCGATGAACGACGAGGAGACCGTCGCCCTCATCGCCGGTGGACACACCTTCGGCAAGACCCACGGCAACGGCCCGGCGGACGCCGTCGGCCCCGACCCCGAGGCCGCCCCGATCGAGCAGCAGGGCTTCGGCTGGAAGAGCACGCACGGCTCCGGCAAGGCCGGCGACGCGATCACCAGTGGCCTCGAGGTCACCTGGACCGCCACGCCGACCCAGTGGAGCAACGGGTTCTTCACGAACCTGTTCGAGTACGAGTACGAGCTGACCCACAGCCCGGCCGGCGCCCAGCAGTGGGTGGCGAAGAACGCCGAGGCGATCATCCCCGACGCGCACGACCCGTCGAAGTCGAAGCTCCCGACGATGCTCACGACCGACCTGTCGCTGCGCTTCGACCCGGCGTACGCGGAGATCTCCCGTCGCTTCTACGAGAACCCGGACCAGTTCGCGGACGCCTTCGCCCGCGCCTGGTTCAAGCTGACCCACCGTGACCTGGGCCCCGTCGTCCGCTACCTCGGCCCCGAGGTCCCGTCCGAGACGCTGCTGTGGCAGGACCCGCTGCCCGCGGTGACGCACGAGCTGGTCGACGCCGCCGATGTCTCCGCCCTCAAGGCGCAGATCCTCGAGTCCGGCCTCACCGTGTCCCAGCTGGTCTCCACCACCTGGGCGGCCACGTCCTCCTTCCGCAGCAGCGACAAGCGCGGCGGCGCCAACGGTGCCCGTATCCGCCTCCAGCCGCAGGCCTCCTGGGAGGTCAACAGCCCGGACGAGCTCGCCACGGTGCTGCGCACCCTGGAGAGCGTGCAGTCGTCCTTCAACGCCGCGCAGTCCGGCGGCAAGCAGGTCTCGCTGGCCGACGTGATCGTCCTCGCGGGCGCCGCGGGCGTCGAGAAGGCGGCCAAGGACGCCGGCTTCGACATCGAGGTCCCCTTCACGCCGGGCCGCGTGGACGCGACGCAGGAGCAGACGGACGTCGAGTCCTTCGCCGCCCTGGAGCCGACCGCCGACGGGTTCCGCAACTACCTCGGCAAGGGCAACCGCCTTCCCGCCGAGTTCCTGCTGCTCGACAAGGCGAACCTGCTGGGCCTGAGCGCCCCCGAGCTGACCGTCCTCGTCGGCGGCCTGCGCGTCCTCGGCGCCAACCACCAGGGCTCCTCGCACGGCGTCTTCACCGCCACCCCCGGCAAGCTGACGAACGACTTCTTCGTCAACCTGCTGGAGCTGGGCACGGAGTGGACGGCCACCTCCGAGGACAAGAACACCTTCGAGGGCCGCGACGCCTCGGGCCAGGTCAAGTGGACCGGCACCCGTGCCGACCTGGTCTTCGGCTCCAACTCCGAGCTGCGCGCGGTCGCGGAGGTCTACGCGAGCGACGACGCCAAGGAGAAGTTCGTCAAGGACTTCGTCAAGGCGTGGGTCAAGGTGTCGAACGCGGACCGCTTCGACCTCGTCTGATCCGCTGATCGACTGAGTCACGACGTCCAGGTCGGCCCGTACACACGTACGGACCGACCTGGACGTCTTTCGTTTCCGCTGCCGAGGCGGGAGGTGTTCGACGGGACGCCGTGAAGCGGCTCACACCCCGTCTGAGCAGGTCGCATGTCGTCTGAGCGTGCACCCCATGCGTAGGCAAAGCATTCCGGGCCCCGGGTCAAGAAATGCTCAAATCAGCATCAAAAGTGCACAGGTCGAGCGCATTTACCCGGGGGTAGCGCGTCCACTGAGGGCGTCCACTGGATGACAGGGCTCCACCGGCCCCACCAGCGGAACACGGGAGCGGCACGAGTCTCCTCGGCGCTCAGCGCCTCCCGTCAGGGCACGCCAGTTGGCTGATGCCAAGGGCCGGTCGGCCCGGGTCGGCACATGAGCCATGATGCGAGGGAAGCCGAAGACGGGCAATGACGCCTGATCCGGGCTCCCTCACCACCGCGCTCTACGAGAGAACCGGCGATCATGCTGAACAAACCGCCACATCCGGCACCGCCCGGGCCCCGCGATGGCGAGCTGGTCACCCTCGCCGTGACTCAGGCCCTGCTCGGCTCTCCCTCCGAACGTCGCGGAATCCGCCACGCCCGCGCTCACCCGAGCCACCTCTCCCCGTACTGCCCGGACAGCCCGGTGTGGACCGGTGCCGACCCGCGCTCGAGAGAGAGAACCGGATGACCGCCGTTGAGCACGGGAATCTGCCCACCCCCTTGACCACTTTCGTGGGCAGGCGGCACGAGATCGCCGAGATCCGCCGCCTGCTTCGGACACGGCGGTTGGTGACGCTCACCGGCATGGGCGGTGTGGGCAAGACACGGCTGGCACTGGAGGTGTCCGCCGCGGCCCGGGAGTCGTTCCCGGACGGGGTCTGGCTGGTGGACCTCGCCCCGGTGAGCGGCCCCTCAGCGGTGACGGCCAGGGCGGCCGGCGCGCTACGGGTGCCCGACCTCGGGGCCCTGCCCGTCCTGGACCGTCTCACCGGCTACCTGGCCGGACGGCGAGCCCTGCTGGTGCTCGACAACTGTGAGCACCTGATCGACGCCTGCGCCGAACTGGCCACCACCCTCCTGGCAGCCGCTCCCGAACTGCGCATCCTCGCCACCAGCCGTCACATCCTGGACGTCCGGGGCGAGCAGATGTTCGCCCTCTCGCCGCTTCCGGAGGCCGAGGCGGTGGAGCTCCTGCTGGACCGTGCCACCGCCGTCCGGCCGGACTTCCGCGTCGATGAGGCCGACCGGCCGGGACTCTCCCGCCTGTGCGCGGACCTGGACGGGCTGCCACTGGCGATCGAGCTGGCCGCGTCCCGGCTGCGCACGCTGTCCGTCGGGCAGCTCACAGAACGCCTGGAGAACCGCTTCGCGCTGCTCACCGGCGCCAGCCGGACGACCCCGGTCCACCACCGCACCATGCGCGGGGTGATCGACTGGAGCCACGAGCTGTGCACCCCGGCCGAGCGGCTGCTGTGGGACCGCCTGACAGTCTTCGCCGGCGGGTTCAGCCTGGAGGCCGCCGAAAGCATCTGCTCCGGCGACGGCATCGACAAGGCCGAGGTGCTGGACCTCCTCGACCGGCTGGTCGCCCAGTCCGTCGTCCTGACCTGCGAAGTCGACGGTCTGCCGCGCTACCGGCTGCTGTCCACCATCCGGGAGTACGGCCGGGAGCGGCTCAGGGAGTCCGGCGAGCAGGATGAACTGCGCCGCCACCACCGCGACTTCTTCCTCGCCCTCGCTCAGCGCGTGGACCAGAGCTGGTACGGGCCCGGCCAGTCCGAGAAACTGGCCCGAATGCGCGCCGAGCACGCCAATCTGCTGGCCGCCCTGGACTACGACGGCGATCCGCGGGCCCGGTTCGCCCTGGCCGCCTCGCTGTGCTGGCACTGGTCCACCGGCGGCTTCCTCAGCGAGGGGCGCCGCCAGTTCGAGCGGGCGTTCGCCGCCTCGCGCGAGCCCAGCCCCGAGCGTGCCCGCGCGCTCCTCTGCGCCGCCTGGGTTGCGCAGACGCAAGGCGACCTGGCGACAGCCGACGGCTGGCTGGACGAGGCCGACGCACTGGGCGAGTCGTCGGGTGACACTTGGGTGCGGAACAGGGCGAGCGGACTGCGCGGCGTCTCGGCGCACTACCGGGGGCAGCTCGAGGAGGCCATCCGCCGGTACGAGACTGCCTTGTCCGCCGCGACGGAGCTGGGCGACGAGCACGAGGCGACCTCCTGGCGGCTCGCGCTGGTCAGCGGCCAGACGTACGCCGGTGATCCCCGGGCGGCGGAGACCGGCGAACGCGTCGTCGCCGCCTCCGAGGCGAGCGGCGAGCGGTGGGGCCGGGCCCTGACTCTGATGGCCCTGGGCCACGACGCATGGGCCCGCGGTGACCGAGAGAGGACCAAGAACCTGGTCAGGGCCGCGCTGGAGAGCATGCGGGGTTTCGACGACCACGCGATGGTCGCCACGATGCTGGGGCTGCTCGCCTGGGCCACCGCCGAAGGCGGCACCCACGAGCGGGCCGCCCGGCTGCTCGGTACGGCGGACGTCCTGTGGCGCGACGCCGGCAGCTCGATCTCCGCGTTGGGGCCGCAGATGGCCGAACAGCACGAGCGCTGCGAGCGGGCCGTCATCGACGCGCTGGGCGAGGCGCCGTACGCGAAGGCCTTCGCCGAAGGCTGCGCGCACGACACCCCCGGCCGGGCCGTCGACTTCGCCCTGACCGCCGAATCCGACGGTGGCACCGAGCCCGGGGAGAGCACCCGGCCCGTCCCTGTGGAACCCGGCCACCAGGTGCGGGCCGCCGACGACCGGCGGCCCGGCACGTTCCGATTCGGCGACGTGGCGTACTGCACCGCGTCACTGGAGGTGTACCGGGGCGGGGAACGCCTGCACCTGACCACGACCGAGCTGAAGCTGTGGCGCGCGTTCGCCGCCTCTCCCGGCACGGTGCTCACCCGGGAGATCCTGCTGGAGCGGGTGTGGGACAGCGCCTGGGCGGGCGACACCCACGTGGTGGACGTGCAGGTGATGCGCCTGCGCACCAAGATCGGCCGAGAGCGGATCGAGACGGTCCGCGGCTTCGGCTACAAGCTACGCGGCTGAGCCGGGGAGACTCGTCAATCTTCCGACGGACGCCAATCGCCGTCCCGGGTCGGCCAGTTGCCCCGGGTCGTCGTCTGATCGACAACGAGGGAGCGGAGCGCGACACATGAACCGGTCCGGGTCGCGCACGACAGGTGCGCGCGCCCCGGGCCGGTTCGTCGTCCGCCCGGGCCATGCCCGCGGCGCCGACCGCCACTCGTCAGCTGATCGGAGTCAGCTGCCAGAGCTCGGAATCGGTCCCGTTGTCGGTGTTCTGGAGCGCGCTCGCTCCGGGGTCGGTCGAGGCTCCGTCGACGTCCAACGGGAGCCCGCTGCGCATGTTGACCAGCTTGACGTAGCCGCGGTCGGCGTCGACCACCTTCCACAGGTGGTCGTCGTGGCCGTCGTCGTCCCATTGCACGGCGGGGGCGCCCGGGTTGCCGACGCCGCCGGCGATGCCGAGCAGCAGGCCGCTGTTGACGTTCTTGAGCTTGTACTGGTCGTTGCCGGCGTAGATCAGCCGCCACTGCTGGTTGGCGGTGGCGTCCGCGGTCTGCTGCTTGACCCCAGCGTTGTACGCGGTGGAGGCGCCGTCGATCCCCAGGTCGAGGTTGCTTTTCTTGTTGACGATCTGCATCGCCGGGGCCGTCTGGCTGTGGATGGTGACCTGGTCGGGGTAGGCGGCCACCAGTGGGTCGGTGACCGAGGAGGGGGCGTCGGTGCTCACCACGATCCGGTCGCTCATCCCGTCGTAGTGGGCGGCGGCGTAGTAGATCGTCGAGCCGACCGGCTCGATCTGCGCGACGGCGGCGGTGATGATCTTCTGAACCTGCGCGGCGGTGAACTTGACGCTGCGGGCAGTGGTCGGGGTGGGCCAACTGGTCGGGGTGTTGCCGTTGGAGTCGGTCCAGTGTTGCGGGATCTGCAGGTTGTCGATGTCACCGGCGTAGTCGGACGGGAAGACCATCGCCGGGCCGTTCTTCGGGTCCTGGAAGGCGGACAGGGCGCAGTTGTAGTCGGCCAGGGCCTGCAACTGCTCGCTCGCCGCGGTCGCGCCGCCGGTGTTGCCGGGGTTGGACGTGAGCGAGGTCTGCGGCACGCACGTGGCGGGCGGGGTGGTGTTTGCGGGCGGGCCCTGGATGACGACCTGGTTGGGGTACTGGGCGGCCAGCGGGTCGGTGATGGGCGAGGGGGCGTTGGTCTGCGTGATCACCCGGTCACTCGTGCCGTCGTAGGTGACGGCCAGGGAGTACTTGGTGTCGCCGTTGGGCTGGATGGCGTTGGCGACCGCGTTTTGCACGCTGTTGAGCTGGTCCTGCGTGAACACGGCGCTTTTGGCGGTCGTGGGGGTGGGCCAACTGGTCGGCGTGGCGCCAGTGGAATCGGTCCAGTCGCTCGGGTGTTGCAGGTCGTGGATGTCACCGGTGTAGTCGGACGGGAAGATGATCGTCGGGCCGCTGTTCGGGTCGTCGAACGCGGTCAGGGCGCCGTTGTAGCCCGCGAGTTCCTGAACCTCCTCCCAGTCGGCGCTGGTGGCGGTCGTGGTGGTGGTGTCGGCGTGTGCGGGCGCGGCCGGCAGCAGCGACCCGCCCGCCAGCAGAATTGACAGGAGGGCGAGCAGGGCGGAGCCCGGCCGCTCCCGCAGCGCGGAGCGCGTGCGGTGCAGCGCTGTCGACGCGTCGTTCAACATGGTCTTCCTTGGGTCCGAGGAGCGGGCGATCACGGCGGCGTCCGCGTGGCCGGTTGTGTCGAGAGTCGAGCCGGTTTCAGCCATTGCCGTCCCTGCACCGGTTGATTGCACTGCAGCCGCGGGTATACGGGTTCGCCGCGGGCGCGGGCACGTTGAGGTAGGTGCGCCAGTCGAAGTGGGCGCCCGGGTCGGCGGCCGGGTCATAGGTGCCCCGCGCCTGGGCATGGGCGGGATTGCCCATGAAGCGGTCGTACCTGAACGTCTGAGACCTGAAGTCGATCCTGCCATTGTTGTCAACTTGCGCCCTCATGCGGTACACGCGCACGCCGGCGACCGCAGTGTTCGGGATGTGGTGGATGTACGCCCACTCCTGCTGGCTCGCGTAGCGCCCCAGCGTGGCGTCTCCGCGCACCTGGTCGGGGATGTACAGGGCGTTTCGCGCCATGTGGGAATCGATGACGTACACGTAGCTGTCCGCCTCCACCCATCTGTTGGTGCACTGACCGGTCAGGGTCCAACCCATCCCCGGAAAGGGAGTCCACTGCGCAACCGGGCGGCCGGTCCGGCAATTGGGCTGCGCCGCCATCGAGTCGAGATTGCGGCCACCCTGGCTACGGGCGAAGACTTCCGACTCCGACAGCGCCGCGCTCGTGGAGATGTAGCCGCTGCGGGCGTTGTTGCCGCCTTGCACGTGGCGCCGGATGTCGTAGTCGCCGCCGATCGCCGTGAAGCCGTTGTTAAAGATCTCGTACGGCGACCGCGAGTCCCCGCGGTACACCTCGGACGGCAACTGCCGTTCGCTGACAGTGTCGTTGTTGGAAATGTTGGAACACGAGGAGGAGTTGCCGAAGCCGCTCGGGCAGTTGTTCCAACTTGCCGCGTGCGCCGGGCTGGTCGAGACGACGGCCTGGGTCAGGATGATCGCGACGGCGGCGAGGAGCGCCGCGAGTGCTGATATCCGGTAGCGCATCCGCCACATGGGCAGAAACGTTTCTGCTCGATTGAACATGAGCTCTCCGTGTCGGGAAGTGGTTGCGGCCGTGCCACTGCACGCGCCGGTTGGAGTGCGAGAGCGTCCCCGCGCGTTATCGGGCCTTCCACCTGTGTGGATGGCATCGAAAATGCAGGTGAGGGGCAGGCCGAAACAATGGGGGACGCACTGAATGGGTAGGCGGCCGTCCTGGGACGGGTAGGGCCGATGACGCCGGCCGCCCCGGCGGCCACTGCGGGTGACCGGATCGGGGCGTCCCGTGAAGGACGGTGGTGGTGTGGCGCCCCAGCAGGGATCTCAGGGGCTTGGCCGGGGCTTCGTGTTCGTTGGCGCTCACCCCCTGAGGGGGGTTGTTGCACGTCTGGGTGCAGGTACCGGGGGGGGCGACTGGGCGAACGCGCCGCCGGCCTCGGCAGCCGTACCTCCCAGCAGGGCGAGCAGACGCTCGCGACGGTCAGTATCCGGCGGCGACGGCGGATCGGGGGCTTCTTGCGGCGTTCCGCGTCAGACGCGGGGGTTCTGGTCAAGGGCGGTGGACATCACGTGCTCCCTGGCTCGTTCGAGTGTGGCCCGGAGCCGTTTCACCCCGATGCCGACAGGAAACCGGCCGTCCGTATCAGTGGGCTCTCAGTCGGATCACAGCTGCCTGACAGGCGGAACTGATACTCGGTCGTGAGAAAGCCGGGCGTCCACGGGATCAGGGTCGCCGATCCGGGCGTCCTCCCCTGCCTCGGCCGGCCTACGAGCCGACCGGGGGGCTGGGCCCGCCACCTGTCCGGGAATCCGGTGGGGTGGTCACCGATGGCGCGGTGGCGAGGAAGTCCGGTTCAGGCGTCACCACCCGTCTTCGGACTCCCTCGCTTCATGGCTTACGCGCCGGCGAGCCCCCTGGCGTCAGCCATCCAGCCGATGCGGGCGTGCCGGAGCCACTCATCTCGACATGCGGTCGGGCACGGCGGAAGGGGCCCTCGCGAAAGCCGCGTCGGTCGGGGTGACGACGGTCGCCCAGGTCGGCTGCGACGTACGGAGCTCCCAGCGAACGAGGCGCTGCGCGTCGTGCACGGCGACCCCGACAGCTGGTCCCGGCAGGGCGCGCGGACACCGGGTGGTGCGGTAGCCCTCTTCCAGCAGCCTTCACCCCCACGGAGTGGCCCGACGGACGCGTACGTCAGCCGACGGTACGGAGGAATGTCGTCCAGGTGACGGGCGCGACGGCGAGGGTGGGGGCGTCGGCGTCGAGGCTCAGGTTCTTGGAGTCGCGGATGTGGATGGTGTGGGGGCAGGCGGCTATTTCGACGCACTCTCCGCCCTCGTTGGTGCTGTAGCTCGACTTCCGCCAGGTGTAGGCGACTTCGAGGCAGGCGCCGCCTTCGTTGGTGCTGTAGCTGGACTTGAACCAGTCCAGTTCCGTCGTGTTCACAGTTGCCCCGCTTTCCTCTCGATGAGTTCCGCGGACTCCCAGGGTGTGAGCGCCTGGGCCCGCAGCATCCCGAACAGGTCGAACAGCCCGTTGACCTGCTCCGGCTTGGAGATCAACGTACTGCCTGCCTGGGACTCGACGAACACCAGATTGCGGCCTTCCTCGGTACTCATCAACTGCATTGGCCCTTGCAGCCCGGCGTGTGCGTGCCGTGCGTTCGGCATGACCTGGACCGTCAGATGGTTCAGCGTCCGCATGTACTCCAGCAGCTGCAACAGCTGTTCCTTCAGCACTGCCGGACCGCCGAACTCCTTCTCCAGCGCGCTCTCTTCGATCACGTAGCTCAGACGGGGCGGCGAGTTCCTGGTCAGGACCGACTGGCGTTCCAACCGGGCGTCGACGTGACGCTCGATCTCCTCCTCCGTATAGGCGGGCACGCGGGACTCGTACAGCGCACGTGTGTACGACCGTGTTTGGAACAGGCCGGGGATCACCATCACCTCGTAACCGCTGATGATCTGAGCCAGCCGCTGCAACCGCACCCAATTCGCGTACTTCGGCGGGTACTTCTCCTCCTCCATCATCTCGATGCAGGCGATGAGCGCGCCGCGCGCGTCGAGCCCCGGATCCGCGTCCCGCAGGAAATCGGTCGTCGGAATCCGCTCGCACCGCTCGTACGACCCGTACGTGGACTCCGCGACGAGCAGCACGTCTGCCGCCTGTTTCTGCGTCAGCCCGAGCCGAACCCGTGAGATCCGCAGCAGCTCCCCCACAAGCTTCCGCTCCTTCGACACCTCACCGTTCGATCCCACAACGACCACCGTCCTCCCCACAACCACTGAAGTACACCGCGTCCTGCTGGTCACGCTACGTATTCAGCGGAATTCTTGTGGTTATGACGAGCAAACTCCCCCCGAATTGGGTCCCCAAGTCCGGCCTTCAACTACGTCTCGCCGGAGTGCAGTTCGACGCCGTCCGCGTGGACGGGGTACGCGGCGAGGCAGCCGTGCACCATCTCCTGACCCTTACCGACGGACGGCCCGGCCCCGTCGTACGAGAGGTGAGCGGGGGCCGCTCGACGTACTTCCTGCTCGCGCCCGGGGAGAGCAAGGAGTACGAATGGCCGCCGGGGGCACGGAGTTTCGCGCGGTCGGCGGCGCAGGCCGCGTACGTCGGGGTACCGGCGACCGAGGGCAACACGTACCCCCTGAGCTGGCGCTGCGGGCCGCCGGAGGCGGGGGAGTTCGTGGACGCGGAGCTGCTGCACGGGCTGCTGATGGCGCAGCTCGCGCACGGCTGCCAGGGCCCTGAGTGACCCTCGTACCGGCGATACTCGTCCCATGGAACCGGAACCGGATCTTCACGACCTGCTCAGGACCCTGCGGGTGTGGTCTCCCGAGGTCACGACCCTCCCCGCCTTCGACCCGGACACGGCACCGCCCGAACCGCTCCCCCTCTTCACCACCTGGTTCGCGGAGGCGGTGGCGGCCGGGCAGCCCGAGCCGCACACCATGTCCCTGGCGACGTCGGACGCGGACGGTCTGCCCGACGTACGCACCGTGATGCTGCACGGCGCGGACACCGACGGCTGGTCCTTCGCCTCCCACTCCGGGAGCGCCAAGGGCCGCCAACTCGCGGCGCGCCCCTACGCGGCGCTCCACTTCTACTGGCCCGCCCTCGGCCGCCAGATCCGGCTCCGGGGCCCCGTCGAGTCGGCCCCCTCGCCCGAGGCACAGGCCGACCTGCACGCCCGCTCGACGGGAGCACTGGCCGCCGCGCTGACCGGCCGCCAGAGCGAAGTGCTGGGCTCCCTGGCCGAGTTGGCGCACGCCTCCCAGGACGCCTGGGAACGGGCGCAGCGCGAGCCGACCGCACCGGCTCCCACCTGGACGTTGTACCGACTGCGCCCCGACGAGGCCGAGTTCTTCCAGGGAGACGTTCAGCGCCGTCACGTACGCCTCAAGTACCGCCGTACGGACGGGAGTTCGTCTGCGGGCTGGCTCAGGGAGCTGCTGTGGCCGTAGGCGATCCCGTCCGCCTCGCCTTCGAGACCCGCCTGTGCGGCGTCCCGCGATAGATCCCCATGTACTCGGCGACCTGCTCGACCGTCTTACCTGGCTCGACGTCCACGGTGGTGGGGTGGACGAGTTCGAACCGGCCTCGGACGGACGCGTGGTCCTCACTCTCACACCCGAAGCGTACGAGGACGTCGGCGTGATCACCGTCCATCCGGACGACACCATCTGACAGCGGACACGGCGTCACCATCCCCGCGCGTACTCCGCCCACACCGTCTTGCCCGGCCCGTCCGCGCGCGGGTGCCAGTCCCAGCGGGTGGCCAGACGCGATACGAGGAGCAGCCCACGGCCCGTCTCCTCGGCGCCGTCGAACTCCGGGACGGCGGCCGGGCGCCGGGGCAGCCGTTCGGCGCGGGTGTCGGTGACCTCGACGCGGACCGTACGACCGTCGGCCACGGTGTGCACGGGGAGGTGGAAGTCCCGGCCGGGAACATGGCCGTGGAGTACGGCGTTCGCGGTGAGCTCGCCGACGATCAGTACGAGGGTGTCGTGCGCGACGGTCCCGTACGGGATGCCCCACGAGTCCAGACGCAGGGCAGCCAGGCGGCGGGCGAGGCGGGCTCCCCGGGGGGTGGAGGTGAAGCGCATCTCGAAGACGCGGGTGGCGGGCTGCATGTCAGGGGTGGGTGTGGGGGTCAAGTGGCGGGTGGGGGCGAAGGGTTGGGTGGCGCCCGTGGGGCCCGCAGGTTTGGTCGTCATACCGACAACGGTGCCGCCCGTCGCGTAGCGTGACCAGCGGTGACGCACCGACGTGAACCGGTTGTACGCGCGATGCCGGTACGGGTACGTGGCGCGCGGCGTTACGGCGTCCGGTGGGCGGGCGTTGGGCCGGGGAGGCGAGGGTCGATGACCGAGGGTACGGCGGGTACGGCGGCGGCGAGGGGCGGGGTGCTTGCGGATGCCGGTGGCGAGTGCGCCGAAGGCGACGGGGCGGTGAGTCTCGGCGAGGGGTGGGAGAGCGGCGACGAGGGTGGGCGGCGGCCGGAGGACGGGGCCGGGAAAGGGTTCGTCGTCGTGTTCGGGCAGACCATGAAGACATGGCGAGTGCGGGCGGGGATGGACCGCGAGGAGTTCGGGCGGCGGATCGGGTACTCGGCGGCGACCGTGGCCTCGTACGAACAGGGACGCAGGATTCCGTCACCGAAGACGATCGACCGCGCGGATGAGGCAGTGGGTGCGGGTGGGTTGCTGAGCCTGTGGAAGGAGGAGGTGGAGAAAGCCCAGTATCCCGTCTTCTTCCAGGGGATGGCGGCGCTGGAGAAGGAGTGCCTGGAACTGCTCATGTATGACACGCATGTTGTCAACGGCCTCCTCCAGAACGAGGAGTACATGAGGTCCTTGCTCGCCATGCGGCGTCCGTCCCTGGACCAGGAGATCGTTGAGCAGCGAGTAACGGCACGGATGGCTCGGCATGGCATCTTCGACCGGCGGCCGTCGCCACTGTTGAGCTTTGTGATGGATGAGGCGGTGTTGCGGCACCGATACGGTGGCCAGGACGTGGTGCGGGGACAGCTGGAACATCTGCTCCTGATCGGCGAGAAGCGCAACGTCGAGATCCAGGTCATGCCGATCGACTGCGAGGACAACGCGGGCGTGAACGGGCCGTTCACGGTTGTCACGCGGAAGGACGGCAAGAAGTTCGTGTATGCCGAGACACACGCCACCAGCGCGCTTGAGACCGACCCGGAACAGACGGTTCTCGCCGCCGCACGCTATGGGATCATCCGATCACAGGCTCTCAGTCCGCGAGAGTCATTGAGGTTCATCGAAGGGTTGTTGGGAGCGCTATGAACAACGCTGAGTCCTCGACCGTCGCCTCCGGCCTCGCCTGGTTCAAGAGCAGCTACAGCGGAACCGAGGGCGGCCAGTGTGTAGAGGTCGCGGTCGGTACGGCAGTTGTGCACCTCCGGGACTCCAAGGCCGTGACCGGCCCCATGTTCACCGTGTCGCGTGAGGCGTGGGCGGGGTTCGTCGGGCGGGGCGTCTGACGTTCGTACGGTCGCGAGAGCCCTGCCGGTTCCACTCGGACGGCGGGGCTTCTCACGTGAGTCCAGCTCGTCGTCACCAGGAACTCCACCCCCGCTCCCGCATCACCGGCCCACTCAGCCAGCCTCAGCGAGCTGGGTGAGCTGGGCCTGGATCAGGGCGGCGGGGAGGGTGAAAGCGTCCCCGGTGGTCTGGGAAGCCGGGTTCGTGGCGGGGAAGTAGCCGACCGTTCCGCCCTCCCGAACCACGACCACCCGCACCGGTCCCCTCACCCCGTCGACCGCGACGGTCAGGGTCGCCGCGATCACCTCGTCCGCGCCGCCGGTACCGGCCGGCGCACCCGTCTTCTCCACCTTGACCGTCTTCACCCGATCCTTGCCGGCCACCGTGTACACGAACCCGCCCGCACACTCCCGCACCGCCCGGCCGATCCCGGCCATCACGGCCTTCGCCGCCGACTCCTGCGCGTACGAGGCCAGCGAAACGAAGGACGTCGTCGCATCCAGCGCCGCAGTGGCCACTTCCTTCTCCGACGGATCCGCCCCCAGATCCCCCTCGGACGTCTCCTGCGGCCCGATCCACATCCGCCGCACCACCGACACCGGCGCCCCCAGTACCGACCCTGCCTGCACCGCCGCCAACGGCGTACACACCGCCTTCGCCGCAGCCACCGTCCCGGCGTTGGGGAAGTCCCGGTCCGACACCTGCGCCGTCACCGTGCCCCCGGCGACCACGTCCCCGTCCACCAGCGCGACCGCCTCCAGCCCCTCCGGCGACAGAGCCACAGCACCAGCGCCCACACCTTCGCCCGCCACGGCCGACGCCGACGCCTCCGCCTCAGCGGAAACAGCCGCCGCAACATCGTCACCGTCCGCCTCGCCCCCGGACCCCGAACACCCGGCCAGCAACGCCCCCGCCAGCACCCCGGCCACCGCAACTCCACGACGCCGCACGGCGCTTCTCCTCATGATTCCGCCCCTTGCTCCCGCCACATCCCGCCCGACGCCCAGGCCCGCCCCCGGCCCTCGCCCGCGCTACCGCACGTCGACGTAGTCCCCTACGGACACCTGAGAACCCGACGTCGAGTTACCCCCGTACGACCAACGCCACGACCCGTCCACCGACGCCGTGACCGTCGCCTTCAACGCCCCCGTACTGCTGGACGTCACCGTCTTCACCGTCCTGTACGAGCTCGCACCGGCCGCCTTGAACTGCAGCCTCACCGAGCTCCTCGCATACCCGTCATACCGGTGACTGGTCCAGTTCGCCCGCGTGATCTTCCCCGTCACCGTGACCGTCTTGCCCGCCACCACCGGCTCCGGCGCCGCATCCACCGTCAGCCTCACGTGCCGCTTCAGGCTGACCGTCGCGGACGTCTTGTCGGTGTCGGAGCCACCCCCCGTCGTGAACGCCCGCCCATACGTCTTCCACGCCTTGGCATCGGAGTTCACCAGATTTCGCAGGTCACCCTGAATCCCCCGAGGATCGACGGCGACGATCCTCTCGCAGGTCCGGGTCGTCACCCCACCGCTGGTCGATTTCCGACATGCGGACTGCTGCTCCCAGAGCCCCCCGATCTC
Source organism: Streptomyces sp. NBC_01390 (assembly GCF_045040105.1). Taxonomy (NCBI): domain Bacteria; kingdom Bacillati; phylum Actinomycetota; class Actinomycetes; order Kitasatosporales; family Streptomycetaceae; genus Streptomyces; species Streptomyces sp. NBC_01390. The sequence goes on along the minus strand of NZ_CP109551.1, from coordinate 7,114,157 downwards.
CCCGTAGTCGACGCCCTCGGTCCCCCGATAGGCGAACACATCGAAGGAGTCGTTGATCGCCACGCGACTCTTCACCGTGAACGTCAACGACACATCCACGGAATTCACCGTCCCCACCACAATCGGCTTCCCGCCGTTGAAAACAATCTTCGAGAACGTAATATCCGACTCCGCCGCCCCCGCCGGCACAGCAGAAACTCCCAACACTGCGAGCCCCAACACGCCGGCGCCGACCGAAAATCCTATACCTCTACGCATACTCATATCCATTTCATGCATCAGAAAGAAGCCCCTCCAGTAAATCATCCGACATCCATGGCGAGGGGGACTCCGGTCCGACCCATGAGGCCCTGAGGAGATCCACCAGAACGTGCCTCAGCAGACCCGCCGAGAACCCGGCGGGGCCTCTGTCGGCACTGATCATAAATCAGTCCACGTCATCACCGTATGTTCGGCACGAGACAAGGCCGTGCAGAAATTCTGCAAACGAATTCGCGATACGTCTCGGCACCCTGTCCTCATCGATGTACGCCACCGAAGGCTCACCAAGCGGTCCGCTCTCAGAATAGTCGAGCATTACCGTGTCATGTCCAGCGGAGGGAGTGACGCCAAAAACGACACCGATTTCGGGGTACTTCCATTCAGCGATCATACTGGGCGACACGACATCTACTCCGTATACACCCCCGACCCCCCAGATCGCGTCGATACACACATGGTCCGGCGCCCACGAATTTGGGAATTCGGTAGGGAAGCAGCGATTTCGCAATACGCCGCCGTTCTGCGTACGAATCAGATCGATATAACTATTCGGCAGGCGAACCTGAAGCGTCTCCTCGGCATTCCGAATCATCTCGGCGTCTACCGGCGGGCCAATGTACTCAGATTCATCCACTTGATCGAATATCATGAATTCTCCTCCCGATCTAGCATATCGAGAATCCGCCAGTGTGGCCGGTTTTTGCATGAACGGCCATATCGACGAGCTGCATAACTCCGCAATTCTGGTGATGATTCCACGTCCACCTCCCCTTCCGATATGCCGCCGTAATTCCAGCCGCCTTGTCTGCAGCCGCGAAATCCTGCCTCCTGTTACCGGTCAAGGCAATGACGACATCGGGCGTGCTCGGATCCCTGTAAGCGCTGAAGTCCGGGAACCCCTGGGCATCGAACGGCACCCCCGTGACCGGGTGAGTACTACCAGCGAGGTTAGCGTTGATCGGCCCAACGGGAGGCCCGCCCGTGGCGCACGCGCATGCTGAGGTATGACCACGTACCGAACCCCCGCAGTTGTGCACGAGTACGGACGTCTCACCTGCCAGCACATAGTACGTGTGGACGTCGCTGACGGTCAGGTCGTGCGTGACCTGCGTCTTGGTGTAGCGGGTGATCGCGGTGATCTGGACGTGGGTGCCGGTGCTGGTCTGGAGCCACTGGCCGGACTTCAGTGCGCCACCCTCCACCCAGGTGCCGTCGGTGGGATCGGCGGCGGGGTCGGTGACCCAGAAGGGGTGGGTGTCGGTGGTCGTCAGCTTCGACGTCGTGCCGTCGGCCGTCTTGACGGTCAGGACCGTGAAGTCCTTGTCGTCGTAGGTGGTGATGGTAGCCGTGGCGATCTCGGTGGCCGAGGTCGTCGAGGTCTCCGGGTCGTTGGCGGCCAGCTCGTCGCCGTTCTCAACGTCCTCGATGGCCTTGGTGGTGCCGTCCGCCATCAGGACCTGGGTGCCGGGCAGGAAGCTGTGGTCGGGCGCTTCGCAGGACTCGGCCGAGCCACTGTCGCCGGGTGCCGAATCGCTGTCATCGACATCCGTGCTGTCGCCGCCGTCGGCGTGGTTGTCCTTGGCTCCCTTCGAGCCGTTGGACTTGGCGCCGGCGGACGCCTTGGTCTGTTCGGCCTTGCCTGCCGTGCCCTTGGAACCGGTGCCCGTCTTCTTCTTCGCGGCGGCCTTCGCCGCCAGGGCCTTCTCCTTGGCCTTCTTCAATGCCTCGGCGGCCTTGCGTTTCGCTTCGGCCTTGGCCCGCTTGATGGCGGCCTTCGCCGCCTTCAGGCTGACGATGGTCTTACGCGCGACTTCCTTGGCCTTGTTCAGAGCCTTGATGCCGCTGATGATCCGGCCCACGACCTTGGCGACCTTGTAGGCCAGCTTGAAGACCTTCGTCCACGGGATGGCGTCCACCAGGAGAGAGCCGCACGCCCACAGGTCGCCCTGCGTGAAGCAGCCCATGACGTCGTCCCAGCCGATGAACTCCTTGAACAGGGCCCACCCGTACGTCCGCACGATGTCCGCGACCGACCCGGACAGGATCTTCTCCTGCGCCGCGATCTGCGCGTCCAGCGCCGCCTCGGCCGCGTCGAACGTGGAGGCCGTCGACGTCAGACCGGTCGGGTCCGCGTGGGTGACGGGGTTGTTGTTGGCGTAGTTGTAGCCGTTGGCCTGGAGCGGATCGGTGAGGTCCAGGACCGGGTCCGCGGAGAGAAACCGGCCGGTGGACGGGTCGTACTCACGCGCTCCCAGATGGGTCAGACCCGTGGTGTTGTCGTCGGTGCCGCCCACATAGCCGGTGTGGGAGCGCCAGTTGGAGCTCTCCGTACGCTCGTTGCCGTACGGGTCGAGCCTGGAGAACTGGGTCTGGTTGCCGGTGGCGAGCTTGATCTCGGCCATCGGTGTGCCGTGGTGGTCGGCGACCAGGGCGTACAGGTTCTCCTCACCCGCACCCCGGCGGACCACCGTGGGCGCGCCCGGCTGGACGTAGGACCGCTCGATGTAGTTCACCGCACCCGTGGAGCGCAGCGAGAAGGTCGTGTCGTCCAGGTACAGGGTCCGGTCGCTGACCGTCGTGGAGATGATCCGGCTGCCGAACGCGTCGTACACGTAGGACGTCTTGTCCGCCGGGTTCCAGGCCTGACCCGTGCTCCCGTCACAGGCGCCGAGCACCAGATCGACGCCGGAAGTGGTCGAGTTGGCCGGGGAGACCAGACACATCGAGGTGGCCGCGTACTTCAGGGCCCCGGTCGAGGTGACCGTCCACTGCTGGGCCGCCGTGTCGTCGCAGGCCGCGACGACGACCGCGGTACCGGCTGTGACGGCCTTGCCCGTCGGCTGTACGCAGACCCCGGCCACCTGCAGGGCGCCCTTGGTGGTGGTGTCGGTGGTGACCGCGTCCTCGACACGGAACTGCTCGGCCTTGCTGCTGTTGCACGGCCACATCTGGATCGCGGTACCCGGCGTCGTGGACGCCGAGGAGAGGTCCATGCACAGGCCCGCGTTCAGGCCCGACGTGTAGGCGCCCTTGCCCGCCGCCCCGAAGCCCGTGACCGTCTGAGCCTTGCCGTCCCAGGTCCAGGTGATTGCCTGCGCGTCCCCGCCGATGGTCCGCGAGGTGGTCTGCCCCAGATCGTCGTAGCCCAGGGTGGAGGCCGCGGTCACCTTCGAGTTGGCCGCGTTGGTGTAGGTGGACGTCATCGAGGTCAGGGTGTGCGGCTGGGCCACCCCCGAGCCCGAGGTGGCGTCCTGCTTGCCGTAGACGTAGGACGTGGTGGAGTCGGCCGCGGTGTTCACCGACCCGTCCAGCAGGAACGACACCTTGGCGTTGTGGGTGTTCAGGGTCTTGCGGTTGCCCAGCTGGTCGTAGCTGTACGACTGCCAGTACCCGGCGTTGTCGGCGGTGACGTTCACCGTGCCGTCGGCGGCGACCGGCACGGTGCACCCGGTGCGCTGGGTGGTCCAGGCCTCGGTGAGCTGGCCGATCCCGTCGTAGGTGAAGCACTGACGGTCCACGACGGCCGCGTAGGTGTCGGCGGTGGTGGTGATGTTGCCCGACAGGTCGTAGCCGTAGGTACGGGCGTTGACCCGGTTCCCGGTCAGTCCCGAGGTCGCGTCCGAGGTCGACTCGCGGTCCACCAGGGTCGTCTCGACCTGGCCGGTCGCCTCGTCGAACAGGTTGGTCGTCCACACCCGTGAGCCCTGCTCGCCGGTGGTGGTGCGCAGGACCTCCCCGTACACGCTGTACGAGGTCTGGGAGGTGTACCAGTCGGTGCCCGAGGTGGAGACGGGCAGCCCGTCGGCGTTGTAGCGGACGATCACCTTCTCCTCGGGCAGGCCGCCCATCGCGGGAGTGGTGTAGGAGGCCAGCTGACCGGACTCGGTGTACGTGTAGCTGGTTTTGTAGGTGGTGGCGAAGCCCTCTGCCGTCGAGAGCAGCCCCGACGCCACCGCGGGCAGGGTCAGGGTCTTGGACGTCGGGTTGCCGTCCAGGGTGTAGCCGCCGACCGAGGTGGTGTACGCCTTGCCGTCGGTGTAGCGGGTCGCTTTGGCCGGCTGCCCCACCCCGTTGGCGACCGTCGTGTCGTCGTACGTGTAAGACAGCAGGTCGGTGCCGGTGCTGTTGTCCTCGACCAGGAGCGGGCGGTCCAGGACGTCGTAGCTGGTCTTGGTGGTGAACCCGGCCTGGTTCTTCGAGGTCGCGACCCGGCCCAGGGTGTCGTAGGTGAGCGTGGTGGTGCCGGTGTCGGGGTCGGTGGAGCTGTCCGGCTGGCCGATCGCGTTGTAGGTGGTCTTCCAGACGTTCCCGGCGCTGTCGGTGACGCCTGTCTGGTCGCCGCGCGCGTCGTAGGTGTAGCGGGTGGACTTGAAGTCGGACGCGGTGAAGGAGTTGGACGCGGCGGCGGACTTCGAGGTGAAGGTGTCCATCCGGGCGGTGCGGCCCAGGGTGTCCACCCAGGTGCGGGAGGAGGCCGAGCCGGTCGGCTGGACGACGGTGGTGTAGTCCAGGCCGTAGAGGTAGGTGGTGGTGCGGTTCTGGGACTTCGTGCCGTCGGCGTCGGTCGTGCCGTCCTGGACGTAAGAGTTGTAGACGGGGGTGATGGTGGTGGTGCGGCCCAGCCCGTCGTACGTGTACTGGGTGGCGTTGGGGATGGTGGAGGTGGAGGCGGCGGCGAAGACCGAGGTCTCGGGGTCGCCGTCGGTGTAGTAGGCGTTGTTGGTCGAGCCGATCTGGCCGTTGCCGTTGTAGAGGGTGTCGGTGATCAGGCGGCCCTTGCCGCCCACCGCGCCGGTCTGCTCCTGCCGTACCCGGCCGAGGCCGTCGTAGATGACGGTGGTGTCGGTGTAGGTGCCGTCGTCCTTCAGACCTGAAGTGACCACCGACACGGGCTTGTTGGGGTCGGTGTTGTAGACGAAGGTCGCGTTCGGCCTGCCGGTGGACTGCTCGTCCCAGGTCGTCGGGGTCTCACCGTCGTCGCCGACGGGCAGGTCCTCCTCGCACACCGGCCCGTAGGTGGTGTTCGGGGTGGTGCCGGCCTCCCAGCCGGCGCACACCCGGCCCAGCGGGTCGTAGGCGACGTAGGAGATGTTGCCGTTGGCGTCCTTCTCGGACAGCCCCACGGCGCGGCCCGGCTCAAGGGTGGAGGTCGAGGACTGGCTCTTGGCGTTGGTCGACGTGACCGAGTACACCTGCCCCTTGTCCGGGGTGAAGGTGATTGTGTCCTGGTTGTCCTGGTAGTCCTTGGAGGAGACCACCCGCCCGTAGTCGTCGTAGCCCGTGGTGGAGGACGGAACGGTGTTCCAGGAGGTGCCGGTCGCGACGGGGTCCCACACCTTGGTGACCTGGCCCTTGGTCAGCGTCTGGCCGGTCGAGGCAGCGGTCGCCCCGTCGTAGGCCATTTTCGAGGCCGAGAGCAGTGTCGACGCGGTCGACGAGGAAAGGGCGGTCGCGCAGCTCGTCCCGGTCACCGAGATCGTCGAGGAGACCAGGCCGATCAGGTTCAGCGTGGTGTCGTTGACGTAGGTCGTGTAGGTGCAGGACTCGTCGCCGGTCACCGCGAGGTCGCCGTCGGAGACGACCTTGGTGGGCAGACCGTAGGCGGAGTCGTACTCGGTCCGGGTGGAGACCGTGCGCAGGGGGGAGGAGTCGTCGCCCTTGCCCGAGGACCTGGTGACCGTCCTGGTGGCGCCGAGGGTGACCCGCCAGGCGTACAGGTCGGGATCGTCGGTGATCACCCGGCCGGTGTCGGTGTCGGCGACCCCTCGGACCCGGGTGGCCAGCACCGTCGGGTCGTCGGGGACGTTGACGGTCCGCGACACCCAGTCCGCGGTGGAGGACCCGTCCGCGTACACGAGCGCCTCGGCGACCATGCCCGCGTACGGTTCCTTGTCCGCCTTGACGGTCGCTCCGGCGGCGTCCGTCATGGTGATGTCGCGCGTCTTCCACACCGCGCTGGTCCCGCTGCCGGAGACGTACAGGTCGTCGCTCATGCCGCGGAAGTAGCGGGTGGCGGTCTTGGTGGCCTTGGAGCCGGTGCGGTCCGAGCCGACGGTCACGGCGACCCGGACATAGCCGCGCCACTGGTCCCAGGTGCGGGTCTTCTTGCGGGTTCCCTCGGCCCTGTTGTAGGCCCACAGTGCCCCGTCGACCGCGTCACCGAAGGTGGTGTAGGCGTAGCTGGTGGTCTTGTCGTCGAGGCCGGTCATGTTCGGCATCTCGACGACCTGTTCGACCACGTACTTCTGGAACCAGGAGATCTTCTGGTCGGCGAGTTCGGGGTCGGCGTGCCAGTACACCGGATAGCACAGCAGCTGGTTCTCGTCGGGATCCGGGAAGCCGGTGCCCGAGGCGCACGCCCCGCTCGGGGTGGAGTAGGTGATCTGGGTCTCGCCGCCGTACTCCGAGACCACCCTGTCGATCCTCAGCCGGTCGAAGGTCGGGCCCTCGTCGGCGGAGCTGGTGGGTATCCGGTTGGGCAGAAGCTTGCTGTGGAACGACACCGGGTTCAGGGTCTCGGTGGACCCGTCGACGCCGTATCCCGTCCTGGTGACCGACTCCAGCCACAGGGCGGTGTAGTGCCCGGTCTTGTCCCAGGGGAAGGACTGCTTCAGCGACCACCGGTCCACCTTGGCCAGGGGGGTGCTGGTCTGCCCCGGCAGCGCGCAGGCGTGCCGGTCGCCGGTGCCGGCCGACGAGTTGTACGGGGTCAGGGAGGCACCCTTGACCCGCTGGGTGCAGGAGGTCACCTGGGTGATCAGCTTGCGGGACCAGAACGTCGGCGACGGGTTCAGGCAGTCGCCGGAGGAGCCGCAGTACAGGTCGGCGGGAGTGTCGTACCAGATGTAGTTCTCCGACCAGTTGCCGGAGGTGAAGTGGTCCGCGGTGCACTTGGCCTCGGACTCCAGGCACCGCTCGTCCGCGGTGAAGGCCATCCGGGCCAGCGGCTCGGCGGTGTAGAGGGTGTCGGAGCGCTGTCCGTAGTCGATGCGCTTGAGGAAGCCGCCGCGCTCGTAGGCGACGGGCTTGTCGAAGTCGAAGGCCTTGGCGTAGTGGTTGGTCTCCGACTCCCACCACAGCGACATGGCGTTGCCGTTGACGTCGACGACGTAGTCCAGGTTCCACTTCCAGGCCTGGTCCTGGAAGGAGTTCTTGAAGGTGGCGTTGTAGCCGGGCTCCCCCTCGTGGTTGGAGGCGACGGGCACGCTGAACACCGAGTCGGTGGTGCCCTTTCCGGACGTCCAGCCGGGAAGGTGGTTCAGCCCGTAGTAGTACTGGGTGCCCGCGGTGTCGGTGATGCGCCAGTACTCGCCGTCGTCGTCCCCGTTGGCCAGGGCGGTGTTCGTCAGCAGCTCGATCTTGGTGTTGTCACCGTTCGCGGTGCGCCACGCTCCGGCCTGGTAGACCAGCTCGGTGGTCGTCCCGTTCAGGGTGAGCGTCGCGTTCTTGGTGCCGTAGCACAGGTCGGCGGACGTCTTGCCCTTGTTGTTCGCCCCGGTGGTCGCGTCCAGCATGCACGAGGTGTACGTCCGGGTGATGCTGCCCGGGTCCCACGACCAGCCCTCGCCGATCCCGGTCGCCTGGTTGTTCGTCGAGGAGGTCTTGCCGTCCACCGACTGGGAGTTGTACGAGAAGGCCACGTTCGGCGTCGGACCGTTCGGCACCGTCGGACCGGCCAGCGGGTAGGAGTACGTGAACGCGCCCGAGGAGGATCCCGCCGACCACGAACCGGACGCGGGCAACGGGGTCGCGGCGAAGTCACCGCCCGCGCCGGAACCCGAGGAGGTACCGACCAGGGCGCCCGAACCCGAGGAGGTGCTCGCGACGCTCCGGATGCCGGAGTCGGTGTCGGTGGCGTGGGCCGCGGGGGTGTAGAAGGCGTTGGACACCGATCCCGTACCGGTCGCGGCGGCTGTCGTCGCCGCGGACGTGGTGGCGGTCGGGTCGGCCACCAGCGCCTTCACGTCCACCGTGACGTGGACCGTCGGCGCGAGGTCGGTGCCCGCCTTCTCGGTGGTGGTGCTCGCCCCGGTGTCCTCGTCGACGGTCGTGTCGGTGATGGTGGTGGCGACCTCGTCGTACACCACCTCGGTGGGCACCGCGGTCGGCTCCGAACAGCCCTCCACCTCGGGGGTGGTGAGGAAGCAGGACGGGTACATCCAGAAGTCCAGGCGGTCCATCCACTCCGCGCCGTAGTTCTGCGAGAAGTCCGCGGCGTCCAGCGCGATGACGGCCTCGCCCGTCGCGGTGGCCGGCGGCGCGACCTCCAGGACGACGCCCTCCACACCGGCGGCGTCCGCCTCCGTGTCCGAGGCCATCGCCACCGACCAGTTGCCTTCGAGGGCTTTCGCCTCCGTGGCGGTCGCGTCGGCCGGCGCCCCGATCTCAACGGGGACCGTGCCGTCCGTGGCGGTGACCTTCACCAGCTTCCCGGCCTCCAGGCCGGTCAGGCCGGCCACGGCCGAACCACCCTCGATGGGTTCGGTGTAGAGGGCCTGGAAGTCGTCGACCTCGGTGGAGGTCACCGTCTCCAGGGACTCGAGTGAAGTCGTCGTGGTGCTGTCCTCGGCCAGCGCCTCGGCCTCGGGCAGCTCCTCCAGGTCGACGCCGGTACGGGCGTCGTTCTTGGGCGGCAGGGCATAGGCCACCGGCGAGGCACCCAGCATCAGTGCCAGGAACAGACCGGTCACCACGGCCAGTCGGGCCCGCTTACGCCGCGCCCTCGTCATTCTCAACACCCCGCGCCCACGCCTGGAAGCACTGCGCACCGCCGTCCCCGTTCTCTCGACCCACGCAATCCCGGGATCCCGAAACACCCTCGACAGCACGGTGATTGGGCAGGCGGCGTCACAACACGATTGATACGAGCGCGATTTCTACATGCCGTGAGGATCTCCGGTCAATACCAACCGGAATTTATAACGAATAGACAACGACGCAATCGGCGCAGGGGAATGAAAATGACTCGACCATGCACAAGAGGGGGTCATCTTCTCGCAAAGCATCAACCCAAGAGAAAATATTCATTGGGCATGCAAGAGGTAAAAAGGGGGTAACTCGACCAGGATATTGACCCATCTAGCCACGTTACGTCCGACCCTCGTCACGATGTGGCACACACCGGCCCGCCTCGCAAAGTGATTATCTCACCCCGTTCCGGATGCACAGGGTCCGCATAGCATTTAACGCATCTCCGAAAGCCATTCCCAGGAGGGGTGATACTTCCCCTGCGATCCTCTTGCCCGTGGTGTGTCCGAAAACGCCCGGAGAGGAATTCGGGGCGGCGTCAGAGATATGCGTGAGGGGACGGGAAACACCGTGGACGAGCAACCGACCAAGAGAGCCGGTCACCGGCGGACAAAGCCACTCGTGGCACTCGTCGCCGCGGTCACGGCGACCGCTCTGGGCCTGGCTCTGCTGGAATCCGACCTCGGCTTCGGCACGCCCGGGTCAGGACCGGAAAAGCCCGCCGCCAAGGTGAAGCCGGTGGACGAGGACACCGCGCAGGACAAGGCCCGTGCCACCGGCACGAAGGTCGAGGTGACCGCACTGCGCGACGAGTCGTCCACCACCTACGCCAACCCCGACGGAACCTTCACCCTCACCACCCACGCCCAGCCCGTACGCGCCAGGAACGCCGACGGGCAGTGGCAGGACATCGACACCGGCCTGGTCGCCACCGAACAGGGCTGGACCACCACCGCCTCCCCCACCCCTGTCACCTTCTCCCCCGGCGGTCCCGGCAGCGGTGACGACAGCGGCGACAAGGGCGGCGGCGCGGTCAAGTCGGGCCTGCACCAGGCCGGTTACGCGAGTGCGCAGCAGGCCACCTACACCGGTCCGCGGCAGGCCGCATACACAGCCGACGACGAGACAGGCACCGGGAACGGGACCACCGAGGAGGACCCGGCAACCCCCACCATCCCGACCACATGGTCGGACCTGGTGACCCTCACCACCGGCGGACACGAACTGACCGTGTCCTGGCCCGGCGCCCTGCCCGAACCCGTCATCACCGGCGCACAGGCCCTCTACCAGGACGTCCTGCCCGACGTGGACCTCCTGCTGACCGCCCGCGACACCGGCTTCTCCCACGTACTGATCGTCCACACCCCCGAGGCAGCGGCCGACGAGGAACTGACCCAGCTCACCTACCGGCTGACCTCCCCCGACCTCACCTTCCAGATCGACCCGGCCACGGACACCGTCACCGCCCACACCTCCGACGGCACCGAGGTCGCCGCCTCCCCCACACCCCTGATGTGGGACTCCGCCGGCACCCCCGACACCACGATCGGCGACGACCCCGAGCCGACGGACGACAACACCGGGAGCGCCGAGGCAGACCCCAGCACGTCGGCCTCGGAGGAGTCGGACGAGGAGACGATCACCGAGGGCGAGAACGACGAGGCCGTCACCCCTGAGGAGTCCAGCCCGGAGGCGGCCACCCCGGACAGCGAATCGACGTCCGCCAGCGCCTCTCCCGACGCCACCACGGGCGACGGCACCGAGACCGCCGGTGCCGAGCCCGCGAGTTTCACCCGTGCCACCCCGGCCGGTCTGTCCACCGCCGACACCCTGGCCCTGCGGGGTCTGGCCGGTCCGGTTCCCGGCACCCACGCGGCCACCGCCCAGGCCCTCCTGACCGACGGCGCCTACCTCACCGTCCGGGCGGACACCAAGCTCCTCACCTCAGCCGACACCGCCTACCCGGTCTTCATCGACCCGTCCGTCTCCGGTGTCACCGACGCCTGGACCACCGCCTACAAGAGGTATCCCTCCTCCAGCTTCTTCGACGGCGCGAACTACAACACGGGCACCACCGAGGCCCGTGTCGGCTACGAGTCCGACACCTGGGGTACCGCCCGCTCGTTCTTCAGGCTCAAACTCAAGAAGGCGATCAAGGGCGCCACCGTCAGGTCCGCGACCGTCAAGGTCCGGGAGACCCACTCCTGGTCCTGCTCGGCCCGCCAGGTCGAGCTGTGGCACACCGGCGGAATCTCCTCGTCCACCACCTGGAACAACCAGCCCGCGTGGAAGACGCTCATCACCGAGCAGTCCTTCGCACACGGCTGGAAGTCCAGCAGCTGCCCCGACGCCTACGTCAACTTCAGCATCAAGTCCCTCGCCCAGTCCGCCGCCGACGGCGGCTGGACCTCCTTCACCATCGGGCTGCGCGCCAACTCCGCCTCCGGCTCCACCGCCGAGACCGACCCGTACACCTGGAAGAAGTTCAAGGCCGAGAACACCGACGCACCCGCCCTCTCCATCACCTACGTCCGCGCCCCGAACACCCCCACCAACCTCGCCATCACCGCCGGCACCTGCGACACCTCCACCAGCCCCTACATCAACATCGGCAAGCAGACCACCATCACCCTGTCCGCCAAGGCCACCGACCCCGACGGCGACCTCGCCTCCCTCTACTTCGAGTACTGGCGGACCGGTTACAGCAGCACCACCAAGGTCACCGCCACGAAAACCGCCGCCACCGCCACCGGCGCCGCGTCCTGGGCGATCGCCGGCACCAAGTTCACCAACGGCTACGACTACTCCTGGCGAGTAAGGGCCGAGGACGACGACGGCACCGACTCCGGCTGGGCCCCCACCACCGGCGACGACGTCTGCCGCTTCACCTACAACACCTCCATCCCCACCACCCCCGGAGCCGTTTCCACCGTCTTCCCCGAGGACGTGAAGCCCGACGGCAGCAGCGCGAACGGCAGCATCTGGTCGACGGTCACCTTCGGCACCTCCGGCGCCTTCACCTTCACCACCACCGACACCGACGTGGTGAAGTACGCGTACTCCTTCAACGCCACCACGTACGCCAACTACGTCTGCGCCTCCACCTCCGGCACCACCGGAGGGCCCACCGCCTCCTGCTCCACCGTCATCACCTCCAAGACCGTCACCGGCAAGCCCACCCTGGCCGGACCCAACGTCCTGTACATCAAGGCGTACGACGCCGCGGGCAACGCCTCCAACGCCAAGAAGTACGTCTTCTACGTCACCCCCAAGGCCGTACCGGACGGCGCCGCCGACTACACCGGCGACCAGATCCCCGACTTCGCCGCCATCCGCACCACCGGCAAGCTCTACATCGAGAGCATCACCAACACCGGTACCCACGCCGCCTCCACCGCGACCGCTCACAACGAGGGCACCCTCCTCACCGACGCCACCTCCATCGGCCACTGGTGGAACGGCACCAGCACCTACGCCCTCATCACCCACAACGGCGACTTCGCTCCCGGCGACGGCATCACCGACTTCATCGTCCGCACCCCGGACGGCGGCCTCTACCTCTATCCCGGCGACGGATACGGCGGTACCGACGTCTCCCAGCGCCAGAAGATCCAGCTCCCCTCGAACGCCCCCGACCCCGACACCCTCACCGACATCAAGTCGATGGGTGACGCCAACGGCGACGAACAGCCCGAACTCCTCGCGGTCTCCGGTGACGCCCTGTGGATCTTCAGCGGCTACAGCGGCGGCAGCATCGCCACCGCCACCCAGCTCTCCGCCAGCGCCTGGACGGGCCGCGACATCGTCACCCTCGCCGACTTCAACTCCGACGGCACCATCGACCTGCTCTACCGCACCGCCGCAGGCAACCTCTGGCTCCGCCACTCGGCCGCCACCACCACCGGCACCACCGACTGGGCCACCCTGGCCAGCGCCGCCCTCAGCCTCGACGGCGACCACCTCTACGCCGAGGGCGGCTTCACCACCGCCAACTACCCCTATCTGTACGGCAGCCCCGGCATGACCAGCACCGACCTCCCCGACATCTGGGCCATCACCCCGGCCGGCCTCCTCTACCGCCTCGACGGCACCACCACCGGCATCAGCGCCACCACGTACACGGGCAAGACCCTCACCGTCGGAGCCATCGGCTAGGCCGTCCGACGAACTCCGTCATCTCCGTATGGCTCAAGTACCGGCGTAAGGAGGGAAGTTCGTCCGCCGACTGGCTCAGGGAGCTGCCGTGACCGTAGGCGGTGCCTACCCTTGACCCTGGTCCGTCTCCGGCTCCGGGTCCTGGGCGATCCGTCCGTGCAGATGAACGTCCCGGAACGCGTCCTGGCGTTCCGCCTCGAACATCGCGCCCCGCAGGGTCCCCTCGTACCGGAAGCCACAGCGTTCGGCGACGCGGCAGGAGGCGTCGTGGCCGATGGCGTGGCCGAGGTCGAGGCGGTTGAGGCCGAGGACGTCGAAGGCCCAGCGCGCGCCGAGGGCGAGGGCGCGAGTGGCGACGTGTCTGCCGCGGGCCTCGGGGAGGACCCAGTAGCCGATGTGGGCGTCGCGCAGGAAGGGGTCGATGTCGTTGACGCCCAGGTGGCCGAGTATCGCGCCGGTGGCGTCGTCCGTGACGCAGAAGGACACCCGGGAGCCGTCCGGCGCGGTCCCGGAGCGGGTGCCGAGGGAGTCCCGGGCGCTGGCGAGGTCGGTGACCGGCTTCAACGGGGTGTTCCAGCGCTGGAAGTCCGGGTCGGTCAGCCCGCGCAGCCACGCGTCGACGTCGGTGTCCTGGTCCGCGCGCCACTGCCGCAGCCGGAGTCCCTGGCCTAGCAGTTCGGGAAACTCGGGCACGGGGTGGGCGTGGGACCGCTCATGAATGTGGGCCATCACTCCATTGAAGCCCGTACGGCTGTACGACTCCCACCTCTCGGACGAAATACGGGCACTCCCTTCCGGAACGCCACCTCCAGCCCCATCCCGACCCGCAGCGCCTCCTGGACGCCCAGCGCCTCCCCCTCCACCTCCGTCACCACCTCCGTCATCATCCGCGGCCCCTCGTCGAGGTCGACGACGGCGGCCACGTACGGCGTGCGCTCCCCGAAGGGCGGCAGGTCGTTGCGATGGACGACGGACCAGGTGTAGAGCGTGGCCAGCCCGCTCGCGGTCTCCCAGGTGACGTCCTCGCTCCAGCAGTGCGGGCAGAACTCGCGCGGATAGTGATGAGCGCGCCCGCAGCCCCCGCAACGCCGCACCAGCAGCCGCCCCTCGGCCGCGGCGTCCCAGTAGGGACGCGTGAAGGCGTCCACCTCGGGCACGTCGAACCGGCCCCTGCCCGTGTCCGTTCCTCTGTCCGTGCCCATGTCCACGGCCCCCTGCCGATCACCCGGATCTGACGATGCGTCAGCTCATCGCGTCCGCTCAGTATGCCCTCACCGCACCCTCGCAACCAGGCCCTCTGCCCCACCGGTCCCGCCCATATCCCCCACTGTCGTGATCAATCCGCAACCAATTCCGGTCTTGACCGAGACCTAACAAGTGAGCACGTGAATACGCTCGGGCACATGGCCGACTCACCGACACCGTCACCGTCCCCCGCCGCCCCCGTGTACGTCATCGGCGGTGGACCCGGCGGTCTCGCCGTCGCCTACGCACTGAAGGCCCAGGGTGTACGGGCCGTCGTGCTGGAGCGGGGCGACCAGGTCGGCTCGTCCTGGCGGCGCCACTACGACCGGCTGCATCTGCACACCACCCGACGGCTGTCCTCGCTGCCGGGGCTGGCGATGCCGCGCTCGTTCGGGCGGTGGGTGGCCCGGGACGACGTGGTCCGGTACCTGGAGAAGTACGCCGAGTTCCACAAGCTGGAGGTCGTCACCGGCGTCGAGGTGTCCCGCGTCGAGCGGACCGCCGACAACGCCGGCTGGCTGCTGCACGCCACCGGCGGGCGCGAGCTGACCGGCAGCGCGGTCGTCGTCGCCACCGGGACCAACCACACCCCTCGGATCCCCGAGTGGCCCGGGCGCGACGGCTACGCCGGCGAGCTGCTGCACGCCGCCCAGTACCGCAATCCCGCCCCCTACGCCGGCCGCGACGTCCTCGTCGTCGGGATCGGCAACACCGGTGCCGAGATCGCCGTCGACCTGGTGGAGGGCGGCGCCGCACGCGTACGGCTGTCCGTCCGCACCGCCCCGCACATCGTGCGGCGGTCCACGGCCGGCTGGGCGGCCCAGTTCACCGGCATCGTCGTACGACGGCTGCCGGTGCGCCTCGTCGACCGGCTCGCCGGACCGATGGCCAAGCTCAGCGTGCCCGACCTGTCCGCCCACGGGCTGCCCCGCCCCGACACCGGGCTGTACTCGCGCGTCACGGCCGGCTCGATCCCCGTCCAGGACGTCGGCCTCATCGACGCCGTGCGCAAGGGGCGCGTCGAGATCGTGGCCGCCGTCGAGAGATTCGAGGACGGGAAGATCGTCCTCGCCGACGGTGAGCACATCGAGCCGGACGCGGTCATCGCCGCCACCGGATACTTCCGGGGCCTGGAGCCCCTCGTCGGCCACCTCGACGTACTCGACGCCCGCGGCAAACCGGTCGTCCACGGCCCCCACACCCCGAAGAACGCGCCAGGTCTCTTCTTCAGCGGTTACACCAACCCCATCAGCGGCATGTTCAGGGAAATGGCCATCGACGCGGTACGCATCGCCAAGAAGATCGCGCGACACCAGTCCGTCACGGCGAAGTAGATCCCCCGATCCCCCGAACTCCCGATCCCCCGCTCCCCATACGGCCCTTGTGATGTGCGAGGCCGAACCGTCGGCCCAAGAAGTTCCTCGCACGCCGGTTCCTGACGGAGTGTCAGTTCAGTAACCTGACACTGCGTCAGTTAATTGGCTGTCACACAGGAGCGGGCGGACCGATGCTTGGATCAACCCACGGCACCTTCACCACCGACTCCCGCCGGGCCCGGGTCATCGCCTGCGGCGAGCAGCCCTCCCCTGTCGTGCACGGCAGGCCCGCCGATGTCGACGATCTCGACGTCGGCGGCCGGCCCCTGTACGCAGGCGTACCCGATCTCGACCGGTTCTTCCGGCCCGAGTCCCTGGCGGTGATCGGCGCCTCGGACACCGAGGGACGGCCGAACACCGGTATCACCCGGCAGTTGCTGGCGTGGGCCGAGCGCGTCGGAGCCCGGCTGCACCCGGTGCATCCGACCCGCGAGGCCGTCTTCGGCATACCCTGCTTCCCTTCCGTCGCCGACCTGCCCGAGCAGATCGATCTCGCCGTACTCCTGGTCGCCGACCCCCTTCCCGTGGTCGAGGAGCTCGCCGAGGCCAAGGTGAGGTTCGCCGTCGCCTTCGCCTCCGGGTTCGCGGAGACGGGCGAGGCGGGCGCACAGGCACAGGCCCGCCTGTCCGACGCCGTCCGCCGCTCCGGCCTGCGGCTGCTCGGCCCGAACACCAACCTCAACGCCTTCGAGAACTTCCGCGAGGACCTCGACGGCCCCGCGATCGCCCTGATCACCCAGTCCGGCCACCAGGGCCGTCCCGTCTTCGCCCTCCAGGAACTCGGTATCCGCCTCTCCCACTGGGCCCCCACCGGCAACGAGGCCGATCTGGAGACCGCCGACTTCATCTCCTACTTCTCGGAGCGCCCCGAGGTGGGCGCCATCGCCTGCTACGTCGAGGGCCTGAAGGACGGCCGCGCCTTCCTCCTGGCCGCCGACCGGGCCGCCCGGCGCGGAGTCCCCGTGGTCGCGGTCAAGGTGGGCCGCACCGAGACCGGCGCCCGCACCGCCGCCTCCCACACCGGCAAACTGACCGGCGCCGACCGGGTGGTGGACGCGGCGATGCGGCAGTACGGGGTGATCCGCGTCGACGGACTCGACCAACTCCAGGACACCTCAGCCCTGTTGGCCCGGGCCCGTCGTCCGCTCGCCGACGGGGTCGCCGTCTATTCGATCTCGGGCGGCACGGGGGCGCACTTCGCGGACCTGGCGACCGAGGCCGGGCTGCACCTGCCGCGGCTGTCCGCCGCCAGGCAGACCGAGCTGCACCAGTGGATACCCGACTACCTGAACGTGGCCAACCCGGTGGACAGCGGCGGGCATCCGGTCGGCGACTGGCGCGGCCGGAAGATCATCGACGCGATCCTCGCCGACCCGGCGGTGGGTGTCCTGGTCTGTCCGATCACCGGGCCCTTCCCCCCGATGAGCGACAAACTCGCGCAGGACCTCGTGGACGCGGCCGAGCAGACGGACAAGCTGGTGTGCGTGATCTGGGGATCGCCGGTCGGCACGGAGCCGGCGTACCGCGAGACGCTGCTCGGCTCCTCCCGCGTGGCCACCTTCCGTACCTTCGCGAACTGTGTGACCGCCGTCCGCGCCCACCTCGACCACGCCCGGTTCACCGCCTCCTACCGCTCCCCGTTCGACGAGGCACCGCGCACCCCGTCGCCCAGTTTCCGCAAGGCGCGGGCGCTGATGCGGCCGGGCGAGACACTGAGCGAGCACGCCGCCAAGCTGCTGCTGCGGGCGTACGGAATCCGGGTGCCGCGCGAGCAGTTGGTGACCAGCGCGGCGGCGGCCGTCCGGGCGGCGGGGCTGGTGGGCTACCCGGTGGTGATGAAGGCGTCGGGCGGCCAGATCGCGCACAAGACGGAACTCGGCCTGGTGAAGATCGGGCTGACCTCGGCCAGCCAGGTCCGCGACGCCTACCGCGAGCTGACCGACATCGCCCGCTACGAGGGCGTGGACCTGGACGGCGTACTCGTGTGCCAGATGGTGGAACGGGGCGTCGAGATGGTCGTCGGTGTCACACACGACGAGCTGTTCGGCCCGACGGTGACGGTCGGGCTCGGCGGTGTGCTCGTGGAGGTGCTCCAGGACACCGCCGTACGCGTGCCGCCCTTCGGTGAGGTACAGGCGCGGGACATGCTGACCGAGCTGCGCGGGCGGGCCCTCCTGGACGGGGTCCGGGGGCGCCCCCCGGCCGACCTGGACGCGCTCGTCGAGGTCGTCATGCGGGTGCAGCGCATGGCGCTGGAACTCGGGGACGAGCTGGCGGAGCTCGACATCAACCCGCTGATGGTGCTGCCCAGGGGGCAGGGCGCGGTGGCGCTGGACGCCCTGGCGGTGTGCGGGCCGGGTCCGGAGGGCGAGGACGACTGGCACGGCCGGCACGGGCGACAGCCGAACCAGCCGCCGCCCCAGTAGGAGGGCGGCGGTGGCCGGCCGGGATCCAGGCCGGCCACCGCCGCCCGAAGGGCCCGGCGGAGTCGTCCTGCTGACGCGTCCCGCTAACGCGTCCAGGCAGGAGCCTGTCCGGTCCAGCTCACGACGAGCAGGATGTCGTCGAGCGCACCGGAGTCGAACAGGCCGCCTGCCTCGCGGTCGAAACCGAGCCGCCACTCCCCTGCCGGGCTGGTGCCGAGGAACGACGCCCAGGTTGTGGCGTTGCCACGCCTGGTGCTCGCGATACCGTCGGCTGCCGTGGCCGTACCCCCGGCAGCGCCCTTCCGGAGCGAGACCACGGTGTCGGGGACCGTGGCGTCGCTCGACAGGCGAACGGCGACCGCCGCGGTGGCGATGTCGTCGATCCCGATCGGGAAGTCGACGTCGCGCAGTGTGAGGGTCACCTCTCTGACCGCCGGGTCGGTCGGGTTGTTGAGGTCGTACCACTGGTCGGGGAAGTCCCTGGCAAGGCTGAACACACAGTCGGCGCCGCGGTCCCGGTTTGCGTTGAGCCTGGTGACCACCTGGTCGCGATAGGTGTCGTCGTACGCGGCGGTGTATTCGACCGTGACCAGCAGGTCGACGATGCTTGAGTAGTCGAGCGGGTTGGCGGCGGGCGGCAGCCGGAACTCCCAGCTGGTGTCCACACCGCTGCCCTCGAACGGCAGCAGCATGTCCGACTGGGCGTCGAGCTCGAACACCCCGCTGGCATTGACCGGCGACGTCAGGGCGACGACGCCGGGGTCGCTGCGCACCACGACCTCCTGGAAGGTGCCGTCACCTCCGGTGGTCACCCGGGAGATCCCGTTGGAGTACAGCGTGGCCCGGATTCCGCGGTCGGGCGGGACGAGGGCCACCAGGCTGGTCCTCACCTGGCGGATCAGCCGCAGGTAGTGCCCGGGGAAGTCCGCGTCGAACAGGGACGTGGGCGTGGTGAACGCGAGCGTTCCGGTGCGCCTGAACTCCATGAACTCCACCGGCATGAGCCGCGCCAGCGAGAACGTCTGCGACAGGTTCAGCCGCCGCCTGGCAGAGCTGAAGGCGTACTCGTCGAGACGGGTGAGGTCCTCGCTGAGCCGTTCGGCGCCGGTCAGGCCCTTGCGGCTGGGTCCCGCGTTGGTGGTGAGTTCGGCGGGCGACTGCGTGTAGTCCTGGCGGATCACGACCCGGGCCGGCTCCGCCCGTTCGAACGCCAGCTGGGCCTGCGCCTGCCGGGCGGTCGCGGTGGCCTGCTGCAGGAAGTACCGGTAGACCCCTCCCAGCGTGTCGCTCATCCACCGGTACAGGTCGGCGTTGGTGAACTGTCCGTTGAGGAACGTCAGGGTGCCCATCGCCTGGTCGTGCTGCAGCGTCGCGACGTCCTGTTCGCGCAGGGCGATCGTGACCTGGTCCTTGGCCACAGTGATCTGTGCCGCGGCGATCTGCCCGTCCTGCTGGGCGGCGACCACCTGGCGCCGCCACTCGTCCTTGCGCTGCTCGACGCCGGCCCTCAACTGGTTGGCCTGCATCTGCGCTTCGATGTCGTTCTGCTGCTGTTGGAAGTAGGCCTTGCCCAAGGTGGCCGCGGAGATCCCAAGGGCCATCGTCTGCTTCATCCCGAGGGAGAAGAGCGCGTCCCACGAGCTGGCTGCCTGAGAGGCCGCCTGGAGGACACCGATCGTCGCATCGGCGTCGGAGATGTGGTCTCTGATTTCGCGCATGTCGCCGTAGCTGTCGAGCAGGTCCTGCTCGTACTGGTTCACGGGCGCCTCGATGGCGGAGGTGTAACTGGTGACCAGCGTGTCGGCCTTCGTCTTCTGGGCCTCCGCTGCCGCGGCGGCGTCCTTGGCCTCGTCGACCCGGCTTGCCGCCACCCTGGCCTGCGCCGCCGTGAGGTCGACCGCCTTGAGGGCGTCGTACACGCGCAGGTTGCGCTCGTCGTACTTCTCCAGGGCGGCGAGATAACCGGCCTCCATCTGGGCGGCCTGCGCGGCGAGTTGCCTGGCCCGCTCCAGCAGCACCTTGAAGCGGTACGGCGTCGGCTGGCTAACCGTCGCGGCCGCGAGCCCCTGCACGCGGGGCATGCCCGCGATGTTGCGGCCCTGGCGCAGCTTGGCCAGCTGCATGTCCACCCGGGTGCGCAGGGTGACCAGTTCCGGGATCGGCAGAGTCGGCTCCCCCGTGTTCGCCGGCTTCTGCGGGACCAGGGCCGACGAGGCGAGCAGACGGCGCGCGGTGACGTAGAGAGTACGGGCGTGCGCGACCGATTCGTCGGTCTCCCGGGCGAACTCGGCGTCGGCGTAGTCGAGATGACACCTGATGACCGAGAGCAGGGTGTACCGGGTGTAGGCCATCGGACGCGTGGCCGATGTCGCACCCACGAGAGCGAAGGGGTCGAGGCCGGCCGTCCAGCCCGGCGGGAAGGTCAGGTCGGGTGCGAAGGCCGTCTCACTGTTGATCCGGCTGTAGATGGACTTGGGGCTGACGCGGTCGTACGAATAGACGCTCCAGTACCAGTCGAGCGCGGCCCGGTAGTCGCCGGCCGCCTGCAGGCGCTGGGCCAGCAGCATGGGCACCACCCAGTAGACCTCCTTGCGGACCGGCTCGTCCGGGCGGTTCGGATCGTCGGCGAGTCTGGTCTGGTGGTCGTCCGTGCGCTTCGGATCGAGATAGGCGTATCCGGCAGGGAACGTGATCTTCTTCGCCGTCAGGTATTCGGCCGCCAGCGTGACCGCGGTCCCGGCGGTGAACGTGGCCCCCGGCGCGCTGATCTGGGCGAAGAGGACATCAAGCGGCAGTTGTGACGGCCCTGATGCCACTGTCCTGGTGCTCGGCACGAGCAGGGTGGGGTCGAGATGCCGCTCGGGGAACAGAAAGGCCGAAGTGGCCGCCTGCCAGCTTCCCTGCTCGCCCAGCCAGGCCCAGGCGGTGGCGAAGGTGTCGACGCCGTTCTTCAGCACCCAGCCCGCCGCCGGGTGGTCGCCGGCGAGTTCACCCGACCGCTTCGCCGACAGCAGCGACTGGACGCTCTCGACGGCCTGTCTGATGCGGGTGGTGCGCAGGGTGCCGCCCGCGAGCATGTCGACGAAGTACCGCGCCGACAACGCCTCGCCGGCGTTGGCGGTGGTGGCGGCCAGGTCGGTGAGCAGGGCGTCCCGCAGGATGGGCAGAGCGGCCTGTTCGGCCGCCGCCACGGCCTGCGCGTTGGCGCCGATGAGGTCCTGACGCTGCGCGGTCCTGGCCCTCAGCACGCTGTCCCACTCCGCGCGGGCGTCCGACTCTGCTCGGTACGGGCTGGGCGCGGGCCCGGTGCCGCCGGGGACGAAGAAGTCCGGCGAGAGCACGAACCCCGCCTCGGCCGCCCGCCAGGAGGCGTACAGGTTCCGCCGCTTGTACGCGCCGGTGAGTACGGCCAGGCCGTCGTCCCACTCCGCGGTGGTGACGGTCCCCGTGTTCGCCAGGGCGCTCAGCTTCCTGAGGTACAGGAAGCCCGCGCGGGTCAGGCCCTGCGCGGTGAGGGTGCCGCTGATGTCGGTGCCTTGCGTCTCCTGGGCCGCGAGAGCCGCGAGATCGAGGCCCGGCTGCGCCAGCGCGAGCATCGCGGCCAGCGCAGCCGCCGGGGTCTTGCCCGATCTGAGGGCCGCCAGCGTCGCCGTGAACGCGGTCAGCACCTGAGCCCGGTCTGTCAGCAGTTTGCGCACGGGGTCGCCGGCCTGACCGCTGATCACGTCGGCGGCGTTGATCACGTCGGGGTCGGCGAGCACTCCGAAGGCCCGTGGCGTGCTGGGGTGTTGGTCCTCCGCGGCCCAGGCCAGCGACTGGGCGGACAGTCGCCAGCTGGGCAGGAGGGGCACAGCGGGGGTGCCCAGTGGGTTGGCGGCGGTGGACGACGGAAGGCCGAACAGTGTCTCCAGCGCCGTCTCGGTCAGCGTGGGGCCGTCGAGGAGCAGCTGGTCCAGCTCGTCGGGCGTGGTTGCCGAGAGCGTGATGCCGAGCCGGGCGGCGAGCTCCTGGCGGGTCGCGGTGTCGGCGCCCCGCGCCAGCCGCAGTTCCGCGTAGGACGTTCCGGCGGCGGTGAGCAGCGCGGCGTAGGACGTGTCGCGGTACTGGAGTTCCAGGGTGCTGCCGGGGTTCGTGGAGGTGTTCGTGGCCGCGATGCGGGCTCGCAGGAGTTCCACCGGTATCCGCAGCTGGTTGACTTCGCGGGTGCCCCGGTCGGCCGCTGCCGACAGCGGCTGGCTGAGCTTGTCGACCGGCTGTCCGAGTGCGGCGACGAGGGTCGCGGTGTCCAGCGGAGCCGCGGGCGGGCCGGGCACGTTGACCTGCTCGTGCACGAAGGACAACAGCGCGGCGAGGTATTCGCGTTCGTCCAGACGTTCTTCCAGCGTCGTGGGCATGTACGAGCTGATCACCGTGACCTGGATGTCCTTGGCCGCGGTGTTGCCGACGTTGTCGGTCGCCCACAGGTAGACGGTGTGCGCGCCGAACCCGGACAGCGGCACGTCCGCCGTCCAGTTGCTGAAGTCACTGCCGGAGACCGGCTTGGCCGCTGTCCTGGTGCCCGTGGCGGACAGTGCCCATTCCACCTTGGCCCTGCCGCCGACCATGCCGCTCTGTGTGTCGGGCGCCGTCCCCTGCAGGGATGCCGTCACGGCACCGTTGGCGTCGCCGACGACCGTCGTGGTGGCCGCGACCTCCAACTTGGGCGGCGCCGCGTCCCGGCCCGTGAATGTGCGGGTCTGTGTCGCGGTGAGGCCGTCGGGATCGGTGCAGGTGATCGTCATGGGCCGTGCACCGAGCGGCATGGGCAGCAGGCCGACCGACGTCTGGTAGGAGGTGCCCCCGGTGAACGGTACGGAGGTGGTCGTGCCGTCCCGGGTGATGGAGATGGTGAGCGGCAGGCGCTGGGCGCGGGTGATGTCGAGTTGCACGCCGACCTGCGCGCCTCCCTCCTGCAGATCGACCGTAGCGCCGGCGGTGGGCGTCACCCAGGTGAACGCCGGAGGCAACGCGGTCTGCACCTGGATGGTCTTGACGATGCTGACCGCGGCGGAAGTCGCCGACCACATGTCGGGGTACTGCTCGGGTTGGGAGATGTAGAAGGAGACCGCATGGTAGTTGGCGGTCACCGTGACCGAGATCTGCGTGCCCTGCGCGACGGCCGCGGTCAGCGGCACCTGAGCCGTCCACGCCCCTCCCACGCTGGTCGCCTGTACCGCGGGGAGTCCGGCTACGGACACCATCACGCTGTTGAGAACGTCGTACGGGTCATGGTCGCCGCCCTGCGCGACAAGCCCGTTCACCTGAGCGGTGACGGTGACGGTGCGGCCCACCACCGCGTTCGTGGTCGGCAAGTTGATTTGTACGGTAACGCTCACTGTTCTCTGCCTTCCTCATCGATGGCCTGGGCCCTTTGCGATGAGTCGTCGACATTTGGCATCGCGGGGACCACAGCGGGAGGCGTCACGGCTTCTTCCCTGGTTTCACGGCGACGTTCCCCCACGGCCGCGGGTCGGTGATGGTGTCTGCTTTCGGGCTCACGTCGATGGCGTTCTTGGGTATGGGCTTGCCTGCCATTTCCGCCGCGACGATCCTGTGATGCCCTTGAGCGATTTTTCCGCCGGCATCGACTCGGACGATGTCTGTCGGAGAGGTTGGCCATTCGAAGCTCCCGCTCTTCATTTTCTGTGCCATTTCTTCGACGGTTTCCCTGTAGACAGCCCGCTGCGTCGGCTTGTAGCGCGACGTGGCCATGACGTCCGACAACGTCCAGTTACCAGCAGGAGCGGCATTCGCTGTGGGAGACGGCGCCGGGGCCGGGCCATGGGCCGGGCCAACGGGCTCACTCGGCTTGGAACTGAGGATCGTCGGCTCGGCCGGCGGCTTGCCCCTTGTCCCCGTGCTCCGCGTCCCGGCGCCTGGTGTCGGCGGCCCGTACGGGACCCCCAGGGGTCTGCCGGTCTGCCACATCACATAGCCCTGCGCAGCGGCATGCGCGACACCGGCGGCCATCACCAGATCCTCCTCCACTCGCTGCACGGAGGGGCCGGCCAACTGGCCGAGCGCGGTGGGCGCCGGGCTGCCACGAAACGCCTGGACCGCACCCGCCCCAGCCACATCTGCGCCCATGACCATCAGAGGTCCGCCCGCGAGGCAGCCGATTCCTGTCTCGCACAGCGCGGCTCCCGCGACGAACGCCCCGGCACCAGCCGCAACCTTGAGACCGCCCTCCACTCTCGGGGCTATCTCCTCCTTCGCGAATTCGAGCGGCGCCCATTCACGGGGATCCAACGTGAATTCCCACTCGGTACCTTCGGTGTCGGTGCGATTCATCGGGTTGCCGCCACACATCTGGTACTGATTTATTCCGCCCGCCGGGCCCGTGGGGTCGGACGAGGCCCAGCGCGCCACCCAGGGCAGGTAGTACCGCAGACCGTGGCACGCCAGCCCGCTTTCTTCGTCGCGTTCCATTCCTGTGAAGCGGTACCGCTTGCGGGTGTAGCTGCCGAAGCTGGTTTCGCCGTACGGGGTGTACTCCTCGCGGTTGGTGAGGATGCCGGCCCCATCGAGGACGGCAGTACTACTGCCGAGGTGGTCGGGGAGGTGGTAGGCGATCGCGGGGCCCCGGTCCTCGGGGTGGGCGGGGCCGAAGCGGACGAGAGCGATCCGTTGGCGGTCGTCCATGACGTGGACGACGTTGTTCGTGCCGGACTGCGGCCCGGTCCAGCGATGGTGTTCGAAGGCCTCGTCGAGGTAGTGGGTCACCTCGACGGCACCGCCCTGCCGACGGACGAGTTTCTTCACGCGCCGCCCGGTGGCGTCGTAGAGGTACTGGGCGTGCACGGAGGGCTCGGCGTCCGCTGTCCGCGTGGCGAAGGTGACGAGCTGGTCGGCGTGGTTCCACGTGAAGTGCCGGCTGGTCGTCTCAGCGGTCAGGTTGCCGTTCGGGTCGTACGTGTAGTCGTACGGCAGCGCGCCGACCGTCATCCGGTGCAGCCGGTTGCTGTCCGCCGGGACGGTGAAGTCGCGGGTGAAGCCGCCGGTACCCGCGTGGCCGAGTTGCAGGATGCTGCCGACGGCGTCGTAACGGTAGGTCTCGGTGTAGGGCTGGGCCTTCGTGACGTCGGTGCCGCGGGGCAGGTCGGTCCACGGATCCCCGGTCGGCGGCGCCTGGTGTTCGCGACCGGTGGCCGTCAGGAGCCGGTAGGTGGGGTCGTACGTGAAACGCCTGTCGAGCGCGTCGCCGCTGCCGAGGAGGGCGCGCAGCCGGGGGTCGGTGCTGGTCAGTGCCTCGGGGTTGCCGGGAATGCCGCTGCCGGGTGTGCGGTCGCGGAGGGTGACGAGGTTGCCGGCCAGGTCGTAGTCGTAGCCGTGGTCCTGGAGTGGGGGTCCCGTCGGCCGGTACGTCGTCGCGTCGGGCTGGGTGTAGCGCTCGCTGCGCAGTCGGACCAGGCGGAACGTGTACGGGTCGTAGGCGTAGCGGGTCAGCACGCCGTTGCCGTAGGCGATGAGGGATCGTCGGCCCTTGGCGTCGTAGGCGATGCGTTTGACGTGCACGGTGCTGTCGAGTTGCACCTGCTCCAGTCCGCCCGCCCGGTTGTACGTGTGGTAGAGGATGTGCCGCTTGCCCTCCGTGTCGCTTGGCAGGAAACGCCTCTTGACCCGGTTCAGGGCGTCGTATTGAGCGGACGTGACGTACGAGGACGCCTCCAGCAGTTGGGCGTCGCGCTGGGCCTGGGTCTGGCCGGGGCCGGGCGTCCAGTCGACCCAGAACGGCCGCACCTGCCAGCCGGTGGTCGCCGCCTGGTCGTAGGTGGCCAGGACGGGCGCGTCGGCGATGACCACGCGGGTGCCCTGCACCACGTTGCCCTTGAAGTCGACGGAGTTGGTATTGACGTAACCGGCTTCGTCCCAGTGCTGGGTCGCCCGGCCGAGCAGGTTGCGGTTGCGGGCGCCGTCGCGTTCGGCGGGGCGCTGGGCGGGCGTGCCCGCGTCGCCGTAGGCGATGCGCTGCCGGAGGGTGACCGGGCCGTCGGCGTCGTCCCTGGCCCAGACCCGGGTCGGGCGGTGCAGCAGGTCGAAGACGCCCAGGGTGAGCGCGCCCTTGCTGTCACGGCTCTCGACGACGCTGCCGAGGGCGTCGGGTACGGTGTCGCGGCGGCCGGCGTCGATGCTGTCCGTCCGCCAGCGCCGCTTGGCCAGGTCGAAGGAGTACCGGAACGCCTCACGGCCCAGAGCGTCGGTGATCGCCACCAGGTTGCCCTGGATGTCGTACGTGGAGCGGGTGATGAACCGGTCGTCCGGTGTCCGGCCGTTGCGGGCGACCGCGGTGACCACTCGGCCGAGGGCGTCGATCTCGGTACTGGCCGGGGTGTTCCAGTGGCTCGCGTACGGCTGGGCCTGCGCGGGGTGGGTGCGTCCGGCGTTGTCCTGTGCGTCGTAGGTGTAGGACTCCCACGGGGTCGGCAGACAGCGGTCCGGATCCGCGAGGTCGGCCGGGATGCCGTAGACGGTCCGCTGTTCGCTGCCGTCGGGGTGCACCGTGCGCTCGACCCGGCCGTGCGGATCGTAGAACGTGACCGCCTTCCGGCCGAGTTGGGCGTCGAGCGGCGGCGCGTAGTCGTACCCGGCGGAGAAGAACGGTTCGTACTTCTGCACCACCCGGCCCTTGTTGTCGTACACCTGCCAGCCGGACACCACCACGTTGTCCGGGCTGTCCGGAGTCCTCGTCCGCCCCGTCGAGTCACCCGTGGACGTGAGGTCGCCGACCGGGATGACGCCGCCGCCGAAGGCCGGGTCACCGAAGAGTGTCTCCTCGGCCTGCGACCGGGTCTGCAGCAAGCGGCCGAAGCCGTCGCTGTACACCACCGAGACGATCACCTCGTCGCGCTGTCCGGCGACGACGTCGGGTTCGGTGTCGTGATGCACCCGGCGGGTACTGCGCACCGAGGCCGGCCGGCCCCGCCCGGCGAACGCGTGCAGGTCGTGGGCGATGCGCAGACCGGGCGAGTCGCGGTCACCCTCGCCGTTCTTTCCGCGCACGTACTGGGCGGTGACGAACCCCGCCGGGGAGAACGTCACCGAGGTGGAGTTGCCGTTGGCATCGGTCATCCCGCCCGGCTGCAGGAGCCGGTGGTCGTTGACCGCCGACGTGACCAGGCCCGCGGCGTCGACCGTGCGGACGGCCAGCAGGTCGTGCTCGTCGTAGTCGATCGTGCTCTGCGCGCCGACCGGGTCGAGGGTGGCGACGGTCAGCCCGCGCGGTACCCGGCCCGGCACGTGGACGTCGTAGCGGAGCCGGGCGGACAGCACGTAGTAGCCGCCCGGCGATCCCGGCACCTCGCCGGCGTCATAACGCCGGTGTCCGGCCAGGGCCGGCAGCGAGGCGCGGAACTCGGCCGGATACTCCGCCGGCCACCCGCTCACCGGTCCGGTGCCCAGGACGGCGGGCCGCGGCCCGACCGCGAGCGGGTCGTCGGCGGGGTACAGGTCATCGAGGAACTCGTCGGTGAACGCGAGGGTTTCGGTACGCGTCGGCAGCCCGTACTCACCCAGCGCGCCGAGGGCCAGCCCGACGAACGCGTCACCGTCGAAGTGGGTACGGGCATGTCCGACCACCCGAAGTGACAGTCCCGGCCCGGTCACCCGGCCGGCCAGGACCGCGTCGCGCAGGTCCGGCACGGGCAGTCGGCCGTCGTTGACGACCTCGTGGGCCGAGGTTCGGCAGACCCGGTCGACGAGATAGTGCTCGGCGTCGTCCCGGCGGGCGTACTCCGTGGTGGTGTACGTCGCCAGATACGGCACCGCCTGCCCGGAGGCCGCCGCCATCGGGTCGCGGTGCCGGGGAACGGCGACCGAGAGTTGCTGGGTGGCGAACCCGTACGCGTCGTAGCCTGCGGAGAAGGCGAACCGGGTCATCGGCTCCGGACCACGTTCCCACTGGGTCGTACGAGTGCCGAGGACGTGCGGGAAGAAGACGCGCTCCCGGCCGGGCGCACCGCCGGCTTCCTCCTCCCGCACGCCCGAGAGCGTCTCCGCCACGGTGTAGGGCCGGTCGGCGAACCCGCTGCCGTCCAGCGCGTACACCTCGGTGCGCAGGGTCTGCCCACGCAGGGTGCGCAACGCCGAGCGGCGGTCGCGGCGCTCCAGCCCGGCCAGGAACGCGACCTGGTCGGCCGGCCTGGCCAGCAGGGGCTTGTCGCCCTGCCAGTACTCGTGGCGCAGATCGAGTTCGCTCCAGTCGCCGGCCTCGTCGGCGGCGACCGGTCCGGCGTGGAACCAGGTTCTGGTGAGGACGGGCGGCGCGTAGTGGCCGTCCGGCACCCCGTCGCCCGCCGCACCGGCGAACGATTCGGTGTCGAGGTGTTCGACCAGCGCGAACCCGCGGAACTCCCGCTCGACGCCGTCCCAGTAGCCGTGGCGGTAGCGGTACTCGGTGGACAGCGTGCCGCCCGAGATCCGGTCGGCGACCTCGACCTTCGTCACCACCTGCACGGGGAAGGGCAGTGTGGTGCGCCAGCGGGTCGCCGGATCCGCGTGGTCACGCAGGTACTCCTGTGTCGACGGCCCGTACGTCACCCGGGTGACGGCGCCGAGGCTGTTGTCCGTCCTGGTCAGCAGGTGGGGCTTGACCCCGCCGGTGAAGTCGAGGAAGCGCACCTGGGGCCCGCCGGAGGCGGCCGCCGACCGGCTCAGCAGCAGCCCGGCCATCCCGGTGCCGTACAGGTCGGACAGTTCGAGCGCGTCGGTGTCGGCCACCGCCGGGGTGCCCCGGACGACCACCGGCGCTTCGCTCCAGCCGTTGCCGGACTGGTTGCCCCACAGCAGAACACGCCCGCTGTCGACGTACAGCAGGTCGGCGGCTCCGTCTCCGTCGACGTCACCCAACAGCACTCGCCGCGGGTCGTACCCGTCCGGCAGGCGCGGTGAGTGACGCATCGCCACCCGCGTCCCCCACCTGTTGTGCCCGAGGTTCGGCCAGTACGACACGTTCCCGTTGCGCAGCAGCACGATGTCCTGCAGACCGTCGCCGGTCATGTCGGCCAGCCGCACCCGTGGATCGGCCAGGTCGACCTGCGGGCCGCTGCCGTTGCTCACCGCGGTGCGCCGCCATGCCAGGCGGGGATCACGGTCGTTGAACCATGCCTGCAGGCGTGTACCCGACCACAGCACGTCGGTCAGCCCGTCGCCGTCGAGGTCGACCAACTTGACGTGCGGGTCGGCGAGGCTCACGGCCGGGGACTGGGCGTAGGCCGTGAAGGCCCGCCGGCTCCACCCGCCCGCGAAGGCCATCGGGAAATAGCCCGCCGTGGGGCCCGTGCTGTCCCCGCCTGCCCCGCCCGTCGTCGGCACGACCAGATCGGGCCGCCCGTCGCCGTCGGCGTCGAGGAACCGCCCGCCCGCCGCACCGAGCGCGACGGGGGGCGCTTCGGCCATCGAGCGCGGCAGTTCGAAACGGCCGCCGCCCCTGTTGCGCCACACCCGCGCCGCCGCACCGAGTTCCACGATGTCGGGCAGGCCCGCTCCGTGCAGATCCACCAGGGCGAGTGTCGGGCTGTTCAACGCGGCGGCCGGGAAGCCCGGTCCGGTCACCGGGGAGAATCTGCGCCCACCCGGGTCGAAGCCCGAGTACGCGAACACCAACGCCGGCAGCGGTTCCTCCGCCGGAACCGCGGCGGCCGCCGACCGCGAACCGGAACCGGACACGCCCTCGGGTACGCCCTCCGAGCCGTCGCCGGAGACCGCACCCGACTCGTCGATCCCCACCGCGGTCACGCTCGCGAGCAGCGACACCCCGTTGAACGCGGCCTGTTCATACGCGAGCCGGTACTCGCGCGCCACCCTCGCCACGCCGTCCGCCGCATGCGTGCTCACCCGGATCGTGTCGCAGCGCAACGACGTCCGCACCTCGAACCCCGCCCGGTGGTCGGAGAACGGGTCGGGGCGCGCCGTGTACGCGAAGTCGACGGTGACCAGGAACGTCGGCTCGGCCCGGTCGCCGTAGTCGGCATAGGCGACCTGCGCGAGCAGCGGCTGGGCCCAGGACCGTCCCTGCCCCGTACCCGCGTCCGCACGGTAGGTGTACCGGACCAGGTTGCCGAGCCGATCGGCGGTCTCGGTCACCCGCCAGCCGAACACCCGTCCAGCGTCCCCCGGGTCGGCGATCACCGCGGGGTCCTTCCAGGTCTCCGGCGCCTGCGCCGGGCGCGGTGTGCCGTAGGTGGTGCGCGAGCCGTCCTTGCTCCGCACCTCCCAGTAGTCCCCCGTCGCGTCCCTGACGTGCTCGATCCGGGCGAACAGCCCTTCGGTACGCGGCCGGTACCGCACCCTGCCCGGGTGGCTGCCGGCGATCGGCACCAGGTCCTCGGCGCCCGCCAGCACGAACACGTCCGCCGGGCCGTCCCCCTCGCCGGGAGCGTCGACGTACCTCGGAACCCCGTGCGACGTCTTCCGCGACACTCCGGGCAGGCTCAGCTGCCAGCCGAGGCCGAACGGTCCGTTGCCGGTGCCGGTGCTGTAGGCGAGGGACAGCGTGGGTGTCGCGCCCGGGCGCCCTGCGGGCATCTCCAACGGCACCGACATGTTCCCCGTGCCGGTGAACAGGTCGGGGGTGAACTTCTCCCCGAGGCCACTCACCGCGCCGCCTCCCTGGGGCAGGGAGATCACCGAGCCGGCCACCGTCGCGTCCGTCGTACCGCTCGTGCTCATGTCCGCCGCCCTGCTGGTGCCGGCTCGGGCAGCCGCTCCGACTGCCGTACTGGCAAAGCGCCCTTCCCGGTCGCTCTCGCTCCCCGTCGCTCTTCCACAAACGTCTCCCCCACTACCGCCCGCCCGTAGGACTCCTGCGTCAGGACCGGCTCCGTGTCCTCACAATGGAGCCCGAGTGTGGGTCGGGACGTTGTCGAGAAGTTGTCGCGCGGCGCTCACTCGTCTGCGGCAAGTGGCGCAGGCGTACGCGGGAGTGTGGACATCCCGGTGGAGTTGGGGCTTCTCGGGCCGGCATTCGCCTGTGCCGATCCAGCAGGGACGCCGCGGGTCTGGACCGTGCGGCATCACCACGTCACCCTGGTCACCGCCACGGCAGTGATGTGACCCTCGATCAGGCCCTAGACGCCCTCCAGAAACGGAGAAGCACCCACATGGCCTCCTCCCCCCAAGAACGCGACTCGTTGGTACTGCACGCCACGGACAACCAGGTCTCGTGGATCACCCTCAACCGCCCCGAAACCCTCAATGCCATCACTCCTGACCAGCGCGAACGTCTGATCCAACTCTTCTCGGACGCCTCGGCCGACCCCGCCGTCCGGGCCGTCGTCCTCACCGGCACGGGCAAGGGCTTCTGCACGGGCGCGGACCTGAGAGGCGGCCAGGGACAGACCTCGGGGGAACGAGTCGCCGGGGACGTGGCCCGGGTCATCCGCCAGGGCGCCCAGCGCCTCATCGCGTCCGTCCTCGACTGCGAGAAACCGGTCATCGCGGCCGTGAACGGCACGGCGGCCGGCCTCGGCGCCCACCTCGCCCTCGCCTGCGACCTGGTCCTGGCCGCCGAACAGGCCCGCTTCATCGAGGTGTTCGTACGGCGCGGCCTCGTCCCCGACGGCGGCGGGGCGTATCTCCTCCCCCGCCTGATCGGCCCGCAGCGAGCGAAGGAGCTGATGTTCTTCGGCGACGCGCTGACGGCTCCCGAGGCCGAACGCCTGGGCCTGGTCAACCGGGTCGTACCGGCCGAGGACCTGACCAAAACGGCCCGCGAATGGGCGGAACGCCTGGCCACCGGCCCGACCCGCGCCCTCGCCCTCACCAAGCAGTTGGTCAACGCCTCCCTCGACTCCGACCGCGCCACCGCCTTCGCCGCCGAGGCCACCGCCCAGGAGATCAACATGACGACGGCGGACGCACGGGAAGGGGTCGCGAGCTTCGTAGAGCGGAGAAGCCCTCGTTACGACGGACGTTGATTCCCGTCACTGCCTCGACTGCCTTGACTGCCTTACGGGGCTTCACTTCTGACGGTACGTCAGTTCCAATGGATGGCATGTTGGGACAAGCGGGAATGGCGGCGGCTGCCGTCCGGTATCTCAGGTCCGCCGGTGCGCCGACAGTGGCGCCCACGGTCGCGGCCTCCGTCGAGGCGCTCCCCCGGCCGGACTTACGGGCGGTCGGCGAGAACGAGCGGGCGCCGGTCGCCCCGGCCGAGTTCCGGCGCGTACTGGGGAACTTCGCGACCGGCGTCACCGTCATCACCGCACCGGCCGCCGAGGGCGAGAACGCCCCCGCCGGTTTCGCCTGCCAGTCGTTCTCCGCCCTCTCCCTCGATCCGCCCTTCGTCGTCTTCATGGTCGGCCGTACGTCGAGGACATGGCCGCTCATCGCACGCGCGGGCGTCTTCTGCGTCAACGTACTGGGCGCCGGGCAGGGCGAGTTGTGCCGTGGGTTCGCGCGGAGCGGGGCGGACAAGTTCGCGGGCGTCGATTACGACTCGGCCCCGGTCTCGGGCTCGCCACGCCTCGCGAACACGCTGGCCTGGGTCGACTGCACGATCCAGGCGGTGCACACGGGCGGCGACCACCTGATCGTCGTAGGACGGGTGGACGCGCTGGGGGCGGGCGCCGAGGACACGAAGCCGCTGCTGTTCCACCGAGGGCGGTTCATCTGACCGATGCTCCCGGGGCGGGGCGCGTGTCCCCCGTTCGGCTCAGGCCGACGCGCCTGCGGCTCGCCACGATGGTCGACTGGGCCCGACTCTGTACCGCCCTCAAAGGGAGCCCAGCATGTCCATCGTCGTGGTCTTCGAGCTGCCGGGGATGACCCAGGCCCAGTACGAGGAAAGTGCCGAGAAGGTGGCCGGCCGGCCCGGCCCGGTGAAGAGCCCCTCGGACTGGCCGGTACCCGGCCTCATCTCGCACACCTCCGCCCCCACCCCCGACGGATGGCTCGTGGTCGACGTGTGGGAAACGCAGGAGGCCTTCGAGCGTTTCGGCGAAACCATCATCCCCATCCTGCGAGACCTCGGCGTCCCTGACGCGCAGCCGAAGGTCTATCCGGTGTTCAGCATGGTGACCCGCTAGGGATCCGTGAAGGCGGGGCCGCACGGGGACGGGTCCGGCTTCGGCGTTGAAGCCGTTGATGAGGTCGCGCAGTTCCTGCGTCCACCTCTACGAGCCCCTCGGCCGGCGCAGAACCAGCCAGGCCACGCCACCAGTACGGCAGAGGGCAGCACATCGAGGCGATCTGTTAGGTGGCTCCGGGCGTCTGAAGGGACCGGACCGGACTTTTCCCTTCTTCAGCCGATCGCCAGCCTCCACAAGGAAGTGATCTCCGCCGACCGGGCAGCATGCAGCGGGTCGTTGGCGTCCCGTGCGCGCGGGTGCCGTGGTCTGGTGTCGATCCGGCCCACCACCCGCAGCCCTGCCTCCGCGATGTCGCCCAGTAGGTCGCCCCTGGTGCGCAGACCCAGGTGTTCGGCCAGGTCCGACAGTACGAGCCAGCCCTCGCCGCCCGGTTCGAGGTGTGCGGCAAGCCCGTGCAGGAAGCCGTGCAGCATGCTGCCCCCAGGGTCGTAGACGCCCTGTTCGAGAGTCGAGGTCGGCCGGCCGGGAAGCCAGGGCGGATTACAGACGACCAGACCGGCGCGGCCTTCGCCGCATTCCCTGGCTTCGGAGGAGGGGTAGAGCTGGGACCCGTCCGCGACCGACACCCGTCCCTCCAGCCCCAACCGCCGTACGTTGTCCCAGGCGCAGGCACGCGCCCGCTCGCTGACGTCGGTGGCCACGACCCGCCCGGCCCCCCGGCGCGCCAGCACGGCGGCGAGCACACCGGTTCCGGTACCGAGATCGAAGGCCAGACCTGACTCCCCGTCGACCGACACAGGGAAGGGCGCGCGGGCCACCAGGTCGACGTACTCGCCCCTGACCGGGGAGAACACCCCGTAGTGCGGATGAATCCGGGCGCCCAGCGCCGGAACCATCACGCCTCTTTCCCGCCACTGCCGCGCCCCGATGACCCCCAGCAGTTCCCGCAGGGGCACGGTCCTGGGGTGTCCGTCGGGCGGGCCGTAGGCATCGGCGCACGCCAGGCGTACGTCCGGCGCGCGGCGCAGCGCCAGCGAGTGGTCGCCCTCGATGGTCACCACCAACTTGGCCAGTACGCGCGCCCGATGGGCGCGTGCCCGGCGGTGGAGGTGGAAGGTCTCGGCCGAAGTCCCCCCGGTCCGGGGCGGTTTCCGATCGATGCGGCGGGCCAAGGCACGCAGCAGTTGGCGTCCGTTGTGGAAGTCGCCCCGCCACAGCAGGGAGGTGCCTTCACAGGCCAGCCGGTAGGCGGCATCGGCCTTCATGCGGTCGTCGGCGTACTCGGCGTACACGACATACTCCTCGTGATCGAACGTGCAGGGGCACGAAGAGCACTTCGACGAGGAGGGAAGCGGTGATGGAGAGAGGAGAGATGCGATGAGATGAAGAGAAGCAGCCCGGTTGGGCTGGTTACCGCTCCCGCGTCGAAGTGCGAGAGCGGATGTCGCCGAGAACCATGCCGAGTGGGCAAGGCGTGCCTGGTGCGCCGAATGTCACGAGCAGCCCTTCCGAACGATCAGTGGGTTCAGGTTACCGTCGCCGTTCACGCCGCCGGTGCGGGTTCGACCCACGCCACCGACCCTCCGGACATCGGCCGCCGCCGTATCTCCAGCGCCATCAGCGCCACCGCGTACCAAACCACGTCGTACGCGCCGAAGACGATCGCGCTGTCGTCGCCGTAGTGCTCGCGGCACAGGGCGACGGTGGGCAAGACCGTGGCGACCCAGTCGAGGCCGCGCAGAGCCGCGAAATAGAGCGCAACTACGGTTCGCTGCGTCTGCCAGAAGGTCGGGATCCGCTGAGGCAGACGCTCAGCCGCGCGGTCAGACCGCCAGTGCACGGACAAGCATCGTGCCCACGGTCCCGCCCTCTGGCGGGTCGACCAGAGACACACGCACGTCAGAGAAGCCGTGCCCCGTCAGGATGCGACTCCACTCATCCGGGGTGCGGTCGTGCCGCAGTCCGGTTTTGGCGGGCTTGGGCCCCCGGCTGCCTGGAGGCAAGTGCGAGAAGGCCAGGATGCCGCCCGGCGCCATACGCGAGCGGATCAGCGGGAGCAGGGTGTCCGGATCGACGAACCACACGGCACCAAAGATCGAGAGCACCACATCGAATGTCTCGGCCGTTTCCTTCAGGAACGCCGTCGCCTCCGCCGTACGGAATTCGAGGCCCGGCAGGTTGCCCCAGCGCTCCCGTGCGACAGTCTCGCGGGCGGGGGCGATGTCCACCCCTTGCCCTGTCGCGCCAAGCGTCACGAGGTGCGCGAGGTTGCTACCGCTCCCCGAGCCGAGTTCGAGCACCCGGCGTCCGGCCACAGGACCCAGAACGCTCTCGTCCGGACCGTGATCCGCGTACTGGGTCCAGTTCAGCCAGGTCGTATCGCCCTTGGCGTTCACGGTCCTGCGTGGCTTGTTCCCGACCGCGTACCTGTCCCAGGACTCGGCCAATGACATGCGGTGATCCTTCCGAGAAGAGGGGCCCGCCCCCACGGTACGGAGACAGGCCCCAACTCACGTGCTACTCACCACTACTTGGGCGAGTCGTGGCACCCGGCCTGGCACTGGTTGCAGTCGGCCGCGTCCTCCATGCCCCACAGGTCTGGGTCGATCTCGAACCCGGCCGCCTTGATGGCCTTGATCGTCTGTTCCAGAACGAGCGGGCCGCCGGTCTTGGGGTCGTGGCCGTCTCGCGTCGCCTTGTCATCGCTGACGCACTGGACGCCGGCCACAACCCCCGGAAGCTCCGGGACGTGGTGGATGTACCGACCGAAGTGCCGACTGGTGAAGTGGTGGTACGGGATCGAGTCGAGCATGAACGAGTGCCATGCCTCGTCCACCTGCTCGGACGGGCCCATGAGAAGGTCCGGGTTCTCACCGCACGTGACCAGGTAGGCGATGGCCTGTCCGAACTTGGCCTCTGCCCGTTCGCGTGTGTTCTCAGGGTTGCGGAGGAGGAGTGCTACCTCCCGCTCCCACACGTCCGGCGTGACGTAGGCCTTCGGGTCGCGGATCACTACTGCCGTGCTCATGCTGACCTGCCTCCAGGTAATTGGGGGTCCGTGATGCTCCGGTTACGTCGTCCACCCGCGCACTTGGAACACAGGCATGGCGGCATGAGGCCAGTAGCCAGAGGTTCCCCGCCTTCCCCCTCGTACAGGGTTCGTGGTTCGGTCCGAGTGCCGTCGGCCCTCATCGTGTAAGCGCTGATGCGGATGGACATGACGTCCATGTTCCTGATCGGTCAGGACCATTGCGGCGACGTTCGGGGCGTCCCT
Source organism: Streptomyces sp. NBC_01390 (assembly GCF_045040105.1). NCBI lineage: Bacteria > Bacillati > Actinomycetota > Actinomycetes > Kitasatosporales > Streptomycetaceae > Streptomyces > Streptomyces sp. NBC_01390. The sequence goes on along the minus strand of NZ_CP109551.1, from coordinate 7,077,607 downwards.
CGGGCGTCATGTCGACGTCGCCCAGAAGGCGTCAAACCGGTGTCATTAGAGGTGGGACGTGGCTACCCTCAGATCATGACGACTACGGCCGAGCGTGAGCGAATCCCCAACGACGTGCTGACCTCCGTACGCAAGTCCATGAACCTCAGCCAGGACGAGTTCGCCCACGGCCTGCGCGGCGCGGGCGAGGAGCTGGGGGAACCGAACGACGCCTCCAAGCGACTAGTGCAACGCTGGGAGTCCGGGGAGACGAGGACATGCCGCCCGCTGTACGCGCGGGCGCTGAAGCGATTCACCGGCCGCGCCCCTGAGTCGCTGGGGTTCGCGATCCCGATGGCACGCGTCCACTCAGACGGGGCAGGAGGCCACGACATGGAAGCTGGGGAAGTCAGCACGGCTGACGCTGTCACAAGTCCGGAGCCAGGGCCGCACACCGAGTACGCGGGCATCTGGCTGTCTCGGTACGAGTTCTACTCTTCCAGTCGTGACGAGACGTACGACTGCAAGCATCACATCGTGATCGTCCAGCACGGCAACCGGCTGACAGCTCAGAGCTTGCCCGGAGCGTCGACCAACCCGGACAGCCCCTTGTCTCTGGATCTCACCGTTGATCGGAACGTCGTCACCGGTACGTGGACCGAGCAGACGGCGGCGAGCGGGTACTACCAGGGCGCCCGGTACCACGGGGCGATTCAGCTGCTCATCGAGCCGACGGGCCGACGTATGACAGGCAAGTGGGTAGGGTTCGGCAAAGACTTCGATGTGAACACAGGACCGTGGGAGCTGCGCCTTCTCGACCGGTCAACAAGCCGCGCGAGCATCGAGCGGTACTCGACCACACCACAGTGAGGGATCGGGGCGCTCCTCTGCGAGGAAGCAGTGGGAGCCGTCCCGCCCGGGCGCCCGGCCGCCGACTCCGCCTCGACTGGTTCGGGCCGGCGGGTGCGCACAAGGCATGCCGAGTGCGCCGAATGTCGCGAGCAGCCCTTGTGACCGGTCAGCGGGTCCGGCCACCGCCGCCCTTCACGCCGCCGGTGCCGGTGCAGGTACCACCGACGCCAGCGACCCCCCAGACACCGGCCGCCGCCGAATCACCAGCGCCATCAGCGCCGCCGCCGCGCACAGTGCCCCCGACGCGTACCAGACGACGTCGTACGCGCCGAAGACGTCCCGGGCCAGGCCGCCCAGGAACGCTACGAAGGCCGCGCCGACCTGGTGGGAGGCGAGGACCCAGCCGAAGACGATCGCGCTGTCGTCGCCGTAGTGCTCGCGGCAGAGGGCGATGGTGGGCGGGACCGTGGCGACCCAGTCGAGGCCGTAGAAGACGATGAAGAAGATCATCGGCGGGTGGACGGAGGGCGCCATCAGCATCGGGAGGAAGAGGAGCGAGACTCCGCGCAGTGCGTAGTACACCGCCAGGAGGCGGCGCGGGTCGTAGCGGTCGGTGAACCAGCCGGAGGCGATCGTGCCGACCACGTCGAAGACGCCGATGACCGCGAGCAGTGAGGCGGCGGCCGTGATGGGCATGCCGTGGTCGTGGGCGGCGGGCACGAAGTGGGTCTGGATCAGGCCGTTGGTGGAGGCCCCGCAGATCGCGAAGGTCCCGGCGAGGAGCCAGAACGGGCCGGTGCGCACCGCCGACAGCAGCACCCTGACCGTACGGCGTGCCGCGCCCTGCACGGGGGCCGGTTTCGGTACGAACTCCGTTGCCCCGTACGGCTTCAGGCCCAGGTCCGCCGGGTGATCGCGCAGCAGCAGCCAGACGAAGGGGACGACCGCCAGGGCCGCCAGGGACACCGTCACGGCCGCCGGGCGCCAGTCGTACGTCTCGATGATCCACGACAGCAGCGGCAGGAAGATCAGCTGGCCGGAGGCCGAGGCGGCGGTCAGGATGCCGGTCACCAGGCCCCGGCGTTCGGTGAACCAGCGGTTGGTGACCGTCGCCGCGAAGGCCTGTGCCATCGAACCGGTGCCGAGGCCGACCAACAGGCCCCAGCACAGCATCAGTTGCCAGGCGGCCGTCATCCACACGGTGAGGCCGGAGCCGAGGGCGATGATCGCGAGGGCCGCCGCGACGACCCGTCGGATGCCGAAGCGGTCCATCAGCGCGGCGGCGAAGGGGGCCGTCAGCCCGTAGAGCGCGAGGTTGACGGAGGCGGCGGCGCCGATCGTGCCGCGCGACCAGCCGAAGTCGGTGTGGAGCGGGTCGATGAGCAGCCCGGGCAGGGAACGGAACGAGGCGGCGCCGATGATCGTCACGAACGTGACGGCGGCGACGGACCAGGCCCGGTGAATGCGCGGGCGCGGGGACCGGCCGGGCTTCTGGAGGCGGCCGGGGGCGTCGGCGGCATCGGGTGTCTGTCTGGAGGTCGTCGTCACGCTGTCAAGCTTCCGACCTGCGTACTCCTCGATCGAGTGGCCGGAGGGACAGTGTTCGCTAGGATCGGGCCATGACCCTGTCCCGGAACGGCACTGGCACCTTGTCCTCGAAAGACACCCAGGCCCGGAACGACTCACTGGACCGGAACGGCACACCGGACCGGGACGGCACACCGGCCGTCGCGGACTTCCGCCCCCACCGCGTCGTCGTTCTCGCCCTGGACGGCGTGCTCCCCTTCGAACTGGGCATCCCGCACCGCATCTTCGGCCGCCCCAAGGACGCCCGGCGCCGGCCCCTGTACGAGGTCGTGACCTGCTCGATCCGCCCGCCGGGCCCGGTCGAGACCGACGCCGACTTCACCATCCAGGTCGGCCACGGTCCCGAGGCCCTGGCCACCGCCGACACGGTGATCGTCCCGGCGTCGTACGAGCTCGGCCCGGTCTTCGAGGAGGGCGTGCTGACCGACGAACTGGCCGCCGCCCTGGCCCACATCAGGCCGGGCACCCGGCTCGCCTCCATCTGCACGGGCGTGTACGTCCTCGCCGCCGCCGGCTACCTGGACGGGCGCCCGGCGACCACGCACTGGGCCAACGCCGACCGCTTCCAGCGGCTCTTCCCGAAGATCGAGCTCAACGCGGACGTCCTGTACGTCGACGACGGCGACGTGCTGACCTCGGCCGGTGTCGCGTCCGGTATCGACCTGTGCCTCCACATGGTGCGCCGCGACCACGGCACCGCCGTCGCCAACGACGTGGCCCGCCGTACGGTCGTACCGCCGCACCGCAACGGCGGGCAGGCGCAGTACATCCAACGCCCGTTCCCGGAGCCCCAGTTGGCGACCACGGCCACCGCCCGCGCCTGGGCGCTCGGCCGCCTCCAGGAACCGCTCCAGCTGCGCGACATGGCCGAGCAGGAGTCGATGTCTGTACGTACGTTCACGCGCCGGTTCCGTGAGGAGGTCGGCGTCAGCCCCGGCCAGTGGCTCACCCAGCAGCGCGTGGAACGGGCCCGGCACCTGCTGGAGTCCACCGACCTGTCCGTCGACCAGGTGGCCCGGGACGCGGGGTTCGGCACGGCCCAGTCGATGCGGCAGCACCTGCAGACGGCGCTCGGGGTCACACCGACTTCGTATCGCCGTACGTTCCGGGCGACGGCCCCCGTCCACTAGGAACCGCGGTCAGAACGTCAGCACCCCCCGCGCGACCCGCCCCGCCTCCGCGTCCCCGACGGCCTTCTCGAAGTCCTCGACCGGGTACGTCTCCGTCACCAACTCGTCGAGCAGCAGGCGCCCTTCGCGGTACAGGTCGGCGTAGAGCGCGATGTCCCGCTGGGGGCGCGAGGAGCCGTAGCGGCAGCCCAGGATCGACTTGTCCAGGTACATCGACGAGACGAGGAAGGACGCCTCGGCGGTCGAGGGCGGTACGCCGAGCAGGATCGCCTGGCCGTGCCGGTCGAGCAAATCGACTGCCTGGCGGACGAGTTCGACCCGGCCGACGCACTCGAAGACATGGTCCGCGCCCGTCGGCAGCACGTCCCGCACGCCCTCCGTCGAGGTCAGGAAGTGGGTCGCGCCGAACCGCCGCGCCACCGCCTCCTTCGCCGGGTTCGCGTCCACGGCGACGATCCGCAGGGCGCCCGCGATCCGGGCGCCCTGGAGGACGTTCAGCCCGACCCCGCCCGTGCCGATGACCACGACGCTGTCCCCGCGGTCGACGCGGGCCCGGTTGAGCACGGCGCCCACCCCGGTCAGTACGCCGCAGCCGATGAGCGCGGCCGACGGCATCGGGATGTCCTTCGGGATGCGTACCGCCTGCACGGCCTTCACCACCGTGCGTTCCGCGAACGCCGAGTTGGACGCGAACTGGAACACCGGCCGCCCGCCCCGCGTGAACGGCCGCCCGGGCCGCCCGATCGCCTGCCGGCACATGGTCGGCCGCCCCCGGTCGCACTCCGCGCACGCACCGCAGTTCGCGAGCGTCGACAGCGCCACATGGTCCCCGGGCGCCACATGCGTGACACCGGCACCGACCGCCTCGACCATGCCCGCGCCCTCGTGCCCGAGCACGACGGGGACGGGGAAGGGGATGGTCCCGTCCACCACGGAGAGGTCGCTGTGGCACAGCCCCGCCGCCGAGATCGCCACCAGCACCTCGCCGGGGCCCGGGTCCCGCACCTCCAGATCATCGACGACCTGGATCTGCTTCCCGTCGAACAGCACACCGCGCATCAGACGACCCCCTTGGGCTCTCGCGGCAGACCGAGCAGGCGCTCGGCGATGATCGTGCGCTGGATCTGGTCGGAGCCGCCGTAGATCGTGTCGGCCCGGGAGAACATGAACAGGTGCTGTGCGGCGTCGAGTTCGTACGGCGCCGAGGGCGTCCAGTCCGACGGCCCGATCCCCGCCCCCGCGCCCCGCACCAGCACCGCCAGCTCTCCCAGCCGCTGGTGCCACCCGCCCCACAGCAGCTTGGCCACACTCGCCGCCCCGGCGTCCGCCGAACTCCCCAGCGTGCGCAGCGCGTTCCAGCGCATCGCCCGCAACTCGGCCCACTGCCGGACGAGTCGCTCCCGTACGACGGGATCGGCCACCGCCCCACTGTCGACGGCGGCCTGCACCACCCGCCCCAACTCCCTGGCGAAGCCGATCTGTTGGGCGAGCGTGGAGACTCCCCGCTCGAACCCGAGGAGACTCATCGCGACGGTCCAGCCGGCGCCCTCACCTCCGACGAGATGCTCGGCGCGTGCGTGGGCCCCGTCGAAGAAGACCTCGTTGAACTCGCTGGTCCCGGTCAGCTGCCGGATCGGCCGGACCTCGATCCGCCCCGGCTGATCCATGGGAACGAGCAGAAAACCGAGCCCGTGATGACGGACCGACCCCGCTTCCGTACGGGCGAGCACGAAGCACCAGTCGGCCTCGTGGGCGAGGGAGGTCCAGATCTTCTGCCCGGTGATCCGGTACGACCCGTCGGCGCTCCGTTCCGCCTTCGTGCTCACCCCGGCGAGATCCGAACCCGCCCCGGGCTCGCTGTAGCCCTGACACCAGAGCTCCTCCCCGGCGGCGATCGGGGGCAGAAACCGACCGCGCTGCTCATCGGTACCGTGCGCAAGCAGCGTCGGGGCAAGCAGATTCTCCCCGATGTGCCCGGACCGCCCAGGCGCCCCCGACCGCGCATACTCCTCGGCCCACACAACCTGCTGAGTGAGACTGGCACTGCGATTCCCGTACCCGGCCTCCCCCCAGGAAAGCCCGATCCACCCACCCTTCCCAAGAATCCGCTCCCAGGAACGCCGATCAAGCCCCCCACCCACATGCGCCCCAAGCCAAGCCCGAGCTTCCGCCCGGAACTCCTCATCGCCGGCACCAAATCCGAACTCCACAGGGGCTCCCCTCTCAACACGGGACGCACGGACCCACCCAGGGGCGCGGGGAACTGCGCGACAAGCCACAACGCACCCGCACCCGCCAACCCACAAGCACCCCCGAGCTACTGGGCGTTGGGCCGCGCCCCCTCCCGCGCCGCCCGCTCCATCTCCTCCAACCGCACAAGCATCGGCATCGGATCCACCCCCACCGACCCCGGCAAAAACTCCGCGATCCGTTCCGCCGTCCACCCGCCGGAGGCGTACGCCGCCCGCAACTCCCGCGGCTGCGCCCACACCGCGATCTTCGGCCCCGCGACCGTGTAGACCTGCCCGGTGATCCGCTGCTCCTTCGCCCGGTCGGACAGCAGGTACACCACCAGGGCGGCCACATCCTCCGGCTCCCCGATCTCCGCCAGTTCCATGGGCACGTTCGCCGACATCCGCGTACGCGCGACCGGCGCGACCGCGTTGGCGGTGACCCCGTACTTGTGGAGCCCGAGCGCGGCGCTCCGGACGAGCGAGATGATCCCGCCCTTCGCCGCGCTGTAGTTGGCCTGTGACACCGATCCCTGGTGGTTTCCGCTGGTGAACCCGATCAGCGTCCCCGTCCGCTGCTGCCGCATCACCGCCGACGCCGCCCGGAACACCGTGAACGTGCCCTTCAGGTGAGTGGCGACGACCGGGTCCCACTCCTCCTCGGACATGTTGAACAGCATCCGCTCGCGCAGGATCCCGGCGACGCACACGACACCGTCCAGGCGTCCGTACGACGACAGCGCCACGTCCACAACCCGCTGACCGCCGGCCATGGTCGACACGTCGTCGGCGACCGCGACGGCGTCGCCGCCCGCCGCCTCGATCTCCTTGACGATGCCGTCGGCGATCTCGCTCGTCGGTGAGGCGCCGTCGATGGAGACCCCGTAGTCGTTGACGACGACCCGGGCCCCCTCGGCCGCCGCGCCCAGCGCCACCGCCCGGCCGATGCCCCGGCCCGCGCCCGTCACGGCGACCACCTTGCCTGCCAAGAAGTTCCCCATGTCCGGCCCCTTCCCACGGTTTCTGACGGACCGTTAGATTTTATGACCCGTCAGATATCCGGAGGCAAGCCCCGGGAGGGACCGGACTCCAGGAAGGACCGGACTCATGTCATTGCCGGCCGAGTTCCACGCCATCGCCAAACGCGTGAACAACTGGGGGCGTTGGGGGGAGGACGACGAGATCGGCACCCTCAACCTCATCACCGACGCCGTCGTACGAGCCGCCGCCGCGACCGTCCGCACGGGCCGCCGCATCCCCCTCGCCCTCCCCCTCCAGCAGGACGGCGTCCAGACCGGCGCGATCCCGGGCCGGCTGAACCCCGTACACGCCATGGTGCAGATCAACCAGGAGCTGTTCGGGCCGCCGGGCGGCGGAACCGTGGCGACCAGCGACGACATCGTCACCCTGGGACTCCAGTGCGCGACCCACTGGGACGCCCTCGCCCATGCCTCCCACTCCGGCAGGCTCTACAACGGGCGCCCGGCGGACACCATCACGGCCCACTCCGGCGCCGAGTTCGCCGGCGTCGACAAGGCGCGGCACGTCGTCTCGCGCGGGGTGCTGCTGGACGTGGCCCGCGCGCGGGGCGTCGAGCGGCTCGACGGGGGGCACGCGGTCACCCCGGAGGACCTGGACGCGGCGGAGGAACTGGCGGGCACACGTGTACGTGCCGGTGACATCGTGCTCGTACGGACCGGGCAGATGCAGGTCTACCTGGCGGGCGACAAGCACGGGTACACGTATCCCTCACCAGGGCTGTCGATCCGTACGCCGGAGTGGTTCCACGCGCGGGATGTCGCGGCGGTCGCCAACGACACGCTCACCTTTGAGATCTTCCCGCCGGAATCGGATGATCTGTGGATGCCCGTACATGCGCTCGACCTGGTGGAGATGGGGATGCCGCAGGGCCAGAACTGGAATCTCGAAGAGTTGTCCACAGCCTGTGGACAAGAAAACCGGTACGAGTTCCTGCTGTCGGCGACCCCCGAACCGTTCACGGGCGCCACGGGCAGTCCCGTGGCGCCCGTCGTACTCCTCTGACCTCTTTCGGCCGGTCGGCGGCGCGCCATTGCCCACCCCAAGTACGGCATCGCGCGCCGCCACCCGCCTTCGGCGTTCCCGCCCCACCCCCCCCGGGCCCTGAAGGAGCCGACGCCGAATCACGATCCACACTCGCCGAGGGCCCCCGTCACCGAACCCTCGCCGTCCCCTCACGGCGGATCGTGCTGCACACAAGCGTGTTCACTCGGTCACGTCACGTCAACACCTGTTCGGAGATTTATCGCTTTCGCCCTTTTTGCGACAACCGCGCACAGGGGCACACCCCGGCGCACCACACCACACCGGACCTGAAAAGTCGGATTTTCTGCACCCGTGCCCCACCGAGCGCCGCACCGAACCCAGGGGCACACACGGCACCGCACAGGGCGCTCCACACAGCACCCCACCTGGCATGACAGTCGGCACGACAGACTGCGTGACCGGCGGCTGCCCGTCCGGCGCGGACAGGGCCGTCCCGGTCAGACGGCCTCGTACGCCGCCATGCCCCCGTACGCGGAAGCCGTGACGGTGGTCGCGGCCGTAGGGGTGGCCGCCGCAGCGCCCGTGACGGCTGTCGTGGCGACCCCCGGCGCGGCGACGGCGTTTCCGCCTCCGCACGGCGCCGGAGCCGGGCAGCGGTCCAGTTCGCACCAGATGCGCTTGCCTGCACCCTCGGGGCTCCACCCCCAGCGGTCGGCGAGCCCGTCGACCAGCTCCAGCCCACGCCCGTTGGTCTCGTCGCGCTCGGCATGCCGGGGCGCGGGCGGACAGGCGCTCAGGTCGACGACCTCCAGCCGCACGATTCCGCCGGCCACGCCCTGGGCACCGGTCTGCGCCCCGCACACCCCCTGGAACGTCAGCCGCAGCACCGCCGGACGCCCGGTGTGCACCACCGCGTTGGTGACCAGTTCGGAGACGAGGAGGATCAGCGTCTCCGCCAGTGGCTCGTCGTCCGACACCCCGGACCCGGCCAGCCGCGACCGCACCCATCTCCTGGCCCGCCCCACCTCTGCGGGGTCGGGCCGGATCTCCAGCTGCACTTGAAGCACCTGCACCGCTCACACCATCCGAACCGGCGGACACATCGCCTCGCGCCGCACGAGGGCCACGATCGTAGCCATTTTCTGCATGCCCAGAACAACGCTTGGGCCGGCGGCCAGATCGGGGATCACAGAACGTGAGTCCCTTACGTTTAAGCATGGTTGACGTACAGTCACGCCAACAAGCGCTTCGGGCATATTCCAGCGCGAAGGAGTACGCCTGCGGCATACTGTGCGACGCTCGCCACCCGTAGTCGAACAGGCGAGCTGGAGACACCGACCCGCCCCGCGAGCGGCACGCACCGCCGAATCCGGGGCCGCCTCAGGGGCGACACCGGGATGGCTCGACCTCGGAACCAGTCGCATGGCACAGAAGGTACCGGAGGGAACACGCGACTCCGGGCCGTGACTAGTCCCGCGAAGGACACAACCCGGTATCGACGCTGAGTGATCTCACAACACCTCGGTCACGGTTCGATCGCGCCACGATCGGCGACATCAATCCGGCCAACACCACTCCGACCGCCGGTCACAGCGCCTCAGCCAGTAACGCGGAGGCGAGAACCTCCTCACACTCCGTCACCGCACCTGGCCGCCGGGCCCGTACCCACGCCCGCTTCAGATACAGCTGGACGTCCGACTCCCAGGTGAAGCCCATCCCGCCGTGCACCTGAAGGCAGTCGCGGGCGCCGCGCACCGCGGCCTCGTCGGCGAGCAGCCGGGCCGCCGCGATGTCCGCCGGATCGACGGTGACGGCAGCCGCGTACACCGCCGCCCGCGCCACCTCCACACGCACCAGGATCCCGGCACACAGCTGCTGCACCGCCTGAAAGGCCCCGATCGGCCGCCCGAACTGCTCACGGGTCCGCGCGTGTTGCGCGGCCAGCTCACACACCCGGGCGGCGGTGCCGAGCTGCTCGGCGGCGGTGAGGAGCGATGCCGTCAGGCGTACGTCCGTACGGTCGCCGGAGTCCGGTTCCCCGGCTCTGTGCAGTGGCGTGAGCGGGTCCACCGACCGCATCCGCACCGCGCCGGCCGTGTCTCCCCGTACGACGTCGGCCGCCTCCAGCCACTCCACCACTCCGCCGGCGTCGACGCCGGTCACCACCGTCTCTCCCGTCGCCGCCCCCGGTACCTCCCCCGCCGCGAGATGCGTGGCGATCAGCGGCCCGGGCAGCAGTACGCGCCCCGCCTCCTCGAACACCAACACCGCCTCGGGCAGCCCGAGTCCGACCCCACCCTCCTCGTCCGGCAGCCGCAGCGCGAAGAACCCGGCGTCCCCCAGTTCCCGCCACAGCCCCCGGTCCAGCTCGGGCCCGTCGGCGACGTCCACGGCCGCCCGCAGCCGCTCGCGTCCGAACCGCGCCGTCAGCAACTCTCGTACGCCTGCCCGCAACGCCCGCTGGTCCTCGGTGAGTTGGAATCGCATGGGCGAATGTCACCGTCCTTTCGGCAGTCCGAGAACGCGTTCGGCCACGATGCCGTGCTGGATCTGGGAGGTGCCGGCGGCGATGGTGTAAGACAGCGAGGACAACCGGTCGAGCACCCAGGGCTGTTCGAGATCGAGCGCCGCGCCGCCCTCCGCCGCCCCCAGAACCTCCGCCGCCGCCTCGTACAACTCCTGCCGGGCATGCGAGTACCGCAGCTTGAAGACGGACCCGCCGACCCCGGGCACGCCCTCGCTCGCCTCGCTCACGTTCCACTGGGTCAGCCGCCACAGCGCCCGGAACTCGGCGTTCAGCCGCCCGAGCCGACGGCGTAGGACAGGGTCGTCCCAGCGGCCGTTCTCCCGTGCCGCCAGGGCGAGTTCGCCCAGCACCCGCCGACAGGCGACCACCTCCCCCACGAACGCCGTGCCGCGCTCGAAGGACAGGGTCACCATGGTCACGCGCCAGCCGTCGTTCTCCTCACCGACCCGGTTGGCGACGGGCACCCGGACCTCGTCGAGGAAGACCTCGGCGAACTCGTTCGACCCGGCGAGCGTGCGCAGCGGCCGTACGGTGATGCCCGGCGCGTCCATGGGCATGGCCAGCCAGGTGATCCCGCGATGCTTGGGCGCGTCCGGGTCGGTCCGCACCAACAGCTCGCACCAGTCGGCGACTTCGGCGTGCGAGGTCCAGATCTTGGAGCCGCTCACCACGTAGTGGTCGCCGTCGCGCCGTGCGCGGGTGCGCAGCGCGGCGAGGTCCGAACCGGCGTCCGGCTCGCTGAACCCCTGGCACCAGACCTCCTCGCCGCGCAGCACCGGCGGCAGCCAGCGCGCCCGCTGCTCGTCGGTCCCCTCGGCGGCGACGGTCGGCCCGGCGTGCAGCAGCCCGACGAAGTTCGCCCCCACATAGGGCGCGCCGGCCTTCTCCGTCTCCTCCAGGAAGATCATCCGTACGGCGGGGTCGGCGCCCCAGTGGACCTCGCCGTACCCGGCGTCGTACAGCGTCCGCTGCCAGCCCAGGTCGTACGCCCGCCGCCCGGGCCAGTCGTCGGGCGAGGGCGCGACCGGCAGCGACGGCAGCACCTTCGCCAGCCACTCCCTCAACCGCGCCCGGAACTCCGCCTCTTGGGGAGTGTCGGAGAGGTCCACTACTTGTCCAGGTCGAGGCCGAGCATGCGGATGGCGTTGCCGCGCATCAGCTTGTAGACGGTCTCGTCGTCGAGGCCCTTCACATGGTCGAGGGCGACCTCCTTGGTGTGCGGGAAGGTCGAGTCGACGTGGGGGTAGTCGGTCTCGAAGGTGGCGTTGTCCCGGCCGACGACGTCGATCGAGGCGACCCCGTGCTTGTCGCGGAAGAAGCAGCAGAAGATCTGCCGGTAGTAGTACGTCGAGGGCGGCTCCGGGATCAGATCCCGTACCCCGCCCCACGCGCGGTGCTCCTGCCACACGTCGTCGGCGCGTTCCAGGGCGTACGGGATCCAGCCCATCTGCCCTTCGCTGTACGCGAGTTTGAGCGCCGGGAACTTCACCAGCACGCCGCTGAACAGGAAGTCCATCATCGAGGCCATCGCGTTGTTGAAGCTCAGCGCGGCCTGGACGGCGGGCGGGGCGTCCGGGGAGGCGGCGGGCATCTGACTGCTGCTGCCGATGTGCATGTTGACGACCGTCCCGGTCTCCTCGCACACCGCGAAGAACGGGTCCCAGTAGCCGGAGTGGATCGACGGCAGCCCGAGGTGCGTCGGGATCTCCGAGAACGTCACCGCCCGCACCCCGCGTTCGGCGTTGCGCCGGATCTCCGCGACCGCCAACTCGACGTCCCACAGCGGGATCAGGCACAGCGGGATCAGCCGGCCGCCGCTGTCGCCGCACCACTCCTCGACCATCCAGTCGTTGTAGGCGCGCACGCAGGCCAGCGCGACCTCCTTGTCCTGGGCCTCGGCGAAGGTCTGGCCGCAGAAGCGCGGAAAGGTGGGGAAGCAGAGGGAGCCCTCGACATGGTTGAGGTCCATGTCGGCGAGCCGGGCCTTCGGGTCCCAGCAGCCGCGTCGCATCTGCTCGCGGGTGATGCCGTCGAGGGTCATCTCGTCCCGGGAGAACCCGACGGCCGCGATGATCCGCTTGTACGGGAACTGCAGGTCCTCGTACTGCCACCAGTCGGTGACCGGGCCGTCGGGGTCGGTCGTGATCCGGTACTTGCCGCCCACGTAGGCGAGTTCGCCGATTCCGGCGGTGAAGGGCTTCGGCCCCCTGTCCCGGTACTTGGCCGGCAGCCAGGTCTCGAAGAGGTGAGCGGGTTCGATCACGTGGTCGTCGACGCTGATGATGCGGGGCAGTTCGGTCATGGGTCCCCTCCGCCTGGCCAGCCGGTGTTGATTATCTGACGGTCCGTCAGTTCCGCACCCCTAGAAGGTTAGTCCCGCACCTATGGACCGACAAGGCGCCAGGCCCTACGCTCCCCGCACAATCTGACTGCTCGTCAGACTCGCTGCTGTCCGGCCGGCAACTGGGGGCAAAGTGAACGCCGTCGACACCGCACACGCCTTGGGCTCGGCCCGAACCCTCTGGGAACTGGTGGCCCGCCGCGCCGAACTCACCCCCGACCGGCCGGTCTTCCTCCAGGACGACCGCGCCCTCACCTTCGGCGAACTCCGGGCCCGCTCCGAACGGGTGGCGGCGGGCCTGTACGACATGGGCGTATGCCCCGGCACGGTCGTCGCCTGGCAGCTGCCCACCCGTATCGAGACCGCCCTGCTCTCCTTCGCACTGGCCCGCCTGGGCGCCGTGCAGTCGCCGGTCATCCCCTTCTACCGGGACCGCGAAGTGGGCTTCGCACTACGGGAGTCGAAGGCGGAGTTCTTCGCGGTGCCCGGCGTGTGGCGCGGCTTCGACCACACGGAGATGGCACGGCGGCTCGGCGCGAAGGGCGTCTTCCCGGCGTACGACAGCGACGAACTCCCGGACGGCGACCCGTCGTCACTGCCCCCGCCGCCCGCCGACGGCACCTCGGTCCGCTGGATCTACTGGACCTCGGGCACGACCTCCGACCCCAAAGGGGTGCTCCACACGGACCGTTCGCTCATCGCGGGCGGCTCGTGTCTCGCGCACGCGCTGCGGCTCACCGAGTCGGACGTGGGCTCGATGGCCTTCCCGTACGCCCATATTGCCGGCCCCGACTACACGGTGATGCTCCTGCTGTACGGGTTCCCGGCGGTGATGTTCGAGCAGTTCGCGCTGCCGGACGCGCTCGAGGGCTACCGCAAGCACGGGGTGACCGTGGCCGGCGGGTCCACTGCCTTCTACTCCATGTTCCTCGCCGAGCAGCGCAGGCAGCCGGGGGTGCCGGTGATCCCCTCCCTGCGGCTGCTGGCGGGCGGCGGGGCGCCGAAGCCGCCGGAGGTCTACCACTCCGTCGTACGCGAGATGGGCGTGCAGCTCACCCACGGGTACGGGATGACCGAGGTGCCGATGATCACCATGGGAGCGCCGGACGACACGGTCGACAACCTGGCGACGACGGAGGGGCGCCCCCCGGAGGGGATGGAGATACGGGTGGTGGAGGGCGAGGTGCGGCTGCGGGGCGAGGCCGTGTGCCAGGGCTATCTGGACCCGGCGCAGACCGCCGAGGCCTTCGACGAGGACGGCTTTCTGCGCACCGGCGACCTGGGATTCCTCACCGGGAGCGGGCACTTGGTGCTCACCGGGCGGCTCAAGGACGTCATCATCCGCAAGGGCGAGAACATCTCGGCGAAGGAGATCGAGGACCTGCTGCACACGCACCCGGGGGTGGGTGACGTGGCGGTGGTGGGGCTGCCGGATGCAGAGCGCGGGGAGTTGGTCTGTGCGGTGGTGGAACAGGCGGAAGGCGCCGGTGAGTTGACCCTCGCCGGGCTGACTGCCTACCTGCGGTCGGAAGGGCTGTCCGTGCACAAGCTGCCGGAGCGGCTGGAGCTGGTGGACGCCCTTCCGCGCAACGACGCCCTGCGGAAGGTACTCAAGTACAAGCTGCGCGAACGCTATTCGGAGCCGGAGCCGGAGCCGGAGCCGGAGCCCGTGGCCGTGCCCTCGTCCGAGTCGGAGACGTCGAAGTAGCGGGCCAGCGCGTCGACGATCTCCGTCTCGCCGACCTTGCCGTCCGCGTCGGTGTCGAGCGTCGCGGCGGCCATGGAGGCGATGTCCTCGGGCACCCCGAGCGCCTTGAGAACGCGTTCGGTGTCTTCGAGGGTCGCCGCGCCGTCGCCGTCCCGGTCCGCGACGGCCAGGGCCGCGTGCAGGAAGGGCCGGGCGATCTCGGCGAACCGGCCCGGGCTGTCGTGCAGCCGCTTCACGGCGCCGTTCACGAACTCGTCGCGGGTGATCCGCTGGTCGCCGTCCCGGTCCGCGATCCCCGCCATGCCCTGCCAGAAGGCCTCGGCGCCGCTGTAGAGGGCCTGGCCCTTGTCGGACCGGGCGGGGGTGCCGAACTCGGCGAGCAGTGCCTTGGCGGCCACGCTGAAGTCCGCGCGGTCGATGTAGCCGTTGCCGTCCTGGTCGAAGGTGGCGAACCGGGCGGCGATCTTCCGCCCGTACTCGGAGCTGACCATGTCTGTCGGGCCTGCCTTACGTCTGCGTCCTACGTCGGTGTCTTGGGTCGCGGTCTCGGATCGCGGTCTTGGGTCGTCTTCCCGCACGGAGCGTACGACGCGCGGGTGACCGCCGGAGCAGGAAAACGACACCTGTACCGAGACTGGGTAAATTCCGCGACAACGGCGTCACACGCGCAGGGGCCCGGGTCACGCCCGTGTGGGGGCCGGTCACGCGCGCGTGAAGGCCGCCTGGAGAGGCGCCGCGGCCTCGTCGGAGGCCGTGGTGACATCCGCGTAGACGTCGAAGAGGCGCCGGACCCCGAGGGCGCCGAGGACCCGGTTGACGTGATGGGCGTGGGCGCTCTCGGCGGCACCCTGCGCGGGCAGGATCAGGCGCAGGCGACCTTGACAGGAACGCAGCAGCCGACGGGTGGCGATGAGGACGCCGACGCCGCTGGAGTCGCAGAAGACGACCTCGGAGAGATCGAGGACGACGCTGTGGCGGCCGTCGGCCACCGCGTCGTGCACCCGCTGGCGCAACTCCGGCGAGGTGACCAGATCCATTTCTCCGGACACCCGGAGCACGGTCCAGCCACCGCGCTCACCGTCGGTCACTTTGAACGCCACCATCACGCCTCTATCCGACTCGTCCGGCAGAAACGGAAGCTTTACTTACGCTTCCTGTCGACGCGGCTGCCCAACAGCCATGTCATCAAACACAGCACATCCGCTCGGCCCGGACCGCAAGAGACTTGCAGGCGGTTTACAAGGGACCTGTTTCGGTCACCCGCGATCCAGAACGATCGAAAACAGTGCAGATAACGTCACGATCGGTCGGTCTCCGTAGGTTCTCTACCATCCGGAGGCCTTCGGAGGGCGCACAATGCCGCAAAGCGGAGTGGGCTGTCAGAGGGGCCGACTACATTCGACGAGAGGGTGGGCGGCCACCGGACCTGGACAGGAACACGGCACGGGCACGACACGACTGGGACAACTGACGCGACCGAGACGTACGGGGGGTGAGGGGGCAGCATGCAGAAGAGGGACACACCGCCCCGCTGGGACCGCAGGATGCAGCAACGGCTCGCGCGCGGAGAGGCAGCCGCGCTCGGTGAGCTGTACGACCGGTTCGCGTCCCTCGTGCACGGCCTGGCCCACCGGGTCCTCGGCGACGAACAGGCCGCCGACCGCATCACCCGCGAGGTCTTCGCCCACGTCTGGCAGCACCCCGACGCCTACGACCCCAAGCAGGGCCCCATGCGTTCCTGGTTGGCCACCCTGACCCACCGCCTCGCGGTCCAGCGCCTCCGCCAGACGGAAACGGCAGCACTGACCCACGACGACCCGACCGACCGGGACGAGCACGCCCAGACCGACACGTACACCAACGCGCCGGCTACCTCCAGCGCCTCCACGGGTGCTACGGGTTCTACGGGCTCCATGGAGGAACTGGAGCGCAGGGTCCGCCGCGCCTCCGTCGCCGCCCGCGCCGACTACATCGTCACGTCGATGCCCGCCCCGTTGCGCGCCGCCCTGGAGCTGGCGTACTTCCAACGGCGCGACTACCGCCAGACCGCCGCCGACCTGGGCGTCACGGAGGCCGAGGCCCGTCGCCGCCTCCGCCTCGGCCTCCAACTCCTGTCCACGGCCCACGACACCGGCACACCAGGGGCACCCCCCGAATACGGGGGTGCGGTGTGAGCGGCGCGGGTCACGAGGACGGGGACTGGGAGAAGTACGAGGGGTACGACGCCCAGGGATCGAACGACGACACCGGCGCCACCCACGGCGACGGCAGCGGCAGCAGCGGCAATGGCGATGGCAATGGCGATGGCAATGGCGACTTCGACAGCAGGGGCTCGGACCCCGGCGACAGCCCGCGCCGCATACCGATGCCGCGCTCCTCGGTCGAGGACACGGGGCTCCCCCTGCCCGACGTACCCTCCGTGGCTCCAGTACCCCCGGTCCCTCCTGTCCCCCCTGCGCCCCTCGTCCTGGAACACGACGTACTGAGGTCGCTGCTCGGGGCGTGGGCGCTGGCCGCCTGTGCGCCGGAGGAGACGCTCGCCGTCGAGGAGCACCTCGGGGAGTGCGGAGCCTGCGCGGACGAGGCGCGGCGGCTGCGCGAGGCGGTCGAGCTGTTGCAACGCCCGGAGCCCCTGGACCTGGACCCGACCCTGCGCACCCGTGTCCTGCAGAGCTGCCTCGACCGCCGCCCGCCGCGCATCCCGGTGCCGGAGTGGGCGGCCCCGTACGACGCGGAGACCGCCCGTCTCGACGCCCTGCTGCAGGACTTCGGCGACGCGGAGTGGCACGCGCCGGTGCGGCTGCGCTGGTTCGAGGGCACCGCGCAGACGAGCCGCCGTACGACGGTCGCCGGTGTCATCGCTCACCTGCTGAGCGTGGACAGCCTGGTCGCGGTCGCACTGGGTCTCGACGACCCGCTGACCGGCGAGGGGAAGACCCCGGTCGCGCCGACGCCGGCGGGCCGTACGGAGGCGTACTGGCAGGCCTCGCACCACCCCCACAACCGTTCCGTACGGCTGCCGTGGCGGGAGCAGAGCCATGGCATCGTCCGGACTGTGGCGTTCGCGGGCGGCGGCTCGGGGAAGCTGCCGGTGCCGTACGGCGACTTCGAACTGCCCTTGCGGGACGCGATGTTGGACCGCGCCTTCGAGTGCTGGGTGCACGCGGGGGACATCGCGGAGGCGGTCGACTACCCGTACGAACCGCCGGCCCCGCGCCACCTCCACGACATGATCGACCTCGCGGCCCGCATGCTCCCTGAAGCACTGGCCGCCCGGCGTCAGGCGGGCCTGGCCACCCCGAACCGGACGACCCGCCACCTGGTCCCGGCCGGCGAACCCGGCCGCAGCCTCCGCCTGGAGATCGAGGGCTCCGGCGGCGGCGAGTGGTTCATCCCCCTGGACTCCCCTGCCGCCGTCCCCTCAGCCGCCCACGAGGTCGCCCATGTCGCCCTGGACGGCGTGGAGTTCTGCCAGCTGGCGGCGGGCCACGTCTCCCCGGAGGAGGCCGCGGCGGGACAGGACGGGGACCGGGAGGCGATCAGGGATGTGCTGTTCGCGGCGGCTTCGCTGAGCCGAATGTAGAGGGGGCTCTTTGCTTCGGTGCGGGACAGGCCTGCTCGCCGAGTCCCCACCAACCCGCCTCCGTTATCCGCTTTCGCCCCCCTCTCATGCGGTCCTGGCCAGTGGGGCACAATCGCGGTCGACTGGGCGAGCAACGGTGGGGGTGGGGACGTGGGGCTTTTTGGCTCGCGAAGCCGACGTAAGGGCATACCGAACGAGCCGGCGCTACTGGCTGAGGCTGCGGAGCATCCCGGTGGCAGTGTCGCCGAGATCGACCCGACGTACATCGACGACCCGAACGGCTACGTACCTCCAGAGGCGATCCGCGGCGCGTGGTTGGTGGACAGCAGCGGCAAGCCGACGGGCGAGTACGAGGAGAACCCCCGTCACGGGGTACCGCAGGACGACTTCAGCAAGCTCACTGATCCTGAGCACTGGCTCGGCTGGCTCGGCGACGATCCCGCGGCCGCCGTCCGGGAAGGCATCGAGGAGTCCTTGCGCGCTCAGGTGGCAGACGCGGTGGTCGAGTGGGTCAAGATCCTGGAGACGCCCCGGTTCCTCACGGGCGGGCGTCGACGCGCCGAGGACGAACAGGCCATTTTGGTCACCCGCGCGGCACTCGCCGCGCCGTTCGCCTTGTCCGTCCACACAGCGCAGCACGGGCGTTCCATCCTGCTGGGGGTTTTCTCGTGGGCGGCGGCGAACCTCGCACGACCCGAAGCCCGCAAAGACCGGCACTGGTTCGACCTGGGCGTCGGACTGGACTGGGCCGGTGAGCGGCTTAAGGAACGGATCTACGACATCGACGGCGAGAACGGCACCGCCAAGCAGTAGGGCGGCAAATACCACTCCGCACCGGCGGTCAGAGCAGTCAGCCGTCATGCCGATCACGCTACCGTCAGGGATCACCTTCGGAGGTGCACCGCCGTCTTCCTGGCGATCGCCAGGCCGTAACCGATGGTCGGGACGAGACCGACAAGGAAGAGCAGTCCGCCGGGGAACATCAACTTCGTCCAGCCGAGCTGGCTGGGGAAGAGGGCATGCCCAGGTCGTGCCGCATCGTGGAGAACCGTGACATGGTCGCCCCTCGACAGGCCGTCCGGGGCCAGTAGGACGTTGTCGATCGATGCCCGGTCGTCCTGGACGCCAGCGAGGTTGACACTGACGAAGGAGGGGCTTTCCTTCAGCTGCGGCTTGGCGTAGTCGGCAGCGACCACTACCGCCGGGACCTCCTCCGCGTCATGGAAGTGCAGCCGTGCAACCGCGTTGTCCAAGCCGAGGACGAAGCCCAAGGTGACGAAGAGCAACCCGGTCAGCAGGCCCAGTGTGTGGCCGAGGACTCTGTGGATCCTCTCGCCCCCTT
Source organism: Streptomyces sp. NBC_01390 (assembly GCF_045040105.1). Classification (NCBI taxonomy): domain Bacteria; kingdom Bacillati; phylum Actinomycetota; class Actinomycetes; order Kitasatosporales; family Streptomycetaceae; genus Streptomyces; species Streptomyces sp. NBC_01390. Next base: position 7,058,302 of record NZ_CP109551.1, on the reverse strand, counting down.
GAGGTCGGAGGACCCCTCCGCGGCCCACTCCGATGGGGGTGTCGCTCCGTCGACCATCTCCCGGCATGGCTCCCCCGTAGTCGAGTCTCCTCGTTCTACGGGCGGCGGGCCAGCAGGTGGGTGTCGAGGAAGCCTCGCTCGCTCGCGGGGTCGTGGAGCAGTCGAGCCACGTTGACGAGTCCGGCAGCGGCCAGCAAGTCGGCGAACTGGTCCGCCGGCCAGCTGTAGGCGGGTGCCACCTTGTGGTCGAAGCGGACCGGGTCAGGCCCTTCGGTTCCGAAGAGGGACACCAGGAGCAGGCCCCCTGGTGCCAGGACACGCACCTGCTCAGCGAGCAGCGCGGGCAGCTCTTCGGGTGGGGTATGGATCATCGAGTAGTGGGCCAGCACTCCGCCGAGTGCGCCGTCCTCGATCGGCAGGGCCTCCATTCGCGCTTCGTCGAACCGCAGCGCCGGCTGGGTTCGCCGAGCGTGGTCGACCATGGCCGGGGAGAGGTCGATCCCGAAGGCGTCCAGCCCCAGGTCGTGCAGCATGGCCGTCAGATGACCGGGTCCGCACCCGACGTCGGCCACCCGCAGGTTCCCCGTATCACGCACGAGTTCGGCGAAGGTGCCGATCATGTTCCGTGCGAACGGCCGCGTCTCCAACCGGCTGGTGAACATCGACGCGTAGAGCTCGACGACCCCGTCGTAGGCCGTCCTGGTCTCGTCCTGGTGTTTTAACACGGGCAGGAAACTAACACCCGCGCAGTTCGCAGTCGTTCTCCGGCCCCGTCCCGTACCGGCGCATACGAAACCGGCCCCGCCCCGGCGATGAGTTTGCCGGCGCCCCCAGGTCTACCCCCCGACCGAGACAGACAGACAGCCAGCTCACCGGGAGTACGTCATGGGCCTCATCCACATCGAGATGTTCGCGACCCTCGACCTTGTCGGGCAGGCGCCCGGTGGGCCCGACGAGGATCCGGTGGGGTTTCCGTTCGGCGGGTGGCAGGCGCCGCTGATGGACGAGGCCACCGGAGCGCAGATCCTTGCCGCGTACGAGGGCACGGACGCTCTCCTGCTCGGTCGGCGGACGTATGACCTCTTCGCCGGCTATTGGCCGCACCAGAAGGGTGGCGAGGACAACGAGATCGCCACGCTCTTCAACAGCATCCCGAAGTACGTGGCGTCCCGGGGCACGCCCGACCTCCCGTGGGACGGTTCCACGCAGCTCGGCCCGGATCTGGCCGGCGCGGTCCGCGAGATCCGGGACCGGCACGAGAACGTGAAGGTCGTCGGCAGCCTGAACCTGGTGCAGACCCTGCTGCGCGAGAAGCTGTTCGACCGTCTCGACCTCTGGGTGCACCCGGTCGTCCTCGGGGTCGGCAAGAAGGTGTTCGACGACGGCACGGTGCCCACGAACATCACGCTCCTCGAACCTCCGGTGGCCGGCGCCAAGGGCACCGTGTTCCTGCGCTACGGCCTCGCCGACGGCACGCCGAAGACCGGTGACATGAGCGCCCCCGATCGCGGCGTCGGCCGCGACGCCTGAAGCCGCCCCGCGATTGCGGTTTCCCCCCGGCGTCTGGGTACGGGACGCTGGGGGCATGGCCTCTGAACCCGACATCGCCCCGCCGACGACCACCCACGTCAGTACGGTGACCGATGGAAACCCGAGAGTCTTCACGTGGGAGGAAGGCGCTCGTATCGAGGTCCGCGGCCCGGGCCAGGAGATCGTGATCGAGGCCAACGCCGCCGGACTGAAGACACTCGCCGGCCATCTGCTCACACTCGCCCAGGACGGCACACCGGACGGGACTCATCTCCACCTGGATGAGCACTCCGGACTCGAAGAAGGATCCCTGAGCCTCGTCCTGGAAAGGTGCGACGAAGACTGAACGACCGCTACGCGAAAACGACCGTCCGTCGTCCGTTCAGCAGGATTCGGCGCTCCGCGTGCCACTTCACCGCGCGCGCCAGCGCCTGGCACTCCACGTCGCGGCCGATGGCCACCAGCTGGTCCGGGGTCACGTCGTGGGCGACCCGCTCGACCTCCTGCTCGATGATCGGGCCCTCGTCCAGGTCCGCCGTGACGTAGTGCGCCGTCGCTCCGATCAGCTTGACGCCTCGTGCGTGGGCCTGGTGGTACGGCTTGGCGCCCTTGAAGCTAGGGAGGAAGGAGTGGTGGATGTTGATGATCCGGCCGCTCAGCGCCTTGCACAGGTCGTCCGACAGCACCTGCATGTAGCGGGCCAGGACGACCAGTTCCACGTTCTTCTCGCGGACCAGTTCCAGGAGTTGGGCCTCGGCCTGTGCCTTCGTGTCCTTCGTCACCGGGATGTGGACGAAGGGGACGTCGTACGAGGCGACCAGCTCGGCGAAGTCCGTGTGGTTGGAGACGACCGCCGCGATGTCGACCGGCAGCGCGCCGATGCGGGCGCGGAAGAGGAGGTCGTTGAGGCAGTGGCCGAACTTGCTGACCATGAGGACGACCCGCATACGGTCCTCGGCCCGGTGGATCTGCCAGTCCATGTGGAAGGCGTCACCGATCGCCGCGAAGCTCGCGCGCAGCTTGTCCACCGTCACCGGCGTCTCTCCCGAGAAGTGGACGCGCATGAAGAACAGTCCCGTGTCCCGGTCGCCGAACTGCTGGCTGTCCTCGATGTTGCAGCCGGTCATGAAGAGGTAGCTCGACACGGCGTGCACGATGCCCTGTTTGTCGGGGCAGGAAAGGGTGAGGACGTACTGCTCGGCGGGAGGTGTGGCCTGGCTGGACTGCTCGTTCATGCCGGACAGAGTCCCATATCCACCTGGCACGGCCGACTCCCGTCCGCCACCCGGAACAGACCGCCGGACGGACCGCAGGGGGAGACCACCGGACGGGCCGCCGGAGCAGACCGGCCGGGACGCCGCCCGTGCGCCACCTACGCCGAGCGCGTCAGTATCCGCAGTACCTCCAGTGTGCGCGGCGGCACGTCCGGTTCCTCGCCGTCGCTCGCCGACAGGCGTACATGGGCGTCCCGGGCCGCGCGGACGGCCTCCGGCCAGCCCGCGTGGTCGAGGTAGGCCGAGACGGGGGCGTCCGGGCCGACCTGGTGCATGATCCGCAGGACGCGGAGCACGGCGGTGTCGACGAGGGCGGCTTCCTGGGAGTCCCGGAAGATCGTGCCGACGTACTTCTCGGCGGACCAGCTGTCCAGCCAGGTGTCCTCGACCAGGCGGTACACGGCGTCGGTGACGTCCCCGTAGCCGTCGACGCCGGCCAGCCAGACGTCTCGCTGGAACACCGGATCGGAGAGCATGTGCAGCGCGGAGCGCACATTGCTGCGCCAGCGCCACCACGGCATGTCGTTGAGTGGCATGCCGCCCATGGTGGGGGAGCGACGGCCGCGACGGGAAGAGTCTTCCGAACCTTGCACGGTCATCGATCGTACGGTCCCTGTGAAAATGAGATCAACACCCCCCGTAATTCACCTCCCCGTCACCACTTGTTGACCAAGGGTCATATCCGGGTTGGCTGTGTGACGGAATCGTGCGTGTCCATGACCGGCAGGCGAGGCACCCGCAGCTCCTTCCGCACCAGAATCCCCAAGTCGATGGGCGCGCTGGCCGTGTGCGCGGCGCTCGCCGCCGGGTGCGGGGTCGTACCCGGCACCTCGGCCGGCGCCGAGGGCGGCGACATCACCGTCATGACCTGGGCACCGGAGGGCACCGACGCCACCAACAAGCCCGGGATGCCGGCCATGGCGCAGGCGTACGCCCGCTGGATCAACTCCACAGGCGGCCTGAACGGGCACAAGCTCAAGGTCCTGACCTGCAACGACCACAACGACAGGGTGGCCGCCGCGAAGTGCGCCCGGCGGGCCGCCGACGAGGACGTCGTCGCGGTCGTCGGCTCCTACAGCCAGTTCGGCGACGACTTCCTGGGCCCGCTGGCCTCCGCCGGAATCCCCTACATCGGCGGCTACGGCGTCACCAACGACGAGTTCACCAATCCGATGTCCTACCCGGTCAACGGCGGCTCGCCCGCCCTGCTGGCCGGCCTCGGCAAGGAGCTCGCCTCCGTCTGCGGGCCCGTCGCCCTGATCCGCCCCGACACCATCGCGGGCGACCAGCTGCCCCAGCTCCTCGACTCCGGGCTGCGGGCGGGCGGCCACGCCGATGCGCGGGACCAGCTGGCCGCCGAGGACGCCACCGAGTACGAGACACACACCAAGCGCGCCCTGGAGCGCACGGCGGGCACGGGAACCGGGCACATGGGGTGTGTCGTGCCCGCGCTCGGGGACCGTACGAACACCTTCATGGACTCCTTCCGGCGTGACCGCGACGACTACCCGGCCGTGCGCACCGCCACCGTCCTCGGCAGCGTCGACCAGACGGTGATCAACGCGACCGGGGGCAAGACGGGCCCGTACGAGGGCTCGTACATCACCGGCTGGTACCCGGTGGCCGGCGACGCCCGCTGGGACGGGATGAGGAAGGTCATCAACGAGGAGGCCTTCGACGACAACCGCATCGACCCGCAGGACGCGGGGGTGCAGACCACCTGGATCGCGTACACCGTCCTCAAGGCGGTCGTCGAGTCGCTGGGTGACGGCGAGGTGTCCTCGACCACGGTCCGGCGGGCCCTCGACAACGGCGTCCGGGTCACCACCGGCGGCCTCACCCCGACGCTGCGCTGGCGCTTCGAGGACCTGCTCTCGGTGGTCGGCTTCCCGCGCCTGGTCAACGCGCAGGTGACCCTCCAGGTCGTGCGCGAGGGCCGCCTCGTCGCCGCACGCAAGGGCTCCGTCGACACGACGAAGCTGCTGGAGAACGCGACGGACTGACGACTGACGACCGGCGGGCGGTCCCTCCAGGAGGGACCGCCCGGGTCATGGCTCGGTGCGCAGGGCTCAGAGCTCAGGGCTCAGAGCTGGGTGGACTGGCGTTCCGTCAGGCCGTACGACTTCGCGATCGCGTTCCACAGCTCGGCCGCCTTGGCCTTCTGGGCGGTGGCGATGCCGCTCTGCTGGTTGCCCTGCTGTGTCTGGCCGGTCGAACGGGCCTGGCCCTTCTTGCAGCCGTGCTTGCCCCCCACCTGGTCGGCCCAGGCCGCGTAGTGGTTGTCGGCCGACTGGGACGCGTGCCACGCCTTGGTGAGGGCGTCGGTCAACTGGGCGTGCTCGGGAAGCTTGTCGACGGACAGCGACGCGAGCCGGGTGACCAGCTCACCGCGCTGCTGGGCCGCGCCGCGCAGGTCGGCGGCGGCCTGGCCGAGGTTGTTGCAGGACTTGACGTTCGCCACGGCCTTGATCACCGTGTCGCGGCTGTTGTTGCTGTCGGCGAGAAGCTTGTCGAGTTCGACGGCCTGCGCCTTGGCCGGGTCGGCGGCCGGTGCCCCGGACTCCTCCGGCGCGGCCGAGGTCGCCGCGACCGTCTTGTTGTCCGCGTCCTTGTCACTGTCCCCGCCCCCGCTGCTGAGCAGCGCGCCGGCGCCTATCCCGAGCACGGCGATACCGACCCCGAGCGCCGCGATGACGGGCACCCGCGAACGCCGGCCGCCACCGCCCCGGCCGTCGTGCCGGTCGTCCGTGTCGTGGGGCTGCGCGTGCGGTCCGGCCGCCTGGAAGCCGTACGGGGCCTGCTGGGCGGCGTACGGAGCCTGCTGGCCGTAGGGGCCGGGGGCGGGCTGCTGGTGCTGCTGGGGCTGGATGCGGGGCATCTGCTGGGTCGCGCCGGCCGGTGACCCGGCGCCGGGTGCGGCGGGGCCGCCGCGGAAGAGGTTGTCGAAGTCGGAGGGCGGCTGACGGTCGTCGGGGCCGCCCGGGGGTCCGCCGTACGGCCCTGCGGGCACCGGCGGGATGTACTGGGTGGCGTCGGCGTCGGAACCGCCGGGGGCCGCCTGCGGCACGCGGCCCAGATACGCGGTCGCCTCGGCGGCCGTCTCGGGCGGCATCGCGCCGGGGCCCACGGGCGGGAGGAACTGCGTCGCCGCCTCGTTGACGTGCGGAGCCGGGTGGGAGGGCGCGGGGCCGTGCGCCGTCACCGGCGGGAGGTACTGGGTGGCCGGTTCGGCGACCGGCCCGGGGGTGCCGGGAACGGGCGGGATGTACTGCGTCGCGCCTTCGTCGACGGGCGGCAGCGGAGCACCGGGCGCGGCGGTGTACGGGAGGGCCGCACCGCCCTCGGGGGGCAGCGGGGCGCCACCGTACTGCCCGTACTGCTGACCGTGCTGCTGCCCGTACGTCTGCCCGTGCTGCTGATGGGCCTGCTCAGGAGTCGGCTGCTGGGCCTGCTGCTGGTACTGCGGCATGGGCGTGCCACCGGCGGCGGGCGGGAGCGGCGCGGACCCGGCGCCGTGGGGGGCGCCGTAGCCGGGCTGCTGGGCCCAACCGCCGGACATGCGCGGGTCGTTGTCCCACGCCGGTGCCGACGGCGCCTGCTGCTCGGGCTGTTGCTGCGGCTGGGGCTGGAACTGGCCCTGGTCGCCCCACTGTTGGTGCTGCTGGTACTGGTACGGGTTCTGCTCCTGGTGCTGCTGGGCGTCCGGGGTCGCAGGCCAGCCGTCGGCCGCCGGAGATTGCGCAGGCCCCTGCCCCTGCCCCTGGGCCTGGTTCATGTCGGGGCCCCACGGCTGGCCCCAGGCCTGACCGGCGGTCGGGTTCGGGTTCGGGGGTGGGGGCAGCGCCGGGGTGGGAGCGGGCCTGCCGACGCTTCCCCCCGTCATACCCGGCAGCAGCGGTTCGCCGCCGTCGGAGGGCAGCACGATGCCTTCGCGCGCCACGCGCGGCGAGGGCTCCTCGCCCTGTCCACTCTGCGTCACCGGGACTCCTACTAATGGGGGACCTTCGGAATCGTCGGTTAACGCTACCGGGTCCCCGGAATCCGATTCCACGCAGCACAGGACCAGACCAGTCCCCCACCAGCCGCTCAGCCGTCCGCTGTGTCTCCTGTCACGCCGCCGCCCGCAGGTCCAGCCGAGCCCCGAACTCCCGGACCACCGGTTCCTCGCGGTACGGCTCCAGGCGCATCTGGAGGTCCTCCAGATACTCGGCGCCCCGGTTGGAGCGCAGGGTGCCGAGGAGCTCCACCGCGCGCAGGCCCGTGTGGCAGGCCTCCTCCACCTCGCGCTGCTGGACCTGTGCCGTGGCCAGCAGGACCAGTCCGATGGCCCGGCGTCGCGCTCGTGTCTCGGGGTGTCCGTCCAGCGACTCCTGCGCGCATCGCGCCGCCGCCTCGGCCTGGCCGAGGTCCCGGTGGCAGTGCGCCAGCTCGTCGGCCAGATAGGCACCGTCGAAGTGAGCGATCCACGCCGGGTCGTCCCCGGACTCCGGATCGGCCGCGTCCAGCGCGTTGACCGCGCGCGAGGAGGCCAGCTGGGCCGACCGCGCGTCACCCATCAGGGCGTGCCCCCGGGCCTCGGCCGCGTGGAACATCGCCTCCGCGCGCGGGGTGACCCGGCCGCGCGCCCCCTCCTGCGCCGCCCGCGCCAACTGGGCGATCTCCCGCGGGTTTCCGAGCTGCGCGGCGAGATGGCTCATGGACGCGGCGAGTACGTACCCTCCGTACCCCCGGTCCCCGGCCGCCTGGGCGAGCCGCAGCGCCTGGATGTAGTAGCGCTGGGCGAGACCGGGCTGGCCGGTGTCGACGGCCATGTACCCGGCGAGTTCGGTCAGCCGGGCGACGGCGGCGAAGAGGTCGCGGCCGACCGCCTCCCGGTACGAGCCCGCCAGCAGCCCGGAGACGACGCTGTTGAGGTAGTGCACGACGACCGGACGGACGTGCCCGCTGCCGAACTGATGGTCCAGGTCCGTCAGTGCCTGCGTCATCGCGCGCACCGCGGCCACGTCCGACGGCCCCACGCGGGGGCCCGCCTGGCGCGCCACCTGGGAGTCGGGGGACGAGATCAGCCAGTCCCGGCTGGGCTCCACGAGCGCGGACGCGGCGACGGACGAACCGGAGAGGAAATCCCGCCGGCCCACGTCACTGCGCCACAGCTCACACACCTGCTCGATGGCGCCGAGGACGGTCGGGGAGAACTGGAGTCCGACGCCGGAGGCGAGGTTCTTGCCGTTGGCCATGCCGATCTCGTCGATCGTGACCGTACGGCCGAGTTTGCGGCCGAGGGCCTCGGCGATGATCGCGGGCGCCCGGCCCCGGGGCTGCTGTCCCCGCAGCCAGCGGGCCACGGACGTCTTGTCGTACCGCAGATCGTGGCCGTGCTCCGCGCCGCACATGTTGACCCGGCGGGCCAGCCCGGCGTTCGAGCAGCCCGCTTCCTGGATGAGCGCCTGCAGCCGTTCGTTCGGCTGCCGCGCGACGAGAGGCCTTGCGGCCATGGCGTACCCCCTGAGGCTGCGGTGCCGTGCCCACGCACCGGGTTGACGTGTCTTCCGTGCCCGGAACCCCTTCCGTACGCGGTCCGACGAGCGGACGAGTACGGCGAAAAGATCCGGCCTCGAAGATCAATGCCCCGCAGGCATGCCGACAATGCGAAGCATGTGAGGATTGCCGGGGTAAAGGCGGATGCCAAGCCCCACCCCTGCCTACCCAGCCCCGTCCCGGATCCTCCTGCGCGCCCCCGCCCATGCATCCATGCGCCCCAGATGCGGAATCGATGCTCCTCCCCCGCGCATGTGACATGCGTAACTCATGAATCCCACTAGAGTTGTCCTCATCGTGGAAGAGACCATCGCGGGCCCTGATGCTGCCCAAATCCCCAAGCAACGCGGCGAATCCCTCTTGGAAACCGCCGTCCGTTACGCCGAAGAACGCCACTGGGACGTGTTCCCTGGTACGTGGCTGGAAGCAGTCGACGGGGTGCAGCGATGCTCCTGCGGCGACACAGCGTGCGCCCTGCCCGGCGCACACCCGTCGCGTCCCGACTGGATCACGCAGGCCACGGGCAGTGCGACCGTTGCGCGCCGGCTGTGGACCGACCAGCCGACGGCGTCGATCCTGTTGCCGACCGGCCATACGTTCGATGCGATTGACGTGCCCGAGACCGCCGGGTTCCTTGCGCTGGCGCGCATGGAGCGGATGGAACTGACGCTCGGGCCGGTGATGTTGACGCCGGATCGGCGGATGCGGTTCTTTGTGTTGCCGGGGGCGTCGGTGAAGGTGCCGGATCTGGTGCGCAAGTTGGGGTGGTCGCCTGCGTCGCTGGATCTGGTGGCGTTGGGTGAGGGGGCGTATGTGGCGGCGCCGCCCACCCGGTATGCGTCTCGGGGGGCTGTGCAGTGGGCCTGCCGGCCTACGCCTGCGAATCGGTGGTTGCCGGATGCGGAGGAGTTGATCTCGCCGCTTGCTTACGCGTGCGGGCGGGATCGGTAACTCGCCTGTCGGGGTGCGTGGTTTCGGTTGCGTGGCGGCTGCGGGCCCGGTGTGGCTGGTCGCGCAGTTCCCCGCGCCCCTAAAAGCCTGCGGTTGCCCGCGGCACCGGAGCAACTGAAAAGCCTGCGGGTGCCGCCCGTCGGGAGTTTCGCGGTTCGGGGTGTCTGGTTTCGGTTGTGTGGCGGCTGCGGGTCTGGTGTGGCTGGTCGCGCAGTTCCTCGCGCCCCTAAAGGCCTGCGGTTGCCCGCGGCCCTGAAAGGCCTGCTGGAGTCGGGTCTGCTGGAAACTCGACGCCGTAGGCTCCTCGCATGGTTGATGGTGTTGCCGTGCGGGTGCGGGGGCTTTGGAAGCGGTTTGGGCAGCAGGTTGCTGTTGCCGGGATCGATCTGGAGTTGCCCGCCGGGAAGTTCGTCGGGCTTGTCGGGCCGAACGGGGCCGGGAAGACGACCACGCTCTCGATGGTGACCGGGCTGCTGCGGCCCGACCAGGGCACCGTGGAGGTCGTGGGACACGACGTGTGGCGCGACCCCGTCGAGGTCAAGGCGCGGATCGGGGTGCTGCCCGAAGGGCTTCGGCTCTTTGAGCGGCTGTCCGGTCGCGAACTCCTCGCCTACTCGGGGCGGTTGCGCGGCCTGCCCGGCGTCGAGGTCGACAAGCGGGCGGCCCAGCTTCTCGACGTCCTCGACCTGGCCGGCGCGCAGCACAAACTAGTCGTCGACTACTCGACCGGCATGCGCAAGAAGATCGGCCTCGCCGCCGCTCTCCTCCACAATCCCGAAATCCTGTTCCTCGACGAACCGTTCGAGGGCGTGGACCCGGTGTCGGCGCAGATCATCCGGGGTGTGCTGGAGCGGTACACCGGCTCCGGTGCCACCGTCGTCTTCTCCTCCCACGTCATGGAGCTGGTCGAGTCGCTGTGCGACTGGGTCGCGGTGATGGCGGCGGGACGTATCCGGGCGCACGGCCCGCTGGCCGACGTGCGGGGCGACGCACCCACGCTCCAGCACGCGTTCCTCGAACTCGTCGGCGCGGGCGAGCGCGACCACGGGTCCCACCTCGACTGGCTGGGCGGCGGCGCCCGATGACGGGTGGCGGAGGGGAGGCATCGGTCACCGGCGTCGTCGTACGCCTGAAGCTGTCGCTGCTGCGCAACGGGCTGCGGCAGTCCGCGGGGCGGCGGGCAGCGTACGTCACCTCCCTCGTCGTCGTGGCGCTGCTCGCCGCGCTGCAGTTCCTGGGGCTGATCGCGCTGCGCGGCAACGCGCACGCCGCGTCCGTCACCGTCATCCTCCTCGCGGTCATGGCGCTGGGCTGGACCTTCATGCCGCTGTTCTTTCCCAGTGGGGACGAGACCCTCGACCCGACCCGGCTGGTGATGCTGCCGTTGCGTCCCCGGCCGCTGGTCCGGGCGCTGCTCGTGGCCTCGCTCGTCGGAATAGGGCCCCTGTTCACGCTGTCCCTGCTCGTGGGGTCGGTGCTCGCCCTGGCGCACGGTGGGGCGGCGCTCGTCGTGTCGCTCGTCGCCGTTCCCCTCACGCTGCTGGTGTGTGTGGCGCTCGCGCGGGCCGTCGCCGCCGCCAACGTCCGGCTGCTCAGCAGCCGCAAAGGGCGCGATCTCGCCGTACTCAGCGGGCTGGTCGTCGCGATCGGGGCGCAGCTCGTCAACTTCGGTATGCAGCAGCTCGGTTCGGCGGGGCTCGGCCAACTCGACCCGGCCGCGGACGTGTTGGCCTGGGTGCCGCCCACTTCCGCCCTCGGGGCAGTGGACTCGGCGAGCGACGGGTCGTACGGCGTCGCAGTCGTCCAACTCGCACTCAGTGCGGGGCTGTTGGTGCTGCTTTTGCGGGTCTGGTCGCGCACCCTCACCCGGCTGATGACCTCACCCGACGGGTCCACCCTGCAGGCCGCCGAGCCGTCCGGCAAGCGGGAGCGGACGTCCGGCGGGCCGGCCCGGTGGCTGCCGGACGGGCGTACCGGGACCGTCATGGAGCGGAGCCTGCGCTATGCGTGGCGGGACCCCAAGACCAAGGCCGCGTGGGTGACCTCGCTGGCGATCGGGCTCATCGTGCCGGTGTTCAACGCGCTGCAGGGCACCGGTTCGGTCTACTTCGCCTGCTTCGCGGCCGGGATGCTCGGCATCCAGATGTACAACCAGTTCGGCCAGGACACCTCCGCCTTCTGGATGGTCGCGATGACGATCTCGTCCACGCGGGACGCGTACGTCGAACTACGTGGCCGGGCACTGGCGTTGCTGCTGATCAGCCTGCCGTACTCCCTCCTCGTGGTCGTTCTCACCACCGCGCTGCTCGACGACTGGACCACGCTGCCGGAGGCGCTCGGGATGTCCCTCGCGCTGCTGGGGGCGATGCTGGCGGCCGGGGCCTGGTCGTCGGCCCAGTACCCGTACTCCATCCCGCAGGAGAGCTACAAGAACGTGGTCCCCGGGCAGGCCGGGCTCGCCATGGCCGCCATCTTCGGCGGGATGGTCGGCGCCGCCCTGCTGTGCGCCCCCGTCATCGCCCTCACCATCTGGCTGAACGTCGACTCGGGCGGCGACCGGTGGACGTGGCTGCTGCTGCCGGTCGGCGTCGGCTACGGCGCCCTGCTCGTCCTGCTCGGACTGCGCCTCTCCGCACCGCGCACGGCACGGCGACTGCCGGAGATTCTGGCGGCGGTCAGCAAGGGCTGAACCCGGCCCGGTCCGCGCGGTACTCCCGCCCGCACACCCCTGCACTCCCTGTAACCGCCTGTACCCCCTGCATCCCCGCCGAACTTGCCTACGGCATACGGGGTTTGAGCCCCGTATCGCGGGGAGGGAAGGGGGGTGACGGAAGCTTTCAGGGGGGAGCGCTCAGGTGGCCAGATGGTTCGGCAAATCCAGGTCCAAAAGCTATGACCCGGTCGGCGCCGCGGCGGAGTCCGAGCATCTCGAACCCCTCGGTGTCTCCGACGACCTGCGGCTTGCCTACAGCCGCACCGGCGACCCGAAGCTGCTGCGCGGCTCGATCCAGGCCGCCGAGCTGGCCGTGCAGGTCTACCCGGTCGACGACGTCCGGCACGCCGCCGCCCTCTCCGCGCTGTGCATGCTGCACCGGCTGAGCTGGGAACGCGAGCGGGCCGCCGCCGATCTGATCAAGGCAGTCGACTACGGGCGCCGGGCCGTCGACAAGTCCCCGCCGGGCGACCCGGTACTCTCCCGGCACATGTCCTCCCTGGCCACCGCCCTCCAGGAGGTCTACGACAGCACCCAGGACGAGGAGTCCATCGACGAGGCGATCGCCCTGTACCGCGGCTGTCTGGACATCATGCCGGTGCGCGCCGGCGGGCTGGGCGAGGAGCGTGTCGGGCAGGAGTCCAACCTCGCCAACGCACTCCTCCGCAAGGGGCGCACCCTCAAGGATCTCGCCATCCTGGACGAGGCCGCCAGACACGCCCGCGCCGCCCTGCGCGACACCCCGGACGACCATCCGATGCACGCGCTGCGTCTCGTCAACCTCGGCGGCGTGCTCCTCGGGCTCGTCCAGACCGGCCGGCACGAACACATGGCCGCGGTGGAGGACATGTACACGCGCGGTCTGCGGGAGCTCCCGCAGACCCACCCCGCACGCCCCGGCCTGGAACAGACGCTCGCGGTCGTCAAGGCGCTGCGCAGACAGCACGGGGTCTGACCGCGATGCCGGACGGGGCCGTCGCGGAACTGACCCTGCTCGTCGAGGACTTCACCGGACCCGACCGCTGGCGCTGGCTGCTGCTCGGGCCGGACGGCGGGGTCCTCGCCCGGCACGAGGTCCGGCTGGACCCGGCCGGCCCCCAGTACGAGGCCTTTCTCGACCTGCCCGGCTATCTGCGCCGGCACGCGGCCCCGGACGTACGGGCCGTGCGCGAACGGGAGATCGTCCGGGAGGTGGGCACGTGGATCGGCGCGGAGGTCCTCGGGCCCGTCGCCCCCGCGCTGCTCGCGGCGGCCCCGGCGGTGGTACGGGTCGTCGTGCCGAGGGACGTACCGGGCGCGCGGCGCCTGCTGTTCGTCCCCCTGGAACTGGCCCATGCTGCGGGGCGGCCACTGGCCGTCCAGGACGTGACCCTCGTGACGCAGTGGGGTGCCGGGCGCCGGGGCGGGCGGCGCGAGGACGGTCCGGTGCGGGTGCTGGCGCTGTTCAGTCTGCCCGAGGGAAGCCGGGCGCTGAACCTGCGGCGCGAACGGCTCGCGCTGACCCGGCTGTTCGCGGAGGCGGCGGAGGCCGGGCGCGCGGTGGAGGTGCGCACACTGCAGTACGGGGTGACGCGCGAGCGGCTGCGGGAGGTACTGGCGCGGCCGGCCGGCTGGGACCTCGTCCATGTCTCCGGGCACGGCGCCCCCGGCGAACTCCTCCTGGAGACCGACGCGGGGCACCCCGACCGGATTGGCGCACCCGAGCTCGTCGACCTCCTCGCCGCCGCCCGTGACGTCTCCCTGGTCACCCTGTCGGCCTGCTGGTCGGCGGCGGCTCCGGAACCGGTGGGCGAGGGCTCCGGGGAAGTGGTCGTCGGGGCGGTCGCCGGGGACCTCGTCGAGCGGCTCGGGTGTGCGGTGCTGGCGATGCGGTATCCGGTGGAGGACGGGTTCGCCGCCGCCCTCGCCGAGGGTGTCTACCGTCAACTGGTCGTCGAGGGGCGGGTGTTGCCCCGAGCGCTGGCAGGGGTGCTGGGCGAGTTGTCGGCGGCGGACGCCGGGTCGGAGGGGATGCCTGGTTCCGCGTTGCGTGCGGCGACTCCGGCGCTGTTCGGGGCGCGGGCGGTTGGGCTCACCCTGGACGCGCCGAGGGTGGCGCCGCCGGGTGAGGCGACCGGCGGGACTACTGACGGGACGGCTGGCGGGGCGGCCGTTCCCGGCCAGGGGACTGCCGCCCAACTCCCTCCCGAACCCGACTACTTCGTCGGCCGCGTCGCCCTCCTCGCGCGTGCCGGTGCCGCCCTGGCCCCTCGCAGCGGGCTCTGCGGGATATTGCTGCAGGGCATGCCGGGGGCCGGAAAGACCGCGTGCGCACGGGAGTTGGCAGCGACGCACGCCCACGCCTTCGAGCGGGTCGTCTGGTTCACCGCGCCCCAGGAGCAGGACAGCGTCCAGCACCCGGAGGAGGCGCTCACCTCCTTCGCCCTGACCCTGGATCGGGCGGTGCCGGGGCTGCGCTGTCTGAGTCTGCTGGACGCGGGCGGGCCCGACCGGTCGGCGAAGGACTTCGTCGGCGCCGTCGCTTCGTGGCTGGAGCGGGAGCGGGTGCTGCTGGTCGTCGACGGCATCGACGCGCTGCTGACTCCCGACAGGGCCTGGCGGGACCGGCGTTGGGGCGCTCTCGTCGGTGCACTGTCCGAGCACGCCGGGGCGGGACGGCTGATCCTGTGCGGGCGGGTACGGCCTGCCGGGCTGGGGACGCGCGTACCGACCGAGCCGGTCGACCTGCTCACCCCCGACGAAACCCTGCTGCTGGCCCGCGCACTCCCCCAGCTGGCCCGTCTGATCGCCGGGCAGCTCCCCGGCACGGCACCCGCAGCCGCCCGGCGACTCGCCACCGGGCTTCTCCAACTCGCCCAGGGGCACCCGGGGTTGCTGGAACTGGCCGATGCCCAGGCCGCCGATCCGGAGCGCCTGACCCGGCTGCTGGCCGCCGGGAGCCGGGCAGCGGCAGCGGACAGCGGCGCCGACCAGGATGACGACGACGAGTACCTTCGCGTACTCCGCGCCTGGGCCGAGAGCATCGCCGCCGAACTCGCCCCGGCCGAGCGTGACTTGTTCCATGTCCTGTGCTGCCTGGAGGAGACCGACCGCACCCGCGTGGTCCTGGACCACAACTGGTCCGACCTGTGCGACCGACTCGGCCACCCCGACACACCGGTCGACCCGGCACTGCGGACACTGGTCACCCACGGGCTCCTCACCCCGCGGCCGGGACAGTCGTACGAGATCCAGGCCGCCGTCGCCGCCGAGGGGCGGGCGCGGGCCGGTGCGCGGGTGCGGGAACCGGTGGACACGCGGATGTGGGGGTACTGGCTGCGGGTGTTCGAGATGGCGTGGACCCGCGAGGGCACCGACGCCGAGGGCGCCCAGCTGGCCGGGCCGCTGCTGACGCACGCCGCGCTGTCCGCCGCTCCCTATCTGATCCGGCTGGGTCAGGAGTCGGACGCCGCGACGCTGCTGGAGGCCGTACTGCGCCGGGACGCCTCGGGTCCGACCCGGGCCCGCGTACTGCCGCTGCTGCGCCGGATCGCGGTGCGCGCCGCGTCCGCGCCGGGCACCGGAGTCGTACCGCCGACGGACGCGCTGGCGCGGGTGCTCAGCGAGACCGACCCGGCACTCGCCGAACGGCGGGAACGCGCCGCGCTCGCCTCGGCGCTCGAACGCGGCGACCATTCGGCCGCCGCCACCGCGACCAGCGGCCTGGTCGACCTCTGCGTACGCGCCGGACGTCTCACGGAGGCGCTCGCCCTCGCCGAACAGGGCCTCGAACTCGCCCGCAGGGCCGGCTCGGGCATCTGGACGACGCTCCTGTACGAGGTCCAGCGGCTGCACGTCCTGTCGCAGACCGACCGGGCCGGCGAGACCCTCGCCGAGGCCGACGACCTGCACCGGCGAGCACGTGACCTGCCCCGGGAGCGCGGGCCCCGGGAGGGAGTCGACTGGTGGGAGGTCTGGGAGGAGCTGTGCGACACCGGGCAACGCGCCGCGATCGAGGCGGGCGAGTGGCGTCGGGCGCTGGAGTACGCCGACGACCTGGCCGCCTCCAAACAGGCCCGCGGCGCCCCGGTCACCGACTTCGCGCGGGCCCGGCTGCCCGCGTACATGCCGTTGCTGAGTCTGGGCCGGACGCAGGACGCGCTGCGGCTGCTCGAGGAGTGCCGGGAGGTCTTCGAGGACGCGGGGGACTTCCCTTACCTGGGTGAGGTGTTCGGGGCGCTCGCCCATGTGGCGCACGTCCGGGGGCACGGCGAGGTGGCGATCGCCCGGGAACGGGACAGTCTGCGGTACGCGTACCGGGCGGGGCTGCCGGCGCTCGTCGCGGTCGGCCACGCCAACCTGGGCACCTATCTGCACGTCCACGCGCGGGACGCGGCGGGCGCGGTCGCCCACCATCTCGCGGGGGCGCTGCTCGGCACGCTCACCGGCGGCGGCCGGACGACGAACGCCGCGCTGTCCCTCGCGGGCGACCTGCGGGAGTTCGGGCCGGACGCCCGGGCTCAACTGAGCCTGGACATCGAGGAGTTGTGCGCACAGGTGGCCGCGGTGCCCGGGGTCACCCTGGACCGCCTGCTGGCCGTCCTGGACCCCGGGCCCGCCCGCGCCCGGGAGACGCTCGCCACGCTGGTCCAGGACGTGCGGAGAAGCGCGGAGGAGGAAGCGCAGGCAACGTTGACAGGAACGGGAACCGGGACGTGGACGGGGACGGAGGCGGAGGCGCGTCGGCTCGGCGCTGTGCAGGCGGCGGCGTGGGGCATGACCTGGGAACCCGCGCTCGCGGCACTGCTGGCCGCCGAGCGGCGCAACACGGCGGCGAAGGTGAAGCTGCGCCAGCACCTCGCCCAACTCGGCGCGCTGGACCCGATGTTCGGCCCCCTGGTCGACGTACTGGCCCGGATCCAGGGCGGTGAGCGCGGGCCACGTGTGCTCGCCGGGCTGGGACCCCTCGACGCCGCCGTTGCGGGGCGCGCGCTGGACGCGCTGGCCGGCCGGCTGACCGTACCCGTCGAAATGTGGACCGCCATGCATCTCGGCATCGCCCTCGGCATCTTCGTCGCCACCGCCCTCGACGGGGACGGCACCGACGAGGCGACCCGGGAGAACCTGGACGGGTTCGCCTCGGACCCGCTCCTCGCGCCGATGGCCTCGGCCCTGGAACGGATCCTCGGCGGCGAACGCGACCCCGCGCTCGGCACCGAGCTGCGGGAACCCACCCAGCGGGCGGCGGTCGCCGCGGTGCTGCACTATGTCAACGTGGCGGAGAGGGCGGCCCGTTGACCAACCCGCTGGCGGCGGTCGCCTGGGATACTGCGCGCATGGCGGACGCCCCGAAGATCAACGACGTACGGCTCGGCGACAACGGTGTGCTGGAGTTCTACGACGGCACGGCGTGGGTCCTGTACCCGGACGTGCCCGACGACGACGGCCCGCCCCAGGCGCTGACCAAGGACTCCCCCACCGTCAAGGACTGGCCGCAGTGAGCACCGAACCGCCGCCGGCCTCGCCGGGACCGGACGTCGGCACGCCCTTCGACGCCCTGCCCTCCCCTCTCGACGCCGTGCCCGAACTGCGGGCCGCCGCACGGTGGATGATCGCTTCCTTCGGTGCCGTCGGGGTCGCGCTCGTCGGCGGTGGGCCGCTGGTGGCCGTCGGGAAGGTGCACGGGCTGGGCGAGGCGCTGGTCGCGGGCGGCGCCCTGGCAGTCGCGCTCACCGGGGTCTGCCTCGCCGTCTGGCAGGTGAGCCGGGTGCTCGTACCGCCGATCACCACCGCGGCCACCCTCGCCACCCCGGCGGCACGCGGCCTGCGCGAGCTGATCGACGCGTCCCCCGCCGACTTCTTCGGCTCCGCCGCCACCGGCGTCGACGATCTGCTGCGCCACCGTGCCGTCGCCGTGAACATCCAGCGCGCGCTCGGCGCCGAGACCGACCCGCACCGCCGCGCGCAGCTGCGGGGGCACCTGGACCGGGCGAAGGCCAACATCGCCCGCACCGACCCCTTCGTACGCTGGCTGCTCGCCATGGCGCACGTCTGGCAGATCCGGGCCGCCTTCCACGAGGCCCGCCGCTGGTGCCTTCTCTCGGTGGCCCTCGTCGCGACCGGCGCGGTCGCCTTCCTGACGGCGACAGGAGGAACCGGCAAGACCTGACGCGCCCAGCAGGGGCTACCGGGCCAGGACACCGTCCAGGAACGGTTCGATCGCCGCGCGCCAGGCGTCCGGCTGGTCGTAGTGCACGAGGTGGCCGGCGTCGGCCACCTCCGCGTACTCGCCCCTCGGCAGGACGCGGACCATCTCCTGCGCCTCCGCCCGGCCCAGTTCGCCGTCCAGACCGCGCACGACGAGGGCGGGGCACTGAACCTGCGTCAGCTCCTCCCAATGCGCGTCGAACACCCATGTCTCACGGGACTTGAGCATGTGCTCCGGCTGGAAGACGGGGCGCCAGCCGTCGGGGGACTCCTGCATCACCTCGGCGTAGAACTCGCCGCGCGAGGGGCTGGGCCGCTCCACCCAGGGGTCGTCCTCACCGAACCACTTGCGCACGTCGGCGAGGGTGGCGAAGGGGGCGGGCCAGGCCTTGAACCAGTCCTCCCACTCACGCTGGGAGGCCGCGCCCAGCGCCGACGCCCGCATGTCGCAGATGATCAGGCCGTGCACCAGGTCGGGGCGTTTCGCGGCGAGCTGCCAGGCGGTCAGGGCGCCCATGGCGTGGCCGATGAGGACGACGGGGCCGAGGCCGAGCTGCTCGATCGCCGCCTCGGCGTCCTCGACGTACGCCTCGCGGGTGTAGAGGTCGCCCGGTGGGCGGTCGCTCTGGCCGTGGCCCCGTTGGTCGAGTGCGACGGCCCGGTGCCGCTCGCCCAGCCAGCGGGCGGCGGACGCCCAGTGCGAGGCGCGGCCCATGAGCCCGTGCAGTAACAGCACGCCGGGTGCCTGCTCGGGTTCGGTGACCCTGGCCTGCTCCTCACCGGTCTTGGGAGGGTCGGCGAACTCCCAGGCGGCAAGTCGTACGCCGCCCGCTCCGGTCACGTCGATACGCCGCGCCATAGGTCTCTGGCACCCCCCTAGCTATCGATGTTTCCTCTGGCTGCCGATCAGCTGTCGATGTTCCCTCTGCCCACAGATTATCGAATGGCTATTCGAAAATGCGGACTCCGGCCGCAACACCCCTCGTTCGAGTGACCCCGCTCCAGGAATGATCCGCGCGGCCGAGGGGAGATCTTCTGCGGGAGGCGGACCGCTCGGGGAAAACGGTCCGAAGGGGATGACCCTGGGAGCTCGGGGCTCCGGGTCAGCACAGGGGAGGACAGGCCCCGGCGCCGCTTGGCGCCGGGGCCCTCTTCATGTCCGCCTTCATGTCCGCGGCACATCCTCACGCTCCCCCTCCCCCGCCGGGCGGCACCGCTGCCGCTCCCGGCCAAGAGCCCTCAGGTCATATGCCTCACGCGACAGCGTGGCATGCGAAACGGCCGAGCGCTGCGATTCCGCACAGTGAATCTTGGATTGGCGCCCCGGAACGGCACGGATCCCAGGACATGACAATTTCCGCGCCGGTCACAGGAGTTGACGGTGCGGCGACCGGAGCCGCGACAGCGGTCTGGGTCAGGCCCGGGTCAGCGCTTCGCCACGAACACGTGCGAGGCCACGCCCGCCTCCAGCTCGGCCGCCTCACCGCCGCTGCCGACCAGCACCCCGCCGGCCGCCTCCGTCACGCTCACCACCGAACCGGGCTGCACACCCGCGCGACGCAGCGTGTACATCAGCTGCGCGTCCGTCTGGATGGGCTCGCCGATACGCCGTACGACGACCGTCTTGCCGTCCACACCCGGGTCGAGGTCGGCCAGCGAGACCATGCCCTCGTCGAGGAAGGGGTCCGCGCCGTCCTTCTCGCCCAGCTCCTCCAGGCCCGGGATCGGGTTGCCGTAGGGCGACTCGGTGGGGTGGCGCAGCAGTTCGAGGACCCGGCGCTCGACGGCCTCGCTCATCACGTGCTCCCAGCGACACGCCTCCGCGTGGACCTGCTCCCACTCCAGGCCGATCACGTCGACGAGCAGACACTCCGCGAGGCGGTGCTTGCGCATGACGCGGGTGGCGAGGCGGCGGCCCTCGTCGGTGAGCTCCAGGTGCCGGTCGCTGGCGACCGCCACCAGACCGTCGCGCTCCATCCGGGCCACGGTCTGGCTGACCGTCGGACCGCTCTGGTCCAGCCGCTCGGCGATCCGGGCGCGCATGGGGACCACACCTTCCTCCTCCAGCTCGAGGATGGTGCGGAGATACATCTCCGTCGTATCGATCAGTCCGGACATACGTGCCCCTTGATGAGATGTGCCGGAGGCTCGACGGCTCCGGCGCGTGCGCTGGCCCTGGCTTCAATTCTGACGCATACCACTGACAACCGTGCCGCCGCGGGGGAACCACACGGTTACGGATCCTCGCGGTCGGGTAGACAGCACGTTTCACCGAGGGTACGGCGACGGGCGCCGGAACGGCCGGTGGCGCTGTTGACAGGGCACTGGTCCAGACCTCACCGTGATCGGCGACACGGACCGATACGCGGCCTGATACGCGGACCGGTACGGACCGATACGCCGATCCCCGAAGGGCTTACCGATGAGCGACAGCGAGTTGGCCGGGCAGTTCCTCGACGCCGCGATCGGGCTGTTGCGGCGGGTGCGCGACGAGGAGACGGACACCGTGACGGCCGCCGGCACGCTCATCGCCGACACCGTGCAGGCCGAGGGGCGCCTGTTCGCCTTCGGCGCCGGGCACTCCTCGCTCGCCGCGCAGGACATCGTCTACCGCGCGGGCGGCCTCGCCCTGATGAACCTGCTGGCCGTCCCCGGTGTCGTCGGCGTCGACGTCGTGCCGGCCACGCTGGGCTCCGCACTGGAACGCGTCGAGGGCCTGGCCACGGCGGTCCTGGACACCTCACCGCTGCGCGCGGGGGACGTCCTCGTGATCATCTCCCTCTCCGGCCGCAACGCCCTCCCGGTGGAAATGGCGCTCCGCGCGCGTGCCCTCGGCGTGAAGGTCATCGGCGTGACGTCGGTGGCCTACGCGACGGAGACGACGCCCCGGAACGCCTCGGGCACGTTCCTCAAGGACCACTGCGACGTCGTACTGGACTCGAAGATCGCCCCCGGCGACGCCGTACTCACCCTCGACACCGTCCCGGCGCCCTTCGCCCCCGCTTCCACGGTCGTCACGTCGGCCCTGCTCCAGTCGGTCATGGCCACGGCGGCGGGCATCCTGGCGGACCGGGGCATCGAGCCCCCGCTGCTGCGCTCCGGCAACGTGGACGGCGGCCACGACTGGAACGCGCACATCCTCAAGCAGTACGGCGACCGGATCTTCTACGAGCGCTGAGGGCTCGGCCCCTCCTGCTTGGGGTCCCGCTCCCTGAGGTCGCGCTCCCCGAGCCCGGCGAGGTCCAGGGCCACCGCGATCCGGGCGGCCACGTCCTCGGCGTACATCGCGTCCGTACGCTCGAACTGGCTCCGCCCGGCGCCCCGCAGAAACGTCACGACGCCCAGGGTGCGCCCCCGGCTGCGCAGCACCGCGCACAGCGCGTGGACCGAATCCGGCGGCCAGCGGCGCTGGACGGCCCACGCGCGGGCCTGTTCGGCGGCGTACGACCCGGCGCTCGCCCGCACCGACCCGGACCGCTCCACGGCCTGCACGGCGGGGTGCCCGTCGCCGTAGCGCACCGGCAGGCCGGCCTGGCCGGCGAGGACGCTGGGCCCCGGTGCCCCGGAGGGCGTGGCGGCGGCGCGGACCAGTCGTACCGGACCGTCCCCGTCGTCCGCCGTACCGTCGGCCGCCTCGCCGCCGATGACGGCGATCCGGTCGATGAGCGCGTGGTCGGCGAAGCCGGCGAGGGCGAAGTCCAGGTGGATGGTCGCGGCCTCGGCGGGGTCCTCGTACTCGGCGGCGGCCCGCGCGGCCCGGTGCAGCTGCTGGCTGCGGAACCGCAGCTGAGCCGCGTCCTGCTCGATCTGCTTGGCCTCGGTGACGTCCTGGAACAGCCACCCCACACCGAGGGGAACCGGTTCTTCGGTGAGCGGCGAGGCCAGCCGCAGGAACCCGCTCCGCCAGCAGCGCCTCTTCTCGCCCTCGGGCGTGCGCACACTCACCCACATCTCGGCGGGCGCGGGGGGCGCGCCCTCGGCGAGGACGTGCGTCAGCGCGCCCTCCAGCTCCTCGACACCCTGCGAGAGCAGCTCCCCGAGGGGGCGCCCGAGCACGGCGGTGCGGCCGGTGCCGAGCAGGCGCGCCGCGTGCGCGTTGACGACGGCGGGCCGTAGATCGGCGTCGACGAGGACGACGCCCCAGCTGGCGTCCTCGAACAACGCCTCGCTCAGGGCGATCGACCGCTCGAGGTCTATCTGCGCGTGCACCTCGCTGAAGGCGCAGTACAGCCCGGCGGGCTTGCCGTCGGGCCCGCGCACGGCGGCGGACTGGGTCCGTACGAGCACCCGGCCGCCGTCCTTGGTCAGCAGCGCGAACTCGTGCACCTGGCGTCCCGGTGCGTGCATCGCGGACAGCAGCCGCCCCTCGACCTCCTCGGCGTCGGCCTTGCGCACCGCCCACCCGGCGAACCCGTGCCGCCCGACGGCCTCGGCGGCACTCCAGCCGAGAATCCGCTCGGCCTCCCGGTTCCAGTGGGTCACGACGCCGTCGGCGTCGAAGGCACACAGGGCGGCGTCCATGCCGTCGAGAAGCGCCGCGAGCAGGTCGAAGCCACCACCGTCCGAACCTTCCGGGCCGTCCCTCTCGGGCTCGTCCGGCCCCAGCTCGTCGGTGGTCCCACTACGCCGGGAAGCACTCACCTGGACCCCCTGCAGGCCGCGTCCGCACGTACTGCGCGACGGTTCGCTCACTCACCATCATTCAACTCGAACGTGACGCAGCACACATCGAGTTCCCCCAAGTTCGAAGGAAATCGTTGTACGGCGGAAATTCGCCGTACACCGGGAACAAGCCGCTCCTGCCCCTCCCGCCCCCGGACCAAACCGACCGTACGGAATGTCAGGCCTCAGGAAGCGGTCGGAGCCAGCCGCAGGTCGACCCAGAGATCGCTCTCCCCGTCCAGCACATACCGCTCGACCTCGACGAACCCTTGCCTGTACGCAAAGGAGAGGCCGTCCTCGTTGGCGGCCAGCACGACGGTCTCGATCACCTCGGCACCGAGTTCCCGCGCCTGCCCGAGCCCCCGCAGATACTGCTCCGTCCCGAACCCGCGCCGACGAAAACCGGGCAGCACGCGCGCGATGACGGTGGCCACGGCCGCGCCCCCACCCCCGTCCCCGGCGGGCGGCCGGACGGTGGAACACCCCACCAGGGTGTCCCCGAGATACGCGACCTCCAGCCGGTTGCGCCCACTGCGCTCGCGCACGTCGTCCAGCGACATGGCGGCGGGCGGAACGATCACGTTGTGGACGTACCGCCAGTCCTCAAGGGCAGCCTCGTAGACATCGCCATCGACATCACTCACGGGCACGATACGAAGATCAGACACGGTGCCAGAAAATCGCACCCCGCGGGCGGCCGTCAACGGAGTAGTACCGAGAAGTACCCAGTAGTACCGTGCCGATCATGGCGGACTGGGAGATACGACCGGCGACGGCACCGGACATCGAACCGGTGGCCGAGCTGCGTGCCGTGGTGATGCGGCCGGATCTGGAACGACTCGGGCGGTACGACGAGCAGCGCGTCCGGCAGCGCTTCCGGGACGCGTTCGACCCGGCCCACACCTGGGTGATCGAGGTGGGCGGCGACTTCGCGGGCTGCGTGGCACTGCGCCCGGCCGAGGACCCCCAGGGCCCCGTCCACTGGCTGGAGCACTTCTATCTGGACCCACGCCTCCACGGCCTCGGCATCGGCGGGGGGATCCTGCGTGACCTGCTGGAGCGGTGCGACGACGAGGGCACTCCCGTCCGGCTGAACGTGCTCCAGGGGAGCCCGGCCCGACGACTGTACGAGCGGCACGGGTTCAGGGTGGAGAGCGAGGACGCGGTGGACGTGTTCATGATGCGCGAGCGCACATGACGAGCGCCGAGACCGGCCCCCGGGTCGTGGAACGCGAGGACGCGGTCCGCATCGTCGAGGAGGAGCTGGCCCGGGAGTACGAGAAGTGGTCGGCGCTGGACGTGGACCCGGCGCGTGTGGTGGTGGCGCGGGTGGAGGAGCACGAACTGGTGTGGCTCGTCCACTGCCAGTCCGAGGAGTTCCTCCGCACCGGGAAACCCGGCTCCATGCTGATCGGCAGCGGCCCCTACCTCGTCGACCGGGTCGACGGAGGGCTGCACGTGATCGGGGTCCTCGCCGCGATGGGCGGGGAGTGGGAGGCCGACTACCGCGTCCGTGTCCGTGGCCTGGCCGTCCGTACCCCCGTCGACGACCTGCACGACGAACTGCGCGAACTCGCCGCCGCACACGGGCACATGCATTCCGTACGCGTCCTACGGCAACGGCTGCCGGCCTTGTCTCCTGCGCGAGCCGTCCGCTACGTGAACGGACTGCTGGCCGGGGCTGCTCCGGTCGACCTCGTGGCCGTCGCCGTCGAGCAGCTCGTCGAGCCTGTCGACCCGGTGCTCACGGTGACGACCATCCGCCCGGGAAATCCCGCAGCGGGAAATCCCGTCAGTCGATGACCGCCGTGGCCTCGATCTCGACCAGGTGATCGGGTATGTCGAGTGCCGCGACACCGATCAGTGTGGCCGGCGGAACCGGGGTGACTCCCAGTTTCTCGGCCGCCCTGGCGATTCCCTCCAGGAGCGTGGGCATCTTGTCCGGAGTCCAGTCGACGGCGTAGACCGTCAGTTTCGCGACGTCGTCGAAGGTTGCGCCGGCCTCTGCCAGGGCGGTGCCGACGTTGAGGTAGCTGCGCTCGACCTGCGCGGCGAGGTCGCCCTCGCCGACCGTGACGCCGTCGGCGTCCCAGGCGACCTGCCCCGCGATGAAGACCAGCTTCGAACCGGTCGCGATCGACACCTGGCGGTACACGTCGATCTTGGGCAGGCCCTCGGGGTTCAGCAGGGTGATGGCCATGACTGATCGCCTTCCTTAGCTCTCTTGTGGTTACTCAGGAACCATAGGAGAGTGTCTGCTGACATGGAAGAACGCACTTTTCGGTGACTGGGGAACCAGATGGTGACCAAGCAGTTCAGCGGCTCGGCCAACGAAATGGACCTGCGGCGCGCGGACTCGTTGGCGCGCGAGATCTTCTCCGACGTGGCCAACAAATGGGCGCTGCTGATCATCGAGGCACTCGGCGAGCGCACCCTGCGCTTCAGTGAGCTGCGGAACGAGGTCGAGGGCATCAGCCACAAGATGCTCACCCAGAACCTGCGCATGCTGGAACGCAACGGCCTGGCGGAGCGACGCGTGTACCCCACGGTGCCGCCCCGGGTCGAGTACACGCTCACCGAGGCGGGCCAGGGGCTTCGGGCCACGGTCGACGGCATGTGCGAGTGGACCCATCAGTACATGGGACACATCGACAGCGCCCGGCGGCGCTTCGACACCTGACCTCGCTCCGGACGTCTCGAAAAACCGGTTGAACGGCGGTCACTCGCGTATCTAGGGTGTGACTCACACCGAAGGGAGGTGATCGGGTACATGAAGGTAACCCGGACGCGTGAGGTGGCTGCGGGCTAGCGGCTCGCCACCACGTTCAATGCGGTGCCGGACCAGCGTGGGCGACTGACACGCAGCCGGCCGAATCCAACGCAGTCACCCGACCCGCGAGCTCGCCGGCACGTCCGGCCGGCCCCTCCACCAGAGGGACCGAGTTCGCGGGTCGCCTGCGTTCAGCCCCCTCCCCCGGGGCTATGCCTTCAGGGTTCGCTTGGCGAGTTCGTAGGCCGGGAGCATCGCCTCGTGTTCCCCGGTGTCCAGCCCTCCGAGGTGTACGACGACCGGTCCGCCCGGTGTCGTGACCGCGAGGGCTCGCTCCTTCTTCGGGGTGTCCTCGAACTCGGTCTTGTAGAGGTACTCCACCTCGGCACCGGTGAGGGCGCCCGCCTTGAACGCGCTGTACCGCGCCTTGGTCGCACCGGCCTCGGCGGCCATGAAGGCCTTCAGCACCGTGCGCGCGTCGTCGGCGCCCGGGGCGCCGGTCCAGACTCGCAGGAAGCCGATGTGCCCGGCGGGCTTGGCGTCCACCTCGCACGCGAGGGCGACCGGGCCCTGGCGCGGGGGCTCGGCGACGGCCTCCGCCGTCCAGTCCTCGGCGATGTCGAAGGTGACGGGGAGTTCACAGGGCGAGCCGGCGGCGCCGATGCTGCCGCCGCTCCTGGCGCTCCTGGCGCTCCTGTCGCTGGTCCCGGCCGCCGTCGCCGTGGCGCTCGCGCTCCCACTCGCGGTCGCCTTCGCTTCCGTACCGTCGTCCGCCGCCTGCGAGCAGCCCGCCAGCGCGGTCAGCGCCGCCACCAGCAGCGTCGCCCGGACCGACCCGTGCCGCCTGTTCCCCGCCCCGACCAGCATCTGCCGTGTCTCCCCTCGTTCGAGCGGGACACGTTATCGGAGCGGGTGACAGTCCCTCACTCGGGGCTTCAGTGGGCGATGCCCTCGTACCCCTCGATCTCCTGCGGGTTGCGGGTGCCCGGGCCGGTGTAGCGGGCCGACGGGCGTACGAGCCTGCCGGTGCGCTTCTGCTCCAGGATGTGGGCCGACCAGCCGGCCGTACGGGCGCACGTGAACATGGACGTGAACATGTGGGCCGGAACCTCGGCGAAGTCCAGGACGATCGCCGCCCAGAACTCGACGTTCGTCGCCAGGACACGGTCCGGACGGCGGGCGTGCAGCTCCGCCAGCGCGGCCTTCTCCAGCGCCTCGGCGACCTCGAAGCGCGGAGCACCCAGCTCACGGGCCGTCCGGCGCAGCACGCGCGCGCGTGGGTCCTCGGCCCGGTAGACACGGTGGCCGAAGCCCATCAGGCGTTCGCCCTTGTCCAGGGCCTGCTTCACGTAGGCGTCCGCGTCGCCCGTGCGCTCGATCTCCTCGATCATGCCGAGAACGCGCGAGGGGGCGCCTCCGTGCAGGGGCCCGCTCATCGCTCCGACCGCGCCCGACAGGGCCGCCGCCACGTCCGCGCCCGTCGACGCGATCACCCGCGCCGTGAAGGTGGACGCGTTCATGCCGTGCTCGGCCGCGCTCGTCCAGTAGGCGTCCACAGCGGCGACGTGCTTCGGGTCCGGTTCCCCGCGCCAGCGGATCATGAAGCGTTCCACGACGGACTGCGCCTTGTCGATCTCGCGCTGCGGGACCATGGCGTTGCCCTGGCCGCGCGCCGACTGGGCGACGTACGACAGGGCCATGACGGCGGCGCGGGCCAGGTCGTCGCGGGCCGTCCGCTCGTCGATGTCGAGAAGCGGGCGCAGGCCCCAGACGGGGGCGAGCATCGCCAGCGCCGACTGGACGTCCACCCGGATGTCACCGGAGTGGACCGGGATCGGGAACGGCTCGGCGGGCGGCAGACCGGGGTTGAAGGCGCCGTCGACGAGCAGGCCCCAGACGTTGCCGAAGGAGACGTGGCCGACCAGGTCCTCGATGTCGACGCCCCGGTACCGGAGTGCGCCGCCCTCCTTGTCCGGTTCGGCGATCTCCGTCTCGAACGCGACTACTCCCTCAAGTCCGGGTACGAAGTCGGACATCAGGCGGCTCCTCTTGATGTGTGCGACAGGGGGGTGCGGCCGTAAGGCCGGGCTGCGGGCTTTGGGCTGCGCGAACAGCTGTGTCCGGTAGTTGTGTCCGGTGCGGTTCCACGGCCATTTACGCACTGCTCGCGGTCCGAAACGGTCACCTGGGTGATGCCCCGTTCGATCGGTCGTTCAACCGGACGGCAACAGCACGATATCCCTGAGTGCCATCTTTGGGGAGTCCTTGCGGCACTCAGTGCCACACTGTGGCACACAGTGATGCCTCCGATACGGCAAGATGACTGTGTGACCGCTCGCGACGCCACTCCCTTCGACGGCCCTCTCGACCCGATCGATCCCCTCGATCCCGCCGATCCCGCCGTCATGCGCAAGCAGTACCGCGCGGACGGCCTCTCCGAGGGCGAGCTGGCCGACGGTCCCATGGAGCAGTTCGCGCGCTGGTTCCGGCAGGCCGCCGCCGACGCCGGGCTCGTCGAACCCAACGCCATGGTCGTCTCCACGGCCGATGCCGACGGGCGGCCCTCTTCTCGTACCGTGCTGCTCAAGCAGTACGACGAGCAGGGCTTCGTCTTCTTCACCAACTACGGCTCCCGCAAGGGGCGCGACCTGGCCGCCAATCCGTACGTCTCACTCCTGTTCCCGTGGCTCCCGCTGGGCCGCCAGGTCGTCGTCACGGGAGTCGCACGCCGCACCGGGCGGGACGAGACTGCCGCCTACTTCCGTACCCGGCCGCACGGCTCGCAGCTCGGCGCGTGGGCCAGCGAGCAGTCCTCGGTGATCCTCTCCCGGGACGAACTCGACGCCTCGTACGCCGGGTTGGCCGCCCGCTATCCCGAGGGCGAGCAGGTGCCGGTGCCGCCGAACTGGGGCGGGTTCCGGGTGGCCCCGGAGACGGTGGAGTTCTGGCAGGGGCGCGAGAACCGGCTGCACGACCGGCTGCGGTACGTGGCGGAGGCGGACGGAAGCTGGCGCGTGGAGCGACTCAGTCCCTGACCGGGTTCAGGGACGCGTCCAGCAGGGCCGCCCACTGGGCCACCACACGTTCCCTGCGCTCCCTGTCGTCCGTGAGCAGGTTTGCCAGACCCAGGCCCCGGGACATGTCCAGCAGGCCCTGGACCGTTTCTCGTACGCCTGGCCGGGACTCGTCTGCGCCGAGCAGCTCCACCGCGATGCGATGTGTCTCGCGACCCACACGCGCCTCCAACTCGGTGACACGCGGGCGCAGTTGCTCCTCGTTCGAGGCGGCCACCCAGAGGTGGAGGGCCGCGCGGAAGAGGGGGCCGGTGTAGAGGTCGACCAGGGCCGCGACCACCACGCGGCGGTCGGCGGCGCCCTCGGGGAAGAGGGCGCGCAGGGCGGTGGAGCGTTCCTCGGCGACGTACTCGACGGCGGCCGTGAACAGGTCCTCGCGGGTGGGGAAGTGGTGCTGGGCGGCGCCTCGGGAGACTCCGGCGCGTTCGGCGACGACGGAGACCGTGGAGCCCGCCCAGCCGTGCTCGGCGAGGCAGGCCACGGCGGCTTCCAGCAGACGCTGGCGGGTGGCCCGGCTGCGGTCCTGCTTGGGCGCGCGCTGTGAGCGCTGTGAGCCTTGTGAGCGCTGTGAGCCCTGTGAGCCCTGTACACGCTGCGTCTGGGGCACGTTCTCGGTCACACCGTTGACCGCGTTGACCTCATTGACCGCATTCACAGTGTTGACCGCACCCACCGCTTTCGCGGCTTTCGCCGCATTCACACCGTTCACAGCACTTGCCGAGTTCACAGTGTTCGCCGCGTTCACAGCGTCCATGCCGGGTCCCGTCGTTCGAGGAAGGCCGTCATCCCCTCGCGGGCCTCGGCGGAGGCGAACAGGCGTGCCGACAGGGCGGTCAGCTCGGGGGTGTCCCGGTCGAAGATCTTCAGCACCTTAGCCGTGAGCAGCCGTTTCGTCTCCGCCAGGGCACCCGGCGCCGCCCTGCGCAGCCCGTCGAGGATCGGCTCCAGGGCCGCGTCGACATCCTCGGCCGCCTCCGTGAGGAGGCCGGCACGGGCGGCCTCCACGGCGTCGAAACGGGCGCCGGTGAGGTAGTGGCGCGCGGCGGCGCGCGGGTCGAGGCGGGGCAGCAGCGGCATGGAGATGACGGCGGGCGCCACCCCGATCCGTACCTCCGTGAACGCGAAGGAGGTCTCCGGGCCGCCGATCGCGAGATCGCACGCGCCCAGCAGTCCGAGGCCGCCCGCCCGTACGTGGCCGGTCACCCGCGCGACCACCGGCTTCGGCAGCTCCAGCAGCTGACGGAGCAGGCCGACGAAGGCCGCCGGGTCGGGCGGCTGCTTCAGGTCCGCGCCAGCGCAGAACGTGTTCCCGGTGTGGGTGAGGACGACCGCCCGTACGGCCGGGTCCTTGCCGCAGTCCGTCAGCGCGTCCCTCAGGTCGCGTACGAGGGACGCGGACAGGGAGTTGCGGTTGGCGGGCGCGTCCAGGGTGAGCGTGGCGATGCCCCGCGCGCGGGTGGCGGTCACTGTCGGTGTCACGGCGTCTTCCTCGGTTCTGATTCCCTCAGGCGGCGGCGCAGGATCTTGCCCGAGACGGCCCTCGGTACGCCTTCGATGAAGGTGACGTTCCGGACGCGTTTGTACGGGGCGACGCGCTCGGCGACGTACATCATGACCTCTCCTTCGGAGAGGTCGGTGGCGGACGGCTGGCGGACCACGTACGCGTGCGGGACCTCGTTGTTGTCCTCGTTGTAGACGCCGATGACGGCCGCGTCGGCGATCCCCGGATGCGTGAGGAGCAGGGCCTCGAGTTCCGCGGGGGCCACCTGGAAGCCCTTGTACTTGATGAGTTCCTTGACCCGGTCGACGACGAACAGCCAGCCGTTCGCGTCGACATGGCCGACGTCCCCGGTGTGCAGCCAGCCGTCGGCGTCGATCATCGCGGCCGTGGCCTCGGGGTTCCCCAGGTAGCCCTTCATCACCTGGGGGCCCCGGATGACGATCTCGCCGGCCTCGCCGACGACGGCCTCCTGGTCGGGGTTGTCGAGGGACAGGATGCGCATCTCGGTGCTCGGGAGGAGTCTGCCGACCGTCCCGGGAGGGGCGGTGCTCATGTCGTCCAGGGGGACGACGTGCGTGCCCGGCGACAGTTCCGTCATGCCGTACGCCTGGCCGACCGGCGGCAGGCCGAGCCGCGCGGAACAGGCGGCGGCGAGCGACGCGTCCAGGGGTGCGGCGGAGCTGAGGACGTACTTCAGGGACGACAGGTCGTAGTTCTCGACCGCCGGGTGCTTGGCGAGGGCCAGGACGATCGGCGGGGCCACGAACAGGCCGGTGATGCGGTGCTTCTCGATGGCGGCGAGGAACGTGTCGAGGTCGAAGCGCGGCAGGACGACCACGGTGGCCCCGTGCCCCAGGGACATGTTCATGAGGGCGGTCAACCCGTAGATGTGGAAGAACGGCAACACGGCCAGGATGCGGTCACCGGGGCCGATGCGCAGGGTCGGGGCCAGCTGGGCGAGGTTGGTGGCGATGGAGCGGTGCGTGAGCATGACGCCCTTGGGGATGCCGGTCGTCCCGGAGGAGTACGGGAGGGCGGCGATGTCCTCGGCCGGGTCGATGTCGATGTCCGGCTCGGGCGCTGTCGAGGCGATCATGTCGATGAGCGAGCGGTGCCCGGGGGCGCTGTCGCAGACGAGGATCTCCCGTACGCCGCCCGCGAGTTCCGCCGCCGCGCGGGCCGTCTCCAGCAGCGGTGAGACGGTGACGATCCAGGCGGCGGCCGAGTCGCGCAGCTGCTTGGCGAACTCCTCGGCGGTGGCGAGCGGGTGCACGGTCGTGACGGTGGCACCCGCGCGCGTGGCGGCATAGAAGGCGGTCGGGAAGGCGATCGTGTTCGGGCTGTGCAGCGCGAGGACATCACCTTTGCGCAGGCCTGCCTCGGCGAGTCCGGCGGCTATCCGCCGGTGGAAGGCGTCGAGTTGGCCGTACGTGAGGGTGGTGCCGTCGACGCCGTCCACGAGGGCGGGCGCGTCACCGAACTCGGCGGCCCTGCCCAGCACCGCTTCGTGGATGGGGAGTTCGACGGGGTCGACGTCTGCGTAGTCGCTGCGGAACATGGTTCCTCCTCGCGCAAAACCGTGCCGGTCGGGCCGGGCCTGTCGAGCTGTGCCGGTCGAGCTGTGCCGTTTCAGTACGACTTGGGCAGGCCCAGTGTCTGGTGGGAGACGTAGTTGAGAATCATCTCCCGGCTCACCGGAGCAATACGAGCGACACGGGCGACCGTTATCAACGAGGCGAGGCCGAACTCGCGCGTGAGGCCGTTGCCGCCGAGGGTGTGCACGGCCTGGTCGACGGCCTTCACACAGGCCTCCCCGGCCGCGTACTTGGCCATGTTGGCCGCCTCGCCGGCACCGACGTCGTCACCGGCGTCGTAGAGGGCGGCGGCCTTCTGCATCATCAGGCGGGCCAGTTCGAGTTCGATGTGCGCCTGGGCGAGGGGGTGCGCGACGGCCTGGTGGGAGCCGATGGGCGCGTCCCAGACGGTGCGCTCTCTGGCGTACCGGACGGCCGTGTCGAGTGCGTACCGCCCGATGCCGATGGCGAACGCGGCCGTCATGACGCGCTCCGGGTTGAGCCCGGCGAAGAGCTGGAGCAGCCCGGCGTCCTCGTCGCCGACGAGCGCGTCGGCGGGCAGCCGTACGTCGTCGAGGGTCAGCTCGAACTGCTTCTCCGGGGACTCGATGTCCATGTCGATCCGGCGCCGCGAGAAGCCCTCGGCGTCGCGCGGGACGATGAACAGACAGGGCTTGAGGCGGCCCGTACGGGAGTCCTCCGTACGTCCGACGATGAGGACCGCGTCCGCGATGTCCACGCCGGAGATGAAGACCTTGCGGCCGGTGAGCAGCCAGTCGGGGCCGTCCTTGCGGGCCGTCGTGGCGATGCGGTGGCTGTTGGAGCCGGCGTCGGGTTCGGTGATGCCGAAGGCCATGGTGCGGGTGCCGTCGGCGATGCCGGGGAGCCACTCCTGTTTCTGTTTGTCCGTGCCGAAGCGGGCGATGACGGTGCCGCAGATGGCCGGGGAGACGATGAGCATGAGGAGCGGGCAGCCTGCGGCGCCCAACTCCTCCAGGACTATGGAGAGTTCGGCTATGCCGCCGCCTCCGCCGCCGTATGCCTCCGGCAGGTTGGCGCCCAGGTAGCCGAGTTTGGCGGCGTCTTCCCAGAGTTCGTCTGTGTGACGGCCGTCGGCGGTGACTTGGGTCATGTAGGCGCGGCCGTAGCGTTTGCCGAGGGCTGCTACTGCGGTGCGTAGGGCTTTGTGTTCTTCGGATTCGATCGCCGTCATGGAATGTCCTCAGGGGGAGGGGGGTTCGGTTGTGGGGTGTGTGCGGGTGCGTTGTGGCTTGTCGCGCAGTTCCCCGCGCCCCTAAAGGACGACCGCGAGCAGCGTGCCGACCTCTACCTGTTGGCCGGTGACTACGTGAAGTGCCGTGAGCGTGCCCGTCGTTGGGGCCGCGATCTTGTGTTCCATCTTCATCGCCTCCAGCCATAGGAGGGGCTCTCCGGCCCGCACGGGGGCTCCTACGGTCGCGCCCTCCGCCACTCGAACCACCGTGCCCGGCATGGGCGCCAGCAAGGAGCCCGGGGCGTGTTGGGCCGTTGCGTCGGGGAAGCGGGGCAGGGGGGTGAGAGTGGTTGCGTTCACGTGGATGCGGTCGGCGTACCGGGTGACGTCGAACTTCCTTCGTACGCCTGCCACTTCCAGTACGACGAGGCTCGCGTCGGTGTGCACGACCTGCACTCCGTCGGCCGTCAGGCCCTCGCGGGTGTGGCGGTAGGCCGTCTCGTGCTCCTCGCCGTCCGCCGTCGCGTAGCGCTTGACCTGCGGTTGGGCGGGGAGGTTGCGCCAGCCGCCGAAGCGGGAGCGGCCGTGGGCGTCGGCCAAGGCGGCGGCCAGAGGTGCGTAGGGGTCGGGGGCCGGCTCGGTGAGGGAGGGGAGGTGACGGTCGTAGAAGCCCGTGTTCATACGGGCTGTCGTGAACTCCTCGTGGCGGAGAGAGCGGACGAGGAGGTCGCGGTTGGTGATCGGGCCGTGGATCGTCGCCCGTTCCAGGGCGCCCGCCAGTTTGCGGATCGCCTCCGCGCGCGTGGGGGCGTGTACGACGACCTTGGCGAGCATCGGGTCGTAGTGGACGGGGATCGGGTCGCCGTCGGCGTAGCCGGTGTCCAGGCGGATGTTCTCCGCCTGGACACCGGCTACGCCGACGGCGAGGCGGTGCAGGGTGCCGGTCTGCGGGGTCCAGGAGTCCGCCGGGTTCTCGGCGTACAGGCGGGCCTCTATCGCATGGCCACGCGCGCGTGGCGGGTCATCTTCAGGATCCTCAAGAGCACCGCCCTCCGCGACGCGTATCTGGAGGGCCACCAGGTCGATGCCGAAGACGGCCTCCGTGACCGGGTGTTCGACCTGGAGGCGGGTGTTCATCTCCAGGAAGTGGGCCTTGCCGTCCTCCCCCACCAGGAACTCGACGGTGCCGGCGCCCGTGTAGTCGACGGCGCGAGCCGCGCGTACGGCCAGTTCGTGGAGTTCCGCGACGAGCGTGGCCGGGATTCCGGGGGCCGGGGACTCCTCGATCACCTTCTGGTGGCGGCGCTGGAGGGAGCAGTCGCGGGTGCCGAGCGCCCAGACCGTGCCGTGGGTGTCGGCCAGGACCTGGACCTCGATGTGCCGGCCGCCCTCCACATACGACTCGACGAAGACCTCGCCGTCACCGAAGGCGCTCTGGGCCTCCGCTCGGGCCGCCTCCAACTCGCCTTCCATCTCAGCCAGTTCACGTACGACGCGCATCCCGCGCCCGCCGCCGCCCGCCGCCGCCTTGACCAGCACCGGCAGGTCGGCCTCGGTGACGCCGGTCAGTGGCTTGAGCCCCATCAGCTGCTTGGCGCGCGTCTTGGACGCCATGGCTTCGATCGCCGCCGGAGGCGGGCCGATCCACACGAGCCCCGCGTCGATCACGGCACGCGCGAAACCGGCGTTCTCCGACAGGAAGCCGTATCCGGGGTGCACGGCGTCCGCGCCCGCCGCGAGCGCGGCCCGCACGATCAGCTCACCGCGCAGATACGTGTCCGCGGAGGCCGTCCCCGGCAGCCGTACCGCCGCGTCGGCCACGCGCGCGTGCAGGGCGTTCTCGTCGGCGTCCGAGTACACGGCGACCGTCCGGACGCCCAGCTCACGGCAGGTGCGGAAGATGCGGCAGGCGATCTCGCCACGGTTGGCGACGAGCACAGAGGTGATCACTGTTCGTTCCTCACATTCGGAAGACGCCGAAGCCGCCGCGTGCGCCCTCGTAGGGGGCGGTGTGGATCGCGGAGAGGCACAGGCCGAGGACGGTCCGGGTGTCGCGCGGGTCGATGACACCGTCGTCGTACAGCCGCCCGGAGAGGAACATGGGGAGCGATTCGGACTCGATCTGCTGCTCCACCATCGCGCGAAGGGCGGCGTCCCCGTCCTCGTCGTACGGCTGCCCCTTGGCGGCGGCCGACTGGCGGGCGACGATCGACAGCACGCCGGCGAGCTGCTGCGGGCCCATGACGGCGGACTTGGCGCTGGGCCAGGCGAAGAGGAAACGGGGGTCGTAGGCGCGCCCGCACATGCCGTAGTGCCCGGCGCCGTACGAGGCCCCCATGAGGACGGACAGGTGGGGGACGCGGGAGTTGGAGACCGCGTTGATCATCATCGCGCCGTGCTTGATGATGCCGCCCTGCTCGTACTCCTTGCCGACCATGTAGCCGGTGGTGTTGTGGAGGAAGAGGAGCGGGATGTCACGCTGGTTGGCGAGCTGGATGAACTGGGCGGCCTTCTGTGACTCCGCGCTGAACAGGACCCCTTGGGCGTTGGCGAGGATGCCGACCGGGTAGCCGTGCAGCGTCGCCCAGCCGGTGACGAGGCTGGTTCCGTAGAGGGGCTTGAACTCGTCGAAGTCGGAGGCGTCGACGATACGGGCGACCACCTCGCGCGGGTCGAAGGGCACCTTCAGATCGCCCGGCACGATCCCGAGCAGCTCCTCCGCGTCGTACTTGGGCGGCTGGACGTCGGCGTCGCTCGGATCGGCGTACGCCTTGCGGTGGTTGAGCCGAGCGACGACCCGGCGGGCCTGGCGCAGAGCGTCGTGCTCGTCGAGGGCGAAGTAGTCCGCGAGGCCCGACACGCGCGCGTGCATCTCCGCGCCGCCCAGCGACTCGTCGTCGCTCTCCTCGCCGGTGGCCATCTTGACGAGGGGCGGACCGCCGAGGAACACCTTGGCGCGCTCCTTGACCATGATCACGTGATCGGACATACCGGGGATGTACGCCCCACCTGCGGTGGAATTCCCGAACACGACAGCGACGGTCGGGATTCCCGCCGCCGACAACCGGGTGAGGTCGCGGAAGACGGCTCCCCCGGGGATGAAGATCTCCTTCTGGGACGGGAGATCCGCGCCACCCGACTCGACGAGGCTGATGAAGGGCAGCCGGTTGGCGAGCGCGATGTCGTTGGCACGCAGGGCCTTCTTCAGGCTCCAGGGGTTGCTGGCGCCGCCGCGCACGGTCGGATCGTTGGCCGTGATGAGGCATTCCACGCCCTCGACGACCCCGATCCCGGTGACAAGGGAGGCCCCGACCGCGTACTCACTCCCCCAGGCCGCGAGCGGCGACAACTCCAGGAAGGGCGTGTCGGGGTCGAGGAGCAGCTCGATGCGTTCACGGGCGAGGAGCTTGCCGCGGGCGTGGTGCCGGGTGACGTACTTCTCCCCGCCGCCCGCGAGCGCCTTGGCGTGTTCGGCGTCCAGGCCGGCGAGTCTTCCGAGCATGGACTCGCGGTGGGACGCGTACTCCGAGGACGCGGTGTCGAGCGCGGACGCCAGGACCGTCACAGCAGTGCCTCCGGTATGTCGAGGTGCCGGGAGCGCAGCCACTCGCCGAGCGCCTTGGCCTGTGGATCGAACCGGTGCTGCGCGGCGACACCCTCGCCGAGGATGCCCTCGACGGTGAAGTTGAGGGCGCGCAGGTGCGGGAGGGTGTGTCGTACGACGTTCAACTCGGCCGTCTCCGGCAGCAGTTCACGGAACCGGGCGACGGTGAGGGTGTGCGCGAGCCAGCGCCAGGCCTCGTCCGTACGCACCCAGACACCGACGTTGGCATTGCCCCCCTTGTCCCCGCTGCGGGCACCGGCGAGCAGTCCGAGGGGAGCCCGACGGACCGGGCCGGGCGGCAGCGGGTCGGGGAGGGGTGCCTCCGGCAGTTCTTCCAGTACGAAGGTGTCGTGCGGCGGCGGTACGGGGATCCGGCGTCCGTCGTCGAGTACGGCAACGTGGCTCACGGCGTCCTGGGGGACGTACTCCGCCTCGAACACCCCGTAGGGGGCGCCCTTTCCGGGGGGTGCCAGAACATGGAACCCGGGATAGCTGGCGAGGGCGAGTTCGACGGCGGCGCCGCTGAGGGTGCGGCCCACGGCGTTCCGGTCGGGGTCACGGACGACGAGCCGGAGCAGCGCGCTGGCGGTCTCCTCGGTGGGCGCGTCGGGGTGGTCGGTGCGAGCGAGGGTCCAACTCACTTCGGCGGGCCGGGACTTGGCCGCGTACAGCACGGTCTCCAGCTGGTCCCGGACGAGCGCGGCCTTGTGCTCGATGTCGAGCCCGGTGAGCACGAAGGTGACCTCGTTACGGAAACCGCCG
Source organism: Streptomyces sp. NBC_01390 (assembly GCF_045040105.1). NCBI lineage: Bacteria > Bacillati > Actinomycetota > Actinomycetes > Kitasatosporales > Streptomycetaceae > Streptomyces > Streptomyces sp. NBC_01390. The sequence continues at coordinate 7,020,950 of NZ_CP109551.1, read as the reverse complement.
AACCGGTTGAGGCCCACTTTGAGGGTGGGCGGGGGCGATTCCCCGCGTACTCCGTGGATACGTACCCGGTCGGGCCCGTCCTGGTTGAGGCGGACGGTGTCGAGGCGGGCGGTGACGTCGGGGCCGGCGTACCGGGCGCCCTGGGTCTCGTACAGGAGTTGGGCGGTGACCGTGCCGACGTCGACGATGCCGCCGGTGCCGGGGTGCTTGGTGATGACGCTGGTGCCGTCGGGGTGGATCTCGGCGAGGGGGAAGCCGGGGTGACGGAGGAGGCGGGGGTTCTGGCGGACGTGCTCGGCGAAGAAGGCGTAGTTGCCGCCGGTGGCCTGCGTACCGCACTCCAGTACGTGTCCGGCGACGACGGCACCCGCGAGCTGGTCATGGGCCTGCGGTCCCCAGCCGAAGTGGGCGACGGCGGGCCCGACGACGAGGGCGGCGTCGGTGACCCGGCCGGTGACGACGATGTCCGCACCTTCGCGCAGACAGGCGGCGATGCCGAACGCGCCCAAGTAGGCGTGTGCGGCAAGGCTGTTGGGATGGCCGCCGGTCAGGTCGTCGCCCTCGACATGGGCGACGCGGACGGGGATGCCGAGCCGGTCGGCCAGTTTCCGGACGTCCTCGGCGAGGCCCGCCGGGTTCAGGCCACCGGCGTTGGCGACGATCCGTACGCCACGCTCATGGGCGAGCCCGAGGCACTCCTCCAACTGCCGCAGGAACGTACGGGCATACCCGGCCGACGGGTCCTTCGGGTCCTTGAGGCGGTCGCGGCCGAGGATGAGCATGGTCAGCTCGGCGAGGTAGTCACCGGTGAGGACGTCGAGTTGGCCGCCGGTGAGCATCTCGCGCATGGCGTCGAAACGGTCGCCGTAGAAGCCGGAGGCGTTGCCCACGCGGAGGGGGGTTCGAGGTGCGGTCACTGTGCGCCCTCATTCGGTGCCCGCCCCTTGCCCGGCGGGCCCGCGAAAGCCTGGGCGATGTCCAGCCACTGGTCGGCGTCGGCGCCTTCGGCGCGCAGAGCGAGGTCGGCGCGATGGGCGCGCTGGGTGACGAGGAGGCAGAAGTCGAGGGCGGGGCCGGTGACTCGGCCGACCGCGTGTTTCGGGTCCTCCGGACCATACGTCCACAACTCCCCAGCGGGCCCGACGAGTTCCACGCGGAACTCGTCGAACGGTGGGGCCATCCCGTGCACACCGAACGCGAAGTCGCGGGTGCGGACACCGAGTCGGGCGATGTGCCGGAGCCGGGCGGTGGGGGCGATCCGGGGCACGCTCAGCGCGTCGGCCACGTCCAGGCCGTGGGCCCAGGTCTCCATCAGCCGGGCGGTCGCCATGGAAGCGGCGGACATCGGCGGCCCGTACCAGGGAAACCGTGCCCCGGCGGGTGCCGCACGCAGGGCGTCCGCCAGAGCCTCGCGCCCGGCCCGCCAGTCCGCGAGCAACCGCGCGGGCGGCTTCCCCGCCCACTCCTCGGCACCGTTGTCCACGAAGTCCCCTGGCGCGATCAGCGCTTTCTCCACCTCACGGTCGAAGGCGGCCCGGTCGGTCACGGCCAGCACGGAGGAGTGGTCGGTCCAGGCGAGGTGCGCGATCTGATGGGCGACGGTCCAGGCGGGGGCGGGGGTGTCGAGGGCCCACTGCTCGCCGCTCAACTCGGCAACCAGGTCGTCGAGTTGAGCGCCTTCCTGGCGCAGGTCGTCGATGACGGCCCAGGTATTGGCCGAGGGGTCGGACACGGGCGCTTCCCTTCGGGGAGGGGCGGGATGTGGTGGACGCTGGGGTGTCGTTCCGGGCGCTGGGACGTGGTTGCGGACGTTGGGACGTGATTGCGGCCCTGGGACGTGGTTGCGGATCCTGGAGCATGGTGCGGTCCGTTCCCGAACGAAGGATGGCAGCGCCGCCAGAAACAAGCAAGCATGCTTGCATTAACTGAACGCAGCACCACGGGCGAGGAGGCAGAGCCCCAGGCCTTGACCTGAACCGCTGAACCGCTGAACCCCTATTCGTCGTCCCAAGCCATCGAGCTCATCCGCCACCCGGCCGGCGTCAGGACGAACTGGGTGGTCTTGCGGCCGGCGCCCTCGAACCACTCGCCGTCGAGGAAGCCGGACTTGCGGTATTCGCTGAACCGGTGCGCGATCGATCCGAAGATGTCGGTCCGCTCGGCGACTTCCCATTCGGAGAACTCCGTCAGCGTCCCGTCGGTGAGGATCTTCTCCCGGGGCTCGACGAACGCGTCGAGGTCGTAGATCACAGGATCACCTCCGATGTTCTTGATGATCATTCCCTCCGGGATGAACACCTCCCGGACAACCTCGACGTTCGGTCGACTGCCGCCGGTGTTGGTGAACGCACCGAGGAAGGCACGCATCAGTTGGTCGAGTTCGGCCTTGACATCGGACACGGGTGATCCTCCATGGGGTGAGACGTTCCAGGCTCTCGGGCGTACCGGCGACTGCTCAGGCGTAGCGGCCGAGAAGGGATCCGATGTATCCCTCCAGTCTTTGGGCCAGGACACTGGGCGTCAGATCGACTCGGCCCAGTTCACGCCACGGAACAGCGACCTTCTCCGCGTCCGGGGCGAAACCCAACGCGTCGAGCAGCCGCCAGTAGAGATGGGCGGGGCCGTCGTCGGCCAGGGTTCCGCCGGCTGCGACGTAACGATCGGCGAAGTTCATCCCCGCCGGAATCCCGTGCAGAAGGGCGAGGGCCGTCGAGCAATGAGCCACGTCCAGGTCGGCCGGCCCCCAGGACGTCTCCACCCAGTCGACGACACCACTGATCCGGAGATCGTCGCCAGTGCCGGTGAAGAGCACATTGCCGGGATGGAAGTCCCGGTGCAGGAAGCAACCCTGACAGGCCGGGGGCTCCCGGCGGATGACGTCGACAGCCCGCTGCCAGATCTCGGGCCGCTCACTGCCGGCGGGCAAGGTCACCCGCTCGGGAGAGGTCCAGGCCTGGTAGGTGCGAGGGCGTTGCCGAGCGGTCACCGGCAGTTGATGGATACGCACCAGTTGCCGGGCGAGCAGGTCGGCGCGATCGTCAGCGCCTCGATCGCCCAGGCGCACGGTCCCCGGCAGCAGCGTCATCAGGAGGGAGGGGTGATCGCAGTACTGCGCCGTCGCGTCCACCGCGAGGAGCCCGGCCGCAGGCACATCCGTGTCGCCGAGCATCCGCAGGACCGTCGCCTCCCGGGTCAGCAGACCCTCCGCGTGCCGAACGAAGAACGGCTTGACGAAGGACCGCAGGACGAGTGAGCGCCGGCCACCCGGACCGCAGAGGTCCAAACGGCGCATCTCCGAAGTCCAGCCGCCGCGCAACCGCTCCACGCTTTCGATGCGCTCCGCCTCGGACAGCCCCTTCTCCACCCAGGCGCGCGTGGCGCTCCAGTCGTGACTGTCGAGATCCGCACCGACGCCCTCGGTTCCCCCACCTGAACCCATGGGAGCAGGTTATGCGTCTGCCTGTGAGCGAGGGCAAGGCGCGGGGATGAGACGGGACTTGAGGACCTGAGGGACCCGAGGGGCTGAAGGCTGAGGACTTGAATGACTGAGAGGCTGAGGGGGAACGGCTGCCGACGTCGGAAAATCGGATGCGTCGCGATCGCAACCAGCAGTACGGTCCTCCGGTGACTGTCTCAGACGCCGGAACAGACCAGGGCCGAGCCGCAGACGACGATCAGGACGACGACGGCTACTTCGGAGAAGCCGTAGCCGAGAAGTACGACGACCCGTCCTCCCACATGTTCACGTCCGCCGCCATTGAACCGGCGGTCGATTTCCTGGCCGGGCTGGCAGGGCCGGCCGGTGAAGGCCGGGCCCTCGAACTCGCCATCGGGACGGGACGTATCGCGTTGCCGTTGGCGCGGCGCGGGGTCGAGGTGCACGGTATCGACATGTCCCGCGCGATGGTGTCCCGGCTGCGGGCCAAGCCGGGCGGGGACACGATCGGGGTGACGATCGGGGACTTCTCGGCGACGAGGGCCAGTACGGGGGACGGGGACTCGGCCGGGTACTTCTCCGTCGCCTACCTCGTCTACAACACGATCATGAACCTCACCTCGCAGGAGGCGCAGGTTGCTTGCTTCCGCAATGTCGCGGCGCAGCTGGCGCCCGGCGGGACCTTCGTCGTCGAGGTCAGCGTGCCTCGGCTGCGCAGCCTGCCGCCCGGCCAGAACGTCGTACCGTTCCACACGAGCCCGACCCGCTGGGCCTTCGACGTGTACGACGTCGCCACTCAGGCGACCAGCTCGAACTACGTCGAGGTGGTCGACGGGCGTGGGTCGTACCGGTCGATCCCGTTCCGGTACGTGTGGCCGTCCGAACTCGACCTGATGGCCCAGCTCGCCGGGATGCGGCTGCGCGAGCGGTGGGAGGGGTGGGCCCGGGAGCCGTTCACGAGCGAGAGCACGAAGCACGTGTCGGTGTGGGAGAAGCCGGCCGCCGGCTGAGAGGTTGGGCGCCGACTCGGTCACCGAGGCCGGCCGGGTCGCCCAGGTCGCCTCGACCGTTGACCGCGCCACAGTCCGCGACGGCGGCGGCGCGGAGCATCGGCGAGTACGGACGTCGCGATCCCCAACACTCCCAGCCTGGCGAGCAGTTCACGCTCCTGCTCCCGCGTGACCGCCAGCCACAGCGAGGTCCCCGAGCCGTTCGCGCTGAGGATCTGCCGATCTCCTTGCCGCGCCTCGGCGTTGATCGTGAGCGGCGCCAAGTCCAGCAGCACGCCGAACTGTTCGTCGTCGCGGACGTCGATGTCGATGCCCATCCCGGGGTCGTCGCGGCCCGAGCGCCTGCCGTCCGCCGGCGCCTCCGCCCCCAGGGTCAGCAGCTGCTCGTACGACACGAGGGCCTCCGGCGGCCAGACGTCGTCGCTGTACGCGTCCAGGTGAGCCGTGTCGATGACGGGCCGCAGCACACGAAGCGCCTCTCGGTGGACGAGGGCGATGTCTTCGGGGCTGAGATCGAGGTCGTTGAGGAGGACGAGTTCCCGTATGAAGTCGGGGTCACGGTCAGGGGCGGGGGCGGGGCCGGAGTCACGAGTGGCTGTCACCTCCTCATGATCCCCGTGATCCACTCTGGTCGCGGGCGATCCGGAACCCGCCGTGGAATGCAAGGTCACCACGAGCGGTTGGGCCCGTCATGAGCCAAGGCCCCGCACCGCGCGCCCTGTCCGACGAAGCCCTCTCCGACCTCCTGGGCAAGCAGCAGTTCGGCACGCTGGCCACCAACAGACGCAGCGGTCATCCACACCTGACCACCATGGTCTACAGCTGGGATCCGGCGACCCGCATCGTCCGGTTCTCCACCACTGCCGACCGCGTCAAGGTCAAGCACCTGCGGCGCGACCCGCGTGCGGCCCTGCATGTGTCGGGCGGCAACGTGTGGTCGTTCGCTGTCGCGGAGGGCGAGGCGGAGACGTCCGAGATCACGACGGCCCCGGGTGACGCGGTCGGGCGGGAGTTGCTCGCGATGATCCCGGCGGCTGCCCGGCCGGAGGACGAACAGGTCTTCCTGGAGCAGCTCGTGGCCGAGCGACGACTGGTGATCCGCCTGAAGGCCCACCGTCTGTACGGCACGGCACTGGACATCGACGTCGACGCCCTGGACGAGACCACGGCCTCCTTGGACTCCTGACGAAATGGCTCGGCGCAGTCCCGAATCACTGGCCGGCCGAGCGGACGTACGTCAAGATCGCTTCATCTTCGTGGAGGCGACTCGGTGATGGCTGAGCAGTTGGATCTGGCTCTGTTGTGTGATGACGAGGGCAACTGTGTTCGCATCACTGTGCTCGGCCCTCTGCAGGGTGTGGCTGGAGGGCTTGCCGCGGAGATCGTCGTCCACACGCCGTTCGTGAGCGGTCGGGTGGATCTCGCGTTGTGGCGGTCGCGTCTGGTCTCGTGGGGCGAGGCCCTGGATCGTCTTGAGGCCGGCGAGGACATCGCCTGGTTGCATGTCCAGCGTGGCCCTTCCGTCTTCATTCACCTGAACGGGCAGCGCGACTGCCCCGAGGTTGTAGTCGAAGACGTTCTCATCTCCATGACGACCGTGCGAGTGCCGATCGACCTGCCGGCCGACTGGATCGAAACTCATCGGCACCGGCTCGCCTCCGTACTCAGCACTTGGGACGGCCACCTGTCACCGGAGTAAGCGCGGCTTCCGCCAGCGGATGAGTGGCGAACTGGTCTGCGATGCGGTGGAGTCCGGCTTGGTTGCGGCCGTGCGGGATCAGGTCGGCGCCGTCGGCTGCCAAGCGTTCGGCCAGGGCCGGGCCGAGGCCGTCGGTGGCACCGGTGATGAGGATGGTGCCGGGCAGGGTCATTGCTGGTCTCCCAGGTCGATCACCGTGTTGGTCGGAGGTTGTGCAGCCTGCGTGAGGGTGGCCGTGAGGTCCTCGACGAGGTCGTCGCCCATGGGCCGGCGCGTGGCCAGGAGGCGGTACCACAGGACGCCGAACACGATGTCCAGGACGGTGGACGCAGCAGGCCGGGGCGGCAGGTCACCCCGTGTCCGGGCCCGATCGAGGATCACCTCGAGCGCGTCGCGCCGACGCTGCAGAAAGGCGCTGCGGAAGAGTTCGCCGAACTCCTCGTTGATCTGGGCCTCCGCCATCAGGACGCACAGGACGTCGACGACACGCTGCTGGCGGCTGAGGCCGAACATGTCCCCCAGGAAAGCCCGTACGTCGTCGGCATAGGAGCCGTGATCCGCGTTCGTGACGTACAGATCGCCTTTCACCGCGAGTGCTTCGAGGAGAACGTGGGCCTTGGTGGGCCACCAGCGGTAGATCGTCTGTTTGCCGCATCCGGCGCGGTTGGCGATTCCTTCGATCGTCAGGCCCGCGTAGCCGACCTCGCCGACCAGTTCGAACGCCGCGACCAGGATCGCCATCCGGCTCTCCTCGCTGCGCTTGCGTCCCGGGCGTGACTCCGAGGGGGGTTGCTTGTCCATGACCATGGAGGCTAGCTTAATTCGAGACGCAGCGGTTCGAAATAAGGAGACGCCATGTCCCAGCGCACTGCCCTGGTGGTCGGAGGAACGTCCGGCATCGGGCTCGCAACGGCCCGCCTGCTCCAGGCACGTGGCGCCACGGTGCACATCGCCGGCCGCAGCAAAGAGCGCCTTGACGCCCTTGCCGTCACCGACGCCGAACTGGTCGGGCACCGGGCCGACGCCGGAAACCCTGACGAGATGAACGCACTCGCCGAGGCGACCGGCAGCATCGACTGGCTGATCCTGGCGGCCGGCGGAAGCGAAGGGCCGGGGCCGGTAGCCGATCTCGACCTGACGATGCTGCGACGCGCGTTCGAGGCCAAGTTCTGGCCCCACGTCACCACGATCCAGGCGGTCCTGCCGCACCTCACACCGGACGGGTCCATCACCCTGCTCAGTGCCATCACCGCGCGGACCGGCATGCCAGGAACCGCCGGCATCGCCGCCCTCAACGGCGCCGTCGAGGCCCTGGTCAAGCCGCTGGCCGCGGAACTCGCTCCGGTACGGGTGAACGCCATATCTCCCGGGCTCGTCGACACGCCTTGGTGGAACGGCCTACCGGAAGACGCCAAGCGCGAGTACTTCGCACAAACGGCCGCCACTCTGCCCGTCCGCCACATCGCTTCGGCACAGGAGATCGCTGAGGTGGTAGCCCTGGTCGCCACCAATGCCAACCTCACTGGCACCGTCATCGAGACCGACGGGGGCGCGCGTCTGGTCTCGCTCGGCTGACGCGCTCACTCGGCGTGGCGTCCTGCCTCGGGCGCCTCACCATGGCAGGGCCAGGACACCGACGCTCAAAGCCCGACACCGGGGTAGCCCCGGGAGCAGTTCACGTTCGGTGAAGACCTTTTTGGCGACGCGGGTGGCGTGGATGGACCGTGGCATCGCGCAGTAGACGGCCGCCTTCGGCCAAGCCACCCCGCACCCCGCAGGTGTCCGGGTCGGTATCACCGTTCATGAATCCGCTCGCCCGCTTGGCCTGATGACAGACAGAATGCCGAGGTCACATCGTTCAGAGGAGCTCAGAGGAGCTTGGCCATGACCAGTCCACAGCACGCCCGCGACAGCCTGGACGGCCTTGTCATGGGCGATGCCTTCGGTGACAGCTGGTTCGTGCGCTCCGACGAGAACATCGAGGAGCTGTGGACCGCCCGGGCCCTGCGTCCGGCGCCCTGGTCGTGGACGGACGACTCCGCCATGGCTTTCGTGCTCTTCGCCCACCTGGTGGCCCACAACGAGGTCCGCCCGGACGACCTGGCGAAGGAGTTCGTCGCCGAGTACCACCGGGACCCTGGACGAATGTACGGTCCGTCGATGCACGGTGTGCTGCGGCGTATCGGCGAGGGCGAGGACTGGCGGGCCGTCACGGCGGCACAGTTCGGCGGCCAGGGTTCCTACGGCAACGGTGCCGCGATGCGGGTGGCCCCCTTGGGTGCCTGGTTCCGGGACGACTTCGCGGCTGCCGCCGAGTACGCCCGGCTGTCCGCACTGACCACCCACGCTCACCCGGAGGCGGTCGCGGGAGCGGTGGCCGTCGCCGTTGCCGCGGCCCTGGCCGCCGCCAGTGAGGGTCAGGACGCCCCACCACGCGCCGAGTTCCTGCGGGAGGTCGCCTCGCACGTGCCGGACAGCGACGTACGGTCCGGACTACGGGTGGCCGCGAACTTCCCGGAGCGTACGTCGGTTCGCCACGCGGCGTCCGTACTGGGCTCGGGGACGCTGATCTCGGCGCCGGACACGGTGCCCTTCGCGCTGTGGTCCGCCGCCGGGCATCTGGACGACCTGACCGAGGCGTTGTGGCAGACCGTCGCCGGGTGGGGCGACCGCGACACCACCTGCGCGATCGCGGGGGGCGTCGTCGCAGCCCGCACCGGCACGGCCGGCATCCCGTCCGCCTGGCTACAAGCCCGCGAAGCCATTCCTGCCTGGAGCCAATGGGGAGTCCGACAGGACGATCAGTAGCGGGACACGGGACGTCCGGGAGCTCTGGATTCAGCTCGCGGTCGAGTCCTTGGTCAGCGCGTCCATGAAGAGGTCGACGAGCGGACGGGCTTGCTCTCTGGTGCCGTGCTGCACGGAATAGGCGATGCCCCCCATGAGGAGGAGGACATTGTCCGGGTCGACGTCCGTTCGCAGGCTTCCGTCTCGGGCGCCGGCCGCGAGGAGGGTGGCGACAGCGTCGGTGAGGAGTGCGCGGCTGTCGGAGTACGGATCGATACCGGAGGCGATGACCGCGTTGAGGGCTTCGGACATTCCGTTCTTCGCCGTGGCGTAGTGGATGAAGTGTTCCATCCACATCCGGGTGGCCTCGGCGGCCGGGTGCTGGGCGAGAAGGCCGTTCACCTTCTCGCACACCTGGGTGAGTTGGCGCCGGTAGGCGGCGTCGATGAGGACTTCCCGAGTCGGAAAGTGCCGGTAGAGCGTGCCGACACCGACGCCCGCCTGCTTGGCGATGGCGGCAGGCGCGGTGTCCAGCCCCTGCTCGGCGAAGGCCTGCGCGGCGACCTCGAGCAGGCGCTCCCGGTTCTGCAGCGCGTCACTCCTGGTGCGGCGGGGCGTGGCGGGCATGCGGGTTCCTTCGGTGTCGATCTCCGGTTGCTTTCCGGAATCTGTTCCGCTTAACTCTAAACGGAACAGGTTCCGGTATCACCCTACTTCAGGAGACCCCCATGCCCGCTCCCGCCGACAAGGCCTCACGTCACTGGTTCGTCACCGGAGCCTCCGGTGGGCTGGGCCGCCATCTCACCGAGCAAGCCCTCCGGAACGGCGACCGCGTCACGGCGACGGTCCGCCGCCCGGCAGCTCTGGAAGACCTGCGCGAGACGTACGGCGACCGGCTGACCGTCGAGGTCCTCGACCTCACGCGGCGGGCCGATGTGGACAAGGTTGTCGGCAGGACTCTCCGGTGCGGGCCGGTGGACATCGTGGTCAACAATGCCGGATACGCGGTTGTGGGCGCCGCCGAGGAGATGACCGTCGAGCAGATTCGCGACCAGATCGAGGTCCTCCTGCTCGCACCGATGGTGATCACCCGCGCCTTCCTGCAGCCGATGCGTGAGCAGGGCGGTGGCCGGATCATCCAGATCTCCAGCGTGGGCGGCCAGGTCGGCATCCCCACCCACAGCTCCTATCACGCGGGCAAGTGGGGGCTGGAGGGCTTCACCGAGAGCGTCAGCCGCGAGGTCTCCGACTTCAACATTCACCTCACTCTGGTCGAGCCCGGCGCCACCCGTACCGGCTTCGGTTCGGCCCTGCAATACACCACCGAATCGACCGTCTACCGCGACAATGCCGTCGGCCAGACCCGGCACTACCTGGAAACCGCAGACGAGAGTGTCTTCACCGGCGACCCGGCCAAGCTCGCCGCCGCCATCTACGACACCACCCGCCACCCGAGCCCGCCACTGCGCCTGGCTCTCGGCTCCGACACCTATGGCGCAGTCCACGCGGCACTCACCGAACGTCTCACCGCGCTCGAGACCCAGAAGGATCTCGCTGAATCTGTCGCCTTCACCCACTGATCCGCCCACCGGCACGACCCGTCAGGAAATCTCGCCACCAGTGGAGTTCTCAGGCCTCCAGCTCCAACGGCTTCTTGACCACAGGGGGTTCGGCCGCCTCGTCGATGACGTCGCCCAGAGCCTTCCTCCGGCTCACCTGCGTCCGTACCGCCCCCATGCTCGCCACGATGACGAGGGAGATCGCGAGGGCCTCGGGGACGGAGAGGGCCTGGTGGAGGATCAGGAACCCGGCGAAGGCGGCCACGGCGGGCTCCAGGCTCATCAGGACCGCGAAGGTGGAGGCGGGCAGGCGCCGCAGGGCGAGAAGCTCAAGTGTGTACGGCAGGACGGACGACAGCACGCCCACCCCCGCACCCAGCGCCACTGTCGTCGGGTCGAGCAGTCTGCCGCCCGACTCCACGACCCCCAACGGCAGAAACGCCACCGCGGCGACCACCATGGCGAGCGCCAGCCCGTCGGCCTGCGGGAAGCGTCGACCCGTACGGGAACTCAGGACGATGTACACCGCCCACATGACACCGGCGCCGAGCGCGAAGGCGACCCCTACGGGATCAAGGGTGTCGAAACTGCCACCACCGAGCAGAAAGACCCCGGCGAGGGCGAGACCGGCCCAGGCGAGATTGAGAGCGCGTCGGGAGGCGATGACGGACAGTACGAGCGGTCCGAGGACTTCCAGGGTGACGGCGGGCCCGAGCGGGATGCGCCCGATGGCCTGGTAGAACAGCCCGTTCATGCCGGCCATGGTCACGCCGAACAGGACGACGACTCCCCAGTCGCCCCGCGAGTACCCGCGCACCTTGGGCCGGCACACCACCAGCATGATCAGAGCGGCGGCCACCAGCCTCAGCGTCACGATCCCGAAGGCCCCGGCCCTCGGCAGCAAGGTCACGGCGAGCGCCCCGCCGAACTGCACGGATATCCCACCGGACAGCACGAGCCCTACGGCCCCCAGGGTCCCCCACCCCTTGCGCGCCCCCCGGTGCCGCCCCCGAGATCCCCCGGGGGTGGGGACGACAAGCGCGGGCAGGTTGACGGAGGGCGACACGGCGTCCCCCATACCTGCGGGCACGACCGGTCCGGCCACGACGGCCCACGCGGGCAGACGCTCAGCACTGGTCATCTTTACAGGGCCTTCCCATGATCTACGCGCGATCTCCGTACAATGCGATGCACTTTACCGTCCAGAGTAATGGACCGGAAAGGGCATGCGAACCCGTGTACACCCGTGTGACTGAGTGCTTCAGCCGGCGGCTGAGCGCGTCACCTGGCGAGTCGGTCGGTGGAGAGCAGCCACCGCCAGCGTCGGCGCTCCGTGACGACAGTCGCGGCGGCCAGCACGGTCACGGGAACCGCCGCCCAGGCGGGCCAGGCAACCCACGAGGAGATCACAGCCGCAGCGAGTTGGAGCAGCACCAGCAGGATCGTGGCCCAGCCCGGCACCGCGATGATCACGTTGGCCTTGTCCCCTGGAGTGGAGAAAGCCGTCGGAAGACCGATCAGGACCACCACGGACAGGACGGCAAGCAGCCACGAGTGGCCGGCCAGGGCCCAGGGAGTGGCCACCCACGCGACGAGTTCCGTCGCGAAGCGCAGAGCGGACGCGGTGCGGTCGTCGGGTCGTCCCGAGGTCGTTCCTCCACCAGCAGCATCGGTCACCTGCGGACGATCTCACAACGCGCCCCCGGCTGCCAGGAGTTCGGGACGTCGCCGTCGCACCGCACCCTCCCTCCTTCCCCTTCTCCTCCCCCCTCCTCCGCCCCCTCTCCTTCGTCAGCGGCGGGACATGTACAGATCCAGCGCCTTGTGCAGCAGCCGGTTGAGGGGCAGGTCCCACTCCCCCAGACTCTCGGCGGCCTCACCCCCCGTACCGACCTTGAAGCGCAGCAGGCCGAGCAGGTGGTTGGAGTCCTCCAGCGTGTCCGTGATGCCGCGCAGGTCGTACACGGTGGCGCCCAGTTCATGTGCGTCGGTCATCATGCGCCACTGGATGGCGTTGTTGGGCTGGACCTCACGCCGCCGGCTCGTGGAAGCTCCGTACGAGTACCAGACGTGCTCACCGACGGTGAGCATCGTGGCCGCTGCGAGCACCTCGCCCTCGTGACGGGCGAGGTAGAGGCGCATACGGTCGGAGTCCTCGGCGGTCAGCGCGCTCCACATGCGCTGGAAGTAGGGCAGCGGGCGCGGAAGGAAGCGATCACGTTCGGCCGTCTCGGCGTAGAGGGAGTGGAAGGCGGGCAGATCCTCGTATCCGCCCCGGGCCACCGTCACGCCCGCCTTCTCGGCCTTCTTGATGTTGCGCCGCCACTGCTGGTTGAGCCCCCGGTGGATGTCCTCCAACGACCGCCCGCCGAACGGCAGATGCTCGGCACGGCTGATGGGCTGGATGCGGAGAGACACGAACGGTACTCCTTGCGCAGGATGGGCCTACCACCCTAGGAGATCAACTCCGGCCGTTCCATGACCTCCTCGGCCGAGGCCAGTCCAGCACGGTCAACTCGGGCCACTGCTCCTGCCACCGTGCCGCCTTCGCCTCGTAGACGGCCTGCGGGGCAAGCATCGGGTTGGGCCGTACGACGAGGTTGAACATGTCCGACAGTCCGTGCGGCGCGTACACGCGCCAGCGACTGTCCCGTTCCAGGAGTGCGTCCATACACAGCTGTCACGGTCGATGCTGAGCGTGTTCGATTCCTTGACGAGCGTCGGGATGCGCCGTGCGATCGTGGCGATGGACGGGCTTTCCGGCGGTGCCTCCTCTGTCGGGTGTCGTGTCTGTCAGGTGTCGTCGGGACTGCCCGCGAGGGATCCGCCTATCCAGAAGGGCAGTGCCTTTTGGTCTTTGCTCAGTGAGCGTCGTATGGCGTTGACCAACTGCACCTGTGCTTGGGCGGGCGCCCTGTTGGCCTGGGCGAACTCCTCCTGACTCAACGGATCACGCGCCGGGTCGCGTGCCGGGTCGCGCGCCACCTGGTCCAGGAAGGCGCCGATGGCCTTGCCGAAGTTGTCGATCTCCGCCGCGACGGCCGCGGGGGCGACCAGGCTGGCACGGGTCAGGGTCGCGCTCCACTCGCTCCAGTCGTAGTCCCATCCCTGTCGATCGGCATGGGCGCGGCTGATGATCATCGTGAACTTGGCGTAGTGGCTGATCAGTTCTTGATAGGCGAGCAACTGCTTGTCCCGCAGCCACTGACGGTCCTGGGCCCGGTGCGTGACGATGCCCCCGACCAGGACCCCGATCGTGGCGGACAGCGCCCCAGCGGCTGTTGTCACCAGCGTGTCCAGCAGTGCCACCCCAGGCTCCGTATTCCCCGTCGCTCGAACAAAGGCGGACCGAACTTACTGGTGACCAACCGCTGATGACAACGCTCAACTGCGGGGCGCATGAGCAAGATCGGCAGGTCACGCGAACAGGATCATCTTCCGCAAGCAGGTCGAATTCGGCGCGCCCGTACTGCTGCCGATCGCCATAATGTCGACGGCGACCTGGAGCCCGCGGTGCTTACGCCGCGATATCGCGCTGCGCGGCCTGGATCGTCAGCCCCGCCCACCACACGGCCTTCACACCTTGGGGCGCTCGGCGACGAAGGAGCCGAGACCAACCTCCGCACGGATCAGTCCCTCCGCCTTGAGGTGTGCCAGCGCCTTCTGAGCAGTGGAACTGGCGATGCCGAACTCTGCAGACAACTCAACGACCGAGGGCACACGATCGCCCACCTGGTAGTCGCCGTCGGCGATGCGAGCGGCGATGGTTGTGGCGACCTGGCGCCAGACAGGCCTGGTTCGGTCAAGCTCGGGAGTCATGCAGTTGACGCTAAAACTCTGCGGTAGACTGCGCGACCGCAGTAGACTTCGGTAGACCGCGATCAGACCGTAAAAACCCCCGCAACGGGAGCAAGCCGTCCGGGGGCACGGTCACCAGCTGAATCCGACAGGAGCTGATGACATGAGCGACCTTATCGGCCGCCTCATCACCCAGATGAGCCTCCTACTCACCCGGCGCTACAGGCACCGCCGCACATGCCCTACCGCCCTTCCCCTACCCATGGCCGCACCCCCGACCCGCCCCACACTCCCCACCCACCGCAGCCCATACGGCCTGGACGCCGGCGCCCGAATCGAAGGCACCGCCACCAGGTCCGTGCGCCCATACCTCGTCGCCCATGAACAGCGTCTACGCCGAAGGGAGTTGGCGATGGCCACCCCTGGGCTGGACATGCCTGGCCCGTACTGGATCCACGGGATGGAGGTCGCCTGATGTGTACGGCACCGGAGTCCACGGACTCGCCCGAACTTCCTTACGGGCCCCGCCTGTTGCCCTGGTCCGGCCAGGAGGGCAAGCCCTGTTACCTGATCACCGACGACCACGGCGGCCCCGTGTCCCGCCTGGCGGACGCGACCGAGTCGATCCAGCTCGGCATGGGCGGTGAACTGCTCGTCCACGCACGCGAGTTGCTCCCGGACACGCCCCGCGGCGAACTCCGTTTCCTCGCCGAGCGGTTGGCGGAGGCCCTCCGGGATGCGCTTCGCGTAGCCGAGAGCCGGGGGCAGCGGCTGAACCGGCTGAACTGAACACTGCAGCAAGAGGA
This sequence comes from Streptomyces sp. NBC_01390, assembly GCF_045040105.1. Lineage (NCBI taxonomy): Bacteria > Bacillati > Actinomycetota > Actinomycetes > Kitasatosporales > Streptomycetaceae > Streptomyces > Streptomyces sp. NBC_01390. The sequence continues at coordinate 7,005,855 of NZ_CP109551.1, read as the reverse complement.
ACAGGGAGTTGGAGTGAGGGGTTCGCGACGTTCCGGGCTCCTCACCTCGTACTCAGAGCCTGGCGAGCACGGTTCGTCCCCGCCCGCACCCCGGCGCCGTGCGAGCAAGGCGGATTCATGGAGGGCCTTCCGCACACGCGGGGCGGGGCAGCTGAACGGCCTTGCGGGTCGCAGCGCTGCCCGCCTTCCGCTGGCGGCCGTCGTTCTGAGACGGACCCGGCTACATCAGCAGCCGGCCAAGCCACTGCCAAGAAAGCCCGCCAGCGCCGATAGTCGCGCTCCAACTGGTCCTCGACAGCCTGAATGGCAACCTCTCGCTCGATTACACATGCAGCTTCCCGCACGGGCTTCTCTCTCGACCAGCAAATTCGCACGGCCCCGGTCACGTACGAGGGGCCTGACGGACCTTCTTGGCCAGGAACACGACGGTTGGGGAACAAGTACTGCTTCTTCTTCAAGGTCGCCTTTCGCCCGGCGGCCGGTTCAGCGCTCTTCGGGGGCCGTGCGCCGACGGACGTCGGTCATCAGTTTGTCCAGCATCTCGGTGAGCGCGGTACGTTCGCGTGTCGACAGGCTGCTGACGAGCGTGGCCTCTCGGCCGAGTACGGCATCGACGGATCGTTCGATGAGCGCGTGGCCTTCGGCGGTGAGGTTCACCATGACGGTTCGGCGGCCCGTGGTCCCTGGTGCCCGCTGGACGAGGCCTTCGCGTTCGGCTCGGGCGACGCGCTGAGAGATGGCACCCGCGGTCACCAGCGTCCTCAGCGCAATCTCGCGGGTACTGAGGGTGTAGGGCGCCCCGGAGCGGCGGATGACGGACAGCAGGTCGAGGGTGGCTGCGTCGATCCGCGCCTCCCGCAGCACCCGGTTGCGGTCGTCGGCGAGGAGCTTGGCCAACTGCCAGATGGGGGTGACGATCTCGATCGATTCGGTCGGGGTGCCTGGTCGCTCCCGTCGCCAGGCCGCGGCGATCTCGGCGGCGAGATGGGCAGGCACAGGGTCCTCAGATGCGATGGCTGCGTCGGCCACGGTGCGATCCCCTGTCATCGTCGGTTATGTTTAGGTCTAAACGTATCAGTGAGCAGGAGGACTCATGACCCGCACCGTGCTCATCACTGGAGGTACCAGCGGCATAGGCCGTGCCATCGCACAGAGGTTCGCCGCCGACCAGGCAAAGGTCTTCATCACCGGCCGCACCCCCGACACCGTCGAACAGACCGCCAAGGAGCTGGGGGTGCACGGCATCGTCTGCGACGCGGCCGACGCCGGTCAGGTCCAGGCGTTTGCCGCCAGGGTCGACGAACTGGACGTACTGGTTAACGCCGCCGGCGGCTTGCCTCAGGCAACCTCTGGCGAAGTATCAGCACTGGACGGGGTGCTCGCCCAGTGGCATGCCAACCTGGCGCAGAACCTACTCACCGCGGTGCTGACCACCACCTCGGTCCAGGACAAGCTCACCAGTGGCAGCTCCATCATCAGCATCGGCTCGATCGGTGCCGAGCGTCGGGGCGGGTCCTACGGAGCGGCCAAAGCCGCTCTGGGCGCATGGAACGCTTCACTGTCCTCCCAGCTCGCCCCCAAGGGTGTTACCTGCAACGTCATCTCTGCGGGCTACATCGCCGACACCAACTTCTTCCACGGTCAGCTGAGCGACGAACGCCGTAGCGCTCTTGTGGAGGAGACACACAACAAGCGACCGGGCACAGTCGACGACATCGCCCAGACGGCCTACTTCCTCGCCTCCCAGGGAGCCCGTCACATAACCGGCCAGACCATCCACGTCAACGGAGGCGCCTTCACCACGCGCTAGCGTCAGTAGGCCCTCGAAACAACGCTCTCGAACTCAGCCACGCCCACGAGCTGCTCCCGGAAACACCACGCGGCGAACTCCGTTTCCTCGCCGAGCGATTGACCGAAGCCCTCCGGGATGCGCTTCGCGTGGTCGAGAGCCGGGGACGGCGGCTGGACCGGCCGAACTGAACCAGGGGTGAGGTGCGGCGAAGTGAGGTGAGGGGCTCGCGGCTGGCCGGGCCCTCTCACCCCGTACTCAGAGCCCCCCGCTCGACTTCACCCGCCTCACCTCGTCGGCAACGGTTCTCTCCCGTCACGCGCCCCGAACGCCCCCAGGGCCTCCGTGTCCGTCGCCCGGGCGTGCAGGTAGTAGTCGGCCCACTCGGCGATCTCCGGGTACGCGCACTCCGCGACGAGGCGGGTGATCGCGGCCGGGATGTCGTACCGCGTCACGCGCAGGTCGGTGCCGGGGCCGAGGAGGCACCAGTGGGCGCCCGGGCGGCCGTACGGCATGCCGATGCTGCCGGGGTTGACGACCAGACGGCCGTGGGCAAGGCGGACGTACGGCATGTGGGTGTGACCGCAGACCACCGTGCGGACCGTCTCGGGGACGTCCGCGAAGACCTCCGTCCAGCGGTCGGGGCGGGAGTCGACCAGGACGATCTCCTCGTCGTCGCGGGGTGTGGCGTGGCAGAAGAGGACATCGCCGAGTCCACGGACGGGGAGGGTGAGCGAGGTGGGGAGGGCCGCCAGGAACTCGACCTGGTCGTCCGTGAGTTGGGCTGCCGCGAAGGGGGCTATCGGATCCGGGATCGACGTCCGCTCCCCTTGTCGGTACTCGACCAGTTCCCGGTCCGCGTTCCCGGCGATCCACAGCACCCGGTCGCCCTGGTCCCGGAGGAGAGCGAGAACCTCGGCGGGCTGGGGGCCCGCCGTGATGTCCCCCGTCAGTACGATCCGCTCCGCGGCGGCCACCTCGGGCTCGGCGAGCACCGCCTCCAGGGCTGGGAGCACCCCGTGGATGTCGGAGAGGACGGCCACCCGGTTCAACTCGGCCCCGCTCATGTCGCATCCCCTTCCAGTTCCGCTCCCGGGTCCACTTCCGGGTCCAGATCCAGTTTCTCCGCCAGTACCTCCGCCAGATGGCGCCCCCGCACCCCCGCCAGCTGCTGCAGTTGTGTCCGGCACGAGAAGCCGTCCGCCAGGATCACCGTGCCCTCGCGCGCTTCCCGTACCGCCGGCAGCAGGCGTTCCTCCGCGCAGGCCTTCGACACCTCGTAGTGGCCCTTCTCGAAGCCGAAGTTGCCGGCCAGGCCGCAGCAGCCGCCCGTCAGTTCGCCCGTCAGGCCCGCTGCCTCGCGCAGTCGGCGGTCCGCCGCGTCGCCCAGTACCGCGTGCTGGTGGCAGTGGGTCTGGCCGGTCGCCGGGCGGTCCACGCGGGGCGGGGTCCAGTCGGGGGCGTGGTGTTCCAGGGTCTCCGCGAAGGTGAGGACCGCGTCGGCGAGGCGTCGCGCGCGTGGGTCGTTGTGCAGCAGCTCGGGGAGGTCCGTGCGGAGGGCTGCCGCGCAGCTCGGTTCCAGGACCGTCACCGGGGTGCCCGCGTCCAGGACCGGTTCCATCAGGTCGAGCGTGCGGCGCAACACCGCGCGGGCCCGGTCCAGTTGGCCTGTCGAGATGTACGTCAGGCCGCAGCAGACCCGGGGAGAGGTGCGGGCGCGGGTGCGTCCGGTCGGCGGCAGGGTTACCTTCAGGCCCGCCGTCTCCAGTACCCGTACGGCCGCCTGTCCCACCGACGGGGTCAGGTGCTCGGTGAACGTGTCGGGCCAGAGGACGACCGCCTGCCGACGCCCGCTGTCCCCTGCGGTCTTCCGCCTCCCCCACCACCACCGGCTGAACGTCTGCGCCGCCACCGTCGGGAGCTCCCGCTCGGGCGCGATTCCCCCCAGCCGTTTCGCCATCGCCGCCAACACCCCTACCCGGCTCAGGGAGTTGACCAGCCGCGCCGTGCGCGTGCGGGCGACCGCCCCCAGCCATACCGGCAGCCACCCCATCGCGTAGTGGGCCGCCGGGCGCAGACGGCCTGCCCAGTGGTGGTGGAGGAACTCCGCCTTGTACGTGGCCATGTCGACCTCGACCGGACAGTCCGAGCGGCAGCCCTTGCAGGAGAGGCACAGGTCAAGCGCCTCGCGGACCTCCCCCGAGCGCCAGCCGTCCGTGATCACCTCGCCCGCGAGCATCTCGTGCAGCAGCCGGGCCCGTCCGCGCGTGGAGTGCGCCTCCTCGCCCGTCACCCGGAAGGACGGGCACATCACGTCCGAGCCCCCTGCACTCCCCTTGCCGACCGCAGGCGTACGGCACTTCGCCACCCCCACGCACCTGCTGACGGCCGCCGAGAAGTTCCCGCCGTCCGCCGGGTAGCCGAAGGCCACGTCCACCGGCTCGCGGGGGAGGACCGCGAAGCGGAGGTTCTCGTCCAGGCGGGCGGGGCGGACCAGCATGCCGGGGTTCAGGAGGTCGTCCGGGTCCCAGAGGGCCTTCGTGCGCTCGAAGAGGGCGATCACCTCGGGGGCGTACATCTTCGGGAGCAGTTCCGCGCGGGCCTGGCCGTCGCCGTGTTCGCCGGACAGGGAGCCGCCGTGCGACACCACCAGCTCCGCCAGGTCCTCCGAGAAGCGGCGGAAGCGTGCCACACCCGGCGCGGTCAGGAGGTCGAAGTCGATGCGTACGTGGATGCAGCCGTCGCCGAAGTGGCCGTACGGCGTGCCGCGCAGACCATGGTCCGCGAGGAGCCGCCTGAAGTCCCGCAGGTAGGCGCCCAGTCGGGGCGGGGGTACCGCGCAGTCCTCCCAGCCGGGCCAGGCCTCCGTGCCGTCCGGCATCCTCGTCGCCGTGCCGCTCGCGTCCTCCCGGATGCGCCACAGGGCTCGTTGGCCGGCCGGGTCGGACACCACGAGGGCGTCTGCGACGTCCGCCGCGCGCACGATCGTGTCCGCACGCGCGCGTGCCTCCGCCGGGTTCGCGCCGCCCGTCTCCACGAACAGCCAGGCGCCGCCCCGGGGCAGTTCGGTGGGGGTGCGGACCAGGTCGGCGGCCATGCCCTCGACCGTCAGCGGGCCGTACGGCAGCAGGCCCGCCGCCGCGTCCGCCGCGCCGCTCTCGTCCGCGTACGCCAGCACGGCCAGCGCACGCGCGCGCGGGGCCTCGACCAGCCGGACGACCGCCTCCGTGACGATGCCCAGGGTGCCTTCCGAGCCGCAGAAGGAGCGGGCGACGTCCGCGCCCTTCTCGGGCAGCAGCGCGTCCAGCGCGTACCCGGAGATACGGCGCGGCAGGTCCGGGAAGCCCGTACGCAGGCGGGCCAACTCGCCCTCCGCCAGCTGTCGCAGGCCCTCAGGGGCGCCTGACCAGCCCTGTCCCAGGCGGAGGCGGTCGCCGCGCGCGCGGATCACCGTCAGCTCGCGCACACTGTCCGCCGTCGTGCCCCAGGCGACGGAGTGCGGGCCGCAGGAGTTGTTGCCGATCATGCCGCCGAGCGTGCAGCGGCCGTGGGTCGACGGGTCGGGGCCGAAACGCAGACCGTGCGGGGCGGCGGCCTCCTGGAGACGGTCGAGAACCAGCCCTGGCTGAACAACAGCCGTCCGTTCCTCGTGGTTGAGGGAGAGGAGGTGGCCCATATGCCGCGTGAAGTCCAGAACGACCCCCGTGCCCGTCGCCTGGCCGGCGATCGACGTGCCCCCGCCGCGCGCCACGACCGGCACCCCGTGCGCTCGGCAGACGGCGAGGGCCGCCGCCACGTCGTCCGCGTCGCGCGGGGCGACCACGCCCAGCGGCACGCGCCGGTAGTTCGACGCGTCCATGGTGGTCAGCGCCCGGGACATGGCGTCGAAACCGACCTCGCCCCGGACGGCCTTCCGCAGTTCCGCCTCCAGCGGCCGAAGATCCGTCATGACCCCAGCATGCATCCCACCACTGACAGTGACCGTCCGAGCGCCCGGCGAAACGTGGACGGTTTGTGGGGACCGAGCCGAAACACCTCAAACTCGCTCACTAACTCCCCTATAGTTACGGCAAGTTGAGCACCATCAGTCACAACTCGCTCACAAACGGATTGCACAGCCACCCCGCAGGGCCCCTTGGCCCAGGCAGCAGCACGGAGGACGCAGCCGGGCACACCGCCGAGGAATCGACCGAGGACCGCTTCATGACCGCGCCCCGCCAGCCAGGCGAACGCCCCGCCTACCGTGCCCTCCTGCCCGCCCCGCTGCTCACCGCCGTACTCGCCGCCCTCGCGGTGGCCGGCGCGGTCTCCCGGGCGTCGAACGAGGCGCGCGTCCCGCTCGCGCTGGGCGGAGCCGGCGCCGCGCTGCTGCTGTGCGCGGCCGTCACCGTGGCCGCCCACGGCCTGCGGTCCGCCCGTCTGGCGCGGCGTCGGCTCACGGCCGTCAGCGACGACGCCGGCCGTCTGCTGCACGACCGCGCGCGCCTCTCCGAGGAGCTGAACCAGGTACGGGCCGGACTGACCGCCGATCTGGAACGGGAACGCGCGCGCGTGTCCGCCGACCTCGTCCGTGAACGCGTCCGCCTCCACGAGGCCTCGGCCCAGGAGTTCACCCGCCTCCAGCAGGCGAAGGCCCACGAGATCACCCTGCTCACCGAGGACGTCGCCCGCCTGACCGAAGAGCTGCGCCGGGCCAACCAGGAGCGGGCGGCGGCCCTCGCGGCCACCGCCAACGCGGCCGGGCGGATGCAGGCGCTGGCCACGAGCACCCTCGCCGACCTGCGTGCCATGGAGGACCGGCACACCGACGAGGACGTCCTCGCCGACCTCCTCCACCTCGACCACCGCACCGCCCAGGCGGGCCGCCTCGCCGACTCCGTCGCCGTCCTCTCGGGCGCCCGTTCGGGCCGCCGCTGGGCCCGTCCGATCGTCATGGAGTCGATCCTGCGCGGCGCGATGGGCCGCATCAGCGGGTACCAGCGCGTGCGCGTGCACTCCGCCAGCGCCGCCGCCGTCGCCGGACACGCCGCCGAGGGCGTCATGCACGCGCTGGCCGAACTCCTCGACAACGCCGCGAACTTCTCGCCGCCGACCGCAGAGGTCCATGTGTACGTCGAGGAGGTCCCCGCCGGGATCATCGTCTCCGTGGAGGACAGCGGCCTGGTCATGAGCGACGTGCAGCTGCGCCGCGCCGAACGAGCCGTCTCCGGGGAGGACGGCAGCAACGACACCAAGGGAGGCGGGCGGAACCCCGACGGCATCGGGCTCGGCGGCCTCACCGGCACCCGCCTGGGCCTCTCCGTCGTCGGCAGGCTGGCCCGCAAGTACGGCCTCAGGATCTCCTTCCGCCCGTCCGCGCGCGGGGGCACCGGCGTGCTGGTGCTCATCCCGCAGGACATCCTGGCCGGGGACGCGGTCGTGGCCCCACCGCTGCCGACACCTCCGACGCCTCCGACGCGAGTGACATCGCCCGTACCGGAGGCACCCGCGGCCCCCGCACCCACTCCCGGCGAACCCTGGGAAGCCCGTTCCGAGAACGAGGAACAGTGGCAGGAACAGGGATGGGGACAGGGACACGGACGGGGACAGCAACCGCCGGTGTCGTACGCGGAGGAGGGCCACGCGGAATGGCCGTACCCCGAAGAGCTGTACGCGGACCAGGCCCGCGCTCAGGGGTCCTACGCGGACCGTCCCTCCACACAGGAACCCCACTCGGACCAGTCCCGGCCCCAGGAACCGTACGCGGAACGGCCTTACGAGGAACGGCCGTACGAGGAACGGCCGTACGCGGAGCAGCGGGCCCAGGAACCGTACGCGGACCAGTCGTACACGGCCGCCCGCGCCGCCGTCAGCGACCTGGACCCGGACCCCGTACCGACGCACGAGTCCCCCGACCACGCCCCGGAGCAGCCGGAGCAGGGGGAGAGCCTCACCGCGGAGGTGGCCTCCGACGGGCTGCCGCAGCGGCGCCGGGGACGTACGCTCGCCGCGGCCGAACGCGCCCGGGGGGCCGCACCGGCCGACGAGTCGAGGTTCTCCATCCCTCTCGCGCCGCCCGACCCTGACGACACGCGCGAGCGTGTGGCCCGCTTCGGGACCTTCCGGCAGGCCGTGCGCGGCAGCGTGCCCGATCAGGCGGCTCTCCAGGGCAGCACCAGCCCGGAGCCGCACGCGCCGTCCGCAGCCCCCGCGCAGGCCCCCTCGACCCCGGCGGAAGCCGCCTCCGTACCGCCCGCCAGCTCACCCCCCACCACCTCCCACCCGGAAGGCGACCCCACCCCATGACCGGCACTGGCCTCGGCCCCGGACCGACGACCGCCGACGAGAAGCTGACCTGGCTCATCGAGGGCCTCCTGGAGCGCACCCCGGGTGCCCGGCACGCGCTCGTGCTGTCCCGGGACGGCCTGAAACTGTGCCGTACGCCGGAGTTGTCCGTCGACCAGGCGGACCAGCTCGCCGCGATCGCCGCCGGTATCCAGTCGCTGTCGCACGGCGCGTCCGTGGAGTTCGGGGACGGCAGCGGAGGGGTGCGTACCGCGATGACGGAGTTCTACGGCGGGGTGCTGTTCATCGTCGAGGCGGGCCAGGGCGCGCACCTGGCCGTCGTCACCACCGAGGACGCGGACACCGGGCTCGTCGGCCACAACATGAGCGAACTCGTCGAGCAGCTCGGGGAACACCTGCGCGCCCAGCCCCGTACGACACAGCCCCGTATGACACAGCCCCATGCGACTCAGCCGCGTACGGCATGAATGGTCCGGGGGGACAACCCGGGAACCGTCCGGGAAGGGACGATTCTCCGGACCGGCTCTACACACTCACCGGAGGCCGCAGCCGCGCCGCTCCCGACAACCCGTTCGACCTGGTGACGCTGGTGGTCGCCGAGTCCGGTCCGGTGCCGGGGATGCAGTCCGAGCACGCCGCGATCCTGCGGCTCGCCGAGCGTCCCACGGCGGTGGTGGAGGTCGCCGCCGTGCTGCGGCTGCCGGTGGGCATCACCAGGGTCCTGCTCGCCGACCTCCTGGCCGCGGGCCGCGTCAGCGCCCGCCATCCGCGCCGGACCGCCATCACCGACCCCGACATCCTGGAGCAGGTGCTCGTTGGACTCCGCAACCTCTGACCGCACGGGCAACACCACAGGCAACGCCACACCCGATGCCGTGGGCAACCGCGTGGAAGTCGACCCGCGTCCGCCCCTGCGTGCCTCCGCCGACAACGGCCTGAAGATCGTGATCGTCGGCGGTTTCGGCGTCGGCAAGACGACGCTCGTGCGGTCGGTCAGCGAGATACGTCCCCTCAGCACCGAGGAGACGATGACGCGGGCCGGTGAGAGCGTCGACGACGTCAGCGCGGTGCGCGACAAGAAGGCCACGACCGTCGCCTTCGACTTCGGCCGCATCACGCTCGACGCCCACAACGTGCTGTACCTGTTCGGGGCGCCGGGCCAGGAACGCTTCTGGTTCCTCTGGGACCGGCTGTTCGCCGGCGCGCTCGGTGCGGTCGTCCTCGTCGACACCCGCCGCCTCGACGACTCCTGGTACGCCATCGACCGCCTCGAACAGCACGGCACCCCGTTCGTCGTGGCCCGCAACGACTTCGGCGGCCAGGACTTCGCCCCGCAGGCCATCCGGGACGCGCTCGACCTCGACCCCGACGTACCGCTCGTACACTGCGACGCGCGCGCCCGGAATTCGAGCAAGCGGGTGCTGATCGCCCTCGTGGAACACGCGAAACACCGCTACCGACGCGCGCAGTCCCAGTCACCCAAACCCACACCCACACACGTGCATTCGCACGACGGCCAAGTGCCCGCACATCGCAACGCACATCACAAGGAGTTGCCCCGGTGACCGCCGCCCATGTCCCCCTCAACGGCCACCGGCTGCGGGCCGAACCCGACCAGGTGTACCGGGAGATGCGGCGCGACCACGGTCCGGTGACGCCGGTGCTGCTCGACGGGGACGTACCCGCGTGGCTGGTGCTCGGCTACCGCGAGCTGCATCAAGTCACCGGCGATTCGGTGCTGTTCAGCCGGGACTCGGAGTTGTGGAACCAGTGGGAGAGGATCCCCGCCGACTGGCCGCATCTGCCGATGATCGGCCGCGGACAGCCCTCGATCCTCTACACCGTGGGCGAACGCCACCGTGAGCGCGCCGCGATGATCAGCGGTGCGCTGGAGGAAGCCGACCCGGTCGAACTGCGGTCGTACACCGAGAAGTTCGCGGACGAGCTGATCGACTCGATCTGCGCCCGGGGCGAGGCGGACCTCGTCCAGGAGTACGCGATGCGGTTGCCCGTACGCGTCATGGCCCGTCTCTTCGGTTTCCCCGACGAGGACGGGCCCGCCCTGGTCTCCGCCGCGCTCGCCATGACCGGCGGGCAGGAGACCGGCATGGCGGGCCAACGGCACCTGGTCGAGTCGATGGGCCGGCTGCTGGCCGCCCGTAGGATGCGACCCTCGGACGACGTGGTCTCGCGGATGCTCGCGAACCCGTACGGCTTCACGGACGAGGAGGTCGCACACGACCTGATGATCATGGTCGCGGCCGGGAACGACCCCACCGCCGACTGGATGGGCAACTCGCTGCGTCTGATGCTCACGGACGAGCGGTTCGCGGCCTCGCTCTTCGGTGGTCGCAGCAGTGTCGCCGAGGCGATGAACGAGGTCCTGTGGGAGGACGCGCCCGTCCAGACCATGCCGGGCCGCTGGGCGTCCCGCGACACCCGTCTGGGCGGCCGGCACATCCGTACGGGTGACCTGCTCCTCCTCGGCCTGCAGGGCGCCAACTCCGACCCCCAGGTCCGTACCGACGGCTCCGCCCTCACCGGCGGCAACAACGCCCACTTCTCCTTCGGCCACGGCGAACACAGGTGCCCTTTCCCGGCGCAGGAGGTCGCGGAGGTCATCGCGAGGACGGGCATCGAGGTCGTCCTGGACCGCCTCCCCGACATCGACCTGGCGGTCCCACCCGAAACCCTGACCCGCCGCCCGTCCCCCTGGCTACGGGGCCTGACCCAACTCCCGGTCCGCTTCACCCCGACACCGGCACTGGACCCGCCAACACACTGACGCTCTTATCTCCAGCACCGGCCCGCATTTCCAGCCCGTCCGGCGCTTGCGGACAAGGCCCGTTCAGGGCCGAAGGGGGGCCTGGGGGCACAGCCCCCAGAAACGACGCCCCCCAACCCCCGCCAAACCCGCGGAGCGCGTCTCACCGGACGGACCACGTTTCCGCCACGTTTCCCGGAAGGGCTACGCTCCCCCCGTGGCTGAGATCCAGATTCCCGCTGACATCAAGCCCGCCGACGGACGTTTCGGCGCGGGCCCCTCCAAGGTGCGGACGGAAGCGCTGGACGCGCTGGCCGCCACCGGTAGCTCCCTCCTCGGTACCTCCCACCGCCAGGCCCCGGTCAAGAACCTGGTCGGCAAGGTACGCGAGGGCATCTCCGCGCTGTTCCAGCTCCCCGACGGCTACGAGGTCGTCCTCGGCAACGGCGGCTCGACCGCGTTCTGGGACGTCGCGACGCACGGCCTGATCGAGAACAAGTCGCAGCACCTCACCTTCGGTGAGTTCAGCTCGAAGTTCGCGAAGGCCGCCAAGCTCGCTCCCTGGCTCGCCGACCCGACCGTCATCTCCTCGGACCCGGGCACCCACCCGGACCCGCGGGCCGAGGCGGGCGTCGACGTCTACGCCTACACGCACAACGAGACGTCCACCGGTGTCGCCGCCCCCATCAAGCGCGTACCGGGTGCCGACGAGGGCTCCCTCGTCCTGGTGGACGCGACGTCCGGCGCCGGCGGCCTGCCGGTCGACATCGCCGAGACCGACGTCTACTACTTCGCCCCGCAGAAGTCCTTCGCGGCGGACGGCGGCCTCTGGCTCGCCGCGTTCTCCCCGGCCGCGATCGAGCGCGCCGAGCGCATCCACGCGTCCGGCCGTCACGTCCCGGAGTTCTTCTCGCTCCCCACGGCGATCGACAACTCGCGCAAGAACCAGACGTACAACACCCCGGCCCTCGCCACCCTGTTCCTCCTCAACGAGCAGCTCGAGTGGATCAACGGCCAAGGCGGCCTCGACTGGGCGGTCCGCCGCACGGCCACCTCGGCGCAGGCGCTGTACGGCTGGGCCGAGGACGTCAAGTACGCGAACCCGTTCGTCACCGACCCGGCGAAGCGCTCGCAGGTCATCGGCACGATCGACTTCGCGGACGAGATCGACGCCGCCGCCGTCGCCAAGGTCCTGCGCGCCAACGGCATCGTCGACACCGAGCCCTACCGCAAGCTCGGCCGCAACCAGCTCCGCGTGGCGATGTTCCCGGCGATCGACCCGGCGGACGTCGAGGCGCTGACGAAGTGCGTCGACTACGTGATCGAGAAGCTCTGACCTTCTCCCGTACGACGAAGGGGGCGCCCGGTGCTGGTCACTGGGCGCCCCCTTCGTCATGCCCGCACAGGCAAGGGAGCCACCCTCACTCGTACTTCTCCGCGGGAGCGCAGTCCATGTAGGAGCCGGACTCGTACGCCGCCCGGTCGCTGTCTCGTTCGCGGATCGCCTCGACGAGGCGGGCGTGGTCCTGGAACTGCTCGGGGCGCAGGGTCTCGCCGAAGTGGTCGAGGAGCGAGTCCCGGATCACCTCGCCCAGGTCCGCGTGCAAGTCGGCCAGCACGGTGTTGTGGGACGCCGTGACGACGGCCAGATGGAAAGCCACGTCGGCGTTCGCGAAACCGACCCGGTCCCCGGCCGACCAGGCCTCCTGCCGTTGCTGCAGCAGGAGTTCGAGCCGCTCCAGGTCGTCCGGGGTACGGCGGGCACAGGCCAGCCGCGCCGCGCGGATCTCCAGGGCGCTGCGGACGTCGGTGATGTCCTCCCGCCGGGCCTTCTCGAAGCGGGTCCGCATCATGCCGGCGAGTTCACTGGTCGCCTGCACATACGACCCCGAGCCGTGCCGGATCTCCAGCAGGCCGGTGTGTGCCAGGGCTCGGACCGCCTCACGCACCGTGTTCCGAGCCACGCCGAGCTGTTCGACCAGCTCCGTCTCGGTCGGGATGCGCGAGCCCACGGGCCAGGCGCCGGAGGTGATCTGCCGCCGCAACCGGGTGATCACCTGGTCGGAAAGCGCTTGGCGGCGAACGGGATCCATAGTCATCCTCTCAGACTACGTCGATTCTCACCCAATGAACCCCCCTGAGACTCATCGAGTCACCGATTCATCGACTCATCCCATGACTCTATCTACAAACCACTAGACATCGAGTCATGGGATGAGTCTACGATGGGGCCTATGCCGAAGAGTGAGTCCAACAGGCCCGCCTCGCACCCCGACCCGCACAGCTCTCCGAACGCCGTCCACAGCGACCCCCGGGACACCCCCCGACCCCGCAGCACCCCCCGGAACACACGCCGCCTGGCGGTTGCGGCGCTCGTACTCGCGGCACTGAACCTGCGGCCGGGGGTCACCAGCCTCGGGCCGGTCCTCGAAGAGGTGCGCGACAGCCTGTCCATGAGCGGCACGACGAGCGGCGTCCTCACCTCGATCCCCGCCGCCTGTTTCGCCCTGATCGGCTCCACGGCCCCGGCTCTCGCCCGGCGCTACGGCGCGGCAGGCGCCATCGCCGCCGCCGGTGTGGTGCTGACGGCCGGGCTCGCACTCCGGCCGTTCGCCACCGACCCCGGCCTGTTCGTCGTACTGACCGCCCTGTCGCTCGCCGGCATCGCCATCGCCAACGTGCTGCTGCCGGCCGTCGTCAAGGAGCGCTTCCCCGACCGGGTGGGCGCGATGACCGGCCTGTACTCCATGGCGCTGAACGCGGGCGCCTCGTCCGCCGCCGCCGTGACCGTCCCGCTGACCGAGGCGTTCGGCGGCGACTGGCGGTACGGCCTCGGAGCCTGGTCGGTGCTGGCCGCCATGGCCGTGCCTCCCTGGCTGGCCCTGGCCCGCCGCCGGCCACCACCGGGACCGGACCCGGTGGACGCGGACGCCCCGCAGCAGCCTCCGCCCCGGCGCCCGCTCTCCCGGGATCCCACCGCCTGGGCGCTCACCGCCTACTTCGGACTGCAGGCGAGCTCCGCCTACATCATCATCGGCTGGCTGCCCCAGATCTTCCGCGACTCCGGCCTCTCCGCCCAGACCGCGGGCCTGCTCTTCTCGGGCACCTCACTGCTCGGCGTACCCCTCTCCTTCGCCCTGTCGGCCCTGGCCGGGAAGCTGCGGCACCAGAGCGGGATCGCGGCGGCGATCGGCGTGTGCGGCCTGGCCGGATTCACGGGCCTGTGGGCCGATCCGGCATCCATGCCCTGGCTCTGGGCGTTCCTGCTGGGCGTGGCCAACTGCTCCTTCCCACTGGCCCTGACGATGATCGGCATGCGCGGCCGGGACGGCGCCTCCGTCGTCCGGCTCTCCGGCTTCGTCCAGGGCTTCGGGTATCTGCTGTCGATCCCCGGGCCCGTCGTCGTGGGCGTTCTCTACGACCACTCGGACGGCTGGCGACTGCCCCTGAGCTTCGTTCTGCTGCTGACCCTGGTACAGATCGCGGCGGGCCTGCTGGCCGGCCGGAATCGCCAGATCGGCTGAATCGCCAAACAAGTTGAATCGAATCAATCGATTCCATTGACTATACAGCGACAATGCTCGTAGATTTAAACGAGTAAGCAGAAACCGGAAACACAAAGAACCAAAGAACGAAAGAACGAGCAACTGCCGAACCCGCCATCCAATTAACGGCCGGTCGGCGAGAAATTCCAAAACCCGCACCAGAAAAACCATTGTTCGAGACGGCGCGCCCCCATGCGCAAAAGCGCGCCGTTCTTCAATCATGCGGAAAAGGGAAACAAATGAGCACAGATGCAATGTCCCGTACTCGTCTCGCCGCCACCAGCCTGACCGACCTCCTCGCCGAACAGACACTCCTCGCACCGGACCGGATCGCCGTGGTCCACGAGGCCGAGAGCCTGACGTTCTCGCAGCTCATGGACCAAGGGCAGGAGTTGGGTGCGTTCCTGAGGCAGGCGGGCGTGACCCGGGGCAGTCGCGTCGGCGTGTTCATGGAACCGTCGCTCGACCTGATGACGACCGTGTGGGGAATCCTGTGGGCCGGCGGCTCCTACGTACCGCTCTCCCCGGAATACCCCGGAGAGCGCATCGCGTACATGATGGCGGATGCCGGAGTGGAGATAGTCCTCACTCAGGAATTACTCCGGCCCGCCCTTCAGGAACTGTCACCCGCAGGAGTTCGGGCCGTCACCCTCGACGAGGTTTTCCAGTCGCAGGAAGTGAACGGAAAAGGCGGGAACGAAAAGGGCGGGAGTGAAAAGAGTGGGAGCGAAAACAAAAACAGCAGGACTGAGGAAAATCCCCGGCCCGAGGATCTCGCCTACGTCATCTACACCTCCGGCAGTACCGGAAAGCCGAAGGGCGTGATGGTCGAGCACCGGAGCATCGTCAACCAGATGCGCTGGCTGCACACCGACCTCGGCATCGACGCCGGCGAGATCATCCTCCAGAAGACCCCCATGAGCTTCGACGCGGCGCAGTGGGAGATCCTCGCCCCCGCCTGCGGAAGCACCGTGGTGATGGGTGCCCCCGGCGTCTACCGCGACCCCGAGGCGATCATCGCCACCATCAAGCGGCACGGCGTGACCACCCTGCAGTGCGTCCCCACCCTCCTCCAGGCGCTCATCGACACCGAGAACCTCTCCTCCTGCCACTCCCTGCGCAACATATTCAGCGGCGGTGAGGCGCTCTCCCGAAGCCTCGCCGCCCAGTGCCTCGACGCGATGCCGACGGCCCGGCTGGTCAACCTGTACGGCCCCACCGAGTGCACCATCAACGCCTCGGCCTTCGTCGTGGACCGTGCGGCTGTGGACGACGGACCGCGCACCATGCCGGTGGGTACGCCCGTGAGCGGCACCACCTTCCACATCCTGGACCCGCAGGGGAAGCCGGTCGCGATCGGCGAGATCGGCGAACTGCACATCGGCGGGATCCAGGTGGCCCGCGGCTACCTCGGCCGCCTGGACCTCACGGCCGACCGGTTCGTGGACGACCCCTTCTCCACCACCCCCGGAGCCCGCCTCTACCGCACCGGCGATCTGGCCCACTTCAACGCCGACAGCACGGTCCAGTTCGTCGGCCGCGCCGACAACCAGGTCAAGCTGCGCGGCTACCGGGTCGAGCTCGACGAGATCCGCCAGACGATCGAGACCCACGACTGGGTCCGCGGCGCGGCCGTCCTGCTGCACGACAACGATGCCACCGGGTTCCAGAACCTGGTGGCCTTCGTCGAGCTCAACCCCAAGGAAGCCGCCGTGATGGACCAGGGCAACCACGGCTCGCACCACCAGTCCAAGCGCAGCAGGCTCCAGGTCAGGGCCCAACTGGCGCACTCCGGCTGCCGTGACGCCGACGAACTCGACGGCCGGTCCGTGGTCGAACTCCCCGGCGTCGAGGCGACCTCCGAGCAGCGCGCCCGAGCCTTCGCCCGCAAGACGTACCGTTTCTACGAGGGCGGGACCGTCGGCCGGGACGACATCCTGCGACTCCTGGGCCCCCGCACCGGGCCGCAGCACCCCGCGCGCGACCTCGCCGACCTGACCCGGGCCGAACTCGGCGCGCTCCTGCGGAACTTCGGCCGCCACGTCAGCGACCAGCGGCTGCTGCCCAAGTACGCCTACGCCTCACCCGGCTCCCTCTACGCCACGCAGCTGTACCTCGAACTCGACGGCGTGGGCGGGATACCCGCGGGCCTGTACTACTACCACCCGCTCCACCACCACCTGGTGCTCGTCGGCCCGGCCCTCCCGGACACGGGCACAGCAACGAACACGGATACGCTCCGGACTCCCCGTGCGAGAGTCCACTTCCTCGGCAAGCACCGGGCGATCGAGCCGGTCTACCGCAACAACATCCGTGAGGTCCTGGAGATCGAGGCCGGGCACATGGTCGGCCTGTTCGAGGAGATCCTGCCTGCCCACGGCCTCGGCATCGCGGCCACGGAGTACCGGCCCGCCGTCAAGGACCGTCTCGACTGCGCCGAGGAGGACCACTACCTCGGCACGTTCGAACTCCTGCCCAGCGACGCCGCCGAGAACCACGGAACCGGCGGAACCGACGGGGACACCGGGCCCGCCAACGGCACAGCCGGCTACGACATCTACGTCCAGGCCCACGCCGACCGCGTCGAGGGTCTCCCGGCCGGCCAGTACCGGTACACCGCCGGCAGCCTCGTACGCATCTCCGACGACCTGGTGGCCAAGAAGCACGTCATCGCCATCAACCAGCGGGTCCACGAACGCGCCGGTTTCGGTGTCAGCCTCGTCGCCACCAGCCCCGACTCCTGGCGGCAGTACCTCGACCTGGGCCGCAAACTCCAGCGCCTCCAGATGAACGACCTGGGCCTCGGCTTCATGTCCTCGGGCTACAGCTCCAAGTCCGGCAACGACCTGCCCTCGGCCAAGCAGTTGAGCAGGATCCTCACCGACTGCGGACTGCCCACCGGACCGTCGTACTTCTTCGTGGGCGGGCGGGTCAGCGAAGAGCAGTTGCGCGGCGAGGACATGAAGGAGGACTCGGTGCACATGCAGGGGCCGGCCGAGCTGATCAAGGAGGATCTGGCCGGACTGCTGCCCCGCTACATGCTGCCCAACCGGATCGTCGTCCTGGACCAGCTGCCGCTCACCGCCAACGGGAAGATCGACAACAAGGCGCTCGAAGCATCCCAGCAGACCGAACTGGCCCTGTCCGGACGGGCGTTCGTCGCCCCCCGCACCCGCTCCGAGCGCCGGGTCCGCGATGTCTGGCAGACCGTGCTCAAGCGCGAACAGGTCTCCGTCGTCGACGACTTCTTCGAGCTGGGCGGCAACTCCCTGCTGGCAGTGGCCCTCGTCGGCCGACTGAACGCGGACTTCGGCCGGACGATGCCGCTCCAGGTGCTCTTCGAGGCCCCGACCGTCGAGAAGCTCGCCGCCCGCCTCGACGCCGAGACGTCCGCGCCGCTGACCCGGCTGGTGCCGCTCCAGCCCGAGGGCGCCGGCACCCCCCTGCACTGCTGGCCCGGCCTCGGCGGCTACCCCATGAACCTGCGCCCGTTGGCCACCGCCCTGGGCACCGACCGGCCCGTCCACGGGGTGCAGGCGTACGGCATCAACAGCGGCGAGGTCCCGTACGCCACCGTCCGCGAGATGGCGACCGCCGACGTCGAGGCGATCCGGGAGATCCAGCCGCACGGCCCCTACCTCCTGTGCGGCTACTCGTTCGGCGCCCGGGTCGCCTTCGAGGCGGCCTTCCAGCTGGAGCAGGCGGGCGAGCGGGTGGAGCACCTGTTCCTCGTCGCCCCCGGCCAGCCCCGGCTGCGGCCCCAGGACGCCCAAGGAGCGGGCCACCGCGCGGACTTCGGCGACCGTGCCTTCCTCGCCATTCTCTTCTCGGTCTTCGCCGGCACGGTCAGCGGCCCGGCACTGGACGAGGCCCTGCGGACCGTGAGGGACGAGAACGACTTCGTCGCCTTCGTCACCGCACGCTTCCCCGGCCTCGGCGAGGAACTCGTACGAGCCGTCACGGGCGTCGTCCGCCAGACCTACTCCTTCACCTACGAGTTCGACGAGCTGACCGGCCGACGCCTCGACGCCCCGATGACGCTCGTCAAGGCGACCGACGACAACTACTCCTTCATCGAGCGCAGCGAGCGCGGGGGCGGCTTCTCCACCCGCCCCCCGGCCGTCCACCAACTGCGCGCCGGCCACTACGAACTGCTGCGCGAGCCGTACGCCACCGAACTCGCCGCGCTCCTCAACGCCCGGATCGACGCCACAACCGCCGTTACTACTGCCGCTATTACGGCCGTCACCACCGCTGCCGCCATCACGTCCACGCGTCCGGGCCGGCCGG
The DNA here is from genome assembly GCF_045040105.1 of Streptomyces sp. NBC_01390. NCBI lineage: Bacteria > Bacillati > Actinomycetota > Actinomycetes > Kitasatosporales > Streptomycetaceae > Streptomyces > Streptomyces sp. NBC_01390. The sequence goes on along the minus strand of NZ_CP109551.1, from coordinate 6,987,182 downwards.
CCCACGCCGTTCTCCAGGAGGTCGGAGTGCCCCACATCAACATCAAACACTTCCCGGTGCCCATCACCGACGAGCAGGAACGGGAACTGGTCACCGCGGTCACGGCGGCCGTGCGCAACGCCTTCGGCTGCAAGGAGGATGTCGTCTCCATCGCACTCGAACCCGTCACCCAGGACGTGTGGAACGAGCGGGTCTACGTGCCCGAGATCGTCGACCGGCAGGACCTGCTGCGCAAGACGCCCAACTACTGACCGGACCGGCGTCACCTCCACCGCCCCGATCGCCGCCCGACCTCCAGCAAAGGACCTCTCACATGACGCTCCCCGCCCGCGGACACGGAGACGGACACGGACGCGGACACCGTCCGGTGCCCCTGGTGTTCACCGACGAGGTGGCAGCGGCGCTCGCCGACGGCGACCCGGTGGTGGCCCTGGAGTCGAACGTCATCACCCACGGCCTCCCCTACCCCGACAACGCGGCCACCGCCCGCAAGGTGGAGGAGGCGGTACGTGCCGGCGGTTCGGTGCCCGCCACCATCGGCATCGACGGCGGTCGCATCCTGGTCGGGATGACCGACGCGGACATCGAGCGCTTCGCGGACACGCCGGGTATCCCGAAGGTGAGCAGCAGGGACCTCGGGGCCGTTCTCGCCTCGGGCGGTATGGGAGCCACCACCGTCGCGTCCTCGCTGGTCGCGGCGGAACTCGCCGGGATCGCCTTCTTCTCGTCGGCGGGCATCGGCGGCGTCCACCGAGGCGCCGAGACCACCATGGACGTCTCCTCGGACCTGATCCAGTTCACCCGGTCGAAGGTGGCCGTCGTCTGCGCCGGCGCGAAGAAGATCCTCGACCTCGGCCTGACCATGGAGTTCCTGGAGACCCACTGCGTGCCCGTCATCTCGTACGGCTACGACGACTTCCCCGCCTTCTACTGCCGCTCCAGCGGACTGCGCGCGCCGCAACGGCTCGACGACGAGGCCCTGATCGCCCGTGCCGTCGAGACCCACTGGGCCCTGGGCAACCCCGGCGGCGTCCTCGTCACCAGCCCCACCCGGGAGGAGGACGCGATCGACGGGCAGGACATCGAGGCCGCCATCGCCGGGGCCCTGCGCGGCGCCGCCGACGACGGGGTGCGGGGCGGCGCCGTCACGAAGTACGTGATGCGTGCCGTGGACCGCGCCACCGAGGGTCGGTCCGCGCTGGCCAACATGGCCGTACTCATCCACACCGCCGAGGTCGGCGGCAGGCTCGCCGCGGCCCACGCCCGGCTCCGACGCGAGGACAACCGATGACCCCGGCGAAGCCAGCCCCACTGCCGCTGCCCCTGCCCCAAATCCAGCTCCGGTCCGAGACCCGATCCGATCCCCAGGAGACAACTGTGACCCGCGTGGCGATGTTCGACCTGGACGGTACGCTCGTCGACTCGCCGCGGGCGATCGTGGAGGCGTTCGCCGTCGCCTTCGAGGCGATGGGTGCCGACCCCCGGGACCCGGCGGACGTCCGGGCGACCATCGGCCTGCCGCTCGAGCAGGCGTTCGGCAAACTGCTCGGGGTGCCGCAGGACGACCCCCGGGTCGCCGAGGGCGTCGCCCAGTACCAGCAGGCGTTCCGCACGGTCATCCTGCCCCGCGCCCGCTCCCTGGTCTTCCCCGGCGTCGCCGAGGGCCTCGACGAACTGCGCCGCAGGGGAGTCGTCCTGACGGTGGCCACGAGCAAGTTCCACGCCAGCGCCGACGCACTGCTGACCGCCGCCGGCCTGCGCGACCACTTCACGGTCCTGATCGGCGCCGACGACGTCACCTACCCCAAACCCCACCCCGAGTCCGGACTACTGATCCTCGAACGCCTGGACGCCCGCCCCGAGCACGCCGTGATGGTCGGCGACACGACCCACGACCTGCGGATGGCCGAGGCGGCCGGTATCGCCTCGGTCGCGGTCACCTACGGAGTGCACCAGCGGGCCGAACTGGAAGCGGCCCGCCCGACACACGTCGCCGAGACGTTCCCCGAGGTCGTGGACCGAATCCTCGCCACACTGCCCGGCACATCGCCCGACACAGCAACCCACGTCGGCAGCCTCGTCGAGGACATGCTGAACGACCGTACGCACCACATCGAGTTCAACGGCCACCTCACCAACCACGTGAAGCACGCCGTCGTCGCCCTGGCCGGCCTGGGCATCGCCCCTGAGCGGATCAAGGCCTACCACGACAACTACGTCACCCTCACGCCGTACGGCTGCCCCGTCGAACCGGCCCGGGCGCCGCAGCAGACCATCGACGACGACAACTGGCTCCAACTCCTGGGCAAGCGCCAGGACTTCGCGGCCTACTGCGAGTTCTTCGACCACCGCGAGCAGGAACTCGGAATGGCGGAGATGCTACGGCGTTATCTGCCCCGCCTGCTCTCCGGCTGGGTCGGCGCCCTCCAGCACGCGACCATCCATCTGGGCTGGGCACTGGACGCCGGCAACCGCTGGATGGCCATCGAGGGCATCGCCTACCTGGCCTTCGCCCACGTCGACTGCCACCCCGAACGCGCCACCGTCTCGAAGGCGTACGACGCGGAGCTGCCCAAGGACTCGCTGCTGCGCATCGCCCGCTACTGGGAGGCCAACCGGCAGGAGCTCGGCGCCTGGGTGCAGAACCTGATCGACGACACGACGGCCGACATCCACCCCGAGCTGCTCAGGTCCGGACTGCAGCACCGGATCGCCCGGACGCTCGGCGAGGGCCACCCCCGGATCTACGAGACCCCTGCATGGGTCAACGACCAGGACACCGACGCCAGTTGGGACCAGCTCGGCTACCTGGTCACCCTCCTCTACCTGGCGGAACCGGGGGACTTCCTCCTGCTGCACCTCATGACCGCGCTGCACGCCATGCGGCACATCGCGGACGCCCTCCCCGCCGAGCAGCGCCCCGAAGCGGTGAAGTGCTACTGGACCGGCATCCTCGGCGTCCTGTTCTCCCGCGGCCACTTCGCCGGCCCCGGAAAGCTCACGGCGCTCGACAGCCTCTTCGGCGTCGACACGGCCGTGGACGACGTCACCGACCCGCGCTGGGCCCGCGAGTGGGAATGGCTCATCGCGCGAGCCGCCGAGGAGGAGGAAGAGCACAACCCGAAGCTCGTCTACGTGATGCGTGAGATGTGGCACCGCACGGGCGGCCGGTCCGTCTACCGAGTCGCCGCCGGCCAGTTCACCGCGACACCCGAACTGCCCGCCACCTTCGAACAGCCGCCGGTCGAATGACCACCACCGTCCCCCAACTTACGTACGAGGAGCCGAACATGACCACCGCGACAACAACCACACCGACCACGGTCACCACCCCCACCCCCACCCTTCAGACGTACCTGGACCGCAACGTCCACCTGCTCCCCCAGACCGACCAACTGCGCGCCCTGCACACGGCCGTCCGCGACCGCGACGCATCTCGCGAGGACTTCGTCTTCTACGCCGGCCGCATCATCCGCCTGCTCACCGAGGCAGCCCTGAACCTCCTGCCCTTCGAGCCGTACGACGTCACCACGCCCGTGGGCAGCACCTACCGGGGGCTGCGCTTCGCGGACAACCTGTGCGGGGTGCCGATCATCCGCGCCGGCGAGAGCATGGAGGCCGAACTGCGCGCGGTGGTCCCGGGGATCAGGATCGGCAAGGTCCTCATCCAGCGGGACACGACGACCAAGCAACCGCACCTGTACTACACGAAGCTCCCCGACGACATCGCCGACCGTCACGTGCTCTTACTCGACCCGATGCTGGCCACCGGCGGCACGGCGATCGCCGCCATCGAGGTCCTGCGCGGACTCGGCGTGCCGGAGGAGCACATCGTCTTCGTCAACTTCATCACCGTGGCGGAGGGAATCACCGCGGTGTGCGAACGCTACCCCGGCGTACGGATCGTCACGTCCGCCATCGAGGAGGGCCTGAGCGAGCACGCGTACATGCTGCCCGGCATAGGCGACTTCGGCGACCGCTACTTCGGCACGGCCCGTTAAGGCTTTCGGGTTGTGTCCAGGGATTCGTCTGCCCGCCGGAAGGCGCTGACCCGACGATGGCATCGTGAGATGGCACCCTTCCCGACGGTCACGGCAGCGCCTGGTCCGCGACTGCCTGTTGGCCGGCACGGCGATGTTGTTCCTCGTGCTTGCCGTATGGCTGCTGAAGAGCGGGGACACCAACACTGCCAGCGGGCGTGCGGGTGTGGCAGGCCTGTTCGTAAGCCTTTTGTCCCTGGCCCTGGCCCTGGCCGACTACTTCCGGCCTGATCCGCGCCCGCCCGATCCCGCAGTGCTGGCGGACAACCTGGCACTGACGCTCAGGGCTCAGTGGTTGGAGGAGGCGAAGGTACGTCGGCTGCGTAATCCCCGTGTGCTGCCGCTGGCCTGGTCGGCGACGTCCCGGAACGTCGCCGACCAGCTCGGAGCAGGGTTGAGCTCCAGGGCGGGGGCAGTGAATGCCGCACGAGTGCTGCGTATGCGTCTCAGCGGCCGCTTCGATGGCAGGTTCGACGAAGTGACCCGTCAACTGGCGCAAGGTTTCGAGCGTCTGTCGAACCGACGACTGGTCGTCCTCGGTGAGCCGGGCGCGGGCAAGACGGTCGTTGCCCTGCTTCTCACGCTGGGCATGCTCGCCGAGCGCGAGCAGGGCGGTGCGGTCCCGGTGTTGCTGCCGGTCTCCTCCTGGGATCCTGTCCGCGAGTCACTCGACGGCTGGATCGTACGAACCGTGGCATCCGCGTACTACAACGGTCGCGCGGAGATCCCGCGCCTGCTGCTGGATCACGGGCTCCTGCTGCCTGTGCTCGACGGACTCGACGAGATCCCGGAAGCGGCGCGCCGTTCCGCCGTCCGGACGGTCAATCAGGCCATCGGCGCGGAAAGACCCATCGTGATCACCTGCCGGGCCGCCGAGTACGAGGACCTGATCCGCGGTGGTGCTCCCGTGCTCCGGCAGGCACCAGTGGTGGAGGTCCAGCCGGTCAGCCCCGAGGATGTCATCGCCTATCTGCGGGACATGGACTGGCCCGCCGGCCTGGACGCGGACGCCTGGGACACGGTCTTCGATCACCTGCGAACGGAATCGGACAGTCCCCTCGCGGCAGCACTGTCGACTCCTCTGATGGTTTCCACAGCTCGGCTCGTCTACCAGCACGGGGCGGACCCTGCCGAACTACTGGACACGGCCAGGTTCGACTGCCGATACGCAATCGAGGAATTCCTGACACACCGGCTTGTCGATGCCGCCTATTCTCCCGATCCGTCCGCTGCGGAGTCCGAGACCAGATGGTCGGCCGAGCAAGCTCGCCACTGGCTGACTTTCCTGGCCGGCTATCTGCATGATCACCGCGAACGTGATCTCGCGTGGTGGCGGATGAGCGAACGTCTGCTGCCCCGATGGTTCGTCCCGGCAATCGGGATCGGGGCCGGCCTGCTACTGACAAGCGCGTCAGCGGTGTGGGTGACGGTGGTTTACGGTGGCGACGGGCGTGACGCGCATGACGTGTCGTTCATCTCAACCCTCTGTGCGGTGATCGGCGGTGGCTTCGCTGTTCTGGCTACTGTCGTGTGCTACGCCTACCCCGGCCGTGCTCCTGGGCGGTTGTCTCTGGCGATCCGCAACTCCTGGGCACGGCTAAGGCAGGGATTCCGTAATGGTGTCGTCCTGACCATCGTTTCTGTTGTGCCTGTTGTCGCCGGTACCACAGTTGTCATTACGATTTCGCAGGAAGACAGTTTCTGGTCCATGGTCGCCATCGAGTTCTATTTCCAGATGGTCATGCTCTGTGCCGCCACGGCGACCGTCGTCGGCCTGGCACTCGCGGCTCACCAGTGGCTCGACGCGCCGCCGACCCGAGCGACGGCGCAGGTCGGTCCGTTGCACTCCCTCGCCCAGGACCGCCGTTCCTCCTTGACCGGGGCGCTGGTGTCCGGAGCGGTCGTGGGCGCCACAGGGCTCATCGGTTGGACCGCGGCGGGTTTCACGGGACGGCTCGCATTCCGGATCATTACTGGCTGGCCTGGCACGCTCGACCCCTGGGGCCTCGCCCACGACGATCTGAACGTCTTGTTCGAGCACTTCGGGCACGATTTCCGGATGATCCTCGGTCTGGGCATGTTGCTACCGTCGACGGCCTTCGGTCTGCTTGTCCTCCTCACCCGGGCCTGGCCGAGATTCGTCGTGACCCGGCTGCTTCTCGCCGTTCAGGGACGTCTGCCATGGCGGCTGATGGCGTTCCTCGCGGACGCCCGCGAACGGGAACTGCTGCGGCAGTCCGGCAGCGTGTACCAGTTCCGCCATGTCCGTCTGCAGGAGACGCTTGCCGCGCGTACGGCTCCGCACACTGACCGCACCCGTACGGATCGCACGCCGGGTCGACTGGTCGTCAGCCGTCGTACGGTCCTGACGGCGGGAGCCGCCTCGTCAGCAGCCCTGCTCGGCGCCTACGCCCTGCCCGAGAACGAGAGCCTGGTGATCTTCAGCGGGCACAGAGCCAACGTGGGACCGGTTGTATGGCTGAACAGCGGGCGCCACATCGCAAGCGGGGACGAGAAGGGAAGCGTCCGAATCTGGAACCCCGACGGGTCTCCGCTCTCCCACCTCACCCTGCCAACGAAATACCCAGGTACACCCAGGATCACAGCAATCGCCTACGGGAAGCGTGACAACGTCCTGGCGGTGGCTACCGACAACGGCACCGTGCACCTGTGGAGCTTCCGGGACCGGTCATGGAAGAAGTTGTACAAACAGAACGACGCAGACGTCCTGGCAATCGACTTCCAGCCCGGAGGGCAGATCCTCGCCGCGTGTGACGGCAGCGGCGGTCTTCACATCTGGCGCGGGCGCGACGGCCGGTACGGACAGTACGCGCAGCCGGCGAGTGAATTCCTGAACCACGGTCTGGCCTTCGACAGTGAAGGGATTCTGGCTACCGCGGATGAAGACAATGGTGTTCACCTTGATCCTTTGAACCATTCGGGCAGAACCCACGCCCTCCCTGGAACCGGAAACGGTGAAACCGTGTTCTTCGGCGATTACGGTCGGGCCACCACCCTCACCTTCAGCGACGACGGCACCATACTTGCCTACGTCAGCCCGATGGGCCCGGTCCAGGTGTGGAACCGTGACGGAAGTCTGATCCGGACATCTGACATCGATGGGGCGACCGCCGTGGGCTTCAGCACAACCGATCCCACACAGCTCGCCATCGGCGACAACTACGGTGTCCTATGGCTTTGGCACGTGGATACCGATCCTGCCTCCGCCGTCGCACTCCGTGGACACAGCGGCAGAATCAATTCGCTCGCATTCAATCCGGCGGGCAATCGGATCGTCACATCTGGCGAAGACCGCACTCTACGGCTTTGGCGGGCATCCTGAGCGGATCATCCCTGCTGCCGGCGAACATCAAAGGTCCGGCGCCGTCCCGTTGGACAGTGCGGCTCCTCGCAAAGTGATCGGTTGACGCGTCAGCGCGGCGCCCGTGCCCCGCGGGCCTGCCTAAAGACGGGTCCCTACGTGATGCGTAAGGTCATCTCGGTTGGTGAGTCACCGCGGCGCTGGCCGAGGGTGGTGGCGGAGGCCCTGACGACCTGGGAGCCGTGATCCGTGGCAGGGGCGGCAGGAATCGAACCTGCGGCATCCGGTTTTGGAGACCGGCGCTCTGGCCATCTGAGCTACGCCCCTTCGATGGGTGACAGCTTCGCATAACCAACACGTCCGCCTCCAAGGAATTTCCGTCTCTCAGAGCAGGCGCAGGACTCCGACAACCTTGCCGAGGATCTGCGCGTCGTCGCCCGGGATCGGCTCGTACGACGGATTGCGGGGCATGAGCCAAACGCGCCCGTCCTGTCGGCGCAGCACCTTGACGGTTGCCTCGTCTTCCAGGAGCGCAGCGACGATGTCGCCATGGTCGGCGCTGTCCTGACGCCGTACGGTCACGATGTCGCCGTCACAGATCGCCGCGTCGATCATGCTGTCGCCGGAGACCGGAAACCGACAGGTTCTCGAATTCCTGAAGGGGATCGAGCGTGAACCTGTTGGTCCTCTCGGGGCATCGGCGGGGTTGTGCGACGGGTTCAGCGACTTCGCGGGGCATTCTCGAGCATCCGGTGTCGGCGGCTGATGCGCCGTCAATGGCGAACTGACCAGCCGGAATGGTGAGGCCCACTGAGGTACTAACAGCCCAGTGAGCGGCGCCGCCCGTAGACGAACCTCTCCAGTGGGTTGCTTCCGTGCTCGCCCACCAGCAGGCCACTGCCCTGAACGGACCCGCCACTCACGAGTGAAGATGACCAAGCCCTACTAGTTACCGGAAGAGTCCTGCGTTTTCCGTGATCCAGTCGGGAATGGAGCGGGGCGGCCGCCCAAGAACGTCCTCGACGGTCGAGGTCTTTCGGTGCTGGCGCCCGACGCAAAGGCCTCGACGTCGATGCCGAGGAGGAGTCCGACAACCAGGTCGGGCAGCCCGAGTGACAGCAGCAGCGCTCGCTGCTCGTCGGGAGTTCGATGCGTGTACTTCACCGTCCGCCCGATCGCCAGCGAAAGGTGCTCCGCGATGTCATCCATGCTCAGCCCGCCAGGCCCGGTGAGGTGGTAGGGCCTGCGGACCGGGCCACTGGCTTCGCCGCCCAGGATCAGACGGGTTGCCACATCTGCGACATCGCGCACATCGATGAGGTTCGCGGGCACAGTTCCAGCGGCTCCTCCCCACAGGTTGTTCTTGATGAGCTCCGCCTGGCCGCCGAGGACTGCAGTGAAGGTCATGGGTCGCAGGAGGCTGTAGCCGATGTCGACCTTGCTGAGGTGATCCTCAACCTGCAGGTGCCAGTCGATTGGGTGCACGATGGCCGGGGTCACGACCCCGCGATCCTCGACCGGGCCGAGGCCCCCTTCACCGCCACGAGTGAGGCGCTGGCCGCCCGGCTCGAACAGTCCGAGTAGCGTCCTCCGAGGTCACGCTGACCTCAAGCTCGAAACGTCGCGGTCTTCGTACCGCCGTCGGCCACTGCCCTGCGGCCGCGAGGGAGCAGGGCGCTACCACTCGCTGCTGGGGACGCCGCGTTCTTCCCGGTGATGTCCCGTTGCTCCCCGAGGAGTGCGCCGAAGAGTCCGGCTACGGCAAGGAGCGTCTCCACGACGGCCAGGGCGAGAGCCGCGTGCATCAGCGTGAGGCTGCCGCTCTGGTGGTGGTTCTGGGGACGGTTCGTGTGATCCATCGTGGGCTGGACCGCCGGCCACAGGACATGGGTCGTCAGCATCACGACGTTGAGCATCGCCATCGCCGTCCATTCGCCTGGTCCTGACGACCGCCACAGCATGACCGCGCAGCCGAGGCAGGTCAGTGCCGGCACCAGCAGGACGACGGCGAAACGGTCGACGTGCTGGGCCAGCATGGCCGCGTGGACAAAGGCGGAGATCACGGCCAGGCCCGCGGCCACCCGGCGGAGGGTCCCGTGCCTCGTGGGTGCGGTCACGGTCTTACGATCCGTGGCAGTGCGACGTCGTGCCGCGCGGTGCGTCGAGTGCGGGGTTGCGGTCGAAGAAGCCGACGGGCTTGAGCTTGAAGCCGGTGTAGTCGACGGGCATGACCGGCCAGTCTTCCGGGCGTGGGAAGTGGGTGAGGCCGAAGGTGTGCCACAGGACCACGTCCTCGCCGTCCAGCGGGCGGTCACCGGCGACGAACGCTTCCAGGCCGTCACTGCCGGGGCTCTGGTTGACGATCTCGCCGGCGGGCCACTTCTGATCGGGGTTGTACTGCGTGACCCACAGGTGACGAGTGGCGAAGGCGCCGCGCTTGGCGATCACGCTGGATGGGTCGGCCAGCAGGGTCGGCTGTCCCTCCGGGTGGAGGGCGTAGGCCACGTCCTCGCCCAGGCGGTTCTGCTTGTCGGGGTTGCTGACCAGCCACGTACGCGCGCGAAGGTTGTCCGCCGTGCGGCGGGCGTCGAGTTCCGAGGTGAGCCGGGTGCGAGCCTGTCGGAAGGCGTTGCCGTGGGGGTTGGTGTCGCTGACCGGGACGGCCACGGCGTCGAGTTCGTCGACGGCGTTGCGGTGGCCGTCGACCGCCAGGTCGAGGCGGGCGCAGAACAGGTGCTGGTGGAAGGGGGCGCCCAGACCGGGAGCCAGTTGGGTGGCGAAGCCGTCCGGGCCGGTGTAGGCGGAGGTGAAGACGATGCCGGTCGCTTTGGCCTGCAGTTCGATGGTGCCGTCGAGGTAGAGGTACCAGTAGAAGCCGTAGTCGTAGTTGCCGATGGTGAGGAAGAAGGAGATGACCAGGCGCCGTGACCGGCGGGTCTCGGTCATGCCGTTGAAGAGGTCGGTGTGCTTCCACAGCACGCCGTAGTCCTCCTCGTGCAGACAGATCGCGTTCTTGACGATGCGGGGGCGGCCCTTCTCGTCGCTGATCGTGGCGTCGAAGTACGTGATCTCTCCGAGGCAGTCGCAGCCCAGCTCCAGGGAGTTGGTGTAGCGGCCGAACATGTACTCGCCCTGGTCGAAGTAGTTGATCCAGTAGCGGGCGGGGGAGGGATCGCCGTACGGGACGACCATCTCGGGGATGGATGCCCGGTAGACGACGGGGCGCACCTCGCCGCCGTCACGGAAGCCGAGTTGGTGCAGCACGAGTCCTTCACGGACATCGAAGGTGAAGCGGAACGACCAGTCCGCCCAGCTGATCAGATTGCCGTCCACGGTGAAGCTGGGGCCGTCGGGCTGGCTGATCTCCAAGGCCTTGAGGTCGGTCCGCATCGGTGACGCATGCGGGCTTGCGTCCCATTCGCCGCGCTCCATCGGCACCGCCAGTTCGGCGCTGTCGACCACCTCGAAGACCTCGCCGGCCGTCAGGTCCACGTAGGCGCACACGCCGTCGATGGGGTGGGCCCACGGCAGGTCGGCCTCGTCGAGCTGGAGGAACGCCAGCACGCGGCAGACCCGTCGACCCGTCTCGTCCTCGTGGCCGAAGTTCCCGGCCGAGAGTGGGACGGCACGCACCTTCTGCGGGTCGATGCCCCGCTTGCCAAGGGCGCTCAGCCATTTCTCGCTGCGCAGCAGCATGGCCTCGATGTCGTCGAACTCCTCGTCGAGGATGGGGGCTTGGCCCTCGCCCGCCGCGTCCACGGTCCTCGACTCGACGATCTCGCCACCTTCGCCGCCGGTGACGTCGGCTACGGCGACGGTGGCGACGGAAGTCTCGCGGTCGATGAGGATCATGTTCACCCGGCGTCGTACGACGTCGCCGTCGCGGTGGGCGAGGACCTCGTGCTTGGGCGCCTCCTCCAGCCCGACGTACACGAACCGGGTGGTGTCCGTCGTCAGTCCGGCCTGCTGGGCGGCCAGCCGCGCGGCGTCGATCTCCTCGGCTGCGAGGAGTGACAGGGGGTGGGTGGCCGAGGGGGACGTGCCCGTCCGCTCGGTCGAGGCGGTGGCGTAGGTCATGGCGCTTCCTTCATGAAAGTTCGTTACTAGGGAGACATCGCTTGTCGTTCGGCCCGGGCGGCTGCGTTGCCGCTGGTTCAGTGGTCGTGCTGGGCGATCGCCTGCAGGAAGGCGATGGTTTCCATCTCGCGGTTGGTGGACTCCTCGCTGGAGGTCCCGTATCTGCGGTTGGCGGACAGCTTCACGATGGTCGTGTTGCTGGCCGGGTCGACGTAGACGAACTGGTTGTAGACGCCGATCGCGCTGAACTCGCCGCGGTCCCCGGCCGGTATCCACCATTGGTAGCCATAGCCCGGGCCGAAGTGGTGCCCGCCGACCAGGGGCCCGCCGGGCTCCAGATGAGGGGCGGCGACGGTCACGGAGTCGCGCACCCAGTCCGCCGGGACGATCTGCCGGCTCTGCCACACGCCACCGTTGCGGTAGAGCTCGCCGAGCCTCGCGTAGTCGCGGGCGGTCAGGTTGAGGCCGGCGAAGGCCAGCTCCGTGCCCGCGGGGTCCACGATCCAGTAGCCGGGCTCGGCCATACCGAGGGGCTCGCCCAGCTTCTCTTGCATGTAGTCCGCGACCGAACGTCCGGTGGCCCGCGCCACGAGCGCCCCCAGCACCTGTGTGTCGCCCGAGTTGTAGCGACAGATGGTGCCCGGCTCGCTCTCGCGGACCATGGTGGCGACAAAATCGTCGAGCGTTCCGCCGATGCCCAGCGCGGCCATGGTCAGCAGGAAGACGTCCGAGGCCGGGTCGCTGTAGTCCTCGTTCCAACGGGCTCCCGAGGACATCCGCAACACGTTCTTGATGGATACGCCGTCGTACGCGGAACCGGGTTGCACCGGCACGTAGGAGCTGATCGGCTCGTCGATGCTCCCGATGTGTCCTTCAGCGACCGCGATCCCCACGAGCGCCGAGAGGAAGCTCTTGGCCACCGACATCGACAGCCACTGGACGTCCGGTCCGCCGGTCAGGGCATAGCGCTCGTACCGGGTGACGCCATCGATGAGGACGAGCAATGCCGCCGTGTCGGTGTCGGCCATGAACTCCTCGGCCGATCGCACGGTGCCGTCGAACTCGTAGGTCTCCGGCAGGCCGATCGGATCACCCTCCGGCCAAGCGAGGGGCTTGGACGAAGAAGCCATCTCGCGGGTGTCGAGCAGGTCCTTCACCCGGGAGAAGTTCTCGTGCTGCGGCGCCCCGGTGAAGAGGTTGAGATCGGCCAGGGTCTGGCGCTTGTGATCGGTCATGGTCGTCCTTCGATCGGTGGGGAGGAGATCGGCGCTCACCACTGCCCGCCTCATCGGGGGAGGGGGCTCACCACCGGCTGAGCCCAATGTCGGGGCTTGCGTGGAAACGGATGGGTGCGGGGCCGATAAGCGGAAAGTAGCAGTACCATTCGGTTAGGGCAACCACTTGGTACGCTTAATGCCCCCTAGGTGTGGAGGAGGTTCTGTGGCGATGAGTACGGAACGGGTCGACGGGCGAACACTTCGCTTCCAGCACCGGAGACCGGAGCTACTGGCGGCGGTGACCGAATACGTCCTGGCCCACGGCGTCAGCGACCTGTCCCTGCGCCCGCTGGCCCAGGCACTCGGAGTCACCCACGCGACGCTGCTGCGGCACTTCTCCTCGAAGGAGGAGCTGATCATGAGCGTCGTGGACAAGATCCGCACCGACCTCACCGACCGGCTGACCGGCGACGAGGAGTTGCGCGCGGCCGATTCGGCAGCCGAGCTGGTGAAGGCCCTGTGGCCGCGGCTGTGCGAGCCCAAAGAGCAGCGTCAATTCCTGCTCCTGTTCGAGATGGTCGGGTACAACGGCTGGAAGCCGGAAGACGACCGTGGTTCGGCGCGGTCGCTCGTCGGCGACTGGCTGGACATTCTCGTCGGACGGCTTATGCAGGACGGCTGGCCGTCGAAGGACGCCTCGGCACTCGCCACGCTCGTGCTCGCCCAGGTCAGGGGCCTCCAGCTCGACCTCCTCGTGTCCGGGGACCGACCGCGGGTCGATCGTGCGCTCGAATTCTCGCTCCGGCTTCTGGAGCGTCCGGCAGTGCGTGATACGCCGGGCTCTCACGGCTGAAGGCCGCAGTGCACGCCGTAGAGGGCATCGCTTGCGGGGCAAGGCGATCAGGCCGCCGTTTCGGGGACAGGCTGTGCGACGGCGGTCTCCAGGTTCCGTGGCCGCCGCCACAGTGCCAGGAGTACGCCAATCGCGAAGGCCCCCAGTGGTGCGGCACCCAGGGCGGTCGCCAGCGTGGTCGAACCACCGATGAGCAGAGGGAAGTTCGCGACCGCGAGTACCAGGCAGCCGGCCAGGCCCAGGAGACCGAGGCCCGGGGCGACCACGGTGTGCCAGGTGCGCGGGTCCCGGCGGGTGCGGCGGAAGTAGACGATGACGGCCAGGCAGGTCAGGCTCATGAGCAGCAGGATGCCCAGGGTCGCGGTGCCGGCGAGCCAGGCGAAGACCTGGGTGACCGGGTCCATCCCCGTCACCGCGCAGACAGCCACCAATATCGCTGCGCAGGCCGACTGCAGCAGCGAGGCCGTGTGTGGCGAGCCGTGCCGTGGGTGGCGGCTGCCGCTCAGCCGAGGGAGCAGGCCCGAGGTTCCCAGCGCGTAGCCGTAGCGGGCCAGTACGTTGTGGAAGGACAGGGCAGCGGCGAACAGGCTGGTCAGCAGCAGTACTTGGGCGATGTCCGCCACCGTGGAGCCGAGATGGTGCTGCATCGTGGTCAGCAGCATGCCGCCCGGATCGGCAGTTGCCGCCTGAACGGCTTGGTCGTCGCCCCAGGCCGACACCAGCGCCCAGCTCGACAGTGTGTAGAAGCCACCGATCAGCACAAGGGACAGGTACGTGGCGCGCGGGATCGTACGGTGCGGATCGCGGGCCTCGTCGCGGAAGACGGCGGTGGCCTCGAATCCGAGGTAGCTGGCGATGGCGAAGACCAGGCCCAGGCCGAGCGAGCCGGAGCCGACCTGTTCGGGCTGCAGGAACGCGGTGGAAAGCCCCGACGAGCCACCCCCGCGTCCGACGACCACGGCGTCCAGGGCGAGAACGACTCCCACCTCGCCCAGCAGCAGGACGCCGAGCACCTTGCCGCTCACGTCGATGTGCCGGTGGCCGAGGAATCCGACACCCGCCAGGGCTACCGCTGCCCACAGCCACCATGGAAGCGACGGTCCGCCGTAGTGCTGCACCAGGTCGGCGGCCACCGCCCCCAGGTAGCCGTACACCGCCAGTTGTACGGCGGTGTAGGTGACCAGGGCCAGGTAGGCGGCGCCCCGACCGGCCGGCCGGCCCAGGCCTTGCTGCACGTAGGTGTAGAAAGCGCCGGCCTGCGGCACATGGCGGGTCATCGCGCCGTAGCCGACGGCGAACAGCAGCAGGATCACACAGCAGATCACGAACGTGGCGGGGAACGCGGCCCGGTCGCCCAACGCGATGCCCAGCGGGACCGTCCCGCTGACGACGGTGAGTGGGGCGGCCGCGGCCACCACCATGAAGACGATCGAACCGGTACCGAGGGAACCGGTCAGCGTGGGTGCCGCACGATCGGCGGACATCCGACCTCCATGAGGAAGTGGCGCCCGGGGGCGCTGGGAGCGGGGACCGCGACGCACCGCCACGGAAGCGGGCCGTACGCAGCGGAAGCGGGGACTGCCGCAGACACTGGAGCCTCGCGGTTGCCGGACCGTCACCGGAGCGTCAAGCGACCGTCATCCGTAACGGGAAAACCAGCCCCGTTCACTCTCAGGCGAGGAAACATTCCGGACACCTCCCCGGCACGTCCGGCAACAGGTGCGCCGCTTACCGTGCCGCCCATGACGATCCAGACCGAGCAGCCCACGCTGCGTCCAGGCCCGCGCTTTCCCGGCCTGGACCGGCGCACCCTCGGGCCGATCCAGGTATTCGCCCAGTCGGTGTCCGCTGCCGCTCCGACGGCGGGCATGGCCGCCACGCCGGCGATCGCCGCGTCCACCGCCGGAAGCGGCACGGTCTGGTCGTTCGTCATCGCCACGGTCGTCGCGCTCCTCATCGCCGGATGCATCGGGCAGTTCACCCGTCGCATGGCCGCCGCCGGGTCGCTGTACAGCCTGGCCGCCAAGGGCCTGGGACCCGCCGGGGCCTTCGCCTGCGCCTGTGCGCTGCTGGTCGGTTACGCACTGCTGGTCTCGGCGGCGCTCGCGGGGGCGGCGATCCACCTGCATGCGCTGCTGGGCCGTACCGGAGCGTCGGCCGGGGTCTCGGTGGCCGCCACGACGGTGCTGCTGGGCCTTGTCGTCGCGGCCTGCGCGGTCCGCGGCATCCGGCTCTCAGCCGGGGTGGTGTTGCTCGTCGAAGGGCTGTCGATCACCTTGATGCTGACGGTGTTCGGTCTCCTGCTCGGCGGCGACATCTCTCGGCTGCCGGCCCCCTCCGCGCACGCCGCGGAACCGGCCGGCGCCTTCGGCGGAGTGGCCGCCGCGGTGGTTCCCGCCCTCGCCGCCTTCATCGGCTTCGAGTCCGCGGCGGCCCTCGGAGTCGAGGCCCGCCGCCCGTTCCGCACCGTCCCCCGCGCGGTGATCTGGACCGCGGGTGTCGCGGGCGTCATGTACGTGTGCGCGGCGGCCGTCCAGGTGAGCCTGACCGAGGACGCCCGCGTGCTGCCCCTCGGCGTCCTGGCTTCGGCACAGCGACTGCCCTGGGTATCGCCCCTGTTGGACGCGGGCATCGCCAGCTCCTTCCTGGCCTGCGCGCTGGCGACCGCCAACGCCCTGGTCCGGGTGCTGTTCTCGCTCGGTACCGAGGGACTCGCCCCCCGTGGGCTGCGCCGCACCCATCGCGTTCACCGCACTCCGCACCTCGCCATCGCGGTGGCGCTCCCGGTGACGACCGCGTTGCCGGCGGCCATGATCGTTGGCGGTGTCCCGGCCGAACGGGTCCTGGATCTGCTGCTCCAGGCATCCACCGTCGGCTACCTCCTCGCCTACCTGCTGGTCTGCCTGGCCGTACCGCTCTTCCTGCGCAACATCGGCGAGTCGACCCCCGGGCCGGTGGCCGTCGCCCTGGCGGTCGTGCCGGTGCTGCTCATCGCGCTGGGGGCGTTCGCCGTCTCGGTGCCGGGCGGCGCGTTCGCTCTGACATTCGCGGTGCTCGCCGCGGCGGCGCTGGCCTGGTACGGGTGGCTGCGCCGCCGCCTGCCCGACCGGCTGGCGGGCATCGGCGTATACGACGAGACGTCCATGGCCGACATACTCGAGGACCACCCACGACGAACTCCCGTCCCTGGCCGGTCCAGATGAGCGCCCAGGGCAACGCGCTGCACGTACTGGAACAGGTCGTGGCCGCCGGCCCCGGGGTGACCGCGAAGGAGATCTCCACCGCGCTGCGGCTGCCGCCCGCAACCACCTACCGCCTGCTCAACCTCCTCGTGGCCGAGGAGTACCTGGTCCGCCTCCCCGACCTGCGGGGCTTCGCCCTCGGCCGCCGTGCCGCCCGGCTCTCCCTCCCCCACGTGCCCGAACCCTGCGCCGCCGCCCGCGCCGTGGTCACCGCACTCAGGCGCCAGGTCCGCTGGGGCGTCCACCTAGCCGCCTACACAGGCGGACGCCTCACCCTGACCGATCCCGATCCCGACCACCCGCCCACTGACGGCACCCTCCTCGCGCGCCACCCGCACGCCTCCTCCCTCGGCAAACTCCTCCTCGCCGACCAGCCCACCCACCGCGCCGGAGCGCACGACCTGCGGCACCTCACCGAGCACACCATCACCGACACCGCTCACCTCGCACGCGAACTCGCCGCCGTATCCGACACAGGAGTCGCCAGCCAACTCGGCGAACTCCGCCCCGATCGCGGCTGCCTCGCCGTCGCCATCCGTAACCCCGCAACCAGCGTGCTCGTCGCGGGCCTGGCACTGTGCGCTCCACCCGACCGCATCCAGAAACTGGGCACTGATCTACTCCCGGTCCTCCGCGACCACGCAGACCAACTCACTCCGCTGCTCTCCTAAGTGATCAAACGCAAGGTGTCCAACTGGCCGCTCAAACGGGCCCAGCATCGCAACTGGACACCATCCCCACCGGACACCACCACCATCACTCGGCAGCACAGAACCCAAGTCACCGGCGTTGGGCCTAGGGCCGGTCGTTTGTAACAGGCCCCACCCGCACGCGTTAACGCAGGCCACAGGGTTGTTTGCAGCCTGGCGAGGGGCTTGAGCAACAACTGTGGCAGCTCCAGGATCGGGTCACCCCAGTCCCTCCCCTGAGCGACCGGAGCGCGCACCGGCGACACCCGCACCGCCGCGACCGCTGACCCACACATCCTCCCAAGGAGCTCATCAGTGCTGACCTGGTTCAGTGGGCACCCCTTCCAACGGGTGCCGATACGGACGCTACGGACGCTGCTCATCGCCGTGCTGGTCGCCGCCGTGGCCGCCACGATCCTCGACGCGAGGGCACCGGCCCTCAGGGCCGCCCAGCCCAAGATCTCGGCCACGCAGTTCTGCGATGACTCGGTCAACGCGATCGAGGCCGCGTACGGCAAGCCGCTCCGCACGGTGACGACCGAGCCGGTCGTGACCGTGCAGGCCGCCTCGTACTCGCTCGACGCCCAGCAGACGAAGATCGTGGCCGTCAAGGCGAAGGAGGCCGCCGCAGACTGCGTGAGCAAGATGCACAAGGCGACGACGGCCGGCTGGTCCTATCTGACCGCACGGGCGGTCGAGATCGCCGTGGACGCGGTGGTCACGATCCTCGCCTCCACGTTGATCTGCTCGCTCACCGGACCGGTCGGCTGCAAGTGGGGCGTGCGTATCGCGTCGTTCACCGGCGGCTTCGTCGGCGCCCTGGCCTTCCAGTACCTGACCGACGGCTACCTCAACTGGAAGAGCGTCGGAGGCGCCTTCTTCGACGCCACGGTCTCCATGCTGGCCTTCTCCGGCCTCGACAAGCTTGACGAGAAGTACGTCGGCCAGGGCGTCAGGGCCACGTTCAAGGAGCTCGGCAACCTGCTCAAGACGGTGGGCAACCGCATCGGCAGTGCCGGACCGGCCATGGTCAGCGGCATCCAGAACGCGGTGAACTACATCATGGGCCACAACTTCGGTGCCTTCCCGATCGCCTACACCGGCGGCGGGTCCGTCGAGCCGGTCATCGCCGAGGAGCGGGGCCAGCCGATCGCCGACGGCCTGCAGTTCCGCATCCCCCACAACGCCTCCGGCTCCCCCGTGCCCGACAACCTCTGGTCGGGCGTACACACCCACCCGTACTACAACTGGGACGTCGCCGAGACGACGCACACCAACAAGGACGGCGCGGTGGGCTACCTGATCGGCCAGGGCAACAGCTGCCTCGGCTACACCGGCGGTTACGCGGTCCTCAAGACCTGCAACTACAACGACCACACCCAGTGGTGGTTCGTCGACGGCGACGAACTGATGGCGGACAACGGCAAGTGCATGGGCGAGGTGGAGAACGCCCAGTCGCGCCAGCTGGGCAGCTGTGACGGACTGAACGTCCGGGCGAACCCCCAGAACTTCGACGACCAGTTCATCGTGACCCCGCCCGGCGGCACCTACATCCCGGACACGGTCTTCAACTGGAAGAGCCACATTTCCTACTACGAGCACGCGTGACAGCACCACGCCGCCGAGTGCGGTGAAGCACCAAGCCCGAGCCGGTGACCAAGGTCACCGGCCCGGGCGTTGTCCTGTGCCGTTCGGCTCCGCCATAGTCCAAAAGCACTGTCTTGAGATGCTTTTGGGGAGCTTCGATTGGGTCGTCCCGAGCGCCCGGTGGACCCGGACGCCGGTCCGGTTCAGCGGTTCGCCCACGAACTGCGGCTGCTGCGCCATAAGGCCGGCAGTCCCTCGTACCGCGAGATGTCCCAGCACACCGGTCTGTCGGTGACGACGCTGTCCCGGGCCGCGGCGGGTGAGCGGATCCCGTCGGCGGCGGTGACGCGGGCCTACGCGCGTGCATGCGACGCGGACCCGGACGAATGGGAGGCGCGTTGGAAGGAGGCCGCGGAGGAGGCCGCCGGGGTCCAGGCGGCGGCCCGCGACGTGTACGCGTCCACCGCCGAGGACGACGCGAAGTCGCCGTACCGGGGGCTGGCCCGCTTCGAGCCCGGTGACCGGGACCTGTTCTTCGGCCGTGACCGCCTGGTGGCCGAGCTGCTGGAGCTGGTGCGGGAGCACCGGTTCGCCGCCGTGATCGGGGCCTCCGGCAGCGGCAAGTCCTCGCTGCTGCGCGCCGGCCTGATCCCGGCCGCACAGGAGACCACGCGCGGCCCGGGACGTCCCACCGCACTGCGGATCCTCACACCCGGAGAGCGCCCGGCTGCCACGTACGGCCATCTGCTGGCGCCGAAGGACGGTGAACTGGACACCTGGCTGATCGTCGACCAGTTCGAGGAGGTGTTCACCCTCTGCCGGGACCGGGCCGAGCGCACCCGTTTCATCGACCTGCTGCTCACGGCCAGGGCCCCGGACTCCCGGCTGCGTACGGTGATCGCTATGCGCGCCGACTTCTACGGGCGGTGCGCCGAGCACCCGGAACTCGCCGACGCGCTGCGGCACTGCGGCCTCCTGGTGGGGCCGATGAGCCCGGCGGAGCTGCGGGAGGCGGTCACCGGTCCGGCCACCGCGGCCGGCCTCGTGGTCGACCGCGAGCTGACCTCGCGTCTCGTCGAGGAGGTCGTCGACCAGCCCGGCGCGCTCCCGATGCTCTCGCACGCGCTGCTGGAGACCTGGCGCCAGCGGCGCGGCCGCATCCTCACCCTCGCCGCGTACGAGGCGGCGGGCGGCGTCCACGGCGCCATTGCGGCCACCGCGGAACGCGCGTACGACACGTTGACGCCCGCCCAGAAGGGGATAGCACGCCGTCTGCTGCTGCGGTTGATCGCCCCCGGCGAGGGCACTCCCGACACCCGCCGCTCGGCCACCCGCGCGGAACTGGAGGAATGGTCCGATCCCGAACTTCCGCCGGTGGTCGAGCGGTTGGCCGCCGCCCGGCTGCTGGCCCTTGACGGTGACACCGTGGAACTCGCCCACGAGGCGCTGATCACCAGCTGGCCACGGCTGAGCCGATGGATCGACGAGGACCGCGTCCGGCTGGTCGCCCACCGCAGGCTGGCCGAGGACGCCCGCGCCTGGCTGGAACTGGGCCGCGACCCTGGAGCCCTGTACCGGGGTGTACGCCTGGACCGCGCCGCGGAGCTCTTCGCGCCGGGCGAGGGGTCGCCGGGTGAGCGGTCTTCGGATGAGCGGTCCCCGGGGGAGCCGTCGCCTGACGCCCGGCAGGAGCACCTCACCTCGGCCGAGCGCGCGTTCCTGATCGCGGCTCTCGCCGCACGTGACGCGGAGCGGCACGCCTCCGCCCGTACAAGGCGGCGGACCCGGCGCCTGGCCGCCACGCTCTCCGGCCTGCTCGCCGTGGCCCTGATGATCAGCCTGGTCGCCTGGCAGCAGCACGGCACCGAGGTGCGGGACGACGAGGACACCGCCGCCCGGCGGGTCGCCGCGGTGTCCGACACCATGCGGACCACGGACCCGCGGACAGCGATGCTGCTGAGCCTGGCCGCCTGGCGGATCGCGCCCCTGCCGGAGACACGTGCGGCCCTGCTGGACGCCCTGGCTCAACCCGAGCGGGACGCGTTCACCGATCCCGCGCAGAGCGACACGGCCCCCCGCTTCCTCGTCGGCTCCGGACGCGTCCTGCTGAGTGTCAACGGGCGGACCTGGCGAACCTGGAGCACCGGCACCCACCGTGCCCTCGCCTCCGGGCGGCTACCGGCGGGGACCTCGGGAACCATTACGGCCGGCCGCGACGGCAGGCTCCTCGAGGTGGACGGCGGCTGGGGCGAACGGCTGTGGGACCTCTCCTCGGGCCGCTGGGCCGATCCGGCGCCGGTCTCGTCGCAGAACATGGTCTCCTTCGACGCCGACCCCCGGAGCTACCTCGTCAGCTCCATCGAGCAGCCGCGGCAGCAACTGCGTGCCGTCTCGGACGGTCGGCTGCTGTTCGAGGCCCGGGCGGACAGCGAGACGAACGTGGCCGCCACGGCGGACGGCCGGCTGGTGGCGGTCTGCCCCGTCAGTGGCCCCCTCCAGGTCCGCGACCTGGCCTCGCACCGCGACCTGGCGGGTGCCTGGACGAGCGCGGGCGCGAACACCTGCGGCGACGACAACTCCCGCGTGGAGTTCGATCCCCGCGGCCGCCTGCTCGCGGTGGTCTCCGAGACGGACGTACATGTCTGGGACACGGCGTCAGGAGAGCAGGTCGCGGACATCGCCTACCCGGACGCCGCGTCCGTGTCCTTGAGCGGGGACGGCGGTTTCCTGGCTGCCTCCGGCCCCGCCGAGCTCGCCGTATGGCGGCTCTCCGCGCCCGATGCCCCCGTCTTCCGCCACTCCCTCAACGACCAGCGGCCGTACGGCGCCATCGCCTGGGACCCCGACCGGCCCGAGGTGCGCTACCTGGAAGGGAGCACGGTTCACACGCTCGCCCTGGGGCCGGCGGTCACCTCCGCGTGGCGCGGCACCCCGGTGAGCGCCGCGCTGCTGAGCCCGGACGGCCGTACGCTCGCCACCGCCGAGCAGTCCGACAGCGGGTACGCATTCCGGCTGCGGGACACGGGCGACGGCCGCCTGCTCCGTACGCTGCCCGCCGCCCCGCTCCCCGGCGCCGACCACGCAGCCGGGCCGGCGACGGACGCTGTGCCGCTGCCGCTGATGGCCTTCAGCCCGGACGGCACGGCCTTCGCGTACGGCGTCTCCGCGTCGGGCGGGGGCGCCTCGGCACAGTCTCTGGCCCTCTGGGACCTCGCGCGTGCTCACGTCCGCACGACGCTGGACCTGGCACCGTCACGGGCCGCAGCAGCGGAGTACATCGCCCTCGGCCCCGGCGGACGGCTGCTCGTGGCCGTCCGCGATCAGTCCGCGGGGCAGGTCGGCGAGACCTGGGACACCACGACCGGCCGCAGGACCGCCGTCCTCGGCGACATGAACCCCGCAGCGCCGGCGCTGCGGCCGGACGGCCGCATGCTCGTCGACGGCGACCGCCTCACCACCCTGCCCTCCGGCGCCCGTACGACTCGGCCCCTGGGCCCGGGAGAGGAGATCATGGCGGTGGCCTTCAGCCCGGACGGCTCCCGGGCCGCGGTCGGCGACGCGTCGGGGCGCGTCGCCCTGTGGGACGGCGGCCTCACCCACCGGCTCGGCGTCCTGCCCAGCGTCTTCCCCGCACCCCCGGCAAACGGCTCCCCGGAGGCCGTCGGCGCCTTGGCCTTCAGCCCGGACGGCGGCACCCTCGCCGTCGCCGGCGACTCCGGCTCGCTCCAGTTGTGGGACACCGCCAGCCAGCAGCCCCTCGGCAGCGGCCTCACCACCCCCGGCGAGGCCATCACCTCCCTCGCCTTCACCCTGAACGGCACCATCCTGAACGCCGCCAGCCCCCACGCCCCTCTCCAGCGCTATCCCGTCAGCGCCTCCTACGCAGCCGACCAGATCTGCGCCCGCGCCGGCACGACGCTGTCCGCCGGCCAGTGGCATACCTACATCCCCGAGGCCGCCTACCGCAGCGTGTGTGCCCGATGAACGGTGCGGTGCCGCTGCACCTGTGAGTCCTGATCGGCTGCGGGTCCCCGAACGGACGCGGCCAGCGGCTGCCAGGGAAGGCACTGGTGCGGACCTGGGCCGAGACCCACACGGGGGACCGCTCCCGGATGTACGACCGACGCGGGTGCCCGTGCAGTCCAGCCGTCCGCGTCGAGCCGCCTGGCTCGCAGCCGCCCCCCCCCCATAAGTCCGACCGGCGCCAACATCGGTAATTCCGGTGATATACCCAAGAAACAATTCCCGATATTGAATTCAGAGTTCTTCGGATAACTGCCGGGTAAGGTTCCGCCCGGCGAAATGGCGGTCGCACACTCCTCACAGAAGAGAGATCGACTCCGCCGGAGTCGACCAGAATGCAGAGAAACACGGAGGCTGATCCGTGAAGAGATTCCCGAGGATGCGACTGCGCGCCGTCACGCTCCTCAGCAGCGTAGTCGCCCTCACGTCGAGCACGCTCGGTGTGGGGCTGGCGCAGGCGCCCCAGGCCCGTGCCGACTCATGGGGTGCGGCGGACTGATCAACAACAACTTCGCGCACTGCATCGACAGTGAGTCGTCCTATGGGCTGAAGATCGAGGATCCCTGGGTTCCCACGGCCGCCAAGCAGAAGTACATGGACCAGTGGTGATCGTCCGGCGCTGCCTGACCAGCTCCAACGCGCATTGCTCCTCGGACTACAGCAACGGCCGCGACGGCAACATCATGCGTTGGCAGAGCCAGAAGATCACCTGGGTCAACCCTCAGATGTCCGACTACACCGACAACAGCCAGCTGTCCCGGTCCGCCTTGATGAACAGCTCGGAGTGGGAAGCTCACTGCCAAGGGCAGTCCCCGAGCCCCTGGCACCACCTGCAGGTCAAGATCTACTCCAACGCCGGGGGCATACTGATCGCGGACCACACCACCGGCTACTCCCACTGCTTCGGCGTGGGCCTCCGCAATCGGCCGGCCTGGCTCGACGCCAACGCGACCGACTACAAGTCCCACGTGTGGCAGCACGACGACGTCGAGGTGAAGTGGTACCGCACATCCTTGTGCTCCTACCCCAATCAGCAGGCGAACCGCGTCAACTTCAGGCGCTCGGCGCCGCTGATCGACGGGCTGACCAACTGGTGGATCAAGTAACGCCGACCACGGGATCCACCGGCAGGTGCCTGTCCGGAATCCTGAGCCCCGAAGTCGCACAGGAGGGTTGAGGCGGCGAAGGCACGCCCCCGATGACGGAGGCGTGCCTTCGCCTAGGTGATGTGCTCTTGCAGCTGAACGGCTGGGCGCTGGAATGGATCACCCTGCCCAACGGGACGACAACGCAGTGACGACTGGGACGCCCTCGCTTTGATGCGATGCATGAGCGGACAGCGGCGCGGCGCTCCGTGCCCCCCGCCGGATGCTGGAGATGTGCTCGTCAGTCAGCCTTTCCCAGCCTCAGTCCGCCCGCTGATCGCGTGCCATATTCGCCTCCCCCGCCTACGGGGCGATGGGGCCGTTGTTCTTGTCCGGGTGTACCGACAGGACAGGGTCTGTCAAACGAGCGGTGTAACTGGGGTTGTTGGAGTTACTGACGGGCTGCCGAGAGGCGGCCGTCGAAGGTGATGTCGAAGGCGTTGAGTGCGGTCTTCCAGCGCATGGTCCAGCGGGCTTGTCCCTTGCCGGTGGGGTCCAGGGACGTGATGGCCATGTAGACGCACTTCAATGCGGCCTGCTCGGTGGGGAAATGTCCGCGGGCTTTGACCGCCCGCCGGATCCTGGCGTTGACGGACTCGATCGCGTTGGTGGTGCAGACGATGCGCCGGATCTCGGTGTCGAAGCGGAGGAACGGGGTGAACTCCTCCCACGCGTTCTCCCAGAGCCGCACGATCGCCGGATACTTCCGGCCCCAGGCATCGGCGAACTCGGCGAACCGCTCGAGTGCGGCCTCCTCGGTCGCCGCGGTGTAGACGGGCTTGAGGACGCGGGCGATCTTGTCCCAGTCCTGGCGGGCGGCATAACGGAATGAGTTCCGCAGCAGGTGCACCACGCAGGTCTGGACCGTGGTGCGGGGCCAGACGGCCTCGACCGCGTCAGGCAGGCCCTTGAGCCCGTCGCAGACCAGCATGAGGACGTCGTTCACACCGCGATTCTTGATCTCGGTGAGGATGTGCATCCAGTGCTTGGCGCCCTCGCCGCCGTCGCCCGCCCACAGCCCGAGGATGTCCCGCCGACCCTCGACAGTGACCGCCAGGGCCACGTAAATGGGCCTGTTGGCAACCGCCCCGTCACGGATCTTCACGTGGATGGCGTCAATGAAGATCACGGGATAGACGGCGTCGAGGGGCCGGTTCTGCCATTCGGCCATCCCGTCGAGAACCTTGTCGGTGATCGTTGAGATCGTCTGCCGGGACACCTCGGCCCCATAGACTTCGGCCAGGTGGGCCTGGACCTCACCGGTCGTCAGGCCCTTCGCCGCGAGCGAGATGACCATCTCGTCCACGCCGGACAGACGCTTCTGCCGCTTCTTGACGATCTTCGGCTCGAAGCTGCCTTCCCGGTCGCGGGGCACGGCTATCTCCACCGGGCCGACATCGGTCAACACGGTCTTGGCCCGGGTGCCGTTCCGTGAGTTGCCGCCGTTCTTCCCGGCCGGATCGTGTTTGTCATAGCCGAGATGGTCGGTGATCTCACCCTCGAGAGCGGACTCCAGGAGCCGCTTGGTCAGCTGCTGGAGCAGCCCGCCCTCGCCGGTCAGCTGAAGGCCCTCGGCCTGAGCCCGGCCCACCAGCTCGTCAATCAGTCGGTTGTCCACAGACTTCGCCGGCGCCTCAGACGGCTCGACGGCCTCGGGCTCAGTCACGTTGTTGCTGGTCATCGATGCATCTTCCATGATCGGGAGTTACACCGAACGTTTTACAGTCCCAACGGCATTGCCCTTAGAAGCTGTTGTCTTTCCGGACTTGAGGACTGCGTTTCCGCTGGTCAGGCGTAGGGTCGGCGATCCCGTGGGAGTTGTGGCCTGTCGTGTTGTCGCTGCCCGGGAGGTCGTGGATGCCGTCGGTGGTTGGGCTGTTGGAACAGCGTGAGCTGGGTGCTCGCCGTCGTGTTGACGAGCTGCGGGAGGAAGCCGACCGTGTCCAGGCCGAGTTGGCCGTGGCCGAGCGGGAATGGAGGGAGTGGGCCATCGCCTGCTCGCGGGTCGGCGAGGTGCTGGCCCCCGTGGACGAGAGCGGGCAGGACCCCGCCCGGGCCGAGGGGACCGCGCCAGCCGCCGGGGAGCAGACCGGAAAGACGCCGCAGGTGCCGGAGGCAGCGAAGAGGAAGTCGCAGGTTCCGATGTGGCGTGAGGGGCTGGCCTGGTCGGTGCTGTCGGTGGACTATCAGCGCATCCTCACCGCGCTCGCGGACCGGGACCGGCTCCGTCAAGGTCCGCTGACCTGCCAGGAGTTGGCCGTGTTGTTCGGTCTTGACGTGGTGCCGGCCAAGGTGGAGGCGCTGCGGTCGAAGGCGAAGCGACTGGTCGCGCGGGGCTGGCTGGCCGAGGGGCAGCCGGGACGGTTCACGCTCGCTGCGGGTGTGGCCGGGCGAGGCGGCGGGTCATGAGCAGGGTCATCGACCAGTAGATCATCGCTTCGGCGCTGGTGGTGCGGCGTTCGTAGTCGCGTGCCAGGCGGCGGGTGCGCATCAGGTGGGCGAAGAGGCGCTCGACGATCCACCGTTTGGGCAGGACCACGAAGCCGCGCATGTCGTCGCTGCGTCTGACGATCGCGAGGACCAGGGCGAGCACGGTGAGGCAGCGCTCGACGAGGCTGCCGGTGTAGCCGCCGTCGGCCCAGACCAGCTCCAGCCGGTGGTGGGCGTCGGCGACCTGCCGCAGCAGGACCTGGGCGGCGGCGCGGTCGCCGGTGTCCGCGGCGGTGACCATCACGCCCAGCAGCAGGCCGAGCGTGTCGACCACGACGTGCCGCTTGCGCCCGTTGACCAGCTTTCCGCCGTCGAAGCCGCGGCTGTCCGCACCGACGACGGCGTCCGCCTTGACGGACTGCGAGTCGATCACGCCAGCCGTCGGCTCCGTGTCGCGCCCGTCCCTTTCGCGGATCCTTGCGCGCAGCCGGTCGTGGAACTCCTTGACCAGCCAGTGGTCGCGCCAGCGGCGGAAGAACGCGTAGACCCGGTCCCACGGCGGGAAGTCGGCGGGCATGGCCCGCCACTTGATGCCGTTGTCGACCAGGTAGCGGATCGCGTCGAGTATTGCCCGGTGGCAGTACGCCTCCGGCTGTCCGCCCCGGCCGCGCAGCCAGCCCGGCACGGGCAGCAGCGGCCGGGCCACGGTCCACTCCGCGTCCGTCATGTCCGAGGGATACCGCCGAACACGTTCCGGGTGATCGGCTGCGTTTCCGAACCGGTGGGCGACACAATCACACGTCGGTGCAGCCGAGTTGAACTCCACCGGCGTGTGCACGTACAACTGCGGCAACAGGGTCTCCTGGATCTCGGTTGGCTTCGCAACCCCGAGCTACCAAGAGGCCCTGCCTTCATGCCCGCAGCCGGCGCCAACCACCCGATCGAGACTCCCGTTCGACGCACACCCCTCAAGATCGGAACGACAACAGCTACTAAGACGCATGGCCAGCCACAACTCGCCGGCACCCCGGCTGGAGGTGGGCCGGCTGCGGTGAAGTCCCGGGCAACAGCAGTCGTGTGCGATCTTGGCGCTGCCGTAGTCGCGGTGGTGAGGTCCTGGCCAGGCGATTCCGCCGGCCAGATGGTAGACCTCGCCGTCGGCGAAGAGCCGGGCCGGATAGTCACCCGGGATCAGCGAGATCCATGCCACCCCCATGGCCGGCTCCTCACCTCTCCCCACGCGGGTGGGATCGGCGCCGGCCTGAGGCCTGTAGACATTCACCCCGTCGTAGTCCAGGGAGCGATGTCGGTGCGTGGCCACGCCGCAGGCGGGGCACGGCACTGCCAGGTTGCGCCCCCAGGCCGGAACCTCCCCGTCCCCCGGCCCGGACTGAGCGGAAACACTCACGATTGCCCGGCCTCCGATCCCTGAACGAACAGCAGCCCGTACGACGCATCCGCTGCAACCGTTCCATGCACGTCAACCACCAGGCTAGCGGCCGCCCGACAGGAAGGGGCCCGGCACACCCTCCCGATCAGAAACCCCGGTTCACAGACCGCAGTCGTCAGGTGAAGGCGCCCAGCGAACAGCACCGGACGCCCCACCTCGCCCCTCACGTCGCCGTGCAGCTCACCGCAGGCACACCCCCGCCCCCAGGCGCTCCCCCGAACCCGAAGGTCGCTGAACTCCCCACTCCCACACTCCCGTTGTGAACCGCGTTCACAACGGTGACCGTCGCTCCGGACTGCGTGTACGAGGCGTTCCACATGCTCGTGACCGCCTGTGAACCGCCCCAGGTCCACGTCACCTTCCAGGACTTGAGGGCCACAGTCCCCGAATTGGTCACCTTCACCTCGGCGTTGAACCCGCCGCCCCAGTCGCTGCTGACGGCGTAGGAGGCAGTGCAGGCCGCCGTACTGCCGCCACCGCCGCCGCCTCCTCCGCCACCGTTCCCCGGGAAGCCCGGCGCCTTGACGCTCGCCAGGTATCCGTCCTTCACGGTGTCGACCGTCTGCCAGTCGTCCTTCAGGATCCCGCCCGTGTCACCGGAGTTGGGGTTCCAGGACCAGAAGGTCCAGTGGAAGGAGTCCGAGCCGTACGTCGCTGTCGGCCGCAGATAGTCCACCAGCGCGGCCAGCCACCGCTGGTCCACGGTCGACTGGAGTGTCGTACCGAACTCCCCCACCCACACCGGCGCGATGTTCTGCTTGAAGATGTAGCCCCAGTACTTGTCCCAGATGCCCGGCATGTTGGCGGGGAACGAGGGATCGCTGAACCAGCTCTGCTGGGCCACGCTCGTCGCGTAGTCGTGGGCCGAGTACACGACCCGGTTCGCCACGCTCAGCTGCACCGGATACTGCGCGACCCCCATCAGGTTGCCGCCCCACCAGCCGGAGACCCCGTTGACCGTCTGCACGCCCTCCACGAACACCAGCAGCTGCGGATTCACACCGAGAACCGCGTTGCCCGCCCGCTGTGCCGCCAGCCGCCAGTCCTTCGTCGTGTCACCGCAGCCCCAACAGGCCGGATCGTGGGGCTCGTTGTGCAGGTCGATGCCGACGACCGCGTCCTGGCCGGAGTAACGCGCCGCCAGCGCCTTCAGGTTGGCGATCCACGTCGACTCGGACACCGCCGAGGTGTACCAGAGCGCCGACTGCCCACCCGCGTCCGGCCGATGCCGGTCCAGGATGACCTTGAGGCCGTCCTGACCGGCGTACGCGACCAGCTTGTCCATGACCTGAAGGGAGCCCAACCCCTGCAGATCTGCGTTCTTGCCGCTGCTGAAGTCGATGCTGTTGGGGACGGTCGACGACTTGAAGATGTCGTCGCTGTACGGCAGCCGGATGGTGTTGTAGCCGAGCGCCTTCATCTGGTCGATCATGCTCTTGTAGTCGCGGGACCAGAGGCCGTGCACCACGTTGTTGCTGGTCTCGAAGCCGAACCAGTTGATGCCGGCGATCCGGACCGGCTGCCCGGCCGCGTCCAGGATCTGCCGGCCGCTGGTGTGCCAGTAGCCGGCACCGGCGTCCGCCACACCGGCGGCCGCCGCACGGACGTCCGCCGCGTGGGCGGCCTGCGCACCGGCTCCCAGCGGCAACAGAAGCGCGGCGGCCGCAGTGCACAGGGCTCTTCTCAGGGTACGAAGGGTACGGAAGCGGAACATGTCGCTCGTTCCTCTCGGGAGGCGCGGCCCCGGAATCGATGGGAGCGCTCCCACACACCGCGCACCTCCCAGGAAACTGACACAACATGCCCACGTCAATACTCGCGGCACCCCGGAATGGGTACGCCGTCCAGCAGAGGTCCGCAGCGCCCACCGGCCCGGCGGATCAGCTCACGGGAACGGCCACCCCGGCGATCACGAAGACGGCCGCCGCCGAAGCCGCTTCAGCCCGAGATAGCCGAGGAGAAGCACGCCGACAACGACACCGCCGTTCCTGACGTTCTCGCCCGAGCCCCCGCCCCCGTCACCCCCCGAGGCCGAACTCCCGCTGCCACCACCGGAGTCGGAGTCACCGGACTTCCCGTACGACGGAGCGTCCTCGGCCTCGACACCGCTCTCGGCGCCCTCACTCCCGTACATCAGCTTGGACCCGTCACGGCTGTACGTGACCGACTCCCCCTGCCCCTGCAAGGGCACGTCGAGCTGCCCCTGCCGCTTGAGCTTGCCGCCGTTCCAGGCGTAGGAGACGCCCCCGAAGTACCCGCGTACGGCCAACTGCCGCCCGTCGGGCGAGAACGCGGCGTCGGTGGCCCACATGTCGACGGGGGCGACGGGCCGGAAGACGTTGGTGCCGGAGGAGGAGAGCTTGGCCGGCCCGGCGTAGAGATGCCCGCCGTCCTCCTGCTTGTCGATGATGTAGACGCGCCCGGTCTTCGGATGCACGACAAGGGACTCGGCATCACGCGAACCGTCCGTGTACTTCACGACGTACTGCGTGGCACGAATCGTCTGGTTCTTGAGGACCTTGGGCTCAGGGAGCCGGTAGATCCACACGTAGTTCCAGGTCACGCCGTCGTTGTCGCCGATGTCGCCGACGTAGATCTCGTTGTTCGGCCCGATGGAGATGGCCTCGATGTCACGGGGCGTGCCGACGCCCTTCATGGTGACGGTGGCGACGGTCTGGCCGGTCGCGCTGTCGATCGCGTACAGGAAGGCCCCGTCGTCACTGTCGTTGTGGGTCCAGTAGATGCCGGGGTGGAGACGGGAGGCGGCGAGACCGCTGGACTCGGTGATCCGCGGGTCCTTGATGGTGAAGTCCTGGTCACCATCGGCAGCGGAGGCGGGCGCGGCGAGCACCCAGACGAGTAGGCCCCCGGCGAGGAGGGCGAGCGATCTGCGCATGCCCTCAAGCGTGCCATCCCGGCGATCGATACGAGGCTCATGACCGCCCATGACCCTGACCGCTCCGCCGGATCAGCCCCAGGATCGCCGCTCCCGCACGCACAACCGGCCACACCTGCCGACACGACCACCGACACGACCACCGGCACGACTCCCGACGCATCTGCCGCCCCAACCACCGGCACAACTCCGCGCAAGCCGACATACACCTGACACCGGGTGGCCCGACTCACACACCACCCCCGGTCCACGCCCCTCCCCCGATCCCTCATCATGAGCGGATGCTCAGGTTGATGCCCGTAGGCGACTCCATGACGATCGGCAGTGCCGGCGAACACACCTGGCGCTACCGGCTGTGGCAGCACCTGCGGGAGACGTACGGCGGCCCGTTCCGGATCGTCGGCCCGCGCGAGGCGCTGTACGACAAGGCGACGGACACCGCCGACTCGTACGAGTACGCCGACCCGGACTTCCCCCGCGCCCACCTGGCCGGCTGGGGCGAGGGCTGGCAGCACATGACCCCGCTGATCGCGGACGCCGTACGCGCTCACAAGCCTGACGTCCTCCTGGTCTCCCTGGGCCTGATCGACCTGGGCTTCTACACGGACGCCGACCAGACGGCCGAGAACGCCCGCCTCTTCGTGGCCGAGGCCCGACGCTCCAACCCCCGTATCGCCATAGCCCTGTTGCCGGTGATCCCGAACGTCCGCGCGCAGACGGACCCGCCCTTCGCGGCCCAGGTCACCCGCTTCAACGAACTCCTGGCGAAAACGGCAGCCGACCTGGACGAACCCCGCTCACCCCTGCTCCTGACGTCGCCCCCACCGTCGTACGACATCAACCACGACACGTACGACGGCACGCATCCCAACGCGAACGGCGAACACAAGATCGCGGGCGCGTTCGCGGACTCGCTGTACGAGGCCTGGGATCTGGGGGAGCGGTACGGGGCCTGAGACAGGCCGACTGGATCGAGGCGTGGCCCGGCCGCCGTGTACGTCATTGACGCCAGTGAGACCCACATCACATTCGCCCTGGTCTGTCACATCTCAGCGCTCCGTCCCGTCGTGCATGTGTAACGCCGATGAAGGCAGCACCCAAGACGGAGGAGCCCCTCATGGAAGCCCGCTTGAACCTCTTCGCCAACCCGGTCGTGACCAAGGCCACGAAGCACCTCGTCGCGGCGGGCAAGGCAGTAACGGACTCGGCCCTGCCGCTCGCGACGCAGGAACTGGTGAGGCTCCGCGCCAGCCAGATCAACGGCTGCGGATTCTGCACCGACATGCACACCAAGGACGCCGCCGCCGCAGGCGAGACCGCGCAGCGCCTTCACCTGGTCGCGGCCTGGCGCGAGGCCAAGGTCTTCACCGACGCCGAGCGCGCCGCGCTGGAACTGACGGAGCAGGGCACCCGTATCGCGGACGCGGCCGGCGGGGTCACGGACGAGGCCTGGGCGAACGCCGCCAAGTACTACGACGAGGAGCAGCTCGCGGCCCTGGTCCTGACCATCACCCTGATCAACGCCTTCAACCGGATGAACGTGATCGTCCAGCAGCCCGCCGGCGACTACGAGCCGGGCATGTACGCCCAACTTTGACGACGGCGACGGCGTCAGCCACAGCGACGGGAGCGGGAACAGGAGCGGGGCCGCCCGGCACAGAAAGCCGGGCGGCCCCACCGCTCAAACAACCCCGTTCTCGCCCCAGAACATCTGGAACGACTCAGGACTCAGGACTCAGAACATCGTGTTGTCGTTGGCCGAGGTGGCCGGCACGTCCTGAAGTACGTCCCAGTGCTCGACGATCTTCCCGTTCCGCACCCGGAACAGGTCCACGACGGCCTGCCCGCGCTCGCCCGGCGCGTTGACGTAGTGGCTGTGGACGGCGACCAGATCCCCTTCCGCCACCACCCGCTTTCGCGAGACGGCCAGCTCCGGGAACGCCCGGAAGTACCCGCCGAGCCCCTCCCTCGCGCCGGCCACACCGTCCGCGATGTTGGGATTGTGCTGGTGGTACTCCGTACCCCAGTACTTGTCGAGCGCGGACAGGTCCTTGTCGACGATGAGCCGGTCGAACGCCTTGGTCACGAGCTTCTTGTTGTAGGCGGTGAGCCAACGCGGCCCCGGCTGCTCGGTCTGCGGCCAACTGACCGTCGAGAACATGTCGTTGCCGTTGGCGCTGGTGTCCGGCACGTTCTGCCCGGTGTCCCAGTGCTCGGCGATCTTCCCGCCCTGGAACCGGAAGATGTCGAACACGGCCGAGCCCCGAGTCCCCGGCGTCAGCACGACGTTGGAGTGCACGAGGACGAGGTCGCCCTCCGAGATGACCCGCTTGACGTCGTACTTCGCCTCGGGGAACTGCTGATGCACGCCGGCGGCCAGGTTCTTCAGCGTCTCGGAGCCGTCGGCCGCGAACGGGTTGTGCTGGATGTAGTCAGTCCGCACGAACCTGTCCACGACCGCGGTGTCACCCTGCTCGAAGACACCCTTGAGGACGCGTACGGCAACGCCCTTCTGGTAGTCGAGCCGGGCGCCGTCACCGAAGTACAGGCCCTGACTGCCAAAACCGCCATGCCCGTCGGACTCGACGGCATGACGCCCACCGGCGGACGGCGAGGCGACAGCGGGCACGGCCGCGGCGCCCAGCAGGGCGGACACGGCGAGCGCGGCCACGAGAACACGGCGGGCAGGCATACGCGGGGCAGGCATGTGGGGGGTCACGGGTGCTCCTTCTCTCAGGTCTTGTCGACACTTGACGACATTTGACGACGAGTCTGAATCTCGAATCTTGAAACTTAAAACGACTAGCGCTGCGCATACGTAAGCACTAACCACAAGTTAGTGTCAAGATCCACCGCGCCCACCCCGTCCGCCCTTGCCGCCCCTTGCCTAGAGCGCACTCCACGACGTTGGCTGAGGAGTCATGAAGTACACGCAGCTCGGACGCACAGGACTCAAGGTCAGCCGACTCGTCCTCGGGACCATGAACTTCGGCCCCCAGACCGACGAAGCCGACAGCCACGCGATCATGGACGCGGCCCTGGACACAGGGATCAACTTCTTCGACACCGCCAACGTCTACGGCTGGGGCGAGAACAAGGGCCGTACGGAATCGATCATCGGGAACTGGTTCGCCAAGGGCGGTGAGCGCCGCGACAAGGTGGTCCTCGCCACCAAGGTGTACGGCAACATGGCCGCCGACGGCGAGGCGTGGCCCAATCACGACAAGCTGTCCGCGCTGAACATCCGCCGCGCGGTGGACGCGTCGCTGAAGCGTCTCCAGACCGACCACATCGACGTCTACCAGTTCCACCACATCGACCGCTCGACTCCCTTCGAGGAGATCTGGCAGGCGATCGACGTACTCGTACAGCAGGGGAAGATCCTCTACGCGGGGTCGAGCAACTTCCCGGGATACAAGATCGCCCAGGCCAACGAGACCGCCGCCCGTCGCGGCGGCACCATCGGCCTCGTGAGCGAGCAGTGCCTCTACAACCTCTACGAGCGCCGCGCCGAGATGGAGGTCATCCCGGCCGCGCAGGAGTACGGCCTCGGGGTCATCCCGTGGTCGCCGCTGCACGGCGGACTGCTCGGCGGCGTCATAAAGAAGGAGGTCCAGGGCGGCAGGCGCGCGAGTGGCCGCGCGGCCGACACCCTCGCCGACCCCACCGCACGCGCCCGGATCCAGGCGTACGAGGACCTCCTCGACAAGCACGGAATCGAGCCCGGCGAGGCGGCTCTCGCCTGGCTGCTCACCCGCCCCGGCGTGACCGGCCCGATCGTCGGCCCGCGCACCGCCGAGCAGTTGGAGTCGGCGGTACGGGCGTCCGAGCTGGAGCTGAGCGACGAACTGCTGGCCTCGCTCGACGAGATCTTCCCGGGCCCGGGCCCGTCACCGGAGGCCTTCGCCTGGTGACACACCGGCGGTGACAGGTGGGGCGCCGCCGTCACACCAGCAGTAGCAGTGACAGGTAGGGCGGCGGTCGGGACGCGAGCCGGAGTCAGGCTCGCGTCACCGCCCGACCGCCGCCGCCACCCCCACCACCACGAACATCAGCACGAGCGCACCGGCCATCACCCGGTTCCGGATTTTCGGATTCACGCGGTCGAGCCTAACCGGCCGCGCCGAGCGGCCAACGGGCGACCACCTCGTACCGGGGCTGTTCCCCCGGCACCCCCGACTTCGGCAGATTGCTGCGTACGAGCGCCAGGTCGTCCACCGTCCACGTGCGGCTCGTGAACGCGTCCAGGGCCTCGACGTACGGCCGCACCTCGAAGGCCTCGCGGCTGCGCGCCACGGTGAGGTGGGCCTGGTAGCGCCGGTGCTCCCCCATCTCGACGCCCGCCTTCCGGCCCGCCGCCTCCGCCCGGTCGGCCAGCAGGCGCAGCACGTTCACCTCACCGGCGGCGCCCGCCCACAGCGCCCGCCCGTGCCCGAACTGCCCGCCGCCGCACACCGACAGCGCGAACGCGTCCGTACGGTGGGCAGCCCGCGCCAGCCGCTCCGACAGCTCCGGTACGACGTCCTCGTCCACCTCGCCGTAGAAGGCGAGGGTGAAGTGCCAGCCCGGTACGCCGGTCCAGCGCAGCCCGTCCGCACCCGGCAGGCCCCTCAACCCGGCCACCGCGACGGCGAGTTGCTCGGCAACCTCCTCGGGCGGCAGCACGGCGGCGAACAGCCGGACCGTGCTCATGGCACTCGTGTCACTGGCACTCATGGCGCTCACCGTACTCACGCCACGGAGGTCACCGGCTCCCGCCGTTCCTCGTCCTGCTGCTGTGCCGGCTCCCCCGCCTGCCGCTTGACGAGGCTGACGCTCGGGTGTCCGGAGTTCCAGTCGGCGGAGACTCTCAGTCCGCCGACGCGGGCCAGGACCAGGCCGACCGTCAGGGCGGCGGCCGTGGCGACGATGCCGCCGAAGGCGAGGCCGACCCGGGGGCCGTACGCGTCCGTGATCCAGCCGACGAGCGGTGCGCCCAGCGGCGTACCGCCCATGAAGACCATCATGAACAGGGCCATGACCCGGCCGCGCATGGCAGGGTCCGTGGCCATCTGGACCGAGGTGTTCGCCGTGACGTTGACCGTGAGGCCGGCGATCCCGATCGGGACCATCAGCAGCGCGAACAGCCACAGGGACGGGGCCATCGCGGCGACGATCTCCAGCGCGCCGAAGACCACGGCCGCCACGACGAGGACGCGCAGCTTCGCCGTACCGCGCCGGGCGGCGAGCAGGGCGCCCGCCAGGGAACCGACCGCCATCAGCGTGTTGAAGAAGCTGTACGCGCCGGCGCCGGCGTGGAAGACGTCGTCCGCATAGGCCGAGAGGACGACCGGGAAGTTGAAGCCGAAGGTGCCGATGAACCCGACGAGGATGATCGGCCAGACCAGCTCGGGCCGTCCGGCGACATAGTGCAGGCCCTCGCGCAGCTGCCCCTTGGCACGCGGTGCACGCTCGACGGCGATCAGGTCGCGGCCGCGCATGAGCAGCAGGGCGGCCATGGGGGCGACGAAGGACAGGCCGTTGAAGAGGAAGGCCCAGCCCGTGCCGACGCCGGTGATCATCAGACCGGCGACAGCGGGTCCGACGAGGCGTGCGGACTGGAAGTTCGCGGAGTTGAGGCTGACGGCGTTCTGCAGCTGCCCGGGCTCGACCATCTCGGACACGAAGGACTGCCGGGCCGGGTTGTCGACGACCGTGGCGAGACCGACGGCGAAGGCGGCGAGGTAGACGTGCCAGACCTCGACGTCACCCGTGAGCGTCAGGGCGGCGAGCGCGAGGCCGGTGACGGCCATCATCGTCTGCGTGACGAGCAGGGTGGGGCGCTTGGGCAGCCGGTCGACGAGGACTCCGCCGTACAGCCCGAAGAGCAGCATCGGCAGGAACTGCAGCGCGGTCGTTATGCCGACGGCGGCCGAGGACCCGGTGAGGCTGAGGACCAGCCAGTCCTGGGCGATGCGCTGCATCCAGGTGCCGGTGTTCGAGACGACCTGGCCGAGAAAGAAGAGACGGTAGTTGCGCACCCGCAGCGAGCTGAACATGGACGAGCGGGCGGGCGTGCCCGAACCGGCGGAAGCGGGGCCGGCGGAAGCCGGGGTGCGGGAGCCGGGGTCGGTGGAATCCGGCCCGGAGACCGCAGGAGCCGAAGCCGAAGTCGAAGTCGACTCCGATGCCGACACGGAAGCCGGAGTTGAACCGGGACCGGGACCGGAAGCGGGAGTGACAGCCGTGTCGGGATCGGCGGCGACGGGCTGAAGGTCGTGGGCAAGCTGGGGATCGTGGGCGAGCTGGGGGTCGTGGGCGGCTGGTGCGGGTGCGGAGTCTGCTCCGGTTCCCGAACTCAAAGAAATTCGCCTCCTTGCTGGGTCCTGTCTACAGATGCGCGAGCTTCTCCAGTACGGGGGCGGCGGCGCGCAGTTTCGCCCAGTCGTCCTCGTCGAGGTTGTCGACCAGGCCGGCCAGCCAGGCGTTCCGCTTGCGACGGCTCTCTTCGAGCATCGCTTCGGCCTGCTCGGTCTGGGTGACGACCTTCTGGCGCCGGTCCTCGGGATGCGGCTCCAGCCTGACCAGCCCCTTGCCCTCCAGCAACGCGACGATACGGGTCATGGAGGGTGGCTGCACATGCTCCTTGCGGGCCAGCTCGCCCGGCGTGGCCGAGCCGCAGCGGGCAAGGGTGCCCAGCACCGACATCTCGGTGGGGCTCAGCGACTCGTCGACGCGCTGGTGCTTGAGTCGGCGCGAGAGGCGCATCACAGCGGAGCGCAATGAGTTCACAGCGGCAGCGTCGTCGCCATGGGTTAGGTCCGGCATGTTCTTTAGCCTAACTCATTACTCTGACTAAAGACCACTCGTGACGCGCCGAATCACCCGTGACAAGGGCCACTGAACCCCCACATCACCCGTACGAGTGAATCGACAGCAAAAAGCCCCCCGTCGCCCCGCATCGGCCCGCGACCCTCGTCTCCATGGGGACCAACGTGCTCAGCCT
Source organism: Streptomyces sp. NBC_01390 (assembly GCF_045040105.1). Classification (NCBI taxonomy): domain Bacteria; kingdom Bacillati; phylum Actinomycetota; class Actinomycetes; order Kitasatosporales; family Streptomycetaceae; genus Streptomyces; species Streptomyces sp. NBC_01390. The sequence continues at coordinate 6,949,226 of NZ_CP109551.1, read as the reverse complement.
GCGGATAGACGGGGAGCTGCTCGACCGGCTCCGGGACCATGCGGCGAAAAGGGGAATGAGCGTCCAGGACTACGTGGTCCAGACGCTCATCCGGAACGACTTCGACGAACGGTTCCAGAGCGCTGTCGAGGAGACGGAGAGGTTCTACGGGGTGCCGTGAGACACCCCGTAGGACCAGGTGGGGCGGGGGTAATTGCAGGTCAGGCCAGTGGGGTCAGATCAGGCCCAGCGCCGGCATCAGGTAGTAGAACCCGAAGACGGCGGCGACGACGTACATGGCGACCGGGATCTCGCGCCCGCGACCGGCCGCCAGCCGCAGCACCACGAAGGTGATGAAGCCCATGCCGATGCCGTTGGTGATCGAGTAGGTGAAGGGCATCATCACCATCGTCACGAAGGCCGGGACGGCGATGGTGTGGTCGGCCCAGTCGATCTCCCTGACCGAGCCGGCCAGGATCAGGAAACCGACGGCGAGCAGGGCCGGGGTCGCCGCCTGTGAGGGCACCATCGTGGCGACGGGGGTCAGGAACAGCGCGACGGCGAAGAGCGAACCGGTGACGACGTTCGCGAACCCGGTGCGCGCCCCCTCCCCCACCCCGGCGGTGGACTCGACGAAGCAGGTGGTGGCGGAGGAGGAGCTGACGCCACCGGCCGCGACGGCGATACCGTCGACGAACAGGACCCTGTTGATGCCGGGCATGTTGCCCTGGGCGTCGGTGAGCCTGGCCTCGTCGCTGACGCCCATGATCGTGCCCATCGCGTCGAAGAAGCACGAGAGCAGCACGGTGAAGACGAAGAGGGTGCCGGTCAGCACGCCGACCTTGTCGAACCCGCCGAAGAGACTGACCTTGCCGATGAGTCCGAAGTCGGGACTGGCCACGGGGTTGCCGGGCCACTTGGGCGTGGTGAGCCCCCAGGACGGCACGGTCGCGACCGCGTTGATCACCACGGCCAGCACGGTCATGGCGACGATCGAGATCAGGATCGCGCCGGGCACCTTGCGGATGATGAGCGCGAGGGTGAGCAGAGTGCCCAGCACGAAGACGAGCACCGGCCAGCCGTTGAGGTGACCGTCGCCGCCGAGCTGCAGCGGAACGGTCGTCTGCGCGACGTCCGGGATCCGGGTCACGAACCCGGAGTCGACGAGCCCGATCAGCATGATGAACAGCCCGATACCGATCGCGATGCCCTTGCGCAGCCCGAGCGGCACGGCGTTCATGACGCGCTCACGAAGCCCTGTGGCGACGAGCAGCATGACGACGAGCCCGGCGAGTACGACCATCCCCATGGCGTCCGGCCAGGACATACGTGGCGCGAGCTGGAGCGCGACGACGGTGTTGACCCCGAGCCCGGCCGCCAGCGCGATGGGCACGTTGCCGACGACGCCCATGAGGAGCGTGGTGAAGGCGGCGGTCACGGCGGTGGCGGTGACCAGCTGGCCGCTGTCGAGGTGGTGGCCGTACATGTCCTTGGCGCTGCCGAGGATGATCGGGTTCAGCACGATGATGTAGGCCATCGCGAAGAAGGTGGCGAACCCGCCGCGGACCTCCCGGGACAGTGTGCTGCCCCGCTCGGAGATCCTGAAATGGCGGTCGAGGGCCTTGGCGGGGGCCGAGGTGGACATGCGTGTGCTCATGTTTCTGTTGACGTCTTGGAGTTTCGTACGAAAGAAATGAGACAGACTCAAGTCGTTTCAGTATGAATATATGACACCGAAACGACCTTCTCTGCGCGTAGACAGCGGCGGGCTAGCCCGTCCGAGGCTGCGGAGCGCCCGCCGCGCGGGTCCTCGTAAGCTGTGCGCATGGCGAAGTGGACACCGATACACGAGGCGCCGGAGCCCCTGGAGGGCCCCGTCGTCGCCACCATCACGGGCGGCACGATCCTCTGGTTCGTCCTCTTCCTGATCCAGCTCCCCTTCTACGGCTGGCACAGGGACCACGGCCACGAGTGGTGGGTGTGGACGTGCCTCGCGGGCGCGGTGCTGGGCCTGTACGGAACCTGGTACGTACGGAAGCGGGATACGGCGATCAAGGGGGCGTCGTCGCCCACGGGGGACGCAGGTCCAGGCATTCCAGCCCGTCCGGCGCTTGAGGACGAGGCCCCTTCAGGGCCGAACCCCTAGGTACCCCCACCTACAACCACGGCACCATTTCCCAGCGCAGCCCTCCTCCCCAGGTCGGAACTTTGGCGCACTCGGCGTGTGAAGCCCTAAATCCGCACGTACCGTCGAACACATGACGCACATCGACGCCGGCGCCGAACTCGATCCTGTGCACCCCGTCCCTCTGCCCGGCGCCACGCCGGGCAACGGGCCCCGCGGGAACGCCCCCGGCGACGGCCCGCGCGCCCACGGCCTCACCGCCGCCGAAGTCGCCGAACGCGTCGCCCGCGGCGAGGTCAACGACGTTCCCGTACACAGCAGCCGCAGCGTCTCCGAGATCGTCCGCGCCAACGTCTTCACCAGGTTCAACGCGATCATCGGCGTGCTCTGGCTGATCACGATGTCCGTCGCCCCGTTCCAGGACACCCTGTTCGGGTACGTCATCCTCGCCAACACCGGCATCGGGATCATCCAGGAGTGGCGGGCGAAGAAGACCCTCGACTCCCTCGCCGTGATCGGCGAAGCCAGACCCACGGTCCGCCGCGACGGCGTCGCGACCGAGGTGAGCACCTCCGGGATCGTCCTCGGGGACGTCATCGAGATCGGCCCCGGCGACAAGATCGTCGTGGACGGCGAGTGCGTCGAGGCCGACGGACTGGAGATCGACGAGTCGCTGCTCACCGGTGAGGCCGACCCCGTCGTCAAGCAGCCCGGTGACCCGGTGATGTCGGGCAGCTTCGTCGTCGCGGGCGGCGGCGCCTTCACGGCCACGAAGGTCGGCCGCGAGGCGTACGCGGTCCAACTCGCCGAAGAGGCTTCCCGTTTCACTCTCGTCCACTCGGAACTCCGTACCGGAATCTCGACGATCCTCAAGTACGTGACCTGGATGATGGTGCCGGCCGCGATAGGCCTGTGCATCACCCAACTGGTCGTCAAGAACAACGACTTGAAGGACTCGATCGCCCGTACCGTCGGCGGCATCGTCCCGATGGTCCCGGAGGGCCTCGTCCTGCTCACCTCCGTCGCCTTCGCGATCGGTGTCATCCGGCTCGGCCGAAAGCAGGTCCTCGTACAGGAGTTGCCCGCGATCGAGGGCCTCGCCCGCGTCGACACGGTCTGCCTCGACAAGACGGGCACGCTGACCGAGGGCGGCATGGACGTGACCGAGCTGCGCTCCCTGGGCGACAGCGACGAGACGTACGTACGACGGGTCCTGGGCGCGCTCGGCGAGTCCGACCCCCGACCGAACGCCTCCCTCCAGGCCATCATCGACGCCTACCCGGACAGCGAGGACTGGCGCTGCACCGAGTCGCTGCCGTTTTCCTCGGCACGCAAGTACAGCGGCGCCTCGTTCAGCGAGGGCAACGGGGAGAGCAGCACGTGGCTGCTCGGCGCCCCGGACGTCCTGCTCTCCCCCGACAACCCGGCCGACAGACCCGCCCTCACCGAGACCGACCGCCTGAACCAGGCCGGACTGCGCGTCCTCCTCCTCACCCGCACCAGCCGCGAACTCGACCACCCGGAGGTCGTCACCGGCACCACCCCCACCGCCCTGGTCGTCCTGGAACAGCGCCTCCGCCCCGACGCGGCGGACACCCTCCGCTACTTCGCCGAGCAGAACGTCGACGCGAAGGTCATCTCGGGCGACAACGCGGTGTCGGTCGGCGCGGTGGCGACCAAGCTGGGCCTGTCCGGTACGACGGTCGACGCCCGCCAACTCCCCGCCGAAACCGACGACATGGCGAAGGCCCTCGACGAGGGCACGGTCTTCGGCCGGGTCACCCCGCAGCAGAAGCGGGACATGGTGGGCGCGTTGCAGTCACGCGGGCACACGGTGGCGATGACGGGCGACGGCGTGAACGACGTACTCGCTCTGAAGGACGCCGACATCGGCGTGGCCATGGGATCGGGCTCGGAGGCGACCCGAGCCGTGGCCCAGATCGTTCTGCTCGACAACAGCTTCGCGACGCTGCCTTCGGTGGTCGCGGAGGGCCGCAGGGTCATCGGCAACATCACGCGAGTGGCCACCCTGTTCCTGGTGAAGACGGTCTACTCGGTTCTCCTGGCCGTCCTGGTGGTCTGCTGGCAGGTCGAATACCCCTTCCTGCCCCGCCACTTGACGCTGCTCTCCACCCTGACCATCGGTATCCCGGCGTTCTTCCTGGCCCTGGCCCCCAACAGGGAACGCGCGAAACCCCACTTCGTACGCAGGGTCATGCGCTACTCGATCCCGGGCGGCGTACTCGCGGGCGTCGCCACCTTCACGACGTACCTGATCGCCCGTCATCACTACACGGGCGCGGGTGCGTTGGACGCGGAGACGAGCGCGGCGACCCTCACCCTGTTCCTGATCTCGATGTGGGTGCTGGCCATCATCGCCCGCCCCTACACCTGGTGGCGGGTGGCCCTGGTCGCGTCGATGGGCGCGGGCTTCCTGCTGGTGCTCGTCGTACCGTCGCTCCAGGAGTTCTTCGCGCTGAAGCTGGTGGGCGTGACGATGCCGTGGATCGCGGTGGGTGTCGCGGCGGTGGCGGCGGCCATCCTGGAACTCCTGTGGAGGTGGGTGGACCGCCGCTTCCCGGCGTAAGCCGAACCTGCGGGTACGGGGCCTACTTCACGTCGACGAAGTCCGCGGCGGCGCTCGAACCCACGGTGGTCGCGGTGCCCGCGAAGACGTACCGGAAGAACCCGTCGGCGGTCGCCTTGACGGTGGTCTTCAGGGCGCCCGTGGTCGTCGTCTTGATGGTCTTGACGACGGTGTAGGCGCTGGCCCCGTTCTTACGGAACTGCAGCTGCACCGGCTGGGTCGCGTACCCGGTGTAGTTGGGCCCGTCCCAGTTGGCGCGGGTCAGCTTGCCGGTGACCGTGATGGTCTTGCCCTTGACGACGGGCTCCGGCGTGGCGTCGACCGTCAGCTTGGAGAGGCGCCGCACGGTCGTGGTGCCGAGGTCGCCCTGCTGGGCGACGCCGACCTTGGACGGGTCGAAGTCGTTGCCCTCGGGGTCCTGACCGTTGAACGCGATGGCAATACCACCCGCCGTCCAGCGGGCGCCGGCGTCGGTGTTGGTCAGGTCGCCGTCACCGGGGTAGATGTCGAGGTTGGCCTTGCAGTTGGCGACGGTCGCCGACGTCGCGGTGCAGGTGCCGGCCTTCTCGCCGAAGATCACGTTGTCCGGCATCGCCATGTCGCCCTCGTACAGGTACGGGCCGCTGTCGAAGTCGGAGGCCTTGATGTTGACCTCGGTGCCGTGGGTCAGCGTGTAGGTGACCGGCACGACGAGGTGGCCGCCGGCGCCGGCGTTGATCGACTTGGCGACCTTGAAGTTGGAGAAGGAGACGTTCAGCTTGTACGGCTCGGCGGCGGCGACGGGCGAGGTGATGAACGCGGACTTGCCGGCGCCCAGGATCTTCGCGGCTGCGGCGTGGTAGGTGGAGTCTCCGCCGGAAGCGTGGACATCGGCCTGCGCGGCCGGCACGGCGAGAGCGGAGAGGGCCAGGGCGCCGGAGACGGCGGCCACAGTGGCACGTATGCGCATGCGTGTTCCCCACATGGAGATGGGACCCGTTGGCGACCGTCCGCACGACGCGCGCTCACCCGGGGCCCAGGTGATCGTGGAGCCAGTTGGCCCCCATGATCAGATTCACTGCGGGAGTGGTTGGTTGTGCGGAAGGGACGTAATTTTGCACACCCCTTACGCACAGACCCGCCGCCGACCCGTAGAACACGAGGGGCCGACGGCGGTTGCATACGTTTCGCGCAACTAGCGGCATATGCGAAGGCGGCAGTTACTTCACATCGACGAAGTCGGGCGTGGCACCGATGGCGCCGGTGGTCGCCGTACCGGTGAAGACGTACCGGAAGTACCCGTCGGAGGCGGCCTTGACGGTGGTCGTCAGGTCGCCCTTGGTGGTCGTCTTGATGGTCTTGACGACGGTGTAGGCACTCGTCCCGTTCTTACGGAACTGCAGCTGCACCGGCTGGGTCGCGTACCCGGTGTAGTTGGCGCCGTCCCAGTTGGCGCGGGTCAGCTTGCCGGTGACCGTGATGGTCTTGCCCTTGACGACGGGCTCCGGGGTGGCGTTGACCGTCAGCTTCGCGGCACGCAGGAGGCTGGGGCCGGCGATGAGGTCCTTCTCCACGACCCCGACCTTCGAGGCGTCGAAGTCGTCGCTGCCCATGTCCTGGCCGTTCCAGGCCTCCGCGTACGCGAACGCCTTCCATTTCCCGGCGCTCGCGTTGAACAGGTCCCGGGTCGGGTGGATCACGATGGACTGGGTGCAGTTGGCGACGGTCGCCGACGTGGCCGTGCAGTGAGCCCAGTCGTCGCCGAACAGCCCGAAGTCGGAATCGACGTACGTGGCGCCGTAGTACAGCTCGACGTCGGTGAAGAAGTCCTCGGCGGTGATGTCGACGTCGGCGCCGTGGGTGAGCGTGTAGGTGATCGGCACGGTCACTGTGCCGGTGATGCCCGCGACGATCGACTTACCGTTGTTGATCTTGATGTTGGAGAAGGAGGCGTTCAGGGCGTACGGCGTACCGGCGTCGTCAGCGACGGCCGAGGTACTGAACGCGGACTTGCCGGAGGCAGCCTGCCCGGCCGCGAGCATCTTGACCGCGTCCGCACGGGACACGGAACCGTCGGCCTGCGCGGCAGGCACGGAGAAGGCGGAGAGGGCCAGGGCGCCGGAGACGGCGGCCACAGTGGCACGTATGCGCATGCGTTTCCCCAACTGGAGAAAGGGGGCCCGATGGCGGTCGTCCTCACGGCTTGTCGTCACACCGGGGGCCCAAGTGATCGTTGAGTCAGTTGACCCGCATGCTCAGATCCGTGACGGGCGGGAATGGTTGTACGGGCGGCGTGGTTTTCTGTGCCGCTTCACATGTGACGCTCGTCACCATCACCGCACAGCCCGCGCTCGTCCCGCACGAAACAGCATTCCGTACGGGACGAACCACAAGTCGAGCACTCACGACTGGCGGGCCTACAGTGACGGCCACATGGTTCGGCTCGCCGCCAGCCCACCATTGCCGTCGCCGGCGTAGAGCCGCAGGTCGCCGTCAGTGCGCATGGCGGCGATGTCCGCCTTGCCGTCACCGTTGAAGTCACCGCCCAGGACCGGGCGTTCACTCGTCCACGTCTTGTCGGGCCACATGGAGCGAGCCTTGTCGAAGGAACCGTGTATCGACTCGAGGATGGCACCGTGATCCAGTGGAGAAACGGCGTCTGCTTCCGGTGGAGCGACAATAGACATCCAGCCCGGTAGCGGTGGAAAGCCATTGAAGGTTCACTTGCCATGATCGACAGACGTGTTTTCGCGGAAGTACTGATCGAAGGGCTGGACGACTGGGTCCCGGTCGATCAGCTCACCTGGGCAGCGCGGGAAGAGATGAAGGGGCGCTCGTGGAAGGAATTCTTCGCCGAACTCCTTCGCTTCCTGCTCGAAAATGACCTGATCCAGGTTGGTGAACTTGCCGCCGAGGGGTTCTCACCGTGGAGGGGAGAGGCCCGCGAAGTTGTCCAGTTGGTGCTCGATGACCTTGAGCGCCTTTCCTGGAAACCTGAGCTGGGCAGTCGTACCTGGATCGCCAACACGAAAGCAGGCAACGACGTCGCACAGTCACTGATCGACTGCTAGCGCCAGCTGCCCTCGCTCGTTCGATGCCGACTTCGTAGGACGCGGCAACAGACGTTGGCGCCGCCGGAATCCCTTCCGCCGGGGCCAACGTCGTACCGCCTGTGAATCAGAGCCGCCTACTTCACGTCGATGACATCCCCGACCGCGTTGATCGGCGCCGTCGTCGACGAGCCCGCGAAGGCGAAGCGGTAGGTGCCGTCGACCGTCGCCTTCACCGTGGTCTTCAGGGCGCCGGCGGCACCCGCCTTGACCGTCTTGACGGTGGTGAAGGTGGTGGCGCCCTTCTTCTTGAACTGGAGGGTCACCGGGGCGTTGACGTAGCCCGTGTACTTGTTGGTGTCCCAGTTGGCGCGGGTCAGGGTGCCCTTGACCGTGATGGTCGCGTTCTTCCTGACCGGCTCCGGGGTGGCGTCGGTGGTCAGCTTCGAGTGGAACTTGACCTGGGTGGTGCCGAGGCCGCTCTGGATCTTAATGTCGCCGTCGTCCGAGGTGGTGATGGCGACCGCGCCCACCTTCCACGTACGGGCGTCGGTGTTCCCGAGATTCTTCTCGTCGCCGCTGGCGTGCAGGTCGATGAAGCCCTTGCAGCTGGCGGTGGTCGTGGAGGTCGCCGTGCAGGTGCCCGGCTCGTCGCCGATCAGGCGGACGTTGTCCTCGGTGAGGGCGGCGCCGACGTACAGGGCCGGACCGGTGAGGAGGTTGTCCGAACCGATGTCGAGCCCGGCGGCGTGCTTGAACGTGTACGTCACCGGCACCGAGGTGGTCCCCGTGGCCTTGGCGACGATCGGCTTGCCGTTGTTGATCGTCACCTTGGTGAAGGTGACGTCGGGTGCCGTGGCGGCCTGGGCGGCGGGCACGGCGAAGGCGGAGAGGGCCAGGGCGCCGGAGACGGCGGCCACAGTGGCACGTATGCGCATGCGTTTCCCCAACTGGAGAAAGGGGGCCCGATGGTGGTCGTCCTCGCGGTTCGTCGTCACACCCGGGGCCCAAGTGATCGTTGAGTCAGTTGACTCGCATGCTCAGATCCGCGACGCGTGTGAATGGTTGTACGGGTGGAGGAGGTTTTTACGGCGTCCGGCACGTGACGTACGTCACTCCACAATGCCGTGAAGGCCGGTGCCCGCCCCGAGTCGGGCGGCACCGGCCTTCGCGCTGGAGTTCGTCCCGGACCGTACGCCCGGCCCGCATGACCTACTTGACGTCGATGAAGTCCGCCGCACTGTTGACCGGCGAGGTGGTCGTGGTGCCCGCGAAGACGTACCGGAAGAAGCCGTCGGCAGTCGCCTTGACGGTGGTCTTCAGGTCGCCCTTCGTGTTCGTCTTAATGGTCTTGACGGTGGTGTACGTGCTGGTGCCGTTCTTCCGGAACTGCAGCTTCACGGGCTGGGCCGAGTAGCCGCCGTAGTTCCTGGCGTCCCAGTTGGCGCGGGTCAGCTTGCCGGTGACCGTGATGGTCCTACCCTTCTTCACCGGCTCCGGCGTGGCGTTCGCCGTCAGCCTCGACGCGCGCTGCAGCAGCGTGGTGGCGAGGCCGCCCTTCTCCGCGAAGCCGATCTTGGTGACGTCCAGGTCCCCTCCTGGCGACAACTGTCCGTTGAACGCGACGGCGTCAGCAGCGCCTCTCCAGGTGCCGGCCTCGGAGTTGAGGATGTCGGCGTCCTCGCCCATGTAGATGTCGATGTCGCTCTTGCAGGTGGCGACGGTCGCCGAGGTCGCGGTGCAGGTCGGGAAGTCGTCGCCGTAGAGCTCGTTCTCCGATTCCGTGGTCTCGGTGGTGAAGGAACCCCGGTAGATGTAAGCCTCGAGCAGGAAGTCGTCGGCGGTGATGTCCACCTCGGCACCGTGGGTCAGCGTGAAGCTGAGCGGGACGGAGACATGCCCGGTGGCCCCGAGCTTGACCGCCTTGGCGATCTTGAAGTTCGAGAAGGAGACATTCAGCTTGTACGGCATCGGCTCGTCGTCGGCCGCCGTGCTGAACGCGGACTTGCCGCTCGCGGCGGAGTGCGCGGCTTCCTTCACCTTGGCGACGTCGGCGCGGTAGGTGGAGGCGGCGGAACCGTCGGCGTGCGCGGCGGGCACGGCGAGAGCGGAGAGGGCCAGGGCGCCGGAGACGGCGGCCACGGTGGCACGTATGCGCATGCGTTTCCCCAGGTGGAGAAAGGGGCCCGGCGGTGCTTGTCCGTACGGAGTCCGTCCGCACGGCTCGCAGTCGCACCCGGGCCCGAGTGATCTGGGAGTCTCTTGACTCGCCCGCTCAGATCTGTGACGGATGGGAATGGTTGTACGGAAGTTGCGGAATCCTACGCAGAACGCGGAGATTTTGTGTTCGCATTACGGTCTTTGCACGTCGGTGACCAGCGACGACGAGCCGAGGGTCGGGCGCGGACACTCCTCCGGTCTCCACGCCCGCGCCCACCGCAGCCTCTCTCGCGCCTCAGTCGAACCAGCGGTCCCGCGCCAGTTCGGTCGTCCTCGACGGGTCCTCCATCAGGGCCGCCACCTCGAACCGCCGGGGCCACTGGCCGGCCGTCCAGGCGAGGGCCGCCGCGACGCCCTCCAGGGTCGAGGCGTGCAGCACACCGTCCCTCGTCCTGCGCCAGTCCAGCTCCACGCCGTCGACGACGAGCTCCTCGTGCTCGACGTAGGTGGCCGGGGTCCCCGGACCGAGCAGGACCCGCACCGACTCCGGTACGTCGTGCTCCGAACCCTCGGACGTCACCTCGCCCGTCACCGACTCGCTCAGCCGCCGTACCTGGAACAGCTCGGCCAGCTCGGCCGCCTTCGCCGGGCGTACGGGGAGCAGCGGGACGCCCGCTGTGAACGGCAGCAGGTCGGGTGAGTCGACGACCACGGCGTCCGCCGCGTCCACGACCTCCACGTGGCCGTCGACCACCGCCCGCAGGTCGTCGGGCAGCGTGACCTGTTCCGGGTCGAGGTCGGCCAACGCACCGTAGAGGGCGTGCAGTTGGGCGCCGGTGACCTCCCGGTCGGGGTCGGCGAGGCGGTCCAGGAGTTCGGCGGCGCCGCCCGGCTCGTCCAGGAGGGCGGCCACCGACGTCCGTACGCCGAGCGCCCGCAGCACCTGTTCGTCGTCGAACCCGGTGGCGTCGGCCTCCTCGTACAGGCCGCGCAGCAGCGGGTCGCCGCCCGCCGCCAGGAGACCGGCCGGACGCCTGCCGTCCAGCACCGGGTTTCCACGCAGCCACCAGGCGGTGTACGGCCGTACGAGTTCATGCGTGCCGTCGGGCAGCAGGACACGCACCGGCTGGACGATCGCGTCCCGCAGGGGCGGCTGGGCGAGAAGGGCGAGGGCCTGAGGCCAGCGGTCGTCGTCGACGAGGTCGAGGTCGCGTACGGCGACCAGTTCCGTGGCGACGGGAGGGACGGGCGAGTCGGGGAAGCGGTCGAGGATGTCCTCGCTCCACACGTCCACGGCGTCGAGCAGGCCCGGATCGTCCGGTTCGGCGAAGTCGCTGTCCCGGGGGTCCAGTTCGTCCGGGTCGAGGACGACGTCGGTGGCGCGGACGAGGGCGAAGGTCGCCAGGACGCCACAGGCCGCCAGCGGCTGCTCGCCCCAACGGTCCGCGAACTCGGCGTCCAGCTCCGCCAGTTCACCCTCCCTGATCACCTGGGCGAACGCACTGCCGGGCAGGACCAGTTCACCGGCGGGGGCCAACTCGCCGTCCTCGTCGGGGAGGGCGAGGGCGCCGAGCCACGGTTCGTCGCCGGGTTCGAGGCCCGCGTCGCGTACGAGGGCGAGGACCGTGTCGGCCAACTCCTCGGCGTCGGGGGTGTCTTCGTCGTCCCACGACAGGCTGCGGGCGTCCTCGTCGAGCGAGCCGGCGACAGCGGCCCGCACCTGCGGGGTGGTGAGGACGGCGCGCGGGGTCGCCGGTAGGGCGCCGAGCTTCTCCAGCAGGGGGTGGGCGGCGTCCGGGTGGGCGACCTTGAGGCCGAGGCGGGCCAGGGTCTCCGGTGCGGCGGCCCCCACCTCGCCGCCGGTGGGCAGCAGCACCTGCCGGGGCCCGATGGTCGTACGCCCGTCGGCGAGCGGTACGGGCAGCCCGGTCAGCCGGTCGGGGTCGACGCCGGCCAGGCTGTCGTACAGCCGGTGCCACCACTCGGGTGCCTTCTCCAGGCCGGCGAGCCGGTCGACGGCGTCGGTGAGGGGGACCCGGGCGACCCCCAACGTCCTTAGCTCCACCCGGCGTTCGAGCCCGGCGGGCAGCAGCGTGGGCAGCACCTCGGCGAGGACGCGGACCGTCTCGGCCCCGGCACCCTCGACGACCTCGGCGTCCCGGGGGCGCAGGGCGGAGGGCAGTTCCTCGTCGTCCCCCGGGTCGAGCGCGGGCGGGAGGAAGGCGGTGCGCGGCAGCCGTTCGAGGATCGCGTGCCGCAGCTGACCGTCGAGTTCGCCCTTGCCGAGCGGGCCGGGGACGAGCGCGATGATGCCCTCGCCCACCGGGCGCCAGTCGGCGAGGAGTTCGGTGTACGCGTCGGCGGCGCGCTGCACCAGGAAGTCGGTGAGCGGGCCCGGCGCGGCATGCCGGCGGGCGGTGTCCAGCGGGAGCGAGGCGATGAGCAGCGCCGGTACGCCCAGCGGCTCGTCGCTCGGTGTGGGCGCGTGCACGACGGGACTGGTCCGGGGCGGTACGGGAGTGCCGTCGGCGTCGACGGGCACGGCCCAGGTGACCGACCAGTGCGGACGCAGCCGCTCCTCGACCGGCCGCCCGACCAGCAGGGCGGCGTCCAGGGGCCCGTGCGCGGAGACGGTACGCCAACGGCTCGTACCGTCGCGCGAGTCCTCCACGAGGGTCAGGGTGCCGTCGGTGAGCCTGCGCAGTGTGCGGGGCGCCTGGTCGCCCACCTCGATGACGACCTCCTCCAGACCGGGGAGGGTGAGGAGCAGAGCGTCGTCGACGCCGTTCAGCAGCCGTTCGGCCAGATCCTCGGCGGCGATGTCGCGCAGGGGGAGGATGACGGCCGTGTCGTACGGGTCGGGCGCGGTGCCCTCGGCGGCGAACGGCAGCCGCAGAAGCGGCACATGGCCGTCGCGACGGCGGACCTCGTCACCGAGCCCGGGGCTGTGCCGGGCGGTGTCGGCGGCCAGCTCGCGGGCCTCGGCGAGCGCCCACCGCACACCACCGTGCCGCCCGACGACGGCGGGCTCGTCACTCACGGCGAGGACGGCGGCGAAGCCGACGCCGAACCGCCCGACGGCCCCCGTCCCCTTGCCGTCGTCACCGGCCCGGCCGTCCTGGACGTCCCGCTTCGCGGAGGCGCGCAGCGTGGAGAGGGACTCGACACCGGTGGCGTCCAGCGGGGCACCGGTGTTGGCGGCGACGAGGACACCCTCGCGGAGGGTGAGCCGGAACCTGCCCGGCACCCCGGCCCGCGCGGCGGCGTCGGCGGCGTTCTGGGCGAGCTCGACGACGAGCCGGTCCCGGTAGCCGCCGAGGACGAGATCCTCCTCGGCGTTGGCATCCTCACGGAACCTGGCGGGACTGGTCGCCCAGGCATCCAGAACACCCCGGCGCAGACGGGCCGTACCGAAAGGATCCGCGCCCTCAGCTGCAGGTCGCACGAACTTGCTCACGTACGTTCACTCTCCTCATCGGCGTGAGCAAGAAGGTACCGCGCGCCGGACAGGGCCCCCGCCCACCGGGCCTGTTCGCCCGCGGAGGCGCCCCTTACCATTCCCTGCGGATCGCGCCCGAGGCGGCGCGGATCCGTGAACCAGGTACCAAGTGCCTGTTCCTCAGGGGGGATCTCCATGTTCGTGCTGTCCATACTGCTGCTCATAGCGGCGGTCGTGCTCTTCGTCGTCAGCCGCGGCCAGGGCGCCGGCGGCTGGAAGGTCGGGGCGGCTCTCAGTGCCGTGGCCGCCGTGCTGGCCGGGGTCTTCGCGTGTGTCCATGTCGTGAGCGCCTACGAGGTCGGGGTGCCGGTGACCTTCGGGAAGATCGGGAAACCGATGACCTCGGGCGTCCAGTTCACGTCGCCCTTCACCGATGTCACCTCCTTCTCCACCCGCCCCGTGGACCTCGACCTGTACGACAAGAGCGTGGTGGAGGTCCGCTCCTCGCAGGGCGGGGTGCTGTACGCGGACATCACCATCAAGTGGGCCGTCGTACCGGCCAAGGCGGTCGAGCTGTACCGGCTGGCGGGGAGTTCGGAGGCCGTCGAGGAGCGGCTGGTGGTGCCGGACAGCCGCGAGATCATCCGTAACGTCTTCGCGAAGCACACCAGCGAGGAGGGCTACGCCTCCGCCCGCGAGCAGATCGGCTCGGAGATCGCCGCCCTCATCAAGGAGCGCCTGGCGCCGCGCGGGATCGACGTCACCAACGTCAATCTGCGCAACGTGAGGCCGTCGGACAAACTGCAGGACCAGATCGACAAGAAGATCCAGCAGGAGCAGGACACCGAGCGGGCCGTCGAGGCGGCGCGTACGGCCAAGGCGGAGGCCGAGCGCAGGCGGATCGAGGCGGAGGGCATCGCCCGCGCCAACGAGATCCTCGCGAAGTCGCTGAGCGACAAGGTGCTGTACAACCAGTGCCTGGACGCCTACCGGGAAGCCGCCAAGGCCAACCCGGTGTACGCGGTGCCGTGCGGCACGAACGCGAACGGGACGCCCGTCATCGTGAACAGCGGCAAGAACTAGCCGCCGCACCCGTACGTGAGCCGACCCCGCCGAGCAGCAAGCCTCGGCGGGGTCGCGCACCTTCTGGGCACCGCGACCTACGAGTGGCCCAGCTCCGCCGTGTCCGCGTCGTCCGCGCCCACCGACACCGAACCCGAGTCCGCCGCGGGCCGCAGCGGGAAGGGGTCCACGATCGTCTCGTCGATCACGTGCGGCGGCGGAACCGGCGGCTTCGGCATGACCGCTGCCTCCGAGTGCCCCCCGCAGCCGTACGCCAGGGACACCACACGCCCGTCCGCCGGAGCGAACTCGTTCGTACACACGCCGAACGCCTGCCCGAGGGACCCGCCGATCGCCACCAGGAACCCGCAGCTCACGCATGTCGCCGGCGCGGCCTGGGCCATGGGCGTCGTGGGGCCGTACGCGTCCTCCCAGCGGTCGGCGGCGGTGTGGAGGCCGTACCGGGACAGGACGCGCGCCCGGCGCATGCCCAGTTCCTCGGCCACCGCCGCGATCGACCCACGGGCGGGTACGACCGTGTAGTCGGACGGTGCGCCCGGGGTGATGTCGGCGTCCTCGGCGTCGGCCAGCTCCGCCGCCAGTGCCACCGAGGCCGCCCCCGACACCAGCACGGAGTTCGGCAGGGGCTCGTCCTCGCCCGAGTAGCCCGGCTCCAGACGCAGGTCCTCCGCGTCCGTGGGGAGCAGATCCCCGGGACCCATGTCGCCCGGGCGCAGACGCTCGCTCCAGGGCACCCATTCCGGGGCCTGGAGGGCGTCCGGACCGGGGAGGAGCACCACCTCGTCCAGGGTGACCAGCTTGGCCCGGGACGCCCGGGCGACCGTCACCGCCCAGCGCCAGCCCCGGTAGCCGAACTCCTTGCACTCGAAGAAGTGCGTGACGACACGGTCCCCTTCTGACACGAGGCCCGAGTGTTCACCCACCACGCCTGGCGCCGCCGCCTCCTCCGCCGCGGAAAGGGCGAGGTCGACGGCCTCGGCGCACAGGCGGTCGGGGGTGCGGCTTCGCGTTGTCGCTGCGCTCACAGGTATCGCTTCTCTCCTACGCCGTCTCACGAGTGCGCCCGTCCCGACGGGGTGCGACCGGTTGCGAACGGAGCGGACCAGAGGGCCGCGTCAACGTTCGCGCCCGATCACGCTCGGGCGCACCTACGTCATCCATTCTGCGGGATGGCCGAGAGGCGCGCGGCCGAGAACAACCGCCACTGCGCGCTACGCACGCTACCTTCTCCAGCGCCCGGGGCCCACACCGACGGGACGGTTCGTGGCGACCGACATCCAACCGTGGCAACTCCGGGCCCCCTTTTCCTCGCCTCTCACCCCACTCTTCCCACCCCCGAATGGCCGGAAAACACCTCACCGAAACCGTCCGAGAGACTCCTGCGAGAGACCCCCGGGGATCACCGAGGGACCCCTGAATGCCCCTCGCTCACATCCCACTCACATCCCACTCGGACCCATACGCGCGGTAACCGCACTAGTTACGCGCTTCTCGGGGCACTATGGCGGAGTGGCAACCGAGAGGTCGCCCCAAGGCGCCACCGGGATCGGCGGGGCCGAGGGGAGCAACCGGAGCGGCACCGGCACCAAGGGTGGCCGGCACGGCGTACGGGACCGGATGAACGGGTCCGTACGTGCGGTCGGCCGTGCCCTGCACTTCCCGGTGACCGGTACGGCCCGTGGCATCCGCAAGGCCACCCACGCGCATGGCGCCGGGGAGTCCGGGCTCGGCAAACTCATCGAGCTGCACGCGGTGAACGGCGCCGGTGACGTCATGATCACCATCGCCCTCGCCTCCACCGTCTTCTTCTCCGTCCCCACCGACGAGGCACGCGGGCGCGTGGCCATCTATCTCGGCATCACCATGGCGCCCTTCACCCTCCTCGCCCCCGTGATCGGCCCCCTGCTCGACCGGCTGCCGCACGGCCGCCGTGCCGCGATGGCCGGCTCGATGCTCGCCCGCGCCCTCCTCGCCCTGCTGCTCGCCGGCGCGGTCGCCACCGGCAGCATCGAGCTGTACCCGGCCGCGCTGGGCGTCCTGGTCGCCTCCAAGGCGTACGGCGTGGTTCGCAGCGCCGTCGTGCCCCGTCTCCTGCCACCCGGCTTCTCCCTGGTGAAGGCCAATTCGCGGGTCACGCTGAGCGGGCTGCTCGCCACCGGTGTGGCCGCACCCATCGGCGGCGGACTCCAGGTCCTCGGGCCACGCTGGCCGCTCTACGGCGCCTTCGTGATCTTCATCGCGGGTACGTTCCTGTCCTTCTCCCTGCCGCCCAAGGTGGACTCCGCCAAGGGCGAGGACACCGCCCTGCTGGCCGCCGACGCGGAGCATCTGCACGGCCCGCACCGCAGCGAGACCCTCCGCCGCCCGGGCCTGCGCACGGTCGGTACGGCGGTCACCCACGCCCTGGGCGCCAACGCCGCCCTGCGCTGTCTGTCGGGCTTCCTGACCTTCTTCCTCGCCTTCCTGCTCCGCGAGCATCCGCTGACCGGTCAGAGCGCCGCGTGGTCGCTGGGCATGGTCGCCGTCGCGGCGGGGGCCGGCAACGCGCTCGGTACGGCGGTCGGGGCGGCCGTGAAGCAACGCGCGCCGGAGCTGATCATCGTGACGGTCGTCGCCGTGGTCCTCGGCGCGTCGGTCGTCGCCGCGGTCTTCTTCAGCGCGGCCCTGGTCGCGTGCCTCGCGGCGGTCGCCGGGTTCTGCCAGGCGCTCGCCAAGCTGTCCCTGGACGCGCTGATCCAGCGGGACGTCCCCGAGCTCGTCCGCTCCTCCGCGTTCGCCCGCTCGGAGACGCTGCTGCAGATGGCCTGGGTGCTCGGCGGCGCCGTCGGTATCGCGCTGCCCCTGGTCGGCGAGCTGGGCCTCGGGGTGGCCGCCGCGATCGTCGCCGTAGGCTGGCTGACCACGGTCAAGGGCCTGATCGGCTCCGCCCGCCACGGGGGCCGCACGCACCCCCGCGTCGCCTGAGAGCCGCCATCGGGTCCTACCGGGCCCGGCACGCCGTACCCACGTGACAACCGTTCCAGGGGTGCCCGATAGCCTTCGGCCATGACCTCGTTGCGTTCCGCTTCCACTGCGCGCCGCCGCCGCGCTGTTGCCGCCGTCGGCGCCGTTGGTGCCGGACTGCTCGTCCTGTCCGCCTGCGACAAGCCGACGCCGATCTCCACGATCACCGTCGGCCGTGCCTCGGTGAACTCGGAGGCCTCCTGCTACGACGACGGCAAGGAGCTGAAGACCGCCGACGTGGCCAAGTGCCTCAAGGACACGGACATCAAGAGCATCTCGGTCGACCCGGACGAGACCGTGCGCTTCGGCGTCGACCCGAAGATCGCCGACAAGGGCTGGACGATCCTGCTCAACGGCCAGCCGCTGACGGACTCCAGCACCAAGACGTACCGCACGATCCCGGGCAGCGTGTTCTTCAACGCCCAGTACGGCGCCCAGGGCAACTCGACGCTCGTCTCCATCAAGGAGGGCGAGAAAGAGGTCAACGGCCTGTGGTCGTTCAAGCTGAAGAAGGACTCCTGACGACGTCAGGGGTACGAGTCCTCGTAGCCACCGCGGTCCCCGTCGAACGGGACGCGGTGGCACAGGCGTTCCCGCCCGGTGACGGGCCGATCGACGTCATCGCCGTGGGAGTCGGTCCCGCCGCCTCCGCCGCGTCCGTCGCCTCGGCGCTCACCACCGCCGCCCTCCGCGGCACCCCGTACGGTCTGGTCGTCTCGGCGGGCATCGGCGGCGGATTCCAGCCCCAGGCGCCGGTCGGCTCGCTGGTCGTCGCCGACGAGATCACCGTCGCGGACCTGGGCGCCGAGACCGCGGACGGGTTCGTTCCGGTCACCGCGCTGGGCTTCGGCGCCGTCACCCACCGTCCACCGGAAGCACTCGTACGAGATGTCACGGCCGTGACGGGCGCCCTCGCCGGCGCCGTCCTGACCGTCTCCACCGTCACCGGCAGCGCCGAACGCGCCGCCGAACTGCGCGCCCGGCACCCCGGCGCGCTGGCCGAGGCGATGGAGGGCTTCGGGGTTGCCGAGGCCGCCGCCGCGCACGGTGTGCCGGTGCTGGAGATCCGGGCCGTGTCCAACCCCGTCGGGCCCCGCGACCGCGCCGCCTGGCGCATCGGCGACGCCCTCACGGCCCTGACGGAGGCCTTCGGGAAGCTCGCGCCGGTACTGGAGAGTTGGAACCCACATGAGCACTCCGCCGATCAGCCCCGAGAACTCCCCCATGAGCAACCACGTGAGCCCTGAGCAGCCCGGGGAGGTGCGGATCGCGTACTCACCCTGCCCGAACGACACCTTCGTCTTCGACGCCTGGGCGCACGGCCGGGTGCCGGACGCGCCCGCGCTCGACGTGACCTTCGCGGACATCGACATCACCAACGGTATGGCCGAGCGCGGCGAGTTCGACGTACTGAAGGTGTCGTACGCCGTCCTGCCGTACGTCCTCGACGAGTACGCGCTGCTGCCCTGCGGGGGTGCGCTGGGCCGGGGCTGCGGGCCGCTGGTGCTCACGCGGGAGGCGGGGGCCGACCTGACGGGACGTACGGTCGCGGTGCCGAGCGAGCGGTCGACGGCGTATCTGCTGTTCCGGCTCTGGGCGGCGGAGACGGTGCCCGGCGGGGTCGGGGAGATCGTCGTGATGCCGTTCCACGAGATCATGCCCGCCGTACGGGACGGCAAGGTCGACGCGGGGCTGGTCATCCACGAGGCGCGCTTCACGTACCAGAACTACGGGCTGCACAAGCTCGCGGACATGGGCGAGCACTGGGAGGCGACGACCGGGCTCCCGATCCCGCTCGGCGCGATCATCGCCAAGCGGTCGCTGGGGACGGAGACGCTGCGGCTTCTCGCCCGGGCGGCCCGGACGTCCGTACGGGCCGCCTGGGACGACCCGGAGGCCTCCAGGGCCTACGTCCTGGAGCACTCGCAGGAGATGGACCCGAAAGTCGCCGACCAGCACATCGGGCTGTACGTCAACGAGTTCACCGCCGACCTCGGTGAGGACGGCTATGCGGCGGTCAGGGGGCTGCTGACCCGCGCGGCGGCCGAGGGGCTGGTGCCGCCCCTCGGCCCGAACGCACTCGATTTCCCCTAGAAATCCACGGAAAGCCCACGGAAATCCCCCGGCGATCGACGTCGAACCGGTCGCTGTCCTACAGATCGCGGTCCTACACGTCGAGCTGGTCGGCAACCGCCCGCAGCAGGCCCGCGATCTTCGCACCCGAGGTCTTCTCGGGGTAACGGCCCCTTTCCAGCATCGGGGTGATGTTCTCCAGGACGGTCGTCAAGTCCTGGACGATGGACGCCAGTTCGTCGGGCTTCTTGCGCTGCGCCGCCGCGACCGACGGGGTCGGGTCCAGGATCACCACGGAAAGTGCCTGGTCACCGCGTTGCCCGGCGACAACTCCGAACTCCACGCGCTGGCCCGGCTTGAGGGACTCGACTCCGGCGGGCAGGACCGAGGAATGGACGAAGACGTCACCGCCGTCGTCGCGGGAGAGAAAGCCGAAGCCCTTCTCACTGTTAAACCACTTGACCTTACCCGTGGGCACGTCTGTTCCTCGTCCTCATACTCGTCGGAAAATTGCTTCGGGCTGCGTCGTACTGCTTGAAGGTGCTGCGAACTGCTGGCGGGAAAACGGGTCTTGATAGCACTTGGGCGGGTCGCTGGACCCGCCGGTACCAAGGCTAGTGGTCGACAGGCGGGTGACAAGACGTCGCCCGCGTTGTTCCTTCGGGCAGGGAACTACCCTGGTCGAGTGCGTGACAAAACCCAAACGAATTCCGCCGCGGCCGGAGATCGGCTGATCCGTGCCGGTGCCATCGTCTTCTTCGTGGGTGCGGTGGCCACTTTGGTCACCGTGGCCCCATTCCTCCTCGGTACGACGCCATTCCCGACGTTCATGTTCGGCTTGAGCATGCTCATGGGCGTCGGCTTCCTCGTCGCGGCCGCCGGGGTGCTCCGGTCGGTGGCCGAGGGCCGGCGTCAGGCGCGGGCGGCCACGTCCGAGTAGGCGGCCAGCCAGGCCGGGAAGTGGGTGAGGTCGTCGAGGACGACGTCCGCGCCCGCCGCGCGCAGCTCAGCGGCGTCGCAGGGCCCGGTGGGCACGGCCACGGACAGGGCACCGGCGACCCGGGCGCCGCGTACGTCTCCGACGTGGTCGCCGACGTACACGCTCGCGCCCTGCTCGCGCAGCGCCACCGCCTTCTGCTCGGCCCACAGGTTTCCGATGACCGCGTCGGGCTCGATGCCGAGGTGTTCGAGGTGCAGCTTGGCGTTGGGCTCGTACTTGGCGGTGACGACGATCGCCCGCCCGCCCAGCTCCCGCACGGCCGCGATGGCCTCGGGGGCGCCGGTCATCGCGGGGGTCGCGGTGATGGCGATGGCCGGGTACATCGACCGGTAGAGGTCGCTCATCGCGTCAACGCGATCGGCCGGAAACCACTGCACGAGCTCATCCGCGAGGGGCGGCCCGAGCCGGGTGACGGCCAGATCGGCATCGATGAACGTACCCGTCCGCTCGGCAAGCGCCAGGTAGCAGGCGTGGATGCCGGGCCGGGAGTCGATGAGGGTCATGTCGAGGTCGAAGCCGACGGTCAGTGTCATATGCACCATTGTGCGGGAGCGTGGCGCGGGCGTGGGCTTGGGCTGGGGTAGCGGGCTCGAGCGCAGGTTTGGGTTTGGACGCGGCGGCGGGAGCGGGTTTGGGCTCGGCTCGGGAGTGGGCTTGGGCTCGGAAGCGTGCTCAGGCGCGGGCTCGGAAGCGGGAGTGGGAGCGTGGCGCGGTCGGGGACCGTGCTCAGCGCCGGCGTTGGGAGCGCCAGACCAGGAACAGGGCCGAGGTGATCGCGGCGCCCTTCAGCACCCACGGCCAGGTCTGGGAGAGAGCCTCGTTCATGTGGCCCTCGGCGATGGGGTCGCCCCAGCGGCCCTGTGTACGGCCCCACAGCCACCCGGCGCCTGCCGCGACCGCCGCTCCGGGCAGGTACACGACCGCCCATTTCGTCTCGGCCTGGGAGAGGCGGCGCGAGACGTAGGCGATGGCCCAGCCGATGAGGAGGGCGAAGATGTTGCCGAGGACCGCTCCGGCGACCAGCAGGCCGGCGGCGAGGAGGAGCAGCGGGTTGCTCCAGCCGCCGGAGGGGAGGGGCAGGCGTACCCGTCGGCGCCGACGGGGTGCCTCCGCGCTCTCGTCCTCGACACCCTCCGCGCCCTCCGCGGATTCGGGCCCCTCGGCCTCAACGACCTCGTCCGTCGGTTTCGGCTTCCGGGGCCTGGGTGGCGGCTTGAGCAGGTCGGGGATCTCCACCCCGCCGACGAACCCGGCCGGGAGGCTGTCCGAGTCCGTGAACGGCCCCCTGCGGCCCGCCAACCACCAGTCCGCGTTCCCGAGTTCGTCCGTGCCCGCGAGGTGGGGCGGGGCGGGGTCACCGTCAGAGGGAAAGGGAGCGAACGCCTCCGCGACGTCCGCTCCCCGGTCGGTCTCCGCCGGGCGCGGGCGCGGTACGAGACGCCCGAGCCCCTTGCCCTGCGGCTTCTCGCGGTCGCGCTGTACGGGCACGGCGGCACGCGGCGCCTCAGGAGCACTGGGATCGCCGGTGCCCGCGTCGGCCACCACCTCGTCCGGGGTGCCGATGCGGTCGAGGATGCGGCGTACGGAGGCCGGGCTGTCGACCGGGGCCTTGGCGCGGCGGCGGTCGATCTCCTCGCGCAACCCAGAGACGAGCCGCATCCGTTCGCCGGACGGCAACTGCCGCTGCTGGGCCAGGTCTCCGACCCTGCTCAGATACTCGTAGACGACCTGATCGCTCTCGATACCCACGAAGTCAGACGTTACCGGCATCGCCGCCCACCGAGCCCGTCCGGCGCTTGAGGACAAGGCCCGTTCAGGGCCGGAGGGGGGCCTGGGGGCGCAGCCCCCAGCGACGCCCACACCCACTCCCCGCACCGACGAAAGACACCTCGCCGCACCCACCCGCTACCGTGGGCGGGATGAGCACCGAGGAGACACCGGCGCCGCGTTCTCTCGCGGAAGCGCTGCGCGCGCGGGACGACGCGTCACTCGCCGCGCTGCTGCGCAGCCGTCCGGACCTCATCACCCCCGTCCCCACCGACCTCACCCAGCTCGCCACCCGCGCCGGCACGCGCGCTTCGGTCGTGCGTGCCCTGGAGCGCCTCGACCGGTTCACGCTCCAGACGGCGCAGGCGCTGGCCGTGGCCCCGGACCCGGCGTCGTACGACGATCTGCTGGCCCTTCTCGCGGGCGACGCCGCCGACCCCGGTGTCGTCGCCGCGGTGCCGCGTGCCCTCGCCGTGCTGCGCGAGCAGGCGCTGGTGTGGGGCGGGCCGGACCGGCTGCGTCTCGTGCGTACCGCCCGTGAGCTGCTGGCGCCCTCGCCGCAGCATCCGTCCCCGACGGGGCTCGGCCCGACGGTCGCGGAGGCGACGGCGGGGATGTCGCCGGGCCGGGTCCAGGAGATCGTGGCGGCGGCGGGGCTCACGTCGACGCACGACGCGGTGAGCGCGGTGGCCTCACTGACCGCCCTGTTCACCGACCGCGGGCGGATGGCCGCGCTGCTGGACACCGCGTCCGCGGACTCCGTCGACGTGCTGCGCCGTCTCGTCTGGGGGCCGCCGTACGGGCAGGTCACCGCCGAACCGGCCGCGCACCTGCGCTGGCTGCTCGACCGGGGTCTGCTCCTGCCGACGGCGCCCGGCACTGTCGTACTGCCGCGCGAGGTGGCCCTGCATCTGCGCGGCGGCCGGGCGCACCGGACGACCGAGCCGTTGCCGCCCGGGGTCGAGCCGGCCGCCGTCCATCGTCCACAGGTTGTGGACAGCGCGGCGGCCGGGCAGGCGTACACGACGCTCGCGACGGTCGAGGAGCTGCTGAAGGACTGGGACGAGGGCGGCCCGGCGGTACTGCGGGCCGGCGGGCTGAGCGTCCGCGACCTCAAGCGGACCGCCGTCGCCCTGGACGTCTCCGAGCCTGTGGCCGCCTTCTGGGTCGAACTCGCCTATGCGGCAGGCCTGTTGGCGTCCGACGGTGAGGCCGACGAGCGGTACGCGGCGACCCCCGCCTACGACGAGTGGCTCCAGTGGCCCGCCGCCCGGCGCTGGGCGCGGCTCGCGGAGGCGTGGCTGACGGCGACCCGGACACCGGGAGTGATCGGCGGCCGGGACGCGAAGGACCGTACGCTGTCCGCCCTCGGCCCGGGCCTGGACCGGTCGGCCGCGCCGGAGGTACGGCACCGGGTGCTGGCCCTGCTGGCCGCCCTCCCGGAGGGCACGTCCCCGACCGTCGAGTCGGTGCTGGCCCGGCTGCACTGGGAGCGTCCGACCCGTGGCCCACAGCAGGACCGGGGCGGCGACGAGGACCTGCGCACCAGGCTCGCCCGCTGGACCCTGACCGAGGCCGAGTCGCTGGGCATCACGGGCCGGGGTGCCCTGTCGTCCCAGGGCCGGGCCCTGCTGGGCGCCCCTGCCGCACCTGCGAAGCCGGCCGAACCGACGGGCCCGGGCGACAAACTCCCGGTCCACCACCACGCACACCCCCACACCTCCCCCGCCCACACCCTCGAACCCCTCTCACCCGCCGA
Organism: Streptomyces sp. NBC_01390; assembly: GCF_045040105.1. Lineage (NCBI taxonomy): Bacteria > Bacillati > Actinomycetota > Actinomycetes > Kitasatosporales > Streptomycetaceae > Streptomyces > Streptomyces sp. NBC_01390. Next base: position 6,925,222 of record NZ_CP109551.1, on the reverse strand, counting down.
ACAGGCGACCGCGTCCGCCGCCGCGGCCCGTCTGCTCACCCCGCTGCTGCCCGAGCCGCTCGACCACGTCCTCCTCCAGGCGGACCTGACGGCGGTGGCCCCGGGCCCCCTCAAGCGCCCCCTGGCCGATGTGCTCGGCGTGCTCGCGGACATCGAGTCGAAGGGCGGCGCGACGGTCTACCGCTTCACCCCGGGTTCCGTACGCCGTGCCCTGGACGCGGGCCGCTCCGCCTCCGACCTGCACGACTTCCTGACCGCCCACTCCCGTACGCCGGTTCCGCAGCCGCTGGCCTACCTCATCGACGACGTGGCGCGCAGACACGGCCATCTGCGGATCGGCGCCGCCTCGGCGTACGTGCGCTGCGACGACGACGCGGTGCTCAGCGAGATCCTCGCCGACAAACGGTCCGAGAGCCTGCGTCTGCGGCGCCTGGCACCCACGGTGCTGGCCGCCCAGGCCGATCCGGCGGCCCTCCTCGACGGGCTGCGCGCGATGGGCTTCGCGCCGGCCGCCGAGTCCGCCGAGGGCGACGTCCTGATCACCCGCGCCCACGCCCACCGCACCCCGCCCCGCACCGCCCCGGACCCCGTGCCGGACGGCCCGCCGGCCCCCGACACCACGCTTCTCTCGGCGGCGATCCGCGCGATCAGGGCCGGCGACCTGGCCGCGACGGCCCCCCGCAGGCCCACGGAGACCCCGGCCGCGAACGGCGACCTCCCGCGCACCACCCCCGCCGAGACCCTGGCCACGATGCAGGCCGCCGTGATGACCGGCGAGGCCGTCTGGATCGGCTACGTCAACGCCGAGGGCGCCGCCAGCCAGCGCCTCATCGCCCCCGTCCGCGTCGAGGGCGGCTTCGTCACGGCGTACGACCACACAGCGGACGAGGTACGGACGTACCCGCTGCACCGGGTCACCGGGGTGGCAGAACTGGCGGAGGACCAACCGTAGGCACCCCCGGACCCCGGAGGCGCTCATGGCCGCCGGAGGCCTCTCGTGACCGTGACCGTTGACCGGACGAGGGCGCGGCGCATCTCCTCGGTGAAGCGGCGGCCGGGTGGGAGGAGTTCGCCACTGCCCAGGAGGGTCTCGATGGCGTCGCGTGTGTGGCCGGACCAGGTGGTGTGCTCCTGCTCGGCCCGGGGATCGGGCTGGGCAGCGGACTGCTCGGTGTGCCAGAAGTCGCAGACGCCGAGGTGGGCGTAGGTCCCCTGGAAGAGCGCGTCGAGCGGACGGGAGTCTGGGCGCCAGGGCGCGTGGTAGCGGGCCGGGGAGGGCGGGGCATGGAGCGGGACCAGGTCGAGCAGGGCGCCCAGTTGGACGTGCAGGAACTCGTGGACCAGGGTGAGCGCGAGGAGCACCGGGTCACCGGGCGGGGACAGAGCGACCGAACCGTAGGCCCGGCGGGCCGCTGAACTCACCGATGTGCCCCCGGGCGCGGGGCGCAGCGGCACCAGGGTGGACAGGCAGGCGGCGACGGCCCGGGCGTGCCAGGGGTGGCGGCGCACGAGGATCTGCCAGGCGCCGTCCAGTGACCGCTGCCAGCGGCGGACCTCGACGGGGGTCTGGGGGCCGGCCGGCGGGTGGCCGTGGACGGCGCGGAAGGGCCCGCGATCGTCCAGCCGCACCCGCAGCACGACGCCGTCGCACTCGGTGGACAGGATGTGCGGTCCGGACAGCGCCGCCGGTCCGCCTCGGACCAGTTCGCCGAACCAGGTGAGATCGGGGCGCCTTCCCTGGGTGTGTTCGGCCAGCGCGCGGGCCAGTCCTTCGTCCAGGTAGGGGTAGAGCATCGTCCGCTGCCAGCGGTCCGGGTCGCCGCGGTGCATCTCAGACAGCCGCCGGTAGGGCTCCTCCAGGCCGGCATCGGCGGGCAGCGCCCGGCGTACGGCCACGGTGAGCAGCATGCGTCTGCTCAGCTGGCCGCGCCGCAGCACGGCCACGGCGGCATCGCCGCCACGGGCACGGGCAACGGCGTCGAACAGGTCCGGATCGAAGTGGTGGGGAGCGAGGGGGCCGGTGGCGGAGCCCGCGCCGGGGGATGAACCGGAGGGGGGAAGGGGGATCGGGGCGGACACTTGGGGGCTCCTCTCGGTCGATGCGCTCAGGGCGCCGCCGTCACCGCGACACCGGCCGCACCGGCACGGCCAGGGCCCTGACGTCCTGGCGCAGGCGGCCGGCGATGTGGTCGACGAGAACGGCGAGGTCCGGACAGTAGACCGACGGGGAGGCGAAGGGGTGCGGCTCGGCCCCGGGACGGTAGCGGTGGGCGTACAGGCCACCGCCGCAGACCGCCGAGCGGGGGCACGCCCCGCACACGTGGGCGAGTCCGGCCCGCCCGCGCTGACGGGCCAGGAACCCCTCGTGACGGGCGGCGTCCGCGAAGGTGTGCCGGAAGACGTCCAGACCGGTGGCCGGGGCGCCCGGATAGGTGACCTTCAGCGAGTCGGCCTGTTCGATCGTGCCGTCGGTCTCCACGACCACGAGGTCGACCGGGGCGAGCCCGACGGACTCGCTGCTGGCGGCGCCTCCGAGCAGCAGGACGGCGATCTCCTCGAACAGCCGGATCCCGGTCCGCCGGCTCGGTGCCCCGTACCAGTGGTCGAACACCGCGCAAAGCCATCGCGCGTACGGCACCGGCTCCCCGGGGTCGGTACCGGGCGCGGTGCGGGGCGGTGTGGTGCGGCCGGCCAGACCGGGGGGCGGGGTCTGCCAGGTGGCGTGCGGCAGGAGCAGGTCCAGGCGGGGCGGGGCGAACTCCAGCAGTGCCTCGTACGTCTCCACCGGGTCGGCGGTCAGGTCGATGGCGCACAGCACCCCCGCGTACAGGTGGCGGTACGGACCGTCGGTGAGCAGCCGCAGCGCCCGTGCGACACCGGAGTGGCTGCCGCGTCCGTCGGGGCGCCGGCGGTGCCGGTCGTGGGTAGCGGCCGTGCCGTCGAGGCTGACGCCGATCCGTACACCGTGCCGGGCCAGGACGGGTAACAGCGCCGGGTCCTCGGCGAGCCGCAGGCCGTTGGTCTGGAGCGTGAGCCGCAGGGCCGCCACCCCGTCGAGAGCGTCGGCGAGCACCCGCAGCAGGGCCTCCAGCCTTGCCGCGCCCACCAGCAGGGGCTCGCCGCCGTGCAGGATGACGTGGACCTCGGCCAGATCGTGGTCCCGGGCGTGCTCGGCGATGAGGGCAGCCGTGCGGCGTACGGTGCGGTCGTCCATGAGCCGGGGACGGTCGCGCCAGCTCTGGTCGGCCGACTCGTAGACGTAGCAGTAGTCGCACGCGAGGTTGCAACGGCTGTGGATCTTCAGCAGGAACTGCCGGAAGGGAACCATGGTCCGGCCTCGCTGGATCAGGGGTTGCGGCTTGCGGGTGGCCGCAGCCTACAGCCTGTCGGATACCGCCCGGGCGGCCTCTCCTGACGCCCTCTCATGACGCCGGCGCATGCCGTCCACTCACGTCGTCGGCGGCTCGATGTCCGAGTCCAGCCGTATCCTCTCCGCGATCGCCCGGGTCGTCGGGTGCTCCGGCCCCAGCGTGCGTCTGGCCCTCTCCAGGGCGTCGTTGTGCAGGTCGTCCGCCTCCGTCGTGCGGTTCAGGGCGCGCAGGCTCAGCGACAGGTTGGAGGTGCAGCCGATGACGTCGTAGTGGTCGGGCCCGAGGACGGGCAGCAGGCCGTCCCGTACGGCGGTCTCCAGGGCGACGGCTTCCTCGGTCCGGGCGGCCGTCACCAGGTCGTTGGCGTGGTTGAGCATGCAGCTGTACGTGAACAGGTGCGACTCCCCGAGGACATTGCGCAGCTGTTCCGTGGTGCGGCCCGAGGAAGCGAGCGCCTCCTCCACGCGGCCCACCAGCCGCAGGTACACCGCCATGTTGCTGGCGCAGACCAGGGTGACCGGGTGCTCCTCGCCGAGGTAGTCCTTGTAGCGGCCGAGGGCCCGCTCGGCCAGCTCCAGTGCCTGGCCGATCTCGCCGAGCGCGGCGAAGTCGCTGGCCAGGTTGCAGGCGGCGGCGAGGGTGTCGTAATGATCGGCGCCATGGGCCAGGAGGAGGCGGTTGTAGATGTCCTGGTCCATGTCGCGGGCGTCCGCGTAGCGGCCGTCCCGGCGCAGGGCGACGGCGAGGTTCTTGCGGGCCCGCAGGGTGTCGCTGTGCCCGTCGCCGAGGACCTGCTGGTAGAGGCGGGTGGTGGTCTCCAACAGACGCAGCGCCTCGGCCAGTTGCCCGGCCTCACGCAGGTCGCGGGCGTAGTTGTTGGCCAGACTCAGGGTGCGCGGCTTCATGCTGCCCTGGTTCTGGCGCTGCCGTTCGTAGACCGAGCGGTGCAGTTCCAGGGCGGCCCGGCGGTCGCCGGCCAGATACTCGGACATACCGAGGTTGTTGACGTACATCAGAGTCCGCTGATGGTCCTCGCCGAACTCCCGGAGCGCCACCTCGCAGGTGTGCCGGTCCAGTTCGCGGGCCTCCTGGTAGCGGCCGAGGGCACGCAGATCGGCGCCGACGTTGCCGGCCGCGGCGAGGGTGGCGGGGTACTCGGCGCCCTTGGTCGCGGTGAACCTCCGCAGCACGTCGGAGTCGAGTTCGTACGCCTCCGCGAGTCTGCCCTGCGAGCGCAGTACGTTGCCCAGCTGGGTGCGGAGCTGCAAGGTGAGCACGTCGTCGGAGCCGCCGCCCGGGAAGTCCGGCCGCCCCCAGCGTTCCAGGGTCCGGGCGGCGAGGCCGTGAGCCGTGCCGTAGAGACTGCGCTTCCACAGGTAGCGCACCGAGTCGATGACCAGTCTGCGGACGTCGGGGTTGGGGTCGGCCGAGGCACGCGACGGTTCCAGGTGCGGCACGAGTTCGTCGTACTCGTCCCAGTCGGCGGTGGCGTCCGGGTTGCCGGGGTTGGCGTCCGCCAGTGCCGTGTGCACCACTCCACGCAGCTCCGTCCAGCGCGGGCCGACGCCGTCGCGGATGACCGCCTGGACCAGCCGGTGCACGGTCAGGGTCTCACTGCCCTGGTCGCTGCGGGCCAGCCCGAACCGGTTGAGGGCGCGCAGCAGTTGGGCTACGGCCATCTCGTCGCGGGGGTCGTCGGCGTCCATGGTGAGGGCACGGGTGACGGCACGGCTGTAGAGCAGCCGCATGGGGATCGGGTCGGGGCCGAAGAAGGAGCAGATCTCCAGCATCTCGGCGGCGGCCCGGTTGCGCTCACGCAGCTCCTCCACCGCGATCTGCCAGGTCCGGGCGGCGGAGTTGGGGTACTCCCGGGGCGGCAGCGGGGTGTGGGCGAGGATGTCCGTGGGCTGGTCGCGCAGCCGGGCGAGATAGATGTCGACGGGCATGCTGCTCTGGCTCAGCCAGACCGCCGCCTGTCCCACGGCGAGCGGCAGGTCGCCCAGTTCGTGGGCGACCTGCTCCGCGTCCTCGGCGGCGAGCTGCGGGCTGAACGTGTGCAGCAGTGCGACGCTCTCCGCCCGGGTGAAGACCTCGACCTCGGCCCGGCCCGCGCTGTTGACCCAGGCCCGGTCCCGCGAGGTGATGAGCACATGCCCGCCGGGCGGCCCCTCGGGGAGCAGCCCGTCGAGTTCGGTGGGGCTGCCCGCGTTGTCGTACACGAGGAGCCAACGTTTGTACGGCCGCCCCTGCCCGAGGGCGCGCAGCACGGCCTCGGCGGTGCTGCCCGCGTCCTCGCCCTCCTCCAGGTCGAGGTAGGGGGCGAGGTCGGCGAGGGCGGAGCGGATCAGCCCGGGCTGGGCGGCGTTCATCCACCAGACCACGTCGTACGCGGACTTGTAGCGGTGGGCGTACTCCAGCGCGGTCTGGGTCTTGCCCATGCCGCCGAGGCCGTACAGCACCTGGCTGGGTACGGAGGCGGGTCCGGCGGTGAAGTGGTCGCGCAGTCGCTCAAGAAGCGGGCCGCGTCCGGTGAAGGTGAGGTTGCGGGAGGGCAGGCGCTGGGCCACCGGGATCGACCCGGGGAAGCTGGGCAGGACCGTACCGGGTGCGGGGGTCGAGCCGTCCGGGAGACGGCGGGCCGGGGGCATCCCGAGAACGGAGACGAGCTGGCCGAAGGCCTCGGCGGCGCCGGAGCGGCTGAGGTCGGCGGTGGTGGTGCCGAGGTACGCCTCGGCGGCGGCCGGGTCGAGGTCCTGGAGACGGACGGTGATCAGGCCGGGGCCACCGGCGGTCTCGTGCCCGGCCAGCTGGAAGCGGAGCGCGGCGGCCCGCGGCTGAGCCGCGTAGTCGGGCGAGAGGAGGGCGAGCACCCGGCCCTGGCCGTTGAGGGTGCCGGCCACCTCGGGCTGGACGCCGCCGGCCGGGCCGACCGTGCTGTGCAGCGAGACCTGGTAGCCGACCGCCTCCAGTGCCTCCGCCGCCCACTCGGCCCACATCCGGCCCAGCGGCGCGTAGCTGACGTAGATCTGGGTGGGCAGGGTGCGGGGGACGCGCAGATAGGCGGTGCGCAGTTCGGCACGTCGCTCGGCGGGCAGCGGGGCGAGCCGACGCACCTGGCCCTCGGAGATCCACTCGGTGAGCCGCTCGAACGCGGTGAGCAGCGAGCGTTCCTGGCGCAGCCGGTCGGCGATCGTGGCGGGTATCTCCTCGTAGGCGTAGAACGCCTTGTACGGGATCTCGATCTCGCCCCAGTAGCGGACGTGCTCCTCCTCTCCCAGCCAGGACAGGAAGGGTTCGAACTCGGCGCGGCAGAAGTCCCGTCCTGCCTCCAGCCGTTCCGTCTCGGCCTCCTCGACCCGCATGGGGACCGGTAACACCTTGATGGGGCGGGGCGCCGAGCGCCGGACGGCGGCTGCCGCGTCCACACCGCCCCGGATGCTCTGCGCGCTCATGGTGAAGCAGTCGACGAGCACGTCGGGCAGGAGGATGGTGCAGATGCCGGAGGTGTCGCTCACTCCGGTCCGGCTGTCGATCAACACGTAGTCGTAGGCGGAGATCATCTCCTCGCGCAGGGCCTGGAGGAAGTTCCCGCCGCCGTGCCGGTCGTAGAAGTTGTGCCAGTTGAAGCTGGTGACCGCGGCGGAGTAGGAGGCCGACTGACGGCCCGCGGGCAGGAAGTCCAGCCGCCCGCCGGACGGAAGCTCCAGCAGCAGTCCGAGGGTGTACGGCGCCGGGTCCGCGGCGGCCCGCAGCCAGTCGTCCGCCTCGCCGTCGGCGGCGGGGCGCGGCTCCGGACCGCCGGGGGCCGTGGCGCGGACCGGAGGCTCCCGGGGGCTCAGCACGGTGCGCACATACGCCTGCACCATGTTGATCAGACCGTTGGACGAGCGCAGTTCGGGGTCGACCAGCAGCGGATGCAGATAGCGGTGCAGGCCGGGGGCCTCCAGGTCCCAGTCGACCAGCAGGACCCGGTGCCCGCTGCTGGCGAGGATCCAGCCCACGTTGGCCAGCGCCATGGTGCGCCCGGTGCCGCCCTTGTAGGAGTAGAACGTGACGATCTTGCCCGGTCCGGTAGGCCTACTGGTCATCGTCCTTCGTCCTTAGTGGGGGGTCTCGGGAGCCCGGCCTGACCCCTCGGGGTCGTCGGTGTCGTCGGTGTCATCGGTGTCGTATCCGCCGAAACCCCGCCAGGGCTCCTGCGGGGCTGCCGGGCCCGGACTGGTGAGGCCGCTCAGCGGAGGCGGGGGCGGGCCCGCCGGGAGCCGGTAGGGAGTGGTGCTCTCCATCTCCATCAACCGGTTCTGCGCCACCGTCAGCATCACGGCGAGCCGGTCGTCGAACTCCTCCGCGCCCACCCGCACCCGGAACAGCGGGTCGTGCGGATCGTTGCGCCGGCGCCAGTTGCGCCAGAGCACCTGGCTCAGGTCCTGCCAGACCAGGTCGTCACCGGACTCCTCGTCGGCGTCGTGACAGGGCACCAGCACGCCGGTGGCCGGACGGTACTGGCCGTCGTACTCGGCGAGCACGTCCCGGTAGGCCTCGGCGCGCACGGCCCACGGGTCGACCAGCAGGATGCTCGTCTGGTTGTTCACCATCGTCTCGTCGAGGCGGTTGCTCAGACCGGCATCGACGACCTCGATGTTGCTGGTGTAGCCCTCCTCGACGATCACCTTCTGCGCCCGGACGGCGACCGTGGGGCGCTGGGGCGGGTGGTACGGCGTCCACTCCCGCGGAGAGCGCCCGTAGTACTCCGACCGCTGCCGCCCTTCCGGCAGCGGGTCGGCGACCCCGGCGGCCAGGAAGACCTGCACGTGCCCGGTGCCCGGTGCCGCGGTCCGCTGCTGCTCTGCCAGTGGGAACAGGCCGCGCACCGTGCCCAGGTCGAGGCCGGGCGTGAGGGGCAGCCGGAAGCGGTCCGCGGCCATCCGTACCCGGGCGGCGACCTTCCCGACGATCGTGCGGTACACCGGGCCCGTCGGGTCGGTGCGCAGGATGTGCATCAGACCGTGAGTGGCGTAGTCCTCGCCCATGCCCGCCTCGTTGTACTGGTAGCGGGCGATTCCGTCCGGCAGCTCCCCCTCCATGGGTGCCCACAGGACCGGAACGAGGGCAGGCACATCGATCTCGGTCTCCTGGCGGTACTTGTCCAGCCGCTCCCGGAACGCCGTCCACTCCTTGCCGCAGTACTCACTGCTCAGATAGGAGGTGGAGTACAGCGCGACGAACGCACGGCAGTGACCGACCGCCCCGCCGAGCACCCTCGCCCAGTCCGCGCCCAGCCCCAGCCGTTCGACATCCCGGAACGGCGGCTGAGCGGCCGGATCGGCGCCGATCCGGCGGAGTTCCAGCGCGAGATCGTCGTAGAACCGCTTCACGAACTCGTCGCGATCGTCCCTCCGCGCATAGCTGAGGAAGAAATACGGCTCCTGAACCAAAGCGCCCCCCGCTGCGTCCCGGGCTGACCTGACGGCACGCCGCCTCCATGCCGGAGCATGTCCAGGTCATACCCAGAGCTGTCCCGCCCCAAGCTGCCCCGTCAGATCGAGGATTCGAAGGCGGCGTACGGCACACCGACCGGGTTGACCGCTTCGTCGACCACGCGTCGCAGCATCGCGCCCAGGACGTTGCCGGGCAGCTTCTCGAGCAGATCGTCCAGCGCGTCCATGCTCAGGCCTGTGACATCGAGCAGACATGAGTCGATCGGGGCACTGGCGTCCATCGGCATCCTTCGCACAAATGCGTGCGCTGTCGAGGTCCGGGGCACGCGAAACCTCACGCAGCGTATCGGGACTGGGACGCCTGATCCAGAACAACAGCCCACTCCGTCCACCCCGCACAGCCTTTCGTATCCTGCTCCGGCCCCGGGGCGGACCCGTCCGATGGGGCACACTGGACGTTTGGCCGTAGGCCACGCGGAAGGGATGTGTACGTACGTGAATGGTCCACTCATCGTCCAGTCGGACAAGACCCTGCTCCTGGAGGTCGACCACGAGCAGGCCGGCGACTGCCGTCGGGCCATCGCGCCGTTCGCCGAGCTGGAGCGGGCGCCGGAGCACATCCACACCTACCGGGTGACCCCGCTGGGCCTGTGGAACGCGCGGGCCGCCGGGCACGACGCCGAGCAGGTCGTCGACGCGCTCGTGCAGTACAGCCGCTACCCCGTGCCGCACGCGCTGCTCGTCGACATCGCCGAGACGATGGACCGCTACGGCCGGCTGACCCTCTCCAAGCACCCGGCGCACGGGCTGGTCCTCACGAGCACCGACCGGCCCGTGCTGGAGGAGATCCTGCGCTCCAAGCGGATCACGCCTCTCGTCGGCGCCCGGCTCGACCCGGACACCGTCGCCGTGCACCCCTCCGAGCGCGGGCAGATCAAGCAGGTGCTGCTGAAGCTGGGCTGGCCGGCCGAGGACCTCGCCGGGTACGTCGACGGCGAGGCGCATCCGATCGAGCTGGCCGAGGACGGGTGGGCGCTGCGCCCGTACCAGCAGCAGGCCGTGGAGAACTTCTGGCACGGCGGCAGCGGAGTGGTCGTCCTGCCCTGTGGTGCGGGAAAGACGCTGGTCGGGGCCGGGTCGATGGCCGAGGCGAAGGCCACCACCCTCATCCTCGTCACGAACACGGTCTCGGCCCGGCAGTGGAAGCACGAGCTGGTGAAGCGGACGTCGCTGACCGAGGAGGAGATCGGCGAGTACAGCGGTACGCGCAAGGAGATCCGCCCGGTCACCATCGCGACGTACCAGGTGCTGACGACCCGCCGGAAGGGCGTCTATCCGCACCTGGAGCTGTTCGACTCCCGTGACTGGGGGCTGATCATCTACGACGAGGTGCATCTGCTGCCGGCGCCGGTCTTCAAGTTCACCGCCGATCTGCAGGCCAGGCGGCGGCTCGGGCTCACCGCGACCCTCGTACGGGAGGACGGGCGCGAGTCGGACGTCTTCTCGCTGATCGGCCCGAAGCGGTTCGACGCGCCCTGGAAGGAGATCGAGGCGCAGGGCTACATCGCGCCCGCCGACTGTGTCGAGGTACGGGTCAACCTGACCGAGTCGGAGCGGCTCGCCTACGCCACCGCCGAGACCGAGGAGAAGTACCGCTTCTGTGCGACCACCGCGACCAAGCGGAAGGTCACGGAGGCGATCGTGCGCCGCTTCGCGGGGCAGCAGATCCTCGTCATCGGCCAGTACATCGACCAGCTCGACGAACTGGGCGAGCATCTGAACGCGCCCGTCATCAAGGGCGAGACACCGAACTCGCAGCGCGAGAAGCTCTTCGACGCGTTCCGGGAGGGCGAGATCAGCGTGCTGGTCGTGTCCAAGGTCGCGAACTTCTCGATCGACCTGCCGGAGGCGACCGTCGCCATCCAGGTCTCGGGCACGTTCGGGTCACGGCAGGAGGAGGCTCAGCGGCTGGGCCGCGTACTGCGGCCGAAGGCCGACGGCCACAAGGCCCACTTCTACTCGGTGGTCGCCCGGGACACCATCGACCAGGACTTCGCCGCACACCGCCAGCGCTTCCTGGCGGAACAGGGCTACGCCTACCGGATCATGGACGCGGACGAACTGCTGGCAGAGGACACCGAGGGCTGAACACAGGCACCCACCGGGCCGCCTGCGTCGGTACGCTGGCTCTTGCAGCACTGGACACGGCAAGGAGGACACATGCCACACGAGGACCTCTACGAGGTGCTGTACACCGAGCCCGCCGCCCGTGACCGCGACCGTCTGGACCCGGCGCGCAGAGCCACACTCGACAAGGCGATCGAGATACTGGCTCGCGATCCGTACACCGAGGTCTCCCGCGCGATCGGCGTCGGTGATCAGGACCGTGAGATCCGTCTCACCTCGCAGATCGTGGCGGAGTACATGGTGTCCCGAGGCCGTCTACTGCTCGTGATGCTGCGGATCTTCGACGACGCCGACATCCTGCTGCCCGAGGACTGAACCGGGGACGGGCGGCCTGCGCCGGCCGCTCATCTGGCCCGCACGCCCGCCTCCTCTCCGTACTCGCCGAGCAGTACGACGCTCAGGGCGGCGCCCGCGAACACCCTGACGGCGCGCAGGGCGTCGCCGACGGGGTGACGGTGGCCGCCCCGCACGGGGGTGGCACCGGAGCGGACGGACGCCACGGGGGCTGCGGACCCGGGGGTGAAGGCTGCTGCACTCATGTATCCATGGTTGCTCCCGGGGCCGCCGATGCCATCGGCCTGCGGGTCTAACCTCCGTCGTCTCCCCGTACGCCTCCGGGTGGACGTGTCCCCCACAGGAAGGTGGAGTCCGTCCCCTAGGGGACGACGGCTGCCGTATTCGCGCCCACACACCAGCCCACTCACCGGCGTACGCCGAAAATGATTGGCCTCCGCCTCCTCCTGTCCCCTAGGATCTCCGCTCTTGCCCGCCTCCCGTCGTGGAGCGCCGCCGCCCGGACGGAAACCGGTCGGCTCTCGACGTCCCACCCAGCAGCGCGTACCCAGCGGGTACGCGGCAGGTAGCCGGAGGCACCCCCTTGTCCAGCCCCGTCCCCGTCCCCGTTTCCGCCCCCACGGCCGACGACCCCCTCGGCCGCGAACGCGCCCACCTGGCCGCCTCCCGGGGAGCCCTCCGTGCGATGCGTGAGGACGCGGAGTCCCTCGACATCACGGACGTCACCGCGAACTGGGTCAACGCGGCGGTCCTCTCCCGCCAGATCGAGGAGCGGATCAAGGCCCTCGCCGACCTCAGCCACACCCCGCTGTTCTTCGGCCGCCTCGACTATCTGCACGCGCCCGGCGCCGAGCAGGCCGAGGGCGCGGAGGGGGAGCAGTTCTACATCGGGCGCCGGCACGTCCACGACGCCGGCGGCGACCCCATGGTCATCGACTGGCGCGCGCCGGTGTCCCAGCCGTTCTACCGGGCCTCGAAGACGGACCCGATGGATGTCGGCCTGCGCCGCCGCTTCGGGTACACCGGCGGTGACCTCACGGCGTACGAGGACGAGCACCTCTCCGACCCCGCGGATCCGTCGGAGGCAGCCGCCACCAGCAAGCTGCTTCAGCAGGAGATCGAGCGCCCGCGTGTGGGCCCGATGCGCGACATCGTGGCCACCATCCAGCCCGAGCAGGACGAGATCGTACGCAGCGGGCTGGGCGGCTCGGTGTGTGTGCAGGGGGGTCCCGGCACCGGGAAGACGGCCGTCGGTCTGCACCGGGTCGCGTATCTCCTCTACGCCCACCGCGACCGGCTGGCCCGGACCGGCACCCTGGTCATCGGGCCGAACAAGTCGTTCCTCCACTACATCGAGCAAGTGCTGCCCGCCCTGGGCGAGTTGGAGGTCAAGCAGGCCACCGTCGACGACCTGGTGGCCCATGTCGAGGTGCACGGCACGGACGACTCGGCGGCGGCGGTCATCAAGGGCGACGCAAGGATGGCGGAGGTGCTGAGGAACGCCGTCTACTCCCATGTCACCCTGCCCACCGAGCCCGTCATGGTCGTGCGCGGGTCACGGCGCTGGCGCGTCCCGGCGTACGAACTGGAGTCGATGGTCCGGGAGTTGCTGGACCGGGACATCCGTTACGGCGCCGCCCGCGAGGCCCTGCCGCAGCGCATCTCGCACACGGTGCTGGTGCAGATGGAACGGTCCGGTGAGGCCCCGGACGACCGTGTGCAGGACTCCGTCGCCCGCAACGCGGCGGTGAAGGCGGCGGTCAAGGCGATCTGGCCGCCCGTCGACCCGGCCAAACTCGTCCTGCGCCTCCTCACCGACGCCGACTTCCTCGCCGTGCACGCGGCCGGAATCCTCGACGAGGACGAGCAGAAGGAGATCCTCTGGTCGAAGCCCGTACGGTCGGTGAAGTCGGCCAAGTGGTCAGCGGCGGACGCGGTGTTGATCGACGAGACGACGGACCTGGTCCAGCGCACGCACTCGCTCGGGCATGTCGTCCTGGACGAGGCTCAGGATCTCTCGCCGATGCAGTACCGGGCGGTGGGCCGACGCTGCACGACCGGCTCGGCAACCGTCCTCGGCGACCTGGCGCAGGGCACGACGCCCTGGGCGACCAGGAGTTGGGCGGAGGCGCTCGGCCACCTGGGCAAGTCGGACGCGGTGGTGGAGGAACTGACGGCGGGCTTCCGAGTCCCGACGGACGTCATCACCTACGCCTCCCGCCTCCTCCCGCACATCGCGCCGGGCCTGACACCGGTGGCGTCGGTCCGCGAGAACCCGGGATTCTTCGACGTACGTCCGATCGGCGGAGACGGGGTGGGTGAAGTGGTCGCCGCCTGCGAGGAGTTGCTGCGCAACGAGGGCTCGACGGGCCTGATTGCGGCGGACGCCCGCATCCCCGCCCTCACGGAGGCCCTGACGGCGGCGGGCCTCACCCACCTCTCCCCCGGCGAGGAGACAACGCACGAAACCCGCCTGACCCTGGTCCCGGCGTCCCTCGCGAAGGGCCTGGAGTACGACTACGTGGTCCTGGACGAACCCCAGGCAGTAGTGGACGGCGAACCGGACGAACGCACAGGCCTACGCCGCCTGTACGTGGCCCTGACCCGAGCGGTCTCAGGCCTGATCGTGACCCACGCGGCCCCGCTGCCGAGCGAACTGGGCTGAGGGGCCCACACCTTCAGCCCGTGCCTCCTCCTCCCCAGCGCCGGCCCGAACCTTCAGCCCGTCCGGCGTTTGAGGACAAGGCCCGTTCAGGGCCGGCTTCTTTCCCACCCACCCCCACCGCTTCTACAGCCCAGCCCGCACCCGCCGCCAGTCCCCGGCGGTACCCCTCCAGCCCCGGCCGCACCTTCCAGCACCGGCCCGCACCCCCAGCCCGTTGGGGGTCCCCCCTCTGGGGGAGCTTGAGGACAAGGCCCGTTCAGGGCCGAAGGGGGGTCTGGGGGCGCAGCCCCCAGGGACAGGATGGGACGGGTAGGGGCGGCGGGGGCGAGAAAACCCGCCCCTCACCCCGCGTCCAACACCCCCCGCCACTCCGCAACCGCAGCGACCGAAACCCCCCTCCCCCACCCCTCCGGCCGAGCCGCACCCCCAATATGAAACGCGTCCACCCCCGCCGCCCGCAGCCGCGGCACATGCTCCAACCGCAACCCGCCCCCCACCAGCAACCGCTGCTCATACCCCGGCTCCCCACCCCGCGCCGCCTCCGCGAGCAGCGTGGGGAGCCCGGCATCGACACCGCCCGCCGACCCCGCGGTGAGGTAGGTGTCGAGACCGGGAAGCCCGTCGAGCTGCTTGCGCAACGCGTCCCGGTCGACGGCATGATCGATCGCACGATGGAACGTCCACCGGCAGCCGCCGAGCTCGCCCACGACCCGCTCGACCGCGCCGAGATCGACACCACCGTCCGCCCCCAGGAACCCGAGCACGAACTCGTCCGCACCTGCCCCCCGCAACTCCCTGGCGACCCGCACCAGCCGCTCGATGCCGTCGATGTCACCGGCACCGAACCCGTCCGCCAGCCGCAGCATCACCCGCAGCGGAAGGTCGACGGCGGCCCGGATCCCGGCGAAGCTCTCCACGGCCGGCGAGAGCCCGTCCGCCGCCATGTCGGTGACCAGCTCCAGCCGGTCCGCCCCTCCGTCCCGGGCGGCGACGGCGTCCTCGACACCGAGGGCGATCACCTCCAGGACCGCGCGCTCACTCATGGGTCCCCATTCATCGACGCCGACAACGCCGGCTACAGGTCTAGTCCAATCCAGAGTACGCCCGCGCCCCACACCCCCGGCACTCACCCGCCGTACATGTTCAGCTCCCCCTCCTCGACCCCCGCCAGCTCGAACGCCCCCACGTCCTCCCCCGCCACCGACCGCCCCGCGTACAACCGCACCAACGCCGCACCACCCCCGATGAACCGCCCCGGCGTCCGCACCCCCGACACGTCCCCCAGCCGCAACGGCTCGTCCAGCTCGTCGACGTCCGCATGGAGCGGCACCAGCCCGCGCTCCCGGCTCAGCCGCGAGAGCAGGGCCAGCGCATACGGCAGTCCGGGCCCCGCGTAGGCCCCCGGCTCGCCGAGCGCCTCCCGTACGTCACCGGCATGCACCCACTCCCCCAGCGCGAGCCCGTCCAGCGCCCCGCCGACCCCGGCGATCACACCCCCGGCCTCGCTCATCCCCTTCTCCAGCTCGTCCAGGATCCGGGCGTTCGTCCAGTCACTCCGCTCGGCGATGTCCCGGTCGTTCGACTCGGGCGAGAACACCCCCTTCTCGAATCGCCCCTCGACCACCCTCGACAGCGCGGCCGAACAGTGCGCGAGCACCTCGCGCACGGTCCACTCGGGGCACCCGGCGGTCACGATCCCGAAGTCGGCCTCGGGGCGGGCCCGCAGCAGCGGTATCAGCGTGTCGCGCTCGACGGTCAGCAGCCGCCCGGGCAGCTCGGGGTCACGTACGTCACTTGCATCAGCGGAAGACGTCATGCCTCCCACGCTAGGTGCCACCCCACCCCGGACGACAGAATTCCCACATGCCCGATCAAGCCACGCCATCCACCCCAGGCACCTCGTCCACCTCCGCGACCCCCGACGCCCTCGCCGCCCTCCGCGCCCGCTGGACCCAGGCCCTGAAGGCAGCCCGGGCCCGGGTCGCCGCCGAGGAGCTTCCCGACCCGACCCCCTACGCCGACAACCTCCTCGCCCGCTACCAGGAACCCCAGCGCCGGTACCACACGCTCACGCACCTCACCGCGGTCCTCGCCCACATCGACGTGCTGGAAGCAGCGCAGGCCGGGACGCCCGCCCCCGACCCCGACACCACCCCCGACCCCGCTCCCGACCTCGCCCTGGTACGCCTCGCCGCCTGGTTCCACGACGCCGTGTACGCCCCCGACCGCTCCGAGAACGAGGAACGCTCCGCCCGTCTAGCCGAACGCGCGCTCACCGAAGCCGGCGTCTCCCCGGCGGGCACCGCGGAGGTGGCCCGGCTGGTCCGCCTCACGCTCACCCACGACCCCGCGCCCGACGACCGGAACGGCCAGGTCCTGTGCGACGCCGACCTCGCGATCCTGGCCGCCGCCCCGGACACGTACGCCGCCTACACGGCAGCCGTCCGCGAGGAGTACGCCTTCGTCCCCGACGACGCCTTCAGAGCAGGCCGGGCAGCGGTACTGCGCCAACTCCTCGCCCTGCCACGGCTGTTCAGGACGCCGTACGGGTCGGAGCGCTGGGAGGAGCCGGCGCGCGCCAACATCACGGAGGAGCTGCGGCGGCTCGAAGGGGACTCGGGCCCGCTTTAATCCGTGTCCGTACGGGCACCCCACCACCTATCCTCACCGCATGCTGAGCACGGGCGGAAACGAAGTGGACGAGGCTGTCGCGAGCGCGGTGGCGCTGCTGCGGTCGGCGCTGGACCGGGACTGGGCGGAGATCAACGCGGGGCGGCTGGAGTGGAGTTGCCGCCGGACGGCCGAGCACGTCGCCAGTGACCTCGTCGCCTACGCGGGGCAGTTGGCGGGCCGGGCGAAGAACGCGTACACCCCCTTCCAGATCGGCATCGACGGCCGCGAGGACGGTCTGGACCCGGCCGACAACGCGGGCATTCTCGACGTCCTCACGACGACCGGCGCCCTGCTCACCGCCGCCATTCGGACCGCGCCCCGCGACGCGCGCGGCTTCCACCCGTTCCCCTTCCGCAGCGCGAACCGCGAGGGCTTCGCCGCGATGGGTATCGCCGAAGTGCTGCTGCACACCCACGACATGGCCGAGGGGCTGGGGCTGCCGTACGAACCGCCCGCGCATCTCGCGGAGTTCGTCCTCACCCGGATCTTCCCGGACGTCCGGCCTGGCCCGGACCACTGGCAGACCCTGCTCTGGGCGACCGGCCGCGCCGACCTCCCCGGCCGCGCCCGGATCACCCAGTGGCGCTGGACCAACAACCTGGTCCTCGACACCGAACGGCTCCGCCTGGAGGGTGTCACCCCGGCCGCCGCAGCCGATCTGAGCGTGGGCGGCACCGGCGGCTTCGACTGGATCGAGGACGGCCCCTTCGAGGGCACCCGGGAAGCCGCAGGGATGGTACTGAAGGCGTACGAAGGGGGCGTGCACCGCCCGGAGTTCGGCCTGTTCGTCCTCGTACGACGGGAGGACGACCGCGCGGTGGGCGGCATGGGCTTCCACGGCGTCCCCGACGAGGAGGGCAAGGCCGAGGTCGGCTACGACCTCGCGGAGGCCGCCCGCGGCAACGGCTACGCCACCGAGGCGCTGCGCACGCTGGCCGAGTGGGCACTGGCCCGGGACGACGTACGGTCCCTGTTCGCGACCATCGAGCCGGGCAACGTCCCGTCCCAGGGAGTGATCGCCCGCGCAGGGTTCGTGCCGGCGAGCGCGGAACTCGACGAAGAGGGGCTGCAGGCCTACGAGTTGCGAGGCTGACGGCTCGGCCGTTCCGCGTCGCCCGCGGCACGCACGGGGCGCACCCCGCCCGGCCCGCGTGCTTCCTTCCGTCTGCGCAGTCCCGCCCCGTGCAGCAGCCGCACCACCTCGCGGCTGCTGACCTCCACCGCCCCGGCGGCCACCACCTCCCCGTACCGATGCGACGGAATGTCGTAGTGGTCGCGCTCGAAGGCCCGCCGGGGCACCCCCAACTGGTCCGCGAACGCCTGCAGTTCGTCGTACGAGACGTCGCTCACCAGGTGCGACCACAGGCGCCCGTGGCCGGGCCAGGTCGGCGGGTCTATGTAGAGGGTCACGACGACGCCGGTCCGCCCGAGGCCGACGCCAGGCCGCCGACCGCCGCGACCCGCACCCCCGCCTTGTGGCACACCCACTGCGGGTCGGGGCCCAACTCGGGCTCGACCTCCAGGGCGTGCGGATCACCGGCGCCGCAGACCGGGCACAGCGGCCAGCGGCCGTAGGTCTCCAGCAGCGCGTCCTGGACGTCCTGCGCCACCAGCCCCGCCACGAAGCCCGCGCCGTCCGGCCACTGCTCGACCCACCAGCGTCGTTGTACGACCGACTCCTCGACCATCGAGACGACGTCCGCCTCGGCGACCTCGCGCGCGGCCAGGTCGGCGAGCACCAGGGCGCGTGCGGCGTGCAACGCCTGCTCCAGTGGAGGGACGGGGTTACTGGGGTCGCCGGTGGGGGTCATGCACCCATTGTGCGCACTCTTGACCTGACGTCCGAATGGAAAATATCTTTCATGATGTGAGCCGAGACGTGAAGGAAACTTTCGGAGCAGTGGGCACTTCCGGCACGCCCGGCGGCCTCCCGGGTGTCACCCCGCCCGCGCCCGCCGCCCTCGCCGCCAAGGTGCGGACGCTGGCGCCCTCGATGACCCGTTCCATGCAGCGCGTCGCCGAGGCGGTCGCCGCGGACCCGGCAGGCTGCGCGGCCCTCACGGTCACCGGCCTCGCCGAACTCACCGGCACCAGCGAGGCGACGGTCGTCCGTACGGCCCGGCTGCTCGGCTACCCCGGCTACCGCGACCTGCGCCTCGCGCTCGCCGGCCTCGCCGCCCAGCAGCAGTCGGGGCGCTCCCCCGCCGTGACCGCCGACATCGCGGTGGACGACCCGATCGCGGACGTCGTGGCGAAACTGGCGTACGACGAGCAGCAGACCCTCGCCGACACGGCCGCCGGGCTGGACATGGCCCAGCTGTCCGCCGCCGTCGGCGCGCTGGCCGCCGCCCGCCGCATCGACATCTACGGCGTCGGCGCCTCCGGCCTGGTCGCCCAGGACCTCGCCCAGAAGCTGCTGCGCATAGGGCTGGTGGCGCACGCCCACAGCGACCCGCACCTCGCCGTCACCAACGCCGTGCAGCTGCGCGCGAGGGACGTCGCCGTCGCGATCACGCACTCCGGGTCGACCGGGGACGTCATCGAGCCGCTGCGGGTCGCCTTCGAGCGTGGGGCCACGACGGTCGCGATCACCGGGCGGCCGGACGGACCCGTCGCGCAGTACGCCGACCACATACTCACCACCTCCACGGCCCGCGAGAGCGAGCTGCGCCCTGCGGCCATGTCGTCCCGGACCAGCCAACTACTGGTCGTGGACTGCCTGTTCATAGGCGTGGCACAGCAGACGTACGAGACGGCCGCCCCGGCCCTGTCCGCCTCCTACGAGGCCCTGGCCCACCGCCACACCCCGCGCGGCGGCGCGACATCGCGCCGCTAGGACGCAAGCCCCACCGGAACAGCCGCAACGGCATTACCAGCCCCAACCGCCGTAACTGCCGTACCGGGAGATCGGAAAGAGCAGCACGCCATGACCTCAACCGCTGACGCCTCCTCCAACCACCGCGCTCTGAAAGAGGAGTTGGAGTCGCTGACGACCGAGGCGTTCCGCCCGGAGCTGGCCGAGATCGACCAGTTGCCCACCCTCGACATCGCCAGGCTGATGAACGCCGAGGACACGACCGTCCCGGCCGCCGTCGCCGCACGGCTCCCGGAGATCGCCGCGGCGATCGACGCCCTGTCGGCCCGGATGGCACGCGGGGGCCGGCTGATCTACGCGGGCGCGGGTACGCCCGGCCGCCTCGGCGTGCTGGACGCGTCCGAGTGCCCGCCCACCTTCAACACCGACCCCGCGCAGGTCATGGGCGTGATCGCGGGCGGCCCCGAGGCCATGGTCACCTCGGTCGAGGGCGCCGAGGACTCCAGGGAACTGGCCGCCGGTGACCTCGACGCGCTCGGCGTCGGCGCCCTGGACACGGTGGTCGGCGTCTCGGCGTCCGGCCGCACGCCGTACGCGGTCGGCGCCGTCGAACACGCCCGCGCGCTGGGCGCGTTGACGATCGGCCTGTCCTGCAACGAGCACAGCGCGCTGGCGGCGGCGGCCGAGCACGGCATCGAGGTCGTCGTCGGGCCGGAGCTGCTGACCGGCTCGACGCGTCTGAAGGCGGGCACGGCGCAGAAGCTGGTCCTCAACATGCTGTCGACGATCACGATGATCCGGCTCGGCAAGACGTACGGGAACCTGATGGTCGACGTACGGGCGTCGAACGAGAAGCTCCGGGCCCGGTCCCGCCGGATCGTGGCCCTGGCGACCGGGGCGGCCGACGCGGAGATCGAGGCGGCCCTCACGGCGACGGACGGGGAGACGAAGAACGCGATCCTCGTCATCCTGGGCTCGGTGGACGCCGCGACGGCCGCCCGCCTCCTCACGGAGAACGACGGCCACCTGCGCACCGCACTGGCCGCGGCACCCCACTGAGGTAAGCACCTGTAAGCACCCCACTGATGTGATCGGGCGCTCGGCCGTCGGGCAGGATGGGCGCCATGACCGAGATCCACACCCCCCGCCTCCTCCTCCGCCGCTGGACCGACGACGACCTCGTGCCGCTGTCGGAGGTTTTCGCGGACTCCCAGGTCATGCGCTGGATCGACGACGGCTCGGTGCGCGACCTGGAGTACACGGCGGAGGCCATCGAGCGGTGGGAGGAGGAGTGGGACGAGGAGGGCTTCGGCCTCTTCGCCGTCGAACTGCTCGCCTCGGGCGAACTGATCGGCGCGGTCGGCCTGTCCGTGCCCGACTTCCTGCCGGAGGTCGCGCACGACGTGGCGATCAGCTGGCTGCTCGGCTCCCAGTTCTGGGGCCAGGGTTACGCCTCCGAGGCCGCCCACGCCACCCTGGAGTTCGCCCTCCAGGACCGCGGCCTCGACCGTGTGATCAGCGTCAGCAGGGCCGGCGACGACGCCTCCGAGAACATCATCCGCAAGCTGGGCCTGACGGAGGAGCGGGTGGCGACCCACCCCGTGTACGGCCACCAGCTGCTCGTCCACGCGATCGACCTGACGGAGTTCGAGGCATAGGAGGCATCCCGCAGTCGCGTTGTCAGTGGTGTGTGCGACGGTGGAGACCGCTGAGCGCTCAGCGCACCGCCCACGCCGAAGGGACGAACGACATCGTGAACCACGCCCAGCTGACCGCCCTCGGGCGAGCCCTGCGTGTCCTCGGCGAGCACGGGGACGCTCTCACCGGCGACACCACCGACACGAAGCTGCACGAGATCAAGGCCGACCTGAAGCGGGCGCTGGCGATCCTGGACGACACGGTGACCGGGTCGGCGCCCACGACCCGCTGCGCAGAGCACCCGAACGGCCCGGTGGACGAGAGCGCGAACGATCTCTGTCTCCTCTGCGAGACCCGCCGCCGCAGCGCCCGCCGCTCCCAGCAGAACGGCACCTACCCACAGGCCCGCCACTCCGACCCCGAATCGGCACCCCCCGAGCGCACGATGTCCCGCTACGGCATCCGCGCGGACCGCCCCCAGCCCCAGCAGCGCTGGATCCCCGAGGTCTGGACCGGCCAGAACTGGCAACTCTGCGGCACCCCACGCCGCGACCGCACAGAGGCCGAGCACTACCTCTCCGCCGAGCGCCGCGCCCCCCACCCGGGAATCGCCTACCGCCTCGTCCACGAGTTCACGGACTACGAGGTCCTACGAATCTGGGGCACACCGGTGAAGGTGGACATCGAACCGATGGGCAACCTGTAACCGCCCCCGGCACCCCAACACCCCTGGTGGTGTCGTGATCAGCCCGGTCTCGGCGATGAACCCGTCGAGCAGGTCGGGCCGGTACCGCATCCGTTTGAGGCGGGTGCGGTACCGGCCCGGCGAGGTCATCGATGCCGCACGGGGCGGGGTTGCCCAGGCTCCTGCACCTGACGGGGGCTGGAGGAGGGGCAGGCCACTCGCGCCGGGGGCGCGAGTATCTGGCAGCGGACCCGGGCGGCTCCGCGCGTCATGGACTGATAAGGCAGATGGCGAGGATCGCGGCCATCGCCGTCAGCGTGTTCGCGGCGAAGTCGACGCTCGGTGTTGCGGGGTCGTCGATCTGGAAGTTGATGGGCGTGCCGTTGTTGAGGCTGCCGACGAACTGCTTCGATGCCTCGCCCCAGCTGTTCATCAGGTCCGCGTCGGCAACGTTGACGGTCGTCTCACCGAGGCCGTCAAAGCCGAAAACCTGCCTGAAGTCCTGGCGCAGCGGCTCGAACCTCGCTGGTTCCGCGATCAACATGATGAACACCATCATCGACCGGGCTGCCGCGTTCACGGCGGCGTTCCCTCGCAGGTTCTGGTACGCGGCGTCCACCACCTGCTGATTGAGCCTCATGTTGGCCCGCGCCTGGCCGCCATGCGCCTCCAGGTCCCCGTAGCCGCCCGTGAAGCCGAAGGTGCCGGAAGGTAACGCCGAGTTGGGGTCGGGGTCGTCGTTCTTGAAGTAGATGGGCGAAGCGCTGCCCCTTCCATCCCTGACCTGGTAGCCGATGACGAACAGGTCCCGGGACCGCAGGATCAGGCGGACGTTGTTGCCGTCCGAACTCGAGGGCAGGGCACTGGCCCGCAGGTCGATGGCGAAGATGTTCGCGGAGGAGGTGTCCAGACCGGGGTTGGTCTCCAGTACGCCCTCCCGCAGCACCCTGCCGCCGGTCGCCCGCTGGCGTACGGCTTGGACCATGTCGTCGTACGCCTTTTGGCCGCCACTGATGTCCCAGGTGATGTCGTTGCCGTCATCGATGGCGCTGGCCTTCTCCTGGAACTGCGGGACCACCAGGGCGGCACCACCCAGCAGCGTGGCAACTCCCAGGAAGAGCACCAGGAACTTCCTGGTCAGCCAGCGGGAACGGCGTTTGTGAACGGGGCCGCCGACCCGCTCGTCAGGCGACGTTTCTTTCATAGACATGCCGATATCTCACTTTCCTGAGATGACTTCTGAACGAGTCATGGACGTCTTCGAGGACAGTCGGCGCTCAGTACCGCGGAGCGGTCCGGAGAGCGATCGGACGTCCGGGTCGCTTGGGGCCCCGCGCCGTTCGGTAAAGTTTTGCCCAAGAGGCCGGACTCCCGACAGAGGCAAATATCCCAACCCGCCAGTACCGAGAGGTCGAGGCCACGGCTGAGGTTTGGCCCAGGGTGACGGTGATCTCGCTGGTGGGTGTAGCCCCGTGCCATGCGGTATCCCGATGGGGGTGGCCTGACCACGAAGCAGCGGGCCCTCCGGAGCAAGCGGCCGCCCGGGTGTCCGCCACCGATGAAGCCGGCGTGGCGGGCCTGGCCGGCGGCGTTTCCAGGGGCCCCGATCTTGACCTGCCCGCGAGACCGCAAACCTTGATCCACACGACCGGGTGAACCCCGTCCCTCGTCCGGGGCAAGGTGACGGATCGGACGGCCGGTGATCGTCGATGCTGCCGGTGTCCGACTCTTTCGTTGCCGTTCCTTCACGGGGAGAACTTCCTTGAACGTCCGCCGCTTCCTGTCCTCCGCCCTGGCCGTCGTCGGCCCCCTGACCAGCGCCCTGGTGCTCGCCGTCGCGACCCCGGCGGCCACGGCCGCAGCCAACCCCTGCGGGTACTACGCGACCAGCAGCGACGCCTACTACAACCACTGCACGAGCGACGGCTCGCACATCGTGATCGAGGTCGAGGTGTGGGGCCCGAACTACGAGAAGTGCGTGCTCCCGGGCGTCACATGGCTCGGCAGCAGCAGCAAGATCGACGGCGCGTGGTACGTCGGCCGCACCTGCTGACCTGACGACAGCCGCCGTGCCCCGATCCGGCCCGACCTCATCCGGGCCGGATCACCCCGCCCGCCTCAGGGCAGCCGCCCCTCCCGATTGACCCGCCGCACCCGCTCCCGCAGCACCTTCCCCGGCGGTACGTCCCCCAGCGCATCCGGCGGACAGTCCCACTCCCGCCCGCCGCCCACGGGCCGCAGCTGCACGTATCCGCCCTCGCGCCCCATCACCTCGCCGATGCGCCCGTCGCGCACATCAAGGGCGTACGACACCTCACGCACCCTCGTCGCCCCCGGCGGCCACACCCTCCAGCACGGCGGCCAGCCGCGTCGCCGTACGGACGTTGCAGCGCCCGAGCACCACCAGCGCGAAGGGTTCGTCGCTCGCACCGGTCACGGGGTCGACGCCGAGGGAGGGCAGCGCGACCCCGACCTCTTTCAGCGCGGCCCGCAACCGCGCGACCACTTCGTCCGTCGTCAGCAGTCGCCCGTTCGACATCAGCTCCACCGTGCCCACACCTCTCCACTCTGAGTGTTCGCGTTCTCCACACAGAGTGGCGGCCCCGCGTCTAGCCTGGCCAGAGGGGGCAACCCAACAACCCCGGGTGTCCAACAGGGAGTTGCCGTGGCAGGACCGAAGGATCTGGACCCGTCCTCCTCACCCCGGGCGATGATCGGCGCCGAACTGCGTCACGCGCGCGAGAGGAAGGGCCTCAGCCAGACCGAACTGGGCGAACCGCTCTTCGTCAGCGGTTCGTTCATCGGCCAGTTGGAGGCCGGGACGCGACGCCTGCACCTCGAATACGCCATCCCGATAGACCAGATCCTCGAAACGGACGGCTTCTTCGAGCGCAACTGCAGGGCGCTGGCCAAGTCCAAGTACCCCGACCACTTCGCGGAGGCAGCGGAGGCGGAGGCGATCGCTACGGCGATCAGGGAGTACGCGCAGATGCTGATTCCCGGATTGTTGCAGACCAGGGCATACGCGGAGGCCGTCTTCCGCGCCTACAAGCCGACCGCCACCGAAGCCGAGATCGACGCTCTCGTGGCCGCCCGCCTCGAACGAGCCCACCTCCTCGACGATCCAACAACACCTCTGTTGTGGGCGATCCTCGACGAAGCCGCCCTACGGCGATCAGTCGGCGGCGGCAAGGTGATGGCGGAGGCGTTGCGTCACGTGATGGACCTGGCGCGCCAACACCGGATCATCGTGCAGGTGCTGCCGTTCGGCGCGGGCGCACACGCGTCGATGACCGGCGCTCTGAAACTCCTGGAGTTCGATGATGCGCCCCCGCTCTCCTTCGTCGAGGGCCCGGACATGGGGAAACTGCTGGACGACCCAGCGACGGTCGCTCGCCACACCCTCACGTTCAACCTCCTCCAGGCGGCGGTGCTTTCGCCTCAGGATTCGCTGGCCCTCCTTGAGTCGGTGGCGCAGGATTACGAACATGGAGAAGAACACCCGTGAGTACGACCTGAGCACTGCTACCTGGCACAAGTCCAGCTACAGCGGTGGCGAGGGCGGCAACTGCCTGGAAGTCGGCCGCTGGCGCAAGTCGACGCACAGCGGAGGCGAGGGCGGCGACTGCCTGGAGGTGGCGGACGGCCACCCCACCCTCGTCCCCGTCCGCGACTCCAAGAACCCCCTCGGCCCGAAGCTCGCGTTCCGGGCCGGGGCATGGGGCGCGTTCGTCGACGACCTCAAGCAACAGCGGGACAGCTGACCCGACGGGAGAGAGCACATGAGCCACACCCGATGGAAGCTCGCCCGCGAGAGGAAGCTGACCGACGGGGATACCGAATCCCCGGAAGTCCGGGCGGAGCGCGCGGAGATCCGGCTGGCCATGGCCTTCGCCAAAGCGGTGTACGACCGCCGCACGGAGCTCGGGCTGACACAGACTCAGCTCGCCGAGCGAGCCGGCCTCAACCAGGCGAAGGTCTCGCGCATCGAAGGCGCCGATGCCGTACCGACCCTCCCTCTGCTGCGCCGCCTGGCCCTAGCACTGGACGCCTCCCTGAACATCGCCCTGGACGACAACCGCGAGGAAGTCACCTTCGTCGGCCACCCGGCAGCCTGAGGACGCCCCGAAGCTCAGACGCCCAGCCCTGAGCCCTCTTTCTGAGGAATGGGAGGCGGGCCTCAACCCGCCCTCCCTCCCCGCGTGTTGACTTGACGCGTTCGGCTTGCCACGCAGAGTCACGAGGGGCTAGCGTGCCCAGAAGCAAATAAAGCAACCCCCATCAGGTGCAGCGAACACCTGACAGGGGTTTAACCGTAGAGATCCTCCAAGGAGATCCCGTGGCTGAGGCCAACTTTAGTGCTGTCGTACCGCCCCCGCACGCGTCCCCGCCCCACCCGATGGCCAATCCCGGTTACGGCAAACGCGACGCCCCCGACCAACGCCCCCGCACGAACCACGACTTCGCGCATCTCCCGCCCCGCGAGGCAGCGGTGGCCGCCTACATCGACCGGCTCCCCGACGGCGCCGACATCTCCGTGAAGACGCTGGCCAAGCACACCCCGTACGGCCAGTGCGCCCTCCGCACCTCCCTCAACAACCTCCAGCAGGCAGGCCATCTGCGCCGGGGCCGCGAACACGTGACCGGCTCCGGCAGCCAACTGTGGATCACCCGGACGTGGTTCACGCGCACGGCACGCGACGACGACTGGTGGGCGTCGTTCACGCGGGGCGACGTACCGGCCGACTCCCCGGAGGAGCGGCACCGCCGGCCGACCCGTTCCCGGGCGTTCGTCCTGCTCGCCGCCCTGGGCCGTACCGCGCCCGCGCTGTCCCTCTCCCAGGCGGACTGCGCGGTGCTGGCCCCGCTGGTCGGGGAGTGGTTCGAGCGAGGGGCGAACGAGGACTCCGTACGGCATGCCCTGACCGCCGGTCTGCCGACGCCGGTCCACCACCCGGCCGCCCTGATCCGCAGGCGCCTGACCAGCAAGATGCCGCCTGAGCCCGCCGCCGTACGGCCGCCGCTGCGGATGCTGGAGTGCGCGAAGTGCGGGGTTCCGGGGCGGGCGGAGGCGCTGGCGGGGGGCGTGTGCGGGGATTGCCGGGGCGAGTGCGCCCCGCCCCGGCCGTCGTCCGCGCCCGTCGCCGCATCCGCGGTCCACGCCTATGCCGCCGCGACCCGCGCGGCGCTGATCGACCGACGCCGAGAAAGGCCACGCGTATGAGCGCTCCGACAGTGCGCCGACACCGCTCCGGGGCACCATGGTGGGAAGGAGGCGAGCCCACCATGACCTTTGGCACCAGGCGTCCGCAGATGTCCCAGGAGGACTTCGAAGAGCTGGCCGGCAAGGCCCCCGCGAACGTACGGCTCGAATTCGTCGACGGACGGCTGTATGTCAAGGGCGATCACATCGAGGTCGAGGACTTCGAGGAGCTGGCCCGCAGGGCGCCCGAGGGAGTCAAACTCGAACTCATCGATGGAAAACTAGAGGTCAAGCCGTTGCCGGACCAGCGTCACGGAGCCGTCGTCATGTGGCTCCTGGTCGAGTCTCTTCAGCAACGCCCCGAGTGCCGCCTGTACCCCGAACAGGGGCTCAAGGTCGGCAGCTACCGCAAGGGCCACGCCAAGGCGGACGCGGCGCTGGCACCGCTCGACCACTTTGTCGACCAGGAAGGGGAATGGGCCGACTCGGAAGGCGTCCTCATGGTCGTCGAAGTCACCTCCCACGACCGGGACACCGACCGCCGCGACCGCACCGACAAGGTGCGCGGGTACGCGGAGGCGGGCATTCCGGTCTACCTGCTGATCGACCGGGACGACGACACCTTGGTCGTGTACAGCGAGCCGAGGAATGGGACCTACCGGCAGAACCCTTCGTACCCGTACGGAGCCGTGGTCGAGCTCCCCGCCCCCGTGAACATCACCCTCAACACCGAGAAGCTCAAGGACTATGCCGACTGACCCGTTGGAAGAGCCCGGCCGCCCGAGTGCGGGCAGAACGCCGGCGCCGCCCGCGCCGGAGAGTGGCGTCCTGGACCGGCTGGCCGCTCTGCAACGCAGCGCTGGAAACGCCGCTGTCGTACGTTTCCTGAGTCCCCCGGAAGCGGAAGGGGAGGAGTCAGCGACGGCGACCGAGCGGGGAGATCGTCCGGCCGGTGACGAAGGCGTGCGCTGAGCAGAGATCCGCTCGGGTCAGTCCGCCGCACCCGGGTCGTTGAAGTTCTTGTACTTGTCGGCGGGGAAGCCACCCGTGATGCCGGCCAACTGGCCCGCGTCCTCGCCCGTGGGCCTGTAGTGACCGCTGTCGTTCGTCCATTTGTCCAGGACACCGTTGGTGAACTTGGCAGTGCCCGCCCAGTACACGTGCCCGTCACCCTGCTTCGTGGCCTTGGCGAGCGCGGAATGCCCCTCCTCGTTCCCGGTGCCGACTTCCGAAGCCATGATCTTGCCCGGCTTCCGGACGGGGAGAACGAAGTTGTACTTGCCGTTCGCCAGTGCCGGGGCTCCGTACGTCTTGCGGTCCGCGCGAAGTGCCACGGAGTACAGCATCGTCGAGAGATCCAGGGTGAGCTTGTAACGTCCGCCCGTGCGCTCCTGGACCGTCATGTCGTTGGCGAACGCGACCGTCCCCTGCATAGGCACGGGAAGCGATACTTCCAGCTGGTTCTCCAGCTTCGCGGCCATGTCGTCCTTGCCCTGCGACCGCAGCAGCCGCGCGGTCCGGGTCAGAGCCGAAGTCGACCGGGCCGCCTCCACGTCCTCCGCGGTCACCCGCCGGGTGCGCTGGACCGCAACGCCACCGGCACCGGCACCGGTCGCGACCCGCTGTACGTCGTGCCCGCAGGCGTCGCCGTGCTGGTGCTGCTCGGCATCGTTCGTTCGCCCGGCTTCGTTCATCCGGCCGCCGGAGGCGATCCGCTGGACGGGCGCGGGCCCCTGCATGACCCGTTCCGCCGTGTTGACGGCGTGACGCTCGCCGCTGTCCGCCTCCTCCGAGATGCTCAGACCGGCGCCGTTGTCCACGCCCGGGACGGGGCCCTTCTGCTGGTCGAGCGTGTGTGCCAGCTCGTGCGCCCAGTCCTTCTGGCTCATCCCGCCACCGTCGACGATGTCCTGACCCGTGGTGAACGCCCTGGCCTCGACGGCGGCCGCCGCCTCCCGTGCGGCGGCTCCGTCGTGCACCCTGACCCCGCTGAAGTCGGCGCCGTCGAAACGTGCCTGCATCTCGGTCCGCAAGCCGGGCTCCAGCGGGCGCCACGGCGACTGCAGGGCGTTGTCCACGGCGACGCGCTGCACCTGGGCGTGGTCCGCGGCCTCTTCCTCAAGGCCGGCGCGTCCACTCCCGTTGGCCGCGACACGCTGCAAGTGGGTCAGCCAGGCGCTCGTCAGTCCCGCGCGAGGCGTGCCGACACGCGACGCGGGCGCGGGCTGTCCGCTCCTGCGAGCGTGTCCATGTCCTAGGTGATGCACGCGAGTCCTCTTCCGCAGCGAGGGAGTTTGCGTTCCGTTCTACGACAGCACAGAGGGCGCGGCAAGATCCGCAAGGGCAGACTCTCTGCCCTTCCGGTGCGGCGCGGGCCGGGGACCGGCGCGGTGGCTGCTGCTCCGGTTCCGGCCCCCGGCCCACTCAACTCGGCTCAGAAGCCGTAACCAAACACAACTCGGGTCAGCTCAACGACCCCAGCGCGGACGCGTCGTACGCCGTCAGCTCGCTCGTCCTGTCCTCCAGGACCTTCGCCGCCCACTCCGGGTCCTGGAGCAGCGCGCGGCCCACGGCCACGAGGTCGAACTCCTCGTTCTCCAGGCGGTCCAGGAGGTCGTCGATGCTCTTCAGCGGCGCGCCCTCGCCCGAGAAGCCCCGGATGAAGTCACCGTCCAGGCCGACCGAGCCGACGGTGATGGTGGGCTTGCCGGTGAGCTTCTTCGTCCAGCCGGCCAGGTTGAGGTCAGAGCCGTCGAACTCCGGGAGCCAGTAGCGGCGCGTGGACGCGTGGAAGGCGTCGACACCGGCCGCGGCGAGCGGGGCCAGGATCGACTCCAGCTCCTCGGGGGTCTCGGCGAGGCGCGCGTCGAAGGCGCCCGACTTCCACTGCGAGTACCGGAAGATGATCGGGAACGACGCGGACACGGCCTCGCGTACGGCGGCCACGATCTCCGTCGCGAACTTCGTACGGGCGAGCAGGTCACCCCCGTACGCGTCCGTGCGGCGGTTGGTGTTGGACCACAGGAACTGGTCGAGCAGGTAGCCGTGGGCGCCGTGCAGCTCGACCCCGTCGAAGCCGATGCGCTCGGCGGCCACCGCGGCCTCGACGAACGCGTCGATGACGTCGTCCAGGTCCTCCTGCGTCATCTCCTTGCCGGCACCGGCGGTGCCGTCCAGCCGCAGACCGGACGGTCCGACCGGCGGGGCGTCGGCGAACGGGGGCTGCCCGGCCTCCCTGACCATGCCGATGTGCCACAGCTGCGGCACGATCTTCCCGCCTGCCGCATGCACGGCGTCGGCCACCTTCGCCCAGCCCGCGAGCTGCTCCTCACCGTGGAACCGGGGTACGCGGTCGCTGTCACCGGCGGAGTCGTGTCCGACGTACGTGCCCTCGGTGACGATCAGACCGACCCCGGCACCCGCGCGACGCGAGTAGTACGAGGCGACGTCCTCTCCGGGAACACCACCGGGCGAGAACTGGCGCGTCATCGGCGCCATCACGATCCGGTTCGGCACGGTCAGGCCGTTGAGCGTGACGGGCCGGGAGAGGATCTGGGCCGCGCGGGAGGTCTGGGCGGGGGCTGTCACGTGGGGGCTCCTCGGAGGAAATCAGAAGAAAGTCAGAAAGAGGGGACGGGGACTGCGCGAAGGCACAGGTGTATGCATACGCATATGCGTCAACCGCACCCGTCCGGCCCCTCATTCCGGCTCACCGAAACGCCCCCTGTGATCCCGGTCACCGCACACGACACCTCAGACGCCTCGCACACCTCGGGACCGCAAGCGCCCCGCAAACGCCCGAGGGCGGCACCCTCCCCGCAAGGAGAAGGGTGCCGCCCTCGGAACGAAGGACGGTGATCAACCAGAGGTCGATCAGAAGTCCATGTCACCGCCCGGCATGCCGCCACCGGCGCCGGCGCCGGCGCCCGCCTTCTCCGGCTTGTCGGCGATGACGGCCTCGGTGGTGAGGAACAGCGCGGCGATCGACGCGGCGTTCTGCAGCGCGGAGCGCGTCACCTTCGCCGGGTCGATGATGCCCTCGGCGATCATGTCGACGTACTCACCGGTCGCGGCGTTGAGGCCGTGGCCGACGGGAAGGTTGCGGACCTTCTCGACGATGACGCCACCCTCGAGGCCACCGTTGACGGCGATCTGCTTGAGCGGGGCCTCCAGGGCGAGTCGCACGGCGTTCGCGCCGGTCGCCTCGTCACCCGTCAGCTCCAGCTTCTCGAAGACCGAGGAGGCCTGCAGCAGGGCCACGCCACCACCGGCGACGATGCCCTCCTCGACGGCCGCCTTCGCGTTGCGAACGGCGTCCTCGATGCGGTGCTTGCGCTCCTTGAGCTCGACCTCGGTCGCGGCACCGGCCTTGATGACCGCAACACCGCCGGCGAGCTTCGCCAGGCGCTCCTGCAGCTTCTCGCGGTCGTAGTCGCTGTCCGAGTTCTCGATCTCGGCGCGGATCTGGTTGACCCGGCCGGCGACCTGGTCGGCGGAGCCGCCGCCGTCGACGATCGTGGTCTCGTCCTTGGTGATGACGACCTTGCGGGCACGGCCCAGGAGGTCCAGGGAGGTGTTCTCGAGCTTGAGACCGACCTCCTCGGAGATGACCTCGCCACCCGTGAGGATCGCGATGTCGTTCAGCATCGCCTTGCGGCGGTCACCGAAGCCCGGGGCCTTGACCGCGACGGACTTGAAGGTCCCGCGGATCTTGTTGACGACCAGGGTCGAGAGGGCCTCGCCCTCCACGTCCTCGGCGATGATCAGCAGCGGCTTGCCCGACTGCATGACCTTCTCCAGGAGCGGGAGCAGGTCCTTGACCGAGGAGATCTTGGAGTTGGCGATGAGGATGTAGGGGTCCTCGAGCGACGCCTCCATGCGCTCCATGTCGGTCGCGAAGTACGCCGAGATGTAGCCCTTGTCGAAGCGCATACCCTCGGTGAGTTCCAGCTCCAGACCGAAGGTCTGGGACTCCTCGACGGTGATGACGCCTTCCTTGCCGACCTTGTCCATCGCCTCGGCGATGAGCTCGCCGATCTGCGTGTCGGCGGCGGAGATGGAGGCGGTCGAAGCGATCTGCTCCTTCGTCTCGACCTCCTTCGCCTGGTCGAGCAGCGCACCGGAGACGGCCTCGACGGCCTTCTCGATACCGCGCTTCAGGGCCATCGGGTTCGCACCCGCGGCCACGTTGCGCAGGCCTTCGCGGACCAGAGCCTGGGCCAGGACGGTCGCGGTCGTCGTGCCGTCACCGGCTACGTCGTCCGTCTTCTTCGCGACTTCCTTGACCAGCTCGGCGCCGATCTTCTCGTAAGGGTCCTCGAGCTCGATCTCCTTGGCGATGGAAACACCATCGTTGGTGATCGTGGGGGCGCCCCACTTCTTCTCGAGGACGACGTTGCGGCCCTTGGGGCCGAGGGTGACCTTGACGGCGTCGGCGAGCTGGTTCATCCCGCGCTCGAGACCGCGCCGTGCCTCCTCGTCGAACGCGATGATCTTGGCCATGTGAAGTGGTCCTCCCGGACTGGGGTGGATTGCTCCGGACCGCGCTGGCGCCCGCGACGGACGGCCTGCCTGCCTCGGTGATTCCTTGCACCACCTGGCCTGCGGGCCTCACCCACCCGGTCCTTCGTTATCACTCTCACCTTCAGAGTGCTAACGCCAATGATTAGCACTCGCCCCTGCCGAGTGCAAGCGGCTCTCGAAGATCCCCAGGTGAACAGGGGGGTGGCTACGGCCCGGTAGCAACGCCGACACACCTGCGGACATCGACCGCGTACCCCGCCTGCGGACACGCCGATGGGCCCGCACCCCGTGAGGTCCCACGAGGTACGAGCCCATCGAATCCTTCGATGAAGGAAGAAGAACGTCGCTGCGTGTGCTCCGGCGCGTGCTTCAGGTGGTCGCCAGACGGACCATGTCCGCCTGCGGCCCCTTCTGGCCCTGCGAGATCTCGAAATCGACCCGCTGACCTTCCTCGAGGGTGCGGTAGCCGTCCATCTGAATCGCGCTGTAGTGGACGAAAACATCCGCACCACCGTCGACCGCGATGAAGCCGTACCCCTTCTCCGCGTTGAACCACTTGACGGTGCCCTGAGCCATGCCTAACTCCCCTATTACTGGCCCTTGCACGGATCCGCACTTCGCGGATCCGGGTCAGACCTCACCCCCCCAACCGGTGGAGGTGTGCGCCGGAACGCGTCGACCGCGGCCGAATGTATCTGTCCAACTGCCCTCTGCAACAGGTCAATTGGACGAGAAATCCAGGCACGCCAGGTCAGGAAATATGCGGAGAATTCACGCGGATTCAGGGCAAGCCGGGCCCCACAAAGTGAACAAAAAACGCAAATTGCCTGCACACTTTGGCTACTTCTCGTTGGGTGCGCGGCAGGAATCAATACGCGTGCGGCGAGCGAGATGGTGCGGCTTCCCCAACTGTACCGCGCTCAACCATACAGAATTGCCCCCTCCGCTTCTCTCACGGAGGGGGCAATTCGATGAACTCTCGGTAATCGATGTTACCGACGGTTACTACTGGCGGGTATCAAACCCTTGATCAGCCTCCGGCGACGGCCGGAATGATCGACACCCCGGCACCGTCCGGCGTCGCCGTCTCCAGCCCCTGCTCGAAGCGGACGTCGTCGTCGTTGACGTACACGTTGACGAAGCGACGCAGCTTGCCCTGGTCGTCGAGCACGCGGGCGGCGATCCCCGTGTGGTTCTTCTCCAGATCGGCGATGACCTCGGCAAGGGTCCCACCCTCGGCAGCCACCTCGGCCTGCCCACCGGTGTAGGTGCGGAGGATGGTGGGGATACGGACAGAAACGCTCACGGTGTAAACCTCCGGTCAGGTGACATACCTAGGGGCGCGGGGAACTGCGCGACCAGCCCCCACGGGCCCGCAGAAAAACAACTACCTCTTAACCGAGCCCCGCCGCGTGGAACGACTCAAGGCTGGGCCGGATGGTCGCGGTGAGCCCCGTGTCCGCCACCGCGTCCAACGTCTTGAGACCGTCCCCGGTGTTCAGCACAACGGTCGTGAGCGTCGGGTCCAGCAGCCCGTTCTCGATCAGCTTCTTCGTGACACCGACGGTCACACCACCGGCGGTCTCCGCGAAGATCCCCTCCGTACGCGCGAGCAGCCGAATCGCGTCGACCACCTGCTCGTCGTTGACGTCCTCCACCGCTCCCCCGGTCCGCCGCGCGATGTCCAGCACGTACGGCCCGTCCGCCGGGTTGCCGATCGCCAGCGACTTGGCGATGGTGTTGGGCTTCTGCGGCCGTACGACGTCCTGCCCGGCCTTGTAGGCGACGGACACCGGCGAGCAGCCCTCCGCCTGGGCGCCGAAGATCTTGTACGGCTTGTCGGCGACCAGCCCGAGCTTGATCAGCTCCTGCAGCCCCTTGTCGATCTTCGTGAGCTGCGACCCGGAGGCGATGGGCACCACGAGCTGGTCCGGCAGCTGCCAGCCGAGCTGCTCGCAGATCTCGTACGCCAGGGTCTTGCTGCCCTCCGCGTAGTACGGGCGCAGGTTGACGTTGACGAAGCCCCAGCCCTCGCCGGCCGGGTCGCCGATCAGCTCGGAGCAGAAGCGGTTCACGTCGTCGTAGTTGCCCTCGATGCCGACGAGCTCGCCGCCGTACACCGCGGCCATGACGACCTTGCCCTGCTCCAGGTCGTGCGGGATGAACACGCAGGAGCGCAGGCCCGCCCGGGCGGCGGCGGCGCCGACGGCACCGGCCAGGTTGCCAGTGGAGGAGCAGGAGAGGGTGGTGAAGCCGAAGGCGCGGGCGGCCTCCAGGGCCTGGGCGACGACCCGGTCCTTGAAGG
The DNA here is from genome assembly GCF_045040105.1 of Streptomyces sp. NBC_01390. Classification (NCBI taxonomy): domain Bacteria; kingdom Bacillati; phylum Actinomycetota; class Actinomycetes; order Kitasatosporales; family Streptomycetaceae; genus Streptomyces; species Streptomyces sp. NBC_01390. The sequence goes on along the minus strand of NZ_CP109551.1, from coordinate 6,890,425 downwards.
AGTGCGTCGGGTTGCCGGAGTCGTCCTTCACGAAGAGCTTGCCGGCGTCGACGCCCAGCTCGCGGGCGAGGTTGTCGGCCTGGACGAGCTTGGTCCAGCCGGGGTTGATGTTCGGCTTCTCGGCGACGTTCGCGGGAACGGGCAGAAGAGGCGCGTAACGCCAGATGTTCGCGGGTCCCGCTTCGATGCGCTTGCGGAGTTCCTCGGTGTCGGCCGCCGAATGGACGGCGAAGTCGTAGGCGATCTCCAGCGGGCCGAAACACTCCTCGCAGGCGAACACCGGACCGAGGGGAACGCGGTGGCCGCATTCGCGGCAGGAGAGCGCGGCGGCGGGGCCGAGATCAACAGTGGGGACAGCGGAGGTGACGGAGCCGGACGTGGTGCTCTCGGCAGTTTGCGCAGCCATGGAGGCGAAACCCTTCCTCATCTTCCTCACGACGCATTTCGCCGTGAGACGGATTTGGCACCTTCCCGAGCCGGGATCCTCGCCACATGACCTGTGGACAAGATCGGCTGGAGGGTTGCCGGGGCTTCATCGGGCCGTATCCCTCTGCCCCTCTGGATGAGCGGTATGAAGTTGTGAAGGTTGTGAGGTTGTGAACAGAGGTGACCTCGGCAATGCGATGGTCACCCGCGTTGTTCAAGACTGTAACCGAAGGCTTGGATGGTGGTGGGAGCCGTCCGAACCGCGAGATACAAGATCGCGCTTCCCCCCATGCAACGTAAGGGAGAGCCGCACGTGCTGGAAGACGTCGAGCGCTGGCTGAGCACGCGCTCCTGGGCCGCCCGCGACCGCCCGCTCAAGAAGTTGATCGCCGCGAAGCGTTCCTCGAACGCCACGGTGAGTGTCGTCCTGCCCGCGCTCAACGAGGAGGAGACCGTCGGCGAGATCGTCGCCGTCATCCGCCGTGACCTGATGCTGAAGGTCCCCCTCGTCGACGAGATCGTGGTCATCGACTCGGGATCGACCGACCGCACCTCCGAGGTGGCCGCCGCGGCGGGCGCCCGGGTCGTCCACCGCGACGACATCCTGCCGCGCATCCCGGCCGTGCCGGGCAAGGGCGAGGTGCTGTGGCGCTCGCTCCTGGTCACCAGCGGGGACATCGTCTGTTTCGTCGACGCGGACCTGAAGGAGTTCTCGTCGGACTTCGTCTCCGGGATCGTGGGCCCCCTCCTCACGGACCCCGGTGTCGACCTCGTCAAGGCGATGTACGACCGTCCGCTCGGCCAGGCGGCCGGCCAGGGCGGCCGGGTGACGGAACTCATGGCCCGCCCGCTTCTCAACATGCACTGGCCGCAGCTGGCCGGCTTCGTCCAGCCGCTCGGCGGCGAGTACGCGGCCCGCCGCTCGCTCCTCGAACAGCTCCCGTTCCCCGTCGGCTACGGCGTGGAGCTGGGCATGCTGATCGACGCCCTGCATCTGGTGGGCCTGGACGCGCTGGCGCAGGTCGACGTGGGTGTGCGCAAGCACCGCCACCAGGACGGCCAGGCCCTGGGCCGGATGTCCGCCGCGATCTACCGCACCGCGCAGCTCAGGCTGGCCCGGGGCCATCTGATCCGCCCCTCGATCACCCAGTTCGAGCGCGGAGAGGACGGTTTCGAGCCCCGGACGTACTCGGTGGACACGGAGGAACGTCCGCCGATGGCGGAGATCGCGGAGTACGCGAGGAGGAAGGCCGCCTAGCCGTCGCCTGGTCGACGCCTGGTCACGCCCGGGCCGGTGCACCGGCCCGGGCGGCTTGTATACGGCTGAGGCGTACGTGTGTACGTTTGAGCGTTTCCGGGCCGGGCTAGGTTGACGCGTATGGCTTTGACGCAAGGTGTGCAGGGTACGCAGGGCTCTTACCGGGTGCTGGTCGCTTCCAACCGTGGCCCGGTCACGTACGAGGTCCGTGAGGACGGCTCGCTGCGGGCCCGGCGCGGTGGTGGCGGGCTGGTCTCCGGGCTGTCGGCGATCGGCCCGGACGCGAACGCCCTGTGGGTCTGCTCGGCCCTCGGCGACGGCGACCGCGAGGCCGTCCGGCGCGGGGAGTCCGAGGCGGGCGTACGGATGCTCGCGATCCCGGCCGACGTGCACGAGGACGCGTACAACGGCATCGCCAACTCGGTGCTGTGGTTCGTGAACCACATGCTGTACCAGACCCCGCTGGAGCCGGTCTTCGACGCGGAGTTCCGGCGCCAGTGGGCGTCGTACGAGGCCTACAACCGCGCGTTCGCCGAGGCGCTGGCCGCCGAGGCGGCCCAGGGCGCGTCGGTGGTGGTCCAGGACTACCACCTGTGTCTCGTGCCCGGGATGCTGCGCTCGCTCCGCCCCGACCTGCGCATCGGCCACTTCTCGCACACCCCGTGGGCACCGGCGGACTACTTCCGGATGCTGCCGTACGACATCTCCGAGCAGCTCCTGCGCGGCATGCTCGGCGCGGACCGCCTCGGCTTCCTCACCCAGCGGTGGGCTGACGCGTTCACCGCCTGCTGTACGGACCTGGTCGGCGGCCTCGGCGACACCCGGATCGGCGTGCACGGTCTGGGCGCGGACGCCGACTTCCTGCGCAGGCGCGCACACGAACCGGACGTCGAGGAGCGGATGGCGGCGCTGCGGGCCGAGGTCGGTGAGGGCCGCAGGACGATCGTGCGGGTGGACCGTACGGAGCTGTCGAAGAACATCGTGCGGGGCCTGTTGGCATACCGGCAGCTCCTGGAGGACCACCCGCAGTGGCGGGAGCGGGTCGTGCACATCGCCTTCGCCTACCCCTCGCGCCAGGACCTGGCGGTCTACCGCGACTACACGGCCGAGGTGCAGCGACTGGCCGACGACATCAACTCGGCCTACGGGACACCGACCTGGACCCCGGTCGTGCTCCACGTCAAGGACGACTTCGCCCGCTCCCTGGCCGCCTACCGCCTCGCCGACGTGGCCCTCGTCAACCCCATCCGCGACGGCATGAACCTCGTCGCCAAGGAGATCCCGGTGGTCTCCGACGAGGGGTGCGCGCTGGTGCTGTCCCGGGAGGCGGGGGCGTACGAGGAGCTGGGCGAGGACGCGATCGTCGTGAACCCGTACGACGTCACACAGACGGCCCGGGCCCTGGAAGAGGCCCTGACCATGAGCGCCGGCGAACGCGCGGAACGCACGAAACGCCTGGCCGCGGCGGCGACCGCGCTACCGCCGGCCCAGTGGTTCCTGGACCAGCTGAACGCGCTCAAGGCCTGACGACGGCCCGCCCGAGGGCGGCTAGCAGCCGTACGACACCCTCGGGACCGTCGACGACCAGGTCGGCGCGCTCCTCCAGCTCCGTCACGGCCTCGCTGCTGTTACCGCTGCAGACGAGCAGTCCGGGAATGCCGCCGGGGAGGCCGTTCTGGCGGAGCTTCTCCACCGCCGCGAAGGCCGGGAGGTCGCCGAGGTCGTCGCCGGCGTAGAGGACCGAGGTGGCGCCGGTCTCGCGGACGTACTCCTCCAGGGCGACGCCCTTGTCCATGCCGGGTGGGCGCAGCTCCAGCACGAGGCGGCCGGGTTCGACGATCAGGCCGTGGCGGGTCGCCAGGTCGGCGAGGGGCTCGCGCAGGGCCTCGAACGCGGCCTGCGGATCGGCGGCGCGCCGCGTGTGCACGGCGACGGCCCGGCCCTTCTCCTCGATCCAGGTGCCCTGCCAGGCACCGAGCCCTTCGAGAAACCCGGGCAGCTCGGCACGGACGGCGGCGACACCGGGGTGCGGGGCAGGAGCACTGACCGTGCCGGTCACGGCGTCCCAGCGCTCGGTGCCGTAGTGACCGAGGACGACAAGGTGCTCAAGCCCCGGCACACCCGCGAACCCCCCGTGCCGAACCGCGACACCGGCGGGCCGCCCGGTGAGAACGGCAACGGAGGCAACGCTGGGAGCAAGGGCGGAAAGCGCGGGAAGCACGTCGGGATGGGCCCGGGCCTGCTCGGGATCGGCCACGATCGGAGCGAGCGTCCCGTCAAAATCAAGGGCGACAACAACACCACCGGGCTCGGCAAGGATGGCATCCAGCCCATCACGGCCGGCCTGCGTCAGGGGCGTGGGCAGCAAGTCCATGCCCCCGACCCTATGACCATTGCGGTCCGGGCCTACGACCATTGCAGCCCGGGCCAGGCCATTCCAGCCCCGCCCGGCACCATCCAGCCCGTCCGGCGCTTGAGGACGAGGCCCGCACCCCTCAGCCTGTCCGGCGCTTGAGGACGAGGCCCGCACCCCTCAGCCCGTCCGGCGCTTGAGGACGAGGCCCCTTCAGGGCCGACAGCGGGGGTCTGGGGGCGCAGCCCCCAGGAACGGGATGGGACGGGTAGGGGCGGCGGGGGCGAAAAAACCGGCCTCACCTACCGCTCACCCCGCCGAGCCTCCCGCACCCTCCGCAACCTGTTCACCGTCACCGGATCACACTCCAACGCCCGCCGGTCATCCAGCAACGCGTTCAGCAACTGGTAATACCGCACCGGCACCAACCCCAGCTCCTCCCGAATCGCCCGCTCCTTCGCACCGGGCCCCACAAACCCCCGCCGCTCCAGCGCGAGAATGTCCTGTTCCCGCCGCCCCAACTGCTCCCCGTCCATGCAAAGCACCGTAGCCCCACCCACTGACATCCGACCTGGCAGCCCGGCGACGGCCTAGCGACGGCCCGGCGACGACCTACTGCCCGTTCTCCTCCTCGGTCTCCGCCGCATTGGCCCTAGTCTGCAACTCGGCAAGCACCGCGGCCGGATCCCCACCCGCCGCGAACGCCGTACCGATCCGCTGCTTGATGTCCGCGTTGACCTGCGCCCAGGACGTCTTGCCGACCGGGTACAGCTGTGCGGTCGGGAGCTCCTTCAGGAAGGGCGCGAGATCCCTGTCCTCGGCGGCGGCGGACATCGTCCGGGAGGCGGAGGTGGTGACCGGGAGGAGGTCGTACTCGCGGGAGAAGGCGAGCACGTTCTTCTTGTCGTAGACGAAGTCGAGGAACTTGCCGACCTCGTCACGGTGGCCGTTCTTCTTGAAGGCCATCATCCAGTCGGCGACACCCATCGCGGACCGCGTCGAGCGTTCCTGGCCCGGCATCGGCACCATCCCGAAATCGACCCCCTTGGCGGACGCGATCTTCATCAGCGAGGGGTGCCCGTTGAGCATGCCGACCTCACCGCGCGCGAAGGCGGCGAAAGCGGCGGCCCGGTTGAGGCTGCCGGGGGCGACGGAGCCGGTGAGGCCCTTGTCGACGAGTTCGTCCTTGAGCCAGGTGAACGTCCTGATGTTCCGCGGGGAGTCGATGCCGTAGGTGCCGACCTCGCTGGTGTAGCTCTCGCCGCCGCTGAGCAGCCACTGCATGGTCTCGGCCTGCGCCTCCTCGGGCCCCAGCGGGAGGGCGTACGGGAACTTCACGCCCTTCTCCTTGAGCACGGCGGCGTCGGCGGCCAGCTCGCTCCAGGTGGTGGGCGGGGTGAGGCCGGCCTCGGTGAAGAGCTTCTTGTTGTAGAAGAGGAGGCGGGTCGAGGCGGCGAAGGGCATGCCGTACTGGATGCGCCTGACCGCTCCGGCGTCGGCCAGCTGGGAGACGAAGTCGGCCTGCGTCGGGATGGAGAGCAGGTCGTCGGCCTGGTACAGCTCGCCCTTGGCCGCGTAGTCGGCGTAGGCGCCGATCTGCGCCAGGTCGGGCGCGTCACCGGCGGCGGCCATCTCCTTGACCTTGCGGTCGACGTCGTTCCAGGAGTAGACGCTGACGTCGACCTTCACTCCGGGGTGGGCGTCCTCGTACTCCCCGACCAGCTTGTCCCAGTACTTCTGGGAGCTGTTGGCGTCGGAGTCGCCGTAGTCGGCGGCGACCAGCTTCAGCGTGACGTCACCCGAGCCGACGGCTCCGCAACCACCGAGTGCCGCCGTCATCCCGAGTGCGGACACCGCCGCGATCATGCCTGTCCTGCGCCGTTGCACTGCAAAATCCCCACTGGTCGTTCACATATGTATTCATTGGTACGTTCAATTTTTTAGCTCCATAAGGTCTACACCACGTGAGTGGACTAGACCTCTTCCGGGTCTACGGGCCACACTGTCCCCGTGAGACATGTCATCGCCCTCGACGTGGGCGGCACCGCGATGAAAGCCGCCCTCATCGGGCCGGACGGCGCTCTGCTCCACCAGACGCGCCGGGCGACCGGTCGCGAGCGCGGCCCCGACGCCGTGGTCGAGGCGATCCTCGGCTTCGCCGCCGACCTGCGCGCGCACGGCATCGCCCACCTGGGCGAGAGCGCCGCCGCCGCCGGAGTCTCGGTGCCCGGCATCGTCGACGCCGAGAAGGGCCTCGCCGTCTACGCGGCCAACCTCGGCTGGCGTGACGTACCCCTGCGCGAGCTGCTCACCGAACGGCTCGGCCTGCCGGTCGCCCTCGGCCACGACGTCCGGACGGGCGGTCTCGCGGAGGGGCGCATCGGGGCCGGTCAGGGAGCCGACCGCTTCTTCTTCATCGCCCTCGGCACCGGCATCGCGGGCGCGATCGGCGTCGAAGGCCGGGTGGAGGCGGGCGCGCACGGCTTCGCCGGCGAGGTCGGCCACATCGTCGTACGGCCCGGCGGCACCCTGTGCCCGTGCGGCCAGCGCGGCTGTCTGGAACGGTACGCGTCCGCGTCGGCGGTGAGCGAGGCGTGGGCCGAGGCGACCGGAACCCCGGGCGCGGACGCGGCGGACTGCGCCAGAGCCGTCGACGCCGGCGACCCGCGCGCCCGCGAGATCTGGCAGCACGCTGTCGACGCCCTCGCCGACGGCCTGGTCACCGCCCTCACGCTGCTCGACCCCCGCACCCTGATCATCGGCGGCGGCCTGGCGGAAGCGGGCGACACGTTGTTCACACCGCTGCGCACCGCCGTACAAGAACGGATCACCTTCCAGAAGCTCCCGACCATCGCCCCCGCGGCCCTGGGAGACACGGCAGGCTGCCTGGGAGCAGGCCTCCTCGCCTGGGACCTCCTGACCGTCACCGACCTCACGGAGGTAACACCCTGATGCCAACGACCCCAGGGGAAGCGGGCCCAGTGGAGACGGGCCCACTGGCAACAGACCCAGCGACGCCCCACCCAGGGGCGCGGGGAACTGCGCGACACCCCAACCGACCGCACGAAGAAAACGCCCTGCCGGCACCCCACCCAGGGGCGCGAGGAACTGCGCGACCAGCCCCCACGGCCCCGCAGCGCACACACAGCCTGTTGCTCAGAGGCGCCCGAGTAGTACTCCCCACAGGAATCACCGAAGGCGGTCAACTGGCCGTCGAAGGAACCAAGTTCACCGAGCGCGCCCACGACGACGCCCACGAGGTCGACGCGACGGGCCACTGGCTGATCCCCGGATTCGTCGACCTACACAACCACGGCGGCGGCGGAGCCTCCTTCACCTCGGGCACCGCCGAAGACGTGCTCAAGGGCGTCCACACCCACCGGACCCACGGCACCACCACCCTCGTCGCCAGCACCGTCACCGGCGACATGGACACCCTCACCGCCCGGGCCGGCCTCCTCTCCGAGCTCGCCGAGCAGGGCGACATCGCCGGCGTCCACTTCGAGGGCCCCTTCATCTCCCCGTGCCGCAAGGGCGCCCACTCCGAGGCGCTGCTGCGCGACCCGGACCCGGCGGACGTACGGAAGCTGATCGACGCGGCGCGCGGCCGGGCCATGATGCTCACCCTCGCCACCGAACTCCCCGGCGGCCTCGACTCCGTACGGCTCCTCGTCGAGCACGGCGTCCTCGCGGCGATCGGGCACACGGACGCGACGTACGAGCAGACGCTGGAGGCCATCGACGCGGGCGCCACCGTCGCCACGCACCTCTTCAACGCGATGCCGCCCCTCGGGCACCGCGACCCCGGCCCGATCGCCGCCCTCCTCGAAGACGACCGAGTGACGGTCGAACTCATCAACGACGGCACGCACTTGCACCCGGCGGCCCTCCAACTCGCGTTCCACCACGCGGGCGCGGACCGCGTGGCGTTCATCACCGACGCGATGGACGCCGCCGGCTTCGGCGACGGCCGCTATCTGCTCGGCCCGCTGGAGGTCGAGGTCAGCGAGGGTGTGGCACGGCTGGTCGAGGGCGGTTCGATCGCCGGCTCGACACTCACCCTGGACCGCGCCTTCAAGCGGGCGGTCACCGTCGACCGGCTCCCGGTCACGGACACGGTCGCCGCCCTGTCCGCCAACCCGGCCCGGCTGCTGGGGATGTACGACCGGGTGGGCTCCCTGGAACCGGGCAAGGACGCGGACCTGGTCCTGCTGGACGCGGACTTCACGCTCAAGGGAGTGATGCGCAAGGGCAGTTGGGTAGTGGATCCCCAACTCTCTTGACCTGCAGAGGCGAGAGGAAAACGAGGGAGGAGGTCGACGGGATGATCCTCACGGTGACACTGAACACCGCGCTCGACATCACGTACCGCGTAGGGGAGTTACGCCCGCACGCCTCCCACCGGGTCAACTCGGTGACCGAACGTCCGGGCGGCAAGGGCCTGAACGTGGCCCGCGTCCTGGCCGCCCTCGGCCACGAGGTGACGGTCACCGGCTTCACGGGCGGCCCGACCGGGCGGACCGTACAGGACCAGCTCGCCGCCACACCAGGCGTGTTGGACGCCCTGATGCCGGTGTCGGGTGCAACTCGCCGCACGATAGCGGTGATCGACGACTCGGCGGCCGGTACACCGACGGACGCGACCCAACTCAACGAACCCGGCCCGCAGATCACACCGGCCGAGTGGTCCGCGTTCCAGGGCGTGTACGAGGGACTGCTGCCGTCCGTCTCCGCGGTGGCCCTCTGCGGGAGCCTGCCGCCGGGGGTGCCGGTGGGCGCGTACGCCGACCTCGTCCGCGGTGCACGGGCGGCGAACGTACCCGTGCTGCTAGACACCAGCGGGGAGCCGCTCAGACGTGGGGTCGCGGCCCGCCCCGACCTGGTCAAACCGAACGCCGGTGAACTCGCCGAACTCACCGGCTCCCACGAGCCGTTGCGGGCAACCCGGGACGCCCGCAGGCGCGGTGCACGGGCCGTGGTGGCCTCACTGGGCCCGGACGGACTGCTCGCGGTGACCGAGGAGGGCAACTGGCGGGCGATCCCGCCGACCCGCGTCCGGGGCAATCCGACGGGCGCCGGCGACTCACTGGTCGCGGGCCTGCTGTCGGGCCTGGTCGACCAACTCCCCTGGCCCGAACGCCTGACCAGAGCGGTGGCCCTGTCGACGGCGACCGTACTGGCCCCGGTGGCAGGCGAGTTCGACCGCACGACGTACGAGAAACTGCTGGACGGGGTGACGGTGACACGCGAGGCGACGGCGGCCTAGAGCAGGACCAGTGCAGGCCTGGAGCCTGTCGGTCCTCGGCCGGCGAGCCCAGCCCCCGTCGGATCAGCCGTCAGATCCGCTGTCCTTCGCCAGATACAGCTGGTCCAGGTTCACGTCGCACTGGTTCCCCTGCTCGCAGGAGATCTTGATGGTGTTGGTGCCCTTGTTCAGCTGGACGGACGCCCAGGTGTTCGTCCAGCCCTTCGCGTAGTCGCCCTCGGCGGCGTTCGCGAAGTTCTTGAGGTTGAGCGGTCGGGTCTGGACCTCGCCGTTGACGGTGAGCGTGGCGTTGGCGTCCTTGCCGGGTACGCCGTAGTTGACGTACAGCCGGTAGCCGGCCGCCTTCGCGATCCCGCTCACATTCCAGGTGACCGACGCGCCCACGTTGTTGAAGTTGCCCACATAGACACCGTCGGCCGCCTTCGCGCCGTCGACGTCCGACACGGGGGACGCGCCGCCGCCCAGCAGCAGGGCCTTCGCGTCGATGGTGGGGAGGTCCTCCTCCGATGCCGGCGCCGAGGCACTGGCCGACGGGGACGGATCGGCGCTCTGCGAGGTCGAGGGGGTATTACTGGCGTCGGCGTTCGTGCCCTTGTCGCCGTCGCCGCCCATCATCGCCACGGCGATACCGATGACGACCGCGGCGACCACCGCGATGGCGCCGATCAGGAGACCCTTGGTGTTGGGGCCGGAGCCCCGCCCGCCCCTGCCGTTGCCGCTGCCCCCGCTGTACGACGGCTGCTGCGGGGCCGCGGGGCCGCCGCCGAAGGCCTCGGGCGCCTGGTAGGTGGCGTTCGGGCTGCCGTATGCCCCCTGCTGCTGCGGGATCGCCTGGCCGTACTGCGCGGTCGGGGCGGTCGGGGCGGTCGGCGCGCTCTGGCCGTACGCCGGCTGCTGGCCCTGCGTCGGGCCGCTGTACTGGCGCTCGCCGACCGGCCGGGTGCGGCCGACCGAGTTCGGGTAGCCGTAGCCGCTGCTCGGCGGCTGGGCTCCGTTCGCCCGCCCGTCCTCGTACAGGTAGCCGAACGGGTCATCGTCCTCGGGCGTGCTCGCGCCGCTGTTGCCGGGCGTCATCCCTTGGTCTCCTCAACAGGTGCGGGGTGGGACTGGTGCGGGTGGGACCACGAGATGTTGCGAGGTCCTGCCAAACATGCAATGCGAATAGCGAGCCTACCCGCTCCCACTGACCCAAACGGGTGAGTCCGGCCGCACCGGACCGGCGTCACACCACTGAGCTGGAGATCATCCCGCCCTGCGGTGCTGTTTGGGACGAGATCGTTTCTCGATGTACATCCGTTCGTCGGCCGACTTCAGGACTTCGTCCGCCGTCATCCCGCACTGTGCCCACCCGATACCGAAACTCGCGCCGACCCGCATCACACGGCCGTCGACCCGGATGGGCTGGATGATCTCGTTGCGCAGGCGTACGGCGAGGTCCTGGGCGTCGGCCCGGCCCAGGCCGTCGGCAAGAACCACGAACTCGTCGCCGCCGAGCCGGGCCACCGTGTCGCCGTCGCGCACGGCCCCGCCGAGCCGCCGGGCCACCTCGATCAGTACCGCGTCGCCCGCGTTGTGCCCGAAACGGTCGTTGATCGACTTGAAGCCGTCGAGGTCGCAGAAGAGAACCGCGAGCCCCTTCGTCCCGTCGTCATGTTCACCCTCGGGGGCGACGGTGTGGACGTGGTGGTCGTACGCGCCGTACACCTCGGGGGCGCCGCGGAAGTCGAACCCGTGGCCGTTCGCGTCGTACGGCTGGATTCCGCCGTCCGTCACGGGCACCGGCGCCGAGGAAGAGGCCGGCGCCGTCGTGTACTGGTCGTGCGTACCGAAGGGGTCCAGCTGGGCGGGAACGTAGGCCGCGTCGACCGACTCGACCAGGCCGGGCGCCGCCGTCTGGGGGCGCTGGCAGAGGCGGGCGCTGAGCCGGGCGCGCAGTTCGGCCGAGTTGGGCAGACCGGTCAGGGAGTCGTGGGAGGCGCGGTGGGCGAGCTGGAGCTCGCGGCGCTTGCGCTCCTCGATGTCCTCGACGTGGGTGAGCAGGAAGCGCGGGCCGTCGGTGGCGTCCGCGACGACGGAGTTGCGCAGCGACACCCACAGGTACGTGCCGTCCCGGCGGGCGAGCCGGAGTTCGGTGCGCCCGCCCTCGGCGGAGGTGCGCAGCAGGGTGCCCACGTCCTCGGGGTGCACGAGGTCGGCGAAGGAGTAGCGGCGCATCGCGGAGGCGGGGCGGCCGAGCAGCCGGCACAGCGCGTCATTGGTCCGGAGTATTCGCCCGTGCTGGTCGCCGCCCATCTCGGCGATGGCCATGCCGGAGGGCGCGTACTCGAACGCCTGCCGGAAGCTTTCCTCACTGGCCCGCAGCGCCTGCTGCTCGCGTTCGAGTCTGACCAGTGCCCGCTGCATATTCGCGCGTAGACGTGCGTTGCTGATCGCGATGGCGGCCTGAAACGCGTACATCTGGAGCGCTTCCTTGCCCCAGGCGCCCGGCCGGCGCCCGTTGCGCGGCCGGTCCACGGACAGCACGCCGATCAGTTCGCCACAGGTGCCGCCGGGCACGCCCGGGGTGAACATCGGCGCGAAGAGCCGGTCCGAGGGGTGCCACTCGTCCTCGAAGCGCGGGGCGGGCCCGTCGGTGTACCACTGCGGGACGTCGTCGTCGTCGAGGACCCAGCCCTCGGTGTGCGGTATGAACACCAGGTCGCCCCAGGCCTCGCCCATGGCGAGCCGGCGTTCCCAGGAGTCGCGCGAGCCGACGCGGCCGGTGATGAGGGCCTCGGCGGCGGAGTTTCCGGCGAAGGCGGCGACGACGAGATCGCCGTCGGGGCGGACGAGGTTGACGCAGGCCAGCTCGTATCCGAGGCCGTTGACGACGCCGTCGGCGACGGTCTGGAGGGTGTCCGCCAGACTGCGCGCGGTGTTCATGTCCGCCATGACCTGGTGCAGCTGCCGCAAGGTCGCGAGACGGACGTACGGCTCCTGGTCGGTCTCCATTCGCCCTCCTTCCGCCTATCCCACCTTCTCCGCCACTGAATCACAGCGCGCTGCCCACTCGGTACACAGGGTCAACAAAAAAGGTCACCTGTGACTCAAGTCACAGCGAAAGATGAGCAATTGAGTGGAGTTTCTGAGTTCTCCCTGTGCATTTACTGAACGCAAACTTTGTATCCGTGCGGATACTACGAGCGAGGATACGGCCGAGAGGAAGTCGGCGGGGCCGTTCCCGATCTTTGGGGTCGGACGAGAGTCGGTCGGGAGTCGGCCCGGAGTCCTAGGTCCCGGTTCGGGCGCTGGTCCGATGCGGTGACACAGGGACCCCGAATAGCTTTTCCATGTGCTGACTCCCTCCGCCATACCCAGCCATGCCGCACCCGTCACTCCCCTCCCCCCGCGCGACGGGCATCCTGGGGGAGTGAGCAACGACGACTTCCGCGCCGCCATGTCCCGCCTGGCCTCGGGCGTGGTCCTGGTGACCGCACAGGAGCCGCCACTCGACGCGGACGATCCGCACGCGCCCGGCGGCGAGGACGTCGGCATGACGGCGACCGCCTTCCTCTCGGTCTCCCTGGACCCGCCCCTCGTCATGGTCAGCGTGCGCGAGGGCTCCCGGATGGACGACCTGCTCGACGAACAGCCCCTGTGGGCGGTCTCCGTCCTCTCGGAGAACCAGCGGCACATCGCGGGCCGGTTCGCGATGAAGGGCCGCATCAGCGACCGTCTCCTCTTCGCGGACCTCCCCCACCTCCGGGGCGAGGCGTCCGGCGCCCCCCTGGTGGAGGGCGCCCTGGCGACCCTGGAGTGCCGCACGGAACAGCGGGTGACGGCCGGCGACCACACCCTGGTGATCGGCCGCGTCCTCACGGCGACCGCGCCACACGCGGACGAGGGCCCACTTGCGTACTTCCGCGGCCGTTACCGCCGCCTCGACTGACGAGAAACCCGCTGGTCACGCCCCTGCCGGACGGCCTAGGTTCGCCATATGACGAACGACACGCTCCGGCTGGAGCGAATCAGCTCCGACAACTTCGACGCCGCCATCGCCGTACGGGTCCGCCGGGACCAGGAACACGCGGTCTCGCCGGTCATGAAGTCCCTGGCCGAGGCGTACGTCCATCCGCGCACCGCCTGGCCCCGGCTGATCCTCGACGGCGAGCGTCCGGTCGGCTTCCTCATGGCCTTCTTCGACATCGCCTGGGGCAACACAGGCACCGACCTGCGCTCCGGCCTGTGGCGCCTGAACATCGCGGCCGACGAACAGGGCAAGGGCTACGGCCGCTTCGCCGTCGAGTCCGTCGCCGCCGAGATCCGCCACCGCGGGGGCACCGACCTCTACGTCACCTGGCACCCCGGCCCGACCGGCCCCGAGCCCTTCTACCTGAGCCTGGGCTTCACGCCCACCGGCGAGACCAGCGGGGGCCAGACGGTCGGCGTACTGAAACTGGGTTAGCACTCCGCGCCAGATCCGTCACGATGTCGATCACGATGTCGATGTCGATCATGGCGGCCTTTGCGTGTACGAACGTAAATTCATTGCCGGGGCCGTTCCAGGAGCCGCTCCACGAGCCGTTCCACGGTTCTTTCCCCCGGCCGTTCGGAAAATCACGACCGTTCATTCCCGGCGGTTCACTGCCCGCGGTTCACTGCCGGTTTCCGGTTACCGGCTAACCCCAGTCCCGTCCCGTACGACCCCGCTTCACATCCGCGCGCGCCTTCTTCTGCCGCAACCGGCGTTCGTTGATACCGCGCGGAATACGGGTGGGGGTACGGGGCTTGGGCGGTGGCGCGGTGGCCTCGGCGAGGAGGGCGGCCAGCCGTACGGCCGCCGCCTCTCGGTTGCGCCACTGCGAACGATGCTCGGAGGAGCGGACGGTGACGACTCCGTCGACGAGCCGTCCGGCGAGGTGCTCCAGCGCACGCCGCTTCCAGACTTCGGGGAGCGCCTCGGTGCCCGCGAGGTCGAGGCTCAACTCGACCCGCGTGTCACTGGTGTTGACGTGCTGCCCGCCCGGCCCGCCGGACCGCGAGAAACGCCACATGAGCTCGGCCTCGGGGAGCGAGACGGAGCCACGGATGAAGTAGGGACCGGACATGCCCCTATGGTCGCGCGGCTGTCCGGTCCACGTCACCCCGTTTTCACTCCGACAAGGTAGGTAAAGAAAGTAAAGGCGCGCGGAACCTTCGGGACCCCCGTCGGCGTTCATAGAGGTGACGGTAGCTTCGTCCCGTACGGGGCTCCGCACCGCACACACGTACTGCACGTATGTCAAACGAGGGAAGGACTCCCAACAATGGCTGTAAGCCTGTCCAAGGGTGGCAACGTCTCGCTCACCAAGGAGGCTCCGGGCCTGACCGCCGTCACCGTGGGCCTCGGCTGGGACGTCCGCAGCACCACCGGCACGGACTTCGACCTCGACGCCTCGGCGATCGCGGTCAACACACAGGGCAAGGTCTTCTCCGACGCCCACTTCGTCTTCTTCAACAACAAGGAGACCCCGGACAAGACCATCGTCCACACCGGCGACAACCGCACGGGCGAGGGCGCGGGCGACGACGAGGCGATCAAGGTCAACCTCGCCGGCCTCCCCGCCGACATCGACAAGATCGTCTTCCCGGTCTCGATCTACGACGCGGAGAACCGCTCGCAGAACTTCGGCCAGGTCCGCAACGCGTACATCCGCATCCTGAACGAGGCTGGCGGCGCCGAGATCGCCCGGTACGACCTCTCCGAGGACGCGGCGACGGAGACAGCGATGGTCTTCGGCGAGCTGTACCGCAACGGCGCGGAGTGGAAGTTCCGCGCGGTCGGCCAGGGCTACGCCTCGGGCCTCGTGGGCATCGCGCAGGACTTCGGCGTCAACGTCTGAGTCGTGGACGGCAGCTGAAAAGCCCCCGGTCGAGCGCGAGTCGGCGTTCGGGCCGGGGGCTTTCGCATGCCCCGGCAGAGGGCCGAGAGAGCTGAAGGCCGCGTCGTGACACCATCACCTCCGTGCTCGATATCGGCTACGCCCTCTCCAACCGGTTCCCGGACCCCCCGCAGACCGACTACCGCCGCGCGGACGTCCACGCACTGCGGCACGACCTGTTCTGCGGAGACGTCTACCTCGCCGACACCAAGGCCGACCGGGAACTGTCCACAGCCTGGGGATGGGTGCCGGTGCTCGACTTCGCGTGGGCCCTGTGCGACATCGTGGAACAGCTGGACCAGGACCCCCGGGGGTCCCGCGCCGCCCGCCCCCAGTACGCGGAACTGGACTTCACCGAGTCCACCGACCGCATGCTCTTCGAGCGCCGCTTCGGGTGGGTGGACATCGAATCCGACTGGATGCCGGCGGAGGAGCCCGCGCTCACCTTCTCCCACGCGGAACTCCGCAAGGAGGCGCGGGACTTCCTGCACGACGTCCTGGCCGACCTGATCGACCTGCACGACGCCCTCGGCGAGAACCCCGCGATCTGGACCCTCCAGGCCCGCTTCCCGAGGGTGCGCTGAGCGGGGGCCGACCATCCCTGGGGGCTGCGCCCCCAGACGGGCTGCAGAAGCAGCGCGCTCGGGCGAACGGGAAGGGATTCTCAAGGGCACCCTCGAATCGGACCGAGTCGGGCGAGTGGGTGGGAAAACACCCTCGAGGGCACCCCTCAAACGGACCGAGACGGGCGGGCGGGTGGGAAACCCCCCGCCTACTCCACCCGCACCCCCAACTCCGCCGCGAACACCCCCGCCAGATCAAGCAACTGCACAGGACTGATCACCGCCCCCGCCAGCCGGTCCACCCCCCGCGCGAACCCCAGCTCCGCGGCCCGCCGAAAGTCCACGTCCTTCAGCCGCGCATCACTGAAGTCCGCCCCCTTCAGCGCACAGCCCACGAACTCCACCCGCTCCAGCACCGCACCCCCGAAGTCCGGCTCCACCAGCACGCACCCGTCGAAGACGACATCCTTCAGCTTCGACTTGCGCAGGTTCAGATAGTCGATCTTCCCGCCCCGCACCACCACCCGCTCCAGCACAGCCCCGTGCAGCTGCACCCCACCCAGCCGAGCATCGACCAGCTCCACATCACGCAGGGTCGACTCGGCGAGGTTCGTGCCCACCCCCCGTATGCCCGTGAGGACCGAGTCGAGCAGCCGGGCGTGGTGCAGCCGTGTCTCGTCCAGCGCGCACCCCGTCAACGCGCAGTCCATGAACCGGGCACCCCCGCCGTCCTGCCCGGCGAAGTCGGCCTCCCGGAACTCCAGCCCGTCATAGTCCCCGTCCGGCTCCAGCTCACCGCCCCCGAACGGCTCCAGCACCGGCAACCGCACCTCGGGCCGCCGAGCCTCCTTCACCCCGGAACCGGAACCCCCCATACCCCTAGTACTGCCCGCGCCACCCACCACTCGCCTCGCCATGCCCCCATCCTGCACCCCACCACTGACAATCCCGCTGACCTGCGAAAACCCCCACCCATCCACCCCCATGTCACATTCCGACCCCCGCCATCAGTCGTACTGCCGGAAAGCAGAGAGGCGCCCACCCCAGGGAGACCCCAGACATGCACCCGGCCCGCACCAACAACCGAACCGCCAACCGCACGCACAACAACCGCACCCACACCCCCGCCCGCACCCCCCTCACCGTCATCGGCGGCGGCTTCGCCGGCCTGACCGCCGCCATCGCCGCCGCGGAAGCGGGCGCCAAGGTCACCGTGCACGAGGCCCATCACACCCTCGGCGGCCGAGGCCGCACCGCCGAGGAGCCCTACCGGACGAACGAGGGCCCGCACGCCCTCTACAGCGGCGGCCCGCACTGGACCTGGCTCACCCGGCGCGACCTCATCGGCCCACTCGCCCCACTGCCCCCACTCGAAGCCGCCCGCTTCCACTTCCGCCACCAGGGCGCCCTGCGCCGCACCCCACCCCTCGCCATGCTCAAGCTGCTCCGCCGCAGCGCCCAACACGCGCCCGTGGACGTCGACTTCATGACCTGGGCCACCGAACAGGCAGGGGAGAAAGGCGCCCGGGCCGCCGCGCACTACTCCGCCGTCGCCCTCTTCCACCACGACCCCGGCACCCTGTCCGCGGCCTTCGTCCAGGAACGGCTGCGCCGCGCCGCCGCCCTCCCGCCCGAGGCCCACTACCCGCGCGGCGGCTGGGCCAGCGTCATCGACCGTATGGCCGCCCGCGCCTGGAACCTGGGCGTACGAGTGGAAACCCTGTCCCGCGTCGACACGCTCCCCACGGACAAACCCGTCATCGTCGCCACCTCCCTCGACGCCGCCCGGCGCCTCCTGAACGACGACACCCTCACCTGGACCGGCGGCCGTACGGTCCTCCTCGACCTCGCCGTACGCAGCCGGCGCGGCGACCCCTTCGTCGTCTCCGACCTCGATGCACCCGGCTGGCTGGAACGCTTCACCGCCCAGGACCGCACCCTCGCACCGGCCGGCGAACAGCTCCTCCAGGGCCAGTTCCCGATCGGCCCCGACGCCCCCCGCGCGGAGGGCGTCACCCGTGCCGAGGAACTCCTCGACCTGGCCTTCGACGGCTGGCGCGAACGCGTCACCTGGCGCCGCGAGGCCACCGCCAACGGCCGTACCGGCGCGGTCGACCTCCCCGGGACGAGCTGGCGCGACCGGCCCGCCATCGAACGCGGCAACGGTGTCTATCTCGCGGGCGACCAGGTGGCGGCCCCGGGCGTCCTCGCCGAGGTCTCCTTCAACAGCGCGCTGAACGCCGTATCACTGGCCCTGGGCAACCGCCGAACCCGCCTCGACCCCCTCGACCTCAAGCAGGCCTGAAGTCGAGAAGGGACCCGGGGGCCCCTACCGGCCGGCCACCCGATCCGCCACCCGAGCCAACCGCGACGACCGCTCCCCGCCCCCGGCCGACTCCCGCCGATCCGCCGCCCGATACGTGGCGTACATCCCCCGCACCCCCACCCACCGCAACGGCTCCGGCTCCCACTTCCGCACCCGATGCCCCACCCACGGCAGACCGATCAGCTCCGTACGCCCGCCCTGCCCCGAATCCAGCAGCACCAGATCCCGCAACGTCCGCGCAGCGAGGTTGGCCGTGGCAACCCCCGAACCGACGTAACCCCCGGCCCAGCCAAGCCCCGACGACCGGTCCAGCGTCACCGTCGCACACCAGTCCCGCGGCACCCCCAACACCCCCGACCAGGCATGCGCCACCCGCACACCACCCAGCGAAGGAAAGAAACGCACAAGAACCTCCCGCAACGCCTCCACCGTCGCCGCCTGCGTACGCCCGTCGTTGTCCGTCCGCGACCCGAACCGGTACGGCACCCCACGCCCGCCCAACGCGATCCGCCCGTCCTCCGTCCGCTGCGCGTACATGTACGCGTGCGCCATGTCGCCCAACGCCTCCCGGCCCGCCCAACCGACCGACTCCCACTGCGCGTCCGTCAACGGCTCCGTCGCGATCATCGACGAGTTCATGGGCAGCCACGTCCGCCGCTGACTCTTCAACGAAGCCGTGAACCCCTCCGTGCATCGCAGCACATACGGCGCGCGAACCGTCCCGTACGGCGTGACAGCGTGGCCCGCCCGGATCTCCGTCACCGGCGTCCGTTCACGAACGACGACACCCAGCGCCTCGACAGCCGCCGCAAGCCCCTTGACCAGCTTCACCGGATGCAACCGCGCCCCATGAGGCGTCCACGACGCCCCGAGGGCACCCGCCACCCGCACCCGCTCCGCGGTCGCCTCGGCGCCGTACAA
Source organism: Streptomyces sp. NBC_01390 (assembly GCF_045040105.1). Lineage (NCBI taxonomy): Bacteria > Bacillati > Actinomycetota > Actinomycetes > Kitasatosporales > Streptomycetaceae > Streptomyces > Streptomyces sp. NBC_01390. The sequence continues at coordinate 6,871,412 of NZ_CP109551.1, read as the reverse complement.
CTCGCGGTCGTCCTCCCCGTACGACAGCTCCACCTCGTGGAAGTCCCTCAACCGCGCCAACTGGGCCGGCGTACAAGCGACTTCGAGCACACCCCCGCGCCGGATGTCGGCATCGAAGCCCTCCTCCCCCGCGACCCGCACAACCTCCCCGACGGTGTCGTTCATCGCCCGCTGAAGCCGCACAGCGGCCTCATGACCATGCACGCGCGCGTACCGGTCCCGCCCCGCGATCCCGTTGTACAACCAGCCCCCGTTCCGGCCGGAAGCCCCGTACCCGCAGAACTCCTTCTCCAGAACGACGATCCGAAGAGAAGGCGCCGCCTTCTTCAGGTAGTACGCAGTCCACAACCCCGTGTACCCACCCCCGACGACCACCACATCCGCCGTCGTATCCCCGGCGAGAGGCGCACGGGGAACGGGCAACCCGTCCTGCGCGTACCAGAACGACACCCGACCGTTCACCGGCCCACCAACCACACCCGAACCGCCATCCGCGCTGCTCATAGCGCCGGACGCTAACCCCTGACCGCCCCCTGCGTCTCCCTCGCCTTCCACACCCGCGCATCCCGCCCACGCGTCAACGGCCAACAGGCGAACCCCACCAGCGCCGCCGTGAAATGCCCCAGATCCGTGAACGTCCGCGACACGACAAGCGGCACCCCGTACACGACAAGAACACCCACCACATACACAAACCGCCACCACGGCCGCCCGATCCGGTACGCCAGCACGGCCACAACCCCCGCCAGCCCGTAGCTCACCCCGAAATCCATCGTGTCCGCCGCCGACGCCGGCGCCGAACCGTCCCGGATCGCCCGCCACACCGCACCCTGGCTGACCAGCGTCGCCACCACATGCGCACTCGCACAGACAATGAACCACCGCAGAGTCCCCAGCCACCGCTCGGCCCGCGCGTGAAACACCGAATACAGCACGAGATACGGGGTCCACCACCCGTCGATCCACATCGCACTGGAGATCAGCACACGCACCGGACGGTCCGACAGCTCGTTGATGTTCGTCGACCGCTGCCGCAAAAACTCCTCCTGGAACTCCGCCGACATGTGATGCACGGCCACCGTCGTGACGAACAGGACGAGCAACCACACGTACGTGCCCGGAGCACTACGGACGTACGCCCACACCCTGCGCGGGCCCACCGGAAATCGCATGCGCCAATTTACGCACGCACATACAGTCGCCCGGTGAACCGCATCCACATCCCCGACGATCTGGCCGCCACCCAGCTCAAGTACAACGGGGAGGCAGGACGCGCCTTCATCACCGCGCTCCCCACCCGCGCCGCCGACTTCCTCGACGGCTGGCACCTACGCCTCGACGGCCCCTCCATGCACGGCGTGACCGCCCTCGTCCTCCCGGTCCTACGACCCGACGACACCCCCGCCGTCCTCAAGCTCCAGCTCCTGGACGCCGAGAGCGAAGGCGAACCGACCGCCCTGCGCCACTGGAACAGCAACCACGCGGTACGCCTCCTGGACCACGACCCCACCACGGGAACGATGCTCCTGGAACGCCTCGACCACACCCGCATGCTGTCCCACCACCCCGACGCCCACGAAGCCACCCTGATCATCGCCGACCTCCTCACCCACCTCACCGCCGAACCGGCCCCACCCGGCATCCGCCGCCTGGCCGACATCGCGGAAGGAATGCTGAACGAGGCACCACGGGCCCTCCACCAAACCCCCGACCCCGAAACCCGCACCCTCCTCAAGGACTGCGAGGCAGCACTGCGCGAAGTCGCCCCCAACCCCGGCGACCGCCTCCTCCACTGGGACCTCCACGACGAGAACGTCCTCACCGCCGACCGAGCCCCCTGGCTAGCCATCGACCCGAAGCCCCTCGCCGGAGACCCCGGCTTCGACCTCTGGCCCGCCATCAACAACCGCTTCGACCCCGACGACATCGTCTGGCGCTTCGACGCCCTCACAGCCGCCCTGTCCCTGGACCGGGAACGCTCACGCGCGTGGACCCTCGCCCGAGTACTCCAGAACGCCCTCTGGACCATCAAGGACGGCGACCCCCTGGACGAACAGAACCTGGAGATCGCCCGCCGACTGCGCCACCCCTGACCCGGACCACCACCCCCTGGGCGACTCACACAGCGCGCTCCATGCACACCAGCCGCTCCCGCCCGTCCCACGACTCGGTGACGACGAACCCGAACCGCTCGTACAGGCCAATGGCCCCGGTCCGCCACTCCCACACGGACAACCGCACGCTGCTGACACCGTCATCCGCAGCCCGCGCAAGCGCGGCACCGAGCAGACCGGACGCGACACCCCGCCCCCGGAACTCGGGATCCGTCCAGAGCCGCTTGATCTCCGACCGCCCGTCAACGGGCCCGGCCACCACCAGACACCCCACGGCAACGTCCCCACTCAGGGCCACCAGCACGACGTCGTCACCGAACGCGGCCCGAGGATCCGAGATCTCCGCCCGATACCGCCCCGGCAGCCCGTCCACACCGGCAACGGCCACACCCTTCTCGGCCTCGGTCCGCAGGTGATAGGCCGCAAGCAACCGGGCAAGCCCTTCCTCGGCAAAAGGGACCTCCCCCGGCCAGCGGACAACCACAACCTCACGCTGCTCATTCATGCCGGCAGCATCACACAGCCGCAAAAACACAAAGAAGCCCAGGTCAGCTCGGAGCCGACCTGGGCTGTTGAGCCCCCTATCGGATTCGAACCGATGACCTACGCATACAAGGGCCCACGGTGGGGCTCGATGCCGTCTGGTGGTCCGCAGGCTCTTCGGTTCACGGAGCCGTGAGCGCTTTCATTGCCAGCCGTCGAGGGAGACTTCCGATCCTCCGGTGAGATACCGGTGAAGGGCACTTGATGTGGTGTCCACGAACTGTTCTGGGATGGCGCCGGTGTCGATCCATCGGACCTGGGCATGTTTGCGGGGTTCGCGGTTCTCGGGCTCGCCGGTCCACTCGTGGGCGGCGAAGACGACGGTGAGGAAGCCGTTGGGGGCTTCGACGCCCCAGGCGCCGTGAATGATGTGGGCGACCTTCAGGGACTCCCGCTTCACGGTCAGCCCGGTCTCCTCGTACAGCTCGCGCACTGCCGTCTCAGTGACAGGCTCACCAGGCTCGCTCTTACCGACGGGAAGATCCCACATCCCCTGAGCGAACTTGGCGTTCTGGCTGCGCTGGAGGAGGACGACGCGGTTGGTGGCCTTGTCGTGGACGATGACGGCGGCGACCAGCAGTGTCATGGATTCGAGGGCGGGCGGTAGGGCCTTGGGCTGGTCGTCGGTTGTCCGCTGAGCCACGGCTGGTGTCCCTTCGTGGGCCGGTTGGTGGGCAGCTTAGGCCAGTGCTTCGCGTGCGCGGCGGGCGAGTTCGGCGGCTCCGGGCACCTTGCGGCGCTGGTAGATGGAGAGGGTGGAGCGGAGCGAGGTGATGGCCTTGCGGGTGCGGTCGGACGTCATGCCCTCCATCAGGGTCAGGGCCTGGCCCCAGGCGGCAACGGCTTCGTCGGCGCGGGCCTGGGCGGCGAGGCTGTCGCCAAGGTCGGCATAGGTGAGGGCGTGGACGCGCTTGTACTTCTCGGGGTCCCAGCGGATCAGGGCGTCGCGGTGCTGCTGCTCGGTGCCGATGTGGTCGGCGAGGTCGGTGAGGGTGCGGGCGGTGTGGCTGGCGACGGTGCCGGCGGCGGGGCCGCTGACGCGTGAGTAGCTGGGCTGGGGGTCGTCGTCGCGCAGGAGAGCGTCTTCGGCGGCGAGCAGGGCGCGGGCCGCTGAGGGCCTCTCACCGACGGCGGCGTAGGCGCGGGCGTGGGTGATGTGGAGGAGGGCTTCGGTCTGGCCGTCGACGTGCCCAAGGCCACGGGTGAGGGCCCCTTCGACGAGGTCGACGCAGTGGTGGGGCTGTTTAAGGCTGAGGGCCTGGTGGGCGAGGGCGCGCATCACCCAGGCGGCGTGGCCGTGTGGGTCGGCTTCGCACGCGAGTTGGTAGCCGACCTGGTAGTAGCGCTGGGCGGCACCTTCCTGGCCGAGGTCGTGGTGCTTCCACCCTGCCAGATAGGCGAGTTCGGCCACGGCGCCGAAGGCCGCCTGTCGTAAGGTTTCGCTCGCGTAGCGGCCCCGGAGCATGGGGGCAGCGGTGTCGGCGAGGTACGCGGTGACCGTGGTCAGTCCGTGGCCGCCGCCGAGGCGTTCGTCGGCTGCGCTGAAGGCGGCAGTGATCTGCCGCACGACGTCCACGTCCTCCGCTCCGACCACGGACTTGCCGGTGCGGGCGCGGAGCATGCGGGCGGTGGCCTCATGGTCGTGGGCGAGCGGCATGGCCACGCCGGCGGTGGTGAAGGCGGCCACCGCGAGGAAGCGGCGCCGCTCAACATCGGCCCGGCCAAGGTCAGTTGCGGCCAGAACGGGATCCCCTTCGGCCGGCCCCTCGCCACCAGGTGCGCAGAGACCGATCTCGGTCCGGGTGATGATGCGGCCCGTGCGACGGGACAGGGCTTCGGCGAGGTACTGGCCGGTCCGGCCGGTGGGCTGACGGATGCCATTGACCCAGTGGGAGACGGCCGACTTGTTGGTCTGGAGGATCTCACCGTTCTCTGCCGCGATGCGCCGGACGTCTCTCGCCAGGGCCTCGTAGGTGCATCCGGTCGCGTCGATGGTGTCGCGCAGGCGGGAGTTGGGGTCTCTCGACGCTGCCACGCTCGCCGCTGGCCCACAACTCTCCTCATCACCGCGCGCAAACTCTGACCCCCATCCCCGGCTCCCCTGGGAGAAACCGATGCGCCCGCCCTACCTCCTGCTCGACGTCGACGGCGTCCTCATACCTTTTCCGGACGCCGACGGGGCCAGTCCGGCAACCCACAACCGGCACGATGTCGTGCCCGCTGACCGGAGCGCTGACGACCCGGTCACCATCTGGCTCAACCCTGCCCATGGCCCCCTGCTCATGCAGGTGATCCGGACCGGCCTGGTCACTCCCGTCTGGTGCACCAGCTGGCGCCACGACGCCGCCACTCTGATCGGCCCGCTCCTCGGCCTCCCACCCCTGCCGTACATCGACCTCCCACGCCCGCAGATCACCAGCAGCCACCCCAACGGGCATCTGTGGAAGCGCGATCACGTCGACACCTGGCTCGGCGACGCGCCAGCCATCTGGATAGACGACGACTTCACCGTCCTCGACCACGAATGGGCGGCGGAACGCGGCGATCGCGGCCAAGCGACCGCGCTTGTCCAGCCTGATCCCCACGTCGGTCTGCTGGCCGAGCACTTGGTCGAGGTCCTGGCCTGGGCCGCGCTGTTGCCCAGTGAACGGGCCGATGTTTCAGCCGTTCCACATGAAGCCGAAGCCGCATAGCGCGGACAAGCCGCAGGACGCGCTCGTGCCCTCGCCACCACGAAAGGCGAGGTCCGCATGCAGGCAGCATCACCCAGGCGCAAAAACACAAAGAAGCCCAGGCCAGCACGGAGCTGACCTGGGCTGTTGAGCCCCCTATCGGATTCGAACCGATGACCTGCGCATTACAAGTGCGCTGCTCGTTCCAGCTGAGCTAAGGAGGCATCGCGCACCACAACGCCGTACGCCAAGGCGGCTCCACTGTACACAGAGAGCGATCCCCTGAGCCACGGAGTTCGTGGCTGACCTCGGTCTCGAAAACCAAACGTAACCATCCGCGCACCCGTTCGTTGATCGCTCTGACGTGCGTTCCGAAGATCGGATCGTCGGGGAGGGAATCATGGGGGAGCCAGGGAAGTCGGTGGGGAAGCCGACGCTGGAAGCAGTGACGGGCGAGAAGGCCGACCGGATCAAGCGCGAGTCTCTCGGGATCGGCGACCGTCGCAAGCACCACCAGCGCACGGCGACTCCGTTGAAGGCGCACGTCAAGGAGCCGGATACACAGCACCGTCTCTACCGCTTCCGCTTCTATCCGACCGCCGAGCAGGCGGAGCAGTTGGCGAAGACGTTCGGTGCCTGTCGGTGGGTCTACAACGAGGGGCTGGCGTTGCGGACCGGGGCCTGGGAGCGGCATCGGGTGAATGTGGGGTTCGCGGAGTCGTGTCGGGCGTTGACGGGCTGGAAGCGGGTGGAGGGGACGGCGTGGCTCGGGGAGGTGTCGTCGACGGTGCTTCAGCAGTCGTTGCGGCATCTTGATCAGGCGTTCGGGCGGTTTTTCAAGGGTTCGGGTAAGCATCCGCAGCGAAAGCGGAAGGGGCGTTCGCAGGATTCGGCGACCTATGTGCGGACCGGTTTTCGGTGGGTGGAGGATGCGGAGCGGCCGGGTACGGGGCTGATCACTCTGGCGAAGCAGTCGGTTCCGTTGGATGTTCGTTGGTCGCGGGCGTTGCCTGTGGGGGTCGTGCCGGTGCGTTTGTCGGTGACGCGGGACAGGGCGGGGCGGTACTTCGTGTCGACGCTCGTGGAGGAGCGGATTGTGCCTCTGCCCGCTGTCTTTGTGCCGGGTTCGCGTGTGCCGAAGGCGGTGGGGCTGGATCTGGGGCTGGCGTCGCTGGTCACGTTGGACGACGGGACGAAGGTCGATCATCCGCGCTTGTTGCGGCGGTATGCGGAGAAGTTGGCGCGGTTGCAGCGTGAGTTGCACAAGAAGGTGAGGGGTTCGGCGAACCGGGACAAGGTGAGGCGGAAGATCGCGTGTCTCTACGCGCTCATCGGTGACGTACGCAAGGACATGTTGGACCAGTTCACGACCCGCCTGGTGCGCGAGAACCAAGTGCTCGTGGTGGAGGATCTGGCCATCGGGAACCTGATGCGTCCGGCGCGTGGGAAGGGCCGTCGGCGGAAGGCGAAGCTGAACGAGGCGATCATCGATGCCGGGTGGGGCGAGTTGCTACGGCAGCTGCGGTACAAGTGCGAGTGGTACGGCCGGACGCTGGTGATCGTCGACCGTTTCTTCCCCTCGACAAGGCGTTGCTCCGCCTGCCACACCAAGGGTCCCAAGCTGGATGTCTCGGTCCGGAAGTGGACGTGTGCCGGGTGCGGGGTCGTCCATGATCGGGATGTGAATGCGGCCGTGAACCTTCGGGACGAGGGTCTCCGGCTGTACTGGCTGGTGGCGGCCGGGCTGCCGCCCACAAAGGGAGTACCGGCGCTGATCAGGGCCTCGGAGTTGGAGGATTGTCTGCAGGCTGCTTAGCGGCGGCTGGATGGTACGGACCGACGGGCCGTCGGCCGGAATGCCTGTGGAGCGCTTGTAAGACCGTGCGGGCGCAGTTCATGAGGACTGTGTGCGTCGGCAGTGCGTGGTGAAGCAGGAAGCCATGAGGCATGGCCAAAAGACAGCTGCTGGGCCTTCTCGAAACTGTTCGTCTCGAAAATTTCCGCGAAGTTCACAGTCCTCCACCTACTGACAGACGGCGAAACGCCGGGTACCGTCCAGATTCAGTCCACGTCTGTGGACTACACCACCTTCCACTACGGATCGTCCGGCACGTTCCTGCCGGTGAAGGGGGCCTAGTACCCATGGCCACTGTTTCGTTCGACAAGGCGACCCGCATCTACCCGGGCACCGAGAAGCCCGCCGTCGATGGTCTGGAGATCGAGGTCGGGGACGGCGAGTTCCTCGTGCTCGTCGGTCCGTCCGGTTGCGGCAAGTCCACCTCGCTCCGCATGCTCGCGGGGCTCGAGGACGTGAACGCCGGCGCCATCCGCATCGGTGACCGCGACGTCACGCACCTGCCGCCGAAGGACCGGGACATCGCGATGGTGTTCCAGAACTACGCGCTGTACCCGCACATGACGGTCGCGGACAACATGGGCTTCGCCCTCAAGATCGCCGGCGTCAACAAGGCCGAGATCCGCCAGAAGGTGGAGGACGCGGCGAAGATCCTCGACCTCACGGACTACCTGGCCCGCAAGCCGAAGGCCCTCTCGGGTGGTCAGCGCCAGCGTGTCGCCATGGGTCGTGCCATCGTGCGTGAGCCCCAGGTGTTCCTCATGGACGAGCCGCTGTCGAACCTCGACGCCAAGCTCCGTGTGTCGACGCGTACGCAGATCGCGTCGCTGCAGCGCCGTCTCGGCATCACCACGGTGTACGTCACCCACGACCAGGTCGAGGCCATGACCATGGGTGACCGGGTGGCCGTGCTGAAGGACGGTCTGCTCCAGCAGGTCGACTCCCCGCGCAACATGTACGACCGCCCGAAGAACCTGTTCGTGGCTGGCTTCATCGGTTCCCCGGCGATGAACCTCATCGAGGTTCCGATCACCGACGGCGGCGTGAAGTTCGGCAACTCGGTCGTCCCGGTCAACCGTGAGGCTCTCAAGGCCGCCGCCGACAAGGGTGACACCACTGTCACGGTCGGTGTCCGTCCGGAGCACTTCGACGTCGTCGAGCACAACGGTGCCGCCGCCAGCTCGCTCTCCAAGGACACCGAGGACGCTCCGGCCGGTCTCGGCGTCACGGTGAACGTCGTCGAGGAGCTGGGCGCCGACGGTTACGTCTACGGCAGCGCCAAGGTCGACGGCGACCTCAAGGACCTGGTCGTCCGTGTCAGCGGCCGTGCCGTCCCGGACAAGGGCGCCACGCTGCACGTCGTGCCGCGTCCGGGCGAGATCCACGTGTTCTCGACCTCCACGGGCGAGCGCCTCACCGACTGAGACGCGATCTGAGCACCGAGGGGCCCCGCGGCTTGCCGCGGGGCCCCTTCGCATGCACCCCTCGTATGCGCCCTGCGCATGTTTACCTGCCGGACGCCCGATACCCCGGCGGACCGGTCGTTTCGAATCGTGTGCGTCAACGCCCTACCCAGAAAACGGCACCAATCCATCCCCCGTTAGGGTGACTGAATGTCGCCAAATCAGTACCGAGCGCTACCCTCACCAGCGTGAAGCACTCCACTAACCAACTGACGCGAAGTGGCCGTGGCCCCGCCCGCCGGATCGGCCGTAGCCTCGCCCTTGTCCTGCCCGTCGTCCTGGTGCTGTCCGGGACCCTCGCGGTCACCCGAGTCAACTGGTCGGGGAGCCCCTCGGACTCGGTGCTCACCGCCTCCTCCGAGGACCTGGCCGCCCGGGCCGCCGCTGCCCCGTCACCGCAGGACGTCCTGCGTGACCAGCTTCTCCTGGAACTCCAGGAGAAGGACCCCGGCATCGCCCTCACCCACCTGCAGCAGGCGGTGAACGGCCGCCCGTCGCTGGCGAGGCACTGCACGTCGATCGCCCGCGCCCTGGGCCGCGCCGCGGTCCGCGTGTACGGCCCGTCGCGCGCCCAGTCGTTCTCCCGCCCGGTCTGCGACACCTCCTTCGCGACAGGAGTGGCAGCAGCACACAGCTAAACCCTCAGCGCCCCTGGAGGCGCCCCGTAGGGGCAGCCCTCCAGGGGCGCGGGGAACTGCGCGACCAGCCCCCACCGGGCCCGCAGATCCCCACCCACAGCTCCACCCACTGCCCCACCCCCGAAACTCACCCCGCAAAACCCGCGGAGCGCCCCGTACAGTTCGAATATGACCGATCCGAACGCCACGTCGCGCCCTACTCAGGCCGTGGTCCTCGCCGGCGGCCAGGGCTCCCGGCTTCGTCCGTACACCGATGACCGGCCCAAGCCGATGGTCGAGATCCCCGGCACGGGGACACCGATCATCGGCCATCAGCTCGTCTGGCTCGCCGAGGAGGGCGTGACGGACGTGGTGGTCAGCTGTGGGCATCTCGCCGAGGTGCTGCAGAAGTGGCTGGAGACGGCCGATCTGCCGCTGAACGTCACCACGGTCGTCGAGACCGAGCCCCTGGGCCGTGGCGGCGGCCTCAAGTACGCCGCCGCGCACCTCCCCGCCCCCGACCAGCCCTGGTACGCCACCAACGGTGACATCTGGACCCGTTTCTCGCTGCGCGAGATGGCCGACTTCCACGCCGAGCGCGACGCCGTCGCGACCCTCGCGCTGGCCCGTCCCCGGCTGCCGTGGGGTGCGGTCCAGACGGACGGGTTCGGTCACATCACGGACTTCATAGAGTCCCCTCCGTCGACCTTCGAGATCAACGCGGGCGTGTACGTGTTCTCCTCCGAGTTCGCCGCCCTGCTCCCGGAGCGCGGTGATCACGAACGTACGACGTTCCCTCACCTGGCCCGTGAACTCCGCCTGGCCGGTTTCACGATCCCGCACGGCGCGTACTGGCGTGCCATCGACACCGCGAAGGACCTCACGGAGGCCGCGAAGGAGCTGGCGGCACTGGGCCGTTGAGCCAGTAAGTACGTCATCAAGTACGTCAGTCAGTACGTGAGTGGGGTCCGGCGCTGTGTCAGCGCCGGACCCCACTCACGTAACCGCCGTACCGAGGCGGGTTGTTGCTAGCCCAGGAGGCCGCCCACCAGGCCCGGCTGGCCCGTGGAGGAGCCGCCGGTGCTGCCGTCGCCGGTGCCTGAGGTGCTGCCGCCCGTGGAGCCGCCGTTGGTGCCGCCCGGGGTGCCCGTGCCGCCCGACGAGGTCGGTCCGGTGGTGGTGCTGGGCGCCTGCTGGGCCGGGGTGGTCTGCTGCGGCGGGGCCTGGCCGGCGGTGCCCTGGGTCTGGCTGGGCCGGCTTCCGGTGACGCTGCCGCTCTCGCGGGCCTCCTCGGGGGTGGTCGCGGCGCCGCCGGTGGTGGGGCTGGCCGAAGTGGCGTTCTGGGTCGGGGACTTGGTGGTCGCCGAGGGGCTCTTCGAGGCGCGGCGTTCGCCGCCGGACCGCTCGGGGAGCGGGGAGCCGGGGAGTTCGTTGCGCGGGGCTTCGCCGGGGCCGGGGACGACGACGCGGTCGGCGTCGCGGACGGCGCCGCCGAGGAGTGAGCCGATGAGGAGCGTGAGTCCGATGACGACGGCCGTGACGAGGGCGCCGCGGCGCAGGACGTAGGCGCGCAGCTCCCAGATGTCCGTACGGGGGCCGAGTCTGCGCCAGGCGCTGCCGGCGAGGCGGCCGTCGATGGAGTAGACGGGGGCGCCGGCGATGATCAGCGGTGACCAGGCGGCCAGGTAGATGATGTCGGGGGCGTCGTAGACGGGGACGCTCTTCCAGCTGACGGTGAGGAGCAGTGCGGCGGAGAGCAGGGCGCCGCCGACCGCGGCGACCCGCTGCCACAGGCCCAGGACCGTGAGGACGCCCACGATGACTTGGAGGAAGGCGATGACGAGCCCGGAGCCGACGGGGTGCTGGAGGGCGAACTGCCGTAGGGGTTCGGCGACTTCCCAGGGGTGAAGGGTGTTGAGCCACTTCATCATGGAGCCGCGTTTGCCGCCGTCGAAGTAGACGGGGTCGCAGAGCTTGCCCATGCCGGCGTAGATGGAGATGAAGCCGAGGAAGATGCGGAGCGGGAGCAGGACGACGCCGAGGTTCATCCGGCGGCCGGGGTAATAGGCGTGCCGTACGGGGTCGTTGGGGTGGCGTCTGGCGCCGGTGCGGCGTCCGTCGGCGTCCCGCTCGTAGGCTTCGTCGCCGTCGTAGCCGAACTCGCCGTCGTCGTAGCCGGATCGGCCGTGTCCGGAGTCGCCGTACCCGGCCTCCTCGTAGGCGCTGCCGGTGGTGCGCATGTTGGGGAGCAGGCGACCGGGGTCGGAGCCGTGGGTGCGCTGGCTTCCGACGATGGGTGTCTCGACGGTCTGGTCGAGGGTGCTGCCTGCGTAGTCGAGTTCGTCGTCGATACGGGGGATGACCTGGGTCGCTCCGGCGTCGGCGGCCGGCGGCTGTTCGCCGTGGCGGACGCTGGAGCCCCGGACGGCCTGGAGCAGGCGGTGCGCGCCGGTGTCGTCGGGCGCCGACTTCCCGCTCCAGACGACCGGTGCCCGGCGTCGGACGGCCGTGGCGCCGCCGGCGCCTGCGACGGGGATGCGCGCCGTGTCCTCGGAGGCGCCGAGGTGCCGGGCGACGCGGGACGACGGTGCCGCCCGCCGCGTCGAGGCCCCCAACTGCACGCGGAAGCTCGCATGGTTGACGATGACCTGCGCCGGATCGCTCGGCACCTTCACCATGCTCAGCGCGGGAGCGTCGTCGTATCCCGACGAGCGGTCCCCCGTGGGTGTGCGGGGTGTTCTGGTGTCCACACTCATCTAACCGAGTGACGTGAGGTTAGGACACTGCTTTGACTTGGCGGATGTGTCCGGGCCGCGTCAAGGTCACGTCACCCGCCCGGATTCCCCCGTACGGGTGACGGTCGCGCACGCGTGTTCAGGCGCGTCGGCGGGCCGCTTCGTAGAGCACGATCCCGGCCGCGACACCGGCGTTGAGGGACTCGGTGCCGCCGGGCATCGGGATCCGTACGAGGTGGTCGCAGGTCTCTCCGACGAGCCGGGACAGTCCCTTGCCCTCGCTGCCGACGACGATGACGACGGGTCCGCCGAGTGCGGGCAGGTCGCCGAGATCAGCGTTGCCGTCGGCGGCGAGACCGACGACGACGATGCCGGCCTTCTGGTACGCCTCCAGGGTGCGCGTCAGATTGGTGGCGCGGGCGACGGGTGTACGGGCGGCGGCGCCGGCGGAGGTCTTCCAGGCGCCGGCGGTCATGCCGGCGGCGCGCCGCTCGGGCACGACGACCCCGTGGCCGCCGAAGGCGGAGACGGAGCGGACGACGGCGCCGAGGTTACGGGGGTCGGTGACACCGTCGAGGGCGACGATGAGGGGGTCCACGCCGTTGTCGTAGGCGGCGTTGGCGAGGTCCTCGGGGTGGGCGTACACGTACGGCGGGACCTGGAGCACGAGGCCCTGGTGGTTGAGGCCGTTGGTCATGCGGTCGAGCTCGGGCCGGGGGGCTTCCATCAGGTGGATGCCGCCGCGGTCGGCGGCCAGCTGGAGTGCTTCGCGCACGCGTTCGTCGTTGTCGATGAACTGCTGGACGTAGAGCATGGTGGCCGGGACGCCCTCGCGGAGCGCCTCGACGACCGAGTTGCGCCCGACGACGAGTTCGGAGGACGCCTTCCCGCCGCGTCCCTTGGGTGCGGGCCGCCGCTGGATCTGCTTGGCCTTGGCACCGGCAATACGGTTCTTCTTGTGTCCCTTGCGCGCCTCGGCGGGCGGCGTCGGGCCCTTGCCCTCGAGCCCCCGGCGCCGCTGGCCGCCACTGCCGACCTGCGCGCCCTTCTTGCCGGACATGCGGCGGTTGTTAGCGGCCATGACCTACCTGTCTGTGTGAAGACGTGCGTGCGTACGTCTATGAGTGTGCCGCCCGGAAACCCGGGCGGCACAATCGATCAAGGAAATGAGCACGGATATGGGGGGATGTGAGACGAAATCGTCAGCGCGGACCGAGGGTCCAGCGCGGTCCCTGCGGACCGTCCTCGATGACGAGGCCGGACTGGTTGAGCTGATCGCGGATGGCGTCCGCGGTCCCCCAGTCCTTGCGCCCGCGGGCGGCCTCGCGCTGGTCGAGGACGAGTCGTACGAGGCTGTCGACGACCCCGTGCAGATCTTCGCCGCGGTCGGCGCCGTCCCCGGCCCAGTGCGGGTCGAGCGGGTCGAGTCCGAGGACGCCGAGCATGGCGCGCACCTCGGCGAGCCGGGCCACGGCGGCTTCCTTGTCGTCGGCGGCGAGGGCGGAGTTGCCCTGCCTGACGGTGGTGTGGATGACGGCGAGGGCCTGCGGCACGCCCAGGTCGTCGTCCATGGCCTCGGCGAAGGCGGGCGGCACCTCGGCGGACGGCTCGACGACTCCGCCGGCCTTCTCGACGACGCGCTGCACGAAGCCCTCGATCCGGGCGAACGCCGACTCGGCCTCGCGCAGGGCGTCCTCGCTGTACTCGATCATCGAGCGGTAGTGCGGGGTGCCGAGGTAGTAGCGCAGGACGATGGGCCGCCAGGCCTTGACCATCTCGCTGACGAGGACGGAGTTGCCGAGGGACTTCGCCATCTTCTCGCCGGCGATGGTCACCCAGGCGTTGTGCAACCAGTACGACGCGAAGTCGTCGCCGAATGCCTTGGCCTGGGCGATCTCGTTCTCGTGGTGCGGGAAGATCAGGTCGAGCCCGCCGCCGTGGATGTCGAAGGCGGAGCCCAGGTACTTGTGCGCCATGGCGGAGCACTCCAGGTGCCAGCCGGGCCGGCCCCGACCCCAGGGTGTCTCCCACGTCGGCTCACCGGGCTTGGCGGTCTTCCACATGGCGAAGTCACGGGGGTCACGCTTGCCCGTCTCACCTTCCCCGGAGGGCTGGAGCAGGTTGTCGAGTTCCTGGTTGGACAGCTCCAGGTAGCCGGGGAAGGAGCGCACGTCGAAGTAGACGTTCCCGTCGGCCTCGTACGCGTGTCCGCGTTCGATGAGTCCGCGCATCATCTCGACCATCTCGGTCACGTGCCCGGTGGCACGCGGCTCGTAGGTCGGGGGGAGGCAGCCGAGCGCGTGGTAACCGTCGTTGAAGGCCCGCTCGTTCTCGAAGCCGATGGACCACCAGGGGCGCTCCTGTTCGGCGGCCTTCCTGATGATCTTGTCGTCGATGTCGGTGACGTTGCGGATGAACGTGACGTCGTACCCGCGGTAGGTGAACCAGCGGCGCAGGATGTCGAAGTTGAGGCCGGACCGGATGTGCCCGATGTGGGGAGCGGCCTGCACGGTGGCGCCACAGAGGTAGATCGAGACACAGCCCGCTGTGAGCGGGACGAAGTCACGGATCTGCCGGGCGTTGGTGTCGTACAGGCGAATGGTCACGGGTCCAGGGTAGTGGCCCCACACCAGTGCCTTGCGACCCTTGTGCACAAAAATCCGGCCCCTACGGCGTTCCGGGGGCGTGGGGCGAATTCCTCGGGGTTCAGCCCGTACGGGCCACCAGTGCCGTGGCCACCGCCATCAGGCCCTCTTCGCGTCCCGGAAAGCCGAGGCCGTCCGTCGTCGCGCCGGACACCGAGACCGGCGCCCCGGCCGCCTCGGACAGCACCTTCTGCGCTTCGTCGCGCCGCTTGCCGATCTTCGGCCGTGGCCCGATGACCTGCACGGCCACGTTGCCGATGGTGAACCCCGCCGCCCGTACGATCCGGGCCGCCTCCGTCAGCAATGCCACCCCGGACGCGCCGGACCACTCGGGGCGGCCGGTGCCGAAGTGCTGCCCCAGGTCGCCGAGTCCGGCCGCCGAGAACAGCGCGTTGCACGCCGCGTGGGCGACGACGTCCGCGTCGGAGTGACCCGCGAGTCCCATCCCCTCGCCCTCCCACTTCAGGCCGGCGCACCACAGTTCCCGGCCCTCTTCGAAAGCGTGAATGTCGGTACCGATGCCGACCTGGGGCAGCACCGGCCCCACCGCGGAAGCTCCAGAGGATACTGACGATCCTGACGTCTGTTCAGAAGCCATCGTTGAGCCTCCTGCGGGCCAGTACCGCTTCCGCGAGCACCAGGTCCAGCGGCCTGGTCACCTTGAACGCCTCCTCGTGGCCGGGCACGACCACGACCCGCAGGCCCAGCTGTTCGACCATGCTCGCGTCGTCGGTGACGTTCTCGGTCACCGTCTCGTGGGCCCGTACGAGCGTGTCGATCGCGAAGCCCTGCGGTGTCTGGACCGCCCGCAGTCGCGCCCGTTCGGGTGTGGCGAGCACCGGCTCCGGTTCGCCGGGGGTCGTGGCCGGTTCGACCTCTTTGACGGTGTCCGCGAGCGGCAGCGCGGGGACCACGGCCTGTGCGCCTTCCCGTACCGCCTCGATGACCGCGTCGACGGTGTCCACCGGTACCAGCGGGCGGGCGGCGTCGTGCACGAGGACGATGTCGATGCCGGGCGGCAGCGCGTCCAGGCCGAGTTTCACCGAATCCTGTCGGGACTCGCCTCCGGGCACGACCAGGAAATCGGTGCGTTCGGGCAGCGCGTGGGCGTCGAGGAGGGTCTTCACCTCGGCGGCGCCGTCCGGCGGGGCCACGACTACGACCAGGGAGACCGCCCGGGACGCGGCCATTGCCCGCACCGCGTGGATGAGCATGGGCGTGCCGTTCAGCGCGCGAAGCGCTTTGGGGGCTCCCGGGCCGAGGCGTACGCCCCGGCCGGCGGCCGGAATCACGGCGGCCGTACGTGCCCCGGGCGGTGTGGGGCGCGATTCGTCAGACATCGGTTCCTGTCAGGTTTGTGTGCCGAGCCCTCGTGGGTATGGCCTGGAGGAGTGCCGGGCGCGAGCCTCGATCGGACCCTTCCGTGACTTCCGGTCGAGCCTGCTCCGGGCCCGGCACAGCAGGTACAGCAGGTATCAGTACTCAAGTATCGGTACTTCAGTGCTACTGGCAGACCGCGGGGAGCCCCTGACCGCGGAGGCTCCACTGCCTGTAGGGAATCCGCCGGCGGCGCCTGTTAGTGGATGCTTCGAGGTTCGGATGCGCGGCGGGAAATCCGGGCACGAACATGCCGCAGCGCCCGGCGACATTGGATACGTCATCGGGCACCGCGGCATTTCAGTGTGCTGCTTGAGCTGAGTGAGCGGGCTTTTCAGGGCCTGCGCGTTCAGGTCAGAGTCAGGACGCGAGCACCTCGTCGAGC
This sequence comes from Streptomyces sp. NBC_01390, assembly GCF_045040105.1. Lineage (NCBI taxonomy): Bacteria > Bacillati > Actinomycetota > Actinomycetes > Kitasatosporales > Streptomycetaceae > Streptomyces > Streptomyces sp. NBC_01390. Next base: position 6,855,006 of record NZ_CP109551.1, on the reverse strand, counting down.
AGGGCCTCGGCCTTGTCCTCGTTCGTGTTCTCCGCGAGCGCGAGCTCACTCACCAGGATCTGGCGAGCCTTGGCGAGCATGCGCTTCTCACCGGCGGACAGTCCGCGCTCACGCTCACGACGCCACAGGTCACGTACGACTTCCGCGACCTTGATGACATCACCGGAGGCGAGCTTCTCCAGATTTGCCTTGTAACGACGCGACCAGTTCGTGGGCTCCTCGGCATACGGAGCGCGCAGCACCTCGAAGACCCGGTCCAGCCCGTCCTGACCAACCACATCACGTACGCCGACGAACTCCGCATTGTCCGCTGGCACACGTACAGTGAGGTCACCCTGGGCGACCTTCAGCACCAAGTAGGTCTTGTCCACGCCTTTGATCTGGCGAGTTTCGATGGCCTCGATCAGCGCGGCCCCGTGATGGGGATAGACCACGGTGTCGCCAACCTTGAACGTCATGTGACAGGTACCCCTTCCGTGGCTATCCAGGGTAACACGGAAACGGCAGCTTCTGAATGGCGTTTTCGCAGGTCAGGGCATATCTCGGGGCTTGACAACTGCAACAGGAACGTGCTTCGGAAGGCCCGCGGAAGCGAGAACGGCGGGGGTATTCGCAGGTCGGAGCGGCTCTCCGAACGAAGCGAAACCCGGACGTTACACTCGCCCGGCGGCCCCGACAGGCGACCAAACATCCACTTATGTCCGCTTCCAAGTGTGCGACTTACGCTACTCCGTTCGGTGAGCGGACACGGGCGCGGGGCGAATCCGGAATTGATCACACCAGTTGATGTCCCGCTTGATGTCCTGCTTGATGGGCCCTCCTTGATGTCCCGCCGGATGATCAAGCAGCTGATCCACCGTTGATCAAATTTCGGGTGCCGTTCATTCCTTCACCGGAAATCCGCGAGCCGGTAACTCTGTTTGCCGATGGCGGTTATGTGAATGCCGGACAGTCATGCCCCAGGAAGGGTCAAAAGTGGCTCCGGAGGCATCCGGCTTCTCCCGGGGCGGCGTCCCCGGTGACCGCTAGAGGCGGGTCGGGTGCGGTGGCACGGGAACGGCTCGGTAACCTAAGGCCGCTGACAGTCACTTAGGGCGGCTTTATAAGGAGCTGCCCGTGCGTTCCAAGGAGTTGCCGCCGCCGTGAGCAGCAGCCTTCGACGCGGCGCCCTCGCCGCATCCGCCCTCGCGTTCTCGGTCGCCACGCTCGCCGGGTGCGCAGCCGGAAACAACGCCCAGACGCTGGAGGTCAAGCCGGACAACGCGGCCATGACCGTCGGCGACATCAAGCTGCAGAACGTCGTCGTCATCACCCCGTCGGAGCTGGCGTCGACCGGCCCGGCCGCCGTCTCCGCGACGGTGTTCAACAACGGCAAGACCGCCCAGACGCTGGAGTCGATCACCGTCCCCGGCACCGGCAAGACGGCCGAGCTGAAGCCCGCCGAGGGCGGCAGCCTGAGCATCCCGGCCCACGGCTCGCTCGTCATCGGTGGCGAGAACAACGCCTCCGCGGTGCTACCGAACAGCCGTGAGGCGGTCCAGGACGGCAACGCGCAGAAGGTCACCTTCACGTTCAGCAAGACCGGTGACGTGAGCCTGCGCGCGTTCGTCGTACCGGCGGCGGGCTACTACTCGTCGTGGGGCCCGACCGCGGCCCCTCCGACGCCGGCCGACACCGCTTCGCCGTCCCCGTCCGCCTCCACCTCGGGCGAGCCGGCGTCGCCCGCTTCCCCGAACGCGTCCGGGGAGGCCGAGTCGCCTGCCGCCGGGGCTTCCCCGAGCACCTCGGAGTCCGCCGCCCAGTAGGGGCCTTCGGTCACGCGTGTGTACGGCGAAGGGCGGGACCTCCTGGAGAGGTCCCGCCCTTCGCCGTACACACGTACACACACATACACGGTGCCGGTTTACGGCTCGAACTTGTATCCGAGGCCGCGGACCGTGACCAGGTATCTGGGGGCGCCCGGGTCCGGCTCGATCTTGGCGCGCAGGCGCTTGACGTGGACGTCGAGGGTCTTGGTGTCGCCCACGTAGTCGGCGCCCCAGACCCGGTCGATGAGCTGCATACGAGTCAGCACGCGGCCCGCGTTGCGCAGCAGCATCTCCAGCAGGTCGAACTCCTTGAGCGGGAGGTCGACCTTGCCGCCGGAGACGGTGACCACGTGGCGGTCGACGTCCATGCGGACGGGGCCGGCCTCCAGGGCGGCCGGGGTGACCTCCTCGGGCTCGCCCCGGCGGCGCAGGACGGCGCGGATACGGGCGACCAGTTCGCGGGAGGAGAAGGGCTTGGTGACGTAGTCGTCGGCTCCTATCTCCAGGCCGACGACCTTGTCGATCTCGCTGTCCTTGGCGGTGACCATGATCACCGGGACGTTGGACTTGACGCGCAGCTGGCGGCAGACCTCCGTGCCGGGCAGGCCGGGCAGCATCAGGTCGAGCAGGACGAGGTCGGCGCCGTTGCGCTCGAACTCGTCGAGTCCGTCGGGCCCGGTGGCCGCGATGGCGACCTCGAAACCCTCCTTGCGGAGCATGTACGAAAGGGCGTCGGAGAAGGATTCCTCATCCTCGACGACGAGCACTCGGGTCACGGATGGACCTCCGGGGCGTGAAGCGGATCGTAAGGGGATGTACCGGTGGTCCGGTCGGCCGGTTCGCCGGGGTCGGACGGTCCGTCCCCGGTGTCGGGGTCGGAGTCTGGGAGTGACTCGGGGTGGGAGTCATGGTCGTACAGATGCGCCCGGTTCGCACGGGTTCGGCGGCCGGTGGCCGCCTCCGGCAGGCGCAGGGTGAACGTGGAGCCCTGGCCCTCGGAGCTCCACACCGTGACCTCTCCGCCGTGCGAGGCGGCCACGTGCTTGACGATCGCCAGGCCGAGCCCCGTACCGCCGGTGGCGCGGGAGCGGGCGGGGTCGACGCGGTAGAAGCGCTCGAAGATGCGCTCCTTGTCCTTGTCGGAGATCCCTATGCCCTGGTCGGTGACGGCGACCTCGATCAGGTCGCCGCCCGGGGCGTTCACCCGGCGGGCCGCTATGCCGACGCGGGTCGCGGAGGGCGAGTAGTTCACGGCGTTCTCGACGAGGTTGCCGAGGGCGGCGGCGAGCTGGCCGCGGTTGCCCCAGACGCGCAGGTCGGCGGTGCCTCCGGCGGCCATGGTGATGTGTTTGGTGCCGGCCTGGTGGCGGCAGCGGTCGACGGCCTCGGCGACGAGTTCGTCGACGCGGACGGGCTCGGCGTCCTCCAGCGGGTCGTCGTTCTGCACCCGGGAGAGGTCGATGAGTTCCTGGACGAGGCTGGTGAGGCGCGTCGCCTCGATCTGCATCCGGCCGGCGAAGCGCTCGACGGCCTCGGGATCGTCCGAGGCACCCATGACGGCCTCGGAGAGGAGGGAGAGGGCGCCGGTGGGGGTCTTGAGCTCGTGGCTGACGTTGGCGACGAAGTCGCGCCGGACGGCCTCGATGCGGCGGGCCTCGGTGAGGTCCTCGACGAGGAGGAGGACCAGGCGTGAGCCGAGGGGGGCGACGCGGGCGGAGACCGCGAGGGCTTCGCCGCGTCCGGTGCCGCGTCTGGGGAGGTCCAGCTCGACCTGCCGTATCTCGCCGTCGCGCCGGGTGTCGCGGGCCATGTGGAGCATCGGCTCGACCGAAAGCTTTCCGCCACGGACCAGACCGAGGGCGTACGCCGCCGAGCTGGCCTTCACGACGCCGTCCGCCTCGTCGAGTACGACGGCCGAGGAGCGCAGCACGGACAGCACCGTGTCGACGCCGGGCGGGAGTACCGGGTCGGTGTGCAGGGAGGTCCGGGTGGGGCGTTTCTGGTCGCGCTCGCTCCAGCGGAACGCCAGCATGGCGATGACACCGGTGAGTACCCCGGCGATCGCTGCCGCTGCGGCGACCGCCGCGTTCACGTCCATGCACCCAGGTTAGGCACGGGATACGACCTGGCCACAGCCAAGACCGTGCGACCTCGAACACTCGTCGCCCAGAGTTCACCTTGGAGCCAGTATTGGTTCATTTGTCGGGGCGGAAAACGTCGCGTGCGGGGCCGAACGTGGGAGCGTGGGGGTCACGGGGTCCGCTGTTCGCCCCCGAACGGACGTCAAGAGAGGGACACCTGATGCGTGACGCGTACCACGAGGAACTTGACTCGATCGGCGATAGTCTGGTCGAGATGGCCCGACTTGTCGGGTCGGCGATCGGGCGTGCCACGACGGCGATACTGGACGCCGACCTGAAACTGGCCGAAAGCGTCATCGAGGCCGACGCGAAGGTCGACGAGCTCCAGCACGACCTGGAGGGCCGCGCCATAGCGTTGCTGGCCCGCCAGCAGCCGGTGGCCACCGACCTGCGGATCGTCGTCACGTCGCTGCGGATGAGCGCCGACCTGGAGCGCTCGGGCGACCTCGCCCAGCATGTCGCCAAGCTGGCGCGGCTGCGTTTCCCGGAGCGCGCGGTCCCGAGCGACCTGCACGCCACGATCCTGGAGATGGGCCAGCTCGCGCAGCGCCTGATGGCGAAGGCGGCCGAGGTCATCATCACCAAGGACGTCGATCTGGCGATGCAGCTGGAGACGGACGACGACGAGATGGACCTGCTGCACCGGACGCTCTTCCGGCACCTGATCGACGAGCGCTGGAAGCACGGCATCGAGACGGCGGTCGACGTGACGCTGCTGGGCCGCTACTACGAGCGGTTCGCGGACCACGCGGTGTCGGTCGCCAAGCGTGTGGTGTTCCTCGTGACGGGCGAGCACGCGGACGATCTGCAGCCGGACGTGCAGCCGCCCACCGGTGCCGAGGGGGCGTAAGCCCGCGGGCCGTTGCCGGGGGGCCGCACGCCCTCGGGCGCGGGCGAGCCTCCGTGCGCCGTTGATGCGCCCTGCGTGGCGGGCATGCAATGGGAAGAAGGCACCAGTCTCCAGGACCAGCTCTCCAGGAGGGCCCGATGGCCGAGACCCCCAGCACACCCGACCCGACGCAGGAACGCGAGACGCAGCATCCCGCCGACATCAAGAACCTGCCCCTGTTCGGTGCCTGCGGCTGCGGCTCCGGCTGCGGGTGCGGCTGCCAGTCGGGCAACCCCTGCCAGTGCGGCTGACGGCGGGCACGTAGAACGGGTACGTAGAGCGGGTACGTAGAGCGGGTACGTAGAGCGGCGTTTCACAGGGACCCTGTCTTCCGTTGGGGAGATGGGGTCCTTTTGTGTGAGGTTTGTGTGCGGAGGTGGCGTTCACCCCTGTTCAGAGGGGCGGAAGTCGACCTCGATCACCGGTGAACGGGCTTACACTTCACACCAGTTGACGCTCAGGCGCGGTTCATGCACAACAGGCACCCTGTTGCCATCTCGTTAACCAGTACTTCTTGACGTCACGTGCTGCCGACGCGTTGGCTTCCGTATCTGTATCCGGGATCTGTATCTGGGTTCGTCATGCTGCTCCCCGCCTGGAAGGCACCTGCCGTGAACGCTCGTACCCCCCGTCGGACCTCCGTGCGCCGTACCGCCATCGCGGTGGCGGCCGCCGCCTCGGCCTTCTCGCTCGCCGCCTGCGGTGTCATGGACGGCTCGGGCGGCAGCAGCGGCTCCGCGGCGCCCAAGAAGGGCGACGACATCACGGTGGGTCTCCTGCTACCCGACAAGAAGACGAAGCGGTTCGAGAAGTTCGACTACCCGCTCTTCAAGAAGCAGGTCACGAACATCACCAGCGGCAAGGGCAAGGTTCTCTACGCCAACGCCGAGGCGAACGCGGCCAAGCAGAGCCGGCAGTTGGAGGAGATGATCGCCGAGAAGGTGGACGTCCTCGTGGTGGACGCCCTCGACGCCAAGGCCATCGCACCGGCCATCGAGAAGGCGCACGACGCGAACATACCGGTCATCGCGTACGACCGGCTCGCGGAGGGCCCGATCGACGCGTACGTCTCCCACGACAACGAGCTGGTCGGCGAGGTGCAGGGCCGCTCGATCATCGAGGCGCTCGGCACCAAGGCCGCGGCCAGCAAGATCGTCATGATCAACGGCTCGCTCGCGGACCCGAACACGGGGCGGTTCAAGACCGGCGCGATGAACGAGCTGCAGGGCAAGGTCCAGATCTCGGCGTCGTACAACACCAAGGACTGGCTGCCCGAGGTCGCCAAGGCCAACATGGAGGCGGCGATCAGGACCGTCGGGCTGAACAACATCGCCGCCGTCTACTCGGCGAACGACGGTATGGCCGGCGCGGTCATCGACGCGCTGAAGGAGGCGGGCGCCTCGAAGATCCCGCCGGTGACCGGGCAGGACGCGGACCTCGCGGCGGTGCAGCGGATCGTCGCGGGCGAGCAGTACATGAGCGTCTACAAGTCGTTCATCCTGGAGGCCAACAACGCCGCGTCGATGGCGGTCGCCAGGGTCCAGGGCCGCTCGATCGAGTTCGACGCGCTGACCCGCGACAGCGTCGACAGCCCGACGGAGAAGAAGATCCCGTCGATGCTGGTGCCGGTGGTGGCCCTCACGCAGGAGAACATCAAGGACACCGTGATCCAGGACGGCGTCTACACCGTGCAGGACATCTGCACCCCGGAGTACGCGGCGGCCTGCGCGGAGATCGGGCTGAAGTAGGCAGCACTCGCCGGGGCGGCCGTACGGGCTGAAGATGGAGAGCAGCAGGCCGTACGGAGCAGGAGTGCGGCCGGATCGGACAGAGGGATGGGAGGTGTGACGCCATGCCCCAGTTCATGGACGTCCACCACGGCATGGAAGGCATCACCGCCGAGCAGCTGCGCCAGGCTCACCAGGCCGACCTGGACATCGAGAAGGACGAGAAAGTCCACTTCGAGAAGGCCTGGGCGGACCCCGAGTCCGGCACGGTCTACTGCCTCTCGGAGGCTCCCTCGGCGGAGGCGGTCCAGCGCATCCACGAACGCGCGGGCCACAAGGCCGACGAGATCCACGCGGTGCCGCTGGCGGTGTGAGGGTCCCCCGGGGAGCCCCAGGGAGCCCCGGGCTCACATCAGTTTGTGCCCGTGGGTCTGCCTGGACGTGGTGCCGTCCTCGGTGAGGCGGCGGAGTTTGCCGACGCCGTCGTACTTGCGGCTCATGATGATCGCCGCCAGTGCGGTGATGGCGAGGGCCAGGCCTCCGAAGAAGGCGGGCATCGCCCAGGCCGCGATCGTGTTGTCCTGTTCGGGGTTGCACGAGGTGACACCGGAGCTGAAGGTGAGCCAGATCAGGAACACCCCCAGGGGAACGCCCAGGAGGCCGAAGACCAGGTAGCGGACGCGCTTGGCTCTGGTGACGGCGGTGCTGTGCAGGACCAGCTGGAACCGGGAGGCGCAGGCCTCGCAGGTGATCCTCTCGGTCCGGCTGCCCGCTCGGGCCGCATGGGCAGTCGCTGGACGCGGTTCGTGACGGTCACCACCGCGACGCCCTGCGCGCTGAGCACGTGCGCGAACATCGTCGTGGGCTGATCGCTGATGCCGTAGAGCGATATCCCCGCGTACGCCATGTCGGCTGCCTCTCCCCCTAGTTGCCCACGCTCGGGCGTGGGTTCAGGCATCGGTTATGCCCAGGAGAGGGGCATTCGAAGCGGGCGTCGCCCCCGTCTCGCGCCGTCGCCGTAGGGAAGTCCCCTGCCCGTCGGGGTGGCGGGCAGGGGACGGTCACTTCAGCGGTTGTCCGGGCTCACTTCACGTCGACGTAGTCGGTGAAGCTGGCCGCGGGCTGGGTGAGGCGCGTGCCCGTGAAGACGTAGCGGTACGCGCCGTCCGCCGTCGCCTTCACGGTGGTCGTGACCCAGCCGTTGCGGTCGGTCTTGATCTTCTTCAGGGTGACGAAGGCGCCGCTCGTGCCCTTGCGGTACTGGAGCTCCATCTGGTGCCCGACGAGGGGCACGTTCGTGTTCGTCGCCCAGCTGGCGCCGGTCAGCTGGGCCTTGACCGTGAGGTTCTTGCCCTTCGTCACCGGCTCCGGGGTGGCGTCGGTCTGGGACATGTAGGTCTGACGCTTGATCATGCCGAAACTCGCGGTCTGGAGGCCCTCCGAGCGGGTGACGTTGTCCTCGCCGTCGACGGCAATGACGTCCAGGTACCACAGGCCGGCGAGGGCGTTGCTGTGGAGGTTGACCTTCGGGTCGGCGAGCAGGAGTGCCTCGCACCAGGAGGTGATCTCGGTGATCTTGTGGCAGTGGGCGCCCGCAGTGATGACCTTGTCGGTCGTGTTCGAGTTCAGCAGCTGGAACTTCGCGCTCTTGACGCCGGACGGGTCGCTGATCGTCGCGGAGATCGGGATCAGTCTCTTCTTCGCGGCCTCGACGCCAACGGTGGAGTCCTGCCAGTCGTGGTTGACCTCGAAGAGATCGAAAGTCGAGGGCGAGTCGTCCTGGTCGGCCCCGGCTGCCGGGGCGGCGAGGGCGGCGACGGCCAGAGCGGCGCTGAGGGCAGCGGCGGTAGCGGTGGCGACAATGGCGCGTTTGCGCATGGTGTGGTTTCCCCCACGATTGACGACTGGAGTGGTGCCTTCACTCGCGTCAGACTGCTGAGGCGGGTGGGGGGTTGTACGGGATTGCCGATCCGCGGGCAGAAGCGAGGCAGCAGCGAAGCAGCAGCCGGACGGGATCAGGAGAGCCGCCCGGTCTCGTGAAGCGCGTCGAAGACCATCGCGTCGACGGCCGAGACCCGGTCCCGGTCCGCGTAGCGGAACCACGCCTTCTCGGCGATCTCCCGCGCCGGGGTCAGCTCGCCGTGGTGATCGGCGGTGTAGCAGATCATCCGGAAGGGGCCGTGCTCCGGATGGCCCGCGCCGATCTCGAACGTGCCGAAGCGCACCATGGAACCGGCGTCGATCGTCGCCCGCAGTTCCTCGTCGATCTCCCGCACCAGGGTCTCGTCGTCGGACTCGCCCGGTTCACGATGCCCGCCGGGGAAGTAGAAGAGATCCCGGCCGTGAGTACGCGTCACCAACACCCGGCCGCCCCGAACATGAACCCACGCGACCTTCTCGGGCACACCGTCGCCGTTCACCATGGTTCGCGACGTTAACCGAAAAGCCCCCGCCCCCGCGAAGGAATCACGGGGGCGGGGGCTGCTCACAACTGCGGGCTACTTCTTCTTGCCCTGGTTCTTGACCGCCTCGATCGCCGCCGCGGCCGCGTCCGGGTCGAGGTAGGTGCCGCCCGGGGTCAGTGGCTTGAAGTCGGCGTCCAGTTCGTAGGCGAGGGGGATGCCCGTCGGGATGTTCAGGCCGGAGATCGCCTCGTCGGAGATGCCGTCCAGGTGCTTGACCAGGCCGCGGAGGCTGTTGCCGTGGGCCGCGACCAGGACCGTACGGCCGGTCAGGAGGTCGGGGACGATGCCGTCGTACCAGTACGGGAGCATGCGCTGGACGACGTCCTTCAGGCACTCCGTGCGGGGGCGCAGCTCCGGGGGGATCGTCGCGTAGCGGGGGTCCGCCGACTGGGAGAACTCCGTGCCGTCCTCAAGGGGCGGGGGCGGGGTGTCGTAGGAGCGGCGCCAGAGCATGAACTGCTCCTCGCCGAACTCGGCGAGCGTCTGGGCCTTGTCCTTGCCCTGGAGGGCGCCGTAGTGGCGCTCGTTCAGGCGCCAGCTGCGGTGGACGGGGATCCAGTGGCGGTCCGCGGACTCCAGGGCCAGCTGGGCCGTGCGGATCGCGCGCTTCTGGAGGGACGTGTGGACCACGTCGGGGAGCAGGCCGGCGTCCTTGAGCAGCTCACCGCCGCGGACCGCCTCCTTCTCGCCCTTCTCGTTGAGGTTGACGTCCACCCAGCCGGTGAACAGGTTCTTCGCGTTCCATTCGCTCTCGCCGTGGCGGAGGAGGATCAGCTTGTACGGTGCGTCGGCCATGCCCTGAGCGTAATAGAACGTCCGGATCCGTTGCGCGGCCGCCCGGTACCCGGACGGTCGGGCGTCGGTCGGGCGTCGGTTGACGGGATCTGCTAATTCAGTGGCTCCCTCTCCCGGCCCGCTCGTAAGTTGTCATCACCGTTCGAGCTGCTTACGTCCGTGGGGGATACCTGTGTCACTGGCCACCCTGAAACGCGCTGCCCGCGAATCCGTCTCCGGGCTGCCCCGCGAGTTCTGGTGGCTGTGGACCAGCACCCTCGTCAACCGGCTCGGGGCGTTCGTCGCCACGTTCATGGCGATCTACCTGACCCTCGACCGCGGCTACTCCGCCTCGTACGCCGGTCTGGTCGTCTCACTGCACGGGCTCGGCGGGGTCGTCTCGTCGATCGGCGGCGGTGTGATGACCGACCGTCTCGGACGGCGTCCCACGCTTCTCATCGCCCAGTCGTCCACGGCCCTCTCCGTCGCGCTGCTCGGCTTCGTGCACGATCCGGTCACCATCGCCGGTGTCGCCTTCCTGGTGGGGATGGCGAGCAACGCCTCGCGGCCGGCCGTGCAGGCGATGATCGCGGACATCGTGCGCCCCGAGGACCGCGTCCGCGCGTTCTCCCTGAACTACTGGGCGCTCAACCTCGGGTTCGCCGTCTCCTCCGCCGGCGCCGGCTTCATCGCCGAGGTCAGTTACACCGCCGGGTTCCTCGTCGAGGCCGGTATGACGCTGGCCTGCGCGATCGTGATCTTCCTCAAGCTGCCCGAGTCACGGCCGACGCACGCTACGAAGGAGGAGCGCGCGGAGGCCTCCGTCGGGCTCGGAACCGTGCTGCGCGACGGGCGCTTCATGAGCGTCGTCGGGCTGTGCTTCCTCGTCGCGCTCATCTTCCAGCAGGGCGCGGTCGGGCTGCCGATCGCGATGGGCGAGGCCGGGTTCACCCCGGCGGACTTCGGAATGGTCGTCGCCGTCAACGGCGTACTGATCGTCGCGTTGCAGATCCCGGTCACCCGGTTCATCGAGCACCGGGACGCCCGTCGCCTCCTCGTCCTCTCGTCCCTCCTCGCCGGCTACGGGTTCGGGCTCACCGCCTTCGCCGGGTCGGTCGGCGTCTTCGTCCTCACGGTGTGCGTCTGGACCCTGGCCGAGATCGTCAACGCGCCCACCCAGACGGGGCTGGTCGTCCGGCTGTCGCCGGTGCACGGGCGCGGTCGCTACCAGGGCATGTACACGATGTCGTGGTCGGTCGCCGGGCTGGTCGCGCCGCTGATGTCCGGGTTCGTCATCGACCACTTCGGCGCGGAGTGGCTGTGGGCGCTGTGCGCGGTCATCGGGACCGTGGCGGGGGCGGGTTACTGGGCGCTGATGGGACGGGTTCCGGCCGCGCAGACTGTGGAGGGGACGCCGGAGGAGGTGGCGGAGGGGACGCCGGAGGAGGTGGCCGGAGCCGTCACGGGTGCATCCGTGATCCCTTGATCACCTTGTCCACCGCGTTCTTCGGCCCGTACACCGCGAGCCCCACCAGATCCAGCTCCGCCGTCCGTACGGCCCGTACCGCCGCCCGGTTGTCGCGGTCGTTGCCGGTGGTGAAGAGGTCGCCGGTGAACACCGCGCGCGGGAGGGCACGGGACAGCACGCGCGCGTGGGCGGCGGTCAGGGTCTCCTTCGTGGCCTCGAAGACCAGGACCGGCTGGCGGAACATCGGCAGGTAGCGCGCTCCGTCCCCGTCCTCGTAGGGCTCGCCGATCACCTCGGGGATCTGCGTGCCCAGGCCGCTGACCAGGAACGCCGTCACATTCAGGCGCTGCCAGGGCTCCAGGTCCTCGCGCAGCAGGACAGCGATCTTCGTGTCGAAACGGATGGCTTCGGTCGGTTGCTCGGTGTTCATGCTTCGAGACTGCCGGGTGTCGTACGACCCCGTCTTGTACGTTCTTTGCATGGCCACCCGGCAGGAAGTCTCCGCCTGGCGCCCCCGTGTCCCGGGTGTCCTCGAGGTGTTCCACGCCCACTTCGTCGAGTACGCCTACCCGATGCACGTACACGACTCCTGGACGCTGCTCATCGTCGACGACGGCGCCGTACGGTACGACCTCGACCGGCACGAGCGGGGCACCCCGCACGGCACCGTGACCCTGTTGCCGCCGCATGTGCCGCACAACGGGTCGCCCGCCACTCCGGGCGGGTTCCGCAAGCGGGTGCTGTATCTCGACTCCACCCATCTCGGCGACGAGTTCATCGGTGCCGCCGTCGACCGGCCCGATCTGCCGGATCCCCTGCTGCGGCTGCGCGTAGGGCAGTTGCACGGTGCGCTCGCGCGGTCCGGGGAGGAGTTCGAGGCCGCCGGCCGGCTGGCGCTCGTCGCCGAGCGGCTGCGTACGCGGTTGCGGTCGGGCGGCGTACCGCGTCCGCCGCGTGCCGATCCGCCGCTCGCCCGGCGGTTGCGGGAACTGCTCGACGCGCGGCTCGTCGACGGGATCACGCTCGACGAGGCCGCACGGCTCGTGCACGCCCATCCCGCGCATCTCGTACGGGCGTTCAGCGCGGCTTTCGGGATGCCGCCGCATCGGTATCTGACGGTCCGGCGCGTCGAGCTCGCCCGGCGGTTGCTCCTCGACGGGCAGTCTCCCGGGGTGGTCGCCACCGCCACGGGGTTCTACGACCAGGCCCATCTCACGCGCCACTTCAGGAAGTTGGTGGGCGTGCCGCCCGGGCAGTACCGGCTCGGGCGGTACCAGGCCGGCTCCGGTGTCAGTCGGCCGTAGGGCGCTGGGTGAGGTGGGCGAAGGCGTCCAGGTTGCGGGTCGACTCTCCCCGGGACACCCGCCAGGCGTACTCCTTGCAGATCGCCGACGCGAAACCCAGCTCCAGCAGGGTGTTGAAGCTGCCGTCGGCCGCCTCCAGGACCGAGCCGAGGAGGCGGTCGATCTCGTCCGGGGTGATCGCGGACAGCGGGAGCTTGGCCGTCACGTAGACGTCGCCGAGGCGGTCGACCGCGTAACTCACGCCGTACAGCTTGAGGTTGCGCTCCAGGAGCCAGCGGTGGACGCCCGACTCGTTCTCGTCGGGGTGGCGGATCACGAACGCGTTCAGGGAGAGGGAGTGCTTGCCGACGAGGAGTGAGACCGTCGTCGAGAGTTTGCGGGTGCCGGGGAGTTTCACCACGTAGTTGCCGGGGTTCGGGCTCTCCCACTCCAGGTCGGCCTCGGTGAGGACCTGCTCGATGATCGACGCCGAATCAGCCATGCAGCGAGCGTACGCGACGCCTGTGGGCCTGCATCGCGGCCGTGTAGACGTCCCCGGTGGCGGCGGCCGAGGCGTCCCAGCCGAAGCGCCGGGCGTGCTGGGCCGCCGCTTTGCCCATACGGGCGGTCAGGGTCTCGTTGTCGGCGAAGTCGCCCAGCACGCGCGCGTAGGCGGCCGGATCGTGGCCCTGTACGAGGAATCCCGTACGGCCTTCGTCGACCGCCACCGGGAGGCCGCCCACCGCCGCCGCGAGGACCGGTGTGCCCGCCGCCTGGGCCTCTATGGCGACCAGGCCGAACGATTCGCTGTACGACGGCATGACCAGGACGGAGGCCGCCCGGAACCAGTCCGCGAGCTGTTCCTGGCCGACGGGCGGGCGGAACCGTACGACGTCCGCGATGCCCAGGCGGGCGGCGAGCTTCTGCAGGCCCTCCGGCTTGGCCAGGCCGCTGCCGCTGGGGCCGCCGACTATCGGCACGACGATGTTGGCGCGCAGTTCGGGACGCTGGTCCAGGAGGACGGCGACCGCGCGGAGCAGCACGTCGGGGGCCTTGAGGGGCTGTATGCGGCCGGCGAAGAGGGGGATCAGGGCGTCCTGCGGGAGGCCGAGACGGGCACGGGCGGCGGCGCGGCCATCGGCCGGGGAGAAGCGGTCGAGATTGACGCCCGGGTGGACGACGGCGACCCTGCCGGGGTCGGCGTCGTAGTGGCGGACGAGTTCGTCGGCCTCTTCGGCGGTGTTGGCGATGAGACGGTCGGCGGCGGCCACGACCTGCATCTCGCCGATCACGCGGGCGGCGGGCTCGGGGTTGTCGCCCGCGGCCAGGGAGGCGTTCTTGACCTTGGCCATGGTGTGCATGGCGTGTACCAGGGGGGCGCCCCAGCGTTCGGCGGCGAGCCAGCCGACGTGGCCGGAGAGCCAGTAGTGCGAGTGCACGAGGTCGTAGTGGCCGGGACGGTGGCCGGCCCAGGCCTGCATGACACCGTGCGTGAAGGCGCACAGCTGGGCGGGGAGGTCCTCCTTGGGGAGGCCTTCGTACGGGCCCGCGTCGACGTGTCGCACCAGGACGCCGGGGGCCAGTTCGACGGTCGGGGGGAGAGCGGCCGTGGTGGCCCGGGTGAAGATCTCGACCTCGATGTTGATCGCGGCGAGGCGCTGCGCGAGCTCGACGATGTAGACGTTCATACCGCCCGCGTCGCCCGTGCCCGGCTGGTGGAGCGGGGAGGTGTGCACGGAGAGCATGGCCACCCGGCGGGGCCTGCGGCGGCGTCCCAGTCGGCCGATGTACTGGCTCACGTGGCGTTCCTCCTTCTCGGCCCGACTCAACCCGCTCAACCTGCTCAACCCGCTCCGGAGCGCTCTTCAGCACGCCTCAGCACTGTTCAGCGTCCGTCCGCGCTCTTCGCAGAGCTCCGAAGGGTCAACGCCCGGGGGAAGCGACCCATTTCCTCTTTGCCCAATCATTACCGTTTCCCGCTCAACCGTTCGATAGCGCGCGGCCCCTTACCCTCGTACACATGGCTCCCCGCACATCGGCCCTCCCCCGCATCGTGGGCACGGTGACGCGCGGGACGACCAATCCCAACCGGCTGCGCCGGATGGACCGCTGGATCGCGGCCACACACGGCGCCGCCCTGCGCAGCGCCCCCTCCCCCGTCGCAGTCGACCTCGGGTACGGCGCCGCGCCCTGGACGGCCGTCGAGCTGCTGGCCCGGCTGCGTACGGTGGCGCCACGCGCGCGCGTGGTGGGCGTCGAGATCGAACCGGCGCGGGTCGCGGCGGCGAAACCGTACGAGCGCGAGGGGCTCGCCTTCCGGCACGGCGGCTTCGAGATCCCGGTGCCGGAGCGGCCGGCGCTCATCCGCGCGGCGAACGTGCTCCGGCAGTACGAGGAGGCCGAGGTCGCCGCGGTCTGGGCGCGGCTGTGCGCCCGGCTCGCGCCCGCCACGGACGGCTTCGGGGGCGGGCTGCTCGTCGAGGGGACGTGCGACGAGATCGGGCGCCGGCACGTCTGGGTCGCCCTCGGGCCCGAGGGGCCGCGCACGGTCACCTTCGCGACCCGGCTCGGCTCCCTGAACCGCCCCTCCGACCTCGCCGAGCGGCTCCCGAAGGCCCTCATCCACCGGAACGTCCCCGGCGAACCGGTGCACGCCTTCCTGCGCGACTTCGACCGCGCCTGGGCGGCCGCGGCGCCCTACGCTTCGTACGGGGCCCGCCAGCGCTGGATCCGGGCGGTACGGGACCTGACGGCGGACTGGCCGGTGACCGACGGGCCGGTGCGGTGGCGGCAGGGTGAAGTGACCGTGGAGTGGCAGGCGTTGGCGCCTCGAAGCTGAGCCGCCGGCTCCCCTTCCCCTGCTCCCCTGACACCTCAAATTGCTCACGATTCGTGGGCAACGATCTCTGTACGCCGTTCGTCACACATGCGGGGACACGGGGAAGGACAGGCAACTCGCGGGAGGCCTGTTGCTTTTTGCGGTGACATGGCACGATCCCCCGGGCGTCCGTAAGTTACTGACGGTTAATCACGTGGGCGAAAGGTACGGGGGTACGGGGAATGGGAGTCGGCAAGCGGAGTCTGATCGCGACAGCCGTGGGACTGGTCTGCGCGGTCACCGTCCTGGGCGGCGCGGGCACCGCGTTCGCGAGCCCCGCCCCGACACCGACGCCGACCCCGACGCCCGCACCGACCACGACGCCGAGCGTGACGCTGCCGCCGAACAAGGACCTGGAAGCCGTACACAAGAAGCTGGAGCGGCTCTACCACGACGCGGCGGTCGCCACGGACGCCTACAACGCGGCCGAGGAGCAGACCGAACGGCAGTCCGCCGAACTCGTCGACCTGGCCCGGGAAATCGTCAAGGGCCAGAAGCGGCTGGCCGAGTTGAAGGACCGCGTGGGCGCCGCGGCACGTGCCCAGTACCGCTCGGGCGGCCTGCCGCCGGAGGCGCGGCTGTGGCTCAGCGGTGATCCGCAGGCATGGCTGGAGGGTGTCGACCGGATCCGGCAGGGCCAGAAGGCGACCACGGGCATGCTCGCCGAAATGGCCCGCACCCAGCAGGACTTGGAGCTGTACGCGCGGGACGCCTCGGCCCAGTGGGCGAAGCTGGAGACGAGCCGGAAGGCCAAAGCCGCCGCCCAGAAGCAGATCAAGCAGCAGATCGCGGCGGCCGAGCAGTTGGAGTCCCAGCTGCAGAAGAAGGAGAAGGAACGCCTCGCGGAGCTGGAGCGCGAGGCCGCCGCCAAGGCGCAGACGTCCTGGCTCAGTTCCGGCATCCTCGACGACATCGACGGCAGTGCGACGGCTCAGGGCAAGAAGGCCGTGGAGTTCGCGACGGCCCAGATAGGCAAGGCGTACGAGTGGGGCGCTGAGGGCCCCGACACCTTCGACTGCTCGGGCATGACCTCGGCGGCCTGGGCGGCGGCCGGAGTACCCATCCCGCGCACCTCGCAGCAGCAGTGGGCCCAGCTTCCCCACGTCGACGTCAAGGACATGCGCCCCGGCGACCTGATCGTCTACTTCGACGACGCGAGCCACATCGCGATGTACATCGGCGACGGCAAGATGGTGCACGCCCCGCGGCCCGGGCGGACGATCACGATCGCGGGGGCGGGGTCCATGCCGATACTCGGGGTGGTCCGGCCGGGCGCGTGAACCCGGGACCACTGGGACACGAATAGGGCAACTCTCCACATACGGCACCTTTCGCGCCGCGTTGAACCTCTCTCGCCGCGCGTGACCCGCCCCACGTGACCCACCGCACCACACCCCACCCACCGGCCTCTCCCAACCCTCCGGCGGACGTGACATTCGTCATTCCTGGGCCGGCAACCTCACGGCCAAGTGCGTTACGGGGCACGGCATATGACACCGCCCCGACCCCGGGGACGCGCCGTCGGCCCGGCCAACCATTCCGTTGCGGGCCTGTCAACCGCTATGGTCCCGGTCGGTGGATCGAGACCCCTCGCCCATCGTGCCCTCGGGGGGAGGGAAGGAACCCACGACGATGCCCGCACCCATACCGCGGCAGAGAGCGATCCCGGCCGCGGAAAACGGTCAGGCGCCGACCTCTGCCGTACCCGGAGTGGCCCCGGCCACCCCCGCCATGCCCGGAGAGACCTCCGCAGGCACCCCCGCCCCCGGCCCCGGCGTGGCGACGAACGCGGCGGCCAACGCAGCCGCCCCCGTCGCCTCCCCCGGCACGCATCTGACCCTGCTGCTGATCCAGGACGACCCCGGCGGCTCGCCCGTCGTGCCCGAGCTGCTCGACGCCACGGGCAAGCCGATCCGCGTCCGTACGGCCCGTAACCTCACCGAGGCCGAGCGGCTGCTCACCGACGACGTCCACTGCATCCTGCTGGACCTCGCGCTGCCCGCGCCCCCGCACGCCGAGGACGGCAACGACGACGAGCTGGCGGTGCTCAAGCACGTGCTGCGGCTCGCGCCCCGGCACGCCGTCCTCGCGCTCACCGCCTCCGGCGACGCCGAGCGCGGTACGGAGGCGGTGCGCGTCGGCGCCCAGGACTATCTCTTCCGCGACGAGCTGGACGGACGGCTGCTGAGCCGCGCGATCCGCTACGCGGTGGAGAGGAAGCGCTCCGACCGGGCCGAACGCCGGCTCACCGAGTCCCGGCTGCGGGCCCAGGAGAACGCCCGCCTGGAACGCGGCCTGCTCCCCACCCCGCTCCTCGACGGATCCTCGCTGCGCTTCGCCGCCCGCTACCGCCCCGGCCGCTCCCGTGCCCTGCTCGGCGGCGACTTCTACGACACGGTCCGGACGCCCGACGGCACGGTCCACGTGATGATCGGCGACGTGTGCGGGCACGGCCCGGACGAGGCGGCGCTCGGTGTGGAGCTGCGCATAGCGTGGCGCGCGCTGACGCTGGCGGGCCTGTGCGGCGACGCCCTGCTGGGCACACTGCAGCAGGTCCTTGAGCACGAACGCGAGAACGACGAGATCTTCGCGACGCTCTGCACGGTCGACATCTCGCCGGACGGCCGCAGCGCGGGCCTGTGCCTGGCCGGCCACCCCGCTCCACTGCTGATCCGCCCTGCACCCGTGCCCTCCGTGCCCTCCGTGCCCTCCGGCTCGGAGACCGTGGCGGAGTTGCTGCCGTACGACAACAACGGCCCGGCGCTCGGCCTGCTGCCGGGGGCCCGCTGGCCTCGTACGCAGGTACGACTGGGAGCCGAGTGGACTCTGATGCTCTACACGGACGGCCTGATCGAGGGCCATATCGGCGAGGGCCGGGAACGGCTCGGCCAGGACGGCATGGTGGCGATGATCCGCCGCCAGCTCGCCCAGGGCCTGCGCGGCGAGAAGCTGCTGCGGGCCGCCGTGAGCGAGGTGCGCGAGCTGAACGGCGGGGAGCTGACGGACGACCTGGCGGTCCTGCTGCTCGACCGCCTGGCGTAGTCCGCCCGGGGAGGGCGGGAAGGAACCCGAGGCCCGGGGGTAGGTGAGGACAGGGGCGACAGGGACGGCGGGGTCGGTTCAGCGACCGCCGTTGTACGGCCCGTACGGACCGTCACTGCTGGAGCCGCCGCCTCTGCGGCTGCGTCCGCCGCCCGGGAGGCCGCGCAGGGCCGGTCGTACGTCGACCATGTACACGATCGTCGCGACCAGGCCGATGATCGGCAGGAACGACAGAATGTTGAAGATCAGGTTCACCACGAAGGCGAGCCCGAGGACGACCAGCCAGAACGGCTTGGTCTTCTTGTCCGCCGCCCGGTAGGCGTCCTCGCGGTGCACCGCGGCGTCGAACAGCGCGAAGCCGCTGAAAATGATCAGGGCCACGCTCAACAGCCACATGAACCCCGCGAACCCCTGCATCAGCACAACGTCCACCACCAAGCTCGGTCAGTTCGTATGTGCGGTCACCGTACCCGCAACCGCAAACCCGCTACCCGCCAAACGGGCCGGGCACTCATGGAGTGCCCGGCCCGTCCCTGTACCTACCGATTCACCCGTTCGGCTCTGCCTACTTGGTGGGCGGCGTCTTCCTGGCGGCGGGCTTGCGAGCCGGGGCCTTCTTGGCGGCGGGCTTCCTGGCCGGGGCCGACGCGTCCTTGGCCTCGACGGGAGCCGGGGTGGGGGCCGCTGCCGGGGCGGGCACCTTCTCGTCGGTCGCCACCTTGACCTCGGCGGCCGGCTCGGCGTTCGGCTCGACGGCGATCGCCAGTTCCTCGATCTCCTCGGCGGCCTCGCCACGCCAGGTCTTCACGGCCTGCTCGCCGTGCTCGGCGACCTTCTCGTACGTCTCCCGCGCCTTCACGGCGTACTCGGCGGCGACGCCGACACCGCGCAGGGCGAGGTCCTGGGCGCTCTCGCCGAGCTTCTTCAGGTCGGCGTCGATGGTGGAGCCGAGCTTCTTGAAGTCGCCGTCGAGCGTGCTGATGAACTCGCCGACCTTGGTCTGGAGGGTCTCCTGCGCCTCCTTGGCGCGGACGGTGGCCTTCTCCTGCGCCTCCTTGGCGCGAGCGGCGGCCTTCTCCTGCACTGCCTTCGGGTCGGTGCCGCGTACGGCCTCGATCCGGGCCGGCGCCTCGGCACGCAGCTGCTCGACCAGACCGGGCACCTTCTTGGCCTGCTGGAGAGCGAGGTCGGCGGTGCCGGCGGCGAAGTAGAACGGCGTGGGGTCGCTGAAGGTCTTGCGCAGGTCGTCGGTGATGGCCATGGTGATGGTCCTCCCGTGTTGCTTGGGCTGAGGGTTTTGGGTTGTCGCGTACGGCTGGCCGGTCTTGACGGACGCGCCCAGGGCGCTGGGTGCGTCCGTAACGTCGGGTGCACCCATCACGTCTGGTACATCCGGTACGTCAACTGGCCGTCTGCTGCGGGTCGGCGTCGCTGCCGGTGCCTATCTCGGTACCTATATCGGCACCTATGCCGGTGTCTCTGAGAGCACCGCTCGGAACGTCCGGCACAGGAACGTCCGTAGCGGCTGTGTCGCTGCCCGGATCGGCGATCTCGAACCCGTTCTCCTTGCGGAAGGACTCGTAGATCTGCAGCAGCACCTGCTTCTGCCGTTCGCTGAGCATGGGATCGGCGAGTATGACGGCACGCGTCTCCACCTCTTCCCGGTCCCGCTCGGCGTCCAGGATCCCGGCCCGCACATAGAGCGTCTCGGCGGAGATCCGCAGCGCCTTGGCGACCTGCTGCAGCACCTCGGCGCTCGGCTTGCGCAGCCCGCGCTCGATCTGGCTCAGATACGGATTGGACACCCCGGCGGCATCGGCGAGCTGCCTGAGGGACAGCTGCGCGGTGCGCCGCTGATCGCGCAGGTACTCACCAAGATTGCCGACGTTGAGCGTTGCCATGCCTCTACCTTGCCCCACCCTTGCTAACTATTGCAAGCGCCTGCTTGCAATAGTGCGCTACACCACTGTGGGCCAGAGGTGTGACTGAGCAAGATAGTTGTCACTTGAGCAGGACAACTGTCACCGCTCGGCTTGGCGGACTCCCGTGCAGGCGAGGACTGCGCTGGCGTCGTCGGCGAGGAAGAGCATGAAGGCCCACGTCCGGTCCGGTGAGAAGATGCAGCCGATCCTGACCTGAGCGGCTTCGAGCTGGGTGAGGATGTCGACGGTGGACGGCAAGGCGAGAGTCTCAGTACCTCGCTTCCTTGCCCGTCGGAGGCGAGCCGCGTAGATGCCAGCAAGCTGCTGACTGGGAACGCGGCCGTCCCATACGACGAAGTCGCCTCCGTCGAGAAGCGCCGATCTAGCGGGTTCGCAGGCCGCGGTCTGGTCGCCCAGCATCTCGGCGAGTTCCGCCCGGTCCATCTGTCGTCCTCTCGCGTGCGGTCCCGTTGTCCGCTCAGTCGTCAAAGTGGAGCTCAGGTCGGGTCCAGAGGGTGAGGTCACTACTGGTGGCGCCCGCCAGGGTCAGGCCGGAGGGAGAGAACCCGGCTGCGCGGAGTTCCGAGTACTCGGAGTGGAAGATGTGCCACCACGTCCCTCCCGCCGGGCCTTTGTGGGACCCGCCGTCGGCGGAGAGGATGACGCGATCGTGGGGCCAGTCGGGGCTGACGACGTCCAGGGTCCAGCCGTCCGGTGTGGTGCTGTGAAGGCCGCCGCCGAAGAGACCGGCGATGCGCACCGGGGCGCCTGCGATCGGGCCGAGCCCGGGGCAGGCGAGGTCCGGGTGATCGTCGGGAGTGCTCGTTTCGAGGTCAGGGTCCCTGTCGCGGGCGATCTTCTCGCCGGTGACCGCGTCGAAGAGTCCGTGGCCGTCGCTGGACACGACCATGACGAGGTCGTGGCCGCTGTCGGGATGAACGGCGAATCCGATACCGA
Source organism: Streptomyces sp. NBC_01390 (assembly GCF_045040105.1). Taxonomy (NCBI): domain Bacteria; kingdom Bacillati; phylum Actinomycetota; class Actinomycetes; order Kitasatosporales; family Streptomycetaceae; genus Streptomyces; species Streptomyces sp. NBC_01390. The sequence continues at coordinate 6,833,652 of NZ_CP109551.1, read as the reverse complement.
GGAGGCCCCCGATGGGCGTTCTGCGGTCCAGCACCGGCTGCCACGGCTCCGGGGTCGGCAGGACGGGGGCGGCGAGGTAGCGCTCGCGCAGCTTCTGCTGGTACTCCGTGATCAACTCGTCTCCTCGGTGCGATCCTTGCCGAGGGTCTCTCGCGCAGCGGCCCAGGTCGACTCGAATTCTTGGCGGGTGATACCGGCTGCGCCGTCCGCTTCTTGCCAGCCGTGCAGGGTGCCTTCCGCGAGGACGCCGTACTGCCGCTCGTAGGCGGCCATGGCTGCGAGGTCACCGCGGTCACGAATCTCGATGACCTCCGCCAGCGAGGATGCGGTCACGGGCTGGCGCTGAGGTCCTTGCAGTTCAACGTGCCGCAGCGCCCATTCCTCGTCGTCGAGCTCGAAGTACGACCAGACATCGCTCTCGCCGTCGTAGGCGCGGATCCACAGCATCACGTTCACATGATCTCTCGGTGAGAAGAAGGCGCGTCCGGCGAAACCCACAGGTCTGCTTCCCATTGACGCACCAGCGTCACACTGTGCGACTCGGTTAAGGGTGGCTACGGGAGGCGCGACGGTAGCCCTTCGTGGTCGGCTTCCGCTGGCCGTCCGATGGGACGGGACCGCGAGCGATGATCTCGTGCATCGGAGCCATGTGATTGAAGTGGTTCATGATGACGATCCGAAGCGGGAAAGAGATCCAGTCCTTGCGCCGGAGATAGAGCGAGAGGGCCTGATCGATACCGCTGGCCTGGTGGATGAGCGGCAACATGCGTTCGCGAGCCTGTTCTTCGTCGTCGGCGTCCAGGAGCCGTTCGGCGATCCCGAGTACTGCCCCCACGAGCAACGGGTCCAGTGGTGGATCGGTGAAGGGCCGGGAACTGTGCTTCTTGCCGGGTCTGCCGCGGAGGACTGCCGCGCGCGCATGACGCCGCTCAGCATCCTGGTCAAGGGCTTCCGCGAGGGCCGGTGTCACGGCGAAGGGTCGGGCCGCCGGCCAGGACAGGAACACGAGACCGAGCAACGCTCTGAGGTCGGCGAAGTAGTCAGCGGCAGGGATCAGCCAGCCGACGCTCGGTGTCGTCTCAGGGCCGATCGGGCTGAGGAGATCCAGAAGTCGCTGCTGGAGGCCGAGCAAGTATTCCAGTGTCTGTGCGTCGGGTAGGTCTTCGGGGAGCGTGCCGTCGGGTTCGGCGAGTTGGACACCACAGGCGGGTTGGAGGCGCCCGACGGTGCGCGGGGCGGTGGTTGTCCGGCACTGGGTGGGGTGCAGGTCTTCGTCCCAGGGGCGGGCGATGATGCTGTTCATCTCGACCGTGTGGACGGGTTGTCGGCAGGTGGGGCATCTGATTCGCAGCAGGCGGCGGTGCTTGGTGCAGGCGAAGACTGGTGAGAGACGCCAGAGGCGTTGCCAGGACCCGCCGTGAAGTTGCTGGATCTCGCTTCCGTCTCCGACGAGGCATTGCGGGCAGTAACGAGGGGTGCGGGTCAGCAACCATGGGTTGTCGTTGACCATCCTCGCGGAGCTCCTGCGCGGGGTGAACTTCCCGCTCAGTGGCCCGTACCGCTCGGCGAGCGAGGAGGTCAGCAGATGCCTGACTTCTTCCCGAGTGAGTCGGGTGGCCTCGGCGAAAGTCTGGATCTCGTCGGGGTCCAAGTCATGCAGAAGCCGAATGGGGATTCGGAACAGCGCGTTCTCCTTGCGGTGACCGGTCAACCCGGTGCGGATGGCGATTGCTCCGGGGGATGTTCCGAGCCGGTGCGCGAGGCGGAGGATGTAGCCGGTGAGTGTCTCGTCGGGCAGTGGGTGGAGGCTGCGGGGCAGCGGACGCATGGCCTCATAGTGCCCATAGCCGGATCTACCGATGAGTTCTCGTTGCTCATGGGCCGATATTCGGTTGCCGGTCGGTGGTGGTGGCGGATGCAATGTCCGGCATGGTGACTCAGGTCCGCCCGCCACGACCAGATGAAATGGCCGCGTACTACCGGGCATTGCCGTTCGCGAACGGGCTGCCGAGCTGGGAGCCAGCGGACGCTGCGTGGCACGGTGGTCCCGAGCCGTGGCCCCCGCAGCGCACCCCCGCGACCGCGGAGCAGCTCGATGAGTGGGCAGAGGCTGACGTCAACGATGAGTCCTTCCACCCGATCGCGACGTTCGTCGACGGCACATGCGTCGGCGCATCGGCCACAATCTCCTTCGGGGTGACGCTCCCCGGCGGGGGTACGGTCAAGATGGCTGGCGTCACTGCCACCGGGGTGATCGCGACCCACCGCCGACGCGGTTACCTGCGGCAGATGATGCAGGCCATGTTCGAATCAGCCTTGGACCGAGGCGAGCCGTTGGCGATGCTCAGCGCGAGTGAAGGCAGCATCTACGGGCGGTACGGGTTCTCGCCGGCGACCTACCGCGTCCGGTGGGAGCTGGCCCGTCACGAAGCCACCCTCCTTCCAACAGAGACTGATCCCGGGTCGCTGGAGCTGGTCGGCGCCGCGCAGGCGAAGCAGGCCTGGCCCGTGGTGCATGCGGGCGTTCGCGCATACCGCGTCGGTGAGCTCACCCCCCTCCCCGGACGCTGGGACAAGCTGTCCGACAAAGCAGACGGCACGAACGGACCGCTGCGGTATCTCGTCCACCGCGACCAGTGCGGCAATGTGGACGGCATAGCCAACTTTCGGCTGCCGTGGTCCTCGACGGCGGACAACGCGGGAACTCTCGTCGTGGAGGCCCTTGAGGCGACGAATCCGACGGCCTACCACGCCCTGTGGAGTGTGCTGATCGACTTCGATCTCACCAAGACCATCGTGGCGCCCGGCCGTCCGCGCGACGAACCCCTGCGGTGGATGCTCACGAACCCGCGCGCGATGCGCATCACCCGTCAGTCGGACAACCTGTGGGCGCGCCTTCTCGACGTCCCCGTCGCCCTGACGCAGCGCTCGTACGACATACCTGGCGAGCTGAGTTTCACCATCGACGGCGACCGGATGTGCCCAGCGAACAACCGGACATGGCGTCTCCGAGCAGACGGTGCCTCGGTGACGTGCGTTCCCACCAGCCAGGTGGCGGACCTGACCATCACGATCCCGGCGCTCAGTTCGCTCTACTTCGGTGGCATGTCGGCGCATGACCTGGCGTATGCGGGCCACATCACCCCGCACGCCGACGGCGCGATCGGGCGTTTGGCCCGGTTGTTCCGGATCGACCCCGAACCGCACAACTCCTTCGGCTTCTGACGAGTTGATGCGTGACAACGGGTGAGGCCGTTGAGCCTACTTCGAGTATCCGCCCGGCAGTCGCGCCTATTCGAGGTCCCGGATCAGTTCAGAACTGATCCGGCTGAGCCCCTGCTCTTCGATCCGCTGCCCCATGCGCTGGAACGCGCTCCTGTCCTGGCGTGCGGTACGGAGAACCACTCTGAGTGGGTGGGAGGTCCCGTTGAGGCTCCGGAACTGGTACCCCACCGAGAAGTCTCGGTCCTTGGCTCCGTCGATGATCGGTGCCATCGCCTCGTGGGCCGCGGTCTCGTCGGAGGCCGACAGCAGCCGGGCGGCGATGCCGAACACCGCGCCGCCGGAAACCGGGTCCGCCGATGGATCGCTGTAGTGGTGTGAGGCCCGGCGCTGCTTTCCGATCGGGGCCCGGGACTTTGCGAACTCGGCGTGCCGTCGCTCGGCTTCCCGGTCAACGAGTACCGCCAGGGCCTCCGTGTCAGCCAGTTCCCTGGCGCGAGGCCAGGTCATGAAGATCAGCCCGCTCAGAGCACGAAGATCGATGAAGTACTGGGCCGCAGGAATTATCCAGCCGAAGCTGCCCACCGACTTCGGTCCGTCCGGTGCCAGCAGTCCGTCGAAGTAGTACTGGAGCCTCAGCAACGCAGCGACCGTGGCGGGAGCTTGAGGAGCCCGGTCCACCCCGTCGCCGGCCAACCCGGCGCCGCAGACCGTCCGCGTGCCGGGGAGGGTGGCCCGGCACTGAGCGGGGTGAAGCCCGGCTTCGGAGCCGCGGGCGATCAAACTCCCCGTACGTGTGGCATTGACGTCCTGCCCACAGCGGGGACAACCGTGCAGAAGCAGGCGCTGGTGCCGCAGACAGGCGAAGACGGGAGGCAGCCGCCAAGACCGCCGCCAGGATCCGCCATGACGCTCCTGGATCGCGGACCCGTCGCCTGAAAGGCATCTGGGGCAGTACCGGGTCGTCCTCGTGAGGATCCAACTGTTGTTCTGGAGTATCCCCGCGGGGGTGCGGGTCTCTGCCAACAGACGTGCGTTCAGCGGACCGTAGCGCCTGCCCAGCGGAGCGGTCAGCAACCGCCGGGCCTCGTCGAACGTGAGGTGAGTGGTACGGGCAAACGCGTGGAGCCGCTGCTCGTCCAGGTCGTGCAGAAACCGCATGGGGATGCGAACCGTGCTGCGGGTCAAGGCCGAAGAGACCAGCCCCGTGCAGACCGCGACCTCCGAGGGAGCGGCGCCGTACCGGTGGGCGAGCCGGAGTAGATAGCCGCGAAGTGATTCGTCCTCCAGCGGATCGAGGCTCCGCGGCAAGGCCCGGAGACCGACGCCAGGAATATCAGGCATCGGCTGCCGGGCGGCCGCCCTGGTCGTCGAAAACGGTGTTCCGGCCGCGCTTGCGGCGCTTGGGCGGGACGGCCTCTTCCTCACCCCTCAACACGGGGATCTCGCCGGAGGCCGCGTCCCGTCCGGGGATGTTGCCGAGGTTGATGGGGATCTCGTCGAACAGGCTGATGGTCAGGTTCTCCTGGGTGTTCTCCATGGCCTTGGTGCAGCCGTCCTCGATGAGCCGTTTCAGCAGCCCCACGATGCCTTCGGTGCGGCGGAACAAGTACTCGGGCATCGTGCCGTCGGTGAGCATGCCCGGCGCGGCCTGGAAGAGCCGCAGCTGATCCTCGACTCCGGCGAGGTGGTTGACCCAGGCGGCGATGCCGAGGGGAGTGTCGTAGTGGAACGGGTTGAGGTTGATCATGTCGAAGCGGCGCTCGGTCTGGGTGGCCGCCTCGTCGTTGTAGCTCTTTCCGCGCTTGGTGGGTGACAGGACCATCTGTCCGGTGCGGGGATCGTGGCGGCCCTCCCGCAGGAGCCCGGAGCTGGGGATGTTGACGCCGATGAGGATGAGGGTGACGTTCAAGCTCATCAGGTCGCGGATGAGATCGAGGGTGTCCTGGTCGTCCTCTCTGTGCATCTTCAGACGCGTGATGTCGTCCATCAGCAGCGCGGTCGTGCAGTGCGCGTGCAGGGAGTCGCGGACGTTGCGGATGAGCCCGCGCAGGGTCTTGGCGTGCGGGGCTCCGTAGAAGTCCAGGATGGCCTCGCACAGTCCCTTCGGTGTGGCCTTGACGGGTGTCTGGCAGTAGGCCACCGGCAAGAAGAGGTCCCGGGTGCCGGGGATCGCGTTCGGGTTGAGCTGGTGGTGCAGGTCGCGCCAGAAGTCCTCGAACTCGGCGGCGGTCTCGCAGGCCGTTTCCGTCTTGCCCTGGTAGCCGCCACCGTTGATCATCAGTCCGTCGCGGGTGCCGGGCGTCTGCTTCAGCGCGTTGTTCTGGATCCGGGACCGCATCAGCGCGGTGACCTGCGCGCTCATCGGTGTCTCCTGCATCCGCAGGTTCACGTGGGTCGCGGTGCGGTGCAGGTCGTGCAGGCCCCGCTTGCGGGGGCTCATGGCCCGGTATTGGTCCAGCGAGAGTCTTGGGGCCGGGATGAACGTTCCTCGCGTCTGGCGCCACTGCTGGTATCCCTCGTGGGTGACCCGGTTCGGCGAGGGGCCGAACCGGAGGAACGGGACGACACCGTCCGGTGGTCCGCTCTGGCTGTCTGCCATCTCAGTCCTCTCCCTCCGCGTTGTCGTCCGGGCCGATGGCCGGCTCGGCAGCGTTGCACTCGTCCTCGTCGGGGAGGTGGAACAGGTTTCCCTTGCGATAGCTGGCGCCCAGCGGGGGCGGCAGTGCGGGCCGTGACGGCCCGGCCTGTTCTCGGCGCCGACGGCGCTCGGCGTCCAAGCTCTCGGCTGCCTGCCGGGCCTGATCCGGCCAGTGGAGATGGACGACTGTGCCCTCTGCCTTCCGGACGACGGGTTTCTTCTCGCTTCGTGCGGTGGCGAGCTGGTCGGCAACTGCGGCCTCGGCCTGTGTGACATCGCGGGCGTACTCGGTGCGCTGAGACTTTTTCAGACGGGTTGGCCACTGCGTGACTGGTGTCCGCAAGCCGATCAAGTCCAGTAGCAGTGGCAGGAGTTCGGCATCTGTCTTCGGCTTCAGACCGGCCCTCTCCGCGCGCTGCAAGAGATCGCGGACCCGGGCATCGCCGAAGGCCGGCACCTTCCCTTTCGGTGGCAGCCCCGTCCAAGTCAGCGGATGCCACTCATGGGAGAGCGGGTCCTGGAAGAACACCGTGCGGCGGTCGCGTGGTTCCCGGTGGACGATCCACTGCCATTTGTGTTTGCCGCCGCGGGTGGACCGTTGGTCGCGGTAGGGGGCGAGGGCCGGGCCGTCGTACCAAAGTCCGCGGACTTTCACACCGCGCCGACCGTGGATCCTTGTCACCGAGTGCTCGGGCAGCAGCTGGTAGTAGAGCTCGGGCGAGGGGATCTCCATCGCGAAGCCGCCTTGTGCGAAGGAGGCGGCGAACAGCGAGTTCGGGCTGTGGTCCCCGCCCGGGTCCCAGCTCGGCGCGTACTCGCCCAGGCGGCGCTGTTGCCACACCTGAACGATCCAGGTAGCGATCAGGTGTTCCATCTCCTCGATGGTCCACGTCGCATCACCCTCCGGGTCGGCTCCGCGGTCGGCGACGTCGACCCCGGTGTAACCCAGCAGCTGCTCGAACAGCAGAGATCGGATACTTCCGAATGCTCTTTCGACGACCTGCTTGTCCGTGGGGCGCAAGACGCGGGAGGGAAGGATGTTGCATCCGAGTACGCGCTGGACATCGACGAGATGGTGGTTGCGGTAGACCGACCCGTGGTCGGTCGTCACCGTCTCCGGAGCGAAGAACGGCAGCCCGGCAACCTTGTGGCCGGCGAACTCCGCAACCACCGCGGCGGGCAGCCCGGGGTAGGGCCATTCCATCTCTTCTCCCCAGTCCGCCCGCATTGGCAGCGGCAGCGTCACGTCCCGCAGCAGCATCGCGACGTCCACCGAGGTGTCGGAGACCAGGGTGAGCCTGAACGCACAGAGCGAGTGCGTGTAGACGTCCATGGCGAGGGTGAGATGGACCTTCACAGGGTCGCCGAACACGCTTTCACGGACCATGACCGGCAGCACCGTGGTGTCCAGCGCCACCACCTGCCCGGGACGGTGGACCACCACATGCCCCGCCTTGGTAGGCAGTTCCGCCGACCGCGCATAGCGCTGACGGGCCCCACCTGGGCCGAACCATTCCTTCCAGACCCTCAGCAGCGTGTGATAGCTCGGCACCGCAACGTCCGCCCCGAAAGTCTCGCGCACGTACTGGTGGATCATGGCCTCACGGGTTCGGCCGTCCACCCGCGAGCGGTGCAGCGTCTCTGCCCTCACCGCGAAGATCGCCTCCCGGACCTCCTCGCTGATGCTCGGGTGTCCGCCGCTCTCGCGCAGCCATCGGTCGTCCGCGCAGCCGATCAGCCCGAAGCGGTTGCGGTTCTTCTCCCAGCGGATCAGGGTCCGGTAGCCGACCTCTGCCAGGCCGAGCAGCTTTGCTTCCTGGCTGGCCAGGGCCTTGAGCTCGGCGACCTTCGCCAGCCGCCGCTGGGTCAGCGTGGTCGCCTCGGGGTTGTACTCGGGCTTCGGTTCACCCGGCCCCGGCCGAAGCGGGTCCCCGCTGCGGAACCCGGTCTTGACCTCCAGCAAATGGGCCGCGCGCAGTTCGGCCAGTCGGCGCTTGCCGGGCTCCAAGTCTCCTACCGACGCAGGCTGTCGTCCTCGACTCGCACCCGGTTCCGAGGTTCGCGACGAGGAACGGCAGTGCTCGTGATTGGCGAGGAAGCGAAAGGTCAGCCGTTGCCGGACACCGTCCGGCCCCACCAACTGGACACGTCCAAGGTGCGGTTCACGCAGTTCAACGGTCCACTCCACGTCATCGAGCACCACTCCGGCGCCGACGGACAGATCAAGCGCATGAGCGGTGTTCACGAACCCTCCGAACCAAGTACGACCGTCGAGCGGTCCGCAAGCGGCCTGCTCAGATCGACACCAAGACGGCGATGCCACAGCAGGTGGAGGAGATGAGCCCGCGCGACCGGTTCGAACGCACTACCCGTCACGATCTCCCTCAACGTCAAGCCCTCGCCGGCCCCGGCGAACAGGCCCGGCTGAACGCCCAGCGGGTCCGCCAGCGGCCGCCGCCGCGACGACATCTCGTCCACCGTCACCAACACATGTGGCTTCCACCGCGCTGCCACCGCGTAGTGCCAGCCGCAGGTCAGCGCTGCTTCGGCTGTCGCCGCGAAGGACTCCCGGTCCTCCTGCTGGATCAAGTCGGCGGGGCGGACGTCAATCAGCCAAATGCCCAGGCGACTGATCGCGAGGAAGTCCGGGGTGTGCTTGCGCCAACCGGCAGCCGTACGGAACCTCAGCCGCAGCGGCTGCGAGAGAACTTCGGTCACATCGCCGGCGAAGTCCAGAGCCAGCAGCAGCCCGGCTTCTTCCAAGCTTTCGAAACCGTGCAGACGCCCCGTACTGACCATGTACTCCAGCCCGGGACGATGGCGCTGATCCCGCCTCCACGTGAAGCCCCTCATCGGCCCCAGCCTGGTGACCGGAGCCGCTGCCAGGTCAGCCACCGGACAGGTCGCCTCGCCCCCGGCGTGACGCCAGGTCGCCGTCCACTGTCGCGTCCAGCCCTCGGACAGATCGAGCCCATCCCGCCCAGCGCCGAGCGAGACAGGGACGAGCAGGTCTTCCCACCAGCACGAATGCGACCACAAGGGCCTGCACCCCGCACCGTCGGCCGCCTCGGCGTGTACGCTGCCGGATCCCTGATTCTCCGCCACACCCTCAGACAAGCGAAGCCCCGCGTACGGCGTAGGCGATCTCCGGTACTGGTGACAACAAGACCGCAAACAATCTCAGGGTGACAAGAAAGATGCACATTCAGTGACAGCAACCCTGCTCACGCCGTCTCGGAATGCAAGGCCGGGACAGCTGCCGGGTGACAACTTCCGTGCTCAGTCACAAGAGGTGTGACTGAGCACGGTAGGTGACCTGTCTCGCTGAAGGCGGGCCAATCTCGGTGTATCCGAGCAATCTGGCTGTGTGTCTCGGTCAACCTTGGCCATCTGCTGTTCTGTCTCGCTCTTTCTGAGCCGCTGCCGCGGCTGGCTGTCTACGGTCGTCGTACATGGACAGCGCCGGGTGGGGGTGTCTGGTGGAGGCTGAGGACTTTCGGCTGGAGTACGTCGACGCTCGCGGTGACCTGTATGAGGGGCCGCTTGAGGTGATGTGGCCGGCGCGTTTCGAGGCGGCCGGGCAGGTGCGGACATTCCCGTCGTACCCCGGTCAGCGCAATTTTCCCGGCTGGTACTGGGCTGCCACGTGTGCCGAGTTGGTGGGTTATGAGTCGTGGGTGGAACTCGGTCAGCTGCTGAGGCTGGACTCCGATCCGGGGGTAGTGGCGATGGCGTCGCAGCCGTTCCGGCTCTCGTGGCGGTCCGGTGGCCGGGCTCGGCGGACCAGCCATACCCCGGACTACTTCGTGCGCCGCCGGGACGGTACCGGTGTGGTGCTGGACGTGCGTCCCGACGACCGGATCGAGCCCGAGGATGCGGTGAAGTTCGAGGTCACGGCGGTGGCCTGCGCACGGGTGGGCTGGGGTTTCGAACGGGTGGGCGTGCTCGATCCGGTGCTGGCGGCGAATCTGCGCTGGTTGTCGGGCTACCGGCATCCGAGGGTGCGGCGAGAGCCGGTGGCGGCGGAGTTGCGGGCGGTATTCGCCCGGCCCCGGGGTCTGTTGGCGGGGGCCCGCGCGGTGGGTGATCCGATCGCCGTGCTGCCGGTGCTCTTCCATCTGCTCTGGCGCCGGGAACTGGCGGTGGATCTGGAGGCCGGTCTGCTGTCGGCGGCCACGCAGGTGAGCCCGGGGTCTGCGATCGCGGAGGAGGCGGGAGAGGATGCCGGCGCGTCCGCAGCTGCTGTCGCTGGGTGACAGGGTCCGCTACGAAGGGCGGGAGCACACGGTTGCCGCCCTGCACGGCACGTCGGTGCGGCTGGTCGATGACACCCAGGCCGCCAGCGTCGTGCTGCTGGGACATCTGCTGGCGTCGGAGGGTTTCACCGTGCTCAGCACCTCGCTGAGCCGCCCGCCGCTGCCGGAGGCCGGGGTGCTGGAGGGCCTGCCGGAGGAAGCGGTGCAGCGGGCTGAGTGGTGGCGGCGGCATCTGACCGAGCTGCTCACCGGCCGTCCGGACGGCGATACCAACGGCCCGGTGCGGGCCGAGTACGACCCGACGGTGCACTCTCTGCGGCAGCGGGAGCTGGCCAAGGTGGCCGAACTGCGGGACTGCGGTGAGGCGGTAGGGCTGAGCACGCTGCGCCGGATGCGGTCCCGCTTCGAGAACGAAGGGGTAGCGGGCCTGGTCGACGGCAGGCTGCGCAAGCCCGCCACAGGCACGAGCCGGGCCGATCCCCGGGTGGTCGAAGCGATCGTGAAGGTCGCGGGCAGCCGGACGGACGAGCCGACCGTCTCCGCGCAGGTGCTGCGGCGCCGCGTCGAACGGCTCCTGGCCGCCGAGCACGGTGCCGGAGTGGTCCGGATGCCGTCCCGGGCGGCGTTCTACCGTCTGCTGGAAGCGGTCTCGGCCGGGCAGCATCTCTTCGGTTCGGCCCGCACCCGCCGTTCGCTGGGCAAGCAGCCGAAGCGGATGTTCGGGCAGCTGAACTCAGCCCGCCCCGGCGAGGTGATGGAGATCGACTCCACGCCGCTGGACGTCATGGTCATCCAAGATGACGGGACAGTGGACCGCTGCGAACTGACCGGGCTGATCGACCTGGCCACCCGGACTCTGGCTGCGGTGGTGCTGCGTCCGTCGACGAAGGCGGTCGATGCCGCGCTGCTGCTGGCCCGCGCGATGACGCCGGAACCGGTGCGGCCCGGCTGGTCCGACGCTCTGCGCATGTCGCGCTCCGTGCTCCCCTACGCTTCCTTGCTGTCGTTGGACGAGCGGCTGGACAAGGCCGCCGCGGTCCCGGTGATCGTTCCGGAGACGGTGGTCAGCGACCACGGCAAGGCGTTCATCTCGGACAACTTCCGCAATGCCTGCCGCCATCTGGGGATCTCGTTCCAGCCCGCGCACCCGGACACCCCGACCGACAGGCCGCACATCGAGCGGACTTTGGGCTCGGTGTCGACGATGTTCGCCCAGTACGTGGCCGGCTACACAGGACGCAGTGCCGAGATGCGGGGCAAAGATCCTTCCGCGCAGGCGGCCTGGTCCATCCACGAGCTCCAGGAACTGCTCCAGGAGTGGATCGTCATCTGGCAGGCCAGACCGCACGACGGGCTGCGCGATCCGCTGATGCCGGACCGGCCGCTGAGCCCGAACGAGAAGTACGCCGCGCTGGTGTCAGCGGCGGGATACGTCCCCGTCGCGCTCAGCCCGGAGGAGTACATCCAGCTCATGCCCCGTGAATGGCGGGTCATCCACCGCAGCGGTCCTCGCGGTCGCGCTCGGTCCCGGCGGCCGGACACTGGTGGCCTCCAGGACACGCGACATCGGCCATCGGAGCGGCGAGGTGTGGGACACCGCACGCCGCAGCAGGGCGGCCATGCTCAACGACCTCGGCAGCATCCACCTGGCCGTCCGCCCCGACGGCCGGTTGCTCGCCGGAGACGTGGACTTCACCGAGCTGCCGTCCGGCCCGGTCACCCGGCGCACCCTCAGCCAGGGCGAGCAGATCAACGCCCTGGCCTTCAGCCCCGACGGCTCCCGCATGGCGGCGGGTGACATGACCGGCCGCGTAGCCCTGTGGGACGGAACCCTCCGCCACCGTACGGGCGTCCTGTCGAACCTCTTCCCCGCGGCGCTCGGTGACACCCCCGAAGCCGTCGACGCCCTTGCCTTCAGCCCCGATGGCAGCACCCTCGCCGTCGCCGGCGACTCCGGCACTCTCCAGCTCTGGGACACCGCCACCCAACAACCCCTCGGCGGCAACCTGCCCACCCCCGGCGAGCCGATCCGCTCCCTCGCCTTCAGCCCCGACAGCGCCACCCTCTACGCCACCAGCGACCACACCCCGCTCCAGCGGTACCCCATCACCCCCTCCCACGCCATCACCCAGGCCTGCGCACGCACCGGCACCACCCTCACCGCGGCCCAATGGCACCTGTACATCCCCGACGCGCCCTACCACCCCGTCTGCGACGCGCCCCGCGCACACTGACCACTGCGCGGCGTTGCCCGACGGTTGGCGTTCCCTGACGTGGAGTGACCTCCGCCCGCCGAGCAACCGTGCGCCGGGCGGGCAGGGCGGGCCGGGCACACGTATGCCGTTCCAGCCTCCGCGATCCCGCGCGTGACACGACGGGCCGGACTCCAGGCAACGCGCCGCTGACCTGTTTGTTCACGCCCTTGAATCGGGTTGCCGGACAACTCACGGCCGCGAAACATCGCTCGCACCCCCCTTGACCACCACCTACTCGACCTCACCCGCGTTTGGTCCCACCGAGCGAAGGAACTCGAAAATGGTCCCCACCCCTGTCAAGAAGTGGCTACTCACCGTCGCAGCCTGCGGCCTGGCGTTCAGCGGCCTGACCCTGGCCTCCGCCCCGACCGCGAGCGCGACGGGCAACGGCAATGAGACGGACCTCAACGGCCACTGGGACAACCTGCTCCCGAACATCTGCCAGGACGGCTCCAACCGGAGCGGCCAGAGCAAGTGGTTCTACAACATCGACACGCACGAACTGCACGACAAGAGCTACGAGGGCAAGTACCCGGTCTACGACGTGATCGGCGGTCCTCGCGCGGCCAAGGCCTACCTGAACCCGAACTGGGTCGAGATCCTGGGCCACTGCTACTACCCCGAATCGTCCTCCTGGACGTATGAGGGGGGCGAAACAGCCTGGTCCGAGTCGGCAAGCAACTGCGACAACGGCGGCCCCCTCAACTACAACGTCACCCAGAGCTACACCACCACGACGACCACCACCAAGACGGTGGGCGGCTCCGTCAGCGCCAGCCGCGCCATCGGCAAGCTGTTCGATCTCAGCCTCGGCGCCGAGTTCGAGCACTCGTGGTCCTACGGCAAGTCCGTCGGCTGGTCGCGCACTGTCGGCATGAGCGTCCCGGCCGGCCGGACGGAATGGTTCGGCGCGAGACCCCTCAAGCGCGTGGTGCGGGTCAACCCGCACTTCTGGCTGGACATGTTCGCGTGGAACACCATCAAGGACGGCAACGGCTTCCACTCATCCAAGAACTGGGGCGGCTACGGGTACAGGGCCCTCGTAGACCGTGACTACTACTACGACGGCACGTCCAATGTCCTCAACAGCAGCCACCAGCCGCAGTTCCACTTCCTCCTCCACGGGCGCGCCAACAAGTGGAGCGACTGCCACTGACACGTTGCGGCACCCCTGAGATCCGAAGTGCCCGCCGGACTTGTGCCGGCGGGCACTTCGCCGTGCTTGGAGCGCTTCTCCCGGACGCTGGGTTTGTCCATGGACGTACGCCGGAGAGGAAGGGTCCGCCGACTACGACCGCGCGCTGCTCGCGTGGGCGGACGACTCAGACAACGTGCCCGCAGGCCGTTGCCCGCCGCGGGGCAGCGCTGGGGAAACCGCAGCTCGGAGGCCGTCTCCCCGGGGCCGGGACGGCGGCCTCCGGGATTGTCCGGAGTGATGGAAGGGGCTCGCGGGACAACCTCCCGGCCCTGACGATCGAGCAGGGATCCGGAATTCCGGACCCCGTCCCTCTCTCACGTAACGGAGACCTCTCCCATGGCCTCTCGCCTGTTGCAGCGCGTGGGCACGTCCCTCGCCGTGCCCGCTCTCGTGGTCGGCGCGTTCGCGCTGGCCGCCCCTTCTCATGCGCACTCGACGTCCTCGAAGGCGTCCAGCACTCTCACCTTGAACACCAAGGACACCGAACTCTCGGCCTCGACCTGGTACCTCGCCCACTGGGACGTCGACGCCAGCGGCGAGGGCTACGCCCACACGATCAGCCACCTGCGGTCCATCATCGACGCCCACGGCGGTCACCGGGAGAACGTCCAGCGGGGCGGCCGGAACCTCGCCGTCGACGTCACCCCGGGCGCCAACGCTGACCACGCGTACATCGACCTCACGGTGACGACAGCCGGTGCGACCGTCCACCTGATCCTCAGAGTCAGCGACATGTACGTCGTCGGGTGGCACTTCTACGCGCCCCAGTACGGCAATGTGTACATCCCGCTCAGCCGCGACCACCCCGAGGACATACCCGCCGCCGTCCTGAGCCCCACGCAGAACGGGTTCGGGCAGTACGGCGACATGAACGGCCACGAGAACTACAACGACCTCGCCAGATCGGCCAACACATCGCTGGAGGACCTCAGCCTGAGTCACCAGAACCTCCGGCAGGCCATCTTCGACCTGCGGCAGAACCCGCAGAGCCAGTCGGCGAACTACATGAGGACCAAGTCGGTCGCGATCCTCCGCCTGATCATGGCCGTCTCCGAGGGCACCCGCTTCCGCCCGATCGCCGCCGACCTCGGCCGTCAGCTCAACACCGGCGGCCAGACCCACATGGCCCGCTACATCGAGCTGATCCGCAACTGGCGCGACATCAGCCGGGTCTTCACCAACCCCGGCGGCGCCCTCAACTGGGTCCACACGGCCGGCTGGGGCGACATCCGCGACCGCTCGGCCGCTGCCGCGGTCCTGATGGTCGCGCTCGCCGCCCGACCCGTTACTTCCAACATCAAGGACGAACTGTGAGGCCCACGGCTCACCGCCGTCGCCGCCTCGTCGCTTGACACCGGCGTCGCCCCTCACCTCAGCACCCACCCCGCCCACCGCGCCCGCTGCGGTGGGCGCGGTGGGCGGGGCACCCCCGTAGAAACCCTGACCTGATTCCTCGCGCTGTCGCCCCCTGCCCCCATGGACACGACGGAATTCGGGATGTGACTACCATCTACAGATGGCTCGCAAAGGCAAGGCGCGGCGCCTGGTGGTCGATGGCGAGACCTTCCTGTGGTCGTTGAGTCACACCCACCAAGCGCTGGGCAACGGTCGGTACGAAGACTGCTGCGAGACCTTCAGCATCCGCCGGTTCAGAGCGAGAGGGTGTCTCCGCATCGTCTTCCGAGCGGGCCCCGACAGACTTGTCCCCGACGGGTATCTCATGCCTTCCGGCGCGGTCGGCACCGCCGTCGGCGGAACGTTGAACCTCCACGAGCCGGGCACCGCCAGGGCCCTGCTGGACGCAGCCCTGGCCCAAGGATGGCGTCCCGACGATCCCTTGACCGAAGAGGTCGACGGCTGGACTCTCTTCGACGCCGTGATCACACGCCGAGGCGCGCTCGCGCCAGATTGATCTGCTGGTGGGAAATGACCCCGGCCGAGTTCCGATGCACCGTCAACCAACGTGACAGCGCCCACGGGGGTCGTCGCACCGCTGGCGTCAGCTGTGTGCGGTCACATACAGGGTCTGGGTGCTGCGACCGAGCGGGCCCTTCTCGTCGTGCAGGGCGGACTCGGCGAGCCCGATGCCCGCGCCGTCCACCATCGTTCGGGCGTCGAGGCAGACCCATTCGCCCTGCGGATGGCGGAGCAGGCTGACGGTGAGGTCGGCGTTGACGAAGGAGTAGCGGTGGAAGTCCAGCGCGGCGCTGACGCCGTTGCCGGAGTCGGCGGCCGTCAGCACCCGGCTGAGCGGTGTGGTCTCCTCGCCCGCGACCAGGGGGACCCGCATCCGCATCCACACTGTGGCCGGCCCGGGCTCCAGAAACGAACCGGTGGCGAAGCGTATGTCCATCGCGGTGTGGTAGCCCTGATCCCACGGCACCGGAAAGAACGCCTGCGGAGCTCCGGCCCCCGGTACGGGCACCTGCCGACCCGGCGACACCTGCGGTACCGAGTCCGGCACGCTCTTCATCAGCAGAGCCGTCGCCCGCATCGCTTCCCGGCCGCCGTCGGGTGTCAGAGCGACCTCCACGAGCTCGACGCTGCGCCCGGCACGCAGCACGCGCGTGGCCACGCTCAGCGGCCGGATGGGGACCGGACGCATGATCTCGTAGGTGAGCCGGGCGACCCGCATGTCCGGTCGTCCGCCGGGCCGTTGTTCGACGGCCAGAGCAAGCAGCGCGGCCGGCGGGCCGGCGTGCTGTGATCCGGCGTCCCAGGGGCCCCGGGTGTAGGCGGTGGGGACGAATCGGCCACCGGCCTCCCGCTCGTAGAAGGCCTCGGCCTGCGACATCGGCATGTCTGTTCCTCCCTGTCGCACGGAGTCGCACGGACTGCCGACGCATGATACTAAGCGCTTGGTCACCTTGCAGGCGGTCGCCTCGTACGGCGCCGTCAGCCGAGGTTCGTGGTGTCGCGCAAGGTGGTCAGTACGGGGGCGTACATGCGGGTCTTGATGGTGCCGAGGGTGTCGCCGGCCTTGTTGACCTGGGCCTGGGCGAGTTCTACGGCCGTGCTGCGGACGGCGTCCTCGGCGACCGCCTGGTCGACGATGCCCGCGGCCGCGGCGTCGGTGCCGCCGTAGCGGTGGGCGGTGACCATGGCCCGGTGTGCGGCCTGCGGGGCCAGCCGGGCCTGGATGAGGGCCGCCATGCCGGGGGTGAAGGGGATGTCGATGTCCGCCTCGGGCAGGCACCAGTAGCCCCGGTCGGCGCGCATGACGCGGAAGTCATGGGCGAGGGAGAACATCGCGCCCGCCGCGAAGGTGTGCCCCTGCAGGGCGGCCACGGTGATCACGGGCAGGGACAGCATCCGCGCGAACAGTGCGTGGACGGAGACGACGTAGTCCTGGTACTGGTCTGCGTTCGCGAAGAGCCACTCCAGGTCCAGGCCGTTGGAGTAGAACTTCCCCGTCGCCGCCGTCACCAGGGCGCGGGGCCCTTCGGCCTTCTCCACCTCGTCCAGCGCCGCACCGACGGAGGCGAGCCAGTCGGGGTGGAAACGGTTCTCCCCGTCTCCGAGGTCGAGAACGAAGACGTTGTCCTGGCGGTCGAGCACTGGCATGGCGGCTTCCTCAGGGGGCGGGGGGCTTGGACTGGCCGAGCCATCTACTTACTTGCCGGTAACTTATGGCGTGTGCCATGGAACGGCAAGGGCCGACCGCACGGGTCCACTGCACAGGTCCACCGCAAGACCGCGCCCCGGTCACCCCGCTGCGGCGCCGAACCACCTGGCCAGTTGGCCCCGCAGCTCCCCCTGGTCCTCCCCGACCCACGCCACGTAGCCGTCCGGCCGCAGCAGCGCCGCGGGTACGTCGAGTTCGGCCAGTTCCTCGCCGGTGTCGACGACATGGTCGACCCGGTCCGCCCAGCCGGTCACCGAGAGCCGGCCCGCAGGGTCGAGGAGCAGGCCCCGGCCGGTGCGCGTCAGCTCGTAGAGGCGCCCCTGCTTCAGCGTCAGGTCCCGCATGCGCCGGCCGAGCAGGTCGTGGCCCTCGCCGAAGTCGTAGCGGATGCCGATCCCGACGAGCTTCTCGATCAGGTGCCGCTTCACGTCCTCGAAGTCCATCAGCTCCGACAGCAGCCGGCGCACGGACCTCGGACCCGGCTCGGCAGCCATCAGCAGGGTCTGCGCGCGGGTGCCGTCCAGTACGTCGGCGGCCACCTCGTGCCGTTCGGTGTGGTAGCTGTCCAGCAGACCCTCCGGCGCCCAGCCGTTGATCTCCGCGGCCAGTTTCCAGCCGAGGTTGAACGCGTCCTGGATGCCGAGGTTGAGCCCCTGCCCGCCGACCGGCGGATGGATGTGCGCCGCGTCACCGGCCAGCAGCACCCGGCCGGTGCGGTAGCGCTCGGCCAGCCGGGTGCCGTCGCCGAAGCGCGAGATCCAGTGCGCCGAGTGCACACCGAAGTCGGTACCGGCGTACGCCCGCAACTGCCGCTTGACCTCGTCGAGGGTCGGCGGGACCGAGCGGTCCTCGGCCACCCCGTCGGCGGGCACGACGACCCGGTACACCCCCTCGCCCCCCATGGGCCCGAGGCCGAACCACTTCTCGGTCTTGCGGACCTCGGCCACCACCTCCGCCACCGTCTCCTGCGGTACGCCCACCTTCATCTCGCCCAGCAGCGCCTCCTGGCGGGTGGGCTCGCCGGGGAAACCGACGCCGAGCAGCTTGCGTACGGTGCTGCGGCCGCCGTCGCAGCCGACCAGGAAACGCGAGCGCAGCCGGGTGCCGTCGGCCAGCTCCGCCGTCACCCCGTCCTCGTCCTGGCTCAGCCCGACCAGCTCGCAGGAACGCCGGACCTCGACACCGACGTCGACGGCGTGCTCGTACAGCAGCCGGTCGGTGATGGTCTGCGGGATACCGAGTACGTAGGGATGCGCGGTGTCCAGCCGGTCGGGCGCGGGCTTCTCGATGGCGGCGAAGAACCCGCCGCCGACCGGATACCGCTTGCCGTGCTCCAGGAACCGCTCCAGCAGACCGCGCTGGTCCATCACCTCGATGCTGCGCACGTGCATACCGAGCGAGCGGACGACCGGCGTCGGCTCCGCGTCCCTCTCCAGCACGACCACGCGTACGCCGTGCAGCCGCAGCTCGGCGGCCAGCATCAGGCCGGTGGGTCCGGCACCGGCCACGATCACGTCCACCACGTCCACCACGTCCATCGTGAAACCCCCATTGCGGCAGCCCTGCTGTCCCCGCGATTCCCGTGTTTTCGCGGGTTCCGGCCGCCTCGGCCGACGATTCTGCGGCACTACGGGGGCCTTGCCGCAAGCCCCCCTGTGCGCTATATGTTGAGAGTGGCAAGGAGTGCTGGACGACCTCCTTGCCTTTTCCTTTGGTGCCCGGTTTCCTTTGGTGGCCCGGTGGTACCGTCGCGGAATGGACCCGCAGGAGCTCGCCAACCTCGCGCATCTGCGCCGGGCCCGGGATCTGATCGACCGGGAGTACGCGCGTCCGCTCGACGTCCCGACGATGGCCCAGCACGCGCTGATGTCCCCTGCCCACTTCTCACGGCGGTTCCGCGCGGCCTACGGCGAGACGCCGTACAGCTATCTCATGACCCGCCGGATCGAACGCGCGATGACGCTGCTCCGCGCCGGTATGAGCGTGACCGACGCGTGCATGACCGTCGGCTGTACCTCGCTGGGCTCGTTCAGCTCGCGGTTCACCGAGATCGTCGGCCAGACACCGAGCGTGTACCGCGGCCGGGAGCACGACGCCGTGACGGCGATGCCCGCCTGCGTGGCGAAGGTGCAGACGCGGCCGAGCAGAAACGGGCCGGGTCCGGACGGGTCGAGCAGGATTCGAGAAGCGGGCGGTACGGCCGCCGCCTAGCGTTGTCGGCATGGACATCGCACTGCACTACTGCCACATCACCGTCAACGACCCCGACGAGGCGCTCGCCTTCTACCGCGACGCACTCGGCTTCGAGGTCCGCAACGACGTCGCATCCGGCGAACACCGCTGGGTCACCCTCGGGAGCTCCGCGCAGCCGGACCTCGAAATCGTCCTCTCCGAACCGCACGCGGGCCGCTCCCAGGCCGACGGCGACGCCCTCCAGGAACTGCTCACCAAAGGCGTCATGCCGTCGTTCGTCTTCCGCACCGACGACGTCGATGGCATGTTCGAGAAGGTACGGGCATCCGGCGCCGAAGTTCTCCAGGAACCCATGGACCAGGGATGGGGCCCGCGCGACTGCGCGTTCCGCGACCCCTCGGGCAACCTGGTACGCATCTCGCAGAAGCCGAAGGGCTGAGTCGATGGGCTGACCCGCCGGGCTGAGTCGAAGGACTGAGCCGAAGGGCTGGACCCTCGGGAGCAGCCGGCATCACCCGAAGGAAAACCGGACGATACGGAGACCCGATGAGCAGCACCCCGAGGACGGACTCGCAGGCGGCCCCCGTGCCGCACGGCGCCGACACCCACGATCTGATCCGTGTGCACGGCGCGCGCGAGAACAACCTCAAGGACGTCAGCATCGAGCTGCCGAAGCGTCGGCTGACGGTGTTCACCGGGGTCTCCGGTTCGGGCAAGAGTTCGCTGGTCTTCGACACCATCGCGGCGGAGTCGCAGCGGCTGATCAACGAGACGTACAGCGCGTTCGTCCAGGGGTTCATGCCGACGCTGGCGCGGCCCGAGGTCGACGTACTCGAAGGGCTGACGACGGCGATCATCGTCGACCAGCAGCGGCTCGGTGCCGACCCGCGCTCCACGGTCGGCACCGCCACCGACGCGAACGCGATGCTGCGCATCCTGTTCAGCCGGCTGGGGCAGCCGCACATCGGGCCGCCGAGCGCGTACTCCTTCAACACGGCCTCGGTCCGGGCGAGCGGCGGGATCACCGTCGAACGCGGTGCCGAGAAGACGAAGACGGTCAAGGCGACCTTCAACCGCACCGGCGGTATGTGCACGCGCTGCGAGGGCCGGGGCGCCGTCTCCGACATCGACCTCACCCAGCTCTACGACGACTCCAAGTCGATCTCGGAGGGCGCGTTCACCATCCCCGGCTGGAAGTCGGACAGCCAGTGGACCGTGCAGCTCTACGCCCAGTCGGGCTTCCTCGACCCGGACAAGCCGATCCGCGACTTCACCAAGAAGGAGATGCGGGACTTCCTCTACGGCGAGCCGACGAAGATCAAGGTCAACGGCGTCAACCTCACCTACGAGGGCCTGATCCCCAAGATCCAGAAGTCGTTCCTGTCCAAGGACAAGGAGGCACTGCAACCGCACATCCGGGCTTTCGTGGAGCGGGCGGTCACCTTCGCCACCTGCCCCGACTGCGAGGGCACCCGGCTCAGTGAGGGGGCCCGGTCGTCGAAGATCGGGAAGATCAGCATCGGTGACGCCTGCGCGATGGAGATCCGGGACCTGGCCGAGTGGGTGCGGGGCCTCGACGACCCCTCGGTGGCGCCGCTGCTCACCGCGCTCCAGCACACGCTGGACTCGTTCGTGGAGATCGGGCTCGGCTACCTCGCCCTCGACCGCGCCTCGGGCACTCTGTCGGGCGGTGAGGCGCAGCGCGTCAAGATGATCCGCCACCTCGGTTCGGCGCTCACCGACATCACGTACGTGTTCGACGAGCCGACGATCGGCCTGCACCCGCATGACATCCAGCGCATGAACGACCTGCTGCTGCGGCTGCGCGACAAGGGCAACACGGTGCTGGTCGTGGAGCACAAGCCCGAGGTGATCGCCATCGCCGACCATGTCGTCGACCTCGGTCCCGGCGCGGGTACGGCGGGCGGCACCGTCTGCTTCGAGGGCACGGTGGAGGGGCTGCGGACCGGCGGCACGGTCACCGGCCGCCACTTCGACGACCGGGCGGCGCTCAAGCCGGCCGAGGCGGTGCGCAAGCCCACCGGGCAGCTGCCGATCCGCGGCGCGACGAAGCACAACCTCCAGGGCGTCGACGTCGACATCCCGCTCGGGGTGCTGTGTGTGGTGACCGGGGTCGCCGGGTCCGGCAAGAGCTCGCTCATCCACGGGTCGCTGGTCGAGACGCGGGGCGCGGTCGACGGGGGTGTGGTGGCGGTCGACCAGACCCCGATCCGCGGCTCCCGGCGGAGCAACCCGGCGACGTACACCGGGCTGCTCGACCCGATCCGTACGGCGTTCGCCAAGGCCAACGGGGTCAAGCCGGCCCTGTTCAGCGCCAACTCGGAGGGCGCCTGCCCCACCTGCAACGGCGCCGGTGTCATCTACACCGACCTGGCGATGATGGCGGGCGTGGCCACGACCTGCGAGGACTGCGAGGGGAAGCGGTTCCAGCCGGCGGTGCTGGAGTACCACCTCGGCGGCCGGGACATCAGCGAGGTGCTCGCGATGTCGGTGACGGAGGCGGAGGAGTTCTTCGGCGCGGGCGACGCCCGTACGCCGGCCGCGCACCGCGTCCTCGACCGGCTCGCCGACGTCGGCCTCGGCTACCTCAGCCTCGGCCAGCCCCTCACCACCCTGTCCGGCGGCGAACGCCAACGCCTCAAGCTGGCCACGCACATGGGCGACAAGGGCGGCGTCTACGTCCTCGACGAGCCGACGACCGGCCTCCACCTCGCCGACGTCGAACACCTCCTCGGCCTGCTCGACCGGATCGTCGACTCGGGCAAGTCGGTCATCGTCGTCGAACACCACCAGGCGGTCATGGCCCACGCCGACTGGATCATCGACCTGGGCCCCGGCGCGGGCCACGACGGCGGCCGCATCGTCTTCGAGGGGACTCCGGCAGACCTGGTGGCGTCCCGCAGCACCCTTACGGGGGAGCATCTGGCGGGGTATGTGGGGGCTTGAGCGCGAGGGCCGCGGGTCGGGGGCGGGTCGGCGGTCGTTGTGTGTGCCCTACGGCTGGAGCCACTCCTCGACGGCCACGAAGTCCGCGTCGCACATGCCGTGTTGAGGATCGACCCGGTGCAACAGGGCCCGGCCCCGGTGGTGTTCGGCCACCCAGCGCCGGTCGGCGTCGGTCACCTCGTCGTCGAGCCATACGAAGTCCCGCCCGGCGGCCGCATCGACGAGCGGGCGGGTCTTCCAGTGCACGCCGGGTGCGCCTGGCGGGTCGAGCGGGTCGTCGTCGGCCGGTTCCGGCCAGTTCACCACCGGGAGGGCGGGCAGGCCCAGCCACGGGGAGACGCACTCGTTCGCCTCGTCCATCCAGGTCGTGGCCCACACCAACTCGCAGCCCAGCGCGACCAGTCGAGGGCCCAGAGCCGGGTCGATCCGGGGCAGCAGGGGGTTTGTCTCCCCCGCCGGGAGCAGCGGTCGCCGGGCGGGCCGGTACGTCGGATAGCCGTCCGGATACTGCTCCCGGGTGCCGCCGAACGGGATCAGCGGCCCGTCGACATCCAGGAAGAGGAGCGGGGGCCCGGCGGTCCCCGGGTCCGACGGTCCGTGAGTCACAGCCTCCCCCTTCAAAGCCTCCCCCTTCAGAACGGCAACGCCCGCCCGTGCACGACCTCCAGCCGTGACACCGCCCTGGTCAGCACCACGTACAGCCGGTGCAGGCCCCGTCCGGTCGGGCCCTCCTCCTCGACGATTGCCGCCGGTTCCACCACGACCACGTGGTCCCACTCCAGGCCCTTCACCGCCTTCGCCGGCAGTACCGCGACCCTTCCCCCGCTCGGCGTCACTCCCGCCGCGCCCAGCGTCTCCCGTACCGCAGCCACCTCGCCGTCCGCCGCCACGACCCCCACCGAGCCCTCCCCGGCCAGCGCCCGGCGTACCGCGGCCAGCACCTCACCGGTGATGTCGGTCGTCTTCACCACCCTCAACTCCCCGTCTCCGCGCAGGGATCGGGCCGGTGGCACAGCTACGTCCAGGTGGGCCAGCAGTCGGTTGGCGAAGGCGACCACCGTTCGCGGTACCCGGAATCCGATGGTCAGTGGGATGACAGTGGCGTCGGGTTTGCCCAGGTGGGCCAGCAAGGGGCCCCACTCCCGTGCCGCCCACGGTGTGGTGCCCTGTGCCAGGTCGCCCAGGACCGTCAGCGAGCCGTACGGCACCCGGCGTGCGATCGCCCTGCACTCCATCGGGGAGAGGTCCTGCGCCTCGTCGATCACGACATGACCGTATCCCTCGGGGTGTTCGATCAGGCCGGCGACCTCGTCGAGGAGGACCAGGTCGGCGGCCGACCAGCGCGCTGACTTGCCGGATCTCGGCGGCCGCGCCCAGTGCACCGCCCGCTGCTCCTCCTCGCCCAGGAGTCCCTCGGCGGCTCGCGCCAACGCCCCCTCGTCCGCCAGGAGTTCGGCCACCACCTCCGCCGGACGCACCCTCGGCCACACCGCCTCCACGTAGGCCCCGATCGGCCGCGCCCGCTCGATGCGCCGCACCCAGGCGTTCGTCTGCGGTCCCGCCCGCCGTTCCGCCTCCCGCTGGACGCGGCTCACGATCCGGGTCCGTACGCGCTCGCGCCCCACGGCGTACGGCGGTTCCTCGGCCAGTACGCCCGCCACGATCCGCGCCAGCTCCGCCGCCGGGATCCGCCAGCGGTACGAATCGTCCTTCACCTCAAGGGAGTTGGTGCGGCCCATGACCTCCTCGGTCGCCACGCGTGCGTACAGCGCCCGGCGCAGCACCTGAGCCATCCGCGCGTCGTGCTTCACGACGGCGGCCCGTTCGTCGTCCTCGGCGCGCACCGGATGGCCCGCGATCTCGTCCGTGACCGTCGACTGCCGGACGCCCGTCTCACCGAGGGCGGGCAGCACCTCCGAGATGTACGAGAGGAACGTGCGGTTGGGTCCGAGGATCAACAGGCCGCCGCGCTGGACGCGCCCGGGGTGGGTGTAGAGGAGGTAGGCGGCCCGGTGCAGCCCGACGGCCGTCTTGCCGGTGCCGGGGGCGCCCTGCACGCACACGGAGACGCCGAGGCCCGCCCGTACGAGGTCGTCCTGTTCGGGCTGGATCGTCGCGGCGATGTCCCGCATGGGTCCGACCCGGGGCCGGGCGATCTCCCGCGCGACCAGACCGTCCGCGCCGCCCGCCAACTCCACTTCTCCTGAGCCGACTTCCGCCCCGTCCTCGTCCAGACGCCCGTCGAGATGCTCGTCCTCCAGGCCCGTGAGGTCGGCGGAGTCGCCCGTGCTGCCGGGTGCCCAGCCGAACCGGCGCCGTACGGCCACGCCCTGCGGGTCGCGGGCGCTCGCCTGATAGAAGGCCCGGGAGACGGGGGCACGCCAGTCCACGACGAGCGGCGGGCGCGTCGGGTGCTCGCTGATGCGCAGGCGGCCGACGTGGTAGCTCGCGCCGCTGTGCTCGCCGCCCCGGTCGCCCCCGTCGAAGTCCAACCGGCCGAAGAACAGGGGACCTTCGGGCAGTTCGCCCAGTTCCTTCGCCTTGCTGCGCAGCTGGTACCCGAGCACCTCCGCGTCCGCCCCGGAGGCGGAGACGTCCGATCCGGTGACGACGTGCTCCCGGGCACCGTCGATCATCGCGGCGAGGGCGCCACGGCACGTGTCGTGATGGGCGCGTTCGCGGCGCAGGGAGTCCTGGAGCGGGGACTGGAGCGGGGAGTCGCCGATCGGGGCGTCGGGTGGCGTCATTCGAGCCAGCCTACCGAAATAACGTAACCGAGTTAAATATTTTACTCGGTCGCGTTGCTCACATCCCGCACCACTTCCGCCGCTGCCGCCGACCGGAGCCACGGAAGCCCCGCCTCCAGCTGCCCGAACGCCTCCTCCGCCGCCGCGACCGCGTCCCCCCGCACCGCCTCCACCGACTCCCCCGCCGCGATCCGCCGCCAGTTCTCCTGCGCGAGAATCCGCTGTACGGCGATGATCTGGCCCGCCGCGAGCCGGGCCGCCAGGGTGTCGCCGAGGGCGGCGGCGAGTACGGCCTCCGAGCGCTGCTGGTACTCGTACGCCCGTGCGACCAGCGACGGGGTGCCGTAGAGCAGACGGTGGAAGGCGAGGACCCCCGGGGCGCTGTTGAGGCCGGTGACCGGGTCCTCGCGGCTCAGCCCGTCGAGGAAGTGCCTACGGAGTGCGTCGACCGGCGACGCACCGGACTCGGCCGCCCGCACCACCCGGGCCGCCTCGTCCTCGTGGTCCGCGAAGCGGTGCAGGACGAGGTCCTCCTTGGCCGGGAAGTACCGGAACAGCGTCGGCTTGGAGATCCCGGCCGCCGCGGCGACCTCCGCGACGGAGACCGCGTCGAAGCCCTTCGCGAGGAAGAGCCCGATCGCGACGTCGGACACGTTCTGGTACGTCTGCTGCTTCTTGAGCTCGCGCAGCCCGGTTCCTGCCATGGGAGCGAGGGTACGCACCACCGCGCCCGCACCGGAAAATCCCGCCCGCACAGGTAAATGTCTGCCGCGCGGGTACGGGCGTCGGCTAGCCCGGCAGCGCGCGCCGCAGATACGGGTTCGCCATCGGCCAGGTCCCCCCGGTCCCCAGGTTCAGCGCTGCCATCGCGGCGTCCAGGGTCCGCCCGACCGACGCCACCGCCCGGTCGACGTTGGGTGCCTCCAGGTCGGTGCGGGTGACCAGGCGGTCCAGGTCGACGTACGCCGAACGGACGGTCTCCAGGCGTTCGTAGGTGGGCTGGTCGCGCCGCCAGTCGCGGGTGTAGTGCGCCTTCAGGTTCCGCTCCCAGCGGCTCAGCATGCGGTACCGCGCGGCCGGACGGGACCGGGTGAGGTGCTGGTGGCGGACCAGGTCGTACAGCGGATCCCCGACCATCGCCAGTTCCCAGTCGACCAGCCCCAGAGAGAACCTTTCCTCGTTCAGGCGTACGAGGTTCCAGGGGTGCAGATCGCCGTGCAGGAGGGTCGGGGTGCGCGGAGTGACGTCGTAGCGGGACAGGATGCGGCGAAGGTGCCCGGGGTCGGGCAGACCGTACTCCTCGGCGAGGCGGAGCGACCTCTCCGGCAGCGACTCGACCAGGCGTACGAGTCGGTCCGTCATCCGCTCGTAGAAGCCCAAGGCGCTGGCCGTCCGGTCGAGGCCGAGGTAGTCGACGCCGGTGAGCGCGCAGAGCTGGTCGACCAGGTCGTCGACCTCGTTCGGCCTGAGGCCGTCCACCGGGTGCTCGGGCGGTGCGCTGCCGTCGCCCTGACCGACGTACGTGTGGACGGCGAAGGAATCCCCCCGCTCACCGTCCACTCCCAGGGCCAGCAGCCGCGGCGCCGCCACATCGGGCGTCGCCCGCTCGATCTGCCGGAGCACCAAGTGCTCGGCCAGTACGCCCTGTTCGCGCCGGGGGCAGCGGCCCTCGGTCCGGCGGCGCACGACGACCGGGGTGAGCCGGCCCTGTACCCGCACCACGGAATTGGCGTACGCCGTGCCCCTGCGCACGGCGCTCGCCGGCACCGAACGCTCCGCGAGGAGCGCCTCGCCGACCTGGGCGTGGGTGAAGTCGTCCCGGTAGGGGTGGCCGCGGCCCGGCCGCCAGTCGACGGACTCCGTCGCGCGACCGACGCCGACCTTCTCACCGTGCGCGTAGAGCGTCCAGCGGAGCAGCACCTGGGCGATCGTCTCCGGGTCGGGAACGTCCAGCATGGCGAGCGGTTCGGCGGCGACCGTCAGCGCCTGGTGCACCCGTCGC
The DNA here is from genome assembly GCF_045040105.1 of Streptomyces sp. NBC_01390. Taxonomy (NCBI): domain Bacteria; kingdom Bacillati; phylum Actinomycetota; class Actinomycetes; order Kitasatosporales; family Streptomycetaceae; genus Streptomyces; species Streptomyces sp. NBC_01390. The sequence continues at coordinate 6,806,546 of NZ_CP109551.1, read as the reverse complement.
ACGGCGTCCGCGAGGTGCTGCCGGTCGGGCGTCTCCTTCAGGTCGCGTGCCGCGCGGATCACGTCGGGGAACACGGACTGGGCGCGTTCGAAGGCGAGATAGTGAGGCAGGTCCTCGTGCAGCCCGCGCACCGACTCGGGGCTCGTCCGGAGCATCGCCTCCTCCCAGGTGTCGATCACCTCCTTCTCCTGCCACTCGGGGTAGCGCGTTCGGACCAGGTGGACGGCGAGATCGTGCAACGGGTCGCCGTACGTGGCGAGTTCCCAGTCGACGACGAGCACCGACGGGTCGCCGGAGTACGGGATGACGACGTTGCCGCGGTGCAGATCGGCGTGCAGCAGGCTGTACGGGCGGGAGGTCATGTCGGGCAGCCGGGCGGCCAGCGTCGCCAGCCCGTCCGGGGGGACGCCCAGCGCCCGGAACAGGGGGCCGTGCTCCGGCATGTTGGGCCACCGGACCTCCTGGTCGGTGAGACCGGCGAAATGCCTCAGGAATCCCCGACTGTCGCCGTCCTGAGGCCAGTTGCCAGGCAGCCGGGGCAGTGCGTCGCATGGGACCAGCGCCAGCCGCGCCATCACGCCGGTCATCGCCGCGATCAACTCCCTGTCGACGGCGCAGTCGTCGTGGTGGAACGCGGACAGCGGCTGGCCCGGCGCGAAGGTGTACAGCTCGGACTGCCCCCAGTCCTCCATCAGGCATGTCGGCGCGCCCGGCACGAAGTCCCTGATGGCGACGAGGATCGCGGCCTCCTCGAACGGCCAGGTCTTGACCGTCACGCGGGGCACGTCCGACCTGGGTATCCGGACCATGACCTTTGTCCCCTCCACGAGGGGTACGAGCCGGGCCATCGCCGGGGTGAGAGGGAGAACGAAGTTGTCGTTGTGTTGCCCGTTGTACAGCGTCCCGGTTTTACGTGCCAGTTCCACGAACTGGCGGTACACGGTGGGCCGCCGGGCTGAATGTGCGCCCATGGAAGTCCTGTGCTCAGCGCTTCGAACGAGTGGCCACCGACGATAGACCACGCGTGAGCACCATGATGCCGAAGTCACCCGAACGAGCTCAGGAGAAGGGGATTTCCCTTTTCCTCCCACCTTGTTCCCGGTGCCAGCGCACAAGCGCTTTCATGACATCCCGAATAGTCGGTACGTCTGCGAGCCCCAGCGGATCCTCCGCACCCACCAGAGCCTTGTGCACTTTCGAGGCCTCGCGATAGAGCTGCGTCCAGTTGAACCTCGTACCGGAAACCAGAATCTGGGTCGCCCGGATAGAATCCGTGAACACGGATTGCGCCCGTTTGAAGTCCATGATTTTCGGGAGGTCCTGTTCCCAGTTCTTCGCGCTGCCCGGCCTGATCTTCTCGGCGAGTGAACTCCAGCGCTCGGCCAGGGAGTTCTGCTGCTCTCGCGGATATCGCATCAGGTACAGATGGGTGGCCAGGTCGTAGAGCGGGTCGCCGAACATCGCCAGCTCCCAGTCGATGGTCCAGAGCCGGCCGTCGGGGTCCAGGACGAGGTTCTCTCTGTGGAGATCGGCGTGGAGCAGGCAGAACGGACGTTCGGTCAGGTCAGAAACGTTCTTTCTGAGCCTTTTGAAGGAGTCCGCCTCGACACCCAGCGCGTGGAAGAGCGACGCGAAGTCCGCCAGGTTGTCCCGGTAGACGCGGTCCTCGGCGAAGGCGATGAGCCGTTCCAGGAATTCCGAGCTGTCGGGGTCCGTGGCCCGGTCCTCGGGCTCGCAACGGCGCTTCGTGGGGAGAGTCTTCGCCGTGATGGCTAGCAACTCCCCGAAGAGCTCGAGGATCTGGTCCACCAGCTCGTCCGGGACGTGCTGGCCCGAGCGATGGCGCGCGCCCAGCGTGCGGCCCTCGATGAACCGCTGGAGCCGCATGTCCCCGGCCGTGATGAGCTCGGGAATCCATGTGACGCGTCCCTGGAGGTCCGCCAGCAGCTGTTCCTCCGAGAGGAAGCAACGCCGGTCGAACCAGAGCAGGTTGCTGCGCGGCTCGCGCACCTTGCCGCGCAGTCGGCGGCCGTCCGCGGCCACCCCGGGAAGCGAGATCACGTGCGTCACATGGTGATAGCCCTGGAGCGTCTCCTCGACCACACGTACGGCGCCATCGGCCGGTTCGGTGGCACCATCGGCCGGTTCGGCGGCACCCGTACGGCCCGCACCGGCGGCTCGCTCCGGAGCCGGAGACACTCGTTCGGCTGACATCGCCCGCTCTCTTGCCTGAGGACCCGTGAGGACCTGGGATGACCCGGTTCACCCCACCGGAACCCCTGGGGCCCGTTCCTGGCACCCCTTGTGACCCGCACCAACGCTTGTGCACCACTGAACCCGCAGTGCCCACAGCCATGGTGGAGGAGTGATGCACGGTACTCCTCCGTGATTCAGCATGTTGCCAGAAGCGATTCTCCCGACCGCACCGGGCGATTGAGCGCCAGGTGCGCGCCCGCCGTACCTTCCGACGAACGAGGAGACTCATGAGTGGCGCCCCCGGTGACCCCCGCGCCCAGGACCCGCACCGTCTGCGCACCCTGCTGCGCGACACACACGCGGTACTGGTCGACTTCGACGGCCCGGTCTGCGACCTGTTCGGCGGAGCCTCCACCGCGCACATCGCCGCCGAGGTCAAGGCCCGGGCGGCGCGGGTGTGGCCGCGAACCGAACTGGACGACGACGTCCGGGACTGCGACGACTCGCACGGCGTCCTGCTCCTGCTCGCCGCGATGGCCGACCGGCACGCACCCGCGCTCGCCGGGCCGCTCGACTGGGCGGACGAGATCGTCGAGAGGCACGAGTACACCGCGGTGCGTTCAGCCGCGGAGACAGCCGACGCCGGCCGTCTCGTCAGAGCGCTGTACGCCCTGGAAAAGCCCCTGGCGATCGTGAGCAACAATGCGGAAGGTCCCGTACGAGAACACCTGGAACGGGTAGACCTGCTGAGGTGTTTCACAGCGGTCTGCGGACGCGATCCGCACGATCCCCGGCTGATGAAACCCCATCCGGATTCGATCCTGCGGGCGTTACGCCTGCTCGGTGATCCGAAACCCGCGCAAACCCTACTGATCGGCGATCAGTTGACGGACCTGACGGCTGCAGAAAAGGCCGGAGTGCGTTTTCTCGGATTCACGCCGTACGAGGACCGGGCCCGCGAAATGCTGCGCCGGGGCGCCGATTTCGTGGTCGCCTCGCACGCGCCGGTCATCGGCGTGGTGGAACAGTTCGCGGGCGATTAGTCCGTAGCGAGGTATTTCCAGACCGAGTCGAACCATGACTGCATACTTTCCACGAACACCGATCCCGGGGATTCGGGACCACTGGAATCGGGACGGCCTGAATCCGGGCCGCCGGAATCGGGACCGCCCGCATTCGGGCCCGCCTCGCCACGCACGTAGTGCATGAGGGTGGCGCCGATGCCTATGACGTCGATCGCCGCGAGTGGTTTCGTCTCGTCCTCCAGCACGATGGGACGCTCGGTCACCTCGTACATGCCGTGCAGCGCGTCCGTGCCGTTGAGCAGATAGAGCTTGAACACCGGGGCGATCGGCACCCGCCGGATCTCCACCTCGACGTTCTCCACCAGCCGTTCCGCCCGCAGCGTGCCCAGCACGTGTCGCAGCGAGGTCGCGTGCCGGTTGGTGATGGCCCGGAGCCGGTCCACGGGGCGGGTGTCGGCCGCGTCGCCGACAGCCCGCGGATACGGCAGTTGCAGATCGTCGGTGGGCAGCAGCATGCGCAGGGCGATGCTCTGCGGGGCGGCGATCTCCCTGGTCCTGATCCGTTCCGCCTGGAGCCAGATGTGGCCCTGGAGCGACTCGGACGTCAACGTGAAGACGTCCAGGGTGACTTGGGGCTTCGTGAACGCCTCACGGATGTGCGGGGCGAGGGTCGTACGACCGGGACGCGCGATCCGTGCCGCGCCCACCGGCTGCGCGCCGCCCGGCGTCGGCTGCGCACCGGCAGCCCGCCCGGTTTCCGGCACGGCGATCACCCGGGAGCCGCTGCCCTGCCGGGAGTCGATCAGCCCCTCCCTGGTGAGCTCGCGCAGCACCCGCTGGACGGTGTCCCGCGACACCCCGAACTCCTGGGCGAGTTCACGCTGCGGTGGCAGCAGGGATCCCAGTGCGTAGACGGCGGGTTCCCCGTCGGTGACGGACATACGGCCGAGCAGTTCGGCGAGGATCCGCTCGAACTCCCTGCCGCCGCCCTCGGTGACACGCTGACCGTCCTGTTGCTCACCCACACACCGACCGTACCTCTTCCGGACCGCCGCCACACCAATTTGCGTCAACCAACCAACCTGTTGAGCTGGGAAGTTAAGGGATCTCCCCACCCGGGAAGACCAATCCCGAAGGCAACCAGTCCAATTGGACGGCAAGTTGCGTGATTGACCGCTGCGGAAGGTGCGGGTGGGGGACATGCTTCTTCTTCAAGTGCTGTGTGCGTTATGCCAGTTAATGCTGAGCACGCTGGTACAGCTACGGCTCGGGCTCACCGGCCTGATCCTGCTGAGCGCGATTTTCGTCGGAATCAGGGCACGCCACACCGGCCTGGCCGTCGGCGCGGCAGTGGTGTTCACCCTGCTGATGACTCAGGCCTGACCTCGGAGCACCTTCAGCAGGGGCTCCAGCGAACCCACGACCTCCTCGGCACCCGCGTCCCGCAGCAGCTTCTCCTTGTGCCCGTTACGCGCGTAGCCGAGGAACGGAACACCCGCCTCCTGTGCCGCGAGGTAGTCCGAGGGGGTGTCGCCGATCATGAGGGCGGACGACGGCGCCGCCCCCATCGCGTTCAACGCGCGGTTGAGACAGTGCGGGTGGGGCTTCAGATGGTGGAGTTCCCGCGTACGGCCGTACACGTGCGGGGCGAAGCACGAGGCGAGACCACGGCCGGCCAGATACTCGCGGACGACGAGCGGGGAGTTGTTGGTGGCGACCGCGAGACGGGAGCCCACCGCCGCCCAGGTGCGGATCAGCGGGTCGGCGTACGGGGTGGGCATCGCCAGGGACGCGGCTCGGAGTTCCTCCTGGGTGAGACGTTTCTCCAGCTCGTCCACCAGGTCGCTCCCGGGGTGCCGACGGTCGACGGCGCGCAGCACGACGTGCGGATCCAGGGACTCGCGCTCCGACTCCGTCAACAGACCGTGCAGGCCCCGCCCTTCGAGCCACTCGACGAGGTCGACCGCCACCCGTTCCGCCGAATGGCCCGCGAACAGGCGACAGACGGGGCCGTCGAAGTCCCAGAGCACGAAGCGTGCGCGAGCGATCACTTCCCGCAGGTTCTCGGTCACGGAATCGTCCTTGGCGGTCGCCTGTTGGGTCTGTGCCGCATGGGTCTGTGTCGCGTCAGAGGTCACTAGGAGAGTGTCAGGTCCGTCGTGATGGTTTCCCAGAGGGCGTCGAACCACTTCTGGGATTGCTCGACGAACGCCGTGTCCCGTTCCCCGGCACCCTTCTCGAACGAGAAGAGGAGCGACTCGGTACCCAGGGTGTCGTACATGTCGAGCGTCACCCCGCTCTCCACCGCCTCCTCACGGCGGGCGATCATGTAGTACGCGATCAGCGCCTCCGTCCCGTTGAGCAGGTACAGCTTCACCGGCGGGGTGAACGGCAGCGCCCTGAACGTCACCCGTACGTCGATGCCGTGCGACGAGCGCAGGGCCAGCAGGTTGTGCCGGAGCACATGGCCCTGGGCGTTGCGCTGGGCCAGCCAGCGCTGGTGGACCGAGTCGTCCTCGGTGCGGCCTTCGACAGGCACCGGGAAGGCCAGGGCGATCTCCCGGGACGGCAGCAGGATGCGTACGTCGATCGACTGGGGGCGGATGCGGCCCTCGTGGATCAGCCGGACCGGCTCGCCCACAGCAATCATCAGGGTCTCCGCGGTGAGGCAGGCGGCGTCGAGACGGACATGCGAGGCCGAGAACGCCTCCGCCATCCGCGACGCCAGCCCCACCATCGTCGGCTGGGGGCCCTCCCGGGGCGGGAGCGCCTCGGCGACGCGCGGCGGGCTGCCCTTGCCGCCGTTGGTGAGCAGTTGCTCGGCGTGCAGGATGCGCAGCGCCTCCCGTACGGCACCTCGCTCGACGCCGAACTCCTCGGCCAGGTCCGCCTGAGTGGGCAGACGGTCGCCGGGTCGCAGATCGCCGGTGCGGATGCGGTCACGCAGGGCGGTTGCGATCTCCTGGGGCGACTGTCTTCTGCTGCCGTTCACTGTCCCGTTCTCCTGAGTCACGACCAAACGCTACAACTCCAACCCATCTTTGGGGAGTTGTTCGAAAGTTGTTTATGAGTAGTGCCCAAGTGGGGACAACTTAATCAGAGTTGGTTACCAACTTGGTGAAGTTGGCAGAAGTTCCGTCTCTTGTCTGCCATCTCTGTGACACCGCTCCGGACACGCCCTGAAGGAGGAACCACCATGCCCGCCATCGCTCTCCTCGCCGCCGTCCTCATCACCGGCTTCCAGCAGTTCGTCAGCTGGCAGTACGGCACCTCCGGCGTCGTCGGCCTGACGCTGCTCACCATAGGCATCAAGGCCAGAAACCCGACCATCAGCTCCATCGGAGCCGTCGTGCTCGCCCTGCTCGTCACGGGGCCCGCCCTGTGACAGTGCCGGCACCAGTGACAGCCGATCGTGGGAGACCTCAGTCCGTGAGCACCAGCTCCGAACTGATCGTCTCCCACAGTGCGTTGAACCACAGGTGCGACTGCTCCACGAACGTCGTGTCGCGCAGCCCGGCGCCCCGCTCGAACGCGAACAGCATCGACCGGACACCCTCGGCGTCGTACATCTCCACCTGCTCGTGGTCGATCTCCGCCTCGCGCCTCTTCAGCGTGTAGTACGCGAAGAGCGCCTCCGCCCCGTTGAGCAGGTACAGCTTCACCGGTGGCGTGAACGGCAGGGCCCGGAAGGAGACGCGCACGTCGATACCGTGCGTGCCGCGCAGGGCCAGCAGGTTGTGCCGGAGCACCTGCCCCTGGGCGTTGCGATGGGTCAGCCAGCGGCGCTGCAGCCGGCCCGTGGCCGAGGCCCCGGCCGGGGAGCCGTCCGCGAGCTCCACCGGCGCCGGGAACGCGAGGTCGATGTCCCGGCTCGGCATCAGCACCCGGACGTCGATCCTGGCCGGATTCAGCTCTCCGGCGTGGATCTGGCGCAGCGGTTCCCCGATGGCGAGGGTGAGCGAGACGGACGTCAGACACAGGGCGTCGATCTTCACGTGCGGCACCGCGAAGGCCGCCGCGACACGGGGCGCGAGGCCGACGGTGGTGGGCAGCGGCAGGGCGGCGGGGCCGCCGGTCGGAACCGGTCCGGGAGTGGAGGCGACCGTCGCCGGACTCCCCTTGCTGACGTTGGTCAGCAGCCGCTCGGTGTGCAGGATGCGCAGCGCCCGCCGTACGGCACCTCGCTCGACGCCGAACTCCTGGGCCAGCCTGGCCTGGGTGGGCATGCGCTGACCCGGCCGCAGCTCACCGCTCCTGATCCGGGTGCGCAGGGCGTTGGCCACGTCACGGTGTGACGTCTGAGGCTCCACAGCCAAACACTACAACTTCTTGCCATCTTTGTGGAGTTCAAGTGAAGATGGTTATGAGACGCCTCCAAGTGGAGATAAGTACAGTGAAGTTGGTGACCAACTTCTACAACATGGTGAAACCTTCCACAGGTTGGCGGCCGAACTCTCTTCCGGAGGGGAGCCTGGAGCTCGGCAGCCATCACGACCGGAATCGAGGTCGGATCAGAAGATGTCCGGGCACCACGGCCGCCTGGACGTACGCAGCAGGGCGTCGGCCATTCGGGCGGCGCCCGCTCGTTCCTCCCGCACCCGACCCAGCGCGGCCAGCCGCACCGCCGACTCGTCACCGAGCCACAGAGCCGCCAACTCCCGTACATCCAGGGTGAGTTCAGCCGCGTCACGTACACCGGGCGTGCACGAACCGACACCCTCCGGCGACACCTCCAGCCGGTACCGCCCGCCGGCGAAGCCGGCCTCGTCGACGACCTCCAGGACAAGTCCGCGACCGCCGCCACCCGCCGCGTGACCGTCGTACGGACGCGCCTCCAGGGCCCGTACGACATCCAGGAGCCGCACCCACAGCCAGTCCGCGTGCGTGGTGAGCCTGGCCGCCCGCGGGTCCGGCAGGAAGAAGGGGAGCAGGTCGTCCGGGGCACGCCAGCCGGTCTTGACCTTCGTGATCCAGTCGATCGAGCAGAGGTACTGCCACAGGGCGCGCTCGGCGCCCGGCGTCGCGGCGATCAGCCAGTTGACGTCGGCGGTGTCGTGCGGCTGCTTGGCGTCCCACTTGTCGTCGGCCTCGTACGAGACCAGCCCGTCGACCTCCCCGTCCGCCGACCGGTAGACGGCGTAGAAGGGCTCGTCCCAGGACTCCCCGTACCGCACCACCCCGGTGTTGACCTGCCACCAGCGCTCGTCACGGCTGACGGCACCCGGCTGCTGCCGGGCGAGCCGCGCGTGCAGCTCGGGCCCCAGCTTCCGTACGTCCGCCGCGTCCACGAGGTCGATACGACCGCCGTCCGCGGGGCCCGCCCAGCGGGGGTCGAGGCCGGCGCGCGGGACGTCGATCGTCCACGCGGAGGTCGAGGTGGCGGGCCCGAAGCCGTACCGTCCGTAGATCGGGTACTCCGCGGCGATCAGCGTGGCGACGACGTCCCCGCGCTCCTTCGCGGCGGCGAGGTCCCGCGCCATCATGCGGGTGAGGATGCCCCGGCGGCGATGGGTGGGCGACACGGTGACGTTCGAGACGGCGTCGGCGGGGACGGTCGCACCGCCGCCGACGCTCAGTTCCTGCGGGAACGAGCGGAACGTCGCCACGCATCGTTCGCCGTCGAAGGCGCCGAGGGACCGCCCCGGCCGGAACGCCCCGCGGTTCGCCTCCAGCCCCACGTCGGTGACCTCGGGCGACCGGAGGAACCCGGTCTGCAGGGCCCTGGTCCACTCCCGGAGTCCGTCCTCGTTGACGGCGCGTATGTCGATGTCGGCACGGGGGGTCATGGATTCAGGCTAGGGGGAGGGTACGGAGGGTGTCGCGCGAATTTCTCCCGCCCGGCAGCCCCGGCCACTCCGGGTCAGATGAGCAGGTCCTCCACCTGTGCCTCGCCGTCCCGGTACCGCCGGGCGATCTCCCCGCTGCAGTCGTCCGCCGTCCGCTGCAACCCCTGCCGGCGCTGGGAGACCTGCTGCTCGTACCCCACGAGCCTGCCCATCGCCGCCGTCAGCTCCGGGTCCGTCCGTGCGTCCAGGTCCGACAGCTCCACCTCGGCGAGCATCTCCGCCGCGAGCTGCCCGTACTCCTCGCTGTGCGGCGTCCCCAGCGTCACGTGCCGCGCCGACGACCGGTGCCGGGCCGGGGCGTCCGTCAGGATCTCCGACAGCCGCTCGACGACCGACCCCTCCCCCACCGCGACCACGGACGTGGGCCCGCGCCGCGCCAGTTCCGCCCGCAGGATGTCGATGCGCCCCTGCAGCAGCCGCCGTACGTAACTGAGGTCGGCCTCGTCGCGCTGGGCGTCCCGGCGCAGGGCGCGCAGCTCGGACAGCCGCAGCACGGTGAGGTCGTGGCCGGGCGGAGCGGGGGCCAGCAGCGAACTGATCGCCGTGACAGGAACGACCGGAACGACCGGAACTGCCGGAACGACCGCAGCGGCCGGAACGACCGGAGCGGCCTGACCTGCGTTGCGCTGCGCGGGCGGCCGGGCGGCCGTATGAGGCCGCCCGGTACTCGGTGTGCTCATGTGCCTCTACCGTCCCCTCGACAGGCGAATGGGAGCATCGTGCCACCCCAAGTGGCCGCTATGTGACCGAGTGCCCCCGAACGGCCCCAGATAGGGGCTTAAGGATCAAAAAGAATCTCTTCAACGGCACGGCATGATGGGCGTATGCGTGCAGTGGTGCAGAGGGTGGACGGCGCGAGCGTCGTCGTGAACGGTGAAGTGACCGGCGAGATCACGGGCGAGGGCCTGTGCGTCCTCGTCGGGGTCACACACGAGGACACGAAGGAGAAGGCGGCCCAACTGGCCCGAAAACTCTGGTCGATTCGCATGCTGGCGGACGAGAGGTCGTGCTCCGACATCGACGCCCCGCTGCTCGTCATCAGCCAGTTCACCCTGTACGGCGACGCCCGCAAGGGCCGCCGCCCCACCTGGAACGCGGCAGCCCCGGGCGATGTCGCCGAGCCGCTCGTCGACGAGGTGGTCGCCCAACTCCGTTCCCTGGGCGCGACGGTGGCGACGGGCCGCTTCGGCGCCCAGATGCGGGTGACCCTGACGAACGACGGCCCGTTCACGGTCCTCATCGAGATGTGAACGTGAACCACGGAACGTGAACTACGGCTCGACCACGACCTCCTGTGCGGCGGCCGTCGTGTCGGCGACCAGCCGCGCGTCCACCGCCACGTTCCGCTTCACCAGCGCGAGCGCGACCGGCCCCAGCTCGTGATGCCGTACGGACGTCGTGATGAACCCGATCTTGCGCCCGTCGGGCCCGTCGTCCGCGAGCCGCAGTTCCGTGCCGGCCGGCGGCAGATGGACCTCGCTGCCGTCCAGGTGCAGGAAGACGAGCCGACGCGGCGGCTTCCCCAGGTTCTGGACCCGGGCGACCGTCTCCTGGCCCCGGTAGCAGCCCTTCTGCAGATGCACGGCCGTGCCGATCCAGCCCAGCTCGTGCGGGATGGTCCGGTGGTCGGTCTCGAAGCCGAGCCGCGGCCGGTGCTGCTCGACCCGCAGCGCCTCGTACGCCAGCAGCCCCGCCGCCGGTCCGGCCTTCTCTGCGTACGACTCCAGGTCGGCCCGGGGCAGGAACAGATCCCGCCCGTACGCCGTCTCGCGTACGACGACACCCTCCGGCACCTCGGAGATGGCACCCGCCGGCAGGTGGACGACCGCGAACTCGTCCGTCCGGTCGGCGACCTCGACCCGGTAGAAGAAGATCATCGACTTCAGGTAGGCGATCAGGGCCTCCTGGGTCCCCGGCTCCACATGGACCCAGGTCGTCGTGCCGTCGTCGACCAGATACAGCGCGTGCTCGATGTGACCGTTCGCGGACAGGACCAGCGCCTCGGTGGCCTGGCCGACGGGCAGGTCGCTGACGTGCTGGGTGAGCAGCAGGTGCAGCCAGCTCAGCCGGTCGTCGCCGGTGACGGTGAGCACGCCGCGGTGGGAGAGGTCGACGAAGCCGACACCCTCGGCGAGCGCGCGCTGCTCGCGGAACAGTTCGCCGTAGTGGCCGGCGACACCTTCGTCCACACCCTCGGCGGAAACGGCGCCGGGCAGGGACAGCAGAGGGCTCTTCATAGGCACAAGCCTACGACGAGGCTTACGACTCGGTAGTTGAACCCTTGAGTTCCTTGAGGTCCTGGGTCCCCTTGGCGCCCATGCTCCCCTTGGCCAGGCAGTCCCTGCAGCGGCCGAAGATCGCGAAGTGCTTCATGTCGGTCTCGAACCCGAAGTCCTCGCGCAGTTTGGCGGTGAAGTCGGCGGCGACGGCGACATCCGTCTCGATCACGTTGTCGCAGTCGCGGCAGACGAGATGGATGTGATGGTGCCGGTCGGCGAGGTGGTAGGTGGGCGCGCCGTGCCCGAGGTGGGCATGGCTGACCAGCGACAGCTCCTCCAGCAGCTCCAGGGTCCGGTAGACCGTGGAGATGTTGACTCCCGACGCCGTCTTCCGCACTTCCACGAGGATGTCGTCGGGTGTCGCGTGCTCAAGGGTGTCCACTGCTTCGAGGACAAGCTGTCGCTGCGGGGTCAGCCGGTAACCGCGCTGTCGCAGATCACTCTTCCAGTCGGTGCTCACCACACCGCCCAGTCTAGGTCTACTTAAAAAATGCGATGCCGTCGTCCGGCATGTCGTCCGGGAGGGCCTTGGCCCAGCGTTCGACGTCCTCCGGGGTGACGGCCTTCTTCAGGTGTGCCGACATGTACGGGCGCAGCTCGACGTCCGGGGTCTGCTTCTCGCCGACCCACATGAGGTCGCTGTGCACGTACCCGTAGAGCCGCTTGCCGCCGGTGTACGGTCCCGAGGCCGCCGTCCGTGCCACGGCGTCGGTCACGATGTCGATCTGCGGCTTCTTGGCGGCCAGCTCGCCGTACCAGACCTCGACGACACCGTCCTGGCGGACCATGACGACCTCGACCTTGCGGTCGGCGTCGATGCGCCAGTAGCCGGACTCGGACTCCAGGGGCCTGACCTTGTTGCCGTCGGCGTCCAGCGCCCAGGTGTGGGAGCGGTACTCCAGGAAGTCACGTCCGTCGTGCGTGAAGGTGACCTCCTGCCCGAAGTTGCACTTCTCGTCGCCGGGGAAGTCATAGACCCCCGCGCCGGCCCACTCGCCGAGCAGGAAGACGAGAGGCACAAGGTCCTTGTGCAGGTCGGACGGGATCTCGATCATGAGCGACGGTTCCTGTGATTCCGGTGTTTCCTGGCGACGGGGGTCTGCGGGACGGGGGTCAGCGCTGGCCCTGGTACAGCTTCTTGACCGTCAGACCGGCGAAGGCGAGAACGCCGACGGCGACGAGAACCAGCAGGGTTTCGAAGAATGCCTCAAGCACGGGGTGCTCCTCGGACGATCGGTTGTGTGCACAAGAGCCGGGCCCAGCTTACGCGGCCGGGGCCCGGCTCTCTCGGCCAGGTGGCGGAACGGTCAAAGGCGCCGCCCTCAGCCGAGCAGCTGGCTCTGCAGGGCCACGGTCTGCTGGAAGGGCACGGCCAGGGCCTCACCCTTTCGGGACTGCATGATCACCGCGAGGGTGTCCCCGGCGGCGAGGTAGGCGTAACGGACCTGCTCGGCGCCGTACGGCTCGGACTCGGCGTAGACGGAGTGCTGGATGTCCTCCGACCCGGTGGCCTTCGCCGGGAAGGCCTCGTCGACGTCGGCCGCTTCAGATCCGCGCATCGCGTAGCCCGTGCTGCTGAACGCGGCGAACTCACTCGCGAACAGGTCGTCCACCACGGCGGCGGTGCCGAAACGGAGCAGGTAGACGCGGGTGTGCGTGCCATCCTGCGTGGTCCAGCCGCGCGCGGCGACATGCCGCAGCCCGTTGTCGACGAGCTTCTGCCGGAACGAGTCCCGCTCCCCGGCCTCGGTGAGCTCCGTCAGAAACACCTTCGGCGCGAGCCAGCCGTCCGAGCCGCGCAACGCCTTGTCGTCCGTCGCACCCTCGGGCGCGGGCAGCACGAGTTCGCGGAGATCGGCGTAGTGGGCACCGGCCGCGTTGGCCTCGTCGAAGGGGCCGGGGCTGCCGGACGGCAAGGGCGGCAGGGTGATCTCCGGGTACACCCATCGGCCGTCCGACGCGGTCGCGAGGCCCGGTACGTCCGTCCGGTCCATGCGCGTGATCCCGTAGGCCGTCGTTGCCCCGACCGCCGCGAAGACGGCTACGACGGCCGTCCAGCGCAGAACGGCCCGCAGGCCACGCCGGTCCTTCTTCACGACCGGTGACAGGACGGGCGCGGGCTGCGCTTCGTCGGTGGGGGCGGAGGTGGGGGTGGAAACGGGTTCGGTGTGCTGCTCGGTCATACCGCCTCCCCCGGCTCGACGATGCGGTCGAGCTGCGTGCCCAGAAGCATCGCGACTCCCTTGGTGTCGAGTGGAGCGGGGCCCGTGGCGTTGACGGTGACCAGGACGTCTCCCTGATAGGCGGTGCAGAACATGCTTTCGAGGGCGCGGTAGTCGTACTCGTCGTCCGCACCGCCCTCTATGTCGTAGGGGTCCTGCGCCTTGGGCGGCAGGAAGCACTTGGCGTTCTTGTGGCCCTTGACCTCCGGGCCCTGACGCAAGCCTTCCTGAGCGTCGAGGTACTGCTGCTGGAATCTCCCGAGGTTGCTCACGGTCGCCGTGCTGGGGAACTGTGCCAGCGCGACCCGCACGGAGTAGACCCCGTTGTTGTCCCCGCCGGGGTCCACCGCCGAGCTGAGGTAGCTGCGCATCGCCATGCCCTTGAGGTGCTGCTTGTCGATCTGCTTCTCCAGCTGCCTGCGCTGGGAACGGGGCAGCCCGCTCAGGGACTTCTTGCGCAGCGCCGTGGACTGGGCATCGCTCAGCACGGCGTCGTGTCCGAACTCTCCGAGGTCGGGCCCCTGGTACCAGCCGCTGGACCCGTACGGGACGAGCACCCCCGCGAGTCCGGGCGCGGACGCCTCCTTGACGTCGTCGTCGGCCGCCGTCTTCGGGAGCGTGAAGGCGGGCGCACCCGCGTCCCGGTCGGCGTCGACCACGGTCACGACGGTGTAGCCGACGCCGGCGACGACGACCCCGGCCAGCAGCGCCGACCCGAGGACGGCGGCGAGCCGGCGCGGACGCTTCCTGGCGGGTACGGACCCCGGCAGGTCCGCGGGTTCGACGGCCGCAACGGATTCGGGTACGGGTACGGATTCGGCTACGGGGTTGTCGGTCACAGCCGCTCCATCTGGCGCTTGGCGAGGTCCACGATCCTCTGCCCCGGGATCGGCTTGGAGTCGTAGACCCAGATCTCCAGCGCGATGTCGCCCCGCCAGGCGTGGGCCTCGGCGCTGTAGTCACCCTCGCCCTCGTCCGACTCGGTGTGGACGTACGCCATCCCGTCCCCGGTGCCGGGCACGGGATAGCTCTTGGTGCCGTACTCGTCCTCATCGTCGTAATAGCTCTGGTCGACGGACTCGGCGGCGCCGAGAATCTCCGCCTGCCGGAACTGGACCAGCCGGATCTGTACGCCGTAGTCGCCGGTCGTCCAGCCGGTGACGGCCGCCCTCCGGAACTCGTAGCCGACGAGGGTGCCGAACACTGAGCCCGGCATGCCGTACCCGCCCGCGTAGTCGGCCAGGTCCATCCAGCCGTCCCCGCTCGACAGGTACTCGTCCGCCCTCGCCCCCTTGGGCTTCGTCAGCAGCAGCTTCCGCAGGTCACCGTCGGTCCTGACCCTCCGGTCCTGCGCGGCCGACAGCGGCTCCGGCCCCTCGCCCTTGGCCTGTGCGAGCACCGGCTGCGACAGGGAGGGCAGCTTGGTCGGCTCGCGGTCCGCCTGTACGAGATAGCCGGCGCAGGTACCGGCGACCAGGCCCAGCACGGCCGCCGTGGCGATCAACAGCGTCGTACGGCCGGGTCGACGCGACGGCAATTCGGGTATTTCGAGTGATTCGAACACGTCGATCACTTCTGCCACTCCGGGCACTTCCAAGACGTCCCCCACGCAACATGACGCACGGAATTCGTATCCGCGCGCACAGGAGACCCATCAGTAACGCTCAGAGTTGTAGGGGAGTTGATTACGATTCGGACTCCCGCCCGGCCTACCATGCGGCCATGGCGAAGAAGCTCGTGATCAAGGTGACCGCCGGGGCCGACGCCCCCGAGCGCTGCTCGCAGGCGTTCACGGTGGCGGCAGTGGCCGTCGCCAGCGGGGTCGAGGTGTCCCTGTGGCTGACCGGGGAGTCCGCCTGGTTCGCCCTTCCCGGCCGGGCCGCCGAGTTCGAGCTGCCGCACGCTGCGCCGCTGCCCGACCTGATCGACTCGGTCCTCGCGGCAGGACGCCTCACCCTCTGCACACAGTGCGCGGCCCGGCGGGACATCACCGAGAAGGACGTCATCGAGGGCGTACGGATCGCGGGCGCGCAGGTGTTCGTGCAGGAGGCGATGGCCGACGGCGCCCAGGCCCTCGTCTACTGAAGTCCGGCGCCGCCCTTGACGGCCCCGACAAACGCCGCCCAGGCACCGGCCTCGACGACGAGGGCACCCCGGGCGGGGTCCTTACTGTCCCGGACGGGGACGACGGCGGGGAGGTTGGAGGCGACTTCGACGCATTCGCCGCCGTCCTGATTGCTGTAGCTGCTCTTACGCCAGGCGGCCGCGCCGAGGAAGTCGTCGGAGACCTCGATGCACGCACCGCCCTCCGAGTTGCTGTAGCTGCTCTTGCGCCACGTCACGCTGGTCAGATCGATGGCTCGCACGGCACGTCCTCCAGGGTACGCAAGATGAACATCCGTGACTCGGCAGGGCTCAATGCCAGGTCACGAACCGCATCATATCTGCGCTGCAATCCCTCAACCCGGCTTGTTTCTTCGACGAGTTCGCCTCGCACAATGTTCTCCGTGTAAGCCACCGTGTGACCGTCCGGCAACCGCAGGAACGTCACAGGGGTGTCCATCAGCCCGTGCAGTCCAGTGCCGTGCGTCAGCACATAGAGAGTGATGTTCGGCCGCTCCGCCACCTCCAGCAAGTACTGCAACTGCTCTCGCCAATTCTGAAGAACACGCAGCGAATTCCGTAGCACCGCCTCGGACAGAATGACGCGGAACGGCGATGCATCGTCCCCCTCCAGCACCTTCCGCCGTCCGATGCGCGCTTCGACCTGCTGGTCCAGTTCCTCGCTCTTGAGGCTGCCCTCTGCAAGCAACTCGCGTGCGTAGTGCGGGGTTTGAAGCAGTCCGTGGATGGTGCTGCCTCCGTAGTGCCAGAGACTGATCGCCTCGGCCTCCAGTGCCATGTACCGCCGGTACCGCTCCTTGAACTGAGCCGGATCCCCAACGGCCAACTCCCACAAGGTGAGCACCAACCCACCGGTCCCGTAATGCTGATCCAGCGCCTGAGCCACCTCCGGGCTCCCCAGCGTCGCCCCGCTCTCCAGCTTGCCGAACAACGACGCGTCCCACCCGAGCGTTTCCGCGAGCTGCCGCAGGCTCTCCCCGCGCTCTGCCCGGAGTAAGCGCAGTTCCTCCGCGAACCGTCGCCTGGGCTCCTGGCTGCGCCCCGTGATCACCCTTCTCGACGGCATCGCACCGCACTCCTCACTCCCACGCACGGAATTTGTGGAATTTGTGCCCCCGGGCGCCGAACAACCGCTAGTCAGCGGCGTTTTGGCGTCGCGGATGGGTCATGCTCAGCCTGAACCCGAATACGCAGAGTAGTACAAACAGCGCATTCCGTATAGAAGTTGTACGAGTTGGATGAAAGGAACGGCACCCATGACAACCGAGCCGACGACATCCTTCGAGCCCGGCACGCTGGTCCACGACCCGGAGACCGACAGAGTCGGCGCGTACCAGGCCGTCGTCGGCCCGTACGCGATGCTGCGCCCCGTCGGCGGCGGGCGTGAGTGGCAGGCCGATCCCGCCTCGCTTCGCGTGGCCACGCCCGAGCAGCGGCTGAGCGCGGGTGTACGGGCGGCCAACGAGCGTGCGGGACGGGCGACTTGGGGCTACCTGGACGTGGGTCGCCCGCCCCAGCCGATGGCCGGCTGCGAGACCTGCGCCGAAGTGGCCGCGCTGCGGAGGGCCGCGCAGGCGGAGTCGGACGCCAGCGCGGAGACGGACGCCGACGTCCTCCTGCGCAGGCACCAGCGGGCGGAGCACGCCACGTGAGCTGCGCCCCCCGCAGGCGATGAGGCTCAGGCCGGTTGCGTCCACAGGCAGAACGGATGCCCCGCAGGGTCCAGCAGGACTCGTACGTCGTCCTGCGGCTGGTACTCGTGCAGCCTGGCGCCCTCGGCCACCGCCCGTGCGGTCTCCGCCGCCAGGTCGTCGACCTCGATGTCCAGGTGGAGCATCATCTGCTGGTCGCCGGGGAGACGGGTCGGCCAGACCGGTGGGACGTACGCGGGTTCCGTCTCGAAGGCGAGGGAGACGCCCTCGGTGCCGGGCGGGGGGCCGATGAGCACCCAGTCGGGTTCCTCGCTGCGGATCTCGTAGTCGAGGAGGCGGACGTAGAAGCCGGCCAGTTCGTGCGCGTCGTGCGCGTCCAGGACCACGGTGGACACCCTCGTACGGCCCATACGGCCTCGCCCCTCTCCGCCCTCTGCGCCCGCTACTGGCGCCGCTTCTTGCCGTCCAGCTCGTCCCACCACTCGTCGGACTTCTGGTCGCCGGACGGGTCGTCCCACCAGCGGTCGTCCGGGCCTCGGCGGTTGGCGACGATCGCCGCCAGCGGCGGGATCACCATCGCCACCACGCACATGCCTACGGCCACCGGCATCGACCAGAGGCGTACCACTCCCCAGGCCAGGACGAAGAGCGTGATGCAGGTGCCCATCATGGCGAAGTACACGTGCCGGCGACGTGCGTACATACGTCCAGGGTAGGCCCGTACACGGCGAAGGGCCGCACCCCGGAACCCCAGGATGCGGCCCTTCGGACAGCAGGTGTCAGACGGCGATCGCGACCTCCGAGAGGCCGCCCGTCTGGGCGACGACCGTGCGGTCGGCCGTGCCGCCGGGGACCAGCGCGCGGACGGTCCAGGTGCCCTCGGCCGCGTAGAAACGGAACTGTCCGGTCGCCGAGGTGGGGACCTCGGCGGTGAACTCGCCGGTCGAGTCCAGGAGGCGGACGTATCCGACGACCGGCTCGCCGTCGCGGGTCACCTGGCCCTGGATCGTGGTCTCACCGGGCTTGATCGTCGAGGCGTCCGGGCCGCCGGCCTTCGCTCCACACATGTCTTTTCTCCATCAGAGGTCTGACCGGAGGGAAGGCCGGTCGGGGTGTACGGGGTGCTCGCCTACTACTGGTCCTGCTGGTCCTACTTGTTGGCGCCGAGCTCGATCGGGACGCCGACCAGGGAGCCGTACTCGGTCCAGGAGCCGTCGTAGTTCTTGACGTTCTCCACGCCCAGCAGCTCGTGCAGGACGAACCAGGTCAGGGCCGAGCGCTCGCCGATGCGGCAGTACGCGATGGTGTCCTTCGCCAGGTCGACCTGCTCGTCGGCGTAGAGCTCCTTGAGCTCGTGGTCCGACTTGAAGGTGCCGTCGTCGTTGGCGTTCTTCGACCACGGGATGTTGCGCGCGGACGGGACGTGGCCCGGACGCTGCGACTGCTCCTGCGGCAGGTGCGCCGGGGCGAGCAGCTTGCCGCTGAACTCGTCGGGCGAACGCACGTCGACCAGGTTCTGCGAGCCGATGGCCGCCACGACGTCGTCGCGGAAGGCGCGGATGGACTTGTTCTGCGGCTTCGCCTTGTAGTCGGTGGCGGGGCGCGAGGGGACCTCTTCCACCAGCTCGCGGGCGTCCAGCTCCCACTTCTTGCGGCCGCCGTCGAGCAGCTTGACGCTGTCGTGGCCGTACAGCTTGAAGTACCAGTAGGCGTACGAGGCGAACCAGTTGTTGTTGCCGCCGTAGAGGACGACGAGGGTGTCGTTGCCGATGCCCTTCGCCGAGAGGAGCTTCTCGAAGCCCTCCTCGTCGATGAAGTCACGGCGTACCGGGTCCTGGAGGTCCTTGGTCCAGTCGATCCGGATGGCGTTGCGGATGTGGTTCTTCTCGTAGGCGGACGTGTCCTCGTCCACCTCGACGATGGCGATGTCGGCGTTGTCGAGGTTGGCCTCGACCCAGTCGGCATCGACCAGGACGTCGCTGCGGCTCATGCTGTTTCTCCTCCGGGGCAGTTGCGGCGGGGTGGTGCTGTAAGCAGAGGGGGTACGTAGGGGTCGTATCCGGTCGTACCCGCTCGCGGGCGGTCAGGCCTGTTACGACTCGCGCACGAGGGCCCTTGGGTGAAGGGCGCCGGGGATGCGGGAGGTGGTGCGCCGCTGACGCCGCGCGCTCCCGCTCAGAAAGGGCGACAGAGCATGGCGGCGACGCGGCACAGGTCTACTGCCCGCCGCTTCGTGAGATCCGCCTGTCGCTGCATAGCGTCGATCGTAGGGACGGATTGCCGGGGATGTCACCGGCGTGTCGCATGATGAGACGCGATCGTCCGCGATGTGAGATACGCGAGGCGAGGCGACGGTGATTGCGGGAGCGCGGGCGCGGAGGTGGGGGGTGTGCCCGCCGTCTCAGCTGCGGTACGGACGGTGCCGTCTCGCCAGTTGGACGTCTGTCCGGCCGGCCGGTGGTCCCGGGCCGACGCCTCACGCCTCCTACCCGGCCAGGTTGACGTTCGAACCCTTCACCGTGATGTCCACGCCGGTCTTCGCCGCCTCGACCGAGTCCAGCTTGATACCGCCGGGCAGGCCCTCGATCTTCTGCTGGAAGTCCGTCACCGTGCGCATCCTGCCGTCGGCCAGTTGGATGCCCAGGTTGGGCAGGGAGTCCGCCTTCACGTTCACCGTGTCGCCCGCGACCGTGACCGTGCTGAGGACCGACACCGGCTGCGGCAGCTCCTTGCCGAGCACCGTCGCCTTGACGGTGACCTTGATCTTGCCGTTGCCGCCGTCCGAGAGGCCTACGACGGTGGCTGTCACACCGGGGACCACCTGCGTGGGCTCAGATCCGGTGGTCGCCTTGGCCGCCTTCAGCAGCTCGGCGTACGTGATGGTGGCGCTGCCGGTCGCAGTGGCCGCGGTGGCGGAGCTGTAGTCGCCGCTGAACTCGACGCCGCGCATCCGGGCGTTCAGGTCGTCGATGCGGATGTTCTGGCCGGAGGTGCCGGTGGCGGCGTCGTAGTCCTTGATGCCGACCTCGACGTCGTCCAGCTCGCCGCCGGCGACCTGGGTGAGGAAGGGGAAGCCCTTGATGGACACGTCCGGGGTGGTGGTCAGGCCCTCGTTGGTCCTGAGGCGGTCCGCGACCTCGTCCTCCGCGAAACCGACGGCGACGCGGTCGGCGATCACGAAGAGGCCGCCGAGGATCACGGCGACGATGAGGAGTATTCGGAGTGCACGCATGTTCGTGACGGTACCGGGGGCCGGCTTCGCCGGGGGGTGGGGTGGGGGTGGTTGTTGATCGGTTGTGACGGGGGCGGGCCGACCGTTTCCTCGCCCCCGCCGCCCCTACCCGTCCCATCCCGTTCCTGGGGGCTGCGCCCCCAGACCCCCCATCGGCCCTGAAGGGGCCTCGTCCTCAAACGCCGGACGGGCTGAAAATGCGGGCCTGCGCTGTAGACACGGTGGGGGCGGGTGGGTGGGAAAGAAGCCGGCCCTGAAGGGGCCTTGTCCTCAAACGCCGGACGGGCTGGAGGTGCCGGCCCGGCATTGGTATTTCAGCCCCTCCGGCGTTTGAGGAGCGGGGGTTCGGGGGCGGCGCCCCCGAGGATGGGACGGGTAGGGGCGGCGGGGGCGAAAACCCCTCAGGCCAGTGCGCGTCCCACCAGCCACACCGCCGGTGCCGCCGTTGCCAGGGGGAGGGCGACGCCTGCCGTGAAGTGGACGAACTTCGACGGGTAGTCGTAGCTGGCCACCCGGTGTCCGACGAGCGCGCAGACTCCCGCCGCCAACCCCAGCAGCGCACCGCCGTTGCCCAGCCCGGTCATCCCGCCGACCGCGATCCCCGCGCCCGCCGCGGCCAGCAGAGCGACGACCACCGAGGCCGGCGTCGGCAACGGCAACGCCCTGGCGAGCACCGCCACCGCGACCGCCGCCGCCCCGACGCTCACCGCGTCCGGGTCCGCCGCGAGGTGACCGGTCGCGATGATCGCCAGCGCCGCCGAGGCGACCGACGCCATCAGGCCGGACATCCGGGTGTCGGGGTCCGCGTGGGACCGGAGCTGCAGGACCAGGGTCAGCAGGACCCAGGCCCCGAGCGTGCCGAGGATCGCCGCCGGCCCGTTGTCGCGGCCCACAGCCAGCAGCGCCACGTCCGCCGTCACCGCGCCCAGGAAGGCGAGCGCGATGCCCTGCCGGGCCGGCCACATCCCGTTCAGCCGGAACCAGCCCGCCGCCGTGACCGCCTGGAGGATCACGAGGGGCACGACCAGCGCGTACGAACCGATGGCCGCCGTACCGGACAGCAGCAGCCCGAGCACAGCGGTGAGGGCGGCCGGCTGCATCCCCGGCTCGATGATCGGCGAACGTCCCTCGAGGCGGGCCCGCTGCGCGTCGGTGACTCGGGCGTTGCCCGCGACCGTGGCCGGACCGTATCCGGCGTCTGCGGGAGCCCCCTGGGGCGGCAGATACGGCGCCGGAGCCTCCGGGGCGACCTGCGGAGCCTGCACCGGGGCCTGCATCTGCGTCTCCCAGGTCTGGCCCTGCCACTGCTGCGTGTACTGCTGCGCCTGCGCCTCGTCGTACGCCTGCTGCTGCCCCGGCCAGGCCTGCGCCTGGGGCTGCTGTTGGTGTTGCTGGTGCTGGTGCTGATACGGGTCGTACCCCTGGTTCTGGTACCCGTCCCCGTACTGGCCGTCGTACTGCTGCCCAAACGGCTGCTGCTGCTGGTCACTCATGACGCTGTGCTCACCCTCCTGCGAACGGCGGGAGCACCTCGACCGTGCCGCCCTCGGCCAGCCGTACCGTCTCATGTGCGCGGGTGCCCACGGGGTCACCGTCGATGAGGAACGAGCATCGGCGCAGGACCCGGACGAGTTCGCCGGGGTGTCGCTCGCGGACCCCGTCGAGCGCCTCCGCGAGGGTGGCCGCGTCGTACGGCTCCTCGGCGGTCCCTGCCGCGGCTTTCGCGGCGGCCCAGTAGCGCACCGTGACCTTTGGCATCTGCCTGTCTCTGCTCTCTGCTTCCTCGATCAACCGGCTGTGACTACGTTCAGGCTAGCCCGCCTTCGTGACAGCCCAGTCCCCGATGCGCCGCAACAACTCCTCGCCCGCCGCGTGTTCCGCGTGCCCCATCCCCGGCTCCAGCCACAGTTCGCCCGCGTCACCGGCCGCTTCCGCGAGCATCCGGGGGTGGTCCACCGGGAAGTAGCCGTCCTGGTCGCCGTGCACGATCAGCAGGGGCCTCGGCGCTATCCGGGGCACCGCCTCCACCGGGGAGAGGGGTACGGGGTTCCAGTCCCGGTGGTGGATGCGCGTACGGAGGCCGTAGCGGCCGACCAGGCGGCCCTCGGGACGGGTGATCAGCCAGTGCACGCGCCGCATGGGGGCCGTCCCCCGGTAGTACCAACGGGCCGGCGCACTCACCGAAACCACCGCGTCCGGCGCCGCCCCCGTGCGCCCCTCGTGCTCCTGCCGCCCGGAGCCCCCGTACAGCGCGGCGTGCCGCAGAACGACCGAGCCGCCCATCGAGAAGCCGACCGTGACCACCCGGGTGTGCCCGAGCTCACGTGCCCAGTGGACGGCGGCGGCCAGATCGAGGACCTCGCGGTCGCCGACCGTCGAGCGCCCGCCGGACGCCCCGTGCCCCCGGAAGGAGAACGTCACGACAGCCCCGTACTGCGCGAACGCCTCCGCCACCCGTCGAACGTGCGGCCGATCCACATCGCCCGTGAAGCCGTGTGCGACGACGAGCGCGACATGGTCGGAAGGGTTGTAAGGGGTGGAAGGGTTACCGGAAAGTGGCGTCGAGGCGTCGTATACAACGCCTCCCGGCTCGTATACGGCATCGATCGTCACCCCGTCGTCGGTGGTCAGAAACCTCCGCCGAAGGACCTGATCGGCCGTCTCAGAGTTCGGGACGGCGAAAGATCGCGTCACATGACCTGCCCCACCAGTGCTCATGTGGGCTATTCTGCTGGGCAGAGGACTCGGGCAGCGCAGCCCCCGAGTCCTTTTGTGCTTTCGGTGGCGCTGTATACGAAGCGGACCACGAGCGGAACGCTCAGGGAAACCGCAGGTGTACGGCGCATGGATCGCGCAGCAGTGCCGCAAACGTCCTCGCAGGGACCGAGGAGGAACCAGACGTTATGGGCGAGCGAAATGTGTACGACCGTATGACGACGACTATCCGGGTGGGTGGGACGCGATGAGTTCTCTTCTCCTCCTGACCAATGCCCTCCAGCCGTCGACGGAGGTACTTCCCGCCCTCGGCCTGCTGCTGCACAACGTGCGCGTAGCTCCGGCCGAGGGACCCGCTCTCGTCGACACCCCAGGTGCCGACGTCATCCTGATCGACGGCCGGCGGGACCTCCCGCAGGTGCGCAGCCTGTGCCAACTGCTGCGTTCCACCGGACCCGGCTGTCCTCTCATCCTCGTCGTCACCGAGGGCGGCCTCGCGGCCGTCACCGCCGACTGGGGTATCGACGACGTCCTGCTGGACACCGCCGGCCCCGCAGAGGTGGAGGCGCGACTGCGGCTCGCCATGGGGCGCCAGCAGATCGTCAACGACGACTCCCCCATGGAGATCCGCAACGGCGACCTCTCGGTCGACGAGGCGACGTACAGCGCGAAGCTGAAGGGCCGGGTCCTCGACCTCACCTTCAAGGAGTTCGAGCTCCTGAAGTACCTCGCGCAGCACCCGGGCCGCGTCTTCACCCGCGCCCAGCTCCTCCAGGAGGTCTGGGGGTACGACTACTTCGGTGGCACCCGTACGGTCGACGTGCACGTACGGCGACTGCGCGCGAAGCTCGGGCCCGAGCACGAGTCGCTGATCGGGACCGTCCGCAACGTCGGTTATCGATTCGTTACGCCGGAGAAGGGCGACCGCACGAGCGACGAGGCGAAGGCCAAGGCGGCGCTCGCAAAGTCGGACGAGTCGGGCACTACGGGCGATACGGCGGCCCTGGACGCCGCCACGGAGTCGCCCGAGGTCAACGCCGAGGCGTGAGGGGCGGTACGCGACGTGAGCGGATGACCGCTCACGGCGCGATCCGCGCTCCGGGCGGGTGGTAACGAAGTCCACACGCCCTGCCCGGAGCGGGTCCATCCGCGTAGACTCCGCGAGTGGCCAAGGTGACTAGGGATGATGTGGCTCGGCTGGCGGGTACCTCCACCGCCGTCGTCAGCTATGTCATCAACAACGGACCCCGGCCGGTTGCCCCGGCCACGCGCGAGCGTGTCCTCGCCGCTATCAAGGAACTGAGCTACCGGCCCGACCGCGTCGCCCAGGCGATGGCGTCGCGGCGCACGGACCTCATAGGCCTGATCGTGCCGGACGCGCGCCAGCCCTTCTTCGGGGAGATGGCGCACGCCGTCGAACAGGCGGCTTCCGAGCGCGGAAAAATGGTGCTGGTCGGCAACTCCGACTACGTCCCCGAGCGCGAGGTCCACTATCTGCGGGCCTTCCTCGGGATGCGGGTCTCCGGGCTGGTCCTGGTCAGCCACGCCCTGAACGACAACGCGGCGGCGGAGATCGAGGCCTGGGACGCCCGGGTCGTCCTCCTGCACGAACGCCCCGAGGCGATAGACGACGCCGCCGTCGTCACGGACGACCTCGGCGGCGCCCACCTCGCCGTCCGTCATCTGCTGGAGCACGGCTACGAGTACGTCGCCTGTATGGGCGGTATCGCCGAGACCCCGGCGGTCGGCGACCCGGTCTCCGACCACGTCCAGGGCTGGCGGAACGCCATGGACGAGGCCGGCGTCTCCACCGAGGGCCGCCTCTTCGAGGCCCTCTACAACCGGTACGACGCCTACCAGGCCGCCCTCGAGATCCTCGCCGACCCGGACCGCCGTCCCCCGGCCGTCTTCTGCTCCACCGACGACCAGGCGATCGGCCTGCTGCGCGCGGCCCGCGAGCTGCGTATCGACGTACCCGGTGAGCTGGCGGTGGCCGGCTTCGACGACATCAAGGAAGCGGCTCTGGCGGACCCGCCGCTGACCACCGTCGCCTCCGACCGCTCGGCCATGGCCCGCGCGGCCGTCGACCTGGTCCTCGACGACGGCGTACGGGTGGCGGGCTCGCGCCGCGAGCGCCTGAAGCTGTTCCCGTCGCGACTGGTGACCCGGCGCTCCTGCGGCTGCGAGTAACCGCCCCGGGCCCCCACGGGCCCGCCCAGACCGGCCGGCCCGCGTCTTTATATCGGGCATACGAGGTTCTGGGGGGCTTCTCAGGGAGCACTCAGCCAGCTCTCATGCTGGGGCGACAAGCTCTCTTCCATGACCGAGAGCTTCCGCCGCAGCGGCGAGTACGAGACCCCCCAGGGCCACGAGCCGCAGTCGGCGTACCCCCAGCAGCATGTCGCCTCTTCCCCCGTGAACCCGGAGTGGCCGCCCCCGCCGGCGTACGAGCCGCCGACGGTCCAGCAGCCCGCCTACCAGGAGCCGGCCCAGACCCCGCAGGCCCAGCCCGGGGCCACGGCCACCCTCCTGGCGGAGCCCCCCGCCGATCCCGGCGCCCCCTCCCACCAGCGCAGGAAGCGCGCGAAGGGCCCCTTCGCCCTCCTCGCCGCCGTGGCCATCGTCGCCGCGGCGATAGGCGGCGGCACGGCGTACGGCATCCAGGAACTCACCAGCTCGGACTCCGCCGTCACCTCCAGCAGCACCAGCACCAACGTGGTGCCGTCGAGCGCCAAGGGCACGGTCTCCGGGGTCGCCGCGGCGGTCAGCCCGAGCATCGTCGAGATCAACGCGACCTCGAACGCGGGTTCCTCGACCGGCTCCGGCGTGATCATCACGTCCGACGGCGAGATCATCACCAACAACCACGTCATCGCCGGCGCCTCGGCCATCAAGGTGTCGACGAGCGACGGCAAGACGTACACCGCGAAGGTCGTCGGCACCGACAGCAAGAAGGACCTGGCCCTCATCAAGCTGGAGAACGCCTCCGGCCTGAAGACGGCGACCCTCGGCGACTCCGCCGGCGTCCGGGTCGGCGACCAGGTCGTGGCGATCGGCTCCCCCGAGGGCCTGACCGGCACGGTCACCAGCGGCATCGTGTCCGCCCTCAACCGTGATGTCACCGTCGCCACGGAGGAGAGCCAGGGTCAGCAGCAACAGCAGGGCGGCGGAAACGGTGGCGGCTGGCCGTTCCAGTTCGGCGGCCAGGAGTTCAACGGCGACACCGGTACGTCCACGACGACGTACAAGGCCCTGCAGACGGACGCGTCCCTCAACCCCGGCAACTCCGGCGGCGCGCTCATCGACATGAACGGCAACATCATCGGCATCAACTCCGCGATGTACTCGGCGAGTTCGTCCTCCTCGTCGGACGCGGGCAGCGCGGGACTGGGCTTCGCCATCCCGATCAACACGGTCAAGTCCGACCTGGCGACGCTGCGCTCGGGCTCGACCAGCTGACGCATCAGAAACAGATGAGGGGTACGTCATGATCAAGCAGGTTTCACACACGGTGACCGGCGGCACCGCGGCCACCGGCCCGGCCGGCCTGGACCTCGCCCTCGGCGTGGCCTTCGCCCTGCACCCGCCGACGGCACCGACCCGGGCCCCGGAGCTCTCGACGACCACACTCACGTCCGCCGCCCGCAGGGCAACGACGCGCGGTCGCCGTCCGGCACTGAGCTGACCCTCTCCCGGCTGATCCTTCTTCTCTGCACCAGACCGGAAACGTGCGACGCTGAAGGCGTCCGACACCTCCCACCGCACCCGAGGAACCCACGACCATGAGCCCCGCCGAAGGCGACCGCGACACCCACCGCATCCTGATCGTCGACGACGAGCCGGCAGTGCGCGAAGCACTCCAGCGCAGCCTCGCCTTCGAGGGATACGACACGGAGGTCGCGGTCGACGGCGCGGACGCCCTGGAGAAGGCGACCGCGTACCAGCCCGACCTGGTCGTCCTGGACATCCAGATGCCGAGGATGGACGGTCTCACTGCGGCCCGGCGTATGCGCGGCGCGGGCACGACCACGCCCATCCTGATGCTCACGGCCCGGGACACGGTCGGCGACCGGGTCACCGGCCTCGACGCGGGCGCGGACGACTACCTGGTCAAGCCCTTCGAACTGGACGAACTCTTCGCCCGGGTACGGGCGTTGCTGCGCCGCAGCTCCTTCGCGGCGGCGGCGGTCGCGGGCAGCCTCCCGGAGGACGAGTCCCTCACCTTCGCGGACCTGCGCATGGACCTCGCGACCCGCGAGGTGACGCGCGGCGGCCGGGCGGTGGAACTGACCCGCACGGAGTTCACCCTCCTGGAGATGTTCCTGGCCCACCCGCGCCAGGTACTCACACGTGAGCAGATCCTGAAGGCGGTCTGGGGCTTCGACTTCGAACCGTCCTCCAACTCCCTCGACGTGTACGTCATGTACCTCCGCCGCAAGACAGAGGCGGGCGGCGAGCCGCGCCTGGTCCACACGGTCCGGGGCGTGGGGTACGTGCTGCGACAGGGCGGCGCGGAATGAGCAGGCTGGTACGCCGGTACCGGTCCCTGCCGATCCGCTCCCGACTGGCCCTGCTGGTCGCTGCGGCTGTGGCGTTCGCGGTGGCGGCGGTTTCGGTGACTTGTTGGTTCATTGTGCAGGGGAAGCTGTACGAGCAGGTCGACAGCGACCTGGAGCAGGTGGCGAGGATGAAGCCCGGGCAGTTCCAGCAGATGAACGACGCGCTCGCCAACTGCACCAAGACTCCACAGAGCACCAACCCCTTCCGGAACAACCTCTACACGCAGGTGGTCAAGGCGGACGGAACCACTTGCGTCATCGCCAACTCCGAAGGCGCGATCAAGGTCACCCAGGCTGACAAGGACGTGATCAAGAACGCTGCCAGCGGCAAGGGCACCATCCGCGACGGCACTGATGAGGACGGCGATCCCGTCCGCGTGATGACCGCTCCGCAGCTCCTTGAAAACACCGCCACAGGGGAGCAGTCCTACGGTGCCGTCATGGTCGCCGTCTCCCTCAAAGGGACTCACGGCACCCTCAACGAACTCGCCCTGATCCTCCTCTTTGTCTCCGGCGTCGGTGTACTCGGAGCAGGAGCCGCCGGTCTCGCCGTCGCTCGTGCAGGCCTCCGCCCCGTCGACAAGCTCACCGAGGCCGTGGAACACGTCGCGCGTACAGAGGACTTGAGCATCCGCATCCCCGTGGAGGAGGACAGCGACGACGAGATCGCCCGCCTCTCCCGTTCCTTCAACTCGATGACCTCGTCCCTCGCCAGCTCCCACGAACTGCAACAGCAGTTGATCGCCGACGCCGGTCACGAACTGCGTACCCCCCTCACTTCCCTCCGGACGAACATCGAGCTCCTCACCCGCAGCGAGGAGACGGGCCGCCCGATCCCGGAGGCGGACCGCAAGGCGCTGCTCGCCTCGGTGAAGGCCCAGATGACCGAACTGGCCGCGCTGATAGGCGACCTGCAGGAACTGTCTCGCTCGGAGGGTCAGCGGGGCGAGCGCGTCCAGGTGGTCTCGTTCGAGGACACCGTGGAGTCCGCGTTGCGCCGAGCCCGCCTGCGCGGGCCGGAGCTGACGATCACAGCGGACGTCCAGCCCTGGTTCGTGCGGGCGGAGCCCTCCGCCCTGGAACGGGCTGTGGTCAACATCCTGGACAACGCGGTGAAGTTCAGCCCCGAGGGCGGCACGATCGAGGTCCAGCTCGCGTCCGGTGTCCTCACGGTCCGCGACCACGGCCCAGGCATCCCCGCCGACGAGATCCCCCACGTCTTCGACCGCTTCTGGCGCTCCCCGAGTGCGCGAGCCCTCCCCGGTTCCGGCCTGGGCCTGTCGATCGTCGCCCGTACGGTCCAACAGGCGGGCGGCGAGGTCACGTTGGCCCACGCGGAGGGCGGCGGCACGGTGGCCACCGTACGACTGCCGGGGGCGCCTACGCCTCCGCCGGAGACGATGTAGGGAACGCGATCGGGTTTCCTCGATCGCGGAGCCGAGAGGACGGTCCCGCGACCGAGGCTTCCCCCGTTGCAGAAACGACAATGCCTGGTTGGCGGCCTGTTGTCCTTCGCAGCCAGTCCACAGTTTCTTGGCCCTGCGTCTACTCGCGGTCTATTGCGGTCCGGCCAGGGCCCGTTGGCGGTGTTCCCTGGGTGATGTGCCGTAGGCCGCGCGGAAGGCCCGGGTGAAGTCGGAGGGGCGTGGGTACCCCCAGCGGGCGGCGATCGTGTGGATCGGCGTTGCGGCCAACGAGGCGTCCGCCAGGTCGCGGTGGGCGTTCTCCAGGCGTCGGCGGCGGATCCAGGCGGCGACCGGTTCGCCGTTCGTCCGTTCCTGGAAGATGCGGTGCAGATAGCTGAGCGAGATGTTGTGGGCGGCGGCTATCACCGGCGGGCTCAGGTCGGGGTCGTGGAGGTTCTGGCGGATGAACGCCTGGACGCGTTCCGCAGTGGCCCGCCCCCGGGTCTCCGGCGACAACGCCGCTTCCGATTCCAGTAGTTGGGCGAACCAGGCCGACATGAGGTCGAGGACGACCGTGCCCAGGCGGGGCCCGTCGGAGGGCTGAAGGGTGTCGGCCTGCCGGTCCAGGCCGACGACGAAGTCCGCCAGGAGTGCGCCGACCCCCTCCAGCCCCGGCAGCCGCCGGCCCAGCAACTCCCGTACCCGGTGCGGTGGCAGGGGCAGCAGAGCCTTGGGGAAGTCCACGGCCATCCCGGTGACGATCCCGCCCTGCCGGTCGTCGGCCGACCTGACGTCGTACGGCCGCGAACTGTCGGCCAGGTGCAGGTCACGGGAGGTGAACGTGCTGGCCCGGCCCACGTGGTCGAGCGCCAGCCCGCCTTCGATCAGCAGCGTCAGGTGATAGAACTCGGGGTCGGCCTGCCGCACCAGTTTCTCGGTGCGCCGGTAGCGCGTCGGCAGAAACGACATCCGGCTCACGGCCACCGGCCCCAGTTCCATCAGCCGCTGCTCCGCCCAGAAATCGTCGGCGTGTTCGCTGACGAGTGCGCTGGAGCGCGTCCGGGCGACCAGTTCCTGCCAGTAGTCGAACCGGTCTCCCACAGGCACGTCGTCCGTGCGGAACACCGTCCCGATCATTCCGTTTCCTCTCCGGTCCCCGCTCTTCGTCTTCTCGGCACGGCAACCTTTCCTCTCCCGGCTGCGACAGCCAAGTGACCTGGTTCCCCCATCAGTTAACCCCTCTGACCAATCCATCTGACTTACCCCTCTGAACCCCTCACTTGATCGGAAGCCGCCGTGAGTGAAACCCGCAGCACGTCCCGTGGTCGTAGTCGTCACCGTCGCCGCAGGACCGCCCTGGTAGTCGGGGTCCCGCTGGCCCTCACCTCCGCCGGAGCCATGGCCTACGGCGGCGTCTTCGGCGCGGACGCGCAGCCGAAGGCGTCCGCCGCCTCCACCACGACCTCGGCCAGAGCCGCTTCCTCCGCGCTCGCCGGTGTCACCGATGTCGCCAACGGCTTCGCCTCCGTCAACGCCCTTGGGCAGAACGGGACTTACGGCGGCCGGGACGGTCAGACCGTCACCGTGAAGACGCTCGCCGACCTGGAGCGGTACGCGACGGCGTCCGAGCCGTACGTCATCGTCGTCGCCGCGACCATCAACATGGACCCGGTCGGCAAGGAGATCAAGGTCCAGTCCGACAAGACGATCATCGGGTCCGGGACCTCCGGGCAGATCGTCGGCGGTGGCTTCTTCCTCGGGCAGGGCGTCCACAACGTCATTATCCGGAACCTGACGATCCGCGACGCCTATCAGGGTGTCTGGAACGACAAGGAGCACGACTTCGACGGCATCCAGATGGACGGCGCGCACCATGTGTGGATCGACCACAACGACATCCGCCACATGGCCGACGGCCTCATCGACAGCCGCAAGGACACGACCTACCTGACCGTGTCCTGGAACAAACTGAGCCAGGACAACAAGGCCTTCGGCATCGGCTGGACCGAGAACACCACCGCCGACATCACGATCCACCACAACTGGATCCGCGAGACCGAGCAGCGCAACCCGTCCACCGACAACGTGGCCCACGCGCACCTCTACAACAACTTCCTGGAGGACGAGGCGGGGACCACCATCAAGTCCTCGTACGGGAACTACTCGCGCGGCAAGACCGACATGGTCCTGGAGAACTCCTACTTCCAGGGCATGACCAACCCCGTCGTCCGCGACGCCACCGCCACCCTCGTCCAGCGCGGCAACGTCTTCTCCGGGACGAGCGGCAAGAACGAGAGCGGGGGTACGGGCGCGGCCTGGGACCCGAAGACGTACTACGCCTACACCCTGGACAAGGCGGCCGACGTCCCCGCACTCCTCAAGTCCGGCGCGGGACCGCGCAGTTCGCTGGCCAAGGCGACCGCTACCACTAAAACCACTTCCGCCGCTGCCACGACCATCACCGTCGCCGCCGACGGCTCCGGCCAGTACCGGACCGTGCAGGCCGCCGTGAACGCCGTACCCGCGAACAACGCCTCCCGGGTGGTCATCTCCGTCAAGCCGGGCACGTACCGCGAGTTGGTGAAGGTCCCCTCGAACAAGCCGCACGTCACCATCCAGGGCAGCGGTGGCAGCCGCAAGGACACGACGATCGTCTACAACAACGCGTCCGGTACGCCGAAGCCCGACGGGTCGGGCACATACGGCACCGGCGGCAGCGCCACCGTCGCCGTCGACGCGGCCGACTTCCAGGCCCGCAACCTGACCATCTCCAACGACTTCGACGAGGCCGCGCACCAGGACATCGCCAACCAGGCGGTCGCCCTGCGGACCTCCTCCGACAAGGTGTTCCTCGACGGCGTCATCATCAGCGGCGACCAGGACACCCTGCTGGTGGACACCGCGTCCAAGGACAAGCTGGGCCGCGTCTACATCACCAACTCCTACGTCATCGGCAACACCGACTTCATCTTCGGCCGGGCCACCGCCGTGATCGACAGGTCGGTCATCACCCTGAAGAAGCGCTGGAACGGCACCTCGGCCGGCTACGTCACGGCTCCCAGCACCGCCGCGAACCGCAAGGGCATCCTCATCGCCAACTCCACGGTGAGCGGTGACGTCTCCGACCGCAGCTTCTATCTCGGCCGCAACTGGCACGCGGGCGGCGACGCGACCCTCGACCCGCAGACCACCATCCGCAACACGACACTGAGCGCGGCGATCAGGACGACCCCCTGGTCCGACATGGGCGGCTTCTCCTGGAAGGACGACCGCTTCGCCGAGTACAAGAACACCGGCGCGGGCTCGGGCGCGGCAAGCAGCGACCGCCCGATCCTGACCGACGCCCAGGCCGCCAACCAGGAGATCGCCGACTGGCTGGGCGACTGGACGCCGTCCGCCTCCTGACGTGTACAGGTCCCCGCTCTACGATCACCCCAGGCAGGCTCCGGGGAGGGTCGATGGGCGGGGACGTCGATGGTGGCGGTAGCGGTAGCGATGGCCGTGGCGATGGCGGGATCGAGCGGGAGTACCGCAAGCGGCGGAAGCTGCCCCGGGGGCTGCTCGTCTACTTGGGCTGCATGACGGTGTTCTGCGCGTCCCAGATCAGCCGGTCGACCGGGCTCGGTTGGGCGAAGGCCGCACTCCTGGCGGCCCTTGTGACAGCCCTCGCGCGGTGGATGGTGTACACGCGCCGCGGGCGCACACTGGTGGACGCGCATGGAGTCGCCGTACGCGGGGCACTGCTCGAACGACGCCGGGCCTGGCACGACATCTACGACATCCGGGCCCAGCCGGTCCCCAAGCCGCCCTCCTATGGGCGCAATTGGCTGGTCTACCTGTACGACACCGAGGGCCGACGGTTTCTCCTCCCGCACGTCGACGACTGGCAGTTGGACGACCCACCGGCCGAGGTCGACGAGCTGAGAGCCGTGGCTGCCCGGCACCGGGGCACAGCCTGGGAGCCGCACCCCGCGATCGAGGCGCGCATCCTGAGGTGGACGGGTCACCGCAAGGCCTGGGAGCGGGCTGTCGTCGGCGCGCTGGTCGCGGTCCTGTGCACTTCCCTGCTCTTGGTGGTGCTGGTGATCACGACGGACGATCCACCGTCCTTCCTGCTGTTCCTGTGGATCCCGCTGGCCGTCTTCGCCCTTCTCGCGGCCTTCCTCCACTGGCGCTGCGCACGAGCGGTAGCCCACGCATAACCGCCTGCCAGCCCTGTCACAGCGCGTCGTCAGACCGTGTTCGCATGACGCGGAAGATCCTGCTGGCCGACGACGACGCGGCGGTACGTGAAGGGCTCGATCGGGTGCTCAGGTTCGAGGGGTACGAGACGCTGCTCGCCGACGACGGCCGCGCAGCCCTCGCCCTCCTGGCCGAACCCGGCACCGCGCCCGACCTCGTGCTCATGGACGTCACCATGCCCGGCCTCGACGGGCTGGCCGCGACCCGGCGGCTGCGGGCCTCGGGGTGCACGGTGCCGATCCTGATGATCACCGGACGGGCCGCCGTCGGGGACCGCATCGTCGCGCTCGACAACGGCGCCGACGACTACCTCGTGAAACCGTTCGCCACCGAGGAACTCCTCGCGCGGGTACGGGCGTTGCTGCGCCGCAGCCCACAGCGCGAGCCCCTGCCCTCGCCGCTGGCGGGCATCGGCTTCCAGGATGTCCGCCTGGACCCGCGGACCCGTACCCGTCACCCGCGCCGACCGCCGACTCGACCTGACCAAGACCGAGTTCAACCCCCTCGAATACCTGCTGAGACGGCCCGAGAAGGTCCTCGGCAGGGTCCAGATCCTCAAGGACGTCTGGGGGTTCGACTTCGAGCCGGCCTCCAACACCCTTGACGTGTACGTCATGTACCTGCGCCGGAAGCTGGAGAGCCGGGGCGAACCCCGGCTCATCCACACCGTCCGGGGGCTGGGTTACACCCTGAGGGTCGGCGTCAGCGCCTCCTCCGGCCGCCGATAGGACACCGGCACCAAGACACGGCGAAGGGCCCAAGGCAGCGTGCCTTGGGCCCTTCGCCGGAGTACTACCGGGCAGTGGCTACTGCACGACCGTGATCCGGTTCGCCGCCGGCGGCGCGATCGGGGTCGTCGCCGTGGAGTTGGCGGTCAGGAACTCCGCCAGTGCCGCGAGGTCGTCCCCGCCGACCAGGTCGCCCGTGCCCTGGCCCAGCGTCGGGAAGCCGTCGCCGCCGCCCGCGAGGAAGCTGTTCGTCGCGACGCGGTAGGTGGCGGCCGGGTCGATCGCCGCACCGTTCAGCTTGACCGAGTCGGCGACCAGACGCGCCGCGCCCGCCTTCGTCATGTCGAGCGTGTAGGTGAGCCCCGAGGACACCTGCAGCACCTTCGGCGAGGCCGCGTTCGTGCCGCTCACCTGCTCCTGGAGTACGGAGATCAGCTGGGCGCCGGTGAAGTTCTGCAGGTTCACCGTGTTGGAGAACGGCTGGACGGTGAAGCCCTCGGCGTAGGTGACGACACCGTCGCCCTCGGCGCCCTTCGCCGTGAAGGTGAGCCCGGCGCGGATGCCGCCGGGGTTCATCAGCGCGAGGTCGGTCTCCGGGTCGAGCTTCTTGCCGTACGCCAGTTGCGCGTCGGCGATGAGGTCGCCCATCGGGGACTCGGTGCCGGTGTTGTTGATGTCGCCGGAGATGTAGCCGATGGCGCGGTTGCCGATGGGCGCCGCGAGGGTGTTCCAGCGGGCGATCAGGTCGGTCATGTCCTGGGCCTTGGCGACCGTCCGGGTGACCACGTGGTTCGCGGAGCGCACGGCCGTACGGGCGATGTCACCCGTCCAGCGGTCGTACGTCAGCGTGGTGTCCGTGTACAGGCGACCGAAGGACGCGGCCGAGGTGACCGTGCGCGGCTTGCCCGAGGGGTCCGGGATCGTGCAGGCGTACGCGGCGTGCGTGTGGCCGGTGACCAGCGCGTCGACCTTCGAGGTGACGTTCTTCGCGATGTCGACGATCGGACCGGAGATACCGGAGCCGCCACCCGCCGCGTCACAGTCGTAGTTGTACGCGCCGGACGCCGGAAGGCCGCCCTCGTGGATCAGGGCCACGATCGACTTGACGCCCTGCTTCTCCAGCTCCTTGGCGTACTTGTTGATCGTCTCGACCTCGTCCTTGAACTTGAGGCCCTTCACACCCTCGGCGGAGACGACACCGGGGGTGTCCTCCAGGGTCACGCCGATGAAGCCGATCTTGACGCCGTTCTTCTTCCACACCCAGTAGGGCTTGAGGATCGGCTTCTTGGTCTTCTCGTCGAGCACGTTCGCCGCGAGGTAGGGGAAGTCCGCACCCTTGAACTTCTTGCCCTTGACGTAGCAGCCGTCGGTCGGGTGACAGCCGCCGTTCTGCAGCCGGGCCAGTTCCCGGGCACCCTCGTCGAACTCGTGGTTGCCGACCGAGGTGACGTCGAGGTCGAGGCCGTTGAGCGCCTCGATGGTGGGCTCGTCGTGGAAGAGGCCCGAGATCAGCGGGGAGGCACCGACCATGTCGCCGCCGGCCGCCGTGATCGAGTACGGGTTGTCCCCGCGCGCCTCGCGCAGATGCGTGGCGAGGTACTCGACGCCGCCCGCGTCGATCGTCTTCGTCGTGCCGTCGGGCTGGAGCTCGGTGACCCGGCCGGAGGAGCCGGACGGCGGCTCCAGGTTGCCGTGCAGGTCGTTGAAGGACAGCAGCTGCACGTCCTGGTAACGGCTCGGCTTGCTGTGGCCGTGCCCGGCGGGCTTGGCCGAGCTGTCGCCGGCGCTGGCCGGCAGTGCCGCGGCGGCGAGAGCGCCGACCGTGGCGATACCGGCGACGCCGGCGAGCAGCACGCGCGTACGGCGTCTGCGGCGGTGGTACGGCTGGGGTGTGACAGGCATGTGCCCCCCTGAAGTTCGTGGACGAGGGAACGAGAAAAGAGGAAGGGAGTCCATGAGAGGACGTAAGAAACGCGTGAGAATTCAGCCCCGTCCCGGCGCAGCCTAGGGTCAACGCGCGTAGCGCGACAGGGGTTCGGGGTTACGGAACGATTGCCTTCACCGTCGATTCACCATGAAACGGGCAGGCCTTACCCTCGTAGCCATGACCAGCGACGACACCGCGCCCCCCGTTCCCCCCGGCCTGTCTCGTTCCATCGACACCCTGGCCGCCCTCACCCCTGAGCAGGCCGACGCCGTCCTCGCACTGCTCGCGGAGGCCGCCCGGGCCGACGGGCAGCAGGCGGTGTCCGAGCAGGGGCGACTGCAGCTGCGCGGGGGTGCCCGTGAGGGCGTGTCGCACTTCCTCCTCACCGTGGGCGGCGAACTCGTCGGCTACGCACAGCTGGAGGACACCGACCCGGTCGAGGCACCGGCCGCCGAGCTGGCCGTCCACCCGTCCCACCGGGGCCACGGTCACGGGCGTGCCCTCGGTTCGGCCCTGCTGGCCGCCTCCGGCAAGCGGCTGCGCGTCTGGGCCCACGGCGGCCACTCCGCCGCCCGGCATCTGGCCCAGGTCCTCGGCCTCACCCTCTTCCGCGAACTGCGCCAGCTGCGGCGGCCGTTGACCGACCTGGAGCTGCCCGAGCCGAAGCTCCCGGAGGACGTGACGGTACGGACCTTCGTCCCCGGCGAGGACGACGCGGCCTGGCTCGCCGTGAACGCCGCCGCCTTCGCCCACCACCCCGAACAGGGCTCGCTCACCCAGCGCGACCTCGACGACCGCAAGGCCGAGGCCTGGTTCGACCCGGACGGCTTCTTCCTCGCCTTCCGTGACGGCGAACTCATCGGCTTCCACTGGACGAAGACACACGCGGAGGAGCGCCTCGGCGAGGTGTACGTCATCGGCCTGCGCCCCGGCGCCCAGGGCGGCGGCCTCGGCCGGGCCCTCACGACGATCGGCCTGCGCCACCTGGCGCAGCGCGGGCTGCCCACGGCGATGCTGTACGTCGACGCGGACAACACGGCGGCGGTGAGCCTGTACGAACGGCTGGGCTTCGACACCCACGAGACGGACCTCATGTACCGAACCGAGTCGTAGTTCCGGGTTCCGGTCCTTGGACAACCCCGTACCGGGGGCGGTGTGTTTGACACCGCCCCCTCTCTTGGTCCACCCTTTCACTACTCAATTAGTGAAAGGGTGGTTGTACGAGTGGTCGAGTACCGCATCGACAGACGCACCGGCGTCGCCACCTATCTGCAGATCGTCCAGCAGACCAAGCAGGCCATGCGTCTGGGCCTGTTGGAACCCGGCGACAAGCTGCCCACGGCCCGTGAGGTCGTGGAAGCCACCGCCATCAATCCGAACACCGTCCTGAAGGCCTACCGCGAGCTGGAGCGCGAAGGCCTGGTCGAGGCGCGGCGGGGCCTCGGCACGTTCGTCCGCAAGTCGCTGGGGGCCGCCCCGGCGGACTCCCCGTTCGGTGCCGAACTGGCCGACTGGGCCACCCGGGCCCGCGCGGCCGGGCTCGAACGGGACGACGTGGCGGCGCTGTTCACTTCCGTACTCGACACGCATTTCAAGGGGGACCAGGGATGAGCGACACCGCCATGGAGGCGGCCGGACTGGGCAAGCGGTTCGGCCGGCGGAAGGGCTGGGCGCTGCGCGAGTGCGCGTTCCGGCTGCCGGCCGGGCGCGTCTGCGCGGTCGTCGGGCCCAACGGCGCCGGCAAGTCCACGCTGCTGGCCCACGCGGCCGGCCTCCTCAGGCCCACCGAGGGCACGCTCGGCGTCCTCGGCACCAGCCCGGCGGCGGCGCGCGAGCGCGTGGCGTACGTCGCCCAGGACAAGCCCCTGCACACCCACCTCACCGTCGCGGAAACCCTCCGCCTCGGCCAGGAGCTCAACCCCCGGCGCTGGGACCGGGCCGTCGCCGAGGGCGTCGTCGCGGACGGCGCCCTCGACCCCGACGCCAAGATCCGCACCCTCTCGGGCGGCCAGCGCACCCGGGTCGCGCTCGCCCTCGCCCTTGGCAAGCGGCCCGAACTGCTGCTCCTGGACGAGCCGATGGCCGACCTGGACCCGCTCGCCCGGCACGAGCTGATGGGCACCCTGATGGCCGACGCCGCCGAGAACGGCACCACGGTTGTCATGTCCTCGCACGTCGTGGCCGAGCTGGAGGGCTCCTGCGACCACGTCCTCCTCCTGGGCGCCGGCCGGGTCCGCCTCTCCGGCCCGCTGGACGACCTGCTCGCCGCCCACACCCTGATCACCGGCCCGGCCGCCGACCTCGACGGCCACACGGTGATCGAGTCCCGTACGACGGGCCGCCAGACCACCGCCCTCGTCCGCGCCGGGGGCCGCCTCGCCGGCACCTGGCAGAGCGTCACCCCCACCCTTGAGGAACTGGTCCTCGCCCACCTCCGCTCCCCGGAGGCGCCGCCCCTGCACATCGACGAGACCGACCTGGCCACGTCCGCCTCCACGGAGGCCGGCGTATGACCACCCTGACCGTCCCCGAGGCCCCGGCGCGAAAAGGGTTCCGCAGCCCGTACCGCCCCACCGGCCTCACCTGGACCCTGCTGCGTGTGCACCGCGCCGCGCTCTGGTTCTGGGTGCTGTACGTCGCCGTGGTCGCCGTAGTGCTCCTGTGGGCGTACGGGCCGGGCGCGACCGCGGCCATGGACGAGCTGGCGCGCTCGGGCTGCCGCGACGGCGGCGTGCCCAACCTCGGCTGCGACCAGATGGACGCGGCCGGAGTCCGCTGGAGCACGGGCGTCGCCCTCGGCAGCGCCCTCGTCTTCCTCGCCCCGTTCCTGATCGCCGCCTGGGCGGGCGGCTCGCTCATCGGCCGCGAGCTGGAGGACGGCACGGCCCGGCTCGCCTGGACGCAGTCCGTGTCCCCGACGCGCTGGCTGGCCGCCAAGCTCGCCGTGCCCGCCGTACTGATCATCGCGGGCATGCTCCCGCTCACCCTGCTGCACCGCATGATGTGGGCGGGCAGCCCCGAACTGCGGCGGGACAACTGGAACTGGTTCGATCCCCAGATCTTCAACGCCAACGGCACCCTCGCCACCGTCTACCCGCTGTTCGGCCTGGCCGTCGGCGTCCTGGTGGGCATGGTCGCGCGCCGCTCGCTGCCCGCGCTCGGCGTCTCTCTCGTCGGCACCGGAATCGCCGTACAGCAGTTCCTGTCCCTACGTCCGCACCTGTGGTCGTCCGAGACACAGAAGGCCGCCCACGACTTCTCCGACCACCCCGGCATGACGGTCGGAGAGGGCTCCTACACCTCGACCGGCGCCCGCCTTCCGGACCTGACGTGCGCCGACGACAGTGCCAAGTGCGTCGCCCGCCACGACATCGTCGGCGTGTACCGCGACTACCAGCCCACGTCCCACTTCTGGCCGCTCCAGCTCGTGGAGACCGGCCTCCTCCTCGCCCTCGCGACGGTGGCTGCGCTGATCGCGTTCGCCGTCCTCCGACGCCGTACGGGAGCCGCCGTATGACCAGCACCACCACCGCACTCGTGGCCTCCGCGAGCCCACGAGGCACCGGCCCGCGCCCCCACGGCCTGCCCCGGGCCATGCTGATCCTGCACCGCTGGGCCCTCTGGTTCTGGCTGCTGCTGGTCGCCGTCGCCGCCCTGACGACGCTGTGGATGTACGGCTGGGGCGCCGACGCGGCCCACGCCGAGTTCGTCCTGCGGGGCTGCGCCAACGGGGTCGCCGACAGCGGCTGCGACTACAACGGCCCCGCGTACTCCCGCTACCACCTCGCCGACAACATCAGCGGCGGCCTCATCAACCTCGTACCGCTGCTCACCGCCCTCTGGGCCGGCGCCTCCCTCATCGGCCGCGAACTGGAGAACGGCACCGCCCAGCTGGCCTGGACCCAGTCGGTGTCTCCGGCGCGCTGGCTCACGGCGAAGCTCGCCGTCCCGGCGGCGCTGCTCACCGCAGGCACCCTCCTCCTCGTACTGCTCCACCGCCTGGCGTGGGGCGAGTACACCGAGCTGTTCCGTGGGCGGGGCCCCCAGCAGTGGCACGACACCGGCAACTACTTCGCGAACGGCACCCTCCTCCCCGCGTACGCGCTGCTCGGCCTGACGATCGGCGCCCTGACGGGACTGCTCGTGGGCCGGTCCATGGCCGCCCTCGGCAGTGCCTTCTTCGCTTCGCTGGCCGTCGAGTTCGTGACCACGTCACTGCGTCCGCACCTGTGGCCGGCCAAGACCCTGACCAGCAAGAACGGCTACCCCGAGTACATCGGCATGGTCCTGGACGACGGCGCCCTGACCAGCACAGGGAAGCGAGTCACCGACCCCCTGTGCGTCTCCGACACCCAGTGCCTGGCCACCCACGACATCGTCGGCTTCTACCGCGACTACCACCCGGCCTCCCACTTCTGGCCCCTCCAGCTCATGGAAACGGGGGTCGTACTCGCCATCGCCGCTGCCGCGACGGCGACCGCCTTCTGGCTCCTCCGCCGCCGCACGGCCTGACAACCGCGTCCGCACCTCTCCGGCGCGGGCCGCATTTCCAGCCCGC
Source organism: Streptomyces sp. NBC_01390 (assembly GCF_045040105.1). Lineage (NCBI taxonomy): Bacteria > Bacillati > Actinomycetota > Actinomycetes > Kitasatosporales > Streptomycetaceae > Streptomyces > Streptomyces sp. NBC_01390. Next base: position 6,765,835 of record NZ_CP109551.1, on the reverse strand, counting down.
CGGGGCACCCTTCCAACGCAGGCCCACATTTCAGCCCGTCCGGCGATTGAGGACAAGGCCCGTTCAGGGCCGGAGCGGGGGTCTGGGGGCGGCAGCCCCCAGAGACGCCCACCCCAACCCCCCGCACCACCACCCGCCGCCCGCCGCAGGCGCCCGCACCAACACCCGACGCCCACCCCCGCGAGCCGCCCCCCGATATCCCGCACGTCATGTCCCCGTAACCAGTGATTCAGCCAAGCTTGCGACGCTCACCCAATGACGCCCGCCGCGCCTGAGCCTTCGCCGCCCCCCGAGGGCACCAACGGGACCGAAGAGGCCCGGCAGACCCCCGCCGCCCTCCCCCCCGCCCGCTCCGACGCGACTGTCCCGGCTCCGGCGCGGAACAATGGGGTCATGAGCCAGCCAAACGCCCAGTCGCAGGTCCAGCACGCGCAGCCGTCCGTCGGTTCCCTGACGTCCCACCGCCCCCACACGGTGTCGGCCGTGGTCTCCGACCTGGAACCCGATATCGACGCCGACCTCGACGAGTACGTGGAGGCCCCCTACGACGGCGAGCTGCTGCCGCAGGGCCGCTTCCTCGACCGGGAGCGCAGCTGGCTCGCTTTCAACGAGCGAGTGCTCGAAATGGCCGAGGATCCCAACACGCCCCTCCTCGAACGGGCTAACTTCCTCGCGATCTTCGCCAGCAACCTGGACGAGTTCTTCATGGTCCGGGTGGCCGGCCTAAAGCGCCGGATAGCCACCGGCGTGGCCACCCGTTCCGCGTCCGGCCTCCAGCCCCGCGAGGTCCTGGAGATGATCTGGGCCCGCTCCCGCGAGCTCATGGCCCGGCACGCCGCCTGCTACCAGGAGGACGTCGCCCCGGCGCTCGCCGAGGAGGGCGTGCACCTGGTCCGCTGGGCCGAGCTGACGGAGAAGGAGCAGGCCCGCCTGTTCACCCTCTTCCGCCACCAGATCTTCCCGGTCCTCACCCCGCTGGCCGTCGACCCGGCGCACCCCTTCCCGTACATCTCGGGCCTCTCCCTGAACCTGGCCGTGATCGTCCGGAACCCGGTGAGCGGACACCGCCACTTCGCGCGCGTGAAGGTACCGCCGCTGCTGTCCCGCTTCCTGGAGGCCTCCCCAAGCCGGTACGTGCCCCTCGAGGACGTCATCGCCGCGCACCTCGAAGAGCTGTTCCCCGGCATGGAGGTCCTGGAGCACCACGCCTTCCGCCTCACCCGCAACGAGGACCTGGAGGTCGAAGAAGACGACGCCGAGAACCTTCTCCAGGCCCTGGAGAAGGAGCTCATGCGGCGCCGCTTCGGGCCGCCGGTGCGCCTGGAGGTCGAAGAGTCCATCGACCGGTACGTACTCGACATGCTGGTACGGGAGTTGAAGATCACCGAGGCCGAGGTGTACCCGCTGCCGGGTCCGCTCGACCTCACCGGCCTCTTCGGCATCTCCTCCCTCGACCGGCCCGAGCTGAAGTTCCCGAAGTTCATCGCCGGCACCCACCGCGACCTGGCCGAGGTCGAGTCGTCGTCGGCGCCGGACATCTTCGCGGCTCTCCGCGAACGGGACGTCCTGCTCCACCACCCGTACGACAGCTTCTCCACCTCCGTCCAGGCGTTCCTGGAGCAGGCGGCGCTCGACGACGACGTCCTCGCCATCAAGCAGACCCTGTACCGGACCTCCGGCGACTCCCCGATCGTGGACGCCCTCATCGAGGCCGCCGAGGCGGGCAAGCAGGTCCTCGTCCTGGTCGAGATCAAGGCCCGCTTCGACGAGCAGGCCAACATCAAGTGGGCGCGCAAGCTGGAGGAGTCCGGCTGCCACGTCGTGTACGGCCTCGTCGGCCTGAAGACCCACTGCAAGCTGTCCCTGGTGGTCCGCCAGGAGGGCGACACGCTGCGCCGCTACTCCCACGTCGGCACCGGCAACTACCACCCCAAGACGGCCCGCCTGTACGAGGACCTGGGCCTCCTGACGGCCGACCAGCAGGTCGGCGCGGACCTCTCGGACCTGTTCAACCGGCTGTCCGGCTACTCCCGCCGCGAGACCTACCGCCGCCTCCTGGTGGCCCCCAAGTCCCTGCGGGACGGCCTGATCTCGCGGATAAACAAGGAGGTCCAGCACCACCGTGCCGGACGTCCCGCGTTCGTCCGTATCAAGGTCAACTCGATGGTGGACGAGGCGATCATCGACGCGCTGTACCGCGCCTCCCAGGCGGGCGTCCCGTGCGACGTCTGGGTCCGTGGCATCTGCGCCGTACGCCCCGGGGTCCCGGGCCTCTCCGAGAACATCCGGGTCCGTTCCGTACTCGGCCGCTTCCTCGAACACTCCCGGGTCTTCTCGTTCGGCAACGGCGGCGAGCCCGAGGTGTGGTTCGGCAGCGCCGACATGATGCACCGCAACCTCGACCGCCGCATCGAGGCACTCGTCAGGGTCACGGACCCGGCCCACCGGGCCGCGCTCAGCCGGATGCTGGAAACCGGCATGTCCGACACCACGCAGTCCTGGCACCTGGGCCCGGACGGCGAGTGGACCCGGCACGCGACGGACGCCGAGGGCCAACCACTGCGGAACGTCCAGGAGATGCTCATTGACGCCCGGAGGCGTAGGCGTGGCACAGCGACAACTTGACCCGACCGACCCCACGACGGCCGGACCCGCCGGACCCGTGAGCTGCGACGCTCTGGCGGACTACCTACGGGCGCAGGCGACGGAGTTCCTCCGCGCCCTGCGCCTGCACAGGGAGACGGGCACGGGCTCCGCCGGGTCACCCGGAGAGGAGCCCGTGGACGCGGCCCGTTCCCTGCGCCACGCGGCCCGCCGCATCACGGGCACCCTGCACACCTTCCGCCCCCTCCTGGACCCCACCTGGGCGGAGGCGATGCACCCCGAACTGGCCTGGCTCTCCGGCACCCTGGCCCGCGAACACGCCTACGCGGCCCGCCTGGAACGCCTGCTGCTGGCCCTGCACCGACTGTCGGGGGTGACGCCGATCCCGGCGCAGTCGGCCGGGGGCAGCCGGGCGGGCGCCACATCGAGCATTCGCTCGGCCGGGGCGGACACCGTCCCGGCGAAAGCGACGGCCTCCGGCACCGCCGGCGCCCCGACCGCCCCGCCGGACCGCGCCAACCTCACCCTGGGCGCCGCGAAGGCGGGCGCCCTGCTGGAACGTCAGCTCACCCTCGCCCGCACACGGGCCCACTCGGCGGCCCTGCAGGCCCTCGGTTCCTCCCGCTTCCACGCGGTGGCGGACAACGTCGCGGTCCTCGCCAGCGAAGTCCCCCTCACCCCCGCCGCCTCCACCACCCCCACCAACCTGCGCCCCCTCGCCGCCGCCGCACACGAGCGCCTGTGCGACGCCGTCACCGCCCTCCCCCTTCTCGTCGCCGGCCACCCGTACAACGCCGAGGCCCTCGTCCACGGCCTGTCCTTCGACCCGGCCCCCCATCCCCAGGACGCCCCCTGGCACCACGTACGCCTCCTCCTGCGCCTGAGCCGCTACGCCCACGAGGTCCTGGCGAGCGCCGAAGCCCAGGTCGACGTACGGATGCTGACCGCCGGCGCGGCACTCAACCGGCACCGGGACGCGTCCGAGGCCGCCGCGGCGGCGGCAGCGGCGGCACGCACCCCCCGCATCGCCCCGGCGACGGCGTACGCGCTCGGCGTCCTGCACGCCGACCAGCGCCACGAGGTGGAGGCGGCACGGTTCGCGTTCCAGCAGTCCTGGGAGAAGAAGGCGCTGAGCACGCGATGACGTACGAGGTGAACCCCGCCGGCGAACGAGGCGAGCAAGGCGAAGGAGCCGAACACCCGGACGAACGCCCCGTGTTGGCGGCGGGCTGCGTCCTGTGGCGCCGCTCGCCCGTGGACGGCGGCCTGGAGATCTGCCTCGTCCACCGGCCGAAGTACGACGACTGGTCGCATCCGAAGGGCCGGCTGAAGCGCGGCGAGGAGACACTCGCCGCCGCGCTGCGCGAGGTCGAGGAGGAGACGGGCTACGAGGCCGCCCCCGGCACCCCCCTCACCACCACCCACTACGAGGTCAACGGCCGCCCCAAGCAGGTGAGTTACTGGGCCGCGGAGGCGGTGTCCGGCGCGTTCGCCCCCAACGACGAGGTCGACCTCGTCCTGTGGCTGCCCCCGTCGGCGGCCCGCGAACGCCTCACCCAGCTCCGCGACAGAGACCTGGTCGACGAACTGCTGGCCCTCCCGCAGAGGTAGCGAAGGAGCCGGGAGCCGGAAGAGCCTGGAGAGCAGAGGACGGCCAGACCCGGCTAGACCGTGCCCGTCTCATGCCCCTCGCCGTCCGTCCGGGCCAGACTGCGAGCCCGGCGGGCCGGCCCGCGCCACCCGCAGACACATCTGGCGAAGCAGAACCGCCCGTGCTCCACCATGGAAACGGAGTGTTCTCCGGGAAACTGAGGATGCTCGCGTCGATCTTGCTGCGCCACACCAACAACCGTACCCATCCCCCGGTAAAGCACCGGTATCCGCGTGACAACCTCCCCCACCCCTCGTTAAGCGGAAGGACGGAGGCCGTGGACCGACGGCCGTGCTTGGGGGTGGGCGGCGATGGAACGGCGGCGACACTGGCGAGGCGGTGGGGCGGTCGCCATGGCCGCCGCGACGACCGGTCTCCTGATCTGCGCCACCGGCTGCACCCGCACCGGCGAGGCCGCCATCGAGGACGCGCGTCCGGCCGGCGACGCGGTCCGCGTCCTGCACAACGCCGCCGCGACACTGGTCGACGCGGGCACGTCCCGGGCCACCACCTCCATGGAGATGGCCACCGGCGGCACCCGCGTCACCATCCGGGGCGAGGGCGTCTACGACTACGGAAAGCGGCTCGGCCGTCTCAGGGTGCTCCTCCCCCAGGACCCGGCGGGCGCGAGCGAGCACCGTCCGATCACCGAACTCCTCGCCCCTGGCGCCCTGTTCATGAAGAACCGGGGTGCGGGCGTGCCTGCTGACAAGTGGGTACGGGTGGACACGGCGACCCTGTCCGACGGCAACCTGGTGACGGGCGGGGCCACGGACCCGTTCGCCGCCGCCGAGGTGCTGCGCGGGACGCGCGAGGCGACGTACGTCGGCCGGGCCCGGGTCTCCGGCACCGAGGTACGGCACTACCGGGGCACGGCCGACCTCGCCGACGCCGCGAGGAACGCCTCACCCGGCAACAGGGGCCCGCTGGGGGCGGCGGCGAAAGGGTTCGCCACGGCCAGGGTCCCCTTCGACGCCTACCTCGACGACGAGGGCCGCATCCGCAAGCTCCTGCACAGGTTCAGCTTCGTCAACGGGCAGCAGAAGGACACGGTCGTGGTCGCCTCGACGACCCTGCTGTACGACTTCGGCACCCCCGTGCACGTACGCCTCCCGCGACCGGCGGACATCTACGCGGGCCGTGTCGCCGAGCAGTGAGGTTCGAGGGCCGGGAGGAGCAACCCCGCACGCCCCGGCTGCGTCCGCCGTCACGCAAGGACTAGCCCGTCCGTGCCATGCGCGGTGTGTAGACCACTGCCTACTCTGGGAGGCGGGACAGCGAGCCGGTGACGGCAGGGAAGAGGTGAGCACGTGGCTCCGGTCGGCGGTACGGCGGTTCAGGACTACGTGGCCCTCGCCGAGATCGAGCTGTGCGGAGACCTGATCATCGCGGCCTCGGCGGCCGACGAGGAGCGCCTCAGCCTGGAGAGCATCGACGAGGTGCTGCGGGTGGCGGAGGAACGCGAGGGGCGCAAGCTCACGCCGGGTGGCTGAAAAGCGACGTACGACGCGACGTACGTCACAAGGTCGTCAGTCGGTGCGGCTCAGGTACGCAGCAGACGACCGATCGCCTTGGTCGCCTCCTCCACCTTCGCGTCGATCTCCGTACCGCCCTTGAGGGCCGCGTCCGCGACACAGTGACGCAGGTGCTCCTCCAGAAGCTGGAGCGCGAAGGACTGCAGGGCCTTGGTGGACGCCGAGACCTGGGTGAGTATGTCGATGCAGTAGACGTCCTCGTCAACCATCCGCTGGAGCCCGCGAATCTGCCCCTCGATCCGGCGCAGCCGCTTCAGGTGCTCGTCCTTCTGATGGTGGTACCCGTGCACACCCCGGTCGTGGTCAGTCACGACGTCGGGCGTCTCCGCGCCGGCCTCGGTGGTCGTCATCGCGTCCTCCCGTTGAACAAACATCAGACACAAAAGCGTCAATATACCCCTGCCGGGTATATCGTAACCGTCTTCGCTGGGTATAGGGCCGGTGTAGACCACCGTGCAGTCCACTCTGGCTGATGGGCGACACTGGGGGACGACCCGTTAGCCGTGGCCGGATGTTGCGCCTAGCATCAGCCTGACCCAACCCGAAGGACTCCGAGGACCTCACGTGCGATTTCGTCTGACCCCCAGGGAGACGAGCTTCTACGACATGTTCGCCGCGTCAGCGGACAACATCGTCACGGGCTCGCGACTCCTCATGGAACTGCTCGGGGCGGACGCCTCCGGCCGGGCCGAGATCGCAGAGCGTATGCGGGCCGCGGAACACGCCGGTGACGACGCCACACACGCGATCTTCCACCAGCTGAACTCCTCCTTCATCACACCGTTCGACCGCGAGGACATCTACAACCTCGCCTCTCTCCTCGACGACATCATGGACTTCATGGAGGAGGCCGTCGACCTGGTCGTCCTCTACAACGTGGAGGAGCTGCCGAAGGGCGTCGAGCAGCAGATCGAGGTTCTGGCGCGGGCGGCGGAGCTGACGGCGGAGGCGATGCCGAACCTCCGCACGATGGAGAACCTGACGGAGTACTGGATCGAGGTCAACCGGCTGGAGAACCAGGCGGACCAGATCCACCGGAAGCTGCTCGCCCACCTGTTCAACGGCAAGTACGACGCGATCGAGGTGCTGAAGCTCAAGCAGATCGTGGACGTGCTGGAGGAGGCGGCGGACGCCTTCGAGCACGTGGCGAACACGGTAGAGACCATCGCGGTCAAGGAGTCCTGACCCGTTCATGGAGACCTTCGCACTGATCGTGACCATTGGCGTCGCGCTCGGATTCACATACACGAACGGCTTCCACGACTCGGCGAACGCGATCGCCACGTCCGTGTCCACCCGTGCGCTCACGCCCCGCGCGGCACTGGCGATGGCCGCGGTGATGAACCTGGCCGGCGCGTTCCTGGGCAGCGGTGTCGCGAAAACGGTCAGCGAGGGCCTGATCGAGACGCCCAAGGGCTCCCACGGCATGGCGATCCTGTTCGCCGCGCTGGTCGGCGCGATCACCTGGAACCTGATCACCTGGTACTTCGGCCTCCCCTCGTCCTCCTCGCACGCGCTGTTCGGCGGCATGGTGGGGGCGGCACTGGCCGGCGGGACGAAGGTCTTCTGGGACGGCGTCCTGGACAAGGTCGTCATCCCGATGTTCGTCTCCCCGGTGGTGGGCCTCCTGGCCGGCTACCTGGTGATGACGGCGATCATGTGGATCTTCCGGCGCGCCAACCCGAGCAAGGCCAAGCGCGGCTTCCGTATCGCCCAGACGGTGTCGGCGGCGGGCATGGCCCTGGGCCACGGCCTCCAGGACGCCCAGAAGACGATGGGCATCGTGGTGATGGCCCTGGTCATCGCGGACGTCGAGGACTACGGCGACCCGATCCCGGTCTGGGTCAAGATCGCCTGCGCGGTGATGCTGTCCCTGGGCACGTACGCGGGCGGCTGGCGCATCATGCGCACCCTGGGCCGCAAGATCATCGAGCTGGACCCGCCGCAGGGCTTCGCGGCGGAGACCACGGGCGCGTCGATCATGTTCGCCACGGCGTACCTCTTCAAGGCCCCGGTCTCCACGACCCACGTCATCACCTCGGCCATCATGGGCGTGGGCGCGACGAAGCGGGTGAAGGCGGTGCGGTGGGGCATAGCCAAGAACATCGTCATGGGCTGGTTCATCACCATGCCGGCGGCGGCACTGGTGGCTGCCGCCAGCTTCTGGCTCGTGGACCTGGCGGTGCTGTGACGGGGGCGGGTGCTGGTGTGAGCCTTGCTGGGGGCTGCGCCCCCAGACCCCCGCTCCGGCCCTGAAGGGGCCTTGTCCTCAATCGCCGGACGGGCTGGAAATGCGGGAGTCGCTCGTACACCGTCACTCGCCGGCCACGGACCTGCTTGTCGGCCACTGCTGTGAAGTACGTCTCCAGTACGGACATCTTCGTCCTGTCGCGCTTGGCCGTCACCGGCCTCGCCACCCGTGCCGCGTCCGTCACCAGCAGGATCCGCTGCTGCGCCAGCATCGCCACCCGTATGCGAGCGGAACTCGCCTCCACACCTTTCAGCGTCCCCGACTTCACCGGGCTCTCCGCGAGAGCTATGTCCCGTAGGCCGGTAAAGGCGCTCGGGGAGACGGACTTGGTGTCCCGCCGTGCCGCCGGGACGAAGACCACCGCACTCCCGGTCTCCTTCATCCGTCGCACCTCCGCCGCTATGGCCACGACGTCGTCCACCCGGCTCGCCGGAGACCGCTTGGCCAGTGACTGCGGCAGCAGCGCCACCAGCGCCACGGCGATCACCACAGGGAGAACCCACACCGACGCCCTCGGGTGCCAGGACCTGACGGCCCGCACGGCGGAGCCGATGCTCGAACCGATCAGCAGCGCCAGACCCAGCAGAGCGAAGAGAACATACCGGTCCAGAAACAGCGGCTGGATCAGGCAGAGACCGACAAGGCCGAGCTGCGGCACCGCCAGCAGCGGCAACCCGACGGCTGCCACCGACAGCCGGCCCACCCGGGGCCGGTCCAGCAGGGCGCCGACGCCACCGATGGCCAGCAGAATCGCGGGCCCGATCAGCATGTGCCAGGTCAGCGGCGGTATCCAGGCCACCTGCTCGGACTGGCTCCGGCTGAACAGGGCCAGCGGCAGCACACACACGACGGCGACAGCAGAAGTAGTCGTCCAGCGCGTCCACACTCGGCGCCGGGGCCGGGTCCAGAGCAGGGTCGCCAGGTGTGCCGCCAGAATCATCAGCGAGAGCCAGTTCAGCAGCCCGCAGATCACGACGGTTCCGCCGTAGACAGCCCAGTCGACCGTCCGGTCACGCCCCTGGAGCACGCTCACCAGCAGCAGCGTGGCGACTCCGGCGCCGGCCGCGACCAGGGCGTACGGCCGACCCTCCTGAAGGTAGAACTGCACGGCCGGAAGGAGCCCGAACGCCATCCCTCCCGCCAGCCCCGCCCACATCCCGGCCAGCCGTCGGCCGATGACGGCCACACAGGCCGCCGCCACCCCCATGGCCAGTACCGAGGGCAGCCGCAGGGCGGTGGTGCTGGGCCCGAAACACTCGAACAGCCCGTGCATCAGCAGGTAGTAGCAGCCGTGCACGACGTCGACGTTCCCCAGCATGTGCCAGATCTCGGCCGTGGAGCGTTCGGCCACCTGCCAGGTCGCGGCCTCGTCCCGCCACACGCTCCCCTGCCGCGACAGCCCCCGTATGCCGAGGGCGAACGTCCACACCATCGGGATCAGCCAGACAAGAACCCTGCGATACGGAAGTAATCGACATAAAGAGTGGCGTATAGAGCGAAGTAAAGATCGACGTAAAGAGCGACGTAAAGAATGTCGCGAGGAACGGAAATTTCGGTCAACAAACACGAAACGCGTTCACCATGGCCCCCTTGCGCGGCTCCCCCCTGAAGCCAGCGCGCCCAAGAATGGCATACGACGACGGGCCCGCCCCCGGAGTTATCCGGGGGCGGGCCCTATTCGGCCTCGCGGTGGCACCGCCATGCAGCACCGCGAGGGGTCTTGAAAATCCAGGTAACGGATCCGAACGAAACGAGTCGGCTCAGCCGAAACGACCCGAGATGTAGTCCTCCGTCGCCTGGACCGACGGGTTGGAGAAGATGCGCTCCGTGTCGTCGATCTCGATCAGCTTGCCGGGCTGGCCGACCGCCGCGAGGTTGAAGAACGCCGTCTTGTCCGAGACACGCGCCGCCTGCTGCATGTTGTGCGTCACGATGACGATAGTGAACCGTTCCTTCAGCTCACCGATCAGGTCCTCGATCGCGAGAGTGGAGATCGGGTCGAGGGCCGAGCACGGCTCGTCCATCAGCAGCACCTTCGGCTCCACGGCGATCGCACGCGCGATGCACAGGCGCTGCTGCTGGCCACCCGACAGACCCGAACCGGGCTTGTTCAGGCGGTCCTTGACCTCGTTCCAGAGGTTCGCGCCCTTCAGCGACTTCTCCACGATGTCGCTCAGCTCGGACTTCTTGTACGAGCCGGCCAGCCGAAGCCCCGCCGCCACGTTGTCGTAGACCGACATCGTCGGGAAGGGGTTCGGACGCTGGAAGACCATGCCGACCTCACGCCGTACCGCCACCGGGTCGACCCCGGCGCCGTACAGGTTCTCGTCGTCGAGCATGACCTTGCCGTCGACGCGCCCGCCGGGCGTGACCTCGTGCATGCGGTTCAGGGTGCGCAGGAAGGTGGACTTGCCGCAGCCGGAGGGGCCGATGAAGGCCGTCACCGAGCGCGGCTCGACCGTCATCGAGATGTCCTCGATCGCGCGGAAGGAGCCGTAGTAGGCGCTGAGGCCGCTTACGTCGATTCGCTTGGCCATGGGTATCACTGCTTCTTTCGAGGGGGCGGCCGGCCCACCGGCCGACCAGAGGTCGCTGTCGTACGGCCGCGTCAGCGACCTGTCTTCGGAGCCTTCCAGCGGGCGATGGCGCGAGCTCCGAGGTTGAGGATCATCACGAAGGCGATCAGCGTGAGCGACGCCGCCCAGGCGCGGTCGTACGCCGCCTCCGCACCACCACTGTTCGCGTACTGCTGGTAGATGTACAGCGGCAGCGAGGCCTGCGCACCCTCGAAGGGGTCGTTGTTGATGAAGGGGTTGCCGAAGACCAGGAGCAGCACGGGGGCCGTCTCGCCGGCGATGCGCGCCACCGCCAGCATGATGCCGGTGGTGATACCGCCGATGGCGGTCGGCAGGACCACCTTCAGGATGGTGCGCCACTTCGGGATGCCCAGCGCGAGAGACGCCTCGCGCAGCTCGTTCGGTACGAGCTTCAGCATCTCCTCCGTCGAACGGACGACCACCGGCATCATCAGGATCGCCAGCGCCAGCGAACCGGCGAAGCCGAACGGCTGCATGTCGAACTGAAGCATGAGGCTCAGGATGAACAGACCCGCGACGATCGACGGGATGCCCGTCATGACGTCCACGAAGAAGGTGACGGCCTTCGCCAGCTTGCCGCGCCCGTACTCCACCAGGTAGATCGCGGTGAGTACGCCGATCGGCGCGCCCATCAGGGTGGCCAGACCGACCTGCTCCAGGCTGCCGATGATGGCGTGGTAGATGCCACCGCCCGGCTCGCTGTCGGCGGTGACGCCCATCGAGTGGGTCAGGAAGAAGACGTCGAGGACCTTCACACCGCGGGAGACGGTCGTCCACAGCAGGGAGACCAGCGGCACGAGGGCGAGCAGGAAGGCGACCCAGACCAGCGAGGTCGCGATGCGGTCCTTGGCCTGCCGCTTGCCCTCGACGCGCGTGGCGATGACGTACGTACCGACGACGAAGAGGATCGCGGCGATCAGGCCCCACTGGATGTTGCTGTCCAGGCCGGCGGCGAGGCTGATGCCGATCCCGAGCGCGACGGACCCGCCCGCCAGGGCCCAGGGGAACCACTTGGGGAGCCTGGCGCCCTGCAGGGAGCCGGTGGGCTTCTCGGCTACGACGGTGCTCATGCGTTGGCCCCCGAGTACTCGGCGCGGCGGGCGATGATCGCGCGGGCGGCGCCGTTGACCACCAGAGTGATGACGAACAGGACCAGACCGGAGGCGATGAGCGCGTCACGGCCGTACTCCGAGGCCTCACCGAACTTGGCGGCGATGTTCTGCGCGAAGGTGCCGCCGCCCGGGTCGAGCAGGCTGGTCTGGATGATGAAGCTCGGGGAGAGGACGGTGGCGACAGCCATCGTCTCGCCCAGCGCGCGGCCGAGGCCGAGCATCGACGCGGAGATCACACCGGAGCGGCCGAAGGGCAGCACCGCCATGCGGATGACCTCCCAGCGCGTGGCGCCGAGGGCCAGCGCGGCCTCCTCGTTCATCCGAGGGGTCTGCCGGAACACCTCACGGCTGACGTTCGTGATGACGGGGAGGATCATGATCGCGAGCAGGATGCCCACGGTCAGCATCGAGCGGGGCGCGCCCTCTTCCCAGGAGAAGATGCCGGTCCAGCCGAGGTAGTCGTTCAGCCAGCCGAACAGGCCGTTCATGTTCGGCACGAGGATCATCGCGCCCCACAGGCCGTACACGATGGACGGTACGGCGGCGAGCAGGTCGATCACGTAGGCGATCGGGCCGCTCAGCCTGCGCGGGGCGTAGTGCGTGAGGAACAGCGCGATGGCGACGGCGACCGGGACCGCGATGGCCATGGCGATGATCGAGGAGACCACCGTGCCGAAGGCCAGGACCGCGATGCCGAACACCGGCGGATTGAGGTTCGCGTTCCACTCGAAGGTGGTGAGGAAGTTGCCCTCGTCCTTGCTGATGGCGTTGACCGCGCGATAGGTGAGGAAGATCGCGATCGCTGCCATGATCACCAGCAGCAGGATGCCGGAGCCGCGGGAGAGACCGAGGAAGATCCGGTCACCGAGGCGGGTGGCGCCGCGGGCGGCGCGCTTCTCCTCGGCCGTGGGGGGCTGGGGGGCGGCGGGTGGAACGGTGTCTGAGTTCTTGGTGGTTATGTCCATCGGGTTCTCCGGTCTGCGGGGCCGCACCCGGGGATGCGGCTCCTGGCGGCGGTGCACCGGACGGTGCGGTCGGGTCCCGCCGGCAGCGGATGCCGGCGGCGGAACCCGACCGCACTCTCAGATCAGGCCAGGCTCTCGACGGTGGTCCGAACCTTGGCGATGATCTCGGCGGGGATCGGCGCGTAGTCGATCCCGCTCAGGATTCCCTGGCCCTCTTCGCTGGTGATGTAGCGGAGGAAGGCCTTCGTGGCGGGCAGGGTGTCCGCCTTGTTGCCCTTGTCGCAGGCGATCTCGTACGTGACGAGGGTGATCGGGTACGCGCCCTCGGCCTTGGACGTGTAGTCCAGCTTCAGCGAGAGGTCACTGCCGGTGCCGACGACCTTGGCGGCCGCGATGGCCTTGGTGGCGGAGTCGGAGGACGGCTTGACCGGGGCGCTGGCGCCGGTGTTGATGGCGACCGTCGACAGCTCCTTGGCGTACGACAGCTCCATGTAGCCGATCGCACCCTCGGTCTGCTTGACCTGCGCCGCGATGCCTGAGGAACCGGAGGCCGCCTGGCCGCCCTTCGCCTGCCAGGCCTTGCCGCCCTCGTACTTCCAGTTGTCGGGGGTGGTGGCGATCAGGTACTTGGTGAGGTTGTCCGTGGTGCCGGAGTCCTCGGAGCGGTGGAAGGCCTGGATCTTGGTGCTGGGCAGCTTCGCGCCCGGGTTCAGCGCCTTGATCGCGGCGTCGTCCCAGGTCTTGATCTTGCTGTCGAAGATCTTCGCGAGGGTGGGCGCGTCCAGGACGAGGCTGTCGACACCCGGGAGGTTGTAGGCGAGCGCGATGGCTCCGCCGACCGTCGGGAGGTCGATGCCGGTGCCGCCGGTGCAGACCTGCTTGGAGGCCGTGACCTCGTCGGGCTTCAGCGCCGAGTCGGAACCGGCGAAGGCGACCGTGCCCTGCGTGAACGCGGTGACGCCGGCGCCCGAGCCGCCGCCCTTGTAGTTGATCTGGACGCCGGGGCAGGCGGCCGTGAAGGCCTTGACCCACGCGTCGATCGCGTTCTTCTGCGCGGAGGAGCCGTCGGCCAGCAGCTGACCCTTGGCGTCGTCACACTTGATGGAGCTGGTGCCGGTGGAGGCGCCGCCACTGGCCTTCGTGGAAGTGCCGGTGTCGTCGGAGCCGCACGCCGTGAGGGCCAGGGCGCCGGAGACGGCGAGAGCACCGAGGGTGAGGGCCCGCCGGTTCATGCGCTGAAGCTTCACTGTCTGGTGTTTCCTTCCAGGAGCCGCCGACCTGAATCCGGCGGCGTGCGAGGTCGCGAAGTATGGGTGGTGCCGGGGCGCCCGAGAGGGCACACGCAGCACCGGTAAGGCCGAAAGTAGGCAGATCAGGTGAAGCCACCTACGGGCGCGGGTGAACGGCGGGTGAACCCCTGCGGTCGGTGCGGTGAGGTCACGGAATGCTCACGGGGAGAACACGTGTATGTCCCGACCCGGGGATAGGCCCCGGGCGATCGGATTCTGCTGTAGAGGCCCGATCCCATCCTTCCCTTCCGCCGGTGAACGCGCCCGCCGAGGGAACCCATGTTCCATGGATCTCGTCTCGTTCAACGGGATCCCTCGCGGGCTCATCCGGGGGACAGCGAAAACCGTGACACCGAGGAGCACCATGCAGCGGCGTGCGTTCATGGGAGGCGGCGTGGCCGCCCTGGCGGCGATGACGACGGCGGCGTGCACGGGCTCGAAGGGAAGCGCCGGCTCGCAGGGGAGCGCGGAGGACATGTCCACCACCACGTCCCGCGGAACGACCTCCCTCTCGGCGACGAGCGCCTCGGCCCCGGCCAACTGGACGGCTCTCGGCCGCGACCTCGACGGCCCGCTCATCCGCCCCGGGGACGGCTCCTGGGCGACGGCCCGCCAGCTCTACAACACCCGCTTCGACGGCCTCAAGCCGGCCGCGGTGGCGTACGTGGCCCACGCGGACGACATCCGTACGGCCCTCTCCTACGCCCGCGCCCACTCGGTCCCCGTGGCGATCCGCAACGGCGGCCACTCGTACGCCGGCTGGTCCTCGGGCAACGGCCGCCTGATCGTCGACGTGTCGAAGCTGAACCGCGTCCGCACGGGCGGCGGCACAGCGGTGGTGGGAGCGGGCTCGAAACTGATCGACGTCTACCGCGCCCTGGCGGCGAAGGGCGTCACGATCCCGGCGGGCTCGTGCCCGACGGTGGGGGTGTCGGGCCTGACCCTGGGCGGCGGCCACGGCGTGGTGTCCCGGGCGTACGGCCTGACCTGCGACAGCCTCACCCAGGCCACGCTGATCACGGCGGACGGCCGCGAGCTGACGGCGAACGCCACCACGAACAAGGACCTGTTCTGGGCCCTGCGCGGCGCGGGCAACGGCAACTTCGGCATCGTCACGGAACTCCACTTCCGCACCCACCCGGCGCCGCAGGCGGTGGCGGCGTACATGGCCTGGCCGTGGCGGAAGGCGGCGGCCGTGCTGAAGGCCTGGCAGGAGTGGGGCCCGACGCAACCGGACGAGATCTGGTCGTCCCTGCACGTGGCGAACACGGTCGGCGGCACCCCCACGATCTCCATCTCGGCGTTCTCCCTGGGCACGTACGGGGAGCTGCAGAACGCGGTGGACCGCCTGGCGGACAGGATCGGCTCGCCGGCGAGCAGCGTCTCGCTCAAGCGCCGCTCGTACGAGGAGGCGATGGAGGTGTACGCGGGCTGCTCGTCCTTCGCGACGGACGCCCAGTGCCACCTGCCGGGCCGCACCCCGGGCCGCTCCCCGCAGGGCGCCCTCGGCAGGGAAACGTACGCGGCCCGCTCGGACTTCTACGACCGCTCGCTGTCCGCCGCCGGGATCCAGACCCTTCTCTCCAGGATCACCTCGGTCCAGGGCGGCACGGGCAGCATCGCGTTCACGGCACTCGGGGGCGCGGTGAACCGGGTCTCGCCCACGGCGACGGCGTTCGTCCACCGGCGCAGCAGGATGCTGGCCCAGTACATCGTGTCCTGGCGCGCGGGCACGACGGGCAGCACGGCCCAGTCCTGGCTGAACTCGGCCCACCGGGCGATGGCCCCCTACGCCTCGGGCGCCGCCTACCAGAACTACACGGACCCGACCCTGACCAACTGGCGCAAGGCGTACTACGGCGACGCGGCGACGCGCCTCCAGCAGCTCAAGCACCAGTACGACCCCACTCGGGTGTTCACGTTCCCGCAGGCGCTGTAGCCGGCGGGCACCCCTGACTGTTCTGGATTATCAAATACAAAACCTGGTAGCGTGGTCCCCATGGGTAGGCCACGATGCTTCGACGAGACCGCGGTGCTCGACGCGGCGGCGGCTCAGTTCCGGGTGCACGGCTTCGCCAACACCTCGACCGAGCAGCTCTGCGAGGCGGCGGGGGTGCGGCGCAGCAGTCTGTACAACGCGTTCACCTCGAAGGACGAGCTGTTCGTGCGCGCACTGGAGCGATACGTGGCCGCGTACCGCGAGTGCCGGGTACAACTGCTCACCGACGTCCGGCTCAGCGGAGCCGAGCGGCTTCGCGCCCTGATGGAGAGTGTCGCCGAGGAGGAGCAGGCGGCACGCGAGCAGGGGCACGCGGCCGGATGCATGGTCGTAAACAGCTTGATGAGCCCGGACCTGCGCGAGCGGGACGAGCGCGTGACCCGCATCCTCGACCAGGACCTGCGCGAACACCTGGGCCTGCTTGAGGACGCGATCCGGGCCGGGCGCCTCGACGGCAGCATCCGGGCGGATGCCGACCCGCACGACGGTGCCCTGCTGGTGACGACGGTCATCTCGGGGCTGCGCGTGACGGCCCAGGCCGGGATCGAGTCCGGGCTGCTGCGGCAGATCGCGCTCAACGGCCTGCACTCCCTGCTGAACTGAGACCGGGCGACCCGGCCGCAGGGGTATCCACCCACAGGGGTGCCCACCTGCCTTGATTTTGGACTCTAAAATACAGAACACAGGAAGGTGATGACCCATCCGATGTCCGACAGCGATCTTCGCGCGTTCTACCTCCGCTACATCGAGGCGCTCAACGCCCACGAGTTCGACGGTATGGACGAGTTCATCGACGACCGGACCACGCTGAACGGCGAGCCGGCCACCCGGGACGACCTCATCGCCGTGCAGAAGCACGACGTGGACGCGGTTCCGGACCTCCACTGGGAGCTCAAGGAACTGCTCTTCGACGGTGACCGCCTGGCCGCGCGCCTGGTCAACACCGGCACCCCGGTGAAGGAGTGGCTGGGCGTGGAACCCACCGGCGTCCAGTTCGAGATCGACGAGTACGCCATCTACCAGGTCCGCGACGGGCGGTTCGTGCACATGACGGCCCTGCACGACGCGGGCGAACTGCTCCGTCAACTATCGAGGGGAAACGCATGACCGTCACACTGATCACCGGAGCCAACAAGGGCATCGGCTTCGAGACGGCCCGACAGCTTCTGGAGCTGGGCCACGTTGTCTACGTCGGCGCGCGTGACGTCGAGCGGGGCGAAAAGGCGGCGGCGGAACTCGGCGCGCGATTCGTGCAGCTCGATGTGACCGACGACGCCTCGGTGAACAGCGCCCTGGCGACGATAGGTTCGGCCGCGGGCCGGCTCGACGTCCTGGTGCACAACGCGGGCGTCCTCGGGGACGGAGACATCGACGGTCCGAAGGCTCTGCGGGTCTTCGACACCAACGCGGTGGGAATCGTGCGCGTCACGGAGGCGGCACTGCCGCTGCTGCGCAAGTCCTCGAACCCCACGGTGGTCACCGTTTCGAGCAGCGCCGGGTCGTTCTGGGCGGTGAACAACCCCGAGCGAGTGGAGTCCCAACTGCCGCTCGCGCTCTACTCCGCGTCCAAGGCGGCGGCCACCATGCTGACGATCCAGTACGCCAAGTCGCAGCCGGGCATCAAGTTCAACGCGCTCGAGCCCGGCCCCACGGCCACCGACATGACCGCGGCCTTCGGAATCGGACGATCCCCGGAAGACAGCGCCAGAGTTGTCGTACGACTGGCGACTCTCGGCGCGGACGGCCCGACGGGAACCTTCCAGGACGAAAACGGGGACCTGGCCTGGTGAGCACACAGGCCCGTTAGCGCCCTCCCGGGAACGGGCCAGGTACGGCAACCGGGCGGGGAACCGCGCCGCCCGTTACGCCGCCAGGTCCCGTTCCTCGGTCTCCGCCCCCCGGGCTCCCGGAACCACAGCCCCCGACGCCTTGGAACCGGCGCCCTCGGAGCCCGCTCCCCGAGCCCGGATCAGCACCCGGCCCCAACTGGAGCCCTCAACAGCCCGGGTGACCGGAGTGAGCAGCGCCATGGCCGGCGGTGACAGCAGCAACGCGACCGCCGTACCGAGCGCGAACCCACCCACCACGTCCGTCGGGTAGTGCACGCCCATGTACACCCGGCAGAACCCCTCCACCAGCGCGAGCCCTATCCCCACGAGCCCGAACTTCCGGTTGGCGACGAACAGCCCGACCCCCATCGCCATGGTGATCGTCGCGTGATCGCTGACGAACGAGTAGTCGGTCTTCCCGGAGACGAGTACCTCGAGCCCCTGATGATCGAGAAAAGGACGAGGCCGCTCCACGAACCCCCGTATCGGAATGTTCACGAGTACGGCGATCCCCGCGGCGAGCGGCGCCCAGACCAACGCGGCCACGGACACGGCCGCATCGTCCCCGCCCCGCCGCCGCACACCCCACCAGCAGCACAGCACGACCAGAACCATGGCCGCCAACAGCCCGTACTCGCCCACGACCTCGACGACCCGGTCGAACCACCGGGGCGCGTCCTTGGCGAGACCATTGATGTCGTAGAGCAGGTCGACGTCGGGGTTCGACCCGGTTTCGGCGAGACCAGCCATGGTGCTGCGGCCCTTCGTCGTCATTTCCAGAGCGCACTGGTTTCCGTGCGCCGCTCCTGCTCACCCCGTGGCGTAGGGACTCACGCACCGCCCTCACCTGACACGTGCCACAGACCGCTGACCCCGGACCACAGACACGACACAAGCAACAAAAGCAGCAAACCCGACGCCCGATCCGGCCGCCGACGAATCCACTACAGGAACAGGAACGCACGCTCTCCGTTTATACGTTCCACTCTCCACCGAATGATCACGCAGACGTTATCGAAGAGAGATGCGTTCTTGCAGCTCAGGGGAGGGTTTCACGCTGCGCTCAAACCGCCGTCGGCAACGCTTTCGCGCCATCTTCGGTGACCCGGGTCGCCCCGAAGTAATCGGCACTGTCGATCGGATCGAACCGGATGACGGCACCGGTACGGGGCGCGTCAAGCATGTAACCGCCACCCACATAAATCCCCACATGCCGGATGGCCCGCGAGTTGGTGAGATCGTCGGAGAAGAAGACGAGGTCGCCCGGCAGCAGTTCCTCCCGGGAGGGATGCGGCCCGGCGTTGTACTGGTCGTTCGCCACCCTCGGCAACTCGATGCCCACGGACGCGTACGCGGCCTGGGTGAGCCCGGAGCAGTCGAAGCGTCCTTGCTGCTCAGCGGTACCGGTGCCACCCCAGAGGTAGGGCGTGCCCAGCTTCCCCTGGGCGTAGGTGATGGCCCCGGCCGCCTGCCTGGAGGGGTCGACGCGGCCCACAGGCGCGGCAAAGCTGGCCTGCAGCGTGGTGATGGTCTTCACATAGTTCTGGGTCTCCGAATACGGCGGTACGCCCCCGTATTTGATGACGGCGTACGCTCCCGCGTTGTAGGCGGCGAGCATGTTGTGCGTCGGGTCCCCGGGCGCGTCCTTCACGTACGAGGCGAGCTCACAGTCGTACGACGCGGCCGACGGAATCGCGTCATTCGGGTCCCACACGTCGCGGTCGCCGTCACCGTCGCCGTCGATTCCGTGCGAGGCCCAGGTTCCGGGGATGAATTGCGCTATCCCTTCCGCCGTTGCCGGACTCTTCGCGTTCGGATTGAATCCGCTCTCCTGGTACAGCTGGGCGGCGAGCAGGGCGGGATTGATGGCGGGGCACAGATTGCCCCACTTCTGCACGAGCGCCGAATACGCGGCCGGCACAGCCCCCTTGGCGAGCGCGACGCTCCCGCTCCCGACCCCACCGGCGACGGTCCCGGCGACAAGGTAGACGCCCACGACGAGCAGCATCACGAAGCTGAGGGTGCCTCCGACGGCGACGCTCACCACGATCCATGCCTTACGCACCGTCAACCGCCCCTCACCGCCTGGGAGTACGCCCACGTCAGTGTAGAGGGGCTACCCGCACCGAGCAGTGATCATGACGAAACGCGCCACACCTCACCCAGAACCGGCGGAACCGGAGAAGGCGGTCGCCTCCCGGTACAAGGCGGCAGCCGCACCCCCGAGCACAGCGCTGTAGGACACGTCATCGGTGGCCCCACCCTGCTCGAACCCCCCGAGCACCCCCACCACCTCCCCCTCCTTGTCCACCCAGGGACTCCCACTCGTACCGTCGGTGAAGGCGGGGCACTCTATGCGCTGCTGCGTACGACTGTGCGCGGTGGGCCGGTTGGTACAGCTGAGGGGCGCCTCCCGCACGTTGGGATACCCGGTGACGACGACGGTCGCGGCCCCGGTGGGCCGCCCCGTGACAAGGACGTTCGCCCCCACCACGTCCTCCAGCTCCCGCCCGCCCCGCGAACCGACGACGGCGAACGCGAAGTCGCTGTCCTCGTCGGACCGATCGCTCCAGGCCCTGGGCACGAAGGTCTTCGCAACCCGCCACAGCCCGTACGGCGCCCGGCCGTCCCGATACCCGGGCGCGAACACGACGTCGGTGTCCCCGTCGCCGCTGAGACAGTGCGCGGCGGTGAGAATCACGTCCCGCCCCCCACTGCGCACCACGGACGCCGTACAGAAGTGCCCGCCCTCCAGGTCCCCGTCGAACAACGCCCCCACCCGAGCACTACGCGGCGCCGCAGCCCGAGCCGCGACGACAGCACCGAGATGCCGCGGGACGGCATGTCCGGGGGCCGCACCGGAGACGGAGGTGACGGCGAGCAGCGCGACGACGGAAAGCAGCGCGTGCCGCCGGTTGCCAAGGGGACGAGTGGGGCGCTTCATCAGGGGCAACTGTGACGCGCGAACACAAGAACGGGTACGGCTCCTGGCTGAGAATTTCCCGTGAACCCGTAAGAAGCCTCATCCCGCGGACCTGCGTGGGGAACGTGGAGCCGCGCCGTACACGGGAAAGCCGTCCGTCACGATCTCGATGCCGAACGGCGCGGGCAACGGCACGGACTCCCCGAACTTGCCCGGCAGCACGTCACGGTAGGCACCGTTGTCCGGGTGGGTGTGCAAGGCCCAGGTGCCCTTCCTGGGGTCGATGACAAGGAGAACGGGAACACGGGCGACGGCATACCAGTCGGCCTTGTCCCTGATGTCCCGGGACTTCTCGGACTGGGAGATGACCTCGACGGCCAGTGCGGCATCCCCGGCGTCGGCCAGCCAGTCGTCGTCTTCCTCCCATTCGACGGGCAGCGCGATCAGGTCCGGCGTCGCGTAGTCGTCCGGATCCTCGGGCAGGGCGATCGAGGACACCTCGTACACATCGAGACCGTCAGGCAGAGCAACCGCCTCAAGCTGCCGACGCAACTGCTTGACCACACCCGCGTGTTTCCCACGCGGAGTAGGGGACATCACGAGCTTTCCTCCCAGGATCTGCACCCGCAGACCCGTCGCGTCCTCGATCTTCTCGGCGATCTCGCGCAGATGCCCCGGCCGGGGTCGTGGGTACATCCAGGCACCGGGCGCTACGGACATGGCTCGCTGCCTCCGTTCCTCCGCCTCCATGGCCGGACGAGCGGGGTCGGTGGGAGGCCCGACGTCCCGCTCGGCGTCGAATCCACCGTACTGTGCGGCCCCTTCCCCCGCCTCGCCCTCAAGGCCCGTCCGTGTACACGAGGCCCCCTTGCGCCGCTGTCCGACCTGCGTCATCCCGCCCCCTCCATCACAGTCCGAGCACTTGCAATCACTCTAGGTCACCCCACTGACACTCGGCCCACAGCAGCTTCCCGCCCTTCGACGCCCCCAACTCCCGCAGCACGGAGACACCCAACGCGTCCGCGCAGGCCCGTACGAGATGAAGCCCCCGGCCGCATTCGCCGTCCACCGGGGGGACGGCGTCAAGGGCGCCGCCGGCCCCGAACCCGGGCGGAACCCGCGGATCGGTGTCCCACACGGCGACCCGGACCCGCCCCGGCCCACCGAGTCGAAGGATGCGCAGGGCGTACGGCCCCTCGGTGTGCTGGTGAGCGTTGGTGAGCAGCTCGGACGCGACCAGCTCGGCGGCGGGAATGGCTTCGGCGAAGCCTCGGGCGGCCAGAACGGTCCGCACGGTCGCGCGGCCGATACCCGGTGAGCGTGGATCGCGCGGGAGTTGAAGGGTGTAGTTCCAGGGCGGGGTTACGGTGACCATCGGAAGTCTCCGATCACTGAGGGGAGTTGGACGGTTGCCCAGTGACTTCGTCGCTCCGTCGAGCGGTGTGCTTCTGGGTGGGGGCGCCTGGAACCACGATAACGAGCTACGGATATATTCTTCACCCAAACCAGGGGATACTAAAGGCAATCACCCGTGTGGGTGACGGCAGCACTCAGGGAGAGACGGGAATGCCCGTGAGGAACAGCCCGACGGGACGTCAACTCCGGCTCGGCGCCGAGCTGCGCAAACTGCGCGAGCGCGCAGGCCTGACGTCAACGCAGGCCGCACAACTGCTCGGCATGAAGCAGGCACAGGTCAGCAACATGGAAACCGCGCGACTGGGCGTCAGCGCCGACCGTGTACGCACACTGGCCGACCACTACTCCTGCCCGGACAAGACCCTCGTCGACGCGATCGCGGCAATGACCGGCGACCGGAAGCGCGGTTGGTGGGAGGAGCACCGCGACACACTTGCCCCCGCACTCCTGGATCTGGCCGAACTGGAGCACCACGCCAGGTCGTTGCGAGACTCCACCACCGCTCGCATCCCCGGCCTGCTCCAGACGCGCGAGTACGCACTGGAGATCTTCCGCCAGGCGGTCACGGAACTCCCGCCGCCCGACATCGAGCACCGCCTGTCGTTCCGCATCAAGCGCCAGGCGATCCTCTTCCGCGAAGACGAACCGACACCGTACGAAGCGATCGTCCACGAGGCGGCTCTACGCATGAAGGTGGGCGGTTCCACGGTCATCCGGCAGCAGTTGCAACACCTGCTGGACATGAGCGACCGAGACCACATCACTCTGCGCGCCATCACCTTCGACGTCGGCGCCTACCCGGGGTCCGGACAGTCGATCCACTACGCACACGGCCCGGTACCGGAGCTGGACACCGTCTATCTCGACCAGGCGCACGGCCTCGCCTTCCTCGACGCCGAGGCGGAGTTGCGTAACTACCGAACACTGTTCGACCGTATTGAGGCCATCGCACTCGCCCCGGAGAAGACCCGGGACCTCATCCACAGCGTGATGCGAGACCTGTGAAGGGACGGACCCCCATGACCCCGCACTGGCAGAAGTCGTCGTACTGCTCGGAGGGCGCCTCCTGCATACACATCGCCACCACCCCCAACCTCACTCCCCGAACAATCCACCTCAAAGAATCCGGCGATCCCAGCGGAGCCATACTCACCACCACCCCCGCCGCCTTCCACACCCTCCTCACCACCCTGAAGGCCGGCACACCCCCGCAAAACACAACTACCCCCCAAATCGAAGTCACCCTCGGCGGATCCCCGGACACCCCCGACACCCCCGTCCACCTCCGCTCAACCACCGCCCCCGAAACGGTCGTCACCACCGACCGGGAAAACTGGAACGCCTTCGTCCTGGGCGTACGGGCAGGCGAGTTCGACCACTTCGTCTGAGGCGCGCCTACGGCCCATCCCCCTCCAGCTCCTCCCACACCCGCGCCCAGGTACGGCTGTCCAGGCTGTCGAGCGGGCCGATACGGGAGAGCTCGCCCCCGTCCCGCCCGACAGCCACGACGACCGGCCGCCACCCACGCCGGAACTGGGGCCCCTTCCACACAGCGACAACCCTGCGCCGCTCGGACACGTCGTACCGCCGGTCGCCGACCAGGACATGGCCGACATCCCGCCCCAGGTACAGCCGGAGACAACCGATCCACGGAGCCGTTTCGAAGGAGCGCGGCGGGTCGAGCCGACGGGTGAGGCTGAGCGACCCCGAGCCGCCGCGAACCTCGATCACGTCGACCTCGGCGTCGGCCGGATCGTTCACGGAAGAACTGGCGCCCCCCAGGGACCGCCACTGCCCGTCGTACCACTCCAGGAACTCGATGTACTCCCGCGGCGCGGACTCCCGTGCGGCCCCCGGACGCCACACCATCCACACCGCCCCCACCCCGGCGTCCGGGTCCACATCGGCCGACACCACCGTCAGCACCCGCCCCGGCAACCACCACGGTTGCGGCTCGCCCCCGCCCAGCACCCGCCGCACAACCCCCGGCAACAGACGCACCACTAGCCCCGACTGAACCCCTGTCAAACCCCAAACCACCCGACACACCCCCAATAAGCCCAGCACACCCCTATGCACGCCCCCACCTACGCCCACCCGCCGCTGTGCGCACCCCTACACACAGCCGTGCACACAGCCGTGCACACAGCCGTGCACAAGCTGTGGACGACCTGTGCCGAAGGTCAAGCCACCCCCTCCCCCCACCCATCACCGCGTCAGTGATCGGTAACCCAGCAACCCCCTTCAGTCACGCGGAAGTCAGGATTCCGCAACCTGTCTTGTTGTCACGTACTCAACAAGCGATGGTCATCGCGGGCCGCCAACCCGCCGCCGGGGAAACCGCACCGGCGGCAAGCAACCCCCCACGTCACCACCCGCACCGCCCCTGCCAACCCCCTAACAGGAGGCTGTACGTTGCGTACGTCACCCCCCAGCAGCCAGTCCACGCACGGCAGATGGCGCCGCATAGGCACCGCCGCCGTAGCCACGGCCGCGCTCGCTCTCGCTGGACTCGGCACCGCGGCCCAAGCCGGCGCCGCCACCCCCACACCCCTCAAGGTCACCGCCAAAACCATCGCCGCGCAGGTCGCCAAGGCCCACGTGAGCTACACCAGCCAGTGTGACGCGACCCCGGCGAAGGGCTTCGCGTCCTGTAACGCGCTGCGCGTCACCGGCGGCACCACCGCCTTCCAGGAGGAACAGGCCGCGAAGAAGGGCGTCGCCCCCGCGACCATCAAGCCCAACGCGACCGCCGCCACCCCCACCGGCTACGGCCCCAGCAACATCCAGTCCGCCTACGGACTGACCTCCGCCGCCGCCTCCAACGGCGCCGGCGAGACGATCGCGATCGTCGACGCGTACGACGACCCGAACGCGGCGGCCGACCTCGCGGCGTACCGGTCGTACTACGGCCTCTCCGCCTGCACCGTCGCCAACGGCTGCTTCAAGAAGGTCAGCCAGAGCGGCTCCACGACCTCCCTCCCCGCCGCCGACAGCGGCTGGGCCGGTGAGATCTCGCTCGACCTCGACATGGCCAGCGCCACCTGCCCGAACTGCAACATCCTGCTCGTCGAGGCCACCTCCGCCACGATGGCCAACCTCGGCACGGCCGTGAACCGCGCGGTCACCCTGGGCGCGAAGTTCGTCTCGAACAGCTACGGCGGCTCGGAGTCGTCCTCCGACACCAGCTACGACACCTCGTACTTCAACCACCCCGGCGTCGCCATCACGGTCAGCGCGGGCGACGCGGACTACGGCGCCGAGTACCCGGCGGCCTCCAAGTACGTCACCTCCGTCGGCGGCACCAAGCTGTCCACCGCCTCCAACACCCGCGGCTGGACCGAGACGGTGTGGAAGACCAGCAGCACCGAGGGCACCGGCTCCGGCTGCTCCGCGTACGACGCGAAGCCGACCTGGCAGACCGACGCCACCTGCACCAAGCGCATGATCTCCGACGTCTCCGCCGTCGCCGACCCCGCGACCGGCGTCTCGGTCTACGACACCTACGGCGAGTCCGGCTGGGTCACCTACGGCGGCACCAGCGCCTCCTCGCCGATCATCGCGGGCGTCTACGCCCTCGCCGGCACCCCGTCGAGCAGCTCCTACCCGGCCTCGTTCCCCTACACGAAGGCCGGAACCTCGGCCCTCAACGACGTCACGTCGGGCAACAACGGCACCTGCACCACGAGCTACTACTGCACCGCCGGAACCGGCTACGACGGCCCGACCGGCCTGGGCACCCCTGCAGGCCTGACCGCCTTCACCGGCTGAACCGACGTCACCAACGTCACCGACTGACCTGGACCCACCAGATCCAGCCAATACGTAACTCATCACACAAGCGCCACCGGAGGTCGTGGGGATCACCGGCGGGCACTGGGGAACGGGCCGCGGCTACCAGCCGCGGCCCGTCGCCATGTCCGGAACCGGGATAACCTGCACCTGGCGGCCGCGCCCGGAAACGTCGGACGGACCGTCAGAAACGCTTCATGACCGCTTCATCACCGCGTCATGAGCGCTTAGGTGGCCAACGACGGAACCACACCTCAGGTTTCGCCCACACCTCATTGCCCGGCGTAACCTGTCGTGATACACAGAGTGACCATACGATCCGTTCAACCCCTCGCACACGTCCCGCGCTCCCCCTTTAGGGTGCCGCGCGGGTCGACGGCAAGGTATTCGTACGAAACCCGCCAATGAATGACCGCAAGTCGACATCCGACAGCGTCATTGTCGGCGAGAATGGACCTGACCTCTGCACTGCGGCAGGGGCGCGCGGAACTACCCGACAGGGGCGGTGACTTACATGTGGCTTGCGGCCGAGAAGGGCGACATCAACACCATCATCGGCGGGATCGCTCCGGACTGGGGCCCCTTCGGCAGTCTGGGCACCGAGGCGAAGACGATGGTCCAGGTCGTGATGGCCGTGGCCATCCTGATGTGCCTGGGTATCGCGATCTGGGGTGCGGCCAAGCAGCGTATCGGCGCCACGGCCCTGCGTGACACCTTCAGCGCGGAACAGGGCAAGGGCCTCATCGTCGCGGGCCTGACGGGCGTGTTCATCATCGGCTCGCTCGGCACTCTCTTCACCATCGTGTACGGCATGGCCGTGTAGCCGGCGGCTCCCCGCGCGTGGCGCATCTCATCAGTCGGACCGCCGGGCGCGCTCGGTTCTTCCCTCCACCATCCACCCACCCGTCGTGCCCACCGACTGAGGTTGCGTCTCCCTGATGCCGAGTCATAACACCGCGCCCGCGCGGGGACCAGCACGGCTACCGTCGTACTGTCACGCGTACCCGTACGCGTGGATTCGACACGAGTCCGGCACGAGTTCGAGGGGGCGGGCGCAATGAGCCTTGGTGACAGCCAGAGCAACGGCGACTCCACGCGCCCGGACGACGGCGGATACGGCGGCACCGGCCAGACCCGGACCCGCTACCACGACCAGGGAAACGGCGGCGTCTACGGCGGCGCACGGCGCACCAGGTCGTCACGGGGCACGGTGACAGCGGTCGGTGTGGTCGTCCTCCTCATCGCGGCGATCGCCTTCGCCAACCGCGGCGGAGACGACTCCGGCAAGTCCGACACCGCTTCCACGGCGGGCAGCGGCTCCGGCAGCACCAGCGGCAGCGCCGGCCAACCCGACACGTCCGCCACCGCGGCCTCCGGCGAACAGCCGGTCACCAAGAAGGCGGCGAACATCCCCGCCGGGTTCGCCCACAACCGCCAGGGCGTCCAGTCCGCGGCGGCGAACTACGCGGTCTCCCTCGGCTCCGCCGGCATGTTCCGCAAGGACAGCCGGAACGCGATCGTCGACGCCCTCTTCACCACCGAGGCCGCCGCCAAACTCAAGGCCCCCCTGGACAAGGCCTACTCCGCGAACCTCCTCACCAGACTCGGCCTCGACGCGGCCGGCAACGCCCCCGAGGGCAGCACGTTCGTCTCGCGCGTGACCCCGGTCGGCACCAAGACCGTGGCGTACGGCGGCGCCACCGCGACCGTCGAGGTCTGGTACGTCGGGCTGAGCGGCATCGCCGGCGACAAGTCCACGAACCCGGTCACCTCGTCCTGGAACACCTGGACCTACGACATGAGCTGGTCGGACGGCGACTGGAAGATCGTCTCCTACTCGGAGAAGGACGGCCCCAACCCCGTCCCCGGCGACGACCGGGCCTCCGCCTCCGACGAGATCAGCAAGGCCATCGACGAGTACGGAGGGTTCACCTATGCCAGGTAAAACGCCAGCTGGGCCCAACCTCGTACTCAAGATCGCCGGAGCGCTGACAGCCGTACAGACGACGGCCGTACTCCTGGCCTCCCAGGCGTACGCGGCCCCGACACCGTCCCCCACGGCCTCCCCGTCGGCCTCGGCGACGGCCGGCAATCCGGACTGCACCCTCCTGCCCGACCAGGCGAAGGAGGTCTGCGAGGGCGCGAAGAGCACCGGTGGCACGGGGAGCGTCAACCCCACCGCCACCCTCGACCCCCTCTCCTCCCTCGCCAAGGGCTGCGCCGACGCCGCCTCCTGGACGGTCGACAAGCTCAGCGAGGCAGTGAAGGCGACCGCGACCGTCGACTTCACCAACACCAAGTTCCTCCAGCAGTACGCGGTCGTCTTCGCCGCGTCGACCGTCCTGACCCTGGTGCTGTGGCTGCTCGCGGTCGCCAAGCGGGCCATGCGAGGCGTCCCCCTCACCACGGCCATCTCCGAGGCGATCGGCTTCCTCTGGCTGACCGTCCTGGCCTCCGCCTTCACGCCTCTCATCCTCTACACCGTCGTCTCGGCGACCGACGGCGTCACCGAGGTCCTCGCGAGCGCGACCGGAGACCAGACCGACACGTTCTTCGGCACCTTCTCCGGCGCCCTGAACAAGGGCGAGGACATCGGCGGCGGCCCGATCATGCTGATCGTGGTGTCCATGGTGTCGATCCTCGCTGCCGGCATCCTCTGGCTGGAACTAGTCATCCGGGCCGCCCTGCTGTACGTCGGCGCCCTGCTGGGCACGGTCGTCTACGCGGGCCTGGTCGACAAGAACCTCTGGGGGCACGTCCGCCGCTGGGCCGGCATCATGATCGCGGTCATCATGGTCAAACCGGTGATCGCGATCGTCCTCGGCCTGGCCGGCGCACTGTCGACGAACGACGGCCCGGACGCCTTCTCGGCGGTCGTCTCCGGCCTCTCGATCATCCTGCTCGCCATCTTCGCCAGCGCGATGATCTACCGCTTCGTCCCCGGCTTCGGCGACGAGATCGCGCACTCCCGCAACAACCGCATCATGCAGGGCGCCGAAGGCAAGGCCGCCGCAGTCATCAGCTCCCCGGCGACCCTCGTCGCCCAGGGCATCAAGACCCACAGCAGCCGCGCGGACAACAACGGGGGCGGTGGAGGCGGCGGCCAGTCGTCCTCCGCACCGCGCCCCGCCAACCCCGCGTCCGGCGGCGTGGCCGCGCACAGCTCGCGGCCCTCGGGCGGCGGCGGATCTGTCCCCTCCGCCGCACCCCCGCCGCGCAGCAGCCCGCACGGCGGCAACAGCAACCGATCCAACCGCCCTGGAGGTGACGGGCGTTGACGGCCGATTCCCAGATGGCCCATGTGATCTCGCCCCGCCGTACGTATCTCATCGGCCGCGCCCGGCCGAACGCGATCGTCGGCCGAAACCGCGAGTCCGGCGAGATCGCGCTCATCATCGTGGGCGCCTTCCTCGGCATGGTGTGCGGCCTGGTCGTACCCGTTCTGGCCCTGCGCATCGTGCTGCTCACCGGCTTCCCGATGCTGGCACTGGCGGTGGTGTACGTCCCGTACAAGCGCCGCACGTTCTACAAGTGGTTCGAGATCAACCGCAGTTACAAGCGCTCGCTCCGCCAGGGCACCGCCTACCGCAGTTCCGTCATGGAGGCCGGCACCCAGATCGACGGCCGTGAGGTCGAGATCGGCCCGCCCCCGGGCATCGGCCGCATCAACTGGCTCGCGGCCCCGTTCGGCCCGGACGAGATCGCCGTACTCCTGCACGCGGACCGCCGTACGGTGACGGCGGCGATCGAGATCGAGGGCCCCGGCGTCGGCCTGCGCGACAGCGAGGACCAGGAGGCCCTCGTCGACCGCTTCGGCACGCTCCTCAAGCACGTGGCGAACGGCGACGGCTTCGTCACCCGCCTCCAGATGCTCGCCCGCACCCTCCCCGCCGACCCGGACGCCCACGCCAAGGACGTGGCCGTCCGAGGCGACGAGAAGTCACCGCCGTGGCTGCAGCACTCGTACGACCAGCTCCAGTCCATGGTGTCGACGAGCAGCGAGCAGCACCGCGCGTACCTCGTCGCCTGTATGCACTTCACCCGTGAACTGGCCGCCGAGGCCCACACGATGGCCCGCGCGGCCCGCCCCCAGGGCGGCAGGAAGGTCGACCGCGACGCGGGCCTGGCTGTCGTGATGGCCCGTGAACTGACGGACATCTGCTCCCGCCTCCAGGAGGCGGACATCCGCGTCCGCCAGCCCCTCGGCCAAGGCCGGCTGGCCTCCCTCATCCACTCCATGTACGACCCGGACCACCCGATCGACCACCTCCAGGCGATGACGAAGCGGAACGCCTGGCCGGCCGAGCTGGACGCGATGGAGCCGACGTACCTCCAGGCGAAGACCCGCGAGTCGTCGACGCGCGCCCCCTGGTGCCACTCCACGGCCTGGGTGAAGGAGTGGCCGATGACCCCGGTCGGCGTCAACTTCCTCGCCCCGCTCCTCGTCCACACCCCCGACGTCATCCGCACGGTGGCCGTCACGATGGACCTCGAACCCACCGAGGTAGCCATCGAACGCATGCTCACCGAAAAGACGAACGACGACGCGGAGGCGAGTCGGGCCGCCAAGATGAACCGTACGGTCGACCCCCGCGACATCGCCTCCCACAACCGTCTCGACCAGCGCGGCGAGGACCTGGCGAGCGGCGCGGCCGGCGTGAACCTGGTCGGCTACATCACCGTCTCCTCCCGCTCACCCGAGGCCCTGGCGCGCGACAAGCGCACGATAAGGGCGTCGGCCGGCAAGTCGTACCTGAAGCTGGAGTGGTGCGACAGAGAGCACCACCGAGCGTTCGTCAACACACTCCCGTTCGCCACCGGAATCCGAAGGTAGGGCTGATGCGCTGATGCGGGACCCGCTGACCGCCCTCACCGACACCTTCACGTCCTTCCTCTTCGGCAAGGTCGAGACGACCCGCCTCCCCGTCCGCACCTCCACGGGCCAGGCCCAGGCCGTCTACCTCCCCACCGCCGCCCCCGGCCTCGGCGACTCCGGCGTCATCATCGGCCGCGAGGTGTACTCCGGGAAGGGCTACATCTACGACCCCTTCCAGCTGTACGGCCAGCAACTCCCCGCCCCGCACTGGCTGGTGCTCGGCGAGTCCGGCAACGGCAAGTCAGCGCTGGAGAAGACGTACGTCCTACGTCAACTCCGCTTCCGGGACCGCCAGGTGGTCGTCCTGGACGCGCAGGGCGAGGACGGCGTCGGCGAATGGAACCTCATCGCGGAGGAGTTGGGGATAACCCCCATCCGCCTGGACCCCATGGCCGCGCTGGACATGGGCATCCGCCTCAACCCCCTCGACCCCGCCATCACCACCACGGGCCAACTCGCCCTGCTCCGCACGATCATCGAGGTGGCGATGGGCCACGGCCTGGACGAACGCTCCGGCTTCGCCCTCAAGGTCGCGCACGCCTACGTCAACGAGACGATCCTCGACCGCCAGCCGGTCCTCACGGACATCGTCGAGCAACTCCGCCACCCCGAACCGGAGTCGGCCGAGGCGATGAACGTCGCCATAGACGACGTACGAGCCTGGGGCCTGGACGTCGCCCTGGTCATCGACCGCCTGGTCGACGGTGACCTGCGCGGCATGTTCGACGGCCCGACGACGGTGGGCATCGACCTCGACGCCCCGCTCATCGTCTTCGACCTGTCCCACATCGACCGCAACTCCATCGCCATGCCGATCCTGATGGCGATCATCGGCGTATGGCTGGAGCACACCTGGATCCGCCCCGACCGGAAGAAGCGCATCTTCCTGGTCGAGGAGGCCTGGCACATCATCAGCAGCCCGTTCGTCGCCCAGCTCTTCCAGCGCCTGCTGAAGTTCGGCCGCCGCCTCGGCCTGTCCTTCGTAGCCGTCGTCCACCACCTGTCCGACGTCGTGGACGGAGCAGCGGCAAAGGAAGCCGCCGCGATCCTCAAAATGGCCTCGACACGAACGATCTACGCCCAGAAAGCCGACGAGGCCCGGGCAACCGGCCGCGTCATCGGCCTACCTCGCTGGGCGGTGGAGATCATCCCGACTCTCACCCCAGGCATCGCGGTCTGGGACGTCAACGGCAACGTCCAGGTCGTCAAACACCTCGTCACGGAGACGGAACGCGCCCTCGTCTTCACCGACCGGGCGATGACGGAATCGTCCCGCGACCGCGACCTCCAGCTGACCGACGACGCCCTGAGAGCCGCGGAACTGGAGGCCGAGGAACGCGCGGCGGCCTTCGTCGAGCAACACCTCAGCGACCTCGACGACTCCTCCGAGTCCACGGTGGCGTGACGCGATGAGACCGGAGGAACGGCGTCAGGCCGAACGCGGCGTCTCCGACGGCCTGTTGGTCGGCCTGATCGGGTTCCTCCTCGGCCTGACGGTACTGGTCTGGTCGGCAACAGGCCTCGCGAGCCTGCTCTCCCACGGCGCCTGGCCACAGGGGGTCACGTTCACCCGTACCCCGGAGGCACTCCGCCACCTCATCACGGAGCCACAGGACGTCCCGGGCGCCTGGCCGACGGCACCGGCGGGCCAACTCTCCGGGTGGGGCCTGTTCTGGGGCCTGTTCATCGGCCAGCTGATGATCCTGTGCGTACTGACAATCTTCGTGGTGGGCACCCTGGCCCGCTGGAAGGCGGTACGGGCAGCGAGAAAGACCACCACGAGACCCGAGCACGAGGTCCCCGTACAGCGCACGGAGCCGACCCCACAGCCCCACGAGGAACCACCCCCACCGGACCTCACGAAGAACTCTCCGCCGGCACCCACGGAAATGCTGCCGACGGCTCCCATTGCGACGGACAGCAAACGGGTGGGTGGGTGGGAAACAATCTTTTTCGGCACCCCAGACACCCGCACACCCCCCGCAACCCAAGCCATCCAGTCCGCAGAGGGCCCCGCCCTGATCCTCACCTCCAACCCCACCCTCTGGCAGGAGACAAAGGACGCCCGAGCCAAACTCGGCCCGATCCTCCTCTACGACCCCACCCACCTCTGCGACACCCCCGCCCGCCTCCACTGGCCCCCCACCACAGGCTGCGAGGACAAACCCACCGCAGCCGCAAGAGCAGCCGCCCTCCTCACCCCGGTCCGCCCCACCGCAAAGATCGACCGGACAACGGCAGAAACCGCGGAGACACTCCTCCGCAGCTACCTCCACGCCGCCGCCATAGACGCCCGCACGATCCGCCACGTACACCGCTGGGCGCAGGGCACCAACGTCCAGGAAGCCGTACGCATCCTCCGTACGAACCCCAAGGCGGCCCCCGGCGCGGCCGGCGAACTCGAAGCGGCCCTCACCGCGCACCCCGAACGCCGCGACATCGCCCAGGAGTTGACGAGCCGGGCCCTCGCCGCGCTCTCGACGGTGAACATCCGCGAGGCATGCACGGCGAACCGAAGTGATGCCCTCGTGCTGGATTCCTTCATCTCGGAAGGGGGCACGCTTTATGTGGTCGGTGAACCGATCGAGGACCCCAGGACAAACCCGGGCGCGATGCCCCTCCTGACCGCACTGGCCGCAAGCGTGGTCGAGCGCGGCCGGCGCATGGCCGAACGGTCATCCTCCGGTCGCCTCGACCCACCAATGACCCTCGTCCTGGACGACGTCGCGGCGGTCGCACCCCTTCCCCAACTCCCGGACCTGCTCACCACGGGAGCAGCCCACGGCATGCCGACTCTGGCCCTGCTCCGGTCAAGAGAACAACTCCGGGCCCGCTGGCCCCATCACGACCTACGGGTGTGACTGTGCCTCCCGCTCCAACACGAACTCCAGCTCCACCTGGGACTCGGAGCCATCGGAGCCCCCGTTCAACGACACGGTGACCCCACTGGGTACGAACCCCACGCGCCGATAGAACCGCTGCGCCCGCGCGTTGTCCTGATGCACGAGCAACCGCACCCGCTCAACGTCCGCGGCCTCCCAGGCCCACTCCAGAGCGGCGTCGAAGAGCACATCGGTGAGCCCGCACCCGCGATGTTCGGGGAGCATGAACACCGCGACAATGTGCCCCTGCCGCCGCTCAACGGCCAACCCGGCCCAGTCGGCTGTCCCAGGCTCCTCGACAAACACCACAAGGCTCCCGACCCACTCCCCGTCGGGCCCCTCGGCAATGATCTGCTGAGCACCGGTCGCACCCTCGGCACCTCGCTGTGCCCGCTCCTGCCAGAAGGAGTCAGGCCGGCCCACGGCCTCTTCGTACGTCTCCAAGAAGGCAAGATGTGCGACGGGATCCTGTAGCGCGACCAGCCGAAGCTCCTTGGCGGCACGCCACTCGTCGGCCCGCACGGACCTGATCACAAAGCTGCTCATAGGGATCACGGTAGTACCCCCCGGAAAACAGAAAACCCCCGCACTCGAAAGTGCGGGGGTTTTCGTAATATTTGTTCGGCGGTGTCCTACTCTCCCACAGGGTCCCCCCTGCAGTACCATCGGCGCTGTGAGGCTTAGCTTCCGGGTTCGGAATGTAACCGGGCGTTTCCCTCACGCTATGACCACCGAAACACGGTGAAACACATATCAACCGCACCACCCCCCATAACCAACGGGGGTGGGGTTGTTCGTGGTTTCAGAACCAACACAGTGGACGCGAGCAACTGAGGACAAGCCCTCGGCCTATTAGTACCAGTCACCTCCACCCGTTACCGGGCTTCCAGATCTGGCCTATCAACCCAGTCGTCTACTGGGAGCCTTAACCCATCTAGTGGGTGGGAACACTCATCTCGAAGCAGGCTTCCCGCTTAGATGCTTTCAGCGGTTATCCCTCCCGAACGTAGCCAACCAGCCATGCCCTTGGCAGGACAACTGGCACACCAGAGGTTCGTCCGTCCCGGTCCTCTCGTACTAGGGACAGCCCTTCTCAATGTTCCTGCGCGCGCAGCGGATAGGGACCGAACTGTCTCACGACGTTCTAAACCCAGCTCGCGTACCGCTTTAATGGGCGAACAGCCCAACCCTTGGGACCGACTCCAGCCCCAGGATGCGACGAGCCGACATCGAGGTGCCAAACCATCCCGTCGATATGGACTCTTGGGGAAGATCAGCCTGTTATCCCCGGGGTACCTTTTATCCGTTGAGCGACGGCGCTTCCACAAGCCACCGCCGGATCACTAGTCCCGACTTTCGTCCCTGCTCGACCCGTCGGTCTCACAGTCAAGCTCCCTTGTGCACTTACACTCAACACCTGATTGCCAACCAGGCTGAGGGAACCTTTGGGCGCCTCCGTTACTCTTTAGGAGGCAACCGCCCCAGTTAAACTACCCATCAGACACTGTCCCTGATCCGGATCACGGACCCAGGTTAGACATCCAGCACGACCAGACTGGTATTTCAACGACGACTCCACAGACACTGGCGTGCCCACTTCACAGTCTCCCAGCTATCCTACACAAGCCGAACCGAACACCAATATCAAACTATAGTAAAGGTCCCGGGGTCTTTCCGTCCTGCTGCGCGAAACGAGCATCTTTACTCGTAGTGCAATTTCACCGGGCCTATGGTTGAGACAGTCGAGAAGTCGTTACGCCATTCGTGCAGGTCGGAACTTACCCGACAAGGAATTTCGCTACCTTAGGATGGTTATAGTTACCACCGCCGTTTACTGGCGCTTAAGTTCTCAGCTTCGCCACACCGAAATGTGACTAACCGGTCCCCTTAACGTTCCAGCACCGGGCAGGCGTCAGTCCGTATACATCGCCTTACGGCTTCGCACGGACCTGTGTTTTTAGTAAACAGTCGCTTCTCGCTGGTCTCTGCGGCCACCCCCAGCTCGGAAAGCAAGTTTCCTCACCGGTGATGGCCCCCCTTCTCCCGAAGTTACGGGGGCATTTTGCCGAGTTCCTTAACCATAGTTCACCCGAACGCCTCGGTATTCTCTACCTGACCACCTGAGTCGGTTTAGGGTACGGGCCGCCATGAAACTCGCTAGAGGCTTTTCTCGACAGCATAGGATCATCCACTTCACCACAATCGGCTCGGCATCAGGTCTCAGACTATGTGGTGTGCGGATTTGCCTACACACCGTCCTACACCCTTACCCCGGGACAACCACCGCCCGGGATGGACTACCTTCCTGCGTCACCCCATCACTCACCTACTGCAGGTCTGGTCCGTCGGCTCCACCACTCCCCCTTGCCCGAAGGCTCCGGGGCGGCTTCACGGACTTAGCATCGCCTGGTTCAATGTTTGACGCTTCACAGCGGGTACCGGAATATCAACCGGTTATCCATCGACTACGCCTGTCGGCCTCGCCTTAGGTCCCGACTTACCCTGGGCAGATCAGCTTGACCCAGGAACCCTTAGTCAATCGGCGCACACGTTTCCCACGTGTGTATCGCTACTCATGCCTGCATTCTCACTCGTGAACCGTCCACCACTAGCTTCCGCTGCAGCTTCACCCGGCACACGACGCTCCCCTACCCATCCCAGCAGGCGTTGGCCCTATTGCTGGAATGACACGACTTCGGCGGTACGCTTGAGCCCCGCTACATTGTCGGCGCGGAATCACTAGACCAGTGAGCTATTACGCACTCTTTCAAGGGTGGCTGCTTCTAAGCCAACCTCCTGGTTGTCTGTGCGACTCCACATCCTTTCCCACTTAGCGTACGCTTAGGGGCCTTAGTCGATGCTCTGGGCTGTTTCCCTCTCGACCATGGAGCTTATCCCCCACAGTCTCACTGCCGTGCTCTCACTTACCGGCATTCGGAGTTTGGCTAAGGTCAGTAACCCGGTAGGGCCCATCGCCTATCCAGTGCTCTACCTCCGGCAAGAAACACACGACGCTGCACCTAAATGCATTTCGGGGAGAACCAGCTATCACGGAGTTTGATTGGCCTTTCACCCCTAACCACAGGTCATCCCCCAGGTTTTCAACCCTGGTGGGTTCGGTCCTCCACGAAGTCTTACCTCCGCTTCAACCTGCCCATGGCTAGATCACTCCGCTTCGGGTCTTGAGCGCGCTACTGAATCGCCCTATTCGGACTCGCTTTCGCTACGGCTTCCCCACACGGGTTAACCTCGCAACACACCGCAAACTCGCAGGCTCATTCTTCAAAAGGCACGCAGTCACGACGCATTGAGTAAACTCAATGCGCGACGCTCCCACGGCTTGTAGGCACACGGTTTCAGGTACTATTTCACTCCGCTCCCGCGGTACTTTTCACCATTCCCTCACGGTACTATCCGCTATCGGTCACCAGGGAATATTTAGGCTTAACGGGTGGTCCCGCCAGATTCACACGGGATTTCTCGGGCCCCGTGCTACTTGGGTGTCTCTCAAACGAGCCGTTGATGTTTCGACTACGGGGGTCTTACCCTCTACGCCGGACCTTTCGCATGTCCTTCGCCTACACCAACGGTTTCTGACTCGCCTCACAGCCGGCAGACTGTGAAAGAGAGATCCCACAACCCCGCACACGCAACCCCTGCCGGGTCTCACACGTATACGGTTTGGCCTCATCCGGTTTCGCTCGCCACTACTCCCGGAATCACGGTTGTTTTCTCTTCCTGCGGGTACTGAGATGTTTCACTTCCCCGCGTTCCCTCCACACACCCTATGTGTTCAGATGTGGGTGACAGCCCATGACGACTGCCGGGTTTCCCCATTCGGAAACCCCCGGATCAAAGCCTGGTTGACGACTCCCCGGGGACTATCGTGGCCTCCCACGTCCTTCATCGGTTCCTGGTGCCAAGGCATCCACCGTGCGCCCTTAAAAACTTGGCCACAGATGCTCGCGTCCACTGTGCAGTTCTCAAACAACGACCAACCACCCACCACCCCACCCACACGGGCGAGTTCACTGGGGCCGGCACTGAAGGCGACCGTTTCCGGCCGTACCCTCAGACACCCAACAGCGTGCCCGACACCCCCGCCCCCCAGATCAGCTTTCCACGCCCCCCAAAAGGGGACAGTACTTGCAGCCTGAGACGACCGACGGTGCCGAATAATCAACGTTCCACCCATGAGCAACCACCGTCGAACGTATGCCGACGTAATGGTCCTGGACCACCAGACAATGTCTGGCGGCCTAGATGCTCCTTAGAAAGGAGGTGATCCAGCCGCACCTTCCGGTACGGCTACCTTGTTACGACTTCGTCCCAATCGCCAGTCCCACCTTCGACAGCTCCCTCCCCGTAAGGGGTTGGGCCACCGGCTTCGGGTGTTACCGACTTTCGTGACGTGACGGGCGGTGTGTACAAGGCCCGGGAACGTATTCACCGCAGCAATGCTGATCTGCGATTACTAGCAACTCCGACTTCATGGGGTCGAGTTGCAGACCCCAATCCGAACTGAGACCGGCTTTTTGAGATTCGCTCCGCCTCACGGCATCGCAGCTCATTGTACCGGCCATTGTAGCACGTGTGCAGCCCAAGACATAAGGGGCATGATGACTTGACGTCGTCCCCACCTTCCTCCGAGTTGACCCCGGCAGTCTCCTGTGAGTCCCCATCACCCCGAAGGGCATGCTGGCAACACAGAACAAGGGTTGCGCTCGTTGCGGGACTTAACCCAACATCTCACGACACGAGCTGACGACAGCCATGCACCACCTGTACACCGACCACAAGGGGGCACCCATCTCTGGATGTTTCCGGTGTATGTCAAGCCTTGGTAAGGTTCTTCGCGTTGCGTCGAATTAAGCCACATGCTCCGCTGCTTGTGCGGGCCCCCGTCAATTCCTTTGAGTTTTAGCCTTGCGGCCGTACTCCCCAGGCGGGGAACTTAATGCGTTAGCTGCGGCACCGACGACGTGGAATGTCGCCAACACCTAGTTCCCACCGTTTACGGCGTGGACTACCAGGGTATCTAATCCTGTTCGCTCCCCACGCTTTCGCTCCTCAGCGTCAGTAATGGCCCAGAGATCCGCCTTCGCCACCGGTGTTCCTCCTGATATCTGCGCATTTCACCGCTACACCAGGAATTCCGATCTCCCCTACCACACTCTAGTCTGCCCGTATCGAATGCAGACCCGGGGTTAAGCCCCGGGCTTTCACATCCGACGCGACAGACCGCCTACGAGCTCTTTACGCCCAATAATTCCGGACAACGCTTGCGCCCTACGTATTACCGCGGCTGCTGGCACGTAGTTAGCCGGCGCTTCTTCTGCAGGTACCGTCACTTTCGCTTCTTCCCTGCTGAAAGAGGTTTACAACCCGAAGGCCGTCATCCCTCACGCGGCGTCGCTGCATCAGGCTTTCGCCCATTGTGCAATATTCCCCACTGCTGCCTCCCGTAGGAGTCTGGGCCGTGTCTCAGTCCCAGTGTGGCCGGTCGCCCTCTCAGGCCGGCTACCCGTCGTCGCCTTGGTGAGCCACTACCTCACCAACAAGCTGATAGGCCGCGGGCTCATCCTGCACCGCCGGAGCTTTGAACCCACCCCCATGCGAGGGAAGGTATTATCCGGTATTAGACCCCGTTTCCAGGGCTTGTCCCAGAGTGCAGGGCAGATTGCCCACGTGTTACTCACCCGTTCGCCACTAATCCACCCCGAAAGGCTTCATCGTTCGACTTGCATGTGTTAAGCACGCCGCCAGCGTTCGTCCTGAGCCAGGATCAAACTCTCCGTGAATGTTTACCGGATATCCGGTGCACACACACGAGAGCGGAACAGTCAAGCGGAATAAGCCCGACCGTTCACAGCGTCCTCGCTGTGTTTGTGTTACTTCAAAGGAACCTCGAACTCACAGAACATTCCGTGAGCCGGGGTATCAACAAATCTGGCGTTGATTTTTGGCACGCTGTTGAGTTCTCAAGGAACGGACGCTTCCTTCGTACTCACCCGAGAGACTCTCTCAGGCTTTCCTCCGGGCAGTTTCCCTTCGGTCCTACTGTTTAACTTTGTCTCGCTGTCCTGCGTTTCCGACTCTATCAGACCGTTTCCGTATCCGATTTCCTCGGTGCTTTCCAGGTTTTCGCTTTCGCGTTTCCCTTTCCGGCGACTCCGACTCTACCAGATCCTTTCGGGCCTGATTCCCAGTCAGTGGGGCTTGTCCTCCCGGCTGTTGGGCCGTTCCGACGTCTCAAACCCTAGCGGATCCCCTCAGCGATTCCCAATCGGGCCGCTGAGCTCCATCGAGTTCCATTCGAATTGAATTCGGGCACACCGAAATCAACCCGGCTGGGAGATCGTGCTGATGGTTTGGTTTGCCGCTGCTGCGGCGGAGGTGCTGCCGCAGAACCGTTACGGCCCCGTGGCAACCCGGAGAACATTACGGATCGGGATGGGGGATGTCAAGCACCGTCTACCCGCCACTGTCAAGATCTTTAGTCGAGGTCGCTGAGTCGCCCGCCGGCGTCCGGCTGGGCGTGCTCCACGCGGCGCAGGAGACGGGTCAGGACGTCGCCGAGCCTGCCACGTTCGTCCTGGGAGAGGTCCTGGAGGAGGTCCTCTTCGAAGACCGTCGCCAGGCGCATCGCCTCCAGCCACTTCTCGCGGCCCTCGTCCGTCAGCTCCACGATCACGCGGACCCTGTTGGACTCGTCGCGCTCCCTGGTGACCAGTCCCTCCGTCACCATCCGGTCGATCCGGTGGGTCATCGCGGCCGGAGTCAGGCCCAGCCGCTTCGCCAGGTCGCTCGGGCCCATGCGGTACGGGGCGCCGGAGAGCACCAACGCCTTGAGGACCTCCCACTCGGCGTTGCTGATGCCGAGCGTCGCGGTCTGGCGGCCGTACGCCACGTTCATCCGGCGGTTCAGCCGGCCCAGGGCCGTGACGATCTTCTCGACCTGGGGGTCCAGGTCCCTGAACTCGCGCTGGTAGGCGGCGATCTGCTCATCGAGCGTCGGCTCGCCGACGGCGGGGGTGTCACCCATGTGCGCAGTATCCCATGCGGGCGCTTGGCGTCGAAGTCCTTCGAGGTGTACCGTTCAAATCTCAACTTTAGCTTCGAAGTCTTCAGGCCTAACCCCTTCGGTAGGCGTACGACTTCACGATCAAGGCAGGTGAAAGTGACCAGGGCGATGGGCGCGGAGATGCGCCGGATCCATGTGGGCAGCGCACTCAGCACGTTCGGGCTGGGCTTCACCGTCCCCTATCTGTACGTCTATGTGGCGCAGGTGCGGGGACTGGGAGCCATGACGGCGGGTCTCGTACTCGCCGTCTTCGCTGTGGCGGCGCTGGTCGTGCTGCCGTTCGCCGGGCGGGCCATCGTCCGGCGCGGCCCACTGCCGGTGCTGCTCGTCGCCCTGGTCACCGCCGCTGTCGGCGCGATGGGCCTCGGGCTCGCCGCCAACGCCACCGCCGTACTCGTGGCCGCTGTCGCGCTGGGGGCCGGGCAGGCCGTGATGCAGCCGGCGCTCGCGACGATGATCGTGGACTTCTCGTCGGCGGAGACGCGGTCGCGCGCCTTCGCCACCCAGTTCTTTCTGCAGAACCTCGGGCTGGGCGTCGGTGGGCTCATCGGCGGGCATCTCGTGGACACGACCCGGGTCGGCTCGTTCACCCTGTTGTTCGGCATCGAGGCGGCGATGTTCCTGTTGCTCGCCGTGATCATGGCGACCGTACGGATGCCGCGTTTGCCGAGGATCGACGGTGCGCCGGCTCAGGCCAAGGGCAGCTGGAAGCAGTTGCTGGAGAACCGGGCGATGGTGCAGCTGTGTGTGCTGGGGTTCGTTCTCTTCTTCGCCTGTTACGGGCAGTTCGAGTCGGGGCTGAGCGCGTACGGGGTCGAGGCAGCCGGTATTTCGACGTCCGCGCTCGGGTCGGCGCTGGCGGCGAACACCGCGGTGATCGTGGTCGCCCAGTTCGCGGTGCTCAGGTTCGTCGAGCGGCAGAAGCGGTCCCGGGTGATCGCGGCCGTGGGGATCCTGTGGGCCGTCGCGTGGGGCGTGGCGGGTTATGCGGGGCTCGGGCACGGCAGCCAGGCCATGGCGACCGCCGCGTTCGTGTCGACGTACGCGCTGTTCGGGCTCGGGGAGGCGATGCTGTCGCCGACCATCGCGCCCTTGGTGGCCGATCTGGCGCCGGCCGGGCTCGCGGGGCAGTACAACTCGGCGTTCGCCCTGGTGAAGCAGCTCGCGCTGGCGGTCGGTCCTGCGGTGGGCGGGCCGCTCGGGGCTTCGCTGCACGCGCCGTACATCGTGATGTTCCTGCTGTTCTCGCTGGGGATCAGCGTCCTCGCCGTACGGCTCGGGCGGCAGCTGACCCCCGTACAGAATCAGCCGTCTCTGGCGCGGCGCAGTCGGGTGGTCGCGCAGGGCGGGGCTCCGGTGGAGGCCGTGGTGCCTACTACGTAGTAGTAGGCAGTAGTAGGCACGGGTCGGGGCTTTCTCCTGTCAGCTGTCAGCGGGTGGCTGTGGCCAGGGTGGTGGTGAAGGGGAGGGTTGCCGAGCCGTCGGGGGACGTGTGGGGGGTTAGGGCCTCGCGGATCGTTTCCGCTGCCTCGGCGAAGCGGGCCGGGCCGCCCGCCTCCTCGATCGACTGGCCCCATGGGACGGCCGCCAGGTGGCCCGCGGCGAAGCCCGCGAAGTCTGGGAACTCGATGGCGAAGGTGACCTCGCGGGTCGTGATGTCGTGGAAGCCGGCGGTGGTCAGGGCGGCGGTGAGGCGGTCCGCGGGGCAGGAGAGGGAGGTGGCGAAACGTGCCTTCGCCTCCGGGTCGCCGTGTTCGGTGACCGCCTTGAGATGAGCGGCCATGTACGGGGAGCGTTCCGCGGGCGGGGTCCAGGCCGTGGCCGTGAAACGACCGCTTGGGCGGGTGACGCGGGCGGCTTCGGTGAGTGCGGCCACCAGGTCGGGGAAGAACTGGACGCCCTGTTGGCAGAGGACCGCGTCGAACGAGTCGTCCGGGTAGGGGAGTTTGTCGGCCGGGGCCTGGGTGAACTCGATGTCCGGGTACATCCGGGGTGCGTGGCGTGCGGCGGTCGTGAGCATGCCCTCGAGGAGGTCGGCGGCGGCCACGTGGCCCGTGGGGCCGACCTGGGCGGCGGCGGCCCGGGCCACGAAGCCGGTGCCGCAGGCCAGGTCGAGCACCTGGGCGCCCGGGAAGAGGTCGGCGGCCTCGACGACCGCGGTGACGAAGGGCGCCATCAGGGGGGCGCTGTAGCGCTCGTAGTGTTCTGTGGCGTCGTGTGTGGCGTTGTCTTTGAGGGGGAAACCTTTGGGATCTGCCATGCAGGAGCTACTAGCAGGCGACGACGGGTTCGCCTAGGGGTGGCGCAGAAGCCCTGAACGCCGGACGGTCCTGATCACTTGCCCCCCGGCAGCACGAATTCGCACCACACCGCCTTCCCGCCCCCCGGTGTCCGGCGTGAGCCCCAGCTCGTGGCGACCGTCGCGATGATGGCGATGCCGCGGCCCGATTCGTCGCCGGGTTCCG
The DNA here is from genome assembly GCF_045040105.1 of Streptomyces sp. NBC_01390. NCBI lineage: Bacteria > Bacillati > Actinomycetota > Actinomycetes > Kitasatosporales > Streptomycetaceae > Streptomyces > Streptomyces sp. NBC_01390. The sequence goes on along the minus strand of NZ_CP109551.1, from coordinate 6,722,565 downwards.
CGGTGCGGCGCAGGGGGAGGTGGTCGTCGCCGTCCGTCACCTCGACGATGAGGCGGCGGTCCGTGCGGCGCAGGCGCAGGCGCATCGGGGGTGTGCCGTGCTGGAGGGAGTTCGCGACCAGTTCGCTGGCCGCCAGGACGCCCACGTCGTGCAGTTCGGTGGGGAAGCGCCAGCTCGTCAGGACGCCGGAGGCGAACGCACGCGCGCGCGGGGCCGCCTCGATGCCGCCCAGGAGTTCCAGGGCCGCGTTGCGGAACAGGTCGCTGTCGGGGCCGGTGCGGGCCGGGTGCTGGAGGACCAGGACCGCCACGTCGTCGTCGTGGTCGGCGGTGACGCCCGCCGAGCGGACCAGGCGGTCGCAGACGACCTGGGGGCTGCCCGTGGCGCCGGCGAGGGCGCGTTCCAGGGCGGCGATGCCCTCGTCGAGGTCCTCGTTGCGGCGTTCCACCAGTCCGTCGGTGTAGAGGACCGCCGTGGAGCCCGGGGTGAGCGCGATCGAGCCCGAGGCGTGCATCCAGCCGCCGGTGCCGAGGGGTGGGCCCGTGGGTTCGTCGGCGCGCTGAACGATCCCGCTCTCGTCGCGGACGAGGATCGGGAGGTGGCCCGCGGAGGCGTAGACGAGCTTGCCCTCGTTCGGGTCGTGGACGGCGTACACGCAGGTGGCGATCTGGTTGGCGTCGATCTCCATGGCGAGGCCGTCGAGGAGCTGGAGGACCTCGTGCGGGGGGAGGTCGAGGCGGGCGTACGCGCGGACCGCTGTACGGAGTTGGCCCATGACCGCTGCCGCGCGCACTCCTCGGCCCATGACGTCGCCGATGACGAGGGCTGTGCGGCCGCCGCCCAGGGTGATGACGTCGTACCAGTCGCCGCCCACCGCCGCTTCCGTGCCGCCGGGATGGTAGGTGGCTGCCACGCGGAGGTCGTCCGGTTCCTCCAGTTCCTGGGGGAGGAGGGAGCGCTGGAGGGTCACCGCGGTCTCGCGCTGGCTGCGTTCGCTGGCGCGCAGGCGTTCGGCGGCCTCGGCGTGGTCGGTGACGTCGGCGGCGAAGATGAGGACACCGCCACTCCCTTCGGGAGTGGCCGTCGCTTCGACCGGGGTGCACGTGATCGTGTACGAGCGTCCGCTGTGCGCCTTGCGGGACTTGAGCGTGCGGGGCTTGGAGCTGCGCAGGACCTGGTCCAGGAGGGGCAGCAGGCCCAGTTCGTCGAGTTCGGGGGCCGCCTCGCGGGCGGGGGCGCCCTCCGCGCGGACGCCGAAGGCCGCCGTGTAGGCGTCGTTGGCGTACGCGATGCGGTGGTCCGGGCCGTGGACGATGGCGACCAGTGCCGGGATGCGGTCCAGGACCTCGCGGGTGGGCAGGTCGTCGACCGCGGGGAGGCAGGGGGCCGCGTCGGTGAGCCGCTCGGCGCGGGCGGCGGGTACGGAACCGGGGCCCGAGCCGGAGCTCTCGCCGCGTCGGTCGGGCAGCCGGTCCGGGCTGATCGTGTGATCGGTCCGCGCTGCGGCGCGGCGCTGCGTTCCGGGAAGTCGGGCGCTCCAGCGCGTGAAGTTCACGAATCCTTGCCTCGTGTTCGTCGGCACAGGCCGGCAGCGGGTCGGCCGGAGGTACGGGGGACGTCCCCCGGGAGATACAGCACTTACGGAAAGCCTCGTGGGTAGAGAAGGGTGTGCGGCGAGGGACGTGGAGCCAGTCTGGCAGGGTGGCCGACCGGGCCGACATCCTTCAGACGTCGGCCGCGTCGGTGGAGTTCCTGGATCGGGTCAGGAGGACCCCTTCGGGTCCTGGTTCCGGTTCTGGGGAGGCTTCCCACCGGCCGCGAGTTCGAACTCCGCGCGGGGATGTTCGAGTGAACCGAGGGAGACGATCTCCCGCTTGAAGAGTCCCGACAGGGTCCACTCGGCGAGCACCCGGGCCTTGCGGTTGAAGGTGGGCACCCGGCTCAGGTGGTAGACGCGGTGCATGAACCAGGCGGGGTAGCCCTTCAGCTTGCGCCCGTAGACGTGTGCGACACCCTTGTGGAGTCCCAGGGAGGCTACTGAACCGACGTACTTGTGGGAGTACGTTTCGAGCGGTTCGCCCCGCAGGGAGTGCGCGATGTTGTCGCCGAGGACCTTGGCCTGGCGTACCGCGTGCTGGGCGTTGGGGGCCGTCTCCTTGCCGGGTTCCGCGGCCGTGACGTCGGGGACGGCGGCGGCGTCTCCCGCCGCCCACGCGTGCGTGGTGCCCTCGATCCGCAGCTCGGCGGTGGCCTTCAGGCGTCCGCGCTCGTTCAGCGGGAGGTCGGTGGCGGCGAGCAGGGGGTGGGGTTTGACGCCGGCGGTCCACACGACCGTACGGGTGGGGAAGCGGGCGCCGTCGCTGAGGACGGCGACCCGGTCCGCGCAGGAGTCGAGGCGGGTCTCCAGGCGTACGTCGATGTTGCGGCGGCGCAGCTGCGTGACCGTGTACTTGCCCATCTCCTCGCCGACCTCGGGCAGGATGCGGCCCGATGCCTCGACGAGGATCCACTTCATGTCCTCGGGCTTGACGTTGTGGTAGTACCGCGCGGCGTAGCGGGCCATGTCCTCCAGCTCGCCGAGCGCCTCCACACCGGCGTAGCCGCCGCCCACGAAGACGAAGGTCAGGGCCGCGTCGCGGATCGCGGGGTCGCGGGTGGAGGAGGCGATGTCCATCTGTTCGATGACGTGGTTGCGCAGGCCGATGGCCTCCTCGACCGTCTTGAAGCCGATCGCGTGTTCGGCGAGGCCGGGGATCGGGAGGGTCCGCGAGACCGAGCCGGGGGCGAGGACGAGTTCGTCGTACGTCAGTTGCTGGGCGCCCGTTCCCTCCTCCGTGGTGGCGAGGGTGGTGACGGTCGCGGTGCGCTTGGCGTGGTCGATCGCGGTGACCTCGCCGACGACGATCCGGCACCGGTCGAGGACGCGGCGCAGCGGTACGACGACATGGCGGGGCGAGATGGAGCCCGCGGCCGCCTCCGGGAGGAACGGTTGATAGGTCATGTACGGGTCCGGAGTGACGACGGTGATGTCGACCTGGCCCCGTTTCAGCTCCTGCTGGAGCTTCCGCTGGAGGCGCAGGGCCGTGTACATCCCGACGTAGCCGCCGCCGACAACGAGAATGCGCGCACGTTCCTTCACCATCCCATGACGCACCCAGCGCTCGCGTTTGTCCACAGGCCCGGCAATTTGTGTGACCTTCGGACAGTGGGCCGAAACGTTGCCCGAAACGACGGCGTGCGGGGCATAGTCGCAGCTCAGCGGGTGTGAGCCGGGTGGCGGGAAGGGGCGTAACCGGGACGTAAGCGACGCGTAGTCCGATCGGGCGGCACCCTGCGCGGAACGTGCCCCTTCTGAATTGACCCTCGCTCAACTATGTTCGTAGGTCGACGGGGTGTAGGGGGATGCGCTCTTTCGGGTTCGCTCCACGACGGGTGGGCCCGTTGTTCAGTGCTGTTCCGTGCGCTCCGGCTGCCAATGGCGGGGAGTCTCCGGGGGGAGACGTCATTACCGGGGGAACATTATGCACATTCAGGATTCTCGTTGGTCATCCGCGTCCGCCATCGCACCAGGCGGACCGGTCAGCGCGGCGGCGGGCAACGGACGCGGTGACACATCGCGTACGGCGCCGCTGCGTGTGGACGCACAGCGCAATCTGGAGCACGTGCTGCGCGCGGCACGTGAGGTCTTCGGCGAGCTGGGGTACGGCGCGCCGATGGAGGATGTGGCGCGGCGTGCCCGGGTGGGTGTCGGCACGGTGTACCGGCGCTTCCCGAGCAAGGACGTACTGGTCCGACGGATAGCCGAGGAGGAGACCTCCCGGCTGACCGACCAGGCTCGTGCGGCGCTCGGGCAGGAGGACGAGCCGTGGTCGGCGCTGTCGCGCTTCCTGCGGACGTCGGTGGCCTCGGGTGCCGGGCGGCTGTTGCCGCCGCAGATACTGCGGGTCGGTGTCGCCGACGACGATGCTTCTGGTGGCCCCGGTGGTTCGGGTGACGCCGGTGGTTCGGGTGGTCTCGGCCTCGACGAGGCACGGGTCCCGCAGCAGCGGACCCAGCCGACGGGTGCCGGTTTCGGCGCCGGGGAACTGCGACTGGTGTCCGACGACGCCGCGGCGGCCGCCCTGGCGGACGACGCGGGCGCGGCGGCACTGCTGGAAGTGGTGGGCCGGCTCGTGGAGCGGGCGCGCGAGGCGGGCGTACTGCGGCCGGACGTGTCGGTGTCGGACGTACTGCTGGTGATCGCGACGGCGGCGCCCTCGCTGCCGGACGCGGCGCAGCAGGCGGCGGCCTCGTCACGGCTGCTGGACATCCTGCTGGAGGGGTTGCGGTCACGGCCCCTGTGAGAGAAACAAACCAGGTATTTCGGGCGGTCCGGACAACTCCCCGCCAGGGAGCGCCGGTTGAGCATTCCCCGTTCGGGTGAACGTTAGTACCTCGGTGCGGGAAGTCCCCACGGACGAGTGGTTGGTTCGTTCCAGCCGCCCTGAACAAAAGCCAATATGGCACTCTGACCCGGTGTTCGGGACTCGATGTGCAGGCAGCTGTGCAGGCGGCGGGGGCTTTCCGCGATGAGCTTTGACGGGCGGGACGAGTCACTCGGTGACAGTTCACTCGGTGGCGGTGACCCGGAGTCCGGCGGCGGCCTGACCTCACCCCAGGTGCCGAACCAGGGCGGGCCGGGAGGCGTTCAGTACCTCGGCGGCTCGATGGACGGCGCGGAGTACCCGGAGTACCTCGACGACCCGATGGAGAACAGCGTTCCGGCGCAGCGCGGGGGCAGCCTGCTGCCGCCCCGCGCGGACAGTGTGCTGCCGCCGCCCATCGAGCTGCCGCCGTCCGACACCGACCTGATCGGGCGCATGCGCTCGGGCGACGACACGGCGTACGAGGAGCTGTACCGGCGTCACGCCGACGCCGTACGCCGGTACGCGCGCACGTGCTGCCGTGACGGCCACACCGCCGACGACCTGACCGCCGAGGTCTTCGCCCGCATGCTCCAGGCGGTGCGCGGCGGTTCCGGTCCCGAGTACGCCGTACGCGCCTATCTGCTCACCTCGGTCCGCCGGGTCGCCGCGAACTGGACGACGTCGGCGAAGCGCGAGCAACTGGTCGACGACTTCGCGGTGTTCGCGGCCCAGGCCGCGCGCGGTTCCGAGGTGGCCGCCGACCACGACACGCTGGATCTCGGCGCCGACGTCCGCGCGATGCACGAGGCCGAGCGGTCCATGGCCATGCAGGCGTTCCGGTCGCTGCCCGAGCGGTGGCAGGCCGTGCTGTGGCACACCGAGGTCGAGGACGAGTCGCCGAGCGAGGTCGCCACGCTGTTCGGGCTGGACGCCAACGGCACGCGCGTGCTCGCCAGCCGGGCCCGCGAAGGGCTCAAGCAGGCCTACCTCCAGGCCCACGTCAGCGCCACCCTCGTCACCGACGAGGAGTGCTCCCGCTACGCCGACCGGCTCGGCGCGTACGCCCGCGGTGGTCTGCGCAGCCGGGCCGAACGTGGGCTGCGCAAGCACCTGGAGGAGTGCGCCAGGTGCCGGCTGGCCGCGGGCCAGATCAAGGAGGTCGCCAGCGGCATTCCCGCCGTCGTACCGCTCGCGGTCATCGGCTGGTTCGGCGCCGCCGGGTACGCCAAGGTGGCCGCGCTGGTCGCCGGGGGCGCCGGAGCGGGTGCGGTGGGCGTCGGTGGCGCGGCAGCCGCGGCGAGCGGTTCGTCGTCCGGCGGGGCCGGGGGTGGCGCGGCGGTCTCGGAGGGGCTGGGCGCGCCGGTGAAGGCGGGGATCGCGGCGGGGGTCGTCGCCGTCGGGATCGCTGCCGTGGTGTTCGCGCTGGCCGGTGACCAGGTTCCGAAGAAGCCGGTGGCCCAGCCGGCCCCGTCCGCGCCCGTGAGCCGGCCCGAGGCACCGACGCCGCCCCCGAGCCCGACGCCGCCCGAGCGGGAACCCGACCCGGTCGTCCCGGCCCTGGCCCCGGCCGAGGTGCCCGCCCCCACCCCGAGCCCCAGCCCCAGCGCCACCCCGACTCCGGCCCCGACACCTACCCCGAGCCCCACCCCCACTCCGACCCCCAGCCCGCCCCCGACTCCGGCGCCCACGCCCACCCCGACGCCCCCTCCCCCGCCTCCACCGCCGCCGCCGGCCCCGGCCGACTACCAGTGGAACGAGTTGGAGTACGGCATCACCGGTGACGGCACCAAGCCCGAGATGCGGCTCGGCGAGAGCAGTTGGGTGTGGCAGCGGTGGGGGGTGGCTGTCGCGGACAAGCGGTACGAGCACGGGGTGACCGTCCACGGGCAGTCCTCGGTCACCGTCGATCTCAACCGCGACTGTGCCTCGTACGACGCCCTGGTCGGTGTCGACGACATGATGCTGGGCGTCGGGCAGGTGCGCTTCTCGGTGTTCGCCGACGGGGTGCGCATGTGGCAGTCCGGGGTGGTCCAGGGCGGGCAGGAAGCCGTGCCCGTCCACGTCGACCTCACCGGGCGCAAGACGATCCGCCTCGTCGTGGAACCTCACTCGCCGTTCGACTCGGTGGTACTCGCGGACTGGGCGGAGTCCAGGTTCATGTGCCGGTGACGGGGGTGGCGGTGGTTGGGGTGTCTTTCACTCGCCCCCGCCGCCCCTACCCGCCCCATCCCTGGGGGCTGCGCCCCCAGACCCCCCTGTCGCGCTGAACGCGCTCGTCCTCAAACGCCGGACGGGCTGGAGGTGCGGGCCAGCGCTCGACCTCAGACCCCGGACAGGCCGGGAGGTGCGGGCCCGCGCTCGTTCTCAAACGCCGGACGGGCTGGAGGTGCGGGCCCGCGCTCATTCTCAAACGCCGGACGGGCTGGAGGTGCGGGCCCGCGCTCATTCTCAAACGCCGGACGGGCTGAGGGTGCGGGTCGGGGCTGGAGAGGTGCGGCCTGGGCTGGAAAGAAGCCGTAGACGGGTGGGCGGGTGGGAAACACGACCTGGACTGCACCCACCCCCGCCCGGCTAACCGCCGGAGGCGTGTGCTCCGGCGCCTGCTCCCAGGGCTCCCCTCTGGGGGGTGATTCCCCCCGGTACGGCCCGTTGGCGGGCCGGGGTTCCGGTCCAGCAGGTGCCTCGGCGGGAGAGGAGGCGGCGTAGCCACACCTCCAGGGAGACCAGGTCCGCCAGGCCGTCCAGGGGGAGGGGTTCGCCCGCCGCGGCGGCACGGAGGGCCTTGCGGACCACTCTCGCCTCCACCAGACCCGCCTCCGCGAGCAGCGGCGTGTCGAACAGGGTCATCAGGGACTCCACCGACACCCGCAGGCCCGTCCGCGACGCCGCGTTCGCCGACGCGTGGGAGGGCGCGCCCCAGCCGGGGGGCAGGTCCGCGACGCCGGCGCCTTCCAGGACCGTACGGAGGATGGACGCCCGGGCGCCCGGCTGGACCCGCAGCGCTTCGGGAAGGGCCCGGCAGGCGCGTACCACCTGGTTGTCCAGGAAAGGCGTGTGCAGACGCTGGAAGCGGATCTCCGCGGCCTGTTCCAGGACACGTACGTCGGCCGCCTGGCGGGCCAGTGCCGCCCGCGCGCGGAAGTCCCCGGGACGTTGGCCGGGGCCGACACCGACGCCCGCACGATCCGTGGCCCAGTTGAGGCGAACCGATACTTCAGCGAGCGCCTCACCGGTCAGCCAGCGCGCGGCCGGGCCGGGTCTCGCCCAGGTGAGCGCGGCCAGCGAGGCCCCCACCGCACCCCCGGGCTCGTCGAACCGGCGCTGCATCAGCCGGTCGGCGAGGTTCTCGATGCCGGCCCGGTAGGGCGTACGGGAGAGCTTGCGGGCGGCGCCGTACACGCGCGCGGGGACCATCACCGAGCCGTCGGCCTTCGCGAGCGCCGCCACCGGACGGACCAGGTGCCGGCGCTTGCGGTCCATCAGGAGGTCGGCCAGGCGGGCGGGGTGGGCGTCCAGCACCTGCCGGGCGCCGTAGCCGGTGAAGTGGTCGGCGCTGCCCGAGGCCAGGCGGGCGCGATGACGGGCCGCCGTCACCAGGGACGGACCCGGTTCGTCGGTCAGCGGGCCCTCCAGGTCGGCGTACGGGAGGACGTCCTCACCGCCCGCCACCACCACGTGGTGCAGGCGCGGATTCGCCGCGAGGGCGCCCGCCCGCTCCAGTTCCGCCTCACGCCCGCCCACGACCAGGTCGTTGAAGGTGACCGCCACGAGCCGCTCCCCGGCGCCCGTGCCGTGCCCCAGTACCGTCCCCGGCATGCCCGGGAGGCCCGCCGCCAGGAGCGCGAGTGTCCCCGAGGCCGGCCCGCCGGACAGGTCCGCCCCTATCCCCGGTACGGGCATCCCGCGCGCGGCACGCCGTTCCGCGGGGCCCATGCCTGGCACGGGGCCGGGGTCGACGTCGGCGCCGGGTACATGGCGAGGGGCCGACAGCCGGGCACGTACCGCGTCGACCAGCGCGTCCCGTACGCCGTCCACCGCCCTGTCGGGGTCCACGGAGGCCGCCGCGACCGCGAGGGAGGCGACCGGCTCGTACCCGGCGATCTCACGCGCCCCGGCGCGCAGGATCAGCGCGTGCCCGGGCGGAATGCGCCGTACGCCGTCGTACGGGGTCGAGTCGTGCAGCGCGGCCGGTACGTCGGGGGCCGCGAGAAGGGCGGCGAGGTGACCGAAGTCGAGGTTGGCCTCGATGAGGTCGGCGAGCGGGAGGGCCGCCGTCGCGTAGGCCGTACCGCCCGCCCAGGGGGTGTGGAACACCGGGCGCGCGCCCGCGAGGTCGCCGCAGACCATGAGCCGGCGCCCCACCTGGACGATCGCCGTGTAACTGCCCGGCCAGGCCGTCAGATGGCGAAGTGCCCCTCCGCGGGCGGCGAACAGGGCCACGCGCAGCTGCTCGTCGGTGGCTCCGCAGGTGCCCAGGACGGCGATCCGGGTCTGGTCGTCGGCCCGCACGACGCGTACCTCGTCGGGGCGCCAGTCGCCGACCGCCCAGAGCGGATCGGGGTCTCCCCAGAGGAGTTGGGAACCGACCGGGTGGACCGTCTCGCCCTCGTAGCCGGTCGCCCCTGCCGCGTATCCGGCTCCGGTTCCCGTTCCGGCTCCGTCAGCCGCGTAACCGGCAGGTCCTGTCGCGAACTTGGCGGCCACAGCTGCGGTGCTGCTCCATCCCACCAACCACCGCATCGACGCCTCCACAGGCTGTGGACAACCAGTGCACCGGACGAACTCGGCACCATGCTGCCATGAAGGACGCGCCCAGGAGGGACGGCAGAGCCGCTCGTGCTCCCCGAAGTGCGCCCCTGCGAACTCCTGTGCACCCCCTGGAACATGCCCGCACGGCCGCGAACGCACGCGCGGACCAAGGGACTTCAGGGTTCTCCGGGAGATTTCCGGGGACTTCCGGGGTTGCTCGTCCCGGTGGGGAGGCCCGTTCAAAGTCCGAGGGAAGGGACTTCGGCCGTCGGATCAGAAGGCGGATCAGAAGATCGCCGTTCCCTGGTGGGAAGTTCGCAACCCGTCGAGCAGGGAGACCGCGAGACAGGCAGGGCCGCTGCCGCGACCTGAATGCGCCCCCGTTACGCTCCCCCAAGACGCCCCACGCGCCCTCAATTTCCGTGGTGGGAGGGGTAATCGACCCGGTACGACGGGGTCTGTTTTCGGCCAAGTTGGCGAAGCGGGGGCAGGCTCGCGCACGCTCCGTACAGGCTCTGCGGAGCGCAGCGCCTACGCACAGTCCGGGAGGCGGAGTTCGCCTCCCGGACCGGTCCGCCGCCCGCGGGGATGTAGGCGGCGGTGTCCCCCAGCCCACTGGATCCAGTACAGCGGGCCGACCCACGCAGAATCCATGGAAGCGCTCCCGCCATGGCCGGAGAAGAGCGCACGGACAGGCGCACGGCCACACGTCGGGGGCACGTCGCAACGGTGCGTACATCCCCAGAACTTCCGTACGGACCACAATCCCGCCATCCGGAACAATGCCCCTTAACGCTTGGGATGCGGCGAACTACGCTGGGTTTACGAATGCCGGGTGGTTATGCCAGCGCGGCAGCCGTCTGTGTCGAGGGGTGGCGCATGTCCAGGGAGCAACGCGGGCCGAACGAAAAACTCGGCGCCGTTCTCGCCCTCGCGGGAATCAGCAACGCAGGACTCGCGCGTCGCGTCAACGACCTTGGCGCTCAACGCGGGTTGACTCTTCGCTACGACAAGACGTCGGTGGCGCGCTGGGTGTCGAAGGGCATGGTGCCGCAGGGCGCCGCGCCGCACCTCATCGCGGCCGCCATCGGCCAGAAGCTCGGCCGCCCGGTGCCGCTCCACGAGATCGGCCTGGCGGACGCGGACCCCGCGCCCGAGGTGGGCCTCGCCTTCCCCAGGGACGTCGGACAGGCCGTCCGCTCGGCCACCGACCTCTACCGTCTCGACCTCGCGGGCCGGCGTGCCGGTTCCGGCGGGATCTGGCAGTCGCTCGCCGGATCGTTCGCGGTGAGCGCGTACGCGACGCCGGCCTCACGATGGCTGATAACCCCGGCCGACAGCTCGGTGGCACGCGACGCGAACCCCTCCGAGGGCTCCGGGGCACCGTTGAAAGTCGGCCACAGCGATGTGCTGAAGCTGCGGGAGGCCGCGGAGGACGCCAGACGCTGGGACTCCAAGTACGGCGGCGGCGACTGGCGTTCCTCGATGGTGCCCGAGTGCCTGAGGGTGGAGGCGGCGCCCCTGCTGCTGGGGTCGTACTCCGACGAGGTGGGACGCGCGCTCTTCGGGGCGTCCGCCGAACTCACCCGCCTCGCCGGGTGGATGGCCTTCGACACCGGTCAACAGGAGGCCGCGCAGCGGTACTACATCCAGGCGCTGCGGCTCGCCCGTGCGGCGGCGGATGTTCCGCTGGGGGGCTACGTCCTGGCCTCGATGTCGCTGCAGGCCACCTACCGGGGCTTCGGCGACGAGGGTGTCGACCTCGCCCAGGCCGCCCTGGAGCGCAACCGGGGCCTCGCGACGGCCCGCACGATGAGTTTCTTCCGGCTGGTCGAGGCACGGGCCCACGCGCGCGCGAGTGACGCCCACGCGGCCGGCGCCGCGCTGCGCTCCTCGGAGAGCTGGCTGGAGCGGGCCCGCGACGGCGACGGCGACCCCTCCTGGCTCGGCTTCTACGGATACGACCGCTTCGCCGCCGACGCCGCCGAGTGCTACCGCGACCTGAAGGCACCGCGTCAGGTCCGCCGTTTCACGGAGCAGGCACTGTCGAAGCCGACCGAGGAGTTCGTGCGCTCGCACGGGCTGCGGCTGGTCGTCTCGGCGGTCGCCGAGCTCGAGTCGGGCAACCTCGACGCGGCATGCGAGCAGGGCGTACGGGCGGTGGAGGTCGCGGGGCGCATCTCCTCGGCGCGCACCACTGAGTACGTGAAGGATCTGCTGCACCGGCTGGAGCCCTACGGGGACGAGCCGCGGGTGGTGGAGCTGCGGGAGCGGGCCCGGCCGCTGCTGATGACTCCGGCGTAGGTTTCACCGGGTGCGCGGACGCTGCGTCGTGTGTCTGCGTCGTGTGGCTGCTTACCCGGTCCATTCTCCTGTCCGCTTCTCGCGTTTGAAGTGACTGTCAGTGGCGCAGTGCACTATCGAAAGCAGGAGGTGGGGCGCGGTGGAGCCGACGCGTGGGTTCGATTACGACTGTGACGTGCTGGTGATCGGTGGGGGGATCGTCGGTCTGTCGACGGCGTATGCGATCACGCGCGCCGCCCCGGGCACCCGGGTGACGGTGCTGGAGAAGGAATCGGGCCCGGCGCGGCACCAGACGGGCCGCAACAGCGGGGTGATCCACAGCGGGATCTACTACCGGCCCGGCTCCCTCAAGGCCGAGTACGCGGTGCGGGGCGCCGCCGAGATGGTCAAGTTCTGCGCGGAGTACGGCATCGCCCACGCCGTCACCGGCAAGCTGATAGTCGCTACGGAACGGGACGAGCTGCCCCGTCTGCACGCCCTCGTCCAGCGCGGCCGGGAGAACGGCATTCCGGTGCGTGAGCTGGGCCCCTCCCAGATCGGGGAGTACGAGCCGGAGGTGCGGGGCCTCGCCGGCATACACGTCGGCACGACAGGGATCTGCGACTACGTGGCGGTCGCCCGGCAGCTGGCCGAGTCCTCCGGGGCGGAGATCCGGTACGGGGCCGAGGTGGTCCGCGTCGACCGGCGGCCGGAGCTCGGGGTGGCCGTGCGGACGGCGGGGCCGGGCGGCGGCGAGATCGTGCGGGGGCGGGTGCTGGTCAACTGCGCCGGGCTGTACTGCGACGAGGTGGCGCGGCTGACCGGCGACGACCCCGGGATGCGGATCGTGCCGTTCCGGGGCGAGTACTTCACGCTGGCGCGGCCCGAGCTGGTGCGGGGGCTGGTGTATCCGGTGCCGGATCCGGCGTTCCCGTTCCTCGGGGTCCATCTCACCCGGGGGATCGACGGGAGCGTCCACATCGGGCCCAATGCCGTGCCGGCGCTGGCCCGCGAGGGATACGGGTGGGGGACCGTACGGATGCGCGAGCTGGGGGCGACGGTGGCGTGGCCGGGGTCGTGGCGGATAGCCGCGCGGCACTGGCGGTACGGGGGCGGGGAGCTGCGGCGGTCGGTGTCCAAGAAGGCGTTCGCGCGGGCGGTGCGGAGGTTGTTGCCGGTGGTGGCGGACGGGGATCTGGTGCCTGCGGCGGCGGGGGTTCGGGCGCAGGCGGTGCTGCGGGACGGGACGCTGGTGGACGACTTCCTCATCCGGGAGGGGGCGAGGGCGGTGCATGTGCTGAACGCGCCTTCGCCGGCGGCGACGGCGTCGCTGCCGATCGGGCGGGAGGTCGCGCGGCGGGCGTTGAGTGTGCTGGGTGCGTGACGCGGGCCCGAGCGTTTTTCGCCCCCGCCGCCCCTACCCGTCCCATCCCGTTCCTGGGGGCTGCGCCCCCAGACCCCCCATCGGCCCTGAAGGGGCCTCGTCCTCAAACGCCGGACGGGCTGGATAGTGCTGGGCGGGGCTGAATGGTGGCGGGCGGTAAAATCGGGCGCATTGTGTCTGACTCCCCTGACTCCGCCGCCCCCGCTCCCTCCCCCGCCCCTTCCCCTTCCCCCTCCCCTTCCCCCTCCGCCGAGCCGACGTCCGCCCCGGACTCCGCTCCCGTTCGGGCCAAGGGTGTGCCCCGGTTTCCCGGGGGGCCGCAGGCTGATCCCGCTGGGTCTCATTTCGAGCGGCGGATCAGGAGCTTTCAGCCTCGGCGCAGTCGGGTCACCGCTGGGCAGGGTGACGCGTTGCGGCGGCTGTGGCCGAAGTGGGGCCTCGACATCGACGGTCATGCCCTCGACCTCGGCGAGTTGTTCGGCGACGACCTGCCCGTCGTGCTCGAGATCGGGTTCGGGATGGGCGAGGCCACCGCGAGGATGGCTGCCGACGATCCCCGGACCAACATCCTCGCCGTCGACGTGCACACCCCGGGCCAGGGCAACCTGCTCAACCTCGCCGACCAGCAGGGGCTGACCAACGTCCGCGTCGCCAACGGTGACGCCATCATCCTGCTCCGCGAGATGCTCACCCCCGACTCCCTCGACGGCCTGCGCGTCTACTTCCCCGACCCCTGGCCCAAGAAGCGGCACCACAAGCGGCGGCTGATCCAGCCCGAGTTCCTCGACCTGGTCGCCGACAGGCTGCGCCCGGGCGCCGTCGTGCACTGCGCGACCGACTGGGAGCCGTACGCCGAACAGATGCTCGAGGTGCTCGACGCGCACCCGGAGTTCGAGAACACCCGACCGGGGGGCGGTTACGCGCCACGTCCGGAGTTCCGGCCGCTGACCCGTTTCGAGGGCCAGGGACTTGAGAAGGGTCATGTCGTGAACGACCTGCTGTTCCGCCGCGTACAGCACTCGTAGGGCACCCGCCGTTAGGGTCAATGCCGTGGCCACCTTTCCCCCGTACCCGACGCATCCCAGCGGCCCGGCCGACGGTCCCGTCGGCGGGGCGCTGCGGCACGCGCACTGGTGGCAGCGGCCCTGGGTGCGTTACGGCGCCCTCATCAGCCTGCTCGCGCTCTCCGGGCTCGTCATCCTCGCCCTGGTCCGCGAACAGACCGGCACCGAGGGGTTCCTGGTCGGGCTCGGGCTCGCCGTACTGCCCGTGCCGTTGCTCGTCGCGGCGTTCCGGTGGCTGGACCGGGTCGAGCCGGGCCCCTGGCGGAACCTGCTCTTCGCCTTCGCCTGGGGCGCCTGCGCGGCGGCCCTGATAGCGATCGTCGCCAACAGCTTCGCGACCAGATGGATAGCGACGGCCACCGCCGACCCGTCCGGCGCGGACACCCTCGGCGCGACCGTCATAGCGCCGATCGTCGAGGAGTCCGCCAAGGCGGCGGCCGTACTGCTCATCTATCTCTTCCGGCGGCGCGACTTCACCGGGATCGTCGACGGGGTCGTCATCGCCGGGGTCACCGCCACCGGTTTCGCCTTCACCGAGAACATCCTCTACATCGGCACCGCGTTCGGCACCGACCAGCTCACCGGAGACACCGGTATCGCCTCGGTCACCGCGGCGACCTTCTTCGTGCGCGTCGTCATGTCGCCGTTCGCGCACCCCCTGTTCACGGTCCTCACCGGCATCGGGTTCGGGATCTCCGCGCTGTGGGGCGAGGGCCGGCCCGTCCGCCGGGTGCTGCTGCCGCTGACCGGACTGCTGCTCGCGATGAGCATGCACGCCTTCTGGAACGGCTCGTCGACCTTCGGGGAGTACGGGTTCATCGCCGTGTACGCCGCCTTCATGGTGCCCGCGTTCGGGCTGCTGACCTGGCTGGTCATCTGGACCCGCCAGCGCGAACTGCGTACCGTACGCGCCGAGTTGCCCGCGTACGCGCTGGCCGGCTGGCTGACCCCGGCCGAGCCGTACGCCCTCGGCTCGATGCGCGCCCGCCGGCTGGCCCGCCAGTACGCCCGCCGCCACCTGGGCAGGCCCGCGGCCCGTGCGGTGGCGCAGTACGAGGCGTACGCCACCTCACTCGCGTTCCTGCGCCACCGGGGGCGCCTCGGCCGCGCGGGCCCCGACTTCGTCGTCCGGGAGCAGAAGCTGCTGGGCGAACTGTGGGAGCGCAGGGCGGTGGCCCGCCCGGCCCTGGTCCACGCGGCCCACGCCATCGCACCGGCCCCCGCCCCCGTACCGCCGGTCACCTGGCCGCCGTACGGCAGTCAGGGCTATCAGGGGTACCCGGGCCACCCGAACTACGGGCCGACGACGCCGTACCCCTCGTACAGCCACAACCCCGGCCCCGGGTACGGCCACAACCGGCCCGCCTACGACCCGTACCGCCCGTAGGCCGACGGCTCGTAGGCCCGTCACCGCGCTCGGCGGAGCCTCACGCCGAAGCCGCCGTGAGGCTCGCGACCTCCGCGTCCGTCAGTTCGAGCTCCGCCACCGCGAGCAGCGGCGGGAGCTGCTCGACCGTGCGGGCGGACGCGATCGGGGCCGCCACCGTCGGCTGGGCGGCCAGCCAGGCCAGGGCGACCGTCGCGACCTCCGCTCCCCGTGCCTCCGCGACGGCGTCCAGCGCGGCCAGGACCTTCCGGCCGCGCTCCGACTCCAGGTGCTGGGCGGCGCCCCCGGCACGCGGGCTGTCGACCGCCGTACCGGCGCGGTACTTGCCCGTGAGGAAGCCGGAGGCCAGCGCGTAGTACGGGACGGCGGCAAGACCCGTACGGGAGGCGATGTCGCGCCGCGGGCCCTCGTAGGTGTCGCGTGAGACCAGGTTGTAGTGGGGCTGGATGGCCACGTACTTGGCCAGGCCCTCACGGTCGGAGAAGTCCAGCGAGTCCTGGAGCCGCTCGGGCGAGAGGTTGGAGGCGGCGATGTACCGCACCTTGCCCGCGGTCACCAGTTCGTCGAGGGCGCCGATGATCTCCTCGACGGGCACCTCGGGCTGGTCGAAGTGCGTGAAGTACAGGTCGATGTGGTCGGTGCCGAGGCGGCGCAGGGAGGCGTCGGCGGCGGCCTTGATGTTGCCGCCGGAGAGGCCGGGATACTCGGGGTGCTGGCTGACCTTCGTGGCGACCACGATGTCCGAGCGGTTGCCCCGCGCCTTCAGCCAGTTGCCGATGATCGTCTCGGACTCGCCGCCCTTGTTGCCGTCGACCCAGGCCGAGTAGACGTCGGCGGTGTCGATGAAGTTGCCGCCGGCCGCGGCGTAGGCGTCGAGCACCTCGAAGGATTGCGTCTCGTCGGCGGTCCAGCCGAAGACGTTGCCACCGAGGGCGAGCGGGAAGACTTCCAGGTCCGATGAGCCGAGCTTGCGAAGAGCAGTCATGCTCGTCGTCAACGCCCGCCACGGAGGCCCCCATTCCGTCCGGTTCACGAAGACTGTGTGAACGACGCACAGCAAGAGGCCGGGGAAAGTGCCTCCCCGGCCTCTAGGATGCGGCTTCTACTGCTCTACGGCTTCGGCTCTACGGGTTGAGGCCCATGCTCCGCAGCCACGCCATCGGGTCGATGCCGGCACTGTCCGAGCTGCTGGTGTGCACCTCCAGGTGGAGGTGGGCCCCGGTGACGTTGCCGGTGGCGCCGACGCGGCCGATGACGTCACCCGTGGCGACCTTCTGGCCGACGCTGACGTTGATCGACGACTGGTGGGCGAACCACAGCTCGGTGCCGTCGTCGAGGGTGAGGATGGTGCGGTAGCCGTACGAGCCGCTCCAGCCCGCCTCGGTGACCGTGCCGCTGTGGATGGCCTTGATCGGCGTACCGGTGGGCGCAGCGAAGTCGAGGCCGGTGTGGTAGCCGGAGGACCACAGCGAGCCGGCCTGACCGAACGTCCCGGTGATCGTGTACGAGGAGGTCGGCAGCGTGTACTGCTTGGCGAGCGTGGCGAGACGCGCGGCCTCCACCTTCGCCGCCGCGGCCTCCGCGATCTTCTTCTTCTCGGCGGCGACCTTGGCCGCGGCCTCCCGCTTCACCTTGGCGGCCTCGGCGGCGGCCTTCCTCGCGGCGGCGTCCTGGGCGGCCTGCTGGACCTTGGCCTCGGCCTGGTCCTTCTGCTGCTCGGCCTGGAGGATGATGCGGCTGCGCAGGGCCTCGCCGGCGTCGCTGGTGCCCTGCTCGGTCTCCTCGGGAGTCACGCCGACGCTGCTGAGCGCGGTGGCGGAGCCCTTGGGCTCGTCGTCCGAGTCGTGCGTGAAGGGCGAGCCGACCGAGGGCAGGTCGGGGATGGAGATGGAGACCGGCGGCTTGCCGCTCTGCGCGGTGGCCATGCCGGCCCCGCCGACAGCGGCTATGACGCCGACGCCGAGAACGGTGGAGCTGCGGGCGAGCCCTCCGCCGCGCTGCTTGCCGACGCGGTGCCGGCCGCGAACAGGGCGGGTGGAGTCCGCGCTGGGATTCCACTCCTCCCAGGGGCCCTCGTCGGTGCGGTAGCTGCCGAAGCCGAAGGTCGGGATCTTCCCGTCCTCGGTCTCGCTGCTGCGCCGGTTCGGCACGGAGGGGGCTTCTGGGGCGGGCGGGTTTGACGCCACGTGGGCGTGCTCCTTTCCTTCCTTCTCGCCTACCGGGTTAGCTGACGGGTTCGGAGCAGGAAGGTCTCCTACGCGCGTATACCGGCCGTGTTGCCACGGAGGCGGACGAGCGATTCACCCCAAGTTGGTGGTTCCCCGGTTCCCTTGCGGGATTAGGCACTTGCGCACGGAGCCGACTCTTGTGACGGCTGGGACTACCGCGCTGCGTTATCGAACGTTAATAGACCTGGACACCGGATTCCAAGCTGTTCCCGTTGATCGTTAATCCTTTTCCCGAGGACTTTCTGGGTCACCACCGGTGAAAATCGGGCGAGTTGACCATGCCGTAAGTGACTGCCGAGTTTTGACGGAGTGTCAGATGTTATGCGGAACGAGATCGTTCACTCACCCTTGGTGACAGGCGATGACAGCCGACCTTCGACGCGATCGACGCGGGCACAAACGACTCAGGGAACGACTCAGGGCCGGAAAGCCACTTTCGTGGTTTTCCGGCCCTGGGCCTTCAGTAGCGGGGACAGGATTTGAACCTGCGACCTCTGGGTTATGAGCCCAGCGAGCTACCGAGCTGCTCCACCCCGCGCCGCTGAACACAACTATACGCCATCCGCGGGACCTCGATCACCAGCCTCGGTCGGGGTCCGGTGCCCGGGCCCCGCGGAAGCGGCACGTCAGCCGGGCAGGTGGGCGTTGGGGGCCTTGGCCCGCTCCGCGAACTCGGGGAGTACGACGACCTCGACGCCCTCCCCGGAGAGCAGCCCGTTCCCGTCCGCCGCCACCACGAAGGTGTCCGGCTCACGCCAGGCGGTGACCACCCGGCGGACGCCCGCGTCGAGGATCAGCCGGGCGCAGGGGGCGGGGCGGGAGGCTCGGCGGGCACAGGGCTCCAGGCTGCTGTAGACGGTGGCCGTCCGGAGCCGGGGGTCGGCCGGGTCGAGCTTCGCGAGCGCGGACTCCTCGGCGTGCACGACCGGGTCGCCGCCCTCCCGGGAGTGCCCGCGCGCCAGTTCCGTACCGTCGGCGGCCACCACCACCGCCCCCACGCTGAACGCCGTTCGCGACGGCGGACACAGCTGGGCCAGTTCGCACGCCAGTGCCAGCCAGTGCCGGTCGGCGGCGGAGGCGAGCGGGCCGGCGCCGGGGGCCGTGGGCTCGTACCGCATCAGGACGACGTCCTCGATACGGCGCGTCTCCGTGAGCCGGAGCCGGCCGCCCTGGTAGCCGCCGGGGCCGAAGAGACGGGGGGCGTCGGGGTCGCCGACGAAGAGGGGCGCGAGGACGAGCTGGAGTTCGTCGGCGAGGCCCTGCCGGAGAAGCTGGGTGTGGACGGTGCCACCACCCTCGACCATGAGGCGCCGGACACCCCGTACGTCATGCAGGTGTTCGAGCAGGGCTCGCCAGTCGAGCGCGCCGGGGCCCAGGGCCACGATGTCGACATCGGCGCCGAGGCCGGCCCGCCGGGCCTGTTCGGCACCCTTGTCCGTCGTGTACACGGCCTTCTCGCCACCCGTGTGCCAGAAGTTGGCGGCCGGGTCCAGCTCCCCCGATCCGCTCACGGTCACCTTGAGCGGATACTCGGGCTTTCCGGCCGCCAGCCGCGCGGCCCGCCGCTCGGGCGAGTTGACCAGGAGACGCGGGTTGTCGGCGCGGATGGTGCCGGCGCCGATGAGGATGGCGTCGCTGGCCGCCCGTACCTCGTCGACGCGGTCGAAGTCGGCGGGGCTGGAGAGCAGCAGCCGCTCGGGGCCGGTGTCGTCCAGGTAGCCGTCGAGAGAGACGGCGGCGGACAACAGGACGTGCGGGAGGGGCATGGGGCACTCTCTTCTTGTACCAGTGAGCTCGTGACCGGCGAGCTCTTGACCGGCGAGCTCTTCTTGACCGGGCGAGCTTGGTTCAAGTTTTAAACAAACCTACACTGGTGTCATGACGACCCGCTGGCTCACCCTCGAGGAGCAGCGCGCGTGGCGCGCGTACGTCGCGGCCTCCCTGCTTCTGGAGGACGCGCTCGACCGGCAGCTCCAGCAGGACGCCGGGATGCCGCACCTCTATTACACGATCCTGGCGTATCTCTCCGAGACGCCCGAGCGGCGGCTGCGCATGACCGATCTCGCCGAGAAGCTGAAGATCACGCGCAGTCGGCTGACGTACGCGGTGGCCAGGCTGGAGAAGGACGGTCACGTACGGCGCGAGGCCTGCAAGTGGGACAAGCGGGGGACGGTCGCCGCGTTGACCGAGGAGGGCATGGCGGTGCTGGAGCGCACCGCACCGGGGCATGTCGCCACGGTCCGCGCCGCCCTCTTCGACCATCTGACCCCGGAGCAGGTGGGCCAGCTGGAGGAGATCGGTACGCGGATCGAGCGGGCGCTCCAGGGGGACGGGACGGAGTCGGCGCCGGAAGGCCTGCCCTGGCTGCGCAGGTCGTCGCCGTCGTGCGACTCCGGCGACTCCGGTGCATGAGGGCTGTCACAATTCCATTGCTTTAACTTTGAAGCATGGGGTAGGGTCACTCTTCGTACAAGGATCTGCTTCAAATCTGAAGCAAGGCTGCTGAGCAGGAGCAGGTCCGGAGGATCGATCGGACCGACCCGGGAGCCCCGCATGCCCGACTTCACCGCCGCCACCCAGCGCTCCCGTGTCCGGGTACCGCTCCGCTTCCACGACGGTTACAGCGTCGACACCGAGCTGGTCACCTTCCACGGCCTGACCGACGGCCAGGAGCACGTGGCGGTCGTCCTCGGCGAACCGAAGCCCGGCACCACCCCGCTGGTCCGGCTGCACTCCGAGTGCCTCACGGGTGACGTCTTCGGCTCGGCCCGCTGCGACTGCGGCCCGCAGCTGCGCGAGGCCGTCGAGCGCATCGCCGAGCGCGGCGGCGTCCTGCTCTACCTCCGCCAGGAGGGTCGGGGCATCGGCCTCTACAACAAGCTCGACGCGTACGCCCTCCAGGACCAGGGCCTCGACACCTACGCCGCGAACGCCGCGCTGGGTCTCCCCGAGGACGCCCGCGACTACACGGCGGCGGCCCAGATGCTCCAGGCCCTGGGCATCGACTCGCTGGACCTCCTCTCCAACAACCCGGACAAGGCCAACCAGCTCCGGGCCCTGGGCATGGACGTCCACGACCGCGTCCCCACCGGCGTCTTCACCACCCCGGACAACGTCCGCTACCTCCGCGCGAAGGTGCTGCAGACCCAGCACACGCTGCCGCTGGGCGAGTTGGGCGGCGTGAGCGGCCACACCGGCCTCACCGAACTCAGCGTCGGCTGACGGCGCTCCGCCAGGGCCGCCCACGCGCGGTGCACGGGAACGGTTGGAGTGGTGCCCAACCGGTTACTCGTGCGGAATGCCGCGAATACTGAGACGCCACGGACACCACGACGAAGACGCTGAACGCACCGACCACGACGAGCCCGGCCGACACGAAGGTCACGACGGGCAGCACGCGTTCGGCACGGCCGCCGGACCGGACCGACCCATCCCACCCGTCCGATCCGACCGACCCGGCACCGCGGACCGCTCGTCCGACCCCGCGCCGACGCCTCGTGCCGGGCCGGACGAGCGGGTGGAGCGACGGGCGCCTGACGCTCCGACCGACCTGCCCCGAAGCTCCTGGTGGGCGGTGGCCAAAGGCACCGCGAAGGAGTTCCAGAAGGACGAGCTGACCGACCGGGCCGCGGCGCTGACCTACTACGGGATCCTCGCGCTGTTCCCGGCCATGCTGGTGCTGATCTCCGTGCTCGGCATCATGGGCCGGTCCACGTCCCAGCGAGTGCTGGACAACATCCAGGACCTGGCCCCGGGCGCGGTCCGGGACGTACTGCGCAACGCGGTGCAGCAGATGCAGGGCACCGCCGGGATCGGCTCGGTCATGGCGATCGTGGGCCTGGTGCTCGCGGTGTGGTCGGCCTCCGGCTATGTCGCCGCGTTCATCAGAAGCGCCAACGCGGTCTACGACGTCCCCGAGGGCCGCCCGGTCTGGAAGGTTCTGCCCGTCCGCGTCGCCGTGACGGTGGTCCTGATGATCCTGGCCGTGGTCAGCGCGGTGATCGTCGTGTTCACCGGCGGCCTCGCCCGGAAGGCGGGCGGCGCGCTGGGGATCGGCGACACGGCGCTCACGGTGTGGTCGATCGCGAAGTGGCCGGTGCTGGTGGTCCTGGTCACGGTCATGATCGCGATCCTGTACTGGGCGACACCGAACGCGAAGATCCGCGGCTTCCGCTGGATCACGCCGGGCAGTTTCCTGGCGCTGGTGATCTGGATGGCCGCCTCCGCCGGGTTCGCCGTGTACCTGGCCAACTTCGCCTCGTACAACAAGACGTACGGCACCTTCGCCGGCGTGATCATCTTTCTGGTGTGGCTGTGGATCACGAATCTGGCGATCCTGCTGGGCCTGGAGTGCGACGCGGAACTGGCCCGCCAGCGGGCCGTCGCGGGCGGCCACCCGGCCGACGAGGAGCCCTATGTGCAGCCTCGGGACACCCGGAAGTGGGACGAGGAGGACCGCCGCCGCTTCGAGTCCTGAACCGGCGGCCACCGACCCGCGTTCGGGCGGGGTGACGCGGCGATGCGTGGGTACCCGCACAGCCGACCGATCCCAGCAACGCGCAGGGCAGCCAGGGCAGCGTCGTACGAGCGTCAACGAACGCCGACCGGGCCCGCCGCAGTCACGCACATCGACGAACGCCGACGAAAGCCGACGAAGGACGGGTGAGCACCCATGACAGCACAGGGCTCCCACCGAACGGACAACGGAACGCAGGAACCGGTGGGCGACCTGGTCCAGCGTGCCTCGCAGCAGTTGTCACAGCTGGTCCGCGACGAGATGCGGCTGGCGCAGGCGGAGATGACCGAGAAGGGCAGGCGGTTCGGCAAGGGCGGCGGTCTGTTCGGCGGCGCCGGCGTGCTGGGTGTGCTCACCCTGCAGGCCCTGGCGGCCACCGCGATCGCCGCACTGTCGCTCGCCATGGACGTGTGGGCGGCGGCACTGATCGTCACCGGCGTCCTGGCCGCCGTCACCACGGTGATGGCCGCGCTCGGCAGGAAGCAGTTCAGCAAGGCATCCCCGCCGACGCCCGGGCGGACGGTGGACAGCGTCAAGGCCGATGTGGCCGCTATCAAGGAGAGTGCACACCGATGACCGAGGACAAGTCGCAGCCGGGTGCCGAGGCAACACCGTCTCCCGAGGAACTGCGGACGCGGGTGGAGGCGACACGCGAGGAGCTCGGCCAGACGGTCGAGGCCCTCGCGGCGAAGGCCGACGTCAAGGCCCGCGCCCAGGAGAGGACGACCGCCGTCAGGCAGCAGGTCGCCGAGAAGTCCGCCCAGGTCGGGGCCCAGCTGCGGGACAAGGCGACGCACGCGGCCCACGCGGTGCAGGACAGGACCCCCGAACCCGTGCGCGCGAAGGCCGCGGCGGCCACCGAGCAGGTCCGCGACAAGGCCGTGCACGTCGCGGAACTGGCCCGGGACAAGGCCCCGGAGCCGGTACGGGAGAAGGCCGGCCAGGGCATGCGTGCGGCGCGCGCCAACCGCGCCCTGTTGCTGGCGGCCGGCGCCGTCGTCGCACTGCTCATGGTGCGCCGCTCGCGGAGGCGTCGATGAAGGGCTCGAAGATCGCCTACAAGCCGGTCGGCATGGCCCTGGGCGCCCTTGGCGGTCTCCTGGCCGGCGCGGTGTTCAAGCAGGCCTGGAAGCGGCTCGCGCACGAGGACGACGCCCCGGACGCCACGGACGAGTTCCGCAGCTGGCCCGAGATCCTCACGGCAGCCGTCGTACAGGGCGCGATCTTCGCCGGGGTCAAGGCGGCCGTCGACCGCGGCGGCGCCACCGCGGTCCGGCGCCTGACGGGTACCTGGCCGGGGTGAACCTCCGGGCCGTACCTCCACGACGACGTACTGGGGTACAACGACCTACTGGGCCGCGCGGCGTTCGCCGCGCGGCCCAGTAGGTTCAGCGCAAGATCAGCCGGTGGTGATGTTCTCCGCCTGGGGGCCCTTCTGGCCCTGGACGACGTCGAACGTCACGGTCTGGCCCTCCTGGAGCTCACGGAAGCCCGAGGAGTTGATCGCGGAGTAGTGCGCGAAGACGTCCGGGCCGCCACCGTCCTGGGCGATGAAGCCGAAGCCCTTCTCCGCGTTGAACCACTTCACAGTTCCCGTAGCCATAGTCATGCCTTCCAGTCGATGAACGTCTGCCCCCTGTGGGGAAGACGGAGGTGATCGCCCTGGTCCCTGCGGCACAGCACAGCAAAGCGCCCACACCAAAGGCGTGGGCAAGGGGAACTCCGAACCACGACAGCTCGCACAGACGCTACCCGTCCGGGCCCTGCATCACCACAGGAAAAACTCCGCGTCGCATTTCGGCCATGCATGTGGGTGATGGCCCGCCGACCCGGCGGGCACGCTCACTTCAGCTCTCAGCTCTCAGCGCTCAGTTCTAAGTGCTCGGTTCTCGGGCCTCAGGTCTCAGTTCGCCGCCGACGGATTGGACGACGTGTCGGCACGCCGGTATTCGGCGTTGATGCGCTGGGCTTCTTCGAGCTGGTCCTCAAGGATGATGATCCGGCAGGCGGCCTCGATCGGAGTGCCACGGTCGACGAGCTCGCGCGCGCGGGCCGCGATGCGCAGTTGGTAGCGCGAGTAGCGGCGGTGTCCACCCTCGGAGCGCAGTGGCGTGATCAGTCGTGCTTCGCCGAGGGCCCGGAGGAACCCGGGAGTGGTACCGAGCATCTCGGCGGCCCGGCCCATCGTGTAGGCAGGGTAGTCGTCGTCGTCAAGACGGCCCAGCGAGTCGTCTGCTGTCATCTCACCTCTCTTTTGGAACGCGTCGAGGGGCCTTGGTGCCGTAACGGCACCAAGGCCCCGAAGGAACTGCAAACACCATCTGCCGGCCCTACTACTGCACCGGCCTTCTTTTTCCGCACAACTGTCTGATCTGCCGACGTGAGTGCGGGGATCGCGGATGTATGACCGGAGACCACCTACCTATCGATGTCCTGCGGTACCCGGGCCCAGCTTCCGCCCGGGCGATCCTGATGGCGCTCGACTCCTCCGTTCTTTCCCTCTTGGTCAACAACCTATCGAACAGGAACTGCGTACTGCTGGTACTGCCGGTGACGCTCATGGCGGCCCCTGATCACTGCGGGCCACCCGGTCCGGTCGTCAGTCCCGTCGCCGTCCTGCAACAACCCTGGCTTCGGAACTCCACCACCGCACCGTCCTACGAACTGCGAACTACTCCTGCGGTACTACTGCCCGGCAGTTCGTGTCTGCCAGGCCTCGCTCGATCTCGGCTACGAGAGAAACCATAATGACCCGAGCCGCCAATGTCTACTCCAGCAAGCATAGATTTTGGTGGGCCCGACGATGAGGTAATCACCTGCGGGCCGATCGGCGGAGAGGGACCGGCCCACCTGGGTGTCACCGCCCGAGCCGCCCGCACGGGCCGTTGCATAGAATCCGATGCCATGCCGAAGCCTGACGACCTGATCGTTGACATCGCCGCCCTTGTGGAGTCCGGGCGAAGCAATCAGATGTCCCTGACAGTGGTCACCGGTGGTGCTGTCATCACCGGTCGACTCGCTCCCGAAGCCGTGTGGCGGCGGAGGGTGTCGGAGGTACTGACCGACTCCGATCAACTGGGCGAGTTCTCCGCCGTCTTCAAAGCCCCCGCCAAGAAGGAGGGCCCGCCCACGCATCTGCACTTCCATGTCGCCCGGATCCTGCAGGGCACGGTGGGGATCCCGGAGACGGGCGGGATGTACCGCATCGCGATCGAGGACGTCAGCGCCTGGACCGTGGGCGACTTCAGGTACTCCGACCACTGACCCACCGACCCGCTGAGCCACCGCCGTGCCCCTTCCGGCACGGCATGCACTGAGGGCCCTGCCGATACGTCGGCAGGGCCCTCGGTGTTGTCCGGCTCGCGCTGGTCGCGCCGGTCGGGTCGGTCGGGTCGGTCAGAGGTCGGCGGTCAGACGGCCACGGGAGTCCCGAGCAGCGCCGAAGCCTGCTCGAACGGGCTCTCGACCCGCGTCGACTCCGTCGGCTCGGCCTGCGGCGGAGTCCCGCAGGTGAAGCCGAGCCGGGTCATGGCCCGTACGACTTCGCCCGCGCTGAAATCGCGGGGGTCCTGACGGGTGACGACCTGGCCCACCTGCTTGACGGGGTAGCGGCGTCGCCCGATGACCACGGACTCACCGGTGACCGGCAGGGGTTTGACGCCCTTCATCGACTCCAGCACGCCACTCTTGGTCAGGTCGAACGGGAAGCGTGCGATGACACAGCGCATGTTGCCTCACAGGGAGAAGCGACGGAAACGGGAGAAGCGGGGGTGGGCGTCGGGACGACGCCCACCGAACGACGAAGGCGAAGGCCGAACGCTGAACATCGGCCATCGGCCATCGGCCATCGGCCATCGGGAAGGGTTACGCCGCAGCGGCGCCGGCCTGTCGTGCGGACGCGCGGCGGGCCGCCGAGGCGGGGTGGCGTCGGCCGCGCGAGGTGGTGCCGCGCTTCTTGGCGCGTTCGGCCACCGGTGCGGTGATGACGACCGGGACGCCCGAGGGAGCCTGGGCGCCGGTGATGCGCTGCAGGGCCTCTTCGCCCGAGCGGACCTGGGTGGTCTGCGGGACGATGCCGGCCGCCGCCATCAGGCGGGTCATCTCGCGGCGCTGGTTCGGGGTGACCAGGGTCACGACGCTGCCGGACTCGCCGGCGCGGGCGGTCCTGCCACCACGGTGGAGGTAGTCCTTGTGGTCGGTCGGCGGGTCGACGTTGACGACGAGGTCGAGGTTGTCGACGTGGATGCCGCGCGCCGCGACGTTCGTCGCCACCAGCACGTTGACGTGGCCGGTCTTGAACTGCGCCAGGGTGCGGGTGCGCTGCGGCTGCGACTTGCCGCCGTGCAGGGCGGCAGCCCGTACCCCGCTGTTGAGGAGGTGCTCGGTGAGACGGTCGACGGCGTGCTTGGTGTCGAGGAACATGATCACGCGGCCGTCGCGGGCGGCGATCTCGGTGGTGGCCGCGTGCTTGTCGGCACCGTGGACGTGCAGCACGTGGTGCTCCATCGTCGTGACCGCACCGGCCGAGGGGTCGACGGAGTGCACGACCGGGTCGGTCAGGTAGCGGCGCACGAGCAGGTCGACGTTGCGGTCGAGGGTGGCGGAGAACAGCATCCGCTGACCCTCGGGGCGCACCTGGTCGAGCAGGGCGGTGACCTGCGGCATGAAGCCCATGTCGGCCATCTGGTCGGCCTCGTCGAGGACGGTGATGGAGACCTGGTTCAGCCGGCAGTCGCCGCGGTCGATGAGGTCCTTGAGGCGTCCGGGCGTGGCGACGACGATCTCGGCCCCGCCGCGCAGCGCGCTGGCCTGCCTGCCGATCGGCATCCCGCCCACCACCGTGGCGAGCCGAAGCCGAACGGCGCGGGCGTACGGGGTGAGCGCGTCGGTGACCTGCTGCGCCAGCTCACGCGTCGGTACGAGGACCAGGCCCAGCGGCTGCCTGGCCTCGGCGCGCTGCCCGACCGTACGGGCCAGCAGCGCCAGCCCGAAGGCGAGGGTCTTGCCGGAGCCGGTGCGTCCGCGGCCCAGTACGTCACGGCCGGCCAGGGAGTTCGGCAGGGTCGCGGCCTGGATCGGGAAGGGCACGGTCACGCCCTGCGAACCGAGCGCGGCCAGCAGCTCCTTGGGCATGTCGAGCTCGGCGAAGCCCTCAACGGCGGGAAGCGCGGGGGTGATCGTCTCGGGGAGAGCGAACTCACCCTGCGGCGCGGCGGACCGGCGGCCGTAGCCACCGCCGGAACGGCCCTGGCCACCGGAACGGCCCTGGCCACCGGAACGGCTCTGTCCGCCGGACCGGTTCGCGGTCGGCGAGCCCGATCGGCCGCCACTCCGTCCGGAAGCGGCACCGCCGTTGCGGGTGCGGGAGAAACGGTCGTTCGTACGTGTGCGGTTCATGCGGAACCTTCCTCGATGCGGCTCACATCTAGGAATTTCCGCAGCAACGAACCGCGCGGAGAATTGCAAGAATGGGCCGAAAGAATGCGAGAGCGAAACTGGCCGGCAGTGAATTCACGCGGGCGCAGTTGCTGAATTGGTTGACTCGACTGAATCAATGAAGAAGCCGACGAGATCATTTGAATCGATGCGGAGTGGCATCGGAGGCATCGGAGGCATCGGAGGCATCCGAGGCATCCGAGGTGTCCGGGGCATCCATCACGCCCACGGACTCCGCGAAGCCCTTGTCGTCTCAACAGGTGAAACCACCGCGAAAAAAGTACATGCAGCTGGGGCCCGTACCCCGAGGGATGCGGGCCCCAGCTGCACAGTACGCGTCAGCGTCAGGCAAGAACGATGTTCTCGGCCGTCGGGCCCTTCTGGCCCTGCGCGATGTCGAAGGTGACCTTCTGGCCTTCGAGCAGCTCGCGGAAGCCCTGGGCGGAGATGTTCGAGTAGTGGGCGAACACGTCAGGGCCGCCACCATCCTGCTCGATGAATCCGAAACCCTTTTCCGCGTTGAACCACTTCACGGTGCCAGCAGCCATGTCATTTCTCCTTCAGGGGCAGTGCTTACGGGTCCGCAGGTCGCAGACTCCGTGTCGCCGTGATGATTGCCCCGCCCGGAAGACCGGAGATAAAAATTTCGGGAACCACAACTGCAACTTAGATCGACAGTAGCACACTGCGACGGCCGACGAGTGTTGAATAACTCTCAGTTATCCATTGCGGCAAATAACCTGCCCGTGCGTTCCGCCAATTTCTCAGCTCGCGGCCACAGATATTAGGGCGTGCCCACCGAAGGGCCTCTCCCGCGACGCCCACCGCCCTGGGGCCAGAAGCTGATGTCGGCCTACGTGAGAACGACACACCCCAGCCGCTCCAGTTCGGTCAGCATCGACCGCGAGGGCTCACAGGTGTTCCAGCGCACGTCCAGCTTCTCCAGCGCCGGCATGTCGACGACCCAGTCCGGCAGCCGCGTGAGGCGGTTGCTCCGCACGTCGAGCTGACGCAGTCGGGGCAGGCCGACCAGCGTCTCCGGGAGTTCGGCGAGGGCGTTCTCCCTCAGGTCCAGGTGGCGCAGTTCGTGGAGGTCGGCCAAGGACGGCGGCAGGCTTTCGACCGCATTGCCCCGGAGCCAGAGTTCGCGCAGGTTGCGGAGGTCTCCGATGCTGTCGGGCAGCGTGGTCAGTCGGTTGTGCTGCGCCCGGAGTTCGATGAGTCCGGACATACGGCCGATGGCCTCGGGCAGGGCGGTGAGTGTGTTCTCGCCGACATTGAGGTAGCGCAGCCGCGTCAGGCTTCCCAGCGAGTCCGGGAGCTCAGACAGCTTGTTGTCGTGCAGGTAGAGGCAGCCACTGAGTTCGGCCAAGTCGCCCAGTTCGTCGGGCACCGAGGTGAGGTGGTTGTGGCCGAGGTCCAGGGTGGCGAGCCGGCGCAGCCGTCCGAGTTCGGGTGGGAGGTCGGTGAGTCCGTTGTCCGCCAGGATCAGCACCTGGAGCTCGGTGCGCCGCCAGACAGACTCGGGTACGTGTCCCAGCTGCTGACGCCAGAGGTTCAGCACATGCGACACAGCGTGATCCATTCCTCGGTCCGTTCAGTGGCCGTAGAGAGGCTCGAAGCAGCCTGTCTCCGGGTACGGGCCGTTGGCCTGCACGCCGTAGTTGGACTTCTGCACGAACGCGGTGACGCAAGCGTCGGGGTGGACGCGCAGGCCGACCATGGCTCCCTCGGGGGTGTAGTACTCGTTGTTCTCGAAACGCGGGAACATCTCCCGGACGGTCAGCGCGTCGTCCCCCTCCTCGTACCCGAGCTCGAGCAGCGCCGCGCGCACGGTCTCGGGATCCCACTTCCCCTGCCCCCACAGCCGCTTGAGCACCGGCTCGATACGGGCGGCCTCCCGCTCGGCGTCCCGCTCGTGGGCGGGGGACATCTCGCCCGTTCGCCGGTAGGCGTTGTTCTCGTTGTAGTGCGGAGCACCGTCACCGGCCCCCGGCTCCACGTACGGAGAGGCTCCCGGGAGACTGGGCGAGGCGCTGGAGCTGGCTCCGGCTCCAGCCGCCGAGTCCGATGCCCTCTGCTGCCCGCAGGCGCCGAGCGTCAGAACAAGGACCACACCGACAAGTGCCGTGCGCTGGAAGGACGTTGAAGTGGGCATGGATCAACCTTGTCATCCAGGCGGACTGCGGCGGCTGAGTACGTACGCAATCCGCAAGGTCATAGCGTCTGCGGCCCCTCCAGAATCCGCTGCCCGGCATCCAGACAGCTGTCCCGGGTCAAAGCTCCGCCGTCGGCCGGTATCCGCCCCCAGCAGGAGCAGAGAATCCGTTGCCGGCCGTAGGCCTTGAAGTGGTAGTTGCGGCATCGGACCACCGCTCTGTCCCCCGCAGGGGAAGAAGGAGACGGCCTCGGCTGACCCCCGACCCGGTCAGGGTCTTTCCGTGCCCGATCCATGATCGCCGTCATTTCGGTTCAGCTTCGCCTGAGCAGACGGCCACTCAGCCCCCGAAAACGACAGCAGCCCCAGTTCAGATCTCCTCTGAACTGGGGCTTGTCCGTAGACCCTGTGGGACTCGAACCCACAACCAATGGATTAAAAGTCCTGGCTGGATCTTGCTGGGTGGTTCCGGACGCTGACTCGGCGTCCGGAACTACCAGGTCAGGACAGGTTTGTCATGGGGCCCGGTCCACGTCGTGACGGCTCCTGCCGCACCATCCGCTCACGCATCGCTCACGCATGGCGGGCAGCTGAGCAGCTGCTTGAGGCCCCATCACGGGCAACATGATCTCGTTGCTCAAGCCCGTTCGGCAGCTTCTCGCGCACCACTGGGCGACGCCCTCCAACGACATAATGATCAACTCGCCCTGGTCAAGGATAATTTGAAGCCGATTGTCAGTCCTGCGGCGTAGCGTGTTCTCGCCGTTCGACGCCGTTGTCGACGGTGTGCCAGAACAGGAAGAAACCGTCGATGCGCCTGTTGTCCGCTCACATCACCAAGTACAAGAGCATCAACGACTCCACGAAGTTCACCCTCGCCGGCGACATCACCGCCTTGGTGGGCAAGAACGAGTCCGGCAAGACCGCCGCCCTGGAGGCGTTGTACCGCGTACACCCGCTCCCCAGCGGGCACCCCACCCAGTTCGAGGAGCTGCGGGACTATCCCCGCCGTCACCGGGCACGCGACAGGGCCAGGATCGCTCAGGCCCGGCCGGTGACCGCGACATTCGAGCTGGAGCAGGCCGACATCGACGCTGTTGCCGATGAGTTCGGATCCAAAGCGCTCGCCGCGAAGACGATCACGGCATACCGGCAGTACGACACGACTACCTGGTACCTGAACTTCGCGGCGAACACACTGGCCGCTGCACGGCATCTGGTGGCCAAGGCCGGCCTGGACGTCAACCGGTTCGCAAGGGTCAAGGGCCTGGACGAGCTGATCGAGGTGCTGCGCGCCGACGAGGCCGCGGAGGCCGCCGTGCAGCTCGCTGACGAGCTCGCCGAACGCGACCTCAACGCGGAGATCAGGAAGCTGGTGTACGGGCGACTGCCGATGTTCCAGTACTTCGACGAGTACAACGTGCTGCCGGGCAGCGTCTCGGTCGAGCGGCTCCAGACCGTCGCCGAGGACGACCTGGAGCCCGAGGAACGTACGGCCCTGTCACTGCTGAAGCTCGCCGGAGTGGAGTCGGAGGAGTTCACCAAGGACTCCTACGAGAGCCGCAAGGCGGCTCTGGAGGCCGCCGCCAACGAGCTGACCGACCAGCTTTTCGAGTACTGGACCCAGAACCCTGACCTGTCGGTGGAACTCGACATCGAGTTCAGACCTGCGCCCCTGCCGCACGACCCACAGCACACCGAGCCGTGGCTTCACATCCGGATCAAGAACCAGCGTCACCGGGTCACTCTCGGAATGTCCGGCCGGTCGAAGGGCTTCATCTGGTTCTTCTCGTTCCTGGCTGCGTTCTCCGAGTACACCGACACCACGCAGCGTCGGATCATCCTGCTGGACGAACCGGGCCTGAACCTGCACGCCAAGGCACAGGCCGACCTGCTGCGGTACATGGAGGAGCGCCTCGCCCCGCGCCACCAGGTCATCTACAGCACCCACTCGCTCTTCATGATCCAGCCCTCGAAGCTGGAGCGCTGCCGCACGGTGGAAGACGTCGACAACGACGGCACACAGATCAGCCAAGAACTCTGGAAAGCCCGAGCCGACACCGTCTTCCCCCTGCTCGGAGCCCTCGGGGTCGACATGACCCAGACCCTCGTCATCGGGCCGAACCAGCTGCTGGTCGAAGGCCCGTCCGACGTGGTGTACCTGACCGTGATGAGCGACGTCGTACGACAGGCTGGCGGAACACCACTCGATCCGCGCTGGACCATCACGCCGGTCGGAGGGCTCGACAAGGTCCCGGCGTTCGTGTCCCTGCTCGGCAGCAGCGACTTGAGCATTGCCGTTCTGATGGACGTCGCAGCCGGTGGCAATCAGCGAATCGCCCAGCTCGCAGCACGGGGCCTGATCGACAGCGGCCGTTTGATCTATCTCACCGAGATCACCGGAACGAACGAAGCCGACATCGAGGACCTCTTCAACGTCAGCTGGTACCTCAAGCTGCTCGCGGCCTCGAAGGTCGGCAAATTCACCAAGGCCCAGCTCAACGGTGGCGGTCGAATCATCAAGCAGGTGGAGGCCGTTCACGGTGGGCGTTTCGACCACTACCAACCGGCCAACCATCTCATGCGTTCGCCCGGAACCCTGTTGAACCAAATCGACGAAGAAACCCGGACTAGGTTCGAGAGCCTCTTCAAGCGACTCAACGGGCTTCTCTGATCGGTACAGCCAACGGTCCGCGGGCGATGTGGCTCAGGAACGCGGCAGCGCCGTGCTGCCCCGGATGACGAGTGTCTGTCGGCGACTCTGCAAGCTGTGCACCGTCAGCCCTCAGAGTCGCCGTCTGGCGGTGGGCCCATCCGCTGGTTCATCTCCTGCCACTTCCGGGCGTGCTCGGTGAAGTCGTCGTGCGCAGTCTTCATCAGGCGCTCAACGTCCTTGGCACCGTAACCCTGAATGTCCACGACTGAGTTGCCGTGCTCCAGGCGGATCTGCTTCCCCTTGTGGCGGTCGGCGTATTTCTCGATGGCGGTGCGAAGTGTCATCCAGGCGCCGCTGTCGCGCATCATCACGGCGATAATCGTCAGCTCGCCGAGGTCAAGAGAGAACTCGGCGCCGAAGCTAGCGTCGGAGCCGTCCTCTTGTAGTTGGGCCAGTAGCGGTTGGGCGAGTTCAGGGCTGACGCGCAGTTTCACCTCTTCCATGGCGCCGAACGTCGAATCGACCCGGATGCGAAGCACACCTGGCGCTGGCGGTGAGGGTTGAGGCAGGGCGTCATGGCCTTGAGTCATGCGCGGAGACTACCTCCGGCCAGCAGGGACGTCAGCAGAGGTCACCCACCAGCTGGAGAAGCTGCTACGGCAGGAAGTGGAAACGCTCGCGGGATCTTGCTGGGTGGTTCCGGACGCTGACTCGGTGTCCGGAACCACCTGCTCCACTGTCACACCCGGGCCGCGGTTCTTCGCGACCCGCACAGCGTCCTGGCGGAACTCTTCAGGATACGGCTTGGGCACAGCCACAGCCTTCCCAAACGCCCCACAGGGCAAGGCAAGTCAAGATGTCACCCGATCGTGCGGCAGACCCGTACGACGCGGTCGGACTTCGGCTCCTCGGCCTCCAGTCCAGGGCCGCCGCGACACTGGGTGATGCGGAGACCGTACTGGTCGCCAACGAGCAGGGGTCTCCCGTCCGCTGGACGGGAGGACCCCTGCTTGGCCTTTGCGAGAGGGGTTTACAGAAAGCGCAGGTTCAAGCACGAGGGCAATGCGTCGGCACCCCGAATACGATTAATTCCCGTTGCGATGTAGAGATCTCGCAGATCGGACAGTTGAGCCAACGGTGTAATGTCGATGTCGCCTTCTGCCGCCATGTCTCCCGTGAACTCGCATGAAATTAGCCGAGGAAAGGATCCGACCAGTCGATGGACGGCCGCTTGGATGACGCGTTCCCCGCCACCACCGCTGAGAGATAGGCTGGTGACATTCGCCAAAACCGTGTTTGACGGAAGTGTCTCAAATGATGCGGCACATACGCTGAGGTCGGTTAGCGATGGTAGGCAGCAAACCTCCCGCCAGTCATCGGCTGAGGCAGGGCTGGACGCATGGTTGAGTCCGAGTTCCACAAGCTGGGAAAGATCACTGAGCCCTTGGAGCTTTCGCAGTGGCCTTGCACCGTCTGACACGCGCAGGGCGCGCAGCGGAGCGCGGGTCGGAAGATATTCCGTGGCCCAGACCAGGCTGGGCGGACCGCTGATCACCAGCGATTCCAGGTTCTGCAGGCGTGAAACCGGTCGCAGGTCGATGCCGGAACCGGCTGCAGTGATGTCCAGATGCTGAATGGGTAGTCCGCAAATTGCGGAAATATCCTCCAGGCCCGGGCAATCGTTAATGATGAACGATGTCAATGCCAATTGCTGAGCCAGGAATTCTAAATTAGGCGTCTCGACGTTCGATAGCGTGAGTTGCGCGAACGCGTGGTGAGAGGCGTACGAGGCCAGCGCCCCCAAGGACACATCCCTTCTGATATCCAGAATCTCAGGCTCCAACTCTAGACGTCTTAGGTGATGCAGTTGGTCGTCGGACTGGATAGTGTACGTGAGAGCGTTCGAATCCAGGCGTGCGATGATCTCCTCGGCATACCGGGCGCTGTCGAAGCGAGGCCAGGCCCAAAGAAGTTGGGCACGGACTGGGAGAAAGGGATGATTAACGAACTGGGACAGAAACCCGATAGCAGCCTCGGATTTGACATTGGAAGCTGCGATGGCCACGTGATAGGCAGCCACCCCGTCATCGAGTTCCTCAGGGCCAGGTAGGAGGCGGAGGATCAAGGGCCCGACTTCCGCCAGAGCGTGAGCCTCTTCCTCGTTACCCGGGGGAATCAGGGTGACGGTGCGCTGTTCGACGTCTTCGCGTACGGAAGCTTCGAGGGACGTCGCGTATTCCAGACAGGCCGCAGCGAGTAGGTAGACGCGGGCCTGAACGCGTTTGTCAGAGGTACGGTCGCCCAAGTCTACGAGTTCCCGGAAGATCGAGACGCGTTCCCGGGGACGGGCGAGAGCAACCGCCATGCGGATGACGTCCTCCCACTGATCGTCCGCCGCGTGCTCGACGAGGAGTCCAAAGTCGGCCTCCTCAACAGCCGCCCGAGCGCCGAGGAAGTCCTGGAACGTGCGGTGGATGAAGTCCACCGTGTCGGGAGCAGGTTCACGAAGGAGGCCGCTCCGCTGGAGGAAGTGTTCGAAGACGGTCGACGCATCACCCAAAGCAGCTACTTCGGGGACTGCGGGCAAAGCCCGATTGATGATGTCCTCCGCGCGGGAACGGTCCATCTCGGTACGGCCATTCTTGATCAGCCAGTAGGCAAGTCGCTGGAGGAGATCGATCTGTGGCTCCTCGCGGAGTTCGGGGCCCGCCATGTCCCGTTCCCTGTCGCGTCGACTGAGCAGCATGGAGAGCGCAGCTTCGTAGAGGTCCTTGCGGCCGTGAGGGAGATAGCCTCGTCGGTCGCGATGGAGGGCACAGATGAGCCCGCACATCAGAGGATTCGTGGCCAGACGGCCGAGGGCTGGCTCGGTTCTGACGGCAGCGAGGAGCTGCCCCTCGTACTTGTCGAGATCGGCAGCGTCGTCGGCATCGGTCCGTGCGGCATCGTGCCACTGAGTGATGAAAGTGGCGACGGCTGTGGGGCCCATGGGGGACAACGACAGCTCGATGAAACCGTCTTCAGCTAGCCAGTCCTGGCCTACGGCCGATGGGCGGGAGGTAATCAGCCACCGATTTTCGCCGTCGTACGTTTCGATTAGTTCCTGCAGCCATCTTCGGGTCCGCTCGCGTTCCCGCTCAGGGATCTCGTCGATGCCGTCGATGAGGATCAGGCCGCGTCCAGCGACGAGGACCCGGTTCTCCCAGCCGTCGGGCTGAGTGCCGGCGAGCGGGCAGCCAGTGGCGGAGAGAAAGTCCTTGGGTGCTGGGAGGCGTTCGCCGTGGCGGGTGAGCGCACGGAGCGGTAGAACGAAAGGGATCCGGTCATGGAGGTAATCCATGCGATCAGGGAGATCCTGGCCGGCAGCCGCAACAGCCAGCCACTGGACGAGTGTCGTCTTGCCTGAGCCAGCTTCCCCGCGGAGGAGAACACGGTGGTTGGCTGCCAGGGCTTGGTCCGCGGGCTGGGTTGCGAACGAGTCGCGGATAGAGCTGTAGGTGAGCCACAGCGTGTCGGCAGGCGTCGCGCCGTCCTGGCTGGGCCCGGTCCGTTCGATGATCGACAGGAGGCTGTCCAGGACTCCTTGAGGCTCGTCTATGGCGCGATGCGCTGGCAGTGAGGCGAGGAAGGAGCTACGGCGGGACGGAACAAAGGCCGTGGGATCGTGGCCCTGAACGCTAGCGCGGGCCCATGCCGTTGCGCTCCGCCAGAGCCCTGACACCGGCGACGCCTTCAGATTCAAATACGCCACGACCAAAGGCCATCGTCTCGGGGAATTGTTGAGGTCGATTCCGTAGATCGTGAGCTTGCCGTGCTTCTTGGACACATACGTCAGGTACGCCTGCTCGAATGCGGCATCCTCGCCCCCGGGCCGCGGGTTGCGGCGGATCAACTCGTCGACCTTGGCGATGAGTTCGTTGACGGCCTGCGACTGCTCGACCATGGTGCGGGCGACGAAGGTGGAGCGCTGCGTGAAGAAGTGAAGGATGTGGAGGCATGCGGTTTCAACCAGGCCCTCGTAGAAGTACGTGCCGTCGGCCGTGAGATGACGCTCGGGACTGTCACTCGCGCGACGCAGCTCACGGGCCAACGCCGAGTGGCCAAGGCGTACGGCTTCGAGGTCGGTGAGGGACAGGTCTCCGAGGGCGTGGAGGGTGATGGCCAGGGCATCGGTGATGGCCTGCTGTTCGTCATTAGGGACGGGGCGTTCGCCGGAGCGTACGGCTTGCCTCACTAGCTTCGCGGCGAGATCGCGGACGTCGGACTCGGTAAGGGCACGCTTCTCGCCTTTGAAGGATACGTAGCTGGAGATGCGGATCGGCTTGTCAATAAGGCCAGCCCCGGGACCTTCAGTGACGAAGAGTTTCTTGACGAGAGGCCCCATAACGGCGGAGGCGAGTCGGGTGCCGATGGCTGTGGGTTCCACGCTTACCCCCGTAGATCCGTATCGATGCCCTCGGATCCTATGGCGCCCGGGGGCTCAGCCCAGCCAGCTTCGGTGATGGGCCTCTGGTCGATTTCGAGCATGGAGGCTCACTCGTCACGGGATCGTGGGGGTCCGGTGCATACGAACTGCGACCCCCGCCCAACGGTCCGCCGGGGGGGGGTACATGCCGAGCTGTTCGAAGAGGGTTAGCGGTCGTAGGGACCGGTCAGCGCGTAGCGCGAATCATCACGGTGAGAACCGGCGAAGCTGGTGACGGCTGGCTCTGCCCGATGTCCTCGTAGCCCCACGACTTGTAGAGCGCGTGGACCTTTCCGTCCCCTGCGGCCGGGTTGACCATGAGCGTGACGAACGGCTCGTCTCGTGCGGTGAGGAGGGCGTCATGGATACGTCGGGCCGTGCCGGTCTTCCGCCAGGTCGGGCGAACGCCGATCTCCTTCAGGGCCACGGCCGGTCGCTCGGTGTACTTCTCCGCCGGCGCCGGGCTGGTGCGCTGCCAGTAGCGGTCGCCGTGCTCGATGGTGTTGCCGTAGGCGTAGCCGACCGGATGCCCGTCCGCGTACGCCAGGACGGCTGTGAACCCCGGCTCGGTGCTGTGTCGGTCCAGGCGCTCGCCGAACGCCGTGACCGCGTAGTTCGGCAGGTGGAGCAGTGGGGCGCGCACGTCGGCGTACACGTCGAGGAGGTCGCCGCGGGCGGTGTCGAGGGTGGTGAAGGTGCGCAGATCGATGGCGGGCGCCGTGGTCATGCGGCCATCCTCCAGGTGGCGGAGTGCTCGGTCCAGGTCTGCGCGCTGGTGCTGCCCGGCGCGGTGGCGCGTAGCGCGGCTCCGAACTCCTGCAGCATGCGCGTGACCCGGGCGTGTTGGGTAGCGGCCTCGGCGGGGACTTTCATCGCGGTGGCTGTGGCGGCTTCGGGGGCACCTTGGGCGAGCTGGGCGTGTGCGAGCCGGGTCGTGGTGATGGCACGGGACCGGACCATGTGGGGCCGGAGGGCGTACAGGCAGCGGTGGGCGTGGTACTCGGCGGTCGAGTAGTCGCCGAGCGCCAAATGTGCTGACAGAGCCAGGGAGTCCAGCTCGGCCTGGTCGTAGAAGGC
The DNA here is from genome assembly GCF_045040105.1 of Streptomyces sp. NBC_01390. Lineage (NCBI taxonomy): Bacteria > Bacillati > Actinomycetota > Actinomycetes > Kitasatosporales > Streptomycetaceae > Streptomyces > Streptomyces sp. NBC_01390. The sequence goes on along the minus strand of NZ_CP109551.1, from coordinate 6,684,756 downwards.
GAGCATCCACACCGGCCGGTAGTCGGCGGGGTCGGCGCGCAGCATGGCCTCCTGCGCCTGCTCGAACGCGCGACGGGTGCCGGTGCGGTCCTGTGCCGCGCCGTGGATGGCGCCCTGCCGGGCCAGGCCGAGGGAGGCGAACAGGGGGTCTCGGCGAGTGAGGTGAAGGTTGCGGGCGACGTCGTTGGCGGCGAACGCGTCGGCGGGGCGGCCCATGTGGCGGTACATGGTGCCCGCGTGACTCCAGATGCGGAACTTGATCGCCTGGTCGCCGGACATCTCGGCGAGGGCCTGCGCCTCACGCATGTGCGCCTTCGCGACGTCGTAGCGGCGGCCGTCGATGGCCGCCCACATCGCCGAGGAACGGAACGCGGCTGCGGAGGCGTAGAGGTTGCTACGTACACGCTGGCTGGCGCTGCCGGCGTTCTGGAGGTTCAGGGCCTCGTCGGCGAGCGCGGCGGCCCGTTGCTCGATGCCGAGTTGGCCGCCGTGGCGGTGATCGCTGGCGATGATCTCGGCGAAGCGCTTCTGTAGACGGTCGACGTCGCTCATGCCAATGCGGCGCGGGGATGCGGTGCCGGGAGCGGCGGCTGCCGCGGCGGCAGCCGCCGCGATCCCGCCGACGAGGGTACGGCGCTTCATGTCGGGGTCCTCCTGCTGCGGTGGGGCTGGGGTGGACGAAGGCCGGCCCCGTGGCACGAACCCTAGAGCGACGGCGGGCAGGCCGCTGACGTCCTCAAGTGCCTTGCGGGTAGCCGATTTGGGCCACGTGACCCGGCCTGCTTTCCAGTCCCGGACCGATGAGCCGTCCAGGCCGCCATGCCTCCCGGTCAACTGCTCTAAAGCCCTGTTCACAGCGTCAGCAAGGCTGTTGGAGCTGTAGCCGTGTTCGGCCATCCACGCCTCAAGGACGGTGTTGCGCGTGGTGTCCATGTCCGCACGGTAGCTCTCACGCCCCATCACCCACCAGGTAAAGGGAAGGTCAAATCACCCTAGGTCCTTCCGGCGCAAGGAGGGCTGATCGCCCTAATCACCTTGCTCATAAAGGGAGTTGTCTTGTTGTCGGTCGCTCGCCACGCCCCACCGTGCGGGCGGCTGTTGACGGCCCGGCCCGCCCCTGAGGTTCCCCCGCGGGGGTGGGCCGGGCGCCGAGACAACCCGAAGGCTCCCCCCAATGACGAGACTCACTACGCCAGTTCACGTCGTCTCCGTCGGCCACCCCGTCTACAGCCAGACCTTCCCCTGCGAGCCGTCCACGGCCGAGATCGGCCGCCGGCTGCTCCGGGACGTCCTCGGCATATGGCGCCTCGACAACCTCGCCGACCACGCCGCGCTGATCGTCACAGAGCTGATCGCGAACGCCACCAGGCACACCCCGTGCCACGAGATTCGCCTGTTGGTCGAGCGGCCGAGCGCGACACGGCTACGTGTGGGGGTGTTGGACCGGGAGCCGGCGCGCTTGCCGACTCTCAGCCAGGCCGATGCCGATGACGAGTCGGGCCGCGGGCTGCTCCTCATCGACGCAGTCGCTGACCGCTGGGGATACGACCTGCGCAGCTCGGGCGGGCGCCCATGGGGCAAAGAAGTCTGGGCCGAACTCCGTATCGAGGACGGCTCGTGAAGACCCCGGCCACGGCGCACCTTCCCCTCCCGCACGGCGCCCGCCTCCGCCCCCCGGCCCCCAACAATCCGCTGGGTGAGCGGGGACTCCAACGCCACCTTCAGCACCTGTAATTCGCACCCTCGTATGGCCTCCGGGCCATCCACAGGTGCCGTGCGGTGATCACCCGTCGCTGTCTTGGCTCGTCCCTTGGAGGACTTCGGTGTACGCGATCGGCTTATGCATCGACGAGCGGTACATGCTTCCGGCGCTGGCCACGGTGTCCTCACTGGCGAACGGGCTGGCGCCGCGAGAGCGCAAAGAAGTGGCGCTGCGCGTTCTGGCCTTGGACCTCACGGCCGCGCATGCCGTGACGCTGGCGCAGTTCGCCCGGCGGCTCGGTTTCGGATCGTTCGACATCCGGTGGTGTGCCCCATCGGCCGCGTCCCGGCTGGTGGACGCCGAGTACATCAGCATCACCACCTACCTGCGGTTTCAGTTCACCCCGGCGTTCGTCCGCCGCCCCTACCTGATTTACGTCGACTCGGACGTCCTGGCGCGAGGGGACCTTTCGGTTCCGCTCCACGACCTGCCGGACGGGCAAATGGGTGCCGTGCAGGACGAGTTCATCCCGCAGGTCGGCGGAACAGGGCACGCGCTGCCTGGAGTGGCCGAGCGGTGGCCGCAGCTGCGGGAGCGCGTCTACTTCAACGCGGGCATGCTGTGGATGCCGGTGGCGATGCTGGCATCCATCCGCGCCGGGGTCGAGCAGGCACTCGTCCGCGGCCGGCGGCACATCCTTCACAACGACCAGGACGCGCTGAACCTGTGGCTGCTGTCCTCCCAAGCCGTGTGTCCGGTCAATGCAGTGTTCAACCGGTTCGAGCTGGGGCGCTTTTGGGAGCGCGGGAACTGGGTGCGGCGGGTGGTGGACCGGCCGGTGCGCTCGGACCCGGATGCGGTCCTGGTGCACTTCGTCGGGCCCGAGAAGCCGTGGCTGGCCAACTGCCCGGCGACGGAGGACGTCCGCGAGTATCGGGCCCATCTGCGGGCCACTGTCCGCCACGTCAACGGCATGGGTGAACTGGGCATCGAAGCTGCCGGCGGTGCCCGATGACAGGGGCGGCGGTGGAGCCCGTGATCGCCCGGGCCTGCTCGGGACTGCTGTCGGTCGGCGCGGTCTCCTCCCAGCGGCTGAAGGCGGGATCGCGCTCGGCCGTCTACCGCGTGGCCCTAGCCGACGGGCGCCGGGTGATCGTGAAGGTGTTCTCGGATACCGCCAGCCGAAACGCAATCAGCGAAGGCCGAGTGATCGAGGCCGCAGCGGGCATCGTCCCCGTCCCCGCGGTACTGGGCTGCGGCCTGGTCCCCGGGCACCCGGCGACCGCGCTCGTCACCGCGGATCTCGGCGATCTCACGCTGGACGGGGCCATCAAGGCGGGCCGCATCACCCGCCGGCAGGCTCTGGAGCACCTCGGCATCCTGCTGGCCCGCTTCCACCAGATCCCCGGCAGACGGGCCGGACTCCCGGTGCGGCCGTTTGCCGAGCATGTCGCGTGGCTGACCCGCCGCTGTTCGCGCGAGGTGATGGGCCGGCTCGAACCGGCCCTGGATGCCATGGCGGACCCGTGCGCGGAGCAGGACCGGATGGTGCTGGGCCACGGCGACCTGCACGGCGACAACATCGTCATCCCCGAGCACGGCCCAGACGCCGGTCTCCTTCACGTCATCGACTTCGCGCAGACCACGCTGTGCGTGCCGGAGTTCGACGTCGCCCAGACCCTGACCGTCACCAGCGCCGTGGAGCCGGAAGAGCGGCAGTACGTCACCGCCGCCTACGGCCGCAGTTTGGACGAGGCGCTCGTAGAAGCGTCCGTCGCCTTCCACACCGTGCGCTGCTGGACCCATGCCGTCGAGTCCGGCGACGAGCCCAGCCGCGCCCGGTGGGCAGCCCAGCTCCACCGCGCGGCAGAACGCACCCCGCACCTGTTCCGCACCCCCGCCCCCATGGACGAAAGGAGCAGGCGGTGAGCACTCCGACTCTGTCGATCGTGATCCCGGCGTTCAACGAAGGCGCCTACCTGCCGCAGTATCTACCGACCGTCATCAAGTCCCTCCAGATGTGGGAGGAGACGACCGGCGAGCGCGGCGAGATCCTCGTCGTGGACAACGCCAGTGTGGACGACACCGCCGAGGTCGCCGCCTCCCTCGGCGCCCGCGTCGTGCACGAAGACGTCCGCAACATCGGGCAGGTCCGCAACACCGGCGCGGAAGCCGCCCGGGGCCAGTACCTCTTCTTCATCGACGCCGACGTCGCCGTCCCGGTCGAGGGCATCACCACTGTGATGCGTCTGCTCGTCTCCGGGCTGCACGTCGGCGGAGCGATCCCCCCGCTCTACACGCCCAAGCGGCTCGGTGCCCGACTGCTGTGCCGGTACTGGGACGCCTACCGACGCAGGCACCGTGGCGCCCAGGGCGTGGACCAGTTCTGCACCATCGCGGCCTTCCGCACGCTCGGCGGGTACCGCACCGACTGGTTCATGAGCGAGGACGTGGAGTTCTTCGCCCGACTGCGCCAGCTCGGCGACGCTACCCGCCAGCCTGTCGTCCTCGTCGACGAACTGCGCGTTCGGCCCTCCACCCGCCGCTACGACCAGTGGCCGACCTGGCGAATGGTGTGGTGGCAAAACCCGATCACAGCGCGTCTCCTGCCTGCATCCGCCACCTTTTGGCGGCACTGGTACCAGTCCACCGTCCGCTGACCTGGAGGCGACCCACGTGCCGATGCTGCCCGCACCAGACGCCCAGGGGATCTATACCTTCCCCACCGACCTGATGACCGCCCACCTCAACTGGCAGGAGGAGACGGCCACCCGCAAAGCCAAGGCCCCGGTGCTGGAGGTGACGGCGCCGCACAGCGGCACCCGCTACGTCATCGAAGAGCGCCGACCCGCCGGCCGCCCGGTGGTGGTGATCGAACCGCACCACGACGACTTCGCGCTCTCCGCCTCCGGTCTGTTCCTGGCCCGGCCCCGCCCGCTGACAGTGATCACGGTCTTCAGCCGCTCCTTGAGCGTCCACCCGGCACTCGAAGCCGCCTACCCCAACGTGGAGGCGGTCTCCACCCTGCGGGAACGGGAAGGCGCCGAGACCCTGCGTCCCTTCGGCGCGGCGCAGCATCTGCTGGGCCACAAGGACGCCGCCCCTCCCTACCGGGCGTACGACCCGCTGCGCCTCGATGAGATCACCGAGGAACTGCGCGGGCTGTTGGCCGGGCATCCGGATGCGGAACTGCTGGCGCCGGCCGCAGTGACCCGCCATCCCGACCACCTGCTGGTCCACGAGGCCGCCCGTCGCCTGGGCTGCCGCTGGTTCTTCGAGGACCTCGCGTTCTGGTCCACCTACGCCCTCACCGGCTGCGACCAGCACCTGTTCCGTGCCCGCACCGGCACCAGCCTGGTACCCGAACTCTCCGACATCACAGACGTATTGCTCGACAAGGTCACGCTGCTGCACCTGCACGGCTCCCAGATGCACCCCGCGGCCAAGATGTACCGCCCCATCCGCCATGCCTGGACCGTCGCCGAGGACCGCCCCGGCACCCCGAACCGGGCCGGTCCCGCGTACGCCGAACGCTTCTACCGCCAGGAGACATCGTGACGATCATCTGCCTCGAAGGCCCCTCCTACGGCGGCAAGACCACCGCGATCGGACACCTGCGCACCACCCCCGAACTGGCCGACAGGGCGGTGTTCCTCGGCTGCTACGTCCGCCACCTCCGGCGTACCCACCCGATCCCTCCGGCTCGGACCTGCTCGGCCTCCGAACAGTTCACCGCGTTCGAGACATTCATGACCGCTGAGACCGACCGAGTTGCCCAGGCCACCGAAAACCCAGGCCGCCTGGTCATCCTGGACCGCTCGGTGGACACCCTCATGGCCCATGCCTACGCCATGGATCAGCTCTACGGCTTCCGGGTGCACGCCCAGGTCCGCCGACGCCTGGAGGAGCTGCCACACCTGCGGCCGGACCACACCATCTACCTCGACGTGTCTGCCGAGACGCTGCGGCGCCGTCGCCGGACCGAGGCCGGCTCCCTGGCCGAGAGCGAGTACTTCCTCCACGACGCAGCATTCCTCGCCCAGGCTCGCGCCTACTTCCTCGACAAGCCCCAGCCGCCGATCACCCGCCAGATCACCGTGCTCCCCGCCGACGCACCACCGGGCCACATCGCGAAAACCGTGCAGGACCTGGTCGAAGCCTGGAGCCGGTGACCATGCCGACCGTACTGTTCGCCTGGCGCCGCACCCCGCCGCCACTGCTGATCGGCGGGGCCGAGGTATCCCAACAGCTCCTCGCCGAGGAGTTCGCCGACGCGGGCTGGCAGGTGACCTACCTCGGCTCCCACGAGGCGCCATGGAACCGCGCCAGCGAACTGCCCGCCTTACGCGGGCAGTTGGGCACCCACGACGTCCCGTACGAGGTGCGCCATCAGGAAGTGCGCTACAAGTGGAACGGCGTGCACTGCCGGGCCGTAGCCCAGGACTGGATCCACTCCGCCTTCGCCACCGCCCTCGCCGAACTCGCACCCGACCTGGTGATCACCTCGCAGGAAGGCGCAGCCGACCTCGCCGCCCAGGCACGCCACACCACACAGGTGGCCGCCTGGCTGCACTCCGTCTCACCGACCAGCCTGAACGTTCTCCACGGCAGCCCGCAAACCGCCCTGGCCGTCTCCCGGTTCGTCCTGTCCCGGGCGCGCGTGCAGTCAGGAACGCGGGCTGTGCTGCTGTATCCGCCCTTCACCCGTCCGGCGCCGGGCCCCGAGCCGTCCGGGGACGCGATCCTCATGGTCAACCCAGTGCCGCAGAAGGGCGCCGCCCTGCTGCACCAGCTCATCGACCGGCTGCCCGGTCAGCGGTTCACGCTGGTCGAGGGTTGGTGGGACACCTCCGGCGACTTCGCCACGTATCCGAACGTCACCTATGCGCGCCGCACCTACGACATGAGCCCGCTCTACGCAGCTCACCGGCTGCTCCTGGTGCCTTCCACCGTCGAGGACGCCTTCCCTCGCGTGATCATCGAGGCCGGTCTGCACAGCCTGACAAGCCTGGGCGCCGACCGCGGCGGCATCCGCGAAGCGATCGGTGACGGCGGCGTGATCATCCCCGGCGACGCTGGTACGGAGGCGTGGGCCGCAGCGATCAGGGCAGCCCCCGATCCACTGCTGGGCAAGCGGGCGCGCGAGCAGTCCTTGCCGTTCACCCGACCACGCCTGCCCGAGCTCAAGGCGGCCGGGGTTATCCCGTCATAGCGGCCCGGACCTCATCCAGGCGATCCGTCCACCAGTGCAAGAGTGCCTCGTCGTCCAGGAACAGATCGTCGAAGCCGTGATCGCCGCGCTTGTAGTGGAAGCTCAACTGCCAGAAATCGGTCATCCGCTTCCACCACAGTCGGCGTACCCCGTCGGCCAGATCCTCGACGGGCAGGTCGATCACACGTCGGTAGCCGCCGACAAACGCGCTCACCCGCTCCAGATCGAACCGTCCTTCGACACCGAACTGCACCTGCGCCGTCCGCGCGACCTCCTCGGCATACGGACGCACCCGCAACCGGTCCCAGTCCAAAACTGCTGCCACCTGGCCGCCCTGCCACAGGATGTTGCGGTACTGGAAGTCGCCGTGCGTCCAGCCGTACGGGCCCACTGGTACATCGCCCTTCGGGTACAGATCGCCGTACTTCCCGAGCAGCTGCTTGCGCTGTTCCATCGCCTCGGCAACGGACCGGTCGAACGCGGAAGGGGAATCCAGGGCAGCGACGGTGGCCAGATAACGGTCCGCCGCCTCCAAAGCCTTCGCCACCGAGGCAACCTCCGCCGACGGTGGAACGGCAGGCACGGATGCGGGGGCGTTCGCAGCCAACGCGCGGTGAATGAGGCCGAGCCGCTCACCCAGGTCGGACACATGGTCCAGGGGCAGGTCGCTGCCGCGTACGTGCTCGCCGTCCACCCACTCGATGACGCAGTACCCGTGGTCTTCGACCTCGGCGACGGTGTCGCCGCTACCGCTGACCAGCGGTGTGCAGACCGGGATCCCGTCCGCGGCCAGCGCCGACAGCGTCCCCAGATTGCGGCGGGCCGCCTCCAGCGGCACGTCGATGATCTGCTTCACCGCGAAGCGGCCCCGGGTGGTACCGATCCGCCAGTTGCGGTTCATCAGGCCGTCCGCCAGGTACTGAGGCGGCTCCGTGAGCTCACCGAGATCGAAGGCGTTGGTAATCGCCGCAAGATCCCTGCTGAGGGAGGTCTCCCGGGCGTCATCCACTGCTGCGAGGTCGGTCACCCGGCGCAGGATACGCGTTCCATCCCCACACAAAACAACCTTCACGGTGACCCGCCCGGATACTGCAGGTCACTCCACCCCTGTGGTTCTGACGGGGTCTACCGGCGCTGTCGGTGATGCTGTTCTGCGGATGTCGGGGCTGCCGCTGGGGGCTGGAGGTTTCGGGCCTGCTGGGCGGGGACTGCGGCCATCATGGTCGAGCGTCGGCGGGCTGCTTCGGCGCGGCGGTTGGGTGCGGGGTTGCGGCTGGTGTGCTGGATTCGGGTGATCAGGACGCGGGCGGGTTGGCGAGCGGTGGTCAGCTCGCGTTGGGCGGCGGCCTCTTTGAGGAGTCGGTGGGGCTTGTGGCCGCCGGCTTCGGCATCGGCGAGGACGGTGGCGAGGGCGGGCCAGCCAGGGTCGGCGAGAATCCGGTCAGCGTGTTCGGGAACGGCCGCGCGTACGTCGTTGGCCAGAGTGCGACGGGTCTCTTCGTTCGGTCGGCGGGCTTCGAGTTCGGTGAGTGTGGGTGCGAGGGCGTGGTCGGCAGTTGTCTGAAGGTGCTGGACGGCTTGCCGGGCGGCGTCGGCCTGGTGGGCGTGGCCCTTCGCCTCGTGCCAGCGGCCGGCGAGGATGGCGGCCCAGACCATGGCGGCGATGAGGGCGGCGAGGACGCTGCCGTCGGGGCCGGTGGCGGTGTTGACGATGTCGCGGGCTGCGGCCCGCAGGGCATGGGCGGCGCGGTCTTCCGCCCTGATCTGAGAGCGCTGGGCACGAACGAATGCCTCGCTGGCCGCCCGCAGTTGGACGCGCAGGTCTGAGGGAGCCTTCTGAGCAGTGGCTTCCATCAGTTCCCCGAGGGCAGTGATGTGGGCCTGGGCGCGCGCATCACCAGCGTCGTCGGTGCCCGTGTCCGTGATCTCGGTGTGGAGAATGTCGAGGGCGTCGGTGGCCCGCTGCCAGGGAGTGCTGGGTCGGTTACGGCGGGCGGTGGGGTGTTCTTCGGGCCTACTGGATTCGAGGCGGGCCTTGATTTTGGGCAGGGAGAGGTCGGGAGAGATTTTGCTTCCGGGGTGGTAGATCTGCTCGCCGGCCCCATTGACGTCGCCGGGGCGGCCGACGGCATACCCGAGGAGGTCCCCTGACGGGCCGCGCCGGACCTGGACCTCGATGCCGCCGACTTCGAGGTAGGCGATGAATTCCTCGGCGTTGGTCACGTGGGGGATGGCCGCGCGGATGCGGTCCTGGAGCCACTCGGGGCTGGGCTCTTCCCAGCCGAGGCGTTCGGCCTTGTGCATCTCGGCCTGGGTGGGGCGCCGGGCGGCGGTGCGGTCGCCCTTCTTCAACCGGCGCAGCCCGTAGTCCTTCTCAATCTCGCGGCAGGCGTCACCGACGCGGACACCGCTGCCGTGGAGTTTGGGGCGGCGACCGTCTTCGCGGACGGTGGTGGCGAGGATGTGGATGTGGTCGTCGGCGTGGCGTACGGCGATCCAGCGGCAGCCCAGGTCGTCACCGGCGGGGGCGATGCCAGCGGCCTGGACGATGCGCTGGGCGATCTCGCCCCACTCTGCGTCGGAGAGGTGCCGGTCCTCGGGGGCGGCGCGGACCGGGCAGTGCCAGACGTGGTCGGTGACCGGCTTGCCGAACTCGCTGTTGCGCAAGGAGACCGGCTCGTCGAGGTAGTGACCGAGTTCGGTGAGGGTGGCATTCTCGTAGCGGCCGGGGTCGGGCATGCCGAGCATCGCGAAGCCAGCCACGATGTGCGGGTCGAAGTGCTCGTCGTGGGTTCCGCGGCCGTAGAGGTACGCGAGCAGGCCCCGGGTGTTGGCCCCGGCGGGCTTAATGGCGGCGATCACGCTGGTCAGACCTCCCGCGGGTCGGCAGGCTCGCGCAGGGCTTCGGCGATCAGCTCCAGCAGGTGGTGGAGTTCGTCTAGGCGTTGGCGTATGTCGGGTGGGGTGTGGTCGCTGTTGAGGGCTCGGGCGATCTGGTTGACGTTGACGCCGATCCGGTTGAGCTGGCGCAGGACCTGGGCGCGGAACATGTGGGTGCGGCGACGGTCCTCGGACAGGGGCAGGTTGGCGGTGAACCGGCCGGTGACGAAGGCGAGGACGATGTCGGCGGCGAAGCCGGAGTCGCCCTTGTACCCGTGCTCGGTGGCTGCCTCCTGGAGCTGGGTGTGCTCGTCGCCGGTGAAGCGTAGAGGGCCAACTCGTACGACTCGCTTGGTGCCGGTGAAGCGGCGGATCGTGGGCTGCACGCTCTTCACAGCAGGCTCGCCGGCGGCGACGGCTGGGCTGTCTACGGGGCGCAGGACGGCTTGCTGGACGGAGTGAAGCGTGTCCAGGTCGGAGCCGCCCTCGGCCCCGACTCCCTGGTCCGGCGCCCTCTGGCGCCGGTCCGTCTCCGCCACCCCCGGGGCGGAGACCCCCGAAGTCCGGCCATGAGTCGGACTCGGGGTACTACTGGCTCCGCCAGGGGCAGCCCGTCCGAACGCCTGCCGCAAACGCCCCAGCAGCGTAGGGGACTTCACCTGAGGCAGGGGATCGTCAGGAGTGCGGTCGGGGTGGTCCGGGTGGTGCGTCACGAGCGGTTCTCCGGAAGTGGTCGCAAGGGCAGGTTGGACGCCGGGGAGGAGTCGGCAAGGTGTTGGCGATCGGAGCCCCATCCACAGGCGTGGATAAACGGAGGGCGGGTGGGGCGGTGGCCGACGGGCAGGGGTGACCGGAAGCGGTTCCGGCCACCCCGTAGGGATTCCGGTCAGTTGCTGTCCGGACCTGATCCAGCAGCTTCGATTTCGGGCCGGAGGATCTCCATCACCTCGGTCTGCCGCTCACTGCCGATCGTCAATTCCCTGTCCTTGACGGCCTTCCGGAGAAGGGACCGGCTGAGCGTGCCGTGCTCAGCGATGGCGATCCGGCCGATCTCCACAAGTTCCTCAACCGTGGCGCTCGCAGGACGGCCACCGCGCGGCTTGCTCTCCGAAACCCGGACTGGTGGTTCCGGCGGCCCGGCGGAGGTGGTCGCCACCATGTCGGCGGGCTGTACGGAAGTGGTGTTCTGATGGCCCCCGGGTTGATCGACGAGCTGGTGGATCTGCCGCATCAGGACACCGAAGGCCAGCAGCGCGGCGGTCGGGGGAACCGCGGCGACCACGTAGTCGAGCAGGGGCACGGCGCCGGTGCCACCCGTGCCGCTGACACCGGCCACATTGAGCGCGATGGAGCCGACCGATCCGGCGGCCGTGAGAGCAATCGCCCCCTTGTCGGTCACCCGGCGCAGGCCCGCGCGGAGCATGAGCAGTTCGCCCGCGACGATGAACGCGTCCAGGGTCGCCGGCCAGGCCCACTGGCGGGCCGGGGAGCTCTTGAGGCCATGTTGTCCGGCGACCTCGGCGAGATGCGCGTACGAGAGCCAGAACCCGCCGGCCGTGAGGGCCACGATGACCACGCCCGCTGCGATGAGTGTGAATTGCTCGGCAGCCTGCTTGGTCAGCATCGGCCGTCCCTCGTCGAGGCGGTTGTCCTGGCGGCTGGAGGTGGAGAGCTTGGTCAAGCGGGGTGCTCCTGGGCGTTGGCGGTGTGGACCGTCTTTGCCGTCTTGGCCGTTGCAAGCGCAGGTCAGGGCAGGTACGGCATGGGGTTCGGTCTGCCGTCCCGGCCGATGCCGGAGGCGTTCTCCGACCTGTTCGGCCGGGACGGCGTAGTGGTGTGGTGCCGTCCCGGCGGCTGACGCCTTGGCCTGCGGCGATACGGCGGGGACGCACGGGACGGCACAAGACGGATCGGGACGTGGTCCCGGCCAGGTAGCGCGCTCATCATGATCGCGTTGCCGTCTTGCCCCTGGTTGCCGTCTTGTCTGCATGCCGTTTTACCTGCGAGATCACGGCAGGGACGGCAGGGACGGTCACCCGGGGGTGCGGGGCTCAGCCCGAGGCGGGGGCGACGGGCTCGGCGTCCACCGGGTGGACGGCGGGGCAGTAGCGCCGCCACGCGTCGAGGAACTTGTTGCGCATGTAGCCCTTACGCTGGGTCCCGTCGACGAGGCGGACGTTGCCGGGCTTGATGACGTACGGGCTCAGCATCCTCGCCAGTTCGCGGGCATCCAGCCCGTTGCGCCCCCACTCCGCCCACGGCGCCTCGACATCCTGGCGCAGGTGGTACAGCAGCTCGTCCGTGGAGAGGCTGTCCACCTCGCGCTGGGCGGCGAAGACCCTGCGGATGTCGGCGAGAATCCGGGCTCCGCCGGGCCGCTCCTCCTCCGCCTCGACCTCCGCGGCCACCATCCGCGCACACGCCGTACGGGCCCGACGGGGCCAGGATCCGGCAGCGAGGTCGGCGATGATGACCAAGGGTTCCCAGGTGTCGGCGGCCCGGTCCTCCACCGGCAGGACCGGTTCCACCTCCGCCGCCTCGTCCAGCAACGGTCGGGACCATGCGGCGATGCGGTCCCGCAGTTCGTGGAGCCCGGGGATATCGCGGCGGGAGCGGAAGGGCTTGACGTGCTCCCCCTGGGCGCGACGGCGCATGCGGACCACGATCGACCGGTCCATGATCGTGTCGGGCAGGTCACCGATGCCCGCGATCGCGGCCATGGCGAAGGTGGCGAACCGGTGCGGGGTGTGGTCGTTGCCGACGACACGGGTGACGTACCGGTTGCGCTGGTGGCCGGCGTTGAGCAGGCCGCGCATCTCCTCGTTCTTCTCCGCCTGCTTCGGCGTGCCGAAGATGGTGTCCGCCTCGTCCACCAGGAGCGTGGGCGGCTCCTCGGTGATCGACCGGAAGACCGCGGCCGGGCTGGTGTTGATGGTGAGCATCGGCTCGTGGACCGTCTCGGTCAGCACGTCCAGCAGCCGTGACTTGCCGCACCGTTTCGCCGGCCCCACCACCGCCAGACGGGGCGCGTGCTGCCATGCGGGCTGCAGATGTGTCGCCGCCGCCCACAGCGTGACCGCGTCCAGCGCCTCCGGCGAGGGCAGGATCACGAACTTGGCTATCTGCGCACGCAGTTCGTCCAGCAACGCCGAGCCAGGGGTCGGCTCCGGATCCGGCGCCGCCTCCTCGGCGGGCTGATCCGCCGAAGTGGCCTCAGGCTCAACGTCGTTGGCGGACGTCGGGCCTTCACTGGCGTGGTGGCCGAGTTGGCCGGGGACGGAGACGGGCGGCCACGAGGGCTTGTCGGAGTCGGAATAGGGCTCGGCTCCCGCATGTTCCACGGGGCAGCTCCTCGTCTGGCGGTGGCGGGCTTGCGCGCCCTTGCCGCCGGGTTGGTTCTTCCAGAGCCGGTCGGGGTTGCTGGGGTCTCCGGCGTTGCATCGCCGGGGACCCGCCCCCTTCTCGCGGGCACCAGGCCATCGCGAGGGAACACGGACGGTACGTCCACACCCGGCAACAGTCCAGCGCTTCTGTGTCAGCTCAGCGCAGAATGGTTTGCTACTCTGCCGCCCCATCACGCCGCCAGGCCCAGCAGATCGTGCAGATCCGCGGTCACGACCCGGTAGGCGTTGCCGAGCTTCAGCACCTTGCACGGGTACTCGCCCCGCTTAGCCAGCTCGTACCCCTTGCTCCGCCCGAGCCCCAGAGCACGGTTGCCTGTTTCCAGGTCAACTGACACAGGGAGGGCAAGCAGCTCTTCCCGACTCATCCCCTTCGAGCCCGTCATCCGCCCGGCCGCCACGTCTTCGCGCATACAGCGCGCCCCTTTCGGTACAGCCCTCGGTGAACGTGACCGTCACGTTCGACTCCAGGCGTCTACCTACCAGGATGACCAAGCTAATGTGTCTGCATGACACAACGCAGTGTGGATGCTGATGAGGACGATGTCCCGGAGTGGGCGGACCGGATCAAGGCCAACATCGCCGGCGAAGTCCGGCGCAGAAGAAAGGAGATGGGATGGAGCGCACAGGACTTGGCCGACGCGTGCGAGCAACTCGGGCATCCCATCCCTCGCAACGTCATCGCCAACATGGAGTCCGGCCGCCGGGCCAGCCTTCCCCTGGTGGACGTCATGGTCCTGGCCGCCGCCCTGGAGACGTACCCGGTCTGCCTGATCTTCCCGGTCGGCTACGTCGAGAGGACCCAGGAGCTTCCCTTCCAGGGCCTCGTGCCCACCTGGGACGCCCTGCGGCGCTTCACCGGCGACGAGGACATGCCCTTGTACGACGCGGGGCTGGTCCCCGACTTCGAAGCGCATGCCAGCCTCGTACGCACCGCACTGGCCGCCCTCGAAGAGGAAGAACGGGCGCGGTTCGCAGTCAAGACGGCGACCAACCGCGCCCAGCAGGAAGAAGCCGAGCGCAGGCGGACCAAGTACGTCGACGAGGCCGTCTCCGCCAAGTACAACCTCCGCTACCTCCGCCGCGACATCCGCGACGAAGGCGCCACCCCACCCCGCCTGCCACCCGCCCTGGGCGACGTCGACCCACCCGAACCCAGCCCCAACACCACCCCGGAGGAACGCCTTTGAAGGGCTCCACCCACCGCCGCTGCTACTGCCGTGACCCCGAGACTGGCAAGCCGCTCGGCAAGAACTGCCCCAAGCTCTCCAGCCGCAAGCACGGCTCGTACTCGATACGCCAGGAACTCCCGCCGACCGAAGACGGCGCCCGCCGCTCCTTCAGCCGCGCCGGCTACGAGTCCCTCAAGGCCGCGCAGACGGACCTCGACCACGTCCGTTCCTTGCTGGCGCTGGCAGAGAAGGACGACCCCGACAGCCTCCGGCGCCTCGTCGACATGCTGGAGAAGGTCGCGGTCGAGAAGGCCCCGCTCCCAGCCATCGAGGAGACTCGGCGCCGTCTGAGGGCGGGCCTGGCCCTCCGTGGCAACCTCACCGTCGGCGAGTGGCTGGACCAGTGGTTCGCCGCGAAGAAGCGCCGCAAGACCACGCTCAACGCCTACGCCTCCCACATCCGCGTCCACTTGAAGCCGCGCATCGGCCACGTACGCCTCGACCGGCTCAACGTCGGCCACCTGGTGGAGATGTTCGACGCGATAGCCGACGACAACGAGGTGATCTCAGCCGAGAACGAGGCCCGCCGCGAGCAGATCGCCCGCTGCAAGCCGAGCACGCCCGGTCGCCCTGTCGGGGCGGAGCGGAAGCGGCTCGCCCCCGAACGAGCCAAACTGGCAGAGATGAAACCGTTCCGGAAGATCACCGGCCCGGCCACCCGTCAGGCAATCCGCCGTACCCTGCGCGCGGCCCTGAACTCCGCGATCGCCCAGCAGCTGATCACCTTCAACCCGGCGTCCCACGTCGAGTTGGAGTCCGGCAGGCGCCCGAAGCCCCTCCTGTGGACCGATGAACGCGTCCGGCGGTGGCGAGAGACCGGTCAGATCCCCGGCCCGGTCATGGTGTGGACGCCACAGCAGTTCGGCGCCTTCCTCGACGCAGCCGAGGGCGACCGGCTTTACGCGATACTCCACCTCATGGGCACCCGTGGCCTCCGGCGCGGCGAGGCGGTCGGCCAGGACTGGCACGAGATCGACCTCGACGTCGGCCTCATCACTCCCGCCAAGGAGATCGTGGTGGACGGCTGGGACATCTACGAGTCAGAGCCGAAGACGGACGGCAGCGCGAACACGATCGCGCTCGACAGCACGACCATCTCCGAACTGCGCGACCACAAAGCCCGCCAGGAGAAGGAGCGCGCGCAATGGGGCACTGCCTGGCAGGACACGGGCAAGGTCTTCACCAAGGAGGACGGCTCCTGGCTGCACCCGGGGACCGTCTCCGAGACCTTTCGCCGCATCCTCGCCACGACCGACCTGCCGCCCATCACCCTGCGGGACCTACGCCACGTCACCGCGACGCTCACGCACGGAGGTGGCGGCGACATCCACACGGTGAAGGAGACGCTGCGACATTCCACCATCACGCTGACGTCTGACACGTACACGAGCTTGTTGCCTGAGCTGGACCGTGAGATCGCGGAGAAGGCAGCGAAGCTGATCCCCCGGTCGCGTCCGGCAGCCACCGATTCGCCTGCCACAGAGTGACTCAATGAGGTTCCTCGTAGCGTGGAGTCGTGACAGCAGGGGAACCTCACGTAGCCCTTTGTCGTCGACTGCGCGGCGGCTTGGTCGGTGAGGTGGTCGTCTACCCAGAAGGGTCGGTTGTCGATGGTGCGCCGCTTGTAGTTGAGCTGCGGGTTGAACAGCACCAGCCGCGTGATCTCCTGCGGCTGCTTGGCGGCATAGTAGGCGCACACCCCGCCGGTGAAGCTCGTCCCGAGCAAGGACAGTTCGCGCGCACCGGTTGCTTCCCGGAGGTAGGCCAGCGCAACGCGGATGTCGTTGAGGATGCTGGACAACGAGAGGTCTTCCTGACGACCCTAGCTCTGCCCGTGGCCGCAAAGGTCGAAGCGCAGGGAAGCAACGCCCGCGTCGGCCAGGCCGTCCGCAAGACGCGTGAAGAAGCCGCCCTCTTCGCGAGTGACGCCGCCGCCGTGAACGAGCACGATGGCCCGAGAGCTTGGCTGTCCTGGCTCAACCAAGATGCCGGCGAGGTGGAGACCGTCGAGGGGGCGGACTGTGACGCGCTCGCTGGTGGGCATAGGAGTCAAGGGTAGGACGGTCGGTTCGGCGGATGACAGAGGGCACCCAAGGCTTCGGGAGTGGCAAGCGGCTACATCAGAGAAACCGATGCAGACGTTTCGTCGCCGGGCACGATTTTCACAGCAACCGTATCTTCAGGATCGGAGTCACCGGCAACGTCGGTCAGGGAATCCAGTTTTGCCGAGGCGTACGTCCTGTTGAGGCATCCCAGGTCGTAGGAATCCTCGCCCAAGTGAAGGACTAGTTCATTCTTTAGAACGAGGTTTTGGACGGTGTCACCCTTTTGGAGCTGCTGAAGCTCAGAGGTTCCCAAACTTGCCCGCGGGATCGTGAAAGACACGTAATCCCATTGCTCAATGGTCGTCTCGCTCGTTAGGTGCCGGTGAACTTCTTTGATTGACTCGAATTCTTCATCGGTCAGGGACTGAGGAATCGGAAAGTACACGCCGCTGATGCGCTGAATGTCGTCAAGGACACGAAGAAGTTTGACCGACTCCTCAATGTTTGGGGTTGAGGCGGGTAGATCCATTGGCGGACCAATTTCCTTGCCATTAAGCACCAAGGTTGCGCCACGGCCCTCTTTCGCCTCTGCTAGAAAGCGGACGACTGGCAACAGGATGCAGGGCAAGCTGCGCTCGGGCATGTGGAACGAATAATTGATTCTGGCGTGATGGATAGACACGTCGAACCGCGCTACAACCTTCGCCGCGCCACCGAGGTCTTCGAGCTTCAGCTCGATGCCTCTTCCACCCGATGTCCGTTCTTTGGCTTCGAGCGGGAGGTGAGCCTTGATAACTCCTTGAGCATCCCGAATCCGGAGCGCGAAACGTGCGTCTGCCAGTGGAGTGTTGTCAATGGCGCCGCCGACACGGAGTTCACCACCATCGAAGTTTCCGCCAAAATCAGCGGGTGCATCGATGGAGAAATTCTTCACGAACTCACTGGGAACGACAGTGGCTGTGCCATAGTCAAAACTATCCTGTAGCGCCTGCGCAGCTTTCTTTCCGTCTTCAGTGTCGGGGAAGCGAAAAATACCACCGACCCGAATGGGGCGATCCTTCTCGGCGCCAGGGTATCGGGGATGAGTTGTGACGTTGACGGAGCCGTCGGGCTGGATACTGAAACTGAACTCATAGTGCGGATCGAGCGAGTTGAGGCGATCCTTGAGCGTGCGCACACGATCTACTAGATCAGTAACACCACGAGTAAGGGCGGCTTGCTCTTGGTTAATCTCCCGCATCATGCTAACGATCTCGTCGTTGCTGCCTTCTAGGTAGTAACGCGGGAGCTCCGGGTGCGAAGCAATCTGGTTGTCGAGCCAATCCTTCCCACGCCAGACACAGGGGAAGGGATACTTAGCAATCAAATCGTTGAACCACTTGAGTTCGCCATCAGTGTGGTTGATGGGAACCACCAGGTTCCAGGCTACTGGGTTGTGCTTGGCGGCATTGTTAAGAGAGTTCTTGACTTGCCTCCTCCTGCCTGACTTTTCGTCCAGGCGTCCGGTAAAGCTCTTCAACTCGAAGATTTCCAAGCCGGTAGGCAGGGGAAGCTGAACATCGCGGCCGTCATCGCCACCGGATCCATCAATACGTTGTGCCTGTGGATGGAGACGACTGATGAGGACGGAGACCATGTCTTCGTAGACATTGGATCCGAGCCGCTCGTCGGTCCAGTCAACCCTGTTCTTCATGCCGCCCTCAGTCCTTGCTGATCCTGGCCTCGCCCGGCGCCTTCAGCCCCCGCACCAGTTCTGACGCGTCCACGCCGAGCGCCTCGGCCAACTTCAGGATGTTGTGCAGGCTCACGTTGCGCTGACCGCGCTCGACCTGCCCAATGAACGTCCAGTGCATACCACTGTCGTCGGCAAGGCGTTCCTGGCTCTTGCCGAGCTCGTTCCTACGGGCGCGTACCCGGGCACCGAACGTCTCTGCTGCGTCCGAGATGGGCTATTTTGCCATGGCAAGCCCTGGCTCATATGTCCCAAGCCTCAAGATCCAGAGACTTTGCATCCCAACTGTCTGCATCCCACGACTATGCGGCTTGTGATGCGTTGCGTAGGACGGGCCCGGGGAGATGGAGGAGGTGGTGGCCATGCTGCGCAACAACGGTGGTGGCGGTGGCACGGTCCGCTAGCGGCTGGCGCTACCAAAGCACCCCGGGCGTCCACCTGCCGGGGTGCTTTGCGCGTCTTCAGTATTACTCTGGGCTGCACATTCGTTACAATTGATCTTGTATGCAGGGCCCGTTACAACGTCTCTATCGCACCAAGCTCGCTCTCCTCGCAACCGTCGTCACGGTTGTCGGTATTGCCCTCATGGTCTTGGCACACTGGGCCGCCGGCCATGTGGGTTGGAGCTGGTTCAACGACCTTCCCGTCTTGGGTGTGGGCTCGGCCCTGTTCACCACGGGCCTGATCGCCATCCTTTTCGAGTACATCGACCAGGCCGACGCCGAGGTGCGAGCCAACCAGCGTCTCCGCAAGGTGCTCTCGGAAGAGGCTCCGGCTATCCGGGATGCGGTGGTCGACGGCTTCGCCTTCGCTCCCGAGTCGCTGACGAACGTTGCTTCGCCCAAGACGCTCGATCGCATCGTCGAGAACACCTTGTCCATCCAGCTCGGTGACGCTGAGCTGGCCGCCGACGTTTACCTCGACCTTCGGCAGCAGGTCATCGGGGCGCGACAACGGTGGTACGACGCCCATGTGTCGGTGGCGTTAGCACCGTGGAAGGACGGGCCTGCCGTGGGCAAGGGCTCAATGTTCGTAGCCACCCTTCAGTGGGAGTACCGCTTCACGCCGTTAAATCCCACACTGCGCTTCTCGTGCGTATCAGACCTGGACGCCTTCCGGGAGCTGTCGAGTGACCCCGAGTTCACAGAAGCCTGGTACTTCCAACCGATCAACGGGCTTGACGCCGGATCACCTGAAGCCTTCGAGCTCGTGTCCGTCACCGTGGATGGCAAGTCGCGCCCGGTCCGCCGGAGTAGCCGGAAGGAGGGCCAGCTCTTCAGCGTGAGCCTCGGGGCCAAGGCAGAACGGGGCAAACAGGTGTCGCTGACGTACACCTATCGCGCCTTGGTCCAGCAACACGGACACGTACTGCACCTCGATCTCGCTCAACCGACCAAGGACTTCGCGGCTGAACTTTGGTACGGCGATTGCGGTATCCGGCATATGAACGTTCTGGACTACCTGTCTGTGCCTCGCCAGTCGCGCGTGGCTGAACTGGCCGCAACCGACCCATCACCAAGCGTTCAGGTGACATATCCAGGCTGGACGTTTCCCAAGGGAGGCGTGGCCTTCGTGTGGGTGTTGGAGCGGGAGATACAGACGGTCTCCGGTCGACAGAAATGATCACAGTCGGTCAAGAAAGAGAGTGGTCTACTCCTTTTGTCTGCCCCGAGTCTGACGGAGCGTGAGGAACTGTCAGTGTCACCGGCTAGCGTGGCGACGTACCGGGTACGAAGATCACAGGGCCGAGGCGTACGAGGTAGCTCCGGCCGTACAGCAAAGCAAGAACGAGGAATAGTTATGACAGCACTGGAAGAGAAGCTGGCTCGCTACAGAGCGCCCTCCAGCGACACCGAGCAAGACAAGCAGCAGCGAGCTGAGCGCATGGTTCGCAATGCGGTTAATAGCTGGAGCGGCTTTAACGACATCGGCATCAAGTTGCTGCCGAAGGGGTCGTACAAGAACAACACTAACGTCCGTGCCGACAGCGATGTTGATATCGCTGTAGTTCACGAAGGGTTCTACTACTACGACGATAGCGCCTTGTATGACCATGACAAGATTCATGGTTCGGTTTCCATGAAGCATTTCGACGGGCCAAGCTTCCGTCGTGAGCTCGAAAGGGCGATGCGCGATGCATATGGAAGTGATTGCGACACGTCAGGCTCCACTGCTATTGAAATTTCGGAGAACGGTGGTCGCGTCAAGGCCGATGTCGTTCCTTCATTCCATTACCGCCATTACCACTATGACTTGCTCGGGAAAGTAACATACCGCGAAGGTACGAAGACATGGCGCACGAATGGCGAGTGGGTCATTAATTACCCCGAGCAGCAGTATGCCAACGGTGTCGCCAAGAATAACCGCACCGGGACGCGCTACAAGCAGATGGTTCGCATCCTCAAGCGCGTGGAGAACGACTTGGCAGCTTCGGGGCAGATTGAGGAACTGCCGAGTTACTTCATGGAGTGCCTGGTGTATTGCACGCCAGATGGGCGCTTCAACCATGAAGGAAGGACACCACTGACAGATGACATCACGGCGGCGCTTGCCTATATCTGGAATGAAACGAAGGCTGGAGGTTCTGCCAAGGACTGGCACGAGCCGAACGGCATTAAGCCGTTGTTTGGCCCGGGGCAGAAGTGGTCCATTGAGAAAGCGAACAAACTAGCTCTGAAGGCGTGGCATAACCTGGGGCTTGGTAACTGATGGAAAATATCAAAGTCCGTGTCGGCATAGGCATTGCGGCGTTTGTTGGACTAGCTCTCGCGCTACTCGCCGGCCAGGGGTTCTCTCAAGTACCCCTCCGTATCTACTCTATTGCCGGAACGCTTGCGGCTCTAGTGTTCGCTCTGTGGGAACGATTCATCTGGAAGTGGAAGCTGGTGCGATATTTCACGGGTGTGCCGCTGATTACTGGAACATGGCGTGGTGAGCTAGTTTCTTCCTATATACGTCCTGATGGCTCGAATGTGCCGCCGATTCCCACCGCTATTTATGTTTCCCAATCGGCATCCAAGTTGACGGTTACACTTTTCACGGGGGAGTCCAAGTCGATTTCTGAGCATGCAAAGCTCATACACGACCCCGATGGCCGGTGGCGACTCAGTTGGCAGTATGTCAATACCCCTCGTCCTGGTGTGCGTGATCGCAGCGAGCGGCATAAGGGGGCGGCTGAGGTGTACATCGGTTCGCAGCCCGAGGAAGGGCTTGAAGGGGCGTACTACACCGATCGTCGGACGGATGGTGAGCTTCGTTTTGTTGAATGGTCTCAGGCCCGGTACAGCAGCGCCGACTCTGCGCTTGCTGCGGATGGGTTCAACCATGCGACACCTTTCGTTGGGGACAAGTAGAAGGAACACGAGTGGACGAGTATGTAATTGAACAATTTATGTGGAGTTATCAGCCTCACTTTCGCATAGGTGTGGAGGTCGCGGCTAAGTTCGCGCTTGAAGCAATCGGGTTTTTTGGCGAACCTAAGGTGATACTCATTGGATTCCAGGTCGCTGGCGAACACAAATTTGAAATATGCATCGAGCCCGAGAATGGCCCCTACGCACCTTTAGATTTGCAGGATGTGGTGAGGCGAGGTTCTGAACTCTATGCGGCGCATCCACGAAGCACCATGATTCATTCCGTAGCTCACCACCATGAGCAGCAGCATCGACAGTTGCGAGACCAAATGCGCGCCAAGGCGATTGAGGAGGCGCTGGCTGCCAATCCTGTTGGCCGGAATCAGAGCTTCTTTGCAAGCGGGTCCGTGCGTGTAGGTGACTACGAAGTACATACAGTCTTAGGTGTTCGCAAAGATGCCCTGGAGTGTGTTCCTAAGATTGAAACAGAAGAGATCGGAAACTTTCCAGTATTTCGTTCCCTCGTGCATGCTGTCATCGATGAAGTGATTAGACATGCTAGGCGTGCGTTGTATATTCCGGACGCTGGGTCGGGTGTAATCTCTGCAAGCACCGACGAGATAGTACGAAGCGCGACTGAGTCTATGGTTCGATCAATCCTTTATTGCACGGGCTTTTGGTTTGGTGGCGACAATCACCTTCTCATGAGTCGGCTATCTGCCTTGCCGTACGAGGGGCGCTCCGGCTCTGGAAGGATTATAATTTCGCGGCCAGAAGACCCGGCGGTTGAGGTTTTTGTGAAACTTCGCGACCAAGTAGAAATGAAAAACACTTCAGCGATTAGAAAGCTTCTTGAGGCGAGCGGAACTGAAGCTGACCTACTGTCTGACGGGCAATTCGTCTATGGCTTGGGTGTAATGCGGCCGGAGTATGATGTCGCTAGCGAAACAGTTCTCGTTATTGGTGTTACGCAACGCGGCGTTTGGGAACTGTCGCATGCTGGAATTGCACTGCTGACTGTTCAGGATGGTATACCTCATTTGCCAACTCCTATGCTCAATGAAGATTATTTTGAAGACTTGGTAGAGCGCTTCTTCCCAGATGCTGAATTTAGTGCGCTCTTGTCTGCGGCCCGTGCTGCTGGCGACCACAGGCACGGCGCGATGCTCATCATCTCAGCTGACGCCATTGAGGAAGCGCAACGTCTGTCACCGCAAGCATGGTCTATTGAACCGACCCTTCTCACTGCGGGTCTGCTTACACAACTTACGGACATGGACGGCGGTGTGCTCGTAGACCCGCAGGGTCGTTGTCATGCTATCGGCGTGATCCTGGATGGTAAGGCTCAGGGGAAAGGCGATCCGGCTCGCGGTAGTCGATTCAATAATGCCGTCCGCTATTTGGGTAGTAACCCACCTGCGACAATTGTGATTGTCTATAGCGCGGATGGCACCATCAATATTCTTCCGCAGCTACATCCCCGGGTTGATAAAGCTGTGGTGACGAGTGCAGTTGACGATTATCTTGCAGCCGCTTCCACTGATCCCTTGGATGTGCACGAGACAAGCAACGCGTGGGATGTGGTCAAGTTGCTATGCTTCTACCTGTCTGATCAGCAGTGTGAGATGCTAAATCAGGCACGCGTGAGGGTGGATGAATGGGAGGAAAAGAACCTCAATTTTCGGATCGTTAGGTCTGACTTGATAGCAAACCCCGACATGAATGATAGCTACTGGCTTTGATGTCGACGTGTTGAGGCGTCCCATTCTATGAAGTCTTCCATCTACCGCCTCGACTAGTAAAGATTGCTTCAGATGCAGTATCGCCCGAGGTGGCCCCTTCGCTCGCCTTGGTACCTAAGACCCCGGCTATGGCAGCCCGCCGCTCCTGAAGCCTCTTCTCCTCGGCATCCAACTCGGCCATGGCTTTTTGTTGGACAGCTTCGTCGGTGAGCGTTTTTGCTACCCAGCCATTGAGGGCTTCCACGCCAACGTCGTTCACGCTGTGCCCGGTGACGCCAGGTAGACCCTCGATCTGTTCCCGAAGCACCGGATCGATGCGCACGGCGAAGGCGGCGACCTTGCGTTCTTCTTCCGCCGCTGCTGAAACCTGTGGTTGCGCATCTGGTTGTTGTTCGCTCATTTGAAGCTCCTTGCTGTTAGTGGTTGATGCTGTTGGTTATAGCTATGCGAACGTAAGATCTCGTCCGCAATGGAAAAGAAACAACCATCCCCATCTGTCAAGTCGCGACAGATGGGGATGGAATAAAGGGCAAGGCGTGTGGCTATCCTCGCTTATGCGGATCGCGCATCTCTACACCCGCCCGCTTGAGTTTCTTGCTGACCGTACTGGTGCAAACACCAAGTTGCGCACCGATTTGCCGTGCGCTCCAGCCCTGCTCGTAGAGTTCCTTGGCCTTGACCATCCGTGATGGTTCTTTTTGAGCTGCGATCGTTTGGCAACTCCCGCTCGCGCCAAGTGGTGGTCGACGGTCTGACGGTGCACACCAAAGCGCTGAGTGCGTTGTGGCTAACCGGATTTCGTTCGAGGTGTGCGGCGCGGGTGATCATCTGGACAGAGGTACGGGTGCGGTCGCGGGCATGAAAGAACGGGCTCCTTGGTAGTGACGCGGTTACGACACCAGCACGACCAAGGAAGCCCGTTGCCCGATCAGTTGAGCAGCATCTCTGTGCCTGCGTCCACCGCGGTCACTCCTGGGTGTGACTGCTACGTGCACCGGTTCGGTTCGATCGCTCCAGGGCTGCGGGCACGCTGCTATCCCAGTGACATGACGGATGCGGAGTGGGCCGAGGTCCGCTCCGCGGTGCCGGTGCCGGCCTGGCTCCTCAAGCGGGGCGGGCGTCCGGAGGCGTACTGCCACCGCGAGATACTCGACGCTGTGCGTTATCTGGTCGACAACGGTGTGAAGTGGGCGGCTCTGCCGGTCGATTTCCCGTACTGGCGGGCGGTCTACGACTTCTTCCGCCGCTGGCGGTCCTACGACTACGTGCGTGAGCTGTACCAACGCCTGCGACGTTCGGCGAGGGAACGCTCAGGCCGCAACGCCGAGCCCAGTGCGGCAATCATCGACAGTCAGTCGGTGGACGCCTCCGAGACCGTGGGCGAGGATAGCCGCGGATACGACGGCGGCAAGTCACGTGACGGGCGCAAGCGCCACATCCTGACCGACACCGAGGGCCTGCTCCTCGAAGTCACCGTGACCACGGCCGATGTGCACGACTCCAAGGCTGCCCCCGCGCTGCTGGAGACGTTCATGGACCAGCCGGGCCGGCTGCTGAAACTGGTGTGGGTCGACAGCGCCTACCAGGGGCCGGCGCTGGCGAAGGCGTTCGCCCGCCACGGAGTCCGCATCGAGGTCGTGCGCCGCTCCGACGGGCAACGCGGATTTGTCGTACTGGCCCGCAGGTGGGTCGTGGAGCGCACGCTGAGCTGGCTCTCCCGCTCACGCCGCCTCAACCGTGACCACGAACGCCGCCCCGACCACCACCAGCAGATGGTGTGGTGGGCCGCCGTGATCAGGCTGTCCCGGCGCCTGGCTGCTGACGCTCCGCGATGGCCGGAGAAACGCCCCGGCCGACTGCTCCGGGCGCGGGCATGAACCGTCCGTCCTTCGCCCGCACCAGCCAGCCCCGCTTCTCCAGCACGTAGGCACGGTGACGGATCTTCTCCACCTCGTTCTTGATCTCCGCCTCCCGGCCCACCGCCCGCGTCAGCTCCACCCCGTTCACCGGCCCCGAAGCGGCCACCACCGCGGCGAACACCTCCTGATACAGGCCGCCGAGCACCTCCTCGCCCATGCCCGACCGCCACACCGGCGGCCGCTCGCCATGCCCCGCGCCGGGGCCGCCCGATCCCCCAGCAGCAGCCGCCCCACCATCAGAAGGCACGGAGACCGGCGTCTTCACCAGGCTCTCCCCGGCCAGCACCGACACGAGCTCCTCACGCCCCACCCGGGCCCGCTCGACTCGCTCCCGCGCGGCATCCACCTCCGCCTGAGCCTGCTCCAGGACCTCCGTCCAGGACTCCAGATCCTGCCTCGCCCGCGCCTCACGCTGTTCCATCAACCCCAGCACCGACGGCATCGCACCCTCCTCGATCAACAACAAGCCGTCCGCTGCCTGCCCCTACCCCTCCGCGATCATGCCCCGCAGACGACGAAGCCCCTGCTCATCGAACAGGGACTCCCTTTGCCACAACGCACTAAGTGTTCGTCAGCCCTGGTGGGCGGCTGACGGGGCGTCGACCCGGTCCGCAGGGGAAGGGCGCTCTGCTCTGCAAGCCTGTTCTGGTTGACGCGCGCGGGGGCATGATTTCCCGCTCTCGTGGGGTGGGGCCCCCGGGGACGCGACACTTTCATAGATACAGTGGGAGCCTCAGGCGTTACACCTCCCGACGGCCGCCCTGGTCCTTACAGTTGCCCCATGACCACTGAAGACGGGCCCAGGATGGTCCGGGAGAAGATGATCGTCGAGTACCCGGCCGACACTCGTCTCTCGCAGTCGAGCACCACGCCTGGCGGGCGCAGCAGCCTCCTGCGCGACGAAGACAACCACCTCGCCGGCCATAGCGTGCTCTTCCCGGCCGACGACGACCTGCTCACCCGGGCCGAGGCGGAGGCGATGCTCAAGCTGGCCATGGCTGGCGCCGCCGCGGCGGGCATTGTGGTGACCGCCGCGGCGGTTAAAGCCGCCCCGTACGTCAGGAAGGGCTTCGCGACCCTCAAGTCGAAGCTGAACCGCGGCGAACCGGAACTCGCCGACGAGGCATCCGGGACCATCACCGGAAGCAAATGCCGCGCGTCAGCCCTCCGGGTCGCCTCGGAGGGCTGACGCGGCAAGAGCGGTGCCTGTGGCGAGGCTGGCCTGAAGTCGTCCTCCAGATAATGGTCAGTAAGGCCACGGGCACCTCGCGGACACGGCCAAGGAGAGACGTTGACGAAACTGACCCTCGTCGAGTTGAGCGACCTTCCCCGCAAGCCTCACGGCTGCCCACCGGAGGTCGAGCGAAGTTGGGCCCGTCTGGTTGCCACCCACAAGTCCGTAGGCGGGCTGTTCACCACCCTCAACGAACTGCGCGCTGGTCAGGACGACATGCGCGGCGCCGTCTCCGAGACCCACCGCGACCAGGCCCGAGCCGCCATTGTCTTCACTGCGGCCGGTATCGATGCCTGCCTGCGCACCCTGCTGCGAGATTCCCTGCACACCCTGCTCTCCACGACCGGCGACGCGCATGGCGCCTTCGCCGCCCACTTCATGGCCAACCGCCTCGTCGGCGACATGACCAAGGCCACCAAGCAGGCCGTCGTCAACATCGACCCGCGATCCGCTCTGATCGATCTTTACGTTGAGGACCTGGCTGGCTCCAGCATCCAGGGTGGTACCGACCTCATCCGCTGCCGTAACGCCCTCGGCTTGAAGCAGGAGCCCGCCCTCGACGATCAGATACTCAAGAGTCACCAGCCGTTCTTCAACGCCCGACACGAAGTCGTCCACGAACTAGACCTCGTCGACCCCTCAGGCCGGGGCACCCGCGGACGTCGGCACCGCGACCTCGCAGCCGTCGGCGGCCAGTGCGACGGCGCGCTGCAACTGCTGCACGCCTTCATCGCGCCCACCGCCCGCACGGTGAAGGGCGCGCGCCGCGCAATGGGGT
The DNA here is from genome assembly GCF_045040105.1 of Streptomyces sp. NBC_01390. NCBI lineage: Bacteria > Bacillati > Actinomycetota > Actinomycetes > Kitasatosporales > Streptomycetaceae > Streptomyces > Streptomyces sp. NBC_01390. Next base: position 6,657,526 of record NZ_CP109551.1, on the reverse strand, counting down.
TGAGCACCACATGAACGCACCGGCCCGCAGACAGCCGGCACCAGACCCGAGCCCGCACCAGCCACCACCGCACCCGCGCTCACTCACCGTGAACCCACCGGCTGTTCCCGCTAGGCTCCCTGTGAACTTCAGCCTCGGCACACGCCGGGGCTTCTCGTGAGGGTGCTCCGAGTCGGGGCGCCCGGGGGTGGGCGAATGATGAATGCTTCTGCGGTCGGAAGACGGGGCGTTGCGGCGGCGGGCGTCGTGTCGGTGCTGGCGCTGACCGGCGCGTGCGGTACGGACAGCGGGGACGATGCTGAGGGACGTAAGCACTCTGCGACCGCCGGGGCCGCCCCGTCTGCGAGCTCGGCGTCGCGGCAGGCATCCGGATCGCCCGCCTCCACGGCCGGGAAGGGCCTCAGCCAGAAGGGCCTCGACCGCCTGGCGCTGACCGCGCAAGACGTCCCCGGCTATACCGTCAACACCGTCACGGGCAAGGGCAGCCCGGTGAACCACGACGACCTCACGACCTACCGCACCGTCGCACCCGCACCTTGCCGACCCGTCTTCGCGGCGGCACAGCTGGGCAGCCTGCACGACTTCACGGCCCAGGTCAGCCAGGACATCGTGTCCGCCTCCGACGACTTCGGGCCGCACGCGAGTGTCGGCCTGACGTCCTACACCCTTGCCGACGCCCGCACGGTGATGACCGAACTGCGCGCAGCGCTTCCGAAGTGCGCCACCACCGAGATGCGCCCGTCCGCTGCTCACCCGGGTGCTGGGCTGGGGTATTCCGGCACCCAGCCCCGGTCCGTTTCCGGTTACGGCGACGAGACCCTTGCCTTCGACGCCACCCAGATCATCAACAGCGGGGGACCCAGTATCCCCATCACCATCCTGGTCGTCCGCCAGGACTCCACCATCGCCACCTTCCTGTCCCTCAACCCCTTCCAACCCCCGACCATCCCCCAGGACATCGTCGACGCGCAGATGAAGAAGCTCGCCTGACTTCGTCGGGCGGGGGGATGACGTACGTGCCGCGATTCACAGCGCACCTTCGACCAGGGGATCCGGCCTCCACACAGATGTAGTGGCACGGGTGTGGCACGAGCCTGGATACGGCGAAGGGCCAGCCCGAGAGGAAACCTCTCCTGAGCTGGCCCTTCTCTCTGTGCGCCTGGCCGACTCCCTTTCGAACCCGAGCGCACCCCTGCTGCTGCGCCTGATCAAGACGCTGGAGAGACATGGCGGGGTCGTACGTGCGCAGGTAGAGCCTGCTGTTGTAGACGTCGCCGTGGCGACGGAGATCAAGGAGAACGACAAGCTGTCGCCAGGCGAGGTGGCGGAGCTGGTGGCCGCGTACGAGCTGGGCGCAGCAGTGACCGCATTGTCTCAGTGCGTTGTGGCAAAGGGAGTCCCTGTTCGATGAGCAGGGGCTTCGTCGTCTGCGGGGCATGATCGCGGAGGGGTAGGGGCAGGCAGCGGACGGCTTGTTGTTGATCGAGGAGGGTGCGATGCCGTCGGTGCTGGGGTTGATGGAACAGCGTGAGGCGCGGGCGAGGCAGGATCTGGAGTCCTGGACGGAGGTCCTGGAGCAGGCTCAGGCGGAGGTGGATGCCGCGCGGGAGCGAGTCGAGCGGGCCCGGGTGGGGCGTGAGGAGCTCGTGTCGGTGCTGGCCGGGGAGAGCCTGGTGAAGACGCCGGTCTCCGTGCCTTCTGATGGTGGGGCGGCTGCTGCTGGGGGATCGGGCGGCCCCGGCGCGGGGCATGGCGAGCGGCCGCCGGTGTGGCGGTCGGGCATGGGCGAGGAGGTGCTCGGCGGCCTGTATCAGGAGGTGTTCGCCGCGGTGGTGGCCGCTTCGGGGCCGGTGAACGGGGTGGAGCTGACGCGGGCGGTGGGCCGGGAGGCGGAGATCAAGAACGAGGTGGAGAAGATCCGTCACCGTGCCTACGTGCTGGAGAAGCGGGGCTGGCTGGTGCGGGCGAAGGACGGACGGTTCATGCCCGCGCCCGGAGCAGTCGGCCGGGGCGTTTCTCCGGCCATCGCGGAGCGTCAGCAGCCAGGCGCCGGGACAGCCTGATCACGGCGGCCCACCACACCATCTGCTGGTGGTGGTCGGGGCGGCGTTCGTGGTCACGGTTGAGGCGGCGTGAGCGGGAGAGCCAGCTCAGCGTGCGCTCCACGACCCACCTGCGGGCCAGTACGACAAATCCGCGTTGCCCGTCGGAGCGGCGCACGACCTCGATGCGGACTCCGTGGCGGGCGAACGCCTTCGCCAGCGCCGGCCCCTGGTAGGCGCTGTCGACCCACACCAGTTTCAGCAGCCGGCCCGGCTGGTCCATGAACGTCTCCAGCAGCGCGGGGGCAGCCTTGGAGTCGTGCACATCGGCCGTGGTCACGGTGACTTCGAGGAGCAGGCCCTCGGTGTCGGTCAGGATGTGGCGCTTGCGCCCGTCACGTGACTTGCCGCCGTCGTATCCGCGGCTATCCTCGCCCACGGTCTCGGAGGCGTCCACCGACTGACTGTCGATGATTGCCGCACTGGGCTCGGCGTTGCGGCCTGAGCGTTCCCTCGCCGAACGTCGCAGGCGTTGGTACAGCTCACGCACGTAGTCGTAGGACCGCCAGCGGCGGAAGAAGTCGTAGACCGCCCGCCAGTACGGGAAATCGACCGGCAGAGCCGCCCACTTCACACCGTTGTCGACCAGATAACGCACAGCGTCGAGTATCTCGCGGTGGCAGTACGCCTCCGGACGCCCGCCCCGCTTGAGGAGCCAGGCCGGCACCGGCACCGCGGAGCGGACCTCGGCCCACTCCGCATCCGTCATGTCACTGGGATAGCAGCGTGCCCGCAGCCCTGGAGCGATCGAACCGAACCGGTGCACGTAGCAGTCACACCCAGGAGTGACCGCGGTGGACGCAGGCACAGAGATGCTGCTCAACTGATCGGGCAACGGGCTTCCTTGGTCGTGCTGGTGTCGTAACCGCGTCACTACCAAGGAGCCCGTTCTTTCATGCCCGCGACCGCACCCGTACCTCTGTCCAGATGATCACCCGCGCCGCACACCTCGAACGAAATCCGGTTAGCCACAACGCACTTAGCGCACGATCTGACACAGATGTTCCATCTGCCTCGTCACTTGCGGCGCCCCAAGGTCGGCAGGCCGCCGGACACTGTACGCAGGCTGACCGAGGGGGTTCGTTCGTCCTGGCGCTCGTGCGCGGACTTCAGCAGCTCTTCTGCGCGACGCTTCGCGGCCTCTTCAGCCTCTTTGACAACCTTCGTCTCTTGGTGCATCTCCACTGCGGACGTCACCAACTCGATCAGCGCCTGCCTGCTCTTACCCTTCTGCGACCCGGCCACACGGGCGCCCCGGTTGGCGCTCCGCGTGATCACGATCTGACGGGGAGGTGTGGGCGGATCAGGAACCGTCACGCGTATGCCTTCTCCGGCTTTCAGACGGTCGAGAATGATGTTGAGCGCGGCCAAGTTCGTCGTCAGGCGGACCTTGGTGTAGGTCCAGCCCCTTCGTGGAGTCAGGGACGCTTCGACGACATCGCCGTCGGCGGTGTGGACGAAGGCCACGAAGGTGGGCCATGCTGGCTGTTTTCGCTATTCCCCATGGATCCGAATGTTCCACCGGGAGCACAGCTGCCACCAGACCTCCAACGGACCACACTGCATGTGGTTCTGTCGGTCCGGCAACACGACGCCACGTAAGCAAACAAGACCCGTCCCTACAACCCGCCTTGCTCCCGAGGGCGGAGGGACCTGGAGCCGATACGCCATCGGGGATCACATACGGTCACCAGCTGGGTTCCACGGTGAACCGGCGACAGTTGCATACGAGTCCCTACCAGTACCGAAGCCAGAGTGCGGTGCAGGTGCTTGGCGTCTGAGTGTTGTCGCGGCAGAGTTCTGCGGCTCCCCGTGCAGTCAGGCCGAATGGAAGGGGGCAGGACCCAGCCCGGAGCAGCCGTTCTCTCCGGAGCTGCCTCCGGTGGCCATGAACTCGCTCTCGCGGCCGTCGGGCATGCGGAGGATTCCAGGCGCCGCATCGAACAGGTCGACACCGTCTTCGTCCTGCACGAGGGTAATGCTCCCCGCCCAGGTGCTGTGCCGGTCGTAGCTGAAGTTCTCCACCGTCGAAGGGTCAAGGCGCAGCACGAGCGACGCGGTGACGGAGACCTCCCTGCGATCAGGGAAGACGACAGTGGCTGGCCCGACATAACGAGGGCGGCCGTCGCCGGGATGGAAGGGGAGTCGTGACGTCATGGCGCGAGGGTACGTGGGCCGCGGGGGACTAGTTCGGGTGACGTCGTCCCGCCAACCCTGTTCCTCGGCACCGCTCTCGCCGAGCAAGCCGCCGCCACGGACACATCCGCTCACGCATCGCTCACGCACGGCCCCGAAAACGAAGCAGCGCCCGACCCGACCGAAGCCGACTCGAGCGCTGCCCTGCAGGTCAGAAGGGGTTTCCCCTCCCCCGCACCCGTAGACCCTGTGGGACTCGAACCCACAACCAATGGATTAAAAGTCCACTGCTCTGCCAATTGAGCTAAGGGTCCCCGCGATGTTGCAACCCCGAGCATAGCCGGACCCGGCCGCGACTCCGATCGGGTATCGGAGACACGGCCGGGTCGCTCCACGACCTGGGTGGCGACGCGCGCCGGAAATGGTCGTCCTCGTTATGGATCGACCGGTTCGGGTGCCCCCTTGCGAGCCGCCTCGCGGGCCAGGGTGCGCTCGTGGTCGGGGTTGAGGAACCAGTGGCGCGCCGAAGTCACCCACCACAGCGCCGCGAATCCCAGCACCGCCAGGACGGCGAGCGGGGCGTAGTTGAAGCTCTCCCAGGTGACCGGTGCCACCTGGGGCAGCATGAACAGCACCGTGATCACGGCCACCCAGACCACCGAGACCACCCCGATCACCCGCGACCACCGGCCCAGATGCCACGGCCCCCGTTCGAACGCCTCGCCCTTGCGCAGCCGCAGCAGCGTCGGGATGACGTACGCGATGTAGAGGCCGATCACGGCGATCGACGTCACGGCCGCGTACGCCGTCAGGTTGATCAGGTAGGGCAGGCCCAGGAGCAGGGCGCCGAACGCCGCCAGCCAGACCGCCGCCACGGGGGTACGGGTGCGGGGGCTGACCGTGTGCCAGAGGTGGGAGTAGGGGAGGGCGCCGTCGCGTGAGAAGGCGTAGATCATGCGGGAGTTGGCGGTGACCGATGCCATGCCGCAGAACAGCTGGGCGCCGATGACGATGAGCAGGAGCAGCTTGCCGGTGGTCGCGCCCAGCGCGTCGAGCAGGATCTGTGCGGGCGGTACGCCGGTCGGGGACTTCAGGGCGCCGTCGTACGACTGGATGGCGAAGGTGAAGCCCAGGAGCAGGACGAAGCCCGCTATCCACGAGGTCCAGATGGACTGGACGATGCCCTTGGGGCCGGCCGTGGACGCGTCGTGCGTCTCTTCGGTCATGTGTGCGGAGGCGTCGTACCCGGTGAAGGTGTACTGGGCCATCAGCAGGCCGAGGGCGACGACGTACACGCCGCTCCCCCAGCCGGTGTTGTTCACGAACTCCGTGAACACGAAGGACGCCGACTGGTGCTTGTCCGGTACGAACGTCAGCGCGCCGACGATGACGGCCACGCCCACCACGTGCCACCACACGCTGACGCTGTTCAGCAGGGCCACGATGCGTACGCCGAAGGTGTTGAGGAGCCCGTGCAGGACGAGGATGCCCGCGAAGAGCAGGATCGTGCTGCCCGGGGTGACCTCGAAGTCGAACTGGAGGTTCAGATAGGCGGCCAGGAAGGAAGCCGCCCCGAAGTCGATGCCGGCGGTCACCGCGACCTGCCCGAGCACGTTGAACCACCCCGTGAACCAGGCCCACGCGGCGGCCGTACGCGGCGGAGCGAGCTGGGCCGCCCAGAAGTACAGGCCGGCGGAGGTCGGGTAGGCCGAGCAGATCTCGGCCATGGCCAGCCCGACGAAGAGGGTCATGAGCCCTACGGCGACCCAGCCCCACACGATCACGGACGGGCCGCCCGTGTTCATGCCGAACAGGTACAGGGTCAGGCAGCCCGACAGGACCGAGATGATCGTGAAGGAGACCGCGTAGTTGGAGAACGCCGACATCCGGCGGGCGAGGACCTGGGTGTAACCGAGCTGGGCGAGCCGTTCCTCGTCCGACAGCCCACTCATTCTGACGTCATCTGTCATGCCCCCAGCAATGCCCGCACTGGGGGTATGACATGCGTCACAGGAGGTCTCATTTGGCCGAAAACATATCTGCCCCCGCCGCGTTGTCGGACGTTCGTCGCACAGTGGTCATCGTCTGCGGCGGGCGGGTGGCAGAGGCACCGGGGGAACACCCTCGACGACGGTGTTGCTGATGGTGCCGATGCCCTCGACCGTCATGGTGACGGTGTCGCCGGGGACGAGGGGCGGTGGTTCGAAGATGCCGTGGCGGCCCCAGAGTTCGGCCAGGCAACCGCCGTTGCCGCAGGTTCCGGAGCCCAGGACGTCGCCGGGGCGGATCCAGGTGCCACGAGAGGCGTACGCCGCCATCTCCTCGAACGTCCAGGCCATGTTGGCCAGTCGGTCCTGTCCGACCGTCTCGCCGTTCACGGCGACGGTGAGGGCGAGGTCGAGGAGGCCGTCGGCGTCGCGGTGGGGTTCGAGTTCGTCGGCGGTGACGAGCCAGGGGCCGAGGGTGGCGGAGCTGTCCTTCCCCTTGGCCGGGCCGAGTTTGACTCTCATTTCGCGGCCCTGGAGGTCGCGGGCGGACCAGTCGTTGAGGATCGTGTAGCCGACGATGTGGTCGCGGGCCTGCTCGGGCGTCAGATCCCGGCCCGCCTTGCCGATGACGGCGGCAACCTCGAGTTCGAAGTCGAAGCGCCCGCAGCCCGGCGGTACCGGTACGTCGTCGTGGGCGCCGATCATCGCGTACGGGTTGGTGAAGTAGAACGCCGGTGCGGCGTACCACTCCTCGGGGACGGTGTCGCCGTATCCCTGTGCGACTCCCGCGACATGGCTCTCGAAGGTCATGTAGTCGCGAACAGTGGGCGGCTGCAGCGGAGGCAGCAGGCGCGCGTCGGCCAGGGGCACGGGCAGGGAGGCGGTCAGGGCGCGTTCTCCCCACCCGCGCAGCGACTCCTCCCCTTCCCCGATCACGTCCAGGAGGTCGACGGGGTACTCGAAGGGGTGGAGCCGGTCGTCGGCGACGACTCCCGACTGCCGTTTCCCGTCGTGGACGAAGCTCGCGAACTTCACGCCGCGCTCCCCTCCGCCTCGGCCGGCGCGGTGCTGCTCGGTCGGAAGCCGACGAAGACGGCGGCGATCACGGCGGCGGTCGCGCAGGCGGCGGCGGTGAGGATCAGTCCGTTGTTGTAGCCGTGGGCCAGGGCGTCCGTGGTGTAGGGGGCGAGCTTGGCGCTGAGTGGTCCGAGGTCGACGCTGTGCAGGGCGAGCGGGCCGCCCTCGTGCAGGATGGCGGAGGCGATGCCGTGCTCCTTCGGGGTGAGTCCGGCATCCGCGAGGCTCCCGGTCAGCCGGCTGGCGGCCATGCCGAGGGCGACAGCGCCGACGACGGCCGGGCCGAGGGTCTGGCCGAGGTCGCGGACCAGGCTGGTGGTGGCTGCCGCCATGCCGGTCAGTTTCTGCGGTACGACGTTGACGGCGGCGGCGGTGAGCGCGGCGACGACCAGGCCGAAGCCGACACCGTTCAGGATCAGCGGGCCCAGCATGGGCGGCAGAGCGGTCTCGTGGATCGGCAGCGCCCGCAGCCACAGCTGACCCGAGGCCATCGCCAGGAAGCCGATGACGAGCATGGGCCCGGGTCCGACGCGGTGCAGCAGACGGACCAGCAGGGGCCAGATGAACGGCGTGCACGCCTGGATGATCATGACTGGTATCGCCGCCTCGAAGGGGCTCTTGTGCTGGATGACACCGAGCCGGATGCTCAGGTCGTACGCGCCGCCGAGGAAGCCCAGCATGCCGATCACCGCCATCGCCGCCGACGCGGCGAACGCCGGGATACGGAAGAGGCTCAGCCGCAGCATCGGGGCCGCGCTGCGGTTCTCCACCACGATGAACGCGGCGATGAAGACGGCGAAGGTGACGAAGGACGCGACGATGGAGGCCGAGCCCCAGCCGTCCGAGGGCCCCTGGATGATGCCGTACAGCAGGGCGAGCATGGCCACGGCGATGGTGATCTGCCCCGGCCAGTCCAGCGAGCGGCCCTCGGGGGCGCTGGACTCGGTGCCGAGCAGCCAGGCCGCCACGGCGGTGATCACGGCGAGCACACCGGTCACGCCGAACGCCCACTGGAAGGACGCGTGTTCGACGATGCCGCCGGACAGGAGTGGGGCGATGAAGGCGCCGAGCGACAGGGCAGCGGTCCAGGAGGCCAGGCCCCTGGCGCGCGCGGCCGGGGTGGTCGTGCTCGCGGTGATCATCGCCAGGGACGCCGGGAAGAGCGCGGCGGCTCCGACGCCGGAGATCGCCTGGCCGGTGATCAGCTGGGCCGGGGTGTCGGAGGTCGCGGACACCAGGTAGCCGACGGCGGCCAGCAGCGCCGCGACGACGACGAGTTTCTTGCGGCCGTAGCGGTCGCCCACGACGCCGAAGGTCAGCGCCAGGATGGCGGCGGGCACCAGAAAGGCGTCACTGATCCAGGTCAGTTCCGCGCCGGACGTCTGGAGAGTGCGCTGCATCTCGCCGTTGATCGCGGCGGGCAGCACCAGACCGATCTGGGCCAGACAGACGGCCAGACAGCCGGCCACGATCGTGCCGGTGGGCCGGGCCGGTGCGGCCGGTGCGGCCTCGGACGCGGCGAGCGGTGGGTCGTAGGCAGGAGTGGAGACCATGTCTCCTCCTTGGAGGGGTTGGCGGGTCGTACGGCCCGAGGGGACGGAGGGGAGGTCGTTGGCGCGGGGAGCGTCGTCAGAGGCGGGGAAGAAGCTCGGCCATGCAGCCGAACAGGCCGGGGCCGTCGAGCGGGGGCAGTGCGGGGTCGAGCTCCCGGTAGACGGTGTGCACGTTGACGGCGAGGCGTTCGCTCTCGTCCAGGTCGGCGAAGCGGCCGAGGCGGATGTCGCGTGCCGCGTCCATGGCGGGCATGCCGGCGGTGAAGCGGGCGGTGGCCTGCTCGTGGACGTACTCGAGGTAGTCGCGGATCTCGCGGACGGACTGCTTGGTGGTGACGGGGCCGTGGCCGGGTACGACGATGTCGGCGTCGAGGCCCAGCAGCAGGTCGCAGGCGGCGAGCCAGCGGGTGAAGGGACCGTGCCAGACGACCGGCGCCGCTCCGGCGAAGACGATGTCGCCGGTGTAGACGGTCCGGGCCCGCGGCACGTGGACGATCGTGTCGCCGGCACTGTGTGCGGGCCCCACGTCGATGAGGCGGACCTCCGTCCCGCCGATGTCGATGACGGTCTCGCCGTCGAAGACCCGGTTCGGGAGGACGGGTTCGATGTCGGTGTGGTCGAAGCGGCCGAAGATCCGGCGGGCGAAGTGTCCGGCCGGGCTGTCCATGCCGGTCAGTGCGCGCATTTCGGCGGGGCCCACCTGACGCATGTCCGCCACGGACCCGCGGGCCGCGATGATCTCCGCGTGGGACACGAGCTGGTTGCCGAACCAGTGGTCGCCGTTGCCGTGGGTGTTGACCACGGTGGAGATCGGTGCGGGAGCGGTGAGGGGCGCCAGCCCGTCGAGCATGGTCTTGGTCAGCCGCAGGTCGTAGAGGGTGTCGACGAGCAGTGACTCGCCCCGGCCGGTGATCAGCCCGGCGTTGCTCATGCCCCATCCGACATCGCCCGCGATCCAGGCGGAACAGCCGTGTCCGAGCTCGACACGGCCCGTGCGGGATGTCACGGAAGCCACGTTGCCTCCTTCTCGGCGTCCCGCGATCAACATCGCGAGACTTTCATCCATTGCTGGACTGGAGTCCAGCAATGGAGAGGAATCTAGATAAGTCCGGGGGAGGGGTCAAGAGCCGTGCAGCCCTGTGCTGTACTGAGGGCCATGAAGATCCGGGACGCGGCAGCGGCCTCCGAGGGCGGCGCGACCGTCGGGCGCCAGGAGCGCAGACGCCGGAAGCTGCACGACCAGCTGTACGAGGCGGCGGTCGGTCTCTTCGTCGCCCAGGGATACGAGGCGACCACCATGGAGCAGATCGCCGAGGCCGCCGATGTCGCCCGGGCGACCGTCTTCAACCACTTCGCGCAGAAGGTCGGCTTCCTCGAGGAATGGGGAGTCCGCCGCCGTGCCCGCGTCGCTGAGATCCTCGGCGCGGAGCACGCGGAAGACCTGCCGGTCGGCGACCGGCTGCGCCGATACCTGAAGGAGATGGGCGACCTCAACGTCGCCTCACGTGCCGAGACCACCGTCCTGATGGACGCGTCAGCGCGGTACGGGCGCCTTCTGCAGGACCCGTCCCTGGAAGTCGAACTCGCCAGGATCGTCGAGCAAGGGCGGCAGTGCGGGGAGGTCAGGGCGGGCGTCGACTGCGACCAGGCCGGCCAACTGCTGGCCGCCTGCTACTTCTCGACGATCCTGCGCTGGATCCGCGAGGAACCGGCCCCCTTCGACCTGGACGAGCGCCTCGCCGGGGCGCTCGACATCATCCTGCTGGGCCTTCTCGCCGACGAGGCACATGCAGGGGAACCCTGACGGTTCCCTCACCGCTGCCTTGAGGCAGGAGGCCGGTGGGCAGCAAGGTGCGGCAACGCCGAAGGGCCCGTACGACCGGAGTCGTACGGGCCCTTCAGTGATCAGTCAGCGGTCAATCAGCCAGTGAGCTCTCGGCGATCAGCCGTTGCGCTTCCAGCGCGGCTTCTCGTCGCGGCGGCCGAAGGACGAACCCGAGCCGGAACCCGAACCCGTGCCCGTTCCCGTGCCGCGGTGGCCGTACGACGGGCGGTCGTGGCTGCCGGAGCGGAAGCCGCCGCCCGCGGGGCGGTCGCCCTGGCGGTCGCGGTTGAAGGGGCGGTCGCTGCCTCGGTGACCGGTGGACGGGCGGTCGTCGCGGCGGAAGCCACCACGGTCGCCGCCGCCGTCACGACGGTCGTCCCGGCGGAAGCCACCGCCAGAACCCGAGGGGCGCTCGTCACGACGCTCGAACGAACGACCACCACGGTCGTTGTCACGGTTGAACCCACCCGACGGACGGTCGTCGCGACGGAATCCACCACGGTCACCACCATCACGACGGTCATCGCGGCGGAAGCCACCGCCAGAACCCGAGGGGCGCTCGTCACGACGCTCGAACGAACGACCACCACGGTCGTTGTCACGGTTGAAGCCACCCGACGGACGGTCGTCGCGACGGAATCCACCACGGTCACCACCATCACGACGGTCGTCCCGGCGGAAACCGCCGCCAGAACCCGAGGGGCGCTCGTCACGACGCTCGAACGAACGACCACCACGGTCGTTGTCACGGTTGAAGCCACCGGAGGGACGGTCGTCGCGACGGTCGCGGCGCTCGTAGTTGCCCCGCTCGTCACGACGCGGACGCTCCTCGCGCGCCTGCGCCTCAGCGGCGGCCGTCGCCTCGGCGGCGGCCTCCTCGATGACGACGGCAGCGGCGGCCTCGGCCACCGCGGCCACGGCCGCCTCCGGGTCCTCGCCCCGCTCGCGCGCCGCACGCGCGGTCAGCCTGTCGGCCTCCTCGCGCAGTTCGGTGGCGCGACGGGCGGCGCGCTCCAGCTCCTTGGTGAGCTGCGAGACCTCACGCTCGGCCTGCTGCGCGGCGTTGCCCGCGGACTCGGCCTGGACCTCGGTCATCGACCGGGCGCCGGTGATCTCGGCGACCTCCGGCTCGAAGGCCGCACCGCCCTGGATGATGTGGCGCGAGGCGTCGACGCCCGCGTCCTCCATCAGGCGGAAGATCTGGCGGCGCTGGTGCGGCAGCGACAGCGACACGACGGTGCCGGAGCGGCCGGCGCGGGCCGTACGGCCGGAGCGGTGCAGGTAGTCCTTGTGGTCGCCGGCCGGGTCCACGTTCAGGACCAGGTCGATGCCGTCGACGTGGATACCGCGCGCGGCGACGTCGGTGGCGACCAGGGCGTTGACGTAGCCCTTCTTGAAGTCCTCGAGGACGCGGGTACGGGCGCCCTGCGTCATACCGCCGTGCAGCGCGTCGGCCTTCACACCGGAGTCGCACAGCTGCTCGGCGATACGGTCGGCGCCCAGCTGGGTGCGGACGAAGATGATCGTGCGGCCCTTGCGGGAGGCGATCGCGGCGGTGACCGGCGCCTTGTCCTTGGGCTTCACGATGAGGATGTGGTGGGACATCGTCGTGACGTTGCCCTGGGCGCTGTCGACCTCGTGCGTGACCGGGTTGGTCAGGTAGCGCTTGACCAGCGTGGAGATCTCGTTCTCCATGGTGGCCGAGAACAGCATGCGCTGGCCGCCGCCCGGGATCTGGTCGAGCAGCTCGGTGACCTCGGGCAGGAAGCCCAGGTCGGACATCTGGTCGGCCTCGTCGAGGACCGCGACCTCGACGTTCGCCAGCGAGCAGGCGCCACGGTTGATGATGTCGCGCAGCCGGCCCGGGGTGGCGACGAGGACGTCGACGCCACGCTCCAGGGCGTACATCTGGTTGCTCATCGACGTACCGCCGCAGACGACCTTCATCTTCAGGCCGAGGACGTCGCCGTACGGCTGGAGGGCGTCCGCGACCTGCATCGCGAGCTCACGGGTCGGCGTGAGGATGATGCCGCGGGGCTTCTTCTTCTCGGTGTGGCCGCCGGACAGCTTGGTCAGCAGCGGCAGGCCGAAGGAGAGGGTCTTGCCGGAGCCGGTACGGCCACGGCCGAGGATGTCCTTGCCGGCCAGGGCGTCCGGGATGGTCGCGGCCTGGATCGGGAAGGGGCTGGTCACACCGTTCTGCGTGAGCTTGCGCACGACGCCCTCGGGGAGACCGAGGTCGGTGAAGGTGATCTCCGGCTCGCCGGACTCCGTGTCGGAGACATCGGCGGCGTCGGTGTCGGCGGCCGTCTGCGCGAGGTCGAGGTCGATGGCCTCGTTGTCCTCGTTCTCGGGCACGACGATGTGATCAGTACTGGAAATGGACATGCGAATGCGAAACCTTCCGGAGTCTCGTCGGCACGCGCCCGTCAACTCCGTGATTTCGCAATTCGACCGCCTCAATGCGGTCAGCCACGGCAAGGGAGAGTACGCGCCACACGCGGCGCATCTCTTCGGCGCCAGGCAATGGGATCAAACGATCTACTACCATACGCACTCACCTCCCCTTTGGGCAAATTGAGTACCGTCATCGCAGGTCAACACCCTTCTGAACCTTCGATCGAACGGGTCTAGACAGCCACCCCGGCCTCCGGCGCGGGCTCCCGCGTCATCAGCTGCGGCTGGGCCTGCTGCGGCTGCACCGAGGACGACGGCTCGGCGACCGTCGGCTCCGGTGAGGGCGGCGGAGGCGTGGGGGACGCGGGCGGCGGCTCCGGCTCCGGCTCGGCGGTCTTCGTCGGTGTGGGCTGCGGCTTCGTCGGTGTGGGCGCACCGGGGCCGACGGGCCCGGGACTGCCACCGGCAGGCTTGGTGGGCGCCGCCGCGGGCGCGCTCTGCCCCGCGGACGGGGAGGCGCCCGGAGAAGCGGGCGCCCCGCTGGCCCCCTTCGCGCCCCCCTTGTCCTTCCCGTGCCCGTGTTTGGCGTCACCCGCGGACCCGCCGGCCCACCCGGAACCGCCGCCGCCGGTCATCGCCGCCCCTCCGTCGGACACCTTCGCGCCCTTCTGGCCCGCGCTGTGGGAAGGCTTGACCTGGCCGGCGTCGCCGTCGCCCACGCTCATGCAGCCGGCGGCAGCGGCGACGGCCACGACCGTGGCGGCCAGTCGGACAGGTACATGCAAGGGGCGCACGAGCAGCCACCTCCGGTGGGGAGTCGAGGAGTCAAGGTGCTCAACTCCCGTCGCCCACAAGAAGACACGCGCCCCTCAGAAGCCTCCGCGCGCCCGGCCCAGTGGCCCCCGCAGCCCCTGAAGCCCCTGAAGCCCCGTCAGCCGTAGCCGAGTGCGTGCAGCCGCTCGTCGTCGATCCCGAAATGGTGAGCGATCTCATGTACGACCGTCACCTCGGTCTCCGCGACCACGTCGTCCCGGGTCTCGCACATCCGCAGGGTCGGCCCCCGGTAGATCGTGATCCGGTCGGGCAGCACCCCCGCGTACCACTCCCCGCGATCGGTCAGCGGCGTCCCCTCGTACAGCCCGAGCAGCTCGGGGTCGTCCGTGGGCGGCTCGTCCTCGACGAACACCGCCACGTTGTCCATCAGCCTCGTCAGCTCCGGCGGAATCCGGTCGAGGGACTCGGCGACCAGTTCCTCGAACTCCTCGCGCGTCATCTCCAGCACACGCCCATTGTCCGGCACGGGCCGCCCGTACGGGGCTCACGGACCCCCGCTCTGCGGAAAGCCGTGCTCTGCGTCACCCCGCATAGCCGCGTACCGCGTTGGGCATACGGGACCAATGGCACGCGTACCCGCCAACACCCCGAACCCCGGAACCACCCGCACCACCACCGGCCGCCTCGGCCGCCCCCTGACCGCGCTCACCGGCCCCTATCGCTCCCGGCGCGTGCGTCCGGCCGCCGAGCTGGTCCATCCGCCGCACCCCTGGACCCGCGCTCTGGGCCTGGTCGCGGTGGTCCTTCTGGGTGCTTGGCTGGGGCTGCTGATCGTCGGCAACGTACGCGCACCGGTCGGCCCGATGAACACCACGATGACCCTCCGTCCCTCCCTCACCGGCGGCACGAAGATCAACGTCTCCCCGCTGGGCGCCCTGGAGCTGAACAGCCACACCGCGCCGGTCCGCCTCGACGTGAACGTCGACCAGCTCGACCCGGTCCGCTCCCAGGCCCTCGTCGACCACCCCGAACGCCTCTCCGGACTCCAGGACGAGGTCGCCGAGGACGTCGAGCACGGCACCCTCGACCTGGCCGTCCGCTCCTGCGTGGCCGTCGTGTCCGGGGCCACCGCCCTCGGCCTCGCGGTGTACCGCCGCCCCCGCCGGGCCCTGGCGGCCGGCGGCCTCGCCCTCACCCTCCTGGTCGCGTCGGGGGCGACGGCGTATGCGACCTGGAACCCCAAGTCGGTCCTGGAACCGAAGTTCTCCGGGCTCCTGTCCTCCGCCCCCTCCCTGGTCGGCAACGCGCGCAGCATCGTCACCGAGTTCGACGTCTACCAGAAGGAGTTGGCGCGCCTGGTGACCAACGTGACGAAGCTCTACGACGTCACGTCCACGCTCCCGACCTACCAGCCCGACCCGGCCACGATCCGCGTCCTGCACGTCTCGGACATCCATCTCAACCCGGCGAGCTGGAAGATCATCGCGTCGCTCGTGGAGCAGTACGACATCGACGTCATCGTCGACACCGGCGACACCATGGACCACGGCACGGCCGCCGAGAACGGCTTCCTGGACCCGATCAGGGACCTCGGCGCCCCGTACGTCTGGGTGCGCGGCAACCATGACTCGAGGCTCACCCAGCGCTATCTGCAGCGCATGAAGAACGTGCACGTCCTGGACGACGGCCAGTCGGCCACCATCGGCGGGCTGCGCTTCGCGGGGATCGGCGATCCCCAGTTCACCCCGGACCGCTCGGCGGGCGAGCAGGACGGCACCCAGGCCCAGGAGTTGGCGGGCGACCGGCTGGCAGCGGCCATCCGCGACCAGCGGACCCTGGGCACCCCGGTGGACATCGCGATGGTCCACGAGCCGAAGGCGGCGCGGCGGACGGACGGCGTGGTCCCGCTCGTCCTGGCCGGGCACCTCCACCACGCGGAGATGGAGGTCATGGCGAAGGGCACCAGGCTGCGCATCGAGGGGTCCACGGGCGGCAGCGGACTGCGTGCCCTGGAGAAGCGCAACCCGGACCAGATCGAGGCGTCCGTCCTCTACCTGGACCGCGACACGCGTCGCCTGCAGGCCTGGGACGAGATCAAACTGGGCGGGCTCGGGCTGACCACGGCGGAGGTGAGCCGCCACCTCCCGAAGGAGAACCAGCCGGGCGCCACGCCGGTCCCCTCACCGTCGTCTTCGCCCCCGACTTCGACCCCGTCCGCACCCTCGACTTCGCCTTCGAGGTCCTCCGTTCCGAGCCCATAACCGTTTTGGCGAACGTCCCCGGCATCACCTATGCTTCTCACGTCCTCGCCCCCATCGTCTAGCGGCCCAGGACGCTGCCCTTTCAAGGCGGTAGCACGGGTTCGAATCCCGTTGGGGGCACAGGTAAATACGGTTGGCGGCATCCCGCATCAGGGGTGGCCGCCATTCGTGCTTCATGGACGCCGCTACGGCGGCCGGGAAACTCAGGCCGTCGGCTCGTCGGGCACGGGCTGCTCGGGGTGCCCACTGCCGGAGTGCGGAGCGCCCCGCCTGCCCGTACCGGCCTCGTCCGTGTCGGGGACCTCAGGGTCGGGCCGCCCGTCGGGGCCGGTCGCCCCCGGGGCGTCGTCGTCGAGCTCCCAGGGGTCCTCGTCGACGCCCGCCTGCTGATCGGGCAGATCCCTCGGGACGGGCGTGGGACGGGACTCCCGTTCCGGCGCCCCCTCTTCGTCGTCCCCGGGGGTGTGGGTGGCGTGGTCGCTCACAGCACTGTCCCTTCGCACTGTTCCTTCGTCGGCCCGTCGTCAGGACCGCTCGGACAAGCGGGTACCCAGGGGTGCGCCGGCCAGTACTCCAGCAGCCGCAGGACCGCGAGCGAGGGCGCGCGAGGCTCCGGCCACGTCACCGCATGTGTCGCGTCACCGGTCGGCTCGCGTCACTGATCGTCTTCGGAACTCCGCGCGTGTGGAGCCGTCGACTGCAGCTCACGCCGGCCGTCGACGTGTTCGGCATCGTGCCGCGCGAGGAGCGACAGCAGCTCCGCCACGCTCAGCCCCTCGTCGGCGGGATGGCGCAGGATCGTTCCGGCCTCGATCCGGTACGCGTTGGAACGTCCCTGACGGGTGTGGGTGAGATAACCGGCCGTCTCCAGGTCCGAAACGATCTTCTGAACGGCGCGCTCGGTGAGGCGACATCGGGCGGCGATGTCACGGATGCGGACGGTGGGATTCTCCGCGATCGCAGCGAGGACACGGGAGTGGTTGGTGAGGAACGTCCACCCTGTGTGTGATTCGGGTACTCCACGCATGCCGACAGCATAGGCTCCTCGATTCACGTATTCAAAAGGCCGAACTTTGTTTCATGTATCTCTTGACGTACGAACGCCTCGGGCAGACGCTTGAAGAGCCACGAACTGCCCGATGCCCACGGAGTATCCGCAATGCCAGACCGCGCAGTTACTACGCAGCTCACGGTGGCGAACGAAGTCCCCCTGGCGCCGCTCGCCACTCCGTCGAGCGACACCCCCGCACCGCTGCTCGGGATCGAGACCCGCCCCGACGGCTACGCGACGCTCGTCGTGGTCTCGGGCGCGATCGACCTCGTCACGGAGCAGGCCTTCCACAAGGGTCTGCGCCAGGCCCTGGCCGGCTCGGAGCGCGGCATCGACCTCGATCTGAGCGGCGTCGACTTCTGTGACTGCTCCGGGCTGAACGTCCTGCTGCGGATCCGGAGCCACGCCCTCGACGAGGGCAAGATCGTCACCATTCGGTCGGCGAGCGCCGCGGTGCTCCGGCTCTTCTCGATCACCGGCACGCTGCCGCTGTTCGCCGGCGTGGGCGAGGGCGAGGAAAGGGGCGCGGGAAAGGGAAAGGAACCCGAGGTCATGAACGGGGCCGACGCGACCGGCCGGGTCCCGGCCACAGACACAGACCCCACCGCGGACTCGGCCGCGGAATCAGCCGCCGGCTCCGCCGCACACTCCGCCTCGGCCCTCGCCCTCGGCGCCGAGGCCGCACCGCTCGGCGAAACCGACCAGGATCTGCGGATCGAGGTGATTCAGCTCCGGCGGGCGATGCAGACGCGGCCCGTCATCGACCTCGCCCGGGGCGTCCTCATGGCGTCCTTCGGTCTGAGCGCCGAGGACTCCTGGAAGGTGCTCGTCGCGGTCTCCCAGAACACCAACACCAAGCTGCACGAGGTGGCCGACAACCTCGTCGGCGCCGTCACGGGCGACGCCCTCCCCGAGGCGTTCCGACTACGGATCGCCGAGACGGTCGCAGACCTCCGGACACCACCAAAGGGCCGGGCGGGAGTTGCTCCTCACCCCTGAGCCCGACCTCCGGGCCCGCCCACCCCATGGCCCGACCCACCGCCAAGCCGCCGGCCCGGCCCCTGAACCAGCTGCTCAGCCGCGGTCCCGCCGGCTCTCGCGCCGCATGGCCTTCTCCGCGCGCTCCCGGGTCTCGCCCCTGATCTTCTTCGCCTCGCCGCGAGCCTTCTCCAGCTTGCCTTCGAACTCCTGCTCGTGATCGCTCGTGGCCTTGCCGGCCAGCTCCTTGGCCTTGCCCTTGATCTTGTCGGTACGCCCCTTGTCCACCATGGCTCCTCCGTAAGTCGAGTTGACGGGTGGCCCGGGAGGCACCGGTACCTCAGGCCTCCGGGGCCGCGATCCGCAGCGGGGTAGGCCCCGCGGGCGCCTCTTCGTCCCTCTCCTGAGTGATCTCCGCCCACCACGATCCACCGTCCTCGATGCACCGCAGCAGCACGCCCTCGCGGATGGCCCACGGGCAGATGGTGAGCCTCTTGATGCCCGTCAGCTTCATCGCCGTGTGCCCGACCACCGCTCCGGCCAAACTCTGCAGGGCTCGCGGCGCGGAGACCCCGGGGAGTGTCGCCCGCTCGGCCGCCGGCAGAGCCGCGAGGCGGGGCAGACAGGCGCGGAGTTCTCCTCGCGTCAGCTGCCGCGCCACGAACACGCCCTGGCGACCTGGTGCGGCCCCGCAGAGCCGGGCCAGCTGCTGGAAGGTCCGAGAGGTCGCCACCGCCATGTGGGGCCCCTCCCACCTGAGCCGTGCGGCCACGTCCCGCAACTGATGACGCACCCGGCGGCGCAGCGCCCTCAGGTCCTCCTCCGACGGCGGATCCTGGCCGGCGAGGAACTCCCGGGTCAGCCGGCCGGCGCCGAGCGGCAGCGACGCCGCGAAGTCGGGCAGCCTGCCGCGCCCGCACGCCACCTCCAGGGAGCCGCCGCCGATGTCGAACACCGCGAGGGAGCCGGCCTGCCAGCCCAGCCACCGCCGGGCACCCAGGAACGTCAGCTCGGCCTCGACCTCTCCCGGCAGCGTGCACAGCCGTACGCCGGTCTCGTCCCGTACGGTCCGCAGCACGTCGGCCCGGTTCGGCGCGGCGCGTATGACCGCCGTCGCGAAGGCCAGTGGCCCGCCCGCACCCCGCCGCTGGGCGGTCGCGGCGGCCGACGCGACCGCCTTCACGAGCCGGTGCACGGACTCCTCGGGGATCACTCCGTCGCGTTCCACCTGCTCGGACAGCCGCAGCCGCCACTTGGCCGTGTGCGCCGGCAGGGGCACACCGTTCCGGGTGTCCGCGACCACCAGCCGAACCGTGTTCGAACCCACATCCAGCACGCTCATCCGCATGCGGGCGGAGTACCCTGCGCGGCGCACCCCACGCCCTCCGGTGCACGCGCCGACACGCGCTCGGATCGCCTCCGAACCCCCTCGGGAATCTCACCGGACCCCCTCCGGAATCCCGCCAGAACCCTTCCGGAATCCCGACCGCACGCCCCCGACCTGCGTTGTCTCCTGCGCGGAGCATCCCCCGTGGTCTGATACGCTTTTCCAGCGACATCGGCACGCCAACAGCCCCAACCGGTCACTCAGAACCACCAGATCGGCCACGGCGACCAGGCAGTCCGACACTCGCAGTCGGTGTCGGTTCACGACGGGAAATCTCGTTGGGAGCACACGACACGGTGTGCGAGACTTACGTCGCGCACAACAGCAAGGTCCTGTGGAGCAGTTTGGAGTGCTCGCCACCCTGTCAAGGTGGAGGCCGCGGGTTCAAATCCCGTCAGGACCGCTGAGGTTGCATGTTTCACGTGAAACCTCGTGGCTGGGTAGCTCAGTTGGTACGAGCGATCGCCTGAAAAGCGATAGGTCGCCGGTTCGATCCCGGCCCCAGCCACAACCCGAAGGCCCCGTCCAAGCGGACGGGGCCTTTGTCGTGCTCACGCTTGGCAGACGATGCGGGGCGGCGCTACGTTCTGGCAGGTCCGCGGAGCGACAAGGTGGGGGCAGGGACGATGGTTCGGGGCGGGGCGAAAGCCGAGCGGGATCATGACGGGCTGGAGAAGAGCCGGGCGCTGTACGGACTCCTGGCCGTGGTCATCAGCAACCTCGCGATAGCCGGAGTGGCGATCTTCGGCGTGTGGCGTCTGCACGGCGACTCGGCCGTGATCGTGGGCATCCTGACCTCGGCGTTCACGGCGGTCAGCACGATGACGACGGCCTATCTGAGCATCAAGGCGATGTCCAACACCGCGAAGACAATGGTCCTGGGCGACGCGAGCGCCCGCATGACGCCCCCGGCAGCTCCTCCTGTGGCCCCGGTACCGCAGCCGGCCGGTCCTGTCAGCCCGGTCAGCCCAGTAAGTCCGGCCGGCCCGATCGGCGACTGAGGACACTGCGGACGCCGAAGGCCCTGAGGACGGGGCCGCTCGGGCTGTCGCCGGGCCCCGTGACAAAAGCGTTCGCCAGTAATTTGGCCGAGGTGAGATCCTGGACCGCGTATGTCTACGCATCCTGCCTCCGCCCCCGGCCACAGCCCCGGCGTCAGCGCCACCGGGTCCTCCACCCCCGGCGCTCCCGCCCTCGGCGATCTCGCCCCCCGCCTGACCGAGCTGTCCCTGCGCGACGCGCACCGGCTCGGGCGCAGGCTCGAAGGCGCGCGCAGGATCCGCAAGCCGGAAGCCCGCGCCGCCGTCCTCGCCGAGATCGAGGCGGAGGTCGCGAAGGCCGAACTACGGATGGCCGAGCGGCGCAGCCGGGTCCCGGCGGTCAGCTACCCCGAGCAGCTGCCCGTCAGCCAGAAGAAGGACGAGATCGCCGCCGCCATCCGCGACCACCAGGTCGTCATCGTGGCCGGTGAGACGGGGTCCGGGAAGACCACCCAGATCCCCAAGATCTGCGTCGAACTCGGCCGGGGTGTGCGCGGCATGATCGGGCACACCCAGCCCCGTCGTATCGCCGCCCGTACGGTCGCCGAGCGGGTCGCCGACGAGCTGGACACGCCCCTCGGTGAAGCCGTCGGCTGGAAGGTCCGGTTCACCGACCAGGTGAACCAGGACGCGACGGTCATCAAGCTCATGACGGACGGCATCCTCCTCGCCGAGATCCAGACCGACCGCGAGCTGCGCGCCTACGACACGATCATCATCGACGAGGCCCACGAGCGGTCCCTCAACATCGACTTCCTGCTCGGCTACCTCGCCCAGCTCCTCCCCCAGCGCCCGGATCTGAAGGTCGTCATCACCTCGGCGACCATCGACCCCGAGCGCTTCTCCCGGCACTTCGGGGACGCCCCGATCGTCGAGGTCAGCGGCCGAACGTATCCCGTCGAGGTGCGTTACCGCCCGCTCCTCGAAGAGGACACCGAGGATTCCGACCGCGACCAGATCACCGCGATCTGCGACGCCGTCGAGGAGCTCCAGGGCGAGGGCAAGGGCGACATCCTCGTCTTCCTCTCCGGCGAGCGCGAGATCCGCGACACGGCGGACGCGCTGGGCAAGCGGAACTACCGGTTCACGGAGGTTCTGCCCCTCTACGCCCGGCTCTCGCACGCCGAGCAGCACCGGGTGTTCCAGCAGCACACCGGCCGCAGGATCGTTCTGGCGACCAACGTCGCCGAGACCTCGCTCACCGTGCCGGGCATCAAGTACGTCATCGACCCCGGCTTCGCCCGTATCTCCCGCTACAGCCACCGCACCAAGGTCCAGCGGCTGCCCATCGAGGCGATCTCCCAGGCCAGCGCCAACCAGCGCAAGGGCCGCTGCGGCCGTACGTCGGACGGTATCTGCATCCGGCTCTACAGCGAGGACGACTTCGAGGCCCGCCCGGAGTTCACGGACGCCGAGATCCTGCGGACGAACCTCGCCTCCGTCATCCTCCAGATGACCGCCGCCGGTCTGGGCGACATCGAGAAGTTCCCCTTCATCGACCCGCCGGACCACCGCAACATCCGCGACGGCGTCCAGCTCCTTCAGGAGCTCAACGCCCTCGACCCCACCGAGAAGGACCCCCGCAGACGGCTCACCGACACCGGCCGCAAGCTCGCGCAGCTGCCCGTCGACCCCCGGCTGGCCCGGATGGTCCTGGAGGCCGACAAGAACGGCTGTGTCCGCGAGGTCATGGTGATCGCCGCCGCGCTCTCCATCCAGGACCCGCGCGAGCGCCCCGCCGAGAAACAGACGCAGGCCGACCAGCAGCACGCCCGCTTCAAGGACGAGACGTCCGACTTCCTCGCCCTGCTCAACCTCTGGCGGTACGTCCGTGAGCAGCAGAAGGAACGCGGCTCGTCGTCGTTCAGGCGGATGTGCAAGCAGGAGTACCTGAACTTCCTGCGGATCCGCGAGTGGCAGGACATCTACACCCAACTCCGTACCGTGGCCCGCCAGATGGGCATCCACCCCAACGAGGACGACGCCCCCGAGCAGAGCGTCCACGTCTCCCTCCTGGCCGGGCTCCTCTCCCACATCGGGATGAAGGACGTACCGAAGTCCACGAGCGGCTCAGCCGGAGCGTCCACGTCGACCGGCGACAGCCCCCGCAACGCCTCCGGCAAGAACGAGTACGTCGGGGCCCGCAACGCCAAGTTCGCGATCTTCCCCGGCTCCGCCCTCTTCAAGAAGCCCCCGCGCTTCGTGATGTCGGCGGAACTCGTCGAGACGTCACGTCTGTGGGCCCGGGTCAACGCCCGCATCGAGCCGGAGTGGGTCGAGCCCCTCGCCGAGCACCTCCTCAAGCGCACGTACAGCGAGCCGCACTGGGAGAAGGACCAGGCCGCGGTGATGGCGTACGAGAAGGTGACGCTGTACGGCGTACCGATCGTCGCCCAGCGGAAGGTGAACTACGGGCGCATCGACGCGGAGGTGTCCCGTGAGCTGTTCATCCGGAACGCGCTGGTCGAGGGCGACTGGCGGACGCACCACAAGTTCTTCGCCGACAACCGCCGGCTCCTCACCGAGGTCGAGGAGCTGGAACACCGGGCCCGGCGCCGGGACATCCTGGTCGACGACGAGACGCTCTTCGACTTCTACGACGAGCGCGTTCCCGAACACGTGGTGTCCGGCGCCCACTTCGACTCCTGGTGGAAGCGCAAGAAGACCGAGGAGCCCGAACTCCTCGACTTCGAGCGGGCGATGCTCATCAACGAGCGCGCCGGCGACGTCAGCAAGGACGACTATCCGGACGCCTGGCACCAGGGGCGGCTCAAGTTCCGGGTGACGTACCAGTTCGAGCCGGGCGCGGACGCCGACGGTGTGACCGTCCACGTCCCGCTCCAGGTGCTGAACCAGGTGACGGACGAGAACTTCGACTGGCAGATCCCGGGCCTGCGCGAGGAGCTGGTGACGGAGCTCATCCGTTCCCTGCCCAAGCCGATCCGCCGCCACTACGTCCCGGCCCCCAACTTCGCCAAGCGCTTCCTGGCCACCTCGACGCCGTCGGCCTCTGGCCGCCCAATGTCACAGCAGGAGCCGCTGACGGTCACCATGGCCCGCGAGTTGAAGCGCTTGGTCGGAGTCCCGTTCACCGCCGACGACTTCGACTGGGACCGGGTCCCCGACCATCTCCGGATCACCTTCCGGGTCGTCGACGAGCGTCGCCGCAAGCTGGCCGAGGACAAGGACCTGGAGGCACTGCGCCTCCAGCTCAAGCCGAAGGCCCGCCAGGCCATCTCCCAGGCCGCGGCGGCGACCGCCGAGCGCGCCGGCGGCGAGTCCCTGGAGCGCACCGGCCTGACGGACTGGTCGATCGGCACCCTGACGCCCCTCTTCGAGACCCGCCGAGCCGGCCAGCCCGTGAAGGCGTACCCGGCGCTGGTCGATAACGGCGACACCGTCTCCGTACGCCTCTTCGACACCGAGGCCGAGCAGCAGCAGGCGATGTGGAAGGGCAGCCGGCGGCTCATCCTGCGCAACATCCCGGTCAATCCAGCGAAGTTCGCGTCCGAGAAGTTGACGAATGTTCAGAAGCTCGCGCTGTCCGCGAATCCGCACGGTTCGATCCAGGCCCTGTTCGACGACTGCGCGACGGCCGCGGCCGACAAACTGATCGCCGATTTCGGCGGCCCGGCCTGGGACGAGGAGTCGCACCGGAAGCTGTACGAGAAGGTGCGCGCGGAGATCGTCGACACGACGGTCCGTACGGTCAACCAGGTGCAGCAGGTGCTGGCCGCCTGGCAGGCCTGTGAGCGCCGTCTGAAGGGCGTACGCAGCGCCGTGCTCCTCCCGAACCTGACGGACGTACGGAAGCAGCTGGACGGCCTCGTACGGCCCGGCTTCGTCACGGCGGCCGGTCTGCGGCGGCTGCCCGACCTGATGCGCTACCTCGTCGCCGCGGACCGACGCCTGCAGCAGATGCCCACCAACGTCCAGCGGGACACCTCCCGTATGGAGAAGGTGCACGAGATGCAGGACGAGTACGCGTGGCTGCTGGAGCAGTTGCCGCAGGGCCGGCCGGTGCCGTCGGCGGTGCTGGACATCCGCTGGATGATCGAGGAACTCCGCGTCAGCTACTTCGCCCACGCGCTGGGCACGGCGTACCCGGTGTCGGACAAGCGGATCGTGAAGGCGATCGACGCACAGGCCCCGTAAAACCCCGTAAAACGACCGTCGAGGCCGTAACGGGGTCGGCACGGTAAGTGAGTTCGCCCCCGGGCTCGCCCTCCTGTACAGTCTCTTTTCGCAGCACAGCGCAACATCAAGTGCCGCGAAACCTGGTCCTGTGGAGCAGTTTGGAGTGCTCGCCACCCTGTCAAGGTGGAGGCCGCGGGTTCAAATCCCGTCAGGACCGCAAGTGAAGTACGAGAGGGCCCGAGTCTCAGGACTCGGGCCCTCTCGCGTTGCCGTCGCGTCGACGGCTTGACGGCGCCGCGCTCCCCCGGTACCCAGAGAGCAGGGCCTTCGATGCCCTGTCCCCCTTCCGGAGGTGGCGCATGGCGGCGACCGCGCGACGGCACGAGACGCGTGCTCTGCTTCGGGCACACCTGTCGGCCGCGAGCGGGTACCGGCATCTCACGCGGCACTGCCCGATCTGCCACCGGTTACAGCGGCTCGCCATGGAGCGCTGCGACGCGGACACCGAGGCTGACGTCGACGAGGCACCGGGTGCCAACAGCCGTTCCCTCTAACACCTGTGCCACAGCGTCAACAAGGCGCGCAGGGTGTGACGGGTGTCACTGCATGAGTTTTCGAAAAGTGGGTTCTTACCGGTCTCCTACAACTGGTCAATTTAATATGTGCAATTGCACCAGCCTCAGACAGGTCCCGCGGCAGGTCCCACAGCAGATCCGACACCCCTCCCCAGACTCCAACAAGCCCGCTCACAGCACCCCGTGCCACCCCCGCTCGCGGGCACAAAAAAGAGATCGCGCTGGACCCGGCGGAGTCCAGCGCGATCTCTACGACGCGCCCATGAAGCTGTGGAACAGGTGGAACTGCGTTGGGCGTGGGGCCTGTTGGGGCAGGACCCGCGTCGCACGAGCGGTCAAAGATCAAGCTGATGGAACAGGTGACTCTGGTGACTCAGGTGACTCTGATCTTGCGGATGTTGCTGGTGTTGCCAGTCGGACGGCTCGGCCGATAGTTGGGGGACCTGCCGACACGTCCGACTATTCAGTTGGTCAGGCCTCGCTGCGCTGCTGCGGAATGCCCGCAAGCAGGGCGCGGACCTCGGCCTCGCGGTATCGGCGGTGTCCGCCGAGCGTGCGAATGGATGTGAGCTTGCCGGCCTTCGCCCACCGCGTCACCGTCTTGGGGTCAACACGGAACATGGTGGCGACCTCAGCCGGGGTCAGCAGCGGCTCGGCATCAGGGGTGCGAGCGGTCATGAGCGGCCTCCTCGGGAGAACCGAACCTTCTCGGTTCATTCCTCTAAATTCTGCACCTTGACCCGCGTTGCCCGAAATGGCGGATGCGGGTCGAGTCGGTTATAGGACGAACGGCTTGTCCTCGGCACTACAACTACACCATCTGTCCAACCGCGTAGGCCAAACCGACGGAATTGCCCTCCCAGGCGGCCATCAGCGACGGAAGCCGATGGACCATGCCATAGCGGACAGTCACGCCACTGTGACGATCAGTCACAGTGGCGATCAGGAGTCACGAGACCCCCCATAGCGTGCAATGCTGAGATTCCACCCATAGCTGGGCAGATAGAGCCTCCCCCGGACTCCTTGTCCTATTTTGGCACGAGGAGGGGCAAGGGACGCAAGCCACCTGTACGTGCGGTCCGTCACGCTTGACACAAACGCCCGGATCGGGACCTACGTCCCACGGCAGCCCCAAGAGCGTCCCACAGAAATGGAACTCACGTTCCAGGGAGTCTTTTTTTGACGAACTGTCAGTTCGCCGACCGCCGGTCCCGCACCGACTGCCACCGCTCCACGAGCCGCCCGTACGCCTCCCCGGCCGCCTCGCCGTCCCCGTCGCGCAGTGCCTCGATCCCGGCGGCCACGTCCGCCGCCGAGTGGTCGCCGGCCAGATCACCGGCCGGCAGCACATGCACCAGGCCGCCGTAGTCCAGCTCGACCAGCGACCTCGGGTGGAACTCCTCCAGCCACCGCCCCACGTCCAGCAGCCCGTCGATCAGCGGCCCCTCGTCGAGGGCGCCACGCAGGGTCCGCAGCCCGCGCGCCACGCGCCGCCGAGCCTGCACCATGGGCGTCCGGTAACGCAGCACGGGCGCCGCGCCCCCGGGGGCCCCCGAGCCCTTGTCGTACTCGCGCTCCTCGTCGGTCACGAGCACGAACCAGTTGAGCGGCACCTGCCAGGTCGCCGTGCGGATCCACGGGCGGGCGTCCGGGTTGCGGGTCAGCCAGCGCTCGTAGTCCTGGGTGGCCTGATGGCGTACGAGGGGCGGCAGAGCGGCGTCCAGGAGCGGCAGCGGCAGCTCCTCCCCCAGCCCGCCCAGCGCCTGCCAGCCGCGCAGCCGGGTCCGCCAGGGGCAGACGCACAGCACCCCGTCGACCTCCGTCACGAACGCGTCGGCGCTCTCGTGCACCGGCACCGCGACCGGCGGGACCGGCAGCAAGTCGGCCAGGGAGCGCCGTAGTTCGTCCTGGTACGAGGGCCGGTCGGGCCGCCGGGCGTAGCGCGCCCAGTGGCTGCGCTCCGGCTCCGGGAAGGCCGCCAGCGGCTCGTAGACGCGCAAGTAGGACGCGTACGGGACGATCACCGAGGACACCTTGGGCACGCCTGCTCCCTCCCCCCTGGACGACCTGGAAAAACCGCGTAAGCAGCACAGTGCAGCACGGGAAAATTATGCAAACCGTCCTACCGGCCCGTGCCACCGGTGGGTGATCCTCGGCACTGCGGGGACGGTTGGCATACGCGGACCAGGCAGGAGCTCTACTCTCATGCCCACGGAGGCCGCCACCCGTACGGGCTCCAGCCCCAACCGCCGCTACTTCCCTGGAGTCACCACAGTGACCGACGTAACCGGCGCGCCTGCTGATGTACTGCACACCCTGTTCCACTCGGAGCAGGGGGGTCATGAGCAAGTCGTGCTCTGCCAGGACCGGGCCACCGGCCTCAAGGCCGTGATCGCCATCCACTCCACCGCCCTGGGCCCCGCGCTCGGCGGTACTCGCTTCTACCCGTACGCGAGCGAGGCGGAGGCCGTCGCCGACGCGTTGAACCTCGCGCGCGGGATGTCGTACAAGAACGCCATGGCCGGTCTCGACCACGGCGGCGGCAAGGCCGTGATCATCGGCGATCCGGACATCGTCAAGAGCGAGGAACTCCTCCTCGCGTACGGCCGGTTCGTGGCCTCGCTCGGCGGGCGGTACGTCACCGCGTGTGACGTCGGCACCTATGTGGCCGACATGGACGTGGTCGCGCGCGAGTGCCGCTGGACGACCGGACGGTCCCCGGAGAACGGCGGCGCGGGCGACTCGTCCGTGCTGACCGCCTTCGGCGTCTACCAGGGCATGCGGGCCTCCGCCCAGCACCTGTGGGGCGACCCGTCGCTGCGCGGGCGCCGGGTCGGCATCGCGGGCGTCGGCAAGGTCGGGCACCACCTGGTGCGGCATCTGCGCGAGGACGGCGCCGAGGTGGTGATCACGGACGTACGGGAGGACGCCGTACGCCGGATCCTGGCCGCCCACCCGGACGGCGGGGTCACGGCCGTCGCCGACACCGCCGCGCTGATCCGGACCGAGGGGCTGGACATCTACGCGCCCTGCGCGCTGGGCGGGGCGCTCAGCGACGCCACCCTGCCCGTACTCACCGCCAAGGTGGTGTGCGGAGCGGCCAACAACCAGCTCTCGCACCCCGGCGTCGAGAAGGACCTCGCGGACCGCGGGATCCTCTACGCGCCCGACTACGTCGTGAACGCCGGTGGCGTGATCCAGGTGGCCGACGAGCTGCACGGGTTCGACTTCGAGCGGTGCAAGGCGAAGGCGGCGAGGATCTACGACACCACGCTCGCCATATTCGCACGTGCGAAGGCAGACGGGATTCCGCCGGCCGCGGCGGCCGACCGGATCGCCGAGCAGCGGATGGCGGAGGCCCGCCGGAAGCCGTAGCCGGACGGGGTGCGGAGGTACCGGTCGGCGGGGTGTTGGAGAGAACTCTCACCCCCGTCGGCGGGTCGGCCACCAAGAAGTGGTTAAAATCGCGGTTGACCAGCGGGGACAGGGCACCTCGCGGGTCCTGGGCACCGCCACGTCCTGCGGGCGACGTACCGTATGGGCGTGGGCTCAGGTACCGTGGAAGCCCTACGGACCGGTCTCTCCACGGAGAGCCCGTTCCAGAACATGAACGGGTGTCAAGACTCTGGGGCCATCGAGCCCCGTATCCGAGGGGGTCGAGCCATGGGGCGCGGCCGGGCAAAGGCCAAGCAGACGAAGGTCGCCCGCCAGCTGAAGTACAGCAGCGGCGGGACTGACCTCTCGCGCCTGGCCAATGAGCTGGGCGCTTCGACTTCGAGCCAGCCGCCGAATGGCGAGCCGTTCGAGGACGACGACGAGGAAGAAGACGACCCGTACGCTCAGTACGCGGATCGCTACAACGACGATGATGAGGACGAGGACGGACAAGGCTCCGGTCCCTCGTCCCAACAACGCCGTGGGGCTTGACGTCTTACTTCTGCTGCGGCGCGCCTGACAGGTGACGGGTTTCGTTCACCGGTCCTGCAGGGCACAGCAGCTGCACCTCACCCGGTCCGGGCGATCTAGCACCGGACCGGGTTTCGTGCGTTGCCGCTCCGCTGGGGTTGGGCGGGGTTGGCGCCTGGGCGGTCGGGGGGTGCCGGTTTTTTGGCGGGTGCGGGTGCGTTGCGGTTGCTCGCGCCGTTCCCCGCGCCCCTGCGTGGCGGCTTCGCCACCTACTCGGACGCGTAGTTGCCGATCAGTTCTGCGCCCGTGGTGTGGTTGTCGCGGTCTGTGATTTCGCCTGCGATCCAGGCTTCCACGCCTCGGTCGGCCAGGGTGGCCAGGGCGATGTCCGCTGAGTCCTCGGGGACGATGGCGATCATGCCTACGCCCATGTTCAGCGTCTTCTCCAGCTCCAGGCGTTCGACGGAACCCGTCTTCCCTACGAGGTCGAAGACCGGGGCCGGGGTCCAGGTGGAGCGGTCGACGATCGCGTGCAGGCCGGCCGGAATCACCCGGGCCAGGTTGGCGGCCAGACCGCCGCCGGTGATGTGCGAGTAGGCGTGCACGTCGGTGGTCCGCATGAGGGCCAGGCAGTCCAGCGAGTAGATCTTGGTGGGGACGAGGAGTTCCTCGCCGAGGGTGTGGCCGAAGTCGTCGATGTGCGCGTCCAGGGACATGCCGCCCTGGTTCAGCAGCACATGCCGGACGAGCGAGTACCCGTTCGAGTGAAGCCCGGAGGCCGCCATGGCGATCACCGCGTCACCCGTACGGATGCGATCCGCGCCGAGCACCCGGTCGGCCTCCACGACGCCCGTACCGGCGCCGGCGACGTCGAAGTCGTCCGGACCGAGCAGACCGGGGTGTTCGGCCGTCTCGCCGCCGACCAGAGCGCAGCCGGCCAGTACGCAGCCCTCCGCGATGCCCTTGACGATCGCCGCGACACGCTCGGGGTGCACCTTGCCGACGCAGATGTAGTCGGTCATGAACAGCGGTTCGGCGCCGCACACCACGATGTCGTCCATGACCATGGCGACCAGGTCGTGGCCGATGGTGTCGTACACGCCGAGCTGCCGGGCGATGTCGACCTTCGTGCCGACGCCGTCGGTCGCCGAGGCGAGCAGCGGGCGCTCGAAGCGCTTGAGGGCGGAGGCGTCGAAGAGGCCGGCGAAGCCGCCCAGGCCGCCGAGGCCCGCGACCTCGGGGCGCTGCGTCTTCTTCACCCACTCCTTCATCAGCTCGACGGCACGGTCGCCCGCTTCGATGTCGACGCCGGCGGCCGCGTAGGAGGCGCCGGAAGCAGAGTTGGTCGCAGACATTGCCTGGGATCTTTCGGGTTGATGTGAAGCAGGAGAGCAGGAGCAGCAGGGCTGCCGGAGCAGGGCTTACGGGCGGCGGATCGCGTCGGCCGCGGCCGTGGCGGCGGGCCCTGCGGCCAGCTCGGTCTCCAGGAGCTGCTTGCCGAGCAGTTCGGGGTCCGGAAGGTCCATCGGGTACTCGCCGTCGAAGCAGGCACGGCACAGGTTCGGCTTGGCGATGGTGGTCGCCTCGATCATGCCGTCCAGGGAGATGTACGAGAGGGAGTCGGCGCCGAGCGAGGTGCCGATCTCGTCGATGGTCATGCCGTTGGCGATGAGCTCCGCGCGGGTGGCGAAGTCGATGCCGAAGAAGCAGGGCCACTTCACCGGCGGCGAGGAGATCCGGATGTGGACCTCCGCCGCGCCGGCCTCACGCAGCATGCGCACGAGCGCCCGCTGGGTGTTGCCGCGCACGATCGAGTCGTCGACGACGACCAGCCGCTTGCCCTTGATGACTTCCTTCAGCGGGTTCAGCTTCAGCCGGATACCGAGCTGCCGGATCGTCTGGGAGGGCTGGATGAACGTACGTCCGACATACGCGTTTTTGACGAGCCCTGCGCCGAAGGGGATTCCGGAGGCCTCGGCGTAACCGATGGCGGCCGGGGTGCCGGACTCCGGGGTCGCTATCACCAGGTCGGCCTCGACAGGGGCTTCCTTGGCGAGTTTCCGACCCATCTCGACGCGGGAGAGGTACACGTTCCGGCCGGCGATGTCGGTGTCCGGGCGGGCGAGGTACACGTACTCGAAGACACAGCCCTTGGGCTTCGCTTCCGCGAATCGTGACGTACGCAGACCGTTCTCGTCGATGGCGACGAACTCGCCCGGCTCGATCTCGCGCACATAGGCGGCGCCGCAGATGTCGAGGGCGGCGGACTCGGAGGCGACGACCCAGCCGCGCTCCAGCCGGCCCAGGACCAGCGGGCGGATGCCCTGCGGGTCGCGGGCGGCGTACAGCGTGTGCTCGTCCATGAAGACGAGGGAGAAGGCGCCCTGGACCTGCGGGAGGATGCGCGCGGAGGCGTCCTCGATGGTCAGCGGCTCGCCCTCGTCGTCGGTCTGGGCGGCCAGGAGGGCCGTCAGCAGATCGGTGTCGTTGGTCGCGGCGACGCGCGGGGTGCGGCCGTCGTGCTGCTTGGGCAGGTCGGCGACCATCTCGGCGAGCTGCGCCGTGTTGACGAGGTTGCCGTTGTGGCCGAGGGCGATGGAGCCGTGGCCGGTCGCGCGGAAGGTGGGCTGGGCGTTCTCCCAGGTGGAGGCGCCAGTGGTCGAGTAGCGGGCGTGACCGACCGCGATATGACCCTTGAGCGCGCCGAGCGAGGTCTCGTCGAAGACCTGGGAGACAAGCCCCATGTCCTTGAAGACGAGGATCTTCGAGCCGTTGCTCACCGCGATACCCGCGGATTCCTGGCCTCGATGCTGGAGGGCGTAGAGCCCGAAGTAAGTGAGCTTGGCGACCTCTTCGCCGGGGGCCCAGACCCCGAAGACGCCGCAAGCGTCCCGGGGGCCTTTCTCGCCGGGGAGCAGATCATGACTGAGTCGACCGTCACCACGTGGCACGGCACCGAGTGTAGGCGAGATCGACCACTGGTCCGAATTAGGGAATGCGAGGGTGATGTGCGGGCACTCGGGGGCCGTGGACTGCGGTAAGAGCTCAATCGGCGACGATCGCGCTGGCGGTGGTCCCGTTTGCGCTGGTCAGGGACAGACTGCGGTGGTCGATCTTGTACGCCGTCCGGCCGTCGAAGAGTTTCAGGAAGGTCTTCTCGGCCTTCATGAGTGAGGCGTCGCACATCCTTCGGGTGGTCGCCGGGCTGCCGAAAGTGATAGCGCCATCGCTGACCGTTGCCTCAGCAGAAACGTTGTTGCACACAGCTTTGCCGCTGACGGTGCCCCTCTTCTGATCGAAGACGAGGTAGGCGTCGGCGCCGGAGGGGAGGGGGGTGGCGGAGTCACTGTCGGTGGCGGTGTCGGTGGCACCGAGTGCCGTGATCTTCCACTTGGTGCCGTAGAGGGCGGCGGCCTTCTCTTCGGAGAGGTGGATGGTCTCGCCGGTCCTGGTGGTGAGGGTGAGCTGCTGGGCGCTGCTGCCGTCGGCGTCGGCCTTCGCGGTGAGGGTGCCGCCGGTGAGCGCCTTGGAGAGACTGCTCTCGAAGGTCATCCGATCACCCTGACAGGCCATGTCGGTCGAGCGGGCCGTGCCGAGGTCGATGGCGTCGCCGTCGACCGTGGCGGTGGCTCCGAAGCTGTTGCAGCCGTAGTTGCCGCTGACCTCGCCGTCCTTGTCGATCTGCAGGAAGGCGCCGGCGGGGGCGGCACTCTTCTTCCCGTCCACGGTCAGGTCGTCGATGCTCCAGTGGACGCCGGTGACCTCGGATGTTCCCGATCCGGTGCCCGTCCCGACGGTCCGGCTGCCGCCGCCGTCCTTCTCGTTGCCGCAGGCGGCGGCGAGGGGGAGCACTGCCAGGGTCAGGAGGCTGAGGCTGACGCTCGTCAGTCGCTGCGTGTTCATGCCGGTGGGACGGAAGGGGCCGGTGGGCGGTTCCCGTCCGGCCACTCTTCGGAGGAGTCTGCGGATTCTCCGTACGGGGCCGCCGTCAGCCCATGAGGGGCAGCAGCCCTCCGAGGTCGGCGCGTTCGCCGCTCGCGCTGACCTGGGCGTTGTCGAGGGCGTCGGCCCATCGGACCCGCCCGGTGGCCAGGCGGATCCAGGTCAGCGGGTCGGTCTCGACGACGTTGGGCGGGGTGCCACGGGTGTGCCTCGGGCCTTCGACGCACTGCACCACGGCGTACGGCGGGACGCGGACCTCCGTCGAGCCGCCGGGTGCCTTGGTGGCGAGGGCGTCGGCAAGGAGGCGGGTGCAGCTGGCGAGGGCCTGACGGTCGTACGGGATGTCGAGGCCCGGGACGGCGGCGTTCAGGTCGTCGGTGTGGACGACCAGTTCGACGGTACGGGTGACGAGGTATTCGGCGAGGGTCATGGCGCCGGTGCGGGTGGCGAGCCGGCGGGTGCCGGCGGCTTCGCCGACTGTGGCGAGGCGGTCGGTGAGGCGTTCCTCGGTGCGGGCGTAGAGGGCCTGGAGTGAGTCGAGGTCGGGGTGAGCGGCGGCCAGTTCACGGGTGCCGTCGGAGATGTCCGCCGCCCGGGCTGCGGTGGCGAACGGCCAGTCGAGAAGGGCGAGTTCGGCTTTCGGCGGCTCGTCCCGGTCGAGGTTGCGACTGACGGACTCCACAGCCATGGTGACGTGCGCGACCAGGTCGTGGACCGTCCAGTCGCCCAGGCGGGTGGGGAGGGCGAGCTGGGCGGGGGCGAGGGTGGGGAGGGCGGCGCGGATGTTGGCGTACTGGGCGAGGACCGCGGTGCGGGTCTTGGCGGGGTCGTAGGTGCGGGACTTCGGCTTTCTGGCGGCCGGGGGCATGGCGGGGAGGGTAGCGGGTGGGGTGGGGAACGGGGAATTGCCCTGGGTCGGTATCCGGGCGGGTACTCATGTACATCTGTTACATTCATGACATGACTGACCCGGTGATTGAGTCCATGGCCGAAGTCCGCAGCCATCTCGCAGACGTAATCGATCGTGCCCGCCACGACGAAACGCCGACGGTCATCACGCGGCGCGGCAAGCAGGAAGCGGTCGTGATCGACATCCGGGAGTACCAGCGGCTGAGTCAGATCGCCGAGAACGCCGAAGACGCATGGCTCAATCGGCTGGCCGACGAAGCGGAGTCCGAGGGCACGGAAGGATCGGTCTCACTCGAAGAGATGGCCGCCCTGCTCCGCGCCGATCAGGGCTGACCGTGGGGTACGCCACGCGCTTCACGGCACACGCCCAGCGGGACATGTTCAAGATCCCGCGCCCTGACGCCCTGCGCATCCTGCATCGCCTCGCCGACCTCCAGAAGGCGATGGACGCGGGGGACACGACCCCGTTCGACGTCAAAGCTCTCCAGGGGCACGACGCCCGTTGGCGGCTCCGAGTCGGTGACTACCGCGTCATCTACACGGTCGAGGACGGCCAACTCATCGTGTGGGTCCTGTCCGTCGGCAACCGCCGTGACGTCTATCGCCAGGTTCCTTAGCTCCCGGACCCTTCCTCGCTCCTCATGAGCAGTGCCCCTGGCCGACGTGAGTCACGAACGCCTGGAAGGCGGATGGGGAGAGGCTGAGGGCGGGGCCTTGGAGTCGCGGACGGCTATGTGGGCTTAGAGGCGAAGGCGAGGTGGGAAGTCAGAGGTCTCCCCGGGACTGGGCGCTCCCGCCCGCATGGCGTCGAACCGCCACGAGAAGCCGGCCGCGTACGGCCAGTCCGGGATTCCCCTGTGCCTCCTGATCGACCGGGACTCCTGCACCATCACCGTGCACAGCTCCCCGACCCGATCGGCATAGAGCTCGACACGGGCACGTGTACGAAGCGGTGACATCGGTTACCCGACTGTCGAGAAAAGGATCTACGGCCCGCCCAACCTCCTCCAGACTCCGCGCCTCTTCAGGTGCGTAGGCACGCACTGACCAGCGTGCCAGTCCGTACACGAGGGGAACCAGAGACTCCATGAACAACAAGCTCGCCGCCGTCGCCCTGGCCGCTGTCGTCGCCGGCGGCTACGCCGTCACCGCCGTCCCGGCCTCGGCCGCCACCACCGCCAAGGCCGCTCCGACCCGCTGCCACACCGCCGACCTGAAGGCCGGTTTCGCCACGGGGGGCGACGCGGCGCCGGAGATGGGGCAGACCACGAAGCAGACACAGGCGTTCATCTGGTTCACCAACAAGAGCTCGCGCACCTGCACGGTGTCCGGCTTCCCCGGTGTTGACATGGTCGGCGCCCAGTCGACCGACGGGACGTGGTCGCTGGCGCGCTCTGCCAAGAAGCCCGTGAAGATCACCCTGGCGAAGGGCGACACGTTGGACTTCAGCATCAACCTGCTCCCGGTCGCCAGGTCCACGCCGAAGACGGAGAAGTTCGTCCCGAAGACCTTCCTGGTCACCCCGCCGAACGAGACGACGCACTTCACCCTGACGTGGCCCTTCGGCGGCCAGATCCTCAAGCACGACGGCGCCACCCACCCGGGCACCTACGTCAACCCGATCGGCTTCTGACCCACCACCCGGACCGTTGAGGGCCCCGCCTGCCAACCGGCAGACGGGGCCCTCAACGTCGTACAGCCAGAACCGACTACGCCAGCAGCGCCGGGATCGTCGCCTCGTGGGCCTCGCGCAGTTCGGCCAGGGTGAGGGTGAACTCGCCCTGCAGTTCCACCGCGTCGCCGTCGACGACGCCGATCCGGGTCACCGGCAAGCCCCGCGCCCCGCACATGTCGTTGAAGCGCAGCTCCTCCGAGCGCGGTACGGCGACGACGGCACGGCCCGCCGACTCCGAGAACAGGAGGGTGAACGCGTCGAGTCCGTCCGGTACGACCAGACGCGCGCCCTTCTCGCCCTGCAGCGCCGACTCGACGACCGCCTGGATCAGGCCGCCGTCCGACAGGTCGTGCGCGGAGTCGATCATGCCGTCGCGGGAGGCGGAGATCAGGATCTCGGCCAGGAGACGCTCACGCTCCAGGTCGACCTTCGGGGGCAGGCCGCCGAGGTGGTCGTGCACGACCTGCGACCACGCCGAGCCGCTGAACTCCTCGCGGGTGTCCCCGAGGAGGTACAGCAGCTGCCCCTCCTCCTGGAACGCGACCGGGGTGCGACGGGCCACGTCGTCGATGACGCCCAGGACCGCGACCACGGGGGTCGGGTGGATGGCCACGTCGCCGGTCTGGTTGTAGAGGGAGACGTTGCCGCCGGTCACCGGGGTGCCCAACTGCTGGCAGGCGTCGGCGAGTCCACGTACCGCCTCCGCGAACTGCCACATCACCGCCGGGTCTTCGGGCGAACCGAAGTTCAGGCAGTCGGAGACGGCCAGGGGCTTCGCGCCCGTCGTCGCCACGTTCCGGTAGGCCTCCGACAGCGCCAACTGCGCGCCCGCGTAAGGGTCGAGCTTGGCGAAGCGGCCGTTGCCGTCCGTCGCGATGGCGACACCGAGGCCGGTCGTCTCGTCGATGCGGATCATCCCGGAGTCCTCGGGCTGGGCCAACACCGTGTTGCCCTGCACGAAGTGGTCGTACTGGGAGGTGATCCAGGACTTCGAGGCCTGGTTGGGGGAGGAGACGAGCTGCACGACCTGTGCTTTCAGCTCCTCCGAAGTCCCGGGCCGCGCAAGCTTGTTGGCGTCGTCCGCCTGGAGGGCGTCCTGCCAGTCGGGGCGGGCGTACGGGCGCTCGTAGACCGGGCCGTCGTGCGCGACCGTGCGCGGGTCGACGTCGACGATCTTGCCGCCGTGCCAGAAGATCTCCAGCCGGTCGCCGTCGGTGACCTCACCGATCACCGTGGCGATGACGTCCCACTTGTCGCAGATGGCCAGGAACCGGTCGACCTTCTCCGGCTCGACCACCGCGCACATGCGTTCCTGCGACTCGCTCATGAGGATTTCCTCGGGCGAGAGCGTCGAGTCGCGCAGCGGTACGTCGTCGAGGGTGACGCGCATGCCGCCCGAGCCGTTCGAGGCGAGCTCGGACGTGGCGCAGGACAGGCCGGCCGCGCCCAGGTCCTGGATGCCGACGACCAGCTTCTCGGCGAACGCCTCCAGGGTGCACTCGATGAGCAGCTTCTCCTGGAAGGGGTCGCCGACCTGGACCGCCGGACGCTTTGACGGCTTCGCGTCGTCGAAGGTCTCGGAGGCCAGGATCGACGCGCCGCCGATACCGTCACCGCCCGTGCGGGCCCCGTACAGGATGACCTTGTTGCCCGTGCCCGACGCCTTCGCCAGGTGGATGTCCTCGTGCCGCATCACACCGATCGCACCGGCGTTGACCAGCGGGTTCCCCTGGTAGCAGGCGTCGAAGACGACCTCGCCGCCGATGTTGGGGAGACCGAGACAGTTGCCGTAGCCGCCGATGCCGGCGACGACGCCCGGGAGGACGCGCTTGGTGTCGGGGTGGTCCGCCGCGCCGAAGCGGAGCGGGTCCACGACCGCTACCGGCCTGGCGCCCATCGCGATGATGTCGCGCACGATGCCGCCGACGCCCGTGGCCGCGCCCTGGTAGGGCTCGACGTAGGACGGGTGGTTGTGCGACTCGACCTTGAAGGTGACCGCGTAGCCCTGGCCGACGTCGACGACGCCCGCGTTCTCGCCGATACCGACGAGCAGCGCGTCCGACTGCGGGGCCTTCTCGCCGAACTGGCGCAGGTGCACCTTCGACGACTTGTAGCTGCAGTGCTCGGACCACATGACCGAGTACATGGCCAGCTCGGCGCCGGTCGGGCGCCGGCCGAGGATCTCGACGACCCGCTCGTACTCGTCCTTCTTCATGCCGAGTTCGGCCCAGGGCAGCTCGACGTCGGGGGTCTCGGCCGCGTGCTCGACCGTGTCCAGAGGCGTCCGGCTCATGCGTTGACCAGCTTCTTGAGGATCGAGGTGAAGAACGGGAGGCCGTCCGTACGGCCGCTGCCGATCAGCGGCTCGACCGCGTGCTCCGGGTGCGGCATGAGGCCCACGACGTTCCCGGCGGCGTTGGTGATGCCGGCGATGTCCCGGAGGGAGCCGTTCGGGTTGAAGTCGCGGTACCGGAACACGACCCGGCCCTCCGCCTCCAGCTCGTCGAGCGTGTGCTCGTCGGCGACGTACCGGCCGTCCATGTTCTTCAGCGGGATGTGGATCTCCTGGCCGGCGTCGTAGTCGACGGTCCAGGCGGTGTCCGCGTTCTCCACCCGCAGTTTCTGGTCGCGGCAGATGAAGTGCAGGTGGTTGTTGCCGAGCATCGCGCCCGGGAGGAGGTGCGCCTCGGTGAGGATCTGGAAGCCGTTGCAGATGCCGAGAACCGGCATGCCCGACTTCGCCTGCTCGATGACCGACTCCATCACCGGCGAGAAACGCGAGATGGCACCGGCGCGCAGATAGTCGCCGTACGAGAATCCGCCCGGCAGAACCACCGCGTCGACCTGCTTGAGGTCCTTGTCCTTGTGCCAGAGAGCTACCGGCTCGGCGCCCGCGAGGCGGATCGCGCGCTGGGTGTCCCGGTCGTCCAGGGAACCCGGAAAGGTGACGACTCCAATACGAGCAGTCACTTCTCTTCCCCCACCATCTCCTCCACCTTCACGGTGAAGTCCTCGATCACGGTGTTGGCGAGGAAGGATTCCGCAAGATCATGGATGCGGGCGAGCGCGGCGTCGTCCACCGGTCCGTCAACTTCCAGTTCGAATCGCTTTCCCTGACGTACGTCGGAGACGCCCTCGAAACCGAGACGCGGCAGTGCACGCTGCACCGCCTGGCCCTGGGGGTCGAGGATCTCCGGCTTGAGCATGACGTCGACTACGACGCGTGCCACTGGCACTCCCGGTGTTGTGGTGCTGAGCAGGTTCCTACACGTGGCTTCAGACTACCTGTACAAAATTTCTACGCGGGTAGATTCGTAGGAATCTACGGAAGCGCGGGACCGGCGGCATCACGATCCGGTATCAGAGGGGTGCCATCCCGAAAAATTCTGGGAAAGATCCTGGTTCACATCCAGGATGTCTATTGCGGGGAGACACGCGGACAGCTTTAGTCGGTCTTCTCATTGCAATGCCGGGCACTGTACAAAGGAAAAGGCATTAGCCGATACTTTGCCCAATAACAGTCGGACAACCGAGATCTCCCGACACCTCCCGACGTCTTCGCACGTCGCGACGGAGGTGTCGCACGAAGGGACCGATATTCGTGGCTCAGCGCGTCGTGGTCACACTCTCCGACGACATCGACGGCTCGGAAGCGGCGGAAACGATCGCCTTCGGACTTGACGGCAAGTCGTACGAGATCGACCTGAATCAAACCAATGCCAAGAAACTGCGTAAGGCACTGGAGCCGTACATGGAGGCCGGCCGCAAGCGGTCGCGCTCCGGCAAGGCCTACAAGCAGACGGAGGTCGCCCCCGACCCGTCGGCGGTCCGGGCCTGGGCCCTCGCCAACAAGTTCGACGTGCCGACCCGTGGGCGCATCCCCAAGAAGGTGTACGAGGCCTTCACCGCCGCCCAGTAGTAGCCCGGCAGGACCCCGGCGGCGGCCCCGCTGCGCCTCAGGAGCCCCTCGGTACAACCGACTTGCGTTGACCCCCCGCTGATCAGCTAGAGTCTGGAACACGCCGAGGGGCAAGGCCGAAAGGCCGGACCCACGGAGGCTTGCGGGTGTAGTTCAGTAGTAGAACATCCCCCTTCCAGGGGGAAGGCGCAGTGTGCAATTCCTGTCACCCGCTCTGCACCGCCGGTCTGACCACTCTTGTGGATCAGGTAGGCTGGTGCCCGCGCCAGTCGGTGAAAGCCGACTGGAGGCAATGCGGACGTAGCTCAGTTGGTAGAGCGCAACCTTGCCAAGGTTGAGGTCGCCAGTTCGAACCTGGTCGTCCGCTCCAGATCAAGACCCCGGTCCATTGGACCGGGGTCTTTTTCGTGCAGCCCTGCGGTTCACGGTCGTCTGACATTTGTCATGTGCGGTGATGACACCACGCACTGCCCTCCCCTCCTTCCGGCCGAGATGCTGAAGGCATGGAAACCAAGGAACACGGACACGTGATTGAGGTCACTGACCTGCGGCGTGTGTACGGGGGCGGGTTCGAGGCGGTGCGCGGGGTGTCGTTCTCCGTGGGCCGCGGGGAGGTCTTCGCCCTGCTCGGCACCAATGGCGCGGGCAAGACGTCGACCGTCGAGCTGCTGGAGGGGCTGGCGGCGCCGGCCGGGGGACGCGTACGGGTGCTGGGCCATGATCCGTACACCGAGCGGGCCGTCGTACGGCCGCGTACGGGTGTGATGCTCCAGGAGGGCGGCTTCCCGTCCGAGCTGACCGTCGGCGAGACCGCGCGGATGTGGGCCGGGTGCACGAGCGGGGCGCGGCCCGAGGCGGAGGCCCTCGCGCTCGTCGGGCTGGAGCGGCGGACCGACGTACGCGTGAAGCAGCTGTCCGGCGGTGAGCGGCGGCGCCTCGACCTCGCGCTCGCGCTTCTCGGCAACCCCGAGGTGCTGTTCCTCGACGAACCGACGGCCGGCCTCGACGCCGAAGGGCGCCGCGCCACCTGGGAGTTGGTACGGGAACTGCGCGCCGGCGGTACGACCGTGCTGCTCACCACGCACTACCTGGAGGAGGCGGAGGACCTCGCCGACCGGCTCGCCATCCTCCACGAGGGGCGCATCGCCGCCGCCGGAACACCTGCCGAGGTGACCGCCTCGCAGCCGTCCCGGATCTCCTTCGAACTGCCCTCGGGGTACTTCGTGGGCGACCTGCCGCCGCTCGGCTCGCTCGGCGTGAGCGGCTACGAGGAGGAGGGGCGCGTCGTACGGCTGCGTACCCATGAACTCCAGCGCGCGGCAACGCGGTTGCTGGTGTGGGCGGAGCAGGCCGGGGTCACCTTGCGGGGGCTGGACGTGCGGTCGGCCTCGCTGGAGGAGGCGTTTCTGCGGATCGCCCGGGAGGCGTCGGCAGGCATGGAGAGTCCCGTCGCGGTCGAGGAGCGTGTCGCATGAGTGCGGTTGCCGGTACCGGTCGCGGGACCGGTCGTACGACTCCCGCCTGGCGGATGCGGGCCCTGGCTCGGGCCGAGGCGACGCTGTTCCTGCGGAACAAGGGGACGCTGGTCGCCGCCCTGTTCGTGCCGCTGGTGCTGCCCGTCAGTGTGCGGTCGGCCGTCCCGGAAGGGGACCTGAAGGAGGCCGGGCTCAGCGTCGGGACGCTCGTCCTGCCCGCCGCCGTCGGCTTCTCGCTGCTCTTCGCCGTGTACGCGGCCCTCATCGGCGCCTTCGTCGCCCGGCGCGAGGAACTCGTCCTCAAGCGGTTGCGCACCGGTGAGCTGGGCGACGTCGAGATACTCACCGGGACGGCGCTCCCGGCGGTCGCGACCGGCCTCGTACAGTGTCTGCTGCTGGCCATCGGCTGCAGTGTCGTACTCGATCTCGGCGCCCCGTCGGCACCCCAACTCGCCGTCATCGGACTGCTGTTGGGCCTGGTGACAGCTGTGGCGCTGGCTGCTCTCACCGCCAGCTTCAGCCGGACCACCGAGAGCGCGCAGGTCACCTCGCTGCCGCTGATGCTCCTCTCGTTCGTCGGCTCCGGGATCACCGTCCCGCTGGAGATGCTGCCCGACCGGCTCGCCTCGTTCTGCGAGCTGCTCCCGCTGACGCCGGCGATCACCCTCGTACGCGGCGCCTGGACCGGCGACCTTTCGGCGCACGACGTCGTGGGCGCCCTGCTGACCGGCCTGGCCTGGACCGTGCTGTCGGTGTTTGCTGTACGGCGGTGGTTCCGCTGGGAACCGCGGCGGTAGTGGACAGCGGGGGGCACGGGGACATGGACAGGCCGAGGCCGCTGAACTGGTGGGGGCGCAAGAGCACACCGGCGAAGGTGGAGACGTACACGCGCTGGTCGTTCCATCTGTTCCCCTTCGTCGAGATCACGGCGATCGGACTGCCCGTCCTCGGGCAGGCTGGAGCGGGGCTCGCGCCCTGGCTGTTCGCGCTGGTGTGCGTGCACGCCGGGCTCTGCGCGGTCACCGCGTCCCGGGCACTGGACTGGGTCCGCAGGACCCGGGA
This sequence comes from Streptomyces sp. NBC_01390, assembly GCF_045040105.1. Classification (NCBI taxonomy): domain Bacteria; kingdom Bacillati; phylum Actinomycetota; class Actinomycetes; order Kitasatosporales; family Streptomycetaceae; genus Streptomyces; species Streptomyces sp. NBC_01390. The sequence continues at coordinate 6,615,357 of NZ_CP109551.1, read as the reverse complement.
ACAGCCGCTGCGGCTGTCGGCCGCGCTCGGCGTGGTCACCGCGGCGATCGGGATCGCGGCTCTCGTCCTGGCCGCCCACGGACCGGCGGGCGACGACACGAAGACCGTCGCCGGCAGCCTGTTCGCCGGAGTGGTCTCCTTCGGGGCCGGCACCCTCACCCTCGGCCTGCGCAGCAGACTGCGGATGCTGTCGCTGGTGGCCGGGCTGGCCGTGGGCTCGGTCGCCCTGGCCCTCGCACTGGGCCTCCCGGTGGGCGCCGCCCTCGGCACAGGGCTGGCCGTACTGCTCGGCGGCGGGTTCGTCTCGCTCACCTTCGCCTTCTCCATCTGGCTGCTCACCGCCGTCTACGAACTCGACGAGGCCCGCGAGACCCGGGCCCGGCTCGCCGTCGCCGAGGAACGGCTGCGGTTCGGGCGCGATCTGCACGACGTGATGGGGCGGAACCTGGCGGTGATCGCGCTCAAGAGCGAGCTGGCCGTACAGCTCGCCCGGCGCGAACGGCCCGAGGCCGTGGACCAGATGATCGAGGTGCAGCGGATCGCACGTGAGTCGCAGCGGGAGGTACGGGATGTCGTACGTGGGTACCGCGAGGCCGACCTCGGTGCGGAACTCCTGGGCGCGCGGAGCGTGCTGACTGCCGCAGGGATCTCGTGCGAGGTGACCGGCGAAGCGGCCGGACTGCCGGGTGAGGTGCAGTCGGCGCTCGGGTGGGTGGTCCGGGAGGCGACGACCAACGTGCTGCGGCACGGGGATGCCGGGTGGTGCGGGGTGGAGGTTCGGGTCGGTGAGGGGGTCGTGGTGCTGACTGTGGAGAACGACGGGGTTGGGGGCGGTGGGGGTTCCGGTCGGGGCTTCGGCGGGGGCTCGGGTGAGGGTTCAGGTGGGGGCTCGGGTGAGGGTTCGGACGGGGGCTCCGGGCGTGATTCCAGTAGGGGCTCGGGTGAGGGCTTCGGCGGAGGTTCCAGTCGGGGTTCAGGTGGGGGCTCAGACGGGGGCTCCGATAGGGGCTCGGGTGAGGGCTTCGGCGGGGGTTCCGGTCGAGGATCAGGTGGGGGCTCGGGTGAGGGCTTCGGCGGGGGTTCCGGTCGAGGATCAGGTGGGGGCTCGGGTGAGGGCTTCGGCGGAGGTTCCGGTCGAGGATCAGGTGGGGGCTCGGGTGAGGGCTTCGGCGGAGGTTCCGGTCGAGGATCAGGTGGGGGCTCGGGTGAGGGCTTCGGCGGAGGTTCCGGTCGAGGATCAGACGGAGGCTCGGGTGAGGGCTTCGGCGGAGGTTCCGGTCGAGGATCAGACGGAGGCTCGGGTAGGGGCTCGGGTGAGGGTTCCGGGGGTCGCTTCGGCGGGGGTTCAGATGGAGGCTCCGGGCGGAGCTCCCGTGATGGCTCCGGGCGGGGTTCCGGGGCGGGGGCGGGGTCCGGGATTGTTGGGTTGCGGGAGCGGCTGGCTGCTGTTGACGGGCGGCTGGAGGCGGGGGTCGTGGGTGCGGGCGCGGACCGGTTTCGGGTGGTCGCCACGGTGCCCCTGCCTGCGGAGGACGGGGCGGAGCCCGGTGCGAGGGGTGTTGTGAGCGGGGTCGCCTCATGAGCGGTGTACGGCTGCTGCTCGCCGACGACGAGCACCTCATCCGGGGTGCGCTGGCCGCGCTGCTCGGGCTGGAGGACGATCTCGTGGTCGTCGCCGAGGCCGCCACCGGGCCCGAGGCGCTGGCCATGGCCCGGGCGCACCGGCCCGACGTCGCGGTCCTCGATCTTGAGATGCCCGGCGCGGACGGTGTGAAGGTCGCCACATCGCTGCGCACGGAACTGCCGGAGTGCCGCGTGCTGATCGTGACCAGTCACGGCCGCCCCGGGCATCTCAAGCGGGCGCTTGCGGCGGGTGTGCGCGGGTTCGTCCCCAAGACGGTCAGCGCCCAGCGGCTCGCCGAGATCATCCGAACCGTGCACGCCGGAAACCGTTACGTCGACCCCGAGTTGGCCGCCGACGCGATCTCCGCCGGGGACTCGCCGCTGACCGCACGCGAGGCCGAGGTGCTGGAACTCGCCGCCGACGGCGCACCTGTCGCGGAGATCGCGGAACGGGCCGCGCTGTCGCAGGGGACCGTACGGAACTATCTGTCGTCGGCCGTGTCGAAGCTCGGGGCGGAGAACCGGCATGCGGCAGTGCGGCTCGCACGGCTTCGGGGTTGGGTATAGTTGGCGTCGCGCCACGGCACGTACGGCTCGTACGAGACGTACCGGGACGCGATGCGGACGTAGCTCAGTTGGTAGAGCGCAACCTTGCCAAGGTTGAGGTCGCCAGTTCGAACCTGGTCGTCCGCTCCAGATCAAGACCCCGGTCCATTGGACCGGGGTCTTTTTCGTGCACTACGTCCAGCTCAGGCCCGTCAGACGCTCGTACGCCTCGATGTACTTCGCGCGGGTCGCGTCGGTGACGTGCTGCGGGAGGGGCGGCGGGGGCTGCTCGCTGGCGCGGACCCAGCCGGACTCCGAGGACGTGAGCCAGTCCCGTACGAACTGCTTGTCGAACGAGGGCTGCGCGTGGCCCGGCTCCCACTGGTCGGCTGGCCAGAAGCGGGACGAGTCCGGGGTGAGGACCTCGTCGGCGAGGACCAGCTTCTCGCCGTCCTCGGTGGTCTCGTACCCGAACTCGAACTTCGTGTCCGCCAGGACGATGCCCCGCTCACGGGCGATGTCCCGGGCGCGGGAGTAGACGGCGAGGGTCGCCTGGCGGAGCTCGGCGGCGGACTCGGCGCCGACCTGGCGGACGACCTCCTCGTACGACACGTTCTCGTCGTGCTCGCCGACCGCCGCCTTCGTGGCCGGGGTGAAGATCGGGGCGGGCAGCTCGGAGCCGTCGGTGAGGCCCTCGGGGAGTGCCAGGCCGCAGACCGTACGGGAGTCGTTGTACTCGGTGAGGCCGGAGCCGGCGAGGTAGCCGCGGGCCACGCACTCCACCGGCATCATGCGCAGGGACTTGCAGATCAGGGTGCGGCCCGCCCAGTCGGCGGGGGCGCCCGGCGGGAGTTCGGTGCTCAGGACGTGGTTGGGGGCCAGGTCGGCGAGCTGGTCGAACCACCAGAGCGAGAGCTGGGTGAGGACGCGGCCCTTGTCGGGGATCTCCGTCTGCAGCACCCAGTCGAAGGCGGAGATGCGGTCGCTGGCGACCATCACGAGGTCGCCCGCCTCGTTCTGGTACAGGTCGCGCACCTTGCCGGTGTGCAGATGCACCAGACCCGGAACCTGGAGGGGCTCGGGCTTTTCTACGAATCCGGACACGGTTCCTCCCCGTGGTGATGACCAAGTGGCTCGATTCTCCCGTATGCGGAGAGTGCGATTCGCCGGGGGTCGTGGGGAGGGTCTTGGAGAAGGGGGCCGGTCAGGGCGTTCAGTCCCGTTTGCAGATGCGGTCCAGGAGGTTCGCGGTGGCCCGCTGGACCCGGGCGTCCACGTGCCCGGGACGGTCCAGGGCCGGGGACCACGCGAACGTTCCGGACGCGAATACCAGGGCACCCGAGGGGGCCCGGTAGAGCGAGGTCTCCTGGTGGCGGAGGGCGCCTTCGCTGTCGGCGTACGGGGAGTGGGCCAGGAGGACGCGGTCGTCGTGCTCGGGGAGCTGGGTGCGCGGGAAGTAGCGGTCGGCCTCGCCGGCCACCATTCCGTCGATCTCGTCGCCGTCGTGGGCGCCGGTCGCCTCCCAGATCCAGTGGTCGGCGTTGCGGACGACCATGGGGGTGGGCTCGGGGACCCGGCCCGCGTACTGGATGCCGATCAACTGCTGCTCGGGACGGTCGACTTCGCGCCACAGGGCCGGCTTTCCGGGGCCGCGGCGCTTTCGGCAGGAGAGGAGGCGGTCCGGGACACCGGACGGCGACGGGCCCAGCTCCACCTGCCAGTACATGGTGTTGGCGGAGAGGAAGACGAGGGACGTGCCGCTCTCGCGGGCGAGTTCCGTGGTGCGGCGCATCGGCGCGGACCAGTACTCGTCGTGCCCCGGGAAGACCAGTCCCCGGTATCGGGTGGGATCGACGCGGCCGGCGTGCAGATCGCGGGCGTCGGCGTACGCGACGTCGTAGCCGTAGCGCTCGGCGAAGCGGATGAAGTCGTAGGCGTGGCCCACGTGGAGGGGGAGACCGGCGCCCGCGTACGGCCGGTCGAAGGAGACGGTCGTCGCGGCGTCGGACTCGCCGAGGAGCCGGCCGTGCTCGTCCCAGGCGTGGTAGAGGCTCGCACCGGTGCGGCCGTCCTCCGGGTAGAGGTTGTACGCCTGCCAGGTGACGTCCGGCAGGAGGAGCAGCAGGTCCGCCGGATGGTTGTCGCGGACCGTGAACGGGATGTGGGAGCGGTAGCCGTCGCCGGTGGTGAGTACGGCGACGTACGCCCCGATGTTCCAGTACGTCGGGATCTGCAGGCGCCAGGAGAGCCACCAGTGGTGGCAGGAGACGGTGCGGTCGGCGGTGAGGGGCGGGGGCTGCACGATGCCGGAGAGACGGGGGCTGGTGGTGATCTTCGCGGCGCCGTCACCGCCGTAGTGGCCGATGCGGTAGATGTCCACGGCGAACTCCTGCGGCGGGTCGACCGTGATGTGGAAGTCGATGGCTTCGCCGGGGGAGACGGGACCGGTGGAGGCGAACCCCTTGATCTGCCGGCGCACGTCGTCGGCGGCGCGGGGGCCGCCGGTGGAGGAGGGCGCGGTGCGCGACGTACGGGCGGTACGGGGGCCGGGGATTCTGGCGTCACCGGGCCGCGCGGTGGGGCCGGCGGTCGGTGTTGGGTCTAAGGGGTCGACGTACCAGGGGACCACGTGACCCGTGTCGCCGAAATAGGTCTCGCTGCCCCGGAGCCAGGGAACCGGACCCAGACCGAAGGGGTCCGTGACGGCGTGCGCGAGGGCTCCTGACTCCCAGCGGCGGATCGGCTGCGACCCCATGACTGCTCCCCTCCCTGGCTCCCCCGTCAGCTGTTTATGTCCCGTGCGATTGCCATGAGCGTGTTCGGTCCCCAGCACATCACATTACGCACGCACTCCGTCACCGTTCGTCGCGAATTGACTGTAAACGGAAGGGAGGGGTCCGACCGGTTTCCTCGCCCTCGATCGTGCCTTCGCTCTCGCCGGGCGGGGGAGCGAGGCTCCCTCGTGTCACACCAGGCGTACGGGCTTCTCCGGGCGTACTCCGGTCGTGCGGAGCCATGCCTCCAGAGGGGCCGGGTCGCCCGTCTCTATGAGGGTCAGGACCTTGGGGCCCAGGTCGGCCGCCCGTTCGCCGTTCAGGAGGAGGGAGGGGCCGTCGAGCCAGTCGAGGCCGGGGGCCGCGCCCGCCGTGTCCATCGCCGCGCAGCAGACCATCGCGGTGACGTGATCGGCGAGCAGTTCGCGGCCCGTACGCGGGGGCTGCAAGGGGAACAGCGGCAGCGAGCCCTCGTCCCAGAGGGCCGTGTCCGGGCCCTGGCCGGTCAGCCCCGCAGAGGTCTGCTGTCCGCCCACCGGCGCCGCAGCCTCCTCCCGGGCGACCTCGGCGCTGAGCTGAGCGGCGAGAGCCTCGCCGCGCTCACTACCTACCGGCTCGTCGTCCGCGTCGCTGTAGTCGTCTGCGCCGCTGTAGTCGTTCTCGTACGCCTTTTCGCTGTCGCTGTCGGTGCCGCTCTCGCTCTCGTTTTCGTACTCGTTCTCGTTCTCGTTCTCGTCCTTCGCCATCGCCGTCGCCGTCGCTGTCGCCGCTTCCCGCGCCGTTGTCTCCGTTGCCGGGGGCTGGGGTGTCGTCAGGTGGTTCATCACGCGGGACAGGGTCGGGGCGTCGGGGTCCTGGGGCGTGGAAGCCGGGGTGCGGTGGACACCTCGGGCGTCCAGGGCGTCCAGGACCCGGTGGAGGCGTGCCGCGTCGGCACGCCACTTCCGGTCGACCACCTCGTCCGGGTATTCGTGCCAGTCCACCGGCGCCCAGTCCGGGCCGGTCTCGGCCGGGCCCCCGTGGAAGAGGCGGGCGGCGAGCAGGGAGGCCGCCTCGTCGACCAGGCCGGGCTCTTCGAGGAGGTCGCAGGCCGGGCGTTCGCCCAGCCGGGACGTGAAGCCCTCGGCCAGCCGGTCGCGGCGGGACAGTTCGGTGAGCGCCGCGACGACGCCGGCGTCCAGCCGGGCCGGCCAACGGCCCATCCGCCAGGCCGGCAGGGCGACCCTGGTGAGCAGCCGGTCCCAGCCCGCGTACGCCAGGCCGACCTGCTCCTGGGCGACGATCCGCAGTCCGTAGTCCACAGCCTGTGCGCGCTCGGCGGCGGCCGCCGCGACCCCGCGCTCCATCTCGGACGCGTGCACCCGACAGCTGCGCAGCAGCAGCCTCGCCACCCAGCCGACGCCCGCGAGCGCCGCCCGGGACACGGGGTCACGCCGGGGCGCTGCGGCCACGGCCACCGCCGCGTCCAGGCCGCGGACGAAGCGTCGGGCCGCCGCGATGTCTGGGTGCGCGGACGGTCCCGTACCCGCGACGACCGGGGCGAGGACCGCGCGCAGCTCGCCGACCCGCATCCACCACAGGAACGGCGAGCCGATGACGAGGACGGGCGATGCCGTCGCCGCCGTACGACGCCGCTGCCCCTGGAGGGGAGAGCGCAGGCCGCGTACGCCTGATATCTCGTCCCGGCCCTCCGGCTGGGGCGGGGCGTGGGCGCGGTGGGTGCGGTCCTCCAGCCAGCTGTCGCAGTCCGGTGTGAGCGCTATCGCGGAGGGCGCGGGGACGCCGAGGCGGTCGGCCAGGTCGCGCACCAGGTGGTAGAGGTCCAGGGCCGATTCCTCGGCGATCGGGACCGTGGGGCTCATGGCCGGGCGGGCGCGGGCCACGACCAGGGCGACACCGGCCGCCGCAAGGAGTACGACGAGTGCGGCGACGCTCGTGATCCAGCGGGCGAGGTGCCAGCCGCCGCCCACGAGGTGGTCGGTGGAGCCGCCTGCCAGCAGCACGACGGCGACGGCCGCGGGCAGCAGGGCGACGGCCAGGGCCCTGCTGCGGATACGCAGCACGGCGAGGGCCCGGGAACGCGCGACCTGCGCGCCCGCCTCCACACCCATACCGGTCACGACCGGATGTCACCCCCTACCTTTTCCGCACACCGTGACGTTGCTCGCCCTGACGTTGCTCACTCCCCCACTGTGGCACCCGCCACTGACATCGCAATGCCGGTGGGCCAAGTGCCGGAACGCTTGCGCCGCACCATAGTTGGGGGCCCGGTCCTCGTCAGCCGGATGGGGGATCGGTCACTCGATGGAATGGCTCTGGGGAGAGGTGGATGACACACGGCGACGACGAAGTAGCAGCTGGGAGAGGTTCCCGAGGCCTGCGGAGGCGCCGCGAACACACGTGGGCCCCGCATCCTTAGACGGCTGCGGGGCCCGGGAGGTTCATCGGCGGGAGAGGTCTGCTCCCCTGCCGCCTACTCGCCGGCCGCCGCCTTCGCGGCGATGTCCGTGCGGTGCTGGGAGCCGTCCAGACGGATGCGGCCGAGGGCGGTGTACGCGCGGTCGCGGGCCTGGCTCAGGTTCTTGCCGGTCGCCGTCACTGAGAGCACCCGGCCGCCGGCGCTCACCACCGCGTCGCCGTCGTGCTTCGTCCCGGCGTGCAGGACGTACGCGTGCGGGGCGTCCTCGGCGGCCACGTCTGCGAGGCCGGTGATCGGGTCGCCGGTGCGCGGGGTGCCGGGGTAGTTGTGCGAGGCGATGACCACGGTGACCGCCGCGTCGTCGCTCCAGCGCAGCGGCTCCAGGTCGGCGAGGGTGCCGTTGGCCGCCGCGCGCAGGATCCCGGCCAGCGGGGTCTTGAGGCGGGCCAGGACCACCTGGGTCTCCGGGTCGCCGAAACGTGCGTTGAACTCGATCACACGGACGCCGCGCGAGGTGATCGCGAGACCCGCGTAGAGGAGCCCGGAGAAGGGGGTGCCGCGGCGGCGCAGTTCGTCGACCGTCGGCTGCAGAACCGTCTGGTGGACCTCTTCGACCAGCTTGGGGTCCGCCCAGGGGAGCGGCGAGTAGGCGCCCATGCCGCCTGTGTTCGGGCCCTCGTCGTCGTCCAGCGCGCGCTTGAAGTCCTGGGCGGGCTGGAGCGGGACGACCGTCACACCGTCGGTGATCGCGAAGAGGGAGACCTCGGGGCCGTCGAGGAACTCCTCGATGACGACACGGTCGCAGGAGTTCGCGTGCGCGGCGGCCTCCGCGAGGTCGGCGGTGACCACCACGCCCTTGCCGGCCGCGAGTCCGTCGTCCTTCACGACGTACGGGGCACCGAAGGCGTCGAGGGCCTCGTCGACCTCCTCCGGCGTCGTGCAGACGTAGGAGCGGGCCGTGGGGACGCCGGCTCCCGCCATGACGTCCTTCGCGAAGGCCTTGGAGCCCTCCAGCTGCGCGGCCTCCCCGGAGGGGCCGAAGACCGGGATGCCGGCCTCGCGCACGGCGTCGGCGACCCCGGCGACGAGCGGCGCCTCCGGCCCTACGACGACCAGGTCGGCGCCCAGCTCCACGGCCAGCGCCGCTACGGCCTTGCCGTCGAGGGGGTCGACCTGGTGCAGCTCGGCGACCTCGGCGATGCCGGCGTTGCCGGGGGCGCAGTACAGCGCGGTGACGTCGGGGTCGAGGGACAGGGAGCGGCACAGGGCGTGTTCGCGGGCGCCGTTACCGATGAGGAGGACCTTCACGGGGGTCAGCTTAGTGGTCGGGGTGTACTGCTCGCCGGTGCCGGTGCGGGCCCTCCCTGGGAGCTGCGCCCCCAGACCCCCGCTCCGGCCCTGAACGGGCCTTGTCCTCAAACGCCGGACGGGCTGGAAATGCGGGGGCTACTCGTTGGAGAACTCTTCCAACACTGTCGCCCCCAGCTCACGCACGATCATTTCGTGACCGGAGAGGGCAGACTCGTCCAGGTCGGGATCGTCGTCCTCGGCGGTGTCGTCCTCGGGGGCGATGGGTGGGGGTTCCGGGGCCGAGGGCTGCGGGACCGGGGCGGCGGAGGCCTGGGGGCGGGGGGCACCGGATGCCTGCGGGGCGGCCGGTGCGGGGGGCGGGGACGCCGGCTGCTGCTGGTGGGGGGCGGGCGTCGTGGCCGCGCCGCCGTAACCGCTACCGCCGGCCCCGCCGCCGCCTCCGTAACCACCGGAGGAACCGCCTCCGCCGTAGCCTCCGGTCGCCGGGGGCGCTGCCGGGCCGCCGCCCGTCGGGTCGACGACCGACTCGATCCTCCACTGGACGTTGAACTGCTCCGCCAGCGCCTGCTTCAGCACGTCCTCGCTGCCGCTGCTGGAGAAGTTGTCCCGCGCGCCCGCGTTCATGAAGCCCAGCTGGAGTGTGGTGCCGTCGAAGCCGGTGACCTGGGCGTTCTGGCTCAGCAGAATCCAGGTGAACCGGCGGCGGTTCTTCACCGACTCCAGGATGTTCGGCCAGAGCATGCGGGGGTCGAGGCCGCCGGGCACGGGGGCACCCGCCTGCGCGGCGGGGGCCTGAGCCGGGGCTTGGGGCGAGGCGTAGGCCGCCGCTGGGGCAGGTGCGGCGGGCGCCGGGCCGGGGTTGGCCGCCGGGGGCTGTCCGCCGCCTGCGGGTGTCGCCGTGGGCCAGCCGCCAGGGCGTCGGCCACTGCCCGCGGTCGTCGCGGTGGGCCAGGCGCCGGGGGCAGCCGGGGCGGGGGCGGCTGGAGCCGAGGGCGGCGTCGGAGTCGGCGTGGGAGGCTGCGCTGCCGGTGCCGCCGGTGCTGCGTGTGCTGCCGGTGCCTGCGGCTGAGGGTGCGGGGCGGGCACTCCGGCCCTGTCCGCCGTACCGGGGAGGTCAGGCATGCCCTGCGCGTCGCCGCGCACTGCCGCTCGGGCGGCCGCGACTGCGCCGCCCGCCGGAACCGGCGCGCCCACGGGACCGCCGGGTGCCGTGCCCTCGTACGCGGCGGGACCACCATGACTAGTACCCGGTCCCGGCACGTACCCCATGGGGATGCCGGCGCCGCCCATGCCCATCGCGGGGCCGCCGGAGAAGTTGACTCCGCGTTCCAGTTTGTCGAGCCGGGCCATGACCGAGCGCTCGTCGCCGTACGCGGCGGGAAGCAGCACGCGCGCGCAGATCAGTTCCAGCTGGAGCCGGGGCGAGGTCGCGCCACGCATCTCCGTGAGTCCGTCGTTCACCAGGTCGGCGGCGCGGCTGAGTTCGGCGGCGCCGAAGACACCGGCCTGGGCCTGCATACGCTCGACCACGTCCACAGGGGCATCGATGAGCCCCTTCTCCGCCGCGTCCGGAACGGCGGCGAGGATCACCAGGTCGCGCAGTCGTTCGAGTAGGTCGGCGACGAAACGGCGCGGATCGTTGCCGCCCTCGATGATCCGGTCCACGACCTCGAAGGCCGCCGCTCCGTCCCCGGAGGCGAACGCCTCGACCACGGAGTCGAGCAGCGAGGCGTCGGTGTAGCCGAGGAGAGAGGTGGCCATGGCGTACGTCACACCGTCGGCACCGGCGCCGGCCAGCAGCTGGTCCATGACGGACATGGAGTCTCGTACGGAACCCGCGCCGGACCGGACGACCAACGGGAGCACACCGTCGGCGACCGGGATGTTCTCGTGTCCACAGACCTCGGCGAGGTACTCGCGGAGTGTGCCGGGCGGGACCAGCCGGAAGGGGTAGTGGTGGGTCCGGGAGCGGATCGTCCCGATGACCTTCTCGGGTTCCGTGGTCGCGAAGATGAACTTGAGGTGCTCCGGCGGCTCCTCGACGACCTTGAGCAGCGCGTTGAAGCCGGCCGGCGTGACCATGTGGGCCTCGTCGATGATGTAGATCTTGTAGCGGCTGCTCGCCGGCCCGAAGAAGGCCTTCTCGCGCAGGTCACGTGCGTCGTCCACACCGCCGTGCGACGCCGCGTCGATCTCGATGACGTCGATCGACCCCGGCCCGTTGCGCGCCAGGTCCTGGCAGGACTGGCACTCACCGCAGGGGGTCGGCGTCGGCCCCTTCTCGCAGTTCAGGCAGCGCGCCAGGATGCGCGCACTGGTCGTCTTGCCACAGCCGCGCGGCCCGCTGAACAGGTACGCGTGATTGACCCGGTTGTTCCGCAGCGCCTGCTGCAGCGGGTCGGTTACATGCTCCTGCCCGATGACCTCGGCGAACGACTCCGGGCGATAGCGGCGGTACAACGCAAGGGACGACACGCATACGACGATATCGGGCCCCACTGACAGTCGACCCCGCTCGCCCGCCTCACCCCGTATGCCGGCGTCGCAACCTGGGCATACAGAAGACCCCCCACGCACCCGCCAGAGCCAACCTACCCTTGCTGCCTTCCGGCCCTGGGGGAGTTCAGTCAGATAGCGCCGCGTGAGGGGCTGAGGCCCAGCGTACCTGATCGCAGGGGGTCCGAACGAGTTCGTAAGCACCCCCCAGGGTCATGTAATGTTCGGGGCGGAGGATTCGCCTAGTGGCCTAGGGCGCACGCTTGGAAAGCGTGTTGGGGGCAACCCCTCACGAGTTCGAATCTCGTATCCTCCGCCAGTGCCTCACCGGGCACGATGTCGAAGGGCCCCACCGTTCGCGGTGGGGCCCTTCTTCGTGCGTGGTCTCAGTTTTGGTCTCAGTTGTTGTGATCGGACGGGGGTGGATCTCGGCGAACAGTGATCCGGTTCACGGTGACGGTCGGTCCTCGTCAGCGGATTCGGCGGTCCAGGTAATGCGCGGTGGCACGACCCGCGCGCACAGAGGCCCACCGCGCGCGTCGGTCAGTCCGAGGCGCCCCACCAGCAGGCCGGTGAGGGTGGCGGCTTCGAGTACCTCGGTGGGCACGGCGTCGAGCATGAGTTTGGCGCGGCGGAACATCGTGAAGGTGCCCGAGTCCTCGACGGTGCCCCACGTCAGGTAGACGAACCGGCCTCCTGGACGGCCCTGAACGTAGGGCCCTTTCACATCGGTGCCGCCAGGTGAGGCCGCCGTGGTGCACTCCAGGGTCCAATCCGCCGAGGCGGCGTCTCCGGGCTGGGGGTCGAGGAGTTCAGCCGGACGGTCGCGGCGTTGCACGGCGACGTGGATGTTGCGGTATTCCGGAACGTCGTCGCTGGCGAATGCTGCGGGTGGGCAGGTGCGGCCGGGAAGGTCGACGGCTTCGATGCGGATGCGCATGTGGGCCATCATCCGCGTGGGGCGTACATGATGGCGGCCATGCCGGTGGGCATACCGGGGCGCCGATGACGTCATGGCGGCGGCACGGTAGCCGTCGGCGACCACGCCCCAGGCGATCGACCCGGCAACGAGGGTCCCGCCGTATGCGGCGAGGATCCACCCGATATCAGGCCACCCGTCATTTATGAGAGGGGGCGGGCAGGCAGCTCGTCCGGCTGCGTGATCCGTTCGGGAATCAGCCGGGGCACCAGGCGGACGTAGGTGACCATGCCCACGACCTCCACGAGCGTCTGGGTGACCACGACGACGGCGGCGACGGCCAGGTCGTCGGGCAGGGCGAGGGCGAGCGGCAGGACGACCAGGGAGTTGCGGGTGGCGCCGGTGAAGACGATGGCGCGGCCCGCCGGGGCTTCGAGGCGGAAGAGGCGGGCCACCGCCTTGCCGGCGAATGCCATGACCAGCAGGAAGGCGATGTAGAAGGGGATGACCGCCGCGACGTCGGCGAGGCTGTCGTCGAGCTTGGGAACCTGTGAGGCGACCACGATGAGCAGGGTGGCGGCCATCAGCGGCACCATCGTCGTGGTCGCCGCGTCGGAGACTCTCTGCCCGGCCGGGCGGCGGGCGGCCCATGCCTGCAGGGCCCACGCCAGGGCCAGCGGGATGACGATCAGGATCAGGAACGCCTTGAGGAACGGGCCGGCCTCGACGATGTCGGCCAGTTCCGAGCCCATGAAGAGGAACAGGAACCCCGGCAGCAGCAGCATCTGCGCGACGAGCAACAGCGGGGTAGCGGCAAGCAGGCGGCGGTTGCTGCCGCCTGCCAGGCCGGAGAAGACGATGACGTAGTCCACGCACGGACACAGCAGCACCAGCAGGACCCCGAGGCGGACGGCCTGGTCGGAGGGCAGGAACGCGAACATCGCGGCGACCACCAGCGGCACCACCACGAAGTTCACCACCAGTGCGGCGGACAGGAAGCGGCCGTCACGCAGTGAGCGGACCAGCTCAGCCGCCGGAACCTGGAGGAAGGTGACGAACAGCAGCGCGCCGAGCACGGGATTGATGGCGTGCTCCAGTCCCGGGCCCGCCTCGGGGGCGGCCCAGCCGAGGAGCGCGCCTGCGGCCATCGCCGCCAGGTAGATCGCGACCTGGTGGTGTTCCATCCGCTCGACCAGGCTCTGCGGTCCCTGCTGCTGCGGCACCCGAACTGCTCCCTCGTATGTATCGGGGGCCGCCGACAGACGGCCCCGCCCCATCCTCACAGGCCGCCGGACTGCTCCTTTCCCGGCTCCGGCGGTTCCGTGCCTCAGCGCCCGTTCTTCGCCCCCTCGGACTCGTCCGGACCCCGGCCGAGGGTGGGCATGCCGAGGTCGGTGAGGGCCGGGGCCGTGCGGCAGGCCACCTTCCTGCGCCGTCGTCGGACCATGAGCACGCCGAGTCCGGCAGCCACGGCCATCACCGCGAGGACGGGCATCCACAGCGCCCCGACCGCAGAGGTGACGCCGATGCCGCCCAGGACGGCGAGGAGCGGTCCCGCGCAGCACACCGCACAGGCGGCGAGGGCTGCCGTGCCGGTGCCGAGGATGCCCCACGGACGGGCCGGGCGGGGAGAGGGAGGCGTGGTCATGCGGTCACTCCGAACAGGTCGGCCAGCATGCCGGCGGCGCTCTCGGGCGCGTGGACATCCAACTGGAGGGCGTCGGGGGTCAGATGCAGGGTGAAGTCGAAGAAGGCACAGCAGCCCTGCTCCGCCGCCGCAAGGGCCGCGACTTCGGCGGCGAGGTCGGCCCTGGACGGGAAGGTGAGCCGGAGTCCGTCCGGGATGTCCTCGCGCCGCTCGGCCCTGGCGATCAGCGTGCGCCACTGCTCGGTGCGTTCACCGAGCTCGGCACCGCCCAGGGTGCATGCCACCGGGGCCTGGCGCCACGGTTCGGGTTCCCGCTCCGGTGCGGGGCGGGTGGGTGACAGGAGCACCGGGACCGGTCCGGGGGCCGGGGCCGCCGTGGTGGTGGTGGTGCAGCCGCAGTCCGGACCGCACGCGCCCTCGGGTGCCGGGCCCGACAGGTCGGCGTGGACGCCGGCGAGACGGCCGCTGAACGCCCGCAGCTCGGCGATGCGGCCGTCGGTCTCCGTGATCCGGGCGGCGACCAGTGGCAGCATTCGGGCCCGTACCGAGGCGCACACGCCTTCCTCGCGTACGTCCAGGAGCTCGCGGATCTCGTCCAGGGCCAAGCCCAGGAGCTTGGCCGAGGAGATGAACTCCAGCCGTTCCACCGCGTCCTCGCCGTACTGGCGATATCCAGCCGGCGTCCGGTCGGCGGGGAGCAGGCCGGCGTCCTCGTAGAAGCGCAGTGTCGTGGCCGGAACGCCGGAGAGATCCGCCAGCTGCGAGATCCGGTAGGTCTTCATACGTCCGACGGTAAACCTTCGACCCGACTTGAAGGTCAAGCGTTCGCGGCTACTCCCCTGCGCGAAAAGCGGGGTCGACCACCGTTAGGGCACGGAGTCGTGTGGGGCCGGTCTCCGTGCGCCCTGCGCGTGGTCAGTGCTGGGCTGGGACGCCGAGTTCGTCGAGGAGGCCGCGGACGCGGCGTTCGATGTCGTCGCGGATGGGGCGGACGTCGTCGACGGACTGGCCTGCGGGGTCGTCCAGGGTCCATTCGAGGTATCGCTTGCCGGGGAACACGGGGCAGGCGTCGCCGCAGCCCATGCTGACGACGACGTCGGCGGCGCGGACGATCTCCTCGGTCCAGGGCTTGGTGAACTCGCGGGAGATGTCGATGCCGCGCTCGCCCATCGCGGCGATGGCGGCAGGGTTGACCTCGTTGCCGGGTTCGGAGCCACCGGACCAGGCGACGGCGTTGTCGGCGGCGAGGTGCTGGAAGAAGCCCATGGCCATCTGGCTGCGGCCGGCGTTGTGGACGCAGAGGAAGAGCACGACGGGCTTGCCGTCGGTGTGGTGGCCTTCGACCTTGGCCAGGGCGCGCAGGCGCTGGCGGGCGAAGCGTTCGGCCATGAGCGGGAGGAAGTTGGGGATGGTGCTGCGGCCGGCGAACTGGTCGTAGCTGGTGTGCAGGAACCGTTCGATGGTCTCCTGGCCGAAGGTGCCGTCGAACTCGCGGCTGAGGTGGGTGGCGGCGGTGCGCAGGGCGAGTTGCTGGTCGATGCTCAGGTTGCGGTGCGGGACGGGCGCGGTCTCAGTCATCGCTGCCTCCAGGAGGCTGTACGGCGGGTGCCAGCCGGTCGACCCGGTCGGCGAGGTCACTCAGGGCGTCGGCGAAGGCGTCGGCGGTGCCGGTGCGGGTGGGGTCGGGGACCGACCAGTGCAGGCGGTCGGGGACCCGGGGGCCGAGTTGTTCGTGGGCGTTGTCGCAGACGGCGACCACGAGGTCGTCCGGGCGCAGCGTCTCGTCGATGTGAGAGGTATGGGCGGGGCCCAGAGAGAGGCCGTGTTTGCGTGCGGTCGCCACAGCACGGGGGTGGACGCACTGCGCGGGCTCGGTTCCCGCCGAGGCGGCCGGGACGGTGCTGTGCCGCTTCCAGAGGGCTGCGGCGAGGTGGGAGCGGGCGGAGTTGTGGGTGCAGACGAACACCACGCGGGGCGCCGTACGCAAAGGTGTCGGCATGGTGTCGGCCAGGGCTTGGACGCGCAGGCGCAGGTAGGTGCGCCGTCGGTCTCCTTCGGATCGGGAGCGCTCGATCAGGCCGACCTGTTCGAGCAGCTTGAGGTGGTGGGCCAGGAGATTGCTGGGCAGGCCCAGTTCCTGGCCGAGTTCACCGGGAGAGGCGTCGCCCAGCAACAGCCGGTCGATGATCGCCAGGCGCGCAGGTTCTCCCAGTGCCGCGTGCCGTTGCGCTCGCGCCACCACCGATGCAGACCACTCAACGTTCATTGAGTCAATTTTCGTTGAGCTAATCTCCGCTGTCAATGCGGCCGGCGGAGGTCAATTCACGAGGGGCTGCCGGGTAGGTCTGCGACCATGCGGCGCTGGACGTCGAGAGGGGCGCTCCGAGCGCCCCTGCAGGCGTCGTCCGTCAGGCGAGGTGGTCGGCGAGTTCGCGTTCCAGGGCGGCCTTCGGCTTGGCCCCGACGATGGTCTGGATGACCTCGCCGTCCTTGTAGAGGTTCATCGTCGGGATGGACATCACGCCGTAGCGGGCGGCGATGGCCGGGTTCTCGTCGATGTTGAGCTTGACGATCTCGATCTTGTCGCCGTGCTCGGCGGCGATCGCCTCCAGGGAGGGGGCGAGCTGTCGGCACGGGCCGCACCAGGCGGCCCAGAAGTCCACCAGGACGGGCTTGTCGCTGGTGAGGACGTCCTGCTCGAAGGAGTCCTCGGTGACGTTCTTGAGAGCCATGACAATGCTCCAGTCGCTGGTCAGACGGCGGCCGTGACGGGCTCGCTCGCGGCGTCGGAGTCGCTGAGGGCGGCGAGGTACCGCTCGGTGTCCAGGGCCGCCGCGCAGCCGGAGCCGGCTGCGGTGATGGCCTGGCGGTAGGTGTGGTCGACGACGTCGCCAGCGCCGAAGACGCCCACGATGTTCGTGCGCGTGGAGGGGGAGGCGACCTTGAGGTAGCCCTCACCGTCCAACTCCAGCTGGCCGTTGACCAGGTCGGTGCGCGGGTCGTGGCCGATGGCGACGAACAGGCCGGTGGCCGCAAGCTTGGAGGTCTCGCCGGTGACGGTGTCGCGCAGGGTGAGCCCGGCGAGCTTGCCGCCGTCCTCGTGGATCTCGGCGACCTCGCTGTTCCAGGCGAAGGAGATCTTCGGGTCGGCGAAGGCGCGGTCCTGCATGGCCTTGGAGGCCCGCAGGGCATCGCGCCGGTGGACGATGGTCACCGACTTCGCGAAGCGGGAGAGGAAGGTGGCTTCCTCCAGCGCGGTGTCGCCGCCGCCGACCACGACGATGTCGTGCTCGCGGAAGAAGAAGCCGTCGCAGGTCGCGCAGTACGACACGCCCCGGCCGGAGAGCTCGTCCTCGCCGGGCAGGCCCAGCTTGCGGTGCTGTGAGCCGGTCGCGACGATGACGGCCTTTGCCCGGTGGACCGTGCCCGCGCTGTCGGTGACCGTCTTGACGGCACCCGTGAGGTCGGCCTCGACGATGTCGTCGGGGACGAGTTCGGCGCCGAAGCGTTCGGCCTGGGCCCGCATGTTGTCCATGAGGTCCGGGCCCATGATGCCGTCGCGGAAGCCGGGGAAGTTCTCCACCTCGGTCGTCTGCACCAGCGCGCCGCCGGCCGTGACCGCGCCCTCGAAGACCAGCGGCTTCAGCGAGGCGCGGGCGGTGTAGAGGGCGGCGGTGTATCCGGCGGGGCCGGAGCCGATGACGATGACGTTGCGTATGTCAGCGGTCGTGCCGGTCGCTGTGCTCATGCCTGGGGCTCCGGCGCGATCTCCTTGATCAGACCCTCGATCAGCACCTTGATCTCGTCGCGGATCGGGCGTACGGCCTCGACGCCCTGGCCCGCCGGGTCCTCCAGCTGCCAGTCCAGGTACCGCTTGCCGGGGAAGACGGGGCAGGTGTCGCCGCAGCCCATGGTGATGCAGACGTCCGACTCCTTCACCGCGTCGACCGTGAGCATCTTGGGGACCTCGGCGGAGATGTCGATGCCGACCTCGGCCATGGCCGCGACGGCGGCCGGGTTGACGCCCGCGCCCGGGTTGGAGCCGGCGGAGCGGACCTCGACACGGTCCCCGGCCAGGTGGGTCAGCCACGCGGCGGCCATCTGGGAACGGCCGGCGTTGTGGACACAGACGAAGAGCACAGACGGCTTGTCGGACATCAGGAGGTCTCTCTTGATCTCGCGCCTGCCAGGCGACACCTGTCAGGCGACAGAGGAGGGCACGAACACATCAGCACCCGGTGGTGTCAGTCACCACTGATGTGAGAGTATCAGCGCATGCTGACGTCAGTCGACACTGATCTGATGCGGGTCCTCGCCGACCCGCTCCGCCTCCAGATCGTCACCCTGCTCGCCAAGGAGACGCTCTGCAGCACCCACCTGGTCGAGGAGACAGGGGCCAGACAGACCAACCTCTCCAACCATCTGAAGGTGCTGCGCGAGGCCGGGGTCGTAGAGACAGAGCCCTGCGGCCGGTTCACCTACTACCGGCTCAAGCCCGACGTCATCGCCGCCCTCGCCGGTCAGTTCGCCGACCTCGCTCAGACCGCGCGCGCCACCGCCGAGAACAACGTCAAGCGGTCCTGCCCCTGATCCCCGCCGCTCCGGCGGCTGCACCGAGGAGTCCTGTTGACCGCCACCGAGGCCACCGAGCACGGCAGAACCGGGGAGTCCGCCATAGCCGCCGGCACCGAGCCGCAGCCCGCGCCGGGTGCCACCCCGCCGCGTAACCCGCTGGTCGCCCGCGCCGCCGCCGAACTCATCGGCACGGCGCTGCTGGTGGCGGTCGTGGTCGGCTCCGGCATCCAGGCCACCGAACTGACCAAGGACGTCGGCCTGCAGCTGCTGGCCAACTCCACGGCCACCGTCTTCGGCCTCGGCATCCTGATCCTCCTGCTCGGCCCGGTCTCCGGCGCGCACTTCAACCCGGTCGTCACCCTGGCCGAGTGGTGGACGGCGCGACGCGGGGGCGCCGGGGTCACCCTCCGCGAGGCCGCGGTGTACGTACCCGCGCAGATCGTCGGCGCGATCGCGGGCGCGATCCTGGCGGACGCGATGTTCGGCAAGCCGCTGGTGGAGTGGTCCACGCACGACCGGTCGGCGGGACACCTGCTGCTGGGCGAGGTCGTCGCCACGGCCGGCCTGATCCTGCTGATCTTCGGCCTGGCCCGCACCGACCAGCTGCGCTTCGCCCCCGTGGCCGTCGCCTCGTACATCGGTGCTGCCTACTGGTTCACCTCGTCGACGTCCTTCGCCAACCCGGCGGTGTCCATCGGCCGCGCCTTCACCGACACCTTCGCGGGCATCGCGCCGGGTTCACTCCCGGGCTTCATCGGCATGCAACTCGTCGGCGGCGTGGTCGGGTTGGCGCTGGTGGCCCTCATCTTCATGGGCGGGCGATCGGCCGAGTGACCAACAGGACGCAGGTGGTGGTGATCGGCGGCGGGCAGGCGGGGCTCGCGGCCGGATACCATCTGCGCCGCCTCGGCCTCGATTTCGTCGTCCTCGACGCCCAGACCGAACCCGGCGGCGCCTGGCAGCACACCTGGGACTCGCTACGCCTGTTCTCCCCGGCCGCGTACTCCTCGCTCCCCGGCCGCCTCATGCCGGCGCAGAGCGGCGAGACGTACCCCGACGCGCAACACGTGGTGGAGTACCTCGCCGAATACGAGAAACGCTACGAACTTCCCGTCGAGCGCCCCGTACGCGTCGCCAGTGTCCACCGGGACGGACAACTTCTGCGGGTGGAGAGCGACTCCGGTACCTGGCATGCCCGCGCGGTGATCAGCGCGACCGGCTCCTGGTGGCGGCCTTTCATCCCCGCCGTCCCCGGCCAAACGGCCTTCGGGGGCCGCCAGTTGCACACCGTGGAGTACCGCAGCCCCGCCGACTTCGCAGGCCAACGCGTGATCGTGGTGGGGCACGCCCTCGTGACCACCGGACACGGACCAGCACAGTTCAGTGGTCCCCCCGGGTTCCGACTGAGGAAGCTCATCCAGGTCAAGCGCGCGGGTGCGCCCGTCGGTGCCGGCTCGATCGGGGGCCTGCCCGTGCCGTACTCGTAGGCGTGCGCCGCGAACTCGACCCGCCCTGCCTCGATGCCTCGCGTCACCTGCGCGATACGGAACGCACCTTCGCGCTCTCCCGCAACCACGGCGTGCTGCCCGCGTACGATCCGGCGGCCAGGCCGAGGCGCCCGACGCCATCCCGCAAGGCATCTTGTGAGATATGCTTGTCCCCACATTTGATATCAGGAGGCGCATATGAGTCGGACGGTCATCGACCTGGATGACGACCTGGTCGCGGACGTGGCCAAAGCCCTCGGGACGAACACCAAGAAGGAGACCGTCAACACCGCGCTTCGCGAGGTGCTGGAGAGCCGGCGTCGCGCCTTGGCTCTCGCCCGGCTGCGGACCGCGGCGGGCGACGGCGCATTTGATCTGGAACTGTTCGAGAACAAGGAGAACTACCGCCGGTGAACGCGGCCCAGTTCCTGATCGACACCAGCGCGCTCGCGCGGTTCATGCACGGGGAAGCGGAACAGTATGGCTGGGACCAGGCCGCCGCGGCCGGACTGATCGCGACTTGCCCGATCACCGAGCTCGAGTTCTTCTACAGCGCACGGTCAACTGCCGACCGGACGCGCGGCATCGAGGACATGCGGCTGATCTTTGGCTGGGTGCCCGTCGACGACCGCGCCTACGACCGTGCCTGGCAGGTCCAGGAAGCCCTCACCAAGCAGGGGAAACACCGAAGTGCCGGAGCGGTCGACCTGGTCGTCGCCGCGACCGCTGAGCTACAGGGGCTCACGCTGCTCCACCGCGATCACGACTTCGAGTGCATCGCCGCAGTGACCGGGCAAGCCCTCCAGTGGTACGGCCCGGAACCCGGCAAATAGGTCAGCCGTGGTTGCGGTCCTGGTTGCGTTCACCGCCGTACGACAGCATTCAGAAGCCCCACCCGAGTCGGCTGCACTGCAGGTCAGAACGCCCCCGCACACCCCAGAACCCCCAGACGAACATTTGACGGGATACGTCACGACGGTTACCGGCCGCCACGACCCACACGTTGAGTTGGCCGTCCTCAACGGCGTGGACGAAGAGGCAGTCGCCGCCCTGAGCCCCCACCAGGCGTCCCGTCAATGGTTGGCCTGCGGCGAACCTTGTCTCGAAAATCCACACGGAGCTGCCCATGGCCCCGGGACGATGTCGCGGTCATAGCCCGATCATCCGGACCTTGCTGCCGCACAGCCGGGTCAGGTCATCGACATCCGACGTGAGGATGGCGACCGGGCCAGGCTGACGCAAAGCCGCTTCCGCGACGGTGGCGTCGATCGCGTACTCGTGTCCGTGCAGGCCGGCGCCCTTGAGCAGTTGTGCCGCCGCCCTGGCCGCCGTCTCCGTGACCGGCTCCACCTTGACCCGGGAGAGCGCCCATTGCAGTCGGGGCAGGTTCACCCTGGCGTGACTCACCTCCACGATGGTGTTGGCGCTGACGACAAGGTCCGCTCCCATGTCGTGGAACACCTGGAACATCGCCAGAACCTTCCGGTCCTGCGCCACCCAGGCCGACAGCCCCTCGCTGTCCAGGACGACGGTCTCGATGTGCCCGCTCACGCGGCGCTCGCGCCGCCGGCGGCCTGCGTCGTACCGAAGATCCGCGCCCGCGCTTCGGCCAGCTCTTCCTCGCTGAAGGCCCCGTGCTCGTCTGTGTGGCTGCGCAGGTCGGCCCCCAGGAGCTGGTGCCGGATCTGCCTGGCGACCGCTTCGGCCACGTAGCCGGAGATGTTGTCCGTGATCTTCTTGAGCTCCGCCACCTGCTCGGTGGGGAGTGTCACCGTGATGCGTGTGGTGTCAGCCATACCGCAAGCATACTGTGGTATGCGCGCTGCGTGCTGCCTTTTCCCGCAGCCGGTCCGGTCAGCGGCAATCGCGGCGACTGTCCGGTCGAGCAGGGGATCAGCCGGCGGCTGTACGACGCGCCAGTTCAGCGAGCCCAGTAGCGGTACGCCTCGATCCATTGCCAGCCCTCGGGGGCGGGTTCCGGCATCGGCAGGTCCAGAATTCCGATGTCCTGTCGGACCGACCCCCGGGCGCAGCGTGCGACCACGCGCCCGTCCTCGGCCAGATCGACACCGCCCACGCTCACCTCGACGCCGAGAACAGTCGTGGTGAACGGCACGGCAAGACTCTCCTCGATCATCGTGAAGAAGCCGGTGAGTTGCTCATCCTCGCCGTAGGCGTCGACGGTGGCGGCGTCGATCAACGCCTCCAGCGTGGCTGGGTCCCAGGAGCTCATGCCCTCAACGTAGCGCTGCACCGTACGGTTGAGGACCGGTGCGTTCAGCAACGGCGTATTCGACGTGACGCCGTCGCCAGCAGTCAAGCCAAGGCCCGCGCTTGCCAGCGTGTGACATTGCCTGGTGAGGTTCGGTAGTGAACGGCCCAGGGGAGGGTCCGGCAAGCTACAGGGCGGAAGAGAGTGGCACGAGTCGTCGTACGAGAGCCGAGTACGGGGGCGAGGGGCGCACAGCCGCTGGCCCGGCAGGAAACGTCCGCCTTCGTGAGGGAGCTGCTCGGCGCCGGCTGGGCGGCGGTGTTCCTGCCCGGTGAGCCCGCCCGCCTCGGGCGGCTGCTGCTGTGGAAGCCGACCGGGGCAGCGGCCGGAGACCGTATGGCGCCCACCGGCCTTGAGACCGAGGTGGTGGAGCTGGTCCTGCCGCATGGTCGCTCGGTCAGGCGGCGAAGGGTCGAGGGTTACGCGGTGCCTGTCGCCGTCGCTGTCTCCGCCCTGGCCGATGCGGAGCCGACGCATCCCTCCGGCGCCGCCTGGCAGGCCGCCACTAGCTTCGCACTGCGGCTGCTCGCCGACGGCCGCCTCCACCCCGCCCTCACTCCCGCCGGTTACGACACCTGGCAGGTGGGTCCCTTCACCGCCGCCCAGCGCCAGATACTGGACGCCCTGGCCGCCGCCTTCCCGCCACACGCCCACTGCCTACCCGAGCCAGGTCCTGCTCCCGTACGGATCGCAGAACCGGCTGCGCTGGTACGCCAGTTCTGCGACGCGATCGCCGATGATCTGGTCCGTACGCCGGCCGCGCCGCTCGCCATGGGAGCGCTGCCGTACGCCTGGCGCGAGGTCCGTGCCGTGCCCGCCTTGCGTGAATGGGCAGAGGAGACCCAGGCGGCGCTCACCGCCGAGGTCAGTGTCTCCCTGCGTGTCGACGTACCCGAAGGACGCCGACGGCAGTTCCGGGCTGTCCTGCAGCTGCACACCGCGGCGGACCCGGCGCTCGTCATCGAGGCCGCACGGCTCTGGAGCGAGCCGGCCGAAGTGGAGCGGGTGCTCGGCCCACGCGCCGAGACCGAGACCCTTCTCGCCCTGCGCCGCGGCGCCCGCGCCTGGCCCCCGCTGCGGAGACTGCTCGACGACGCCGCTCCCGATCAGCTCCGGTTGACCGACGACGAAGCCTTCGATCTCCTTGGGGACGCCACGGACGCGCTGCGCGCGGCCGGTGTCGACGTGCACTGGCCGCGCGACCTGGTCAAGGCGCTCACCGCGACCGCGGAGATCGGGCAGCGCACCGCCCCCGGTTCCGCCGCGGGCGGCCTGCTGGACACCGAGGCCCTCCTCGACTTCCGCTGGCAGGTCTCCCTGGGCGGCGAGCCGCTCACCGAGGCCGAGATGGACGCTCTCGCGGAGTCACGCCGTCCCCTCGTCCGGCTTCGCGACCAGTGGGTGGTCGCCGACCCGAAGCTGGTGGCCCGCGCCAAGCGCCGCCGGATGGAACCGCTCACCCCCATGGAGGCGTTGAGCGCCGCGCTGACCGGCGAGGCCGAGCGAAGCGAGATGGGGGTCCCCCCGGCCGGAGGCTGGGGGAAGGACGGCGACCGGGTCGCCTGTACTGCGGTCGGTGCGCTCGGCGACCTGGTCGCTCGTATCCGCGACCCCGAGTCCCGCACCCTCGTGCCCCAGCCCGCCGCCCTCAAGGCCACGTTGCGCGAGTACCAGAAGCGGGGCCTGGCCTGGCTGGCCGAGATGTGCTCCCTCGGCCTCGGCGGGTGTCTAGCCGACGACATGGGCCTGGGCAAGACCATCACCTTGCTCGCTCTGCACCTGCACCGCCAGAACGACCCCACCACCGCGGGCCCCACCCTGGTCGTCTGCCCGGCCTCCCTGCTCGGCAACTGGCAGCGCGAGGCCGCCAGATTCGCACCGCTCACCCCCGTACGCCGCTACCACGGCGGCGACCGCCACCTCAAGGACCTGGCCGGAGACGAGATCGTCCTGGTCACCTACGGGGTGCTGCGCCGCGACCGCGAAGTGCTCGCCGAGACAGCCTGGTCGCTGGTGGCTGCCGACGAGGCACAGCACGTCAAGAACCCCTACGCCGTCACCGCCCGCGAACTGCGTGCACTGCCCGCCCGCGCCCGCGTCGCTCTCACCGGCACCCCCGTGGAGAACAACCTCTCCGAGCTGTGGGCACTGCTCGACTGGACCACCCCCGGGCTCCTCGGCTCACTCAACGCATTCCGCGACCGGCATGCCCGCGCCATCGAGGCGGGCGAGGATCCCGAGGCGGCCGAGCGCCTGTCCCGTCTCGTACGTCCCTTCCTGTTGCGCCGCAAGAAGTCCGATCCCGGCATCGCGCCCGAGCTGCCGCCCAAGACCGAGACCGACCACGTCGTCCCGCTGACGGCCGAGCAGACCAGCCTGTACGAGGCCGTGGTCCGCGAGACCATGGCGAGGATCGCGGAGTCGGAGGGCATCGCTCGACGCGGTCTGGTACTCAAGCTGCTCACCGCGCTGAAGCAGATCTGCAACCACCCCGCCCAGTATTTGAAAGAGCCCCCGTACGTGAAAGAGCACAGCCTGCGCCGGCCCACTCCCCTGCGGGGCCGCTCCGGCAAGCTCGACCTGCTCGACGAACTTCTCGACACCATCACCGCCGAAGGCGAATCCGTACTGGTCTTCACGCAGTACAAACAGATGGCGGCTCTGCTGGAGAAGCATCTCGCCGAGCGCGGCATCCCCACCCTCTTCCTTCACGGCGGCACCCCCGTCGCGCGGCGCGAGGAGATGGTGGACCGCTTCCAGCGCGGTGAAGTGCCGGTGTTCCTGCTGTCGTTGAAGGCGGCGGGCACCGGACTCAACCTCACCCGCGCCACTCACGTCGTGCACTACGACCGCTGGTGGAACCCGGCCGTCGAGGACCAGGCCACCGACCGCGCCTACCGCATCGGCCAGGACAGACCCGTCCAGGTGCACAAGCTCCTCGCGGAGGGAACCGTGGAGGACAAGGTGGCGAAGCTGCTCGAAGCCAAGCGCGCCCTCGCCGACGCCGTCGTCGGCTCCGGCGAGGCAGCCCTGACCGAACTGTCCGACGCCGACCTCGCCGAACTCGTCGCCCTGGGAAGGCAGTCATGAGCCCCGCTGTTCCTGGCCCGCGCCGTGCGCCCGCCCGCGGCAAGCGAGTCTTCGCCGCGACCTGGTGGGGCCAGGCATGGGTGGCCGCCCTGGAGGACTCCACCCTGGACGCCGGACGGCTCTCGCGCGGACGCACCTACGCCCGCAAAGGCATGGTCGGCCCGGTCACCGTCGCTCCGGGCAAGGTCAATGCCGCTGTCCAGGGCAGCCGCCCGAGCCCGTACCGCTCCTCGGTCCACCTGCCCGTCCTCACCGACCCTCAGTGGGACACCCTGCTCGACACGATCGCGGCCCGCGCCGGACATCTCGCAGCACTTCTCGACGACGAGATGCCCGCCGAACTCGTGGACGACGCCCGGCACGCGGGCGTCCCACTGCTCCCACTGCCCACCGAGCTCGATCCGGAGTGCTCCTGCCCCGACTGGGGACACCCCTGCAAGCACGCCGCCGCGCTCTGCTACGCCATCGCCGCCACCATCGACACCGACCCGTTCGTGCTCTTCGCGCTGCGTGGCCGCGGTCGCGAGGAGGTCTTCGCCCAGCTCCGCGCACTCCGTACGGCAGCACAGGAGACCGCCGCCCCACCGGCACCGGCCGGTATCCCGGCCGCCGCCGCGTACGCCCGCTGGGCCGAAGAGCCCCCCGAACTGCCCGAACTCCCGGAACCCGCCGCCCACACCACAGCGTTGCCCGTCGCGCCGCCGTCCGGCAGCGGCCTGGCCGTCGCGGACCTGGAACGCCTCATGGCCGACGCCGCCGCGCGCGCCGCCCGGCTCCTCGCGGGCGACACCGCCGACCTGCATCTGACCCAGCACCAGGACGCCGTCCGCATCGCCGCGAGCAACCCCGGACCCGAGTGGTTCCACCACCTGATCCAGAACACCGGCACCAACCCCACTGCCTTCGCACGCCTCACCCGCGCCTGGCGCCACGGCGGCCCCACGGGCGTCACCGTCGCCGAACAGCCCTACGCCCCCGACCCGACGGTGATGAAGGCCACCCGCGCCGCCCTGGACGCGGCCCTCGCCGAGATGACCGACTCCCCCACACACCTCAGAACCTGGCGCAACCGCCTCACCCTCACCCACCACGGAATCCAGCTGCGTCTGGGCCCCGACGCCCGCTGGTACCCCTACCTCCAGGACGACGACGGCGAATGGTGGCCCGCGGCACCAGCCGACAGCGACCCGGTCACCGCGCTCACCGCGGCCTGGTCGCAGAAGGGGGATTAAGGCACCCATGACGCTCCCCTTCCATGGTTGCAGTTCTGGTTGCATTCACCGGCGTACAGCACCGTTCAGAACCCCCGCCCGGACCAGCTGCACCGCAGTCGGCGGGACACCGAGCAGCATGAGAGCGTCTCGCCCTGACGCAGTCGTCTCGGATTCGTCATTGAGGAGCCGCTCACTCCCGTCAGGAGTGAACGTCATGGCGCCGCACGAAGTTGTGCGGCCTCGTGGCGCAGTGCCGCCACGGTGGTCGTTACTTCGGGAGAGCGGTCGCGGACCGTGACGGCTACGACGGCTCGGCCGAGCCAGGTGGGGTCGTCGACCTGGACGACGTGGACTCCGGTGGGGACCGCGGCCGCGGCCACTTCGGGGAGTACCGCGATGCCGAGACCTGCGGCGACAAGGCCGAGGCGAGTGGGCCATTCGCGGGCGGCGTAGGCGATCCGCGGCTGGTCGAGGGTGGGCCAGGCGCCGAACTGGGGGTCGTCACGAAGGCCCTTGCCGACGATCCAGGGTTCGTCCCTCAGCTCGGTCACCGGGATGGTTCCGCGGCCGGCGAACCGGTGGTCGGCAGGGACGGCGAGCAGCAGGCCCCCGTCAAGGAGCAGGTCCCGGCGCAGGCCCTCGAAGTCGTAGGTCGGCAGGTCCGGTCCCACGCCGATCACCGCTACGTCGATGCGGTGAGCGCGGAGTTGGCGGAGCTGGGTGGGTGAGGACGCCTCACCGAACTCGACGATCAGACCCGGGTGGTCGTTTCGCAGGCGTGCCAGTGTCCTGGGGACGAGCACGGCGGCGGCCGAGGGGAACGCCGCGACGGCCACTCGTCCGGTGACGTGGTCCTGCAGTCCGGCGAGGTCCGTGCTGACGGCGTCGATCTCGTTGAGGGCCGTCGCGGCTCGGCGGGCGAGCATCATGCCGGCGGGAGAGGGGGCCACCCCGCGTGCGCCCCGCACGAACAGCGGTGCGCCCGCGGCGGCTTCCATCGCCGCAACCTGACGGGACACCGCCGACTGTGTGTACCCGAGCGCGTCGGCCGCGGCAGTGAACGATCCGGTGTCGACCACCGCCTGGACGACACGGAGACCGGTGAGGGTGAAGTCGGCCATGCCGCCATCCTGACACATACACATTCCAAAACCGCATGTCTTCCATGAAAGACCTTCGTTGGCGGAATGTCTGTATCGGCAGCACGATGGAGGAGCAACAGCAGGCAATCCGCGCACAGGGAGCACTGGTCATGGCGAAGACGTGGTTCATCACGGGGAGTTCGAGGGGGTTCGGCCGCGAGTGGGCAGAAGCGGCACTCGAACGCGGCGATCACGTCGCGGCGACGGCTCGGGACGTCACCCGGCTGACTCCTCTGGTAGAGCGGTACGGGGACGCGGTACTGCCGGTCCGGCTCGACGTCACCGACCGCGCCGCGGTGCATGAGGCGGTGCAGCTCGCCCATTCGCATTTCGGTTCGCTGGATATCGCGGTCAACAACGCCGGCTACGGGCATTTCGGCATGGTCGAGGAGGTGAACGAGGACGACCTCCGGGCTCAGCTGGAGACCAATTTCTTCGGCGCGATGTGGGTCACGCAGGCCGTGCTGCCCTTCATGCGGTCGCAACGCTCGGGAAGGATCCTGCAGGTGACCAGTGAGGGAGGCGTACGCGCATTCCCCGGCATTGGCGCGTACCACGCCTCCAAATGGGCTCTTGAGGGGCTTTCGGAGTCCCTGGCGCAGGAAGTGGCAGCCTTCGGCATCCACATCACCAACGTCGAGCCCGGCCCCTATGCCACCGACTGGCTGGCTCACGGGGCACGGCGCAGTGCACGCCACCCGGACTACACCGAAGTCCACGCGGCCACTGCGCAGGAATTCGAGGTGGGCGATCCGCGCGCGACCCGCGACGCGATTCTTCAGATCGTCGATGCGGAGCGGCCCCCGCTGAGGATCTTCCTCGGCAAGTCCTTCACCGACGTCGCCGCTCTCTACGAGGAGCGTCTGAGCACCTGGCGCCAGTGGCGGCCGGTCTCCCTGGCTGCGTTCGGCTGAGCGGGAGCGCCGGCTGTCGGTGGTGGGTGTTGCCTGTGCACGTGGCCGCCGGGCCTACTTGCCGGAGCCGACGTGGTAGCCGACCGGGTCGACGTAGACGTCCGGAGCGTTGCCGCTGGAGGCGGAGATGGTAAAGGCCAGCTTGTCGAGATTCACGATCTCCCCGACCCTGTCGTTGGGCGGGGTGACCAGGAGCCGGGTGTAGGTCTTGCCGGAGCCGCTGGTGTCCGGGATGTAGCGGAGCAGGAAGCGGGTCTCCTCGCCGGGTCCGATGGTGACGGTGGACGGGGAGGCTTCGGTGCGGGCGGCGTCGGGCCCGGTGTCGCCCAGGCCGTCGGGGCCGATGAGCTGGACGCCGGGGAAGCCGTGCAGGCTGCAGGTGCTGGAACCGGTGTTCTTCAGGTTGACGACTATCTCGTTCTTGACCCCCGTGGCGGCGGCGCTGGGGGCGAGAAGGTCGGTCTTGCACCTGGGGGCCGCCGACGTCGAGGCTTGGGTCTGGGCGGCGACCTTGCTGCCCTTGCCGGAGCCGCTGGAGAAGCCGGACGAGGAGGAGGCCGAGGTCGATCCCTTGTCGGCACTGGAGGAGCCGGACGAAGTCGAACCCAAGGTCGAGCCCTGGCCGCCAGTGGAGGTACCGCCGGTCGAGGCGCCGCCGGTCGAGGCGCCCCCGGTGGATGTGCCACCAGTGGAGGTGCCGCCGGTCGTAGAGCTGCTGGCGGTGGTGGACGTGCCGGCACTGGCGGAAGCGCTCGAGCCGTCGCTGCTGCCGCACGCGGTCAGCGAGAGGGCGGCAGCTGCGACGACGAGGGCGAGGGCGGGCATCTTCTTGACGCGCATCGGTACTCCTGGGAAGCGGTGTCGTCTCGGTCGCTCGCTCCGGCGGAGCGGCCTCGGTTGCTTCGTAGGAGGCCGGTGCCAGGCCCTGCGTTGCCGTGGGAGTTGCACCAAGACACCGCTGTGACAAGCGAGTTGATGCGCCGTTACGGGAAGGGGGAGAAACACGGACAGAGCAGGCTCACCCGCCCGTCTCGCCTGTTCTTGCGTCCCGCATCGCGCGGCTCAGGGGCACCGATACGTGACAGGCGCGGCTCCGCTTCCGGGGCGGCAGGCCCTACTCTGAATCCCCGTGAGGCAGGCAGGCGCTGGGAAGGATGATCGGCGATGACGCCCCTGAGCACCGGGGACCCGGAGTCCATAGGCGGGTACACCCTTCGCGGGCGGCTCGGAGCGGGCGGCATGGGAGTCGTCTACCTGGGAGTCTCACCCTCGGGACGGCAGGTCGCGGTCAAGCTCGTGCACGTGCACTATGCCCAGGAGGAGGAGTTCCGGACGCGCTTCCGGCAGGAGATCGCGGCAGCGCGCAGAGTGAGCGGCGCCTTCACCGCGCCTGTCGTGGACGCCGACCCGGACGCCGAACGGCCGTGGATGGCGACGCTCTACGTGCCGGGGTCCACCCTTTCCGAAGTCGTGGCGAAGGACGGCCCGTTGAGTCAGCGGGACCTGCGCGCGCTGGGACTGGGGCTCACCGAGGCGCTGCGCGACATCCACCGGGTGGGCCTGGTGCACCGGGACCTCAAACCGGGCAACGTCCTGATGACCGAGGACGGGCCGCGCGTCATCGACTTCGGCATATCGCGCGCTTCCGGCAACCAGAACCTCACCACGACCGGGCGGATGATCGGCACTCCGCCCTTCATGTCGCCGGAACAACTGGCCTCTCCCCGAAACGTCACCCCGGCCTCGGACGTGTTCTCGCTGGGGTCGCTGCTGGTGTTCGCGGCCGTCGGCACAGGACCGTTCGACGCCGACAGCCCGTACATAACCGGCTATCAGGTGGTGCACGGGACCCCGGACCTCGGCGAGGTACCCGAAGCACTCCTGGGCATTGTCGAGCGCTGCCTGGACAAGGATCCGGCCGCACGGCCGGAACTGACGGACATTCATCGCATGCTCCGGACGCTGCCGGAATCCGACACCACCGGGTCCCCGAAGACCGGGCAGTCCGCGAACCCCCGGCGCCACCCCACTTCTCGGAACTCGACCGCCACCTCCACGGACGCCACAACCACAACCGGCTCCGGCACCGGCACCGGCACCGGCACCGGCAAGCGACGCCGAGCCCGGCTGCTGCTCACCGGCCTCGGTGCGGCGCTGGTCGTCGCGACGCTGGGTGTCGGGCTGGGCGTCTCCGTGTCCGGACCGGACGCGAAGGCGACCACCGTCTCCGCCCGTGCCGCGTCACTGCCCGACGGCTGGCGGCCGTGGCGGACGGCGTTGCGGTCCGACGTGAAGGGTGTTCCCCTCGACTACGGCAGCCCTGGATGCACGACGGAGGGAAGTGCCCTGTTCTGTGGGGGTACGGGCTTCACGGCCGCCAGGATCGACGCGGCCTCCGGCCACATCCGCTGGCGCACCGGCACCCGCCCCCAGGGTGCGCAGCCGATCGGCGTTCGCAGCGGTCTGGTCTACGTGTACGAGGAACCGGACGACGAGATCCGGCGCGTGGTGGCCCTGGACGCCGCTACCGGACACCGGCGGTGGCAACGCGACGTCAACAGGTCCCAGGACGCGGTCCTGTACGACGGCGGGCTGCTGACCATGTCCCCCGACTACTCGTCGTTCATGGCCTATGGGCCGTCCGGCAGGGAACTGTGGCGGGCGCCCTCGCTGAAAGGGGTCTGCATTCCGTCGGCCCTGGGAGGCGCCCCCTACGCGCTGTGCTCAGCCGGCACCGAGCCCGGCCAGGCCCCGGTCGAGCTGATGAAGCTCGGCCCCGGCAGCCTGACCAGAACCGCCACACTGCCCAAGAAGGCGGAAGTGCTCGGCGCTGTCGGCGGGCAGCCCCTGTTCCTCGCCCCTCAGACCGCGAAGGACGTGTACGAAGCCGGGTACGAACGGCCGTACAACGCGCTGCTGAGAGTGGCCCCGGACACCGGGCAGGTCAGACGGATTCCGCTGGCGCATCCGCTGACCGGCGCGGCCACCCTCGTGAACGGCGTCGTCTACTTCGTCCGGTCCGACGGGACGGTCACCGCGGTGTCGGCCCACAGCGGCAGACAACTCTGGCAGCGGACGACGGACATGGAGAGTCTGTCCGCGCCCGCGGTGTCAGCGACGTACAAGCGGGTCTACTTCTCCAACCGCTTCGGCCGTCTGCTGGCGCTGGACAGCCGCACCGGAGCAGAGGTCTGGCGCACCTCCGCCCTGGAATCCCCCGGAGAAAAAGCGCAGAGCTACCCACCGCGCGTGCTGCTCGTCAGGGACGCGATCGTTGCGCTGGCCGGCGACACGGCCTTCTCCCGGAGCCCGAACAGGCCCACCTGAGCGGCCGCGACACGACTACCGCGCAGTCGTGTCGCGGCCGGGCCCGGAGGAGGAAAAGGCCTGGTGCTCAGGTTCAGTACAGGCGGGTGTAGTTCTGCCAGCCTGTGGCGATGCGGGTCTTTGTGCCGAAGGTGGCCGATGTCGTGCCGTTCCAGCGCCACAGGGTGCCCGCATTGTCCAGGCCGACGAGGTCGGGGCGACCGTCGCCGGTCAGGTCGCCGGGGGCGGCCAGGGCCTTGACGCTGATCCCTCCGGCGATGCGGACCCGGGCGCCGAAGGCTCCCTTGCCGTCGCCGAGCCAGCGCCACAGCACGCCCGTACCGTCCAGGCCGACCAGGTCGCCGATGCCGTCGCGGTTCAGGTCGCCCGCGCCGATCAGCCGGGTGTAGCCGGCCAGGCCCTCGGCCAGTTCGACCCGCTCGGTCAGGCCGCCGGTGCCGTCGGAGGCGTACCGCCACAGGACGCCGGACTTGTCGCGGGCGACCAGGTCGGAGAGGCCGTCGCCGGTGAGGTCGCCGGGCGAGGTCAGCGCGTCGTACTGGTCGAAACCGGTGCCGATCGAGCGGTGCGGGCTGTTCAGTGTGAACGGCTTGCCGCAGGTGCCGTCGTACCGGTCCAGTTGACCGGCGAGGTTCCGGACGAGGATGCCGTTGCACGCGTTGCCGCTCGGATCACCGAACGGTACGACGAGCGACCAGCGGTCCCAGCCGTCACCCTGTGCCTTGATCGCGCTGTCGACGGTGCCGAGCCCGGTGCCGGGCTGGACCGCCAGCCAGTCCCCCTTGTCGAAGGTGATCAGGTCACCGATGCCGTCCCGGCCGAAGTCGTGGCGGTCCACCGGCCGTACCGTCAGCGGCTTGTCGTAGATCACCGCGTTCCTGGGCGTGCCGTTCGCGGACCGGGCGGTCAGGGTCACCCGGTAGGTGCCGGTGCGGACCAGTGAGCCGTTCCCGGTGCGCTTGTCCCAGGTCGCGGTGATCTTCCCGCGGGTCAGGCCGCCGGTGTCGGTCCACACGACGGCACCGCCGGGGCCGGTGACGGTCAGCTTCCAGCTGGCGGCGGGCGCGTTCAGGTGCCAGGTGCCCTCGAAGGTGCTGCCCTGGCGCAGGTCGGTGGAGGTGGGGACGGTGGCGTCGGTCGCCGCGAGCGGCGAGGTGGTCACCTGCGGCCACTTCACCGTCACGTCACCGGCAGCCGTCAGGTAGGCGACCGGACCGCCGAAGCGGTCCACGTTCCAGTAGCGGCCGCGCCGGTCGACGGGCGCGTCCACCGGCGACGGCAACGGGGCCAGCGTCTTCGTACCGACGCGGTTGGCGGCGACCGCGCCCTTCAGGTAGGTGATCAGCAGCTTGCCGGCCTTGTTGTCCTGGGAGACCAGGTAGCCGTCGGCCAGTCGCGCGTAGCCTCGCGGTACGTCCTGCACGGTCCGCTTGACCTGGTCGTACACGACCGCCTGCTTGTTCGGACCGCAGGACCAGTAGACGTACCGGCCCACCACCTGCAGATCGGACGGGACGCAGGAGCCGAGCGCCAGGCTTCCCAGTTTCCGCATGGCCGGCAGCGCGAACCTGTCGAACACGGGCTTGCCGCGTGAGTCCTTCCCGGCCGTCCACAGGGTGTTCCCCCACAGAGCCGCGGCCGGCCAGGAGCCTCTGGCCTGCACTTCTTTCCCGTCCCACACCAGTCGGTCGGGTCCTCCCTGGAGCAACTTGTACGAGCCGGACGCCCCCACCACCGACATATCCGTGTACCACGGGTGGGGGATCGTGCCCTCTCCCGTGCCGGTGAACCGCAGGCACTCCTTGTAGCAGTCGACGTGGTCCGAGGGCATGGTCTCCCAGTACCCGAGGTCGCCCAGGTTCTGCGGCGGTGCGGCGGTCAGCGTGCCGTCGGCCGCCCGGTGAAGCGCGACAGCGGTGAGATCGGTGCCGGGAAACGGGTAGAGGGGGTCGCCCCGCTCGTGGCCGTTGAAGTCGGTGCCGTTCCGCTCGGTGCCGAGCAGCACCCGCCCCTGGTCGACCGCGATACCGCCCGCCTCGTACACCGAGACCGGGGGCAGCGGTGCCCCCAGCGGCTTGAACACCGGGACCCCGTCCGGGCCGAGAGTGACCCGTTGGACCGACCAGTGCTCCGCGTCCGTACCGCCCTCGATGAAGAAACTGCCGTCGCCACCGTCGACGAAGTGGCCGTGCGAGGCTTTCAGCACGATCCGCGCCGGACCGCCGGTCACCGGCCTCGCGTCGATCCCGTTGTTCTTGGCGCCGGGGTACAGCACCCAGCCGCCGATCGCGCGGGCGTCCGAAAGGACGCTTTCCGGAACGTCGACCAGGTGTCCAGGGGCCTCTGGATGCGCCCGGTCGATGACGTACAAGCGGCTGGGGCCGGACGCTTTGTCCACGGCGTAGAAGCTCACCGTGTCGCCGGCCAGGTGGGGAAACTCCAGGAACCGGAGGTCGTCGCCCGGCACGTCCGTCATCGAGGCCGTGTCGAAGTCGAGCAGCGCGACGTGCCAGGAGAAGTAGTTGTCGGCCTCGATCTTGGAGTATTCGAGCGCGGCTCCCCGCGTGTCCGACGCCGGTTCGGAGACGGTCCCGCTGAAGTCGTCCCCGACGCCGCTCACCAGCCGGTCGACCGGCTGCCCGCCGCCCACCGGCATCTCCAGCAGGTGGAGCGTCCACTTCCCGGCGACCTGGCGTGCGACCAGCAGACGGTTCTCGGCGAAGACTCCGGTGGCCCGGTCACCGGACGGCAGGTTGAACCGCGTCACCTTGCCGGTGGAGTAGCGCCGGATCTCGTACGCGTTCCTCGTCTGCGGGGTCTGCGGGACCTTTTCCAGCCCGAGGCCGCCGTTGTAGAAGGTCTCGGATCGGGGGCTGGTCACGTCCTTGGCCGAACCGTCGCGGCCGTTCCACCGCGTCGGGGTGTTGCCCAGGGCCGTCCCCGGAAAAGACAGGTATCCGGAGTCGTCGGCCGCGGTCAGGAACGCCACCCGCGGCGCCACCCGGTTCGCGCCGGTCAGCGTGACGGTCGGCATGTCCCCGCTGCCCGCCGCGACGGCCGGCCCCGACGTCCACTGCAGCAGTCCGGCCGTCATCACGAGGGCCGCCGCGGCGGAGACCGCCCCGGCCTTCGTCCGTCTCCCTCGTCGCACCGTACGCAGAGTCGTGCTTCTCAAGCGTCCCACCCCCGTCAGTCCTCCCGTTGAGCCGTCTCGAGCCGCCGAGCCGTCAAGTCGTTGAGTGCGTCGGCGATGCGCCGCGGCCGCCGTCAGGAACAGCCGCCGCATGCCGCGCCCTGTCAGACTCGCTTCGGCGCGAATCGTTGTACGGGATACGAAATGTTGTACGGGACCAGGAGAAGCGCTTTCGATACCTTCGCGCTCATGCCTCGCGGTCGGGCCGGTCGGTGTCGATCTCGGCGATCAGAGCCTCGATACGGCCCCTGATCTCGTCGCGGATGGGCCGGACTGCCTCGACGCCCTTGCCGGCCGGGTCCTCCAAGGCCCAGTCCAGGTACTTCCGGCCGGGGAACACGGGGCAGGCGTCGCCGCAGCCCATGGTGATGACGTAGTCGGACGCCCGGACGTCTTCGGCGGTGAGGATCCTCGGCCGGGCGTCGGCGATGTCGACGCCGACCTCCCGCATGGCCTCGACGGCGGAGGGGTTGACCCGGTCGCCCGGGAGGGAGCCGGCGGAGCGGACCTCGATCCGGTCGCCCGCGAGGTGACCGAGGAAGCCGGCGGCCATCTGGGAACGGCCGGCGTTGTGGACGCAGACGAAGAGCACGGAGGCTAGCGGCGGGGAGGTCATCGGTTCTTCCTTCGTCACGGGATGACGTGAGCTGGGAGGGATGTCAGCTGTTGCTGCTGGTGGTCGTGCCTAATCCGCGGCCGACATGGTCGTCAGAAGCAGCCTGCCCATCGCGGCCAGTACCGACGGCTCGACCCGGTAGTACACCCATGTGCCGCGCCGCTCGGAGCTGAGCAGGCCGGCCTCCTTGAGCTTCTTCAGGTGGTGGGAGACGGTCGGCTGGGAGACCCCGACGTCGGAGATGTCGCAGACACACGCCTCGCCGCCCTCGTGGGAGGCCACCGCCGAGAACAACCGCAGACGCACCGGATCGCCGAGCGCCTTGAACATCCGCGCGGCCGTCTCAGCCTCCTCCGCGGTGAACGGGCGCTCGGTCAGCGGCGGGCAGCAGGGCGCCGCGGTCTCGCCGGGGGCCGGGTCGAGCAGCGGCAGCGGCAGCACCTTCGTATTCGACATGCATCTATATTGACACTCATCGAAGCAAGTGTCACGCTGGCCGCGCAGGAGATCGATGGATATCGATACAACCAGGTCCGCCCAGGAGGTTCGCCATGGCATCCCGCGTACAGCTCGCTCTCCGCGTCCCCGATCTCGCCGCGTCCGTTGCCTTCTACAGCAGGCTCTTCGGCACCGGACCCGCCAAACTCCGCGACGGCTACGCCAACTTCGCCGTCACCGAGCCCCCGCTCAAGCTCGTCCTCATCGAGGGCACCGCGGACGAGGCGACGCGCCTGGACCACCTCGGGGTGGAGGTCGAGAGCACCGAGGCCGTCCACGCCGCGACCGCCCGCCTGAGCGAGGCCGGCCTGATCACCGACGTGGAGAACGACACCACCTGCTGCTACGCCCTCCAGGACAAGGTCTGGGTCCACGGCCCCGGTCAGGAACCCTGGGAGGTCTACGTCGTCAAGGCCGACGCCGGCTCCGACTCGAAGGCAGCGTGCGTCGCAGGTAGCTGCTGCTGATGGCAGCGACGTACAACACCGTTTGCGGAGGCGGGAGTTGATGGCTCCGCAGTCGGGGTTCCGGCGACCGGACCCTCAGGCCAGGGTTGCCGTGAACGCCGGCAGGTCGAGTGTCGTACAGCCGATTGTCACCGCGTAGCGGCGCAGGACAACGCGCCCCCCTTCGACCGCAGGCCCGTGGTCGTGACCGCCGACCTGGTCGCTTTCCTCGTCCCGCCGCCCGCACCAACACCCCGACGCCAAGCGGCTACCGCCTCCTCGCCGAGGCCCACGAGTCGCGGGGCGGCGACTCCGCCGAGGTCTGCGGGGCAGGGGCCTGCGGAGCCCCGGACCGTCGCCGCCGTCGGTCCCGTACCGGCCAGAACAGGACGTACGCCGTGGACACCGTGACGAAGCCCAGGCGGACCAGGCCCCGGGCCGCGTCGTCCGGTACCGCGAAGACGCTGCCGTACAGGGTGATCAGCGCGATCCAGCTCCACCACGGCACCAGCCGCCGCTGCCCGATCACGTCCCACAGCAGGGTGCCGAGGAGGACCGAGGCCGTGTAGTACGTGTAGACGCTGGGGTCGAGGACGATGCGGGCGTTGGCGCCGAGCAGGACGACGGCGGGCCAGCGTCCCCGCCACACCGCGACGCAGCCCAGCGCCACGCCCGCCGCGGCCTGCGCGGGCCGTACCCAGGGCGGGGTCACCGGATCGCCGACGCCGAGACGGCGCAGCGCGGACGCGGGCTGGTTGGGGATGACGAACTCGGCGGCGGCGAACGAGTGCGGGGCGCCGAGGAAGAACGGCAGCCAGACGACCGCGACCAGGCCGGCGCACCAGAGAGCCGCGCGCGGCCACCGGTCTCTCGGCAGGGCCAGGAGAAGCGGGAGGAAGGCGAGCGCGGTCGGTTTCGAGTCGACCGCGAGGGCGAGCATCACGCCGGTCGCAGCCGCGTCGCCGCGGGTGAGGGAACGTACAGCCAGGGCGGTGAAGAAGAGGGCCAGGACGTCGTCGAGGTGGCCGAAGCGGACCGCGACCTCGATCCACATCGGGATGAAGGCGAGGCCCGCGACCAGTACGCGCTGTCGCAGTCGCTGGTGGTTGGTGCCGGTGCCCAGGAAGTACTGGGCGGCGCTGCGGCCGGCCACCACGAGGATCACCAGGCCGAGCAGGGACATCACGGCGGCGGCCAGAAACTGCCCGACGGGCTCGGAGAAAGGATTCAGCAGGCCGGCCGTCAGGAAACTGACGGGTCCCATCTGGAGTTCGGGGTGATGGGCGTACAGGTTCAGGCCGCCGTCGGGGCTCTCCGGGTTCTCGTAGATCAGCTCCCCGCCGGTGCGCAGATAGTGCCAGGAGAACCCGCCGTGCGGCTCGACCAGGGCGAACCACAGGATCGTCCAGGCGGTGAGCAGCACGAGGTGCGACCGCTGGCCCATGACCGGCACGTGTCTGTCTGTCCCCTCGGCTCGCTCGGCCCCCCTCTCCTAGAGGGTCGAACGGCGGTGCGGGTTTGCTCAGGAGCCGTGGATCACAGCGATTCCGCCGCGATTCGGCATGTTTCGGAATTCCGGTTTCCCGTACAACCCCGGCCCCCGGTCCGGTGTCTAACGGGTGATCAGTCGGGACTGTCGCCCGCGACACACCCACCCACGGCACCACTCCCCGAAAGGGCTGCTTCGCCATGCGTACACACCGCAGGATCGCCGCCGCGACCACCACCGCACTCGCCCTCACCTTCGCCCTGGGCGCGACGGCGCTCACCGCTTCCACCGCCCAGGCGGCCACTCCGAAGGCGGGCACGCTGCGCCACACGGACGGCGAGCTCTGGTACAAGGCGAACGCAGGGCAGGCCAACCGGCTGACGGTGTCCGTGAAGGTGGAGGTCCGCGACAACGAGTTCGACACCTACTACATCCTCACCTTCCGCGACCACGCCGACATCGCCATCGACGCGACGGCGGCGGCTCAGGACGAGTGCGTGTACCCGACGGCGACCGACCACACGGTCGCCCGCTGCGCGGTCGGTATCCCGAACGGCTCCGACGACTCCGACGACTTCGACGTCGACCTGGGCGACGGCAACGACACCGGGACGATCGCCGCCGACAGCTCCGCGTACGTCACGGTCTACGGCGGCAAGGGCAACGACGTTCTGCGGGGCAACGGTTCGACCGTGCTCTACGGCCAGGACGGCAACGACCGCATCGGCGGCGGGGGCGGGATCTGGGGTATCGGAGCGTTCGGCGGCGCCGGGAACGACGTTCTCACCGAGTGCTTCAGCGCGTGCCACGGAGGCGCCGGCAACGACTCGCTCACCGGCGGCGCGGACTCGGACGGCAACGAGAACGCGTTGTACGGCGATGACGGAAACGACATCCTGCACGGACTGGCGGGCACCGACTTCCTCTACGGCGGCAAGGGCAACGACCGTCTGTACGGCGACGAGGGCAACGACACGCTCTACGGCAACAGCGGCAACGACGTCCTGCACGGCGGCGCCGGCCGCGACACCCTCTCGGGCGGCCCGGGAACGGACAAGGTCTACCAGAACTAGCCCCACCCGCCAGGGGCGCGGGGAACTGCGCGACAAGCCCCCACCGCCCGCAGCAAACCAACTACCCGAGGAGAGGGCTCAGTTCAGATCCCCGAGCCCTCTCAACTCCGGAATGTCATCGAAGTCCCCCGCATTCAGAAACATCAACTCCAGCCCATCCGCGTGCGCTTCACCCCGCCCACCCTCCGGAGGAAGCAGCGCCTGCTCCGTCCAGATGCACTTGCCGGTCGGCGTGTAACGCGTCCCCCACCGCTGGGACAGAGCGGTGATCAACTGCAGCCCACGGCCCCCCTCGTCCGTCTCCGTCGCCCGGCGGATCCGCGGCATCGTGAGGCTGCCGTCGAAGACCTCACAGATCAGCTCGGCGCCGTGCAGCAGCCGGAGTTGGACGGGTCCCTTGGCATGCCGTACGACGTTGCCGACCAGTTCGCTGGCCAGGAGTTCCGTGGTGGGCGTGAGGTCGTCCAGGCCCCAGACGGAGAGCTGTTCGCGGACATGGCGACGGGCCTGGCCTGCCGCCCTCGGGTCCTCGGGCAGCGGCCAGGTGGCGACCCGGTCGCCGGTCAGGGCGTGCAGACGGGCGACGAGCAGGGCCGCGTCGTCGACGTTCGGCTGCTCGGCGGGGAGCAGTCCCGCGGTGAGCGTGTCGCAGAGCCCTTCGAGGTCCCCTTCCGTACCGGCCTCGTACGCCCCTCTTAACAGGCGGGCGAGTTGGCCCATGCCCTCGTCGATCTCCCGCTTGGACGACTCGACCAGACCGTCCGTGTACAGCACCAGCAGGCTGCCCTCGGGGACCTTCAACTCGACGGTCTCGAAGGGGGGTTCGGCCGCGCCGAGGGGCGGGTCGGCGGTGAGGGCCGGGAAGTACACCGTGCCGTCGGGGTGGACGACCGCCGGCGGCGGATGCCCGGCGC
The DNA here is from genome assembly GCF_045040105.1 of Streptomyces sp. NBC_01390. NCBI lineage: Bacteria > Bacillati > Actinomycetota > Actinomycetes > Kitasatosporales > Streptomycetaceae > Streptomyces > Streptomyces sp. NBC_01390. Next base: position 6,575,371 of record NZ_CP109551.1, on the reverse strand, counting down.
GGGTGATGGAGCAGGTCTGGGTGATGGAGTCGTAGAGGGCGTACAGACAGGTGACGTACGACTCCTCGCCCATGTTGCCGACGATGTCGTTGAGGTGGCTCATGATCTCGTCGGGGGGCAGCTCGAGGTCGGCCAGGGTGTGGACGGCTGTGCGCAGCCGGCCCATGGTGGCCGCCTGGGGCAGGCCGTGGCCCATGACGTCGCCGACGACGAGGGCGACCTGGCCGCCGGAGAGCGGGATGATGTCGTACCAGTCGCCGCCGACGTCCGTGCCCTGCGCGGCGGGAAGGTAGCGGGCGGCCGCCGTGCACGCGGGCAGGTTGGGCAACTCGCGTGGCAGCAGGCCGCGTTGGAGTTCGCGGGAGCGGCTGTGCTCGGCGTCGTAGAGACGGGCCCGGGCCAGGGCCTGGGCGACGAGGGCGCTGATCGTGGTCAGGAGGGTGCGGTCCTCCTCGGTGAGGCCGCGTGGGTTGTCGAAGCTGACCGAGCAGACGCCGAAGGTTTTGCCGGACGCGGTCAGCGGCAGGAACGCCCAGGCCTGCTTGCCGCTGTGCCCGGGGAGGGGCGCCAGATCGGGATAGCTGGCGGTGAACTCCTCCGGGGACGCGAAGAACGCGGGGGTCTCGCTGCTGATCACGTCCCAGCTGGGCCAGCCGGGGGCCATCGGACTGTTGTTGACCCTGTCGAGGAAGTCGTCCGAGTAGCCGATGGCTCCGACGTTGCGGAGCCGGTCGTCCTCGATGGTCTGGACGATGAGGCCGGCCGCGCCGAACGGCGGCATCACGCGTCGGCCGACCGCGTCGACGACGTCCCGCGAGGTCGTCGCCTTGGCGAGCGCGGCGGTCAACTCGGCTATTCGGGCGGCGCGTTCGGAGGCGTCGCGCTCGGCGGACCGGCGTTCCTCCTCGTGCGCCCGCTTCTCGGTGACGTCCTGGAGGTAGAGGGTGCGGCCGTCGGGGCCCGGGACCAGTCGCAGGTGGTGGCGACGGCCGGTGCCGGGCACGCAGATGTCGAAGCCGACCGACTTTTCCTCGGCGGCGGCCTTCCGGCAGCGCCTCTCCAGATCGGGCAGCTCCCGCACGGTCGGCAGGTCCCACAGGACCCGCCCGAACAGCTCCGCCTCGGAGAGGCCGAGGGTGCGTTCGGCCTCCAGGTTGGCGAAGGTGATCCGCCAGGTGTCGTCGACCGCGAGGAACCCGTCGCTCATGTGCCGCAGGGCCCGGCTGAGCGCGTCCCGGGCGGTGCGCGACTCGTTGCTGTCCCAGCCCATCCCGATCAGGCGCAGAGGCTCGCCGTTCTCGTCGTACGTCGCCCGGCCGCGCGCCTGGTGCCAGCCGTACGTGCCGTCCAGGGCCCGTACGCGGTACTCCGCCTCGAACACCGAGTGGCCGCGGATCGCCTGGTCGACGAGGGCGAGGGTCGGTCCGAGGTCGTCGGGGTGGACGCAGCGCATCCAGTTCTCGACGCGGGCGGTGTACTCCTCGGGGCGGGTGCCGTACAGCTCCATCGCGGCTTCGTCCCAGATGAGTTCACCGCTGTTGATGTGCCAGTCCCACGACCCGACCCGGACCTCCTTCAGCGCCTGGCGAAGCCGGTCGCCGCTCATCTCCGAGTGGACGGGACCGGCCGGCGGGGGCGCCTGGACCATGCGTTCCTCGGTCCAGGCGACGACCGCACGCAGGAACCGCCAGTGGGCGGGGGTCGGTTCACCGCGGTCACCGGTGATGACGGTGAGGGCTCCGATGCTGCGGTCCCGGCGGATGACGGGCACGGCGGCGAGGCCGCTACCGGGGATGGGCGCACTCGACGGGCCGTCGGGGGTCGCGGAGCCGGCGTGCTCGTCCGCCCCGGGTATCCACACACCTCGGCCGTGGTGGAAGTCCTCGTACAGGGCACGGGCGGGGGCCAGCGGGCCTTCCTGATCGATGATCTCCCAGGGACCGGTGAGGGCCGTGGGCAGACCGGTGGCCGACACCAGCCGCAGGGCCGACATGGGGCCCCGGAGGTGAATCGTTCCCCCGAGCGCGCCCAGCTCCGCCACCGCGTGCTGAAGGGCCAGCCGGAAGACCTCGCTCTCAGCGACACCGGGGTCCACCGAGCCGAGCAGTTCCAGCCGTGCGTTCATACTTGAAGTTTTACCGTTCAAATGGCACCTCAAGCAGGACTTTGCAGGAATCTCACGTTCACCTCCGGTCACCTTCACTGGCCGTCGAGGCAGCAACAAGCGTGATTCCGGGGCAGGTTGTGTGACATTCCATCGTCATCAGGGCCATGTAGCGTGCCGTTGAAGGACAGTTGATTTTTGAACGTAAGTGACTGGCAGGCACTTCACACCCGGGGATCCGCCTCAGAGGATCTGTCTCCAAGGAGTGGCATGGACATCGGCGTCTTCATCCCGATAGGCAACAACGGCTGGCTGATCTCGAAGAGCGCACCCCAGTACATGCCGAGCTTCGACCTCAACAAGGCGATCGTGCAGAAGGCGGAGGCCCACGACCTGGACTTCGCCCTCTCCATGATCAAGCTGAAGGGCTTCGGCGGCGAGACGGAGTTCTGGGACCACAACCTGGAGTCGTTCACGCTGATGGCGGGCCTCGCGGCCGTGACGGACCGCATCAAGCTCTACGCCTCCACCCCCATCCTGGCGCTGCCCCCGGCGATCGTCGCGCGCATGGCGGTCACGGTCGACTCGATCGCCCCCGGCCGCTTCGGCATCAACATCGTGACGGGCTGGGCCCCCGGCGAGTACTCCCAGATGGGCCTGTGGCCCGGCGACGACCACTTCGGCAACCGCTACGCGCGCGCCGTCGAGTACGTCACCGTGATGAAGGACCTGTGGCGCGACGGCGTCAGCAACTTCAAGGGCGAGTTCTACGAGATGGACGACTGCGTCCTCTCCCCGCGCCCGGCGGACGGGCACATCGACATCGTCGCGGCCGGTCAGAGCGGCACCGGCATGAAGTTCGCCGCGGAGCACGCGGAGTACAACTTCATCCTGGGCAGCGGTGTCAACACCCCGACGGCCCTGGCGGGCAGCACGGCGACGCTGGTGGAGGAGGCCGAGCGCACCGGCCGGGACGTGGGCGCCCTCTCCCTCTTCATGATCATCACGGCCGAGACCGACGAAGCGGCCCAGGCCAAGTGGCAGGACTACCACGACAACGCCGACCGAGCGGCGCTGGCGTACATGGCCGGCGAGACTGAGGCGGACACGACGTCCACGGGAACGTCGACGGCCCGCACGATCGCGCTGCCCGAGGGCGCGGTCAACTTCAACATGGGAACACTGGTCGGCTCGTACGAAAGCGTGGCGAGGATGCTCGACGAGGTCGCCGAGGTGGCCGGCACCAAGGGCATCATGCTGGTCTTCGACGACTTCCTGGAGGGCCTGGAGAACTTCGGGACGCGCATCCAGCCGCTGATGAAGTGCCGAGCGGGTAGGGGGAGTTCGGCGTGACGCCGGTGCCGGGAACCGGGTCGGCGGGGGGTCAGGAGGAAGATCAGGAGAAGGACTACGAACGCGCGGGCCTGGCCGGCCGGCTGACTCCCGGTACCTCCCCCGCCCTCCTCCTCGTGGACCCGGCCCGGGCGTACGTCGATCCCGCCTGCCCCCTGTACGCGGGGGCGGGCGCGGAGGGCGCGGCCGAGGCGATGAGAGGGCTGCTGTCGGTTGCCCGCGCGGCCGGAATCCCGGTGATCGTGACGCGCGTCGTCCTGCGCCCCGACGGCAGCGACGGAGGCGTCTTCTTCCGCAAGGTGCCGAGCCTGCGGGCGTTCGTGGAGGGCAGCCCGTACGGCGAGTTCATCAAGGGACTGGCGCCCAGGGAAACGGAGTTGACGGTGACGAAGCAGTACCCGAGCGCCTTCTTCGGCACGCCCCTGTCCACGTACCTCACCTCCCACGGCATCGACACCGTCCTCATCGCCGGCCTGACGACCAGCGGCTGCGTACGGGCCACCGCGCTCGATGCTATGCAGCACGGGTTCGTTCCGGTGGTGGTCGAGGAGGCGGTGGGCGACCGGGACGCGGGGGTCCACGCGGCGAACCTGTTCGACATCCGGCATAAGATCGGCGAGGTCTGGGGGGTGGGGCGGGTGGAGGAGTACCTGTCGCCGGGCGGGATTTGACGGAAGGGAGGGAGTAGCGGGAGGGGAGGGCGTGGGTACGCCTCCTGCCGGAGTTACTCGATGTGTCCGGTCTCAGGGTCCACCTGTGAGAGGAAGTCCCGGACGGCCTCCTCCAGTTGGGCCCGGTCGGCAGGTACCGGCGGGTGGGTGCTGAACCCGAAGCCGTACTGGGGGTCGGGGCCGGTCAGCCAGGTGAGGTCGTAGCTGCCCGGGGTGTCGTCCCGCCCGCTGACCTCGAACTCCTCACCGTCGACCGACATACGCCACGGCTCGTTCGCCGACATCCCGACCTGCCTTCCTCGACCCCGGAGGCCGGGACCGGTCCGGGAGCACACGCTCCACGTCGAACATCACCGGCCCATCGGATCACGCGACGGTGAAGTCCGCGGCCTTGGTGACCAGCTTCGTGTCGCCGTCCTTCGAGGTGGCCAGGACGGCGACGTGCCACACGCCACGCTCGGACGTCTCGGCGTCGGCGCGGGTCACGGGCACCTTGTAGGTGCAGTGCACGGTGTCCCCGCCGGACGGCTTGCACACGGCCGACTCCACGGAGGCCATGTCCTTGACGGTCAAGCCCTTCTTGGCGAACTCCGAGTTCGCCGGCCAGGCCAGGACCTTCACGGACTTGACACCGGAGGACGCCGTGACATCGGTGGTGAAGGTCAACGAACCGGCGCGGTCACCGACCGGGGCCGCGTAACCGGCGGCACTGTGCGTCACCGAGGGAGGCTGCTCCCCGGCGTAGGCGAGGGCGAAGGCTCCGGCACCGCCGAGGACGACGACACCAGCGGTAACGGCCAGAACGGTACGACGCGCCATGAGATTTTCCCCTGTCAGGATCAGCTGGATCGGACCGGCCTTCTCGGCCGCTCCGTTGCCCCAATCCTGGCCGCCCAGCTGCCTCCGGGTATGAGTACATGTACTCAACTCGCGCCTGAGTAAAGGCTGTTAGGCACTGAGGCCAGCGCCCAGGAATCTCTCGGTGAGATTCGCCAACTGGGCGCGCATCCTCTCGTGCGGCACGCCTTCCCGCCCCGCCAGGTGCTCGACGAGATCGGCTCGGACTGCGGCCAGCAGGACGTGGGCGGTGAAGTCGTTGTCGGTCGGACCGGGGATCTGGTCCAGCACGGCTCGGAGCAGTCCGTGCCAGCGCGCGTAGTGCTCCGCCTGGTACGGGCTGCCGCTCCCGCTCTCCTCCAGAGCCAGCGAGAGGCGGCGGTTGTCGAGCTTGAAGCACAGGACGGCGTCGAGCAGGGCGGGCACGCGCTCCCGCGGCGGGGTGGCGGGCCCCAGGGGCGGCGGGCCGGACTCGACGGCCTCCCTGATCGGTTCGAGGCGCGCCTCGTACAGGGCGCGGAGCAGCCCGGCGCGGTCACCGAAGGCACGGAAGAGGGTTCCCTTGCCGACGCCGGCGGCTGCCGCGACATCGGCCATGGTGACGTCCTCGGGCCCGTCGCTGCGGGCGAAGAGGCCGTCGGCGGCCGCGAGGACGGCCTCGCGGTTACGGGCGGCATCCTCGCGGGGCTTGCGCTCGGGCATGCGACTCCTCCGGTTGCTAAACGGACCCGGGGTCCGTATCGTAAAAGCGGACCCCCGGTCCGAATTCTACGAGATGTACGAGATGGAGGACACTCATGTCCGTACCGGTTTCCCCGGCGGATCTCTACCGCCACAGCCTGCGACTGCTGCTCGACAAGGACATCCCCGGGTGGCTCGACCTGTGGGCCGAGGACGGCGTCCTGGAGTTCCCCTTCGCCCCCGAAGGCTGGCCCGAGCGTCTGGACGGCAAGGAGGCCATCGCCGCCTACATGCGCCCGTATCCCGACCACATCGACCTTCACGACTTCCCCGCCGTGCAGATCCACGAGACCCTCGATCCGCAGGTCATCGTGGTGGAGATGCGTGGCGTCGGCCTCCTGGTGGAGACCGGCAGTCCCTTCGACATGACGTACATCGCCGTCGTGACCGTGCGGGACGGGCGCATCCTCTCCTACCGCGACTACTGGAACCCGCTCGCGGTCCTCGAGCCCGCCACCGACTTCGCCGGTGCCGGCCGATGACCGTCACCGGCACCACTCTCGTCATCGGCGCGACGGGCACCACCGGCAGCCGCACGGTCGCGCAGCTGGCAGCCGCCGGCCATCGCGTCAGGGCCGCCAGCCGTAACGCCACCGGAGGTGTGGGAGGCCAGGCAGGCGCGAAGGCGATCACCTTCGACTGGTACGACCCCGCCACCCATGCCGCCGCACTCGACGGAGTCGACCGCCTCTACCTCGTACCGCCCGTCGGCGACTCCGATCCGGCCGCGGTCATGCTGCCGTTCCTCCGGCAGGCCCGCAGCGCCGGCGTGCTCCGTGCGGTGCTGCTGAGCTCCTCGGCCATCCCCGAGGGCGGCCCTGCGGTGGGAAAGGTGCACCAGGCCCTGCCCGGTCTGTTCGAGCAGTGGGCGGTGCTGCGGCCCTCGTGGTTCATGCAGAACTTCACGGGCACGCACCTGCACGCCGCCGGCATCCGTGCGGACGGCACCATCCGGAGCGCCACCGCCGACGGCCGGGTCGGTTTCGTCGACGCCGACGACATCGCGGCCGTCGCCGTCCACGCCCTGACCGACGAACAAGCCCCCGACACCGACCTCGTCATCACCGGGCCGGAGGCGCTCAGCTACGACGACATCGCCGCGATCACCACCGAGGTCACCGGCCGGCCCGTCGTCCACCACCAGCTGTCGTACGAGGAGATGCGCGACCACCTCACGTCCACGGCGCTGATCCCACCGGAGTTCGCCGCCATGCTGGCCGGCATGGACCGTGCCATCGCGGAGGGTGCGGAGGACCGTGTCACCGACACCGTCCAGCACCTCACCGGCCGGCCCGCGCGGACGTTCCGAGCCGTCCTCGAAAGGGAGCACGCCGGTCCCAGGTGACCAGTGCACGTGCGTTCGGGTGGCGGGTGCCTGCGGGAGGGAGGCGCCGTGAACCCGTTCCGGCCGCTCAGCCGATCGCGCTCACGACCAGCACCGTCACCAGTACGGCGATCACGACCGACGCCGCCGCGATGCCCGAGACACGCAGGACCACCTGTTTCGAGGGGCGCCGCACGACCTTGAGGGCGTCGGGCCCCTGTCGGTCGGGGAAGGCGAAGTACACCCACTCCAGGTCGTCGACGACCGTGACGCGGGCCACCGGCAGATAGCGCAGGGTCGCCTCGCGGGTGGCTTCCCCATTGATGAGGGCCAGTTTGGGTTCGACCCGGGCGCGGAGGGTGTCCGGCAGGTCGGCCGGGAGCTTGTCCGTGACGTCCGTCAGCCGCTTCTCGCGCCAGCTCGCCCGCGAGGGGGAGGTCGGCCACCAGAGGTGGGGCAGGTCCCGGACCCGAACCTTGTCCCGCTCCACGGGGAAACGGATCTCCACCTCGGTGAACGTGGTGACGAACCCGCTGCCGCCGCACGGGCCGTGCTTCAAGCGCTTGTCGCCGTCGCAGGTGTCGCAGGTGCGGAAGCCCTTCCCCTTGCAGACACCGCAGGGCTTCGTCCGCTTGCCGAGGCACTTGGGACAGGCCACGTCGTGCTCACCGCAGAGCCTGCACCAGTCGGTCCTCGCCTGGTTGCTCCGAGCGTTCGCGGGCGGCTTGCGGGTGCCCTTCTTCTCCGTTCCGGCGCACGACCAGCACGCGTCGACGCCACCTCCACAGCCACGGCACTTCACCGTCTTCGGGCAGTCGACCCTGCCGCTCGCGCCGCATTCCGTGCAGTCCACCTTGCCACCGTCGCAGTCACGGTCCCGGCACGGAGTCTCGGCCACCGACCCCTCCAACACCAGTGTCACCGGGGTTGCTTCGGCGAAGCCGGAGGGCACTTCAACGGGATGAGTGGCGAGGTCGGTGTAGCTGGGCCGCTTGGAGATCTCACTCAGCCTCTTCCCCGGAATGCTCCGGGGCACCGGCCTGCCCCGCACCACGGTCCGGCGGACGATACGGAAGTCGAGCAACGTACGCCTGGTCAGTCGCGCCGTGGTGGGCACGACCAGGCGTACGTCGCGGCCCCGACCAGAGAGGTAACGCTCGACGGCCCGGAGCACATCTTCGTCGGACGTGGTCAACCCTGCTCCCCTGGTCAACGATCCAGGAGAGCAGGGTATGAGCGACCTGACACCTCATCAAGAGGGCCTTCGTGCAAGCCGGTTGGAGGCAGGGCGGGTCGCCCTACGGTCGCGGCTCCCGTACGACCGCCACCCCGCCCGGCGCGATCCGTACCGAGCCGCCGGTCAACGCCGCCCCGGTGAGGAGTTCGGTCGCTCCCTCCGGCACCGTGACCTCGGCCCCGTCGCCCGCGTGGTCGATGAGGAACAGGAAGTCCGCGTCGGAACCCCGCCGCAGCACCGCCTCCACCCCCGCCGGAGTCGCCCGCACCCCCTCGACACCCGCCTCCGCGCACATACGGGCGAGCAGCGCACCCAGCGTCGACGCGTCCGGCCGGGTCGCCAGGTACCAACCGGTGCCCGCCCCCAGCGAGTTGCACGTCACCGCCGGGACACCGGTCAACGGACCGTCCGTGTACGACAGCACCGCCTCCGCACCCGGACTCTCCAGCCGCAGCCGCTCCGTCCACAGCGACCCGGTGCTGCCGCCGCCGAGCCCGACTTCCTCGCCCGGCAGCAGGGGGAACAGCTCGTCCGCCCGTACCCCGAGGGCCTCCCGGAACGCGCCCGGGTAACCCCCCAGCCGCACATGGCAGTTGGCGTCCACGGCACCGCTGTGGAAGCTGACGGCCAAGGTGCCGCCGCGCTCCGCGAAGCCGGTGAGGTTCGCCGCGCCCTCGTCGTCGACCAGGTAGAGGCTGGGGGCCAGCACCAGCCGGTAGCCGTCCAGTGCCGCGTCCGGCCGTACGAAGTCCACCGCCACGCCCGCCCGCCACAGCGGCTCGTACCAGTCCCGTACGAGGTCCAGGAAGCGGAGTTCGCCGTTCGGCTGGGAGGGGAGTTCCAGTGCCCAACGGGCGTTCCAGTCCCAGACGATGGCCACCGAAGCCGTGCCCGTGCTGCCGCGTACCTCGGCCAACGCCCGTAGATCGGAGCCCAGTTCCACCACGTCACGCCAGATCTGGCTGTCCGTGCCGGCGTGCGGAAGCATCGCCGAGTGCCACTGTTCCGCGCCCGCCTTCGCGGCCCGCCACTGGAAGTACGCGATGCCGTCCGCGCCGTGGGCGACATGCGCGAGCGCGTTGCGGCGCAACTCCCCTGCCGTCTTGGCCCTGTTGACCGGCTGCCAGTTCACCGCGCCCGTGGAGTGCTCCATCAGGAACCAGGGGCCGCCCGCGAGCGACCGCATGAGATCGCCGCTCAGCGCGATGTCGATCTCCGACTCGGGGTCGGTCGAGCGGAGGTAGTGGTCGTTGGCGACGACATCCAGCTCCGGGGCCCAGCGCCAGTAGTCGAGGGCGTCGAAGTTGTACATCACCATGAAGTTGGTGGTGGCCGGGGTGGCGGGTGCCGCCGCCCTCAGCACGTCCCGCTCCGCCGTGTACAGCGACAGCAGCTCGTCGCTGCAGAAGCGGCGCCAGTCGAGTTGGTGGGCCGGGTTGGGGACGGCACCGGTCGCACGGGGCGGGATGATCTCGGCCCAGTCGTAGTACCACTGGCTCCAGAAGGTGGTGCCCCAGGCGTCGTTCAGCGCCGCCAGGTCGTCCCCGTACCGCGCCCGCAGCCAGCGGCGGAAGGATTCCGCACTCTCGTCGCAGTAGCAGGCGGGGTTGTGGCAGCCGTACTCGTTGTGGACGTGCCACATCGCGACCGCCGGGTGGTCCGCGTACCGCTCCGCCAGCGCACCCGCGATCCGCAGGGCGGCCTCCCGGTAGGCGGGGCTGGAGGGGCAGAACGTCTGACGGCTGCCGTACGAGAGCCGGCGCCCGTCCTTGTCCACCGGCAGCGCCTCGGGGTACTTGCGGAAGAACCAGGCGGGCGGGGCCGCTGTCGGGGTCGCGAGGTCGGCGGCGATGCCGTTCTCGTGGAGGAGGTCGAGGAGACGGTCCATGCGGGCGAAGTCGTAGACGCCCTCGGCCGGTTCGAGCAGCGCCCAGGAGAAGATGCCGACGCTGACCATGGTCACCCCGGCCTCGTGCATGAGGCGCATGTCCTCGGCCCAGACCTCCTCGGGCCACTGCTCGGGGTTGTAGTCGCCCCCGTACGCGATACCGGGGACAGCGAGTTCGCGCTTCATCGGTCAACTTCCTGAGTTGCTTGTGGTGTTTCCAACGACGCGGGCCTCAGCCCTTGTTGGCGCCCAGCGTGAGGCCGCTGACGAACTGGCGCTGGAGTGTGAAGTACACGATCAGGGTGGGGATCGCGGTCAACAGCGCACCTGCGGCGACCAGGTTGGGGTCGGTGAAGTACTGGCCGGAGAGGTTGTTGAGGGCCGAGGTGATCGGCATGTTCTCGCCGGTGGAGATGAGGACGATCGCCCAGAAGAAGTCGTTGTAGATCCAGATGGAGAGCAGGGTGCCCAGGGCCGCCATCGCCGGACGGCACAGCGGCAGCACGATCTGCCAGTACATTCGCCACACCGACGCGCCGTCGACGAGGGCGGCCTCGGTCAGTTCGTGCGGGAGCATCCGCATGTAGTTGGAGAGCACGAACGCGCAGAAGCCCGACTGGAACGCGATGTGGATGAGGACGAGGCCCAGCGCGGAGTCGTACAACTTGCCCGAGGCGGTGATCCCGGGCAGGTCGATGAGCAGGTACATGCGGTACAGCGGGGTGATGATGACCTGCTGCGGGAGCAGGTTGCCCGCGGTGAAGACCAGCAGCAGGAACAGGTTGATCCGGAAGTCGAAGCGGCTCACGTAGAAGGCGACCATCGACGACAGGAACAGCGTCAGCAGCACCGCCGGGACAGCGATGACCAGCGTGTTCCCGAAGTAGTGCAGCATGTCCGACTGCGTGAAAGCGTTCTTGAAGTTGGCGAAGCTCAGCTTGTCGGGCCAGGACACATAGCCCTTGGTGCTGGTCTCGGCGTACGGGCGCAGGGCCGCGTACATCGCCCACAGCAGGGGTGCGACCCACGCCAGCGACATGGTGATGAGGAAGACGTGCAGGAGCACGCGGGCGGGGCGGACGGGGGCGCGCCCCTTCGCGGGCCTGTTCGCGGGTGGCCGCGCGGCCAGGGTGGGAGCGCTCATGCCCGCCGCTCCTTCCGGAAGGTGCTGATCAGATACGGGATGATCACGACGAGGGAGATCACCAGCAGGACGACGGCGATCGCGGAGCCGTAACCGATCCGGCTGGACTCGCCGATGATGTTGTTGGTGATCAGGATCGACAGCAGTTCGGTGCCCTGGGCGCCCTTGTTGAAGACGAACACCAGGTCGAAGGCGCGCAGCGATTCGATGATCGTGACGACCAGGACGATGGTGTTGGTGGGGCGCAGGGTCGGGAAGATGACGTTCTTGAACGTCTGCCACTCGTTGGCGCCGTCCAGCGAGGATGCCTCGCGCAGGGACGGGTCGACGCCCTTGAGGCCGGCCAGGTAGAGGATCATCATGTAGCCGGTGTGCCGCCAGCAGGCGGCCACCAGGATGGCCCACAGGTTGAGGTCCGGGTCACCGATCCAGTCGATGTAGTGGCCGGGCTTGTTGGCGCCGATCAGGCTGTTGATCAGGCCCGTGTCCGGGTTGTAGACCAGCTGCCAGACGAACCCGGTGACCGCCAGCGACACCACGACCGGCAGGAAGAACGCCGTCTGGTAGACCCGGGTGAACCGGATGTTCTTGTCCAGCTGCACGGCCAGGAACAGACCCAGCGGGGTCGGGATCAGGATGAGGACGACGAACCAGATGATGTTGTGCTGGACGGCCGGCCAGAACTGCGGGTTGCTGGTGAACAGTTCACGGAAGTTCTGCAGCCCGACCCACTTGATGGAGTCGAAGCCGATGCCGTCCCAGGTGGTGAAGGCCAGCGCCACCGAGGCGAAGGCCGTCACCCACACGAGGGCGATGTGCAGGAAGGTCGGCAGGCCCGCCATGAAGCCGAGGGTGATCCTGTCCCGGCGGGTCAGCAGCCTGCGGTGACCGTAGGGCGGCTTGCGGCTGGCCGGGGACGAAGGGGTGCGGGTACCCCCCGGAGGCGGCACGTCGGCCGCCCCCGGGATCACGGGAATCGAGTCGGAGTTGCTCATGAGGAAGCGAAGATCGTCTTCTTCTGGCGCTCGATGGACGCGAGCAGGCTGTCGATGTCCTTGGGGTCACGGATGAACTTCTGCAGCGCGGGCTGCATCACCGTGGAGGTGAAGTCCGGGCGGCTGTCGCGGTCCATGAACTGGGTGAGGCTCTTCGCGCCGGTGATCATCGCGTACGCCTTCTTCTGCAGCGGGCTGTACAAGGAGGTGTCGGCGTTGCTGGAGGCGGCGACGACGTTCGGGTCGGCCTTGAGGTAGATCTGCTCGGCCTCCGTGGTGCCGAGGAACTCCAGAAGCTGGACGGAACCGGCCTTGTTCTTCGGCGCCTTGGAGAGCATGAAGCCGTCGGTCGGCGCCTCGACCGTGTCCTGCCCGAAGGAGGGGTCGATCTCCGGGAACGCGAAGAAGTCGAGGTCCGCCGCATCGGTCGCGTTCGTGAACTGCTGGCCCACGAAGGTGCCCAGCAAGTACATGCCGGCCTTCTTCGAGACGAGGGTCTGGGCCGCGTCCTGCCACGTACGGCCGGTCGATCCCTCCTGGCTGTAGGGGAGAATTTCGGCCCAGTTGTCGAACGTGGCGCGAACCTTCGCGTCGGTCCAGGATGCCTTTCCGGCCATCAGCTCGACGTGGAAGTCGTAGCCGTTGGTACGGAAGTTGATCTGGTCGAAGGTGCCGAGGGCGGGCCAGGCGTCCTTGTCACCGAAGGCGATCGGGACCAGGCCGTCCTTCTTCATCTGCTTGCACAGCGCGATGAACTGCGCCCAGGTGGTGGGCACCTCGTAGCCGTACTGCTTGAACACGCTCTTCCGGTAGAACATCGCCCAGGGGTACGTGTACAGCGGCACGAAGTAGTACTTGCCGTCCGCGCCCTTGCTGAGCTGCTTCATCGCGTCGGGGAAGTTGCCCCCGATCTTCTGCCACACGTCGTCGATCGGGCTGGCCAGGCCCTTGCCCGCGAAGAACTGCATGCGATAGCCGGCGAACCAGGTGAACACGTCGTCCGGGGTGCCCTGGAGGTAGGAGTTGATCTGCTCCTGGAACGTGTTGTGGTCCTTGGTGTTCACGTCGACCTTGATGCCGGTCTTCTTCGTGAACGCCGCGTAGATCTCGGCGAAGGCCTTCTTCGGAACGGCGTCCGAAGAGTTCGAGCCAAGAGTGACGGTCTTCGCGTCGGAACCCGAGTCACTGCCGCCGCAGGCGCTCAGCAGCGGAATGGCAGCGCCGAGCGCAGCCGCGCCGCCGACGCCGCGCAGCAGAGTGCGGCGGCTCGGGCCCGGGACGGACAGACCGGAGGGTGTGTGGTGCATGACGGCTCCTGAGGACAGACCCCCCGAAACGGGGAGCAAGGTCACGACTACGCTGGGTCCATGCTGATCTAAATCGACCAGAAATCAACTTGACCGAACATCGTGGCGGCAATAACAGCCCCTTGTTCGGCCCCTCGTCAAGAGGCGGAGTCCGCCGTTCCTGAAACGTGATGGACACCAGGACGTGAAGCTTTGCTAACAGACAGATGGCAAACGCGCGACGCAAATCCTCCCCTCGGCCGTTCGGCCAGGGCGCACGCCTCCCCCGAGCACGAACGCTGACCTTTCGGCCGAGGCGGGCGGACCGGGCCGCAAACGACATTGGTGACGATCACGCCAGGCCACTCGTCGGCCGACACGTCGGGTGATCACGCCACGTCAGCCGCAGCCGGCAGGAGCCCGCCCATGTCCAGCACGACCACCGCCCCGGCGCCCCCGGTGACCGGCAGGCACCTCACCGACCCCTCGGCCGGGCGTCCATCCCGGCGCCCGACCCGACACTCGGTCCGGCGCCTGACCCAACGCTCGGTCCGACATTCGACCCGGCACTCGGTCCGCTGGGACGTCGTCCATTTCCTGGCCTGCGCCGCCTTCGCACTCGGCCTAACGCTGACCACGACCCTGTCCCCGCACCGCGTGTGGGGCGTCTGCGCGGCCTTCGGATACGGCACGGCGGCGATACTGGCGGCCCGCGCCCCACGCCCCTGGGAGAGCCGGGCAGCACTGCGGGTGGCAGGCGTCGGCGCGGTGCTGCTCCCCCTGACCCTGCTGGTCGTGCTCGGCGGGGCCCAGTCCGAGGTCGGGGTCGTCGAACACTCGGGCGCCCTGCTGCTGCACACGGGCAGCCCGTACGCGCCCCACCCCGTGACCGTGGACGACTACAACCCGTACCTGCCCGGCATGGCCGTCTTCGGCCTCCCGCACGCCCTCCTGGGCAACACCCCGGCGGCCCCGCTCGCGGACGCCCGGCTGTGGTTCTGCGCGGCCTTCGTCGCCTGCCTGTACGCCACCAGGTCCCGTCCGGGCAACAGGTCCCGGCTCCGTACAGCCAACAGCTCCCGTACGGCCGATCGGGCGCGACCGAGCGACTCGACTCGTGCCGCGGCCCTGCTGCTCTCCTTCCCGGCCGTGGCGCTGCCTCTCGCCGTCGGCGGGGTGGATCTGCCGGTGATCGGGCTGATGTGTCTGGGGCTCGCGCTGGCCGGCCGGACCGGTTCCGGCCGGGGCGGTTCCGGCCGGGCGGCCGGGGTCGCGGCCGGGCTGGCGATGGGTGCCGCGGCGGCCCTGAAGTGGACCGCCTGGCCCCTTCTCCCCGTCGGTCTCGTCCTGATCGCCGTCACGGCGGGCCGCTGCACGGCCGTACGCGCTACGGTGACCGCCCTCCTGACAGCGGCGGCGGCCGTCGTACCGGTCGCCCTGGCCGACCCGCGCGCCTTCGTCGAGCACGTGGTGCTGTTCCCCCTGGGCAAGGGCGGCGTCCGTTCCCCAGCCACGAGCCCCCTGCCCGGGCATCTGCTCGCCGAGTACGTGCCCGGCGGCTTCGTCCTCGCGGTCGCACTGCTGGTCGCGAGTGCCGTGGCGGTGGCGGCGTCGCTCGTGGTCCGGCCGCCGCACACCGTCCGGGCGGCGGCCGACCGGCTCGCCGTCGGCCTGGGCCTGGCGATGTGCCTGATCCCGGCCACCCGATTCGGCTACCTCGTCTACCCGATTGTCCTGGCGATGTGGTTCCGCCCGGGGCCGGCCGACTTCGAGCGCCTCGGCGGCTCCGGCCGTCGGGGCGGGTCAGCTACCGATCTTCACCTTCCGCGACACGCTCACCTGGTCCACATCGGAGGTCCGGATGGTGACCTTCATGGTCCAGGTGCCGGCGATCGGGAGGTTGAGGGTGTTGGTGCCCCAGTAGCCGCCCTGGTCGGTGACTTCGGCGTTCAGAGGGCCGATCGCCTTGCTGGGAAGGGAGAAGGAGATACGGAGTTCGGGGACGATCGCGAAGCCGTCGTCGGGGCCGAACACGACGGCCTGCACGGTGTTCTCGCCGACTCGGCCCGGTTCGAGGGTGACCTGCACCTTGCCGTGTCCGCCCGGTGTGCCAACGTCGAAGGGGATCGTCGTCGTGGACGCGCTGATCACCCCGGGCGTCGGAGCGTCCTTGGCGGCCTCCGCCGCCTCGGCCGCGGCCCGGCCCGGCAGGGTGGTCGTCAGGACGGTCGTGATCACCAACACCGCGATCCCGACGGCCACTTCGGCCAGCACGGAACGGCGGAGCCGCCGACGGTAGGAAGCGGAAAGGGAGGGCGCGTCGGCCGGGGGCACGTCACTTGGGGCGTCGCTCTCACCGGACCGCACCGCCGGACCGCCGACCGTCTCCGGCACCCGTTCCCCGACCTTCGCCTCGACCTTGACCTTTGTCTCGACCTTCGCCTCGGCGTCCACCTCCGCCGCCTCGGCCGCCTCCGTCGCCTGAGGTGCCGTCAACTGCCCTGTCCACCGGCGCGAGAACCCGGCCGCCACCAGCAGCAGCGCCACCGCGCACACCTTGGCGATCAGGATCCGGCCGTACGACGTACCGGTGATGGCGTCCCACGAGCCGAGGCCGCGCCAGGACTGGTAGACCCCGGTGACGGTCAGGACGGCCACGGAGGCGAAGGCCAGCCGGGAGAAACGGCCGACGGTGGAAGCCGGGAGCGGCTCCTCCGCCTGGAGGAGGGTGAGCAGGGCCGCGAGGCCGCCCAGCCACGCGGCCATGGCGAGCAGATGCAGCACCGAGGACGTCATCGCCACCGGCACCTGGATACCGGCCGACGCGTGCTCGGCGGCGGCCCACGTCAGCGTGAGACCGAGCGCGAGCACACCCCCGGCGGCGAGGAGAACCGACCGCTCACGGTCGCCGCCCGACTCTCCGTCGGCGTGCCGCCGGCGGCGTACGACTACCGCCAGCAGTACGGCCGTTGCGGCCAGCAGGGCGAGCCGGACCAGAAGTGCCAGACCGGGCCTGCTGGTCACGGTCCGTTCCAGGACCGACAGGTCGAAGGCACCGGAAGGTGCGGTGCCGGCCTCGTACGGGCCGCGCAGCACAACCAGGGCGACGGTGGACACCAGGAGGGTCCACCAGCCCGTCAGGACCAGTCTGCGCAGGGGGCCCGTGCCGGGCGGCCGGCAGACGAGGACGAAGACGACGGTGCCGACCAGCAGCGCCAGAGCCGCGTACGCGAGGTAGCGGAAGATGTCGTAGAGGGCGCTCGTGGCCGCGTTCTCGGTGGGGCCGGTGTCGACCACGGTCGGGGTCGCGGAGGGCTCCCCGACGGAGAAGGTGAAGGCGCCCGAGATGGGGTGGCTGTCCGCCGAGACGACCCGCCAGGCCACGGTGAACGTGCCCTTGCCGAGGCCCTTGGGGAGGCTGACGCGCACTCCGTCGGAACGGCCCTCCACATGCTTGGCCTCACCGGTGCTCACACGCCGGCCGTCGGGGTCGAAGACGCGGAAGGAGTCGTCGAGCAGGCCGACGGACTCGGTGAAGCTCAGGGTGACCTGTCGGGGCGCGGAGTCGAGGACGCTTCCGTCCCGGGGGTCGGTGTCCCGCAGAGCCGCGTGCGCGGAGGCGGTACCGGCCCCGCCGACGAGGAGGAACAGCACGAGCATGGTGCCCAGCAGCACCGCCCGCTGAACTCCCCGGACGTTCCGCCCACATGCCCGTACACCTTGGTTCCGCAGTCGGCCCACGTACCTTCTCCGTCTTCGGGACTTTTCGGCTCTCGTATACGTACGGACGATCCTGGTGCCCCGCTCACCTCGCCGGAACCGGATTCGCCGTGGTCTTCACCACGTGGGGCGGGCGGACACCCCGCCGTCGACCACCAGGTCGTGCCCGCTGACCCAGGACGCCAGCCGGGAGGCGAGGAACACGCACGCGTCGCCGATGTCCTCGGGCCGGCCCAACCTCCCTACGGGCGCCGCCTGTTGCCATCGCCGCACCCCCTCGGGCCAGTCGTCGGCCAGCCCTTCCCGGTCGACGAGCCCGGGCGAGACGGTGTTGACGCGGATTCCGTACGGCCCGTATTCGAGAGCCGCCGACCGGGCGTGCGCCAGGACCGCAGCCTTCGAGGCGCAGTAGTGGGCGTGACCGGGCGCCGGGTGCGTGGCCTCGATGGAGGCGATGTGCGTGACGCTGCCGCCGCCCCGGCCGTCGCTCTCACGCGCCTGCTCCCGCATGACCTCCGCCGCGGCCTGCGTACTGGCGAAGACGCTGAGGACGTTCGTGTCGACGACCGCCCGCCAGTCGGCGACCGTCATCCCGGCCAGTTCCTGGACCGGTTGCACGCCCGCGTTGTTGACCAGCGCGTCGAGCCGCCCGCCGCCCCACTCGGCGGCCTCCCGCACCACCCGCCGGCACTCGTCCTCGACGGTGAGATCGGCCCGCAGTACGACGGCCCGCCCGCCCGACCGCTCGATCCGCGCGGCCACCTCACGGACACCCTCGTCCGACGTCCGGCAGTGCAGGGCGACAGCGGCCCCCTCCGCCGCGAACCGCGCCACGATCCCGCGCCCGACCCCGCCACCGGCCCCCGTCACCAGGGCGACCTGCCCGGCGAGAAGTCCCGCGGAACTGACGGACGACCGCACGGACGACGGCGTGGCTGGCGGCACGGGTGACCTCATCGATGAGGAAGGGGATGACGTGGATGACGTGGAAGGCCTCATGGCCGACACAGTGCCCCGATGCGAGCCGCCTCCGCCGGATATCGCGCGGTCAGTTCGGCGGCGTCCCCGTGCTCGTACCCCTCGTAGGTGAATCCGGGCGCCATCGTGCACCCGAAGAACGTCCACGCGCCTCCCTCGACGACCCGCGCGCCCATCCAGGTGCCGGCGTCCACGGTGAGCTGGGGCTCCTGCCCGTGCAGGAGGCCGGGCCCGAGCACGACCGTCCGGGAGGTGCCGTCCGGCGCGAGGAGCAGCAGCTCGAGGGGATCGCCGAGGTAGAAGTGCCAGACCTCGTCCGACGGCAGCCGGTGCAGCGCGGAGAAGTCACCGGGCTCGGCGGTCAGCAGCGCGACGATCGCCGAGCCCTCCGGCCGCCCGTCGGCCCGCTCGGGCCCCGCCCACGTACGCTGGAAGAGCCCGCCCTCACGCGGGATCGGCTCCAGGCCGTAGTGGGCGATCAGGTCGGCGGGCGTCGGATGTCCTGAGGTCGTGGTCACCCGGGAAAAGCTACCTCCCGACGCAGAAAAGCCAGTTGGGCACGCTTCTCCGGCAGGTACACGTCCGGCAGATCGATCTCGGGCAGGACGACGACGGGCCCGGGCACGAACCCCTGCCGCAGAAAACGGGCGACGGCCTTCTCGTTCGCCACATCGGGATCGACCACGACCCGCCGCCGCCCGAGCCTGACCAGCACGAACTCCGCCAGCACCCCCATCAGCACTCCGGACCACCCGGGACTCACGCCCGCCGCCCCGGCGGGCGCGAGCAGCAGATGTACGCCGATGTCGCCGGGCTCGACGGGGTAGCAATCGCCCACCCGGTCGGCCTCGGGCTCGTACGTCTGGAGCAGCCCGACCGCCGTACCTTCCTTCACCAGCAGATAGGCGTGATGGGTGTCGAGGGTGTCCAAGTGGCCGTAGATCTCGGCGACTTGTTGCTCCGTGAACCCGTTCATGCCCCAGAACCCGGCCTCCTGCCCACTCACCCAGCCGTGCACCACGCCCACGTCGACGACGGGGTCGAGCCGCAGCACGCGCACGGCACCGAACCCGTCGACCACTCGCTCGTGCAGGGCGGCCCGGGCCGCGTACGGCTCAGCGGTCGTCACGTCGCTCATCACCTGTCGGTTCTCCTTCGTGAGTCTCCTTCGTCAGCCGCGTCCAGTCGGTGACGACCGGGACGAGGTCTCCTCTTGTCCACAGGGGGAGTTGATCGCGGTTGTGGGCGGACCCGGGAACGCCGGAGGCGCCGAGGGGCACCACCCAGAGGCTGTCCTCGCGCCGGGCCAGATCCCAGACGTACCGGGCGGCGGGCCCACGCGCGCTGAGGTCGGTCAGACCGGGAACGGAGGAGGTGCAGAGCACACAGTCGTGGTCACCGGAGAGCCCGGGTTCGGCATCGGAGGAGTCAGGGGAGTTGAGGGCGGGCGGGGAGTGCGGGGTGGTGGGAAGTGCCCGCCAGGGGGCCAGCCGGTGACGCTCGCCCCAGGTCGCGGTCCCGGTCGTCGGCTCGGCGGCCACCTCGGTGACGGCTTCCCTGACGAGGGCGGTGCGGTCGATCCCGTACAACTCCTCTGTTCCCAGGAGCCCTTCGAGCGCGAAGGCGATCCGGGGTAGCAGCGCGAGCCAGGGGCGGAAGATCTCGGGGTACGCGGGCGGGACGGCCAGTGCGGCGAAGGCGGGGTGAGCTGCGAGGCGGCGTACGACGGCGGAGCGCAGGGCCGCGTACGACGCCGCGTCCGTGCTGTCGGCGTCCATCCGGCAGTCCCAGCGGAGAAGGCTGTCGCGGAGCTCTGCCTCCTCGGCCGTCAAACCGTCGAGAGGATCGAGGGCGGCGAGGAGGCCGAGGAGCGGGCGGGCGGAGGCGAGGTGGGTGTCCATATGGACGGCGGACAGGTCGGCCGCCGACCACCGCTTCCTCTCCTCAAGGAGGTCGCGGATACGGTCCGCCCGGTGCGGCGGCGCGAACTCGACGCCGAGGGGGGTCGACGGGCCGCGCTGGTTGGCCATGACGGCGAGGCCGTCGTCGACGGTGCCGTACGGCGTCTCGTGCCGGCCGTGCCACTCGTGACCGGGTTCCCAGGCCCGCGCGAGCCGGGTCCGGTTGACCTCGGCGCGTACGGGGACGTGGCCCGCGACCCGGTGCAGCAGCCCGCCCTCGGTGTCGGCGGCAAGGACGACGTTGACGGGCTCGGCCCACAGGTCGAGGGCCCGGTCGATGTCGGCGACGCGACGGGCGCGGAGAAGGGGGAGGAGGGCGGAGAAGCCGAGGTCGCCGGTGACGCGGGGCGGGTGGCGCAGGCTGATGGTTTCCGTACGACCGTCATCGGGGCCGCCGATCACCACCGGCCCCCGCCCGGTCTCGATCACCTCGACCTCGACGGACTCCCCGCCCGCGACCTCGACCACTTCCCGGTGCACATGAGCCGGCCTCCACGTCCCGTCAGGATCGAGGGCCTCAACTCCCGCACCCACACGGCGGATTCGCTCCTCGTACAGGTCCTGATAGTCGGCCATGCCATTGGTGATGGCCCAGGCGGCCGTGCCGGTGTGGCCGAAGTGGGCGATGCCGGGAACGCCCGGGACGGCGAACCCGACGACGTCGAACTCCGGGCAGGAGAGCCGTACTTGCTGGTAGACGCCGGGATCCTCGATGTAGCGGTGCGGGTCGCCGGCGAGCAACGGGAGCCCGGTGACCGACCGTTCACCGCTCACCAGCCAGCCGTTGCTGCCGGAGGTGCCGGGTCCGTCGGTGGCGAACAGGGCGACGGCGTCGGCGCCCAGCTTCGCGACGACCTGTTCGCGCCAGAGCTTGGCCGGGAAGCCGGCGAACAGGATGTGCGTGGCCAGCCAGACGCCGAGCGGGGTCCAGGGCTCCCAGCGCCCGGGCGCCAGACCGGTCGCGGCGAACTCGGGTGCCCGGCGGGCCCCTTCTCCCAGCCCGGCGTTGACACCGTCCGTGTACGCACGCACCCAGGCGGCGGTTTCGGGGTCCCGTCTCTCCAGGGTGGCGTAGCAGTGCCTCGCGGTGTCGTCGAGACGCGCACGTCTGGCGAACACGTCCCAGCCGACCGCCTCGGCGCCCAGGAACACGGCCGAGGTGCCCTGCGCGCGGTGGCGCTCGACCTCCAGCTGCCAGGCCCGGTCGAGGGCGGTGACGCGGCCCTGGCCACGGGCGAGTTCGAGCGCGTCGCTCGCCCGCAGGTGCGGGATTCCCCAGGCGTCGCGGTAGATCTCGGTGGCCATATCCGTATCCTCACTGGGTCCGAAACTGTGCTTTAGGTTAGCCTTACCTAAGTAAGTTGTGCCGGAATCGTACGCGAGGGGCGGAGAAGTCGTGGCGCAGGGGCAGCAGAGCCGGCAGGAACAGGGCCATGGCCACAGCCAGGGCCGTCGCGGCTGGGAGGGCGCTGTCCTCAAGCTCTTCCGGGGCAAGGACTTCCTCTTCACCGTGACGGACGCCGAGGACGTCACCCCGCACTACCGGCGCCTCCATCTCACCGACGGGGGCATGCTTTCGGCCACCGGCGTCCACCCCACGATGTGGGTGCGGCTCTGGTTCGACAACGCGGGCAAGCCGCACCAGCGGGCGTACACCCTGGTCGATCCGGACCCCCGGGCGGGCACGTTCAGCCTCGAATTCGCGCTCCACGAGGGATGCGCGAGCGACTGGGCGCGGACGGCGAAACCCGGCGACACCATCGAGGCGACGGTCCAGGGCACCGGCTTCACCCGCCCCGAACCGGACCCCTCGCACATCTTCGCGATCGGCGACCCGGCATCGCTGCCCGCGCTCAACTCCCTCCTCGACGCGTTCGGCTCGACCCCGGCGACGATCTGGTTCGAGTCGGACCACGGCACCGACGGCTACCCCTTCCGCACCACCCCCGGCCGTCACGACGTCCGCCCGGTGCCCCGCCGGGACACGGGCGCCCACCTGGTCGCCGAGGTCCGCTCGGCCTTCCCGGACCTCCTGACGCGCACCGCCGACTCGTACGTGTGGATCGCCTGCGACACGGCCACGACCCGGGCCCTGACGAGCTACTTCCGCAAGGACGCGGGGCTGCCGAAACAGCGAGTGCACGGGCTGGGGTACTGGCGGCCGTAGGGCACCCCTGCCCCGATCGAGGCATGATCGAGCCATGGACGTCACTCTCCACCTCGCCCAGGACCCCGAGGCCGACGCGCTCCTCGGCCGCAGTGCGCTCGCCGCGCTGACCGGAATGCTGCTCGACCAGCAAGTTCCGATGGAGTGGGCGTTCAGGGGACCTGCGACCATCGCCCAGCGACTGGGCGCCGACGACCTCGACGCGCACGAGATCGCGGCGTACGACCCCGACGCCTTCGCCGCGCTCCTCTCCGACAAGCCGGCCGTGCACCGGTACCCCGGCTCGATGGCCAAGCGGGTCCAGCAGCTCTGCCAGTACCTCGTCGAGCACTACGACGGCGACGCCGAGGGCGTCTGGCGGGACGCGACGACCGGCCAGGAACTGCTCAAGCGCCTCGGCGACCTGCCCGGCTTCGGCAAGCAGAAGGC
This sequence comes from Streptomyces sp. NBC_01390, assembly GCF_045040105.1. Taxonomy (NCBI): domain Bacteria; kingdom Bacillati; phylum Actinomycetota; class Actinomycetes; order Kitasatosporales; family Streptomycetaceae; genus Streptomyces; species Streptomyces sp. NBC_01390. The sequence goes on along the minus strand of NZ_CP109551.1, from coordinate 6,552,536 downwards.
CCAGATCTTCCTGGCCCTGCTCGGCAAGCAGCTCGGCGTACAACCCAAGGGCTGGCGTGAGGCCGCCGGTGCCTACGGCGAACCGAAGTCCTTTCGCTCCGTCGCCGACATCACCGGCCCGGAGTCCCTGGTCAAGGTGCGCGCCCACAAGCAGGAGATGAAGGCCGCGGCGAAGGCGGCGAAGGCCGCCGGCAAGTAGGCGCCCGCGACACCGGCCCCCAGCCGGTGGGCCGCCGGTAGACCGCCGGTAGGCCGAGTGAGCGGATCTCGGGCCCGGAAGGATCAGCCCCGTCCGTGCGGCGGGGAGATCACCTCCCATGAGCCCCGCCGCGCGCACCCCGTACGCCTCGTACGCCGTTCGCCGGACCGCCTGGCTCCGGGCCGTCGTCCTGCTGCTCACCCTGCTCGCCCTGCTCGTGCCGGGGACGGCAGCACAATGCGGAGCGGCCGAGTCGGTCGTTTCGAGCGGTACAGCCGCCGAGCACGACGTCCACGACAGCGCCCTGCGCCCGCCGGCCCGGTACGGCCACCGCGGCGTCGTAGCCCTGCGCCCCGTACCCGGCCCGCGGGCGGCACGGCGCGCGCCGGCGCGGACGACCCACCCGCTCCCCGTACCGCCACGGTCCACGCCCGCCCCGCGCTCGGTGGTCCTGCGCTGCTGACAGCACCGGCTCCCCGGTCCATCAGTCAGTACCCCCAGCCCACCCAGCACGCCACACGGGACAAGGAACACCGCCATGGCGATCGACCCCTACGCGGTCCTGCGCGCCCTTCTGCGCGCCGAGGCCGCCCGCAACACACCGAAATCGCAGGAACCGCAGGTGAAGGGAGCCGAGCGGCAGCGGCCCCCGGAGAAGCGGGGCCGCTGACCGGGCGGCGGGGGCGGGGCCCCGGTGGGCTACCGCCTCCGCCGTGCCGTACCGAAGACGGAGCGGGTGATCTCCCGGCCGATCTGGGTGCCCAGGGAACGGGCCAGGGACTTGAACATGCCACTGCCCACCACCTGTTGGACGACAGAGCCGCCATCGTCCGACTCCCTCGGCTCCCTGGACTCCTTCGGCTCTTTGGACCTGCTGGGACTGCTGGGACTGCTGGGCTCCTTGGACCTCATCTCGTCCGGGCCCTTGGCTCCGCCGGAGGTCTGCGCGGCCGTCAGTTTCTCGTAGGCCGACTCTCTGTCCACAGCCTGTGCGTAACGGTCGTAGAGCTTCGAGGACCTGACCGCCTGGTCGAGAACGGCCGCGTCGACGGGGCCCATCAGGGACTCGGGCGCGCGCAGGCGGGTCGCGGCGACCGGAGTCGGGGCGCCCTTCTCGCTCAGGACGGTGACCACCGCCTCGCCCGTCCCGAGGCCGGTGAGCAGCTCCTCCAGGTCGTACGCCGAGTTCGGGAAGGTCTGCACGGTGGCCCTGAGGGCCTTCTGGTCGTCGGGGGTGAAGGCGCGCAGCGCGTGCTGGACGCGGTTGCCGAGCTGGGCGAGGACGTCGGCGGGCACGTCTCGCGGGGTCTGCGTCACGAAGAACACGCCCACCCCCTTGGAGCGGATGAGGCGGACGGTCTGTGTGATCGCGTCCAGGAACGCCTTCGACGCGTCCTTGAAGAGCAGATGCGCCTCGTCGAAGAAGAAGACGAGCCTGGGCTTGTCGGCGTCGCCGACCTCCGGGAGGTCGTGGAAGAGGTCGGCCAGGAGCCACATCAGGAAGGTCGAGAACAGCTGCGGCCGGTCCTGGACGGCGGGCAGTTCGAGCACCGAGACCACGCCCCGGCCGTCCGGGGCCGTGCGCAGCAGCTCGGCCGTGTCGAACTCCGGTTCGCCGAAGAAGTCCGCCATGCCCTGTGCCTCGAAGGCGGTGAGGGAACGCAGGATCACCCCGGCCGTGGCCGTCGACAGCCCGCCGATGTTCTTCAGCTCGGGCTTGCCCTCGTCGGAGGTGAGGAACGCGACGACGGCCCGCAGGTCCTTCAGGTCGACCAGGTCCAGCCCCTTCTGGTCGGCGTAGTGGAAGACCAGGCCGAGCGACTGCTCCTGGGTCTGGTTGAACTGGAGCACCTTGGACAGCAGCACCGGGCCGAAACTGGTGATCGTGGCCCGCACCGGGATGCCGTGGCCGAGACCGCCGAGCGCGTAGAACTCGGCGGGGAAGCCGGTCGCCGTCCACTTCTGGTGCACCTCGGCGGCCCGGGCGGCGACGCGGTCGTTCGCCCGCCCTCCCTCGCCCGTCTGCCCCGGCGCGGAGATGCCGGACACGTCACCCTTCACATCGGCCAGGAAAACGGGCACACCTTGGGCGCTGAGCTGTTCGGCGATCAGCTGGAGTGTCTTCGTCTTGCCGGTGCCGGTGGCCCCCGCGACCAGACCGTGCCGGTTGAGCATGGGGAGCGGGATACGGATCTGGGCGTCCGGGAGGCACGTCCCGTCCCACAGCAGGGCGCCCAGATCGAGTGCCGGGCCGGTGAAGGCGTACCCGGCGGCGATCTCCAGGGCCGGCTGGGGGAGCGCGGGAGCGCTCCCGGGCGTACGTGGTGGTGAGTCGGGCGCGTTTGCCGGTGGCATGGGCTCCGCGGGGGCCTTCGCGGCGGCCGAAGGCACGGTCTCGCTGTCGCTCATGTCGGGCCCCTCTTCCGGTTTGCACCGATTTACAGCATCTTTTCCAGCGTCGCACTCCGTCTCCATGGCTGCGCCCGGAACGTCTGGACCGGTAGGCTTTCCGTGTGATCTTCAAGCGCATCGGAAACGGCCGGCCGTACCCCGACCACGGCCGGGAAAGCACCCGGCAGTGGGCGGACGTCGCGCCGCGCCCGGTCCGCCTCGATCAGCTCGTGACGACCAAGGGCCAGCTCGACCTGGAAACCCTGCTCGCCGAGGACTCCACGTTCTACGGCGACCTCTTCGCGCACGTCGTGAAGTGGCAGGGCGACCTGTATCTGGAGGACGGTCTGCACCGCGCGGTCCGGGCGGCCCTCCAGCAACGCCAGGTACTGCACGCCCGCGTCCTCGAAATGGACTGACGGCCGTCCACACCGTCCTCACGACGCTTATTGGCCCTTTCGGGTAGTACTGCGGCCGGGTCAATGATCATTTAGTAGGCATCACCGCCCGGGCGCACTACGCTGCGCCCATGAGCATGCTGACTCCCCCCGGAATGGGCGGCCAGTACCGCATCACGGGGGACAAGTACCCGCGGATGCGCCGACCCCGGGGACGCCGCAAGTTCGTGTTCGGACTCGTGGCCTCCATCGTCGCCCTCGGCCTGATCGGCTGGGGCACCTTGCAGCTCATCGACGTCTTCACCGGCGGCGGCAGCAAGGCCACGGCCGCGGGCCCCAAGACGGACTGCGCGACGAAGGCGTCACCGACGCCGACAACACCGCCGAGGACCGTCAGAGCGCTGCCCAAGCCCAACCGGATCACCGTCAACGTGCTGAACGCCACGCCCCGCAGTGGCCTCGCCAAGCAGGCGGCGGACGAGCTGCGCAGGCGCGGCTTCCGCATCGGCGACGTCGGCAACGCGCCCAAGGCCTACGACAAGAAGATCGCCGGAACCGGCATGGTGCTCGGCGCGAAGTCGGCCGCCGAGGCCGCCCTGCCCGTGCTCGGCACCCAGCTCGCCGGCGCCCAGGTGAAGACCGACACCCGCGCGTCGGCCACCGAGGTCGACCTGCTCATCGGCACCGCCTTCACGGCTCTGACCAGCAAGAAGGACGCCGACCAGGCCCTGGCCGCACTGGCCGGTCCGGCGCCGGCGCCCTCCAGCACCCCGAAGAGCTGCTGACCGCTGAGCCTCGTGCTCCCGTACGTCTGTAGCTGTGGCGGGTGCTACTCGGCCGCGCCGTACAGCCGGTCGCCCGCGTCTCCGAGGCCCGGGACGATGTAGCCGTGCTCGTTCAGGCGCTCGTCCACCGAGGCCGTCACGACCGTGACCGGGGTGCCCGCCAGCTCGCGTTCCATGATCTCGACGCCCTCCGGGGCGGCCAGCAGGACCACGGCCGTCACATCGTCGGCGCCGCGCTTGATCAGCTCGCGGATCGCCGCGACCAGGGTGCCGCCGGTGGCGAGCATCGGGTCGAGGACGTACACCTGCCGCCCGGAGAGGTCCTCCGGCATACGAGTGGCGTACGTCGACGCCTGGAGCGTCTCCTCGTCGCGCACCATGCCCATGAAGCCCACCTCGGCGGTCGGCAGCAGCCGCATCATGCCGTCCAGCATGCCGAGGCCGGCCCGCAGGATCGGCACCACCAGCGGGCGCGGGTAGGACAGCTTGACGCCCGTGGTCGGGGCGACCGGCGTCGTGATGTCGACCTGTTCGGTACGCACGTCGCGCGTGGCCTCGTAGGCGAGCAGGGTGACCAGCTCGTCGGCGAGACGGCGGAAGGTCGCGGAGTCGGTGCGCTGGTCGCGCAGCGTGGTGAGCTTGTGGGCGACCAGAGGGTGGTCGACGACGTGGAGACGCATGGCCCTAACAGTAGCCGTGGTCCCGTACAGCGGCTCTGCTCCCCCGTGCGGCGGTTCCGGTTCCCACTACAGCCGTTCCGGTGCCCCGTACAGCGGCGTCGCTCCCCGTTCACCCTCCCGGTGGCATCAAACCGCCCACCGGAGGGAAGGTGGGAGAGACGCACCGACTGGGGGTGTCTGCCCATGCCTGACCCTGAACCCTTCCGTGAACCCGCCCGTGAACCCGACCGGGACCGGGACCAGAAGGCGTCGGAGACCGAGGCCGAACGGCGTCGGCGCCGGGCCGTCTTCCTGCGCGAACTGACCGAGGCGCGCGAGTTGCGCGACCGTGTCCAGCCCCGCCGCGCCAAGACCGCCCGCCTCCGCCACGCCATGCGCATGCGTACGTTCCGCTGGTAGCAGGCGCGTTGGGGGGTGGCCGTGCGGGCATCCCGAGGGAAGCCCGTTACGATCCGCTGGTGGCGGCGACGACAGTGCTGCTGAAGGACTCGGTCCACGAGCGATCAAAAGAGCCGGACACAGGGTGCCGAAGACGTCCCCTGAACGCTCCGTTTCTGCCACGATGCCGAGTGGGCGGGCCTCGGCACACAGCGTTCCCCGCTCACGAACTCCGCCGGGAGGACCCCCAACCGGCACGCCTAGGACCAGTGGGAGAGTCACGGTGTACTTCGCCGCACTGCTCGCGCGCACCGAAGACGGGTGGGAAGCGAGCGACAAAGAGCTCGACGACGTGGAAACACTGTCGGACCTGGCCGAACTGGCCCGTGAAGCCTCCCCCGAGGACGACACGGTGCTGGTGCTCATCGAGCAGGAGGACGCCTGGTTCGGCGTCGTCCGCATCGACGGCGAGGACGACCCCCGTATCTACGTCTCGGACGCCGCCGCCGCTGCCCGTAGTTCGTACGGCGAGATTCTGCTCACGGCCGAGCTGCTCGGCCGCGATCCGGACACCGACGAGCCGGATCTCGACGCCCTCGACCTCGACGGCACCGAGGACGGTGAGTCGGACGCCGATCCGGACACCGACGAAGACGACGAGGAGGCCGGTACGTCCGCCGAAGCGGTGCCGCACGGCCCCGTAGGGGACCCGGAGATCCTCGACGACCTCGGCGTCGGCAAGAAGGAACTGAGCGCCCTGGACGCCGACGACGCGCTGGGCGCGATCGCCGAGGCCCTGGGAGCGTCGGAGGTCCTGGAGACGGTGCGCTGAGCGAGGAGGGCCTGATCGGCGAGAGGCCGCCCGACCCCGTACGGGATCCCTGGCGGGCCGCGATGCGGCTCGCCCTGGCCGAGGCCGCGAAGGCCGTCCTCGGCGGTGACGTCCCCGTGGGCGCCGTCGTCCTGGCCGCCGACGGCACGACGGTGCTCGCGACCGGGCACAACGAGCGCGAGGCCACGGGCGATCCGACCGCGCACGCGGAGGTCCTCGCGGTCCGGCGGGCCGCGGCGGAGCTCGGCGAGTGGCGGCTGTCCGGCTGCACGCTCGTCGTGACGCTGGAGCCCTGCACGATGTGCGCGGGCGCCCTCGTGCAGTCCCGCGTGGACCGCGTCGTCTACGGGGCCCGCGACGAGAAGGCGGGCGCGGCCGGCTCCCTCTGGGACGTCGTACGCGACCGTCGCCTCAACCACCGCCCCGAGGTGATCGCCGGAGTCCTCGCGGAGGACTGCGCCGGCCTCCTCACCACGTTCTTCCGCGACGGCCGCTGACGAAATCGGATTTCGGAGCACGCCACACCTTGCTGTAAGGTCTCCCTCGGTAGCGTGTCCGAGCGGCCGAAGGAGCTCGCCTCGAAAGCGAGTGTGGCGCAAGTCACCGAGGGTTCAAATCCCTCCGCTACCGCTGTAGAAGGGCCTCGCCGAACGGCGGGGCCTTTCGTGCGACATCGGTCGGGATCGGTCGTGTGTCGTGCGGTCGGTTCTGGTCGGGTCTGAGTCGGGTCTGAGGGGGAGGCCGCCGTGGCGGTGAATTCGAAGAAGATAGCCGTCTACGTCCTCGTGGTCTTCGTGGCGTACGTGATCATCACGGACCCGTCGAAGGCGGCCGACTACGTCCAGATAGCGTTCGAAGGAATCTCGAACGCGGCCCGTGCCATAGGTGACTTCATGACCTGGGTCGCCGACGGCGCCAAGTAGCCACCAGCCAGCCGGCCCACTACCCAGCCCACGCAGCAGCCGAGGAGTTCACGTGATCCGCCATCTGGTCCTCTTCAAGCTCAACGAGGGCGTCCAGCGCGACGAACCGCGGGTCGTGGCGGGTGTCGAGGCCTTCCGTGCCCTGTCCGGCCAGATCGACGAACTCCGCTTCTGGGAGTGCGCCTGGAACATCACCGACCGCCCCATCGCCTACGACTTCGCGATCAACTCGGCGGTCGACGACGTGGACGCGCTGAAGCGGTACCTCGAACACCCGGCACACCAGGCGGCCGCCGGACAGTGGCGCGAGTTCGCCACGTGGGTGATCGCCGACTACGAGGTCTGACCGTACGGCAGCACGGCCGCACGGACCGCCCCACACCGGAACGGTGTGGGGCTTTTCTGCGTCTTGTGCACCAACCATCCGTCAACACGGTGTTATGGGGTGCTTGCACACAGTGCACATGTCTTGTGATGCTATGACCGCTTTTGACGGATGAGTTGACGATGAGTTGACCGTTGGGTTTGACCGATGAAGAGGTGGCGTTGACCGTGTCGGCCAGTACTGCGCCACCCCAGGAAGCCCCCACCCAAGAAGCCCCCGCCCAGGACATCGCACCTCAGGAGCCCGCGCCCCAGCGGAGTCGGGGCGCTGACACCCGGGCACTCACCCAGGTGCTCTTCGGTCAGCTCAAGATGCTGGATCCCGGTACGCCGGAGCACAACCGCGTACGGGGGGCGCTCATCGAGGCGAACATCCCGCTCGTGCGCTACGCGGCCGCCCGCTTCCGCTCCCGCAACGAGCCGATGGAGGACGTCGTCCAGGTCGGCACCATCGGGCTGATCAACGCCATCGACCGGTTCGACCCCGACCGGGGCGTGCAGTTCCCCACGTTCGCGATGCCGACCGTCATCGGCGAGATCAAGCGGTACTTCCGGGACAACGTCCGCACGGTCCACGTACCGCGCCGGCTGCACGAGTTGTGGGTGCAGGTCAACGGGGCGACCGAGGACCTGACAACGGCCTTCGGACGCACTCCGACGACCGCCGAGATCGCCGAGCGGCTGCGCATCAGCGAGGAGGACGTGCTGTCCTGCATCGAGGCCGGCCGCTCGTACCACGCGACGTCTCTGGAGGCCGCCCAGGAGGGCGACGGCCTGCCCGGCCTGGTCGACCGCCTCGGCTACGAGGATCCCGCGCTGGACGGCGTGGAGCACCGCGACCTGGTTCGCCACCTCCTGGTCCAACTCCCGGAACGCGAACAGCGCATCCTCCTGCTGCGTTACTACAGCAACCTCACCCAGTCGCAGATCAGCGCGGAACTGGGCGTCTCCCAGATGCACGTGTCCCGGCTACTGGCCCGTAGCTTCGCGCGACTGCGCTCGGCGAACCGCGTCGAGGCGTAGTCGCGGTCGACGTCCGAGCCGCCCTCCCCGGCGTATCCGGATACAGGATCGAGTTGTCACCTGGGAGAGCGAATCACTCAAGGGCGAACTTCCCGGTATTTCTGGGCTGAAAAACCGTCACACCCCCTTTTTCCAGGGCGGATTCGCACTCCACTTGTCGACATGTCACTACAGCGTGTTGCCGACATGTGACATTCTGCCGGAAGAGCGTTTGCCGTGGCTTCGGCTCCGGTATTCAGGTGAAGGCTGCGTTCCTCAGATCGGGAACGTCCGCCGCGACCGTCCGCGACCCAAAGGGGGTGGCATGTCCGCAGACCAGGGCAGCTCCAAGGTGCTCACGCTCACAAAGAGCGAGTCGGCGCCCGCCGAGCTTCACGACGTCCCGGCCCTTGTAGTGGAGGTCGAGGCAGAGGCGACCCCGGCCGTCCAGGCCCTCCCGGCTCCTCCGCCGACCACTGGCGCCATCGACACCAGGACCCTGTCCCGTTCCCTGTTCCTGCGGCTCGCCGCCCTCGACGAGAACAGCCCCGAGCGTGCGTACGTCCGGGACACCCTCATCGAGCTGAACCTCCCCCTCGTCCGGTACGCGGCGGCCCGCTTCCGCTCCCGGAACGAGCCGATGGAGGACATCGTCCAGGTCGGCACCATCGGCCTGATCAAGGCGATCGACCGCTTCGACTGCGAACGCGGTGTCGAGTTCCCGACGTTCGCGATGCCGACGGTCGTGGGCGAGATCAAGCGCTTCTTCCGCGACACCTCGTGGTCTGTGCGTGTGCCGCGCCGGCTGCAGGAGCTGCGCCTGGCCCTCACCAAGGCCAGCGACGAACTCGCCCAGAAGCTGGACCGGTCCCCCACGGTCCCCGAACTCGCCGTGGTCCTGGGCGTGTCCGAGGAGGACGTGGTCGACGGCCTCGCGGTCGGCAACGCCTACACGGCCTCGTCCCTCGACTCCCCGGCCCTGGAGGACGACGGCGGCGAGGGCTCCCTGGCCGACCGCCTCGGCTACGAGGACACGGCGCTGGAGGGCGTGGAGTACCGCGAGTCCCTGAAGCCGCTGCTGGCCAAACTTCCGCCGCGCGAGCGCCGGATCATCATGCTGCGCTTCTTCGCCAACATGACCCAGTCACAGATCGGCGAGGAGGTCGGCATCTCCCAGATGCACGTGTCACGCCTCCTGACCCGGACCCTGACCCAGCTCCGCGAGGGCCTGATCTCCGACTGAGGTCCGGACACGCTCCGGTCGACGTACGGCCAAAGTCCGACCGAGGGTTCACTTCTGACGGAGCATCAGCGACGATGTCGCGATGCTTCGACAGACCCGCGCGACGCATGACCGCCGGGGCGCCATCGCCCTGACCACCTCGGCGGCCGTCGTGACCTGCGTCCTGGCAGGGGTGTTGGCGGCGTGCGGGAACGGCGGCGGACACGACGAGGGGTACGTCCCGGTCGAGCGACCGGGGATCGGCGGTACGGCGATCGCTCCCACCGGGGAGGTGACGTTCGTACCGCTGGAAGGACCGGAGGGACGGCAGCCGGAAACTCCGGCTCCCAACCCGCCCGCCGGGCAGGCCAGTCGACCGCGCACCCCTGCGACAGGACCCGGGGCAGCGCCGCCAGCCCCTCCAGGAGGCGCCGACTCCGGCCGGACGAGCACGGGTTCAGCGTCCCCGGGGACGGCACCGGAGCAGCCCCAGACACCCACATCGAGTGTCACACCGGGGCCGACAACAGCGACACCAACACCTCCGACGACACCCACAACTCCGGCGCCCTCAACGCCCGCCGGTCCCGCGCGCCTGACCACGGGTGCGCTGGTACGAGAGTCCACGGACAGACGCTGGTGCGAGAAGGCGACGCTCCCCTTCCACAACACCGGCGGCTCACCGGTGCGTTCGGGCACGGTGACCTTCGGCACGCACATCATCGACCTGCTCGGCATCGACTGGGCGACCATCGAATCGACGGTGCCGCTCCCGACGCCGATCGGGCCGGGGGCTGGGCGCGAGCAGAGCTGGACGGTGTGCGTGGAGGAGTGGCGCGTGCCGTGGGGCATGCGGGTGGAGACGCGGGTGGTCGGGGTGGAGTGGGAGTAGGACCGGCCCGGAGGGGACGATCCTCGGCGCCCGGGGTGAGCTGGGTCTCCGGTTCGGCCGTAGGACGGGGAGCGGCCGAGCCTATGCGTGGCGCCCGCTGCTCCGCCGTGCACCGACGGCCCGGCGGTCACGTCCTCGCGTAGGCCCTACTTCAGCGCCAGCCAGGCCACCGCCGCGATCACCAGCACGGCGACGACGACGCCGACGATCAGGCCGATGCGGGGGCCCGTCGGCGCAGGTGCCTGGGGGCCGCCGGCCTGAGGGGTCTCGTCGACGAACGCTCGGAACATCTGGGTGCTGCCCGCGGGGTCGTAGTTGCCCTCGGGGCCCTGGGGGTTGGGGGTGTTGGCCATGGTGCGAGACCCTAGCGAACTCGACGGGGCGTGCCCAAGCTGCCCCCCTCTCTCACCCATCTCACCTGCACGTTTACGTTCGCCAATGCTTGCCTTTGCCAAGTTTTTAGCCCAACCCCTCCCCATTTCATTTGCCTGTAGCAACCAATCTTTTCTATGGTTGCCCCAAGCAACGAATAACTGGACACCGGAGCAGGACTCACAGGACTGCACTCGGGGGGACTGCACTCAGGGGGTGTGATGGCCGAGCAGACGCAGTACGAGGAGCTGGTGCGTCAGTTCAGCGCCTTCGGGGCCGTGAAACGGGAGATGGGGCGGATCATGCCGCCCGAGTGTCCCGGCGGTTCCGCCAGCGTGCTGACGCTGCTCGGCCGGTACGGGGACATGCGGATGAGCCGGCTCGCCGAGCTGCTCGCCGTCGACATGTCCGTCACCAGCCGCCATGTCGCCCACGTCGCCGAACGCGGCTGGATCGAACGGCTCCCCGACCCTGCCGACAAGCGCTCCCGCATTTTGCGGCTGACCCCTTCGGGGCACGCGCAGATCGGCGAGCTGTCCCGACGGACCACCGAACTGCTCGCCCACCGGCTCGCCGACTGGAGCGACGAGGAGGTCGGACAGCTCGCCCGCCTCATGGGGCGGCTCCGGGAGAGCTTCGGTACGCAACAGACGCCGTAGCAGCAGTAGCAGCCGTAGCAAACGACGTACAAGACGCAGCACAGACAAGGAAGTTCAATGGCAACGACCACACCGGCCGGTGTGCGGGCGGCACACGCCAAGCACGGAGGAGGCTCGCACGGGTCCGCCGACGGCGCGCCGATGTCGCACCGGCAGATCATGGAAGCGCTCACCGGGCTGCTGCTCGGTATGTTCGTGGCGATCCTGTCGTCGACGATCGTCTCCAACGCCCTGCCCGACATCATCAAGGACCTCGGAGGCGGGCAGAGCGCCTACACCTGGGTCGTGACCGCGTCGCTGCTCGCGATGACCGCGTCCACCCCGCTGTGGGGCAAGCTCGCCGACCTCTTCTCCAAGAAGCTGCTGATCCAGTTCGCGCTCGTCATCTTCGTGCTGGGCTCGGCAGCCGCCGGCCTCTCGCAGAACGCGGGCATGCTCATCGGCTTCCGTGCCGTGCAGGGCGTCGGCATGGGCGGTCTCTCCGCCCTCGCCCAGATCATTCTCGCGGCGATGATCTCCCCGCGTGAGCGCGGACGCTACAACGGCTACCTCGGCGCCACCTTCGCGACCGCGATGGTCGGCGGCCCGCTGATCGGCGGGGTCATCACCGACACCAGCTGGCTCGGCTGGCGCTGGTGCTTCTACGTCGGCGTGCCCTTCGCCGTGATAGCCCTCATCGTGCTCCAGCGGACCCTGCACCTGCCGGTCGTCAAGCGCAAGGCCAAGGTCGACTGGACCGGCGCCTTCTTCATCACCGCGGCCGTCTGCCTGCTGCTGGTCTGGGTGACCTTCGCCGGCGACAAGTACGACTGGGTGTCCTGGCAGACGTACGCGATGATCGGCGGCACGGTCGCGCTGCTCGGAGTCTTCGTCCTCGTCGAGTCGAAGGCCAGCGAGCCGATCATCCCGCTGCGGCTCTTCCGCAACCGCACGATCACCCTGGCGTCGCTCGCGTCGCTCTTCGTCGGCGTCGCGATGTTCGCGGGCACCATCTTCTTCAGCCAGTACTTCCAGCTGGCCCGGGACAAGTCGCCGACCATGTCCGGCGTGATGACGATCCCGATGATCGGCGGTCTGTTCGTCGCCTCCACCGTCTCCGGGCAGGTCATCACCCGTACGGGACGCTGGAAGGCGTGGCTGCTCTCCGGCGGTGTGCTGGTGACGGCCGGTCTCGGTCTGCTGGGCACCCTGCGCTACGACACCCCGTACTGGCACGTCGCCATCTACATGGCGCTGCTCGGGCTCGGCGTCGGCATGATGATGCAGAACCTCGTGCTCTGCACCCAGAACCAGGTGTCCCCCTCCGACCTGGGTGTCGCCAGCTCGGTGGTCACCTTCTTCCGTTCCCTCGGCGGTGCGATCGGCGTCTCCGCGCTGGGCGCGGTCCTCAGTCACCGGATCACCGACCACCTCAAGGACGGTCTGGCGACCATCGACCCGAAGTACGCCGCGGGGCTCTCCGGTTCCACCAACAACACCATCCCCGACCTCGACGTGCTGCCCGCGCCGCTGCGCTCGGTCATCGAGGGCGCGTACGGCCACGGCATCGGCGACGTCTTCCTCTACGCCGCCCCGGCCGCCCTGCTCGCGCTCGTCTTCTCCCTCTTCATCAAGGAGGTCCCGTTGCGGACCAAGGGCGCGCTGGCGCAGGCCGCGGAGGACAAGCAGGCCGCACTCGGGCCGGTAGCCCCGGTAGCCTCTGTGGCCCCGGTCGCCCCGAGCACCGAGGCTGTCGAGACGGAGAAGGCGCCCGCCGCCGCCGTCGCCACGGTGGCTGTCGCGACCGCCGAGACCGGCGAGACCGGCGATGTGCCTGCCGGTGGTGGGATTCCGGTACGTGGTCACGTGCGCGGTGCCGAGAGCGCGCCCGTTCCGCAGGCCGCCGTCACGCTGATCTCCCTCACCGGACGTCAGCTGGGCCGCGCAGTCGCGCAGGGCGACGGCGCCTACGCGCTGGACGCGCCCGGCACCGGTTCGTACGTACTGATCGCCTCGGCGGACGGGTTCCAGCCGCAGGCCTCGACCGTCGTCGTGAACGGCGAGCCGGTCTCGTACGACATCCTGCTCAGCGGCACCAGTGGCCTCAGCGGGCTGGTGCGCGGCACCGAGACCGGGGTGCCCGTCAAGGACGCCATGGTGATCGTCACCGATGTGCGCGGGGATGTACTGGCCACCGGGACCACCGGTGAGCAGGGCGAGTTCACGTTCGCCGAGCTGGTGCCGGGTGCCGTGACCGTCGCCGTGAACGCTGCCGGATACCGGCCGCGGGCGCTGCCCGTCGAGGTCGGCGGCACCGGGGTCACCCGGGTCGAGGTGGAACTGGCGTCCGGGGCGCACGTCCAGGGTGTCGTACGGGCGCCGCACGGGCCGCTCGGGGACGCGCGGGTCACGCTCGTCGACGCGGCCGGCAACGTGGTCGGCTCGTCGACGACCGGTACGGACGGGGCGTACGCCTTCACCGATCTGGACAGCGGCGAGTACACGGTCATCGCGACCGGCTACCCGCCGGTGGCCACCGCCCTGACCGTCACGGGCCCCGGCGCCGACGACCACGACATCGAGCTCGCCCACCCGGGCGGGGAGTAGCGGGACATGAGCAGCACCACAGAGGTCGCAGGGGTCACAGGGGTCACGGGGCTGAGTGCGCGGGTTCGTACTCGGGACGGGTGGGCCGTGTCGCATGCCGTCGTCACCGTGACCGACATGACCGGTCAGCAGGTGGTGCGTGCCGGGGCGGACGCGGACGGGGTCGTGCGCGACGCGACCCCGCTCGCGCCCGGCGCGTACACCGTGATCGTGACGGCTGTCGGCTACGCGCCCACCGCGTCCAGCGCCATCGTCACCGTGAGCGGCCGCGCCGAGGTCGGGACCGTCACGCTCGCCCGGCTGGGCGGCGGCGCCGAACTGCCGCCGCCGGGACCGTGGACCGTCGACCCGGCCCACTCGTCCGTCGGGGCGCTCGCCCAGCATCTGGGCATCTCCAGCGTGCACGGACGGTTCACCGAGTTCACGGCGACGATCGAGATCGCGCCGGACGACATCGCCAAGTCCCGTGTGGAGGCGGTCATTTCGGCGGCCTCCATCGATACGGGCAACGGCACGCGGGACGACCATCTGCGGTCCGCCGACTTTCTGGACGTGGACACCCACCCCGAGATCACGTTCCACTCGACGGGCCTCACCCCGGCCGCCGGTCCCGACCGCTGGACCGTCCACGGCGAGCTGACCATGCGCGGTGTCGTACGGCCCGTCGACCTCGACCTCGCCTATCTCGGCACCGGCGCCGACCCCTGGGGCGGCACCCGGGCCGCGTTCCGGGCGACGACGGAGCTGCGGCGCGAGGACTTCGCCATGAACTACAACCAGGTGGTGCGAGCGGGGATCGCGGCGATCGGTACGACGCTCAAGGTGGAGCTGGACATCCAAGCCGTGCGGGGGGATGCACTACCGACGGTGTAACCGATCGAGGGGACCTCCAGGGGACTACAGCAGGCGCAGCAGACGGGACGGGACGAAGAGGTGCCGTACTCGGTGTTCCTCGGCGTTCATCACGGCGGCGGGCATCCGGTCGGGCCGTCCCTCCGCTCTCGCCAGGGCATCCTGGCGTTCGGCGCAGGTTTCGCAGGCGGGATCCCAAGGGGGCAACAACTCGGGGTGTGCGTCGGCGAGATGGCGGCCGAGTCTGAGCTGCGTTCCCAGCACGCTGTCGGTGAAGTCCCAGTCGACGGAGGAGTCCTCGGCCGTCAACCCGGCCACTTCGGCCTGTACGTGACGCATCCCCTCGTAGAGCCGGACACAGTCGGCGCAGTCCCACATCCAGTCGGGGAGGAGGGGCCACTGTTCCGCGGCCCCGTTGTTCTCACCACTACTCAAGCTGCTCTCCATACCGCTTCCCGCCCCAGGTTTCCGTTGTCCGTCAGCTCGGATCCCTCTCCAGAACCGATCGGTCTCACTCACCCGCCCACCTCGAACCACAGCAACTTCCCGGCACCGCGATCGAGCATGCCGTCCCCGAGGGACCGGCCGCCCCAGCAGTCGGCGTACTCCTGCACAAGGCGCAGCCCACGCCCGCCCTCGCCGTCGACCGGTGCGAGCGGGACGCGGTCGCGGGGCGGCGACCCGAAGGGGGCGGGAACACGCGGGTGACTGTCCCAGAGGCCGACGCGCAGGCGGCCGTCGTCGAGGGCGGTGAGGCGGAGGGAGGCGGGGCCGTTGGTGTGCCGGTAGGCGTTGGTGACCAGCTCGGAGGTCAACAGCTCAACGGCGTCCAGGACTTCGGACCTGCCGTGGCTGTCCAGCACCGACCGTACGGTCACACGTGCGACCCGTGCCGCGCGCGGGTCGTGGGGAAGGCGAAGGGCATACGTCCAGGTGTCGGGCGGGGATACGGTGCGCATGAAGGGCTCCTACGGTGGAGGAACTTGGCTCAGTGGCTTGGGTTTCACCGTAGCGGCATCCGTAGAATGGTTTCTACGTAATCTGCTGATGCATCCGACTGTGCACTCGTGTGGGTGACCCTGTACGAAGCAAGGCAAGGGAGCGGAAGAACATGCCCCCACGGCAGACACCCACGGCACGCCAGTTGCGCCTGGGTGCGGAACTACGAAAGCTGCGCGAGAACGCGGGACTCACCGCCCGGGAAGCCGGCGAGATGATCGGCGCGAACCAGGCGCGCATCAGCAACATCGAGACAGGCCGTTTCGGCCTCAGCGAACAGCGCGTCCGCACGCTCGCCCACAACTACGACTGCACGGACTCGGCCCTGGTCGACGCGCTCGTGGCCATGGCGGCGCGCCGGGAACGCGGCTGGTGGGAGG
Organism: Streptomyces sp. NBC_01390; assembly: GCF_045040105.1. Taxonomy (NCBI): domain Bacteria; kingdom Bacillati; phylum Actinomycetota; class Actinomycetes; order Kitasatosporales; family Streptomycetaceae; genus Streptomyces; species Streptomyces sp. NBC_01390. Next base: position 6,536,602 of record NZ_CP109551.1, on the reverse strand, counting down.
AGTACCGGGACACGCTGCCGCCGCGCTTCCTGGACGTCGCAGAGATGGAGCACCACGCCGTCGCCCTGCGCGTGGCACAGGTCATCAACATCCCCGGTCTGCTCCAGACCCCTGAGCACGCGCGGGCCCTGTTCCGCCAGGTGGTCCCGGAGTTGCGGCCGCACGAGATCGAGTACCGCGTCTCCCACCGGATCAAGCGCCAGGTCGTGCTCCACCAGGAACAGCCGCCCGCGTACACGGCGATCGTCCACGAGGCAGCTCTACGCATGCGGTTCGGCGGGCCGGAAGTGGCCCGTGCCCAGTTGGACCACCTGGCCAAGCTGAGCGAATTGCCACACGTCACGCTCCGGGTGATCCCGTTCGACGGCACGGCGTTCCCCACGGTCGGCCACGGGCTGGACTACACGTACGGGCCCGTACCCGCGCTCGACACCGCACAGCTGGACGCGGCCCACGGCAGCGAACTCATCGATTCCGTCGCACAGTTGGCCAAGTACCGACTCATCCTCGACCGCATGCAGGAGGTCACCCTCGAGCCCGGGGCCTCTCGCGACCTCATCCACCGCATCGCCCAAGACACCTGAAAGCCGAGCCATGACCAGACTCAACTGGCAGAAGTCCACGTACAGCGAGGAAGCGTCCTCGTGCGTCGAGATGGCCCCTACCCCCACCACCATCCACATACGCGACTCCAAGACCCCCGCCAGCCCCCACCTCACCCTCAGGCCCACCACCTGGGCGGATTTCCTCTCCGACGTGACACAGCGCTCTTCCTGGAGGTGCCCGGCGACGATGGCGAACTAGCGCCGGACGACGAGGAGTCGAAAACTCTTGACAGACGCCGAAACACCAGCAACAGTTTACCGAGATTTCCCAGTTTACTGAGTGAAATGGGCTCGATGAACGAACCGTCGCACACCCTCCACGTCGACACCGAAGTGTTCGCCAAGCTCCAGTCCTTGGCGGAGCCCTTCGTGGACACGCCGAACAGCACTCTGCGGCGACTGCTCGGCCTCACCCCCGCTCCCACAGGGGGACACGCATCATCCCCCTCCCCTATCAACCCGCTGCACTCTCCTCGCGACCCGTCGCACTCGCTCGCCCCGCTCATTGAGGACGGCCGCCTGTATGTCGGCCAACGGCTCGTCTGGCACCGGCGCAACCTCGGCCGTACGCACCATGTGGTCGTCGTCGAGGGCGGCGGCCTCCGGCTCGACGACGGCACCGTCCACTACACGCCGTCCAGCGCGGCGACTGCCCTCGCGGGCAACCAGCAGAACGGATGGAAGGTACTCGCCACAGAGGCCGGCATCTTCTTGAAGGACCTGCGATGAACTCGCCGCCGGAACCCGGTTCCCGCCGCAGACCGACCTACGATATGTGCGTCCCAGGAGGCGGATCATGGCGGGAGTAACCCAGCCGAAGGTAAGTCGCGTCGCGCCGCCTCAGCTCGTGGACTGGGCCAGGAGCGGACGTATCCGGATTCCGCGTTTCCAGCGTTCTTACCGCTGGGAGTACACGGACGCCGAGAAGCTCTTCGACAGCATCCTGCGTGGCTACCCCATCGGGAACCTGCTGATGTGGCGCAAACCTGCACCCGCCGCCGAAATCGACCTCGGTGAACTCCGCATCAGCGCGCCAGCGGTTTCGGATGCGCTGTCGGTCGTCGATGGCCAGCAACGCCTCACCACACTCATCGGCGCATTGACCGCGTCCGAGGAGACCGTGGACCGACGGTTCCGGATCTTCTACGACCTGCGGGACAAGAAGTTCCTGTCGACGCCGCACTCGCAGAAGCCCCGCGACCACTGGCTGCCCGTCTGGGTCGCCGGTGACAACCGTCGGCTGATCGCCTGGCAGCGCGAGCGGAGCTGGCTGACGCCGGAGGATTACGACCTCTGCGACGAGGTCACCACGGCCATCCGGACGTACGAGATCCCCATGTACGAGATCGAAGGCGACGACGAGCAGGCACTGCGCGAGATCTTCGACCGGATGAACACATTCGGCAAGCGGTTGAACCGAGCGGAGATCTTCCAGGCTCTGCACGCCGGCCCCCTCGACGTGCAGCCATCCGGGCTTGACGCGCTGCGAGAGCGGGTCTCGGGCCTGGACTTCGGGGACTTCACCACTCAGATACTGATGCAGAGCGTGATGGCCGTGCGCGGCGGCAAGGTGGACCGCGACTTCCGGCACGAGTTCGACAACGACGCGGACAGGCAGCACGCGTTCGCCGTGACGGAGAAGGCACTGCGGGTGGTCGTCGACTTTCTCCGCGAGGAAACCGGAATTCCCCATCTACGATTGCTGCCGTACGCGCTCTTCGTGCCGGTACTCGCGCGGTACGCAGCGATCTTCGGACGGCCCGAGGGGCGGGGAGCCGAACTGCTGCGGCGCTGGATTTGGCGCGGGTCAGCAATGGGGGCAGCGCCACAGGGCAACACGGTGGCCTTGCGGCGCAATGCGACGGCGATTTCGGGCGACCCGGTCCTGAGTGCGCAGCGGTTGCTGAAGATGCTGCCACCAGGTGGCGAGCAGTGGACCCCCGACCTGTCACAGACGGCGCTCAACCGTGCCCAGGCAAGGCTCAACATGCTGGGGCTACTGTCTCTTCACCCGGTGCTGCTCACCGATTACTGGGACGAAGACGGCAACCGGCATACGCCGGGCACACGTATTGACCAGCCTCGGCTACTGGCCGCCCTGCTCGCGGGCAAGACCTCACCGTTGGCGCCAATCCTGAGCGGCTGGGAGAAGGGCATGGCGAACCGGATCGTCCACCCGCCAGTGGACAAGCAGGTCGATGTGCTGTCCCTGTTGGCGACTCAGGGGCCGGAGGCGCTCCGCTCGCACTGCTTCGACGAGAACGAACGCGTGTCCTACAACCCGGACGGGACCGGGTCCCTCCTCATGCGCGCGGACGTTGTCCGCAAGGTCATCGCCGACCACGTCCAGAGCATGGCCCTATGGGGCTTCTCCGACGGCCCGGACCCGGAATCGTGGTTCGGCGAAACATCCTTCGACCCGGACGACTTCTTTGTCCCGGACGAACTATCCGGAGGCAACAATGCAGCGTGACGTCACCGCGTCCGTGTTCCTGCGCAAGCGCCGAATCGGCGTACTCGGCTATCACGACGGCAACACCTGGTTCGAGTACCAGGACCTGAGCGCCGATCACCCCGTCCTCGGACAAGGCTTCGAGCGCGACCCGCGCAAGCGCCGGACGGCAAGCGGCAGTGTCCCCGAATGGTTCGCGAACCTGCTGCCGGAGACCGGCAGCGGGCTCCGGCAGCAGATCGCACGTGAACTGGGCAAGCAGAAAATTCACGACTTCGTCTTGCTCAGCCACCTCGGGGACGACCTTCCGGGGGCAGTTCGTGTTGTACCTGACGTACCACTGCACGGCCTGCCCGACCATGAGAGCACGGACGACTGCGCACACGATCACGCGCTTCGGTTCTCGCTGGCCGGCGTACAGCCGAAATTCTCCATGCGGTACGAGGGCAAGGCACTGGTGCTGCCCGCGACCGGCATCGGTGGCGACTGGATCGTGAAGCTCGCCGACCAGCGTTTCTCCGGCGTGCCTGCCAATGAGCACGCGATGCTCCAGTGGGCGGGCCGGTCGGGGATCGACGTTCCTGAGTCCCGGCTCGTCGTCGGCGCGGACATGCAGAATCTGCCCGAGGGATCGATCGACCCCGGCGAACAGGCCCTTGCTGTCAGCCGATTCGACCGTACGGATAGCGAAGGCCGAGTGCACCAGGAGGACTTCGCCCAGGTCCGCGAAGTCGCCATCGACGCCAAGTACGACAAGGCAACGTACGAGGGCATCGGCCGGGTAATCAGGGCGGTCTGCCCACCCGAGGACACGATCGAGTACGTACGGCGGCTGGTGGCGGTCGTGGTCATGGGCAATGCGGACGCGCACTTGAAGAACTGGACGCTGCGCTACCCCGACGGGAGGCAGGCCCGGCTGTCGCCAGCATACGACCTGGTGTGTGTCACGGCGTACCCGAAGATCGACCCGAAGCTCGCCTTCCCACTGGGCGGCACGGTCAGGTCTGAGGCCGTCACTCGACGCAACTTCCTCGGCCTGTCCCCAGCCCTCGGCCTGCCCGAGGAGCAGATCGTCGACACGGTCGCGGAGACTGCAGACGCCATGGCCAGCTCTTGGCCTAGCGTGCAACGGGACTTCCCCGTACCGGACTTCGTCACCTCGACGATCAATGACCGGTTGCGTACGCTCCCACTGCTGCACCCCTGAAAAGCTCCCGGGAGGGAGGGGCAACGCACGGACCTGTGCCTAGGCTGGCCACATGGCACCGAACATCGCTACGAATACCGCCGTGTCCCTGGCCGAGCTGCTCGACTTCGTACGGCCCCGCCACCGGGCGATCCTCCTCACCCGGCGCGCGGACGGGTCCCCGCAGGCCTCGCCGCTTACCTGCGGGGTCGACGACTCGGGGCGGGTCGTCGTATCGACCTACCCCGAGCGCGCCAAGACGCGCAACGCCAAGCGGGACGAGCGCGTCAGCCTGCTCGTGCTGAGCGACGACTGGAACGGGCCGTGGGTCCAGATCGACGGCACGGCGGAGGTCATCGACTCCCCGGAGTCGGTCGAGCCGCTCGTCGAGTACTTCCGGAACATCTCGGGTGAGCACCCGGACTGGGACGAGTACCGCGCGGCCATGGTGAAGCAGGGCAAGTCGATCATCCGGGTCACACCGGAGAAGTGGGGGCCGGTTGCCACCGGCGGCTTCCCGGCGAGGCTTGCGCCGCAGGGGTAGGCGGGGAAACGGGGGTCGGCGGCAACGAGGCTCGGGTTCGATGAGGTGAGCCTCGCCCTGGGGGCTCCGCCCCCAGACCCCCGGTCGCGCTGAACGCGCTCGTCCTCAATCGCCGGACGAGCTGGAGATGCCGGGCGGCGCACTCTCGTCGTCCTGCCTCGCCACCATCGCCTCGATTCCCGCCACCAGCAGCTCCAGCGCGAAGTCGAAGTCCCGGTCGCGCATCTCCTGCACCGTTCCGCCGCCCCTCGCCGCCATCATGTCCGCCGACTCCCGCATGAGATCGGCGACCTCGGGGGCGGCCCCGGCCGTGCTCATGGCGTGCTGGAAGAAGGCGTCCTGGGTCATGCCGGCGTCGTTGCAGCGGGTGATGAAGTGGCCCTCGATCGTGCCGAACCCGTACACGAACTGGAAGACGGCGGCGATGGCGCCGGTGAGGCCTCGCGCGGGCAGGCCGGTGCGTCGGATCACGCGCTGGACGGCACGGGAGAAGGCCTGCGCGTGTGGGCCGATGTTGAGGTAGGTCCCGGTGAGCGGTGACACCCAGGGGTGGCGGACCAGCAGGGCGCGGTACTCGCCGGCCAGCATCCGGAGCTGGTCGCGCCAGTCCTCGTCGTCGGCCTCCGGGTCGGGCAGGCGCAGTTGGGCGCTGGCCGCGTCGAGGGCGAGTTCGAGCAGGTCGTCCTTGGTGTCGACGTACCAGTACACCGACATCGCCGTGACGTTCAGCTCGGCGGCCAGCCGCCGCATCGAGAACTTGGCGAGCCCCTCCGCGTCCAGCAACCGAACGGTCACCTCGGTGATCCGGTCCCGGTCCAGCCCCGACGGCTGACCGGCGCGACCGCCACTGCTCCGGCGCACGGCTTTACCGTCCAACCAGACGCTGGTCCGCGCCGGCCCTTCAACTGGCTTCGCCATGGCGCACCTTCCGAAACGTACGTTCACTTGCGAAGATGCTAGGCCGAAGCCGACCTGAAGGGGCGCGGGGAACTGCGCGAGAAACCACGACGGACCCACAGCCGCGCGGCACACCGAACCCCCGAACTCCTACGCGGCCTTCACCTGCTCACCGGGCCCACCCGGGACACCCGGCTCCCCCTGTTCCCCTCGCTCAGCCCTGCGCAGCAGCAACGCCGCGACCACACCACCCAGCAACACCGCCCCCGCCCCCACCAACTGACTGGTCTCCAGGCCGGACGCGAACGCCTCCGTGATCCGTGCCCTCTCCGCCGCCGACCCCGCCTCCGCCAGCGCCCCCGGCAGGGACACCGCGGCAACGGAAACCAGCACAGCGAACCGCGCGTTCAGCACCGCGCCGAGCACCGCGACCCCGAGCCCCTGCCCGAACTCCGCCACCGTGCCGTTGATCCCCGCCCCGACTCCGGCCTTCTCCGGCGGAATCGAGCTCATGATCGCGTGCGCCATCGCCGGGCTGGCAATCGCCGCCCCCGTCCCGATGAGCAGCAGGCCCAGCAACGTACCCGCGTAACCGCCGGAGGCAACCGTCGCGATGGAGACGAGGCCGCACGCCATCAGCGTCATGCCGAGCCCGATGGCGAGGGGCGTCCCGAGCCTGGCCGCCCATTTCGCCGACACACCGGTGAAGTTGAGTGCGACGATCGCGAGCGCGAGCGGTGCCGTGCGCAGCCCCGCCTCCAAGGGGCCGTAGCCGAGCACGAACTGCATGTGCTGGGTGAGCAGGAAGAGCGAACCGCCCATCCCGAACGTGATCAGCACCGCGCCCGCGACCGCACCCGTGAACCGCCGGTTCCTGAAGAAGTGCATGTCGAGCATGGGGTACGGGATCCGGCTCTCCCAGTACGCGAAGGCGCCCAGCACCACGACCGCGACGGCCGCCGGCGCCAGCACCCGGCCCGACGTCCAGCCGTGTTCCGGGCCGGAGATGATGGCGAACACGAGCGAGGACATGCCGATCGTGGAGAGCAGCGCGCCCAGGAGGTCCGGGCGTTCGCCGGTCGGGTTCTTCGACTCGGGTACGAGGGCCACGACCGCCACCAGCCCCAGCGCCGCGACCGGGATGTTGATGAGGAAGATCGCGCCCCACCAGAAGTGGTTCAGCATGAAGCCGCCGATGAGCGGTCCGGTGGCGAAGCCGAGCGAGTTGACCGCGGCCCAGATGCCGATGGCCTTCGGCTGCTCCTCGGGAGTGAAGATCTGCATCGCCACGGCGAGGGTGGTCGTCATCAGCAGCGCGCCGCCGACGCCCATCCCGGCACGCGCCGCGATCAACTGGCCTGTGCTGTCGGCCAGTCCGGCGGTCAGTGAGCCCAGGCCGAACAGGGCGAGGCCCGCGACCAGCATTTTCTTGCGGCCGTAGCGGTCGGCCGCGCTGCCGGCGGTGAGCAGCAGGCCCGACTGGACCAGCGAGTACGCGTTGATCATCCACTGGATGTCGGAGGTACCGGCGCCCAACTCCCGGGTGAGGGAGGGGATCGCGACGTTCAGGACGGTGTTGTCGAGCAGCACGGTGAGCTGCGCGAGACAGATGACACCGAGGATCAGCCAGCGTTGGGGGTGGCCCTGGGCGGGCGGAGACTCCAGGGGGTTCGCCTGGGGTGCCTGGGGGGACGTAGACATGTTGTACACCGTAGAACGGTTCCTGTACGGCGTACAGGAAATAAAGGGCGGTGGGCCCGGAGCGAGATCGCTCGCTCCGGGCCCACCGCCACGCACTACCGACCGTCAGTTGCCGCTCGTCGGCTGGGTCAGGTCGTAGAAGGTGGCCGAACCCACCGTCACCTTCTTGAAGTTGCTCTCGATCCACGAGCTGATCTGGGACGACGTGCTCGTCGTGCTGCCGCTGCCGCCCATGCCACGGCCGCCGCCGGAGCCGCTGGAGATGAAGTAGTGGATCTTGCCGTCCTCCACGTACTTCTTGAACTCGGCCAGCGTCGGGGACGGGTCGGTGCCGTTGAAGCCGCCGATCGCCATCACCGGGTCGCCGGTGGAGAGCTGGTAACTCGCCGCGTTCTGGGCGCCGATGGCCGCCGCGGCCCAGGTGTAGTCACCGGCGTTCTTCTCCAGCAGGGCCTTGGCCGCGCTGCTGACGCTGGCGCCGTTGAGCAGACCGCCCACGCCGCCACCGCCGCCCATGCGGCCACCGTCACCGGTCTGACCACCGGGGGCACCCTGCCGGGTGTTGCCGTTGCCGGCGGTCGGGGGCTGGCCCATGCCGCCACCCTGCTGGTTCTGCCGGCCCTGCTGACCGCCCTGGGTGGTGCCGCCACCAGGGCCGCCGCGCATACCGCCACCGCCACCGCCGAAACCACCGCGACCACCCGCCACGGACGGACCCGCGGTGACGATCGAGCCGGTGTGACCCTCGTTGAGGGTGGTGAGGGAGTACGCGGTCGGGCCCGCCAGCGCTGCGACGAAGCTCAACCCGACGACTGCCAGGGCCAGTTGACGCCCGAGCCGGTTGACGAAGATGAGCCCCAGCGCGGCCGTGAGCCCGCCCACGAGCACCAGCCACTTCAGCCAGGGCAGGTAGTCGGAGGAACGGTTGAGGAGGACGTACCCCCAGACCGCGGTGGCCGTCATGGCACCCGCGAGCGTCAGCGACGCCCACATCCTGTCCCGCTCCTGCCAGAGCAGAGCCGCGCCCATACCGACCAGCGGCGCGATGTAGGGGGCGAGGGCGACGGTGTAGTAGTCGTGGAAGATGCCCTGCATAAAGCTGAAGATCACCATGGTGATCAGCAGCGAGCCGCCCCAGAGGAGGAGCCCTGCGCGGGCGGTGTCCGTGCGCCTGGCCTTGCGGCCGGCCCAGATCGCCGCGACGAGCAGGATCAGCGCGGCCGGGATCAGCCAGGAGATCTGGCCGCCGCTGCCGGAGCTGAACATCCGGTTCCAGCCGGTCTCGCCCCACATTCCGGTGCCGCCACCGCCGCCACCCCCGCCGACGCTGCCGGTCTCGTCGCCGTTGATACGGCCAAGTCCGTTGTAGCCGAAGGTCAGTTCAAGGAAGGAGTTGTTCTGCGAGCCGCCGATGTACGGGCGCGAGGACGCCGGCCACAGCTCGACGATCGCGACCCACCAGCCACCTGCGACGATCATCGCCAGCCCGGAGGCCAGCACCTGTCCGATGCGCCTGCGCACACTGGTCGGCGCGAAGATCACATAGACCAGGGCCAGCACCGGCAGGATCAGGAAGGCCTGCAGCGTCTTGACCAGGAAGGCGAAGCCGATCGCCGTACCCGCCCAGAGCAGCCACTTCGTCTGGGCCTTCTCCATGGCGCGCTGGGTGCAGTAGACCGCAGCGGCCATCAGGAGCGCGAGGAGCGCGTCCGGGTTGTTGAAGCGGAACATCAGCGCGACGACGGGCGTCGTCGCGAAGGCCGCCATCGTGAGCAGCCCGGCCGTGGCATTGAACCGGCGCCGCACGGACGCGTACAGCACACCTGCCGTGGCCACGGCCATCAGGACCTGCGGGAACAGGATCGCGAAGGAGTTGAGCCCGAAGAGCCTGACCGACAGCGCCATCGGCCAGAGGGAGGCCGGGGGCTTGTCGACGGTGATGGCGTTGGAGGAGTCGAGGGAGCCGAAGAAGAAGGCCTTCCAGGACTGGCTGCCCGCCTGAACCGCCGCCGAGTAGAAGGAGTTGGCGTATCCCGAGGCGGTCAGGTTCCAGGTGTACAGCGCGCCGATCACCAGCAGCGTGGCGAGGAACGCGGGCCGTACCCACCGATGGTCCTCGGGTCGACCGCGCCACAGTCTGCGTACGAAGGGCCGGTTGGGCTCTCCGGAGGAGGGAGCCGGTACGTCCGTGTCGGCACCTTCCTTCTGCTGTACGGCAGTTGAGTCCGGCGGCTGCGGCGGCGGATAGGTCGCCCGGTCGAAGTGAGTGCTGGTCATCGCGGGTTCCTCGGATCCTGGCTGTCGTGCGGGCGCACCGGCTGGAGCCGCATGGTCGGGTCCCCCCAGGTGCGGTCCGCGACTTCACCGGCGCGGAACTGGTCAGTGGGGTAGGGGGAGTTGGCGTACGAAGCAGAGGCGTAGGCCTGGTACGTGGGCGGGTTCGGCGTGTGTGAGTTCGGCGTGTGCGAGGCAACGACGGTGGAGGCCGCGGAAGCGTCATCGCCCTGGTCCGGGAACACCCAGGCCCTGAAGAGCAGGAACCGCAGCACCGTCGCCGCGAGGTTGGCGGCGACGAGCACCGCAAGTTCCGCGGAGTGGCCGGGGTCGCTGGTCGCCGCGTTGAGGGCGGCGAGCGAGCCGCTGGTCAGGGCGAGTCCGATGCCGAAGACGACCAGGCCCTGCGCCTGGTGCCGCACCGCCCCGCCCCGGCCGGTCACCCCGAAGGTCAGCCGCCGGTTGGCCGCGGTGTTCGCGACGGCGGAGACCAGCAGCGCGAGCGCGTTGGCGATCTGCGAGCCGGCGAAGCCGCGGAAGGCGCTGTAGAGCACCAGGTAGAAGAGGGTCGACATCCCGCCGACCACACAGAACCCGACGAGCTGGCGGGCCAGCCCCTTCGGTACGTCCTTGATGTCGCGGTCGCGCGGATCGTCGCCGAAGGGCCGGGTGAGCCGGTCCAGCGGCAGCGAGCCGGTGGCCAGGGCCTTGCCCACGCGCAACACTCCCTTCAGGTCGTCGGTCGCCGTCCTGACGATGTGGACGGTCGAGTCCGGGTCGTCGACCCAGTCGACCGGCACCTCGTGGATGCGCAGGCCCGCGCGCTCGGCGAGCACCAGCATCTCGGTGTCGAAGAACCAGCCGGTGTCCTCGATGAGCGGCAGCAGGATCTGGGCGACATCACGCCGGATGGCCTTGAATCCGCACTGCGCGTCCGTGAAGCGGGCCTGGAGCGAGCCACGCAGGATCAGGTTGTACGTCCGGCTGATGAACTCCCGCTTGGCACCGCGCACCACGCGCGAGGAGCGGGCGAGCCGGGAGCCGATCGCGAGGTCCGAGTGACCGGAGATCAGCGGTGCCACCAGCGGCAGCAGGGCGTTCAGGTCGGTCGACAGGTCGACGTCCATGTAGGCGAGGATCGGCGCGTCCGACGCGGACCACACGGTCCGCAGGGCCCGGCCGCGCCCCTTCTGCTCCAGCCGGAAGGACCTCACCTCCGGCAGCTCCGCCGCCAGCCGCGCCGCCACCAGGGGAGTGGTGTCCGTGGACGCGTTGTCCGCGACCGTGATGCGGAACGCGTACGGGAACGTGCGCTTGAGGTGCTCGTGCAGTCTGAGCACGCATGGCTGGAGGTCCTTCTCCTCGTTGTAGACGGGGATCACTACGTCCAGGACAGGCGTACCGGCTGCCGCGGCCGGGAGGTGCTCCCGCGCCGGCAGGGTGCCGGAAGAAGAGTCGGTTCGCATAGGACCGACTTTCGTCAGGCCCCCTGTCGCACCCATGTGGTGGCACTGTGCTGTGCCTGTGAGTCCGATTGCCAGTTTGTTTCGGGTGCGACTTCGGGGGCTAGGGCCGGCAGATGCACCGTGAATATGGTCTGTCCGGGCACGCTGTCGACGGTCACGGCACCGCCGTGCGCGGTCGCCACGGCCTGCACGATGGCGAGCCCGAGGCCTGTCGACCCGGTGTTGCGGGAGCGCGCGGAGTCGCCTCGCGCGAACCGCTCGAACACATGCGGCAACAGGTCGGCCGGGATGCCCTGTCCGTCGTCCTGCACGTCCACACACAGCCACGGCCCGCGTCGCTGCACCCGCGCGGTGACGGTCGTCCCCGGCGGGGTGTGCGTACGGGCGTTGGCCAGCAGGTTCACCAGAACCTGTTGCAGCCGGGCCGCGTCCGCCGACACGAGCGCGGGCTCGTCGGGCAGGTCGAGGCGCCAGTTGTGGTCCCGTCCGGCGGCGCGCGCGTCGCTGACGGTGTCCACGACGAGCGGTACGAGGTCGGTCTGGTCGAACTGGAGCGGCCGGCCCGCGTCCAGGCGGGCGAGCAGCAGTAGATCCTCGACGAGGAGGGTCATACGGCCCGCCTCCGACTCGATCCGCCCGAGCGCGTGCCGCGTGTCCGGCCCGGTCTCCTCACGTCCACGCCTCGTCAGCTCGGCGTATCCGCGGATCGACGCCAGCGGCGTACGCAGCTCATGACTGGCGTCCGCGACGAACTGGCGTACGCGCATCTCGCTCTGCTGACGGGAGTGCAGGGCGCCGTGCACATGGTCGAGCATCCGGTTGAGGGCGGCGCCGACCTGGCCGACCTCGGTGTGCGGGTCGGTCTCGGACTCGGCGACCCGCTCGTTGAGGGTCACCTCGCCGGTGTGCAACGGGAGTTCGGAGACCCGGGTGGCGGTCGAGGCGACCCTGCGGAGCGGGCGCAGCGCCACCCCGACGAGGACCGTCCCGGCGATACCGGCGGCGACGAGACCGGCGGCGGTGACACTGACCTCGACGAGGATCAGCGTGTTGATGGTCGTGGTGACGGAGTCGGTGGGCAGGGCGACGTAGTAGTTGCCCCGGTTGCCGGTGACGTACTTGACGCGGTACTCGCCGAGCCCGGTGAGGGTGACGGTGTGCTGGCCGCCGTCGCGGGACACGGCGGCCAGCTCGGCCATCTGGGTCTGGTCCAGCTGGACCGCGTCCATGTCCGGGAGACCGGTGTCAGTCGTGGTGGCAGTCGTGCTCGACTGCATATTGGCGATGTACGCCTTGGTGACGCCACCGTTCGCGTCGACGGCAGCGGCGACGGTGTACTCCTGCGTCCCGCCCTTCTTCATGAAGTCCGAGAGCCGCTGCGCGACGGTCTGTGTACGGCCGCCCACCCCGGAGCCGATGCTGCCGACGCTGGAGGACGCGGAACCCGTGGAGGACGAGGAGGAGCCACTGCTGCCCGGCGCCCCCTCGGGCGGAGTGTTGTTGCCAATGCCCGGCCCGTTCGGGGGACCACCGACGCGCTTGGCGGCTTCGTTGACCTGGTCGCCCAGTTGGTTGTAGAGGTGCTGTTCGAGCGCGATGGTCGTCACCGTACCCATCACGGCGCACACCACGGCGATCAGCGAGACCGCCGAGACGACAAGCCGCGTACGCAGGGTCCGCGGCCTGCTCTGCCGCTGCGCCCTCCGCTCCGACCTGCCGAGCCTCCGCTGCCCGCCCGCTTTCCTCTTGCTGTTCACCGTGCTGCCCTCCTACCGGGCTCGACTACCTCTTCCGGAGCGGCACCACCAATGACGCGACCAATGACGGTAGGTCAACCGGCGGGCTTGATCAGATATCCGGCGCCGCGCCGGGTGTGGATCATCGGCTCGCGCCCGGCGTCGATCTTCCGTCGCAGGTAGGAGATGTACAGCTCGACGACGTTCGCCTGACCGCCGAAGTCGTACGACCACACACGGTCGAGTATCTGGGCCTTGCTGAGCACCCGCCGCGGGTTGCGCATGAGGAAGCGCAGCAGCTCGAACTCGGTCGCGGTGAGGTGGATACCGTCCCCGGCCCGCGAGACCTCGTGGCTGTCCTCGTCGAGGGTGAGGTCACCGACGACCAGGACGGACTCGGACCGCCGGTCGGCGGCACCGGAACGCCGGATCAGACCGCGCAGCCGTGCCACGACCTCTTCGAGGCTGAAGGGCTTGGTGACGTAGTCGTCGCCACCGGCGGTGAGGCCCGCGATCCGGTCCTCGACGGCGTCCTTCGCCGTCAGGAACAGCACCGGCACCTCGGGCAGCTCGCGCCGCAGCCGGCCGAGAACGGTGAGGCCGTCCATGTCGGGCAGCATCATGTCGAGGACGACGGCGTCGGGCCGGAACTCGCGCGCGGTCTGCACCGCACCCGTTCCGTCACCCGCGCTGCGGATCTGCCAGCCTTCGTAACGAAGGGCCATGGACAGCAGCTCGGTGATCGACAGCTCGTCGTCCACCACAAGCACTCGGACGGGGCTCCCGTCCGGCCTCAGCAGTTCGGTGCGCCCCTGGGGCGAGGTCGTGGTCATAGCGGAAACCTTGTCGGTGTCCTCTGAGAGCAGGCTTTCTGGAACCTGTGATTTTCCTGAGAAACACACAGGCACCTCTCAGGGAAGCCCTGGGAACCGACACCCCGAAAGACGGGGAGAGGACGAACGGCACAACCCACCGGAGAGCACCGACCACCGGCCGACCTGCACCTTCGCGCCCACCCGGACCGTTCCGATCCACCGGACCGGCCATCGGAAACCCCCGGAGACCACCATCGGGCATCCTGTGCCCCTGCTGGGCGAACCTGGTCCGAAGTTACGCACCCCACTCCCGTACTCCACCTACGCCCGTGCGTCCCCCACTCCCGTTTGGTCACCGCCGACCGCCGTTTCTCACCCCGCCCTCACGCCGCCCTCACGCCAAGGTCAGACCCTCCTCACCCTTCCTTGTCCGTCACAGCCCGAACAGTCGCGCCCCGTTGTCGTGACACACGGCCCGGAGCCAGTCGTCGCCCAGGCCGAGCCGCTCCAGGGCGTGCAGCTGGTGGACGTACGGATACGGAAGGTTCGGGAAGTCCGAGCCGAGCAGGATCCGGTCGCCGAGGTCCGCCAGCCGGGGGAGCTCGACCCGGGGGAACGGGGCGAGCCGCTCCGCGAAGTCGGTGAACGCCATCGTCGTGTCCAACCGCACCTCGTCGTACCGCTCGGCAAGGCCGAGGAATTCCCCGTACTCGGGCATCCCCAGGTGCGCGACGATCAGCCGCAGCCGGGGATGCCGGGCCAGCACGCGCCCGATCGGCTCGGGCCCCGTGTGCTTGCCGGGCGCCGGACCTGACCCGCAGTGGATCACCACGGGCGTCCCGGCCTCGGCGAGCAGTCCCCAGGCCGGGTCGAGGAGTTCGTCGGCCGGGTCGTACGCCCCCACCTGCACATGCGCCTTGAAGACGCGCGCGCCGGCCTCGACGGCCTCCCGGACGTACCCCTCGACGCCCGGCTCGGGGAAGAGAGTCGAGGTGTGCAGACAGCCCGGGGTACGGCCCGCGAACTCCGCCGCCCACTGGTTGAGCCACTGGGCCATGCCGGCCTTGTGCGGGTAGAGCATGGCGGTGAAGGCCCGCACCCCGAACTCCCGGATCAGTGCGAGCCGTTCGTCCTCCTCCAGCCGGTAGGTGATCGGCCACTCGATGCCGCCGTTCAACGACCCGGCAGCGTCGAAGTAGGCCCAGACCTTGCGCAGCACCTGCTCGGGCATGAAGTGCGTGTGCACGTCGACGAGACCGGGCAACCCGAGCCGCACCCAGAACCGCCGAACCTCGGCTACTTCGGTGACATCGGCAGCCGCCCCGGTGCCGTCGGCAGCTCGACCGAGATCGGCGACCTCACCGCCGACGTCAGCGTTTCCGTCCTCCGAGGCTGTGCTCGCGTCGTCCACCGCTTCCTCCCGCTCAGGACTTCACTGCAGGACGCCCGATGACGCCCCATGACCCACCTGCCGTCCGGGATCAGAACAACCCGTCCTGTACCCCCGCCGCCTCCTTCGCCGCCTTGAACTCCCGTACAGGGACGGTGAGTCCACCGCTTCCGACCGGCACCAGTTCCCATCCGGTCATCAGCCTCGTGTCCAACACGACCACCCCACGCCCGTCCTCGACTGCCAGATGCAGGTCGGGCCCGGCAGCCGCCACCAGCTCGCCCCCGACGACACCTCCCGCGACCAGCTCCCTCACCGCACCCACGGCCGGCGCCGGCTCCGTCAGCCCGAACACCCCGACGTGGTCGACGACTTGGCAGGACGCCCGCTCCAGGGACTCGGGCCAGCCACCCAGCCCCACCGCCCGGGCGTGCAGTTCCTCGACCTCGACGGCCCGCTCCGCCGCCGATCCCGGCAGTGCGGCCCGCACCGCCCGCTTGTCGGCGTACGGAATCCGGTCCGGGACCCCGAGTGCGGCGCGCAGCAGCTCCTCCGTACGCCGGGCGGCCATCAGCGGGCCGACGCCCAGCCAGCTGAAGGCGACGGCACCCTGCTCAAGCAGCCGCGCGGAGCCCCGCTCCAGCGCCGTGATGCCGACCTTGGTCATCCCGGGCCCGAACCACGCCAGATATACGTGATAGGGCCGTGGATCGTCCGCGATCGTGTCGGCGGCGACCGAGTGCGCCCGGTCCAGCCGCGCGCACTCCTCGCAGCGCGCCCCCGTACTCCGCCCCGACACCCCCGCCCGTAGCGGACAGGCATTCCCCCGCGCTCCCACACATGTCCGTACGCCCCCTTCCGTGACCCCGAAGGCCACCCTCTTCCCCCAGGTCAGCGCGCTGTCGCGCCCCCCGTCCCACCGCAGCACGGGACCGTCCGCCGACCATCGCAGCCCCGAGCATCTCCACGCCTGTGCCATCCCTTGCGAGATTACGGGGTACCACTGACAACGCCCCCTGGAACGACAAAACGCCAGGTCAGAAGCGCGCAAGCCAAGCAGTGAACCAGGCGGCGCCCCAGACAGCGGCCCGCTCAGGCACATTCAGGCACGTTCAGGAACAGCCTCCCCGGCCCCACCCGCGACAGCCGTACCACTCTCACCACCCCCGACAACGGCACCGCCCGCACTCCGTGCCCGACCCGCCAGCCGACACGAGACACACCCCGGATGCCCCGCCCGCGCCGAACAGTCCCGCTGCCGCATCGGCCAGTCACCGACCGGCCGCACGCCAGGCGGCTTCCCCCACCCGGCGAGATGCAGCACCCAGGTGACCAGCACGGCGACCGCCACCACCACGCCCCCGCCGCTCAACGCGAGAGCCGAGGTCGTACAGACCCCCAATCCGAGCACGCAGGTCCCGACCGTGGCGATGGCGGTACCGGTCCAGCCGGCGACAGTGTGCCCCTCGTCGTAAGTGCTCACGTCCGTGTCTCCCCAGTAGGATGAGAATCTCTCACGTCGTAAGTAGTTTAGCTGCAAAACCTCTCACGAGCTAAGGCAATCCCCGATGCAAGGCACGCCCGACACCCCCGGCACACCGGACAGCGGGCCCCGGCCGCCCGCGACCCCCGCCCAGATGCTCAAGGAGATGGACCACACCATCGCGACGCACCTGCTCAGCCAGCAGGAGATGGCACGTCGCCTCAACATGAACGTCACCGACATCACCTGCTTCGCCTACGTCCTGGAAGCAGGCGAGAACCTGCTCACCGCCGGCGACCTGGCCGAGCGCGCCCACGTCACCACGGGCGCCGTCACCGGGATCCTCAACCGCCTCGAACGCGCGGGCTACATCACCCGCCGCCCCGACCCGAACGACCGCCGCCGGGTCCGCGTAGCCGCCGAACCGGCCGCAGTCGCCCGGGCTCACGCCCTCTACGGGCCCTACTACGCCCGCCTGGCCGCCCTCATCGCCGACTACTCCCCCGCCGAAGTAGCCGTACTGGCCGACTGGTTCACGCGTCAGGGCCGCCTGGCCCGGGAGTACATGGACGAGATCCACGACCTCACCCCGCCTGCCAACTCGCCTGTCACCCCGGCGGAGTAGTTGCCAGATACCTGCCCAGAGCCTCAAGGCCATCGGGTACGAAGGTCAGCCGACGGGTCAGTTCCCCCAACTCGCCCTCGCCGACCCACCCGTGCCAGCTGATCTCCGTCGGATCAGCAGAGATCTCCTCGGCGACGACAGCTTCGTGAACGCCGAGCCAGTACGGACTGATGGCCCCCCGGCAGAGGAACTTGAACACAAACCGCACGTCCACCCTCACCCCCAACTCCTCGGTGAGCTCACGCGCGGCGGCCTCCTCCCAGCTCTCCCCGACGTCGGCGGCACCGCCGACCAGCCAGTCGTAGTGCCCCGGAAACCGGGGGTGGCCATCGGCCCGCCGATGCACCAGCACCCGCCCAGCCCCATCGCGGCACACGGTGGTGGCGACCCGATGCAACCACCCGCGCCGAATGGCCTCGTCGCGCTCCACCACCCCGACGACCCGATCCAACTCGTCGACCCGTTCCACCAGTTCCACGCGCTCCACCGCATCGGTCACGGACCAACGGTGACACAGGGGGAGCGCGTCAACCCTGCTTCGGCCGCCGCCAGACCAAGGTGTACCGCCAGAAGAGCCACCGCCGCACCCGGCACCCGGGCAACACCCGCCGAGCCTCCCGCACGACCTCACCGAACCCCATCTCCGCCACCCGCGTCCGCGCGGTCATGGCAACCGGCCGCGCGGCCGACCGCCCCCGGTTCTTCGCCCAGGCCATGACGAGGTTCGCCGGGATGGCAACCGCCCCCACCAGATGATCAACAAAACCCTCGGCCCGGGAGAGCCCCACGACGACCAACGTCCCACCGGGCGCCAACTGCCGCCGGAGGAGGGCGAGCGCCTCGGCATACGGAAGATGGTGAACGACGGCGACACAGGTGACGACGTCGTACGAACCCTCCGGTCCGCTGGCAAGCCCGACCATCGCGTCCGCGACGGTGAACGTGACAGGGAGAGCAGGAGAGCTAAGCTCCCGGGCCTGGCGAACGATCGCAGAATCGGCGTCGATGCCAAGCACCGACTCCGTACTCCGCCCCGCCAGCAGCCGCACCAGATCGCCACTCCCACACCCCACATCCAGCGCATGGCCGTACCGCCGTGGCAACTGCCGCAGGATCCACCGGTGGTAGTGAGCGTTGTGATCCCAGGGCCGACCGGCATGAAACCGCTCAAGCGCCCGCAGGACCGACACCGGCAAGATCGTCACCCTCCAATCCTGACGCCAACGACGAACGACGAACAGAGTCAGGCCACCTGAACGCCAAAGGCCCCGGAGTGATCGCAGACGGGCGTGATCACCGGCCTCTGTGTGCCGTCGATGCCGTCAGGGTTGCCGTCACTTCCGAACCACCGATGGCCACGGATATTCTCCGGCGATGTCGAATCAGTCAGTGACAGTGGGAGTCGCTCTCGCCGATGTGATGGCGCACTGTGGCGGAAACCCGGTCGGCGCCGTGGAGTTTCTGGTGAAAGCGATAGCCGCCGCGCCGGCAGCCCCGGAGCCGTATGCGGCCCTCGCGGAGTTGTGGCAGGACCGGCGCTCGGAACTGAAGGCGGGCCTCGAAGGGGAAAGCTCCTTGAGCGCTGTACTGGCGCAGGCGTACTTCCTGTTCCTGGACTGGGACATGGACGACGCTGTGATGGCCCTCGGCTCGGTCACAGGGGCGCGGCCCGAAGTGGCGTGGGGCATCGCTCCCTGGTTCGGCGATCCTCGTTTCCTCGGCGCGGTGAGTGCCGAGGCGTTGGCGGAGGCGTGTCTGCGGACGTTGGACTACGGCCACAACCTGAACACCGAAGAGATGCGGGAGCGGTTCGCTCCCTGGTTCCATGCCCTCGACGTGGTCTCCGAACGCAGTCCTGTACCGGAGTCGCTGGCTGCCATGGCCCGGCTGCCCCGCGCCTGCGGCTGCTACGAACTGGCTTTCACTCTCTGCGACCGTGCCGATGCCGTCGATCGGGTCATGTGGACTGCGGTCGCCCGAGCGAACACCTGGCGCGCGATGGGCAACCTGGACCAGACCGCGGAAGCCTTCGAGCACGCCCTGACTCTGGATGCCACCAACTGGTCCCTCTACCTGGACCTCGCCGACGTGCGCGCCTTGCAGGGCGACTTCGCCGCAGCGGTGGCCCTCGTCGAACAGGGCATGCAACACGAACCGCACGAAACCTCCCTGCGCGCGGCGGGCGCCGCCTATCGCACACGCCTGTCCGGCTCGTCCGACGACCTGCGGGCCCTGATCGACCTCGCGCCTCAGGTCGCGAACACCTCCTACCGGGACCTACTGATCGACTACGCATGCGCGGGACCGGGTCTGCCTCAGAGACTCGTGACCAAGGCCCGCTCCATCAGCGAGAACTGAGCACGTGCTCTCGACGCAATGCTCAGCCACGCCCCCGAAGACCGACCCACCATCTACGAAGTACGCAAGGAGCTGAGCTGAACCCCGAAGCGGTGGCATGACCGGCGACGTGCTGAAAGGCCTCGCGCGGCGAGGTCGGAAAGGCTGCCGGATGCGTTGATGTCATGCGTGTATGTCAAAGGCCCCGCCGGTTCGCTCGGCGGGGCCTTTGACCTGTGTGCACTCGGCAGGATTCGAACCTGCAACCTTCTGATCCGTAGGATCGGGCGGATTCCTGCGGAGGGGCTCGACCCTGGCCTGGCCTGATCGTCGAGGTTCGTGATCGTCGGCCTCTGTGTGCCGTCGTTGCCGTCAGAACTGCCGTCAACTCCGAACGCTGGCGTCGGCTATGCCGCGCCGTCTGCCCGCCCGCTCAGCTCCGCCAGCACCGGTCTCGAACAGCAACCCGACAATGACTTACACACACGCCGTCCGTGTCTACCGAGTTGTAACTTTCTCTACTTAATAGATGACTCAATTTTGTACCGAAATTAGCTGTGCGAACTCTTCGCCCCAACTCCCTCGACGCAAATGATCTGAACCGGCCAGACGGAGCACCGACGCCAAATGCTCGGTATCCACACTTTGAGGACGCTTGGATCCACAATACCCGCACAGGGCAGCGCTCAATGCACCCAAGAAATCGCGACCTCGAAAATAGGGAGAAGTCCCACGAGGGCACTTTGGCGCCGCCTTCAAATTCCGGGTTCCATTCGCATATTCAAGCAAGACTGCCTGACCCGGACTTTGATCGGAAGTAGAATCAAGTGCGGCGCAGTAAGGCTGCATCTTTAGCGTGAAAATCTTCCGATCGATCTTAGAGTAGATTTCCACTTTGTCGAACGCCAGGCCCCAGCCATTCTCGTAATTTGCTCGACGAAGTCTAGAAATAGGATCAATCAGAGACAACGTCTTCTGTACAACCTTTTGCACACCTCCCAGATTTGCAATCTTCTCCGAACTTCCAAGCTCAGAAACCAGGTCACTGGCAGCGCCGGCGACCGTCAACATGCCCTCAAGATCTGCATTGTCGTATGGATGGAGTGGCATCTTGCTATTCGATCGAGACAGATTGGCCACCTCGTCATCAAAGTCTCGGTCAACCACACAGATGAAGTAGCCTTGACGCCAGAGGGTCAGCTTTTGCGCTGCCTCCAAAGCCACGGGGCGAGATCCTGCGGGGAAATAGACTATGTTGCCGTCAGGAAATGACCGCTGGAGAGTGCGCTCGTCGCTGACGCCTTCGACGATAACGACGTTACGAGGGTCACCTTGATGATGGAGCCTAACCCTATCTGCCAAATTATCAAGGTTTCGCAAAGAGATATTCTCCACCTCAGACCTCGCTTTCCATGTCATCGAAAGCAGCATCATCTGACTCAGGTGGCGATTCAACTAGAGGCGCTTTAATCTCTTGCACAATATCCCAATTACCATTGATAATGGCGCTTGAGTGCGTAGCGATTACGATCTGCATATCGGAGATGTGAGCCACCTCCGTAATATCGTTGAGGAAGGAATGCTTCCAGGCTGCATGCATTGAAATCTCGGGCTCGTCAATCAAAACAAGCGAGCCTTCGCTCGTAGCAAACAAGAGCATAGTGAAAACCGCCAGGAGGTGCTGTTCTCCAGACGATAGAGAGTTCACGCCTAGCGGTTTTCCGTTGTACTTCGAGCGGAATCGAATGAACCCTCTCTGGGTGAGCACTAGCTCTTTTCCAACGAATTTTGATTCAACAATTTTCCTGAGAGTCTTTAGCTTCTCATGGGTAGGCAAGAGAGGCTGTAGTTTTTGTTCCCAGTCGTCAAGGAAAACATTCAAAATCCGGCGTTCCGTAGGGGAGGTTTTCCCGTCTGGAAATTGAACATCAACAGGGCTTACGTTGAGTCCGCTAGCATGAAGTTCCGAATGCTGATCGGCGATCCTTTGATACCGCTGTCGCAAATCCTTCTCGTTGATCGTGGTTCGAGCTTTCTTCAGAACCCGAACTGCAAACGTCTGGTCCGCATTGAGGGACACATTAAGAGATTTACGGCGAGCGTCAGACAGTTGCGCGGCAACCTGGGCGATGTACTGCCTTGCCGGTTTGACTTCGGTACTCGTTCGGGGAGAAGGAGCGTTTTCTAGACGTTGAGTATCAATGAGAATCGACTTGGCCTCTGAAAAAAATTCACCAAGCCAACTATCTTTAAAATATGCGAGAGCATTCGGGGTTGCTGAAATTCCAAATCGACGCAAGGCCCCTTGGGTCGTTACTGGACGATCGAAACGAGTATCGTACCAGCCCCCATCCGGCAATTGGACGACGTAAGAAGGAACTTCCTGCTCGGAGTCCTGGATCTCCAGATACGGGACGTTAATTACTTTGAAGCTTCGGCGAGGGCTTCTCTTTTCCGAGAATTTAAAAGTAATGACTTCACCCCCACCTCGCACTGGCGCCAATCTGACGACACTTTTGTCTGCGAGATAGATTTCGATCTGCTCAAATTCTACTGAAGTCAAAGTCTTCAAATCGAGAGTCGTGAAAGCATAAAGAAGACGCAAGAAATGTGTCTTCCCAATACCGTTAGGGCCCGAGATGATAGTGATTGGTGAGTCTTTCGAAAAAATCACGTTGTGATCTACGTATCCAAACAATCCTTTAATGGTTGCTCGTGTAATGTTTCGCATGATCTCCCCAAGCCGATAGGCAGTAGGCGAACTTTAGCGTGCTCAAGGCTGGTATGTAGGGGAAATCACATGATTCTCCGCCAACTCCGTTCAGGAGGAAGCCCTGAGCCACGGGCCGGTCCACATGCCCAAGTGGGAGACCATGCCTCGCACAGGAAAACCGAACGGCAGTACGGGCTCGGTCTTACGACCGAGTCGAATACTTGGATGCGGTAGGTAGTGCCCACCATTAGTCCTTCCTGGGGTGTCCACATGCCCGACCTTCAACGTGCAGCCCTGGGGTGGGTGGGCCTGCCCTGCGGTCGCCAGGAGGTCGGCCGTGCCGTCTACCAGGCAGCTACGCCCCTTCGCCGCACGCCAGCGACGCACTGCACACGAGATCACTCAGCTTTCAAAGCTGATGTCCCCTGGTGTGCTCCAGGCCCGAAGCACCGCTCAACTCAACATCACATCACTACTCCCTCCCTTGCCTGACACATGACTTTTCCAGCCGGGGTGCGGAGCACGCGAGAGCCATCTCGTCAAAGTGACGCGAAAAGAGCCGAACGTGCGCCCACCCCCAGGTCAGTCTGAGATCCTGGAGTCCGATCGAGAGGGGCCGCAGGTATGGAGTGGAAGACCCACGGTGAGCGACAGATCTACACGAACAAGTGGGTGAATCTGTGTCTGGTCGACGTCCAGCAGCCTGACGGGGCCAGGTGGGAGTACCACGTCGTTCGGCTCCGGCACCTGGCCGTGGCCGCCGTAGTCAACGACCGCCAGGAGGTGCTGATGATGTGGCGGCACCGCTTCATCACCGACTCGTGGGCCTGGGAGTTGCCCATGGGTTTGGTCGAGGAGGGCGAGTCCCCGGAGGAGGCGGCGGCCCGCGAGGTCCTGGAGGAGACGGGCTGGCGCCCCGGTCCCATCAAGCCCCTGATCTACGCCGAGCCGGCCAACGGCATCACCGACTCACAGCACCACGTCTTCCGAGCGGACGGCGCGACCTACGACGGCCCGCCCACGGAGAAGAACGAGTCTGACCGCATCGAGTGGATCCCCCTCAGCGAGGTGCGCGGGATGATCGACCGCCGCGAGATCGTGAGCAGCGGATCCCTCGTCGGCCTCCTGTACGTGCTCATGGACGAAGCGATCCGCTGACCGGTGGGAGGAGTTCCCGTAGCCGTGCCTCGAAGGCCAGGGCTACGGGCTCCCTCCTATGCGGGGCCAACTGCTCGTAGAACTCCCGGAGATGGCCCGACACCCGCTCGGAGGACACCGCCGAGGCGGGCTCCAGCGCTTGCGTGGCGGTGTGGCACGCCTGGGCCAGCTTCCCTTGGTCCAGTTGCGTACGGGCCAGCCAGAACGCGTGAAACGCCCGGCCGCGTTGGTTGGTGCTGTTCTCCCGCCGCAGAGCATCCGCGATCAAGGGCTCGGCAGTCGCCGCCTCCCCCAGTCGGCCGTGAGCAATGCCGGTGTCCACTATGAGCTTCAGCTCGTCGAAGTAGGTCACCCACGACGGGTCCGGGTCGTTCGCCTCGATCTGCTCGAAGTGGCGGTGCGCTTCCCCGATCGCTCGGTGCGTGGAGTCCCGGTTGCCGAGGGTGGCATGGGCGAAGGCCTCGCGCATGGACAGCATCGACATGACGCGTGGCGTGGTGCCGAAAGCTGGGCGGGCCTGGTCCTGAGCGGCGGTCACGAAGGCCAGAGAGTCCCCCGGCTTGTCCTGGTACGTGGCCTGCAAGCTCATGCAGGCCAGGACGTTGGCCATGAACTGACGGTCGTCGATTTCCTTGGCCAGTTGCAGTGCCTCGGTGAAGTACGCGCGGGCCTGGTTGTACTGGCGGGCGTCGAAGTAGGTCCAGCCGGTGAGGCGCGCCAACTCGGCCGCGATTCCGTACAGGCCGTTCTGGATGGACGGCGGTCGGCTCTCCTTCAACAGGCCCACGACGTGCCGGAGCTGACCGACGATGGCCGGCCTCAGAGCCTCGCCGCCGTGCTGATCGTCCCGTCGCCAGTAGTCCTCGATGGAGGATCGGAACGCTGCAAGTGTGGCTGTGCTGAGGCTCGTTCGGGTGGCCAGGGCCAGGATGCTGTCTACGTCCGGCCCCGGCAGAGACGCGGGGGTCGGCTGTGCTGGCTCCGGCGCTTGCGGTGCCTCGCGCTCGGTGACCACGAGAGCCTGCGGCGTTTCCCAGGGACGACGGGCAAGCCCGAGCATGTGCCCTGGGATGCGCAAGCCGTCCGCGATGCGTTCGACGACGTCCATGTGGAGCAACTGACGTTGCCCGGCGATCACTTCGCCGACTCGGCTGGGTGTCAGCTCGCATCGCCTGGCGATCTTCGACGGGTAGATGCCCGCCTTGGTCTTGACCAGCCGGAAGACTCTGCCGAAGTCCCGTACCCGGCACGCGTTGATCATCTCGGGATCGGTGAGCAGCCTGGCGGGCAGTTCCTGCGGCCGGTCGGCGTCGGGCATCGGGCAAGCTCCCACACTGCGAGGGCTACGCAACGTCGCTGATTCTCTACTTCCCGCGATGTTACCCAAGTTGGGTAATCAGTCTGACCTTTTGGCGGGGGTACCCGGTTCGCGATGCTCGTGTGCATGGCGAGCAATCAGCAGACCAGACCATGCATCGGTGAACTGGCCAAGGACAGCGTCAGGGACCGTAT
The DNA here is from genome assembly GCF_045040105.1 of Streptomyces sp. NBC_01390. Taxonomy (NCBI): domain Bacteria; kingdom Bacillati; phylum Actinomycetota; class Actinomycetes; order Kitasatosporales; family Streptomycetaceae; genus Streptomyces; species Streptomyces sp. NBC_01390. Next base: position 6,511,708 of record NZ_CP109551.1, on the reverse strand, counting down.
CGGCGTCGTCATGGGCGAGTGCGGGGGCCGTGTGCAGATGCGGCCGATCCGTGGCGGCCTGGAGTGGGATGCCATTCCGGACGACGTGGTGGCGCTCAGTGCGCGGGAGGAACTGAGCGCACGTCTGACCATCAAGAACGGCAACAGTCTGGGTGGGTTGTGATGCGCGCCATCGGCCGGTACGCGGGAGTCCTTTTCATCATCTGCATCAGCGGTTCGTGCGGCCTGGTGATCGGCGCGGCCCTCGGTATCCGCCAGTAGACCGGCCGCCCCGGACGGGTGCCAGTTCACGGCTCCCCCGTCCCCGTCCGGGGCCGGCCCTTCCAAACCTGCCCCCTGATCGTCTGCTAGAGCCCAGCTCGGCGATCAGGGCGGCATGTCCGTGCCACGCACCACTTCACACCGGGAGATTGCACATGACGGCAACGGCGAACGATCAGCGGACCGGTCGCGCGGTGGCTGGTGAGGAATTGTTCGAGAGCCTCGCCCACTTCGTGGTCATCCACAACGGGCAGTCGACCGAGCGCGCCGAGCGGATCGCGGATCAGGCGGTCGCGTTCCTCGTAACGGCGGCCACCGCCACCGTTCCCATGGTCCCGTCCGATGACGTGGACCTCGGCCTCCACGCGCTCATCCTGCACACGAAGGAGTACGCGGCGCTGTGCGAGCGGTACGCGGGCCGCTTCCTGCACCACAACCCGGCGCCGGGCGGAGGCGCCCGCGACGCAGAGATGGTCGCCTCCTCGGCACGCGCCATGAAGGCGGCCGGGTTCATGGTCTTCGACAACCTGTGGACCGTGAACGGCGCGAATCTCGCGCAGTGCGACTCGGACTGCGGCCGACCGTACGGTCAGGCGTAGCACACGACAACAGCGACGCGGTCGGCCTGAACTCGTGGTCGGCCGCGCTCGCCTGGAAGGAGCAGAGACGTTGCCCGGCCTAACCCCTGAACTGCCGATCGTGGTGCTCGACGCACTCATGCCCACGACTCAGCGCATGGTCATCAACCGTCGGGGCTCCACGGTGTGGGAGGTGGAGAGCCCCCGGGGCCACTACGCCGTGAAGATCGGCTATCCGATCGAGGCTACGGCCGACTGGCCTGCCCAGCCCTGGACCGCGCTCGCGCCCGCGCGCGAGGGTGCCGTTCTGCTTCGCCTCGGCGTCGAGGGGATCGCGTACGGCGAATGGGAACACGGCACGTGGAACTTCCAGCCGTGGCACGAGGGGCCGGACCTGTACCGGCTGTGGGAGCGCTGCCGTAGGAAAGACTCGTCCATCACGCCGGATACCAGCGAGGCACTGGAATGCGTCGAGGCGCTAGCCGCACTCCACGCCAAGGGCTGGGCACATGGTGATGTACAGCCCGCCCACTTCATCATCGGGCCGCAGCGAACACACCTCATCGACCTCGCCCTTGCCCGTGGCGGCCATGTACCCGAGGGGCACGACTTCCCGTTCCGCGGCTGCCTCGTCCACTACGAAGCACCGGAGATCGCGCGCAGTGTGCTCGACACCGGGGAAGCGGAGCCGACACCGGCAGCCGACGTCTACGCGCTCGGGGCCTCGCTGCTCATCTCCGCCACGGGCTGGCGGGCGGTCGAGTACCCGGACGACGCTCCGCGACCTGTGCAGCGAGAGGCAGTGGCCAACGGCCGACGTCGGCCCGTGAAAGTGCCCGGTGAGCTGGGCGAATTGGTCGACGCGATGCTCAGTCATGCACCGGGGGATCGGCCCACCATCCCCGAGGTGGTCAAAGCCCTGACCTGATCCCGAAAACCCGGTACGCCTCACGTCAGCAGAGCGCGCGGACGCCAACAACAAAAGACCGGACCACCCCTCAGCCTGGACAGCATTCCGGGTGGTCCGGTCGTGGAAGCCCTGATCAGGACCCCGGTGCCGATGGTACCGGGGCGGTCGGCGTGCTCGGATTCGGGTGCGGCGACAACCCCCGTCAGCTGTTGTTGAGTTAGAGAGGACGGCGGTTGAAGGCGGTCATTGGAAGCGCAGTTCTGACCTGCACCACCGAAAGTGAGCCAAGACGGCGAGTGCGCCGAACAATCACCCGTCACGTATGTCTCCAGCAACCCCGTACGGGCATCAGCCACGCTTCCCGGTTTCGAAACGACAGTCACCCTGACGGCGGGGTCGTGCGCGCTCGGGCTCGGCCTGGTCCTGCTCGTGCTCCTGGTGCTCGGGCTGGGCGAGTTGCTTCCTGGCCTGGCTGTCTGCCTTGGCGGTGTTGCGCGCTGAGTGGCCGGGGGCCGCCGCAGCGGTGGCGGAGACAGGGAGCGGCGGCGGCCCGTGGCCGCCAGCGCGCGCGGCACGCCGTAGGCGGGCCGCCTTGATCCAGTAAAGAAACTCTGAACAGCACGCTGGGCAGCAGTCGATCAATCCGGGAGAGGCACGGATGCCGTGGGCAGGCCCCGGCGGTTCGAACAAGTGCGGCACGGAACGACGGCACGTCGGCAAGCGGGGAGCGATGACCGAGCACATACCGGACAACGAAATGGGGTCGACCAGCATTCAGGTCGGGGACACGGATCAAGTAGTCGCGCTGATCGAGGAGATGCGGGCCATGGTCGTTCGCCTTAGTAGGGAGACCAGGGAGTTGCGAGACGAAGTGGCCCAGCTCAGGACTATGGCTTCGGCTGCTGAGCTGCCTTCAACTCCTCGACCTCGCGCCGCAGTTCCTGATGATCAGCACTGAGGGCACGGATCTCGTCACGTAGTGCGGTGAGTACTTCGGCAAGGGTGGTCCCGGCGTCTGCGGCAGCTTCGGTGTCGTCGGGCCCGCCCTCCACCGGCTCGGCCTGGCCGTGCTTCTCGTCCCTGTTCGCCAAGTACCAAACCGGAGCGGTGTAGTTCGCCGAGGGCTCCCCTCCGGCGTTGTGGTCCGCGACGAAGCTGCCGCGACCATGGATCGTGTAGATCAGGCCTTCGTCCCGCAGCACGTTGAGTGCGGACCTCATGGTCATGTTGGCCACGCCAAAGCGTTCCTGTAGCTCGCGGATGGACGGCATCTGCTCGCCCGGCTTGATCCGCCCCTGCAAGATGTCGCGCCGAATCTCGTCGGCAGCGTGCTGATACGGCGGCCGGCGGTCCTGCTTGCTCTCTGACGCGGGGCTCATGGCCCAAGAGTAGCGATTCTTAGCACCCCTAGCACACCCCACTGACATAGGTGGCCTATGTCAGTTGATAGCTAGCTCACCCGATTCACTTGACTCTGCTAGGTCTGCTAGGTTCAATAGAGAGCGCGCCCCACCGCCCCGGTGGAGCGCAACCGAGAGGAATCAACTCCCATGGCACGCATCCGTGTTGGCCTGCTCCCCACCTCTTCGTTCATGGTCGGCACCCTGCCGGTGCCGAAGTACGCGGACCAGGAGAAGACGCAGTTCGCCACCGACCGTGAGACCGGCGCGAAGCTCTACACGATCACCCTCTTCTTCATGGAGGAGGACCGTGCCGAGGCTCTGAAGATCACCGTTCCGGAAACCGGTCTGCCCAACGGGCTCCGGCCCGGTGTCCCGGTCATGCCGGTGGAACTGTTCGCCACTCCGTGGGCGCGCATCTTCAACGGCTCGCTCTCGGACGGCATCGCCTACCGCGCGGGCCGACTGGACCTGGTGGCCCCGGCCGCTGAGGCGGCGTGAGCGGCAGCGCCTTCCGGTCCGGCACTGAGCGCAGCTACCCGCTGCCTCACGCCGGGCCGGGTGCCCAGTCCACCGAGTCGCTCGTGACCTCGGTGGCGGCCGTGCTCGTCGCCTACGGCTACCCCCGCCTCGACACATTGGCGGATCGGGCGGCCCTCGAATCGGCCCTCACGGCCTTCCTCTACAACCCGCTGGAGAGTCACAGGTGAAAGATCCGAACACACCGGCGCAAGGGATCTTCGGTCACGTCCCGCTCGTCGTCGCCCTGGCGCTCGCCGTGCTCGCCGGATGGGCGGCCTGGTGGATAGTCCGCTACGTTCGCGCCGATGCCATGACCCGCCAGTCCATACGGCAGGCCATACGCGTGCGGTGGGGCTGGAAGCGGCTCGCACCGATGCTCAAGCTGTCGGCCACGGACAAGACCCCGACCGCGCTGGCGTCACTGGCGACCACGAACGGCAAGCCCATCAAACCGCGCGTCCTCATTCCCGCCCTGAAGGTGAAGCACGACGCGTATGGCGTGATCGCGCGGGCACAGTGCCTGCCTGGCGTCGGTCTCCAGCAATTCCAGAAGGCGGGCCCACACCTCGCAGACGCCTGGCGCTGCACACGTGTCGCGGTCACCCAGGACAAGCCTGGGCAGGTCCTCATCCGGGGTGTGCGACTGGACCCACTGAAGTTCCCCACCGAGCACCACCCCACGGGTGAGCCTCCGGAGGAGACAGCCCAGTGGGATCTGGGCCTGGACGAGTACGCGCAACCCGTGTCCGTGAACCTCACGCAGGTGCCCGGTGTGACCGTGGCCGGACTTCCCGGCTTCGGCAAGACCAGCCTGATCAACCGGCTGCTCGCCGACTGGTCTCCCTCGCCCGCAGTGCAGTTCGCCTGCGCGGACGGCAAGGTGTCGGCTGCGTACGAAGGTGACTACGCGGACTGGGTCCAGCGCATGTTCGCCTTCGTGGGCGATGACCTGGAAGAGGCCAACAAGCTGTTCCGGCAACTCGTGGAGCTGCGCCGCGCCCGGTCGGCATCGGTGCGCCAGGTACTCGGGGTGAAGTCCATGTGGGACATCGGTCCTTCCGAGAGCTGGCCCCTGGTCGTGCTGATCGTCGACGAAGCGCACACCTACTTCCGCGACCACAAGGGAAGCGACCAGGAGACGAAGAAGCTGGCCGCGCTCGCCGCCGAGAATGCCCGGCTCGTGGAAGACCTGGTGAAGAAGGGCCGGTCCGTGGGACTGCTCGTCATCCTCACCACTCAGAAGTCCACGGGCGACGCGATACCCACCTTCATCCGCGACGTGTGCCCCGTGGGCCTGAGCTTCGCCCAGAAGACAGCTGAAGCCGCCGTGGCCGCTCTCGGTGACGAGATCCGGGAATGGCCGGACGCCAACCCCATCAACCTCCAGGACCCCACCTACGTCGGCGTCGCGTCGATGAACCACCAGTCGCAACCCGGCTTCACCCGCATTCGTACGCCCTACGTACCCGACGCGGAAGCGGCTCGCATCGCCGAAGAGACGGCGAACCTCACCATCGACCCATCGACCCTGCTGGCAGCCTTTATCGGCCCTCGCACGACGGACGTGGATCTCACGAAGCTCGACGCCTGAGCAGGTCGCCCCACCGCCTCGCACGTTCCCGACACCTCAGGAGAGGGGGTGAAAACTCATGCCAGAAGACCGGATCACCCAGCGCACGATCACCGCCGTCATGATCGTCATTGCCGCGCTGGCGTTCGTCTTCTCCTTCGGCAACGTCTGGTCCCTCGCACTCCGCCTCGGCGTCCCCGGCCCGATCGCACCGCTCATCGCCCCAATGGTGGACCTGTCCGTGGTCGGCCTCCTGGTCGCAGTTCGCTACCTCTCCCTGCGCGGCCTTCCGGCCGAACAGATGACGGCCGCGACCCGCCTCATGTCCTTCTCCGGACTACTGACCCTCGCCCTCAACGTCGCCGAACCGATCGTCACCGGACACTACGGCCGCGCCGCCGTCGACGCGGTGGCCCCGCTACTCCTCCTCGGCTGGGGCTCCGTCGGCCCGCAACTCCTCCGCGCCTTCCACACCGTTGCGCGCCCCGCCGCACCGGCTTTCCTGCCGAACAAGACCGAGTCGAAGCCTGAGACAGCTTCTGACACATCCCGCCCTGCGCCTGCGACGCCTCCCACCGTTCCGGTTCCGGCCCCGGTCACTCCGCACGTGGCCCCGGCTCCTGCCTCGCCGGCGGTCAAGGTGCCTGAGCCGCTGCTGACCGAAGCACGCTCCATCGCCACGTCCCACCACACCGAGCACGGCGAACCGATCACGGCGGCCCAGCTCAAGACGCGACTCGGGATCGGCCTGCCCATGGCCACCGCGCTGCACGCCGCTCTGTAGCGCCACCCCCTTCCGCCGGCCTCTCCGCCACTTCCCACCACCGCCCGCCCCTGGGCCCGACCTGCCATGCCTGCGGGCAGCAGCCCGAGCGCACTGAATCGCTGCTGCCCGCAGGGCCCACCCTCGTGCCAGAAGGGACACCCCGCCACCCATGCGCCGCCCCCTCGACCTGCTCCACGTCATCAGCCCCGGCCTGCGGGACCTGGTCGAACTGGCCAACACCGACAACTTCGACCGAGTCACCGAACAGGTCCGCGACCTGCGGGGCTGCACCAGCCCGGTCAACCTGCACGGCTGGACCATCACCACCGACCAGACCACCAACCAAGTGGTCCGCTCCTACCGCTCCGAGGACGAACCCACCGGCCGCCTCCTCACCACCTGCGGCAACCGCCGAGCCTCCCGCTGCCCCGCCTGCTCCCGCCTCTACGCCGCCGACACCTACCACCTGATCAAGGCCGGACTGTCCGGCGGCAAGAACGTCGCCGAAACCGTCCGCGACCACCCCCGCGCCTTCGTCACCCTCACCGCCCCGTCCTTCGGCCCCGTCCACAACCGCCCCACGACCAGCGCGGGCAAGCCCCGCCCCTGCTCCTGCGGCGAAAGCCACGCCCAGGACGCTCCCGAACTCGGCACCCCCCTGCGCCCGTCGCGCTACGACTACAGCGGCGCCGTGCTGTGGAACGCCCACGCCGGGGCCCTGTGGGCACGCTTCACCACCTACCTGCGCCGCGCTCTCGCCGAGCACCTCGGCATGACACAGAAGGCACTCAACGCGGCCCTCCGTATCTCCTTCGCCAAAGTCGCCGAGTACCAACAGCGCGGCCTGGTCCACTTCCACGCGGTCGTCCGATTCGACGGTCCCGACGGCCACACCACCGCGCCCCCGGCCTGGGCCACCTTCGACGCCCTCCATGCGGCTGTCGGCCTGGCGGTCGAGCGTGCCCGGCTCATCGTCGAGTCGGACGCGGTCGGCGAACGCGTCATCCGGTGGGGCGACCGCTTCAAGGTGGATCAGATCTCGGCCTTGGGGGACGGCGAACTCACGGACGCCAAGGTCGCCGGATACGTCGCCAAGTACGCGACCAAGAACGCCGAAGGCGCGGGCACTGTGGACCGCACCCTCGTCTGCCGCCCCTGCGCCGGGCGCGGCTACGTACGCGGCCCCGACGGCTTCCGCGACCTGTGCACCGACTGCGACGGCACCGGCCAAGCCGAACCCCTCACCGATCTCCCCGTGCAGCAGCACGCCCGGCAGATGATCCGCACCGCCTGGGCGCTCGGCCACCTCCCCGAGTTCGCCCACCTCAAGCTCTGGAAGTGGGCCCACATGCTCGGCTTCCGCGGCCACTTCTCCAGCAAATCCCGCGCCTACTCGACCACCCTCGGCGCACTCCGCGACGTACGCAGTGCCTGGCGCACTGCTCAGGCCGATGCTGCCCGCGTCCGGGCCGGCCTTCCGGTCGACGACGAGAACACCACCCTCATCACCGCCTCCTCGTGGACCTACCTCAGCAGCGGCTACCGCCCCGGCGAAGAACTCCTCGCCGCCCAGGTCCGCCACGACAGAGCCCACACCGAACGCCTCAAGCAAGAAGGGCTGCTGCCTGCATGACGACGGCCGTACTCACCGTGGACCAGGTCGCCGAACGTCTCGGCATCAGCCGCTGGAAGGTCCACGACCTGATCCGCTCCCGCGAACTCGCCTCCTTCAAGATCGGCCGCTGCCGACGCATCAGCGAAGCCGCCGTGGACGCCTACGTATCCCACCGCACCGAACAGGAAGCCGCCTGATGGCCACCCCGAAGAAGAACGCCAACAACGAGGGCACCATCTACCAGCGCAAGGACGGTCGTTGGGAAGGCAGTGCCTACGTGCTGACGACGGACGGCACGTACAAGCGGCGCAGCGTCTACGGCAAGACCTGGGGCGAAGCACACGAGAAGCTGACCAAGCTCAAGGCCGACTCCCTGAGCGGTCTCCCGGTAGCCACCAGCAAGATGACGCTGAGCGAGTACCTGGCGTACTGGCTGGCGAACGTCGCCAAGGGCAAGGTCCGCCGGACGACCTACGTCAACTACGAGTCCCTGGTCCGGAACTACGTCACCTCGGAGTTCGGCAAGAAGAAGCTGACCCGACTCACCGCCCGAGACATCCGCGCCTTCCTCACCAAGACGGCGGCCACCTGCCAGTGCTGCGCCCAGGGCAAGGACAAGAACCGCCCGGACCACAAGCGGCGCTGCTGCGCCCTCGGCAAGTGCTGCAAGAAGCTCCCGTCAGATCGGACCGTCCGCTTCCTGCTCGTAATCCTGCGTGCCGCTATCCAGCACGCCGTACGTGAGGACGAACTGCCGCGCAACGTGGCCCGGAACGTGGAGCTGAGCATGGGAACGAAGCGCGAGATAGAACCGCTCACGGCCAAGGAAGGGCGTCAGCTCCTGGCGGCGGCTCGGGAGAACCGCCTGTGGGCCGCGTACGAGCTGGCGGTCCGCATCGGCCTCCGGCGCGGCGAACTGCTGGGCCTGCGCTGGTCGGACCTGGATCTCTACGAAGGAGTGCTCACCGTCCGGCAGGCGCTCCAACGAGTCGGCGGCGAACTGCTGATCGTCGCACCGAAGACTCAGCGCTCAGCCCGCCGCGTGGCCCTGCCTGCTGAGTGTGTGACGGCGCTTCGCGCTCAGCGGGCCCAGCAGATCGCCGACAAGAAGGCAGCGGGGGACAACTGGAAGGAGACTGGACACGATCTCGTCTTCACCACGAAGAACGGGACACCGATCGAGCCGCGCAACATGAACCGCTCCTTCGAAGCGCTGAGCGTCCGCGCCGGCGTCCGCAAGGTCCGCCTGCACGACCTGCGCCACACTTGCGCGTCACTCCTCCACGAACAGGGCGCCGACGCCCGCATGATCATGGAAGTCCTCGGCCACAGTTCGATACGCGTGACCATGGACATCTACACGTTCGTACGGCTCGACTCGCAGCGCTCGGCCTTCGATCGCGTCGGGGATGCCCTGAGGGGTGACGGCAACGGCTCGGACGATGACGACGGCGCGGCCGGTGTCCCGGTTACCGTCTGATCGGCTCGCAAAGGCGGTTGCCGTCAAACCCTGCCGTCAACGCAAAAGCCAGAGGCCCTGTGGATTCCTCCACGGGGCCTCTGGTCTGCTGTGCACTCGGCAGGATTCGAACCTGCAACCTTCTGATCCGTAGTCAGATGCTCTATCCGTTAAGCTACGAGTGCTTGTGTTTTCTGTTGTTTTTGCTCTTCCTTCCGGGGTTTTCGACCCGGTTGGCGTTGCGGGAACAACATTACATGACTGGCGGCGTGAGGTGAAATCCGTTAGTCGCACCCCGCCTGACCTGCGAAAACGGCCGAAGCCCCGGTCGGTGAGGACCAGGGCTTCGGATCAGGTGCGGAGGCGGAGGGATTTGAACCCTCGATGGAGCGTAAACCCCAAACCGCATTAGCAGTGCGGCGCCATAGACCGGACTAGGCGACGCCTCCAGCACAACCTCCCGCGCGAGCGCGAGTGGTGCGTGCAGATGATGACACAGACGAGCGCGGTGTCACCAATCGCCTCCCACGGTACTAGGCAGGTGGGGCGCAGGGCAAAGCCGTTGTGGGGTCGTCGGCACGGCTCGCGCATCGTCCTTCGGGGTCAGGCGTTAGTCAGGTCATGTTCAAGGTCACGTCCAAGGTCATCCCGCACGCTCCTCGTGCCCACGTCCCCCTTCCTCCCTGCGCCCCCACCGCCCCCACCGCCGCCCCCGCCCGCACCCACACCGGCGCTCTCCGCCGCCTCGTCTTCGCCGCCACCGCCGGTGTCTCCCTCGCCGCCGCCTCCGTCTCCGCCGCGCCCACGGCCGCGTACGCCGACGCGGGCCCCCAGGCACGCCCCCTCTCGCCCTTCGCGCCCCTCCTCGCTCCCCTGGGACGCGCCTCCGACCACCTCACCGTCACCGTTCGCGGCACCGGTGGGCGTGGGGACGGGCGGTTCGAGTTGGCCTGTCATCCCGGTGGCGGGAGTCATCCCGACGTCGAGGAAGCCTGTGGGTCGCTCGACCGGGGCGCCCGGTGGGGGAAGGATCCTTTCGCCCCCGTACCCCCCGACAGCGTCTGCACGATGATGTACGGGGGTCCGGCGACCGCTCATGTGACCGGGACGTGGGCCGGGCGTCCTGTCGATGCCACGTTTGACCGCAGCAACGGGTGTCAGATGGCCCGCTGGGACCGGCTCGTACCGCTGCTTCCCGATCTTCGGTGAGCCGCCCGGGCAGGACCCCGACCAGCGGAACAAGGTCTCCGCTGGCCCTCACACCACAGTCGCGGGAGCCCCGTAGCGCATAAGCGGTGTGGAAGGTGCCGTCACAGGGTCTCTGTCACTTCGTCGTGCGACCTCCCTCTCATCCGGCGTCGCGAGCGCAACCACTGCCCTTAGACTCCCTCGCGTGACACGTTGCGGGCCGGTAGGCAAGATGGCGTCCGCGGTAGGCAAGGTGCGGTAACAGGGAGGAAGCGTCTCGTGAGCAGCAGGCCATCCCGAGGCGCTGCTCGCCTCGCAGCCATACTCGACGCGCTGCCCGATGCGTTGGTGCTGGTCAACGCCAATGGGACCGTCGTCAACGCCAATACGATCGCTCTCGCCGCGTTCGAGACGCCGGGCACCGCCCTCGTCGGGCGCGGGCTGCTCGATCTGCTGCCGCAGTTCGACTCGCGGCTGATCCCCGGCACCATGCGGCGGCCCGATTCCATGGACCCGCACGGGCAGACCAAGCCGACCCGGATGATCGCCCGGCGGACGGACGGGACCGAGTTCCCCGTCGAGGTCACCAGTGCGAATCTCGAGAACGGCCAGCAGGCCTACGACAGCTACGGCTACACCAATGACGAGCTGCTCATGCTCGTCGTACGCGATCTGTCCGGCACCGTCGACACCGAGGCCGAACTCGCGCGTTCGCAACGTCAGACCGAGATGATCCTGCGTGCCGCGGCGGAAGGTGTCGTCGGTACGGACACCGAGGGACGGGTCGTTCTCGTCAATCCGGCCGCCGCTCAGATACTCGGTTACCGGGCCAGCGATCTCGGCGGGCGCGAGCTGCACACCCTCGTCCTGCACTCGCGTGCCGACGGTGAGCCCTTCCCGTACGGCGAGTCGCCGCTTGCCGACACCCTACGGTCCGGGCGCAAGCACCGGGTGCGCGGGCAGGTGCTGTGGTCCAAGAGCGGGGACAAGGTCTCCGTCGATCTGACGACCGCACCCGTCCGGGACGGCGACCAGCTCGTCGGCGCCGTGATGACCTTCACCGACCGGCGTCCGTACGACTCCCTCGCGGAGGAGAAGGACGCCGCCGACAAGCTGCACGAGGCAGAGCTGGAGCGGGTCGCCGAGGAGCACGCCTCCGAGCTCACCTCCCTGCGCCAGAAGCACGTCGCCGAGATCGAGCAGCTGCGCGAGGAGCACGAGGAGGAACTCGCGGCCGGTGAGGACCGGTACGCGGCGCTCGCGGAGCGCGAGAAGGACCGGTACGAGGCGCTGGCCGGCCGGCAGGAGCAGTTGCTCGTCCTGCTCGGGCGTTCGCTGCGCGGACCCCTCGACGAGCTGCGCCGCGAACTGGCCACCCTCGCCGCGGACGACGCCGGGCAGCTGTGGCCCGAGGCCAACCAGGTGCTGCACCATCTGTCGGCCGGTTACTCGCGCATCACCACATTGGTCGACAACGTCCTCGCCTACCAGCGGCTGGACACGGGCGTCGACTCCGTCACCCGTACGAAGGTGATGCTCGACGCGGTCGTCGCCGCCGGGGTCGACGGGGCCGTCGAACTGATCGGGCCCGGGCGCGTCCAGTTCGCCGTGCACGCGCCGCCCATCGAGGCCGAGGTCGACCCGCAGCGCCTCGCCACCGCCCTCGCGCACCTCGTCGCGGACGTCGCCGGTGTCGACGCGACCGGCAACTCGCCGGCGTCCGCGGGCGGCTATCTGGACAACACGGTGGTCGTGGCCGCCGCGCAGCGCGGTGAGGTCGTACGGATCGAGGTGCGCGGGCCGTACACCGGGGGAGACCCGGTGCACGAGCCGATCGTGCGCGGGATCGTGCGCGCCCACGGCGGAGTGCTGCAGACGCACGAGGTACCGGGCATGAGCGGCAGCGCGTACGTCCTTGAGGTGCCCATCGGGGGCGGGGCGGGCGCGGTCGTCGCCGAGGACGCGCGGACGGGCGTCGGCGCCGAACTGGCCCTGCCCGAGCAGGAACCGGCCGGCGGCGACAGCAACGGCGACGGTGGTGGTGTCAGCGGGCGCCGCCGGGCCCGGCGGTCCTCCGTGGACGCCTTCCTGGAGGCCGATCTCCCGGAGGGCGCCCCCGAGGCCGACGCGGAGCCCGGTGACTCCGGCGACGAGGTGGTCGCGCCCACCGGGCGGCGCCGGAGGCGTGCGGCCGAGGAGGCCGCCGCCGCTGCCGCGCCCCAGCCCAACTCACCGGCACAGGAACAGGCGCAGGCGCACCCCCAGGCGCAGCCCTCGGGCGACGGGGACGGCGGTACGGGGCGTCGGCGCGGTCGGCCCAGCCCTGTCGACGCGGGCGATGCGAACGGGGGCGGTGTCTCCACCGGCGCCGTCGTCATGGCGGGCGAGCACGGCGCGGGCACCGCTGCCGCGGGCTCCGGCCTGGGCGGTACGGTGCCGCCCCAGGGCGTGCCCGGCGCTCCGGCGCGGCGCGGCGGGGGCGAGCAGCACGCGTTGCCGCCCGCCCTGCCCGCGGCTCCTTCCGCGGCCACCGGTGCGGAGGGCGCTGCCGACGAGGGCGCGGACGGGCAGCCGACCGGGCGCCGTCGCCGGGCCCTTGCGGCGGCGGCCGAGCGCGGCAACGCGCAGGAGGCGGGCCCACGTCCGGTGTTCGCGCTGCCTCCGGCCGAGGCCGACCGGACGGACCAGGGCGCCCCCGTGGCCCCCGGCGGACCCGCCGGGCCGGTCGGCGACCAGTTCGACGACGGTGGCCGTCATGACGGGCTCACGCACGATCCCGACGACGACCACACCCCGCCGCAGCCTCACCCCACCTCCGCCCCGACCGGTCGCCGCCGTGCGCGCCAGGCCCCGGAGCAGCCGGGGGCCGTGCCTCCGGGCGGGATTCCCGGCCAGGCGGCTCCCGTACAAGCGGCTCCGGTTCAGGCCGCTGCCGTTCCGCCGGGCGGCGTACCGGCCCAGGGGCAGGCACTGGGTCAGGGGCAGGCGGTTCCGGCGGCGCAGGCCGCCCAGGTCGCCCAGGCGGTGGCCGGACAGGCGGTTCCCGCCCAGGGGCTTCCCGCGCAGCCGGCGCTCGGGCAGCCCGTGCCCGGGCAGGCGCTCCCGGGTCAGCCGCTCCCCGGTCAGGCCGTCCCGGCACAGGGTGTCCAGGGGCAGCAGGTTCCCCAACAGGTAGTCCAGCAGGCCCCCCAGGCCATTCCTCAGGGCGCTCCCCAGGTCGCTCCCCAGCAGGTTCCGGCGCAAGGACTCGCCCCCGGCCAGGCGATCCCGGCCCAGGCCGCTCCCGTCGGCCAGCCCCAGCAGCAACCCCAGCCGTGGCCCCCGGCCGACGACGACACCCCGGACGCCGGAACCGCCGCCCAGGCGGCAGGCGCCCCCCTTCCTCCCGAGCGGGCTGCGCAGCCCCGGCTCGGACAGGCGCTCCCCGTCGAGGCCGCATCGCCGGTCGACCCGAACTCGACGCAGGGTCGGGCGATCAGTGTGCGGACCCTCGGGCAGGGAGTGGCGTTCAGCCGGCAGGCGGCGCAGGTCCAGACGCCGGGCCAGCCGCAGACCGCGACGCCCCCGCACGGCACCAACGGCTCGAACGGCTCGGGTCGTCGCCGCAAGCTCGGTACCCGCCCCGAGCCCGCCGGTCAGCCGGAGTCGACCGCCCGTCCGCACCCGCAGTCGGGCCAGGCCGCGCCCGCCACGCCCCCGGCGGCACAGGTCGCGCCCGCCGCCCCGGCCCAGCCCTCGCCGGCCGGTCAGGCGCCGCTGCCGGGTCAGCCGTCCCTCGCCGGGCAGGTGCCGTTGCCCGCGCAGCCCTCGCTCGCCGGGCAGACCCAGCTCGCGCCGGGCGCTCCACGCCTCCCCGGGTTCACCGAGGGGGCCGGGCGCTCGTACGCCATAGGGGCACCGGACGAGAACGCCGCCGAGGGGCCCGAGCCGCTCGACGGGCCCGGCGGAGCCGTCGAGGTCTCCGACCAGCCACAGCCGCGGCCCATGGACGACGAGTTGCCGCCGGAACCGCTGGACAACCCGCGTCGGCTGCTGGTGTGGCCCGCGCCGGACGTCACGACGCAGCAGGCGCTCAGCGACCGCGGGTACCGGCCCGTCATCGTGCACTCGCGCGAGGAGGTCAACGCGCAGATCGCGGCCTTCCCGGCGGCGCTGTTCGTGGATCCGCTGACCGGGCCGATCACCCGGACCGCTCTCCAGTCGCTGCGCCAGGCCGCCGTGGCCGCCGAGGTGCCGGTCCTGGTCACGGCCGGCCTCGGACAGGCGACACGCGAGGCGGCGTACGGCGCCGATCCCGCCGTACTCCTGAAGGCGCTCGCCCCACGTGACAGTGAGCAGCATCCGCCGCGGGTACTGCTCATCGAGGAGCACGCGGAGATCGCGCTCGCGCTGACGGCGACGCTGGAGCGGCGCGGGATGCAGGTCGCACGGGCCGCCAGTGACGCCGACGCGGTCACCCTGGCCTCGCAGTTGCGGCCGAACCTGGTGGTCATGGACCTGCTGCAGGTAAAGCGCCGCAGGGCCGGAATCGTGGACTGGCTGCGGGCGAACGGGCAGTTGAACCGCACCCCGCTGGTCGTCTACACGGCCGCCGTCGATCAGGCCGACCTGCCGAGGCTTGCCTCGGGCGAGACGGTGCTGTTCCTCGCCGAAAGGTCCACCAGCACCGAGGTGCAGGACCGGATCGTCGACCTGCTCGCCCGTATCGGCACCAATTAGCGGCACTGACCAAAAGCGTTAAAAGGCATCAATCGGCATATATTTGCACCGGGGTTGGGGCAGTGTTTCACGTGAAACACTGCCCCAAGCCACGCTCAGAGCTTGGTGACGTCCAACTCGCCCTCCGCGTACCGCTTGCGCAGGACCTTCTTGTCGAACTTGCCGACGCTCGTCTTCGGTACCGACTCGATGATCGTCCAGCGCTCCGGGAGCTGCCACTTGGCGATCTTGCCCTCCTCGGCGAGGAAGGCGCGCAGTGACGTGAAGTCGGCGGTGGAACCCTCCGACAGTACGACCGTGGCCAGCGGGCGTTCGCCCCACTTGTCGTCGGGGACGGCCACGACAGCCGCCTCCATGACGTCGGGGTGAGCCATGAGCGCGTTCTCCAGGTCGACGGACGAGATCCACTCGCCGCCGGACTTGATGACGTCCTTGGCGCGGTCGGTGAGCGTCAGGAAGCCGTCGGGGCTGATGGTGCCCACGTCGCCCGTCTTGAGCCAGCCGTCCTCGCTGAACTTGTCGGCGGGGCGCAGAGGTTCGCCGTCGGGGCCGTTGTAGTAGGAGCCCGCGATCCACGGGCCGCGTACCTCCAGCTCGCCCGCAGATTCGCCGTCCCAGGGGAGCCGTTCGCCGCCGGGGCCGCTCAGCCGGGCCTCGACGCTCGTCGGGAAGCGGCCCTGCGTGAGTCGGTACGCGAACTCCTCGTCCGTACCCACCGCATGGGCCGGCGGCCGGGCGATCGTGCCGAGCGGGGAGGTCTCCGTCATGCCCCAGGCGTGGCAGACGCGCATACCCAGCTTGTCGAAGGCGGCCATGAGGGAGGGCGGGCAGGCGGCGCCGCCGATGGTGACCTGGGTGAGGGACGAGACGTCCCGGGGGTTCGCGGTGAGCTCCAGAAGGAGGCCCTGCCAGATGGTGGGGACGGCGGCGGCGTGCGTCGGCCGGATCCTCTCGATCATCTCGGCGAGCGGGGCGGGCTGCAGGAACCGGTCCGGCATCAGCATGTTGACGCCGGTCATGAAGGTCGCGTGGGGCAGCCCCCAGGCGTTGACATGGAACTGGGGGACGACGACGAGCGAGGTGTCCTGGTCGGTCAGGCCCATGGACTGCGCCATGTTGACCTGCATGGAGTGCAGGTAGATGGAACGGTGGCTGTACACCACGCCCTTGGGGTCGCCGGTCGTCCCGGAGGTGTAACACATGGCCGCGGCCGTACGTTCGTCCAGCTCGGGCCAGTCGTAGCCGGTCGGCTTCCCGGCGATGAGCTCCTCGTACTCGTGCACGCGCGCGTGGGACCCGGCGAGGCTGGAACGGTCACCGGGGCCGGAGACCACGACATGCTCGACCGTCTTGAGGTGCGGGAGCAGCGGGGCGAGCAGCGGCAGCAGGGAGCCGTCCGCGATGACCACCTTGTCGGCGGCGTGGTTGACGATCCAGGCCAACTGCTCAGGGGGCAGTCGCAGGTTGAGGGTGTGCAGGACCGCGCCCATGGAGGGGATCGCGAAGTAGGCCTCGACGTGCTCGGGGTGGTTCCACATCAAGGTCGCCACACGGTCGTCGCCGGTGACTCCGAGGTCGTCGCGCAGGGCGTGTGCGAGCTGTGCCGTACGGGCCCCGATCTCGGCGAAGGAGCGGCGCCGCGGCTCGGCCTCGCCGGTCCAGGTGATCACCTGCGAGTCGCCGTGGATCGTCGACCCATGGGTCAGGATCCTTGAGATCAGCAGCGGTACGTCCTGCATGGTGCTCAGCACGGCGTCCTCCCGGGGCTTCATTGCCTACTCGGTGGTAAAGGTTCTGCTGATTCTGCGCACATACCGAGCGGTACGTCACTAGGAGAGAGTGATCGATCAGATCACGTCCTGCCTGGGGAACTACCAGCGATCACCAGAGGTTCCCGTTCGGGAACCAACATGCGGAGCCGAAGCGGAACTACCGGGCGAGAACCAGCTCGGGGTCCTCGCGCAGCTTGCCCAGCGCGCGTGAGACGGCCGACTTGACCGTGCCCACCGACACCCCGAGCACCTCGGCCGTCTGGACCTCGCTCAGGTCCTCGTAGTACCGCAGCACCACCATCGCGCGCTGCCGCGCCGGCAGTTTCATGATCGCGCGCCACATCGCGTCGTGGAGCACCTGGTGCTCGGCCGGGTCGCCGACCGGCGTCCCCTCGGGCTCGGGCAGCTCGTCGCAGACGAACTCGTCGACCTTCCGCTTCCGCCACTGCGACGTCCGCGTGTTCAGCAGCGCCCGGCGGACATAGCCGTCCAGCGCACGGTGGTCCTCGATGCGCTCCCACGCGACGTACGTCTTGGTGAGCGCGGTCTGCAACAGGTCCTCCGCGTCGCTCGGGTTCGCCGTGAGCGACCGGGCGGTGCGCAGCAGCACCGGGCGGCGGGCCTTCACGTACGACGAGAACGACGGGTACGAGGTGTACGACGCGAACGACAGGGTCTGCGTCGCCGGCGTAGCCGCGTCCGAAGCGCTGGTGCAGACGAGTGTGGTCATGGCTCTACGCTAGGTTCGCCCCCTACTCGGGCGGATCGGCCGCAGGTCCCGAAGCCGCGTCCGCCTCAGGTTGTAGGAGGGGGGCTGCCTCCACCTCCTGAAGGTGGAGGCCGAGTACGGGGCTATGAGGGTTCACCCCTGAGGGGTGGTACGACGGTATTACGGAGGCTGCTCCTCCAGTAGGAGGGCCGGCCCCGGCCCCGGCGGCGGACCGGACGGTCGCGCTCATCCGGCGGTCGCCAGCACCAGCCCCGAGGTCGGAACCCCCGTACCCGCCGTGACCAGCGCTCTTTCCACGCCTGGCACCTGGTTCACGGAGGTCCCGCGGAGTTGTCGTACCGCCTCCGCGATGCCGTTCATGCCATGCAGGTACGCCTCCCCGAGCTGACCCCCGTGCGTGTTCAGGGGCAGCCCCTCGGCCGCGACGAAATCCGCCGCCTCGCCCGGCGCGCAGAAGCCGAACTCCTCCAGCTGCATCAGCACGAACGGCGTGAAGTGGTCGTAGATGATGGCGACGTCGATGTCGGCCGGGCCCACCCCGGCGGTCCGCCACAGCTGGCGCGCCACCACGCCCATCTCGGGGAGCCCGGTGAGGTCGTCACGGTAGAAGCTGGTCATCTGCTCCTGCGCGCGCCCCGCGCCCTGGGCCGCCGCCGCGACGACGACGGACGGGTGCCGCAGTTCGCGCGCCCGTTCGACAGAGGTGACGACGACCGCCTGGCCGCCGTCCGTCTCCTGGCAGCAGTCCAGCAGCCGCAGCGGCTCGGCGATCCAGCGCGAGGCGGCGTGGTCGGCGAGGGTGATGGGCCGGCCGTGGAACCAGGCGGCCGGATTGGTCGCCGCGTACTTCCGGCCACGGACGGCGACCTGTCCGAACGCCTCCGCGGACAGCCCGTACGTGTGCAGGTACCGCTGCGCCGACATCGCCACCCAGGAGGCGGGCGTGAGCAGCCCGAACGGCAGCGACCAGCCGAGCGCCACCCCCTCGGCCGACGGCTCCCGCCGCTGCACCCCCGACCCGAAGCGCCTGCCCGACCGTTCGTTGAAGGCCCGGTAGCAGACGACGACCTCGGCCACCCCAGCCGCGACGGCGAGCGCTGCCTGCTGCACGGTCGCGCAGGCGGCGCCTCCGCCGTAGTGGACCCGGGAGAAGAAGGACAGCTCCCCGATCCCGGCGGCCTGCGCGACGGTGATCTCCGGGCTGGTGTCCATCGTGAACGTGACCATGCCGTCCACGTCGGCAGGCGCCAGCCCGGCGTCGTCGAGCGCGGCCCGCACCGCCTCCACGGCCAGCCGCAGTTCGCTGCGTCCCGAGTCCTTGGAGAACTCGGTGGCCCCGATACCGACGACGGCCGCACGGCCGCCGAGGTCGTCGCGCGCGTGCAGGGTCACGGGGTGCCTTCCGAGGCCGAGGGAGGTAGGGAGTGGGGTACGGAGACGGTCACCGTTCCGGACACATGGCGGCCGATCCCGTTCGCTCCGAGGACGCGTACGACGGCTGTGTCGCCATCGACGTCCTCGATACGGCCGGTCAACACCATGGTGTCGCCCGGGTAGTTGGGGGCGCCGAGGCGGATGGCGACCTTGCGCAGGACGGCGGCGGGTCCGAAGCAGTCGGTGATGTACCGGCCCACCAGGCCGTTCGTGGTGAGGATGTTCATGAAGATGTCGGGGGACCCCTTCGCCCGCGCCGACTCGGCGTCGTGGTGCACGTCCTGGAAGTCGCGGGACGCGATCGCCCCGGCGACGATCAGCGTGCGCGTGACCGCGATCTCCAGCGGCGGCAGTTCGTCCCCGGCCCTCATCCGCCCACCTCCGCGGGCAGGTCGCCCCGGAACACCGGAAGCTCCGGCTGCCCCTCCTCGTACCGTACGAACTCCAGCCGCACCGGCATCCCGATCCGCACCTTGTCGTACGGCACGCCCACCACGTTGCTGACGATCCGCACGCCCTCCGCGAGCTCGATCAACCCGACCGCGTAGGGCGGGTCGAAGGCCGGGAAGGGCGGGTGGTGCAGGACCACGTACGAGAAGACGGTGCCCTCGCCGGACGCCTCGACGGTGTCCCACTCACCGTTGCCGCAGGCGTTGCACCCCGGCAGCCAGGGGAAACGGAGGGTACGGCAGCCGAGACAGCGTTGAATGAGCAGCCGGCGCCGCTCGACCCCGTCCCAGAATCCGGCGTTGTCCCGGTTGATGACGGGGCGGGGGCGCGTGGCCGTGGGTTTCTTCTGACCCTCAGGTGGCTCGGTCGACTCGGGCGCGCGCGAGGGGGCGTATGCGCGTACCGGCGCGTACTTGAGGATCCGGAAGCGATGGGTGCCCACCGGCTCACCATCCACTCGTACATCCGTCCGGGTCGTGACGAAGTACCCGGTGCCGAGCTTGGTGGTCTTGGGCCCGGAGACCGACTCGACGACGGAGTCGAAGGCGACCCGGTCCCCCGGCCGCAGGGGCCGCAGATACTCCTGCTCGCAGTCGGTGGCGACGACCGAGGTGCAGCCCACGCCGTCGAGGAGGTCGAGCAGCTCCTCGTACGCGGCCGAGCGGCCCGGATTCCCGGAGAGGCCGCCCATGGTCCACACCTGGAGCATGGCGGGCGGCGCGACGGCGTCCGGCCCGGAGTACGCCGCACTGGTGTCGCCCAGTGCCTCGCACCAGTGCCGGATCATCGGCTCGTTGACGGGATCCTTGGCGACACCGCCGACGACGGCGGGGCGCCCTTCGAACGCGGCCAGGAGTGGGGCGAGTTGATCGCGTGACGGAGGGCTGGGGGGACGGCCAGGTAGGTGACTCACGGTTTCTGACTGTCCGTCAGATACGGGAGGGTGTCAAGGGTCCGAAAACGCCTGCGCGGCGACACGTTGTACCGAAGTACGTGCCGCCGCGCAGACGCGTTACCACCCCATGAAGCGCTCCCCACCAGGGAGTTCAGGACCGCCGGGGACCCACACCCCCACCGGCCCACGGCTCACCAGAGGTTGGTGAAGTTGACGACGGCGTTGGACTGGTCGATGGCCGTGAACGCCGAGCCGTTTACCTGCGCGGTGTTGTTCTGGTTCGAGGCGCCCGAGCCGACCGCCTGCTGCTGCGAGGTGGACGAGTTGCCGTTGTTGTTCCCGCCCACGCCGCTGCCGACGATGCCGGCGACGGCCGCGTTCGATCCGTCGTTCGCGAAGGCGCCGTTGTCCGCCGCGGCCACACCGCTGAACAGCGCGGCGGCGAGGGGCAGAGCCGAAACGGCGGCGAGAACGCGAGCGGTACGGATGCTTGCCATGTCTTTCCTCCAGAACATGTACGCCCCGGCTCCAGTGCCGGACCGTACGAAGTACGTGTGATGCGTGAACTGCTCCTGCTGCCAGGGAAGTTGGCCATCCGCCCCGGTGTTGTCCCGCCGCTGTGCACTGCGTCGCGAGATCAGAATTGCCCACCGAATCCCCGGCGAACCACCCCGGAACCACTTATTCCCCCTGAAGCGTGATGACAAGTCGATAAACCCCCTTCGGATCATGGAAGTCGCAGGTCAGGCCGACAGGACTGATTCACGCCAAGCCACCACGAAAGACACCAAGGGACACAAGGGCCGAAGCGTTCCCGCACATTTCCGGCCATTCCACCAACGGGGTCCGGACGGACAGCCACACCCTTCCCTTTTTCGAACATGCGTACGAACATGGAGGCATGGCCACCACAGACCGGCAGGCCACAACGCTGGCCCTCGCACACGCCCTGTCAGCCGCCGAGCGCGGCCTGGCCGTCATCCCCCTGTCCCGGACGAAGCTCCCGGCCCTCCGATCCCCCCACCGCGACTCCCCGGACCCCGCCCCCTGCCACGGCGAGTGCGGAAGCACGGGCCACGGCGTGTACGACGCCACGACCGACCCGTCCCGCATCCGCGAACTCTTCGCCGCCGCCCCCTGGGCCACCGGCTACGGCATCGCCTGCGGCCTGCCCCCGCACCACCTCATCGGCATCGACCTGGACACCAAGTCGGGCACGGACTCCTCCGCGGCCCTGCGCGAACTGGCCCTGCGTCATCTGTTCACGATCCCCGAGACGGTGGTCGTCCTGACCCCGTCCGGCGGCCGCCACCTCTGGCTGACCGGCCCCCCGGACGCCACGGTGCCGAACTCGGCGAGCAGGCTCGCCCCCGGCATCGACATCAGAGGAGCCGGCGGCTACCTGGTCGGCCCCGGCTCCCGCACCGAACACGGCGTCTACGGCACGGCTCCCGGCACGGCCCACCTGACCCCGGCACCCTGCCCACCGTCCCTCCTGCGCCTCCTCCTGCCCCCGCCCCGCACACACCGCTCAACGCTCCCCACACCTGCCGAACACGGCCAGGGCCTGGTCCAGTTCGTCCTCGCGGCCCACGAGGGCCAGCGCAACACCCGCCTCTTCTGGGCGGCCTGCCGCGCCTACGAGAACGGCATCGGCCCCGCCCTGCTGACCCCGCTCGTGGAAGCGGCCGTCCAGACGGGCCTGACGGAACGGGAGGCACGGGCGACGGTGGCTTCGGCGGAGCGGATGACGGGGCGACGGGGGTGAGGTGACGCATACGAACTTATCGGGCCACTGAGGCATGACTTCGTCAAATACGGCCAAAAGGCGCCCTGTCTGAACGGTGTACCGCGCACTCACACTCGCGACATGGGGGTTCACGGGTTTCACCGCGATGCCGACCGACCTGAGTGCTTGTTGTGCTCGGCGAACGGACCTGACGTTCGCGAGCGCGGACGCATCGTGCCCTTGTCGGCCGAACTCTGCGACGCCTGCTGGAACAAGCTGGCCAACAAGCTCGCCGAGTGCGAGGGAGCCACGGCAGTACCGAACCCGGAGTCGGACCCGGACGACATGGACTGGATCGAGCACCGCAGCTGCCGCCACTGCCATGCCCCGGTGCGCTGCTACCCGACCAACTACGACCGCTGGGTCGAGCTGGCCACCTTCGAGCTGCCGGCGAAGAAGGTTCCGCCACAACACCGTTGGCGACTGATGCGCCCGACGGCCCCCAACACCCCGATCGCGGTGGCGGCCGTCGCCATCAGGATCGGCGCCCTGGATCCGACGCCCGGCGAACCGGTCATCCCGGCCCACGAGTTCGTGTGCCTGCGGGAAGACACCTGACCACGCCCCTGAGACCCCGCCCTGGTCGTGCGCCGGGCAGACCGGCAAACAGAACGGCCTCCGACCCGTACACCAGGTCAGAGGCCGTTCACTGCGGTGGGTGTGGGATTTGAACCCACGGTGACATCGCTGCCACGACGGTTTTCAAGACCGTTCCCTTAGGCCGCTCGGGCAACCCACCTGCGCCCCGGCCCACCAGGGACGGAGCGGGTACAGCGTACCTGGCGCGGGCGCTGCTCGGGCGGCGTGATCCAGAAGGGGTCCACTGGGTCGGTTCCGCTCCCCAGGTCTGCCGCTGAAGGGTGGCGTCGGCACCGCGAGGGTTCCTCAGCCGCTCTCCACAGACTGGGCTGGTTCAGGCCGCCGTGGGCCCCGTCACCGACCAGCCCTCGGCCTGCGGACGGGCCGTCAGGTCCTCGTGGTGCAACGGCTTGCCGCAGGCCTGGCAGGTGACCACCGGGACCAGATCGCTGCCGCAGCTGTGCTCCATGACCATGGGGCGGTCGTTGCCCTTGCGGATGTGGCGGTCGCCCCACTCCATGAGGGCCATCAGGACCGGCTCCAGTTCGAGCCCCGCCTGGGTGGGCCGGTAGTCGAAGCGCTGCGGCCGCTCGCTGTAGATGCGCTTCGTCAGGATCCCGGCGTCCACGAGGCGGCGCAGGCGGGTGGCCAGAATGTCGCGCGGTGCGCCGATGTTGCGCACCAGCTGGTCGAAGCGGCCGTTGCCCAGGCACACCTCCCGCAGGACGAGCAGCGAGTACTTCTCGCCCACGAGCGCCAGAGCGTCGGCGATGGAACAGGGGCGCGGGTCTTTGGTGGCGGCCATGACGCCCAGCTTAGGGGAGGGTTTGTTTTTCCAACCTTCCGAGTTATGGTGAATTTGAATTTCCTACTCACTGGTAGTCTCGCCAATTCGTCGCGGAGGCCCGCACATGCGTGACGCAGTCATCGTCGAAGCCGTACGCACCCCCATCGGCAAGGGCAAGCCGGGCGGCTCCCTCGCGCACGTCCACCCCGTCGAACTCCTCGCCCACACCCTGCGCACCCTCGTCGACCGTTCCGGCGTCGACCCGGCGCTGATCGATGACGTCATCGGCGGCACCGTCGACCAGGTCGGCGAGCAGGCCATGAACACCACTCGCTACGCCGTCCTGTCGGCGGGCTTCCCGGACACCGTCCCGGCGACCACCGTGGACCGTCAGTGCGGCTCCTCCCAGCAGGCCGTGCACTTCGCCGCACAGGGCGTCATCTCGGGCGCCTACGACCTCGTCGTCGCCTGCGGTGTGGAGTCGATGAGCCGGGTGCCGATGTGGTCGAACGTGCCGCCCGGCAAGGACCCCTTCGGGCCCGGCGTCGCCGAGCGCTACCCGGAGGGTCTGGTCCCGCAGGGCATCAGTGCCGAACTCATCGCCGCCAAGTGGTCGATCACCCGCGACCAGATGGACGCCTTCGCGGTCTCCTCCCACCACAAGGCCGCCGAGGCCTGGGCCAATGGTCTCTTCGACGCCGAAGTCGCGCCCCTGGGGGACGTCACGCGCGACGAGTGCGTACGGCCGAACAGCACCCCGGAGATCCTCGCCGGCCTCCGGCCCGCCTACCACGACCCGGCCTTCGCCGAGCGCTTCCCGCAGATCGAGTGGAACGTCACCGCGGGCAACGCCAGCCCCGTCAACGACGGCGCCTCCGCCGTGCTCATCACCTCCAGCGAGACCGCCGCCCGCCTCGGCCTGCGCCCGCTCGCCCGGCTGCACAGCTTCGCCGTCACCGGCTCCGACCCGCTCCTCATGCTCACCGGCGTCATCCCGGCCACCGAGAAGGTGCTGCGCAAGGCGCACCTGACGCTCGACGACATCGACCTGTTCGAGGTCAACGAGGCGTTCTCCAGCGTCGTCCTGGCCTGGCAGCAGGAGACCGGCGCCGACCTTGCCAAGGTCAACGCGCACGGTGGCGCGATCGCCCTCGGCCACCCGCTGGGAGCCAGCGGCACCCGGCTGACGACCACCCTTGTGCACGCCATGCGCGCGCGTGGCGCCCGTTACGCCCTGCAGACGATGTGCGAGGCGGGCGGTCTCGCCAACGCGATGATCTTGGAAGCCGTGTAAGCGACTGACGTCCCCGCAGGTGGTGCCGCTTGTGCCAGGCCACCACCTGCGACGACGTACACGGCAGCGTTCGGGATCGAACCGAGCGCCGTCGCCCGTGCGGGAGACGGCGGCGAAGTAGTCCGCCGCCCAGAACGGCACCCCAGGGGGAACAGCCGGACCGCCGAGGCCCATGCGGATGGGGTGCCCCTCACCAAGGGGCACCCCATCTGGCCTGCGTACTCATGACCGGCGGAAGCAGTGGGATTCGAACCCAAGAGAAACGGGTCTGCCCGCGCGCGCGTGGGTCAGTTGTCGCCCTCGCGGGAGCCCAGGGTCAGGTCGACCGTCTTTGACTTGCCGTCGCGTTCGTAGGTGATCTGGACCTTGTCGCCGGGCTTGTGGGTCCAGATCTCGCCGATCAGGGTCGGACCGCTGTCGATCACGTGGTCGTCGAGCTTGGTGATGACGTCGCCGGGCTTCAGGCCCGCCGCAGCCGCCGGGCCGCCCGCCTCGACGGGATCGGCGGCGTCCGTGCCCTTCTGGCTGATCTGCGCGCCGCCCGTGCCCTCGGTCAGGGTGACCGAGGCGCCGATCTTCGCGTAGACCGGCTTGCCGGTCTTGATCAGCTGCTGGGCGACGTACTTCGCCTGGTTGATCGGGATGGCGAAGCCCAGGCCGATCGAGCCGGACTGGCCGGTGCTCAGGCCGCCGCTGCTGGAGGACTGGATCGCCGAGTTGATGCCGATGACGTTGCCCGCCGCGTCGAGCAGCGGGCCACCGGAGTTGCCCGGGTTGATCGACGCGTCCGTCTGCAGGGCGCTCATGTACGACGCCTTGCTGCTGGCGCTGCCGTCGCTGGAGGCCACCGGGCGGTTCTTGGCGCTGATGATGCCCGTGGTCACCGTGTTGGAGAGGCCGAAGGGGGCGCCGATCGCGATCGTCGAGTCGCCCACGGCCACCTTGTCGGAGTCGCCGAGGGTGAGCGGCTGGAGATCCGAGGGGGCGTTCTTGAGCTTGATGACCGCGACGTCGTAGCCCTGTGCGTGGCCGACGATCTCGGCGTTGTACTTCTTGCCGTCCGGGAAGGTGGCCGTCAGTTTGCCGCCGTCGACCGCGTCCGCGACGACGTGGTTGTTGGTGACGATGTGACCCTGGGTGTCGAAGACGAAGCCCGTACCGGTGCCGCCCTCGCCGCTGGAGCTCTCCGCCTCGATGGTGACGGTGCTCGGCAGCGCCCTGGCGGCCACGCCCGCGACCGTGCCGGCGTCACGCTTCAGGTCACCGCCGGCCTGCTGTGCGGCGGAGACCGTCGTCGACGTGGTGGAGTCGTCGTTGTCCTTGGCCAGCGTGTAGCCGAGGCCGCCGCCCAGGCCGCCGGCGACCAACGCGGCCACCAGCACCGCGGCGAACAGCCCGCCGCGCCCGGACTTCGGCTTCGGCTGCTGGTCGTACGTGGCGCCCCAGGGCGCGCCCGTGTCGCCGCCGCCTCCGCCGTCCATGTACGACGGTGTCGCCGGCGGCGGAGGCGGCGGCCAGGCCGCTGCCTCGTGGCCCGCACCCGCGCCCTGAGGGGCGTCCGGCGCTCCCGCCGACGCGTACGCCGGCACCTGTCCCGCGTGCGCCGGTTCCGGCTCCGGGGCGCCCTGGGGCACCGGCGGGAGCGGAGTCGTCCTGTCCTCGTGCGCGGTGGCCTGCGGGGAGGCAGCAGGAGCTTCCACCGGCACGGGAGGTGCGGACGGGGCCGGGGGTACCGCAGTGCCCTCGTTCTCGGTGCTCACAGCTCTTTCTCCTCGATCCACGGCTGTCCTTCTCGGTCGCACTCGGTCACGCCCGACCACACGTGCGCGTACCCGTTCATACGGGTGGCGGTCGGTACGTGATTCAGCTGTGCGCGTCCTTTTGTATGCCGTCAGCTTTTCCCACGGGCCGTCAGGGCACCATAAGCGGTGCCTGTGGGTCCGGGACCATCCTTTATATCCGACAAGTCACACAAGCATGGGCATCTGTTACGCGCATCGGGCACCCGTGACGTCACAGCCGCCCTCCGACGGTGACACCATGACGCGGTGACCCACGCACGACAGCACCCGATCCAGGTCGTCGCCCACCGCGGAGCCTCGGAGGAGGCCCCCGAGCACACGCTGGCCGCCTACAAGAAGGCGATCGAGGCCGGCGCCGACGCCCTGGAGTGCGATGTACGGCTGACTGCGGACGGCCATCTCGTCTGCGTCCACGACCGTCGCGTCAACCGTACGTCCAATGGCCGCGGCGCGGTCTCCGCCCTGGAGCTCGCCGACCTCGCCGCCCTGGACTTCGGCTCCTGGAAGACCGGGGACGAGGCCCCCGACTGGGAACACCGCCCGGAGGACCGCGAGGACACCTCCGTACTCACCCTGGAGCGGCTTCTCGAACTCGTCGCGGACGCCGGGCGGCGGGTGGAGCTGGCCATCGAGACCAAGCACCCCACGCGGTGGGCGGGCCAGGTCGAGGAGCGGCTGCTGTTCCTGCTCAAACGGTTCGGCCTGGACGCCCCGGAGTCGCCGACAGATTCACAGGTACGGGTCATGAGTTTCTCGGCGCGCTCGCTGCACCGCGTCCGGGCCGCCTCGCCGACGCTGCCGACCGTCTACCTGAACCAGTTCCTCTCACCCCGGCTGCGCGACGGGCGACTGCCCACCGGGGTGGGGATCGCCGGCCCCTCCATCCGGATCGTGCGCAGTCACCCCGCGTACATCGAGCGGCTGAAACGCGCCGGTCACCAGGTGCACGTCTGGACCGTGAACGACCCCGCGGACGTCGACCTCTGCGTCGCCCTCGGCATCGACGCCGTCATCACCAACCGCCCGGGCGCGGTCCTGCGGCAACTGGGCCGCTGACCAGCCACACTTCCGCGACGCCAGGAACCTTCGGCCGCGAGTCGTCTCTTACCCGACTCCGACCCCGGTTCACGTCCGGGCTCTTGACCTGGCGGTCCCGGTGAGGAAACCTCCACCTTCGGCCATACCGTCGAAATCCGGCCACTCGACTACAGGGAGTGCACCGGCGCGTTCGGTCCGTGTTCGATCATTGCGAGTGCGTCACCGAAGGCGGAAGGGGCGGTTTCCGGTACAGGCCAAAGGGGCATTCACACCGTGGCGTGGGGCAAAGGAGGTCTCGGGGGTGGCGTTGGTGGTGGCACAGGAGGTGCCCACGTCGTCGAGCATGGCCGTTCCCCATGGCCCTGCGGGCGTGGGGAAAGCAAGACACCGGATGCGCGATCAGTTGCGCACGGGCGGTGTGGCGGAATCGGTCATAGACGACGCGGTACTGATCCTGTCCGAACTCTTGAGCAATGCGTGCAAACACGGTCGGCCACTGGGCGAGGCCCTGGCCGGTGACGGCGACGTCCGGGCCGCGTGGCGCGTGGACTCCGGCGGCAGACTCATCGTCGAGGTGACGGACGGCGGCGGCCCGACCCGCCCGATTCCGTCGACCCCCTCGGTGACGGCGCACGGCGGTCGCGGGCTGAACATCATCACGGCGCTGGCCGACGACTGGGGCGTCCGGGACGACACCCGCGGCGAGGTCACGGTGTGGGCCGTCGTCAACGACGACGTCCACGACCCGAACGCCGGCCACCGGCGTACCGACTTCGCCACCCGCGTCACAGGCCGCTCGATGTCCGCGGTACCCGACCTGGACTTCGCGGACGCGTTCGACGACATGGACTGACGGCACACCGGCGGCGTCAGGTGCGCACAGGTCCTGACGCCGGTGTGCGGTGCGTTGTCCACAGGGTCCCGTCGGCCGTCGTACGAACGGCTAGGCTCGCGCCAGTACGAGACGAGCCGTAACCGGGAGACACCCACGATGGCCAAGAAGCGCCCCCAGACCAAGGCCTCGCGGCCTCAGCCGTCCGACCGAGCCCGCGCCGGAGGCGCTGACGGGGACTTTCCGGTTGTCGGTGCCCGCGAGCCCTGCCCCTGCGACAGCGGCCGGCGCTACAAGGCCTGTCACGGCCGGGCCGCCGCGCACGCGGTGACCGAACTGGTGCACCGGCCCTTCGAGGGCCTGCCCGGAGAGGGCGACTGGGTGGCTCTGCGCGAGCTGGTCCCCGCCGCCACCGTGGAGCTGACCCTGAAGGGCGGCCTCCCCGAGGGCGTTCCCTCGGTCACACTCGCGACGGTCCTGCCGATGGCGTGGCCCGCCCTGCGCCGTGACGACGGCTCGGTCCTGCTCGGGCTGCAGAACGACACGGCGTCCGGCGACATCAGCCGCGACCTCGCGGACACCCTCCAGCGCGCGCTCACCGCGGCCCCCGGCACGCCCGTACAGGGCCGCCGCGCACCGGCCGAGAGCCCGCGGCTGCAGGACCTGCTCGATCCCGAAGGCGTGTTCGAGCCAGTTGTGCACACGGGCTTCGAGTTCTGGGTTCCGGACGCGCAGAACGCCACGGCGGACGTCACCGCCTCCCTGGAGCGTGCGAACGACGCGGCCATCCCGACCGTGAAGCTGACGGGCGTCGACGCCGCGTACTGGTGCGAGACCCCGGACAAGAACCACCTGCGCTGGGTGATGCCGCACGGCGAGGAGCAGCTGCTCGACGCCCTCACGCGGCTGCACGCGGCCGGGCAGTCCAGCCTGGGCGAGGGCACCCGTCTGGTGGGCTCCTTCCGGGCTCACGGCCTCACCGTCCCGGTCTGGGACCTGCCGACCGGCGTCACCGCGGAGGACGTCGAGAAGCCGGCCGCCGAGTTCGCCGACCGTCTCGCCAGCGCGCTGGCCTCGGACGCGCCGCTCACCCCGGACGAGCGCCGCGCACGCGGCGGACTGACCAACCGACAGGTGACGCTCAGCTGACGCACGGTCGGACCCGTCGATTCCGCGGCCTCCGGTGGGGGGTGACTCCAGTCACAACTCCCCGTGAGAACAAGGGAATCGGTGTCCGAATAGCCGAGATCGAATTTGCGAACCGCCGATCTCTTGTTAGCGTTGCGGTAGCCCGGTTGCTGGTGCATCCCCCGTCGCCAGCAACCGGGTCTTTCTTTGCCCGGAGATTCCCGCAGCGTGCTGTACGGAACCGCGCCGCGCGTCAACTCCCGTCGGGCGCCCCGGAGTTGCTCCCCGAACGCAGCAGCAGCGGCCTTTGTCCCGCGGCCGCCGCCCCTCCGGCCCCGTCCGTGGAATTCCCCGCCGCCGCGAACTCCGCGACCGCCGTGTACGCCCCCGGCTCACCCGCCGTGCGCTCCCTGGGCGTCTCGCACACCCCGGGCTCGTCCTCGGCACCCACCGCGCACCGCAGCTGCACGGTGTGGGAGTCGGGGCCCATGAGGCTCAGCACGGACACGAGGTCACGGCCAGTCGTATTGCGATAGTAGGTGCGCGCCCAGGTCTCCTCCCCCTGGGACAGGACACAGGTCTGCGCCTCGATGCCGTCGGGGGAGGTGAGTTCGGGACCGCAGCGGGCGGCGGTGGCGAGCCCCAGACCGAGCAGCAGCGGGGAACCGGTGGGATCGGCGGCTTCTCGCGCCTTGTCGTCCTCCGGGCCCTGCTGAGGGCCTTCTTCAGGCGTCAGGGAGAGAAGGGCGTCGCGGTCCGCGTCGCCCACGGGGCCCGCGGACGCCACGGCCAGCGGCAGGGCGACCGTGAGCGCCACGACGCCCGAGAGCGCGAGCAGACGGAGGTTCATGGAGGTGAACATAACGACAGGGGACGGGCGCCCGGTTGCCCGCGCGCCCGACACCCCTACAACTCGGGCGCGCTCACACCCGTACGAGTGAGGGCCTCGACCACGGCGTCCACCACGGCCTCGACATCGGGCAGCCAGGGCGAGGCCGAGCCGGGCAGCGGAGCCCGCTCCCAGCGGACCTGGCCGTGACCGGTCTCGGACGGCGGCAGGGCGATGTAACCGCCCTCGCTGTGGAAGCGGAGCGAACCGGGCACGAAGTCCTTCGCGTACAGCAGTTCGCCCAGCTGTTCCATCGTGTACGGCTTCACGAGCAGCGACCAGCGGGTGGGACCCGCAACGACCGGACCCAGGCGCATGCCCTTGCGGTCCAGGGCGTCGAGAGCGCGGGCCGCGGCCGGGGCCGGCAGGCTGACCGCGCACGGAGCCGCGCCGCCGGTGGCGAGGATGATGGGAGCCGTCGGCCGGTTCGTCCACCACCAGCGCACCATGCGCTCGTCGGTGGTCGCCGCCAGCAGGCCGGGTTCGAACGGGTGAGCGCCGGGGACCGTGCACTCCGGGTCGGGGCAGCCGCAACGGGCGCGCCCCTGTGGATCCGGTGCCACGCCCGGGAGTACGGGCCACTGCCAGCCGGCCGCGAACGTCAGGGCCGCGCCGAGCACCTCAGGCTTCCCGCCGTCGCGCCGGGACAGGAGCCTGCGTCGCCTTCCGAGCCTTCCGAGGATCTCGCGCATGAGCGCTCGTTCCTTTCCGTTGCACGCCTGGCAACACCGTGGGCTACATCACACCATGTGTCGATCACTTCACTGTGCGTATCTTCTGGCGCATCCCGACCTGCGGGAGGCAAGGGGCAGCCCCCTTGTTGTGCGCCGAGCGCCGAGCGTTGGCTTCGTCCGCGTCCATACTGCGTTCATCAAAAGCATGGGCATGGCGCGGGGTGGCGGAGTCTGGCGTTTTGCGTCCCGCGTATTTCTCTCCGCCTCCGCCAGGGGAGGATGGGACACGGCCGTCGGTGGTTAAGACGCCCGGGTCCGTCGCCAGGTTCCGGGTGGTTGACACAACCACCCCCGGCCTTCACCGAGTACGTACCCACCAAGACCGCTGTGACGCTCCGTCGAACCAGGCCAGTCGACCTCAATAACCCGCTACCCGAGTCAGTTTTAGGCCAACTTTGCTTTTTCGCAAGGGGACCGCGGCGAACCCATGGACACCAGGAATCCCAGCAGGACAATGCTGGACATCCCCTCACGAGTGCGTGTACATGTGGAGACACTGCTAGCGGCGCAGAATCACATGGGGGTTTGCGATGCTATTGAGCAATAAGCGCCGGTCGGAAGGCCGGACGCCATGAACGCCCCTCACCTCCCGAAAGTGGCTGGAATCGATTCAACGGTTCCCTCACCCGCACACACTGTCGCGCCCGCGCCCGTAGTCCCGGACACCCCAGCGGACACTCCCGCGCTGACCTGCACGAACGGCCCCGGCATCCTGCTTCAGGACCGTCTCGCCGGCTGGGTGTCCGACCTCACAACACTGCACGAACTCACCGAACGGCTGGCCCGCACGGCGGCACTCGCCGACGCACTGCAGGAGCTGCTGAACGCCGGAGCCGCTCTCGTGGGCGCCCGGCGCGGCCTCGTCGTCCTGGAACCCGGTGACGGACTCGGCCCCGACACCACCATTGGCCTGGGGCTGGCCCGCGCGGACCTCGGGCACATCGAGACGATCCCGCGCGGCGCCATGCCGTACGGGCAGCTCCTCGACACGGCCGCCGGCCTGCCCGGCGGCGAGAGCGAAATCACACACCCGGACCTCCTCGCCGAGGACGGTCTCGACCCCCGTCACCGTGAAGTGGCCGCCCGTCTCGGCTACGCGGCGAGCTACGCGCTCCCCCTGTCCACGGAGTCCGCGGGCCGCCTCGGCGCGGCCGTCTGGCTGTACGACGAGCCCGCGGAGCCGGTCGAACGGCAACGGCACCTCGTCGGCCTGTACGCGCGGTTCGCGACCGAGCACCTGGCACGGCTGGTCGAAGTGGAGCGCACGCGCGCGTGTGTGCGCACGATCTCCGAGGAGCTGCTGCCCGCCAGGCTGCCCCGGACCGCCGGTGTCCAGCTGGCCGCCCGGCACCGCACCGGTCCGCGCGGGGGCGGCGACTGGTACGACGCGCTGCCGCTGCCGGACGCCGCCCTGGGCCTGGCCGTGGGCGCGGTGACCGGCTCCGGACCGAGCGCGATCGCCGCGATGGGCCGGCTGCGGGCCTCCCTGCGCGCGTACGCCGTGATGGAGGGCGAGGACCCGGTGGCGGTCCTCTCCGACCTGGAGCTGCTGCTGAGGCTCACCGAGCCCGCCCGCTGCGCCACCGCCCTGTTCGCCTACTGCGAGCCCGCGCTGCGCAAGGTCACGCTGGCCGGCGCCGGGCACTGTCCGCCCCTGCTGATCGGCGAGCGGCGCACGGAGTTCGTGGAGACCACCGTGTCGGCGCCGCTCGGGATGCTCGCCTGCTGGGAGGCGCCCAGCGTGGAGTTCCGTACCGAGCCCGGAGAGACGGTTCTGCTGTACACCGACGGGCTGCTGCACCGTACCGGCGAACCCGTGGACCGGGCCTTCTCCCGGCTGCACGCGGCGGCGGCGAGCGTCCCCCGGCAGTTGCGGGACGACGCGGGCGCGATCGCGGACCATGTCCTGCGGAGCATGCTGCCGGACGGGCTGGACGCGTCGGACGGTCAGGAGGACGTCGTACTGCTGTCGGCGCGGTTCGAGTGAGCCGCCGGTCGCCCCGCGCACCTCTGGGCCCCGTCCCGTACGACCGTACGATGGACGGGGTCCAGTGCCGTATCTAGGAGGATGACCGTGGCGGACGAGCTCAATCCGGCGATCCCGGAGACTGAGGCCGAGCCCGAAGAGCCGATCAAGCAGCGGAAGAACGGCCTGTACCCGGGCGTGTCCGACGAGCTTGCCGAGAACATGAAGTCGGGCTGGGCCGACACCGAGCTGACGGGCCTGGAGCCCATCGCTCAGGCCGGTCACACCGCCGCCCGCCGCGCCGCGCTCTCCGCGCGCTTCCCGGGCGAGCGCCTGGTGATCCCGGCGGGCAACCTGAAGACGCGTTCGAACGACACGGAGTACCCCTTCCGTGCCTCTGTCGAATACGCGTATCTGACCGGTAACCAGACCGAGGACGGCGTGCTCGTCCTGGAGCCCGTCACCGGCGGTCACAAGGCGACGATCTATCTCCTCCCGCGCTCCGACCGCGAGAACGGTGAGTTCTGGCTCTCCGGGCAGGGTGAGCTGTGGGTCGGCCGCCGGCATTCACTCACCGAGGCCGAACAGGTGTACGGCATTCCGGCGTCGGACGTGCGCGAGCTGGCCGACCGGCTCAGGGAGGCCACCGGGCCGGTACGGGTCGTACGTGGGTTCGACGCCGGTATCGAGGCCGCCCTGACCGACAAGGTCACCGCCGAGCACGACGACGAACTGCGGGTCTTCCTCTCCGAGGCGCGGCTGGTCAAGGACGAGTTCGAGATCGACGAGCTGCAGAAGGCCGTCGACTCGACGGTGCGTGGGTTCGAGGACGTGGTGAAGGTCCTCGACAAGGCCGAGGCGACCTCCGAGCGTTACATCGAGGGCACCTTCTTCCTCCGCGCGCGCGTGGAGGGCAACGACGTCGGCTACGGCTCCATCTGCGCGGCCGGCCCGCACGCCTGCACGCTCCACTGGGTGTGCAACGACGGGGCCGTGCGCTCCGGCGAGCTGCTGCTGCTGGACGCGGGCGTCGAGACGCACACGTACTACACGGCCGACGTCACCCGGACTCTGCCGATCAACGGCACGTACACCGAGATCCAGAAGAAGATCTACGACGCGGTGTACGACGCCCAGGAGGCCGGTATCGCGGCCGTGCGGCCCGGCGGCAAGTACCGGGACTTCCACGACGCGGCGCAGCGGGTGCTGGCCGAGCGGATCGTGGAGTGGGGGCTTGTCGAGGGGCCCGTGGAGCGGGTGCTGGAGCTGGGGTTGCAGCGGAGGTGGACGCTGCACGGCACGGGGCACATGCTCGGCATGGACGTTCACGACTGTGCCGCGGCGCGGGTGGAGTCCTATGTCGACGGGACGTTGGAGCCGGGGATGGTGCTGACGGTTGAGCCGGGGTTGTACTTCCAGGCTGATGATCTGACCGTGCCTGTGGAGTATCGGGGTATCGGGGTGCGGATCGAGGACGACATCCTGGTGACGGAGGCCGGGAATCGGAATCTGTCGGACGGGCTGCCCCGGCGATCTGACGAGGTGGAAGCTTGGATGGCTTCGCTCAAGGGTTGAGTTTCGTCTGCGGGTAGTTCGTGGCTGGTCGCGCAGTTCCCCGCGCCCCTAGGGGGATGGGTGTGGACCTGCATCTGGAAGTGATCGCGGCTGAAGGGCGTCGTGCCGGGATCGAGCGGGCCCTTCGTGACGCCGTGCGGGACGGGCGGCTTGCGCCCGGTGTTCTGTTGCCTGCCACCCGGCGGCTCGCCGATGAGCTGGGGGTTTCGCGGGGGACCGTGAAGGCGGCCTACGACCAGTTGGTCACCGAGGGGTATCTCACCGCTCGGCAGGGGGCCGGTACGCAGGTCGCCGCGTTGCCCTCCGTCGGTGCCGAGCCGCCGGAGGTAGCCGCACGCGCGCGTGTGCCCCGGTTCGACCTGCGGCCGGGGAGCCCGGACGTCGGGACGTTCCCGGCGGACGCCTGGCTGCGGGCGCTCCGCCGGGCCGTCGCGACGGCGCCCTCCCCGGCGTACGACTACGGCGACCCGCGCGGCCGGATCGAGCTGCGGACGGCACTGTCGGACTACCTGGGGCGGGCCCGCGGGGTGCTCGCGCCGCCCGAGCGGATCGTGATCACCTCCGGGTACGTGCAGGGGCTCTCGCTGCTCACGCGCGTGCTGGACGGCGCCGCCATCGCCATGGAGGACCCGGGGCTGCCGTTCCACCGGGAGGTCGTACGGCGGGCCGGCGGGCGGGTCGTACCGGTGGGCGTCGACGAGCGCGGCGCCCGCGTCGAGGAGTTGACCGGCCCCGGCAAGGTCTCCGCGGTCGTCGTCACCCCCGCCCATCAGTACCCGACCGGCGTGACCCTGCACCCGGAGCGGCGGCGGGCGCTCACCGACTGGGCACGCGCGCGTGACGGGCTGATCGTCGAGGACGACTACGACGGGGAGTTCCGCTACGACAGACAGCCCGTCGGCGCTCTTCAGGGCATGGCCCCGGGACAGGTCGCCTATATCGGCACCGCTTCCAAGACGCTCGGGCCCGCCCTGCGCCTGGGCTGGATGGTGCTGCCCCCGCATCTGGTCGACGCGGTCGCCGACGCCAAACTTCACAGCGACCACCACACCGAGACCATCGGTCAGCTGGCCCTCGCCGAACTGATCACCAGCCACGCCTACGACCGGCACGTGCGCGCGTGCCGCCTGCGCTACCGGCGTCGCCGGGACCGGCTCGTCGACCTGCTGGGCGCCCACCGGGACGTGCGCGGGATCGCCGCGGGGCTGCACGCCCTGGTGGAGGTGGCCGACGAGGCGGAGGTCAGGGCGCGGGCCAAGGAGGCCGGGCTCGCGGTCGGGTACCTCGAGGAGCACTGGCACGTGCCGGGCGCGGTGGCGGCGGGCGCTCGGGCGCAGGGGCTGGTCGTCGGGTACGGGACGCCTCGGGAGGGGGTCTACGAGGAGGCGTTGGCCGTGCTCGGGCGGGTTCTGAACGGTGGTTGAGTTCGGTTTCCCCGGCCTGAAATTGGGCCACTGAAAGGCATGACTATTGGGCCTGCCGATCGGTCCACCGTGCTTCTAACGTCGTCCGTATGACCAACTCCCTCGTCCCGCCCGCAGGCCCGCAACGTGTGCTCGCCCTGGCCCAGCTGACCAACTCGGTCGGCGACGGGGCGTACTACGTCACCTCCGCCCTCTACTTCACCCACGTCGTCGGGCTGGCCCCCGCGCGCGTGGGGCTCGGGCTGACGCTCGCCTGGGCGGTCGGTTCGCTGGTCGGGGTGCCGCTGGGGCGGCTCGCCGACCGGCGTGGGGCGCGCGGGACCGCCGTACTGCTGGCGCTCGCCACCGGGGCCGCGGTGGCGTCCTTCCTGGTCGTGCGGGGCTTCGTGCCGTTCGTGATCGCGGCCTGTGCCTACGCGTCCGCGCAGTCGGGGCTCGCGGCGGCCCGGCAGGCGCTGCTCGCCGGGCTGGTGACGGCCGGGGACCGCACACGGCTGCTCGCGCACCTCCAGTCCACGCTCAACGCCGGTCTGGCGGTGGGCGCCGGGCTCGGCGGGCTCGCGCTGAGTGCCGGGACACGGGCGGCGTATCTCGGGGTGTTCGCGCTGGACGCGGTGAGCTTCCTGGTCTGTGCGGGGCTGCTGCTGCGGCTGCCGTCGGTTGCGCCCGTCGCGGCGGCGAAGTCGCGGGGGCTCGGTGTGCTGCGCGACCGGCCGTACGTCGTCGTGACCCTGCTCAACACCGTGCTGCTGCTGCGCATGCCGCTGCTCAGCCTCGGAATCCCGCTGTGGATCACCGAGCGGACCGACGCTCCCGCCTGGGTCGTCTCCGCGCTGTTCGTGCTCAACACGGGCGCGGTGATGGTGTTCCAGGTGCGGATGGCGCGCGGGGTGACGGAGCTCGGGTCGGCCACGCGCGCGGTACGGCGCTCCGGTTGGGTGATGCTCGCGGCGTGCGCGGTGTTCGCCCTGTCCGCCGGGGTGGGGCCCTGGGTGGGCGTCGGTGTCCTGGTGGTCGGCGCGGTGCTTCAGGTCGTCGCCGAGATGGGCCAGTCGGCGGGATCCTGGCAGCTGTCGTTCGAGCTGGCCCCGGCCGACCGCGTCGGCGAGTACCAGGGCTTCTTCGGCACCGGCGTCACCGTGGCCCGTACCGCGGGGCCCCTCGTCCTCACCGCCCTGCTGGTGGGCTGGGGGACCCCGGGATGGCTGCTGCTGGGCGCAGTCACGCTGGTGGCGTCGTACGCCATGGGCCCGGCGGCCCGGAAGGCGGCCGCCGC
Organism: Streptomyces sp. NBC_01390; assembly: GCF_045040105.1. Lineage (NCBI taxonomy): Bacteria > Bacillati > Actinomycetota > Actinomycetes > Kitasatosporales > Streptomycetaceae > Streptomyces > Streptomyces sp. NBC_01390. The sequence continues at coordinate 6,474,326 of NZ_CP109551.1, read as the reverse complement.
AGGCCCGGTCGGCGCGGCTGTCAGGCGGCCCGTGTCAGTGGGCTGACCGGCAGCGAGTCCAGGAACAGGGCCCCCGCGAAGAGCCCGGCGCTGCCGCGGGGGCTCCACGCGCGCGCGTGGAGGTCGTCGTCGAGGGCGGCCAGAGCCGCGGCGCCCGCTTCCGTCGACGTGCCGCCCGCTTCCAGGACTCCGCGGGCGCCCGCCTGGACATGGCGCAGGCCGTGCGGGCCCGCCGTGTACAGCAACTCGGTGTCCTGGAGCGTCGACATGACGGTCAGCAGCGCGTCGAGGCGGGCCTGCGCCTCCGTCGCGCCGGTCGAGCGGGCGACGGCCAGCGCGTCCAACGCCCGCCGTACGTGCGGGAATCCGGCCCGCGCCTCGCCCCGGGCGCCGGCGGCGCCGTACTTCGCCGACACCGAGGAGCCCCGGGAGGGTCTGCGCGGGGCGCGTTTGTCGGGGTGGGAGGCGATGCGCTTGGCCGCGGCGGCGACGTCGAGCGCCTTGGCCCGGGGGTCCAGGGCGGCTGCCGCGACCAGCAGGCCGAGCGCCCACAGGGCACCCCGGTGGCCACCGCCCGTGAGCCCCACCGAGTGCTCGGTGGACCGGCCGATGGCGCCCAGTTCCGTACGGAGCCCGGGTGTCGGTTCGCCGGTGCGGCGGGCCGCGGCGGCCATCGCCGTGAGGCCGGGCGCGAGCGCCTTGGCCGACCAGCGCAGGGCGAGTTGGTCCCGGCGCGTGGCACGGGCGTGGAGATCGCGCGGGTCGGGCAGGCCCGGCTTGGGAGCCAGGGCCAGCTGTCCGGTCAGCGCGTCCACGGCGGCGAGCGCCAGCGCCTCGTCCTCACGGCTTGTCATGTACGCACCCTACGAGGAGGCCGTGGCGGACGGTGAGGCACTTTCGGTCGGAGCGTCCGTCGGGGGCTCACCGCTCGGGGGCGTACCGCCGCCACCGCTGCCCGCACCGGTGTTCTCGGCGTCCGGGTCGATGCTCAGGGTGATGAAGCCCTTGTAGCCCTTGGAGACGTCCTTCTTGTGGACCGGCTCCAGGGTGAGCAGACCGCTGGAGGCGCCGCCACCGTCGTACACCATGTCGTTGTCGAGGGTGGTGTAGCTGCCGGAGTGCCGGGAGTAGGGCTCCAGCGCGAAGATCTCCTGGGCCGCGTCGTCGGGGAAGAACAGCTGGCCGGTGTAGTTGACCGTGCCGCCCTCGTAGGTGCCGTCCTCCTTCTGGCCGCCGGTGTGGACCTTGAGGTGGATGTGGCAGGTTCGCGGCGTGTACCAGCCCGGGAAGATCGTCTCGAACTTGACGACCCCGTTGGCGTTGGCGATCTGGTAGCCGCGCAGATAGGTGTTGTCGTTCGCGGTGGAACCGTCCTCGCTCTCGGCGGGGGCCGAGCCGCCGGGGTTGGCGGTGGTGTAGCCGGAGTAGTAGCCCCAGGCGTCGCAGTGCCAGATCTCCACGGCCGCGCCCGCGACCGGGGCGCAGGACTCGGTGGTGTCCTGGACGGTGATGCGCAGCGTCAGCGGGACGCCGGACTTGCCCTCGGTGATGTCCTTTCGCACCAGCGCGTTGTCGAGGTAGTACGGCCCCTCCGTCACGCTGGACATGAGCACGCAGGTGCCGCTGCTCTGGCTCGCCGTGGCGGACGCCGTGGCGTCGGCGGTGGCCGTGGTCGTCGCCTCGTCGGCGAAGGCCGACTGGTAGCCCGCGACCACGAGTCCGCCGGCGACGACCGTACCTCCGGTCACCGCGAGGGCGCGGCGCCGGCTGATCGAAGTGTCCTTGTGGATTCCCGTCATGAGCAGGAAATTAGGGACGGCGTCCGTCAGGAACGTGGGCGCGTGCTGAGAGCCGTCTGTGAATGCCAAGAAAACTGAACGTCCACTTTCGGGTGCCCACGTTCGGGTGAAGGGGGACGCGGACTCGCACCGCGGCGGCCCCGGACAAGGCGGTCGCGTGCAACACGCACCCACTCGCTGGACGTAGAAAGCCTGGTCGGGACAGCGGGGAGCGCCGGGGCTTCGAAGGCCGGCCCGAATACGCCTTGAGTAAAATCTTGACAAAGGAATCCAGGCCGGAAAGGACGGTCACTCCCCGCTGGCCTGCGGTGTTTCGCGAGGGTGCCACCGCACCCCGCCTGCCGGTCTTGCTGACCGAGGCCGCACGATGACGACATGAGCGACGATCGGATGATCCAATTCGCCTATGTTTAAAGCCAGTTGGTGTTCACCGAACCGCTGGTAGCACTGCGCGCACGCCTGTACGCTGCCGCTCTCGACCACTGGCTGGCGGGACACCTGATGGTCCGCAACGTCGGCCAAGTGGAAGCTCGCAGGAAGAACTTCGTTTCGGCATCACGTCGCCGAAACGAGCGATGAAACGCGAGTCGACGCGAATTAATCGGGTGCACGTGAGTCACTGGTGGAGGTTTGCCCACTTTGGGCCCCTTTGTGGACCCACGGACTTATGAAGAGGTTCCCATGAACGCCTCCTTTGACACCGCGGCCGAAGAACCAGGGAAGACGGCGGGCGTGGTCGGCCCGGAGCGGGTGCCCCTCGTGACACTGGCTCGTGCCCGCGCCGAGTCGCCCGCACTCACCCGGGCCGTGTCGAACGGTGGCGTCCAGCGGGGACCGAGCAGGGTCACGGCCGGAGCCTTCCAGTCCAGCGTGTGACACGGAGACAAGGACCGACAGCACTCTCATGGGCCGCACGCCACAACCGCTCAGTCAGTTCGTTCTGAAGGTGCACAGTCGCTGTGACCTCGCTTGCGATCACTGCTACGTGTACGAGAAGGCTGACAAAAGCTGGCGCGGCAGGCCGGCGGTGATTTCCGACGAAGTCCTGGAAGTCACCGCCCGGCGCATCTCCGAGCATGCCTCCGCCCACCGGTTGGACGCCGTTTCCGTCGTGCTGCACGGCGGGGAACCGCTGCTTGCCGGCCGCGCACGCCTGCGCAGGACGGCCGAGGCGTTACGGACGGCCCTGGACGGTGTGTGCGAGCTCGACCTGCGCATCCACACCAACGGGGTAACGCTCGACCAGAGGTTCTGTGACCTCTTCGCGGAACTCGACATCAAGGTCGGCATCTCCCTGGACGGCGACAAGGCCGCCAATGATCTGCACCGCCTCTACCGCAACGGCCGCAGCAGTCACGACAAGGTCCTGCGCGCCGTGTCCCTGCTCAGTCGGCCCCGCTACCAGCACCTCTTCGCGGGCATCCTCTGCACCATCGACCTGCGCAACGATCCGGTCGCCGTGTACGACGCCCTGGCCGCCCTGAAGCCCCCCCGCATCGATTTCCTCCTGCCCCACTCGACGTGGGAGGACCCCCCGCCGCGGCTGCCCGGCGACACGTCCGCCACCCCCTACGCGGACTGGCTGCTGACCGTCCACGACCACTGGGACGCGGACGGCAGACCGATGGACGTACGGATCTTCGACTCGGTGCTGCGCACCCTGCGCGGCGAGAGCAGCCTGACCGAATCGCTGGGGCTGGCCCCCGCGGACCTGGCGGTGATCGAGACCGACGGGACCTTCGAACAGGCGGACTCGTTGAAGACGTCGTACGACGGCGCGCCCGCCACCGGCATGGACGTATTCCACAACACGCTCGACGACGTGGCCGCGCACCCGGGTGTGGTCGCCCGCCAGCAGGGACTGGAGGGGCTCTGCGCGACCTGCCGCAGCTGCCCGGTCGTGCAGTCCTGCGGCGGCGGTCTGTACGCCCACCGGTACCGCGTCGACAACGAGTTCGACAACCCGTCCGTGTACTGCGGTGATCTTGAAGGCCTCATCGTCGGAATCCGGGACCGCGACCGGGCCGGCCAGACGACGTCGGCCACCACCGGGGCAGCCGAGCCCGCCCCTGTTCTCGATGCCGCCCACCTCGACGAGCTGGCCGCCGGCGCCGGTGGCGGCGCCGTCGCGGATCTGCTGGTGCGTCACCAGCTCGGCCTGAACCGGGAGCTCCTGGCCCTGGTCTGGCAACAGGCCCACCCCGACGCCGGCGGGGCACGGGCCTGGGAGACGCTGGCCGTCCTGGACGGCAGCGCGCCGCACGTCGTGGACTCCGTCCTGACACACCCCTACGTACGCCCCTGGGGGCTGTACTGCCTGGACGGCGACAGGACACGGACACCAGCGGGGACACAGACGCGGGCCGCGATGCGCGGGGTGGCCGAGATCGCCGCGGTCGCGGCGCTCCGGGCCGGACAACCGGCCACGGTCGCCGTACCGGTCGCCGACGGGGTACTGAGGCTGCCGACCCTGGGCACGCTCGCGGTCGGCGACGCGACCGAGGCCCATGTGTCCGGCGATGCAGACGGCTTCACCGTCGAGGCCGGCCGCAGGACGTACCGGATGGAGTGGAAAGGCGTCGACGACCCCGCGTGGTCCACTCGCCGCCGATTCGAACTGGACGGCTGGGCGGTCGCTCTGGAGGACACGGATCCCTGGCGTGACTGCCATGACCAACCGGTACACTCCCGGCTGACCGAGTCCGAGGCCGAGGAGTGGTACACCGGTCTGAAGGCCGCCTGGGAGTGGATCCGGCGGGAGCTCCCCGCCTATGTGCCCGGCATCACCGCCGAGCTCGACGTCGTCACCCCGCTGTCGGCCTTCCCGCACCCGCACGGCAGCGGCTCCGTCAGCCGGGGCGTCTTCGGTGCGGTGGGCATCGCCCGGCCGGCCGCACCGGAAAGCCTGGCCCTTCTCCTCGTACGCGGGTTCCAGTACGGGAGGATGAACGCGCTGCTCGACCTGATGGAGTTTCAGGATCCGTCCGGTGACGCCTTGTTGACCCTGCCCGGCGGACTGGGCCCACGCCCGGCGCGGGACATGCTGCTGGAATCGTACGAACACCTCGCGGTGATCGACTTCTGGCACGCCCGGCGGCGCGGTACGACGGGCGAGGAGGCCCGAACCGCGGACGCCTCGCTCCGGCGGCAGCTGGACCACGCGACCGGGGCGGTCGCCTGTCTGGCGGCCTCCGGCACGCTCACTCCGGTCGGCGCGCGGTTCGTCGCGGGGCTGCGGGAGGCGGTGCGGGCGCGCGGCGTCGCGGTGAAACGGGCCTGAACCGACGCGCGCGCGGCGCGAACCGTCAATACGGTGCCGTTCGGCCTGCTTCCGCGCGGGAGGAGCACTTCCTACACTGGGCATCCGGTCGCGGCACACTCCGGGGGGCATGCGTGCGTGGTGACGCGAACAGCACTAAGGGTGAACGCCCTTATTTCTTCCTCAGTTACGCGCACACTCCGAAGAACAGTTTCAGTGACGCGGATCCCAACGCCTGGGTGAAGAAGCTCTACGACGGTCTGTGCGCGGACATCATGCAGATGACCTCGCTGCGGCCCGGCGCCAAGGCCGGCTTCCTGGACCAGGGCATGGCGGTCGGCACCAAGTGGACCGACGAGCTCTCCGAGAACCTGGCGCGCTGCCAGGTCTTCGTCCCGCTCTATTCACCCCGCTACTTTCTCAGCGAGCAGTGCGGCAGGGAGTGGTGGGCGTTCTCCCAACGGCAGATCAACCACCGGGCGCACCACGGCGAGAACGGCGAGGGCGGAATCATCCCGGCGTTATGGGTGCCGGTCGAACCGGCACAACTACCGCGGGCGGCACAGGACCTGCAGTTCAACCACGCGGACTTCGGCAACGACTACGCGGCCGAGGGCTTCTACGGGCTGACCAAGCTCAACTACCTCAAGTACGACTACCAGAAGGCGGTCTACCGACTCGCGCAGCGCATTGTCCGGGCCGCGCAGACAACGCAGTTGGAGGAAGGCCAGGTCTACAAGCAGTACGAGTCGCTGCCGAGCGCGTTCGGATCGGGCGGGCATCCGGCGGAGTTCGACATCTCGGTACTCGCCTGCTCCCGCAGCAACCTGCCCAACGGCCGTGTGGCGGACTACTACGGGGAGACGCCCCAGGAGTGGAACCCCTATCATCCGGTGTCGACCCGCCCCCTGAGCGAGCATGCCGCCGACCTCGTCCGGACCATGAACTACCGGGTCAGCATCGGCGATTTCGAGAGCGACGCCGACCAGTTGCTGAGCGAGGAGTCGCCGAGAACGCCGGGCCTGCTGCTGCTGGACCGCTGGGCGCTGGACACTCCACGAGGCCAGGAGCTGATGAGACGGCTGTGCGACCGAAAACGTCCCTGGATCAGCGTGATGGTGCCGCAGTACTCGGGCGACGTCCTGCCGCACGAGCGCGAGCGGCAGTTGCAGCAGCTCACCGAGCAGATCCTGGCGCCCCGTCGTTACGAGAACGCGGGCCACCGGTCGCCCCGTGACGGCATCCGCTCCCTCGACGCCTTCGGCGCCGATCTGCAGAAGGCCGTCGGACTGTCCGTCACCCACTACGAGACCCACGCGAGGACCTACCCGCCGGAGGGGCCGGCGATCCAACGCCCACGGCTGGGAGGGCCGGCGTATCCCGGCTAGGCGCGGGCCCGAGGACACCCGGGCCCGGTCCTTCGGCCCCCCCGGCACGAACCGAACGCAGGAAGAGCACGGCCGACGAAGCGGAGGGTTTCCGATGACCGAGAACCGCAACGGCACTGTGATCACGTTCTATTCATACAAGGGTGGCACCGGCCGGACCATGGCACTGGCGAACGTGGCCTGGATCCTGGCCGCGAACGGCCATCGAGTGCTCACCATCGACTGGGACCTCGAAGCTCCGGGGCTGCACAGGTTCTTCCACCCGTTTCTGAAACCCGCTCTGCTCCGGGCGACCCCGGGCCTGATCAACATCATCGACGAGTACCGCCGGGAGGCGCTGCGCGATCTGCCCGACCGGGAGCCGGACTGGCACCGCCACTACGCCCGGGTCAGGCCGCACGCCATCTCCCTCGACTGGTCCTTCCCCGAACCCGGCAGCCTCGACTTCCTCTCCGCGGGCATGCGGCACCGCGACTACCCGATCGTCGGCAACATGGACTGGGACCGCTTCTACACCAGTTACGGTGGCGGCCAGTTCTTCGACGCCATGCGCGCCGACATGCAGCGCTACTACGACTACACCCTGATCGACAGCCGCACCGGTCTGAGCGACCTGGCCGACATCTGCACCGTCCAGATGCCGAGCACCCTCGTTGTCTGCTACACCCTGAGCGACCAGAGCATCGAAGGCGCTGCCGGTGTCGCCAAGGACATCGAGGACCGGTACGGCAGCAAGGGCATCCGCATCCTGCCGGTCGCCATGCGTATCGACGACGGCGAGAAGGACAAGGTCGACGCCGGGCGCGCGCTGGCCCGGGAGCGCTTCGCCGGCCTGCCCAGCGACATGGACACCGAGCAAATGGTCGAATACTGGGGCTCGGTGGAGATCCCGTACCGCCCCTACTACGCCTACGAGGAGATCCTCGCCGCCTTCGGAGACCCCCCGCCCAGGGTGGCCAGTTCCCTGCTCGCCGCATGCGAACGGCTCACCTCCGTCATCACCGAGGGCCGGGTCACCACGCTGCCGCCCATCGACGACCTGAAACGCGGCGAGTCTCTCGCCGTCTACACCCGGCGCCGCCCGGTACCCGCGTCCAAACTGCTGCTCTACTACGTCTCCGAGGACCGGATGTGGGTCGACTGGCTGGAGGCGGTGCTGCGCGACGCCGGTTTCGAGGTGGAGTCCAGGGACGTCCGGTCGATGACGGCCACCGAGCTCGGCGCCGAGGCGGTGTCGGGCCGTAAGCACCAGGTGCTCGCCGTGGTCTCCCCGGCCTTCGACAACTCCCGCCGGGCCAGGGCCACCTGGGAGACCGCCGCGCACTCGGGCGGCACGGAGGAAACCGCCAAGGCGGTGTCGGTGCGGGTGGGCGACGTACAACTCGGCCTGCCTTACGCCGGCAGAGGGGTGATCGACCTGGTCAGGCTGGACGAAGGTACGGCCAGGCGGGTGCTTTTGACCGGTCTGGACCGGCCCGAGGCTGTCGCGTCGGCCTCACACACCCGTGGACAGGTGCGCTACCCCAACACCGGCACGCCCGTGTCCAACATCCAGCCTCGCTATCCCTGGTTCACCGGCCGCGCCCCGATCCTGGACACCCTTCGGCGGCAACTCGTCAGCAGCGTCTCCGGGCAGCGGCTGCCGCAGGTGCTGCACGGTCTCGGCGGAGTGGGCAAGACCCAGCTGGTCCGTGAGTACGCCCACCGTTTCAAGGCGGACTACGACCTGGTGTGGTGGATCGACGCCGAGCAACCGGACCTGGTCGCCCCCAAGCTCGCCGACCTGGCCCGCCGGCTCGACCTCAACGTCGGTGACGACGTCGCCGATTCGGCCTGGGAGGCGGTCCAGGCTCTCCGGGACGCGGCGCCGTACGCGCGCTGGCTGCTGATCTTCGACAACGTCGAGGACCTGGACCGGATCCTGGAGAACTTTCCCGAGCAAACCGCCCCCGTCGCGGACAGCGTCTACGGCCACCTCCTGGTCACCTGCCGGGCCAAGCCCGCCTCGACCCGGGTCCAGTCGGTGGAGGTGGAGGTCTTCACCCGGGAGGAGAGCGTCGAGCACCTGTGCCGCCGCGTGCCCGGACTGAGCACCGGGGACGCGGGCGAGGTCGCCGACGCGGTCGGTGACCTGCCGCTCGCCATCGAGGTCGCGGCTGCCTGGCTGGAGGCGACGGCCACACCTGTGCGGGAGTACGTCGAACAACTGCGGGAGCAGTCCACCCAGGTGCTGTCGGTCCCGGCGGCCGCGGGCGCGGTGGAGTACCCCTCTTCCGTGGGCGCGACCTGGAACATCTCCATCGCCCGTCTGCGCGACGAGTCTCCGGCCGCGGCCCGGCTGCTCGAACTGTGCAGCTTCTTCGCGGCGGAGCCCATCTCCATGAACCTGATCAGCAGCGACGCGATGATCAGGGCGCTGCTCCCGCACGACCCGGATCTGCGCGCCCGCTACATGCTGGGCAAGGTCACCCAGGCACTGAACCGTTTCGCCCTGGCCAAGGTCGACGCCACCGACAACACCATCCAGGTGCACCGGCTGGTACAGGCCGCGGTCCGGGAGAGTCTGGACGCGCAGAAGCACGAGGACACGGTCCACGAGGTGCACCGGATCCTGGCGACGGCCCGGCCCGCCAAGGACACCGAGGACGCCGTGGACGACCCCACCGAGTGGCCCAAGTTCGAGGCGATCTGGCCGCATCTGGTCCCCTCCAACGTCCGTGAGTGCTCGGAGGAGGAACCCCGGCAGCTGATGGTCGACCGAGTGCGCTACCTGTCGAAGCGCGGCGACCTGCACGCCGCCCGTCTGCTGGGCACCCAGCTCAACGAGTTCTGGACCACCGAGTTCCCGGACGCCAACGACGAGCAGATCCTCAACCTGCGATTCGAACTCGCCAACACCTTGCGGTTACAGGGCGAGTACCAGGACGCCTGGTCGATGGACGAGAGCACCCTCGCCCGGCAGCGGGAGCTGCTCTACGAGGGACACCCCAGCCTCCTCATCACCTCCGGAAGCCTGGCCGCCGACCTGCGCGCGCTGGGCCGCTTCAAGGAGGCGCTCGAACTGGACCTCCGGGTCTACAACGGGTTCCGGCAGACCTTCGGCGAAGACCACCGGCGCACTCTGATCTCCGCCAACAACCTCGCCATCGACCACCGGCTCGCCGGTGACAGCGAGGCCGCCCGCCGGCTCGACGACGACACCGTCCGGCGCCGCACCGTGCTCCTCGGGCCGCTCCACCCGTACACCCTGACCACCAAGGCCCACTATGCCCGCGACCTGCGGGAACTGGGCGACTACAAGGCGTCGGTCCAGATCCTGCGCGAGGCGCGCGAGGGCTTCGAGCAGATCCTCAACCTCTATGTGCCGCAGGTGCTCCAGGTCGACAAGAGTCTCGCGGTCTCCCTGCGCAAGGCCGGCAACCTGACCGAGGCGCTACGGACCAGCGAGGCGACGTGGGAGACGTACGCGCGCTACCGCGACCGGTACGGCAGCACCATCCCCGACGCACTGGCCTGCGGCCTCAACCTCGCCGCGGACCTCTTCGCCAACGACCCCGACCGCCGGGGCGCCGAACGAGCTGTCGCGCTGCTCTCCGAGGTGCTGGAGGGATACCAGGAATCCTTCGGCGTGGAGCATCCCTTCACCATGCAGTGCATCAACAATCTAGCCATCTACCAACGGGGCCTGGGCGACCTGGACAAGGCGGCCCAACTCAGCGCGCAGGCCCACGCGGCCCTCATCAACGCCTTGGGCGAGACCCATCCGGCCACACTGTGCGCCGGGATCAACCTCGCCAACGTCCACGGCGACCTGGGCCGCTACGAGGCGGCCGAGCACCTGGAACGGATGGCCGTGGAGGGACTGCGTGAGCGGTTCGGAGCCGGCCATCCGGACACCCTGGTCAGCATGGCCAACCTGGCCATCACCCTGCGGGACTCGGGACGGCAGGCGGAGGCGGCCCGGCTGCGGGAGGAGGCGGAGGCGCAACTGGTGGTGCACCTCGGTGAACTGCACCATGTCACCGAGTCGGTCCGTTCCTGGCACCGGGTCACCCGGGATCTGGAGCCACAACAGCTCTGACGACGCGGTCGCGGCCCTCTTCCGGGTCGCCCCGGACCACCTCGCTGATGACCCGGGTCATCACCCGCAGTGCGCCGAAGTGGGCGGCGCCCGGCTCGACATAGACCCGGGCGCCCGGAATGTTCCGGCCCAGCCAACGGGTGTGCTCGACCGGTGCGAAAATGTCGTCCTCCCCGTGCCAGAGCAGCACCGGCGTGGTGATCCCGGCCACCTCGAATCCCCACCCGGTGCTGAACGCCATCACGTCGTCCACCCAGCCGTCTGCCGAGGTGCGCAGCCCCTCGGTGAAGTTCCGCTCCAGCATGTCCTGAATCCCGGCGTCCGCGACGATCCGGCGGTCGGACTCGGGCAGTTCGGCGCGCATCTCGTCGATGGTGGCGGCCGGGTCGGCGAGGATCGACATCGAGCGACGCCCCAATGCCGCGGTCACGCGATGCCTGCTGATCGCCGCGTTGAGGTACTCCCTCACGTTCGAATCGATCATGCCTTCGAACCAGTCGAGATCGGGAGCGTCCTGCGGGGCGAGTCCGACCAGGGCCGCCGCCCGCGTCGTACGCTCCGGCAGCAACGCCGCGCAGGCCAACGCGTGCGGAGCGCCCCCTGAGCGGCCGACGACCGCGAAGCGGCCGAGCCCCAGGGCGTCGGCAATGGCCCTGACGTCGTCCGCCGCGGCACTCACCGTGCGGCCGGGCATCCGGTCCGAGTCCCCGTATCCCGGCCGGTCGAAGGTGATGAGGCGAACACCCATCCGATACAGGAGCGACGGACGGGGCGCGGGTCCCAGTCGACTGCCCGGAGTGCCGTGCAGCAGGAAGACCGGTCTGCCGTCGGGGTGCCCTCGCTGTTCCACCGACAGCCGCCGGCCGTCCGCGGCGCTCACCGTTCGCGGCACTGGCAGTCCCCCTGTCACTCGCGGCCGGCGTCCTGCTCGTCCGCAGTCGGCGCCCCGATGAGTGATGCGCCGACTCGACACCTCGTGTCCCGCGCATTTCCGGGTGCCTCGCGATCGGTCCGTCGCCACCGGCCAGTGCCCGTCGGAGCCGTCAGGGCTCCGCTCCCGTCCGTACGTTTCGTGCCACTCGGGTACAGGGGAATCCGGCGACCGCGACACAGCCGTGAAGACGCGGAGCGACACACGTCCGGCACCCCTGGACGGTCGGCGGTCACCCATGTCCCGTCAACGGCGGCGACCGGCCGCGATCTGCGTCGACTCCCCCATCCGGCAAGTATGCAGGCGGACGGGCGCCCCGCCCAGACCGTTTCCGGCAGAGGTTGGGACCACGGGATCACACCGCCATCAGCGGCGCGCCCTTCTGCCACTTGAGGATCTTGTCGAAGCTGACCACCGCGCCGCCCCGGCCCGGCTTGTTGCCGATGGTGACGTGATCGGCGAGTTCCTCGATCAGCGACAGACCCCGGCCGTTCTCCGCGTCGTACGGGACGGCGGCCACGGGTACCGGCCGGCGCGGGGCCTCCTGGAGCGCCGGAACCGCCGAGGTCGCCGGGAAGCCGGGACCCGAGTCGGTGACCTCGATGCGGCACTTCTCCCCGTCGAGGTACGCGGTGACGTGATAGGCCCCGCGGGAGTCGCCGTACCCGGTGTCCCCGCCGTGTTCGACGGCGTTCGCGCAGGCCTCGCTGAGCGCGACGGAGAGGTCGTAGCAGATGTCGGGATCCACGCCCGCCGTCTCCATGGTGCCCAGCAGCAGGCGTCTGGCGAGCGGAACGCTCGCCGCCTCACGTCGAAGATGGAGTGACCACCAGATGCTCATGCTCCAGCCTCCAGGCCGCGGCTCGACATACCTGTACGTATTGCCGCGAGTGGCGGTGTGTAAGCACGCAGTTGACGTGATGCCGCCCATACGGGGGATGCGCCGAGGTCTGCAATCGGTGTATGTAGTGCATCAACTGACAGAAGCGGTCTTCCGGTTGTACTCGGTTTTACCTGGCGGTATCCGGCTGTACTCCACCTTGTGGACCTGCCGTACGGGTGCCGTGGGGCCAGTGCGATGATGAGCCCGCCATGACTGCCCGCCGCCGGCGCACAGCGCCCTCCGGAAGCACTCTCCGGATGCTGAGGGCCGCGGTGTTCTCCGCGGTCTGTGTCGTGCTGGCCGGGGCCGGTCACGCCTTCGCCTCCTGTGCCTCCGTTCCGCTGTGGAGCCTCTTCGCCGGTTTCCTCGGGGTCCTCGCGTGCGCGGCACCCCTCGCCGGACGGACCCGCTCGCTGCCGGGCATCGTCGTCCTGCTGGCCCTCGGCCAGACCGTCCTGCACACCCTGTTCGGGCTGGGGCAGCACATGACGTCCGCGGCGTCGGCCTCCCCGGCCGCCACGGCAGACACCACCCTGGTCGCACGGGCCGCCCGGCTGCTGTGCGGCGTGCCGCTCGCGGCGATCAGCCCGGCCCAGGCCCAGCGGATCCTCGCCGACGCGCGGATCAGTACGGGCGGTGGTACGGGAGCGGGTACCGGTGGCGTGGCGGGCATGGACATGGGGTCCATGGGCCACACCACGGACGCCCTCGGGTCCACCGGGGCCGCCGGGTCCGTCTCCGCGCTGCTGCCGACGCTGCCGATGCTGCTCGGTCACGTCCTCGCGGCTGTCGCCACCGGCTGGCTGCTGCGCCACGGAGACCTGGCTCTGCTGCGGCTGATGCGGCTGTCGGCGCACGGAGTGGCCGAGGGGGCGCTCGTACGGTCCCTGCGCGGGGCGCTCGCGCTGGCGCGCGCACTTCGCACGGGCCTTCCGGGTACGCCCGGTACGGCGTCGCACGCACCGCGCGCGTGGACCCTCGTATCCCTGCGGCCGTCCGCCACCGCGCTCCAGCACACGGTGATCCGGCGCGGTCCGCCGGCCTCCTCGCTCGTGCTCGCCGCCTGACACGACGCGACCGCTCCCCGTCGGGTTCCCAGGGTCTTTTGATCCGAGGGTCCGAGGGCCGGAGAGAGGGCCGCCGTCGTGCGGCACGCGCGTGTGTGCACCGTTTCGCACGCGCCTCCCTCTTCCTCTCCGACCCGCCGGACTCCCCGGCACGTCGGACCTCACTCGAAGTGGAGCGCCTTCCGTCATGAAGGTTTCCCGTATCGCCGTCGCCGGCGCCCTCGCCGGTGCCAGCGTCCTCGTCCTGTCCGGCCCCGCCTTCGCGCACGTCAGCGTCTCGGCCGAGGGCGCCGCCGCCAAGGGCGGCTACGCGACCGTCAACTTCAAGGTGCCGAACGAGCGCGACAACGCCTCGACCACCAAGCTGGAGGTCAGCTTCCCGACCGACCACCCGCTCGCCTCGGTGATGCCGCAGCCGGTCGACGGCTGGACCGTCAAGGTCACCACGTCCAAGCTGGCCAAGCCCCTTGAGATGCACGGCGAGAAGATCTCCGAGGCCGTCTCCAAGGTCACCTGGACCGCCACCGGAAAGGGCGTCGAGCCCGGCTTCTTCCAGAAGTTCCCGCTCTCCCTCGGCCAACTGCCCGAGGACACCGACGAGCTCGTCTTCAAGGCGCTCCAGACGTACTCCGACAAGGAGGTCGTCCGGTGGATCGAGGTCCAGGAGGACGGCGCCGAGGAGCCCGACAACCCCGCTCCGGTGCTGGCGCTGTCCGCCGCCACCGAGGGCCACCACGGCGGCGCCTCCACCGCCGAGGAGCCCGCAGAACAGGCCGCCGCGAAGACCACGACCACGGTCGCCGAGCCCGCCGACAGCAGCGACACCACCGCGCGCGTGCTGGGCGTCGTGGGCATCGTCGTCGGGGTCGCCGGCGTGGCGTTCGGTGTGCTGGCCGGCCGTCGTCGCACCACCGTCTGACCCGCGCTCACCTCCGGTGCGCGCCGGGGGCGTGCGGTTGTCCCGTACGCCCCCGGTCGTCCGGTGCACCCACTGGGTGCACATCGCACCTCCCACGAACACCACCTCCAGGACATCGCCTTATGCGCAAGAAGCTGTTCGCCGCATCCGCCCTGCTCGTCGCGGCCACCCTGACCCTCTCCGCCTGCGGCAGCGGTGACGACTCCGACCAGTCCGTCGCCGATGTCTCCGTCGAGGCCGGCTCGGACAAGGCGGCCACAATCCTCGACCAGCCGTTCGAGAAGCCCGACCTCGTCCTCACCGACACCCAGGGCAAGAAGTACGACCTCCGCGCGGAGACCAAGGGCCGGCCCACGCTCATCTACTTCGGCTACACCAACTGCCCCGACGTCTGCCCGCTGACGATGAGCAACATCGCCGTCGCCAAGAAGCAGCTGTCCAGGGCCGACCAGGACAAGCTCCGCATCGTGTTCGTCACCACCGACCCGAAGCGGGACACCCCGGCCGCGCTCGGCAAGTGGCTCAAGGGCATCGACCCCCAGGTCGTCGGTCTGACCGGGGACTTCGCCACCATCCAGGCGGGCGCCCGCACCCTCGGCATCTCCATCGAGCCGACGTCGAAGGACAAGAACGGCAAGACGATCTCGATGCACGGCACCCAGGTCATCGCGTTCTCCCCGAAGACCGACGGCGGTTACGTGCTGTACGGCGAGGACGCCACCGTCGACGACTACACCAAGGACCTCCCCAAGATCATCAAGGGGCAGAACCCGTGAGGCGCGTCCGGCAGATCGCCGTCGCGACGGCCACCGTGCTCACCGGGGCGCTCGCCCTCACCGCGTGCGGGAGTTCGGACTCCGGGGACTCCTCAGCCGACGCCGGCCTCTCCGTCGGCTCCGCCTACATGCCCCAGCCGGTCTCGGACTCCATGGCGGCCGGGTTCCTCGTCATCACCAACAAGGGCGCAGCCGGTGACGTGCTCACCCACGTCACCAGCGACATCGCGGGCGACGTCACCGTGCACAAGACCGTCGGGCAGACCATGGAGGAGGCCGAGCGCCTCGACATCCCGGCCCACGGCGAACTCGTCCTGCAGAGCGGCGGCGACCATCTGATGTTCGAGCAGCTCAAGCGCAAACCGCGAGAGGGCGACAAGGTCGCCGTCCAGCTGCACTTTGCCAAAACCTCGCCGATCACCGTCGAGATGCCCGTGAAGTCCGCGACGTACAACCCGAAGACCGGACACTGAGACCGAGGGAGGGATCACCGTGACACAGACCATCGCCCCCCGCGTGCGGCCCCTGGTGCTGCTGTTTCTCGTGGTGGCCGCCGCGCTGCTCACCGGACTGGCCGGCGCGGCGCCGGCCTCCGCACACGCCGCGCTCACCGGCAGCTCGCCACAGCAGGGTGTGGTGGTCGCCAAGGCCCCGACCCAGGTGACGCTGACCTTCTCCGAGAAGGTCGCGCTGTCCGACGGCGCGTTCCGCGTGCTCGACCCCAAGGGCAAGCGCGTCGACACCGGCAAGGCGACCGAGCTGAACGGCACGACCTACGCCGTGCCGCTCCACTCCGGCCTGCCAGACGGCACGTTCACCGTCGCCTACCAGGTCGTCTCGGCGGACAGCCACCCCGTCGCCGGCGCCTTCACCTTCTCCATCGGCGCCCCCTCCGTCACCTCCGTCTCGGTCTCCGACCAGACGGCGGGCGGCGGAGTCGTCGGCGCCCTCTACGGCTTCGGCCGGTACGTCTCGTACGCGGGCTTCATCGTCATGGTCGGCGGCGCCGCCTTCGTGCTCGCCTGCTGGCAGCGGGGCTCCGGCGTACGGGCGCTGCAGCGGCTCGTCGTCTCCGGATGGCTCGCGATGACCGCGGCCACCCTCGCGCTGCTGCTGATGCGCGGCTCGTACACGGGCTCCGGCAAGGTCGGCGACATCTTCGACCTGGGCCTGCTCGGCGACGTCCTGCAGACCAAGACGGGCGCCGCCCTCGTCTCCCGGCTGCTGCTGCTCGCGGCCGGCGCGCTGTTCATCGCCGTCCTCTTCGGGGCGTACGCCAGGCCCGAGGACGACGAGGCAGACGCGACCGAGACCGGGGACGAGCCCGGCACCGAGCCCGACGACGGCTCCGCCAGACGGGACCTCACCTTCGGGCTCGCCATCGGCGGCGGGGTCGTGGCGATCGGGCTGGCTGCCACCTGGGCGCTGGCCGAACACGCCTCCACCGGCCTCCAGCCCAACATCGCGATGCCCGTCGACGTCATCCACCTGGTGGCCGTCGCCGTCTGGCTCGGCGGGCTCTCGGCACTCCTGGTCGCCCTGTTCCGGGCGCCCGCGGACACCCCGATCGAGGGTTCGGCCGTACGGCGCTTCTCCCGCGTCGCCTTCGGCAGCGTGCTGGCACTCGTCGCGACCGGCATCTACCAGTCGTGGCGCCAGCTCGGCTCCTGGTCGGCGTTCACCGACACGTCGTACGGACAGCTGCTGCTCGTCAAGATCGGCCTGGTGATCGTCCTCGTCGGCATCGCCTACGTCTCGCGCCGCTGGACCTCCCAGCTGCCGGAGACCCCCGCGACCACGGCAGCGGCGGACACCGAGGTCGAGGCCGCCGTCGACACCGAGAAGGAACCGGTCGGCGCCTCGGCCGTCGGAGGCTCGGACGCCAAGCGGGCCGCCCAGCTCGCCCGGCAGCGGGCCGCCGTCGACACCGCGAAGGTGAAACGGCTGCGCAACGCCGACCCGCTGCGCTCGGGGCTGCGTCGCTCGGTGCTCGCCGAGGCGGGCGTCGCCGTCGTCCTGCTCGCCGTCACGACCGTGCTGACGTCCACCGAACCGGGCCGTACAGAGGAGGACGCCAAGGCCGCCACCGCCGCGTCCTCCGCCTCGTCGTCCTCTTCCTCCTCGGACTCGGAAGGGGCCGGCGCGCTGACCCTGGACATGCCCTTCGACACCGGTGGCCAGGACGGCAAGGGCGTCGTCCGGCTCGACATCAACCCCGCCCGCGTCGGCGGCAACGTCATGCACGTGTACGTGGAACGGCCCAACGGCAGAGCGTTCGACGTGCCCGAGGTGAAGGTCGCCTTCACCCTCACCGCCAAGAACCTCGGGCCGCTGACCGTGAACCCGGACCACCTCACGACAGGCCACTGGACGGCGAACGCGGTCCAGATCCCCATGGCCGGCGACTGGAAGATCGCCGTGACCGTGCGGACCTCCGACATCGACCAAGTGACCGTCGACAAGAACGCGCAGATCGGCTGAACCGCACCATGGCTGACCAGTCCACCAAGGAAACCAGTGGGGAGAACCCCGTGGGCGACGCCGACGGGAGCTCCGCGAAGAACGCCACGCAGAACATCTCGCGTCGGCGGCTGCTCGGCACCGCCGGTGCCACCGGGCTCGCGCTCGGCGCGGCGGGCGGGGCCACCGGCTATGCCGTCGGCTCCTCCGACTCCGGCTCCTCCGCCGAGGCCTCCGGCCAGTCCCCGGCGCTCACTTCGGTGGGCGCGGACATGGCAAAGTTTCACGTGAAACATCAGGCCGGCATCACCGATGGCCTCCAGTCCTGCGGCCATCTCGTCGCCTTCGACCTGGCGGCGGGCGCGGGGCGCAAGGAGGCCGCCGCGCTGCTGCGCCGCTGGTCCGACACCGCCCAGCGGCTCATGGCAGGCGAGGCCGCCGCGCACGACGACACGGATGTCGCCCGGGACGCGGGCCCGTCGTCCCTGACGGTCACCTTCGGCTTCGGGTACGGCTTCTTCGCCCGCACCGGGCTGGAGAAGCAGCGCCCGGTCGCGCTCGACCCGCTGCCCGAGTTCTCCTCCGACCACCTCGACAAGGCCCGCAGCAACGGCGATCTGTGGGTGCAGATCGGCGCCAACGACGCCTTGGTCGCCTTCCACGCCCTGCGCGCGATCCAGAAGGACGCGGGCAGCGCCGCCCGGGTCCGCTGGCAGATGAACGGCTTCAACCGGTCGCCGGGCGCCACCGCCCAGCCGATGACCGCCCGCAACCTGATGGGGCAGATCGACGGCACCCGCAATCCGAAGCCGTCCGAGGCCGACTTCGACAAGCGCATCTTCGTCCCCGCCACCGGCGAACCGTCCTGGATGGCGAACGGCTCCTATGCCGTCGTACGCCAAATCCGCATGCTTCTCGACGACTGGGAGCAGCTGTCGGTCAAGCAGCAGGAGGACGTCGTCGGGCGGCGGAAGGCTGACGGGGCGCCACTGAGCGGCGGGACCGAGACGACCGCGATGGACCTGGAGAAGGTCGACGCCAACGGCGATCTGGTGGTCCCCATCAACGCCCACTCCCGGATCACCCGCCCCGACGAGAACGGCGGCGCGGCCATCCTGCGGCGCCCGTTCTCCTTCCACGACGGGATCGGCGCGGACGGTACGCCCGACGCGGGGCTCCTCTTCGTCTGCTGGCAGGCCGATCCGCTGCGCGGGTTCGTTCCCGTCCAGCGCAAGCTCGACCGGGGCGACGCGCTGTCGAAGTTCATCCGGCACGAGTCGAGCGGCCTGTTCGCGGTCCCGGGCGGGGCGGCCGAGGGGGAGTACGTGGGGCAGCGGTTGCTGGAGGGGTGACGCGGCGGCGCCGGGGGCCTCCGGGTGGTGTCCGGGGCCGGTGTCACCCCCTGGGGCGACTGGTCGGGGAAGCGTGCGCCGGGTTCGGCAAGGGCCATTAGGGTGAGACGCATGTCAGCCAGCTACGCGTATCTCGGCCCCGAGGGCACCTTCACCGAGGTTGCCCTGCGCACGCTTCCCGAGACGGCCACCCGGGAGCTGATTCCGATGGTGTCCGTGCCGGCCACGCTCGACGCGGTGCGCAGCGGTGAGGTCGAGGCCGCGTTCGTGCCGATCGAGAACTCCGTCGAGGGCGGTATCACCACCACGCTCGACGAGCTGGTCGCGGGCTCCCCGCTGATGATCTACCGCGAGGTGCTGCTGTCGATCACCTTCGCGCTGCTGGTCCGGCCGGGCACCCAGCTGTCGGAGATCAAGACCGTCACCGCGCATCCGGCCGCGCAGTCGCAGATCCGCAACTGGATGAAGATCAACCTCCCGGATGTGGTCTGGGAGTCGTCCGCCTCGAACGCGGACGGTGCCCGGCTGGTGCAGGAGGGCCGCTTCGACGCTGCCTTCGCGGGCGAGTTCGCCGCCGCCAGGTACGGCCTCACCGCGCTGGAGACCGGTATCCACGACGCGGAGAACGCGCAGACGCGGTTCGTCCTGGTGGGCAGGCCCGCCCGGCCCGCCGCGCCGACCGGCGCGGACAAGACGTCCGTGGTCATCTGGCAGCGCGACGACCACCCCGGTGGACTGCGCGATCTGCTGGGCGAGTTCGCGGTACGGGGCGTCAACCTGATGCTGCTCCAGTCCCGGCCGACCGGGCAGGGCATCGGCAACTACTGCTTCGCCATCGACGCCGAGGGCCATATCTCCGACCGGAAGGTCGCCGAGGCGCTCATGGGGCTCCGGCGGATCTGTCTCAAGGTGCGGTACCTGGGCTCGTACCCACGTGCGGACATCGGCGTGGAGGACGTCCGTGCTCCCCTGCCGGGGACGTCCGACGAGGAGTTCGTGACGGCCGCCGACTGGGTGGCGCGCTGCCAGGACGGCCGCTTCTAGCCGGTCCCCGGCGCAATCGGCCGGTCCTACCAGCCGATTTCCGTTATCCACAGAAGTTATCCACAGGCTGGCTTCTCGACCTGGGGACAAGTCGACAACGGAACGCCAGTCTGTCGACAAATCTCCCTACAGGCCGCCGGCCCGTCCACAGTCCGGCATGCCACCCTTCGTCCACTCGTTTCCCTGGTGTAACTCCCCGGGGTTACGCATATCCACCCGAAAGTGGGCGTGAGGGTGGTTTGCTTCGGGAATTGGTCATCTCGTGGACACCTTTCGAAACGATCACTTCCGTAATCCACAGATCTTTCGCACAGCCTGTGGATAACTTTGCGCGGGTGTGGATTACTGTGGACGACCCCGCCCCCAAGTCCCCTTCTCCGCAAGGGATTCGGGTCAACCGGACGCTACCGCCTGACCCTTTCAGGGAATCTGGACGCCTTTTCTTTGACGCCCCCGGGAAAGATCGACATTTAGGGCAAATGGCGACACAGGGTGCGTATGGAAATACCGAGTCGTGAGTGCCAACCACGCACCGGTAGCCTTGGAGGGTGATTGACCTTCGCCTGCTTCGTGAGGACCCCGACCGTGTGCGCGCTTCGCAGCGCGCCCGTGGAGAGGACGTCGCGCTCGTCGACGCTCTCCTGTCCGCCGACGAGCGGCGCAGGTCGTCCGGCGCCCGCTTCGACGAGCTGCGTTCCGAGCAGAAGTCGCTCGGCAAGCTGATCCCCAGGGCCTCCGGCGACGAGAAGGCCGAGCTGCTGGCGAAGGCCGGGCAGCTCGCCGCCGACGTCAAGGCGGCCGACGCCGAACAGCACGAGGCGGACGAGGAGGCCAAGAAGCTCCTGCTCCAGCTCGGCAACCTGGTCCACCCGGACGTCCCGGTCGGCGGCGAGGAGGACTTCGTCGTCCTGGAGACGCACGGCACGATCCGCGACTTCGGCGCCGAGGGCTTCGAGCCCAAGGACCACCTGGAGCTGGGCGAGGCGCTGGGCGCCATCGACGTCGAGCGCGGCGCCAAGGTGTCCGGCTCGCGCTTCTACTACCTCACCGGCGTCGGCGCGCTCCTCGAACTCGCCCTCGTCAACGCGGCGATCGCGCAGGCCACGGAGGCCGGCTTCGTCCCGATGCTGACCCCCGCGCTGGTCCGCCCGCGCGCGATGGAGGGCACCGGCTTCCTCGGCCAGGCCGCGGAGAACGTGTACCACCTGGAGAAGGACGACTACTACCTGGTCGGCACCTCCGAGGTCCCCCTCGCCGCGTACCACATGGACGAGATCCTCGACGCCGACAAGCTGCCGATGCGCTACGCCGGCTTCTCGCCGTGCTTCCGCCGCGAGGCCGGCACCTACGGCAAGGACACCCGGGGCATCTTCCGCGTGCACCAGTTCGACAAGGTCGAGATGTTCTCGTACGTCGACCCGGCGGACGCGGAGAACGAGCACCAGCGTCTCCTCGACTGGGAGAAGCAGTGGCTGACCGCCCTCGAACTGCCCTTCCAGGTCATCGACGTGGCCTCCGGCGACCTGGGTTCGTCCGCCTCGCGCAAGTTCGACTGCGAGGCGTGGATCCCGACCCAGGGCAAGTACCGAGAGCTGACCTCGGCCTCCAACTGCGACGGCTTCCAGGCCCGCCGCCTGTCCGTGCGGATGCGCGACACCAGTGACGGCAAGAACAGGGTCCAGCCGCTCGCGACCCTGAACGGCACGCTGTGCGCCGTACCACGCACGATCGTGGCGATCCTGGAGAACCACCAGCTGGCCGACGGCTCGGTGCGCGTACCCGAGGTGCTGCGCCCGTATCTCGGCGGCCGGGAGCTGCTGGAGCCGGTCGCCAAGTGACCGACGCCGCTGGGTCGTTTCCCTACCGACTCGTCGCGACCGATCTCGACGGAACGCTTCTGCGCTCCGACGACTCGGTCTCGGCGCGCACCCGTGAGGCACTCGCCGCGGCCACCGCGGCGGGCGCCGCGCACATCGTCGTCACCGGACGCGGGGTGCGCTGGACGCGCCACATCCTCGACGAACTCGGCTACGAGGGACTCGCGGTCTGCGGCCAGGGCGCACAGGTGTACGACGTCGGGGCGCATCGTCTGCTGACGTCGATCACCCTGGACCGGCAGCTGGCCTCGCTGGCGCTGGCGAAGATCGAGGCGGAGGTCGGGCCGCTGTTCCTGGCGGCGAGCCGGGCGGGCATCGACGGCGAGGTGATGGTCGGGCCGGGCTACACAGGCGTGGGCTCGCTGCCCGTCCTCCCGCTCACGGACCCGTCGCAGCTGTGGGCCGAGCCACTGAGCAAGATCTACGTCCAGCACCCGACCCTGTCGTCCGACGAGCTCACCGAGGTCGCCACCCGGACCGCGGGCGGTTTCGTCACGGTCACCATGGCCGGCGAGGGGATAGTCGAACTCCTCCCCCTGGGCCTGTCCAAGGCGAAGGGCCTGTCCCTGGCAGCCCGCAGGCTGGGCCTGAAGCCCGCGGACACGATCGCGTTCGGCGACATGCCCAACGACATCCCGATGTTCACCTGGGCGGCCCGCGGGGTGGCGATGGCGAACGCCCACGCCGAACTGCGGGCGGTGGCCGACGAGGTGACGTCGTCGAACGACGAGGACGGCATCGCGGTCGTGCTGGAGCGCTTGCTCGCGTAGTCCCGCCCGCCTCAGGGGCCCTCGCCCGACTCAGGGCCGGGGGCCTGGGAGGGCGGCCCGCGCGAGTGACTCGCGCGCTCGAAGTGGCCGCCCCGGGCAGCTCCCCCCGCTGAACGGGGCCGCCGGAGGTAGTGACTCCTACGGAACCCGCAACGGGCTGCCCTGAAGGAAGCCGCGCGGACCGCCGTGCATCGGCGTCGACCCGGCTCCGCTCCCAGAACCCGACTCCAGGTCACCGGAACTGCCACATCGGACAGATCCGGCGTACTGGACACAACCACTGTGCCCGTACGCGGAGTCGGACGCCACCGAATAAAACTGGTGACCGAGTTGTCGGGCCGGCCGGACGCGCTACTTACGGCGCCACCTGCGGCGACGCGACTTGCTGAAGAACCAGCCCGCCGGGGGTTCGTCCGACCGCCAGGGCTGCGGCTCGGGAGCCTTGTTCCGCCACCGCGTCGTCAGCATCCGGGCGCGGGCGGACGGTTCGGCGGTTTCGGCAGAGCGTATGAAGTCCTCGTCCAGGACCAGCTCGTCCCAGATGTCCCCGTCCCCTGCCATCCCCGTCCTCCTTGCCCTGTGACCCCGTTTGTCCAGTGTGCCCGGACACGCGTCAAGTCCCTGTCAGGAGACCGCGCGTACCCGGGCTTCCGGTTTTCCGTCTACTCCTCGCCGGTCGGCGTCAGCGTGCGCAGCTTCTGTCCGGCGTACCAGGTGGCGAGGACGGTGACCGCGATCAGCAGGACCGTCGCTGTGGTCAGGCCGACGTCCGAGGTGACCAGGTCGCCGCCCGTGACCTTGTGGCCGACGGCAAGTGCCCACTGCTGGACGCTCAGTGTGCGCGCCCCGGGCACCAGCGAGCCGAACAGGGCCTCCCAGACCAGGGCGTAGACGAGCCCGAAGACCACCGCGTGCCGGGACACCGTGCCGAGCAGCAGGAAGAGCGCGGCGTAGGCGATGGAGGCGACCAGTGCGGCGACCGTGTAGGCGACGGCGACCTGCTGGCCGTTGCCGTTGAGGATGAGGCCCGCGACGAACGTCGGTACGGCCGAGAACACCATGGTGACGCCGATCGCGACGATCAGCTTGGTGTAGATGATCTTGGATCGCTTGAGCGGCTTCGAGAGCAGGTAGACGACGGAGCCGTCGTCGATCTCCGGGCCGATCGCGCCGGTGCCCGCGATGACGCCGATGAGCGGCACCATCGTGGCGAGGGCGAGTCCGCCCAGCACGTCCGCCGCCGTCTGGTCGTCGGCGCCGACGAGGCCGCGTACGGCGACGGCGATCACGATCAGCAGCAGGGGCAGCGCCCCGAGGATGAGGGCCCGGCGGCGGCCGAGCAGGGCCCGGTAGGTGAGCCGGGCGACTGTGGGGTCGTACATTTTCGGCCTCCTACGCGGCGACGAGATACGAGAACACGGATTCGAGGGACTCGTCGGACGGCGAGACCGTGAGCAGCCGGATGCCGTGATCGCGGGCGACGCGGGGCAGCAGGGCGGTGAAGCGGCCGAAGTCGACGGCCTGGATGCGCAACGCGCCCTCCGCGAGGTCCACTTCGATACCGGAGGTCGACGGGTCGGCGATCAGGGCGGCGGCCAGCGCCCGGTCGTCGCTGGAGCGGACGAGGTAGCGGTGCGGGCGGTCGGTCATCAGGCGGCGGATCCGGCGGAAGTCACCGCTGGCCGCGTGCCGTCCGGCGACGACCACCTCGATGTGGGCCGCCAACTGCTCGACCTCTTCGAGGATGTGCGAGGAGAACAGGACCGTGCGGCCCTCGGCGCCCATGCGGCGCAGCAGGTCCATGAGCTGCATGCGCTGGCGCGGGTCCATGCCGTTGAAGGGCTCGTCGAGCAGGAGGAGCGACGGGTCGTGGACGAGCGCGCTCGCCATCTTCACGCGCTGGCGCATGCCCTTGGAGTACGTCGAGATCTTGCGGTCCTGCGCGTACTCCATCTCGACCGTGGCGAGCGCCCGCTGTGCCGCCTTGGCGCCCAGTCCGTGCAACTCGGCGTTGGCGACGACGAATTCCTTGCCAGTGAGGAAGTCGTACATCGCCTCGCGCTCGGGGACGATGCCGATGTGCTGGTAGATCTGCTCGTTGCGCCACACGGGCTGTCCGTCGAGGGTGACGGTGCCGGTGGAGGGGGCCAGGAAGCCGCCCATCATGTTGATGAGGGTGGACTTTCCGGCGCCGTTGGGGCCGAGGAGGCCGGTGACTCCGGGGCCGATCGTCATGGTGATGTCGTTGACCGCCACCACGTTGCCGAACCAGCGCGAGACATGGTCGATGTTGAGCGTGGTCACAGTCCGACCTTTCGGTAGCGGCGCATCAGAAGGCCGTAGCAGCCTGCGACGAGACCCAGGACGGCGAGGAGGAAGACCACACCTTCGCCGGCGCCGGGGCCCACCCCTCCTGGGTAGGAGGACGTCGCGCCCAGGAAGGCCGTCTGCACCCCGTCGATGAGCGTGATGGGCGAGAAGAGGCCGATCCAGGGGACGGCGCCGGAGTTGCCCTGCGCGTCGGCGATGGCCTGGAGCGTGGAGACCGCCCCGTAGGAGATGGTCAGTACGGCGATGACCGCCGCGATGCCGAAGCCGCGGCGCGGGGTGACGGCCGAGATGACGAGGCCGATACCGGCGAACAGCAGCGAGAGCAGTGCCACGGAGACGAGCCCCTGCAGGAATCCCTTGGTCTGGTCGGTGAAGTCGAGCTTGGCCAGCAGGGCGCCCGCGTAGAGCACGATCAGCGGCACCGCGGTGATGATGAACAGGGCCGAGGCCAGCGCCGCGAACTTGGCCCGTACGTAGTCGGCGGTCTCGATCGGCCGCGAGAAGTACAGGGGTACGGTCTTGAAGCGCAGGTCGCGGGAGACGGCCTGGGGTGCCTGCGAGGCCACGTACAGGCCGATGACCGCCTGCATGATGACCGCGTAGTTCGTGTACTCCACGGGCAGCTTGTGGGCCTTGGTCGCGACCGTGACCGCCACCATGATGGCCGCGGGCACGCACATCACCGCGAAGAGCACCATTGGCAACACCTTGGACTTGACCGAGCGGCCCAGGCCGTAGGAGCCGCGCAGGGACTGCGAGTAGAGCGAGCGTCGGGCGTACGCCCGGCCCAGGCGCGGGCCGTCGTACGAGCGGTAGCCGATGTTGTGGATGCGGGACTGGGCGCCCGCCTGTGCCGGGGTCTGCTCAACCGCCATGGCCGACCGCCTCCTTTCCCGCGCCGTGCTGTGCGGTGCTCTGTGGTGTGGCGCCCTGCTGTGCGGCGTTCTGCTGTTCGTCGCTGTCGGTGAAGACCTCGGAGATGTGGTGCCTGCGCTGTTCCATGCGCACCAGGCCGAGGCCGAGGTCGGCGACCGTGTCCCGTACGAGGTCGTAGGTGTCCTCGTCCTGCGCGGTGAGCAGCAGGATGTGGCCGGCGCCGGGCAGGCCGCTGCCGTCGTGGGTCTCCACCCCGCGCGCGTGGAGCGCGTCGCGCACCGCGGTGGTGCCGTCCGGGTGGTCGTCGGTGTCGGTCACCTCGATGGCGAGGATGGCCGTGGACTGGGTGAAGTCCGTGGTGGAGCTGGACCGCAGGAGCTTGCCGCCGTCGACGACCACCACGTGGTCACACGTACGCTCCAGCTCGCCGAGCAGGTGCGAGGTGACCAGCACCGAGATGCCGAAGTCGGTGTGGATACGGCGGATCAGGCCGAGCATCTCGTCGCGGCCGACCGGGTCGAGACCATTGGTCGGCTCGTCCAGGAAGACCAGCTGCGGGTCGTGGACCAGGGCCTGGGCCAGCTTCACGCGCTGTTTCATGCCGGTCGAGTAGCCACCGATGGGTCGGTAGCGCTCCTCGTACAGGCCGACGTGGCGCAGGGTGTCCGCGGTGCGTTCACGGGCGGCGGCCGGCGGCAGCCCCGACATGCGCGCCATGTGCACGACGAACTCGGTGGCCGAGACGTCGGGCGGCAGGCAGTCGTGCTCCGGCATGTAGCCGACGCGCTCGCGGATCGCGCCGCCCTCGGTGGCGACGTCGAGCCCGAGCACGCTGGCCCGGCCCTCCGTGGCGGGAGACAGACCCAGCAGGATCTTGATCAGGGTGGATTTGCCGGCGCCGTTGGCACCGACGAGTCCGGTCACACCGGGTCCGATGTCCATGGAGAGCCGGTCGAGCGCGGTCACCCGGGGGAACCGCTTGCTCAGGCTTTCGGTCGCGATCACAGTCACGTCCACGACGGTAGTGGCGCACACCACACCGGTCGTCAGCCCGAAGAGCTGTCTCCGCATCCACCTTCAGTCGTACGGGCCCGTAGGGGTCAACCTCAGGTCGAACAACCGGCGAGGTTGTCCACAACGGCGCCGTTGTCCACAGACAGGCGTTCGACTGTTGACGCGGGCTCTAACAAGTGTCAGATTCGCGAGGGTCAAGTTACGGGCACGTAGCGCGGTCGATGGGGACGGTGGGCGGCGGCAATGGCGACGGCGGTGATGGGCGGACGCACCGGGGAACTGGCCGGGTTCCGGCGGGTGCAACGGCTGGCGTACGAGTGTGCGGAGGCCGTCGCGGCGCGACTGGAGCCGGGGATCACCGAGCGCGAAGCGGCCCGGATGCAGCGGGAGTGGCTGCGCGAGCGGGGCGTACGGGACTGGTTCCATCTGCCCTTCGCCTGGTTCGGGGACCGCACGGCGTTCGTGAACTTCCGCGTCCCCCTCCAGTTCTTCCCGACCGGCCGCCGGCTGGAGCCGGGGATGCCGTTCATCCTGGACCTGGCCCCGGTCCACCGGGGTTTCGCGGCGGACATCGGCTACTCGGGCTCGCTCGGGGCCAACCCGCTGCAGGACAGGCTGATGGCCGACCTGGAGGCGCACCGCGAGCTGATCCTGCGCGAGGTGCGGGAGCGGCGTCCGCTGCGCGAGATCTATGAGGACGTGGACCGCCTCATGGTCCGCCAGGGCTATGCCAACCGGCATCGCGCGTATCCCTTCGGGGTGATCGCGCACAAGGTCGACCGGGTACGGGAACGGCCCTGGTCACCGAGGGTGTTCGGGTTCGGTACGCAGTCCCTGAAGGGGCTGGCGGGCGACGCGCTGCGCGGTCATCGAGAGGGCTGGTCACCCCTGTGGTCGCCCTACCGCTTCTCCGACCATCCGCCGCAGCCGGGTCTGTGGGCGGTCGAGCCGCATCTCGGATTCCGGGGCACCGGGGCGAAGTTCGAGGAGATCCTGGTCGTCACGGACTCCGCGGATCCGCGGGAGAGCGCGTTCTGGCTGGACGACGATCTGCCGCACGTGCGGCGTTGGGCGGAGGCGAAGTGACGATCGACGGGGCGCGTGAGCGCCGGGTGCAGACGGGCGGGATCGAGCTGTGCGTCGCCGAGTCGGGGGACCCGGCGGACCCCACGGTGATCCTGCTGCACGGCTATCCGGACTCCAAGGAGGTGTGGTCGGAGGTCGCCGCGCGGCTCGCCGACCGCTTTCACGTCGTGCTGTACGACGTGCGGGGTCACGGAAGTTCGTCGGCGCCGCGTCCGCTGCGCGGCGGTTTCACCCTGGAGAAGCTGACCGACGACTTCCTGGCCGTCGCGGACGCGGTCAGCCCGGACCGGCCGGTGCATCTGGTGGGGCACGACTGGGGCTCGGTGCAGTCCTGGGAGTTCGTCACCGTCGCGCGCACCGAGGGCCGGATCGCGTCCTTCACGTCGATGTCCGGGCCCTCCCTCGACCACCTCGGCCACTGGACGAAGGGACGCCTGAAGCGGCCCACCCCGCGCGCGGTCGCCCAACTCCTGGGCCAGGGGCGCAGGTCCTGGTACGTGTACGCGATGCACACGCCGGTGCTCCCCGAACTCGCCTGGCGGGGCCCGCTCGGCAAACGCTGGCCGAAGGTGCTGGCCCGCCACGAGAAGGTCTCCTCGGACGGTTACCCGACCGCCTCCCTGCCCACGGACGCGTCCAACGGCCTCTGGCTGTACCGGGACAACGTACGGTCCCGGCTGCGCAGGCCCCGCCCGGACGCACACGCGCACGTGCCTGTGCAGCTCATCACGCCGCTGGGGGACGCGTTCCTCTCCGAGCGGCTGAACGACGGACTGGAGCGCTGGGCGCCCGGGCTGGTGCGCCGCACGATCGACGCCAAGCACTGGATCCCGCGCACCCGGCCCGACCAGGTGGCCGCCTGGATCGGTGAGTTCGTGACCGCCAACGAGGCCGGGCAGCTCCCGGCGGCGCCAACGGGCAAGTACGCACAGCGTTTCGGCGGCCGGCTGGTCCTGGTCACCGGGGCTGCCAGCGGCATCGGACGGGCGACGGCCTTCGCGCTCGCCGAGGCGGGCGCCCGGGTGGTGGCCGTCGACCGGGACGCCGAAGGAGCCGCCCGCACGGCCGAGTTGGCCCTCCTTGTCGGCGCCCCGGAGAGCTGGTCGGAGGTGGTCGACGTCTCGGACGAGCAGGCGATGGAGAAGCTCGCCGAGCGGGTCGCCACCGAGTACGGCGTGGTGGACGTGCTGGTGAACAACGCGGGGATCGGCCTCTCCGGCTCCTTCTTCGACACGACCGCGGAGGACTGGAAGAAGGTCCTGGACGTCAACTTGTGGGGTGTGATCCACGGTTGCCGGCTTTTCGGGAAGCAGATGTCCGAGCGCGGGCAGGGCGGCCACATCGTGAACATCGCGTCCGCCGCCGCGTTCCAGCCCTCCAAGGCGCTTCCCGCGTACAGCACTTCGAAGGCCGCGGTACTGATGCTCAGCGAGTGCCTGCGCGCCGAACTGGCGGGTCAGGGCATCGGTGTCTCGGCGATCTGCCCCGGGTTCGTCAACACGAACATCACAACGACCGCGCGCTTCACGGGAGTCGACGCGGAGGAGCAGGCCCGCCGGCAGAAGCGGACGGCCCGGCTGTACGGGTTGCGCAACTACCCGCCGGAGAAGGTCGCTTCGGCCATCCTCCGCGCCGTGGTGCGCAACGAGGCGGTCGCTCCGGTGACGCCGGAGGCCCGGGGCGCGCATCTCATGTCCCGCTTCGTGCCGGGGGCGTTGAGGGCGCTGGCGCGGATGGACCCGCCTCTATGACCAGAAATCTCAAATCGTATTAAATATATGCAACTTGACCAAAGGTGGGAAAGGGGTGGTGGGTTGTCCACAGTTTCGTCAATTCCCCTGTGGATAACTCGACTTGGCTGTGGATCAAACCTCCGGACCAAAATCAAATGCGTGACACCCGTCCCGCCCGGCACCCTTGGGGGATGACCGAGAAAGAGACCGAGAAAGAGATGGACGAAAGACGCACCGTGAAGGTGTCGAAGTACCTGTCGAAGCATCTGCGGCACCAGCCGGAGCGGATCGGGCTCGCGCTCGACGAGGCCGGCTGGGTGGAGATCGACACGCTGATCGCGGCTGCCACGGCTCACCACTTCCGGTTCACCCGGGAGGAACTGGATCACGTGGTCGCCGCCAACGACAAGAAGCGGTTCGCGATCGACGGCACCCGGATCCGGGCCAGTCAGGGCCACAGTGTCGAGGTCGACCTCGGGCTGCCCCCGGCGACCCCGCCGCCGTACCTCTACCACGGCACGGTGGACCGCTTCCTGGACGCGATCCGCGACGAGGGCCTGCGGCCCATGAACCGGCATGCCGTGCACCTCTCGCCCGACCGTGAGACCGCGACCCGGGTCGGCGCCCGCCGGGGCCGGCCGGTCGTGCTCTCCGTGGACTCGGCCGCCATGCACCGCGACGGTCACCTCTTCCACGTGAGCGCGAACGGCGTCTGGCTCACCGAGGCCGTACCACCGCGTTATCTGCGCTTCTCCGGCCCGCGCTGACCCACCCACGGCACCGGGCCCCGGGCCCCGGGCCCCGGCATGATCGGGGGCATGGACCACCTGCCCAGCACCGAGGCCGCCGTCACCGCCCTGCGCGCCCTCGCCGCCGAGTACTCCCGCGAGATCGAGGTCGGCCACGACATCGGCGCCGACCAGACCTCCCGGCGCACGGCTGCGGGCATCGGCGTCACCACGGACCCGGACGGCTCGCTCCCGCACGAGGCGCTCGCCGAGTTCGGCGGAGTCCCCCGGGTGACCGTCCGCCTCTTCCCCGACGACGACGCGCTGATCACCGTCGAGGGCGTCGAGTGCCACGACATTCCGCGCGACGACGTGCCCGCCTTCCTTCGCTCCGTCTACGACGGCCTCGCGTTCGTCGCGGCCCGCCGCTTCCCGCCCACCCGCCACCTGGTGGTACCGCTGCCCGGCGACCGCACGTACAAGGAGTACATCCCGCTGCTCGGCCTCAGCCCATGGCTCAGCAGCCGCATCCGGTGAGCGTTCCCTCGACCGCCGGGTGACTGTTTCACGTGAAACATGAACGGCGCCTAGGCTCTCAACCATGAGCCTGCACCTGAGCACCGTCATCCTGCCGTACCGCCGTTGGCACGAGGGCGGGCGTTCGGCCTGGGAGCGCGCGGAACAGCTCGGCTTCCACACCGCGTACACGTACGACCACCTGTCCTGGCGCACCTTCCGGGACGGCCCGTGGTTCGGCGCCGTGCCCACGCTCACGGCAGCCGCCGCCGTCACCGACAGGCTGCGCCTGGGCACCCTCGTGACCTCGCCCAACTTCCGGCACCCGGTGACGCTGGCCAAGGAGCTGATCTCCCTCGACGACGTGTCGAACGGCCGGATCACCCTGGGCATCGGCGCGGGCGGCACCGGCTTCGACGCCACTGCCCTGGGCCAGGATTCGTGGACACCCCGGGAGCGCGCCGACCGGTTCGGCGAGTTCGTCACGCTCCTCGACAAGCTGCTGACCGAGGACGGCAAGGAAGGCGTCTCGTACCAGGGCGACTACTACTCCGCCCACGAGGTGCGCAACATCCCGGGCTGTGTACAGCGGCCCCGGCTGCCCTTCGCGGTGGCCGCCACCGGACCGCGCGGGCTGAAGCTCGCCGCACGGTACGGCCAGGCCTGGGTGACGACCGGCGACCCGCGGTTGTACGAGAACGGCACACCCGAGCAGTCGGTCCAGGCCCTGCGCGGACAGGCCGAGAAGCTGGCCGACGCCTGCGCCGCGATCGGCCGGGACATGCGCGGACTCGACAGGATCCTGCTCACCGGGTTCACCCCGGACCGGGGGCGTCCGCTGGAGTCGGTGGACGCGTTCGTCGACTTCGCGGGCCGGCACCGGGAGCTGGGCTTCACCGAGATCGTGATCCACTGGCCCATCCCCGACTCCTACTTCGCGGCGGACGAGCAGGTCTTCGAGCGCATCGCCACGGAGGCACCGGCGCAGCTTCGCTGACGCAGCACCGGTCGGGGCGGCCACTCACCTGAGCGGAGCGCCGAACAGCCGGGCGCGGACATACGCGAGAATGGGCTGGTGACCTCAGCGACCAGAGAGCCCGAGACCCCCGCCGCCGCCCTCCCGATCCGGCTGATCGCCACCGACCTCGACGGCACACTGCTGCGCGACGACAAGTCGGTGTCCCCGCGTACGGTGGCCGCCCTGGCCGCCGCCGAGGCAGCGGGCGTCGAGGTCTTCTTCGTCACGGGCCGTCCGGCCCGCTGGATGGACGTCGTCAGCGAGCACGTCCACGGTCACGGCCTGGCGATCTGCGGCAACGGCGCAGCGGTGGTCGACCTGCACGGCGGCCCCGGCGCCCACCGTTTCGTGAAGGTGCGGGAGCTGGCCAGGGACAACGCGCTGGACGCCGTACGCCTGCTGCGTGACGCCGCGCCGGGGACCGTGTACGCCGTGGAGCAGACGTACGGCTTCCACCAGGAGCCGGAGTATCCGAAGCTGCACATGGAGGTGCCGGACAACCGGGCACCCGCCGAGAAGCTGCTGGCCCCGGGCGGCCCGAGCGACGGTGAGCCCGTGCTGAAGATCCTCGCCTTCCACCACACGATGGACCCCGACGTGTTCCTCGCCACCGCCCGGCTCGCGATCGGCGACCGTGCCACCGTCACCCGCTCCAGCCCCAGCGCCCTGCTGGAGATCAGCGGACCGGGCGTCTCCAAGGCGAGCACGCTGGCCCTGTCCTGCGCCGAGCGGGGCATCTCGTCCGAGGAGGTCGTCGCCTTCGGGGACATGCCGAACGATGTGGAGATGCTCACCTGGGCGGGCCGGTCGTACGCGATGGGCAACGCGCATCCCGATGTCGTCGCGGCGGCCTCGGGACGGACCGCGCCCAACAACGAGGACGGGGTGGCCGTCGTGATCGAGCGGCTGCTCGCGGAACGCCTCTGAGAGTGCCGCCGCACGAGGGCCGCTCCTACAACGGCACCCCGCGCTCCGCCAGCCACGCCGCCGGGTCCACCCCCGACCCCAGTTCGGGTGTCACGCGTACCTCGAAGTGCAGGTGGGGGCCGGTCGAGTTGCCGGTCGTGCCGGTCTGGGCGATCCACTGGCCCGGAGTCACCCGCTGCCCCTGGTCGACGGTGATGGCGGCGAGGTGCGCGTACTGCGTGTAGTAGCCGTCGGCGTGCTCGATCACGATCTCGATGCCGAAGGCGCCTCCGCAGGACACCGACACCACCGTGCCGGCGCCGACCGCGCGCACCGGGGTGCCGATCGGTACCGCGAAATCCTGCCCGGTGTGCCCGTTGGCCCATCGGTCGCCGCCGCTGCCGAAACTCGCGGAGAGCTCGTACGTCTCCACGGGCGTGACGTATTCCGGCATGGTCCCGGGGTCCGGCTGGTCGAGCCGGACGGCGCCCCGGCACGAGCCCGCCGCCACCGAGGCGTCGGCCCGGCCCTGGAGAGTCCAGCGGGCCTCTTCGAGTTTCGCCTCGATCGAGCGCTTCAGCTCGGCGAGTTCGCCGTTCCTGCGCTCCAGCGTCTGCCACTGCGCCGCCGCCTTCGCCTCGTCGGCGGCGAGCCGGGCCTCCGCGCGCCGGCTCTTGTCGATCGCGTTGTTGACGGCGAGATCGGCCTGCCACACAGCCCGCTGACCACGCATCAGCTCGTCGGGACTGTCCGCGAGCAGCATCTGCGCGGTGAGGGGCAGGCCACCTCCGCTGCGGTACTGGCCGCGTGCGATCCGGCCCAGGTCCTCGTGCAGGACGGCGATGTCGCGCCGTTCCCGGGTGAGGAGTTCCTCGTACCGCCGGGCTCTGGCGCCCTCCACCTCGGCCTCGCGCCGTCCGGCCTCGTACTGCCTCGTCACCACGGCGGCATCCGCGTACAGCCGGGTCACCTCGGTGCTGAGACCCGAGTCCGTACCGGAGTCCGGTCCGGGGTCCGCGCCTTCGCCCGAAGCCGCCGTGGGCCGCGCGACCAGGACCGCGAGCGCGCACAGCAGTGCCGGAACGAGCAGCGGGTGGCGGCGACGTGATCCCATGTCAGCGATCGTGTACCGCAAACCGTCCTCGGTGCCTGTTCAAGTCGTACGCCTGGGGGACCCGTTGCCACGAACGGCTCACAAGAAGGGCTGTGACGGGCTCAGTACGGCGCCTGCCACGTCACCGTCGTACCGGCGCCGGCCGGGCCGCTGCCGGGTCCGTGACCGCTGTCGCCGCCCAGGGACTCGGCGCGCCGTTTCAGGTTCCTGAGGCCGCTGCGCCGGCCGCCCTCGGGGATGCCGACACCGTCGTCGGCGACGGTCAGCCGGACGCCCCGTCGGCCGTCCGGCAGGGTCGCGTTCGCGTCGACCACCACATCGATGCGGGACGCCCCAGCGTGACGGAAGGCGTTGGACAGTCCCTCACGCAGGGCGGCGACGAGGTTTTTGCCGGTCAGCTCGCCGACATCGGTGTCGACCGGGCCGACCACCCGGAGCGAGGGCTGGAAGCCGAGCGCCACGGCGGCCATGTGGATCTCCCGCTCCACCCGTGTGGACAGCTCGGACGGGATCTCCCCGGGATCGTCCTGGAGCGCGAAGATCGCGGTACGGATCTCCTGGATGGTGACATCGAGTTCGTCGACGGCCCTGCCGACGCCGTCCCGTACCTCGGGCGCGACCGGCCCGCGCTGGGCGCTCTCCAGCATCATCCCGGTGGCGAACAGCCGTTGGATGACGAGGTCGTGCAGGTCACGGGCGATCCGGTCGCGGTCCTCGTACACCGCGAGCCGTTCCCGGTCGCGCTGGGCCTCGGCCATCATCAGCGCGAGCGCGGCCTGTGCGGCGAACTGGACGGCGAGCGCGCGCTCCGTCTCCGTGAACGCGCGCTCTCCCCGCGCGCGGGGCATGGCGAGGCTGCCGACGACGCGGCCGTCGCTCTGCAGGGGCAGCAGCAGGGTGGGCCCGTAGTCGCTGGTGAGGCCGTTGCCGATGGCCAGGCGGGGGTCGGTGGCCGCGTCGGCGACGAACACCGGCTCGCCGTCGAGGAGTTCGGCGACGATGTCGCTCTCCGGCGGGATGATCACTCCGAGCGCGCCGGAGGGGCTTTCCGCGTCCACGGCGACGATCTCCAGACCGCCCGAGTCCGCGGGCAGCAGCACGATCCCGGCCGCGGCTCCGGAAAGCCGGCGTGCCTGTTCGGCGACGATCCGCAGCGAGACGCCGATGTCGCCGCCCGAGAGCAGCGCGGTGGTCACGGCCACGGACCCGTCGATCCAGCGCTCGCGCTGCCGGGCGGCCTCGTACAGACGGGCGTTGCCGATGGCGATGCCCGCCTCGGTGGCCAGCACCCTGACCAGGGTCAGGTCGTGCTCGGTGTAGGGCCCTCCGCCGCGCTTGGCACCGAGGTACAGGTTCCCGAAGACCTCGCCGTGCACCCGGATCGGCTCGACCTGGCGGACGCTCTCCTCGTCGGCTCCGTGGTGAACGAGGTCGGTGAAGCCCGTGCCGTCCTCGGCGAGGACTCGGATGGCCACATGCCCCGCGTCCACCAGGGCAGTGGCCGTCGCGCAGATCCGCTCCAGCGTGGCATGCGGCCCGAGCCCGGTCCCGACGGCCCGCATGGCTTCCAGCAGTTGCGGCACGCACGGCTCGGGGCGAAGTGGTAGGTCGGACATCCCACGAGCCTAATTAGTGCGCTTTGTCCACGAAAGTCGAGCCGCCGGGACCCCGTACCGAGCAAGGGCTCAATGCACCACCGCTGCCGATGCCAGGTGCTCGGACTCCGCCTCCCGCTCCGCCATCGCCCGCAGCGGCCCCTCGACGGCGACCAGCTCCTCGAACGTCCCGCGCTGCACGACCTGACCGCCGTCCAGCACGATGACCTCGTCCACGGCGTCGAGACCGGCCAGCCGGTGGGTGATGAGCAGCGTCGTACGGCCCTCGGTCGCGGCCAGCAGATCGGCGGTGAGCGCGTCGGCGGTCGGCAGGTCCAGGTGTTCGGCGGGTTCGTCGAGCACGAGCACCGGGAAGTCGGCGAGCAGCGCCCGGGCGAGCGCCAGCCGCTGCCGCTGTCCGCCGGACAGCCGCGCCCCGTGCTCGCCGACCAGCGTGTCGAGGCCGTCGGGCAGCGAGTCGGCCCAGTCCAGCAGCCGCGCCCGCGCGAGGACGCCCCGCAGGTCGTCCTCGGTCGCGTCCTTCCTCGCCAGCAGCAGGTTCTCGCGCACGGAGCTGTCGAAGAGGTGGGCGTCCTGGGCGCACAGCCCGATCAGCCGCCGTACGTCGTCGCCGTCCAGCGCGTGCGCGTCCACCCCGCCCAGCGTGTAGGAGCCGGCGTCCGCGTCCAGGAACCGCAGGAGCACCTGGGCGAGCGTCGTCTTGCCGGACCCGGAGGGACCGACGACGGCGACCCTGCGCCCTTCGTCGAGGGTGAGGTCGAGGCGGGCGAGGGCGTCCCGGTCCTGTCCGGCATGGCGGGCCGCCAACGCCCTGACGACGACAGGGAACGGCGACAGCGGCGCGGGGAGTGGCACCTCGGGTTCCCGTACGGGCTCGGGCGCGTCCAGGACCTCGTACACGCGCTCGGCGCTCCTGCGCACCCGCTGCCGGTACCGCACGGCGAGCGGCAGCCCGAGGACCGCCTCGAAGGCGGCCAGGGGAGTGAGGACGACAACGGCCGTCACCACTCCGTCGAGCCGCCCGTCGGCGACCGCCCGGGCGCCGACGAGGGCGGTGACCGCGACCGTCAGTCCGGACAGCAGCGCGGTGAGCCCGTCGCCGAGGGCGGTGGCGGTGGCCGCGCGCGAAGCGATCCCGGTGAGCACCGAGTCGGCCCGCCGAACCTGCTCGGTACGTCCGTTCAGAGCGCCCGCGACCGTCGACTCGGCGGTGCCGGTGAGCAGGTCGGCCACATGCGTGGCCAGTGCCCCGCGGGCCGGGGCGAGCCGGCGTTCCGCACGCCGTGCCACGGCACTGGTCACGAGGGGGACGCCGACACCGGCGGCGAGCAGCCCGGCGGCGAGGACGGCCCCGGCCTCCGGCAGCAGCCACGCCGTGAACCCGACGGAGGCGGCCGAGACGACCAGGGCGGCCCCGGCGGGCAGCAGCCAGCGCAGCCAGTAGTCCTGGAGGGCGTCGACATCGGCCACGAGCCGCGACAGCAGGTCGCCGCGCCGGGCCGTCCGCAGTCCGGCGGGCGCCAGCCTCTCCAGGCGCCGGTAGACGGCCACCCGGGTGTCGGCCAGCATCCGCAGCACGGCGTCGTGCGACACCAGCCGCTCGGCGTACCGGAAGACGGCGCGCCCGATCCCGAAGGCCCGCGTGCCCGTCACGGCGACCATCAGATACAGCACGGGCGGCTGCTGCGAGGCCCGCGAGATGAGCCACCCGGAGGTCGCCATGAGCCCGACGGCACTGCCGAGCGCGAGACTCCCGAGCAGCAGCGCGAGCCCGAGCCGCCCGCGCCGGGCCCCGGACATGGCCCGCACCCGCGCGAGCACACCGAGCCGCCCGGTGGGAGCGGCGGGTACGAGTACTTCCTCGTCGAGCACGGGGAGCAGAGCACTGCGTGGACCGTCCCCGAGGAGTCCGTCACCTCCGAGGTATCCGCCGGCCTGCTCGTGCCCAGGCAACTGAGCCGGGCGCACAGCATCCGCCAGCCGCACCACCCGGTCCGCGACCCCCAGCAGCGCCGGTCGGTGCACGATCAGCAGCACCGTCCGTCCCACGGCAAGGCGCCGCACGGCGGCCACGACCTCGGCCTCGGTCTCCCCGTCCAGCGCGGCCGTCGGCTCGTCGAGCAGCAGCACCGGCCGGTCCGCGAGGAACGCCCGGGCCAGTGCGAGCCGTTGCCGCTGCCCGGCGGAGAGTCCGGCCCCCTCCTCACCGAGCAGCGCGTGGACGCCCTCGGGCAGCGCGTCCACGAACTCCAGCGCTCCGGCGTCGGCCAGCGCCCTCCGTACGGCGGTGTCGTCGGCGTCGGGCCGGGCCAGCCGTACGTTCTCGGCGATCGACCCGGCGAACAGATGAGGCCGCTGGGGCACCCAGGCCACCCGCGAACGCCACTGCTCCAGGTCGACACCCGCGAGGTCAGCACCGCCGACCGACACACGTCCCTCCGTGGGCCGGACGAACCCGAGGAGTGCGTGCAGCAGCGTCGACTTGCCGACGCCGCTCGGCCCGACGAGCGCGACCGTCTCGCCGGCCCCGACAGCGAACGAGACGTCGGCCACCGCGTCCACCGAGCGCCCGGGATACCTGACCGTGACGCCCTCGAAGGCCACTCCGCCCTCCGGCACCGCCCCGGTCCCGGACTCCGGCACCTGCGTCTCCAGTACGGCGAAGATCTCCTCTGCCGCGGCCAGCCCCTCCGCCGCCGCGTGGAACTGGGCGCCCACCTGCCGCAGCGGCAGATACGCCTCCGGCGCGAGGATGAGAATGACGAGCCCGATGTACAGGTCCATCTCGCCGTGCACGAGCCGCATACCGATGGTCACCGCGACCAGCGCCACGGACAGTGTCGCCAGGAGTTCCAGCGCGAAGGACGAGATGAAGGCGATCCGCAGGGTCCCCATCGTGGCCTGCCGGTACTCGCCGGTGATCCGCCGGATGGACTCGGCCTGCGCCTTGGCCCGGCCGAACACCTTCAGGGTCGGCAGCCCGGCCACAACATCCAGGAAGTGGCCCGACAGCCGGGACAGCAGCCGCCACTGGCGGTCCATCCGGGACTGCGTGGCCCAGCCGATCAGCATCATGAAGACCGGAATGAGCGGCAGGGTACCGACGATGATCGCGGCGGACACCCAGTCCTCGGTGACGATCCGCGCCAGCACGGCCACGGGCACCACCACCGCGAGCCCCAACTGCGGCAGATAGCGCGAGAAGTAGTCGTCCAGCGCGTCCACCCCCCGCGTGGCGAGGGCGACCAGCGACCCGGTCCGCTGCCCGCTCAGCCACCCGGGGCCGAGCGCGACGGCCCGCTCCAGCAACCGCCTGCGAAGCTCCGACTTCACTGCGGCGCTTGTCCGGTGAGCGGCCAGCTCGGTGAGCCAGGAGACCACCGCCCGGCCACCGGCGACAGCCACCAACAGCAGAAGGGGTGTACGGAGTTCAGTGACCGACAGCCCGTGCTGGAAGGCACCGACCACCACCTCGGCGATGAGCATGGCCTGCGCGATGACCAGCCCCGCGCCGACGACACCGAGACCGACGACCGCAAGTAGGAAGCGACGCGTGGCACCGGCGTACCGGAGGAGGCGCGGATCGATTGGTTTCACGTGAAACATGCCCTTCGGTCCAGAGAGGTGGTTTCGCGATGTTTCACGTGAAACATCGCGAAACCACCTGCCGCAGACTAAGCAGACAGAGACGACTCAGTGCGGGGCGTCGGCGAGGTGCTGCGTGCCGATCCGCTTGCGGAACACCCAGTACGTCCAGCCCTGGTAGAGCAGGACCACGGGGGTGGCGATCCCCGCACACCACGTCATGATCTTCAGCGTGTACGGACTCGACGAGGCGTTGGTGACCGTGAGGTTCCAGTCCGCGTTGAGCGAGGACGGCATGACGTTCGGGAAGAGCGTCAGGAACAGCATCGCGACTGCGGCCACGATGGTGACCCCGGAGAACGCGAACGCCCAGCCCTCACGTCCCTTCCATGCCGCCCCGAGTGCGGCGACGAGCGCGAGCACAGCCACGACTGCCGCGGCCAGGGAGCCCCCGTCACCCTTGTCGGCCTGGGTCCAGGTCAGGAACGCGAGCGCGACGACAGCGGTCACGAGTCCGACGCGAACGGCCAGTTTCCGCGCCCGTTCCCGGATGTCCCCGACGGTCTTGAGACCGACGAACACCGTGCCGTGGAAGGTGAACAGCGACAGGGTGACCAGGCCGCCGAGCAGCGCGTACGGGTTGAGCAGATCGGCGAGACTGCCGACGTACTCGAAGTCCGCGTCGATCTTCACCCCGCGCACGATGTTGGCGAAGGCCACGCCCCAGAGGAACGCCGGGAGGAGTGAGGTCCAGAAGATCGCGGTCTCCCAGTTTCGCTGCCAGTTCTCCTCGGGCCGCTTGACGCGGTACTCGAAGGCGACGCCCCGCACGATCAGGCAGACCAGGATGAGCAGCAGCGGCAGGTAGAAACCGGAGAAGAGGGTGGCGTACCACTCGGGAAAGGCGGCGAAGGTCGCACCGCCCGCCGAGAGCAGCCACACCTCGTTGCCGTCCCAGACGGGTCCGATGGTGTTGATGAGGACCCGCTTCTCGGGCCGGTCGCGGGCGAGCAGCTTGGTCAGGACGCCGACCCCGAAGTCGAAACCCTCCAGGAAGAAGTAGCCGGTCCACAGGACGGCGATGAGGACGAACCAGACGTCGTGAAGTTCCATGGCGATTCCAGCTCCCTGGGCCTAGTAGGAGAAGGCCATCGGCTTGTCGGCGTCCTGAGGGTCGCCACCGATCTTCGTGGGCGGGTTGAGGTCGGCCTCGGTCAGTTCCGGCGGCCCTGCCTTGACGTACTTCACGAGGAGCTTGACCTCGATGACGGCGAGAATCGCGTAGAGCGAGGTGAAGACGATCATCGAGGTGAGGATCTCCCACTGCGAGACGCCGGGGGAGACCGCGTCCCGGGTCTGGAAGATGCCGTACACGACCCACGGCTGGCGGCCCATCTCGGTGAAGATCCAGCCCCAGGAACTGGCAATCAGCGGGAAGCCCAGGGTGAGGATCGCGATGCGCCAGTACCACTTGGTGAGCGCCGGGCCGAGCGCCCTGCCGGGCAGCAGCGACAGGTGGGGCACCTCGTCGTCGCCGACGCGCAGATGCTGCGGCAGCATGAACTTCTTGCGGGTCAGCCACAGGCCGGCCAGCCCGATCGTGAAGGACGTCATACCGAAGCCGATCATCCAGCGGAAGCCCCAGTAGGCGACCGGGATGTTGGGCCGGTAGTCGCCGGGCCCGAACTTCTCCTGCTCGGCCTTGTTGACGTCGTTGATGCCCGGGACGTACGAGCTGAAGTCGTCGTTGGCGAGGAAGGACAGCAGACCGGGGATCTCGATGGCGACCTTGTTGTGGCCGGCCTCGACGTCGCCGTAGGCGAAGACGGAGAAGGGCGCGGGCGCCTCGCCGTCCCAGAGGGCTTCGGCGGCGGCCATCTTCATCGGCTGCTGCTTGAACATGACCTTGCCGAGGAAGTCACCGCTGACCGCGGTCAGCAGACCGCCGATGACGACGGTGACCAGGCCGAGCCGCAGCGAGGTCTTCATCACCTCGATGTGCTTCCCGCGCGTCAGATGGAAGGCGGCGATGCCGACCATGAAGGCGCCACCCGTGAGGAAGGCCGCGGAAAGGGTGTGGAAGACCTGGGTGAGCGCGGTGTTCTGGGTGAGGACCAGCCAGAAGTCGGTGAGTTCGGCGCGCCCTTTCTGCTCGTTGATCCGGTAGCCGACGGGGTGCTGCATCCAGGAGTTGGCCGCGAGGATGAAGTACGCCGACAGAATCGTGCCGATCGAGACCATCCAGATACAGGCCAGGTGGATCCTCTTGGGCAGCTTGTCCCAGCCGAAGATCCACAGCCCGATGAAGGTGGACTCGAAGAAGAAGGCGATCAGCGCCTCGAAGGCGAGCGGGGCGCCGAAGACATCGCCGACGAAGCGTGAGTAGTCGGACCAGTTCATGCCGAACTGGAACTCCTGCACGATGCCGGTGACGACACCCATGGCGATGTTGATCAGGAAGAGCTTGCCCCAGAACTTGGTGGCCCTGAGGTACTTCTCCTTCTCCGTGCGGACCCAGGCGGTCTGCAGGCCGGCGGTGAGCGCGGCGAGGGAGATCGTCAGCGGGACGAACAGGAAGTGGTAGACGGTGGTGATGCCGAACTGCCATCGGGCCAGAGTCTCCGGCGCCAGAGCGATTTCCACATCTCCTCCTTACAAGCTGTGATCATTGCGGCGGTTTGTCCCTGTCGCCGACCCGCACGAGAGGAACAAACGGGACGCGCTTGTGAACGCGTTCACATTCACAAGCAATTATGGCGCATGCCCGTTCGACCTTGGAGAGGTGGGGGGTCCCTAAACGAGACCTGACCGGCACTTGACAAGAAAGGGCCGGTCAGGCAGGAGATGGGCAGTCCATGAGCGCGTCGGGTGCCGACGCTCGCGACCCTGGACCAGAGCGGGACTAGAGCTCCTTGCGGAGCACCTCCGCCGTCTTGAGGAAGACGTCGTTCGCCTCGGTCTCCCCGATCGTCACCCGGACCCCCTCGCCCGGGAACGGCCGGACGACGACCCCGGCCCGCTCACACACCGCCGCGAAGTCCACGGTGCGCTCCCCCAGCCGCAGCCACACGAAGTTCGCCTGTGTCTCGGGCACCGTCCAGCCCTGGCCGCGCAGACCGTCGACCACCCGGGTGCGCTCGGACACCAGGGAACCGACCCGCCCGAACAGCGCGTCCTCGGCCCGAAGCGAGGCCACGGCCGCGTCCTGGGCGAGCTGGCTCACCCCGAACGGCACCGCCGTCTTGCGCAGCGCCGCCGCCACCGGCTCGTGGGCGATCGCGAACCCGATCCGGAGTCCGGCGAGGCCGTACGCCTTGGAGAAGGTCCGCAGCACACAGACGTTCGGCCGGTCCCGGTAGAGCGTGACTCCGTCCGGCACCTCGACATCGCGTACGAACTCCTTGTACGCCTCGTCGAGCACCACCAGCACATCACTGGGCACCCGGTCCAGGAACCGCTCCAGCTCGGCCCGCCGTACGACCGTCCCCGTCGGGTTGTTGGGGTTGCACACGAAGATCAGCCGGGTCCGGTCGGTGATCGCCTCCGCCATCGCGTCGAGGTCGTGCACGTCCCCGGGCGTCAACGGGACCTTGACGGACGTGGCGCCGCTGATCTGCGTGATGATCGGATAGGCCTCGAAGGACCGCCAGGCGTAGATCACCTCGTCCCC
The DNA here is from genome assembly GCF_045040105.1 of Streptomyces sp. NBC_01390. Taxonomy (NCBI): domain Bacteria; kingdom Bacillati; phylum Actinomycetota; class Actinomycetes; order Kitasatosporales; family Streptomycetaceae; genus Streptomyces; species Streptomyces sp. NBC_01390. The sequence goes on along the minus strand of NZ_CP109551.1, from coordinate 6,431,527 downwards.
GGGCCCGCTGGTGGACTGGATCAGCTGCTGCGCGACACCGACCGAGCCGGTGCCGGTGGCGACGTGGGAGACCGGCACGGCGAAACGTTCGGCCAGCTCGCTCATGAGCTCCGTACAGGCCATGTCCGGGTAGCGGTTGAAGGCCCCGGCCGCGGCCGTCACGCTCTCCAGCACACCCGGCAGAGGTGGGTACGGGTTCTCGTTCGAGGACAGCTTGTAGGCCACCGGACCGTCGGTCGCGGCCGGCCTGCCCGGCTTGTAGGTGGGGATACCCTCCAGCTCGGCGCGCAGCTTGGGGCTCGTCTCGCTCACCGCAGTCCTCCTCGTGACCACCACCGGCTCAGCACGGCCACCCGCTGCCGGTTACCGGGTACCAATGCTTCTCACCTTATGAGGATTCGGCGTCCCTGCGTACGGGTCGGCCATCATCCGGGAGCTTCCGGCGCACCGCGTGCACCCCTCCGTCGACCGCCCCGCCTGTCCCACCTGCCCCGCCCGTCCCATGAGCACCGGGTGTATCAACGTGCAAAGTTGTACGAATCGGGGGGCGCATCACGCTTCTCGGCACGCGCCGGTGGCTCACGCCGTGGCGCGCATCCCTCGAAGAGGTGAGTTGAGACCTCTTCGAAACATCGGTCACTTGGCAGGCCTATGCACGCCGACAAGTCCGATAGGGCAGTAATATTGCCCAACTGACTTTCTTTCTAAGGTAGTTACTCACTTTGGACCATGCAGAAACGTGCCTGTCAACGGCTGCATATGCGTCCGCACTACCCCACCGCATGAGCCCTACTATCGGCTCGCCATGACAGCAGCAGGGAAGCACCAGGTGAGCCGCGCGGAGACAACCCGAAGAGGCAGTCGGCCGGGCCGGGCAGGCATCAGAGACGTGGCCGCCGCCGCCGGCGTCTCGATCACGACCGTCTCAGACGCCCTCAACGGAAAGGGCCGGCTCCCGGACGCCACCCGCCGCCATGTCCGTGAGGTCGCGGACCGGCTGGGCTACCGCCCGTCGGCCGCGGCCCGGACCCTCCGTACCGGCAAGTCCGGTCTGATCGGTCTGACCGTGACGACGTACGGGGATGAACCTTTCACCTTCACCGAGTTCGCGTACTTCGCGGAGATGGCGAGGGCCGCCACGTCGGCCGCGCTCGCCCGGGGCTACGCCCTGGTCATCCTCCCCGCGACCTCACGCCACGACGTGTGGTCGAACGTGGCCCTGGACGGCACGGTCGTCATCGACCCGTCGGACCAGGACCCGGTGGTCACCGAACTCGTCCGGCAGGGACTGCCCGTCGTCTCCGACGGCCGCCCGGCCGGCTCGCTCCCGGTCACCGCGTGGGTCGACAACGACCACGAGGCGGCGGTCCTGGGCATCCTCGACCACCTGGCCGCCGCCGGCGCCCGCCGCATCGGCCTGCTGACGGGGACCTCCACCGACACCTACACCCACCTCTCGACCACGGCCTACCTGCACTGGTGCGAGCGGGTCGGCCAGGACCCGGTGTACGAGGCCTACCCGGCCCACGACCCGTGTGCGGGCGCCCTCGCCGCCGACCGGCTGCTGGCCCGCCCGGACCGCCCGGACGCCGTCTACGGCCTCTTCGACCCGAACGGCACCGACCTGCTGGCCGCGGCCCGCCGCTACGGCCTGCGCGTCCCGGACGACCTCCTGCTGGTCTGCTGCAGCGAGTCCACGGTGTACGCCACCACGGAGCCGCCGATCACCACGCTCTCCCTGAAGCCGCGCCGCATCGGCACGGCGGTGGTCCAGCTCCTGATCGACGCCATCGAGAACGTCGACTCGGACCTGCCGGTCGAGCAGGTGATACCGACCGAACTGATCGTGCGGACGTCCTCGCAGCGCCGTCCGCCACGCACGACGGTCAGTCCGCCGCGGTCACCGGAGCAAGGGTGACCCAGGGGCGGTGGTGAGGGGCGGGGAAGCGGGCTTGTGCGGGGCGGGCGCCCGGGGAGCGGGGCCGTACGAGGGGTCGGCCCCGTAGGGGAAACGGGAGCCGGCCCCGTTCAGGAACGCGGGACACCGGCGTCGGGACAGTTCACTGGCGCCGGTGTCATGATCGTACGAAGCGTTCGATGTCCGAGGTTCGAAGCAGGGAGTCCGGGGCGGGCCCGTACGGGAAAGCCCTTCCGAATCGGGGCGAAAGCCGCGGTGAACTGGGCTCTTTCGCTGATTCACCACCCCTGGGTCATCACATGGCGCGATCCGCATTCCTATGATGGGCCCACGACACCGCGGGCCGCTGCGACCAGGCAGTCCGATGCGGTGCAGATGCGGCGCGATGGTGGAGGGGTCGATGACTCAGGGGGCCGGTCAGGGACCCGAGGTGACGCGGACGGCGACGTTGCGCGACTTCCGGGTGCCCGCGTACGTCCATGAGGCCGGTCCGCACGCTGACGGCGCGGTCCCCGGGGACGTCACCGTCGGCGCGGCCGACACCGACGTCCAGGAGACCGAGGAGAGCGCGCAGACCCTGTCCGACCTGGAGGAACACCCCGACGGATACACACCGACCCAACGCGACCTGCCGGTGATCAACCGCGGTGACACGCTTCAGGTGACCGTCGATCCCGCGGCCCTGGCCGCCGAAGGCCCGGGTCCTCTGTTCGTCGTCGGGGACGTCCACGGATACATCGACGAACTGATCGGCGCCCTCCAGGAACAGGGCCTGATCGACAGCGCGGGCAACTGGTCCGCGGGCACCGCCCGGCTCTGGTTCCTCGGCGACTTCACCGACCGCGGTCCGGACGGCATCGGCGTCATCGACCTGGTCATGCGGCTGTCCGCCGAGGCAGCCGCGGCCGGCGGCTACTGCAAGGCCCTCATGGGCAACCACGAGCTGCTGCTACTGGGCGCCAAGCGGTTCGGTGACACCCCCGTCAACTCCGGCGCGGGTACGGCCACCTTCCAGGCGGCCTGGCTGCTGAACGGCGGCCAGAAGACCGACATGGACCGGCTTCAGGACCACCACCTCCAGTGGATGGCCCGCCTCGACGCGATCGAGGAGGTCGACGGACACCTGCTCGTGCACTCCGACACCACCGCCTACCTCGACTACGGCGACTCGATCGAGGCGGTCAACGACACCGTCCGCGAGACGATCACCCGCAACGACGCGGACGAGGTGTGGGATCTGTTCCGCAAGTTCACCAAGCGCTTCTCCTTCCGCGACGAGGGCGGAGTGGAGGCCGTACGCTCCCTCCTCGACACCTACGGCGGCGCCCGCATCGTGCACGGGCACAGTCCCATCCCCTATCTGGTGGGTGATGTCGGCACCGAGGACGACGGCGAGGACAACTCCGGTCCGAACATCGAACATCCGCACGTCTATGCCGAGGGACTCGCCATCGCGATGGACGGCGGCGTGACCATGGCCGGAAAACTGCTGGTCCAGGAGCTTCCGCTGGATCTCTGACGGGTGTCCGGGCGTTCCCCGGGCAGCCGTCCCGCGACCAAGAACCGCATCGGGCGGGGGACTGTCACACGGTAATTTCTTCAAACCCCCTGTCACGGCGCGCCGTCGCCGCTCTACCATCGGCTTATCCGTAGCAGGCTCCCCTCCGTTTCTGCCCGACGGCTCGTCAGCATGCCGAGCCCCAAGCCCTACGGAGCATCGGGGGATGCACATGAACAGCGTTCCGCAGCACCTGCTGAACGAGGACCGCCAGGAATACGAGCGGATCCTCGATGAGGCGCTGCGCTCCGCCCCGGACCGCCCGGAACTGGCCGCCGTCGGTCAGCGTCTGAACCCCGAACAACTGCGCACAATGGCGCTCAACGCCACCGCGCTCATCACGGTCGCCGCGGCGAACGAGTACCAGCACTACGTGAAGGTCCGCGACGAACTGCGCCACCCGGCGCCGTCCACCCCGTCCTCCGTCCACGAATCCGGCTCGAACGAGCCGGGTAGAGGCGCGGTGGGGTTCGTCGCCGGTATGGGTGAGGCTGTCGCCGAGCCCGCCGGAGCGGGCGCTGTCGCCGTCGTCGCGGTCCTGGCTCCCGTCCTCGCCGGCACGGCGGCGGCGATCTTCCTGCTCGTGGGCTACATCCTCAAGATGCTCGATCCCGAGCCGGCGTTCGCCCAGACCATGCTGACCACCGGATGGGTGTTCGGCGCGGTGACCGCGGCAGCGATACTCGTCGCCGCGGTCGGCCTCCTGCTCACCGCCCTGCGCAACAGCCCGGAGGCGGAGGAGGACGGGGCATACGGCGAACTGACCGGGGAGGTCGCGCAGGCCAGGGACGCCTGGCGCGAGGCCCTGCTGGAGCGGGGCATCCTGCCCTTCCTCCGCGACGCCCTCGCCGACCCCGGTACGGCGGCCATGAACCGCAAACCGGCCGCGCAACCCACCGTCAGCCGCATGCCCCAGCTCGGCTACAACCGGCCCGGCTTCAGCAGCCCCGAGGGCGACTCGACGACGGGCCACCGCCCCAGCTTCTCCAGCCCGGACTTCACCAGCCCGGACTTCGGGGGCCCGGACCACCCGCCGGAGTGACCGGCCGGTCCGGACGCGGGACGAGCGACTCAGGTGGAGCGGGCGGCTATCGGAGCCGCCTGACCACTTGGGCCTCCGCCCGCTCCACAGGCGTACGGCCGTGCACATGGACCATGGCCAGGTGGTACAGGGCCGGGGCGACCGGTGCCCAACGGTGGATCCGGTCGGCGTGCAGCATGTACCGGACGACATCGCCCGGCCGGAACGGCACGTAGTCGATCGTCTGGTGCTCCCAGCGGTCGGCCGCGCCTCGGCTCATTCGGGCCTGCAGCCCCTCCCGGGTGATGTCCTTGAGTCGGGCGTAGAAGTGGGCGCTCCATTGCCGCCGTTCGACGTCGACGACGAAGGCCAGCAGCACGAGGGAGTACTCGTGGGGTTCCAGCGAGAGCTCCTCGCGCATACCGCGGCGGGCCACCGCATGCAGTTCCGGCGCGCTTCGGCCGGCGGAGTCGATGTGCCGTGACATCCCTTCGTTGACGGACGAGTTCCACAACCCCTGGCCCGTCCGGACCCGGTTGCTGCGCCGGCTGACGACCAGCATGTCGTCGGCCGTCACCACGGCGATGTTCACCCCGAAGCTGCACTGGAGGAAGGCGGGCGCGACCAGTGGATCGTCGGGGTCGAGGTGGCGGCTGCGAGGTGTCGTGCCGTCCGGCAGCCGGCGGTCGAGCTGCTGGGTGGCGAGGAACGTGTAGTAGTCGGTGGGCCGCAGACGTATGTGGACTTCCGGATGCTCGGCCAGGGCCGTCCGGGAGATGTCGAACGACTCGACCGCGTAGCGGGGGCCGTTCCACACGGGTGTCCGCCCCTCCGCCCGCAGCCGCTCGTTCTCCGCCTCGATCTCGTCCCGCCAGCCGGCCATCTCCTCGGGGAGAGCGACCTCCTGGTCGAGGACATGCACATGCACGTCTTCGGGGGCGATCGCCACGTCACCGTCCCCTTCGACGATCAGCGCGGAGGTGTGCAGCGGCCCGAGTGAGAACGTCTGCCAGGCCGTGCCGCTCTCCTCCCGTTGCCGCAGCCCGCGCACCGCACTGACCGATCGCCTTCGCAGCCGGAACCAGGCGTCCTGCAACGGCTGTTGGAACAGCGTTGCGAACACCATGCCGATTGCGGCTCCCGCTACCCCGTTGGCCAGGTCGATTCCGCCCATGGCACGGAGGGTAGACAGAACGATCAAGGAACGGGGGTTCTTGTCCCTTCCGTTACCGCTCGCACGGGAACCTTCCGATACTCCTCCACTCGTTTCTCACTCCGCGAGCGGCAGGTACACCCGGTTGCCGCTGGCCGCGAACTCCTTCGACTTCTGGAGCATCCCCTCAGCGACCTCCTCCGCCGTCGCATCCGCAGCCGCCGTACCGCCGAACCGCTCTGTGATGCTCTGGCTGATCTTCATCGAGCAGAACTTCGGCCCGCACATGGAGCAGAAGTGGGCCGTCTTGGCGGGCTCGGCCGGCAGGGTCTCGTCGTGGAACTCCCGTGCTGTGTCCGGGTCGAGGGCCAGGTTGAACTGGTCCTCCCACCGGAACTCGAAGCGGGCGTCGGAGAGTGCGTCATCCCAATCCTGCGCACCTGGGTGCCCCTTGGCGAGGTCGGCTGCATGGGCGGCGATCTTGTAGGTGATGACGCCGGTCTTGACGTCGTCACGGTTCGGCAGACCCAAGTGCTCCTTGGGTGTGACATAGCAGAGCATGGCCGTGCCCCACCAGGCGATCATCGCGGCACCGATGCCGGAAGTGATGTGGTCGTACGCCGGCGCGACGTCAGTCGTCAGCGGGCCGAGCGTATAGAACGGAGCTTCATCACAGATCTCCTGCTGAAGGTCGATGTTCTCCTTGATCTTGTGCATCGGGACGTGGCCCGGGCCTTCGATCATCGTCTGTACATGGAAACGCTTCGCGATCGTGTTGAGTTCCCCGAGCGTCCGCAACTCCGCGAACTGCGCCTCGTCGTTGGCGTCCGCGATCGATCCGGGGCGCAGGCCGTCGCCGAGCGAGTACGTGACGTCGTACGCGGCGAGGATCTCGCACAGTTCTTCGAAGTTCTCGTACAGGAACGACTCCTTGTGGTGCGCCAGGCACCAGGCCGCCATGATCGATCCACCGCGCGAGACGATGCCGGTCTTGCGGTTCGCGGTGAGCGGTACGTACGCCAGGCGGACGCCCGCGTGCACCGTCATGTAGTCCACGCCCTGCTCGGCCTGTTCGACGACCGTGTCCTTGTAGATCTCCCAGGTCAGTTCCTCGGCCCTGCCGTCCACCTTCTCCAACGCCTGGTACAGCGGCACCGTGCCGATGGGAACGGGGGAGTTGCGCAGCACCCATTCGCGGGTGGTGTGGATGTTGCGGCCGGTGGACAGGTCCATGACCGTGTCGGCGCCCCAGCGCGTCGCCCAGGTCATCTTCTCGACCTCTTCCTCGATGGAGGAAGTGACGGCGGAGTTGCCGATGTTGGCGTTGACCTTCACCAGGAACCGCTTGCCGATGATCATCGGCTCGATCTCCGGGTGGTTGACGTTCGCGGGCAGTACCGCACGTCCGGCCGCGATCTCCTCGCGGACCACCTCGGGATCGAGGTTCTCCCGGAGCGCCACGAACTCCATCTCGGGCGTGACCTCGCCGCGGCGGGCGTACGCGAGTTGCGTCACCGCCTGTCCACTCCGGCTCCGGCGCGGCTGCCGGGGCCTTCCCGGGAACACCGCGTCGAGGTTTCGGAGGCCGCCGCGCGGCGAGGTGTGCTTGATCCCGTCGTCCTCCGGGCGGACGGGGCGGCCCGCGTACTCCTCGGTGTCGCCTCGGGCGATGATCCAGTTGTCGCGCAGAGGCGCCAGCCCCCTGCGGACATCCGTGTCGACCTGCGGATCGGTGTACGGGCCCGACGTGTCGTACAGGGTGACCGACTTCCCGTTGGTGAGGTGCACCTGACGGACCGGCACCCGCAGGTCGGGGCGCGAGCCACCGACATACCCCTTGTGCCAGCCGACGGACTTCCCGACCCCCTGGGACTGTTCGCCCTGAGTGGGCTGGTCGTCCTGGTCGGAGGCAGGCGTGCGTGTGTCCTTGATGGTCATGAGACCTACTCCCTACGCCGGCATTACCCGGTAACAGGTTCAGCGGTCGACGCAGCGGATTCCGTCTGCCGATGTTTCATGTGAAACATCACTCGTTCCACGTGTTCCACGTGAAACATCGCTAAGACGGAGGTCAGCGCCCTCTCAGCCCGGTGCTCCGAGCTCCCGCGTGTGCAAAGGTGCCTCCACGCTAGCGTCAATTTGGGCGAGGTGAACAGAGGGCCCCTGCCGTTCTTGCGATGATCGGGCGGTGACCACGACCCAAGGACCCCCGTACCCGCCCTCCGAGCCGGCGCGCGGAAGCGGTGCCGGGCACGGCTCCGGACCCGGCAGTGGCAATGGCGGCCCCGGCCAGGAGCGCGGGCTGCGATCCGGCAACGGCCCCGGCGGCCTCGGTGGCGTGTCAGGGCCCGGAGCAGGAACAGGCGGAGCGACCGGAGGGAATCAGGGTCCCGGGTACGGGCCCGGTCGCAGGATCGATCGCGGCTACGGGCCCGGAGCGGGCCCGGGCCGAGTCGGCCGTCCTGGACCGGGTGACCCGGACCACGGGTTCGGCGCCGAGGGGCCCGGGACCGGCCAGTTCGGCCCGCTTCCCGTGTCCGGCGCCAGACGGGGTCCTGGCCCCGGAGCAGGTGACGGGCGCGAGCACGAACACGGAGCCGGGCCGGGTCAGCACACCGACCATGGGCATCATGGGCATGGGAACGGACCCGGCGACGGGCACGGTGGCGGACCCGGCGGAGGTTCTGGCGGTGGGCACGGCCCCGGACCTGGTGGTGGGGAACATGGGGACGGGCCGGGTGACGCCCACGGTCCCGATGACAACGGCGGTCAATCGCACGGCCACAGTCACAGCCATGGGCCGGCCGCCCCTGTCTCCGTCCACCTGCGAAAGATCATCGGGGCGATTCTGATCCCCTTCGCCGCGGCGGTCGTGGTCGGGCTCGTGGTGCTGTGGCCCGGGGGCGCCCCGGCGCACCAGCGCACGGGCGTCGGTTTCGATCGGCAGACCCAGGAAGCCACGGTCACCAAGGTCGTCTCGGTGGACTGCAAGTCCGTCAACGCCTCGGGGGAGACCCCGACCGGCGACACGTCCACCGCCGAGGGCTCCTCGGCACAGCAACAGGCGACCGGCGACTGCAAGAGGGCGACGATCCGGGTCGACACCGGTGACGACAAGGGCCGTACGTTCACGGAGATCGTGCAGCCGGACCAGTCACGGCAGTTGCACCAGGACGAGAAGGTCGTGGTCGCATACGAGCCCTCGGCGCCGAAGGACCTGCAGTACTCGGTCGCCGATGTGAACCGCAGGTTCCCCATGGCACTGCTGGCCGGCATCTTCGCGCTCGCCGTCGTGATCGTCGGACGCCTGCGCGGGGTGATGGCTCTGGTCGCCCTGGCCGTCAGCTTCATGGTCCTGACCTTCTTCATCCTGCCGGCGATCCTCCAGGGCTCGAATCCGCTGCTCGTGGCGGTGATCGGCGCCAGCGCCATCATGCTGATCGCGCTCTACATGTGTCACGGCCTCTCGGCCCGTACGTCCGTGGCGGTGCTCGGCACTCTCTTCTCGCTGGTGCTGATCGGCGTCCTCGGCTCGCTGTTCATCGGCTGGGCCGCGCTGACCGGCAACACTGACGACAACACCGGCCTGATCCATGGCCTGTATCCGTCCATCGACATGAGCGGCCTGCTGCTCGCGGGCGTCATCATCGGTTCGCTGGGTGTCCTCGACGATGTGACGGTGACGCAGACATCGGCGGTCTGGGAACTCCACGAGGCAAACCCGACGATGGGATGGCGTGGGCTGTACCGCGCCGGCATCCGTATCGGCCGCGACCACATCGCGTCCGTCGTCAACACTCTCGTCCTCGCCTACGCGGGCGCCGCGCTGCCGCTGCTGCTGCTCTTCTCGATCGCGCAGAGCAGCGTGGGGGCCGTCGCCAACAGCGAACTCGTCGCGGAGGAGATCGTGCGGACCCTGGTGGGCTCGATCGGCCTGGTCGCGTCCGTGCCGGTGACCACGCTCCTGGCGGCCCTGATGGTCTCCGCCGACCGCCCGGGCACGGCACCGCTGACTGCGGGAGCGACAACAGTGGCCGGACCGGGAACAGGGGCCGCGACAGCGGGCGCGGCGCCCCAGGCGGTCGCGGCCCGCGCGGGGAAGGGCCGTCGCCGCAAGCACTGACGGACGTCTAGCCCCCTTTTTTTTGGGGGGAGGTCCGCGCCGAACGCCGAAGTACGACCGTGCCCGAAGAGACGCCACTGCAAGCTTCTCCTCGCGTCTGGAGAAGCGTTACAGCACCGCCGTGCCCCGCCGCGAACCCGCTCAGCCCGCGCTCTGCTCCTCCGCCAGAATGCGGTCCAGCGCCTCGTCGAGGTGGGCGTCGAAGTCGGCGAGGGAACGCTCCTGCCCCAGTGGCACGAGCTTGTCCGTGCGGTCGAGGAAGGCCACCAGCGGCGCCGCCCCGGAGCGGAACAGCGCCTGGTCGCCGCCGACCTGAAGCCGGATCAGCACCTCGCCGAGGACGTCGGTGTCGGCGGGCGCGATCCGCACATCTCCGTCCCCGCATGGCCGCCCCACGCCGTCGATCAGCAGCTCACGCCCGAAGGCCCAGGTCACAGGAGCGTCGCCAGGCAAATGGAACGTCAGCCGGACGGCGTAGGGATCACAGGTCTCGTAGCGCAGCTCCACCGGAATGCGGAAGGAGAGCTCCTCCGAGACAAGAAAGCTCATCATGACTTCTGCCTGCACCGACTCGCGCATCGCCTAACCCCGTCAGTTGCCGTGGACTGGCCTGGAATCATCGCTCTGATACTGCTCGAATCTTGCTGAAAGTACACGGTGAATCACAAGGAGTGAGTTTTCAGATACTGATAGAGATCGCGAACGACCCGACCAGTCTTCCGACCTCTGTCTGCAACTGCTGTGCCGCGTCTAGCAGTCGATCAGCCTGATGGGAAGGAAGAGAAATGGCCAAAGTTGCTGCCGTCGCCCCGATGGTGATCGGAATCGCCGCACAGACCGTCCCCAGCGCGTACTCCTGCCGCTCCACGACGAGTTCCATCCGCCGCATCCGGTCGAGGCGGCGCAACAGGGTGTGGCTGTCGCGCACCGTGTAGGGGGTGACCGCCTGTACGGGGTGGCGGTCGAGATGGTCCCGGCGGTCCTGCTCGTCCAACTGCGACAGCAGGCACTGTCCGACGGCGTGCGCGTGCCCGGTCTCACGGAAGTCGGCCCACTCCTCGACCGCCGGGTTCGCGGGGGTGTCGGAGACGCACACGACCTCGATGTCGCCGTCGCGGTACACGGCGTAGTACACGGGTACGCCGATGATGTCGCGCCAGTGCGCGAGGGCGTCCACGACCGCGCTGCGACGTTTCTGCCTCGCACCGCTGCTGCCCAGCCGCTCGGCCGACTCGCCGAGGAAGAACAGCCCTTTCTCTCGCCGCAGATAGCCTTCGAAGACGAGTGTCCGCAGCAGGTGGTAGGCGGTCGGAAGGGCGAGGCCGGTCTCGCGGGCCAGTTGTTTGGCCGGAGCGCCGTGTTCGTGCGCCGCGACGGACTCCAGCAGCCGCATCGCCCGCTGGACGGAACCGATGAGGGTCGCCGTGGAGTGCGGTTCGGCAGGCGGCACGAGCGCGGGGACGGACGCCGGGACGAGCGCGGTTCCTGGGGTCGACAGGGGTCTCTCGGCCGGCCGGACACGAGCTCCCGGGGAGGGTGGTGGGGTCCGCTGCTCGGGCCGGCGTTGTACGGGTGGAGCCTGTGGTTCCGCGGGTGCGGTGTCGACCATGTCGAGGGTCACTCTCGAAGGCGGTGGGCTGCCCGTGCGGAGAGGCACGGGAGGAGGGGATACGCCGTCCGCGGGGATCGTTCCCGCGTCGAATTCCGGACTCTAACCGCCTGTCACCGCGCACAGACGGCCCGTACGGGAAACTTCCCCCGCCCGAGGGACCCGGCGATTTCTGTTACCGGCGCCGGTGCCGCCCCAGGCACCGGCTCCCGTGTCCCCTCCGCCCCACTGCTCTCACCAGTCGCTGCGCGACGACGAACTCGACATGAACTTCCGTACGACGTAGATGAGTCCGCCGACCAGGGCGACGAAGACCAGCGCCTTGAAGAGCAGGCCGATGACGAAGCCGACGACGGTCGCTATCAGCCCGCCGAACACGACGAGGGCGATGACCGGCACCGCGACCCACTTCACCCACCACGGCATTCCCGCGAAGATCTCTCGCATCGCCCTTTTCCTTACTTCTCCGCCCGTCGCATCCGCCGGGGCCTGGGGCCTTCGCTCGTGCCGGGACATTCGATGTTCCGCTCTCGATGCTAGGGCCGGCAGGGGGCCCGGCGGGGGCCTCGCAGCCCTTGTCCTCCCCTGATCCGTCCCCTAGGGAACCCTGAGGCGGCAGTCAACTCTCGGGCGGAGAGAAGACCACCATGACCCGCAGATCCTCGCTGATGTGGTGGAACTTGTGGGCCACCCCGGCCGGCACGTAGACGACGCTGCCGCGCGCCACCTGGGTCGTCTCCATGCCGACCGTGATCGCTGCGCGCCCGCTCACCACGAAGTAGACCTCGTCCTGACGGTGGGGCTGCTGTGGATCCTGCTCGCCCGCGTTCAGCGCGTACAGGCCGACCGACATGTTCCGTTCGCGCAGAAACTGCAGGTAGGCGCCATCGTTGGCGGCACGTTCCGCCTCCAGTTCATCCAACCGGAATGCCTTCATCGCCCTCGCCCACGCTCGTAACCGATCTCTTCTGCCACGATCAGACACATGAAGAATTTCGTAGTCAAGACGATCGCCAACGCGGGCGCTCTCGGCGTGGCCGTGTGGATACTCGACAAGATCACCCTGACCGGTGACAGCACGGGCAAGAAGATCGGCACACTGGTTGTCGTCGCCCTCCTGTTCGGCCTGGTGAACTTCCTCGTCAAGCCGCTCGTGAAGGTGCTCACCTTCCCGCTGTTCATCCTCACGCTCGGCCTGATCACCCTGGTGGTCAACGCCCTGATGCTGCTGCTCACCTCGTGGCTGGCCGACAAGTTCGACCTGAGCTTCCACGTCGAGGGCTTCTGGACCGCTGTCCTGGGCGGCCTGATCATCTCGATCGTCTCCTGGGCGCTGCACATCGTCCTTCCCGACGAGGACTGAGGGCGCCCGATGCCCTTCCGCGTCTGTTTCGTCTGCACCGGCAACATCTGCCGCTCCCCGATGGCGGAGTCCGTCTTCCGCGCGCGCGTGGAGGAGGCCGGGCTGGCCGGCCTGGTCGAGGTCGACAGCGCGGGCACGGGCGGCTGGCACGAGGGAGACGGCGCCGACGAGCGCACGGTCTCCGTGCTGGAGGCCGCCGGTTACGACGGCGATCACGCGGCCCGCCAGTTCCGGGCCGCGTGGTTCGCCCGTCTCGATCTCGTCATCGCCCTCGACACGGGCCATCTGAAGGCCCTGCGCCGCATGGCACCCACTCCGCAGGACGCGGAGAAGGTACGGCTGCTGCGTTCGTACGATCCCGCCGCGGGCGCTGATCTCGATGTCCCGGACCCGTACTACGGGGGTATGGACGGCTTCGAGGAGTGCCTTGAGATGGTGGAGGCGGCGAGCCCGGGCCTGCTCGCCGCGATACAGGCGGAAGTGGAGGGACAGGCGGTATGAGTGATTCGGCTACGAACGAAGGTTCGGGCGTGCACGCGGACCCGGAGCTCGGTGACGGGACGCGCGCAGTGCGGGCGGGGCTGCCCGACCCGGTCAAGCACGCCCCGGCCCTCCCCGGCCCGGTGTTCGCGGCCCACTACCACCTACCGGGTGTCCCCACCGGCCCGTACACCTACGGCCGCGACGAGAACCCGACCTGGACGCTGCTGGAACGTGCCATCGGCGAGTTGGAGGCGCCGGGGCAGGACGGCGTCGAGACGCTGGTCTTCGCCTCCGGCATGGCCGCCGTCTCGTCGGTGCTCTTCTCCCAGCTGCGCACCGGGGACACCGTCGTCCTGCCCGGCGACGGCTACCAGGCGCTGCCCCTGGTCCGCGCCCAACTGGAGGCGTACGGCATCGAGGTACGCACCGCTCCGACCGGCGGCGACGCCCAGCTCGACGTTCTCGACGGCGCGCGGCTGCTGTGGCTGGAGACCCCGTCGAACCCGGGACTCGACGTGTGCGACGTACGACGGCTCGCCGAGGCGGCACACGCGCGTGGCTGTCTCGTGGCTGTCGACAACACCCTGGCGACACCGCTCGGCCAGCGCCCGCTGGAACTTGGCGCCGACTTCTCCGTGGCCAGCGGCACCAAGCAGCTCACAGGGCACGGTGACGTGCTGCTCGGTTACGTCACGGGGGCGGATGCCTCCGCGATGGCCGCCGTACGACGTTGGCGCAAGATCGCCGGGGCGATTCCCGGGCCGATGGAGGCCTGGCTCGCGCACCGCTCGATCGCCACGCTCCCCTTGCGGGTCGACCGGCAGGATGCCACCGCTCTGGCTCTCGCGGAGTCCCTGCGGGGGCGCCCCGAGGTGACCGGGCTGCGTTATCCGGGGCTGCCTGAGGATCCCGCATACAAGATCGCTTCGCGGCAGATGCGGCGCTATGGGTGTGTGGTTTCCTTCGTGCTGCCCACGCGTGCGCGTGCCGATCGTTTTCTCGACGCGCTGCGGCTTGTCGACGACGCCACGAGCTTCGGCGGGGTCCGGTCCACGGCCGAACGGCGCGGTCGGTGGGGCGGGGACGCCGTGCCGGAGGGCTTCATTCGCTTCTCGGTGGGCGCCGAGGACCCGGAAGACCTGGTGGCGGATGTGCTGCGCGCGCTGGCGGAGTCGACGGACTGACCGGCGGCGGAGCGACCGAAAGGTACTCCGCTCCGTCGGACGGTGGTCCGAGCCTCCCCCCTCGTGGCTCGGACCACCGCGGTTCCGCGCGCGAAGAACCGCGCACACAAGGCTAGTTGACTCTGTGTCAGTGTCCAATCACTCTAGCGACAGGGTCCTATCGACTTATTTATAGTTGGGCGCGGCCGGGGGCAGGAAAGAGGGCGGAGAGAGGGAGGGGGTGCGTCATGGACCTGACCTTGCTGCGCACCTTCGTGACCGTCCACCGAGCCGGCTCCTTCACCCGTGCCGCCGCGCTGCTCGGCCTCTCGCAGCCTGCCGTCACCTCGCAGATCCGCACCTTGGAGCGGCAACTGGGCCGTCCCCTGTTCCTGCGCCAGGCCCGTGGCGTGACCCCCACCTCCATCGGCGACGAGCTCGCGCACAAGGCCGCGCCGCATCTCGACGCGCTCGTGGAGATCACCGAGACCGGGTTGGACGAGGACTCATCCGTACGCACGCTGCATCTCGCCGGGCCACCGGAGTTCACCGCGGAACGCGCGCTCCCCGCTCTCACGAAGCTGACCGGAGGCGACGGCCAGGGCTTCGCTCTACGGGTCTCCTTCGGCAATGCCGAGGAAACCCTGGAGGGGCTGTCCGCGGGGCATCATGATCTGGCCATCACCACGGCCCGTCCGCGCGGCCCCCTGCTGGCAACGACCGCGCTCTGCGACGAGGAGCACGTCCTGGTCGCATCTCCGCTCTGGGCCGCCGAGGTCGGATCCGGAAACCTGCGCCGCAAAGGAGCGTCCGCCCTCCAGGACGTCCCCCTGGTGGAGGTCCACGAGTCACTGCCGTTCGTCGCCCGCTACTGGGCTTCCGTCTTCGACTCCCACCCCGCGGCCTCCGGCACCGTCATCGTCCCCGACCTGCGAGGGGTCCTTGCCTGCGCCGCCGCGGGTGCGGGGCTCGCGGTACTGCCCCGGTACCTGTGCGCGTCCGCCCTGGAACGCGGCGAGGTGGTCACTCTGTTCGATCCGGCGATACCTCCGCTGCGGACGTACTTCCTGGTTGTCCGCACCGGCACGCTGGCGATGCCGCACATCACGCGGGCGCACGACTGGCTCCAGCACGCGGCGGCCGAATGGGGCTGAGGCTCCGTATGCCTCGGAGATTCCCCTGCGGGCCTCGGTGATGTTTCACGTGAAACACGCATTTCGCTCTGCGGTGCAGCATCTTTACCCCGCCAGGAGCGGTTCGTGGAGGGCCGGAATGTTTCACGTGGAACCAGCCGGGCCACATTTCTCCCATGACCGTCCGACCCGTGGTCAAGCGCACCGCACGCGCCATCCTGCTCGATGGCGACGACCTGATCCTGATCAAGCGGACCAAGCCAGGCGTCGATCCCTACTGGCTCACTCCGGGCGGCGGGGTGGAAGCGGACGACACCACCGTCGTCGAAGCCCTCCACCGTGAAGTCCACGAAGAGCTGGGGGCCAAGATCACTGACGTGGTGCCCTGTTTTGTGGACACCGTCGAGCACATCGGTGCGGACGGCGGCGCCACAGGCGTGAAGGTGCAGCACTTCTTCGTGTGCCGACTGGAAGCCATGAACCCCTCGCTGCGACACGGCCCCGAAGTCGACGAGCCCTGCGGCGAGTACGAGATCGTCCGTATCCCCTTCACCCGGGTCGGCATCGCCTCCGTTCATCTCGTGCCGCTCTCGCTGCGCCACTATCTGGACGGCAACATCGAGGGCGTACGGGCGATGCACGCGCCTGACCTGGGCTGACAGTACGGGGGCTCGTCAGTTTCCGGTGACCACGAGTTCCTCCACCGCGTCATGGCGGATCCGCTCCACAGGGATGCCGGCGCGCCGCAGCGCGACCACACCATTGCGGATCATCCCGGGCGGGCCCGACAGATAGGCGTCGTACTCGTACCAGGGTCCGTACTCCCGTACGGCGTCGGGCAGCTGCAGATGCGCCTGCTGGTCTATGACGGCGTGCACCGCGAGCCAGGGGTGACTCTGCTGGAGCCGCAGCATGGTGTCGATGTCGTACAGGTCGAGATCGGTACGGGCGCCGTAGAACACCTCGACCCGCCGTCGGTCACCGTGCTCGGCGACGTCCTCGACGAGTGCCTTGATGGGCGCGATGCCGGTGCCGCCGCCCAGACAGAGCAGGCCGCTGTTGGTGGTGTGGTCGACGGTCATCGTTCCGACTGCCGGGCCGAGCCGGACGATGTCGCCGGGTCGGGCACGGTGCACCAGCGCGTTGGAGACCCAGCCCGCGGGCACCGCCTTCACGTGGAAGGACAGCAGACCGTCGGAACGGGGCGCCGAGGCAAAGGAGTAGTGCCGCCAGATGCGCGGCCACCACGGCGTCTCCAGGCTCGTGTACTGGCCCGCGAGGAACGGATACGGCTGGTCGGGCCGGACGGTGATGACGGCGACCTCCGGCGTCCTGAGGTCGTGGGAGACCACCTCCCCGTACCACCAGGCCGGAGCGCGCAGTTCGTCGACAGCCGCCGCGTCGATCATCACCTGCGACATCGTCGTGTACGCCCGCACCCACGCTGCCTCGGTCTCCTGGTCCCAGATCGCGGCTGCGTACCGGCTCAGTGAGCCGATGAGGCACTCCCCGACGGCCGGGTAGTGCTCGGGCCGGGTGCCGTACTTGCGGTGGCCACGGCCGAGGTTCTTCAGATACGCGACGAGGACCTCGGTGTTGTCGATGTGCTCGGCGGCGGTGAGCAGTGCCTTGAGGAGCCGGTCCCGCTGGGTGTCCATCGCGGCCGGGAAAAGTGAACGCAGTTCGGGGTGACGGACGAACAGCAGCGCGTAGAAGTACGAAGTGGCCTTGTCGGCGACAGGGCCGACCGCGTCCATGGTCCGCCGGATGAGCACTGCGTCCGGGGACGCCTGTTCGCGAGGCTCAGCGGACACCGCGGGCCCTTGTACGGGCGCGTACGGGTCGGAGGACGGAGCCGGGGCCGGGGCCGGCACCGGGCGTTGGGGCGCTGCGGGGAGAGCGGATTCGGGTGCGTCGGTGGACGTGTCGGTATCCGGCGGCTCGGGTACGAAGGGCGGGAGTACCGGCGTCCCTCCGGCCGAAGGCGCGGGCGTGAAGGGCGCGGGAAGAGGTGACGCGGGTGCGGGGGGCAGGGGAGGGAAGGGCGCGGGAGGCGGAGGTGTCGCCGGACGCTGAGGGTTCGGCGGCCCAGGTATTCGCTCCTGCTCCGGCGGGAACCCGGCCTCAGCCGGGCGGGCGTCGTCGTCCGGCTGCACGCTCCTGGCGGCGCTTGTACGGGGCCTGCCCACGGGACGAAGAGCGGCCAGCCGACTGCCTTCCGTTGTCTCCTGTTCGCCGCCCGGGGGCGCCTCCGGCTGCGTGTGGGGCTTGAACCAGCCGCCCCCGCCGCTGCCGCCGGAAGTGCCGTTGTCGGCCGACGTGGTGGTCGGAGCGTCCATGGTCTGCCTCGCCTCGAACATCTTTCGGTCGGTCTGCGCACTTCCTCGGTCGGAATGTGCTCGCGTTCCCCCGCTGACGGCTTGCTTTCCCCGTTCGCCCCCTGTCCAATGCGGTCGCATTCAACCCGGATCACCACGTCACGCGGACAAGCAGGGCCAGGGCGTGACATTGGCCGCGGTGCTCTTCGCGCAGCGTCCCACCGTGGACGAACACCGTCACCGTGTAACCGGAAATGCGAGTCTTCGATCTCTCCGTCCCGTTAGGCTGCATTGCCCCGCTCTTACCGCGTGCACGGGATACGTCACCCCGGTGCGGACAAGAACCGGAGTCGACCATACCGGCCGTCGCCGAGCACACAAGTCCCGACCTTCTCGGCCACGAAAGAGCGAGGGGCGAACCAACAATTCCCCCAACTACCGGGCGCCGCACACCAATTCGTAGGCATCCCACAGATCCCGCCCCGCGCAGGTGTGGGTCGTGAGGTCCGCCGGACGACGATCGGCGTGGCCCCGACAAAGACCGGTACCACCCCGAAGAACGCTGCGTCGGGGTAGGCCAGGCCTGTCACCCGATGACCGATGCTCAGCGTTTCACGTGAAACATCTGTCCATACGCTGTGCGGACCGGCACGACATGGCCAAAAGAGCATGCGGGCGACCGCAAACCGGTGGACGCCGGGGGCGCCGGTCGGACAGCCTGACCTGCGTGCCGACTCCTTCTCCAGCCGATCTGCCCATCCGCCGTCTGACGCATCGCGATCTCACCGCGTGCGCCGACCTGTCCGAGGACCGGGGCTGGCCCCGAGAGGAGCACAAGTGGAGTCTCCTGCTCACGGCAGGGAAGGGCTACGGCATCGACGACCCCGGCGGCGGACTGGTCGCCGCGTGCGTCGTCACTGAGTACGGACTGTACGGAGAGCCCGAGTTGGGAGCCATCGGCATGATGCTGGTCGCCGAGCGGTATGCCCGCCAAGGCATCGGGCGGCGGCTGATGCGGTACGTCATCGCTGCGATGGGCACCACACCACTGACACTGCACGCGACCCCGAACGGTCGCCCGCTCTACGAAGAACTCGGCTTCAAGGTCACCGGCCGGGCCGAGATGGTCCGCGGCCGCTTCACGCCAAACGGTCCGGAGCCGGCGAGCGGCACGCGCCCGGCCACGGCCGAGGACCTCGTCGGCATCATCCGGCTCGACGAAGAGGTGTTCGGCACCGACCGCACACACATGATCACTCGGCTGCCCGCCTTCTCCGACCAGTTGCGCGTCGCGGAGGAGAACGGCCGGATCATCGGTTACGCGGCAGCCTGGCCCAACATGGACACCCATGTGGTCGGTCCTCTGATCGCCCGCGACACGGAGACGGCGAAGGCACTCCTCGCCTCGCTCGCCGCCCTTACCGACCGTCCGCTGCGTACGGACATCGACCTGCGGCACGAGGAACTGCTGGCATGGGTGAAGGAGCGCGGGCTGGCTCCGGTGGGGCTCAACGCGGTGATGACGTACGGGATCCTCGAACTGCCCGGTGACTGGACGCGGCGGTTCGCCCCTCTCACGGTGGCCGCAGGCTGAGTGCCTGCTCTGTCCGGCCCTGGTCACCGGCGCAGTGCCGCCTGCTGGCTGGCAGGTGCTCCGCCGGTGGCGACTGAACCCGATGCGCTCGCGCGGCGCTCCAGTGCAGCCGACAGAAAGGCGAGGAGCAGGGCACCCGCGGCGAGGGCGGCGCCCACCCAGTTCGGGGCGGTGCAGCCGCGGCCCACCGCGATCACCATGCCTCCGAGCCAGGCGGCGAGTGCGTTGCCAAGGTTGAAGGCACCGATGTTGGCGGCCGAGGCCGGCGTCGGAGCACCGTGCGCCTGGTCGAGGACCCGCTTCTGCAACGGCGGAACGGTCGCGAAGCCCAGGGCACCGATCAGGGTGATCGTGACAGCCGCGAGGACCTTGTAGTGGGCGGTGACCGTGAAGAGGGCCAGTACGACGGCCTGGGCGCCCAGGGCGCCCAGGGAGACGTACAGCAGGGGCATCAGTGCGTGGTCCACGTACCTGCCGCCGACCAGGTGGCCTCCGACCATGCCGAGGCCGAACAGGACCAGCAGCCAGGTGACGGAGCCGTCCGCGAAACCGGCGACGTGAGTCATCGTCGGAGCGATGTAGGTGATGGCGGCGTCGCTGCTGGATGTCCTCAGCCGACAGCACGACGGCGTGAGCGGCCATCTCCAGATGAAGGCGGTCGCCGACGCGGTCGTCCTCAGCGAGAGCGCCACGACGCGGCTGGTCACGAGACTCGAGGACCGCGGGCTGATTGCGCGATACCTGTGCCCCACCGACCGCCGAGGGTTCCGCACCGACGTCAGCGAGGCAGGGCTCACGCTCCTCGCCGAGGCACCCCCCCCATTACCGTCTTCGTAGCCCCGCAACGGGGTTACCGGCCTTCGGAGTTGGCATGACTACCTCCCCTTGTCGAGTGCATGGCCTGGGGGGTGGTGTCACCAGCTCCGGAGGCACTGACAGACCACTGATTAGGGGCACCCCCCAATGACAGCGCCCTTCGCGAGGCACTCGACGAAGCGGCCGTGGACCCACAACTGGCTCCGCTGGTCCGGGTCGTGGAGTCGATGAACCTGCCCGCATAGGCTGCGGACATGGGAGATCTTGAAATACGGCCCGCGACGGCGGAGGACGTTCCCGCGATCGTCGGCATGCTGGCAGACGACCCGCTGGGCGCAGAGCGCGAGTCACCGGACGACCCCACCCCGTACCTGATCGCACTGGACCGGCTGACCGCCGACCCGAACCAGCACCTGATCGTCGCGGCCCGCGAGGCTCGCGTGGTCGGCACCCTCCAGCTCACGATCGTTCCCGGGCTGTCTCGCAGGGGCGCGACCCGGGCGATCATCGAGGGCGTGCGTGTCCACACCACCGAACGCGGCAGCGGTCTGGGCACGCAGCTCATCGAGTGGGCGATCGAGAAGGCACGCCAGGAGAACTGCCAGTTGGTCCAACTGACCTCGGACGTCACGCGCACCGACGCCCACCGTTTCTACGAACGGCTCGGCTTCACGCCTTCACACGTGGGCTTCAAGCTCCAGCTCTGAAAACAACACCGGAGAAGCGTCATGTTTCACGTGAAACATGATGCTTCTTCGCAGTCGGCGCCTACTTGATGCCGCGCCACCCTTCCGGATCCACGCCACCCGGCACAGAGGCCCCCTCCTCGTACGGCTGACGCACGAAGACGAACGATCCGAGGTCCAGGTGGTCCACATCCCCGTTCGGCCGTCGTACAGCCCGCAGAAGCTCACCGGCGAAGTACCCGTCGAGGCCCGTCCAGGTGCCGTCGCCGTTCGCCCGGAACCGCGAGCGGCGGCCGAGGCCGGCCAACGGCCCCAGCGAGACGCCCCCGTCGAGCGAGAGCCGCAGGGCATAGGGGGCGGTCCCCCAGTACCACTGGCCCGTCAGCTCCAGCACAGCCCTGTCGACCTCGGGCAACGGGCGCCAGGGATCGGGAATCCGCGGCTCGGCCTCCGCGACGATCTTCACGAGGTCCCCGGCGACCACGGACACCGGCGGGCCGGAGGTGCAGTTGGCCAGAACGACAGCCGCGAGGTCGTCCGCCACGTCGATGGTGAGGCTCGCCAGGAAACCGGGGAGTGAGCCTCCGTGCCCCACCAGAAGTCGGCCCTCCCGGTACTGGATCTGCATACCGAGGCCGTACGCCGAGCCCGCAGCCACATCCTCCGGCTCGGCGGGAGCGGCCGGCGTACGCATCTCCGCGACGGACGCGGCACTCAGTACCTGGTCGTCCCCCTTGGCCAGGAAGGCGGCGAAGCGCGCCAAGTCCCCTGCCGTGGACCAGAGCTGACCGGCAGGCGCCATCCGTCCGAGGTCCTCCGTCGGTTCCGGCAGCAGCACATCGGCCCAGGGATGCACCGCCCAGCCACCCGCGTGCGGCGCCTGCGGCTGCCCGCTGGTCCGTTCCAGCCCCAGGGGGTCGAGCACCTCACGCCGCAGCACGTCCTCCCACGGAGCACCGCGCAACTCCTCGACCAGCGCGCCCAGAAGGCTGTAGCCCGGGTTCGAGTAGTGGTGACGTCGACCCACGGGATGCAGCAACGGCCGCTCGCCGAGGACGTCGGCCAGCTCGGGGCGCAGTGATCCAGGTGTCCGCTCCCACCAGGGCGCGGGTGACTCGGCCGCCAACCCACCGGTGTGCGCGAGCAGTTCGGCGATGGTGGCCTCCCCCGCACCGGTGCCCGGCAGGTGCTTCTCCAGCGGATCGACGAGATCGAGAAGCCCCTCGTCCCGCAGCCGCATCACCAGTACGGCGGTGAAGGTCTTGGTGATCGAACCGATCCGGTACTGCACGTTCGCGTCGGGGGCGTGGCCGTCCACCGAACTGCGCGCCCCTGTCCACACTGTCTCCCCGCCCCGCACCACCGCCGCGACCAGCGACGGCGCCCGTCCGTCACTCTGGGCGACGGCGATCCGATGGAGCAACGCCCGTCGCGTGCCGGGAAGGAACTCGTCCTGAGGTGTTGTCATGGAGCAAGTTCAGCGGTGGAGCCGCCTCGCGTCGAGCGCATTTCCCCCTCGCCACGAGCACCGGCTCACGTCTGGGCCATGTCCACGAACCGGGAGTAGTGCCCCTGGAAGGCGACTGTGATCGTCGCCGTCGGGCCGTTTCGGTGCTTGCCGACGATGATGTCCGCCTCGCCGGCGCGCGGTGACTCCTTCTCGTACGCGTCCTCGCGGTGCAGCAGGATCACCATGTCCGCGTCCTGCTCGATCGAGCCGGACTCACGCAGGTCGGAGACCATGGGCTTCTTGTCCGTGCGCTGCTCAGGACCACGGTTCAGCTGGGACAGCGCGATCACCGGCAGTTCCAGCTCCTTGGCCAGGAGCTTCAGGTTTCGTGACATGTCCGAGACCTCCTGCTGGCGGCTCTCGGACCGCTTGCCGCCGGACTGCATCAGCTGGAGGTAGTCGATGACCACCAGTTTCAGGTCCGCGCGCTGCTTGAGACGGCGACATTTGGCACGGATCTCCATCATCGACAGGTTCGGGGAGTCGTCGATGTACAGGGGCGCGGCCGAGACGTCCGGCATGCGGCGGGCGAGCCTGGTCCAGTCCTCGTCGGTCATCGTGCCGGAGCGCATGTGGTGAAGGGCCACGCGTGCCTCGGCGGACAGCAGACGCATGGCGATCTCGTTGCGGCCCATTTCGAGGGAGAAGATCACGCTGGGCATGTTGTGCTTGATCGAGCAGGCACGAGCGAAGTCCAGTGCCAGCGTCGACTTACCCATGGCGGGGCGGGCCGCGATGATGATCATCTGACCGGGGTGCAGGCCGTTGGTGAGCTGGTCGAGGTCGGTGAACCCGGTCGGCACACCGGTCATCTCCCCCGACCGTGAGCCGATCGCCTCGATTTCGTCGAGCGCGCCTTCCATGATGTCGCCGAGCGGCAGATAGTCCTCGGTGGTGCGCTGCTCGGTGACCGCGTAGATCTCGGCCTGGGCGCTGTTGACGATCTCGTCGACGTCACCGTCCGCCGCATATCCCATCTGGGTGATGCGGGTTCCGGCCTCGACCAGACGCCGCAGGACCGCGCGCTCGTGCACGATCTCCGCGTAGTACTCGGCGTTCGCCGCCGTCGGCACCGTCTGCACCAGCGCGTGCAGATAAGGAGCGCCGCCGACTTTGGTGATCTCGCCCCGTCTGGTGAGCTCGGCCGCGATCGTGATCGGGTCGGCCGGCTCGCCCTTCGCGTAGAGATCGAGGATGGCCCCGTAGATGATCTCGTGCGCAGGCCGGTAGAAGTCGTGGCCCTTGAGTACCTCGACGACGTCGGCGATCGCGTCCTTCGACAGAAGCATGCCGCCGAGTACCGACTGTTCGGCGTCCAGGTCCTGTGGCGGTACCCGCTCGAAAGACGTGCCTTCGCTTTCCCAGGCGCCGTTCTCCCGACCGCGGTCGTGCTGTTCGTCACGTCCCCGGCCCCCTTCACGGCGTTGACGGGAGGGGGGCAGACGATCACTGGGACCGCTGTCGGCCCACGGATCGTCCAAGGGCTCGGAAATACTCACCGAGCCACCTCCTCCCATCCGCAGAGCGGACCTCGCCGTGCCCTCTGTTCTACGGCACGGCACTGACAAATAAGAGGCCCAACTCCGGTTCCGGCGCGTCGGTTTTGTGACGTTTCCGAGGCTGGGAGACGGGGTGGGCTCCGGACCACCGTAGGCCCGTCTGCACCGTCAGCCAATCTGGTTATCCACAGGCCATGTGGACGACGGCCCGGATGCTGTGGAGAACTCCGCAAAACCTGTGCACGACCCGGTGGACAGCCCTGTGAACAAGCTTTCGCGGTCTCCGACGCACCGCCACTGACCAGCACGTTTTCCATCCACCGGCTGTGCAGGAGAAAAACTTTCGCCATCGGGCCAAGATCTCCACGAGCGGCACACCGCAACACACGCCTCAAGCGGTGAAGTAACAGTCTCTATCGCTTTGCATCTCTTACCTGTGGAAGACTAGATTGGTGGTCATGACACAGGCTCCCGCCGCACCAAGGGCGACCCGGCGCCGGCACGACCGTGAGATCGTCGCGCTGGCCGTCCCTGCCTTCGGCGCACTCATCGCCGAGCCCCTCTTCGTCATCGCCGACAGTGCGATCATCGGCCACCTCGGCACCGCTCAACTGGCCGGGCTCGGCATCGCCTCGGTCCTTCTCACCACAGCTGTCAGCGTCTTCGTCTTCCTCGCGTACGCCACCACGGCCTCCGTCGCCCGCCGCGTCGGCTCCGGCGATCTCCAGGCAGCCATCCGCCAGGGTGTGGACGGCATCTGGCTCGCCCTGCTGCTCGGCGCCGCGGTCATCGCCGTCGTCCTGCCCATGTCGCCCTCGCTCGTGGATCTCTTCGGCGCCTCGAAGACCGCTGCCCCGTACGCGGACACCTATCTGCGGATCTCGGCGCTCGGCATCCCTGCCATGCTCGTCGTCCTCGCCTCCACCGGCATTCTGCGTGGCCTCCAGGACACGAAAACCCCGCTGTACGTCGCCATCGCGGGCTTCGTCGCCAACGCCGCCCTGAACGCGGGGCTCGTCTACGGCGCGGACCTCGGCATCGCGGGTTCCGCCTGGGGCACTGTCATCGCCCAGTGGGGCATGGCGGCGGCGTATCTCACAGTCGTCGTGCGGGGCGCGCGGCGACACGGGGCCTCGCTACGCCCCGACGCTTCGGGGATCCGGGCCTCCGCCCAGGCGGGTGCGCCACTTCTCGTGCGCACCCTGTCCCTGCGGGCGATCCTGATGATCGCCACGGCCGTCGCCGCACGGCTCGGGGACGCGGACGTCGCCGCGCACCAGATCATCCTGTCGCTGTGGAGTCTGCTCGCCTTCGCTCTCGACGCGATCGCCATCGCTGGGCAGGCCATCATCGGGCGCTGTCTCGGCGCGAACGACACCCAGGGCGCGCGCGACGCCTGCCGCCGCATGGTCGAGTGGGGCATCGCGACCGGAGTCGTGCTCGGTCTGCTGGTAATCGTCAGCCGTCCACTGTTCCTGCCCCTGTTCACCAGCGACTCCGTGGTCAAGGACACCGCGCTGCCGGCCCTGCTCGTGGTCGCGCTGTCGCAACCGATCTGCGGGATCGTCTACGTCCTCGACGGCGTACTGATGGGCGCGGGGGACGGCCCCTACCTGGCCGGGGCGATGCTGATCACGCTGGCCGCCTTCGTACCCGCAGCCCTGCTCGTGCCGACTCTCGGCGGCGGCCTCACCACCCTTTGGGGAGCGATGACACTCATGATGACCGTCCGCATGGTGACTCTGGGGCTACGGTCCCGTTCAGGCCGTTGGATGGTCACGGGCGCCACCCGCTGACGCGAAACGAGCGCCGAGTGCACCGAAACCCAGCCCTCCGTCGGCGCCCCCTGTTTCACGTGAAACATCGACCGCATTCCTACCGTTTCACGTGAAACATCTGCGTGACCTGTTGCCCACCAACCCGCTCACGCAGGAGGGCCGCACCCCGGAGGATGCGGCCCTACAACTACTTCAACGAGCGCAGCGGTCAGGCCGCGACGACCTCGATGTTGACCTTGGCGGCAACCTCGGGGTGCAGACGCACGGACGTCTCGTGAGCGCCGAGGGTCTTGATCGGCGAACCCAGCTCGATGCGGCGCTTGTCGACCTCGGGGCCACCAGAAGCCTTGATCGCCGTGGCGATGTCGGCCGGGGTGACGGAACCGAAGAGACGACCGGCGTCGCCGGAGCGAACGGCCAGACGAACCTTGACGCCTTCGAGGCGGGCCTTGATGTCGTTGGCCTGCTCGATGGTCTGGATCTCGTGGATCTTGCGAGCGCGACGAATCTGCTCGACGTCCTTCTCGCCGCCCTTGGTCCAGCGGATCGCGAAGTTCCGCGGGATCAGGTAGTTGCGAGCGTAGCCGTCCTTGACGTCGACGACGTCGCCCGCGGTACCGAGGCCGGAGACCTCGTGGGTGAGGATGATCTTCATTAGTCGGTCACCCTTCCCTTATCGCGCGGTGGACGTGTAGGGCAGCAGCGCCATCTCACGGCTGTTCTTGACAGCCGTGGCGACGTCACGCTGGTGCTGCGTGCAGTTGCCGGTCACGCGGCGGGCACGGATCTTGCCGCGGTCGGAAATGAACTTCCGCAGCATGTTCGTGTCCTTGTAGTCCACGTACTGGACCTTGTCCTTGCAGAAAGCGCAGACCTTTTTCTTAGGCTTGCGCACAGGCGGCTTCGCCATGGTGTTTCTCTCCTGTGTGATCAAGAAGTGTGGGTACGGCCCACCCCTCGGCCCGAAGGCCTAGAAGGGGGGCTCGTCCGAGTAGCCGCCGCCACCGCCGCCGCCACTGTTGCCGCCGGAGTTTCCACCCCAGCCGCCACCGCCGCCGCCCTGGTTGCCACCGGCAGGAGCGCCGGTCGCCCAGGGGTCGTCGGCCGGAGCGCCGCCGCCCTGCGGAGCGCCGCCGGAGTTTCCACCCCAGCCACCGCCCTGCTGGCCGCCGCCACCGCCGCCCCCACCGCTGTAACCGCCCTGGCCACCTCGGCCTGCGGCCTTGGTGACCTTGGCGGTGGCGCTGCGCAGGCTGGCGCCGACCTCATCGACGTCCAGCTCGTAGACCGTGCGCTTC
Source organism: Streptomyces sp. NBC_01390 (assembly GCF_045040105.1). NCBI lineage: Bacteria > Bacillati > Actinomycetota > Actinomycetes > Kitasatosporales > Streptomycetaceae > Streptomyces > Streptomyces sp. NBC_01390. The sequence goes on along the minus strand of NZ_CP109551.1, from coordinate 6,404,504 downwards.
TCGCCCTGGGTGGTCTCATAGGACCGCTGCTTCAGCCGGCCCTGCACGATGACGCGCATGCCTCGCTGGAGCGACTCGGCCACGTTCTCCGCAGCCTGACGCCAGACCGAGCAGGTCAGGAACAGGCTCTCGCCGTCCTTCCACTCGTTCGTCTGACGGTCGAAAGTGCGGGGGGTGGACGCGACACGGAACTTCGCGACCGCCGCACCCGAGGGGGTGAAGCGCAGCTCGGGGTCGTCGACAAGATTGCCGACGACCGTGATGACGGTCTCGCCTGCCATAGGGGAACCTCTCGGCGGGTTTGCTGCTGGCTGCTTTTGGTGCTGCTACTCGAAATCCCGAGATCGACCGAGCGGGAGGCTCAGTGGGTCTCGGGGCGGAGGACCTTGGTCCGGAGGACCGACTCGTTCAGGTTCATCTGGCGGTCGAGCTCCTTGACGATCGCGGGCTCAGCCTGCAGATCGATGACCGAGTAGATGCCCTCGGGCTTCTTCTTGATCTCGTACGAGAGACGACGACGGCCCCAGGTGTCGACCTTCTCGACCTTTCCGTTGCCCTCACGGACGACGGAGAGGAAGTTCTCGATCAGAGGGGCGACAGCGCGCTCCTCCAGCTCGGGGTCGAGGATGACCATCACTTCGTAGTGACGCATGTGGAACCCACCTCCTTTGGACTCAGCGGCCACGGTCGTTCCGTGGCAGGAGGGTTGTTATGCGTACGCAACGGTATCGGCGACCACTGACAGTCGGAGGTCCTTGGAGGGATTCTCACGACGTCCTGGGCAGACACCGGTGCAGACGCTACAGACTACCCGTACTGCGCTTCCGGTTGAAATCAGGCCCCGGTGACCCGCAATCTGTACACATCGGGTGTGTATGGCGCTACAGTGCGCCGCCTTCCGCAGGAGGTGCCACATGGCACAGGCATTGCGACCCAACACCGCCGGATCCCTCTTCGCCACCGACGGCAAACCCCATCCGCTCCAGGACAGCCTGCTGGCTGTGACCCTGGTGCTCGGGGTGACGGCCTTCGTCACGGCGATGTTCCACAGTCTGCATCTGCTCAGCTCCTGGACCGGCCTGGTGGGGATCCTCACCGGCGCGTACGGACAGTTCGTCTCGGAGACGACCCGCGAACGCTTCGGACTGATCCTGGGGCTCGGTGCCGCAGCGGTCGGCTTCTTCCTCGGTATGGCCCACGGCGGTCTCTTCGGCGGCGTGATCGGCTGACGCGGACCACCCCCTGGTGCCCGGGCCGAGGCAGTGCCGGGGCACCAGTGCCGTACAGCCAGACGAGGCGCTCGCAGGGCGCAGTAGGCTTCGGCGCGAGAGCCGGAGCCCCTGTACCCATGGGGACACACCAGCCCGAGGAGCGCCCGGAATGAGCCTGACCCTGAGGACGATCAGCCGAGAGCAGCATCTGGCGTACATCCAGAGCCTGCCGTCGGCGAGCCACATGCAGGTTCCTGCCTGGGCAGACGTCAAGGCGGAGTGGCGCTCCGAGAACCTCGGGTGGTTCGACGACCGGACGGGCGAGATCGTCGGCGCGGGCCTCGTCCTGTACCGCCAGCTGCCCAAGATCAAGCGCTACCTCGCTTATCTGCCCGAGGGCCCGGTCATCAACTGGTTCGCGCCGAATCTCGACGACTGGATCCAGCCGATGCTGGCGCACCTCAAGCAGCAGGGCGCCTTCTCGGTGAAGATGGGCCCGCCGGTGATCATCCGGCGCTGGGAGGCCACGTCCATCAAGGCGGGTATCCAGAGCCCTGACGTGAAGCGGCTGCGGGACATCGAGGCCGACTTCATCGAGCCGCGCGCCTTCGAGGTCGCCGACAAGCTGCGTCGCATGGGCTGGCAGCAGGGAGAGGACGGCGGGGCCGGCTTCGGCGACGTACAGCCTCGCTACGTCTACCAGGTGCCGCTCGCGAACCGCTCGTTGGAAGAGGTCCACGCGAACTTCAACCAGCTGTGGCGCCGCAACATCAAGAAGGCCGAGAAGGCCGGCGTCGAGGTCGTCCAGGGCGGCTACAACGACCTGGAGGAGTGGCAGCGGCTGTACGAGATCACAGCGGTGCGCGACCACTTCAGGCCCCGCCCGCTGTCGTACTTCCAGCGCATGTGGACGGCCCTCAACACCGAGGACCCCAACCGCATGCGGCTCTACTTCGCCCGCCACAACGGAGTGAACCTGTCGGCCGCGACGATGCTGATCGTCGGCGGGCACGTCTGGTACTCCTACGGCGCGTCGGACAACATCGGCCGTGAGGTCCGGCCCTCGAACGCCATGCAGTGGCGGATGCTGCGCGACGCCTACGCACTCGGCGCCACCGCCTACGACCTGCGCGGCATCTCCGACTCGCTGGACGAGACGGACCACCTCTTCGGTCTGATCCAGTTCAAGGTAGGTACCGGCGGGCAGGCCGCCGAGTACCTCGGTGAGTGGGACTTCCCGCTCAACAAGCTGCTCCACAAGGCACTCGACATCTACATGTCGCGCCGCTGACGTACCGGCATTCCCCGTCACACCCCTGAGGCACCACAGCCACGAGAAAGGTTCCAGGTCCCGGCCATGGCGCTCACGCTCTACGTCGACACCGCGCGCTGGCGTGCGCACCACAAGCACGTGTCCGAGCAGTTTCCGGGGCTCGTCCCGGTCTGCAAGGGGAACGGCTACGGCTTCGGGCACGAGAGGCTCGCGGAGGAGGCCACTCGGCTGGGCTCGGACATTCTGGCCGTCGGAACGACGTACGAGGCCGCGCGGACCAAGGACTGGTTCGGCGGCGACCTCCTGGTGCTGACGCCCTTCAGGCGGGGCGAGGAGCCCGTGCCGCTGCCCGACCGCGTCATCCGCTCGGTGTCGTCGGTGGACGGGGTGCACGGCCTCGTCGGCGCCCGTGTCGTCATCGAGGTCATGTCCTCCATGAAGCGTCACGGTGTGACCGAGCGGGAACTGCCCCAGCTGCACGCCGCCATAGAGGACGTACGTCTCGAAGGCTTCGCGATCCACCTGCCGCTGGACCGCACCGACGGCTCGGACGCCGTGGAGGAGATCATCGGCTGGATGGACCGGCTGCGCGCCGCCCGGCTGCCCCTCCACACCATGTTCGTCAGCCACCTCAAGGCGGACGACCTCGCGCGGCTTCAGCAGCAGTTCCCGCAGACACGTTTCCGCGCCCGCATCGGCACGCGGCTCTGGCTGGGGGATCACGAGGCCACGGAGTACCGCGGCGCGGTCCTGGACGTCACACACGTGGCCAAGGGCGACCGGTTCGGCTACCGGCAGCAGAAGGCCGCCTCGGACGGCTATCTGGTGGTCGTGGCGGGCGGTACGTCGCACGGAGTGGGCCTGGAGGCCCCCAAGGCCCTGCACGGCGTCATGCCACGTGCCAAGGGCGTCGCCCGCGCCGGCCTCGCCACGGTCAACCGGAATCTCGCCCCGTTCGTCTGGGGCGGCAAGCAGCGCTGGTTCGCCGAGCCGCCGCACATGCAGGTCTCGATCCTCTTCGTGCCGTCGGACGCACCGGAGCCGAAGGTGGGCGAGGAACTCGTGGCCCATCTGCGGCACACCACCACGCAGTTCGACCGGATCGTCGACCGCTGACCACGCTCTGAGGATTCGACTGAGGGCCGTACAGGGAGTCAGGCGGACTCCCTGTACGGCCCTCAGCGCGTCTCTCTCCAGCGGTGTTCGCTCAGAGCGAACGCTCGTCCTCGTCCCGGGCCGGCCTGCTGCCCCACTCCACCTGCGGTCCGTCGAAGTTCGTGGCGTGCTGCGGTGGATGAGCCGCGGGGCCGAGCACGAAGACGTCCTCAGCGCCGTCGAGCACGCCTCCTGAGGGATCGTCGTCACCAGCCCGGCGCACCACGTCCCGCTCCGGCATGAGGACGTCCCGGACGACCACGGCGCACAGGTACAGCGTGCCCACCAGGTGGACGCCGATGACGAACTGGTAGCCCTCGACGGGCAGGCCCTTGTGGGCGTCGCCGCTGGTCGTGTAGGCGAGGTACATCCAGATCCCCAGGAAGTACGCGACCTCGCACGCCTGCCAGATCAGGAAGTCCCGCCATTTCGGGCGGGCCAGCACGGCGAGGGGGACCAGCCACAGGACGTACTGGGGTGAGTAGACCTTGTTGGTGAGGATGAAGGCCGCGACGATCAGAAAGGCCAGCTGGGCGAAGCGCGGACGGCGCGGTGCGGTCAGAGTGAGCGCCGCGATGCCCACGGCCGAGGCCAGCATCAGGAGCGTCGCGAAGGTGTTGACGGTGTCGGTGGTGAGCGGGTTGTCCGAGCGCTGGGAGAGGATCAGCCAGAAGGATCCGAAGTCGACGCCCCGCTCCTGGCTGAACGTGTAGAACTTCGACCAGCCGTCGAAGGCGAAGAGCATCACCGGAAGATTCACGGCGGCCCAGGCCAGGACAGCGCCCCCCAGAGCCGTCCCGAACTGTCGCCACTTGCCGGCGCGCCAGCACAGCACGAACAGGGGGCCCAGCAGCAGCACGGGATAGAGCTTGGCGGCCGTGGCGAGGCCCAGGAGAACCCCGAAGGCAAGCGACCGGCCCCGGGACCACATCAGCATCGCCGCGGCTGTCAGAGCGACCGCCAGCAGGTCCCAGTTGATGGTGGCGGTGAGCGCCGCGGCAGGCGCCAGGGCGACCAGCAGACCGTCCCAGGGGCGCCGCGCGTGCGTACGTGACACGCATACGACGATGATCGCCGCGCACACCATCAGCATTCCGGCGTTGACGAACCAGTACCACTGCTCCTGGTGCTGGATGGTTCCGCTGCTGGGCGTGAGCCAGGCGGCCACCTCCATGAACACGCCGGTCAGCACCGGGTATTCGAGGTACTGCATGTCGCCGTCGAACTTGTCGAAGTACGGCACCAGTCCGTCGGCGAATCCGCGGCCCTGGTAGAGATGCGGAATGTCGGAGTAGCAGGCGTGCGTGTACTGCGAGCTGGCCCCGAAGAACCAGCCGCCGTTGTAGCAGGGCGCCTTCTGGACCAGGCCGAGGGCGAACATGCCGATCGCCACGAGCGCGACCACCCGTACCGGGGTCCACCAGGACGTCCCCAGCAGGGCACGCCGTCCGATGGGGCCGCCGATCAGCTCACTGCCGGCCACGGCGATCTCGTCGTCCCTGGTCGGCCGTACCGGATCCGGCTCGCGCACGCTCGCTTGCGTCGTCTCTGCACTGGACATGGGCCACATCCTGCCGTACGCGCCTAGGAATACGCCGAGGGCCGCCGCACCTGGTCGGTGCGACGGCCCAATGTTTCACGTGAAACAGCGTGAATCGGATCGGTGTTTCACGTGAAACACCCGCGTCGGGCGCTGCCCGGGCCCGTCCGGTCAGCCGAAGATGCCTCCGTTGTTGCCGCCGTTGCCGTTCGCGTTGCCGTTGCTTTGTCCGTCGCTCTCCGTTGGTGACGGACTGGATGTCACTCCGCCGTCGGTAGAGCCTTGATCCGTGCCTCCGTTGCCGGTCCCCCCGGTGTCCGAACACGTGGGATCGAAGGGGTTGCAGGATTCGCTCGGTGAGGGCGAGGGCGAGGGCTCGACCTCTTCGTCGGAGGGCGTCGGGCTCGGCGTCGGAGTCGCTTCCTCCGACTCGGTGACAGAGGGAGTCGGACTCGGCAGCGGGTCCTCGTCGACGACCTCGCCATAGGGCTCGGGAGTCGGGAAGTTCACCACCGGAGCGCCCTTGAGCGCCTGCTCCATGTAGTCGTGCCAGATCTCGGCCGGGAACGAGGCGCCGTGGATCTTCTCCTGGCCACCCGTGCCGTACATCTCCAGGAACTGGCGGTTCTTCTGGGTCTCGTCGTCGTTCATCCGGAACATGCTGATCGCGGTGGACAGCTGCGGGGTGTACCCGATGAACCAGGCCGACTTGTTCCCGTCGGTGGTACCGGTCTTACCGGCCACCTCCCGGCCGGGCAGCTGGGCCGCCGTACCCGTTCCGTCGTCGACCACGGTCTTGAGGACGTCGGTGACGTTGTCGGCGACCTGCTCGGTGAACATCTGCTTGGGCTTGGCGATCTTCTCGTGATCGAAGACGACACCGTCCTTGCTGCTGACCTTCTCGACCGAATACGGGTTGTTCTGCTTGCCACTGGCCGCGAAGGTCGCGTACGCACCGGCCATGCGGATCGCGCTGGGGTCGGACGTACCGATCGAGAACGACGGGAATTCGGCACTGGCCAGACTGCTGTCGAGGATGCCCGCGTCGGTCGCGGACTCCCGGACCTTGTCCAGACCGACATCCATACCGAGCTGGACGTAGGCGGAGTTGGACGAGACCCTCATGGCCTCACGCAGGTCGATTCGGAAACTGGGCGCGTTGTACGACTCGTCGCCGTCGTTGCGCTGCAGCCACTCCTTGTCGTCCTTGTCCTTCCAGATCGTGTTGTCGTAGTTCTCGATCTTCAGCTTGTTCTTGCCGCTGTAGATGCTGTCCGGGGAGACCTGGGTCCGCTCGTCCTGGGCCTGCTCCGCCCCCAGGTCCGGATCCCGTACGCCCCACTTCATCGCGGCGGCGAGTACGAACGCCTTGAACGTCGAACCCACCTGGGCACCCGTCGTGTCGGCGTTGTTGGTGAAGTGCTTGGTCGCGTCCTCACCACCGTAGGTGGCCTTGATCGCGCCTGTCGCCGGGTCCACGGAAGCTCCGCCGAACTGGACGTACCTGTCGGTCTTCGGCCGCTCGCCGGGCTTGATGTTCGCCTTCTCGACGTTCTTGACCGCCTTCTCCAACGCCTGGACCTTCTTCTTGTCGAAGGTCGTGTAGATCGAGTAGCCGCCCTGCTGCAGTTGGTCGGCGGTGATCCCGGTCTTGTCGGTGTTGTTGATGAGGTAGCCCTTGGCGAGGTCGACGAGGTAACCGACCTGACCGCTCAGCGCGGTGTTGGAACGCGGGTTCTGGATCTTCGGGAAGGTCGTGATCTGGGCGCGGTCGGCCGCGGTCATGCGCCCGTCCTTGACCTCCTCGTCGAGGATCCACTTCCACCGATACTCGGCCCGCTTGCGGTTCTTGTCAGGGGTGGCGTTCACGGAGTCGACAGCCACGTTGCCGGCCGGGTCGTAGTACGTGGCGCCCTTCAGTACGGCAGCCAGGAAGGCGCACTCGCTCGGGTTCAGGTCCTTGGCGTCCTTGTTGAAGTACGCGCGAGCGGCCGCCTGCATTCCGTAGGAGTCGCGACCGTAGTAGGCGGTGTTCAGGTAGCCGGCCATGATCTCCTTCTTGTCGACGTTGGTGCCGACCTTGATGGAGATGAACAGCTCCTTGAACTTCCGCGTGAGCGTTTGCGACTGGTCGTTCAGGCGGGCGTTCTTCACGTACTGCTGGGTGATCGTCGAACCACCCTGTGTCTGACCGCCCTTGGCCATGTTGAACAGGGCTCGGGCGATACCCATCGGGTCGACACCGCTGTCGGTCTCGAACGTCTTGTTCTCGGCCGACATCACGGCGTACCGCATCGACGCGGGGATCTGCTCGTACCCGATGATCTGGCGGTTCGTCTCACCACCGGTCGCCACCATCTGGCTGCCGTCGGCCCAGTAGTAGACGTTGTTCTGAGCAGTGGCGGTATTCGCGACCTGCGGCACGCCCACCAAGGCGTAGCCGATGCCGGCCACCGCCACCAGGCTGCCGACGAAGCCGATGAAGAGTCCCGTCACCTGCCGCCACGAGGGCATCCAGCGCGCCGCGCCGTACTTGCCCGCGCGCGGATAGTCGATGAAGCGCTTCTTGGGCGGGGGACCGGCCGCTCTGCCTCTGCCACGCCCGGGTCCGTTCGGGCCGCTGGGACCGCCGCGGCGTCCGCCGCCCTCGGCTCCTCTACGACGTCCACCAGAACTTCTCTGGGCGGCGCGCCGGGAATCGGCGCGGCCTTGCGACTGGCTCTCCTCGCCTTCCGCTCCGTAGGGGCCCAACCCGTAGGAACCCGACCCGTAGGAATCGGAGGAAGACTCGGTTGCGCCTCGCGGTGCCGCACGGCGGCCGGAGGACGAGCCGGACTGGCCGCGTCGGGCCGCGGCACGTCCGCCTCCCTGCGGCTGCGGCGGTTTGCGACGGTGCTCGCTCATCGAACGATTACTCCTTGGGCAGGCGCACCCGTGCGCGCCTGGAAGCGGCGGCTGGTTTCCGGTCCCCCCAAAGTACGGATGCGGCCGTGTTCGCATTCACCCGTACCGCACCGAGCACGACGACGTCCCCAAACGTCACTTGGTTCCCGGTGGATTGCATGGCCCACAGACTACGCACCGTCAAAACCTCCCCAGCCCCGAAGTTCACCCCAAATCAGGCAACTTGGTTCCGACGAATCGGTGATGTGATCCCGTTCACGACTTCCCCCCTTGTCCCATCCGCAGGGTCGTTCTATCGTCTAGATGTATCGAGTCGATACATCAGCTCGGCATAAACAGTGCTCAAGACCGTCACGGTCGGACCGTGGGAGAGGGGAGGCGACGATGAGCCGACGTTCCGGGATCCTCGAGTTCGCCATCCTCGGCCTGCTCCGCGAGTCCCCCATGCACGGCTATGAGCTGCGGAAACGACTCAATACATCACTGGGTGTGTTCCGTGCCTTCAGCTACGGCACGCTGTATCCGTGCCTCAAGACGCTGGTCGTGAGCGGCTGGTTGATCGAGGAGTCGGGGGGCGCGTCCGAGGACGCCCTCGCCGCCCCGCTCACAGGACGCCGCGCCAAGATCGTCTACAGGTTGACGGCGGAAGGTAAGGAGCACTTCGAGGAGCTGCTCTCGCAGACCGGCCCGGACGCGTACGAGGACGAGCACTTCGCCGCTCGTTTCGCCTTCTTCGGGCAGACGTCCCGCGATGTACGCATGCGTGTACTTGAGGGGCGTCGCAGCCGACTGGAGGAGCGTCTGGAGAAGATGAGTTCCTCCCTGGCGCGTACACGGGAGCGCCTCGACGACTACACCCTTGAGCTCCAGCGCCACGGAATGGAGTCCGTGGAGCGCGAAGTGCGCTGGCTGAACGAGCTCATCGAGAGCGAGCGGGCCGGGCGGGACCTCAAAGGTGCCGACTCCGGGAAAACCGACTCGCAGGACACCACATCTGGAGCGCCGGGCGGCCTGCCCCGGTCCCGGGAGGACGACTCCCGGACCGGTCCGTCCGACGACACCGCCACGTGAGGGCCGCTCAGGTCCTCACTCGTACACACAGGGAGCAACCGAATGGGTTCCATTCGCGTAGCCGTCGTCGGCGTGGGCAACTGCGCCGCGTCGTTGGTACAGGGAGTCGAGTACTACAAGGACGCCGATCCGGCGGCGAAGGTCCCCGGCCTGATGCATGTCACGTTCGGTGACTACCACGTCAAGGACATCGAGTTCGTCGCCGCGTTCGACGTGGACGCCAAGAAGGTCGGCCTCGACCTGGCGGACGCCATCGGCGCCTCCGAGAACAACACGATCAAGATCTGCGACGTGCCGAACACCGGTGTGAAGGTCCGGCGTGGCCACACCCTCGATGGTCTCGGCAAGTACTACCGCGAGACCATCGAGGAGTCCGAGGCCGAGCCGGTCGACGTCGTCAAGATCCTCAAGAAGAAGCAGGTCGACGTCCTCGTCTGCTACCTGCCCGTCGGTTCCGAGGCCGCGGCGAAGTTCTACGCCCAGTGCGCCATCGACGCCAAGGTCGCTTTCGTCAACGCCCTCCCCGTCTTCATCGCCGGCACCAAGGAGTGGGCGGACAAGTTCACCGAGGCGGGCGTCCCGATCGTCGGCGACGACATCAAGTCGCAGGTCGGCGCCACGATCACGCACCGCGTGATGGCAAAGCTGTTCGAGGACCGGGGTGTGGTCCTGGACCGCACGATGCAGCTGAACGTGGGCGGCAACATGGACTTCAAGAACATGCTCGAGCGTGACCGCCTGGAGTCCAAGAAGATCTCCAAGACGCAGGCCGTCACCTCCCAGATCCGGGACCGCGAACTGGGCGCCGACAACGTCCACATCGGCCCGTCCGACTACGTGGCCTGGCTCGACGACCGCAAGTGGGCGTATGTCCGCCTGGAGGGCCGTGCGTTCGGCGACGTCCCGCTGAACCTGGAGTACAAGCTGGAGGTCTGGGACTCCCCGAACTCCGCCGGTGTCATCATCGACGCCGTACGTGCCGCGAAGATCGCCAAGGACCGCGGCATCGGCGGCCCGATCCTCTCCGCGTCGAGCTACTTCATGAAGTCCCCGCCGGTCCAGTACTTCGATGACGAGGCACGGGAGAACGTCGAGAAGTTCATCAAGGGAGAAGTCGAGCGCTGAGAGGAGTCCAGCGCCGACCAAGCCCCAACAGGCTTGTCGCTCCTGCCCGTCGAGGGTCCCCGGGTCATCCGCCCGGGGACCCTCCTCGTATGTGAGGCTGTGCCCCATGGCTGTCGTGCGTGACCTGCGGGTACTCCTGCACCTGAGGAACTTCCGGCGCCTGCTGGCCGTACGGCTGCTCTCGCAGGGGGCCGACGGCGTCTACCAGGTCGCACTCGCCGCGTACGTGGTCTTCTCACCGGAGAAGCAGACTTCGGCGACCGCGATCGCCTCCGCCATGGCGGTACTGCTCCTGCCCTACTCCCTGGTCGGCCCTTTCGCCGGCGTCCTCCTGGACCGCTGGCGCCGCCGCCAGGTCTTCCTGTACGGCAACCTGCTACGCGCCCTTCTCGCCTGCGTGACAGCCGTCCTGATGCTGAGCCACGTCCCCGACTGGCTCTTCTACGTCTCCGCCCTCTGTGTCACCGCCGTCAACCGCTTCGTCCTGGCCGGGCTCTCGGCGTCCCTGCCGCGCGTGGTCGACGACGACCGCCTGGTGATCGCCAACTCGCTCTCCCCGACAGCGGGCACGCTCGCTGCCACCGCGGGCGGCGGACTCGCCTTCGTCGTACGGCTGGCGGGCTCCGACTCCGACGCCGCGGTGGTCCTCCTGGGCGCGGCCCTGTACCTCTGCGCGTCGCTCGCCTCCCTGCGCCTCGACCCGGAACTGCTCGGCCCCGACCCCGAGTTGGTCCAGCCCCGGCTGGGAGCCGCGCTCACCGGCACCGCGCGCGGCCTGGCGGCAGGCGTACGGCATCTGGCGGAGCCCGGGCGCCGGGAGGCGGCCTGGTCGCTGGCCGCGATGACCCTGATGCGGTTCTGCTACGGCGCCCTGACGGTCATGGTCCTCATGCTCTGCCGGTACGCCTTCTCGGACGGCTCCGACGACGGGCTGGCCCTGCTGGGCCTCGCGGTGGGTATCTCCGGGGCGGGATTCTTCGTCGCGGCCGTCATGACCCCGGCCGGGGTCGGGCGTCTCGGACCCGGCGGCTGGATCGTGGTGTGCGCCGGCGCGGCGGCGGTCCTGGTTCCCGGGCTGGGCCTGGCATTCGCCGAGGTGCCCATGCTGATCGCGGCGTTCGTCCTGGGCCTCGTCACCCAGGGCTCGAAGATCGCCACGGACACGATCGTCCAGTCCTCGGTCGCCGACGGCTTCCGCGGCCGGATCTTCTCCGTCTACGACGTCCTGTTCAACGTCGCCTTCGTCGGCGCGGCCGGAGTGGCGGCGCTGATGCTGCCCTCAGACGGCCGCTCGATGCCTCTCTTGGTCACAATCGCCGTTATCTACGGGGCAATTGCTGTGACTATGGCCCGCTTTGAACGTCAGTAAGTGTCACATGAAGGCCACAGAGAGCCTCTGAGGTGCAGAGTTGTCAGTGGGTCCCGGTAATTTACGTGCGTCTTACTTCACACCACGCACACCCATAACCAAGGGGGACCTTCAAAGTGACCACGCCGCCGCCTCCGCAGGGCGAGAACCCGTACGCTCAGACGCCCACTGCGCCTCTGACACAGCAGCCGTACGCCCCGTTCCCGAACCAGGGCGCGCCCGTGCCCCCTCCGCCCACTCCGGCGCAGCGAGGCGGCAAGAAGGCGCTGCGGATCCTTGGCGCCATAGTCGTCGGCATACTCGTGCTCGGCGTCAAGTTCGGGATCGGCTGGTGGGCTGACCGCACCGACGCGGAGACCACGTCCGTTGGCGCGTGCCTGCACAATGACGGTACCGACTCCGACGCCGACCTCAACGAGGTCGACTGCTCCTCGGACAAGGCCCAGTTCACGGTGGTCGAGAAGTTCGACGACAGCAGCGATGAGAACAAGTGCCAGACCGTCACGGAATCAACCATCTACTACGTCCAGTCGGGTAGTGGCCATGACGTCGTGCTCTGCTTGAAAGAAACCAAGTAACGCACACCCACGCTCTTACATGCCGACGGGCGTTGTTTCACGTGAAACAACGCCCTCCGCGCGTTCCGGCGCGATGTTTCACGTGAAACATCGCGCCGTTTCACAGTCTCAGCTCTGCTCGGCCCACCACTCCTTGAGCGCGGCCACTGCCGCTTCCCGCTCCATCGGCCCGTTCTCCAGCCGCAGTTCCAGCAGGAACTTGTACGCCTGCCCGATCGCCGGCCCGGGTCCGGTGCCCAGGATCTCCATGATCTGGTTGCCGTCGAGGTCGGGACGGATCGAGTCCAGCTCCTCCTGCTCCTGAAGCTGGGAGATGCGCTCCTCCAGGCCGTCGTACGCCCGCGAGAGTGCCGTGGCCCTGCGCTTGTTCCGCGTGGTGCAGTCCGAGCGGGTCAGCTTGTGCAGGCGGTCGAGGAGAGGCCCCGAGTCCCGGACATAGCGGCGGACCGCCGAGTCCGTCCACTCGCCGGTGCCGTACCCGTGGAAGCGCAGGTGGAGTTCGACCAGACGGGCGACGTCCTTAACCAGCTCGTTGGAGTACTTGAGCGCCGTCATCCGCTTCTTGGTCATCTTCGCCCCGACCACCTCGTGGTGGTGGAACGAGACCCGCCCGTCCTCCTCGAAGCGGCGGGTACGCGGCTTGCCGATGTCGTGCAGCAGCGCGGCCAGCCGGAGAACGAGATCGGGCCCGGCCTCCTCCAGTTCGATCGCCTGCTCCAGGACGATCAGCGTGTGCTCGTAGACGTCCTTGTGCCGGTGGTGCTCGTCGCGCTCCAGGCGCAGGGCCGGCAGCTCGGGCACTACGTGGTCGGCGAGGCCGGTGTCCACCAGCAGCGTCAGACCCTTGCGCGGGTGGGCGGACAGGATCAGTTTGTTGAGTTCGTCCCGGACCCGCTCGGCCGAGACGATCTCGATACGTCCTGCCATGTCGGTCATGGCGGTGACGACCTCGGGAGCCACCTCGAAGTCGAGCTGGGCTGCGAACCGCGCGGCCCGCATCATCCGCAGCGGGTCGTCCGAGAAGGAGTCCTCGGGCGTGCCCGGCGTACGCAGCACCCTCCTCGCCAGGTCCTCGCGACCGCCGTGCGGGTCGATGAACACCTTCTCCGGAAGTGCCACGGCCATCGCGTTCACCGTGAAGTCACGCCGGACCAGGTCTTCCTCGATGGAGTCGCCGTACGACACCTCGGGCTTGCGTGAGGTCCGGTCGTAGGCCTCCGACCGATACGTCGTCACCTCGATCTGGAAGCTCCGATCAGCGTCTCCGACGCGGGCGTCCTTTTGCGCCCCCACCGTGCCGAAGGCGATCCCGACCTCCCACACGGCGTCCGCCCAGGGCCGGACGATCTTCAGTACGTCCTCGGGCCGGGCGTCGGTCGTGAAGTCCAGGTCGTTGCCGAGCCGGCCCAGCAGCGCGTCCCGGACGGAACCGCCGACCAGGGCGAGTGAGAACCCGGCCTCCTGGAAACGGCGGGCAAGGTCGTCCGCGACCGGGGCCACCCGCAGCAGCTCAGTCACCGCTTGGTGCTGCGCCTGGCTCAGGGCGCTGGAATTGTCTTCGTTGGCGTTCGGCACAACAGAAAAGGGTACGTGGCCCGAGCGACAGCCCGCTCCTCCATAAAACGTCCACGCGGAACACCGGGGACTCGTCCGTCAATACACGCACATAGAGGACAGTCGGACTGGGTTCCACGATCTTGTGGAGCAGTCCGCGGCACTTCCCCTCAGCGCGCATCGTTACCATGCGTGGACGCACATTCCGACGACCACTGACGACGAGGGACGGGCGAACGCGTGGCCGAGGCGGCAGACTTCCCGGGGCTGACTCCCTCTCTCGCGCGCCGGTGGTTCCGGCGAGCCGGAGTGCTGCTCACGGGGGCGCCCCTGCTGGCCGGTCTCCTCCAACTACCCGCCGGGCAGCCCGCGTATGCCGCGGGATCCGACCCGGTGGTCGTCTCCCTCAACTCGCTAACCCCCAGCGCCCCCACGGACGGGGACACGCTGACCGTGTCCGGCACGGTGACCAACAAGGGCAAGAAGGCGGTCACGGACGCCCATGTGGACCTGCGCGTGGGGCAGCTGCTGACCACCCGCTCGGGGATCGACGACGTCGCCGCACGCACCGACTACGTGTCGGGCGCCGACGGGACGGAGGTCGGCGGCAAGTACGTCGAGAAGTTCTCGAAGCTCACTCCGGGCGTCACTCAGCCGTTCACCATCTCCGTGCCGGTCGACAAGCTGGACCTCGGCCAGGACGGCGTCTACCAGATCGGCGTCTCGCTGTCCGGCGAGACGGCCACGGCGCCCTACGAGCAGGTGCTGGGAATCCAGCGGACCTTCCTGCCGTGGCAGCCTGAGGAGGCGGACACCAGAACCCGGACGACGTATCTGTGGCCGCTGATCTCCACGGTCCACATGACGGCGGAGACCGGCCCGGGCGAACAGCAGACGCCCGTCTTCCTCAACGACGACCTCGCCGCGGAGATCTCCCCGGGCGGACGCCTGGAACAGATGCTGTCCCTGGGCAAGGGTCTCGACGTCACCTGGGTGATCGACCCCGACCTGCTGGCCTCCGTCGACGCGATGATCGGCAGCTACGGCATCCAGGGCGCGGACGGCACCAGTACGCCCGGCACCGGTCAGGCGGTCGCCAAGCAGTGGCTCGCCGAACTCCAGGACGCCGTCGAGGGCAAGGAAGTCGTCGCCCTCCCCTTCGGCGACCCCGACCTCGCCTCCATCGCGCACAACGGCAAGAACGTCACCGGCACGCTGAGCCACCTCAAGAGCGCCACGGACGTCGCCACCGACACCGTGGAGACGATCCTCCACGTCACGCCGAGCACCGACTTCGCGTGGCCGGTGAACGGCGCCGTCGACCCGTCGATCGTCAAGATCGCCACCTCGGCGGGCGCCGACAAGGTGATCGCGCGCAGCGACAGCCTGAAGGAGACCGGCGACCTGCCGTACACGCCCTCCGCGGCCCGCCCCATCGGCGGCGGCACCACAGCGGTGGTCGCGGACACGCGGCTGTCCACCGCGTTCCAGAGCGACATGACGCGTGCCGGCAGCTCCACGCTGGCGGAGCAGAAGTTCCTCGCCACGAGCCTGACCACCACCCTTCAGACCGACAAGCAGCGCACCGTCGTCGTCGCCCCGCAGCGCATGCCGTCCGCGAGCCAGGCCCAGACGATGGAGAAGGCGATCACCGCGCTCCAGGACTCGAACTGGTCCGAGTCCCAGGAACTCACCGCGAGCGCCGACACCAAGCCGGACCCGGGCGCCACCACCAAGGTGCCCTCGGCGTCCTCGTACCCCGCCACACTGCGCAGGCAACAGCTGCCGCAGTCGGCGTTCTCGCAGATCGCGACCACACAGGACAAGCTCGACAACTTCAAGGTCATCCTCACCGACAAGACACGTGTGGAGACCCCCTTCGGGCGCGCGATCAACCGTGAGATGGCCACGTCCTGGCGCGGCCGGTCCGGCGAGGCGATCAGCTTCCGCAGAGGCGTGGAGTCGCACCTCAACGAACTGACCAACCAGGTCAAGCTGATCGAGAAGTCCGAGACGAAGCTCTCCGGCGGCAGCGCCACGATCCCGGTGACCGTCCAGAACAACCTCGTCCAGCCCGTGGACAACCTCGTGCTGCGGGTCACGTCGACGAACCCGACCCGGCTCAAGATCGGTGACGACGACTACCAGGAGCAGTCCGTCGCCGTCACCGGCGGGCACAGCCAGTCGGTGAAGTTCACCACCTCGTCCAACGCCAACGGCCCGATCACCGTGATCGCCCAGCTCTACACGAAGGACGGCCAGAAGTACGGGCCGGCTGTCTCCTTCGATGTGCGGGTCACCGAGTTCACGGCCATGGCGATGCTCGTCATCGGCGGCGGCTTCCTGCTGCTCGTACTGGCCGGCCTGCGCATGTACACGCAGCGCAAGCGCGCCGCGGCCCGGCGGGCCGAGGAGCCCGGCGACGGGCACGAGGACGAAGCCACCGAAGAGAACGCCGACGGCGAGAACCACGACGGCGACGAGAGCCGTCCGAAGGGGGAGCCGGAGGCAACAGCGCAAGCGGACGCCCCGGAGCAGCCGAGTGACCCGACGCCGAACACCGCACCGGAAAGCGCCGACCCGTCCGGAACGGGTGAGAGAGTGGACCGTTGAGCGATGTCGTGGCCGGTGGGCCCGGTGAACGATGAGGTGGGGTAAGCATGAACGCGCCGTACGACGGTGACCGCGGTCAGGGCGCGGGCGACTCGGGCCACCCCGAGGGCCCGCCGCCCGAGCACGGCCAGGTGCCGGCGCAGCCCCCCGCGGACGCGTATCTCCAGGACGCCTACGCACAGGACCCGTACCGGGCGCAGGACCTCTCCGCCCAGGACCCGGTGGCCGAGGCGCTCTACGACCGCGCCGCGCACCCCCCGCCGCCCCCCGGGACCCATCAGCCGCAGCCCCCGCTCTACGGACAGCCCGCCCCGTCGCCGTACGCCCCCGACCCGAACGTGTGGGCCCAGACCCCGGCCCCCGAGCCGGACGGAGCCACGCAGTACCTGCCGTACGGCGACGATCCCCGCACCACCCAGTACGTGGGCGTCGACGCCCTGGTCTCCCAGGCCGGCGAGCAACGGCACGAGCCGGACGCCTTCGCCCATCTGTTCCGGGACCAGCAGCAGGGCAGCGGACAGGGACCCATCGAGCCTCCGGTGGTACCCGGACCGTCTCCCTCGCCCGCGCCGGGCCAGGGCGGCCCGGTCCCGCGGGCCCAGATTCCGGCGTCGGACGCCACGATGCAGCTCACCCCCCAAGCGGCGACCGCCCCAGCCGCGTCGCCGGCGGCCCCCAAGAAGGGCGGTCGGGCCACGGGCCTGCTGAAGTCGAGCGCCGTCATGGCGGCGGGCACGATGGTCTCCCGCCTCACCGGCTTCGTCCGCTCCGCACTGATCGTGTCGGCCCTCGGCGTCGGCCTGCTGGGTGACACCTTCCAGGTCGCCTATCAACTGCCGACGATGATTTACATCTTGACCGTAGGCGGCGGCCTCAATTCCGTCTTCGTACCCCAACTCGTACGCGCGATGAAAGAGGACGAGGACGGAGGCGAGTCCTACGCCAACCGTCTTCTGACCCTGGTCGTGGTAGCGCTCGGTGTACTGACCGTGCTCGCGGTCGTCGGCGCCCCCATTCTGATCCGCCTGTTGTCCGACCCGGTTGCAAGCGACCCTGCAGCCAACGAGGTCGGCATCACCTTCGTCCGGTACTTCCTGCCCTCGATCTTCTTCATGGGCGTCCACGTGGTGATGGGGCAGATCCTCAATGCACGCGGCAAGTTCGGCGCGATGATGTGGACCCCGGTTCTGAACAACATCGTCATTATCGTGACGCTGGGCATGTTCATCTGGGTCTACGGCACCGCCGCGGACTCCGGCATGAAGGTCACCACCATCCCATTGGAGGGACAGCGGCTCCTCGGCGTCGGAATCCTGCTCGGACTCGTCGTGCAGGCATTGGCGATGATCCCGTACCTGCGTGAAACGGGCTTCCGGCTGCGACTGCGCTTCGACTGGAGGGGCCACGGCCTCGGCAAGGCCGTGACGCTGGCCAAGTGGACGTTCCTCTTCGTCCTCGCCAACCAGGCTGGCGCGATCGTCGTCTCCCAGTTGTCCACCGCAGCAGGCAAGGACTCGCCGGTCGATGGCACCGGCTTTGCCGCCTACGCCAACGCTCAGCTCATCTGGGGCCTGCCGCAGGCCATCATCACGGTCTCCCTGATGGCCGCCCTGCTGCCGCGGCTGGCCCGCTCAGCCCACGAGGGCGACGCCGGAGCGGTCCGCGACGACATCTCCCAGGGGCTTCGCACCACCGCCGTCGCCATCGTGCCCATCGCCTTCGGCTTCGTGGCCCTCGGCATCCCGATGTGCACCCTGATCTTCGGCTCCTCGGGCACCGACGAGGCCACCAACATGGGCTTCATGCTGATGGCCTTCGCCCTGGGCCTGATCCCCTACTCCGTGCAGTATGTCGTCCTGCGCGCCTTCTACGCCTACGAAGACACACGCACGCCCTTCTACAACACGGTGATCGTCGCCGCCGTCAACGCGACGGCCTCCGCCCTCTGCTTTTTCCTGCTCCCGGCCCGCTGGGCCGTGGTCGGCATGGCCGCCTCGTACGGCCTCGCGTACGCGATCGGTGTCGGCGTCGCCTGGAACCGGCTGCGCAAGCGGCTGGGCGGCGACCTCGACGGCACCCGTGTCCTGCGGACATACGCCCGGCTGGGTATCGCCTCGGTACCGGCCGCGCTCCTCAGCGGCGCGGCCTGCTACGGCATCGGCCACACTCTGGGCCAGGGCGTCGGCGGCTCTTTCGTCTCCCTCCTCGGGGGCGGTGCCGTCCTGCTCGTCGTCTTCTACGTCGCCGCCCGCCGTATGCGCATTGAGGAACTGAACTCACTGGTGGGTATGGTGCGCGGGCGACTGGGGCGGTGAGTCGAGGGAAAGCGCACAACCATCGTCCACCCCCGCGTGTCGTGCAGAGCGACGGTCTGTGGGCACAATTGGGTTTGGCGTCGGAGAGCTCGCACAGGATGGGGAGGCAGGAGCGACGGTGGCGGAACGGAGCACGGCTGCCGTCGACGTGGCAGCCAACAGCGGCGACGAGCCGCTGACCGCGCAGGCGGACGAGTCCACGGCCGACGGCGCGGCCCAGAACCGGGAGCGGGACACGGAGAACGACGAGGCACAGGGGAGCGGCGGGACCGAGAGTCCCGGAAAGGCCTCACCGCCCGAACTGCACAGCGGTCACAAACTCGCCAGGCGCTACCGCCTGGAGGAGTGCGTCACCCGTCTGGACGGATTCAGCAGCTGGCGCGCGGTCGACGAGAAACTGCGTCGCGCCGTCGGTGTGCACATCCTGCCCGCGGACCACTCACGGGCGCGTTCCGTGCTGGCCGCGGCCCGCTCCTCGGCGCTTCTCGGAGACCCCCGCTTCGTGCAGGTCCTCGACGCCGTCGAGGAGAACGACCTCGTGTACGTCGTCCACGAATGGCTGCCCGACGCCACGGAGCTGACGGCGCTCCTGGCAGCCGGCCCCCTGGAGGCGCACGACGCCTACCAGATGGTCAGCCAGATCGCCTCCGCCATGGCGGCCGCCCACCGGGAGGGCCTCGCGCATCTGCGCCTGACCCCGGGCACCATCCTGCGGAGTTCGTCCGGCCAGTGGCGTGTGCGTGGCCTCGCGGTCAACGCCGCGCTGCGCGGCATCACGTCCGACACCCCGCAGCGCGCCGACACCGAGGCGATCGGCGCCCTGCTGTACGCCTCGCTCACCCAGCGCTGGCCGTACGAGAACGACGCCTACGGCCTGTCCGGGCTGCCCAAGGGCGTCGGTCTCATCGCGCCCGACCAGGTGCGGGCCGGGGTCCACCGAGGCCTGTCGGAGCTCGCGATGCGTGCGCTCGCGAACGACGGCGCCACCGCCTCACGCCACGAGTCCGCGTGCACGACGCCCGAGGAACTGGTCAAGGCGATCGGTGAGATGCCCCGCATCCGCCCGCCGGAGCCGGTCTTCACGGCCCCGCCCGACTACCAGCGCACCACGTACCAGCAGGGCTCGTACGGCCGTCAGGCGCCCCGCCCGGGCGTCACGCAGCCCCTGCCCACCCCGCCGCCTCCGCTGCAGAGCCGTACCGGCAAGGCGCTCAAGTGGGCTGTGTCGGCGTTGATCATTGCCGCGCTGGGCCTGGGCAGCTGGCAGCTGGCGGACGCGCTCATCGACCGGGGCAACAAGTCTCAGGAAACCGACAAGACCCAGACAACCGACGGTGGGAACAAGGCCCCGACGAAGCCTGTCAGCAAGCCCATCGCCATCGAAGGTGCCCGCGACTTCGACCCGCTCGGCGAGGACGGATCCGAGAACCCGAACGACATAGACAAGGTCTACGACACCGCTGCGGGTACCTACTGGCAGACGAGCTACTACACGAGTTCCGACTTCGGACGGTTGAAGTCGGGCGTCGGAGTCGTCCTCGATCTCGGCAAGGTCCAGCAGGTCGGAAAGGTGACCGTCACCTTCGTCGGCGACACCTCCGTCGAACTCCGCGCCGCCTCGGGAGACACCGGTACGGAGCCGACGACCCTGGACGGTTACACCAAGGTGGCCGAGGGCTCGGGCGCGAGTGTGACCCTCAAGCCCGGCAAGACCCTCAAGTCTCGCTATCTTCTGGTCTGGCTGACAGATCTGCCGAAGCAGGTCGACGACGGCCAGTTCCGCGGCAGGATCGTGGACGTCAAGGTGAGCAGCTGAGATGTGAAGGGGAGGGGGTCCGATGGCAGATGGCAGCACATACGGTGACACAACCGATCAGGACCTTCTCGCCCGGCATGTAGACGGCGACCCCGACGCCTTCGGTGAGATCGTGCGTCGGCATCGTGACCGGCTCTGGGCGGTGGCACTGCGGACGCTGGGAGACCGCGAGGAGGCCGCTGACGCCGTCCAGGACGCTCTCGTGTCCGCCTACCGGGCCGCCCACACCTTCCGGGGCCAGTCGGCCGTCACGACCTGGCTGCACCGCATCACGGTGAACGCCTGCCTGGACCGCGTCCGCAAAGCCGCCTCCCGCAAGACCTCTCCGGTCGACGACACCGAACGGCTGGAGCAACTGCTCGAACCGCACGAGTCGGCGTCGGCCCCTGCCGAGCGCAATGATCTGCACCGCCAGCTCATCGAAGCGCTCGGTACCCTCCCGCCCGACCAGCGCGCCGCCCTCGTCCTGGTGGACATGCAGGGCTACCCGGTCGCGGAGGCCGCCCGTGTCCTCGACGTGCCCACCGGGACGGTGAAGAGCCGCTGCGCCCGAGGCAGAGCCAGACTCCTGCCGCTCCTCACCCACCTCCGCCCGGAAAACACCGGTGACGGAAAGGAATCAGGTGACGGACGGAACCGGGCGCAGGGGACATCCGTCCCACCCGCAGTGGGACCGAAGGACGCAGGGCCAAGCGATTCGACTGCTGTGAAGGGCGGAGGTGGGCGAGCGTGACATCCACGACGGACACGGCCGGACACCCGGACGTCACGGAGATCACCGACCTCACCGAAGGCCTGCTCGCACCGTCCCGGACCTCGTACGTACGACAGCACCTCGACGAGTGCGATATCTGCGCCGACGTGTACGCCTCCCTGGAGGAGATCCGGGGCCTCCTCGGCTCAATGCCGAGCCCTGCGCGCATGCCCGACGACATCGCCGACCGTATCGACGCCGCACTCGCCGCAGAGGCCGAGGGCGCGCATGTTTCACGTGAAACATCGACTCCCCTCGACCGACCCGCCGACCGTCCGACCGGGTACGCTCACGCGGCCACCGGGCCCGGGCGCAAAGGCAGCACACGGCGCGTCCGGCGACGGACCATTGTCCTGGGCACCGCCTTCACCGCCGCCGCCCTGGGGCTCGGCTCCCTGCTGGTGTCGTCTCTGGGCGATGACAACAAGCACCCCCAGGCCGCGAGCACGTTCTCCGGGCAAAAGGTGGAGAGCCAGGTCGCCGAACTCCTCAAGGGCCAGGGCGGCAAGAAGACAACCCGCAGCGGGGGACCGTCGGTCGGCATAAAGAGTCACCCCAGTGACCTGACGCCCGACGAACACGGTGACACCATCAAGCTCCAGCCGACGTCGGTGCCCGCGTGCGTCCTGAAAGGCATCGGGCGCACCGACACATCCGTCCTCGGCGTCAAGGAAGGCACCTACGACGACACCGACGCGTACCTCGTGCTGCTGCCCGCAGCGGGCGACAGCAACCGCGTCACCGCTTACGTCGTCGACTCGGCCTGTGTGAAGCAGCCGTCGGTCCCCGCAGAGGTTCTGCTGACGCAGTCCTACGCGCGTTCCTGAGCGCGGACACTACGACTCCCCTCCCCTTGGCCGGCCCTTGGCGTTCCTTGGCGAGTGACGCCCCTGTGTGCCCGGACACAGCGGGAATGCGGGCCCCGTAGGATCCGTTGGGTGGGGTGAGAGTTCTGAGAGAGGCTCCCACCGGTCAGACGAAGCCGTCCAGAAACGAGGAAACACGCCGTGAGCGACGTCCGTAACGTGATCATCATCGGCTCAGGGCCCGCCGGCTACACGGCGGCGCTCTATACCGCTCGCGCGTCGCTGAAGCCTCTGGTCTTCGAGGGCGCCGTCACCGCCGGTGGCGCGCTCATGAACACCACCGAGGTGGAGAACTTCCCCGGCTTCCAGGACGGCATCATGGGCCCCGAGCTCATGGACAACATGCGCGCCCAGTCCGAGCGCTTCGGCGCTGAGCTCGTTGCGGACGACATCGTCGCCGTCGACCTCACGGGTGACATCAAGACGGTCACGGACACCGCGGGCACCGTGCACAAGGCGAAGGCCGTCATCGTCGCCACCGGCTCGCAGCACCGCAAGCTCGGTCTGCCGAACGAGGACGCCCTGTCCGGCCGTGGCGTCTCCTGGTGTGCGACATGTGACGGCTTCTTCTTCAAGGACCAGGACATCGCCGTGATCGGCGGCGGCGACACCGCGATGGAGGAGGCAACCTTCCTCTCCCGCTTCGCCAAATCGGTGACGATCGTCCACCGCCGTGACACGCTGCGCGCCTCCAAGACCATGCAGGAGCGCGCCTTCGCCGACCCGAAGATCAAGTTCGTCTGGGACAGCGAGGTCGCCGAGATCCAGGGCGACCCCAAGCTCGCCGGACTGAAGCTGCGCAACCTCAAGACCGGCGAACTGTCCGACCTGGCCGTGACGGGCCTGTTCATCGCTGTCGGCCACGACCCGCGGACCGAACTCTTCAAGGGTCAGCTGGACCTCGACGAAGAGGGCTACCTGAAGGTCGAATCGCCCTCGACGCGCACCAACCTGAGCGGTGTCTTCGGCGCCGGAGACGTGGTCGACCACACCTACCGCCAGGCGATCACCGCGTCCGGCACCGGCTGCGCCTCCGCTCTGGACGCCGAGCGCTTCCTCGCCGCCCTGGCGGACAGCGAGCAGCAGGCCGAGCCCGAGAAGACCTCTGTCTGACCCCCAACCGCCCCACCGCAGCATCGAGTTAAGGAGCCCCCTGTGGCCGGCACCCTGAAGAACGTGACCGAAGACTCCTTCGACGAGGACGTCCTGAAGAACGACAAGCCCGTCCTGGTGGACTTCTGGGCTGCCTGGTGCGGCCCGTGCCGCCAGATCGCGCCGTCGCTCGAGGCGATCGCCGCCGAGTACGGCGACAAGATCGAGGTCGTCAAGCTCAACATCGACGAGAACCCGGGTATCGCCGCCAAGTACGGCGTGATGTCCATCCCGACCCTGAACGTCTACCAGGGTGGCGAGGTCGCCAAGACCATCGTCGGCGCCAAGCCGAAGGCCGCGATCGTGCGCGACCTCGAGGACTTCATCGGCTAGCACTTCCGCGCGACAGCCGATGTTTCACGTGAAACACGAGTGGGCCGACCCGAAAGGGTCGGCCCACTCGCTTTGTATCGCTTCTCAGAGCGGCCGAAGCGCAGGCTCCTTCTGCACTGCTCCCAGCAGCCGGTCGAGTGCCATCTCCACGTCTTCCTTCCAGGAGAGCGTCGTCCGCAGCTCCAGTCGAAGCCGAGGGTGCACGGGGTGGGGGCGCACCGTCTTGAAGCCCACAGCGAGCAGATGGTCTGCGGGCAGGACGCAGGCCGTCTCCTTCCAGCGGGCGTCCCCGAAAGCCTCGATCGCCTTGAAGCCCCTCCGCAGAAGATCCTTGGCCACCGTCTGCACCATCACGCGCCCCAGTCCCTGTCCCTGGTAACCCGGCATGATGAAGGCGGTCATCAGCTGCACCGCGTCAGGCGAGACCGGGCTCGTGGGAAACGCCGTGGCCCGGGGAACGTAAGCCGGAGGCGCGTAGAGCGCAAAGCCCACCGGATTGTCGTCGACGTAGACGACACGACCGCAGGAACCCCAGTCGAGGAGAACGGCGGAGATCCACGCTTCCTTCTCCAGTGCGGGTGTCCCCGCCTTTACCGCGGCTTCCCCGCTGACGGGGTCCAGCTCCCAGAAGACGCACGTGCGGCAGCGCTTGGGAAGGTCCGGAAGGTTGTCCAGCGTGAGCGGTACGAGCCGACGCCCCATGAAGGCTGTTCCTCGCTTCCTTCGCCCGCAGCGTCGCGAGCGGCTGTCAGAGCGTTTCGTTCCCTGACCAGACTGCCGACGAACCCGCCGACGGCGCCCAGTCCCAGACCCGCGCTCATCAGTCCGGTGCGGCTCACGATTCGCATGACCCCCGCCTCCCCAACTCAGAGGTGCTGCCAGGTGGATGCGCCATACCCAATCGCATCGTATCGACGAAGCGATTGCATCGATACCGCATGGAAGCAAAGAGCGGGCTGTGTCCGGTGTGCACCAGACACAGCCCGCTCCGGCCGTCGATCGAGCGGAAACCGCCCGGGCCGGCCAAGCTCCTCAGTCCTCCGACTCCTCGGAGTCGTCGTCCAGAAGGCTCTTCTGAAGGACCGGCCCCTCACCCGGGGCGAGGGAGCTGAGAATGCGCTCAAGGTCCTCCATCGAGGCGAACTCGACGGTGATCTTGCCCTTCTTCTGTCCCAGGTCGACCTTCACCCGCGTCTCGAAGCGGTCCGAGAGGCGTCCGGCCAGATCCGTCAGTGCCGGAGACACCAGGGCGCCGGCCCGCGGCCCCTTGCCCCTCGTGGCCGCCTGCGGCCGTGAACCCATCAGGGTCACGATCTCCTCGACGGCCCGTACCGACAGCCCCTCGGCCACGATCCGGTGAGCCAGCCTGTCCTGCTCCTCCGAATCGTCCACGGAGAGAAGCGCCCGGGCGTGCCCGGCGGACAGGACTCCGGCGGCCACCCGGCGCTGGACCGCCGGAGAGAGCTTCAGCAGACGCAGGGTGTTGGAGACCTGCGGGCGGGAACGGCCGATCCGGTCCGCCAGCTGATCGTGCGTGCAGTGGAAGTCCTTGAGCAGCTGATCGTAGGCCGCTGCCTCTTCCAGCGGGTTCAGCTGAGCCCGGTGGAGGTTTTCCAGCAGCGCGTCCAGGAGGAGCTTCTCGTCATCCGTGGCCCGCACGATCGCCGGGATCGCCTCCAGGCCCGCTTCCCTGCACGCCCTCCAGCGCCGTTCGCCCATGATGAGCTCGTAGCTGGTGGGACCCACCTGCCGTACGACGACAGGCTGGAGGAGACCGACCTCCTTGATGGAGGTGACCAGTTCTGCCAGTGCGTCCTCGTCGAACACATCCCGCGGCTGTCGCGGGTTCGGCGTGATCGAGTCGATGGGCAGCTCGGCGAAGTGAGCACCGATCGGCGGCGCCGGTGCCTCTCCGAAGCCGTTCGAGGAATCGTCCTCTGTTTCACGTGAAACATTCGGCAGCGAAGCCAGCCTCGCCGCAGCCACTCCGCGCTCGGCGGTGAGGACCGGGACCGCCGCCGGTGAGGTGGAGGCCGCGCCCCCCATCGCCGGTGGCGTCGGCCTGTCTCCTGTCGGTGCCGATGGGATCAGTGCGCCGAGACCACGGCCCAACCCCCTCCGTCGCTCGCTCACTGGATACCCTCCACGATGCTCTGTTCGTTCTGTGCGCCGATGTGGACGTGCTGCGCGTCATAGCTGACGCCGACACCCTTCAGCGCGATTTCCCGGGCCGCCTCAAGATAGGACAGGGCCCCACTCGATCCTGGATCGTAGGTGAGCACCGTCTGTCCATAGCTCGGCGCCTCGGAGATACGGACCGAGCGCGGAATGCTCGTCCGCAGCACCTCGTCGCCGAAGTGGTTGCGCACCTCGTCCGCGACCTGGGACGCGAGACGCGTCCGGCCGTCGTACATGGTGAGCAGAATCGTCGTTACCTGAAGGTCGCGGTTGAGGTGAGCCCGCACCAGATCGACGTTGCGCAACAGCTGACCCAGGCCTTCCAGCGCGTAGTACTCGCACTGGATCGGGATGAGCACCTCGGCACCGGCGACCAGTGCGTTGACCGTCAGCAGACCCAGCGAGGGCGGGCAGTCGATGAGGATGTAGTCCAGAGGCTGCTCATACGCCTGGATCGCTCGCTCGAGCCGGCTCTCTCGCGCCACCAGCGACACCAGCTCGATCTCCGCACCGGCGAGATCGATGGTGGCAGGTGCACAGAAGAGGCCCTCGACGTCGGGGACCGGTTGAACGACTTCCGAGAGTGGCCTGCTGTCGATCAGCACGTCATAGATGGAAGGAACGTCGGCGTGATGGTCGATCCCCAGCGCCGTGGAAGCGTTGCCCTGAGGGTCGAGGTCCACGACCAGAACGCGGGCCCCGTGCAGGGCCAGCGAGGCGGCTAGGTTGACGGTTGTTGTCGTCTTCCCCACTCCGCCCTTCTGGTTGGCGACCACCATGACACGGGTCCGCTCCGGCCGTGGCAGGCCTTCGCCGGCCCGCCCCAGAGCCTCCACCGCCAATTGGGCAGCACGACCGATGGGAGTGTCGTCCATCGGGGGCGGTGTTTCACGTGAAACATCCTGCCCGATCGACTCGGTTCGGGGACCGGGGACCGGATCGGTCATCGGTCCCGCGATGTTGGCGTTGGACCGCAAGGATTCACTCTCCTCGACATCAGGCTCGCAATGAACAGAGCCTGCCATGCCTTCGGGGTCGTGAACCAGTGAGGCCTGGTGTTCTGTGGAGAAATCCACCTCTGTGGACAACTCCGTTACCTCTCTGGGTGAACCGAGAGGCTTTCGGTCGCGGGGGGCGGCCGCGGCCCGGCCGCGGCTGATGATGCCGTGCAGCAGTGAGCGACGTTTCACGTGAAACAAGATGCCCAGGTGCGAGGGCCATGGCCGCGCGACACTCCGAGATGCGTAGGTTAGGCAGCTTGTGTGGAGTACGTCTCGTCGTCAGGACGGATCAACGAACGGGAAGATCAGCGTCGCCGTCGCGCCCGCCCCGTCCGGGCAGCCTTGGCCCGCTTCGCCGCGAACCGCACTCCACCGGGACTCTCACCGACCTCGACCCGCACGACGGTCGACAGCGGGTCCACCACACCCTCACCCACATGCAGGATGGACGTCTCGACCGCCCCGAGCTTGCTCAGCGCGGTGGCCGAGGCCTTCAGCTCCTCCTCGGCGGTGTCCCCCTTGAGCGCGAGCATCTCCCCGTACGGACGCAGCAAGGGAATGCCCCAGGCGGCCAGCCGGTCCAGCGGAGCCACTGCACGTGCCGTCACCACATGGACCGGCTGGAGCGTCCCCATGACCTCCTCGGCACGGCCACGGATGACCGTCACATGGTCCAGGCCCAGCAGCTCGACGACCTCACTGAGAAAGTTGGTCCGCCGCAGCAGGGGCTCCAGCAGCGTGATCTTCAGGTCCTCCCTGACCAGCGCCAGCGGAATGCCGGGCAGACCTGCCCCCGAACCCACATCGCACACCGTCACGTTCTCCGGCACGACCTCGGAGAGCACCGCACAGTTCAACAGGTGCCGCTCCCACAGGCGCGGCACCTCACGCGGGCCGATCAGACCGCGCTGCACACCGGCCTCCGCGAGCAGTTCCGCGTATCGGACCGCGTCCGCGAAGCGATCGCCGAACACCTCGCGCGCCTGCTCGGGCGCCGGGGGGAGCTCCGCTGCCTCCGTCACGGGGGACCGTCCTTCCGTACCGCATGAGCGCACTGCGCGCTGTTCACCAGGACTACAGGGACTGGAGCTGTCGAGGACCACACGGGGACGAACAGAGGACCAACAGCTGCCGGGGACTACAGGCTGACAAAGTTCGGCCCCGTCTGCGCAACAGACGGGGCCGGAGGGTCGTACGTACCGGTCAGGCGGGAAGGACGACGACGAAGCGCTCCGGCTCCTCGCCCTCGGACTCGCTGCGCAGACCGGCGGCCTTCACCGCGTCGTGCACGACCTTGCGCTCGAACGGGGTCATCGGCTTCATCTTGACGGGCTCGCCGGAGCTCTTGACCTCGGCCGCGGCCTTGGCGCCCAGCTCCGAGAGCTCCTCACGCTTCTTGGCGCGGTAGCCCGCGATGTCGAGCATCAGCCGGCTGCGGTCCCCGGTCTCCCGGTGCACGGCCAGGCGCGTGAGTTCCTGGAGGGCCTCCAGCACCTCGCCGTCCCGGCCGACCAGCTTCTGCAGGTCTCGGCCGCCCCCTTCGCTGATGATGGAGACAGCGGCGCGGTCGGCCTCGACGTCCATGTCGATGTCGCCGTCGAGGTCGGCGATGTCCAGCAGACCCTCGAGGTAGTCCGCCGCGATCTCACCCTCCTGCTCCAGGCGGGACAGGGTGTCGACACCCTCGGCAGCGGCGGAGGTGGTGGTGCCTTCCGTCACGGGATGGACTCCTTCTTACTTCTTGGACGGGGACTTGGGGCGCTGCGGACCCTTGCGCTGTCCGGACTGGGCCTTGCTGCGGGTACCGGAACCGGGCTTGGAGGCTGCCTGCTTGGCGGCCCCTCCGGCCGGCTTGGCGTCCTGCGGCTCGTCGGACTTGATCAGCGACGTCGGGGAGGTGTCCGGCTCGGCACCACCCGCGGGCTTGGCGCCCGACTGACGCTGGGACTTGCTCTGACGCTTGGGCTGCTGGCGCTTGGCGGTGGCGCTGGTGGGCGTACCGTCCTCGGTCTCGGCGACATCGGCGTTCACGCCCGCCGTCACCGTGCCGTCGGGCTGGGCCGCCAGGCCCGCCTTGTTGATAGCGGTGATGAACTTGCGCTCGAACTCGTTGCGGTCACGGCCCTTGGCGACGATGGCCTTCACGATGGCGCGCTCACCGCGGCTGCGGGTCTTGCCGTGGTGCGTGACGTGCTTGTAGAGGCGCTCCAGGTAGGCGGCCTGCGCCTTGCTGCCCGGGGTCGGGTTGTTGCGGATCACGTACATCTGCTGGCCCATGGTCCACACGTTGGTGGTCAGCCAGTAGACGAGGACACCGACCGGGAAGTTGATGCCGAAGAAGGCGAACATGACCGGGAAGACGTACATCAGCATCTTCTGCTGCTGCATGAACGGCGTCTTCACCGTGGTGTCGACGTTCTTCGTCATCAGCTGGCGCTGCGTGTAGAACTGCGACGCCGACATCAGGACGATCATGATCGCGGTGACGACGCGTACATCGGTGACCGTGGCGCCCAGAGCCTGGACGGTGCTGGAGCCGTCCCTGAACTTCGCGGCGAGCGGGGCACCGAAGATGTGCGCCTTACGGGCGCTGGCCAGCAGCGAGTCGTTGATGACACCGATGGTGTCGCCCGTCGCGATGCCGTTGAGCACGTGGTACAGGGCAAAGAAGAACGGGGACTGCGCCAGGATGGGAAGGCACGAGGAGAGCGGGTTGGTGCCCGTCTCCTTGTACAGCTTCATCATCTCTTCGGACTGACGCTGCTTGTCGTTCTTGTAGCGCTCCTGGATCTTCTTCATCTCGGGCTGCAGTGTCTGCATGGCCCGAGTCGACTTGATCTGCTTCACGAAGAGCGGGATCAGGCAGATACGGATCAGGATCACCAGGGACACGATGGACAAGCCCCAGGCCCAGCCGGTGTCGGGGCCGAAGATCGCGCCGTACACCTTGTGGAACTGGACGATGACCCAGGAAACGGGTGTCGTGATGAAGCTGAAAATGCTGGCAATCGTGTCCACTAATCATGCTCCTTGGACATGGGACGGGGTCTCGGCGGCCGGACTCGAGGGGTTCTGGCCCTCGATGGCCGCGCCGGCGGCGGAGGTCCCGCCCTTGCGTGCGTGCCAGGCGTTGCGCAGCATTTCGTGCCACCGCGGACGCTTCCGCGGCGGGACATGGTCCACGCCGCCGAGCGACCACGGGTTGCACCGCAGGATGCGCCAGGCGGTGAGCGCCGTCCCCTTGACCGCACCGTGCCGGTCGATGGCTGTATGGCCGTAGTGGGAACACGACGGGTAGTACTTGCACACCGGTCCGAGCAGCGGACTGATCGTCCACTGGTACAGCTTGATCAGAGCCAGCAGCGGGTACTTCATCGCGCGCCCCCTCCCAGCAGCCGCTGCAGAGCGGCGTCCAGGTCTCGGGCCAACTGTGCATGGTCGGCATCGCCCGCACCGGGCAACGCTCGTACGACTACCAGGCTACCGGGGGGCAGCTCGGCGACTCGGTCGCGCATCAGGTGGCGAAGCCTGCGCTTCACCTTGTTGCGGACGACGGCGCCGCCGACTGCCTTGCTGACGACGAAACCCGCACGCGTCGGGGGAGCGCTCTCCCCAGGCGCGTGCGGGTCCGTGGTACCGCTACGAAGATGGACGACGAGGAGCGGGCGGCCGGCCCGGCGACCCCGTCGTACCGCGGTCGCGAAGTCCTCGCGCCGCCTCAGCCGATGCTCGGTAGGCAGCACGACGTCATGACCTGATCAGGATCAGGCGGACAGGCTCGCGCGACCCTTGCCACGGCGGTTCGCGAGAATCGCGCGACCGGCACGGGTACGCATCCGCAGGCGGAAGCCGTGGGTCTTCGCGCGGCGACGGTTGTTCGGCTGGAAGGTGCGCTTGCTCACTCGGGGGCTCCAGAAAGAATCGGTAGGTACCGGGGTGCCGTCTTGGCTGTCACCGTGCGCCCACGAGTAGCTCGCTTACGCCCGATTGCACCGCTCCCGATCACTGAAGGATGCCCTGGTAGGAGCACTCCACGTGATCTATGCCCATCGGAGGCAGGCGGCAGCAGCCATCGACAACTCGACCTGGTCACGGTACGCGGGGCTACGCCATCCGGTCAAACCAGCACCCGGGGCGAGACACTATCCACAGCCTGGGGACAACAACTTGAACCGCACCCGTCGCCCTGACTACCTTGGCCGGACTCCCTATCGCCCGTCCCACCCGATGTACATCCCGATACGTCCCAGAACCACACGTTCGTGGGACCCGTGAGAGAGCGTGCCCTGTGGCTGACGTACCTGCCGATCTTGCCGCAGTGTGGCCACGAGTGCTGGAACATCTCCTCGGTGAGGGCCGTGGACAGGGCGTCGAGGTGAAGGACGAGCGCTGGATCAGGCGCTGTGAGCCGCTGGCCCTGGTCGCGGACACCGCACTCCTCGCCGTACCGAACGAGTTTGCGAAAGGCGTGCTCGAAGGCCGCCTCGCGCCGATCGTCAGCGAGACACTCAGCCGCGAGTGCGGCCGGCCGATCCGCATCGCGATCACCGTGGACGACTCCGTCGGCGAGCCCTCCCCGCCCGCGCCCGTCCCCCCGCAGTCGCGCTACGAGGACTCCGAGCTCCCCCCGGCCCGCGACCCCTACCAGGGATACGGCCGCCACCGCGCCGACGACCACTCCCAGCCCCGCGACGGCCAGCAGCCCTCCCACGCGGACCAGCTCCCGACCGCCCGCCCCGCCTACCCTTCCGAGTACCAGCGCCCCGAGCCCGGCGCCTGGCCCCGGCCGATGCAGGACGACTACGGCTGGCAACAGCCCCGGCTCGGCTTCCCGGAACGCGACCCGTACGCGTCACCGTCCTCCGACTACCGCCCGCAGCCACCGCGCGACCGCTCGCCGTACGAGCAACAGCGCTCCGAGTACGAACAGCAGCGTTCCGACTACGGACAGCAGCGCTCGGACTACGAGCAGCGCGACGGCCGCCGCGACCTGTCGGACTCCCAGTCGGGCGGCGGTCACGCGCACCGGGGCGGACCCGGAGGGCCCGGGGGCGCCGTGCGTCCCGGCGGTGGCGCCCCCGGTTCACCGGCCTCGCGACAGGCCCCGGCACCGGGTCCCGGCGAGCCCACCGCACGTCTGAACCCCAAGTACCTGTTCGACACGTTCGTCATCGGGGCGTCGAACCGTTTCGCCCACGCGGCCGCCGTCGCCGTGGCCGAGGCACCCGCGAAGGCGTACAACCCCCTCTTCATCTATGGGGAGTCCGGACTTGGCAAGACGCACCTGCTGCACGCGATCGGGCACTACGCGCGGAGCCTCTACCCCGGCACGCGTGTGCGATATGTGAGCTCGGAGGAGTTCACCAACGAGTTCATCAACTCCATCCGCGACGGCAAGGGCGACAGCTTCCGCAAGCGCTACCGCGAGATGGACATCCTGCTCGTCGACGACATCCAGTTCCTCGCGGACAAGGAGTCGACGCAGGAGGAGTTCTTCCACACCTTCAACACGCTCCACAACGCCAACAAGCAGATCGTGCTGTCCAGCGACCGGCCGCCGAAGCAGCTCGTCACGCTGGAGGACCGGCTGCGGAACCGTTTCGAGTGGGGGCTGATCACCGACGTCCAGCCGCCCGAGCTGGAGACGCGTATCGCCATCCTCCGTAAGAAAGCGGTCCAGGAGCAGCTCAACGCCCCGCCCGAGGTCCTGGAGTTCATCGCCTCCCGCATCTCGCGCAACATCCGCGAGCTGGAGGGCGCGCTGATCCGAGTGACGGCGTTCGCCTCGCTCAACCGGCAGCCGGTGGACCTCGGTCTCACGGAGATCGTCCTCAAGGACCTGATCCCGGGCGGCGAGGACTCGACCCCCGAGATCACCGCGCCGGCCATCATGGCGGCAACCGCCGACTACTTCGGCCTCACGGTCGAGGACCTCTGCGGCAGCTCACGCGGCCGCCAGCTCGTCACGGCCCGCCAGATCGCCATGTACCTGTGCCGGGAGCTCACGGACCTCTCCCTGCCGAAGATCGGGGCGCAGTTCGGCGGCCGCGACCACACCACGGTGATGCACGCCGACCGCAAGATCCGCGCGCTGATGGCGGAGCGGCGCTCCATCTACAACCAGGTCACCGAGCTGACCAACCGCATCAAGAACGGCTGACGGCAGCACACTCACGGCACCGAGGGCGCCCCGGGACACGGTCCCGAGGGCGCCCTTCGCCGTTCTCCGGCGGTCTCCTGAGCGGTTGATGGCGCTTCCCCGCCGGTTTCGGCGCCCGTCGGGCGTTGCCGCTCCGCAACCCACTGTTCGAATGCGGGCCGGGTTACGGCCACCCTCCACAGATTTGGTGACTTTCTCGCGTCCACACCCTGGGGACCGCGAAGTTGTCCAGACTGTGTCCACAGGCGAGGCTGGCGATAGACCATCAGACCAGGTCAGGTGGTTGTGGATTGGTGGACAAAAGATCTCCACAGGCTGTGGACAAGAAAATGATCCACAGGCTGTGCACGGAGTTGTCCACCGGTGGCCCACAGGCTGCGGCCGGTTGTCCCCAGCGATCACCGGCTTCTCCACACCTCTGTCCACTGTTCGGCAACACGACGCGCCTCCTCACCACGTCGAGTGAAAGGCGTCACACCAAGGCGTCAGGTTGGGCTGTGGGAAAGGTGGGTAAAGCTGGGGACGGTCCTGGGGAGAAGTAGCCCCCGCCTGTGCATGGGGTGTGCAGAACTTTCTGTTCTCCACAGAAGCGGTGAGTTATCCACCGCCTCCACCCACAGGGTCAGTGGACAAAATTTGCCGCCTGAGCTGCGAAAACGGGGTTATCCACGGTATCCACAGCCCCTACTACTACTGACAACTAGAGAGAGCTGGGAATCCGTTTCGAAGTGGGTCCTGTGCACAACTGGCTCTCGAGAGCTCGGCTGCCCCTCGTCACGACTTGACCCGACAGGCACCTACTGTCAGTGCTGTGCGTCAGACTGTTCCCGGTGTCCTTCCCAGCACAGGGACCGACGACACCGAGACAGACGACGAAGCCAGGCAGGCCAAGAAGCGCCGGCAACAGCAGGAGGCGGCAACAGTGAAGATCCGGGTGGAACGCGACGTACTCGCGGAGGCAGTTGCCTGGGCGGCGCGCAGCCTCCCGGCCCGTCCGCCGGCCCCTGTCCTCGCCGGCCTCCTGCTGAAGGCCGAGGAAGGCCAGCTGAGCCTGTCGAGCTTCGACTACGAGGTCTCCGCCCGGGTGTCGGTGGAGGCCGAGGTCGAGGAGGTGGGCACGGTCCTGGTGTCGGGCCGGCTCCTCGCCGACATCTGCCGCGCCCTCCCCAACCGCCCGGTGGAGATCTCCATGGACGGTGTACGGGCGACGGTGGTGTGCGGCTCCTCCCGCTTCACCCTGCACACACTGCCTGTGGAGGAGTACCCGGCGCTGCCGCAGATGCCGACCGCGACCGGCACGGTGCCCGGCGAGGTCTTCGCCTCCGCCGCGGCCCAGGTGGCCATCGCGGCAGGCCGTGACGACACGCTGCCCGTCCTCACCGGTGTGCGCATCGAGATCGAGGGCGACAGGGTGACGCTGGCGTCCACCGACCGCTACCGCTTCGCGGTCCGCGAGTTCCTGTGGAAGCCGGAGGACCCGGAGGCGTCCGCGGTGGCCCTGGTGCCCGCCAAGACGCTCCTGGACACCGCCAAGGCGCTCACGAGCGGCGACAGTGTGATCCTGGCGCTGTCCGGCTCGGGCGCCGGCGAGGGCCTCATCGGTTTCGAGGGCGCCGGCCGTCGCACGACGACGCGTCTGCTGGAGGGCGACCTCCCGAAGTACCGCTCGCTGTTCCCGACGGAGTTCAACTCCATCGCCGTGATCGAGACCGCCCCCTTCGTGGAGGCCGTCAAGCGTGTGGCCCTGGTGGCCGAGCGGAACACCCCGGTGCGGCTCAGCTTCGAGCAGGGTGTGCTCATCCTGGAGGCCGGTTCCAGCGACGACGCACAGGCTGTGGAGCGGGTCGACGCCCACCTGGAGGGCGACGACGTGTCGATCGCCTTCAACCCGACGTTCCTGCTGGACGGCCTGAGCGCGATCGACTCCCCCGTGGCCCAGCTGTCCTTCACGACGTCCACGAAGCCCGCGCTGCTCAGCGGCAAGCCGGCCCTGGACGCTGAGGCGGACGAGGCGTACAAGTACCTGATCATGCCGGTGCGCCTGAGCGGCTGAGCGATGTGAGCGGGGTGTGGAGCCGCTGAGTCTTTTCGAACGGCTGATCGTCTCCGACGGAAACACTGCAGGTGGGGGCATACGTTTGAGCGCGTATGCCCACAGATGTGCATGAGCGTCCGGGTTTAGGCTCGGACGTGGGTACGAGCAACAGGAGTGCCCTCATGCCACGTCGCAACCTAAGGAACAACTGATGGAGCTCGGTCTCGTCGGCCTCGGCAAGATGGGCGGCAACATGCGCGAGCGGATCCGCCGCGCAGGTCTCACGGTCATCGGATACGACCGCAACCCGGACGTCGCCGATGTCCACAGCCTGGGAGAGCTTGTGGACAGGCTCAGCGCCCCGCGTGTGGTGTGGGTGATGGTCCCGGCCGGCGCCCCGACCCAGTCCACCGTCGACGAGCTCGCCGAACTCCTGGAACCCGGCGACGTCGTCGTGGACGGCGGCAACTCGCGCTGGACGGACGACGAGAAGCACGCCGAGGAGCTGGCAGCCAAGGGCATCGGCTTCGTCGACTGCGGTGTCTCCGGCGGCGTCTGGGGCCTGGAGAACGGCTACGCGCTGATGTACGGCGGCGATGCCGAGCACATAGCCAAGGTGCAGCCGGTCTTCGAGGCCCTCAAGCCCAAGGGCGACTTCGGCGCGGTGCACGCCGGCAAGGTGGGCGCCGGGCACTTCTCGAAGATGGTCCACAACGGCATCGAGTACGCCATGATGCAGGCCTACGCCGAGGGCTGGGAGCTGCTGGAGAAGGTCGACTCCGTCACGGACGTGCGCGAGGTCTTCCGCTCCTGGCAGGAGGGCACCGTCATCCGCTCCTGGCTCCTCGACCTGGCGGTCAACGCCCTCGACGAGGACGAACACCTGGACAGGCTGCGCGGGTTCGCCGCCGACTCCGGGGAGGGCCGCTGGACCGTGGAGGCCGCCATCGACCACTCCGTGCCGCTGCCCGCGATCACGGCGTCACTGTTCGCGCGGTTCGCGTCCCGCCAGGACGACTCCCCGCAGATGAAGATGATCGCCGCGCTGCGCAACCAGTTCGGCGGCCACGCGGTCGAGTCGAAGTAGTCGAGTAGTCCACAGGGCCGTTCAGCGGTCCACAAGTACGGGGGAGGGCGGCGACGACCATGCACGTCACGCATCTGTCGCTGGCCGACTTCCGCTCGTACGCGCAGGTCGAGGTCCCGCTCGAACCGGGCGTCACCGCGTTCGTCGGCCCCAACGGCCAGGGCAAGACCAACCTCGTCGAGGCGATCGGCTATCTCGCCACGCTGGGCAGCCACCGGGTCTCCTCGGACGCGCCCCTGGTGCGGATGGGCGCCGACCGGGCGATCATCCGGGCGCAGGTCAAACAGGGCGAGCGGCAGCAGCTGGTCGAGCTGGAGCTGAACCCGGGCCGGGCGAACCGCGCCCGCATCAACAGGTCGTCGCAGGTCAGGCCACGTGACGTACTGGGGATCGTACGGACGGTGCTGTTCGCGCCCGAGGATCTCGCCCTGGTGAAGGGGGACCCGGGTGAGCGGCGGCGGTTCCTCGACGAGCTGATCACCGCGCGCTCCCCGCGTATGGCGGGCGTGCGCTCCGACTACGACCGGGTCCTCAAGCAGCGCAACACGCTCCTGAAGTCGGCGGCGCTGGCCCGGCGGCACGGCGGTCGCACGATGGACCTCTCGACGCTCGACGTGTGGGACCAGCATCTCGCGCGCGTGGGGGCCGAGTTGCTGGCCCAGCGGATCGACCTGGTCGCCGCGATCCAGCCGCTGGCCGACAAGGCGTACGAGCAGCTGGCGCCCGGCGGTGGTCCGCTGGCCCTGGAGTACAAGCCGTCGGCGCCGGGTGAGGCACACGCGCGCGAGGAGCTGTACGAGCAGCTGATGGGCGCCCTGGCCGAGGTGCGCAAACAGGAGATCGAGCGGGGTGTCACGCTGGTGGGCCCGCACCGGGACGACCTGCATCTCAAGCTCGGTGAACTGCCCGCGAAGGGGTACGCGTCCCACGGTGAGTCGTGGTCGTACGCGCTGGCGTTGCGGCTGGCCTCGTACGACCTGCTGCGGGCCGAGGGCAATGAGCCGGTGCTCGTCCTCGACGACGTGTTCGCGGAGCTGGACACCCGGCGCCGGGAGCGGCTGGCGGAGCTGGTGGCGCCCGGGGAGCAGGTGCTGGTGACGGCTGCGGTCGACGACGACGTGCCGCACGTACTGGCGGGGACGCGGTACTCGGTGTCGGACGGGGCGGTGGAGCGCGTATGACGGCCGACCGGTCCGTGTCGTCCGGGGAGGGCCCGGAGGAATCCCCCAGGCCCGCCCCTGAGCCTTCCGGGGTGGATCTCGCGCGGGTGGCGCTCAGGGCGGCGAAAGAGGCGGCACGCGCGCGTGGGGACGCTGTCCAGCAGAAGAAGCAGGCGCGGCGCGGAGGCGGGCTGCGTTCCGGCTCGGGCCGGGACGGCCGCGACCCCATGGCGCTCGGTGCGGCGATCAACCGGCTGGTGACGGAGCGCGGGTGGGAGGCGCCGGCCGCGGTGGGCGGGGTGATGGGCCGCTGGCCGCAGATCGTCGGCGAGGACCTGGCCAAGCACTGTGAGCCGGAGTCGTACGACGAGGACGAGCGGGTGCTGACCGTGCGCTGTGACTCGACGGCGTGGGCGACGAACGTGCGGCTGCTCGCGCCGCAGCTGGTCGCACGGCTGAACCAGGACCTCGGGCACGGCAGGGTGCGGCTGATCAAGGTGCTCGGCCCGGGTGGTCCGGCACGCCGTTACGGCCCGTTGCGGGCGCCCGGGAGCACCGGTCCGGGGGACACCTACGGGTGAGCCCCGCCCCTCTCTGTGGGTGAGGTGTGTCACATGGGCGCCGTGGCGGGGGCGGGCGGAGTTCGATGCGCGCGTAGGTGAATCCCTACGTGACTTGCCGGTAGCCAAGGGTTGACACCCGGAAGCGCTGAGTGCCTCTCCAAGCCTCTTGGAGCCCCGCTCCGCATATGGGGACTCGGGAGAGACCGGTTGAGGGCGGCACATGCGGACTCAGGTACCGGCAAACCCCCATCACTGTCGGCGCTACCGGTAGACTGGAAGCTAATCCCGCCCCATTGGAGGGGACCACGGGAAATGGTGTGCACCGCTGACTAAGGCTTACCAACGCATCACGCCGCAGCCGCTCCGGCCCACAGGCCGGGAGTCGGCTTGTGCTGTGCCAGAAAGGGCGCTTCGTGGCCGATTCCGGCAACCCCAACGAGAACATCCCGTCCACCGACGACGCCGGCGCCACGGCCGAGGCGAAAACCTCGAACGGCGAGGTCACCGCCTCGTACGACGCCAACGCCATCACCGTCCTCGAGGGTCTGGACGCGGTCCGCAAGCGACCCGGCATGTACATCGGCTCGACCGGTGAGCGTGGACTGCACCACCTGGTGCAGGAGGTCGTGGACAACTCCGTCGACGAGGCACTGGCCGGTCACGCGGACACCATCGACGTGACGATCCTGGCCGACGGCGGCGTGCGCGTCGTCGACAACGGCCGAGGCATCCCGGTGGGCATCGTCGCGTCCGAGGGCAAGCCGGCCCTCGAGGTCGTGCTGACTGTCCTGCACGCGGGCGGCAAGTTCGGCGGCGGCGGCTACGCGGTCTCCGGCGGTCTGCACGGCGTCGGTGTCTCCGTCGTGAACGCCCTGTCCAGCAGGGTCGCGGTGGAGGTCAGGACCGACGGCTACCGCTGGACGCAGGACTACAAGCTGGGCGTCCCGACGGCTCCGCTGGCCCAGCACGAGGCGACGACGGAGCACGGCACGTCGGTCACCTTCTGGGCCGACGGCGACATCTTCGAGACCACCGAGTACTCCTTCGAGACGCTGTCGCGGCGCTTCCAGGAGATGGCGTTCCTCAACAAGGGTCTGACGATCAACCTCACGGACGAGCGTGAGGTGGCCAAGGCCACGATCGGGGCGGACGAGGCGGGCGCCGACGAGAAGGACGAGGTCAGGACCGTCTCGTACCACTACGAGGGCGGCATCGTCGACTACGTGACGTACCTCAACTCCCGCAAGGGAGAAGCGGTGCACGCGACCGTCATCGACCTGGAGGCGGAGGACAAGGACAAGAGCCTGTCCCTCGAGGTCGCGATGCAGTGGAACAGTGGTTACACCGAAGGTGTGTACTCCTTCGCCAACATCATCCACACGCATGAGGGCGGTACGCACGAGGAGGGCTTCCGGGCCGCGCTGACGTCGCTGATCAACAAGTACGCGCGCGACAAGAAGCTGCTCCGCGAGAAGGACGACAACCTCACGGGTGACGACATCCGCGAGGGTCTGACCGCGATCATCTCGGTGAAGCTGGCGGAGCCCCAGTTCGAGGGGCAGACCAAGACCAAGCTCGGCAACACCGAGGCGAAGACCTTCGTGCAGAAGGCGGTCTACGAACACCTCAACGACTGGCTGGACCGCAATCCGGTCGAGGCCTCGGACATCATCCGCAAGGGCATCCAGGCCGCCACCGCGCGCGTGGCCGCCCGCAAGGCCCGCGACCTCACCCGTCGCAAGGGCCTGCTGGAGACCGCGTCCCTGCCGGGCAAGCTGTCCGACTGCCAGTCGAACGATCCCACCAAGTGCGAGATCTTCATCGTCGAGGGTGACTCCGCCGGCGGTTCGGCCAAGTCCGGCCGGAACCCGCAGTACCAGGCGATCCTCCCGATCCGCGGCAAGATCCTCAACGTCGAGAAGGCGCGGATCGACAAGATCCTGCAGAACCAGGAGATCCAGGCGCTGATCTCCGCCTTCGGCACCGGAGTCCACGAGGACTTCGACATCGCGAGGCTGCGCTATCACAAGATCATCCTGATGGCGGACGCCGACGTCGACGGCCAGCACATCAACACGCTGCTGCTGACCTTCCTGTTCCGCTTCATGCGCCCGCTGGTCGAGGCCGGACACGTGTTCCTGTCCCGTCCCCCGCTGTACAAGATCAAGTGGGGCCGGGACGACTTCGAGTACGCGTACTCGGACCGTGAGCGCGACGCGCTGATCGAGCTGGGCCGGCAGAGCGGCAAGCGGGTCCGTGAGGACTCGATCCAGCGCTTCAAGGGTCTCGGCGAGATGAACGCCGAGGAACTGCGCGTCACGACGATGGACCAGGAGCACCGGGTCCTCGGCCAGGTCACGCTCGACGACGCCGCGCAGGCCGACGACCTGTTCTCGGTCCTCATGGGCGAGGACGTCGAGGCACGCCGCGCGTTCATCCAGCGCAATGCCAAGGACGTCCGCTTCCTCGACATCTGAGTCGGTCTCAGCTGACCGCGTCAGAAAGGATCTTCACCCGCAATGACCGACGAGACACCCCTTTCCCCCACGGGTCCGAGCACTCCTGAAGAGGGTGCGATCACCCTGCGCGTCGAGCCCGTCGGGCTCGAGACCGAGATGCAGCGCTCGTACCTCGACTACGCGATGTCCGTCATCGTGTCGCGTGCGCTGCCCGACGTACGGGACGGTCTCAAGCCCGTCCACCGCCGTGTCCTGTACGCCATGTACGACGGCGGCTACCGGCCCGAGAAGGGCTTCTACAAGTGCGCCCGTGTCGTCGGCGACGTCATGGGCACCTACCACCCGCACGGCGACTCCTCGATCTACGACGCGCTGGTCCGCCTCGCGCAGCCGTGGTCGATGCGGATGCCGCTGGTGGACTCCAACGGCAACTTCGGTTCCCCGGGCAACGACCCGGCCGCCGCCATGCGGTACACCGAGTGCAAGCTGAAGCCGCTGTCCATGGAGATGGTCCGCGACATCGACGAGGAGACCGTCGACTTCACGGACAACTACGACGGCCGTAACCAGGAGCCGACGGTTCTGCCGGCTCGCTTCCCGAACCTGCTGATCAACGGCTCGGCGGGCATCGCGGTCGGTATGGCGACCAACATTCCGCCGCACAACCTCCGTGAGGTCGCGGCCGGCGCCCAGTGGTACCTGGAGAACCCCGAGGCCTCCCACGAGGAACTGCTCGACGCCCTGATCGAGCGGATCAAGGGCCCGGACTTCCCCAGTGGCGCCCTGGTGGTGGGCCGCAAGGGCATCGAGGAGGCGTACCGCACCGGTCGTGGCTCGATCACGATGCGCGCGGTCGTCGACGTGGAGGAGATCCAGAACCGCCAGTGCCTGGTGGTCACCGAACTCCCCTACCAGGTGAACCCGGACAACCTCGCGCAGAAGATCGCCGACCTCGTGAAGGACGGCAAGGTCGGCGGCATCGCGGACGTCCGCGACGAGACGTCGTCCCGTACGGGCCAGCGCCTGGTCATCGTCCTGAAGCGGGACGCGGTCGCCAAGGTCGTCCTGAACAACCTCTACAAGCACACCGACCTGCAGACGAACTTCGGCGCCAACATGCTGGCGCTCGTCGACGGTGTGCCGCGCACCCTCTCCCTGGACGCGTTCATCCGGCACTGGGTGACGCACCAGATCGAGGTCATCGTCCGCCGTACGAAGTTCCGGCTGCGCAAGGCCGAGGAGCGCGCGCACATCCTGCGTGGCCTCCTGAAGGCCCTGGACGCCATCGACGAGGTCATCGCGCTGATCCGGCGCAGCGACACGGTCGAGATCGCGCGCGAGGGCCTGATGGGCCTCCTGGAGATCGACGAGATCCAGGCCAACGCCATCCTGGAGATGCAGCTGCGCCGGCTGGCTGCCCTGGAGCGTCAGAAGATCGTCGCCGAGCACGACGAGCTCCAGGCCAAGATCCGTGAGTACAACGCGATCCTCGCCTCGCCGGTGCGTCAGCGCGGCATCATCAGCGAGGAACTCGCCGCGATCGTCGAGAAGTTCGGCGACGACCGGCGTTCCAAGCTGGTGCCGTTCGACGGTGACATGTCCATCGAGGACCTGATCGCCGAAGAGGACATCGTCGTCACCATCTCGCGCGGTGGCTACGTCAAGCGCACCAAGACCGAGGACTACCGCTCGCAGAAGCGCGGCGGCAAGGGCGTACGCGGCACGAAGCTCAAGGAAGACGACATCGTCGACCACTTCTTCGTGTCGACCACGCACCATTGGCTGCTGTTCTTCACCAACAAGGGCCGTGTCTACCGCGCGAAGGCGTACGAGCTGCCCGACGCCGGGCGGGACGCGCGCGGCCAGCACGTCGCCAACCTGCTGGCCTTCC
Organism: Streptomyces sp. NBC_01390; assembly: GCF_045040105.1. NCBI lineage: Bacteria > Bacillati > Actinomycetota > Actinomycetes > Kitasatosporales > Streptomycetaceae > Streptomyces > Streptomyces sp. NBC_01390. The sequence continues at coordinate 6,362,341 of NZ_CP109551.1, read as the reverse complement.
AGCCGGACGAGGCGATCGCGGAGATCCTCGCGATCCGCGACTACGAGGCGGCGCCCTATCTCGTGCTGGCCACCAAGGGTGGTCTGGTCAAGAAGACGCCTCTGAAGGATTACGATTCGCCGCGTTCTGGCGGTGTGATCGCGATCAACCTCCGTGAGACGGAGGACGGTTCCGACGACGAACTGATCGGAGCCGAACTCGTTTCGGCAGAGGACGATCTGCTGTTGATCAGCAGGAAGGCACAGTCGATCAGGTTCACGGCGACCGACGACGCGCTGCGTCCGATGGGCCGGGCCACATCGGGTGTCAAGGGCATGAGCTTCCGTGAGGGAGACCAGCTGCTCTCGATGAATGTTGTTCGACCCGGTACGTTCGTGTTCACTGCTACCGACGGCGGGTACGCGAAGCGGACCGCAGTCGACGAGTACCGCGTCCAGGGGCGCGGCGGCCTCGGTATCAAGGCCGCCAAGATCGTCGAGGACCGCGGTTCCCTCGTCGGTGCGCTGGTGGTCGAGGAGACCGACGAGATCCTCGCCATCACGCTCTCGGGCGGTGTGATTCGTACGCGGGTCAATGAGGTCAGGGAGACGGGCCGTGACACCATGGGCGTCCAACTGATCAACCTGGGCAAGCGCGATGCCGTGGTCGGCATCGCACGAAACGCCGAAGCGGGACGTGAGGCCGAGGAGGTCGACGGCGAGGACGCCGTCGACGAGCCGGCCGAGGGTGTCGTGACCATCGGCACGGACGAGGGCGATCAGTCCTCGCCGGAGTAGCGCGAGGAGTGAGTCATCGTGAGCGGAGCCACGGGCGCCGGTTCGTCCGGCAGTTCGTCCGGTCCCTCGACCGGTACGGACAAAGACGGCGGCGGTCGTGGCTCCGCCGCGCGTGCGACCGATGGCCAGCAGGGTGCGAGGGACGCGCACAGTGCGACAGATCCGCACACGACCAACCTGCAGGCCATCAAGCCGCGCGCGAGCGGAAACCGCTCGCCCGACACGCATGGATCGCAGGGATCCCAGGGGGGAACCGTGACGGACGCCAGAGGTCCGCAGACCCAGCAGTACGGGGCCGGCGCCGGCCCCGCCGCCCCCGGTGCGATGCCGGTGGCGGAGTCCGCCGCGCAGCGCGCCGCGGCGCCGCCGCAGTCGCCGTTGCCCGGTGAGCGGCAGCCGCAGCAGGCGGCAGGGCCCTACCACCCGCCGCAGGCCTACCCGTCGGCCGCTGCCGGGAGCCCCGCGGCCCCGGTGCAGGCCCCGGCTCAGGCGCAGGCCCGCAACGCCCAGGCAGGGGCCGTACGGCGCCCGCGTACGGGGGCGACCACCCTGCCCCGCACGCGCAAGGCACGTCTGCGTGTGGCCAAGGCCGACCCCTGGTCGGTGATGAAGGTCAGCTTCCTGCTGTCGATCGCGCTGGGCATCTGCACGATCGTGGCGGCGGTGGTCCTGTGGATGGTCATGGACGCCATGGGAGTCTTCTCGACGGTCGGCGGCACGATCTCGGAGGCCACGGGGTCGAACGAGTCGAACGGCTTCGACCTCCAGTCCTTCCTGTCACTGCCGCACGTCCTGATGTTCACGTCGGTCATCGCCGTCATCGACGTCGTCCTCGCGACGGCACTGGCGACCCTCGGCGCGTTCATCTACAACCTCTCCGCGGGCTTCGTCGGCGGCATCGAGCTGACGCTCGCCGAGGACGAGTGAGCCGGTGAAGCACAGGTGACGTGCGGGTGAGGTGCGGTCCCAAACGTCGCCCGACTATCGATTTTGGGACTGGCCGCGTCGTGCGCTAATCTTCAGAGGTCAGCGCGCGGGACATACACCGCAGAGCGCGGCGGGGCTATAGCTCAGTTGGTTAGAGCGCATCCCTGATAAGGATGAGGCCACAGGTTCAAATCCTGTTAGCCCCACCAGCACGAAGGCCCCCAGCCAATCTTGGTTGGGGGCCTTTGGCGTTCAACGGCTGGCATCAGTCGCTGTGTTGCATGGACCCAGAAAGAACGAGAGACCCCCGGCCAGGGATGGCCGGGGGTCTCTCGTTCTTTCTGGTGTGTCTCCGTGTGGCTTTGTACGCAAGTTCGCCGCTACAGGGGGAGGGGGATCAATGGTGGGGCGTCACGTGAGGGCAGTCCCGCGCGCGGGGTCAGGATGGTGGCTGTGCCGCCGGCTCGGCGTCCGTGTCGGTGTCCGGGCCGGCTTCCGTCTCGGCGTCCGTGTCCGCGGGTGAGCGGTGGCGGCAGCTCGGGGAGGAACCGTGGGCCTCGGCTCGGATGCGCTGCTTCATCGTGGGGGGCAGGGACCGGGCGTTGGACCAGGCCCAGGCGGCTGTGGGGGGTGCCACCGCGGGTGCGGTGCAGTTGCGTGCCGGGTGACTCTCGGCTACCGCCGCGGTGGCGGTCGTCGTGATCAGTCCCAGCGTCGTGCACAGCGTCAGGAAGGCGGTGACGACGATGGTCCACAACTTCATGACCTTGTTCTGGGCCATGGCCCCTCACTTTCGGGTTGGGCGATTTGCGTACTTTCCCAATCATGTGTACGGAGGTCGCGAAGTGGTGGACCCGCGACCGTGGCGCGTCGATCTTCCGATGAACACCACCCGGATGGACGCAAGAGCGCTGAAAAGTGAGGAATTAGGGAGGGAAGGCAGTGGATCAGGGCAAAAAGTCACGGTACGTGGAGATGTGATCACCCTCCGATCGGAGCGGTGCCGTCCGCTTCTACTGCTGCGTGCCGGACGGGAGTTGGGGGCCGGCGTAGGTCACCGATCGGTCTCGGCCGGAGGGTATAGTCGGGCGCCAGAGGTCCCCTTCCTCAAGGAAAGACGAGGTCGCACGGTGAAGAAGCTTCTCCTGGTCGCACTGGCCGCCATCGGCGGGCTCCTCGTGTACCGCCAGATCCAGGCGGATCGCGCCGAGCAGGATCTGTGGACGGAGGCGACCGACTCCGTGCCCACGGGTTCGTGAGTATCGACAGCAGTCTGTGAACAGACCCCGGCCGCCGACGCGGTCGGGGTTTTGTGTTGTCCGGATGACGCCCGGGACCCGTGGGTAGTTCGCCGTCGTGAATGAAATGCTTGCTGGGACAAATCCGGATGCCTTGTGGCGGGTTGTTTCGAGCGCTCGTACGGATTGCGCGGGTGGCGGGGCGGCCGACGGGGCAGGATGGGCGGCGGTCCGGGCAGAGACGGTGCCCGGACCCGGCAGAGGCGGCGGACGGTTCGGGCAGCGGTCGGGCATGACGAGGGGTGGCGCGTGATGGGGCGGCGCACAGCGCGGGGCGCGGTCGTGGCGGCGGCGCTGTGCGCGCTGGTGGGCGCGGGTCCGGGGGCCGGCTCCGAGGCGGTCGCCGCGCAGGACGCGTACACGTACGACTTCGCCGAGGGCGCCCAGAGCGTCGAGGGGGCCGCGAGCACCACGGACGCCGTGGGGCTGGAACCCGGCGGAACCTACCGCAGCACCCTCCCGGTCAACGGAAGGCTGTACTTCCGCCTCGCTCTCGACGCCACGTCGAACGCCTACGTCTCCGCCACCGCCGTCCCCCGCCACGGCACGACGGTGTCCTCCTCCGACGGCGTGAAAGTGGCCGTGCAGGACGCCGACGCCCGTTCCTGCTCCTACGACAGCACCCGCTTCGGGGCCTCCCGCAGCCCGCATCCGGTCGCCGCCTGGGCATCCCGCGTGACCGACGGCGAGACGACGGCCTGTCAGACGGCCGGTACGTACTACCTGGTCGTGGACCGCATCGACTCGGCGGGCTCGTCGTCGGACGACTGGGACCTCGAGCTGACCTACACGTCCGAGCCGGGCCTCGTGAACAAAGCCGCGACGACCGCCCCCGAGTCCCCCGACGACTGGAACTCCGCCTCGCCCGACCCGCTCACCGGCGACGCGGTCCGCCGCGAGGGCGGCGCCGGCTTCGCCACGGCCGCCCCGCTGGGACAGGGAGTCTGGCGGGACGACATCACGCCCGGTCAGACCCGCTTCTACCGGGTGCCGGTGGACTGGGGACAGCAACTCCACGCCGTTGCCGAACTGGGCAGTTCCAGCAGCGGCAGCGGGTACGTCAGCAGCGCGCTCGTCATGTCGCTCTACAACCCCGCGCGCGGGTACGTCGACGACGAGAGCCTCCTCTACGACGGCCGCCAGAGCTCGGCAGCCCTCGATCCACTGCCACCCGTCGCCTACGCCAACCGCTTCGGCCTGGGCGACCGGATGAGCGGGATGCGGTTCGCCGGCTCGTACTACCTCGTCGTCCATCTCGCCGAGCAGATGACGGAACGATTCGGCGCGGGCCCGTACGGGCTGACACTGCGCGTCCAGGTGACGGGTACCGCGCAGGACCCTCCCGGCTACCTGGGACAGTCCGTGCCCCGGGACACCTTCGCGGTCACGGAACAGGACCGGAAGGCAGCCGACGGCTGGACCTCCGACGCGTCGGCGGGGGGCACCGGCGACGACAGGGCGGACGGGACCCGCGCGCGGGACGGCGACGTCGCGATGCGGGTGGTCGCGGTGAGCGGCATCGGGGCCGGGAGCGTGCTGGTGCTCGGCCTCGGGCTGTGGACGATGATCGCTCGGCGGCGCGCCCACCACGCCTAGGACGACTTGAACGGCCGCACAGGCCCTGGTTCAGATTCGGAACAGGGCCCAGAAACCCACGGCATAACAGGCCAGGGCTAGAAACAGCACCGGTACCGCCACCTTCGCGGGCGGACCGGGGCGTCGCTGGCGGCGTCGGCCGCGGCGCTGCGGAGCCGCCTGCGCGGGGAGCGGAACCTGCGCGGAGCGGGTGGCATACGTGTCCTGCCGCAGAGTCGGAACGGGCGTCACTGTCGCGGTAGGCGTCTGCGTGGCGGTCCGCGGCGTGTGCGGCCCGGGGAAAGGTTCCTGCGCGGACTCGAAGCGCGAGCCGCCGAAAGACGGGACCTCGAAGGGCGGCGGCACGTGGACCGCGGCCGGCGCCGGGAGCGGGACAGCCGTGGGGGGAGTGGAGGGCTGCACCGGCCGGTGAGGCGAGTACTGGTGCTGTGCCGTGGTGGAGGGGGCGGCGACCTGGGGCGGGGGGAGGTGAAAGCTGCCCGTGTCCGACATCGCGGACGGCTGGGGCGGGATCACTGCCGGAGGATGGACGGGGCGCGGTGGCGGGGCGTCCGACAGGGGCGGGACGCCGTTCTGCTGGATCGAGTGAGCCGAGTGAGCCGGGTAGGTCGGCGGAGCGGGCGAGGCCTGCTGTCCTCGTGGCTGGTTCGGTACGGAGTCCGGTTCGGGCCGGACCGGGGCGGCACCCGGGTGTCGCCAGGGCTGCTCGGTGCCGGAGTCGGCCCCTGAGGGGACGGGGTCCTTGACCGGCTTGGCGGGTATGGCGCCGGTGCCCGGTCCGGAGGGCGGGGCGACGGCTCCCGGGGTCGGCATCGGGCCGGGCAGCGAACCCGGTCCCGGCCTGAGCCCCGGCCCTGTGCGCGTCCCGCCGGTCGCCGGGCCGGTGGGCGTGCCGTCCGACTGCGGCTCGCGGTACGGGTCGTATCGGCGGGCCGCCCCAGGGCCGGTGTCTACGCCGTCCGAGTCCGGATCGCCGTGCCCGGCGCCTGTGGTCGGTCTGCTTTCGGTGCCGCTGCCCGTCCCCGTTGTTCCCGTACGCGCGCCGCTCGTGGTCACACCCGGGGACAGCTTGAGGGGGCCGGCCGGGGCGAAGTCCTGTGGGAGAGGCCCGAGTTGGTCGAAGATCTCGATCAGCTCGTCGTCGGGGCCCGGCTCGGGCAGCAGCTCGGCGGCCTGTGCAAGAGCCTTGCGCGCGCCCGTGGCGGTACGGAACCGCGCCTGCGGGTCCGGCTGCAGCAACGTCGCCACGACCTGCCACAGCGGCTCGGGTATGCCCTGTGGGGCGCTGGGCGTGCCGTGCGCCGCGAAGTACTCGATGAGGGCCTTGGAGTCCGGCTTGGCGCCCTCCAGGAGATAGAGCGCGACCAGGCCCACGGCGAACAGGTCGGAAGGGAAGTCCGGGTCCGCACCCAGCATTTGCTCGGGGGCGAAGTAACCGGGCGTGCCCACCACGTAGTCGGTCTCCGTCAGCCGTGGCTCGCCCAGCCGCATCGCGATGCCGAAGTCGGACAGCCGCAGCCGCGGGCGACCCGTACCGGTCGCTTCGAGCAGCACGTTGGCGGGCTTGATGTCGCGGTGTACGACGCCCTCCGCGTGCACGGCGGCGAGACCGGAAAGAAGCTGGTCGAGAAGGGTGCAGACGAACGTGGGCGGCAGGGGGCCGTAGTCCGCGATGAGATGGACGAGCGAACCTCCGGCGACCAGATCCATGGTGAACAGGACCTTGTCGTCGTCCGCGGCCCAGCTCGCCGGAGCGAGGACATGCGGATGGTCGATCCGCAGCGCCTGCTCACGGACGAAACGCAGCAGCGAGTGGGCGTCGCTCTGCTGCAGGACCTTGGCTGCCACGTACCGGCGGCGGCGGTGGTCCCAGGCGCGCCAGACGGCGCCTACTCCCCCGCGCCCGATCGGGTCGGCCAGTTCGTACCGGCCGGCGAAGACCTCACCCATGGCTCTGCGTCGATCCCCCTTCGGATCATCGCTCGGTCGGTTCCGGACCTGCGGATGGTACGGCTCCTCCTACCCCGCTCCCGAGCCCACTGTCACACCGCTCACTTAGAACCTGTCTCTGTACCCGTTTCCCTGCCCGCTTCCGTCACCCCCCGGTTCCCGTCGTGACCCGAGTCGTTCCACGGGCCGGTCGGTCCTGCAGGGCGTACGAGCCTGGTCACCCGCGTGCCCTCTGCCCCCCTCAGACCCCCCTGAGGCGTAGCCCGGCCGCCGAACCCCCGGTCGGCGGCCGGGCGGCGGCTCAGCTCTGGTGGGACTGGTAGTGCGTCACTGCGTCAGAGGTGCGTCCCGCGCCGTACACCCGGAGGAACTCTGCCAGTTCCGGGTGGCTCGGGGCGAGAGTGTCCGCCGCGTCGATGATGTCGCCCGCGGCGGCCACCGAGCGAAGCAGCGACTGGATCTCGCGGACCACCCGCTTGACCGTGGGCGCCCCCGAACTCGTCGTCGACTGCGCGGTGTTGCTGAGCACTGAACCCCCCTGCGACTTCTTGATCTCGTCCATCCGCTCGGTCGCCTCGGCCGCGCTGACGCTGCCGTCCGCGACCTGACCGGCCAGATCCTGCAGCAACTGCACGCGCTGCACCACTGCCGGATTGCCGATCTTGGCCCGCTGGCCGCTCATCAGCTGTGACAGCATCGGCGCGGACAACCCCAGTACCCCCGCGAGACGAGCCTGGTTGAGTCCAAGATCGTCGATGAGCTTACGGAAGAGCGCCCCCAACGGCTCCCCGTACCAGTTCCGCTGAAGCTCCCGCGCTCTTGCGGTTGCTTCCTGCTGTGCGGCATCCATTGCGTCTCCCCATCGCTTCCCCAAATACCGCGGTTCGCTGTAGCGAACCACGTCGAGCATCTTACGGAGAGTGGTCGTCCACGGGGACCCCAATCCTTTTGCGAGATACCGGGGATGACCCGGTACTCTGGTCTGCGGCGCCCACCAGTACCTGGTGTTCTGGGCGGACGCCTCCCTTTGGGGGCCTTAGCTCAGTTGGTAGAGCGCTGTCTTTGCATGGCAGATGTCAGGGGTTCGACTCCCCTAGGCTCCACACATCAAATGCCCTCTGAACTGCGGAAACGCAGTCACAGAGGGCATTTTTCGTCCTTCCTCTTCCTCCCGGACGGGTGGCGCCTGCCGGAGCACGAAGGTAGGGCTGGCTACACCCCCGGTTCGGGAGTACGCGTCATCGTTTCCCCGAGCGCGCGACGGCATCGTTGAACCCGGTCGATCCCCGTGATCCACCGACGTTCACAGCCCGCCGCCCGGAAGGAAACCGCCGTGAAGTCGCTGCTCCCGTCGAAGCCGAGGACGACCGGAGCGGCGCTGCGCACGGAAGCCGCCGGTGTGACGGAGACCGCCGTCGCCCCCGGACCGCTCGCCTCCTTCGCCCGGTTCGTCCTGTGCGGCGGCGGAGTCGGACTCCTCTCCAGCGGCGCCGTCGCACTGCTCGCCGCGACGCTGCCCTGGGCACTGGCCAACGCGCTCATCACGGTCGCCTCGACCATCCTGTGCACCGAACTCCACGCCCGCTTCACCTTCGGAGCCGGCCGGCGCGCCGGATGGCGCCAGCACTGGCAGTCGGCGGGTTCAGCCACCGCCGCCTACGTCGTCACCTGTGCCGCGATGTTCGTCCTGCACCTGGTTCAGTCGTCGCCCGGCATGCTGACCGAGCAGATCGTCTATCTCAGCGCCTCGGGCCTCGCCGGTACGGGCCGCTTCCTGGTCCTCCGTCTGTTCGTCTTCGCGGTCGGCCAGAACAAGCCCGCCCGCCGCGACAAACTCCGCGCCCTGGCCCTGACGGGCATCGGGCAGCTGAGGACGAGCCCGCGACTGGCCGTCTCCTGACGTGTTTCACGTGAAACACGTCAGGAGACGGCCAGGACGAATGGACACCGCCGCGTCACGTTTCACGTGAAACATCGCTGTGGGGCGGGAGGCACCTATGCCTCCCGCCCCACAGCGACCTCACCGACGACACGACACACGAACCGTCAGCGGCGGTTCTCGTCGTCCGCCTCCGACTCGGCCTCCTTCGCCTGGACCTCGGGATCCAGGACCGACTGACCAGTCCCGTCCACCGACGTCAGACGGCCCGTCTCGGGAACCTCGGTCGCGGCGGGCGGCTCCACCAACCAGTCGGGGTTGGCCTGCTTGTCCCACCACTTCCATGCGGCAAAGGCGCCACCCGCCAGGATGCCCAGCGCGGCCAGTCCCTTGGCGAGCTTGCCCGCCCGGGCCCGCCGCTGATGCTTGCGAGCGAGCTTCCTGATCTCCTGCGGAGTGACCTGGCCGCGCAGCGCGGCCAGAGCCGCGGCACCACGTGCGGCGGCCTCCTCTCGTACGGGTCCGGCTGCCGCAACCGCACGCTCAACGCGCGGCGCGGTGTAGTCGGCGGCCTGCCGGGCGGCCCTGGCGGTACGGACAGCGGCTTCATGGGCGGCATGGTCGACCTTCGGCGGCACATGCGTACGGGCCTGCTCCAGCCGCGGCGCAAGATGCGCGCCGTACTGGACACGGGCCTGTTCCGCAGCCTGGGACACCTTGGGCGCAAGCCGTACGCGTGCCTCGTGTGCGTACTGGGTGGCCCTGTCCTTGGCCGTGTCGGCGTAGGGCGCCACCACGTCCGCGGCGTGCAGGACGCTGTCCTTCGCCGAGCCGGTAGCGGCGCGCACGCTTTCAATGCGGGTCACGGGATCCTCCTCCTCGGTGGCGTACGGTATTCGACTCTCCACCCTTTTACGGATCATGCCCGGCAATACGCCGTGAGGCATGCGAGGGCGGGCATCCGGGTCATGGACGGCCGGTCACACGGGACTGATGGCACCGAACCGATCGCAAGTGACAGTGGATGACGATCACAGGCAATAGCGATGAATACAGGGCAACGGGAGCTTGTCGTCGACAATGCCACGGATCCCTGCCCCGCGCCCCCGTCCCGTGCCCACTCGACCGGTTTTCTCCCGAGCGGCGCAGCACAGGCGAAATTGCCGGATCTTCCCCCGGAGGAAGGTGTCGGGCGACGCGCGGCGTGGACCGTGCGAGGATCGGGGCGTCACAAGAGGTAGGACAACGGAAGGCAGATCGTGGCTGAGCAGCTTTACGCCACCCTGAAGACCAACCAAGGCGACATCGAGTTCCGGCTCCTGCCGAACCACGCGCCCAAAACGGTCCGGAACTTCGTCGAGCTCGCCACCGGCGAGCGCGAGTGGACCAACCCGGAGACGGGCGAGAAGTCCACGGACAAGCTCTACGACGGCACGGTCTTCCACCGGGTGATCAGCGGCTTCATGATCCAGGGCGGTGACCCGCTCGGCAACGGCACCGGCGGTCCCGGCTACCAGTTCGAGGACGAGTTCCACCCGGACCTCCGTTTCGACAAGCCGTACCTCCTGGCCATGGCCAACGCCGGCCCGGGCACCAACGGCTCGCAGTTCTTCATCACCGTCTCCCCGACGGCCTGGCTGACCCGCAAGCACACCATCTTCGGTGAGGTCACCGACGCGGCCAGCCAGAAGGTCGTGGACGCCATCGCGACCGCGGCGACCAACCCGCGCACCGACCGGCCGGTCAACGACATCGTCATCGAGTCGGTCGTCGTCGAGACCCGCCAGGGCTGAGACCCGGGAGCCTCTCCCACCGGCTCTTTCACGGGGATCTCCGCGATCCTCCGCAGGAGACACCCAGGGAACCAAACGCCCCGCCCATCCGTAAGGATGTGCGGGGCGGTGCATTGCATACGACGACGTGTCGACCGCTCTGACGGATCGATGGATTGACGGATTTTGGGGGAGCTCATGGAACAGGCGCCAGGCAGCCCGCAGGGCCCGCAGGACGCCCAGAGCCTGCCCACCTGCTACCGCCACCCGGATCGCGAGACAGGCATCCGCTGCACCCGCTGCGAACGCCCGATCTGCCCCGAGTGCATGGTCAGCGCCTCCGTCGGCTTCCAGTGCCCGGAATGCGTGCGCAAGGGCTCCGGAACCGGCCACGCGCCCGGCGCCTCCCGGCCGCGCACTCTGGCCGGCGGCACCATCGCGGCAGATCCCCGCCTCCTGACCAAGATTCTCATCGGGATCAACCTCGCGGTCTTCCTCGTCGGCCAGATCCGCCCGTCGTTCCTGGACGACCTGGTCCTCGTCGGCAAGTGGCCCCCGGCCCCGTACGCGGCCACGGAGGGCGTCGCCGAGGGGCAGTGGTATCTGCTGTTCACCTCGATGTTCGCGCACCAGGCCATCTGGCACTTCGCCTTCAACATGCTGAGCCTGTGGTGGCTCGGCGGCCCGCTGGAAGCCGTCCTCGGCCGGGTCCGTTACCTGGCGCTCTACATCATCTCGGGTCTCGCGGGCAGTGCCTTCACCTACCTGTTGGCCTCCCCGAGCAGCGGCTCGCTCGGTGCCTCCGGCGCCATCTTCGGCCTCTTCGGCGCGACCGCTGTCCTGATGCGCCGCCTCAACCAGGACATGCGGCCGATCATCGCCCTCCTGGTGATCAACCTGCTCTTCACCTTCGGGCCGCTCAACATCGCCTGGCAGGCCCACATCGGCGGCCTCGTCGGCGGTGTCGTCATCGGCTACGCCATGGTCCACGCCCCGCGCGAGCGCCGATCCCTGGTCCAGTACGGCGCCTGCGCGTTGGTTCTCGTCGCAGTGGTCGCCATGACACTGATCCGCACCTCCCAGCTCATCTAGCGTGCCCCGACAGGAAGCCATGACCGGTCGCGCCTGACACTGAGTGCCTGTTGTCCACAGTGCGTGGCCTTACCTGTGCATAGTGTGCGGGAACAGCTGTGCCCCCTGTCACCGACCGGAGTTTCCCCAGGTCAGACAGGGGGCGAACAAGCTTGCGATTGCCGGTGTGTCAGTCGTACCGGCGTCAACGCTCGATGAGTTATCCACAGATCGTCGTCTTTTCCCCAGGCGGGGTGTGGAAAATCAATCCTGGCTGTGGATAACTCAGTGGAAAGCCCTGGGCAGAGCCCCGTTCACCCGGAGGTGACCGGCCGGCCCACAGGGCCGCCGGGGACCGACCACCGAGGGGACCGCTACTTCCACTGCGTGGAGACACCGAATCCGGCGGCGATGAAGCCGAAGCCCACCACGATGTTCCAGTTGTCCAGTGAGTCGATCGGCAGCGTGCCGTCGGTCACATAGAAGAGGACGATCCAGGCCAGGCCGATGAGGAACATCGCCAGCATGACCGGTGCGACCCAGCCGCGACTGTTCAGTTTGATGGCCGTCGCCTGCTTGGCGGGCGGCGGCGTGTAGTCGGCCTTCTTGCGGATACGTGACTTCGGCACGAGGGTCTCTCCTGTCGATGCGCTGCGTGGCCGCGCAGGTAACTGGGTCGGGCTCCGGGGCAGCGTACAAGGGGACACGTGGTGCTCCCCCGGGCGTCCGTTAGCGTAGTGCTTCCGCGGCGCCGAAGGAGATAAGGGTACGTTGAGCAATTCTGCCGACTTCCCCGGGACGGATCCCAGTCCTGCCCGTAACCGCCGTTTCCGCCCGGTCCGGGTGCTCACCGCGGGGGTCTTCGCGCTCGCGGGGCTGATTTTCTTCACGAGCTTCGACACGGCCAAGGGCACGAACATCCGCACGGACGCCTCCCTGCTGAGGCTCTCGGACCTCATCCAGGAGCGCAGCCACAAGAACGGCCGGCTCGACGAGTCCAACGCGGCCCTGCGTGACGACGTCGAGGCCCTCGCCGAGCGCGACGACGGCAGCACCTCGGCCGAGGACGCCAGACTGGCGGCGCTGGAGAAGGCGGCGGGCACCCAGAAGGTCAAGGGGCAGGCGCTCACGGTCACTCTCAACGACGCCCCGCCGAACGCCACGGCGAAGCTCCCCGGCTATCCCGAGCCCCAGCCCGACTATCTGGTCATCCACCAGCAGGACCTGCAGGCCGTGGTCAACGCCCTGTGGCAGGGCGGGGCCAAGGGGATCAAGGTCATGGACCAGCGCCTGATCTCCACCAGTGCGGTCCGCTGCGTGGGCAACACCCTGATCCTCCAGGGGCGCGTCTACTCACCCCCGTACAAGATCACGGCGGTCGGCGATCCGGAGAGGCTGAGGGGCGCGCTCACGGCGTCCAAGGCGATCCAGAACTACATGGTGTACGTCAACGTCTACGGGCTCGGCTGGCAGGTCGACGAGGACGGGACGGTGACTCTGCCCGGCTACTCAGGCACAGTGGACCTGCACTACGCGAAGCCTGTGGAGTAGCCGGAACAGCTGGTAGCTCACCGCTGGGGGGCCTGTGTCGGGGCGTGTCATCGTCAGGACGGTCAGTGAGCTGTGCGTCACGGTGGGCACGCTGATCGTGCTCTTCGTCGTGTACGTGCTGTTCTGGACGGGTGTGAAGGCCGACGACGTCATGGACGACCAGATCCACCGGTTACAGGAACAGTGGTCGAAAGGCGCGGTGACACAGACGCCGCCGGCCGCGACCCCCAGCCCCGCGAGCACTACGGTCTCGACCGGTCCCAAGCCCGCCGCGCCCTACACCTCGGCCGAGCCCTTCGCGATCATGTACATCCCGCGGCTTGGTTTCACGTGGAACAAGCCCGTGCTCGAAGGCACGAGAACGAGCACCCTGAAGAAGGGCCTCGGCCACTACGCCACCACCGCGCGGCTCGGCCAGGAGGGCAACTTCTCGGTCGCCGGCCACCGGCGGACGTACGGCGATCCGTTCAAGGACTTCCCGAGGCTGCGGCGCGGGGACGCGGTGGTGCTGACGGACGGGACGACGTGGTTCACGTATCGGATCGACAAAGGCCCCTACAAAACCGTGCCCACGGACATTGAGGTGATCGATCCTGTGCCACGTAAGAGCGGGTACACGCGTTCGGGTCGTTATCTCACGCTGACCACGTGCGATCCGGAGTGGGGACACAGTCATCGGCTGATCGTCTGGGCGCATCTGGATTCCACACAGCCTGTGGAGGCCGGGAAACCCGCGGCGTTGCGCCGTTAATCTGGTGGGGTACGGCGTGAGTCCGGTGCCGCGAGTCGGGTGCCGTGGGCGACGGAAGGGACGGCATGTACGGCTGGATCTGGCGGCATCTGCCAGGGAACGCGTGGGTGAGGGCGTTGCTCTCCCTCGTGCTGGCGCTGGCGGTTGTCTACGTGCTCTTCCAGTACGTCTTCCCGTGGGCCGAACCGCTCCTCCCCTTCAACGATGTGACGGTGAACGACCAGTGAGCGCACGGATTCTCGTCGTCGACAACTACGACAGCTTCGTCTTCAACCTGGTCCAGTACCTGTACCAGCTGGGCGCCGAGTGCGAGGTGCTGCGCAACGACGAGGTGTCGACGGCGCACGCGCAGGACGGGTTCGACGGAGTGCTGCTGTCGCCGGGTCCGGGTACGCCCGAGGAGGCCGGCGTCTGCATCGAGATGGTCCGTCACTGCGCGGCCACCGGGGTGCCGGTGTTCGGGGTCTGCCTGGGCATGCAGTCGATGCAGGTGGCGTACGGCGGTGTGGTGGACCGGGCGCCCGAGCTGCTGCACGGCAAGACGTCCCTCGTGGAACACGGGGGCAGGGGCGTCTTCGCCGGTCTGCCGAGCCCGTTCACGGCGACCCGCTACCACTCACTGGCGGCGGAACCGGAGACGGTCCCGGCCGAGCTCGAAGTGACCGCTCGTACGCACGACGGCATCATCATGGGCCTCAGGCACCGCGAGCTTCCGGTCGAGGGTGTGCAGTTCCACCCCGAGTCGGTGCTGACGGAGCACGGTCACCTGATGCTGGCCAACTGGCTGGCGGAGTGCGGTGACCGGGGTGCTGTGGCGAGGTCTGCGGGGCTCGCCCCGGTGGTGGGCAGGGCCACGGCGTGACCGCCCTGCGCCCCGAGCGCGAGTCCGGCTCCGCCTACGGAGAGACCGGCGACCAGGCAACCTCGTACGGGCAGCAGCAGCCGTTCGAGGCGCCGGGCGCGTTCGAGGCGGCGGTTGACGGGTTGGCGGACCCGCTGAGCGACCCGTTGCCGGGGCAGCGGAACGATCCGCCGCCTCCGGGCCGCGGGAAGCGCAGGCGCGGTCATGCACGGCCCTACGACGCCTCGGCGGAGCGCGGGGCGTCGGAGCACCGGGACCCGGGGCCCGAGTCGGAGTACGACTCGCGGGGGTACGCGCAGGACTGGCAGGTGGGTGTGTACGAGGAGCAGGTGCAGGTGCCGTACGCGCCTCCCGCGGCTCCCTCGGCTCCTCCTGTGACGCCTCCCTCGCCGCCTACGGTCGTCCTCCCGCCCATCGACGAGGAGACGGTGGCGCTGCGGCTGGCGGACCTGCCGCCCGATGTGGGGCCCGAGGCGCCGCGAATAGGCGACGGGGACGCGATGTCGGCGGCCTCGGCCGTCGCAAGGGCCACAGGGGCCTCTGAGGGCCCTTCTGCGGCCGGCGGGCGCGCGGCACGCCGGAAGGCCGCCAAGGCCCGTCACGGGCGCCCTGAGGGCCCGCAGGAGGGATCCGAGGCGTCGGACGGTGTGTCCGCCGATGCGTCGGCGGACGGAGCGCCTCTCTCGCGGGTCGCGGCGCGGCAGGCGGCGCGGGCGCAGAAGCCGGGCATGGCGGTGATGGCGAGCCGGGCGATCGGTGAGGTGTTCATCACCACCGGTGTGCTGATGCTGCTGTTCGTGACCTACCAGCTGTGGTGGACGAACGTCCGGGCGCACGCGCAGGCCGGGAGCGAGACGACGAGCCTCCAGGAGGACTGGGCGAGCGGGAAGGGCGCGCCGGGGGCGTTCGAGCCCGGGCAGGGCTTCGCCATCCTCGACATCCCCAAGCTGGACGTGGTGGTGCCGATCGCGGAGGGCACCAGCAAGAGCAAGGTGCTGGACCGGGGCATGGTCGGCCATTACGCGGAGGATGGCCTGACCACGCCGATGCCGTCCGCGGCGACCGGCAACTTCGGGCTCGCGGGCCACCGCAACACGCACGGCGAGCCGTTCCGGTACATCAACCGGCTGAAGAAGGGCGACGCGATCGTCGTGGAGACGCAGGACAAGTACTACGTCTACAAGATGGAGTCGATCCTGCCGGTCACGTCGCCGAGCAACACGAGCGTGCTGAATCCGATTCCCAATGGCTCGGGTTTCACCAAGCCCGGCCGCTACATCACCCTCACGACGTGTACGCCGGAGTTCACGAGCAAGTACCGGATGATCGTGTGGGGCAAGATGGTCGAGGAACGGCCGCGCAGCAAGGGCAAGCCGGATGCGCTCGTGCAGTAAGGGCAGATGAAGAGTGGCAGCGACGACGGACCAGGACGAGCAGACCACCGGCGCCCCGGCTTCCCCGTCGCAGGCCCGCCCGCGGCGCAGGGGCGGCAAAGTGGCCACCGCGGTGAGCCTTTTCGGCGAACTGCTCATCACGGCGGGCCTGGTGCTCGGCCTGTTCGTCGCGTACTCCCTCTGGTGGACGAACGTCGTCGCGGACCGTGAGGCGAACAAGCAGGGCGACCAGGTACGCGACCATTGGGCGGACGGCGACGGCGGTGCTACGGGCCCGGGCGCGCTGGACACCAAGGACGGCATCGGCTTCCTGCACGTCCCGGCGATGCGGAACGGCGAGGTCCTGGTCAGGAAGGGCACGTCGTCGAAGGTCCTGAACGACGGAGTCGCCGGCTACTACGTGGACCCGATCAAGTCGGCGCTCCCCCAGGCGAAGCAGGGCAACTTCACGCTGGCGGCTCACCGGGACGGCCACGGCGCCAAGTTCCACAACATCGACAAGCTGAAGAAGGGCGACCCGATCGTCTTCGAGACGAAGAACGACTGGTACGTCTACAAGGTCTACGCCACCCTCCCGGAGACCTCGAAGTACAACGTCGAGGTCCTGGCACCGGTCCCGAAGGAGTCGGGCAAGAAGAAACCCGGCCGCTTCATCACGCTGACGACCTGTACGCCGGTGTTCACGTCGGAGTACAGGTACATCGTGTGGGGGGAGCTGGTGCGGGTGGAGAAGGTGGACTCGAAGCGGACGGTTCCCGAGGAGTTGCAGTGAACTGACAGCACTCCTTGGAGGAGGGCTGTCGTTTAGCATGACGAAGGCCCGAAGCCGCAACTTTCCTTTGCGGCTTCGGGCCTCTTGCGTCACCCCGTGCCTACTCCAGGACGTTCAGGGGTTCGCCCGCACTCCACTCCTCCAGCACCCCGCGGTGTACGGCGGTGATCCCTGCCTCTGTGGCGATGCTCAGCGCCTCCGGCGTGAACGGGCACGTTGCCACGTAGAGCGCCACTTCCGCGCGGTACAGCACCTTGGCCGAGCCGACGAACTTCTGCATGTCGGGGCTGGTGATGTTGAGGTAGGGCGCGAACCTCTTGCACTGGACGACGAGGCGTCGTCCGTCGGCGGTGAGCGCGATGATGTCGACGCCGCGGTCTCCGTGACCGCCCTGCACGACGACGTTGGTGCAGCCGTCTCGGCGCAGCAGTTTGGCGACGTGGTGCTCGAACGTGCGGCCGTTCATGGCGTCCATGGCTGCCATGACCCCGACGGCCGGCCGGTCGTCCCGGGTGCCTTCGAGTCGTTGCAGCCGGGCGTGGTGCTGGTGGAGCCGCCGTTCGATGCGCTGGACGCCCGTCCGCAGGGCGACGAGCTCCTTACGGTGTTCGCCCGACGTTTCGATCAGGGCGTTGAACATGGGGATGACGGTCTTGCCGAGGATGTGGGTGATGCGCTGGTCGATGCGGTCGTCCAGGGAGACAGCGCCGTTGTCCGCGTGGACGGGACTCTCCATGGGCTGAGTACGCGCCAGGTACTCCATGTCGAGAAGGTAGACACGTACCTGTCGTGCGATGCCGCTGTCCCGGAGCAGCATGGCGACGTTGAGGACGGCTCGGCGTGACCAGAGAGCCAGACGTGAGCGTCGCTGTGGATGACTTCCGGATGACGAACTCAGGTTGAGGTTCTGATATTCGCGCAGGTCAGCGCCGGTGAGGATGTGCAGGCCGTTGGACTGGAGCTCTTGGCGGTGGCGGTTGAGCAGGTTGTTGACGACTGTCTCGGCGACTTCGAATAGGTCGCCACCATCGCCGTCATCACATGCATCCCGTCCGGCAGCAGTGACAGCGTCTTCACCTTGTCGAGAACGTCCGTACGTTCGAGCGCACTGTCGCGGAGTGCCTTCGACTCCAGCAGTGCTGTTTCGTTGATCACGTTCTGTTTCTCCTCAACTCGTCGGATTTTCCTCATTCGTCCAACGAGTTCAGGCATGCGAAGTTGTGGTCGTATGTCGTACATGGGTATGAGTGAGCCCCGGCACCTTCCCAGGTGTCGGGGCTCACTCGTGTGACAAGCGGGGTCAGCCGAAGACGCCGCCGTTGTTGTCGCCGTTTCCGCCGTTGTTGCCGTTTCCGAAGTTGACGGTCTGGAGTGTGATCTGGGTGTTGCCCGGATCGTCGACCTCGGTGTCCCTGCCCGGGTCCTGGCCGGTGACGAAAGCGGTGTCGCTCTGGTCGCTTCCGTTGCTGAACTGGATCTGGGTGAAGCCGGCCGCCTGAAGGGTCTGCTTGGCCTGTCCCACGGTCTGTCCGACGACGTTCGGAACCGGGGTCTTCTGGACCTCGGCCTTCTTGCCGATCTGGATGCTCACCGTGGAGCCCGGGTCGGCCTCCTGGTTGGCCTGCGGTGAGGTCGAGATGACCTTGCCGTCCTGGTTGTCGTCCTGGGTCTCGACCTCTGTGCACTCGCCGACGAGGCCGTTGGCCTCCATCTGCTTCTTGGCGGTGTCACAGTCCTGGCCGGTGACGTCCGGGACCGTCGACTTCTTCACTTCCTTGGCGATGGTGAGGGTGATCTTCGAGCCCTTCTCCACCTCGGTGCCGAACTTCAGGGACTGTTCCAGGACGGACCCCGGGTCCTCGGGAGACTCCTTCTCGACCGTTTTCACGTCGAACTGGTACTCGTCGCCCTCGAGCTTCTTGGTGGCGTCGTCCTCGCTGGAGCCCACCACGCTCGGCACGATCACCTTCGGCGCCCCGGTGGACACCACCAGCGCGATCGTGTCGTTCTTCTTGACGTTGGCGCCGGCCGCCGGGTTCTGGGAGCAGATGTTGCCCTTGGGCTCGTTCTCGCAGGGCTTTTCGGTGAACGTCAGTTGCAGTTCGACGTTCACCGCCGCCTTCTGCGCGTCGGCCTTGGTCTGGCTGACGAAGTTCGGGTTCTTGATGGCGCTGTCGTTCACCGCCTGCCCGTCGAACACGTACTTGCCGATCAGGATCGCGCCGACCAGCACCAGCACGCCGGCGACGGCAAGCAGGATCGTCGAGGTGTTCGACTTCTTCTGCTGGCGCCGTCGGGGGCCGCGGTCGTCGTAGCCGTAGCCGCCGTCGTCCGGGTTCATCGGGGGGAGCATGGTGGTGGCGCCGGCGTCGGAGCGCAGGGCGGTGGTGGCCTGGTCGTCGGGGTAGCCGTAGGCGCCGTAGCCGACCGAGCCCATGGCCGCCGCGGCCGCGACGGGCTGGCCGTCGAGGCAGGCCTCGATGTCGGCGCGCATCTCGTCGGCGGACTGGTACCGGTAGTCCGGGTCCTTGACCAGGGCCTTGAGGACGATGGCGTCCATCTCGGGCGTGATCTCGGGGTCGAACACCGACGGGGGCTGCGGTTCTTCCCGTACGTGCTGGTAGGCCACCGCGACCGGGGAGTCCCCGATGAAGGGCGGGCGGACCGTCAGGAGTTCGTAGAGCAGGCAGCCGGACGAGTACAGGTCGGACCTCGCGTCCACCTGCTCGCCCTTCGCCTGCTCCGGCGACAGGTACTGGGCTGTTCCTATGACCGCGGACGTCTGCGTCATCGTCATGCCGGAGTCGCCCATGGCTCGGGCGATGCCGAAGTCCATGACCTTGACCTGGCCGTTGCGCGTGAGCATCACGTTGGCCGGCTTGATGTCTCGGTGGACGATGCCGCTTCTGTGGGAGTACTCCAGTGCCTGGAGGATCCCGATGGTCATCTCCAGCGTCCGCTCGGGCAGCAGCTTGCGGCCCGAGTGGAGGAGTTCGCGGAGGGTGGAGCCGTCCACGTACTCCATGACGATGTACGGGATGGACGTCCCGTCGATGTAGTCCTCGCCGGTGTCGTACACGGCGACGATCGCGGGATGGTTGAGCGAGGCGGCCGACTGGGCCTCCCGGCGGAACCGGGCCTGGAAGGAAGGGTCGCGCGCGAGATCGGCGCGCAACGTCTTCACTGCCACGGTGCGGCCCAGGCGGGTGTCATGGGCGAGGTATACCTCTGCCATGCCACCACGGCCGAGCACGTGACCCAGCTCGTACCGGCCGCCGAGGCGACGCGGCTCTTCCATAGCTTCCTACCAGCCCTCTCCGTCGGTCCCGACCGCACCTGCTGTGTGGTCCGGCGGTGTGCCGTCCGGGCATACGGTACCCGGGTTCATTTGTGTGACCTGGCCAAGCCCGTCAGCCGATACCGGACCGGTATCGCAACGTGCACCGATGTGAAGGGGACGTGACGGGGTTCACTGCTTGCTCTTGATGACCGCCTCCATCACGCTCTTGGCGATCGGTGCGGCCAGACCGCCGCCCGAGATGTTGTCGCGGACGGCCGCCTCGTCCTGGACCACGACCGCCACGGCGACCGGTGAGCTGCCGTCGGCGAGCCTGGCGTAGGAGATGAACCAGGCGTACGGCTTCTCGCTGTTGTCGACGCCGTGCTGGGCGGTACCGGTCTTGCCGCCGACGGTGACGCCGCTGATCTGGGCGTTCTTGCCGGTGCCGTCCTTGACGACGGTCTCCATCATCGACTGGAGGGTCTGGGCGTTCTTGGAGGTGAGCGGCTGGCTCATCTCCTCGGGCTCGGTCTGTTCGAGCACGTCGATGTTGGGGGCCTGGAGCTTGTCGACCATGTACGGCTTCATCAGCTTGCCGTCGTTGGCGATCGCGGAGGCGACCATGGCCATCTGCAGCGGGGTCGTCGCCGTCTCGAACTGGCCGATGGAGCTGAGCGCGGTCTGCGGCTTGTCCATCTTCTCGGGGAAGTTGGAGGCGGCGGAGCGGACCGGGATGAACTGCTCGGCGTTGAAGCCGAACTTCTTGGCCTCCTCCAGCATCTTGTCCTTGCCGAGGTCGGCGCCGATCTTGCCGAAGACGGTGTTGCAGGAGTACTGGAGCGCGACGCGCATCGTCGCGTTCTTGCAGGGGATGTTCCCCTCGTTCTTCAACGGGGTCGTGGTGGTCGGCAGGTTGTAGGGGAGCGGCGAGTCCGTCTTCTCGTCGGCGTCCGTGTACAGGCCGTTCTCGAGGGCCGCCGCCGCCGTCACGACCTTGAAGGTGGAGCCGGGCGGGTAGATGTCGCGCAGCGCCCGGTTGAGCATGGGCTCGTTGGGATCGTTCTTCTTCTGGAGCTTCGTCCAGGCTTCCGAGTCCTTGTTCGAGTTCCCGGCGAACGTCGAGGGGTCGTACGAGGGGAAGGAGGCCAGGGCCAGGATCGCGCCGGTGGACGGGTCGATCGCGGCCACCGCGCCCTTGCCGCGGCCCTTGAGACCGTCGTACGCGGCCTTCTGGGCGGCGGCGTTGAGGGTGGTGACGACGTTGCCGCCCTGCTTCTTCTTGCCCGTGATCATGTCGAGCGTGTTGCGGAAGAAGAGCCGGTCGTCGTTGCCGGTGAGGATGCCGTCGTCGATGGACTCCAGCTGCGTCGCGCCGAACGCCTGCGAGGCGTAGCCCGTGACGGGGGCCCACATGGGGCCGTCCTTGTAGCTGCGCTTGTACTCGAAGTCGCTGCTGTTGGACGTGGTGGAACCGGTGATCGCATCGCCGTCGACGATGATGTTGCCGCGGGGAGTGGCGTACCGCTCGATGGCGACGCGGCGGTTGAGCGTGTCGTCCTTGAGGTCGTCCGCGCGGACGTACTGGAGCCAGTTGTCGCGGATGAGCAGGGCGAGCACGAGCAGCCCGCAGAAGATCGCGATCCGGCGCAGGGGCTTGTTCACGGTCGGACCACCTGGGTCATCTCGGCGTCGGGGCTGGGGGCCGGGGCAGGCGCCGGACGGCGCGCGGTGTCGCTGATTCTGAGCAGGATGCCGATGAGTGCCCAGTTGGCGATGACGGAGGAGCCACCGGCGGCGAGGAACGGCATCGTCATACCGGTGAGCGGGATCAGGCCCATGACGCCGCCGGCGACGACGAAGACCTGGAGGGCGAAGGCGCCGGAGAGGCCGATGGCCAGCAGCTTGCCGAAGGGGTCGCGGGCGGCGAGGGCGGTGCGGACGCCGCGTTCCACGACCAGGCCGTAGATGAGCAGGATCGCCATGACGCCGGCCAGGCCGAGTTCCTCGCCGAAGGTGGCGAGGATGAAGTCGGAGTTGGCGGCGAAGCCGATGAGGTCGGAGTTGCCCTGGCCGAGGCCGGTGCCGAGGGTGCCGCCGGAGCCGAAGGCCCACAGGGCCTGCATGGACTGCATGGTGTGGCCCCCGACGCCCTTCAGGCTGAGGAGGTACTCGTTCTTAGGGTCGAGCCAGGCCTCGACGCGCTGCTGGACGTGCGACTCGAAGCTGGCGACACCGACCGCGCCGGCCGCCGACATCAGCAGACCGAAGACGATCCAGCTGGTCCGCTCGGTGGCGACGTACAGCATGATGATGAACATTCCGAAGAACAGCAGCGACGTGCCGAGGTCGGTCTCGAAGACCAGGATCAGGATCGAGATGATCCAGACCACGATGATCGGTCCGAGGTCGCGGCCACGGGGCAGGTACAGGCCCATGAAGCGGCGGCTGGCCAGGGCGAGCGCGTCGCGTTTCACCATCAGGTAGCCGGCGAAGAAGATCGCGAGAGCGATCTTCGCGAACTCGCCGGGCTGGACGCTGCCCAGGCCGGGGATCCTGATCCAGATCTTGGCGCCGAAGTTGTCGAAGCCGAGGCCCGGTACCAGCGGCAGGACCAGCAGGACCACCGCTCCGGCCATGGAGATGTAGGTGTAGCGCTGGAGGATGCGGTGGTCCTTCAGGAGGACCAGCACCGCCACGAACAGGGCGACGCCCAGTGCGGAGTTGAGCAGCTGGCGGGGGGCGGCTTCGACGAACGTCTTGCTCTGCTGGAGTCGTTCGGACTGGTCGAGGCGCCAGATGACGACCAGGCCGATGCCGTTGAGCAGGGTGGCCAGGGGCAGCAGCAGTGGGTCGGCGTACGGGGCGAACTTGCGTACGACGAGGTGGCCGACGCCGGCGATCAGGCCGAGGCCGAGGCCGTAGCTGAGCAGGCCGGCGGGGATCTTGTCGTTGATGGCCAGGCCCACGTTGACGTAGGCGAAGACGGGGATGACGACGGCGAACACCAGCAGTGCCAGTTCGGTGTTGCGTCGGCTCGGGGTGCCGATCGCGCCGATCGTGGACGTGTGGTGCTGAGAAGTGTTGGTTGTACTGCTCATCGTATGAAGTGGCCCCTCACGGCTTGCCTACTGCTTACCGCACAGCGAGACCAGCTTCTGCTCATCCTCGGAGAGGCTGGGGCCGGGTGTGGGAGTGGGTGCGGTTGCGGACGGGGACGCCGATCCTGACGGCGTCGGGCTCGGCGTTGCCTTGGACGTGGCGGCGGTACGGGTGGTTCCCGTGGTGCCTCCGGCCTCGCCCTCGCCGGTCTTGGCGTTGTTCGCGTTTTCGGCCGCGCGCCGTTCTTCCTGCTTCTTGCATGCGGAGGCCTGGGTGGCCAGCTCGGAGATCTTCGACTGGGCGTCCTTGAGACCGCCCTCCGTGATGGTGCCCTCGACCTGCTTCTGCTGGTAGGCGGGCAGGTACTTGAGTTCGATCTCGGGATGGTCCTTCTCGACCTTCGAGAGCGAGATCCAGGCCAGGTCCTGGTTGATGCCCCTGTACAGCGCGACGTGCTCGTCGCTGGCGCCGACGTAGTACTGGGTCTGTGTCCAGCGGTAGCCGCCGTACAGGCCGCCGCCGATGACGGCGAGGGCGAGCGTGATGTAGAGGGTTCTCTTGAACCACTTGCGGCCGGCGCTGGGTTTGACGAAGTCGTCGTCGGTGTAGCCGCCGAAGCCGCCGGCCTGGATGTAGCCGGTGGTGTCGCCGGAGCCGGGCGGGCCGAACTCGCCGCCGCCGTGTGCGGGCCGCTGCCGGCCGAGCCCGGAGGCGCGTCCGGCGGGTGTCTGCATGGCGCCGCCGTCGTGCATGTGGTGCTGGTTGTGCTGGTTCTCGGCGACCGCGCCGACCACGACGGGTACGTCGGACAGCTGCCCGGCGAGGGTGTCCCCGGTGTCGAGGTCCAGGACGTCGGCGATGATCACGGTGATGTTGTCGGGGCCGCCGCCGCGCAGCGCCAGCTCGATGAGCTGCTGCACGGTCTCCTGGGGGCCCTGGTAGCTGGCGAGCGTGTCCTCCATGGTCTGGTGGGACACGACCCCGCTCAGGCCGTCGGAGCAGATCAGGTACCGGTCGCCGGCCCGGACCTCACGGATGGAGAGGTCGGGTTCGACATGGTCGCCGCTGCCCAGTGCGCGCATGAGGAGCGAGCGCTGCGGGTGGGTGGTGGCCTCTTCCTCGGTGATGCGTCCCTCGTCGACGAGGCGCTGCACCCAGGTGTGGTCCTGTGTGATCTGGGTGAGGACGCCGTCCCGCAGGAGATAGGCACGCGAGTCGCCCACATGTACGAGGCCGAGGCGCTGGCCCGTCCACAGGAGGGCGGTGAGCGTGGTGCCCATGCCCTCCAGCTGGGGGTCCTCCTCGACCATCATCCTGAGCTGGTCGTTGGCCCGCTGCACGGCGGTGCCGAGCGAGGTGAGAATGTCCGAGCCGGGGACGTCGTCGTCGAGGGCGACGATGGTGGAGATCACCTCGGACGAGGCGACCTCACCGGCGGCCTGGCCGCCCATGCCGTCGGCGATCGCGAGGAGGCGGGGACCGGCGTAGCCGGAGTCCTCGTTGCCCTCGCGGATCATGCCTTTGTGCGATCCGGCGGCGAAGCGCAGTGACAGACTCATGCGCACCTCGCCCGTCGGCTCCGGGTACATCCGCACGGTGCCCACCCTCCGGTCGGGAGCGCGCCGGGGCCCTTCGCATGGACCGCCGCCGCGTGCTCGCTCCGCTCGCGCCTATTCATGATGTAGCACTACTTCCGCAGCTCGATGACGGTCTTGCCGATGCGGATCGGCGCGCCCAGCGGAATCGGCGTGGGAGTCGTCAGCCGGGTCCGGTCGAGATAGGTGCCGTTGGTGGACCCGAGGTCCTCGACGATCCACTGGCCGTCGCGGTCCGGGTAGATCCTGGCATGCCTGCTGGAGGCGTAGTCGTCGTCCAGCACGATGGTCGAGTCGTGGGCCCGGCCGAGCGTGACGGTCTGTCCCTGGAGGGCGACGGTGGTGCCCGTCAGTGTGCCCTCGGAGACGACCAGTTTGCTGGGGGCGCCCCGGCGCTGCCTGCCGCCGCCTGATGGCTGCTGCTGGCGCTGCTGCGGGGGCGCGGCGGTCTGTCGGGCGGCCGCCTGCTGCTGGCGGCCGCTGTCACGCCTCGACCCGCGCTGTGTGACACGCGTACCGAACAGATCGCTGCGGATGACCTGCACGGCCACGATCACGAACAGCCACAGTACGGCCAGGAAACCCAGCCGCATGACCGTGAGGGTCAGCTCTGACATTGCCCCCGCTTCACCCTTCGGCTTGCCGGTAAATGATGGTGGTGCTGCCCACGACGATCCGCGAGCCGTCGCGGAGCGTAGCGCGGGTGGTGTGTGTCCCGTCCACCACGATGCCGTTGGTGGACCCGAGATCCTGGATCGTCGGGGGCGTTCCGGGGCGGATCTCACAGTGCCGGCGCGAGACGCCGGGGTCGTCGATCCGGACGTCGGCCTCGGTGCTGCGGCCCAGTACGAGCGTCGGGCCGGAGATCTGGTGGCGGGCGCCGTTGATCTCGACCCAGCACCGCATCCGGTTCGCGCCCGCGGTCGGGCGGTGTCCCATGGGCGGGCCCGCCGGGACGGCGCCGGGGCGTCCGCCGGGTGGCGGTGCGGCCGGCATCGGGGGTGGTGCGGCGGCGGGCGGATAGCCGTAACCGCCCGCTCCGGGCCGGCCCCTCGGTGGGGCCGCGGGTGCGGCGGCGCCAGGGCCGGGGCCGCCGGGGGACTGCTGGTTGGTGGAGGAGGCGAGCGTACGGCTGCGTACCCGGTACAGACCGGTGTCCAGGTCGTCGGCCTTCTCCAGGTGCACCTTGACGGTGCCCATGAAGGTGTACCGCTGCTGCTTGGCGTAGTCCTGCACCATCCCGGCGAGCTCGTCGCCGAGCTGTCCGGAGTAGGGGCTGAGGCGCTCGTGGTCGGGCGCGCTCAGTTCTACGATGAAGTCGTTGGGTACGACGGTCCGGTCGCGGTTCCAGATGGTCGCGTTGTTGTCGCACTCGCGTTGCAGTGCGCCCGCGATCTCCACGGGCTGGACCTCGGACTTGAACACTTTGGCGAAGGTGCCGTTGACCAGACCTTCGAGACGCTGCTCGAACTTCTTCAGGACTCCCATGGGGCACCTCCTCCTGGTTGCTGCTCTGTCTGAAGCCTTGCGTGCCGTGCCTGTTGTGCCTGCCGTACTTGGTACTGCTTACTGATCGTATCCACGCGCCGGGAAATCGGCTGGTTCCCCCTGTCAGGACGGTCGACGGGTGTCGACGCCTGACGAAGTTCCCGCGGAAGCGCCCCTTCGAACTCCCTGAGCCGTACCCAGATCGTAGAGGCGGCGCCAAACCAGTGTCCCGCACCTGACTGTGCACCTTGCCCGCCTCCTGGGGAGATGGGCTGGACCGGTACGAGGTTGATACGTGAACCGGCACGTGTTGATACGAAGTCGCACCCGGTCCGGCTCGGTCCGGCACGGTCCGGGTGGGGGTGGAGTGCGCCCGGGGGGTGGGGAAAGGGATGTGAACCCACCACTTCCAGCGTGCTAATCTTCTCGATGTCGGAAGGCCCCAGCACCGCAGGGAGCAGGGCCTGAGGACACAGCGAATGCGCGAGTGGCGGAATGGCAGACGCGCTGGATTCAGGTTCCAGTGCCCGCAAGGGCGTGGGGGTTCAACTCCCCCCTCGCGCACAAGTGAACGGCCCTCATCGGGATACTGATGAGGGCCGTTTCTCGTTGTCCTCTTCTCCATGTCCTCGCGCGTCCCGTTCTCGGCGTCGCGAAGATGTGAGGTCTCTCTCACATGAGGTGCGTCCCACAGGGATGCCCGACTTATCCACAGGGTCTGACCTGATGTGGTCTGTGGTTGTACGGTCGTCGCGAGTTGATGTTGGCGGTGGCGAGCGGAGCGGGGGAGGCGGTCGTGATGACCGAGGTCGGTACGGGGTCGGCAGGGGCCACGGTGGCGCGGAGCCGGGTGCGGGAGCTTCCCCAGGTACGCGGGTTCGCCCAGTGGCAGTCGGAGGGCTCTCCCAAGGAGGAGGGGAAGGCGCTGCGGCGGCAGGTTCCGCGCAGCGCGCACGCCTCCCTCGACACCGGCGCGGACGGCGGCCGTCCGGACGCCGAGTCGGCGGTCAGGGAGTCCAATCGTGGTCGGATCCCCGAGCTGACCCCGATAAGGGTGGGCAGGATGGCGGCCACTCCGTTCGCCTTTCTGCGCGGTTCGGCGGGGCTGATGGCGTACGACCTGGCCCGTACCCCGATGACCAGGATCCGTGCGCAGATCTGCGGTGACGCCCATGCGGGCAACTTCGGTCTGTACGGTGACGCGCGCGGCGGCCTGGTCATGGACCTGAACGACTTCGACGAAACCGTCCAGGGTCCCTGGGAGTGGGACCTCAAGCGGCTCGCCGCCTCGCTGGTACTCGCGGGCCGGGAGGCGGGCGCGGACGAGAGCACCTGCCGTCAGGCGGCGCATGGCGCTGTCGGCGCGTACCGCCGGACGATGCGGCTGCTCGCGAAGCTGTCGGTGCTGGACGCGTGGAACGCGATCGCGGACGAGGAGCTGGTCTCCCACACCGATGCCCATGATCTGATCGGCACGCTGGAGCGGGTCTCCGAGAAGGCGCGGGGCAACACCAGCGGGCGCTTCGCGGCCAGGTCGACGGAGGTCACCGACGACGGCGGGCGGCGCTTCGTGGACGCGCCGCCGGTGCTGCGGGGGGTGCCGGACGCGGAGGCCGCGGCGGTGGCGGCGGCGTTGGAGGAGTACGTGAGCACGGTGGCGGAGGACCGTCTTCCGCTGCTGTCCCGCCACTCGGTGCACGATGTGGCCTTCCGTATCGTCGGCACGGGCAGTGTGGGTGCGCGGTCGTATGTCGTCCTGCTCCTGGACCACAAGGGCGAGAGTCTCGTCCTGCAGGTGAAGGAGGCCCGTCCCTCGGCGCTGGTGCCGCATCTGGCGACCGCCGGCTTCGACCCGGTGGAGGCGGCGGGCGCTGTGCACGAGGGGCGCCGGGTGGTGCTCGGGCAGAAGCGCATGCAGGTCGTCAGCGACGTCCTTCTCGGCTGGACGACGGTCGACGGACTGCCTTTCCAGGTACGGCAGTTCCGCAACCGCAAGGGCAGCGTCGACCCGGCCGCCCTGTCCACCGACCAGATCGACGACTACGGCCGGATGACGGGCGCCCTCCTGGCGCGTGCCCACTCCCACAGCGCCGACCCCCGTCTGATCGCCGGGTACTGCGGCAAGAGCGACGAGCTGGACGAGGCGATGGCGACGTTCGCGGCGGCCTACGCGGACCGTACGGAGGCGGACCACGCGGTTCTGGTGGCGGCGGTGCGGGCGGGGAGGATCGACGCGGAGATGGGCGTGTGACGGTGGCGGCCGGGGGGGAAGGGTACGGGGCGGTGACGGCTGCGGGGGCCGTTTCGGGCTCTGTCCGGTGACCCGGGGTGGGCGCCTGAGCCGTGGCCTAGGCTTGGGCGGGTGACGACCCCGGAAGCTGAGCAGTCCTCGTCCGCGCCCGACGCCGAAGGGCCGCGGGAGCGCCCTGACGCGCAGGCGCCGTCCGGCGCGTCCGACACGGCCGGGGGCGCGGCTGAGGGGCCGCGGCCCGAGGAGCGCTTGGAGCGGGCCGTGCGGGTCGCCGAGCAGGCGCTCATCGAGTACGAGATCGCGGTCGAGACCTTCCGTATCGAGGTCGAGAACTTTTCCCGGCTGCACCATCAGAAGCTCGGTCCGATGTATGCCCGCCTCGATGAGCTGGACGCGGAGATCGCCGAGGCGAAGGCCGCGCGCAGCGGTGCTCCGGAGGACGTGCGGGCGGCGCAGGAGGCGCGGGCGCGGGTCATGCCGATGCCGGGTGTCGAGGAGCTGTTCCACGGCTGGATGGACTCGGAGGGGCTGTTCCCGGAGGCGGCGGCGATGCTCACCGAGCAGCCGGTACGGCCTCCGCAGCGGGTCCGCCCGAGCGACGAGGCCCGCAAGCTGTACCGCGAGCTGGTTCGCAAGGCACACCCGGACCTGGCGCAGGACGAGGGGGAGCGGGCTCGGCGCGACGAGTTCATCGCCCGGGTCAACAGTGCCTACGGGCGGGGTGACGAGGTGCTGCTGCGGGAGCTGGCCGAGGAGTGGGCGGCCGGTCCGGTGCCCGCCGAGTGGCGGCCGAGTCACAGCGAGGAGCTGTACGCCCGCCTGGAGTGGCTCTCCCAGCGCAAGGAGCTGCTCACGCTGGTCGCCAGTGAGCTGGAGGAGGGAGCGATCGGCGCGATGCTGAAGCTCGCTCCGGACGACCCGGACCGTCTCCTGGAGGAGATCGCCGAGCAGTTGCTGGCTCAGGTTTCGCAGCGTGAGGCGGAGCTCGCGGCACTGCTCGGACGGTGACCTGGGTATCGTCGGGGCATGCGTTTTGGATCTGGTGTGCCCACGGTGGAGGTCGCGGACCTCAAGGACGGCGACTTCCTGCTGGATGTCCGTGAGGACGAGGAGTGGCAGGCGGGCCACGCCGAGGGGGCGTTGCACCTCCCGATGAGTGAGTTCGTCGCCCGCTACGGCGAGCTGACCGAGGCGGCTCCGCAGGACGGCCGGGTCAATGTGATCTGCCGCTCCGGTGGCCGGTCGGCCCAGGTGACGAACTATCTGGTCCAGCAGGGCATCGACGCGGTGAACGTCGACGGCGGCATGCAGGTGTGGGAGGCGGCGGGCCGCCCGGTCGTCACCGACGAGGGTGCGCCGGGCTTCGTCGCCTGAATCCCGGCACCTGAGTTCTGGCACCTGCATCAGGGCGTCTGGATCTCGGCGCCTGAACCACGGTGTCCGGATCCGGGTGTCTGCACCCGCGGTTCTGACGGCCCGCAGGTGGCTTCAGGCGAGTTGGTGGGCCGCGAGCAGGTCGCCGAGCATCTCCTCGTGGGCGGCGGCAGGGCCGAGCGAGAGTTCCAGGTGTTTGGCCCAGGCGTGGTAGCGGTGCAGCGGATAGTCGGTGTCGGCGCCGAAACCGCCGTGCAGGTGCTGCGCGGTCTGGACGACCCGGCGTACTCCCTCCGAGGCCCAGATCTTGGCGACGGCCACGTCCCCGGAGGCGGGCAGCGCGCCTCCCGCCCCCGTGCTGATGCGCCACGCGGCCTGCCACAGCGTGGCCTCCATCGCGCGCAGGTCGATGTACCGATCGGCGGCCTGGACGGCGACGGCCTGGAACGTCGCCAGCGGATGCCCGAACTGCACCCGCTTGCCGGTGTAGTCGCTGGTCATGCCCAGTACCGCGGTCCCCAGTCCGAGCGCCTGCGCGCAGGTCCCGACGGTCAGCAGGTCGCGCAGCCACGGCCAGGCGCCGTCGGCGTCGAGGACGTACCGGTCGGGCAGCCGCACGGAGTCCAGACGCAGTTCGCCGAGCCGCTCACCGGCGGTGGATATCTGCTCGGCGAGGCCGACGCCGTCGGGGGCTCGGGGGACGAGAGCGAGGACGGTCCGGTCGGC
Source organism: Streptomyces sp. NBC_01390 (assembly GCF_045040105.1). NCBI lineage: Bacteria > Bacillati > Actinomycetota > Actinomycetes > Kitasatosporales > Streptomycetaceae > Streptomyces > Streptomyces sp. NBC_01390. The sequence goes on along the minus strand of NZ_CP109551.1, from coordinate 6,331,929 downwards.
GCTGGTGCGCGCGGGTACGAGGACGAAGTCGGCGTTGTGCGCCCAGGGCACCGCCGTCTGTATCCCGTCGAGCACCCAGCGGTCGCCGTCCCGGCTCGCGGTCACGGCGAGTTCGGCGGGGTCGTGGCCGGTGCGGCCGTGCGCGGCGACGGTGAGCACGAGTTCGCCGGTCCCGGTACGGCGCAGCACCTCGCCCCGCAACTCCCCGCTCCCGTACGCCTGTAGGGCCGCGGCGGCGGCGCAGCTCTCCAGCAGGGGCACCCTGGCCAGCACCTTCGCCGACTCGCGCAGGACGAGGCACAGGGCGATGGCGTCGAGACCGGCCCCGCCGAACTCCTCGGTGAGCAGGAGGCTCAGCAGATCCGCGCCGGCGAGGCTCTGCCACAGTGCCCGGTCGAAGTCGTCCGCGACGGCACCCGCGACGAGTGAGGGACTGGGCACCGCGTCCGCTGCGACCCCGCCGAACACCGCCCGGGCCGCCTCGACCGCCGCCTGCTGCTCCTCACTGAACCTGAAGTCCACGGTGCTGTCCTCTCGGCCCGGGGGCGGGTGACCTGACGGGGCGTCAAGATAGAACAGGTTCTAGAAGAAGGGAACGGGTGGGGCCGGGAGGGTGCGCGACAGCAACCGATCGTTCGGTTTGTCCGAGTCGATCGTCCGGTGGTGGGCCGTAGGGTGTCAACGGCTGTGGACAACTCCCGGACCAGCCGTGTGGGTACTGGTCATCGGTCGCACGGTTGTGCGGAGGGGGCTGTGCTGGGCGGGTGGCCCTGAGTACCGTGCCCGTGCGCACGCCGTGTCGTGGTGCGCGTGGATCGGCGGGTGCGACCGGCGGGTGCGGTGGGACCGGGTATCGGGAGACGGGGCGGAATGGACGCGTACGAGGCAGGCCCGGACGCCGGGCACGGGCGCGACGAGCCCGGCGAAGCCGAGGGGCCCCCGTCCGACGGCCCCCAGCCGCCGCCCCAGCCGCCGCCCGGGTCCGGGCCGCCGGACGAGGGCGCCGCAGCCGCAGCCGCACCTCACCTCGCCTCCCGGGAAGCTCCCCGCCCGGCGCTGGCGGCTCTCTCGCTCCCGTATCAGATCGGCGCCGCCCTGGCCGTCGCGGTCGTCGCCGTTGTCGCGTGTGCCCACCTCGGCATGGTCTTTCTGCATGTCGCGCCCTCGAACACGGTCTCGAAGGAGCACGCCCGGGCGGTCGACGACTGGATCTACCCGGAGTTCGAGCAGAACTGGAAGCTCTTCGCCCCCAATCCGCTGCAGCAGAACATCGCTGTCGAGGTCCGCGCCGATGTCCGTACGGCGGACGGCGGGGCCCGGACGACCGGCTGGTACGACCTCTCCGCGCTGGACGGCAAGGCCATCGACGGCAACCTGCTGCCGAGTCACACCCAGCAGAACGAGCTGCGCCGGGCCTGGGACTTCCTTCTCGCCTCGCACGACGCCCAGAACCGTCCCTCGGGCCTGCGCGGAGCCCTGGCCGAGCGGTATCTGCGCCGCATCGTCGTCCTGCGCCTGGACCGTGAGGACGCGGCCGGGCCCGGTGGCACGATCGACCGGGTCCAGGTCCGCTCCCGCAGTACGAACGTCCGACCGCCCGAGTGGAGTCAGGAGCAGGTGCCCGAGAAGCCCACGTACCGCGTACTGCCCTGGTGGCCCGTCCCCCACGACGAGGCGCCACCCGAGGCGGCGGGCCCGGCCGGCACGACGAAGGCGGACGGCTCATGAACCGCCTCGTCCCCGCGGCCTCGCGTTCGCTCTCCCGTTCGGTGTCCCAGGTGTCGCAGGGCATCGGCCGGGTCACCGAGACCGCGCTGGGCCCCTACCAGACCGCCGTCGTCCGGATCGGCCTCTCGGCGACCTGGCTGCTGTTCCTGCTGCGCGAGTTCCCGCACCGGCAGGAGCTGTACGGCCCCGACGGCCCCTGGAGCTGGGATCTCGCCCAGCAGCTCATCGCGGACAACGGCGCCTTCACGGTCCTGATGTGGTCCGGCAGTCAGATCTGGTTCGAACTCGTCTACGTGCTCGCCGTTCTCGCCGGTCTGCTTCTCCTGCTCGGCTGGCGCACCCGCACGCTGTCCGTGGTCTTCATGGTCGGCGTGCTCTCGCTTCAGAACCGCAGCATCTTCGTCGGCGACGGCGGCGACAACGTCCTGCACCTGATGTCCCTCTACCTGGTGTTCACACGCTGCGGGCAGGTGTGGTCCCTGGACGCCCGGCGCGCCCGCAAGGCACGCGCGCGTGTGCTCTTCGACGCCGCCCCCGACCGTGTGGGCCCGGTCCTCTGGGTCGTCCTCGGGGCGTTCCTCGTCGCCGGTACGGCCGCCGGAAAGCTCGACGGTGACCCGATGGTCCCGGCGATCCTCTGGGGCATGTGGCTGGCGCAGGCCGTCTGGTGGGCCGTGGCGCGCCGTGAGCCGGGCGGCGAGCCACGGATGCTCCTCGACATCGTCGGCAACGTCGTGCACAACGCGGCCCTCTTCGTGATCATGGCCGAGGCCTGTCTGATCTACGCGACGGCCGGCTGGTACAAGATCCAGGGCACGCGCTGGCAGGACGGCACCGCCGTCTACTACCCGCTCCACCTCGACTACTTCTCCCCGTGGCCCGCGCTCTCCGACCTGATGTCGTCGAGCGGCACGATGGTGATGCTGGTGACGTACGGGACGGTGGCCGTGCAGGTCGCCTTCCCCTTCACGCTCTTCAACCGGCGCGTCAAGAACGTCCTGCTGGCCGTGATGATGACCGAGCACGCCGTGATCGCCGTCGTCCTCGGGCTGCCCTTCTTCTCGCTCGCGATGATCGCCGCGGACGCCGTCTTCCTGCCGACCTCCTTCCTGCGCCGTCTCGGCGAAGGGGCGGCACGCGCGCGCGTGCGCCTGCTCGCCCGGCTGCCGGGCGACGGACGCTTCCGGCCGGGCCGGCGCACCCCCGAGGCGGCCGACGAGGAAGCGGCTGACGAGACGGCTCAGCCACCGCACGTAGGCTTCACCGCATGACGGACGAGGCGACGAAGTCGGCGAACGATCAGGTGGGCGACTGGCACCGGCTCGCCGGCGCTTCCGTCCTGCTCGACGGCTTCCACGCCCTCAAGCACGCCGTCCGCTTCGGCGCGCGGATCCCACTGGCCGTGACCACCGACCGGCGGGCGACCCTGGAGCTCGCCGGCCAGCTGGCTCCGGACGTACGGGACACCCTGGACGCCCTCCTGACCGAGGTCCCGGAGACGACGTACACCTCGCTCGTGCCGCGCCCGCACCCCACCGGGGTGGCCGCCCTCGCCGTCCGGCCCTCCCGCACGGGCAATCTGGAGGCGCTCGCCCGCTCGCCCCGGACCACGCCCGTCGTCGTCCTCGACAACCCGCGCAACCTCGGCAACGCCGGGGCGGTGATCCGGCTCGCCGCCGGGTTCGGCGCGACCGGGGTCGTCACCACCGGGACGCTCGACCCCTGGCACCCCACCGTCGTACGCGCCGGGGCGGGGCTGCACTTCGCGACCGCCGTGGAGCGGCTCGCGGTGGCCGAGCTGCCGGCCGGGCCGGTGTTCGCGCTCGACCCGGAGGGCGACGACATCCGGGGGCTGAAGCTCCCGGACGACGCCGTCCTCGCCTTCGGCTCCGAGCGCAGCGGGCTGTCGCCCGAACTACGCGCGCGCGCCGACCACCTGGTGTCGCTTCCGATGCGTCCCCAGGTCTCCAGCTACAACCTGGCGACCAGCGTGGCCATGACGCTGTACCACTGGAGCGTCACCGGTAACGGGGCCTTCTAGGCCTGGCGGCGGACCTCCACCACCCGGAAGCGGTTCGCCACGAACGCGCCGTCGCACAGGGCCGCGTTCGCCGCCGGGTTGCCGCCCGAGCCGTGGAAGTCGGAGAAGGCGGCCGTCTGGTTGACGTACACCCCGCCGGTCAGGTTCAGCGACAGCTGGGCGCACTCCTCCAGGCAGGCCTCCTGGACGGCCTGTTCGAACTCCGGGTCGGTCGTGTACGCGCCGACCGTCATCGCGCCCTTGTCGTGGATCGTCCGCCGCAGCAGCTCCACGGCGTCCGCCGCCGAGTCGACCGCGACGGCGAAGGAGACCGGGCCGAAGCACTCGCTCATGTAGGCGGCCTCGGAGTCGGCCCCCTCCCAGTATTTCCGCGCGCCGTCCAGCTTCACGATGACCGGCGTACGGACCACCGCCTCCGGGAACTCGGGGTTCACGATCTCCCGTGAGGCCAGGGCCACTTCGCCGAGCCCGGCCGCGGCCTCCAGCCGTGCCTTCACATCGGGGTTGACGATCGCGCCCAGCAGCCCGTTCGCGCGCGCGTCGTCGCCCAGCAGCCCGCTCACCGCGGCGGCGAGACCGGTGACCACCTCGTCGTACGACTTGTGGCCCTCCTCCGTACGGATGCCGTCGCGGGGGACGAGGAGGTTCTGGGGGGTGGTGCACATCTGGCCGCTGTACAGGGAGAGGGCGAAGGCGAGGTTCGACAGCATGCCCTTGTAGTTGTCGGTCGACTCCACGATCACCGTGTTGACGCCGGCCTTCTCCGTGTAGACCTGCGCCTGGCGGGCATTGGCCTCCAGCCAGTCGCCGAACGAGGTCGAGCCCGTGTAGTCGATGATCCGGATCTCGGGGCGGGTGGCGAGCGTCTTCGCGATGCCCTCTCCGGGGCGCTCAGCCGCCAGTGCCACCAGGTTCGGGTCGAAGCCGGCCTCCGCCAGGACCTCGCGCGCGACGGCGACCGTCAGCGCGAGCGGCAGCACCGCGCGCGGGTGGGGCTTCACGAGGACCGCGTTGCCCGTGGCCAGGGATGCGAACAGGCCCGGGTAGCCGTTCCACGTGGGGAAGGTGTTGCAGCCGATGACGAGGGCGATGCCGCGCGGGACCGGCGTGAACTCCTTGGTGAGAGCCAGCGGGTCGCGCTTGCCCTGGGGCTTGGACCACTCCGCGGTGCCGGGGGTGCGGACCTGCTCCGCGTACGCGTAGGCCACCGCTTCCAGGCCGCGGTCCTGGGCGTGCGGGCCGCCCGCCTGGAACGCCATCATGAAGGCCTGGCCGCTGGTGTGCATGACCGCGTGCGCGAACTCGTGCGTCCGGCCGCCGATCCGCCTGAGGATCTCCAGACAGACCATCGCGCGGACCTCTGCGCCGGCGTCGCGCCAGGCGCCCTGGCCGGCCTTCATGGCGGGCAGCAGCACGTCGACGTCCGCGTGCGGGTAGGTGACGCCGAGGCCGATGCCGTACGGGGACACCTCGCCGCCCACCCAGTCGTCCGTGCCGGGCTGGCCGAGGTCGAGGCGGGTGTTCAGGACGGCGTCGAAGGCGGCCTTGCCGGCCGCCATGTCCAGACTGCCGTCCTCCCCGTACGCCTTGGGGTGTTCGGGGTGCGGGGACCAGTACGCGCGCGTGCGGATCGCTTCCAGCGCCTGGTCGAGAGTGGGCCGGTGCTGGGCGATCAGCTGGTGCGCGGTGAGTTCGGCGGCCATCAGGGGACCAACTCCTCGTCTCAAGAGCACTTCGTTGAGCTCATGACCTGGGCGGAAAAGGCACGACAGAGCTAGAGTAACCGAACGATCGGTCGGGACAAGGGGGTCCGCCGCATCTGTGGACAACCTCGTGCAGGAGGATCGCGCACATGACTGCACTCGACCTCAGCAGCCCCGTGGCCGTCGTCGGCACCGGCACCATGGGCCAGGGCATCGCCCAGGTCGCGCTGGTCGCCGGTCACCACGTACGGCTGTTCGATGCCGCGCCGGGGCGGGCCCAGGACGCCGCCGACGCGATCGGCGCGCGGCTAGACCGGCTCGTCGAGAAGGACCGGATGACGGCGGCCGACCGGGATGCCGCGCGGGGCCGGCTGCACGCCGCCGGGAACCTCGCCGAACTCGCCGACTGCTCCCTCGTCGTGGAGGCCGTCCTCGAACGGCTCGACGTGAAGCAGGAGTTGATGCGCGCCCTGGAGGACGTGGTCGACGACGACTGTCTGCTCGCCACCAACACCTCCTCCCTGTCCGTCACCGCCATCGGCGGCGCCCTGCGCAACCCCGGACGGTTCGTGGGGCTGCACTTCTTCAATCCGGCGCCGCTGCTGCCCCTCGTGGAGGTCGTCTCCGGGTTCGCCACCGACGTCACCTCGGCCACGCGCGCGTACGAGATGGCCCGCGCCTGGGGCAAGACCCCGGTCGCCTGCGCCGACACCCCCGGGTTCATCGTCAACCGCCTCGCCCGGCCCTTCTACGCGGAGGCCTTCGCGGCGTACGAGGCCCAGTCCGCCGACCCCGCCACCATCGACGCGGTGCTGCGCGACTGCGGCGGGTTCATGATGGGCGCGTTCGAGCTCACCGACCTGATCGGGCAGGACGTCAACGAGGCCGTCACCCACTCCGTGTGGCAGGCCTTCTTCCACGACGTGCGGTTCACGCCCTCACTGGCCCAGCGCCGGCTCGTCGAGTCGGGCCGGCTCGGCCGGAAGACCGGGCAGGGCTGGTACGAGTACGGGGACGACGCCGAGCGCGCCGAACCGCACACCGCGGAACAGGCCCAGCCGCCCGCCTACGTCGTCGCCGAGGGTGACCTGGGCCCCGCGGCCGACCTCCTCGCGCTGATCCGTGAGGCGGGCATTCCCGTCCGTGAGGACGAGGAGGACCACGGCACCCGGCTGGTGCTGCCCAGCGGTGGTCAGCTGGTGCTTGCCGACGGGCAGACCAGCGTCGAGTTCCGGGACGTCGTCTACTTCGATCTCGCCCTCGACTACCGCCGGGCCACCCGGATGGCCCTCTCCGCCTCCCAGGACACCCAGCCGCAGACCCTCTCCGAGGCCATCGGCCTCTTCCAGGCGCTCGGCAAGGACGTCAGCGTCCTCGGGGACGCCCCCGGCATGATCGTCGCCCGTACGGTGGCTCGGATCGTCGACCTCGCGCACGACGCCGTCGCCAAGGGCGTCGCCACCGAGGAGGACGTCGACACGGCGATGCGCCTCGGCGTCAACTACCCGCTCGGGCCCTTCGAGTGGAGCCGTCGGCTCGGCCGGAGCTGGGCGCACGAGATCCTCGACGAACTGCACCAGCGCGACCCGAGCGGACGGTACGCGCCGTCCCTCGCGCTCTACCGCCACGCGTACGCCACCGACAAGCGGGAGGGCACCCCATGACCACCGCCAAGCGCGACACGTACACCCCGCAGACGCTGCTCCAGGTCGCGGTCCAGGTGTTCAACGAGCGCGGCTACGACGGCACCTCCATGGAGCACCTCTCCAAGGCTGCGGGCATTTCCAAGTCGTCGATCTACCACCACGTCACCGGCAAGGAGGAGCTGCTGCGGCTGGCCGTCAGCCGGGCGCTGGACGGGCTCTTCGGGATCCTCGAGGAGGAGCACGCGCGCGTGGGGCCCGCCGCCGGGCGCCTGGAGCACGTCGTACGGCGCATGGTCGAGGTGCTCATCGCCGAGCTGCCGTACGTGACGCTGCTGCTGCGGGTGCGCGGCAACACCGGCACCGAGCGCTGGGCCCTGGAACGGCGCCGCGACTTCGACCACCAGGTGGCCGAGCTGCTCAAGGCCGCCGCCGCCGAGGGGGACATACGTGGTGACGTGGAGGTGCGGCTCGCGACCCGGCTCGTCTTCGGGATGATCAACTCGGTCGTGGAGTGGTACCGGCCCGACGGGCGCGGCATGGGCGAGCGGGAGGTCGCCGACGCGGTGGCGCGGCTGGTCTTCGGGGGGCTGCGCCACCCGGCGTGAGTCCTGCGCGGGGGTGAGTCAGGTCTGCGGTTCCAGGTCCTCCGCCTCGAACACCAGCAGGGTGCGCGTGCTGAGCACCTCCGGGATCGCCTGCAGGCGCGTCAGCACCAGCTCGCGCAGCGCCTTGTTGTCGGGGGTGTGGACCAGCAGGAGTACGTCGAAGTCGCCGCCCACCAGGGCGATGTGGTCGGCCCCGGGGAGCCGCCTCAGCTGCTCGCGGACCGTGCGCCAGGAGTTCTGGACGATCTTCAGGGTGATGTACGCCGAGGTGCCCTGTCCGGCGCGCTCATGGTCCACGCGGGCGCCGAAGCCGCGGATCACGCCGTCCTCGATGAGGCGGTTGATGCGCGCGTAGGCGTTGGCACGCGAAACGTGGACGTGTTCGGCCACGGAACGGATCGAGGCGCGGCCGTCCGCCTGGAGTATCTGCAGGATGTCCTGATCAATGGCGTCCAGCGGGCGCGGGGGCGGCGGGGTGCTGCCGCTGTCCGGGCGTTCGGCCATTTGTTCAGGTGCCATGTCCCCCCGCTTCCCTTTCATGGACGTACTGCGTCCATCTCAGGCTGTGGAGAACCGTTTGTCCACAGCCTGGCGGTGCCTGTAGCCAAAATGTGCCGACGACCGAACAATCGGTAGGTGAGGCGGGTCACATCCGTGGCGCGCCTGGAGCCGTCTCCCACCAGGAGGTGCCGTCATGACGGTCATGGAGCAGCGGGGCGCATACCGGCCCACGCCGCCGCCCGCCTGGCAGCCCCGTACCGACCCCGCGCCCCTGCTGCCCGACGCGGCTCCGTACCGCGTCCTCGGCACCGAGGCGGCGGCGCGGGCGGATTCCGGGCTGCTGCGCCGGCTGTACGCGCAGCTGGTGCGCGGGCGTCGGTACAACGCGCAGGCCACCGCCCTCACCAAGCAGGGCCGGCTCGCCGTGTACCCCTCCAGCGTCGGCCAGGAGGCCTGCGAGGTGGCCGCCGCGCTCGTCCTGGAGGACCGCGACTGGCTCTTCCCCAGCTACCGGGACACCCTCGCCGTGGTCGCCCGGGGCGTGGACCCCGTACAGGCGCTTACGCTGCTGCGCGGCGACTGGCACACCGGGTACAACCCGCGTGAGCACCGGGTGGCGCCCCTGTGTACCCCGCTCGCCACGCAGCTGCCGCACGCCGTCGGGCTCGCCCATGCCGCCCGACTCAAGGGCGACGACGTGGTCGCGCTGGCCATGGTCGGCGACGGCGGCACCAGCGAGGGCGACTTCCACGAGGCGCTGAACTTCGCCGCCGTGTGGCAGGCGCCGGTGGTCTTCCTGGTCCAGAACAACGGCTTCGCGATCTCCGTGCCGCTCGCCAAGCAGACCGCCGCCCCGTCGCTGGCCCACAAGGCCGTCGGTTACGGGATGCCGGGCCGTCTGGTCGACGGCAACGACGCGGTCGCCATGTACGACGTGCTGAGCGAGGCCGTACGCCACGCGCGCGCGGGTGGTGGTCCCACGCTCGTCGAGGCGGTGACCTACCGCGTGGAGGCGCACACCAACGCCGACGACGACAAGCGCTACCGGGCCGACTCCGAGGTCACCGCCTGGCGCGAGCACGACCCGATCGATCTCCTGGAACGGGAGCTCACCGCGCGCGGCCTCCTCGACGAGGACGGCATCAGGGCGGCGCGCGACGACGCCGAGACACTCGCCGCCGACCTGCGCGCCCGGATGAACCAGGACCCGGCGCTCGACCCGATGGACCTGTTCGCCCAGGTGTACACCGAGCCCACCCCGCAACTGCGCGAGCAGCGGGCCCAGTTGCGGGCGGAGCTCGACGCCGAGGCGGAGGGGGCGCACTGATGACGACCGTCGCCCTCAAACCGGCCACCATGGCGCAGGCCCTCACCCGCGCGATGCGCGACGCCATGGCCGCCGACCCCGCCGTGCATGTCATGGGTGAGGACGTCGGCACCCTCGGCGGGGTCTTCCGGGTCACCGACGGGCTCGCCAAGGAGTTCGGCGAGGACCGCTGCACGGACACCCCGCTGGCCGAGGCGGGCATCCTCGGGGCGGCCGTCGGCATGGCCATGTACGGCCTGCGCCCGGTCGTGGAGATGCAGTTCGACGCGTTCGCCTACCCCGCGTTCGAGCAGCTGATCTCGCACGTCTCCCGGATGCGCAACCGCACCCGCGGGGCCATGCCCCTGCCGATCACCGTCCGGGTGCCCTACGGCGGCGGCATCGGCGGCGTCGAACACCACAGCGACTCCTCCGAGGCGTACTACATGGCGACCCCGGGTCTCCATGTCGTCACCCCCGCCACGGTCCCCGACGCGTACGGCCTGCTGCGGGCGGCCATCGCCTCCGACGACCCGGTGGTCTTCCTGGAGCCCAAGCGCCTGTACTGGTCGAAGGACTCCTGGAACCCGGACGAGCCGTCGGCCGTTGAACCGATCGGACGCGCGGTGGTGCGGCGCCCGGGCCGCAGCGCCACACTCATCACGTACGGGCCGTCCCTGCCCGTCTGCCTGGAGGCGGCGAAGGCGGCGGAAGCGGAGGGCTGGGACCTGGAGGTCGTCGACCTGCGTTCCCTGGTCCCGTTCGACGACGAGACAGTGTGCGCCTCGGTACGGCGGACCGGGCGCGCCCTGGTCGTCCACGAGTCGGGCGGCTACGGCGGCCCCGGCGGGGAGATCGCGGCCCGCGTCACGGAGCGCTGCTTCCACCACCTGGAGGCGCCGGTGCTGCGTGTCGCCGGGTTCGACATCCCGTACCCGCCGCCGATGCTGGAGCGGCACCACCTGCCCGGCGTCGATCGTGTCCTGGACGCCGTGGGACGGCTGCAGTGGGAGGCGGAACGCTGATGGCACAGGTACTGGAGTTCAGGCTCCCCGATCTCGGCGAGGGACTCACCGAGGCGCTGATCGTGCGCTGGCTGGTCGAGGTCGGCGAGGTCGTCGCCGTCGACCAGCCGGTCGTCGAGGTCGAGACGGCCAAGGCGATGGTCGACGTGCCGTGCCCCTACGGCGGTGTCGTCACCGCCCGCTTCGGCGAGGAGGGCACCGAACTGCCCGTCGGCTCCCCCCTGGTGACGGTGGCCGTCGGGACCCCGGCTCCCTCCGACCTCACCGGCGACGCGGCCGAGGGCTCCGGGAACGTGCTCGTGGGGTACGGCACCTCCGAGGCGCCCGCCCGGCGACGCAGGGTACGGCGGGACCAGGCGGCGCCCGCCGCTCCGGTGGCCGTCAAGAACGCGGACGGGGCCGCCCCCGCCCGCCTCGACGGTCCCGTATCGGTCATCTCGCCGCTCGTGCGCAGGCTCGCCCGCGAGAACGGCCTGGATCTGCGGGAGTTGACGGGCTCCGGGCCCAACGGGCTGATCCTGCGCGCCGACGTGGAGCGCGCCCTGCACACCGGCGCCACACGAACCGAGTCCCCGGCGTCCGCAGTGGCCCCCGCACCTGTCGCGGCTTCCACCGAGGGCACGCGCGTCCCCCTCAAGGGCATCCGCGGTGCCGTCGCCGACAAGCTCTCCCGCAGCCGGCGCGAGATCCCGGACGCGACCTGCTGGGTGGACGCAGACGCGACGGAACTGATGCACGCGCGCGTGCGGATGAACGCAAGCGGCGGGGGCCCGAAGATCTCCCTCCTCGCCCTGCTGGCCCGGATCTGCACCGCCGCCCTCGCCCGCTACCCCGACCTGAACTCCACGGTCGACCTGGAGGCCAGGGAGATCGTCCGGCTCGACCGGGTCCACCTCGGCTTCGCCGCGCAGACCGAACGCGGACTCGTCGTCCCCGTCGTACGGGACGCGCACACCAGGAACGCCGAGGAGCTCAGCGCCGAGATCGCACGACTGACCGAGGCCGCCCGCACGGGCACCCTCACCCCGGCCGAACTCACCGGCGGGACCTTCACGTTGAACAACTACGGCGTGTTCGGCGTCGACGGCTCCACGCCGATCATCAACCACCCCGAGGCGGCCATGCTCGGCGTCGGCCGGATCGTCCCCAAGCCGTGGGTGCACGAGGGTGAACTGGCGGTGCGTCAGGTCGTCCAGCTGTCGTTCACCTTCGACCACCGGGTGTGCGACGGCGGTACTGCGGGCGGTTTCCTGCGCTATGTGGCGGACTGCGTCGAACAACCGGCGGTGCTGCTGCGAACACTGTGATCAGGGCCGCGCGCGTACGTTCCCCGTGATCGACGACGGCCCGCATACTCGGAGGGTGACCGCCTACGAGCCCCAGCCCCCAGGGACCCCCGGCACCGACGGCTACGACGCCGTGGTGCTCGCGGGCGGGGCCGCCCGGCGGCTCGGCGGCGCCGACAAGCCCGGCGTACAGGTGGGCGGGCGGGCGTTGCTCGACCGGGTGCTCGCCGCCTGCGCGGACGCCGGCACCACCGTGGTCGTGGCCGGCCCCCGGCCCACCGCACGGCCCGTGACCTGGGCCCACGAGGACCCGCCGGGAGGCGGACCGGTCGCCGCGCTCGACGCGGGTCTGCGCCACACCGGGGCCGAGTCCGTCGTCGTACTCTCCGCCGATCTGCCGTTCCTCGAAGCGGCGACGGTACGGCGGCTTCTCGGCGCTCTGCGGACGAGCGGCGCGGAGGGCGCGCTGCTCACCGACCCGGACGGCCGGGACCAGCCGCTCGTGGCCGTGTACCGGGCATCCGCGCTGCGCCGGGAGCTGGGCGCGCTCACCCTTGAACACGGCGGACTCACCGGCCTGCCGCTGCGCCGGCTGACCGCCGCGCTCGACCTCACCCGTGTCGTGGACCCCGTCGCGTCCTTCGACTGCGACACCTGGGAAGACATCGCCGCCGCCAGAGCACGCATCAGGGAGCATGGGCACGTGTTGGACGAATGGATTTCCGCAGCCAAGGACGAACTGGGCATCGACCTGGACGTCGACACCAACCTCCTCCTGGACCTCGCCCGCGACGCCGCGCACGGAGTGGCCAGGCCGGCCGCCCCGCTCACGACGTTCCTCGTCGGATACGCGGCGGGCCGGGCCGGGGGAGGCCCCGAAGCGGTCGCCGAGGCCACCCGCAAGGCCGTCGCCCTCGCCCTGCGCTGGGCCGACGAGGCAGCGGCGGAGGAGAAGCCCGCGGCCGCCGAGCCAGGCGCGGTCCAGTCCCCCGACAGCCACCCGGACGCCGGATGACCGCCCGCGGCGACCTGGACGACCTCGGCGTCGAGGAGGCGCTCGCCCTCGTGAACGAAGGCAACGGCAACCGCACCGGTGGGCAGGGCGACGGACCGAACCCCGCGCGCCCCCCGGTGCCGGCCCCCGCAGGGGAGGGCGTCTACGACGTGGACGCCGACAGCGGCAGCCCCGGCGCCAACCCGGGTGCCGCCCCCGCCTCCGCCCCCGAGCGCCCCCGTGCCACCTCCTGGCCGCAGGCCCGCGCCATCGCCGAGCGTGCCGCCCGGCAGGTCCCCCGTGCCGCCTCGTCGCCCGTCTCCGTCCCCCTCGAAGCCGCCCTCGGCCTGGTTCTCGCGGCCCCGCTCGCGGCCCTCACCGACCTCCCCTCCTTCGACACGTCCGCGATGGACGGCTGGGCGGTGGCTGGCCCCGGCCCCTGGGACGTGCGCGAGGCCGGTGTCCTCGCCGGTCACGCGCAGCCGGAACCGCTCACCGACGGCGACGCGGTACGGATCGCGACGGGCGCCCGCATCCCCCACGACACGACCTCCGTACTGCGCAGCGAGCACGGCCGCACCGACGACAACGGCCGGCTGCACGCCACCCGCGACATGAGCCACGGCCAGGACATCCGGCCGCGCGGCCAGGAGTGCCGCTCCGGCGACCAGCTGCTGCCCACCGGCACCTTCGTGACCCCGGCGGTGCTCGGTCTCGCGGCAGCCGCCGGCTACGACACCCTCGCGGCGATTCCCCGGCCCCGGGCCGAAGTCCTCGTCCTGGGCGACGAGTTGCTCACCGAGGGACTGCCGCACGACGGGCTGATCCGGGACGCCCTCGGCCCGATGCTGCCGCCCTGGCTGCGCTCGCTCGGCGCCGATGTCATCGCCGTACGCAGGCTCGGGGACGATGCCGAGGCGCTCTACGAGGCCCTGAAGAACTCCCCCGCCGAGATCGTCGTCACCACCGGCGGCACCGCCGCAGGACCCGTCGACCATGTGCACCCCACCCTGCGCCGTCTCGATGCCGAGTTGCTGGTGCACGGCGTCCAGGTGCGCCCCGGACACCCGATGCTGCTGGCCCGGCTGAAGGAGAACCAGCACCTGGTCGGGCTGCCCGGCAACCCGCTGGCCGCCGTCTCCGGGCTGCTCACCCTCGCGGAGCCCCTGCTGCGGACCCTGGCCGGACGGGCGGCGCCCGAGCCGTACACGCTGCCCCTCAGGGACGAGGTGCACGGGCATCCGTACGACACCCGGCTCGTCCCTGTCGTCCTGCGCGACGACCGGGCCGTGCCGCTGCACTACAACGGGCCGGCCATGCTTCGAGGGATCGCCGCGGCCGAGGCTCTCGCGGTCGTCCCGCCGGGCGGTGCACGAGCCGGTCAGGAACTGGAACTGCTCGACCTGCCCTGGGCCGCGGCCACCGAAGCCGGGGTGTGTTTCACGTGAAACATTCGGATCGCATAGGCGCCCGCCATCGCGCCAGGGGAGGATGTTTCACGTGAAACTGCCGGGCCATGACGCCATCGCCCGCCAGGCGGACGAGCATCTGGTGACCCATCGGGTGAAACTTCCCCGGACAGTGGTGGAACGGCCGATCCGGCAGGTCGGCAAACGCGTCGCCATGGCCCTGCTGGTGCTGGTCGGGACCGCGCTCATCGTCTATGCCGACCACGACGGCTACAACGACAACGCCGACGGTTCCGTCAGCCTCCTCGACGCCTTCTACTACGCCACCGTCACCCTCTCCACCACCGGATACGGCGACATCGCACCCGTCAGCGACGCCGCCCGGTTCACCAACATCTTCGTCATCACACCGCTGCGCGTGCTCTTCCTGATCATCCTGGTCGGCACGACTCTCGAAGTCCTCACGGAGCGCACACGCGAGGAGTGGCGGCAGAACCGCTGGAGGGCGGCCTTGCGAGAGCACACCGTGGTCATCGGTTTCGGCACGAAGGGGCGGTCGGCCGTACAGACCGTCTGTGTCACCGGGCTGAAGAAGGAACAGGTCGTGGTCGTCGACCCCAGTGCCAAGGCCGTGGACGCTGCCACCGCCGAGGGGTACGCCGGAGTGGTCGGCGACGCCACCCGCAGTGACGTACTCCTGCGGGCCGAGGTGCAGAAGGCGCGGCAGATCATCATCGCCACCCAGCGCGACGACACGGCCGTGCTCGTCACCCTGACGGCCCGGCAGCTCAACCGCACGGCGAAGATCGTGGTCGCCGTGCGCGAGGAGGAGAACGCGCCGCTGCTCAAGCAGTCCGGCGCCGACGCCGTCATCACGAGCGCGAGCGCGGCCGGACGGCTGCTCGGGCTGTCCGTGCTCAGCCCTGCGGCCGGCATGGTCATGGAGGACCTCATCCAACAGGGCAGCGGGCTCGACATCGTCGAGCGGCCGGTCATAAAGGCCGAGGTCGGCAAGGGGCCGCGCGAGACGGACGACCTGGTCGTGAGCGTCGTCCGCGGGCATCGGGTGCTGGGCTACGACGATCCGGCCATCGGGCAGCTTCAGGTGGCCGACCGGCTCATCACCATCGTGCGGGTGTCGCCGGGCGCCCATGTGGCGCCCGACGCCCGTCCGATCCGCGACAACTGACGTCGGGATCTCGGGCTACCGAGTTTCATTCGCAGTGCATCGGGCTTCAGTCCGCTGTGAAGCGAATCTTGTGACTGCGGCGCGGAGCGTCGCAGTGTCCCTCCGGCGGAGCCGGATCACACGCAGTGGTGAAATCGGGAACGGATGTTCCCGGCGACAGTCGGTGTGGCTCGTTCGTACGATCGTCGCATGCAGCTTCGGTACACCTTCAGGGTGTACCCGGACACCGGCCAACAGGCGGCATTGGCGAGGGCGTTCGGGTGCGCCCGCGTCGTCTACAACGATGCCGTCCGCGCCCGCGAGGACGCCCGCCGGGCAGGCGACCCCTTCCCCACCGCGGGCGTCCTGTCCCGGAAGCTGGTCACCGAGGCGAAGCAGACACCCGAGCGGTCCTGGCTGAGTGAGGTGTCCGCGGTCGTCCTCCAGCAGTCCCTGCGTGACGCCGAGACCGCCTTCCGCAACTTCTTCGCCTCTCTCAAAGGCACGCGCAGGGGCCCGAAGCTGGGGGCGCCACGGTTGAAGTCCCGCAAGGACACCCGGCAGTCGATCCGGTTCACCGCCAACGCCCGCTGGAGCATCACCGGCAGCGGTCGGCTGAACCTGCCGAAGATCGGGGCGGTGAAGGTGAAGTGGTCCCGCACGCTGCCCGCCGTGCCGTCCTCGGTGACCGTGATCCAGGACGCGGCCGGGCGGTACTTCGCCTCCTTCGTCATCGACACCGACCCCGCCGCCGACGCGGCCCGGATGCCCGAGTCCGACCGCACTGTCGGCATCGACCTCGGCCTGACCCACTTCGCTGTTCTCTCCGACGGCACGAAGATCGACTCCCCGCGCTTTTTGCGGCGCGCGGAGAAGAAACTTAAGAAGGCCCAGAAGGAGCTGTCCCGCAAGCAGAAGGGATCGAAGAACCGCGAAAAGGCCCGCCTGAAGGTCGCCCGCGCCCATGCCAAGGTCACCGACGCCCGTCATGAGTTCCATCACCAGCTCTCCACCAGGCTGATCTCCGAGAACCAAGGGATCGCTGTGGAGGATCTGTCGGTGGCGGGACTGGCCCGCACGAAGCTGGCCAAGTCCGTGCACGACGCCGGATGGTCCTCGTTCATCGCCATGCTGGAATACAAAGCGGAACGGTACGGGCGCACCCTGGTCAAGATCGGCCGGTTCGAGCCGACGAGTCAGGTCTGCTCCGCCTGCGGGGTCAAGGACGGTCCCAAGCCGCTGCACATCCGGGAATGGACCTGTACCGCCTGCGGCACCGTCCACGACCGGGACCACAACGCCGCACTCAACGTCAAATCGGCCGCCGGACTGGCGGTATCGGCCTGCGGAGCGCCGGTAAGACCAGGAGTAATCCCGGCACAGCGCGAAGAAACAGGAAGCCACGGATTCCCGACCGAACCCCGTGCCGCGTAGCGGCACAGCAACGATCGAGAAGGCCAGAATCCTCGGGCTTCAGCCCGAGGAGCAAGTCAATTGCGGTTGTAGAGCCGCATGGTGACGGGGCCGAAGACCAGCATCAGCAGGCCCGCCCACCCCAGCGACCAGGCCTCGGTGCCGGTGAGGTCCTCGTCCACGGACGCGTACTGGCCGGTGAGGCTCACCCTGCCGCGTACCGTGTCGGCCTCGCGCACCACGTCGTGGCCGAAGACGTGTGCCTCGCCGCCGTCCGGCCTGAGCAGGGTGGCCAGCATCTTCACGGTGGTCGTCTTGCCGGCGCCGTTCGGCCCGAGGACTCCGTAGACCGTGCCGGTGGGGACGGCGAGGTCGACGCCGTCGACGGCCCGGGTCTCGCCGAACGTCTTCACCAGCCCCGCCGTCTCGATCGCGAGGTCGGGCGCCTCGGCCGCCCGGCCCGCCCTGGCTGCCTCTGGGCTCATGTCTCGGGTCCTTCCGGAGTCCTTGCGCGTACGGGGTGACGCAGAGGGAGACCGCCGGCCGGCTGGAAACTCATCGCTCGCCAGGCCGCACGTCTCTCCACCGGGCCGGGACCGCACCCCGTTCTCCTCGGGGCGGGGAGTAGCGTCCCCTCATGCATGCGATCACGATTCCCGAACCCGGAGGGCCCGAGGCGCTGGTGTGGGCCGAGGTCCCCGATCCCGTGCCCGGTGAGGGCGAGGTGCTGGTCGAGGTGGTGGCCGGCGCCGTCAACCGCGCCGACATCCTGCAACGCCAGGGCTTCTACAACCCGCCACCCGGCGCCTCCCCGTACCCCGGCCTGGAGTGCTCCGGCCGGATCACCGGGATCGGACCCGGAGTGTCCGGCTGGTCCGTCGGCGACGAGGTGTGCGCGCTGCTCACGGGCGGCGGTTACGCCCAGAAGGTCGCCGTCCCGGCCGGGCAGCTGCTGCCCGTGCCCGAGGGCGTCGACCTGAAGAGTGCGGCGGCGCTGCCCGAGGTGGCCTGCACGGTCTGGTCGAACGTCTTCATGATCTCCCACCTCCGCCCCGGCGAGACCCTTCTCGTGCACGGCGGCTCCAGCGGCATCGGCACCATGGCCATCCAGCTCGCCAAGGCGGTCGGCGCCAAGGTCGCCGTGACGGCGGGGACGAAGGAGAAGCTCGACCAGTGCGCCGAGCTGGGCGCCGACATCCTCGTCAACTACCGCGAGCAGGACTTCGTCGAGGAGCTGAAGCAGGCGACCGGCGGCGCCGGCGCGGACGTCATCCTCGACAACATGGGCGCCAAGTACCTGGACCGCAACGTCCGCGCCCTCGCCGTCAACGGACGGCTCTCGATCATCGGTATGCAGGGCGGCGTTAAGGCCGAACTGAACATCGGCGAGCTCCTCTTCAAGCGGGCCGCGATCAGCGCGACCTCGCTGCGCACCCGCCCGCTCGCCGAGAAGGCGGCGATCGTGGCCGCCGTACGCGAACACGTCTGGCCGCTGTTCGCCGCCGGTCAGGTCCGGCCCGTCGTCGACCGGGAGTTCCCGATGAGCGACGCGGCGGCGGCCCACCGGCTCGTGGAGGAGAGCGGGCACGTGGGAAAGGTGCTGCTGGTGGTCCCATAACTGGAGTAACGGGACGCCCTCGCCGATCACCTCCTCCGTACGCGCAGCCGCAGCGCCAGGAGGACGAGGCCCAGACCGAGGCCGAGCAGGACCAGCCCGCCGCCGAGCGGCAGTATCCGCAGCACCGGATCCGACGCGGCGGCGGGCGGGGCGGTGGTTGCCCCCGGCTCGTCCGGGACGGCGGTGGGTACGGGGGCGGGGACGGTCTCCTCGTACCCCGACTCGTCGGGAGGCGCGGACTCCCGTCGCCCCGGCCGCTCCCGCCCCTCGCCCGCCGGGCTCCCGGCCCGGGAGTCGTCGGGGGCGGGCCGGGTGGCACGGGCGACGGACAGGTTGGCGTACGGCGGTGTCGTGCCGTGCGGGGAGGCGGCGAGCGCGGGGGCCGCGAGGGCCATCAGAGTGCCGCAGGTACGCAGGGTGCGAAGCCACGGAGTCACGTCGTTGGCCCCCTCCCGCTGCGGAGTCGCCAGTCGTCAGTCGGCCTTCACCCGTCACCGGGGTTCGACGGAACCAGCCTCACACGCACCCGTCTGTCCGGCATCCCGGACGCGGAGAGCCGGACCGGACCCACCGGCCGACAACGCGACCAGGTGGGAGAGAATGGCCGCATGGAGATGCCGAGGAACGAAAGGTCGCCGGAGAACCCCCAGATCCTGGTCGTTGGCCAGGACGGGATGGCTCTCGGTGGTGGCGGTGACGACGACTCCCGCGAGATTCCGGTGACGGACATGGTGGAGCAGCCCGCCAAGGTCATGAGGATCGGCAGCATGATCAAGCAGTTGCTGGAGGAGGTGCGGGCGGCTCCTCTCGACGAGGCGAGCCGGGTCCGGCTCAAGGAGATCCACGCCAGCTCGGTGAAGGAGCTGGAGGACGGTCTGGCGCCTGAGCTCGTCGACGAACTGGAGCGACTGTCTCTGCCGTTCACGGACGAGGCGATTCCCAGCGACGCCGAACTGCGGATCGCGCAGGCCCAGTTGGTGGGCTGGCTGGAGGGCCTCTTCCACGGGATCCAGACCGCCCTGTTCGCCCAGCAGATGGCCGCGCGGGCCCAGCTGGAGCAGATGCGCCGCGCGTTGCCGCCGGGTGTCGGCGGCCACGAGGGCGACGAGGACCCGCGCACGGGCGGACGTACGGGCGGGCCGTACCTCTAGGACCGGTCCCAGTACTTCCGGTCCTTCCCAGATCTCATGGAGTGGGGCCCGGTGGCCGACCGACCGGCTGCCGGGCCCCGTTCCATGAACAACCGTCGGCTCAGGACGGGTTGCCCGTCGACACGCTCAGTTCGATCACCGGCATGTCCTCCGGGTCGGCGTCCGTGCCCGCGGAGGGGAACTGGTCCGTGACCGTGTCCTTGCCGAACGTGTTCTCGTCGACCCGGGTGATCTTCATCCGCCAGCCGGCCGCCTGGAAACAGGTCCTGACCGAGGTCAGGTTCTTGTAGCGGAAGTCGGGCAGCTGGACCTTGTCCGGATCCGTGTACGACTCCTGCGCCTCGGCGCACTTCTCCTCGTCGATCGTCTTGCTCAGGTCCGGCCCCTTGTATCCCGAACCCGAGTCCGCCCCTGTGTCCGTTCCCGTTTCCGCTGTCTGCGAGGCCGAGGCGCTCGCGGAGCTGTCGCTGCCGGTCCCGCCGCCGTTGTCGGTGGTGTCCCCGCCCAGCTTCAGGGCCAGGAGCAGCCCGCCGACGGCGACGAGGGAGACGACGATCGAGCCCACGATCACCGGGGTGTTGCTCTTCCGTCCTCCTCCGGAGGAGGACGGGGACGGCGGCGCCGGGGAGTACGCGACCGGCGGCGTGTGCTGCGACGCGTACGCGCCGGGCGCCTGGTACGCGGCCTGCTGCGGATAGCCGTACGCCGGAGCCGGTGTCTGCGGGGGCGTGTGCGGAGGTGTGTACGCCGGGGGCGGAGTGGCGCCGTACGGATTCAGGTGCTGCGGATTCGCGTGCTGTGGGTACGGGGTCGGCTGGTACGGCGTCTGTACGGGGCCCGGCGGGGCCGGGGTCGACTGGTCGACCGGCGGGAACACCGCGGAGGCGACGCCGGCGCCGCTCTGTGCGGGGGCGCCCGGAACGATGTTCGGGGCGGCCGGCTGCAGGGAGGCGGCCACCCGCAGGCACTCGTCACGCATGGCGACGGCGCTCGGGAAACGCTCGTTCGGGTTCTTCTTCAGCGCGCGGGTGACGAGCGCGTCCACCGCCGGAGGCAGTGCCCGGTTGACGGAGGAAGGGGCGACCGGCTGCTCCTGGACATGTGCGTACGCGATCGCGAGCGGTGAGTCCGCGTTGAACGGCAGCCGTCCGGTGACCAGTTGGAACAGCATGATGCCGACCGAGTAGAGGTCGGAACGGGCGTCCACGGCCCGACCCAGCGCCTGCTCCGGGGAGAGGTACTGCGGAGTGCCGACGACCATGCCGGTCTGCGTCATCGACGTGACGCCCGACTGCATGGCGCGGGCGATGCCGAAGTCCATGACCTTGACGACCCCGCGCTTGGTCACCATCACGTTGCCCGGCTTGATGTCCCGGTGGACCAGGCCCATCTCGTGGCTGATCTCCAGCGCCGCCAGCACGTCCGCGGTGACCTTGAGCGCCTTGTCGGCGGGCATCGCCCCGAACTGCCGCAGATCCGCGTCGAGAACGGAGCCGAGCGGCTCCCCCTCCACGTACTCCATGACGATGTACGGGGTCATGGTCCCCGCCACGTCGTCCTCGCCGGTGTCGAAGACCGAGACGATGTTCGTGTGCGTGAGCTTGGCAACGGCCTGGGCCTCGCGGCGGAACCGCTCGCGGAACGCCTGTTCACGGCCCAGTTCGGTGTGCAGCGTCTTGATCGCGACCTGCCGGTCCAGGACCGAGTCGTACGCGAGGTGCACCGAGGCCATCCCGCCCTCGCCGAGCAGATCGCGCAGCTGGTAGCGCCCGCCGGCGAGCGCGTGCCCCGCGTACCGGCCGTGTGCGCCGTCCTGGCTCATGTCTCAGCGTCCCCCGAGCTTCTCCACAGCCAGACGTGATCGATTGGCTGATTCCGGGCCAAGTCTGCCGGAGGGCACTGACACGTCAAGCGCGGTGCCCGTTCCGTGACCGTACGGGAAGGAAGCGTCGCGGAAGCGTTACAGGTGCTGCGCGGACGCGGCACGCAATTTGCACGACCATACCCGCAACGGGTTTGATGACCGGTCCGCCCGGGACCCGTACCCGGGCTCCTTCCGGAGCTCCTCCGGGAGCGCCTCCCGGACCGGAGGCTTGCGTAAAGGCTGTAGCGTGGCCGACGGAGACCGTAACAACACCGCGCGCACCGCGGGCAGAAACGACGGCGAGGACTGATGGCACAGCAGCGCGCTCAGGGCCCGTCCGACCCCGAGGCGGCTGGCGGCGGTATGTCAGACGCGCCTGAGTTGTGGGGCAACGGCGGACTGGTCGGGGACGGCCGTTACCGGCTCACCCACAGACTCGGCCGGGGCGGCATGGCAGAGGTGTTCGCCGCCGAGGACGTGCGGCTCGGGCGGACGGTCGCGGTCAAGCTGCTCCGCGCGGACCTCGCCGAGGACCCGATCTCCAAGGCCCGCTTCACGCGCGAGGCCCAGTCCGTGGCCGGGCTCAACCATCACTCGATCGTCGCCGTGTACGACTCCGGCGAGGACACGCTGCCGGCCGGCGGCTTCACCGCGGGCGGCGCCCAGTCCGTCCCGTACATCGTGATGGAGATCGTCGAGGGGCGCACCATCCGCGACCTCCTCATCAACGCCGAGGCGCCCGGGCCCGAGCAGGCCCTGATCATCGTCTCCGGGGTGCTGGAAGCGCTTGCCTATTCGCACCAGCACGGCATCGTGCACCGCGACATCAAGCCCGCCAACGTGATCATCACGCACGGCGGCGCGGTGAAGGTCATGGACTTCGGCATCGCCCGCGCGCTGCACGGGGCGTCCACGACGATGACGCAGACCGGCATGGTCATGGGCACGCCCCAGTACCTCTCCCCGGAGCAGGCCCTCGGCAAGGCCGTCGACCACCGCTCCGACCTGTACGCCACCGGCTGTCTGCTGTACGAACTCCTCGCGCTGCGGCCCCCGTTCACCGGTGAGACCCCGCTGTCCGTGGTCTACCAGCACGTCCAGGACATTCCGGTGCCCCCGTCCCAGGTCTCGGACGCGGCGCCGCCGGAACTCGACGGGCTCGTCATGCGTTCTCTCGCCAAGGAGCCGGACGACCGTTTCCAGACCGCCGAGGAGATGCGCGGTCTCATCCAGTACGGCCTGCAGATGCTGTACGACCAGGGCAGCCACACCGGCACCTGGAACACCGGGCCCGTCGACATGCACGACGGCCGGAACACCCCCTCGGGGGGCTTCGCCGGGACCACGGTGATGAACCACCCCGGTGAGCAGGCCGGCACCACCCAGATCCCCCAGCAGATCCTGCCCGCCGGGTACGGCGGCGGGGACGACGGCGGCTTCGAGGGGCACGGCAACCGGGGCGGCGGCCGGGGCAAGCTGTGGATACTGGCGTTCTTCGCCGTGATCGCCATCGCGGCCGGCGTGGCCCTCGCCGTCCAGAACGGCAACAAGAACGACGGCAGCCCCGGCACGAGCGAGTCGCCGACCACCTCGCAGTCCCAGACGGCCGACGACTCCACGGCCAGCCCGACCGACGAGACCTCCGAGGAGACGTCGAGCACTGCCACGGACGACGGCAGCGGCTCGGGCACCGGGTCCGAGTGGACGCCGTCGCCCACTCCGTCGTACTCGCAGTCCGTGACTTCCTCCCCCCAGCCGTCGCCCACCCCGTCGGACGTCCAGACGACCCCGCAGCCGTCGATCACGGCGTCGCAGTCGACCGGCGCGGCCTCTCCGTCGCCCGACACTTCGGGTGACCCCGGTGAGGAAGACGGCGGTACGGACAGCGGCGGCACCACTCCCTGACCCGCCGGCCGCCCTTCCGGGGGAACGAACCGACGGCGGGTTGACGAAAAGCAGTCTCCACGCGCGCGTGCGGCCCGAAAGGGCTTCACGCGCGCGTGCCGTTTCCGGGCCGGGCAGGCGGTTGTACCAGTCTGCGGGGGCCGGCGGTGCTTCGGCGGACGTCAGTCCACGAACGCCTCGCACACCACGTCGTACTCGCGCGTCCACCACACCGCGAGCGCCGAGGCGGCCGGGAACTGGGAGTCGGCGCGGGTGTCACCCCGCTCGTAGTGCCAGCGCAGCATCCAGAAGTCGTTGAGACGCTCCCACCACACCCGGTGTACGGCGGCGGCCAGTTCGGAGGGCGTGGCCCCCGCGGCCCGCCGGTACGCGCGCGCGTACGCCCGCGCCTTGGGCAGGTCGAGTGTGCCGGCGGGACGTACGAAGAAGATCGCGGCGGCGCGTACGGCCTCCTCCGCACGGGGCTGCACCCCGAGCCGGTCCCAGTCGACGATCGCGGCCGGGGCGTCCCCCTTGTAGAGCAGGTTGAACGGGTGGAAGTCCCCGTGCACCCAGCCCACCGAGCCGCCCGGCGGGGGCCGCCGGTCCGCGTGCTGTTCCAGCAGCGCGCGCCGTTCCAGGAGCCGGTGGCGGGCCAGTTCGTCGAAGGCGTCGGTGGGGCGGTGCCGGCGGACGTGGGCCAGGAGGTCGTCGATGAGCGCGAAGGTGTCGGCGGGGTCGGCCGAAGGGGCCTGCAGCGGCTCGGCGGTGCCGTCGGTACCGGCCGGCTCCTGCTCCCCGGTGGAGTGGTCGGCGCGACGGGCACCAGGCGGGGGCTCGACGGGGATGCCGGGGGTGAGGGCCCTCGTCCCGCCTTCGACAGAGGCGCCGGCCCGGCCGCGGCCCGTGGACCCGTCCTGGCGGGTGGCGTCCCGGGGGTGGACGACAGCGATCGGGACACCGGGTCCCCCGTCCCGGTCGGCCTGTCCCCGTCGGACGAACCCGTCGGCGGCGTCCTGTTCACCGGCCCGTCCGCGACCGGCGGTCACCCGCTGCGGGGCTCCCCGCTCCCGTCCGCCGACCCCTTCCGCTCTCCCGTGCCCTTCCCCGGCGCCGTTCTCGTCCCCGTGCCCGTCCGACGCCCGGCCGCGGGTCGGCATGACCCGTTCCAGGCTCGCGTGGACCACGCCCAGCAGCGCGCCCAGTCGACCGCACTGGACGGTGCTGAGCTGGCCGCCGTGGCGGTGGCGGCCGTCGATCCAGGGGTGCAGGGCGTAGGCGTGTCCGCCGACGACGGCGACCGTACGTCCGTCGCGGCCGGGCAGTGGCGGGGCCACCGGGACGCCGAGATCCGCAAGGCGCTGGGTCGCCCGGTGCTGACGGGCGATCGCGGCGGGGTCGGCGGTCTCGGGGTCGAAGTGGTGCTTCAGGAAGTAGTGGCCGCGCGTGGTGGCGAGCCGGTAGCCGCGGTTCAGCAGCCCTTGGTCGACGGGCTCGCAGGTCAGCGCGGACCCGGCGGCGTACTGGCGGAGGAGGGCGCCCAGAGGGGGCGCATGGGACGCAAAGGGTGGTACAGATGAGCGCGGCACGCGCCAGATGGTAGGGCACGAGCCGGGCGCGTGAGCGGGGCGCTTGTCGCAGGCAGTCACAGGTGACCGCAGACAGTCACGGGCAGTCGGTTTCGATCACCGAGTGCACTGTTGCGAACTGGGGTTCGACTCGCAGGTAGACGGGATCGAAGGGAACGCCGTCCACGGAGCGCGGTGCGGGGCCGAACCGGTCGAGTTCGGCGGCGGTCGGCTCGACGGCGGCACACTCCCCGACGACCTGCACGGACCAGGACCGACTCCGCGCGGACGGAACATCGGCGCCGTACGCGACGACACCGCCCACACACGCCCGGTGGTAGCCGTGCCCCCTGTGCAGGCGCAGCAGAACCTGGCCGTCCACCACGATGTGCCGGGCGGACGCCAGGAAGGGCAGCGCGCGCATGCTGGTCGCGACCCGGCCGTGCTCGACCCGGCCGAGGAGGTCGACGGCGCGCTGTTCGTCGGTCGGCATGCACTCAGGGTGCGAGACGGGAAGCCGGGCACACCAGGGGCGCTCGCCCCGAGAAAAGAGGCCTAAAGTCCCGATTCGGGCACCCCGGTGATGTGCCCGGCGTGCCCGGCCGCGGAAAGCCCGGGAGGCCTAGAAACCCTGCCGCTGCTCGTGCTGCCCCTGCCGCCACCCGTGCTGCTCCGCCTGCATCCGCGCCACGTACGCCGCCGCCTGCGAGCGCCGCTGCATCCCGAGTTTGGACAGCAGTCCGGACACGTAGTTCTTGATGGTCTTCTCCGCCAGGTGCAGCCGTTCGCCGATCTCGCGGTTGGTGAGGCCCTCGCCGATCAGGTCGAGGATCCGGCGCTCCCGCTCGGTGAGGTCCGCGAGCCGTTCGTCGCCCTTCGGGCCGCCGCCGTCCCGCAGCCGCTCCAGCACGCGGGCGGTCGCGGTCGGGTCGAGCAGGGACCTGCCGGCTGCCACGTCCCGTACGGCCGCCAGTAGTTCATGTCCGCGGATGGCCTTCAGGACGTACCCGGAGGCGCCCGCCATGATCGCGTCGAAAAGCGCCTCGTCGTCGGCGAACGAGGTCAGCATCAGGCACTTGACGCCCGCGTCCCGGGAGCGGATCTCGCGGCACACCTCGACGCCGCTGCCGTCCGGGAGCCGTACGTCCAGGACGGCCACGTCCGGGCGGGTGGCCGGAATCCGTACCAGTGCGTCCGCCGCCGTGCCGGCCTCGCCGACCACCTCGATGTCGTCCTCGACCGAGAGCAGTTCATGGACTCCCCGGCGGACGACTTCATGGTCGTCGAGGAGAAATACAGTGATTTTTCCGTCTTCGGGCACCCGGACAGTCTCACACACCGACTCTTCCCGTGAGCTGGGTCAGCGGGATAACGTGCCGTTGTTCCGGCCCCCTGCAAGGCTGTGACCAGGGCCCCTTCCCGACTTGCTCAATTTACTTGGATTTCCAAGCAAAATCGCAGGTCAGGGGGGTTTCATAGAAATATGGCGCACTGGGTAACGTGATGCTTGCGGGACGCTCGCCGGGACGCCTGTCACGCCTGTTCCCGGCCGAGTGGCACCCACCCCGTGCACGGGTCTCGGGAACAGGTGACCGCACTGGTTACCCGGCAACCCCGGGGCCGGACCGACGGAGGAGTACACGTGACCGTGGAGAGCACTGCCGCGCGCAAACCGCGACGCAGCGCCGGAAGCAAGACCGGTACCACCCGCACCACCGCGCAGAGCGCCGACACGCCGGCTGTCGACGCACAAGCCACGGCCGCGCCGCCCGCCACTGCCACCGCGACGAAGGCCACGGCCGCGAAGCGCGCCCCCAGCAAGCGAGCCCCCAGCAAGCGCGCCGCCGCCAAGAAGCCGCCCGGGGAGCCGGTCGAGAAGTCGGCTGAGAAGTCGGGCGGGACGGGCGCCGATCCGGATCTCGTCCAACTGCTGACCCCCGAGGGCAGGCGCGTCAAGAACGCCGCCTACGACCCGTACGTCGCAGCCCTCACCCCTGACGACCTGCGCGGTCTGTACCGGGACATGGTGCTGACCCGCCGCTTCGACGCCGAGGCCACCGCCCTCCAGCGGCAGGGCGAGCTGGGCCTGTGGGCCTCGCTGCTCGGCCAGGAGGCGGCCCAGATCGGCTCCGGCCGTGCCACCCGGCCCGACGACTACGTCTTCCCGACCTACCGTGAGCACGGTGTGGCCTGGTGCCGGGACATCGACCCGACCAACCTGCTGGGCATGTTCCGCGGGGTGAACCACGGCGGCTGGGACCCCAACACCAACAACTTCCACCTCTACACGATCGTCATCGGCTCGCAGACCCTGCACGCCACCGGCTACGCGATGGGTGTGGCCAAGGACGGCGCCGACTCCGCGGTCATCGCGTACTTCGGGGACGGCGCCTCCAGCCAGGGCGACGTCGCCGAGTCCTTCACCTTCGCCTCGGTCTACAACGCCCCCGTGGTGTTCTTCTGCCAGAACAACCAATGGGCGATCTCCGAGCCGACCGAGCGCCAGACCCGCGTCCCGCTCTACCAGCGCGCGCAGGGCTACGGCTTCCCGGGCGTACGGGTGGACGGCAACGACGTGCTGGCCGTCCTCGCGGTGACGAAGTGGGCCCTGGAGCGGGCCCGCAGCGGCGAGGGCCCGACGCTGGTCGAGGCGTACACGTACCGCATGGGCGCCCACACGACCTCCGACGACCCGACGCGCTACCGCCACGACGACGAGCGGGTGGCCTGGGAGGCGAAGGACCCGATCGCGCGTCTGCGGACGTACCTGGAGGCCTCAAACCACGCGGACGAGGGATTTTTCGCGGAACTGGAGGCCGAGAGCGAGTCGTTGGGCAGGCGAGTACGCGAAGTGGTCCGTGCAATGCCCGACCCGGACCCCTTCGCGATGTTCGAGCACACCTACGCCGACGGGCACGCGCTCGTGGACGAGGAGCGGGCCGAGTTCGCCGCCTACCAGGCGTCGTTCGCAGATGTGGAGGGGGCATGACCATGGCGGCTGAGACAGTGGCTTCGACGAACGCGGCCCCGAAGACCGTGACGTCCAAGAGCATGGCCCTGGCGAAGGCGATCAACGAATCGCTGCGCAAGGCCCTGGAGTCGGACCCCAAGGTCCTGATCATGGGTGAGGACGTCGGCAAGCTCGGCGGAGTCTTCCGGGTCACCGACGGTCTGCAGAAGGACTTCGGCGAGGACCGGGTCATCGACACCCCGCTCGCCGAGTCCGGCATCGTCGGCACGGCCATCGGCCTCGCCCTGCGCGGCTACCGCCCGGTGGTCGAGATCCAGTTCGACGGCTTCGTCTTCCCGGCGTACGACCAGATCGTCACCCAGCTCGCGAAGATGCACGCGCGCGCGTTGGGCAAGATCAAGCTCCCGATCGTCATCCGCATCCCGTACGGCGGCGGCATCGGCGCGGTCGAGCACCACTCGGAGTCCCCTGAGGCGCTCTTCGCGCATGTGGCGGGCCTCAAGGTGGTGTCCCCGGCCAACGCGTCGGACGCGTACTGGATGATGCAGCAGGCCATCCAGAGCAACGACCCGGTGATCTTCTTCGAGCCGAAGCGGCGCTACTGGGACAAGGCCGAGGTCGATGTCGAAGCCATCCCCGGCCCGCTCCACAAGGCCAAGGTGGTCCGCGAGGGCACCGATCTCACCCTCGCGGCCTACGGCCCGATGGTGAAGCTGTGCCTGGAGGTCGCGAACGCGGCGGCCGAGGAGGGGCGTTCACTGGAGGTCCTCGACCTCCGGTCGGTCTCCCCGCTCGACTTCGACACCGTCCAGGCCTCGGTCGAGAAGACCCGCCGTCTGGTCGTGGTGCACGAGGCACCGGTGTTCTTCGGTTCGGGTGCGGAGATCGCGGCCCGGATCACGGAACGCTGCTTCTACCACCTGGAGGCACCGGTGCTCAGGGTCGGCGGCTATCACGCCCCGTACCCGCCGGCGCGCCTGGAGGAGGAGTACCTACCGAGCCTGGACCGGGTGCTCGACGCTGTCGACCGCTCGCTGGCGTACTGAGGAGAGGGACGTGACGACGATGACTGACGCGTCCGTTCGCGAGTTCAAGATGCCCGACGTGGGCGAGGGACTCACCGAGGCCGAGATCCTCAAGTGGTACGTCCAGCCGGGCGACACCGTCACCGACGGCCAGGTGGTGTGCGAGGTCGAGACCGCAAAGGCGGCCGTCGAACTGCCCATCCCGTACAACGGGGTCGTGCGCTCGCTCCACTTCGCCGAGGGCACGACGGTCGACGTGGGTACGTCGATCATCGCGGTGGACGTGACGGGCGGGACCGGAGCCGCGGTGGAGGCCGAGGCTCCCGTTCCGGCCGAGGCACCCCGGGCCGCGCCCGAGGAGGCGAAACCGCCGGCCCGTCAGCCGGTCCTCGTCGGCTACGGCGTGGCCGTCTCCTCGACCAAGCGCCGTCCGCGCAAGGGCGCGGACATCCCGGCGCAGGAGGTCGCGGCGGCGGTCCAGCACGAGCTGAACGGCCACAGCGGGCAGGTGGGGACGAACAACGGCCACGGCGCCCTCACCAGCACGGGCACGGGCACCGGAATGGCCCTGCCCGGTCAGGCGCTCCTGGCCGCGGTGACGGACCGTCCGCTCGCGAAGCCGCCGGTGCGCAAGCTCGCCAAGGATCTCGGCGTCGACCTGGCGACGGTGACCCCGTCGGGCCCCGACGGCGTCATCACACGCGAGGACGTGCACGCGGCGGTGGCGCCGGCGGCCCCGGTGGCCCCCGAGCCGGTGCGCACGGCACCGGTCGTCCCGGCGGCTCCGGCGGCCACGTACGACGGCGCCCGGGAGACGCGCGTCCCGGTCAGGGGCGTACGGAAGGCGACCGCGGCGGCGATGGTCGGCTCGGCGTTCACGGCGCCGCACGTCACGGAGTTCGTGACGGTGGACGTGACGCGCACCCTGAAACTGGTGGAGGAGCTGAAGCAGGACAAGGAGATGCAGGGCCTGCGGGTGAACCCGCTGCTCCTGATCGCCAAGGCCCTGCTGGTCGCGATCAAGCGCCACCCGGACATCAACGCGTCCTGGGACGAGGCGAACCAGGAGATCGTGCTCAAGCACTACGTCAACCTGGGCATCGCGGCGGCCACCCCGCGCGGTCTGATCGTCCCGAACATCAAGGACGCCCACGACAAGACGCTCCCGCAACTGGCGGAGGCGCTCGGCGAGTTGGTGTCCACGGCCCGGGACGGCAAAACCTCTCCCGGCGCGATGCAGGGCGGCACGGTGACGATCACGAACGTCGGTGTCTTCGGCGTCGACACGGGCACGCCGATTCTCCCGCCCGGCGAGGCCGCGATCCTGGCGATCGGCTCGATCAAGCTCCAGCCGTGGGTCCACAAGGGCAAGGTGAAGCCCCGTCAGGTGACGACCCTGGCCCTCTCCTTCGACCACCGGCTGGTGGACGGGGAGTTGGGGTCCAAGGTGCTGGCGGACGTGGCGGCGATCCTGGAGCAGCCGAAGAAGCTCATCACCTGGGCGTGAGACACGAAGAAGGGGCCTGCCGCGCTGAGCGCGGCAGGCCCCTTCTCACGTTTGGATCAGCGGCTGGACATCAGCCCAGGCGCGCGAAGCCGTAGTTCATCAGCTTCTTCGCGTCCGCCGTGCGGTTGGCGACCGACGTGGAGGCGAGGACCGTACCGATGACCGTCTTGCCGTTGCGGGTGGCCGCGAAGACCAGGCAGTACTTGGCCTGCGGGCCGGAGCCCGTCTTGATACCGATGGTGCCGGCGTAGCCGGACAGCAGCGGCTTGTTGGTGTTCTCCCAGCTCATCCAGCGGGTGCCACCGGTCTTGGTGGTGACCTTCTCCTTGAAGTTCTGCGTCTTCACTATCGTGCGGAAGGCGCCGCTCTTCATGGTGTTGCTGGCGAGCTTCGTCAGGTCGCGCGGCGTCGAGTAGTTCGCGCCGTTGCCGATGCCGTCGAAGCTGTCGAACTTGGTGTTCGTCATGCCGAGGCTGCGGGCCGTGCTGTTCATCTTGCCGATGAACGACTTCACCCGGGCCGCACGCGTCGTGCCGGTGCCGAACTTGTCGGCGAGCGCGTACGCGGCGTCGCAGCCCGACGGCAGCATCAGCCCGTACAGCAGCTGGCGGACGGTGACCTTGTCGCCGACGATCAGGCCGGCCGAGGAGGCGGTGTTGGCGACGATGTAGTCGCTGTACGCCTTCTGGATGGTGACCTTGGCGTTGAGGTTCAGGTTCGTCTGTGCCAGCACGACCTTCGCCGTCATGATCTTCGTGGTGGAACCGGTGGACAGCTTGGTGTCGGCTGCCTTGCCGTACAGCGTCGCGCCGTTGGCGTTGTTCATCAGATAGCCGCCCTTGGCGACGATCGTCGGAACGGCGACGGCGGCCTGCGCGGGCGCCGCGGTGAGCGCTCCGGTCGCGAGCACGGCGCCGGTGGTGACCACCACGGCTGCGGCTCTACGAAAACGGATGCCCTGGATGCCGGTTATCAACTTCAATACCCCGATTACGTATGAATCGTCCGAATGCCACTGGAGAGCGGTCGAGTTGGCCGAGTAGGCGAAACGCCACTCTCGTGTGACTCGTAACTAGCACAGTTGGTTGTGCGCGTGCTGAGGCGGGTTCCCCGATTTTCCCTTTCCGAGGGACGCCGTACGGCCGGGCGTGGTTCCCGCGTCCCTTCGGAAAGTTGAACTGTTGTCCGCGCGGCGACGTCACGCCCCGGACGGGGATCGGTTCTCGGGTCGGTCCATATGGCGGACGGCCGCCCCCATGTGTACGTGTTGTATCTATGCTGTCGGCATGAGCAGCCTGGCCGTGCAGCACGTGAAGCAACCTCCCGCCGCCGAGCGCGTCTACGCCCATGTCAAAGAGGGCGTCCTGGACCGCCGTTACGAGGGCGGGACGCTGCTCACCGAAGGCGAACTGGCCGAGGCCGTAGGAGTGTCGCGCACGCCTGTGCGCGAGGCGCTGCTGCGGCTGGAGGCCGAGGGGCTGATCAAGCTCTACCCGAAGAAGGGCGCGCTGGTCCTGCCGGTCTCCGCGCAGGAGATCGCGGACGTCGTCGAGACCCGGCAGCTGGTCGAGGAACACACCATCCGCAAGGCGGTGCCCGCCTCGCCACAGCTCATCGCCCGGCTCACCGAGCTCCTCGACCGCCAGCGCGAGCAGGCCGCCGCCGGTGACCTCGCGGGCGCCGCCGTGACCGACCGGTGCTTCCACGCCGAGATCGTCCGCAGCGGGGGCAACGAGATCCTCTCCCGGCTCTACGACCAACTGCGCGACCGGCAGCTGAGGATGGGCGTCGCCGTCATGCACGCCCACCCCGACCGCATCACCAAGACGCTCACCGAGCACCAGGAGATCCTCGACGCGCTGCGCTCGGACGATCCGGAGGCGGCGGTCGCGATCGTGCACCGGCACGTCAACTGGTTCTCCAACCTGGCCCGGGGCGAGGTCCGATGAGCCCCAAGTCCGTCGTCGGCGCCGGTTCCGGTCCCGGTTCGCTGCCCGGCGATCCTCCCGGTGGGCGCCGCGCGGTCCTCGTCTGGTCCGTCGGCGTCTCCGTGTACTTCGTCGCCGTCATCTTCCGTACGTCACTGGGGGTGGCCGGGCTCGACGCCGCCGACCGCTTCCACGTGGGCGCCTCCGCGCTGTCCACCTTCTCGATCCTCCAGCTCCTCGTCTACGCGGGCATGCAGATACCGGTCGGACTCCTCGTCGACCGGCTCGGCACGAGGAAGGTGCTGGCCATCGGGGCGGTGCTGTTCACGGCCGGGCAACTGGGCTTCGCGTTCTCCCCCTCGTACGGCACGGCCCTCGCCTCCCGCGCGCTGCTCGGGTGCGGTGACGCGATGACGTTCATCAGCGTGCTGCGGCTGGGGTCCCGTTGGTTCCCCGCGCGGCGCGGGCCGATGATCGCGCAGCTGGCGGGGCTGGCCGGGATGTCGGGCAACCTCGTCTCGACGCTCGTCATCGCGCGGCTGCTGCACGGCGTCGGATGGACGGCGGCCTTCGCGGGCAGCGCGGCGGCGGGGGTGGTGGTGCTCGTGCTGATGCTTCTCTTCCTCAGGGATCACCCGGAGGGGCACGAGCCGGAGCCGTTCCCGCATCAGGGGGCCGCGTACGTCCGCCGGCAGATCGTCGCCTCGTGGCGCGAGCCGGGGACGCGGCTCGGCCTGTGGGTGCACTTCACCACGCAGTTCCCGGCGATGGTGTTCCTGCTGCTGTGGGGCCTGCCGTTCCTCGTCGAGGCGCAGGGGCTGTCCCGGGCCACGGCGGGGGAGCTGCTGACACTGGTCGTGCTGTCGAACATGGTGTTCGGCCTGGTGTACGGCCAGATCGTCGCCCGGCACCACACGGCGCGGCTGCCGCTGGCGCTGGGCACGGTGGGCGTCACGGCGGTGACGTGGGCGGTGGCGCTCGGCTACCCGGCGCTGTCCGGCGCCGGCCACGACCCGATGTGGCTGCTCGTGGTGCTGTGCGCGGTGCTGGGTGCCTGTGGGCCCGCGTCGATGCTCGGCTTCGACTTCGCCCGGCCGGCCAATCCGCCCGAGCGTCAGGGCACGGCGTCCGGGATCACCAACATGGGCGGGTTCGTCGCCTCGATGACGACACTGTTCGCGGTCGGTGTGCTGCTCGACATGACCGGGGACAACTACACGGCCGCGTTCTCGTTCGTGTTCCTGTTGCAGGGGGTTGGCGTCAGCCAGATCCTGCGGTTGCGGAAGCGGGCGGCGCTGCGGGAGCGGGAGCGAGTGGTTGCCAGCAGGGTGTCGACAGTGCACGTTCCGGTGTAGGTGCGGGGTGTTGGTGTGGGCGTTTCTGGGGGCTGCCGCCCCCAGGCCCCCGCTGTCGGCCCTGAAGGGGCCTCGTCCTCAAGCGCCGGACGGGCTGAGAGGGCCGACCGGCCTTGAAAGTTTCAGGGCGTCACCGCGAAGTGGCGCAGGATGGCCGCCGTCAGTCCAGGGTCGCCCTCCGCCTTGATGCGGTCGGACGCGGCCTCCGGGGTCACGCGGCCGCAGGCCAGGCGGAAGTAGGTCTCCCAGTCGAGGGAGAAGGACGCTGCGGGGCCGAGGGCCGGGGAGGTCTCCAGGGTGCCGCGGCCGTTGATGTCGACGCGGATCGTGCGCAGGAACTCGAGGGGACCGTGCACGTCGAAGACGATCGCCGAACTGCGCGGCGCCCCCGCGTCCTTGGCGACGGCCTTCGGCAGCCTGTCGAGCAGTACGTCCCGCGTGATGTGCGCGCCGGGCGAGTCCAGGTTGCCCGGCCGGCCGAGGGCGGTACGCAGGTCCTGCTCGTGCACCCACACGTCGAACGCCCGGTTGCGCATGGCGTCCTCAAGGGCGGTCTCCTGGCCGTGGAGGCCACGGATGATCGCCCTCGGTTCCCGAGTCTCGTTGCGCAGCTGGCGGTTGCGGCGGATGACCGTGTACTCCAGCTCGGACGTCATCTCGGGGGCGGTGTGGTGCCGCCGTACGTCGACCTGCATCTCCGTGTAGCGCTGCTGCTCGTTGGTGACGTGGTAGAGGTCACGCGGGAGGGTGTGGATGGGGCGCGGGTCGCCGAGCATCTCGCACTCCATGCCGATGACATGGGAGACCACGTCACGGACCGACCAGCCAGGGCATGGGGTCCGGCGGTTCCACTCGCCCTCCACGAGCGGTGACACCAGCTCGGATATCGCGTCGATGGAGTGGGTCCAGGCGTCGGCGTAGGGCTGGAGAGTGGGATGCAGACTCACGGAACGGGACCCCTCGGGCGGTCGGTACGCGGGCAGTGGTGACGGCGGATGACGGCGGGTGTCGACGGCGTTGTCGGCGGTACGAAGGCGCGGGCGGGACAACTGTCAGCGGGTGTCTTGGAACGTTAAGTTACGCTGCTGTGAGGCACCCCGGCAGTGCTTTCGTGTGACGATCGTAGGCCCGTGTGAACGGCTCGAATGTCAGGACGGTGGTAGTGTGCGCGCCTCGCTCATCCAGATCGGTGTAGAAGAGGGCGAATCGGTCGAATCGCGTAGAACGCGCGTGGCCTCGCTGGTGCGGGACGAGTCCGGTGCCGACCTCGTCGTGCTGCCCGAGCTGTGGACGACCGGGGCTTTCGCGTACGAGCGGTTCGCGACGGAGGCCGAGTCGCTGGACGGCCCGACGTACGAGGCCATGGCCAAGGCGGCGAGCGACGCGGGCGTGTGGCTGCACGCGGGCTCGATCCCGGAACGCGACCCCGAGGGCCCGCTGTACAACACCTCCCTCGTCTTCTCCCCCGCCGGTGATCTGGCCGCCGTCTACCGCAAGATCCATCGCTTCGGCTTCGACAAGGGCGAGGCCGTGCTGATGGGCGCGGGCGAGGAACTGGCCACCGTCCGTCTCCCCGAGACGACCGTCGGCATCGCCACCTGCTACGACCTCCGTTTCCCCGAACTCTTCCGCGGCCTTGTCGACGAGGGCGCGGAGACCGTCGTCATCTCGGCGGGCTGGCCGGAACGGCGGCGCGCCCACTGGACGCTCCTGGCTCAGGCACGGGCGGTCGAGAACCAGGCGTTCGTCCTTGCCTGTGGAACGGCCGGTACCCATGCGGGAGTTCCGCAGGCCGGTCACTCGATCGTGGTCGATCCATGGGGCGAGGTGCTGGCCGAGGCGGGCGCGGGCGAGGAGATCCTGCGGGTCGAGTTCGACCCCGCGAAGGTGGGGGAGACGCGGGAGCAGTTCCCCGCGCTGAAGGACCGGGTGCTGGGGCTCGCGGTCCCGCGCCGCCCCTGACGCGGACGCCGCCGGGGCGTGCGAACTCCCCCGGCGGGCCCTCGATCCTCGGGTCCTCATCCTCGGTCGTCCGTACTCAGTCGTCCGACCGCTCCTTCTCCGCCAGGTGGATCACGCAGACCGCCACCGCGATCAGGAGCGCCGGATCCGCGTCCTCCCGTACGACATCGACCCCGTAGGTCTCGCGTACGTGCAGCCAGCGACGGGAGATCTGGGCGAGGAGTTCGCCGTCGTAGTCGACCGCGAACTCCCGGTCCAGGATCTTCCCGCTGACGTCCAGTTCGGTGCCGTCCACCAGCGTCACCCGGTAGTGGTTGCGCAGCAGGGACAGCCGCTTGCGCTTGATCGTCGCCAGCTGCTCGCCGGCCCGTTCGATCACCATGGTGTCCCGCAGGGCGAACATCTTCTGGTGGATGTCGATCAGCACCTGCCCCTGCGTGTCCTTCAGCTCGAAGGTGTCCCGCAGCCGCATCGCCTTGCCGTCGACCAGGTAGACCTTGTCGCCGTGCTGGTTCTCGATCCAGTAGTCGTCGCCGAAGCCGAGCAGCCGGTCGCGTACGAGGAATCTCATGTACTCACCGTTTCCCGGCCACCGGTCCGAAAACGCCACCTGTAGGCCGACAGGCCGAAGTCTGTCATCTCCAGGGCGGCTGCCCGCCCTGGAGATGACACTCGACCCATGGATGCCATGGACGAAGCCGAAGCGCTCGCCTCGTCCCACCCCTGGCCCCCGGTGTTGCTGCCGGTCCGGCTGAAGACCGAGCCCTTCCGGCATCTCGGGAGCCTGGGGCTGCCGAGCGAGGACTTCGTCGTGGCGGGCAGTGCGCCGCTCTTCATCCGTGGGCTGCGGGACCGGGTCACCGATCTCGACATCGTGGTGCGCGGGGCCGGCTGGAGACGCGCCGAGGTCCTCGGTGACGTACGAAGAGCGCCGTACGAGCAGGTGCTCGCCGTCAATGTCGCCGAAGCCGGGAGCCGGATCGAGATCCTCGACGGCTGGTTCCCGCACATGTTCGGATCGGTGGACCAGCTCATCGCCCGGGCGGAGGTCGACGACGACAGTGGCCTCAGGTTCCTGTCCCTCGCCGACACCGTCAGGTGGAAGCGCCACCTGGACCGGCAGAAGGACCGCGAGGATCTCCGCCGGATCGAGGCCGCTGCGTACCGCGACCCCGTCCGGCCTTGAACCGCGCATCGCCCCGCGGGAGTCGGCGGGCGGGCGCACGAGCCGTACGCCGCCGTCCGTACCGGGATTCCGGTCAGCCGTGGTGCCGGTCCTCGTCGATCACGGTCGTCGAGGGCGGTATCAGCACCTGTCGGCGACGGGCGACGCTGCGGAACGCGAGGGCGCCGATCAGCCCCACGATCATCAGGATGACGCCGACCAGGTCGAGGTTGACCCCCTTCATCTGCCAGTCGGTCGCGAAGGTGAGGATGGCTCCCACGGCGATGAGGATGATGCATCCGCCGAGGCTCATGAGTGTTGCCTCCCTGTCGGGTCCGGTCGTTCCGGAGGTTCCGGGTGTTCCGGAGTTTCCGAGTGCCCGGAGCCGGGACAGGTATGCGTGCTCGCGTGACCAGGACCTGTCCTGGCCGACCTGTCCTAGCCTTCCAGGAAGGCGAGCAGGGCGTTGGCGAGCAGGTGTGGGTCGTCGGCGCCGCACAACTCCCGTGCGCTGTGCATCGACAGGATCGCCACACCGATGTCGACCGTCTTGATGCCGTGCCTCGCGGCGGTGATCGGACCGATCGTCGTGCCGCAGGGCATGGAGTTGTTGGAGACGAAGTTCTGGAACGGGACGCCGGCCTTCTCACAGGTGGCAGCCCAGACCGCGCGGCCCGAACCGTCCGTGGCGTAGCGGTTGTTGACGTTGACCTTGAGGATGGGGCCGCCGTTGACGCGCGGGTGGTGCGTCGGGTCGTGCCGCTCCGCGTAGTTGGGGTGGACGGCGTGGCCCGTGTCGGAGGACAGACAGATCGTGCCCGCGAACGCCCTTGCCCGGTCCTCGTACGTCCCCCCGCGCGCGAACACCGAACGCTCCAGCACGCTGCCGAGGAGCGGCCCGTCCGCGCCGGTGTCGCTCTGAGAACCGTTCTCCTCGTGGTCGAAGGCCGCGAGGACCGGGATGTACGGAAGCTGCTCGGCGCCGGTGGAAACGGCGGCGAGGGCCGCTGTGGCGGCGTGCACGGACAGGAGGTTGTCCATGCGCGGCCCCGCGACCAACTCCCGGTCGCGGCCCAGGTAGGCGGGCGGTTCGACGGAGTGGGCCATCAGGTCCCAGCCGGTGACCTCGCCCGGCGCGAGCCCGCACTCCTCTTCGACGAAGGCGATCAGGTCGCCCTCACGGACGTCGTCCGACATGCCCCAGATCGGCTGCAGATGGCGCTGCTTGTCGAGCTTCAGACCGTCGGTGTTCACGGCACGGTCGAGGTGGATGGCGAGCTGGGGGACTCGCAGCAGGGGCCGGTCGACGTCCACCAGGCGCGAGGTGCCGTCCCGCAGGGTGAGCCGGCCGGCCAGTCCGAGGTCGCGGTCGAGCCAGGAGTTGAGCAGCGGTCCGCCGTAGATCTCCACGGCGACCTGGCGCCAACCGTGTCCACCGAGGTCGGGCACCGGCTTGACGCGCAGGTTGGGGGAGTCGGTGTGGGCGCCGACGATCCGGAAGGGGGTGTGCGGCGCGGCGCCCTCGGGGACGTACCAGGCCACGATCGCGCCGCCGCGCAGCACGTACTTGCCGCCGCTCGTCCCGTCCCAGGCGTCCGTCTCGGCGACCTGGCGGAAGCCCGCCTTCTCCAGCCGCTGGGCGGTGTTCGCCACGGCGTGGTACGGCGACGGACTTGCCGCCAGGAAGGACATCAAGTCGTCGGTGTGGCCGCGGTCGAAGCGGTGGGGTGCGCTCATGGTGTTCACCTTAACGACGTAACAGCGCCCGCTCCCTGGGATGGTGAGCGGGCTCTCGTAACGGGGATGTGAAGGCCGGACAACTGGCTCGGGAGTCAGTTTCCGGACACCGGACGGACCGTGGGGATGTGTCCCGGTTCAGCAGTACGGCGGCCCGCCCCGGAAGGTGATCCGGGTGCGGGCCGCCGTCCTTGGCCGCTGTGTGCGTGTCCTGCCGTGTGCCTCCCCTGCTGATGCGGGGGAGTTGTGTGCGCGGGAAGCGCGCTCAGAAAGCCGCCTCGTCCAGCTCCATCACGTCGAGGTCGACGCCCGCCGCGAGCTTGCGCGCGCCGGTGACGCCGGGGAGGACGTTGGCCGCGAAGAACTTCGCCGCCGCGATCTTGCCCTGGTAGAACGGGACGTCCTTCGCGGACGCGGTCGGCAGCTTCTCGGCGGCCACGGCGGCGCCCTTGAGGAGCAGGTAGCCGACGACGACGTCGCCCGAGGCCATCAGCAGGCGGGTGGTGTTGAGGCCCACCTTGTAGATGTTCTTGACGTCCTGCTCGGTCGCCGCGAGGTCCGTCAGCATCAGGCCGACGATCGCCTCCAGCTCGACGGCGGCCTTGGCGAGCTGCTCGCGCGCCACCGCCAGGTCCTCGCCGCCCGTGCCCGGCGCGAGGAACTTCTTGATGTCCTCGGCAAGGGAGTTGAGGGCCGCGCCCTGGTTGCGGACGATCTTCCGGAAGAAGAAGTCCTGGCCCTGGATCGCGGTCGTGCCCTCGTACAGGGTGTCGATCTTGGCGTCGCGGATGTACTGCTCGATCGGGTACTCCTGGAGGAACCCGGAGCCGCCGAAGGTCTGGAGCGACTGGGCGAGCTGCTCGTAGCCCTTCTCGGAGCCGTAGCCCTTCACGATCGGGAGGAGGAGGTCGTTGAGGGCCTCCAGCGCGGCGGTGTCCTCGCCCGCCGCCTCCTTGACCTGGATCTCGTCCTGGACGGAGGCCGTGTAGAGCACCAGGGCGCGCATGCCCTCGGCGTACGCCTTCTGCGTGATCAGCGAGCGGCGGACGTCCGGGTGGTGCGTGATGGTGACCTTGGGCGCCGTCTTGTCCATGAAGTTGGCGAGATCCGTACCCTGGACGCGCTCCTTGGCGTACTCCAGGGCGTTCAGGTAGCCGGTCGAGAGGGTGGAGATCGCCTTCGTGCCGACCATCATGCGGGCGAACTCGATGATCCGGAACATCTGGCGGATGCCGTCGTGCTTGTCGCCGATCAGCCAGCCCTTGGCCGGGTGCCGGTCGCCGAAGGTCATCTCGCAGGTGTTGGAGGCCTTGAGGCCCATCTTGTGCTCGACGTTCGTCGCGTACACGCCGTTGCGCTCGCCGAGCTCGCCGGTCTCGAAGTCGAAGAGGAACTTCGGTACGAGGAAGAGGGACAGGCCCTTGGTGCCGGGGCCGTGGCCCTCCGGGCGCGCGAGGACGTAGTGGAGGATGTTCTCCTCCATGTCGTGCTCACCGGAGGTGATGAACCGCTTCACGCCCTCGATGTGCCAGGAGCCGTCGTCCTGCTGGACCGCCTTCGTGCGGCCGGCGCCCACGTCCGAGCCGGCGTCCGGCTCGGTGAGGACCATGGTGGAGCCCCAGGTCTTGTCGACCGCGATCTGGGCGATCTTCTTCTGTACGTCGTTGCCCTCGTCGAAGAGGATGCCGGCGAACGCCGGGCCGGAGGCGTACATCCACACGGCCGGGTTCGCGCCGAGCAGCAGCTCCGCGTAGGACCAGATCAGGGAGCGCGGCGCGGTGGTGCCGCCGATCTCCTCGGGCAGGCCGAGGCGCCAGTACTCCGACTCCATGAAGGCCTTGTAGCTCTTCTTGAAGGACGCCGGTACGGGCGCGGTGTTCGTCGCGGGGTCGAAGACCGGCGGGGTGCGGTCGCCGTCCGTGAAGGACTCGGCCAGCTCGTTCTCCGCGAGGCGCGTCATCTCCTCGAGGATGCTCTTGGCGGTGTCCGCGTCCATCTCCGCGAACGGACCCGTGCCGTACAGCTTGTCGCGCCCGAGGACCTCGAAGAGGTTGAACTCGATGTCGCGGAGATTCGACTTGTAGTGCCCCATGGCGACGGCTCCGTAGAGAGATCGGCGAGGCACTGGCTCCTCGCGCCTAATTCGCATACTGACTAGTAGCTACCTGCCCACGATGATGCTACCCGTCGGTAATAAGACGCAACCCCAACCGGTCATGTGTGACACGGAACGCGCCAAAGGCCGGGTGAATGGTCTAGACCGGGACGGTGAGGGTGGCCGTGTAGCCCTTGCTCACGCTGCCTTCCACGGTCGCCAGCTGCTGGTCGTGGCCGTCCCTGAAAACCATGTCGGTCTCCAGGGTGAGCCGGCCGAGGTTCTCCACGCTGCTGCTGTAACCGTCCGTCGCGTACACCGTGTCGCAGGCGTCCTTCGGGAGCGCCAGCTGCGAGGTGTTCGTGATGGAGGTGGCCGCGGTGGCGTCCGTCAGGCTGCCGTAGACCTCGAAGTGGATGTGCGGCCAGCGGCCCGGGTAGCAGCCCGGGAAGACGCTGGTGAAGGTGACCTGGCCCTTGTCGTCCGTCTCCTGCACGCCCCGCAGGTAGTTCTCGTCGGCGGCTCCCGCCGTATAGAGGGAGTAGTCGCCCGCGCGGTCGCACTGCCAGACGTAGACGGCGGCGCCCTTCTTCGGCGTACCGCAGCCGGAGGCCGCGTCGACGACCGTGAGCGTGACGGTGAGCGGCACACCTTCGGCGGTACCGCCGGCCGAGTCGCCGAAACTGGACCTGATGTCGCTGCGGACGACACCGCTCTCCTTGAGCACGTTCACCCCGTTCGAACCGTCGCCCGGGTAGGGGCCGGCGGTCTCGTCCGGGATGGTCGCGCACTCGGCGGACGAGGAGGAGGGGGCGGAGGATGAGACAGACGCGGGGGAAGAGGCGGAGGCCGCGGCGGAGGGGGTCGAGCCGTCGTCGGAGGAGCAGCCCACCAGGGGAACCAGGCCGGCGCCGGTCAGTAGCCGGATCATCCGGCGGCGGGCGAGGACGGGAAGGTCGCGCGCGAGCCCTCCGTGGTCGTCGTGGTCCTCATGGGTTCCGTGGTGCTGGCCGGTCGTCTGTCCGTTCATGGCCGTATCCCCTTGCTGGTGCCTGCCAGGTGTTTACCCGGGCTTTGCCGTAGTCGACGGTATGCGCCCGCTGCGGGAAACCGGCCCCGAATCCGTGAACTTTCAATGAGATGTCCCCATAACGCCCAGAGGACGGGCTCCCCCGGCCCGGCGAGGCCACGCTCTCGGTACCCTTGCGCCCATGTACGGCTATGACCAGAACGCTGGAGCGCAGCAGCAGCAGTACGCCCAGCCGCAGCAGCAGATGCCGGGCGGGTACGGCCAGCAGCCGCCGCTGTACCCCGAGCCGTCCCCGCCGTCCCTCGCGGACGCGGTGCGCGCTTTCACGACGGGCTCGATGTCGGCGGAGGACTTCCAGCAGGTCTTCGCCACGTCGAAGGTGTACTGCCCGCGCGGCGACAACCCCGGGTTCCTGGCGCTGCACAACACCCAGCAGCCGGTGATCCCGATGTTCACCTCCCTGAAGGAGCTGCGCCGGTACGCCGGCAAGGAGTCCAAGTACTTCGTGATCACCGGCGCCGAGGTCATCGACCTGCTGCCCACCGGCTACGGCTTCGTCGTGGACATGGAGGGCGAGCACCGCATGGTGTTCGACGCGAAGGCGGTCGAGCAGATGGTGGAGTTCGCGATGCGCAGGATGTACGGCTGAGGGTCGTCGCTCCCTCGTTTCCCACCGGGTAGTTCCGCAGTACGTCCCCGCTACTTCCTCACTTCCTCGGTATGTCCCCGGTACTTCCCCGGGATGTCCGCAGGCGGCGGAAATCCCCACGCGATTGTCACAGGCATGCCATAGGGTTCCTTCTGGCAGCCGCGCCCCACTGGCCACCGCTTCGAGCGGTCGCGCCTGGGTGTCGCGCGGCGCTCTCAGCTCCCGGTGATTCCGGGTTCCTTGTGGGGGGTTCACTACTGTGCGTATGCGCAGCACTTCGACCGCGACGGCGCTCGCGGTTCTCTTCAGCTCAGCGGCACTCAGCATCGCCGCCACCGGTTCCGCGTCGGCTCAGGAAGCCTTCGTCACCACACCCGTCGGCATGGTCGCCGACCAGGCCCTGCAGCGCGTCTTCGTCGCCGACCAGGCCAACGGGCGCGTTCTGGCCACGAACTACAGCGGCACTCTCGTCGGCGTGACCGTCGGCCTCGACGGCATCAGCGACCTGGCGGTGTCCGACGACGGCGCCACCCTGTACGCGGCTCTGCCGGGCACCCACGAGATCGTGGCTCTCGACGCGGCCGCGACCAGCCTGGACGTCAAGGCCCGCTACGACATCGGCGCCGGCACCGACCCCCGGGACCTGGCCTTCGCCGGCGGCCGCCTCTGGTTCTCGTACAAGGTCACCGGGGAGGACGGCGCCACCCACGGAAACCTGGGTTCCGTGAACCCGGCGATCGCCCCGGCGGGCGAGGTGAACGCGGTGAGCCTCGGCCTGCTCCCGGAGGGGGTCGTCCCGGACGACGACGCGGCGCTGCTCGACACCGACACGTCGACCCCCGGCCTGCTGACCTACACCTACGTCGACGCCGAGGCGGGCGGGCTGAACGTGCTCGACGTGTCCGGCGCCGCTCCCGGGGTGGTCGCCAAGAGCAGCGTCAAGGAGATCTTCGCGGACGTCGACCTCGTCCCCGGTACCTCCCAGGTGCTGGTCAACGGCAACAGGCGGCTCTCCTACGCGAGCGGCGAGCTGACCGAGGCCGGCGGCTACCCGGTTCCGACCGGGTACGCGGACGTCTCCCCGAGCGGTCTGGTCGTCCACGTCTACGGCAGCGAGGTGTCGGTCTTCAGGCCCGGCTCCGACAAGCTGGTCCGCCGTATCGACTCCGACGCCTACGGCGCGGGCCGACTCATCTGGGCCCCCGACTCCCCGCGGCTCTTCTCCATGCAGAGCAACACGTCGAACAGCCGCTACACGCTGAAGGTGTTCACCAACGCCACGCTCAGCGTCCCGGACCTCACCGTCGACGCCCCCTACTCGGCTCCCCGGGCCAAGAAGCTCACCGTCACCGGCAGCATCTCGGCGACGCTGCCGCTTCCGGCGGGCGCCAAGCTGGCGGTCACCCGGAAGGACTCCGAGAGCCCGAACGGCAAGGCGCTCCCGGCGGTCACGGTGAAGGCGAACGGGACGTACTCCTTCACGGACACCCCGCAGACAGGTGGCGGGGTCACCTACAAGGTCACGTACGCGGGCGACGTCGATCACACGGCGGCCGCCGCCTCCGGCAGGGTCGAGGTCCCCTTCGCGACGACCGCCCTGACCCTGAACAACAACGGCAGGCTGTACAACTACGGCACGGACGTCAAGTTCACCGCGCACCTCGGCATGACCTACAAGAACCGCACCGTCGAGATCTGGTCGGACCCGCACGGCACCGACAAGCCGAAGAGGCTGATCAAGACCGGCAAGGTCAACTCCGCCGGCAACCTCACCGCGACCGTCGACATGACCCGCGACACGAACGTCACGGCGGTCTTCAAGGGTGACACCCGCTTCGAGCCGAAGACGGTCAGGGTCACGGCCAACGCCCGGGTGAGGATCTCCCTGGCCGTCGCCCGGCACTACAAGACGGCCAAGATCGGCTCGGTCTCGTACTCCTGGTTCCACAAGAACACCGACCCGCAGCTGACGACCTCGATGCCCTACTACAAGGGCCGCAAGCAGCGCCTCGACCTCCAGGTCTTCTACCAGGGCACGTGGTACTCCAGCGGCTCCGAGTACTTCGCGATCGGTACGAACGGCAAGTCGGTCGTGCGGCTCCCGGCGCCCGGTGAGTCCGGCATCCGGGCCCGGATGCGGGCGGTGTACGTCGACGGCGGGTCCGGCGACAACGTGAACTCGACGACGTTCGGATCCTGGAAGTACCTGTACTTCAGCAACTAGCAGTCGCTGGCAGCAACCAGCAGCCGCCAGCAGTCGCTCAGCCGATCCCTGGTCGGTGGGTGAAGGCCCGGAGGGAATGCCCTCCGGGCCTTCTCTGTTGGGGGTAGCAGGAAGTTCAATAATCAACTAAACTGGCCGCACAAGGAGGTCCCGACATGCCTGCAGTGACCGTCGAGAACCCGCTGACCCTGCCCCGTGTGGCCGCTTCGGCCGAAGCCGTGGCGCGTCCCGTGCTCACCGTGACGACCGCGCCGAGCGGTTTCGAGGGCGAGGGATTCCCGGTGCGCCGGGCGTTCGCCGGGATTGCCTACAAGCACCTCGACCCGTTCATCATGATGGACCAGATGGGTGAGGTGG
Source organism: Streptomyces sp. NBC_01390 (assembly GCF_045040105.1). Lineage (NCBI taxonomy): Bacteria > Bacillati > Actinomycetota > Actinomycetes > Kitasatosporales > Streptomycetaceae > Streptomyces > Streptomyces sp. NBC_01390. The sequence continues at coordinate 6,287,014 of NZ_CP109551.1, read as the reverse complement.
AGTACGCGCCGGGCGAGCCGAAGGGCACCCCCTGGCACCCCCACCGCGGCTTCGAGACCGTCACCTACATCATCGACGGGATCTTCGACCACCAGGACAGCCAGGGCGGCGGCGGCACCATCACCAACGGTGACACCCAGTGGATGACGGCCGGTTCGGGTCTCCTCCACATCGAGGCGCCGCCGGAGTCGCTGGTCGTGTCCGGCGGTCTCTTCCACGGCATCCAGCTGTGGGTGAACCTCCCGGCCAAGGACAAGATGATGGCCCCGCGCTACCAGGACATCCGCGGCGGCCAGGTCCAGCTGCTCACGTCCCACGACGGCGGCGCGCTCCTGCGCGTCATCGCCGGCGAGCTGGACGGTCACCAGGGCCCCGGTATCACCCACACCCCGATCAGCCTGGTCCACGCCACGGTGGCCCCGGGCGCGGAGGTCACCCTGCCCTGGCGCGAGGACTTCAACGGCCTCGCGTACGTCCTCGCCGGTCGCGGCAGCGTCGGTGCGGACCGGCGGGCAGTGCACAAGGGTCAGACGGCGGTCTTCGGCGCGGGTTCGTCGATCACGGTCCGCGCGGACGAACTGCAGGACGCGAACAGCCCGGACCTGGAGGTCGTCCTCCTGGGCGGTCAGCCGATCCGGGAGCCGATGGCTCACTACGGCCCGTTCGTGATGAACACGAGGGCGGAGCTTGAGCAGGCGTTCGAGGACTTCCAGAAGGGCCGGCTGGGCACGATCCCGGCGGTGCACGGGATGTCCGAGGGTGGTCTGTAGGACTTCGAAAGTTCAGTACTGTACGACCAGGCCCGAAGCCGCAACTTTGGTTTGCGGCTTCGGGCCTGTCTTGCTTACAGGGCTACTGGACTACGGCAGCACGTAGAACGGAGTGTCGTCCGGAGTGCGGCCGGCCTCGCGTACGCATCCCTGCTCGGACAGCAGTTCCAGGCTGTGGCGGACGCGGTCCGGGGAGAGTCCGGTGTGTACGGAGACCTCCTCCACGCTGTAGTTGGCGCCGCCGTGCAGCAGCGCCGGGGCCAGGTGGGCGGCGACCGTGTGGACGTCCTCGGTGACGACGAGGTTCCTGGACTTCCAGTTGGACAGGAGCTGTTGGGGTGTCAGCTCCGGGGCCTGGACGGGGCGGACGAGGTCGCCGGTGCGGCGGAGGGTCTGGGTGAGGTCCCTGAGCAGGTCGACGATCACGTTCTGCTTGGTGTCGATCTGACGCAGGGTTTCGTCCTGCCGGTCGACGCGCTCTTCGAGACGGACGAGGGCGTCGGCGAGTTGTTGGGGGACGGCGTAGGCGGTGACAGTGGTCGGGGTGGGTTGCAGGGCGGCGGGTTCGAGGGAGTAGGAGCCGTCGCGCTGGATGGTGGCGATGACTTCGGAGACCCAGGCCTTGAAGGGTTGGGACTCGGGCTTGGTGCAGCCGTTGACCAAGCGGATCAGGCCCTGGAGATCGATGAGGTTCATGTCTCGTCGCCACCCCCGACCTGCGGGAACGCTGAGACTGTGACTTCCAGTCACAGTCTCAAGAAACTCTCGGTGCTCTTCGGGGACGTGGTCGAGGAGTGCCTTTCGGGTGGTTGTGTACCCCAGCTCCTTGCAGACGTCCGCCGCGGGAAACCAGTGCGTCCCGTCCGGCATGGTCAGCCTGCGTACCCGCGCCCCCGTGGCCGCGAACACGAAGTCGTTGATGTCGATCGCGTCTTTGTGCGTGTTGTTCTGCTCGTACATCGAGCATCACCTCCGCCTCCGAAAGTAGGCAGGTGGGAGCGCAACTCGTGTTCGAAGCAATGATGTTCACTCGTTGTGCTGATGCGTCACTTCCGCGCCCGCACCCCCACCCTGCCCTCCCCCACCGCCTGCAACGTGACCGCCGCCGTCACCGGCATCTCCGTGGTCGGTGACTCGACGTCGTACTCGCGGAGCAGCACCGCCAGGGCCAGGACCGACTCCAGCATCGAGAAGTGGCGGCCTATGCACGCGCGTGGGCCGCCGCCGAAGGGGAGCCATGCGTAGCGGTGGCGGGCGGATTCCTGGTCGGGGGTGAAGCGGTCCGGGTCGAAGCGGTCGGGGGTGTCCCAGTGGGCCGGGTGGCGGTGGGTGACCCAGGGGGAGACCAGGACGTCCGCGCCTGCCGGGATGACGTGGCCGTCGACCTCCGTCCGCGCCACCGCCCGCCTGCCCATCAGCGGTGCGGCCGGATACAGGCGCATCGTCTCCTTCAGGACCCTTGTCAGGTACGGGAGTCGGTCCACGGTCGCCGCTGTGTAAGGCTCCCCCGGGGGCAGCGCGTCGATCTCCTCGTGGGCCCGGGCCCGCACCTCGGGGTGGCGGGCCAGGAGGCGGAGGGCGAAGGCCAGTGACGTCGCCGTCGTTTCGTGGCCCGCCAGCAGGAACACCAGGACCTGGTCGCGGAGTTCGGTGGCGTCGAGGCTGCCGTCCTCGTCGTTCTGCGCCCGGGAGAGGAGGGAGAGCAGGTCGTCGCCCTGGTCCTCGGTCCCGGTGCCGTCGCTCCGGCGCGTCGCGATGATCCGGTCGCAGACCTCGTACACCGCCCGGGTGGCCGCCGCCGCCCGTCTGTTGGACGGGGTGGGCCAGGTGCGCGGAATCCTGAGCGGGGAGTAGGCCCGCCCTGTGATGTACGCGCTGATGACCGGGAAGTTGGCGTGGACGACGTCCACCGCGGCCTCGACGTCCGCGCCGAACAGCACACGGGTGACCGTCCGCAGCGCCAGCCGGTCCATCTCCCGTACGACGTCCACCTCGGGCCGGTTCCGCCAGCGTTCCGCTGTCGCCTCGGCCTCGCGGGTGATCGTCGTGGCGTAGCCGTCGACCCGTTTCTTGGTGAACAGGGGCTGGATCAGGCGGCGTTGGCGGAGGTAGACGTCGTCCTGGCTGGTCAGGAGGCCGTTGCCGCCGGTCTGCCGTATCTCCTCGTAGAAGACGTTGTCCTTGCGGAAGTTCGCGGCCTGGGTGGCCAGGACCTGCTGGGCGCCCTCGGGGGAGAACACGCAGTACACGACCGTACGGAGGCCGGGTGGGCCGGCGGCCATGCGGACCACGTCGCCGTACTCCCGCTGGGCGCGGACGAAGGTGCCGAGCGGGTCCCTGCGGAGGTCGAGGGCGGAGCCCAGCAGGGGGTGGCCGGTGGGGCCGGGGACGGGAGGTGTGGCGGTGGCGGGTGCGGTCCCGGGTGCGGTCCTGCGGGCGGTTCGCGTGACGGCCATAGTCGTATCATCCGCTTTTCGCGGCTCCCCGGGGGCGCCTTTGCCTACTCCCCCTCCAGCTCCTCCTTCTCCTTCTCCTGGGTTCTCTCGTACAGCTCGAACCAGATGCTCTTGCCCTCGCCCCGGGGGTCGACCCCCCACGCGTCCGCGAGCATCTCGATCAGCATCAACCCCCGGCCCGACGAGGCAAGTTCGCCCGGGCGGCGCTTGTGCGGCAGGTCGTCGCTCACGTCCGTGACCTCGACGCGGATGCGGCGCTTGCCCGGGTCGCCCGTGACCTCGGCGACGACCAGGGCGTCGGCGTCCGTGTGGACCAGGACGTTGGTGGCCGTTTCCGAGATCAGGAGGACCGCCGAGTCGACCTGGTCGGGGCAGGGCCAGTCGTGGAGCTGTTCGCGCAGCTGCTGCCGGGCGACGGCGACGCGCTCGGGTTCCGCCTGGGCGATCGTCAGCATGGTGCGCCGGACGGTGGGGTGTGGCGGCGGCAGCGTGCCGTCGGTGGCGCATTCGCCGGGGCGGCTCAGGAGCAGCAGCGCTATGTCGTCCTCGCGGCGGTCGGCCAGCGGGCCCGTGGTGTGGTGGGAGGAGGGACCGTGCACGGCCTGGACCAGGGAGTCGGCCAGTTCCTCCAGGCCGTCGTCCTTGATCTCCCCCTTGTGTTCCTCCAGCGTCCTGCGGATGCGCTGCCAGCCCGTCTCCAGGTCGTGGCCGCCGGTCTCGATCAGGCCGTCGGTGCACAGGAGCATGGTCTCGCCCGGCTCCAGGGCCAGGAGGGTGGTGGGGTAGTCGGCGTCCGGGTCGATGCCCAGGGGGAGGCCGCCCGCCGTCGGACGGGTCAGTACCGTGCCGTCGGCCATCCGGATCGCCGGGTCCGGATGGCCGGCGCGGGCGATCTCCAGGACGCCGGTCGCGGGGTCGACCTCGACGTACAGGCAGGTCGCGAAGCGCAGGTCGCCGCCCGCGCTGTCGCCGTCGTGGACGGCGCTGTGGGTGATGCCGTGCAGGAAGCGCGACGCGCGGGAGAGGACCGCGTCGGGGCGGTGGCCCTCGGAGGCGTAGGCGCGCAGCGCTATCCGGAGCTGGCCCATCAGACCGGCGGCGCGGACGTCATGGCCCTGGACGTCGCCGATGACCAGGGCGAAGCGTCCGCCGCCGGGCAGCGGGATCATGTCGTACCAGTCACCGCCGACCTGGAGGCCGCCGCCGGTCGGTATGTAGCGGGCGGCGACGTCCATGCCGGGTATCTCGGGGCCGAGGGTCGGCAGCATGGACCGTTGGAGGCCGTCGGTCAGTTCGCGTTCCGACTCGGCCACGCCCGCCCGGGAGAGGGCCTGGGCGAGCATGCGGGCGACCGTCGTCAGGACGGAGCGTTCGTCGGGGGTGAAGCTGACCGGGTAGGTGAAGGCCGCCATCCAGGCGCCCATCGTGCGGCCCGCGACGGTCAGGGGCAGGAACGCCCAGGACTGGCGGTCGAACACCTGGGCGAGAGGCCAGGCGGTGGGGTAGCGGGTCTTGTAGGCCTCGGGGGAGGAGAGGTAGACGGCCCGGCCGGTGCGGACCACCTCGGCGGCCGGATAGTCGGTCTCCAGGGGCATGTGGGAGAAGGGACGCTCGTCGCCCGGGCGCTGGCCGTGGTGCCCGACGACCGTGAGGCGGTCGCCCTGGACGCCGAAGACGGCGAGGCCGTCCGGTGAGAAGCCCGGCATCGACAGGCCGGCCGCGACCCGCAGCACCTCCTCCGTGGACCGCGCCTCGGCCAGTGCCCGGCCCGCGTCCAGCAGGAACGCCTCGCGGGAGCGGCGCCAGTCACCGGTGACCGGGGTGCGGGCGGCGGCGCCCGGCGGAGGCTCGGTGACCTCCTGGAGGGTGCCCATCACGTCGTACGCCTTGCGTTCGAGGTCGAAGGTCGGCTTCGCGCGGCTGCGTGCGGTACGGATCACCCGGCCGCGCTCGTCCATGACCCGCACCCGGATCTCGGCGATGCTGTCCTCGGCCACGGCGAGCCGGATGACGCCGGTGATCTCGTTCCAGTCGACCGGGTGGAGGCGGGCCCGGGTCGCGGCCTCCGTGAGGGTCGTCGGCTGGGCGGGCAGGCCGAGGAGGCGGGCCGCCTCGGAGTCGAGCGTGACCAGTTGTGTAGCTGTGTCCCAATGCCACAGACCGGTTGCGAGGGCGACCAGGACGTCCCCCACGGCGGGCAGGGGCTCACCAGTGCGCATTGACCTACTTTATGGAGAGGTGATCGCAGCGTGCCACCCAAGCTGTACAGGGCACCCTGTGGAGGAGCGGGTGCGGGCCGGTCCCGCGAACAATTGCGGGGAACCTGTCTCGGGGCGGCCGGTACCCTGGGTCTGTGTTTTTCGGAGGTTTCGGTGTTTCACGTGAAACACCGGCCTCGATCCCTGATCCTCGATCCGCGAAGGCTGGATGAACGACGATGCATCGGTACAGGTCCCACACCTGCGGCGAGCTCCGCGCCTCTGACGTCGGCAGCGACGTCCGGCTGAGCGGCTGGCTGCACAATCGGCGCGACCTGGGCGGCATCCTCTTCATCGACCTGCGCGATCACCACGGCATCACGCAGCTCGTCGCCCGCCCCGGCACGCCCGCCTACGAGGCCCTCGACAAGGTCTCCAAGGAGTCGACGGTCCGCGTCGACGGCAAGGTCGTCTCGCGCGGCGCGGAGAACATCAACCCCGAGCTGCCCACGGGTGAGGTCGAGGTCGAGGTCGGCGAGGTGGAGCTGCTCGGCGCCGCCCAGCCGCTGCCCTTCACGATCAACGCCGAGGACGGGGTCAACGAGGAGCGGCGCCTGGAGTACCGCTTCCTGGACCTGCGCCGCGAGCGCATGCACCGCAACATCATGCTTCGTACGGCCGTCATCTCGGCGATCCGTCACAAGATGACCGCGCTGGGCTTCAACGAGATGGCGACCCCGATCCTCACCGCCACCTCCCCGGAGGGCGCCCGCGACTTCGTCGTGCCGTCGCGCCTCAACCCGGGCCGGTTCTACGCGCTGCCGCAGGCCCCGCAGCAGTTCAAGCAGCTGCTGATGATCTCCGGGTTCGACCGCTACTTCCAGATCGCGCCCTGTTTCCGTGACGAGGACGCGCGCGCGGACCGTTCCCCGGGCGAGTTCTACCAGCTCGACGTCGAGATGAGCTTCGTCGAGCAGGAGGACGTCTTCCAGCCGATCGAGCGGCTGATGACCGAGCTGTTCACCGAGTTCGGCAAGGGCCGTGAGGTCACCTCGCCCTTCCCGCGCATCCCGTTCCGCGAGGCGATGCTGAAGTACGGCTCCGACAAGCCGGACCTGCGCGCCCAGCTGGAGCTGGTCGACATCACCGACGTCTTCGAGGGCTCGGAGTTCAAGGCCTTCGCGGGCAAGCACGTACGCGCCCTGCCGGTGCCGGACGTGGCGTCGCAGTCCCGGAAGTTCTTCGACCAGCTCGGCGACTTCGCCGTCACGCTGGGCGCGAAGGGTCTGGCCTGGGTGCGGGTCACGGAGGACGGTTCGCTGTCCGGGCCGATCGCCAAGTTCCTCACCGAGGAGAACGTCGCCGAGCTGACCAAGCGGCTCTCGCTGGCCGCCGGGCACGCCGTGTTCTTCGGCGCGGGCGAGTTCGACGAGGTCTCGAAGATCATGGGCGCGGTGCGCGTCGAGGCCGCCAAGCGTGCCGGTCACTTCGAGGAGGACGTCTTCCGGTTCTGCTGGATCGTCGACTTCCCGATGTTCGAGAAGGACGAGGAGACCGGGAAGATCGACTTCTCGCACAACCCGTTCTCGATGCCCCAGGGCGGCATGGAGGCCCTGGAGACCCAGGACCCGCTGGACATCCTGGCCTGGCAGTACGACATCGTCTGCAACGGTACGGAGCTGTCCTCCGGCGCCATCCGTAACCACGAGCCCGACATCATGCTGAAGGCGTTCGGCATCGCGGGCTACGACGAGGAGACGGTCGAGCGCGAGTTCGCCGGCATGCTCCGCGCGCTGCGCTTCGGCGCCCCTCCGCACGGTGGCATCGCCCCGGGCGTGGACCGCATCGTCATGCTCCTCGCCGACGAGCCGAACATCCGCGAGACGATCGCGTTCCCGCTCAACGGCAACGCCCAGGACCTGATGATGGGCGCGCCGACGGAGCTGGAGGAGACGAGGCTTCGGGAGCTGCACATTTCGGTGCGCAAGCCGCAGCCGAAGTAAATTCGGCAGGCAACTGCGCTTGTTGCGCTTGTTGTGGGAATGGCTCGGAATCGGCAGCGATTCCGAGCCATTCTTATGTGGTGCTCAGGAAACACGGGAAATCACAGCTCTCTGACAGGTTGCGTTCATAATCTCCGTGGCCATGACTGACACTCCCCAGCAAGGATTATCGGAATTGACGCGCCGTAGAGTCGTCGTCGCCGGTGGCGCGACGGCGGTCACGGCCACCGCGGTGGCACTGGGCGCCGGACTGGCGTCCGCTACCCCGTCCGCTACCCCGTCCGGCACTCCCTCCGGCACTCCCGAGGCCTGCTATCTGCTGACCACGGAGACCACCGAGGGTCCGTACTACATCGACGCGGACAAGCTCCGTCAGGACGTCACCGAGGACGAGGAGGGCATCCCCCTCACCCTCCGGCTCAAGGTGATCGACGCCGAGACCTGCCGGCCGGTGCGGAACGCGGCCGTCGACATCTGGCACTGCTCGGCGCTCGGCATCTACTCGGGGTACGAGGACATGGGCAACGGAGGCGCCGGCGGAGGCACCCCGCCGTCCGGTGCGCCTACCGGCGTGCCCACAGGTCCGCCCCCGACGGGCGGTCCCGGCGGTCCCGGAGGCCATCAGGAGCCGACCGACGACGAGCGCTATCTGCGCGGTACGTGGAGGACGGACCGGCACGGCCAGGTCACCTTCCGGACCGTGTTCCCGGGCTGGTACCAGGGCCGCTGCGTCCACATCCACGTCAAGGTGCACGTGGACGGCACCTGGACCGACGCGGGCTACGAGGGCGGGCACACCTGCCACACGGGCCAGCTGTTCTTCGACGAGGAGTCGGTGCTGCTCTCGGCGGAGGTGGCACCGTACTCGACGAACACGGTCACCCGTACGACCCTCGACGAGGACATGATCTACCCGGACAACGGCACCGAGGGCGGGCTGCTGCGGCTGCGGTACAAGAAGCGGGATATCGCGCACGGGGTGGTCGCCGGGCTGACGATGGGCGTGGCACCGGACGAAACGCACGACAGCAATTAGACAAGGGGCTGTGGCCAATTTTTTTCGGCCCCCTTTTCATCGCGGAAAGGGGGCCGAAAGGAAAAGAAAAACACAGTCCTTTCCCACGGTTCTGACAGGCCTCTTACCTAGGTTCCAGGTTCATGACAGAGAACCAAGGGCCGAAGCACAAACGGGATCTGACACGTCGCAACGTCGTCGTCACCGGCGCCGGAGCGGTCGCCGCGGTGGGCGTCGCGGGCGGACTCGCGGCGGGCGCGTTCGCGGGTGAGACGGGCAAGGGCAAGAAGACGCCCACCCCCAAAGCGTCCAGCAGCAGCTCGGAGGTCTGCTACACGCTCACCTCGGAGACCACCGAGGGTCCGTACTACATCGACGCGGACAAGCTCCGCCAGGACATCACCGAGGACAAGGAAGGCATCCCGCTGACCCTGAGCCTGCGGGTGATCGACTCCGAGACTTGCAAGCCGGTCGTCAACGCCGCCGTCGACATCTGGCACTGCGACGCGCTGGGTGTGTACTCCGGCTACGAGAGCCTCTCCACCGGAGGCGGGGGCGGCGCCCCGACCGATGCCCCGACCGACGCCCCCTCGGGTACTCCGCCGGGTGAGCCGCCGACCGACGCTCCCTCCGGCGGCACCGGTGGCGGTGGCGGTGGTGGCCACGAGGAGCCCACCGACGACAAGCGCTACCTGCGCGGCACCTGGAAGACGGACCGGCAGGGCCGGGTCACCTTCAAGACGGTCTTCCCGGGCTGGTACCGGGGCCGCACGGTCCACATCCACACGAAGGTGCACGTGGACGGCACCTGGACGGACGCCGGTTACGAGGGCGGGACCACCTGCCACACCGGTCAGTTCTTCCTCGACGAGGAGTCGGTGCTCGCCTCCGCCGAGGTCGAGCCGTACTCGACGTCGACGACCGAGCGCACGACGCTCACCGAGGACACGATCTACGACCAGAGCGGCACCACGGGCGGTCTGCTCAAGCTGAAGTACGACAAGAAGAACATCGCGAAGGGTGTGATCGGCTCCATCACGATGGGCGTCGACCCCGAGGCGACCCACGAGGGCACGGACGACGGGGTGCAGCCGAGCGCGTCGGCGTCCGCATCGGCGAGCTGACGGACCGGCGCACACACGCACGTACGTACGTGCACAGGTACGGCTCGGCATACGACAGGGCCCGGCACCTTCCCCCAGGTTCCGGGCCCTGCCGTATGCCGTCCCTCCCACCTCCCACCTCCCAACGCCCAACTCCCCCTCGTACGGGCTTTGGTGAGGAAAAAAATCTCGGGAGACACCCGGCAACCTTTCCGGTGTCCGGCGACCACTGATGATCCGTAAGCCCCGCCCCCACCGGAGCTTCACGAACCGCACGTGTTCAGCAACCACGTAAGGACGCATCCGTGGCATCCCCTTCTCACCGCCGGTCCCTTCGCAAGCGGCGCACAGTTCTGGTCTCCACCGCGGCCGTCGCCGCCGCCGGGCTTGGCGCCGCCGTGCTGGCCATGAACGCGAACGCGAGCCCCGTGGACCTGGCCCACCAGGTGCTGCCCGCGAAGGACGGCTGGGCGGCCTCCGGCACCGGTACGAGAGGCGGCGCGCGAGCCGACTCCGCGCACGTCTTCACCGTCACCACCCGCGCGCAGCTGGTGAAGGCGCTGGGCGGCGCCACCAACTCCACGCCGAAGATCATCAAGGTCAAGGGCGTCATCGACGCCAACACGGACGACGCCGGCAAGAAGCTGACCTGCGCCGACTACGCGGCCGGTACGGGATACTCGCTGGCCGCCTACCTCAAGGCGTACGACCCGGCCACCTACGGCAAGAAGGCGCCCGCGGGCACGCAGGAGAAGGCCCGGGACGCCGCCAAGCAGAAGCAGTCGAAGCGCATCGTCTTCAGGGTGCCGGCGAACACCACCATCGTGGGCGTGCCCGGCACCAAGGCCGGGATCACCGGCGGCAGCCTCCTGGTGCAGAGCGTCGACAACGTCATCATCCGCAACCTGGCTCTCAAGGCCACCGAGGACTGCTTCCCGCAGTGGGACCCGAAGGACGGGTCGACCGGCAACTGGAACTCCGCCTACGACGCGGTCACCCTGCGCGGGGCCACGCACGTGTGGGCGGACCACAACACGTTCAGTGACTCGCCGTTCTTCGACAAGGCCGAGAAGACGTACTTCGGCCGCGAGTACCAGATCCACGACGGCGCCCTCGACATCACCAACGGCTCCGACCTGGTGACCGTGGAGCGCAACCAGTTCACCAACCACGACAAGACGATGCTGATCGGCAGCAGCGACACCGACAGCGTCGGCAAGCTGCGCGTCTCCATCCACCACAACGTGTGGAAGGGCATCACCCAGCGCGCCCCGCTGGCCCGCATCGGCCAGATCCACGTCTACAACAACGTCTACGAGACGACGACCCTCAACGGCTACGCGCCCAAGTACAGCCTCGACTCGCGCGCGAAGGCTCAGGTCGTGGCCCAGAACAACTCCTGGACGCTGCCGGCCGGCGCGAAGGTCGCGAAGCTGCTGAGCGGTGACGGTACGGGTTCGGTCGCGGGCGGCGGCAACCTCGTCAACGGCAAGGTGACCGACCTGGTCGCCGCGTACAACGCCGCGAACTCGAAGAAGCTGAAGACGACGGTCAACTGGAAGCCGACCCTCACCGCCGGCCTGGAGACCTCGACGAAGAACCTGGTGGCGGAGCTGACGGGCACGGTCGGGACGGGAGTTCTGTCCTAGCACCTGAGGGGACCAGCAACTGAGGAACCGCTGAGGAACCGCTTGTGAAGGGGTCCGGGAGCCGAGTGTGTGACGCCGGTGTGCTCCCGGGCCCCTTTCGCGTGTGCGGGGCGGGTCGGCCCACTCGCTGTCCGGCGAGGTCTACTTCGCCACGAACTGGGTCAGGATCGCCTGGACCTCGTAGACCTGAAACGGGGCATGCCCAGGGGAGCGGCAGGTTCCGTACACACATGGGAAGTTCGCAGGTGGGGCACAGCCTTCTCGGCGGGGGTGCACAGAGGAGGGGCGTCTGATGGGAACTGTCGCCCTGGGGTACCCGCACCTCACGGCATGTTCCACTCGCGCTCGCTGGAGGAAGTCATGGGAATCGTCGTTCCGCTCACGCTGCTGTTGATCGTCGGAGCGGTGGTTTCTGTCATCCTTCTGCGCAGGAAGGCGGGGGTGCCCACGGCCGCGTCCGGCTTGGCCGGGCTGGACGCGGAGGTCGAGGCCAACCAGTGGGTGGTGCGGCTCGGAGGGAGCCTGTCCGGTCTTCGTCCGGGGGCCGACGAAGCCGCCGCGCAGGCCCTGGCGGTGGCGGCCGGACGGCATCGCGCGGCCCGGGGTCAACTGGCCGAGGCCCGTACGCCCGCCGAGTACGCACTCGCGAGGCAGACCGCTGTGGAGGGGCTCCAGTACGTCAGTGCCGCCCGCAGCGCCCTCGGCCTCGAGCCCGATCCGCAGGGCGCCGATGCCGATGCCGATGTCGATGACACCGGCGACCGAACCGGCGGTCGACTCCGGGGGGCGCACAAGCAGTTCGGTGTGACGGTGGTCTGAGATCCATGGCCCTCGGCTGTGCCCTACGGCGGCTCGCCCGGTGCTCCCCTCGATCTCCTCATCGTCCCTCTCCTCCGTGCCCAGCTCGTGGAGGAGGCGTTCCGCGACCCCCGCCAGTTCGGGGTCGTCTCCAAGGAGCGCCCGCCTGCGCTCACGCCGGCTCTCGCTGCTCACAGTCGCACCTCCAGGTATCCACGCGCCGGTACGGCCTCGGCGGCGCCGTGGATTTCGGAGGTTCCGCCCGCTGACGCGCACGCCCGGCAGTTGCCCGGTTCCGGGCCGCGGAAGGCGTGGTCGCAGGTGTCGCAGTTCCGGAGCGGGTGCCTGACCGATGGTGGCGCTGCGGGAGTGCGGTACGGAGGCAGGGGCGGGAGCTGGGCGGTGAGGCGGTGGGCCAACAGGGCGGCCGGGCGGCGCAACGGCTCGGGTGGCAGGTCGCTGGTCAGGGCGCGGCGTACGTCGGTTGGGGTGAGGTCGCGCACCAGCCAGGCGGCGACACCGGGAGCGAGGTGCTCGGTGTCGGTGGCGGAGAGCAGCAGACGGGGGTCCTCGCGGCGGAGGCCGGCGAGGACGTCCGTAGCGGTTTGGAGGAGAGCCGGGGAGCTGAACGAGGGCTGCGGTACGGCGGGGAGGGCGCGGCGTGCGGGTTTCTGCCGAGGTGCCGCTGCCCGGCGGGCCGGGGGCTGGGAAGCGTCGGGCGCTGCCCGGCGGGCGGGCGTGCTGGGTGGGGCTGGCGCCGCATGGTGGGCCGAGGCCTCGGGCTCGTCGGCCGGTGCGCTGCCATGGCGGCTCGGCTGGTTGCAGGAGACGGTGCGGGTGACGATGCGGCCGTATTCGGTGCGCTCGCGGGGGCGGCGCAGGTAGCCGTGGGTCTCCAGTTCGCGCAGGGCGGCGGCGATACGGATCGGGCCCTCCGGGAAGCGGGCGGCGAGGGTCTTGATGTCGACGGGGGCGCCGGAGGGGAGGGACTGGATGTACACGGCCAGCCCGATGGCGAGCCCCGAGAGGTCGGGGTGCTGCGCGAGGTGGTTGCCGATCACCGTGAAGCGGGTGGTGTGGCGGGTGTTGTCGTGGATGACTCCGCCGGAGGGCCTGCTCGTACGGGTAGGGCGGGGCGGGTGGTTTTTCCCGCTGATCCTGGGCTGGGTGCGCGGGGGCGCGCTAGGGTTTTGGGTATCCATCGGGAAGGTGCTTCTTCCTTGGTGGTCAGGCCCTCGCATTGGGATCGCAAGTCCCGGCGAGGGCCGTCGTATGTCTGGGGTTGTGTTGTTGTGTCGCGCTGAGCCTAGAGCAGGCAACCGGTGCCGAATCCAGCTGAGTTGGTCATGTTCACTCGTGCGAGTGAGCGTGCGCCGTGGGCGGGAGGGGTGGGGCTTGGTGAGGTTCCTTTCCCTCTCGTGTTTCTTGGAGGAGAGCGCCCGAGCCACCGGAGCACACGTTTCTGGGCTTCGGTGAGGGGTCGGGTTCGGCCCGGACGTTCTTGCGGGCGACGGGGACGTGTGTGAGGGCCCGGCGGTGGCGGAGCAGTACGGCGGACTCGCCCAGGAGCAGCCCGTGCGGCCGGTAGTCCGGGCCTCGCAGAGAACGCTCCAGCGCGGGGAGGTAGTTCCAGCGCACCGCCGGGTGCGCGGAGTGCGCGAAGTGGTACAGGTCCCCGTACGGCAGCCAGGTGCCGCGCGCCAGCAGGGCGAGTGGCATGTTCCGCGGATACAGGCGCAGGCACCGGCCCGCCTCCACGGCGACCGGAGGCCCGGCGACCGGATCCGGATCGAACCAGCGGTGTTCCACCAGCAGTGACATCCAGGCGAGCTGCGGATACAGCAGAAGCCTGGGCACGACGTAGACGAAGACGGCGGCCTCCCAGCCGAAGACCTGAGCCATTGCCGTCGCCACTGCGACCGGCCCGGCCGACCTCAGCCGCCCGGCGCCGGGCTCCCGGGCGAGCACCCCGAGGCCCCGGAGGGTGTACGACAGGCCGGTGGGAGTGAGCGGATGCAGGACGCCCCGCACGTATCGCGCGGTGGTGGCTCCTGGCTGTAGTCCCGCTCGGTGCAGGTCGGCGAGGTTGGGATCGGCTCCGGCGACCGTCGCGTTCGGATGGTGTTCCCGTACGTGCCGTCGCCGCCTTACGGGCACGGGAACCAGGCCGAGTGGGATGTGCGCGGTCACCTCGGCGAGCAGCGTGTTCCACCGGGTACCTCGCGCCAGCACGCCGTGCACCGCGAAGTGGCTGATCTCCTGCAGCCGGCGGAACGTGACGGCGGCCGCGAGTGCCGCGAGCACCATCCCGAGGAGCCCGCCGTGCACGGCCACCAGACACCATCCCGCGAGTTCCACCCACTGCCCGAGGAGCAGGAGCGCAGGGGTGACGTTGTTCAGCCGCTCACGCTGGAGCGACATCACGGCACGCAGTGAACTTCGTGGGGGCCCGCCACGGCGTCGACGGAACCACCAACGGTCCGCCTGCCGCAGCACGATCCCCGCCGCGACGACCACCAGACCAGTACAAAGCGCACCCAAGACCCGTCCCCCTCCTCGCGCCCGCGCCGAGCCGAACGGAGTCCGCGCCCGAAGGAGCGGTGTCGAGTCTCCTGTTCACGGTCACGCCGACGGGCGCTCGCGGGAGACGGGGCGGTCAGGTCAGATCTCGGTGGGCTTGATTCCCGCGTCGCTCAACACCTTCAGGTTTTCCCGGCTGAGCTCGGCGAACGCGCCAATTTCCGCCATGTTCACCTCACCGGAGAATTCCACCGGCCCGTCCCCGAGCAGAACGGCGGGGTCCAGTTCGGCCTCGTACACGAGGGTGGCGTTGCCTTCCAGCAGGGGCTGCCACAGGTCACCTACGGGCTGGAGCAGACTCCTGGCTACGCCGCCGGGGTTGCGTACGGTCACCGGCCGTTCCGGTTCGACGAGCCCGAGGCGGGACAGCACCGCACGGGAGGCCGCGACGCCCGAACCGCACGACGGGGTCAGTCCCGCTCCCCGCTCGTAGGTGTGGACGAACACCTCGTCCTCCGCGAGCGGCAGTACGAAGGAGAGATTGGCGCCGATGGGGAACACGCCCGGCGACCCGGCGACGCGTCGGCCGGTCTCGATCAGAAGAAGGTTCGGGAACTGGGGAAGTTGGAGGCGCAGGCCGTCGAGATCGGCGTTTATGAGTGCAACATCATCGCCGGGCTGTTGCAGATTCCCGAGCATGCACGAGCCGTGATCCAAGCTGCGCAGCCACCGTACTCGCCGGACGACGTGGCACGTATGGTGGCGGCTCGTTTGGCCCGGCAGACGGTCTTCGAACGCGACCCGGCCCCGTCGATCCACTTCGTACTGGAAGAGGCACCGCTGCGTCGGCAGGTTGGGGGCACAATGGTGTGGCGACAGCAGCTCGAACACCTGCTGGAGGTGGGTCGGTTGCACAATGTCACTCTGCAGGTAATGCCGACGAACACCGAGGCCCACCCCGGGCTGGACGGCAGGATCGAGCTGCTGAAGTTCCTGGACGGTACGGCGGTGGGGCGTTCCGATGGCGTGTTCAACGGTCGGCCTGTCACTGAGCTGAGGCATCTGCGGATCCTGGAGCTGCAGTACGGCACCATCCGGGCGCAGGCCCTCCCACCGAGGGAGTCGCTGGCCTTCATCGAGAGACTGCTGGGAGAGACATGATGCGCAAGGCCTCCGCCGGGGACGCCTCCGAACTGGCGTGGTTCAAGAGCAGTTACAGCGGCGGCACCAATGGCGAGTCTTGCGTGGAGATAGCTGCCAGCCCCCGCACGGTCCATGTCCGTGACTCCAAGAACATCGCGGGACCTCGTCTCGCGCTCGGCTCCGGTGCTTGGGCGGACTTCGTGGCCTACGCCCTGGAGCGCTGACTTATGCGAAAGGGGCCTGGTGGCGTCGGGTGACGTCAGCAGGCCCCTTCTTTGTGCGCGAGTGCTACTCGGGGGCGCCGCCGAAGCGCTCCTTGTACGTTTCCAGGTCCTCGTCCGTCAGCTTCGCGAACAGGACCGGCGGGACCGTGAAGACGGTGCCGGCGGGGACGGTCGACAGGGACTTCGCCTCGTCGGCCGTGACCCATCTCCGTGTGTCGCCCGGCAGCGCGAACGCCGCGCGCATCGTCGCCGACGTCGCCGGGATGAAGGGTTCCGAGACCACCGAGTAGAGGTGGATCAGGTTCATCGCCGTACGGAGGGTCAGGGCCGCGCCGTCCTGGTCGGTCTTGATCTCCAGCCAGGGGGCCTTCTCCTCCAGGTAGGAGTTGCCCGCCGACCACAGGGCGCGCAGGGCAGCCGCCGCCTTGCGGAACTGGAGCGCCTCCAACTGGCTCTCGTACTCCGCGAGAAGCTCGGCGATCTGCTCGCCCAGCTTCGTCTCGGCCTCGCCGGCCGCCGAGCCCGCCGGGACCTCGTCTCCGAAGCGCTTCTTCGAGAAGGACAGGACGCGGTTGACGAAGTTGCCGAGGGTGTCCGCCAGGTCCTTGTTCACCGTGGCCGTGAAGTGCTCCCAGGTGAAGGAGGAGTCGTCGGACTCGGGGGCGTTGGCGATCAGGAAGTAGCGCCAGTAGTCGGCGGGGAGGATCGACAGGGCCTGGTCGGTGAAGACGCCGCGCTTCTGGGACGTGGAGAACTTTCCGCCGTAGTACGTCAGCCAGTTGAAGGCCTTGACGACGTCGACCTTCTTCCACGGTTCACGGACGCCGAGTTCCGTGGCCGGGAACATCACGGTGTGGAAGGGGACGTTGTCCTTCGCCATGAACTCCGTGTAGCGGACGCTCTCATCCGCTTCGTACCACCAGGACTTCCAGTCCCGGTTCGACGGGTCCAGGTCCGACCACTCCTTCGTCGCGCCGATGTACTCGATCGGGGCGTCGAACCAGACGTAGAAGACCTTGCCCTCGGCCGCCAGCTCGGGCCAGGTGTCCGCCGGGACCGGGACGCCCCAGTCGAGGTCGCGGGTGATGGCGCGGTCGTGCAGGCCCTCGGTCAGCCACTTGCGGGCGATCGAGGAGGCGAGGTGGGGCCACTGGCCCTCGTGGGCGGTCACCCATTCCTCGACCTCGTGCTGGAGCTTCGACTGGAGGAGGAAGAGGTGCTTGGTCTCACGGACCTCCAGGTCCGTGGAGCCGCTGATCGCCGAGCGCGGGTTGATCAGGTCGGTCGGGTCGAGGACGCGGGTGCAGTTCTCGCACTGGTCGCCGCGCGCCTTGTCGTAACCGCAGTGGGGGCAGGTGCCCTCGACATAGCGGTCCGGCAGGAAGCGGCTGTCGGCGGGGCTGTACACCTGGCGGATCGCGCGCTCTTCGATGAACCCGTTCTCGTTCAGGCGGCGGGCGAAGTGCTGGGTGATCTCCACGTTCTGCGGGCTGGAACTCCGGCCGAAGTAGTCGAAGGCCAGCGCGAAACCGTCGTACACCGCCTTCTGCGCGTCGTGCGCCTGCGCGCAGAAGTCCGCTACGGGGATGCCCTGCTCCTTCGCGGCGAGCTCGGCCGGGGTGCCGTGTTCGTCCGTCGCGCAGATGTAGAGGACGTCGTGGCCACGCTGGCGGAGGTAACGGGCGTACACGTCCGCCGGGAGCATGGACCCCACCATGTTGCCCAGGTGCTTGATCCCGTTGATGTACGGAAGGGCGCTGGTGATGAGGTGTCGAGCCATTGCGGGCTGCTCCCGAGTCGCTGCGTGTTGGGGTGACGGATGCCCGTTCCGGCTGTACCGGAGGGCCGTCGTACGAACCTTGGAATCGTAGTCGACCGGGGCGGTCGGGCATCGTGTATATACTTCGACCGGCATATTGATATATAGGGGGTTTTGTCCATGTCGAAGCTGCTCATCGAGGTCGACGACGAGGCTCTGGCGGAAGCCCAGCTATTGCTGGGCACGAAGACGAAGAAGGACACCGTCAACACCGCGCTGCTGGAAGTCGCCAAGCGGCGCAGGCGGGCCATAGCGCTGGCCAAGCTCCGGGAGATGGGAGCGCGAGGTGACTTCGACATCCTTCTCGACAAGAGGAACTACCGCCGGTGAGCGACGTGTCGTACCTGATCGACACCTCGGCCGTCGTGCGCCTGCTCAGCAGCGATGCGTATGACGGGCGATGGCAGGAGGTGCTCGACAACGGGCTGGTCGCGATGTGTGATCTGACCGAGCTGGAAATCCTTCTCTCCGCTCGCGGGCGGACGGACCGCGAGGGCCTCCAGGAGCCGATGCGGCAGCTGTTCAGCTGGACTCTGATGCCCGACGGCATCTACCAGCGCGCTCGCGAGGTTCAGCAGCTTCTTACCGACAATGGTGAGCACCGCTCGGCCGGGCCGGTCGATCTGCTCGTCGCCGCCACGGCCGAGTTGTCGGGGCTGACCCTCCTCCACCACGACCGCGACTTCGACACCGTCGCCCGTCGTACGGGCCAGTCGACCGTCTGGCTGGCCGAGCCCGAGCCCGAGTCCTGAGAGTGACGGGGCCCCGGGAGCAATTCGCTCTCGGGGCCCCGTCACCTGCTCAGGTGCTCGTGTACGTCCTACGCGCTCGGCTTCTCCTCCAGGCGGGGGAACAGCACCGCGCCCTTGGTGATCGTCGCGCCGGCCGGGAGGCGGCCCCAGGTGGCGGCGTCGGTGATCCGCTGGTCGGGGAGTGCGCCGAGGACGGCGTCCGCGCCGAGGGAGTCCCAGAGCTTCTGTGAGGTGTCCGGCATGACCGGGTTGAGCAGGACCGCCAGCGCGCGCAGCGACTCCGCGGCCGTGTAGAGGATCGTCGCCAGGCGGGCCCGGCCCTCCGGGGAGTCGTCCTTCGCGACCTTCCACGGCTCCTGCTCCGTGATGTAGCCGTTGACCTGCTTCACGAAGTCGAAGATCGCCAGAATGCCGCCCTGGAAGTCCACCTCGTCGCCGATCCGCCGGTCGGCCTCAGCGACGGCTTTCGCCAGGCCGGCGTAGATCGCCTGCTCGGCCTCGCCTGCCGCCGTCGCCTCCGGCAGCGTGCCGCCGAAGTACTTGCCGACCATCGCGGCCAGACGCGAGGCGAGGTTGCCGTAGTCGTTCGCCAGCTCGCTCGTGTAGCGGGCGGAGAAGTCCTCCCAGGAGAACGAGCCGTCCTGGCCGAACGCGATCGCCCGCAGGAAGTACCAGCGGTACGCGTCCACACCGAAGTGGGAGGTCAGGTCCTGCGGCTTGATGCCCGTCAGGTTCGACTTCGACATCTTCTCGCCGCCGACCATCAGCCAGCCGTTGGCGGCGATCTTGCCGGGCAGCGGCAGACCCTGCGCCATCAGCATCGCCGGCCAGATGATCGCGTGGAAGCGCAGGATGTCCTTGCCGACCAGGTGGACGTCGGCGGGGAAGGTGTTCCCGAACTTCTCCGGGTTCTCGTTGTAACCGACCGCCGTCGCGTAGTTCAGCAGCGCGTCGACCCACACGTAGATCACGTGCTTGTCGTCCCACGGGACCGGGACGCCCCAGTCGAAGGTGGAACGGGAGATGGAGAGGTCCTGGAGGCCCTGGCGGACGAAGTTCACGACCTCGTTGCGCGCCGACTCGGGCTGGATGAAGTCCGGGTTCGCCTCGTAGTGGGCGAGCAGCTTCTCGCCGTACTCGCTCAGCTTGAAGAAGTAGTTCTCCTCCTTGAGGATCTCCACCGGCTTCTTGTGGATGGCACACAGTTTCGTGCCGTCCTCCGCCTCGATGAGGTCGCCCGGGAGTTTGTACTCCTCGCAGCCCACGCAGTACGGGCCCTCGTAGCCGCCCTGGTAGATCTCGCCCTTGTCGTGCAGATCCTGGACGAACTCCTGGACGCGGTCCGTGTGCCGCTTCTCCGTCGTACGGATGAAGTCGTCGTTCGCGATGTGAAGGTGTTCCCAGAGAGGTTTCCAGGCTTCGTCGACGAGTTTGTCCGCCCACTCCTGTGGGCTGACGCCGTTCGCCTCCGCGGTGCGCATGATCTTCTGACCGTGCTCGTCCGTGCCGGTGAGGTACCACACCTTCTCGCCGCGCTGACGATGCCAGCGGGTGAGCACGTCGCCTGCGACGGTCGTGTAGGCGTGGCCCAGGTGAGGAGCGTCGTTGACGTAGTAAATGGGGGTGGAGACGTAGTACGCCTTCCCGCCCTGCTTCTCGGAATCCGTGGCCGCCATGGTCGGAAGCCTACTGGCCTAGGGGGGAGTGGCTCACGCCGATGAACGGGGACAGGGCCCGGCGTATGGCCGGGCCCTGTCGGTCGTTCTCGGGCTGTGGTGCGGGGGGCTCTGTGAGGGCTACGGGCGCCAGTTCGCCAGTACGCCCTCGTACAGTTCCGTGTCCGTCAGCTCGCGGGGGGTGGGGCCCGCGTGGAAGAAGGACGTGTTGTCCGTCTTGAGCTTGCGGAGGTAGTCGAAGGCCTTGTTCTCCTGCTCGCCGAAGGCGACGAACGAGAAGAAGAGGGCCGGGTGGTTCGCCGCCGCGTCCGTGAGGGACTGGGTGGCGGGGGTCTTGGCGTCCGGGGCGCCGTCCGTCTGGAAGACGATGAGGGCCGGGTGCTTGGTGCCCGACTTCTCGTAGTGCGTGACGATCTGCTCCACGGCGGCGTGGTAGCTCGTACGGCCCATGCGGCCGAGGGAGGCGTGCAGTTCGTCGATCTTGTTCTCGTGGTCGGGGAGGGTCAGCTCGCCGGTGCCGTCCAGTTCGGTGGAGAAGAAGACGACGTGGACGGTCGCCTCCGGGTCGAGGTGGGCGGCGAGGGCGAGGGTCTGCTCGCCGAGGGCCTGGGCGGAACCGTCCTTGTAGTACGGGCGCATGGACGCGGAGCGGTCCAGGACGAGGTAGACCTTGGCGGGGGTGGTGTCGAGGTTGAGGGTCTTGAGGGTGGCGGCGGCGGAGTTGTACGCGGTGAGGAGGCTGGCGGGTACGGCCTCGGCTGCGCCGTCGGCCGTGTCCGTTTTCCCACCCGCACCACCCGTGGCGGCTTCGTTGTCGGGTGCGGGTGGCCCCTGTGGGGCTTCCTCCACGTCGGCGGCTGCCGGTTCCAGGACCTCAGCCTCAGCCTCAACCTCAGGCTCTGCCGCAGTTTCAGTCTCAGGTGCGGATTCCGGCTCCGGTTCGGGGGTCACCTCCGCGACGGGCTCGGGGGCGGGTTCGGCGACCGTCTCGGCCTCGGCCTCCGGGGCGACCTCGGTCACCTCGACGACCGGTTCGGGCTCCGGAGTCGGCTCCTCGGCGACGGGCTCGGCCTCGGGTGCCGTCTCGGCCACCGGCTCCGGGTCGGGAGTCGCCTCGACGGCGGGCTCCGTTTCCGGCTCGGGCTCCGAGGCCACCTCGGCGACCGGCTCAGCCTCCGGCGCGGTCTCGGCGACCACCTCCGGCTCTGCCTCAATTACCGGCTCCGGCTCGGCCGCCGCTACCGGCTCCGCCTCGATCTTCTTCGCAGCCTCGGGCTCCGCCTCGGCCTCGACCACCGGCTCAGCCTCAGCCTCGACCACCGATTCAGCCTCAGTCTCAGCCTCAGCCTCGACCGCCGTCGCCCGCTCCGTCGGCTCGTCCACCGGCTTTGACGGCTTGGGGACCGTAACGTTGTCGAAGGCCGCCGAGACCAGGTCGTCCACGACCGAGGGGGATTCGGCGGGCTTCGGTGTCGGGGACTGGGGCAGGGTCGGTTCAGGGGACGGTGCCGGAATCTTCGGCTCGGTGGCCTCCTGCTGAGGTACCGACTCCGCCTCCCGCGCGGGCGCCGCCTCGGCGTCACGCCCCTTGCGTGACTTGCCGAACGCGTTCCGCAGGAGAGTGAGAATGCCCATGTGCGCAACCCTTCACGTGAGTTGTAGCCGTCAATCCCTGGCCAGGACGGACACGTAAGGTTAGCGGGCCGAACTGGCGATCTTGGGCAGGGTCTTTCACGGAACCCGACGGCAGTCAAGGGCGCCCCTTCGCCAACCTCGCGCCCCACCCCCGGCCGGGCGTCCCACGGGCTTCCAGCGGCTCTCTTCCACAGCTTCCCCGCACGCCCAACCCCCTTACCGCTCCCACGGGTTCACCCGTCGTTCATTTGGCGTCCCCACCCCCGCACCCCCGTCCCCCTAGCGTCGCGCTGACACCAAAGGCACGTATAGGGAAGTTCAGGGGAGAGTAAAGTGCGCAAGCTGCTGCCGTTGATCGGGTCACCGTCCGGATCGCATCCCGGCGGGCGGTCCGCGATGACCTGCCGTTTCCGGTGTGGTGACGCCTGCTTCCACGAGGTTCCCAACACCAGCGCCAACGAGTACGTCGGCGATGTGATCGCCGGTGCCCTCGGTCGCCGTTCCGTGATGCGCGCCGCCGCTGTCGTCACCGTGGCCACCGCGACCGGTACCGCCGTGGGCGGCCTCGGCGCGCAGAGTG
Organism: Streptomyces sp. NBC_01390; assembly: GCF_045040105.1. Classification (NCBI taxonomy): domain Bacteria; kingdom Bacillati; phylum Actinomycetota; class Actinomycetes; order Kitasatosporales; family Streptomycetaceae; genus Streptomyces; species Streptomyces sp. NBC_01390. The sequence goes on along the minus strand of NZ_CP109551.1, from coordinate 6,264,673 downwards.
CGGAAGCCGCCACCGGCGCATCGAACTCCGTCGGCCACCCCCACCACCCCCACCACACGCACTCCTCCGTGCCGCGTGGCCTGCGCTTCAGTCCCGTCGCGCCCAACACCGCCGACGCCGTGACCGTCCCCGGCGGGTATGGCCAGAACGTGGTCATCCGCTGGGGCGAGCCCATCCTCCGGGGTGCCCCCGCCTTCGACCCGGAGAACCAGACCGCCGCCGCGCAGGCCGGACAGTTCGGGTACAACAACGACTTCCTCGCCCTGCTCCCCCTCCACGGGAACCAGCAGCTCCTGGTCGCCAACCACGAGTACACCGACGAGATCCTGATGTTCCGCGGCTACGACCCCGCCAACCCGACCCGCGAGCAGGTCGAGGTCGCCTGGGCCGCGCACGGGCTGTCCGCCGTCGTGGTCGAGGGCGACCGGCGTACCGGCAAGCTCACCCCCGTACTCCGCCACCCGCTCAACCGCCGGATCACCGCCACCACCGAGTTCCGGATCACCGGGCCGGCCGCCGGGTCCGACTTCCTCAAGACCTCCGCCGACCCGACCGGGCGGAAGGCTCTCGGCACGCTCAACAACTGCTCCGGGGGCACCACGCCGTGGGGGACGACCCTGCACGGTGAGGAGAACTTCAACCAGTACTTCGCGGGCGCCTCCCGGGACACCGACAAGCGTTACGGCATCGGTACCGGCGCCACCGAGCGCAAGTGGGAGCGGTTCGACAAGCGGTTCGACGTCGCCCAGGAGCCCAACGAGGTCCACCGGTTCGGGTATGTGGTGGAGTTCGATCCTTACGATCCCTCCTCCACGCCCCGCAAGCACACCGCGCTGGGACGCTTCAAGCACGAGGCCGCCACCATCCGGATGACCTCCGACGGGCGTCCCGTCGTCTACACCGGCGACGACGAGCGCTTCGACTACTTCTACAAGTTCGTGAGCAGCAAGCGGATGCGGGAGGGCAGCTCGCGCTCCGTCCGTGAGCACAACCTCTCGCTCCTCGACGAGGGCACGCTGTACGTCGCCAAGCTCACCGGTGACTCCCCCGCCATCGAGATCGACGGCAGCGGGAAGCTGCCCGCCGACGGTGAGTTCGACGGCGGCGGTACGTGGATTCCGCTGGCGACCGCCACCGCCAAGGGCGCCGTCTCGCACGTCGACGGCATGACCGCCGAGGAGGTCTTCGTCTTCACGCGGCTCGCCGGTGACAAGGTCGGCGCGACCAAGATGGACCGGCCCGAGGACATCGAGCCCAACCCGGTCACCGGCAAGGTCTATGTCGCCCTCACCAACAACTCCAACCGGGGCAAGGCCGGCTTCGCCGCCGCCGACGAGGCCAACCCGCGCAACTCCAACAAGCACGGGCAGATCCTCGAACTCACCGAGCGGTGGAACCGGGCCGAGAGCACCTCGTTCGCCTGGTCGCTCTTCCTGGTCGCCGGTGACCCGAACGACCCCGCCACCTACTTCGCGGGCTTCCCGAAGGACGACGTCAGCCCGATCTCCTGCCCGGACAACGTCGCCTTCGACCGGCACGGCAACCTGTGGATCTCCTCGGACGGCAATCAACTCGGTTCACACGACGGGCTGTTCGGGGTCGCGACCAAGGGTGCTCGGCGCGGTGAGCTCAAGCAGTTCCTGACCGTGCCGACCGGCGCCGAGACCTGCGGGCCGGTCGTCGGGGAGCGGCAGGTGCTCGTCGCCGTGCAGCACCCGGGCGAGATCGACGGCGCCTCGGTGGAGAAGCCCGCCAGCACCTGGCCCGACGGACCGGGGAAGATCGTCCGCCCGGCGGTCGTCGCCGTGTGGCGTACGGACGGCTGCGACATCGGCGTCTGAGCCGCGAAAGGGTCTACGGGAGGGCCGGCACCGGGGGTTTCGCATCCCTCTGTGCCAGCCACTCCCGGTACGCCGGTGCCTGTCGTGCCACCTCCTCGTACGCCTCCGCCAGCGCCGGATGCACACAGTCCAGCTCGGTCTCCGTGCGGGCCGCCAGCAGCAGTCGTACGCCGAGCGGGTCGCCGTGCAGCCGGCGTACCGCCATCTCGGGGCGGGGCAGACAGGTCGCCTGGCAGACGGTGACGACCTCGCCGGTCGCCACCAGCGAGGCCGTGGTGTGGTAATCGCCGTGCAGGACACGGGGGTTGAGGCCGGCGGTGTGCAGCATGCGCAGTACGGCGTCGAACTCGCCGTCGACCGTCTCGTCGGCCATCCAGCGGTCGTCGGCCAGCTCGGAGAGGTGGACGACCGGTCTCGCGGCGGCCGGATGGTCGGCGGGCAGGGACACGAACTGGGGTTCCCTGTCGACCAGTACGCGCAGGCTGAGGCCGTCGGGGACTCTGAGCGGGCAGCCCTCGACCTCGTGCACGAACGCCACGTCGAGCCTGCCGTCGGCCACCATGCGCAGCAGCGCGTTCGCGGAGACGTCCATGCGGAGCGCCGGCTCCTGCTGGCGCTGCCGGAGCCGGCGCAGCCAGCCCGACAGGGCCCGGCTGGCCGTCGAGCCGATGCGCAGCTGAGGTCTCTCCGTCGCGGCGGCCCTCGCCTCGGTGACCAGGGAGCGCAGCTCCGCCACCAGGGGACGGGCCCGGCTCAGGACGACCCGGCCGAGCGGTGTCGGGCGGCAGCCGGTCCGGGTGCGGGTGAACAGCTCGCCGCCCAGTTCCTGTTCGATCCGGCGCAACTGGGTGCTCAACGAGGGTTGGGCCACGCCCAGTTGGCGGGCGGCCCGGTGCAGGCTGCCGGTGTCGGCTATGGCGCACAGCGCCCGAAGGTGCCTCACCTCTAGCTCCATGAGAGCAGCTCCGCACCGCGAATCATGCGCATGCACATATTCATGTCCATGCCATCGAACCCTAGGCCGGAACCTCGCGTTCCGACAGACGCACTAAATCGGTGATAGGGCCGGGCTATCGCGTCTTGCCATCATCACAGCCGCCGCACAGGCGCCGACACTCACGATACGACCGACTGACTCACCGTTCCTGTGGACCGAGAGGGAGTGATCCCATTCAGCCGCACGCCCCGAACGGTCTTGGGCGCACTGGTCCCCGGCGTACTCAACCCCGGGGCGGCGACACGCATCCTGTACGCGGTCCGGGCCCGGGAGGCCAGTTCCCTACGCGACCTGGTTGAACCAGCTGTGGGCCAACGGCCTCGCGGCGGCCATGCGTTAGACCCCAGCACCTCCGAGTACCCCCCCAGTACCGCCACATGTACCTCCAGTACCCCCCAGTCCCACCCCCCACGAGCGCGGGCCGTCCCTCTGCACAGGGACGGTCCGCGCGCCCTTTCCCCGGCGGTCACTTGGGCGAGGTGATCGCCCTCGCCGCCGCCACCTCCTGCCGCAGGGGCTCCAGCACGCTGTCCGCCGGTCCGCTGAGGTCCGTACGCACCGCGTACAGCGTCTCGACCCGGCGCAGTCCGTCCGACAACTCCCGGAGCTGGGTGACGACTTGGCCGATCTCCGCCTCGGACGGCGGCTTGGCGCCCTGCTTGATGTGGACCCGGGCCGCCGTCGTCGCGTCGACGATGCGCTCCACCGCGACGACCAGGGGCCACCACGCCGCCGCCCGCCGTCCGGTGGGCGGCGGTTCGGTCAGGGCGCGCTGGAACTCCGTACGGACGACGGAGAGATCGCGGTACAGGCGCCGCCGCATCCGGGCCCGGACGGCGCCCTCGGTGTCGGCGCGGAACGCCGATTCCACATAGCGTGCCGTGTCCGCGACCGCGTCGGCGAGGCGGACGCCCACGCGGGTGTGCCAGCTCTCCGGCCACAGCAGGTACCCGGCGACCAGGGCGATACCGCAGCCCATGAGGGAGTCGAGGAGCCGGGGCAGCAGCAGGGCGGCGCCCTGGTGGTTGAGGACGTCGGAGAGCAGGAGGATCACCGGGGTGATGGCGGCCGTCTGGTAGCCGTACCCGCGTGGGGTCAGCGCCGGCATCAGGGTGGCCAGCAGCATGATCACGGGTACGTCCCACCAGCCGCGCGGCACCTGGACGAGCACCCCCGCCGCGATCACCAGCCCCGCGACCGTGCCGAGGGCGCGCAGCAGTGCCCGGGAGAAGACGGAGCCCAGGTCGGGCTTCAGGACGAAGGTGATCGTCAGCGCCACCCAGTACGAGCGCGGCACCGGGACGATCGAGACCAGCACCTGCGCGAGGCCGATACAGAGTGCGAGGCGCAGTCCGTAGCGCCAGGAGTCGCCGGACAGGACGACGTCCCGTGCCGAGCGGACGGCGCGGGCGCGCAGGGTGGCAGGGCGGCCGAGCCGGTCGTCGTCGGCGACGGCGGTACGCAGGTCGGGGGAGCGGCTGCCGACCACCTCGACGGTGTGCCGCAGCGCCTGTTCGACGGCGCGGGAGGTCTGGTCGGCCGGGGCGGGGATGTCCAGCCCCAGGGGGCCGCCGTAGCCGGTCTCGACGGCGTCGGCGAGGTGACGGACCGCCTGCGGGACCTCGGGCGGCAGCGGCCGGCCGGCCTGGTGGGCGGCGGGGGCGGCCTCGATGACCGGGGTGATCGCGTTCAACTGGGCCAGCAGGCGCACGAGTTCGGGGCTGCGGCCGTGGTGGCGGGCGCGCCGGGCGAGGACCAGGTCGTACGACGTGTTGAGGGACTGGGTGACGGCGTACCGGGCGTCCTCGTAGCCGTCGGTGGTGCCGGCGGCGAGGAGTTCGGCGACCTTGCGATAGGTCTCCGCGACCGCCACCCGTTCCGGCACGCCCGACCGCAGCGGCCAGGCGAGGAGCGCCAGCACGAGGACGAGCAGCCCGCCCCCGGCCATCAGGACCGGCGCGAGCCACCACGCCCCCGGCAGCGGCAGCCCGGCGCCGATCAGGGAGTTGAGGAGCAGCAGCAGCCCGGACACGGAGGCCACCGCGCCGATCGTCGAGATCATCCCGGAGACGAGGGCCACGCCGGTGACGGCGACGACGGCGGTCCAGCCCTGGCCGTACACGAGCGCGCCGAGGGTGACGCCGAGCGCGCCGAAGAGCTGGGGGACCGCGATCTTGAGGAGGCGCATCCTGTACGCGTCGGCGGTGTCCCCGATGACGCCGGAGAGGGCGCCCATGGAGGCGAGGGCGCCGTAGGCGGCGTGGCCGGTGGCGAGGCCGACGGCCAGGGGCAGGGACATGGCGATGGCGGCGCGGGCCACGGCGGGGCGGTTGACGGGAGGGGCCGGCTGGGGCCGGAGATTCCGCACCAGCCAGTCGGGAGGTGTGAGGCCGATGGGAAGCTCGCGGAACATGGCCCCATTATCGCCGTGCCCTTTTCAGGGGGCCGTGTCGATGCGTGTCGCCAGGAAGCCGGCCAGGGCTTCGTTGAACTCCCCCGGGCGTTCCAGGTTGGGCATGTGGGCCGCGTGCCCGATCACGTGGAGCGTGGAGTCGGGGAGCGCCGTGTGCATGGCCTCGGCGTCGGAGACCGGGGTGAACTCGTCGTCGGCGCCCACGACGACCAGCGCCGGGACGGTGAGCGTGGAGAGGAGGGGGCGGTAGTCGGGGCGCTCTGCCCGGCCCCGGAGTGCCGCCGCCGCGCCCCGGGGGTCGGTGGCCGTCATCATGCGGTGGACGTGGGCCTTGACGCCCGCGTCGGCCGACGGGGACACCATCTTCTCCAGCACCTCGTCGGCGTACCCGCGCATGCCCTCGGCGAGCAGCTCGTCGGCCATGGCGTTGCGGGTGAGGCGGCCCTCCGGTGTCTCCGGCGCGGGGAAGGTGTCGGCGAGGACGACGCCCCGGACGCGCTCCGGGAAGCGGGCGCAGCACTCCATGACGATCTGGCCGCCCATCGACAGCCCGACGAGCACGCACGACTTCACCCCCTCCTCGTCGAGCAACTCCTCGATGTCCTGCGCGAACCGCGAGAGCGGGGTGGCGGTATCGAGGGGCATCCGGGAGACGCCGTAACCGCGCAGGTCGGGGGCGATCACCCGACGGGTGGCGGAGAACGCATCGATCTGCGGGTTCCACATCGTGTGGTCGAAGGGGTGGCCATGGACGAGAACAAGAGGAGCAAGAGGGGTATTGGGGGTACTAGGGGTATTCGTCGCGAGAGGGGTGTAGGTGGGCATGTGCACGACCCTAGGCCGACTCAACCCCTCGGTGCAATAAGCTCTTTGCCCTCGGTGCAATGTGCGAGAACGGGTACCAGAACAGGTACGGGAACGGGAACGGGTACGGGGGAAACATGGACGACGACTACCGGCGCCTCGCCGACCGCATAGCCGACGACATCGTCGCCGGACGGCTCCGTCCCGGCGAACGGCTGCCTCCGCAGCGGGCGTTCGCGCGTCGGCGCGGTATCGCGGGCTCGACGGCCGGGCGGGTGTACGGCGAACTGGTGCGGCGCGGACTGGTCGTCGGTGAGGTCGGACGCGGCACGTTCGTCCGGGCCGCACCGCACGCCCCGGCCGGGCGCGCCCTCGCCGAACCAGCGGTGAACACCGAGGTCACGGCGGTCAACCTGGAGCTCAACTACCCGTCCGCGCCGGGCCAGTCGGAGCTGCTCGCCCCGGCCCTCGCGCCTCTTCTGCGCCCGGACGTGCTCACCGAGGCGCTCCGCCCGGCGCCCGCCACCGGCACCGCCGAGGCCCGGTCGGCAGCGGCCGGACTGCTCGCGACCCCGGGCTGGCGGCCCGACCCCGACGGTGTCCTGTTCACCGGCAACGCCCGGCAGTCGATCGCCGCCGCCCTCGCCTCCCTGGTCCGGCCAGGCGGCCGGGTCGGCGTCGAGGTGCTGACGTACCCGCTGGTCAAGGAGATCGCCGACCGCCTCGGTATCACCCTCGTCCCGCTCGCCATGGACGAGGACGGTCTGCGGCCCGACGCCCTCGTCGCCGCCCACCGCACCGCTCCCCTGTCTGCGCTGTACGTCCAGCCGACGCTGCACAACCCGACGTCGGTGACGATGCGGGACATGCGGAAGCTTGAACTCGCGGGCGTGGTGCGGGACTTGGGTCTTCCGGTGGTGGAGGACCGGATCTGGTCGTTCCTCACCGAGGTGGGCGAGCCCCTCGCCGCTCATGTTCCCGAACTGGCCCATGTCGTCGACGGGTTGTCCAAGCGGGTCGCGCCCGGGCTCACCGTGGGCTTCCTCGTCGTACCGCCGGACCGGGCGGAAGCGGTCGCGTCGGCCGTGCGGTCGGGTGGGTGGAGTGCGGGGAGGTTCGCGCTGGAGGCCGGTGTGCGGTGGGTCGAGGACGGGACCGTGGCGCGGCTCGTGGCCGCCAAGCGGGCTGACGCGGCACGTCGACAGCGGCTGCTGGCAAGGGAGTTGGCGGCGGCCGGGGGCGCCGTGCGGTCGGATCCGAACGCCTACTACGCGTGGTGGGAGTTGCCCGCGTCCTGGCGGGCGGACACCTTCACGGCCGCCGCTGCGGCGCACGGCATCGCCGTCACGCCGGGGAACGCCTTCGCCGTGGGCCCGCAGCGAGTGCCGGACGCCGTCAGACTCGGGCTCGCGTCGGCTCCGGAAGCGGAACTGGAACGGGCGTTGCGGACGCTCGCCGCGATCGCCCGGCGGGGCCGTACCGCTCCGTGACCCACATGCCGAGGGCCACGACGAGGCCGAGGGCGAGCAGCAGCCAGGAGACGGTACGGAGGGTGGCCGTCAGGGCGTCGTAGACGGCGCCGGCGGCCGGTGCGGAGACGCCCGGCGGCAGGTCGGTGAGGGTGAGACGGCGGGCGACCGCGAGGGCGACGCCGAGCAGCGCCCCGCCGAGGGCCGTGCCGAGCGCGGTCGCCGTGATCGCCCGGCGGCGCCGGACGGCGAGCGCGATACCGGCGACGGCGAGGACGCCGGCCGTCACCGGAAGCCAGAAACCGGCGACTTCGAGCACGCGAAAACCCTTCCGGAGCGGCACGAGATCCTGCGCGGGCAGGACCGCGACCTCGGTGTGCGCGACGGGGATGCGGTTCGCCAACGGCACGTGGTCAACGGTGAGTTGCCGCTTGACCTGGGCGGTGACGGGCGCGAGGTCGATCGTGACGGCCGCCTCGCCGCCGTAACTGCCGTAGGGGCGCTGCCTGTTCGGGTCGTTGCGCAGGGCCCGCAGCACGGCCTGGTGGGTCGCGCGGTTCGCCGTGTCCCAGGCCGTGCGGAAGGCCTCGGTGCGGGTGAAGGAGTGCACCGCGTCCTGCACGAAGTGGTTGACGGTGCCTTCCAGCGGGCCGACGTCGACGGCGTGCACGATCCCGGCGCCGACGTTGTCCGCGATGGCGTCCTGGATGTACGGATTCCGGGCGAGCGGCGCCATCGTGGTGACGTAGCGGTCGGTGTCGGCGAGCCCGTACGCCGCCCAGGCCGAGACCGCGCCGAAGGGCAGCAGGAAGCACGCGAGGGCGATGAGGACGGCCGACAGGGCGCTCCGGAGGCGATGGGTCACCCCTCCAGGCAAGGCCCCGGGGGCCGGGAGCGCGAGCCGGTTGACTGTATATGACTGCATATGGGCGTGCGGGACAAGCCTCGGCGGGGAGCCTCCGGTGGAGCGTTCACCCGAACGGGTGTTTCCTGGTTTTGGGGAGAGGGAGACACGGGACACACGGGGGTTTTCGGGGATGAGGAGGCAGATATGCGCACCACCCCGGCTCTGCGGACCCTGACCGCGGCCCTGTTCACCGGCGGAATCCTGGCCGTACCCGTCGGTACGGCGATGGCCGCCGCGCCTGCGGGCTCCCACGGCTCCGACGGCTCCGGGGTCCGGGGCACCGTCGTCTCCGCCGGCGAGCTGAACGTACGGCAGCAGCCGACCACCCACTCGCGGGTCGTCGCACGGCTCGCCCCGGGCAGCCACGGGCGCGTCGAGTGCTCGGTCGTCGGGCAGACCGTGCGCGGGAACCCGTACTGGTACTGGCTGCCCGGCGTGAACGCATGGGCGAGCGCCGTCTACATCGACACCGGGCACCGGTCGGTGCCGACCTGCACCGACCCGTGCCCGGAGTGGAAGGACGACGGCCACTGGAGCGCCTCGGGGTCGTTCAGCTTCAACTGGAACGTCACCTTCGGCTGAGAGCCGAGCCGAGCCGAGCCGAGCCGAGCCGACTCGGCTCTCAGCTCGGTCAGCTCACCCGGTGACCGGCCGCGTCCTCGTGGGTGTAATAGCGGTAGAACAGCACCGCGGACACGGATGCCGCGACCGCCAGTGAGTTCCCGGCCGACCGCAGCACACTCGCTCCGGTCTGGCTGTAGACGAACCCGAACGCGACCCCGGCGAACGCGCCCCACGCCACCGCGTGCAACTCGCGACGCAGTCGTGGCGCCACCGCCCGTACGCCGATGAACACCGCCATGAACGCCAGCGCGCTGACGAAGCCGAACAGGACGTTCCAGCCGGTGATGGGACCGCCGCCGCGCCGGTTGGCCGCGGCCCAGAAGCCGTAGACCAGCCCGAGTACGACGGGCAGGGCCCGGTTCGCGGCCAGGTGGGCCCGCGCGCTGAAGATGTCGGGAGTCCCGGCCTTGCCGGGGATGCCGGACGTTGCCTGAGCCATGAGAGTCATTCCTCTCTCTCCTCGCCCCCGCCCTCCAGAGCACACCTGGAGAGGTCCGCTGGCAAGTCGACAGGGGGGTCCAGCCGTGTTTCGCTGAATTCCATGAAGCCGTTGGGCCCGGTGGGTCCGGTGGGTCCGGTGGTTCGCGACGAGGGCCCCGCCTTCTCGTCGCCCGTCGTCGCCGGGCGCCGTGTCGGCTGGGTGCCGCCGCTGGTGCTGCTCATCGTGATCGCGGTTCTCGACTGGAACACCACCGGCGAGTTCCGGATCATCTCCTGGATCGTGCTGGTGCCCGGGATCGCCGCCGCGCTCTGCGGGGTCGCCGGGACCGTCGTCTTCGCCGTCCTGTCCCTGGGCACCTACGTCTTCGTCGACGGTGCCTGGCCCCACCAGTACCAGACCGGGCTGCCCGACTTCATCCTCGTCGCCATCGGCGGGCTGCTCGCCGTCCTCGCCTGCATGGTCCGGCTGCGCGGTGAGCGGCGCATGCTGCACATGCGGGACGTCGTCGAGACCACCCGGCGCACGGTGCTGCGCCCGCTGCCGCCGGGCTGGGGCGGCCTCGACCACGCGGCGGTGTATCTCGCCGCCGACGCCGTCGCCCGGGTCGGCGGCGACTTCTACGACATCCAGCCCGGCCCGCACGGCACCCGGGTCCTCATCGGCGACGTGCAGGGCAAGGGGCTCGACGCGGTGGAGGCGGCGGCGGCCCTGCTCAGCACGTTCAGGGAGTCCGCGTACCACGAGCCGGCGCTCGCGACCGTCGCGGAACGCCTGGAGGTACGGATGCTGCGGCACGTCCGCTACCGGGCAGCCCTGGGCCGTGACGAGGGTGGCCGGGAGGAGGGCGGTCTGGTGGAGGGTGACCGGTTCGCCACCGCTGTCCTCATCGGCTTCCCCGAGGAGCGGCGGGCGACGGCCGGCGGGTTCGCTGCCGAGGTCGAGGTCGTCAACTTCGGTCACGAGCCTTCCCTGATCGTGTCGCCCGACGGTGTACGGAGCCTGCCGCCGGGGGACGGACTCCCGCTCGGGCTCAGCGAGTTGACCCCGGGCGACGGCGGGCTGCCGTCCGTGGTCCGGGTGCCGCTGGCCGCCGCGGAGACCCTGCTCCTCGTCACCGACGGCGTCACCGAGGCCCGGGACGCCGACGGCACCTTCTTCCCCCTGCGTGAACGCGTCGCCGATGCCGTCGCCGTCGATCCGCGCATCGCCGACCCGCGGCGCCTGGTGGCGTTCGTCCGGGACGGCACCCTTCGGCACAGCGGGGGGCGTCTCGCCGACGACACGACGGTGTTCGCGGTGCGCAGGGCGGACCCGGCCGCCGGTACAAGCCGTCCATAGACGGCCATAGCCGTACCGCCAATCCCCCTTCGCAGTCGCACCGGTTACGGTGCTGTCCAGACACATGAGCGCCACGACCGCCGTGAGGGACGTGAAGGACGTGAGGGGAGGGACCATGGCCGGACCAACGGGTTCGCCCGGCTCGACGACCGGAACCGCGCTGCTGCTCGCCGCCTCGCCCGTGGGCAAGGGATGTCTCGTGGACGCGGCGTCCGTGCTGCCCGTCCTTGCCGCCGTCGCCCCCGCCGTGCTGGCCGGCACCGACACGGCGAACGTCGTCGAACTCGCCGACCCGCTGGAGCCGCAGGCCGTGCTGACCCGGCTGCGTGCCGCCGCGGTGACTCCCGGGCCGCTCACCGTCTTCCTCACCGGGCAGCTCCAACTCGACCGCAAGCAGCACCTTCCGCATCTCGCCCTGGCGCGTACGACCCCCGCGACGGTCCGCTACACGGCGTTCCCCTGGCACTGGATCGCCGAGGAGTTGCGGCTGCGGGCGCCGGGGACGACGACGCTCTTTCTCGACCTGCATGCCGATGCGGCCGCGTGGCAGTACGTCACTGGGCGGGTGTTCGACGCGGGGCGTGGGGTGAGTGTGTACGGGAGGGTTGCTCCGCCGCCGCCTCGGCGGGTGGTGGCTGTGCCGACGTATATGAAGACGGTTGCGACGATTCTGCGTAGCGGGCATCGGCCTGAGGACGGGCAGTTGCATCAGCAGGCGCTTGGGCGGTTGTCGTCGGAGGGGGTTGCCTTCGGCGATGTGGTGCTGGCCTGGGACGCGTTGGCCGGGGCGGGTGCTGGGAGCGCCGGATCTGTTTCGCCCCCGCCGCCCCTACCCGTCCCATCCGTACCTGGGGGCTCCGCCCCCAGACCCCCGGTTCGCGCTGAAGGCGCTCGTCCTCAAACGCCGGACGGGCTGAAAACGCCGACCGGCGCTCAACAGGCACCGGACGGGCTGAAGGTGCGGGCCGGTGCTCAACAGGCACCGGACGGGCTGGCGCCGACCGGCGACGAGGTCGCACCGGACAGCGATCCGCACTCCTTCATCACCTCCGCCGTCCAGGCCGGCCGTCACGGTGACGCCGACGCGTGCGCCGCGCAGTGGGAGCAGGCTGCCTTTCGGGAGTACGGGCGTGGTTCCGAGGAGGCGTTGCACTGGACCGAGGTCCGGGCCGATCTCGCGATGTTCGCCGGGGATCCGGCCCGGAGCTGCCGGGCCTGGCTGACCGTCGCCGGTACCCGGCTCAGCGCCGGGCAGGCGCCGGACGCGCCTGCCGTCGAGGCGGCCGTGGACCGGGCCCACCACCAGTGGACGAGCCTCGGTGAGAGCGCCGACGCGCGTGAACTGGGCCCGGTGGTCGTCGAGTTGAGGCGCCGGGTGCCCGGCCGACGCGAAGGTGCCCTACGGCATGCCGAGCGGCGGCTGGAGCGGCTCGGGGAGCGGGCTGCCCAGCACGTGCCGGGTTAGGCATCTCCCGACAGCACCGTCAGCGCCCCCGAGACCAGCGTCCGTACCCCTGGGGCGACCGTCGAGAGGTCCGGTGCGAACAGGGGGCTGTGGTTGCTCGGGACCGCCGCGAGTCTCGCCATCAGGTCGTCGCCGCCCTCCGCCGCGTTCCACACGTCGCCCGGTGTGGTCGTCACGAACCAGTACGAGTACGGGAGTCCGTCCGTCGCCAGGTGGGCGAAGTCCTCGCTGCCCATGGCGGGCCCGGGGTCGAATACCGTGCCCGCGCCGAACACCTCGCGGTGGACAGAGGCCACCCGCTCGTCCAGGGGCACGTCGTTGACGGTCAGCGGGAAGGTCGCGCCGACGCGGATCTCCGGCTCGCTCGGGCAGCCCGCCGCCAGGCACTCGCCCTGGGCGATCCGCCTGATCGCGGCCAGCATGCGGTCGCGTACGTCGTCGGACTGGGTGCGCAGGTTCAGGGCGATTCGGGCCGTCGCCGGGATGATGTTGTGCCGGGTGCCCGCCTCGATCACCCCGACCGTCAGGACGGCGGAGTCGCGGGCCGCGATCTCGCGCGAGACGACCGACTGGAGACGCGTGACGAGGTACGCCGCCGTCACCACCGGGTCGACCGTCGTCTCCGGGCGGGAGCCGTGACCGCCCCGGCCGTGCACGACGATGTCGACGTCCGTCGAGGCCGACATGATCAGGCCCGGGACGTGCGGGTAGAGGCCGGCCGGACCCGGCGCCGCATGCTGCGCCAGCAGCGCCTCCGGGCGCGGGAAACGGTCGTACAGGCCGTCGGCCAGCATCGCCCGCGCGCCCTCGCCGGTCTCCTCGCCGGGCTGGCCGACCAGCACCAGCGTGCCGTTCCAGGTGTCCCGGCCCGCCGACAGGGCCTGGGCGGCGCCCGCCAGCCAGGTCACGTGCAGGTCGTGGCCGCAGGCGTGCATCACGCCGGGGACGGTGGAGGCGTACGGCAGGCCGGTCTCCTCCGGGACGGGGAGCGCGTCCAGGTCGGCGCGGAGCAGGACCGTCGGGCCGTCGCCGTTGCGCAGGACGCCCACGACACCGGTGCCGCCCACGCCCTCCGTCGTCTCGTAGCCGGACTTTCGGAGGGAGTCCGCCAGCAGGCCCGCCGTGCGGTGTTCCGCCAGGGACAGTTCGGGGTGGCGGTGCAGGTCGCGGTAGAGGTCCTCCAGCGCCGGGACCGGCAGGTCGGCGGTGAGGTCGAGCGCGGTGCGGGCGGCGGGAGAGGTCACGTGGGCAGCGTATGCCCGTGCCCGGGACGCGGACAGGGAGGAGGGGGGAGGGGGTGCCGCCGGTGGGACGGGGCGGGGGAGCAACGGTCCCACCGGCGGCGGCTCATGCCGGGCCGTGTTTCACGTACCCGGGTGTCACCAACCCGCGTGTCAGAACGCGGGGATGGCGGCGGCGGCCCTGCTGTCGGCGTTGCGGGCCTTGTTGATGTTGCTCTGGAGGTTGCCGGTCAGCGGGAAGTTGGCGTCGCCCCACTTGGAGTTCCAGAGCTGGTCGCGCGGGGTCTTGTCCATGTTCTCCATGGTGACCAGGGCCGGGTGGTCCCAGCCGCCGTCGCCCCAGGCCACCGGGGTCTCGCCCCACTTGGCGAAGCGGAAGGCGTGCGTGCTCGCGCCGTCCTTGTGGTAGACGATCTCGACGCGGTTGTAGTTCGCCTCGCCCGGCAGCCGGCCCATCGGCACCTCGTTGATCGGGTGGGTGCTGTAACCGCCGTGCCGGGAGGCGGACAGGAAGCGGGGGCTCTCCTCGCCCTGCTTCTGGAAGACCACGACGGACTCCCAGTCGTGGCGGTGGCCGAAGGCGTCGGCGCCGGCAAGCGTCTGGTCCTTCTCGAAGTAGAGCCCGTAGACGTACGCGCACCAGCCGTTCTTGCACCAGCCCTGCGAGTACGTGTTGGCCTTGCCGAGGTGGTCGGTCCGGCAGCCGCCGGTGATCGAGCCGCTGTTGTTGAGACCGCCGTTGAGCTTGCCGCTCGCGTCGACGGCCGCCGCGGGGAAGCAGCTGTCCGAGTCGTAGTCCCAGAGCGGCTGGTACTTCTTCTGGAAGGTGCTCGCGTTCTCCGGCAGGGGGTTCAGGATCGCGGCCGACGCGTTCGTCGAGATGCCGACGGTCAGTGCGCCGGCGCTGACCGCGATGAGCGCGGCCCTGGCGAGACGGGAAGTCCTGCCGTTGTGCGTGGATGCCTTGAACATGTGCGGGTGCTCTCCACTGGGTCGTGCCGGTAAGACGGCTCGGTCGTGCCGTGAGTCCGGCTGGCGGGACCGACACTGGCAGCCGGAAAGTTGACTGGCACCCCTTTCACCGGGCCGTTCAATTCCGTCGCCGGGAGTTCGTTTTCACCGCCCCGTCCGTTTTCGTTGTGAACAGGTATGGCGTTCGGCCCGTTTTCCCCTGTGATGTGGCTCCTGTGCGGTACGGGGATGGGGAGGGTGGAGCTCATGGGGCGTCCGGAGAGACCGGTGGACCCGCAGGCGGGTCCGGTGCAGCGGTTCGCTCATGAGCTGCGGGAGTTGCGGCGGACGGCGGGCGGACCCTCGTACCGGCGGATGGCCGAGGCCGCCGGATTCTCCGCGGCGACCCTGTCCGAGGCGGCGCGCGGCGAGCGGTTGCCGTCGCTCGCGGTGGTCCAGGGGTATGTGCGGGCGTGCGGGGGCGACCCGGTCGAGTGGGAGCCGCGCTGGAAGGACGCCGAGGACGAGGTGGCGTCCGCCGCCCGGGACGAGGACGGGGAGGCCGCGGCGCCCTACCGGGGGCTCGCCCCCTTCGAGCAGGGCGACCGGGAGCTGTTCTTCGGGCGGGACGATCTGGTCGGCGAACTCCTGCGGCTGGTGCGGGAGCACCGGTTCGCGATGGTGTTCGGGGCGTCCGGGAGCGGGAAGTCGTCGTTGCTGAGGGCCGGGCTGATACCCCGCCTCCAGGAGGAGTGCGACACCGGCCACGCCGAGCTGCGGGTGTTCACGCCCGGCGAGCGGCCCGCCGAGACATACGGGCAGCTGCTGACCCCGGCCGAGGACGAGCCGGAGAGCTGGGTGGTGGTCGACCAGTTCGAGGAGGTCTTCACCCTCTGCCACGACCGCGCCGAGCGGACCCGGTTCATCGATCTCCTGCTGGCCGCCCGGAACCCGGACAGCCGGCTGCGGGTACTCGTGTCCGTACGCGCCGACTTCTACGCCCGCTGCGCCGAGCACCGGGAACTGGCGGACGCGCTCGGCGGGGCCGGGCTGCTGGTCGGGCCGATGACGGCGGACGAACTGCGGGAGGCGGTGACCCGGCCGGCGGCGGCCGTCGGGCTGCTGGTCGAACGGGAGCTGACCGCGCGGATCGTCGAGGAGGTCCTCGACCGGCCGGGCGCGCTGCCGATGCTGTCGCACGTACTGCTGGAGACCTGGCGCCGCCGCCGGGGCCGGCTGCTGACGCTGGCCGCGTACGAGGCGGCGGGCGGGGTGCGCGGGGCGATCGCGGCGAGCGCCGAGGAGGTGTACGGGCAGCTGACCCCCGCGCAGGCGGGCAGTGCCCGCCGGTTGCTGCTGCGGATGGTCGAGCCGGGGCAGGGCAGCGCCGACACCCGGCGCCCGCTGACCCGTGCCGAGCTGGCCGAGTCGGCGACCGATCCGGATGTGCCCGTGGTGGTGGACCGGCTGGCCCGCGCCCGTCTGGTCACCGTCGACGAGGACGGCGTCCAGCTCGCCCACGAGGCGCTGATCACCTGCTGGCCGAGGCTGTGCCAGTGGATCGAGGCGGACCGGGAGTGGCTGGAACACCATCGGCGACTGGCCGAGGAGGTCCGGCTCTGGCTGGAGCACGACCGTGACCCGGGCGCGCTGGTCCGGGGCAGCAGGCTGGCCCGCGCCGAGGAACTGTTCGCCAGGGATCTGGTCGCCGGGGAGCCGGCCGGGGAGGGGGGCCGGCTCACCCCGCCCGAGCGGGAGTTCCTCGACGCGGCGCTCGCGGCCCGCCGGGCGGAGTCCCGGTCCGCCGCCCGCACCACCCGGCGCTCCCGCGTCCTGGTCGCCGCGCTGTCCGCCGTACTGGCGGTGGCCCTGACGGGCGGGCTGGCCGCCTGGCACCTGAGCGTCGACAACGTGCGCCAGCGCACCGACACCGCCGCGCGCCGGGTCGCGGACGTCGCCGACGCGATGCGGACGACCGACCCGCGCACCGCGATGCTGCTGAGCGTCGCCGCCTGGCGCGTCTCGCCGCTCCCGGAGGCCCGCCGGGCGCTCCTCGGCTCCCTCGCCCAGGCGGAACACGCCGTCTTCACCGACCCGGCGCCCGGAGACGGTCCGGCGCGCTTCCTCGCCGACTCCGGCCGTACGCTGCTCAGCGCCGACGGCCGCACCTGGCGGACCTGGGACGTGGCCGGGCTCCGCGGCACAGGTTCCGGACCGCTGCCGCCCGGCGAGGTGCTCGCCGCCGGCCCCGACGGCCGGGTCCTCGCGATCTCCGGGGACACCGGCATCCGCCTGTGGGACACGGCCACCGGCCGCTGGACCGGCGACCCTCGCCCGCTCCCCTTCACCTCGGTCACGGACATCGCGGCGGGCGGTTACGTCGTGAGCGACATCGACGACGACCGGGTGAGCCTGCGGTCCGTCACCGACGGCCAAGTGCTGTTCGAGGGCCGGGCGGCGGGCCTGGTGACCCCGGCCGTGAGCGCCGACGGCCGCCTGGTCGCCGTCTGCCCCGAGGGCGGCTCCCCGCACGTCTGGGACATCGCCCGCCACCGCGTCCGCCCCGGCCCCTGGGACCGCGACCGGGGCCTGTGCGAGGAGGCGGAAGCGACGGCCCTGGTGTTCGGCGCCGGCGGTGACCGGCTCGCCGCGCTCTCGGAGTCCGGCGTGACGGTGTGGGACACCGGGGCCGCCCGCGAGATCGCCCACCTCGACGAACCGGGCGCGGGGCGGGCCGCGTTCACCCCGGACGGCACCTTCCTCGCGACGGCGGGCGGTGCCGAGATCCGGGTGTGGCGGCTGTCCGACCCGGCCGCCCCCGTGTTCCGGCACTCCCTCAACAACCAGCATCTGTACGGGATTTCGTGGGACCCCGTCCGTCGCACCACCCTGCGCTATCTCGAAGGCGGCGCCGTCCACTGCCTGGAACTGGGGATGGCGGTCACCCCCGCCTGGCGCCCGGACCCCCTGACAGAGGTACGGGTGAGCCCGGACGCCCGGACGTACGCCACCGCCCAACTCGCCGACGGCCGCTACCGTTTCGAACTCCGGGCCACCTCCGACGGCCGCCTCCTGCACACCCTCCCCGCCCCGCCCATGCCCGTCTCGGCCGACCCCGCCACCCCGGTGATCCCCGAGGACACGCTGGCCCTCCTCGCGTTCAGCCCCGACGGCCACGCGCTCTCGTACGGTGTCTCGGCGCCCGGCAGGGAGGCGTCGCCGCAGCGCTTCACGGTCTGGGACCTGGCCCGGGACCGGCCCCGGACCACCCTGGACCTCGCGACCCCCGGATCCGCCGCCCCGGTGGTCACCTTGGCCCTGGGGCCGGGCGGCTCCACCCTCTACGCGGCCCGAATACCGGTGCTCGGCGACGTGAGCGACGAGGCGTGGAACACCGGAACCGGCCGCAGAACGGCCGTCCTCACCGGGTTCACCAGCATCCACCTGGCTCTGCACCCCGACGGCGGTCTCCTCGTCGGCGACAATCGCACCGCGAGCCTGCCCGCCGCCGGGGTCGCCAGGAAGGGTCTCGTGCAGGGCGAACAGATCAGCGCCCTCGCCTTCTCCCCCGACGGTTCACACCTCGCCGCGGGCGACCTGACCGGGCGGGTCGCCCTGTGGGACGGCGAGTTGGGCGACCGTACGGGCATCCTGCGCAACGTCTTCCCCGCTCCCCTGGGCGCCGCGGAACCGGAAGCGGTGAGCGCGCTGGCCGTCAGCCCCGACGGCGCCACCCTCGCTGTCGGCGGCGCCGCCGGCTCCCTCCAGCTCTGGGACATCGCCACCCAACAGCCCCTGGGCGGCCCGCTGACCACACCGGGAGAGTCGGTCGACACCCTCGCTTTCAGCTCCGACAGCGGCACGCTGTACGCGGGCGGCGCGCACGTCCCGCTCCAGCGGTACGCCGTCGATCCGGAACGCGCGGTCGCCCGGGTGTGCGCCCGCGCGGGCACGGGCGCCGAGCTCTCGCGGGAGCAGTGGCGGACGTACGTTCCGGAGGTGCCGTACCGCCGGGTGTGCGTCAGCTGAACGGGTCGAGCGTGATGTACGCCGTCTGCGGTGAGCCGTCGTTGACCAGCGACTCGTGATGGCCGACGTCGTCGAAGGCGAAGGCGTACGCCGTGCCGTCGGCCATCTGGGCGTGGATCTTCCGGGCGTAGTGGTTGGTCACCGAGTCCTGGTAGAAACCGGCCGAACTCGTGTCGGGCTGGCTGGAGTTGGTCAGGAGCGTGGAGCGGTTGTAGCCGGCGCACAGGGTGCGGGAGATCGGGCCGCGCACCAGGTCGTTCGGTGCGTCCAGGAGCTTGTGGCAGCCGAAGATGCTGTCGGCGTCCGGCTTCTGGAAGGTGGTGACGACAGCGCCGGCGCTGTTGGTGAAGTTCATGACGTTGCCGGAGACCCGGCCGTAGTACTTGGTGGCGGGCTGGTCCGCGAACGGTGTCACCGTGAGGGTCGAACTCGCGTACTTGGTCCACACGCGGTTGACGTAGTCGTCCATGACGTTGCTCGGCAGGGCGCCGGACTCGATGCCGTGGCCGGGCGAGAGGGCGCGCAGGATCGTGCCGTCGGACCGGGTCCTGATGAGGTTGGCCCAGCCGCCGGGCTGGCCCTTCAGGGCGTTGAAGAACCCGGCGTAGCCGCCCGCCTTCAGATGACCGGTGTTCTTCACGGTGCCGGAGGTGTTCTTGACGCCCACGGCGTAGGGCGCCGAGAACATGTCCACCTGTGTGCTGTTGATCCACAGACCGGCGTCGTTGAGCGTGTACTCGGTCCAGTTGAAGAGGATGTTCGCGTTCGGGTCGGAGGGGTTCTGCACGGCCGGCTGCACCAGCCCGCCGGTGGTCAGCTTGAAGACGAGCTTCTGGCCGTAGGAGAAGTAGACGCGGCCGGAGAACTTCGGCATCCGGAGCGTCATCGACGTCCCGTTCGCCGGTCCGGCGATCGAAGCGTCGGGCGCGGGGGTCGGCGGGTTGCCGCCGGCGGGCCAGGCGTGGAACGTGCCGTTCGCGTCCGCCCAGCCCTGCTGGCCGGTCGAGAGCAGGGTTCCGATGTTGTAGACGTAGACCTGGTCACCGCGTCCGGAGTTGTTCTTGAAGTCGAGCGGAATGGTCGTGGGTACGGCGGCTTCGGCGCGGGACGCCGGCCCCGCGGCCGTGAGCCCCGCCGCGACGGCCGCCGCGGCGACCAGGGGCACCAGTACGTTCCGTGCGCTCCGGACTTTCCCTTGGACAAACACGTTCGTCCTCCTCGCGTCGCTCCACCGATGGTTCTGGGGGCACCAATGGTTCTGAGAGCGCTCTCAGGCTGCTCCCGTGAACGGAGCACGTCAAGGTCTAGACCAAGAAGGTTGCTTCCCGGCGTGCGTACCTGCTGTCGGCAACGACACATCGGGGGCGGTTTACGACACCGAGGCACGAATCGTAGATTGACCGCCCGAACATCGTTTTCACCCGGATGGTGGTAACCCGTGGGGCGTCCCGAAAGACCACTGGACCCCGGCGCGGGTCCCGCGCAGCGGCTCGCACACGAGCTGCGCGAGCTGCGCAGGGCGGCGGGCGGGCCGTCGTACCGGTCGATGACCGAGGTGGCCGGCTGCTCGGTGACATCGCTGTCCGAGGCGGCGGCCGGGCGGAAAATGCCCTCGTTCGCCGTCTTCCAGGGATACGTACGGGCCTGTGGCGGCGACCTCGGCGAGTGGGAACCCCGGTGGAAGGACGCCGACGCGGAAGCCGCCGGGACCGTGCGCGAGGAAGCGCCGGACGAGGCACCCCCGTACCGCGGACTGGCCCGCTTCGAACCCGGCGACCACGCCCTCTTCTTCGGCCGGGACCGGCTCGTCGAGGAGGCGCGGGAACTGGTGTGCGTCCACCGGTTCGCCGTCGTGTTCGGGGCGTCCGGGAGCGGGAAGTCGTCGCTGCTGAGGGCCGGACTGATACCCCACCTGCGCGCGGAGATCGCGCGGGCCGGGGCCCCGGCCGCGCTCCGGGTGCTCACCCCCGGAGCAACGCCCGCACGGACGTACGGCCATCTGCTGACCCCCAAGGAGGGCGAGCCGACGAGCTGGGTCGTGGTGGACCAGTTCGAGGAGGTCTTCACCCTCTGCCGTGATCCGCGGGAGCGCTCCCACTTCATCGACCTGCTGCTCGCCGCCCGGAACCCGGACAGCCGACTGCGGGTGCTCATCGCCGTACGCGCCGACTTCTACGCCCGCTGCGCCGAGCACCGCGAACTGGCCGACGCCCTGCGCGGCGCGGGTCTGCTGGTCGGCCCGATGAACACGGAGGAGCTGCGCGAGGCGGTCATCGGACCGGCCCAGGCCGCCGGACTGCTGGTGGAACGGGAACTGACCGCGCGCATCGTCGACGAGGTCCAGGACCAGCCGGGCGCGCTGCCCATGCTGTCCCACGCCCTCCTGGAGACCTGGCGCCGCCGTCGCAGCCGCATGCTCACCCTGGCCGGGTACGAGTCGGTCGGCGGTGTCCTCGGCGCCATCGCCGCGACCGCCGAGGACGTGTACGGCAAGCTGTCCGAGACCCAGGCACGCACCGCCCGCCAGTTGCTGCTGCGGCTGATCGAGCCCGGCCAGGGCAACGCCGACACCCGGCGCCCCCTGGTCCGCGCCGAACTCGACGACTGGAACGGCGACGACGTGCCCGTGGTGGTGGACCGGCTGGCCCGCGCCCGCCTGGTCACCGTCGACGAGGACGGCGTCCAGCTCGCCCACGAGGCGCTGATCACCTGCTGGCCGAGGCTGCACGGCTGGATCGAGGAGGACCGCGAGCGGCTGCGCCACCACCGGCGCCTCACCGAGGCCGCCCGCGCCTGGCTGGAGCACGACCGCGACCCCGGCGCCCTCTACCGGGGCAGCCGCCTGGTCCGCGCCGAGGAACTGTTCGCCGACGACCGCACCGCGCTGACGGCGCCGGAGTGCGCGTTCCTCACGGCCGCCCTGGCAGCCCGCGAGGCCGAACGCCGGGCCGCGACCCGGAGCGCCCGCCGCTCCCGCACCCTCGTCGGCGCGCTGTCCGCCGTACTGGCGGTGGCGCTCCTCATCGGCCTCGCCGCCTGGACGCAGGCCCAGGACAACAAGGAGCGGCGCACCGACGACGCGGCTCGCCGGATCGCCGAGGTCGCCGACGGCCTCCGTACGACCGACCCGCGCACCGCGATGCTGCTGGGCGTCGCCGCCTGGCGCGTCTCCCCGCTGCCCGAGGCCCGGCGCGCGCTGCTCGGCTCCCTCACCCAGGCCGAACAGGGCACCTTCACCGACCCCGCGACGGGGGACGACACCGTCCGGTTCCTCCTCGACTCCGGCCGTACGCTGCTCAGTTCGGACGGCGGCAACTGGCGGACCTGGGACCTGGCGACCGGCCGGCGCACGGCCTCGGGCCGCCTTCCCGGGGGCGACGCGGACGTCCTCATCACCGCCGGGCCGGGCGGCCGGGTGCTCGCCGTCGGCGGGAAGACCAGCGTCCAGCTGTGGGACACCGCGACCCGGCACTGGACCGGCGGCTCCTCCCGACCGACGGCGGACTGGGCGAACATACGCTTCAGCCCCGACGGCACCACCTTCCTCGCCACCACCGGCGAGGGCCGGGTCCAGCTGCGGTCGGTCGCGGACGGCCGCCTCCTCTACACGACGCGCGGCGCGGCCGACCTGTCCGACGTGGCAGCGGGGCCGGACGGCCGACTGGTGGCCCTCTGCCCCGACGGCCAGGCACCGCAACTGTGGGACCTCCACGACCGGCGTCTCGTGCACGGCTCGTGGGAGCACTCCCGGAAACTCTGCGACGAGAACTCGACGCTGGTGTTCGGCGGGGGCGAGGGTGGGGGCGGCGGCCGGTTCGCGGTCCTCTCGGACACCGGCCGGCGCCCCGAGGGCAACGGATCGACCGGGACGAGCGGGAACACCGGCCTGCGCGTCTGGGACACGGGCACCGGGCGCCAGGTCGCCGACATCCCGTCGCTGGGGGTGGACGCCGCCGTGTTCAGCCCGGACGGGTCGCTGCTGGCGACGGCTGACGACACCGAGGTCCGGGTCTGGCGCCTCGACGGGACGACGGACCCCGTCTTCCGGCACGCCCTGAACAACGAGACCCCCTCGGACGGCCTCAGCTGGGTCCCCGGCCGCCGTCCGGCCCTGCGCTACCTGGAGGAGCGCACCGTCCACACCCTCGACCTCGGCCCGGCGGTCACCCCGGCCTGGCGCGCACACCCGGCGGAGAGCGTCCTGCTCAGCCCGGACGGTCACACGCTGGCCACCGCCGAACGCACCACCGGCGCCAACTACCGCTTCCGGCTCCTCGACACCCGCGACGGCCACGACCTGGGCACCCTGCCGTCCCCGCCCGCACCCGTCTCCGAGGACGCCTCCACGCCGGTGGAACCGCAGGGCACGCTCTCCGTGACGAGCTTCAGCCCCGACGGCACGACGTTCGCGTACGGGATCTCCGCGCCCGGCGTCACGACGGGGCCGCAGCCGGTCACGGTCTGGGACGTCGGACGCCACCGCGCCCGTACCACCCTGTCCCTGCCGAACTCCGACTCGGCCGGCATGATCTCGGGACTGCAGCTGGGCCCGGCCGGACACCGCCTCTACGTCACCCGCATATCGGACGTCGGCAGACTCGACGAGGAGGTCTGGGACGTCACCCGGCACCGCAGGACCGGCACGCTCCGAGGGCTGGAGGGCATGCCGCTGGCCGTCCGCCCCGACGGCGGCCTCCTCGTCGGCGACAACCGCGCCGTGCGCCCGCCCTCCGGCCGGGTCACGAGGCCCAGCCTCGTCCAGGGTGGCCGGACCGGCGCCCTGGCCTTCTCCTCCGACGGCTCCCTGCTGGCGGCGGGCGACTGGTCCGGCCGCGTCGCCCTGTGGGACGGCGACCTCCGGCGCAGCACGGGCGTCCTGCGCAGCGTCTTCCCGACCGCGCTCGAAGGGGGCCCGGAGGGAGTCGGCGCGGTGGCCGTCAGCCCCGACCGCCGCACCCTGGCGGTCGCCGGTGACTCGGGCACCCTCCAGCTGTGGGACATCGCGACCAGCCAGCCCCTGGGCGGCGCGCTGACCACCCCCGGCGACCCGATCACGACGCTGGCCTTCGCTCCCGACAGCGCGACGCTGTACGCGGGGAGCACCCATGTCCCCCTCCAGCGCTACTCGATCGACCCGGCGGGCGCGGTACGGGAGGTGTGCGGCCGGGCGGGGGGCCACGGTCTTACGCGGGACCAGTGGCGGACGTACATTCCGGACGCGGGGTTCCGGGGGGTGTGCGGGACCACCACGTAGATCGCGGGCAGCTCACTTGCCGTACCGGAAACTCGTCTCTTTCCATTCCGGAAACCAACGGCTACTCTTTCCGTCATGGAAACAAACGGGGTTCAGCTCACGCCGGAACAGGCCCGTGCCGCCCTGGCCGACACCGAGCACGTCCGGGCCTCGGCCGCCGCGCTGTCGGCCACACCATGGCCGACCTGGTTCTTCGTCACGCTCACGCTCTACATCGCCGCGCTGCCGATCACCTACGGAGGCATCGCGGCCGAGTCGGACTGGCTGCTGCCGCGCCCCGCCTGGATCGCCGTCATGCTGGCGACCACCGCTGTGTACGGGGCACTCCTCGCCGTCGCGGCCAGGTCCTGGCGCGACAGGACCGGGGTGGCCCTGCGGTTCGACGTGCTGCCGAAGCGGGTGACCGTGCCACTCATGGTCGGCCTGCCCACGCTGCTGGTGGGGTCGGCGTTCGCCTTCCGGGTCACGGGACGGCCGGCGTGGCTGATCGCGGCCTCACTGATCGGCGCCGCCGTGTCCGTCGGCTTCCACCTCGCCTTCGTCCGGCTGCACCGGAAGTCCGTGTGAGCGCCGGGGCGGACGACGGGCCGACGGGTTTCGACAACACCGTCCACGCCCCAAACCGGCTGCGCGTCTGCGCCCTGCTGGACACGGCGGGCGAGGCGGAGTTCGGCCTGGTCCAGCAGCAACTCGGCCTCTCCGCCTCCGTGTTGAGCAAGCACGTCACCGTCCTGATGGACGCCGGCTACGTCGAGCAGCGCAAGGCCGTCCGCGACACCCGGCAACGCGTGTGGCTCCGCCTGACCGACCGGGGCCGCGACGCCTACCGGGGACACCTGGCGGCACTGCGGGCGATCGTGGGGCCGTCGGATCCGGCGCTCTAGTCCCGGCGCCGGTCAGGGCTGTCGCCGTTCTTGGCGTCGCACTCGAACCAGACGGTCTTGCCGGTGTGCGTGGGGTGCGAGGGCGTGCGGTGCCAGCCCCAGCGGTCGGTGACGGCCTCGACGATCAGGAGCCCGCGCCCGCCTTCTCCGTCCACGGCCGTGGAGAACCCCGGAAACACCGGGACCCGCGCGTCGGTGTCGCTGACCTCGACCCGGACTCCGTCCCCGCCGGACTTCCGCAGCAGCAGTACGGTGCCGCGCCGGTCGGGGACATGCCGTACGACGTTGGACACCAGCTCGGTCAGGGCGAGGGTGGCGGAATCGGCGAGGCCCGGCATTCCCCAGGCGCGGAGGTAGGCGCGGAGGATCCGGCGAAGGTGCAGAGCCGAATGCTCACCGAGGGTGAAGTTCATGCCGTACCTCGGCCCAAGAGGGCTGGCGCCCAGGCCGGTTACGTCAGTTACGTGATTCATGTCACCAGAGTGGAGTCACGTGATTACGCTGGGCTACAGAACGAATCCAACGACGCGAAGCGTCAGCTCGGGGGTGGCCCACCGTGCCCAACATCCGCGAACTCGACCCCAGTGCCTCTCCGCTGGACTATTTCGGCTTCGAGCTGCGCAGAAAGAGGGAGGAAGCGGGGCTCACCCAGGGGGAGTTGGGTGGGTGCATCTTCTGTACCGGGTCACTGGTCGGCCAGGTCGAGACAGCGAGGAAGGTTCCCACCAGGGAGTTCGCCGAACGGGTGGACGCGGCGTTGGGAACGGACGGGGAGTTCTCGCGGCTGGTGGGGCTGGTGCTTCGAAGCCAACTCCCGCACTGGTTCCAGGCGTACGCGGAGATGGAGGCGAGGGCCACATATATCTCCACCTATCAGTGCCAGTTGGTGTACGGCCTGCTGCAGACGGAGGAGTACGCCCGGGCCGTACTGGGCGTTGACCAAACGGACCGTCTCGACGAGATGGTGGCGGCTCGGATGGATCGCCAGCGGCTTTTGAAACGCGAACAGCCGCCGGTCCTGTACGTGGTACTGGATGAGTCGGCTCTGCACCGGCAGATCGGTGGCCGGGACACTATGCGGAGGCAACTAGCCCACTTGTTGGGTTGCTTCGACCGGCCCTGGACCCAGCTTCAGGTGCTGCCGTTCTCGGTAGGTGAACATGCCGCGATGATGGGCTCGTTCAATCTCCTACGCTTCGATGACGACCCGGACGTCCACTACAGCGAGAGCTACGACGCGGGTCACATGACCGCCAACCCGCAAGTGATCAGGGAGCGTTCTGTCGGATACGCTCGTTTGCAGGCCGACGCCCTTTCTCCGAAGGAGTCGGCGGCGCTGATCGCTCGACTTATGGAGGAACGCTATGGGGAGCAGCCCGAGTCCGGCGAGCGCACAGTGGCGTAAGTCGTCGTACAGCGGATCCAGCGGCGGCGACTGCGTCGAAGTCGCCCCCCTGACCCCCCACATCGCGGTCCGCGACTCCAAGGCCCCCGGCCTGGGCGCTCTCACGCTCACGCCGGAGGCATTCACCGCGTTCGTTACGGCTGTGGGCTCGTCAGGATGACGAGTTGCTGGGTCGCTCGCGTCATCGCGACGTAGCGATCCACGGCCCCCTCGATGCCCTCGCCGAACGACTCGGGATCGACGACCACGACCAGGTCGAACTCGAGCCCCTTCGACAGTGTCGGGGTCAACGACCGGACACGCGACGTCGTCGGCCGGAACCCGGGGGCGCCGATCACGCAGGCGATGCCCTCGGGGTGGGAGGTGAGCCAGGCGTCGAGGACCGCGTCGAGGTCCGACGCCGAGCCGTGGACGACGGGAACCCCGCCGCTGCGGATGGACGTCGGGACGTTGGCGTCGGGGAGGGCGGCCCGGATGACCGGCTCGGCCTCCGCCATGATCTCCTCCGGCGTCCGGTAGTTGATGCTGAGGGACGCCAGGGTGATCCGGTCGAGCCCGACCCTCTCGAGGCGCTCCTCCCACGACTCCGTGAACCCGTGCCGGGCCTGGGCGCGGTCCCCGACGATGGTGAAGCTCCGGGACGGGCACCGCAGAAGCAGCATCTGCCACTCCGCGTCGGTCAATTCCTGGGCCTCGTCCACGACGATGTGCGCGAACGGCCCGGCGAGCAGGTCCGGTGCGGCGAGGGCCAGTTCGGACTCGTCGACCAGGCTGACCTTGGCGTCCTGGCCGCGCAGCATCCGTACCAGGCCCACACCTTCGTCACCGTCCGCGCCGGAGGCGGACGCGGCGTCGATCAGGTTGTCGACGACCTGGTCCATGCGCTCGCGCTGGGCGGCGAGCACGCTCTCGTGCCGCCGCTTTCGCCGGGCCGCCTCCGGGTCCCCGAGCCGCAGCCGGGCCGCGTCCAGGATCGGCAGGTCGGACACGGTCCAGGCGTGGACGTCGCCGCGCTGCAGCTTCCGTACCTCATCGGGAGTGAGCCAGGGCGCGCACATCCGGAGATAGGCGGGCACGGACCACAGGTCTCCGACGAGATCGGTCGCTTCGAGGAGCGGCCAAGCGCGATCGAAGGTGCCCAGCAGCTCCCGGTCCTGCGCGAGGGCCTTGCGGAGTTGTTCGGGCGAGATGTCGTGGTCGCCGGCACCGTCACCGTCGGCCTCGTGCTTCTCGGCGAGGATCGTGAGGATCTCCTCCCAGACCTGGTCGCGGGCCTCGTTGTGCGGGACGCCGGGTGCCGCCTCGAAGGCGACGGCCCAGTCCCCGGCGGTCAGCCGGATGTCGGACCAGGGGGTCGAGACCGTCATCCCCTGGGTGGGCGGCTCCTCGTAGAAGCGGACGCCCTTCTCGACCGCCTTCACCAGCTCCGCCGACGACTTCAGCCGGGCCACGTCCGGGTCGGCCTCGACCCCCGCCGACGCACCCTCGTCGACGAGGTCCCGCAGGGTGCACGTCTGCACGCCCTCCTCGCCGAGACTGGGCAGGACATCGGCGACGTACGCCAGGTAGGGCCGGTGCGGGCCGACGAACAGGACGGCGCCACGACGGTGACCGAGACGCGGGTCGGCGTAGAGGAGGTAGGCGCTGCGGTGCAGGGCGACGACCGTCTTGCCCGTGCCCGGGCCGCCGTCGACGACGAGCGCGCCCCGCGAACCCGCGCGGATGATGGCGTCCTGGTCGGCCTGGATGGTGCCGAGCACGTCACGCATGCGCGGCGAACGGTCGCTGCCGAGGCTGGCGATGAAGGCGGACTGGTCGTCGAGGGCGGCGGCGTGCCCGTCGAACCCGTCCGAGGCGAACACCTCGTCCCAGTAGTCGCTGATCCGGCCGTCGGTCCAGCGGTACCGGCGGCGGCTGGCCAGCCCCATCGGGTTGCCGTGGGTGGCGCCGAAGAACGGTTCGGCGGCGGGGGAACGCCAGTCGAGCAACAGCCGCCGGCCGGTGCTGTCGGTGAGGCCGAGCCGTCCGACGTACACGGACCGCTCGGGATCGTCCGCGCTGACCATGTGGCCGAGGCAGAGGTCGAGCCCGAAGCGGCGCAGGGCGCGCAGACGGGCGGTGAGCCGGTGGATCTCGGTGTCCCGGTCCATCGCGTCGCGGCCGGTGCCACCGGGGGCTTTGCGCACGGCGTCGAGACGTTCGGTCAGTTCGGCGATCGACTGTTCCAGGCACTCCGCGATGGCGGCGAAGTGCCGCTCGTCACGGGCGATCAGCTTCGGATCGGCCTTGGCGGAGAGACGGTCGGGCAGGTCGAACGCGCCGGCGGTGATCAGGGAGGTCACGTCTTCAGCTCCGAGGCTACGAGACTTGTGAATGGTGAATGGTGAATTGCGAATTACGAGGACGGGGAACCCGCTATCGGCCGACCGTGTCGAGCAGCAGCCTCGCGGTCACCGCCGCCCCGTCGGTGCGGACAGCGGCGGCCACGGCGGTGGCCCGCTCGCGGGTCTCGGGGGCCAGGGCGACATCGAGAGCGGCGGACAGGGACTCGAAGGTCGGTGTCGGACCGTCGTGCGCCGCGCCGATGCCCAACTCGGCCACCCGGGCCGCCCAGTAGGGCTGGTCCACGATCTGCGGTACGACCACCTGGGGTGCCCCGGCGCGGGCGGCGGTCGTGGTCGTACCCGCGCCGCCGTGATGTACGACGGCGGCCAGCCGGGGGAACAGTGTCTGGTGGTTGACGTCGCCGACGGCGAGGCAGTCGTCCTGGTCGTCGATCAGGGCGAGGTCGGCCCAGCCCCGCCCGACGAGGACGCGCCGGCCCTGCGCGCGCACCGCCTCGACGGCCACCTGGGCCACGTCCGACGACTCCCGCATGGGCATGCTGCCGAAGCCCACGTACACGGGCGGTTCGCCGGCCGCCAGAAACGCCAACAGGTCGGCGGGCAGGGGCCGTTCGTCCGGCAGGATCCACGCGCCGGTCTGGAAGACATCGAGGGCAGAACCGAGGTCGGACGCACCGGTGCCCGCTTCGGGCCACGGGGCCAGGACCGGGTCGGCCGCCAGCAGTGGCCGGTCGGTGAAGACGTGGCGGAGGGTGTCGTCGACGACGGGCTGGCCGATCGACATCCGGTGAGTGTTGAGCCCCGGCCCGTACAGGACGTTGAAGCTCTCGGTGGTCAGGTCCCACAGCACGCGGTTGTCGGTCTCGTCCGGCGGGAACGGGCGGCCGGGCAGCGCGTGCGGCCTGTGGTGGGGCGACGGAAGCATGGTCGGGAAGTAGGCCACGTAGAGGAAGGGGATGCCGAGCTTCTCGGCCACCGAGCGGGCCGCGCCCACCGCCGGGACGAGCCCGGTCGCCACCACCGCGTCACATCCCTCGGCCGCGGCCACGACTGCCTCGTACTGCGCGGCGGTCAACGCGGCGGCGCGCTGGGGCAGGCCCTCCGGTGTCAGCGGAGCCGTCCCGGTGACCAGCGTGCGCACCGGCTCGGCGGCCGGCACGAACTCCACGCCGACCTCGGCCAGCAGCTTCGCGAACTCGTCGTCCGAGGGCGCGCACACCCGTACCAGCGCACCGAGTTCCCGCAGGGCCAGGGCGAGCGCGGCCATGGGCTGGACATCCCCGCGCGACCCATAGGTCGACAGCAGAACACGCACTTCGAGACTCCCCGTTTCCGCGAATTTCCGGCTCAGGCGGGAGATTCTGCGGCACGACGGGGGCCTTGCCGCAAGCCCCCCGGTGCGCTATACATTGAATATGGCAAGGAGTTTAGAACTCCTTGCTTTTTTGTTTTCGTGGCGTCGCGTGGCATGCCGGGCCGGTGAACCTCAGCCCTCCGCGCCCCTCTGCTGCCTCTGCTTCCTTCTCCGGAACAGCACGACGGCCATGACGAGCGCGGTGGTCACCCCCACCTGGAGGACCAGGCCCACCAGCCCGTCGATCAGGCTGTCGACGGAGAAGTCGAAGATCACGTCGGTCAGGAAGCGGACGAGGGCCACGGAGCAGAGGATGAGGGCCACGTGGGCCAGCGGAATCCTGCGCTTCTTCCCGTTCTTCTCGTTCTTCCCTTCCATCTCCGCCATCTCCGCTGCCTCTTCCGTCGACTCCTGGTTCGGCTGATTCTTACATCACCCCTTTGAGCCCTACTTGGGTGCCTATCGGTACGACCCCGTTTCGCTCAGTGGAAGGGAACTTCCATTGACAGGGCGGTTACGTGCGTGGCATTTGGCCGAAACATCCTGCCCGTTCCCTTTAGGCCATCCGGCGCCATCGTGGCGACCCGCGCAGGAAGAGACCCCGATGACGGACACGGACACGGACAGATCCGCGGAGATCACGGGCAGGGAGGGCTACTCCCCCCGCCTCTACAACGAGGACCTCGCCCCGGCCACCGAGCGCAAGTGGGGCGCGTTCAGCATCTTCAACGTCTGGACCTCGGACGTACACAGTCTGTACGGCTACTTCCTCGCCGCCAGTCTGTTCCTGGTCGCCGGCAACACCTTCAAGTTCCTGATCGGCATCGGCGTCGGATCGCTGATCATCTACTACCTGATGACGCTGATCGGCAAGGCCGGCGTACGGACGGGCGTCCCCTACCCCGTCCTGGCCCGCGCCTCCTTCGGCACCTTCGGCGCGAACGTCCCCGCCCTCGTCCGGGCCGTGGTCGCGACCTTCTGGTACGGCGCCCAGACCAGCGCGGCGGCCGGCGCGATCGTCGCGTTCCTGGTGCGGTACGACGGTCCGAAGAAGCTGCACGAGACGACCCACCTCTTCGACCACAGCGGGCTGGAGGTCATCTGCTACCTCGCCGTCTGGGCGGCCCAGTTGCTGATCATCAGCAAGGGCATGGAGACGGTCCGCCGCTTCCAGGACTTCGCCGGCCCGGCGGTCTGGCTGATGATGCTGGTGCTGGCGGTGGCCCTGTCGGTGAAGGCGGGCACCCTGTCCTTCTCCGTCGACATGCCGGCCAAGGACCTCGCGGCGCTGGCGAAGAGCGCGACCGGCCTGGACGTGACGCCGGGTTCGTTCGCCGCGATAGCGGCCATCGCCGCGACCTGGGTGACGTACTTCGCCGCACTTTTCCTGAACTTCGGTGACTTCGCCCGGTTCGCGCCTGACGAGAAGACCCTGAAGAAGGGCAACGTCTGGGGCCTGCCGGTCAACCTGATCCTGTTCTCGCTGGTCGCGGCGGTCACAACGGCCTCCGCCAGCAAGGTGTACGGCGAGGTCATCCTCGAACCGGCGGCGATCTCGGCCAAGTTCGACAGCGCGTTCCTCGTCCTGCTGGCCGCCCTGACGTTCGCGGTCGCGACCCTGGGCATCAACGTCGTCGCCAACTTCGTCAGCCCGGCCTTCGACTTCGCCAACGTGGCCCCGAAGCACATCACCTTCAAGCGCGGCGGCCTGATCGCCGCCGTCATCGCCCTCCTCCTCTACCCCCTCCACCCCTGGGACAACGCCCCGAGCTTCGTCAACGCCATCGGCTCGACCATGGGCCCGATCTTCGGCGTGGTCGTCGTCGACTACTACCTGCTCCGCAAGGCCCAGTTGAACGTCCCCGACCTCTACAAGGAGGACGGCGAGTTCCGCTTCCAGGGCGGCTGGAACATACGGGCTTTTGTGGCGGCGGCAGTGGGCGCGATCTTCTCCAGCATCCTGCCGACGTACGGCCCGTCCGGGTACGGGGCGGCTCTGGGGCCGTACTCGTGGTTCATCGGGGTGCTCGTCGCAGGGACGATCTACTTCGGGATCAGCGGCGCGAGGAGCCGACTGGTGGCTTCCGAACCCGACAAGGAGCCCGCGGTCTGACCGGTCACGGCTTCGGCTCGGGCTTCGGCTTCCACGGCCTCGTGCGCGGGTCCGGTCCGGTGCGGCTCCGCCGCCCGCGCCGGGCCCGCGTTAGCGGCGAGGATGAGTGCGGCGGCGGCGACGATCGCCGCGCAGATCGCTCTGGCATGAGAGAGCATGGCAACCTCGCGACCTCGCGACAACAGCGACGTATTAAGCACGCTTAATCCGTGGCTTAACGTAGAGCTTGACGGACCTCAACGGCAAGTGGGCGCAGGGGAGTTGGCGATGGTGGAGCGCGACGACCCGGAGGTCATCGGGCGCAGGGTGCAGCGGCTGCGTATCGAGCAGGGGCTGACACAGAGGCAGTTGGCGGAGCCCGCCTACACACCCGCCTACATCTCCACCCTGGAGGCCGGACGCGTGCGGGCCTCCGACGAGGCGCTGCGGCACATCGCCGAGCGGCTCGGGGTGGCGTACGAGGAGATCGTGACCGGGCGCCCGGCCCATCTGGCCACGGACGTCCGGCTCCGGCTCACCGACGCCCAGCGCACCCTCGCCACCGGCGAGACCGAGGCCGCGGCCAAGCAGTACCGGGAGCTGAGGGAGGAGGCCGCGCGGCTCGGGCTCCTCGCGGAGGAGGCCGCCGCGCTGCTCGGGCTCGGCGAGTGCGGAGTGGAGACCGGGGATCTCGGCGCCGCCCAGGAGTACTTCGAGCAGGCCGAACGGTGTCTGGCCGACGAACCTCTCACCGGCCGCGTCCCCGCCCTGCGCGGACGGGCCGTCGCGCACTATCTCGCCGGTGAACTCCGTTACTCCGTATACCTTCTTGAGTCGACGATCGACGAGCTGAACCGCAGCGGGCTGCACGACCCGGACGCGCTCCTCCCCCTCTACGCCAGCTCCATCGCCCCCTACATGGACATGGGCGCCCACGCACGGGCGGCCCAGGCCGCCGAACTGGCCCTCGCGCTCGCGCCGCAGGTGCGCGATCCGGCGCTCATCGCCCGGATGCACCGACAGGTGGCCCGGACGATGCTCGCCGAGGGACGGTACGCGGAGGCCGACGCCTCGCTGGCGAAGGCCGCCGAGCTGTACCGGCAGCTGCAGATCCGTACCGAGCTGGCCAACTGCCACTGGATGCGCGGGTATCTCTACGCCCAGCAGGGCGAACTCGCCCGCGCGGAAGCCGAGTTGCGCGAGGCGCACGCCATGCTGTCCGCCAAGCGCGCCGCCCTCTACAGCAGCCAGGTCACGGTCGAGCTGGCCGACGTACTGCACCGTCGCGGCAAGTCCGACGAGGCGGCGGCGCTGCTGCACGACGTACTCGGTGATCTGTCGTCGGAGCGCGGCGCCGTGCACTCGGCCGCCGCCCACCGGCTGCTCGGCATCATCGCCGAGGACGCCCGGGACACGGAGAAGGCCGAGGAGCACTACGTACGCGCCCTCAGCGTCCTGGAGCGCGCGGGCGCCGCCGGTGACCTCGCCGACCTGTGCCGGCTGCTCGGCGATCTGCTGCGCCGGACGGGCCGGGTGGAGGCCGCGCTCGACGCGTACCGGACGGGGCTGGGGCACCGTACGGCCCCCGGGACGACCACCCTGGGCCCGGCACCCGCACAGCCGCCTCTTTGACCAAAGGGGGACAGGTTGTCCCTGGATCAGTTGTGCCTTCATCCGCAGGGCGACTCCTCGCATTCTCGATATCGGCGGTTCTTCCGCCGCGCGAGTGGCAACGGCCCCGCGCAGCTGTAGCGCGACAAGGAGCACCACAATGAGCCAGCAGACGATGCAGACGATCGCCCTGGTCACCGGCGGGAACCGGGGACTGGGCCGGGCCACCGCCCTGAAACTCGCGGAGGCGGGCACCGACGTCGTCCTCACCTACCGGTCGAACGAGACCGAAGCGGCCGAGGTAGTGGAATCGGTCACCGCGCTGGGCCGCAGGGCCGTCGCCCTCCAGCTGGACACCACCTCCTTCGACACCTTCCCCGCCTTCGCCGCCGGCCTCCGCGAGGCGCTGGCCACCGTCTGGGGCCGTGAGAGCTTCGACCACCTGGTCAACAACGCCGGCGTGGGGGCGTTCACCCCGGTCGGCCAGACCACCGTCGAGGCGTTCGACCTGATGGTGAACGTGCACTTCAAGGGGGTCGTCTTCCTGACCCAGGAGTTGCTGCCACTGCTCGCCGACGGCGGACGCATCGTGAACCTGTCCACCGGTCTGGCCCGCTTCGTGGGCGAGGGCTTCGGGGTGTACGGGGCGGTCAAGAGCGCGGTCGACACCTACAGCAGGTACCTGGCCAAGGAACTGGGTGGACGCCGGATCAGTGTGAACACCATCGCCCCGGGGCCGATCGCCACCGACTTCGCCGGCGGCGCGATCCGTGACGACAAGGAGATGAACGCGCAGTGGGCCGGCAACGCCGCCCTGGGCCGTGTCGGCGAGCCCGACGACATCGGCGGCGCGATAGCCGCGCTGCTCGCCCCGGGAACCGGATGGATCACCGGCCAGCGCATCGAAGCCTCCGGCGGAACTCTTCTCTGACGCACCCCGTCACGAAGCCGAGGACGCCCCCGCGTCACGAAGCCTGGAGAATCGCATCATGGACCGCGCCCAGCTCGCCGACTTCCTGCGCACCCGCCGCGAGGCCCTGCAGCCCGAGGACGTGGGGCTGCCACGCGGGGCACGCCGCCGCTCCCGGGGCCTGCGCCGCGAGGAGGTCGCCGTGCTGGCCGGCATGTCCACCGACTACTACGCGCGCATCGAGCAGCAGCGCGGCCCCACCCCCTCCGAGCCGATCCTCGCCGCCATCGCCCGCGCCCTGCGTCTGACCCTGGACGAACGCAACCACCTGTTCAGGATCGCCGGGCACCACACCCCGGGCCCCGCCCCCCTCACCGACCATGTGGCCCCCGGCATGCTGCGCATCCTGGACCGTCTGGCCGACACCCCCGCCCAAGTGCTGACCGCCCTCGCCGAAACCCTCGTCCAGACCCGGCCGGCCGTCGCCCTCGTCGGCGACGACACCGGGCACACCGGACTGGCCCGCAGCCTGATCCACCGCTGGTTCACCGACCCGCACGCCCGGCGGACCTACCCCGAGGCCGACCACCCGCTGCACAGCCGCGCCCTCACCGCGGACCTGCGCGTCGCCTACACCCGCCAGGGACCGGGCTCCCGCGCGGCCGAGATCACCGACGAACTGCTGGCCCGGAGCGAGGAGTTCACCAGGCTGTGGAACCAGCACGAGATCGGCGTCCGGCGCCCCGACACCAAGCGCTTCACCCACCCCGACCTCGGCATCCTCGAACTCCACTGCCACAGCCTTCTCGACCCCGCGCAGGACCAGATCCTCCTCGTCTACACCGCCACCCCGGGCACCGAACACCACGACAAACTCCAACTGCTCTCCGTCCTCGGTGAACGGCAACCACATCTTTGATCGCCGCACGGCTTTCTGTGGGATTCCACGGGGATCGCACAGTAAGAGCGGTTAGTGTTCGGCCGGACCTGTGGACATTTGACCGGGATGGTGCGAGCGCGTGGACGGCGAGCACGACGGAGGGTACGGCGACAGGTACGCCGGATACGGCGGCGGGTGGAGCGTGGCCGACGGGCTGCGGTTCGCCGTTCGCGCGTTCGTGTACGCCGTCGTCGGCGGCGCCGCGCTGATCGCCATCGCCACCGTCGCCTCCGTACTCGGGCCGACCCTCGCCCTCGACCTCTACACGCCCGCCGTGGCCGCCTGGTGGACGGTGTTCACGGCGGTCGTGGTGCAGGGAGTGCCCTTCCTGCTGCTGGGCACGGTGGTGTCGGCGGCGATCGGGGCGTTCGTACCGGAGCGGGTGTTCACCCGGCTGCTGCCGCGCAACCAGGCGCTCGCCGTGCCGATCGCGGGCGCGGCCGGGGTCGTCCTGCCCGGGTGCGAGTGCGCGTCGGTGCCGGTGGCGGGGAGCCTGATGCGGCGCGGGGTGGCCCCGGCCGCCGCGCTCGCGTTCCTGCTCTCCGCGCCGGCGATCAACCCCGTGGTGCTGGTGGCGACCTCGATCGCCTTCCCCGGGCAACCGAGGATGGTGCTCGGGCGGCTGGTGGCCTCCCTGGTCACGGCGGTGGTCATGGGCTGGCTGTGGGCACGGTTCGGGCGGGACGAGTGGCTGCGCAAGCCCACGTCGGGGAGCGGGCCCACCCAGTCCTCCGGCTGGCGCGGGTTCTCGGCCGGGCTCCAGCACGACTTCCTGCACGCGGGCGGCTTCCTGGTGCTGGGCGCGGGGGCGGCGGCGACCTTCAACATCGTCGTCCCGAGGTCCGTGCTCGACGTGTTCACCGGCTCGGCGTGGCTCGCCGTGCCGCTGCTCGCCGTACTGGCGGTCGTCCTGTGCGTGTGCAGCGAGGCCGACGCCTTCGTGGCGGCCTCCCTCAGCGGCTTCTCCCCCACGGCCCGGCTCGCCTTCATGGTGGTCGGCCCGATGGTCGACCTGAAGCTGATCGCCCTCCAGGCGGGCACCTTCGGCCGGTCCTTCGCCCTCCGGTTCTCGTCGGTGACGTGGGTGGTCGCGCTGACGAGCAGTGTCGTCGTCGGGTGGTGGCTGTTGTGAGGGGGAGAGGGAGAGGGAGAGGGAGAGGGTACGGACCCGCTGTCCTGTTGCTGCTGACGGGCGGGGCGGTGCTGCGTATCGCGCTGTTCAGCGAGCTGTATCTGCGGTACGTCCAGGAGGGTCTGCGGCCGTACCTGGTGGTGTCCGGGGTGGTACTGGTGCTGCTGGGGGTGGTGGCCGCCCTGGCACGGGGGCGGGCCGACAGCGACGGTGAGGCTGACAGTGACAGTGACGGTCATGGTCACCGTCATGGACACGGCCCCCGGGTCGCCTGGCTGCTCACGCTTCCCG
Source organism: Streptomyces sp. NBC_01390 (assembly GCF_045040105.1). Classification (NCBI taxonomy): domain Bacteria; kingdom Bacillati; phylum Actinomycetota; class Actinomycetes; order Kitasatosporales; family Streptomycetaceae; genus Streptomyces; species Streptomyces sp. NBC_01390. The sequence continues at coordinate 6,227,934 of NZ_CP109551.1, read as the reverse complement.
CCCTCGCGCTGCTCCTCTTCCCGCCGCCCGCCCTGGGCTCGTACAGCGCGGACCGCGAGGCGGCTCAGCGGGCCGCGCAGGGCGTGGGTACGTTCCCCGCGCTGCCCGCCGGGAATCCGCTGGAGCTGACGGTCGGCGAGTTCGGCTCGCGGGCGATCTTCGACAGGGGACGGTCACTGAAGGGCCGTACCGTCCGGCTGACCGGCTTCGTCACCCACGGGGACGACAGCACCTGGTACGTCACCCGCCTCCTCGTCTCCTGCTGCGCGGCCGACGCCTCGACGGGCAAGGTCGAGATCCGCGACGCCGACGCCCCGGTCACGGACACCTGGGTCACGGTCACCGGAACCTGGGTGCCCAAGGGGAAACTGGGCTCGGACGCGGCCTGGCCACCCGTGCTGGACGCGGGATCCGTACGGACGGTCGCGGAGCCGTCGAACCCGTACGAGAGACGATGACCGCGGCGCGTGACTGAGCCGTGGTGAAAGGATTCCACGAGTGCCGGACAAGGCAGGTCGTGGAATCCATGACGGAGACGGAACAGAGGGCCACCCGGGATCAGCGGGCCCGGTTCGAGGCGTTGGCGCGGGTCGTGGCGGAGCCGTTGCACCGCTATCTGCTGCGGCGCGCGGAACCCGACCAGGTCGACGACGTCCTCGCGGAGACGCTGCTGGTGCTGTGGCGCCGCATCGAGGACGTACCGGGTCTGGCGACGGAGCACGCCCCCGTCCTCGTCCCAGACCCCGACGCCGTACTGCCCTGGTGCTACGGCGTGGCCCGCGGCTGCCTGGCCAACGCCCGCCGCGCGGACCGACGCAGACGCTCACTCCTGGAACGCCTGACGTGGACAGCGGCGGGCTCGGCGCGGGAGACGGGGGACGCCGACCACACCGCCCTGCACACGGCGCTCGCCCAACTCCGCCCGCTGGACCGGGAGATCGTCCAGCTGTGGGCGTACGAGGAACTGACCCCGAGCCGGATCGCAGAGGTGACCGGCCTGAGCGCGAACGCCGTGAGCATCCGGCTGCACCGGGCGAAGAAGAAACTGGCGGCGCGACTGGAGCGAAAGACCGGCCCGGGCGCCGGACATGAGACAGGCGAAGGACAAGGAAGCGAAGAAAGCGGAAGGAGCAGTCGGTGAACGACGACGAGTTGCTGGCCCACCTGAAGGCCACGGACCCGGCCCTGACCTCGAAGGCTCCCCGACCCGACGTCGCCCGTCTCGTGGAGGCCACGATGAACACGAACACCGCACCTACGGATACGAGTACGAGCACGACCACGAGCACGGTGGGCGCAGGGCCGCGCCGCCGACTCGTCCCGGCTCTGGCGTTCGCCGCCCTGCTGGTGGTGGGAGGCGGTGTCACCTGGGGGGTCGCCGCGAGCGGCGGAGACGCGGCGAAAGACAGCAACGGCGCAGGGACGGTGACGGCCGCGCCCCAGACCCACTCCCGGGCCCAGCCCCTGACGCTCACGCTTGCGGACAGCGGTTCGGCCAAGTGCGCGGCACCCACTCTGCAGTTCCTGCTCAGCCACCAACTCGCCTTCGAGGGCACGGTGACCGCCAAGCGGGGCGACCGCGTCGATCTGACGGTCGACCACTGGTACCGCGCCACCACCGGTACCGCCTTCCACCCCGACGAGGTCCGCCTCACCAGCGACGAGGGAAACTCCGAGGCCACGATCTTCGAGGTCGGCACCCAGTACCTGGTCACCGCGGACGACGGCGCCGTCCCGATCTGCGGCGGCACGACCATCGCCACGGACGAAGGAAGGACCATGTTCCAGCAGGCTTTCGGGGCTCCTGGGAACTGACACACGCCCGTACGCGCCGCGGCGCCCTGCCGGGAAGGCGGGCGCCGCGATGTCCGTATGGGGGGAGGGAAGTCGAGCGAGCTCAGCGCTTTGTGCCGCTGCGGTACGTCGAGATGCCCAGGGCCAGCAGCCAGTAGCTGAGGATCGCGCCCATCAGGGCTGTCGTGCCCCAGCCGTTCGCCGCGTAGAAGTTGGCCGGGGTGTTGCCGAAGAACAGGGACGGTACGAAGGCCAGGTTGATGCCTGCCAGGACGTACGCCGAGCGGGTGGTCCAGCGGGGGAGGAGGTTCGTGCGGGCGATCGTGTAGGCGGTCGCCGTCAGGAAGAGGGCGAGCAGGAGGCGGCTGATCGAGCCGTAGAGGATGTAGGTGCCGTTCACCTCGATCGTCGGGTCGATCGAGTTGTCGGTGGCGATCACCGCGCCGGCCTCCAGACCCATGGAGACCAGGGTGATCGTCGCGTAGACGAGGCCCGTCGCGTAGGCCAGCGAGGCCGCCCACTCGTAGGCCGGGTTCACCCGCTTCACCAGTTCGCGGAAACTCGTCACGAAGAGGATCAGGAACGCCAGCGCGATGATCCCGATCAGGAGACGGGCCAGGACGTTCGCGTCCGGGGGTGGGCCCGAGTAGATGAAGTACAGGGGCACTTCGACGATCAGGGCGACGGCGGTGGCGATACCCGCGACGCCGGTCAGGCGACGTGCGGTCCGCTCGCTCATGCCGGTCGGGTGGAGCGTGTCCGTGGTCGGCCGCGTTGTCTGCTCTGTTGTCTGCTGTGTCTTCGTCGTCTTGTTCATGTAAGGGATCGTGCCGGTCGCGGCGCGCTTCGTCCCTGGGCCTGAGTGGCCGATGTGGGGGTGGTGTTACCTACACCTCCCCGCGCGGGACTGAGGGTGATTTCGATTTACACCGGCGTGTGCATGCGTAAAGAGGGTGCCGCGGGTACCCGGGACACCCGAAGGACTCGAAAGGCTCCGGGAGGCGATGGCCGTGCGGTTCGGGGACGGTCGGCACGATGGGCGCGATGGACGCGATCGGCGTCATGAGCGGTTGGCTGACGTGATCGTCGAGCGGGTACGGGGCTCCCGACCCGGTGAGATCCCCCGGCGGCTGTGTGATGTCGCCGTCGAACTGCTGCCGGTGACCGGCGCGAGTGTGTCCCTGCGCGCCGACGGCGTGCCCTTACGGCTGACTGAGACCGACGCGCGCGCTGCCCAACTGGCCGAGCTGCAGGCGACCTTGGGCGACGGGCCCGGCCAGTCCGCCGGTTCCTCCGGCGTTCCCGTCCTCGCGTCCGATCTGACGGCCGGCCGCGACGCGCGCCGCTGGCCGGTCTTCGCCCAGGAGGCGAGCGAACTGGGCGTCTGCGCGGTGTACGCGCTGCCCCTCGGCAGCGGCCGCATCTGCGTCGGCACACTGGACCTCTACCGTGACACCGTCGGGGAGCTGACCCCCGGCGAGCTGGGCACCGCCGGTTGTGTGGCGAGGATCGTGACGGTGTCGCTGACGGACCTGTCCAGGACGGCCCGGCTGGGCGGCCTGGTCGCGGACTACGACGAGATCCACCAGGCCACCGGGATGATCATGGTCCAGCTCGGCGTCGACGCGGAAGAGGCCCTGGTACGTCTGCGCGCGCACGCCTACTCCCACGGCCGCACGGTGCTCGCGGTGGCGCGAGAGGTGGTGGGGCGGCGGAGGCGGCTCGACAGGGGGTAGGCCGCCTGGTGGGGCGGGGCGAGGTGTCCGGGGCCGGGGGTCAGTACTCGTCCTCGTCCGTGTCCTGCCCCTGGTCCTGGTATTGCTCCTGATCCTGATTCTGGCCCTGCTCCTGCTCCTGTGTCTGCCCCGAGTTCTGTCCCTGGCCGTTGCCCTCGCCCTGCCGCTCCTGAGGCTGAGGCCGGGGCTCGGCCTGGACCGGGCCCCGCGTCTGGCTCGGGCTCGCTGTAGGTGTCGGACTCTGGCCGGGACTCTGGCTCTCGTCCCCCACCGGAGTCTGTGGCGGGACCGGGGTCTCCTTCCTGGTCTGCTTCAGGCGTTCGGCGCCGACCTGGAGGGCGTGGACCGTGTACTCCGTGCGGGGCTCGGCCAAGCCGCCGTTGGTGAGGACGATCGCGTCGTCGCCGACCCGTACTGCGGCGAGATCCAGGGTGAGCGTGGCCGGGGCGCCGTCCAGTTCGCCCCTCGTCGAAAGGCGCAGCCCCTGCCGGGCATCCCCCGTCTCAGGCAGCCGGACCTCCTTGACCCGCACCTCCTGGCGGACGCCGCGCGGCCCGACCGCCGTGAAGCGGGCGCACTTCTGCGGCATCGTCCGCAGCCAGGCGAGCCGCTTGTCGACGTCGGCCCGGTGGGCGGCGCTGACCTGGTAGCGGAGCTGTCCGCCGTCGTCGTAGTCGTCGAACCCGGCGACGGCACGCGCTCCGGCCGGTTCGCCCACCAGCTCCTCCGTGTACACGGCGTCCAGGAGACGTCCGCAGTCGGCGTTGTCCGCCGTCGCCTTGAGCAGCGCGTCCCGCCAGAGCGCGGCGCCCTCGCTGGGAGTCCACGGCGCCCCGAGGTCGGCGTCGGTGAGGAGGGCGCCCCTGGCCTGGGCGTCGGTGAGGGCCTGCGGGGCGGTCGGGGAGGCTGAGGCGTGCTGTGCGGGAGTGGGCGAGGCGGCGGCTCTGGCCTGCTTGAGTCCCGTGTCGCCCCCGGCGTGGTACCCGTCGTGTGTGCACGCGGCCAGCGTCAGCAGGGCGCCCGTCCCGAGGGCCGAGGCGAGCAGACGTACCGCACGGGGCGAGGGCCGACGGGTCATCAAGGGGTTCCTCCAGAGGTGCCGTACGTCAGATCGCTCCTCCGACGGCACCACTGCGAGCCGGGTCCCACCACCGGGCCGGGCCGTACGGGTGAGACGCCCCGTCTGAGAGCCTGTGCTGCCGGGAAAGGAGCCTTCACCGTGACGACTGCGGAACCCAACACCCACGCCCAGCCCCACGCTCAGACCCATGCCCCTGCCGCACAAGGCGGTCCATCTCACCCCGTGCCCGTCATCATCGACTGCGACACGGGCATCGACGACGCCCTGGCCCTGCTGTTCGCCGTACGCCACCCGGGAATCGACCTCCGCGCGGTCAGCTGTGTCGCCGGGAACACGGACGTCGACCAGGTCGTACGCAACACCCTCACCGTCCTCGACCAGGCCGGCGCCCCCGATCTGCCCGTCGCGCGTGGGGCCGAGCGGCCGTTGATCGAGCCCGCGCGGCCCGCCGCCCATGTGCACGGACGGGACGGCCTGGGCGACCTCGGCCTGGCCGCGTCCAGCACCCGCAAGCCCGTCGACGTGGACGCGGTGACCCTGCTGCGCCGCGAGATACTCGGCTCGCCCCGCCCGGTCACGCTGATACCGATGGCCCCGCTCACCAACATCGCCCTGCTCCTGCGTACGCACCCCGAGGTGACGGCCAACATCGAGCGGATCGTCTTCATGGGCGGCGCGGTGGAGGTCGGGAACGCCACTCCCGTCGCCGAGTTCAACGTGTGGCACGACCCGGAGGCCGCCGCCGTGCTCCTCACCGCCGGGGTGCCGATCACGATGTACGGCCTGGACGTCTTCCGGCGCGTCGTCGTGCCGGGGGTCGATGTCCAGCGGCTGCGCGCGAGCGCGGAACCGGGCGCGCGGCTCGCCGGTGAGCTGCTGGCCCACCGCGACCCGGCCGCCACCGGCGACCCCACCCCCAGCGGCGGCCTCGGCGATGCGGGCGCCGTCTGCTCGGTCGCCGACCCGGCCGGGCTGACCACCAGCCTGCTGCCGGTCGAGGTCTCCCTCGCGCCGGGCCCGACCCGCGGCCAGACGGTCGTCGACCGCAGACCGCGCCCCGGCGAGTCCGAGATCCACCACGGCACCCGTACGCAACCGCTGGTGGACGTGGCGCTGGACATCGACGTGGACCGGTACGTGGAGCTGTATCTCAGGACGGTGGAGGGCCAGCACCGGTAGGCGCCGGGCAGTCGGCGGCCGGGCAGACCCCGTCAACGACGTCCGCCCCGGTACCGCTCGCGAGGAGCGGTACCGGGGCGGACGTACATCAGGCCCTGTTCAGGCACTGTTCAGGACATGATCATGTTCGTGATCACGAACCGGCGCGACCCGCCTTGCGTCGCTTCGTCGCCATCACGATCGCCGCGCCGCCGATCAGCAGCGCGGCGGCGCCGCCCGCGATCGGGCCGGTGGCGCTGCCGCCGCCGGTCTCGGCCAGCGGCGGCTGGCTGCTGTCCGGGCTGGCCGGGGTGGCCGGCGGGGTGGACTCCGGCGTCGACTCGGACGGCGTCGGGGTCGACGGCGTCTCGGAGGCGGGCGGGGTCGTCTCGGACACGGGCTCGGAGGGGGTCGGCGTACCCGGGGTCTCCTCGGCCGGAGGCGTCGGGGTCGGGCTGCCCGGGGTCTCCTCGACCGGCGGAGGCGTGGTCGAGCAGTCCTTCGTACCGCCGTTCCAGGCGGCGATCAGCTTGTCCTTGATGACCGGACGGTCCGGGCCCTTGGGCAGGTCGCCGTGCTCGAAGCCGTCGTTGGCGTCGAGGTTGCCGTCGAACTTGACCTTGCCGCGGTAGAGGTCGATCTGCGCGAAGCAGCCCGCGTCCGGCACCGCGATGTCGAGCGAGTCGGTCTGACCCTGCATGACCGTGACGGTGTCGAAGTCGACGAAGACCTGCAGCCCGGAGGTGCCGAAGGTGGCACCGTGGGCGATGTAGGAGGCCAGGGAGGCGGTGCAGGTGCTGGCGTCACCGGCGGTGCGGACCTTGACGTGGACCTTGCCGTCGTCGGTGGGCTTGAGGGTCTGGTCGTCGACGCGGACCGAGTCGAAGAAGTTCTGCCCGTCGAGGGAGAACTGGCAGCGGTCGGTCTCGGTCTTGGTGCCCGCGCCGGCGCCGGGCTTGTAGCCGCCGGTCTTGGAGCCCCAGCCGTCACCGCCGGGCGTGCCCGTGGCCCAGGCCCCCGTGGCCGAGGCCGCGCAGAGGGCGAGCGTGGCCGCGCCCGTTCCCAGGAGGTGCAGCGCGGTGACACGACTCAGTATGGACATGCGGATCCCATCTTCGCGTGTGCGAGAACCCGGGTGCGGCGGGAGGACAGCACGTCGCTGCCAGGCCGTACCGGGGAGTGTGGTGGAAGGAACGCCCGGCCCATTGGTCACATGCGCCACAGCGTTCGCACATCGTGAATCGTGTGGACCGGGGTGTCAACTTGGTGGAATGCAAAGGATGTTCGCGCTTAATTACCATTTCGCCACACAAGGAGGGGTGTGTTCCGGGGGCGCGTAGGTTCACGTTCCCGGCGAAGTGGACAGCTTGGGTTCTGGAAGAGCCACAGCAAGGAGACAACGAGTGCCCGAACCGACTCTGGACCTTTCCTCCCGGGACCCCGACTGGTGGCGCCAGGCGGTCTTCTACCAGGTGTACCCGCGCAGCTTCGCCGACGCCGACGGCGACGGACTGGGTGACCTGAAGGGCGTCACCCGGCGTCTGACGCATCTGAGCGCACTGGGCGTGGACGCCCTCTGGCTCAGCCCGTTCTACCCCTCCGAACTCGCCGACGGCGGCTACGACGTCGCCGACTACCGTGACGTCGACCCCCGCCTGGGCACCCTCGACGACTTCGACGCCATGGTCGCCGAGGCACACCGCCTCGCCCTCAAGGTCATGGTGGACATCGTCCCCAACCACACCTCCCGGCGGCACGTGTGGTTCGAGGAGGCGCTGCGCTCGGCGCCCGGCTCCCCGGCCCGCGACCGCTATGTCTTCCGCGACGGCAGGGGCGCACACGGCGAACTCCCGCCCACCGACTGGCAGTCCGTGTTCGGCGGCAGCGCATGGCAGCGGGTGACCGGCGACCAGGCGCCGGACGGCCAAGCGCCGGACGGTCAGTGGTACCTGCATCTCTTCACGCCCGAACAGCCCGACCTCAACTGGGCCAACGACGAGATCCGCGCCGACTTCCGCACCACGCTCCGCTTCTGGTCCGACCGGGGTGTGGACGGCTTCCGCATCGACGTCGCCCACGCCCTGGCGAAGGACCTCGACATGCCGCTGCGGGACCTCGGCGCCCCGGAACTGAGCGGTGAGCAGGCCCTCGCCGCCCTCCCGCCCGGCACCCACCCCTTCTTCGACCGCGACGAGGTCCACGAGATCTACCGCGACTGGCGCAAGATCCTCGACGCCTACACCCCGCCCCGCATGGCGGTCGCCGAGGCCTGGGTCCCGGGCGCCCGCCGCGCCCTGTACGCCCGCCCAGACGAACTCGGCCAGGCCTTCAACTTCGAGTATCTGCAGGCTGGTTGGGACGCGAATGAACTGAAGCAGGTCATCACCGACTCCCTCACCACGGCCCGCTCGGCGGGCGCCTCGGCCACCTGGGTCCTCTCCAACCACGACGTCGTACGCCACGCCTCCCGCCTCGCGCTCCCGGCGGGCACCGACCTGAACGCCTGGCTGCTGTCGGACGGCACCTCCCCGCCGGTCGACGAGGCCGCCGCCCTGCGCCGGGCCCGGGCGGCGACGCTGCTGATGCTGGCGCTGCCGGGCTCGTCGTACGTCTACCAGGGCGAGGAACTGGGCCTGCCCGAGGTGGCCGACCTGCCCGCCGGGGCCCTCCAGGACCCGATCTGGGAACAGACGGCGCACACGAGCAAGGGCCGCGACGGCTGCCGGGTGCCGCTGCCGTGGACGACGACCGGCCCGTCGTACGGATTCGGCGCGGGCGGCGCCTGGCTGCCGCAGCCGCCGGTCTTCGCGTCGTACGCCGTCGAGGCACAGGACGGGGCCGAGGGCTCGACCCTGGAGCTGTATCGCGCGGCCCTCGCCCTCCGCCGCCGCCTGCTGGACGGCGAGGAGCTGACCTGGGCGGCGGAATCCGCCCCCGGTGTCCTGGACCTCACCCGCACGGACAACTGGCGCTGCGTGACGAACCTGTCGGCCACGCCGGTCGAACTACCGCCCGGGGACGTCCTGTTGAGCAGCGCGCCGCTGGACCCGGACGGACGGCTGGGCCCGGACACCACGGTCTGGCTCGGCAGCCGCCAGGATCCGTCCTAGCGGGTCCTGGCGCGGGCGTTCACCCTGCCGTGGGACTCGGCGCCGGATAGCCGGCGACGTCCGGCGGCGGGGTGAGGACGACGGTCGGGGAGCCCGGCGCGGGGACGGGCGGGGTGACGTCGGAGGCGGGCAGTTTCGGCGGGGTGGTCTCCTGGAAGAGCACTGTGTCGAAATTGACGAGCCCCGTCTTCTCCATGACCGTGATGTGGTCGAGGACGGTGACGTTGGCCTGGTCGGCGAGGGCGCGGACCAGCGTGTTCTTGGTGGTCGACCGGATCTTGGCGACGGTGTTGAAGATCGACCCGTGGGTGATGCGCAGGATGTTGGCGAAGTCGCTGTCGAACTGGCTCCCCCTGCTGTCCGCGGTCAGCGTGTTGATGAACCCCTGCTGCTGCGGACTGGGCAGGTTCGGAATGGTGATCCCGAGCTGCGGGGCGATCCGCCGCACGGTCGCGTCCAGTGCCGCGTGCCCGGAGACGAGATGCTGCCCGGCGGTGATGACCGCCGGTGAGGTCCCCTTCCCGATCGCCATCTGCCCGACCGGGTACTCCCAGAGCCCGGCCGCCCGCACCTTCACCACGAAGTCGCGGTCGGCCTCCGTCAACGGGCCGGCCGAGGTCTGCGCGACGATCCGGGTGGGCGAACTGGACACGGTCTGGACACCGAGCATGGCGGGGTAGGCGAGCGCGGCCAGGGTCAGACCCAGCGCGCCACCCACGAAAAGGGTGCCGGTCGAGCTCCGGGTGAAACGCACCTTGCCTCCTGAAGCGACGGGAGTCGTCGGGGAGGTATACGGAGGGGAGTGGCGGCCGAACCTTTCGTCTCCGTATGGCCTACGCAAAAGGTGTGCCATGAAGCCAGGTGTTGCCGGTGTCATGAACTGACAGGATGTCGGGTGTCACAGGCCCGGACCCGAGGGCCCTGGAGTGGGGGAAGAACAACGTGGAGATACTCGCCCTGATCGGCATTCTTCTGCTGGTCGCCGGAGGATGCGTCTGTGTCGTGTGGGCGTCGCGGGGCGGACCCTGGTGGGTACGCGGGGTGGCCCGGTTGACGCTGGCGGCGGGCGAAGCGCTGCGCAAGTCGTCCCGTTCCAGCCGGAGGTCGGGCCAGAACTACTCGGACGACGGTTCGTGACAGCCGCGGTGGTGGCCCTCGACGTGCCCGCGACCCCCACCTCCGCCGCTCTGCACCTCCGCCCCTGGCGCCCGGCGGACGTCGCCGCCCTGGTCGAGGCGTGCCAGGACCCCGTACTGCGCCGCTGGACGAGCCACGGCGCCGTCAGGAACGAGGAGGACGGGCTGCGCTGGATCGGGAGCCAGCGGCGGGGCTGGGAGGCCGGTGACCGGTTCTGCTTCGCCGTCCTTGAGGCCGGACCCGGGCCCGGGTCCGGCGAGTTGGTGGGACAGGTGGTCCTCAAGGACGTCGTCCCCGGCAGACCGTCGGCCGAGGTGGGCTACTGGACCGCGGCCCACGCGCGGGGGCGGGGAGTCGCCCCTCGTGCCCTGGAGGCGCTCACGAACTGGGCCTTCGACGCGCTGCCGGGCCGCGGCGGCACCGAGGGCCTCCTGAGCCTCGAACTCCTGCACCAGGAGGACAACCTGTCCTCGTGCCGAGTGGCCCACAAGAGCGGCTACGCACTCGACCGCGTCCTGCCGTCGGCACCGCCCGAGTTTCCCCGCGACGGCCATGTCCACGTACGGCACAGGGAGCCGTCGCCCACGCGCTCGCCATGGTCCGGCGCCCGGCCCGCGTGATCGTCGTCAACGACACCGGACACGGAGGGACGCCGTACGGGGGAGGGCGCTACGGAGGACTTCGTACGCACCCCGCCCCCGGATGGCCGCGCTCGCCCCGGGCGCCCGCGAGGACGTCCCCACGGCCCCTGACCTGGGTGAGCTTGCGCGGCTATTCCCGCCGGACGTGTGACATTGCCGCTCGTCCGTGGGGCCAGGTTCTGTGCTAGCGTAGTTTTCAGTTGCAGTTGTGGTTCCCAAAGATTTCCGGTGTTAGTTCCGGCGGGGCGATCATTGCGGCGACGCGGGGTCCGCACGGTGCGGGCCCCCGAGCATGCCCCAAGGAGATTTGACATGGCCACCGGTACCGTGAAGTGGTTCAACGCGGAAAAGGGCTTCGGCTTCATCGAGCAGGACGGCGGCGGCGCTGACGTCTTCGCCCACTACTCGAACATCGCCACCCAGGGTTTTCGTGAGCTCCACGAGGGCCAGAAGGTGACGTTCGACGTCACGCAGGGTCAGAAGGGCCCGCAGGCGGAGAACATCCTCCCCGCCTGATCCGCGTGAATCTGGCGGTCCACTAGTGGACCGGCAAACCACGTGATTGTGGCCGGGGCCCGCACCTAGGGGTGTGGGCCCCGGCTCACAGTTTTTTTCGGGACGTTTTCAGTACCGGACACCGGTCGCCGTCCCTGATTCTTGGGGGCACCCTCTCTGGGTCAGCCCCTTCACCGCTCGTTTCCTTTCGGCCCGTCCCCACGGCCTTCTTGTCCTGTGTGCTGCCGCTGTCGCGGCGGACGCTGAGCGCTGCCGTGATTCTGTCGACGTGCCGCATTGAGGAAGGTTCTGCATGAACCGGTCGTTCGCCGACCTGGGCCTGCCGCCCTCGCTGCTGGCCTCCCTCACCGTCGAGGGCATCACCGTCCCCTTCCCGATCCAGGCGGCCACGCTGCCGGACACTCTCGCAGGTCACGACGTCATGGGCCGTGGTCAGACCGGCTCGGGCAAGACCCTGGCCTTCGGCCTGGCACTGCTGGCCCGCCTCGCCGGACAGCGCGCCGAGGCGGGACGCCCGCTGGCCCTCGTCCTCGTACCGACCCGTGAGCTCGCCCAGCAGGTCGTGGACGCGCTCACCCCGCACGCCAATGCCATGAACCTGCGGATGACGACCATCGTCGGCGGGCTGCCCATCTCGCGTCAGGCCCGTGCGCTGAGCGCCGGCACCGAGGTCGTCATCGCGACGCCCGGCCGGCTCCGCGACCTCGTCGACCGACGCGACTGCCGCCTCGACCGTGTCTCCGTCACCGTCCTCGACGAGGCCGACCAGATGGTCGACATGGGCTTCCTGCCGCAGGTCACCCATCTGCTCGACCAGGTGCCGCGCAAGGGCCAGCGCATGCTGTTCTCCGCCACGCTCGACGCGGACGTCGGCCGGCTCGCCCGCCGCTACCTGCACAACCCCCTGGTGCACGAGACCGACCCGCACGCCGGCGCCGTCACGACGATGGAGCACCACGTGCTCTACGTCGACGACGTCGACAAGAAGACGGTCGCCACCGAGATCGCCGCCCGTGACGGGCGTGTGCTCATGTTCATGGACACCCGGCGCAGCGTCGACCGCCTCACCAAGCACCTGCTGAAGAGCGGCGTCCGCGCGGCAGCCCTGCACGGCGGCCGTTCCCAGCCCCAGCGCACGCGCACGCTCGCCCAGTTCAAGACGGGCGAGGTCACCGTGCTGGTGGCGTCCGACGTCGCCGCCCGTGGCATCCACATCGACGACCTCGACCTGGTCGTCAACGTGGACCCGCCCGGCGGTGCCAAGGACTACCTCCACCGCGGCGGCCGTACGGCGCGTGCCGGGGCGTCCGGCAGCGTGGTCACCCTGGTCCTGCCCGAGCAGCGCCGCGAGATGCGGAGCCTGACGCGGGCGGCGGGCGTCGACCCGAACACGGCCAAGGTCTCCCCCGGTGCCGCCGAACTGACCCGCATCACCGGTGCCCGTACGCCTTCGGGCATACCCGTGGTCATCCCGGTTCCGGCCCCCACCCCGCCGGCCGCCCCCAAGGGCGACGGCTCCGGCGGCCGGTCCAGATCCTCGCGGTCCCGGTCCGGTTCGGGCGCGGGTTCCGGCTCGGGCTCGGGTTCGGGTTCGCGTTCCCGCCGCGGCTCCGCCGAGGGCGGTTCGGCTACGGCGCGCACAGCGGGCGGTGGCGCCGCCGGCAAGGGCCGTACGGCTGGCGGTGGCGGTGGCGGTGCCAAGAAGGCGTCACGTCCGACCGGTGGCGGTGCCAAGCCGCCGCGTGTGTCGGGCGGCAACCCGTCCGCCCGTACGGAGCAGGACTCCGCCGGTGAGCCTCGCAGCCGCCGACGTAGGGCGCCCCGTAACCGGCGCCCCGGTTCTTCCGACGCCCGCCAGGCCGGCTGACCCCCGCGTTCGTCCCAGCTTCACCCCAGCCGGTCGGTTTCAGGCCGATCGGCGCCAGAACCACTGACCCCGGACCCTTCTGACCTGCGGAGGCACCATGCGTTGTGTGATCGCCCGATTCCCGTTCGACCTGATCATGAGCGAGGTCACGCACAAGATGGACGGGGTAGCTCCCGAGCCCATCACCAGTGCGGCTGTCGGTATCGGTGGTGTGGACTACCCCGTCAAGCAGGTCGGCGCGGTGATCACCCGCCTTGACCGGCGGGACTTCACCGAGAAGGAGATGATCGCTGCGCTGAACCGGCTCGGCTTCACCTGCCGTCCGGCTGCCGCGCCTGCGCCGGCGCGTCCGGCGGTTATCGATCCTTGGGCCGAGATGCAGTAGCACTCCGTTCGGTTGGGCGGTGTGTTGGCCGGCGGTGCGCTTTCGGGTGCGGGTGCGTTGGGGGTTTGCGCAGTTCCCCGCGCCCCTTGGAGGCGGTGCGTTGTTGGCTGCGGGGCTGTGGGGGCTTTTCGCGCAGTTCCCCGCGCCCCTTGATGTGGGCCGTGCGTTGTTGGCTGCGGGCCCGTGGGGGGCTTGTCGCGCCCACGCGGCGGAGCCGCATATCGACACAGCCTCGCGCCCCTGAAAAAAGACGGGGGCGCGGGGGAACCGGCGGAGTTAGTTGATCGGGACTCCCGTCACCGTTGTGGCCAAGGGGTAGGCACCCGTCTTGAGGGGGGTGCCTACCTTTCCTGTTGCTGTTGTTACTGGGACCAGGGTGTTCGCGTCGGCCGTCGTGACGTAGGCCGTGGTGCCGTTCCAGTTGAGGGTGACGTCGAAGGCGGAGCGGCCGACGGTGACCGGGGTGCCCGGAGCGCCGGTCACCGTGTCGAGCGGGGTGATCGTGTCGCCGTTGCTCGCGCTGACCCAGAGGGTGCGGCCGTCGGGGGAGACGGCGAGGCCGTACGCCTGGCCGGTGACCAGGAAGGTCGGGCGGGTTTCGTTCGTGGCGGTGTCGATGGGCGTGATCGTCGAGCCGCCGGAGTTGGACACGTACACCGTCCGCCCGTCGGGAGCCGCGACCACGTTGAACGGGTTCGGCCCGACCGCGATCGGTGTTCCGGCCTTGGCCGTCGCCAGGTCCACCGGGCTCACCGTGCTGTCGTGGATGTTCGCCACGTACAGGGTGGTGCCGTCCGGGGTGATCGCCATGTTCTCCGGGCCGTCGCCCACCGCGATCTTCGCGCCCGCCGTGCCGGTGGCCAGGTCGATCGGCTGAACCGCGTCGTCCGAGTAGTCCGCGACCCAGAGGGTCCGCCCGTCGGGGGTGAGGGCGAGACCCGCGGGTACGTCCCCGACCGGCACGGTCGACGTGACCTTCGCGGCGGCGACATCGATGACGCTCACCGTGTCCGAGCCCTGGTTCGCCGCATAGGCGGTACGGCCGTCCGAACTGACCACGATCTCCCCCGGGTTGGCGCCGACCGGAATCTCCGTCGACGTGCCGGAGGCCAGGTCCACCGAACTGACCGACGCACCACTGAAGTTGGCGGTGAGGGCGCGTTCGCTGCCGCCGACGGATCCGGTTATGCGTACAGGGATCGCCCGGCTCAGCAGGCTGTCGCCGGTGACGGCTACCGACCTTGTGCCGGCCTTTGTCCCGCTCGCCGCCGTGAAGGTCAGGGTCGTGGTGGCCTTGCCGCCCACCGGGACGGTGACCGAACCCGAGGACGGGGTGACGGTCAGGCCGTCAACCGGCTTGATGCTCCAGGTTGTTGTGCCGGTGGTGGTGGCTCGGTTGTCGGCGATGGTGAGGGTTGCCGTCGTGGTGCCGCCGGGAGGCAGTGACAGGGACGCGGGGGTGAAGGAGGCGTCCGGGCCCGGGTCGGGGGCGGCTCGCAGGGTCGCGTCGAACAGGAAGCGGTCCAGTACGCCGGGGGCGATCTGCTGTGGGACCGAGTCGAGTTGTCTGCGCTGCGACTGGAGGCGGGTGTAGAGGGTGGACACCGCGTCCGAGTCGCCGTTCGTCTGCGCGAGCATCAGCTGTACGGCGGTGCCGCCCGCCTCTCCGTATGCGCCGAGCTTGTCGAGCCAGGCCGAAGTCTCGGTCAGGAAGCGTGAGTTGGAGAGGTTGGCGCGGAGGTCGGCGGGGGCGGCGGCCATTGCCCTGAAGTAGGCGCTGAGGGCGCGGGCCGCCTTGTCGAGGCCTTCGCCGCTCTCGTACGCCGTCGTGAACGCCTTGAGGAGAGGGGTGAGCGTGGGTGACTCGGTGGCGTCCAGGAGGGAGGAGTAGTTGTTCTCCGCGAAGACTTGGAGGGAGGCGGCCGTGGACGCGTTCGCTGCAAAGTCCTTCACCGAGGCCAGGAAGGCCGCTCTCGGGTCGTACGCCTTCGGGTTCCAGGCGTAGGAGGCCGAGGTGAAGAGGGCGAGTTTGCTGGCCTCCGCCTGGATCATCGGGTTGGCGGTGATGCCCGTGACCTGGGTGGGCACGCCTGCCTCGCGGCCGGTGTAGGGGCCCAGGAGGAGGCGGCTGGTGGTGTAGTCGTTCACCGGGTAGTTGTCCCAGATGAGGATCGGGTGACCGAACAACTCCTTTGCCTGGCGGGCCTGTTCGGTGCTGATCGTCGGCGCGATGACTCCGACGCCCGTCCATTCGACGACGACCGAGGGGTCCAGTTTCTCCCGTAGCGCGGTCTTGTACGGGGAGTCGGCGAGGTCCGAGTACTCGGTCGGGACCATTTCGAGAGGGGTCACGTCGTCGTGTGCGGCGACGAAGTCCTTGACGACGGCGTTGAGAAGCGTCGACTGGGCGGTGCCGGCCGCGCCGCCGCCGGTGCCGAACTTCTGCTCGTCGGCAGGGCAGTTCCACGCCGTATAGCTGATGTCGTCCAGCGGTACGGCGAACGAGCGCACGCCGATCGCGTACAGCGACTCGAACTTGGCGACCAGGGCGTGGATGTCGGCGGCCGAGGAGTAGCAGACCGACAGGCCGGGGGAGAGGGCGTAGGTGAAGCGGACGTGGTTCGCGGCGGCGCGGTCGACCAGTTGCTTCAGGGTGGCCAGTTGGGCGGGCGGGTAGTCGTCGCGCCAGTTCGCGCGCAGATACGGGTCGTCCTTGGGGGAGTAGACGTACACGTTCTGCTTGGTGCGGCCGTAGAAGTCGAGTTGGGAGAGACGGTCCTGCTGGGTCCAGGGGGCGCCGTAGAAGCCCTCGATCACTCCGCGCAGGGCGGTCGTCGGCCAGTCCCGGACGGTCGTGGCGGGGACCGAGCCGTGGGTGATCAGCTGGCGGAGAGACTGGGCCGCGTAGAACGTGCCCGTCGTGTCCACGCCGGACAGGGCGATGGTGCCCTTGCCGGTGGCCAACGTGTAGCCGCCGGAGGGGAGTTGGGTGGGGGGATCGGCGTGGAGACGCTTGAGCGCCCTTGCCGTCGCCGGGTTCTCGGTGGGGCCGCCGACGTAGACGGTGAGGGCGGCGGGGGGTGTCGGACGGCCCGCGACGACCGTACGGATGGTGCGGGCGCCGGCGTCGCGCAGGACGCGTTCGACGAGGGCGCGGGCGGCGGGGTCGGTGGCATGGCCGATGACCTCGACGACCTGCTTCGGGACCGGTTGGGTGCCGTGGCCGGGTCGCGACTGCTGGGGTGTCGGCCAGATGTGGGGGACGGAGGCCGCGGTGGCGGAGTGGGGCGTCGCCGCCGCGGCGGGGGCCGGGGCGGTGCCCAGCACGCAGAGGGCCAGTGCGGCCAGAAGGCCGCTCGCTGACTTCAGTGCCGGGGTCACGGCCGGCTCCGGTTCAGTATTTTATCCATCGTGCGGAATCTTGGTGGATGGATTCACCCGACGGCAAGACCCCCTTCACCTGGTTCTTGCGAGGAGGCCCCGTCGTTCACGCCGGGGAGGAATCGCATCCGGGGGTCGTGACGCGGAGCGTCGCTGCGTCCGGTTGAGGGTGCGGAGCGCCCCCGTACCGCTGTTGACATCGCCCAGGTGATGCGAACGTGTGTGCCGGTGATCGCTGGGCAGGGTGAGGGCCATGGGGTCGGGGTGCGTTTGTGCGGCTGTCGCACATACGGTCTTTCCAAGGGTTCGGGACGGCACAGTGTCCCGGCCGGGGAACCGTAGGGGGCGAGTTGGCGCACGTGGGGGTGACTGCGGAGGGCGAGCATGCCCGGTACACGTTCCGGCTGCGTGTGCCGTCCACCGCTTGTACCGCGCTGGCGGCGGAGTGGGGCCGGTGCCGTTGGGTGTGGAACGAGTGTGTCGCCAAGTCGAGGGCCGTGCACCGGCACAACAAGGCGACCGGGGAGAACCAGACGTGTGGCCCGGCGCAGCTCGACAGGATGCTGACCGAGGCGCGCTCGCACGCCGTGGCTGCGTGAGGGCTCGTCGGTTGTTCAGCAGCAGGTCGTCCGTGACTTCGGCCGCTCCCGTGCCAAGGCGCACAAGGACATCCGCGAGCACCTGCCCATGGCGCGCCGGGCCGGGATGCCGCAGTGGAAGACCAGACGCGAGACGTTGCCGTCGCTGAACTACACGCGGTGCGGATTCCGCCTGAAGGACGGGCGGTTGCACCTGGCAGGCGAAGCGGCTGCGGGCGAAGGCCCACAAGAAGGTTGCCAGGCAGCGCACCGACACCGGCCGCAAGTGGGCCAAGAAGGTGGTCCGTGACCACGACGCGATTGCTGTCGAGGACTTCCGCCCCAAGTTCCTGGCCAGGACCACCATGGCCCGCAAGGCCGCCGACGCCGCCATCGGCGCCACCAGGACCGCACTGATCGAGATGGGCCGCAAACACGGCAGAGCCGTGCACCTGGTCCACCCCGCGTACACCACGATGGACTGCGCGCACTGCGATGCGAGAGCCAAGCATCGCCTGCCGCTGGGTGAGCGCACCTATACCTGCGACATGTGCGGAAATGTGTCCCCACGGGACAAGAACTCCGCACGCGTCATGCTCGTCCGGGCTGGTCTCAACCCGGCTGGTACTGATGGCACAAGACCTCCTGGAGCGCTGCTCCAGGAGGCTGCCTGAGCCAGGAATCCCCTCCCCCTTCAGGGAAGGGAGGATTCAATGAGCCCATGACCGACACCGAGACCCCCGCACTCCCCGTCGCACTCTCCGTGGCCGTCCTGGGCACCGGCATCATGGGCGCCGCCATGGCCCGTAACCTCGCCCGGTCCGGCCACACCGTCCGCGCGTGGAACCGGACCCGCGCCAAGGCCGAACCGCTGGCCGCCGAGAACGGCGTCCAGGTCTCCGACACGCCCGCCGACGCCGTACGGGACGCGGATGTCGTCCTGACGATGCTGTACGACGGTGACGCCGTCCGGGATGTGATGCGGGAGGCCGCGTCCGCGCTCCGTCCGGGGGCCGCGTGGGTGCAGTCGACCACCGCGGGTGTGGACGCGATCGGTGAGCTCGGCGCGCTGGCGAGTCAGTGGGGGCTCGTCTTCTTCGACGCGCCCGTGCTGGGGACCCGGCAGCCGGCCGAGGCCGGGCAGTTGCTCGTGCTCGCTGCCGGGCCGACAGAGCACCGGGCGGCCGTCGGGCCCGTCCTCGACGCGGTCGGCGCCCGTACGGTGTGGACCGGCGAGGAGGGCGGGGCGGGCAGCGCGACGCGGCTCAAGCTCGTCGCCAACAGCTGGGTGCTGGCCGCCACCAGCGCGACCGGCGAGGTGCTGGCCCTCGCCCAGGCCCTGGGTGTCGACCCGCAGAGCTTCTTCGACGCCATCGCCGGCGGCCCGCTCGACATGGGCTACCTGCGGGCCAAGGCCGGCCTGATCCTGGACGACAAGCTGACTCCGGCGAGTTTCGCGGTGTCCACGGCCGCGAAGGACGCCCGGTTGATCGTCGAGGCGGGCGAGCGCAACGGCGTACGGCTGGACGTGGCCGCCGCGAGCGCCGAACGGTTCCGGCGTGCCGTCGAACAGGGGCACGGGGACGAGGACATGGCGGCCGCGTACTTCGCCTCCTTCGACGAGAAGTCCGAGGGGGAGGGCGCGGGGAAGTAGGCGGGGCTTCGGGCGGCTCCGTGCCGGTTCCGCTTCAGCCGACCCGTACCTTGCGGCTGCCGCAGGCGCCGCACACGGCGTCGGTCAGGGGGGAGTGCATGGCACGGCCCTCGTCGTCGACGTACTCCAGCGGGTTGAGGCAGCCGGCCGGGTCTAGCAGGGGGACGAGGTCGAAGGTGCGGTTCCAGGAGGCGCCGCAGTCGAGGCAGACGAAGGCGAAGGTCTCGGTGAGAGGGTCGAAACCGGGCGGGCCGGGATTCTCGTTCGGGCCGGGCATACGGCTGCTCCCTTGCTGGCTACGGGTGGAGCTTCTCGCCCTTCGCCAGCATCTCCACGTACGTCTGGATCCGGCGGGCGCGGGTCTCGGCCTGGGCGCGGTTTCGCCGGAACGGGGCCCGTCCCGGCGACAGTCGCCGGGACGGGCCATCCAGCCATCCAGTCGTCGGGCTAGCGTGCCCGGGTCACTGAACCGTGGCCGCCGTACTTCCCGTTTCCGCCATGTCCTCGTCCGCCACGTCACCCGCCGTCAACGGCGCCGGCAGCGGGGCCGGGGGCAGTTCCAGCGGAGGGAGCGCGACCGGGGGCACATCCACCGGGAGGGGTGGCAGGCTGCCGAGGATGCCTCCGAGGAGGCCGCCGAGGGTGTCGAGGAGGCCGCTCACCAGGCCCGTGACCGTGCCGAGCAGGCCGCCGACCAGGCCGGTCACCGTGTCGAGGAGGCCGCTGAGCGTTGCCTGGAGCTGGTCCAGGAGGTCCGAGATCGGGTCCGCCATGGCTGCCGCGACCCTGTTCGAGGTGCCGGTTCGTGCCGCCAGACGCTGCTTGAGGGAGACCTTCGCCGTCTCGACCGCCTCGGCGAAGCCGGCCGCCTGGGTCGCGGTCAGGCGGCCGGTGCCGGTCTGCTTGGTGAGGTCGGTCAGGACGTTCAGCACCGGGGCGAGTACGTCGCTCCGGTCGGCGCGGTCCAGGGCGCCGAGCCGTCTGAGCATCCGGTCCGCGTACGGGGAGGCGGTGGAGGACGCCATGGACGCGAAGGACCACGACGTGCGGGCGCCGATGGAGGCGTAGGCGTCCCGGCTCGCGTCGCTGACGGCGGCGGCCGTGCCGACCGGACCGAATATGAGTGCGGCACAGACGACGGACGACGGGAGGAGGAGCCCGCGGGAGCGGGGGCCGGAACGGGATACGAGGGCGCGCATGCGCAGTCCTTTCGAGAGCTGCTCTCTTTGGGCTCAGGGTGAGAAGCCCCACCACCGCCCGCAACCGCTCGCCGACCCTCGGTAACCGCCAGGGAGTCCCTGACACGGTGCTGACCTGCGCATATTGCCGTTTCAGCCCCTGCTGCCCCGGCCGGCGCCATTCGGCTGTCAGGGGCAGCTGTCACGGGCAGGGGAGGAGTTCAGCTGTCAGGGGAGGGGGTCAGATCTGCTGCCGGTGTGCCGCGCGCACCTGCCGGTCCTGCTGCTGTCCGCGGCCCTTGAAGAGGCTGGCGCCCGCGCCGAGTGAGACGACCCCCATGCCGACAGCGGTCATGACGCCCTGCGAGCCGTCGACGACGAACGGCGCGACAGCCGCGACGGCGAGGTTGAACAGGAACAGGAACCAGAGGACGGGCTTGGAGGCGAGCAGGGACTTCATGGCTTTTTCCTTCCGGGGG
Organism: Streptomyces sp. NBC_01390; assembly: GCF_045040105.1. Classification (NCBI taxonomy): domain Bacteria; kingdom Bacillati; phylum Actinomycetota; class Actinomycetes; order Kitasatosporales; family Streptomycetaceae; genus Streptomyces; species Streptomyces sp. NBC_01390. The sequence goes on along the minus strand of NZ_CP109551.1, from coordinate 6,207,239 downwards.
GCGTTTGCTTCCGAGATCAACGATCCCGGGAACGCCGCTCCGCCACGAGGGAGTGCTCTCCCGAAGTCGTGGTGTAGCCCGCTACACCTCTTCCCAGGCACAGGCACAGGCCCCCTGGGTCGGCCGGCTGTTACCGCTTCAGCGCTCGGTACCGCTTGAGCAGCGCCGTGAGCCGGTCCTGGTCGGCTGCCCCGTTGAGCTCGGTGAGCAGGTCGTCGGGGCACAGTTCGTACAGGTCGCCCCACCAGCGGCGGCCCCGGTTGTCCCAGATCCGGTAGCCACCGGGCACGCCCCGGGCGACGTAGCGCCTCCTGCTCAATTGCTCTCCCTGTCCGGAGATGCCGCAGACGGGGTGTCAGCGGGGGTGGGTGTCTCGGTGCCTCCCGTGGAAACGTCCGAAACGTACGAGGCTTAGACTCTCCCCGCAACGGCCCGGAACTCGGCTGGTCGAGAGTGGGCGGAAATGGCCAGACCCGAAGGGTATTCGGCGTTTTGATACGGATAGATTCAGTCACCAAGCGGTACCCGGACGGGACGGTGGCCGTCGACGGGCTCTCCCTCGACATACCGGATCGTTCGATCACCGTCCTCGTCGGCCCCTCGGGCTGCGGGAAGACGACCACTCTGCGGATGATCAACCGGATGGTCGAGCCCAGCGAGGGCACGATCCTCATCGACGGTGTCGACAGCCGTCAGCAGTCGGTCAACACCCTGCGCCGGGGCATGGGTTACGTCATCCAGAACGCAGGACTCTTCCAGCACCGGACGGTCGTCGACAACATCGCGACCGTGCCCCGGATGCTCGGCTGGAGCAAGGACAAGGCCCGCACGAGGGCGCGGGAACTGATGGAACGGGTGGGGCTCGACGCCTCGTTCGCCAAGCGGTACCCCTATCAGCTCTCCGGCGGCCAGCAGCAGCGAGTCGGTGTGGCCCGTGCCCTGGCGGCCGATCCTCCGGTGCTGCTGATGGACGAGCCGTTCTCCGCCGTCGACCCCGTCGTGCGTAAGGGGTTGCAGGACGAACTCCTGCGCATCCAGGACGAGTTGGGCAAGACCATCGTCTTCGTCACGCATGACATCGACGAGGCCGTCAAGCTCGGCACGATGGTCGCCGTGCTGCGTACCGGCGGTCGGCTCGCCCAGTACGCGCCGCCCGCCGAGCTGCTGTCCGACCCCGCCGACGCGTTCGTCGAGGACTTCCTCGGCGCCGACCGGGGCATCCGGCGCCTGTCGTTCTTCTCCTCCGCCGGCCTGGAACTGCTCACCACCCCGATCGTCGCGATCGACGCCACCGCCGAGCAACTCGCCGCACGGGGCGCCACCGAGGCGCCGTACCTCCTCGTCACCGGTCTTGACGGTCGTCCGCTCGGCTGGAGCGAACCCGGCGAGCTGACGGCCGGACAGATCGACGTCGGTCAACTGGTGCCGTATGGAAGGCCGTTCGCCGCCGGACGGGACTCGCTGCGCGCCGCGCTCGACTGTGCCGTGCTGTCGCCCACCGGCTGGGCGGTCGCCGTGGACGACGAAGGCCGGGCCACCGGAGTCGCCTCGCAGGCGGCCATCGGCGAGGCCATCCGCGGCGCCCACGCGGCAGGCCGTGAGGAGCAGCGGGCCACCGGCGGGGCCACCGGGCAGAGTGGGAAGAGCGGGAGCGGGCAGAAGGTCGTCCGGTGAATCGCTTCTTCGATATTCCCAGCGATCTCCAGCACGACTGGCTCGGTCTCATCGGGCTGCATCTGCGCGAGGCTCTGCTGCCGGTGCTGGGCGGGCTGTTGCTGGCGCTTCCGCTGGCCCAGCTGTGTGTGCGGCTGCGCTGGCTGTACCCGCCCGTGCTGTGGGTGACGACCGTGCTCTACGCGATCCCGTCGCTGGCCTTCTTCGTCGTCCTCATCGACTACACGGGACAGACCGAACTGACGGTGATGATCCCGCTCACCGTCTACAGCCTGGTCGTGCTCGTCCCGGCGATCGTCGACGGCGTCCGTTCGGTCCCGCAGGAGACCCTCGCCGCCGCGACCGCCATGGGCTTCGGACCCGTACGCCGTTACGTCCAGGTCCAGTTGCCGATCGCGGTGCCGGCCATCATCGCCGGTCTGCGGGTCGCCACCGTGTCCAGCATCAGCCTCGTCAGCGTCGGCATGCTGATCGGCAACCAGGGCGCGCTCGGCAACCTGCTCCACGACGCGCAGATCTACAACCGGCCTGAACTCGCCTGGAACTCCGTGATCACGAGTGCCGCTCTCGCGGTGCTCGCGGACGCCGCGCTGGTCGTCGTACGCGTCGTGCTCACCCCCTGGATGCCGAGCGCGACGCGCGGCGCGAAGTCCAAGTCCAAGTCCGCCGGGGCCAGGCCCGATCCGGCAGTGCCCGCACTGGAGGACGCAGCCCGGTGAACGTCATCAACTTCATCAACGCCTTCTTCAGCGACAGCGCGCACTGGAAGGGCTACGACGGGATTCCCACCCGCCTGTGGGAGCACGTCCAGTACTCCCTGCAGGCGCTCGCCCTCGCCGCGGCGATCGGTCTGCCGATCGGCCTGATCACCGGGCACTACGGGCGCGGCGGCAACGTCCTCGCCCTGGTGGCCACCGCCGGTCGCGCACTGCCCACCTTCGGTCTGCTGGTGGTGGCGACCCTCGCGCTCGGGTTCGGCATGCTGCCCGTGATGATCCCGCTGGTCGTCCTCGCCGTACCGCCGATCCTGGTCACCACCTACGAGGCGATGCGCTCCGTGGATCCGCCTCCCGTGGACGCCGCCCGGGGCATGGGCATGCGGGAGTCCAGCATCCTGCTGCGCGTCGAACTGCCCGTCGCGCTACCGCTGATACTCGGCGGCATGCGGTCGGCGGCCATCCAGATCGTCTCCACGGCCACCATCGCCGCGTACGTCAGCCTCGGTGGCCTCGGCCGCTACATCGTCGACGGTCTCTACCAGCACGACTACGAGAAGGTGATCGGCGGCGCCACCCTGGTCGCCGGCCTGGCCCTCGCGACGCTGGGGTTGTTCTGGGCGGCGGGCCGGGCGGCGGTGTCGCCAGGCGTCCGCAGGGCCAACTGACCTGTTGTCAAGGGGCGCGGGGAACTGCGCGACCAGCCACAACTGGGCCGCAGTTCCCCACAACCGCAAGTACCCGTACCGGTACCCGTACCCGTATTTACCCGCCGCTCCGGGCGAGCGCCTGTTCCAGCACAACCAGCAGAGCGTCCCGCACCGAGCCGCGCTCCCGTGCGTCGAAGACGAGCAGCGGTACGCCTTCGGACACGTCCAGGGCCCAGCGGACCTCGTCCAGCGTGTGCGCGGTCTGGCCGTCGAAGGCGTTCACGGCGACGGCGAACGGGATCTGCTTGTGCTCGAAGTAGTCGACGGCGGCGTAACAGTCGTCGAGACGGCGGGTGTCCACGATGACCAGGCCGCCGATCGCGCCCTCGACGATGTCGTCCCACATGAACCCGAACCGTTCCTGTCCGGGCGTGCCGAACAGGTACAGCTTCAGTGTCGGGTCGATGGTGATGCAGCCGAAGTCCATCGCGACCGTGGTGGTCGTCTTGGTCGGGGTGTGGCTGAGGTCGTCCACGCCCGCCGCCACCTCGGTGATGGCCGCCTCGGTGGTCAGCGGCTCGATCTCGGAGATCGAGCCCACGGCGGTGGTCTTGCCCACGCCGAAACCACCCGCGATCACCAGTTTCACCGGCAACGGCGGCCGTACGGCGGCCTGTCCGGCCGAGGTGCGTACCAGCGGTTCAGTCGGTGTCACGGAGTACCCTCCGGGAGTCGGGGATGGCCCGCAGGCCATCGATAACCCTGCGCAGAACGGATGCGTCGTGGGTGATGCCGGAGTCGGGCATGTGCACCGACAACTGCCCCGCCGTCCGGAGGTCCTCGGCGAGGACCCGCACCACGTTCAGGTGCAGCCGCAGCCTGGCCGCGATCTCCGCGATGGACTGCGGCACGCGGCAGGCGGCGACGATGTCGTGTTGTTCGAAGGAGAGCCGGTTGAGCGCGGCGAGGCCGCCGGTGGTGGCCACCAGCTGGGTCTCCACGGGCATCGTCCGCCCGGGCGACGCCTCGCCCGCGCCGCCCGCGACCCGCCCGGCGGTGACCAGGAAGGGCCGTACGGCGGGTACGGGGACGACGTCGTCCTCGCCGGCTCCGCGCGGTGTGCGGCCGTCCGCCATCGGTCTTCGCTCTCTCTACGGCTTCCTGCGGTTGTCTAGGGCTGCTGTCAGCTGCTGCTGTAGCTGCTGTAGCTCCTGCGGTGACACGCGTCAGAGACGGGTGGCGCCGACGGTGTTCTTCAGTTCCAGTACGAGCTGCGGGCTGAGCGCGCTGCCCGCGCGGTTGGCGAACACCGTCATCTCGTAGGCGATGTTGCCCAGTTTGGCTTCCTTGCCGGTGACCACGCCGAGCACGGCGCCGCTGCCGATCGCGGAGACCAGGACATGGCCGCCCTCCAGGTCGATGATGACCTTGTTGAGGCCGCCCAGGCCGTAGTTGCCGGAGGCGCCGGCGGCCAGGCTGGTGATGCCCGAGACGATCGCGGCCAGCCGTTCGGAGTCGGCGTGCTCGCGCAGCGCCGACACGGCGATCAGCAGCCCGTCGGAGGACACCGCGATGGCGTCCACGACGCCCGCGGTCTCGGTGGCGAAGCGGTTCAGCAGCCAGGTGAAGTCGTCTGCGGCGGCCCGCAGATCGGTCGGCCTGGCGTCTCCGGCGGGAGTCTCACCTGTCGACGTGTTCACTGCTCGGCTCCTTCCGGAAGGTGGTTCTGGTGATGCGGGCTGTCCCTGACGGCGATCGGGTCGGACGGCTCTGTCCGGTCGCTCGGGACGGTCAGGTCGGTGGTCGGGTCGGGTGAGACGTCGCGCCGGTGGTCGGTCCGGCGAGCGATCAGGCCCTCGGCGGGGCGGGGGTGTTCGCCGGTGTCGCGGTGCGCGCGGGCCACGGCCGCCTCGAACTCGTCCAGCGAGTCGCGCACGGCGTCCGCGTCGGCGGGTCGGGGGGCCTGGCGCGCGGCCTGCTGGGCGGCGGAGTCTGCGGTCGTCCGCAGGGTCGCGCCGCGCACCCGTCGGCGGAGCGGACGGGAACCGTCGGGACCGACGGCGAACGGGTCGGCACCGGCGGCGCCTTGCCCTGTCCCGGCTGTGCTGGTTGTCGCGGCTGTCCCGCGTACGGAGTCACCGGGGCCGCCTGTTGCGGAGGTGAGGCCGCTCTCGGGGCCGGCCGGATAGATGTGCGTGGAGGGCTCCGTGGTGCGGGCGGCGGGCCGCGACCCGGCCGGGTGGGCGGGCGACGGCTCCGTCGTGGCGGCGGGGGCGACGCGTTCCGCCGTACGGGAGTGGGCCCCGGGTCCGTCCTCCGCGCGGGCGTGGAACGCCGGCTCGGAGACGTGGGCCGAGTAACCCGAGAGGGGAGCCGAACTCCCCTGATCGGCCCCGCTGTCGGCCGAGTGGTCCGGGTAACTGGGCGCGGACGTACGGCTGGTGGAGCCGGTGTCACCCGTGACTGCGGCGTAGGTGTCGGTGGACGCGACTGTCGCGGCCGTGGCCGTCACGGGAGCCAGTGGGGCCCCGGGCTCCTGCTCGTCGGGGGACGCGTCGCGGCGGGGGACCCGGCGGGGGAGGGTGGTCGCCTCGTCGTCCTCGGGTGTGGCCCAGGAGGGGACCGTGGACGGGATCGGGGGCGGGATCGAGGACGACGGGGAGGGACCCGCCGCGGGGGCCGACGGAGCGGCGAGTGCGGCGGGCGGGGCAGCCGCGTCGGAGGAGGCGAGCCGTCCCGCCTCGGCCGCTTCACCCGGCGTCAGCAGCAGCGTCGACGGGATCAGCACCTCGGCCGTCACACCGCCGCCCGGGGTACGGGACAGGGTGACGTCGACGTCCCAGCGGCGCGCCAGCGCGCCGACCACGAACAGGCCGAGCACCTTCGTCGGGACGACGTCGAGGCGTTCGCGGCGCACGAGGCGGGAGTTCTCCTCGGCGATGCGCGCGGCGCTCATGCCCAGTCCGTGGTCCGCGACGGTGATCGACGCGTTGTCGTGGTCGGAGCCGACCACCACCTCGACGGGGCTGTCCTCGGGCGAGAACGACACGGCGTTCTCGAGGAGTTCGGCGATCATCAGCGTCAGGTCGCCGATGATGTCGGGCTCCACCATGGCCTCGGTCGCGGCCCGCAGCCGTACCCGCTGGAAGCCCTCGATCTGGCCCAGCGCGGCACGTACGACGTTGGTGAGCGCGATCGGCCCGGAGCCCAGCACGGTCTCGCGGATGCCGGCCAGCAGCATCAGGCTGTCGGCGTTGCGGCGCAGGCGGACCGCGATGTGGTCGATGGAGTAGAGGCGTTCGAGCAGCGCCGGGTCGGTCTCGCCGCGCTCCACCGCGTCGATCAGCACGAGCTGACGGGTCGTCAGGTTGCTCACGCGGCGGCCGACGTTGCCGAACATCTCGGCGACGTTGCGGCGGCTGAGCACCTGGCGTTCGAGCAACCCGGCGGCGGTGGTCTGAACGTTGTTGAACGCCTTGGCGAGTTCGCCGATCTCGTCGTCCGCGGTGATCGGCAGCTGACGCAGGCGCGGGGAGCCGGACTCCTCGGCGTCGTCGTCGGCGACGCGGGCCAGCTCGCGGCCCGCCACGTCGGCGACCTCCTGGGCAGCCCCCGTCAGCGCCAGCACCGGGCGGACCACGGAGCGGCGGACCAGGATGGAGAAGGCGATCCACAGCGCGAAGCAGAGCAGCGCCAGGCTCAGCAGCAGGGCCGCGCGCCACTGGGCGCTGGAGGCGGTGTCGTCGGCCCGGTCGGCGATCTGGTCGATGAGCGACGCGGTGATCTTCAGCCGGGTCTCGGCCTGCTTGCTGTATTCGGGGTAGGAAGCGAGGGCCGTGCGGAACGCGGCACGGATCTCGGCCTTGGACTCGGCCTGCAACGCGCTGGGGTCCACGGCCAGTTCGGCGTAGTGCTGGTTGATCGAGGCCTGCGAGGCGTTGTGTTCGATGCCGCTGAACTCGTCGGTCTGCGCCTCCCCGGCGAACCGGCCGAACCGCTCGGCCTGGTAGGTGAACAGGTCGTAGGAGCCGACCGCGCCGGTGAACTCGATGAGGGCGTTGCTGTCGCCGGTGCGGGCGGAGAACACGCCCGTCTCGAACGCGCCGTGCGCCGCGTCGGCGCGCAGCAGCGAGTCGAGGAGGTTACCGGTGAAGGTGGTCGCGAGGTCGGAGTCGCGGTCCAGGCCCAGGCCGTCGATGAGGCCGTCGGCCGCGCCCGAGTACGCCGGGTCGATGTTGCTGGCGGGCAGATAGCCCTGCTCGATGGTGGACCGCAGGCCGGTCAGGCCCTGGACCTCCTTGAGGGCCTGCACCTCGGTGTCGGGCAGCCGGTCGCCGAAGGCGTCGACCACCTTGTCCACCTGCGCGTCCACGGCGGCCTGCGTCTTGCGGTAGCCGTCGGTGGAGGGGGCGGCGCCGGCCAGCGAGGCCTCGTGCCGCACGGAGAGCAGAATGGCCTGCTGGTGTTCGTCCTGGAGCGCGGCGACGAGCTGCGCGACCTGGGAGCTGTTGCGCACCAGCCGGGCGGCGTCCTCGGCGCGGTTGGACTCCTGCACCAGGTCGACGATGAGGTACGTCAGCAGCAGCGCGATCACCGTCAGCGGGATACCGACGAGTACGTTCAGTTTGCGCTGGAAGGGCCATCGGTCGGCGAAGCCCCGCAGGCCCCGGCGCGCGTACGTCGGCGCCGAGGATGCCGGCCGGGGGGTCGCGTCCACTTCTTTCGTGGACACCGGGCCTCCTTCAAGAAGGTGTCGCAAGCGTGCAAGGGGGTTCGCGTGCATGCCGACTTGCTGCACACACGTGTCCGCATACGAACGTGCCCGCATACGAACGAGTCCAAATATGAACGAGTCCAGATTTGAACGTGTCCGCACACGAACGATACGGAAGCGGCCCCCGCACACCGCTGCGGCCCCCGCCTACCGCTGTGGCGGACGCCAACTCCGGCGAGACTATCCCCTCTTCGAACGGGTGAGCGCGTCGCCCTAAGTCAAGAATCCATTACGAAGCGGCACGCGGGGGCATGTCGAGGGCCTCTCGGGCAGTACGGGGCAGTACCGGGCAGTACGCGGGTGTTCTCCCGAACGTCCCGAGTGTCCCGAAGGGGCGAAAGTGATCACGGATCGAAGTCAATCGGTAACACGGTTTCCCTTGACTGATCAAGAAGCGGCTGGATTGGATCAGGGGCAGCTTGTTTGAGTCTTCATCAACCCCCAAGCCCGGAACGGGAACCGTGACCACCAACGCCCACAGCAGCAGGTCCTTCAGGAACCACCCAGGTGTGGCGGTCGTCGCCTTCGGGGCGGTGACGGTCCTGCTGGCGGGATGCTCCTCCTCGTCCGACGACACGTCCGACCCGCTCGCCGGTGACAAGGCAGCCGGTGACACCGTGGTCGTCGGCTCCAACAACTTCGCCGAAAGCACCCTGCTCGCCGACATCTACGGCGAGGCGCTGAAGGCCAAGGGCATCAAGGTGTCCTACAAGCCCAACATCGGCAGCCGCGAGACCACTTACGGCCTGCTCAAGTCCGGTTCCATCACCGTCCTGCCGGAGTACAACGGCTCGCTGCTTGCCTACCTGGACGCGAAGGCCGCGCAGACCTCGCTCGCGACCGTGAACGCCGCGGCGAAGGCCAAGCTCGACTCCAAGCTCACGCTGCTCGAGTCCTCGCCGGCCGAGAACAAGGACTCCGTGACGGTCAACGCGGCGACCGCGAAGGAGCACAACCTCACCGCGACCTCCACGCTCGCCGATCTCAAGGACATCGCGCCGAACCTGGTCCTGGGCGGCTCGCCCGAGTTCCAGACCCGCCAGCAGGGCATGCTCGGGCTGGAGTCGGCGTACGGGCTGAAGTTCAAGTCCTTCAAGGCCCTCGACGCGGGCGGCCCGCTCACCCAGGCCGCGCTGAAGAAGAACACCGTGCAGGCGGCGGACATCTTCACCACGGACCCGACCATCTCCAAGGAGAAGTTCGTCGTCCTCCAGGACCCGAAGAACCTCTTCGGATTCGCGAACGTGACGCCGCTGGTCTACAAGAGCGGGCTCTCCCAGGAGGGCGTCGCCGCGCTCAACGCCGTCTCCGCCAAGCTCGACACGAAGACCCTGCTCGACCTTGACTCCCAGGTGCAGCTGGAGAGCAAGGACCCGCTGGACGTCGCCAAGGCATGGCTCAAGTCGGCGGGCCTGGGCTGACGTTCCGCCGCACTCCCTGAAGCACGTGGACTGTGAAGGCCGTACCCATGAACACGGGTGCGGCCTTCGCCATTACAGGGAGAGACCTCGTAAAACGTACGTGCGCCTCGGTGATGTGGTCGTCCGCCCGAGCATCCCGAGGAAGCTGTGGGGCCGCTGTGCGTGAACTGAGCGGCGGCCTCTGTGCAGCGGCCTGTGCGGAGTTCAGACCCCGCCGAGCAGCAGGGCGAGGCCGCGTTCGACGTCCGGTGCCAGATCCTCCATGCCCGGCGCGACAACCCCGTAGGAGCGGTGGAGGAAGCGCTGGAGCTGCGCCGTACGGAACCGGATCACGGCCAGCCCGTACGGCGAGTGGAGTTCGATGACCGTGCGCGTCGGCCCGCACGGCCACAGGTGGACCTCGCCGATCCCCGCCGGGTTGGTCAGCCCCTCCTCCAGCAGCATCCGGGAGAAGGTCCACGTCACTCCCTCCCCGTCGACCGAGACGTCGTCGGGGAAGACGAGGTGCACGGCGAGCGGGTCGGCGGAGTCGTAGCGCAGGGTGACGACGAGTGGAAGCTCCTGGTAACCGGGGGTTATCAGGCGGGCGCGTGCGGACTGCTCCAGGGTTCTGTACATGATCGTCTTCCCGTCCGGGTGAGGCGTTGGGCCAGTTGTGCCGAGCTGCCCCCTCGACCTCCGGTAGTGCCCTGGCATTACGCCGATACCGGAGTTACCCCATGTGACGTGCATCACCTTCTGTAATTACTTGAGTTTTTTGTCATCTAGCCTTACAAACTCGTCCTCAATGTCCCATCCGCAGGTAACTGGAGCGTTCCTGCCCATGATTGACAACACCGCCGCAGCGACCGACGCCTACGCCCGTATCTACGAGGAACAGCAACCGCGCCTCGTCGCATACGCACGTTCGCTCACCAAGAGCAGCTGGGCCGCGGAGGACCTGGTCGCCGAGGCCCACTTCAGGGTGTGGCGACGCCTGTCGGCGGGGCACGAGATCGACAACGTGCCCGCGTACCTGATGACGACGGTCCGGCACCTGGCGGCCACCGTGGGCAGCAACTCGGCGCGTGAGACCCCGCAGGATCCGCAGGGTGGTCCGGAGCGGCTGGATCGGGCGGAACGGGTTGTCTCCCAGGGCCGTCACGTCGACGACCCCGCCGAACAGGTGTCCTCGGTCGACCTGTTGGTACGGGTGCTGGGCCAGCTCCCCGACCGCTGGGTCAAGGCGTTGTGGCTGGCGGAGGCGGAGGGGCAGCCCCTGGCGGCGATCGGCCCGCAGATCGGCACCGGGACCAAGGAGGGCGCCACGGCGGTACTCCTCCACCGCGCCCGCGAGGGCATGCGCCAGGCCTTCCTGCGCGAGCAGCCCGGCGTCCCCGACAACACGGCGTGCCGGCCGTACTGGGTCCGCATGCCCGCGTACGTACGCGGCACCGCGACCCGCCGCCAGTCCGACCAGCTCGTCGCCCACACGGACACCTGTGACGACTGCCGCCATCGACTCGCTTTGCTGATGCGCACTAACGACCGCCTGCCCGCGCTCGTCGGGCCCGCCCTGCTGGTGCTTCTGGTGGGCGGCACGGGGAAGTACGTGCTGTCGCTCGCGGCGTCGTCCGTCGGTGCGTCGACCGCGGCCTCCGCCGCGGCCGGGCACGGGGGTGGGGCGCTGCACGCGGCACACGCCGTCCATGCGGTACGTCGGGTAGTGACCGGTGGCACGAAGGCGCCCAAGGCGCTCGCGCTGGCCTCGGGGGCGGCGGCAGCGGCCGTCGCGATCACCATCGCGCTCACCTCTCCACAGGTCGAACCGCAGGAACGCACCCGGGTTCCGCTGGCGGGCAAGCCGGTGGCACCGGCACAGGCGCCGGTGGCGGACGTGCCGGTGACGGCGCCTGTGCCGGTGCCGCTGAAGGCGGGCCCGGCGAGCGGGGTGATGCCCGAGCGGGCACCGACCGAGGTACGGGTTGCCGCTGCTTCGGTGGTCACGGTGGCTCGGGGGAGCGGTACTGGTACCGGTACCGGTGTTGGCACGGGTGCGGGTGCCGGACCTGGGGCTGGTCCGGGCACGGGGGTCGGGACGGTAACGGCTGTGCCGCCTGTGCCTGCTCCCAGTGCGCCGGTCGAGCCTGTGCCTTCGGCGCCGGAGCCGCCGGTCGGGGAGCCGGCGCCGCCGGTGAGCGGGACGCCTGGGGGGCCTGTGCCTCCGGTGCCGCCGGTTGTGGATCCGCCTGTGGTCGAGCCGCCGGTCGTGGCTCCGCCGGTTGTGGATCCGCCTGCGGTATATCCCCCGGTTGTAGAGCCGCCGGTCGTGGATCCGCCTGTGGTGTATCCCCCGGTTGTAGAGCCGCCCGTCGTGGATCCGCCTGTGGTGGAGCCGCCGGTCGTGGATCCCCCGGTCGTGGATCCGCCGGTCGTAGAACCTCCTGTGGTGGATCCGCCTGTGGTGGAGCCTCCGGTCGTGGATCCGCCCGTGGTCGAGCCCCCGGTCGTGGACCCGCCCGTCGTGGAGCCGCCGGTCGTGGAACCTCCTGTGGTGGACCCGCCCGTCGTGGAGCCGCCGGTCGTGGAACCTCCTGTGGTGGACCCGCCCGTCGTGGAGCCGCCGGTCGTAGAACCTCCTGTGGTCGAGCCCCCGGTCGTGGACCCGCCCGTCGTGGAGCCGCCGGTCGTGGATCCGCCCGTGGTCGAGCCCCCGGTCGTGGAACCGCCCGTGGTGGATCCGCCCGAACCGCCGGTCTACGAGCCGCCCGCTCCGGTGGATCCTGCTCCCGACCCGGAACCGGAGCCCGACCCGGATCCGGCCTCGGTCACCCCAACTCCCGTGGATCCCGCGCCTGTTGAGGAGCCCCCGGTTCCTGACCCCGGCGGCTGCTGAGCCGGCGGTCGAACGAACCGCCTTCGGTTGAATTTTTCCTCGCCGAGCAACCTCGACACGGCTTCCCCTGTCTCACAGGTTGCTCACAGGCCCGGCCCGGACGCGTTGGGGTGCGTCCGTACATGGGTCGGCCGGTCGTGGGCTGTGTCCAGTCCGATGCCACTTGACCATGGCACTGGCAGACGAGGAACCGATGACCACTCAGCAACACAACACCACCAACACAACTGGAAGTAGCAGTAGCAGTAGCAGTAGCACCAACAACACCAGCAAGAACGGCAGTCGGCGAGTCAACAACCGCGTGAAGCACTCGGCACTCGCCACGGGGGCCGCGCTGGCCGTCGTCGTGTCGGTGGCCGGAGCGGCTCCGGGAGCCGGAGCCGCTTCGAGCGCCGCGCCCACGAAGCCGAAGCTCAGGCTCGTGGCCGCGTCGGACTCCGTGACGGCCGAACGCTGGGAGGGGGAACCCGGCGTCTACCTGGACCTCGGCACGTATGTCACCGTGGACGACGTGCCGCTGGAGTTCAAGGTGACCCGGAAGTCGTACAAGGACCCGGTGATCGCCGAACAGATCATCCGCAAGGGCGGCAAGGCGCAGGCGAAGAGACTGCCTCCCGGGATGGTGAAGGACTTCGCGGGTCTGCCGGGCTTCCTGGAGGTGTCGTTCAAAAACGCCGCCGGTCAGGAGGTCGCGAAGACCAAGGGCACCTTCTGCCCGAACGACGCCTCCGGCCGCATCCGCCCGGACGGCCCGGCCACCTCGCACTTCCCGGAGAGCTGCTCCACCAACCCCTTCACGCTGGGCGGTGTGTGGGGCGTGGAGAAGGGCTGGGCCACCAACGTCAGCTCGGTCGACTACGGCAACCCGTTGGATCTGCAGGCGGGGGAGTACACCGCAAAGGTGTCGATCGCGAAGATGTACCGCGACTTCTTCGGCATCCCCAATGACCAGCCGACCATCAAGGTGACGGTACTGCCGCGGAGTGACGGCGGCGAAGGTGGCGGAGGTGGCGGAGTCGGGCTGGCCACGCGATCCTCCGCCCACCAGGGAGGCCATGCGGGCCACGGAGGTCATGCGGGCCATGCGGGCCACGGGGGTTCCGGGGGTGGCGGGAGCCACGGCGCCCAGCTCTCCGCCCCGCTCGCGTCGCATCACTACGGTCCGCGTGGCGCGGACATGCCCACCCTCCCGGCCTTCCCCAACGCGCTGGTCGACCTGGGTAAGGCGCACCACCTGGGCGACGGTCCGGGTCACACCGACGGTTCGCGCGTCGCGCCCCCGCTGAAGGCCGCCGCCCAGCGGCCCACGGGCAGGGCGGGCGTACCGGCCAACGTGCCGAAGCCGGACCTGCGTTCACTGCCGGCGTGGGACATCGCAGTCACGGACGGCGAGGACGGGGACGTACCCGGAAAGGACTACCTGGCGTTCAGCGCGAACGTCTGGAACGCCGGCCCGGCCCCGCTGGTCGTCGACGGCTTCCGCAAGCCGGGCAAGGACCTGATGGACGCCTACCAGTACTTCTACGACGCGAACGGCAAGCAGGTCGGCTACACGCCGACCGGCACCATGGAGTGGGACCCGCGGATCGGCCACGAGCACTGGCACTTCACCGACTTCGCGAGCTACCGCCTCCTGAGCGCCGACCAGAAGGAGGAGGTGCGCAGCGGCAAGGAGGCGTTCTGCCTCGCCAACACCGACGCGATCGACTACACGGTGAAGAACGCCAACTGGCACCCCTACAACACCGACCTGTCGACCGCCTGCGGCGAGAAGAGCTCCCTCTCGGTCCGTGAGGTGCTGGACGTCGGCTCCGGCGACACGTACACCCAGTACCGCCCGGGCCAGTCCTTCGACATCACCGGCCTCCCGAACGGCACGTACTACATCCAGGTCATCGCCAACCCGGAGAAGCGCCTCCAGGAGTCCAACCTCAACAACAACGTCGCCCTGCGCAAGGTGATCCTCGGCGGCACCGAGGGCGCGCGGACGGTGACGGTACCGCCGCACGACCTGATCGACGTGAAGTAGATCGACGTGAAGTAGATCGACGTGAAGTAGATCGACGTGAAGTAGATCGACGTGAAGTAGATCGACGTGAAGTAGATCGACGTGAAGTAACCGGCCGACTCACCCAGGCCGCCCACCGCACCTCCGGGGGAACAGCTCCTCGGAGGTGCGGTGGGCTGCGCCCTTGTTCCGGTGGGTCGCCGGTATGTCCTACCAGGTCGGCCCTGACGGCAGAGGCACCGGATCTCTCCGGTGCCTCTGCCGTCAGGGCCGACTCTGTGAGGTGTGAGGTGTGGCGTCGTACGGCCGACAGACCGTCAGTCCTGGCGTACGACGTTGGTGCCCGCGCCGCCAGAGAGGACGTCGTTGCCGGCGCCGCCGTACAGCTTGTCGTTGCCGCTGTTGCCCCAGATGTAGTCGACGCCGGCGTTGCCGTACAGGACGTCGTTGCCCTTGCCGCCGTACAGGTTGTCGGTGCCGGACCCGCCGTAGATCGTGTCGTTGCCGTCGTCACCTCTCAGGATCTGGTCACCGGCGCCGCCGCGGATCACGTCGTTGCCCTTGCCGCCCTCCGCGATGTCGCCGACTGAGGTGATGGTGTCGTTGCCGTCGCCGCCGCGCACGATCGACACGGGGCCCGCGGCGATGGTGTCGTCGCCCGCCCCGCCGTCGACGTAGTTGGCGTCGACGCTGCCCCGGTCGGTCAGCTTGTCCTTGCCGGCGCCGAGGACGATCGCGTTGGTGTAATAGGCCTGGTCGGTCTTGTTGGTGAAGTCGACGACGTCGTTGCCGTCACGGAGGTCCATCAGCAGGATCTGGTACGGGCTCTGGCTGTCCACGGTGACGACCGTGCACGCGACCTTCGTGTGGTCGGTGGCGCTGGGGTAGACGCACCCGCGTCCGACACTGATCGGGACGACGTCGTCGACCACGAAGGTGATGTCCGTGGCGTTGGCGTAGGACTCGGTGACGGTCGGCTTGTTGGTCTGGCCGGCGGCGGCCGTGTAGCTCAACTCCCGGTCGTTGAAGCTGACTTCGGCCTTGGCGGACGGCGTCGCGGCACCGGCGGTACCGGCGGCCAGCACAAGCGGAACCGCCGCCAGTCCGGTACCGAGGGCCAGAGTCAACGCCAGTGCCGATGCCGACGCGGTGCGGGACGTGCGACGGCGGGTGGGGGAAGAGGGCATGTGAGTAACCTCCAGGGCCACATGGGCACTTGGGACGGTGCAGGAGTCAGTGACGCCATGTGAGACGGCCGAGGTGCGCTCCGGGTTGTGGTCGGCCGCCCAAGCGGAAGGCCAAGCGTTCGGGCAGAACGGGGTAGTCCACATCCCCCACCCCCGTCCACCCCGGTCCGTTCGCGTCCATCCATGTGAACAACGATCAAGTACGCGACTATTGACGTGTCCAGGACCACACCTCTAACTTCCGAGAGAAAGCGCTTTCCAATCCGGTCCGGCAGCAGATCCTCCGCTTCATCCAACCGCCCTGGAGATGGAGAACAACGATGCAACTGAGACCCGTCATCGCGTGCGTCAGCCTGCTGGCAGGCACACTCGTCGCGCTCTCCGGCACCACCGCACAGGCCGCGACCACACGATACGAGGCCGAGACCTCGCCGGCGGTCTGCACGGGCACCATCGACTCCGACTGGACCGGCTACTCCGGCAGCGGATTCTGCAACGGCACCAACTCGGCCGGCTCGTATGCCCAGTTCACCGTATCCGCACCCGCATCGGGCACGGCGACACTGAGCGTCCGCTTCGCCAACGGCACGACCACCGCCCGTTCGGTGAACATCATCGTGAACGGCACGACGGTCTCGACGGCGTCGTTCGAGGGCACCAGCACCTGGACGGGGTGGACGACGAAGACCCTGACCGTGCCGGTGGTCGCGGGCAACAACACCGTCCGCCTCAACCCGACGGCCGCCGCGGGCCTCCCCAACATCGACTACCTCGACGCGAACGTCCCGGACGGCGGCACCACACCCCCGCCGACGGCCTCCGCCCTGTACGTGTCCCCGTCCGGCACCGACAGCGCGGCGGGCACGTCATCGGCGCCGACCACTCTCACCTCGGCGATCAGCCGCATCACCGCCGGCGGCACGATCTACGTCCGCGGCGGCACGTACAACTACGCCTCGACGGTGACGATCCCGGTCGGCAACAACGGCACCGCGTCCGCCCGGACAGTCCTGGCGGCTTACCCGGGTGAGACCCCGGTCCTCAACTTCTCGGCGCAGACCGAGAGTTCCTCGAACCGGGGCCTCCAGCTCAACGCCAACTACTGGCACATCAAGGGCCTCGTCGTCGAACGGGCGGGTGACAACGGCATCTACGTCGGTGGCAGCAACAACGTCGTCGAGCGCACGGTGACCCGCTTCAACCGTGACACCGGCCTGCAGCTCGGCCGTATCGCCTCCACCACCCCGGCCGCCGACTGGCCCGCCAACAACCTGATCCTGAGCGCCGAGTCGCACGACAACGCCGACTCGGACGGCGAGGACGCGGACGGCTTCGCGGCGAAACTGACGACGGGCGCGGGCAACGTCTTCCGTTACGCCGTGTCCCACAACAACATCGACGACGGCTGGGACCTCTACACCAAGACGGACACGGGCCCCATCAGCCCGGTCACGATCGAGGACTCCCTTTCCTACAAGAACGGCACCCTCACCGACGGCTCCCAGGCCGGCAACGGTGACCGCAACGGCTACAAGCTCGGCGGCGACGACATCGCCGTCAACCACATAGTCAGGCGCAGCATCGCCTACAACAACGGCAAGCACGGCTTCACCTGGAACAGCAACCCCGGCACGCTGACGGTGTCGGACAACGTCAGCATCGACAACACGGAGCGCAACTTCAACTTCGACGGCGGTACGTCGGTGTTCCGCACGAACACGTCCTGCCGCAGCGCCAGCGGCACGAACGACCGCATCGTCGGCGACTCCGACACGTCGAACCAGTTCTGGTCGGGCACGAACGGCGCACGCTGCTCGTCGTACGCGGGCGCACTGCACTGGTCGTTCGCCTCGGACGGGCGGCTGGTGGTGACGTTCGGGGGGTAGGGGGAGCGGCTTTCGCCCTTCCGCCCTTCCGCCCTTCCGTACGAGGCTGAGTTTGGACTGCAATATCCAGACACCCCGGACGCCCCCAGGTCGCTGACCTGGGGGTGTCCGCCATTGGCGCTGCCCGGATCCCCTTCGGGGCTAACATTCATGTTACTAACATCGATGTTAGTAACATGAATGTTAGCTACCCTGTCGTGGATCGTGAGGACCGTCGGAGGGTTCGGAAGGTACTGGCATGGGCGATTTCGTAGGCAGGACGCGTGAGCTCGAGACGTTGAACCGGGAGCTCGGCAAAGTCTCGGCCGGTGTCGGCGGAGAGCGGCCCGGGCGGTGTCTGATGCTGCGGGGGCGCCGACGAGTAGGGAAGTCGCGGCTGGTCGAGCGGTTCGCGGAGCGGTCCGGTGTGCCCTTTCTCTTCTACGCGGCCACGGGAGCGTCGCAGGAGGCCGATCTCCAGCGGCTCGGCCGGGACGCCCAGACGTCGAATCTCCCGCTCGCCGGCCTGCTGGCCTCGGCCCGTCCGGCGAGCTGGGACGACGCCTTCGACGTGCTCGCGGCAGCCCTGCCCGCGGATCGGGCGAGTGTTGTGGTGATGGACGAGGTGCCGTATCTGATGGACGCGGAGGGGGCGTTCGAGGGCACTTTGCAGCGGGCGTGGGACAGAGTGCTGGAGGTCAGGCCGGTGCTGCTCATCCTCATCGGCTCCGATCTCTCCATGATGGAAGCCCTGAACAGCTATGGCCGCCCCTTCCACCAGCGTGGTCGGGAGATGGTGCTCGGTCCCCTCAATCCGGCCGAAGTGGGCGGGATGCTGGGCCTCGAACCCGCCGAGGCCTTCGACGCGGCGCTGATCACCGGCGGGCTCCCCCTGATCTGCGCGGAATGGCCGCACGGCGCCGGAATGTGGGACTTCCTCTCGGCCGTACTGAACGATCCAGTGTCCGCCCTGCTGGTCTCGGCGGAGCGGTCGCTTGCCGCCGAGTTCCCGAAGCAGGCCCAGGCGGGTGCGGTGCTGTCGGCGATCGGAAGCGGAGAACGGACCTTCGCCAACATCGCCCGTGCCGCCGGCGGCATCGGATCGACCCCGCTTCAGCGCTCGCTGGGGGCCCTCGCGGACAAGAGGGTGATCGCGACTGAACTCCCCGTGTCCACAGGCCCTTCGAAAGACCGGCGCTACCGTGTCGCCGACCCCTATCTCCGCTTCTGGCTGCGATTCCTCGGACCCGCGATGGACGAGATCGAGCGAGGCCGGGGCGATCTGACGCTGAACCGCATTCGCGAGAACTGGACCAGCTGGCGTGGTCGCGCAGTCGAACCCCTCGTACGCGAGGCTCTGGCACGCCTGCTGCCGGACACGCACCTGCCGGCCGCTCCTGCGATCGGCGCCTACTGGACCCGTACCAACGATGTGGAGATCGACATCGTCGGAGCCGACCGCGCCCCCATCGCCAAGGAACTGCTGTTCGTCGGTTCGGTGAAGTGGCTGGAGAACGCCCCTTTCGACCGCCACGACCTGTCGGCGCTTCTGCGCCACCGGGCGTTGCTGACACCGGACCCGATTCCTGTCGTCGCCGTTTCGCGAAGCGGTACCGACTGCTCGGGGCTCGACGCGGAGTACGGCCCGGCGGACCTCCTGGACGCGTGGCCTTGCTGACACTCCGGTCGGCCCCGGCCCCCCATCCTCTGGACCCCGCGCTGAGGAGACGAAGGCCCTGACATACAGGCCGCCCCAACTCAGGTGCCGACGCGACCTCCTTGGCGTTAGCGTGCGCCAGTGATCAGTGAAGAGGGGACGCGCCTGGGCGCGGAGGCCGCACGACGGCTGGTGGAGACAGGGCTCTACGAGTTCGAGCCGGGACTGACGGCCTCCGAGTTCGCGCGGATCGAGGACGAGTACGGCTTCGAGTTCGCGGACGATCACCGGGCGTTCCTCGCAGCGGGCCTTCCGGTCAATGTTCCGCCCGAGGAGGGGCAGACCTGGTCAAAGCCCTGGCCCGAATGGCGTAGCGAGGATCCGGCCAAGCTGCGGGATCGGCTCGACCGGCCGGTCGAGGGAGTTCTCTTCGACGTGGAGCACAACGGGTTCTGGTACGCGGCCTGGGGTGAGCGTCCGTTGGATGACGCGGTCGCCCTTGCCGCAGCACGGCGTCATCTCGCCGATGTGCCGTTGCTCGTGCCGGTGTACGCCCACCGGTACCTTCCCGCCGGACGGGGGAACTTCGGGCATCCGGTCCTGTCGATGTGGCAGACCGACATCATCTACTACGGCCTTGACCTCGTCGACTACATGCACCGGGAGTTCGACGAGGCACGCGGCGACGTCGACGAGGGTTGGGACCCCGTAGCGACGGTCCCCTTTTGGCGGGACCTTCTCTGACAGTCAGCGACCCGGATGGCTCACTCGCCCTTCCGTCCGGCACCCCCGAGTGTCGGTGGGCACCCTGGCTCAGGACCGGGACGAGGAGGTACTGGCGCGGGAGCGGTTCGCGCGGATCTCGTCCTGGTGGTCGGACACCCAGCCGATCAACGGCGTGACGATCTCGTGCAGGCCGCGGCCGGGCGGGGCCAGGGCGTACTCCACGCGCGGCGGCACCTCGGCGTAGGCGGTCCGCGTGACCAGGCCGTCCTCGTGGAGCTGGCGCAGTGTGTGCACCCTGTCCATCGGCGCCTTCATCACCGGCAGCGAGGTCGCGGAGGCGGCTGCCGCCGACCCCGAGGCGGCTTCCCTGCCGGTTGTCGATCCGGCCGACCTGGCCGGGCTCTATTGGGACTTGTACTCCAGGCGCGACCGCGTCGAGGAGGTCCACCCCGACTTCAAGACCGGCTGACAGGCGAGCCCCTCGGCGGTGCGGACCGTGCGTGCGGTCCACACCGCCTGTCCACGCGACGGACTCTCTGGACGGTGTGTGTCTTGGCAGACCGGGGACGTAGCCCCCGGTCTGCCTCGGTGTCACCGCTCAGGGCAGGATCGGCAGCACCCCGCAGTTCGAGGTTGCCGGCTTTCCCGACAGGCGGTCTGTCAGCCAGTTGACCGCGCTTCCCTGGTCCGCGAGGAGGGGAGTGAAGTGGTTCAGCAGGGGGCTGATCACGTTCGGCAGGATCACCGGCACGTACGTGATGTTCGCGCCCTTCGCGCACCAGTTCTTGGCGAGGCGGCGGGCCTGTTTGTGCGGGACCAGGTTGTCGCTGGTGCCCGTCGCGACGCGTACCGGGCCCGAGGGTGTCAGGGTGCCGATGCGCTGGCTGTCGAGGAAGGTCTGCAGGGCCGGGGTGGACGCGATGATGTCGGAGAGCGACGCGCCGTCCGTCGTCCACTTCGTGCTCTTCGCGTAGCCGTAGTGCAGCAGGGCGTCGCCCACGCACATCGTCGACAGGTCGGTCATGGCCGCTTTGCCCGCCGCGTTCAGGTGGGCCTCCGCCAGCGGTCTCAGCGTGGGGTCCGACTGGAGGAAGCCGTTGAGGGACCAGCCGAGGGCGCCCGCCAGTTCGCTTCCGTCGATCGCCTTCGTGACCGCCGTCAGGTCGGCCGGTGGGGCGCCCGAGTAGGTGCCGGCGAGGGTGATGTCGGGGGCGTAGGACGGCTGGAGTTCCGCTGCCGCCGCCGTCGCTCCGCCGCCCTGGCTGTAGCCGAACAGGCCCACCCGGGACTCGGACGTGACCGAGGTGCCGGGGAGGGAGCGGGCGGCGCGTACCGCGTCCAGTACCGCGTGGGCCTCGTCGAGCCGGTTGACGTACGTGTGGAGGCGGTCTGTCGCGCCCAGGCCGGCGTAGTCCGTGACGACCACGGCGGCGCCGGTCGCCAGGAGGCGGTAGATCGCCACGTCCTCGTAACCGACGGACACCGTACGGCCGTTGAGGAGCAGGGGATGCTCCAGGCCCATGGATGCCGCGCACTGGTCGCCCTGGCCCATCGTGCCGGGGGCCACCGCCACGAGGGGACGGGCGCCGCCGCCCTTCCAGGCCGCCGTGGGTTCGATGTACGCGCCGGTGACCGCCACCGGGGCGCCGTTGGAGTCCGTGGACTTGTACATCAGGCGGGTTGCCCGGCCGGGCAGCGGGCCGTCGAGGGTGGGGAGGGAGATGGCCAGGGGGAGTGGTTCCGAGCGGACCACCGCGCCGTCGGCGGCGGGGAGCGTGGTCGGGGGCGTGTAGAACGCCGGGATCTCCACACCTCCGGACACGACCGGCTCCGTCGAGGAGGCGTCCGAGGCGGTGGCCGGCGTGGCTGTTGTGGCCGGCGTGGCTGCCGTGGCTGTTGTGTACGAGAGAACCTGAGCGCCCAAGCAGGTCGCAGCGGTGAGCGCTGCGGCCAGGAGCCGTCTGCGTGCGGGCATGGCGAACCTCCTGTGAAGTGGGGCAGGAAGCAGTGAGGAACCGGGAGACGCCATGAGGCCGCCTCTCCCTACTGATTGGTTCGCCAGGACCGTACCTACTGGTCGGTTACCTCGGGTAGCGGTCGGTAGATTACGGTTGAGTAACTTGACCCGCTGTCTAATTGGGGGAACCGGACGTCACTGGTCGCCGATCAGCAGCCGGTGGACCTCGGGTCGAACGTCAGGGGGGCCAACCGGTCGGCTGCGGCGGCCTCGTTGTAGGTCGCGTGGGTGACCTCGTACCAGACGGCGTCCTTGGCCTTGTCGCCGTTCACGTCGTCCAGGCTCACGCACCAGCGTTCCTGTCGCACGACCCGCGTGTACGTCTCCGTGCCGCTTCGTACCTTCGTGCACTTCTGGGAGCTCTCGGTGGTGTACCAGGTGCGCGTCTTCTTCTTGCTGCCCGTGCCCGTACGCGAGGTGTGCTTGACCTTCTCGGTGGCGAGCGCGCACTTCCTGACCAGGTGCGGGCGCGTGGCCCTGGCCGTCTTGCGGGTGATGTGGCGGACGGTGCCACGGAGGCCGGAGACGGTCGTCGGCTCGGGACTGGGCTGCGGGGCGCTGTCGTACTTGCCGTTGCCGCTGTTGTCGCTGACGGAGGAGTCCCCCCGCGAGGCGTCGTTCCCGCCTCCGCACGCGCCTAGTCCGGCCATGAGGACCATCGTCAGACCGGCCACCATCAGGCGTTTCCTGCTGGGCATGTTGTGTTCCCCGTCCGCTGCTGTCTCAAAAAAGACGGTCAGCGTACCTCCCTCACATGGCGATCACCGCGATCGTGACGATCAGGACGAACATCGTGACGCACGCCCCGATCACACAGCCCGCGCCGCTCGTCAGCTTGTCCAGGCCGGACAAGGGGACCGGGGACTGCGGTGTGGTGGTGGGTGGTGGCGGGAGAACGGTCGGCTGGGATCCGGTCGGGCGGACCAGCGCGTCGCGCAGGATCTGCTGCCAGATCGGCGGCGGCAGGTCGGGGACCTCGCCGTACGTCGGGGAAACCAGCGTCCGCGAGAGCCAGTTGGACCAGACGGGGTGCTGGGCCCGGACCATGGTGTACAGCGTTTCGTGCAGGTCGTGCAGATACTCCTCCTCGCGGGCCAGCGGGGCCACGGCCCAGGAGAAGAGATGCGCCGCCCGGTCCGCCAGGGCCGCGCCCGACATGGACTCCCCGGTCTGCCCGTGGGGTGTCAGGTGGGGTGTCAGGTAGAGACGGTTGCGGAGCACCTGCGCGCACAGGTCCTGTTGCATCTTCCGGGGACGGGTCTCGCGGCGCCGGGGGTTTCCCAGCTCGGACAGCAGCAACTCAAGTGATCGCGGCGGGAGTTCGTCGGACTGGAGCAGCTCGCGGAACAGTACGTCGTCGGGTGCCTTCTGCAACTGTGCCATCAGGATGCGGTGTTCCACCTGGTCCCCGCGCTCATCACCGCGCAGGTCGTCATGGAGCTGGTGATGCTGGTGGGTGGAGGAGGGTTGGGGCTGGGGCTGGGGTTGGGGCTTCTCGTACGTCGTTTCGCGGTGCGGCTCCTGCTGTGGCCGTGGGGGGTGCTGGTGGTGGTTCTCCTCCGGCGGTTCCTGCGGCGGCCGCTCCTGCAGCTGGCGTTCCTGCGGCGGCCGTTCCTTCGGGGTTTCCGTACGGGGGCCGGCCGGCCGGTGTTCCGTGCGCAGGATGCTCCGCAGCAGGTCCCGTCGCCGCTCCCAGTCCATCGTCGCGCCGTCGCGCAGCTCCTCCGTCAGCTGGGGCACGCCCGGGGGAGCCCCCCGGTGGGCGAGGAGGTGATCGACCAGGCGGGACGCCGCCCGGTGTTCGAAACGGGCATCCACCGTTCTGCCGCCCATCACCCTGGCCAGCGGGCCGGAGCCGCCGGTTTCCTGTTCCCAGCGGGGGACCGACGTCAGGCGCAGGGGGTGGGTGTCGACCGTGTCGTAGGTCGCGAACGTCCAGTCGCGGCCTGGCCAGTCGTCGAAGAGGAGGAACAGGCCCAGGTAGACCAGCGCGGCCTCGTCCTGGTCCGGCCAGCCCGCCGGCCTCTCCTCGCCCACCAGCAGTGACACCCGTTGGGCCGGGTCGCGCAGCCACTCCGCCGTCGTCATCATCAGCGCGCCCCGCACGTTCTCCAGCCGGGCCTCCATCTTCGGCAGGCGGTCGTGCGCGAGGTCGTCGAGGTGCGCACAGTCGACCACCGGCTTCGAGCCGGTGGCCCCTTCCGCGAACTTACGGGAGCCCCAGCCGCCGTACGCCAGGCCAAGGCACCGGAGGGTGTTCAGGGTGGCGGGGGCGCCGGTCAGGACGTGGCTGGCCGTGCTGGGGCGGCCCGTACGGTCCGTGGTGGGCCAGCGCTGGACGAGCAGGACCTCGCCGTCACGGGACAGGGTGCGCACGACGCTCGGGCGGGCCGCGCCCGTGCCCGACACCCACAGCAACGCGCCCAGTTCGCGGCCCAGTTGCTCGGCCCGCTCGGGCGGGCAGGAGTGGGCGACCGCCTTCATGCCGGTGCCCTGACGGCCCTGGTTGCCCTCCCACCGGAAGACGATCTGATGCACCGAGGACGCCGACAGCATCGAGGACGTCTCATGGAATTCGTTCAGGTTGGATTCGCTGAATTCGCTCACTTCTCTTCTCCTCCCCGTTCCCGCTCCCGTTGGCGGCCGGGTCCGCCGGCTCCTCGCGCCCCGGGTACGCGCAGCTCCCCGTCGGTGGAGTCCTCCGGGGGTACCGCCTCCCAGGCCGCCGCCTCGCCCCTCGCGAACGCTTCGGGGCCGCCGGGGACGTCGATCAGGCCGTGCATCGCCAGCAGCGAGAGCAGCGGTTCCAGCACGCGCCGGGGGGCCGCGCCCGACGGATAGCGGCCCTGGTCCTCCTGGCCGCCGGTGGCCGACGCGACGTGCAGGGTGCACCGGCGGATCGCGTCGAAGGGGCGCAGCCAGGCCTGGCCCGCATGGCGGCGCAGGAACGCGTGGACGTCCTGGCTCTCCTCGCGCAGCACGGCGGGGTCGAGGGTGGTGTGGGCCCCCCGGGCCAGCCAGCGGTCGACCGGGGACTGGAAGCGCAGCAGGTCCGCCTTGGCCAGCACCATCGTGGCCGCCACCTCCAGGTAGGGGCCCGTCTTCGGGAGCCGGTCCAGGACCGTCGCGAAGGCGAGGTCGCCGTCCCGGTTCACCTCGACTCCCCCGCGTTCCCTCGCGTGGTCCAACTGCGGTACGGGGAGGGCCAGTAGTGGGTCGACGACGAAGACCAGCGCGTCCACCCCGAGCAGGAACCGCAGGGCCGCGTCCGTTCGTACGAGATCCTCGCCGCCCAGGTCGAAGAAGGCGACGGGACGCACCTGGCCGTGGGCGTCGGTGATGAGGAGGGACTCGACGAACCGGGCGAAGCCGTCCAGGCCGACGCCGGTGGTGTGGTCCAGGACCCGGCCGTTGCGCAGGGGCTGCACCCGTTCCCGTACGAATCGGGCATGCTGCTCGGGGTTGACGGACTGCCAGGACAGACCGAAGGGTTCGAGGCCGCCGTCGGTGATCTCGGCGATCATCTGGGTCAGCAGATGGCTCTTGCCGGTGGAGGACTGGCCGACCATCGCGACCGTCAGCGGGCGGCCGTACGTCAAGTACGGCACGGGGATGAAGTGTTCGGGGAACTCCGGGTCGGCCGTGCACTTCTGGACGGCGCCCCGCAGCACGTCCTGGCGGCGCAGTCTGCCCACGCCCGCGAGGTTCAGGGACTGGTACTGCATCCGGCTGTCGGTGACGTACAGCGCGCTCAGGTCGAGCTGGATGGTCTCCAGGCAGTACGGACAGGTGACCTCGCTCTCGGTCAGCCCGGTCGCGGGGCCGACGTCCGAGGGGGGTGCCAGGGGTGCCTGTCGTTTGGCGCGCAGGGCCTGTTCGAACGCCTCCCGGTCCTGGCGGGTCTCGTCGGGGGGTGAGAGGAGGGTGGCCCGGCGGGATGTTCCGGGGGCCAGCAGGTCGAGGAGCTGGGCGGGGGACGGGCGGGCGGTCGCCCGGGGGGCGAAGGCGTCGCGCAACGTCTCGTCGAGGACCCGGTGTTCGGCCAGGTCGGCGGGGGACCGGTCGGGGTGGCCGGGGCGGCCGGTCACCAGGCGGTAGAGGACCTGGGCCGCGCTCCACACCGCGTCCCGGGAGTCGACGAGGCCCTCGCCCCGGCGCTGTTCGGGCGAGGAGTAGGGGGCGCGGCCCCAGGCCGTGCGCGGCCGGCCGGCGTCGGCCACGCCCTCCAGTCCCCAGAGCTGGAGGGAGGCGCCGTCCCAGAGCACGGTGGCAGGTGAGATGCCGCGCGGGACGAGGCCCTGGTCGTCCAGCAGGCACAGGGCGAGCATCAGGTCCCGGGTGAGGACGCGTTGGTCTGTCGACGACATGACGTGGGTTCTCGCGGCGGTGGCGCCGCGTGGTGGGTCGTACAGGAGGAACGGCTCGTCGGTGTCCAGTTCGTAGCCGATGAGCCGGGGGAAGAGCGGGGCGAACTCGGTGCCGTCGACCAGTCGGTGCAGGCGTAGCGCGGTGCCCGCCTCGGTGTCGAGGAGGGCGCGGGCGGCCGGTGTCGTCGCGTCGGCGGCGGAGAGCCGGACTTGTACGCAGCGCTGGCCCTGGCGCCGGTCGTCGAGCAGGGCGTTGCGGATCAGCGGCGGGAGTTGCGGATCGCGCCGGGACTCGGGGCCGAAGCGGACCCGGGCGACGCGGCGGCGGCCGGAGGGGGTGCTGAAGCCGAGTTTGGCGTCGGCGGGGCCCTCGGGGCCCGGCGGACGCTCCGGCCCGTGGTGGGTGGTGCGGGTCACCATCGGTCGCCGTCCGCTCGGTCGTTGGAGCCGTCGTACGGGCTGTCGTACGCGCTGTTGTGTGGGCTGTCGGGCCGGCTGTTGTACGGGCTGTCGTGCCCGTCGCCGTCGTCGCGGGGGCGGAAGGTCTCCACCACGCCGGGGCGCAGCGGGGTGAGCCGGAGCAGGCCCGCGTACCGTCCCGACGACGTCCACTCCACCTCCTGCGACCGGTCCGCACCGTTCGTACGCCAGGCCTTCTCGACCTCGTCGCGTACGGCCAGGGGCGCGAACCTGATCCAGACCGCCGCCGCCGGGTCGCGGCTGAGCAGCGTGCTCTGGTCGGGCGAGGACAGCTGGACCACGGCCTGCCGGTCGGTCTCCGCGCCGACCAGTTCGGCCAGCCCGTGCGGGTCGGTGCCCAGCAGGTTCGCCGAGGTGGCGCGGGCGCGGCGGGGTGCGGCGAACGGCGGTGGGGCCAGGACCCCGTTGTGGCGGAGGTGCCTGCGGGCCGTCGACAGGAGTTCGGCGACCCGTCCCTCGATACGGGTCGCGGCGAGCGTGCCGGCCTGGCCGCGTTCCACCGCGCCCCAGTAGGACCGCATCGCCTCCAGTGCGGCGTCGGTGAGGTCGGCGGCGAGGGTGGCGACCAGCTCCGGGCCGCCCTCGCCGGTCTCCCGGTCCAGCCAACGCGGCGTCCCCCCGGCGCCGTTCGCCCCCGGCGAGTCCGGCGGGGCGGGGTGCGGTGTCCGGGCGGGCGGGGATACGGGGGGCTCGTCGGGGGCGGTGGCCGTGTTCGCCGGGTGGGTGGCGGCGTCGGGATTGGCGGGGCTGGCGGGGTCGTCCCAGGGCGGGGCGTCCGGCCAGGCGTAGGCGCTCATCCAGTCGTCGTGGCCGTCCTTCTCGTCGGTCTCGTCGGCAGCACCGTCGCCGGCTCCCGAGAACGCGTCCGGGGTGCTCGACAGCCAGTCGTCCGCTGCGGAGCCCGAGTCGCCGTACGTCCCGTACATGCCGTTGCCGCCCCCGACCGTCGCCCGCTCGGGTTCGGGTACTGCCTCGGCCTCCGCCGCCGCTGCCGTCGCCCGCAGTACACCGGCGACGGAACGGGCGGCGTCCGCGCAGTTCAGGCGCTCCTCGACGGCCCAGTGTTCCCGGACGCCCTGGGCCAGCAGGGCGTCGAGGCCGGCGAGGGAGCGGCGGAGTGCGGTGGTGGCGTGGCCCGGTGGCCAGGCGTCGGCCGCCGTGCGCCAGAGACGGCGGGTCGTCTCCGCCGCCGCGCACAGGCCGAGGAGCAGGCCGGACGTGCTCAGCCAGGGGGCGGGGTGGGTCGCGTACGCGAGTAGTGCCCCGGTCAGGGCGCCGGCGAAGGCCGTGATCTGGGGGGCCAGTGCCCAGCGGTGGCCTGGGCGGCCGGGGTCGTGCAGCCGGGACGCGCTTAGCCGGGACGTGGCGACGAAGAGGAGGGGGACGATGAGGGCGAGCGCTTGCAGTGGGGGTTGCCAGAGGGCGGCCAGGAGGGCGGCGGTGAAGGTTGCGGCTGCGGCGGGGGTGACGTCGTATGCCGGGTGCGCGTCCGTCGTGGCTGGTCGCGCAGTTCCCCGCGCCCCTGGGGGTGGGGGACTGTCGGGTGTTGGGTGCGGGTCCGTTGTGGCTGGTCGCGCAGTTCCTCGCGCCCCTGGGGGTGGGGGGCTGTCGGGTGTTGGGTGTTCGTTCGTTGTGGTTGGTTGTGTGGTTCCTCGCGGCCCTGACGGGGTGCTGTCGAACTCGGTTAGTTTTCGTGTCAGTGCCGAACTCGGGACTGGTTCTACTCGGCCGGCCAAGGTGGTGAAGCGTTGGGCTACCGAGCGTAGGGGGAGGCCCTGGGCGAGGAGTTTTTCGGCGTATTCGCGTAGGGCGTCGCCGATTCGGTCGCGCATGCCCTCCGTCGTGGGTACCCGCAGGCCCAGGTCGGTGAGACGGGCTGCTGCCTCGGCGGTCGAGGACGTTGTGCCGGTGCCGCTGCGCAGGGCCCTGCCGACGAGGGCCTGGTAGGCGTCGAGGGACTGGCGGGCCTGGTCGAGGTCGGCCTCGAAGGCGGTGCGGCGGGAGGGGCGCAGCAGCCCGGGGAGGGTACGCAGGCCGGCCAGCGCCTCGTCGGCGTAGTCGAGGGCGTCCGCGCAGGCCCGGTAGGTCTCCTCCGCCGTGCCGTTCGGATGCCGGTGCCGTTGGTCCCGGCCGCCGCGCCCGGTCGCCAACGCCCGTAGCGGGTCCGGGAGATCGACGCCGGACCCGATGGCCGTCGGCGGCGCGTGGTCGGAGTCGTGGCCCGCGAAGCGGGTGAGCGCGTCGCGCCAGGCCCGGTCGCGTGTCTCCGGGGGCAGGTCCTGCTCCAGGAGACGTACGCCGGGTGCGGCGACGGCGTCGGGCAGTGCCGCCACGTCCTTCAGGACGCGCCGGAAGACGTCCGGCACCGACAGGACGTCGACGAGGACGGCCAGCGCGTCCGGGTCGTCGGGCGCGGGCTGCTCCAGTGCCGTGCGCGAGGAGCGCAGGTCACCGGCCCACAGGACGGCCGTACGGTCGGTGCGCAGTACGGCGGGGCGCAGCAGGCGCCGGTCGGGCCGGAACGCCTCGTCCGCACCGGCGTACGAACCGGGCGCGCTGCCCACCAGCAGGACCAGGATCCTGACCTCCCCCACGGCCCGGTGGGCGGCGAGGAGTTCGTACTGCCGCTGGTGGTCGGTGAGCCCGGCCGGGGTGTCCGTCACCAGGAACATCGGGTCGTCGGGCTCCGGTTGACCGGCCTGGGCGAGACGGCGGGCGACGCGGGCCCGGAGTGCCTGGGGGGTGTCGAGTGCCGCCGCCCCGGAGCGCAGGTCGAGCGGGACGACAACGGGGCCGAAGCCCCCGAAGTTCGCAGCCATGCTCACTGGGCGTCTCCGTCCCAGGGGGAGCTGTCGTTGTCCCGGCGGCCGTACCGGCGCTCGTCGGGGTCGTCGTCGGGCTGGTCCCAGGGCGCGGCGGGGCGCTCGGTGCCGCGCGGGGAGCCGTTGACACGCCCGTCGTTACGACGACGGGCGCCGCCGCTGTATCCGTCCGGGGCACGGTAGTTGGCGCGGTACGGGTCGCCGTACCCCCTGTCGTTCCTGCTGTTCCTGTCGTCGTCATCGTTGTCCCGGTCGGGGTCCGGCCCGTTCTCCTCGGCGTCGGACGACTGGCGTGCCGTGCCCCAGTCGTCCTCGTCCTCCTCGTCGGCGCGGCGCCGGGGGGCCTTCGGCTGGGGGAGGCGGCGCAGGGGCGGGGTGCCGCCGCGGACGTGTTCCAGGAGGGTGCGCAGGGTCGGCTGGACCGCGCGCTGGTCGCCGAACTCGGTGTCCAGGGCGGCCGGGAGGGTCTCCGCCCAGAACTCCCAGAGGGGGCGTACCCAGCCCTCGACGCGTTCGCCGTCCCGTTCGCGGCGCTCCGCGAGCAGCTCCAGCTGGCGCGGGGCGGTCTTCTCGACGAGTTCGACGAACAGGGGGTGCGGGTCGCTGCCGCTTCGGGTCAGGCCTGTCGGCTGGGCGCCCATCAGTTCGCGGCAGTAGTCCTCGACCGTGCGCTCGTCGTCGAGGACGGTCCAGCGTTCGTAGGAGCGCAGGAGTTCAGCCCAGCTCGACACCCCGCCGGGGAAGTCCCCCAACCGCAGCCGTACGCCCGGGACCTGGGCTCCCGCCTCGGGGTGCAGGCGCAGCCGGACGCGTTCCGGGGAGGCGCTCTCCCCGTCGACGACGTCGACCTGGCCGTTCCACATGCAGCACAGCAGGCGGTGCAGGATGACGCGGCGGTCCTCCTCGCCGCTGACCATCCAGCTGTCCCGGTAGCCGAGCCGCTGGCGCCAGCGCAGCACGTCCTGGGCCTGCTCGCTGTCCTTCGCCCTGGCCCACTGGCGCAGCACCTTGCGGGCCTCGGGGACCTGGGTGAGGCTCATCTCGCTGCGGAACAGGACGACAGTCACCGAGTCGCTCTCGACTCCCCGGTACTCGACGGAGTTCCGGGCGTCGGACGGCAGTCGCAGAGCCTTGCCGAGGTACTGCTCGACCTCGTCGACGGCCTCCACGCGCGGGTAGGTGACCAGCACCCGCAGGGGGCCGGTGCCCTCCGGGGTGAAGCCGACCGGCAGCAGTCCGGCCAGCTTGCGGCCGAACAGGTCGAGGGCCTCCTTGCTGACCTGGTCGGCGGCGTCGGAGTCGCCTGCCGCGGCGGCCAGCAGGGTGCTCATGGACGGCAACAGGGGCCGTTCCTCCAGGCGTTCGCCGCCTTCGGCGAACAACCGCGTGATCCGGCCCTCCAGTTGTGCCTTCACGACCGACACCGCGCCGTCGGGGCTGCGCCGGCTGAGGCCGTGGACGTCACGCCAGATGTCGCCGGAGACGAGCTTGAGCAGCAGCGCCGCCGCGTCCTCCGTCTCGCGCAGTCCCTCGCGGCGGATCAGCCTGGTCACCACGTCCTCGTAGAAGTGGTTGAGGGTGCGCTGCGGCGGCAGCAGGTAGGAGATGCCCGTGCGGTCCTCGTACAGTTCGAGGCCCTTCTGCGCGGAGACCTTGCGTTCCTGCTCGCTGTGCGCGCGGAAGGCGTTGACGAGCCGGGCGATGTCGGCGCCCGCGGTGTCGGCGGGGGCCCGCCAGTGCTGCTGCTGTTCACGCCAGGCCTCGTGCCAGATGGTCCGGCAGCGCCACTGGTACCAGGCGTCCTGTTCCCGGAGCACGGCAGTGACGTCGTCGTCGCCCCAGCGGGGCGGTGAGACGCCGGCCAGTTTGCCCTTGATGCGGGGGATCTTGGGCGGCTGGTCGGTCATGCCGGCCGGGCGTTGCGGGGCGCGGGAGCGGTTGTCCAGCATGCCGAGGAAGCCCAGTTTGGCGATCGGGTCGTCGTTCTCCGGCATGCCCCGCACGACCCGGTCGGCGTGGAAGGGGTCGACGCTCAGCAGGAGTTTGTCGATGGCGGGGCGCGGCGAGAACCGGTCGGCCATCGTGGCGGCGGTGCGTTCGGCGACGGACCGCAGGTCGGCGAGCAGCCGCTGCATGTCGGAGATCCGCTCGGCGAGCGCCGTCTCGACCGCCTTGCTGCCGCGCGGCAGCGGGTCGGGGTCCAGTACGGGCAACTGCCTGCGTTCCCACAGCTCTCCGAGGTTCGAGTCGGCGAACAGCTGCCGGATCATCGGCACCGTGCTCTCGCGCAGCGCGGGCCGGGGCCGTTCCACGAGGTCGGTGACCGCCTCCCGCAGCATCCGGCCGGCGACCAGGTCGGCGAGCTGGTCCATCGGTACGGTCATCGACGCGACCAGGCTGGTGGAGACGCCCTGGCGGCCGATGCCGGTGGGGGAGAGGGCGCTGCGGTGCACACCCCGGTTGATGAAGCTCGCGGCGAAGGTCTGGAAGTCGTCGTCGCCGCCCGTGCTCCGGCCCCGGGTGCGGGTGTCGCCCAGTTCGGTGCCGATCAGCGACATCACCAGGGAGACGATGGAGCGGCGCAGGTCGTCGGGGCGGATGCCGGCGGTCGGGCTGAACAGGAACGAGGTGGGCAGGATGCCGGTCCGCAGCCGGATCGGCTGGGTGCCGGGGTAGCGGACACCGATCCCGGCGGTGTGGTCGAGGTCGCCGATCTCGGCGCCCTCGGTGGGCGCGTTCTGTCCGTCCACCAGCCGGAACAGGTCCACGAGGGCGCGGGCCGCGTTGAGTTCGGCCTCGCGTCCGCCGCCGGTGGCCGAGGAGAACGACGACGGCATGACGACCAGCGGGTAGATCTTCACGCCGTTGAAGCCGCGCAGCTGGAAGGCGTGGTTGATGAGGTGCAGATAGTCCAGGAAGATCCCGGCTCCGGTCCCGCCGGCCACCGAGAAGGCGACGAACACATCGCAGCCGGTGACCTTTCCGCCGCCCAGTTCGGCCAGTTCGCCGCCGGCCCTGGCCATCGAGTCGATCGCCTGGAGCAGCGGGGTGAGGACGGGCCCGAGGCCGTGCCGGAGCGTGGCGAACAGGGCGGCGCGTCCCACGGTGGGCAGCTGTCCGGCGCCGTTGTGGAGCGGGGTGACGCGCGGTTCGTCGGTGCGCGGCGGCAGCCAGCCGGCGACCTCCGAGCGCATGCTGGCCCGGAGCATCTTGGTGACCTCGGGCGAACTGTCGAAGTTCGGCAGCAGGTCGTGGGTGGCCCGTGACGTACGGGAGTAGGCGGCGCGCAGTGACGGGTCGACGTTGAACTGGGGCAGCCGCATCAGGTCCGACTCGCTGTAGTCCGCGTACACGAACTGGAGGCAGTCGGGCAGTTGGTAGGGCGCGCTGCCGCTGATCCGGCTCAGCGCCGAGCCGTCCGGGCCGCACAGCTCGGCGCGCAGTCTGCGCTCCAGCTCGGCGCCGACCAGGCCGCCGGTGCCGCCCAGGCCGACGAAGAGCATCGGCTGGAAGATCTTCATGGGTTTCCTCCCCGCTCACGGCCGCCGGGCCGCGTGGTCGTGCTCGAAACGTTCGTGTGGGTGGGCGTGGGTGTGCGTGTGGGGGGTGCGGGTGTCACAGGTACGTCTCGTCGTAGGCGCTCGTGCTGCCCCGACCGTCGGGGTCGGTGCCGTGCGGGGGACCGGCGGGACCACCGGCGGACGCCGAACTTCCCTTCCAGTTACGGGAGTTGCGTGGATTGCGGGCGGTGCGGGCCTCCTCGCCGAGGGCCAGGCTCAGTCCCTCGGTCAGCTGGGCCGGACCGGTGACCGACAACGCGGTCCGGCCGCCGCCACGCCTGCGCAGCACCGCACCGCCGTTGGGGTTGCGCCGGACGGCGTACGGGCCGTGGGCGCGGCGCTCGATGCGGGGGCTGATGTGGGCCTCGGCGACGCCGAACTCGTACCACTGCTTGTGTCCGTGCCCGGCGACGTGCGGCTCGCCCGGCAGGGGCTCGCCGTGCTCGTCGAGCAGCCGCAGGACCAGGCCGTACGGGTCCCGGCGGGCGCGGCGCAGCCGGATCAGGGCGAGGACCGTTGCGCCGGACAGGGCGAACAGGACGACGCCGGTCAGGACCGCCCACCACCAGCTGTCCCAGAACTCCTCCAAGGCCCCCGGCTCCGGCGTCACCTCCACCGACAGCGCGCTCTGGACCAGGCGGCGGCCGCCGTCGGTGGTGTCCACGACGGTGACGTCGCCCGCTAGGAGCAGCCCGTCGTCGGTGAGACGGTCGCCGAACACATCGGCGGGGGCGACCTCGACGGTCACCTCGCGGGTCCCGGACTCCCCTGCTTTCAGGGTGAGGTCGGCCGGGGTCACCGTGAGGAGACCCGCCCTGAGGTCGGTGACGGACAACCTCAGGGTGTGCGCGGTGTCGCTCGTGTTGTGGACGGCCAGCGTGCCCGTGACCTTGTCGCCGGGGTGGGAGGCGGCGGCGGGCAGGTCGAGGGCGGTGGTGACGGGCAGCTCACCGGGGGCCACCCGGCCGCCCTCGCTGCGGGTGTCGGCGCTCAGGCCGGCGGCGGTCAGCGTCGCGCTCACCTTCAGAGCCCCGTCGGCGGACGCCGGGATCCTGGTGGCGCCGGTGAACGAACCGTCGCTCGCCTTCGCGTCCTGGCCCTTGCCGTTGTCGGCGAGGGCCAGCGGGAGCGGGTCGAAACCGGCGCCGGTCAGCTCGCTCCTGACGCGCAGCCCCTCGTAGTCGCGCGGGTCGCTGATCTGGTAGCCCTCGCGGGTCTGGAGCCGCATCGTCACGGTGACCCGGTCGCCGGCGCGCGGGGACGGCGGGTCCATGGTGATGGCGCCGCGCAGCTCGCCCTGCCACAGCACGCTGACGGCGACGGGCTGCGAACGGTGCCCTTCCGGCGCCTCGGCGCGCACCTTCCACACGCCGGGCAACGGGTCGACGATCTTCAGCGCCTCCACGGTGCCGGTGCCGCCCGCGAGTTCGAAGCGGGACTTGCGGTAGGTGCCGGAGGTGGGCACCTTGTGGCCCGCCGGGTCGGTGTAGGTGATCCGCACCTGGGGGTCGCCCTTGTCGACGACGATGCTGCCCACGGTCGCCAGCGGGGAGATGCCGATCTTCAGGGTCGCGGGGGGGCGCCTGGCGGCGGGGCCCTCCTCGCGCCGCATGCAGTGCGCGGCGGCGAAGATCTTCTCCAGCGTGACGCCGATCTCCTTCGCCCCCTCGACCTTCGCGGCCTTCGGCCTGGCGGAGGGCAGGGCGACGCACCCCTTCTGGTAGCCGCCGGCCGCGATCCGGGCGAGCTGCCTCTCGTCCGGCGTCGGCCCGAAGCCGAGCGTCCAGATCTGCACGCCCTGGGCGGCGGCCTCCGCCAGCTCCAGCGTCAACTGCCGTTCGCCCTCGGCCTTCCGGTGCGCCAGGTCGCCGTACTGGGGGCTGTCGCCGACCTCCATGATCCCGTCGGTGAGCAGGAACAGCACCCGGGGCGCCGAGGAGTCCGTGTCGGTGGTGAGTTCGTGGACGCCCTGCCGGATCGCACTCGGGAAGTCGGTGCCGGTGCCCTCGCCCTCTTCCCGCTTGCGCAGTTTTCCGACGCAGGCGCCGACCGTCTCGCGGCCCGCCGCGTCCAGCGTGGTGCGCGGGCACACCGGGTCCACCGCGCTCTGGCCCGCTTCCTCGGCGGCGGCGAACCCGAAGACCGTGATCCGGGACTCCGAGGACACGTCACCCAGGGCGATCCGTGCGGCGGCGGCCTTCTCGGCGGCCATGTCCGCGTCCGTGAGACTGGCCGACTCGTCCACGGCGACCGCGTAGTTGACCGCCGGGAAGGCGGTTTCGGACTCCGCCACCGGCAGGACGTCCCGCCCGGAGTCCCGCCCGGAGTGCCGGCCGGGGGGCGCCGACAGGGATATGAGCACTACGGCGGCACCCAGCACGGCGAGCGCGGTGCGCCGTGCCCGGCCCCTTCTTGTCCTTCGTACTCCGTTGACTTGTCCCACGGCCGTCCCCTGTTTCCCGTTCTCCGGTGTTCCTGGATCGTCGCTACAAGCTGCGCGCCGGTTGCGTGGTGCGCGCGGATACGTCGTAATGGGTGAAATCCCGGGCCTTTTCAGGTCCTTTTCCGGTCCTCAGCGCGCCGTCATGCTCCAGGCCAGGGCCAGCGCCGCCGAGGGGGCGAGCGAGCCGACGCCCCAGCGGATGGCCCGGTACTTGGCGGAGAGGATCGCGCTGACGTCGACGGCCTGGACGAGCAGCCACCCCGCCGGATCGCGCCCCGCCTCCGCGACCCGGGCGGTGAGCGTCGCGAGGTCGCGGCGGGCACCCACCAGATCGCCGAAGTACGTCACCTCGTCCAGCCCTTCCCGGACCGTGCCGGTGCGCGGCATGAGCGCCCCGACCAGCGCGGTCACCGACACCGCCCAGAGCAGGCCGGCCAGGATCAGCGTCACGTCGGCGGGTCCGTGCCAGCCGGGAGCGCCCTGCCAGCCGATCAGGAAGGCGGGCAGCGCGAGCGTCCCCGACAGCAGCACCGCCGCCTTCGAGTCGGCCCGCCCGAGGTCTTCCCTGACGGTGCTGAGCAGCCGCTCGGCGACGCGTTCGCTCACGCGTTCCCCGGAGCGGTCGGGCCCGTGCCGACCCCCGTACGGCTCGGGCCCGACCTGTCCTGTGGTCCCCCCGGCTGCACCGGTCCCCCCGGCGCCCCCGTTCCCGGTCATCGCCCGGCCTCCTCCCCGGCCCCGGCTCCGGCCCCGTTCCCGTGGTCGTCGCCGTCGCCGTCGCCGTCAACCCAGCCCCAGCCGTCGTCCCTCGGGCGCCCGCGGTGCGGTGGTACGGGGGCGGAGGCGTCACCCGCGTAGGGATCGCCCGCGTACGGATCAGCCTGGTAGGGATCCTGGCGCCGGGGCGGCTGGACGGGCGGTCGGTCCGCCACCCAGTCAGGGGTGAACGGTTCGGCGTCGGACGGCTCCAGCTCGGGAGCGGGGGTATCGGCGCGTCCGTCGGGGCGGGCGGGAAGGGAGCCGATCGGTCCGGTGATCCCGCCCAGACGCCCCTGGTTGAGAAGGTTGAGGGCCTGCGTCTCCACGTCGTTGGACTGGATCTGACCGCTCTCCACCATGTCGAACAGCCGGTCGACGCGCTCCTTGTCGTCCTGCCGGCCCTCCTGACGGATCTTCTCCAGGAAGGCCTTGGCCTCCGTCGGCTCGGCCGCCAGCATGTAGCTGAGCTGCGGCTGGACACCGTTCGGCGCGTACTCGGTCAGGAACGGGCCCGCCGGTCCCTCGTCGTGCTCAGCCATGGCTTCTCTCCTCCTGGCCGCTCCGGTCGCGCTGTCCGACGGCGAGCCACCACAGGGAGCGCGCCAGGGTGTCGGGGAACGGGTCGTCCGGATCGTTCATCATTCGGCGCAGCAGCCAGTCCAGCCGCCGCCGGTCGGCCTCCTCGGCGGCCAGCGCGGGCAGCAGCACCGCCAGCCCGGGCCGCGTCCACTCCGTGCCGTCCTTGCGTACGGCGGTGCGCAGCATGCTCTCCAGCGCGTCCATGGCCACGTCCTGCGAGCGGACCGCGTTCAGCGCCGTCCACATCAAGTCGGCTATCGGCAGGGCGAGTTCAGGTCGGCCGGCGGCCAGGGCGAGCGCCAGGGGCCAGTCGCCGCGCTCCCCGAGCGAGGGCTCCGGCTCGTCGATCAGCAGCCTGTCCACCCGGGTCGAGGCGAGCCAGATGGTGGTTACGAGGCCGAGGGTCTGGTACCTCTCGCGCTTGTGCCGGATCCAGTCGCCCATCCGCCCCAGCACCGTCACGGCCTGCCCGCTGTCCGGCAGCGCGAGCAGCCGTACGACGTTGAACGCGGCGGCGGGGGCACCAAGCGACTGCGCTCCGTCGTCGCGGACGCCGATCCGGGCCAGGGCGTCCAGCGCGTCGCCGGCCGAGTCCGCGCAGTTGCCGAAGCCCAGCGCCGCCGCCGCCGTCGAGCGCAGGCTCCACGTCCCGGACCGGCTCCAGTCCTCGACCAGTTTCCGTACGGCCTTGCGGTGCGAGGCGTGACCGGCCACCTGGTCCAGCATCGTGGCCGCGAACAGCCTGCGGTGGGCGCTGCCCTCGGCGAGCGGCCGGACCAGTTCGGCGAACCCGTGGTCGAAGTCCCGTACGCACAGCTCCCCGGCGGCGACCGCCGCGCGCACCCACACCTGGGGGCGCTGGTCGTCCGCCAGCAGCCGCAGCCAGCGCACGACCGGCGCCCGCACCGGGAAGTGCCGGTCCCACAGCTCGGCCAGGACCGCCGACGGCAGGGCGCCGCCCCGGTACCAGATCAGCCGAGCCGCCACCCCGGCCCCGGCCACCTCGACCTCGCCGTCGGTGAGTTCGGCGCGGGAGAGGGCGACGTC
Organism: Streptomyces sp. NBC_01390; assembly: GCF_045040105.1. Lineage (NCBI taxonomy): Bacteria > Bacillati > Actinomycetota > Actinomycetes > Kitasatosporales > Streptomycetaceae > Streptomyces > Streptomyces sp. NBC_01390. The sequence goes on along the minus strand of NZ_CP109551.1, from coordinate 6,169,612 downwards.
GGCCTGCGGGTCGTCGCAGAACAGGGGCCGGGCGGGCGTGTGGTCGGGGTCGCACTGGACGGACAGTTCCCAGGTCAGCAGATGGGCGGCGGACGACACCGCGCTGTGCGAGGCCCCGCCGAGAAAGGCGAGCGCGATCCGGAACGCCACGGGGTGGAACAGGGCGGCGGTGCCCGGCCGTTGCGGGGTCCGCGCCCCGTCCTCGGCACCCTTTCCGGCCGGTACGACGAGCGCCCGGTCCACACCGGCGAACCACTCCTGGGCCTGATCGGCGGCGAGAGTACGACACCCGGCCAGCAGGTCCGGCTGCGACAACTCACCGAGCAGCCGGCCGGCCAGCAGCGAGGCGAGAAGCTCGGCCTCGGCGGGCCGCAGGTCCTTCAGCCCGACCGCGTCCACGACCTCCGCGCTCTGCGCCAACTCCTGGGCGCGGGCGAGCAGTTCTTCTACGTCGGCGGTGGCATGGCCCTCCAGCCGTTCCTCCAGCCGTTCCCGCAGGCGGGTGGTGAGGAGTTCCTGGGTGGGTGCGGGCGGGCAGAGCATGCCGTAGCGCCCGGCGATCAGCGGGCCGGCCGCCGAGCCGACGGTGACGACGAGCACGGCGAAGGCCTCTGACCGGGCCAGGGCGGTGGCCAGTTCGTCGAGGTCCAACCCGTCCGGGAGGAGTGCGCCGGGGCGGGCGAGCGACAGTTCCAGCAGGTAGCCGGCGCGGCCCGGGAAGTCGTCGTCGCCCAGCTTGGCCGCCAGTTGCCGTACTCCGCCGTCCGGGTCGACCCGGCGCACCGGCGAACCGGCGGCGGCCTCACCGCCCGCGGCCTCGGGGGCGTCGGCGGTGACCTCAGCGAGAAGGGAGAGCGCCGTACTCGTACGGCCGGTGCCGGGGGCGGCGCCGAGCACCAGCAGACGGCGGGCGCGCAGCGCGTTGCGCAGTCGGACGTAGCCGTCGGGAACCACGTGCGCGCGGCGGAGCGCGCGTAGTTCTTCGGCGGGGACGGGCCCGCTGCGCAGGCTGGAGCCGCGCAGCGGTGCGTCCGTACCCAGGAAGACGTCGCCGAAATGGCCGTTGTCGAAGAACGAGCGTTGGTCGTGGGTCAGGTCGCGGCCGGCCTCGAAGAGCGTCCGGGTCGCGCGGCGCGTACGGGAGGCGGAGGCGAGGTCGGTGGGCGCGTCCTCGTCCTGCTCCTCGGCGAAGGGGGCGCGGGTGTATGCCTTGAACTGCCCGGCAGCGAGGGCCCGTTCGTTCTCCTTGTCGTCCCGTTCGCTGTCCTGCCTGTCTTGTTTCCTGTCCGTCTCTCCGGGGCCCTCCCGGTCGTTGGGCCTGCCCTCGGGCCGGTGCTGGTCGGGGGTCTCGGGGGCGTCGTCCGACGGCTGGTCTGCGCTCACTCTTCGCCGCCCTTGGATTCGAAGCGCACGTTCTGGTAGGTGTCGCCGGTGTGCACCGACATGTCGCGGTGGGCGGTGTAACTGGTATGGGAGTTGACGACGGGGTCGACGACTCGGTCGACGACGGGGACGTACGGGCGGGGAGTGCTGCCCGTGGCCCCGGCGACCGGACCCCCGCCACCGCCCCCGATGGTGGGTGCTGATCTCCCCGGCAGCTGGAACCAGGCGGTGGTCTCGCCCTCCTTGAGGGTGAGGCGCGCGGAGACGTAACGCGCGGGCTCGATGAACTTGCCACCGCCGCTCACCACGTCCTCGTACAGGGAGCCGGAGGTCACCACGACCAGGTCGGCGCCCTCGGCGTCGAGCAGCTGCCGGGCCACGGCGGAGTCGGCGAGGCGGCAGGCCAGGTCGACGGCGCGTCCGCTGATCCCGCGCCCGTCGTGCCGGACCGGACCGACGTGCATACCGATCCGCAGGCCCAGCGGCACCCGTAACGCCCGGTTCTCGTCGCGCAGGTTCTCGTGCAGCTCGACCAACCACAGCCCCAGCAGCCGGGACACCGGAATCCTCGCGGACACCGACAGTAGTACGCCGTCCCCGCGGTCCTCCATGTGCACGGCGTCCCGCGCCACCTTGGCGTGCGTGAACGCCGTCTCCACCACCCGGTATGTCCGGGCCCGCATCCGCGCCTTGTCGATGTCGTCGTACTCCCCGGACCGCCGGGCGTCGACGCTGATCACCAACTCGTAGCGCGCTTCGGTGAGTTCCGAGAGATCCATGGCGTCGCCGTCCACCCCGTGCCCCCTGTGGTGCGTGCGATCGTCGTTCGATCGCTGTTCGGTCTCTGTTCGGTCGCCCCTTCAGAGTCGGGCCCGGGGCGAGGGGCGTCTGTAGCCGTTTACACACGGCGGGGCGGATATTCCCGGGGGTTACGCCTGTTGCGCCTCCGCGTCCGTGTGGCCGTCGGCGAGAAGGGCGAGCAGCTCGGGGTCGAGGATCTCCACGACACGGTTGCCGGTCCGCACGATCCGCTGGGTACGCAGCAGCCGCAGGCTCTTGGCGACGGCTTCCCGGGTGGCTCCTATGCTCGCGGCCAGCTCGTCCTGGGCCAGCTGGACCACCGAGGATCCGGACCGGGCAGACGGAGCCTGCGGAGTCGGCGGGGCGTACGGGCCACGGGGCGCGCCGCCCGACCCCGACAGTTCGGTGAGCCGTCCGGCCAGGCGCTGGAGGACGGTGAGGGAGGCGAGCGCGGACCGCTCCTGGTCGGCGCTGCGGAGGCGGAAGGTGAGCTGGCGTATGACCAGCCCGCTCACCCGGGGATGCTCGGCGAGGAACCTGCGGAACGCGTCCCCCGCTATGACCTGGGCCTGTGTCGGCCCCAGCGCGCGGACGGTGGCGCTGCGCGGATGCGGGTCCAACGCGGCCATCTCCCCGAGGAGTTCACCGGGACCGCGCAGCCCGAGTATCAGCCGGGTGGCCCCCCGGTCCGTCGCGACGGAGACGGTCACCCACCCCCTGACGACGATCAGGACATGGCTGGACCGGTCGCCCTCGGTGAGGAGATGGGCGTCGGCCGCGAAGTGCTTCGGGTTCCCGAGGGCCATGACGCCCTCGCGCTCCTGGGCGGTCAGCGCCTGCGCGAACGCCAGCTCATTGCCGAGCAGTCCCATGGCACGCCCCCCGCCGCGTTCCGGACCCCTGGTTTTGCGATGGCGTTGATGGTGACAGAGCGAAGCCCTGAGTTGAGCGGTTTCCGCCATATTGGGGGTACCGCCCGGTAATCCCTGCTAGTGCCCGAAAGGGCATGTGGACGGCCTGGGCGCGCTATGACTGCGGCCCGACAGTCCGTTGTCGCGGACTGCCGGGCCGGTCGGGAGAGGTGCCAACAGGTGTTGTGCGGGGCGTTGTGCGGGGTTTGAATCGCGCGGTCTACATGACGGCTTTGTAGCCCTGCCAGCCCGTCGCGATCCTCGTACGGGCGCCGAACACGCCCTTTCCGTTGCCGTTCGTGCGCCACAGGCCCCCGGCGGTGTCCCGGGACAGGAGGTCCGCGCGCCCGTCGCCGGTGAAGTCGCCGACGCCGACGACCGAGTTGTAGGAGGCGCCCCAGTTGTCGGCGATCTTCACCCGCGGCTTGAAGGCACCGGTGCCGGTCCCGTCGAACCGCCACAGCGCGTTGGACTTGTCCTGGGCGACGAGGTCACCGCGGCCGTCGCCGTTCAGGTCTCCGGCGCCGACGATCTTCTTGTAGCCGGTCCAGCGGGAGCCGATCTTCGTACGCGCGGAGCGCTTGCCCGCGCCGGTGCCCTTGAAGAGGAACACGTCCCCGGTCGAGGTCTGCCGGGCGACCAGGTCGGGCCGTCGGTCACCGTCGACGTCGCCGGTCGAGGTCAGCACGTCGTACTGGTTCCAGCCCGTGCCGAGCGAGGTGTACGGCGTCGAGGGCGTCGCAGCCTTGCCGCAGGCCGGACGGTACGCGCGCAGGGTGCCGTCGCTCAGCCGGACCAGGACGTCGTTGCAGCGGTCGCCGCTCAGATCGCCGTACGGCACGAACCTCGCGGTCGTCGGCCAGCCGGCGCCGGTGACCTTGGCGCCCAGGGTGCCGGTGCCGGTGCCGCGCTGGACGGTGAGGGTGCCGTTGGCGGAGAGGGTGAGGACGTCACCGACGCCGTCGCTGCCCGCGTAGTCGCGCGGGGCCGCTGAGCCCGCCGTCACCTTGGTGGTGCCGGAGAGGCTGAGGGCGGCGCCCTGACCGTCGGCGGGTTTCGCGCTGAGCGTCCAGGTGTAGGTGCCGTTGGCGACGAGTCGGCCGGCGGTGTCCTTGCCGTCCCAGGAGGCCGTCAGCAGACCGCGCGCGTCGGCACCGCTCAGGGTGCGGACGGTCGCGCCGGACGCCTTGTCCCGGACGGTGACCTGCCAGCCGGCGGCGGGCTTGGAGAGCCACCAACTGCCCTTCCAGCTGGCCGAGTTGGAGGTAACGGTCGAGTCGATGGCGGTCAGCGCGGAGGTGGGCACGCCGGTGGGGACGATGTGGACGCGTTGCGAGGTGTCGGCGTAGGCGACTCGGCCGCCGAAGCGGTCGACGGTCCAGCCTGTGCCTATCCCGCTCTCCAGGGTCATGTACTCGCCGAGTTCGGCCCAGCCCACGATCGTACGGCTCGGAAGATCGGTGTGGTCCCCGCTCGACGGCAGTCCGCGGTGCAGGTCGATGATCTTCAGGCCGCTGTCCGACTGAGTGCCGCCGATGTGCTGGACCAAGTAGCCATCGCCGAGGAGAACCCGGCTCGCTGGGGCGGTGGCGGTGCGTTTGGTCGTGCGGTCGTACACGCCTGAGCCCTGGGCATCGCCCCAGTAGTCCAGGCAGGCCCAGTACACCCAGCGGCCCACGGCTTGGAGTTCGGACGGGGTACAGCCGTTGCTCGTGGTGAAGGACTCCACGGCGGTGCCGACGGGCAGCCGGGTCGCGGTGACCTTGCCTCCGGTGGCGGCGCCGCTCCACAGGGTGTTGCCCCAGACGGCGGCGGCGACCCGAGCGCGCTCCTGCAGGACCTTGCCCGCCCCGCCAACAGGGAACTCGCCGATGTACTGCTCCTCGGAGCCTTCGCCGTCGACCACCGCGTACCGTCCGGAAAGATCTTGGAGTATCGGCATGCCGGAGCCGGTGTCGAAGGTCGGGCCCCAGTTGGTGGCTCCGTTGGCATAGAGCATCGTCAGGCCCGACTGGGTGGCCTTTCGGCGCCCATGGCGGCCGGTGCCATCGGCGAACATCCGGATGCATCGGGACGCGTTGCCTTCGCACATGCCGTCCGAACCGCCGATCAGGCCATCCACCGTGGTCTTCTGGACTGCCGGAGTGTTGCCTGCGCTGGGTGTGGTGAGCCAGGTGCTGTGGTACGCGCCGATGATCGTGCCCGGCTCGTACTGTGTGCTGTTGGCGGCCGTGGTGAGAATGCCGCTGCCCAGGGAGAGGCCGTGGATCTGCGCGGGCATCGGCTCGACGGGGGTCAGGCGGCTACGAGTGACCGAGCCGTCGGCGCCCGGTGCGATCCGGTACACACCCCAGTCCAGGTCGCCCCGTTCGACGTACTGCGCGGCGCCCGCCACGAGCACGGAACCGTCCGGTGCCTGGACGATCTGATGGGCAGCCGGGTCCATGACCTGGGACATGGACTGGTCCGTGCCGTCTGTGGTGACAGCCCACAGGGGCTGGCCCCGGTAGATGCTGTTGCCCGGCCATACCGGCTCGACTGCCAGCAGCGCGTCGCCGACGACCCCGTAGGACGCGTCGTAGGAGAAGGGGCCCGTGTCGAATGTACGGGGCTGCGCGGACAGGTCGTTCCGGTCGAACACGGCCGCGCCCGGACCCAGCCGCAGCACCGAGTCGGTGCCCAGCCGGAAACCCGTCACGTCATTGTGGTTCTCGGGGCTGACCCGGTCGGGCAGCGGGCTGAACTCGCCGGTGGCGAGGTCGAGGATGCGCCAGTGACCCCAGCCGTCCGAGTTGTCTTCCTTCTCGTAGTGGACGATGACCGACCGTGCGTCGCCGTCCTCGACCTCGACCTCGTACGGGCCGGGCGGGAACCCGGTCACGGGTATCTCCGCGACGCCGCCCCCGTCCGTGGGACGCCACAGGTGGTAGGCGGGGCTGCTGTCGTCACCGCTGCGGGTGAGAACGGTGCCGCCGAACGTGCCCTGGTACGTGTGGCCCTCGGGCACGGGCACCACGTGAGTGCCTCCCGAGGATCCGTCACCCTGGAGGAGGGTGACCTGGCTGTCCTCCTCCGAGTACAGGGCCACGGTGTCGGACCCGTCCCCGTACCAGCCCGGGTGGAACGAGGCCGCCTGGCTGAACCAGCCCCTGTCGATGTCGTACTGGAGCGGCAGGGGCAGCCGCTGTTCCAGCGGGGTGGTGGCACCGGTGGCGTACGACGTCCAGAGCAGCCGGTCGTCCTCCTCCTGCGCCCAGAGGAAGCCGCTGGTACCGGCGTTGAGGATCTGTGTGGCCCTGGGGACGGCACGCTGGGCGGCCGGCAGGACGAGTTCACCGGCCGCCGCGACGGCCGGGGGCCCTGCGGGCGCCGCCGACGCCGGCACCGCACTCAGCGGGAGCCCGAGGCACAGCGCGGCGGCCAGAACGGCGGTGGTCGTACGGACAGGTCTGTGCCGGCGTCGGCCGGTTCGGGCCACCGTTCCTCCAGGAAGGCGAGAGGCATGGTGGGACGGGCGTGAGTACGACAGCGCCCCGAATTCTCGCTCGGCCCCCCGGCCGTGCCCCCCATGCGCGCGTGCGACCGAGAGTAACAGCATGCCCATGACCAACGGCGACCGCATTTACCGGGTCGGTCAATGGGCTCTGATCCGACTCTGATGAACCCCCCCCAGGAAACTCTGTGCCGCCTTCTGATCCCGCATTGATCAACCGGAACCGCCCCGCCTGTGGAATGGGCTCAGCCGGTGGAACTCCCCCCACAGGCATCAGCTCTCCGGAAGGAAATGGGTCATGGCATTCTCACCTCGCAGCCTCGTGTCCAAGAAGGGCCTGCCTCGTACCGCCGGGGCGGTCGCCGCCCTCGCTGTCGGCGCCACGCTGCTCGCGGCCCCGTCGGCCAGCGCCGCGAACAACCCCACCGTGAAGGAACTGCTGTCGACCTGCAACGTCAGCACCAGCCTCTGTGTGTTCCACCCGCAGAGCTTCCAGGAGTACACCGGCCCGAGCCACCACCTCGGACCGACGGTGTACAACTGCGCGTCGAACGCGAACACCCTCACCGTCGGCGGTGAGGAGACGGTCGGATCCTCCGACTCCGTCGGCCTCACGATCACCGCCTCCGCCGGGTTCGCGAAGGTCTTCGAGGTCGGCCTGGAGACGAGCTACAACCGCACGTGGGAACGCAGCCACATGGACAAGGTCGAGTTCGGGGTGAGTGTCCCCTCCGGTTACAAGGGCTGGGTGGAGCGGGGCACCCCGAAGCGGAAGGCCACCGGCTGGTACGAGATCCAGTACAAGAGCCGCCACTGGGGCCACTTCGACTGGTACGTCAACAACTACACCGAGGCGGGCTGGGACGTCGGCAGGTCGAAGGGCGGTTACGCCAACTTCAAGGACGCGCAGATGACCCAGCAGGAACGCAACGAGCACTGCGGACGCTGAATTCCGCCGCTCCAGCAATTCCTCTCCAGAATTTCCCCTATTTCCCCAGAAACAGAAATGGTGGCAGTGCCATGAACGGAATCAAGCGGAAAGTCGCCATGGCGGTCCTCGCCGGGGCGGCGGCCGTCGGTGCGCTGGCGATGCCCGCTACCGCTTCGGCGGACGGCGGCAAGTCCCTCCAGCTCAAGGTCTGCAGCGGGTCGACCGAGACGGTCAAGTTCTACTTCGTCGGCGCGAACGACCACGGTGACTGGGTCGGCTCGCGCTTCTGGGAGATCCCGCCGAAGGGCTGCACCACGGCCTCGGACTACTGGTGGCTGGCCGGCCGGTCCGTCGAGTTCCACCACCGCAAGCCCAGCACGGGCTGGCGCTGGGAGCAGCGTGTGGTCTCGTCGAACGGCCAGAAGAACGGCGGCACCTACACGATCCACATCGGCTAGACGAACTCGCCGAGCCAGCACGCCGAAGGGGTTCGCCGACCGCGCACAGCGGCCGGCGAACCCCTTTTCGTCCTGCTCGCGTCTGTCCTGCTTGCGCCCGTCACATCCCGACCGGGTCCGCGTGCACGATGTACCCCGCGCCGCGCACCGTCCGGATCAGCGACTGGCCCGAGTCGCCCAGCTTGCGCCGCAGGTAGTAGACGTACGTCTCGACGACGCCCGACTCGCCCTGGAAGCCGTAGTTCCAGACCGTGTCCAGGATGTGCGCCTTGGAGATCACCTGGCCGGCGTTCTCCAGCAGCACCTTCAGCAGCGCGAACTCGGTCGCCGACAGCGGTACGGCCCTGCCGTGCCGCCACACCTCCCGGGTGCCCGCGTCCAGCTCGACGCCCGCCGCGCACAGTCGGCGCGAGGGCGCGGGGGCCGATCGGACCGAACCCCGGGCGCGGCGGATCAGGGCCCGGATGCGCGCGCTGACCTCGGTGAGGTCGAAGGGCTTGGTGACGTAGTCGTCGCCGCCCACGGCCAGGGCGTGGCACTTGTCCTCGACGGCCGTACGGGCGCTGAGAAAGATCACCGGAGTGTCGATCCCGGCGGCCCGGAGCCGTCCGCAGAGCTCGGTGCCGTCCAGGTCGGGGAGGGCCAGGTCCAGCAGTACCGCGTCGGGCTGCCGACGGCGGACCTCGTGGACGGTCTCGTCCCCCGTGGACACGAGGTGCGCGTCGAAGCCGAGGAAGCGCAGCGCCATGACCAGCATGTCGGAGGTGCCGGACTCGTCCTCGATCACGAGGACGGAGGGCTGTTCGGGAGCTGAAGGATCTTGGTTCACGCCGGAGGCTCTTTCGGTGGGGGTGGCCGTCGGGTGGATGACTTTTTCCCGGCCTTCGGTTGCGAGGCCTGCACCCAGGCTGACCACCGGAATGTTGTCCAAGAAGCCCCTCCGGTCACTTTGGACAACCCTGACCGGCGTTGACAACCGCCCTCGCACCCCTCCATCATCATTCCACTAATCAAGTAGTGGAATGATGATGGAGGTGGTGGTGACCGTGGAGTTCCGGATCGACAGGCGGAGCGGGGTCCCCGCCTTCCAGCAGATCGTGCAGCAGACCAAGCAGGCCCTCCGGCTGGGCGTACTGGTGCCGGGTGACCGGCTGCCCACTGCCAAGGAGGTCGCGGAGGTCAGCACGGTCAACCCGAACACCACCCTCAAGGCGTACCGCGAGCTGGAGCGCGAAGGCCTGGTCGAACCACGGCCTGGCCAGGGCACCTTCGTACGCCGCACGCTGGCCCGCCCCGAGACGGGCACCGACTCCCCGCTGTACGCGGAGCTGGTGACCTGGATGGCGAAGGCGGCCGGGGCCGGTCTGGAGCGGGAGGACGTGGCCGCGCTGGTCACGTCGGCGATGGAGAAGCAGTACGCCGCCGGGACCACGGCGGCGACGGGGACCGTGACATCGGGGTCCACGGGGGCCACGGGGGCCACGACAACTAGGAGCACAAGTGAGTGACGGTATGTACGTGGGGGAGCCGGCGCTTGAGGCGTACGGGCTGGGGATGCGCTACCGGCGGGGCTGGGCGCTGCGGGACTGTTCCTTCCGGCTCCCGGCGGGCCGGATCTGCGGGCTGGTCGGACCCAACGGGGCGGGCAAGACCACGCTGCTGAGCATCGCGGCCCATGTCCTGGAGCCGACGGACGGCTCGATCAGCCTGTTCGGCGAGGCGCCGGGCTCGGCGGAGTCGGGCCGGCGCACCGCGTTCCTCGCCCAGGAGAAGCCGCTGTTCCGGCGCTTCACCGTGGCGGAGACCCTGCGGCTGGGCCGGGAACTGAACCCCGGCTGGGACCAGCGCGCCGCCGAGGACATCGTCCGCGCGGGCAACGTGCCCTTCGAGGCGAAGATCAGCACCCTCTCCGGCGGTCAGCGCACTCGCGTCGCCGTCGCCCTCGCCTTCGGCAAGCGGCCCGACCTGCTGCTGCTCGACGAACCGATGTCGGACCTCGACCCGGTCGTGCGCCACGAGATCATGGGCACGCTCCTCGCCGAGGCCGCCGAGCACGGTACGACCGTGCTGATGTCCACCCACGTCCTGGCCGAACTGGAGAACGTGTGCGACTTCCTCGTCGTCGTCTCCGGCGGCGGAGTACGCCTGGCCGGTGACGTGGACGAGCTGATGTCCGTGCACACGTTGGTCACCGGGGCCAGGGAGGGCGAGGGTCTGCCCGCCGCCCTCGGTCACCACACCCTCGTCGAGTCCCGGACCAGCGGACGGCAGTTCACCGCGCTCATCCGTCCCGAGGGCCCGGTCACGGGCCCCTGGGAGGCCGACGCCCCGAGCATGGAGGAACTCCTGCTCGCCTATCTCCGCTCCCCCGACGCCCCACCGCTGATCACCCCCACCGCCCAGGTCCATGGTCAGGGTCTGGCGTTCGGCACCGGGACGGTGGCGGCATGAGCACCTTCACCCGCACCACGAATTCGAACTCGAACCCGACCTCGAACTCGACCGACGCGAAGAACGGGACCATGAACGCGACCATGAACGCGGCCACGACGGAGGCCAAGAGCGATGCCATCCGGCGTCCCCGCCTCAGCGGTATGACCTGGCTGGTCTGGCGCCAGCACCGGGCCGCGTTCTGGACCGTCCTCGCCGCCGCCGCGCTCTCCGTCGCCTGGATGGTCTACCAGCGCGGCCGGATGACCGACTTCCTCGACGGCTACGGCTATCCCGGCAAGGAGATCAGCGAGGCGGGCGGCGACTTCCAGCAGTACATCGACGCGTTCAGCTTCGTCTCGACCGGTCTCTCGGCGATACCGATCCTGCTCGGTGTCTTCCTCGGCGCCCCGCTGCTCGCCGGCGACCTGGAGAACGGCACGGCCAAGCTGATCGCCGCCCAGTCCATGAGCCGGAACCGCTGGCTCGCCACCAAGCTGGCGCTGGCCGCACTGGTGGTCGTGGTGAGCACGGGCACGCTGTCGGCGGTGTTCGGCTGGTGGTGGAACCCCGTCAAGTCCGAGGCCACGGTCATGGACTGGACAACGACCGGGTTCGACCTGACAGGGCCGGTGCCCGTCGCCCTCACCCTCCTCAGCGTCATCGGCGGGGCGGCGATCGGTGTGGTGCTGCGCCGCACGCTGATGTCCATGGTGGTCACCTTCGGCTTCACCGTGGTCCTCCAGCTCGTCTGGTCCTACGTCCGGCTCTCGCTCGGCGACATCGTCACGGTCACGACGAACAAGGGTGTCCTGGCCGAGAACTCGTACCCGGTGCTGCCCGACAACGCCTTCGACCTCGACCAGTCGTACATCACCAGCAGCGGGGATCTCATCGGGTGGAGCAGCTGTTCGGATATGGGGGAAAAGGCGCAGCAGGCGTGCCTGACCAAGGAGGGCGTCGTCGGCTGGTCGGTGGACTACCTTCCGATATCGCAGATGAACGCCATGCAGTGGTTCGGGGCGTCGATTCTGTTCGCCCTGACGGCCGGTGTCGTGGCGTTCCTTTTCTTCTGGGGCCGTAAGCGGCTCGTCTGAGCAGTCGTCGCTGTAGCTGTTGTAGCCGCCGTAGCCGGTGCAGGCGTTTCAGGCGGCACCCCCATCGTTTCTTTCTTCGTCCCGTCGGCCGGGCCGCTTTGCCGTGCCCAAAAGGCCGGAGAGAAAGGTATGTCTTGAATCACCGGAAGAGACGAGCAGGTGAGGCTTCCGCCCTCGCCCTGTTCACCGCCACCGCCGTCGCCGCGACCCTGCTCGGCGCCCCGGGAACCCAGGCCGCGCAGACCGGAAACGGCAGCGGTAGCCGTACGGCCGGCGCCGCCGGCAACGCGAAGACCGTCACTCTCGTCACCGGGGACCGGGTCACCCTGGACGCCGCTGGGCAGGTCACCGGGGTGCGGCCCGCCAAGGGCCGGGAGGGCACGACCTTCCGAATATCGCGCAACGCCGACCGCACCTACGTCGTCCCGCGTGACGCCGAGCGGCTCCTCGCGAACGGCACCGCCGACCGGCGGCTGTTCGACGTGACGCAGCTCGTGAAGTGGGGCTACGACGACGCGGCCCGCCCCGACCTCCCCCTCATCGTCACGTACGCCAAGGGCCGCGCCCTCGCGCCGAGCGCGCTGTCCGCCGCCGGTGCCCGGGTGAGCCGGGACCTGCCCAGTGTCGACGGGGACGCGCTGAAGGCCCGTAAGTCCGAGGGCGCCGACCTGTGGGAGACGCTCACCGGCAGCGGCGGGTCGGCGTCGGCGAGGTCGGCCGCCGCAGACCGGGTCGAGAAGATCTGGCTCGACGGCAAGGTCGAGGCGGCCCTCGACAAGAGCACCGCCCAGATCGGCGCCCCCGAGGCCTGGGCTGCCGGGTACGACGGCAAGGGCGTCAAGGTCGCCGTGCTGGACACCGGCGTCGACGGCACGCACCCGGACCTGAAGGGCCGTATCGACGCGGCGAAGAACTTCTCCGAGGCCGCCGACACCGTCGACCGGGTGGGTCACGGCACGCATGTGGCGTCCACGGTCGCGGGGTCGGGCGCGCACTCCGGGGGCAAGTACAAGGGGGTCGCGCCGGGCGCCCGGCTGATCAGCGGCAAGGTGCTCGACGACAGCGGCTACGGCGAGGAGTCCGGCATCATCGCCGGCGCGCAGTGGGCCGTCGCCCAGGGCGCCAAGGTGATCAACCTCAGCCTGGGCGGCCCCGACAGCCCCGGTGACGACCCCCTCGAGCAGGCGGTGAACGAGCTGTCCGCCTCCTCCGGCGCCCTCTTCGTGATCGCGGCCGGCAACGAAGGCCCCGCCGCCGGCACCGTCGGATCGCCGGGCAGCGCCGCCGCCGCGCTCACCGTCGGCGCGGTGGACCGCGTCGACGCCATGGCCGACTTCTCCAGCCGGGGCCCGACGGCCGACGGTTCCCTCAAGCCCGACCTCACCGCGCCCGGCGTCGACATCGTCGCCGCGAAGGCCGCCGAGGGCACGGAGGGCGACCCGGCCGCCGACGGTTACGTCTCGATGAGCGGTACGTCGATGGCGACCCCGCATGTCGCGGGCGCCGCCGCGATCCTCGCCCAGCGCCACCCCGACTGGACCGGCGAACGCATCAAGGCCGCGCTCACCGCGTCCGCCAAGCCGACCGCCGGTGTCTCGGCGTTCGCCCAGGGCACGGGCCGTACGGACATCCCCCGCGCCCTCGACCAGCAGCTCACCACCAGCCCGACCACCCTCGGCTTCCCCGCCCAGAGCTGGCCGCACACCGACGACCAGCCGGCCACGAAGACGGTCACCTACCGCAACGACGGCGACCACCCCCTCACCCTCGACCTGACCACCGAGGCGTACGGCGAGGACGGCAAGCCCGCCGCCGAGGGCATGTTCGACGTCTCGCCGAAGCAGCTCACGGTCCCGGCGGGCGGCACGGCGACCGCGCAGGTCACCGCCGACAGCGGCGCGGGCACGGCCGACGGTTCGTTCGGCGGCGCGCTCGTCGCGACGGACGGGGCCGGCACCACCGTACGGACCGGCATCGGCGTACACCGCGAGGTCGAGTCGTACAACCTGACGGTCAGGAACCTCGACCTGCGGGGCAAGCCCGCGGGTCGCTCCCAGACCGGGGTGCAGGGCCTGGACAACAACATCTGGCAGGACTACTCCGACGACACGGACGGCGAGTTCACCGTCCGGCTGCCCAAGGGCCGGTACAGCCTCGAAGGCCGGATCGACACGGGAGCCGACCCCGACGCCGGGGAACTGGCCCTCCTCCTGAACCCGAAGTTCTCGCTCACCCGTGACACCACCGTGGTCATGGACGCCCGCAAGGCCAAGCCGATCCGGATCACCGTCCCGGACAGCGCGGCCCGCCACACCGACGCCACACTCAACTTCGGCATCGACATCGGCAGGACCCGGAGTGTCTCCACGTACGACATGGGCACCTTCCGCAAGCTGCGCGTCGGCCAGTTGGGCGCCCGGCTTCCGGCGGGCGAGGCGTTCGCGCAGTACAACGGCACCTGGACGCACGGCGCCACGCACTACCGGCCGGTCTGGAACCGTACCGGCGATCTGGCCGGCTTCACCGCCAACGTGAAGCTCGCGCAGTTCGCCAAGGTGACGCTCGCCGCCGGTACGCCCGCCAAGGGCAAGTCGGGGACACTCGTCGCCGCGCCGATGCTGCCGGGCGGCTCGTGGTTCGACTTCTACCCGGACCGCCGCTCCCTGCCGGGCGCCTTCACCGACTACGTCCTGCCGGGCGTGAAGTGGCGGTACTCGATCTCGCAGTACGGCGGCAAGGACGCGGACGGCGAACCGGTGTGGGACGCGAACCAGTCGATCGCGGAGCCCCGTTCGTACAGCGCGGGCAAGCAGTACACCGAGCGCTTCAACACCGGTGTCTTCGGCCCGCATCTCACGGGCCCCCTGTCGGACGGCAGGGACCGTCCCGGCGCGGTCCGTTTCGGCGACACCCTCATGGCCTACCTTCCCCTGTTCTCCGACGGCGCCGGCCACGTGGGCGACTCCCGCTACAGCAGGGCCAGGAGCGCCCTGTACGCGGGCGGCGAGCAGCTGTCCGCCGCGAACACGGACCTGTCCGGCGTCACGTACGAACTCCCCGCCGCCAAGCGGACGTTCCGCCTCACGACGGACGTCTCCCGCCCCACCACCCTGTCGCCGGTCTCCACCCGGATCACCGCCGAGTGGACCTTCACCTCCGCGCACGTCACCGGGGTCGGGCAGCGGCTGCCGCTGTCGGTGGTCCGCTTCACGCCCCGGCTGACCACGGCGAGCACGGCCAAGGCGGGCACGCGTTTCTCCGTCCCGTTCACGGTCGAGGGCGCGGCCACCGCCCGCACGGCCCGCAAGCTGGCCTTCTCCGTCTCGTACGACGACGGCCGCACCTGGCACCCCGCGAAGGCGATCGACGGCAAGCGCCTCGACCTGCGCCACCCGGCGAAGGCGGGCACGGTCTCCCTGCGGGTGGCCCTCACGGACGCGGACGGCAACACCCTGAAGCAGACGATCAGCCGGGCGTACCGGACGGTCAAGTAGGCGGTGCGACTGGTGCTCCGCCGCTGGTTCTTACCGGATTCATGACAGGAGAGAGCCCCGGACCCGGCAGATATGCCGGGTCCGGGGCGTTACTGTCCGACCGGCTTGTTCACCCTTTTCCCGGTCGTCTTTCCCGGTCGTCCGTTCCAGGAGCTCCATGCGCCGCCGCCGTCCCCAGCAGGTCTCGTTCTCCCTCACGACGGCGATATCCGTCGTCGCGGGGCTGACGACCGCCACCGTCGGACTCACCGGTCTCACGGGCTCCGCCGCCTGGGCCGACAGCACGGCGGCGCTGCCGCTGTCCGGGTACGCGCACATGCTGGTCGACGCCGCTCACCAGCACATCTACTTCAGCCAGGGCGCGGGCTCGACCGGCATCGTGGTGACCGACCTGTCCGGCACCCCGGTGACCACCGTCACCGGCGAACAGGGCGCCACGGGCCTGGCCCTGTCACCCGACGGCGGCACGCTCTACACGGCCCTGACGGACGGCGACGCGCTGGCCGCGATCGACACGACGACGCTGGCCGAGACGACCCGCGTCCCGACGGGAACGGGCAGCGCCCCGGTCTCGGCGGCGGTGGCGGGCGGCAGGGTCTGGTACGGCTACACGGTCACGGACGCGGCGGGGGACGCGAGGGGCGCCATCGGTTCGGTCGATCCCACGGCCACCCCGCCCACAGCGACAACCGAGTCCGCGATGGGCAGTTGGGGGGTCGCTCCGATCCTCGCCGCGGGCGGCGGTGTCCTCGCGGCCGAAGAGCCGCAGCAGAGCCTCAGCCATGTGGCCACGTACGACGTCTCCTCCGGGACGGCGACGACGAAGGCCGACACGTCGGTCTACGGCGGCAAGGCGACGGGCCTCCAGGTGACGACGGACGGCACCCGGCTACTGTTCGCCGCCATAGGCCGGGACGGCCTGGGAAGTGCCCTCTCATGAACAGTCCGACTCGATTCTGGGCGGCCGCTGTACATCGTGGATTCTGATGCGCTCGCGAACACCGGTGGCTGCCCTTACTTCCCTCTGCTCCTACGAAAGAGACGCCGTCGATTCACGTCGTCCGTTGGCCTCTCCCGTACCTCCCGCTCCCGTACCTCCCGCTGCTGGCAGAAGGTGGCGAGGCTGGCGCGGGCGCTGAGCGTCTCGGGGTGGTCGCTGCCCAGCAGTCGTTCACTGTCGGTCACCACCCGCTCCACCAGTTCGATGGCTTCGTCCGTTCGCCCCGCCTGCCAGTAGGAGGCGGCAAGGAGGGAGCGTGCGGCGATCGTGTCGGGGCTGTCACTGTCCGGCAGTCGTTCGCTGTCGGTCACCACCCGCTTCACCAGTTCGGTGGCTTCGTCAGTTCGCCCCGCCTGCCAGTAGGCGGCGGCCAGGTTGATGCGGGTGCTGAACGTATGGGGGCTGTGACTGTCCGGCAGTCGTTCACGGTCGGCTACCACCTGCTCCAGTGGTTCGATGGCCTCGTCTGCTCGCCCCGCCTCCCAGTAGTAGGCGGCCAGGTAGGAGCGTGCGGTGAGCGTGTGGGGGTGGGTGCTGCCCAGCAGTCGCTCCCGGTCGCCAAGCACCCGCTTCTGTACTTCGATGGCTTGGTCCGTTCGCCCTGCCTGCCAGCAGTAGGTGGCGAGGACGGCGCGGGGGGTGAGGGTGTCGGGGTGGTCGCTGCCCAGCAGCCGTTCGCTGTCGGCTACCACCTGCTCCATTAGTTCGATGGCCTCGTTCGTTCGGCCCGTCTGCTGGTAGGCGACGGCGAGGTTGGAGCGTGCGGTGAGCGTGTGGGGGTGGTTGCTGCCCAGCAGCCGTTCACAGTCGGCCACCACCCGCTCCTCGACCTCGGTGGCCTCTCCCGTTCGCCCGGTTTGCCGGTCGGTGACGGCGAGGTTGGAGCGGGCGGTGAGGGTGTCGGGGTGGTCGCTGCCCAGTAGCCGCTCCCGGTCGGTCACCACCCGTTGCAGTAGTTCAGTGGCTTCGTCCGTTCGCCCCGCCTGCTGGTAGGCGACGGCGAGGTTGGAGCGTGCGGTGAGCGTGCTGAGGTGGTCGCTGCCCAGTAGTCGCTCGCTGTCGGCTACCACCTGTTGTAGTAGTTCTGTGGCTTCGTCCGTTCGTTCCGCCTGCTGGTAGGAGGTGGCGAGTTTGCCGCGGGCGGTGAGGGTGTCGGGGTGGTCGTTGCCCAGTAGCCGTTCGCTGTCGGCTACCACCTGTTGCAGTAGTTCGATGGCTTCGTCCGTTCGCCCTGCCTGCCAGTAGGAGGTGGCGAGTTTGCCGCGGGCGGTGAGGGTGTCGGGGTGGTCGCTGCCCAGTAGCCGCTCGCTGTCGGCTACCACCTGCTCCAGTAGTTCGATGGCCTCCCCCGTTCGCCCCGCCTGCCAGTAGGACGCGGCGAGGTTGGAGTGGGCGGTGAGGGTGTGGGGGTGGTCGCTGCCCAGTAGCCGTTCGCAGTCGGTCGCCACCCGCTCCTCGATCTCGATGGCCTCTGCCGTTCGCCCCGCCTGCTGGTAGGACGCGGCGAGGTTGGAGTGGGCGGTGAGGGTGTGGGGGTGGTCGCTGCCCAGTAGCCGTTCGCAGTCGGTCACCATCCGCTCCTTGATCTCGATGGCCTCTGCCGTTCGCCCCGCCTGCTGGTAGGCGACGGCGAGGTTGGCGTGGGCCGTGAGCGTGGCGGGGTCCTCGCTGCCGAGCAGTCGCTCGCTGTCGGTGGTCAGGATCTGCCAGTAGGTGGCGGCGGAGGCGTCCAGGCGGGCACGGACGAGGCTGCCGCCCGCCTGGTACAGGACCCCGCGGGCGTCGGGATGCCAGAGGTCGTCCAGCGTGTGGTCGGCGAGGGCGTCGGTGTTGGCACGCAGGGTGGCCGCGAGGTCGGGATGGAGCTGGTCGACTTCGGGCCATATCTGACGGAGGGCGCCGGCGGCCGCTACGGCGGCCGGTCCTTGCTGGTCCGCGGTGATGGTCTCGCGCACGGCGCGGGCAGTGAGGGCATGGATACGCACGGCGCGTGGCTCGGTGCGCGTGTCGCAGGTGAGGAGGGCGTAGCGGTGCAGGAGACGCAGCACGGTGTGGGTTTGCTCGGGGCTGACCTGCGGGATTTGTGTGCCGGGTTCGTCCGGGGTGGGTGGGGTGCGGTGGGTGGTGAGGTAGTTGAGAAGGGCCGCGGTGCTCCAGAGGACGTGCGGGTGTCCGGCGGGGTCGAGAAGTGCGGCCAGGCGCAGAGCGGGGACGGCGAGGCCGTGGAGGTCGGCGGTCCGGACGGCGTCGAGGGAGAGGAGGAGGGTGGCGGCGATCTGGCGGCCGTAGCCTTCGCTGTCGGCCGTCTCGGGCAGGGCCTGGTCAAGTCGGGTCTGGCGGTGAGTGAAGAGGTTCAGGTAGGCGGTGCAGGTGAGTTCTTCATTGATCATGTAAGCGGCGGCGTGGCTCAGCGCGAGCGGGAGGTGGCCCAGGGCTTCTGTGAGAGAAGCGGTTCTCTCGTCGAGAAGATGGGCCATGTCCTCGCCGGCGAGACGCTCCCGTAAGTAGGTGTCAGCTTCTTGGGGCGTGTACACGTCGACGTCGACGCGGGTACGGCCGCCGCCGCTCAGGCGCGCTTCCTTCAGCCTGGTGGTGGCAAGGACCCAGCCGGTGCCTGTACGGCTCACCGGCCACCACCCGTTGACGGCGGCGGGATCGGTGATGTCGTCCAGTACCACCAGCCACCGCCGGGGTGTGGTGGCCAGCCATTCCAGCAGGGCGTGGGCGTCGGCCTCCGGATCCTGTCCAGTCGCGCCCGGCAGTCGGATACGGGTTGCGGTCTGCGCGTATTGAGTGATCACCTGCTGTGCTTCGGCCGCGACTACCCACACCACCAGATCGGCACCCTCCTTCAGAGCGTCGATGGCGCAGGCCGCGGCCAGTTGGGTCTTGCCGACTCCGCCCCCGCCTGAGAAGACCTGGGTGAGCACTACGCTGGTGCCGCTCGTGCGGACGTGGTCCACTTTCTGGCGCAGTGCGCGGCGTGGCTGAAACGCCGATGCCAGTGTCGGCACCGGTCCGACCTCCACCGGCCATGACACGTCCACGTCTCTGGCGGGGGCCAGGTGGATGTGCTGTTCGTGGATGTTGGTGACGCTACTGCCCTCTCCGAGAGCGCTGCCCTCGATGTTCCCGCCCGCCCCGACACTGCCGCTGCCCACGACGACCTCCCGGGACGGGCCGGGCTGTTCGCCGACGGCATCCGAGACCGCGAACTCTTTGCCCGTGCCGGAAGAAGCCGCGGGAGCAGCGTCCGGTCCGAGGTCGGCGGGACCTGGGCCACGGGTCCATCGCCGACGTGGAGGAGTCATCGGCGGCCGACAGACACGAGGGCACCTGTGGCTGCCACTTGACCTGCCGCGTCGCGATCAACCGTCCCCGCGCACCCGGCTCTGTCCTCGCATGTGATCCTCACGTGCGCCACGGCGGTGGCAGGGGCAGCGGTTGCTCGCTCCGCAACGGCTCGCCTCGCAGACCGTCTCAAGACCCGCACCGTCATGCGCTCCCCCATTCATACGGCACATGACTGTCTCACCCGGGCCGGTGCACCGTAAGTCCGACAGCGGATGCAAGAGACCGTAGCGCCCCTCTGCTCGTCACCACGCCTGATCGCGGGATCCCGGCAGACCGGCTGCGAAGGCCAACAGGCAAGATTTTCCCACCAGTTGGGGTGAATGCGGCCTGTCGGGCGGCTACGGTCTCACCAGAACTGACGGGGCGTCGGCCCAAGGCCGCTGACTTCGGACTCCTGCGCCCAGGCCGGGCTGATGTGAAGGACGGTGGCTGGTGGCTGTGACGGGGGCGGCACGCGTGTGGGTGTGGGTGTGGGTGACAGTGGTGGGTACCGGCCTGGCGGCGATCGGACTGATTCTGCTGGCGGTACTGGCGGACCTGAACACCGCAGGGCAAGCCGCGTCCGTGGCGGGAGCAGTGGTCGGACTGGCGGCATTGCTGGTCTCGGTCTTCGCTCTCCTGGGCACCAGTGGCACTGGCAGTGGTGGTGGAGGAGGGGTGCCGGACGGCCGGAAGGTACGGGCCGGTCGGGGCGGTGTCGCGGCGGGCGGCAACATCACCGGTTCCGCGCTCGGGAAGAACTCGAAGGTGACCGGCCCGCGCACCCCACCGGGTGCCCCCTCCGCGCCGCGGAGCGGGGACGATGTCCGCGCCGGCCGGGACGGCATCGCGACCGGTGGAGACATCACCGACAGCGCTCTCGGCGAGGGCAGCGAACGGTGACTGAGCCCCGTCTTTCAGGACGGGGAGGAGCCACGGGGCTGGGATCCGCTCGCTGGGAGAGGGAGCGACCGTCGGGCAGGATGGCCTCATGACAAAACTCCCCGAACGGTCACCCGGCTGTGCCTCCTCCGGTTCGGTGCTGTCGTTGTGGTCCCAGGACTCCGTCCTGTCGATCGGCTCCGTGGGCTCGGTACTGTCCGTGGGGTCCGTCGGTTCGGCCCTGTCCATCGGCTCGATCGGCAGCGCCCTGTCGGTCGGCTCGATCGGGTCAGCCCTGTCACTCATCTCCACCGGCTCGTGGCTGAGTACGGGGTCGCTGTTCTCCGCACAGTCACGGTGGTCGGTGCTGTCCTGGCGATCCTCCGGCGGTTTCCTGGCCGCAGGAGCGGTAGGAGTGACGGCGGCGGCCGGAGGGGCACTGCTGCTGGCCCAACTGCTGTCCGAGACCGAAACCGGCGCCTGAGCCCGGCCGAGTCCTCGGCCCTGTGCCCAGGGGGACCGATAACACCCATCAGCCGCTACGGGGTGGCGACTGCGTATCGTCATCGGTCATCGTCCAGGGCAGTCCGTGCTGCCGCATCTGGGGTCGGGGGGAGGGGCGGGTTCGGGTGGTGGCAGGTGCAGGTGCATACGAGGTAGTGGACTCCGGGTACGCCGGTGTCGCGGGGTTCGTGGTCCTGGCAGTGGGGGTGCTGGCTCAGTGCACAGCGGGGGGAGCGGAAGGGCGGTTCCGGTGCCCAGGCGAGCCGGCGGGTCTGGGTCATCGTCGGCCCCTGTCCCCGTAGAGCGCGTCGAGATCCGCTCCGCCGACGAGCGGAATCACGTTCCAGCGCGCTCCCTTCGCGTCCATGTGGTCGTCCTCGTGCCCAGTGGGGAGGATGCATGCGCCGGTCTCGCTGAGGATGGGTGCCCGGTAGAACAAGGAGGCGCGGATCGCCCCGCACGTGTCGGCCTCGCCGATGGGGCTGCTGGTCATCCGGCACCTCCCTCATAGGCCTGGCGGTAGGCGCCCCACAGCCGTTGTCCGTTCTCGCACCCGTCCTGCGCCTTGCGGGCGCGCTTGCAGTCGCCGCCGCACTTGCGGGCGTGCTCGAACCAGAGCCGGTAGGCGTGCAGCATCGGCAACTCGGCCTGACGTACGGCGGCTTGGACGCGGGGGACGGTCATCAGGCCCTCCCCGCGCACAGTGGGGCGTGGATGTCCCGGGTGTCGGCGTCGATGCCGAGGTCGGCTGCCGGAACCGAGTCCGCGAGGGCGGGCAGATAGGGCCGCGCCAGTCGGGACGCGGAACCGTCCAGCGGCCCCCGGTCGGTGCTGTACGGCGACCGGCGCGCAGCAGGTACCCGTACCGTCCGATGGACGTGATCCCTCGGGACTTTTCCGGCCGCGACCGTGTGGGTCGGCGGCGGAGGTTTCCGGCGGGTGCCGGTCGGCGGGACCAGAGAGGCGAGCCCCCAGAGAACCAGGGTCACCACAACCCAGTGCAGCGCGGCAGCGCTACGCTCGGCCACGTTCATCAACTCCCATGCAGTTGGTGAGCCACGCCCCGGGAGTCCTGACCGACTCGCCGGGGCCTTCTTGTCTCGGTTCACCGTCCCCCTTGGAGTCTGGCATCAGCAATAGAATCTGCTAGAAATCAGCCTTGGCTGGAGAAGTGGCACATGCCAACGCGTGCGCATGGCTTCCGCAAGGTGCGCAACCAATGCCAGGCTGAACACATCGCAGGCAATGCGCGCACGTGCGCGGGATCGGGGAGCACATGGCCGCAAAACCTCAGCCAACTGCCAGGCGGATCGGACTTGGCCATGAACTAAGGCAGTTGCGTAAGGAGGCCGGGTTCACCATCGCTCAAGCCGTCGACGGCCTGAGCGTCGACGAGAGCACCCTTCAGCGCGTTGAGACCGGCTGGAAATCCTTTCGGCAGGCAGGCCACCTGCGGGAGTTGCTGGAGCGTTACGGCATCACCGACGACGATCAGATGGACCGTCTGGTCGCTCTCCAGAGGGAGGCGTCAAGCCGGGAATGGTGGGCGGACGGAAGCACGAACATGCTGTCCGGCATGCCCCGCTTCCTTGGGATTGAGGCGGCGGCGCAGGAAATCCGTGCTTTCCACCCCGTTGTCATCCCTGGCCTGCTCCAGAGCGAGGCGTACGCGTTGGCAGTGCACGATCTGCACAAGACCGTCGACGAGACCACGACGGAGTTCCGGCGGCAGAGCATGCGGTTGCGGATGAGGAGGAAGGAAGCGTTGACGCGCGACGGTGACCCCGTAAAGCTGTGGGCGATCCTCAACGAACCTGCTCTGCGCTACCCCCTCGGGGACGCTGACCTGATGCGTGAGCAGTACGACGAACTCTGCAAGATGGCCGACTTGGAGAACGTCACCATCCAAGTCCTTCCTCAGGGGGAACGTGGGTACGTGGCGCTCCATGACGTCAGCATCATGATGCTTGGCGATGGCCTGCCGACTACGGTCGTAAGTGACACTGCATGGTTCACCGTCGCAGTCACAGACAAGCCCCGCGAAGTGGACCGGTTCTCAAGGATGTTCGAGGCCATGGCATCAAATGCCCTTCCCCCTCGGGAGACCCCCAAGTTCCTGCACCAGCTATCGCGAGAGATCACTGAATGAACACTCAACCTGCCACTTTCATAGCCTCCGACCTGGAAGGCGTTGACTGGTTCAAGTCCTCGTACAGCAACGGCGGCGGTGTCTGCGTCGAGGTTTCCAGGGACCTCCCTGAAGTTGTCCCCGTCCGCGACAGCAAGAACCCCCACGGGCCGATCCTGGTTGCTTCCGCAGCGGCCTGGGCTGCTTTTGTGGACCACGTCAAGTACTGACCGCAGTGGAAAGTGCCCCCGGCCACATGGTCGGTGGCACTTTCCGGAGACTTGGGACTTGGGCGCGTCCGGCGGATCATGCTGCGATCGGAACGGTGAAGCGGGGTCATCTCACTACGATCGGGGGATGTTTGAGTACCACGGGTGGATCACCGTTAGGGAGACCGCAGCCGATGACGACGAGCCCCGGCTGTGCCAGATCGTCGAAGAGCTCAGCCTTCGCATCGCCCAGATGGACAGCCCGTACTTGCTTGATCTCAGGTGGATGAACGGTGAGCCGTTCATCCACCTCGGCGGGTTTTCCAATCACCGCTCCTCGCCCAACGTGGTTGAACTGTTCGAGCACGTGGCCGTGGTCGCCCCCGGTTCCTACGGGCTCCTCCACGTGCGCGATGACGAGGAACCGGATCACGAGAACGAGGTACGCGTGCTGAGGCTCGTCCGAGGCATGGTCACGCAGCACACGGAGGCGTTGTTGTCGCCGTACATCCCTACGGTGGAAGATCCCGTCACGGGGTGAGGTGACGTCGGCGGATCATCCTCGGAGCCAGAGTGAGGGGCCCCGAAGTTTCCGGACAGGCACCCAATAGGGTTGTCCTGGACAAGGAAACGAGGAAGAAGTGGCGCCACCCAGTAAGTACTCGCCGGAGTTCCGTGAGGAAGCCGTCCAGATCGCGTTGAGGTCGAGCAAGACGATCTCCGAAGTCGCCCGGGAGCTTGAGCTGAACTCGGAGACGCTACGCGGCTGGGTGAAGAAGCATCAGAAGCAGCAGGAACCGGCTCCCGACGCGGAACTGACGGTGAACGAGCGGGCACGCCTGAGGGAACTCGAACGACGTAACCGTGAGCTGGAGATGGAAAATTCTTTCCTGAAAAAAGCCGCAGCGTACTTCGCGAAGGATCCCCGGTAGCAGGCAAGTACGAGTTCATCGACGAGATGCGGCTCGACACCGAGGAGTACGCATACAGCGTCGAGTTCATGTGCGGTCGGCTCGGCGTATCCAGATCCGGCTACTACGACTGGAGATCCCGCCCGGAATCCGCGACAGTCCAGCGGCGCGAAGAATTGAAACTGCTCATCGAGAAGGTCTTCGACATGTCCGACAGCACCTACGGGCACCGGCGCGTCCAGGCCCAGCTGGACCGCTGGGGCGTCGCCGCGGGCGTGGAGCTGGTCCGCCGCCTCATGCGTGAACTGGACCTGGTGCCTTGCCAGCCACGCCCGAAGAGGTTCAACCTCACTCAGACTGCGGCTGGCTTGGTGCCAGACCTCGTCGGCCGCGACTTCACCGCGGCTGCGCCTGGTGAAAAGCTCGTCGGCGACATTACCTATATCGCGACCGGGGAAGGCTGGCTGTACCTCGCGACAGTCATCGACTGTTGCACGAAGGAAGTGATCGGCTACGCAATGGACGACCACTACCAAACTCCGTTGATATCCAGGGCGATCCGCAACGCGGCACGGAACAGGAAGCTCTCGGCCGGCGCGATATTTCACTCCGACCGGGGCAGCAACTACATGTCATCCGAGTTCGGGAGGACGCTCGACCGGTTCGGGCTCCGCAGATCATCTGGCCGCACCGGAATCTGTTTCGACAACGCCATGGCCGAATCATTTTTCGGCGCCCTGAAGAATGAGCGCGTATCAAGGGTGACTTACCTGACCCGCGAGGCCGCCCGGCAGGACATCACTCGCTACATCGAATTCTGGTACAATCGCAAGCGCCTCCACTCGGCGGTGGGTTACCGCCCTCCGCGCGAAGTCCACGCCGAGTACGAGAAGTTGCGAATCGCCGCATGAAATAGACGGTCAGAAGCCTGTCCGGAAACCGCGAGACCCCTCAGAGCCGGATCGCGGCCACCGTGATGGTGCCGTGGAAACGTAGGCACAGGTAACGGCGGTTGCTGCGGGACGAATACGCCTAATAGACATGTTGGTTGACCGGTTGGGCCGGCCCGGGGTGGTGCGCGGTCCTCTCTCCCCGGGACCTTTCGAATCCTTCGTCGACACGCAGGCCCACCAACATGCCCGCGACTACGAACGGCTCGTCCGGCACTCCGAAACCCTGATCGCCTGGCCTCCATCACGTTGATGACCCGCCCCATCGCCCGCGGCACAAAGCGCCCAAAAGAGTTAGACCACAACCCTTTCCTCAATGACCATTACTCCTCGGCCGCAGCCTGGAGGCCGTTGTCGAGAGCTGACCGAAAGCTGACAGGGTGTCGTGCGTCTGCAATCCGGGCGGGGCCCGTGGGATAGTAACTCCCATGGAGGGCCTATGAGTTACTCGATGTTCGTCTTCCACGCCAACGCGGCGTATGCCCACGACTCGCAGCAGGACACCTTCATGGCGCTCGCCGCGATGTACGTGGAGGCCAGTCCGGTCTACCGGGAGGTCGGGTGGCTGCGGGACTGGCAGACCTTCTGGATCGAGGAAGCGGGAAACCAGGGTAACGGCTGCAGCGATCTCGATCCTCAGAGGTATCTGACCGATGACGATCGCATCGTGCTGTTCCGGGAGTTCCTTGGCGACTACAGGTCCTGGGTGAGCACCACAGCCGCATCCATCAACTTGGTCACCGGGTACGACGCGGACAAGCTCGTCGACTTCACCGAGACGATGGAAGCCGTGATTACCGGCGACAGGGCGAACCCCAGGGTCATTCCGAGCGACTCCGTGCCTTTCCAGGACTGGATGAACGAACCCTTCGCGGGCCCGCCGCCGACCGCCGGTGGGGGCAAGGGGGTCTCTTGATGGAGATCGTCGTGTTGATCGGTTGCGTGCTGGGATTCGTCGGGCTCATGAGCCTCGCCTGGTGGCTCGACGGACGGGCATATCAGAAGGCGGTCTCGGCGGCCTGGGACCGCCATCTGGCCACAGTGCCGGAGCCTGCTGACCTCGCCCAGGACACCATCGTGAGGATGGGGCCCGCGGCCCTTGCCGTTCTCATCGCCGACGGCCCCTGGCACGCCTATGAGGCGGTGGTCGCCGGGCTGGCAGCCAAAGGAAGCGTGAGACCGGGCCGCAACTACCGGGACAGGGCGACTCTGCTGTGCCAATGGGAGAAGGCGCCTCCCGAGGAAGATGTGGAGAAGGCCATCTGGGACCAGTCCCGCGACCTCGCCGATCTGCACCCGGACGTGGTCATCCGTCCTGTTGTGCAGCGCCTGGTCTCGGAAGGCGTTCTGCGCGAGGGTGAGACCTTGCACGTCCCCTTTCGCCCGACGGTTCCCGTGTGGGCGAAGACTGCGGGTGTGCTGGGACTCGCGCTCGCATGGCCTGTGGCCCATCTGTTCCACAACGGTCCCTATCTCGGCAAGGGTCCGGTTCTGGCGGCCGGCGTTCTGATCGTCCTGTCGCTGTTGATGTTCATCAACGCCCACACGGAGCGGCCGACCGCGCTTCGGCTGCCCCGCTTGAGCGATCGAGGGGAACAAGTGGTCAAACAGGCCCGGGCGCAGTTCGCGCACCTCGACCCGGCGGTCCGGGACGAGTCGCAGCGCTACGAACCGGACGAAGTGGCATTTGCCGTTGCCCTGTTCGGAGATCGGGCTCTCGCGCGCTTCAGCGAGGATCTCGTGGAGCGATTCGCTGAATGGCGAGCGCACTGGGGGGAATTGGCGCATCGGGCACGCAGGGAAGAGTACCTGCGGCGCTGGAGCGGGTAGGAAGGTCGAACTCGCGGTGACCGGTGATCTCCACCAAGAACTTCTAACAGAATGCGTCGTCTGAGCGCGGCTGGTGCCTTCGCTGCCCGATGTCGCAGTGCCATAGGGTCACCGCATGCGACGAAGGACAAGACTGGCGATAGCTGGGACTGCGGCCCTGGCCTGGGGCGAGTGGTTGAACTGGCGCTGGTCTCGAGCCCTGGTAGGGGGCAGCGGGGGCGCATCCGAAGTTGTGGTCGTGTTGGGCTACCGGAACCCCCAACCGACGGCGAACTTCATCAACCGCTGGCGAGTCCGTGCTGGAGTTCGCTCCGTTGCCGCTGACAACGCGGGAGGCACTCGCGTGATCTTCAGTGGCGGTGAGACCAACAGCAGCGCTGCGGAAGCCCAACTGATGGCCAACTACGCGAAGTCGGTATTGGAGTTCGACGGCACCGTGCTCCTCGAAGACCAAAGTGCGACGACATGGGAGAACATCACGAACGTGATCCCATTGCTTGAGGACGTCGATCGCATCAAGATCGCCTCCCAGCCGGCTCACGCGCTCAAAGCCCGCGCGTACTTGCGGCGACAGCGCCCTGATCTGGCTGAGAAGCTCGTGCGCGCGGATGACTACCGACCTGGCGAGTGGATGGTCGCTAAACCCCTGCTGGCTCTGTACGGACTTTGGACACTCCGCGGCCTCAAGGCCGACGAGCGGAAGATTTCGCTGTAAACAGCTGCTGTCGCATCGGCGTCACAAACGGTGGTTCTTGAGCCGACGCCAGCAGATGAGTGCGCATCCGAGGGTGAGGAACGCTTGGTGGATGTCGTCGCGGATCTCCCAGCGGATCCGCAGGCGGCGGAACCAGTGCAGGTGGGCAAAGCACGCTCCACGACCCAGCGTTGAGTGCCGAGCCCGGAACCATGTTCGGTGCCGCGGCGGGCGATCAGCGGCTTCACACCGAGAGCCCAGACCAGTCGACGGTATTTGTCGTGGTCGTAGCCGCAGTCACCGAGCACGACATCTGGGCGGCGCTGTGGCCGCCCGCGCTTGCCACGCACCGGCGGCACGGCGCCGCGCTGCCGGTCTTCCGGGCACAGAGCGCCGGGCACTTCATCACCACCGCCTCCACGGCCGCGTTTCGCATCGTGCCGACCATGGCGGTCTACGCCGGCACCAAGTTCGCGGTCCGGGCCATCTGCGAAGGACTGCGCCAGGAAGCCGGGGACTCCTTGCGGGTGGCCACCGTCTCGCCCGGCCCGATCGCCACCGATTTCGCCGAGGCGTCAACCAACAGCCAGGTCAGAGCAGAGATCACGAGGATGCGGGACCACATCGCAATCCCGCCCGACGCCATCGCCCGGGCCATCGCTTTCGCGATCGAACAGCCTGCCGCGGTCGACGTGAGCGAGATCGTCGTACGGCCCACCGCCCAGAGCTGACCTCCCCCCGCTCTTCCGGTGTGGACCGCGTGAGATCGGCGTCCCTCCTCAGCGCGGCAGGACCTCCGCAGTCCGCCGGCTCGCCCTCCAACCCCCGGCCCCCGTAATCGCGAAGGCACTCGGCTGTCACGACAGGACAACCACCCGCCTGGTCGCCGAAGCCGGCGGAAGCTGGAGCCGATATGCCTCGGGTGGCCACAGGCGCTGACCCGGCCGGACCTTGATCCTGAAAGCAGGGGGAAGGTTCAATCACCGCATGGCCGAAAGAGACATTGACCTGGGAGTCGTGACGGCGCCGTCGGGAGTCTTCGTTTTGGGGATGGCGTCGTGGATCGACTATTGGCCGCAACTGGGTCGACCGCTGTCCGAGCGCGCAAGTACTGCGGCATCGATAGGCGGCGGACATGTCCACGACTGGATCTGTGAGATGGTCGCGGTTCGCGCTGCGGGTGACCAGCCCTTGATGGTGCGAGCCAGCACGGCAACGTCGCCCTCCGACGGAGGACCAACCATCGCGGTCCTTGAAATTGATCTCGGTCTGCCATGGGTCGGCACCGCAGCCGACGAGCCAATCATCCTTGGCGACCTACCGGTCGACCCTTGCGGCATGGTGCTCGGTGATGCACTGGCCCTGGACTCCTGGACTGGAGACGGCCACCCAACGACCGACGGCCTTGCTGATGTCGTCTACTGGGGAGCCTACGCAGAGGCCGCCCATCGCCAGTTCGGCGGAGAGCTGATCTTGCGACACGGCAGTCAAGTGCGAGGGTGGCTCGACCTCCCGCTCGATGAGGCCAAGAAACTCGGCGACGCGCTCAAGGACTGGGAACGCGACGAACAGGGCCGGGGCGTCATGGTGGCAGTCGAGGAACACGCCGACTTCCACCGCTTCAACCGCGCGAGTTGGACCCACCCGCTTCGGATCGGCGCCATCGAGGTCGCTGACTGCCCCGTTCTGGGAATCAACTGGGACAGCGGCGACCACTCGATGAGACACCGCGGCGAACGCCGCTTCGGACACGTCTATCCCGTGACTCTTCAGCCTGACCCCACGACGGGCCGGACAACAATGCGCTGGACGATCCCGCCCTACGCGCCCGGCCACGACGGCGAAGAGTGATCCGCAGGCACCGCCGACCGCTCAGGGTGACCAAGCTGGAAACCGCCGGAGAGTACGCGGCATCTCAACATGCGGGCCTACGGGCCTACCAGTCCCAAGGCCGAACTCGGGGGAGCCTGGATCTCTGGATTCAGGTGATCGTGGCCGGCACCCAGACGCCCTCTCGGGTCGGCCCGAACGTGGCGGACTCGTCCCGGCTGTCGGTGACCCAGCGATCGTAGGCGCCCACGCCCTCCAACCGGATTCCGAAGTGATACATGGGGTCGGCGAAGACGACGAAGTGCTTCTCGAACTCGAACTCGGCGCACCTCACCGTTCCGCTGCCAGGCACGGACTCGTCGTTGAGCGCATAGCGAATCCGTGTGATCCGATACTCGGAGTGGGAGTCGGCGAGGAATGAATCGCCGCAGGAAGCGAGCGTGAACTCCGCGTCCTCACCCTGGAGTGCCGGAGAGGGTTCCGTCCCTGCGACCAGGCTCATTGCCAACTGTCCGTGGTTACCGACCGAGTCGAGCCGGAGGTATCCCTCGTCAAGGGCCAGGTACACGCTGTCTGCCAGCGGCGTGAACCGTGGAACTTCCTCATCACGGTCGACGAAGCCGGGTACTTGGACGTCCCGGACCCTCCGCCCGGCCAAGGGCTCGAACACGGAGTGGATCTCATGCACCGGCGTGCTCCTCGTAGTACTCACCCGACCGTCACGATCTTCAGATCCATTCCCGTGCCCGACTTGAGGAGCACGACTCCCACGGAATGCAGCGGCATATTCATGTCAAGGTCGCGAGCGTATCCCTGCCGCGATGCACGGAATCGAACGGCGACGAACCTGAGTCCGCTCCGAACGTGTCCGGTCCGTCGAGGAACCACAAGTGGCGTGATCCACGTCGTGCCATGTCATGGGCATCTTCAAGTCGAGGCGCTTCGCCGGGCTCCCCTGGGCTGTCTCAGGGTTCTTCGGGGGCATGGTGGGCTGGGGCGCATGGTCCCTGACCGTATGGGCGCGCGCGTACTGCGATGCGGGTTATGAGGCCGGGGGCCGCCTCGAACTCAACCTCTTGTTTCCCGTGACCGCGGTGGTCGGAGGACTCGCTGGACTTGCGGCGTTGGCGATCGGACGCCGTGTGGGGCTTCGTACTCCGAGGCCTGTGCGCATCTGGCTGCCGACGCTGTCCGTCGTCGCCGTCACCGTCCTGCTGGCATGGTGGTTCTTCGCTTCCGTAGGCACCCTGGACGGCTACCCGGGCGATTCCGGCCTCTGCCCCGCCAGCAACATCCCGCCGCAGTGGCCCGACTGGATCCCCGCCTGACCGACGACGCGGCAAGCGGGACAGAGGACTTGGCCGGGCCCGACCTCCGGGCCGTCATCGACCCTGAAGCCCTGGGGCGCGGGCTGGAAGTCCTCATCGACGTCGAGATCTACGCCCAGGACCGCAGGAGCTTCGAGGAGTTCGAGGACACCGTGGCCTCCTACGACGAGGTCATCGAGTTCCGTCGTATGTACGGCCGCCCCGACTACTTCATCCGCGTCGACGTAGCCGACCACGCCGCCTACGAAGCCTTCCTCACCGGCAGGCTCAGCGGCCTGCCCGCCGTCCTGCGCCTCGAATCCCACCTCACCATGAAGAAGATCAAGACCGGCCCGTGAGGGCGGGGCGCTCGGCGCCTTCCTCGTCAGGCCGCCCGGTTGCGCAGGCGGCGGAGCATGCGGGCGTCCTCGAAGCCGACCGAGTGGGCGGCGGCGTCGATCGTGGCGCCGTGGCTGATGAGGTGCTCGGCGCGTTCCAGGCGCAGGGTCTGCTGGTAGCGCAGCGGGGTGAGACCGGTGGCGCGGCTGAAGAGCCGGGTGAGGGTGCGTTCGCTGACGCCGACCGCCGAGGCCAGGTGGGGCAGCGGCAGGGGCTGGTCGAAGCGGGTGTCGATGAGGTCCTGGGCGCGGTGCACGGTGTCGTCGAGGTGGGACCGGTGCCGGAACATCGCGCTGGCCTGCGGCTCGTGGCCGTTGCGGCGGGCGTAGACGACCATGTCCCGGGCGACCTGGGCAGCGACGGCGGGCCCGTGCCGGCCGGCGACGAGGTGGAGGGCCAGGTCGATGCCGCTGGCGATACCGGCGGAGGTGATCACCCGGTCGTCGACGGTGTACAGGACGTCGCGGACGACGACCGCACCCGGGTGGCGCAGGGCCAGCTCGTCCTGCACGTCGTGGTGGGTGGTGCAGTGGCGGCCCTTGAGTAGGCCGGCCCGGCCGAGTGCCTCCGCGCCGGCGCAGACGCTGGCCACCGTTCCGCCCCTGGTGTGGTGGTCCCGCAGGACCTTCAGGGAGGCGTCGGCGACGGGGGGCGAGTCTGCCAGGGTGACGGTTCGCCAGCCGGGGACGACGATCAGGTCCTCGGGCCCGAGCTCGGGCCAGTCGGTCTCGGCCACCAGGGGCAGTCCCTGGGCGCTGGGGACCTGCGGCTGCTCGGCGACGTAGATGAGGGTGTAGGGGTGCCCGAAGTCGGCTGCGGTGGAGAAGACCTGTGCGGGGCCGGCCAGGTCCAGCAGATGGACTCCGGGCACCAGGAAGAAGACGATGTGGCTCACGATTCGGTCATCATGCCGGAAGACCGGTCGTCATGCTCGCGGATCCGCCGCGGCCTCCACCTCGTCGACCGTCGCGATGGTGGCGAAACGGCCGGCGAGGGCGTACTCGGTACGCCGGATGATCTCTTCGGCGGGCAGGGTGCGGGGGTCGGCGAGCAGTTCGGCGACGCTCTGGTCGGCGGGGGCGTCGCGGTGCGGGATCGGGTTGGTGGCGGTCGCGTCGACGACGAAGGTGACCTGGTAGCCGAGGTCGCTCGCCACGCGGGCGGTGGTCTCGACGCACTGCTCGGTGCGGATGCCGCAGAGGGTGAGTTCGCGGACCCCGTGCTCGGTGAGGAGTTGTTGCAGGTTGGTGGTGGTGAAGGAGTTGTGCGAGGTCTTGTGGATCAACGGCTCGCCGTCCTCCCGGCCCTCCAGCTCCTCCAGCAGCCGGACGTCGCCGAGGGCCGGGTCGAAAGCGCCGCCGCTCCCGGGCTCGGTGTGCAGTACCCACACCACCAGGTCCCCGGCGCGCCGGGCCAGCCGTACCAGTCGGTTCACCTTGTCGGCGATCTTCGGGTCGGAGATCGTCTCCCACAGCGGCCTGGCGCGGAAGGACTCCTGGACATCGATGACGATCAGTGCTCGGGTCATGCCCCAACCATCACCCATCCGCAGGGTGCGGTGACAGGCCGCATCGGGTCCCGAAGCGGACCGATCCGGTCAGCACACCATCTGCGGTCCCGGTCTCCCTCTTTCCTCCCGCGTCAGGTGGACTCCGCGGGGGCTCGATCAGCCGTCGTCACGGAAGAACGGAAGAGACGGAAGAACGGAAGAGGGGGCGGTGAGAGAACGTCGTTCTGAGGGCACAGAGGTCCGATGGTTCTGGACGAGACGTGATCGCGGCGGGATACCCCGGCGTTGTTCAACTGTCGGTGTCCTTGGGGTGCCGGGTGGAGGCGTAGACGAGGTGCACGGTCCGGCGAGGTAGGTCGACGAGATAGCGGACGCGGCCGTCGGCAGTGACCTCGTACTCCCACTGTGGATATTCCGTGCCGCCAAGAGTGGCGGTGGCAAGGCGTCCGCGGAGCCTGTGCTGGCGGTCGGGGTCGTTCGTGGAGACGGGGTCGGTGCGCAGCGCCTCGTAACAGCGCCGGGTGTTACCCGGGGCTTCGGTGCACAGGTCGCCCCAGCCTTTGGCCGCGTCGTTCGTGGCGAATCGGAGGCGCCATTCGTTTGCCGATCGGCGGTGGTGGGACGTCGTCGCCGCGTTTGGGGCTCACGGGGCAGGTACCTCGCCGTGGTCCTCGTCCGGGAGCGGGGTGGTCAGCTGCGCCGTCAGGTCCGGGTCCGCGAGGATTCTGGCGGTGGCGCGCCATTCGACTATGGCTCGGTGGAGGTTGGTGTGCACATCCAGTTCTGCGGCGTCGTGGGTCGCGTTGACGAGGTCGACGACGAACTCACGCACTTCCTCGCTCGACAGGTGCCGGGTCCACGGGAAGACCTCGGGCAACGCAAGGAGAATCGCGCGGGCACCCTCGTCGCTGCTGATCAGGGCTGCGAACAGCCGGGCGGTGACCTCCGCGGTCTCCTCGCGCTGTCGGTCATGGCGCTCGGTGGTGAGGTACAGGTCCTCGCCGTCGCGGCGCGTTACGTGGACACGCTGGGCGCGTTCGACGGTTTCGGCCACCCGCTTGGAGTTCTTCGACAGGTCAGAGAACGAAACGGTCAGAGTGGACATAGAGGGAGACTAATTCGGAATACGTTCCGAAGTCAAGTGGGGGTGGTCGGCGCTGTCGGCAGGGTCGGCTGACGTGGCCTCGGGAACGTCACGCGGGATCGTCACCTCCGACGGATAGAACTGCATGTACCACCGCCGAAGCGCCCTGATCCCCTTCTCGTGCGGGAGGAGGACCGGGCGGGCCTGGTGGATCTTGTGGTCCCAGATCTCGACCTCCTCGCGTACCTCGCCCAGTGCTTCCGCGCGGAAGACGAGCTTGAGGAGGGGAGTCAGGAGCCGGAGCGGGAAACGGGCCGGTTTGCGGACGTAGTACAGCATCCGGAGTTCGCTCGTGCGGTCGTCGACCGGGGTGGTGAGGGCGACCGCTGTCACCGACAGGACGGGGCCGTGGACGCGGACCACCATGACGCCCGGGCCGTACATGAACGCGTCGAAGGTGTTGTTGATGTCCCAGCGCAGCACGCGTCGGGCGATCCGGCCGCGGGCCTCGGCGTACGGGCCGTCCTGGCTCCAGTCCTGGACCGGGGGTTCGGGCTGACCGTGGATGAAGTGGAAGTGGGACTCGTCGACGATGTTCTCGCGCATCTCCTGGACGTGGACGCGCGCCCGGCAGGTGTCGTCGATCGGGGTGGCGTAGTCCCTGGACGTGGTTTCCGGGATTTCCGGTATCTCCCAGGAGGGTTCGCCCGGCCCGGTGTGGACGAGGACGAGTCCGCTGTGCTCACGGACCGGGAATCCGCCGAGGGACACCTTGGGGGTGCGGGTGGCGAAGGGCGCCTCCACGCACCTGCCGTCCGTACCGAACCGCCAGCCGTGGAACGGGCACACCACCGTGCCGTCCACGACCTTGCCGCCGGCGCCGAGGTGCGCGCCGTAGTGGGGACAGTGCGCGTCCCGGACGGTCGCCTTCCCGTCGGTGCCCCGGAAGGCGATGAGTGCCCGTCCGAAGTAGTGGAGGCTGACGACCTTCCCGGGGCGCAGTTCGGAGCTGCGGAGCACGGCGTACCAGCCGTACGGGACGAACGGCATCGGGTACTCGTCGGCACGTGGGTCGCGGGGGAGTGAACCTGGGGACGTGACCGTGTCATGACTCCGCCATAAGCGCATGCGCTGATGGTAGGGGCGTTTCACCTGGGGCTGTAGAGGGCCGGCCGCGGACCACTGGTCGTCTCGCCTCAGTGCCCCAGCCCCGCACCCCCGTCGACCGGAATCACCGCCCCGCGCACATACCCCGCCTCCGTCAGGAACACCACCGCGTCCGCAACCTCCTCGGGTCGGCCGAGGCGTCCCGCCGGGGTTCGGCGGAGGAGGTCGCGGCGCTGGTCGGGGGTGAGGGCGCTGCTCATGTCTGTTTCCGTGAGGCCGGGGGCCACCACGTTGCAGGTGATGTCCCGTGGGCCCAGTTCGCGGGTGAGGGAGCGGGCGAAGCCGATCAACCCGGCTTTCGACGCAGCGTAGTTGGTCTGGCCGGCGGAGCCGTGCAGGGCCGCCGTGGAGGAGATGAGGACGATACGGCCGTGGCCTTCGCGGAGCATCCCGCGCACCGCGCGCTGGGTGACGCGGAAGGCCCCGGTGAGGTTGGTGTCGACGACCGAGGTGAAGTCGGCCTCCGTCATCCGCACCAGCAGGCGGTCGTTCGAGGTCCCCGCGTTGGCGACCAGGACCGTCACCGGGCCGTGGGCCGCCTCGGCCTCCGTGAACGCCAGGTCGATCTGCTGACTGTCCGTCACATCGCAGCGTAAGGACAGGAATCCATCCGACTCGGGCGGTGGATCGCTGCGGTAGGTCACCGCGACCCGGTCGCCCGCCGTCGCGAAACGGCGGGCTATCGCCAGTCCGATCCCCCGGTTTCCGCCGGTGACGAAGACCGAACGAGGCGTCGCCCGCGCCATCATGGCTTCACTCTCCATGTTCCTCTCCTCCTCACTCATCGCCCCTGTCACTCGTCGTCTCCGTCACTCATGGCTTCCGTCGGCATCGTTATTTCCTGGTCCGGGTGCGCAGGCCCGTCACCGACACCGCGAAGCCGATCAGGGCCAGGGCGGCGATGGAGAGGGTGGCGGCGTACATCGCGTCCAGGAAGGCCCGGTCGGCCGTCGTCGCCAGTTCCGGTAGGTGGAGGGATTCGGCCAGCGCGCGGGCCGATTCGGCGGAGGTGCGGGCCTGTTCCGCAGCGGCTGGTGACAACAGTCCGTCATCCAGAGGGAGTTGCGCGTCCGACATTCGCGCCCGGTACACCCCGGACAGGATCGAACCCGCCATCGCCACCCCCAGCGTGCCGCCCACCTGACGTGTGACGCTGTTGACGGCCGAGCCTGCGCCCGCGAGTTGGGGTGGCACCCCGCTCATCATCACGGCCGTGACCGGCGTACCGACCAGGCCCATGCCGAAGCCCTGGATCCACAGCAGCGCGGCGATGAACCAGAGCGGCGTTCCGCCGTCCAGCCACGCGTACGCGATGTACGTGATCGCCGTGGCCATGACTCCCGCCGCCACCGTCCAGCGGGCCGTCAGGCGGCGGCTCATCGCCGGGGACGCCTGGCTGCCCAGGACGATGCCGATCGCGGCGGCGATCATCACCAGGCCGGCGTCGGAGGGGGAGAGGCCACGGGGGCCCTGGAGGTAGAAGGCCGCGTAGAAGAGGTGACCGGCCAGTGCCATGAAGGCGATCAGCAGGACCACGCTCCCGGCCGCGAACCCGGGTTGCCGGAACAGTCGTACGTCCAGGCTGGGCGCGGGCGACCTGCGCTGGGCTGCGACGAACGCGGCCAGCAGTGCGCCGCCCAGGAGGAGGGGGAGGAGGACGTGAGGGCCGTACCAGGCCTGGCCGTTGCCCAGTTCGATGATCCCGAACACGACCCCGCCGAGGCCGGCGACCGACAGAGCCATGCCCGGCAGGTCCAGCTGTCTGCGCCTCGGCCCCTTCAACTCCGGTACGACCGCCGCCACTCCGGCCATGCACAGCGCGACGATCGGTACGTTGACGAGGAACACCGAGCCCCACCAGAAGTTGCTGAGCAGCGCCCCGCCCACCACCGGGCCCACGGCCACCCCGAGCCCGCTGGACGAGCTCCAGATCGCGATGGCCCGGGTGCGCTTCTCCTCCGGGGTGCTCTGCACGATCACCGACAGCGTCGCCGGCATCAGCAGCGCGCTGCCCGCGCCCATCACGGCCCGCGCCACGATCAGCCAGCCGGGCGACGAGACGAAGGCGCCGGCTCCCGAGGCCACGCCGAACAGTGCCAGGCCCGCGAGGAGCGTGGTCCGGGGGCCGAAGCGGTCCGCCAGCGCGCCGCCCGCGAACAGGGCGCCGGCGAAGACGAGGGTGTAGGCGCTCGCCACCCACTCCAACTCGGCCGGGCTCGCGCCCAGTCCGTCCGCCGGGTCCGCCAGGGTGGTGACGGCGACGTTGAGGACCGAGGTGTCCAGCCAGATCAGCATCTGCGCGCAGACCACGACCAGGAGAACGTGCCACGAGGGTCGTCGAGCGGCCTTCTCCGTGGCGCCGGGAGCGCCTACGGCACCCGGACCGCCCGCGTCGCTCATATCGCTCGTTCTCACTTCGCCCATCGGACGACGCCTCCGTTGCCCTCGTAGGTACGCAGTACTCGGTCGATCAGCGCGTCCGCCGCGCCCGTGTAGTGGGTCGGGTCGAGCAGGTCCGACAGCTGAGAGGAGGTGAAACCGGCCGCCAACTCCGGTTCGGGAGGGAGGAGTTCTATGAGTAGCTCGGTGAGGGGGCGGCCTGTGGCGGCCGACTCGGACGAGGCCGTCGACAGGAGCTTCTTCGCCCGGGCCTTGCCGAGCACCGGGGCCAGTGCCACGGCCAGGCGCTCGGTGACGACGGCACCGCCGGTCAGTTCGAGGTTGGCCAGCATGCGGTCCGGGTGAACCATCAGGCCCTCGGCCAGCTCCACCGCCGTGTGCGCCGCGCCGCCCGCCAGCCGCAGTGCCTCCCGCAACGGCTGCCACTCGGCATGCCACTCCCCGGCCGGGCGCTCGTCCTCCGCCAGCAGACACTGGGCCAACACCAGTGCGTACGACGGGACTTGACGCGCTGCTGACACGATCAGGGTGGCGAGTGCGGGATTGCGTTTCTGCGGCATCGCGGACGAGGAGCCCCGTCCCTCCGCCGCCGGTTCGGAGACCTCGCCGAGCTCCGTACGGGACATGGTCCGCACGTCGAGTGCGAACTTGCCGAGCGCCCCGGTGACCAGCTGAAGTACCGCGCCCAGCTCGGCGATCGGCGTGCGTACGACGTGCCACGGCAGCGTCGGCTCCGCCAGGCCCAGCGCCTTCGCGAACGGGGCCAGCAGCTCGACTCCGCCCTGCGAAGCTCGTTCCGGACCGCCGTCCAGGGTTGCGTACTCGCGGTACGCCGCCAAAGTGCCTGCAGCGCCGCCCAGTTGGGCGGGGAGGGCCGACGCCACCGCGCGTACTCGGGTCAGGGCGTCCATGACCAGCTGGAGCCAGCCCGCCGCCTTCAGGCCGAAGGTCGTGGGGACCGCGTGCTGGGCCAGGGTGCGGCCCGCCAGGACGGTGTGGCGGTGGGTGTCGGCGAGTGCGGCCAGGGCGTTGGCGGTGCGTTCGAGGTCGGTGGTGATCAGGGTGAGTACGCGGCGGGCGATCAGCATCGCGGCCGAGTCAAGGATGTCCTGGCTGGTCGAACCCCGGTGCACGTACTCGGCGGCGGCCGGGTCCTTGGCGGCGACCGCCTCGGTCAGGGCCGGGACCAGCGCGACCACCGGGTTGGCGGCGGCCCGGGCCGTGTACGCCAGGGCTACCAGGTCGAAGTGGTCCGCGTGGGCCTCCGAGGCGATCGCCGCCACCGCTGCGGCGGGTGTCAGCCCCACCGCGAACTGGGCCTGCGCCAGGGCCACTTCCACGTCCAGCATGGCCTGCAGCCAGGCCTCGTCGGTGACCTCCGCCGCCGCGGGCGTACCCGCCCAGGTGGGCGCGAGCAGCCCCGCGTCGGTGCCGGCGGACGCAGGGTCCATTCTCGCGTTCATGCTCATCCACTCCCTGCGCCTGAGATCTGAGGTGCGAGCAACCCGGCTTTTACCGCGGGCAGTTGGAACGTCTTGGATGTCCCGGCCCACTCCAGGCCCAGCACCGCCCGTGCGATGGCGTCCGAGTCCTCCAGCGTCACCGAGCCCACGCCCGGTCTGATGCCGACCGCCGTCACCCAGCGCACCCCCTCCGTCGGCACCCCGAAGGCGAACCGGCGCGGGTGCGGGCGTCCGGACGCGTCCAGCAGCCGGGGCGCACCGCCGGTCACCGCCATCCCGCCCGTCTCATGCGGTCTGTCTGCCTCGTGCGGGTTGTGGCCGCCCGGCCGGTACGGGACGCATCCTCCCTCCGCCAGCAGCCCCCGCAGCAGCGGACTGGTGCTGCGCCGCAGGTCGATGTCGGGCAGCCGTGCCTCGACCAGCGCCCTCACCAGCACCGGCGCCTGGGACACCCCCTCCGCGTCCACGAGGAAACCGGCCTCGCCAAGGTCGCCCGCGTCACCCGTCGGACGTATCCGCATCCCCGGACCGACCACGTGCAGCACCTCGGCCTCGATCAGCGCGATCAGCTGCTCGATGCGGAACGCGGGCGGGCCGATCGACGTGAACGCGTTCAACGGCGTGTACCAGCCGTCCAGTTCGGCCCGGTACGACTCGCCGACGACTCCGCCGTGATCGACCACCAGCCGGACCTCGTTGCGCAGGTCACGCAGGGCGTCCAGCGCCGCCTTCAGCGGGCCGTTCACATTGCCGAGGCGGGCGGCGGCGACGTCCTGGCGCAGATACCCCAGCAGCCAGCGCCGGAAGTCGACGCGGGACGTGAAATGTCGGTCCCCGTACGGGCGTTCAACGCGTCGCCAGTCCCAGCGCTCGTCCGGGGGTACGTCGAACCGGTCGAGCAGGACCGGCTCGGGCTCGCGGCCCGCGAAGCAGGACCGTACGAACTCCGCCGCCGCCCAGGGGCCTTGGGCGGCCCGGATCCACGCCTCGTAGTAGACGGTCCGGACCTCGCGGTCGATAAGGGGCCAGATATCCGCACGGAAACCGACGGGACGTCTCCGTAGTCCGGCGATGACCTCCGGGGTCAGGAAACGGGGATGGTGGCGGCCGAGCGCGCCCTTCTCGTTCTCGCCGCGCGCGTGGTACGGCACTCCGCGCCGCGAACCGGCGTACAGCAACGGCTCGTTGCCGCTCGGGATGTACACGAGCCCGCTGCCTTGACCGCCCGGGTGGCCCTGGTGGCCTTGCTTGAAGGTGCCGCCGCGGCCCTCGGTGAGCAGGGCCAGCTGGTCGAAGAAGTTCAGCCCGAGTCCGCGCAGAGCGACCGGTGTGCCGGGACCCAGGGCGCTGAGATCGGCGTCGGCCGGGTTCGCGGGGCCCACGTAGGTCACGCCGGAGCCGGCACGGGTGGGTGCGTGGCGGGCTGCGAAGGAGCGCAGTTCCCGTTCCTCCCCGGTCGGGGTGGACTGGCCGTGGCCCAGGGCCAGTACGACCGCGTCCAGGCCGGTGAGCCGTTCGCCGTCCGCCAGGGTCACCGTCTGGGTGCTGTCCGGGGCATCGGCCAGCTCGGTGGCTGTCGTCCGGTGGGTGTGGACCGTGAACCCGGGCGGGGCGGTGTGCACGAGGTGCTGGAAGACCCACTCCAGGTAGTGGCCGTGGAAGGCACGGGTCGGGTAGGTGTCCGGGCCGAGCCGCCGTGCCTCCGCCAGGACCCGGGCCGGGTACGCCTCGGGTCCCAGGGTGAGCGCCCACTCGTAGAGACTCGGGCCCGGTATCGCCGGGCCCGCGCACGGCACGCTGTCGTCGGTGAACAGGGTCACCTGGGAGGCGACGGTGTTCATCAGCAGCTCGGCCGGCTGGTCGGTGCGCCACACCGCGCCCGGGCCGGGTGGGTACGGGTCGACGAGATGCACCACGACCGGGCGACGGGCCTGAGGCGCGTTCGCACAGAGCCGCTCCAGCACCGAGAGCCCGCGCGGACCGGCGCCGATGACGCACACTGTGAGAGCGTCACGGGAGTTACCCGAGTCGGGCCGGACCTCGGGCTCGGGCTCGACCTCGGGCTCTGGTTGGTACGCGGGTCGGGGTTCGGTCATTCCTGGCCCAGCCCGTCGCGCCAGCTCGGCCGCAGCGGCTTCCAGCCAAGTTCCGTACGTGCACGGGAGTTGGACGCGCCGGACGCCGACGTGAGCTGGTGGGCCATGAACCAGCCGAGCAGCCGGGGTGCCATCGTCGCCGGGATCGTGCGCGGCGGCGGGGCGTCCAGCGCGCGGGCGAAATGGGGCAACCACTGTGCGGCCGGGGCCGGTTCGTCGTCCGTGATGTGGAAGGCGCCGGTGACCTCCGACTCCACGGCCGCCACCGCCGCCCCCACGGCGTCCTCCACATGCAGGAACGAGGTGATCCCGGCCCTGCCCTCGGGCAGCGGGAACTTCCCGGCCAGCACCCGCCCCGCGGTCCCGCCGCCGGTACGGGCGTACGCGGTGCCGGGGCCGTACAGCGTCCCGTAGCGCAGCACCAGCCCGCTCAACTCCGCGGGCGACTCCAGTACTTGAGCCTCCAGTTCGGAGACCGCCCGCACGGTGGCCGCCCAACCCGGGTCCGGGGCGTCCACGTACAGGGGGGCCGCCTCGTCGACGACCGTGTCTCCGGTCGGCGCGGCGGCGAAGGCGATGGACTGCGCGACCAGCCGCCCGGCACCGGCCGCACGAGCCGCCGCGATCAGATTGGCGGTGCCCTCGGTGCGCAGCCGGGCGGTCTGCGCGAAGGCCTCCGGCGGGTCGTCGCGCAACAGCCGCAGCGCCGACAGCTGATGGACGACCACCTCAGGGCGTACGTCCGTCACGGCGGCCAGGAGCGCTTCCCGGTCGAGGGCGTCGGCGACCACGATCGCGTCGGCCTCCGGGGCGCGGGACCGGGACTCCTCCCGTACCAGCGCGCTCACTTGGTGACCCCGTGCCCGTAGCGCGGCCACCAGCGGATGTCCGACCACTCCGGTGGCTCCGGCGACAAGTATCCGCACGGTGCTCAGTCCTCCGTACCGTCGTGAGTAAGGGGAGTTGGGTGAGTAAGGGGGGTGCGTACGCGCATCAGCAGACGGCACGCCTTGTCGCCGTCGCGCAGGCAGGTCTCGGCGCGGTTCTCGGTCAGGGTGACGCCGAGGCCTTCGGACCAGCCCGCGTGGATGTCGGTGCACGGACACTGGTAGCCGTCCAGTGAACCGGCCATCCGCACCATGGTGACGGCGAAGCTCCGGCGCAGGGTGAGGACGATCAGACCGTCCTCTTCGGCCACTTCCTCGACCTCCGTGGAGGCGTTGCGCAGTTCCGGTGGGAACATCCGGTCGCCGCAGTCGTCGTACCGGCGGCGCAGTTCCTCCAGGTCCTTGCGGGTGTCGCCGGTGTCGGGGAGTGGGCCGGAGAGGCGGCCGACGCGTTGTCCGACGTGGGTGGCGACCTTGCGCAGTGCCTCTGCGTTGAGCTCGTTCGCGGCCTCCTGCCCGAACCGGCTCGCCACCCCCTGGTACCAGTTGGCGTCGTGCTGCCACCACAACCGGTACGCCTCGCTCGCCCGGGCGCGGTGGTTGACGCCCTCGGCGCCGGTGCTCATCGCTGCTCCTCGACCATGGCAGCGGCGAAGCGGTCGCGCATCACTCGTTTCAGCACCTTGCCGGTGGCGCCCTTGGCGACGTCGTCGGGCTTCATGCGCAGGGCGCGCGAGACAGGGGGGAACCCGGCTGACTCGAGGGCTGTGTTGACCCGGTCGGTCAGCTCCCGGTCGCTCAACTCGCCGTCGGACAAGTCCCCTTCGGGCAAGTACGCGTCGGCGAGTTGGAGTAGTGCGTAGGCGTGTGCCAATCCGTCGCCGTCCCAGTCCGCGCGTACGCCGTTGTCGGCGACTCCGACGACTGTGCAGTCCGCCAGTTCGGGCAGCTCGCGGAGCAGGAGTTCCTCGGTGCGGGTACTGAAGACGACCCCGGCGGGGGTGCGGATGGCGTCGGGGGCGCGGTCGAGGTGGTAGAAGTTGCCGTTCTCGTCCTGGTGGGCGAGGTCGCCGGTGAGCCAGTAGCCGCCGAGGCGCATACGGTTCCAGGTCAGCGAGTCGTTCCAGTAACCGGGCGTGAGGGTAGGCGACTTGAGGCCGAGGCGGCCGATCTCGCCGGGCGGCAGCGGGGTGCCGTCCTCGGCGAGTACGGCGGCCTCGGCGAAGCTGATCGGCCTGCCGACGCAGCGCGAATAGGCCGAGGTGTCCTTGGTGTGCCGGTTGTGGAAGACGGAGTAGCCGGCCTCGGAGGAGCCGAGCCCGTCGACGAAGACGGAGCCGTCGACGCGGGTGCGCCGCAGGTCCTTGCCGATCGTCTGGTGGCTGCCGTGCCGCACGAGGGCCCGGATGTGTGCCTCGTGGGCCGCGTCCCCGGTGTTGAACCACACCTGCACGCTGGACAGGTCGCGGGCCGAGAGGTCCTCGGCGGCCATCTCGCCGAAGGTCCCGGCGAAGGCCAGCACTGTGGTGGGCCTGAACTCCTCGATGGCGTCGAGCACTTCGGTGCCGCGCTGGCTGGAGAGGAGCTTGATGTCGGTGCGCAGGAGGAGGCAGTAGAGCAGCGTGGCGACCATCGCGTTGTGGGCGCCCGGCAGCCCGACCAGGGTGCGTTCCATGTCGGTGCCGGTGGAGTAGCGCAGGCGGTGCAGTTGCGCGTACATCAGCGTCCGGTGGGTGTGCGGAACGCCCTTGGGCATACCGGTGGTTCCGGACGAGTGCGAGATGAGCACCGGGTCGGAGGGGTCGTGACGGTAGGGGTGCGAGGCCGGGAGTGAGGCCCGGTGTTCGGGGCGGATGTCGGCGGCGGTCGCGCAGAAGCGGAGACCTCCGGGGGCCGAGGACGCCGACTCCGCCACGGACTGTTGCGCCAGTACGTCGTGGTGCTCGGGGTCCGTGAAGGCGCCTACTGCGCCCTGCCGTCGTACGTACTCCCGCGCGATGTCGGGCGGCAGGTTGCCGTTGACGAACGAGGGGATCGCGCCGAGCGAGGTCAGCGCCAGGAAGTTCACCGCGAACTCGGCGCTGGAGTGGGAGTGGAGGGCTACCGGGTCGCGGGGGCGAACACCCTGGGCGACATACCAGCCCGCGTAGGTCTCGACGGCCTCCTGCAACTCCCCGAGCGTGAGGTGGGTGGGGTAACTGCCGTCCGGTGCACGCCAGTTGCCGTCGGTCCGAAGAACGACCTCGTCGCGTGGACGGTCGTACGCCGCCAGCCGGGCCAGGATGTTACCGGCGCCCAGTTCGGTGTCGGAGCAGATCCGGGCCCGCTCCTGCCTACTGATGAGCATGGGTGTGCGTCTCCGTCTCGGTACTTGGTTCGGCGTGGGCGGTGGCCAGTTCGAACAGGCTCTGGATGCTTCCGAGTTGCTGAGCCGACCGGGCGGTCTGGGTTGGCCTGATCGACCCCTGCGCCCCCGCCGGCCCGTCGTCCGGTCGGCCGAGGAGTACCGCCGCCGCCAGGCCCGCCGATGCGGGGAGGGCTGGGACCGGGCGCCCGCTGTCCGCTGCCAGTTCGCGGTGGACGGCGGCCACGCGTTCGCCGCCGCCG
Organism: Streptomyces sp. NBC_01390; assembly: GCF_045040105.1. Taxonomy (NCBI): domain Bacteria; kingdom Bacillati; phylum Actinomycetota; class Actinomycetes; order Kitasatosporales; family Streptomycetaceae; genus Streptomyces; species Streptomyces sp. NBC_01390. The sequence goes on along the minus strand of NZ_CP109551.1, from coordinate 6,125,423 downwards.
AGTTCCACGGCGAGCACCAGGACCCGGTCGAGTTCCGGTTCCTCCAGCAACAGGTCGGCCATGGCGAGGAGTTCGGTCAGTGGGTCGTCGAGCGTGGAGAGGCTGAGCATCTGGCCCGTGATCCCGAACTCCCGACTCATGTGCCCCAGCACGGAGTTGGCGGTGGCCTGCATGAACAGCAGCGGGTTGTGGACCCGCCCGGACACCATGCGCCGGCTGGCCAGGTCCGCGGTGGTGGTGTCACCCATCAGGCTGGCCAGCGCCACGGCGGTACGGTCGCCGTCCCCGGAGCGCGCGGTCAGACACCTGCTGCCGACCTCGTACGCCAGCGGACTGAACGCCGACTCCACGAAGCCGGGCAGCTTCGGGAGGGCGATGTCGTCGTCCCGACCGGTGTCGTGGGTAGCCGTGGCGGCGGCCAGGACCGACAGGTAGGAGCGCTGGTCCGTGAGGTGGGTCTCGTCGGTCGGGGTCACGGCCGCTCCAGGACGAGTGCGGTGTTGGCGCCACCGAAGGCGGCGTTGATGGTGAGGGCCCGGCGCACGTCGGCGGGGCGCGGGTCGTTCGGCACGTAGTCGAGGTCGCACTCCGGGTCGGGGCTGCCGTAGCCGGCGGTCGGCGGGAGTACGCCGTTCAGCAGGGCCAGCATCGTGATCACGAACTCCACGACACCCGCGGCTTCCAGGAGGTGGCCGGTGGTGGACTTGGTCGAGCTGACCGGTATCGACTCGGCGTGCTTCGGGAAGGCTGCGCGCAGGCCCCTGGTCTCGGCGCCGTCGTTGTACTTGGTGCCGGTGCCATGGGCGTTGACGTAGTCGAGGGTCACTCCGTCCGGGTCCCCGGCCCGCCGCAACGCCTGTTGTGCGGCCCGGGCGAGGCCGGCGCCCTCCGGGTGCGGCTGGGCGATGTGGTGGGCGTCGGTGGCGGCGCCCCATCCGACGACCGACGCGAGCGGCCGGGCACCGCGCCGCCGGGCGTGCTCGGCGGACTCCAGTACGACGGCCGCGACCCCGTCGCCCAGCAGCAGCCCGGTCCGATCGGCACTGAACGGCCGCACCATGCCGTCCCGCGACAAGGCCCGTCCGGAGTCGAACTTGCCGAAGGTCTCCTCCTCGACCAGATACCCGCCCGCACAGACGGCGACCTCGATCCGCCCGGAGGAGATCAGCCGGCAGGCATGGACAATCGCGGCAGCGGACGCGACACAGGCATTGGTAAAGGTGAGCCGAGGTCCGACCAACCCCAGCTCCCCGCCCAGCAGTTCAGCGAGCCGAGCGGGCACGGCATCGGCGAATCCTGTCAACGGAGGGCCCGGCAGGGCCCCTCCAGGGGCGCGGGGAACTGCGCGACCAGCCACAACGGACCCGCGCCCTTCATACGGCGATCCCCCCGGAGCGACTGGCACAGAATCCCCGGCGCCCCGCCAATACCGGGTGACGCTCCGATGATCCCCAGCCACCCCCAGAATCACGGCGGCCTCCGTACCCGCCCCGAGCCCAGCCATAGCCAGCGCAGCGCCCCCGCACAGGCCGAGCGCGTCCCGCAACGCCCACCCCTCGACCGCCTCCGCCCCGTCGGGCGCGGCAGCGGCAACCGCCGTCCGATACGGCCCGGTGTCGAACCGTGTCGTGGGCCGGAACGCCGGCACCCCCGCGAACACCCCGCGCCGCAACGCCTCCGCACCCTCACCGAACGCGGTCTGCACCCCGTATCCGGTCACCGTCACTTCACGCGTCATCCCGGGCGCCCCCCTTCCGGGCGGTACGCGGGTATTCGGTACGCAGGTGTTCGGCGCGCAGATACTCGGTGAGCCGCCGCAGCGTGGTCAGCCCGGCGATGTCGTCGTCGGTGGGCTCGACGACCAGGCCGTACCGCTCCTCCACCACATGCAGCAGCCACACCAACCCGAGGGAGTCCAGGACCAGTTCGGCATCCGCCCCGAGGTCGTCGGGCAGCCCCGGGAAGACCTTGCGGTCCGACAGCAGCTCCCGTACGGAGTCGGTGTCGATGCCGGAGGCCCCCGTGCTCGTACTCATGCCTTCGCACCGCGTCGGACGACCTCGGCGACGAGCCCGCCGAGGGTCAGGGTGGCCAGGGGTTCGATGTCGGTGTCGGGGATCTCCACACCGAACCGGGACTCCAGGCGCAGGGTGAGTTCGATCAGGCTCAGGGAGTCGACATCCAGCCCGCCGACGGTCACCGGGCTGTCGTCCGTGATGCCGTCGCGGCTCAGCAGGATGTTCATCTCGTCGATGACCGACGTCAGAACGAACTCGCGGATCTCGTCTTCCAGGGTCGACGTACTCATGATCACTTTCTCCAGTGGGGGAGTAGAGCGCCCTTAATAGGGGCGCGAGGAACTGCGCGACAAGCCACAACGGACCCGCGGCCAAAGGACAAAGGACAACCGGCGACACCCGGCCCGACCCCGCCCTACCCAGCGGAGCGCAACGTCGCCGCCTGTCGCACCAACTTGCCGTTGGACGTGCGCGGCAGTGCGTCCAGCAGCCGGATCACCCGGGGCACCTTGTAGTCGGCCAGCCGCTCCCGGCACCAGCGCAACAGCTCCTCGGGGGAAGGGCGTTCGACGCCGGCCGTGACCGCGACGTACGCCTCGGTCACGTCCTCGTGGACCAGGACCGCCTGTTCGACGGCCGGGTGCTCGCGGAGTACGTTCTCCACCTCGGTGAGGTCGACCTTGAGGCCGCCGACGACGACGAGGGAGTCGGTGCGCCCCCGCACCAGTACCGCGCCGGTGGCGTCCAGCGTGGCCCGGTCCCGGGTGTGCAGCCAGCCGTCCGTGTACTGGGTGCCACCCGAGTCGAAGAGGTACGGCGACTCGTCGAGGGCGACGTCCAGTTCGCCCCGTGCCACGCGGATCGAGACACCCGGCGCCGCCCGGCCGACCGAGGGGCGCAGCGTGCCGCCGACGTCGATGGCGACGATGCCGGTCTCGGTGGTCCCGTACGCCTCGCCGACCTCGACGCCGTACAGCCGCGCGAAGCCGGCCGCGACCTGCGGGGGCATGATCTCGCCGCCCGACACCGCGAGCCGCAGGTCGGGCAGCGCGAGGTGGTCGGTGGCGGAGGCGAGCAGTTCGAAGTGTGTCGGTACACCGAACAGGGCGGTGATCCGGTGCTCCAGCGCGGTCCGCAGGATGTCGCGGGCGGACACGCGGGGCGCGAAGACGACGGAGACGCCGGCGGCGAGGGAGTACAGCAGGCCGCCGATCAGGCCGAAACTGTGCGCCGTCGAACTGAGCAGCAGCAGCCTGTCGCCCTCGACGGGCATGTCCGGGACGCCGGTGAACCGGTCCACCTCGTCGGCGAGCGACCGGGCGGTCCTGCCGATGACTTTCGGCCGTCCGGTGGAGCCCGAGCTGAACTGGACGAGGCGGTGCCCGGTGGTGGCCGCCAGACCGGTTCTGCGCCGCTCGGTGACGACCTCGTACTCGGAGCGGAAGCCGAACGTGGCGCGGACGTTGGAACCGGCGCTGACCATGAACTGCGGTCGGCAGGACGCGCAGAGCGCCGCCACCTCGGGCGGTTTGAGCCGGAAGTCGAAGAGCAGCACCTGCGCGCCGAGCCGCCACAGGGCGAGCAGCACCTCGATCTGGGTGAAACTGGGCGGGGTCCGCAGCCCCACGGTGCTGCCCGGCCCGATCCCGTACCCGGCGAAGACGGCGGCCTGTTTGGCCACCCGCTCCCGTAACTCGCCGCGCGTGACCATCTCCTGTTGGTGTGTCAGATACGGCAGGCGGTCGTCGTGCGCGTCGAACAGCCGCCCCACCAGCGGGGTGAGCTCTGATTCGAGTTCGCCCATCGGACCTCAGACCTCCTTGCAGAACTCGCCGATGGGCAGCCCCACATGGCGCTTGTCGGCGGCCAGGTAGCCGAGCAACTCGTCGCCGGTCCGCAGCTCGGTGACGTTGAGAACCTTGCCGCCGGGGCCGAGCACCCGTACATGCCAGTCGTCCTGCACGGTCAGGCTGACCAGCCGGCCGTCCTCGGCGTGGGTACGGATCTCCAGGAGCGGCCGGGATTCGAGTTTCGCCCGCCCGACGACGACCCGTCGGGTACGCCCGTCGGCGCCGACGGCGAGGAGCGCGCTGCCCGAGCCGACCTCGCTGAGGTAGCTGGTGCGGTTGTCGGGGCCGAGCGTGTACGAGTGCAGGGCACCCGCGTTGACCCGGAACGGCCTGGTCGGCATGTAGGGCAGGGGGTGGGTCTCGCTGCAGCACAGCACGAAACCGGAGGAGTAGGAGCCGACGAGGATGCCCTCGTCCTCCTCGAAGTGCGAGCAGGTGTCCACGCAGACCCGGTCGCCGAGTCCGACGTGCCGGATGCTCTCCACGGTCAGCGTGGACAGCTCCAGTTGGGGTGTCGTCGCCTCCAACAGGCGGGCCAGCGCGAACACTTCGTCGGCGCTGCGGGGCGTGAAGAGGATGCCGTCCGAGCCGCGTTCCAGCACGTCGAAGACGATGGCCGCCTCCTCCAGGCCGTCGACGACCGTCACGAGCTGGCCCTCGGCGGACTCGGCGGCGGCGAGCACGATCTCCAGGGGGATCTTGGTCGGGTCGGCGAAGTGGATGACCGTGTACGGCAGCACCATGGCGCCCGCGCACGACAGTTGCAGGGTGCGGTCGTCCCGTACGTCGATGAACCCGGAGACGGGCGTGCCACCGGCGCCGCCGGTGCCGGCCCGGTGTTCGGCGGCGAGCGCGTCCAGCTCGTCCTGGGTGCCGAACTTCCGCAGGAGCACGTCGAATCCGGATCCGGTGCCGGTCGGTGAACCGCCGGTCCCGACAGGGGACTTGGCCTCCTTGTCCGCGCCCTTCGCCTCCTTCGCCTCCTTCGCTTCCTTCGTCTCCTTGTCGCCGGGCTTCTTCGCAGCGGTCGTGACCGGGCCACCGCCCGCTGGGACCAGCACCCGCGTGACCGTCGGGGGCAGGGTCCCGAGCAACTCGGCGTCGGCGGCCACGACTCCGGCCATCCGGGCGTGGATTGCCGCGTCCACCACCGCCTGGAGCTGCGGACGGGGGACTTCACGCAGGTCGATCCATGCGAACCTCATGCCACTCCTGCCACGATCGTCGAATAATTAGCCATGCGCATGTCATGAGAAAGTTCGGTGTTCCCGCCGTGCACGACCGCCGAGAGCCGGGACACCAGTGCGGCAGGCGTCGGCGAGGAGAAGATCCGGCGCCCGATGGCCAGGCCCCGGCAGCCGGCGGCCATCACGGCGGTGCCGTACTCGACGAGGTCGGAGCCGTCCGGTGGACCGCCGGCCGCGAGGACGGGGATGGGGCTGTTCGCCACCACCTCGGCCATGCGCTCGATCGGCAGGGCGACGGAGGTCTTCACCAGGTCCGCGCCCAGGTCGGCGGCGACATTGGCCAGGTGGGCGAGAAGGGCCGGATCGCGTGGGTCCTCGATCCGGGGGCCGCGCGGATACACCATCGCGATCAGAGGCATGCCCCACGCGTCGCAGGAACGGGCCACCGCCCCGAGGTCCGCCAGTTGCTGCGCCTCGGTGTCGGAGCCGATGTTCACATGGACGCTGACCGCGTCCGCGCCGAGCGTCAGCGCCTCCTCGACGTCGGCGACCAGCACCTTGGCGTGGACGTCGGCGGAGCAGGCGGTACTGGCGCTCAGGTGCACCACCAGCGCGCAGCTCCTCAGGATGTCCGGCGCGAAGGACCGGGCACGTCCCTTGTGGACGATGATCCCGTCGGCGCCACCGGCGACGAGCGCCCGCAGCAGGTCGTCCCACTTGTCGGCAGGGACGATCGGACCGTCCGAGACGCTGTGGTCGAGGGGGACGAGCAGATGCCGGTCGTCACCCGCGAGCGAAAGTCTCCTCAAGCGTAATTGCTTGCCGGTTTTCAGCATGGGTAATGAGCCCTCCCAGCCCGGAGGTCGCATTCCAGAAAGCCGATAACCGCGACATTCTGCTGCGATTCTCCGTGTCCGAAAATCGATGGTTATAAAACTTTCAAGTTAAGCGATCACGAGCATTCACGTGTGACTGGCGGTTGGCAAGGTGTAACCGTGGACAAATTTTTATACGGTTTGCGGCATTAATATTGACAGGGGATTGACAGGTTGCGTGGGGTTGACGTGGCCTGGGCGTACTGTTCGTGCACTCTATGCGCGTTGGGGCGTTCTGCCCCTCCTGTCACCGCACTTGAAGCTCTATTGAATGGGCTTCTTGTCGAAATTGAATTTCGGTGATTAGGGTGACTCCTCTCCCCACTCAGGACCTGGAAGTGACCCCCCATGCCTGAATTACCGCTCAAAACCGCCGATCTGCCTACGACGGCGACGGCGACCACGGCGAAATCCGAGGCCCCGCGGGTGGCCGCGGCGAGCCTGGTCGGCACGACGATCGAGTACTACGACTTCGCCGTGTACGGCACCGCCTCCGCGCTCGTCCTCGGCCCCGCCTTCTTCCCCTCCGGCAACGCGACCCTCTCGTCCATGGCCGCGTTCCTCACCTTCGCCGCGGCCTTCGTCTCCCGCCCCCTCGGTGTCGTCCTGTTCGGCACGATCGGCGACCGGCTGGGCCGAAGACAAGCCCTGGTCATCTCGCTGCTGCTGATGGGCGTGGCCACGGTCGGCGTCGGCCTGCTGCCCACCTACGAGAGCGCCGGACTCCTCGCCCCCGTACTGCTGGTGACACTCCGTCTGCTCCAGGGCGTCAGCATGGGTGGCGAGTGGGGCGGGGCGGTGCTCCTCGCCGCCGAACACGCGCCGCCCGGCCGCCGCGCGCTGTACGCGTCCATCCCGAACGTCGGCCCCTCGCTCGGCTTCCTGCTGTCCACCGCGGTCATCCTGCCCACCATGAACATCGTGGGCATGGAGGGCTTCACCGACTGGGCCTGGCGCATCCCGTTCCTGCTCAGCACCGTCCTCGTCGCGGTCGGCCTGTGGGTGCGTACGACCGTCTCCGAGTCCCCGGTCTTCAAGTCCGCGGTGCGGGCCCAGCCGCAGGCACCGGCGCCAAGTTGGCCGTCGGCGCCCCGCTTTCCGCTGGGGACGATTTTCCGGCAGTACCCCCGCCGGCTGCTGCTCGGCACCGGCGCGGCGATCGGCGGCTCGGCCGTCTACTACCTGACGATCGTCTACAGCCTCTCGTACGGTCCGAAGGAACTCGGCATCCCCCGCAACACGATGCTCACCGCCGCGAGCATCGGCGCGGCGGCCGGAATCGCCATCACCCTTCCGGTCGCCAGGCTGTCCGACCGGATCGGTCGCCGTCCGCTGATGCTGGCCGGAGCCGTCGGCAGTGTGGTGTGGGCGGTGCCGATGTACGCCTCGCTCAGCTCACGCAACGGGTTGGTGATCACCGGCGCCTACACGGTCGGTCTGATGTTCCTCGCGCTGATGTTCTCCCCGATGGCGGCCTTCCTCTCGGAACTGTTCCCGGCCCGGCTGCGCTACACCGGCGCCTCCGCCGCCTTCATCCTCGCCAACACCCTCGGCGGCGGCTTCGCCCCGTCCATCGCCACCTGGCTGAACAGCCACTGGGAATCCCCGCTGGTCCTCGGCTTCTACACCGGCGGCCTCTGCCTGGTGAGCCTCCTGTGCCTGCTGGCGCTGCCGGAGACCCGGGAGCACGAGTTCGACGTCTGACACTTCCCTCTCCCTTCTCTCTTCTTCCGTTTGGCGGAAAGTGCGTAGTCAAAAGGCATTACAGGGATGCAGGAAAATGTACTACCAGGAACAAAGTGCCCTTTCGGTGAATTCGGACCGCGGGTGCGATGTTTCCGCGGGTGCTCTACTGTGAGCCGACGTGAGGCGCGAAGTGCTCACCGTTTTGCTCACTGGTAAGGAGTTCCCGATTGGCTACTCACCGTTATAAATCCCGGTCGGCGCGATACGGATTTGTAATGGCATCACTGGGGCTGCTGACCGCCGGGACCGCGATATCCGCCCCGGCGGCATCGGCCGCCGTCTCGACCGCCGCCCTTCGGGGTGCTGATTCCGGGCGATGTCTGGATGCCCCCGGCGGAAAGACCGAAAGCGGCACCGAACTCACCCTGTGGTCCTGCAACGGGGGCAGCAACCAGCAGTGGAGCGGGATCACCCCCGCCGCGCCTGCCGACACGACCGGAATGACGTCGCTGGAGAAGCAGGCCTTCGACAACGTCAACGCGCAACGGACCGCCAACGGCTGTGCGGCACTGGTGGTCGACACGAGCCTGCAGAAGGCCGCCCACGACTACGCGGCCGAGATGGTGCGGACCCACAACTTCTCGCACACCTCGGCGAGCGGAAAGAGCCCCACCGACCGTGCCAAGGACGCCGGATACACCCGGGGCGGCGTCGGCGAGAACATCGCGATGGGTTTCCAGGGCGACCCGAACGGCGTGGTCAACAACGGGACCTACGGGTGGATGAGCAGTTCCGGCCACCGCGCGAACATTCTCAACTGCGGCTACACCAGGACCGGCATGGGATACGACGCGGGAGACATCGACCCTAACTACGCCAGTGGTTCCTGGGTGCAGGTATTCGGCTGATGCCGATCCCGATCCCGATCCCGATCCCGATCCTGATGCCGATGTGCATGTCGATGTCGATCTGAGGTGACCGGGCCGCCGGCGCCTGACCGGAGGCGGCCCGCTCACCGGCCGGTCCAGTGAGCATCGCCGCCCACCGCCGAGGAGAGCCACTGGGCGGCGACCAGTGCGACCACCGCCGGCGCCGTGACCCGCGCCAGATGCCGGTTCACCCGCGCCCCGCGCAGTGATGCCTGCGTTGATACCTGCGGTGACGCCCGCGTCGATGCCTGCCGTGATGCCTGCGGTGATGTGTTCGCCATGTCCGACTCCCCTGCCGTCCGTCCTGCCGCCTGTCCTGCTGTCTGTCCTGCCGTCCATGTCGCCCCGTGCACTTTCGTGCTGGCCTCGCAGACCAATCTGCCGCCTTCGAGGGCACCACCGCCTCGGCCGAACGGCCGGACCTCGCAGGGCGGGACCGCCTCTGAACTGGCCGAACGGTGGAGGCGGGGACTTTGTCGCGGGAGGTTCACTGGTCTCTCGGCGCAAACACGCCGGATGTTCTTCCAACCCGACGCCATCCCCGTTCGTCTCTGGGCGCGAGCCGTCGGGGGAACGTGCGACGGCTGCTCTCCGATGTCGAAGTGTCAGGAGTCCAGATGGAGTTACGCGGGAGACCAACACGTGCGGTCGTGGCGGCGGGGGTTGCCTCCACAGCCCTGCTGCTGGCCGGCGTCCCGGGTGCGGAAGCCCAGGACGCGAGCGGCGCCGGTACGGTCAGGACGACCGAGGCCTCCAAGGCGTCGAAGGCGCCCGGTGCGGCCGAGGCAATGAAGACGGTGACCCTTGTGACCGGCGACCGGGTCATGGTGGACGGCGCCGGAAAGGCCACCGGCGTGGTCCGCGCCGAGGGCCGCGAGAAGGTGCCGTTCTCCGTCCGGGTCGTCGCCGGACACACCCGGGTCGTGCCCGGCGACGCCGAACTGCTGCTGGCGCAGGGCAAGTTGGATGCCCGGCTGTTCGACGTGACCCAACTGGTCGCGGACGGCTACGACGACGCCCGCCGCACCGACGTACCGCTGATCGCCACGTTCCAGGGGAAGAAGGCGCCCTCGATGGCCCCCTTCACCGGGGCCGGGGCGAAGATCGGCCGGGCGTTGCCGGTCGTGAACGGCAAGGCGATGCGCCCCGTGAAGAAGCGGGCCGCCGAGTTCTGGGACGCGGTCACCGGCACCGCCGAAAAGGCGGACGGGGCAACGGAGTTCACCCCCGCCACCGCCATCGAGAAGCTGTGGCTCGACGGCAGGCGCAAGGCCAGCCTCGACAAGAGCGTGCCGCAGATCGGCGCGCCCACCGCCTGGGCCGCCGGTTTCGACGGCACCGGCACCAAGGTCGCCGTACTGGACACCGGCATCGACAAGACCCACCCCGATGTCGCGTCTCAGGTGATCGCCGAGCAGGACTTCACCGGTTCCGCCTCCGGCACCGCCGACAAGTTCGGCCACGGCACCCACGTCGCGTCCATCACGGCCGGTACGGGCGCCAGGAGCGGGGGCAAGTACAAGGGCGTCGCCCCCGGCGCGAAGCTCCTGATCGGCAAGGTCCTCGACGACAACGGCGGCGGCACCGACTCCGGGATCATCGCCGGCATGGAGTGGGCGGTGGCGCAGGGCGCCGACGTCGTCAACCTCAGCCTCGGCGGCGAGGACATGCCTGGCATCGACCCGATGGAGGAGGCGGTCAACCGGCTCTCCGCCGAGAGCGACACCCTCTTCGTCATCTCGGCCGGCAACGAGGGGGAGGGCGGTGAGAGCACCGTCGGCTCGCCGGGCAGCGCGGACGCCGCACTCACTGTCGGCGCGGTCGACAAGTCCGACCAGCTAGGCGTCTTCTCCAGTCGTGGCCCGCGCGTCGGCGACGGTGGGGTCAAGCCCGACCTGACCGCGCCCGGTGTCGCCATCACGGCCGCCGCGGCCGCGGGCAGCGTGCTGGAGGAGGGTTTCCCCTCCGACGTACCCGGCTACCTCACCCTAGACGGCACCTCCATGGCCGCCCCGCATGTCGCGGGCGCCGCCGCGATCCTCGCCCAGCAGCATCCCGACTGGACCGGCGAGCGCATCAAGGCGGTCCTCACCGGCTCCGCCAAGCCGGGCTCGTACAGCTCCTTCCAGCAGGGCACCGGCCGCACCGATCTGGTCCGGGCGCTGGACCAGAGCGTGATCACCGAGCAGAAGCCGCTCGACTTCGGCGTCCAGCAGTGGCCGCACGGCGACGACACCCCGACGACCAAGCAGGTGACGTACACCAACCTCGGTACGGAGCCGGTCACCCTCGACCTGTCCGTCGACGCCCTCTCGGTGGACGGCAAGCCCGCCGCCGAGGGCATGTTCGCTGTGTCGCCGCAGCGGATCACCGTCCCGGCGGGCGGCGAGGCGAGTGCCTCCGTCACCGCCGACACCCGCGCCGGCACCGCCGACGGCTCCTTCGGCGGCTCGGTGGCCGCCGTCTCGGCCGACGGCAAGGTGCAGGTGCGTACCGCTGTCGGCGTGGAGCGCGAGGTGGAGTCGTACAGCCTCACCCTCAAGCACCTCGACGAGAACGGCGCGCCGGTCGGCGACGCCGCCACCTCCGTCTCGGACTACGACGGCGACTTCTACACGTCCTACGCCGACGAGCAGGACGGCGAACTCACGGTGCGGCTCCCCAAGGGCGACTACACCCTCAACGGAGTGATCCACCCGTCCTACGAGTCCGCCACCCACGCCATCCTGGTGCAGCCGAAGCTGACCCTGGACCGGGACACCACCTTCACGGTCGACGCCAGGAAGGCGCGGCCGGTCGAGGTCGCCGTGCCCGACGCGGCGGCGGAGAACACCGAGGCCTCGGTGCTCTACAGCTACGCCCGCGGCGAGAGCCTGCGCCCGGGCAGCATGGAGTACCTCCTGTCCACCTTCAAGGGCGCGAGCTTCGGGCAGCTCGGCCCCGCGTCGTCCGCCGACCAGGCGTACGCCGTGTTCGCCGGTGACTGGACCCGCGAGGACGCCGAGGGCCGGCCGGTCACCTACCACCTGGGCTGGAATCGCCCCGGCAGTCTGGAGGGCTTCGCCGCGAAGGTGCGGAAGAACCAGCTCGCCAAGGTCGACCTCCAGGTCGGCGTGCCCGTCGCGGGCAGGCGCGTCCAGGTCGAGGTGTCGGCGCACACCCCCGACGGGGAGATCGTCTTCGGCGACCACGACCTGCGGAGCGGCCTGCCGCTGCGCACCACGGACTACGTCCTCGACAACGACGTCAAGTGGTCCTTCCGCGCCTGGCAGATGTTCGGCGAGGACCGCGAGACGCACTCCGAGGCCTTCCAGATGAGGATGGAGAGGACCTGGCAGGCCGGTCACAGCTACACCGAGCGGTTCAACGTCGGCGTCTTCGGCCCGGTCCTGCCCGCCGCGGGTGACCTCGGGCCGGAGCGAGGACTCCCCGGGGTCATTCGGTACGGCAACGTCATCAGGGCCTTCACACCGCAGTTCGGCGACGGCGCCGGACACTGGGGCCTCAGCGAGTACACCTCGGTGACCAGCTCGCTCCAGGCGGACGGCAAGGAGATAGCCGACGACTACGGCATCTCGCCGATCGACATGACCGAGTACACCGTTCCCGCCCAGGACAGCGCGTACAGACTGACCGTGGACGCGTCCCGCGACCCCGCGGTGTACCCGGTCAGCACCCGCGTCCGTACGGAGTGGACCTTCCGCTCCGCCACCACTCCCGAGGACTCGACGGCCCAGCTGCCGCTCTCGGTGATCCGGTTCTCGCCCGACCTGAGCCTGTCCAGCACGGCGAAGGCCGGCAAGCCGTTCTCGGTGCCCTTCACCGTCGAGGGCGCGGCGGTCGGACAGCGTCCCGCCAAGCTCGCCTTCGAGGTCTCGTACGACGACGGTGCCACCTGGCAGCACGCCAAGGCCGTCGGCGGTACGCACCTGGCGCTGACCCACCCGGCCACGGCGGGCTCCGTCTCGCTGCGGGCGAAGCTGACCGACCGGTCCGGCAACACGCTGGTCCAGACGATCGAACGCGCCTACCTCACCACCAAGTAACCCTCCGGAACACGTACTTCGAGTACGTGGAGTACGTCGAGTCCTGCCGGGGACGGTGACCACACCGTCCCCGGCAGGACTTTTCGCTGCCCTGATCGGCGAGGACTCCCGGTTCACGCCCCCCGGTTCACGACCCCTGCCGGCCGTGCTTGGACACGGCATCGCTCGCAAGCTGCCACATCTCGTAGTTGCCGCATTCGGCCGTGATCTCGGCCGTCGCCTGAGCGGCGGCGAAGAAGTCGTCGACCACCGGCGAGGTGCGCAACGCCGACACCGCGAGGCACACCTGATCGGGGGCCAGCTCCGGGATGGGCACATAGACGACGTCCGGATGGGAGTAGAACACCGTCGCCGAACGGGCCAGGAACGAGATGCCCCGACCGGCGGCGACATGCTCAAGCGTCTCGTCCACCCCGCGCACCCGGTACCCGGCGTTGGGGTGCGGGCGCCTGGTGGGCTGCGTGCTCGGGTCGGCATGCCAGACCAGCGGCTCGCCGGCCAGGTCGGCCTCGGTGACCTCCTCCTTGCCGGCCAACCGGTGGCCGGCGGGCAGCACCACCACCCTCGGCTCGGTGTACAGCGGGGTGACGCGCAGGCCGGCCTCGTCGATGGGCAGCCGTACGTAGCCGACGTCGATGCGGCCGTCGAGCAGCATCGGGGCCTGGTCGTCCCCTTCGATCCGCTGCACGTCCACGACCACGTCAGGGTGCCGGGCCTCGAACGCCTGCGCAGCCGGGATGACCGGGATACCGGCCCGGAAACCGACCACCAGCCGCCTGCTGCCACGGGCGGCCACGGACACCCGGCGGCGGACCGCGTGCGCGGAGGCGAGCAGCGGACCCGCGTCGGCCAGCAGTTGTCGGCCCGCGTCCGTCAGCGCCACGCCGTGGCGATCCCTGGTGAACAGCGAGGCGTCGAGATCCTTCTCAAGCGCGCGGATCTGCCGGCTGAGCACCGGCTGCGCGATATGCAGCTCATCGGCGGCACGGCCGAAGTGCAACCGGTCGGCCACAGCGACGAAGTAACGCAGTTTGCGCAGATCCAGATCCATGGCGTCTCCCGGTCCGGTGATGCCTTCAGGGTATCACCATGACCAAAAGAAGTATTGGACGCCCAATCGGGGAAATGGCAACCTGAACAGGTATCCAACGAAGCCCAAACGAATTCGCACAAGAATCCCGCATCGGGTAATAATTCGGCGCAATAGTTGGCATGGTAATTCGGTGCGGTAATTTGACGTGCCGTCCTGTCCGGCTCCAGAAAGCAGGTGCGCATCAATGAGCAGCATCAGCATTATCGGCCTGGGGAACATGGCCCGCGCCCTGGCCGACCGGGCGCTGGCCGGCGGCCACGCCGTCGAGGTCATCGGCCGCGACCCGGCCAAGGCCAAGGAATTCGCCGCCGCGTTCGGCGGCGCCACTGTCGGGACGCCCGGCGCCGCCCCGGCCGGGGACATCGTTGTCCTCGCCATGCCGTACGCGGGCGCGACGGCGGTGGTCAGCGAGTACGGGGCCGCACTGAACGGCAAGGTCATCATCGACATCACCAACCCCGTGTCCCCCGATCTTCAGGGCGTTGTCACTCCCGAGGGCAGTTCCGGCGCTCAGGAGATCGCCAAGGCCGCACCGGCCGGCGCGCACGTCGTGAAGGCGTTCAACACCGTCTTCGGTCACATGCTGGCGCTGGGCAACCCGCTGGACGTGCTCATCGCCGGCGACGACGTCGAGGCCGGGGCGGCCGAGGCCAAGGCGACCGTGTCGGCGTTCATCAAGAGCCTCGGGCTGCGGCCGTTGGACACGGGACCCCTGGGAATGGCGCGCTGGCTGGAGGGAACGGGCGTGGTGATGATCGGCCTGGGCCGCCATGGCGCGGGGAGCTTCGACTTCACCCTCGGCGTCAACACCTCTGCCTGAACCTCTGCCTGAAACCTCTTTCTGGGCGCGCGCACCACAACCTCTCGCGCCACACCAATCACAGGGACCAAAGGACCGTTAGCATGCGCGTTTTCGTTACTGGCGGGACCGGCCACTCCGGTTCGTACATCATCCCCGAGCTCGTCGCCGCCGGGCACGAGGTCACCGGCCTGGCCCGGTCGGACACGGCCGCGGCGGCGGTGTCCGCGTTCGGCGCGAAGGTGCGGCGAGGCGACCTCCAGGATCTCGACGGGCTCAAGGAGGCGGCCGCGGACTCCGACGGCGTCATCCACGTCGCGCACAGGCAGGACCTGCTTCCCTCCGGCGGTATCGACGCCGTGACCGCCGCGGAGCTCCCGGTCATGCTCGCGTACGGCGAAGCACTGGCGGGAACCGGAAAGCCGCTGGTCGCGGCGGGAAGCATCGGCTCGCCCGGGCAGCACCTGGGCCGGCCGGCCACCGAAGAGGACCCGGCCCTTCCCGGCGGTGACGAGTACAAGGGCACCCTGCGGGTTCGTAACGCCGTGGAACTGGCCGTAGTCGGCCTCGCCGAGCGGGGAGTGCGGTCTTCGGTCGTGCGGATCGCCAACATCGCGCACAGCACGACAGATCGGGCCGGCTTCCTCCCCACGCTGATCGCGCTCGCGAAGGAGAAGGGTTTCGTCGGCTACCCCGGAGACGGCGCGAACCTGTGGAACGCCGTGCACGTCCGCGATGTCGCCTCGTTGTTCCGCCTGGCGCTGGAGAAGGGGCCGGCCGGCGAATACTGGCACGCGGTCGGCGACGGGGCCGTCCCGTTCCGCGAGATCGCCGAGGCCATCGGTAGCCGTCTGGGCCTGCCCGCGGTGAGTATTCCCGCTGACGTACTGATGGTGCCGGGATATTTCGGATTCCTCGCGAACATAGTCACGCAGGACTACCCGGCGTCCAATCTCATCACCCGCCGGACCCTCGGCTGGGAACCCGCTCAGCCCGGCCTGCTGGCTGATCTGGACAACGGCCATTACTTCCCCGCCGCCTGACGGAAGGACCCCGAATCGCAACGAGCCCGGAAAATGACAAATAACAAATGCTGAATGGCAAGGGTTCGGCTCTTCCGAAGGGACGCTGAGAACATGACGACTGTGGGATTCATCGGAAGCGGAAACATCGGCAGTACCATCGCGCGGCTCGCCGTCGAGGCCGGGCACCAGGTCGTGCTCAGCAACTCGCGCGGTCCCGAAACACTCGCGGACACGGTCGCCGAACTGGGTCCGCGGGCGTCCGCGGGGACGAGCGGGGAAGCCGCGGCGGCCGGTGACATCGTCGTGGTCACGGTGCCGGTCAAGGCCTTCCCCGACCTGTCCGCCGCGCCACTGGTTGGGAAGACGGTCATCGACACGTGCAACTACGGCCCCGAGCGCGACGGGCACATCCCCGAGCTCGACAGCGAGTCGCTCACGTCGAGCGAGCTGCTGCTGCGGTACATCCCGGACGCCAGGGTCGTAAAGGCGTTCAACAACATCTTCTACAAGCACCTGCTTTCACTCGCCCGCCCGGCCGGGGCGCCAGACCGCTCGTACCTCCCGATCGCCGGGGACTCCGCGCCGGCGAAGGCGGCGGTGACCGAGTTCATCGAATCCATCGGGTACGGAGTGGTGGACGCGGGACGGCTGGCCGACAGCTGGCGGCAGGCGACGGGCACGCCGGTGTGGGGGACCCCGTACGGGCCGTTCTCGAACGAGGAGGGGCAGCCGGTCGGTGAGGACGCCATCCGCGTGGCCCTGGCCACCGCGAAGCGGTAACCGCGAGTTGGCGCAGGCCCCGCCCCGGCTCATGGATGCGACGGAGTTCGAGATCCGCTGTGAACCGACCGACCGACCGACTGTCAGACCGTCCGACCATCTGGCTAGGCTGGCGCGGTGACTGATGAGCGGGAGAGGGCGCAGCCGTCAGGAGTGTGGGCAACGGCGGTGGGGGTGGCCAGGGTCCGGGCGCTGGAGACCGAGCGGGGGAACGCGTTGTTCCGCGACCCGCTGGCACAGGCCTTCGCCACCGCCGGCGGCCTGTGGCCCTCCTCGCCGCCGCTGCCCGACGACGAGGCCGCGCGCCCCCGCCGACTGGCCGTGTCGTTCTCCATCGTCATCAGGACGAAGTTCCTCGACGACCTGTTGGAGCAGGCCTCCGCGTCCGGGATCCGGCAGGTCGTGCTGCTCGGCGCCGGCATGGACAGCCGGGCCTTCCGGATCGACTGGCCCGAGGGCACCCGGCTGTTCGAGGTCGACACCGCCGAGTCACTGGATTTCAAGGCTTCGGTGCTGCGCAAGGAGCGGGCCGTCGCACGCTGCGAGCGGATCACCGTCGCGGTGGATCTGCGTGAGGACTGGCCGGGCGCGCTGGCCGCCGCAGGGCACGACCCGGCCGTGCCGACCGTGTGGATCGCCGAAGGACTGCTGATCTATCTGCCCGAGGACGCGGTGGAACTGCTGCTGGGCCGTATCAGCGCGCAGTCGGCGACAGGCAGTCGGATGGGACTGACGTTGGGCCCGCGCGGCGTGATCAAGCGCTTCGGCGCGGACGCCGCGCCGGGATCGGCGGCGTCCCTGTGGGCCTCGGAGATGCCCGACGACCCGGTGGGCTGGCTGGCCGGGCACGGCTGGGACGCCGCCGGCCACACCCTGCGTGAACGCGCTGCCGCCTACGGACGCCCGATCAGCACCCCGCCGCAGCCCGAGGAGCGGCCCGGCGGACTGATCTCGGCGGTCCGCCGGTAGAACGCCGACGGGCGCTCTCGCCAGGGAGTCGAACTCGACGCGTCAGTCTCCGACCGCGCTGGACAGTGCCTCGGTGATCATGCGAGTGGCGAAGTCGGGGTCTTCGGTGATGCGGTTGATGTGTTCCGCGAGCAGGAGGGCCGTGGCTTCCAGGGGAGTCATCTCCTCCTCGGTCCAGTCGCCGTACTGCTTGCGCCACAGGCTGGGGCTCAGGCCCATGCCCGCCGAGATGGCCAGGCCGGCCATGGTGGGGATGGCCTCGGGGGGAATGCTCCTGGGCATCATGCGCATCGAGGCCACGAGGGTGGGCACCACGTACTCGATCACGTCCTTGTCCTGGTCCTCGTGGGCCTTCCGCAGCCAGGTCATGAACATGTAGATGAGGGTGCACGCGCCGTCCAGGACACCGGCGGCCTCCTGAGGGCCCATGGACTCGGTGTACTGGTCGATCAGCGCCTGCTGCTCGGGGTCGCTCCCGGTCCTGCCGTCGTGGATGCCCTTGAGGCGGGAGTCGATCATCAAGAGCGCTGCGCCCACGTCACCGGCGGGAGCGTGCTGCGGGTCGCAGGGCGATGACACAGGGGTCCTCCTCAGGTGGCCACGAGGGGCAACGCGGCCTGTCCGTACGACAGTAGAGGCCCGAGGGTGACGGGGGCCGGTGGTTTCCGGCATCGCCAGGAACCCGCATTCCCCTTCAGGTCTCGCGCGCCCTCACTCGTCGTGGCCCCGGCCTTGCCGCGCCCGGAAACCAGCCTGGCCAGGGGCGAGGCCTGGAGCGCTCGGTCTGGTGTCGGCACTGGAGGATCGAACTGACGTATGGCAACAGCAGGTTGACCGGCGACGCCCTCGACACCCTCGACGGACTTCGACGCGGCTGACATGACTGACACGGCAGACGTAGCCGAGGTGGCCGAGGTGGCCGACGCGAAGAGGCCGCCGCCCGCGAGTGCGGACGGCGGCCTTGTCCCTCTGTCCCCTATCCCCTATCCCTGACCCCTACGCCTTGATCGCCGCGGCCTCCGCCGCCTCCGCCGCCTCCGGCGTCTCGGCCGGGCTGTCGCCCGCATCCCCCTCCGCGTTCTCCCGTCGACGCGGGATGAAGGAGGCGAGGGCGAAGGCCAGCAGGGCGGCTCCGGCGCCGATGGCCATGACGACCTTGAAACCGTTCTCGGAGGGCAGGGCCATGCCGCCGAAGTCGGTGGTCATCTGGGCCAGGATCACGCCGGCCAGGGCGCTGGCGAAGGAGGTGCCCAGGGACCGCATCAGGGTGTTGAGGCTGTTGGCGGCACCCGTCTGGGTGGGGTCGACGGCGCCCATGATCAGGGCGGGCAGCGCGCCGTAGGTGAAGCCGATGCCGGCGCCGATGACGCAGGACACCAGGATCAGGTGCCAGACCTCGGACATCAGGAGGAGGTTCAGGCCGTAGCCGCCGGCCACGATCAGCGCACCGATCATGAGGGTGACCTTCGGGCCCTTGGCCTTGGTGACCTTCGCGGACACCGCGGACATGGCCATCATCACCAGACCCTGCGGGGCCAGCACCAGGCCGACGGTCAGCATGGACTTGCCCAGGCCGTAGCCGGTCTGCGAGGGCAGCTGGAGCAGCTGCGGCAGGACCAGGGACATCGCGAACATCGAGAAGCCGAGCGCGATCGAGGCCAGGTTGGTGAACAGCACCTGCGGGCGGACGGTGGTGCGCAGGTCGACCAGCGGCTGCGGGGTACGCAGCTCCCACCAGCCCCAGGCCAGCAGGATCACGACGGCCGCGGCGCCCAGGCCGAGGGTGGTGCCGCTGGTCCAGCCCCAGTCGCCGCCCTTGGAGACGGCCAGCAGCAGGGACATGAGTCCGGCGGCGAGGCTGAGCGAGCCGACCAGGTCGAACCGGCCGCCGGCGCGCACCTTCGACTCCGGCACGATCAGTACGACGAGGACGAGGGCGACGACACCGAGGGCCGCGGAGACCCAGAAGAGGATGTGCCAGTCCCAGTTGTCGGCGATGAACGCGGCGCTGGGCAGCCCCAGCGCGCCGCCGACACCGAGCGAGGCGCTCATCAGCGCGGTGGATCCGGCCAGCCGGTCGGCGGGCAGCGCGTCACGCATGATGCTGATGCCGAGCGGTACGACCGCTGCCGCGAGGCCCTGCAGGGCGCGCCCGATGATCATCGGGGTGAGGGAGTCGGCGAGGGCGCAGACCACCGAGCCGGACACCAGCAGCACGATGCTGACCAGCAGCATCCGGCGCTTGCCGAACATGTCGCCGAGCCTGCCCACCACCGGGGTGGCGACGGAGGCCGCGAGCAGGGTGGCGGTGACCGCCCAGGCGGTGTCGGACGCCGGGGCGTTCAGGAGCTTCGGCAGCTCGGGGACGATCGGGATGACCAGGGTCTGCATCAGCGAGACGACGATTCCGGCCAGGGCCAGTACCGCCACCACGGCGTTCGGCCTCGGCGGAGCGGGTGTCTCCGCTCCGGCGGGACGGGTGAGGGCGTTGGACATGGCGTCGGGCCTCCGGGCGAGTCGTGGTCGGTTGCTTGACTTACGCAAAGGTAAATTGAATTGCTTGACTTACGCAAGTTAATGCAGGCGTGCGGTGAGGTGGCGTGGCTCACAGAGCCCTGGAGGCGGCCGATGTCACGAGCCGGCGGGAACCTCGGGCTCGTACGGGTCGCGCCCCCACTCGGAGTCGCCGAGCGGATAGGTGTACGCGGGCCGTCCCACGTTCCCGCTCGTCCGGAAGGGGTTGCCCCTGTCGTCGAGGCGCATGGTGCCCCGCTGGTCGCCGCTGGACCAGTCCAGCTCCAGGTACCAGCTCACGTTGTGCGTACGTACGTCGGCGAAGACGTAGAAGACCTCGGGATCGGACTCGCTCACCTTGTACGGGAAGTCGCGCTGCCCGGCCCTTGGCGAGACCGCGGGCCGCCCGGCGTCGAGGTTCACCTCGAACGCCACCGTGTCCACGCCGCCACCGCACCCGACGCCCATCGTGTAGTCGTTCCAGGCGAGCGGAGCGCTCTTCTCCACCACCCGCACATGCAGTGCCTCCAGGACGACGGTCGCCTTCCCGGTGCCCTGCACGGTCAGCGCGAGCATCTGCTGCCCGCCGGTGACCCCGCCGAGCGCGGTGACCCACCCGCGCGCGTCCGGCTCGGTCGGCGGCGGAGGCACCTGCTCGGGCTTCTGGTCGATCAGGTAGTGCGGGCCGCACGGGCTGTCCCACTTGTACGGATTGACGGCGACGGTGGGTGCGGTGGCCCCGTCCTCGACCTCCTCGCCCTGCACCGCCGCCCCGCCGCCGGAGGCGATGGAGGAGGGAGAAGCAGAAGAGGGGGAGGGAGAATCCGCGGGACTGCCGCTGGGTGAAGGGGACGGCGCCGCCGACTTGCCCTTCGCGCCGGTCGGCCCGGAGGTGGCGGGGCGGTCGTCGGCGGACTCGGAGGCCGCAGCGCCCACGGACCGCTTCCCGCTCCGGTCGTCGTCCTGCTCGCCGGGTACGAGATTCACCACGAGTACGGCCGCGACGACAGCGGCGACCACGGCGGCACCGGCGAGCACGACGGTACGCCGCCGCCGAGTCGGCCGATCCGAGGGAGCCCCCGCTGCCTCGGGCACGGCCGCCCCGGCCGCCAACTCGGCTGCGGGCGCCTGCTGTTGCTCCTCGTCCGGCTCATCCGGATCGTTCGGATCGTTCGGAGTACCGCCCGCGACCGCCTTCTGCCCCCGCATGGCATCCGCGAGGATCCACCGCCGATGCAGCTCCACCAGTTCCTCGGGTGTCGCCCTGCACAGCCGGGCGAAGCGCTCCACCGGGGCGTAGTCCGCAGGTACGGCGTCCCCGTTGACGTACCGGTGAAGCGTGGACGCACTCATGTGCAGCCGCTTCCCGAGCACTCCGTAACTGAGCCCGGAACGCTCCTTCAACCGGCCCAGCAGCTCCGGGAACTCATCCCCCGTCACCGTTCCTCCCTCTCTCCGCGTCCCGGACCGCCATTCCAGGCGGTGGTCGTTCCCCCAGGTCAAAGGGGTTGCGGGCATTCCAGCGTTCCGGATGCCTCGTCAAGTGTGGTGGCTGGGACGGATCTTGGCACAGGCTCTGGTCATCCAAGCACGCCGCTTCCGACGCCGTCGCCGGCACCCGGTCGAGCGGCCTGCGTACGGATCCGTACTGCACCGCACCGATCTCATCGCACCGACCTCATCAGGGGAATCACATGTCCGCACGTACCGCCCGCACCCACCTGCTCGCCGCCGCCGCGCTCACGGTGGCCACTCTGACTCTGACGGCGTGCGGCAACGCGGATGGCACCCGCGACGAGGGAGCCTCGACCTCGTCCGCCACGTCCACCTCCTCGTCCACGACGAGCGGGGGAACCTCCACGGAGGCGGCACAGACCGGCGCCAAGGGCTCGACGGGTACCACGGGCTCGACGGGCACCACCGGCACGACCGGTTCGAGCGGGACGACCGGCTCCACCGGCGGCTCGGGTTCCACAGGTTCCACCGGTTCTGCCAGCTCCTCCGGTTCTTCCGGTACTTCCGGTTCCTCGGGTTCCAAGGGCTCCTCGGGATCCACGACTTCGGGCACCTCGGAGTCCAAGTCCCGCTACACGCCCTGCACTCCCGCCTCCACCAGGACGACCGCCACGGTGGTCTCCCGCCCCCTGAACCACGTCCTCCTCACCGTCACCAACACCGGCTCGAAGCTCTGTGACCTCGTCGGCTACCCGGCCGTGCGGTTCGGCGAGGCCCAGTCCGTTCCGCCCGTCATCGAGGACTCCCAGCCGCAGGCCGTGGTCACGCTGGCCCCGGGTGAGGCGGGCTACGCGGCCGTCGTGGTGTCGGCGGCGGACGGCAGTGGCACGAACGGCTACACGGCCAAGAGCCTGGAGGTCTACTTCAACAGCGACAGCACGAAGCCCGCCCGTCCCGCGCTGCCCGCGAAGGGCGTGTACGTCGACAGCTCGATCACCGTCACCTACTGGCAGTCCGACATGGGCGACGCCCTGACCTGGTGACACCGCGCCCGCCGGCCCCTGGTCGGCCGGGCCGCACCCGCACACATGACAGTCGGCCCGTCCGAGGGAGCTCCTCGGGCGGGCCGACGGCTGTCAGCTGTCAGCTCACGGCGTACGCGTTGTACACCGTGGTCGTCGCGCTGTCGCCGTGGGTGTCGGTGACCGTCGAGCGCAGGCCGACCCGGCCGCCGGACGGCGGGTTGTGGACGGGGACGGTCCATCTGCCGTTGGACAGCTTCGCCGGGGAGGCGTGCCAGTGGGCTCCGTTGTCCGTGGTGTACCAGGTGTGAACTGACTTCACACCGTCCGACAGCTGGCCCACCGTGCCGTCGCCGGTGCCACTGCGCTGCATGCCCAGGACGACGGTGGTGGTCGCCCCGGCGGGCGCCTGGTTCCTGCTGTTGAGCGAGTTCGGCCAGAACCGGGTGATGTAGTCCCGGATCTGCTGGTTCTTGGCGGTGTCCGCGTAGAAGTGCAGACTGAGGCTGGAGCTGGTCGACAGGGAACCCGCCGGGAGGCTGCGCCGGCCGGTCTCGGTGAGCGTGTACCAACCGGTGCTGGGGATCCGGAGCTGCGCGGAGGCGCCGCCCACAGGGGTGTAGTCGCGCGAGTAGAGGGTCTTGCCCGCGTGGGTCAGCTTCATGTTGCCGGCGGTCAGTGTGCCGCCGTACGGGAGGCTGGGGTCGGCGAACAGGTTGTCATCTCCGAAGTACAGCCGGTGGTACCAGGTGTACGGCAGCTGACCGCCGGGTCCCCAGACCGCGTGGTCGATGTTCAGCGTGGTCGTTCTTCCGGCGGCGTACGCGTGGAACGCGTTACTGACCGAGTCGTGGCCGTCCTGGCTCACGCTCCACTTGCCGGGTGGGAGGTGGGCCCTGAAGGAGTCGGGCAGGTCGCGCTGCAACTCGAGCCTGTTCGTGTACATCGGGCAGGCGTCGTCGCCCGTCGACTGCTGGTCGAACGAGAACTGCGCCGGTCCGCTGTCCGGGCCGGAACGGGCGGTCACCTTGAGGGTGGTCAGCCCGGTCCTCCTGAGCGTCGCTGACATGCCGGACGGCACGCCGCCCCGGTGCGTGGCGGTCGCCAGCCAGAAGTCGCCGCCGGTCACCGACCGGGACGTGTACGCGGTCGCGTAGGACAGCTCGTACGCCTTGTCGGTCGTCGGGATGACGTACAGGTGGCCGGATTCCGCCGAAAGGCCCATCGCGGCCGGGCTGTTGTCGGTGGTGCAGACGTACGCGCTGACCATGTGGTCGTACCCGCTGCCCGGGTTCGGGCTGAGCGAGACCTTGACCTGGTGGCCTGTCCGGGCGTCGAACGTGGTCTTCGTGGCGCCGGAGACCTTCACGCTGTGGCCGCCCACGTTGGCTCCGTCGCCCTGGGCGTCGGTGAAGGAGGTGGCGAGTTCGTAGCTGCCGTTGGGCAGCGACGCCGCCTTGTTGCTCTCGATGTACCGGAAGTCGGACGTCTTCGTGTTGTAGACCGCCACCTGGGCGTAGACCGGTTTGCCGCTCCGGTCCAGCGTTCTGACGGTGAGCGACCCCTTGGTCGCGGCCGACGCCGTGGAGGCGCCGGTCAGGAGAAACGGCGCGAGTACGGTGACGACACCCGCGACCACGGCGGTTCGCCGCATGAAGCCCCCCAAGGCTGTGTGGATCAGTCGGCACCGGTGTTGGGTGCGCGATCCCTCAAACTCCCTCAGGGCAGCCCCGGGTTGGTTCACAGACAGGTCGCCCATGGATAAAAAATGAGCCACGTCACCGCAAAAACCCCTGAGGCCGGGGTCACGACTCCGGGGAGGCCTGCTCCGTCTGCGGGATGTCGCGCTTCTCCAGCGGGCGTACCGCGGGTCCCTGGAGGATCCGTCCGTCCGGGGCGAACCGGGAGCCGTGGCACGGGCACTCCCACGCCTGCTCCGCGTCGTTGAAGGCCACGATGCAGCCGAGGTGGGTGCAGTGCGCCGACACGGCCTGGAGCGAGCCGGTCTCGTCCCGGTGGACGGCGCACCGCTGTCCGCCCAGCCGGAGCACCGCGCCGTGGCCCGGCGGGATGTCGCCCACCGCGGGAGCCGTCATGGCCGGCAGCCGGTCACCGACGAAGTGCCGGGCCACCTGCGCCTGGTGCTTCAGGAACGACATCCCCTCGCGGATCACGGGCGCCAGCCGGCGCGGGTCGTAGAGGCCGCTCCAGGGCACCGGGCGACCGTTGACCAGCTCGCTGAGGAGCCGGCCCGCCATGATGCCGCCGCTCAGGCCCCAGCCGCCGAACCCGGTGGCCACATAGGTGTGCCGGCTGCCGTGGTGGAGCGGTCCGACCAGCGGTACGGAGTCGGTGGAGTCGTTGTCCTGGGTGGCCCAGCGGTGGGTGAACGTGAGGCCGGTGAAGCGGTCGTCGGCCCAGGCGGACAGCCGGGCGAACCGCTCCTCGACATCGGCGGCGCCGGGGGTGAAATGCTCCCCGGTGACGATCAGGAGGCGCTTCCCGTCGCCGTACGGGGCGCTGCGCACGGAGCGGGTGTTGCGTTCCGGCGTGATGTACATGTCGCGCGGGGCACGGTCCTCGTCGATCGTCGCGGCCACGACGAGTTCCCGGCGCGGGCTGAGGCGGGTGAAGAGGAGAGCCCGGTCGAAGATCGGGTAGTGCGTGGCGACCACGACCTCGCGGGCGCGCACCGACACCCCGGCGTCGGTGCGCAGGACGCAGGGCGCGCCCTCGGTGAGACCGACGACGCGCGTGTCCTCGTACACCGTGCCGCCGCGCCTGCGCAGGTCCTCGGTGAGCGCCAGCAGGTACTTACGGGGGTGGAACTGGGCCTGTCCGCTCACCCGGACCGCGCCGGCGACCGCGAAGGGCAGGTCGGTGCCGGTCACGAACTCGGCCGGGAGACCCGCCTCACGCGCGGCCTCGGCCTCCGCCCGCAGCTCGGCGACATGCCGTGGATCCTCGGCGTAGGTGAGGGCCGCCGCCTCCTCCCACTCGCAGTCGATGCCGAGTTCGTCGACGAGCCCGGCGGCGTGCTCGATCGCCTCCGACTGCGAGCGCGCGTACAGCCGGGCATCCTCCGGGCCGCGGGTGCGGCGCAGCTGGTCGTAGATCAGGGTGTGCTGGGCGGTCAGCTTGGCCGTCGTACGGCCGGTGACCCCGGCGGCGACGCGGTCGGCCTCCAGTACGGCCACCTCGCGCCCCTGCCGGACCAGTTCCCAGGCGGTGCTGAGCCCGGCGATGCCGCCGCCGACCACGGCGACGTCCACGGTGAGGTCACCGGAGGGCGGGGGAGCCGGGGCGGGCGGGGGCGCGGTCTCCAGCCAGTAGGAGCTCTGGATCCCGGAGCTCTGGATTCCGGTTCGGGGGTTCATGGCGGCCGAGTGCCCCTCGTGGTGTGCGATACGCCCCGACCGGGAGGTCTTCATTCCGCCTGCCTGGGTACCCGAGGTCGTGCGGAAGACCGCCAATGCCCACCAATACCTCAAATGAGGAGGAAAGCATGAGCACGGTCAAGGAAGCAGTGGACGTCGAAGTTCCCGTCCACACCGCCTACAACCAGTGGACTCAGTTCGAGGAGTTCCCGGAGTTCATGGAGGGCGTCGAGGAGGTCAGGCAGCTCGACGAGCGGCACAACCACTGGACCACCAAGATCGGTGGCGTGAAGCGCGAGTTCGACACGGAGATCGTCGACCAGCTGGCGGACGACCGGATCACCTGGCGGTCCGTCGGCGGCGACACCCGGCAGCGCGGTTCCGTGCGGTTCGAGCGCATCGACGAGACGCACACCCGCGTGGAGCTCACGATGGAGGTCGAGCCCACCGGCATGGCCGAGAAGGGCGCGGACGCGCTCGGCATGATCGACCGCCGCGTCAAGGGTGACCTGCACCGCTTCAAGAACTACGTCGAGGAGCGCGGCGGAGAGACGGGCGCCTGGCGAGGCCGCATCAAGCCCGGCGACCCCGGCGCCGGCGCGACCGCGACACCCCCCGCCGCACCCACCGCGACACCCGGTGTCCCCGGGGCGACGGGGATGCCCACCACGCCCGGCACCCCCGGTGTCCCCGGATCCGGTACCCGTGGCACCCCGGGCGCGCCCGGCACCGCCGGTCCGCTGATCTGACCCTCGTCTGACCGAGGAGTCCGACCCGGGAATGACCCGGGAGTGACCGTCGGGTCATCGGGTCCTCACCCCTCCATGCCGGTGGCGTCGTGCGCGGCGCCACCGGCGTGGACTCGGGGGAGCCTCCGGGATCATCCGCCCGTCGGCCGGTTTCCGCGCAGGCCCGTGGTGCCCTTGCGCCAGGCGCCGAGAAGGGTGTCTGCGAGGCGGTTCTCCAGGTGGACGGTCGCGCGGATCCCGAACACCACGTCGGCGTCCAGCTGGGGTTCGCCCTCCAGAAGGCCGCCGACGACGTCGTGCCGTACGACCTGCTCGTGCACCGCGTCGGCCGTCACGTGCTCGGTGTAGAACCGCTCGGCCGCCGGCCCGGCACCCACCCGGCGCATCGCCTCGGCGAGACGGCGCGAGGCCGGGGAGGAGGTCACCTCGACGGTGGCGAAGTGCCCGACAAGCGCCGCGCGCAGCGCGCGGTGCAGCCCGAACAGGGACATCAGGTTGACCGTGGCGAGCATCTCGGCCGGTGCCGCGTCGACGTAGTGGCCGTACGTGGTGTCCAGCCCCAGGTCCGCCATGAGGTCGGCGAACAGCTGCGCGTGGATCTCGTCGGCGCGGCCACCGCCGAACTCGTCGAACTCCACGGCGACCATGGCCGCCTTGGCCCGTCCGTGGAGCCGGGGAAGGACCCAGGCGTGCGGGTCCGCTTCCTTGAGGTGGTAGAGGGAGCGCACCGCCGCGTACGCGCGCACGTGGTCGAGAGTGCCCTCGTCCCGGAGGAAGTAGGAGACCCCGCTGCCGTCGTCGCCGACCGGTTCGATCTGGAGTTCGTCCAGCGACTGTTCGGCCGTCTCCGCGCCGTCGACGGGCACGTCCGTGCGCAGCGCGCTCAGGAAACGGTCCTCGATCTCACCTCGACAGGCCAGCAGGGCGCTGTCCCACTCCAGGCTGTCCTGGACACCCTCGAAGCCCTGGTAGTGCAGCTCGTAGAGGACGTAGAGGGCGAGTTGCAGGTCGTCGCCGTACGGGGAGCAGCTCTCGGGAGGCGGCGCGGGAATCGGGGCGCTCCCGGGGTCCGACCCTCGCAGACGCGCCGTCACCGCGGCGGAGAGCGGACCGCGCGGCTCGGGCAGCGGCGGGGGCCGGAGCCGGAACTGCTGCCGGGAGAGGGCGGGGGAGAGGGCGGCGGGCAAGGTGGCGTCGGTCATGAGGCGTCGTCGTCTCCTTCGCTCTCCTCGGCTTCCGGTTCACGGCGGCGGCGCCGGTGGCTGGTGTCGCACCAGGGGAAGTCGCGGCTGCGGCGGCAGGTGCAGATCGCCACGGTGAAGCGGTCGGAGACGGCCACCTCGCCGTCCTCGCCCACCACCTCGACCGGGCCCTCGACGAGCAGGGGACCGTCGCGCTGCACGCGCACACGGCGGGGACGTTCAGACGTGTTCGGCACGGATCACCACCAGCTCCTCAGTCGTTCCCTCGCGGTCGGTCAGGTCGGTCAGCCCCTGTTCCCGCAGCCAGGTGAGCCGGGAACGCAGTACGCGGCCGTAGGGCAGCCGGGCCCGGCCGGCGACCTCCGCGCGCAGCCCGGCCCGCTCCAGGCGGGTCAGCGTCGCGTCTACGCCGCACAGGTGCGAGTGCACCATCAGCAGGGTCCCCTTCGGCCGCAGGACCGTCGGCGCGGTGTCGCAGATACGGTCGATCAGCAGTCGGCCGTCCCGTCCGGCGTCCCAGGCCCTGGCGGGGCCCCGGGGCGGCGCGGGGTCCGGGGCGGGCACGTAGGGCGGGTTGCTGATCACCAAGTCGAAGCGGCGGCCGGGCACGGCCGAGGCCAGGTCGCCGTGGCGCACCCGCAGGGTCTGTCCGTTCAGCAGGGCGTTCAGCCGGGTGGTGGCGAGCGCCCGCCAGGAGATGTCGACGGCGGTGACCCGCCCGCCGAGCCGGGCCGCCTCGACGGCGAGCAGGCCGTTTCCGGTGCCGAGGTCCAGTACGTCCGTCCGCTCCGTGACGACCTCGCGGCGGATCGCCTGCCGCATGAGCCGGGTGTCGGTCTGGGGCGCGTACACGCCCGGGGGCACCCAGTAGCGGAGCCGGGGGGTGGTGGTGAGGCGTTCGGCTTCGACGGTCATGGGAGCCCTCTCAGCCCGTGTGTTGGAGGGCTCGGGGGGACTTCTTGAGGGTGTGGCTGACGGCAAGTGCTCGCACGATCGCTCCGACATAGGGGACAGTCGGCCCACGAGTACCCGCTGGCCGCAGACGTAACGGACTGCGGGCATGACCAGCCCGCCGTCTCGGCTTCACCGGGACTTCACCGCATCCCCCACCTGGAGTATCGTCCTGGCGGTCCTCCTGTGCTTTCGCTGTGGCGGGCGGACAGCGGGACACGGGGCACAGCGGGGGACAGCGGGGGAGCGTTCTGAGGCCGGAACCGGGAGTGTGCTGCGTCCATCTTCATCTGTCGGGAGCTCCTGAAGCGCGATCGGCACCTTCAACCGCGCGCGATCAGCACCTGATTGAACTGATTGACAAGAGTCCGGCAACCGGCACATCGAATGGGAAGTCATAAATGCCGCCACGCGTGTTCTCGCGAATAAGCACCCTCTGGCTCGTGGCGGGTGTGGCGGCGCTCGGGTTCCTGGTCGCTATGGAGACAGCGGCGCGTCACTACGGCCTGCCGGGGCCGGTCACGAATCAGTTGCAGGAAGTGATATACCCCCCCAAATCGGGGCCTCTGCTGTACGCGAGCATGGCGTTGATGATGGTGGTCCTCACCTGGCGGCAACGGTTCGTCGCCGCCGGTGTCGCGGTCGGTGTCGACGCCGTCTTCCTGCTGGTGCGGTGGGCGGCCGGTGCCGGGGTGTCCGGGAGCCACTGCTTCGGGAACGGCGCGCTGTGGGTGATGCTGGGCTGTGCGGTCATCGCTGTCACCCGCCGGACCGGCCAGGAGCGGATGCTGCTGCTGAAGGGCGTGGGGCTCGGCCTGCTGCTGGTGGCGGGGCGCAAGGCGGGCGACACCTGGCTGCTGATCACGTCGAAGACCCGCCCGATGGTGCTCGACCAGTACGTGGCGACCGCCGACCACGCGCTCGGTGACCCGTCCTGGCTGGCGGGCCGGATCGTCAGGGCCACGGGCCCGATCGGCACCCACCTCCTCGACTGGGTCTACATCCAGCTGGCGGTGGCCGCGGTCTGTGTCGCGCTGTACCAGCTGCGCAACGTGGCGGCCGAAGGCCGTTTCCCGAGCCATCACGTGGTGCGTACGTTCCTGGCGATCGGCCTCCTCGGCCCGGCCGTCTACATGGTCTTCCCCGTCGTGGGACCGGTCTTCGCCTACGGCCCCGGCGCCTTCGGCACGGGTGGCGGCCACTGGGCGGTGGCCAACCTGTGGCCGGACGTACCGCTGCCGGTCGGCACCCCGAAACCCATGGCGTACGACGGGATCACGCCCCGCAACTGCATGCCCAGCCTGCACACGGCATGGGCCACCGTGATCTTCGTCCACTCCCGCAAGGGCCCACGGTTCCTGCGGTACGCGGGCACGTTCTGGCTGGTCGCCACAGTCTCCGCGACGCTGGGTTTCGGCTACCACTACGGCGCGGATCTCCTGGCCGGTGTGGTGTTCGCGCTCACGGTGGAGGCGACTCTGCGCTCGCTCGACCGAGGCTGGGACCGGTCGTCGACCAGGCTGGTCGCGCACGGCGCGACGGTGTTCGTCGCGCTTCTGGTGTCGTACCGCTATCTGTCGACGCAGCTGGCCGAGCGTCCGTGGGTGTTCGGGCCCCTTCTCGTCCTGGCGATGCTCTCGGTGATCGACGGCTACATACGGACCACCAGGAAGTGGGAACCGAAGCCCGCGTCGACCTGGCAACCGGAACGACGACTCGAACTGGTCTGATTCTGAACTGCATCTGAGCTGCATCTGAAGGAGGGGCGCCTCCCGTAATCCCGGGCCTGCTCCTACCAACAGAGGATCCAGCCGTCCAGGGGGCTTCCTCCCGCTTTCGGCTTGGGCCGGCCCCAGCTCCGATGCACCTGCCTGCCGGAGTGATCACGCGGCGATGCGTGCCTAGCGTGATGTCACATGCCGACCTTCTTACCGACCCCCCGACACACCGGCAGGCGCACGGGCCTCGCGGCTCTGCTGGCGGCCACCGTGCTCGTCGCCGGTTCCTCGGTGGCGACCGCCCAGGCGCCGCCCCCACGCTCCGCCGTCGACTGCGGTCCGCACGAAGCGGCCCGCCGGGCACTGCGCGTCCTCACCGACCGCGACGGGATCGCCGGAGCCGCCGTCCTGTCGACCGACCCCGGCGCGCACGCGCCCTGCCGGCGCTGGTCCGAGGCCGCCGGTACGGCCGACCTGGGCACCGGACGCCGTATGAACGCCGCCGACCGGCTGCGCGTGGGCAGCGTGACCAAGACGTTCACCGCGACGGTCGTCCTGCAGCTCGTCGCCGAACGCAGACTGTCGCTCGAAGCCCCCGTCGACCGCTATCTGCCGGGTCTGATCGACGGACACGGACACGGCTACGACGGGCGCCGGATCACCGTACGGCAACTCCTCCAGCACACCAGCGGACTGCCCGACTACCTCGACGCTCCCGAGTGGGAGCACTACGAGCGGCTGCGGTACCGCCACTTCGAGCCCCGCGAGCTCGTCACGCGCGCTCTCGACCTGCCGCGCCCGCAGGGCACGTGGCACTACGCCACGACCAACTACCTGGTCCTCGGCATGATCGTCGGTGCGGTCACCGGCCGTACGCCCGAGGCCGAGATCACCCGCCGCGTCATCGAACCGCTCGGACTGCGCGACACCTACTGGCCCGGCGACGACACCCGCGTCCAAGGCCCGCACTCCCACAGCTACTTCACCGACGCCGAGGGCCGGCGCGTCGACGGTACCGCCTGGAACATGACCTTCGGCGGGGTCGGCGGCGCCCTCGTCTCCACCCCGGCCGACCTGACCCGGTTCGCCACCGCCCTGTTCGACGGCCGGCTGCTGCCCGGCGCCCAACTGGCCCTGATGCGGCGGACGGTGGCCGCCGACCCCGACCGGCTGTGGCCCGGCGCCCGCTACGGCCTGGGTCTCATCTCCTCGCCGCTCTCCTGCGGCGGAACGTGGTGGGGCCACGGGGGCACGGTCCCCGGCGGCCACCGGGCGCTGGTCGCCGTCGGCCCCGGTGGCCGCAGCGTCGCCGTCGCCCTGAACCAGGTGCCGGACTCCCTCCAGGCCGAACACGACTTCCTGGACCTCGTCGACGCCTCCCTCTGCGGGGACGGCCCGTCGGCCGAGACCAACGCCCCCGAACAGCCCGAAAGGACCCACGCGTGAACGGCTCGACGCCCCCTCGTACCCCCACACCCACCCCCACTCCCGCCGGAGGCCCGCTGCACCGGCTCGTGTCCCGCACCGCCGCGGGGGCCGCCCTGTGCCTCGTCGGCGCGCTGACCCTCGCCGCGTCGCCCGCCGCCGCGCAGCCCGTCCGGGCGGCGGCAGCGGACCCCCTGGCCCGCTTCCACCACCAGAACCTCGCCTGGAAGAGCTGCCTGCTCGGACCCGACGACGCGACCGGCAATGAACTGGAACAGGCGGGCGCCCGCTGCGCCGACGTCACCGTCCCGCTGAACTACGACGACCCGGGCGGCCGTACGATCACCGTCGCGATCTCGCGGATCCGGGGCACCGACACCGCGCACCGCGTCGGCGCGCTGCTGCTCAACGGCGGTGGCCCGGGCGGGCAGACGATCGGCGACCCGCCCTGGGTGCGCACGTCGATGAAGCAGGTCGCCGAGCGCTACGACGTGGTGGGCGTGGACCCCCGTTTCGTCGGCCGCAGCACACCGTTGGACTGCCACTGGCCCACCGGCTCCTTCATCCGGGGGGCGGGGACCGACCGCGCAGACTTCGACCGCTCGGCGGCGTTCGCCGGGGAACTCGCCCGCCGCTGCCGGACGAACGAGGGCGACGTCCTGCCGTACGTCACCACCCGCAACACCGCGCGCGACATGGACGTGATCCGGGCCGCGCTCGGCGAGCGCCGGATCTCCTACCTCGGTTACTCGTACGGGAGTTACCTCGGCCAGGTGTACGCCACGATGTTCCCCGGGCGCACCGACCGGGTCGTCCTCGACGGCGTCATCGCCCCCGGCCGGTACGGCCCCCGACTGCTGCGGGGCACGGAACGGGCCAACCGGCACGCCCTGGAGGGCTGGGCCGCCTGGGCCGCCGACCGGAACACCACCTACGGTCTGGGCGGCACAAGGAGCGCGGTCCTGGCGGCAGTTGACCGTGTCCAGGCCGCCGCCGCACGTACGCCCCTGTCGGTCGGCGGTCGGCGGGTGGACGCGAGCCTGCTGCCCGTCATCGTCATGAACGGGCTCTCGCAGGACAACGACGCCGCGTACGGCGCCTTCGCCGAGGCGGTACAGGATCTGCGGCGCGCCGCCGCCGGCCGGCCGGTGACCCCGTCACCCTGGCTGGCCGAGGCGCTCGGCTTCCTCCTGACCGGCTCCGACTCCTCGTACGGCAGCGTCCAGACGGCGATCCTGTGCGGCGACGTGGCAGCGCCGCGCGACCCGGAGACGTACTGGCGTGATGTCCAACGCGCCCGTGCCCAGGACGCGTTGATCGGCCCCGTCACGAACAACATCGGCCCCTGCGCGTTCTGGGACGCGCCGCGCGAGCGTCCGACCACGATCCGCGGCGACGTGCCCGCCCTGCTCGTCAACGCGACCGGCGACCCGCGCACCACGTACGAGAGCGCGAAGACCGTGCGCGGCAACTGGCCCTCCTCCCGGCTGGTCACCCTGCGCGGCGCGGACCAGCACGCCGTGTACGGCGTCTTCGGCAGCTCCTGCGCCGACACGACGGTCAACTCCTATCTCGCCACCGGCCGGCTGCCTTCGGCGGACGTCACCTGCGAGCGGTCCTCCGGATGACCTCCGCCACTGCGGAGTCTCCGGAGACTCGGGAGACCCAGTACACGGTGTCGGCATTTTCCGGAAGATCGACAACTGTTTAACCAACAAAGAGGCTTTGTGTCCGCTGTGGGAGACAAGATCGGGATTGGGCCGTCCATGGATGACCCAACCCCCCACCCCCAGCGGAGACTTGCATGCACAACAGAACAACAGGCAGAACCCGTAAGCGAGTGGCCCTCACCGGGTCACTCCTGCTGAGCGTTCTCGCCCTGGGCGTCGCCCCCACGGTGGCCGCCCCCTCGGACGGGCAGGCCGGCACGACGAGCGCCGCCCCCGGCGGTGCGCAGCGGGTCATCGTGCTGCTGCGCGACCAGCACCCGGAGTTGTCGCCCAGGACCAACACCGCGCGGCGAGACAAGGCGGTGGCCGGCGATCAGGCGCCGGTCCTGTCGCTGCTCAAGGACAACGGCGCCACGCACGTCGCCCGGATGAGCCTGCTCAACGCCGTCGCCGCGACACTGAAACCCTCGGCGATATCCCGAATACGCGCCGATGGGCAGGTCGCCGCCGTCGTGCCCGACCTGCCGATACGGCGCCCACAACGGCACGTTGCCGCGGGCACCGCGGCCACCGGCGCGGCGGGTTCCGCGACCGGATCGACCGCCGCCGCCTGCCCCAAGGACCCGAAGAACCCGGTCGTCGAGCCGGAGGGGCTGTCGCTGACGAAGACCGACGCCGCCCAGAAGCTGGCCACCGGCAAGGGTGTGAAGGTCGCCTTCATGGCCGACGGGATCGACGTCGACAACCCGGAGTTCGTCCGCCCCGACGGCAGCCATGTCATCACCGACTACCAGGACTTCGTCGGTACGGGCACGGACGAGAACACCGACGCCGAGGAGGCCTTCGGTGACGCCAGTTCCATCGCCGCGCAGGGCAGCCGGACCTACGACATGGCCCAGCAGCTGCCCTACGCCACCAAGGTGCCCAAGGGCTGCACCTTCCGCATCCGCGGCTTCGCGCCGGACGCGGAGCTGATGAGCCTGAAGGTCTTCGGCGAGAAGACCGCCGCCTACACCTCCGGGTTCGTCGCGGCCGTCCAGTACGCCGTCGAGCACCACGCCGACGTACTCAGCCAGTCCTTCGGCGCCAACTACTACCCGGACGCGACCACCGACCCGATCCGGCTGGCGGACCGGGCGGCCGTCGCCGCCGGTACGACGGTCGTGGTCTCCACCGGGGACTCCGGTGTGTCCGGCACCATCGGCTCCCCGGCCAGCGACCCGCAGGTGATCGGCGTCGGCGCCTCCACGGCGACGCGCCTGATGGCCCGGGGGTACGGATTCGGCGGCTGGACCAGCGACAACATCGCCGCCCTCTCCTCCGGCGGCACCACGTTGGGCAACAAGCTGGTCGATCTGGTGGCGCCGGGCGCGTACGACATGGCCGCCTGCACCCCCGGCCCGCGCTGGACGGGCTGCTCGCTGCCGACCCAGATATTCGGCGGTACGAGCCAGTCGGCCCCCTTCGTCGCGGGCGCGGCGGCCGACGTCATCCAGGCGTACGAGAGCACCCATGGCGGGGTCCGCCCTGCCCCCGGCCTGGTCAAGCGTCTCCTCACCGGCACGGCGACCGACCTGGGCACCCCCGCCGACGAGCAGGGGGCCGGACTGCTGAACACCGATGCCGCCGTCCGGGCGGCCCGGGCTCTCGACACGACCGGCGGGAGCGCGGACAGCACGTCCCTCGTCCCCTCGGCGGCCCAGCTGAACTTGGCGGGACAGCCGGGCACCGCCCGGCACACCACCGTGACGCTGACCAACACGGCGGCCCGGCCCCGGAAGGTCACCATGACCTCCCGTACCGCCGGCTCGACGACGTTCCGTTCCGCGCGCACCGTCACCGTCGGCACGCCCCTGGGCGACACCCCGCAGGGCCGGCTCGCCGTCAAGCCGTTCACCGTCCGGGTACCGAAGGGCACGCCCTTCATGGACGTGAGCATGGCGTGGCCCGGCAAGGACGGGCAGGGCTTCCTCATCCCGGTCGTCCTCGACCCGAAGGGCCGACTGGTCCAGGTCGGCTACGACTACGGGGGCGCCGGTCACAGCAACCACCAGTACGTGGACGTCCACGACCCGGCTCCCGGTGACTGGACCGTCAGGCTGGTATGGAGCTTCGGCATGGACGGTCTGCAGTGGGCGAACATGAAGCCCGGCAGCTACCGCGGCCCCGTGCACATCCAGGTCACCGGCCACCGCTGGACCTCGGCGGGCGTACCCGGGCAGACCAGGACCGTCCCGGCGGGCGGTACGGCCGTCTTCCCCGTGACCGTGCCGATTCCGCGCGCGGCGGGTGACACACCCTTCTCCCTGCAGTTCGCCTCGGACGCCGGGACACGTCTGTCCCTGCCGGTCGCCCGGCGGACGCTGGTCCCGGTCGACCCCGCAAAGGGGCACAGCACCTCGTTCACCACCCGGGTCACCGGTGGCGTCGGCCGTGGTGCCGGCCAGGCCAACGGCTACTACCTCGACGTCCCGGCGGGCCGGCCCGACCTCACGGTCGACCTCACCGCGCCGGACACCGGCACCGAACTCACCTACTACCTGGTCAGTCCGCAGCAGCAGATCCTCGCCCGCGACGTCAACCGCACCGGCGACAAGGGGACGACCCCCACGAAGTACACGAGCCTCACCGTCGACCGGCCCGCCCCGGGACGCTGGACGCTGATCCTCGCCGTCACCGAAGCCGTCAGCGGGAAGGCGATCAGCCAGCAGGTCACCGGCCGGGTCAGCCTCGACGCCGTGACCGTCTCCGCCCCGGGCCTGCCGAAGAGCGCGGCCCGTGTCATCAAGCAGGGCAGCTCGCTCAAGGTCGCGGTGCGGGTGCCCAACCCGGGACCGGCGAACCGCTCCTACTTCCTCGACCCGCGCCTCGCCGCCTCGGCAGACGTCGTCCTCCCGGAGGTCGACGGCAAGACCACCGTCCCGTTGAACGGCGACTCCCCGTCCTGGTGGGTACCCACACACACCACCGCCCTGCGGGCCACGGTCACCGCCGACGTCCCCGTGGACGCGTCGATCTATCCCTGGACCGGCGCGCCCGAGGTCCTGGGCGCACCGGGCCCTGACGGATCGGTGGTGGCCACTGCCACCGCCGACCAACTGGCCGCGGGGAGCTGGTTCGTGGGCGTCTCCGCACCCGGCCCGTTCAAGGACACCGCCTCGCCCGGGGGCACGGCCAAGGTGACCGTGACCGCCACGACCCAGCCCGTCGACCCCGCGGCACAGGCATCGACCGGCCAGTACTGGGACCTCGCCGCCGACTACCAGCCGCTTCCCGTCGCCCCAGGCAAGACGGGCGAGATGACCCTCACCCTCGCCCCGACGGCACCCGTCGGCACGGTCGTCCACGGAATCCTCTACGTGGCCACCAACACCCCGATGGGTATCGCGAACGGCTCCGAGATCACCGGAGTCCCGTACACCTACACCGTCGGCTGACACCACCGCCGGGCCGACCGCCCGGTACCACGCAGAACCCCCGGGTCCGAAGGAAGGGACCCGGGGGTTCTGCGTGGGCGGACGACGAGGTCATCGCCGTACCTCGCGATCACGCGATCATGTGATCACCGGAGGGGCCGCCGCCTGGCGCGCCGGGACACCCGTGCCCCGAAGAAGATCAGGTCGGCGGCGAAGATCACGATGCCGATGGCCAGGAGGTATCCCAGGCCCGAGGCCGCCACGCCGATGAGTCCCAGGATGACGGCCACCAGGATCAGCAGCAGGAAGAGCGCCATCACGTCGACCACCTCCTCAGTGCCGTGTGCGTGTGTTCAGCGAAGTCGTGTTCAGCGGCGTGCGAGCTGACGTTCGCCTCCCGCTCCCGGCTGGTACTTCATGCCGTAGTGCGTGAAGATCTCTTCCTCCCGTTCGGCGGGGAGCACGTCGTCCGTCCCGATCGACGGGGCGTTGCGCACCTCCGCCTTGGAGTAGGACACCTTGACGTAGCCCGGTCCGAGGACCACGTCGTCGAGGGGGACGAAGACCAGCCGGTGGCGGGTGGGCAGCCCGGTCCGGACGGTGGCCATGGCCGGTTCGTCGGTGGCCGTGTCCACGTAGACGGCTTCGAGAATGCCGATCCTGCGCTGCTTCGTGTCGATCACGTCGTGGTTGCGCCACTCGCGGATGTCGGCTGAACGGATCATGCCCTGCTCCCTGTCTGCGCGCTCCGGCGGCCGGTGCGACGGCCCCGACACGACACGGGGCATGCCGGGCACCTGGGTCCCGGGGTCCCGATCTACCGAGTGCCCTCGGGGGCCGAGCGCATGCACGCGCTGGGACCGCCGTCGAGGCTTTCCGGCGACCGGATCGACCGGATCAGCCGGACAGGTGCTAGCCGGTCACCACATTGAAGGCCTGGTAGATCTTCGGTTCCGTTTCGGGGATCGCGGCTTCCCGCAGCAGAGGGGCGAGTTTCTCCCCGAACTGCCGGAACGCGTCCTCGGACTCCCAGACGTCCGTCACGAACCAGCCGGTCGGGCTGGGGCCGGCGGCGTGGGAGATCAGTCCCGGCACGGGCCAGTCCGAGGCCTTCTCGAGACGGCGCCCCCCGGTCATCCGGTTGGTGACCTGTTCGTACTGGGCCTGAGTGGTGCCCGGGAAGTCGAACGTGATGATGATCGTCATGGCGAGAACCGTTCTCGATCGATGGCAATGCCTGCTGCTCGGAGTCCACCAGCACGGGCGGCGGGCTGCCAGCGGAGCAGGCCGTCCGCATGAATCCCGACGCTTCCGCCGCTACCCCCACCCCCACAGCCACCCCCACGGCCACCGCCACCTCGCTGCGAGGGGCGGTGTCGCAGGGGTCATGACTGCTGCCCGTACAACCGTTCGCGTCGGCGGGAGTCTGACAAGGCGCGGCATGAGCCGGGGCCCGTTCCTGACGGTGACCGCGCACATCGCCGGCGCACTGACCGGGATGACACATGGGGGTGGAACGCTTGAGACGCACGACTCCGCGTACGGCGCGAAGAAGGGGCCGGTCGAAGGCCGGGGCGGTCTCGGGTGCTGCCGTTCTGGCGATGACGGCCGGGCTGCTGCAGTTCGCGTCGGGGCCGGTCCTCGCGGCGGACGGCGAGGGCATGCCGACCGTCACGCTGACCGGCGCGCACCGGACGGCGCCGCGACAGGCGTTCATGACCGCCGCCGACGACTCCGGGTATCTGTCCATACCGGACACGTACACTGCCGAGCTCCCTGCGAGGTGGGTCGGCCGCGACGGCTCGACCAGGGACTTCCCGAGCCGCGAACGCCCGCTCGCGTACAACGGCGGCCTCGGGCTGGAAAGGGCCGAGGGGACGCCGAACGTGATGCAGATCCGGCGCTACTCCACCGGCGAGGCGACGCGGTTCTACCTGAACGCCGGTGACGGGATCAGCGGTGCCTTCGCCGAGAACCGAGTGCTGGTCAACCGCAAGGTCGACGGGAAGCAGACACTCCACCTGCTGGAGATGCCGGCGGGCGGCGGGAAGCCGGTCGACCGGCCGGTGAGCGGCGGGGCGGACGGCTTCGGCGGGTACGCCCTCTCCGCCGTGTCCGACAAGCGGGGGGCCGCGTTCTCGTACCTGTCCGACACCGACCACGACGGCGACATCGACAACCAGGACCGCTCGCTCACCGCGCTGCTCGACTTCGACACCGCCGCGATGACGCTCGTGCCGACCGACGACTTCGGCAGCCTGTACCTCCCCCGCCTGGCCGATGACAAGGTGCTCTACAAGGGGGTCGACAAAGACTTCCGAAACCCGCGCCTGTACGTCATCGACCGTGCTCATCCGGCGACCCCCGCCCGCCCGATCGACGTTCCGGACTCCGTCCTCGACAAGGCCCGCGCGATCGGCGACTGGCTGCTGTACCCCGACACCGGCAAGAAGGCGATCCTCGCGGTGCCGGTGACCGGCGGTCCGACGCGGACGCTGCTGGCCGCCTCGACCGGCAACTTCGTCGACGGCGACGACGGCACTCTCTCCATCGAGGGTGGCACGGACGCCGAGCACTGGGCGGTCCAGCACATCACCCTGGGCCCGGACGGAGCTCCGGCCGTCGAGCCGGTGTCACCGCTGCCCGCGGTCTCGGTGTACGAGGTCGGGGGCGTCGCGGTCGACCAGGGGCGGGTGCTGCTCGGCACCGAGCGCGTGGACGGGACCGGCCCGCCGACCGACACCGACCTCACCGCATCCGCGCTCTCCCTGTCGGCCGACGGCACGCTGACGGCCGCACCGCCGGAGAACCTCGGCGACCTCGGGTACGAGGTGCCGGATCCCGACGGCCTCGACGGCCCCGACGCGACCATCCACGTCGCGTGCTACAAGGAGTGCCTGCGGCTCACCGGCACCGGCGAGAGCCAGGTCGCCCATCCCGACAGGGTGACAGCGGTCGTGGCGGCGTCCGGCTCGTACAAGGTGGTCCGCGTGGGCGACACCACGGAGGTGCGGGACGGGAACAAGGTGCTGGCCACCGGCTCCTGGCCGGCCACCGCCCTGTGGGGGAGCACCCTGTGGACGGCCAGGCACAGCGGGGGCTCGACCGTGTTCGACAGGTTCTCGCTGCCGTCGATGCGGAAGCTGGACAGCGTGACCACCGACGTGCCCTGCAAGACGACCGAGATGCAGGTGGTGGGCCAGTACGTCTACTGGTCCTGCGGTCCGAACGGACGAGCGGGGGTGTACGACCAGAAGGAACAGTGGGTGCAGGACGTGCCGCGAGGCTACGGACAGCTGGGCGACGGCTATCTCATCACCCAGGACGACGAGTCGGACAAGCTGCTGGTCACCTACTTGCTGAGCGCGGTCCCCGCCGACCGGGCCGGGACCGATGAACTGGGCCCGCTGCCGTCCCCGCCGCTCGCTCCCGCCGATCTGCGTGGCCGGTTCTGGAACGTGGACCGGTTCGGCGGTCCGGTCGCCTACTCGACGGCGTCCGGTGATGTGACGGTGAAGTGGCCGCAGGTGACGCTCTCCCCGTTCGCGACGACCGACGCGACCGTGCCGACCTCGGTCGACCTGCGGCAGGGCGGCGGGTTCGAGGGCGTCTGGTACCTGAACAGGCCGGCCGCGAGCTGGAAACTGACCGTCACCGCCCCCGGTGGCGCGGTCGTACGGACCGTCACCGGCGGCCTGACCCGCGGGAAGATCGCGGCGACCTGGGACGGACGTGCCGAGAACGGCTCACTGGTCCGTACCGGCACCTACCGGGTGGCCTTGGCCGCTCGGGCGGCATACGGCGCGACGACGGACACGGTGCTCTACGACAAGCAGGTGCCGGTGCGTTCGCTGGAGCGCCACGACTTCGGCCGGGACGGCATCGGTGACCTGGTCACCTTCGACAGCGCGGGCCGGCTGGCGGTTCAGCCCGGCACCGGTCGCGGCACCATCGACAGCGCGCACAAGGCGCTGGCCGGCGGCTGGCCGACCTCGTCGACGTTCGTGCCGTTCGGTGACCTGAGCGGGGATGCGTGCAACGACCTCCTGGTCCGGAACTCCGCCGGTCAGCTGACCCGGTACGACGGCACCTGCGGGAAGGCGTTCACGCCGAAGACCCCGCCGCAACGGGTGCTCGGTACCGGTTTCGGCGGGTACAACGTG
Source organism: Streptomyces sp. NBC_01390 (assembly GCF_045040105.1). Taxonomy (NCBI): domain Bacteria; kingdom Bacillati; phylum Actinomycetota; class Actinomycetes; order Kitasatosporales; family Streptomycetaceae; genus Streptomyces; species Streptomyces sp. NBC_01390. The sequence continues at coordinate 6,084,504 of NZ_CP109551.1, read as the reverse complement.
CTGACGTCCCCCGGTGATCTGACCGGCGACGGCCGCGCCGACCTGGTCGCGCGTGACAAGGCGGGGGTGCTGTGGCGGTACTCGGCCGACGGCAAGGGTGGCCTGGCGGCTCGGGTGAAGCTGGTCGCGGGCCAGGGTGGTTACACCCGGCTGGTGGGTGCGGGTGACCTGAACGGTGACGGTGCCGGCGACCTGGTCGGCCTGGACAGCGCGGGTGTGCTGTGGCGCTTGCTCGGCGACGGCAAGGGTGCCTTCGGTGCCCGGGTCCGGATCGCGGGCGGGATCAGCGTCAACGCCCTGGCCGTACCCGGTGACCTGACCGGCGACGGCCGTCCCGACCTCCTCGGCCGGGACAGCGCGGGCGCCCTGTGGCGCTGGAACGGCACATCGGCGGCGACCTTCGGCACGAAGGCCCGGATCGCCACCGGCTGGAACAGCTACACCAGCCTGTCCTGACCACCCTCCACCACTGCACCACCACGCAACAGCACGTAACACCACGGGGCCCGGTCGCGGAAGTCGCGACCGGGCCCAGTGGCGCAGTAGTTGAGCCGTGGTTGAGGGGGCAGGGCTGGGGCTCAGCGCCCAATTCCCGTACAACTTCTTGGCGTTGACGTGAGTCTGACAGGGCGTGGCATGAGTTGTCGCCGTTTCTGACAGCGGCGGCGGCACATCGCCGGCGTACTGACCAGTGCGACACACGGGGGTGGCAGGCATGAAACGCGTGACTTCGAGTACGGCGCGAAGAACAGGAAGAACGGGCAGGTCGAAGAGCGGGGCGGTGGCGGCCGCCGCGGTTCTGGCGATGACGGCCGGGCTGCTGCAGTTCGCGTCGGGGCCGGCCGTCGCGGCGGACGGTGACGGCATGCCGACCGTCACGCTGACCGGCGTGCACCGGGCGGCGCCGAGGCAGGCGTTCCTGGCGGCGGCGGACGACACGGGATACCTGTCGGTTCCGCAGCCGTCCCTGACCGACTCCCAGGCGACGTGGATCGGCCGCGACGGCTCGACCAGGGAATTCGGCCGCGCGGACCTGAACCGCTACAACGGCGGCCTCGGTCTGGAAAAGCCGTCGGGGACGACGAACGTGTTCCAGATCCGGCGCTACGCCACCAACCAGGTGACGCGGTTCTATGTGCCGGCCGGTGACCGGGTCACCGGAGTCTTCGCCGAGAACCGTCTGCTGGTCGCACGCCAGGTCGCCGGGAAGTGGACGCTCCACCTGCTGGAGATGCCGGTGGGCGGCGGGCAGCCGGTCGACCGGCTGGTGAGCGGCGTCGGGGACGACTTCAGCGGGACCGTCTACGAACCGGCGTCGGACACGCGGGGCGGCGCGTTCTGGTACAAGCAGGCCGATGGCAGCAGTCCCTGGCGCACCGCGCTGGTCGACTTCGACACCGCCGCCATGACGTACGTACCGAGCGACGACTTCGGCCTCCTGGAATACCCCCACCTGGCCGGCGACACGGTGCTCTTCTACGCCATCGACAAGGGGTTCAACAACTCGCAGCTGTACGTCGTCGACCGCCGGAATCCGGCGACCCCCGGGCACCTGATCGACGTTCCGCAGGAGGCGCGCCTCAAGGCCCGCGCGATCGGCGACTGGCTGCTGTACCCCGACACCGGCAAGAAGGCGATCCTCGCGGTGCCGGTGACCGGTGGTCCGACGCGGACGCTGCTGGCCGCCTCGACCGGCAACTTCGTCGACGGCGACGACGGCAGTTTCTCCATCGAGGGCGGTGCGGACGCCGAGCACTGGGCGATCCAGCATGTCACCCTGGGCGCGGACGGGGTCCCGGCCGTCGAGCCGGTGTCACCGCTGCCCGCGGTCTCGGTGTACGAGGCCGGCGGCGTCGCGGTCGACCAGGGGCGGCTGCTGCTCGGTACCGAGCACGCGGACGCGCCCGACGCGTACTCCGGCACCGATCTCACCGCTTCCGCACTGTCCCTCGCGGCGGACGGCAAGCTGACCGCCGCACCGCCGGAGAACCTGGGCGACCTCGGGTACGAGGTGTACGACCCCGACCACCCGTTCTTCACCGAGTGCTACGGGGAGTGCCTGCGGTTCACCGGTACAGGGCTGGGCAGCATCGCCAACCCCCAGGACCGGGTAGCGGCGATCGTGGCGGCGTCCGCCTCGTACCGTGTGGTCCGCACGCGCGGGGACACCGCGGAGGTGCGGGACGGGAACAAGGTGCTGGCCACCGGTACCTGGCCGGCCGCCGCCCTGTGGGGGGACACGCTGTGGACGCCCAGGAACTCGGGGGGCTCGACCTATCTCGACAAGTTCTCGCTGCCGTCGATGCGGAAGCTGGAGAGCCTGGATCTCGGCTCCTGCCCCCCGTCCGATCTGCAGGTCGTGGGCCGGCACGTCTACTTGTCCTGCGGTCCGAACAAGCGAGCGGTCGTCTACGACCAGTTCGACGGGACGGAGACGGACGTACCGAGGGGCTACGCCCGGCTGGGCGACGGTTATCTGGTCTCCCAGGACGACGCGGCCGGCAAGCTGCTGATCACCTACCTGGAGGGCGCGGTCCCCGCCGACAAGGTCGGCACCGATGAACTGGGCCCGCTGCCGTCCCCGGCATACGCTCCCGCCGATCTGCGTGGCCGGTTCTGGAACGTGGACCGGTTCGGCGGTCCGGTCGCCTACTCGACGGCGTCCGGTGATGTGACGGTGAAGTGGCCGCAGGTGACCACCTCGCCGTTCACGGCGACCGACGCGACCGTCCCGGCCTCCGTGGACCTGCGGCAGGGCGGCGGGTTCGAGGGCGTCTGGTACCTGAACAGGCCGGCCGCGAGCTGGAAACTGACCGTCACCGCCTCCGGCGGCGCGGTCGTACGGACCGTCACCGGCGGTCCGGCGCGCGGGAAGCTCACCGCGACCTGGGACGGACGTGCCGAGAACGGCTCACTGGTCCGTACCGGCACCTACCGGGTGACCCTGACCGCCCGCCCCGCCAACGGCGCGACGGAGGACACGGTGCTCTACGACAATCAGGTCCCCGTACGGTCGACGGAGCGCCACGACTTCGGCCGGGACGGCATCGGTGACCTGGTCACATTCGACAGCGCGGGCCGACTGGCTGTCCAGCCCGGCACCGGGCGCGGCACCATCGACAGTGCGCGCAAGGCGCTGGCCGGTGGCTGGCCGACCTCGTCGACGTTCGTGCCGTTCGGTGACCTGAGCGGGGATGCGTGCAACGACCTCCTCGTCCGGAACTCCGCCGGTCAGCTGACCCGGTACGACGGCACCTGCGGCAAGGCGTTCACGCCGAAGACCCCGCCGCACAGCGTGCTCGGCACGGGTTTCGGGGCGTACAACGTTCTGACCTCCCCCGGTGATCTGACCGGCGACGGTCGCGCCGACCTGATCGCCCGGGACAAGACCGGCGTCCTGTGGCGGTACTCCGCCGACGGCAAGGGTGGCCTGACCGAGCGGGACAAGCTGGTCGGAGGCCAGGGTGGCTACACCCGGCTGGTCGGTGCGGGTGACCTGAACGGTGACGGCATCGGTGACATGGTCGGGCTGGACGGTTCGGGTGTGCTGTGGCGGTGGCTCGGCGACGGCAAGGGTGCCTTCGGTGCCCGGGTCCGGATCGCGGGCGGGATCAGCGTCAACGCCCTGGCCGTACCCGGTGACCTGACCGGCGACGGCCGTCCCGACCTCCTCGGCCGGGACAGCGCGGGCGCCCTGTGGCGCTGGAACGGGACGACGGCCGCGACCTTCGGCACGAAGGCCCGGATCGCCACCGGCTGGAACAGCTACACCAGCCTGTCCTGACTCTCAATCACTGCACCACGTAACACCACTGGGCCCGGTCGCGGAAGTCGCGACCGGGCCCAGTGGTGTTACGTGGCCGGGGCTCAGCGCACCGGGAAGCCGAAGACGTAACCCTGCTCCTTGAGCCGGGGGAGGACCTGGCGCAGGGCCTCGACGGTCTGGGAGCGGTCGCCGCCCGCGTCGTGGAAGAGGAGCGTCGGCCCGTTGGGCAGTTCCCGCTCGACGGTGGCGACGATGGCGTCCGTGCCGGGCCGCTCGAAGTCCTTGGTGTCGACGTTCCAGCCGAGCGGGCGCATGCCCCGGGAGGCGGCGAGCTTGCGGCTGTAGGGGGTGAACGCGCCGCCGGGCGCGCGGTAGTACATCGGGCGTACGCCCCCGGACGCCTCGGTGATCATGCGTTCGGCGTCGAGGATCTCCTGCGACTGGTAGGCCTCGGACTTCTTGTCCATGGTGGTGTCGTGCGACACCGAGTGGTCGCACAGCCGGTGGCCTGCCGCGACGACCTTCTTCACGAGGTCCGGGTGGGCCTCCGCCTGCGTCCCCACCATGCAGAACGTGGCCTTCACGCCGAACTCCCGCAGTACGTCGAGTACTTGGGGGGTCCACTCGGGGTCGGGGCCGTCGTCGATGGTGATGTTGACGCCGCGTGCCCCCTTGTCCGAGGCGTGCACGATGGTCACCGCGACCGGCTTGACGGCACTGGCCGGTTTGGCCGCCGTGGTCGTCTTCGGGGTCGAACCGCCCAGGGCACCGGCCTGCGCGGTCCACATCGAGGCGCCCGTGGCGAGCAACGTCACCCCGAGCGCGGCGCCGAGTACCTTGCCGTACCAGCCTCGCCCGCCACTGTGCCGTGCCATGTCCGCCCCGCTTTCCCGCAGTTCCACGCCGATCGTCGGTCGCCTCGCGACCACCTGACATGACGAGGAAAGACGGCCCGAGGATGCGTCCGTTACCGATCAAGGACAATTCCGGTGTGGTTCGCGGACAACCGGGCCGCTCTCAGTTGAGTTCGAGGAGAGCGGCCTGTGCGGCGAGGAACCGGGCCAGTTGGTCGGGTGCGGAGTAGAACGGCGAGTGGTCGCAGTCGAGTTCGAGGCGTACGTCGGCACGGTCGGCGCAGACGCGCTGGGCCTCGGGTCGTACGGTCCGGTCCTTGGCGCACACGACGTACGCGCTCGGTACGGTCAGCCACGCCGGGTCGTCGAGGGGCGTCTCCGGAACGCGGCTGCGCATCGGCCGCCAGAGGGTCGCCGCGCGCTCGGCGTACCGGGGAGGCGTGGCGGAGTAGAGCGCCTCGCGGGCGGACGGCAGCAGGGTCACCGTGCCGTCGGGGGCTGTCCGTACGGAACGGTGGAAGGCGGGGTCGTTCCAGGTGGGCGTCAGCCCGGCCGGGGACTCATCCGGCAGCGGCATCCGCGCGGCGATGTGGACCAGACGGGCGGCCAGGTGCCCGCCTGCGGAGACGGGCAGGCCGCCGTAGCTGTGCGCGACCAGCAGCACGGGGCCGTGCGCTGCCGCCTCGCCTACGGCCGCGCGGACGGCCTCGGTGTCGTCGGTGAAGGAGGTGAGAGGCAGGTCGACGGCCCGGCTGCGGACGCCGGCCGTGTGCAGCAGGCCGGTCACCTCCTCCCAGCACCAGGAGCCGTGGTGGGCACCGTGGACGAGGACGACGACGGGCTCGCGCGCCGGGGACCGGCTCACGGCAGGTTGCCGGGGTGCGGATCGGGGTCGACGGGCCGGTTGTTCAGGTCCACGGAGAGAAAGATGTCGTTGGCGACGGGGTTGCGCATCTCCTCGGCCAACTGCCCGATCAGCCCTGCGGTACGGGCCAGCAGGGCGAAGCCGCGCAGCAGCGGGATGGGCAGGTCGAGGTCGGCCAGGGCGGCTCCGCACACCCCGGCACCGTTCAACGGCAGGGTTTTGCCGAGGAGTTGGGGGTGGGTTCGGCCGATCGCGGCGAACAGTGACAGATGCGGGCCGAACTGCTTCTCCTCGGCGGCGATCTCCATGAGCCGGGGGGTGCGCGGGTCGCCGTCCTTGTGGACGTGATGACCGAGGCCGGGCACGAACAGTCCGGCCGCCCGCCGCGCTCGTACGGTGTCCAGGGCGAGGACGTCCCAGCCCGCCTCGTCGTCCGGCAGCGGGCCGCGTTGGCGGGCGATGACCTCGTGCAGGAAGGTCCCGGTGTCCTCGGTGACCCCGAGGAAGCGGGAGCCACCGCCGAGCAGTCCGGCGGCGAGTGCGCCCTGCACCGAGTCGGGGGCCGACAGATAGGTGAGGCGGGTGACGATCGCGGTGGGGGTGAAGCCGTGGTCGGCGAGGGCGGCGAGGACGGCTTCGAAGACCCGTACCTGGCCGGGGGTGGGGCGGCGCTGGGTGGCGAGCCAGTAGGCGAGTTCACCGAATCCCACCTCGCCCATGACATCGCGGGCGAGGTCGGTGCCGAGGAGGGTGATCGACGTGCGGCTGGCGGCGCCCAGCGCGGTGGGGTAGGACGGCGTCTGGTCAGTCACGGGAGTCCTCCCCGTTCGTGCGCGCGGTGCTCGGTGCCGTGAGCCACTTGCGGAGTTCGGGGCCGTGCTCGTCGAGTTCGGGCGGCGGCAGCTCGTAGCGGGCCGGGGTGGCGGAGAAGGTGATCGGGTGACGTGTCATGGGGACGGCCCGTTCGCCCTCGCCGACCTCGACGACGGGGTCGAGTCCGAAGCGCTCGGCCGTGGCGAAGCCGCCGTCGATGGTGTTGATGGGGGCGGCGGGTACCCCGGCGGCGACCAGGGCGTCGAACCAGTCGGCGGCGCCCCGGGTGGCCAGCCGCTCCACCAGTATCGGCCGCAGTTCCTCGCGGCGGGCGGTGCGGTCCTTGTTGTGCGCGAACCTCGGGTCGTCGGCGATGCCGGGGATGCCGAGGACCTCGCACAGCCGCCTGAACTGGCCGTCGTTGGCGGCGGCGACGATCAGATCCCGGTCGGCGGTGGGGAAGGGCTCGTACGGGAAGACGCTGGGGTGGGCGTTGCCCATCCGGTAGGGCACGGTGCCGCCGGCCACGTAGGCGGAGCTGTGGTTGACCAGGCCGGACAGTGCCGAGGACAGCAGGTTGACCTCGACGTGCTGGCCCTCGCCGGTCGCGTCGCGGTGCCGTAGCGCGGCGAGGATGCCGATGGTCGCGTGGTTGCCCGCCATCACGTCGAAGACGGAGATACCGGCCCGGAAGGGCTCGCCCTCGGGGTCGCCGGTCAGGCTCATCAGACCGGAGATCGCCTGCACCATCAGGTCGTAGCCGGGTACGTGCGCGCCCGCGCCGGGCCCGAAGCCGCTGATCGAGGCGTAGACCACCCCGGGGTTACGGGCCGCGACGCTCGCGTGGTCCAGGCCGTACTTCGCGAGCGCGCCCGGCTTGAAGTTCTCGATCACCACGTCCGCGCGGTGCGCCAGTTCACGGGCGGCCACGGCGTCGTCCTCGGCGCGCAGGTCGAGGGCGATGGAACGCTTGTTGCGGTTGACGCCCAGGTAGTACGTGGACGTCTCACCCCGGGTCGGCGGCATCCACGAGCGGGTCTCGTCACCGGCGGGGGACTCGACCTTGACGACCTCGGCGCCGAGATCGGCCAGCAGCATCGTCGCGTAGGGGCCCGCCAGCACGCGGGAGAAGTCGGCGACCAGCAGCCCGGACAGCGGCCCGACGCGCCCGCCGGGAGCTGCCGACCCTGTGGACATCTCCATGAATCCATCCCTCCGACCGCACAGCGGACATCTGTCCGCCGATCTCGATTGTGGCACGCCGAACGACGACGAGGCGAGGACCCGGAAACAATTCACCGACCGACGCGGTGCGGGCGCGTTACGGGCGCGGGAGCGCCGGCCGGGCTCGCGGGCCGTCGGGAACGGGCCGGCCGGGGGTGGATCAGAGGCTGGCGGGGCTCACCGACTGCGGGAGGGTGGCGAGGCGGGCGAAGTCGCAGCTGATGTCGCCCGCCGTCTGCAGCAGGAGCGGAAGATGCTCCTCCCGGAGCTTCTCCACCGAGGTCTCGGCGGCGTGGGCGTTGACGTTGACGGCCGCGATCACCCGGCCCGCGCCGTCCCGCAGGGGCGCCGCGACCGAGCGGATACCCAGCGCCAGATCCTCGTCGGCCAGCGCCCAGCCCCGGGCCCGCACCTCGCGCAGCACCTCGTCCCGCTCCTCGCGGCCGGGCCGCCACAGCGCGGTCAGCCCGGACCGGGTCGGTTCCGCGAGCGTCTTCTCCAGCTGCTCCGGATCCAGCGCCGCCAGCAGCACCTTGCCCAGAGAGGTCTGCAGCGCCGGGAACCGGGTGCCGATCTGCACGGACAGCGTCACGATCTTCGGTACGGCGACCCGCGCGACGTACACGATGTCGCTGCCGTCGAGCTGCGCGACCGAGCAGGACTCGCGCGTCCGCTCCACCAGTCGCTCCATGTGCGGCCGGGCGACGTCCCACAGCCCCAGCGAACCGACGTACGCCGCGCCCAGGTCGAGCACGCGCGGGGTGAGCGCGAAGCCCCTGTCCGAGGTGCGGACGAACCCGAGCTCCTCGAGGGTCAGCAGGATCCGCCGGACGGTCGGACGGGCCAGGCCGGTCGCCGCAGCCAGCTCCGAGAGGGACATCACCGGGCGCTGCGGAGCGAACGCGGTGATCACGTCGAGTCCCCGGGCCAACGCCTCGATGAAGTCGGGCCCGGTACCGGTACGCGGCATCTGAGGCCCCTCACAGTCGTTCGGCTGGGTGTTCAGGTTACTGCCCGCTGTCCGCATGCCGTCCACAGCTGTGGAGAAAGCCGCATCCGGGGAATCGGCTCCCGCGATTCTCTTGACGTTACGGGCGGATCGCACGAAGGTAACGAGAGCGACCGTCTGGCGGACAGGCGTCCGTCGCTCGGTCCGTCGCCGCTGCCCGGCGGACCAAGGAAACTCAAGGAGAGTCGACGATGACCCAGGCTTCCCCCGCACCCTCGACCGCGTCCAGCACCGCGGCCCTGCCCTCACGGCTGCATCACAACGCGTACGTCACCCGCGACCAGGAGGCCACCCGGGCCTTCTACGAGGACATCGTCGGCCTGCCCCTCGTCGCCACCTGGAAGGAGTCCGACGAACTCTTCGGCGCGGTCCGCACGTACTGCCACACCTTCTACGGCCTCGGCGACGGCAGCGCCCTCGCCTTCTTCCAGTTCGCCGACCCCGAGGACCAGAAGCAGTTCGGCCCCGAGATGCCGCACTCACCGTTCCAGCACATCGCCCTCAAGGTCACCGAGGACGTGCAGAACGCGATAGCCGAACGGCTGGAGAAGGCGGCCTGGCGGCCCGACGAGACCTACGTCCTGGAGCACGGCTACTGCCGCTCCCTCTACACCAGCGACCCCAACGGTCTGCTCCTCGAATTCACCCTGGACGCGCCCGGCATCGAGGCGAGCGACGCCGAACGCCGACGCACCGCCCGCGCCGAACTCGCCTCCTGGCTCGCCGGCGAGCACACCACCAACAACACCTACCGCTGACCGGCCTCGGCACGGCGAGGTCCGGCCCGCTGCGACAACCACTGGAACACAGGGTCGGTCGCAGCGGGCCGTTCGTGTTCGGCCCGGCTCTTCGTCCTGGCTCGGGCCGGCACGGGAGGTGTCAGCCGACGGTCCACTTCTGACTCGCCGCGCCCGTGCCCGTCAGCTGGACGACCGCCGCTCCGGTCGTCGTCGCGTTGTTCAGCACTCCGAGGTTCAGCCCGCTGTGCACGGCCACCAGCATGTAGACGCTGCCGGTGTAGCTGAGCTGGCGGTTTCTCGGCGGTCGACTTGCTCGGCACGTCCAGGCACAGCCTGCTGTATGTCAGTAGCGCCGGTTATGTTGCTGAGCATGACAAGTTGGATCGAGTGTGGCGTCATAGCGTGGATGGAAGACGGCCGGTACAGGGACGACGAAACCGTCCTGGTCTACTTCAAGGGGACCAGCCTGGCCGCCATGGCCGAAGGCCTGTCCGCACGGCGCCGGCCGCCGTTCGCCCACGGCAACGACCCAGCACCGGGCGACTGGGGCGTGATCGTGCACCACATGTTCAACCCTTCCCAGGACGACTACGACGAGATCGACTATCGCGGGCTGTGTCCCCAGGGCGCTGAGCTGATGGTGTTCTTTCCCAACCCGAGCATTGCCCAGGCCCACAGGCCCAAGGCGTACCACTACAAGGACGGCCAGATATCGTCCTGCATCGACTACGAAGGCCCTGACCACGTCGGAGAATACTGGCCCAACAAGTTGGCTCCTCTCATCACGGCGGCCGGACTGGACCATCAGAACGAGACCTACGAGGAGCAGCTGACCCGACTGATCTGTGACCACCTAGGGCTGCCCGCACTGGATCGCGACACCATCACGGTGGACCGCGACCTGGTGGCTTCCTACTTCTAGGCGATCTTTGACGAGGTCAGAGGTCAGAGGTTGGAGGTCGAGAGCACCACGGTGGCGGGGTGAACCAGGTGAACTAGGTGAACGGTGAACTCGGCCAGCTCAGTCACCTCGGTCAGCTCGGTCAGCTCGGTCAGCTCGGTCAAATCAGTCAAATCGGTGAGCTCGGTGAGCTGATTCAGCCGTTCGCGGAGTCCAGCGCCGACTGCAGCGACTGCCGGTAGCCGTCGCTGGTGTACGTGGCCCCGGAGACCGTGTCGATGTCGGCGCTCTGGGCGGTGAGCGCCTCTCTGGTCAACTGTGGGATGGCGTAGGAGTTGATCTGCTGGTCGCGCGGATTCTCCTGCGGGTAGGTGACCGCGGTGACGTCGGTGAGCTTCCCGTTCGTCACCGTGACCCGGACCTGGACGGGACCCCACCGGGTCTGGACGCTGTCCCCGGTGAGGGTCCGCGTACCCGTGGCCGACCCGCTCGCCCCGCCCCCCGACGTGCTGGAACCGCTCGAACTGCTGGAACTGCTCGACGGCGCGGGAGTGGACGCGAGTTCGGCGACACTGGGCGTCGTATGCGGCTTCAGCGACAGCAGCATCACCATCCCGGAGACGGTCGCGGCGCTCGCCAGCACGATGCGGCGCAGCGGGCGGTTCTTCCTCAACGTGTGCAAGACGGCCTCACAGCTCGAAGGACTCGTGGTGGATACGGCGGTCGGGGACCCCGGCGCCGCGCAGTTCCGCGTACAGGTCCTGGGCGAACCCGTGCGGGCCGCACAGGTACACGTCGTGGGAGTCGAGATCGGGAACAGCGGCGCGCAGGGCGTCGGCGGTGAGGTCCGGGCGCCGGCCCTGCGGACCGTTGAGCGCGTACAGCACCTTGCCTCCGCGCCACCGTGCGACTGCCTCCAGCTCACCACCCAGGGCGAGATCCTCGTTCGTACGGGCGCGGTAGAGCAGGGTGACGTCGCCGGGCAGCGTCTCGAACAGGGCCCGCAGCGGGGTGACACCGACCCCGCCCGCGATCAGCAGGGACCTGTGCGTGGTCTGCCGGTCGGCGGTCAGCGCCCCGTACGGGCCCTCCGCCCACACCCGGGTGCCCGGCCGCAGCAGCGGGACGGCGGCACTGTGGTCGCCGAGCGCCTTGACGGTGATGCGCAGCAGGTCCGGGCGCGGCGGCGCCGACAGGGAGTACGGCGTGGACGTCCAGCGCATCCCCTCGGTGAGGAACCGCCAGCGCAGGAACTGCCCCGGCCGTACGCCCATCTCGGGCAGCCGTCGGCCGCTGATGACGACGGAGTACACGCCCGGCGCCTCCTTGTGCACGGAGTCGACCCGCAGCCGGTGACGGAGATTGAGCCGGACCGGGGCGAGCCCCCAGAAGGTGACGCGGGCGCTGGAGCGCATCGAGGCCGAAGCGGCCCGGATGGGTGAGATGGTCGACGACCTGCTGCTCCTGGCCCGCCTGGACGCCGGCCGCCCCCTGGAACGCCTGCCCGTCGACCTGACCCGCCTCGTCCTCGACGCGGTGACGGACGCCCAGGCCGCGGGCCCCGGACACCGCTGGCTGCTGGAGCTGCGCGAAGAGCCGGTGACGGTGCCGGGCGACACCCACCGCCTCCATCAGGTGCTGGCCAACCTGCTGGCCAACGCCCGCCTGCACACCCCCGTCGGCAGCACGGTGACCGTCTCCCTTGAAGCCGACGACACGACAGCGCTGCTGAAGGTCCACGACGACGGGCCGGGCGTCGCGGCGGACGTCCGGTCCAAGGTCTTCGAACGCTTCACCCACGCCGACCGCCGCCGCCCCGAGGACGCGAACGGCGGCACGGGCACCGGCCTGGGCCTCTCGATCGTGGCGGCGGTGACGGAGGCCCACACGACGGAAGCGTCACCCTGGAAAGCACCCCGGGATCGACCACGTTCACCGTCCGACTGCCGGTCACCGCGGGCATGTCGTCCGTGTAACGGAGCGTGAAAACGACCACCTCGCCGCCGTTCCGCTGCGCTGGTAGCCGGACCGCCCTTTTCGGATTTCCTGCTGCGTGAATACCGGCCGGAATTCGCAAAACCGCCGCTGACGGGAACTCAACGCAATCTCGTACGCAGAATTCTGGGAAATATGGCCTGAACTGAGTCATACGAGAAATTGGGTCGAACTTTCACAGGATTTGGGCGCATGAGTTTGGCACGCTGAGTCGGCGCGGACGGCCGGCGCGGACGCCTGGCGCCGGCGGTCGCGTCAACGCCTCACAGTCGATCGGAATGAGGAAGCGATGAGATCTTCTCTGGTCAGGGCACTCGTCACCACGAGCGCCGTCGTCGGCATCGCCGCCGGCGGTCTCGCGGGTGCGACCGCGAGCGTGGCGGCCCCCCAGCAGGCCACCAAGCCCGCGGTCAGCAGCCCGCATGCCGCCATCCTCGCGGTGAACAACCTCGGCCTGGACGCGGCCCATGCCAGGAACTGGCAGAGCTGCCTGAACGCGTGGGGCTTCAACGCCGGTACCGAGGACGGACAGCTGGGCACCAACAGCTGGAAGGCGGCCCAGCGGATGCTCAACGCCTGGGGCTACAACGCCGGCACCGTCGACGGGGCCGTCGGGCCCAACACGATCACGGCGCTGCAGAAGTTCCTGAACGCCGTCGGCTTCAACGCCGGAACTCCCGACGGTATCGCCGGACCGCAGACCAGGAATGCGTTCTGGAATTACAACGACACTGGCTGCTGAGCCAATCCTGAACACCGTTTCCCGGACCCCGGTCGGCCAGCAGGCCAGCCGGCCGGCCGGGGTCCGGGAGGCGTGTCAGCGAAGTCCGGCGAAAAGGTCCTTCTCAGGTACGGTCGCGCCGGTGGTGTCCCGGACGCGTACGAAGGTCTCCATGCCCATCAGCTCGCCGAACCGCTCCTTGCCCATCCTGAGGAAGAAGATGTTCTCGCCCTGGCTGGCGTGCGCGGCCAGCGCGTCGAACTTCTGACCGCTGAACTCGGTGGTGTCCACCCACGTGGAGATCTCGTCGTCGGGGAGGCCGATCTCGGCCAGCGCGGCGGCCTCGGCGGGATCCGGCTCCGGCATGTCCTCCTGGAACTCACGCATGGTCTCGCCGAACTGCTGCATCTTCGAGCGGGGCATCGTCGTCCAGTACACCTTCGGTGTCAGGTCGGTCAGCTCCAGCGCCGCCATGGTGATGCGGTGGGCCTGGATGTGGTCGGGGTGGCCGTAGAAGCCGTTCTCGTCGTAGGTGACGACCACGTCGGGCCGGTAGTGCCGCATGAGTTCCGCGAGCCGGGCGGCGCCTTCCTCCACCGGGGTCTGCCAGAAGGAATGGGGGGCGTCGTTGCTCGGCCAGCCCATCATCCCGGAGTCGGCGTAGTCCAGCATCTCCAGGTCGCTGATCTTCAGGACCCCACAGCTCGCCTCGAGTTCCTGCCGGCGCAGCAGGGCGACCGCCGCCGGATCGTGCCCGGGCTCGCCCGGCTTGACGCCCCCGGGTCCGTCACCGCAACCGCCGTCGGTACATGTCACCAGAACCGTGCGTATGCCCTCCGCCGCGTACCGCGCGAGGACCCCGCCGGTTCCGGTGGCCTCGTCGTCGGGGTGGGCGTGTACTGCCATGAGCGTCAAGGGCCGGTCAGTCATGAAGTCAGTCCTCCTGCGGAAACACGTATTGATCCAATGATCCAGGTGGGCCCGTACGGCGCTGGTCCCTCGTCGGTGCAACCGTGCCGACCGGACCGACTGTTCCCGGCGCGGCCGTCCGGCTTCCGGGTGCGGGCCGGCGGCCGATGGCCCGCGAGGTGCGCCCAGGACACGAATGGACCCTCGCCTTCACCCCATTTGCGCTGATTGGGGAACGCCAAGGGTGCAATAGCCCTCCTTCTGTGTGAAGGAAACCGCACGGGTAGGGAAATCGGGTATCAACCGGTATGGGTCTGACCAGCGAGACGACTGTGTATGTGATGGCGGCCCTCGCCGTCGTGGGTGTGGCACTGCTGGTCTGGTCGTGGCCACGCTTCGCCCGGCAGGGACTGTGGCAGGTGCTGGGACGACTGGTGGCCATCGGGACGACCCAGGTGGTGATCATCGCGGCGTTCGCGTGCTGGCTGAACTCGTCGTACCAGTTCTTCGGATCGTGGGGCGAACTCTTCGGCCGCGTCGAGACCGCCCCCGTAGGGGTGACACAGGCGGGGGAGGCCGGCGTCACCGGCGGAGTCGGTACGGCGAGCGACGTCGCCCTGAAGGGGGCGCTGGTGCAGCCGGCCACCGACGAGCAGCTGAGCCAGGTCAGCGGACTGCCCACCGGTCCTGCCGCGGTGAGCGGGCGAGTGGAGTCCGTGAAGATCATCGGACGCCGCACCGGCGTGGTCGACCCGGCCTTCGTCTACCTGCCGCCGCAGTACTTCCAGAAGGCGTACCAACGGCAGCGTTTCCCGGTGATCGTGGCGCTCAGCGGTTACCCGGGCAGCATCTTCAACCTCGCGCAGCATCTGCGGGTGCCCCAGATCGCCGGTGAGTTGCAGAAGAGCGGTCGGATGCAGCCGACCGTCATGGTGATGATCCGGCCGACGATCGCCCCGCCGCGCGACACCGAGTGCGTGAACGTACCGGGCGGCCCGCAGACCGAGACCTTCCTGGCCAGGGATCTGCCCGACGCCCTGAAGTCCGCCTACCGGGTGGGCCGTGCCGCCAGCGCCTGGGGCGTCATGGGCTACTCCTCCGGCGGCAGCTGCGCCCTTCAGCTGACGATGCGCGATCCCCAGGTGTACACGACGGCCGCCGCCCTGTCGCCCGACTACAAGGTCAAGGACGACCCGACGACCGGCAACCTCTTCGGCAGCGGACCGGACCGCGCCGAGCGGAGCAACGGCCACGACCTGATGTGGAGGCTGCGGCACCTGCCGGTTCCCCAGGTCTCCGTACTGGTCGCCGAGAGCAAGCACGGTGAACGCGGCTATCCGCAGACGCAGGCGTTCATTCGAGCCGTCAGGGCACCCATGCGCGTCGTGTCGATCCTGCCCGAGCACGGCAGCCACAACTTCCCGACCTGGGTGCAGGAGATGCCCCCGGCCCTGCAGTGGATGAGCCAGCAGCTGACGTTCCCCCAGGACGCCGTGCCCCGCCACCACAAGAAGGGGCCAGTACTGCCGTGACTCACCCGCCTCACCCCTCGTAGACCGTCCCCGCTTCGACGAAGCAAAGAGAGTTCCCCCAGGGGTCGTCGACGTAGAACGACCGCTCGCCCCATGGCCGTACGGCGATCTCACCGGCCGAGGCTCCGTACACGTCCTCGGTCGACAGGCATCCCAGCCCTCGAGCGCGCTCGAACACGTCGCCGAGGCTTCGGACGGTGAAGTACAGCGATTTCGGCAGCCGGTTGACGGCGCTGTGGCCGGAGACATCGAGCACCTGCAGAGTGACCGCACCGCAGGTGAAGTAGCACCGCGCGCCCGCCTGTCTGCGGCCGGTCGTGCCGAGCAGGGTCGAGTAGAAGGTGACCGCCTCGTCGAGGTTCGCGACCTCGACGTTGAGGCGGAACAGGATCGGGTCGTCGTTGGTCATGGGCTGTTCCTAGTCGTCTCGTCGTCAGACGTCGGCCGTGACGCGCCGGTCTCGCGGATCAGCCCCAGCCAGTCGGCGACCAGGTCCACGCGCGGCCGGTTCACACGGTAGGTCCGCGTCCGTCCATGGCGTTCGTACGTCACCAGGCCGGCGTCCACCATCACCTGCAGGTGCCTGCTGGTGGTCGGCCAGGCATGCTCAAACATCCGCGCGATCTCGCCCGCACCCATCGCCCCGCCCTCGAAGTGCAGGGTGATCAGGATCTGCCGACGGGCCGGATGGGCGAGCGCGGCGAAGACACGGTCGTAGACGGCCGAGTCCGCACCGCCGGTGTCTCTGTCCACGGACAATACTTAGCATGCTCGCTAAATGTCTTCAACCCGGCCGAAGCGTGCCCTTTATCCATGCGTGGTTACGCGGGAGTTGGACTCACCGGCAGGCCAACTCCACCTGGTTGCACGTGTCTTGTTGTACGGAAGGGGCGGAATTTGTGCGAATGCCGTGCGAGGAGGTGACAGGGTGTTCGAATGTGCTGCATTTGGTGCGTCGGGGGAGCCCGGGACCCGTGGGGTGCCCGGGGTACTGACCATGAGGAGGAACTGAAGTGATCCGTGTCTCGCGCGTGACGGCCGCTGTGACAGCGGTCCTCGCGCTGGCGCTGGCGTCGCCGGGAACGGCGCAGGCCTCGCCGGAACCGGAGCCCGGGCGGCCGACCGCTCCCGTGTCTCCGGGGCTTCCCGAGGGCTGGCTGACCACCGGTTCCGGGAACTCGGCGGAGCTCGTATGGCGCTCGCCCGAGAAGGTGCCGGTGGGTGATGCCCAGGTCGAGTTCCTCAGCGGGGAACGGCTGTTGGGCACCCCCAGACCCGCCGCGGACGGACGCACCTTCCGGCTTCCGCTCGACGGGGTGCGCCTCGGCAGGACGGACGATCTGCGGGTCGAGGCCGCAGGCCGCCGGCTGGACGCGGCCGGAGTGAACGCCGCGGCCCGTGAGCGCCGTAGCGCCGGCAGCTCGTCGGGTCCCTCGCGGCTGCCCCGGGCGGCGAACGTGAACAAGGTCGACCCCGGCGTGGCCGGCTCGTTCCGTACGACCAGCGGCGAGTACACCCTGCCGTCGGTCCATCTGCCCGGCTACGACACCGACGTGGAGATGAAGGCCGTGGTGGTCGCCCCCGAGGGCGCCACCGGCAGCCGCCCGCTCGCGCTGTTCCTGCACGGGCGCCACGTCACCTGCTTCAAGGGCGACGACTCCACCCTCGAATGGCCGTGCCCGGCCGACTACGAGCCGGTGCCGAGCTACCGCGGCTACCTGCACGACCAGCAACTCCTGGCCTCCCAGGGCTATGTGACGGTCTCGATCTCGGCCAACTCCGTCAACGCCCAGGACTGGCAGGCCGACGACGCCGGCGCCCAGGCCCGCTCCTCGCTGGTACGGCTGCACCTGGCCCACTGGGCGGACTGGGCCGCCGACCCGTCCACGGCCCCCGAGGTCGTACGACGGGCACCCCGCGCCGACCTCGGCCGGGTGCTGCTGGTGGGCCACTCCCGTGGCGGTGAGGGCGTCGACCGGGCCGCGCTGGACAGCCTCACCCCACCGCCCGCCGACCAGGACGGCTACGACGGTCCGACCCGCTGGAAGATACGCGGAACCGTCCTCATAGGCCCCACGATCTTCGGCCAGAACCCCGCACCCGACGTGCCGTCCGTGACGATCCTGCCGGGCTGCGACGGAGACGTCATCGACCTCCAGGGCGAGTACTACGTCGACGGCACCCGAGGGGTCAGCCGCGGCAGGGCCCTGCACAGCGCGGTCTACATGACGGGCGCCAACCACAACTACTTCAACACCGAGTGGACCCCCGGCCAGGCCACCGCACCGTCCGGCGACGACTTCTCGTACGGCGGCGACGAGCACGACCCGCTGTGCTCGCCGGGCACCGCCACCCGGCTCACGGCCGAGCAGCAGCAGAAGGCGGGCTCGACGTACATAGCCGCTGCGGCCCGGCTGTTCGTCGCCGGTGACGACCGGGTCCGCCCGCTGCTCGACGGATCCGGCGCGCGCGCCGCCTCCGCCGGACCCGCCCGCGTCCTCACCCACGCCGTCGGCGCCGCCCGCTCGGGTACGTTCCTTCCCGGCTCCTCCGCCACCGTCACCGGCGGCCGGCTGTGCGCCCAGGTGGACCCGGACCCGAAGGTCTCCTGCCTGGACCCCGCCCTCGGCACCGCTTCCCCGCACTTCACCCAGTGGCGCAGGGTGACACCCGGCAAGGAGCCGGACCGGTACGCGCTGGCCATGAACTGGAGCAGCTCCGGCACCGCCACCACGCTCAGCCCCGCCCGCCCGGTCGCCCTGTCCGGCGCGAAGTCGCTGAGCCTGCGCGTGATCGTCCCGCCGAACTCCACGGGCACCGAGCTGGACATCGCCCTCAGCGACACCTCCGGCAAGCGGGCGAACCTCGGCCGGGTCCGCGTCGACGGCGTGCCGGGCACCTCCCGTACCTCCTCCTACTGGGCGCGCGAGGTCCGCGTACCCCTGTCCCCCGAGACCGGCAAGCGCATCGACCTCGGCCAGGTGAAGACCCTGCGCCTGACCCCTCGTACCGGATCCGGGACGGCATGGCTGGTGGACGCCTACGGCTGGCGCCCCGGCACCCCCGTCGTCGAGCCCGCGAAACTGGCGCGCGTGGACGTCGGCCGGCTGACCGTCAAGGAGGGTGACTCCGGCTTGCGCACCTACCAGGTGCCGGTACGGGTGTCCGGGTCCGGCAGCGGCGAGGTCCGGCTGTTCGTGGCCGAGCCGGGCAGCGCCACTCCCGTCGCGCGCACGGTGAAGGTCCGGGCCGGTAGCCGCGTCGACGTACCGGTGACGGTCGAGGGCAACACCCGCTACAGCTCCGACACGAACCACCTGGTGGCCGTCAAGACCGTACGGGGCGCGGTGATCGGCTCCTACCTGGGCGGCGTCACCGCCCAGAACGACGACCCCCAGCCCACGGTGACCATGACCCCGGTCGCCGACCAGGTCACCGAGGGCCAGCCACTGGTCTGGCGCATCAGCCTCTCGGCGGTCGCCGACGTCGTCACGTGGACGGACCTGGAGCTGCTGCCCGTAGCCGACGGCCCCGAACTGTCCACCAAGGACGTCCCCGCGACGTGGCTGGACGAGAACTTCGGAGCCGCACCGGATCCGGAGCGACCGCTGTCCGCCCTGCCGAACGGCGCGCTGCTCATGGGCGAGGTACCCGCGGGCAGCCTGAGCATCGACGTGCCCGTACCCACCGTCACCGACCAGCTGACCGAGAACACGGAGTCACTTCACCTGCGCCTCTGGACCTACGACCCCGCCGGAGAGTCGGTCGAGGGCCCGCAGTTCACCGGCACGGTACGAGACGCCTCCTAGCGACGCTCGAGCCCTTATGAGTTGCCGTCGGCCTTCCCACCCCCTACGGGAAGGCCGACGGCACCGCCATCAGGAGAGCCCCGATGCCCGAAGCACGGCCCGGGCGGTCTCCTGGTCGATGCGATGTCCCAGACGCGCCACGACCGCCGCTCCCTGGCGCAGCGTTCCGCGCTCCAGGGAGCGGCGGACACCCGTGTCGACCTCGTGCCAGAGCAGCGGGTTGGCGGCGAGGACCCGGGTGTCGAGTGTCAGGCGGTGGCCGTGGACGTCCCGCAGGACGAGGTGGGAGGAGACGCCGTCGTACTGCCGTACGGCTGCCAGCACGTCCGTGTGGACCGTGTACCGGCGCCAGGGGGTGCGTACAGCCAGCCAGCCGGGTCCGGCGCTCACCCGCTGTGGGAGCAGGATGTCGCCCACGATGGCCGACAGGGTGATCCAGAGCAGGGCGCGGAGAGGCGTCAGGCTTCCCGCGTCCCAGTCGACCAGCAGGCTCATGGCGCAGAAGATCAGTGCGCAGCTCACCGCGAACCGGGCGCTGCCACGCCAGTGGCGGTCGCCGGTCGGGGCAAGCAGTCCCTTCCGTCGCATGCTGCCGACGGTAGGCGCCGTACCGGGCCCCGCGGCCGTCCCTTACGGGGTCCTGGCGCCGTACGGGTGAATCTTGACGGGGCGCTGACGCGGGCGGCCGGAGCCTCAGCCGGTGTGGACGCGCGGGCGTCTGGCCCGGTCCGGTTCCGCCTCGCGCAGGACCTCGCGGGTGACCGGGGCGACCTCGCCGTGGCCGAAGAGGAAGAAGCGGAGGAAGTTGGCGAAGGGGTTGCCCTCGGTCCACTCGAAGTAGATGTGCGGCATGCACTTGGTGGTGTCGCGGGCGTAGAGGAGAAGGGCGGCCAGCGCGTTGGGGACGGAGGAGGACTCCAGGGTCAGGACGCGGTAGCGGTTGTGCAGGACCTCGCCGCGGACCGTCAGGCCCGCCTCGAACTCGGAGGGGTCGGTGACCGTGACCTCGACGAAGACGAAGTCCTCCTGCTCGGGCAGGTCGTTGTCGTTGCGGATCTGTTCGACCTTGTCGCGGTACTCGGCCTTGTCCCGTCGCCCCGGCTCGTTGGCGATGAAGCGGATGCGCCGGTGGGACATGTCCCGGATGAAACGTTCCGCCATGTCGTCGAGCGTCACGCTCGTCACCCGGAGCTCGAAGGCGCGGGCCAGCCGGGAGGCCAGGGAGACCAGGATGATGCCGACGATGAAGCAGGCGCCGATCTTCACACCGTCGGGGCGCTCGACGACGTTGGCCCCGGTGACGTAGAGCAGGACCGCCGAGACGACTCCGAAGCCGATGGTCCAGCCCTTCTGCTCGGCGCGGCGGGCGGCGATGGTCACGGCGATCGCCGCCGAGGACATCAGCACCAGGACGCCGGTGGCGTAGGCGCCGCCCTGGGCGTCGACGTCGGCGTCGAAGAGCCAGGTGACCAGGAAGGCGATCAGGGTGAAGACGATGACCATGGGGCGCACGGCGCGGGCCCAGTGCGGGGCCATGCCGTAGCGGGGCAGGTAGCGGGGCATCAGGTTGAGCAGGCCGGCCATCGCGGAGGCGCCGGCGAACCACAGGATGGCGATGGTCGAGACGTCGTAGACCGTCCCGAAGGTGTTCCCGAGGTACTCGTGCGAGAGATACGCCAGCGCACGGCCGTTGGCCTGGCCGCCCGACTCGAACTCCTTCTCCGGGATGAGCACCGTCGTGATGAAGCTCGTCGCGATCAGGAACACGCTCATGATCAGCGCGGCGGCCGTGAGGAGCTTCTTGGTGTCCCGGATGCGGCCCTTCGGGTTCTCCTCCGTGTCGCCGGGGTCGCCCTGGACGTGCGGCATCACGGCGACGCCGGTCTCGAAGCCGGAGAGGCCGAGGGCGAGCTTGGGGAAGACGAGCAGGGAGACGCCGATCATGGCGAAGACGTTGCCGTGCTCGGTGGTCAGGGCGCTGGACCAGTCGGTGACCACGTGGCCCTCGGTGAGCACGTGGTACATGCCGACGATCACGACCACGGTGTTGAGCCCCAGGTACGCCACGACCAGTGCGACGGCGACGCCGATCGCCTCCAGGAAGCCCTTGAGGAACACCGCGCCCAGCAGGGCCACCAGGACCAGGGTGATGATCATCTGTTGCCCGTGCAGCGTGCCGGTCAGGTGCGGGTTCTCGATCAGGTGTGTGGAGGCGTCGGCGGCCGACAGGGTGATGGTGATCAGGAAGTCGGTGGCGGCGAAGCCGAGCAGGGTCAGGACGAACAGCTTGCCCTGCCAGAACGACAGCAGCCGCTCCAGCATGGAGATCGACCCCTCGCCGTGCGGGCTCTCCTCCGCGACACGGCGGTACACGGGCAGGACGCCGGCCAGGGTGACCACGACCAGGACGACGGTGGCGACCGGGGAGAGGAGGCCGGCGGCGAGGGCCGCGATGCCCGGCTGGTAGCCGAGGGTGGAGAAGTAGTCGACCCCGGTCAGGCACATCACCCGCCACCAGCGCTGGCCCTTGTGCGGGGGCTCCGGCTCGGCGTGGGGCCCGGTGTGGCCACCCTGGCGGCCCATGTCGGACAGGCCCTGCAACATCCACGTTCGCAGTCGGCTCTGCGGCGGGCCCTCGGCGGTGTCCATCGACGTGCTCTCCCGGTGTGCGGCTCGGCGTGGGGTTTCGGCCATCACACAGACGGCGAGATCAGCGTAAGCGGAGAGTGACGCCCGGGCCATGGGAGATCACTGCGTGTGCGTCAAGGGTCCGTTAAGACCGGCCGGATGCGGGTCGCCGGCAGAGCGGGGCGGGTCTGGCGGCGGGCTGAAGGCCGGCGGGCGGTAGGCGGAAGCGGCCGCGTCGGAGACGACGGCCGGCTGCTCGACGAGGTGGGCGACGAGTGGGCGACGAGTGGGCGACGAGTCCGCGCGGTGGCCGTCCGCTACCCGACCGAGTGGGATCCCGGGGTGCCGCTGGTCCGGCTGGCCTGTGAGCGCCGCTCGCTCGGCCGCCCCATCGCCGCGTACGTCCGTGAGGTCGCGGTGGCCGAGCCGGGCACGTGGGTCACCGTGCTGGTCCCGGAGACCGAGCCGGAGCGGCTGTGACAGCGGCTGCCGCAGAACCAGCGGGGCGCGGTCGTCGCGCACGCGGTGCGGCGGGAGACCGACGTCGTGATCTGCCGACTGCGCTTCCGGCTGCCCTGATGTGCCCGGCGCCACTTGTCCCGGTGGGCGTCGGCGCAGGCGCCGTAAGAGTCGCGTCAAGGGAGTGGAGGCCGCCGTAAGGGACCCGTCAAATGCGGCCGAATCCGGCCCGGGGCGGGGTTTCCTCGAATCGTCCGATCCGCTTGCGCGATCCGTTCGCGGATTTCTGAACCTTCTCTAGGAGCTCGCGATGGCCGACGTGGCCTTCGTCGTCACCACGATCGCGGTTTTCGCGCTGGTGGCCCTCGTCGCCAAGGGGGTGACGAAGCTGTGACCGCCGAGACCATCGTCGGCCTCGTCGTGGCCGTCGCCCTGCTGGGCTATCTCGTCCTCGCCCTGATCTTCCCGGAGAGGTTCTGAGCCACGACATGGGTCCCGTACTCGCAGGCTTCCTCCAACTGCTCGCTCTGACGGGCGCGCTGGCGCTCGCCTACGTCCCCCTCGGCAACTACATGGCCAAGGTCTACTCCTCCGACAGGCACTGGCGGGTCGAGAAGTGGATCTACAAGGGCATCGGTGCCAATCCCGATGCGGAGATGCGCTGGTCGGCGTATCTGCGCGGGGTCCTGGCCTTCTCCGCGGTCAGCGTCCTCTTCCTCTATCTGATGCAGCGGCTCCAGGGCGTACTGCCGGGTTCGCTCGGCTTCTCCTCGATCGAGCCGGCGCAGGCGTTCAACACGGCCGCGTCCTTCGTGACGAACACCAACTGGCAGTCGTACTACGGCGAGCAGGCCATGGGCCACGTCGTGCAGACCGCCGGCCTCGCCGTGCAGAACTTCGTCTCCGCGGCCGTCGGCATCGCCGTCGCCGTGGCCCTCGTACGAGGGTTCGCGCGGTCCCGGACCGGTGAGCTGGGCAACTTCTGGTCCGACCTGGTGCGTGGGGTCACCCGCATCCTGCTGCCCGGTGCGTTCATCGCGGCGATCGTGCTGGTGGCGTGTGGCGTCATCCAGAACTTCTCCGGCATCCATGAGGTGGGTCAGTTCGTAGGGGGCTCGCAGCAGTGGAACGGCGGGGCGGTCGCCTCGCAGGAGGCCATCAAGGAGTTCGGGACCAACGGCGGTGGCTACTTCAACGCCAACTCGGCTCATCCGTTCGAGAATCCGACGCCCTTCACCAACCTCTTCGAGATCTTCCTGCTGTTGGTGATCCCGTTCTCCCTGACCCGGACCTTCGGAGTGATGGTCGGCTCGGTCAGGCAGGGGTACGCGATCCTCGCGACCATGGCGACGATCTGGCTGGGCTTCGTCGTCCTGATGATGTGGACCGAGTTCGCGCACCACGGTCCGGCGCTCCAGGCGGCCGGCGGCGCGCTGGAGGGCAAGGAGGTCCGGTTCGGCGTCGGCTCGTCGTCGATCTTCGCGGTGTCGACCACGCTCACCTCGACCGGCGCGGTGGACTCCTTCCACTCCTCGTTCACCGGCCTCGGCGGCGGGATCGCGATGCTGGGCATGATGCTGGGCGAGATCGCGCCCGGCGGCACCGGCTCCGGCCTCTACGGCATGCTGATCATGGCGGTCATCGCGGTGTTCATCGCCGGGCTCATGGTCGGCCGGACGCCCGAGTACCTCGGCAAGAAGATCGGCACCCGCGAGATCAAGCTCGCGGCCTGCTACATCCTCGTCACGCCGGCCCTGGTACTGATCTTCACCGCGGCCTCGATGGCCCTGCGGACACCGCCGAACTCGATGCTCAACTCCGGTGCGCACGGGTTCTCCGAGGTGCTGTACGCCTTCACGTCCGCGTCGAACAACAACGGCTCGGCCTTCGCGGGCCTGAACGCGAACACCGACTGGTACAACACGATGACCGGTCTGGCGATGATCCTCGGCCGCTTCCTGCCCATGATCTTCGTGCTGGCGCTGGCGGGCTCGCTCGCCGAGCAGAAGCCGGTCCCGGTCACCGCGGGCACGCTGCGTACCGAAAAGCCGCTGTTCACCGGGCTGTTGGTGGGCGCGATCCTCATCATCACCGGTCTGACGTACTTCCCGGCACTCGCGCTGGGCCCGCTGGCCGAGGGGCTGGCGTCATGACCACCGACACGCAGAAGCACGAGGACTCCATGTCCACTCCCACCCTGGCGCCCCACCAGGACGCGCCGACAGGTCACAAGGCGCCCGAAGGACGGGTCGGCGCGGGCCTGTTCGACCCCAAGCAGCTCGTGAAGTCCCTGCCGGACGCCTGCCGCAAGCTCGATCCGCGGGTGATGGTCAAGTCGCCCGTGATGTTCGTGGTGCTGGTCGGGTCCGTGCTGACGACGGTCTTCTCCTTCAAGGACCCGGGCGACTGGTTCGGCTGGACCATCAGCGCCTGGCTCTGGCTGACCGTGATCTTCGCCAACCTCGCGGAGGCGGTGGCCGAGGGCCGAGGCAAGGCGCAGGCCGAGACCCTGCGCAGGGCCAAGACCGACACCGTCGCCCGCCGGCTCACCGGCGACACCGAAGAGCAGGTTCCCGGCACCGAGTTGAGGATCGGTGACCTGGTCGTCTGCGAGGCCGGGGACATCATCCCCGGCGACGGTGACGTGGCCGAGGGTGTCGCCTCCGTGGACGAGTCGGCGATCACCGGTGAATCGGCGCCGGTCATCCGCGAGTCCGGCGGCGACCGCAGCGCCGTCACCGGCGGTACGAAGGTCCTCTCCGACCGGATCGTCGTCAGGATCACGACGAAGCCCGGCGAGACCTTCATCGACCGCATGATCAACCTGGTCGAGGGCGCGGCCCGGCAGAAGACACCGAACGAGATCGCGCTGAACATCCTGCTCGCGTCCCTCACCATCGTCTTCCTGCTCGCGGTGGCCACGCTGCCGCCGTTCGCCGACTACGCGGGCACCCACCTGACGATGGTCGTGCTGGTGGCGCTGCTGGTCTGTCTGATCCCGACCACGATCGGCGCGCTCCTCTCCGCGATCGGCATCGCGGGCATGGACCGGCTGGTCCAGCGCAACGTACTGGCCATGTCGGGCAGGGCAGTTGAAGCCGCCGGTGACGTCTCGACCCTGCTGCTCGACAAGACGGGCACCATCACGCTCGGCAACCGTCAGGCCTCGGAGTTCGTGCCGGTGAACGGCACCACGGAGGCCGAACTCGCGGACGCGGCCCAGCTGTCGTCGCTGGCCGACGAGACGCCCGAGGGCCGCTCGATCGTCGTACTGGCGAAGGAGACGTACGGCCTGCGCGAGCGTGAGCAGGGCGAGTTGGCCGGTGCCGAGTGGATCGCCTTCACCGCCCAGACCCGCATGTCGGGTGTGGACGTCGACGGCAGGAAGATCCGCAAGGGCGCCGCCGGTTCAGTCGTCACCTGGGTCACCGAGCAGGGCGGCGAAGTCGCCCAGGACGCCCAGGAGTTGACCGACCGGATCTCCGGGGCCGGTGGTACCCCGTTGCTGGTCGCGGTCGAAGACGCCGAAGGTGCCCGGGTGTTGGGGGTCATCCACCTCAAGGACGTCGTCAAGGAGGGCATGCGGGAGCGGTTCGACGAGCTGCGCCGGATGGGCATCAGGACGGTCATGATCACGGGCGACAACCCGCTGACCGCCAAGGCGATCGCCGAGGAGGCGGGCGTCGACGACTTCCTCGCGGAGGCCACTCCCGAGGACAAGATGGCCCTCATCAAGCGAGAGCAGGCGGGCGGCAAGCTCGTCGCGATGACCGGCGACGGGACGAACGACGCGCCGGCGCTGGCCCAGGCCGACGTGGGCGTGGCCATGAACACGGGCACGTCGGCGGCGAAGGAGGCCGGCAACATGGTCGACCTCGACTCGAACCCGACGAAACTGATCGAGATCGTCGAGATCGGCAAGCAACTCCTCATCACCCGGGGCGCGTTGACGACGTTCTCCATCGCCAACGACGTCGCGAAGTACTTCGCGATCATCCCGGCGCTGTTCGCGGCCGTCTACCCGGGCCTGGACAAGCTCAACATCATGCACCTGTCCTCGCCCGACTCCGCGATCCTCTCGGCGGTCGTCTTCAACGCGCTGATCATCATCGCGCTGGTCCCGCTGGCCCTGAAGGGTGTGCGGTACCGGCCGATGAGCGCGGACAGGATGCTGCGCCGCAACCTCACGATCTACGGCGTCGGCGGGCTGATCGCGCCCTTCATCGGCATCAAGGTCATCGACCTGCTCATCTCACTCATCCCCGGGCTGTAGTTTCTTGAAAGCGTGCTGACTGTCATGAACAACTCCGTCATGAACACCGCCCGGTTGCTCGGGGCAGGCCTGCGGGCCCTGCTCGTGCTGACCCTGGTGACCGGGGTCATCTACCCGCTCGCCGTCACCGGCGTCGGCCAGGCCCTGTTCCACAACAAGGCCAACGGCTCGGAGATCGAGTCGGAGGGGAAGGTCGTCGGATCCTCTCTCATCGGCCAACAGGGCTACAGCCTCGACTACTTCCAGCCCCGGCCGGCGAACGGCCTCGGCGACAACTCGGTCAACACGCAGTACAAGCTGATCCTGTCCGGCGCCACCAACCTCTCGGCCGACAACCCCGACCTCGTCAAGGCGGTGAAGGAGGCCAGGGCCAAGGTCGTCAAGGACAACTCCACCGCCGACTACAAGGTCGCGCCCTCCCAGGTCCCGGCCGACGCGGTCACCTCCTCCGCCTCCGGCCTCGACCCGGACATCTCCCCGGCCTACGCCGACCTCCAGGTCCACCGGATCGCCGAGCGCAACAGCCTGACCGTCGCGCAGGTCTCGAAGCTGGTCGGAGAGCACACCGAAGGCCGCACCCTCGGCTTCGTCGGGGAACCCCGGGTGAACGTCCTCGAACTCAACATCGCGCTCAAGGACCTCAAGGCCCGCGCGGCAAAGGGCTGATGGCGTTACCCGACAGCCCGGGCGGGAGTCGGCTGCCGGGGCCGCCGACTCCCGCTGCCGCAAAGGCGATTGCGTGATGACCGGCACGTACAAGTGGAAAGGCGCACGCCCATGACCCGGGTGCTCGTGGTGGAGGACGACCCACAGCTCGTACGGGCGCTCGTGATCAACATGCGGGCCCGCCGGTACGACGTCGACGCGGCCCACGACGGCGCCACGGCCCTGCGGCTGGCAGCCGCGCACCAGCCCGACGTGGTGCTGCTCGACCTGGGACTGCCCGACATGGACGGCGTCGACGTCATCAGGGCCCTGCGCGGCTGGACCCGGGTACCGATCCTGGTCCTGTCCGCCCGGCAGGGCTCTGACGAGAAGGTCGCCGCCCTCGACGCGGGCGCCGACGACTACATCACCAAGCCGTTCAGCATGGACGAGCTCCTGGCCCGGCTGCGGGCCGCCGTGCGCCGTACCGAGGACGGCCCGTTCGTACCCGAGATGACGGTGGTGGAGACCGACGGATTCACCGTCGACCTGCGTGCCAAGAAGGTCGTACGGGACGGGCGGGACGTACGGCTGACCCCCACCGAATGGCACCTGCTGGAGATCCTGATCACCCACCCGGGCCGCCTGATCACCCAGAAGCAACTGCTCCAGGAGGTCTGGGGGGTCTCCGGCAGCAATAAGACCAACTACCTGCGGGTCTATCTCGCCCAGCTCCGCCGCAAACTGGAGACGGACCCCTCCCACCCCCGCTATCTGATCACCGAGCCCGGCATGGGCTACCGCTTCGAGGGCTGACATGGCACGCGGACGAGGGCGGTATCAGGCACCGGGCCGAACGATCTCGAGTGCCGCCGCCGCGTCGGCCCGTCGTCAGCGTCCTGCCCAGCGTCTCAACTCCCTTGTGGCATGGGCCTTGTGGAGTCGGGTGGCCGAGGCTTCGCTCGGGCTCGTCATGAACGCCGTGATGGGAGTCCATCGCCTGCCCCCATTGCGAGCCGTCCATCTGACGGCGGGAAAGTCCGTGATCTGCGTGACGCACTCTCGCGCGATCACGCGGGTCCGAAGGTTGCCGCGGATGGAGAGTGTCCCGCGCTCACACGTCACGCCGAGCCGGTACCCGCGCACGGAGAGGACCGCGAACCCGATCACAGCGAAACAGGCCATGAGCCGCGCGAAGCCCGTATCAGCTTGCGCCAGGTAGGCAACAGCACCGACCGCCGGGACGGCTCCCAGGCAGGCGTTCCCCAGACGGTTCGACAACGGCGGCGACAGCTCCACGACGCTCCTCGCCTGTGCTGGTGCTTGCCGGCGGCAGCGTACCCGTAGCTTGGCTTGGTCGTCGTGTACGGCCGGGACCGACCCCGCCGACCGGAGGGGGCCGGTCGGCCGACCGGCGGGGCGACTTCCGATGCCCGGCGGATGGTCGACCGCTCCCGCCTCGGCGAGGTTGTCACGGTGACCGAGATCGAAAGTGCCGAGCAGAAGCCTCCGTTCCCCATACCCGCGCCCGATTCCGATTCCGAGTCCGCCACAGTGACGGAGCCGGCCGCGCCGATGGCTCGGCTGGTCGCGGTGGACCTCGCCCGCGCACTGGCCGTGTTCGGGATGTTCGCCGTGCACGTCGGCCCCGCAGCGACGCCCGGGGGCGGCGTTGGCGACTGGCTGCTGGAGCTGTCGAGTGGCCGGGCCTCGGCTCTGTTCGCCACCCTCGCCGGGTTCTCGTTGATGCTGATCTCAGGCCGCTTCGAGCCGAAGACCGGACCGGCCGGCCGGCAGGCGAGGGCCAGGATCGTGATCCGGGCCCTGATCCTGCTGGTGGTGGGCGTCGCGCTGGCGATGACCAACTTCGGTGGCGCCGGGATCCTGAACTTCTACGCGGTGTACTTCCTGCTGGCCCTGCCCCTGCTGCGGCTGCGGGCCCGGACGCTCGCGATCATCGCGGTCACCCTCGCGCTCGTCACGCCGCAGGTGGCGTACGTGATCCGGGCGCTGCTCACCGAGTCGGTCGTGCACAGCATCGACTCCTGGGACCCGATCGCCCGGCTCTCCGGCGTGGGCGTGCTCGATCTCCTGCTCACCGGTCTCTACCCGGCGATCACCTGGATGACGTTCGTGGTCACCGGCATGACGCTGGGCCGACTGGATCTGACCTCCGGCACGGTCCAGCGCCGACTGGCCGTCGTAGGCCCCGCGATGATCGCGTTCGGATACGGCGTCTCCTGGCTGGCGCTCCGGCTGACCGGCGGCGCACAGAAGGTCATGGACGCCATGTCCGCCATGAAGGACCCGGGTGATGCCATGAAGGATCCCGGTACGGCATCGGGATCCTCGGGATCCTTCGACTCGCCGGTCGGCGGTGGTCTCGGGGGCAACGACGCATGGGGGCTGCTGGCGGCCGAGCCGCACACCGGTTCCACGTTCGACCTCATCGGCAGCCTGGGCATCGCGATCACCGTGCTCCTGTGCCTGACGGTGGCGCTGGCCCGACTGCCGTGGCTGCGCCGGCTGGCAACGCCGGTCATCGCCGTCGGCACCATGTCCCTGACCATCTACGTGGGCCACATCCTGGTCATCCTCGCCCTGCCCGGCGAAGAGGCCGCCCCGCCGCGGTCCGCCTCCACCGCGCTGCTGCTCTCGTTCATCGCCGGAGCCACAGTGTTCGCGGCGCTCTGGTCCCGCTTCTTCCGCCGCGGCCCGCTGGAGTACCTGCTCAACAGGGCCACCAAACTGGCGAACCGCGTCCGCTGAGCCTCGGGCGGGCACCAGGGACGCCCGTACGGTGGGGCCGCAGGCCGCAGGGACTACGCCCTGCGGCCCCACCATGGCGCCTGGGTCAGGACGGGTCGCCGTACTGGAGGCCGCGTCCGTTGGTGCCGATGTAGACGCGGCCGTAGGTGTCGGGGTCGCCGGTGATGACGCCGAGGCTGCCGATGGCGCCCCACTGGTGGGCGTCGTCGTTGACGCGGAGCCAGGTGGCGCCCTTGTCGGTGGAGCGGAAGACTCCGGTGACGTTGTCGACGGTGCCGATCAGGTAGAGGGCCTGGTAGTCGGTGCCGGTCTTGGCCTTGCCGAAGCCGAGGGCGGAGGCGGACTTCACCGATCCGAGGGTGGTGAAGGTGCGGCCGCCGTCGGTGGAGTGCAGCAGCCCCCTGTCGCCGGCGGCGATCCACAGGTCGCCGCTGATGCCGGGGACGGCGGTGAGGCGGCCGGAGGGGAGGTTGGTGGTGCGGGTGGTGAAGGTCGCGCCACCGTCGGTGCTGGCGCTGAGGGTGCCGTTGGTGAGGGAGTAGAAGGTGTTGGCGGTGGAGCGGTCGGCGACGACGACGGCGTCGGTGCCCAGGCCGTTGACCTTCGTCCAGTGGGCTCCCTTGTCGGTGGAGCGGTAGGGGGCCTGGCTGTCCTCGGCCCAGATGATGGTGGAGCCGTCCGCGGAGAGGGCGACGTGGCCCATGTTCGAGCTGGGGACGGGTTCGGCGGTGAAGCCGTTCCAGGTGCTGCCGCCGTCGGTGGAGTATGCGCCGTCCTGGTCGCCGCCACGGCCGACGCGGACCATCACCGAGGGGCTGGACTGGGCGAAGTCGATGTCGCTGCTGCTGCTCATCAGCGGGTTCGCGATCCGGCCGGAAGGCACCTGGGTGAGGGAGTCGTTGGAGGCGTAGCGGAAGCCGCCCTGGTCACCCATGGAGGTGATGAGGGTGGCGCCACCGGGCGGGGCGATCGCGTCCGCCAGCGAGGTCTCCTCCAGCCCGCGGGCCCCGGAGGCCCAGTGGCTGGTGCCACCGCTGTCGGAGGCATTGGCGTCCTTGCTGCTCCAGATGCCATTGCCGGTGCCGTACAGCGCGTGCCCGGAGTCGAAGGGATCGATGGCCAGCGCGGTCATCCAGTGCCCGGTGTGGTCGCCCACGTACGGCGCGCCGGAGACGTCCCGCGCCGACTTGTCCGCCAGCGCCTTCCAGGTCGTGCCGCCGTCGGTGGTGCGGTAGATCTCGTCCTCGGGCCACCAGCGGTCGAGGGTGGTGACCATCACCGTGGACGGCTTCTGCGGGTCGACGGCCAGACCGGAGAACCCGTAGGAGCCCTGCGGGGGAGAGACGTTCTTCCACGCGCCGCCGGCCGGGGTGTACTTCCACACCGAGCCCGTCGTCGCGTCCATGGGGCCGATGCTGTTGCTGTAGGACAGGTACAGCGACCCGTCACCGGAGACCACACCGTGCTGCGGCAGCTGGCCGGTGGGCTGCCCGGAAACAGCCTGCCAGCTGCTGCCGCCGTCGGTGGAGCGGTACAGGGGCTTGGACGTGTCGTTGACACCGACGTAGACCGTGTTGCTGCCGGCCGGGCCGTACGTCACGAAGGAGATGCCCGCGCCGCTGCCCGCCCCGTCCTTGACGGGGAACGACGAGACCTGACGCCACGTCACACCGTAGTCGGTGCTGCGCCACAGGCCGTTCTTGCGGGTGCCCAGCAGCAGGGTGCCGTGGTCGGCGGGGTCGATCACGAGCCGCTCGCCCGCCCCCCGGCCGGGTTCGTTGCCGCCCAGCTTGAACGGCAGATCGGTGCGCTGGAAGGTACGGCCCCGGTCGGTGGAACGCAGGATCGCTCCGTTGCCCGCCCACTCGTTGGTGTAGGTGCCCGTCGAGAGGTAGAGCCGGCCCGGGTCGACGGGGTCGGTGGCCAGCGCGTCGATGCCCAGCAGGTTCCAGTCCTTCTCGCCGAGCCAGTCGGTCAGCGGGATCCACTGCTCGGCCCCGGTGTCCCAGCGGTAGGCGCCGCCCATGTCGGTGCGGGCGTACAGCAGACCCTTCTCCTTCTGGTTGAACACCAGCCCGGTGACGTAACCGCCGCCCACCACCTGGGCGTTCTTCCACACATACGGTCCGGCCGTGGCCGTGGCCGTGGTCTGAGTGCTGCCGGTCCCGGACGCCGGGGTCTGGGCCGACTGCACCAGCTTCCACTGCTGGTTGGTGCCGCCCCTGCCGGGATACTGGATGATCGGCGCGCCCTCGGCCGTGGAGCCTCCGGAGACGTCCAGAACCTGGCTGCTCCTACGGGAGGTGAAGGTGACGGCGTCGGAACCGCTCACATCGTCGATCCGCCACTCCTGGGAGGTGGCGGAGCTGTCGGTCTGCTGCTCGGCGGCGGCCCCCTGGGCGGTCGAGTTGCCCGCTATGCCGAGCACCTTGCCGCTGTTGCGGTTCACCAGCTCGTAGTAGCCGTCCCCGGTGGGTCTCAGCTTCCACTGCTGGTTGGCGGTGTTCTGGTCGGTCCACTGCTGGATGCGGGTGCCGTCGGCGGTGGAGAAGCCGTTGACGTCCAGCACCTTGCCACTGCGTACGGAAACCAGCCGGTAGTAGGCATTGGCGTCGACCGTCGCGGCCTGCGAGTCGTCCTGAGTGAACAGGAGATACGGCACGACGGCGAGGGGCACCCCGAGCAGCAGAGCGGAGGCGGTCCAGCGACGGCGATGACGCCCGCGGCGCCCGCCGTTCGTGGAGTTGTTCATGGTGAGGCGTTCTCCTTGCATACGTTCACCTGACGAAGGCGAGTCCAGGCACCGCTCCAGGCACCGCGATGACTGAACCCGACTCGTTGTGGTCACAGGCGTCACAAAGGTTGCCTCGTTGAACGAGAAACTTTTCCAGGTCACCTCGGGGTGCGGGGTTGTTTGCCCTGGTGGAGGGGGATGCCGAACAACACGAGGGCGGCCAGCCTTGGTCATGCTGTCGGAGACGTCCCGGCAGCAGCCACCTGACGAATCTGACCAATGGTCATCGAAGAAAGTCCTCCATGAAGAGCAACAGAAGACTGCGGGCATCCCTCTCCCTGATCGCCGCGGGCCTGCTGGTGGGCGCGTCGGCTTCCACGGCGAACGCGGCATCGAATTCCAGTTCCGGGGCGTCGTTCCCGAAGCAGGATCCGGCGCAGTGCGCGGCCTTCGGTAAGAAGGCCGACGCGCGCAAGGCGGCTGACACCGCCTCGGAGGTGATCGGGCTGTGGACCGGCCTCTTCGACATGCCCGAAGCCCAGAAGCTGTACAGGACCTACCTCACGCCTGGCCCGGTGACGCACGGGCGGACCAAGGCCGGCGGCAAGCAGGTACTCGCCGACTTCCGGAACGCCGGCGAGACGAAGAAGGCCGTCAGCGGGATCGTCAACAGCCTCAAGGGCAAGCTCACCTCCGCCTCCGCCTCCGCCTCCCCCGTGCTCGGGCAGAACTACAGCCTCAAGGGGGCGGGCCTGGGAACGGATCTTCCGATCGCCTGGAGCGACCTGAAAACCACCCCGGGATTCGTCGCGGGAGGTCTCAGCGGCGTGGCACTCACCGACGGCACCTTCGTGCCGGACCAGCGGAAGATCACCGGGACGTACTCTCTGGCCCGGACGACCGTGAACGGTAAGTCGAAGACCACCCTCAACATGCGCGCGCTGACCCTCACCGTGCTCGACTCGATCGACTTCTGCCCCGGCAACCTCGGCAGCGGCATGATCCGCGACGTGGCGCTGGGCATGAGCCGCCTGGAGCGGACTCCGTACCGGGACACGAAGACGTGCGACGCCAAAGCGAAGTGCTTCTACGCGAAGCCGGTGCTCTTCAAGGTCACCGTGCCGTTGAAGAACGTCTCCGTGGATGTGACGGCCGCGCTGTCCGGCAAGGCCGGTACCGGTACGACCCGGTGACCTGGACCCCGTGAAGCACGTACCTCCCGGATGTCCTTCAGACCGAGCAGAGCTTGCGGTACGGCACATCCGGGAGATACGTGCGCCACGCGTCCCGGGTGAGGTCCGCGCCGCCGGCCCGCTCGCAGACCCGTGTCACCGCGCGCTCGGTGTCCACGGTGTACCGCTGGAGCGGGACATGGGCGCTGCCGGCGTAGAGGGTGCCGCTGTCACCGCTGAACGCGAGGGTGTCGATGCTCTCGCGGGCTGTGGTCAGGGGTCCGCCGAGGGGCCGACCAGGCTGTGCGGGTCGGGGTGCTGCTGGTGCTGCTGTGTCCGTTGGTGCACTACGTGATCGTCTTCTCCAGCCTGGCTGGCGGCTCCAGCGGCCGCCTGCTGGCCGCGACCCTACTGCTGCTCGTGGCCCAGATGCCGTTGCTGCCGCTGTTCCTGTTCCTGTACCTGTACCTGTTGGTGATGGCCTTCGCAGGCAAGGTCATGGCCAGGGCAGTGGTCTGCTTGTTCGCTGTCCCGTTCGTGGGCGACTATCTCGCAGCCGGACCCGCGGAAATCTGTGTTGGCTGGAGTAGACATTGGGTGGCGTGCCAGTTATGGTTTCTCTCGTAGCCGAGATCAAGAAGGGCCCGGCAGAGATGAACTGCCGGGCAGTAGTACGCAGTTGCAGTGTGCAGGACGGTGTAGCGGTGGAGTTCCGAAGCCAGGGTTGTTGCAGGACGGCGACGGGGCTGGCTGCCGGAGAGTGGCGCTGTTCCAGGCCACCAGCAGTACCGCAGTACCGGTTCGGTAAGTGATAGATCAGAGGGAAGAACGGAGGAGCCCGCGCCATCAGGATCGCCCGGACGAACAGTGGGTCCGGGTACCGCAGGACATCGATAGTGAGGTGGTCTCCGGTCACGCATTCGCGATCCCCGCACCCCCGGCAGTGTTCAGGCCAGGCAGGCGGAAACAGAAGGCCGGCGCATTACTGGGGCCGGCAGATGGTGTAGCAGTTCCTTCGGGGCCCTGGTGCGAGATGGCACCAGGGCCCCTCCATGCGTTCCACAGAGAGGTGCGATGACAGCAGACGATTCCTTCGGCCGTCTCGATGACGACGACTACCCCGCCTACACCATGGGCCGGGCCGCCGAGATGCTCGGCACCACCCAGAGCTTCCTCCGCGCCGTCGGCGAAGCCCGCCTCATCACCCCGCTGCGCTCGGCAGGCGGACACCGCCGCTACTCCCGCTACCAGCTGCGCATCGCCGCCCGCGCCCGGGAACTCGTCGACCAGGGAACCCCCATCGAGGCCGCCTGCCGCATCGTCATCCTCGAAGACCAGCTCGAAGAGGCCCAGCGCCTCAACGAAGCGCTGCGCCATTCCCAGCTCCGCGAGCGAGCCACTGCCTGAACGGCTCCCTGATTGGGCTAGTTGCCATGGCCGCTGGCCGCCCGCGCGGCCCGTCGTGGCACGGTCGCTGGGATGCCCGGTCCTGCCCGGCCCTGGACGTGGATGTCCCGCCGGCGGGACATCCACGTCGCGCCGAAGCAGTCGCGAAGGGGAGCCATCCGTGCAGGATCTCGCATCACTCGTCGAGCCGCTGCGCTCGCTCGACTGGGAGGACGTGGACGCCGTGGAGGCGGCGAGCCGCAAGCTGCTGGAACGGCTCGACGAGGCCCCCGGCATCGTCCGGCGGGCGCCGGACGAGCTCCCGGACCGGCCCGAACTCCTGGCACTGTGCGAGCACCCCGACGCGGAGGTCGCCGCCGGCTCGGTCAGCAGCTGGACAAGGTCGTGCTGTACACCGACGAGGAGTCGGGGATACGCGTCCGGCCGCACGCCTTCTGGTCGGGCTGCTACGACCTCCTCCACAACCACCGCTGGTCCTTCGCGGGCGTCGTGCTCAAGAGGGCCTTCCGGCACACCCTGTTCGGGGAGCCGACGACGCGACGCCGCTGGAGGCGCCCCGGGCGCTGCACGTACGGCAGGAACGCGCGGGGGCCGTCTACGCCCTGCACCACCGGATGCTGCACGCGCTCTCGCGGAGCCCGGCACCGTCTCGCTCGTCGTCCGCGGCCCCGCCGCCAAGGACCGGTCCTTCCTGGTGGACACCGCGACCGGGGAACGGCTGTGGCACTACGGCGTGGACCGGGAGTCCGCGGAGGAGGCGGCGCGCAAACGCATGACACCCGCTCACCGGCGGTCGCTCATCGAGAAGTTCGACGCGGCCGGCCTCTTCGCTCGGCCCCGGCCCTGAAGATCGTCCCCACCGGCCGGGACCGGACTGCGGAGTCTTTCGGTCCGGGTGACCGCCGACATATGGTTCCAGCGAAACGAGGAGGCGCTCCGGCGGATGGCTCACTGCATCCTCCTGAGCAGCCCCTCGATTCCGGTCGTGTTCCGTTCGGATTTCCGAACTCGCACTGAAAAGGGGTGAATTGATATGGGTAAGCTTCCCTCCGACGTGGTCCTCGACATCGCCGAGTGACTCATCTGTATCGCCCCTGATTCGTAGAACTCAGGGAGAGGGCTGCGGTCGATTCCGCAGCCCTCACTGCGTCGTCCTACAAGGGAGGCTGGAATGACCGCGACAGGAACCAACGACGCCGGGCGCACATTTGCGGCGGCGGGGTGCCTCGACGCGCCGCTGAGCCCCGAGCAGTTCGCCGAGAAGCTGGACGCGATCCGCGGCCGGGGCACGCGGATGGCCCAGCACATGGCCGCCAATCAGGGGTTCCGTCGCATCTACACGGGTGGCGCGCCGCTGGCCGGACTGGGCTCGCCGTGCTCCGACATCGACCTGTTCGTCGTGCTCGACGACGGAGAGGGCGACACCGAGGAGCAGCTGTTCTTCGAGGGTCAGCGCGTCGACGTCGAATATCTGAAGCTGCGCGATCTGGAATCGCTGATCGACCGCTTCTCCGCATTCACGGCGACTTCCGCCGACGCCGAGCAGATCGGATTCGCGAGCCGTTCCAGGCTCGACCGAGTAACGCGCTTCCTGCTGAGCGAGATCGTCGTGGACGACGGGGAACTCGGCCGGCTGAGCAAGAAACTGACGGACGCCGGGGACGAGTTCCGGAAACTCCTCATAGCCCGTCATGCGCAGGACGCGCAGAATGCCGCCGAGGATGTCTCCGGCGCCGTGCTCAACGGCGATCTGCAGTCAGCCGAGTACCAGTCGCGGGAAATGGTCTACTTCGCGGCGGAGGCGTACCTCTGCGCCGCCGGCGACCTGTACGTCAACACCAAGTGGCTCTGGGCGAAGTGGGCGCGCACCTTCGGTGACGGCGGCCCGCAGGGCGCGGAGCTGTCCGCGGTGATCCGGGACCTCGGCCTGGCCGACCCGGTGGACGCCGTCGCCCGCAACATCTGGCTCGCGCAGGACCTCCTGGCCATGGCCGCCACCGGCTACCAGTACGCACCCGTCACCGACCCCCGGCCGGCGCACACCCGCCGCAACCCCCGCTACACGCTGCTGGCGTTCTCGGACGGCTTCGTCGTCACGCAGCAGGTCGGCGCGGGCGTGGAGCTGAGCCGCGAGGGCGTCCTGCTGTGGGGCGTCGCCCACGGCAGGCCCCGGGCCGAGGCCGCGGCGACGGCCCGGAAGATCATGTCCGAGCAGGGCGTCGATGTGAGCGAGGACGACGTTCTCACCTACTACGACAGTCTCGTGGCACGGGAGCTGATCGTCCCGGCCTGCGCGGACGCCGACGCGACGTGAGTTCGTCCGCCGCGCGGCGGCGTGAGGTGTTCCGCAACGGCGACTTCCGTCGTTTCTGGGCGGCGATCACGGTTGCGGGCGTCGGCGCCCATGTCACGGTCCTCGCCCTGCCGCTGACCGCCGTCACCCTGCTCGGCGCCGACGCGGCGCAGCTCGGAATGCTCACCGCCGCCCACCTCGTGCCGACCCTGTTCATGACGCCGATCGCTGGCGTCGTCAGCGACAGGTACTCGCCCAGGCTGGTCAACGCCCTCTGCGACATCGTGCGCGGCGTGCTCCTCCTCGGCGTCCCGCTGCTCGCCACGCTGGACGTCCTCAGTCTCGGTCCGCTGTACGTCCTCAGCGCGCTGACCGGCTGCCTCGCCGCTCTCGGCGACGTCGCCCACCACTCGATGCTGCCGCAGATCGTTCCGCAGCAGCAGATCGTCGCGGGCAACGCGGCCGTCAACGCCAGCTATTCGGTCACCGATGTCGTCGGCCCCGGCCTCGCCGGACTTCTCGTGCAGACCCTCACCGCGCCCTACGCCATCCTGATGGACGCAGTCGGCTTCCTGGTCTCCGGCGGCCTCATCGCGTCGCTGAAGACCCGGACCGCGGAGCGTCCGCCCGTCCGGGAGCAGTGGCGGGTGATGGTGGTGGACGGGTTCCGGTTCGTGCTCCGGTCGAAGCCGCTGCTCATGCTCGGGGTCTCGGGCGGCGTGGCCAACCTGTTCATCCAGGCGTACCTGACGATCTTCGTGCTCTACGCCGCCGGCACCCTGGATTTCTCGCCGCTCCAGATCGGCCTGCTGTACGCGGTGGGCGCCGTCGGCGGAGTCGGCGGCGCAGCGGTGTCCGACCGGCTCGGCACGGTGGTCACCCGGGTCGGCGCGATGACCGCAGGCATAGTGCTCGTGGGCGTCGGCATGGTCCTGGTCGCGGCGAGCGCCGTCTTCGCTGCGGGACTGACGCGCGGGGCGGTCTGCGTCGTGGGCATCGGCCTGTATTCGGCGGGCCTCGGCATCTACAACGTGCACTCCATGAGCGCCCGTCAGCAGATGTGCCCGCCGGAGAAGCTCGGCCGGGTGACCGCCGGCTACCGCCTGCTGTCCCACGGCTCGCTGCCCCTGGGATCGCTCGTCGGCGGCTTCAGCGCCCAGTGGTTCGGCCAGGGCCGGACCATCGTGCTGGCCGGCGGCTGCCTCGTGCTGTGGATGGGCCTGGTCTGGCTCACCCCGCTGCGCCGGCTCAACGACCCCCTGGACCGGGAGGCGTCCCCCGCTGTCGTGTAGCGGCGCCCCCGGCCCGTCCCTAGGAATGGAGTTCCCGTGGTACCCCTGGAGATCGAGCGCAAGTTCCTGGTACGGGAGGGCTGGCGCATCCCGGAGGGCAGCACCCGCATGGCGATCCGGCAGGCATACCTGACCGACACCGAGTCCCGCGTCGAGGTCCGGCTCCGGGCCAAGGACGAGGCGTTCCTCATGACGGTCAAGGCCCCCCGGTCCGACGGCGGTCCGTCGGTGAACGTCCGCCAGGAGGTCGAGTTCCCCATTCCGCGGGAGATCTTCGACCAGCTCTGGGAGCTCGCGCCCGATCGGCTGGACAAGGAGCGATGGAACGTCGCGCTCGACGCGTCGGGCACCACCGCCTCCGTAGATGTCTACACCGGCGTTCTCGCGGGGCTCCGGGTCGTAGAGGTCGAGTTCGACGACGTCGCGCAGGCCCGCGAGTTCACCACCCCCGACTGGTTCGGCGAGGACGTCACAGGCCGCGCCGAGTGGGGCAACCGGCATCTCAGCCGTGGCGTCCCGCCGGTCCTCGACCCGGCCCCGGGCACCGCGCCCGAGCCGCCCTCCGCGCGGGACTGACCGACCGCCGGGCGCGCACGCAGCCTTCCCCCGCGTCCGGCGACCCCGGCACGAAAGCCGCCGCCCTCCGCCGAATTGCCGAAACGAAAGCGCCACGCACCGCCATGCCCGATCACGAGCAGTTCGCCGCATCCCCCGAACAACAGCGTGTGTTCGTCCTCGACCGCCTGGAGCCCGGCAGCGCCGCGCTCCACGTGCATCGGGCGCTGCTGCTCACCGGGCCCCTCACGGAGATCGGAGTGCGGCAGGCGCTCCAGAGGGTGACGGCCCGGCACGAGATCCTCCGCACCGTGCTGCGGACCGACCTCGGCCGGCCGGTGCAACGAGTGCTCCCCGCCGTGGAACAGGACCTCACCGTCGAGGACGTGACCGGGACCGAGGACGCCCACGCGCCCCACGTACGGGAGATCGTCGAGGCGTTCACGGCCCGGCCCTTCGACCTCGGCACCGGCCCGCTGTGGCGGGCGCTGCTCGTCCGCCTCTCGAGCGACCGCCACGTGCTCGCGCTCTCCCTGCACGCCGCCGTGGCGGACGCGGCGACGCTCCTGCACGTCCTGCGGGAGATCCTGGAGCCGCGTCCGCCCCGGGGCGGGGCGCCGGACGGGGCGCCTGGCGGCGGGACGCCCCGCCCCTACCGGGAGTACGCCGCCGGACGGCACGCCCCGGGCGGCGCGGCGGCGGACCGGCGCACGCGGCATCGGGCCGGCTGCCACGACGGCGAACCGGAGCCCAGCGGGCTGCCCGTGTTCCGACCGCGACCGCCCGAGGACACCCGCGCCGCCGTATCCCACCGCCAGGTGCTGACCGCGGCCAGGGCTGCCCGGGCGGAGCTGCTCGCCGAACGGCTCGGCTGCTCCCTCTCCACGGTCTTGACCGCGGCCTTCGCTGTCCTGCTCCGCTGCTACGGCACCGACGCGGAGGCGACGTTCGGCCGGACGGTCTCGACCCGCGGGTCCGACGCCGCGCGCCCGCTGCTCGGCCCCTGCGGCGGCATCGCCGTGCTGCGGCTTCCGATCGGCGACGACGACGCCTTCGAGGACCTGGTCCGGCGTACGGCAGAGGCGGCGTACGCGCCGAACGAGGAGACTGCCGCCGACGGCACCCCGCTCTTCCGGGTCCTGTTCGACTCGGAGCTGGAACTCCCCCCGGTCGGCGGCCTGTCCCGGCCGGACGGGCTCGCGGTGGCGGAGTACGAGATCCCGGCCGGGTACGTGCAGCACGACCTGCGGGTGACCGCCCGGCGCCTCGACCGGGGCATCGCGCTCGACTGGGCCGCGAACGCCGCACTCTACGAACCGGAGACGGTCGCGCGGGCGGCGCAGCAGCTCGACCGCCTGCTCGCCACCGCCCTCAACCGGCCCGGCGTCACCGTGGCGACGCTGCTGAGCCTGACCGCAGAGGACGAGCAGGGCGCGCTCGAAGAGCGGTGGAACACGGTCCGTACGCCGTACCGCCGCGTCGCCGTCCACCGCCTGGTCGAGGAACAGGCTGCCCGCACGCCCGACGCCGTCGCCGTCGAGTTCGGCGAGACCCGGCTCCGCTACGCGGACCTCGCCCGGCGGGCCGACCGCCTCGCCCGGCGGCTGACCGCCGCGGGCGCCGCGCCGGGCGCCATGGTCGGCCTCTGCCTCGACCGGTCCTCGGAGCAGGTCGTCGCGGTGCTCGCCGTACTAAAGGCCGGCTGCGTCGTCGTCCCGCTTGACGCGGCCTACCCGCCGGAGCGCCTGGCCTTCATGATCGAGGACGCGGATGTGCGCGTCCTGATCACGGACGACGTGTCGCCGCACCGTGACCCGGTCCTCGCCGAACGGCTAGCCGGCCTGACCCTCGTACGGCCGGACACGGACGCGGCGGGGACGGGCCCGGACGCGGCGGAGTCCGAGGACGCGCGCATCCCCTCGGCGGAGGTTCCGGCCGAGGCGCTCGCCTACTGCATCTACACCTCCGGCTCGACGGGCCGGCCCAAGGGCGTCCTGGTGGACCACGCCGCCCTGGCCAACCTCGTGGCCTGGCATCGCGAGGCATGGCTCGCCGCCCCCGGCACCCGTACGCTCCTCTACTCGCCCATCAGTTTCGACGTCGCCTTCCACGAGATCCTCGCGGGGCTCTCCACGGGCGCGACCCTCGTCCAGGTCGACGAGGACACCCGGCGCAATCCCATGGCGCTGCTCGACTTCGTCCGGAGCCAGCGCGTCGAGAAGTGGTACATGCCGTTCGTGACCCTGCAGCAGATCGCGCAGGCCGCACGGACCGCCCCGGCGCCCACCAGCCTCCGCGAGCTGATCGTCGGCGGCGAGGTGCTGCGGATCACCCCTGAGATCCGCGAGTTCGCCCGCCGGACCGGGTGCGTGATCCACAACCACTACGGGTCGACCGAGTGCATCGACGTCGCCACCCACACCCTCGCCGGCGATCCCGGCGACTGGCCGGACGTTGTCCCCGTCGGCCGCGCGACCGTACACAACATGAACCTCTACATCCTCGACGAGGCGCTCCGGCCGCTCCCGGTCGGCGCCACGGGGGAGATCTACGCTGAGGGCGACAGCCTCGCCCGGGGTTACCACCGCCGGCCGGAACTGACCGAGGAACGGTTCACCTCGAGTCCGTTCGGCATCCAGGGCCGGCGGCTCTACCGGATGGGCGACCTCGGCCGCTACCGCCCGGACGGCACGATCGAGTGCCTGGGCCGGGCCGACAACCAGGTGAAGATCCGCGGCTTCCGGGTCGAGCCGAGCGAGGTCGAGGCCGTCCTCGCGGAGCACCCGGCGGTCGCGGAGTGCGTCGTCGCCGCCAGGGCCGGCGCCAAGGGACGCACCCGCCTGATCGCGTACGTCGTGCTGCGGGACGGCGACGCGGACGGCACGACGGTCGAACGGATCCGGGCGGGCCTGGCGGACCGGCTTCCCGACCACATGGTGCCGGCGGCCGTCCTCGTGCTCGACGCCCTGCCGCTCACCCCGAGCGGCAAGGTGAACGTCCGCGCGCTGCCGGACGGCCATGTGGAAGCCCGGCCGGCGCGGGTCGTAGGGCCGGACCGCCTGTCCGGCCTGCGGGAGTCCGTCGCGCGGATCTGGGCCGAACTGCTCGAACTCCCGGACGTCGAC
Organism: Streptomyces sp. NBC_01390; assembly: GCF_045040105.1. Taxonomy (NCBI): domain Bacteria; kingdom Bacillati; phylum Actinomycetota; class Actinomycetes; order Kitasatosporales; family Streptomycetaceae; genus Streptomyces; species Streptomyces sp. NBC_01390. Next base: position 6,042,014 of record NZ_CP109551.1, on the reverse strand, counting down.
CGGGGCCGGAACTTCTTCGAACTGGGCGGCGACTCCGTCCTGCTCGTCCAGGCACACCAGCGGATCGAGACCGCCCTCGGCAGGGAGCTGCCCGCCGTGGCGCTGTTCCGCCACCCCACCGTCGAATCGCTGGCCCGCTTCCTGGCGGGGTCGGAGCCGAAGGGCGAGTCGGAACGGCGGCCCGAGGACGCGCCGGGGTCCGACGGCGAGCCCGAGCCTCAGCCCGCGAACCCCGTCGACGATGCCGTCGCCGTCATCGGCATGGCCTGCCGTGTCCCCGGCGCGCGCGACCTCACGGAGTTCTGGGCCAACCTCCGCGACGGCGTCGAGTCCATCCGGACGCTCCCGGACACGGAGCTCTTCAGGCTGGAGCAGGACAGCACTCAGGACCCGCACTTCGTCCCCGCGGTCGCCGCCGTCGCGGACGCGGACCGCTTCGACGCCGCCTTCTTCGGCTACAGCCCCGCCGAGGCCGCGGTGATCGACCCGCAGCAGCGCCTGTTCCTCGAATGCGCCTGGGAGGCCGTCGAGAACGCCGGCATCGACCCCCGGCAGGGCAGGACCGGCGTCTATGCGGGCGCCGCCCTCAGCACGTACCTGGTCAACAACGTGCTCCCGGTGAAGCTCGGCTCCCGTGCCTTCCTGAGCCACCGGCACTTCGACGAGCCCACCGAACTGCGCATCGAACAGGGCAACGCGCGCGACCACCTGGCCACCCGCGTCTCGTACAAGCTTGATCTGCGCGGCCCCGGCATCAACGTGCAGTCGACCTGCTCCACCTCGCTGGTCGCCGTGCATCTGGCCTGCCGGGCGATCCTGGCCGGTGACTGCGACACGGCGCTGGCGGGCGGCGTGTCAGTCATCACCCCGCAGCACACCGGTTATCTGTGGCGCGACGGAATGATGCTCTCGCCCGACGGGCACTGCCGGGCCTTCGACGCCCGCGCGGCCGGCACGGTCTTCGGCAACGGGCTGGGCGTCGTGGTGCTGAAGCGGCTGTCCGCGGCGCTCGCCGACGGCGACCCCATTCACGCCGTCGTCAGGGGATCGGCCGTCAACAACGACGGCGCGGGCAAGGTCGACTACACCGGACCGAGCGTCGCCGCCCAGGCCGACGTGATCGCCGAGGCCCACCGCGACGCGGGGGTGCGCGCGGACGAGATCTCGTACGTGGAGGCCCACGGCACCGGCACCAGGCTCGGCGACCCGATCGAGATCGCCGGTCTGACTGAGGCGTTCCGGCGCAGCGCCCGGCGCGACGGCACGTACTGCGCGATCGGCTCGGTGAAGACGAACATCGGGCACCTGGACGAGGCGGCCGGCGTGGTCGGCCTCATCAAGACGGCGCTGAGCCTTCGGCACCGCATGCTGCCCCCGAGCCTGAACTTCACCGAGGCCAACCCGCTCGCCGGCCTCGCCGAGAGCCCCTTCCGCGTCAACGCCGAACTCCGCGACTGGCCGTCGCCCGACGGCGTCCCCCGCCTGGCCGGCGTGAGCTCCTTCGGTATGGGCGGCACGAACTGCCATGTCGTCCTGGAGGAACCGCCCGCCGTCGCGGCGCCGGAGCCGCCGGAGCACGAGCGCGGCGCGCACCTGCTGCCGCTGTCGGCCCGCTCGACGCAGGCGCTGCGCGACGGCGTACGGCGCCACCTCGACTGGCTGTCGGGGCGCGACGACCGGGAGTTCGCCGACATGTGCCACACCGCCGCGACGGGGCGGCGGCACTTCGACCGGCGGGTCGCCGTCCTCGCTCCCACCGCCGAAAGCGCCCGCGCGCAGCTGGCCGGGATGCTGGCCGCCCCGGACTTCGGCGCGCTCGTGTCCCGGGCCGACGAGGGCCGGGCGCCGCAGATCGGCTTCCTGTTCACCGGGCAGGGCGCGCAGTACGCGGGGATGGGTGGCCGCCTGTACCGCACCCAGCCGGTGTTCCGGGCCGCTGTCGACGCGTGCGACGCCGTCCTGCGGACGCTGACCGGCCGGTCCGTGATCCCGCTGGTGGACGGAGCAGACCCCGACGGCCTCCTGGACGGCACAGCTGACGCGCAGCCCGCGCTCTTCACCGTCGGGTATGCGCTCGGCCGCTTGTGGGAGTCCTGGGGCGTACGCCCCGACGTGCTCGTCGGCCACAGCCTCGGCGAGTACGTCGCGGCCTGCCTGGCGGGCGTGTTCGGCCCGGAGGACGCGCTGAAGCTGGTCGCCGCCCGCGCCCGGCTGATGGGCGGCCTGCCGCGCGAAGGATCGATGGTCCAGGTCCACGTCGGCGTCGAGCGGGTGACGCCGTACCTGGTGGACCACGGCGACGCCGTCTCTGTCGCGGCCGTCAATGCGCCCGACCTCACGGTGCTCTCGGGGAACGCCGACGTGCTGGACTCTCTGGGCCAGGAGCTGCGCGCGGCGGGCGTCGACACCGTCGCCCTCAACACCTCGCACGCCTTCCACTCCCCGCTGATGCGGCCGATGCTCGACGCCTTCCGGGCCGTCGCCGAAGGCATCCGGTACCGGGCCCCGAAGACCGACATCGTGTCGACCGTGACCGGCGAGCCGGTGAGCCCGGGCGAGATGGAGACGGCCGACTACTGGGTCCGGCAGATCACCGCCCCCGTCCGGTTCGCCCCCGCGGTCCGGGCGGCCCACGGCCTCGGGGTGCGGGCCTTCGTCGAACTGGGCCCGAAGCCCACGCTCGTCGGGTTCGGCCGGGCCTGCCTGCCCGACGCGGAGCTGCTCTGGCTGCCGAGCCTGACGCTGCGGAACCCGGAGGCCGTCCTCGGGTCGTTCCGCGCACTCCACCTGGCCGGCGCGCCGGTCGACTGGGCCGGCTTCGAGGCGCCGTTCCCCCGCCGTCGGGTGCCGCTGCCGGCGTACGCCTTCCAGCGCGAGCGCCACTGGATCGGGTCCCGGCCGGCCGGAGCGCCCGAACAGCCCGCTGACGCCGAACCCGCACCCGCCTTCGAGCTGGTCTGGGAGCCGCTGGACCCGGCGGAGGAGAACGGCGCTCAGGACCCGGTGCCGGTGTGCTGCTACCTGCTCGTCGGCGCGGCGGACGGGCTCGCGGGCCGCCTCGCGGCGGAGCTGCGCCGGTACGGTCACGAGGCGCGCGTCGGGGCGCTCCCGCCGCGCGGTCCCGGTGGACCGGCCGCCTCCGGCGGTCCGGAGGAGCCGCGCGTCGTCTTCGTACCCGAGCCGTCCTCGGGGAAGGACCCGTCGCGTGCGGCGGAACGCGTTCTGACGGAGGCACGGGAGATCCTGGAGAGTGTCGCCGGGGCGCCGGGGGTCCGGCAGCTGTGGTTCGTGACGCGCGAGAGCGCGCTCGGCACACCCGTCACGGAAGGCGAGCTGGCACTGTCCGGTCTCCCGGCCCTGGCGCGGACGATCGGCCGGGAACACCCCGAACTCGACTGCGTGGCCGTGGCCGTGCCCGCCCAGCCCTGGGAAGCCGATCTCGCGGCCGTCGCCCGGCTGCTGGCCCGCGGGGCTCCCGGCGGCGAGGAGGAACTCGCCGTCCACGACGGCCATGTGCACCGCCCCCGTCCGCGGCCGTGGAACGGCGCCCCGTCCGGCGGCGAGCCCGGCGACGGCGGCCGTCTCCCGGTCCGTCATGACGGCGTCTACCTGATCACCGGCGGCACCGGCGCGCTCGGACTGCGCGTCGCCCTGGACATCGCCCGCGGCGGTCCCCGCCGAGTGGTCCTGGTCGGCAGGACCGGCCGGCCTCCGGTCGACGATCCGCTCTGGGACGCGCTCGGCGCGACCGGCACCCAGGTGGACTGCGTCCGCGCCGACGTCGCCGACGAGGCGGCCCTGCGCCGGATCATCGACGACTGCGGCCCCGGCCTGCGCGGAGTCGTCCACTGCGCGGGCACCCTCGACGACGGCATCCTGCTGCGCCAGACCGCCGAGCGATGCGCCGCGGTGCTCCGGCCGAAGGCGGTCGGCGCCTGGAACCTGCACCGGCACACCCAGGACCGGCCGCTGGACTTCTTCGTACTGTTCTCCTCGCTCGCCACCCGCATCGGCTATGCCGGGCAGGGCAGTTACGCGTACGCCAACGGCTTCCTGGACGCGCTGGCCCGGCACCGTGCGCGGCTCGGGCTGCCGGCCCTCGCCGTGAGCTGGGGGAGCTGGGCCGGCTCCGGTATGTCGGCCCGACTCGCCGAGGAGCACAGGGAGCGGCTGCGCGACTCCGGCGAGACGCCGCTCCGGCCGGACGCGGCGCTCGCCGCGCTCGCGGCCCTGACGCGCGGCGGTCCGGCCCACGCCACCGTCGCAGACCTGGACGGCGCCGTGCTGTCCGCCGTACGGAACGACCGGGCGGCGGCCCGCCGTCGCCCGGCACGGACCGACGGCGGGGCCCCGGACCGCACGCCCGACGCGCCGTTCGCGGCGCGGCTGCTGCGGACTCCGCCGGAAGCGGCGCGCCGGATGCTGCGGGACGCGGTCACGGCGACGGTGGCCGAGGTGCTGACCGGGGACGCCCGGGGGCCGGTCGACCCGGCCCGCGGCTTCACCGAGCTCGGTATGGACTCGCTGGGCGCCCTGGAACTGCGCGGCCGGCTGCACGGTGTGCTTGGCACACCCCTGCCCGCCACGCTCGCCTTCGACCACCCCTGCCTCGACATGCTCGTACGGCACCTGGAGGAGCGGCATTTCAGCGAGGAGATCGCGGCGGAGGCCGACGAGCACACCGACCCGACGGAAGAACGAACCGGCGGGGGGGCCGCGCCCATGGACCTATGGGGGAGCGGCGACGACCGGCGGCAGCCCGACCGACAGCAGCCCGCGGACGGGGCCGTCGCGATCATCGGCATGGCGTGCCGGTTCCCGGACGCGGCCTCGCCCGAGGAGTTCTGGCGGCTGCTGGCCGAGGGCCGGGACGCGGTGCGCGACATCCCGGGCGAGCGCTGGGACATCGGCCGGCTCTACGACCCGGACCCGGACGCGCCGGGCCGGACGTACGTCCGCCGCGCGGCCCTGCTCGACGACGTGGACCGCTTCGACGCCGCGTTCTTCGGCATCTCGCCGCGCGAGGCCGCCTGCATGGACCCGCGCCACCGGCTGCTCCTGGAGGAGACCTGGAGCGCGATCGAGGCCGCCGGCATCGACCCGGACGTACTGCGCGGCGGGGACACGGCCGTGTACCTCGGCTGCGACGAGTTCACCAACGACCACTACCGGCAGGCGGAGTCGCAGCTCGGCCACGAGCCCTACGTCTCCACGGGCACCACGCTGAGCTTCGCGGCGGGTCGGCTGTCCTACAAGCTCGGGCTGCACGGCCCCAGCATGGTCGTCGCGACCGCCTGCTCGTCCTCGCTGGTGGCCCTGCACTCGGCGGTGCTGGCGATCCGCCAGGGAGAGTGCGGTACGGCGGTGGTCGGGGCGGCGAAGCTGCATCTCGCCCCCGAGGAGACCGTGCAGCTGTGCAAGCTGCGGGTGCTCGCCCCCGACGGCCGCTCGAAGGCGTTCTCCGCCGACGCGGACGGCTTCGGCCGTGGCGAGGGCGGCGCGGTCCTCCTGCTCAAGCGCCTCGACCGGGCGGTCGCCGACGGCGATCCCGTCCTGGCCGTGATCCGCGGCACCGCCGTGAACCACGACGGCCCGAGCGCCGGTCTGACCGTGCCGAACGGCGGCGCGCAGGCGCGCCTGCTCACCCGGGCGCTGGCGAACGCCCGTCTCGACGCGGAGGACGTCACGTACGTCGAGGCGCACGGCACCGGCACCCCGCTCGGCGACCCGATCGAGATCCACGCGCTCGCCGAGGCCCTCGGCAAGCGCACGGAGCCGCTGCGGATCGGATCGGTCAAGGCCAACATCGGTCACCTGGAGGAGGCCGCGGGCCTCGCCGGCGTCATCAAGGTGGTGCTTGCGCTGCGACACGGCGTCGTCCCGCCGCAGATCCACTGCGAACGCCTCAGCACCGCGGTGGACTGGGACAGCCTGCCGCTCGCGGTCGAGCGCACGGCCGCGCCGTGGCCCGCGGGAGCCCCGCGGATCGCCGGTGTGAGCTCCTTCGGCGCCAGCGGCACCAACGCCCATGTCCTGATCGAGGCCGCTCCCGCCCCTGCACCGGGGGCGCGCCCGGCCAGCGGCGACGTCCGCCGCGTCTTTCCCTTCTCCGCCCGCGACGAGGCCGATCTCGCCGCGTCCGTACGGCGGTTCACGGACGCCCTCGCGGAACCGGGCGCCCCGGAAGACCCGGCCGAGGTGGCGTACACCCTCCAGACCGGGCGGAAGCGGCACCGCACCCGGCTCGCGGTCGTGGCACCGGACCTGGACGTGCTGCGCGCCAGGCTCGTGGAGTTCCTGCGCGGCGGGGCCCAAGGGCCGGACATCTTCCGCGGCGAGGCGCCCGCCGCCGGTACGGCGGTCCCGGCCCCGCCGACCGGCGCGGGGGACCCGGCGGCCCTGGCCGCCGCGTGGTGCGCGGGCCGCGACGTCGACTGGGCGGCGGCCCACGGGCCCGTCGTCCCGCGCCGCGTGCCGCTCCCGTCCTACCCGTTCAAACGCGTCCGCGTCCGGATCGCCGAAAGCGAGGCTTCACCGGTGCTGTCCCTCCCGGCCCTTCCCGCGCCGGCCCCTGCCGTCCCGGCCCCGCCGGCGCCGTCCCGGCCGGACTCCGCGCACGTCACCGACGTGGGCGAGGCCCTGCGCGCGCACGTGGCGCAGCTTCTCGGCATGCGGACGCAAAACCTGACCGACACCGACCGCTTCGACGAACTGGGCGCGGACTCCCTGACGTTCATGCGCGTGAGCCAGTTCGTCCGGGAGCGGTTCCAGGTGGTGCTGGCCTTCCAGCAGTTGTTCGAGGAGGCCACGACGCTGCACGACCTGGCGGCGCTCGTGGCCGCCCGGTCGCCGCAGCCGCCGCTTGCCGCACCGCAACCCGCGGCAGCCGTGCCCGTCGCGCCGCAGCCGGCCGTGGAACAGCCGCCGGTCCCCAGCTTCCGCTCGGTTCCCAGCGCGCTCGGCGGCGCGGGCACCGCTGCCCGGCACCCGTCCGCCCCGGAAACGCTGACGCCCCGCCAGGAAACCTTCCTGGCGGGACTCGTCGAGCGCTACGCGGCGCGGACCCCCGGGTCCAAGGACGAGGCGGAGCGCGAGCGGCCGTTCATGACGAACTGCCGGATGCCTCCGTTCCAGCCGCTGTGCAAGGAGATCGCGTACCCGATCGTGGTCGATCGCTCGTCCGGGTCCCGGTTCCGGGACATCGACGGGAACGAGTACCTCGACATCTCGATGGGCTACGGCGTCCACCTCTTCGGTCACCAGCCCGACTTCGTCACCGAGGCGCTGCGCGGCCAGCTCGAGGACGGGTTCCACATCGGCCCGCAGGCCCGGCAGGCCGGGCAGGTCGCCCGGCTGCTGTGCGAGGTCACCGGCATGTCCCGGGCGGCGTTCTGTAACTCTGGCACCGAGGCCGTGATGGCGGCGCTCCGCTTCGCGCGCGCCGCGACGGGCCGCACCCGCTTCGTCATGTTCGAGGGCTCTTACCACGGCTGGTCCGACCAGACGCTGGCCCTGCCCGCAGGTACGAGCAACTCCCTGCCGATGGCCCGCGGCATCGGCGTCGGCCCGATGGACGACGTCGTCGTGCTGGAGTACGGCACGGCGGAGAGCCTCGCCACGATCCGGGAACTCGCCGGCGACCTGGCGGCCGTCCTGGTCGAACCGGTGCAGAGCCGCCGTCCCGACCTCCAGCCCGTGGACTTCCTGCGGGAACTGCGGAAGATCACCGCCGGGGCAGGCGCCGCGCTGGTCTTCGACGAGGTGATCACCGGCTTCCGGGTCCACCCCGGGGGCGCCCAGGCGTGGTCCGGCGTCACGGCCGACCTCGTGACGTACGGAAAGATCCTCGGCGGCGGCATGCCGATCGGGGCGGTCGCCGGCCGGGCCGCGTTCATGGACACCGTGGACGGCGGTCAGTGGAACTTCGGGGACGACTCGCGCCCCACGACGCCGACCACGTTCTTCGGCGGGACCTTCAACAAGAATCCGCTGACGATGTCGGCGGCCCACGCGGTGCTGACCCGGGTGCGCGAGGAGGGCCCCGGGCTCCAGGCGGGACTCGCCGAGAACGTGACCCGCCTCGCGGACGACTTCAACGCCTTCTGCCAGCGCGAGGGCTTCCCGCTGCGGATCGTGTACTTCTCCTCGATGTTCCGCTTCATCGGCGAGGGGGTGTACAGCCTCCAGCGCTTCCCGCTGGCGATCGACCTGTTCTTCCATCTGCTGGCGCTCAAGGGGATCTATGTCCTGGAGACCAGGGTCTGCTTCCTCTCCACCGCCCACACCCCGGACGACGTGCGCCTGATCGCCGAGACGGCGAAGGACTGCCTCACCGAACTGCGCGCCGCCGGCTTCTTCCCGCTCGCCCCTGCCCCGCCCGCCCCTACCCCGGCCGCCGTGCCCGCCCCGGCCCCCGGCCCCGGAGCGCCCCGGATCCCCGGCCGCCTGGAGGCGGACGTCCGGCTCGGCGCCGGATTCACGGTTCCGCGCGACACCGTCACGGGCCAGCCCGCCGACGTGCTGCTCACGGGCGCCACCGGCTTCCTCGGCGGGCACCTCGCCCTCGACCTGCTGCGGCACACCTCGGCGCGCGTGCACTGCCTGGTCCGGGCGGACGACGAACAGCACGCCAGGGAAAGGGTCCTGGCCCGGCTCGCGGAACTCGGCGGCGTGGACGAGTCCGAACGCGCCCGCGTCATCGGCGTACCGGGCGACCTCGCCGCCCCCGGGCTCGGCCTCGGCGACGCGGCCCGGCGGACGCTCGCCGACCGGATCGACGCCGTCCACCACAACGGCGCCCAGGTGAACTCCCTGCTGCCCTACGACCGGTTGCGGCCGGCCAACGTGGAGGCGACCCGGGAACTCCTGAGTCTCGCGGCGACCGGCCGGGCCAAGCCGTTCCACTACGTGTCGACCGACGCCGTCTTCGACGCCTACGGCTACCTGCGCCAGGCGACGATCTACGAGGACGAGCCGCTGACCCACGGGGACAGCCAGTTCGGCGGCGGGTACGCGGAGACGAAGTGGGTGGCCGAGAAACTGGTCGAGCAGGCGCGCGCCGCCGGACTGCCCGCCTCCGTCTACCGTCCCGGCGCCATCACCGGAGCGGTAGCCGGCGGCTGCGGACAGCCCGGGGACTTCCTCAACCGCTTCATCCGGGGCATCGTCCGCATGGGCGTCTGCCCCGAGATGGACGCGACGATCGACGCGGCCCCCGTGGACTACGTTTCCCGGATGATCGTGGAGCTCTCCCGGACCGAGCCCGCCGGCGGGACGTACCACCTGACGCATCCCGACCCGCTGCCCTACGAAGAGTTCGTCGGCGTGCTCCGTGGCGCGGGCTTCCCGCTGGACGTCGTGCCGCTGCACCGCTGGGAGGCCCTGCTGGGCGAGGTTCGGTACGAGGACGACAACCCGCTCTACCCGCTGCTGCCGCTGTTCACCGAGTCGACCGATCCGGTCTTCCGCCGGGCCCGGCTCGACGTGCGGCGGGCCCGGGCCGGAGCGTCGGCCGTGAGCGGGGCTTGCCCGTCGCTGCGCGAACTGCTGCCCCGCTACCTGGAGCGCTTTGCTGCCGAGGGCCTGCTGCCGCGGGCCGCGGGACGGGCGCGCGAGACGGAGGGCTGAGCGCGTGCGACCCGAGGACGGGAGCCTGATCCCCGCCGCGGCGGAGGTCGACCATGCGTGGATCCGCCGCCACCTGGGATGGCGGCTCACCGGGCACGAGGAGATCGGCGTCCGGTCGATCTCCCACTCGGACGGCATGATGGGCAGCGTCCACCAGGTCCGCTGCGGGGACCGCTCGTTCGTCCTGAAGGGGCCGCCCGACGACCGCAGCGCGTGGGGGAACTTGCTCACCGACATCGGCCGGCGCGAGGTGGAGCTCTACCGGTACCTGGCGGCGCGGGGACCGGCCGCCCCGAAGGTGTCGCCGGACTGCCACTGGTTGGCGCTGGGGCCGGACGGACTCGGCGCGCTCGCCCTGGAGGACGTCGGCCCGCCCGCAGGCTTCGCCCGCACCATGGCCGCCGGGCTGAGCCGGAGCGCTGCGGCCGCCGCCGTACGCTGCCTGGCGCTGTTCCACGCCGCTTCGGCGCGGCGCGGGGCGGATCCGCTCGCGCCCCCGTACCCGTGGCTCTACTCGGCCCGGTCGGAGGCGCTCGTCGCGGCGGTACGGATGGGGCTCGACGAACTGCCGCGACTGGCGGTCGGCTTCGGCCCAACCGCGCCGTCCGCCGACACGCTGCGGGCGCTCCGGGAACTGGACGTGGCGCGGGCGCTCGCCGGCTCCCACACCACAGCCGGGATCGCCTCCCTGTGTCACGGCGACTGCTGGGCCGCGAACGTGCTCTTCACCCCGGCGGGCGCTCCGCCGGAGCGGCAGCGGGCCCTACTGATCGACTGGCAGTTCGCGATGTGGGGCAGTCCGCTGACCGATGTGGCCCTGTTCCTGCTGTCGTCGCTGGCCCCGGAGGCGCGACGGGCGTGGCAGGACGACCTGCTGGGGATCTACCGCACGACGCTCACCGAGCACTGCGGTCTGGCGTACCCGGCCGAGGAGTGCCGCGCGGACTACGACCGGGCGCTGCCGTTCGCGGGCCTGGTGGCCCTCGCGACCCTCGAGGACTACCTGAACGGCATGAGCCCGGCCGAGCAACAGAGCTTCGCCGGGCGGGTGCGGGACTTCGCCGACGCGGGTCTGCGCCGGTCGTCCGGGGACGTCTACGACAGGGTGCCGCGCGCGGTCTGAGAGGCCGTCGCCGCGCCGCCGCGCGGTTCGCGCAGCAGCACCGGCAGGCCCTGGCCGTCCAGGTCGAGCAGGGCGGTTGCCGCCTCCGCCGGGGTGCCGGTGAACACCTCCAGGTCGCGGCGCACCTTCACGGCGATCGCCATGGCGGCGGCGCGCTCGAAGGTGAGGCCGGGAAGACCGCCCTGCAGGCCCTTGATCACGTCGTCCAGGTACTGGCAGCCGTCGTCGTGCAGGATCACCCCGAAGCCCTCGTCGCCGGTGACACCGCCGGCCACGGGCGGGACGTCGGGCGACGCCAGGACCTCGGCGGCCATGCGGTGCATGGCGGGGTCGGTGTCCGCGTACGGGGCGGAGACGGGGGCGGGGCCCTGCGCGAACATCTTGATCTGGGAGTCGGCCTCCCAGACGTCCTCGGCCGCGTGCATGAGGTTGGCGAGGTCGCTGTCGCCGTACCGCTGACGGACCAGGGCCTTGACGGTCAGCGCGACGCCGAGGGCGCCGGGACCCGTCATCTGCCAGGCGACGACCGGGCTGCGGGTGAGGTACGCGCAGTTCACCGCGAACTGCACCGGGTTGCGGTGGCGTCCGTCCTCGTGGTCGAGCGCCGCCACGTCGGAGACCGTCAGCCGGCGCTCCACGCGGCCCTCCGGCCGGAGCCCGAACCGGGCGAACATCTCCAGGACCTCGGCCTCGATCCCGCGCTCGACGGCATCGGGCTTGAGCATGACGAACGTCGTCTGCGTCTCGTGCTCGGTCATCGGTCGTTCCCCTCCACACGCACGGCGCGCAGCGCGGCCGTCTCCTGCTCGGTCACCCGGACCAGCGATGCCCGCAGCTCGTGCCGGTTGGTGAGCTCCTGCCAGGTCCGTCCGGCGTCGGGCGCCCTGCGCACCGCCACGGGAACGGGGAGGAGGGCCTTGATCCGCAGTGCCACGCGCACCGCCCAGTCGGCCCGCAGCTCCGGCAGCTCCTCGCGGACGATCGCCGCGAAGTCGTCCACCGAGTGCTTCGTGTCGTCCCAGATCACGATGCCGAAATACTGGTCGTACGGGGCCGCGTCCAGCTCGGCCGGGACCACCCCGGCCTCGCCCGCCGCCCGCCGGGCGGGCAGCGCGCGCAGCTCCTCGGTGACCAGCGCGCCCAGGGTGTCGCGGTCGAGCAGGCAGCGGGACGCGACCTCGTCCTCGGTGAGTTCCCGGGCTTCCTCCTCCGGGCCTGCCGGTTCGTCGTGGAGCACGGCGATCTGGCGCGAGTACTCCTCGTCGTCGGCCGGCGTGTGCATGAGGCTGAACAGCTCGGAGGCGTCGACGTTCTGCCGGAACGTGGTCTTCAGCGAGACCCCCGCCCGAATCGCGTCGGGCCCCTCGATCATCAGTGTCCGCACCGGACCGGAGGTGAGGTACTGGGCGTTGAACTCGTGCTTCACCGGAGCGGCCCGACGGGAGGACAGCGTGCCCAGGCGGAACACATCCTGCCGAGTCAGCCGCCGGGTACCGAGGTCCTCGACCCGGTACCCGAAGGCGCGCCAGTAGTCGGAGATGGCACCGGTCAGCCCCGCCGCCTCGGCATCGGGCTTCACGACGACGAAGGAATCGACTCCGCTCGCCGGGGGGCGGACGGTGGGGTCGGCCATGCTGGAGGCGCCTTTCCTCGTGGTTCGGTTCCGCGGGGTGGTTTGTCCTGCCCGTCGGGCGGGTCGCGCCGTCAGGACGGTACGGGCGTCGGGTAGTCGCCGGTCAGGCACGCGGTGCACAGGCCGGAAGGATCCTGCGGGTCGATCGCCCGGAGCATCGCGTCGCTCTCCAGATAGGCGAGCGAGTCCGCGCCGAGGTACTCCCGGATCTGGTCCACCTCCAGCTCCGCGGCGATCAGCTGCGAGCGGTCGGTGGTGGCCATCCCGTAGAAGCAGGGCCAGCGGTACGGCGGGGAAAGGACCCGCAGGTGGATCTCGGCGACGTCCGCCTGCCGCAGCATGCGCATCGTCTCGCGCAGCGTGGTGGCGCGGACGATGGAGTCCTCGATGACGACGACGCGCTTACCGGCGACGTTGTCCCGGATCGGGTTGAGCTTGATCCGGACCGCGTTGCGGCGCAGTTCCTGCGTGGGCGCGATGAACGTCCGGCCGATGTAGCGGTTCTTGATGAACCCGTCCACGTACGGGATGCCGGACTCGTGGGCGTAGCCCTGGGCGCCCGGAATGCTCGACTCCGGAATCGGCACGACGATATCGGCGTCGGCCGGCGCCTGGCGGGCCAGCTCTTCGCCCATCCGCTGCCGCACCCGGTGCACGTTCTGGCCGCGCAGGTAGCCGTCCGGGCGGGCGAAGTACACGTACTCGAAGGAGCACAGCCGCGGTTCGGGCGTCTCGGGCCAGGACGGCCGCAGGGAGCGCACTCCGTCGGCGTCGATGACGACCATCTCGCCCGGCTCGACCTCGCGCACCACCTCGGCGCCGACCACGTCGAGCGCGGGCGTCTCGGAGGCGAGCACCCAGCCGCCGTCGCCTTCGAGCTTCCCCAGGAAGAGCGGGCGGAAGCCGCGCGGGTCGCGGACGCCGACGAGGCAGTCGTCGGCGAGCAGGACCAGGGAGAACGCGCCTTTGAGGCGCGGCAGGACACGGGCGAAGGCCGAGACAAGGGCGTGGTCGTCGGCGGTCCGGTCGCCCTCCAGCTCGCGTACCAGCAGGGCCGCGGCCACATCGCTGTCGCTGCCGAACTCGTCGGCTCCGAGCCCGAGTTCACGTGCCAGGTCCTCGGTGTTGACGAGGTTCCCGTTGTGCGCGAGCGCGAAGTGCAGCTCCGCGGCGTTGCCGTACACCGGCTGGGCGTTGGCCCAGCTGCTGGAGCCGGTTGTGGCGTAGCGGGTGTGTCCGATGCCGGCGCGTCCCTGCAGCGCCTGCAGCCGGTGGTCGTCGAAGATCGTCGGTACCAGGCCCATGCCCTTGTCGACCCAGATCTTCAAGCCGTCACTGACGGCTATGCCCGCGGACTCCTGCCCTCTGTGCTGAAGCGCGAAGAGTCCGAGATAGATCGTGTGGGACACCGGACTTCCTGGGGCCCACAGCCCAAAGACTCCACATGCTTCCTTCGGCTTGTCGTCGTCGAGCACCATGGGGCTGAGTGTATGGGCGACGCCGATCCGCACGGGAGTGCCGACGAGGTGGCCGGGCGCGCCCCGGCAGGCCGTTGACCACAACCTTGCCCGTCGGCTGTCCCGCCGGCGGGACAGCCGCGGCGCCGGTCGTATGCTCGGGCCGAGGCGGTCGGCAGATCAGCTGCTAGCGTGCCCACTCTTCTTCCGGAGAGACTCAACTCCCTTGTGCAGCAACACCGGTGACTTGGAGTCAGATACTCCGGAAGGCCGGTCCCAAGCAGCTCGGAGGGTCATGTCGGAGATCGTCGAGGTCGCGGTCGTCGGTGCCGGAATGTTCGGCTCCGCTGCCGCGAGGCATCTGAGCAGGTCCGGCGCCCGTGTTCTCGTGATCGGCCCGGCGGAGCCCGAGGACAGCGCGAGCGCGAGCCGCCATGCCTTCGGCGCCCACTTCGACGAGGCGCGGATCACCCGGCGCCTCGGCTGGGACGAGGTCTGGGGAACCCTGGACTCCCGCTCCCAGGAGCGGTTCCGGGAGATCGAGACCGCGTCCGGCATCAACTTCTTCCACGAGTGCGGCTCCCTCGTCCTGATGGCCCGGTCGATCGGCCACCGGACGGACGGGATCCTGCGGCAGTGCGCCGCCGAGGGCATCGCGGTGGAGCGCCGCTCCGAGGACGAACTGTGCGCCGAGTTCCCGGACCTGGGCCAACTGCCCATGGTGGGCGGCGTGGAGGGGCTCCTGGAACGGGAGCAGGCCGGCTATCTCAACCCGCGCCGCCTGGTCCGCGCCCAGCTGGAGTTGGCCCGGCGGTCCGGAGCGGGGCTGCTGCGGACCGCGGTCACCTCGATCCGTAAGGACGCCGCCGCCGGACTGTGGCGGCTGCGCGCCGAGGGCGCGGACGGCACCAGGGAGATCGCCGCCGAACGCGTCCTGATCGCCACCGGCGCCTTCTCGAACCACAACGGCGCTCTGCCCGGCGGTCTACAGCTCGCCCTGCGCGCCTTCACCGAGCCCAATCTGCTCTTCGAGGTCGCCGCCGACCGGCTCGACAGCCTGCGCCGGCTGCCGACGGTGGTCACCGTCGACCCCGAGGACACCGGCGACGACAACATGTCGCTCTACCTGCTGCCGCCCATCCGGTACCCCGACGGCCGCTGGTACATGCGGATCGGACCGGGCATGCAGCCCATCGTCCGCGAACTGTGCTCCGTCGACGCCATGGTCGCCTGGTACCGCGACCAGCAGATCACCCCCGCCCAGGAGGCGTTCCTGACGACCATGGCGGACCTGCTCGTCCCCGGCCTGAAGGCCGAGTCGGTGCGCTCCGCCGCCTGCATCATCGAGAAGACCCCGTCCAAGTACCCGTATATCGGGCACCCCGACGAGGACGGGACGCTCACCGTCGCCATCGGCGGCAACGGCCACGGCGCCCGCGGATCGGACGAGATCGGCCGGCTGGCCGCCGGCGAGGTGCTGGGTCTGCCCTGGGACTGTCCGGTCCCGCAGAGCGTGTTCACCCCCCTCGCCGCGTCGCACCACCCCCAGGCCGACGGAAGCCGGCCGGACTTCCTCAAGCCCCCGTTCGGCCTGTGCTGAACCCCTCCTGAGCGGGCGCGTCCGGAGTCTCCCCCAGTGCCCGTCCGACGTCGGCCGCCACCCCGCTCGCCGCGTCGAACGGGAAGAAGTGGCCGCCCGGGTACACCCGGCGCGTGAACGCCCGGGCGAAGTGGGGCCGCCGGCCCGCCACGAGTCCCGGCGGCGCCAGCGGGTCCGCGAGCCCGCTCAGCACGGACACCGGCATGTCGAGCGGGTGCGGCGGACGGAACGCCCACGTCTCGGCGAGCAGCAGGTCGGTCCGGACCACCGGCAGCAGCATGCGGGCGAGTTCCGGATGGGCGAGCACCTCGGCGGGCGCGCAGCCCAGGTCCGCGAGCGCGCCCCGGAGAGGAACAGCCGGGCGGGCGACGGAAGTCTGCGGCGTACCAGCTCGTGCGTGAACTGGAAGGCGAGCAGCCCGCCGATACTGTGACCGAACACCGCGAACGGCCCCTCCCGCGGCACCGGTGCGAGTTCGTCGATGAGCAGGTCGACCAGGGTGGCCACGGAGATGTACAAAGGCTCCCGCAGCCGCTGGCCGTGCCCCGGGTACTCGACCGGCACGACCCGGACCGCCGGCCCGAACAGGCCCGTCCAGCGTGCGTAGACGGCGGCGGAGCCGCCCGCGTGGGGCAGGCAGTTTCACCCGCAGGGCTCCTATCCGGGGACAGTACGGTCATCTTGTAAGCTCCCCCAGCCGCACACCGGCGGCACGGCGAAGGAATGGGGTACGCGCGACCCGCGTGCCCTCGCCGATGTTGGGGGAGTTCATGCAGATCATGGCGCGCGCGCATCTCGTCATCAAAACCCTCGCGGCGTCGCCGGAGGGGCTGACGCCGCGCCAGCTGGGTGAGCGCGTCGAGTTGCCGCCGACCACCCTGCACCGGCTGCTCGGCGAGCTCCAGCACCAGGGGTTCGTCAGCCGGCAGATGGGCGGGGCGCGCTGCTACCTGGGGCCGGCGGCACTGGACGTGGGCCTGGGTGCCCTGCGCCCGGCGGTCCTCGCATCCACCGGAGCCGTCCGTGCGGTGACCGAACTCGCGGACCGGTTCGGCGAACGGACCATACTCGTCGAGATGCGGGCTTCCCGAGCGGTCCTGGCCTTCGGCACCGGCCCGGAGCACTGGTCCGGACCGTACGCGGGAGCGAAGGGGATCGTGCCCTTCCGCACGGCCGCCGCGGCTCGGGTCCTGCTGCTCGATATGGAGGACGTCGAGGTGGGGCGGCTGCTCGCGGACCAGGACCCGGGACCGGACGGAACGGTGGCTTTCGACAGCGTCCAGGATCTGGTCCAGCAGCTGAAGGTGGTGCGCCGCCGAGGCTTCGAGATCGCCCACGAGGAGTGGGGCCCGGAGTCCTGGGAGATCGCGGCGCCCGTGCGCAACGGCGCCGGACGGGTGATCGCCGGCCTGGCCGTGCTCACCCAGCGTTCCCGGCTCCCGTGCCGCCGGGCGAACCGCATCAAGGCCGAGGCGATCCTCACCGCCCACGCGATCGCCGTCGAGCTCGGATACGGAGGCCCGCCGCCGCGGTCGGCCACGGTCCCGGCGCGCGAGGCCGAGCAGCCGCCGAAGACGTCCCGCACGCTCCGGCCCGGACCGTCCGTGCCGGGCCGCCAGAGCGCCCACCCGTCGTAGCCGGGAATGTGTCCACCGTCGTGGCCGGGACGGCACCTATCCGTCGTAGCCGAGTCCGGCAGAGATCTCCCGGGCGCTGCTCCGGACCAGCTCCAGCAGCTCCGCGCGCCGCTCGGCCGTGGCCGCGTGCTGGGCACGCGCCGCGATCGTCAGACCCGCGCAGACCCGGCCGGTGGAGGTGCGCAGCGGGACGGCCACGGCCCAGACCCCCGGCTGGAGTTCGCCGGGGGACTCGTCATACCCGAGCGTCCTGGTCCGCCCCAGCCGTTCCACGACCTCGTCCACCGTGCACGGCGTGGTCGCCGTGAACCGGGTCAGCGGCCGATGCTGTAGCAAATCCCGTACCTTGGCGGCCGACCGGAACGCCAGCAGGATCCGGGCCGACGCAGAGGCGTGCAGCGGCATCTGCTGGCCGGCCTGGGCGAACAGGTTCAGGTCCTCGTGCCGGTCCGGAACCGCGACCGCCGTGCAGATCACCCGGTCGTCGAACAGCTCCGAGAGCAGCACCCGTTCACCGCTGCGCCGGGCCAGTTCGATGGCCTCCGCTGGAGGCGGGGAGAGCGGGCGACGGGCGACCTCATTCGCGAGCGGCTGGGCCGCCGGGCCCAGGAAGTAGCGTTGATTCCGCTGCGACCGGCTCACCAGGCCCTCCGTCTGCAGCGCCTGGAGAATGCGATGCATACTGCTGACCGGAATGTCCGCCTCACGTGCTAACTGGCTCAGCGTGGCGCCGGATTCCTTCTGCGCCAGCTCGTGCAGCACGCGCAGTGCGCGGCTCACCACCTTCATGCGTGCGGAGCTCTCCTGGTCGGTGGGGCGACAAGGGTGTGTCCGGCGGGTCAGGTCCGGGCAACTAGGCGACAGTATGCCGTTCGTCCGGCTGTTCTGCCAGGAGTTGCACCGCGCAGCGGTCCAGGGTGCCGACGATCCAGTCGTTGAGGCTGCACCCCGCCTCCTCCGCGGCCTCCCGCCAGCGGGCCACCAGGGAGACCTCGACGCTCACACGGGGCAGCAGCACGGTCTCCGCGACGCCGTTCCCGGCCCCCAGCGCCGTCTGCCGCTCCGCCCGCACCGCGGCCCGGAGCTGATTGCGCGACCACGCCCGGCTCCGCGCGTGGTCGAGCCACCGGTCCTGCGTCTCGGGCGGCAGCGCGGCGACCTCGGCGTGGTGCTGGAAGCTCAGGTCCTCGCGCCGCCGGTCGAGGTCGAAACGCCGCGCCACCCAGGCGTAGTTGCGCAGGGTCTGGTAGTCGAGACCGGCCGCCTCGACGGCACGCTGGTAGCGGTCGGCGTACATGTTCTGGCCGTAGATCAGCCAGTCGCCCAGGCACCAGGCCGTCGAGTCGGCGATACCGGCGAGCCGTCGGCCGGCCTGTTCCCACCGGCTGAAAGGCAGGGCCTGGGAAAGGCGCATTCCGACGCGAGTGACGAGAACTCCGCCGGCCGGACCGGGTGCAACCGGTTTCCGCGCGGTCGCCATTGCACGCGACGACCCGATGAGGGACGGCCTGACCGGTCCAGCCACTTGCTCACAACCTTTCTACGTCCACAGCGAGTTCATCCGGAGTTTCGCTGCTGCGGCTGGATCATGGCGCACGGGCTGGGGCGGAGCAATGACCGGCCGGGCACTGTTCCGTACGGCGGATTCATTCCGGCATCCGCATACCGCCGCACGGAAAGTTCCGGCTGCGATGACCGAGTGCCGCGCTCGGCGACCTATCGTGACCTCGGTTGTCGAGGAGTGGGTTCACCTGCTGCCGCCTGCAGCGATCTGAACCGGAGGCCTGACGTCCGCGCCTGCCTCGTCCTCTTTTTCGCGGCGGGATGGCCGTGCGTGGCTTCCGCTGTGCCTGTCACCGACGCGGAAGGGAGAAGGCGACAGCGCCTCGCTTTTTTTGATGATGCTAACCGGGGGCGGGCCGTGATTCTGGACCATGTGTACGACATTGTCACCGATGACATCTTTTTACGGCTGGACGAGATGGTCCCGGGCGGCGAGGTGTTCCTCAAACTGGAAGGCCTCAATCCGGCCGGATCCATCAAGCTGAAGACCGCCGTCGGGATGGTGGAGGACGCCGAACGATCCGGACTCCTGGCCGCAGGCGGCCGCATCATCGAGTCGTCCTCGGGAAGCCTCGGCGTGGCACTCGCCCTGGTCTGCGTGGGGAAGGGACTCTCCTTCACCTGCGTCACCGACCCCAACGCCTCGCGACACAGTGTGCGCCTCATGCGGGCACTCGGGGTCGACGTCGTCGAGGTGGACCGGCGGGACGCCAACGGCGGATACCTCGGCACCCGCATCGACTACATCCGGCAGCGGCTGCACCACGATCCAGGTCTCGTCTGGCTGAACCAGTACGCGAATCCGGCGAATGTGCGAACGCACGCGATGCGCACCGCCTCCGCCATCCTCCGGGAGATCGGCCGGGTGGACTACCTCTTCGTCGGGGCCGGCACCACCGGAACCATGATGGGCTGCGCCATGCATTTCCGCCGCCATTCCCCACAGACCAGGATAATCGCGGTCGACTCGCAGGGATCGGTCACCTTCGGGCATTCCCCCGGACCCCGTTACATTCCGGGGCTCGGCACCAGCAGGGTTCCCGAGATTTGTCGGCCCGACGCGGTGGACGAGATCGTCATGGTCGCCGAGGAAGAAGCGGTCAGAACTTGCCGGGAACTCGCCAGAAGGCGCGGACTGATGGTCGGTGGATCGACCGGATCCGTGATGTCCGCCCTCTCCCGGATGGCTCCGGACATTCCTGAGGGGTCCCGGATCGTGGCGATTTCGCCGGACCTCGGCGACCGCTACGTACAGACGATTTACAACGACAGTTGGGTGTCCTCGACGTTCGGGTCCGACGCGGACCTCACCGAGGCATTCATGGCAATTTCCGGGGAGACGGGTCACTGATGTTCCCATTCCATGTCATCAGCGGTGCGGCAGCCCGCCGCATCATCTCCGCGTCCCGCGCGGAGATCATCGAACAGGCCCGCCGCACCTATTTGCAGCACCACGACGGCGAGACCATCAACCCCAACAGCCACTTCCTGCGCTTCCCGCAGCGGCCGAACGCGCGCATCATCGCGCTGCCCGCCTACCTCGGCGGCGAGCACGAGGTCGCTGGGATCAAGTGGATCGGCAGCTTCCCCGACAACGTCGCCCGCAACGTGCCGCGCGCGTCGGCCGTGCTGCTCCTCAACGACATGGCGACCGGCTACCCGTTCGCCTGCCTGGAGGCCTCGCAGATCAGCGCCGCCCGCACGGCCGCCTCGGCGGCCGTCGCCGCCACGGCCCTGCAGGGCGCGCCGAGCGCCGCCCGGGTCGCCGTGATCGGCGCTGGGGTGATCTCCCGGAACATCGTCGACTTCCTGTTCGCGGCCGGATGGGAGGTCGGCGAGTACCGGGTCTTCGACCGGATCGCCGAGTACGGCGACCGGCTGGCCGGGCACATCGGCACGCTGGGCGCCAAGGCCACCGTCTCGCCGTCCCTGGAGGCCTGCGTCGAGGGCGCCGAGCTCGTCGTCTTCGCCACCACCGCCGCCGAGCCGTACGTGACCTCACCGGGCTTCTTCACCGCAGGGCAGAACGTCCTGAACATCTCCCTGCGCGACCTCGGCCCCGAGATCGTCGCGGAGTCCCACAACCTCGTCGACGACGTCGAGCACTGCCTCACCGCCAACACTTCCCCGCACCTGGCCGAGCAGAAGTACGGGCACCGCCGCTTCATCGACGGCACCCTCGCCGAACTGCTCCGGGGCGACGTGACGCTCACCCCGGACAAGCCGCGGATCTTCTCCCCGTTCGGACTCGGCGTGCTCGACCTCGCCGTCGGCATGCACGTGTACCAGGAGGCCCTCCGCAGCGAGGAGGCCGTCGAGATCCCCGGCTTCTTCGGCGAGACCGAGCGCTGGCAGCAGGAGAACCAGAAGATATGACGTACGGAACCGCCGACGACCGGGCGCGGCGCGTCGCCGGCCTGGTCCGCATGCACGCCGCCCACTTCCCCTGGTACGCGAAGCTCCTCGCGGGCCGTGGCCTCTCGGACGCCAGTCCGCTGCACGAACTCCCCGTTATCGAAACGGAGTTGCTCGCGCAGCACTACTACACCGCACCGCACGAGCAGTTCCCGGACGCCGACGGCTACCTGACCTCCGGCACCGCCACTGGCCGCCGCAAGCGGATCCTGTACGGCCCCGGCGACGACGACGCGTACGCCGCCCAACGGGCCACGCTCTTCGCCGACTTCCTCGCCCCGTGCGTGCCGGGAGCCGTCGCGGTCGCCGACCTCGGCACCGGTCACGCGGCGGCGCTGGCCCGCCGGATCTTCCACTCCCTCGGGTTCGACGCGCGCGACATCGACTTCACCGCGCCCGTCGAGGAGCACGTCAAGGCGCTCAACGCCGCACAGCCCGACGTGCTGTTCACCATGCCGATGATCCTCGACAGCCTGCTCCGGGCCGACCAGGAACTCGACATCCGGCCCCGCAAGATCATGGTCGTCGGCGACGTGGCCCCCGCACCGTGGCGCCGCGGCATCGCCAAACGCCTCGGCATCGGCTTCGAGGACGTCCTGGACGTCTTCGGGAGCATCGAGATCGGCGCGATCGGCTACTTCTGCGCCGAGACCGGGCTCTACCACTTCCACGACCACATCCTGCCCGAGGTCCTGACCCCCGAGGGGCGGGAGCAGCCGCAGGACCCGGACGCCGGACGCTCCGGACTGCTGCTGCTCACTTCGTTCACCCGGCGTTACTTCCCGGCCCTGCGCTTCGCCACGAACGACGAGATCAGCGGCCTGCGCACGATCATCTGGCGGGGCCGCGAGGTGTTCGCCTTCGACCGGATCGACGGGCGCGCCGACGGCGAGACCAAACACGGCGAGCGGATCAGCAGCCACGACCTGTGCGCCGCCGTCACCGAGGAGTTCCCCGGCGTCCCGTTCGAGGTGGTCGACGACGGGCTGCTGGAGATCCGGATCGCTCTGCCCGAGCTGTCCGCCGAGCGCGCCGACGCCCTGCGGGACCGCCTGATGAAGGCCGCGCCCGACGTGGCCCAGATGGTCGCGTCGGGCCTCGTCCAGCCGGTCGGCGTGCGCGCCGTACGGCCCGAGGAGCTGACGCCCACCCGCGCCAAGCGGCTCTACCACCTCCAGGGGACCTGACCATGTGCGGAATCGCCGGCATCACGGGCCCCGGCGCGGCCGGGAGCGCCGACTTCGTCGCCGACGCCTGTGCCCGGATGGCCCACCGCGGCCCGGACGAGACGGGCCTGTACACCGGTGACGGTGCCGCGTTCGGCATGTGCCGGCTCCGGGTGGTGGGGATCCACGACGACGGACAGCCGGTGTTCAACGCCGACCGGTCGGTCGTCTGCGTCTTCAACGGCGAGATCTACAACCACGCCGAGCTGCGCCGCCGCCTGGAGAGGCTGGGCCACCCCGTGGGCGGCGCGAGCGACGCCCACGTCATCCCCGCGCTCTACGAGGCCCTGGGGCCCGACTTCGTCGGCGATCTGCACGGCATGTTCGCGATCGCGCTCTACGACACCCGCGCCCGCCGCCTGCTGCTGATCACCGACCGCGCGGGCAAGAAGCCGCTGTTCCACAGCCGCCGGCCCGACGGCAGCGTGGTCTTCGCCTCCGAACTGACGGCCCTGACCGCCTGCCCGGACCTCGACACGGAGGTCGACCCGGTCGCGGTCGACCTGTACCTGAGCCACCGGGTCGTCCCCGCCCCGCACACCATCCACCGGCATGTCCGCAAGGTCCCCCCGGCGACCGTGCTCTCCTTTGAGGACGGCCGGCCTGCCGAGGAACGGCGCTACTGGCGCTACGACTTCACGCCGGCCGAGACGCCCCCGTGGGAGGAGGCCGCGGACCGCGTCGACACGTTGCTGCGCACCGCGGTCGCGGACCGGCTGGGCGCCGAGGTCCCGCTCGGCGCGATGCTCAGCGGCGGCCTCGACTCCAGCCTGGTCGTCGCCCTCGCCGCCCGGCAGACCCGCACCCCGCTGCACACCTTTTCCGTCGGCTTCGAGCAGCAGGCCTTCGACGAGTCCGCGCACGCCAGGACCGTCGCCGAGTACTGCGGCACCGAGCACCACAGCTACCGCATCGGCGTCCAGGACGCGCTCGACGCCGTCGACCGGATCATCCGGCACACCGGCGAGCCGTACGCCTTCCCTTCGGCGATCGCCGCGTACTACATGTACAAACTGGCCCGGGAACACGTCACCGTGACCCTCACCGGCGACGGCTCGGACGAGATCTTCTGCGGCTACGGCCGCTACCGGGTCTTCGCCGGACTGCCCTCCGTCGCGCCGGCCGACGCCCACCGCGTCGACGCCGACCTGGTCGCCGGCGGCGCCACGGACATCGCCGACCGCTACCGCGCCGTGCTCGTCGACGGCCTGCGCGACGGGCTCAAGGGACAGCTGTACACCCCCGAGTTCCGTGACCGCGTGGCGGCCGCCGGCGGCACGGCGAACCCGCTGCGCGCCCGGTTCGCGGACACCTCCGGGAGCGCCCACGAACTCGACCGGGCGATGCAGGTGGACTGCGGCTTCTGGCTGCCCGACGCCCAGCTCGTGAAGATCGACCGGATGGCGATGGCCCACTCCGTGGAGCCGCGCAGTCCGTTCCTGGACCACCGCCTCGTCGAGTACGTGACCTCGCTCAGCCCCTCGCTGAAGCTGGTCGGCGGCGACGAGAAGGCGATCCTCAAGCACGTGGCGCGGCGCTACCTGCCCGCCGGGATCGTCGGCCGACGCAAGCAGGAACTCGCGGTGCCGCTGGAGGAGTGGCTGGGCCGGCACATGCGCCCGCTCATCGAGACCACCCTTCTCTCGGACGCGTGCCTGACCCGCGGCTACTTCCGACCCGACGCGCTGCGGCGCTTCGTGACCGAGTTCCGCCCGGAGCACAGCTACGCGCTGTGGACCCTGTTCATGCTCGAACGCTGGCACACCCTGCGGCCGGCCACGAGCGACACCGACGTACTGACCGCGGCAGGTGCAGGTCTTTCATGAGCGAGATCAACCCGACGGACCCCGTCGCCGCGCGGCTCAGCCGCGTCGCGGGCGGCGTCTCGATCGACCGGCTCAAGGCGCTGGCCGCACAGCGGCGCGCGGCCACCACCGGGCCGGCGGAGCCGGCGCGCCCGGCACCCGGCGCCGGGCCGGCCCAGGACGGCCCGCACCCGGCGTCGTACGCCCAGCGCCGGCTGTGGCTGCTCGACCAGATGGACCCGGGCTCGCTCACGTACAACATGCCGGTCGCCTACGAGATCGACGGCGCGCTCGACACCGAGGCGCTGCGCCGCTCCCTGGAGCACCTGCAGCACCGGCACGAGCCGCTGCGCTCGCACTTCACCGTGCGCGACGGCGAGGCGTACGTGGCCGTCACCGCCCCCGCGCGGCTCGACCTGCCGCTGCGCGACCTGACCGGCGTGGCCCCGGAGCGGCGCGAGGAGGCCGCCCGCACGGCGCTGGCCGACGCCGCCCGCGAGCCCTTCGACCTCGGCCGCGGTCCGCTCTTCCGCGTTCTGCTGCTGCGGCTCGCGGAGCACCGGCACGTCCTCCTGACCTCGATGCACCACAGTGTGTCCGACGGCTGGTCGATGGCCGTCCTGGAACGTGAACTGGGCACCGTCTACGCCGCGTTCGCCGCCGGACGCGAGCCGGAACTGCCCCCGCTGCCGTGCCGGTACGCCGACCACGCGACGGGCCAGCGCGAGGTCGGCCGCAGCGCCGCCCTGCGCCGCCGCGCCGACGCCTGGTGCGACCGGCTCGCCCCGCTGCCCGAACCGCTGGAGCTGCCGCTCGACCGGCCGCGCCCCGAGCGCCTGTCAGGCAACGGCGGCGTCGTGGAACTCTCCGTCCCGCGTGAACTGCGCGACGCCCTCCAGCGATACGCGAGCGGCCGCGGCGCCAGCCTGGCCATGATCATGGCCAGCCTCCTCCAGTATGTGCTGGCCCGGCAGTCCGGCCGACGCCGGGTCGTCGTAGGCATACCCGTGGCCGGACGCGAGGACCCGGCCGTCGCGCCCCTCATCGGTTTCTTCGTCAACGTGCTGCCGCTCGCCACCCGGATCGAGACCGGCATGCGCCTCGGCGAGCTGGTCGACCAGGTGCGCAACGAGGCACTCCACGCCTACGCGCATCAGGACGTCCCCTTCGATCTCTTGACCGAGGCGCTCCAGGTGCCGCGCACCCTCAGCCGGCCGCCCGTGTTCCAGGTGCTCTTCGCCATGCAGAACACCCCCAAGCAGTCCGCCACGGAGTCCGGAACGCTGCCCCTGCGAAGGCGTGAGGTGCCGATCGGAGCCAGCAAGTTCGAGCTGTCCTTCGAGTTCGGCGAGGACGGGGATGGGCTCTGGGGCAGCGTCGAGTACAGCACCGACCTGTTCGACCACGCGACCGTCGAACGGCTCACCGCGCGCTACCTGACCTTGCTCCACGAGGCCGTGACCGCGCCCGACAGCCCCCTCGACACCCTCTCCCCGCTGTCCCGCGCCGCCCTGGCCCGGGAACTCGGCCGCACCGCACCACCCGCTGGCCTGGCCGTCGGGCCGGACGCCGCCGGATCCCGCGCCCTCCTCGTCGAACTCGCGGGCCCGTGGGACCCCGCCGCCTGGCAGCGGGCCCTGCACGCGGTGGGCGCCGCCCGCCCCGAACTGCGCACCCGGGCGCACCGCATCGCCTGTCTGAACGAGACCGTGCTCTATACCTGGACCGAGGCGGCGCGCGCCGAACCGGCCGCCCCCGCGCTCGCCGACCTGCCCGTTCACCCTACGGACCCCGCCCACCTGGTCACCGAGGCCGCGAGCGAGGACGGCGCGTACGCCCTGAAGACCGCCCTCGGCCGCTCGGTGGACGGCACCGCCGTCCACGCGCTGCTCACCGGAGGCACGGCGATCTGGGACGAGGAGACCGCGCTGGCCATCGGGCACGAACTCAAGGACCGGTACCGGAAGTTCAGCGGTCAGGTGGCCGTGCCCGCCCCGGCGGCCGACCCGCACGTCCTCTCCCCGGAGCTGTGGTGTGCCGTGGAGGAACGCGCGGCCGCCTGCGGCACGGACGCCGACGTGCTCCTGCGGACCGCCCTGCACTACCTGAACGCCCTCTGCACCGGCGAACCCGCGCCGTACACCGGTGACGTGGCCGCGACGTTCGACGGCATCGCCTCCGGCGTCGTCCCGGCTGCCCCGCCGCTGCTCCGCCACGCCGCCGGAGGCGCCGTCGCCCCCGGCCTGCGGACCGCCGTCGCCGGACTGCCCGACGCCCCGCTGCTGACGGCCAGGCCGCTGACCGGCGGCGGCCTCCGCCTGGAACCGGCGGCCTCCGCACCGGACGAACCGGCCGACCACGCCCTGCACCGCCCGGCCGAGCGACTCGGGTTCCTGATGGAGCAGCTGTGCCTGGGCGGCGCGGAGACCTGGGAGCGGCTCGAACTCGTCCTGCCCGACGAGCGCGAACTGTGGACCACCGGCGTCAACGGCGACACCGTGACCGCCGCGCCCACCGCCTCGCTGTCCGGACTGTTCGCGGCGCAGGCCGCCCGCCGGCCGGACGCTGTGGCCGTCACCCACCAGGGCGAGTCCCTGACGTACGGCGCGCTCTCCGCACGGGTGGACGCGCTCGCCGCCGCGTTCCGCCCCGCGCTCGACGCGGCAGGCGGCCCCCGACGCGTCGCGATCTGCATGGAACGCGGCATCGACCTCGTCGTCGCCCTGCTCGCCGTCCTGCGGTCCGGCGCCGCGTACGTGCCGCTGGACCCGCTGTTCCCCGACGCCCGCATGGCGCTGATCATCGAAGACGCCGCGCCGGCCCTCATCCTCACCGCGGACGCCCTGCGCGAACGGTTCGCCACCGCCGCGGCACCCGTGCGCACCGTCGCCGAACTGGAGGGAACCAGACCGGAGTCCGGCCCGCACGCCCTGCCCTCGGTCTCCACCGAGGACACCGCGTACATCATCTACACCTCCGGTACCACCGGCACGCCCAAGGGTGTGGAGGTGACGCACGGGAACGTCGTCCGGCTCTTCGGCACCACCGAGGAGTGGTTCGGCTTCGGCCCCGACGACGTCTGGACGCTCTTCCACTCCTACGCCTTCGACTTCTCCGTCTGGGAGATCTGGGGCGCGCTGCTGCACGGCGGACGGCTCGTCGTCGTGCCGTCCATGGTGGCCCGCGACCCGGCGGCCTTCCTCGGCCTGCTGGCCGACGAGCGAGTGACCTTCCTCAACCAGACCCCGTCCGCCTTCACCCAGCTGGTCCGGGAGGAGGCCGCCCGCCCGGAGCCCGTAGAACTCGCCCTGCGCCACGTCGTGTTCGGCGGCGAGGCGCTGGACTTCGCCGCCCTGCGCCCCTGGACCGAGCGGCACGGCCTGGACGCCCCCCGGCTCGTGAACATGTACGGCATCACCGAGACCACGGTCCACGTCACCTACCACGAGGTGACCCGGGCCGACATCGAGGCGGGCCGCAGCGTCATCGGCCGTCCGCTGCCCGACCTGAAGATCTGGGTCGTCGACCCGGCCGGCCGGCTGCTGCCGCCCGGCGCCACCGGCGAACTCTGGGTCGGCGGCCTCGGCGTGGCCCGCGGCTACTTGCACAAGCCCGAGCTCACCGGGCAGCGTTTCGTGCCCGACACCCTGGATTCCGGGGCGGGTTCGGACAGCCGGGTCTACCGCTCCGGAGACCTCGCCCGGCTCCTGCCGGGGGGCGGCCTGGAGTACGCGGGCAGGCTCGACCACCAGGTCAAGATTCGTGGCTACCGGATGGAGCTCGGCGAGATCGAGACGGCTCTGTCCGCCTGCCCCGAGGTCGCCGAACGGATCGTCCTCGCCGTCGGCGAGACGAGCGAGACCCGCCGGCTCGTCGCCTGGATCGTGCCCGCACCGGGCGCGCCGCGCGACGCCGCACCCCTGCGCCAAGTCCTCGAGGAGCGGCTCCCGGCCTACATGCTGCCCGCGTGCTACGTCTTCGTGGACGCGATGCCGCTGACCTCCAACGGCAAGATCGACCACCGGCGCCTGCCGGCTCCGGAGGAAGCCACCGGCGGCGCCGCAGACAGGGAGCCGCGCACCGAGAGCGAGCGCCTGCTGACAGCCCTCTTCGCCGAGGTCCTCGCCGTCGGCGCTGTCTCTCCGGACGCCAACTTCTTCGAGCTGGGCGGCCATTCGATGCTCGCCGCCCGCCTCGTCGGCAGGATCCGGTCCGCTTTCGGCATCGACCTGCCGCTGGCCGAGCTGTTCGCCCACCAGACGCCCGCCGCCCTCGCCGCGCGCATCGACGCACGGCCCGGCGACACCGGCGGCCCGTCCGTCCTGGTCCGGGTGCGCGACTCCCGTACCGACGCGGACCGGACCTCACTCTTCGCCGTGCACCCCGGCGCGGGGGACGTGCTCTGCTACCAGCCGCTGTCCGCCGCCCTCGGGCCGGACCAGCCGTTCGTCGGCATCCGCTGCCCCGGACACGGCCCGGGCGAGCGACCGTTCAGCAGCCTCGCCGAGATGGCCGACCACTACGGTGCCGCGATCCTCCGGGCACAGCCCACCGGACCGTACCGGCTCCTCGGACACTCCCTCGGCGGCGTCATCGCCTGGGAGACGGCCCGCAGGCTCCAGGCGCGCGGCCACGAGATCGCCTCCCTGGTGCTGGTGGACACCTACCTGCCCCGGATCCTCGGCGAGATCCGCGTCAGCCCCGCGCTGGTGCTGCGGAGCCTCTTCGGCGGCCGGGCCCGGTTCACCGACGGCGAGTTGGCCGGCCTCACCGACGAACAGCAGGTCGACCTGGCGCTGCGGAGGCTGGCCGCCTCCGGGACCGCCGACGCGGGGTTCGGCGACGCCGACGTCCGCCTGCTGACGCGGCACCTGCGCGCCCTGCAGAGCAACCTCGAACTCTGCGCCGAGCACCCCATGGAGACCGGCGCCCCGTACCGCGGCCCGGTGCTCTACGCCGCCGCCGAGGACAACGCCTACGCGGACGACGTCCCCGCGCTCTGGGCGCCGTTCGTCGACGGACCTCTGCGCGTCACGCGCGTCGAGGGGGATCACGAGGGCATGCTCCGCGGCCACGGAGCGGAGCAACTGGCCGAGGCGCTGCGCCCGCTGCTCGCCGACGACGCACCCACCCCCACCCGATCGCCCAGCAAGGATGGCAGATGAGCAGCACACCCGACTTCCGCAGCTTCGGTCCCGGGGCCATGACCGGCACCCAGCCGGCCGAGCCGGTGCGCGCGTACCCGCTCGCCGACGCCGGCACGCCGCCGCTCGTCCTCGAAGCCGCCGTGCCCCGGCTCCCGGCCGGCCAGTGGGCCGCCGACAACCGGGCCCGCGTGGACAGCCTGCTGGCCGAGCACGGAGCGATCCTCTTCCGCGGGTTCGCGGTCGACCCCGACACCGGCTTCCAGTCGTTCGCCGCCGCCGTGGGCAGCGGTTCCCTGGAGTACACCCAGCGCTCCACCCGGCGCACCCTGGAGAAGAAGGGGATCTACACCTCCACCGAGTACCCCTCGACCCACTCCATCGCGCTGCACAGCGAGAACGCCTTCCAGTACGCGTGGCCGCAGCGCATCATGTTCCACTCGGTGACCGTCGCCGAGACCGGCGGGGCCACGCCCATCGCCGACAACGCCGCCGTCTTCGACGCGATCGACCCCGCCGTGCGCGAGGAGTTCGTCCGCCGCGGCATCACGTACGCGCGCAACTTCGGCGCCGGTCTCGAACTGACCTGGCAGGAGGCGTTCCAGACCGAGGACCGCGCCGAGGTGGAGGCTTACTGCGCGGACCACCGGCTGGCCTGCGAGTGGAAGGACGGCGACCGGCTGATGACTCGGGAGGTGCTGCCGGCCACTCTCCACCTGCCCACCGCGGACCGCCGCGTCTGGTTCAACCAGGTCCACCTCTTCCACGTCAGCAACCTGGAGCCCGCCATCCGCGCCGCGCTGCTGGAGGCGCTCCCCGAGGAGGACCTGCCGCGGCACGCGTACTTCGGCGACGGCGGCGTCATCCCCGACGCGTACCTGGACGACATCCGCGCCGCCTACGCGGCGCACACCGTCCGCTTCCCGTGGCGCCGCAACGACATCATGCTCGTCGACAACCTGCGAGTCTGCCACGGCCGCGAGCCCTTCACCGGGGACCGCAAGGTCCTCGTCTCCATGTCCGACCCGGCCGACCACGGCGCGTTCGCCGCCGGCCCCGACGCCGCGCACCAGTGAGGGACGCACGTTGAGCACCGAAGAGATCGCGCACCACATCGCCGCCCTGCAGCAGGCCGAGTCCCCGGACCGGGACGCCGCGGCGCGGTTCGTCCTGCGGCTCGACGCCGCCTGGGACACCGCACACGTCCGTGCCGCGGTCGGGCGGCTGGTGACCCGGCACGACGCGCTGCGCAGCCGCGTGGCGCCCGCCCCCGCCGGCTACGGCGTCGTCAACGCCGTCCACGCCCCGGCCGACCTGCACTGGCACGAGCCGGACGGGTCGGACAGCGACGGGATCGCCACGCTGCCAGGGCTGCCGCTGAAGGTGGAGCACCGGTCCGGCCGGGACGGCGCCCCAGCCGAGCTCGCCCTCTCGCTCTCCGTCCGCACCGTCGACGCCGGGGCCCTCGCCGCCCTCGGCGCCGAACTGCTGGACCTGCTCGGCGGCGCCGAGCCCGCCGAGCCCGTGCAGATCGGACAGTACGCGGCCTGGCAGCAGCAGATGCGCACCCAGGTGCCCGACGAAGCGGCGCCCCCCCTCGAGCTCGCCCCCGGCCTGCCGTCCCCGCGCCTCGGCCAGGAGGCGTACACCGACGGCCCGCCAGCCGTGGCGGACGGGGACGGCACGGAGGGGGGCACCGAGGACGGCGGCCGCGTCGAACTCGCCGTCGACGCCGCCCTGCGCGGCCGGATCGCCGAACTCGCGGCGAAGCTGGACACCGACCCCGGAACCGTCGTCCTCGCCGCCTGGCTCGTGGTCCTGTGGCGCCACAATGCGGACCGCGACTTCCAGTGCGGCGTCTACGTGGACCACCGCCGCCGCTACCCCGATCTGGCGACCACCGCGGGACTGCTCTCCTGGTACCTGCCGCTCGCCGCCGGGCTCGGCGAGGAGGAGACGGGCCGCGAACTCGTCGAGCGGCTGGCCGGGCTGCGCACCGGACTCCTTGCCATGACCGACCACTTCAGCTGGGACGACGTGCCCCGGGGCACCGTCGACTGCGACGCCCGCGATCCGCGCCGCCCTGTCCTCTTCACCGACCTGGTCCTGGCCTCCGACGCCGCCGTCGAGGCCCTTGCCGACCTGGACACCGCCCACCCCCGGGCGTTCGCCCTGGAGGTGCTGCGCGGGCCCGGCTCCCTCCGGCTGGCCCTGCGCCACGACTCCCCGGCCGGCCGGGCCACCGCCGAGTCCCTCGGCGCGTCCCTCGGCGTCCTGCTCGACGAGCTGACCGCCGGCCCCGGTCGCCCGGTCGCCGAGCTGGCACTGCTGACCGACGCGGGCACCCGTGATGTGCTCGACGGCTTCGGACACGCGCCCGAGGAGACCCCGTACGAGGCCGGACACGTCTACGAGCTGTTCGCCCGGCAGGCCGCCCGCACCCCGGACCGCCTCGCCGTCCACGCCGCGAATCAGGGCCTCACCTACGCCGAACTCGACGCGCGTGCCGCGGCCGTGGCGGACGGCCTGCGCCACCAGGGCCTGCGCCCGGGCGCCCGGGTCGGCCTGCTGGTGGAGCGCAGTGCGGAGATGGTCGCCGTCGTCCTCGGCGTGTGGCGCGCCGGGATGGCATACGTACCGCTCGACCCGGCGACGCCCGCCGAGCGGATCGGCTACATCCTCGGCGACAGCGGAAGCGCGCTGCTGGTGACCGACCTGTCCGAGCGGCCCGCCGGCGAACTGCCGGTACCGGTGATCTCCGTCTCGGACCTCCAGGACGGCGCGGCTCCGTCGGCCGGGGAGGAGCCCGTGGAGTGTGGGGTGGCCGACCTCGCCTATGTCATCTACACCTCGGGGAGCACCGGACGCCCCAAGGGCGTCCAGATCGAGCACCGTTCGGCCGTCTACCTCGCCCGCGCGCACCGCGAGCGGATCTACCGACGGCACGATCCCGAGGGCGCGGGCCTGCGGGTCGGCTTCACCGCCTCGCTCGCCTTCGACGGATCCGTCGAGCGCATCCTCACCCTCCTGTACGGGTGCACCCTGTACCTGTACGACGACGCCTCCCGCCAGGACCCGGGTCTGTTCCTGGAGTTCGCCGAGCGGCACCGGCTCCAGGTCCTCGACGTCACGCCGTCCTTCCTGGCTCTGCTCGTGAAGCGCGGCCTGCTGGAGTCCACCGGCTACCGGCCCGAACTGGTACTGGTCGGCGGCGAGGCGATCCCGGAGTCCCTGTGGCCGCGGCTCGCGGAGAGCGGACCGGCGTTCTACAACGTGTACGGCCCCACCGAGGCCACCGTGAACGCCGCCGTTGGCGAGGTACGGGGCGAGCGCCCGCACCTCGGACCCGCGCTGCCCGGCGCCCGGCTGTACGTCCTCGACGCCCATGACCGGCCCGTGCCGCCCGGCGTCGTCGGTGAGATCCACATCTCCGGAGCGGGCCTCGCTCGCGGCTACCTGGGCCGGGACGACCTGACGGCGGCCGCGTTTTTGCCCAACCCGTTCGCCGCCGGCGACCCGCTGCACGCGCGGATGTACCGCACGGGGGACCGCGGCCGGTTCCGCCCGGACGGCACCGTCGAGTTCCTCGGCCGCGCGGACGGTCAGGTCAAGCTCCGCGGCTTCCGCATCGAACTCGGCGAGATCTCCGCCGTACTGCGCGAGGACCTCGCGGTGGAGGACGCCCTCGCGGCCCTGCACACCCCGGAGAACGGCGACCCCTCGCTCGTCGGCTACGCCGTCACGGCTGGCCCTGCCGAGGAGGTCCACGCCCGGCTGCGCGAGCGGCTGGCTGCCCGGCTGCCCGAGTACATGCGGCCGGCCGAACTCGTCCTCGTGCCGGAGTGGCCCCGCACCGTCAACGGCAAGGTCGACACCGCAGCCCTGCCCGCCCCGGGCACCGCGCGGCAGGCCACACTCAGCGCCGCCTACGTGGCGCCCTCCGGAGAGCTGGAGATCGCCCTCGCGGAGATCTGGAGCACGGTCCTGGGCCGCACCGGCATCGGCGCGCGAGACAACTTCTTCGAACTCGGCGGCCATTCGCTCCTCGCGGCCCGCATGATCGCCACCGTCAACGGGGAGTTCGGGCTCGACCTGCCGCTGACCACCGTCTTCACCGAGCGCTGCGTCGCCGACCTGGCCGTCGCCGTGATCCGGGAGATGACGGGGGCGAGCACGCCGGAGGAGCTGGAGGCCCTGCTGCGGGTGACGGGCGAGGAGCTGTAGGGATGTTCGCGGAGGTCACGTCGTTCGCCCTGGTCGCGGGGCTGCTGACGATCACGCCGGGCCTGGACACCGCCCTGGTGCTGCGGACCGCACTGGCCGTCGGGCCGCGCGGCGCCATGGCGACCGCACTGGGCATCAACACCGGTGCCCTGTGCTGGGGCGTGGCGGCCTCAGTGGGCGCCACCGCCGTGCTCGCCGCCTCCGACGTGGCGTACCTGGTGCTGCGGACGGCCGGAGCCGGCTATCTGCTGTGGCTGGGGCTTGGCATGCTGTGGCGCAGCCGTCCGGGCCGCGGTCCGGACGGCGCCGGGCCGCCCGCCCCCGCGGACCCGGCGCCCAAGGCGGACCAGGCGGCAGGCGGCGACTCCATGGTCCGCCTGTGGTGGCGCGGTACCGCGACCAACCTGCTCAACCCGAAGTTCGGCGTCTTCTACATGGCGATGCTGCCACAGTTCATCCCCGACGGCGCACCGCAACTCCTGACCGGCATCGCGCTGACGCTCGTGCACGACCTGGAGGGGCTCCTCTGGTTCGGACTGCTCGTCCTCGGCGTACGCAGGCTCCGTGACCGGCTCGCCCACCCGGCCGTCCGGCGGGCGATGGACGCGATCACCGGAACCGCACTGGTCCTGGTCGGGGTAGACGTGGCGCTCTCCGAGCGCCCGGTATGAGAGCCCGGCGAAGGCCGGGAAACAAGGAGAACAGCATGACCGCCGCACACGACCCGACGCTCCCCGAGGGGGCTCCAGCCGACGGCATCGCCGTCCTGATCGGCTCCAGGCCCGCCGAGGGCTACGAGACCCTGGCGCGCCTGGGCATCCCCTTCCTCTGGTTCGTCGACCCCGTCGACACGCCCCCGGAGTCGGTGCCGGGAGCCGTCGGCGTGGTCCATGTGCCGTTCAAGAGCGACCCGTTGAGCGTGCTGCGGGTGCCGCTGCCGGACTCGGTCCGCGCCGTCCTGTCGTTCACCGAGATGGGGTCGCTGCCCGCGGCCATCCTGTCGGAGGCCCTCGGACTGCCCTCCGTGCCGGTCCGCGCCGTCGTACGGGCCCGGAACAAGCTGCTGATGCGACGCGTCCTCGCGGACACCGTGCCCGGCCCCGCCTTCGGCATCGTCGGCACGGACACGCCCGGCGACAAGGACTTCCCGCTGATCGTGAAGCCCGCGGAGGGTACCGGGAGCCAGGGCATCGCGTACGTCGAGACCCCGGAGGAGTACCGCGACCGGGCGGACGAGCTGACCGGCGCCCTGTGGGAACAGTTCCTCAGCGGTGACGAGTTCAGCGTCGAGGCGGTGTCCTCCGAGGGGGACCACCGCATCCTCGGCATCACCGCCAAGGCGACGACGGGAAAGCCGCACTTCGTCGAGACCGGCCACGAGGTGCCCGCCCTCCTGCCGCCCGAGACCGAGCGGGCCATCACGGAATGCGTCCGTCGCTGTCTGGACGCGCTGGAGATCACCCTCGGCGCCTCGCACACCGAGGTGATGGTCTCCGGCGGCCGGCCGTTCGTGATCGAGACCCACACCCGCGCCGGCGGCGACCGGATCCCGCTGCTCACCCGAATGGTCAGCGGCGCCGACCAGTACGAGCTGGCCGTCCGTTCCGTGCTCCCCGGCACCGCCCCCACGCCGCAGGAACCCGCCGCGTACCGGTACGCCGCCGTGCACTTCCTGCCCTGGCAGGACGTGCGCGTCACCGGCGTGACGGGAGAGGAGGAGTGCCGGGCCGCGGCCGGCGTCGTCGAGGCGTTCGTCGAGGTCGCCGATGGCGACAGCGTGCCGGTGTGGCGCTACAGCCACGAACGGCCCGGCTACCTCGTGGTGGGGGCCGACGAGCGCGCGGAACTCCGGCAGCGGATCCAGGACGCGGAGAGCCGGCTGCACCCCCGGTTCGGCTGAGGCGGAACCGCGGGATCGACGGGATCGGTGTAGGGAACGAACGGCAGAATGAGAGAGAAACAGTGGCGGATTCCAAGCCGACCGGGGTCCTCAGGACCCTGCGTGAGCTGCCGAGCGAGGTGGTCGTGCTGCTGGTCGGCATCGGGATCAACCGCATGGGCAGCTTCGTCCCGATCTTCCTCGTGCTGTTCCTGACCCGTGAGGCCGACTACCCCGCGGCCCGCGCGGGCATGGCGCTGACCGCCTTCGGCCTGGGCGCCATCCCCGGCGTCCTTGCTGGCGGGGCGATCACCGACCGGGTCGGGGCACGGGCCTCCATTGCCGGCTCGATGACCGTGTACGGTCTGCTGGTCGCGGCCGTCCCGCTGCTGGCCGGCGAGTCGATGTGGCTGCTCCTCGTGGTGATTGCCTGCGCCGGCGCCACCGGACAGCTGTACCGGCCCGCGGCCACCGCGATGCTCGCCGAACTCACTCCCGCCGACCGGCTGGTCATGGCCTCGGCCGCGATGCGGCTCGGCCTCAACACCGGTGCCACTCTCGGGCCGCTGCTCGGCGCCTCGCTGGCCCAGGTCTCGTACACGCTCGTCTTCTTCGTGAATGCGGCGGCCGCGCTCCTGGTGGCCGCCGCCGTGCTGTGGCGACTGCCTGTCATGCCGCGCGGCATGAGCGACGGCCCCGCCACCGGGGCGAAAGGCGGGTACCTGCCCGCGCTCCGCGACCGCCGGTACGTGCTCGTGGTGGCGGGTACGTTCCTGGTGGCCGTCGTGGAGATCCAGTACCAGACGGTGCTCCCCCTGGAGG
Source organism: Streptomyces sp. NBC_01390 (assembly GCF_045040105.1). Classification (NCBI taxonomy): domain Bacteria; kingdom Bacillati; phylum Actinomycetota; class Actinomycetes; order Kitasatosporales; family Streptomycetaceae; genus Streptomyces; species Streptomyces sp. NBC_01390. The sequence goes on along the minus strand of NZ_CP109551.1, from coordinate 6,005,859 downwards.
TGGCGGCCCGCGGCCACTCCGACTACGTGTTCACGAGCCTCGTGGCGCTCAACGCGCTGGTCGTGATCCTCGGCGAACTCCCGCTCACCCGGGTCCTCCAGGTGCTCCCGATGCGCCTCACCATGGCCCTGGGCAGCCTGGTGCTCTGCGTCGGCGTCGCCCTGTTCGGCCTGCCGGCCGGACTGTGGATCCTCGTCGTCGGCACCCTGGTGTGGACACTCGGGGAGATCGTGAGCGCGCCGCCGGTCAGCGCGTACCCGGCCCTGATCGCCCCGCCGGAGCTGCGGGGCCGCTACATCGGGCTGATGGCCACCAGCCAGTCGATCGGCTACGCCGTCGGCCCGGCGATCGGCGCGGCCCTCTTCGAACTCCACGACGCCGCCGTCTGGTCGATGTGCGCGGCACTGGGCGTCGGGGCCGCGCTCTGCATCGGCATCGGCGTACGCGAGCCCGACAAGACCGCGGCGGACGACAGCGACGCCCAGGAGGTGGGCCGGACGTGAAGACGATCGGCAGGCAGACGCTCCACAGCCGCTTTGGCGTGCCCTTCGACGCGCTCGCCGCCGCCGAGGGAGCGGACACAGAAGGAGAAGTCGCCTTCCACGATCGCCTCGTGCACCACCCCCGCCATGCGGAGTCTCATCTCGCTGAAGCCGTGGTCATGGTGTGCGGCCCAGGCGGTACACCGCAGGGCGTTGCCGCACATCGTTGCGATCGAGCCGTCGGCGTTGAAGCAGCCGACTACGAGGACGACCGGGCTGATGCTGATCAGGCTGCTGATGACAAGGCCGTCCGCCCCTACGCCGGTTCGCCTGGCACAGAGACGCTCGGCCTCCTTCGACCAGTCCTTCTCGCCGTCAGGCACGGGGTCGGATAACAAGACGAAGTCGTTCCCTGCTCCATAGATCTTGCGGAAGCGCATGGCAAAGCTCCTCGCTGGGCTGAGGTGTTGGTTCTCGTGATGGCCGAACAGGGCCTGGGGTCAGAGAAGTTCGATGGGTCGATACGTGGTCGTCGGCTTGTTCATAACCCACGGGGAGTGCCCGTCGAAGATCAGAACCCGGTGTTCCACGGTGCCGGCGGACCTCATGTCGCGGACTCGCAAGTACTGCCCTCCGAGGCACACGAAGTCGCCCATGTGGATATCGCTTGGCTGCCTCTGACCGCCGATGGTGCCGAGAGGAGGAAGGGGACCTCGATCGGCACGCGGATTGGATGCTTGCGCGCCGCCATTTCGAACTCCTTGACGATCTCCTGCTGCATCTTGTCGATGGCGCGCTCGTCGATGTTGAACTTGGCCATCCGTGGCCTCCGCTCTCAGTGCTGCCCGGGAGCCTGACGAGCCCCACTGACAACGCGGCTGCCGTAGAAGCACGGCTGCGGTGCATGGTCCAAGGCCGGCTCGGGGGGTCGGCGGGCCTCGGACCAGGCGTACGTGCGTCATCTCATCCGTGAACTGGTGCTTTGCGTAGGCGACTTCACTCATATGCGGCTAATGCGTGGCGCAGGTCACATGAAATGCGTCTCGCGATTTGAGACGCCTCGGGCGTGGAATGTTCGGAACGGCGCCCGAAGGGGCCTGGTGCAGCCGCTCACCCTCGACTTAGGGCACGCAGAGGGCACGCCACCCCCGAATCGGACTAGACAACAAAAAACCCCAGCCCACTGACCTGGCCTTATGTTCTCTGGCGAAACGGCCGGGAGTGTGGGATCGCACCGCTGTTGACCGTGGTTCACCGGGCTTAAGGGCACGCTATGGGCACGCCGTCGGCGCGGAAAGGCGCAGGGCCCTCTTGGCGGTTGACGCGGGGCCGAGGAAGGCCCGTGTGCGTTCGTGGGCGGGGTCCGTCATGAGCTTCTCAGGGGGGCCTTCCTCCAGGACGGCCCCCTGGTCGAACATGACCAGCCGGTCCGCGGCGGAGCGGGCGAAACCCATCTCATGCGTGACGACGATCATCGTCATGCCGTCGTCGATGAGTTCCTTCATCACGGCGATGACCTCGCCGACCATCTCGGGGTCGAGGGCGCTCGTCGGTTCGTCGAAGAGCATCAACTCCGGCTTCATGGCGAGGGCGCGGGCGATGGCGTCGCACTGCTTGGCCTGCAGCGCCGGGATGATCCCGTTGAAGCTGGTGTTGGCCCAGTTCGCCCGGACCCCGAGTTCGGCGGCCAGCGCGTCCCCGAGTTCGACCTCGGCTCCCACCGGCTTCTGCGCGGTGTCGTAGTACGTCAGCGGCGGCGCGCTGATGTCCGAGCAGTAGGTGATCTGACCGCTCTTCACGAGCGCACCCGAGGGCACCTTGACCGACGCCGGCTTCGCGGCGGCGTCGGTGTCGCCGGAACCGCCGGCGCAGCCGGCGAGGGCCAGGGCGGCCACTGCGGTGGTGCCGGCCAGCACGGACACCGATCGGCGGGAGAAGGAGAGCGACCAGGCCATGTGCGAACCCCTTTGCGAAGTTCTCGCTGTTGCGCGGCGATTTAGTCAGTGTCATAGTCGACGACGTTGACTATGACAGGGAAGCTAGGCCCGTCGCTCTCGGACTGTCAATAAGCCCCAGGTAACACGGGAGTTAACAGGGCGCACCGCAGGTGGCCGTCGGCGCACTGCCGTCGGCGCACTCGGAAAGGGAACGATGTCCGCACTCACCGAACGTCAGCTCGCCGCGCGGGGCGGGGAATGGGCCGTCGCGACGCCCCACGCCGCGGCGAGCGACGTGGCCGCCGAGGTACTGCGCGGCGGCGGCAACGCGGTCGACGCGGCGCTCGCCGCCGCCGCCATGCTGACGGTGGTGTACCCCAACCAGTGCTCTGTCGGCGGCGATCTGCTGGCCCTGGTGGGCACCCGAGACGGCGACATCCGCTTCGTCAACGCCGGCGGCCGGTCCCCCCGAGCGGTCGACGTGGCGTCGCTGACGGCGGCGCACGACCTGATGCCCGTGCTCGGCGCCCTGCCGGTGACCGTTCCCGGCGCGGTCGCCGGGTGGGGCGTACTCGCCGAGACCTGGGGCACCCGCCCGCTCGCCTCGGCGCTCGCGCCCGCCGAGGCAGCCGCCCGTGAGGGGGTGCCCGTGGCTTCCGGACTGGCCCACGACCTCGCCCGCGAGAGCGGCAACCTGGCGCGCGATCCCGGCATGCGCGGCGTGTTCTTCGCCGACGGCGAGGTCCTCGCGGCCGGACAGACGCTGCGCCAGCCCCGCCTCGCCCGCTCCCTGGACCTGATCGCCTCGGAAGGCCCCGCGGCGATGTACGGCGGAGAGGTGGGCGCTAGCCTGGTGAAGCTGCTCGCAGCAGGGGGCTCCGCGATGACGGAGGAGGACTTCGCCGCGCACACCGTGGAGCTCTCGCCGGCGCTCGTCGCGGAGTACGACGGCGTCGAGTACCTGTCGGCCGGTGCGAACTCGCAAGGCCTCTACTTCCTGCAGGGCCTCAAGGCACTCGACGTGGCCCGCACCGTCCGCGGGCCGCTCGACCCGCTGGGCCGCGACGCCGGCGTGGTCGCCTCCGTACTCGCCTGGACCGCCGGCGACCGTGACCGCCACTGCGCCGACCCGGAGTGGAGCAGCGCCCCCGTCGACCATCTGCTGTCCGACGCGTACGCGCGGCGCATCGCCGAGCACGCCATGGCCGGCACGGCGGTCGACCTGCTCGCCCAGCGCAAGGCGACCGGTGACACCGTGGCGGTGGTGGTGGCCGACGCGGACGGCACCTGGGTCTCCCTGATCCAGAGCGTCTTCCACGGCTTCGGCGCCGCGCTGCTCGACCCCGGCACCGGGATCGTCCTGCACAACCGCGGCGCCTCGTTCTCCCTCGACCCCGCCTCGCCCAACCGGCTGGCCGGCGGGAAGCGGCCGCTGCACACGCTCATGCCGGTCCTGGTCCGCGAGGGGGGCGAACTCGTCGGCGCGCACGGCGCCATGGGCGGACGCGCACAACCCCAGGTGCACACCCACATGGCCCTGCACCTCGCCGCCGGTTCCTCTCCCGAACACGCCGTGTCGGTGCCACGCTGGGTCCTCGGAGCCATGGAGGCGGGAGGGACGACCGGCGCGGGCGTCGTCAGCACCGAGCGGGACGTTCCTGCCGTCGGCGTCCAGGCGATCGAGGGGGCGGCCTTCAGCGTCCGGTCGCTCGGCGCGAACGACGACGGGGTGGGCCACGGCCAGTTGGTCCGGCGAGTTGCCGGGGACGGCCGACCGCAGCTGGCGGTGGCCACCGATCCGCGCGCGGACGGTTCGGCGGTGGCCGGCTGACACCATGGCCGGATACGCGATCAGGGAGCGATCGACGTGGGGAAGGAAGCATGACTGACAGCAGTGCCAGGACGACCAAGAGGGCGAGCCGGAGCCGGCTGCCGCGAGGCACCCTGAGCCAGGAGCTGATCGTCCAGGCGGCGTTCCGGGTCGCGGACTCCTCCGGTATGGAGAGGCTGACGTTCCAGGCCCTCGGCCGTGAGCTGTCCGCCCATCCGACGGCGATCTACCGGCACTTCCGCAACAAGGACGAACTGCTGCTGGCACTCATCGACGCCCTGCACGAGGAGGCCCTGGCCAACACCCCGCCGCCCACGGACGACTGGGCCCACGACCTCATGGAGATCGCGATCCACATCCATGAGGCGTTTCTCCGCCATCCCCGGGTGGGGGCCCTGGCCGCAGCGCGCACCGCCCGGCGGGAGAACGAGTTCCGGTCCGTGGAGCGCAAACTGGACTGCATGCGCCGGGCCGGTCTCGACGACACCGAAGCTGCCCGCTACTACCGGGTCTTCGCCGACCTGGTGCTGGCCTACAGCGCCATGGACGCGAGCCTGGCCGCCCTGTCCCCGGAACTCCGGGACGCCGACCTGCGAGCCTGGGAGACGGACTACCGCACACTGCCGTCCGACAAGTACCCCAACATCGCGCGGGTCGCACCACGGTTCGTGAGCTTGGACGACCCCCAGAACTTCGTGACGGCCGTCCAGGCGGTCATCGACACGGTCCGGGCGAAGACGGAGCGCGAGGCCCGCCCCACCTGAGCCACAGCGCGCCGCGTCCTTACAGCGCGGACACCCCTTCCGACACGGCCATGAGCACCTGGCAGTCGGCGGACGGTTCGTGCCGTGCACGGGTCGCCGAGAAACCGCGTCGGGGCGGCAACCTTCTCGTCCTCTGCGGCAACTGGGAACCGGAAAGCCGAGTCGCACTACCGGATGGACGGGCATGAGGGCAACGAAGCACGCCGCGCCGCAACCGTGGCGCAGGCGCAGGCATAGGCGCGGACCGGTCACGGGCATTCCCCTGGCGCCGCTGGTCGTCGACGGCACTGCCGTGCAGCCGGCCGTCGCGCAGCCGACCGGCGTCCGGTTCGCCCGGCATTGACCAGCCCGCCGGTCAGCCGTCACCGCCCCGCAACCATGCACGACCGCCGTTCGAATCCCGGGCCGGGCACCGGTAGGCTGCGCCCCCCGTTGTTGTTAAATGCGCAACTAACGCGCACTTCATGGCTAGGAGAGGGCGACCGGGGGATGGTCCTCGATGACGCGTCCGCGGAGTTCCACGAATTCTTCGAACGCCACTATGCCGAGCTCGCCCGTCTGGCATACCTCCTGACCGGCGAGACCGACGCGGCGGACGACCTCGCGGCGGATGCCCTGGTCGCCCTGTGGCAGCGCTGGGACCGGTTTCGGCAGGCCGACCACCCGCTCGCCTACGCCCGCGGTGTGGTTGCCAACCTGGCGCGGGGACGGATCCGCAGCACGGTCCGGGAGCGGCGCCGGATCACGCTGTTCTGGTCCCGCAGCCCCGAGAAGGTGGACGGGCCGGACGCGGCGGCCGTGCTGGACGTCCGCGCGGCGCTCGCCCGGCTGCCGTACCGCAAGCGGGCCTGCGTGGTGCTGAGACACGCCCTCGACCTGTCGGAGAAGGACACGGCGGCGGCGCTGGGCATATCGGTCGGAACGGTGAAGAGCCAGACCTCGAAGGGAATGGCCGAGCTGGAAAAGCTCCTGGGCGCACACGCGGCCGGGGACCTGGTGCCAGGAAGGAGGAACCGGTGAACGAGGACATCAACCGTCGGCTGCGCGAGGCCGCCGAGGCCCACCGGCCCGACCGCGCGCGGATGCTGGCCCGGGTGGAACGCGGCATGGCCGGCCCCGCCGTCCGGCACCGCGCGCGACCGTTCGCGAGGTCCGGGACCAGGGTCGTCCTCGCCGGGCTCGCCGCCGGCGGCATCCTGACGACCGGCGGCCTCGCCGTCGCCGCCATCGTCGCGACCCCGCCGCCGAAGCCCACCGTGACCACGCCCACCACCCTGCCCCCGGCCGTCAGCTCCCCACCCCCGAAATCGGCCCACCCCACCCCTGTCGTGCCGCCCCCGGCCACCACGCCGGGCAGCGCGCGCCCGACTCCGTCGGCCACGGCCACCAGTCCCTCGCCGACCGCCGGCGAGAGCCGGAACGGGCCGCTGCGGTCGGCCGGCTCGCTGGATGCGAAGAGCACCGTCTACTGGACGCAGAGCAACCTCGCCCTCAAGACGACCCAGCCGCTCACCTCGCTCACGATCGAGATCCGGATCGTGCAGACCGGCGGCACGAAGAACACCGGCACCTGGCAGACCCTGCCGGGTGATGACTTCACCGTCACCGTCCAGGAGGCCGGTGGCGCGCTGGTCTACCGCTGGGTCCTCAAGCCAGGTCTGACCGTGCCGGCCGGGAACCATGAGTTCGCCGCGCAGTTCAACAACGGCGCCGGCGTGCGCAAGGCCACGGGCGACGGCTACCGCGTCGACGCACAGGGTTCGGGCGGCTCCGCGTCGGTCCGGGGAGGGTTCGTCCCGACCCGGTGAACGCCGCTGCGCGGCAAGGCGGCGACGACGGCCGTGAGAATGCTTCCCTTGATCGCGGCAACCTTTGTGTGCGTGGCGGCAACTGGCGGGTGACCGGGGCCGGATCAGGGCCCGCTGCGCCAGAAGGACATACCGTTGTCAGATCAGAACCGTTCTCATCGCCGTCGCCCGGCCACCCGCCGCGTGATCGCCGCCTCCGTGGTCCTCGCCGCCGCGGGCGCCGCCGTACCGCTGGTCGCCCTGGCCGCACTCACGCCGGACGCCGCCACACCGGCCACGGCCGCCGACGCGGCGGTCGGCAGCGGCCGCTACTTCGGCACGGCAGTCCCCGCGGGCAAGCTCGGCGACTCCACGTACTCCGCTCTTCTCGACCGGGAATTCAAGATGGTCACCCCGGAGAACGAGATGAAGTGGGATGCCATCGAGCCCTCCCGCGGCACCTTCACGTTCGGGTCCGCCGACCGGATCGTCGACCACGCCTCCGCGCACGGACAGCGGATGCGCGGACACACCCTGGTCTGGCACTCCCAACTGCCCGGCTGGGTCAAGTCCATCACCGACGCGGGCACCCTGCGCACGGTGATGAAGAACCACATCACCCAGGAGATGACCCACTACAAGGGCAAGATCTACGCCTGGGACGTGGTCAACGAGGCCTTCGCCGACGGCGGCAGCGGCCAGCACCGCAGCTCCGTGTTCCAGGACGTGCTGGGCGACGGCTTCATCGAGGAGGCCTTCCGTACCGCCCGGACTGCCGACCCCTCCGCCAAGCTCTGCTACAACGACTACAACATCGAGAACTGGTCCGACGCCAAGACCCAGGGCGTCTACAAGATGGTCAAGGACTTCAAGTCCCGCGGTGTGCCCATCGACTGCGTCGGCTTCCAGAGCCACTTCGGCGCCGGCGGCCCGCCGGCCAGCTTCCAGACCACGCTGTCCAACTTCACCGCGCTCGGCGTGGACGTCCAGCTCACCGAGCTCGACATCGCCCAGGCGTCCGCCACCGCGTACACCAACGCCGTCCAGGCGTGCGTGAACGTCGCTCGCTGCACGGGCATCACGGTCTGGGGCATCCGCGACAGCGACTCCTGGCGCACCGGTGAGAACGCGCTGCTGTTCGACGCGGGCGGCAACAAGAAGCCCGCCTACAGCGCGGTGCTCACCACTCTGAACAGTGTCGGCAGTACGGGCAGCACCGGCAGCACGAGCGGCACCGGCACACAGGCCGGGGAGATCGCTTCCGGCACCGTCTACACGCTCTCCAACGCGGCCGCCGGACGCGTGCTCGACGAGCCCGCGGGCCAGAACGGCAACGGCACCGAGCTCCAGGTGTGGGACGCCAGTGGCGCCTCCAACCAGCAGTGGAAGGCCACCAAGAACAGCGACGGCTCCTACACGCTGACCAACATCGCCAGCGGCCGCGTACTGGACGAGCCGGCAGGCCGGACGGCCAACGGGACGAGGCCGACGGTCTGGGACGCCAATGGCGGCGCCCACCAACACTGGAAGGCCGGCCGGAACAGCGACGGCACCTACACGCTGACCAACGCCGCCAGCGGCCGGGCGCTGGAGCTCCCCGGCGGCAAGACCGCAAACGGCACTCCTGTCCAGATCTGGGACGCCAACGGCGGCGGCAACCAGCGCTGGAACTTCCAGCCGACCTCGGCGCCGAAGAGCGACACGACCGCGGCGCCGACGAGCAACACGTGTGCTCTTCCGTCGACCTACCGGTGGACCTCGACGGACGCGCTGGCGCAGCCGGCGAACGGGTGGGCCTCGCTGAAGGACTTCACCACCGTGACCTACAACGGCAAGCACCTGGTCTACGGGTCGGACTACTCGGGATCGGCCTACGGCTCGATGGCGTTCAGCCCCTTCACGAACTGGTCGGACATGGCGTCGGCCCGCCAGACCGGCATGAGCGAGAAGGCGGTGGCGCCCACGCTGTTCTACTTCGCGCCCAAGAAGATCTGGGTGCTGGCGTACCAGTGGGGTCCGTCGCCCTTCAGCTACCGCACCTCCAGCGACCCCACCGACCCCAACGGCTGGTCCGCGCCGCAGCAGCTGTTCACCGGCAGCATCCCCAGCAGCGAATCCGGCACCGGTCCGATCGACCAGACCCTGATCGCCGACGACAAGAACATGTACCTGTTCTTCGCCGGTGACAACGGCAAGATCTACAAGGCGACCATGCCGATCGGGAACTTCCCCGGCAGCTTCGGCTCGTCGTACACGACGGTCATGAGCGACACGGTGAAGAACCTGTTCGAGGCACCGCAGGTGTACAAGGTCCAGGGCCAGATCCAGTACCTCATGATCGTCGAGGCCCGCGGCGCGAGCGAGCAGCGTTACTTCCGCTCCTTCACCGCCACCAGCCTGAACGGTCCGTGGACGGCGCAGGCCGCCACCGAGTCCAGCCCCTTCGCCGGCAAGGCCAACAGCGGCGCCACCTGGACCAACGACATCAGCCACGGCGACCTGGTCCGCAACAACCCCGACCAGACCATGACCATCGACCCCTGCAACCTGCAGCTCCTCTACCAGGGCAAGTCCCCGAACACCCCGTCGGGCACCTCCTACGACAACCTGCCGTACCGCCCCGGCATCCTCACCCTCAAGCGCTGACCCTCAGCCCGACGAAGGCCCCGACGAAGACAACGAAAGGCGCCCCCATCGAAGCGATGGGGGCGCCTTTCGTGTTGAGTGCTGCACCGCTACTTAAGCGGTGTACCACCCGAGTTGTGATAGGCGATCGTCTTGTTGAACAGGTTTCCGCCGTCGGTCTCGGGTGTCGTCTGCTCCGTCCACCCCGCACCGAACAGCAGGCCGGCGATGTGCGCGTCCGCCACCTGGTCCATGTGCCCGAAGAACCAGTCCACCTTGTCGTCCTTGAAGTGGCCGGAGGTGTTGTTCCCCGCCATGTTGCCCACGGGGATCTGCCACAGGACGACCGGCTTGCCCACGGACTCGGCCATCGTCTTCCAGAACTTCAGCGAGGTGGCGGCCTTCTGGTCGTTCCAGAAGTGGTCACTGCCGCCGTGGGCCGGCTGTGCGTACCAGCCCGCGTCGCGGTCCGACACATCGGTGGCCAGGAAGTCGGCGTTCTTCGCCCCGAGGTCCGCGTAGTCCTTGACGCACTTCTGGAGGTTGCTCTCCCAGTCGAAGCAGGAGAGGTGCAGCCCCACGGCGGTGTTCGGCGCGTACGTGTGCGCCATGTGGATCAGGCACTGGGCGAGTCCGGAGGCGCTGTTCTCCTGCGATGCGCAGTCCGTCGAATTCGAGGCCGTGACCTGCGCGGGAACCTGGTGCAGATTGCCGAGCGACCGGGCGAAGCCCCAGAAGTCGGGCTCAAGGTCGATCATGTCGTGCGAGTTGCCGATCTTCTGGAGGAAGAAACGGTAGTCGTTCAGGTACTTGGTGAGCAGGTCGGTCCTGTTGATGGCCTTGACCTCGCCCGGACCGTCGCCCTCGCCTGCCGCGTCCCCGAGGTCGCGCAACGAGTACCAGGTCCACAGATACTTCTGCGGTCGCGACTTGCCCTGGTAGGTCGCCTTGGCCGCCACACTGTCCTGCCAGGTCACCTGGTTTCCGGGCGCCGTGCTGGTGCCGCCCCAGCAGCCCCACCAGCCCGACCACTCATCCTTGCAACGCGACGCCGTATAGGCGGCCGACGAGGGCGCGGGCTGGCTGTGTATGTAGGCGTAGCGCACGTCGAACGGCGCCGCGTTGAACGAGGCTTCGGACATCGAGCCGCCGATGAGCACCTTGTCACTGCCCATGAAACTCTTCGTCGACGTGCCGTTGGTGGCGGCCGGAGACCCCGACGGAGATGTCGGGGTGCTGCTCGGAGCCTGGCTCGCCGGAGAGCTGGCGCTGGGCGTGGGCGTGCTGCCGGAGCCCCCCGGGTTCCCGGTGTTGCCGACGCTGCCGGCCTCGACGAGCTTCCACTGCTGGTTGGCGGCGGCCCGGTCGCGGTTCTGGACGATGTCGAGACCGTTGGCCTTGGCGGCGCTCTTGAACCGACAGCCATGCCGCTGAAGCGATTGACCAAACGCACGTAGCCGTTCGACGACTTGGCCAGTTTGAACTGCTGGTTGGTGCCGTTCACGTCTTTCCACTGCACGACGGCGGAGCCGGCGGTCTTCGACCAGCCGAGGTCGTCCAGCACCTTGCCGGAGCTCCGGTTCTGCAGCCGGTAGTAACCGTCACCCGAGTCGACGAACCGCCACTGCTGGTTGGCCCCGCCGTGACGGCTCCACTGCACCATCGCCGCGCCGTCGTTCTTGGCGGAGCCGCGGTCGTCCAGCACTTTGTCGCTGTTGCGGTTGACCAGCACGTACCACTTCTTCAGATCCACGGTCTTCTTCTGGTCCGCCGAAGCCTGGCTGACCACGACAGCCGAGCCGGCCACGACGACCATGGCGAGACCTCCCCAGAGACCCCGACGCGCGAGCAGCCGACGGCCACGATGCTTCGGACGACCACCGCGCGCGCCGGCGTCGGCACGGTGGCCGCCGACGTTGGACGCCACCGATGACGTGGGTGGACCGGGGACATGTCTGCGCTCTGGTTCCAGGGACATGCCTGTGCTCTCTTTCAGCTGTCGCAACTGACCGGACCACTTGGCCGGACAACACCGAGTGGTCAGAGAAGCCGAAAAGGTTGCCGCGAAGATCCACTGAACTTTTTCTGCTTGGACGCGGAGAGCGCCGCCCGCGTGGCCACCACCCCGCCATCGATCGGGCACGCGAGGGGGCACAGGCTTCGGACCCCACCCACCCACAAGGCACGCCAGGAAGCTGCGGCCGTGCCGGAAGAGGGGCCTACCGAACCCGACGATCAAGTATCCGGCACGAGACCGCTGATCATCACGGGCAGCAAAAAGGCCCGGGTCTACGACCTGGGTCTTCTTCATGGAGCGGGTGACGAGAATCGAACTCGCACTCTCAGCTTGGGAAGCGACGGCGCTTGCGCGCGGAACAGTGCGCTGAACAGCGGTATCGCGGGACCAAGTTTCCATGGTTGGGCCGGGAACGCACCCTTGGTGACCGTTGTTGGCCGCTCTGAAGTGCACGGATAGGGCACGCGGGTCAAGCGAGGCAGGTGCGGGCGCCTTCGGTGGGACGTCGACTGCTGTTCCGGCGAAGGCGAGATGTGCTGTGGCTTGGTGCTTTGCCCGCGCGATGTCTCAGGCGGGCACGTCGACGGTCAGTCCTGCTGCTTGGGCGGCATCGGCCAGTCGTTTGTCGTACGTGACGAAGGAGGTGAGCTGGGAGCGGATGCGGAGAGCCGTTGCCAGGTGAATGGCGCCCAGACTCCGTACGGTTGCCGGCCTCACGGTCTGGGCCAAAATGCGAATGCCGCCGTCCAGCTCTACCAACTCGATCAGGTCGAGGACCGGGTGGAGCCGGGCGACGGCCTCAGGGGCGTAGCGTGCCAGTGCCCGCGATGACTCGATCTCCGCCAGAACCGAACTCGTCCATCCAGTCTCCGCCCGTTCGTCGAGCCAGTCGCGCAATGCCTGTGACTCGGACTCGGCATGGACGAGTTTCACAATGGCGGCCGAGTCGAGATAGATCATCAGCGCTCGTCCTCGCGGCTGCGGGCGATCTCCGCGGCGATGTCGATGCCGTCCGGTTCGCCGAGTGGCATCCGCAGGACGGCGCGGCGCATGGCGGCGGCCCGCTCTTTGCGGAGGGCGGCTTCGAGTACGGCTTGGCGGATGGCCGCCGAGCGTGAACTGCCGTCATGAGTGAGAACATCCAGAGCGTGCTCGGTCTCCGAGTCGCTGCGGATCGTGATGGTGTCAGCCATACAGTCAATGTAAGACGAACTGTCTTATGTTGGCAAGTCTGAGCGCGTCGTCCCGTCCGCGGCGAAGGAAAGGGCCATTCGGTCCGGCGGAGGGAGCGGCAGGCTGAGGGCTCTCCTTGGCTGGTCGCTGCGGTCGATGTTGTGACCTATGAACAAACCCCAGGCCGCTGACCTGGGGTTTCACTCTGGAGCGGGTGACGAGAATCGAACTCGCACTCTCAGCTTGGGAAGCTACGGCGCTTGGGCGGCCGGATAGCTTCTGACCTGGGCATGTGCAGCCGGGTGCGGCGCCCGAAGGTGCAGGATTGCACCGTAATTGACCGTGGTTGACCGGTCTTACGGGCACGCTATGGGCACGCCGTCCGATCGGGGGCGCCGGGATCCTGATTTCCGTGGCTGACGAACTGCCGAGACCTGGAAGTGAGCGCTGGGCGGAAGCCGGCGTTGCAGAAGCACTGAAAGATGTCGGCCGCCCCGCCGTGGTGGACACCCTTTTCGTCCGGCCGTCGGCGGCGCTCAGAAGGATGAAGACGGCTTCGGTGCGGGAACCAGTCCGGGTCTTCATTGTTGGGATGCAGCCGTAGGCCGTAAGGGGCCTTTTTCTGAAGTGCTGTCCAGCAGTCGGAGGTCACTCGGCTCAGGCGGTGGCGGTCGGGGGGGTAGTGGTTTCCCAGCGGAACCCGTCCGGGTCGCTGAACGGGTCGGCGTCGCTGGAGAGTACGAACCGGTGCGATCCGGTGCCGTCGGCGGGGACACCCGCGTCCTTGGCGAGGGCACGGCGCTTGTACAGAGCCAGCTTGACGGGGCCCGGCCCGGTGGCGAACTCGACGTACTTGCCGCCGAAGCTCTTACCCACAGTGAGGCCCTGCTCGATGTAGTACTGCTTGCTGGCCTTCACGTCCTCGACGCCCAGCAGGAGCACGAGCTCGTCGAAGTCCCGGGTGACCGGGCTCGTATCCTTCCTCGCCGATGTCGCGATCTTCCAGATCGTGCCGTCCGGGGACTGAACGACGCCGCCGTAACCCCACAGGGACTTCGAGGTGGGCTTGAGGGCGGTGGCGCCGGCGTCGAGGGCGGCGCCGACGAGGGCGTCGACGTTGCCTGGCTGGGACACCACGAGCGACAGGGTGAAACCGCGGAAGCCGGTCGTGGGGGCTTCGGAGGCACGCAGGCGCACTTGCGGCGGGACCAGTCCGAATGCGGTGGTGTAGAAGCGGGCGGCGGCTGTGGTGTCGGCCACCTCAAGGGTGACGGAGTCGATGGAGTCCATGTCTTCGACGGTAGGGCGGCCGAGTCGCCGATGCTTCTCGAAAACTGCTCGGTCTGGCCGCCGGGGCCCCGGGCCCGAGAGGCCTTAGGGCCGCCGCCCCGCCCACCCGAGCCGTGGTCGGCGTCGAGCAGCCGGGCTGGTGCGCCCGCGCCCCCTGTCGGTTGGCGCCCTCCCCGGTACACCACACTGAGAAGACTGCTGAGAGTTAATGGTGCGGTTATGGTGCGCCACCCGCGCACCGGTCTAGACAACAAAGAACCCCCGGGTCTCTGACCTGGGGGTTTCATATGGAGCGGGTGACGAGAATCGAACTCGCACTCTCAGCTTGGGAAGCTACGGCGCCTGGGCGGGCGATGTGGGTCTGACCTGCGCGGATGATGTCCCTTCGGGGTGGTCGTGCGGGTCGGGTCGACCGCTGTCGACCGTGGTTGTCCGCTCCTGCGGGCACGCTGTGGGCACGGCGCGGTGAACCGGCGGGGCGATGCCCGTGCACGGCGGTCGGTGCTCCGGGTTCGGCTCGCTCCGGTGTCCGGCCCGGGGCATCGTCGCGAGTGCATACATGGACGGTGACCGCGTCAGCTGTCAGTCCTCCGGCTCGGAAATGCGTTGGAGGTCGGCTCGGCCTTCGGCGGCGCGGATGAAGCGGGTCATGCCGAACTGGCTCGTTCCGGGGACGCCCTGAGGGGTGGTCGGCGTCGATTCGGTGGCGCGGGGTGCGGACGGCAGGACGTAAGGGCGGCGGAGTACCTCGTCGAGGATGATGACGGTCTCGGTGGCGCGTACCGCGGGAATCGTGGACAGCTGGTCGGTGACCAGGCGATGTACGGCGGCGACGTCGCGCACCCGGACCTGGATCATGGCGTCGTGCTCGCCGGTGGTGACGGCGCAGTACTCCACCTCCGGCAGCTGGGCGAGAGCGGTGCGGAACTGCTTCCACAGTTCCTGGCGGACGGTGACGAAGATCAGGGCGCAGATCTCGAGACCGACCCGGCTGTGGTCGACGCGGGCGCTGAAGCCGCTGATCACGCCGTCGGCGCGGAGGGCCTCCAAGCGGGTGTAGGCGTTCGCGCGGGAGACGCCGACGCGCTCGGCGAGGGCGGCGACGGAGATCCGGCCCTGGGTGCGGAGGATGTCGAGGATCTTGAAATGTACGGAATCCAGGGCGAGACCGATGCCGATCCGTCCAGAACGGGGTTCGCGGGACGCGTCAGGACTGGACAGATCTGCCATGGGAATGCCTTTCCTGGATGATTCGTCTTGGTCGTGTCCTGTTAGCCGGAGGTTGTGGTTAGTTTCAGCCCACCCTAACGGTGAATCGTCCAGGTACTTCCTGGGACTTCCTCCGGCGGCCGTAGATGCCCGCCGTGCCTTCTCCGCTCCGTCCCCCTGCTCTCGGAGGCACCCATGTCCAGATCGCGCACCGGGTCGTACCCGGCGGCAGTCTCGCTCGTCGCCGTCGCGGCGCTCGCCCTCAGTGCCTGCTCTGGCGGTGGCGGTGCGTCCGGCTCGTCGGGCGGCAGGACGCTGGTGATCGACACGACCTTCAATCTGAAGACCGCCGACCCCGGCCGTGAGTTCGAGACGACCGGCGGCATCGTGGACAAGGCGCTGTACGAGACGCTGCTGACGTTCAAGGGCAGTGACGTCACCAAGCCGCTGCCGGGACTTGCCTCCTCGTACAAGGAGTCCTCGGACAGCAGGACGCTGACTCTGCATCTGCGTGCGGGGGCGAAGTTCTCCGACGGCAGTGCGGTCACGGCGGACGATGTCGTGTACTCGTTGCAGCGGGTCATGGACATCAAGGGCAATCCGTCGTTCCTGCTGGACGGGGTGACGGTGGCCAAGACGGACGACTCGACGGTGACGCTGACGTCGAAGAAGGCGAATCCGGCGCTGCCCTTCATCCTGCCGAACCCGGCGCTGGGCATCCTCAACGCCAAGGTGGTGAAGGCGAACGGGGGCTCGGAGGCGTACCTCAACAAGTCCTCCGCCGGCTCCGGGCCGTACACGCTGACGTCCTTCGACACGAACACGCAGGTCGTGCTCGCGAAGAACCCGAAGTACACCGGGTCGAACGAGCCGACGTACGACAAGATCGTGCTCCGGAACGTCCAGGCGCCGACGCAGAAGCTGAACGTGCAGCGCGGTGACAGCCAGGTGGCGCTGGACCTGAACTCGGACCAGGTGACGGGGCTCGGCGGCGGGCTGAAGGTGCTGAGCGGGGCGTCGTCGGATGTGATCTTCCTGCTGCTGAACCTGGACAAGGGGATCAGCGGTACGACGTCGAACGCCAAGTTCCGTGAGGCGGTCCGCAAGGGCCTCGACTACACCGGCCTGCTGGCGCTCGGCGGGACCGGCGCGGTGCAGGCGCCCGGGCTCATTCCGACAACGTTCGTCGGCGCGCTGCCTTCCTCCCAGGCGCAGCAGCGGGACCTGAGCGGGGCGAAGGCGGCCCTGAAGGCGAGCGGGGTCAAGAACCCGACGGTGAAGCTCGGCTACCCGAGCGACCTCAGCGTGGACGGCCTGTCACTGCAGACGCTCGCCGAGCGGGTGCAGGCCCAGCTGAAGGAGGTCGGCATCACGGTGACCCTCGCGCCGGCGCCGACCACGACGGAGCTGGACAACTACCGCAACGGCAAGGAGGAGGTCGGCCTCTGGTACTGGGGCCCGGACTACCCGGACCCCAGCGACTATCTGGTCTTCCTGCCCGGCGGCCTGGTCGGTCTGCGCGCGGGCTACAAGGCGGGCGCCGACCCGGCGCTGACCGCGCTGGGCGACAAGGCGGCGACCACGACCGACACCGCGACCCGCCAGAAGCTGTACGAGCAGATCCAGACCACCCTGAATGCCGGTAGCCCGTTCGTTCCACTGATGCAGCCGAGCCGGCACATGGTGTCGGCCTCGACGGTCACCGGCCTCGCGTACAACCCCGTGTGGACAGTCGATGTCGCCGCCCTGGGTGCGAAGTAGTCGCGTGGGTGGTGGGCGGCTCCTCGCCCGCCACCCGCTGGCCCGCTACCCGCTCGCGCGATTCCTGCTCCGCCGCACCGCGGTCGCCGTGCTGCTGGCCTTCGGGGTGACGCTGGTGACGTTCGTCCTCACCAACCTCGTGCCCGGCGATCCGGCGGCGGCCGCGCTCGGGCAGCGCGCGGTCGGCGACCCGGCGATCGTGGCCCAGTTCCGGCAGCACTACGGTCTCGACAAGCCGCTGCCGGTCCAGTACGTCACGTATCTGGGCAATCTGTTCCAGGGGGATCTGGGTGAGTCGCAGCAGAGTCATCAGCCTGTCCTGACGGACCTGTCGACGGCGGTGCCGGCGACGCTGGAACTCGCCGGGGCCGCGATCGTGATCTCGCTGGTCGTGGGCGTGGCGTTCGGTGTCGTCGCGGCACTGCGCCGGGACCGGTTCACCGATCAACTCCTTCGCGTGGTCAGCCTGTTGGGGGTGTCGGTGCCGACCTTCTGGCTGGCGCTGCTCGCCTTCTACGTCTTCTTCTACCGACTCGGCTGGGCGCCGGGCAGCGGCCGCCTGGACCCCGGCATGACCGCCCCACCGCAGGTCACGGGCCTGTACACGATCGACGCGGCACTCGCCGGGCAGTGGCCGGTGTTCTGGAGCGCGGCGGGGCATCTCGCGCTGCCGGCGCTGGTGTTGACCGCGTACACCGTCGGCCTCCTCACCCGCTTCACCCGTTCCGCCGTCCTGGAGGTGCTGAACCAGGACTACGTCCGGGCGGCCCGCGCCAAGGGCCTGCCCGGCCGGACGGTCCTCTTCCAGTACGTGCTCCGCGCGGCCCTCGTGCCCGTCATCACGGTCGCCGGGCTGGCCTTCGGGGCGCTGCTGTCGGGCACCGTCCTGGTGGAGTCGATCTTCGCCTGGCCGGGCCTGGGGGCGTACGCGTACCGGAGCGCGACGACGCTCGACCTGCCGGCCGTGATGGGGGTCGGGCTGGTCGTCGGCATCGTGTATCTGACCGTCAACCTCGCCGTGGATGTGCTGTACGGCGTGATCGACCCGAGGGTGAGGGTGCAGTGAGGCTCAATCTGCTCAAACGGCTGCCGCCCGCCTGGCGCCGCCCGCTGGCCGTCACCGGCGGCCTGGTCGCCGCGTTCTGGCTGGTCATCGTGGTCGCCGCCCCGCTGCTCGCCCCGCAGGACCCCCTCGCGCAGGACCTGCCCCGGCTGGCCGCCCCCGGTGCCGGACACTGGTTCGGCACCGACGAGCTGGGCCGAGACGTGCTGAGCCGCGTGCTGTACGGGGCCCGGGTGTCCATCCCGCTCGCACTGCTGCTCGTGACGATGTCCCTCCTCGTCGGCGGGATTCTGGGCGCCTGCGCCGGGTTCTTCGGGCGCTGGGTCGACGAGACCGTGATGCGGATCGCGGACCTGGTGTTCGCCTTCCCCACCGTAATCCTGGCGATGGTGGTCGCCGCCGCGCTCGGCGCCAGCCTGCAGAACGCGGTGCTGGCCGTCCTGGTGGTGGCCTGGCCGTCGTACGCCCGGGTTACCCGGGGCCTGGTCATGGGCCTGCGGACCCGCGAGTTCGTGCTCAGCGGACGGCTGCTGGGCTTCTCCGCCTGGCGCTCGCTGCGGGTGGACATCCTGCCCAACGTGCTCGGGCCGCTACTGGTGCTGGCCACCCTGGACATCGGGACCGCGACGCTGTTGCTGTCCGGACTGTCCTTCCTCGGCCTTGGTGCCAAGCCGCCGACCGCCGAGTGGGGCGCGATGGTGGCCGCAGGTACCCAGCAGTTCGACAGGTGGTGGATCGGGGTCTTCCCGGGGCTGGCCATCCTCACCGTCGTCCTCGCCTTCAACTTCCTCGGTGACACGCTGCGGGACGCCCTCGACCCTGGCACCGCTCGCACGATCGGCGCGGAGAAGGAGCGTGTGGCATGACCGACGGCAACGTGCTGGAGATCAGCGGCCTCACCCTCGACCTGGGCGGCCGTCGCATCCTCGGCGGCGTCGACCTCGCTCTCCGGCCCGGCCGTATCCACGGGCTCGCGGGGGAGAGCGGATCAGGCAAGACCATGACCGGTCTCGCCACCCTCGGCCTGCTGCCGCCCGGCGCCCGCACCGGCGGGCGGATCGAGTTCGAGGGCACCGACCTGCTGACCCTGCCGAGCCGTCAACTGGCTTCGTTGCGCGGGCGGTCGGTGAGCATGGTGTTCCAGGACCCGTCCACCAGCCTGCACCCGATGCTCGGCATCGGACACCAGCTCACCGACCACCTGCGCCACCACCTGAAGCTGGACCGGAAGGCCGCGAAGGAGAGGGCCGCCGAGTTGCTCACGCAGGTCCGTATCCCCAACCCCCTTGAGGCGCTGGGGCGTTACCCGCACCAGTTCTCCGGCGGGATGCGGCAGCGCATCGCTGTCGCGATCGCGCTGGCCTGCGAGCCGAAGGTACTGATCGCCGACGAGCCGACCACCGCCCTCGACGTGACCGTGCAGGCCGGTGTGCTGCGGTTGCTGCGCGGCCTCTGCGACGACCTCGGCCTCGCCGTCCTGCTGGTCACTCATGACCTGGGCGTGATGTCCGCGATCGCCGACGAGGTGAGCGTGATGCGCCACGGCCTCGTCGTCGAAACCGGCCCACGCGGCCGGGTCCTCACCGAGCCACAGCACGAGTACACCCGTACGCTCCTGGACGCGCTCCCCGGAAGGAGCACCGTATGACCCCCCACTCGACGGCCCCCCTCCTCTCGGTCGACGACCTCGTCGTCCAGTACCACCGGCCGGGTGCGCCGCCCACCCGCGCCGTCGCCGGGGTCAGCCTCCAGGTACGGGCGGGGGAGGTCGTCGGGTTGGTCGGCGAATCGGGCTGCGGCAAGTCCACCCTGGCCCGCGCGGTCTGCGGCCTCACCCCACCGGCAGCGGGCCGGATCACCTTCGACGGCACGCCGGTGCGTCCGCTGCGGGTACGCCGCCGCGATCCGGCCCTCACCGGCGTCCAGATGGTCTTCCAGGACCCATACGGCTCCCTCAACCCCCGCCGCCGGGTGGGCGCGCAGATCGCCGACGGCATCCGTACGGCCGTCGGACGCGGTGAGGCCCCCTCGGACACCACCCCGGAGGACCTCCTGACCCGGGTCGGGCTGCCGGCGAGCGCCGCACAGGGCTACCCGCAGGAGTTCTCCGGCGGCCAGCGGCAGCGCATCGCCATCGCCCGCGCGCTGGCCGCCCGCCCCCGGCTGCTCGTCGGAGACGAACCGATCTCCGCCCTCGACGCCTCCGCCCAGCTCCAAGTGGCCACGCTGATGCGGTCGCTGGCCGTCGAGTCGGGCGCGGGGCTGCTGTTCATCAGCCACGACCTGTCCGTCGTACGGCTGATCGCTGACCGGATCGCGGTGATGTACCTCGGGCGCATCGTGGAGACCGGCCCCACCGCCGAGGTCTGGGCCGACCCACGGCACCCTTACACCCGGGCGCTGCTGGCCGCCGTACCGCAGCCGGACGGGGCGGGAGTGCTGCCCGCCGAACTCCCCGGTGACGTACCCGACCCCGCCGACCCGCCGAGCGGCTGCCGCTTCCACCCCCGCTGCCCACGGGTCTTCGACGGCTGCGACCGCGAGGAACCGCAGCTGATCGCCGGGGGCGTCGCGTGCCGCCTTTACGCGGCCTGAGCCGGGCCGATCCGGGCTGCGTACAGCGGGTGCCACGGGGGTGCGACGTGCGGTTCCCTGCCGGACGTACCTGTTCGTACGCGGTCCCTTGCCGGCCTGGAGTACACCGCCCACCCCCTCACGGAGACCTGATGCCTGACATTCCCATGCCCGCTGCCGCCGAGAACCTGTACCCGGCCGACCGCCTCCGAACCGCCAGGGAAGCCACAGCCCGGGCAGGTCTTGACGCCCTGCTGATCTCCCCCGGTGCGGACCTGCGCTACCTGACCGGCTACGACGCCCTGCCGCTGGAGCGGCTGACCTGCCTGGTCCTGCCGGCCGACGGCGACCCCTTCCTGCTCGTACCGGCCCTGGAGGAATCCGCCGCGAAGGCATCCCCGGCCGGTGACCTGGGCATCGAGATCGCCGGCTGGCACGAGACCGACGACCCCTATGCCCTCGTCGCGGCCCGGCTGCCCTCCCGGACGGCCCGCCTCGGCGTCGACAACCACATGTGGGCGGAGAAGACCATCGCCTTCCGCACCGCACTTCCGGGCGCGCACCAGGAGTTGGCCGGGAGCGTGCTGAACGAGCTGCGGATGCGCAAGACCCCGCAGGAGGCAGCCGCCCTGCGCCGGGCCGGTGCGGCCATCGACCGGGTGCACGCCCGCATGGGCGAGTGGCTGCGGGCCGGACGTACCGAACGCGAGGTCGGCCGGGACATCGCGGACGCGATCATCGCCGAGGGGCACGTCCGCGTGGACTTCGTCATCGTCGGTTCCGGACCGCACAGCGCCAGCCCGCACCACGAACTGTCCGACCGCACGATTCGGCCCGGCGACCCCGTGGTGGTCGACATCGGCGGTACGACCCTGGACGGCTACTGCTCCGACTCCACCCGGGTGTACGTGGTGGGCGAGCCGCCCGCGGACTTCCGCCGACTCCACGACGTACTGCTGCGGGCCCAGTGCGCCCAGACCGACGCGGTGCGGCCGGGCATCACCGCCGAGCGACTGGACTCCATCGGCCGGGACATCATCTCCGACGCCGGATACGGGCCGTGCTTCATCCACCGGACCGGACACGGCATCGGCCTCGAGAGCCACGAGGAGCCCTACATCGTGGCCGGCAACCGGCTCCCGCTGGAGCCCGGCATGGCCTTCTCCGTCGAACCCGGCATCTACCTGCCCGGCCGGTACGGAGCGCGGATCGAGGACATCGTGATCTGTACCGAGGACGCCGGGGAGCGCCTCAACCGCACCACCCGCGACCTGGTCGTACTCCCCTGACCCTGCGCCCGCCCACAGGAACCGGAATCAGGAACCCGCGATGACCCACGAGCCCACGGCCCGTCCCACCGTCCCCGCACAGCTGCGGCTGACCAGCGAGGGCCTGGTCCTGCGCGAGTGGACCGAGAACGACCTCCCCGCCATGACGGAGCTGTCTGACGACCCCGAGATCGCGCACTGGACTCCGCTCGCCTCACCGTTCGACCTGGTCGCGGCCCGCGCCTACCTCGCCACCGCCCGGCAGGCCCGCGTAGACGGCCTGCGCGTTCAGCCGGCCATCACCACCGGCGGTCAACTTCCCCTGGGCGAGGTGCTCATCATCCGCAGGAGCGCCAACGACCGTACCGCGAGCCTCGGTTACTCCGTGGGCCCCGCACACCACGGCCGACGCCTGGGGTCCAGGGCCCTGACGGTCATGACGGAGTACGTCCACCAGGTCATGGACATGCCCCGAGTGACGCTGAGCATCGAGGCGGAGAACGGCGCCGGCGCCGCGGTGGCCCGGGCCGCGGGCTACCACCGCACCGACGAGCCGCCGATCCTCACCGTCGCCAAAGGACGGTCGCTCGCCTTGCGAACCTGGGCCCACCATCGCCCCTGACCCGAGCCGCACCCGCTCCGCCACCCCACCGAAGGACCCAGCCATGCCCGCTTCACCGCCCCGTACCGTTCAGCCCGCACCCAGTGGCGCCCGCCCGGGGGGCTCACCCGCCGACCTGGCGGCAGTGTGGGCTGTGATCACAGACATGTATGCGGGCTACACCGCCGGCGATCGCGAGCGTATCGACTCCCACCTGGACCCGGACGCCACGATCTGGGACTCCGCCACCCCCGAACTGCTCTGCGGCAAAACCGACTTGGACCGCGTCCGGGACGGCCGCCCCACGGCCGACGGCGGCCCCGCCGAGATCGGTCTCACGCCCTACGGGCAGGTCATCGACGTCTTCGGAGAACTGGCCGTGGCCCGCTACTGGCTGCGGGTCGACTTCCACACAGCCCTGCCGGAACTGGCCCGCAACACCGCAGTCCTGCGACGCGCCCGCCACGACGGCCACTGGCTCCTCGTGCATCTGCACGAGGACATCCAGAGCGCTCCGGACACGTAGCGAAGCGGCGGAGAACCGGAGCCGACCGCCGAGCCGGTGACCCGGCCGGAGAGGAGAACGGCATGGAACAGCAGGCTGAGGGCTCTCACCCGTGAATCTCGTAACCGGTGCCGCAGAACCACAGGTCAGCGGCGCACATCGGCGACGGGCGCGCCGAGCGCACGGCATCCACCAAACCCTCGTGCCCACCGTGTGCCCAATCCTTGGGTCCAGGACGTCGGCAACACGCCGGAACAGCTCACCAATACACAAGCACCAGGCCACTGACCTGGGGCTTCAAGAAGAGCGGGTGACGAGAATCGAACTCGCACTCTCAGCTTGGGAAGCTACGGCGCTTGCGCGGACTCTATGCCTATGACCTGGGCAGATGTCCTCTCTTGGCGAAGCCGTGAGGGTCGGTTCGCACCGCTGGTGACCGTGGCTGTCCGTCCTTACGGGCACGCTGTGGGCACGGCCTCGTGGATCGGCGGAGTGCTGGGTGCGCGCGATGGCTGAAGCGCCAGGCTCGGCTCGCTCTCCTGTCTGGATCAGATGCCGCGTCGCGAGTGCACACACCGGCTCGTCAGGGAGCCGCGCGGCGACAGGAATGCTGAGTCAGCGTCACTTCCGCCCATCAGTGTTGAAGTCCCGTTCCACGAGCAGACACAGTGCCTCATGTGACCGGCTGTCCGTCTCTGCGGAATAGACCACCAGCTGCTGTCCCGGTCGGCCGACCCCTCCGGCTCGCCGTCCTCCACGAGCCCGGTGAAGCTCGCTCGTACTAAAACGGCAACAGAGGAGGAGCCCGCCGAGGAGTCGGACGAGGGGGTCGAGGTGGTACCCAAGACGGACGCCCCGGCCGCCGAGAGCTCGCCCCGCGGAGCTGTCGGCGGCCGTTCACCGGACCGGCACCGACGCCCCTCTCGACCTCTCCGACCGGCGGATTCCCGTGTTCGCACTGGGCGCGGGGCTGGCGCTGGTGGGCCTCGGCATCGGCTTCCTCGGGGTGCGGATGCGCCGCCGCCGAGCGGCTCGCGACGGCCCGGGTCCTCCTTGAGTCGGACCTCCGGCGTCCGCCTCAGGACGCTTGTCCACGCGGACTTACTCGGTATACATACTCAGTATGTCCATCCGCCACGGGCTTCTCGCCCTCCTCGAACGCGGCCCGCGCTACGGCTCACAGCTCCGTACGGAGTTCGAGTCCCGCACCGGCTCCACCTGGCCGCTCAACGTGGGTCAGGTCTACACGACGCTCAGCCGGCTCGAACGCGACGGCATGGTCGTGCAGGACGGCGAGGACGAGGCCGGCCACCCGCTCTACGCGATCACCGACAGCGGTCGCGTCGAACTTCGCAGCTGGTTCGAGCACCCCGTCGACCGCACCAGCCCGGCCCGTGACGAGCTGGCCATCAAGCTGGCCATGGCCGTCGGGGCGCCCGGGGTCGACATCCGCGACGTCATCCAGTCCCAGCGCCGGCACAGCGTGAAGGCCATGCAGGACTACACCCGGCTGAAGGCGCAGGCCCTCACCGCCGTGGAGAAGAACGGGGTCGGGGAGCGGGACGACATCGCCTGGCTCCTCGTCCTGGAGCAGCTGATCTTCCAGACCGAGGCCGAGGCGCGCTGGCTCGACCACTGCGAGTCCCGGCTGATCCGTCTCTCGTCGACCGCCCCGGCGACGGGGCCGGAGCCGGGAGCGGCGGGGATGGGGGCGCGGGCGGGGGCCGGGGCGGAGGGGGCCGCACGCCACCGCCCGTGATGTCCGCCCTGCACGACCGGCCCTGAGCACCCGAACGACCGGATCCACAGGGCCGACCGAGTCCACCGGCTCCACCCGGCCTTACCCGTAACACCTGACGACTCCGAACCATCCGACCAGACCCATACCGTACGCACGGCGCCGCAACGACCGTCCGTCGCACCGACGTCCGGCCGTTCGCCGGCGTACGCCCGAGGGGGAACCATGTCCACACAACAGCAGCATCCCGTGCTGAGTCTGCGGAACCTGACCCGCGTCCACGGCTCCGGCGCCACCGAGGTGCACGCCCTGCGCGGCATCGACCTCGACGTCCACCCCGGTGAACTCGTCGCCGTCATGGGCCCGTCGGGCTCCGGCAAGTCCACCCTGCTCACCATCGCCGGCGGCCTCGACAACCCCACCTCCGGGCAGGTTTTCGTCGAGGGCACCGACATCACCGCCCTCGGTATCAAGGGGCTTGCAGCCCTGCGCCGCCGCAGCATCGGCTACGTCTTCCAGGACTACAACCTCATCCCGGCCCTCACCGCCGCCGAGAACGTGGCCCTGCCCCGCGAACTGGACGGCATATCGGCCCGCAAGGCCCGCACCGAGGCCCTCGCCGCCCTCGCTGAGATGGACCTCGGCCAACTCGCCGACCGGTTCCCCGACGAGATGTCCGGCGGCCAGCAGCAGCGCGTGGCCATCGCCCGCGCCCTCGTCGGCGACCGTCGGCTCGTCCTCGCGGACGAGCCCACCGGAGCCCTCGACTCCGAGACCGGCGAGTCCGTGCTGGCCTTGCTGCGCTCCCGCTGCGACGCTGGAGCCGCCGGCATCATGGTCACCCACGAGCCGCGGTTCGCCGCCTGGGCCGACCGGGTCGTCTTCCTGCGGGACGGCGCCGTCGTCGACCAGACCATACGCAGCGACGCCGACTCGCTCCTGACCGACCGGGCGGCCCAGCGGTGACGACCTGGTTCCACTCCTGGCGGGCCGCGGTCCGCATCGCCCGCCGTGACGCCTGGCGCTCCAAGGGCCGCAGCTTCCTCGTCCTCGCCATGATCGCGCTGCCGATCCTGGGCGTGAGCGCCCTGGACCTGACCCTGCGCAGCGCCGAACTCACTCCCGCGCAGCGGATGGAGCGCACCCTGGGTGCCGCCGACGCCCGCTTCTCCGATGCCCGAGCGGCCGGCGTGGCCATCCTGCAGGACCCCGAGGGCGTGCAGCACACCCCGGCCGGGGACTACGACTCGCCGGGCAAGTCCTGGCCCGACGGCCCGACCGATGTCACCAGGACCATCCCGGCCGGTTCGACGGTGCTGACCGACAGCAGCGGTACCGCCAAACTGACCACCACTCACGGTCTGCTCCAGGCCGAGGTCCGTGAGCTGGCCGCCGCCGATCCCGTCGCCCGGGGCATCATGCGGCTGCAGGAGGGCCGCTTCCCCGAGAAGAACGACGAGATCGCCGCGACCACCCGGTTCCTGGAGAGCAGCGGGCTGTCCGTCGGCTCCACCCTCACCGCCCGCGGCTTCGACCGCACCTATGTGATCAGCGGCTCGTACGAGCTGCCCAGCGACCTCACGACACAGCAGGTCAACGCCCTGCCGGGGGCCTTCCTCGCGCCGTACGCCAAGGCGGTCGAGAAGGCCGGACTGCCGAAGCCCGACATCTCCACCACCTACCTGGTGAAGAAGGCCGGTGGTTTCACGTGGAACACGGTCCAGGCGATCAACGCCAAGGGAGTCGTGGTCACCTCGCGCGTCGTGGCCCTCGACCCGCCCGCCGACTCCAACGTGCCGCTCTACGAGAGGGAAGGCCGGGCCACCTACGAGGGCAGCGGGGGCGCCGACGCCGCCGCGCTCGCCGCGGTGGGCACGGTCGTCGGCCTGGCGATGCTGGAGATCTGCCTGCTCGCCGGTCCCGCCTTCGCCGTCGGCGCCCGTCGTTCCCGCCGCCAGCTCGGCCTGGTCGGCGCCAACGGCGGTGCCCGCAGCCACATCCGGGCCATCGTGCTGAGCGGCGGCCTGGTCATCGGCGTCGCGGCGGCCCTGGCCGGCATTGTCCTCGCCCTGATCCTGACCTTCGCCCTCCGGCCGCTCCTTGAGGACTACATGGGACAGCGGTTCGGCGGCTTCACCGTCAGGCCGCTGGAACTGCTCGGCATCGCCGCGCTCGCCGTCCTCACCGGCCTGCTCGCCGCGATCATCCCGGCCGTCACCGCCTCCCGGCAGACCGTCCTGGCCTCCCTCACCGGCCGTCGGGGCGTGCGCCGCAGCAACCGCGTGCTGCCGCTGATCGGCTTCGGCGCTGTCCTGCTCGGCGCGGCCATCGCCCTGTACGGCTCGGTCGTCTCCGACCAGTTCGCCCTGGTCGCGGGTGGCTCGGCCGTCGCCGAGCTGGGTGTGGTCGCCATGACGCCCGCGCTGGTCGGCCTGTTCGGCCGGGCCAGCCGCTGGCTGCCGCTCTCGCCGCGCCTCGCCCTGCGGGACGCCGTCCGCAACCGGGGCCGTACGGCACCCGCTGTCGCCGCCGTCCTGGCCGCCGTCGCGGGCACCGTCGCCGTCTCGACGTACGCCGCGAGCCGCGACGCCCAGAGTCTGGCCGAGTACCGGGCCAGCCTGCCGTACGGGGCCGTCGCCGCGCTCGTCACCGAGGAGGGCGGCCGGGACGTCCCCGAGGTCCGCGACGCCGTGCAGCGGACGCTGCCCGTCGACGTCCGCGCCGACGTGTTCCGGATCGCCGTCGGAAAGCCCGGCTGCGCCCCGTACGGCGAGGGCGAGGGCTGTGGCCGCTTCGAGGTCGTCACCCCGCCGGCCAACGAGTGCCCGCTGTGGGTCAGCACCCCCGACGGCTCCGACGCGGCGGAGAAGTACACCAAGGAGCAGCGGCGCGCGCTCGCCAACGACTGGCGCTGCCTCTCGCCCGACGGCAACGGCATCTACGTCGAAGGCAGTCTCCTCATCGCAGACGCCCCGCTCCTGAAGGTCCTCGGCATCGACGACCCGGGCGCGGCCAAGGCCCTCGCCGACGGAAAGCTCCTCAGCTTCCACAAGCCCCAGGTCGACAGGAACGGCACCGTCGGCATCAAGCTGATCACCGACCTGAAGGCCGCCGACCGCGCCGTCGAGCAGTACAAGCCGGTCCCGGGCGAGCTGAAGTCCTTCCCCGCCTACCAGGTGCCCGGCTCGCCCGACTCCTACGGAGTGCAGAGCGTGCTCAGCCCCGCCGCCGCCAAGGCCGCCGGGCTGACCACCGTCCCCCTCGGCGCCTTCTTCAGCACCGACCGGATGCCCAGCACCGAGCAGCGGCAGAAGCTCGACGCCGAGATCGCCAAGCTCGGCAGCAACGTCGAGCTGACCGTGGAGCAGGGCTGGGTCGACGAGAACGGGCTCGTCCTGCTCGCGCTGACCGTCTTCGCCGGCCTGGTCACCATCGGTGCGGCCGGCATCGCCACCGGTCTCGCCCAGGCCGACGCGGAGGCCGATCTCAAGACGCTCGCAGCGGTCGGCGCCCCTCCCCGGGTGCGCCGCACGCTCAGCGGCTTCCAGTGCGGTGTGGTCGCCGCGATGGGTGTGGTCCTCGGCTCGGCTGCCGGTGTCCTGCCCGCGGTCGGGCTGCGGCTCACCGAGGAGCGCGAGCAGATGCGCTTCTACCGGGAGGCTCTCGACAATGGCTGGATCAGCGCCGGTGACGCCTCGCCGTACGTGCCGATCGTCGTCCCCTGGGAGACACTCGCCGCCCTCCTGGTGGCCGTGCCCCTCGGCGCCGCCCTGCTGGCCGCGCTGGTGACCCGCTCGCGCGGGGCGCTGGCCCGCCGCGCCGCGCACTGAGCCTCGGTTGCTCGACCGTGCCGTGCCCCTGGACGAGGGTGAATCACCCTCGTCCACTGGGGTAGCGGTCGGGGGTGCGGGATCGCACCGTTGGTGACCGTGGTTGACCCGTCTTACGGGCACGCTCAGACCTTGAAGCGCTGACCCTCAGCCCGACCAAGACGACGATGCGCCCCCATCGAAGAGATGGGGGCGCATGTCGCTGTCTGTCATCCACTCACCGCTACTTGAGCGCTGTGCCGCCCGAGTTGTGATAAGCGACCGTCTTGTTGATCAGGTTTCCGCCGTCGGTTTCGACCGAGGTCTGTTCCTGCTGCCCCGGTCCGAAGAACAGTCCGGCGATGTGGGCGTTCGCGACCTGGTCCATGTGGCCGAAGAACCAGTCCACCTTGTCGTCCTTGTAATGGTTGAGGGTGTTGTTCTGTGCCATGTTGCCCACGGGGATCTGCCACAGGACCACGGGCTTGCCCACGGACTCGGCCATCGTCTTCCAGAGCTTCAGCGCGGCAGCGGCCTTCTGGTCGGTCCAGAAGTTGTCACTGCCGCCGTGGGCCGGCTGCGCGTACCAGCCCGCGTCGCGGTCCGACACATCGCTGACCAGGAAGTCGGCGTTCTTCGCCCCGAGGTCCGTGTAGTCGTTGACGCACTTCTGGAGGTTGCTCTGCCAGTCGAAGCAGGAGAGGTGCAGCCCCACGCCGGCGTTCGGCGCGTACTTGTGCGCCATCGAGATCAGGCACTGTGCGAGTCCGGCGGCGCTGTTCTCCTGCGATCCGCAATCCGTCGGATTGGAAGCCGAGACCTGAGCGGAAACCTGGTGCAGATTGCCGAGCGACCGGGCGAAGCCCCAGAAGTCGGGCTCGAGGTCGATCATGTCGGGCGACTTTCCGATCTTCTGGAGGAAGAAACGGTAGTCGTTCAGGTACCGGGTGAGCAGGTCGGTCCTGTTGATGGCCTTGACCTCGCCCGGGCCGTCGCCCTCACCTGCCGCATCCCCGAGGTCGCGCAACGAGTACCAGGTCCAGAGCATCTTCTGCGGACGCGACTTGCCCTTGTACGTCGCCTGGGACACCACGTCGTCGCGCCAGGTCACATACGTGCCGGGAGCCGTGGTGCTGCCGTTCCAGCAGCCCCACCAGCCCGACCACTCGTCCTTGCACTTCGCTGCGGTGTAGTAGTCCGACGAGGGCGCGGGCTGGCTGTGCACATAGGCGTAGCGCACGTCGAACGGCGCGGCGGCCGCCGACTCGTCGGACATCGAGCCGCCGATGAGCACGGTGTCACTGCCCATGAACCGCTTGGCCGAACTACCGCTCCCACCCGCGGGTGACGAAGACGAAGACGAAGACGAAGACGAAGACGAAGGAGAAGGCGAAGACGAAGGTCGCGT
This sequence comes from Streptomyces sp. NBC_01390, assembly GCF_045040105.1. NCBI lineage: Bacteria > Bacillati > Actinomycetota > Actinomycetes > Kitasatosporales > Streptomycetaceae > Streptomyces > Streptomyces sp. NBC_01390. The sequence continues at coordinate 5,976,017 of NZ_CP109551.1, read as the reverse complement.
GTCACTCGGAGTCGGACTTGCGGGAACACCGCTGGCCGACGGAGTGGGCGTACCTGCGCCGCCGCCGACACTGCCGACCGGGACGAGTTGCCACTGCTGATCGGCGCCGCTCCGGTCGCGGTTCTGGACGACGCCGCCCCCGTCGGCCTTGACGGCGTTGCGGACACCGACCGCCATGCCACTGAAGCGATTGACCAAACGCACGTAGCCGTTCGGCGACTTGGCCAGTTTGAACTGCTGGTTGGTGGCGTTCAGGTCTTTCCACTGCACGATGGCGGAGCCGGCGGTCTTCGACCAGCCGAGGTCGTCCAGCACCTTGCCGGAGGTCCGGTTCTTCAGCCGGTAGTACCCATCACCCGCGTCGATGAGCCGCCACTGCTGGTTGGCCCCGCCGTGGCGCGCCCACTGCACCACCGCCGCGCCGTCGTTCTTGGCGGAACCGCGGTCGTCCAGCACCTTGCCGCTGTTGTGGTTGACCAGCACGTACCACTTCTTCAGATCCAGGGGCTTCTGTTCCGCAGAAGCCTGGCTGACCACGACAGCCGAGCCGGCCACGACCACCATGGCGAGACCCGCCCAGAGACCCCGACGCGCGAGCAACCGACGACCACGATGCTTCGGACGACCACCGTGCGTGGGTGGACCGGGGACATGTCTGCGCTCCAGCGGCATGCCTGTGCTCTCTTTCAACGGCTGCAAGTGACCGGACCACTTGGCCGGACACCAGTGAGTGACCGGAGAGGCCGAAAAGGTTGCCGCGAAGTTCCACAGAACTTTTTTCTGCTTGGACGGCGCGCCTGGCCAGTTGCGCGGCTGAGGGAGCGACCGCACGAAAGCGTGTCGTTCGCCGTTCGCCGTGTACTGGTGCGCCGTCGACTGCCGCCGAGGGAACTCGACGCGTAGCAGGGGCCGAGCCCGGTCGACATGTGGCGCCGCCGCTGCCCACGCTGAGCCTCTCCGCACGTGGCCCGACCGAGGCGCGCACTCCACGAGTCGAGACCCGCACACTCATCCCAGGTACACCGATACGGAAAGCGAACCCCATGAGGTAGATGGCGCGGATACATCAATCCGGTACATGGACTACGCTTGGTACATGTCCATGAAGCGCACCAACGTCTACGCCGACCCCGAAGACCTGGCCATCATCAAGGAGGCCGCCAAACGCCGAGGTATAAGCGAAGCCGAGATCATCCGCCAGGGCATCCACCTTGCAGCCATGGCGAACCGCGTCTGGGACGAGCCGCTGTTCTCGCGCACCTTCGAGGGGCCGGGGCGCACGCTGTCCAAGTCGGAGGTCCGCGACACGGTCGCCGAGGCCGTCCGGCGGGAGACCGGCTCGGGTTCCGGATCCGCCGCGTGATCATTGTCATCGCCGATACGTCCGGCCTTCTGGCAGCCCTGGACTCCGCTCATCCGGAACACCGGGCGGCGAACGAGGCCATCATGGCGGCGGGCCTGCTGATCATGTCCCCGCTCCTGCTGGCCGAACTGGATCACGTGGCGACGCGTGAGCTCGGCAGGGAGGCTGCCGTCAGCGCGGTCGACGACCTGCGGCGCTGGATGAGCCGGGGTCGTGTCGTCATGCCGGAGATCACGGAGGACCACCTGGGCGCCGCCCAGTCCGTCCGTGTCCGCTACCGCGCGCTGGACCTCGACCTCGCCGACGCAGTGAACGTGGCGCTTGCCGCCGACTACGACACGGACGCGATTCTCACCCTCGACCGGCGAGACTTCCGGGCCGTACGCCCGTTGGGTCGTTACAAGGCGTTCCGGGTACTCCCCGACGACCTCCCGCTCTGACGCAGGACCTTCGGCGGTCAAGTGCCCGCTCCCACAAGCGGCTTGCGCCCCGCCCGGCCGCAGCGGCACCCCGATAAAAACAAGCCCCAGGCCACTGACCTGGGGCTTCAATAAGAGCGGGTGACGAGAATCGAACTCGCACTCTCAGCTTGGGAAAGCTACGGCGCTTGGGCGAGCTTCATGGGCCTGACCTGCGTATATGCCTTCGCTCTGGCTAATCGTGCGGGTCGGGCCGCACCGCTGTTGACCGTTGTTGTCCGCTCTTACGGGCATGCTGTGGGCACGGCGTCGCGGGAAGACGGGGATCCGCAGCTCTCCGCCCCTCATTGTGTCCAGGCTCCTTGGTATCGCGGGTCGGCTCGAGTGTGCCGTTGCCGGTGCACATGCGGGATCTCGGTCGTGCGGCCGCACACCTGCTCAGCCCGCGATCCGACCGGGCGTCGCCGAGCGCACGACGGGTCGGTCTGCCGGAAACCGCGCTTCCGGCAGACCGACCCGCTCAGCGACCCACGTCAGCGAACCATGGCCTACTTGCCGTAGTACGCGTTGTACACCGAGATCGTGGACGTGTTGCCCTTCCTGTCGATGATCTTGGCGCGGAGGGAGATGCCCTTGCCCTTCGCCGGGTTCTTCACGGTGATCTTTCCGTTCCGGACATCGGTCTTCTTCCAGGTCCTGCCGTCGTCGTACGACACGTACACCGAAAGCGACCTGAGGTTTCGGCTCCTCGCCGCGCCCTCGACGGTGACCGGGTAGGTGACTGTCTGGCCGGCCTTGATCCGGCTGTCCAGGCCCGTCTTCGGCGCGAAGCGGATCGTGGAGACCGGCAGTTCGGTCGGCAGGCCGCTGGACGGCCGCTTCGAGCGGAACGTCCAGCTCGCGTCGACCCGGGTGGAGGCGGCCTGGACCTGGGCGCTTCGCCTGGCCGACGTGGTCAGGGTGTACCGGGCCTCGCCGGCCGGGACCTTGAACGTACTGGCGCCGGTGAGCGGGTCGGCGTTCGACCCGACCTTCTTGCCGTTGCGGTACAGCGTCGTGCGCACCGACGTCAGGCTGGAGACCGCCTCGTTGCGCCGGCCGTCGGCGAAGAGCGGAAGCTGGCCGTAGATCCCGTCGGGGCCGTGGAAGACACCGGACAGCCCGGGGATCACGTGCGGCGCGAACACCGCCGTGTCGAACGCCTTCCGGTAGGTCTTGCCACCGGTGAGCCCCAGGTAGTCACCGGAGGTGGATTCGGCCTCCACGATCGGTGCACCGTCCGCGTCCTTCTTCCCCGAGAACTGCTGGAAGTCGAAGTACCATTCGGCGCCGTCGCCCGTGGACAGGTAGTACGTCCGGGTGGTGGGCAGCTTCTGGGGCAGCGGGGTGTGGATGCCGTTGATGAGGGGCAGGGTGCCGGCCAGGACGAGCACCCCGGTCTTTCCCCGGGTCGAGGCGCCCAGACCGGCCTTCACGGTGGCGAACTCGCTCGCCTTGTAGTGGTGGACGTGCGTCCCGGTGATCTTCTTGACCTCGCCGCCGTCAAGCGTGTTGTACTCGGTGCCCTTGCCCTTGGTCCACTGCCCGGACCAGACCTGTGCCAGGTTGGACGGCATCTCGGGGCCGACGTGCGCGACACGGAGGTCGGAGAAGGTGGGCATCACCACGTAGTTCGCCACCAGCGTGCCCTTGTGCTCGTAGAACACCATGGCCTGGAGCGGCTTGGCCTTCCTGTCCGGCACGGTGATGTCGGCCGACCGGGTCTTGTTCAGGTCGAGCGTGACCGTCCGGTCCTTGTCGACGCTCAGCACGGGCCGGACCAGCCAGTCGACGCCGCCCTCGGTCGAGTTCGGGTCCTTCATGCTGAGCGAGTCGAGGATGTACCGGCCCTTGGGGACGCGGAGGGTGACCGTGTCGCCGGTGGACATGTCCCCGAACATGGGGGCGTTCCGCTCGTCCCGGAACAGGGTGGTGAAGTGGACCGGGTGCTGCCCGGGACGGTTGATGAACTTCAGCGTGACGTTGTACGCCTCTTCCTCCCGCTCGACTCCCAGCGCCGTGCGGACGGTCTGGCCGTCACCCGTGGCCGTCACATAGGCCGAGTAGCCGCCGAAGAGCCCGCCGCCCAGCCTGGTGTCGGCGGTGACGTCCACGGACGCCGTGCCGCCGGCAGGGACGGTGACGGTCTTCGCGCCCAGGGTGTAGAAGCCGTGCGGGGCCGCCTCGCCCCGGGGGTTGAATGCCTTGTTCGACAGGGCCAGCGTGATGTCCTTCGTGCCGGCGTTGCGGTACGTCAGCTTCCTTGTGACCGGAGTGTCGCCCGTGTGCGGCCACCGCTGGACCGGGAAGCCCACCGAGGCCGTCTCGGCGAACACGCGCTGGCCGATCGCCTTGTCGACCTGGACGCGGCCCGAGCCCTGCGCGTAGGGGGTGTAGTCGCCGCCCTTGGCGGAGCCCACGAGTGCGGCCTTCAGCTCGCGGAACGTCCAGTCGGGATGCTGCTGCTTGAGGAGGGCGGCGGCGCCCGCCACATGCGGGGTCGCCATCGACGTCCCCGAGATCGTCAGATAGCCGGGCGGTTTCTCGCCGACCTCCTTGGCGATGGCGCTGCCCTTGGCCGCGGCCGCGGTGATGTCCACGCCGGGCGCGGTCACGTCCGGCTTGAGGGCGCCGTCGGCGGTCGGACCCATGCTGGAGAAGTCCGCGACCTCGTCGTGGCCGTCGACGGCGCCGACGGTGAGCGCGTCGGCGGCGCTGCCCGGGGAGTCGACGGTCTTGAAGCCCTGCTCGCCCTCGTTGCCGGCGGCGATGGCGAAGAGGACGCCCTTGGTCTCCGAAAGCCTGTTGACCGTGGCCTCCATCGGGTCGACACCCGGGGTGTCGCCGCCGCCCAGGCTGAGGTTGATGACGTCGGCGCCCTGGTCGGCGGCCCACTCCATGCCCGCGATGATGCCGGCGTCGTCGCCCCGTCCCTGGTCGTCGAGGACCTTGCCGACGAGGAGCTTCGCTCCGGGGGCGACGCCCTTGTACTTGCCGCCGGACTCGGCGCCGGTTCCGGCGATGGTGGACGCGACGTGCGTGCCGTGGCCCTCCCGGTCCTCGGTGGTGGCGGACGTGCTGAAGTTCTTGGTGGCGAGCACCTGGCCCTTGAGGTCGGGGTGGCTGCTGTCGAGGCCGCTGTCCAGGACGGCGACCTTGACGCCCTTGCCGTCGTAGCCCTTGGCCCAGGCCGCGGGTGCGCCGATCTGCGGCACCGACTTGTCGAGGCTGGCCTTGCGGACGCCGTCGAGCCAGACATGGGAGATGCCCGGGGCGAGGGCGCCATCGTTGGTGAGGGCGTCCCACAGCTTCGGCGTCTGTGTGGTGGGCGCCTGGAGGGCGTCCATGTCCAGGGACTTGAAGGTCCGGTGGACCATGCCCGTGCCCCGGACCGCGGCCTTGAGGGAGCGTGCGGTGCCCTTGTAGCCGACGATGACCTTCGGGCCGCCCCGCTGGTTCCTGCGGTTGGCCGGCTTGTTGAGCTCGGTGACGTCGAACAGCCGCTGGTCGAGGCTGCCGTTCGCGATCAGCCGGGCGGCGTCCGTCGGTATGACGAGGGTGTGGCCGCCGGCCTTGCGTATCTGCACCGGGACCCGCGCGCGGCCCTTGGCCCGCTCCATGCCGACGACACCGCCCTTGGCGTCGACGAGGACACGGTCGCCGGTGACGAGGGTGAGGCGGTGTGTGCCGGCCAATTCCTTGGTCCTGGCGGCGGTCGCCGCCGTACCGGCCTGCACGGGCGTGGCTTCTGCGGTGCCGATCGGTCCCGCGGTGAGGACCGCCGCCACCGTCGCCGCGGCCGTGCCCACGCATGCTGCTTTCACTTTTCTGCGCAAAGGTTCCCCCAGGGCTGGAGTGCCGGGTAGCAATGATCGGAGCCACGGTAGGAATGCGGACGCACGGCTGTTCGTCGGTTGTGCGGCGACGACGTATCGATGTCGATGACGGATCGCCGGGCGGTTGTTACATGCGCAGGTCAGGTGGCTGTTCTCGGATGACGGTGGGGAAACGTGGCCTTGCTCCGAGCCGGGGGGCGGCCGTGGGACGTCGACGCCGCTGCCGCCCCTGAAGGACCGGGACCGACCGGCCGTAGCATGGCTTCCGGCCTATTGCGGGAGCGATTCTCCACATGACCGGGCGGCACGGCGGAAGGAGCACGGGATGCGGCTTCGCCGACTCGTGCCGTGCGCCCTGCTGGCCGCTTGCCTGACCGGCTGCGGCGGGGTGGACGGCGGCGTCCACGTCGAGGGCCCGGCGGCGACGAAGATCCCCTGGACGGGGCCGGTGTACATGACGGACTCCTTCGGCCGGGCCTGGCAGCGCCCCGTGGAGGTCCTCCCGACCCGGCGCGTGTCCCTGGACGAGCTGACGTGGCGGGTCTGGGGCCCGTCCCGGGCGCTCGCCACCGGGGTCGCGACGGATTTCACCTGCGTGTCCGGCTGCCCAGACGGCGACGACAACCCGCCGAGCTACCGCGTCGAGGTCGTCCTGAGCAACCCGGTCAGGCGCGGGGACGTGGCGTTCTACAGCCATATGACCCTCACCCCCGTACACCCCCCGGCGCCGTTCTGGGTGAGCGGCAGCGCCGATACGGACCTGGACGTACCGGATGCCTGAGAACGGCTCGGGAGGGGACCGTCGGAAAGGGAACGCGATGCACGCTGCTCAGGATGTGCTGTTGGTCGAGGACGACGAGCTGATCCGGGAGGCCACGCGGCTCACGCTGGAGGAGCGCGGCTACCGCGTCCGTACCGCGGCCGACGGCCTGACCGGGCTCGCGCTCTTCCGGGAACGCCATCCGGACGTGGCCGTCCTCGACATCATGCTGCCTGGCCTCAACGGAGTGAGCCTGGCCGGCCGTATCCGCGAGGAGTCGGGAGTGCCCGTGCTGCTGATCTCGGCCCGCAACGACCCGGTGGACGTGGTGATGGGCCTGGAAGCGGGCGCCGACGACTACGTCACCAAGCCCTTCGACGGCCCGGTCCTGGTGGCCCGCATCCGCTCCCTGCTGCGCCGGGCGGCACCCGCCGGGCAGCCGGACCAAGGCCCGCGCCTGCGCTTCGGGGACCTGGAGTTCTGCCCGGTGTCCCTGACCGCGCGCCGGAACGGAAACCCGCTCGCGCTGACCACGACCGAGCTGAAGCTGCTGAGCGAGTTCGCCGCCGCGCCGGGGACCGTGCTCTCCCGGGACCTGCTCCTGGAGCGAGTCTGGGACTACGCCTGGTCCGGTGACACCCGGGTGGTGGACGTCCATGTGCAGCGCCTGCGCGGCAAGATCGGCCGGGAGCGGATCGAGACGGTGCGCGGCTTCGGCTACAAGCTGCGCCCATGAGACGGCCCGCTTCGAAGAACGTGAGGCCGCCCGCCTTGAGACGACTCGCCTTGAGACGACTCGCCTTGAGACGACTCGCTTTGAACGTGGGAGCGAAGGTCGCCCTGGCCGTCGCTGCCGCGGCCCTGTGCGTGGCAGGGACGATCGGGGTGCTGGTGCACCGGACCACCGCCGCGGACCAACTGGCCACAGCCCGCTCTGGATTGGACCAGGAGTTGCTGAGCGCCGCCGGCGACCACGCTGACGGACGCAGGTCGGTCGCCAGACTCGACCCCCCTGATCTGCCCGGCCCGGTGGCACGGGCCGTGCGCGACGACGTCCGGGTGACCTACCTGCGGGAGGGCGGTGAAAATCCGGTGCTGTGGGCGGCGACCCGGGTCTCGGACCGGAAGGTGCTCGCGATCCGCCGTTCGTACGCCCCCGAGGAGAGGTCCCTGGCCGCACTCGACCGGACGCTGTTCGCCACGGGCGTGGCCGTCACCGTCCTGGTGTCCCTGGCCGGACTGTTGCTGGGGGTGCGGATGGGACGGCGGGCCACGGCCGCCGCGCGTACGGCGGAACGCATCGCCGACGGTGACCTCGACGCCCGGGTCCGCCCCCACGGCCATGACGAGATCGCCCGGCTCGCCGCCTCCGTCAACACCATGGCGGACGCGCTCGGCGCCCGTCTGGAGGCCGAGCGCCGGGTGACCGCCGACATCGCGCACGAACTGCGCACGCCGGTCGCCGGCATGTCGGCAGCCGTTGGCCTGTTGCCGCCCGGCCGGGCGTCCGAGCTGGTGGCGGGCAGTGTGCGGAAGCTGCGCGGGCTGGTGGAGGACGTGCTGGAAGTGGCCCGGCTGGACTCCCAGATGGCGGCCGTGGAGACCGAGGAGCGTGAGGTGAGCGCGATGACCCGGCGTGCGGTCGCCGGGCTCGACGGCGTGCGGGTGAAGGTCGTGGCGGACGCGGTCGTGGCCACCGACCCGCGCCGCGTCGAGCGCGTCCTGGCCAACCTGGCCGCCAACGCCCTGCGGCACGGCGCCCCACCCGTGGAGGTGGAGGTCGACGGCCCCGTGGTCCGGGTCCGCGACCACGGCCCCGGCTTCCCGCCCGACCTGCTCGCCGTCCTTCACACCTCCGGCCCCCAGCGCTTCCGCACCGGCTCCAGCACCGGCGGCACCGGCCTCGGCCTGACCATCGCAACCGGCCAGGCCCGCCTGCTCGGCGCCCGCCTCACCTTCCGCAACCGTCCGGAGGGGGGCGCGGAGACGGAGCTGCGGCTGCCGACGGAGTAATCGGCGGGGGGCGGACCGGGGCAGCGACGGGTCGATCGTCACGGGCTCGGGAATTGATCGGCCACCCTTTTCATCAGGTCGACCGATCGCCCCCACCAGGCGAACCAATGCCGGACGGGTCAGTGGACGCACACCTTGCGGTACGGCACGTCGCGGACGTACCTCTGCCACTGCGCCCGCGTCAGCCCCTTCCCTCCCGTCCGGGCGCACACCGTCCCGACCGCCTTCGATGGGTCGATCGTGTAGCGCTGGAGTGGCACATGCGCGCTTCCCGCGTACACCGTGCCGCTGTCCGCGCCGAACGCCACCGTGTCGATCGGCTCACCCGGTGTCGTGAGCGGGCGGCCGATCGGTTGCTGGGTGGCAACGTCCCACAGTTGCAGGCTCCCCGCCTCGCCGCCCACCGCCAGCATGCCGCCGTCGGGGCTGAGAGCGAGGGCGATGACGGCCTCGGAGGTGTCGCCGTCGATCGCCTCGATCGTGTCGATCATGGCGGTCGGGCGCTCCGGGAGCGCGGGGAAGACGTTCGGCAGAGCCCCCTCCCGCTCCCGGACCGTTCCGTCCCACAACGTCACCCGGCCCGTCTGGTCCCCCGCCGCGAGCCGCGAACCGTCCGGAGCGAAGGCGAGGGCGCCGATCTCGCCGCCCTGGACCAGGTCGCGTCCGGTGGCCCTGCCGCCCGGCAGGCCCGCCGTGCGGTTGTCGCCGACCAGGAGCCCGCCGTCGGGACGGACGGCCAGGTGGCGGCTGGACAGGCCCGTGAGGACCGCCGTCCGGCGGTGGCGGGCGATGTCCCAGGTCTCGTTGCTCAGCTCGCCGACCGCCGATGTGCGGGTGAGGTGGAGCGTGCGGGCGTCCGGGCCCAGGGCGATCGCGATGACCGCCCCGGCCGACGTCTTCGTCGCCAGATCCAGCGTCGTGCGGGCCCGGCCCTCGGTGACGTCCCAGATCGTCAGGCGCTGCGGGGACGCCTCGTAGCCGGGTGCCGAGACGCCGTACGCGAGTGACGTGCCGTCGGGGGCGAACGCCAGGAGCGGGAAGGTCTCCTCCGGGAGCACCTGCTGGGAGGGATCGCGGGAGACCGGGAGCGGCGTGGCCGGCAGTGTCCTCAGCAGCCGTCCGTCGCGTGTGTCACGCAGCTCGAAGCGGTAGGTGTCGCCGGTGCGTCGCGCGGTGGCGACGGTACGGCCGTCCGGGCCGATCAGCACCTTGTCCAGCGGCTGGTCCTGCCAGGCGGACGTCACGGCCGTCGCGACGTCCAGGGAGTGGACCGTGCCGCCCTCCAGATAGCGCAGCACCGGGCGTGCGGGGTCCCACGCCAGACCGTCGTACAGGAGCTGGTTGTTGAGGGGGTGGCGGAACACGGGGGCGTCGACGCCCAGCCGCCACACCCTGATCTCCTCCCCATCGGCGGTCGCCAGGAAGTTCCCGTCCTTGCTGAAGGCGGCGTACTTCACTCCGGTGTCCGAGAGATCGGCCAGCTGCTCCCCCGACCGGAGGTCCCAGACCCGTACCCCGCTCGCGCTCACCGCGGCGAGCCTCCCCCAGCCTTCGGCCGGGGGGACCCCCATCTCGCTTCGCTCGCCGTCGCCGAGCACCAGCTGCACGCGCTCCTGGCCGCAGATGTCGCCCACCCGTTCCCAGCGCCCGGGCACCGTGCGCCCGTCCGTCAGGTCCCGTACCCGCACGTGGCCGACCGTGGCGGGGCAGAACGCGAGCAGTCGGCCGTCCGCGCTCGGCGTCGGCGCCGGCCCGGGGTCCGCCTCCGTCTCGAACAGGGGCTTCCCGTCCGCGGCCGAACGTACCGTCACCCTGTCGTCGTCCGTACTGCGCACGACGTAAGTGCGCTCGGCGAAGTCCCCGGAGGCCGAGCCCGGCAGCGGGTCACCGAACCAGCGTCCGGCGGCCGTGTCCCACAGCCGTACCCCGTCGTCCCCGTGGATCGCCAGCAGCCGCCCGTCCGGACTCGCCCCGACCGCACGGCCGCCCTCCGGCAGCCGCCCCGAGGCGATCCGCCGGTGCCGTGCCACGTCCCAGGTCCGCCAGGTGTGTCCCTCGACGCTGAGCAGCGTACGGCCGGAGTCCGTCAGGTAGCGGGAGGGGCCGTCCCCCGGTGCCGGGTCGCTGAAGGTGTCCAGTTCCTGCTGGCCGAGCGAGCCCAGCAGCGCCCGCCGGGTCTCCGGCAGCTCGGCCACGCGCCAGGCGGCGACGCCCAGCAGCTGTGCCGTGCGCGGGTCGGTCGTGCGCTGGGCGTCCGCGACGGCGGCGATACGGCGGGCCTCGTCGTCGGTGCGGCGGAGCTCGTTGTCCCGGCGCTGCGTCCAAGCGGCGAGACTGGCGACCAGCGCCACCGCGAGGACCGCCGCCAGTACGCCCACCGCGGCACGCGCGCGGCGCGTCGAGCGGGCGGCGGCTCGGCGCTCCGCCTCGCGGGCGGCCAGCGCGGCGGAGAGGAACTCGCGTTCCGGCACGGTCAGGGAGCGGTCATCCCCATGGTCGGGGAACAGCTCCGCCACCCGGTCGAGGCGGGTGCCCCGGTACAGGGCGCCGGGGTCGCGCTCATGCTCCAGCCAGACGCGGGCGGCCTCGGTCAGCCGACGGTGATGGCGCAGCCGATCCCGGTCCTCCTCGATCCAGCCGCGCAGCCGCGGCCAGCTGGTGATCAACGCCTCGTGGGCGAGCTGGACGGCATCCTCGTCGACGGTCAGCAGGCGGGCGCGGGCCAGCCGCTCCACCACCGCCGGCAGGTGGGGACACGCCCACTCCTCCCGCTCGGCCCTGGTCAGCGGGCGCCGAGTGTCGGGGGAGCCCTGACCAGGCTCGACCATCCGCAGCAGCAGACGCCGGGCGGCCTCCCCCTGGGGTGCGGTCAGCTGCCCGTACGCCTCCTCGGCGCTCGCCGCGATGGCGCCGCGCACTCCGCCGGCCGCCTGGTACGCGGCCAGGGTGAGCACCCGGCCCTTGCGACGGCGCCAGGTCTCCAGCAGGGCGTGCGAGAGCATCGGCAGCCCGCCCGGCTCGTCGAGAACCTCCTCCACGATCCGCGCGGTCAGCTCCCGCTCCACCAGGAGCCCGGCCCCCTGCGCCGGCTTGAAGACCGCCTCACGCAGCTCGTCCGCGGTCATCGGGCCGACCAGCAGTCCGGCGCCGCACAGCGTGTCCGCCAGCCCGCGGTGCTCGCCGCAACGGGGGTAGAAGTCGGCCCGTACGGCGATGAGCACCCGCAGCCGACTGTCCGGGCCCCGGGCGGCGAGCAGCAGGTCGATGAACCGGGCTCGCTCTGCCCGGTCCCGGCACAGGGTGAAGACCTCCTCGAACTGGTCCACCACCACCCAGCTCTCCGGCTCGTCCGGCGCCGGGTCCAGCAGATGGGCGTACGTGGCGGCAGGCCGATCGCCGGGCGTCAGCACCCGCAGCACCGCCGGGCGGCCCCGGTCAGCGATCTCCCTCTGGAGCCGGGGTATCAGTCCGGCCCGCAGCAGGGAGGACTTCCCGCTGCCCGAGGCGCCGAACACCGCGGCGAACCGGTGCCCGCACACCAGTTGGAGCAGGTCCTCCGTCAGGCGGGCCCGCCCGAAGAACAGCCCCTGGTCGGAAGGCTCGAACCGGGCGAGGCCACGGTACGGCGGCGCCGCGTCCTCGTCGTCATCGCGGACCTTCCCCGCCACCTCCGCCTCGGCGTCATTCCACCGCGGCTCCCACTCGCCCGGGTCGCCGCCGCAGGCCCGTACATAGCCCTGGACGACAGCGAGGGACGGCAGCCGTTCGCCTGCCGCGGCCTGTGACAGCGTTGCCGGGGAGAAGTCCGCCGTCTCCGCCATCTTCCGGTACGAGGGGCTCCCCGCGGTCCTGCGCAGCTCCCGCAGGTCGAGCGCGAGCCGCGGCACGGGACCGGCCGTCGGGTCCAGCGGTCTCTCCGGACGCCCCATGCGGACACCTCTCTGTACCGGCGAAAGCGACATCGAGTGCGATGAACATACAAGCCGCCCGGTGGCGCCCAGGTTGCCCACAGATGACGCGCAGGCGATGAGACATGTGATGTCCATCAACCCGTTTCCACCTACGAGATTGATTGACCTGGCAAAAGAGACATGGAAGAAAACATTCCGGTTGGAACGCCGGTGAGGCGGTTGACCGGGGGCTGCGGTGGTGACCCAGAGGTCCCAGCCGCCGTCGCCGGGGGTGGTTGTCGCCGGCGTCGGGTCCCTGTGCGGATCGCAGCGGCTGCCAGCACGGCGGCGGCCAGTGCGATCCCGGCATTGACCTGGAAGCCGATGGCGATGCCGTCGGCGAACGCCCGGGGATCGCAGGGGGAGGGCGGGCCGCGTGGGTGCGGTGTTGGCGACGGTGGCGTGGACTGCGCCGTCCTCATGGTGGACGCGGATGGCGGCGGCGACCTCACTCGGGCGCAGTGGCGGACGTACGTGCGTGACGTGCCGTACCGCGAGGTGTGCGGCGACTGACCGGTCCGGCGACTGACCCATCCGGCATTGACTTCCCTGGTCAGGGTGATTGATTGACCTGTTGGAAAGGCTGGCCAATCAAATCCCCGGGCCCTGACGATCAACCCGTCGCCGCCCCCGGTCCGACTTCCCACCCGGCCGGGGCAGTGGCCCGACCCGGCCAGCGGGTCGGAGGAATCGGACGGGAGAACCACCCATGAAGATCCGCAAGACCGGCCGCCGGATGGCCGTGATGACATCGGCCCTCGCCTTGGCGCTGATCCCCCTCTCCACGGGCACGGCCAGCGCCAACACGAGCCCTGGCTGGGGCGACGACAAGCCCGACGTGATCTGGGACTGCAACAACGGCAATCTCGACCTGTGCCGGTACCACGAGGTCCACGCAGGGACCCAGCTGGGCAAGCGGCGTCAGGTCGGCAACCCGGTGTACAACTGCGCATCCAGCAGGGATCTGGGCTTCGACCTCGCCTTCAGGACCGACCGCACCACCTCCTACTCCTTTCAGCAGGAGACGAAGGTGGAGGTCAAGGCCGGCTTCTCGGACGTACTCGAAGGGGGCATGTCCGCCAGCGTCTCGCAGACGGAGAAGTGGGAGGTCGGCAGGACCAGCAGCTCCGGCACCACGCTCAAGGGCGTCATCCCGCCCCATATGGCGGGCGGGTACTGGTTCGCGCCGTACTGGCGGAAATCCGAGGGGTGGCTGGAGGTCCACTACGGCAAGCGCAAGCACGGCCACTACTACTGGTACTACCCCGGCAAGGGCTCCAAGGGTGTCCAGATCGTGACGCCGGTGATGAACTCGGACGGCTCGTTGAAGGGCAAGTGGTACTGGGCGACCTGGAAGTGCTGACCCGGCCTGATTCTGATTCACATCACCGGAGAGACCGCTGAAGTCGTGGCGGTCGGGACGGGCGCGGTCACTCGGCGGCGGCGTGGCCCCCGAGTGGCCCGGATGTGGTTGCCTTACCTCGACTTAGGGCACGAGGAGGGCACGGAATCCCCAAATTGGACTAGACAACAAACAAACCCCAGATCGCTGACCTGCACGGATTCATTCTGCCGCTGCAGGCGTGAGTGCTTGGTGGCACCGCTGTTGACCGTAGTTGGCCGCCCTTACGGGCACGCGGTGGGCACAGGCGTGACCAGCCGTCGAGCCGTACAGCGCGCAACGCTGCACCGGCTGGACCGTATTGCCTGTGGGGCTGCTCTGGAGGGTCCATCGCGACTGCATACACCGGATCTGACAGGTGGACCCGTAAATGTTGGTGACGTATTCTTCTATGTACATCACCAACATTGCGCGGGAGGCACGGTATGTCCGTGACCCAGATCGACATCGACGACGACGCCCTTGAACGCGCTATGGCTCTGTCCAAGGTCAGGACCAAGAAGGAGGCGGTCAATCTGGCTCTCCACTTCTACGCTGAGCAGCAGGAGCGTGCGGCGCGCATAAGCCGTCACTTCGAGCGTGCGCGGACGTGGGGCGCCGTCGAGGACGCCGAGCGCCTGCACCGGGCGGAGAAGCACAGCCCGTGATCTACCTGCTCGACACGTCCGGACTGGTACGCCTGCTCCGCGATCCGAAACTGCAATCGGCCTGGTACGACGCGATCGACGCCGGGGCCATCGCATCCTGCTACGTGCAGCGCGCCGAGTTCCTGTACAGCGCCCGAAACGGTCGCGAGTACGACGAGATCTCGGAAATGTTCACTGACCTCTACCCCGACGTCCCGGTGCCGAAGAGCGCCGGACGCTGGATCAGCTCGGTGCAATACCGTATGGCCCGGGCCGGAGAGCATCGCAGTGCCTCGGCGGTGGACCTCGTCATCGCCGCTACTGCCACCCACCACGGCTTGGCTGTCCTCCACGACGATGCTGACTACGGCACTGTCGCCCGGCACGCATCCGACCTGACCGAGCACAACGTCCACGACGTCGTCTGACGGGCCGGCTGGCGGCGCGACATCACGAGCGGCCTTGGTCGCCGTATGCAGGGCACGGCAGGAAGCTGCCGTCGTGCCAGATGACCCCCTCGACGAACCCGCCGATCAGCGTTCTGGCGCGCATCTGGCACGCGGCGAATAACTGACGACGGCAGCAAAAGGCCCGGGTCGCTGACCTGGGCCTTTGTCATGGAGCGGGTGACGAGAATCGAACTCGCACTCTCAGCTTGGGAAGCTACGGCGCTTGGGCGGGTGCTATGGCGCTGACCTGCGGGGATGTCTCTCCTTGCGGTGGTCATACGTGTCCGGAGATACCGCTGCTGACCGTGGCTCTCCGCCTTTAAGGGCACGCGGAGGGCACGGAGCCGGGCAGGAAGGCAGAACTGTGCCCGTGCGGCTCCGGTTGTGCTGCCGCGCTCGATACGAAGGCCACTACTCGATCTGGCGTTGCGGTCGCACACCCCCGGCCCTGGCAGTTCTTTGGAGGCGCTGTGCCCGATAGTTGCTGGCTGGTCAGTGCTGATCGATCACAGGGTTCGACGGTGTGAGTCCCCAGGATGCGCGGATGTCGTCGAGAATGCGGGCGCTGAACGGGGAGACGGCCAAGTTTCTTGGCGGGCCTCCGCAAGCCGCTGTGGATCTCCGTTCATCACGTCGTTCTGGGCCTGCTCGAAGCGGTTGTCGAAGGCCGGTAATCCGAAGGCGCGTGGCGTGCGCACTGGTTCGAGGAATGATCGGCGATGAGGATGAGGCTGGTCACGAGGGCCGTTATCAGAAAGGTCAGCAACGCCCAGTTGGTGAGCCAGCCAGTGGTGAAGGCGACATCAATGACTATCCACGCGGGGATGGCGGACAAGTCCTCGAACTGGTGCAGCGCGGCTGCGAACGTCCTTCGCCCGGATGTCCTTTCCTTGGTCAGCCTGGTCCATCGCCGTCGGCTAAGGGGCAAGGGCCACGAGTGCCTCGCACAGCGCTCTGGTGTCGTTGAGCGTGCGGCGGCACATTTCGTCGGTGACGACGAGACGCTGACCGATGCGAGCGGACGAAGTCGGCACCTTGGTGAGGTACTTCTCGTCGACCACGCCGTCGTTGTGCGTGAAGAGGTGGCGGGTGGCCCAGTTTTCCGTGAGTCGTTGCCAGGTGGCCACGCCGAGAGCGATGCGGAGGTCCGCGTATCCAGCTGCGACGAACAGGTCGGCTGTGTCGTCGAGGCGTTGGAAGATGTTGCCCTTGCCCCTCAGAAGGTCTTCCGCGTTCGGTACGGCGGTGCGGAAGTGGGATGAGGCCAGGGCTTCGACGACGCCCACCACGTTCTCCATTGTGTCCACCCAGTTGCGGGTGAACACCCCTTGCTCGCGCAGGAGAGCCTTGGCCTCGTGGGGCAGGGCCTCCAGTGCGTCGAGTCGGGCCTTCTCGGCTTCAAGGGCGTCGAAGGCGACCGAGGTGGCGGGCAATCTGCCGCACACGGGACAGTAGCGGTGCTCCCCGAAGACGGCGTACTGGACGCTGCAACCAGGGCATGTACGAACGCGAGCGAGGGGTTCCTCGCTGATGCCCGGGAGAGGACGTGGGTAGAAGGGTTGCGACTCGTAGGTGATGGATACGCTGCTGCTACGCGAGTTGCCACGGGGCAGCCGTCCAAAGGCACGCTCCAGCCCCTGACCGACCATTTGAATGCCGAGGTCGCCCACCGCTCGCATGAGACGGTTGCGCTGCTGGACCGTGAGGAACTCGGAGTGGCCGGTGTGGTGGCCGCAGTACACGCACCACAGGGTGAGGTCCTCGGGCAGAGCCTTGTATTCCTCCGCGTTCATACGGAAGATCAGGGAGCACTCAGGGCACTGGCGCCCGAGGAACCCCTCGTCGTCGAGAGGGATGCTGACCTGCATCTCCAAGGAATCCACTCGGCGGCCGAGGAGTTCGGCGCCCTTGGCCATTCTGAAGCGGCTGTGGTTGTGCATGAGTTGATTGTGCAGGGGGGTACTGACAACAGTCGGTGACCTGCAGGAAGTCTTACATCGGCCGCGTCCGGGCAGCGAAGCGCTGGCCCCCGCCCCGGCGAACTGCTGTGGGACATCGGCGGTGGCTCGGTCTCGATCGCCGTCGAGTCGATGCGCACCCACCCCTCGTGCCGTGCAGTCACCGCCGAGCGTGACCACGTGACATGGCTACTTCGTCTGCGACCTCTGCTCACGTGTTGCACTGGTCGACCGTCAGTGAATCTTCCGGCGTTTTCGGGAAGGACCCCGCAGGCTCCGACCGCTGCTGGGTGCCTGGCTGTCCTGCGAGCGGCTCTTCTCGGTGACCGGTCCGACGACCAGACGATCAGCGGTCACTCCAGGCCCGGGTGGTTGATCCGGGGGTGGAACACTTCGGCGAGGGTGGGCGCTGAGCCGATTACGCAGATCGGCGGCGTGGGTCAGGGCGGGCCAGCCGGTGGCGGCGGTCGCGCAGACGGTCTTTGCCGGTGCTTCGCTGTCCAGAGCGGGAGTGCCGCCGGGGGTGGCGCTGATGGCTGTGTCGTCGGAGTCGCAAGAAACGCCGCCCGGCGCGGACCCGCCCGGAGGGGTTCCTGGCTCGCCGGAACTGAACGGGGCCCGTGTTCGGCTCGTATGGATTCAGACGGGTTCGGTCGAGTTTCGCGGGACGGTGGTGCGCATGCGGGGGTGGGGGCGGTCACCGTCCTGCCGCGTGGCAGTATCCGGTTCCGTGACCGGGTCCTGGGCGGTTCGGAGTCTGCGCGCGGCGGTGTTCGCCGTGCTGTGTGTGCTGCTCGCCGCCGGAGGACACCTCCTGGCTACGGGCGTGGCGCCGCCGGTGTGGGCCGAAGCCGCCGGGGCCGTTCCGGTCTTCTTGGCGGGGTCTCTGCTGGGCGGCAGGGAGCGTTCCCTGGGCGGCATCGTCACCGGGACGCTCGTCGCACAGGGGGGACTTCACTTCCTCTTCCACACCATCCGGCCGACGCATGCCGCGATGGCCATGCACGGCGTGCGGATGGCTCACACGCATGCCCTGACACCGCACGCCACGGTCGCTCACGTGGGTGCTGCGGTCGTGCTGGCTTGGTGGCTGCGCCGCGGTGAGGCGGCCGTGTGGTCGCTGTTGCGGTGTGCGGCCACGCTGGTGCCGGGGCTCGTCGCCTGGTGGCGGGGCGGGTCCGTCCTGCCCGCCGTCCCCGCTGTCGGCCGGCCGACGGCGGGCGCGGTTCCTCGACGAGTGCCGCTGCTGCGCTTCGTGGTGTGCCGTCGCGGACCGCCCGCCGTGATCCCGTACGAGACGTGACCCCTTCAGAACTTCTTCCTGTACGGAGATCCACTCACTCATGTCCACGACACGCACCACCACCCTGCGCCGCGCCGGCGCCGTCACCGCTCTGACCGCCGCCGGACTGCTGGCCGCGGCCGGCGTCGCCTCCGCGCACGTCACCGTCCACCCCGACAGCTACGCCAAGGGCGCCACGGACGGCGTCCTGACCTTCCGGGTCCCCAACGAGGAGGACACCGCGAGCACCACCAAGGTGCAGGTCTTCCTGCCCACCGACCACCCCGTCCTCGGTGTCCTCGTCTCCCCGCAGGACGGCTGGACCGCCAAGGTCACCAGCACGAAGCTGAAGACGCCGATCAAGACCGACGACGGCACCATCACCGACGCCGTCTCCGAGATCACCTGGACCGGCGGCAAGATCGGGGCAGGTCACTACGAGGACTTCAACGTCGCCTTCGGCCAGCTGCCCGACGACACCGACCAGCTCACCCTCAAGACCCTGCAGACCTACTCCGACGGCAAGACCGTCCGCTGGATCGAGGAGGCGGAGTCGGGCGGGGAGGAGCCGGAGAACCCCGCGCCGGTCCTCAAACTCACCGCCAAGGCAGCCGACGACGACAGCGCCCCGGCTGCTTCGGCATCGCCCGTGAAGAGTTCCGGGAGCGTCGGGATCGCTGAGGCGAGCGCGTCGAGCAGCGACTCGACGGCCCGCGGCCTGGGTGTCGCCGGGCTCGTCGTGGGAGTGCTGGGGCTGGCCGCGGCGGCGTTCGCCGTGGTGCGCGGGCGTGCGGTGCAGGGCCGGGGCGAGTGAGGCGTTCGTCTTTGGTGTGACGTACGTCACGGTTGGGCGTGGGAACTCGGCGCTCTGCTCGGCCGACTTCTGGAACAGTACGGCTTCAACTGCCGTGTTCCGTAGGGCGGTTCGATGCGACCAGGAAGGTCGGGCATGGCCGAGTTCCCACAGTCTCCCCGTTTCGCGGGCGTGCTGCCCCGCAGGCTGCTGCCACCGCCCGTGCTCTGTGGCTTCCTGCTGCTGCTCGTGCTGGTGTTCTCGGTGTCGTACGCCGTCGGATCGGCCGCCGGACCGGTGGCGCCCGGCATGCATGGCACCGGGAGCACCGGGACGGGGAGCGGCGGTGGCATGGAGGACATGACCGGGACGGACGACGGGATGCAGGACATGCCGGGGACGCACGGGAGTGGTGAGTGATGGCGGCCGAACCGGTGGCGAGCCTGGTCGTCACGGACATCACGGTCGGTGGGATGACCTGCGCCGCCTGCGTCCGGAGGGTGGAGAAGAAGCTCGCGAAGGTGGAGGGCGTCACGGCGACCGTCAACCTGGCGACCGGGTTCGCCCGGGTCACCCATCCGGCGAGCGTCGCGCCGCAGGAGCTGGTCACGGCGGTCGAGCAGGCCGGCTATCAGGCTGCCCTGCCCGCGCCGCCCGCCCGCGACGACGAGCTGACGGCGGCGGGTGGCACGGACGGCGCCGAGGCCGCCGCCCGGCAGGAGCGCGAGCGGCTCCTGGTCACAGCGCTGCTCTCGGTTCCGGTCCTGGTGCTGTCGATGGTGCCGGACCTGCAGTTCCGCAACTGGCAGTGGCTGTGCTTCGCGCTGGCCGCCCCAGTGGCGGTGTGGAGCGCCTGGCCGTTCCACGAGCGGGCGGTACGGGGGCTGCGGCACTCCACCGCCACCATGGACACGCTCGTCTCGCTGGGCGTGGTGGCGTCCTTCTGCTGGTCGGCGTACGCGCTCTTCCTCGGGGGAGCGGGCGATCCCGGGATGCGGATGCCGTTCAGTCTGCTGCCGTCCGCGTCGGACGGGACGGCGCACGTGTATCTCGAAGCGGCGGTGAGCGTGCCGCTGTTCGTGCTGACGGGGCGGTTCCTGGAGGCGCGGGCACGGCGCGGCACCGGTGCCGCCCTGCGGTCGCTGGCGGAGCTGGCGGCCAAGGAGGTTTCGGTCCGCGACGAGCACGGTGAGCGGTCCATCCCCATCGAGCAGCTGCGGGTGGGGCAGGTCTTCGTCGTGCGTCCGGGTGAGCGGGTCGCCACCGACGGGCGGGTGATGGAGGGCAGTTCCGCCGTGGACCTGTCCCTGGTCACCGGGGAGAGCGAGCCCGTCGAGGTGAGCTCCGGTTCGGCGCTGGTCGGCGGGGCCGTCAACGCCGGTGGGCTGCTGCTCGTCCAGGCCACCGCCGTCGGCGCCGACACCCAGTTGGCGCGGATCACCCGGCTGGTGACGGATGCTCAGGCGGGCAAGGCGCGGGCGCAGCGGCTGGCGGACGCGGTGGCCGGGGTGTTCGTGCCCGTCGTGCTGAGCATCGCGGTGACCGTTCTCGGGTTCTGGCTCGGTGCGGGGGCCGATCCGCAGGCGGCGCTCACCGCCTGTGTGGCCGTCCTCGTCGTGGCCTGCCCGTGCGCGCTGGGGCTGGCCACCCCGACGGCGCTGATGGCCGCGACCGGGCGCGGTGCTCAGCTGGGAGTGCTGGTGAGCGGTCCGCAGACGCTGGAGGCGCTCCAGCACGTGGACACCGTCGTCCTGGACAAGACCGGCACGCTGACCACTGGTCACATGAGTGTCGCCCACGTGACCGTCCTGCCGGGCAGCCTCGGGGAGGAGGCGGTGCTGCGGCTGGCCGGGGCGGTGGAGCAGGGGTCCGAGCATCCGATCGGGCGGGCGATCACCGCGTACGCCCGCCGTTCGGCCTCGGGAGAGCCGCTGCCGGAGGTGTCCGGCTTCGCCGCCGAGCCCGGCCACGGGGTCCGGGGCTGGGTGGACGGCTGCGACGTCGAAGTGGGCGCGCCGGACGGGAAGTTGCCGAGCGCGCTGGTCAAAGCCCTGGCCGCGGCGGAAGGCGCCGCGCACACGCCCGTCCTCGTACGTGTGGACGGCCGGGCCAAGGCCCTGATCGCCGTCGGTGACCTCGTACGCCCCGGCAGCTACCACGCCGTGGACCAGCTGCGGCGGCTCGGTATCCGCCCGGTGCTCGCCACCGGCGACCGCAGGGCGCCCGCGCAGGCGGTGGCCGACGCCCTCGGTATCGACGAGGTGCACGCCCGCTGCTCTCCCGAGGACAAGGCCGCCCTGGTACGGCGGTTGCAGGAGGAGGGCTGCCGGGTCGCGGTGGTCGGTGACGGCGTGAACGACGCCGCTGCGCTCGCCGGCGCGGATCTGGGCATCGCCATGGGTACCGGCGCGGACGTGGCCATCGGGGCCGCCGACCTGACCCTGGTGCGCGGCGACATCGAGGCGCTCGCTGACGCCGTCCGGCTGGCCCGGCGCACTCTCGGCACGATCCGCGCCAACCTGGTGTGGGCCTTCGGCTACAACGTCGTCACCGTGCCGCTCGCCATGGTCGGGCTGCTCAACCCCATGGTCGCCGCCGCCGCGATGTCGGCCAGTTCCGTACTGGTGGTGTGCAACAGCCTGCGGCTGCGCGCCTGGCAGCCCTCGCCCGCACGAGGGCGCGGACATGGGCAGGGACATGGGCAAGGGCACGGGCAGGGACAGAGCCGCGGGACGCGGTCCGGGAAGGTGGGTGTCCGATGAGGCGGACCCTGGCCCGGATATCGTCCCGGTTCGTCGACCGGCGGCGGCTGAGGGACACCGCGCTGGCCGCCCTTGTACCTGTCGCCGCGTGCAGTGTGGCTCTGGCGGGCCTGACCGCGTGGACGGGCACGGGCGAGGCCGGTACTCCGGCGCGTGTACGGGTCACCGACGGGCGCGTCCTGCTGCCGTCCGCCGGAGTCCCGGAGACGGCGGCCTTCTTCCGGATCGCCAACGAGGGCGGCTCCGCCGACCAGTTGATACGGGTGACCTCGCCCGACGCCCCGGGCGGCATCACGTTCTCCCGGCACCTGATGAACAAGGAGGGGAACGGGGCCTACCGGACCACGGTCGACTCCGTCGAGATCCCGGCGGGCGGCGCTCTCGCCATGTCACCGACCGGGGTGGACCTGACGGTCTCCACCGGCTCGGGGAAGTGGAGTTCGGGCGACCTCGTCTCCTTCACCCTGGAGTTCCGGCGCGGTGGCCCGGTCAAGGTGCTCGCCGTCGTGGTGCGTCCCGGAACCGTCTCGTTCCAGTAGTCGTTCCGGCGGCTCGTCGAGTTCCCCGGCCCGTCATGTGACATGAGTCACTGCCTCTTCGGTGAGTCGGAGACCCGGTGTGTGTCCGTACCCCCTGACGACGATCGGACGCCGGGTGCGAGGATGAGCACGCTATGACTGTCGGAGGGTGGTGCCGCACGCTGCGGGCCGGTGTGTTCGCCGCCGCCTGCGTGCTGCTGGCCGCCCTCGGCCACGTCATCATGTCCGGCACCCCCGTGCCCTGGTGGACCATGGCCGTCGGTGCCGTGGCAACCGGTGCGGTGGGCTGGTTCCTGGCCGGACGTGAGCGCGGGCTCGCGCTGATCGTCACGGTCGTGGTCGCCGCCCAGACGGTGCTCCACGAGACGTTCTCCCTCGGTCAGACCGTGATGCCCGGGACGAAGTCCGATCCCGGCGCCGCACCGGCCGCCACGGGCGGCATGGACATGGGTTCCTCCGACGCCATGCCCATGGACGCCATGGACATGAGCGGCATGACGCACATGGCGCACGGCTCGGGCGGCACGGGGCACACGCACAGCATGGCCGGCATGGGGGTCGGCGACTCGTTCGGCATGCTCGCCGCCCACCTCCTCGCCGCGGTCCTGTGCGGGCTGTGGCTCGCCTACGGCGAACGCGCGGTCTTCCGCGTCCTGCGGGCCGCGGCGGCCCGGCTGGTCGCGCCGCTGCGGATGCTGCTGGCGCTGCCTGTTGCGGCCCGTCGCCCGTCCGTGCGCGGGCGCCGCACCGACGCGCACCGCTCGTCGCTGGCGCGCTTCCTTCTCTGTTACGCCGTCACTTCCAGGGGACCGCCCACGGGCGCCGCTGTCGTCTGAGACAGCCGGATCCACCGGGGGTTCACCCGCTCTCCGCCATGCCGCGCTCCCGTGCGGGCCTTCCCAAGGGCCGCACGTCTCTCGGCGCGGGCCGACGAGCGCGCGACGAGCCCCGGGCATCGCCGTACCCATCGCGTACGGCCGCACCCCATGTGCCGGAGAGCCGCGTCCCGTTACCGGACGCCGGCCCCGGATGACCCGTGAAGGACACCACGTGATCACTTCAGCCCTGTCCGTCCTGCCCGCTCCCCGCCGGGCGGATCGCGCCACATCGGACGCCTCCGCCACCGCCTGGGCACTGGCCGTCCGCAACGGCGACCCCCACGCGGCCGAGCACTTCGTCCGCGCGCTCCACGGCGACGTACTGCGTTACGTCGCCCATCTCAGCGGCGACCCCCAGACCGCCCACGACCTGACCCAGGACACGTTCGTCCGCGCCCTCGACAGCCTGCCCGGATTCGAGGGACGTGCCTCGGCCCGCACCTGGCTGCTGTCCATCGCCCGCCGCGCGGTGGCCGACAGCTTCCGCCGTGCCGCGGTCCGCCCTCGGCAGGCCGACACGTACGACTGGCAGCAGGCCCTGGAACGCACCCAGCCCTGCGACCTGCCCGGCTTCGACGAGGGCATCGCGCTCCTGGACCTGCTGGAGACGCTGCCCGACGAACGCCGTGAGGCGTTCATGCTGACCCAGGTGGTGGGACTGCCCTACGACGAGGCGGCCCGTTTTATCGGCTGCCCCATCGGCACGGTCCGTTCCAGGGTCGCCCGTGCGCGGGCAACCCTCGAACGCCTGCTGCTGGAAGCCGAGATGACGGCTGTCCAGGCGGCGTGACGCGAAGGCCGGCTCCTCCTGGCAGGCGCCGGCCTTCGCCTTCACCGGCCATGCGGGACATCGCGCTGTGCGGCCTTCGGGTGGACATCGCCGCGCCGCCGCCGACGCGTACACAGGCCGCCACTGTGCCCGTCCCGTCCGCCGTACCGAGCGGACTCGGCAACTCTCCTTCGACGCATGAAAGTTGACGGAAAGTCGCGGGAACTCATCGCACCCCGCGTCCGACTACTACTGCGACGGCACGACCCGCACCCGGTCGCGGCACCAGCCAGGAGACCCGTATGACACCAGAGATAGAGGACGCCTTCGCGGCGATCAGAAGCGAGCACGGCGCGGACTCGATCAGCCGTGTCGAACGGATGCTGGAGCCCGGCGGAGGCGGGCCGCGGCACCCGCTGCAGAAGGGTGCCAAGTGGATCCTGCCGGGACTGTCGCCAACCCCGTGGCACGATCCCTACGCCTATCCCGAACTCGCGCCGGTCGTCGAGGCACTGGAATCAGCTCATCCGGCCGTCAAGGAGGAACTGAACTCGGCCTGGGCGGCCCGGCGGGAGGCGTTCTCCGACTATGAGCACTACCTGACCCGGCAGGAGGACTGGCAGGCTCTCTACCTCTACCGGCGTGGAAACCTCGTCGAGGAATCGGCCGACACTGTGCCCACCGCGTACAAGGTTCTCAAAGAATTCGCCGTCGACACCGAGACAATCTGCCCGCTACTGGAATCCCATTTCTCCACGCTGCTGCCCGGGGCTTCGATCGCCCCGCATTGCGACCTGTGGAACTTCAGCATCAACCTGCATCTCGCCGTCGACATTCCGGACGGATGCAGCATCACCGTGGCAGGCAGGATCCGCTCCTGGCAGGAAGGGCGCTGCCTGCTCTTCGACTATTCCTTCGAGCATGAGGCGCGTAATGAAGGAAGCCAGCCGCGGACCTGTCTGCTCGTCGACCTCTGGCATCCGGAAACGACTCTCCCCGAACGGCGGGCACTTGTCTCCCTCGTCACGGAGATAAGGCGCCTGATGGGGGAGTAGCGGGCGCCTGAAATGGCTCAGAAAAAGGAACCGGCAGTTCCGCACTGTCGGTTCTCAGTGTTGTCCTGAAAGCGAATTCAAGAGCTTGGGAAACTTTCCAGTCCGGCCGTTCTCAAGCCTTCTTGTGAATGTTATCGTGACCGAAATTGATCGACGCGTTCGATATTCTTCGGCGTTTTCCGTTCAGGTGTAGGGGAGGGATCTACTGATGCACGCCCGGCTGTCCCTGCTCGTCCTGGCAACGGCTCAACTGGTCATCGCGCTGGACTACAACATCGTCTATGTGGCGCTCCCCGAGATAGGCGCCGGCCTCGGCTTCTCCTCCCACGACCTGCAGTGGGTGGTGAGTGCCTACGTCGTGACGACGGGGGGCTTTCTGCTGCTGGGCGGACGGGCTGCGGACCTGCTCGGCCGTCGCCGGACGTTCGTCATGGCGGCGCTGATCTACGCGGGTTCCTCGCTGGTGGGAGGGTTCGCGGAGTCGCCCGGAGCGCTTGTCGCCGTCCGGGCCGTCCAGGGCATCGGCGGATCGCTGCTGTTCCCGGCCACCCTCTCCCTGATCAACACGATCTACGAGGAGGGGCCCGCCCGGAACCGTGCGCTGGCGGTGTGGGGCGCGGCGGGGGCCGGGGGTCTGTGTTTCGGATCCCTGCTGGGGGGCGTGCTGGTGGAGGCGTTCGGCTGGGAGTCGGTGTTCTTCGTCAACGTTCCCGTCGCGGTGGGCATCGCCTGGGCGGGACGGGCACTGTTCCCCGCGGACGGCCCGCGGACCGCGACCCGGCGGTTCGACGTGACGGGCGCCCTGACCGCGACCGGTGGCATCACCCTCCTGGTGTTCGTGCTGGTGCATGCCCCCGCTGCGGGCTGGACCAGTACGCCCACCCTGGTGAGCGCCGGTCTCGCCGTCGCCCTGCTGATCTGCTTCGCCGTCGTCGAGACGCGCTCGCGCGACCCGCTGGTACCGGCGAGGCTGTTCGCCCATCGCGGCCTGGTCGCCGCGATGGCCGTCACCGCGCTCTACAGCGCCACCTTCAGCTCGCTGCCGTACTTCCTGACCCTCTACTTCCAGACCGTGCGCGGCTACAGCGCGTTCGCGACCGGTCTCGCCTTCCTCGTCCCGGCGGTGGTGACCGCGATCGGCACCCAGGTCGGTGAACGGGCGGTGGCGCTGTTCGGTGTGCGTCGCATGCTGGTCGGCGGCATGGCGCTGGGCGCGGCAGGAGCCGTGGCGCTCGGGCTCGCCCTCTCCGAGGAGGGCTCGTACCCGTCGCTGCTGCCCGGGATCGTGCTGCTGGGCCTCGGGCAGGGAGCCGCGTGGACCGGTATGTGGATCGTCGCCGCGTCCGGGGTTGCGCCGGAGGACCAGGGGGTGGCGTCCGGGCTGGCCTCCACCAGCCTTCAGGTGGGCGGAGCAGTGGGACTCGCCTTGCTGGTGGCGCTCGCGGGCGGGGTGGGACAGGGGCCGCCGGGTGACGCGCTGGTGAGCGGGATCCGGGTCGCGGTCTTCGCGATAGCGGCCGGTATTGGCTGCGGCGTGCTGCTGACCTCCGCCCTGCGCAGAACGGCCGTGGCCGCATAGGCCGAGGGTGCCCCTTCGACAGATCCGGGCCGTACGGCCCGTCGTCCGCGTACCGCACACATGAGGAGAGCCGCCGTGCCCGTACACGCATCCAGATCGCCCGTCCCGGCCGCCGTCCTGTGCGGAGTGGCTGGATGGGTGCCGCCCCGCGTGGTCACCAACGACGAACTCGCCGAGCGGCTGGACACCGACGACGCATGGATCCGCACCCGTACGGGCATCCGCCGTCGCCATGTCGCCGAGCCCGGCCAGGCCACCTCCGACCTGGCTGTCGAGGCAGGACGTCTGGCCCTGCGCATCGCCGGACTCGAACCGGCCGGCACGGATTCCGCCGGGACGGATCCGGTCGACGCGGTGATCGTCACCACGACCACCCCCGACCGCCCCTGCCCGGCCACCGCGCCCGCGGTCGCCGCGCGGCTCGGCCTGAACCGGGTGGCGGCCTTCGACGTCGGTGCGGTGTGCACCGGTTTCGTGTACGGACTCGCCACGGCCGCCGGGCTGATCGCTGCCGGCGTCGCTCGGCGGGTCCTGCTGATCGGCGCCGACACCTACTCCACGATCGTGGACCCCCTCGACCGGGCCAACGCGATCATCTTCGGCGACGGCGCCGGAGCCGTAGTCCTGCGCGCCGGGCATTCCGACGAACCCGGCGCCGTCGGCCACTTCGACCTCGGCAGTGACGGGACCCACGAGGACCTGATCACGGTCGCCGCAGGGGGCTCCAGACAGCGCTCCACCGACGGTGAACCCAGCCACGGTGAACGGCACTTCGCGATGCGCGGCAACGAGGTCTACCGGCACGCGGTGACCCGTATGGCCGAGTCCGCCCGCGCCACCCTGTCCGGCGCCGGCTGGAAGACCGACGACGTCGACCACTTCGTGCCCCACCAGGCCAACCTGCGCATCCTGCACTCCGTCGCCGACGACCTCGGCCTGCCCCGGGAGCGCTGCTTCGCCAACGTCGACGCCGTGGGCAACACCGGTGCCGCCTCCATCCCGCTCGCTCTCGCCGACGCAGCCGCCCGGCGCGTGATCCGCCCCGGCGACCGGCTCCTGCTCACCGCCTTCGGCGGCGGACTCACCTGGGGTTCCTGCCTGCTGACCTGGCCCGAACTGCCGCCGCCCGCCCTGCCCTACGACCCTTATGACCTCCACGACCCCTTTGTCCCGCACGACAGCGGAGAGGACATCCCGTCATGAGTGCCACCACCTACGACCACCTGGTCGAGATCGTCGCGAGACTCCACGGCACCCCGGCCGACCGGTTCACGCCCGAGGCGACCTTCGCCGACCTGGACGTCGACTCGCTGACGATGGTCGAGATCAGCATCCGTATCGAACGGGACCTCGGAGTCACCGTCCACGACAGCGAACTGAGCCCCACCCTCACCCTCGCGGGCACCGCGGAGCTGATCGACGCCAAACAGGCCGCCTGAACCACCGCTACTCCCCACGACCACTCGCCCGGAGGGCAACCCCACATGAAGATCACCGACCAGATCGGCTCGTTCCTCGGCGCGTCCGTCGAGGACTTCGACCACACCACGGCCTCCGACGCCGACATCGAGACGCTGCTGCAGACCGTCTATACGAAGAAGATCGCGGTCCTGAAGGGTCAGGACCTGACCCCCGAGCAGTTCCTCGCCCTCGGCAAGCGGCTCGGCCGCCCCGAGGTGTACTACGAGCCGATGTACAAGCACCCGGAGGTCCCGGAGATATTCGTCTCCTCCAACGTCCCGGAGAACGGCAAGCAGATAGGTGTGCCGAAGACCGGCAAGTTCTGGCACGCCGACTACCAGTTCATGCCCGACCCCTTCGGTATCACCCTCATCTACCCCCAGGTCTTCCCGGAGAAGAACCGCGGCACGTACTTCATCGACATGGGCCGGGCTTACGAGAAGCTGCCCGCCGAGCTGAAGCAGGAGATCCAGGGCACGTTCTGCCGGCACTCCGTCCGCAAGTACTTCAAGATCCGCCCGCACGACGTGTACCGCCCGATCTCCGAGATCATCGAGGAGGTCGAGACCAAGACCCCGGCCGTCCGCCAGCCGACCACCTTCACCCACCCCATGACCGGCGAGACCGTCCTCTACATCAGCGAGGGCTTCACCGTCGGCATCGAGGACGCGGACGGCAACCCGCTCGACGACGAGCTCCTCAAGCGCCTGTTCGACGTCACCGGTCAGCTCGACGAGAACTTCGAGCACGAGAACATCCACCTGCAGAGCTTCGAGAAGGGCGACCTGCTGGTCTGGGACAACCGCAGCCTCATCCACCGCGCCCGGCACACCACCACCCCGGAGCCGACCGTCTCGTACCGCGTCACCGTGCACGACGAGCGCAAGCTGCACGACGGGATACCGGCCGCGTGACCGCGCCCGCCGCCGACCGCGCCGAGGCCCCGCCGCAGCGCTCGTACCCGACGGACGAGGAACTGCTGGCCCGGGTGCTCGTGCCCTACAAGCCGCACTGCAAGTACCTCAAGGCCGCCGCCGTCACGTCCGAGGCCGGACTCTCCTCGGCGCGCTGCGAGTTCGTGATCCCGGAGTCCTGCTATATCGACGACACCGGCCACCTGAACTCGGTCGAGGTCAACATCGCCTACAACCAGATGATGTACTACCTGGTCGCGAAGTCGGTGAAGGAAGGACTCCTGACCGGGTTCGAGACCTGGACGCTGGACGACTTCCGGCGCCACCAGCTCCCGGACATCCTCATCGCCCGTTTCGCCAGCAACTTCCGCCGCCCGGTCAACCCCCGTGCCTTCTCCGGGGAGATGGAGTTCCGCTCCGTCAGCCGGCGCGCCCCTGGTGGCGGTAGCCCGTTCCTGCACGCCGAGACGTCGTACCGCTACCGGGACGCCGACGGCGGCCGGTGCGACGGCGAGGCGACCCTCGCCTTCGTCAACATCCCCTGACCACCGAAGGACTGCCCATGGAGACGTCCGCGGCGACACAGCCGGCGAACGGCACGGTCCACCCTCCCGAGCCGCGCACCCTCGCACAGACCACCGCGTTCCACGCCGAGCACAGGCCGGACACCCCCGCGGTGATCTGCGAGGGCCGCACCCTCACCTACGCGGACCTGCACCGCGAGAGCGACCGTGTCGCCCACGCCCTGCGGGCTGCGGGACTCGTGCCGGGGGACCGGGTGGCCTATCTCGGCAAGGAGTCCGAGCACTACTACGAGATCCTCTTCGGCTGTGCCAAGAGCGGCACGGTCCTGGTGCCGGTCAACTGGCGGCTGACCGCGCCCGAGGTGAGCCACATCCTCGGGGACTCCGGCACCCGGCTCCTGTTCCTGGAGGACGAGTTCGCGCCGATCGTCGAGGGCATGGCCACCGCACCGCCCGAGACCGTCGTACGCCTGAGCGACATCGAGGCACGCAAAGCCGAACACACCTCGGTACAGACGGAGTTCGAGGCCACCCCCGACACCCCGTTCGCCCAGCTCTACACCAGCGGCACCACCGGACTGCCCAAGGGCGTCGTCCTCGCCCACCGCAGCTTCTTCGCGATCCGCGACGCCCTCGCGAGCGAGGGACTCGACTGGATCGACTGGCGCCCCGGTGACATAGCCCTCGTCGGCATCCCCGGGTTCCACATCGGCGGCCTGTGGTGGGCCACGCAGAACTTCAACGCCGGCACGACCGTCGTGGCGATGCGCGCCTTCGCCGCCCGCCGGGCCGTCGACCTCATCCGCGACCTCGGCATCACCACAGCCTGCGTCGTGCCCGCCATGCTCCGCATGATGCTCACCGAACCCGGCATCACCGCGAAGGACTTCGCCACGCTCCGCAAGACGGTCTACGGCGGTTCCCCGATCTCCGAGGCCCTGCTGGAGGAGAGCCTGGCCGTCTTGGACTGCGAGTTCGCCCAGATCTACGGCCTCACCGAGACCGGCAACACCGCCGTCTGCCTCCCCCCGGCCGCCCACGTCCCCGGCGGCTCCCTCATGCAGGCCGCCGGACACCCCTACCCGGGTGTCCGTGCCAAGGTGATCGACGGGGAAGGCCGCGAGCTGCCCCCGGGCGCGGTCGGGGAGGTCTGCCTGCACACCCCGGCCCGGATGATCGAGTACTGGGGGCTGCCCGACAAGACAGCGGAGACCCTCGTCGACGGCTGGATCCACACCGGAGACGCCGGCTACGTCGACGTGGACGGGTACGTCTTCATCCGCGACCGCATCAAGGACGCGATCCTCGTCGCCGGCGAGAACGTCTACCCGGCCGAGATCGAGAACGTGCTGGAAGGCCACCCCGGTGTGGCCGAGGCCGTGGTCGTCGGCGCCCCCGACGAACGCTGGGGCGAGTACGTACACGCCTTCATCGTCCCGGACCCCGAACAACAGCCCACCCCCAGGGACCTGCACACCTACCTCGTCCCGCAGTTGGCGAGCTTCAAGCTGCCGGCCCGCTACGAGTTCATCGACCACGTCCCGCGCAACCCCAGCGGCAAGATCCTGCGCCGCGAACTGCGTGACCGCTTCTGGAACGACTCCGCCCGCAAGGTCAACTGACCTCTTCGGCGGTGCCGTTCCCGCAGAAGGCGTGTCACCGGGCCGCCCTCGAACCGCACACCACCGGACGAGCCATCGAGAGAGAACCCCCATGCCAGAACCCCTCACCCTGGATGCCTTCCGCGCGGACCTGGCCGAGTGCCTGTTCCTGCGGCCCGACGAAGTCGACCTGGAGGAGAGCCCGCTGGACGCGGGGCTCGACTCCCTGCGCATCGTCACCCTGGTGGAACGCTGGCAGGCCGCCGGCGCGGACGTGAGCTTCGTCGACCTCGCCGAGCGCACCTCCTTCGCCCAGTGGTGGCAGCTGCTACAGGAACGCGGGAAGGGAGCAGCCCGTGCCGACATCTGACAGCACGTCGGCGGCCGGGCGTCACCCGCTGCTGGCCGCCCAGGAGGGTATCTGGACCGGCCAGCAGCTCGACGCGGACAGCCCCGCCTACAACACCGCCGAATACGTGCGCATCGACGGCCCGATGGACACGGCCGCCTTCGACACCACCCTGCACCACGTCGTCGCCGAGACCGAGGCCCTCAACGTCACCTTCGTCACCGACGACACCGGCCACCCCTGGCAGGTCGACACCCCGGCCGACGACTGGCGCACCCACATCGCCGACCTCACCGCCGAGCCCGACCCGCAGGCCGCCGCCCTCGCCTGGATGGACCAGGACATGGCCCGGCCCGTCGACCTCACCCGCGGCCCGGTCTTCGGCCACGCCCTGCTCAGGACCGGGCGGGAGCAGTACCTGTGGTACCACCGGGTCCACCACATCGCCCTCGACGGCTTCGGCCTCTCCCTCGTCGCCCGCCGCGCCGCCCAGGTCTATACCGCCCTCGTGGCCGGTGAACCCGTCCCCGACAACGGCTTCGGCACCCTGGAGTCCGTCCGCGCCGAAGAACTGGCCTACCGCGAGTCCGCCCGGCACACCAAGGACCGCGCCCACTGGACCGACCGCTACGCCGACCGCCCGCCGGTGGCCAGCCCGGCCGGCCACTCCGCCCTGCCCGCCCGCACCTTCCACCGCCACGTCACCGACCTCGCCCCGGCCCGGGCCGCCATCCTGCGTACGGTCGCCCGCGAGCTGTCGGTGACCTGGTCGGAGGTGGTGCTCGCGGTGACCGTCGCC
Organism: Streptomyces sp. NBC_01390; assembly: GCF_045040105.1. Taxonomy (NCBI): domain Bacteria; kingdom Bacillati; phylum Actinomycetota; class Actinomycetes; order Kitasatosporales; family Streptomycetaceae; genus Streptomyces; species Streptomyces sp. NBC_01390. The sequence goes on along the minus strand of NZ_CP109551.1, from coordinate 5,943,897 downwards.
CATCTGCACCGGGTGACCGGCGCCCCGGAGATCGTGCTGAGCCTGCCCGCGATGGGCCGCCTCGGCTCGGTGTCCCTGCGCGTGCCCTGCATGGTGCGCAACATCCTGCCCCTGCGCGTGCCCGTCACCCCCGACGACACCCTGCGCGACCTCGCCACCCGTGTCTCCCGTGAACTGCGTGGCGGGCTGCCCCACCAGCGTTACCGCTACGAGCAGTTGCGTCGCGACCTGAAGCTGGTGGGCGGTCAGCGGCGGTTGTCCGGGCCCGGTGTGAACATCATGCCGTTCGCGTACGACCTGCGGTTCGCCGGTCACCGCAGCACCGTCCACAACGTGTCCGCGGGACCGGTCGACGACCTGGCCGTCAACGTCTACGACCGCGGCGACGGCACCGGCCTGCGCGTCGCCCTGGACGCCAACCCCGACCTGTACACGGCAAGCGAGGCGGCCGGCCTTCAGGCGGATCTGCTCGCTCTCCTCGACAGTGCGGTCACCGCCCCGGACAGGCCGCTGCGGGAGCTGGCAGGCGCCCCCGCCGCCGCGTCCATCCCGGTCCTGGACGGGGGCCCGCTGCCCGCCCCCGCCCGCCCGGTGCTGAGCCTGATCGCCGACCACGCCGCCTGTCGGGGCACCGCCGTCGCCGTGGAGCACGCCGGGGACAGCATCACGTACGCACGGCTCTTCGGCGCCGCACGCGACACCGCCCACCGCCTGGCCGCTCACGGAGTCGGCGCAGGTGACGTGGTGGCGGTGGCCCTGCCCCGGGGCATCGACGCCGTCACCGCCATCCTGGGCGTCCTGCTGTCGGGCGCCGCCTACTGCCCCCTCGACCCGAAAGCCCCCGCCGACCGCACCGCCCACCTCCTGACGGACGCCGCTCCGGCGCTCGTGGTGACGACCGGCGACTTCGCGGACGACTTCGCGGACGACTTCGCGGACCGCGCCGTACACCTGCTGGACCGGCCGGACCCCGGTCCCGACATCACCGTCACCCCCTCGGCGCCACAGCTCACGGACCTCGCGTACGTGCTGCACACCTCGGGCTCCACCGGCCGCCCCAAAGGTGTCGAGATCGGCCACGACGCGCTGGCCCACTTCGTGGCGGCGGCCACACACCGCTACGGGATCCAACAGGGCGACCGCGTCCTGCAGTTCGCCCCGCTGCACTTCGACGCCAGCGTGGAGGAACTCTTCCTCACCCTGTGCGCCGGCGGCACGCTGGTGATCCGCGCCGACGACATGACCGAGTCCGTGCCACGCTTCCTGGCCGAGTGCGACCGCCTGCGCATCAGCGTGCTGGACCTGCCCACCGCGTACTGGCACGAGGTGGCCTACGCCGTTTCCACCGGCGCCGCCGCGCTGCCCGAGGGCGTACGGACCGTCGTCATCGGCGGCGAGGCCGCCCTGCCCGAACGCGTCGACCGCTGGCGCAAGGCCGTCGGCACCTCGGTCGCGCTGCTGAACACCTACGGGCCCACCGAGGCCACCGTCGTCGCCACCGTCGCCGACCTGCACGACCCCGCACTCGCCCCCGGCGACGTCCCCATCGGCCTGCCGCTGCCCGGCACCCGGGCCGCCGTCGTCGACGGCGAGCTGTACCTGCTGGGCGACGCCCTGGCTCGTGGCTACCGGGGAGACGTGCCGGACAGCTCCCGTTTCGCTCCGCTCACCGCCCTTCCCGGCGCACCCCGCGCCTACCGCACCGGTGACCTGGTGGGCGTCGGCGAGGACGGGCAACTGCGCTTCCTGGGGCGGGCGGACGACGAGTTCAAGATCAGCGGCCACCGTGTCCAGCCCGCCGAGGTCGAGAGCGCCCTGCTCACCCACCCCGGCATCCGGGAGGCCGCCGTCGTGGGACAGACCCTCGCCGACGGCACCCGGCGCCTGGTCGCCCACCTGGTCGCGGAATCTCAGGCAGTGTCTGCGTCCGTGGTCAGGGAACATCTGCGGGCCAGGCTGCCCGCCGCGATGATCCCCTCCGGAGTCGGATTCCTCGACCGGCTGCCCCGCACCAGCTCCGGCAAGATCGACCGGTCGGCCCTGAGCCAGTCGTCGGCGCACGAGGCCCCGACCAGCGGGAGCGTCCTGGAGCGGATGATCACGGGCATCTGGCGGAAGCTCCTAGGCGCCGACACCGTCACCGTGCACGACGACGTGTTCGACCTGGGTGCCCAGTCCCTTCAGGCCATCCAGGCCGCCAACCGGCTCGGCGTCGAACTCGGCCGCGAGGTGAAGGTCGCCTGGCTGTTCCAGCACCCCACGGCCGCGGCCCTGGCGCACTTCCTCGGGGAGGGGGCCGGGCTGCCGTCCGCACCGGCCGGACTCCCGCCGACGCTCCTCGCCGACGCCGTCCTCGACCCGGGTGTCCGGCCCGGCACCAGCCGCACTCCGGACGACACGCCCCGCCGCATCCTCCTCACCGGCGCGACCGGCTTCGTAGGCGCTCACCTGCTGGCGGAACTCCTGACGAGCACGGCGGCCGAGATCGTCTGCACGGTACGGGCCCGCGACCGGGCCGAGGCCACCGCCCGCGTCCACCGGGCCCTCGACCAGCACGGCATCACCCTCGACGAGCGGGCGCGTCACCGCGTCACCGCCCTTCCCGCAGACCTCGCCCGCCCCGCCCTCGGCCTGACCCGTGACGCGCTCGCCGATCTCGCCGCGACCTGTGACGCCATCTTCCACAACGCCGCGACCGTCAGCATCATGCGCGACTACGCCACCCTGCGCGCCGCCAACACCGAGTCCACCCGCCACCTGCTGCGCCTGGCCGCCGTCCGCACGACACCCCTCCACTACGTCTCCACCCTGTCCGTGGCCCCGCCCGCCAGCCACAGCCCCGAGGTGCCGGAGGCGTTCCTGCCGCCCCACGAGGGACTGCGCTACGGCTACCAGCAGTCGAAGTGGGCCTCCGAACGCCTGCTGGAACAGGCGGCCGAGCGCGGCCTGCCGGTCACTGTGCACCGGCTGGGCCGGGTGGTCGGACCGTCCGGCACGGGACACGTCAACGAGCGGGACTTCCTGTGGAGCGTGCTGCGAGCCGGCATCCCGGCGGGGATCGTCCCGGACCTCTTCGAGGACGAGGTCTGGACCCCGGTGGACTTCGTAGCCCGCTCCCTCGTCCACCTCTGCCTCACCGGTGCCCACACCACCGGTCCGGTCTTCCACCACGCGACTCTGCCCCGGGTGCGGCTCGGGGACGTCTACGACTGGGTGGAGGAGTACGGCTATCCCGTACGGAGGCTGCCGCTGGCGCGGTGGCGGGAGGAACTGCCCCGCTCGGCCGACGTTGCTACCACGACGCTGGCCTTCTTCGAGTCCACCGAGTCCAACGAGCTCTTGGAGGGGGTCGCTCCGGCCGACCTGCGCCTCGGTCACGTCCACGCCGGGAACGTCCGTGCCGGCCTGGAGGGCAGCGGCATCACCTGCCCGCCCGTCGACCGTGACCTGCTCTTCGGCTATCTGGACCACTGCGTCACGGCGGGTGTGCTGCCCACCCCGGCCGGACGGCAGCCCCACCCGGCAACCTCCGGAAAATAAAAGCGACTTGCCGGGAACTCAACTCCGCTTCGCCCCGACTACTACGACAGAACCCATCAGTACATCCGGCTCTCCCTGGCCGCCCAACACCTTACGGAGCCCGCATGTCGATCAACCGGCCGGTCGCCACCGCCCTGGCCGCAGCCCTCTGTCTGCTCACAGCGGCATGCGGCGACTCCTCGGACAGCGACAAGGCGAGCGCGAAGACCACCGAGGCCGCGGCCTCGAAGACCGGCTACCCGGTGACTCTGGAGAACTGCGGTCAGAAGGAGACGTTCACGAAGGCCCCCAGCCGGGTCGTCGTCATGAACGGCGCCTCCGTCGCCGAGGTCTCCACCCTTCTCGCCCTCGGCCTGGGGGACAAGATCGTCGCCAACCAGCAGACCTACGGCATGTCCGAGGTCGCGGGCCGCGCCGCCGCCATCAAGGCCCTGCCCACCGGTGACGTGAAACTCAACGACGCCTACGACGTCCCCCGCGAGGCCATGCTCGGCCTGCGCCCCGACCTCGTCCTGTCCACCACCTCGTACGGCTTCGACGAGAAGAACGGCTTCGCCACCCGGGACCAGCTGAAAGACGTCGGCGCGAACAGCTACGTCTCCCCGCAGGGCTGCGACCAGGACACCGCGAAGATGACCATTGCCGACAGCTACACGCTGCTGCGCGACATGGGCAGGGTCTTCAATGTGAGCGACAGGGCCGAGAAGCTGATCGCCGCCTCCGAGAAGAGCATCGCGGCCGTCTCGGACAAGGTGAAGGGGGAGAAGACGCCGAAGGTCATGGTGCTGTTCTCCAACATGTCCATGGGCGGCAACGACTTCAGCTCGGTCGTCGCCAAGGGCATCTACAACGACATCCTCGCCAAGGCCGGCGGCTCCAACGCCTTCGAGAACGCTTCCAAGACCTCCTTCGCCGACCTGAGCAAGGAGAAGGTGGCCGCCACCGACGTCGACGCCCTCGTCGTCATCGCCTACAACGACCCGAACCCGGCGGCCTACGCCAAGAAACTGCTGAAGGAGTTCCCCCAGTGGCCGGCCGCCAAGAACAACACGTACGTGACGCTGTCCGACTCGATGTACCTCGGCCCGAGCAACGACCTGGCCGTCGAGAAGATCGCCAAGGCGCTGCACCCCGACGCCCTCTGAGCGGACCGGGCCGGCTGAGGGTCACCCTCGCGTTCACCCTGCTGCCCGTCGCGCTGATCGTCACGATGATCGTGGCGATCAGCATCGGCGCGGTCACCATCCCGCTCGGTGACGTGTGGGCGATCGTCCTGCACCACGTCACCGGTGTCGGGGCGGCACCCTCCGACCCGGCGCTCGACCAGATCGTCTGGAACTTCCGCACCCCCCGGGTGGTGCTGGCCGCGCTGGTCGGCGCGGCCCTGGCGGTCTCGGGCGCGGTGCTGCAGACCGTGGTGTCCAACCCGCTGGCCGACCCGATCGTGCTGGGCTTCTCCTACGGCGCCACCCTCGGCGCAGTGCTCGTCATCACGCTGGGCGGCGGCGCCGCGCTGGCCGGACTCGGCGTGTCGGCGGCGGCCTTCATCGGCGCGTTGGCGGCGGGCGCCCTGGTGTTCGCGCTCGGGCAGCGCCGCGGCCGGCTGGCGCCGACCCGGCTGATCCTGGCGGGAGTCGCCGTCGGCTACGTCTTCCTCTCGGCGACCAGCTTCGTCCAACTCCAGGCGACCCCGACCGAGTTGCGGACTGTCATGTTCTGGATGCTCGGCAGCGTGGCAGGCGCCCAGTGGGACCAGCTCCCCACGGTCACCGTGGTCGTGCTCGTCACCACCGTGCTCCTGGCGCTCTTCGGACGGCGGCTCAACGTGCTGCTGGCCGGCGACGAGTCCGCCACCGCGCTCGGCGTCGACGTCAACCGGCTGCGCGCCGTGCTCCTGGTGCTCAGCGCGCTGCTGACCGGAACCGTCATCGCCGTCGCCGGCAGCATCGGCTTCGTCGGCCTGATGATCCCGCACCTGGTCCGCCTCACCATCGGCGCCGACCACCGCAGGCTCCTGCCCCTGACCGCCCTGCTGGGCGCGGTCTACCTGGTCCTCGTGGACCTGCTCTCCCGCACCCTCAACCGCCCCAACGAACTGCCGCTGGGCATCCTCACCGCCCTCCTCGGCGCCCCCTTCTTCCTGTGGCTCCTGCGCCACAACAAGGGCCTGGACTGAACGCATGAAACTCACCGTCGACCAGCTCCACATCACCCTGGACCGCACCCCGATCCTCCGCGACGTGAGCCTTGAGGCCGGCAAGGGCGACATCGTCGGCCTCGTCGGCCCCAACGGCAGCGGCAAGTCCACCCTGCTGCGCGCCGTCTACCGCTCGCTGCGCCCGGCGGACGGCGTCGTCAGGGTCGGAGACGACGACGTCTGGACCCTGTCCGCCCGCAGCGCGGCCCGCCGCACCGCCGCCGTCCTCCAGGACGCCGGCGGCAACACCACCGGCCTGACCGTCACCGAGATCGTCGCCCTGGGCCGCGCACCCCACCACGGCCTGCTGGGCCGCGACGGAGCCGAGGACCACCGCGCCGTACAGGAGGCCATCGACCGATGCGGCGTACGGCCGTACACGGACCGCGACTACGCCTCCCTGTCCGGCGGAGAACGTCAACGCGTGCTGCTGGCAAGGGCGTTGGCGCAGAGCGCCCAACTCCTCGTCCTGGACGAGCTCACCAACCACCTGGACATCCGCGCCCGGTTCGAGCTGCTGGACCTCATCCGGGCCACCGGGATCACCACGCTGGCGGTCCTGCACGACCTCGATCTGGCTGCCCGGCTCTGCGACCACCTGGTCGTCCTGCACGAGGGAGCAGTGGTGGCCGCGGGTCCGGTTCTGGAGGTGCTGACCCCGCAGATCCTCAGGGACGTCTTCGGCGTACGGGCGAGCACCGAGCGGCACGCCGACGGCGTCATCCGCATCACCTACGGGGCCCAGCCCCTCGCCCACGACCGGACGGCCGAGGCCGAGGACGACCGATCCGGAGACGAGGACGGCAGGGCCGTCGAGCCCGCCGTCCGCTGACCCCCGGTCAGGCCAGGGAGTCCGCCACGGGCTCCGGAGCCTCGTACTGGATCCCGGCCCGGGTCAGCTCACCCTCCTCGCTTCCGCCGAGTCGGTTCACCAGGTGCAGCGCCATGTCGATGCCGGCCGACACCCCGGCGCTGGTGACGATGTCCCCGTCGTCCACGTACCGTTCCCGCGCCCGTACGTCGACCGAAGGGTCGATCTCCGCGAGCTTGCCGAGAAAGTTCCGGTGAGTGGTCGCCGGGCGGCCCGCCAGCAGCCCCGCGTGCGCGAGCACCAGCGAGCCGGTGCACACGCTCGCCAGGACGGTGCCCTGCTCGTGAAGGCGGCGCAGCCACTCCAGGTGCGCTGTGTCCTTGGCCAGGGCACGCGTGCCGTTGCCGCCGGGGTGGACGAGAACGTCGAGACGCGGCGCGTCGGTCACGGAGTGGTCGGCGACAAGCCCCAGCCCCTGGGAACCGCGCACCACTCCGGCCTCCGGTCCGAGGGCCAGCACCCGCACCGGAGACGACGCGATGTGGGCGGCCCAGAAACCGAGCACCTCCCACGGGCCGACCATGTCGAGTTCCTCGACATCCTCGAACAACAGCACACCGATGGTCAGGGGATCGCTCACGATCACACCCTAGTCCGCACCACGACGGCGGTGCCGGGGCCCTCAGGCGGCCTGCGGCTCCGCGACGGCGTACCCCCCTCGACGATCGACTGACGGATGGTTCCGTCGTCCAGGGCGGTGCCCCCCACCGTGACGTTGTCCGACGTGAAGACGAACGGGTCCGGTAACGCGCGCGTTCAGCCGTACGCGGCATCCGCACCGTGCCTTGTCCACGGCCCGGATGACACCTCCTCAGATAGTCGTTGGAACAGTGGGACCGGTTCCCATCAGGTGTGGTGAAACGGAAGCATCGGAGGTGAACCGGCGCATGGCATCGCAGGACCGCGCCCCGGTCACCGCACGCGCTGGCGCGTCGCGCCGCGCGCCCGCGGGTATGCACCAGAGCAGTACCGGGCCCCAGGCAGTCGACACGCCTCCGGCCGCCCGACCCTCCCGAAAGGCAGTGCACGATGAGCGACATCACCGGTCTGGAGCCGCTGGCGACCTTCTGCGGGGAATGCGACTGCGGCTGCCCGCAACTCTTCGTCGACCCGGGCGCCCCCGCGGAGCGCCGCGTCCTGCTCACCGACGACTTCGGCCAGCGAGTCCAGATGAGCGTCGGCCAGTTCGCCTCCCTGGTCGAGGAGGCGAAGGCCGGCAAACTGGACGGCATAGCCACCGCCTGACCGATGGCACGCACCCGGCGGAACAGGTCGCACGCGGTGTGGCCCTGGGACGCGCAGCCTAGCCGCTCGGCCGGGTACGGCAGGAGACAGCGCGGCCTGACGTGGATGCTGCCGGCCGCGACGGTGGCGGTGTTCGCCGGAGGGTACGGCTGGCTGGGCGAAGTGGTCGCGGGCACGGGCGGTGCCGTCATCGGCTGCCTGGTCGGCCTCGCGGCCTGCGGGCTGCTGTACCTGCTGGTGGACCGGGCGGTGTCCGGCCGACCGCCGGCCGGATCGTCACCGCCCTCGCGGGACTGACCCCGCGGACTTCAGGAACGTACGGCGTCGAGCACGTCCCGGCAGGCGTCGGCTGCCTGGTCGGTGGCCTCGGCGCAGATACGGCAGTGCTCGTGGTGCTCGGCGTGCCCGCCGCACAGGTCGTGGCTGCGTCGGCAGGCGATGAGACAGGCTTCGACCTGTGCCGTGAGCAGCGCCGGGTCGTGGCCGCTGTGGCGGGTCAGGACCCGGCGGGTCGCGGCTGTGACGTCGGCGCAGTCCAGGTCCTGGTCGATGGCCGTGCGCAGCGCGTCGGCGTCCTTGTCGGCGAGCATGCCCGTCGCGCACGCGGTGACGGCCGTCTCGCACGCGGCGAGGACGTCGACGGCCCGGGCCAGCACCTCACCGCTGAGAATGCTCGCGCTGGTGACGCTGTCCAGGAGTTCTCGGGTCTGGATCATGACAACCCCAAAGATGTGAGAGAGAAGGGGTGTACTCCGTCGACGCCAGTACCGCACGGGCCGCTTCGGAAGGGACGGACCGCGAGGGGACGACCTGTCCACCGAGCCCCGTCTGCCCGGCCGCCTCGACGAGTTCGGCTGATTGGGCGCTCGGCATGTGAACGCTGTGAACGCAGGGACACTCTCGCCCGTAAGGGACTGAAGGAAGTCCACCGGTTCGAGGAGTTGTGCGATGCCCCGGAGGTGCCGCGGCGGCGGAACGCGCCGGGGAACCCGCACGGCGCGGGCCGGGGAGAGCGTTGCTGTTCCGCGTTCGTTGCGGGCGGCCGTCTTCGCGGCTGTCTGTGTCGTGACGACGGCACTGGGCCATGCCCTGATGTCCGGTGACCTCCTGCCCTGGTGGACGCTGTTCCTGGCGTTCGCTGGGACGGCGTCGGGCGCCTGGTTGCTGACCGGCAGGGAACGTGGTGCCCTGCCCGTGGTCGCTGCGACGGCCGTTGCGCAGGGGCTGCTGCACCTGCTGTTCGACATGGCACACAGGCTCGTACGCGTACCGGTCGGCGCATCAGGAACAGGACCGGCTTCCGGCACGGACCACGGGATCGCCTTCTCCCATTCCGGCATGGCCATGCACATGGACCACTCGGTTTCGGGTACTGCCGTGCAGCACGCCGGGACAGCAGGTCCCTCCGCACCCGTGTCGCCGGAGTCCGCCCTGGTGTGGCAGAGCTCCACCGGGATGTTCCTGGCGCATCTGCTGGCCGCCGTCGTGTGCGGGCTGTGGCTGTGGCGGGGCGAGACGGCGGCTTACCAGCTGGGCAGAGCCCTCACCTTGGTGCTGTTCGCGCCTCTTCGGCGAGTCCGCCACATGCTCGCACGCACCCTGTGCCACGAGGGGACCCACGCGGGCCGGAGTGTCGAGGGTACGGCGGAAACTCCGCCGACTGTTTTCGCCGTACTCAGACACGCCGTCGTGCGCAGAGGGCCACCCGGGGCCGGTTCGGCATTCCTCCAACTGTCGTCCGGTCCTCTGCCCGCCCTGCGCCACTGAACTCCCTGTGGTCTCCCGGCGTCGGCCAGGGCCGGTCCACGCCCGGAACCGGCATGCGTGCTCGCGTAGGCCGGTCCGTCCACCTGGCCCGGAGCACGCCCGCCCGCCTGCGCGCAGTCGACGCCGGGCGTTCTCCGCTCATCGATCGGGAGTTCCATGCACCACCGCACGTCTGCCTGCGCACCCGCCTCCGGCGTTCCGGCGCCGCCCCGAACCGTCCGCCGCAGGGCCCGGCTCGCCGCCTGCGCAGCCCTGGTGACCGCGATGACGGCTCTTGCCACCGGCTGCGGCGGCGACTCGGCCCACCACGCCTCAGAAGGGGCCGCATCCTCGTCTTCGTCCTCCGCCCACGGTATGGACGGCATGGACGGTATGGACGGCACCGCGATGGGGGACCCCTCGGCCACGCCCGCCTACAAGATCTCCGGAGCGAGCGTGGTGAAAGGCACTTTCCAGATGCTGGACACACGTCCGCCGGGCATGGACAACGTCAAAGGCACGGCCTGGCTTGCCCAGGGCCCCAAGGGCACCACGGTCACCGTCTCTCTGACCGGCCTCAAGCCCGGCGGCGTCTACATGGCCCACCTGCACGCCCAGCAGTGCTCCGCCGACAACGGAGGAGCGCACTTCCAGTTCGACAAGGCCGGGCCGACCACACCCCCCAACGAGATCCACCTGATGTTCACCGCTGACAAGTCCGGTATGGGCATGACGACCGTGAACAACACCCGCAAGACCGGCGAGGACGCGGTCGCGATCGTCATCCACCCCAACGAGGCACAGGACAACCGGATCGCATGCGCCGACTTCGCCTTCTGACAACGGGGGCCGTATCGCTCGGCTGTGCGGGTGCGCTGCTGCTTCTCGGCGGCACACCCGCGTACGCCCACACCGGGCTGAAGAGCGCGACACCGGCTCCCGGAGCCAAGGTCGGCGCCGGCACCAGCGTGGTCGCGCTGATCTTCGACAACCTGACGTCCGGCATCGCGCCGAAGATCAGCATGATCGGGCCCGACGGCACCACGATCCCGGTCGGACAGCCGGTCGTCACCGACACCACCACCGCCTGCGCCGCCGTGTCCCCACTGCCCGCCGGGATCATCACCCTCACCTACTCCATCACCGCAGGAGACGGTGACGCGCAGTCCAACGCCTTCCAGTTCGAGGCGGTCAAGGGCACCAAGCCCGCCGGCACCCCGTCGGCCTGCGCTGACCTGAGGCTGCCGGATCCGGACACGGGCGGGTCCGACACCCTTCTCAGCCTCGGCCGCACCGCGGCAGTGGCCGTCCTGGCGGGAGGAGCCGTCGCGGTGGCGGGCGGAGGGTTCCTCACTGTCCGGGTCCTGCGCCGCCGGAGAGCGCGGCTCCGTGAGGTCGGCGGCGGGCCGACGGCTGACGAAACCTCGCACGGCACATGAGTCGCGCGAGGTGCCGGCGTGCCTCACAGGACGTGGGGCGCGTCGGCTGGCCCAACACGTCGCCCCCTGTGCGGACTTGGGCGAGGCGCGCCGTCCCAACGGTCGTGCCGACGAATTCATGGGGGAGCGTGGGAACTGGGGAGCCTTTCCATCCGACTGTTTCAGGACAGCGGCTGAATAGGGCCGGTGGAGCGATGCCGCGGTGGCTCATCGGCCGGGCGTCGGTTGTCCTGCACGGATCCCGGTGCCCCGTGCACCGCCGACACAGCACGAGGTGGGACTGATGTCCGTCAACTCCGACTCCCCCGACCTGCCCGGTCCAGCCGGGCCGGCCCAGGAGAAACCCGGCGCCACAGGCACAGCCACCGCGACGACGACGGCCGCGGAGGCCACGACTGCCACGAACGCAGTGCCGGCCCGTCGGCAGGGAGGCTTCGGCGCGCTGCTGGCCAGGCTGCACTTCTACGCCGGCGTCCTGGTGGCCCCCTTCCTGCTCGTCGCGGCCGTGACGGGTCTGCTCTACGCGTTCACGCCGCAACTGGACTCCTTCGTCTACGACAAGGAACTCCACGTCTCCCGCACGGGTGACAGCGTTCTGCCCCTGTCGGAGCAGGTGGCCGCCGCCCGGGCAGAGCATCCGGAGGGGACGCTGACCGCCGTGCGCCCGGGAAGCGGCGAGGACACCACCCAGGTGGACTTCGCCCTCCCCGAGCTCGGCGAGAAGAGCCACACCGTCTACGTCAACCCGTACACGGGTGACGCCACAGGGCAGTTGACCACCTGGTGGACCGCGACGCCGCTCACGACCTGGCTGGACGTCCTGCACCGCGATCTCCACCTGGGAGCGGTCGGCAACCTGTACTCGGAGCTCGCCGCCAGCTGGCTGTGGGTGCTCGTCCTCGGCGGACTGGTCCTGTGGTGGCGCCGCCGGAGCGGTAGCCGGACCGCCCGGCACCTGCTGCTTCCCGACCGGGCCGCGAAGAAGGGCGTACGGCGCACCCGCAGTTGGCACGCCGCGACCGGCGTGTGGATAGCGGTCGGCCTGTTGTTCCTCTCCGCGACCGGTCTGACCTGGTCCACCTATGCGGGCGAGAACTTCAGCAAGGCCCTGGACTCACTGAGGTCCAGCACTCCCTACGTGTCCACCTCCCTGGCCGACTCGGCCACCTCGGACACCGGCTCCGGCGCCACGAAGGCCGCCGACCCGAGTGCCGTCGACGGAGTCCTGGAAGCGGCCCGCGAGGACGGTCTGACCGGCCCCGTAGCGATCAGCGTGCCGGAGGACGGCGCCACCGCGTGGACCGTGTCGCAGTCCCGCAACCTCTGGCCCGTGGGACGCGACAGCGTCGCGGTCGACCCCGCCACCGACAAGGTGGTCGACCGGGTGGACTTCGCCGACTGGCCAGTCCTGTCCAAGCTGACCACGTGGGGCATTCAGGCCCACATGGGTCTGTTGTTCGGCATCGTCAACCAGATCGTGCTCGCCGCCCTGGCCGTCGGCCTGATCTTCGTGATCGTGTGGGGCTACCGCATGTGGTGGCAGCGCCGCCCCACGAGGGCCGACCGCCGGACTCGCCTCGGCGTCCCGCCCGCCCGCAGCGCCTGGCGTGGGCTGCCGTCCTGGACCGTAGCGGTCGGCATCGTGGTGGCCGCCGTCGGCTGGGTCGTTCCGCTGTTCGGCATACCCCTCGCGGTGTTCCTGGCCGTCGACCTCACCGTCGGCGCCGCCCGCCGCCGTACCCCCGCCTCACCGACGGCCGGGCCCGCCTCCGGCGGCTGACCGGCACGTCCGTTCCGACCGCACCGAATCAGCGGGGGAACAGCACCGAATGAAACCCACCTATCGGTGGACCTCGCTGCGAGGTGCGCCAACGACCCACCCAACCCCAGGAGTTGCGCCATGGCACGGAAGCAGTACCTCGTCACGGGCATGAGCTGTGAGCACTGCGCGGCAAGCATCACGGAGGAGGTCTCCCGGGTACCCAGGGTGAACGAGGTGGACGTCGACGTCACAGCGGGTTCGGTCTCCGTCGGCGGCACAGACCTGGACGACGGGCTGCTGCGTGCGGCGATCGTGGAAGCGGGTTACGAGGTGGCCGAAGCGGTCGCGGCCTGACGGACAGGTCCCGCTCGTCGGCCCCGGACCGGACCCCGTCCCGGCGGCCGACGGGCCAGGACTCGCCGCTTCAGCGCCTGTTCCGTCGGGAGCGGCCGGGCTGTCTGGGGCCGGTGCGATGGCCACCCGGGCCCGACACCGCTCGGTCGACGAGCACATGGAGCAGGGCGCTCGTCGAGAGTCCCGCGAGCGCTCCGAGCAGTGCCCCCGGCATGCCCCCGGCGAGGGACCCCAGCCAGGCGTAGCCACTGGCGAGCACCATTGTGGTCAGGACGGACAGGGACCACGCCTCACCCAGACGCCTTCGTGCTGCCCGTATTCTCCCCGCTCGGTTCACGGGGTGCTCTCAGGGCCAGGCCCCGTCCACACCACCTCTGTATGTCCCGAGTGCCTCGGACACCGACCCTCACCCCTGCCTGGATGCCGCCTGCTCCCGCCCGCCGTGTTCCGGCCACGGGCGGGTCCCACCGGTTCCTCCCCGCACGCAGCCGACGAAAACCAGACAGCGGGGGTTCGCCAGGCGGGCCTACCGGGCCCTGGTATTCCGGGGAGACGGCCAACGCGGCGGTTCCGTCGAGCGGACGAGAGCGCGGGGCGGACGGGACGGCGGGCGGGGGGCGTCGCCGGGACGGGTCCGCTCCGGCTCCACCTGCCGTCGGCAAGCGACATCACACGAGCAGGACGAACATGACCGCCATCCCCAGGGCCATCCCGGCATGACACGCCGGGGCCAGGGCCCCGCCCAGGTTTGCCCTTGCCTGCCCGGCGACGGCATCGGTCCCCTCCAGGCCCTCGCTGCTGTCTCCTTCCCGCGCCCGGTCGAGAGCACGGGTCAGCCAGGCCAGCCCAAGTGCCCCCAGGGCCACCGCGAGCAGCGCTGCCGTCATCCGCGGCCCGGTCCCCGTCAGGCTCATGGTGGCCACACCGGAACCAGCCGACATGTCCATTCCCGCCATGTCGTGCATACCGCCCCCCGTCGAATGGCCGGACACGCCGCCGGAGGACGGCATGGCCGCCACCATCCAGGCCATCGCCCCCATCATCACCACGTGCGGCAGAGCAGCGAGTTCAGCCTTGCCCCAGGAACGGTCACCGGCCCGGAACAGGGCCGTCATCACGAACCACAGCGCGCCCGCCGAGAACAGCACCACCTGAGGAGCGGACGGTACGTCCATCCCCCACGGCCAGGCCATCGCGATCATCAGCACCCCCATCGACGCGTGCAGCGCGTGATCCACCCGCTCGGTCATTCGCGTGCCGGGCAGAGCTATCCGCCACACCCCGTACAGCACGGGCACGGCGAACATCAGGCTCAGGACCCAGCGCAGTCCGCTCGCGGCGATCACGAAACCGCCCCTACTCCCTGACGCCGAACGGCGTCCGTCATCAGATCCACGACGGGACAGACCAGTGGGGCGCACTCCCCCGTGCAGTCGTTGACCTGCTCGATGGACGCAAATGGAGTCGGAGTGGCATCGGCGTGAGTTCCCCGGGTGTCATGTGAGTGCGGTCACACGGGCGTCAGTCGCGAGACCCTCCACCGGCGGACTGTGCCGCCCAGACAGATGACGAAGGGCTCCCGCAAGGACGTGCCTTGCGGGAGCCCTTCCGCCGAGGGGAGGGGTGGGGCGTGGACTAATGCATGACCGTCGCAGGCCATCTCTAATTGCAACTAGTATGCAAAAACATTTTGTCTGCAATAAAGGGTGGATGCATGACGACCCGTTGGATACGAGGCGCCGCCGTCGCTGCGGCGATGGCCGGCGGGGTCTCCGCGTGCGCGGCTCCCGGTGGTGGTTCCGGCGGCGGCGCATCCGCCGACTCAGTGGTGATCGGGGTGGCCTCGGAGCCGGACACTCTCAGCCCTCTGCTCGGCTACGGCAAGGACGGCAACTCCAAGCTCTTCGACGGTCTCCTCGCCCGGGACGCCGACCTGAAGCTCACACCCGCGCTGGCGACGGCGCTGCCCGAGGTCGGCGACGACGGCCTGACCTACACCTACACCCTGCGAGCCGGGGCCGAGTTCAGCGACGGCGAGCCGCTCACCGCCGCCGACGTGGTCTTCACCTACGAGACCGTCCTGAACGAGAAGACCAACAACACCTCCCGCAGCGAACTCGATGCCATCAAGGAAGTGAAGGCGGATGGCGGCGACAAGGTCACTTTCACCCTCAAGTACCCCTACGCGCCCTTCGCCGGCCGCACGGTCCTGCCCATCGTCCCCGAACACATAGCCGGGAAGCAGGATCCCAACACCGGCTCCTTCAACACAGAGCCGATCGGCACCGGCCCCTACGTCCTGTCCGCCTGGAGCAAGGGCGAGAAGCTCACCTTCAAGGCCAACCCCCACTACTGGGGCGGCGCGCCGAAGGTGAAGACGGTCACCATGGCGATCATCGAGGACGACGACGTACGCGCCACCCGGCTGCGCTCCGGAGACCTGGACGGCGCGATCCTCCCGCCCAACCTCGCCGCCGCCTTCAAGAACGACAGTGGCAAGAAGACGTACGACGCCAAGTCCTACGACTTCCGCACCGTCACCCTCCCCACCACGAACAGGGTCACCGGTGACCCTGCGATCCGCCAGGCACTGGACGCCGCCGTGGACCGCGAGGCCATGGCGGACAAGATCCTCGACGGTGCCGGCCGCCCGGCGTACGGGCCACTGCCGGTCGACGACCCGTGGTTCACGAAGGGCATCGAACGCTCTCAGGACCTGGCCAAGGCCAAGCAGATCCTGGACCGGGCGGGCTGGAAGGCCGACGCGGACGGAGTCCGCGCCAAGAACGGCCAACGAGCCGCCTTCACCCTCCTCTACCCCTCCGGTGACAAGGTCCGCCAGGACCACGCCCTGGCCTACGCCTCCGACGCCAAGAAGGCCGGCATCGAGGTGAAGGTGGAGAGCGCCACCTGGGAGGTCATCGAACCGCGGATGAAGGACGACGCGGTCCTGGCCGGCGGTGGCAGCACCGGCGACCCCGACTTCGCCCTCTACACCCTCCTGCACTCCTCCCTCGCCGGGGACGGCTTCAACAACATGGGCCGCTACGACAACCCGGTCGTCGACAAGGCGCTCGACACCGGCCGCCGCAGCCAGGACGAAGCGACACGCAGGGCGGCGTACGACACGATCCAGCGGGAGTTGGTGAAGGACCCCGGCTACACGTTCCTCACGCATATCGACCACGTCTACGTACTCGCCGACCGCTGGACCGGCCTGACCACCCAACTGGAGCCGCACGAGCACGGATTCGCCAGCGGCCCGTGGTGGAACCTTGAGGACTGGCAGCCCAAGCAGTGAGCCCACTGCCCTGGGGGCCCATGGCCCGGCTGGCCGGGCGGCGGACCCTGTTCGCCGCCCCGGTCCTGCTCGTCGTCACCTTCGGCATGTTCGCCATTGCTGCCGCCTCTCCCTTCGACCCGGTACGCGCGTACGCCGGAACCGCCGCACTCGGCGCCGACCAGGCCACCCTGGACCGGCTGCGGGCCAACCTCGGCGTGGACCAGCCCTTCGCCGAACGCTGGTGGCACTGGCTGACCTCAGCCCTTACCGGCGACCTCGGCCAGTCCAGCGTGATGCGCCAGCCGGTCGCCGAGGTGCTCGGCGAACGCCTCGTCTGGTCCACACTGTTGTGCACGGTCGCGTTCGTGGCGGCTGTGCTGACGGGCACGGTGCTCGGGGTACTGGCCGCCCGCCGACAGGGTGGATGGCTCGACCGTATGGTCACTTCGCTCGCCTACACCCTCTCGGCCGCGCCGGTGTTCTGGACCGCCCTGCTCGCCATCTGGCTGTTCGCCCTCCGCCTGGACCTCCTCCCGGCAGGCGGCCTGACCGACACCGCCAGCGAACACGTCACCGCCAGCCAGGTGGCAAGTCACCTCGTACTGCCCGCCGGAGTCCTCGCCGTCTCCCAACTCCCCTGGTTCACCCTGTATGTCCGCCAGGGTGTCGCCGACGCTCTGGCCGAGGACCCGGTACGCGGCGCCCGCGCCCGCGGCCTGAGCGAACACACCGTCCTGCTCGGCCACGCCCTGCGCGCCGGCCTGCTCCCGGTCCTCACCCTGATCGGCTCCCGCGTGCCCGAACTCATCACCGGCGCCCTGCTGGTGGAGAGCGTCTTCAGCTGGCCCGGCATCGCGGCGGCCACGGTGGAGGCGGCCACCGCCGTCGACTTCCCGCTCCTGGCGGCCCTCACCACCCTGGCCACCGTCGCCGTCCTGGCCGGCAACCTGCTCGCCGACCTGCTCTACGGACTCTTCGACCCGAGGGTGAAGCTCAGTGAAATGTGACTCCCATGGCTGAAGCCGCAGTTGAGCCGAAGTGGCGGTCGTACGGCACCCGCCGCCGCTCCACCCGTACCGTCCGGGTGCGCACCTCCGTCACCCTGGTCGCGGTGATGGTCCTCGCGGTCCTGCTCGTCCCGCCGCTGGTCCAACTCGACCAACAGGCCGTCGACCTGGCCGCGAAACTCCAACCACCCTCCTGGGCCCACCCGTTCGGCACCGACGACGTCGGCCGCGACCTGCTGCTGCGCTGCGTCTACGGCCTGCGCGTCTCCCTGTTCGTCGGTGTCGTGGCGGCGCTGACGGCGACGGTGATAGGGACGGCCGTCGGCGCCACGGCCGGAGCGCTGGGCGGCTGGGCCGACCGGGGCATCATGCGGCTGGTGGACACCTTCTCCTCCGTCCCGCATCTGCTGCTGGGCATCTTCATCGTCGCCATGTTCCGCCCCGGCGTCTGGCCCGTGGTGGTCTCGGTCGGGCTCACCCACTGGCTGTCGACCGCCCGGATCGTCCGAGCCGAGGTGCTGTCCCTGCGCTCCCGCCCGTACATCGACGCTGCCGTCTCCGGTGGCGCGTCGAGGTGGCGGGTGACGATACGACATCTGCTGCCCGCAGTGCTGCCCCAGGCCGCGCTGGCCGCCGTACTGATGGTGCCGCACGCCATGTGGCACGAGTCCGCCCTGTCCTTCCTCGGGCTCGGCCTGCCCGCCCACCTGGCCAGCCTCGGCAACCTCATCCAGAACGCCCGCGGTTCGCTGCTCGCCGGGCAGTGGTGGCCGACACTCTTCCCGGGACTCCTCCTCATCGTTCCGACCCTCGCGATCGCCGGTCTCGCCGGGGCCTGGCGGGAGCGGATCAACCCCCGCCGCCGATCGGAGCTGATGCTGTGAAGGCCGTTGTCCTGTCCGTCCGCGGACTGTCGGTGCGCTTCCTCATGCCCGGCGGGCGCCGCATCGCCGCCGTCACCGACGCGCACTTCGAGGTGGCGGCGGGGGAGTGCCTGGCCCTGATCGGCGAGAGCGGCTGCGGCAAGTCCGTCCTCGTCTCGGCCCTCCTCGGCCTGCTCCCCGCCAACGCCCAGGCCGCCGGTGAGGCCCACCTCGGAGACCTCGACCTGCTCGCTGCCGACGAGCGCACCCTGGCCCGCACGGTCCGGGGCCGCCGTATCGGCCTCATACCGCAGAGTTCGACCGCGCACCTGACCCCCGTCCGCACCATCCGCTCCCAACTCGAGGAGACGGTCGCCGCACTGACCGGGGCGCGGGGACGTGCTGCCGTCCGTATCGCCGCCGAGGCGGCAGCCGAACGGGCGGCGTTTCCCGCGGACCACCTCGACCGACACCCGCACGAACTCTCCGGAGGTCTGGCCCAACGCGCCGCCACAGCCCTGGCCCTTGTCGGCGACGCGCCCCTGCTCCTCGCCGACGAACCGACCACCGGACTCGACCGCGACCTCGTGGACCACACGGTCGACGAACTGCGCCGCCACGTGGACACCGCCGACCGGGCTCTCCTGGTCATCACCCATGACCTGGCGGCAGCCGAGCGCATCGCCGACCGGGTGGCGGTCATGTACGCGGGCCGCATCGTCGAACTCACCGACGCGGCCACGTTCTTCGGCACCCCCGGTCCTCGCCACCCCTACAGCCGCGGCCTCCTGCAAGCCCTGCCTGACCGCGCCTTCACCCCCATCCCCGGCATGCCCCCCGAACTCGGCGACCTTCCCGACGGCTGCGCCTTCACCGCCCGCTGCCACCTGGCTACCGCGGCCTGTGCCGCCCTACCGCAGCTGACGGACATGGTCGCCTGCCACCACCCGTACGTGCCGGAGGACATCCGTGCTTGAACTGCGCGCCATCACCGCCGGATACGGCCGACACGCCCCCGTCGTCCGGGACGTCTCCCTCACGGTCGAGCCCGGCGAGGCGGTCGGACTCCTCGGCCCCAGCGGCTGCGGCAAATCCACCCTCGCCCGCGTCGCGGCCCTACTCCACCGTCCCGACTCCGGAACCCTGCTCCTCGACGGCGAGCCCGTACGCCGCTGGCGCCACCGAGCCGCCCGCGCCCAACGCACTGCCTTCGGTGTCGTCTTCCAACAGCCCAGACTCTCCGCCGACCCCCGACTGCCACTCACCGACCTCATCGCCGAGCCACTCCGGGCGAACGGCCGCCGGGACGAAGCGCCCGACCGGGTCGCAGAACTCGCCCCCACCGTGGGCTTGACACCCGGCCTGCTGACCCGACGCCCCCACGAAGTCAGCGACGGCCAGCTCCAACGCGCCTGCCTGGCCCGAGCGCTCGCCCTGCGCCCCCGCTGGCTGATCTGCGACGAGATGACCGCCATGCTCGACGCCTCCACCAGCGCCGCGCTCGTCGCGGCCGTCGAGGAATACCGCACCACAACCGGCGCCGGCCTGCTCGCCGTCGGCCACGACCAGGTACTCCTCAGCCGCTGGTGCGGACGGACGGTCCACTGGGACGCCCTGAAGTGGTCCGGCTGAGCGTCACAGGTAGGGCTGGCCGACTTCAGGAGACGTGGGTGGCGAGGAGATGTCCGTCGTCAGGGAACGCGAAGACTATGAAGTAGGCCGGGGTCAGGAGGTGCTTGTGCGGCCGTGGATCCGTCAGGCCGCAGTGGCGGGGCGTGGAGTGCCGTGGAAGACCTGGCTGGTGTGCCAAGCGCGGTGATCGGCTGCGACAGGGTGTGCGCCTGGCTGCGGGCCGATGAGGGGACGGCCCGCGAGTGCGACGACGTGCTGGCGGGCGGCGGGGCTGTGGCCGACGAAGTGCTGGGAGACGAGTATGCGGTGGCCGTCGTCGACTCCGAGGACGCCCTTGTCGAAGAGCTTGTGGTGCAGCGAGCAGAGGCACAGCCCGTTGTCGACGTCGGCGGGTCCTCCGAAGGCCCACCATCGTACGTGCGCGGCTTCCAGTCCGACCGGGACCGTGCCGATCCTGCCGTCGTAGCCGCAGAAGGCGCACCGGTACTCGTAGGCGGTGAGGACCAGTTCGCGCATGCGCCGGTCCCGCTGTCTGCGCGCGGGCACGAGGTGCCCGGTCTCCGCGGTCTCCAGTTCCAGGCCGACGGCTTCGCACAACTCGCTGTGGAGCGAGGGCGGGAAGTGCAGGTCGAGCAGTAACCGCGCCATCCGTCCCAGCAGTTCGGGTTCGCCGCGCAGCGCGGTTCTGAGTTCCGGTGCGAGCCGGCCGGTGGCGCCCGTCTCGCGGAGAACCCGCACTCCGGTCCCGGGGCTGCCGTGCCCGTGGTCGGTGCGCACTTCCCACACTCCGTCGCTGACCAGGTGGTGGAACGGGTAGGCGGGCGTTGTTCTGTTGGGCGGGCCGTACTCGGTCAGCAGACTCTGCAGGTCCTTCTCCACCGTGCTGTAGCGGAGTTCGCTGTCGGCGTCCTGCTGGAACCGGCCGAGGGCGTGCAGGAGCAGCAGTGGCTTGTGCGGGGCGCGCGTTCCGCTCCTGGTCCACTGTCTGAGCTTCGCGATCCGCCCGAGCCAGTCCATGGCCGGTGATCGTAGTGAGGATTTGAGCCGAGTGTGTCGGAGTCCCGATCGAGTGTCGCTGAAGCCTGGGCCGAGGACGGGGCAGGGAGGAGGCCAAGCCGGTGTACTCCTTATGGATATCGATGATCGTCGCGGGACTTCATGGCAGGAACGGCGCTTGACTCTGAGGAATCACCTATCAGAGGAAATCAGCTGATGGGCTGTCAGGTGCGCTGCTAACGTCACGATCGTCACGTGGGCACCTATATGCCCCTCCCGCCTCAAGCGCACAGGACGACAGTGAAGATCAAACGCGTTCGCATCGAGAACTTCTGTTGTCTGCACAAGGTGGACGTGTCCTTCGACGACATCACCTCCTTCATCGGGCCGACCGGGGTCGGCAAGTCCACCGTGCTGCGTGCGCTCGACTGGTTCCTCAACGGCGAGAAGGGTGTCGCCCTGAGCGATGACGACATCCACTCGGCGGCCGAGGACGGCCGTATCTCCGTGGAGGTGGAGTTCGACGGACTCACCGATCACGATCGCCAAACGCTCGGGCGGTACGCGCCCGACGGTGTCGCGAGCGTGAGTATCTGGCGTACCTGGCAGAACGGTGAGGACAAGATCACGGGCAAGGCGCTCGCGTACGGGCCGTTCGAGGAGGTGCGCAAGAACGAGAAGGCCATGGAACTGCGGCGCGCCTATGACCAGTTGAGGGAGAGCGACACGAGCCTGGAGCTGTCGGCCGCCGGGACCAAGGACAAGGTCCTGGAGGCGATGCGCACGTGGGAGTTGGCCAATCGTGACCGTCTCACCGAGGCCGAGGTCGAGGACACGCACTTCTTCGGCTTCGCCGGGCAGAGCAGGCTCGCCCAGCTCATCGACTTCGTGTTCGTCTCTGCTGATTTGCGGGCGTACGAGGAGGCCGACGATCAGAAGGCGACCGCGCTCGGCCGCATCCTCGACCACGCAGTGGACCGCTCACAGGCGAACGAGCAGCTCGGTGAGATCGAGGAGAACGCTCATCTGGCCCGGCAGGAAGTGCACAGCAAGGTGTACGGCCCTGTGCTGGACGAGGTGTCGGCTGCGCTGTCGGCGGAGGTCGCCAAGTTCACGACCGGGCGCGAGGTGGTCGTGACCCCCACGGTGCAGGCTCCGAGGCCCGCCCGAACAACCTTCCAGGTGAGCATCCGGGACGGGGCTGCCCATACCTCGGTGCACCGGCAAGGTCACGGCTTCCAGCGCGCTCTGATCATCGCGGCGCTGAAGTACCTCGCCGACCGCAGGCGCTCGGCCGACGGTATGCGGACGCTGTGCCTGGCCATCGAGGAGCCCGAGCTCTTCCAGCACCCGCCTCAGGCGCGGACCTTCGCGAAGGTGCTCCGCGAGCTGGTCGCCACCTCGCCGCGGGCGCGTACTCAGGTCATGTACGCCACCCACAACCCGGTCTTCATCGATCCGAAGGGGTATCACCAGATTCGGCGCCTGGGCCGCGCTGCCGGCGAGGGGCACCCCGTCACCGAAGTGTGGCAGGCCACGGAGGAGGACCTGTGCGGGGCCTTGGACGGGCTCGTCGACAAGAAGGTGATCAGGAGCAGGACCGAGGGCACGCTGAGCGGCTCGCTGGCGGAGGGCTTCTTCGCCCATGCCGTGGTGCTGGTCGAGGGGCGCGGGGACGAGGGAGTGATCACCGGTTGCGCGGACCGGTCGGGGATCAACCTGGGCGCGGAGGGCATCAGCGTCATCGAGGTCCACGGCAAGGACAACCTCATGATCTCTGACGCACTCTTCAGCGCCCTGGGCGTGCCCTGCTACGTCGTGTTCGACGGCGACGCCGGCATGGAGGAGCGCAAGCGGGCATCGGTGCAACACCTCATTCCGCAGCAGCGGCAGGACAAGGAGCAGGAGTTCGAGCGCCAGGCACGGAACAACCGGACCAAAAATGCGAATCTTCTCCGGTACCTGGGTACGACGCCCGATCCCCAGCCCGCCGACGACTCGACCGGCCGCTACACCGTGTTCGAGGACACCCTGGAGACCCACCTCGCCCAGCACTGGCCGACCTGGGAGGAGCGCAGGCAGGAACTGGTGCGCGCCGGTGAGGGCGTCGACGGGAAGAACGCGGCGACATATCTGGAGACGACCCGAACGGTCACGACGGAGCCACCATTCTTGTTCCACGCCTTGCTGGAGAATGTCCGTTCGCTGACCGGGCGACGGTAGCCAGCCGGCTCCCTCACGCGGGCTCGCGGTTCCAGGCCGGCTACAGACCCGACGCGGTGGCGGGGTGCCGACCTGGCCGTACTGGCGACGAAGTCCACCTGCGACCAAAGCTGTAAGGACAGCAGGTGAGGACCCGGCGGGGACCACGAGATTTCAACCAGTGAGGGGCTGCGCCCAAAATGTAACCGAAAGTTTTCCTGTTTTCCCAGTTCAGCGGCTGGATGGCGGGTCACGCCACGTCGACTCCATGAGCGCGGGCCAGCCCGTCGAGTCCGTCGGCCCAGCCTTGGCCGATCGCTCGCATCTTCCATGTGGGCCGGCCGTTCGTGGTGTGCCGGTAGAGCTCGGCGATGACCATGGCGCGGATGCTGGGGTCGGAGGGTGGCTGGAAGGTCCAAGCGGCTCCGGTGGCACAGTCCATGGACAGCGATGCGTACGTGAGTGCTCCGCAGGTCAGGCCGGTGTCGACGTCCATGTTGATCGCGACCGCGATGCGATGGATCTGTGCGGGCAGGGCAGCGAGGTGCACGGTGGCTCGTTCGACGGTGTGCTGGCCCTCGGCTTGCTTGCCCAGAAGGCGGGCTGCGCCCTGGGCGCCGGAGGGTTGGTTGTAGAAGACGAAGTCCTCGTCGGAGGTCACCCGGCTTTGGCCATCGGTGAGGAACAGGGTGAGGTCTGCGTCGGCACCGGCGAAGGTGAAGGCGATGCGCAGTCCGTGCCAGGCTTCCTCGGGGAGAGTGAGTGTCTGCCCTGGGACGAGGGTGGCGGGCGGGGTGCCCGGGATTGGGACGGGTGCCACTGCCGGCGGAGGCTGCAGCGGGGCGGCTTCGCTCCTCCACTGTGCGAAGGGCCGGATCTGGTAGTGGTTGAGGGCCGGTTCGCCGTGGGCGGCCGGGACGTTGGCACGGAGGTCGTTGTCCAGGCCGGCCAGTGTGGCGTCGCCGGAAGCGCTGTCGTCCTGAGCGTGGTCGAGCAGGTTCTGCAGGCCGGGCAGTCGACTGGCGTCCAGGGGTTTGATGGTGCCCGACGGGTTTCCGGAAGCCGTTGTGGTGACCGAGCAGGCGACGTCCTGGCCGAGGTCGAGGAACCGCAGCGCGTCTTCCGTCTCCCGCCATGGGACTGATTCGATCGCATGGCGCGTCCATCGGCCGTACGCCACGAACCCAAGCCGTTGCGTGTCGGGCAGCCGCGTCAGCACGACCAGGTCGATGGCGGTGATCGCCGGCGCGGTGGCGAAGCCCTCCTTGAGCGTGGCGACGATGTTGGAGCCCATGGAGGTCAGCCACCACAGGGTGCGGTCTCGTTTGGTGAGGGTCTTGAGGGTGGGGCGTCCGCTGGGGGTGACGCCAGGTGTCTGGCCGGGCAGCGAATCGATGTCCTGGTGTCGCATGACCACCGACAGCACCGCACCCTCGACTCCTACGGCGCAACCCGCGGCTGGGTTGTCGGAGAAGGCGTAGTTGACCGCTTCGCAGACGGTCTCCTCGTCATTGGCCAGGAGGGCCCGCCACCACTGATCGGCCTCGGCGGCGAGCTGTCCGTGGACGGTACGGAGGCGAGCCTGCTCGGCGGCCAGGTAAGCCGGTGCGTCTTCTTCGGCCTTTCGCTTGGCAGCCGCTCGCTCGGCACGTGCGAACACGCCGAGACCGGTGAGGTGAAAGGACTGGGCTTCTGACAGTGCCCAGGGCAGGCCGAGTTGGGTAGGCCCCGGCACCGCAGGCGGATGGACCGGCGGGAAGTTCTGCAGGTGCACGCTGGTCGTCTGCTGCCGCAGCTCCCGCAACTGGGCGATTGCGGCATCCCGTTCAGCTTCTTGTTGGGCCCGTTCGGCTTGGCGCCGAACATGGTCCAGTTGGGCCGCGGACGGAGCCACGGTTCGGGAACGCATGGTGCGGCTCGTGCTGGTGCGGCGACGCCCTCCGCTGAGTGAGCTGGAGGCGTAGAACGGGCCCAGACCGGACGAGACCCGGGTACCCCCGCTGCCCATGCTGATCCGTGCTGCCCGGGGGCCGACGGAAGTCCGTACCCCTCGCGTCGAAACGCGCACGCTCATCCCCGGCACACCCACGCGAAAGCCGAAGCTCATGACGTCTCCCCCTTCCCTGCGGGGAAGGAGTCTCTCACCGCTCAGGAGCCGATACAGGAAAGATTGCAGCATCCGTACGGGTTTGGGACCGAGGGGTGGCGTTAGAGGCTGCTTCCCTTGACGCCGGAGACGGGCGGCACAAGGTGGCCGCCGTGGAACTGGTCCGGCCGACCCACTGAACTCCGGAGTCGGCTGGCGAGTTTCGAGCCCACGGGTGGTGTGACCCTGTCCGCGGATACTGCTGCAGCGGTCCGTGAAGCCGACGCTGATCACGTCCGTCGAGCGGACCGCCGCTTCGGCCGCGCTGGCGCGCCCGCCCTGGGAACTGGGGCTGTGTGCAGGCTGCGGTCGGGCTGATGCGTCGGCATGGACGCCATGCGGCCATGTATTGCGTGGTGTGCCGCGCCGAACTCAACGGTCGATAGCTCGGGAGCCTTTGCACCGTCCCGGGTGACCTGGCAAACCCCGAACCGGGTCGTTCCTCCCGAGTACGAGCCAGGGTGGGGCCGTGCCCTGGGGGCAAGCGAGCCGGCGGCTGCTCATAGGCCGGTGACGGGTTGCCCGGTGAGTGCTTGGGCGATCTGCCAGAGCTGGCCACCACGGGACGCCTTCACGAGCACAACGTCGCCGGGGCGGAGGATTGAGTCGAGGTAGGCGGCGGCGGTGCCGTTGTCGCCGACCATCGCGATGTCCGGCACGCCTGCCGCGCCCGCCGCGAGGGCGAGTTGCTTGGCGAGTGTGTCGCCGACCGCCACGATGAGATCGACGCCGTTCTCGGCTGCCAGGCGGCCGACCTCGCGGTGGGCTTCCACGGCTTCGTCGCCCAGCTCCAGCATTTCTCCGAGTACGGCGATCCTTCGGCCGCTTGGGGCCTCGGCCGTGTCGCCGTCTGCCTCGGGCATCAGGACTCTCCGTTGTTCAGGGGCGCGAAGGTGATCGCGCGGCCGGCGTAGGAAGGGAACAGGCGACTCAGGGGGACTCGATCGTGCGTCTGACCCCAGGCCGACGGATCCCGGATGAAGATGGTGGGGTCGGGACCGTCCTCGCAACCGCGAACGATGACGAGGTGGCCTCCGGAACGGCCGTCGTCGGGGAGCTGCTCGGTGACGGACACGATGACGGGTGCGTCGTCGAGGCGGGCGAGCAGGTCTTCGACCGGTACGGGTTCTGCGGTCGCAGGGACGCCGAGGTCGGTGGCCAGGCTGGCGATTCCCGCGTGGAGTGCGCCACGCGGGGTCAGGACCTCGTTCTTGACCGCGAGTTTCAGCAGTTCCGTCACCGTGGGTGCCGTGCGCCCGTAGGCGAGCAGGATCATTCTCAGTGAGGCCAGGCCGCACGCCCGGTTGGACCATTCCATCCGGTCCCCGAGTGCCCATCCTCCGTGCAGATCCCATTCGGAGGGGGCGATGAGCTGTCGGCACATGGGGACGTCGTGGACGCGCGGCACAGCGGCGGGCTCCTACGGTGAGACGGCAGCCTCCCGAGTCGGCGTGGGGCTGGAGAACGCGGGAGTGGGCAGGGGGACATCGTAGGGCGGGCGGGTCAACGCCTCGTGCAGCATGGCCACTACGACATCCGTGTGCGTGAGTCCGACCATCGCGGCGCCCACCACGAAGTTGCTGTCGCGGGACATGCCCGGCGTGGTGTTGACCTCCAGCACGTACGGCTGGTCGTCCTCGGCGAGGATGAAGTCGACGCGCGCCGAGCCACGCAGCCCGAGCCCGTCCCACAGCGTTGCGGCGTGTTCGGTGACTTTGGCCAGTACCTCGGATGGCAGCTCGGCAGCCCGTACGGTCACAGTGCCCCGGGAATCCATGTCGAGCTTCGTGTCGGCGTCGTAGAACTCCGCCTCGGTGGCTTCGGCGGCCAGCGGGGGAAGTGCGATGACAGCGCCTCCGGGCAGTTCCAGGAGCCCCACGGTCAGGGGTACGCCGGTCAGGTAGTCCTCGACGAGTACGGTTTCGCCTTCTTCACCGGCAGCGGCCGCCAGTGCCCTGGGGAGGTCTGCCTGTTCGTGTACCAGGCTCATGCCGACACTGGATCCGCCGAAGGGCGGTTTGACCATCGCGGCCCGTCCGTTCCAGTCCATCGGGCCGCCGGACCACACCCACCATCCGGGTGTGGGGACACCGAGGCTCAGCATCACCCGCTTGCAGAGGATCTTGTCGGCGGCCACCGCGGACGCTGCGACCCCGCTGCCGCAGTACGGCACGCGCAGGTAGTCGAGCAGGCCCTGTAGCCTCCCGTCCTCGCCGTACGGCCCGTGAAGGTTCGAGAGGGCCACGTCGTACCCGGCCAACTCCATAATGAAGTCCGGCTCGCACGGGTTCAGCACTTTCCAGCGGGCACCGATGTCGTCCAGGGCCCCGGACAGGGCGGTCACGGAACGCTGGTCCACGGGGCACTTCGAGTGGTAGAGCCGGTCCTCTGCTGATACCGGCCCGTAAACGAGGGCGACGCCTACCCTCGCTCGATCGCGCTGCCAGTCGCGAAGGTTCTGGGCGGCCTCTCGCACCGCGAGGTCAGAGCTGGAGTCGAGGAACACAGTCATGCGAGGACCCCTTCGAAGGTGTTGGTGACCGGTCCGCCGACCCAGTGAGTCCGCTTCGGCCGGTCGGGATGTGGCCGGACCGTGAGCGGTTCCCCGGCGCGGTTGTGGACGGTGACGGTGCGCGGCGATACGAGTCCGCGCAGGGTGGCGATGACGACGGCCGCGACGGCTCCGCTCCCGCACGACAGGGTTTCCGCCTCGACGCCCCGCTCGTAGGTGCGGATCTTCAGCGTCTGGTGGCCGGCGGCCTGTACGAAGTTGACGTTCGTCCCCAGCGGGGCAAGGTCTGCGTGGTGGCGGACGAGGCGCCCGACGAGTACCGCGTCGATGGCGTCCACGTCGTTCACGACGGCGACGACGTGTTCGGTGCCGGTGTGGGCGCTGTCGAACCAGGTCGGCCTGCCGTTGATGACGGTCTGCACGCGGCGGGGATGGATCGCGCCGACCTCGGCCGTGACCCACACGGAGTCGTCGCTGACGATCGCCTCGTGCGTCACCCCCGCCATGCGGAGAGTCATCTCGCGGAAGCCGTGGTCGTGGTGCGCGGCCCAGGCAGTACACCGCAGGGCGTTGCCGCACATCGTCGCGACCGAGCCGTCGGCGTTGAAACAGCCGACTTCGAGAACGACCGGGCTGATGCTGATCAGGCTGCTGATGACAAGGCCGTCCGCGCCTACGCCGGTTCGCCTGGCACAGAGACGTTCGGCCTCCTTCGACCAGTCCGTCTCGGCGTTCGGCGTCGGGTCGGATAACAGGACGAAGTCGTTCCCCGCTCCGTGGATCTTGCGGAAGCGCATGGCAAAGCTCCTCGCTGGGCTGAGGTGACAGGTCTCGTGATGGCCCAAAAGGGCCCGGGGTCACAGGAGTTCGATGGGCCGATACATGGTCGTCTGCTTGCTCATGACCCACGGAGAGTGCCCGTCGAAGAGCAGCACCCGGTGTCCCGAGGTGCCGGCGGACCGCATGTCGCGGACCGGCAGGTACAGCCCGTCGAGGCACACGAAGTCGCCTATGCGGACATCACTGGGCTGCCTCTGACCGGCGATGGTGCCGAAGGGAGGAGGGGGTGCAGGAGTCGGGTCGGTGGTGCGGCGCTCGTACATTCAGCCTCTCCAGATCGCCAGGAGGGTCGAGCCGCCGAGCGCCAAGAGACTTGCCGCGTAGGCGAGTTGCTGGTTCCGGGGGCTCACGGGACACCGACCAGGTGGCCGTGAAGGCGGTCGCGGACTGACGGGATACCGATCTCCCCAAGGGGCATCCAGGCCGCCGCGCTGGCTTCGATCACCAGCGGAGCGATGGCGCCAGAGTGGGCCCGGAAGAGGTAGCGGAAGCCGATCCGGAGGCGGGGGCCGTACCCGTGTTGCCCGGCTCGGGTCACGTCGATCAGGAAGGGGCCCTCGCTGTCGGGCTCCGTCCATACCTCGCGAATGCCGACCGCCTTGGCCAACAGACGCAGGGCAGCCCCGCTGAGCGATTCGTCCTGCGCCTCCGGCTCCGCTTCGGCAAGGGCGAAGGCTCCTTCATACCGTAGGGACAGGACGCGATTGCGTTCGTCGACGACGACCGCGCCCGTCGTCACGAGGGGGCAGCGCCGGCTGTGGGCGCAGGCCCCGCGCCGTGCGTGGTCGCGGGCGGCGTCGCACACCGGCATCAGCGCCGTCTTCTCGTCAGGGTGCTCGTGGATGTAGTGGGACAGCTCCCGGATGATCTGGTCCTCCCTGACACTCACGGGGCACCGAGCCCGTGGCGCTGCGTATAGACCCACAGGAGCCTGCGGGTGATGTCGGCGGCGTCCCGGAGGTAGATGAAGGCGCCGAACGACGGGGTCTCTGCGGTCGGACGGTTCTGCAGGTCGAGGAGGCGGTACCCCGTGCGGAACAGTTCCCGCACGTCCTCGTCCTCGTCTGCTCCCAGATCCTCACCGAGGAGAAGGTTGAGGTGCCCGATGATCTCCGGCAGGCACCCGTCCATGTCCTTGCGGGTCGAGGTGGCCATCTGCATGGCGAGCACTGCATCGGTGCTCTCGGAGATTGTCTCGACGTCGACCGGGAGAACTTCGGTCCCAGCGCTGTCGGTTGCTCTCGATGCCTTGCCACTACTTGCCACAGTGATCACCTTCGCCCCTTCAGCGCACGTGTTCCAGCCGTGCCAGTAACGCTAGGAAGGGAGACGGGAGGGGCTCTACGAGTGTGCCGGAACTTGCCCGGCGTTCACCCCAGGGATTCGATGGCTGCCGTGATGAGTTCGCGTGCTGCTGGGCCGTAGACGGCAAGTTCGGCCAGATCCGTGAACGTCTGGGCATACATGGCAAGTTCGTGCTTCTGTGTCACGGCGAGGTGGGCCGAGACGAGTTCGACGTGGACCGTGTGGTCGTCGTACAGGAAGAAGCCCTCGACAGGCCAGAGGCTGGAGCGGTCGGCGTCCTCAGGGATGATGCCGATGCTCACCGAGGGAAGCGCCATGACGCTGAGCAGGTAGCCGAGTTGACCGGCCATCACCTCAGTGCTGCCTATGCGCTTTCGGAGTGCTCCCTCTTCCAGGAGGACCGCGAACGTGTGGTTGCCGTACACGATCTGCTGCTTCTCCACACGCACCCTGACGGCCGCCGGCACGTCATCAATGAGGCCGCGACGGACGCGAATGGAGGTGAGCAGTGCGGTGATGTACGAGCCCGTCTGCACCGGTCCGGGAATCAGCCACGGCGAGTAGATCCGGAAGCGCTGAGTGCGTTCCCACAGCGGGAGGACGGACTCCTGGGCCTGCTTCAGGCCGGTGCGCTCCATCCGGCGCCACTCGACATACATGCCCTCGATGCCACGGGCCGTCGAGACGAGATCCTCGGCCGCGCTCTGTGCGCCGCAAGCGGCGGCCCACGCACGGAGATCGCGCTCCGAGGGCGGACGCGTGCCGCTCTCGAAGCGCGAACACTTCGACTCGTGCCAGCCGAGACTGCCGGCCAACGCCCGCTTGGTGAGCCCGGCTTCGAGCCGGATTTCACTCAGGCGTTTCCCCAGGGCCCTGCGGGCTTCCTGAACGCTCGAAGATGGTGATGTCATGTCGCTGCGAAGGTGCTGTTCGAGCTGTCAGGCCGACTGGGCCGGCTGGAACTCTGCGTGCGGTGTCGCCCGCGCCCACACGGCCTCGAAGGCCGACTCGCAGAGCTTTGCGACCTCCGGGTCTTCGGTGAGTTCCATCTCCATGTTCTCGCCTTCGCCGTCGAAGTGGTTGACGAGGACGAGGCTGGAGTCGAAGAGCCAGAAGTCGTTGCCCGGAAGCGTGAGGTCCGTGGCGTTGCGTCGGGAGAGCCAGCGGACGTCTTCGCCGGCGGCGATGTTGAGTCCGTCCGTCACGTCGTACTCGAAGCGGATGTACTCGCTGACGGGAGTCGACACTATGCGGGCCCGGCGGACCTCGACGCCTCGCGAGGTCGCCTCCGTGACGAGGCTGAGCCAGTCACCCCAACGCGCGGCCGGATCGAGTGCCTTACCGGCCTGCCAGTCGACGAAGGCCGGGTCCGACTTCATGTAGGCGTCGCGCATTTCCAGATGGACGGCTGTCCGCCGGCAGTCGCGGAACAGTTCCTCAAACGTCGGGGTCCGCATCAGCCTTCTTCACCTCCAGGAAGAACTGCACCATGCGCCGGGGGATCTCCACCACCGACTCATGGCCGGGGATGTCCATCTGCCCGAGGCGCTCGATGTCCTCCACCTTCAACCCCTGCACGAGGTAGCTGTCCTTCTCCTCGTCGAGGTAGATGGTGGGGGAGCCGCCACTGGGACTCTCCGGGTCCTTACCGAGCTTACGCAGAGCCATGATGTCCTCCTCGGATGCCGGTAACGATCTCTGTGCCAGAGCTTGCCCGCGACGGTGCCGTGAAACGAGGAACTTGCCGAAACTTGCCAGGAGTACGGGAGTTGACCTTACGCGGCCGAGGGGTAGAGCGACGAGCGGCAGGCCAGTCGGGGGACCCCTGGGATGGCCGGATTCGATTGCTGTCTGCCCCTCTTCGCTGGGAAACCTCGGTCGATGGAAGGGAGTGCGGGTCCCTTCGACGATTCGCCAGTTAGCCGACGGCAGACAGGGAAGATCCGGAAACTACTGGTGCTTAGCGGACGGCCATGTCAACGTGGACGATCTTCCGAAACCTCAGGTCAACGACGGTCAGCAACCCATCTCGACCGCACGGAGGCGCCCCTGCACCCGCACCACTCCAGCGATCCTTCCCTTCCCGACCTGCCGGACTCCGTGTACTGGGTCACCCCGCGTCACCTCGCCGGTGACGACGGCGTTCTCGCCGAGCGGATCGGCGACACCCTGGCCGGCCTCGGCTGACGCTTGTGGCCCACAGCCCGCCACACCCTGTTGTACGTGAGCCCGGACGGGCTGCGCGGCGCCGAGTGGATCCTCGCGGCCCACCCGTTCGAGCTGGGCGGACTGCCCGTCGCCTGGCAACTGAGTGCCCGCCCGCATGCCACGTCTGTGATGACGGAGTGGAACGCGTACTTCACCACCGGCGGTCCGTACGAGGCGCTCGCCGATCTCCTCCTGGCGATCGACGCCCGTGAGGCGCCCGACGCGGGCTTCGACGGGCCTGAGACTGTCATCAACGCGCTCAGTGCCTTGGGCTGGATCCGCGACGTGGACCGCCCCCGCACCACCGACGCCAAGCCCCGAGACTGGCGCGCTCCCGACCCCGAACCGTAGAGCGAGGACCCGGCATGACCGGGACGTGCATCTGCCGGATCCGCTGGCTGCGGCTCGTTGAATTCCGGGTGCTGTGACACTGGCCACACCTCTCCATTGGTTACGTTGAGGAAACTGGCCACCGGGGTGACAAATGGGCCTCACCAGCAACAACGACACGGCGCTTAACCCGGCAGTGTCACTCTGCGAAGTCGCCCTGCCCGGTCGGCTTCCCGAGCAAAGGATCACTCATGCGAGCCTTCCCCCTTCGCCGGTTGGGCCTGTCCGCTGTTCTCGCGGCCGCCCTCCTCCCCGGCGTCCTCGTGGTCTCCGAGCTGCCCGCGGCCGCCCAGCCGTGGAGTAATCCCTTTGAGTTCGGCGGGCACGGCGGCAACGACTTCACCGACGCCCCCGTGGCTCGGGACGGCAACTACGTCAGTAACGTCACCATCCGGACCGGCGATCGTGTCGACCAGGTCGGCCTGCGCTTCCGCAACGGCACCCAGGTCACCCACGGTGGCAACGGCGGCACCTTGCACACGCTCAATCTCTACAACCGCGAGCGCGTGATCTCGGTGGAGATGTGCGCAAGCGGTGGTGACGGCAGACGGCTCACCTACATCCGGTTCACGACCGACCGAGGCCGTACCCTCTCCGGCGGCCGCAGGACCGGGGACTGCGTCACCGTGGGCCTGCCGCGTGACGCTGACCACACGATGATAGGCGGCTTCCACGGCGCCGCCGGCGCCAATGTCGACAGGCTCGGCTTCATCTACACGGGTCCCCGCAGCTGAAGGAAGACGCCGCCCGCCGAACCGCCGGCATCCCGGCGTTCGGCGGGCGGTGAGGCCCGTTCCGGGTCGTCCTGAGACGGCCCGGTCTACGGCTCAGGCCCGGGCGGGGCGGTCGATCCGAGGGGTGTGGGATTTCGTTCACCCGGTGCCGCCGCGGATCACCGGACCGGGTTTCACTCACAGCGCCGCAGTGGCCGGATGTTGCTGGTCTCAGTGCCTGCAAAATCCTTGCGCAGGTCGTCGTCTTCGACAGTGACGATGTGCATGCCCGAGCGAACGCCTCGTTGACAGCGCGGTGCGCATCGCGTTCCGCGCGTAGCGGGCAGGTCATCGCTCAGGTCGATGCCGCTCTCGCCGAGCACCGCGCCCGGCACACGCCGCCGACCGGCGGCGTGATCGATGGCGTGCGGTACGAGGTCGAGCCGGCCGCGACCGACAGCCCGACCAGCGCCCTGTTCCGCGCCTGGTACGCCGGCCGATCCACCCCGACTGGCACGCCGCCACCCAGCAGGCCATCGTGGCTGCGGCCGGCGCCACCGTCACGGACGGAACCTTGCCCGAGGCCACCCACCGCACCCTGGCTCAGGCGCTGCTCACTGCGGCCGGCCTCCCTCACGGGAAGCCGGCCGCAGCCTTGTTGGGCCCGGCCGCCAAGTCCCAGTGCCGACCGGACCATCGCCCGTTCTCGTCCAGCCGCCACGGACACTGGGCGGTCCGCGACCTGAGCCGAGTCGGGTCGGCAGCCTCCACGCACCTGTCGGGGGCACGTTTGCGGAGGTCTGACCAAGGCTCCAAACTACCGCGCCGACCCCCGGTCCCGGCCAGCGGAACCACCCGATCGAAGTGGGGCCAAATCACCTTGCTACAGGGGCGCGAATCACATCAATACACGCCCCCTCCAGCCGGTGAGTGGAGCCAAAAGAAGTCCGTGCGCTGGAGCCAAAACAAGTGCTTACAGACAGCCCAAGAGCGGCGAGGGCCGGCTCACCGTCGTCCGCCGCAGCTGACGACCCGCGCCCTGACGGAGCCGCAGGCGTGATGGCGCTGGCCAGGGACCGGGTCGCTCACCCACCTCCCTTACTCACCGGTGCCCCTCTGCCTGTCCCTTGAGTTCTAGTGGTCGTCGCAACACCCCAGCTCATGGGGTGGGATGGACTTCGATGTTCGCAAGGTTCGCAAGGCTCAGGGGCCCAGGAAGCT
Source organism: Streptomyces sp. NBC_01390 (assembly GCF_045040105.1). Classification (NCBI taxonomy): domain Bacteria; kingdom Bacillati; phylum Actinomycetota; class Actinomycetes; order Kitasatosporales; family Streptomycetaceae; genus Streptomyces; species Streptomyces sp. NBC_01390. The sequence goes on along the minus strand of NZ_CP109551.1, from coordinate 5,909,425 downwards.
GCGCCGGGAGAGGGAGGAATACTTCCGGCTCATGCAGCTGGGGTACTCGAACAAGGAAGCCTGCCAGGTCGTCGGGATCAACCTGCGGACCGGCCGTGAATGGCGGAACGGCAGGACGAGCCCCCACCGGACCGTGGCGCCCGCGCATGCTCCGCGGACACCACGGTCCGCCTCGTCGCGGTACCTGCGCGAGGACGAGCGCATCCACATAGCCGACCGGCTACGGGAGAAGGCAACCGTCCGGGCCATCGCGGCCGAGCTGGACCGGAGTCCCTCGACGGTCAGCCGGGAGATCCGCCGCAACCGCACGGTCGACCCCCGTGGCCAGTGGCACTACCGGCCGTACGCGGCCCAGTCCCGCGCCGATGCCCGCCGGCCCCGTCCCAAGCCCGGGAAGATCGGCCAGAACCCCGAGCTGCGGGACTTCGTCCAGGACGGCCTGACCCGGCGATGGAGCCCGGAACAGATCTGCCAGGCTCTGCGCCGACAGTTCCCCGACCGGCCGGAGATGCACGTGACCCACGAGACGGTCTACCAGGCGCTCTACGTCCAAGGCCGGGGCGAACTCCGCCGCGAACTCGCCAAGGCTCTGCGGACCGGACGCGCCCGCCGCCGCCCTCACCGCCAGTCCAACAAACGCCAGCCCCGTGCGGTCAAAGACATGGTGATGATCAGCGACCGCCCCGCCGAAGCCGCCGACCGCGCCGTTCCCGGCCACTGGGAAGGTGACCTGATCATAGGCAAGGACCACCGCTCGGCGATCGGCACACTCGTCGAACGCTCCACCCGCTACGTGATGCTGGTCCACCTCCCCGTTGACCACACCGCCGCGAGCACCCGAGATGCCCTGACCGAGACCGTGAAGACACTTCCTGCCCACTTGCGACGCTCCCTGACCTGGGACCAAGGCAGCGAGATGGCCAGCCACCGGGCATTCACCCTGGCCACGAACATCCCGGTCTACTTCTGCGACCCGGCCAGCCCCTGGCAGCGCGGCTCGAACGAGAACACGAACGGCCTGCTACGGCAGTACTTCCCCAAGCGCACCGACCTCTCCGTCCACGACCGCGAACACCTGGACACCGTCGCCGCCGAACTCAACGGCCGCCCACGCAAAACACTCGACTGGGAAACCCCAGCCGAGCGCTTGGCTAAGCTCTTGACGACAACCAGTTGATCAACTGTGTTGCAACGACCCCTTGAATTCGCCTCCTTGGCAGAGGGGCACCGGTGTATGTGCTGCATCACCGCGTCTTGCGGGGCTGGCCGTCTCGGCTCGGGGCGGGCGAGGCTACGCGCCCGCTGCCCTTGGCCGCAGTGGGGATGACATTGGGCATCGTGGTGGCGTCGGCGGGCAGGTCGGCCAGACCGCGTAGCCGCCACACCAGCACGTCGCTGATCGAACCGGCGGTGCCCAACTCCCTCCGTCCTGCAGCCTCCGTCAGCAATGCGGCCGGGTCGTGGCCGGCGCTCTCGGTATCGGCGAGGGTGGCTGCCAGAGCGTGCCAGCCCGGCTCGGCCAGGATCTGTTCGGCCAGCTCAGGCACGGCCGCCCGGAGATGGGCGGCGTGCTTCTGGCGCAGGGGCTGGGACAGGCGCTGGCCTCGCTGGTAGAGCACGCTCAACGGGACGTTGGCGGCGGCTTGGTAGGCGGTGCGCAGGTGTTCGGCGGCCTCGCGGGCGGCGACGGCCTGCTGGGCGTGCTCCTTCTTCGCATGCCAGTGGGCTGCGGCGGTGACGAGGAAGAACAGCATGTCGATCGCCATCGCGGTGGTCGCGCCGTCTTCCCCGCGGCCGAGTGCCGGCCCGCTGTAGACGAGGTCGCGGGCGGCCTGGCGCAGGGCTCGGTCGTGCCCGCGTTCGGCCTTGACATGGGAGCGGGTGGCCCGCTCGAACGTGAAGGCTGCCGTGCGCAGTTGATCACGGGTGTGGGCGGCGGAGGTCTTGGCGAGCGCGTCCAGGACCTCCCCGGCGGCGGCAATGTGCGCGGCCACCTGGCCGTCGTCGCCGTTGTCGATGATCAGCAGCGCTTGCCATGCTGCGGTGGCCGTAGTTCTGCGCGCGGAGGCCGGACCGGGCGATGGAGGGGAGGGCGCTTCGCTTCCTCTGGAGGCTTCGCTGCCACCGGAGAAGCGTTTCCGGATGCGGGGCAGGGACAGGTCGGGGGAGAGGGTGGAACCGGCGTAGAACACGGGCTCCTTCTCGCCGTTGCGGTTGTCCGGGAGGGCGACCTTGTAGCCGAGCAGGTCGCCGGAGGGCGCGACGCGCTTGCGGATCAGCAGGCCGGCGGAGGCCAGCCGGTCGAAGAACTCCTCCTCGCTCATGGCTCCCGCTACTGCCCGCCGTACGGTCTCGCGCAGTTCCTCGCGTGCCGCCTGCTCCCTGCCCTCGCGCTGGGCCTTGTGGCGTTCGGCGCTGGTGGGGGGCTTGGCGGCGGTGCCGTCCCCGGGTGGGACGCGGCGCAGCCCGTAGTCGACTTCGATGCGGCGGCATTCGGCCTGGGCGCGGCGGGCCTCGTTGTGGCGGCGAGGCCGGCGGCCGTCGTCGCGGACGAGGGTGGCGATGATGTGGATGTGGTCGTCGGCGTGGCGGACGGCTGCCCACCGGCAGGCTTGCTCGTCGCTGTCGGGGGCGATGCCGGTGGCGGCGACCATGCGGCGGGCGATGGCCGCCCAGTCCTCGTCGGACAGGATCGGATCCTCGGGGGCGGCCCGCACCGACAGGTGCCACACATGCTTCTCGGGGCGCTTGCTGGCGGGCAGGGCGTTGACGGGCTGGTCGAGCAGGTGCTCAAGCTGCTCGTAGGTGGCTTTCGGGTCGCGGCCGGGGTCGGGGGTGAGCGGGTCGAAGGCTGCCACCAGGTGCGGGTCGATGTGCAACTCGTCGGTGCCGGGGCCGTAGAGGTATTTGATGAGCCCGATGGTCTCGCTGCCGCGCTTGTGGATGCTGGGGATCATGCCGGGGCACCGCCGTCGCGGTGGGCGAGCAGGGCGTCGGCGGCGTCCTCCATACGGCGGGCAGCGCTCCGGACGGCCTCGACCCCAGCCTCCAGGTGGGGCGCGTCCACACCGGAGTTGAGGGCCTTGGCGACCTGGTTGAACAGGCCGTGGATGCGGCCCAGGTGCCGGCGGGCGGCGAACAGCTCGTCGAGGACTTCTCGTTCGGTGGCGATCTCGGCGGCGGTGCGGTTCAGGTCGCGGGCGGCCTTGTCGACGGCGTAGGCGAGGAAGGCGGCGTTGGACATCTCGCAGTGGGTGGCGGCGTCGGTGAATCGCTTGAACTCGTGGTCGTTCATGCGGCAGCTGGGCTGGTGCACGCGCTTGCGTGACTTCGGTTGACGCGCGCGTTGACGTCTCTTCGAGAGGGACTCGGCCCGCCGGGTTTTTCCTGGCTGCGGTCCGCCCTCGGTCGCTGCCTGACGGTCCGGTGCCCCCTGGCGCCGGGCTGTTCCCGCCAACCCTGGGGCGGGAATCCCGGGAGCATTGCTCCCGGTACAACTTGCTGTGCTGTTCAGGCCGGTGGTCACCTCCTGTTGAGGGGTGGGGAGGTCGTGGTTCGGGTCGTGCATGGGGAGGTTCTCCGTGGGGTGCTGGTGCCGGGTACTTCGCGCTGCCCAACCCCCGTGCCCCAGGCTTGTCTGCCCAGGGCATGGGGTGAGCCGGAAGGCCGGGGTGGTCGGTGCGCTTGCGGGTCTCAGGTGGTGCCGACGGCGGCTGTGCCGAGATGCCTCTGGTGCTCGGAGGCGGCTTCATGGGGTCCGTCGCGAGGAGGCTCGGCCTCGATGTCGTCGTAGGCGACAGGGTCTGGCCGGTCGGTGCGTTCGACCTTCAGCTGATTGCGCAGGGTGCGGGCGCGGGTCTGGCTGATCCGTAGTTCGCTGCGCAGGCGCTGGGCGGTCAGCCGGTCGGCGCTCCAGTCGGCGGTCAGGAATCGGGCCTCGGCGAGGACCTCAGCGTCGGTGCGGGGGCGGTCGGCGGCCGACTCGGCAGTGGCGGTGGCCCGACCGGTCGCACGGCTCGGGGCGGCTCCGGTCGACTCAACTGCGGCGGCCGACCGAGGCGGTCGGGTAGAGCGGGCCACCTGGGTGGCCTCGGTCGGCCTCGGCACAGGAGTCTTGGCAGCCTTTGCGGGGGCCGACTCGGTCGGCTGCTCGGAGGCCGATTGATGCTGGACAGAGGTCGACCGTGCGTCCTGCTCGACGGCCGGCTGGCCAACCGCTTCGGCAGAGTCGGCCGACTCGGGGTGGTGGTGCAGCACCTTCGCGACGAGGTCCGACCCGAAGTAGATCGACCCGACCGGGAGCGAGGTGGCCAGCAGTACGAGGGCCCAGTTCGCCGGATCCCAGTCGGTCAGTCGGCCCCACCGGGTCGGCATGGTGTGCAGTGCCGGGGTGAGGCCGTGTACGTAGTTCAGCAGGAGGCTGGCGATCGTGTAGGTCGCCAGGACCCGCAGTGCGAACTTCCGGTCGGCGTCGGGCAGCACGAGTGTGGCGGTCAGCGCGAGGGCCATCAGCCCGTCGACCACGATCGGGTACAGCAGGGCGGCCGTGGAGTCGGCGCCGATGGCGCGGGCCACGTCGGACAGTGCGTTCCACGAGACCCGGAAGGCCATGAGGACCACAGCCATCAGGCCGACGACGAGGGTGAAGCGTGCAGCGCGGTTCGCGCGGTGGCCCCCGGCGCGTGCGTCTGCGCGGTGGCCGAGGCGAGCGCGGTGCCGGGCGATGTGAGAGCGATGGCTGTCGGTGCTGGGGCTGGCGGCCGGGGGTGTCGAGGTGGGGGAGGGCAAGTCAGATGTCTCCAGGGTGGGCATAAGAGGGCATGGGGAGAGGTCTCCGAGGAAGCCGTCCGGGCATGGCATTGGTGCTGCCGGGGCGGTGAAGGTGGGATTGGGGGGTGCGGCGGACGGGCCGTTGGTCAGGCGCCGGCGCCGATACGGAAGCCGCGGGTCACGCGTCCTGCCGGGCCAGCTCCGCCTTGGCGAGGTCCACGCGGGTGGGGTGCGGCCTCGTGCGGGGTGCGTTGCCCCGGGCGTGGCCGTCGAGGCCCAGGCGCCGGCTGCGGCAGGGCTCGCCCTCGTCGGCGTGGCACCACCGGCACGGGACGCTGAGGGCGTCGGGCTGTCCGGCGGCGACGGCAGCCTCGCGGGCGGCACGCGCGGGCCGGTAGGGGTCGAGTGCCGCGCGGACGGCTGGCGGGATGGAAGATCCGACGGCGGCCAGGCGGGCATCGAGGTCCCGGTGCGGGCCCCTGGCGAGCTGTCGGTGCGGGGAGGGCGCGGCGATGCCGGTGGCGACGGCGTGCCGTGTGCCGACGAGTTCGGCGCGCCAGGCGGCGGGGTTGTCCGGGTCGGTGACCGGAGTGGGATCGGTGTGCCGGTCCAGGCGGTCGCGGCGGTAGGCGCGCCACTTGCGGGCGACGTCCACCGGGAGGATCGGGTACGGAGAGTCCAGGATGTGGGCCCGTATCGCCTCACGGACGTCCCAGCCGTGACCGGTGGCGAAGGGCACGTCGTCGAGCAGCTCCTGCCACTGGACGATCTGGTCACGGGCATTGCCCGTGCCGGCGGGGATGGTGCGGGGATCGAGACGCCCGATGTAGGCGAGGACGGCGGCGACTTCACGTCGGTCCAAAGGCGGTCTACTCCGTTCCGGTCGGTTCGTCGAGGGCGGCGAGCAGGGCGGCCATGTGCGCCTCGGTGCGCGTCATGCCGGTGGTCGAGGTGGGGGTGGGCGTGCCACCGGGCAGGGCGTAGAGGCTCGGGCGGCCCGGAGCGGGGGTGCGTTCCCGAGCGATCCACGCGCGCCAGTCGGCGGCCCACGCGTCGGAGGTGCGGGGATCCCACGAGCTCCGGTAGGTGCGCCACTTGGCGTCCGCGGTGTGTAGGGCGGGCTCGCCGAGTCGGTCGAGATGCCCGTCGTGCTGGAGCCAGGCGCGGGTGCTGTCGTCGATCTGCCACTCGGTGGCGGAGATGAGCGACGGAGAGCTGCTGCTCTTACTACCGTTCACCTTCGGTTCTCTTCTGTTCTGGGGGTCGGAATCCGCACCCCTCTCGGGTCGGAATCCGTACCCCCTGGGGGCCAGATTCTGTTCCCCGGGGCCGGATTCCGATCCCCCCTCAAAGGGCTCGGCAGGGTCGGATTCTGACCCCCCGAGGGTCGGAATCCGATCCCCTTGGGGTGCCGCATTCCGGTCCCCCTCCCGAGGCTCATCGGCGAGGAACCGGGCGGCGATTGGGAGGCGGTAGTACGTCTCTCCCCTCGGCCCCTTGCGGTCGGGAAGCTGCACCAGTTCCCCGTCGGCGATCAACTTGGCGAGCGCATCGCGCACGGCGGTGCGGGAGGCATTGGCGCGTTTCATGAGGGTGGGCACGGACGCGTACGCGACGCAGTGCCGGTCGCGGCACCGATCGGCGATCAGGGCGAGGACCATGCGGGCGGTGCCTTTGCTGTGGCTGTGGTCCCACACCCATTCGCGGGCGTCGTAGCTCATCGGGGGGCGGCTCCTAGGTCGGGGCATGGAGGTGCAGGTGGCCCTTGTCGGGCGGTGCACAGGGAGGGGGTTGGCCCATCGCCTCGGCCGAAGGCGCGAGGGGGGGCTGGTGGCGTCGTATAGCCAAGACAGCCACATTCATGCCGCTCAAGTCCAGCATTCCGTCGAGAAATCAGACAGCTGACGGCGAACGCTTACTGCGAGCTAGGCATTGCCAAAATTATAAACCCGAATCGACCGTTGCCGAAATAACGGACCGTCAGGCGAAGCCAGAAGCATCACATCGGCAAGCCGTTGACGCGCCGCCGACGGGGAAGCTACAACACAACACCGCACGTCACAGTATCGATCGACGCGTCCATCCGCGTCCCCATCCCGACCCCCGGAAATCCCTCCGCAGCGTACGGCGCGGCGGGCAACATAGCCGACGATCGCCGGTTACCGAAACCGGCGATTGAGCCTTTGAATTGGAGCCATGCCCCCACGCTCATTGGAAATCGGTCCGGCAGGAATGCAGGCGGCCCGTGCCATCGGAATCCTCCGCGCCGAACGCGGCCTGTCACAAAGGCAGTTGGCTGACCGCGTGACAGACCTCGGCCACCCGATGTCCAACACCGTGTTGTCCCGCATCGAGCGCGCCCAGCGCCGTTGCGACGTCGACGACCTCATCGCGATCGCCGAGGCCCTCCACGTTCCGGCACCCGCGCTCCTGCCCGGCCGCCCCGCAGTCTGAACTGCCTTCCCCGCGCCACGGCTCGCCCCATTCCGCACCCGAGTGAGGACCCACCGCCCTTGCACCTGCCCGCAATATCCCCGGCTTCAGCCTGCCCCCAGCGCTCCTCCGCGACGGAGGTGATCGCGAATGGCTGACCGCCTCCTGACCGTCGCCGAGGCCGGCGAACTGCTTGGCACGGGCGAGCGCTTCGTCCGCCGCCTGATCGCCGAGCGCCGCATCCGCTACGTGAAGCTCGGCCGCCCCGTCCGCATCCCCGAGAGCGCGGTCGCCGAGTACGTCGAGGCGCGCACCGTCGAGCCGGTCCGCCGTGGCCGTACCCGCTATGTGAAGGCCGCCTGATGGCGGGACGCAAGCCGCAGCGGCGGCGCGAGTTCGGCACGACCCGCCAGCTCCCCTCGGGGCGGTGGCAGGCCCGCTACATCGGCCCCGACGGGCAGCGGCACACCGCCCCGGAGACGTTCGAGACGAAGTCCGACGCCCAGGACTGCCTCAACCTCGTTCGCGCGGACATCGAGCGCGACGTATGGCGCGACCCGGACGCCGGTGCGGTCAACTTCCAGAAGTACGCACTGCGTTGGATGGAGGAGCGGGGCCTGGCCCCCACCACCGTCGACCGCTACGACGGGCTCCTCCGACTCCACATCCTGCCGACCTTCAGCGGCAAGGACCTGGACGAGATCACCCCGCCCTCCGTCCGCACATGGCGTGCCGAGCGCTTGAAGGCGACCGGTGCCACGACAGTGGCCAAGTCGTACCGCCTGCTGAAGGCGATCCTGCAGACGGCGGTCGACGACGACCTCCTGCGCACCAACCCGTGCCGCATCAAGGGCGCGGGCAAGGAGGAGGCCGACGAACGCCCCACCGCCACCATCGAGCAGGTCTTCGACCTCGCCGACGCCATGGGCCCACGCTGGCGCCTGATGGTCCTGCTCGGTGCCTTCGCCTCCCTCCGCCCGGAGGAGCTGGCCGAACTACGCCGTCACCGTGTCGATGTCGACGAATGCTCCCTGCGCATCACCCAGGCGTCCCCGGAGCTGACCAACGGCAAGCGCGTCACCGGCGACCCCAAGACCCGGGCGGGCAAGCGCACGGTCTACCTGCCGGACTTCCTGAAGCCCGACATCCGCCGCCACCTTCAATGGTTCGCGGAGAAGGAGCCGAACGGCCTCCTCTTCGTGGGCGAAAAGGGCGCCCCCTTCCGCCGCTCGACGTTCGGCCGCAAGTGGCGCAAGGCGAGGACCAAGGTCGGTATGCCGGACAACTTCCGCTTCTACGACCTCCGCCACACCGGCAACACCCTCGCCGCCGACACCGGCGCCAAGCTGAAGGACCTCATGGTCCGCGCCGGCCAGTCCTCGGAACGTGCCCAGCTGATCTATCAGCACTCGACGGTGAAGCATCAACGGAGGCTGGCACAAGGGATCGATACCGAGGTGCGTGCGCAGCTCCGGGAAGCAGGCTCGGCTCAGCCGGGCGCTCGCGAGGCATGAGGCTCTCCAGGCGCGTTCGGCGAACCTCCTCCGCGATGCGGCGTTCCATACCAGCGACTTCGCGGCACGCGCCATACAGCCGACGAGACATTCCAAGGATGAGGTCCGTTCCTGGAAGCCTGACGGTCAGCATGTCCAGGCCGTCCTGGTTGCGGATTGTTCCCTCAGCGGCGTATCCACCGACCCGGCGGCGCAGATCATCCGTCGCCACGTCGCGTTCCAACAGGCGCAAGGTGTCCGAGCGCTGCAAACCCTGTCCGGCCTCGGGTCTACCGACGGGGGTGACTCGCAGTAGGGATCGCGTCCCATGAAGCCCGCGGGACATGACCCGGCAGCTGGTGCGGTTGAGCTGGGAGGCAACCTGCTGGGCGCCAGGCTCAGGTGTCGGCGCGCCTGGCTCTGCCAGAGGCTCTGTGCTGCAATGGTCAAATGCAGTTTGAGCATGACAACATGGTCGGGGTTCACTTGGCTGTGGCGCTGGTGAATCTCGATTCGAGTGGTTCATGGATGCCTGCGCCCTTGGAAATGACGCTGCGGGCGCATCAGGTTCGTCGTCCGCAGGTCACTGGCTCCACATCCGAGGACATCAGAGCGTGGTCGCGGCTGATGAGGCCGGTCTTCGAGGCATCCTCACAGGCCGAACGCTGCCAGAACATCAACGCTCTGCTCGCGGACGGCGCCGGAAGCGTGTACCTGACCACGCACGACAACCTGCGGCCCCACTTGCACTTCGCTCCAGATGCCCAGGACCTCCAAAGCCGCGTGAAAGCCGTGACCGCCGGAGGTCTGGCCATTTTCGCCCTGCAAGCCGAAGGGGAACGACTGGGCGTCTGCGCGCTGGGCTCTTGCCGGACCGCTTTCGTCGACACCAGCCGCAACGGCCGCCGTGCCTACTGTTCCTCCCGCTGCGCCAACACCGATGCGGTCCGCCGCCACCGCGACAAGCGACGCTGAGCGCTCCGCTGGAGGTGCGGTGACGGGCCGTCGTTCGGCTGTGGCGCCGTCGTGGCTGGTCGCGCAGTTCCCCGCGACCCTCGAGGGCGTTGCCGAACCGCAGTGGCCTTCACCGGGTCTGCTTGGCGTCGGGTTGGAGCTATGCCGGGACCAGTGCCATGACGAGCGGGACAGCGGCTGTGCCCAGGAGTGTTTGTGTCGCGGTGATCCCGGCCATCAGTGGTGCATCGCCACCGAGTTGCCTGGCCATGATGTACGACGACGATGCCGTGGGCAGGGCCTGGAAGAGCACGGCGATGATCAGCGCGTGAGAGCCCAGGCCGAAGAGCCGTCCCGCCAGGTACGTCGCGGCCGGCATGAGCGCGAACTTGGCGGACGACGAGGTGAGGATCGGTGCCACCCACGACCGTGCCGCCCCGAAGCGCAGAGCGGCACCGATGCAGAGGAGCCCCAGGGGCATGGAGGCGGCTCCCAACGCCTTGAGTGCTGGTGCGATGCCCGGCGGCACGTTCAGATCGAGTGCCTGCAGGAGGATGCCTGCTACGCAGGCGAGGATGAGCGGGTTGGTCACGAGCTGCTTGACGATGCCCGCGAAGTGCAGACGCGCGGTCCCGAACCGGGCGAAGACCAGCACGCACAGCACATTGACGGTGGGCACGATCGCGGCGTTGCAGATCGCGGCGAAGGCGACGCCCTTGGTGCCGAACAGGCCGGCGGCGATCGTCACGCCGATGTAGTTGTTGAACCGGATGCTGCCTTGAAAGACCGAGGTGAAGGCGTCGCCGTCCAGCCGCATCAGTGGCTTGCAGGCGATGACCAGCGCGGCCACCGCCACTGTGGCGGAGATCAGGGTGCCTGCCAGGGCCCCGGTCGGCAGATCGTCGGTGTCGGCGGTCGCGAGGCTGTGCAGAAAGAGGGCCGGCAGCAGGACGCGGTAGCTGAGGCGCTCGGCTTCGGACCAGAAACCCTCGTCTGTGATCATCGATCGCTTGAGCGCGTAGCCCAGCGCGATCAGCAGGACGATCGGCACGAGTGCCCTTACGGTCAGGGCGATCACGCGGAGATCCCGTCCAGCGTGGCGACGATGATGCGGCAGCCCTCTTCCAGGGCGGCGATGTCGGTGGCGAAGGAGAGCCGCAGGTGACCCGGCGCTCCGAAGGCGCTGCCCGGGACAGTCGCGCATCCCGCTTCGAGGAGGGCGTCCGCTGCTGCGAGGTCGTTGCCGGCCGCGAGGCGCGGGAAGAGGTAGAAGGCGCCGTCGGGTTCCACCGTGTCCAGGTGCCGGCTTCGCTTGAGGATCGCCAGGCCCGCGTCGCGGCGTCGGCGGTATGTCTCCCGTCGTTCCGCCAGAAGATCCTGCGGTCCCTGCAGGGCGGCGACCGCGGCGATCTGGCTCACGGTCGAGGTCTGCGTGCAGTTGTGCGTCTGTACGGCGGTGATGCGGTGGATCAGATCGGGCGCGCCGAATCCCCAGCCGACACGCCAGCCGGTCATCGCGTAAGCCTTGGAGACGCCGTCGACCAGCAGGATCCGCTCGCGCAGGTCGGGCGCGACCTGGGCGATGCTGACGTACTCCCCGGCGTGGTAGCGGATGTGAGCGTAGATCTCGTCCGACAGGATCAGTGTCGAGGGGTGGCGCCGCAGCACCTCGGCGAGACCGGCCAGGAGGTCATGGCCGTAGGTGGCGCCCGACGGATTGCCGGGAGCGTTGAGCACGATCCAGCGGGTGCGCTCGGTCACGGCCGCCGCCACCGCGTCGGGGGTGAGCCTGAATCCTGACTCGGCCGGGCAGGGGACGATCACGGGCACGGCACCGCACAGGCGAACCATGTCCGGATAGCTCGCCCAGTAGGGCGCTGGGATGATCACCTCGTCGCCCGGGCGCAGGGTTGCGAAGAACGCGTTGAAGATCACCTGCTTGGCGCCGCACCCCACGGCCACCTCGGCGTCCGAATAGCTCAGAGCGCGGTCTCGTTCCAGCGCATGCCGGGCGGCACGGCGCAGTTCGGGTGTCCCGCTGGCCGACGTGTAGCCCATGGGGCGGGCGGCGGCTCGCTGGGCGGCGGCAACGGCGTGAACGGGTGGGGCGAAGTCCGGCTCGCCGAGCGTGAGGTCGATGATGCGACGGCCGGCCGCACGGTACTCGGCCGCCCGGCGAGCCATCTCCAGGATCGGCGAACCGGCAGGCGCCGTCGGGGGACTAGACAACGGTCAGCTCCCTCACCATCGACCGGCAGACGCCTCGCGGCGAGCGTCGAGCCCGCGCTCGGGCGGGCGACAGCGGGGGCTCGGCCGACCGCGCGCCTCCTGCTTCTTCGCTGGTCGGGCCGGATGGATCGGCGGTCTGTGGGCTGAGCTTCGTACCGTTCATGTCGTCAGGCTGGTGTAACGCCGTTAGGCATTTCAACCATTACTGATCCACCGGGCGGCCCGTGGGGTCGCGGTCCGGCATCCCCGCCATGAACCCGCACGCGGTGGCGCCTGCCTGCGGAGTGGCCGGCAGTGCTTGGAGGCAAGTCCTCCAAGCACTGCGGCAGAACGGCTGATGTCAGATCGGCGCTCGTGCGGTACGGAACGCCTCCCGGCCCGTCACAGACCCATGTTCTCCAGCCACTGCGTCGTGGTCCGGGGCGTGACGTCCAGCAGCTTCTGCGCGGAGTTCTCCGGCGCGATCGAACGGCCTGGCATCGCGCTCATGGCCCGGTACGCCTCCGCGATGCCGGCTGCGGGACCTTCGCCGATCAGGGGTGCCACGGAGGTACGGAACTCATCAGGGCTGATCGGCCCGAAGACCACGTCCCGCCCGAACCGGGCGGCGAACGCCTCGGCCAGATCAGGCCCGGTGATCGCCGGGTACTGTCCGACCCCGATCACCCCGGTGACGTCCGGCCGCTCGAACAAGGCGACCGCGACGTCGGCGATGTCCAGATGCGACGCCCAGGAGACGGGGAAGTCGGAGCGGATCGGGTACGGCAGCACCCCTCGTTCCCGGACGGAATCGACGACGTACGGCATGAGCAGGTTCTCCAGGTACAGCTCGGGGGCGATCACCGCATGGGACACCCCGCTGTCGGCCAGGCCGGCGGCCAGCGTCGCGGTGGCGCGGTCGATGGCGCGGTCGATCGGGAAACCGCTGGTGGAGAACACCACGCGGCCCGGCCGGGCCGCACGGACGGCGGCGAGGATGTTGTTCGCGAAGGCCAGGCGGTCCTCCTCCGCGCCCACCGGCAGGTGGACGAACACTCCGTCGGCGCCGCGGTAGGCAGCGGTCAGGTCGGTGACGGAGGAGTAGCCCGCAGCCACGACGCGCGCGCCGTGCACGGTGGCGTCCGGGTTGCGGGTCAGCGCGGTCACGGACTTGCCTGCGGCGGTGAGAGCGGAAACGACAGGGGCACCCTGGGCGCCGGTGGCGCCATGGATCACGTAGGTCATGCGAGCTATTAGTGCACACGATGCACCGGTTACATCAACTGCACTAATGGGTTACTCTCGAAAAGTGACCGATCCCTGTCTTCCCGAGTGCGGTGTGGCCCGGTTCCTCACCCTTCTCAACGGCCCCTGGGCGACCCTCATCGTGCGCGAACTCCTCAAGGGCCCTCACCGCTTCACCGAACTGCGCCAAGCCCTGCCCGGCATCAGCCCCCACACTCTGACCAGCCGGCTGCGCCAGTTCGAGACCCACGGCATCGTCATCCGCACCGCGTACGCGGAGATCCCCCCGCGCGTCGAGTACCGTCTCACCCCCCTCGGCGAGGACCTACGCCAGGTTCTCGACGCCATGGCGACCTGGGCCGAGTCGGTTCCCGCCCCGGAGGCCGTCCCCCAGGTCCCCGGCCGAGGGGGCAGGTGAGCACCGGTAAGCGTCGATCAGAGGGTCGCGCGCAGGTGGCTGACCGTGACGAAGTGGTAGTCGCGGGCGGTCAGCGTGCGCAGGATCCGCGGGACGGCGGCGACCGGGGTGGGGTGGATGTCGTGCATCAGAACGACGTCGTTGGGCCCCGCCTTGCTGATGACGGTCTGGGCGACCTTGGCGGCGTCGCGGTACTTCCAGTCCTCGGTGTCCACGTCCCACAGCACGGGTGAGAGGCGGGTGGCGGCCCGGACCTGCGTGTTCATGGCGCCGTAGGGCGGTCGGAAGAGGGCGGGGGCCTTGCCGGTCGCGGCCTCGATGGCGGCGCTGGTGCGGCTCAGCTGGGAGGCGACCTGCTCGGCGCCGAGTTTGGTGAGATCGGGGTGGTTCCAGGAGTGGTTGCCGATCTCGTTTCCGGCGCGGGCGGCGGCGCGGACCAGGTCCGGGTGGGCGGCGACGTTCTGACCGGTGGTGAAGAAGGTGGCCCGTGCCTTGTACTGCGCCAGGTAGGTCAGCAGGGTCGCGGTCTCCGGAGCCGCCGGTCCGTCGTCGAAGGTCAGGGCGACGCACTTGACCTTCTTGCAGTCGGTGTCGTCGTCGCCGGAGGCGGTGTGGGTGGGCACGGCCTGCGTGGGGGTGTGGGACGCGCCCAGGTCGAGCGAACGGCTGGGCGTCACGGTCTGCTGCTGGACACGCTGTCCGAACGCGGACAGCCAGGGGCTGATCGTCTCCTTGGACAAGGTCACCGCGTAGGACCCGGCGGCCGGAGTGCCGACATCGCCGCGGTCGAAGGCCGCTCGCAGTCCGCCGTCGGCGGTGAACGCCATGTCGTCCAGGACGGCGGAGCGGGAGGCCGGGTCGGAGAACGTGCCGTCGAGGGCGGCGGCGTCCACGCCCTCGCGCCCCTTTAGCTGATCCTTCAACGCGGTGGCGAAGGCGTCCTAGGGGCCCTCGGCGATGAGTCCTAGGGCTGCGCGGTAAGCGCCGGCCTTGCCACCGTCCGCACCGTTTCCCGCCCCAAGGACGCGACCGGGTTCGTCGTTTTGCCACGTCGTTGGGTCGTGGAACGCTCTCTCGGCTGGATCATGCACGCCCGCCGTCTGGTCCGCGACTACGAACGCCTCCCGCAGCACAGCGAGGCTCTGATCACCTGGGCGGCCATCACCCTGATGACCCGCCGCCTGACCCAGCCGACCCGTCAGGCTCTCCAGGATCCCCGCGAACGGCCCCTTCGTCCGGCCTGACCTGCCGCTCCCCGCCTTCTGTTCCGATCAGGCCGTTGCCTACCCTGATGCACAGGGCAGCCGGGCAACCGCCGCCCCGCCCCAGGCTCCCAGCCCCTGAGCCGGATCGGGCCGGTCTCACAGCGCGCTCTCGAGCGCCCGTGCCTGCCGGCGCCAGAACTCCCGTGAGACCTCGGCCTTGGCGAACAGTGCGTCGAAGCCGTGGAAAGCGCCTGGAACGATGTGGAGGTCGCAGGGGACGCCGCTCGCACTCAGGCGGCGCGCGTACTCGACGTCCTCGTCGTGGAAGAGGTCGAGGGTGCCGACGCCGATCCAGGCCGGAGGGAGACCGGTGAGGTCCTCGCGGCGGGCTGCGGCGGCGTACGGGGAGACGTCCGGGCCCGCGACGGCGTCGCCGAGGTAGGACGACCAGCCGTACCGGTTGCTCTTGGGCGTCCAGACGCGCACCTTGAGCTTGTCCAGGTCGGTTCTCGTCGTTGTGCGGTCGTCCAGCATGGGGTAGATGAGCAGTTGGAACACCGGGTGGATCTCGGCCCGGTCATGGGCGAGCAAGGCGAGGGCGGCGGCGATTCCGCCGCCGGCGCTGGCACCGCCGATCGCGATGCGGTCGGTGTCGATGTGCAGGTCACCCGCACGCTCGGCCAGGCCGAGCAGCCCGGCGTAGGCGTCCTCGACCGCGGCGGGCGCGGGATGGTCGGGCCCCAGCCGGTAGCGGACCGCGGCGACGGTGATGCCCAGTTCGCGGACGAAGGCGATGTTCGTACGGTCGTCCTGCTCGGGTGCGCCGAAGATCAGCCCGCCTCCGTGGATCCAGAGCAGCGCCGGGGCCGCTTCCTTCAAGCCGGTCGGCTGGAAGACGCGCAGCGAGACGGACGGCGCGCCCTGGGGCCCGGGCACCGTGATCTCCTGGACCGTGACGCCCGGGCCCGGATCCACCGCGCTCCTCCTCACGCTTCGTGAGATGCGGGACGACAGACGTCCGTAGGACACCTTGGGGATGAAGCGACCTCGTGCGAGATCGGGGTGGAAGGCACTCATCGGGTCCTCGTGTTTCCCCTCGGTGAGGGTGATTCGCGGGTGGTCAAGGGCGTACGGCATCGTCCGGCCACCCGGTGGGCGGACGGCCTCGAGGGCGGACGCGGTTATAAAGCCGCTGCGACGGCGCCGATCGGCAGGCCGGCGCGCAGCTGCGAGAGGCTCTCGCGGATCAGATCGGGCAGCGCCACGTCGCCCTCACCCGTTGCCCATATCTCCACGGACGTCCGCAGTGCGGCGGACACCACGGCGGCCATCAGACGCGGAGCCATGTCGTGTCCGGCGTCGGTTCCGGTGCGCTCGGCGACGAGCTCCGTGAGCTGCTGGTGGACGTGCTCGAACGTGACGAGGTGCTGCGCGTGCATCGCCGGGTCGTCCTCGACCGCGCGCATCAGCAGCACCATGTCGTCGCGCCGGCCGATGAACGCCGTGACGAAGGACGGGAGCACCTGCGTCAGGGAATCCCACAGCGGCTCTCCCGCGGGCCTGGCCCGCAGGGCATCTGTGATGGAAGCACCACGCGTCACCAGCCCATCGAGGATCGCCTCCTCACGGCCGGCGAAGTAGTTGCGAAACGTCCGCGGCGAGACATCCGCCGCCTCGGCGATCGCCTCCGGGGTCGCCGCTTCCAGACCCCGCTCGACCATCAAGGACCACGCCGCATGGCTCAGGGCCGCGCGCGTCGCCAGCTTCTTGCGTTCCCGCAGGCTCACCTCGAGCGTCATACACGGAACCATCCAAGATATTTTCCATTTTGGCAAGTTTTCAGGCTTGGCAAGATCTGCGAGAGGGTCCCAAGACGAGGTCGGCGGCTGGACCATACCGCCACGTAGCAGGCCAGGAGCCGGTCACCAACCAGATCACCACCGCCCTGATCGCGCTCTTCCGCCACCCCGACCAACTCGCCCGGCTCCGCGACCACCCGGACCTGCTGCCGCGCGCGGTCAAGGAGTTGCTCCGCCATGACAGTGCCTTCGAGCTGACCACCTGGCGCTTCTTCGACCAGGACAGCGACCTGTACGGCACCGAAGTCCCGGCCGGAGACTCCGTGATCGTCTCCCTGTGCGCGGCCAACCGCGACCCCCGCCGATTCCCGGACCCCGACACCCTGGACTTCGAGCGATCGCCGAACCCCCACCTGGCCTTCGGCCACGGCATCCACTGCTGCCCCGGCGCCGCCCTCGCCCGCGCCGAACGGGGGCGTTTACGTCCCGCTGACAGCAGGGCCGTGAACGCCGGGGCCGCGCGTAACTCCCGGGTAACACCGAGGTCGTGTGTGATGTGCGACACGTCAGTCCATTGGTTACGTTGAGGTGCCTGGTTACCGAGGGTGAGTATGGCGGTGCAGCAGGACGAACTCACCGAAGGAGAGGGACCGGCCATGCGGTCCACCACCGCCCTCAGGATCGCCCGGCAGTACGCCGACGGGGTCTCCGCCAAGGACTTCGCCACAGTCACGGGCTTGTTCGCCGACGACATCGTGTGGCACCAGCCGGGCGACAACCGCTTCTCCGGTTCGCATCGCGGCACGGCCGCGATCGGCGAGATGTTCGGCGGCATGATGACGGTCACCGAAGGGGCGTTCGCGCTGGAGCCGACCAAGGAGCCCATGGCGAACGGCTCACTGGTCGCGGTCCCCGTCCACTTCTCGGCCGAACGGGACGGCGCAGTGATGGGAATCAACCGCGTCGACCTGCTGCGGATCGAGGGCGAGAGCATCGCGGAGGTGTGGCTCTTCTCGGCCGGCCGGCAGGGCGAGGACGAGTTCTGGGGCAATGCCTGAGAACGGTTCCACCGAAACCTGACCGGGCGTCATCGATCCATCCCGAGTCGCGTATGTCGCGCCTCGCATCCAACCTGTAACAGCAAGTCGTACTGCCTCTATGCCAGGGGTATAAGGAGTGTTGTCATGACCAGCAAGAACGTCGACATCGCGAGTGAGTACTTCCAGGCCGTGCGGACGGGTGACTTTCCCAAGGTGGGCGAGCTTCTGGACGAGGGGATCGTCTGGCACCAGCCGGGCGCCAACCGGTTCTCCGGTGAGCACAAGGGGCGCGACGCCGTCTTCGCGATGCTCGGCGGGATGATGGAGGCCAGCCAGGGCTCCTTCGCCATCGACACGGTCCACGCCGTGATGGGCAACGGCGACATGGTGGCCGCCTCGATCCACTTCGCCGGGCGGCGCGAGGACGCCTCCATGAGCATGGACGGCGTGGATGTCCTGCGCCTCAAGGACGGCAGGATCGTCGAGATGTGGCTGTTCTCCGGCGACCAGGTCGCCGAGGACGCCTTCTGGGGACAGTAGGCCGCCCGCATCCTTCCCAGACGGAAGCCGTCCCCGGCACTCCGGTACCGTGCCGGACGGCTTGTTGCGTGGGTTACCAGGCGACCGGCGGCAGGATCCCTCGACTCCGGGCGACTCCGGCGCGAGTTCAGGACGCCGCCCGCACTGTCGGGTCCACCTTCACGACGCTCTGCTCGCCGGTGAGCGCGGCGGACATCCAGTACCGGGGTCCTTCCTGACGCCGAATGCTCACCTCTGGTGACCGGTCACGGACACTGGCGGGCGTCGTAGCTCTCGCGGGCCGCGAGTACTTCGGAGATGTGGTTCTCGGCCCAACTGCCCAATGCATGAATCGGGGCGTGCAGGGTGCGACCCAGTGCGGTCAGCTCGTATTCGACTCTGGGCGGTACCTCGGCGTACACGTGCCGGGTGACGATTCCGTCCCGTTCCAGGTCTCGGAGGGTCTCGGTGAGGACCTTGGAGCTGATGCCGTCGACGGTGGCACGCAGGTCGCGGAAGCGCATGCGGTCGGCACTGAGGGCGATGACCACCATGGCCGTCCACTTGTTGGCGACGCGAGCGAGTGAGGTGCGGGACGGGCAGGTCGCCGTCATGACGTCGAAGGCCGGCAGTTGTGGCATGCGGGACATCCCCTCATCGGTTATGTGAAGGCGACTGGTTACCGGCGACTGGTTACCGGTGGTGAGTGTAGGGCCCCCGCAGGCAGTACTTGACTGAGCTCGGCCGAGGAGAATCGATCGTGGGGCCCATCACCACGCTCGCCGTCACCAACGGCTACGTCGACGTGGTGTCCGCCAAGGACTTCGCGGCGGTCGCCGACATGTTCGCCGACGACACCGCCGGCGTGACGTGGCAGATCAGCTGGCGTCTCCACGCCGATGAGGCGCATGCAGGCGCGGTTCATGAGGGTGTGGCCGGCCCAGGATCGTCCGCAATGCCGTCGCGGGCACGACGCGCAGGCAAACCCTCCACAACCGTGCCGGGAACTATCGGTGGGGCCGAGCCGACCAGTCAGTAGAGAGTTCCCACTAGGAGGTAATCCATGGAACGTCGTACTTTCCTGCAGGCGTCCGCGGTGTCGACTGGGCTGACTGCGGCGGGCGCGCCCCTCGCCGCGGCGGCGTCGCCCTCGACGGCGTCGCCGTTGCGTGTCCAGATTCTGCTCTACGAGGGTGTGGAGGAACTGGATTCCATCGCGCCTTTCGACGTGCTGTCCATAGCCGCCACCATGGGCGGCGCCATCCGGACGACACTGGTGTCGACCAACAAGCCGACCATGGTCACCGCGTCGAGGGGTCTGCGGATCGAGGTACCGCGCGGCTGGTCACCGCAGGATGCCGATGTGCTGATCGTGCCCGGCGGCATGCGGCACGACCAGCCAGGATCGGGCATGCACCGGCTGCTCGCGGACAAGGCGTTCATCCGGCGCCTCGCCGGCGTCGAAGCGATCATGGTCGGGGTCTGCACGGGCGTGATGGCCCTGTCGGCGGCCGGATTCACGCGTGGCAGGCCGGCCACCACCCACTCGGACAGCAGGGCGGCACTCGCCGCACAGGGCGCGAAGGTCGTCAACGCGCGCGTGGTCGATGACGGCGATCTCGTCACGACCGGTGGCATCACCTCCGGCCTGGACGGCGCGGTCTGGCTGGTCGAGCGGTTCTTGGGCGCGCAGTTCGCCAACCAGGTCGAGACCGTTTTGGAGTACGAGCGTCGCGGCACGGTCTGGCGTAACTCGTAGCGCAGCTTGAAGGCTGATCGCTCCCGGCGACGAACGCGCCGAACCGGCGGTGCGCGGTCGGAGCGCTGACCCCGAACGAAGTGGGCAGTGCCGACCAGGCGCACCCCGGTTTGCAGCACGGCGGAGGGCAGGTCAGGACGGGATGATCTGCCATTGCTGCCGTGTCTGTGACGCGTACGGCTGCTGCTCGATGTTGGCTCCGTCGGTGGTGCTGCCCTCGTCGACGCCGAGGGACAGCCCGCTGTAGCGGTTGACGAGGAAGTAGTTTCCGTCACCGGTGGGCGTGACGGCCCAGTGCTGCTGTGGGGCGTTGGCGTCCGCCCAGATGCCGACGTTGCCGCCGTCCGCGCGGGAGAGACCCGCGACCTCCAGGAGCTTGCCGCTGCCCACACCCTTGATCTTGTAGTAGCCGTCGTCGGTCCTGGTGAAGGTCCACTTCTGGTTCGTCTGGTTGAGCCATGGCCACTGATCGACGTTGGTGCCGTTGGCGGTGCGCCCACCCTCCACGTCGGCGACCTTGCCGCTGTGCCGGGCGACCAGCCGGTAGACGGTGCCGTCGCCGGGCAGCGTGGTGGACACCAGCGCCGGTTCGACCGAGCGGCCTCCGATCCTGACGCCGCCGATGTTGGCGTAACCGCCGGTGGCCGCATTGACCTGGATCCGTACGAAGCCCACGTTCCGGTTGGGCCACTCGACCAGTTTGTACTTGCCGTTGCCGGCCCACGTGCCGGTGGCGACCTGGGTGAAGGTGACGCCATCGGTGCTGGTGTGGATGGTGTACGAGGTGATGTCGCCGTCGGTGGAGTTGCTACGGCTCCACTGCTTGGGCAGGTACTCCAGGGTGGAGACGTTGCTCCACACCCCGCCCAGGTCGATGGTGATCGACTGTGGCAGCGGCAGGCTCCAGGTCGACCAGCAGGTTTCGTAGCGGACGTCGCTGAGTCCGTCGATGGCGTTCAGCGGTCCCTCGCCGGTGCGAAAGGCGGTCGCATACGCGTTGACCGGTGTGACCGGGTACTCGGCGCGCGGTGGCTGGGTGGGCAGCGGCGGCCGGGAGGTGTTCGGGCTCCAGGCGGCACCCACCTCGGCGAGCCGGTTGACGACGTTGGTGTCCAGCAGGCCGTTGCGGTTGGGCGGGCAGTTGAGGATGAACGAGGTGTACTTCGGCTCCAGATCGGCCAGATGCGACAGGATCGCGGTTGTGCTCATCAGGCCCTCGGTCGGGGTGGAGGGGTGCCAGAACCAGCCGTTGCTGATGGTCTGCCCCTGCATACCGGCATAGGTGTTGCCCGCCGGCGCCGTGATCCCCAGCGGCTCCTCGAAGAAGATCGCGTCGCTGAGGAAGGGCTCCGTCAGTCCGCCGATGTCGATCATGACGCAGTCCGGCTGCAGCTCCTTCACCAGTGAGCGGATCCGCTGGTAGGAGACGGCCTGCTGACCCATCTGCCATGCGTAACCGTCGGTCATGAACATGTCGATGGTGCCGTAGTTGGTGAGCAACTCGGTGATCTGACCGAGCATGAAGGTCATGTCGCCGGGCTGGATGGCATCGGTGATCTCGAGCCCGGTCACCTTGTGCCGGCTCTCCCATGCCTCGACGCCAAAGGTGCGATCCCAGATCGAGTAGTAGAACCCGACCTTCAGCCCCTTCGCCCGGAAGGCGTCGCAGTACGCCCGCACGACGTCCTGCTTGTAGGAGCTGTTCGCGACGTTCTGGGTGCCATAGGCGCTTGGCCACAGGGCGAAGCCGTCATGGTGCTTGGTGGTCAGGATGCCGTAACCCATCTTCGCGGCAGCCGCCGCGTCGGCCCACTGCGCGCAGTTGACGCTCGGGGGAGCGAAGATGGTTGGGCTCTGGTTGGGTTCGGCCCACTCCTGGTTCGTGAACGTGCCCATGCTGAAGTGGTTGAACATGCCGAAACGCATGTCGACCATCTTGCTCAGGTTGCTCTGTGTGTCCGCGGCGGCCGCCTGCGACAGAAGGCCGGAGAAGCCGGGGAGGACCGGCAGGGCGGTCGCGGCGGTTGCCGCACCCGCGGCGCCGAGAAACGTACGGCGATTCATTCTTGATGAGGGCATGGCCCACTCCTGAGGATCGATGGCATTGATCGCGATGACGACGTGCCAGGTGGCAGTCGACGTCGGCCTGGGTGCCGGGGCACGCACGGATTGTCAAAGTGGCTGTGAAACGGTGCTCCGCCGTCACCTGCCGGCTGGGCAGTGCCAAGTGGAAGGTGACCGCCCGAGGTTGGCGACCGGGCTGTCGTGGGAGGCGTAATCGCCTCGGCGCTGAGCGGCAAACGTGCAGGTCAGGCCTTCCCGCTGCCAGATGCCTCTGGCCGGTTCGCGCCAATGTCACCTGGAAGAGTGGCGCGTCGCGGGACGTGGTGCCGCTCGAGGGCAGGCCGGAAGCTACCTGGCCAGGTGCGGTCGCCATCGGCGGTGTGGATGAAACCGGGATGCGTTGGTCACGGTGCCGGAGCGGCCTGGGCGCGCAATCCGTTGATGAGCAGTGGGACCACACTCAGGAAGGCGGCCGGCACGAGCACTACGGCGCGCCGTGCATCAGGAGCTCCCGCATGGAGAAGGCACGGACGGAGGCCGAAGCCCGCCCTCGGCGGACCGTCACGCCTGCGAGCTTCCCTTCGGTGGCTGACCGGCTCTGACAACGTGCGCTCCTAACTCTTTGCGGGACAACACACGGTGCTGCGGCTCGACAACCGGGCTGATCACCCTCAGACGGCGAGCAGGGGAGAGGCCACCTGCACGGCGTGTGTTTCGCCGGAGTAACATCGGGTCTATTAAGGGGCTTCAGTGCAGAGTCTGTCTAGAGGATCGACAGAAATCCCGTGATCGCGGCTGGTAGTGCACTCAAGCCTCAGGATCAAGCCGCCGAGACGTTGGATGCGCGAGCTCCCGATAGATCGGATGAATAGGGCAGCTGGGGTCCTTGAATGCACCTCTAGACGGGTCATACGCGAGCAACACCAGGACCGCCGCCACGAGCCGCCCGTATCTGCCAGGTGGGTCGGCGAGCCGTCCGGCCAGGTCCCACAGCGCGGTGTCGACCAGCCCCAGCAGGGAGAGCGGTAGTTCCTCCGTGCGGTCCAGCTCCCACATGCGGTGCCAGAGCCATTCCCGCTGCAGGGGATCGTGCCCCACCAGCTCCTCGCGCAGTACGCGGTTCAGCAGGTCCGCCAGGATGACACCGCTGCCACGCCGGGGGGGCATCGCCACCCCCTCGGCCCCGTCGTCCGTGCGGATGCGCAGCACCGCGGCCTCGCCGGTGGACGGGCTGCCGAGGAGTCCGTCTCCCCAGACGAAGGGCGGACTGGCTCCCGGCACCCGGACCGGATGGCACTCGACTTCGGTGATGCGCACGGCTTGTACCCCTTGCACGGGAATGTGCTGTTACGAAAATTTCGTGTGACGTAAGTCGTCATACGAATGCTGTCAAGGAGTTTCCGCGCAGTAGACTCGCCGCCATCCGTATCGGCAAGGGGGACGCGCATGGCCAAGGAGACCACCGGCGGAACGGGGGAGCCTCCTGTTCTCAAGCCCTGGCCCAAGCGTCCGGCCCGGCTGGCCCAGGCCGTCATGGAGAGCCTGACCGACTCGATCGTGTCGGGTGTCATTCCTCCGGGATCGACCCTGCCGGTGGAACCCGAGCTCTGCGAGACGTTCGGCGTCAGCCGGATCACCATCCGCGAGGCGGTCAAGTCCCTGGAGGCCAAGGGGCTGGTCCTTGCCCGGCAGGGCTACGGCACCACCGTCACCCCGCCCGAGGAATGGAACCTCCTCGACCCCGTCGTGCTCGCCGCGACTGTCCAGCACGACGACCAGCTCGTCATTCTTGACCAGTTGGTGGACATCCGGTCGACGCTGGAGGCCCAGATGACGGCCCAGGCCGCGGAGCTGGCCACCGACGACGACCTGCGAGCCATCGAGCGGCTGCTCGACCGGCTCGACGAGGAGACCACCGTCCCGGCACGCTTCATCGAGACCGATGTGGCCTTCCATGACCGGATCCTGCAGGCGTCCCACAACAGGCTCGGCCGTTCCATCATCCGGATTCTCCACGCCCAGGCGCGCACGACGTTCCTGTACAACGGCACACCGGACACGACTGCGTGCGAGCGGGCCAACGCGGAGCACCGCGCAGTCGCCGAGCGGCTGCTGGCCCGGGACCCCGACGGGGCCGCGCAGGCCATGGCCGCACACATCCAGACCGCCTGGAGCCGCCGCCGCCTGCCGAACGGCAGCTCGCCCGCTTCTTGAGAGCACCCTCACCGACTCGCCCCCGAGCCCAACAGCCCGGGGGCGTTCGCATGCCCGGGTCCGGCCCAGTCGGCAGCGCGCGACCTATTGACGAAATTCATATGACGTCTAATGTTGCATCGCCATTTCCCTTCCCCTCCCGTCGCTGGGTTCTCCCCTGCCCGCCATGGCCACCGCAGGCCCCTCTGAACCACCCGGAAGGTGTCACGTGCGAACAACCCGCATCCGTCCCGCGGTTCCCAACCGTTTCAGATCATGGCTGGCCACAGCCGCGGTCCTCACCGCCTCGACCGCCGCGGTCGTCGTCCAGGCGGGCCCCGCCTTTGCGGCCGGCACGACGCTCTACGCCTCCCCGAGCGGCTCCGGGACCGCCTGCTCCGTGAGCCGGCCGTGCTCCCTCACCCAGGCCAAGACCAAGGTGCGGGCGCTCAACAACTCGATGAAACGCGACATCACCGTCGAGCTCGCCGACGGCACCTATCGGCTCTCCGCGCCGCTCGCCTTCACCTCGGCGGACTCCGGCACAGGCGGCCACACGGTGAACTGGAAGGCCGCGCTGGGCGCCCGTCCTGTCGTCACCGGCGCGCAGAAGGCCACCGGCTGGGCGGTACAGGACCCGGCCAGGAACATCTGGAAGAGCAACGTCGGCACCGGCTTCGACACGCGCCATCTGTCCGTCGACGGCGTCCTGGCGACCAGGGCCCGCGCCGAGATCCCCCGCTCGGCCCTGACCGCGACCACCAGCGGCTACACGTTCACCAACAGCTCGCTGAGCTACCTCAACAGCCTCGCGCAGCCCGGCCGGACCGAGATCCACGGCATCGGATCCTTCACCGACCGCTATGCCCCGGTGACCGGCATCAGCAGCGGCACCATCACCATGGCCCAGCCCTCGTGGAACAACAACACGTTCGGCTACGACACCCTGACGAGCCCCTTCCGGGCCGGCCCCCTCTACATCGAGAACGCCTACGAATTCCTCGACACGGCCGGCGAGTGGTACCTCGACACCGCTACCGGCACCCTGTACTACAAGCCGCTCGCCGGGCAGGACATGAGCACGGCCGACGTCGAGGTGCCGAAGCTGGAGTCGCTCATCGGCGTCGGAGGGACCTACTCCTCCCCCGCCACCCACATCGCCTTCTCAGGACTGCAGTTCTCGGGCACCAGCTGGCTGGACCCCACCACTCACGGTTACGCCAGCCAGCAGACCGGCGCGTACCTCTCTGGTACCTGGGACCGCCCCTCGGACGCGCTGACCTCGTGTCAGAGCGGCTGCCCGCTCTTCGAGGCGGCACGTCCGCACTGGGAGCAGATGCCCTCCGCGGTCCAGGTCTCGGCCGCCGACCACATCACGTTCACCGGCAACCGGTTCACCCAGCTCGGACAGAACGCACTCGGCATAGGCAACGACGCCAACGCCCACACCACCGGCGTAGGACTCGGCGCCCGCGCCCTCACCGTGACCGGCAACGTCTTCACCCAGGACGCGGGCGGCGGTATCGCCGTCGGCGGCGTTCGGGCGGACGCGCACCACCCCAGTGACAGGCGGATGACCAACCGGGACATCACGCTGAGCAACAACCTCATCCATGACGTGGCGCTGGAATACCGCGACATGTCGGCCATCCTCGTCACCTACGTGAACGGCGCGACCGTCTCGCACAACGAGGTGTACAACCTGCCCTACTCCGGCCTCACCATCGGCTACGGCTGGGGCGCCAACGACATCGGCGGCAGCCAGGACTACGTCAACCGGGGCCTGTACAACTACCAGCCCATCTACAAGACGGCGACCACCGCTGCGAACAACCACGTCACCGACAACTACATCCACGACCTCATGCAGCAGATGACCGACGGCGGCTGCATGTACACCCTGTCGGCGTCACCGGGCAGCACCTTCGAACGCAACTACTGCCACAGCAACAACGGTTGGTTCGGCTTCTACCACGACGAGGGCTCCCGGAACTTCACGGACACCAACAACGTCTTCCGCAACACCGGCGAATGGGGCCATGAGAACAGCAGCGCCACCAACAACACCGGCGCCCTGACCCTGACCGACAACTGGACGAACAACAGTTCCGCGAACATCACCAACACCAACGGCCGCGGTGACGTGGTCAGCGGCACCGTCGTCGTCAGCGACGGCAACTGGCCGTCAGCGGCCAGGACGGTCATGAACAACGCCGGTATCCAGCCCCGGTACCGCCCGCTGACCACCGACCCTGTCAGCTCCCCCTACAGTGCCCACTCCTCCACCCCCGCCACCACCGGCCAGAGCGGCGGCCACTTCACGATCACCGACGCGGGCGAGGACATCTGGGGTGCCGGCGGACAGCACGAGGACGAGTACGGCACCATCTTCCGAAACGGGGCAGCTGTCGACGGCACGTCGGTGACCGCCCGGGTCGACAGCCTGGACAAGACCAGCGGCTGGGCCAAGGCCGGCGTCGTCCTGCGCAACGACCTCACGGACGACGGCTCCTCCGCCGGTTACGCGGCTGTGGTGGTGACCCCGAACCACGGCGTCAGCTTCCAGCGGGACTCCAACGCCGACGGCTACCTCGACCAGCTCACCTCCACCGCTGCCACCGTCAAGGCGCCGGTCTGGGTGCGGCTCACCCGCACTGCCACCCAGGTGTCCGCCTACTACTCAACCGACGGAGCCACCTTCACTCAGGTCGGCTCGACGGTGACCCTGCCGTCCATGGCGACCACACAGGACGCCGGCGTCATCCACACCGCCCACAGCACCACCGCAGGCAGCGCGACCTTCAGCAACCTGCAGATCATCACCTCTCCCTACAAGGCATACAACTCGATTCCGGCCGCCGTCAGCCAAAGCGGCGCAGTGACCTCCCTGACGAGCGCGGGCATCGACATATGGCGCTCCGGCACGGCATACGACGACGAGTATGCCGCCGCCTACCGGACGGGGGCCGCCGGAACGTCCTCGACCGTCACCGTCCGCGTCAACAGCCAGGACAAGACCAACAGCTGGGCCAAAGCCGGCCTGATGCTGCGCAACGACATCGCCTCCGCCGGCTCGTCCACCGGGTACCTCGTCCTCGCCGCCACCCCCGGCAACGGAATCACCCTGCAGTGGGACTCCAACGGTGACGGCTACCTCGACACCAACACCACCAAGACCGGAAGCGCCACCGTCGCCCCGGTCTGGCTCCGCCTGGTCAGGAGCGGCACGTCGGTCACCGGCTCCTACTCCGCCGACGGCACCACTTGGACCACTGTCGGCACCGCGACGCTGACCGGGGCAAACAGCACCCTGGACGCGGGCATGTTCTCCACGGCCCACGCTGGCAGCATCGGCACCGCGACCTTCAGCCAGTTCTCCGTCAGCTGACCAAGCGGTTCGGGTCACGATCTCCGAAACACACTCCGTGTGCCGGTGAAGCCTCCGCACCGGCACACGCAACACCGTCATGTCCGGGCGGACCTGCGTACGGCATGGCCACGCGTACACGGCATCGAGCGTGCCGCACCCATCCCAGACACGAGTCGAAAGTGAGTTGATGAGCAAACACAGAGTGGTCGCGGGCGCCATGGCGGCGGTTGTGCTGGCTGCTGGGCTGGTGGTCAGTGGTACGGCGAAGGCAGCAACAGTGTGCACCTTCTACGTCTCCGCATCGGGCAGCGACGGTAACGCCGGAACCTCACCGGACCGCCCGTGGGCGACCTTGGAACGGGCGCGGGACCACATCCGACAGCACGAGCTCAACAAGGACATGCGGGCCGACCTCGGCGTCTGCCTGCGCGGGGGCCGGCATACCCGGACGGCCACCTTCAACCTGACCGAGGCGGACTCGGGTTCCAACGGGTTCAAGGTCGTCTACCAGGCGTATCCGGGTGAGACGCCCATAGTTGACGGTGGTAAGGCCGTCACGGGCTGGAAGCGGGTAACCGACCAGCCTTACTTCGTGGCCGACGTACCGGAGTCGGCGGGCTACGCCGACTACTTCCGGCAGCTCTACGTCGGCGGCCGGCGGGCTCAGCTGGCGATGGGCAAGGGCATCAAGGGCAGCGGCTTCTTCGATGACGCATCGATCCCCAACCCGCCGGCCAATCCGGAGCGGCCGACCCGCTCCTACGACGGCGTGCGGTTCCCGGCGGCCGGCGTTGCGGCGTACACCAACGTCGGCGACATGCGGCTGCTGCACATCGCGATCGGCTTCAAGATCGACTACTTCCCCGTCGTGGACATCAGCGCGAGCGGCGCCGATAAGCGGGTGCGCCTGGCACAGCCGCACTTCCAGGCGCGGCTGAACCGCGACGACGGCTTCTCTCTGGACTACGACGACACGTTCTACGTGCTCAACGCGTTCGAGGAGCTGGACTCCCCCGGCGAGTGGTACCTGAACCGGGCGACGAACAAGGTGTACTACTACCCGCGGGCGGGAGAGGACGTCAACCAGGCCGGGGCGTATGTGCCGGTGGTGGAAACGCTGGTGAACGTGGCCGGGTCCAGCCCGTCCGCGAAGGCGAGCGCGATCGCGTTCGACGGCATCACGTTCGAGCACGGCAACTGGCTGCTGCCTCGGGACCGGTTCATCGGCGGCTCGCAGGCGGAGGCGCAGTACGCGGACGACCCCTTCAAGGATCCGAACTACGACGGCTACGGCGGCGAGGTGCCCGGTCAGATCAAGCTGACCAACGCCCGCGGCATCACCTTCACCGACAACACCGTGCGCGAGATGGGCAGCGGCGGACTGCAGTTGCTGACCGGAGCCGAGGACGTCACTGTCACCGGCAACGTCTTCCACAACCTGACCGCCGCCGGGGTCATCGCCGGCCGGTGGATGGACGTGCACGTCGACGGCGCCCGGCGCACCAAGAATGTGACGATCAGCAACAACGTCGTGACCGACATCGGTGACGACTTCTTCCCGGCGACCGGGATCAGCCTGATGAACACCTACAACGTGGCGGTCACCCACAACCTCGTCTACGACATCGCGTACATGGGCTTCCATCAGCGCAAGGCGGAGGAGACCAGCCTCCTCGACGGGGTGGACGGGATCGGCAGGACGACGTTCAGCCACAACGAGGTGTACAACGCCACGTCCAAGGTGCCTTGGGGGGTGCACGACTCGGGGGCCGTCTACTCGTTCGGGTCGTGGCCGGGCAGCGAGGTCAGCCACAACTACGTGCACCACTCGACGTCGACCGCGAACTACTACAGCGACAACCAGAGTCACCAGACCCGCTGGGACTACAACGTCGGAAAGGGCGGGCGGTTCGACTTCTCTCCGCGTTACCGCCAGCCCCTGTCGGTGTACGCGTCACACAACTACACCGACTTCGCCGACAACTGGCTCAACGGGGCGATCTACGACGGCGACGGGCGGCCGCACGTGGTGACAGACGGGGCGTGGCCGGCCGAGGCGCGGACCATCATGAACCAGGCGGGCCTGGAACCGGAGTACGCAGCGCTGCGGTGGAAGGTGCCCAGGGAGAACCTGGCCGACCACTCCACCCTGTCGCAGAGCAGTTCCTGGGACAGCGGCCTCGGCAAGCTGTGGGACGGCGTCACCGAGACCGGCGAGGCCAGCTCAAACGTGAACGAGTCCTGGGTGCAGTTCGATCTCGGTGCGGACTACGAGCGGTTCGCCTTCACCATCCAGCAGGACAACTGCTGCACCTGGATGACCAGCCACTGGAAGGTGCAGCGGTGGAGCGCCGGCCAGAACGCCTGGATCGACATCATGCCCTACCAGGCGATCAACACGGCGGCGCCGGTCGTCTACCGACCGTCGGCCAACGTGGCCACCACCAACATCCGGCTCTACGTGCGCAACAGCAACCAGAACGGAAAGGTCGGCGTACAGGAGTTCAACGCGACCGGCGTGCGGAAGTAGCGGCCTCGACGTCACGCGGCGGGCAGGCGCACCGGGTCGTGCGCCTGTCCGGCCGCCTTCTGTGGAACCGCGCGTTGGGCGACCATCACATGGGGTCAAGGCCCCTCCGAGGTGTTCGGATGGGGAGCTGAGCCGCCGGGCGCCGAGCGATGGCAGATGAGGGCAGCAGCCGGAGCAATTCGGCGGTTCTGGCATGAGATCTGGAAGGACGCTGGCGCGGTCGAGGCCGCCGCTGTGGCTGCAGGGAGAGCGACGGGGACCGGTCCCCGAGACGCCGTGGTGCACGGTTCCCAGACGTTTGGGGACGGGGATGCGACGTTCATCGGGGACCGGTCCCCCTAACAGCTCGTCACGGGGACCGTCCCTTTTCCGCTGCACGGTCCCCGGCCTGCTGCGCCTGCACCTCCTGCCGACCTTCGGCGGCAAGGACCTGGACATGATGGGCGAAGCCCAGCTCGGCAGCGATCGCGCGGGTGCTTCCGGCCGCGACGCCCTCCCTCATGAGGCCGGTCGAAGTCCTTCGGTTGCCTCAAGACCAGAGGCGTCCTTGTGACGTGACCCTGGGCTTGCGACTGGAGGACGGCGGCATCGGGACAGCCCGTGCTCGGCAGGATCGCTGCGTTGAGCGGGAGACCCAGAGCAGGAGTCGCAACCGGCAGGCGCAACTTCCTTGCTGAATCGCGATCCACAATGGGTAACTCTTTGCCGCTTCGGCAGCAGATAGCATAAGAAAGGCAAACAATGCGCGCGGCATGCGGTCTATTTTCGCTTCATGGATGACGCGTTGAAGGACCTCCCTGGAGCTCGCGGCGTGAACCCGCTGCGGCAGCTGTCTCTGGAGCAGTTGCGACAGCGCACGAGTATGAAGTGGAAGACCTACCAGGACGACGTATTGCCCCTGTGGGTGGCGGAGATGGACGTGCCGGTCGCCGGGCCCGTAGCACGAGCCATCCACAGTGCGGTGGAGCGCGGAGATACCGGGTATCCGGCCGGAACCGCCTATGCCGAGGCATTCGCGGACTTCGCCGCGCGACGTTGGGACTGGGACGACCTGGCTGTTGAGCGGACGGCGATCGTCCCTGACGTGATGCTGGGCATCGTCGAGATGCTCAAGTTGGTCTCCGGTCACGGGGATCCCGTCGTGGTCAACTGCCCTGTGTATCCGCCCTTCTATCAGTTCATCCGCAACGACGGCCGGCCGGTTGTCGAGGCGCCGCTGACCGAGGAAGGGCGGATCGACCTGACCACCCTGGAGGTCGCGTTCCAGGAAGCCACCGGTCGCGGCGGGCGGCCGGTGTATCTGCTGTGCAGTCCGCACAATCCGACCGGCACCGTACACACCGCCACTGAACTGACCGATGTTGCCGAGCTTGCGCGCAGGTACGCCGTGCGCGTCGTGGCGGACGAGATCCACGCTCCCATCGTGGCTGCCGGAACGTCCTTCGTTCCTTACCTGAGCGTGCCGGGCGCGGAGAACGGCCTGTCGGTGATGTCCGCCTCCAAGGCATGGAACCTGGCCGGTCTCAAAGCCGCCCTCGCCATCGCCGGCCCCGAGGCCGCCGACGACCTGGCCCGCCTCCCCGAGGAAGTCAGTCACGGCCCCAGCCACCTCGGCGTCATCGCCCACACCGCGGCCCTACGGGAGGGCGGTGCCTGGCTCGACAGCCTGCTGGCCGGACTGGACGAGAACCGTCAGCTGCTCGGCGATCTACTGTCCACCCACCTGCCCGCCGTGCGCTGCCGCCCAGGCCAGGCCACCTACCTGGCCTGGCTGGACTGCCGGAAACTGGCCCTTGGCAACGACCCGGCGGCCGTCTTCCTGGAACGAGGCCGGATCGCCCTCAACTCCGGGATGGCCTTCGGGTCTGGCGGAGCGGGGTTTGTCCGTATGAACCTGGCCACCTCCCCGGAAATCCTCGCCGAAGGAGTCCGCAGGATGGCCTCCGTACTGTGAGCTCGTCGACTCGAAAGGGACGTGATGGGTAGCCTCTGCGGTCCGCTCAGCAGGACTGCGTGGGTAGCCGCCCGTCCTGTGCGCCGCCGCAGAGCCGTGCCGCGTCTTGGAGGCCGGCCCATGCGATCCGTCTTGGGCCACTCTTGGTCTCATTGACGAACTCCCGATCCCCCAGCAGGGGG
Source organism: Streptomyces sp. NBC_01390 (assembly GCF_045040105.1). Taxonomy (NCBI): domain Bacteria; kingdom Bacillati; phylum Actinomycetota; class Actinomycetes; order Kitasatosporales; family Streptomycetaceae; genus Streptomyces; species Streptomyces sp. NBC_01390. The sequence goes on along the minus strand of NZ_CP109551.1, from coordinate 5,877,289 downwards.
TCCCATCCAGGCAGGGCGAGAAGAGTGCCTGGGCATTCGGTCGGTTCCGCGCGTCTCTCAGCCCGTTGGCATCTCAGCGATGAGCGATGAGCCCATGCGCAGTTGAGGGAAACAGGCGCTCCTGAGCCCGGATACCGCCGTGCGGGGTCTCCGGGCTCCTCCTGCGGATGCCCACCCTGGAAGACACCGGCGCACGTGGCTGACCCGCCGTCCGATGCCGCTGTCGGGCGGATGCGGGCAGCGGGTCGTGCGCCGCGACTGTCCTTTACCGTTCGGGCGTCCGGGCTGTCGCGTGCTCAGACAAGCGTGGTGACGACGTCGACCGGGTTAACGAGGGTGTCGCGGATGGGCGAACGGCTCTCGACGAGGGAGATCAGCTCCTCGAGCTGCTCGCGGGTGGCATCAGGGGCCTCGATGTGGACGCGAACGCGCAGCTGCTGCACGCCCGGACGGATTCCGGTGTCGATACCGAGGAACCCGCGCAGGTCGATGTCGCCTTCGAGCTCCAGCCGGAAGCTCTTGAGCTCGATGCCGCGCGAGGCTGCGTTGGCGGTGAGCGTGACGGTGTAGCAGCCTGCCAGCGCCTGCAGAACGTACTCCGCGGGCGAGACCGCGGTGTCGGTGCCCAGCAGCGCGGTCGGCTCGTCGCTGGTCATCGTGTACTTCGCCACACGCTGCTCGTCGCGCTCACCGCCCTGTGTCAGGGCGCCGGTCTGCGCCCTGATCCGGAAACCGCCCTGCCACGTACCGTCGACAGCGAAGGTGACCTGGCCGAGCTTGGGAGTAGCCCGAACCGCGTCGATGGTCTCCTGCAGAGCCTTTACGTCGATCTCGTTGACTACGGACATCAGTACTGGTTCCTCCGATTGGCGCGGGGCGGTCAGGGTGAGCGATGGCCGCGGCCATCGGACCGCCACTCAGGACTGAGAAATGTGTCGCGGCGCGGTGCACACCTCGCCCCTGGAGAAGCAGTCGACCGCGCCAACTCTCTAAGACGAGGCTAGGCGGAATCGACCGCTATATTCTTGCGACCTTTGCTAGCAGCCAGACGGATTGGGGAGAGAGTTGCCCATTGACCGGGTAGATCGCGAAATTCTTGCGGAGCTACAGAAGGACGGCCGCCAGACGATCACAGAACTGTCGGAGAAGGTCCGGCTGAGCATCTCGCGTTGCCAGCGGCGGCTGCGCGAGCTCGAGCGCTCAGGCGTGATTCGCGGATACAAGGCAGTGCTGGATCCGGAGGCGATGGGACTCGGCTTCGAAGCGCTGGTCTTCGTGACGCTGCAGCGGGAGGACCAGTCGACGCTGGCGGCCTTCGACGAGGCCGTCGCCGCAATTCCCAACGTTCTGCAGGCACAACGCCTTTTCGGCGATCCCGATTGCCTCCTGCACGTCGTGGCCGTCGACCTCGCCGACTACCGGAAGCTCTACGAAGGGCAACTGACCAGGCTGCCAGGTGTACAGAAACTGACGTCCACCATCGTCATGAAACAGATCGTCGAGGCGCGCCCACTCCCCACCTGAGACGACACCCGCCACCCCGCTCGGCACTGGGCCCCAATGCCGGCACGAGCGGCCCTGGTGGTGTTGGCGCTGACGCCGGTGGAGGACCTGCGTCAGCGGCGGTTGCCCCCTGCGGCGCGGGGGTCAGGTCGCGTGTCGTGGACCAGTTGTAAGGTTTCGTCGAAGCGCTTGGTGGCATGGAGCCGGGCGTCGTAGGCGGGCCAATCGCGGTCACCGGTGATGGCGAAGCCGATCCAGGCATTGTGCATGATGTCGGCGAGTGCTCCGAGGGCACGGAGCCGATCAGGCCGGCGAAGCGCAGATTGTCGAAGACAAAGGCGAGTTCACTCGCGCGGCAGGCGCCGAGTCGGCCATCAAAGGTGGGCGACTGCAGAGCGCCCAGACGCTTCTCCACCGAGGTGACCACGCATTCCATGCGCGGGCGCACCGTCCGCAGCCGCGGGGACCGGGAAGACTTCGTCACACCCGGTCAACACGACCAGCCCAGAACCGGACACGGCCAGGCAGCAACTCCACCCGACTCGGCCACCCGCGAAGTACGGAGTTGGCGTCGGCGTTCAGGGAGCCGCCAGCGAAGGGCCGCGCACGCCGCCTTCGTGAACTGCTGCTTTGCGTAAGCGACTTGGCAGACATGGCACTCAGTGGTGACGCAGGTCACATGAAATGCGTCTCGCTATTTGAGACGTATGTAGGTCGCACCATCCGAAGTGGCCTGCGAATGCCCCGGAGCTGGCCGTTTCGCCTCGACTTAGGGCACGCGAGGGGCACGTCACCGTGAAATTGGTCTAGACAACAACCAAGCCCCAGGTCACTGACCTGGGGTTTCATCATGGAGCGGGTGACGAGAATCGAACTCGCACTCTCAGCTTGGGAAGCTGATGTTCTACCACTAAACTACACCCGCGTAAGACGCCGGTCAGACCGGTGTCCGAATGCTCAGTCACTCTACCGTACGCCAGGCCCCCGGCGCCGAAGCCCTGGGGCCTGCCCCCGTTTCCGGGGGATTCCGGGGGTGTTCCAGGTGTGGACGGGGCCTGTTCCTGACGTGAACCGGACGCGTTTTCGCGGCGTGACCCGGCTGCGGGTGGCCGGAGTTGGGGCGTACGGTGGGGGCGCGGAAGAGGGGTCGGGCAGGATCGGGCGGGATCGGAGTGCCGCCTGCAGGGCCGCCCTTTTCGTCCCGTAATGTGACGGTCCTCGTCGGTCTCGACAGTGACCGGCGACGGCTCTTGGGGAAGGGACTCTGAGGACTTGATCGAGCGCACCGTCGTCCGTTGTGCCGAAGGGCACGTGTTCAGCACCGCTTCGTTCCCGATGCAGCAGGCCGAGCGGCTCGGCCCCGGCCGGCTGGTCCGGTGTCCGCGCTGTGCGCGGCTCCGCAGTGTGGTGCCGGTGACGTTGGAGCAGCAGCGGAGCAGCACCAGTCAGTAGGTCGGCACATAGCAAGTGAAGTGGAAGCAGTGCAGGCGCGCGGAACCGGCCGGTGGTGTCGGGTTCGCGCGTCTTGCGTATCCTCGGGGCGTGCTTCTCTCAGACAAGGACATCCGGGCCGAGATCGATTCCGGGCGGGTACGGATCGATCCCTACGACGAATCCATGGTGCAGCCGTCGAGCGTGGACGTGCGCCTCGACCGCTTCTTCCGGGTGTTCGAGAACCACCGCTACCCCCACATCGACCCCTCCGTCGAACAGGCCGACCTCACGCGTCTGGTCGAGCCCGAGGGTGACGAGCCGTTCATCCTCCACCCCGGGGAGTTCGTGCTCGCCTCGACCTACGAGGTCATCACGCTGCCGGACGACCTCGCCTCCCGTCTCGAAGGCAAGAGCTCGCTCGGGCGGCTCGGGCTCGTCACCCACTCCACCGCCGGGTTCATCGACCCGGGGTTCAGCGGGCATGTGACGCTCGAACTCTCCAACCTCGCGACCCTGCCCATCAAGCTCTGGCCCGGCATGAAGATCGGCCAGCTGTGTCTGTTCCAGCTGAGCTCGTCGGCCGAGTTCCCGTACGGCAGCGAGCGGTACGGCTCCCGGTACCAGGGGCAGCGCGGGCCCACGGCCTCCCGGTCCTTCCTCAACTTCCACCGGACGCAGGTATGACGGCCGTACGCGAGGAGCTCTCCTACGAGCAGTTCGGCGTCTCCGTCCGCGAGCTCGCGCAGACCATCGCCGACGACGGGTACGAGCCCGACGTCGTCCTCAGCATCGCGCGCGGGGGTGTGTTCGTGGCCGGCGGGCTGGCGTACGCGCTCGACTGCAAGAACATCCACCTCGTGAATGTCGAGTTCTACACCGGTGTCGGGACCACGCTTCCCATGCCCGTCATGCTCGCGCCCGTTCCCAACGCCATCGACTTCTCCGACAAGAAGGTCCTCATCACCGATGACGTCGCCGACACCGGCAAGACGCTCAAACTGGTGCGGGACTTCTGCCTGGGCGCCGTCGCCGAGGTCCGTTCCGCGGTGATCTACGAGAAGACGCAGTCCCTCGTGAAGTGCGAGTACGTGTGGAAGCGGACCGATGACTGGATCAACTTTCCGTGGAGCGTCTTGCCTCCAGTACGTAAGTTCGGCGAGCCGATCACCCCGTCCAAGGACGCGCTCTGAGAGCTGAGAAGAACGCTGGGCGGTCCTCGTACGACACGTACGAAGGGCCGCCCGGCGTCTTTCCGGCTCGCTGCTAACAGCCCCGCCTGTCCTTGGTCAGCACCCCCTGTTCCGTGCCCAGCGTGTGGTCGTAGCACAGGCCCGGGCCGCGGAGGCGGTAGTGCTCGGTGGTCGTCGCGACCGCGTGGCGCTGGTCGCGGGGTACGCCGAGGGTGAAGGTCGCGTCGCCGTTGTACGTGTCGTCCAGGCGGACGCCGTCGATGCGGGCGTGGTCGCCGAAGGACATGATCACGCGCAGGCGGTTGTCCGCGTCGATGGTGGAGCGGCCGTCCAGCGTGTAGGTGCGGTCGGTGCGGGACGTCACTCCGGCGCGGCGGACCGTCTGGTCGTCGGTCCAGCGGCCCTGCTGGTTGTCCGTGGTCTCGTCCGGGGTCCAGGTGTGCGTGATGGCCGTGGTCAGGCGCCGGTCGACCGTCGTCGTCACGCGGCCGTGCGAGGTGTTCAGGTAGCCGCTCACCGTCAGACGGCGCTCGGCGCTCGTGTCCAGGGTGCGGGTGGTGCCGTCCGTGTACGTGTTCGCGACGGCCGGGTCGCTCGCCTTGTACGAGGTCAGGGCGCCCGTCACCACCGACGTGTGGGCGTCCTGCCAGACCAGGATGTTGGTCGGCGTGCTCCAGCCGGTCTGGCCCGCGGGGACGCCGGCCACCGTCACGTCGACCGTGTGTGCCTTGCCGTCGTTGAGGAGACCGGCGAAGGGAGTGAGGTCGAACTCCAGGGGGCGTACGTCGAAGGCGGTGGGGGAGGGGATCACGCTCCACAGGTACGGGGACCAGCCGCCCGTCCAGATGTTCGGGTAGGGGGAGGCGATTCCGGCGAGCTTTCCGTCGATCGTGACCTGGACCTCGCGGTACGGACCGTCGTCGCCGCCCGGACAGGAGTAGGACGCCGACGGGGTGACCGCCGAGTACCAGAACTCCTCGCAGCCGCCGCCCGAGCCGGTCGCGTACACCTCGGCCAGGATGCGCTCGGAGTTGCGCGGGGTGGTGAGCTTCGCGCCGGTGGTGACGCTGTTGCCGTCGCTCAGCGGAATGACCTGGTCGGGGGCGGAGCCGCCGGCCTTGGCGGGCCGGGTTCCGGGCTCGGGGGCGTAGAAGGTCAGGGTGACCTTGACGTCCAGGACGCCGGTGTAGGTGTCGTCGACAACGTTGCCGATGAGCATGTTCACGGACTGGCTCTTGCTCAGCGTCTTCCCGTACCGCGTGACGTCCTTCTTCACCGACCAGTTGATGCCGTCCTGAGACGGCTCGGGGGTCGAGGTGCGGAGGATCTGGACGCCGCCGATGTCGAGGTAGCCGAGGCGGTCGAACTGACGGCCGGCGACGCTGCCGTCGAGGCGGAGCACCACCTTCGACCAGCGGCCCGGGGTGCCGCAGGCGGTGGGTGGGGTGTAGGTGCCGGTGTAGGGCGTGAAGTCCTTGAACTTCGCCTGGGCGACGGTCACTTCACAGGATCTGGTGTGGGGTGTGGTGATGGGTGGAGCGGCCGTCACCGGGTCGTGGTAGTCGGTGCCGAACTCCGACGGGACGGTGGTGGCCCCGGCGGCTGTTGTGAAGGCCGTCAGGGTGAGGCCGAGGGCGGCGGAGACGAGGGCGATGGTCCGTCCCGCTTTTCGGGCGCTGGGGGTAATCGTCATGCGGCGCAGTGAACACCGGTGGATACGTGCTGGACTAGACCTCTTGGGGGGATGTTTGCCTAACACGGCAGGAGGGGGTTTTCGGCCCGCGGGCCGAAAACCCCCTCCTGAGCGTCGAATCCGTCGGGTCCCGGGTGTCGGAACCGTCAGAACGTCCCCAGCTTCACGATCGACAGCAGTGCGACCAGCTGGATCGCCGACGCGCCCAGGGCCTTCGGCCAGAGGAGGTCGTGGGAGCGGCGGACCATGATGGTCAGGAGGACGCCTGCCGCGACCCAGGTCGCCCAGCCCAGGATCTGTACGAAGGGGGCGTCGCCGCCCGCGAACATCGCGACGAGGAGGCGGGGGGCGTCCGTGATGGACATGATCAGCATGGAGAGGCCGACCGTCGGCTGCCAGGCGCCGTCGCCGCCGAGCTGGCGGGCAAGGGTGTGGGTGACCACGCCCAGGATGAAGGCGCTCAGGACCATCGCCACGCCCGTCGTCAGCACGATCGGGATCGCGTTGCTGAGCGTCGCGTTGATCGTGTCCTCGCGGGTGTCGTCGAACCCGAAGACGGCGATCAGGCCGTACAGGAAGGTCACGACGAGGGCCGGCGCCCACACCTGGTAGTCGCGCATCTGCAGGAACGTGCGGTCGGGGGCGGTGACGATGCCCCGGAGCAGTTCCTTCCAGCGCAGGCGTGGACCGGCCGGCGGGGCCGCAGCCGAGCCGGCGCGGTAGGTGTCGCCCTGGTTGTACGGGTCGTCGCCGGTGCTGAACGCCTGTGTGTGACCAGGGTTGTTGGCCGCGTACGGGTCCACGGGAGCGTTCGGGTTCGGGTACCCCTGCTGGGGCCCGTGTCCGTGTCCGTGCCCCTGTCCCTGGCCGCCGTCGCCGAAGTACTCCGGCTCGCCGTGTCTGCCCTGGCCGCCGTGCCCGCCCGGTCCGCCGTAGCCTCCGTTGCCGGCGGTCGCCTGCGGGGGCCACTGCCGACCGGCGCCGCCCGAGCTGCCGTACGACGGCTGTCCGCCACCGTACGGCTGCTGCTGAGGCGCCGAGGGATAGCCGTACGACGGGCCGCCCTGTGGGGGCTGCTGGCCGTACGGCTGCTGCCGCGGTTGTTGTTGCGGTCGCGCTTGCGGGGGGCGGTTGTCCCGGCCGCCGCGTCCGATCCTGAATCCAGCCACGTCATCGAACGTACCTGGTCCCGGAGAGTGACGGGTGGGGCCCGGGGTTCCGGACCCCGCTTTGCTGCTGACCTGTGACATCCCTTAAGGGGAACTTCAGCGTTCCCCTAGGGAAAGGATCCCGTTTCTCTCCGTTACGGGAGCATCCCGTCGATCAGGCCCTCCGGCACCGCCGAGACCCCGGCCGTCGTGATCCCCCTCGCCGAGCCGAGCAGGCGTATCGAGCCCGAAAGGCTGTAGACGTACAGGTCGGCCTTGCCGTCGCGGTTGCCGTCGCGCAGGCGCAGCTTCATGCCGAAGCCCTCGCTGTCGGTGACGTCGCCCGGGATGCCGGCCGAGTTGCGGGCGAACCACTGCGAACCGGCGGTGGTGATCCCGCCGGCGCGGCCGTAGAGGACGTGGACCGCGCCCGCGTACTGCCTGTTGCCGATCCGCTCGCCGTCCGCGCCGATCGCGAGGTCCCGGTAGCCGTCGCCGTTGATGTCACCGGCGGCGATGCTGTCGCCGAAGTAGTCGTACGTCTCCGCGGTGTCCGCGACGCCCGCCGTGTTCTGGGTGAAGCGGGCGGACTTGGCGGGGCCCGCGGCGGCGCCGTACCAAACGCTCACCTCGCCACGGGACTTGGAGAACAGCGGGGTGCCGATGGCGATGTCGCCCTTGCCGTCCTTGTTGAAGTCGGCGATGACACCGTCGCCGCCGCGATCGGCCTCGCCGCCGTTGCCGTTCACGCGCTCCAGGCGGAGGGTGCGGCCGGGGGTGAGGGTGCTGCCGCCCTTGATGAACCAGGCGTCGGAGGCTATGTAGTTCTCGCCGACGACGTCGCCGATGACGACGAGGTCGGTCCTGTTGTCGCCGGTCACGTTGCCCGCGATCAGGGCGGTGGCGTTGAAGGACGACCCGTTCTTGTCGAGGGTGTTGACCGAACCGGCCACGCCCGAACGGGAGATGGCGCCCCGGTAGACGTACGCCTTGCCGTTCGCGACGACGGCCAGGTCCTTCCTGCCGTCCCCGTTGAAGTCGCCGACCGCGAGGTCCGAGCCCATTCGGGCGTACGAGGTGTTCGCCCTGGCCGGGATGTTGGTGCCGCCGGAAAGGCCGGTCCTGCTGCCCCAGAGGACGGTGACCGTGCCCTGGTCCGGGCGTCCGGCGACGTCCTCGCCGGTGGCGGCGACAGCCAGGTCGCCGTACCCGTCGCCGTTGAAGTCGGCGGCGGCCCTGACCTCGCCGAACATGTCGTCCGCCTCGTCGGAGCCGGGCACACCCGCGCTGTTCTGGCTGACGTACTGGACTTTGGTGCCCGGCCCGCTCGCCGTTCCGAAGGTGACCTTGACGGCGCCGCCGGGGAACTCGTATTCGGCGCCGTAGGAGTACTCGGCGTAGTCGCGGTAGCCGTCGCCGTTGAAGTCGTCGGCGAACTTGGCGGCGGCAGCGGCGGCGGGCGTGGCGAGGGCCAGCGGCGCCAGGCCGGTGGCGAGCAGGGCGGCGGCGACGGCCGCGGTGGTCGTGGTGCTGGTGCGTCCGCGCATGTTTCTCCTACGCATGTCTCTTCTGTCTTCCCCGTTGTGTGTGGTGGTGGGTGGCGGGTACGGGCTGTCGGCGTCAGCCCGCAAGTACGGCGCCGAAGCGGGTCTGCCCCGACGGGCCGCCCAGGGTGGTGCCGGTGAAGGTCTTGGAGCCGGTGGCGGTGATGCCGGCGGCGCCGGACTTGAAGAGCCAGGCCGCGCCGGCACCCCTGTTCTCGTTGTCGGCGCTCACGACCAGTTCCGCGCGGCGGTTGTTGTCCGTGTCGGTGAGCTGGACGGCCGAGCCGAAGAGGTCGAGGGACTCGGCGGCATCCGGGACGCCCGCTGTGTTCTGCCAGAGGAGCTTGGCGCCGGCGGTCGACAGGCCGGTCTTCGCGCCGCGCAGGATCGTGACGGTGCCTGCCTCCCGCGCCGAGCCGATGCTCTCGGTCGGGGCGCCGACGGCGATGTCGGTGTATCCGTCGCCGTTGGTGTCGCCGGCCGACAGGCTCCAGCCGAACTGGTCGCGTTTCTCGCCGGTATCGGGCACGCCCGCCGTGTCCTGGGTGATCCGGACCGGCCTGCGGGCGGAACTGATGCCGGTCGCGCTGCCGTACGTGACGGTGATCGCGCCGCCGAGGCCGCCGTCGGGCGCCTCGCTCGACCGCTCCAGGAAGTTGCCGGTGACGATGTCGCCGTAGCCGTCCTTGTCGATGTCGGCGATGACACCGGCGTAGCCGCCCGCGACCCGGGGGCCCGCCTTCAGGCCGGTGGCAGTGCCCTTGTAGAGGACGCTGCGGGTCTTGTAGCCGTCACTGATCTCCTGCTGGCCCATGACCAGCAGGTCCGCCCTGCCGTCGCCGTTCACATCGCCCGCGACAAGCTCCTCGACGGTGATGCCGGTCTCCGTGTACGTGTCGATGTCGACGCGTCCGGTGGACTTGCCGGCGCGGGTGAACGGGCCCTTGAAGACGTTCAGTTGGGGGTCGAAGCCGTTCTTCGTGGCCAGGTCGGTGTCGCCGTCGCCGTCGAAGTCACCGGTGGCGAGGGCCGAGCCGAAACCGTCGCGCCTGGCGGGCACCGGCCAGGCGAGGTCGGAGGAGGTCTTGAGGCCGCCGGCCCCGCCCCAGACGATGGTGACGACGCCGGACCGGCCGTTGCCGATCGACTCGGCGGCCACACCCACGACGAGGTCCGTGTAACCGTCGCCGTCCAGGTCGCCCGTTGTCATCCGGTCACCGAAGTAGTCGCCGGACTCCGGGGCGCCCGGGATACCGGCGGTGGCCTGGCTGATGACCTGCCGCTTCGCGGTGTTCAGCCCGTTCTTGGTGCCGTACACGATCCCGACGTATCCGGCCTGCGGCTTGCCGGACACCGTGGCGTTGGGCGCGCTGATCGCCAGGTCGCGGTATCCGTCGCCGTTGAAGTCGCCGGCCAGTCTGGAGGGCGCGGCGGTGGCCGTGGTGACGGGCAGGGCGGTGAGCAGACCGGTGGTGAGCGTGGCGGCCAGGAGCAGGGTGCGCTTGCGCAAGGCGGTGTCTCCAGAGGGGAGAGGGCAGGCAGGGCACGACCGTGAATTCGGGCGGCGAACAAGAGACCCACAGCAAAGGGCAACGGTTGTACGGGAGTTGGAAAAATTATTGAGACGTGCGGCACAGGTGTGACGGGTGGGTGCGGGACGCGCGATCCAGATGGCTCACCGGAGGTCCCACCGGATGCCTCACAGGAACTCCGCGCTGGAGAACGTCACCGACGGCTTCGCCGCCACAAGGCCCGTCTTGTGGCTGGTCTTCACCCCGGGATAGACGGCCACCTCGTCCCACGTCTCGCCCCGGTACGTCCGTACCACCAGGTCGTCCCGGCCGTCGCCGTCGAAGTCGCCGACCGTGAGGACCCTGGTCGTGCCATGGGTGGGCGGTGCGACGGTCACCATGCCCGCCGCCGAGAGGCCGGACGCCGCTGTCGGGGCCCGGAACACCCTCAACCGGGAGCCGCTGGAGACGAGTTCGTCGCGGCCGTCGCCGTCGAAGTCGCCGGTGTCGAGCATCGAGCCGGGGGAGGCGAGGGTGCCGGAGGTCGCGGCGGGGAGGTCGTAGCGCAGGGACGTTTCGCCCTCCCCCACGCTCGGCTTCGCTCGCGCGGGGGGACCCCCACCCCCCACCGCCGCGTCCAGGTCACGCCCCTTGCCGAAGCGGCCGAGGGCGACGTCGACGCCCTCGGGCAACACCGTGCCGGTGCGCGTGGGGCCGTCCGGGCCGCCGAGGACGAGCGCCGACTTCGAGGTGCCGTCCGCCGTACGGACGACCAGGTCGTCGTAGCCGTCGTGGTTCACGTCGGCCGCCGGGCCCGTGGGGACGTTGCCGGGGGCGGCGATCGGCGCGCCCGCCTTCTTCGGGGCGCCCTTGCGGGTGAACGGGCCGCGCAGATAGCTGAGTTGTACGTCGGAGGCGTGGACGACGAGGTCCTGGGCGCCGTCGCCGTCGAAGTCGCCGCACACCGGCTGGTCGGGCCAGTCGTTGCCCGCGCGTGCCTGTGCCGGGATCACGAGGGTGACCGCGCGGCCGGTGAGACCGTCGGGGGAGCCGAAGAGGAGCTGGAGGGGTACGGGGGGCTGCCCCTGGCCGTCGTAGGGCGGGTCGGTCGACACGACCAGGTCGGTGAACCCGTCGCCGTCGAGGTCGCAGGTCGCCTCCGCGTCGAAGACCGCCGGCAACTGGCCCTTCGTACGGGCGGCTTGACGGGCCGGGCTCAGCAACTGCCGGGCGCCCGGGACGAGTCCGCCGGGGGAGCCGTAGACGATGCCGATACCGGCGTCGTCCGTGTGGAGTTGGTCCTTGACGAGGTCGCCCAGGACCAGGTCGCGGTGGCCGTCGCCGTTGAAGTCGTCGGCGACCTTGCTGCCGTCGCCCTGCGGTATCGGGCGCTGGGCGGGGGCCTTGGCGACCTGGACGGGGGTGTCGGTGGCGGCCGCCCCGTCGTCGCCGGAGAGGGGGCCACAGGCGGTGAGTGCAACCAGGGCGCCGAGGGCCGCCAACCCGCCGAGGGCCGCCGACCTGCTGGTGGCGGCCGTACCCCGACCGCCTCTTCGCACCAGCTTCCGCACCCGCACCCGTAACCGCACCCCGCACCTCGTCCGGACCGTTGACCCCATTGGCAACTACCCAGTAATGATGCACGTGTTCGAGATACGGCGACAGCCCCGTGCCCGTACGAGGGGCAGGGGGCTGTCGGCCGTCACAGCGGGGTCGGTTACTTCACCGGCTGCGGCTCCGGCGCGCTCTCCGAGTCCGACTCGCCCGCCGGGGGCTCGTCGTCGTCCGTGGCCGGGGTCTTCACGGACTCCAGGAGCAGCTGGGCGACGTCCACGACCGTGATGGACTCCTTCGCCTTGCCGTCGTTCTTCTTGCCGTTGACCGAGTCGGTGAGCATGACCAGGCAGAACGGGCAGGCCGTCGACACGATGTCCGGGTTGAGGGAGAGGGCTTCGTCGACGCGCTCGTTGTTGATGCGCTTGCCGATCCGCTCCTCCATCCACATCCGCGCGCCGCCGGCGCCGCAGCAGAAGCCGCGTTCCTTGTGGCGGTGCATCTCCTGCTGGCGCAGGCCCGGGACGGCCGACATGATCTCGCGCGGGGGCGTGTAGATCTTGTTGTGGCGGCCCAGGTAGCAGGGGTCGTGGTAGGTGATGAGGCCCTCGACGGGGGTGACCGGGAGCAGCTTGCCGTCGTCGATGAGGTGCTGGAGCAGCTGGGTGTGGTGGACGACCTCGTAGTCGCCGCCGAGCTGCGGGTACTCGTTGCCGATCGTGTTGAGGCAGTGCGGGCAGGTCGCGACGATCTTCTTCGCGGACTTCGGCTTGGCGGACTCCGGGACCACCTTGCCGTCGTCGTCCAGCTCCTCGCCGAACGCCATGTTCAGCGCCATGACGTTCTCCATGCCGAGCTCCTGGAACAGGGGCTCGTTGCCGAGGCGGCGGGCGGAGTCGCCGGTGCACTTCTCGTCGCCGCCCATGATCGCGAACTTGACGCCCGCGATGTGGAGGAGTTCGGCGAACGCCTTGGTGGTTTTCTTCGCGCGGTCTTCCAGGGCGCCGGCGCAGCCGACCCAGTACAGGTACTCGACCTCGGTGAGGTCCTCGATGTCCTGGCCGACGACCGGCACCTCGAAGTCGAGCTCCTTGAGCCATTCCAGGCGCTGCTTCTTCGCCAGGCCCCAGGGGTTGCCCTTCTTCTCCAGGTTCTTGAGCATCGTGCCCGCCTCGGACGGGAACGCGCTCTCGATCATCACCTGGTAGCGGCGCATGTCGACGATGTGGTCGACGTGCTCGATGTCCACCGGGCACTGCTCGACGCAGGCGCCGCAGGTCGTGCAGGACCACAGCACGTCCGGGTCGATGACGCCGTTCTCCTCGGCGGTGCCGATCAGCGGGCGCTCGGCCTCGGCGAGGGCGGCGGCGGGGACGTCCTTCAGCTGCTCCTCGCTCCCCTTCTCCTCGCCCTCCGCCGTCTTGCCGCCGCCCGCCAGCAGGTACGGCGCCTTGGCGTGGGCGTGGTCCCGCAGCGACATCATCAGCAGCTTGGGGGAGAGGGGCTTGCCGGTGTTCCAGGCCGGGCACTGCGACTGGCAGCGACCGCACTCCGTACAGGTGGAGAAGTCGAGCAGGCCCTTCCAGGAGAACTGTTCGACCTGGCTGACCCCGAAGACGTCGTCCTCGCCCGGGTCGGTGAAGTCGATCGGCTTGCCGCCGGACGTCATCGGCTGGAGGGCACCCAGGGCGGTGCCGCCGGTCGCCTCGCGCTTGAACCAGATGTTCGGGAAGGCGAGGAAGCGGTGCCAGGCGACGCCCATGTTGGTGTTGAGCGAGACGACGATCATCCAGACGAAGGACGTCCCGATCTTGATCATCGCGGTGAGGTAGATCAGGTTCTGGAGGGTGCCGACGCTCAGGCCCTTGAAGGCCAGGACCAGCGGGTACGAGGCGAAGTAGCCGGCCTCGTAGCCCTCGACGTGGTGGATCGCGCCCTCCAGGCCGCGCAGCACGTAGATCGCGAGGCCGATGGTGAGGATGACGTACTCGACGAAGTACGCCTGGCCCGCCTTGGAGCCCGCGAAGCGGGACTTGCGGCCGGGGCGCGAGGGGAGGCTCAGCAGGCGGATCACGATGAGCACGGCGATGCCGAGGATCGTCATCACGCCGATGAACTCGATGTACATCTCGAACGGCAGGAAGCCGCCGATGACCGGCAGCGTCCAGTCGGCCGAGAAGAGCTGGCCGAAGGCCTGGGCGAGGGTCGGCGGCAGCGTCAGGAAGCCGACCGCCACGAACCAGTGCGCGAAGCCGACGATGCCCCACCGGTTCATCCGGGTGTGGCCGAGGAACTCCTTCACCAGCGTCACGCTGCGCTGGTAGGGGTTGTCCGTCCGCAGTCCGGCCGGGACCGGCTGGCCGAGTTTGAAGTACCGGACGAACTGACCGATGGCGCGTGCGAGCAGCGCGACGCCGATCACGGTCAGGACCAGCGACACGATGATCGCGGCGAGTTGCATGGGAGGGCTCCTCAGGCCTGCGCGTTGCTAAGTATTACTAAGCGGTAACTTAGGCAGTCTGCCAGAGACTACCCATATCTTGACCCGCACTGTAGTCAGCGGCGGAGTGATCTGGATCGCTGAGGCTTGCCTGACTGGCCGATCGGTACCGAGATCGGAACCGGGATCCGAACCGAGGCAGGGGCCTCCATCGGGACCGATCCGATCAGACGACGTTGTGACGATGTTCCGTCGTGTTATTCGTACAGAATTGTTACGTTTGCGCCTACCGTGAACCCGTGCTCTACGGGATCCTCGCCGCCATCGCCGCCCTGTTCCTCGCCGCCGTCCTCGCCGCCCTCCTGCGGACACTCGCCCTGCGCCTCGGCGTCCTCGACCGGCGCCGGGCGCGCCCCCTGCCGCTGCTCGGCGGACTCGCGGTGGTGCTCGCGACGATGCTGGTCGCCGGGGCGGGGGAGTGGACCGGGTACGCCCCTCTGGGTGACGGCGTCGGTGAGCTGCTCGTCGCCGGCGCGGGTGTGGGCGCGCTCGGGCTCGTGGCCGACGTGCGGCGGGTCAAGGCGCGGTTCCTGGTCGTCGGTACGGCCGTAGCCGCCGGGTTCGTGGTGCCGTACGGGGAGTTGGGGTTCGGGGTCGGGCTGCTCGCGCTCGGCTGGATCGTGTTCGTCACCCTCGCCTTCCGGGCCCTCGACCACGCCGACGGGCTGCTCGGGACGGTCGGGGTGCTGACCGCCTTCGGGGTGGGGGCGTGCGCCGCCGTCGAGGTGCTCGACGGGCTCGCCGTGCTGCTGAGCGTCCTGGCCGCAGCGCTCACCGGGTTCCTGATGCACAACTGGCATCCCGCGCGGATCGCCCTCGGCGCGTGCGGGTCCCTGTTCACCGGGTTCGTGCTGGCCTCGGCCGCGGTGGTCGTGCGGACCGGGCACGAACTGGCGTCCAGCGCGGGGGTGTTGTTCGCGCTCACCGCCGTCGCCGGTGCGGACGTGGTGCTCGTGGTCGTGTCACGGCGGGTGGCCGGACGGCCCCTGTCGCGCGGGGGTCCGGATCACCTCGCACACCGGCTGCGCCGGCTGGGGCTCACCGCGCGCGGGGCGACCGTACTGCTCGGCGCGGGTGCCTTCGGGGCGGTGCTGACGGGGGTGCTCGCGCACGGCGGGTGGGCCGGGGAATCGGGGCTGTGGTGGGTGGTGGGGGTGGTCGGGGCGGTCGTACTGGGGCTGCTGAGAGTCCCCGTGTACGGGCTCCGGCGGCCTCCGGCCATGCAGTCGGCGCAGGTCAGAGCGGCATTGCGCGTAAGGAACGGATAAGAGTTGAGTGGGGTCGACTCAGCTCTGTTGACCGCGCGACGGGAGTGATGCACACTTGAGCCTGTTCCACTCAAGTCAGGCTCCATGTGAGGGTCCGACTCGGTCATTCCTCTGGAGGAATCGAAATGGCACGTGCGGTCGGCATCGACCTGGGCACGACTAACTCCGTCGTCAGCGTTCTGGAGGGCGGCGAGCCCACCGTCATCACCAACGCCGAGGGTGCCAGGACCACGCCGTCCGTCGTCGCCTTCGCGAAGAACGGTGAGGTGCTGGTCGGCGAGGTCGCCAAGCGCCAGGCGGTCACCAACGTCGACAGGACCATCCGGTCGGTCAAGCGCCACATGGGCACCGACTGGAAGATCGAGCTCGACGGGAAGAACTTCAACCCGCAGCAGATGAGCGCGTTCATCCTGCAGAAGCTGAAGCGCGACGCCGAGGCCTACCTGGGCGAGAAGGTCACGGACGCGGTCATCACCGTCCCGGCCTACTTCAACGACTCCGAGCGCCAGGCGACGAAGGAGGCCGGCGAGATCGCGGGCCTCAACGTCCTGCGCATCGTGAACGAGCCGACGGCCGCCGCTCTCGCGTACGGCCTCGACAAGGACGACCAGACGATCCTCGTCTTCGACCTCGGTGGCGGCACCTTCGACGTGTCCCTCCTGGAGATCGGTGACGGCGTCGTCGAGGTGAAGGCCACCAACGGTGACAACCACCTCGGTGGTGACGACTGGGACCAGCGCGTCATGGACTACCTGGTCCAGCAGTTCCGTGCCGGCCACGGCGTGGACCTGGGCAAGGACAAGATGGCCCTCCAGCGCCTCCGCGAGGCCGCCGAGAAGGCCAAGATCGAGCTGTCCTCGTCCACCGAGACCTCGATCAACCTGCCCTACATCACGGCGTCCGCCGAGGGCCCGCTGCACCTGGACGAGAAGCTCACGCGCGCCCAGTTCCAGCAGCTGACGGCCGACCTGCTGGAGCGCTGCAAGACGCCGTTCCACAACGTCATCAAGGACGCGGGGATCAACCTCTCCGAGATCGACCACGTCGTTCTCGTCGGTGGCTCCACCCGTATGCCCGCCGTCGCCGAGCTCGTCAAGGAGCTCACCGGCGGTCAGGACGCCAACAAGGGCGTGAACCCGGACGAGGTCGTCGCCATCGGCGCCGCGCTCCAGGCCGGTGTCCTCAAGGGCGAGGTCAAGGACGTCCTGCTCCTCGACGTCACCCCGCTGTCCCTCGGTATCGAGACCAAGGGAGGGATCATGACGAAGCTCATCGAGCGCAACACCACGATCCCGACCAAGCGTTCCGAGATCTTCACGACGGCCGAGGACAACCAGCCGTCCGTCCAGATCCAGGTCTACCAGGGCGAGCGCGAGATCGCGGCGTACAACAAGAAGCTCGGGATGTTCGAGCTGACCGGTCTGCCGCCGGCCCCGCGCGGTGTGCCGCAGATCGAGGTCGCCTTCGACATCGACGCCAACGGCATCATGCACGTCACCGCCAAGGACCTCGGCACCGGCAAGGAACAGAAGATGACCGTCACCGGTGGCTCCTCGCTGCCGAAGGACGAGGTCGACCGGATGCGCCAGGAGGCCGAGCAGTACGCGGACGAGGACCACCGTCGCCGCGAGGCCGCCGAGACCCGCAACCAGGGCGAGCAGCTCGTCTACCAGACGGAGAAGTTCCTCAAGGACAACGAGGACAAGGTCCCCGGCGACATCAAGACCGAGGTCGAGGCCTCGATCGAGGAGCTGAAGGCCGCGCTCAAGGGCGAGGACGTCGCCGAGATCCGCACCTCCACGGAGAAGGTCGCCGCCGTCTCGCAGAAGCTGGGCCAGGCGATGTACGCCGACGCCCAGGCGGGGCAGGCAGCCGGCGCCGGTGACGACGCTCCCGGCGCCGAGGCCCCGAGGGCCGACGACGACGTGGTGGACGCCGAGATCGTCGACGACGAGCAGCGTGACCGCAAGGACGGTGCCGCGTGACGGAGGAGACTCCGGGCTTCGACGAGAAGCCCGACGTCCCTTCCGGCGCCACCTCCGACGACGCCGAGCCGAAGACCGCCCCCTCTTCGGAGGGGGCGGCCCCGGCCGGGGACGCAGCAGCAGCACAGGTCGCCGGTCTGACGGCACAGCTGGACCAGGTTCGTACGGCGCTCGGTGAGCGCACCGCGGACCTCCAGCGGCTCCAGGCCGAGTATCAGAACTACCGCCGCCGGGTCGAGCGGGACCGGATCGCGGTCAAGGAGGTCGCCATCGCGAGCCTGCTGACCGAACTCCTGCCCGTGCTCGACAACATCGCCCGGGCGCGGGACCACGGTGAACTGGTCGGCGGGTTCAAGTCCGTCGCCGAGTCGCTGGAGTCCGTCGCCGCGAAGATGGGCCTGCAGCAGTTCGGCAAGGAGGGCGAGCCCTTCGACCCGACGATCCACGAGGCTTTGATGCACTCGTACGCGCCGGACGTCACGGAGACGACCTGCGTGGCGATCCTGCAGCCGGGTTACAAGTTCGGCGAGCGCAACCTGCGTCCCGCGCGGGTCGCGGTGGCCGAGCCCCAGCCCGGGGCGACGCCGGCCGGCGGCAACTCGGAGTCGGCCGACACGGTGGACGGCAAGGAGAGCGGTGGCCCGGAAGAGGGCTGACGTGAGCATTGAGGTGGGGACTTCCGGAGAGGAGGGACGTCGAGGATGAGCACCAAGGACTTCATCGAGAAGGACTTCTACAAGGTCCTCGGCGTCCCCAAGGACGCCACCGAGGCCGAGATCAAGAAGGCGTACCGGAAACTCGCCCGCGAGTTCCACCCGGACGCCAACAAGGGCAACGCCAAGGCGGAGGAGCGCTTCAAGGAGATCTCCGAGGCGAACGACGTCCTCGGTGACCCCAAGAAGCGCAAGGAGTACGACGAGGCCCGCGCCCTCTTCGGCAACGGCGGCTTCCGTCCGGGGCCGGGCGCGGGCGGCGGCTCCTTCAACTTCGACCTGGGTGACCTCTTCGGAGGCGGCGCCCAGGGCGGGGCCGGGTCCGGCTCCGGTGCGGGCGGCTTCGGCGGCGGCATCGGGGACGTGTTCGGCGGCCTGTTCAACCGGGGCGGCGGCGGCAACACCCGTACGCAGCCCCGGCGCGGCCAGGACATCGACACCGAGGTCACGCTGAGCTTCACGGAGGCGGTGGACGGCGCGACGGTCCCGTTGCGCATGACGTCCCAGTCACCGTGCAAGGCGTGCTCCGGGACCGGCGACAAGAACGGCACACCGCGCGTGTGCCCGACGTGTGTCGGGACCGGCCAGGTGGCGCGCGGCTCGGGCGGAGGTTTCTCGCTCACCGACCCGTGCCCGGACTGCAAGGGCCGGGGCCTGATCGCGGAGCACGCCTGCCTGGTGTGCAACGGCTCGGGGCGCGCCAAGTCCTCGCGGACGATGCAGGTGCGCATCCCGGCCGGGGTGTCGGACAACCAGCGCATCCGGCTGCGCGGCAAGGGAGCACCCGGCGAGCGGGGCGGCCCGGCCGGTGACCTGTACGTCACCGTCCATGTCGACAGCCACCCGGTCTTCGGCCGCAGGGAAGACAACCTGACGGTGACGGTGCCGGTGACGTTCGTCGAGGCGGCACTCGGCGGCGAGGTCAGGGTCCCGACCCTGGGCGGCCCGCCGGTCACCCTGAAGCTGCCCCCGGGCACGCCCAACGGGCGCACGATGCGCGCGCGGGGCAAGGGCGCGGTCCGCAAGGACGGCACCCGGGGAGACCTGCTGGTCACCGTCGAGGTGAGTGTGCCGACGGAGCTGACGGGGAAGGCTCGTGACGCACTGGAGGCGTATCGCGAGGCGACCGTGGACGAGGATCCGCGGGCGGAGCTGTTCGAGGCGGCGAAGGGAGCCTGACCGAGATGGACGGTCGTCGACGCAATCCGTATGAACTGACGCAGGAGACCCCGGTCTACGTCATCTCGGTGGCGGCCCAGCTGTCCGGCCTGCACCCGCAGACCCTGCGCCAGTACGACCGCCTGGGCCTGGTCTCCCCCGACCGCACCGCCGGCCGGGGCCGCCGCTACTCGGCCCGCGACATCGAACTGCTCCGCACGGTGCAGGCACTGTCGCAGGACGAGGGCATCAACCTGGCCGGCATCAAGCGCATCATCGAGCTGGAGAACCAGGTCGCCGCCCTTCAGGCGCGGGTTGCGGAGATGGAGTCCGCGCTGGACGGGGCCGCCGCGGCGATGCAGCAGCGGGAGGCGGCGGTTCACGCGTCGTATCGGCGGGATCTGGTGCCTTATCAGGAAGTTCAGCAGACTAGTGCGTTGGTGGTCTGGCGGCCCAAGAAGGCCAAGGACTAGGCAAGTTCATGTGCGAAGGGGCCCGGAGGTTCGGTTCGAACCTCCGGGCCTCTGTCGTGTCCCGTTGACGATCAGAGACCCGTGAGGGTGCGGCTTTGCTGTACGGGCGTTGCGCGGAATGTTCCGGCGGGGTCAGGGACGCTGCTGCTCAGGCCGAGGGGAGTTCGTCGGCCTTCAAAGCCGTCATGAACGAGGTCCAGGCCTGGGTGTCGAAGACCAGGTTTGGGCCGGACATGTCCTTGCTGTCCCGTACGGGCAGCAGGTTCGGGAACCTGGCGGCGACCTCCACGCAGTCGCCACCCTCTCCGCTGTAGCTGCTCTTACGCCAGGTCGCTGTCTCAAGACTGGTTGTATTCATGCCTGTTACCCCTCTGCCTTCCATGCTGCTACAGCTCCCGTCGCACCCGGCCGATCAGGCCGAGGCTGTCCCCGGGGCTCAGGGCGATTGACCGGAGCGAGTCGAAGATAAGCGCATACTCCGCCGCTTCCTCCGGAGACTCCAGGTAAAGCGTCCCCGTGCGCTGCTCCAAACACACGACATCCGGGAACGACGCACCAGGGAACGAGAAGTGGACGAACGATCCGGTCAGTCCCGCGTGCGCGCCCGCCTGGTCAGGGACGACCCGAATCTCCACGGACGGATGACCGGCCATCTCCTCCAGGTGTTCCAACTGCTTGCGCAGCACCCCTCTGCCACCCACCTGAACGCGGAGAGCAGCCTCGCCTTCGATCACGCACAGCCGCGGAGGCGAGGACCTTTCCAGGACCTCCTGACGTTTCATCCGTGCTTCCACCAGCGCATCAATCTCTTCGCGCTTCAGGGTGGAGGGGGCGGCGGAGATGATCTCCCGCGCATAGTCGTGCGTCTGCAAGAGCCCGGCAATGATGCTGTGTTGGTACGACCGGATGCAGTCGGTCATGTCCTCGTACGCGATGAAGTCCGTGTATGTAGGGCGCGCTTGCCCCGCCCGCTGCACCCAGCCCGGTTCCCGCCGCCGTCTGGCCAGCGACACCATCTCGTCGACCTGGGCGGAATCCTCGACCCCGTAGAACGTCAACAGGTCACGCAGCTCCCCCAAGGAGATCCCCAAGCGTGCGTTCTCGATGCGGTTGATCTTTGTTCGGTGACATCCGATACGGTCCGCCGCCTCATCAAGGGTCTTCCCTGCGGTCTCCCTGAACTCGATCAACAGTGCAGCAAGGCGACGTTGTCGAACTGTTGGGCGAGATCCAGCCATGCGAGCCCCCTTCCTGGATGCCTGTCCGCGTGAACGTTAGCTCATTAATTTGATCATGGATATATTTCCAAAAGAGATGTTGCGGACAGGGAGATTGCCGTGCACTCTGGAACCCGTTACTCACCGCTCCAACTCCGTGACGGATGAGCCACCTTGACGTGCCGTCACTCGCTCGCAAGGGGATGTGCCATGCCCACAAGAGCCCTGCCGACAGGAACCGCACCGCTGACCGCGACGCACCGGTTCCCCCGACACCGCCGCAGCGTGGGCCGCGCCCGCGCGGCTCTCCGTCACCAGCTCGCCATATGGCACATCGGCGACGCCGAACTCACCGACTCCGCAGTCCTGTTGCTCTCCGAGCTGACCACCAACGCCGTGAACGCCCCGACAACCCCTGGCCGGGAGATCGGCGTCCGGTTCGAGTTGACCGGCGCCACGCTGCGCCTTGAGGTCTCCGACGCGAGTGACGAGCAACCGGGCTTGCGGCACGTGGCGGCCGACGACGAGTCGGGGCGGGGGCTGGTGCTGGTGGAGGCTCTGGCCGATGCATGGGGCGTCGAACCGCGCGACACGGTCGGCAAGGTCGTATGGGCGCTCCTGCTGCTGCCCGAAGGGAGCACGCCGTGACGGAGACCGCAGCCACGCTCCCGGCCCCGGACAGGTGTGGGACCGTACGCGCCTCCCTGTTCTACGGCGCCCCGATCCTCAGCGAAGTGGGCTCCTGCGTACGGGAGTCCGGGCACCCCGGAGACCACCGGGACGCTCGCGGAGGTACCTGGTACCTGATCCCGCTCGTGCCCATCCTGCCTCTGTCCGGAGAGGGGGATGGAGTGGAGTGATGTCCCACCGCACAGCCGCAGGACGCCCCGAATCCTGCGCGTGGGCACTGACCCTCATGGTCATGTCCGGGGCCGCGATTCTGCTCGTCCTCGACGTTCTGGAGGCAGTCCGGTAACAGCGGATCCTGGCCCTGGGGCCAGGATCCGGTCCAGAGAGCAGCTCGGCGAATCCCCGGGACTCCTGGTCGTGCAGGACGGCGGATCGTTCCGCCCTCGCTCCGTCGGGTGATCCGGGGGTGAATCCCCTGGTCAGCCGAACAATCGTACCTAGCGTGATCGTGTTGCTTGTGCCCCAAGGACGCCAAGCCCACACTTGAGGAGGAGGTGCCGCCATGACCGCTCTTGCGCACGAGAGGCCCGAGACCATGTCCGAGTCCCAGGCTGAATTCGCGAACGAACCCAACCTGGACGAGGTCGTGTGGCAGGCATGGAAGGCCATGGAACTCCCCGAGGGCTACCGCGCTGAGATCATCGAGGGAGTCATCGAGGTGTCGCCCACTGGACGTTTTTCGCACGCCCAGGTTGTCAATCGCCTGCGCGATGCACTGGCGATCTTTCTCCAGGACAGTGAGTACGGCGCCTGGAACGACACGAATGTGATCCATCCGAACAGGGCGTGGATTCCGGACGGGTTCGTGGCTCCTCGGGACGGTGAATCGATCGAGACGGAGGATGACCTTGGCATCAACGCGTCAGCGGTTCACGTGGTGATCGAAGTCGTCTCCCCCGGGAAGCGCAACCAGGATCGCGACCGAGTGCGCAAGCGTCGTGAGTACGCCCGTGCCGGAATCCCCGTGTACGTGATCATCGACGACTACGACAACCACGGAACGGTGAGCATTTTGACGGCTCCCGTGCCTGAACACGCCCGCTACGAGGACGAACACCGTGTGCCGTACGGCACCGAGGCGCTCGTCCCGGAGGGGCCGGCCAAGGGATTCGTCATCGGTGAGGCGATCACGGGGCCGAAGAGGAGCTGAGGAGCGTCCTGGCCGGTTCACACTCCGTTCGGTGGGAGTTGGTGTGCTGCGGCAGTGAATCAGCAGACCGGTGCCTGATGGCTCGACGACCTATGGGGTCGTCGGTGATGACTCCCAGCGACGGGCAGGCCCGGAAGCGGAAAGCCTCCGGGCCCGCCCGTGCATTCCAGGTTCGTGCCTGTCAGTCCTCTTCCTCTTCCGGCGCCATGGCTACAAAGTCGCCGCCGGGAGCGGATTCGGTTCCGTCGGCGTATATGGCGGTTACCCAGTAAAAGTAGGTTGTGCCCTCCTTGACCGGAAAGTCATCGTACGAGGAGTAAGGGGCTGGGACGGTGCCCAGCTGTTCGTACGCGCCCGCACCCGGGTTCCAGCGGTACACCCGGTACCCGGTTGCGCCGGGCACGTCGTCCCACCGCAGATCGACTTCCTCATCGAATACCGAGGGTATTGCGTTCAGCGTTACGGGCGAGTCCTCAGGAGTAGCGACGGACGGCATCAGATCCAGCGTGGCCACGACGACCGTGTTCGCCTTGCCGGTCTGCAGGTAACCGGAGTTGTCCGAGGTGTCGATGGCATCTACGAAGTAGCAGAACCGGTCGCCGTTCGGCATGGGCACGTCTCTGTACTGAGAGGTGTTGGTGTCGAGACGCGCGTATTGGACGGCTGAGCAGACCTGGCTGCCTTGCCCGTCACTGGTGATCTTGCCCCGGTAGAGGATGTACCGCATCAGGTCCGGCGCGTCGCTGTCGTTCCAGTCCAGGATGGTGCCGTATTCCGTCGCCTTGGCGGTCAGGCCCGTGATGGGTGCGGGCGGCGTCAGATCCTCGGTCTCCTTGGTGACGGTGACGGTCGCGCTGGCGACGGACTCGTCGTATGTGCTGTCGAACGCCTTCACGACGTAGTGATACGTCGCGCCTGGGGCTGTGGACCAGTCGGTGCAGGTGTACTGCCTGCGGCCGTCAGCGAGGATTTTTCCCCTGGTGTCACAACTGATCGGCTCGACGCTGGTGTCCACGGGGAGCGTCGTCGAGCGGTAGACGTTGTGGCCCCAGTAGTCGCCGGGGTCCTTGGGCACGATCCAGGTGAGGATTGTCTTGCCCGGTGGTGTCTTCAGGTCGGTCGGCGCGGCCACGAGGCGGCGTACCTCGGCTGTCTCGGCTATCCCTGACGTGGTGCCATCGGAGCCCTTGGCCATCACCTGGTAACTCCAGTAGACCGATCGCTTCACGGTGTTGTCGGTGAAGGACGGTCCGGTGACCGTATATGCGGACTCGTCCGAGCGCCGCACGATATAGCTCACGGCGCCGGGGACGGGTTTCCAGGTCAGCTGGATTCCCTTGTCGGTGCCCGTGGCTGCGAGACCGGTGGGCGTGGTCAGCTGGACAGTGGTGACGGCCTGGTCCGCGCTGCCCGCCGAGACATTGCCGGCCTTGTCGACGGCGCGGACCTCGTAGGCGTAGCCCGCCCCGGTGGCCGGCGGAACGTCGGTGTACGCGGTGGACTTCGTACTGCCCATCTTCGCCCAGTGGGTGCCGTTCGCGTAACGGCGGTAGACGCGGTACTCCGCGAGGTCCATCTCCGTGTTCTTGGACCAGGTGAGCTTGGCCTTGCCGGTGGTCGTGTCATATGCGACAGAGGCGCCGGCCGGGGTGAGGGGCTTGACCTTGTCGACAGCGGCGGCGGTCCGGGGTGCGTAGGCGAAGCTGACGTTGGCGGAGCCGGTCCAGTTGACGTAGTCGACGCGAAGCGTGTGCTTGCCGGAGGGGATCGTGACGTTGACGGTCTTCCGCACTGTCGACGACACGTTCTTCCATACGTCGACCTTGCGACTGCCGTCGAGGTACACACGTACCCCGTCCTGGACGGCGATGGGCAGAGCGAAGGGGCCGCCGGAGCCGAAGTCCCGGGTCACGGTCCAGCGGACGGAGAAGTTGTCCTTCGGGAGGCCGGTGGCGGGGGCTTTGGCGCCCCAGTTCTCGGCGATGGTGGTGTCGCAGTCGGTCTTCTTCGGGGTGCCGGAGAAGGTGGTGTTCGCGAAGAACTGCCGCTTGTAGACGGGGGAGTTGCAGGTCACCGTGGCCGCCGAGGCGGCCGGAGCGGTGGCGACGGCGAGGAGGCTGCCGGCGGTGGCGAGCGCTACGGCGGTCGCGGTCGTGGCGGTCGTGCGTCCGGTGATGTTCATACGGGGTTGTGGTTGCTCTTTCTGCGTCAGGTGCGTCGTCAGTTCGCGGGGGTCGTGACCGTCCAGGCGCCCGCAGGCACGGACTCGGTGCCGTCTGCGGCCAGGGTGGTCACCCAGTAGAAGGACGTGGTGCCGCGCGGGGCACTGGTGTCGTAGTACTCGGTGACATCGCTGTCGGTGTCCGCGATCTGCTCGTATGCCGCAGTGGTGGGGTTCCAGCGGTGGACGCGATAGCCGGACGTCTCCTGAGCGGTGGAACTCCAGGACCAGTCGAGGTGGTTCCCTTCGTCGCCCTCGGCACCCGTCACAGTCAGTTCCAGCGGAGAACCCTCGGGCGTGGTCACGCCCGGCCTCATGTCGAGCTCGGTGACGAACGCGGCGTTGCCGTCCCCCGTCCATTTGAAGGAAGAGTTGCCGAAGTCGTCGACGGCGTCGACCAGGAAGCAGCCCTTCTCGCCGTCCAGCAGACCGGTGTAAAAGTAGGAGTCCGAGGTGGTGGTGTACGTGTACGAGGTCTTGTCGCCCGGCAGGTACTCCTCAACCACACTCAGGTAGCAGTTCTCCGTACCGTCCTCGTCGTAGTCGGCCATCGCGCCCCGGTAGAGCCGGTACCACCTGAGGTCCTCGGCCGGATTCGCGTCCCAGTCCAGCTCGAAGCCGTACTCGGTCGGGGTGACACTCACGCCGGTGACGGCGGGCGGCGGGACGTCGTCCAAGAGGCGGCCCATCACGGACGTGGACCGCGCGGACTCGTTCCCCGCCGCGTCGACAGCCGTCACAAGGTAGTAGTACCTCACCCTCTCCACTGCCGAGGCGTCCACGTACGAGAGCCCGGTGGTGCTGCCGATCCTCGTGTACGTGCCGGGCTCGTAGCCGTTCACCTCGGGTGCCCGGTACACCACGTACGACATCGCGCCCTCGACCGTGCTCCAGCCGAAACGCATTCCCTTCGACACCGTGGAACTGACCAGTGCCACGTCCTGGGGCACGCCCGGGGCGACACGGTCCACGGTGGTGACGGCCAGGTCCGCCGTACCGGCCGACTCGTTGCCCGCCTTGTCGTACGCGCGGATCTCGTAGGCGAACTTCTCCCCGGTCAAGGGGAGTGTGGTGTCCGTGTACGTGGTCGCTGTGGTCGTCACGACGGGCTTGGGGCCGAAGGAACCGCTGTCGGCGCGCTGATAGACGCGGTAGCCCGCGAGGTCCATCTCGTTGTTCTTCGCCCAGGTGAGCCTGGCCTTGCCCGTCGTCTTGTCGTACGTGACGGTGGGCGCCGTCGGGGCGAGGGGCTTGACCTTGTCGACCGCCGCCGAAGTGCGGGGCGTGTAGGTGAAGTTGACGTTCGCGTTGCCCGTCCAGGCGGCGTAGTCGACGCGCAGGGTGTGCTTGCCCGACGGGATCGTGAGGTCGACCGTCTTCTTCTGGGTCGTCGTGACGTTCTTCCACACGTTGACCTTGACCGCGCCGTCCAGGTACACCCGGATGCCGTCCTGCGCGGCTGCCGTGAAGGTGAACGGCCCACCCGATCCGAAGTCCCGCGTCACCGTCCACCGCATCCCGAAGTTGTCCTTCGGGAGGCCGGTGGCCGGGGCCTTGGCGCCCCAGTTCTCGGCGATGGTGGTGTCGCAGTCCGTCTTCTTCGGGGTGCCCGAGAAGGTCGTGTTCGCGTAGAACTGCCGCTTGTAGACGGGGGAGTTGCACGTCGTCGCGGCGGAGGCGGCCGGGGTCGCGAGGCTGAGCAGCGTGCCGGCGGTGGTGAGCACGAGGGCGGTGGTGGCTGCCTGCGTCGTGCGTCTGGCTGGGTTCAAGGCGGTCCTTCGGGGCCTGATCGTCAACGGCCGTGAAGTGGGCCGTTGACGATCAGGACTCGCGAAGGTGTGAATTGGTTGTACGGGTGGTGTGAGTTTGTTCGAAAGGTAAGAGCGGGGCGGGTGGGGGGTATGGGGTGCGAGGGGGACTGTCGGGTTCAGCCCACCTTGAACCGGATCGTGGCCGCCGGGCCCGTCCGGCCGCCGTAGTAGTCCACCGCCCGTACCTCGAAGGTGTACGTGCCGGAAGCCGGGGGCGTCCAGGTCATGGTCGCGTCCGGGGTTCTCGTGTAGCCGCTGTCCCCGGTGAACCTGTACTCGTAGCCGGAGATCAGCCGGTCCGGGGCCGGAGTCAGGGTCACGGTGAGCGGAGTGCTCGAACCGCCGTGCGCCACGCAGTCGTTGGCCGTGCACTCCGTGTACGGGGCGGACAGGGTCATCGTCGGCGGCGCGGGCGCGGTGGTCGTGGCCGGGGTTTCCCTGGTCACCGTGACGATTCCCGTGGGGGTCGACTCGTTGCCGTGCTGGTCGAGGGCGACCAGGTAGTACGAGGCGCGGCCGATCGGGGCCGCGGTGTCGGCGTAGCGGACGAACGTCAGCCCGTTCCGGGTGTACAGCGTCCAGTCGTCGTCGCCCTCGCTGATCTGCGTCCAGGCGTCGTTCGTACCCGTGCGGCGGTAGACCCGGTAGCCGGAGGGGATGTTGTCCGTCGGGTAGTCCCAGTCGAGCTCGGTGTCGCTGTCGCGGAGGATGCCCCCCAGGTTCGCGGGCACCGCCGATTCGCCGGGCGCGGGGCGGGTCGCGGTCACCGATTCCGACACCGGGGAGATGTTCCCGTAGGCGTCGATCGCCTGGATCGTGTACGTGACCGGGACGCCGGCTTCGGCCTGGGCGTCGTTGAACGACGGCCTCGTCGCGATGTCAGGGCCGTCGGGGTCGGCCTGGCCGGCGGTGGACGCCCACACCTCGTAGCGCTCCACGTCGGGCGAGGACGGCTGCCAGCGGACCGCGTTGCCCGCCGTCGTGCCCTGTGCCGTCAGGCCCGTGACCTGGTCGGGCGCGGTGGTGTCGGGCACCCCGGGGTCGACGGTCGCGGACGGGACGGACTCGTTGTCGTACTTGTCGACGGCCGTGACCCGGTAGTACGAGCGCTGCCTGATGTCGCCCGTGTTGTCGTAGACGAAGGTGTCGCCGATCGCCCAGTTGATCCGGGTGTACGGGCCCTGCGGCGCGCTCGCCCGGTAGACGCTGTAGGAGAACGCGTCGGCGACGGGGTTCCAGTCGAGGCGGAGGTTGGACGTCACCACGGTCACCTTGACCCCGGTGACCTGCGCCGGAGCTGTCTTGTCGACGGTCGTCGCGGTGACGTCGGCGCTGCCTGCCGACTGGTTGCCGGCCTTGTCGTACGCGCGTATCTCATAGGCGTACGTCTGGCCCGTCATCGGGACTGTCGAGTCCGTGTACGTGGTGGCGGTGGCGGGGGTCGTCGCGAGAGGGGCGCCGAACGGGCTTCCGCTCAGGCTGCGGTAGATCCGGTACCCCGCGAGGTCCATCTCCCTGTTCTTCGCCCAGGTGAGTTTCGCCTTGCCGGTCGTGCTGTCGTACGTGACGGTGGGTGTCGTCGGGGTGAGCGGCTTGACCTTGTCGACGGTGGCCGAAGTGCGGGGCGTGTAGGCGAGGTTGACGTTCGCGTTGCCGGTGAAGTTGGCGTAGTCGACGCGCAGGGTGTGCTTGCCGGAGGGGATGGTGACGTCGACCGTCTTCTTCTGGGTCGTCGTGACGTTCTTCCAGAGGTTGATCCGGACCTTGCCGTCGAGGTACACGCGGATGCCGTCCTGCGCGGCGGCGGTGAGGGCGAAGGGGCCGCCCGAGCCGAAGTCCCGTGTCACCGTCCAGCGGACGGAGAAGTTGTCCTTCGGGAGGCCGGTCGCGGGCGCCCCGGCGCCCCAGTTCTCGGCGACGGTGGTGTCGCAGTCCGTCTTCTTCGGGGTGCCGGAGAAGGTGGTGTTCGCGTAGACCTGGCGCTTGTAGGTGGGGGACGCGCACGTCACCGTGGCCGCCGAGGCCGGGACGGCGGCGACGGCGACCGCGGTGAGCAGTCCGCCGGCGGTGGCGAGCACCACAGCGGTCGCGGCGGTGGCCCTCACGGGACCCGCGGCCGTCGTACGTCTGGCTGAGATCATTCGGTCCTTCGCATCCTTCGCGTCCTCGTATGCGTGGAACGGCGGAATCCGGCCGTCGGTGATCAGGACTCGTCAGGGATGCGCCCGGTTGTACGGATCTTGGCCAGGACTCGGTAAAGGCCTCCGCCCCTGCGGGCCGGGCACGTGATGGAGGGTGTGCGAAGGCCTTCTGTGCGGGCTTCCGCCACTCCTTCACCTAGGCAACGGAGTGTGATGTTGACCTCCGGATGAGTAGTACCGCTTGACGCCTGCGGGGTCCCCCGCGTTGTCTTTTCAGACACATGGGCCGCACTGCAGCGTCCACGTCCCAAAAGCACCTGAAGTGAGCGCCCGAATGTTTCGTCTGCCTGGTCCGGTTGGTCCGATTCACATGAGTCGCGTTGGTCGAGTGGCTCGTTTTCGTCGTTCCGCCATAGCCGTGGCCGCCTCCGCGGTCACAGTCTCCCTCGCCGCCGGTTGCGGCGTACTCAACGCCAGTGGCGAAGCCGGTGAGTCGACCCCGACCAAGGGCAACGACATCACGGTGGGGCTGCTCCTTCCGGAGACGGCGAACACTCGGTACGACAAGTTCGACTACCCGATCATCAAGAACAAGGTCGCGTCGCTCACCAACGGCGAGGGCCGGGTCGAGTACGCCAACGCGGGCGCGGACGCCGACAAGCAGGCCCAGCAGCTGCAGAAGATGGTCGACGACAAGGTCGACGTCCTGCTCCTCGACGCGGTGGACGCGCACGCCATCGCCGGCGAGGTGAAGAAGGCCAAGGACGCGGGGATTCCGGTCATCGCGTACGACCGGCTGGCCGAGGGCCCCATCGACGCGTACATCTCCTTCGACAACGAACTCGTCGGCGAGGTGCAGGGACGTTCCCTCCTGGAGGCGCTCGGCGGTGACGTCGACGTGGCGAAGAAGATCGTCATGATGAACGGGTCGGTGACCGACCCGAACGCCGCACAGTTCAAGGAGGGCGCCCTCTCCGAGCTGAACGGCAAGGTGACGATCGCGCAGTCCTTCGACACCAAGGACTGGAAGCCGGAGAACGCCCAGGCGAACATGACGAAGGCGATCGGCATCATCGGCAAGGACGACATCGCCGCCGTCTACTCCGCGAACGACGGTATGGCGGGCGGCATCATCAAGGCCCTGGAGGCCGCGGGCGTCACCAAGCTGCCGCCGATCACCGGGCAGGACGCCGAGCTGGCCGCCGTGCAGCGGATCATCAACGGCGAGCAGTACATGAGCGTCTACAAGTCGTACCCGCAGGAGGCCGAGACGGCCGCCGAGATGGCCGTCGCCCGCATCCAGGGCCGCGACATCCAGTTCGACGCCCTCACCCGGGACAAGGTCGACAGCCCCACGAACAAGGACATCCCGGCCCAGCTGGTGAGCGTCGTCGCGCTGACGAAGGACAACATCAAGAGCACGGTCGTCGAGGACGGCATCTACAAGATCTCCGACATCTGCACGCCGAAGCTCGACGGCGACTGCGCGGCCCTCGGGCTGAAGTAGCCGCCCGTACCGCCGGGTGCCGCACGTACCGCTTGTGCCGTCTGTATCTCCCGTACGGCTCGTACGCGCCCGTGCCTCCCGTCGCAACGGGCGCGTACCCCGGGGCACCGACCCGCCCCGGGGTACGCGCGTCCGTAGGGGACGTTTCAGGCCACCCGCGTGAACTCCACCGTCACCTCCGGCAGCCCCCCGGCCACTCCCCGGTACACGCCCTTGTGCGGTGTCACGTCGTCGTAGTCGCGCCCCCGGCCGACCACCACGTGGGACTCGTCGGCGCGGGTCCGGTTCGTCGGGTCGTAGCCGCACCAGTCGCCCGCCCAGTACTCCACCCAGGCATGGGACTGGCCCTCCACCGAGCGGTGGAGTTCCGCCTCCCGCTCGGGGTGGAGATAGCCGGAGACATAGCGGGTGGGCAGGCCCAGGCCCCGCAGCAGCGCGATCGTCACATGGGCGATGTCCTGGCAGACGCCCGCGCCCTGCTCCCACGCCTCCGCCGCCGACGTGGTCACGCCCGTCGTGCCGGGCAGGTACGACACCCGGTCCGCGACCAGCGCCGACACCGCCGTCGCCGTCTCGTGCGGGTCGAGACCCACGGCGACCTCCCGCGCCCGCGCCACCAGCTCGGGCGGCATCGTCGTCCGTCCCGTCGCCGTCGCGTACTCCAGCAGACGGGAGTTGGCCGTCCGGTCGGCGATATCCGCCCAGCTCGGCGCGGTATCCAGGGGGCCCGGCGGGGCGGTCTCCACCAGGCTCTGGGCGGTGATCGTCAGGTCGGCGTGCGGATCCATCAGGTCGAAACCGGTGACCTGGGTGCCCCAGTAGTCCCAGTACGACCAGGTCGGCGTCGTCGGGTTCACGGTGACCCGGGCGTCCAGCGTCGTCTGGCCGGGGAGCGTCAGCGGGGTCATCCGGACCTCGTTGTGCGAGGAGATCACGGCCTGCGCGTACGCGACACGGGTGATGTGCCGGATACGGAGCCGACGGGTCATCGGCGCGTTCGCAGGCATGATGCTCGTCCCGCCGCTCGTCCCGTTCCCTGGGTCATTGCTGCTGCCGCTCATACTGCTCGCGCTCCTTCCTGGGCCCACTCCACGGGCCCCTGGTACGGGAAGAACCTCTCCGCGACCGCCTCCGCCGACGCCATGCAGGCCGTCTGCAAGTCCTGCAGCAGCACCGGGAGTTGGTCCTCCATGGCCTGAGAGTCCAGATACTCCAGGCGGGTCCGCAGCCGGCCGATCGGACGGCGGGCCGGGTCCTGACGCGGACGGCCGAGCGCCGCGAGGCACTCCTCGGCGGTGGTGAGGGCGTGCAGCGCCGAGCGCGGGAAGTCCCGGTCCAGGAGCAGGAATTCGGCCACTCTCGGGGTGTCGCCGAAACCGCTGTACACCCGGGCGTACGCCTCGTCGGCGCCGCTGGCGCTCAGCAGCGTCGGCCAGTCGGGGGCGTGGGCGGCGTCCAACACCCGTACCGACAGCAGCCGTACGGTCATGTCCACCCGCTCCAGGCTGCGTCCCAGGACGACGAAACGCCAGCTGTCGTCCCGGCTCATGGTGGAGTCCGCGAGACCGAAGAAGAGGGCGGATCTGCGCCGGACCAGCTCCAAGTAGGCGTACGGGCCCGTGCGTCGGGCCGCCAGGCGCTGGTCGGCGAGCGCGTGCCAGGTGGAGTTGAGGCACTCCCACATCTCCGAGGAGACGGCCTCGCGGGCGCTTCGGGCGTTGAGCCGGGCCGCCCCGAGCGCGCCCTCGATCGCGCACGTCGAGCGGGCGTCGAAGGCGAGCTGGTCCAACACCTGCTGCATGTCCACGGGTTGGCCGCCCGCGTCGACACCCAGGATCGCGTACAGGGAGCGGCAGGCCGCGTCCTCGTCGCGCCAGGGGTCCTCGAGGAGGCGGTGCAGATAGGCGTCCAGGATGCGGCTGGTGGCGTCGGCCCGCTCGACGTAACGGCCCGTCCACGTCAGGGCCTCGGCTATCCGGGAGAGGATCACGTCGTTCACTGCTGCTGCGCCCCTTCCTGTACGAGGGTGAGGTTGCCGTCGGGCCCGTGCTGACGCGGGGCGACCTCGGGCGGTGTGCCGGCCGGCGGTACGGGGTCCGGGGTCTCGGTGGGCCCCTCGGCGAGCACCCAGGTGTCCTTGGAGCCGCCGCCCTGACTGGAGTTGACGATCAGGTTGCCCTCCTGGAGGGCGACGCGGGTCAGCCCGCCCGGCAGGACCCAGACGTCGGTGCCGTCGTTCACGGCGAAGGGGCGCAGGTCGATGTGGCGCGGCGCCATCCGCTCGCCGGCCAGGGTGGGGGAGGTGGAGAGGGCGACGGGCCGCTGCGCGATCCAGCCGCGCGGATCGGCGGCCACCGCGGCCCGGCACTTCTCCAGGGTCTCCCGGTCGGCCTTGGGCCCGATGACGATGCCCTGGCCGCCGGCGCCGTCGACCGGCTTGATGACCAGCTGGTCGATCTGGTCGAGCACGGCGTCCAACTGGCCGGGCTCGTCCGGACGGAACGACTCCACGTTCGGAAGAATCGGTTCCTCAGAGAGGTAGTACCGGATCAGATCGGGTACGTAGGTGTACAGCAGCTTGTCGTCCGCGATGCCGTTGCCGACCGCGTTGGCGAGGGTGACGGTGCCCGACTGGGCGGCGCTCAGGATGCCGGGGCAGCCGATCACCGAGTCGGGCCGGAAATGGAGCGGGTCGAGGAAGTCGTCGTCCAGCCGTCGGTATACGACATGGACGGGTACCTCACCGCGCGTGGTGCGCATCCACACCCGGTTCTTACGGCACACCAGATCGTGCCCCTCGACCAGCTGCACGCCCATCAGCCGGGCCAGCAGCGCGTGTTCGAAGTAGGCGGCGTTGGAGGGGCCCGGGGTGAGGACGACCACCCGGGGATCGACGGCCCCGTCCGGCGCGGCGGCCCGCAGCGCGGCCAGCAGGCGCTGCGCGTAGCCGTCGACGGGGACGACGTGCTGCTCGGCGAAGAGGGACGGGAAGACGCGGGTCATCGCCCGCCGGTTCTCGATGACGTACGACACCCCGGACGGCACCCGGACGTTGTCCTCAAGGACCCGGAAGTCCCCGGCCTCGTCCCGGACGAGATCGATGCCGGCGACATGGACACGTACCCCGCCCGGCGGCTCGATGCCCTGGGCGGCCCGGTGGAAGTGCGGCGAGCTGAGCAGCAGCCGCCAGGGCACGACACCGTCCTCGAAGGCCCGGCAGTGCCCGTAGGCGTCCGCGAGATAGGCCTCCAGGGCCCGCACCCGCTGGGAGACCCCGCGCTGGATCAGATCCCACTCCAGCGCGTCGAGAATCCTCGGTACGAGGTCCAGCGGCCAGGGTCTTTCCTCACCCGCGAAGGCGTAGGTCACCCCGCGGTCGGTGAACGCCCGGGCCATCTGGTCGGCCCGGAAGCGCAGTTCGGTCGGCTCGATGGGCTGGAGCGCCGCCAGTACCGGCTCATAGGCGGTCCTGACCTCACCCGGCCGCACAAACATCTCGTCCCACGCGTCGGCCAACGCGTATGCGTCAAATATGTCCGCCATGACCTGACGGTAGGGGCGGGACGTAACGGGACGATCTCCGAGTGGTTTCCGGGAGCTCACGCGAAAGTTGGGGTACGCGCTTTCACTCCGGCGTACGTCCTGGGTCTCTCCGGCGTACCTCTGTTCGTGCCGCGTCGGACATTCGGACATGCCGATGGCCCCGGCCCGATGGGGCCATCCCGCCGGGGCCGCTTCAGGCGTTCCCCCGTGCGCCGGTGGCGCCCCTTGGGCGAGCCCTTGTCAGGTCACGAAGGCCTTGCGGCACAGTGAGGCGCCCCCGGCCCGGACGGTTCCGGACAAGAGGCGCCTTGCGACTGCGGAGCGAGCCTCAGTGATCAAACTCTCCGTCCTTCGCCCCCATCAGGAAGGCGCTCCACTCCGCACAGTTGAAGAACAGGACCGGCCCTGTGGTGTCCTTGCTGTCCCGTACCGCGCGGCCGTCCCCAACCGACACGGCAACCTCAATACAGGCGCCCTCTTGCTGTGAGTACGACGACTTCCGGAAGGGGGCAACAACTTTAGGGGTCACGATGAAGTTTCCTCTATTTTGCGCAGATTGTCCCGGATGAGCTTTTCGCTCTGACCCGGTGCCAGCGCCGACGATCGTAGTTGGTCAAAAGCGTTTGCGTAAGCCGCCAGATCCTCTTGGCCCTCCAGGACTGATGCCCCTCGAAGGTTGTCGAGTGTCACGGCTTCCACGATCGGTTCCGTGCCGAAGGCAAAGGATGAGAACACGGAGATTGCCCCCGCCAGGGTGCCCGAGCCTTGAGGGAGAACCTGAATGGTTACGTTCTGCCTTCCGCCAACTTCGAGAATGTGAGAAAGCTGCTCGTGGTGAATGCCGGTACTCACCAAGGGGTGAGTGATCACTGGCTCCCAGACGATGGCCGTGTAGGTTGCCCCGCCCTCTTCAATCTTCGCCTGTCGCGCCACGCGAACCTTGACCAGTTGGGGTACGCGTTCCGGGTCGATGTAATTTGGCCCGGAGGTAAAGACGGATTCCGCGTAGGTAGACGTTTGCAGTAGCCCCGGAAAAAGAGCTGGACCCCACTCTTGAATGTAAGTGGCGTCATCTTCCAGCGAAATGTGATCGATATGATCCTCTCGCAGGTGCGCCGAGTGTTCGAGCCACCACCCGCGATGCTTGGAACGCTTCGCCAAGTCCTCAAGCCTATTGCGGACTTGCGGATCAGCTACGCCGTATGCGCTCAACAGCGCCCGAATCTCAATGACGCGCGCTGTCACAAGCCCGCTCTCGATGCGGCTGACGCGAGTTGGGTGCACTCCGAGCACATCCGCGGCCTGCGGCTGGTCGAGCTTGGCGGCCTGCCGGTACCTCCTGAGCGTGGCGCCGAGTCGCCTGCTGCGCACGGTCGGCCGTCCCCCTGTGGGCATCGCGCTTCCCCTCTCCTGTGACAGCTGTCATCGGGCTCCACTGTAGGGCCTGTGGGCGCAGCAGGGAGAAAGTTGCAAGTCTTGCGATTTTGATTCAGTTGCGGATTGGCACGTCTAGGACCTAACCTCAGAGTGCACGCACCGCTACACGGTGCGATCTTGACTATGCGTCAGGGGGTACAGCCGTCATGCCCACCGCTGTTACAACACACCAGCACAGAGACACGTTTCACGTCCCGAAACGCAAGCAGAGCGTGCCGGACGCACGGTCACAGGTACGGAAGATCCTCAGCGACTGGGGCATCAACGGCGAGCTCGCCTCCGACGTTGCCGCCGTCTCAACTGAGCTGGTGAGCAACGCCGTTCAGCACTGCCGGGTGACGTACGCACGGATCGAGGTCACTCTCTGCATCCGGGGTGATGGCTTGCTGGTCGAGGTGTCGGACCCCGACAGGGGCAGGATTCCGGCGCTCTGCCTGGGAGACGACCAAGGAGAGGGCGGGCGGGGGTTGGTCCTGGTCGCCGGCCTGGCTGAGCACTGGGGGCACGAGCTGCGAACGTTCACCAAATGCGTATGGGCCACGTTCCCCATCCCCGAGGGGGGCCGTGTACCGGCTGACGCATAACGGCGAGACCGAGGAGTACGCCTCGCACGCGTAGGTGATACGCGTACTGGCCGGGGCGGTCCGTGACAGGTCCGAGGCTCCCCGCATCCCCCGTGCACATGGCTGGTCGAGCCTCCACAGGCGCCCAGGTGCAACTACACATCTGGGCGCCTGCGTTCAAACAGCGCCCCAACACGGCATGCAGCGCCGTTGCGGGGCAAGCGTCAACAGCTAATGAGACAAGGGCCATCGACGATGAAAAACCTTACCGTTTGGCTGGCCGCATTGCTGCGGCTCTTACTGCCGAGCCCTTCGTGCGAGGGAGACGGACACGCGGGCCGGACGTTCGACCTCGCCCAGGCGCCCAGGCGCCCCGACCCGTATGTGATGCGCCTGCCCGACCCCCGTGATGCTCGTTGGCGCCGATGGTCGGCCAGAGCGCAAGCGCGCATGTTCGGGCCGGACCCGTTACCGATCCTCGCGGAGGAGTGGGAGCGCTGGGGCGACGGGGGCGGACGGCAGGGACCCCACTACCCGTACAACGGGCCGTCGAACGGATGGCGCCCTTCGGGGACCCACACGACCCGACACGACCGTACGTCGATGTGCTGACCGGAAGGGCACCGAGCATGACCAAGGACCCCCGGGACAAAGTGACCCCGATCCACTTGCCGGACGAGGCGGAATGGATCGCGTGGGCCAAACACGTACGGAAGTGCGCGAAGGAATGCCGCACTCTGGGACGTGACTGTCCGGAAGCCGTCGTTCTACGGGCAGCCCTACAGCGTGCGCGCGACGCTGCCGCGGTGACGGACGCCGAGATGCCGTACCCGCTCGCTTCATCTCCGCCGGTGGGGACCTCGCAGGGTGAGTAGTCACGTGTCCGGCAGCTCACATGAGGCCGGGCGCCTCGTGGTACGGCAGGTGAGACTTCATCACCTCGCGGGGCGACCGCGCAGCCGTTCTTCCCGGCGACCGGTGGTAAGCGTTCCCGGCGGTACGTGATCCGTGATCCTGGCGGTATGTGATCCCGGCGGGTGAATCCCCCGTCGGGACGCTTGTCATGATCGGGCACGACCACCTGGGAGTCGCGCCCGGATGAGCGCACGGAGCAGCCACTCGGTGGGGCCCTGGCGGAATCGCCGGAGCCACGCTGCGCTGACGGCGAGTTGGACGACGTACACGAGGCATGCCAGCACCACCACCGTGGCCGCGCCCGTACGTCCGTACAGGGAGAGTCCGTATGCCGTGGCCACGACGGTCATGACCACGGACTGTGTCAGATAGTTCGTCAGCGCCAAGCGGCCCGCCGGGGTGAGCAGTCTCTCGGTCCGCTCTCCCCACGAGGAGCGCAGCAGGAGGAGGAGTGCGGAGGCGTATGCGGCTGACAGAGCCGGAGCCGTCAGCATCCCCCCGTCGAGCCCCAGAGACTGCCATCTTTCGTCCAGCGGTCCCTGTGAGGCGGCGGCGGAGAAGACGGCACCGGGGACTCCCAGTGCCAGTCCTGCGGCGGTGATCCTTATCAGCTGGGAGCGGCTCGTGGCGTTCCGGGCGAGGAGGCGGGTTTTGCCCGTGGCCAGTCCCAGGAGGAATGCGTGGAAGCCGGCGAAGGGGAGCTTCCTGGCGACCGCCGGGGGCGAACTCGTCACGGTCCAGGATCGCAACACGCCGATGGTGGGCGTCAGCTGGCTTTGAGAGGCTGCCCGGCTGCGTCGTATACCTGCCCAGTCACGGCGCTCACGCGGTACATCTCAACCGCTGCCTGCTCCTGTGAATCATCGCTCTTTCCGTTGCTAGGCCATGTCACGTTCACAAGCCAGTTCGGCTGCCAATCACCGTCTTGCTCGACCGCTTTTACAGTAACTGCTTTGGTATGGAATTCTGCGCCAGCGTTTCCATTGGCTTGGAGTTGTGCCGCTACCGCCTTGTTTACTGCTTTTTCGGCCTGCCCGGCGTCAAGCTTGGCTTCGGGAAGCTTTGCCCGGGTCGGACCAAGGGTGACGTCAATCTGAGATACACGCCCGGCCCTGTCTACCTGGACGTCCAGCATCCTGGGCATCAGAACGTCGTTGTGAGTCCATCTCCAGTTCGTAATCCAGCCAAGTTCGGCCTTTGTGCCCACAGCGGACGTTTCGCTCATGGTCGCACCCAGCGCCCACGGATACTGTCGCTGGGCGTACGACTTCGCAATTCGAGAGGCTGCTGCATCGGTAGACGGGGCTTTCGCGCCGCCCACCGGGTATCCCATGGCAGTGGGCCGGTCGCTGTTCTCCAGCTGTACATTCAGGTGCTTCTTGTCCGGCCAGGAAAGGCTGCCGGTACCGAAGTCTTCGGAGTGCCCCGCTTCACGGCTGTGCAGGATGAAGATGATGTTGGTGCATGGGGAGTCGCCACACGGCTGCTCGTACTGCTTGCCGATCTTGTATCGGTCACCGAACGCCTCCTTGACGGCGCCCTCAACGGCCTGCTTCTGGCCGGAACTTGCGTCGGCGAGGCTGCTGCCATCCACGTTCGTGAAGGCGAGCATCGGACGCGCCACTCCCGAGCCCAGGAGGACCAGCGCCGCGAAAGTGATCAGAGCGCCCTTAATGCCTGCCTGCCAGGCGAGCGAGTGGCGGATTGTAAGCACAACCGCGACAACGGTGAGCCCAATCAACCCGCCGATGATGTTCATCTCGGCGTCCGAGCTGTCACACACGCGCCCCAGGCCGTTGACGGTGGCCTGGGTGAACTCGATGGCCAGGGGCAGCGCGATGACACCGACCAGGACAGGCAGCGGGCGGCGGATGGCCAGGAGCGCGCAGGCGCTGACGGGCACCATCATGGCGAGGTTCCACAACCCTTGCGTGGTGTGGAAGGGCTCGGCGAACCGATGGTTGAGGACGCACACACCGCTGGCCGAGCTGCCGCCCATGAAAGTGACGCCGAGGACGCCGGTGAGAGTGAAGGCGAGCCCGGACCACCATGCCCCGTGAGGGTTCCCCCGCTTGCGGGCGAGCATCCATGCTGCGCCGCCGAGAACGAGGCCGATCAATGTGCACGCGGCCAGATAGCCGACATGGTGCTGAAATATGGCGGAAAACACGGCGCGGTTCCTTGCGTGGTCATGTCGAGGAAGGCGGGACCGGGCGAGGGACGGCCCCGCCTTGGTAGACGGGGCCTGTGGGGCTCTGGTTCAGCAGTGCGAGGCCGGCGTCTGGTACGCGCCGCCGCTGTAGCTGAGCAGGCCTATCATGCTCGAGCAGTAGGCGCTGGCCCCCAGCGACCACGTCGACCTCTTTGTCTGGCCCACACTGATGGAGACGGCGCCGGCGTAGTGGGCGACCCCCGAGCGCGAGTAACCAAGCTTGGCGGAGATGGTAGATCCACCCGACTTGTAGTACTCGGCGCTGACGACGGTGACGCCGCCGTCCGAAGCCTGGTGGACGCCCAGAATGCCGTTGGACAGCGAGGTGCACCGCTCCGTCGGCTGGTTGATGACGGTGTAGCCAGAGCTGTCACAGTAGGTGAGGGCCGAGGCAGTCGGCGTACTGAACATCACAGATCCTGCTGCGATGGCAAGGGCGACGAGAGTGGCGTTGGCTCTGCGGTGCATGGAATCCCCATAGGTGTAGTGCGCATGTCAGCTCTCTTGCGTACGAAGAGTCTGGCGCAGGCGGAAAATGTTGTGAGTACCGGATCGCGCAGGACGTTCCCCCGTTTGCGCCGATGGCGCTCCCGTCACGCCCGTGGAAGCGCTTCCAACAATGGCCCCACGAGTAACGTCCCACCACCGTCAGCTTGTTGCAGTAGCACGGGCGGAGGAGGGTCGAAAGCCGGACATAGTAAGGGGATTGGGGGCGTGTGGTGGGCCGAGCGGTGTTGCGGACCACGTCCGGGCCGCGCATAGTTGCGCTGCAAAGTGCTGGATCCAGTGGTGGGACGGGGCGATGGCCGGGCACGGGACGGAGGAGCATCCGCACGGTGCTGACCGACTGTGCGAGGCCGGGGACCGCGTGTACTCCCAGGCCGTACGGCGGGGCCGTGTGCGGCGCCGGGACGCCGAGACGGTGCCGTGCCTGCTCGAACTCGCCCTGCTGCACCCCGACCCCGCCGACATGGCCTGGCTGGTGCCGACCTCCCCGCAGGAGGTCATGGCCAGGCTGCTGCGCGGCGTCTACGACGAGGTCAGCGCGAGCCAGCACCGCGTGGGCTCGGCGGTCGAGGCCTTCGAGCGGTACACCGCCCTGGGCGAACAGGGCCAGTCCTGCGGTGCGGGTTCCGGTTCCGGCGGGGGCTCCGGCTTCGGTTCCGGCTTCGGCTTCGGCGAGGGCACCGCCCTGCGTGTCCTGGACGGTCTCGCCCGCATCCAGACCGCGATGGACGCGGCGACCCAGGCGTGCACGACCGAGGTGCTCACCGTCCAGCCCGGCGGTATCCGCCGCGAGTACGAACTCTCGGAGGGCCTGCACCGGGCGCTCGAACTGCGCGAGCGCGGGGTGCGGATGCGCGGCCTGTACAACCATGTCGCCCGGCATGGACAGGGGCTGCTCAACTACCTCGAACTGGTGGGTGAGGCGGCCCAGGCGCGCACCCTCGACGAGGTGGTCGAGAGGCTGATCCTCTTCGACCGCACGGTGGCCTTCATCCCGGCGAACGCGGAGCGGACGGTCGCGCTGGAGATCCGCCACCCCGCGCTGGTGCAGTACCTCGTCACGGTCTTCGACCGCCTGTGGCGCCTGGCGATCCCGTTGACGGCCCCACTCCCCGATACGGGCATCGAGGGCATCTCGCACCGGGAGCGGTCGATTGCCGCGCTACTCGCGGAGGGTCACCAGGACGCGGTGGTCGCGGAGCGGCTGGGGATCAGCGTCCGTACCTGCCGGGCCCATATCGCCCGGCTCTCGGAGACGCTGGGGGCGGCGAGCCGGACACAGCTGGGGGTGCGGATTGCACAGGCGGGGCTGGACGGGGCGCCGGCCGTCGCCGAGCAGGGCGCCGACGCGACGCTCAGCCTTCCGGCGCCGACGGTTCCACCGGCGACTCCCGCCCCGGCTCCGGCTCCAGAATCCCCGACTGCCCGATGAGGTAACCGAGTTGGGCGCGGCTGTCGCTGCCGAGGGTGGTGGCGAGTTTGGCGATGTGGACGCGGGCGGTGCGGACGTTCAAGCCGAGGCGGGCCGCGATGACGGCGTCGGTGTGGCCCTCGACGAGGAGGGCGGCGATGGCCCGTTGGCGGGGGGTGACACCGTTGAGGGACGGGCGTTGGACGGCCTGGGGGTACATGGGGACGGCCAGGTGCCAGAAGCGCTCGAAGACGGTGACGAGGTACGTGACCAGGGCCGGTTGGCGGATTTCCAGGGCGAGCTTTTTGTCCTTGCCGGCGGGGATAAACGCTACGGTCCGGTCGACGACGATCAGCCGGTCGGTGACCTCGTCGAGGGTGCGGGCCTCGGCATCGCCTCGCAACTGTTCGTAGCGGGCGAGGACGGTGGGCGCATGGCGGAGAGTGGACTGGTAGAGGGTACGGATACGGCCACCTCTGTCGAGCAGGGCTTGGTCGCGGCCCAGAGAGGCATCCCGGTACTGGGGAGCTCGGTGGGTTCCGTTGGTGTAGGGCTGGATGGCGAGGAGTTCGTTGGAGGCGTCGGCCATGGCCCGGGAGATCGCGAGGTTGATCCGCTCGATGCCGCTCAGGACGCTGATCAGGGGTGTGCCGGTCCCAGAGTCCGGAACGTCGACGCGCATCAGCGGCTCGAAGGCCTCGGCCAGCACTGCTTCCTGCTGACGCCTCCTGGCCATGTCCTCTGCGCTCTCGCGCAGCAACCGGGAAAGGGCCACCGCGGGGGCCAGCGGGCGCAGTAGGCGCGGATCCTCGAGGTCGGGCCGGAGCAGCCCGAAGTCGATCAGGCAGGGGGTGCTCCCGGCCTCGTCCGGCGCGACGTGGCCGTCGCGGAGCGCGCGGACGTAGAGGTTCATACCTGCCTCGCACAGTTCCTCGGCCCCGTGCGGGTGCCGTGCGGTCACAGGTGACTCCCTTTGGCTCCATTGTGCTCAGCTGTGCTCAGTGTTCCTGGTCGAGGATCCCCGACTGCGCGATCAGGAACCCGAGCTGGGCGCGGCTGCCGCTGCCCAGGGCGGTGGCCAGCTTGGCGATGTGGGCGCGGCAGGTGCGTACGTTCATCCCGAGGCGGCGGGCGATGGCTTCGTCGACGTGGCCCTCGATGAGGAGCTTGGCGATGGAGTGCTGGATGTCGGTGATGCCGTCGGGCGCGGTTTCGTAGGGGGCGCCGGCGCTCAGCGGGACCGCGCGGTTCCACATGAATTCGAACACCTTGATGAGATAGCGGACCAGACCCGTGTGCCGCAGCTCCAGGGCGACCTGCCGGTCGTCGCGCACGGGGATGAAGGCAACCGTTTCGTCGCAGATGATGAGGCGCTCGACCAGCTCGTCGATCGTGCGGTATTCGACCTTGCCGTCGGTGAACTGGTCCACGTACGCGAGGCGCTCGGGGTTGTAGCGGGCAGTGTGCTGATAGAGGGTGCGCAGCTTCACACCACGTTCGATCAGCGGGCGGTCGCGCTCCAGCCCTTGGAGGAGACTGCGCTCCGGGCGGGCGCCACCCTGGCTGGGCTGGACGGTGAGCATCTCGGTCTGGCACTGGGCCGTGGCGAGGTTGAGAGCGGCGTTGATCCGGTCGTTGCCCTCCAGCACGGTGATCGCGTGCGTGCCCTCCGCCGGCTGGGCGGTGAGGGCCATGAACGGTTCGAACGAGTCAACCAGTTCGATCGAGTGCCTTCTGCGCTCGCTGATCTCGCGCTCTATGGGGTCCAGCCGCTGGGTAAGAGCCACCGACGGGGGTACCGGCCGCAGCCAGGTCGGGTCGTCGGGATCGGGCTGAAGGAGGGCGAACTCCATCAGACAGGGAGTGTTCGAAACTTCCGCGCGGGCGATGCGCCCGGTGCGC
This sequence comes from Streptomyces sp. NBC_01390, assembly GCF_045040105.1. Classification (NCBI taxonomy): domain Bacteria; kingdom Bacillati; phylum Actinomycetota; class Actinomycetes; order Kitasatosporales; family Streptomycetaceae; genus Streptomyces; species Streptomyces sp. NBC_01390. The sequence goes on along the minus strand of NZ_CP109551.1, from coordinate 5,834,388 downwards.
AAAGCGGCCGCATAAAGACGGCTTCCCTCCTCGCACAACGCGGTCACCCCGTGAGGATGTGTCGCTTTAGTCCCATTCATCGCCAAATCTCCACCCCCCAGGGTCCTGAACGTGCAGGAACATGATGCATCGATTGTGTGGCCATGACGTGCCCGAATGAGCCATCGTCTTACTCGACGGGGGAAAGAGGGACCTTCAAGTGAGGACGAAGCCGATTATGCGTAAGAAAATGCTTCGCTGGGTGCTTGTCGCCGCCTTCTCCGCCGTCGCGACCTTCGGAGCACTGGGTGGTCTGTCCGGTGCGGAGGGTGACAGTAGGGCGGACAGTGTCTGGCCGCCGGCGAGCACGCATGCCGTAGTTGCCGGTGACAGCGTTGCGCAGTCCTCCAACGGTCTGTTTGACAGCGTTTGGGACTGACATGACAAATCCACCCGACGACCGTTCCTTCCGTCGCGAAATGGCCACCGCCTACCGCTCCGGCTGGCACTTCATCGACCTGGTCACCGCCATCCCCCACAGCGGTGACTCGCTGATGGTGACCGTGTTCGGAGAGCCGGTCGTCGTGACGCGGGACGACGAAGAGGACGTGAGGGCATACCGGTGTCTGCGGCGGCCTCGGGGGGCGCCGCAGCCCGTACGGTGTGCGATTCGGTACGGAATGATCTTTGTGAACCTGGATCAGCGCGACCACCGGCTGGACCACCCCGACATCCCGGATCTCCCCGATATCCAGGACGTACAGACCATCTCAGCCACCCCCCGCAGTGCCTGACGCGATTCCCCCGTCGCAGTAGATCGCTCAGGTGCTTCCCCCCAGTAGCGGCGTCACCGTGACCTGAACACGGTGACGCCGCTGCTATTTCTGGTGAAATTTCGGGGTTTGGGTGTCACCCGATACGGGTACGGCATCTATCTCCTTGGCTGAAAGCAGCCGTTCCCTGTCGCCGTTTCCGCCGTCCATCCGTCATCCAGGATGGGCGGTTTTTCCGTCTGTCCGGCCGCCCCCACTCGCACCTTGAGTGGAATAGACTCAACTTTGTGTACGTTGGCTGTGTCAGTCAGGACTGGGACCAGTACAGGGAAGGGAGACAGCGACCGTGGACGCCGAGCTGACCAACAGGAGCCGGGACGCGATCAACGCGGCCACCAGCAGGGCCGTGTCCGGGGGGCACCCGGACCTGACCCCCGCGCACCTGCTGCTGGCGCTGCTCGCGGGGGAGGACAACGAGAACATCGTCGACCTGCTGGTCGCGACCGACGCCGACCAGGCGGCCGTACGCTCCGGTGCCGAGCGCGTCCTCGCGAGCCTGCCCAGCGTGACCGGTTCGACCGTCGCGCCCCCACAGCCGAACAGGGAACTTCTTTCGGTCATCGCCGATGCGGCCGAACGGGCGAAGGAGCTCGGCGACGAGTACCTCTCCACCGAGCATCTCCTCATCGGCATCGCGGCGAAGGGCGGCCCCGCCGGGGACGTACTCTCCGAGCAGGGCGCCGGCGCGAAAAAGCTGCTGGACGCGTTCCAGAAGAGCAGGGGAGGGCGTCGCGTGACCACAGCCGACCCCGAGGGCCAGTACAAGGCCCTGGAGAAGTTCGGTACGGACTTCACGGCCGCGGCCCGGGAGGGCAAGCTCGACCCGGTCATCGGCCGTGACCAGGAGATCCGCCGGGTCGTGCAGGTGCTGTCGCGCCGTACGAAGAACAACCCGGTCCTCATCGGCGAGCCCGGCGTCGGCAAGACGGCCGTCGTCGAGGGCCTCGCCCAGCGCATCGTGAAGGGCGACGTCCCGGAGTCCCTGAAGAACAAGCGGCTGGTGTCGCTGGACCTGGGCGCGATGGTCGCCGGGGCGAAGTACCGGGGTGAGTTCGAGGAGCGCCTGAAGACGGTCCTGGCGGAGATCAAGGACTCCGACGGCCAGATCATCACCTTCATCGACGAACTCCACACCGTCGTCGGAGCGGGCGCCGGCGGCGACTCCGCGATGGACGCCGGCAACATGCTGAAGCCGATGCTGGCGCGCGGCGAACTGCGCATGGTCGGCGCGACCACACTGGACGAGTACCGCGAGAGGATCGAGAAGGACCCCGCCCTGGAGCGACGCTTCCAGCAGGTCCTGGTCGCGGAACCCTCCGTCGAGGACACGATCGCGATCCTGCGCGGCCTCAAGGGCCGGTACGAGGCCCACCACAAGGTGGTCATCGCCGACAGCGCGCTGGTCGCGGCGGCGACGCTCTCCGACCGCTACATCACCTCCCGTTTCCTCCCCGACAAGGCGATCGACCTGGTCGACGAGGCGGCGTCCCGCCTCCGCATGGAGATCGACAGCTCCCCCCTCGAAATCGACGAACTGCAGCGTGCCGTTGACCGGTTGAAGATGGAGGAACTCGCGCTGGAGAGGGAGACCGACCCGGCCTCGCGCGAGCGCCTGGAACGGCTGCGCCGCGATCTCGCCGACAAGGAGGAGGAGTTGCGCGGTCTGACGGCCCGTTGGGAGAAGGAGAAGCAGTCCCTCAACCGGGTCGGCGAGCTGAAGGAGAAGCTCGACGAACTGCGCGGCCAGGCCGAACGGGCCCAGCGCGACGGCGACTTCGACTCCGCCTCCAAGCTGCTCTACGGCGAGATCCCCACCCTGGAAAGGGACTTGGAGGAAGCCTCGGAGGCAGAGGAGGAGGCGTCCAAGGACACCATGGTCAAGGAGGAGGTCGGCCCCGACGACATCGCGGACGTGGTCGGCGCCTGGACCGGCATCCCGGCCGGCCGTCTCCTGGAGGGCGAGACCCAGAAACTCCTGCGCATGGAGGAGGAGTTGGGCCGCCGGCTCATCGGCCAGTCGGAGGCTGTCCAGGCGGTCTCGGACGCCGTACGGCGGACCAGGGCCGGTATCGCGGACCCCGACCGCCCGACCGGCTCCTTCCTCTTCCTGGGCCCGACGGGTGTCGGCAAGACGGAGCTGGCGAAGGCGCTGGCCGACTTCCTCTTCGACGACGAGCGGGCCATGATCCGCATCGACATGTCGGAGTACGGCGAGAAGCACAGCGTCGCCCGCCTCGTCGGCGCCCCGCCCGGCTACGTCGGCTACGAGGAGGGCGGCCAGCTGACGGAAGCGGTGCGGCGCCGCCCGTACAGCGTGGTGCTCCTGGACGAGGTCGAGAAGGCCCACCCGGAGGTCTTCGACGTCCTCCTCCAGGTCCTGGACGACGGCCGCCTCACGGACGGCCAGGGCCGCACCGTCGACTTCCGCAACACGATCCTCGTCCTGACGTCGAACCTGGGCAGCCAGTTCCTGGTCGACCCGCTGACGTCGGAGGAGGAGAAGAAGCAGCAGGTGCTTGAGGTGGTCCGGGTCTCCTTCAAGCCGGAGTTCCTGAACCGACTGGACGACCTGGTCGTCTTCTCCGCCCTGAACGGGCAGGAACTGGAGCGCATCGCGGCCCTCCAGATCAACCGCCTCGCCAAGCGTCTGGCCGAGCGCCGCCTCACCCTCGACGTCACCCCGGCCGCCCTGGCCTGGCTCGCCGCCGAGGGCAACGACCCGGCGTACGGCGCCCGCCCGCTGCGCCGCCTCATCCAGACGGCGATCGGCGACCGCCTCGCCAAGGAGATCCTGGCGGGCGAGGTCAAGGACGGCGACACGGTCCGCGTGGACGCGTTCGGGGAGGGGCTGATCGTGGGGCCGGCGAGTGAAAAAACGCTCTGAGCGGAATTCTGAGCTGAATTACGCCAACCATCGGTGAACCGTCAGGGGCGGGGGTTGCCACGCCCCGCCCCGCATGGGAGAGGATGGCGGAATCCGTACGAAGGGAAATTCACGGTGACCATCGACCCGTCCTCGATTCCGAACTTCGGGGGCCAGCCCGATCCGCAGTCCCAAGGACCGGCGGGCCCCGTCGTTCCGGATCAGGACCTTGTGAAGCAGCTCCTCGAACAGATGGAGCTGAAGTACGTCGTCGACGACGAGGGTGACCTCGCTGCGCCGTGGGAGCAGTTCCGTACTTACTTCATGTTCCGCGGTGAGGGTGACCAGCAGGTCTTCTCGGTGCGGACGTTCTACGACCGGCCCCACCCGATCGAGGGGAAGCCCGCGCTTCTCGAGTCGATCGACGACTGGAACCGCCGGACCCTGTGGCCCAAGGTGTACAGCCACACGCACGACGACGGCACCGTTCGCCTGATCGGCGAGGCGCAGATGCTGATCGGTACGGGCGTCAGCCTGGAGCACTTCGTTTCGTCGACCGTGAGCTGGGTGCGGGCCGCGATCGAGTTCGACAAGTGGCTCGTCGAGCAGCTCGGCCTGGAGCCGGACGCCGATGACGCGGAGAAGCCCGAGGACGACGAAGCGTAGTCGTGCCCGTTCGCGGAGAAGCCCGGCCGGAAGGCCGGGCTTCTCGCCGTTTCCGGGTCGGCCGATGTCGATTCGCGATTCGCTCGTAGGCGACTTGAAGGGCTGATACCGCCGTCGCCGAGGTGACCGGGAGGAGGGCGGGGTGCGGCAGGAGCGGGAGCCGGAGGACCTGATCGAGGTCAAGCTGCTGTGCGGCCGGAAGCATGTGATGGTTCGCGCCGGCGAGGTGGAAACGGAGCCCAGGCGTGGCACCGGGGCACGGGGTCATCGGGTCCGGTGAGACGGTGCGACCGCGTCTCGGCGAAAAAGAGTTTGAGACGGCAACCTTTTCGCTCTGGCCGGCCACTGAGGGGTGTACCGACGAGGGCAAGCCGTGGTCTGCGGCGCTACGCCCTCTGTGTGAACACCTGATCGGAGCACTACGTGTCACCTGACGACCCGAGATCCGCCGAGCAGCTGATGCCTCGGGGGCGCACGCCGCGCCGTAGCCGGATGCGTCGGCGCTTTGTCGTGGGGGCGGTGGCGGTGCTCGCCGCCTCGGCCGGTGTCGGAGCGCTGGCGCCCAGTGCGGGCGCCGCGGCGACCGTCGGTATCCGTGTGGATGCCCGTACCTCCCTGGGCACGGTGCCCAGCAGCGGGGTCGGCCTCAACACGGGCGTCGGCGACGAGAACATGGGCACCGCCAAGGTGACCTCGCTGATGAAAGGCGCGGGAGTTCGGCAGCTGCGCTTTCCCGGCGGCTCCGGCGCGGACGGCTACCACTGGAAGACCCACACCATGGAGGACGGCGGCTGGATCGTGCCCAACACCACCTTCGACCATTTCATGGCCACCGCGAAGAAGGTCGGCGCCCAGCCGATCGTGACCGCGAACTACGGTTCCGGCACCCCCCAGGAGGCCGCCGACTGGGTCAAGTACGCCAACGTCGACAAGGGCTACGGCGTGAAGTACTGGGAGATCGGCAACGAGGTCTACGGCAACGGGCACTACAGCGACGGCAAGGGCTGGGAGATCGACAAGCACGCCGACAAAAGCCCGACGGAGTACGGGAAGAACCTGGTCGCCTACGCGAAGGCGATGAAGGCCGTGGACCCGAAGGTGAAGATCGGAGCGGTGCTCACCACCCCCAGCGGCTGGCCGGACTCGGTGAAGGCTCCCGGTGACAGCGCCGACTGGAACAACACGGTGCTCTCCATCGCGGGAAAGTCGATCGACTTCGGCATCGTCCACTGGTATCCGGGCGGCACCACCACGGCCGACCTGCTGAAGACCCCCTCCAAGATCGCCGGTGTCACGTCCACGCTGCGCTCGCTGATCGCCAAGTACGCGGGCTCGCACGCCGCCTCGGTCGAGATCTCGGTCACCGAGACCGACGCCGCGTTCTCGCCCGCCCTGACCAGCCAGGCCGCAGCCCTGTTCGCGCCGGACACCTACATGAGCTGGTTCGAGCACGGCGCCACCAACGTGGACTGGTGGAACCTGCACAACGGCACGAGCGAAGCACCCACCACCGTCAACGGCCAGACCGACTACCAGGACGGGGGCATTCTCTCCGCCGGCACCTGCGCCGGGGGCAAGTGCCAACCGGCGCGCGAGACGCCCTTCCCCACCTACTGGGGCATCCGCTCGCTGACCGCACTGGCACAGCCCGGCGACACCATGGTCAAGTCGTCCTCGGGCACATCGTCGGTCGCTGTGCACGCGGTGCGCAGCCGCAACGGCGGTCTGAACGTCATGCTGATCAACAAGAGCCCGCAGAACGCGGCCCAGGTGTCGCTCTCGTACGCCGGATTCACCCCGGCCGCAGGGTCGGTCACGACCGTGTCGTATGCCAAGGGTGGCACTGCCCTGACGACGGCGAAGCGGGGCACGGCGGCCGCACAGACGCTGCCGCCGTACTCGATCACCACCCTTCAGCTGAAGTCCGCGCCGGGCACCGCCCGCGCTGACAAGGCCGTCCCCGCCCCCACCCCGACCGCCGCCACACCGGTTGCCCCCGCTTCCGGCACGACCGGCACCCGGGCACAGGCGGAGGCACAGGCGCAGACGGAGAACGGCGCACCCGTCGGCGGGCCGACCCCGAACGGCAGCACGTCCGGCCCCCTGGCTTCCACCGGGGCGAGCAGCGCTGTCACCTACAGCGGCCTCGGTGGCCTGCTGGTCATCGCCGCCGGCGGCCTGCTGGTGCTTCGCGGACGTCGCCGCAAGGCGTTGCACGGGAAGTGAGACCGCGTGAGTGACTGACGGCCCGGCAGCAACGCCACCCACCCGTGGCGTGCGCGCCGGGCCGTCGGCCTCCGGATCAGCTGACCCTGACCGTCCAGGACGAGGAGTACGTGCTCACCAGGCCGGTGGTGGCCGGGCGGTAGACCCGGAGCGTCCATGTCCCTGTGCGCAAGAAGGTGATCTTCGTTGGGGCGCTGCCGTCGGTGGTGAGGGTGGCCCTGGTGAGGGTCGCCCATGTGCCGTCCTTCTGGCGGGCCTGGAAGAGCAGTCCGGTGCCCTGGACGTAGGGGGAGCTGTGTGCGGTGTAGGAGACGGGCCTGCCGTGGACCGCGGTGGTGGCGGGCCTGCTGACCGTGAGCACGGCCCTGACGCCCGAGGTCAGGGTCTGGCTGGTCGAGGACGTCCATGTCAGGTTCTTCGCCGCGGTGACGGCACGCCAGACACCGTTGTACTTGGCGGTCGTGGTGTAGGAGGCCTTGCCGGTGCTGTCCGCGGTGACGGTCGCCTGGGTCTTCCAGACGGTGGTTCCCGTCCGCTTGTACTGGAAACCGACCCTGGCGCCGGCCGCGGGCTTCGCGCCGGTCTGGGTCACGGTGGCCGTGAAGGTCGCCTTGCCGCCGTAGACGCTGGTCGCCGGACCGGCCAGCCGGGTCGTCGTGGCGGCCACGACGCGGAGCGGCAGACCGCTGACGGTGGTGTCGCCGTACTGGGAGACGGTGGTCAGCGTGACGTCGTGCACCCCGATGGTCGTGGCCTTCCAGGTGCCGGAGGGCCGCGCGGGATAGCTGCCGGTGGCGAACGTCGTGCCGTCGACGTCGAGGGTCCAGTGCTCGGCCCGGCTGACGCCGTCGGCGGCGGAGGTCGTGACGGCGAACTTCCGGCTGGTGCCGGCCACGACGAAGTCCTGGAAGCCGTCCGTCCAGGTCGGCGTGACCTCGGACACCACCCTGACCGGCAGGTCCGCCCGGCCGTGGGCGCCGCGGTTGTCGACCGTGTCGAACGTCAACGTGTGGGTGCCGTAGGGGAGTTGGCCGGAGTCGGCGATGAAGCCCTCGGTGTTTCCCGGGTAGGTGTAGGCGCCGACCGGCGTCGTCGTCCGTGCCTTGCCGTCGAGCGACACGGTGGTGCTCACCGGGTAGGCGTAGTTGAGGTTGTGCGGAAACGTCTTGTTGAGCGCCGACGGGTAGGCGTAGTTCACGATCACCGGCGTCTGGTCCGGGCGGATGACGCTGCCGAGCTTCGGCGTGATGGTGAAGCCGTGGTCGACCAGGGTGACGGCCGGGACCGGTGAACCCGCGCGGCCGTCCTTGTCGTAGGCCACGACGAAGAGGTCTCCGGCGTAAAGGCCGGCCGGGACCGTGCTCGTGTTCAGTGTGGTGGTCCACGTCGCGTCGCCGTCCGGATCGGTCAGCTCGACAGGGGCGGGCCAGGTTCTGAGGGGGCTGAAGTACCGCACGCGCGAGACACCGCCCGCGCCGGTCGCGGTGGCTCGCAGGGACAACTCGCCGTCCGCGGACAGGCCCACGGGCTTGTGGCTGGTCCAGGCGTCCTCGCCGGGCAGATCGGGCAGGGTGACGACCGGCCGCTCGTTGTCGACGGTAACGGCGGTGTCGGCTGTGATGCTCCGCGGGCGGGGGCTGTCCACCTCGACGTGGACGGAGTTCGCGCCGTCGTTCACCAGCGGCGCGGCCACCCCGTTCGCGGAGCCTCCGAACTGCTGGGTGGCGGCGGTGTCCAGGGTCGCGTGCAGGGTGCAGGAGGGCAGGCAGTCGCCCGGGGCCAGACTGAACGTCTGCTTGACCGTGCCGGTGCCCTCATCCATGACGCTGCCCGTGATGCTGACCACGGCCACGGTCGGCTCGTCGCCCGGGTCCGCGTGCACCGTGAAGGTGACATCGGTTGTGCCGGTGACCGGCTGTCCGGCGCTGACCGTGCCGTCGCCTCCGGCGGCGGAGGTTATGCCGTCGAACGTGATCACGGCACCGGTGTCGTCCGCGACGGCGGCCGACGCGGGCACGACGGCGCACAGCACAGCGGCACTCGCGGCGACGGCGAGCGATCTGACAGATCGGGATGTACCCACGTCTCTCCTCCTGGGCCTGCCACATGGCTCGGCGGAGGCGCCGGATGCGGTCCGCGAGCTGCCTGCGCTCAGGGCCCGGTTCCTGACGGACCCGGAAACGAGAGACGGAGCGCCGTCCATCCCCGCGTCACTGTGTACAGGCGGGAGGGGAGTGGGTGGCCGGTGTGGCAGGAGCTTGAAGATCCTCGATCGACTCCGATCGCGTGTCAAGAATCTCGCCATTTGTCCCAAGGAGTGGAAAGCACGGCCCGGTAGCCGGCCCGCTCGAGGTCACCCCGAGGCCAGTTGCTCCGCTATCTCCGCGATCCAACCGGACGTCTTCGCCGGGTCGTTGAGGGTCTCGGCCCACGCGTCCGGCTCCAGCTTGTGCTTGGCGGGGCCGGATTTGAGGGCGATGAGCAGGGACCTGGCGGACTCCCGCATCTCGGCCGTGGTGTTCCCGGAGATGTCGGAGCCCGCCGCCAAGGCGTAGATCTCCCGCGCCATGGCCTGGCGTTCCCCCTTCGACACCTTCTTCCAGAACTTCAGCGCGTGCTTCAGTGACTCCGTGCGGGAGGCCGCCTCCGCCGGGGTCCCGCCCTGCGGTGCCCAGCGCTCGGGGTGGTGGACCTCTTCGTAGCGCTTCGTGGCGGCGCGGAGCGCCTTGTACATGGTGACGCCGAGGACGAGACCGGCCCCGGCCCCGGCGAGGCCCCAGCCGACCGGGTTGCTCGCCAGCCCGACTGTTCCCGCCGCGACCGCCGTCACGACGCCGGCTGCGGCCTTGACGGACTCGCCCCCGCCACCGGCCGCCTCCTTGCCGATCTTGGTGAGCTGCTTCTTCCTCGCGTACTGCTGCACCGTGCTCAGCTTTTCCACGTCGTTCTCGGCGTGCTGGAGGGTCTCGCCGGCGTCACGGGCTTCACTCATCGCCTCCCAGGCCGCGTCGATGGCCTCGGAAACGAGCTCCAGCCGTTCCGGGCCCTCATGCTTCCAGTACGAGTCCAGCGCGACGTAAGCCTCCGCTGCGGCCCAGTTGGCCTGCTCGCGCGACTCGTTCAGCCGTGCCAGTGCCCCCGCCTGGACGAGATGGGGATCTCCCAGCTTCTTGATCTGCTTGTACTTGCTGGCCGCTCCCCCGATACGGAAGGCGGCCCGCATGCCCTTGATCGCGCCGACGGAAGCGCTGGCGATACCGCTCGCCTCGGATGACACTGCCGCGTCCGCCGCCTTCTGGATCTTGGTCACCTCCTTGGCGATGGCGGCGCTGTAGCTTCCCGAACCGGCGGCGCCGACGACCGTGTCGACCCCCTTGGTCTTGGCCTTCTTCTTCGCCTTGTGGTGGTCGGCCCCGGTCTCGTGCTTCTTGGCGTCCTTCATGTTCTTGTACGCGTCCATGCCGTTGACCACGGTGCCGGCGGCCTCCGTGAGGAGGTTGCCCGACGCCGCGGACGCCCCCGAGGCGGCGGCGGAGTGCTTGAGGCCCTCATTGGCCGCGACGGCGGCCTGCTGGGTGAAGCCCGCGTTGGTGGGGGTCTGGAAGCCCTTGATGAAGGTGTCGATGGGTTCGAGATTCTTCTTGAACCTGTCGAGGAGCGCGGCGATCCGGTCGCGGTAGTTCTTCTTCGCCTTGGGGGACGCGTCGCTGTTCGCCGCCGCATTCCCTCTCTCGGTGTCCCGGACGCGTTGCACCATCGCGGTCGTGGCCCGGTTGCCGGCGCGGGACTGCATCTCCAGTAAGGCGCGCTCCGGCGGGCGTGCGGACGTACTCCCGGTCCGGCTCCCTCCCTCACGGTGCCGGGCCGATGCCAGGACCGCTGCGGACTGCCGTGTCGAGGTGCGGTGGATCGGCGTGCTCATGGATGTACCTCTCCTGTACCGGACCGGGGCGAGGCGAAGGTAGCCAGACCTGGCCAACAGGAGGGGTACGGCGGAGAAACTCCCCACGGACGCTGTGGGGTGCGAAGGGGAGCGGGTTCAGGAAGCCAGGCGCCGCAGGCGGCTGCCGGCCTCGACGAGGACGTCGTCCTTCTTGCAGAAGGCGAAGCGGACCTGGCTGCGGCCGGCGGCCTGGTCGTCGTAGAAGACGGAGTTGGGGATGGCGACGACGCCGCAGCGTTCGGGGAGGGCGCGGCAGAACGCGTAGGCGTCCTTCTCGCCGAACGGGGTGATGTCAGTGGTGATGAAGTACGTGCCCTGGGGCTGGTAGACCTCGAACCCGGCCGCGCGCAGGCCGTCGCCGAGCAGGTCGCGCTTGCGGTGGAGGTCGGCGCGGAGGCCGTCGAAGTAGCTGTCCGGGAGGGTCAGGGCCTCCGCCACCGCGTACTGGAACGGGCCCGACGCCACGTACGTCAGGAACTGCTTCGCCGAGCGCACCGCCGTCACCAGGTCCGGCGTGGATGTGACCCAGCCCACTTTCCATCCGGTGAACGAAAACGTCTTCCCGGCGCTCCCGATAGAGACCGTCCGTTCGCGCATCCCCGGGAAGGAGGCCAGCGGCAGATGTTCGGCGTCGTCGAAGACCAGGTGCTCGTACACCTCGTCGGTGACCACCAGCAGGTCGCGCTCCACGGCGAGCTGCGCGATGGCGGTCAGCTCGTCGCGGGTCAGGACCGTGCCCGTCGGGTTGTGCGGGGTGTTGATCAGGAGCAGGCGGGTGTGGGGGGTCACCGCTGCCCGGAGTTCGTCCAGGTCGAGGCGGAACGAGCCGTCGTGGGGGCGCAGTGTGACCGGCACCCGCGCGGCGCCCGCCATCGCGATGCATGCCGCGTAGGAGTCGTAGTAGGGCTCCAGGGCGACCACCTCGTCGCCCGGCTCCAGCAACGCCAGCAGGGCCGCCGCGATGGCCTCCGTCGCGCCCGCCGTCACCAGGACCTCTCGGTCGGGGTCGTACGACAGTCCGTACCGGCGCTCCTGGTGCGCGGCGATCGCCGTACGCAGCTCGGGGACGCCAGGACCCGGCGGGTACTGGTTGCCGCGGCCGTCGCGCAGCGCCCGTACGGCCGCCTCGCGGATCTCCTCGGGGCCGTCGGTGTCCGGGAAACCCTGGCCCAGGTTGATCGAGCCGGTGGAGACGGCGAGCGCCGACATCTCGGCGAAGATCGTCGTCCCGAACTCGGCGAGCCGGCGATTGAGGAAGGGGCGTGCGCTGCTGGTCATGGTCGTCATCCTGCGCCGAAGCTCTGGACTTCCTCAACTCTGCTTTGGCAGGTGAGACACGCGGGCATCCCCACGTCACGCAAGACGACGAGGCGCCCACGGGGGGCCGCCTCCGGGGAACGAAAGGAGGGTGACGTCATGGCCGTAGCCTTCATCGCCCTTGTCATTGTGGTGGTCCTGTTCATCATGGCGGCCCTGGTGTCCGCGGTGGTCCGGGGTGCGCGGGGGAGCCGGCAGTCGCTCCACTCGGGGCACAGCCGGCAGAGGCGTGGGAGCGGGGGAAGCGACAGCTGGTGGGCCGGGGGAGCGGCGGGTTCCAGCGCTTCCGGCGACTCCGGGAGCAGTTCGTCGTGCGGTTCGAGCTCGTCCTGCGGAGGAAGCTCGTCGTGCGGCGGTGGATCGTCCTGCGGGGGTGGCGGGGGCGGATGCGGTGGAGGCAGCTGACACGGGGCAGCTGAGCTCCGGAAGGGGGAACCGCATCCGACCGCAGGGTGAACGCCCGCCGGGACGACGTGTACGCACGTCGTCCCGGCGGGCGCTCGTACGACCGGCTCGTGGCCGTCCGTCGCACGCTCGGGCGTACGCCGCGGTTGAACAGTTGAGCTGTGAAGCCCCCTGAGGGATGGAAACCCCACGAAGTTGGGTAAAAACGCTGTGGCGGCGCCACCGTTCATGATTCCCTCTAGACCATCAACACAGCCTTTGGATGTCCATGGATCTCCCCGGATCTCCCCGGATATCCATGGAATTCAATGGATGTCACCGGATATTCCTTCTGATGACTGGGCTGACCGGGCCGACCTTCCGGTGTCGACGACCTGTGTCGACCGGGGCGCGCCCGACACACACACCTCCCTTTGCGTGCTAGCGGAGCCGATCCATGCTCACGACCCTGAACACCACCTACAGCGACACGCGCGCGGCCGACCTCGCCTGGGCCCTGGGCCGGGAGCCGTTGCCCGCCCTCGCCACCCTCGACATCGAACTGTCGGACGCGAAACTCCAGTTGAGACTCCTCGGCGCCTCCCACCAGGTGCTCCTGGAGGAGCGACAGGGCGTTTGTTCGGAGACGGTCGCGTGCATCCCGGGATCCCGCACCCCCCTCCCGCTCGGCGTGGCCAAGCGGGTCGACGACTGGGAGTACGAGTTCGCGGCGAGAGTCGAGGTCCTGTCGCCGGGGTCGTTCGCCGGGCGCGCCCAGGAACTGCTGGCCCTGGTCGCCGACCATCCGCACGGCCTCGCCGGCGTCTTCCCCGGCAGCCCGCACGCCTTCACCGCGATGCTGGCCCAGCGCCACGAGGGCCAGGTGCACTGGCGCACCTGGCACGCCTATCCGCAGGACGGGCAGCTGGTGGCGACCAGGACACGGGTGGGGGTGCGGGTGGCGGCGGCCCGTTGAGCGGTGGGTGCGGGCCTTCACACCGGTTTCCGCCGCGTAAACAGAGACCACACGTGTGGGTGACGAAGCGCACCGAGGGTGTGACGTAGCGTTCCCAGCGTGATCGAACCGCACGTGCCGGCCCCGCCGGGCATCCCCCCGTCCTGGGGCAGCCCCGCGCGGCTGCCCGTCCGGCCCGGCCTCGGCCGGTTCCTCGTCCTCGCCGGTGCCTTCGTCTGTGCGGCCTGTGGACTGGTGTACGAGCTGGAGCTCGTCGCGCTCGCCTCGTATCTGATCGGCGACTCGGTCACCCAGGCGTCCGTCGTGCTCTCCGTGATGGTGTTCGCGATGGGCATCGGCTCCCTCGCCGCGAAACGCCTGCGCTGCCGCGCCGCGGCCGGCTTCGCCGCGGTCGAGGCCGCGCTCGCGCTGGTCGGCGGCTGCAGCGCCATGGCGCTCTACGCGGTGTTCGCGTGGACGGGCGACTGGGGCGGCCTGTGGGCGAACGGCCCCCGGATCCTCCTCGTCACCTTCTCCCTCGCCATCGGCCTCCTGATCGGCGCCGAGGTGCCGCTGCTCATGGAGCTGATCCAGCGCATCCGCCGCCAGGACGCGGGCGGCGCCGTCGCCGACCTGTTCGCCGCGGACTACGTGGGCGCCCTGGTCGGCGGCCTGGCCTTCCCGTTCCTCCTGCTCCCCTGGCTCGGCCAGCTCACCGGCGCCCTGCTCACCGGCACGGTCAACGCGCTCGTCGGCGGCGCCCTCGTCCTCGGCCTGTTCCGGCGGGACCTCACCCGGCGCGGACGCTGGCTGCTGGTGGTGGCGAACCTGACCGTGATCGGGCTGCTGGCGGCCGCCGCCGTACTCGTCGACGACTTCGAACGCGCCGCCCGGCACGCGGTGTACGGCGACGACGTACGGGTGGCGCTGCGGACCGACGTCCAGGAGGTCGTCCTCACGGGCGGCACCGACGGCCGGCCGCTGAACCTGTTCCTGGACGGCCGCCTGCGCGTCGGCGGGCGCGACGAGCGCGCCTACCACGAGGCGCTCGTCCACCCCGCGATGAACGGCCCGCACGCGCGCGTGCTCGTCCTCGGCGGCGGCGACGGGCTCGCCACGCGTGAGGTGCTGCGCCATCCGGGCGTACGGCGGGTGGACGTCGTCGAGCTCGACGCGGGCGTGGTGCGGCTGGCGCGCCAGGACCCGGCGCTCTCCGCCCTGAACGCGCACGCGTTCGACGACCCGCGCGTCCATGTGACGACCGCGGACCCCTTCCGGCTGCTGCGCGGCGCGCGGGCCGCCTACGACGTCGTCATCTCGGATCTGCCGGGCACGGGCATCACGGCGAGTACGAAGCTGTACTCCCAGGAGTTCTACGGGCTGGCGCGGCAGGTGCTGACCGACGGCGGCCGGCTGGTCGTGCACGGCGGGTCGGTCTCCTCGCGGCCGCGCGCGTTCTGGACCGTCGAGACGACCCTCCGGGCCGCCGGGCTGCGGACCACGCCCTACTGCGTGGCCCACAGCGCGGCCGGCCGCGACGCCGGCTTCGCCTCCGGCCCGGACCGTACGGCGTCCAGGACGGCGCACGCCCTGCAGGACTGGGGCTTCGTGCTGGCCACGGCCGAGGGGCCCGCCCCCCGCCTGTGGGTGGACCGGGCGACCGGGCCCCGGCTGCGGACCCTCACCCAGGCGGGGCTGGCGGCGGACGCGCGGGCCGCGGCGCGGATGCGGGTGGTGGGGCTGCGGGCGTCGACGTTGGTGCACCCGCGGTACTGAGGGAGGGGAAGGGAGGGAGGAGGGGCGTAGGAGCAGGTCGCTGGGCTTGTGGCGGTTTGTGGGGCCGCGTGGGTGTTGGTACCTCGGGGATGGCGTCGGAATCCCCGGATGCGCGGGTGTGACCCGGGCCACGCTGGGTACTCTCGGGTTTCATGGACCATGAGGTGTTCGTTCCGGTTGCGGTCGGGCGGCTGAGGGACGTACTCGCCGACCCCGCGCGCGTCGCCCGCGCGGTCCCCGGACTCCAGCGGGACGCGGGCACCGAGCCTGCCGCCGCCGGGGTCGCCGGGCGGCTGAAGGTGCGTATCGCTGGGCACGCGATCACTTATCGCGGGTCCCTGCGGGTCGCTGTCGCGGACGGGCAGGGCGGCCAGGACGGTCAGGGTGGCCCGGACGACGGTGGGGAGTACGCCTACGTCGTCGAGGGTGACGCCGTCGAGGTGCGTGGGGGCGGGTCGGTGAAGCTGGCCCTGACCTTGCGGGTGCGGGAGGCCGAGGACTCGGGCGAGAGCGGTTCGGCGTTGGTGTTCGGGGGCACGGTGACGGCCGACGGGCGGCTGACCGAGCTTCCTGCGGACGCGGTCGCCGCGGCGGGTGTGCGGTTGCTGCGGCGGTTCGGGGAGGGGCTGGGGGAGGCTGCCGAGGAGGACGGCGGGGAGACCGCCGGGGAGGCCTCGGAATCCGAGGGGATTTCGGCGGTGGTGGAGATCCCGATTCCCCAGGTTGATGGTTCCGATGACGTTGACCTCGGCGAGGGTGAGGGGGACGACGTCGAGGATGGCGAGGGTGGGGGCGCGCAGGTTTCCAGGCGGTTCATGGAGGCTGATGAGCCGCTTGCCGAGGCCGCTCATGCGCGGCGGACGATGATCGGGCGCAGTGCGGAGGAAGTGGATCATGCGCCGCCCCGGGGGCGGTACGCGCCGGTGCCGCCTCCGGAGCAGGTGGTGGGGAATCTGACGTTGCGGTGGGCTGCGCCGGCTGCGGCGTTGGTGGTGGCTTCGGCGATTGTGGTGGGGCGGGTGCTGCGGAAGCGGCGCTGAGGTGGTTGGGGGTTTTTCGCCCCCGCCGCCCCTACCCGTCCCATCCCGTTCCTGGGGGCTGTGCCCCCAGACCCCCCTCCGGCCCTGAACGGGCCTTGTCCTCAAGCGCCGGACGGGCTGGGGGTGCGGGCCTGGGCTGGAAGGTGCGGCCTTGCTCTGGCCGGGTGCGGCCTCGCTCTGGCGGGGTGCGGCCTGGGCTGTGGAAGCAGTGGGGGCGGGTGGGTGGGACAGAAGCCGGCCCTGAACGGGCCTTGTCCTCAAGCGCCGGACGGGCGGAAATGCGGGCCGGTGCTGTAAGGGAGCCGCCTGGCCACGTGAGAGGGAGATGGTGGTGGCCCGGTAGGGTCGTCGCGTGAGTAACGATGAGATCACGCTGGCCGCGGGTGACGCGGAGGTGACCGTGCAGCCGGGGAACGGCGGGCGGGTCGGAGGGTTGCGGGTCGGTGGAGTCGAACTGCTGCGGCAGGGCGCGAAGTTCGGGTGCTTCCCGATGGTCCCCTGGTGCGGGCGCACCCGCGACGGACGGTTCCTCGACGGCGGTACCGTCCGCCAACTCCCCCTCAACTCCCCGCCGCACGCCATCCACGGCACCGCCCGTGACCATGCCTGGAGTGTCGCCCACACCACCGCCGACGAGGCCGTCATCACGTACGACCTCGTGGAGCCGTGGCCCTACCCCGGGCGCGTCACGCAGGTCTTCGCGCTGACTCCGGATGCCCTCACGCTCACCATGTCCGTGGAGACGTACGGGGACTCCTTTCCGGCGCAGATCGGCTGGCATCCCTGGTTCAATCGGAGCCTTGGCAGCCCTGACGGCGTACCGGCGGAGGTGCAGGTCGCCTTCACGCCTGCCTGGCAGGAGGAGCGCGGCGACGACCACCTGCCCACCGGGAAGCGGATCGACCCGAAGCCCGGTCCCTGGGACGACTGCTTCGGGATGCCCGGCGGTGTCGACGTCACCCTCACCTGGCCGCAGCTCCTGGAGCTGAAGGTGACCAGTCCTGAGGAATGGGTCGTCGTGTACGACGAGCAGGACGCCGCCGTGTGCGTGGAACCGCAGACCGGGCCGCCCAACGGGCTCAACACCCTGCCACGTCTCGTCACCCCCATCGAGCCGCTCGAAGCCACGACGACCTGGACCTGGCGGGCCCTCTGACGGTCCCGTCTAGGCTGGCGGGCATGAGTGACGTAGACGTACGCGGCGCGCTGCTGCGGGAGATCAAGGACAAGGCCGTCGTGCACGGCAAGGTGACCCTGTCGTCGGGGATCGAGGGCGATTACTACATCGACCTCCGCCTCGTCACCCTCGACGGCCAGGCCGCGCCGCTGGTCGGGCAGGTGCTGCTCGACCTGGCGGCGGAGGCGGGGCTGGAGTTCGACGCCGTGGGCGGGCTGACGATGGGCGCCGACCCGGTCGGCACGGCCATGATGCACGCCGCCGCGGCTCGCGGGCAGCGCCTGGACGCGTTCGTCGTGCGCAAGGCGGCGAAGGCGCACGGGATGCAGAAGCGCGTCGAGGGGCCGAGCATCGAGGGACGGCGCGTGCTGGTAGTCGAGGACACGTCCACGACCGGCAACTCGCCCCTCGACGCCGTGGCGGCCGTACGCGAGGCCGGCGCCGAGGTCGTGGGCGTCGCGACCATCGTCGACCGGGCGACGGGCGCCGCCGAGAAGATCGAGCAGGGCGCCGGGGTGCCGTATCTGTTCGCGTACTCGAAGAGCGACCTGGGCCTGGACTGAGTATCCGTACAGGGCCTGGTACCGGTCTCCGTACCGGGCGAAACGTCTGGAAAGATGGGGTCGACGATGACGTCGCTTCCCAGGTCTCGCAGCCAGGTCTAGGTCAGGGCCGTAGGTACGCGCAGTACGCCGGATCTCTTCAGATCGCCAACCCGCACGCACATCACGAGGAGCGGACACATGCCCATCGCAACCCCTGAGGTCTACAGCGAGATGCTCGACCGGGCAAAGGCAGGCAAGTTCGCCTACCCGGCCATCAACGTGACCTCGACCCAGACCCTGCACGCTGCGCTGCGCGGCTTCGCGGAGGCGGAGAGCGACGGCATCATCCAGATCTCGACGGGTGGTGCGGAGTTCCTCGGCGGTCAGTTCAGCAAGGAGATGGTCACGGGTTCCGTGGCCCTGGCCGAGTTCGCGCACATCGTCGCCGAGAAGTACCCGGTCACGGTCGCCCTGCACACGGACCACTGCCCGAAGGACAAGCTCGACGGGTACGTACGTCCGCTGATCGCCGTCTCCGAGGAGCGGGTCAAGGCCGGGCGCAACCCGCTGTTCCAGTCCCACATGTGGGACGGCTCGGCGGAGACCCTCGCCGACAACCTCTCCATCGCGCAGGAGCTGCTGGCCCGCGCCGCCGCCGCGAAGATCATCCTTGAGGTCGAGATCACGCCGACCGGTGGCGAGGAGGACGGGGTCTCGCACGAGATCAACGACTCCCTCTACACGACGGTCGACGACGCCCTGCGTACGGCCGAGGCCCTCGGTCTCGGTGAGAAGGGCCGCTACCTGCTGGCCGCGTCCTTCGGCAACGTCCACGGCGTGTACAAGCCGGGCAACGTGGTGCTGCGTCCCGAGCTCCTGAAGGAGCTGAACGACGGTGTCGCCGCCAAGTACGGCAAGCCGGCCGGCGCCCAGCCGTTCGACTTCGTCTTCCACGGCGGCTCCGGCTCCTCGGCCGAGGAGATCGCCACCGCGCTGGAGAACGGCGTCGTGAAGATGAACCTCGACACGGACACGCAGTACGCCTTCACGCGTCCGGTCGCCGACCACATGTTCCGCAACTACGACGGCGTCCTGAAGGTCGACGGCGAGGTCGGCTCCAAGTCGACCTACGACCCGCGTACGTGGGGCAAGCTGGCCGAGGCGAGCATGGCCGCGCGTGTCGTCGTGGCCACGCAGGACCTGCGGTCGGCGGGCACGAAGATCAAGTAGTCGCGAAGATCAAGTAGCCCACCGGTTCTTTCGGTGGTTCCGCGAGCTCGGCGTCTGTCTACGGCGCCGGGCTCGCTGTATACCTGAGGCATGTCCGACGTTCGACTCTCCTCGCCCCAGGGCAGGTGGATCCTCCTCACCACCGTCCTCGGCTCCAGCATGGCCCTGCTGGACTCGACCGTCGTGAACGTCGCGCTGCCCCGCATCGGCCGCGACCTCGACGCCGATCTGGCCGCCCTGCAGTGGACGATCAACGCGTACATGCTGACTCTGGCCGGGCTGATCCTGCTGGGCGGTTCGCTCGGCGACCGGTACGGCCGCCGCAAGGTCTTCGTGATCGGGGTGGTGTGGTTCGCCGCCGCCTCGCTGCTCTGCGGCATCGCCCCGAACGCCGGGGTCCTCATCGCCGCCCGCGCCCTCCAGGGCATCGGCGGCGCGCTCCTCACCCCGGGCTCCCTGGCCATCATCCAGGCCTCCTTCCACGCCGACGACCGGGGGCGGGCGGTCGGGCTGTGGTCCGGCTTCGGGGGCATCGGCGCGGCGGTTGGGCCGTTCCTGGGCGGCTGGCTGGTGGACGGCCCGGGCTGGCGGTGGGTGTTCCTGATCAACGTCCCGGTGGCGCTGTTCTGCGTCCCCATCGCCGTACGTCATGTTCCCGAGTCCGGCGACGGACGTGCGGTCCACGGGCGCTTCGACGTCCTCGGCGCGGCCTTGGGGGCCCTGGCGCTCGCTCTGGTGACGTACGCGCTGATCGAGGCCAGGTCCGGTTCCGTGGTTGTCGTGCTCTCGGCGGTGGTGGGTGTCGCGGCGGGGGTGGCCTTCGTCTACGTCGAGCGGGGGCGCGCCGATGACGCGATGATGCCGCTGGACATCTTCGCCTCGCGCCAGTTCACGGCCGTCAACCTGGTCACCCTGTGCGTCTACACGGGCCTGGGCGGCTTCTTCTTCCTCTCCGCGCTCCAGCTGCAGGTGGTGGCCGGGTTCTCGGCCCTGGGCGCCGGTACGGCCCTGCTGCCGACGACCGCCCTGATGCTGCTGCTGTCGGCGCGCTCGGGGCAACTGGCGGAGCGGATCGGACCGCGCGTGCCGCTGACCGTCGGGCCGCTGCTGTGTGCGGCGGGGATGCTGCTGATGCTGCGGGTGGGCCCGGAGGCGTCGTACGTCGCTGATGTGCTGCCCGCCGTGCTGGTGCTCGGGCTGGGCCTGGTGGCGCTGGTCGCGCCGCTCACGGCGAGCGTGCTGGCGTCGGTGGGGACGGAACGGGCGGGGCTGGCGAGCGGGGTCAACAACGCGGCGGCGCGGGTGGCGGGCCTGGTGGCGGTGGCGGCGTTGCCGCTGGTCACGGGGATGGGCGCGGAGGCGTACCGGTCGGCGGCGCTGTTCGACGCTGCGTTCGGGCGGGCGATGGTCGTCTGTGCGGGGGTATTGGCGGTGGGGTCGGGGCTGGCGTTCGCGACGGTGCGGCGGCCGGGGGCGGGGTGTGTGCATCCGGAGTGCCGGACGCACGGCTGCGTTACGGCTCCGCCGCTGGAGGGGGTGGGGGTTGAGGAGGGTGACCGGCCACTGGGGGCTGTGCCCCCAGACCCCCCTTCGGCCTGATGGGCCTCGTCCTCAAACGCCGGACGGGCTGGAGGTGCGGGCCGGCGTTGGGCGCCGGGCGGGCTGGTGGTGCGGGCCGGTGACTAGCGCTTCAGCTCGGTGTACGCCTCGTCGCTGCTGTCCTTGAGGAACTGCCAGCAGCGTGCCGCCTCTTCGGTTTCGCTGATGGCGTCGGCCGCGCGGGCCAGTGCTGCCAGGCAGCGCAGGAAGCCGCGGTTGGGCTCGTGGCTGAAGGGGATGGGGCCGTGGCCCTTCCAGCCCGAGCGGCGCAGGGCGTCGAGTCCCCGGTGGTATCCGGTGCGGGCGTACGCGTAGGACTCCACGGTTCGCCCGGCCGTGAAGGCGTCCTCGGCGAGCAGGGCCCAGGCGAGCGAGAAGGTGGGGTGGGCGGCGGCTACCTCGGCGGGTGAGGCGGACTTCTCCTCCAGCATCCGGTACGCCTCGGTGTTCTCCGGGAGGTGGGTGGGGGGCGGTCCGCCGAGCAGGTTCTCGTGAAGGTTCATGACCGCAGTCTGTCAGTTGCCTCTGATGCCTCTGACCGCTGTCCGCTCAGGAAACCGCCGCCTCCTGGTACTGCCCCAGGTACCGGAACGCGCCGTCGGCCACCTTGAACTCGAACATCCCGTCGTGGTTGTAGCCGTAGCCCTTCTCGTACCTGACGGTTCGACTGATCCCGGAGTACGTGATCTCGGGCATCCGGCGCGCGATGGCACCCCGTTCCGTCACCGCCGCGCCGTCCTTGGTGCAGGCCGCCGCCAGGAACATCACGGCGTCGTAGGCCTCCGCCGCGTACCAGCCCGGGTCGGTGCCGTAGCGGGCGCGGTAGGCCGTGGTGAAGGCACGGGCGGACGGTCGGGCGGTCGGGTCGGTGAAGGCGGTGACGAACACCCAGTCGTCTGCGGCGGCTTTCGAGGATTCGAGGAACCGCGGGTCGAAGGCGCGTTCCGTCGCCAGCCGGGTTCCCTTGAACCGGGCGGTGGCCAGTGCCGACGCGAGTCCGGCGGCCCGTGCCGCGTCGCCGGTGAACACGACCGCGTCGGCGCGGGCACCCTGTCGGCGTCACCCGATCGGTGGCCGAGCTGAAAACGCTCACTGCCAAATGACGACTCCCTACGTCGTGACGTCGAACTCGCCCAGCTTGGCACCGGTCAGGAAGTCACTCCACTTGATCGCCGTGAACGCCACCGATCGGCCGGTGTCGGAATTGCGGACCACGACGGTACGGGGGGCGTTCGTGGCTACCTCGACACAGCGCGGGTCGTTGTTGTTGTACTTGCACGCGTTGGACGTGCGGAACTCGAACTCGGGGACTGCGGACATGTGCGTATCCCTTCGTTGGATCTACGGGGAATCGGTTCCCGGCGCCGTGGGCGTAGGGGCTGCCCTCTGCCGGGGTCACGCGCCAATAGGTCTCCATCCTGGCCTTGAATGCGTTTCAGGCCGTAATGCCTCTTGGTGTCAAAATAGCCCTGCTCTGAAGATGATTTCAGAGCAGGGCTATCCCTTCGCAACCCAAGAAATTAGATTGATTGCGATTGCTGTGGCTCGAACATCAGTGGCCAGGTCCAGGCCAGTTCTTGCCTGCTGCAATTTCAGCCGTAGCCACGCCTCGGGCTATCGCCTCCGAGGCGACGAGAGCCTCCAGGTTGATAACTTCAGAGTTGCACGCTGCCTGCTTCATCTGCTCCACGCTTGTCCTGTGGGGCAGTGAGCTACAGTACGCAAGGGACTTATTGACATGCCAGCTCAAGCTCTGGAGCGCGGCAGCCGCCGGAGTTGTTGTCAGGACGGCTGCCGCGAGGGCGGCCACTCCCACCGAGAGTCCAGCAGACAGCGTTCGTGCGCGCTTCTTCATTTAGATGCCTCTATGATCAACGTGCATGCGCGATTCCTGTACTTGACCTGGGCATCATTACACATCGACTCTATTCGCTTCGAAACGGATTCAGCCATTCACCGCGCAAGATTCGGTCATAGCCTGGGAATTTTAGGCACTTCGCCCTTTTTGTAGAGGGTTGAGATGCTGAAGTCTTTAAGTCGCAATCGGAACTCATCACTCCGGAAGTCAGAGAGTTTCCGTGCTGATATCGAGAGGTTTGGTTATTTTTCTTCCTTGCTCACGTTTCGCAGGGGGTGCGCAAGATCTAGTGTGCGCCGATTTTTCGATCGGTCGCGATCACCTCGTGCCCCAGTGGCGTCAGCGAGATTGGGGAGCTTGAGGTTGGCCCATCCGAATGGGATGCCAATGATCGACGAAACGACGTTGCCGATGAACGACGGAGCCTCCGCGCCCGGCCGTTCCGCAGTAGTGCGGCCGAACGGCCATAGGGCGTAGCCCGCGATGCGTAGCGACACAATGCCGAATGGGACGGTGACGACGGAGTTAGGGAGAGCCGGATGCGGTCGGAGCCGCGGACCGGCCGGATGCCGAAGGGTTGGATCCGCCGCCTTCTCGTCCCCGGAACCGCAGCCGCCGAGCAACACGGCCGCCGCGGCGACCGATGTCACGGTCCTCAGCCCCCCAATCGCCCCGCGTCTAGCTGCGTTGTCGTCCATCCACGCCCCTCCACCGCGGCATCCCCCCTTGGGTGCGGTAATCGTACAAAAGTACGCGAGGAGGGGGTGAGCGGTTCGGTGTACAGGGCGATAGGTGGGCAGGAAAGAAGGGGGACAGGGGGACTCGACGAAGGACTCCTCGGTCACGGCGGCCCGGACGCTCGGTGAGCAACCGTTCGGCTGTCCGCAGGGCCCGTCCGTGGACATGCGGGCCTTGCGGATCCGGGGCACGATTGTGTTGAATGCCCCGGGGACCGGGGCCCCCGTGTCGGAATTCGGCAGGGGCGGACCGCTACCCGGAGTACAACAGGAGACAGCGATGTCCCTCCAGGCTCAGCCCCCCGAGGCTTCGGAGCCCGAGACCCCGCATCTCGACTTCGCCGGTACCACCCCGTACGAGGACTACGTCCAGGCCGACGTCCTCACCCACCTTCAGCACACCCTCTCCGACGACCCCGGAGAGATGGTCTTCCTGGTGACGACCCAGGTCATGGAGCTGTGGTTCACGGTCATCGTGCACGAGTGGGAGACCGCCGCGAAGGCCCTGCGGGGCGATGACGTCCCCACCGCCGTCGCCGCGCTCAAGCGTTCCGTGCGTGAGCTGGACGCCCTCAACGCTTCCTGGCGTCCGCTGGCCCAGCTCACCCCCGCCCAGTTCAACTCGTACCGTGCCGCCCTCGGTGAGGGCTCGGGGTTCCAGTCCGCGATGTACCGGCGGATGGAGTTTCTGCTCGGCGAGAAGTCCGCGTCGATGCTCGTGCCTCATCGGGCCGCACCGCGCGTGCACGCCGAGTTGGAGAAGGCGCTGCACGAACCGAGCCTGTACGACGAGGTGTTGAGGCTGCTCGACCGGCGCGGGTACGCCGTCCCCGACGCCGTCCTGTCCCGGGACGTGTCCCAGCGGTACGAGCCGTCGGTCGAGGTCGAGGCGGCCTGGACCGCGCTCTACTCCGGTGACCCCGAGGCCGAACTCGCCCGTCTCGGCGAGGCGTTGACGGATGTCGCCGAGCTGGTGTGGCGCTGGCGCAACGACCATCTCGTCGCCACCCGGCGGGCGATGGGCGCCAAGGCCGGTACCGGCGGCTCCGCCGGAGTGGCCTGGCTGGAGAAGCGGGCGCAGAAGAACGTGTTCCCCGAGCTGTGGACGGCGAGGTCCCATGTCTGAGCTGTCTCACCCCAAGCTGCTGCCTTCGAAGCCCGAGGTAGCCCAGGCGCTGGACTCGCGCGACGAACTCGCCAAGGTGCGGGAGCGGTTCGTGCTGGACTTCGGCGTCACCTACCTGGACGGGAACTCGCTCGGCGCGCTGCCCGCGTCCGTCCCCGGCCGGCTCGACGACGTCGTGCGCCGGGAGTGGGGCGAGCTGCGCATCCGGTCCTGGGACGAGAGCGGATGGTGGACCGCGCCCGAGCGGATCGGTGACCGTATCGCTCCGCTGGTGGGTGCGGCGGCCGGGCAGGTCGTCGTCGGTGACTCGACAAGCGTCAATGTTTTCAAGGCACTTGTGGGGGCCGTCAGGCTGGCGGGGGGTGGGCGTGACGAGATTCTTGTCGATGCCAGTACCTTCCCGACCGACGGATACATCGCCGAGTCCGCCGCGCGGATGACCGGCTGCACCCTGCGTGCGCTCGAACCGGGCGCTGTGGCAGGGGAGTTGAGCGAGCGTACCGCCGCTGTCCTGCTCAACCACGTCGACTACCGCACCGGCCGGCTGCACGACCTGCCCGCCCTCACCGCCGCGATCCACAAGTCCGGTGCCCTGGCCGTCTGGGACCTGTGCCACAGCGCGGGCGCCCTGCCGGTCGGGCTGGACGAGCACGGGGTGGACCTCGCCGTGGGGTGCACCTACAAGTACCTGAACGGCGGCCCCGGTTCGCCCGCCTACCTGTACGTGAACCAGGCACACCAGGAGCGGTTCGACTCGCCCCTGCCCGGCTGGACCTCGCACGCCGACCCCTTCGGTATGCGGCCCGAGTACGCCCCCGCCTCGGGTGCGACACGTGGGCGCGTCGGGACACCGGACATCCTCTCGATGCTCGCGCTGGAGGCGGCCCTGGAGGTGTGGGAGGGGGTCGGCATCGACGCCGTACGGGCCAAGTCCCTCGCCCTGACCGACTTCTTCCTGGAGTGCGTCGACGAGTACGTCCCGGAGGGGCGCGTCGAGTCCGTCACACCGGACGCGCATGCCGAGCGCGGGAGTCAGATCGCGCTGCGGTGCCCGGACGCCGGGGAGGTGATGGCGCGGCTCATCGAGCGGGGCGTCGTCGGCGACTTCCGGCGGCCGGACGTACTGCGGTTCGGGTTCACACCGCTGTACGTCGGGTTCGCGGACGTGGAGCGGGCGGCCCGGGTGCTGGGCGAGGTCGTCGCCGGCTGAGTTCTGCTCTCCGCTCCTCTGCTCTCTTCCGTTCTCCTCCGTGAATTGCGCGTGTCAACGCATGTCACGGGGGCTGGTAGCGTCCCCGGCTACGGCCGGAATTTCTCCAGGTCGGCCAAATCTGTTGCGTCGCTGGAAGGTTGGAGCATGCCGGACGATGCCGTAGCACGGGAGCACGGCGCGGCGGGGGCCGGCGTCCCCGCCGCACGCGCGGCGGAAGAGGAGCGGTCCGCCTTCTCGCACCCGCCCGTCGAGCCCGACGCCACCGCCGCGTACGGCGACCATCCCGACCAGGTGATCGACTTCTACGCCCCGCAGGGCCCGCACGACTCCGGGCCGCTGCCGGACGACGTGAGCGTGCCGCTGGTCGTCGTGGTGCACGGGGGTGCCTGGCGGGCGCCGTACGACCGGCGGCACATCACGCCGTTCGCCGGGTTCCTGGCCCGGCGCGGGTTCGCCGTGGCCAACGTGGAGTACCGGCGGGGCACGGACGACCCCGCCGTCGCCGGGCGTTGGCCCGACACCTTCGACGACGTCGCGGCGGCGCTGGACGCCCTGCCCGCACTCGCGGCGACCCACCTTCCGCAGGCCGACCCGCGCCGCACGGTCGTCACCGGGCACTCGGCGGGCGGGCACCTCGCCCTCTGGGCCTCCTCCCGGCACCTCCTCCCCACCGACGCGCCCTGGTTCCTGGCCCGTCCCGCCCCGCTGCGCGGAGTTGTCGCCCTCGCCCCGATCGCTGACTTCGGCGTCGCCGCGAAGCTGGACGTCTGCTCCGGCGCCGTACGCCAACTCCTGGGCGGAGAAGGGGAGTTCGCCGAGCGTCAGCCCTACGCCGACCCGGCGCTGCTGCTGCCCACCGGTATCGCGACCACCCTCGTACAGGGGCGCGCCGACACGGTCGTACCGGAGATCGTCGCCGAGTCGTACGCGGACGCTGCGGCGAAGGCCGGGGAGGTGGTCGGTGTGACGCTGCTGGCGGACGTCGGTCACTTCCCGCTGATCGACCCGGCGGCGGACGCGTGCGCGGTGGTGGCGGAGGAGATCGCCCAACTGGCGTGGTGAGTGCTGCCTGTCGCCGTCCTCGCACTCGTCCTTGTGGTGGGTGCCGTAGTACCTGAGGCGGACGGCGGAGAACCCCTCTCACTGCGGACGACCGCGGCCCGCCCGCCGCCTACCGTGCTGCATGTGACTGAGATGACGTACACGCGGATGAACACTGAGCCGAGGGCGGCGGTCGACAGGCCGTCGCGCAGCCCCGAGTTCCGGCTGGCCATGGACGCGCTGAAGGGGCTGCGCGCCGACCTGTTCGACGACTTCTTCACCTACCGCCCGCTGCCCCCGAAGGACAAGCCCGGCCGGCTCGCCCGGGTGCTGCCCGGGCCGCTGCGCCCGTTGGAGGTCTGGACGCGGCACGTCCTGGTGGTCGTGGCCGGGATGCTGGCCGTGCGTGTCTCCTTCGACGACAGCGAGGGGGAGTTGCAGGCGGCGCTGGCGATGACCTTCTGCTCTCTGGGGCCGATCCTGATGACGCTGGTCCGGCCGGTCGGGGCCTTCTGGTTCTCCATGGTCTCGATCCCGGTCGTGGCCTGGGTCCAGGACGGGAACAGCGACTTTCCCTGGCTGCCCGCGAGTTTCGTCGCCCACCTGGTGGTGCTGACGGTCGTGGCCGCCCGGACCCGGCCGCGTACGGCCGCCTGGATGTGGGTGCTGACGGCGGCCTACGGCATAGGCGCCGAGGGCCTCTACGGTGACCGCTACTTCGGCAGCAACGCCATGCCCTTCCTCTCCGTCTCCGCTCTGTCGCTGCTCGTGGTGACCGTGGCGCTGGTGCGCCGGGCCGCCGAGCAGGAGGTGACCGCCCAGCAGACGGTGACCGCGCACGAGCGGTCCAAGCGCACCCTGTTGGAGGAGCGCACGACCATCGCACGTGAGCTGCACGACGTCGTCGCGCACCACATGTCGGTGGTCGCCATCCAGGCGGAGGCGGCGCCCTACCGGGTGGACAACCCGCCCGAGGAACTGGCGAAGGCCTTCGTGACGATCCGCGAGAACGCGGTGGCCGCGCTCACCGAACTGCGCCGGGTCCTGGGCGTCGTACGGGCGGAGGACTACGAGGCTCCCGACGCCCCGCAGCCCACCCTGGCCGACCTCGACGCTCTCCTCACGAACGTGCGCGAGGCGGGCCTCGTCGTCGACAAGGCGGTGACGGGCGCGGTACGTGAACTCCCGCAGGGCGTCGAGCTGTCGGCGTACCGGATCGTGCAGGAGGCGCTGAGCAACACGCTCCGGCACGCGCCGGGCGCGAGCGCACGGGTAGAAATCGGTTACGTGCTGGGCGGGTTGGGCCTTCGCGTCGTCAACGGCCCGCCTGCGGAAGTGTCGTTCGTGAAGCAGACGCCGACCGAGGGCGCCGGGCAGGGCCTCACGGGGATGCGCGAGCGCGTCGCGATGCTGAACGGCGCGATGACGACGGTCCCGACCGCCGACGGGGGCTACGAGGTCACGGTCTTCCTCCCGGTGGTCCCGGTGGAGAGCACCACGGGTGAGGACGGAGAGGGCGCATGAGCCCCGCCCGTACGATCCGCGTGCTGGTCGTGGACGACCAGATGATGGTCCGTGAGGGCTTCTCCGTGCTGCTGAACGCGATGCCGGACATCGAGGTCGTCGGCGAGGCGGTGAACGGCCGCGAGGCGGTGGACCGGGTGCGTGAACTCGCCCCGGACGTCGTCCTGATGGACATCCGGATGCCCGAACTGAACGGTATCGAGGCGACCCGGGAGATCGTCGCGGCGGACGCCACGGCGAAGATCCTGGTGCTGACGACGTTCGACCTCGACGAGTACGTGTACCAGGCGCTGCGGGCGGGCGCGTCGGGCTTCCTGCTGAAGGACGCCTCGGCACACCAACTGGCGGAGGGGGTAAGGGTGGTGGCCGCCGGTGAGGCGCTGCTCGCCCCCTCGGTCACCCGGCGCCTGATCACGGAGTTCTCGAAACTCGCCGACGCGCCGCGCTGTCTGCCGGGGGCGCAGGCGGCGTACGGCGAGCTGACCGACCGGGAGACCGAGGTGCTCGTGCTGATCGCGCAGGGGCTGTCGAACGTGGAGATCGCCGGGCGGCTGGTGGTCGCCGAGTCGACGATCAAGACGCACGTCAGCCGCGTCCTGGTGAAACTGGGCCTGCGGGACCGTACGCAGGCGGCGGTGTTCGCGTACGAGGCCCGGCTGGTGACGCCGGGGTGATGTGGGAAGGGGGGGGCGGGAACGGGGTGGGGCGGGTCATCTGCGGCCGAGGTAGACGCGCAGTGCCCGCTGCAGCATCCGGCCCTGGCTGCCCACCGGTAGTTCCCACTCCCCGAGGTACTCCACGGGCCGGCCGCCCGCGCCCGTCTTGAAGCGGAGCCGGCCGAGGAGGCGGTCCTCGGTGAGGGACGGGGTGATGGAACGCAGGTCGTAGGTGTCGGCGCCCGCCGACCGGGCGTCGCACAGCATGCGCCACAACAGGGCGCTGCTGGGCCGCAGTTCGCGCCCGTAGCGGCCGGACGCGGCGTACGAGTGCCAGACGCGGGAGCCGACGTTGATCATGAGGGCGCCGGAGAGCACCTCGCCGTCGTACTCGGCGAGGTAGAGGCGGAGCCGGTCGTGGTCCTCCTCGTTCAGGGCCCGCCACATGCGTCGGAAGTAGTCCACCGGGCGTGCCTTGAAGCCGTCGCGGCCGGCGGTCGCGGTGTACAGGCGGTGGAAGTCGGGCAGGTCGGCGTCCGAACCCCACAGGACCTGGACGCCCGCCCGCTCGGAGGTGACCAACGACTGTTCCCAGTGCGGGGCGAGGGCTTCGCGAAGGTCGTCCACCGTGCGCCCCGCCAGCGGGATGTGGCAGCCGTAGCGCGGCTGGCCGAGGCCGAAACCGCTGCCGTCGTCCTCCGCGCACGGCCGCCACCCGAGACGCCGCAGCCGCTCCCCGGCGTCGAGGGCGCGGCCGTCGATGTCCGCCGCCGGAAGATCGTGCAGATGCCGTACGCCGGGGTCGGCGAGGCCCGCCGTCACGGTGGCCGAATCCCAGTGCCGTACGACCAGGGGTGGCCCTATCCGTACCGAGAACGCCCCGATCCGCTCCAGGTGGGCGATGAGCGGGTCCAGCCAGCGTTCGAGTCGCGGGGTCCGCCAGTCGATCGCGGGCCCGTCGGGAAGGTACGCGAGATAGCGCCGCGTCCCGGGCAGCGGCCGGTACAGGACGAGCGCCGCCGCGACCATCGCCCCGCCCACGGGCATCGCCTCGTCCTCGAACCAGCCGACGCTCTCCGGCAGCCAGTCGGGCTTCACGCCGCCCCACTCGGGGATCTGGAGATGGCTCGCGTCGGGAAACAGCCGCAGGTGGGCCAGATGCTCCTCCCGCGTGATCTCCCGCACGTACAGGCTGGTCATGGGTGGGTACTCCTGTTCGGGGCGGCCACCCTAAGCCGGGGATCACCGGGCGGGTCAAGAGTCCACGGGAGAAGGTTCCGCGACGGGCAGCCGAACTCCGCCCTCCGCCGGCCCGCGTCGCCGTACGGTGGGACGTCCCTGGTCAGATGGGGGTGGCTCGGGCTAGCGTCCCTGCATGGCAGCTGCATCCGACCTCGCTTTCGACCCGTGGGACCCGACGTTCGTCGCGGACCCGTACCCCGCGTACGCCGAACTGCGAGCCCGTGGCAGGGCCCTGTTCTACGAACCCACCAACCAGTGGCTGGTCCCGCACCACGCGGACGTCTCGGCACTGCTGCGCGACCGCCGCCTGGGCCGCACGTACCAACACCGCTTCACCCACGAGGACTTCGGCCGCACGGCACCCCCGCCGGAACACGAGCCGTTCCACACCCTGAACGACCACGGCATGCTGGACCTGGAGCCGCCGGACCACACGCGGATCCGCCGCCTGGTGTCGAAGGCGTTCACCCCGCGCACGGTGGAGGGCCTGAAGCCGTACGTGGAGCAGCTCGCCGGCGACCTGGTCGCCGCGCTGGTGAAGGCGGGCGGCGGCGACCTGCTGACGGACGTGGCGGAGCCGCTGCCGGTCGCGGTGATCGCGGAGATGCTGGGCATCCCGGAGGCCGACCGTGCCCCACTGCGCCCCTGGTCGGCGGACATCTGCGGCATGTACGAGCTGAGCCCGTCGGAGGAGACGGCGGCGAAGGCGGTACGGGCGTCGGAGGAGTTCACGGAGTATCTGCGGGACCTGATCGCGGCCCGCCGCGAGAAGCCCGGCGATGACCTGATCTCGGGCCTGATCGCCGCGTACGACGAGGGCGACAGGCTGACGGAACAGGAAATGATCTCGACCTGCGTGCTCCTGCTCAACGCGGGCCACGAGGCGACGGTCAACGCGACGGTGAACGGCTGGTGGGCGTTGTTCCGCAACCCGGCCCAGCTGGCGGCCCTGCGCGCGGACCACTCCCTGATCCCCTCCGCCGTGGAGGAGCTGATGCGCTACGACACCCCGCTCCAGCTCTTCGAACGCTGGGTACTGGACGACATCGAGCTCGACGGCACGGTGATCCCGAGGGGCAGCGAGGTGGCCCTGCTCTTCGGCTCCGCCAACCACGACCCGGAGGTGTTCACCGCCCCCGGCTCCCTGGACCTGACCCGCACGGAGAACCCGCACATCTCCTTCAGCGCGGGCATCCACTACTGCATCGGCGCCCCACTGGCCCGAATCGAGCTGGCGGCGTCGATGAGCGCCCTGCTGAAGGGCGCCCCGAACCTCCGCCTGGCCACGGAACCGACCCGCAAGCCGAACTTCGTGATCAGGGGCCTGGAGGGCCTGCCCGTCGAACTCTGACCCGGGCGGGCCGGCAGCCGCGGTGAGACGCCGCGCCTGGCGGGGTCAGGGTTTCCCGGCGCCCCGTGCCGGTGCGGGGAACGCCACCACCTGCCCGTCGGGTTGCCGGGGCTCGGGGCCGCCCCAGGTCTGGCCGACGACGAACAGGCGGGGGTCGTCCCCGCGGCTGAGTGCGCAGGCGAAGGCGCCGCGGTCCAGGTCGACGGTGGCGAGTACCTCACCGCCCTCGCGCACGCGAACACAGTGCTGGTTGCCGACGTCGGCGTACCAGACGGCGCCTTCGACATCCATGCAGATCCCGTCCGGGTGGTCGCCGGGCGTCTCCGCCCACACGCGCCGGTCGGCGAGGCCGCCGTGGCTGTCGCGGCCGTCGATGGCATAGGCGGTGAGCCGGTTCGCGTACGACTCGGCGACGATCAGCGTGGCGCCGTCCGGGCTGATCGCCATGCCGTTGGGGAACGCGAGGCCGTCGGCGACGCGACTGACGTCGCCTTCCGGTGTGACGAGCACGATCAGACCCGGTGCGAACTCACCGCCGGGAAAGTCGAAACCGATGGTGTTGACGTAGGCGTTGCCCCGGTCGTCGACCACGATGTCGTTCCACGGTTTCTCCGAGACCTTGGAGAGGTCGGCATGCTGGACGAGTGATCCGTCCGGTTCCCGGCGCAGCAGCCGTCGTCGTGCCGAGTCCACGACGAGCAGGCGCCCGTCCGGGAGGAAGTCGATGCACATCGGGAAGGACGGGACGGTCGCCACCACCTCATGGCGTCCGCCGGCGTCAAGCGCGATCACCTGGTTCGCACCCCAGTCGGAGAACCAGAGTCGCTCGTCGTGCCAGCGCGGTGACTCGCCGAACACGATGCCTTCCATCAGGACCTCGGGTGCGTTCATCGCGCTTCTCCTCTCGCCGCGTGGCGCATCGTGGCGCCTCGTGTAGGGACAGACCTGTCCCGGCACCAGAACTCATCTCACTTGAGCCGACCTCCGATTCCGGGACCTGCGCCGCCGCGCCCCGAGACCCTGCACCGCGGCCCAGGCGCACAGTCCGGCGGCGATGCCCGCGAGGAACAGCAGCGGCAGCTCGGCGTAGAAGACGCTCCAGTCGGGGCCCTGCTCGAAGCGGCGGACCCGCCCCTGCGCCCGGACGGCCCACACCGTGAGCCCGGCGCACACCCCGAGGGCGACGGTCAGACATCCTGCGGCGGCCTGTGCGCGTTGTCCCATGTCGGGGAAGGACGCGCCCCCGGGAGGGGAGGTTCCACCCGGCCTGGCGCACGAGGACCCCTCCCGGGGTGGCGGTCGCTGCTCTACGTCACGTTTCTACGTCACTGTGCTACGTCGCCATGTCCCGTCGTCGCAGCCCCGCCAGTCCCGCGGCCACCAGCACCACCGCGACCCCGGTGAGGGCCGACACAGGCCCCCAGGCCATCTCCCCGCCCGGCAGCTTCGGCAGGTGGCCGAACGGTGACAGGTCCAGCACGCCCTGCGGCACGTCCAGCGCCGGGCCGATCCACCCCACCAGCAGCGCGAACCCGGCAACACCCCAGGCTCCGACGGCCAGTTGGGGTGACAGTCCGTACAGCAGGACCGCCAGTCCGCCGACCACCAACACCGCCGGGACCTGCACCAGGCTCGCCGCGAGGAGGGGGCCGAGGTCGTCCCCGTAGCCGAGTGCCAGGCCCAGGCCGCTCAGCAAAAGGATCAGTACCGCGCCGCCGAAGGCGATCACCAGGTGGCCCCCGGCCCAGCGCAGTCGTCCCACCGCGCCCGCGAGGATCGGCTCGGCCCGTTGTGACGTTTCCTCGGCGTTCAGGCGGAGTACCGACGAGACGACGTACAGCGCCGCCACCATGCCGAACATGCCGGCCATCGTGGCGAGGAAGGCGTTCTCGATGCCGGACTGGCCGCCCATCCGCTCGATGATCTCCCGGGTTCTGGCGTTGTCGCCGACCAGGTCCGCCGCGCCCTTCGTCAGCCCGCCGAAGGCGGCCCCGGCCGTGAGGAACCCGATGCTCCAGCCGAGGACAGTGCCCCGCTGCAGCCGCCAGGCCAGCGCGCCCGCCGTGCCCAGACGGCCTGTCGCCGGCCCGGGGCGGGTGGGGAAGAAGCTCATGCCGACGTCCCGGCGGCCCGCCAACTCGTAGGCCAGCCAGCCCTGTAGCGCGGTCGCGGCCACGAACAGGCCCAGCACCCACCACCGTTCGTCCGCGAACGGCCGTACGTTCTCCAGCCAGCCGATCGGCGAGACCCAGGTGAGCGGTGACGAACCGTCGTTCGTCGCGGAGTCGCCCGCCGCGCGCAGCACGAACGCCACGCCGAGCAGGCCGCCCGTCAGGCCCTTCGCCAGCCGCGCGCTCTCCGTGAACTGCGCGACGATCGCCGTGAGGGTGGCGAACGCCGCTCCCACGCCCCCGATGCCCAGGCCCAACGCCAGCGCACCCGACGCGCCCCGGCCGGCCAGTCCGCCCGCGATCAGCAGCGCGAGCACGGTGTTCGCGACCAGGGCGGTGAGCAGCGCCGCCGTCAGGGGGGCGCGGCGGCCCACCATCGCCGACGAGATCAGTTCCTGGCGTCCGCTCTCCTCCTCGTCACGGGTGTGCCGTACGACGACGAGCAGGCTCATGATGCCGGCGAGGACCGCCGCGTAGCCGCCGATGCGCCAGGCGGTCAGGCCGCCGATCGAGTCGCTGAACACCGGGCCGTACGTGGCTCGCAGTGAGCTGTTGGTGGACAACTGGCGGGCGATGTCCGCGCGTTCGGCGGGGGTGGAGTACACGCTCTCCAGGGAGCCGGGCAGGGAGATCACCAGGAGGGCCGTCACCGCGACCCACACCGGGATCATCACCCGGTCGCGCCGCAGGTTGAACCGCAACAAGGCCGCGGTTCCCGCCAGTTGGCGTGTACCGCCAGTCCTCCGTACTGCCAGGGCTGACGTGATGGCGGTCATCGGGTCACCGCTTCGCCCTGGTAGTGGCGCAGGAACAACTCCTCCAGCGTCGGTGGCGTCGCCCTCAGCGACCGTACGCCCGACTCCGTGAGCGAGCTCAGCACCGCGTCCAACTTGTCGGTGTCCACCTGGAGTTGGACGCGCCTGCCTTGTACGTCGAGGTCGTGGACGCCAGGGAGACGGGCCAACCCGTTGGGTGTGCCCGCCAGTTCCGCCGTGATGCTCGTCCTCGTGAGGTGGCGCAGGTCGGCGAGGGAGCCGCTCTCCACGGTCCGGCCCTTGCGGATGATGCTGACCCGGTCGCACAACTCCTCGACCTCGCTGAGGATGTGGGAGGAGAGCAGGATGGTTCTGCCCCTGTCCCTCTCCTCCTCCACGCAGCGCTGGAAGACCTCCTCCATCAACGGGTCGAGGCCCGAGGTCGGTTCGTCGAGGATCAGCAGGTCGACCTCCGACGCGAACGCCGCCACCAGCGCCACCTTCTGGCGGTTGCCCTTCGAGTAGGTCCGGCCCTTCTTGGTCGGGTCCAGCTCGAACCGGTCGATCAGGTCGGCGCGGCGCGCCGGGTCGAGGCCGCCGCGCAGTCTGCCGTACAGGTCGATGACCTCGCCGCCGGACAGGTTGCGCCACAGGGTGACGTCACCGGGGACGTAGGCGATCCGGCGGTGCGCCTCGACGGCGTCCGCCCACGGGTCCCGGCCCAGGATCCGCGCGGTGCCCGAGTCGGCGTGCAGCAGGCCGAGCAGGACGCGGATCGTCGTGGACTTGCCGGAGCCGTTGGGGCCGAGGAAGCCGTGCACTTCGCCGGTCTCCACGGTCAGGTCGAGACCGTCCAGGGCGTGGGTCCTGCCGAACGACTTGTGGAGTCCGGAAACCTCGATGGCGGGGCTGGCCTTCGTCATGTTTCCGAACGTACGCTTACTTCAGAAATTTGTGAAGTTAAGGAAGCGTATGAATGACGGTTACGCTTTGCGTATGACGGAACCGGGTGCGGCGGCGGGTGCGGCGGACAGCGGGCGGGACCCCGAGGTGGTGTCGAAGTTCGTCGAGAGCTTCGCCGCCCAGCTCGTCGAGGCCGGTATGCAGCGTATGGCCGGCCGCGTCTTCGCCGCGCTGCTCGCCTCCGACGCAGGCGCCCTGACCTCGGCCGAACTCGGCGAACAGCTCCAGGTCAGTCCGGCCGCCGTGTCCGGCGCGGTGCGTTATCTGTCCCAGGTGCACATGGTCTCGCGGGAGCGCGAACCCGGCTCGCGGCGTGAGCGGTACCGGGTGCACAGCGACCAGTGGTACGAGGCGCTGACGAACCGCGACGCGGTCCTCAAGCGCTGGAGCCAGACCCTGCGCGGGGGCGTCGACAGCCTCGGCGCCGAGAGCCCCGGCGGTCGGCGGATCGCCGAGACCCTGGCCTTCTTCGAGTACATGGAGGGCGAGCTCACCAAGCTGATGGAACGGTGGCACGAGGAGCGCGCCCGAATCTTCGGCAACCAGCCCTAGCGCCCCCAAGGGGGCAACGCCCCCAAAGGGGCGCGGGGAACTGCGCGCCCAGCCACAGATGACCCGCAGTCACCCAGCGACAGTTACCAACCCACAGTTCCCCGACAGCGCCTTCGAGCGGAGCGTTACCGCTCCTTCGTCTCCTCCAGCACCGTCCGCCCCAGCAGCGCGTACCGCTCGGGGGCGCGGTACTTGAGGTAGGTGGCGTAGCCGATCCCGGCCGCCGCGATGAGCGCGACGAGCCACGGCGTCGCCTTGAGCACCAGTGAGCCCGACTCCGTGCCCGCCGCGACGCCCATGTTGGACACCAGCAGCACCACCACCGCGAGCATCGCGACGCCGCCGATGAGCGGGGCCGTGAACGTCCGGAACCAGTGGCGGCTCTCCGGGTGGTTCTTGCGGAAGTAGGCCAGGACCGCGAAGGAGCAGACGGCCTGGACGACGAGGATCGCCATCGTGCCGAGGATGGCCAGCAGGACGTACGTACCGCTGTACGGGTCCTTGTGCGCGGCCCAGAAGCCGAGCAGCAGCAGGGCGCTGATGATCGTCTGGACCAGGCCGGCGACGTGCGGGGAGCCGTGGGAGGGGTGGGTGCGGCCGATGGTGCGCTTGAGGGAGGGGAGTACGCCTTCGCGGCCCAGCGCGTACATGTAGCGGGCGGCGCAGTTGTGGAAGGCCATGCCGCAGGCCAGCGAGCCGGTGATCATCAGCCACTGCATGACGACGACCGCCCAGTGGCCCACGTAGTGCTCGGTCGGGTTGAAGAACAGGGCGAGGGGGTTCGAGGACGAGGCCGCCGCGACGGCTTCCTGCTCGCCGTTGCCCGTGATGGCCATCCAGGAGACGAAGACGTAGAAGACGCCGACGCCCAGGACGCTGATCATCGTCGCCTTGGGGATGATCTTCTTCGGGTCGCGGGACTCCTCGCCGTACATCGCCGTCGACTCGAAGCCGACCCATGACCAGAAGGCGAAGAAGAGGCCGAGGCCGGCGCTGGTGCCCTGGAAGGCGTTGACCGGGTTGACGGGGCCGAAGGTGAAGCCGTTCGGGCCGCCGCCGTGCAGGGCGACCGAGATCGCCATCGCGGCGAGGATCGTCACCTCGGTGCCGAGGAGGACCACCAGCAGCTTCTCGGCCACCGACACCCCGAACCACGTACCCGTGGCGTTGATCGCGAGCATGACGATCGCGAACACCCACCAGGGGACGTCGACGCCCGTCTGGTCCAGCACGGTCTCGTTGGCGAAGGTCGAGAAGATGCCGATCAGGGCGGGCTCGAAGACCACGTACGCGAAGGTGGCGAGCAGTCCGGAGGCGAGGCCGACCGTGCGGCCGAGGCCGTACGAGATGAAGCCGTAGAAGGCGCCGGTGGACGTGATGTGCTTCGCCATCGAGGTGAAGCCGACGGCAAAGATTGCCAGGACGACCATTGCGACCAGATAGCTCGCGGGGGCGCCGATGCCGTTTCCTGCCGACACCATGAAGGGTACGTTGCCCGTCATCGCGGTGATCGGGGCGGCGGTGGCGACGGCCATGAAGACCACGCCCAGCAACCCGATCGCGTTCGGCTTGAGCCGGTGAACCGTGCCGTCGCCGTCGGGGCTTGCGCCCGTACCCCCACCCCAACTCGTGTTGTCCGCCGGGGCTACGCCCTCGTCCACTGCCATCGGGTGGCCCCTTCCTGGTTGCCTTGCCGTGCACTGCCAATGGGGTGGAACTCTGTAGCCCGAATAAGTCGGTCAAGGGTGTCGGCGCGTTAAATGTTTGTCAACCAGACCTTTAGAAATCTGGCGGCAACACGTGGCTCGTACGGTCGTCGCCATGAGCACGTACACCTCCACCCTCGGCGGCCACAGCTTCCGCTTCGACTCCCTCGCGCGCCTGCTCGCCGCCGCGAGCCCCGAGCGCTCCGGCGACCGGCTGGCCGGCCTCGCCGCGGACTCCGCGCAACAGCGGGTCGCGGCGCGCTGGGCGCTGGCGGAGGTGCCGCTGGAGCGGTTTCTGGCCGAGCCGGTGGTCCCGTACGAGGACGACGACGTGACCCGGCTGATCATCGACACCCACGACCCGGCCGCCTTCGCGCCGGTGGCCGCGCTGACGGTGGGCGGATTCCGGGAGTGGCTGCTGTCGGAGGCTGCGGACGCCCGGACGCTGGCCGCCGTGTCGCCGGGGCTGACGCCGGAGATGGTGGCGGCGGTGTCCAAGCTGATGGGGAACGCCGATCTGGTCGCCGTGGCACGCAAGGTGAGCGTCGTGACCGCCTTCCGTTCGACGATCGGGCTGCCCGGCCGGCTGGCCACCCGCCTTCAGCCCAACCACCCCACCGACGACCCGGCGGGTGTCGCGGCGGCCCTGCTGGACGGACTGCTGCTCGGCTCGGGCGACGCGGTCATCGGCATCAACCCGGCGACGGACAGCCCGAAATCGGTGAGGGATCTGCTGGAGCTGCTGGACGGAGTCATCCAGCGGTACGGGATCCCCACCCAGTCCTGTGTGCTCTGCCATGTCACGACGAGCGTGGACCTGATGGAGCGCGGCGCCCCGGTCGACCTGGTCTTCCAGTCCATCGCGGGTACGCAGGCCGCGAACGCCTCCTTCGGGGTGACCCTGGGTCTGCTGGACGAGGCGTACGCGGCGGCGGGCGAGCTGAACCGGGGGACGATCGGGAGCAACGCGCTGTACTTCGAGACCGGGCAGGGCAGCGCGCTGTCCGCCGACGCGCATCACGGGGTGGACCAGCAGACGGTGGAGGCACGGGCCTACGCGGTGGCCCGGCGCTACGACCCGCTGCTGGTGAACACCGTGGTCGGCTTCATCGGCCCCGAGTACCTCTACGACGGCCGCCAGATCCTCCGCGCCGCCCTGGAGGACCACTTCTGCGGCAAGCTGCTCGGCCTGCCCATGGGCCTGGACATCTGCTACACGAACCACGCGGACGCCGATGACGACGACGTGGCGACCATGCTCACCATGCTCGGGGTCGCGGGCGCGTCCTTCGTCATCTGCACGCCGGGCGGCGACGACATCATGCTCAACTACCAATCCGCCTCGTACCACGACGCGTTGTACCTCCGCGAGGTCCTCGGGCTGCGCCCGGCACCGGAGTTCGAGGCCTGGCTGGACGGCATCGGCCTGCTGGACGAGCGGGGAGCGATCCGGGACGTCTCCGGTACGGCACATCCGCTGACGGCGATCGGAAAGGAACTGGCGGCATGACGGAACGTCAACTTGCTGCTGTGGCCGATGACTTGACCGACGACGTGACCATGTGGGCGGCGCTACGGCGGCACACACAGGCCAGGATCGGCCTCGGCCGCGCGGGCTCGGCCCTCCCCACCCGCCACCGCCTGGAGCTGCAGGCCGCGCATGCCGCAGCCCGGGACGCGGTGCACTCGCCCTTCGAGCCGGAGATCGTCGCGGCCGGCCTGGCGGGCGAACCGACGGTACGGGTACGCAGCGCCGCCGGTGACCGGCTGACCTACCTCCAGCGCCCCGACCTGGGGCGCCGCCTGGACGACATCGACCGTGCGCACCTCCCCGGCGGTGACTGGGACCTGGTGTTCGTCGTGGCCGACGGGCTGTCCAGCCGGGCGGTGCACGAGCACGCGGCGCCGATGGTGCGGGCGACGACGGCACTGCTGCCCCCGGGGTGGCGCGTGGCCCCGGTGATCCTGGCCGAACAGGCCCGGGTGGCCCTCGGGGACGACGTGGCCCACGCCATGGGCGCCGCGATGGTGGTCGTGCTGATCGGCGAACGGCCCGGTATGTCGGCGGCGGACTCGCTGGGCGCGTATCTGACGTACGCCCCGCGCCCGGGCACGACCACGGACGCGGACCGCAACTGCCTGTCCAACATCAGGCCCCCGCTGGGCCTGACCTACGAATCGGCGGCGGGGAAACTGGCGACGCTGATGGGGAGGGCGCGGGAGTTGGGGCTGACGGGGGTGGGGCTGAAGGACGAGTCGGACCTTTCGGCCCGTCTGGGGGTCCCCCCTCTGGGGGAGATCGACAAGGCCCGTTCAGGTCCGTAGGGGGGAAGAGCAGCGGAGGTCAGCGGGCCATGGACCCTTGCAGCTCGCGGGCCTGTTCGCGCGCGGTGCCCGCCCAGTCGTGCTGTGGCGGTGCCGGCGCCTGGATGTCCGTCCGGCCCTCGTGGCCCATGCGTGGTTCCGGCCAGTCCACGCGGATACGGGCCCGTTCCCCGAGGGCCAGTGCCGTGGCGATGAACCCGGCGCTGAGGGCGTCGACGATGCCGTGATTCGTACGGTCACGCCATGCCAGCAGGGTGCCGACGAACGCCTCGTAGACGACCGGGTCCACCTGGCACTCGTCGCTCTCCATCGGCCCGATGCCCGACGGGACCCCCAACACGTCCTCGTACAGCCGGACTTGCCGAACGAAGAGCTGGGCGGCCCCGTTCGACGGGTTCCACAGCGTCTCGTCGCCCATGTCGAAGTACTGGCTCAAAACTGCCCCTCCCGGCTGTGATCGCGGAGTGCGGAGTAGGCAGAGGGCTCGCCCGCACTGACAATCGGGTGACGACACACCCATCATGACAGCTCAGGGCGTGTTTTCGTAGGACGAACGGCACAGCTCAGCACGCTTGTTCGGCCCTCCTCCCGGCCCCCAGAATCTCCGCTGTGAATCACTCGGGGAAAGTCGATCAGGACGACATCGTGCGGGCGCGGAACATTCTGCTCGCGTCGGGACGCCGTACTCCACAACAGGAGGTCCGTGCCTATCGGGTGCTGGCCCAGGTCAGCCCCGCCTCCTACCTGCCCCTTCTGGTCCAGGCCCTGCAAGCCCTGAGTTACGACACCAGCGTCGGCAGACCGCATCCGGCCTCCCTCGCGCTGTGCGAGGAGGCGGTGGCCGCGGCGCGGGCCATCGACCCGGCGGAACCCAACCGCGCGGATGTTCTGTACGGGGCACTCACGTCGTGCCAGAGAGAGCTGTACACCGTGGGCCGGCGCGCCGAAGGGCTCGCCATGCGCGCCGAGATGCTCGCCATCGGCCGTGCGCAGGCCGCGCTGTCCGGAAACCCCGCGGTCTGGGGACTGGGGGTCTGGGCTACCGGTCTCTCCGAGGAGGGCCGCTATGCCGAGGCCGCCGACGCCCTGACCGAGTTGGTCACGGCGATTCTGCCCGGCGGGCCCCGCGAGGGGGCGCTCGCCTGGTCACTGCTGGAGTGGATCGCCGCCCTCGACGATGCCGAGCGGCCCGCCGAAGCACTCGCCGCGTTCGAGACACTCGTCGACATGGAAGCGGCCGAGGCCGCGAACCGCCCTGACTCGGTGGCCTGTCATCTCTTCGCGCTGATCGGGTACGCGCACCTCCTCGACACCCATGCCCACGGCGAGCGCGCGACCGCCGTACGGCAACAGGCACTCGCCTTGCTGACGGAGTTGGCCGCCACCGGTGAACGCAGGTCCTGGGGCAGCTACCAGGTGTCCTACTGGGCGGTTCTGCTCCCCTTCTCCGGCGCCGACAGCGAACAGCCGACGCTCGGCGAACCGCGTCCGCCCTCGGGAACGGACCTCCTCCAGTGGTCCCCCGACGTCAGGCAGCACTACTTCGACAGCCTTCGCACCCTGCGCGAACAGGTGGACGTCCTCGCTCCACGAGCCGCCGAGGATCCGGATCGGCACCTGGCCGAACTGGTCCGACTGCACCGGGTGCTCACCGTCCGCTCCGCCGTCTACTGGGAGCATCGCACCCATCTCTTCGCGGAGCGGGTGGGTTCCCTGTTCGACGACGGAGTGGACCTGGCCCGCCGCCTGTCCGAGCACCGTCCGGCGGAGGGAACCCCGATCCTGGCCAAGGTCCTGATCGACCGATCGACGTTCCGCACCGCCACCGGCGAGACCCGTGCCGCTCTCGCCGACCTCCGGGAAGCCCTGAGTCACCTGGGCGAGGCCGACTGACGTAAGCCGGCCGGTAGCCGCGTGAGGACTCGTGCGTACACGTGGGTACGCGTGCGTACGGGTCAGGAGTCGTGCGTACGAGTCCTCACCCCGGCAGCGTCAACCCCCACGCCCCTTCCCGCACCACCCACGTCCGCCGCCGCACAGGCCCACTCACGATCCCCGAATCCGCCCGGTACCGGAAGTCCGCCCCCGACACCGTCACCCGCGACCCCACCGCCCCCAGCGGAGTCGCCTCCGCACCCACCGACACCGGACGCACCTCCACCCGCGCGCCGCCGGACCTCCCCGGGGTCAGGGTCACCGCCTCCACCGGCTGGTCCAGGTCCACGAGGGTCACCCCGTCCACCTCGACACGCAGCCGTGAGGGCCCGAGGCTGCCCGGTACCGGGGCCATCCGGGGGCCCCGAGCCCCTCGGACCGGCCGTACCGCAAGTGTCCGTACCAGGGACTGGCAGGTCCGCAGCCAGGGATGGGACGCGCCCCCGGCGACATCCTCGGCCTCCATCGCACCCTCACGCTCACCGGCGCCACCGGCCGGCCCCCGCAGCGCGGGAATGCGCACCGCGCCCACCACCACGCCGTCGCTGTCGTCGACGAGCAGGTCCAGTCGGCGTTCGACGCCCTCCAGGACGGCCCGTGCCGCGGCCACCGCGCCCGTGGGCACACCCAGCGAACGGGCCAGGGACATCCCACCGATCGCTCCCACCGGGACGACGGACAGCGCACATCCGGCCAGTTCCCGCTGCCGGTGCAGCAGGGCCACCGTACGCAGCAGGGCCCGGTCGTCGCCGATCACCACCGGCCTCCGGGACCCCCTCCTCGCCAGTGCCCGAGCGAATTCCTCGGGACCTTCCGGGAGGCACACCTTTGTCCTCGCACCCGCGCTGAGCACGTCTTTCGCGATTCGTACAG
This sequence comes from Streptomyces sp. NBC_01390, assembly GCF_045040105.1. Classification (NCBI taxonomy): domain Bacteria; kingdom Bacillati; phylum Actinomycetota; class Actinomycetes; order Kitasatosporales; family Streptomycetaceae; genus Streptomyces; species Streptomyces sp. NBC_01390. The sequence continues at coordinate 5,791,827 of NZ_CP109551.1, read as the reverse complement.
ACTCGCCGTCCGTCCGCCGGGCGACCGGGTCGATGACCACGAAAAGCTGGTCGGAAGTCGCCACCTCGGTCATGCCTCGCTTCCTCGGGTAGCATCTTTGTGCAAGAGCCCCTTGCGCTATTGCGCCAGGGGCTTGGTCTATTCCGGGGCATCCGGGTCCGACGGGTTGCGGCCGATGAGGGTCGCCGGTGTACGAAGCATGAGCCGTGAGCTCTGACGCGTACGCCCCTGGCCTTGGACATGCCCCGCCCGGAAGGGGTGTACGCGCGTGCCCGCACTTGTGCTGCTCGGTGCTCAGTGGGGTGACGAAGGTAAGGGGAAGGCCACGGACCTGCTTGGCGGGTCTGTGGACTATGTGGTGCGCTACCAGGGCGGCAACAACGCCGGCCACACGGTAGTCGTGGGCGATCAGAAGTACGCCCTGCACCTCCTCCCTTCCGGAATCCTCACACCTGAATGCACACCCGTCATCGGCAACGGCGTCGTCGTCGACCCGTCGGTCCTGTTCTCCGAGCTGAACGGGCTGAACGAGCGAGGCGTCGACACGTCCAAGCTCCTGATCAGCGGTAACGCTCACATCATCACCCCGTACAACGTGACCGTCGACAAGGTGACGGAACGCTTCCTCGGGAAGCGGAAGATCGGCACGACGGGCCGCGGTATCGGCCCGACGTACGCCGACAAGATCAACCGGGTCGGCATCCGGGTCCAGGACCTGTACGACGAGTCGATCCTGACGCAGAAGGTCGAGGCGGCGCTGGACGGCAAGAACCAGCTCCTCACCAAGGTCTTCAACCGCCGCGCGATCGAGGTGGAGCAGGTCGTCGAGGAGCTGCTGACGTACGCGGACCGGCTCAAGCCGTACGTCGCCGACACCGTCCTGGTCCTCAACAAGGCGCTCGACGACAACAAGGTGGTCCTCTTCGAGGGCGGCCAGGGCACGCTCCTGGACATCGACCACGGCACATACCCCTTCGTCACGTCGTCCAACCCGACGGCGGGCGGCGCCTGCACGGGCTCGGGTGTCGGCCCGACGAAGATCAGCCGGGTCATCGGCATCCTCAAGGCGTACACGACCCGCGTCGGCGCCGGCCCCTTCCCGACCGAGCTCTTCGACGAGGACGGCGACGCGCTGCGCCGTATCGGCGGCGAGCGGGGCGTCACCACCGGCCGTGACCGGCGCTGCGGCTGGTTCGACGCGGTCATCGCCCGCTACGCGACCCGCGTCAACGGCCTGACCGACTTCTTCCTCACCAAGCTCGACGTCCTCACCGGCTGGGAGGAGATCCCGGTCTGCGTGGCGTACGAGATCGACGGCAAGCGCGTCGAGGAACTCCCGTACTCCCAGACCGACTTCCACCACGCGAAGCCGATCTACGAGACCCTCCCCGGCTGGTCGGAGGACATCACGAAGGCCAAGTCGTTCGCGGACCTCCCGAAGAACGCCCAGGCGTACGTGAAGGCGCTGGAGGAGATGTCCGGCGCACCGATCTCGGCGATCGGCGTCGGCCCGGGGCGCACGGAGACGATCGAGATCAACTCGTTCATCTGACCGTTCCTCGCGCTCTCCGGCGGTCGGCCTGCTCCGCAGCCGACCGCCGGACCCGTACGAGGGCGGCGCATCCGAACCGCGCATCCGACCCGCAGACCCGGCGGTCTGGCTAATCTGTCCGCCATGAAGGAGCCAGGATGCTGCTGAGATTCCGGGTGGCGAACGTCCGGTCGCTGCGCGACGAGCAGGAGCTGTCGTTCGTCGCCCCCGAGGACGACGAGGCGGAGCGCGCCGCCGCCCGCGAGACACTGCTCTCCGACGGTAGTCGGCTCCCCGTCCACACCGTCCTCGGCGTCTTCGGCGCCAACGCGTCCGGCAAGTCCAACGTCGTCGCGGCTCTGAAGAAGATGCGCCTCGCGGTGCTCAGCTCGTATACCGACTGGACCTCGTACGACGGCATCCCGCGAGACGAGTTCTCCCTGGACCCCAAGGCCGCCTCCGAGACCTCCCTCTACGAGGCGGACTTCGTCCTCAAGGACGGAGTCCGCTGGACCTACGGCTTCGAACTGGGCTCCCGCAGGGTCGAGGCGGAATGGCTCTACGCCTACCCCAAGGGGCACGGGCACCGCCAGACCTGGTTCGAACGGGACGCCACCCGGGACACCCCCTTCGACTTCAAGGGCAACCGGCTCCACGACCGCGTCCGCCTGGCCCGCACCGTCGCCTCGGACGCCCTGCTGCTCACCCGTGCCGGAAACGCCGGCCACGAACAGCTCATGCCCGTCTTCGACTGGTTCAGGGACAACCTCTGGGACGTCACCCCGGAGACGGAGCGCACCCAGCGCGAGGACTACACCGCCCTGCGGCTGCTGCGCAGCGAGGAGTTCCGCCGAAGGGCGGAGGAACTGCTGCGGGTGGCCGATCTGGGCATCGCCGGGGTGGAGGTCGAGCAGACCTCGTCCGGCCGCCCGCTGGTCCGGCTGGCTCACTCGGGAGGGGGCGGGAAAACCCTCATGGACTGGGACGCGGAGTCCTGGGGCACCCGCTCCTGGTTCGCGCTGATCGGCCCGCTGCTGCTGGCTCTCGACACCGGCGCGGTGCTCCTCGTCGACGAACTCGACTCCAGCCTGCACCCGCGTTTTGCCGCCGAGGTCGTCCGCCTCTTCCAGTCGTCAAGGGTGAATCCCAAGGGCGCGCAGCTCGTCTTCACCGGCCATGACCCTTCCCTGCTACGAGCCCCGGGAGGCGGCCGGCTGCTGCAACCGGGCCAGATCTGGCTCACGGAGAAGGACGAGCGGGGAGTCACCGTGCTGTCGTCGGTCGCCGAATGGGAGCCGACGGAGGAGGAGGACCTGATGGCCTCCTACCTCGCTGGCTCCTTCGGGGCGGTGCCGAAGGTGTCGGAAGGGCAGATCGGACGACGGCTGCTGCGGTCGGACGAACTGGCGCGGACGGAATCGGAAGAGGGCTGATGGCGAGGACAAGGGGCGGGGACGGCATCAACCGCAAGAGGGGAGGAAGCGGGGCGAAGGGCCGCGCCGTCCGGGCCCGTCAGGTCTACATCTTCACCGAGGGCGAGGTCACCGAGCCCGAGTACATCGACATCATCATGAAGAACGGCACCCCGGCGAAGGCGGGCGAGACCGTCCAGCACCACATCGGCAATCCCAACGCTGAGGGCAAGTTACGCAAACCCCTGCGTCTGGTCCAGGAAGCGGTCCGCACCCTGCGCAAGGTCGAGCGGGAGGCCGCGGATGCCGGACTGAAGCGGGACAAGGACTGGAACTGGCCGCAGGTATGGGTGATCTTCGACCGCGACGACCACCTGTTGGGGAGACGGGTGTGGATGGGCGATCTGGCGCGGTGACGCTTGGCGGTACCCGCGTAGCCCGCTTCTGGAGTCAGCTCTCGGTCACAGGGGCCTGGAACCCCGCGGTGTCGAGTTCGCAGCCGAAGGGGTCGGGGATGTAGAGCTTCTCCCCGAACGGCTTGGTGAGACGGGACTTGTAGCCGTTCTCGTACGGCTCCAGGAACAGGCTGGCCTCTTCCTCCTGCATGTCGAGGACCAGGTAAACGGGGACTCCTGCCTTCCCGTAGACCTCGACCTTGTCGGTGAGGTCGTCGATCCGGGTGGAGGGGGACGTCAGCTCGGCGACAAAGGAGAGGCCTTCCCCGTCCAGCCGGTTGCTGGTGCTCCGACGGGTACGCCGGTGGGCGGCGTGGATGTCGGGGCCGTAGGCACGTTCGGCGCCCGGGAACACATACAACAAGGGTCCCCAGCTGATGCGGTGTCCCTCGGGCAGGCAGGGGCGCAACTGGTCGCAGACCAGATCCATCACGTCGGCGTAGTACGCCTTCGACCACGGCGACACGACGATGTTCCCCTTGATGATCTCGGCCTTGTAGCCGTCCGGCAGGTCGAGCTGGTCGAGGGCGTCCAGCAAGCCCTCGAAGCTGGGGGGCTCCGTGCCGCTTATCGTGATCGGTCGCTCCGTCATCAACGTCATGATGCGCCTTTCACCTGAGACAAGCCAGCTGCCACACAGCGTAGTCGAGCGCACACCGTGTGGCAGCTGTTCCTCTCAATGCCTCAGGCCTCCAGGAGTGCGGGTCCTCAGCTCGTGAAGATGAAGTACTTCCACGCCCCGTGCGTGGTCGCGTTCACGTTGTCGCCCGATGCGCCGTCGAGGTAGGACGAGCGGATGCGGAAGCGGTAGCCGATGTCGTGCGTGCCGCCCAGTTCGACGCGGGAGATGCCGGCCGAGTCCAGTTCGAAGTCCTTGGAGCCGCCGCTGAACCAGGTGCCCTCGTAGAAGTACTGGATCTGGAGGCGCTGCAGGCGGTGCGGGTACGCCGTCATGGACGTCGTGAACAGCGGGGTCGTGGCCTGGTGGAAGTAGGCGTACGTCTGGCCGTACACGTTCTTGTTCTTGTACTGGCGGCTGACCGACGTCGACACCTTGACCCTGGTGTAGACGTTGCTGGCGACCGTCTTGGGCGCGTAGCGCGCGTCGCCCGTGAACCGTGCCGTCAGGCGGGTGTCGCGGGTGAGCTTGTACGTGGTCGAGAAGTCGCCGTTCCGGTTGACCGTGCCGGTCTTGACCAGCTTGTTGGGCCGGTCGGAGCCGGCCGGGTCGGCCCAGATCTCGACCTTGCGGTTCTTGTACGTCTTGCCGAGGTGCGCCGTGAACTTGACGCTCTTCGCGTAGTCGTACGTCTTCTTGTTGTTGGAGAGACGGATCGAGGTCGCCGCGCGCGAGACGTCGACCGTGTCCGAGCCGGAGGACGCCAGGTGGTCGGCGTCGCCCGCGTACGACAGCACGTACGTCACCTTGCCGCCGGCCGGCGGGCTGTTGGTGAAGGTGAACGTGCCGTTCGCCGCGACCGTCGCCGTGCCGATCTTCCGGCCGCTCGGGGCGTCCAGGTCCTTGCGGGTGATCGTCAGCTTGGCGCCCGCCGGGACGGCCACCTTGCTGGTGATCTTGCCCTTGACCGTGAGCTTCTTGGTGCGGTCGGACTTGGCCGGGGCGGTGACGGAGACGCTGGTGACGGCCTTGGTCGGGTTGTTCAGGACACGCAGCTCGTACGTGCCGTTCAGGGCCGTGATCGCGAAGAGGCGGGACCTGTCCGGTGCCCAGCCGAGGCCCGCCGGGGCGAGGGCGCCCGTGCCGGTGCCGTTGATGAAGTCGTAGTCCCGGACGGAGGCCGCGCGGTTCGGCCTGTAGATGTGCAGACCCTGGCCGAAGTTGGTGTCGTTGCCCGCCGCGACCGTGCCGTCGGCGGCGACGGCCACCGCGTTCGCGGCCCCCGCGTCGTCGGCGTACGTGCCGTCCGCCGTGAGGTCGGAGGTCTTGAACGCCACGTGGTTGGACGGGTCCTGGGCGGCGGCGACGACCCGCGCGCCGTCCGCCGTGACCGCGAGGTCGCGCAGCTCGCTGCCCGCGACGGTCTTGCGCGCGGTGGCGGTCGCGGTGCCCGAGGAGACGTCGTACACACCCAGCTCGGTCCAGGCCAGGCCCGGCAGGCCCGCGACGAGACTGTTCGAACCCGGCGCCGCGTCCAGCAGGGGCGAGGCGCTCCACGGCTTGGCCGTGTCGGCCTCCAGCGTGACCTTGTGCTCGGGGTCGGCCAGGTCGACCGAGCCGATGTTGCCGGAGCCGGAGGTGCCGTATCCGAACCAGAGTTTGCCGCCGGCGAGGGCCACGGAGCGCGGGTTGACGTCACCCGTGGCGTACCGGGCCGACTCCCTGGCCGTGACCGTGTCGATGGCGAAGATCGCGTCGCCGGTGTCGCCGACGCCGTCGGGTACCGCCGCGTAGACCGTGCGGGAGTCGGCCGAGAGCTCCAGGCCCGTGACGCCGCGCAGTCCGGACACCTCGGCGACGAAGTTGCCCCGGTAGTCGGTGACGACGACCCGGTTGCTCGCCGGATCGCTGACGAAGACCCGCTGGTGAACGCCGTCCACGGCGATGTCACCGAACGAGGTGATGCCCAGGTCCCGCTGGTCGTCCGCCATGGCATTGCTCGCCACGCCGGTCGTGAGCGCGACGGAACCGAAAGTGAGTGCGACCGCGAGCGCGGTCGACAGAGTGCGTCTGTGCACGATTATTCGAACCCCCCGGTACGAAAGTGCCCTGAAGTGGGGCCAGTTGGTCTCTGTGTAGAGCCAGTGAAGAGCAGCGTAGGTTACACCGCTGACACAAGGTGCACGGGGGGTTAACGGGACGGGTGGGTACCCCTTCTTTCGCTCGAATTGACCGGGACATGGCCTGTCATGGCCTGTTCTTGGTTCCTGGTGGGCCGGTGTGCCGTCACGATCTACGCGTGTAGCCACCGTTGTCGACACCGCTACCGACGCCGACTGCCCAGGAGTTCCCCATGCCTATCTCGCCCATGAACCGACGCCAGTTCATGCACAAGTCGGCCGTCACCGGTGCCGCCGTGGCCGCCGCCGGGACCGTCGCGGCAGCCCCCGCGCAGGCCGCCGACCGTGCCGACGCGCACTGCAAGCCGCCCCGCACCTGGACCTTCTCCATCCTGGGCACCACCGACCTGCACAGCCACGTCTTCGACTGGGACTACTACACGGACGCCGCCTACAAGGACAAGGCCGGCAACTCGGTCGGCGTCGCCCGCGTGGCCACCCTCATCAAGCAGCAGCGCGCGGAGAAGGGCGAGGACCACGTCCTGCTCGTCGACGCGGGCGACATCATCCAGGGCACGTCACTGGCGTACTACTACGCGCGCGTGGACCCCATCGACGCGGGCAAGGGCAAGCGCGGCCCCGAGCACCCCATGGCCATCGCCATGAACGCCATGCGCTACGACGCCGCCGCCCTCGGCAACCACGAGTTCAACTACGGCATCGACACCCTCCGCAAGTTCGAGAGCCAGTGCCGTTTCCCGCTCCTCGGCGCCAACGCGCTCGACGCGAAGACGCTCCGGCCCGCCTTCCAGCCGTACACCGTCAAGCGCATCCGGGTCCCCGGCGCGCCGGACATCAAGGTCGGCATCCTCGGCCTCACCAACCCCGGGATCGCCCTGTGGGACAAGGACAACGTCGCCGGGAAGATGACGTTCACGGGTCTCGTCGAGCAGGCGAAGAAGTACGTCCCGCGGATGCGCGCCCTCGGCTGTGACGTCGTCTTCCTCACCGACCACTCGGGCCTGGACGGCAGTTCGTCGTACGGGACCGAGCTGCCGTACGTCGAGAACGCGTCGAACCTGGTCGCGGAGCAGGTGCCCGGGATCGACGCGATCCTCGTCGGGCACACGCACACCGAGGTGTCGTCCTACACGGTCACCAACAAGACGACCGGCAAGGACGTGGTCCTCTCCGAGCCGTACTGCTACGGCATGCGCCTGACCGTCTTCGACTTCGAGCTCGAACTCGACCGCGGCCAGTGGAAGGTGACCAGCACCAAGGCGAAGACCCTCAACAGCAACGCGGTCGCGGAGGACGAGCAGATCACCAAGCTGCTCAAGGCCGACCACGACCTCGTCGTGAAGTACGTCAACACAGCTGTCGGCACGTGTACGGCGGACCTGTCGGCGGCGGAGGCGTGCTGGAAGGACGTACCCGTCATGGACTTCATCCACCAGGTCCAGATGGCCACCGTGGCCACCGGTCTGTCGACCGCCGACGCCGCCCTCCCGCTGATCTCGGTCGCCGCGCCCTTCAGCCGCAGCGCGGACATCCCCAAGGGTGACGTCAGCATCCGCGACGTCGCCGGGCTCTACATCTACGACAACACCCTGTACGGCAAGAAGCTGACGGGCGCCCAGCTCAAGGACTACCTGGAGTACGCGGCGAAGTACTACCACCAGGTGCCGGTGGGCACGGCTGTCGACACCGCGACGCTGACGAACGCCAACAGCTTCTGGGACTACATGTACGACACGGCCGCCGGCGTCGACTACGAGATCGACATCGCCGCGGCGGAGGGTTCGAGGATCAAGAACCTCTCCTACAAGGGCACCGCGGTCACGGCTGACCAGGTCTTCGTCGTCGCGGTGAACAACTACCGCGCCAACGGCGGCAGCGGCTACCCGCACATCGCCGCGGCCGACATCGCGTACAGCTCCACCAACGAGATCCGCCAGCTGATGATCGACTACGTGACGACGAAGGGCACCCTGAACCCCGCCGACTTCGCCGTCACCAACTGGAAGCTGACGCAGGGCGGCACGGCGGTGTTCCCGGCCTGAGTGGACTGACCTGAGTCGATCGACTGTGACCCGGCGGCCCGTCCTCGGGGCCGCCGGAGTCCGGCGGAGTCCGTCGGGGGTGGTTCTTGGTGGATCTCGCGAGGTGAGGAGCTAGAGAAACGCTTGCGTTTCGATGGACACCCACGTAGCTTGTCGGTACGAAACCGTTTCGTATCGATGGGAATATGTGATGACGAGCTCCCCAGTACTCCTGGCCGTCGCCCTCTCCCTCGTTTCCGCGCTCTGTTACGCCACGGCCGCCGTGGTCCAGGAGCGGACCGCCGCCGGAACGGCGAACCTGCGTGGCGCGCTCGCCCGGGGCTCGTGGTGGGGAGCGGTCCTCCTCAACGCCGGCGGCGCGCTGCTGCACGTGGTCGCCCTGCGCTACGGCCCGCTGAGCCTGGTGCAGCCCCTCGGCGTACTGACCCTCGTGGTCGCGGTGCCCCTGGGCTCGCTGGCCGCCCGCCGCCGGACCTCGGGCACGCAGTGGCGCGGCATGGCCCTCACGCTCGTCGGACTGACGGCGCTGCTGACCGTCACCGCCTCGGGCGGCTCCCCGGACAGCACCCTGAGCACCACCGGGGTCCTGGCGGTCGCTCTCGCCGCCGCCTCCGTGATCGCGGTTCTCGTACGACTGGCCTCGGGCCGTTCCGGCCGGGGCGGCCTCGCCTTCGCTGCGGCCTCGGGCATCGCCTCCGGAGTCGGCTCCACGCTGGCCCAGAAGCTCGCCGTAGGGGCGGGCATGTCGTGGAGCGCGGCGCTGGTCGCGGTCCTCACCGTCGGGTTCGCGGCGGGCGGGCTGCTGCTCGCCCAGAAGGCGTACGGCAGCGGCCTCGGCGGCCCTCTCGCGCTGCTCACCCTCGTCAACCCGTTCGCCGCGTCCGCCATCGGCGTCACCCTGCTCGGCGAGGGCTTCCAGTACGGCGCGACCGGCACCCTCCTCGCCCTCGCCGGCGCGACGGCAGCCGCACGTGGAGTGGTCCTGCTGAGTCGGCCCCAGGCCCAGCCTCAGGCCCAGACCTCGTCCCAGATCCAGCCCCAGCCTCAGTTCCGCTCCGAGTCGCAGCCCGATGGTCCCGCCCGCCTCGACGTAGGCGTATCCCACCTGCGACCCACCCGGATCCTCGCCGGCACCAGCCGGGCAGCCTGAAATGGAGAACACGACGATGACGCCGACAATGACGACGACGGCACCCGTGACGGCCCCCAAGAACATGGTTCAACTGCGTCCTGCGACAGCCGTGCGCGCGGCGGGACTGGTGGACGTGCCGGCGGTGGTGCGCATGATCGCGTCGCCCGCACCGACGGGCTCGTGGGAGCGGACGCAGAGTGCGATGCGGCTGGTGCTGGCCCACTACGCCCTCGAAGAGGGCCGGATCTGGGTGGCCGAGCGGCAGGACGGCGGGCTCCTCGCGGCTGCCGTCTGGCTGCCGCCCGGCGTCGGCTCCGAGCCGCCCGACACCCGTTTCAGCAGCCTGCTCTCGCGTGAGCTGGCGACCGGCCCGGAGGACTGCCCGGCCCTGCCGATGTGGCTGAAGGACGTGGGGCCCGAGCTGCCGCACTGGAAGGTGTTCATCGTCGGCGCGCTGGACGACACGAGCGCCTGGGACCACACCGTGGCCGCCGATCTGCTGGCTCCGGGCCTGCGGGCCGTCGACGACGAGGCCGGGACCGCCGTCGCGGTCACGCTGTCCCCCCGCCACGGGGACCAGTTGCGGTCCCTCGGCTTCCGCGGCCCGCGCGAGGTCCACCTCGGACCGGGGGCGAACGGGTGGCTGACGACCCGTCACCCGGTAGTCGAGGCGCGCCGGTTGAGTGCCTGAAGCAACGTGGTGTGGTGCCGTCACCGGTCCTCGGGCATCGGCACCGGCGTAGGTGTCGGCAGGTCATCGGCACCGGCATCGGCGGGGGCGTCGCTCGACGGTGTCACCGGTTTCGAGTGCAGGATCTCGCGGGCCTGCTGTGCGGCGCGGGCGATGCTCTCGGAGACGAAGTCGAGGAACCGGGCGATGTTCTCCAGGCGGGCGGCGGCCGGGGTGCCGGAGCCGAGGACGCCCACGCCCTGGCGCGCGATCCCGACGAGCTGGGCGGTGGACCGGGCGCTGGCCATCATCGAGTCGTACCAGACGTCGTCGTCGACGACATAGCGCTCGCGGCGCCGTTCGCCCGGTTCCCGGCGGACCATGCCCTGGCTCTCCAGGAACGTGATCGCCTTGGACACGGACGCCGGGCTGACGTCGAGGCGCTGGACGAGTTCGGAGGCGGTGAGGCTGCCGGAGTCGGTGAGGGTGAGACAGGCCATCACCCTGGACATCATCGTGGGCATGCCGGACGCGGTGAGGACGGTGGTGAACACCTCCTCGAACTCGCGTACGGCACCAGGGTCACGTCCGTAGGCGGGCGCGGGTGGCTGCGGTCCCCGGGGTGGGGTGGTCCGGCGCCGGTGGGCGCGGCGTTCGGTGGCGCGGTGGGCCACGTCGGCGCGGTAGGCGGTGGGGCCGCCGTTGCGCGTCACCTCGCGCGTGACGGTGGAGGTCGGGCGTTCGAGACGCCTGGCGATCTCCGCGTAGGCGAGACCGTCGGCCAGCCCCAGCGCGATCTGCTGACGTTCGGGCTGGGTGAGCCTGCCTCCCGGCATCGGGGTCTCCTCCGTGGTTCCTGTGCCCTGCTGATCCCTGACGCCCGAGTGTAGCGTTAGCTCCCAATTCATTGCAACGAATGCAAGGGCTGATGTTGCGTTAGATTGCTCTCCAGTGCAACGATTTATCGGATCTGGCCTGGTGTTATGGCTCTCGCGTGCAACAAGACGATTGCCGCATCCTTGAATGCAACGTAGCTTTTCCATTGTTGGAAACAGCGGAGCTAGACCGATCCCGGTCAGCCCAGTCAAGGAGAGCATGATGCAGAAGTTCGACACCCCCGCCCCGGTCCTGGCCGTCCTAGACGTCCCCGCGGGCCGGATCCGGTTCATCGCCGCCGACCGCACCGACACGACGGTCGAGGTGCTGCCGGCGGATCCTTCGAAGAGTCGTGACGTGAAGGCTGCGGAGCAGCTGAGGGTCGAGTACGGAGAGGGCGTCCTGCGGATCGAGGCCGCACCGGCGAAGAGTCAGTTCCTCGGACACTCCGGGTCCGTCGAGGTGTCCGTGCAGTTGCCCGCCGGTTCCCGTGTCGAGGCGAAGACGGCCGACGCGGACCTGCGGGGCGTGGGACGCCTCGGGGATGTCACCTACGAGGGTGCGCGGGGCACGGTCAAGCTCGACGAGACCGACGGCGCCCGCCTCACCCTCCAGGCCGGCGACATCACCGTCGGCCGCATGGGTGGCCCCGGCGAACTCCGCACCCAGAAGGGCGACTTGTGCATCACCGAGGCCGTACGCGGCACGGTCACGCTGCGCACCGAGTCCGGCGACATCACGGTGGGCGCCGCCCGAGGGGTCTCCGCGACCCTGGACGCCGGCACCGCGTACGGCCGTATCAGCAACGCCCTTCAGAACACCGAGGGTGCCGCCGCCCAGCTCGACATCCGGGCGACCACCAGCCACGGCGACATCAGCGCCGGCAGCCTCTGAACGGGCGGGACTTCGCCGCCCTACGAAGTACGGCGACCCGCGCCGACGCCGGCCGTCTTGGGGCCGCCCGTTCCGCTGGCGGCGGGGGTGGTCGTCGAGGCGGCCGGTGCGGGGTCCAGGGCGTCGCGTACGGCGGTCAGGATGTCCTCGGTGTCGGCGCCGAGGGCTCGGGCGGCGGAGGTGAAGTCGCGGGCCAGGGTGGTGAGTTGGTCCGCATCGTGGGCGTGGGGCCCGGACGGGAGCGCCGCGACCCGGGTGCCCGCGCCACGGCGGGTACGGATCAGCTCGGCGGCCTCCAGCTCGCGGTAGGCGCGGGCCACTGTGCCCGGGGCCAGGTCGAGGTCGGTGGCGAGCTGGCGCACGGTCGGGAGGCGCTCGCCGGTGACCAGTCGGCCGGTGCGGATCAGCGCGGCCAGCTGGGCGCGGATCTGCTCGTAAGGCGGTACCTGGCTGGTGGTGTCGACACGGACGGCGGGGTCACTCATCGTCGATGATCCCCTCGCCGGTGGCTTCGTCGTCGACCGCCCGGGGTGCCACCACGGTGACCAGCGACCATCCGAAGGTGAACAGGCCGAGGAGGCTCAGCGGGCTGACCACAATGATGGCGGCGGCGCCCAGCGGTCCGGCGCAGGACTCCTCGGTGAGCGCGACGAAGATCATCAGCGCGACGAGCAGCACCTGGCTCGACACCAGCAGCCCCCAGGCTCCGGTGATCGCCCAGGCGCGGTCGCGGCGCTGCTGGTCGTCGCCCTGGCCGTGGGCGATCCGGCGCAGCGCCCAGACGCAGACGGGGGTTCCGACCGCGAGGGCGGCGAACATGGGGCCGCTGTAGTAGAGGCCGGGCCAGGGGCCGAGGGAGGTGAGTATCCCTTCGCAGGTGACGTTGAGGACCCGCCCCGTTCTGCCTGCCTGGTACGGAGGGGAGGAGGCCGTGGCCGCGCCGATCACCAGCAGGGTGACCAGGGACGCGGCCTGCAGAAGGATCAACGGCGCCATACGGGGCGGCACTTGGTCCCGGACCAGGCGCGGGGCGAGACTCGCGGTGCGTACGGCTTCCTGGGGACGCAGGGTCAGGGCGTCGCCGAGCAGGACACCGCCCACCGCGCACAGGCCGAAAGCGGTGATGGCGAACACGAGGGGCATCGCGATGTCGTCGCTGTCCATCGCGATCAACTGCTGCGCGACCACGATCCCGATCGCCAGGCCGGACCAGCGGGCGTAGTACTCGGCGTGGTCGAGGAACCGGGACTGGAGCGGGGCGGTGTCGAGCATGTCGAGCATGTGGAGATCCCCCCAGATCAACTTGTATCAAGCAGTGGGTACAAGATGCCTGGGTCGAGATCTTGTGTCAAATGCTCGGTACAAGGTGACGCGTGGCCGAGGCGGGCTCGCCGCAACCGCTCGATACCCAGGGGCAGGGGGAGTTCCCGGAAGCACTGCTGGAACGCGGTGGTGAAGGTCTCCGCCATCACGTCCTCGGCCGCCTCCGCGCCGAGCCGGCGCGCCGCCTAGCTGTGCACCGAGTCGGCATGGCGGTCGAAGAGCGCGGCGAATGCCTCGGGCTCGTCCCACGACCGTTCGATCACCGAGGCGTCGTTGTCCTGCCCCACCCTGACGTCTGGTTCGACGGTCATCGGGGCTCCCTTCGTCGGTTTCCTCGCGCTGAGGTCGTGGGCTTTCACCGGTACTTCGCCGTTGCCGGGAATCCGGTTCCACAGCGGCCCCCGCTTTCCCGCCTCCCGGAGGGAGGTGGGACTTTCGGTCGGATGTGGTGTGGTGCAGGGCGAGACCGAAGTGTCGGGTGAGGCGCCAGTGCATCCAGGACACGCCGCCATGGGTGGTTCGGAGGTCGGCTGCTCGACGCCAACCACCCATGAGATCAGGGAAGTTGACCGAGACGGGGTCATACGAACGGATACCCGAGTGAACCCTCTGGTCGCCGCCTCAGGCGCCCTGGTCTGCTGTTCGCGGTCAAGTCATGACCCGCATCGGCGGGCAGGCCGGCAGAGGAAGGTACAGACCAGATGAACCCGATGAAACGCCTAGGCGCGGCATTCGCCGTGAGCATCCTGATGCTGGGCGCGCTGCTGGGCATGACGAGCACGTCCGCCGCGGCGCAAGGCAGGGGACTGGCGGAAGTGAACAGCACCGTCGCTTCGGTGATGGGCGCGGACGTCGCGGCCAAGGGCCGTCAGATCAACGCGACGACCATGGACTACAACGGTTTCACCGCGACCAAGGCTGTGCGCGGCGCGCAGCTGACCTGCCCCTACCAGTATCTGTGTATGGAAGTACGGGGCACGGTGTTCCGCTACTACACCTGCGGGCTGTGGACCGTCTCCAACTGGTACGGCACCGGTCCCTGGATCAACAACCAGACTCCGGGGACGGTCGCTCGGTTCTACGGGCAGAGCGGCAACGAGCTGTGGAGTTCGACCGCGTACAGCTCCGGAACGGCGGACTGGGGTCCGGTGTGGTCGCTGCGTCCTTGCTGACCCGGATCGGATAGTCGAACCATGACGTGGGCTCGCACCCTGACAGGGTGCGGGCCTTCCGGCGCTCTGCGGCCGATGTGCCTTGGCCGCTGCGGCCTAGTCGCGCTGAGCGGCGAACAGTTCCAGGTGGGCGCAGTTGGGGCAACGGTAGGCGTCGATCTGCCAGTGAGGCCGCCCCATCCTCTTCGCGCCGCCCAACGGGCCTCGCTCAAGGGCGCCTTCGATCCACCGCGCGAACCCGCGAGAGCCCTGTCCGGAGTCCTCGACGAAGCCAGGCTCCAGCCCCACGGCACCGCACTGGGTGCACCGTATGTTGTTCATGCGGGGAGTGTAATCAGCTGATCTGGGCCGGAAACGCCGGGGGCGCCAAGGCGAGGAACGTGGTCCGGGGCCCGTCGGCGGCGGGGACATCTTCGACTCGGTCGTCCGGGTCGTCTGCCCTGACCTGCGTTCTTTCGGCCTGTTCGAATCTCGTGGACCGGTCGTCGTCTCACCACGCATTCTTTACTTCCGTCACAGGAAACGCACACCTCGGGAGAGACGACATGCGCACCCACCGCTCAGCCCTCCTGCTCGGCACCCTCGCACTCGCCGCCGGAGGAGTCCTCGCGGGCGCGCCCTCCGCCGGCGCCACCGCGGCCGAGAGCAACTGCAACTACATCCCCGACAGCGCCAGGCCCGAGGTCAACCGCGGCGACAAGGGCGACAACGTCCGCCAGGTGCAGTGCCTCATCAACTTCTACAGCAAGTACCCCACCTACATCGACGTGGACGGGGACTACGGCCAGAAGACCGCGGCCGGCATCTACTACGTACAGACCTGCAACGGCACCACGGGCGGCGCCGACGGCATCGTCGGTCCCAGCACCTGGTCCCGTCTCTACAGCCCCAAGGCCGCCTGCGCGCTGTAGGCCCGTGGCGGCGCTCCTCCGTTCCACCAGCTGTCCGCTCCCCTTCGAGGGAGCGGACAGCTTCGACCGGCCCGACACCCCCCCCACACAGGAGGAATCCCGCGATGACGGACCCGAACTCCGCCGGTTCCCGACGCCCGGCCCACCCGGCTCACCAGGCCCACCCGGCGCCCTTGGTGCCGCGCCGCGTCTTCCTGGGCGCCCTCGGTGCCGCCGGAGCGTTGAGCGTCGTACCCCGGTTTCCCGCGGCTGCCGCCGCCTCCGCCTCCGCCGCGTACACCTTGCTGTCGCGCGCGGCCTGGGGCGCGGACGAGACCCTGCGGTACACCGCCGCCGGTACGGAGATCTGGCCGCCCGAGTACTACCCGGTCCAGACGCTCACCGTGCACCACACCGACGACGGCAGCACCGACCCGGATCCGGCCGCGGTGGTGCGTGCGATCTACCGCAACGACACCGTGGGCAAGGGCTACGGCGACATCGGCTACAACTTCCTGATCGACAGGAACGGCCGGGTGTACGAAGGGCGTTGGTCCGGCACCGACGGCACGCCCGCCGAGGACGCGACAGGGCGAATGGTCACCGGCGCGCACGTCCAGGGATACAACAGCGGGAACCTCGGGATCGCCATGCTGGGCACGTTCACGACCACGCCCCCGACGACCGCCGCGCGCACCGCGCTCGTCCAGCTGCTGGCCGACCTCGCGGGACGCCACGCGCTCGTCCCGACGGGCAAGGTGCTCTACCGCAATCCGGTGAGCGGAGTCACCCGCGCGACGGCCGTCATCAGCGGTCACCTCGGCTGGGCGGACACCGACTGCCCGGGCACGATCTGGTCCCAACTGCCCGCCATACGAACGGAAGTTGACGCCCTGATACAGGGATGACGGCACGGCCGAAGATGGTTTGCGTCCCCTTAATTGTCTTCATGGGGCCGGTGGGGCATTCTCAACCCCACCGGGCAGGAATGACGCATGGGGGGACCGTGCTACGTATCCATTTCACGCCGGAGGATCTCTCCCGGACCAGACTCGCGGAACGCCCCGACCCGTTATGGGAGATCGCCGCCAGCCTGCACCGACTGCAGTCCAGGGAAGGGCGCTGGGCCCATGCGGCCTGGTACCGCGACACCCGTGCCGCCATCGCGACCCAGAAGCTGGGCGCCGTCGTACGAACTCTGCTGTATCCGCTGTTCCCTCGCGCGTCCTACTTCCCCGACTTCCTCACGCCGGCCGCGGCGGACCAGGGACTGCGAGCCGGGCTCGGCGCCATCCTCGACACACCGCCCGCCCGGGTCCGCCACGAGATCGATCTGCTGGCCCAGGTGCGGAGAGTGCCGAGCGAGATGTACCGCCTGGCCGACCACGACGTCCGCGCGGACCTGGTCACGGCGCTGCGCAGGTATCACGACGCTGCCATCGCTCCCTACCACGACCACATGCAGGCCCGCGTCGACGCCGAGGGCGCGCGCCGGGGCCGAGCTCTGCTGCACGGCGGAGCGGAGGTGCTGCTCGGCGGACTGGGACCGGCCATGCGCTGGAAGGCGCCCGTCCTTGAGGTCGACTATGTGGGCGGCATCGATCGTGATCTGCGTCTGGACGGTCGCGGGCTGCTCCTGATCCCCTCGTACTTCTCCTGGCAGAAGCCGGTCTCCTTCGCCGACCCCGACCTGCCGCCCGTCCTGGTCTACCCGCTGGCCCCGGCCGATCGCGAGTCCCGGCCCACCCCGTGCGAGGCACCGCTGTCGGCACTGCTCGGACGTACCCGCGCCGCGGTTCTGCTCGCGGTGACGTACGGAGCCACCAACTCGGAGATCGCCCGAGCGGTCTCGGTGTCCACCGCCAACGCCAGCCACCACACCACGGTGCTGCGCGACGCGGGACTCATCGCCAGCCACCGCCACGCGAACACCGTCCTCCACACCCTCACCCCACTCGGCGCCTCACTCCTGCGACTGCCCGACCAGGACCGCCGGGTCACAAGCATCCCGTGCCCGGATGTGGAGGTCAGACAGCGGCCAGGCTCATCGCCATGACCCGCTCCCTGCCAACGCCATCGGGCAGAAGATCGCCGGGCTCACCCGTGTCCGTGAAACCGTGCCGCTCATAGAGCGCGGTTGCCTTGCGGTTGTCCGGCATGACGGACAACCGCAGCGTCGTGGCACCGCGCTCCACCGCCCACCGCTCGACCGCCTGGATCAGGCAGTCACCCACGCCCTTGCCCCGAGCCGTGGGGCTGACCCACATCGAGATCAACTCCACGGTCTCCGCTCCCTCGCCCGGCACTCCGCTGGCTATGCCCACCGGAAGGCCGTCGAGGAACGCGGCGAGATCGTGCGCGCCTGGAATCGACAGACGGGCACGCCAGCGTTCCTCTCGGTCGCCGGAGCCCTGCCACTGGGCCAGCGTCGATCCGAACGCGTAGGGCGCCTCAGCAAGCGCGGCCAGTCGCAACTCCCGCCAAAGAGGCCAGTCGTCTGATTCCAGAGTGCGAAGTTCAAGCATGATCCAGACCCTGCCCGCCCGCCGGGGCGGGCAGCAAGTTGATTACCACCATGCAAACGAGGTCATTCAGCCGGCTGGGCCGGTGTGGAGGTTTCACTTGCCGGTCAGGTCGGTAAATTGAACAGATGTCCGATGTGATGGTCATGTACTGCTCGGGCTGGACCTTCGAGTTCGACGGCCGGTCATTGACCGTCACCCGGCGGGGGACGCCTTGGCGCCGCAAACGGGTCGAGCGCCTGCCGCTCGCCAGAATCCGCTCCTGCTACCTCCTCCGGTGGGAGAGGCAGGGCGACGGCATCGAAAGCCACGACTTCTGGCTGGTGCACGACACCGGTGTGGTGCGTATCGGCATCAGCCGGGAGTACTTCAAATTCGGCGACGCCTACTGGTTCGCCAAATATCTCAACGCGGCGATGTGCGAGAGGCTGCGCTGGGTCCTCAGGAACACCATCGGGCTCGGTCCGCATCCCGAGGCGGAACTCCTCCCAGTCCTTCGGTCGGCGCTGCAGTCGCGTCCGCCCAGCTCCAGCGTGCGTGACGTGCTCCAGCGTCTGGACGCGTTGTGCAAGGAGGGCCCCTCGGAGATGGGCCGCCAGACCGACTCCGGTCCGACCCGGCCATTTGACCTGCAGACCAACCACGACCGCGTGTTGGGCGGCGGCTCACCGAACTTCGAGACCTGGTGGACGTTCGTCGAGCACATCCGCGCCGGCTACGAGCCGACGGACGAGCCGGGTTGGGAGGAGGTCGTGCAGGACGTCATGCGAGGTCGGCTGATGTTGAGAGAGAGCAACCGGCGGCAGCACAACCGGTCGGGATACCCGAATCGGAACGCCTGAAGTCCTGGTCCTCAGCCGGTACGGGCGAGAAACGCGGCCCAGGCCCCGCCGGTGACCGTGAGGTTCGGGCCGGTCGAGATCTTGGAGTCGCGGATGTGGATGGCGGCGGTGGGGGTGTGGGGGCAGGGGGCGATCTCCACGCAGTTGCCGCCGCCACCGTCGCTGTACGTCGACTTGCGCCAGGCGTAGGCGACTTCGACGCAGTTTCCGCCACCGCTGTCGCTGTAGCTGGACTTGAACCAACGCAGTGCACCGGTGTCGCTCATGGTTCCTCTCCTGCCGATTCCGCCAACCGCTCGATGAGACTCAGTGAGTCGTCGGGACTCAGAGCCTGTGATCGGATCTTCGCATAGCGGTGCGCCAATTGGGCCACCTCGGGCGGCTCGCTGATGAGGATGCCCTGGTCCTCGATCTCCATGAATACGACGTGGTCGTGGTCCTCGGTGACGAGGAGTTTCATGGAGCCACGGTCACCGGCGTGCGATCCGCGCAACCCGCGGTCCAGCGGGAGTACTTGCAGGCACACGTTCTCCCGCTGCGCGTCCTCAGCGAGCGAGTGCATCTGCTCGCGCATGATCTCCCAGCTGCCGAACGGCCGCCGCAGTACGCCCTCTTCGAGGATCAGCTCGATCATCGGCGCCGGGTCGCGGTCGAAGAGCGCCCGGCGGGCGAGCCGTGCCTCTACGAGTTCTTCCCGCTTCTGGTCGGAGACCGACGGATAGCCACCCCGGATCAGTGCATGCGCGTACCGCTCAGTCTGGAAGACCCCGTCGATGACGAAGCTCTCGTACGAGGAGATCGTGACAGCGCCTCGCTCCAGCCCCGCAACTCCCCGGAACCGAGCCGGATACTTCTCCAACAGCATCCACTTCCGGGCCTTCTCGAAGACCCCGAGCCCACCCCCCAACACCTCCTCCAGCTTGACGAGCATCTTGTCGCTCGCGGGCTGCGCGCACGTCTCCATCGCGCTGATCGCCGACGCCGTGTAACCGATCAGCTTGCCCAACTCCTCCTGCGTGAGCCCAATTTGCTCGCGCAGGGCCTTGGCCAGTGCGGCGACCATGTGTGCCGTGCCGCCCGCTTCCACCTTGTTGTCCGAACTCGCCATCCGGTCACTCCCGAACTCAACCGAACTCAACTGGTCACCACCGACCCGCGCCGAATTCCGACAGCTACCGGCCCTCGACACAGAGTTATGGAAAAAGCTAGACCCACCTGCGAAAACTGTCCCCATGAATACGGAAAGTGACGAGGTAAACCTCGACGAGCCCCCACTCGCCCCTGAGATCCCCGACTGGGTCCCCGCCACCGGCATCCAACTCCGCAAAGCAGGCGTCCAGTTCGACGCGGTGCGGGTGGACGGCGACGAGGGCAGAGCGGCGGCGGACCGGCTGGCGCGGATGACCGGCGGGGCGCCGGGGCCGGTCGTGGAAGAGGCGAACGGGAATCGTGCCGTCTATTTCCTCGTGCCTGTGGGCGCGACTTCGCATCGGGTCTGGCCGCCCGGAGTCACTTGTCTCGCGTCCGGTCCGTGCCGCATCGCCTACATCCCCGTACCGGCGCTCAATGGCCAGACATGGCCGCTGACTTGGCGATATCGGCCGACGGGGCGAGATCACTTCGTACACGCGTTGCTCTTGAAGGCGGCGCTTCACTCCGAAGAGTGAAGAACGCGAACTTCCGCCCGGGGAAAGCCCGTTCAGCTTGCTTTCGTCGCTCTGCGTGCCCTTAGAGTCACGGCAACAGAAACACCCCCGCGGTGCGCCAACACCCGGGGGCTCGGCACTGGAGCGCCAGCTTCAGGCACTAAAAAACTGGAGCTCCCAGTGCGAATTCATCGTACGACGCCCACGCGCGCGTTTTCTGTCTTCTCGAACGCTCTTCTCCGCGACCGGAGTCTCTCCTGGTGCGCGGTAGGCGTACTGACGTACCTCCTCAGCCTTCCGAACGGCGCCCGCGCCACCATCCGAACCCTTGCCGAGCAGCGCAAGGAAGGGCGGGCCCGGATCGCCGCCGCCCTGCATGAGCTGGAGGAATCCCGGTATCTGCGGCGGGTGGTGCGCAAGGACGAGGAGTCCGGGCAGTTCTCCACCGTGTACGAGGTATTCGACACTCCGTACGAGGACGAGCCGCCTGCGGGTGAATCCGAAGAAGTTCAGAACCCGGCCTCCGGTGAGTCGCGATCCGGGGCTTCGGGCGGCCTCCCTTCGGGAGAAAAGACCAGGGAAGAAGAACCTCCCTCCCCGCCGTCGGCCGACGTGCCGTCGGGCGAGGTCGCGCCCGAGGCGCCGCCGGGCGAACGCACCGCGCTCGCCGCGCGGTTGCTCGGGTCGCTCAGCCGTACCGAGCCCCGGCTCGCCCTCGGGGCCGCCGAGGCGTTGCGGCTGGCGCCGCTGGTCGAGGAGTGGTGGGCGGCGGGGGCGAGCAACGCCCAGGTGCGCGCGGCCCTGACGCAGGGGCTGCCCTCGCCGCTGCACTCGCCCCGGGCCCTCGTCGAGAACCGACTGCGCCGCAAGCGCCCGGCTGCTGCTGGCGCTCCAGCTGCCGCTGCAGGTGAGGCGGTCGGGCAGGCGGCCGGGTCAACGGCCGTACCCGTCACGACCGTTGAGATCCGCAAGCCAGGCGCCTCCGGCGGTTACCGCGAGGCCGCCCGACGCGGTGGGGCACTGGCCCGCGCCCTGATGCAGGGACGGCCCGCGCCCGCGTAGGCGTACACAGACTCCCGGCCGTACGTCCGTGCGGCCGGGTCGACCCACCCGGAAGGAAACAGGATGACCGCATTGCTTGAGCGGCCGGAGACGGTATACCAGCGGTATACTTTCGTCATGGCTGACACCACCGTCAAGGTCGATCCCACAGTCCGTGACCGCCTCATGGTGCTCGCCCGCGAGCGCGGGATGACCATGCGCGATCTGATCGCCGAACTGGCCGGGGCCACGCCCACGCGGGAGGAGCTGCGCAAGCGCTACGAGGAGACCAAGGCGTACTGCGAGACCCACTTCGGCGTCATCCTCACCGACGAGGATCACGACCGCGTCGAGCAGGTGTGGCAGGACCTTGAGGCCGGACAGGAGGTGGAGAGCCTGTGAGCGCCGCAAAGGGAGGCGGAATGCCCGGAGCGGCCGGAGCGGCCGGCTCAACCGGTGTCGTCTTCGACGAGTCGGCGTTGCTGGCGCTCGGGTCGGGCAACTCGCTCGCCTCACAGTTCGTCTCGAACACCGAGCACGGACCCACCCGGCATGTGTACGTGCCCGCGCTCTGCCTGGCTGCCGCCGACGGGATGCGCAAGGGGCTGGCTGAGCACATCGGCGCTCTGCCGGCCGTCGAGATCGTCGAGTTGGACTTCGCGGGCGCGTCCACCGTGGGCGCGCTGCTGCGCGACGGGGTGGAGTGGCGGCTCGGCCACGCGGTCCACCTGTCCAGGCCGACGGCGGACTGGCCCAACGGCCGGCGCGTACTGACCGTCGAACCCGATCTGTACGCGGACATGCCCCTCGTACGGACCCTCAGGCTGCCGCGTCAGCGGTAGTCACCACAGGCAGAGGGGCCCGCGCCCCGAAAGGGACGCGGGCCCTGGGCCCTCGATGGCGGGGCCCCGAATGTGCGCACGCCAAGCGGACATACCGGGCATATCCTGAGGTGGCGCGAGTGCGTACCGGGCGTGCGGTGCGCGTCGATCAGGAGAAGGTGAGTGCCATGCGCGTTCTGCTCAAGGCGCAGTTCGACACCGAGAAGGGCAACGAGGGCATACGCAGCGGCAAGCTGCCGGAGCTGATGAAGGAGACCCTGGACCACCTCAAGCCCGAGGCGGCGTACTTCGGCCCCGAGGACGGGTGCCGGACCTGCTGGCTGGTCATCGACCTGAAGGACAGCTCCGACATCCCGCCCACTGCCGAGCCGTTCTTCACCCAGTTCAACGCCAAGATCACGCTCACCCCCGTCATGAACGCCGACGACCTGCAGAAGGGTCTCTCCCAGATCCGCTGAGCGCGCCGCCGGATGCCGCCGCTCAGCTGAAGACGATCATCGACCCCTGGGCCAGACTCCGGGTCGCCGCCGCGTTCAGGCCCAGCCACACATGCCGTTCCCGGGCGAACGGGCTCGAGTCGAACGGGGGAGGTGCCGCCGGTTCCTCCAGGGACGTGGGCGTCAGCGGCGGGGCCGGGGCGAACGGGGGGTTCGCCGGGTCGATGCCGATCGACGGGGCCACGAACTCCAGCTCCCTCAGCAGGCTCTGGGACGAGCCCAACGGGCCGCCTCCGGCGAGGAGTTCGTCGCTGGACAGAGGGTGCGGGAAGTCCACCGGTACGTATGCGCCCGCGTGGTCGTAGTGCCAGACCAGGTGCGACTGCTGGGCGGTCGCCTCGAACATCTCCAGCAACTGCTCGTAGTCACCGCCCAGTTCGCCCACCGGCGTCACCGGCAGCCCGCACACCTGGAGGAGGTAGGCGCGGCGCAGGAAGTGCAGCGCGTCGTAGTCGAAGCCCGCGATCGGGGCCACGTCGCCGGACAGCCCGGGCATGTACGCGTACACCGGCACCGGCGGCAGTCCTGCCTCGCCCAGCACCTTGTCGTAGAGGGCGAGTTCCTCGGCGAAGGGATTGTCGGGGGTGTGACACAGCACGTCGACGAGTGGGACCAGCCACAGGTCACAGGCCAAAGGAGAACTCCTCGCATCGTCGCAGGCGGTGGTCAGGCACCGCGGCCAGAGCAGTCAGGGAAGCGTAATGGGTCGTGGCTGGGTCGGACCCCTGTGCGATGGGCCAGACACCGAAAGGAACAGGTCAGGTAGGCGGGTCAGGCAGGCGGATCAAGTCGGGCAGATCAAGTCTGGCGGGTCAGGTCAGGTGGGACGGGACTCACGTCCCGTCGTGCAGGTCCCATACCCACACGCCGCCCGTCCACTTACCCTGCTTGCCCGTCAACTGCTTCAGCGTCTCGCGCAGCAACGCGTCGTTACCCTGCGGGGCCAGTACCAGCACGCCCGCCTTCCAGTACGCGAAGTCCTTCTTGGCCTGCGCGCGCCAGTTGGGGCCGATCGTCGGCGCGACGCCCGTGTAGCGCACGTCCCGCAGCATGTTGGAGGTGAAGCGGGGCGAGGCGCCGTAGATGCCGACGCGCTCGGCGCCGTAGGGCCCGTTGAAGTACCCGCCGGGCAGCTTGAAGCCGAGGCCGGCCGCCGTCTGCCAGTGCAGCGCCTGGGCGTTGCCGGGATCGGGCAACGGCACCGGGACGAGTGACTCGCCCTTGCCGACGTACGACTTCCACGTGCCGTCCGCGATGAACGCGGGCACGTCCGCGCGCTCCACCGTCTTCAGCGGGGCCGGGACGATCGGCAGCACGGCGAGGAGGACGGCCAGCGTGCCGAAGTACTGCGTGGGCAGCCGGCGCGTGGCCGCCAGCCGTTCCACGGCGAGGGCCAGCAGCATGCCCAGGGCGGGCGCGCAGATCATCGCCACCCGGCCCTCGATCACCGACTCGAACAGCGGCCTCTTGGCGAGCAGCGCCCAGGGTCCCGGCAGCACGGTGTCGGTCAGCGGGATCCGGAACTCGGGGCCCAGGGACAGGAAGGCCGCGGCGACCGCCGTGAAGGCGAGCGCCTTCACCGCCGTGCGCTCCCACAGGCGTACGACGATCGCGAAGGCCAGCAGGACCAGCGGCCAGCCGTAGAAGGCGTTCTGCTCGGTGGGGTTGAGGGAGAGGGCGTTCGCCCGGTCCGCGTCGCCCGCCACGAGGGAACGCTCGGCGAAGGAGAGCAGCGCGAGCGGGCTGTTGCCGGCGTTGTCGCCGTGCAGGACGCTCTTGTAGCTCTGCGGACCGGCGAACTGCCAGTAGAGGGGGAACGCGACGATCGGGAGACAGACCGCGCCCCCGATCAGCAGCCCGCGCAGCAGCGGACGCCAGGCGGCCTTCGCCAGGTCGCGACGCAGGACCCCGTAGGCGAGGGCGAACAGCGCCATGCCCATCGCCGCCAGGAGCAGCGGTTCCTCGCCGAGGAAGATCTGGTAGGCCGCCATCAGGCCCAGGATCACGCCGTTGCGGGTGACCCGCTCGCCCTCGCACAGGCGCAGGGCGCGGTCGATGATCAGCGGCATCATGAAGAGGATGACGAAGTTCGGGTGCGCGTTGGCGTGGCTGACCATCGGGGGCGCGAAGGTCGCCAGGGCCGCGCCGGCGAAGGCCGCTCCCCGTTGCCGTACGACCCTTTTCACGATCAGCCAGTACCAGGCCGTCGCTGTCGCGGCGAGGCCCAGCGTCATCACCAGGGCGAGGGAGACCGCCGGGCCCGCGAGGAGCGTGATCGGGGTGAAGGGGACGGAGAGGCCGAGCATGACCGTGTTGGCCATGAGGTTCACGCCGTCGGGGAAGCCCTGGAGGTCGGTGAAGAGGGGGTTGGCGAAGTGGCTGATGTTGTCGGCCGTGACCGCGAAGAACCACTCCCACTGGTTCTGGTCCTGGAGGGAGTCGGGGAGGTAGCGGTGGGCCGGGTCGAGCCAGCGGCCCGCGTACAGGGCGACCGCCATGAGGAGGAAGAGGGTGACCGCGAGAAGGTCGGCCGGGCGCAGCGCGCGCGCCTTGAGGGCCGTCAGTTCGGCGAGGACCCGGGCGTAGTCCAGCGGGCGTACCTTCGAGCCGGACTGGTGGGCCCAGCGGACCGGTATCTCGGCGACCGGCCAGTCCGCGCGGCGGAAGTGCTGGAGGACCTCGACGTCGATGCCCCAGCCGTTGAGCCGGGACGCGGCGAACGCCGTACGGGCACGGTCGCCGTCGAACAGTTTGAAGCCGCACTGGGTGTCCCGTATGCCGGGGACGGCGACCCTGCGTATCAGGAGGTTGCCGGCCCGGCCGAGGAGTTCCCGCATCCGGTGCTGGTGGTGCTCGATCGTCGCGCCGGGCACGGAACGGGAGCCGATGGCCGCCGCGTGCCCCTCGGTGAGCGCCTCGTCCAGGACCGTCAGCTCCTCTATCGGAGCCGCCAGATCGGCGTCGGTGACCAGTACGCGGGCGCCGCGCGAGGCGGCGACACCGAGGCGCAGGGCGTGGCCCTTGCCCCGGTTGCGAGGGCTGGTGACGAGCTGGACGCGGGGGTCGGCGAGGGCGGTGACGAGATCGCGGGTGCCGTCGGTGGAACCGTCGTCGACGACCACCACCTCCCAGGAGCCCCAGCGGTCCTCGTTCTTCTGGAGGTGGCCGGTGATCGCTTCGAGGGTGGGGCCGAGCCGCGCCTCCTCGTTGTAGGCGGGGACGACGACGGTCAGGTCGAGGGTGCCGGTGGTACGGGTGGGCGCGCTCATCAGAGGGTGCCCCCGTTGCCCGCGTTGCCCGCGGGTGCGGTGACGCCGTCGTCCGTGTCCTGCTCCTGCTCCGTCTCCGTCTCCGTCTCCGTCTCCTTGTCCTCGCCTCCGTCGGAGGCGAGGTCGGGGAGGCCGTCGCGGTCGTTGGCCAGGCCTTCGATGAGGGCGAGGGAGTGCAGGTCGTACGCGTCGACCACCTGGCGCGCCTCGGTGAGCTCGCGGCGGGTCAGCGCGTCGACGACGTCGGTGTAGTCGGACCACAGGTGACCGCGCAGACCGCTCAGCCGGCGCAGGTGCTGCACCGCGCACACCCAGGTCTGGACGCGCATCCGGTGCAGGAAGTCGGTGAGGTACGGATTGCCGAACAGGGCACCGAGCTCGCGCCAGAAGCGCAGGTCGTAGCCGATGAGGATGTTCAGCTCCCCGGCGGCGGCGGCGCGTCGCGCCTCCTCGCCCCGGCGGCGGACACCGGCGAGGGCGGCGGCGGCACGGGGGTCGCCGACCCGGACGAAGAAGCCGCGCGGACCCGGGCTGTCACTGGCGAAGCCCCCCACCCGACCACCTGCGGCACCGGTTGCCGCACCGGTCGCGAGACCCTTCGCCAGGCCGTGGAACATGCCGTCGGTGACCAGACCGCGGGCCTCGATCATGCCCCGGAAGTCGGCGAGCGAGTACTCGTGCACGCGGAAGCCGCGGTGCTGGTCGGCCTCCAGCAGGCCCTGGGCCGAGAGATCGACCAGGGCCTCGCGGACGGGCGTCGCGGAGACGCCGTACTGCTCGGCGATCTCCTTGACCGTGAACTCCTGACCCGGCTGGAGACGGCCGGCCAGCACCTCGTCGCGGAGCGCGTCCGCGATCTGCTGGCGCAGGGTGCTGCGGGTCACGGCGCCGTTGCCGCTGCTGGCGGGCATGGTCGGGACACTCCCCCTTCGCGCGTGTGGATGACTACTCGCATATGTCTACGAGCACGTCACCTTACGCGTTCGGGTTCCGGGGAGACTTTCCCGTGCGCTTACCCACTTTCTTGTCCTATGCGGCCGGATCCGTGTACTCGTCGGCGACCGAAAGGGCGGCGTCCAGGGCCGCGAGCCCCTCCTTGGCCTCGGCCTCGGTCACGTTGCAGGGCGGCACGACATGGGTGCGGTTCATGTTGATGAACGGCCACAGCCCGTTCGCCTTCGCGGCGGCGCCGAACGCGGCCATCGGGGCGTTGGCCTCCCCGGCGGCGTTGTACGGGACCAGCGGCTCCCGGGTCTCCTTGTTCCGTACGAGGTCCAGAGCCCAGAAGACACCGGTGCCGCGCACCTCGCCGACGCTCGGGTGCCGTGCGGCCAGCTCCCGGAGGCCCGGTCCGAGGATGTTCTCGCCGGTGCGGGCGGCCTGCCCGACGATGTCCTCCTCCGCCATCACGGTCAGCGTGGCGACGGCGGCGGCGCAGGCGAGCGGGTGCCCGGAGTAGGTGAGCCCGCCGGGGTAGGGGCGAGTGGCGAACGTCTCGGCGACGGCACCGGAGATCGCCACACCGCCGAGGGGCACATAGCCGGAGTTGACGCCCTTGGCGAAGGTCATCAGGTCGGGCACGACGTCGAACAGGTCGGCGGCGAACCACTCCCCGGTCCGCCCGAACCCGGCCATCACCTCGTCCAGGACGAAGACGATCCCGTACTGGTCGCAGAGCGCGCGCACTCCGGCGAGGTAGCCGGGCGGCGGGATCATGATGCCGGCGGTGCCGGGAATGGTCTCGAGAATGATCGCCGCGATGGTGGCGGACCCCTCGAAGACGATGGTGTCCTCAAGGTGCTGGAGCGCCCGCGCGCACTCCTGCTCCTCGGTCTCCGCATAGAACTTGGAGCGGTAAAGGTAAGGCGCCCAGAAGTGCACGACACCGGCGGTGCCGTTGTCGGAGGGCCAGCGGCGGGGGTCGCCGGTGAGGTTCACGGCCTGCTGGGTGCCGCCGTGGTAGGAGCGGTAGGCGGACAGCACCTTGGGCCGCCCGGTGTGCAGCCGGGCCATGCGGATGGCGTGCTCGACGGCGTCGGCGCCACCGTTGGTGAAGAAGATCTTGTCGAGATCGCCCGGGGTCCGCTCCGCGATCAGCCGGGCCGCCTCCGACCGCGCCTCGACGGCGAAGGCGGGCGCGAACGTCGTCATCCGCCCGGCCTGCTCCTGGATGGCCGCGACGACCTTCGGGTGCTGGTAGCCGATGTTCGTGAAGACCAGCCCACTGGTGAAGTCCAGGTACCGCCTGCCGTCGTAGTCCCAGAAGTACGACCCCTCGGCACCGGCGACGGCGAGCGGGTCGATGAGCTCCTGCGCGGACCAGGAGTGGAACACGTGCGCACGGTCGGCGGCCTTGACGGCCGCGCCGGACAGGGACTGGGCCGCCGACTGGGGGTTGGGCTGAGGGGTCATGCGGGGGAGCGTAGGTGTCCGGGGTGAGGGCGCGGTATCGGCGACCTGTCTGGGGAATGGCGGCTGACGCGACAGGTTGTCGACCTGGCCCAAACCTCGGCCCCGACGAAGACCGCGCACAAGCGCTTGCCACACGATCGCCGCTCCGCACTATCCTCGGCCTGTCGCGACGGCATCCGCGTGGAATGGCCTACGGGGCGTACGGGGTGCAGGCGATCTACGGGGTCTTGCAGGGCGTACGGGGAGTACGGGGAGGCGGCGCGGCATGCGGAAGCTCGGGGACGGCGATCCGGTGCGGATCGGGGCGTACCGGCTGCTCGCGCGGCTCGGCGCGGGCGGGATGGGGCATGTGTACCTCGCGCGGTCCGAGCGGGGACGTACCGTCGCCGTGAAGCTCGTCCGGCGGGAGCTGGCCGAGCAGGAGGAGTTCCGGGACCGGTTCCGGCAGGAGGTCGCCGCCGCGCGGCGCGTCGGGGGGCACTGGACGGCACCCGTGCTCGACGCCGACACCGAGGCCGCCGTGCCGTGGGTCGCGACCGGGTACGTCGCCGGGCCGAGCCTGAAGCAGGTCGTCGGGCGGGACCACGGGCCGCTGCCCGAGCGGTCGGTACACGTTCTCGCCGCCGGGCTCGCGCACGCCCTCCACGACATACACGCCGCCGGGATCGTCCACCGCGACCTCAAGCCGTCCAACGTCCTGGTCACCATCGACGGGCCCCGCGTCATCGACTTCGGTATCGCCCGCGCCCTGGAGACCGTCGCCGACGGCGGCCTGACCCGCACCGGCGCGCTCGTCGGCTCGCCGGGCTTCATGGCGCCGGAGCAGGTGCGGGGCGAGAGGGTCACACCCTCGGCGGACGTCTTCTGCCTCGGCACCGTGCTCGCGTACGCCGCCACGGGCGCCCTGCCCTTCGGCGCGGTCGGCAGCGGTGCCCACGCGATGATGTTCCGCATCGCCCAGGAGGAACCCGACCTGACGGATGTCCCGGAGGGCATCGCCGGCCTCGTCCGCGACTGCCTCCGCAAGGACCCGGCCGACCGCCCCACACCGGAAGAGATCCTGGAACGTACGGGGGTGTCGGCGGACCCCGCCGACGGACACACGGGGGACACCTGGCTGCCGGGCGCGCTGGTCGCCCAACTCGGGCGGCACGCCGTGCGGTTGCTCGACGCGGAGACAGAGGTGGAGGAGAGGCCGGGAGCGGAGGTGGGGGGCGGTGTCGAGGAGAGGGGGGCCGAGGAGAGCCAGGCCAATGAGCGGGAGGTCGAGGAGCGCGAGGCCACGGCACGTGAAGCCACGGCACGTGAAGCCACGGCACGTGAAGCCACGGCACGGGAGGTCGAGGCGCGGGAGGCCGGGGCCCGGGACATCGAGCCCGAGCACACGCCGCCCGACGAGCCGCTCACCGCTCCCGCCCACCAGCGGCACCATCCGCAGCCCTTCGCCGCCGCACCCGGCGCGAGCCGGCGACCCCCTGTCTGGCCCGGGGATCCCGCGCTCGAAGAGCCTGTCATACCGGTCGCGTGGAGCAGGACGCCCGCCGAGCCGCCGCTGCCCTACGCGACAGGGCGCGCGGAGCCGGCCGGTAGGAGATCGCGGCTGTCGGTCGGACTCGGCGTAGCCGCGCTGGTCGTCACCCTCGGAGCCGGCGCGTCCATCGCCACCCTGCTGAACGGCGACGACGGCACCCCGACCGTGCCCCCGACGCCCACCCCGACGTCGTCCGGCGGGCCGGTGTCACCGCCGAGCGGTGTCGTCCCGTCCGGCCTCCTCGGCACCTGGACCGCCTCGATCGACAGCGCCACGGGCCACAACACCCGCCGACTGACCATCACCCAGGGCGAGTTGGGCGACAAGGTGCTGACCCTGGTCGCCGACGGCCCCACGGAAACGGGCACCTACCACTGCGTCTTCGCCGCCGACCTGACCGAACGGCCCACCGGCGACACCCTGTTGAACATTGGCCCGTCCCAGGTCACCTCCGGCGAACCGGCCTCCTCCTGCACCCCGGGCGCCGCCTCCACCCTCACCCTGCGCAAGAACGGCACGCTGAGACGCGTGACAGCGGGCGGCGGCGGTGAGCTGACGTACGAGAAGGAGAGCTGACGCACGGGATGGGGAGCTGAGAGGCTCGTAGGCTCCGACGCCCGCGTGCGCTTGCGTGCGATCCGGGACCGCCCCTCACCGCGCCTCCGGCGGTCGTTGCCGGGGCATGTTGGGGCGGGCCCCCGGGGCGACGCCGAAGCGGCCCTGGTGGACTGTCGCGTCCTGGCGGGGCATCACCATCCCCGCCGACTGGATGCCCAGCGGCGCGGACCCCGTGCGGAACTCGACCATCCAGTCCGCCGTCTCCGCCCGGACCAGCTCCGTCACGTCCTCCGAGAAGCGGCGCAGTACTCCCAGGCACCGGTCGGCCGCCTCGCTCGCCGTGCCCTCCGTCGGTCCGAGGACCTCGCGCACGCTCTCCGAGGCCCAGTCGAACTGCAGCACCTGAAGGCGTCGCTGCACGGCCTGGGCGGTGGCGACGTCCCTTATCCAGCCCGAGGTGACCCCGAAGAACCGGTCGGCGGCGACGCACGCCACCGCGACCAGCATCGCCAGATAGCCCCAGGGAGCGATGTCGCCCACCACCCCGGTGAGGTCGAGCAGCGGCAGCGCGGCCCCGGTGACCGCCCCGAGGGCGGCGCCGGTACGCAGGGCCCGGGCGCCCCGCCGTTTCCAGACCCGGTCGGCGAGGTACCAGGCGGCCGTCTCCAGGGCCCCCTGCTCCACCCACCGGTACAGCTCGTCGAGGCGCGGTGCGGGTTCGCCCCAGTCGCCGAGGGGGAAGGGCCGGCCGGTGAGGTCCCCGGGCCGTGGCCCGGCGGTATTCAGCCCGGCGGGATCTTCGCTCCGCCCGTCATGGGGCGGTCTCTGGGACGACCCCTCGGGCTGCATCTCCGGCTGGCTCACCCGGCACTCCCTTAGCTGAGCAGACTGACCACAATCCATCACAGTCCGTGACACCGTACGGGCGCCCGCGTGACGTCTGATGCCGTTGTAAAGCTGTCGTGCCGCCCCCTTCCTACCGCCCAATGGGTGGCGATGACCAAGCTTTCGTTACTTTTCCGCTCGGAAGGCTCGCTTGATCAGGTAAGGCCGGTGAACAGGCTCACTCGAAAGAGTGCTGGAGCGACGGCCCACCCGACCACGTAGGCTCGTGCTGAAGCCGAAATTCGGCGCGCACGACGACGACCGATGACGCGCGCCGACGCACGACGAAGAACGATTACGGACGACGAGGAGCTGATCGTGATCCCCGGTGGTGGCCAGCCCAACATGCAGCAGCTGCTTCAGCAGGCCCAGAAGATGCAGCAGGACCTGGCGAACGCGCAGGAGGAGCTGGCGCGGACCGAGGTCGACGGGCAGGCGGGCGGCGGACTGGTCAAGGCGACCGTGACGGGCGCCGGCGAACTGCGGGCCCTCAAGATCGACCCGAAGGCGGTCGACCCCGAGGACACGGAGACCCTCGCCGACCTGGTCGTGGCGGCCGTACAGGCGGCGAACGAGAACGCGCAGCAGCTTCAGCAGCAGAAGCTCGGTCCGCTGGCCCAGGGTCTGGGCGGCGGCGGAAGCGGCATCCCGGGCCTGCCGTTCTGACGTTCGCCCCGCGCGCCCCCGCTCCCGCCTTCCTCAGGTGGGCGGCGGCCAACTACGGTACGTACAGCGGGCGCGAGGCGACCGTCGTACCGATGACCGTTGTACTGATGTACCGACGTACGGAAAGGCAGTCCGTTGTACGAAGGCGTGGTCCAGGACCTCATCGACGAACTGGGGCGGCTCCCGGGCGTCGGTCCCAAGAGCGCGCAACGGATCGCCTTCCACATCCTGCAGGCGGAGCCGACGGACGTTCGGCGGCTCGCGCACGCCCTCCTCGAAGTGAAGGCGAAAGTCCGCTTCTGCGCGACCTGCGGGAACGTGGCGCAGGAGGAGCTGTGCAACATCTGCCGCGACCCGCGCCGGGACCTGACGGTCATCTGCGTCGTCGAGGAGCCCAAGGACGTCGTGGCGGTCGAGCGGACGCGTGAGTTCCGCGGCAAGTACCACGTCCTGGGCGGCGCGATCAGCCCGATCGAGGGCGTGGGCCCCGACGACCTGCGGATCAGGGAGCTCCTGACCCGGCTCGCCGACGGCACGGTCACGGAACTGATCCTGGCCACGGACCCGAACCTGGAGGGCGAGGCCACGGCCACGTACCTCGCCCGCATGATCAAGCCCATGGGCCTCAAGGTCACCCGCCTGGCCAGCGGCCTCCCTGTGGGTGGCGACCTGGAATACGCGGACGAGGTGACCCTTGGCCGCGCCTTCGAGGGGAGACGACTTCTAGATGTCTGACGCCACGCTGCACGACACGACGCAGGACCCCGACGACTTCGCGGTCCAGATCGCCGACCAGGTGGAGAGCTTCCTGGTGGCCGTCACCGAGGTGGCGAAGGGCGACGAGCCGGACTCGGCGGTCCCCTTCCTCCTCCTGGAGGTCTCCCAGCTCCTGCTGGCCGGCGGTCGCCTCGGCGCCCACGAGGACATCCTCCCGGACGAGCGCTACGAGCCCGACATGGGCCCGGAACCGGACGTGGACGACATCCGCGAACGGCTGGCGCTGATGCTGGACCCGGTGGACGTCTACTCGGAGGTCTTCGACCCCTACGAGCCCCGCAAGGCCCCGGTCCCGGCCCGTATCTCCGACGACCTGGCCGACGTCATCGCCGACCTCCGCCACGGCATGGCCCACTACCGTGCGGGCCGCACCACGGAGGCCCTGTGGTGGTGGCAGTTCTCCTACTTCTCCAACTGGGGCTCGACGGCCTCCGCGACCCTGCGCGCCCTGCAGTCCCTGGTCGCCCATGTCCGCCTGAACCAGCCCCTGGCAGAGCTGGACGGCCTGGACACGGACCAGGAACTCGGCGACGAGACCCTGGCGGAGGAAGCCGGCAAGGTGATGGAGGAAGAGATCGCGGAGCCGCTGGGCCTGCGGACGGTGAAGTAGCGTCTCGCCGGCGCTCGGGCGTCCGCTTGTCGACAGCCTTTTCGGCTGCAGTACAGGAGACAAGGCAGGCAGCTGGGCTGAGACCAAGCGGCGGATGCGGGAGAGCCGGCCCGAGGTGTCCGACGCCGAGTGGGAGACCCGCAGGCAGGCGGCGCGTACGGCGACCGAGGCGCACGTGGTGGGCCACAGGTGGCCGCCTCGGTGGGGATCACCCGGGCCCGCGTCTCCCAGATCGAGCGGGGCGACATCCACAACCTGGAGACGATGCGTACGTACGCGGAGGCGCTCGGGGCGAGGATCACGGTGACCATCGAATACGGGGACCGTACGGTCGGCGCGGCCTGACCGGCGGGATCACGGATCGGGGCGTATGGCGTGGGGTGCGGCGGGTACGCTGCGCCCCACAGCGCGTGTGCGGGGGATTCCGTACGGTGGGGATGAAGGGGGCACCCGATGGCCGACGAGGCTTGGGCGGGGCTGGCAGAGTCGATCGGGGCGATCCGGGCGGAGCTTCAACAGGCGGCGCGGGACGGGGCAGGGGATGAGATCCAGTTCCGGACGGGTGCGGTGGAGATCGAGTTCGCCGTGGACGTGAAGCTGGACGGGGAGGCGCGGGCCAAGGTCCTGGTGCTGCCGTTCGGCGCGGAGGCGAAGGCCGCCCGCTCCAAGGGGACGACGAGCCGAGTGAAGCTCACGCTCCAGCCGGTCGACGCCGAGGGGACGGATCTGCGTATCAGGGACGACTCGGGGGAACGCCCCAAGTAACGGGGAGCACGGGGGTGTTGGCCTGTGGACGTGCGGCGGGTCGTCGAGATCTGGAATCCGGTCGGGAAGTGTGCGGGGACGGGCTATCTGGTCGCGGATCGCCTGGTCCTGACGGCTCTTCACAATGTGCTGGGCTGCGGTCGGTTGGAGGTCCGACGGCTCGGCGACGAGGAGTCGGCGTGGGTCGCGGCCGAGGTGTGTTGGCCGGCGAGCACCTCTGATCTGAAGAGGGAGCCGCAGGCAGACGCGGCGTTGGTCGTGATCACGGACCCGGGGTGGCGGGCGCCGGTGGGCGCCGAACCGGTCCGCTGGGGACGGCTCGACAGATCGGTCGTGGGGGAGCAGCGGCTGGGGTGCGTCGCGGTCGGCTTCCCCCGGTCGGAGGTGCGGGACGGGGTCCGCGACACCAAGGAGATCCGCGGCCACATCGAGACGTTGACCGGGCTCAAGTCCGAGGGGCTGATCACGGCGTACGTCGATGGGGTCGCCGTTCCCAGCAAGCCGGACGAGAGGTCGCGGTGGGCGGGGGCGTCGGGAGCGGCGTTGTTCGCGCGCGGGCGGCTCATCGGAGTCGTGACGACCGACCGGCAACGGGACTATGAAGCCGACCAGTTGACGGCGGTGTCGGTGGTGTCGCTGGCGGCTCGCCCAGGATTCGCCGTCGAGGTGAAGGCGGTTGGAGTCGAGCTGATCCCGGAGGACGTCACGGCTGCGGACTCGGGGCGGTCGCGTACGGTGTACGACGTCGAGGTCCCGCGAGGTGTGAACAACCTGCCGGAGCCGCCGTCACCGATCTTCGTCGGCAGGGCGGAGGCGATGGCGGAGTTGGAGCGGGCTCTGGCCGTGGACTCGCAGGCGATCACCCAGACCGTGCACGGACTGGGCGGGGTCGGGAAGACGACGCTGGCCCTGCACTACGCCCACGACCACGCGGGGGCGTACCGGCTGGTGTGGTGGATCCGCGCGGATACTCCCGAGCTGATCGAGGCGGGTTTCGCGGCGCTCACGCTCCGCCTGCGGGGCGGTGGGACGGAGGGCGAACTCACGACGGCTCAAGCCGCCGAGTGGGCTGTCGGGTGGCTGCAGACGCATCCAGGGTGGCTCCTGATCTTCGACAACGCGGAGAAGGCGGAGGACGTGTACGCCTGGACGGGCCAACTCCGGTCTGCTGGACGCCACTTGATCACCAGCCGGTACAAGAGGGGCTGGATCTGTGACCCGATCCCATTGTCCGTGCTGGACGAAGACGCCTCGCTGACCCTTCTGTCACGCCTGGGCGGCGCCGACGACGAGGACGAAGCCCGCGCACTGGCGGACGACCTGGGCCATCTCCCCCTCGCCCTGGAACAGGCGGGAGCCTTCATGGGGCAGACCGGGATCACGATCGCCGAGTACCGGGACATGCTGCGCAGCCACCCGGACCGTACGACGGACGCGGCACCGGGCGGCTCGGATCCCGCGCGGACGATTGCGCGGATCTGGCGCATCACCCTGGACGCACTCCAGGACCGGGACCCGCGGGCCGTGGAGATCCTGCGGATCGCCGCGTGGTACGCCCCGACGGGCATTCCACGCACTCTCCTCGCACCGCTCGCCGAGGACGCGCTCGACCTCGCACAACTCCTCGGGCTGTTGGCCGACTACAACATGATCACGCTCGACCGGGCGGAAATCGGCGTGCACCGCCTGGTCCAGACACTGGCGCGCACGCCGTCGAAGGCGGGCGGCGATCCGCATCGCGATCACGACCGCATCATGGCTGCGCGTGATCGCGCCGTGAAGCTGATCCTCGACGGGCTCCCGGAGGATCCCGAAAGGAATGTCGCGGGCTGGCCCACTTGGAGGGCCCTGCTCCCCCATGTCGAAGCGCTCCTCGACGTGGTGGGCCCGGAGGAGGACACCGTCGAGATTGACCTGATTCTCGCGCTGGCGGGGAGCTTCACCGAAGGGCAGGGACAGCTGAGCCAGGCCATCGCCTACTACAACCGCTCTCTGGCGGCGGCAACCCGGCTGCTCGGTGAGGATGACCCGAGCACGTTGGTCTCGCGGAACAATCTGGCTGGCGCGTACCGGGCGGTGGGGGATCTGGGGCGGGCGGTTCCGTTGTACGAGCGGACGTTGGCGGATCGTGTGCGGGTGTTGGGTGAGGATCATCCGGACACGTTGCTCTCGCGGAACAATCTGGCTGGCGCGTACCGGGAGGTGGGGGATCTGGGGCGGGCGATTCCGTTGTACGAGCGGACGTTGGCGGATTGCCTGCGGGTGCTGGGCGAGGACCACCCGACGACAAGGCTCGTCCGCGAGAATCTGTCCATTGCACGTGCCGATGAGCCCTGACCTACAGCCCCGCAGCCTCCAGCACTGCCCGCAAGCTCCCCGTCTCCACGGAAATTGCGTCCGTCGTGGTCACACGGTGCTGCTAGCCAGGCTACGCTCAGTAGCGCTGAGGTGATATACGCCGGGGTGTCCCTGCCGGAGGTGGCGCTGTGCCGAGCCCGTACAACTCCAACGCCAACTCCCAGTCACCCGTGGCCTGGCGCTACAGCGGCGACCAGTTGAAACGCTGGCGCACGAAGGCGGACGTCAGCCGGGAGAAACTCGCCTCGGCCGCCAACTACTCCCCGGACACCATCGCGTCCATGGAACGCGGCGTGCGCAGGCCGACGCCGCGCGTGCTCGACGTGGCGGACGAAATGTGCGGTGCGGAAGGCATGTTGAGCGCGGCCAAGGAGTTCCTGGACCGGGAGCGGTACTCGCCACGGGCGCAGGACCTCATGGACAGGGAGAAGGAGGCGATCAGCCGCTGGTCGTACGATGTCTCGCTCGTGCCGGGGCTGTTGCAGACGAAGGGATACGCCCGAGCCCTTATCGACAGCCGCATTCCGCCCTTGGACGAGGAGACGGTGGAGGAGCGTATCGCGGGCCGCATGGAGCGGCAGTCCATCCTGACCGAACGGAAACCGCCGGTCGGCCTGAGCTTCGTCCTCTACGAGGCCGCGCTGCGCGCCCCGCAGGTGGACGCCGAACAACTGCGTCACCTGCTGGAGGTGGGGCGGCTGCGCAACGTCGTGTTGCAGGTGCTCCCCTTCGAACGTGCCATCCCTGCCGCACTCATGGGCCCCATGGTGCTGCTGGAGACTCATGACCACGAGCGTTTCGCCTTCATGGAGGGGCAGTTCGCCAGCGAACTGTCGGCCGATCCGGGGGTTGTCAGCAGGGTCACCGAGCGACTTAGCATGATCCGGACGCAGGCTCTCGGGTCCGATGAGTCAGCCCGTTTCATCGAGCGGATGGTGGACAGCCGTGAGTGACCAGCTGAAGTGGTTCAAGTCCAGCTACAGCGACGACGAGGGCGGTGACTGCGTCGAAGTCGCGTTCTCCGCCCGCATCCATATCCGCGACTCCAAAAACCCCACGGGCCCCGAACTGCACCTCACCGCCTCCGCCTGGACGGCGTTCGTTTCCGCAGCTCAGCCCGGGGCTTGAGCCTCGGGCTCCGAGCTCTTCCCATGGGTTTTCTGGGTTTTGGTTTGGTTGAAATCCAACCCAACCAACCAAGTCTGTACGTGAGTTGAGGCGGCGTAGCTCGTAAGAGTGACGTTCCGTGATCGGCTTGCGCCGGAACGTAAAGTCACCCTAGGTTCGCGACAAACAGGCAAATAGATCGGCCCCGGCCGGTGCCGCAAACACCAGTGCCAGGGCCTAGACCTACCGATCGAACGGAAGCTTCGATGGTGGCTTACGCCAACCCTAGCCCTGCCCTGCCGTCCCCGTCCCACCCCATGGCCAATACGGGCTACGGGAAACGCGCCACGGGTGACGAAGAACCGCACGCCGACCCGGACTTCGTACATCTGCGCCCTCGCGACCGTGAGATCGCCCTCTTCGTCGACCACCTCGAAGACGGTCACGCCATGGGCTACAAGGCGATCGCCGCCGAGCACCCTTGCTACGGCCAGCAAGCCGTACGCGTCTCGATGGGCCGTATCACCCTCGCCGGTCACCTGCGCTGGATCAAGGAGCACATCACCGCCGAGGACAACTCGATGCGGTGGGTGACGCGCACGTACTGGTCGCGTACCCGCAGGTCGGCCCAGTGGTGGGCGGAGTTCGTACGGGAGCGCCGAGGCAGGGACGTGACCGGCCGCTATCAGGCGGGTCTGGCCCGCGTCGAGGAACCAGAGGTGCCCGAGGGGCCTGCCGAGTCCGAGGCGAGCGAGGTGCGGACCCCGGAAGCCGTGCGACCGGAGGTGGACGGCAAGTCGGGACACGAATCGGACGAACAGCCCGCGGAGCAGCCCAGCGTGGCCTACCAGGTACTCGCCGAACTCCGCACCGCCGACACACGTCTGCCCCTGTCCGACGGCGACTGCCGTGCCCTCGAATCTCTCGCCACCGAGTGGCTGTCCCGTGGTGCGAGTACCGACGACATCACCCGAGCCCTGACCGACGGCCTCCCGGCCGACGTCACCAACCCGGGCGGACTCGCCCGCAAGCGACTGGAGAACAAGATGCCGCCGAAGAAGTCGACGCCGGGACCGCAGGCCGCCCGCCGTGCGCGGGTGACCCGCGTGATCACTGCCTGCGGCCTGTGTGACGCGGACGAGCGCACCGCGAAGATCGTCAGCGGACTGTGCCCCGAATGTCTGGCGATGTGCGAACCGGACGGCCCGGCGTACACGCCCGTCCCTGAGACGTTCCTCCCCGGCCCGCGCGTCGGCGGCCTGCCGGGTGCCGACGAGGTCGTGGACGTCACCGACCGAGTCAATGCCCTCCGCCGCGCGGCGGGTCTGCGGTGAGTGTGCAGGACGTGCCGGTCAAGGCACCATGGAGTCGAGGAGGCGACGCCATGACCCCAAGGACCACCGAGCACCGGCCGCAGATGTCCGTCGAGGACTTCGAGGAGCTGGAGCGCCGGGCGCCCGAGACCGTCTGGTTGGAATTCATCAATGGGAAGGTCGTCGTCAAGCCGATGCCCGACGGCAATCACAGTGAGATCGTCGCCTGGCTGCAGCGGCTGTGTATGCAGCACTGCCCCGACATGTGGCTGCACGCGGAACGAGGTCTTCAGACGGAGCGCTATCGGAAGGGGCGGGCCCGAGCCGATGGCGTACTTGTCCCACGAGGCGCTTTCAAAGGCCACGGGGAGTGGTCGGAAACAGGGGCGGTCCTGATGGCTGTAGAGGTGACTTCCTGGGATGCCGACACCGCTCGGCGTGATCGTGTGGACAAACCTGATGGCTACGCTGCCGCTGGTATCCCCGTGTACCTGCTCATCGACCGAGACGATTGCTCGGTCACCGTCTTCACCCATCCCGAGGGTGGCCGCTACCGGCAACAAGTGAACAAGCCGTTCGGATCGACTGTCGAGATCCCGGCCCCCGTGAACCTCGCCCTCGACACCGAGCCCCTCAAGGAGTTCGTGGACTGACAACTCCCGCCGCCCTCCCGCCCCTTGCGTCCATCCCCGACGGGCGTTGTCACTGCGAGTCCACGATCCGGTACTCGCGGGCCGTCACCGACGGCTTGCCCGTTTTCGGGAGGGTGGCCAGGGCCATGCCCTGGTAGGTGTTCACCACGGTGTCTCGTTCGCGGAGGTTGAAGACCGACTCCACCTCGGTCGGGGTGATGTCGTAGTTCTCGCGGTAGGCGGCCTTCATCACGAACTGGGAGGCGTGCGCGGTCGGCAGGGCCGCCAGGACGCCGCCGTCCTTGAGGCGCAGGGCGTAGACCGTGTCGAACTCGGTGGGTGTGGTGACGTACGTGAGGGTCGCGAACTTCGCGTTCTTGCCGCTGTCGCGCTTCGCGTGGGTCTCGATCGCTTCCTTCGCGGCCTCGGTGGTGTGCGAGATGGCCGTCCCGGCCTTCGTGCCGCCGGTCGCGTACAGGTCCTCGTACGCCGCCGAGATCTGGTTCGGGGCGAGCGTGCCGACGCGGGTGGTGGCGTCGACGGCGGTGGCGAGGCCCGAGTCGTCGGTGGCGATCGCCGGGAGCGGTACCTCCGAGTAGACGGCCGACATCATCTTCCAGTCGTCGTACTCCTTGCCGAAGACCAGCAGTGCCTCGCTCTTGGAGGCACCTGACTTGGTCGTCACCGCGAACCAGTCCTTGCCCGCCGGGATCCAGTACTTCATGCCGGTGTAGTGGAAGGGCTTGCGGTATTCGGCCTGCTCCTTCTTCGACTTGGTCGCGAAGAGGCGGTAGTCGGCCCTGCTCTGCTCGTACAGCTGCCCGCCCTCGACGGTGCCCAACAGGGCTGAGTCCTGCTGGGCGTTGGCCTTGTTGTTGACCGACTCGTAGGTGCCGAGGATCTTCGCCGCCTGTGCCTCGGTGACGGCACCCCTCGCCGCGGGGCTCGCGTCGGCGCCGTCGGTGCTGTCCTTCGCGCCGGCGCCGCATCCGGTCAGCGCCAGTGCGACGGCCACCGCCGTCGTCGTCGTGCCGAGGGTGAACAGCTTCTGCCGGGAGGTCATACGGGTGCTTCTCCTCAGGGAGGGGCGGGAGTCGGGGCGGCGATTTCCAGGGGCCGGGCTCACCGTACTGGGGTGAGTGTGAGCGTCCTGGGTGGGATCGGCGGACCGATGGTGTAGCCCGTCGACTCCGGAGTGTGGCCGCTCGTCGCGCTACGTGAGTTGGAAGCGTCCTTCATGGCCCCTGTACGTCCCTTGCACGGGCGCTAACCAGCGGAAAGAGAAGCTGGAGTCACTTCCACCACAGGAACTGCGGAGGAGGTCAACCCCCCTCACTCGTACAGGAGTTGCGATGAACCGCAAGACCCGCATACGCGCCGCCCTGGTCACCGCCACCGCCCTTGTCACCGCAGCCACGGTGACGGTGGGGGTCAGTGCGGCGGGTGCCGAGCAGCCGAAGAAGCCCACCAAGAAGCAGATCGCCGCACTCTTCGACGGCTGGAACAAGTCCCTCCAGACCGGCGACTCGAAGAAGGTCGCCGCGCGGTACGCGAAGGACGCGGTGCTGCTGCCGACCGTCTCCAACAAGATCCGTACCAACCCCGCCGCGATCACCGACTACTTCGACCACTTCCTGGAGAACAAGCCGGTCGGCAAGAAGATCAAGTCGTACATCAACATCCTGGACAACAACTCGGCGATCGACGCCGGCTCGTACTACTTCATCCTCACCGACCCGAAGACCGGCGAGAAGCGACGGGTCGACGCCCGCTACACGTACGAGTACGAGAAGCGTGGCAGCCAGTGGCTGATCGTCAACCACCACTCCTCGGTGATGCCCGAAGGATGATCGGCCTGGTCTGCATGGTCGGTCTGATCAGCCGGCGCTCTTCTGAGTCGCCGCACGCAGGCTGATCACCACGCTCAACCCGCCCCCGGGCGCGTCCGCCAGGGCAACCGTCCCGCCGTCGTCCGTCACCAGCTGTTTGACGACGGCGAGGCCGAGCCCCGAGCCGGAGCGCCCGGTGAGGCCCTGGCCGCGCCAGAAGCGGTCGAAGGCACGGGACTTCTCGGCGTCCGACATACCGGGACCGCCGTCCGACACCGTCAACTCCACCCAGTCGCCCCGAGGTTGTGCCCGTACGGTGATCGTCCCGCCGTCCGGTGAGACCTCCAGGGCGTTCGAAAGAACGTTGTCCAGTACCTGGTCCAGATGACCGGGGCTGGCCAGCACAAGCAGCCGGCCGTCGACACCCCTATCCCCCGGGAGCGCGATGGTGACTCCGCGCTCGTCGGCGGCCGGCCTCCAGACCGACAGGCGTTCGTCCACGATGTCCCTGAGGGACAGCGGCTCGGCCGCCGTGACCTTCGCCTCGGCCCGGGCCAGCACCAGCAGCCCGTTGACCAGCCGGCTCATCCGTACGACCTCGGCGGTCGCCTGCTCCACGTCCTCCCGGACGAACTCGTCGTCGGTGCCGTCCGCGATGTTGTCCAGCGACAGGCGCAACGCCGTGAGGGGGGTACGGAGTTGGTGCGAGGCGTCCGCGACGAAGATGCGCTGCGAGGCGACCAGCGTGTCCAGGCGTTCCGCCCCCTGGTTGAGTGTGCGGGCCAGCGTCTGGGTCTCCGGCGGGCCCGTCACGGGCGAGCGCGCGGTGAGGTCGCCGTCGCTGAACTTGCTCGCCATGTCGTTGAGTTCACGGAGCGGCGCGGTGATGCGGCGGGCGGCGTACGCGCCGATCGCGGCGGCCGCGGCGAGGACGAGCACGGCCAGTCCCGCCCGGAAACCCCAGATGCTCCAGAACCGCTTGGTCATGTCCGACGTCGAGTACACGATCCGCACGGCTGAATCGCCCTGTGCGGGGACGGTGATCGTCAGGTTCTTGCCCCATATGAAGTCCGAACCCCAGTCGGTCGTGGGCTCGTTGTCCCGCACGGCCCGGGTCAGCGCCGCGTCCGCCTCGGGCTTGGGCAGGTGCGGGGCACAACTCGTGGTGGTCACCTGGACCGTGCCGAGCGTTTCGACGTCGTACGCCTTGGCCACCTTCTCCAGGGCGTCGCAGGAGATCGTGTCACCGTTGCCCAGGAGCAGCGCCATGGTCTGGGCCTCGCGCTGGACGGACACCTTTGTGTCGTCGCGCAGTTGCTTGGTGAGCGTGAAGGCGACCGGCACGGTGAAGAGGAAGATGGCGACCGCGACGAGCATGATGTAGCTGCGGATGAGCTGACGGTTCACGAGGTCTCAGCGTCCTTCACGATCTCCAGCCGGAAACCGACTCCCCGGACCGCCTCGATCGCGATCGCGCCCTTCAGCTTCCGCCGCAGCGCCGCCACATGAACGTCGAGCGTCTTCGTCGGCCCGAACCAGTTCGCGTCCCAGACGGCCTCCATGATCTGCTCGCGCGACATCAGCGCGCCCGGCTCCTCCGTGAGGAAGGCCAGCAGGTCGTACTCCTTGGGCGCGAGGGCGACCTCGTCGCCGTCCAGTCGGACCCGGGCGGCCTTGCGGTCGATCGTCAGACGGGTGCCGTACCGGTCCGGGCCGGCGTCGGCCTGGGCGCGCGGCTGGACGCGCCTCATCACCGCCCTTATGCGCGCGATGACCTCCCGTACCCCGAACGGCTTGGAGACGTAGTCGTCCGCGCCGAGCTCCAGGCCGACCACCCGGTCCGTCTCGTCGCTGCGCGCGCTGATGACGATGATCGGGACGTCACCGCGTTCGCGCAGCGCCCTGCAGACGTCCAGGCCGTCGGTGTCGGGCAGGCCGAGGTCGAGCAGGACGACGTCGTACGGCTCGGAGTGGCTGAGTGCCGCGCCGCCCGTGGCCACCCACGCCACCTCGAAGCCGTAGCGCAGCAGGCCGCGACGGAGCGACTGGGCCACCGGTTCATCGTCTTCCACCAGGAGTACGCGCACAGCCGAACCTTATGCGTTGGTCCTTGAAACTTAATTCACAAGCTTCACGCGTAGCTCATGGCGTGCTGGGCAGGTGCCGTTCCGAGCGGCCGAAGATCCTCCGGGCGAACGCCGTGGTGAGCGGGACATCTCACCATGCGATATCCCGTAAGGGGAATTCGGCCGCTCGTTAGACTGAGCCGACCGCAGACGGACTGAGCTAGGAGCGCACGTGGGCCTTGTCGTGCAGAAGTACGGAGGCTCATCCGTAGCCGATGCCGAGGGCATCAAGCGTGTCGCCAAGCGAATCGTGGAAGCGAAGAAGAACGGCCACCAGGTCGTCGTCGTCGTTTCCGCGATGGGCGACACGACGGACGAGCTGATCGATCTCGCCGAACAGGTGTCTCCGATGCCTGCCGGGCGTGAGTTCGACATGCTGCTGACCGCCGGAGAGCGGATCTCCATGGCGCTGCTGGCCATGGCGATCAAGAACCTGGGTCATGAGGCCCAGTCGTTCACCGGCAGCCAGGCAGGTGTCATCACCGACTCGGTCCACAACAAAGCCCGGATCATCGACGTCACGCCGGGGCGCATCCGGACCGCGCTGGACGAGGGCAACATCGCCATCGTCGCCGGGTTCCAGGGCGTCAGCCAGGACAAGAAGGACATCACCACGCTGGGGCGCGGCGGGTCGGACACCACCGCCGTCGCGCTGGCCGCCGCCCTCCACGCCGAGGTGTGCGAGATCTACACCGACGTCGACGGTGTGTTCACCGCCGACCCGCGTGTGGTGAAGAAGGCCCGGAAGATCGACTGGATCTCCTCCGAGGACATGCTGGAGCTGGCCGCGTCCGGCTCCAAGGTGCTGCTCCACCGGTGTGTGGAGTACGCCCGCCGTTACGACATCCCGATCCATGTGCGCTCGTCCTTCTCCGGACTGCCGGGCACCTGGGT
Organism: Streptomyces sp. NBC_01390; assembly: GCF_045040105.1. Classification (NCBI taxonomy): domain Bacteria; kingdom Bacillati; phylum Actinomycetota; class Actinomycetes; order Kitasatosporales; family Streptomycetaceae; genus Streptomyces; species Streptomyces sp. NBC_01390. The sequence goes on along the minus strand of NZ_CP109551.1, from coordinate 5,747,548 downwards.
CAGCAACGAGAAGCCCGAGTGGCAAGGGGACCAGCAGGTGGAGCACGCCATCATCTCCGGAGTCGCCCACGACGTCTCCGAAGCCAAGATCACGGTCGTCGGCGTCCCGGACAAGCCGGGCGAGGCCGCGGTGATCTTCCGGGCCATCGCGGACGCGGAGATCAACATCGACATGATCGTGCAGAACGTGTCGGCCGCGTCGACCGGTCTCACGGACATCTCCTTCACCCTCCCCAAGTCCGAGGGCCGCAAGGCCATCGACGCCCTGGAGAAGGCGAAGGGCGGGATCGGCTTCGAGTCGCTGCGCTACGACGACCAGATCGGCAAGATCTCGCTGGTCGGCGCGGGTATGAAGACCAACCCGGGCGTCACCGCGTCCTTCTTCCAGGCGCTGTCCGACGCGGGTGTGAACATCGAGCTCATCTCGACCTCCGAGATCCGCATCTCGGTCGTCACCCGCCAGGACGACGTGCCCGAGGCCGTCCGCGCCGTGCACTCGGCCTTCGGCCTCGACTCCGACAGCGACGAGGCCGTCGTCTACGGAGGCACCGGCCGCTGATGGCTCCGCCCGGATCGGCCGCTGTGCCCGGATACCCGGCCGTGCCTGGCTCCGCTGCTGTGCCTGACTCCCCGGCTGCGGCCGGATCGCCGGCCGGGCTCGGATCGAGGGTGCCTGGATTCGCCGTGATGGGTCGGGACGACTCAGGGTCGGCCGTGCCCCGTCCGGCTGCCGGCTTCGGGGCGGCCGGGTCCCGGTCGGCTGCTGTGCCCGCTGGGCCCGGGGTGGTTGGTTCTCGGGCGGGTGCTGTGCCCGGGGTGGCGGTCGTTGGGCCGGTCGCGCCCCGGTCCGCCGCGCGGCCCACGCTTGCCGTCGTGGGTGCGACCGGCACCGTCGGTGCCGTCATGCTTCGGATTCTGTCCCAGCACGCGGACATCTGGGGCGAGATCCGTCTCGTCGCCTCCCCGCGCTCGGCCGGCCGCAAGCTGACCGTGCGCGGTGAGGAGACCGAGGTCGTGGCGCTGTCGGAGGAGGCCTTCGACGGCGTCGACGTCGCGATGTTCTCCGTGCCCGACGACATCGCCGAACAGTGGGCGCCCGTCGCAGCCGCCAAGGGCGTCGTCGTCATCGACAACTCGAACGCCTTCGGGATGCACCCGGACGTACCCCTCGTCGTCCCCGAGGTCAATCCGCACGCGGTACGGCAGCGCCCGCGCGGGATCATCGCCAGCCCGCACTGCACGACCCTGTCGATGATCGTCGCCCTGGGCGCGCTGCACGCCGAGTACGGCCTGCGCGAGCTGGTGGTCTCCACGTACCAGGCGGTGAGCGGGGCGGGCCGGGCCGGCGTCGACACCCTGCGCCGGCAGCTGTCCCTGGTCGCCGGTACGGAACTGGGGACCAGCCCCGGAGACGTACGGCGGGCCGTGGGCGACGGGACGGGGCCGTTCCCGGAGCCGGTCGCGCTGAACGTCGTACCGTGGGCCGGTTCCGCCCGCGCGGACGGCTGGTCGTCGGACGAGATGCAGCTGCGGGACGAGTCCCGCAAGATCCTCGGCCTGGCGAAGCTCCCCGTGGCCGTCACCTGCGTACGCGTGCCGGTCGTCACCGCGCACGCCCTGACCGTCCACGCCCGCTTCCAGGGCGAGGTCACCGTCGCCGGAGCCCGGGAGATCATCGCCACCGCGCCAGGGGTCGTACTGTTCGACGACCCTGACGCGGGGGAGTTCCCGACCCCGGTGGACGTGGTCGGCACCGATCCGACCTGGGTCGGCCGGGTTCGGCGGTCGCTGGACGACCCGACCGCGCTGGAACTTTTCGTGTGCGGGGACAACCTGCGCAAGGGCGCCGCGCTCAACACGACACAGATCGCCGAGCTGGTGGCGGCCGAGCGGGCCTGACCATGGCCAACCCCTGGCCGGCCACGCCTGACCTGCGGGTAACGCTCTGTGCCGGTCCGTAGCGTTCTATTGATCTTGTCGGAAATCACTCTGGTTGCGGCAGAAAACGTTTGTAGGATCCAAGTGAGAACGGCGAGACAGAAGTTTTTTGCTCCCCGCTGCCCGCAACCGCGCGGACGGCGGGGAGCGTCTTTGCGGTCGCCCTTCCAGGGCGTGGGACGTCGTGACCATGCGGGGGACGCGCGGTGACCATGGATTTAGGGGAAGAGCGGGACGCATGAGGGTGGCTGTGTCGGACGACGCAAAAGTGATGCCGGATGCGTACAACCCTGACGGGGGGATGCGTGTCCAACATGCGTGGCAGAGGTACTGGATTTCAGAGCGGCGACGCGCGGCACAACCCTGCGTCCGCCCCGCCGACCCCGCGTGCCAGGTGCGCACGGCGGCATGCCGGTGATCGCGCCGATGCCCGCAGCGCGGCCGGCCCGCATACCCAACCAGCGTGACGGCGCCGACGAGAGCGTGGCGGCGGGGACGACGGTCGATCACCTGACCGAGACGTACCGCGCCCACTACCGCTCCCTCCTCGGCCTTGCCGCGCTGCTCCTCGACGACACCGCGTCCTGCGAGGACGTCGTCCAGGAGGCGTTCATACGGGTCCACTCCGCGCGCAAGCGCGTCCGTGACCCGGAGAAGACGCTCGCCTATCTGCGCCAGACGGTGGTGAACCTCTCCCGCTCCGCGCTGCGCCGCCGCATCCTCGGCCTGAAGCTCCTCTCCAAGCCGATGCCGGACATGGCGAGCGCGGAGGAGGGGGCGTACGACCTGCTGGAGCGCGACTCCCTCATCAAGGCGATGAAGGGCCTGCAGCGCCGCCAGCGCGAGGTTCTCGTCCTGCGCTACTTCTCGGACATGACCGAGGCGCAGGTCGCCGAGACGCTGGGCATATCGCTCGGCTCGGTGAAGGCGTACGGCTCACGGGGCATAGCCGCGCTGCGCATCGCCATGGAGGAACCGGCATGAGCGGCGATCAGGGCCAGGACCGGGAGCGGGACGAGGCGCGGAACCGGGACCGGGACCGGGACCAGGCGCAGGACTCGGGGCAGGGGCAAGGGTCGGGGCAGAGTCAGGGGCAGGGGAAGGACCGGTCGCAGGGGGCCGAGGCGCGAGGCCCCGAGGCTTCGGGACCTGAGGTGTCGGGACCCGAGTCTTCGGGACCCGAGGCGCCGGCACCCGGGGTCTCGGGACACGAGGGCTCCGAGGGTTCCGAACCCAAGGGTTCGGGCTCGGCGGCTGCCGGGCGAGATGGGCACGGGGGTGTCAGTTGGGGGAGCGACGGTTTCCGGCCCGCGGAGTTTCGGGCCGGTAGGGTTTCCGGCAAGGGGGCCCGATCCAACGGGAGTTGGCCGGCCGGAGTCAACGGACCGAGCCGCCACGAGCAAGACCACAAGCAATCGCACGCTGGGAACGGAACTGTGAATCACGGCCCCGACGACGGGACCCTGGACGGGCTCGGCTCGGAAGAGCTGGCACTGCGCACGATGCTGCACCAGGCGGTGGGCGGAATCCAGCCGACCGACGCGGTGCTGGACCATCTTCGGCGAGCGGTGCCGGCCCGACGGGCCCGCAAGCGGCACGCCGCCATCGGTCTGGCCGCCGCCGCGCTGTTCATCGGCACGGCCGTCCCGGCCCTGCTGCACGTCTCGAACGTCACCGGCGCCGCGTCCGACCCCTCCGTCATCGCGGGCCACGGCTCGGCGACCGACGGGGACAAGGGCACGAGCAAGGGCCCGGACGGCGGCGAAAGCACCTCCGGGGGCAACTCCGGCACGGTCAAGGACAAGCCGACGAGCACTCCCTCGGGCGGCGCGAACGACCCCAACAAGGGCAGCGGCAGCGGCAGCACCACCGGGAGCTCCAACCAGACGAACACCCCGCAGACCCCGGCCACCTGCGACGCCTCCCAGCTGGGCTCGGCAAGCGGTTCGGTCGGCGCCCCCGACGCCGGCGGCGCGGTCTACGGCACGTTCCGGGTCGTCAACGTGTCCAGCGCCAGCTGTACGGTCGGCGGCTCAGGCACGGTGTCCCCGCTGGCACAGGGCGCGGCGGACTCGTCGAAGATCGGCACCGCCGACCACACGGCGGGGGACGCGGCGGGCGGCCTGCCCGACCCGGGCCTCTCGGTCAGCGGGCTCGTACTGGCGCCGGGCGCGGCGTACACGGTGCAGTTCGCCTGGGTGCCGTCGGAGACATGCCCCACGACCGGCACCGGCTCCGACGGCGGCACCACGGGCGGCGGCTCCACGGAGTCCCCGGCGCCCACCCCGAGCGAGAGCACGGACTCGTCCACGACCACCTCCACCGGCGGCGACACGGGCACCACGCCCCAGCTGCTGACGGAGGACGGCACGGCCGACGGCAGCGTGGCGGTGACCTACACGGCGGAGGGCGGCTCGCCCACGGTGACGGCGACGGTGTCGAACGCGTGCGCGGGCACGGTGTACCGGACCGGGGTCATGGCGGAGAACGCGTAGCGGTCACGTAGGGGCCTGGCCACGTGGTCAGGCCCGGGCCCCCGGGTCAGGCGCTGGCGCCTTCCCGAGTCGGTTCCGTCGGTTCCGCGGAGGGCGTGGCGGTGGGAGTCTGATCGGGCAGGAGCCCCAGCTCCGCGTCCCGGGCGAACTCCGCCTCGCGGCGCACCAGCCGGAACCACATGAAGACGACGAAGCCCGCGAAGACGAACCACTCGCCGGTGTAGCCGAGGTTCTGGAACGCCTTCAGGTCGAGCCCGGTGTTCGCGGGCGCGGCCGCCGGTACGGCCTTCATCCCGGAGTCGCCCTTGTCGAGGGTGACCCAGGCGTCGTACACGTCGTACGGCACGAGGTTCACCAGGGAGGCGGCGCTGATCGCGCCGGTCTGCCCGGCCGGGAGGCCGCCCACCGCGCTCACGCCGTTGGACCCCGGTGACTCCGACGCCTGGAGCGCACCGGTGACGGTGACCTCGCCGGTGGGCGGGGCGGGGGCCTTCGCGGGGTCGGCGGTACCGGGCAGCCAGCCCCGAACGACGGGCAGCGCACGGCCCCCGTCGGTGCGCAGCAGGGTCAGTACGTAGAAGCCGTCGCGGTCGTCGAGCTGCCGGTCCGGGACGAGCAGTTGGCGGGCGTATCGCCCGGTGACGGTGACACGGTCCCCGGAGGTCTTCTCGTCGACGGGCAGCAGCTCGGCCAGCGGCCGGGCGGCCTCCTCCTTCTCGGCGGAGACCTCCCTGGTGGCGGTCCGGTGGTCCTGCACCCGGTCCTCGAACCGGCTCAGCTGCCACGACCCCATGAACACGCAGAAGGGGATGGCGAGCAGCACGAAGACGTTGATCCCCCACCAACGGGGCGTCAGCAGAAACCGGTACACGCCTTCCAAGGTACGGGGCGGGGGTGGGCGCCGGGTTCGCGGGGTCGGCCAGGGCCGTCAGCGCTGTCAGCTGGTCATGCGGGAAGGCCGCACCCTGCCGCCGGCAATCGGATGGCCGTCGCTCGAGCGGCGGATTGTCCACACCAATCGGCAGGGGATAGCTGGACAATTGCTCGGATGTGAGGATTTGCCGTAAGCCGCCGAACACGGCGGAACGGCAAGTGAAAAGAGAATCCGATCAGCATGAAGAAACTCGCTGTCAAGAGCAGGCGTGCGTTCGCCGTGGGCTTCGTCGCCTCCACGCTCGCCCTGGGAATAGGTGTCGCCGCCCCCGGTGTCGCCTCCGCGCAGCCGGCGCCGGTCTCGGGTAGTTCCCAGCACACCCAGAATCCGCCGAGCAACATGGAATTGGGCATCGACTTCTGGGAGAATATGGGATGGCCGAACTGGCGCAACCTCGGTGACCGGGAGTGGATCGAGGCGGCCCACTGGACTGACAGCAACGGGGTTACCCACTCCGACTTCGTCTTCACCGGCGGCCGGTTCTACGACCGCGACCAGGGCCTCATCAACTTCATGAACGGCCCGAACGCCCCCAGCTCCAGCCATGGGTACACGGGGACCTTCCAGGAGTACAACACGACCATCTACGACCGTCAGCGGGACGACGTGGTTCCCCGCCGTGACGCCAACCGGATCGTCAGGGCGATCGGTACCGGCGACCTGTTCTGGACCAACGACCACTACTCGACGTTCCACTACGCGGGACGGAGCTAGCACATCCGAAGGGGGTGTGACCGCCGCACGGCGGTCACACCCCCTTCTGCCGCGTCCACGCGTTGTGGTCACGCGGCGGGGCGGTGCCCCTGAGCGTGGCGGGAAGCGGTGAGGAACTCGCGTTCCAGACCGGTCAGCTCGTCGGGTTCCTGATCGCGGAGGAAAAGGCTTTCCGCGATGGCGAGGCGCTTGCCGCGATAGAGGTCGCACTCGTCGTGGCCGAGCTCCTGCCAGGCTCCCGCCGCCTCGGTCAGATACCGGTGGTGCAGCAGGCGCTCGCGGTCCTCCTCCAGCCACCGACGCAGCCTGGGAGACTCGCTGATCACGGCGTCGTGGGTGAGCTCGGCGGAGTTCTCGCCGAGTGTGACGAGCCGGGCGCCGACCAGCGTGTTCAGCACCGGCCGCGTCTCCCGGTCCTCGAACGCGCGCAGCTCGGACGGCCGCACCGGCCGGCGCACGTAGGAGCGGTTCTCGTCGGGGGCGACAAAACGGCGCAGCACCCTGCGCGCGGTGAGCCGCTGCCGGGCGCACAGCCGGTCGAACACTTCCTCCGCGGTGGTGGCGAGGGCGCCCCGCACCCCGCCCGTCTCCTCGTAGTCGGCCAGGGTGAGCACCCGGCCGCGTCGGCGGCACCAGACGCGCAGTAACGCGTTCGAGAGCATGGGCAGCATGGTGGGCTGCCCGAGGAAGTCGTCGATCAGCCGGGCCGTGAGATCACGTTCCACGGCGAGCCCGGCCGCCGCCGCCGGGCGGACGATCGCCTCGCGCAGCTCGGCCGACGTCATCCCCGGCATCCGCACGGTGCAGTCGGTCAGTGCGTCGAGCCAGGGTGTCCGACGCGGGCACCACCACAGGAAGTCCGGCCTGAGGTTGAGGACCACCCTCAGCCGCGATTCCGGTCGCCGCGCGGCCACCAGCAGCTCGACGAACCGCAGCCGCTCGTCCAGGTCCGGCACCGGCGTGCCCAGCTCGTGGGACTCGTCGACGACGATCCAGCGTTCCGGGTCGTCGTCGCCGGGCGACAGCAGCTGCTCGTACGTGGTCGCCGGCCGTGGTCCCGGCGTGATCAGGTGGACGGTGACCGGGTGTCCGGCGCACCGCGCGGCATCTCGCAGGACCGGCAGCAGGCCGGCGCGCAGCAGCGAGGACTTCCCGCTGCCCGACGGTCCGGACAGCGCGGCGAACCGCTTCGTGCGTATGAGGTCGAGCAGGCTGTCCACCACACGGTCGCGCCCGAAGAACAGGTGTCGCTGCTCACTCTCGAACCGCTCCAGCCCCCGGTAGGGCGACAGGGCGACATCGTCGTCCCGGAACGCGGCCGACTCCTCGGCGGCCCGCGACCACCGTTGCTGCCATTCGTCCGGATTCCCGCCGCAGGCCCGGGCGAAGGCCACGGCCACGGCCAGGGACGGTAGCCGGTCGCCCGCGGCGGCCTGGGCCAGCGCGGTGGGGGAGTAGTGGGCACGGCACGCCATCGAACGGTAGGTGGGGCTGCCGGCGTCGGCCCGCAGCGCACGCAGTTCGCTCGCGAAGCGCTGAACGGGACCTTCGCCGGGATCCAGCGGTTTCTCGGGACGACCCATCTTTCCTTCCCTGCCTGGGCACGCGCCCTGCACGGGGATGCGCCTCGGCCGGGACGCACGTTGCCCGGGGGCGCATGTCCGACGCTGCCGGTACCGGTGGGCCGGAACAATGGGGGCCGCTTAGAGTGGGTATGTACGGCCACCAAGATGGGTAGTGGCGCACGGCAGCAGTGTCCGCGGAGGACGGTGACGGGGTGGCCGGGACGGCTGACCAGTATGGTGCTGCGGGCTTCGGACGGGGTTTCGCGTTCGTCGGACGCCGCCACGAACTCGATCGGCTGCTCAACGCCGTTCGGCGGCCACCAGCTGTGGTGATGGTGGAGGGCGACGCCGGCATGGGGAAGTCCCGGCTGGTGAAGGAGGCCACCACGATCCTGCGGTCGGAGGGCTGGCGGGTGGTCACCGGTTTCTGCCACCCGCTGCGCGAGCCCCTGCCCTACGGGCCGGTGGTGGACGCGCTCGGCAAGGTCGGTCCGTGGCTGCCGGACACCGGTCTTCCGCCCACGGCCGGCGCGCTGGCTCCGCTGCTGCCGGACCTGGCCGACCGCCTGCCACCGGCACCGCCCGAACCGGGTGACCCGCGTGCGGCACGCCACCAGCTGATCCGGGCCGTCCGCACGGTGCTCGCCTCGATCGGGCGGGTGGTGATGGTGGTCGAAGACCTCCACTGGGTCGACGACACGACCCGCGAGCTGCTTCTGCTGCTCGCCCGGGACCTGCCCGAGCACTTCGCGCTGGTGGTGACCTACCGGGCCGAGGACCTGCCGCCCGGGACCCCCGTCCTGGGCGCGGCCTACCGGCCTCCGCCCGGTGCGGACGGCACCGTGATCCGGCTGTCGCCGCTCACCGGGACGGACATCGCCGACCTGGCCGGAATCGCGCTCGGCGCACAGGCCACGCCCGAGCTGTGCGCGGTGCTCCACCGCCGCAGCGAGGGCCTGCCGCTGGTCGCCGAGGAAGACCTGCTCACGCTCCGGGACCAGGCCCGCCGCGACGTCGGGGAGCTGGAGCGGGCCGAGGTGCCCAGCGGTCTGCGGGAAGCGGTCACCGAGCGTCTGACATCGCTGTCACAGGCCGGGGCGGCGGTGGTGGACGCGGCGGCCGTCCTGGCGGTGCCCGCCACCGAGGCGCTGCTCGCCGAGGTCGCGGGACTGGACGGCGACACGGCCGCCGAAGCGCTGACCGAGGCGCTGCGGGCGGCGGTGCTGCGCGAGACCGTCACCAGCCGGTACGCCTTCCGCCACGTGCTGGCCCAGCAGGTCGCCTACCGGCAGATCCTCGGGCCGCGCCGGGTCCGCCTGCACCGGCGTGCCATCGACGAACTCCAGACGCACGACCCCCTGCCGCTGGTGCAGATCGCGCACCACACGCTCGCCGTCGGCGACCGGCAGGGCTGGCTCGACCGCACCGAGCAGGCCGCCGAGCAGGCCGTCGCGCTGGGCGACACCGGCACCGCGGGCACGCTCCTGCAACAGATCCTGGCCCAGTCCGGGGCGGACACCGAGCGACGTTCCCGGGCCGCGCTCGCGCTCGCCCGGATCGTCAACTTCGGCATCGACTACGCGGCGACCGTCCGCGAGCTGCGCGCCGTACTGGCCGATCCGCGGCTGCCTGCGACCACCCGGGGTGAGATCCGCATGGAACTCGGTCTGACCATGCTCAACATCGACCGCGACCCGGCCGGCTTCCGCGAGCTCGAACACGCCGTCGACGAGCTGGCCACCCTCCCGCGCAAGGCGGTGAAGGCGATGATCGCGCTGGCCCTGCACGACCTCGACGGCGCCGCCACGCAGGGGTGGAAATGGCTCGGCCGGGCCGAGCAGGCCGTGGCGGACGGTACCGACGAGGCGAGCCGGATGGTGGTCAGGAACGTCCGACTGCTGTTGATGGCCAGGGACGGTGATCCCGCCGTCTGGCCCTTGGTGGACCGGCTGCCGCGGCGCGGCGCTGACGGCGTGGTGCTGAGACAGGCCATTTTCGCCCTGTACAACCTCACCCTCGCGGCCATCCAGCTCGGCCACGACCGGCGGGCCCGCGCCCTGCTGCTCGAGGTGAGAGACCTGGCCGACGGCGTGGACGGTCGGCCGTTCGAGTGCCTCGTCCGCTCCCAGGAGCTGCGCGTCGACCATTTGGTCTGCCGCTGGGCCGGCCTGGACGGCGAGTACGCCGCCCTGGAACGCGCTCACCCCGATATGAGACAGGTCGAGGTCGACCGACTGCTTTACCAGGGACACCGGGCCCTCGCCCAGGGCCGGCACTCCCGGGCCCTCGACCACTTCATCGCCGCCGCGGAGCACGGAGGCACCTCGGCGGACAGCACCATGGGGATCGCCGCCGCCCTCACGGCTGTCCGGCTCGCCCAGCACGACCCGCGGGCGGCCTGGGCGGCCGCCGAACCGGCGTTGTCGACGTTGCGTGGACTCGGTTCCTGGACACGGACCTTCGGCCTGCTTCCCGTCGCGGTCGAGGCCGCGTTGGCCTGCGGGCACCGCGGGGCGGCCGAACGTCTCGTGGCGGACGCCGAGTCGGGTGTCCGCGACCGGGATGCGCCGGCTTCCCTGGCCGAACTGGAACTGGCCCAGGGGTTGCTGCTGCTCCGCGCCACCGGACCGACGGCGACCACCGAGCGGGTGAAAGCCGCCGAGCACTTCGCCGAGGCGCAGCGGAGGTGGCAGGAGATCGGCCGCCCCTACGAAGTGGCCAAGGCCGCCGAACACCGTGGCGAGGCCCTGACGTGCGCCGAACCGGAGGACGCGGCCGGACACCTGGCCGAGGCCCTGGGCGCCTACACCGACCTGGGCGCGACCGGTGACGCCGCGCGCTGCCGGCACCGCCTGCGTGAACTCGGCGTGGCGGCGGAGGGGCGCCGTGGCCGTCGCGGCTACGGGAGCGAGCTGTCGCCCCGGGAACTGGAGGTCGCCGAGCTGCTGTCCGGCGGCGCCACCAACCAGGACATCGCCGAGACCCTGTTCCTGTCCCCGCGCACAGTCGAGAAACACGTGGCCCGGGTGCTGACCAAGCTGGGCGCGTCGAGGAAGGACGTCCACACCGCCCTGCCGGACTCCGGCGGCGACCGATCCGGCGGGACACCGCTTCAGCGTTAGATCGTGCGCCGCGGCAGACCGCCGATCGGGTTACATAGAGACATGAGTGACGCAGAAGCCATGCCCGACTGGGAGAAGCGGTTCCGAGCCCCGCGTGTCTCCCTCCCCGACTGGGCGGAAGACGCCCCTGACCGTTCGCTGTTCGTGTCCAACGCGACCGGCACGTACGAGATCTACGCCTGGGACCGGGCGACCGGTCACCAGAGGCAGGTCACCAACAGGCCGAACGGCACGACGGACGGTGTGCTGTCGCCCGACGGCGAGTGGATCTGGTGGTTCGACGACAAGGACGGCGACGAGTTCGGCGTATGGCGTCGGCAGCCGTTCGCGGGCGGGGCGGACGGGGCCGAGGACGAGTTCGCGACTCCCGGTCTGGAGGCCTCCTACCCGGCGGGACTGGCGCTGGGCCGGGACGGGCGTACGGCGGTCGTGGGGCGCTCGACGGACGAGGAGGGTACGACGATCCACCTCGCGGTGGCCGACGAGCCCCCGGTGGTGATCTACCGGCACCGCGAGTCGGCGGGCGTCGGCGACCTCTCGCACGACGGTTCGCTGATCGCGATCGAGCACACCGAGCACGGCGACGCGATGCATTCGGCGCTGCGCGTCCTGCGCCCGGACGGTACGACGGTCGCCGAGCTCGACGACACCAAGGGCGGCGCGCAGGAGCTGGGCCTGGACGTGCTGGGCTTCGCTCCGGTGGAGGGCGACACCCGGCTGCTCGTCGGGCATCAGCGGCGCGGGCGCTGGGAGCCCCTCGTCTGGGACGTGGTGAGCGGGGAGGAGACGGACCTCGGCCTCGACCTGCCGGGCGATGTGAGCGCGGAGTGGTATCCGGACGGCTCGGGCCTCCTGATCGCCCACGGCTTCGAGGCGCGCAGCGAGCTGTTCCGCTACGACCTGGACTCGCGCGAGCTGGTGAAGGTGCCCACGCCCGCCGGTTCGGTCTCCGGGGCGACGGCCCGGCCCGACGGCAGCGTGGAGTACCTGTGGTCGTCGTCGGAGCAGCCGTCGTCGGTGCGCTCGACGACCGGAGCGGTGGTCCTGGACCCGCCGGGGCTGAAGTCCCCGGGTTCGGTGCCGGTGGAGGACGTGTGGGTGGAGGGGCCGGGGGGCCGTATCCACGCCCTGGTGCAGAAGCCGGCGGGGGCGGAGGGCCCGTTCCCGACGGTCTTCGACATCCACGGCGGGCCCACCTGGCACGACAGCGACTCGTTCGCGGCGGGCCCGGCGGCCTGGGTCGACCACGGGTACGCGGTGGTGCGGGTCAACTACCGGGGCTCCACCGGGTACGGGCGTGAGTGGACCGACGCCCTCAAGCACCGGGTTGGTCTGATCGAGCTGGAGGACATCGCGGCGGTACGGGAATGGGCGGTGGACTCGGGTCTCGCGGACCCTGACCGGCTGATCCTCTCCGGCGGTTCCTGGGGCGGATACCTCACGCTGCTGGGCCTCGGTGTCCAGCCCGACGCGTGGGCACTGGGCCTCGCGGCGGTGCCGGTCGCGGACTACGTCACGGCGTACCACGACGAGATGGAAGCCCTGAAGGCGATGGACCGCACACTGCTGGGCGGCACCCCGGAAGAGGTCCCGGAACGCTTCGAGGCGTCGTCGCCGTTGACGTACGTCGACGCGGTGAAGGCACCGGTGTACATCTCGGCCGGCGTGAACGACCCGCGCTGCCCGATCCGTCAGATCGACAACTACGTGAAGCGCCTGGAGACGAGGGGCGCGGTCCACGAGGTGTACCGCTACGACGCGGGACACGGCTCACTGGTGGTGGACGAGCGAATCAAGCAGGTCCGGCTTGAACTGGAGTTCGTGGAGCGGCACTTGGGCGCGTGATCCCGGCTTCGCCGGTGACTTTTCAGCGCCGGGTCGGGCATTTCCAGCCCGTCCGGCGCTTGAGGACGAGGCCCCTTCAGGGCCGATGGGGGGTCTGGGGGCGCAGCCCCCAGGAACGGGATGGGACGGGTAGGGGCGGCGGGGGCGAAAACCTACACCCCCGCCCGCTCCCCCCGCCGCCGACCCAACAGCTCCGCCAACCCCCGCCGGGTGGCGGCCAGCACCACCCGGTCCTCCGCCCGCAGCACATACGTCACCGGCAGATCCCACACCAGCCCCGAGGGCCGTACGTCCTCGCCCGCGCCCTCCGAGGGCGTACGCCCGCCCGGGCCGACCCCCGTGTCCAGCGCCAGCACCCGCCACGCCCCCGCCCGAAACGCCTCCCCGACCGTCCGCCCCTCCAGCTGCGCATGCCCGCCCACCCGCATCGCCGCGAACAGCAGCACCTTCCGCTCGACGGGAATCGTGCCCAGGATCTGCGTCTGACGCCCCATCATCGCCCCGGCGAAGGCGGGCGCCGACAGGTGCGACACGCTCCGGCTGCGGGTGGTGGCGCCGGGGTGCGCCGCCCGCAGGGTGCGGTACACGGCGGTGGCGAAGTCGTCGTCGTACAGGCGCAGGACGACGCGCAGGTCGGGCCGTACGGAACGCGCGTACAGGACCGCCTCCAGGTTCGTCGTGTCGGCGCTGGTGAGGGCGAGGAGGGCCTGCGCGCGGTTGATCTTCGCGGCCTCCAGGACGCCCTCCTGGGTGACGTCGCCCAGCACCACCGGCACCCGCAGCCGCCGTGCCGTCGCGAGCCCGCGCGCCTCGGGGTCCGCCTCGACGCACACCACCGGGATGTTCAGTTCGCGCAGCCGGGTCAGCACCCGGGTACCGATCTTGCCGAGCCCGAGCAGCACCACGTGTCCGCTCAGCCCGCGCGGCGGCCTCCGTACCGCGGATCCGCTGCGGAACGTACCGAGCGCCTCCAGGACGGCGGCCAGCAGGACCGGCAGCAGCAGCAACCCGACGAGCCCGGAGAGGAGTTGGAGGATCTGGCGGGGCATCGACGCGCCGAGCGCCGGGTCGTTGATCGCGAAGAGGTCGAGCAGGGTCAGGTACGTCGCGTGGATGGGATGGTCGCCGGTCGCGAGGGCCAGCGCGACGGCGAGGGCGATCACGGCCCCGACCATCCCGGCCAGTGAATACCGCAGCCGCCGGGAGAACAGGGAGGCGAACGGCGGCACCACGCCCCGCCCGCGCCCGCCCGACATCGACGTCCCGGAGTACGCGTACGCCACCTGCTGGAGCACGACCGTGCCGCGTCCGGTCGCCGCCGCGACCGCCGCCTCGTCGGGGAGCAGCCGGGGCCCCTGGTCGCCGCTGCCCTCGGAGCCGTCAGCGCCGGCCGGGTCGCTGCTCGTCGCGGACAGCAGGGCGAGTGTGTGCAGGCCGGGGTCGGCGACCTCGCCCGGCGCCGGTGGCAGCCGTTCCACCGCGCGCAGCAGCAGTCCGGCGGTCTGGACGACCTTGCTGGTACCGGTGATGGCGGTGGCGGCGAGCGCGGGGGCGGCGGTGTCGGCGTCGGACAGGACGGTGGTCGACGCGTCGAGATCGCCGGGCTCGGCAGTGCCGTCACCGGGGTCCGCCGACAACACCGATGCCTGGTCGAGGAGTTCCTCGATGTGCTGGCCCAACCGCCGGTTGTAGAGCCGCAGTACGAGCCGAAGTCGTGGGTTGAGGCGGCGGGCGGTGAGGGCGGCGCGGATGTTGGTCTCGTCGTCGTCGTACACGAGGGCCAGGGCCGCTGCCCGCTCCGCGCCCGCCTGGGCGAGTACGGCCTCGGTCGCCTCGACGGCCTCCAACATCCCTGCGGGCGGCCCGGGTTGACCGCTTCCGGCCGCACCGGCCGCACTGGTGGTCCCGTTGCCCGCCGCCCGGTTGACGGCCGCGGACATCCGGTCGAGCAGCGCCGACGCGGTTCCGGCGGCCCGGACGACCACCGGCGGCCGTACGTTCCGCTCCGAGGGCGGGACGACGAGCGTGACGTGTTCGCCGTAGACGTTGCGGAGTTCGTGGGCCAGGCGGTGCGCGAGCCCGTCGTCCCCGGCCACGATCATGTGCGCGGCGGGATCACCTGAACCCGGACCACCTGGACCACCTGGACCACTCGGCCCGTTCGGCCCGCTCTGACTCGGAAGGTTCCCCAGGATCGCCACGAGGGAGAAGACTGCCTCACCGGGGCGGGTGGTTGCAGGCCGGGGCCACCGACGGACCGTCAGGCCACGTCGCTGCGCCCCACCACCAGCCCCGCCCGGTCGATGCAGATCACGTCGACCGCGACGGGTGCCCCGCGCAGCACGGTCAGGGCCTCGTCGCGTGCGGCCACCGCCACCAGGTCGCCGAGCGGGACACCGGCCGCCGCGCACAACTGCAGTGCCGCGAGGCCGGTGTTGGCATCGGCGACCTCGGCGGCCAGGGTCTCGCTCGCCCCGCCGCGCCGGGCCAGTTCGGCGAGGAGGCCGAGGTCGACCTGGGAACGGGCGGAGTGCAGATCCAGGTGACCGGCGGCCAGCTTCGACAGTTTCGCGAACCCGCCGCAGATCGTGAGCCGGTCGACGGGGTGACGGCGTACGTACTTCAGTACCGCCCCCGCGAAGTCGCCCATGTCGAGCAGCGCCTGCTCGGGGAGTCCGTAGGCGGCCACGACCGTCTTCTCCGAGGTCGAGCCGGTGCATCCGGCGACATGGGTGTGTCCGGCGGCCCGGGCCACGTCCACGCCCCGCCGGATCGAGTCGATCCACGCCGAGCAGGAGTAGGGGACGACGATCCCGGTGGTGCCGAGGACGGAGAGCCCGCCGAGGATGCCGAGCCGCGGGTTCCAGGTGGAACGGGCGATCTCCTCGCCGTGGTCAATGGAGACGGTGATCCCGACATCGCCCCCGCCCCCGTGCAGGGCGGCCACCCGGGCGACGTGGTCGCGCATCAGCTGCCGGGGGACCGGGTTGATCGCCGGTTCGCCGACCGGCAGCGGCAGTCCGGGGCGGGTGACCGTGCCGACGCCCGGACCGGCCCGGAAGACGACGCCCGACCCGGCGGGCAGCCGGCGCACGGTCGCCCGGACCAGTGCGCCGTGGGTGACGTCCGGGTCGTCGCCCGCGTCCTTGACGATGCCCGCCATGGCGTACGACTCGGTCAGCTCCTCGGTGGCCAGCGCGAACGCCGGTGTCTGGCCCCTGGGCAGCGTGATCGTCACCGGGTCGGGAAAGTCGCCGGTCAGCAGGGCGGTGTACGCCGCTGTCGTGGCGGCGGTCGCACAGGCGCCGGTGGTCCAGCCGGGGCGCAGACCGGTGTGCTTGAGTTGGGCGCCGCGCCCGCCCCCGGCCTCGCTGCCACTCATCGCCGCTTGCCGCTCATGAAGGGAACCCGGTCTCCGTGCATGTACTGATCCTGGGCGGAACGGCCGAGGCCCGCTGTCTCGCCGAACTGCTGGCGGCCGAAGAGGGTGTGCTCCGGGTGACGAACTCGCTGGCCGGCCGGGTCTCCGCGCCCCGGCTGCCGCCCGGCGAGGTGCGCGTGGGCGGTTTCGGCGGGGCCGAGGGGCTCGCCGAGTGGCTGTGCGCACACCGGGTGGACGTGCTCATCGACGCCACCCATCCCTTCGCCGCCACGATCGGTTTCCACGCGGCGCGGGCCGCCGCCGAGGTCCATGTTCCCCTGCTCGCGCTCCGGCGTCCCGGCTGGGTACCGGTCGAGGGCGACGACTGGCACGGGGCCGGCTCCCTGGAGGAGGCCGCCGCGCTGCTGCCCGGGCTCGGCCGGCGCGTGTTCCTCACCACTGGGCGCCTGGGCCTGGCCGCCTTCGCGGTCGCCGCGCTGGACGAGCTGTGGTTTCTGGTCCGCTGCGTCGACGCGCCCGAGGCCCCGCACCCGGCCCGTATGGAGGTGCTGCTCGACCGGGGCCCCTTCACCCTCGACGGCGAACGCGAACTGCTGCGCCGCCACCGCGTGGACGTCCTCGTCACGAAGGACAGCGGCGGCCCGGCGACCGCGCCGAAACTGACGGCGGCGAGGGAGGCGGGGGTGCCCGTGGTCGTCGTAAGGCGTCCGGCGGTGCCGGAGGGCGTACGGGTGGTCGAGGGACCGGAGCAGGCCCTGCACTGGCTGAAGTCCCGGTACTCCTGACCGAACTCCTCGCCGAACGCCTGACCGAAACCTGTCGGGAGCTTTACTGCACATTGGTTGCAGGTAACTGTTGCTGGCAGCAGGCTGAAGCGATGAGTCGTGAGGAGTGGATCAGGGTCGGTGGCATGGCCGCCTTCATCGTGGCGCTGCATGTCATCGGCTGGGTCACGCTGGTGGCGCTCGTCGCGCCCGAGCACTACAGCGTGGGCGGGAAGGCCTTCGGTATCGGCATCGGCGTGACCGCCTACACGCTCGGTATGCGGCACGCCTTCGACGCCGACCACATCGCCGCCATCGACAACACGACCCGGAAGCTGATGGGCGAGGGGCAGCGCCCGCTGTCCGTCGGGTTCTGGTTCTCGCTCGGCCACTCCAGCGTCGTCTTCGTCCTCGCCCTCCTGCTGTCACTGGGCGTCAAGGCCCTCGCCGGCCCGGTCCAGGACGACGGGTCCGACCTGCACCACGTCACCGGCCTCATCGGTACGACCGTCTCCGGGACGTTCCTCTACCTCATCGCCGGCATCAACCTGGTCATCCTCGTCGGCATCTGGAAGGTGTTCCGGCAGATGAGGACCGGCCACTTCGACGAGGACGCCCTGGAGGAGCAGCTGGCCGGCCGGGGCTTCATGAACCGTCTCCTGGGCCGCTTCACGAAGTCGATCACCAAGTCGTGGCAGATGTATCCCCTGGGCCTGCTCTTCGGCCTCGGCTTCGACACGGCCACGGAGGTCGCGCTCCTGGTGCTGGCCGGGTCGGGCGCGGCGTCGGGGCTGCCCTGGTACGCGATCCTGTGCCTGCCCGTCCTCTTCGCGGCCGGGATGTCACTGCTCGACACGATCGACGGCCCGTTCATGAACTTCGCGTACGGCTGGGCGTTCTCCAAGCCGGTCCGCAAGGTCTACTACAACCTCACGATCACCGGACTGTCGGTCGCCGTAGCGCTCATCATCGGCACGGTCGAGCTGCTCGGCCTGCTGGCCGACCAGGCCGACCTCCACGGCCCGTTCTGGGACCGGGTGTCCGGCCTCGACCTCAACATCGTCGGCTACGTCATCGTCGGCCTGTTCTTCGGGACCTGGGCGGTGGCCCTGGTGGTGTGGAAGGTCGGCAGGATCGAGGAGAAGTGGACAGCGGGACTGGCGAAGCCGGAACTGGCGGACTCGAAGGCGTGAGCCGCTCCACCTGAGCCGCTCCACCTGAGCCGCTCACTCCGTCTCGCTCGCGATCGCGTTCACCGCCGCCGCCGCGATGGCGCTTCCGCCGCGGCGGCCCCGTACGACCAGGTGTTCCAGTCGGGACGGATGCTCGGCCAGTGCGGCCTTCGACTCGACGGCGCCGACGAAGCCCACCGGGACGCCGATCACCGCTGCCGGGCGGGGTGCGCCCTCCTCGATCAGTTCCAGCAGCCGGAAGAGCGCGGTCGGGGCGTTGCCCACGGCCACCACGGCACCCTCCAGCCGGTCGCGCCACAGCTCCAGCGCGGCGGCGCTGCGCGTGGTGCCGAGTTTCGCCGCCAGGTCGGGCACCGCCGGGTCGGTGAGCGTGCAGATGACCTCGTTGCCGGCGGGGAGCCGCCCGCGGGTGATGCCGCTGGCCACCATCGAGACGTCGCAGAGGACGGGCGCGCCCGCACGTAGTGCCTCGCGGGCGCGGATGACGACGTCCGGCGTGTAGCCGAGGTCGCCCACGAGGTCGACCATCCCGCAGGCGTGGATCATCCGTACGGCGACCTGGGCGACGTCGGCGGGCAGCCCGGCGAGGTCCGCCTCGGCGCGGATGGTGGCGAAGGACTGGCGGTAGATCGACGCGCCGTCCTTCTCGTACTCGAACACAGTGCTCTCACTCATCCGTCGACGTGCGTGCTGCGGGCCCCGGTGATTCTACGAACGCGCGGACAGCGGCCCTTCCCACCGCGTCCGGACGGTTGATTCTCTGAAAGTGAGAAGCTAATTTACGTTGACAGAGAAGGTCGGAATCGATGCGCGGAACCACTGCGGAGGTACGTATGGAACGGGACGACCTGATCCTGATCAGCGTGGACGACCACATCATCGAGCCGCCCGACATCTTCGTGAACCACCTGCCGAAGCGGTATCTGGACGACGCTCCGAAGCTGGTCCACCGCGAGGACGGCAGTGACGTGTGGCAGTTCCGCGACAGCACCATCGGCAACGCCGCGCTGAACGCGGTCGCCGGGCGCCCCAAGGAGGAGTACGGCCTCGACCCCCAGGGCATGGACGAGATCAGGCCAGGCTGTTACGACGTCCACGAGCGCGTCAAGGACATGAACGCCGGCGGCGTCCTGGCCCAGATGAACTTCCCCTCCTTCCCCGGTTTCGCGGCGCGGCTGTTCGCCACAGACGACGACGACTTCTCACTCGCGCTGGTGCGGGCGTACAACGACTGGCACATCGACGAGTGGTGCGGCGCGTATCCGGGCCGCTTCATCCCCATGGCACTGCCCGCGATCTGGTCGGCGGAGCTGTGCGCGGGCGAGATCCGCCGGGTGGCCGAAAAGGGCTGTCACTCGCTGACCTTCCCGGAGAACCCGGCCGCCCTCGGCTACCCCAGCTTCCACGACGAGTACTGGAACCCGGTGTGGCAGGCGCTGTCCGACACGAACACCGTCATGTCGGTCCACATCGGTTCCTCGGGCAGGCTCGCCATCCCGGCTGTCGACTCACCGCCGGACGTGATGATCACCCTCCAGCCGATCAACCTGGTCTCGGCCGCGGCCGACCTGCTGTGGTCGAGGGCCGTCAAGGAGTACCCGGACCTGAAGATCGCGCTGTCGGAGGGCGGCACCGGCTGGATCCCGTACTTCCTGGAGCGCGTCGACCGCACCTTCGAGATGCACGCGACGTGGACGCTCCAGGACTTCGGCGGCAAGCTGCCGTCCGAGGTGTTCCGCGACCACTTCCTGACCTGCTTCATCAGTGACGACCTGGGCGTGAAGCTCCGGCACGAGATCGGCATCGACAACATCTGCTGGGAGGGCGACTACCCGCACAGCGACTCGATGTGGCCGGACGCGCCGGAACAGATCCACGGCGTCCTGCGGAAGCACTCCGTCCCGGACGAGGACATCGTCAGGATGACCCACGAGAACGCGATGCGCTGGTACTCCTTCGATCCCTTCTCCCACATCCCGAAGGACCGGGCCACGGTCGGCGCACTGCGCGGAGCGGCCGAGGGCCACGACGTCACCATCCGCTCCCGCAGCCGTCAACTGACCGAGCCGGTGGACAAGTTGGAGGCTTTCAGGTCACGCGCCCGGGCGGCGGTGGCGGCAGCGGCGGCGGGGAGGTGAGGCGCGTACCGCCGCTGTCGGTGAGGTAGGGCGCGGCGGGGCGAGCGCTGCCCCTCCGGGCAGCCCGGCCTGCCCTGACGGCTCCTGACGGACGGCCCGCACGGCCGTAGCGTCGAACAGTGAGCCTATGGACTTCCCTCGAACCTGCTTCGACCACCGTGGATCCCGGCGGCAGCGCGACCGTGCGGCTGCGTCTGCGCAACACCGGTGACGTGGTCGACGAGTACCGCTTCGAACCTGTCGGGGCCCTCGCGCCCTGGACGACGGTGGAGCCCGCCTCGCTGCGGCTGTACCCGGGCACGACAGGGACGGTGGAACTGACCTTCGCGCCCCCGCGCACACCGGACGCGACAGCCGGCCCGAACGCGTACGCGATACGGATCACGCCGACCGAGTATCCGGAGTCGACGACCGTCCCCGAGGGGAATCTGACGATCACCCCCTTCACGGAGGTGCGCGCCGAACTCGTACCCCCGACGGTGAAGGGCCGTTTCCGGGGACGGCCGAAGCTCGCCGTCGACAACCTCGGCAACACCAAGGTGACCGCGTCACTCAGCGGGCACGACAACGGCGACCAGCTGTCGTACGACATCCACCCGGCCAACGTCCAGATCGAGCCCGGCCGTGCCGCGTTCGTGAAGGCCACGCTGAAGCCGCGGCAGATCATCTGGTTCGGGTCCAAGCAGGAGCAGCCGTACACGCTCGCGGTGAAGCGGTCGGGCGTCACGCCGCTCGCCGTCGAGGGCACCTATGTGCAGCGGAGCTTCCTGCCCGGCTGGCTGGCCGGGGCGCTCGGGATCTTCCTGGCGCTCGCGATCACCTTCGCGATGCTGTGGATCGCCTACAAACCCCGGGTCGTCAGCAGCGCCAAGGAGTGGCAGGACACCGCCGTCAGCACGTTGCCGCCCGCCCTCTCGCCGCCGCCGGTCCAGCCCTCGGCGCCCGCGGTGTCGGCGCCGCCCGTCGAGGCGGCCCCGCCGGTGGTCCAGCCGACGGCCTCGCCGCAGGCCGACGGAGGCGGCGGCGGGGGCGGCGAGAAGGCCCCGCCCGCCAAGGCGAAGGCGCCGAGCGTGCTGCCCGCGTACAACATCATGCTGCGCAACCCGACCACCAAGATGTGCGCCGATCTCCCGACGGCCGACGACACCGACTCGAAGAACCGGGTGGTGCAGTCGACGTGCGACGAGAACTCCGCCACCCAGCGGTGGAACCTGGAGGTGAGGTACCCGAAGCTGGGTCCCGGCGCCACGGCTCTCTTCCAGATGCGCAACGTCAAGGAGAAGCTGTGCATGGACCTGGGGTACTACGGGGCCCAGCCCATCAGGTCCCCGATCCTGCGGTACACCTGCGACGGCACGACCGCCGACAACCAGCTGTGGTGGCTCGCCAAGCAGGCGAGCGGCGACTACTGGATCCGCAACTACGCGAGCAACAACGCGTGCCTGGACGTCGCGGGCTACAGCACCGGCGGCAAGGGAACCAACCTCACGCTCTTCACCTGCTCCAACACCGACGACCAGGAGTGGCAGATCGTCCGGCCCGCGAGCCCATGATCCACGTGACCGTTTGAGGGCCCGGCAACGGGCCCGGTCGCGGGCATAAAAGAACCCGACCGCTGGCGACGGGGGATGCACCAGCGATCGGGCTCTGGCCAAGGGTAACAAGACTGGCTGCTCGGTGGGAGCCGACTACTCCGCAACAACGACCAGTTGTGATCGGGATCACTCTCTTTAGTGCTCACTTCAGTACAACCGTTCCCCAACTACTTCTCAGTAGTTCTCAGTACTTCTCGGTACGTCCGAGTACTCCCCCCGAGTACGCCCCTGGTGTCGAACGCGTCGGAGATCATGAACCATGCGCCCGGATGACTGGTACCTCACCGACGACGTTCACGATTTCCTCGCCCACGCCGGAGACTTCCTGCGCTCCCGGCCCGCCCTGCACACCACCGCGCTGACCACGCTGGAGAAGCTGCGGACAGGCGGAGCCGACGCGCCGGTCACCGAGGACCCCGTCTTCGGCCGGCTGGAGGAGGCGGGCCGGGTCACCGCCGCCTTCTACCGGCTCACCCCGCACAGAATCCTGAGCACCACCTCGCTCACCCCCGAGCAGGCCGACGGCCTCGCGGCCCATCTGGTCACCCTCGGTCACCGACTCCCGGGCGTCAGCGCGGAGATCGCCGCCGCCACCGCCTTCGCCGAGGCCTGGCAGCGGCACACCGGCGCGACACCGGCCTTCCGCAACCGGATCCACCTGTACCGCCTCGGCACGCTCACCCCGCCGGAGCCGATCCCGGCGGGCCGGGGACGACTCGTGGGCGCCGAGGACCACGAACACCTCATGCGGTGGTGCCGCGAGGCGGCGGAGGAGTTCGGGGAGGACGTCACCATCAACGCCGAGACCTGGCCCCGCACCCGCTTCGGCGAGAAGCGCTACACCTACTGGGAGACCCCGGACGGCACCCCCGTCTCCATGGCGGGCGTGAACCCGCTGGTCGGCGGTCAGGTCCGGGTCGACCCCGTCTACACCCCGGCCCAACTGCGCGGCCGGGGCTACGCGGGCGCCGTGACGGTCGAGGTCACCCGAGCCGCGCTCGCCGCCGGCGCCACCGACGTCGTGCTGTACACGGACCCGGCCAACCCCACCAGCAACGCCCTCTACCGGCGCATCGGTTACCGGCTGCTCACCGACTGGGGCGCGTACGACTTCGGGTAGGCGCCGGGAAGGTGCCGGGAAGGTGCCGGGCAGGCGGTCTCATCCGTCGCACGGTGGCTCGTACGGCAGTTGCGGCAGATACTCGTGCCACCTCTCCGCCGTCAGGACGCCCCGGGTCGTCGCGCAGATGTGCTCGACGGCCGTGTCGACGTCGAGGTTCCACAGCCGGACCGTGTCCGCGCCGCTCGACACCCCGACGAAGTCGCCGTGCGGGCTGAACGCCAGGAAGTTGCCCGTCTTGGCGTTGGGGCTCATCGACTGGCCGATGGGTTTCGCCCGGGCGGGATCGCCGACCTCCCAGAGCCGGACGGTGTTGTCGTTGCCGCCGCTCGCCAGGACGCCTCCGTCCGGGCTGAACGACAGTGCCTCGACTGCCTCGGTGTGCCCGGTGAGCGGGGAACCCACGCTGTGGGCGTCGGCCGGGTCGGAGACGTCCCAGAGGCGGACCGTGCCGTCGTCGCTCCCGCTGGCCAGGGTCAGGCCGTCCGGACTGAGGGCCAGTCGGTTGACGGGACCGAGGTGTCCCTTGAGCGCCTTGCCGAGCAGGGTGGTCCTGGCCGGGTCGGTGACGTTCCACAGGCGGATCGTGCCGTCCGCGCTCCCGCTGGCCAGCGTACGGCCGTCCCGGCTGAAGACGAGCGAGTTGATGTAGCCGGTGTGGCCGGTGAGCTGGGAGCCGAGCGGGCGCAGATGAGCCGGGTCGGTGGCGTCCCACAACTGGACGGTGAAGTCCTTGTACGCCGTGGCCAGCGTGCGCCCGTCCGGGCTGAACGCCACCGCGGCCGCGAACCGTGTCCTCAGTTCGACGGGGGCCGCGTAGGCGACGGGACGCTTCGGATCGCCGACGTTCCACAGTTGGACCGCGCTGTTTCCGCTCACCATCGCGAGAGTGCGGCCGTCGGGGGAGAACGCCGGCGTCCGTACCTCACCCTCCGCGGGCATGAACGGCGCGCCCAGTGCCACCGGGTGATCGGGATCGGACACGTTCCACAGGCGGACCCGTCCGTCGCGCGAGCCCGTGGCGAGCAGCCTGCCGTCGGGGCGGAACACGCCGATGCGGCCGATCATGTCCGACGTCGGCAGCGACCACAGCCGCACCTTCCGGTCGCCGCTGCCGGTGGCGAGCGTACGGCCGTCGGGGCTGAAGCCCAGCGCGTACATCTCGCCGCTGCTGCCCGCGAGGGGTTCGCCGACCTCTGACGGATACTGCGGATCGCTGACGTTCCACAGGCTCGCGGTGCCGTCCGCGCTGGCGGCGGCCAGCGTGGTGCCGTCCGGGCTGAAGGCCACCGACCAGATCGCGTCGGTGTGACCGGTCAGCGGCGCGCCGAGCTGGGCGGCGTGGGCGGGGTCGGACACGTCCCACAGCCGGATCGTGTCGTCGGCCGCGCCGCTGGCGAGGGTGTGGCCGTCGGGGCTGAAGGCCACGGAGTGCACCAGGTCCGTATGCCCGGTCAGTTTCGTGGCGTACGGCTTCGGGTCCCGCGGCTTAGACACGTCGTACAGCCGGATCGCGTTGTCGTCGCCACCCGCCGCCAGTCTCCGTCCGTCGGGGCTGAAGGCGATCGCGCGCACGGCGGCGCCCGCGCCCCTGAGGGTGCTGAGCGGGGTGGGGCGGGCCGGGTCGGCCATGTTCCACAGGCGGACCGTGGCGTCCTCGGAGGCCGAGGCGAGCGTACGGCCGTCCGGGCTGAAGGCGATCAGGTAGATCGTGCCGTCATGGCCGTTCAGGGGTGTGCCGAGGGGGCGCGGATGGGCGGGGTCGGACACGTCCCACCGGCGGATCGTGCCGTCGTCGCCCGCGCTCACGAGGGTGCGGCCGTCGTGGCTGAAGGCCGCGCTGCTCACCCAGCTCGCGTTCGCGGCAAGGGGCTTGCCGAGCGCCTTGGGACGCGCCCGGTCCGACACGTCCCACAGGCGTACGGTCCCGTCGTAGCTGGCGGTGGCCAGGAGCCGTCCGTCCGGGCTGAACGTGGTCAGGTAGATGGCGCCGGTGTGGCCGATCAGCGGGGTGGCCAGCGGTGTGTTCACGATCGAGATCAGCCGGCTGCGGGTGCTCCCGTCGTCCGGACGGAGACCGTGGGCGACCAGGCTGAGCTGAGCCGACAGCGACGGGTCGCTGGACTGGACGCGGTCCGCCTCGGCGAGCACGTTCTCGAACACCGCGTCGTCGCGCTGCTGCCGCGCCATCAGCGCCGCGCCCCCGGCCAGCAGGGCCAGCGCCACGACCGCGGCGACGGCGGCACGGCTGATCAGGACGGTACGCCGGCGCAGCTTGACCGAGGCGGCCAGGAACTGCACCGCGCCACGGGTCAGGAACGTGTCACCGGCGGACTTGGCCCAGGTGTGCGCCTGCTCCAGCCGGGAGCCCCGGTAGAGGAGGGAGGTGTCGCGCTTCGACTCCTCCCAGGACCGGCTGTCGTCCTCCAGGCGCTGGCGCAGCAGGTTGCCGCCCCGGTCCTCGTCGATCCAGTCGCGCAGTCGCGGCCAGGCGTGCAGCAGTGCCTCGTGGGTGATCTCCACGCTCTCCGAGTCGAGCGTCACCAGCCGGGCGCGCACCAGCGCTTCGAGGGACTCCTCCGTCTTGTCCGGGTCCGTCGACTCGGCGGTCAGCTGCCGTCGCGTACCGCGTCTGCGGGTGGCCTGGGTGTCCTCGCCCAGCCGCACCAGCCGGAGCAGCAGCAGCCTCGCGGCGGTACGGGCCGCCGGGTCGAGGCCGGTCCAGGCGGTCTCGGCGGTCGCCGCCACCGCGCCCTGGATACCGCCGGCCGCGCGGTAGCCGGACAGGGTCAGGCGTCCCGCCTTGCGGCGCTGCCAGGTGGCGAGCAGGGCGTGCGAGAGAAGGGGCAGGACACCCGCGTCGTGCGTGCCGCGCGGTCCGTCGGCGCTCACCTCCCGCACGATCAGCTCTGCGAGACCCGGTTCGAGCTCCAGCCCGACGGCCTTCGCCGGCCCGGTCACCGCCTCCCGCAGCTCGGCGCTGGTCAGCGGCCCGAGGACCATGTGCCGGTGCTGCAGCGCGTCGGCGAGTTCGGGATGGCGCAGGCACTGCTCGTAGAAGTCGGCGCGCACACCGAGAACGACGAGCGCGGCGGCCTCCTCACCGGCACCGGGGGGCGAGGAGGCGGCGTGCAGGAACTGGATGAAGGTGTTCCGGACCGTCTCGTCGGAGCAGAGGGTGAACGTTTCCTCGAACTGGTCGACGATAACGACGGGGCGACCGGAGGAAGGGGAGGTGAGAGAGGTGGAGGGTGAGTCGGTGGGGGTGTCGCGGTGGGACCAGGCGGTGACCGTCTCCCGTACCGCATGGGCGAATTCGGGCGTACCGGGCTCGTTCGCCGGCTGTCCGGCGGGGGCGAGGATCTCCGAGAGGGCGGGTATACGGCTGGTCAGTTCGGCGAGGGGATCACTGCCCGGGACGAGCGAGAGGATCTCGGGGGCCGGCTGTCCCGGGCCGCCCAGTGCCCCTTCCCGCAACGCGGGCACCAGCCCGGCGCTCAGCAGGGAGGACTTGCCCGCTCCGGAGGCGCCCACGAGCATGACGAGACCGCCGCCGGTGCCGTCTTCCCCGGTGCCGCTGTCCGCGCTCACGGTGGTCCCCGCCGCGCGGAGCTGGGCGACGAGGGCGTCGGTGCTGCGCTCCCGGCCGAAGAACCACCGGGTGTCCTCCAGGCGGTACGAGGCGAGGCCCCGGTAGGGGCACACCCCGCCCGGCACCGCCGGGACCTCGGTGGCGGGCGGTTCCTCCTCGTCCAGGGGGCCGGTGACCCGGTCGCCCCCGCCCACCGGGTCGGCGACGGCGCGTTCCCACAGGCGCTGCCACTGGACCATGTCGTAGAGACCGGGGGAGACGGGCACGGGCCGGGCCCGCCGGGCCTGCGGCACGAGGACGCTCAGTACGGCGGCGAGGGCGGCGAACTGGGCGGGTGCGTTCTTGGCGCGCCGCCAGTCGCTGATCCGCTGTACGGAGACCCGCACGGGGCGCCCTCGTTCGTCGACCCGCTGCAACTGGACGACGGCTTCGGCCACCCGTTTGAGGGGAGGATTACCGGCCTCCTTGTACAGCAGTGCGAGCCGCTCCGCGAAGGCCGTGCGTGCCCCTGAGTCGGAACTCAAGGTCTCCACCCCTTACCTCCCCCTGCGTGCGTCGTCCGGTTTCGTCCGGACCGGAAAACCCACTCTATACGGCTGACCTGCGGTTACGTCGTTCGCCCCGGACCGGAACCTCCTCTCCGGGGGCCGAAAATGGCAGGATCATGCCGCAACAAAGAACCAGCCGCGTGGCGTCCACCCGGACCACCAGCGCAGCGATCCCAGGGGCAGCTCGGAGGCCGGACGTTTTCGGCCACAGCTTCCGGGACTCGCCAGCCGGGGGAGTCGGTGGCACCACACGGGCCTGAGATCCGCGGAACCGGCACCGTCCGGACTCCTCCCGGGTCCCTGTCATCGTTCGGCACCGGTCCCCACGTGGGGAGGGACCGGTGCCGAACGGCGTTGTGGGCGCAGTACGGTGCTGTGACGCGCAGGACCTCGCTGGGGGAGAACCGTTGAGCGCTCGGATTCTGGTCGCCGAAGACGACGAGATGCAGTCCCGACTGATCCGGATCTACCTGGAACGGGAGGGCAACGCCGTACAGGTGGTCGGCGACGGCCGCGCGGCACTGGACCGGGCGCGCTCGACGAGCCCGGACCTCATCGTGCTGGACGTGATGCTGCCCCTGGTCGACGGGCTCGACGTGTGCCGCATCCTGCGCGGCGAGTCGGACGTACCGATTCTGCTGCTCACCGCGCGCACCACCGAGGAGGACATGCTCCTCGGCCTCGACCTGGGCGCCGACGACTACCTCACCAAGCCGTACAGCCCCCGCGAACTGACCGCGCGGGTACGTGCGCTGCTGCGCCGGTCCCGGAAGGCGGGCGCGGCGGCGCAGCCCTCGGTATTGCGGGTCGGCGACATGGAGCTGGACACCGCGCGCTTCGAGGTACGGATGGCCGGCCGGCCGGTGGTGCTGACCTCCAAGGAGTTCAACATCCTGGAGACCCTGGCCCGCGAACCCGGCCGTGTCTTCACCCGCGCCCAGATAATCGAACGCGTCTTCGGCTACGACCGGGATGTCCTGGAGCGCACGGTCGACGCCCACGTCATGAACTTACGCAGGAAACTGGAGGCCGGCAGCCAGGGAGGCCCCCGCCTCCTGGAGACTGTGTACGGCCGGGGCTACCGCTTGGCGGACGGCTCGGGAGCGCCCTGAAGGGGCGCGGGGAACGGCGCGCTCAGCCCCCCACCGGCCGGCGGTGTAGGAGCTGCCTGTCGCGAGCGGGGAGTTCGCCGTTCGGGGGTGCCGTGTAGGGGCGCGGGGAACTGCGCGCTCAGCCCCCACCGGGCCGCAGCGGAACACCTGCTTGCCCAGCGGAGCGTGGCAGCACGATCGTGAACGTCGTCCCCGCCCCCACCTCGCTCCGCACGTCGATCGTCCCCCGGTGATCCGTGACGATCTGCCGGGCGATCGACAGCCCGAGCCCACTACCCCCCGTCGCCCGCCCCCGCGAGACATCCGCCCGCCAGAAGCGGTCGAACAGGTGAGGCAGATCCTCCGCCGCTATCCCCTTGCCGGTGTCCCGAACCTCCACGACGGCCAGCTCACCCCGAGGAGCCACGGTCAGGGTGACCGACCCGCCCACCGGTGTGGCCCGCAGCGCGTTGCCGACCAGGTTGCCGACAACCTGCCGCAGCCGATCCGTGTCCGCGGTGACGTGAACGGCCGCCGGCGCATCCACCCGCAGGGCGACCCCCGCCGCCTCGGCCTGGGCGAGATGGGCCCGGCGGCCCGCCTCCAGAAGGTCGCGCAGATCGACGTCGGTGGGGTGATAGGTGAGCGCACCCGCCTCCGCGAGGGCGAGATCCTGCAGGTCGTCCACGATCCGCTGCTGCAGCAGGGCCTCCCGGTGCAGGGACTCGAGGAGTTCGGGGGTCGGCTCGACGACCCCGTCCCGCAGCGCCTCAAGGTAGCCGCGCAGATTGGCCAGCGGGGTCCGCAACTCGTGCGCGATGTCCCCGGTGAGCCGACGCTGCCGTTCCTCACCGGCCTGGATGGAGTCGGCCATACGGTTGAACGCGCCGCCGAGCTGCGCGATCTCGTCCCGCCCGGAGACGGGCACCCGGCGCCCGAGGTCGCCCTCGCCGAGCCCCTTCGCGGCGACCGTCATGGCCCGTACGGGACGCAGGACGGCCCGGCTCAGCAGCAGGGCGACGGCGACGACCGCGAGGGCGACGCCCGCCGCGACGGCCACGGTGGGCGCGGCGGCCAGGGTGGGCGCCGACTCGTTCCGCACGCCCAGGTGGACCTCCAGCCGGGGCGGGGCGGCCGGGCCGACCCGGTCGTCGAACACCCGTTGCAGACAGGCGGTGAACTGCTGCTGGGCCTCACAGGCGTTGACGGCGTCCAGATCCGCCGGGGCCAGCGGACCGGCGGTGCCCGGTGCCCGGCATCGCGCGGGCCGCTGGTCGGCGGTGTACCGGGGGAGGCCGAGGACGCCCGTCCGGACGGTCACCTCGGCTCCGGCCCGCGTGAGGCAGGCGGCGTAGGCCACTTGGGCGCGGTAGTCGGAGATGCCGACGGAGACCTGCTTCATCGAGGCCCGGTGTCCCTGGCCCGTCGGCAACTTCAGCGAGGGCCGCGCGTCCACCAGTACCGCGGGCTGCCCGCTCAGCGCGCGGGGCGTACGTCCGGCCAGGGCGTCGGAGTCGGTGAGCAGTACGTCGGACTCGGTGGCGACCCGGATGCGCTGGCCGGTGTCCCGGGCGAGCTCGGCGACCGTGGGCGAGAGCCCGTCCCAGGTGCCGTGGGCGAATCCGTACGTCCGCAGCTCACCGGTGATCCGGGCGACCTCCTGCCGCCCGGCCGTGACGGTCTCCTGGACCTGGCGGTTCGCCTGCCGCAGGGTCAGCCAGCCGGTGGCGGCGGTCGCGGCGAGGGCGACCAGCATGAGCAGGCCCAGGACCCGCAGCCGGAAACTCATCGGCATGATCCTTTCGGTGTGCAAGGGGGCGATGTCGGCCAGCGAATCCCCAGGAGTGGCGAATTCTCTCCCTGATCGCTTTCGGTCGCCTGAGTATCAGAAATGGACAGTCGTAGGCGGAATTATTTCTTCAGTGTGAATTCCCGGTGATCGTACTTAAGCCGCTGAGGCCCCAGTCACAGCAAGGGGTCGCAGGGGTCGCTGCTTTCGCCTTTCGCAGCGCCGACGAATCACATACAGGGGGTATGAAATGACGCGTCGACTCGCAGCCGTCGTTCCCGCACTCGCGGCCGTGGCCATCGCAGTTCCGCTGTCCATCGCCTCGCCGGCCAGTGCGTCCGCCTCGTGCGGCACCACCGTGGCCGACAAGGACGGCAGTTCCTGGGGCAAGACGGCCAACGGGGCCAACGAGCGCAGCGGTTCCAGCACCGGCTGCACGATCAAGGGCATTGCCTACAACACCCAGGCGCTCGACTACCACTGCTGGACCTCCGGTGACGGCGGCACCTGGACGTTCGTCCGCAACGACGCCACCGGCGTCACCGGCTGGATCCGCGACGACCTGCTGAGCGACAACGGCAGCAGCGTGTACTGCGGCTTCTGATCCGCCCGGTACGGCTCGCACCGTGAAAGCGCGCGGTGAAACCGGCACAGTGAAATAGCGCGACAGCGGGGGCGGTCCCGGTTCTCGGGTCCGCCCCCGCTCCGTACCACCGGAGCGTCGGCCAGAACGCCCGGTGGTCGTCATGTGCCGGCCAGCGCCTCCGTCGGAGCCAGCCGGCTCGCCCGGACCGCCGGATACAGTCCGGCGATCATGCCGATGAGCAGGGTCGAGCCGATGCCCGCGACGCTGGCCCAGGCCGGGACGACCGTCGGCCAGTCACGGCTGAGGGCGTAGCCCGCCGTGATGAACGTGCCGAGCACCGTCCCGCCGAGCCCGCCGATCAGGGACAGCAGCAGCGACTCCGTCACGAACTGCGTCCGGATCTGCCCCCGGGTCGCCCCGAGAGCGCGACGCAGCCCGATCTCCGGCCGCCGTTCCAGCACCGAGATGACCATGGTGTTGCCCACGCCCACCCCACCGACGAGCAGCGCGACCCCGCCGAGCCCGAGGAGCAGCCCGGTCAGCGCCGACTCGGTGGCCTCGCGGGCCGCGAGCGCGTCGGAGGGCCGCGAGATCTGCACCTCGCCCGGTTTCTCGGGGTAGGCGGTGGCCGCCAGCACCGACCGTACGGCGGTCACCTGGCTGTCCTCGGCACGGACGTACACCGTCGACGGATGGCCGTCGAAGCGCAGATAGCTCCGGGCCGCCTGCCAGCCGACCAGCGCGGCACTGTCCAACTCCGGTGCCAGCGGTACGGGTTCGAGGACGCCGATCAGGGAGAACCAGCGGCCCCCGATCCACAGCCGGGTCCCCGGGGTGTACACGTCCAGGCGCTGCGCGGCCGTGGCGCCCAGCACGACCGCCGGGTACTTGTCGGTGGCCGAGTCCAGCCAGCGGCCCCTGTTCATCTCCCCGCCGACGGCGGGCAGCAGATCGGTGCCCGACGCGAGCACGGTCAGCGAGTTGGTCCGCCCGATGGCGATGCGCTCGTTGCGGTACACGCTGGCACTGACCGCGCCGGTGGCGGTCACCCGCTCCACGGGCGGGATACGCCGGACCATCGCGACAGCCTCGTAGGGCAGCTTGGTCTTCTCACCCGTGAGGGACTCGCCCGGGGCGACCCGCAGCAGGTTCGTCCCCAGGGCGTCCAGCCGCCGGTCCACCTCCGCCTGCCCGGACCCGGAGATACCGACCACGGCGACCATGGCGGCGACCCCGATGGCGATCCCGAGCGCGGACAGGAACACCCGCAACGGCCGCGTCCGCAACCCGGTCCCACCGAGCCGTACGACATCGGCGGGCCGCAGCCGCGCGGCCCGCAACAGCGGCCTGGGCTTGTCCAGGGGGCCGGTCACCGATGCACCCCGATCGTCGTACTCGCAACTGAACCCGCGTCTGAACTCGGGTCTGAACTCGCGTTCTGCAGGGTGTCGTTGATCAGTCGGCCGTCGCGCATCTCGATACGGCGGGGGAGTTGGGCGGCGATCTCCAGGTCGTGGGTGATGACCACGACCGTCGTACCGGCCGCGTGCAGTTCTCGCAGCAGTTTCAGTACGGCGGCTCCCGACACGGAGTCGAGGTTGCCGGTCGGCTCGTCCGCCAGCAGGACCGACGGCTCGCCGACCACCGCACGGGCCACCGCGACCCGCTGCCGCTCGCCCCCGGAGAGCTGGTGCGGCAGATGCCGGACGCGATGGCTGAGCCCGACCCGTGACAGTGCGGACGCGGCCCTGGCCCGGCGGCGGCGCATCGGCATGCCCGTGTAGAGCAGACCGTCGGCGACCGAGTCCAGCACCGGGACACCGACGGCCAGATGGAACTGCTGGAAGACGAAGCCGATCCGGGTGGCCCGCAGCGCGGAGACCTCCCGGTCGGACAGCTTCGCCACGTCGTAGCCGTCGACCAGGACCCGCCCCGCCGAGGGCCGGTCCAGGCTCCCCATGAGATGCAGCATGCTCGACTTGCCGGACCCCGACGGCCCGACCACACCGACCAGTTCACCGCGCCCGATCCGCAGACTCACGTCACGGACGGCGGCGACCCCGCCCGGATAGGTCTTGGAGACGGAGTCGAACTCGACGACCGGGGACGAGGGGGGTGAGGGGGCGTCGCTCATTCGGGGATCCTCACCTTCATGCCCTCGCTGACCCCGGCACCGCTGACCTGCACGTTCCCGTCCGCGAAGAGCCCGGTCTTCACCGCGACGAACCGGCCGTCCTCCGTCTCCAGACCGTGCCCGCCCTCCGCGAGGGCGACCAGCGCGGCGACCGGCACACTCAGCACGTCCTTGACCTCGCGGCCCACGTACTCGACGGTCACGGGCCCGCTCTCCAGCCGCCCCACGGACTTCTGGTCCGCGATGGTGATGGTCACCGGCAAGGTCGCGGCGCCCGCACCCGACTCGCCCTCGGCGTTGCCCCCCTCGGGCGCGCTGGCCTGCCGTCCGACCGAGGCCACCTCGCCCCGTACGGACTTCCCGTCCGGCAGCGCGATCCCGACGACCGTGCCGCGTACGGCCCAACCGGCGTCCGAGGCCGAGGCGTTGACGACGACCTTGCGTGCCGTACCGGTGTACGTCAGCGTGTTCTCGCCCACGGCCGCGCCGAGCCGGGCACCCGGCTGGCCGATGCGTACTTTGCCGCCGGAGTAGATGACGTCCCCGACACCGACCGTCCCGGTCTCGGCCAGGCCGAGCGACTTCTGCCAGCGTTTGACGGCCCGCGCGGTGGCGTCGGTGAACTTCTCGTCCACGGTGAAGCCGGTGTAGCCGAGCGCGGCGAGGTTGGTCTCGAACTGCAGGACGTCCATACCGGTGAGCGGCGCGGGCGCACTGCTTCCGGTTCCAGTCCCGGTCCCGGTCCCGGTCCCGGTGGTGGGGGCGGGGGAAGCGGCGTCGGTCCCGGTGCCGGTGTCGGACTGCGCGGAATCCGAGGCCCCGGCCCCAGCACCCGTGACGGCGGACGGGGCGGCGAGCCCGAGATCCCGGTACATGGGCATCGACCCGTACAGCAGCACCACGGGACGGTCGTCGACCCGCAGCAGCGTGTCACCGCGCTCCGCCGTCGCGCCCTGCTGGGGCAGCCACGTCACGGTGCCCGTCGCCTTCACCGGCAGCGGTATCTCCGTACCGAAGCCCAACTGCCCGTCCACGTCCGTGCGTTCGGTGAGCGTGGTCCGGGTGACCGGGACGACCGAACCGGCCCGGGGCGGCGCGCTCGGGCCCTTCTCCTCGCCGCCGCCGAGCCCGAGAGCGCCGACCACGGCGACGGCCGCCACGACGACCACGGCACAGGCGATGAGCGCGGTACGCCGGCCACGCAGCCCGCGAGGCGGCGCGGTCTCCGCCGGTTCGGTGTCGTCGTCGAGGTGCGTCACGGTGTCCGTCTCCGCCACGGTCAGCCCTTGCCGGGCGCGGCGGTCGCCGGAACGCCGATGATCGGCCCGCAGACGCGGGTGGCCCGCTTGGCCCCGGCCGACGTCTGGTCCCACTCGCCCTGGCCCAGACCGTCGGCACCCGGGTCGGGGAAGTCGGCGGCGCCGTTCTTCTGCATACAGGTGGCGTACTCCTGCTTCACCTTGATCTGCGCGGCGGTGAGCGCGGGCTGGTTGCCTTTCTCGACGCTCTCGGGAACGGCTGTCAGATACTCGGCGCACGCCACCGAGGCGGTCTTGAACTTCGAGTCCTTCTTCAGGGCCCGCAGATTGTCGCCGCCGCCGAAGTCGATGTTCCCCTTCGCGTCCGGGTCGGGCGCGTCGATCCCGTTGTCCCGCAGACACTTCACGTACTTGCCCTGGGCCGCCACGTACGCGGCCACATCGTCCCCGGCGCCGCTTCCGCCGCTGCTCCCGGCCGACGAGCCGGACGTTGTTGCTCCCCCGGTCGCCGCCGAGGGGACCTTCGAGCCGCCCTCGTCGCCCCCGCAGCCGGTCAGCGCCAACGCCATGACCGAGACCGCCGCGGCCAGCAGTACCCGATTCGTCCTCATCGGTTCTCCCCGTAGTCCTGTCGTGCTGGTCCTGTCGTGCCCGGCCACGAACGCGGCGGACAGCCCGACGGTAGAACGGACATGATGAAGAACCTTTGAAGAACCTGTCATCCGATCATGCGACTCATGCGACCGCGAAACGCCCGGATGGACCAGCGCTCTCAGACCCGCCCGCGTGACTCAGGGGTGCGCCGGGCCAGCGAGTCGAAGATCACGGCGGTGATCAGCACCCCGCCGGTGATCATGTACTGGACGGCTGTCTGAACGCCCAGCAGTGCCATGCCCGAGGCGATGGACTGGATGATCAGCACCCCCAGCAGCGCGGACCAGGTCGAGCCGCGCCCGCCGAAGAGGCTGGTGCCGCCGATGACGGCCGCGGCGACGGCGTTGATCAGCAGCATGCCGGAGCCCGAGACCGGGCTCGCCGAGGTGAACCGCGACGCCACGAACAGCCCGCCGAACGCCGCCAGGGCCCCCGACACCATGAACACCGAGATCCGTACGCGCGTCACGTCCAGGCCCGCCCGCCGGGCCGCCTCCGCACCGCCGCCCAGGGCGAGGACCTGTCGCCCGTAGGGCGTGCGGCGCAGCAGGAGGTCGGAGGCGACGATGACCGCGAGGAAGATCAGCAGCGCCAGCGGCAGCCCCGCGAAGCGGCTCAGTACGGCGACGGTGGCGAACGCGATCGCCGCGAGCAGGGCCGTACGAGCCCAGATCTCGGCCACCGCTCGGCACGGCATTCCGGCGCCGGCCCGGCGACCGCGGTCACGGAGGGAGATGAGCAGGTAGGCGGCTGTGCAGAGCGTCGCCAGGCCGTAGGTGAGGGCGGGGGTGCTGATGTACCGGCTGGTCAGCTGGGCGACCAGGCCGTCCTCGCTGAAGTGGATGGTGTTGTCCGGCCCGAGCAGGTAGAGCATCAGACCGCTCCAGGCCAGCAGCCCGGCGAGGGTGACGACGAAGGCGGGTACGCGGAACCGGGCGAAGAGGAACCCGTGGATCGCCCCGATGGCCGTACCGCAGACCACCGAGATGATGACGGCCAGCCATTCCGTCATGCCGACGTTCACGTTGAGCGCCGCGAACACCGCGCCCGCCAGCCCCGCGAGTGAGCCCACGGAGAGGTCGATCTCACCGATCAGCAGTACGAAGACGATGCCGACGGCGACCATGCCGGTCCCGACGATGTCCACGCTGAGGACGGAGAGGTTGCGCGGCGAGAGGAAGCGGTCGTTGAGGCACTGGAAGACCACCCAGGTCGCGGCGAGAGCGAGGAGCACCGGGGCGGGGCCGAGCCCGTTCTCGCGCGCCCGGCGACGCACGGCGCCGACGCCCGCGACGAGACGCGGCTTCACCTTCCCGGCCACACCTCTCACAACCGAACGTCGCTCAGCCGCACCTCTCGCAGCCGTATCTCTCACGGCCACACCTCTTCAGGGTGCGGCCGGTGGGCCACGGCGTGGTCCGCCGCGCCGGTGATGGAGGAGATGATCTGCTCCTGGGGCGTGGTGTTGACGTCGAAGAGGCCGTTGTTGCGGCCCAGGCGCAGGACGGCGACCCGGTCGGCGACGGCCTTGATGTCACTCATGTTGTGGCTGATCAGCAGCACCCCGAGCCCTTGGTCGCGCAGCTCCTCGATCAGATCGAGGAGCTGGTTGGTCTGCTGGATGCCGAGGGACGCGGTGGGCTCGTCGAGCAGCAGCAGCCGGGGCGAGCCCAGAAAGGAGCGGATGATCGCGACGACCTGCCGCTGACCGCCGGAGAGGCCGGCGAGCGGTACCCGTACGTCGGGGATGCGGATGGACAGGGTGTGCAGCAGTTCGAGGGTGCGGCGCTCCATCTCCACCTCGTCGAGTACGCCGAAGCGGTGGATCTCCCGGCCGAGGAAGAGGTTGGCGACGACATCGAGGTTCTCGCACATCGCGAGGTCCTGGTAGACGGTGGCGATCCCCAGCAGTCTGGCGTCCTGGGGACGCCGGATCTGGACGGCGCGGCCCTCCCACTCGACAACCCCCCGGTCGGGGGGCCCGACCCCCGAGATCACCTTGACCAGGGTGGACTTGCCGGCGGCGTTGTCACCGACGAGGGCGACCACCTCCCCGGCCCTGACCTCCAGCTCGATGTCGACCAGTGCCTGGACGGCGGCGAACCGCTTGGAGACACCGCGCAACGCCAGCAGGGGCTGACCGGGCACGGGGCCACCTCCTTCGGATGCGTCAGGTGAGTCCGGCCCGGTCACAGGCCGACCGGAGAGCGGGCGTACAGATCTGATCGACGGTGTACATACCGTCCTTCACCAGGGTCCTCCCGATGTTGTCGGCGGTCACCGACACGGACGGCAGCAGAACCGCCGGTACGTCCTTGGTGGTGGGGCTGTCGACGCTGCCGGTGGCGATGGCCCCGATCTTCTCGCCGCGTCCGAGGGCCACGGCCATCTCGACGGTCGCGTCGGTCGCGCGCTTGTACGGCTTGTAGACGGTCATGTACTGCTCGCCCCTGACGATGCGCTGTACGGCCAGGAGGTCGGCGTCCTGGCCGGTGACCGGGGGCAGCGTCGCGACCTTGGCGGCCTTGAGGGCGGAGATAACGGCGCCGGCCATGGTGTCGTTGGCGGACAGGACGCCGTCGATGTTCTCGGCGCCGAGGGCGGCGATGGCGCCGGTCATGTTGACGTAGGCGTTCTCGGGCCGCCACCTGACGGTGTCGTACGACTTGCCGATCGTCACCTTGCCCTTGAGTACGGCGAGGGAACCTCCCTTGTACCAGGCGGA
Source organism: Streptomyces sp. NBC_01390 (assembly GCF_045040105.1). Lineage (NCBI taxonomy): Bacteria > Bacillati > Actinomycetota > Actinomycetes > Kitasatosporales > Streptomycetaceae > Streptomyces > Streptomyces sp. NBC_01390. Next base: position 5,710,365 of record NZ_CP109551.1, on the reverse strand, counting down.
GTTGGGGTCGGTGGTGGCCCCGTTCATCATGACGATCCGCCGACCGGCGCCCCTGTCGCTCATGGCCTTCAGCAGCGCCTCGGCCTGGAGCCGCCCGACCTCCGCCCCGTCGAAGGTGACGTACCCGGAGATCGGCCCCTCCGCGAGCCGGTCGTAGGCGACGACGGGAATGCCGGCCCGGTGCGCGGCCTCGACGGACGGACGCATCAGCTGGGGGTCGACGGCCGCGAGGATGACCACGTCCACACCCCGGGTGATCATGGCCTCGAACTGCTGCTGCTGAATCGTGGGGTCGGACGTGGCGGCGACGGTCGCGGCAGGGCAGTCCGGGCACAGCACCTTGACCTGCTTCTCGATCAGCGGCCGGTCGAACCGCCCGAACCGGGAGTCGCCGCCCCCGGGCATCAGCACACCGACGTTGATGCTGTCACCCCCGCCACTCCCGCCACCCCCGGCGTCCTGACCGCCACAGGCCCCGAGAAGGGACAGGGACATACCGACGGCTACGACGACGGGAACCCCACGCTTCACTGCTGAATGGCCGGCACCGAGACTCATGTTCGGTTCCTTAAAGCTTTTGTGCAGCCTGGGCACAAAGTGAAACATAATCCCAATAGGGGCTTATGTGAACTTAGGGCCCAGCGTAGCCAAGCTGCCGAGGTCGCGCTCGAAGTCGTACGCGGATTCGTACGCAGATTCGTACGCGAAGTCGGGTTCAGAGCCGCAGGACGATGAGGGCGGTGTCGTCGGTGTGGCCGGCCGGTGGCAGGAGGTCGGTCAGCAGTGCGTCGGCCAGGGCCTCGGGCGCCGCGCTCCGGTGGTGGGTGAGGGAGTCGGAGAGGCGGGCCAGGCCGGTGTCGATGTCCTCGTCGCGGCGTTCGATCAGGCCGTCGGTGTACAGGACCAGGAGGGTGCCCTCGGTGAAGGGCGTACGGGCCTCGGGCCGGGGTGCGCGCTCGGGTCTGGCACCGAGCGGCGGGTCGGTGGCCTCGTCGAGGAAGGTGACCTTGCCGTCGGGGTGCACGAGGGCCGGCGGCGGATGACCGGCGCAGCTGTAGGTGATGGTGCGGCTGTCCCAGTCGATGAACGTCGTCACGACGCTGGCCGACTGAGCGCCCTCGACGGAGTCGGCGTACAGGTCCAGGGCGTCCAGGGCCTGGGCGGGCCCGCCCGCGACCCGGGTGGCGCCGCTCAGGGCACTGCGCAACTGGCCCATGGCGCAGGCCGCCGCCAGACCGTGGCCGACGACGTCACCGACGGCGACCGCGAGGCTTCCGCCGGGCAGGTCGACCAGGTCGTACCAGTCGCCGCACACGTTCAGCGTGCCGACGGCGGGCTGGTAACGCACGGCTGCCGCGTGCGGCCCGGTCGGGCCCGGCGGGGGCAGCATCGCCGCCTGCAGCGCCAGCGCGACCTCACGTTCGTGGGCGTGCGCCGTACGGAGCCGCTCGTTGACCTCCTGCAGTTCGCGGGCCCGGGTGTACAGCTCGGCCTCCAGCGCACCGCCTTTCCGGTCACCGTCCGGAACGCCGAAGGCGCGGATGAACTCGGTGACCTCCTCCACTCGGTGCACCACCAGGGCGACCTGCCCGTCGGAGTCGAGGATCGGCGCGTTGACCGGGCTCCAGTAGTGCTCGTGCCAGTGGCCGGGCCGTTCCGGATCCTCGATGTCGTAGCGGAGCAGCGCCATAATGTCCCGCTCGCCGGTGGCCACCGTACGGAGCATCGACGTCTCGGTCTCCCGCATGCCGCCGGCCGCCTCCGGGTCGTTCGGGTTCTCGGGGAAGACGTCGAAGATGTAGCGGCCCAGCAGCTGCTCACGGGTGCGCCCGGACAGGCGTACGAAGTCGTCGTTGGCGTCGGCGTACACCAGGTCAGGGGTGAGCAGGGCCACCATGCCGGGCAGGGCCCGGAAGACCGCCGCGTAGTCGATCTGCGGTTTCCTCATGTCCTGCCCTGTCTGTTCTACCTGGCTGCCTGGCTAGCTGTTCTCCGTGTCTCGCCAGTCTGCCTCGTGTCGGGCGTCGCTGTGCCGTTCTCGCTCCGGATCTCGCTTCGGACGTCCGGGCACAGTGCTTTGCCGGGTGTGATGCCGGGTGAGAGACTGGCGCACTGCTCGATCGGCGGAGCGTACGGGGGCGCGATGAGTCAGGTGGTGACCGCAGCCATGCTGCGGGTGGCGGATGTGCACAAGTCGTACGGTCGGGGCGCCAGCGCCGTCCATGCGCTGAGGGGCGTTTCCTTCGAGGTCCCCCGGGGGGAACTCGTCGCTCTCAAGGGACGCTCGGGCTCGGGCAAGACCACCCTGCTCAACATCGTCGGCGGTCTGGACGAGCCGGACAGCGGAGACGTCGTCGTCGACGGGCTGAACCTGGGGGACCAGACCGAGGACGCCCTTCTCGCGCTGCGCCGGGAGCGCATCGGCTTCGTCTTCCAGTCGTTCGGGCTCATCCCCATCCTCACGGCCGCCGAGAACGTGGGCGTGCCGCTGCGGCTGCGCAGGGCGGACCCGCGCGAGCGGCGGGAGCGCGTCGAGCTGCTGCTGTCCCTCGTGGGGCTCGCGGACCATGCCGCGCAGCGCCCGGGCGAGCTGTCGGGCGGGCAGCGCCAGCGCGTCGCCATCGCCCGCGCCCTGGCCAACAGCCCCTCGATCCTCATCGCCGACGAGCCGACCGGTCAGCTGGACGCGGAGACCGGGCACTCGGTGATGGAACTGCTGCGCGCGGTCGTCCGCAGCGAACAGATCACGGCTCTCGTGGCCACCCACGACAGAACGCTTCTCGACCTCGCGGACCGTGTGCTGGAGCTGAAGGACGGCGAGATCACGGGTTCGGGTTCTTAAGGGTCAGGAGATCACGGGTTCTCGGGGCCGGTCGCCGTTGAACCAGTCCCGGGACGCTGGTCTCGTGTGTCGTCCGGGCGGACGGCGATGTGGTCGGGTTCCAGTTCCAGGGCGACCCGGTCACGCATCCCCAGGGCCCGGGTGTACTCGGCGGGGAGTTGGAGACGGCCTGCCCGGTCGAGCATGGCGTACTCGCGGGCGACCAGGTTCTCCTGGCCGGTGGCGGAGTCGACCTCGCTGTGGCGCAGCACCTCCGTCGACGTACGGCCGTCCCTGATGGCGACCGTACGGCGGACCTCACCGGCGACGGACTGGTCGTGGGTGACGATCACGATGGTCGTCCCCAGCTCCTCGTTGGCGGTGCGGAACGCGGCGAAGACCTGCTCGGCGGTGTGGGAGTCGAGTTCGCCGGTGGGCTCGTCGGCGAGCAGCACCGCGGGATCGTTGGCGAGGGCGACCGCGAGGGCGACGCGCTGCTGCTGACCGCCGGACATCTGGTACGGCCGACGGTCGCGGCACTCGGCGACCTCCAGCAGGCCGAGGAGTTCCATGGCGCGATCGGCCATGCCCCGGCGCCGCCCCCGCCCCCGCGCGCCGGCCAGCTGCAGGGGCAGGGCGACGTTCTGCGCGGCGGTGAGATAGGGCAGGAGATTGCGGGAGGTCTGCTGCCAGACGAAGCCGACGGTCCTGCGGCGGTAGGCGAGGCGTTCCTTGGCGGACATCGTGACCAGGTCGTGGTCGGCGACGCGGGCCACACCGGCGCCGGGTCTGTCCAGCCCGGCCAGGATGTTCATGAGGGTGGACTTGCCGCTGCCGGAGGCACCGACCAGCGCCATGAGCTCCCCCTTGCGGACGAGGAGGTCGAGGCCCTGCAACGCCTGCACCTCCACGCCGTCGGCGGAGAAGATACGTACCAGCCGGTCGCAGGTGATCAGGGCGTCGTGACCGTAGACGGCGGCGTCGCGCGCGGCGAGGGCACGGTCGGTGAGCTCATGGAAGGTCGGGCTGCTGGTCATCGGCTACTCCTGGGCGGACAGAGGGAGACGGGCGGCACTGGTGGCACTGGCGGCGCCGGGATGGGACTCGGTCTCGGGTCTCGGGGTCTGGCTAGTCGTCACCCGCCCTCAGTTCCCGCACCGAGCCCCGCCGACCGGTCCACCAGGCCTGGCCTGCGGGAACACCCACGGCCAGCAGCAGCACGGTGAGCGCCGGAAGCGCCAGCGAGAGCGGATCGGCGCGCAGTGCGGCCTCGTCGAGGGCGGACGTGGAGGCCAGAGCGATGGTCGTGAGGTCGACGCCGGGCGACAGCAGGTGGATGCCGGCCCAGCCGGTCAGCAGACCGCCCGCCGTGGCCAGGAACGCCTGCGGGAGAGCCGTGAGGATCAGCAGTCGGCGGCCCTGGGACCGGCTCATGCCCATCGTGCGCAGCCGGGCGAGCAGGGCGCCGCGTTCGGGCGCGGTGCGCAGCACGGTCAGCAGCAGGGCGAGGACCGCGTACCCGGCGCTCGCGGCGACCGCGACCCCGAACACGCGTTCAGCGCCGGACTGCAGCGGTGAGTCGACGTGGAGCGCGCGTTCCTCGGCGCGCAGCCGGACGGTCGCCGTCGTGCCTTCCGCCGCCGAGCGCAGCGCCCGGCCGTTCAGGGCGTCACCGGTCAGCAGCAGCGTCGTCGTACGCGCGACGCTGCCGGGAAGACCGGCACGATCCACGACCAGGAAGTCGTCGCCGACCACGGCCGGCGTGCGCTCCCGGACCAGGACGATCCGGACGGTGACGGAGCTGCCGTCCGGGAGCAGGACGGGGTAGGGGCCGGTGCCGTACTCCTCGGCCACGCCGGGTGAGGCCAGCGCGGGCAGTGGCCGGTCGGCGCCGCCGGCCGCACCGGCGCCCTCCGGCCGGAGGCTCGCCGCGTCGAACGAGCCCAGCCCCGTACGGTGCGACAGCTGCGCGTAGGCGCCGGGGTCGACGCCGGCCAGCGGTACCGGCTGGCTGCCCTCCTGCGGCCTCGCCTCGTTGATGAGGCTCGCCTCCGTCATGTCCCGTACGCCGGGCAGCCGTCGGACGCGGTCGGGCATGGCTCGTGGGAGTTCACCGGTCGGGGTCTCGACGCGGCCGTCGGCGCCGACGGCGAGCAGGGCGGCCCGGTCGCGGGCGGCGGTGACCCCGGCCAGGACCGAGCCGCCGAACGCGGCCGTGGTCAGCGCGGTGAGCAGCGCGAGCAGCGGCAGCACGGCGAAGCCGGGGGCGCGGGCCACCTGGGCCAGCGACAGCGGAATCACCGCCCCGCGCATACGCGTGGTCGCCCCGCTCAGCGCCCGTAGCGGCAGGGGGTGCAGACGGGCCAGCAGCAGGGCCGCGACCACACCGGTCAGCAGCGGGGCGGCGGCGACCAGGCCGGTGCTGCCGGATCCCTGCCGGCGCAGTGCGGCGACCGCCCCCGCCGCGATGACCAGCACGGTCAGTTCGGCCACCGTACGGCGCCGCGACGGCCGGGCGGAGGTGAGGCCGTCCCGGACTTCGTGGATCCGTACCGTGCGGTGAGCCGCCACACCGCGCAGCGGGAGCGCCAGGCAGCCGAGCAGGGTGACGGCGACGGCGGCCGCGACGGCGGGCGCCGTGCGGGCACCGGGCAGGACGAGCAGGGCGGCGGTCAGCCCGAGGGCGCCGGCCGGTACGGCCACCACCGCCGTCTCCGCCAGCAGCCGGACGGCGATGCCGGGCAGCGAGGCGCCACGGGCCCGCAGCAGGGCCAGCTCCGCGCGGCGGCGATCGGCCGCCACCCCGCCGGCCATGGCCAGGACGATCACGGCGAGGCTGCCGGTCCCGACGGCGGCCAGGAGGAACAGCGGTTCGATCCCCGACCGCAGCCGGGCATGGTCCGTGAGGACCTCGTCGAGATTCGTCCCGACCTCTAGGAGCGGGTCGACGCCCGTCCGCAGGCGCTGTACTCCGGGGCCCGACTCGAACGCGGCGACGGCGGACGCCAGCCGGTCGAGATCCCGGCCGCGCAGGGCGGCGGGGTCTGGGGCCACGTTCCAGTAGCGGTGCGCGACGCCGGTGGTGCTCAGGAGGACCGGGCCGGCGTCGGGGGCGAGGAACAGACCGCCGAGCCAGTAGACCTCCGACAACTGGCTGCCGGGCAGGCGGCTCAGCGCGGGCGTACGCAGCACCGGCACCGCCGACCAGTAGGCGCCCGCGGGCGTGCGCGGCACGACGATCCCGGTGACCTCGACGGCGAGCGGGCCGCCCGCCGGTCTCGGCAGGTGGATCACGGAGCCCGCCCGGATGTGGAGCGTACGGGCGGTGTCCGTGGTGACGGCGGCCTCGACCCGCGCGGTCCTCGCGGTCACCGGTCCGCCCGTGGTCCGTGGCAGCCGGCCCGAGCTGAGCCGGCCGTGGGAGGCCAAATCCTGCTGCGCGGCGAGCAGGAGCTGGGCGGGGATACCGGCGGGCTGGGGAAGCCAGGCGTCGGACGCCACCAGGCCGACGGTCGTGCGCACGCCGTACGACGACTGCGCCCGGTCGGGCACCAGCGGCGCCCTCGGAATGGCGAGGACCTCGGCCTGTACGGCGGCCAGCCGGCCGGGGCGCAGGGCGGCCTCGGCCTCCTCGGCGGTGTCCGCCCAGGGTGGCGGGGCGTCCACTCGTACGGTCGTCCGGTCGGGAAGCGCCAGCTCGACGGCCCGGCGCAGCCCCGCGTCCCCGTACCGGTCGACGGCACGCGGGTACGCGGCGGCCAGCGCGGCGGTCACCGCCACCAGCAGCGCGAGGGCCACCGACGTACCGGCGAAGGCCGTCAGCCGGGTCCGCACCCCGGCCCGTACGCGGGGCCCCGGCTGCGGGGTCGTGGTCGTGGTCACTGCGCCACCTCGTCCCTGAGAGTCGACACGGGCTGCGCCCGCCGAAGCGCGAGGGCCACGGTCACGAGGGCGGGGCCCGCCGCGAGGGCCGCCAGCAGGACGGCCAGACGCAGGGGCGGGAGTTCGACCAGCACCGGCGGAAGCGGCCGGGTGGCCTGCCCGGTCAGGACGACGAGGGGAACCAGCGCGTACGTCAGCACCGCGCCCAGGGCCGTGCCGACCAGCAGCGCCAGGGCGACCAGCACACCGTGCTCCACGGCGACCAGCCGGACCAGCCGGCGGCGCGGTGTCCCGAGGGCGCGCAGTACGGCGAACTCGCCGTCCCGGGCCCGCGTCGCGCCCGCCGCGCTCACCGCGAAGCCGAGCGAGGCGAAGAGCACCGTCACCCCGGCCGCCCCGAGCAGCGCGGCCTCCGGGGCCGCCCCGAACGGGTCGTCACGCAGCTCCGCCGCCGTCTCGTCGCGCACCACCACCTGCTCCGGCTCGACATCGGGCAGGGCCCGCACGGCAGCCGCCGCGGCGGCGGGCGCGGTCGTGCGCAGCCACCACTCGGTGGGCGCGAGACCGGTTCCGTAGCGGGCCTGCAGCACCTGGTTGACGGCCCGCAGATCGACCATCAGGGCCCCGCCGTCCTGCGCGGTGGACTTCGAGGCGGTCGGCGAGGTGACCGTCGAGGCGGCCTCCGTCGTGGGCAGGGCGCTGGCGGTACGGACGATGCGTACGGGCACGGAACGGCCGTCGAACGTCACCTCCACGCGCTGGCCCTCGCGCGCGCCGGACGCGGTGAGGAACCGTTGCGTCGCGACCGCGAGGACCTCCGGCGCCGCGGGCTGCGGCACCTTCAGCCGGACCTCCAGGGGCATGGAGGTCGGCGGGACGTCCGGCGGCAGGTATCCGGTGCTGTACGTCATGGTGACGGGCGCCGTCGACGTGATCCGGGGGCGCGTCGGCCGGGCGCTGTCGTCGGGGGCGAAGGCGACGGAGTCGGCCTCGAACGAGGTCGCCCACTTCGTCGGCAGGGTCAGCCGCCGGACGTCACCGTCGCCCGCCGTCGCCGTGAGCGCGCCGAGGACCAGACGGTGCCGGTCGGGACGGTCGACCGGCTGCGACACGGTCAGGGTGAGCCCGGTCAGCGCCAACGGGCCCCGGGCGCCGTTCAGTTCGGGGGTCAGCGGGTGCGGGCGGCCGTCGGCGGGGAGGCTTCCGGACGGTATCTCGTACGAGGTTCCGTGCCGGTCCCGCAGGGTGAGCGTGACGTCCGCGCCGGGCCCGGGCGTGCTGCTGTGCAGGGTGGCGGTCAGCGTGAGCCGGGCCGTGCCCTGCGGTACCTCGATGCCGGCGGGCACTCCGCGCGGGGCGAGCCCGGCGAGCGGCGGACCCTCCGTCAGATCGCTCCGGGCAAGGATCATTCCGGCCGCCTCCGCCGTGTTCAGGGCCACGACGGTCGCGGTGCGGCTGCCGGAGAGCGAGACGGTGCCACGAACGGCGGGGGCGACCGCGTCGACGTGCGGAAGGGCCGCGTAGACGTCCGTACGGCCCACACCGCCGTTCCCGGCGGTCAGTACGCGCACCTCGGCGCCCGCCCGGAAGTCGGCCTGGTCGGCCTGCGAACGGTGCCAGGACGCGCTCTGCCCGATCGCGATCACGCCCAGCGCCACGGAGATGACCAGGAGCAGCACCGGCCCCGCGCCCCGCATCGGCCGACGGCTGAACTGCCAGCCGACCATGGCCGCCGTCAGCCCGTGCCCACGGGCGAGCAGTCGCTCGCCGACCCGCGCCAGCAGGGGCAGCAGCCTCAGCACCAGGACCGTTCCGGCGAGCAGCACCAGGGCGGGCGCCGCCACCAGCAGCGGATCGACGCCGAGGACCCCGTCACGGTCGGCGGTGACGGCACCGGAGTCCTGGCTGCCGAGCAGCCAGACGGCGACACCGGCCACGGCGACCAACCCGAGGTCCGCCCCGCCGCGCACGGAGGCATGCAGCGCCCCCGCCCGCTCCCCGCCCACGCCCGCTCCCGCGAAGGACGCCCGCCACGCGGGGACGGCCACCGCCAGCGCACACAGCGCGGCCACGCCCGCGGCGACCGCCCACACCTCGGGCCGGCCCCCGACCGGCACCTCGACCCGCACCCCGGTCCGGCCCAGCGCACCCTGCCCGACCAGCAACCGCGTCAACGGCCCCGACAGCAACGGCGCCAACACCACCGCCGGTACGGAGATCAGCAGGGCCTCCAGCGCGGCCAGCCCCGCCAGCCGTGCCCGGGTGGCACCGCGCGCACGCAGCAACCGGGTCTCGGCCGCGCGCTCGGAGCTGAGCAACCGCGCGACGAGCAACAGGGCGCAGGCCGCGAGCAGAACCAGCTGCCCGGCGACGATCAGCATGCTGGACCGCGTGACCAGCAGGGAACGTTCGATACGGTCCAGCACGTCGGGCAACGCGGTGGCCGCGACGGTCGCCCCGCTCAGCGCGGGCTGCTTGCGCAACTGTCCGCTCCCCGCGCGCACAGTCTCGCGCAGCGCGCCGATCCGATCGGTCGTCAGCGAGGAGTAGTCGGCGGACGCCAGCCAGCCCGACGCCCCGACACTCACCCGCCCCGACGCCGGCACGCCCGCCCCGGTGAGCAGAGGACCGTACGTCGTGAAGCTCGACGCCTGCACACCGCGACCGCCCAGGTCGTCCAACTGCCAGTAGGGCGCCTGGACATCGACGGGCCGGTACACGCCGGTGATGACCACCCGTACCGCGGGCCCGTGCAGCTGGTCGGTGACGGTCAGCCGGTCGCCGGTCGCCACCCGGAGCTGCCGGGCGGCACTCTGCGGCAGCGCGGCCTCGACGGTCCCGGCGCTCACGTCCGCCCGGGGGAGCCGCCCGGCGACGGTCCGCACCTGCGTGCGATCCAGGGCCGCGAAGTACGTGAGGTCCGGGTTCCCGCCCCGCTCGGAGGCCGACCGCAACGAGGGCGGCAGGGCGTAAGGACCGGAACGCGGCAGGGTGAGCACCCGCACGGGCAACCCGTCGAACACGGTACGGGCCCCCACCCGCACGGCGTCGTCGGCCGCCTTCCGCTCCCCGGCCGGCACATCGGCCTTGACCACCAGAGCGGCCTCGGCAGCGGTCCGCTGCTCGGCGAGCGACCGCCGCAACGCGGCATCGCCGATCGCCCCCGAGTAGGCGGTGAGCGCGGCCAACACGGTCGTGGTCAGCAACACGGTCAGCAGAGCGGCCCCGAGAAGCGCGCGATAAACCCAGGCCCGCAGCGCGACAAACCCCAACACGCCTGCCGGCAACCCTCGTTCCCCCACCAAACCCCCCGGTTTTCCACCACACGCCCAACCGAAACGCGACAAGGCGCCGGCGACGTGCAGCAGGTGTAGGAGGCATTGTAGGACCGACTTTGGCCGACTTGTGATCGTAAGTAGCCGCGTTTTGGAGGGGAGTTGATGCGCGTCGCGCCCTACTGAACCAAATCTTGTCCCCGTTGACCGGCTCAGCCCGCTGCCCGGAGACGGTCCACCGGTCGGCAGTCCCGGCAGCGTCCGGGTGTGGGGGCCCGGAAGGGCCGGTCACAGCCGTCGCAGTCCTGGAAGGGCAGCACGAGTGGGCGGGGCGTGATCGGCCGGAGGGGGAGCGGCGGTGGCGCGGGGAGAGGCGTCTCCCGGAGACGAAAGGCGAGGATGCCTGCCGGACGGCCCTTGAAACTGTCGCGGAGCCGCGCGGTGAGCAACTCGGTGATCTCAGGCGCCGCCACGCCCGCCGCCAGCCACTCGGTCACGGCCGGGGCCAGCCGGGCAGCCTCCCCCGCGGACAGCACGAGGCGCGGGTCGACCCGACGCAGCGCGGTGAGTACGGCGACGGCCTGTGGATCGGCGCCGTCGAGTGCCGCTGGTGCTGGTACCGGCACCGGCTCTTGTGCTGATGCTGATGCTGGTTCCTCGGATTCCGCCTGAGCGGTTGTGGGCGTCGCATCCCGCACGGTCACGGAAGGGACCGCCACCTGCGAGGAGTCCGGCTGCTTCCGGGGCCGACGCGGCTTGGGCGGCTCGGGATGGCCGCCTGGGACGTCGTAAAAGTACGTCCGAGTACGGACCGTCCCGGTGGAGGTTCGCTCGCGGCGGCGCTCCAGATAACCCGCAGCCTCCAGCTCCCGTAGCGCACGCGAGATGAGGATCTCGCCTTCGCTGAAGTGCGCGCACAGGGCGGTGATGCTGACGGACGAGGCGTCGGGAAGGGAGGCGATGTAGGCGGCGACGCCGATGGTGACCGCGCTGCCGCGTCGCTGGGCGAGGGCGTTGGCGATCACGGTGAAGTCGGCGGTGAGGCGGGTGCGTACGTGGATCACGCCGGAGGTAGGTGCTCCGGCATCGGCGCGCAGGCGCGCATTAGACTGGGTTTCAGCCATTTGGGAAGGGACTACTTCCTGATCGGTCAGGCCCTCGATCGGGACGGGAATCCCGGCCGGGGGCCGCATTTGTGTGTGGTGGTCGCCGCGAACGTAACCGCCCGCATCCCACGCCTGCAAGCCGGTCACTCGGACGGGTGAACGCGGGCTCGCGGCCGGGGAGGGTGGGTGGGCGGGTAGTTCTTTCCCCCGGTTCTTTGAGGAGGTCAGTGGCCCGCCGGACCCTCGCGAACAAGGACCCGGTGAGCCCGTCGGACGGACGGCGACCGGGCCCCGGCCACCTGGGGGACGGCGGTGTCAGCCCTTCAACTCACCTATGAACACGGCCCATGAGCCGTCACCGAAGCACAACTCCGGGCCCTCTGGGGCCTTACTGTCACGAACCGGGACGACGCCCCGGAACCCGTCGGCCACTTCCACGCAATCGCCCCCCGCCTGATTGCTGTAGCTGCTCCTGCGCCAGGCGGCGTCGTTCAGATCGGGACGGGAGATTCGCGCCACGGTAGTTGCCCTCCAACGTGGACCGGACCATGTCGAGCGACATGAGCGGGGGCAGGGCTGCCGCCCGCAGCCGATCGTAAATCACCTTGTAGCGGCTGACGTCGGCTGGTTCCTCGATGAGTTGGCCGTAGTCCGCACCCTCTGTGTAGGCCACTTCTGAGCCGTCCGGCAGGGTGAGGATCGTGAGCGAGCCGCCCATCGCCTCGTGCCCACCTTGGTCGAACGGCAGTACCTGCACGGTGCTGTGACGTTCCGCTGCCGCGTCGAGAAGTCGTGCCAACTGCTTCCGCATCACTGCGTCGCCACCGATCGGACGCCTGAGAACCGCCTCGTCCAGGATCACCCACAACTCCGGCCGGTCGGGCGCGGTCAGCCGTTCCTGCCGTCCCATACGGGCTGTGACGCGCTCCTCCAACTGCTCTTCGCCGTCCAACAGAGCGTCCAGGCTGAGAACGGCCCGCGCGTAGTCCTCCGTCTGCAACAGGCCCGGCACCACGTGAGCCGCGTACTGCCTGATGGCCACTGCTCGCGCCGAGTACTCCATGAACTTCCGCGACCAGTTGGGAAACGACTCCCGATACACGTACGGCCACAGGTCGACGAGCAGATCGTCCGCTTCGAGGGCCACATCGAGCGCACGGGCCAATGGGAACGTCGGTTTCGCCCCGGACGCCCGCTCGATCTGCGTGATCCGCGTGCCCACCACGTGCACCATCGCACCGAGTTCGGGCTGGGTCAGTCCGGCCGCCGTACGAAGCCTGCGCACCCGCGAGCCGAACAGCGCCGCCATCGACGTACTGGGGTCAATTCCGTTGGCCAAAGCATCACTTCCGTTCCTTACGGGATGAAAGGTAAGTCTGCGCCCCCTGTCGAGCGTAGAGCGATCGACCGACTCTTGAGTACGGAACGTGACGAATCGCGTACGCCGCGAAAGGGCGCCGGGCCGGATGCCCCGAGACGGAACAGATAAGGACGGGGATCAGCAGTGTCGACAGGAACGACCGCAACAACCGCAACGACTGCAACGGGTGACGGGCCGAGTGAACTGCCTTCATTCGCGGAGCAGTTCGGATCCTCACCGAGAGGCGCGCAGCTCGCCCGACGCCTCGCTGTCCGGCAGATGGAGGTGTGGGGCCACCCGCCGGCGTCGGACGCGTCGTGCACGATCGCCCTCGTCGTCGGCGAACTCGCGGCGAACGCCGTGCTGCACGGCCGGGTCGCCGGACGGGACTTCGGACTCCGACTCACTTTGGACGCGGCCGCAGGCTTCGTACGCATCGAGGTCTCGGACGCCGCCTCCGTGAAGCGCCCGCCCACGACCCCACCCACCTCGTACCCCGAGGGCGAGTCAGGCCGGGGGCTGCTCCTCGTGGACCTCCTGTCGGTGCGCTGGGGATCGACGCCCCGCCACCCCCTGGGCAAGACGGTGTGGGCGGAGTGCGCCGTCCTGGCCATGAACGGAAGGGCAGCAGATCATGCGCAGGACCCACGGGAGCGCACCGAGCGAACTCGCGAAGGCAAGCGCGGCACTGAGCGTGAGAGCCCGGTCAGGTTGGGCGACTGACGCGTCTGCCCTGGCCAGGATCCGGGGCTTGAAGCCGCGCGGGTCGGGTCACACCTTCTTGACGACGATAGTGTCCGGGACCAGCTTCTCCAGGTCGTCGACGTCCGAGGTGAAGACGGCGACCTGTCCCTTCTGCTGTCGCGCGATCACGGCGAGCACGGCGTCGATCGCGTACTTGTGGATGTGCAACTTGGCGTCGGCCAGGAGCCGACGTGCGTCGAACGCTACTCTGCGAGGCGGTCAAGATCGGACCGCGCCTTTTCTGGATGCGTTGCTGAAAACTCGCTGAGGGTTGTCTGGGAAACTCGCGCAGAAGCGGGTACTGGCGCATCCGCCCGGCCCGCTCACTGGGCTCTCCTCGTAAAGCTGGTTGCCCCACCAATAAGATCGACTGCCGCAGAACGACCACAGGGGGAGGGCGTGATGACCGGCCAGGTCGCCGCAGTCAGCCGTAACGAGGTGTACTCGTTCAGCAAGCCCAATCGAGATTCCATCAGGCTGCTCACAGGGCTCGGGGTGGAGGGAGACGTGCACGCAGGTGAGACGATCCGCCATCAGTTCCGCATGACCTACGAGCCGGACCTGCCCAACCTGCGCCAGGTCCACCTGATGCACGAGGAACTCTTCGGCGAGCTCGCGCTCAAGGGCTTCAAGGTCTCTGCGGGTCAGCTCGGCGAGAACATAACCACGCGAGATGTGGACCTGCTGGGCCTGCCCGCCGGCGCTCTGCTCCATCTCGGAGAGCAGGCGGTACTCGAGGTCACGGGACTGCGCAACCCATGCGCGAAGATCAACGACTTCCGCAAGGGACTGCTCGCCGAAGTCTTCACCATGGACTCCGTGACCGGTGAGTTCACATTCAAGAGCGGCGTCATGGCCGTGGTCCGGCACGGAGGGATCGTCCGCCCCGACGATGCCATCCAGGTCGAAACCCCGCCCTTCCCTCATCGCTCACTGGAACGGGTCTAGCAGCCGCGCTGATCCGGAGACAGATTCCAAGATCTTCTCCAGGATCTCCCCAGAGAGCCCCTGGAGAACGAGACAGGCCCGGCACTGATTTCTCAGCACCGGGCCCTGACCTGGTGCTTCACTGTCGGGTGGCGGCATTCGAACCCACGACCTGTAAGCCGGCTCCCAAACGGCTCCCATCGTGCTTGCGTGGGTGATCGGGTCGGACGCAGTGCGTGCATGATGCCGCCCGACCGCTCCCCGTCAGCCCGGACAGGCCCGCCGTTTCCGCTAGCGTGAGTCGGGAGAACCACATGCGGGAGGCGACATGTCAGCAGGCTCGCTCAACGGGCCGGAAGCACATGTTCCCGAGTTCCTGAGCTGGGAGGAACTCCAGCAGCTCCCCGACGACCTCGCCGCCGACATCGAGCTCTGGGACCGGCGGGTGACCTGGAACCGGCGCGGCCCACTCGAGCACCAGCAGTTCTCCGTCCGGATGCGCAACGCGCTCGGAGCCTCCGCCCGCGAGGCCATGCGCACCGCGTCCGGCGAGGGCAAGCAGTCCTGCTGGCAGGTCGGGGTCGAGACCAACGTCTTCTTCAAGCCCGACAAGTCCAGCTTCCTCACCCCCGACTTCCTCGTGCGCCACTGCCTGCCCCGCGGCGCCGACACCTTCACCACCGACACCGTGCTGGCCGGCGAGGTCCTCTCCGGCTCGGACACCCGTAAGCGCGTGGTCTGGAAGATGGCCCGCTACGCCGAGGCCGGGATCCCCTGGTACTGGGAGGTCGAACTCGACTCAGCCGGCACCTGGGACATCAGCGCCGTACGCGCCTACGAACTGGCCCCCGTTCCCACCGCCGGTCTTACCGTCAAGCCACTGCGCCCGGCCATATACGTCCCGGTGGGCGAGTGGGAGCCGACGGACCTGGGCATCGACTTCCCCGAACCCTTCAACCTGCACGTCACCTGGGACGACCTCGCTTTCTGATCGTCCCCGGCTTCCAGGCCGGGCCGGAATCCGCGGCTCGGAGAGTCGGGAGCACGTTGGTGGCGCGGCGTTCATCCATGGCCTTGCAGCCCTCGGGCGTCTGTTCCCGGGGAAGGACAAGGAGATTGCGGTTCGGTGTGATCATCTCCCAGATTTCTCCCAGCCTCGGGCGTGCTCGGGGTGTGGTGTCGTTCTGGGGCGTCATTGCGTGAGCAAGTTTTCGTGCGGCGTGGGGCTCGGGCTCCCTGCTGTCCCGTTCTGACAGTCGTCGGCCAGTACGTCAGCCTTCGGGCGCCGTGAGGTGTTGCCGGGCTTCGGCCCAGACCTCTTCGAAGTCCTGGAGGGTCAGCGGCTCCTCGACGTGCCCTTCCCAGTCGGTGACGGGCGACTCCGCAGTGAAGCCGTACCGGGCATCGTTGTCCTCGGCCGAAGCGGCGGCGATGGGTCGCCGCGCTGGACCTTCGAGTTCGACCTGACGGCTCACCCATCCGTCGTCACCGACATCGAAGTAGAACCAGGTGTCTTCTTCGTCCCAGTAGCTGCGGAACCATCGCGTCATCGCCTCATCCTGGCCCACCGCTTTCGTCCTCCGACAGCTCGGTGGTCAATCGAACCGGACGACGAAGTCGTACGTTCTCCGGGCCGTGCAGCCCGCCCAGCGTCCGCATCACTTCCCAAACAGGTCCCCAGTGGGTGGCGTCTCCCGCGACCGCGCGACGGCTGTGCGCGCCGGAGCTGTCGGTCTCGTCCCAGTCGGCAGCGGCCGGTTCGGCCCCGGTGAGCCAGGTGGTGCTGTGGGAGTACTCGGATCCGAGGTATGCGATGAAGGCAGTACGCCCCCCTCGGAGCGTCTTCCGGCAGTTCGCGATCTTCGGCCAGCGGCTGGAACCCGAAGGAGTCGCGCACCCCGAAGAGGCAGGCGCCTCGTTTCCTTGTTCAGGACGACCCTATTAGGTGCCTGTCCGGAAACTTCGTGGCCCCTCAGGCCTTGAGGGGCGCGGGTCGGGTCACACCTTCTTGACGACGATGGTGTCCGGGACCAGCTTCTCCAGGTCGTCGACGTCGGAGGTGAAGACCGTGACCTGTCCCTTCTGCTGTCGTGCGATTACGGCGAGCACGGCGTCGATCGCGTACTTGTGGCCGTGCAGCTTGCCGTCGGCCAGGAGCCGGCGTGCCTGGCGGGCCTCGTCCTTCCCGATGTCGGCGACCTGGAGCCGGGACAGTACCCAGTCCCAGCGCTGTTCGGTCGTTCTGCCGTCGTACGCCTCGACCAGAGTCATCGGCGACGTCACCACTTCGGCCTCACCTCGCGCCGCGAGGTCGAGCCAGGCGATCATCTTCCGATCACCGCGCACCGCCAGGGAGAGGGCTTCACAGTCCAGCACGAAGACACGGAGCGGCCTCTGCCCGTGCTCACCAGCGCGCTTCTTCACGCAGCCTCTCCGGCGTTGCGCTGTCCGGAGGCGCGGCGCCGCGCGTGTTCGGCGTCGAGATCCTCCAGCTCGTCGAGGGCTGCTGCACGCTCGTCCTCAGTCACCGGGCCGTGTTCTTCCTGCAGCCAGTCGACCAGTTCCAGGAGCCGGTCCCGGTCGCGCTTGAAGCGCAGCGCCTCGGCGACGTACGCCGACAGGCCCCGCTCAGCCGCGTCCGCGCGGATCTCGTCCAGAAGATCCTCGGGGATCGTCACGGTTACCTTCTTCGTCGCCATATAAGAGACCATACTCTTGGTATCGCACTCCTTACCAGCGGGGCGCAGCCGACAATGCGAGGTCAGGTGGCCGCGGCAGGGCGCGGGCTGCCGTGGAAGACCTGGCTGGTATGCCAGGAACGGTGAATCGCCGCGACGGGGTGGGCGCCGGGCTGAGGTCCGACGAGTGGTCGGTCGGCGAGCGCGATGACGTGCTCGCGCGCGGCGGGGCTGTGGCCGACGAAGCGCTGGGAGACCAGGATGCGGTGGCCGTCGCCGACACCGAGGACGCCCTTGTCGAAGAGCTTGTGGTGCAGTGAGCACAGGCACAGTCCGTTGTCGACGTCGTCCGGACCGTCGAACGCCCACCAGCGCACATGCGCGGCCTCCAGCCCGACCGGCACCGCGCCGATCCTGCCGTCGTAACCGCAGAAGGCGCACTGGTACTCGTACGCGGTCAGCACCATCTCCCGCATCCGCCGGTCCCGTTGCCGTTGCCCGGGTGCTGCCAGGGCGACGGCCTCCGTCAGTTCCAGTTCCAGTTCCAGGCCCACCGTGTCGCACAGGTCTTGGTGCAGCGACGCCGGGAAGTGCAGATCCAGCAACACCCTTGCCATGCGGCCCAGCAGCGACGGTTCCCGCCGCAGCGCCGCCTGAAGGTCTGGGGCCAGTCGCCCAGCGGCCCGGCTGGCGCGGAGCTCCCGTACCCCGGTGCCGGGGCTGCCGGCGCCGTGCTCGGTCCGTACTTCCCACACCCCGTCGCTGACCAGGTGGTGGAAGGGATAGGCGGGGGTGGTCGCACGCGGCGGCCCGTACTCCACAAGCAGTTGTTTCAGATCCGCCTCCACCGCGCTGTACGGCAACTCGTCCGCGGCATCCGCCTGAAAACGGCCCAGCGCGTACAGCAGCAGCAACGGCTTGTGCGGCGCCCGCACCCCGTCCCGGCTCCACTGCCTCAGCTTCGCGGCACGCTCCAGCCAATCCATGGCGGTGATCGTAGTGACGCATTGCCGCACATCATGCTGTCGGGGCCACAACTCCTCCTGCCCCCGCGGCAGGCGCACCCGCTTCGCCCAGGCGCCGCCCCGCCCGCCATTCCAGAGCCTGGGGCTCCTCGGTGAACTCGATCAGATGCTGTCCGGCGAACCGCTGCAGCGAGTCCCGCACCTCCGCCGGGGTGGCATAGAAGAACTCCTTGCGGCTGTTGACCTGGTTGACCCGTCGTGAGGCGAACTGGCGGTGGAGTTCCGTCTCCAGGCCGACCGCATCCTTGCTGAAGATCAGCGCGTGGACGTCGAAGCGGAAGGGAACGGCCGCGCCGCTCAACTCGTAGACCCGCTCCAGTGGTTCGAGTCGACGTGTCATGCCGATCTTCACCATGCGGTCGCCGAAGGCGCCGATGTTCGAGATGACGTACACATAGCCGGCGCGGATGTTGGCCGCGCGGGACTCGACGTCCTGCAAGGCGTTCTCGATCTCCGCCAGTTTGGCCTGCATCTCCGCGACGCCGGCCTCATCACCGCGCTCGCGCAGGCGGTCGAGTGCCGCCTGATAGTGGCCGAGTTCCTTGTTGAGCTTCTCGCGCTGCCGGTCGAGTTCCCGCTGGACCGCTGCCTCCTCACGCTCCCGGGCGCGTACCTCGCGCTGGGCCTCCTTCTCCTCTTCCTTCTTCTGCAGGAAGTCGGCGGTGAGTTCCAACTCCCGTACGCGCGCGTTGTGGTACTGGTCGGTGATCCGGATGTGCATGGTGGCGCCGAGCCTGGCGATCGTTTCGCGGCTCTTGAAGAGCCGGTCGACGAGAGAGCTCAGCCGGTGCGGCCGCATGGACCGCACGGCGTAGTCGGCCTCGGCGTTGTAGGCGCGCAGCATGAGCTTGGAGAGGTCGCGGACCATCTTCTGGCCCTCGCGTTTGGAGCCGTTGACCGTCCAGTCCGTGGCCGCTTGGACGGCGCGGCCTTCACGGGCGAGCGTCTTGATCTCGTTCTGCAGTGTGTCGAGCCGGCTGCGGTAGGCGATCGCGTCGTGCAGCGCGTGCCGGTAGGAGTAGATCCCGGCCTCCTGCAGCATCGCGGTCTCGTCGGCGTTGACGATCCGGCCCTGCAGTTCGGCCAGTTGCCGCTCGGCGTTGGAGACGTCCTTGCGGTGCCGGTCCGCCTCCTTGCGCACGCGTTCGGTCTCTTTCGCGGTCCGGCGTGCGTCGTCGAGGATCTCCGTCGCCGTCTCGCGAGCGTCCTTGAGGATCCCTTCGCCCTCCTCGGCGGCTTCGGCGGACGCCTTCTCACGCAGAGCGGTGGCCTCCGCCTCGACCTGCCGTACGAGGCTCGCGACTTGCGCTGCATCCAGGCCCTGTGTCCGTTCGATCCACGCCCGCAACCCATCGGCCTCGGACACGGCATCCGCACGCCGCCGCCCGAACAGCCCGCCTTTCCGAGGCGCCGGCACCGCGCTTGTACTCCCGGAAGCTGCTGTGGCCAGTACGGCAGATGCTCCGGTGGCAGGGCTGATGCCGAGGGCGTCAGGGGCGGAACCGGCCTCCGGGACCCATAACTGCCATCCGTCGGGCAGCGGGGGCCACGAGGCGTCGGGCCGCCAGTCCGGCGGCGGCATCCATCCAGCGGGTGGCGTAGGCCAACCCGGCGGCGGATTGAAGCGGTAAGTACTCATTCCCCACCCCCTCACCCCTGAGGCTCCCCAGCCCACAGGGCGCCGGACAATCCCGGCGAACGTAGAGTGACATCTTCTTGCTGATGAGCCACCCGGTCGCCTGCCCGTTCCACCTCGTGATCATCTTGTGACTAAAAGTAAGGAACGGGCGCGATGCGTCCCCGGGCAGTGTCAGCCTGCTCTCTGAGCAGGTGAGCCGTGACGGCAAGCTTGGGGCTGTCAGAAGTGACAGGGTCAGCCCCGCTCCCGATGCGGGTGAGGAGTGCGAGCTGGCGGTCATCCAACGGAGACCAAGGGCGCATGGCGATCGTCGTACCGTCTCAGGTCTGCTCGGCGCAAGCCGTGCATCGACTCATTAGGGGCGCGATGCGTACGCCCGCGCCAAGAGGAGTCAGAAGGCCGCTCCTCGGGGGAGCCACCGGAAGTCGGATCCCGAAGATCACACCCAGTTGGCTCCCAAATGGCCCCCAAAACAGGGTCACAAAGCAAATCAGGCCCGGTGCTGATTTCTCAGCACCGGGCCTGACCTGGCGTTTTACTGTCGGGGTGGCGGGATTTGAACCCACGACCTCTTCGTCCCGAATTAGGCCCTGGAAGATCGCCAACCTGGGGATCATGCTAAAGATGCAGGTCAGAGCGTCGGTGTGTGTCGGTCTGCGGTGGTGCTTCGGGGTCGCGATCTCAAGATCGTCTCCAGGATTTCTCCATGGAGGCATGACAATGCTGCGTTGCGGGTTCGCTGCTCGTGCCGTCTGTGCGCGCCAATCCTGCGTTGCCCCAACACGCTTTCCAACTCTGCTGGTTGCCGTTCATGGGTAGTTCGGGCCCGTTCAGATCCTGCGTGCGGTCTGCCGTCGGCACGGCCGTGAACCCATCCACGGGCGTGCCGAAGCCTTAGGACGGTCGTGCGCTTCGTTGGCCGCAGGTCGCGAAAGATGGGAACCTTGAGCAGTAGGGCGTGAACTCTCGACCCCCCTTAGTCCTCGCTCCTCATCACGAGGCGGCTCCAGGTACCGGATGCTCACGGGAGGACCCGTGGACCTTGAATCAGCGATGTCGCTTCATCTCAAACTCCTCGACTCCCTCGTGACCGTTGAGGATAGGAGTCTCTGCAAAATTCGGGCCATGGCAGAGTGTGGCGGACCCACAGGTGAAGCTCCTCCAATGCCGATATCGGCATTGGAGGAGCTGGGTCTTGGGATCACCTCTATGGCCGGCCGCCTTCAGTACGCACTGTCAATCCATCTACACGTAGACAAACCGGAAGCATGGGAGACTGCGCACTACCTGAAAGGGGAGGCTGACGGCCAGGCGCGGATCCTCTACGTGGGCCGAGCGGTGGCTCAAGCCACCGCAGCTGGCGCTGCTCCGAGCCTACCTCTCAGGCCTGGGCTCTCCGTGGGCCATGAAAGGGTGACCTACGGCACTCTCGGAGCCTTCGTCGCAAGCACTCGCGACAGTGATCGGATCCGGTTTCTGTCGAATAATCATGTCTTGGCTGCGTGCGACCGGGGTACACAGGGAGATGACATTCTGCAACCCGGCCCCTACCAGGGGGGCAAGGCGCCTAGAAGTCGTATCGGGGCCCTGGATGAGAAGGAGGAACTTCACCGAGACGGAGTGACTCCAAACATCATGGATGCGGCAACTTGCGTACTAGACGGAGACGTTTCGTTTCACGTGGGCGAGCTCAGGGGGCTCTCGGCGTCGATCCCGCCCCCGGTGGCGGTGATCGGTTCCCAAGTGGCCAAAGTGGGCTCTACGACGAAGCGCACGACGGGAACCGTCATCGACATCGGATTCAGTACCAAACTGTGGTACCAAGGTGAGGGTTACCTAAGATTCGATGATCTTATGGTCGTAGCGAGTGATGAAGTTGGCAAGCGATTCAGTAGAGGTGGAGACAGCGGGGCGCTAGTGTTTCGCCCAGACTCCCGCGAACCGGTGGGGCTCCACATCGGCGGAACAGAGCTCGACGAAGCGCGCGGCATCCCGGTCTCGTACGTAGCCCCGCTGGACCCAATACTGAAGAAGCTGGGCGTAACGCTCATCTCCTGACGACCGAAGTGAGGCATCATGGTTGATCTTGACATCGTCGAGGCGGTACGAGACGCACTCTACCGCCGCTTCGAGCAGGATCAGCGAGTGGGCGGGGTTGGCATTGGCATGGAGGGTACCCAGTTCGTGGTGCGGGTGCATCTAGTCAATACAGAGCACCCCCCGCAAATCGAACAGGAGATTCAGGGCGTCCCCGTGCGGCAGATCGTAACTGGCCGAGCCGTGGCAGAGGCCCTGACCGAATCGCCTCACGGCTCGGTGGTCTAGCAAAATGAGGAGTGGCCCTCGCGGGTGAATCAATGATCCGTCCTCCAGGAGAGGGAAGAGGGTTCTCCTCCGCTTGAAACCTTCCAAGTGCGGCAAGAGATCACTCGTGGACGTATTCTGGATCATCCTCGCAGCGGTTGCCAGCTTCATCATCTTCGTCGTATTCCTCGGGGGCATGACATTGTTTCTCGTAGGAGCGCTGAAGGATCGAGCTGTTCCCAGGCCTGAAGCTGAAGATAACTCGTCAGCCCTCCTGTGGCTTCTGAAGAATTCCTTCAAGGTCGCTTTCGGTGGGGAGCAGTTCCCGGTGTCACAGCGAATGATGGCCCAGGGGACTCTATTGATGTCACTGGGTGCCATCCTTTTCTTGGGAGTTGCTGCGGCAGTGGCGAATGCGCTGGCTTAGGGGATAATCGCGCCAACTTCCCCTGGGGGAAGTGTCGTTATCGACGACGGTGGCGCCGCGCTCGCCCGTCTGAGGAGATGCGGTGACCTTCGCGCGCACCAGCCCTCGCCACAGCCGCATGCCGTGGAGTTGGCAGGGGCTCTCTGCTTGCAGCCAAACTCTGGTGTGACATGTCGAGGGCTTCAAGAGTGTTCCTCTGTGAGCCTGTTCCGTCGCGGGTCAGCTCAGGCCGCGAATCGGAGCCGCTCGGGAGGCGGCGTGCGGTCCGTGAATCCGTGATCCGCCGTCAGTCGTGCCGCCCGCTGCGCGAGCCATCCGGAAACCCGTGACCCACCGTTTACCGCCGTGCCCTCATAGACGGTGCGAACGTGCGTGAAGCCCTGCGCGAGGTAGTAGCGCTGGAGCCCCTCGTTCGTTGTCCAGGCGTCCAGCCGGAGCCATTGAGCACCCGCGCGGTGCGCCCGGTCGCCCGCCCAGCCAAGCAAGCGTTCACCGAGGTTCTGCCCGGCGTACTCGCGCGCAACGGTGAGCTTGTTGACGAAGATCGACGGTTCGGCCAGTTCCTCGTCAGTCCACAGACCTTCTTCGGCGTCTGGGGTAAGCGTGATTGTGCCGGCCGTCGTATGCCCGTCACGGAGCATGAACACGGTGCCTGCCTCGATCGTGGCCAGCAGCTTGTCAGCCGGGTACGGACGGCTCCACTGGTCGTAACCGCGACCGCGCAGCCAAGCCGCTGCCTCCTCCCGGAAGGCCAGCAGCTTGGCCACATCATGCGGCTCTGCGGGGGCGATGATCACGTGTTCTCACTTCGGGCGGACAGCTCGCCGATCTCGTAGTTCATCCGGTTCAAGTCGCCCCGAAACGTCGTGATCGTGCATCGGATGGGGCGATCCGGCGAGTAGCCCGTTCTGGTCCAGAGCATGACCGGCACACCGGCTCCAATCTCAAGTAGGCGGGCCTCTTCCGGCGTGGGCATCCGAGCCGCGATTTCGTCGAAGTACCCGACCTGTTCGATACCCCGAGAGGCGAGATACCGCGTCGTGCCCTCTTCGATGTCACCAGGCTCAGCCAGTCGCGGCGACTCGTCTACCAGCCACGATGGATAGTAGGTCGCCTGTGTGGACCAAGGAACATCGTCCACATAGCGATGACAAAACCGCAATACGGCCTTCATGCCCGGCTGGATCTTGAGCCGCTCAGCGACCTCGTTCGACGCCGGCAACATCTCGACCCGGAACGTCTGGTGCGGTCGTCGGCCAGCGTTGGTCACGTCGGTGCTGTACGCGTCCCCGTTCTGCGGGAACGTCAGGTTCTCGAACCGAGACGCGTTGAGCTTGAACACCTCATGGGAGTTGACCTCGTAGCCAAGCCCTTGGCTGGACGTGATCAATCCTTCACTGACCAGCAGGCTCAGACCGTTGCGGATGGTGTTCCTCGACGCGTCGAAACGCTGCTGTAGGTCGTTCTCAGAAGGCAGCCGCGCCCCCGGCGCGTGGGTGCCGTTGTCGATCTCCCGACGCAGGACGTCAGCGACTTGCCGGTACTTCGGCTGCTTGTTCATGGACCCATCATGACGCACTCGCGCAACTTGTTGGTACATGTAGCCCCTAACCCCTTGACGCCTCGCTGCCCGTGGGTGCAGCATCACTCCATCAGCTTGTACCAACAAGTTGAGCAAGTGGTGCAACACCATTGAGTGTATCCACCTGCACTGACAGCGCCCGGCGTGTCCCGTGAAGACGGGAGCCCCTTTGACCAGGGGTTACCGCGCTCGTCGGGGAGTGCTCGTTCCTTGAGAACTGAACAGTGTGTCGATTTCGATGGGGTGAGAGTCCCCGTCCCCGTAACGGCCCGGGTGATGGCCGCCGGCGGTCACTTTCTTGCGTACCGGCTCTGGGAAACAGCCGTGGGGATCATCCCTCCATCACTGGAGGTCAACCCCTCGGGGGCTACCCGGTACGCGCCGCCCTGCTGGCGTCAGAGCGGTGACGATGACGCACCCGAATTCACCGGCTCGGGACCGGTCCGCCCCGCGAGGGCGGGCCGGTGAAGCCGCTTCCCCTTCTCGCTGAAGGAGGTCGGTGTGAACCGACGAGATACCGGGCGCCGCCGCATGGACCGAGCGGCGGCGCCGTACATCCCCGGTCCACCCCTGGTTCCACAGCGCAAGCGCGCTGCGGGCCGGCTGCCTCTCCCATCCGTCCGGGCCCGCCTCTTTGCGGGGGCCGTACGGAGGGGAGCGCGGGGAGCCGGCCGGTTCGTCCGGCCTGGTCCACCACCTACGACACCTCAGGAGTCAACGCGTGACGTCGCAGGAGCCCACCACCGACCTGACCTCCCCGGAAGCCGTCCAGATCGGCCAGGAGGTCTACGACCGCATCACGTCCGGCGAGTGCACGGACGCGGTGGCGGAGCTGAACGAGGCCTACGGCCGCAACGGCTGACCTCACCTACTTCATCAACGGCGCGCGGCGCCCGGGTTGCCCCCCGGACGCCGCTTCGGGCCGTACCAACCTGCTAGGGAGACCACGACCCATGAAGCACATCGTCACTGTTCAGGATGCTGTTACCGCGTTCGCCGACTGGATGGAGCCGACACCGGCTGAGCTGGACGCCATCGAGCGCGAGATGCCGCTGATCCTCGCGCAGGTCGACCTGTTGGACGCGCAGATCATCACCATGGACCGCACCCCCACCGAGCTGGACGTGCGGCGCATCCGCCGGGCCCGCCGCAAGGTGCTCGCCGCCGGCCGCGAGCTGGCGAACACTGCCGCGACGCTCACCCCGGAGGTGGGCGCATGAGGACCACCGACCAGAACCTGACGGCCGCACACGCTGAGGTGAAAGCGGAGATCGCGCGGACCGACACCAAGACCGGGCTGTTGCTGGCGTTCGTCGGCGCGGTCCTGGCCGGCACCTGGACCGTCGCCCGTGACCTCCCGCTCACCGCCGCCGCCCTCACCGTGGGCAGTACCGGCATCCTCGCGCTGATCACGGCGGCGGGCCTGCTGTTGCGCTCGGTCCGCCCCAACCTGAGCGGCGGGCGGGGCTTCCCGCTGTGGGCCACGCTCACCCCCGAGCAGATCACCGCCGCCCTGTCCGAGGACATCGGCGCGGACATCGCGGGCCTGTCCCGCATCGCGGTGGTGAAGTTCACCGGCCTCAAGCGCGCGGTCGACCTCACCTGCGCCGGCGGCGCCCTGCTCATCGTCGCCGTCGTGATCGCGGTGGGAGGTGCGGCATGAAGGCTAAGACCGTTCTTCCCGCCGTCGCGATGACGGCGGTGTCCATGGTCCTCACCCTGGCCGTGGTCATGATGTGGCTGGGCACGGCGGTGCCGTGGCCGGTCGCGCTGGTCGTCGGTCTCGGCATCGACGGCGGCTGGTTGGCCACCCTCGCGTATGAGCGCCGTCTCGCCGCGCAGGGCGACCACAACCGCATCGTCACCGCCGTCGGTTGGTCGTTCGGTCTCATCGCGGCCGGTGTCCTGGTCGCCCACGCGCTCACTGCCGAGCAGGGCACCGGCGCGTGGCTGGCCGTGGCGTGGTTGCCGGTCGCGGCGAAGGCACTGTGGTTGGTGCACGGGCTGTGGGAGCGCACCGCGCTCACCCCGTCCGCGCTCGGGGCGATCCGAGGTATCCAGCAAGAGGCTCGGGACGAAGCGGCCGTGGCCCGCGCTCGACTGCGGGCCGAGGCGGCGACCGAGGAGACGCGGCTGACGGCCGTGACGCAGGCAGGGGCGCGCGTCGCACGCGTCCAGGCCAAGACTGCCAAGTCCCTTGCCGGGGCGTGGTCGACGCTGGAAGCGGCGCGGCAGGGAGACGACACCGGCAGGGCGCTGACCAGCGTGACGAGCCGCGTCACGCCCGACGTCACACCCCGCTGGGAACTGCCCGTATGGGGACCCACCCAGCCCATCGGGGTCCGATCGCTGGAGGCGGTATCGGCGCTCACGGATCAGGAGCTTGACGACCTGGTCGACGAGATCAGGCACAGCGAGACTCCCGCCCTGTCCTACCGCGAGATGGCGATCCGCTTTCGCACGGCCGGCCACTCCGCATCCGAGGTCCGTCTCAGGGCGGCATGGAAGCGGGTGGCCTGATGTCCGCCGCCTACGGCAAGTGCTTCGACCCGACCGGCGCCCGCTACGGCATCCCCACCTTCCCCTGGAAGTTCGCCCCCGACGACGAGGAGTTCGCCACCCGCCGCCAGTTACGGGCGCGGGGGCTGCGTCCGGGGGGCCAGCCGATAGCGGCGCAGGTCATGCGCGTCAACCGGCGGGCCGGCGGGGTCCGGGTCGCCTACCTCTACCGCATCGACCTCGCCAAGCCCGTCCGCCCGATGACCTCCCGCAAGTGGGGCGCCCTCGCGCTGGCGATGCTCGCCCGCCGCACCTGCCCCACCTGCGAGATCACCTACAGCTACTGCATGCCGACGTCGCTCGGCATGTGCGTCCTGTGCGCCTACCCCAACCCGACCTGTCCGAAGGAGAGTTGACCGTGTCCAAGTCCGATATCCGCCGTCTGGACCGCGAGATCCACAAGGCCACCGCCAAGCTCGAAGCGGTCAAGCGGGGCGAGTCGTGGCCGCTGAACGGTGCCGAGCGGCGGGCCATGGCCCGCGCCACCGTCGGCGGCTCCTACAAGGTCGTACGCGGCAAGAGCACCGCCCGCGCTGAGCAGCAGATCGACACCACCACCGCCAACGCTGAGATGCGGCTTACCGCGGAACTGTCCGCCCTGCACGGCGAGAAGCAGCGCCTGATCACCGAGGCCGCCCGCGAGAAGGCGGCGAAGAAGGCTTCGGGGTGGTGGTGAGCATGGACGGCCGCTGCCCCGCAGCCCACCCGCAGGACCCCACCCCGTGCGTCGGCCCGCCCGTGGTGACCGTTTCGGACGCGGTCGGTGAGGGAGCGGACGGATGCGAGCACCACGGCGCCCGGCTCCTGGCCTCTCTGGCCGGCGGTCGCGTCCACCCGCTGCCCGACGCCCCGCAGGGGGCCGCGATCCGCGTGTTCAAGGCCGCCGACACCATCCGCCCCTTCTGCTGGTTCGACGGGCCGCGCAGCGAGCCGTCGCAGCTCAGCCGGGCCGAGAACCGCGCCCGCCGCCACTGCTGAACCTCGTACGACCGCCGGGGTGCCCGCTCTTTCCACGGACACCGGCACCCCGGCGCCCTTCCTCCATTCCCGCCCCGCAAGAGGGGCAGTCAGGAGCAGTACCAGCATGACCGACAACATCGTTCGTCTCGTCAAAACCGCGCAGACCGGCCCCGAGTCGGAGGTGACTCCCACGGTGTTGACCGTGGTGCCCGACGCCCCGCTGGCGCCTTTGGTGCCGTTGTGGGTGCGCTCCGGACACGCCGTGAAGACCGTGGTCACGCACGAGAACACGAAGAGCGCTGCTCGTGCGGTGGCGCGGCACAGTCTCTACACGTTCAACGGGGGCCGGATCGTGGCCCGCCGCACCTGGGACGGCAAGACCGGCGCCCGCTACGAACGCATGATCCGCACAGCGGAAGCAGCCGGGAACCTCGAAGCTGCCGAGGAGTGGGAAGAGCGGTTGCAGCGCTTCCGCCAGGCCCGCCACCACCGCCGCATGGACCTCTTGCACTCGCCCGTAGAGGCCGCCAAGGGTCTCGCGGTCGGTACCGGGGT
Organism: Streptomyces sp. NBC_01390; assembly: GCF_045040105.1. Taxonomy (NCBI): domain Bacteria; kingdom Bacillati; phylum Actinomycetota; class Actinomycetes; order Kitasatosporales; family Streptomycetaceae; genus Streptomyces; species Streptomyces sp. NBC_01390. The sequence goes on along the minus strand of NZ_CP109551.1, from coordinate 5,682,521 downwards.
GGGCATCGGCGTGCTGGTCGCCCTTGGGGTCGTGATGGCGATCAACAACCATGACATCACCGACGTCATCACCCCACTGGCAGCGACCATCGAGTTCATCGCCCTGCTCATCCGGATCGTGCAGGTCACATGGGGTACTGCCGTCATCGTCGGCCCGTTGCTCGCCCTGCTCGCGCTGTGGGCGGTCGGCAGTAAGCAGCAGGCCGCGCCCTCGTGGGCGCTGCCCGCCAACGTCCGATCGAGCGAGGGTGAGCCGGTCACACCGTCCATCGTCGTCAAGGCCCTGCGCGACCTCGGAGTGCCCGCGCTGCGCAACGCCATCAAGGACATGGGCGACGCCGGCGCGTCCATGCTCGGTCCGATCCGGATCGCCGGATGCGGCGTCGAGGTCGACGTCACGCTGCCCTCGGGGGTCTCCACGATCGAAGTGCAGAACCGGCGCCGCAAGCTCGCTGAGAACCTGACCCGGCACGAGCACGAAGTGTTCATCACCATCCCGGAAGCGGCCCGCACGGTCCGTCTGTGGGTGGCCGACTCGGGTGCGTTGGATGAGCCGATCGGGCCGTCTCCGCTGGTCACCGACGAGACGATGACCGCCGACTACGCCAAGGGGCGCGCCCCGTGGGGTCAGGACCTGCGCGGCGACGCGGCGGCCCTGAGCGTGTATCAGCGCCACCTGCTGATCACGGGCCTGTCGAACCAGGGCAAGACCGCAGCCCTGCGAGCCCTCGCCCTGTGGCTCGCGCTGGATCGCACAGTCGAGTTCCGGATCGCTGACCTCAAGGGCGCTGGCGACTGGGCCATGTTCGACGGTCTGGCCTCTCTGCTCATCCAGGGGCCGACCGATGACCACGTCATCCAGGCGACCGAGATGGTCGAAGGCCTGGTAGCCGAGATGGAACGTCGCCTTCAGTCCCCTCCCGGGACCGTGTTCCTTCCGCTGGTCGGCATCGTGGACGAAGCGCAGGTCGCGTTCATGTGCCCGGTCAAGGACGCCGACAAGAACCCCTACGGCGGATCCAAGGCCACCTCCCGCTACTTCATGGCCGTCCGCAAGGTCCACAACCAGGGCCGCGCGGTCAACGTGACGCTGTGGGAAGGCACCCAGGACCCCACTGACCAGAACCTTCCCAAGCTGGTCCGCGAGGGCGCCCACACCCGCGCATCCCTCGTGCTGGGCACCGAGTCTCAGGCCAAGATGGCGCTCGGTGACAAAGCCGTGGAAGGTGGCGCCGCCCCGCACCTGCTGCGCCAGGGCCTGGACAAGGGAACGCTGGTCGTCGCCTCCGACGGGATCGCCATTCCCGCCGGACAGGCATCCATCACGATCCGCACGCACTACATCGACGACGACGAAGCGGTCGTCATCGCCGACCGCGCCAAGGCCCTGCGCGACGGGGTCACCACCCTGCGCGCTGTCGAGACGGGCGAGGACCGAGACGCACTCGAAGACATCGCGAGCGTGCTCGGGGGCGCGACCCGGGTGCTCACTCAGGACGTCCTCAAGCGGCTCGCTGTGCTGGACGCGGACGCCTACGGCGCCTGGTCGTTCATCGACCTCAAGCGCGAACTGGACGGCACCGGAGCCGAGCCGTACAAGTCGGACGGCCGCATGGTCGTCGGTGCCGAACGCGTCGCCCGCGCCCTCACCAACCGCGACGACGAGGGTTCCGCTTCCGCCGCCGAATGACAGGGAGCCGACCCCCGGCGGGTCAGGGAGGCAGGGAGAACTCCCTGACCCCCTCCCTGCTCCGCCTCCCTGGCCTTGACCTGCACAAATGATCAGTCAGGGAGTCAGGGAGGCACCCCAGGTCAGACCCCGAAAACCCCCTCCAGAGCCACCCCCCAAGGGGGTGTCCCTGCCTCCCTGGCCTTCCGCCGGAAGGGATTCCGCATGCACCCCGAGACCAGCCCCCAACCGACCGCCACCGACACCGGCCTGAGCGAGGCTCAGGCAGACGTGGAGGCTCGCCGGATCATCGCCGACGCGTACCGGCCCACCGCCTACCGCGACACCACCCCCGTCCCCGCACACGGTGACGCCCTGCCCGTCGCACAGCCCGGACGTCCCCCGATGAGCCAGGGCGCCACCGACGCGAGCGTGCTCATGCTTGCCGGCGCGACCGCCACGACCATGGTCGGCGGGACGGCTGGCGTGCTCATGTACCTGTCCCAGTTCGCCGACCCGATCGTGTGTGGCCTGGTGTTCGGTGCACCCGCCGCTCTCGTGCTCGCCCTCGCCCGCCTCGCCCACCGGGCCAAGCCCGCCCCGGACGTCCACCACCACTACGAAGGACCCGTCTACCAAGACCGGCGCCACGTCCACACCCGTACCACGGGCGTGTGGGCCAAAACGAACAACCACCAGTGACGCCAAGGGCGGCCCCCGTCTCGCCAAAGTCCGGGGCCGCCCTTGTCACCCAGCATCCTTCGACAGGACTGGAGACATCCAGCATGACCCAAGCCACCGACATTCGGCGAGCACCGGCACACCTACACACCGCCCTCGGTCTGGCGGCGGCCGGTGTGCCGCCGCTGCCGCTGCGGGCGGGGAAGGTGCCGTTCGGCAACTGCCGCACCTGCGCGCAGAACGCGTGCGGCGGACGGCCTAACATGAAAACCCCCGGCCCCTGCCACTGCCCGGCGCCCTGCCACGCATGGGCCGCCGCCACCACCGACCCGAACATCATCAACTCGCGTGCGTGGGCGAGGGCGTGGCGGGAAGCGGCCGGGGTGGCCTACCACCCCGGCGGCGCCGGCCTCACCATCGTCGACCTCGACAACACGGACGCCATCGCCTGGGCCCGCGACACCCTCCCCGCCACCCGGACCGTGCCGACGACCCGGGGCGAGCACTGGATCTACCGGGGCGCCATGCGCTCCGCCAACGCGGTGCGGCCCGGTGTGGACATCAAGTCCCTTATGGCGTACGCCCGTTGGCTCGGATGGGGCGGCGGCGCCATGGCCGCCCTCCCGGGCGCTGTGCGTGCTCTGGCACTAACGGACCCCCCTCCCGCCCGTAGGGCGCCACAGACCCTCTCGGCGCCCCTGGGAGGCCAAGGCGGGGAGTGCCGCCACCGCTCGCCCGTGTACCTGGACCGTGGAATCGCCATGGCAGAGCAGCACATCACCGCCGCCCGTGAGGCAGTGCACGCCACCGTCTACCGGACGTTCCTCGCCGTGCTGTCCACCCACGGGCGGTGCGGCTGCCTCACCCACACGCACGTCGCCCGGCTGTTCACCGCTGCGCAGGCCAAGGGCGAAACGCCCCGGCACTGCACCGACGCGTGGACCAACGCCCTCACCACGTTGGGACTGTGACCATGGCCGACGACGAGAAGAACCCCGCCCGCCAGATCATCACCGACTACGCGCAATCCCACTTCCGGTACTTCCGCACACCGGACGGGACCGTCTACGCGCAGAAGAACGGCCAACCCGTCGCCCGCCCCATCCGCTCCCAGGGCACCACCGGCAGCCACCGCCAGGAACTCATGGTCGGTCTCTACCGCGACGGACGCGGCGCGTTCAACGGCAGCGCGCTGAAAGAAGCCTTGGACCTGATCGAAGCGCTCGCGATGTCCGAGGACGTGCAGCCCGTGCACATCCGCGTCGCCCCCGGATTCGACGGGGCAACCTGGCTCGACCTCGGTCGTGATGACGGGCAGTCCGTGCGTATCCACCCCACCGGCTGGGACATCCTCACCCCCGACCCGCGCGAGGTGTGCTGGCGGCGCACCCAGCTCACCGGGGAACTGCCGCTGCCCGTCAAAGACACCAACGGCAAGGGCATCGATCTGCTGATGCGACTGTGCAACTTCGCCGACGCGGAAACCGAGTGCCTGGCCGTGGCGTGGCTGATCGGCTGTCTCGGTCCGTCCGTCCCGGTGCCCGCGCCATTCCTCACCGGCCCGCAGGGTGCGGGGAAGTCGACCGGCGGGCGGATGCTGGTGCGGATCATCGAGGGCATGAGCGGGGACCTGCGCCGGGCCCCAAAGGATGAAGAGAACCTGATCGCGGCCGTGGCGGCGGGCTGGGTCACCGCACTGGACAACCTCTCCCACATGTCGCCGGACCTGTCGGACGCGATGTGCTGCATCGTCACCGGCGCCGAGAGCGTCAAGCGCGCCCTGTTCACCGACGGGGACGTGTTCCGCGTCGGCTACCGCCGGCCGCTACTGCTGACCGGGATCGACGTGGGCGTCATCCGGCCCGACCTCGCCGACCGCCTGCTCCCGCTCCGCCTGGAGCGGCCCGGCGTGCGGCGGACCGAGGCCGAACTGTGGGCGGAGTACGAGGAGGCGCTGCCCGTCGTGCTCGGGTCCCTGCTCGACCTCACCGTCAGAGTGCGCGCGGCGCAGGCGGAAACCCCCACCGACCTGCGCATGGCCGACTTCGCCCACCTCTGCGCGCAGCTTGACGCGGCCACCGGGCTCGGAGCGCTGGCCGCGTACCGGGCCCGGTTGGACGACCTCAACGACGACGTCATCGAAGGCGACCTGTTGGCACAAACCGTCCTCCGGCACGCCGACACCATCGAGCCCGGCGGCGAGCAGCGGATGACGTCCACCGAGTGGCTGGCCTGCCTCAGCCGCCTCTACAGCGGCGACGACTGCCGTCCGCTGCCCAAGGGGTGGCCTACCACCGGCAAAGTGCTCTCCGACCGTCTCAAGCGCCTACAGCCCACCCTCGCCGCGCGGGGTGTGCTCATCGACTCCGGCCGCACCAGCCAGGGCCGCTACCTCGAAATGACCCGCCCCGCCCCCGCGCCCCCCTTCGACCAGCCCCGGATGCTTTGACCGCCCCCACGCTCGCGCGGACAAGCAAGAAGAGCACCGGCCGCCCCGGCGAGGCGTGCTCCTCTTGCTGTTCGGCGCCTGCGCCGCCCCAAGGACGTGCCGCGCAGCGGCTCCTTCTTCACGTTCTGAGCAGCACCGCACCACAACAGAACACCCCCTTCTTTTGTCCTAAGAGGGAAGACGCTGCGTCATCTACGTCAGGCGAGCCGGAATACGGCACCTGACCTGCGAATACAGGCATGACGCAGATCGCCGCGCCTGCGTCATCCTGCGTCATCCGCGTCATGGACCACGTCACGGATGACGCTGCCCATGACACACCCATGACGCAGACCTCACCCCTAACGTCACCTAAAACCACAGGTCAGAAGCCTAAATGACGCTCACGACGCAATGACGCAGAAATCCACACCTCGGACAGACACGGGCTTCGGAACCCCCGAAGCGAACCCCAGAGGAGACATGAAAGTGCGTCAGAAGATCACTGACTTGCCTCAGCTCCACTCCGCTGCGGATGTTGCCCAAGCGCTCGGCTGCTCCGAGTGGTGGGTGAAGGAACAAGCTCGCAGGGGACGCATTCCCTTCACCAAGCCCGGCGGCAGCTACCGGTTCACGGTCGAGCACTTCGTAGAGATCATGCGCATCTTCGAGAGCCGTCCCACGGAAGCCCGTGTTGCCACCGCCCGAGCTACACCAGCACCGCGACGCCAAGTGGTGGCCATAGCAACGGTGTCCGCCACCCCTCTGAAGGCACGGACACCGCGTAGGGCGCAGCAGCACCAATCGCAGAGCGCAGCCTGATTCCATGTGCCGCCCGGTCCTCCAACCGGGCGGCACATCCGTCCGTAGGGAGAGCAAGTTGGGTTACGCCGAGAACCTCGGCACGTACTGGCGCGGCCGGTACAAGCTCGCGCCGGGCAAGTACGCCACCGTCCGAGATGCCGATGGCGAGGCCATCCGCTTCCGGACCAAGCCAGCGGCAAAGAAGGCTGCGGACGCCGAAGAAGCGAAGCTGTTGGCCGGAACGAAGAAGGCGCCTCCTGAGCGGATCACTTTCGGCGCCTACGCGAACCGCTGGTATGCCGCGCAGGACTTGGCGGCGTCCACCATGCAGAACTACCGGCGGCACATCGAAGAACACTTGCTCCCCGCGTTCGAGGATTTCGCCATTGCAGACATCTTGAGTACCGACATCGCCGCTTGGGAGAAGCACGAACGCGCCGTTCCTTACGCGGCAACCAGTGTCAAGACATGGCGGGCGACACTGCACCTGATCCTCGCCGACGCCGTTGACGAGGGGCTGCGCGACTCCAACCCCGCAACCAGGCGGCGTGGACGAGGCAAGCGCGCTGGTCGCTCACGCAACCGTGGCCCGGAGAAGGCGGTCACGACGGCACTCGGCATTCTGCTGCTCTCCGAGCGGATGGCGCTGTTGTCCGGGCGCGACGACGAGTTCGTTGGCGGCATCATCATGGGCTACACCGGCATGCGCTGGGGCGAGGTCGTTGGCCTTGAGACGGAGTTCATTCGGCCGAAGAGCATTCGTGTTGAGTGGCAGCTCTACGAACTGGACACCGGCGAACTGCACCGTTGCCCGCCCAAGGACGACTCCTACCGCGACGTCGACACTCCGGAATTCCTCGTCTCGCTGCTTGCCGGCCACATCGCCCGGACGAAACCGAAGCCTTGCGAGTGCCACGGACTGACCTACGTCTTCCGCGGCCACGGAACCGCCAACGGGTCCGCGAGTCGCCCGGGGGCGAAACTGGCCGACGTGGCTCGCCGCGCCGGCGTCTCGACCGGCACCGTTTCCAACGTCCTCAACCGCCCGGACACTGTGGCGGAGCCGACTCGGCTGAAGGTGCTGGAGGCCATCACCGATCTCGGGTACGTCCGCAACGCGGGAACGGGGGAGTTGGCCGCCCACTGGCGACGCTCTGGCTTCGCCACGTGGCTCTTTCAGCCGGCCGTCACAGGGCGGTACCCCGGGCGTGGCACTCAGGAAGAGCACCCGGTGCCCGTGGTCGCTGAGCCGTGGCCTGGCATCCCGGCGCGCGGACGAGGCGCCTCCAAGCGGGCTGAGGCGTGCTGGGTGCCGATCGCTCCGGGGCTGACCCCGCACGGGTTGCGCCACACTCACAAGACTCTGATGAGGGAAGTGGGGACCCCGCCGAAGCTCATGGACGAACGCTTGGGCCATGAGGACGGTTCTGTTCAGTCGCGCTATGACCACATCACGGCCGGCATGCGGCAGAGGCTGATGAACGCGCTCACCGGTATGTGGGAGGAAGCGTTGGACGCGCGTCGGGAGATGAGTCCCGGCTCGCCCGTGGCTGCTCTGGACGCGTTGCTGAAGGCTCGTGGGTAGGGCGTCGGCCTGGAGACGATTCCAAGATTTTCTCCAGGATTTCTCCAGAGAGCTCCTGGAGAACGAGGCAGGCCCGGTGCTGATTTCTCAGCACCGGGCCTGACCTGGCGTTTTACTGTCGGGGTGGCGGGATTTGAACCCACGACCTCTTCGTCCCGAACGAAGCGCGCTGCCAAGCTGCGCTACACCCCGATGTCGCTGCTTGTCCTGCTTGTCGCGGCGACGTCGTTTACTTTAGCCCACCGGTGGCCCCAGGCGAAATCCGGTTTTGGTGCGGTGGTGGACGGGGTTCGGGCGGATGTGGTCGAGGGTTACGAGGAGGACGGCGAGGGTGTAGAAGGCCAGGCCGAGGAGGAGGGCGTTGGCCAGGACGCTCTTGTAGCCGTGCTCGTCCACGTCGAGGAAGGCGTACAGGTAGCGGTTCGGTGTGCCCGGGAGGAGGAGCTCGCCTCGGAGCAGGGAGAAGGTCAGGTACGCCAGGGGGTACAGGAGCCACGGTGCCGCCTGGCGCAGGTGCAGGTGGCCGGCGGCGGTCAGGAGCAGCCAGTTGGTGAGGGCCGCGATCGGGATCGCCGTATTCAGGACCTGGTCGGTGACGGCGTGCCAGCCCGTTGGGGAAGGGGGCGTGGTGAACGGGCTCGACGGGTTCGCCACCAGGGTGTGGTGGACCAGGGCCCCGATCACCACGTACAGGAGTGCGGCGCCGGTCAGGGCGCTGGGCAGTGGGCGGCGGGCTGTCCAGGCGCGGCGGGCCGAGACGGTCATGACCAGGGTCAGCAGGATGCTGCTCTGGATCGTGAACTGGCTCAGAACCTGGGCGGGGCTGCCCAGGACCAGTTCCATCGTCACGGCCGTGGCCGCCGCGGCGGCGGTGAGGAGGCGGAAGACCGCCGTCACCGGGCGGCGTACCGGGGTCACCACGGCCGTGGCGGGGACGGGGGAGGGGAGAAGTCCGGGTCCGCCCGGGAGCGCGGGGAGGTCCGGTATGTCCCTGGGTATCGGCGCGGTCATGCCCTCACGCTAGGGCGAACGGGCAAAAGGGGCGATCCGGGCGGGCTGTGTGGGTTACGCCCGTGCTGTCAGCGTCAGCAGCGTCGCCTCCGGCGGGCAGGCGAAACGTACCGGCGTGTAGCGGTTGGCGCCGCAGCCCGCCGAGACGTGGAGGTACGACGTGCGGCCCTCCGCCGTGTGCGTCGACAGGCCCTTGACGCGGTCCGTGTCGAGGTCGCAGTTGGTGACCAGGGCGCCGTAGAAGGGGATGCAGAGCTGGCCGCCGTGTGTGTGGCCGGCCAGGGTCAGCGGGTACGCGTCCGCCGTGAACGCGTCCAGGACCCGGAGGTAGGGGGCGTGGACGACGGCCAGTGAGACGTCCGCCGTCTTCGAGGGGCCGCCGGCCACCTGCTGGTAGCGGTCCCGCTTGATGTGCGGGTCGTCCAGGCCCGTCAGTTCCACCGACATGCCGTCGATCTTCAGCACGCCGCGCGTGTTCGTCAGGTTCAGCCAGCCCGCCGTGTCGAAGCCGTCGCGCAGTTCCTCCCACGGGTTGTGGACCACGTCGACCGCGGGCGGGTTGCCGTTCAGGCCGTGCTTGCCCTGGGTCTTCTCGAGCAGGTACCGGGCGGGGTTACGGGGTTTGGGACCGTAGTAGTCGTTCGAGCCGAAGACGTACGCGCCCGGGAACTCCATCAGCGGGCCGAGCGCGTCCAGCACCTCGGGCACGCCCTCCGGGTCGGACAGGTTGTCGCCCGTGTTGATCACGAAGTCGGGGCGGAGACCGGCCAGGGAGCGCAGCCAGCGCTGCTTCTTGTACTGACCGCCGACCATGTGGATGTCGGAGACCTGGAGCACGCGCAGGGGGCGCATGCCCGCGGGCAGCACCGGCACGGTCACCCGGCGGAGGCGGAAGGAGCGGGTCTCGAAACCCGCCGAGTAGACGAGGCCGGCGGCGGCAACGGCCGTGATTCCCAGGGGTACTGCGTATCGCGCGCGCATGCTCCCATCGTGTCAGGCGGGGAGGGACGGTGGAAATCCACGGGCGTTCCGCTTCCCGCACCTGCGACAATCGATCCCATGACCACGCTCAAGTCGAAGCTCAGGGAAGACCTCAACACCGCCATCAAGGCGCGCGACGAACTCCGCTCCTCGACGCTCCGGCTGACCCTCACCGCGATCACGCAGGAAGAGGTCTCCGGCAAGGAGAAGCGCGAGCTCTCCGACGAGGAGATCATCAAGGTGATCAGCCGCGAGGCGAAGAAGCGCCGTGAGGCGGCCGACGCCTTCGCCCAGGGCGACCGCCCCGAGCAGGCCGAGCGGGAGAAGGCGGAGGGCGAGATCCTCGCCGTCTACCTGCCCAGGCAGCTCGACGACGAGGAGCTGAACCTGATCGTCGCCCAGGCCGTCGAGGAGGCGAAGGCGGCCGGTGCCGAGGGGCCGCGTGCCATGGGTCAGGTCATGAAGATCGTGAACCCGAAGGTCGCGGGCCTCGCCGAGGGCGGCCGGGTCGCCGCCGCGGTGAAGAAGATCCTCGCCGGCTGACCTGCGGCGAGTACCGACGCGCCTGTGCCTGTACGTCGATGGGGGCGCCCTTCCAAGAAGGGCGCCCCCATCGACGTACAGGCGGCTACGGCTCACTCGCTGCCCGGCTCACTCACTCAGCCTCGGCGCGCGGACCCTCTACGGGAAGCCTCCGTCGCCGTTGCTGTTCCCGTTGCTGTTCCCGTTGTTGCCGCCGTTGTCGTTGCCCTGGACGAAGCCCTCGGGGATCGAGAAGGTCGGGTTCGGGAACGTCGTGTTGCCGCCGTTGTCGTTGTTGCCGTCCGTCGCGCCACCGTTGTTGTTGCCGTTGTTGTCCCCGTTGCCGCCGTCGTCGCGGCGGTTGTCGTCCGGCTTCGGGGTGGGCGGCTCGATGATGGGGACGAGGTTGAACTTCCCGGAGTCCTTGCCGGCGAGGGCGCCGGTCATGGCGTCCTTCCAGATGGGACCCGGGACCTTGCCGCCGAAGACGAGTTCGTTCCAGACGCCGCCGATCGTGATGTTGCGCATCTTCACGTTCTGCATGGCGCTGCCGACCCAGACGGCACCCGACAGGGTCGGCGTGTAGCCGACGAACCAGGCGTTCTTGCGCTCGTCCGTCGTACCCGTCTTACCCGCGTTGTCGCGGCCGTCGGTGAGGCCGGCCGACTTGCCGGTGCCGGAGTCGACGACGCCCTGGAGCAGGGTGTTGATCGTGTCCGCGGTCGTCTCCGACATCGCACGGGAGCACGTCGACTTCGGGACCTCCAGCGACTTCTGCCCGCCGTTGACCTTCTGCGTGATCGACTCGATGGCGATCGGCGTGCAGTACATGCCCCGGGAGGCGAAGGCCGCGTACGCGCTCGCCATCGTCAGCGGGGAGATGCCCTTGGAGCCGAGGGCGATGGCCGGTACCTCGGGCAGCTTGTCGCCGTTGCCCTGCCTGACGTGCAGTGCGTCGGTCATGTTCATCACCGGGCACAGTCCGATGTCGGAGATCATCTGCACGAAGTAGGTGTTGACCGACAGCTCCATCGCCTTCTTCAGGCGGTAGGGGCCCTTCTCCGACTCGCTCTCGTTCTCCAGCTTCGCGTTCTCCAGGTTGGTCCACGGCTTGCCGCTGCACGTCTGGACCGGGCTCGGGTACTCCATCTCGTACGGCGCCGAGTACTGCTGGATCGCCGGGCGCCCCTCCTCCAGGGCCGCCGCCGCCACGAACGGCTTGAACGTCGAACCGGTCGGGAAGCCGAAGTTGGAGCCGCCCCGGTCGCTGCCGACCGAGTAGTTGATCTCGGTCTGGTTCTTGCCGTAGCCGTACGGCTTCGACTGGCCCATGCCGAGGATCTTGCCGGTGCCCGGCTCGACCAGCGTGACGGCGGTCGCCACCGAGTCCGACTGGTACACGTGTTCCTTGATCGACGCCTGCACGGACGCCTGCGACTGCGGGTCCAGCGTCGTACGGATGGTCAGGCCGCCCTGGTTCCAGATCTTCGCCCGGTCCTCGCGGGTCTTGCCGAAGACGGGGCTGGCGAGGAACTCCTTCTCGACGTACTTGCAGAAGAAACCCGCACCCTTGACCGCCGCGATGCAGCCGTTCTTGGGCTCGCTGACCTTCAGGCCGAGCGGCTTCTCCTGCGCGGCGGCGGCCTCCTGCGGGGAGATGTCACCGACCTCCGCCATGCGCTTGAGCACGGTGTTACGGCGCTTGGTGGCCTCCGCCGGGTCGTTCACCGGGTCGTACCGGGTCGGCGACTGGACGATGCCGGCCAGCAGGGCCGCCTGGGGGAGGGTGAGGTTCTTCGCCGACTTGGAGAAGTAGCGGTGGGCGCCGGCCTCGACGCCGTAGGCCTGCTGGCCGAAGAACGTGATGTTCAGGTAGTTCTCGAGGATCTTCTTCTTGCCCAGTTCCTCCTCGACCTGGATCGCGTACTTCAGCTCCTTGATCTTGCGGCCGATCGTCTGCTGCTGGGCCTGCGCGACCTTCGTCGGGTCGTCACCGGCCTCCTCGACGAACACGTTCTTCACCAGCTGCTGCGTGAGCGTGGAGGCGCCCTCCGCGACGCCGCCGCTCTGCGCGTTCTTGTTGAGCGCCCGCAGGACGCCCTTGAGGTCGACCGCGCCGTGCTCGTAGAACCGGGAGTCCTCGATCGCGACGATCGCCTTCTGCATGTACGGCGAGATGTCCTTGAGCTCGACGACCGTGCGGTCGCGCGAGTAGACCGTCGCCAGCTGGCCGCCCTTGGCGTCCAGGATCGTGGTGCGCTGGCTCAGCGGCAGCGTCTTCAGATTGGCCGGGATCTCGTCGAACCCCTCGACCGAACCCTTGGCCGCGAGACCGAGCGCGCCGGCGGCGGGCAGGGCGATGCCCGCCGCGACGGCGCCCGCGAGCACGCTGACACCGAGGAACTTGGCGGCCTGCTGGACTACCGACAGGCCTCCGCCCGATCGCTTGTTTGGCATGAGGGCAGCCTACGTTCTCATTCGCCGGACACACGTACAGGCCTTGGCCTAAGCTCCTCACAACTGTCACAGCTGTGAGGTCACGTATCAATACGTCCCTGAGACCGGAAACGTTTCGGATGTAGTCCAACTATTTTTGTGGAGTGCGTGCCCGGATTGGCCTCGTGTGTCACGAGGTATCCGTTGTGACCCAGGTGAACTGTCCCCCTTTGCCGGGATGGTCACACATGTCGGTCGCTCACTCCCCCGGGTGATCTGCCGCTTACCCATAGTCCGTTCGGGCCATTCAAGATTGGGCCCGAAGGGGGTGTTGCGCTGTGCCCGCCTTCCGTAACGTCCTCAACTGGCGCGGTGAATATGCCGCTGCCGCCGTGGGGGAGCCTCGATTCGGGAGAGGACGGCGCCGGTATGGGCTGGGTAACCGACTGGAGTGCGCAGGCGGGCTGCCGCACTACCGATCCGGATGAACTGTTCGTTCAAGGAGCAGCGCAGAACAGGGCCAAGGCGGTGTGCACCGGATGTCCGGTACGCACGGAATGCCTGGCTGACGCGCTCGACAACCGCGTCGAGTTCGGCGTGTGGGGAGGAATGACGGAGCGGGAGCGCCGCGCACTGCTGCGCAGGCGTCCCACCGTCACCTCGTGGCGTCGGCTGCTCGAAACCGCGCGTACGGAGTACGAGCGGGGGGCGGGAATCCTGCCCCTCGACGAGGAAGAGGTGTACGAGAACTACTTGGCAGTGGGCTGAGTCGTCCCGGTCGGTCACTGCCCCTCTCGGTCGGTAACCGCCGTTTCGTCGGCCACCTGTCTCAGCCACTCGTCTCAGTTACTCGCGTCCGGAGGGTCCGGCAGCTCTGGCCGGTCGGTCGCGAGTCGGTCGCCGATGTTCCGCAGGCCCGCGAGGTCATGCACATCGCCGGGCAGCGCGGCGACCTCGGTGACCGCCACCTCCGGGTGGAGGGCGGTGAAGCGGTCTCGTGTGCGCTGCTCGCGGGAGAGCAGCTGCATACGGTCGGCGTGCAGCCGGAGCAGGCCTGCGGTGAGTTGTTGGACTGTGGGTTCGCTCGGGTCGGCGGTCGGGTCACTGTCGGTGGCGGTGGGGGAGCCTTCGACGTGTTCCTCGACGTCTGCGCCGGGCGCTGTTGTCCGGTCCGGACGTTCTGAACGGTACGAACGTTCTGAACTGTCTGAACCGCCGTACGGGTCGGGGGAGTTACGAAGTCCAGCTTTCCCGTCCTCCTGATCGACAATGCGGGGCTCTTCAAGATTTTCCGCGGCGGCGAGCGCACGTTCGGCCGACAGCTGGGCGGCGCCGCTGCCGTGGACCCGGTTGAGCACCAGTCCGGCGAGCGGCATGTCCTCCGCGGCCAGCCGCTCCACGAAGTACGCGGCCTCGCGCAGTGCGTCCCGCTCCGGGGCCGCGACCACCAGGAACGCCGTGCCGGGCGCCTGAAGGAGCTGGTAGGTGGCGTCGGCGCGGGTACGGAACCCACCGAAGGTGGTGTCCATCGCGGCGACGAACGTCTGTACGTCCTTGAGGAGTTGGCCGCCCAGGAGCTTGCCCAGGGTGCCGGTCATCATCGACATGCCGACGCTCAGGAACTTCATTCCCGCGCGCCCGCCCAGCTTCGCCGGTGCCGTCAGCAGCCGGATCAGCCGGCCGTCGAGAAACGAACCGAGCCTCTTCGGGGCGTCCAGGAAGTCCAGCGCGGACCGGGACGGAGGCGTGTCGACGACGATGAGATCCCACTCGTCGCGCGCCCGCAGCTGCCCCAGCTTCTCCATCGCCATGTACTCCTGCGTGCCCGCGAAGCCCGCCGAGAGTGACTGGTAGAAGGGGTTGGCGAGGATCGCGGCGGCCCGCTCACGGTCGGCGTGCGCCTCGACGATCTCGTCGAACGTCCGCTTCATGTCGAGCATCATGGCGTGCAGTTCGCCGCCGCCCTCGACGCCCTTGACTCGCCGCGGGAGGTTGTCGAGCGAGTCGATGCCCATGGACTGGGCGAGCCTGCGGGCCGGGTCGATGGTCAGCACCACCACCTTCCGCCCCCGCTCGGCGGCGCGCAGTCCGAGCGCCGCCGCGGTGGTCGTCTTGCCGACCCCGCCGGATCCGCAGCACACCACGATCCGCGTCTTGGGATCGTCGATCAGCGGATCCACCTCGAGCACGCGCGCGGGGGACAGGCCGTGCCGGGAGGCGGAGTCGTGCGGGTTCGGGCTCATGACATCCTCTGCTTCCGCAGCTCGTTGGTCAGTTCGTACAGACCTGCCAGGTCCATGCCCTCGGCGAACAACGGCAGTTCGTGCAAGGGCAGCTCCAACCCGCCCAGCACGGACCGCTGTTCGTGCTCAAGGGCGTACCGCTCGGCGTACTCCTCGACCTGGGCCAGCAGCGGGTCGACCAGCTTCTCGGCGTTCCCGCCGCGCCGCGCCCCGCCGAGCCCGGCGGCCGACAGCGACCGTGCGAGCGCGCCGCGAGGGGCCGCCCGTACGAGTTCCAGCTCGGCCTCGTCCAAAACCTCGGGCCGCACCATGTTGACGATGATCCGCCCCACCGGCAGCTTCGCCGCACGCAGCTCGGCGATACCGTCCGCGGTCTCCTGGACGGGCATCTCCTCCAGCAGCGTCACCAGATGCACCGCCGTCTCGGGCGACTTGAGTACGCGCATCACGGCCTGGGCCTGATTGTGTATCGGGCCGATCTTCGCGAGGCCGGCCACCTCGTCGTTGACGTTCAGGAAACGGGTGATGCGGCCGGTCGGCGGGGCGTCCATCACGACGTGGTCGTAGGCGAACCGCCCGCTCTTGTCCTTCCGCCGGACCGCCTCGCACGCCTTTCCGGTCAGGAGTACGTCCCTGATGCCCGGGGCGATGGTGGTGGCGAAGTCGATCGCGCCGAGCTTCTTCAGGGCGCGACCGGCGCTCCCGAGTTTGTAGAACATCTGGAGGTAGTCCAGCAGCGCCTGCTCGGGGTCGATGGCGAGGGCGAACACCTCCCCGCCCCCGGGAGCGACGGCGATCTTCCGCTCCTCATAAGGCAGCACTTCGGTTTCGAAGAGCTGCGCGATGCCCTGCCTGCCCTCGACCTCGACGAGAAGCGTGCGCTTCCCCTCGGTTGCGAGGGCGAGCGCGAGCGCTGCGGCGACCGTGGTCTTTCCGGTCCCGCCCTTACCGCTGACGACCTGGAACCTGCTCACGTATTCGAGACTAACCAGTCCGGCTCGAACCTACGCCGGAGGCTGTGGACAACGTGGGCGCGGGGCGCTTGGCCGCAGCGGATAAAGTCGCCTCCATGACCAAGTGGGAATACTCGACCGTGCCGCTGCTCGTCCACGCCACGAAGCAGATTCTGGACACCTGGGGCGAGGACGGCTGGGAGCTCGTCCAGGTCGTGCCCGGGCCGAACAACCCCGAGCAGCTCGTGGCGTACCTGAAGCGGGAGAAGGCGTGAGCGCGGTGGAGGCCCGCCTCGCCGAGCTGGGCCTGACCCTGCCGGCGGTGGTACCGCCGCTCGCCGCGTACCAGCCGGCGGTTCGGTCCGGGGTGTACGTGTACACCTCCGGCCAGCTGCCCATGGTGGACGGGAAGCTTCCGGTCACCGGGAAGGTGGGCGCGGAGGTCACGCCGGAGGAGGCCAAACAACTGGCCCGTACGTGTGCGCTGAACGCGCTCGCGGCGGTCAAGTCGGTCGCCGGTGACCTCGACCTGGTCGCGCGCGTCGTGAAGGTCGTCGGCTTCGTCGCCTCGGCACCGGACTTCACCGGCCAGCCCGGGGTGATCAACGGCGCGAGCGAACTCCTCGGCGAGGTACTGGGCGACAAGGGCGTCCACGCCCGCAGCGCGGTCGGCGTGGCGGTACTGCCCCTGGACGCGCCTGTCGAGGTAGAGGTCCAGGTGGAACTGGTCTCCGACTAGTGCCGACTAGTACGGAGTCTGGGGTCTGAGGGCGAGCGCCGGCCCGGGCATTTCAGCCCGTCCGGCGTTTGAGGACAAGGCCTGTTCAGGGCCGTAGGGGGGTCTGGGGGCGCAGCCCCCAGGGATGGGACGGGTAGGGGCGGCGGGGGCGAGAAACCCCAGGGCCTCGAACATGCGCTCACCACCGGATAGCCTCCGCCCATGGCAAACGGGCAGTGGTACCCACCGGAGTGGCCGGACCTCATCCGCGCGCTCGCCGAAGGCACCCTCACCCCGGTCACCCCCAAGCGCGCGGCCACCGTCATGCTCCTGAAGGACACCGACACCGGCCCCGTCGTCCACATGCTGCGCAGACGCGCCTCCATGGCCTTCGCCGGGGGCGCGTACGCGTATCCGGGCGGCGGAGTCGACCCCCGCGACGACGACCACCTGATCCGCTGGGCGGGCCCCACGCGCGCGTGGTGGGCGTCCCGGCTCGGTCTGGGCACCGACGAGACGTCCGCACAGGCGGTCGTCTGCGCCGCCGTACGGGAGACGTACGAGGAGGCGGGCGTCCTGCTCGCGGGCCCGGCCGCCGATTCCGTGGTCGGCGACACCACGGGCGACGACTGGGAGGCGGACCGCGCGGCCCTGGTCGCCCGGGAACTGTCCTTCGCCGAGTTCCTGGACCGCCGCGGACTGGTGCTCCGCTCGGACCTCCTCGGGGCGTGGGCCCGCTGGATCACCCCGGAGTTCGAGTCCCGCCGCTACGACACCTGGTTCTTCGTCGCCGCGCTCCCGCAGGGCCAGCGCACCCGCAACGCCTCCACGGAGGCGGACCGCACGGTGTGGATCGAACCGGCGGCCGCGGCGGCCTCCTACGACAAGGGCGAGCTGCTGATGTTGCCGCCCACGATCGCGACCCTGCGAGCGCTGGCACCGTACGACAGCGTGTCGAGCGCCCTCGCCGGGGCCCTGGAACGCGACCTGGAGCCTGTCCTGGCCAGGGCCAGCCTGGAGGACGGTGAGATCGTGCTCGCCTGGCCGGGGCACGAGGAGTTCACCAAGCGCATCCCGATCGGCGGAGCCCCCGCATGACGCACACACCCCCCACCCACCCCCTGGCAGGTGCCCCCGCATGACCGAAGCCGCCGCTCTCCCCGGCCAGCCGCGCGGCGGGGTTCTCTCGGGCCCCGCGACCGCGCGCGCGGTCAATGTGCTCGCGCCCAACGCCTCCGCGATGACGCTCGACGGGACGAACACCTGGATCATCTCCGAGCCGGACTCCGAACTGGCCGTCGTCGTCGACCCGGGGCCTCTGGACGACGTACACCTCAGGCATGTCGTCGACACCGCCCGGAAGGCCGGCAAACGGGTCGCGCTGACGCTGCTCACGCACGGGCATCCGGACCACGCGGAGGGCGCCGGGCGCTTCGCCGAGCTGACGGGAACGCGCGTGCGGGCGCTCGATCCGGCGTTGCGGCTGGGGGACGAGGGGCTCGGGCACGGGGACGTCGTGTCCGTCGGCGGGCTGGAGCTGAGGGTCGTACCGACGCCCGGGCACACATCGGACTCGCTGTGCTTCCATCTCCCGGCCGATCGGGCCGTCCTGACGGGTGACACCGTCCTGGGGCGCGGAACGACCTTGGTGGCCCATCCTGACGGCCGCCTGGGGGACTATCTGGACTCCCTGCGGCGACTCAGGTCCCTGACGGTGGACGACGGCGTGCACATCGTCCTGCCGGGCCACGGTCCCGTCCTGGACGACGCCCAGGGCGCCGTCGAGTTCTACCTCGCCCACCGGGCCCACAGACTCGCCCAGGTCGAGACAGCGGCGGAGAACGGCTACACGAGCCCCGCGGAGGTCGTCGCCCACGTGTACGCGGACGTGGACCGCTCCCTGTGGCCGGCCGCCGAACTGTCAGTACGGGCCCAACTGGAGTACCTGCACGAGCACGGCCTCATCTAGATCCGGCCCCGGCACCGCCCAGGCCCTACGCGGATGCGGGCCTGGGCGCTTTCACGCCGTGCACGCGCGCGTACTCCTCACTCAGCCACTGGCCCAGCTCCTCGACATGCGAGCGCAGGAACGACCGCAGGACAGCGGGCTCGTCCGAGGGCTCCTGGCCCAGCGAAGCGGCTTCCCTCATGTGCGGGCCCCACTCCGGGTAGTACACGGCGAACGCCTCGGCCATCTCATGCAGGTCGCTCGTCCAGCCGTCCCAGCGAGGCATCACGAGCGTGAAGCCGGTACGCACCAGGCGGCGGGAAATGCCCCGCACGCGTGCGCGTACCGCCCCCGGAGGAGCTCCCGGGGCGGTCGCCTCGGCGATCAGGCGCCGCCAGCGGGGGAGGCACAGAGCCAGGTCGCCGTTGGTCTCGCGTGCGAGGAGGGAGTCGGGGCGATAGCGGGGCAGGTGCCCAGCGAGGTCCTCGCCGTGGACGGGTGTGCAGAGGCAGGCCACGAACCAGCCCAGGTCGTGCCTCTCCAGGGCGCTCAGCACCTGGGCCCGGGAGACCAGCAGCGTGCCGGCGCCGTCGATCTGCTCGAACTCGTTGTCGAGCGCCCTGTCCAGCACGCGGGCCGATGCCCAGTCCGTCTCCGTGGGTTCCTCGCGCAGGGCGAGCAGCAGGTCCAGGTCGCTTTGGCCCACGCGTGCGGTGCCGCGCGGGATCGACCCGTAGACGTACGCGCTGTGCAGGCGTGTCCCGAAGACGTCGACGGCCCGGTCACGGGCCGCACCGACGACAGGTCGGAAGGCGGGCGGCACGCGCGCGAGGGAGCCCTCACGGACGATGAACCCATGCTCGTCCAGCCCCGGACGCGGTGTCACCCGGCACGCTTCCGACGCTCCTGTCACTTCCGCCGCTCCCGTCACTTCCAGCGGAACACCCGCACGCGCCGGGTCTCGCTCACCGCGTGGCACACCACCGCCAGGCGGTCGTCCCAGGCGGCGTAGCGGGCTCGATAGCTGAAGCCGGGCAGTCTGCGTTCTGCGACGACCCGGCCGTCGGTGGGGTCGAGGACGGTCACCCGGCTGCCGTAGCCGTTGCCCACCATGAGGTACCCGCGGTGGGCCAGCGGATGGAGCGTACGGCCGTGATCGGTGCGCCACTCCCAGAGCGGCTCGCCGGTCGGGACGGAGTAGGCGCGCAGGACCGTGTCGGCGCTCTTCTCGGTGTCGCCGACGGGGTCGTCCGGTTCGAGTCCGACGGCGAGCGTGTCTCCGACGACGGCGACCGCGGGCCCGAAGTCCTTGTAGCCGGCCGGAAGCTCGACGTACCACTCCCCGTCCTCGCGCACCACGTACAGCCGGGGGCGGGAGTGCTTGCCGTTGTTGCGGACGGACAGGACCGGCGGGTCCGTCGCCAGGACGGAGAACCAGTCGCCCCACTGGTCCGGGAGCGACCGCTCCCATTGGACGGCGCCGGTGCGCGCGTCGAGACACCGGACGACCGGCGGTTCGTTGCCCTTCCAGCCCTGGCTGTTCGCGATCCAGACCGGGGCGGTCGCTATCCGGCCGCCGCCGATCGTCACCTGGCGCGCGGAATCGGCGCCGATGTGGGCCAGCTGGTTCTTCGGCTGTTCACGCGACCACGCCACGGCCCCGGAGCCGAGGTCGAGGGCGGTGAGACGGACATGCCTGGCGCGAGGTTCGCCGTCGTCGTGGTGCAGGACGACGCCGAGGCCGTCCTGGGCGTCCTGGGAGGCCCCGACGATCACGTCCTGGCCCGGCGGCTGCCAGGTCCAGAGAGGCTCACCGGTCGCCGGTGCGTACGCGGTGACGCGGTCGAAGCGGGCCAGGGCCACCGCCTGGTCCGTCGCCCACAGGCCCAGCGGCTCGCCCAGGTCCCGCTGCTCGAACTCGGACTGCCACAGCGTCTGCGCCTCCGGGTCCCGGCGGAAGAGGCGCAACCTGCGTTTCGCGGGTTCCGGTGCGGCCTCCCAGACCGACTCGGGCGCTCTGTCCTGGTGCATGCCACCCACCCCTTGGTTCCGTGCAACACGTTCTCGTCACCGCATGGCCCCCGCCCCGGTGAACCCGTTGAATGCGAGAGGGGCCCCGCCGTGCGGCAGGGCCCCTCTCATACGTACGGACGGCTCCCGGCTAACGCGAACGCTTCGCCAGCCGCTCCACGTCCAGCAGGATCACGGCCCGCGCCTCCAGGCGCAGCCAGCCGCGGCCCGCGAAGTCGGCGAGCGCCTTGTTGACCGTCTCGCGGGAGGCGCCGACGAGCTGCGCCAACTCCTCCTGCGTCAGGTCGTGCACGACGTGGATGCCCTCCTCCGACTGGACGCCGAAGCGGCGCGAGAGGTCGAGCAGGGCGCGCGCGACGCGGCCCGGCACGTCGGAGAAGACCAGGTCGGACATCTGGTCGTTGGTCTTGCGCAGGCGCCGGGCGACGGCGCGCAGGAGCGCGGCGGCCACCTCGGGGCGGGCGTTCAGCCAGGGCTGGAGGTCGCCGTGGCCGAGGCCGAGCAGCTTGACCTCGGTCAGTGCGGTGGCCGTGGCGGTGCGCGGGCCCGGGTCGAACAGCGACAGCTCGCCGATCAACTCACCGGGGCCGAGGACGGCCAGCATGTTCTCGCGCCCGTCCGGGGACGTGCGGTGAAGCTTGACCTTGCCCTCGGTGACCACGTAGAGCCGGTCACCCGGGTCGCCCTCGTGAAAAAGGGCGTCACCGCGCGCGAGGGTCACCTCACTCATGGAGGCGCGGAGTTCCGCGGCCTGCTCGTCATCGAGCGCCGCGAAGAGCGGGGCGCGCCGCAGAACGTCGTCCACGAGTTCTCTCCTTGTCGACCTGCTCAGGGGATCTTGCTCCCCGGTTAACGGGGACCGTGTTCCCCATCTTGCCGGACGGTCCAAACAGTGTGATCTGTCACAAGGATGCCGCACGAGTGTCTGCACCAGTGTGGCAGGGGGCCAATTGGGCGCCGATCTTCAGGGTCCGGGGCGGATGTCAGTGCCGGGCTCTAGGCTGGCCGGGTGTCCAAATCGCCGGTGGGAGCGCAGGCCGAGGGGGCTGAGCGGGTGGCGGCAGGGTGTGATTCCGCTGTGGGCGAACAGGGTACGGGTGGGGGCCGGAATGCGTAGAAAGCGGCAGAGGTGATGTCGGTGGAGAAAGCCGCCAAGAAGGTGACCGGGGCGACCGAGCGGGCTGGGACGACCGCGAAGGGGGCCCTGCAGGAGAAGTCCGCGGGACCGGCAGAACCGGCGGGACCGGCAGCAGAACCGGCAGGACCGGTGCGGAAGGCCGCGCCGGTGAAGCGAGCCGCGCCGGCGAAGAGAGCCGCGTCCGCCAAGCCGGTCACCACCAAGCCCGCCTCCAAGGCTGCCGCTTCCACGACGGCCGCTTCCAAGACGGGTGCTTCCAAGGCCACGCCCTCCAAGACCGCCGCCCCGAAGTCCCCGCCGCGCAACGAGTCACGCACCGCTCTCGTCCGGCGTGCTCGCCGGATCGACCGGGAGCTCGCCGAGGTCTATCCGTACGCCCACCCCGAGCTGGACTTCGAGAACTCCTTCCAACTCCTCGTCGCCACGGTCCTGTCGGCCCAGACCACCGACCTGCGGGTCAACCAGACGACTCCCGCCCTCTTCGCCAAGTACCCCACCCCCGAGGACCTGGCCGTCGCCAACCCCGAGGAGGTCGAGGAGATCCTGCGCCCGACCGGCTTCTTCCGGGCCAAGACCAGGTCTGTCATAGGGCTGTCGAAGGCCCTGTCGGAGGAGTTCGGCGGCGAGGTGCCCGGCCGGCTCGAAGACCTTGTCAAACTCCCCGGCGTGGGCCGTAAGACCGCCTTCGTCGTGCTCGGCAACGCCTTCGGGCGCCCCGGTATCACCGTGGACACGCACTTCCAGCGGCTCGTGCACCGCTGGCAGTGGACGGCGGAGAAGGACCCGGACAAGATCGAGGCCGCCGTCGGCGCGCTCTTTCCCAAGAGCGACTGGACGATGCTGTCGCATCATGTGATCTTCCACGGCCGCCGTATCTGCCACGCCCGCAAGCCCGCCTGCGGCGCCTGCCCGCTCGCTCCGCTCTGCCCGGCGTACGGGGAGGGCGAGACGGACCCGGAGAAGGCCCAGAAGCTCCTGAAGTACGAGAAGGGCGGCTTCCCCGGCCAGCGGCTGAACCCGCCGCAGGCGTACCTCGACGCGGGCGGCATCCCGGCGCCGCCGCTGGGGGCCGGATGAGGCCCGCGGTGATGCCTGGGAGCCGGGTGGCATCGGCGGAACCAACGGGGCTGCCGCAGGCGTTGAAAGCAGCAGAACGGGGGTGGCGGTGACGCGCGCGAGCAACACACAAGGGGGCGAGGCGACGCTCAGCAAGGTGGGCCTGCCCGGCTGGCTCGATCCGGTGGTGCACGCCGTCGAGACGGTCGAGCCGCTCCAGCTGAGCCGCTTCCTGCCGCCCGAGGACGGCGCGGGCCGCCAGTCCGCCGTACTGATCCTCTTCGGGGAGGGTGACAAAAAGACCGGAGGCACCGGAGCCAGGGGTGACGGCGGCGACGGCGTCACCGGTAAGGGCGTCGGCGGTGAGGACGGCTCCGGCGGTGATGGCGAGGTCGCCCCCGAGCTGCTGCTCATGGAGCGGGCCAGTTCGCTGCGCTCCCACGCCGGTCAGCCGTCCTTCCCCGGCGGCGCCCTCGATCCCGAGGACGGTGATCCTCAGGGCGACGGACCATTGCGGGCCGCGCTCCGCGAGGCCGAGGAGGAGACCGGGCTCGATCCGGCCGGTGTCCAGCTCTTCGGCGTACTGCCCAAGCTGTACATCCCGGTGAGCGGCTTCGTCGTCACGCCCGTGCTGGGCTGGTGGCGCGAGCCGACGCCGGTCGGGGTGGTCGATCCGAACGAGACGGCGCGGGTCTTCACGGTCCCCGTGGCGGATCTCACGGATCCGGCCAACCGCGCGACCGCCGTGCACCCAAGCGGCCACAAGGGTCCGGCATTTCTGGTCGAATCGGCCCTCGTGTGGGGCTTCACGGCCGGGATCATCGACCGGCTGCTGCACTACTCGGGCTGGGAGCTCCCCTGGGACAGAAACAAGCAGGTCCCGCTCGACTGGCGCGCGTGACAGGGTGGCCCTCGTGAACGTGCTGGACATCTTGTTGCTGGTCGCCGCCGTGTGGTTTGCGATCGTGGGCTACCGCCAGGGCTTCGTCGTCGGCATCCTGTCGGTGATCGGCTTCCTCGGCGGCGGTCTCGTCGCCGTCTATCTGCTGCCCGTCGTCTGGGACGGCGTGACCGACGAGGCCGAGGTGAACACGACCGCCGCTGTCGTCGCGGTCGTCATCGTGATCGTCTGTGCCTCCGTCGGCCAGGCCCTGACCACCCACCTCGGCAACAAACTGCGCCGATTCATCACCTGGTCGCCCGCCCGGGCCCTCGACGCGACCGGCGGTGCCCTCGTCAACGTCGTCGCGATGCTCCTGGTCGCCTGGCTGATCGGCGCCGCCCTCGCGCAGACCACGATGCCCACGGTGGGCAAGGAGGTCCGCGGCTCCAAGGTGCTGGCCGGGGTGCAGGAGGTACTGCCCTCCGACGCGGACACCTGGTTCAAGGACTTCACCTCGGTCCTCGCGCAGAACGGCTTCCCGCAGGTCTTCAGCCCGTTCTCCGACGAGCCCATCAAGGAAGTCGACCCGCCCGACCCCGCGCTCGCCAACAGCGCGGTCGCCGTCAACGCCCAGCGATCCATCGTCAAGGTCATGGGCACCGCCCAGAGCTGCGGCAAGGTCCTGGAGGGCACCGGCTTCGTCTTCGGCGGGCGGCGTGTGATGACCAACGCGCACGTGGTCGGCGGCGTCGACGAGCCCACCGTCCAGATAGGCGGCGAGGGCAGGAAGTACGACGCGACGGTCGTCCTCTACGACTGGGAGCGCGACATCGCCGTCCTCGACGTACCCGATCTGCGAGCGCCCGCGCTGCAGTTCTCGACCGAGGACGCGAACAGCGGGAAGAGCGCGATCGTCGCCGGCTTCCCGGAGAACGGGTCGTACGACGTCCGTCCCGCGCGCGTGCGTGGTCGCATCACGGCCAGCGGCCCGGACATCTACCACCGCGGCACGGTCCGCCGCGATGTCTACTCCCTGTACGCGACCGTCCGCCAGGGCAACTCCGGCGGCCCGCTGCTCACGCCCGACGGCAAGGTGTACGGAGTGGTCTTCGCGAAGTCCCTCGACGACCCGGACACCGGTTACGCGCTCACGGCGGACGAGATCCAGAAGGACATCGCCGGGGGGCGCACCGCCAACCAGCAGGTGGACAGCGACAACTGCGCGCTCTGAGCCCTGTACGGAAGTACAGGGGTACGGGGCTCAGGGAGGCTCAGGGACGGGGGTGGCGCAGGCGCACCGAGACCCAGCGGGCCCGGCGGCGCAGGATGCGCGGGATTCCCACCCTCAGGTCCGTCCCCGCGAGGTGCGGGGAACCTCCTTGGTGGGAGCTCAAGCCATGGCCCGAGCGGCGATTGCGTGGTGCGTCACTGTAGTCGTGCGTCCAGCCCATACCCCGACGTCTGCCCCTGCCCCAAGGTCGATAACCGCCCCAGGGGCCCCGAATTGGCCTATGCGCCAGGCAATTGGCCGTTCGTAGTACAGCTGTTCCCGTCCCCGAATACCGGCCGTGCCGACACGGTCACCGGTCCGGTCAGCGGGCTGGTCGCCGGGCTGGTCATCGGTCCGAACGCTCATCCAATTACCGGTCTGGTCACCCGTCTGGTCACCCGTCCGGTCACCGGTCCGGTTCGGGGTCCTTCAACCAGTTCACCAGCTCCGTCGAGAAGGCGACCGGATCCTCCTCGTGCGGGAAGTGTCCCAGGCCGTCGAACAGACGCCAGCGGTACGGTGCTTCGACGTACTCCCCGGAGCCGGCCGCGCTGCGTGTGCGCAGCACCGGATCGAGTGAACCGTGCAGATGCAGTGTCGGCACCCGCACCGGACGCTTCATGCGCCGGTTGAACTGGATGCCGTCCGGACGGGCCATCGAGCGGACCATCCAGCGGTACGGCTCGATCGCGCAGTGCGCGGTGGACGGGATGCACATGGCCGCGCGGTACGCCTCCACCGCCTCGTCGTCCGGCAGCCTCGGCCCCGACCAGTCCCGGATCAGCCGCCCGACGAGCGCCCCGTCGTCCGCGACGAGCTGCCGCTCCGGGAACCAGGGCCGCTGGAACCCCCAGATGTAGGAGCCGGCGGCCGTCTGCTTGACGTCGGAGAGCATCGCCGAGCGCCAGCGTCGCGGGTGGGGCATCGAGGACACCACGAGCCGCCGGACCAGCTTGGGGCGCATCACCGCAGCCGTCCACGCCAGGTATCCGCCCAGGTCGTGCCCGACCAGCGCGGCATCGGGCTCGCCCAGGGACCGTACGACGCCCGTGATGTCGAGGGCGAGGTTCGCGGGGTCGTAGCCCCGGGGTGTACGGTCGCTGCCGCCCACGCCCCGCAGGTCCATGGCGACGGCCCGGAAACCGGCGTCGGCGAGGGCGACCAGCTGGTGTCGCCATGTCCACCAGAACTGCGGGAACCCGTGCACGAGCATGACCAGCGGCCCGTCGCCCAACTCGGCGATGTGGAACCGGGCGCCGTTCGCGGCGACATCCCGGTGGATCACCTCGCGCCCGCCGGGCAGGTCGAGCCGTACGGCCGAGGCGGGCTGCGTCGATGAGGACGAGGAGTGCGCCGGGGGTGTGGCGGGGTCCGTCATGAGGACGAGCGTGCCACAACCTCGACCGCGTCACTCACCGGGGCGGGCCGGGGGTGCGGCTTGGCCTTCTGGAGGACGCCCGCCGTCTCCTTCATGGACGCGGCGACCTTCTGTGGGCCCTTGCTCTTCTTGGCCTTCTTCGCGAAGACGACGCCGACCAGCGCCAGGAGGAGCGCGATGAGGACGTTCGCGGCGAACGACAGCAGGAAGCAGACCGCGAGATTCCAGTCGCTCCAGGTCCGAATGGCGTACGCCAGCGCGAAGTTGAGCATCGGCAGGGAGAACACCAGTACGGCGCCGGCCACCGTGAACGCGCCGCCGCTCGTCGCGCCGCGCTTCACATCCTGCTTGAGCTGGGCTTTCGCCAGTGCGATCTCATCGTGCACCAGCGCGGACATCTCGGTCGTCGCCGAGGCGAACAACTGGCCGATGCTGCGTTCGGCGCCGACCGGGCTGCCGTCGGGTGCGCTCATCGAGATCTCCCTGTTGTCTTGGTCGTCTTGGTTGCTTGCTCAGCTGTCTGAACGTACGCGCCTGGCGTACGCACCTGACCGTGTGTCTGACGTCTACGTGTCAGATCATGCCGGACGGTCACCCTCGTCGCCCGCCCCGCCCGCCACTTCGGCAAGCCGGTCCCGCTCGGCGGCCTCCAGTTCGGCGGCCCTGAGCCGGGCGATGCGCCGGTGTTCCGCCGCCTTCCCCTCGTAGATGTCGGCCATGCGCAGGTGGTACGCCGGATCGTGCTCCTCGTAGATGTCAGGGATGCCGTCGAGGTCGTCGTCCCGCTCCTCCGCCTCGCAGAGCCTGCGGTACCTGGCGTTCCGTATCTTCAGCAGTACGGTCGCGGCGAGCGCGGCGATGAGCGAGCCGGTCAGGACGGCGGCCTTGACCTCGTCGGTGAGCGCGGGGTCGCCGTCGAACGCGAGTTCACCGATCAGCAGCGAGACGGTGAACCCGATCCCTGCGAGCGACGCGACGGCGAACACGTCGGCCCAGGCGAGGTCGTCGCTGAGCGAGGCGCGGGTGAAACGGGCCGTCAGCCAGGTCCCGCCGAAGATCCCGACCGTCTTCCCGACCACGAGCCCGAGCACGACCCCGAGCGTCTCGGGCTGGCTGAACACGTCCCCCAGCACCCCGCCGGACACCGAGACACCCGCGCTGAACAGGGCGAACAACGGCACCGCGAGCCCCGCCGACAGAGGTCGCACCAGATGCTCGACGTGCTCGCCGGGCGACCACTTCTCCCCGTCC
Source organism: Streptomyces sp. NBC_01390 (assembly GCF_045040105.1). Lineage (NCBI taxonomy): Bacteria > Bacillati > Actinomycetota > Actinomycetes > Kitasatosporales > Streptomycetaceae > Streptomyces > Streptomyces sp. NBC_01390. The sequence continues at coordinate 5,655,535 of NZ_CP109551.1, read as the reverse complement.
TCGGTGCGGGTCGTGCACCGCAGCATCAGGCCCATCGAGACACCGGCGATGGTGGCGTGGACGCCGCTGTTGTACATCAGCCCCCAGATGACGAGCGCGAGCGGGACGTACACGTACCACCCGCGTACGCCCTTGCGCAGCAGCGTCCAGAAGACGGCGAGGCCGACGAGTGCGCCGCCGAGCGCGGCGAAGTTCAGCTCGTCGGTGAAGAAGACCGCGATGATCAGGATGGCGAAGAGGTCGTCGACGACGGCGAGCGTCAGCAGGAACGCGCGCAGGGCGCTCGGCAGGGACGTGCCGATGACGGCGAGCACGGCGAGGGCGAAGGCGATGTCGGTGGCCGTGGGCACGGCCCATCCGGCGAGCGAACCGCCGCCGGTGACGTTGGTGAGGGTGTAGACGAGTGCCGGTACGGCCATTCCGCACAGGGCGGCGACGACGGGCAGCGCGGCGGCCCTCGGGTCGCGCAGATCCCCGGCCACGAGTTCGCGCTTGAGTTCGATGCCGGCGACGAAGAAGAAGACCGCGAGCAGACCGTCGGCGGCCCAGTGCTGGAGGGAGAGGTCGAGCCCGAGGGCGGCGGGCCCCACATGCAGGTCGAGGACCGCCTCGTAGGTCTCCTTGATCGGGCTGTTCGCCCAGATCAGCGCGGCGACCGCGGCGACGAGCAGCAGCACCCCACCGACGGTCTCGGTCCGCAGGGCCTCCGCGACGAACGTCCGTTCGGGCAGCGAGAGCCGTCCGAGGAGTTTGCGGGTGGCGGTGCGCGGGGTGGCCACGGGGAGACCTCCGGTCGGTGGGCAGCACGGAACGCATGCCGACCAGACTTCCCGGCGCACCTTGGCGATCCTGGCGGATCTTGTCGCGTTGTTGACGCGATCTTCAGCCTACCCAAGGTGCGGGGAATGTACCGCCCGGAGGAAACCCTCTCTGTCCTCTTCGGTTCTGCTCCTTGCTCAGCCCTTGCTCAGCCCTTGCTCAGCCCTTGCTCAGCCCTTGCTGAGCCCTTGCTCAGTCTTCGCTGCCCGCCGCGGGCAGCTTCGTCTGGATGAGGTCCATGACGGTGGAGTCGGTCAGGGTGGTCACGTCACCCAGTTCCCGGTTCTCGGCGACGTCGCGCAGCAGGCGGCGCATGATCTTGCCGGAGCGGGTCTTGGGGAGTTCCGCGACCGGCAGGATGCGCTTGGGTTTGGCGATCGGGCCGAGGACGTCACCGACGTGGTTGCGCAGTTCGGCGACGAGGGTGTCGGTCTCGGAGGCGGTGCCGCGCAGGATGACGAACGCGACGATGGCCTGCCCGGTCGTCTCGTCGGCGGCGCCCACCACGGCGGCCTCGGCGACGGAGGGGTGCGAGACGAGCGCGGACTCGACCTCGGTGGTCGAGATGTTGTGCCCGGAGA